>CAWKGY010000025.1:0-151837 GCA_963849235.1 uncultured Actinomycetota bacterium | reverse complement strand
GCCGCTTTCCCCGGTCGAGCTCCGCTCCGCTTCGTCTCCCCGGAACGGTCCCACAGCTCCAGGTGGGTCTCGAGGAAGTCGTCACGGCTGCGCGGGCTGGTGTAGTAGCGCCGGACCGCGACACCGAGCGGGCGGTCGTCGCGCTTGCCGATCCCGCGGGAGAGCGCGGTGCGCGCCCCGACCCCGTCGCACGCGACGACGAGCGGCGCGGTGTAGGTGGCCGGCTCGCGATCCGGGCCGCGACGCGCCTCGACGCCGACGACGCGGCCGGTGCGCTCGTCGGTGACGGCCCCGGAGACCGCGACCCGCTCCTCGATGCGCGCGCCCGCGGCCCGGGCGTGGTCGGCCAGCATCTGGTCGAAGTCGCGGCGGGGGCGGACGAGCCCGTAGGGCGGGAAGCTCGTGAGCTCGGGCCAGGGCAGCTCGATCGAGAGCCCGCCGCCGAGCACCCGCAGGCCCTTGTTGTGCAGCCAGCCGGCCTCTTCCCGGGTGTCGATCCCGAGGTCGATGAGCTGCTTGACGGCCCGCGGGGTCAGGCCGTCCCCGCACACCTTCTCGCGGGGGAACGAGGACTTCTCGAGCACGAGCACGTCGAGGCCCGCCCGGGCGAGGTAGGTGGCCGCGGTGGAGCCCGCCGGACCGGCGCCGACGACGATGACGTCGGCGGAGGCACCCTCGCCCCCGACGGTCTGCCGGGTGCGCTCGTGGTGGTGAGCGGACACCGTGGCTCCTTGTGAATTCGTTCACTAGCTCCGGGCGCGCACAGTCTAGGCATGTCGCGTGCGACACGCTCGATGGAATCCCGGTTCGATCCCGGCGGGACGGGGAACGTCCTCCGGTTCCGGGTCAGCGGACGGCGGTGTGCAGCGCGACGACGCCGCCGGTGAGGTCCCGCCAGCTGACCGCGCCCCAGCCGGCTGCGGCGATGCGCCGGGCGAGGGCGGGCTGGTCGGGCCACGCCCGGATCGACTCCGCGAGGTAGACGTAGGCGTCCGGGTTGGAGCTCACCGCCCGGGCCACCCGCGGGAGGGCCCGCATCAGGTAGTCGGTGTAGACGAGGCGGAACGGCGTCCACGTCGGCGTGGAGAACTCGCAGATCGCGAGCCGGCCGCCGGGGCGCGTCACGCGGGCGAACTCGGCGAGCGCCGCGTCCGGGTCGACGACGTTGCGCAGGCCGAACGACATGACGACGGCATCCACCGACGCGTCGGGCAGCGGCAGGCTCATCGCGTCGGCGGCGAGGTAGGGCACCTCGCCGGCGTGGCGGGCGCGGCCGGTGCGCAGCATCCCGAGGGAGAAGTCGGCGGCGAGGCAGGTCGCGCCGGAGCGGGCCAGCTCGACGGTCGAGACACCGGTGCCCGCGGCGATGTCGAGCACGACGTCGTCGGGGCCGAGGGCCAGCGCGTCCCGGGTGGCGCGACGCCACGCGCGGTCGCGCCCGAAGGAGAGCACGGTGTTGGTGACGTCGTAGCGGGCCGCGACGCCGTCGAACATCCGGGCGACCGCGGAGGGGTCGCGATCGAGCCCGGCGCGCGAGCCACGCTCGGCCGGGCCGGCCGTCACCGTGCGGCCCCGACCGGTTCGCGGTGGGTCGGCTCGTCGGTCCCCTCGGGCGGGGCCTCGTCGGGCGGCGTCGTCGGGTCGGGAGTCGTGGCGGCCGCGTCCTCGGCCTCCCCGGCGCGGCGGCGCCGCGCGAGGTACCAGGCCAGCGGACCGAGCACGACCCACAGGCCCGCGATCCCGAGCGCGACCGGCGCGAGCCCCTCGGTCCAGTCCCGGCCGGCGACGCGCACCAGCTCGGGCTTGCCGCGGTCGTACTCGACGAGGACGTAGTTGCCCGGCTCCAGGCCCCGCGGGTAGAGCACCCCGGTGTCCGGGCTGAGCACGGCGCCGTCGGAGGCGGTGTAGCGGATGAAGGTGTGCTGGGCGTCGGAGCCCTCGAGCACCTCGGCGACGGCGACGCCGCGGTCGGCGGTGATGGACGCGTCGTTGCGCGCCGCCCCGACCAGCACGAGGGCGGCGAGGACGCTCAGCACCACGCCGAGGCCGACGACGATCTCGGGGGCCCGGCGGGCCACGGGGGCGAGCACCATCCCGATGGCACGCAGCGCCTCTCCGGAGCCGCGTCGAGCCGCGCGGGCGCGCTCGGTGAGCAGCGCGCGCAGATCCGTCACGCCGTCCAGAGTAGTGAGACCGGACGGGGGACCCCTCCCGGGACCGGGTCCGTGCGCTGGTCGGGTGACCCTGCGGGGCGAGCGGCCGACGCCGTCCCGACGACCACGCGGACCCTCACGGGCAGCTCACCGCGGTCGCGCGCACGCCGCGTCGGGGGCGCCGCCCGCCGCGTCACCGAGGGTGATCCGGGGCCGGGCGCTCCGGGCGGTCGGCGAGGTCGTCGCGGTGCAGGACGTCGGGGCGCACCCCGCCCCGGCGGTACGCGAGCCGCCCGACCAGGTGGGCCGTGACCGGCGCGGTGACCAGCTGGAAGGCCCCGACGAGCAGGAGCATCCACACGTCGACGCTGGTCCGTAGCAGCAGCGCGGTGCCGATCACCACGAGGACCAGGCCGGCGGTCTGCGGCTTGGTCGCCGCGTGCATCCGGGAGAGGACGTCGGGCAGGCGCAGCAGCCCGATCGCGGCGGCCAGCGCGAGGAGCGCCCCGAGCACCACCAGCACGGCGCCGACCACGTCGAGCACGGACTCCAGCGCGGTCACGGGTCCTCCTCCCCGTCGCTCCCGCCCTCGCCGCGGCGCCCCACGAACCGCGCCACGGTCGACGACCCGAGGAACCCGACGAGGCTGACCGCGACGACGGCGGGCACGGTCGCCGAGTCGCGGGTCAGGGCCACGTGGGCCATCAGCGCGCACATGACCACGGCCACGATCGCGTCGAGGGACACCAGCCGGTCCAGCGACGACGGGCCGCGCACGAAGCGCACCGTCACCAGCAGCAGGCTCAGGCCGAGCAGGCCCAGCGCGACGGTGAGCAGGACGGCAGCGGTGCTCACGGCTCCCCCGCGACGTCGGCCGTGTCGTCGGTCGTGTCGGGGTCGTCGCGCGGGTCGGTGCCCGCGCCGACGCGGGCCGCGCGGTCCGGCTCGACGCGCACCCGGTGCACGCCCGCGGCCACGAGGTCGGTGACCAGCCGGTCGACCTGCCGCCGGAAGCGCGCGATCCCCGCCTCGTCGTCGGCGCCGAGCACGTGCGCCCACAGCGTCCGCTCCGCCGCGGAGGCCTCGACCACGACGCTGCCCGGCACCAACGAGAGGCACTCGACGAGCAGGGCCATGAGCATCTCCGAGTCGTCGGGGACGGTCACCGCGACGATCGAGCTGCGCGGCGGCGGCCCGGGGCGCACCGACTGCCACGCCACCTGCACGCTCGAGACGGCGAGGTCGCGCGCCACGTCGAGCACCACGCGCAGCAGCCCCAGCGGGCGCAGGCCACCGTGCGAGGACACCGCGGGCAGCGGGAAGGCCACCAGCACCGCGACGGCCACCACGACCCCGCCGAGCAGGTCGGCCCAGGAGAACGTGCCCCAGAGCAGGACCCACACCAGCGTCAGCCACGCCACCCGCAGCAGCCGCGGCCGGCGCCACCAGCTCGCGGCGGTCACCGGGCGACCCGGGTGTCGACGGACTGCGCGAACACCGCGGAGATGTACGGGGTGCGCGCGGTGAGGTCGGCCGCCGCCCGGTCGGTCAGCGAGTAGAGGGGGCCCGCCACCACGGTGAGCGCGACCCCCACCGTCACCAGCGCCACCGTCGCGCCCGTCATCAGCGCCGGGAGCGCCACCCGGGCGCGCCCCTGTCCGCCCGCGCGCGGCGACGGGGTCCCGAGGAGCTCCCCGGAGTACGACGCCGCGCCCCGCCCGTCGCGCGGGCGCCCGGCGCCGATGAGCACGGGGTAGCGCCGGTCGTCGGGCTGCTCGGCGTCGTCGGGTTGCGCGGCGGGGAGCTGCTCGGCGGGCCGCCAGAACGCCAGCACCCACACCTTGGCCATGACGTAGAGCGTGAGCAGGCTGGTGAGCACCGAGCCGCCGACGAGCAGCCACGCCAGCACCGAGCCGTCCTGCACGCCCGCCTCGACGAGCCCGAGCTTCCCGACGAAGCCCGACAGCGGTGGGATGCCGCCGAGGTTCATCGCCGGGACGAAGTACAGGACCGCGAGCACCGGCGACGCGGCCGCGAGCCCGGCCAGCCGGGTCGTCGAGGTGGACCCGCCGACCCGCTCGATCAGCCCGGCGACGCAGAACAGCGTCGCCTGCACCGTGATGTGGTGGACGACGTAGAAGATCGCCGCGCCCACGCCCGCCGGGGTCGCCAGCGCCACTCCGAAGATCATGTAGCCGATGTGGCTGACCAGCGTGAACGACAGGATCCGCTTGATGTCCTCCTGGGCGACGGCGCCGAGCGCCCCGACCACCATCGTCGCCAGGGCGGCGATCATGAGGATGTCGCGGGTCAGGGTGTCACCGGGGAAGAGCAGCGTCTGCGTGCGGATGATCGAGTAGACGCCGACCTTGGTGAGCAGGCCGGCGAACACGGCGGTGACCGGGGCGGCCGCCGTCGGGTAGGAGTCCGGCAGCCACGCCGAGAGCGGGAACACCGCCGCCTTGATCCCGAACGCGGTCAGCAGCACGAGGTGGATCGTGAGCTGCGTGCCCGGCGGGACCGACGCCATGCGCACCGAGATCTGGGCGAGGTTCAGCGTGCCCACCGCGGCGTAGACCAGCGCGATCCCGATCAGGAAGATCAACGACGAGAGCACGTTGACCACGACGTAGGTCAGCCCCGCCCGCACCCGCGGTCGCGTCCCGCCCAGGGTCAGCAGCACGTAGCTGGCCATGAGCAGGACCTCGAAGCCCACGTACAGGTTGAACAGGTCGCCGGAGAGGAACGCGTTCGCGACGCCCGCGGCCAGCACCAGGTAGGTCGGGTGGAAGATCGAGACCGGGGTGCGCGCGTCGTCGTCGGCGGTGCCCTGGCCGATCGCGTAGAGCAGCACCAGCAGCGTCACCGTCATCGACGTCAACAGCATGACCGTCGAGAGCTGGTCCGCGACGAGCGTGATCCCCAGCGGCGCGGGCCACGACCCGACCGTGACCACCCGGGGGCGGTCCACCGCGCCGGCGAGCAGCACCGCCGAGATCGCGACGACGACCGTCAGCACCCCGACCGAGACCGCGCGCTGTGCCGTCGGGCGGCCGGCGAGCACGAGGGCCGCCCCGGCGCCGAGCAGCGGCAGCAGGACGGGCAGCGGCAGGAGGCTCTCGACGAGCCCGGATGCGGGGTTCACGCCGACGCTCCGGACCCGGCTCCGCTGCGCTGCGCGGGTGGGCCCCCCGCCCGGTCGTCGTCGGTGTCCGAGGTCTGCTCGCAGCCGGTGGTGTCGAGCTCGTCCTCGTCGACGTGCTCCCCGAGCGCGAGCCGGCGGCGCACCGAGCGGTCCTCGGTGTCCTCGGTGAGGTCGTCCTCGCGGTCGAGGGTCCAGGACCGATGGATGATCGCCAGCAGGAACGCCGCGACGCCGAGGGTGATGACGATCGCGGTGAGCACGAGGGCCTGGACGAGCGCGTCGCTCATCGCGCCCTCGGGGGCGCGCCCGACGAGCGCCGCCGCCCCGGACGGCCCGCCCGCGGAGATCACCAGCAGATTGGTGGCGTTGCCGAGCACGAGGACGCCGATCAGCACGCGGGTGAGGCTGCGGTCGAGCAGCAGGTAGACGCCCGCGGTGTAGAGCAGCGCGATGAGGACGAGCAGCAGCCAGGAGATCGTCACGGGCGCGCCTCCGGTCCGGTGGTCACGGGCGTCGGGGGTGGCGCGGGCGCGCTCGGGGTGTCGCCGAGGCGGTCCAGCTCGGCGCCGAGGCTGCGCAGGATGTCGAGGACGAGCCCGACGACGATGAGGTAGACCCCCACGTCGAAGAAGAGCGAGGTCACGAGCTTGACGTGCCCGAGGACCGGCACGTCGACCTCGAGCGCGGCGGTCTGCAGCACTGCGCCGCCCAAGACGAGCCCGCCGAGCCCGGACAGGCCTGCGCACAGCAGACCGATCCCCAGCAGCGTGCCCGCCTCGACCGGGGCCGCCTCCCGGAGCTCGTAGCGCCCGCCCGCCACGTAGCGCGCCACCAGCGCGAGGCCGGCGAGCAGCCCGCCGGCGAACCCGCCGCCCGGCGCGTTGTGGCCGGCGAACAGGAAGTACACCGAGACCACCATGATCGTCGGGAAGACGAGCCGGGTCACGACCTCGAGCAGCAGGGTGCGCTCGATCAGCGCCGGCCCCGGCCGTGCCCGGCGGGCGAGCCGTTCCAGGGTCGGGCCGCGCAGCCAGGCCGACCCCTCGACGGGGCCGGGGGCCACCGGTGCCCGCCCGCGGCGCCGACCGGGCGGGGTGCCGGTGCGGCGGTCGAGGAACACCAGGCTCGCCACCCCGGTCGCAGCGGCGAGCAGGACGGAGAGCTCGCCGATGGTGTCCCACGCGCGGATGTCGACCAGGGTCACGTTGACGACGTTCTGGCCCCCGCCGAACGCGTACGCCTCGGAGGGGAAGGCCTGCGACACCGCGGGCAGCGTGCGCGCGCCGAGCGCGGCGGCCCCGAGCAGGGCGATGAGCACCCCGATCGGCGCGGCGACCGCGAGGCGCGCCAGCCGGCGGCGCGGCGAGTGGTGCTCGGTGATCACCGGCGGCAGGCGCCGCAGCACGAGGACGACCACGACGAGCGTCATGGTCTCCACGAGGGCCTGGGTGAGCGCGACGTCCGGCGCCCCGGCCAGCGCGAAGATCACCGCGACCGCGTACCCGAGGCCGCCGACGAGCAGGACCGCCGAGAGGCGGCGCCTCGCGAGCGCGGCGGCCGCGGTGGAGACGACGGCGAGGACCGCGGCGACGAGCTGCGCCGGTGAGTCCGCGACGCGGTCGATCCGGATCCCGCCCAGCGCCCCGGTCGCCACGAGCGCGACGCCCGGGCCGGCGACCAGCACCGCGAGCACGGTGCACACGACGACCGCGAGCGACCCGCGCTGGGTCTGGGCGGTGACCCGCAGAGCGCCGGTCTCCACCGCGTGCACCAGGGCCCGCCAGGTGACCTCCGAACGGATCGCGGCGAGCGGGCGCAGCCCCTGCACCCGGGCCGAGACGCGGGGCAGCGCGACGAGCAGGCCGAGCACGATCGCGAGGACCGAGAGCCCCAGGGCGAGCGTGGGCCCGGGCCAGAGCTTCAGCGTCAGCGGCGAGGGATAGGTGGCGACGAGGCCGTCGGCGTACCGGGTCAGCAGCGGCGAGATCAGCGGGATCGCCGGGCCGCCGACGAGGCAGGCGAGCGCGAGGACCGCGGGTGGCCCGACGAAGAGCGCGCCGGGGCGGATCCACGACGCTGCCGCCGCGCCCCGGGCGAACGCGCCGGTGAAGGCCCCCGCGACGAACCGGGCGCTGTAGGCGACCGTGAGCACCGAGCCCAGGACGACGACGGCGAGCAGCACCGGGGCCGGCAGGCCCGTGGTCCCCGGCGGGGAGTACGCGCCGTGGAGGAACGCCTCGAACGCGCCCTCCTTGGTGACGAAGCCGAGCAGGGGCGGGATGCCGGCCATCGACGCGGCGGCCAGGGTGCCCGCCACGGCGAGGACGGGGGCGCGCCGGGCCAGCCCCGTGAGCTCACGGAGGTCCCGGGTGCCGGCGCAGCGGTCGATCACGCCGACGGTGAGGAAGAGCGCGGACTTGAACAGCGCGTGCGCGACGACGAGGCCGATCGCCGCGAGCGCCGCGTCCCGGGTCCCCGCGCCGGCGAGCAGGATCATGAACCCGAGCTGGGACACGGTGCCGTGCGCGAGCAGCAGCTTGAGGTCGTGCTGGCGGGCGGCGACGACACCGCCGAGCAGCATCGTCAGCCCCGCCAGCACCGCGATCAGCGGGTGCCACGCCCCGACGTCGGCGAACCCCGGCGCGAGGCGCAGCACCAGGTAGACCCCGGCCTTGACCATCGCCGCGGCGTGCAGGAACGCGCTGACCGGGGTGGGCGCCGCCATCGCCGAGGGCAGCCAGAAGTGGAACGGCACGAGCGCGGACTTGGAGAGCGCCCCCACGAGCACGCAGACGACACCGGCCGTGACGGCGGCGCCGGAGAGGTGCGGGCCCGCGGCGACGATCCCCGAGAGCCGGTAGGTGCCCGCCGCCTCGGCGAGGGTCACGAGCCCGACGAGCATCGTCAGCCCGCCCGCGGCGGTCACGATCAGCGCCTGCATCGCGGCGGCGCGGCTCGCCCGCTTGTGGGCGTCCTGCCCGACGAGCAGGAAGGAGAAGATCGTCGTCAGTTCCCAGCAGACGTAGAGCACGACGACGTCGTCGGCCCACACGAGCGCGAGCATCGCGCCGGCGAAGCCCACGAGGACCCCGGCGAAGCGCCCCAGCCCGCCCGACGAGGGGGTGAAGTAGCGGGCGCAGTAGAGGACGACGAGGGCCCCGACCCCGGTGACGAGCAGCGAGAGCGTGGCCGAGAGCGCGTCGAGCCGGACCGCGACCTCCACCCCGAGCGTGGGGATCCAGGTGAAGGCCTCGTCGACCTGTCCCCCGGCGAGGACGGTCGGCAACCGGGTCAGGATCCAGACGAAGGCGGCCGCGGGGACCAGGGCGAGCACGACGAAGGCGCGGCGCCCGAGGGCACGCACGAGGGTCGGGGCGAGCAGGGCGGTCAGGGCGTGGACCCCGATCAGCACCAGCACGAACCGCCCCTTCGCTCAGCCGCCGTCGCCGACGATGCTACCGATCGGCGGCGCCCCGTCCCGTTCGTCGTGATCTTGTTCGCGGGGCTCGCGACCGAGCGCATCGACCGCGATCGCACGCTGCCGGTCGGCGAGTCCCCGCCGGTCGGCGCGGTCGACCACGACCTCGACGACGCGGATCCCGGGGCGCCCGGTCGGCGCGAGGGCCGCCGCCAGCTCGCCCGGTCGGGGCGCGTCGTGCTCCACGTGGTGGGCGCGGCAGAGGGCGGCGAGGTCGGTGCCGTGCGGGGTGGCGAAGACCCGCTCGAAGGCCGCGGCGTGCTCCGAGGCGCCCTGCTCGAGCGTGGCGAAGACGCTGCCGCCGTCGTCGTTGGCCACCACGACCACCAGCTCCGGGCGGGGCTCGTGCGCGCCGACCAGCAGTCCGCCCGCGTCGTGGAGGAACGTCAGGTCACCGAGCAGGGCGTAGGCGGGCCCGCCGTGCGCGAGCGCCGCGCCGGTCGCGAACGACACCGCGCCGTCGATCCCCGAGACCCCCCGCGCCGAGACGACCGCGACGTCCTCGCGCGGCCGGGCGGCGAGCGAGACGTCGCGCACCGGGCTCGACGAGCCGACCACGAGCAGCGCGCCGGGCGGCAGCGCGGCCACGACCGCGGTGGCGAGGGCGGGGCCGGTGCCCTCCTCGGCGGCGGCCGCGAGGGCGTCGGCGACCCGGGCGTCCGCGGCGGCCATCCGCTCGCCGTAGGCCTCGTCCACGCCCCACGCCGGCGGTGGGGGCAGGGCGCCGACCTGGCGCGCGGTGCCGGCGACGTCGGTCCACCCGGGCCGCGCGGCGCCGTCGGCCGACGCGGCGGGCACCACCACCACCTCCACCCGGGGGTCGGCCAGCAGCCGCGAGACCGGCCGGTGCAGCGTCGGGCGACCGAGCACCACGACGCGCTCGGGCAGCAGCTCCGGGGCGCTGCCGCCGAGCGCGGCGTCGAGCAGCCGAGGCCCGGCGCGCAGCCCGCGGCCCCACAGCGGGGAGGTCGGTTCGGCGACGACGGGTACGCCGGCGGGCAGGCCGTCGGGGGCGGCGGCGCCGTGGCCGGCGACGACGACCGTGGGGACCGCCGCTTCGAGATCGAGCACCCCGACCCGCGGGGTGTGCGCGGCGACCCGGGTCCACGGGCCGCCGTCGGGACGTCCGGCCGCCCAGGCGGGCAGCCCGTCGTCGTCGGCGTCCCCGCCGACCAGCGGCTCGCGCAGCGGGACGTCGAGCTGCACCGGCCCGGGGTCGGCGGTCCCGGTGCCTGCGGCGTGGTCGAGGGCGCGGCAGACCGCGGCCCGCCAGCCGTCCGCGGCCCGGGACCGCTCCTCGGCGAGCGGCAGCACCACGGTCGCGCGCACCGCGCCGCCGAAGAGGCCCGCCTGGTCGACGGTCTGGTTCGCGCCGGTCCCGACGAGCTCGAGCGGGCGGTCGGCGCTGACGACGACGAGGGGCACCCCGGCGTGGGAGGCCTCCAGCACCGCGGGGTGCAGGTTCGCGACCGCCGTGCCCGAGGTCACGACGACGGGCACGGGGCGCCCGGAGCGCGTGGCCAGCCCGACCGCGAGGAAGCCGGCCGAGCGCTCGTCGATGCGCACGTGCAGGCGCACCCGGCCCGCGGCGTCGGCGGCGTGCACCGCGAGCAGCAGCGGGGCGTTGCGCGACCCGGGGCACGCGACCACGTCACGGACCCCGCCGCGGACCCACTCGTCGACGACCACGCGGGCCTGCACCGTCGACGGGGTCACGGCGGGCGAGCGTAATCAGCGGGCGGCGTCCCGGCCGGGCGAACGGACGGGCGTCACGCTCCCACCACACCGTCGTCGACACCCCCGACCGCCACGGTCCGCGCACCCACGGCGATCGTCACCCCGCCAGCAGGCGCGCCGATCGAGCGTCGATGCACCGGGTCGAGTGACGCCCGTGTGGTTGGAGAGGCGCGTGGGGACGCATCGGCCACCGTCCGGCGGGGGTTGCTGCGGACATGCGCACCCCGCGTCGGCGCCGCCCCGCGTCCACCTCGATCGTCCTGTGGGTGGTCGCCGTGGCGTCGGTCCTGCTCCTCGCCACCGGCGCCGCCGCCATCGGCGCGCCCTCGCCGACCCCCGGGCCGGTGACCCCGGGGACCGACGCGCAGCGCTGGGACCCCGAGCTCGCGGGCAGCGCGGTCCGCGTCCAGGTCGCCGGGGGCGCCGCACGGCTGGCGACACCCCGCGACGGCGAGCCGGCACAACGGGCGGGCAGCCTGCGGGGCGCGGGCCGCCAGGGCTTCCTCGACCTCGGCACCCACACCTTCGCGCGCCCCGTCGACCGCTTCGACGTGCCCGTGACCGCCGACCTGCCCCCCGGCACCTCGGCCGTCGCCTCGGTGCGCGGACGCGACGACGCCGGGCGCTGGTCGGAGTGGGTCCCCGCCACCCCCGGCTCGCCCGCCGTCCTGCCCGCCCCGAGCCGGACGGTCGCCCTGCGCCTGGCCCTCGTCGCCCCCGGCACCGGCGCGGGCCCGACGGTGCGGTCGGTCTCGGTGCGCGCCGACCGGGAGATCGGGGCGCAGCGCACGCTGACCCCGCGGGCGTCCTACCGGGTGTTCGCGACCCGCGAGGGGCTCGTCGGCGGGACGACCGCCAACGGGCACGTCATCACCGAGAACGACCAGTTCGTGGCCCTGCCCTCGAGCCAGGCCCTCGACGGCGACGGCAAGGGCGACTACAGCGTGCGGCTCTGCACCGCGGCGGGCCGCTGCGCCACCGTGCCCGTCTGGGACGTCGGGCCGTGGAACACCGACGACGACTACTGGAACGCCGCCCCGCCGCGCTCGAACTACACCGACGTGCCCCAGGGCACCCCGGAGGCCCAGGTCGCCTTCCAGAACCACTACCACGACGGCCAGGACGGCTTCGGGCGCTCGGTGAAGAACCCGGCCGGGATCGACGTGGCCGACGGCACCTTCCACGCGCTGGGGCTCGACGACAACTCCTACGTCACCGTCGACTACCTCTGGACCGGGCGGGCCGGGGAGGCCCCCTCCGACGTCCACCTCGGCACCGCCGACAGCCCGCAGGCGCCGGTCACCGTGCGATCGACTCCCGCGAACGGCGGCACGGACGAGGGGCTCGTCGGCAACGACGCCCAGGTCGACGTGCAGTGCCACGTCGCGGGCGACTCCGTGACCGGGAGCCACGGCACCAGCACCGACTGGCTGCGCATCGACACCGACCGCTACGTACCCGCCGCGTGGGTGGCGACCAGCACTCCCCCGCCCGCCTGCTGAGGGCCGCTCCGCCGCCCGGGGCTCCGGCCCGCTGGCTAGGGTTCGTGGACATGGCCACCGTCGCGGAATGGGTCGAGGGGGCGCGGCCCCGCACGCTCCCCAACGCGATCGCCCCCGTGGTCGCCGGCTCCGGCGCCGCGGCCTCGGCGGACCTCTTCCGGCCCGTGTCGGCGGTCCTGGCCCTGGTCGTCGCGATCGGCATGATCATCGGCGTCAACTTCGCCAACGACTACTCCGACGGCATCCGCGGCACCGACGACGAGCGGGTCGGGCCGATGCGCCTGGTCGGCTCCCGGGCCGCGACACCGGAGGCGGTGCGCACGGCCGCGTTCGTGTCGCTGGGGATCGGGGCGCTCGCCGGGGTCGCCCTGCTGGCGGTGAGCGGCGCGTGGTGGCTGCTCGTCGTCGGCGCGGTGTGCCTGGCCGGCGCGTGGTTCTACACCGGCGGCTCGAGCCCCTACGGCTACCGCGGCCTGGGCGAGATCGCGGTGTTCCTGTTCTTCGGGCCGATCGCGGTCCTCGGCACCGAGTACACCCAGTCCGGCCGGGCGAGCGGGCTCGGCATCGGCGCCTCGGTCGGCGTGGGCCTGCTCTCCTGCGCGGTGCTCGTGGCCAACAACCTGCGCGACGTACCGTCCGACACCGTCGCGGGCAAGCGGACGCTCGCGGTGATGCTCGGCGAGCGCGACACCCGGGTGCTCTACGCCGCCCTCGTCGTCATCCCGCTCGGCATGAGCCTGGTGCTGAGCCTGCGCGCGCCGTGGGCCCTGCTGGGGCTGGTGGCCCTCGTCGTGCTCGTCCCGGCACTGCGCCGGGTGCTGGGCGGCGCGCGCGGGCCCGCGCTCATCCCGGTGCTGCGCGACACCGGGCTCGCCCTGCTGGTGTGGGCGGTCGGCACGGCGATCGGGCTCGCGATCGTCGCGTAGATGCCTACGGCCCCTCGTCGCCGCGCAGCTCCGCACGGAGGCGGTCGCGCTGCGCCCGGCGGCCCGCGGTGACCGCGTCCATCTCCCGGTTGAGCCGGGCCCGCAGCGGGCGGAAGAACAGCAGGGACAGCGGCAGGGCCACGATCAGCGCGACGATCAGCGCCAGCAGCAGCGGCAGGCCGACCAGCACGAGCACCCCCGTGATGACCGCGACGAGCAGCACGCGCGCCCCGACGTAGAGCGCGATCGCCAGGGCGAGGCCGCCTGCGGAGCCCGAGGCGGGCGGGGCCTCCCGCGGCGACGGGGTGTCGCTCGATGGCCGGGTGTCGCTGGGCGACGGGGTGTCGGTCGAGGACGGGGTGTCGATCGGGGCCGATGACGGCTCCCCGGCGGACGACGGGGTCCCGGCCGACGACGATCCAGCAGGTTCCACGACGCCCAGGGTAGGCGCCCCACCCGGGGCTCCGCCTCGACCCGATCGTCCGTTTCCTGCCTTTATGAACCTTTTACCTCCGCACTAGCGTTCGAGTACGTGAGGGGTCCGGTGTCACGATTCGCACCAGATCGTCTGCTCCGCCCCAGGACCACCCCCGGCCTCGGGCGACAGAACCCTGGGAAGTCGGGCCTCCGGGCCCGAGGAGGTGCCGCATGACCGTTGCACCCGACGCGACCGAGCGTCTCATGACCCCCGGCGAAGTCGCCGCCATGTTCCGCGTCGACCCGAAGACCGTCACGCGCTGGGCTGCGGCCGGGCGCATCGGGTCCATCCGCACGCCGGGCGGGCACCGTCGTTTCCGTGAGTCGGAGGTCCGCACCCTCCTCGACGGGCTCACCAGCGAGGCCCACGGCTGAGCACCAGCACGACCCCGGAGGACCCGGTCGCGGCACCGTCGCGGCCGGGTCCTCCGTCGTCGCGTGATCCCGCTCACCGTCATGAGTCGGCCACCCGGCGGCCCTCCGGCGATCGTCCCCCGGACACGTCGATCCCCGGGTAGCGTGGGCCGCGCGAGCGATCGGACGCCCGGACGGGCGTCCGGGAGGAGGTGCGAGACGTGGTGCTGTTCGTCGTCGCGGTGATGGTGCTGGTGGCCGTCGGAGTACTGCTCTGGAAGGCCGTCACCGCTCAGACGCTCGCCACGGGCTCGGGCACCACGGATGACGAGGCGCCCACGGGCCCCACCCGTGCTCCCGGCCCCCGCCGCACCCGGCCGGTCGCCCCGGACGACGACCCGGAGTTCCTCCGCAGCCTCGACGAGCAGGTCAAGCGCGGACGCGGCGACGACGACCCGACTCCCGGCAACTAGTTTCTCCCTCTCCGTCATCCCGATCGCGACGTCGTTCGTCTTCCGCTGCTCGGGAGAGCTCGCGCGCGTCAGGTGAGGCGGGGCCCGATGCGGACGCGGGAGCCGGCGCGGGGGAAGTCGTCGGCGACGACGGCCGCGAGCTCCAGCATCGCGGTGCGCGTCCGGGGAGCGAGCTTCTCCAGCTCGATCTCCGCGCCCTCGTCGAGGTGCGGGTCGAACGGCAGGCGCGCCACCGTGCGGCAGCGGGCGGCGAAGTGCTCCGCGACCCGGTCCAGGTCGACCCCGCCCGAGGAGCGCCGGACGTAGTTGATGACGGCGGTCGAGCGGGCCACCAGGTCGCCGTAGCCGTGCGCGTCGAGCCAGTCGAGCGTCGCCGAGGCGCTGCGGGCCCCGTCGATCGAGGACGAGGAGACGACGACGAGCGAGTCGGCCACGTCGAGCACGCCGCGCATCGCCGAGTGCATCAGTCCGGTGCCGCAGTCGGTGAGCACGATGTTGTAGAAGTGCTCGAGGAGGTCGACCGCGCGCCGGTAGTCCAGCTCGCTGAAGGCCTCCGAGACCGCCGGGTCCTGCTCGCTGGCGAGGACCTCCAGCCGGGACGGGCCCTGCGAGGTGTAGGCCCGGACGTCGGAGTAGCGCCGCACCAGCGCCGCGTCGCGGAGCAGGTGGCGCACCGTCGCGGTGGTCTCCACCGGCACCTTCTCGGCGAGGGTCCCGCGGTCGGGGTTCGCGTCCACCGCGACGACCCGGTCGCCCCGCAGCGACGCGAAGGTCGCCCCCAGGGCCGCCGTCGTCGTGGTCTTGCCGACGCCGCCCTTGAGGCTCAGCATCGCGATCTTGTAGCAGCCCTGCAGTGGCTGGTTGACCCGTGCGACCAGCGCCCGCCGCGCCGCGTCGGCCTCGCTCTCGCCCGGGTTGACCACGCCGCCGCTGGCCACGTAGAGCGCGCGCCGCCACCCGGTCCGCGGTACCGGCCTCGCGGGACGCAGCAGCTGGGCCGAGGACAGGTCCGACATCGCCGGCGGTCCGGCGGGCGCCCCGAGGGTCGCGAACTCCGACGACGGGGCCTGGGACGACGGGGCCTGAGAGGACGGGCCCGGGGCGTCGCCCGACCCGGGGACCTCGCCGGTCGAGGTCCCCCCGGGCCCGGTCTCGCCGGGAGCACCCGGTGCGGACGACGCCGTGCCGGACGACGACGGGCCGGACGACGACGGGCCGGACGAGGGCTGGGCGGTCGACGGCTGCCCGGACGGCGGCTGGGCGCTCGAGGTCTGGGCGCTCGAGGTCTGGGCGCTCGAGGGCGGGCCCGACGACGTCGAGGCGGGCGACGACGGGCCGCTCGACGACCGGCGCGTGTCCGGCGATCCGGGCCGGCGGACGTCCCCGCGGGCGGCGCTCGCGGTGTCGACCTGGTGGGTCGTCTCGGCGGCGAGGTCGTCGTCGGAGGCGGCATCACCCGATCGGGACCCCGCGGAGCCGACGTCCGTGGCGTCGCCCGACCCGGCCTCCGCGGACCGGAGCCCGGGCGCGGCACCGGCCGCACCCGACGTCGTCGTCACCCTCTCGGAATCCGGCGGCGCGCCCTCCGGCGCGGGGCGCTCCGTCGCGGTCGGCGCCCCGTCCGCGGTGGCGCGCTCACCCGGCTCGTCCTCGCGGGCTTCCATGATCGGTGCCCCTCCCTCGTCACCGGCGCCGGGACGGCTGTGCGGCTCCGGGCGACGACCGTAACCGGCCGGGACGATCAGGACGAGACGAACGGGAGATCTCCCTCCCCGCATCGCCTCCGCTCACGGGAGCGGCGGAGCGCCGCCGCTCAGCCGACGCCGGCGTAGGAGTGCAGGCCGGTGACGACGAGGTTGATGAAGAACAGGTTGAACGCCATCACCGCGAAGCCGACGACGTTCACCACCGCCGCCTTGCGGCCGCGCCAGCCCGCCGTCGACCGGGCGTGCAGGTACCCCGCGTAGACGACCCAGGCGATGAACGCCGTCGTCTCCTTGGGGTCCCAGCCCCAGTACCGGCCCCACGCCGCCTCGGCCCAGATCGCACCCGCGATGACGGCGAACGTCCAGATCGGGAAGGCGACGGCGGTCGCGCGGTAGGCGACGCGGTCGAGCACCGCGGCGCCGGGCAGCTTGGCGGTCCACGCCAGGCGGCCGCTGGAGTCGTGGGCGCTGCGCAGCAGGTAGAGCACGCTCGCGACGCCGGCGAAGAGCAGGATCCCCGAGGAGATCACGGCTGCCGTCACGTGGATGGCGAGCCAGTAGGAGTGCAGCGCGGGCACGACCGGCGCCGTCTGCGTGTAGAGCACCGTGCCGCCGAGCATCATCAGCACGATCACCGGCAGCAGCACGAACACGCCGAGACGACGCAGCTCCGGCCGGCGGAAGAGCACGACCAGCCACGCCACGACCCCGACCAGGGTCACCGCCGCGACGAACTCGTACATGTTGCCCCACGGCGGGCGGTCGGCCGCGACACCGCGGACGACGAGCATCGAGAGGTGCAGTGCCGCGCCGAGCACGGTGAGCGCGACGCCCATGCGCCCGAAGCGCTCCGAGGCGGGGCGCGGCGGCCGGGCGGCGGGCACCGGCCCGCCCGCGGGCTCGTCGTCGCGCGTCGGGTCGTCGGGGACGAGGGCCGTGGTGCCGGGCTCGTCGGCGCCGCCGGCGGCCACCCGGGCCGGCACGGCCGCGGCGACCGCCTCCTGCGGTTCCGCGCGGCGCAGCAGGCCGTGCTCGACGGCGTGCAGCAGCATCGCGAGGATGTAGACCGCGAGCGCCGAGTAGAACAGCACGTCGCCGAAGTCGCCCAGCGGGGCGTCGACGTTCATCCCGTACCTCCGTTGTCGCCCTGCGTCGGCTCGTCCTGGGCGTCGTCCCGGCTCGGGGCGTCCCGCCGCACCGGGGGCGCGGCGGGCAGCAGATCCGCCCGGAGGCGGTCGAACTCCTCGCCGTACCCGGCCTGGTCGGTGCGGGCGAGACCGCCGAGCTCCACGCTCGAGCCGTTCCCGGCCGCCACCGTACGACCGTCTGTCGTAGACGGCGACCCCGGGCCCGTCGTCGCGGGCGTGACCCGCACCCAGAACCGTCGCCGCTTGATCGTCAGGGACAGCGTGATCCCGACGAGCAGCGCGATCGCCGCGACGAGCACGGCGTCCTGCGACGGGTCGTGGGAGACCTGGAGGTTCACCCACTGCTTCACGCTGTCGAAGCGGATCTTCGTCCCGTCGTCGAGCGTGATGGTCTGGCCGGGCACGAGGTTCTCGCGGGCCACGTGGACCAGCCGGCCCTGCTCGACCATCGACTCGTCGATCCCGTAGATCGACTGCCCGCGTCCGGAGTCCAGCCCGAGGTCACCACGGTAGACGTCGGCCGCCACCTCGGGGTTGGTCAGCGCCGGGTAGGTGGAGGTCACCACGCCCCCACCGCTCGACGTCGGGGCGAACAGCCCGGTGATCGCGAGCTCGGTCGAGCGGCGCTCGGCGTCGGTGGTGGCGCCCGGGCGGTCGAACTTGGTCGCCCCCTGGGAGAGGAACGACGTCTGGTCGACCGGCTCCCACTGGATGGCCTGGGTGCGCTGCTGGCCGTCGGGGAAGGTCACGGTGAACTGCGGCGCGTAGCCGTGACCGAGCAGGTAGACCCGCTCGCCGTCGAAGCGCAGCGGCTCGTTGACCTCGATCTGCCCGGGCGTCGGGGGCGCGCCGTCGGCGATCTGCTGCGCGTCGGAGTAGCGGACGTCGGCGCTGTAGGAGTCGGCCTCACCGTCGGGGCGGTACTGCGCGTCGAAGCGATCGACGTCGAGGCAGAACGGGTCGAGGTTCGTGCCGTCCACGCGCAGGCCCGGGTGGAACGTGTCGTAGGCGAGGATCCCGGAGTTGCAGAACTCCGAGCCGTCGGCCATGACGATGACGTTGCCCTCGTAGCCGACGAGCTTGCCGACCGCGATGCCGATGAGCAGCGCCAGCAGACTCATGTGGAAGACGACGTTGCCGACCTCGCGCAGCGCCCCCTTCTCCGCGGAGACCGTGCGCACCCCGCCGGGCTCCTCGCGGACGTCGACCTTCCACCCGCGGAGACGACGGCGGGCGGCCGCGACGACGTCGTCGGGGTCGCGCTCGTCGGGTCCCGCGGCGTGGTGGGGCAGGCGCGAGAGGTTGCGGGGGACGGCGACGGTGCGGGCGCGCAGGCCGCGGATCTGCTCCCAGGTCCGGGGGACGAGGCAGCCGACCAGCGAGATGAACAACAGCAGGTAGACCGCCGAGAACCACGGCGTCGCGAAGAGGTCGAAGATCCCGATCTTGTCGAGGAGGGGCGCGAGGGTCGGGTGGGCGGTGAAGTAGTCCTGGACCGCCTGCGGGCTCGGGCCACGCTGCGGGAGGAACGCCCCGGGCAGGGCGGCGAGCGCCAGCAGGAACAGCAGGATCAGCGCCGTGCGCATGCTCGTCAGCCCGCGCCAGGTGTTGCGGGCGAGCGCGAGGAGGTCGCGCCCCCACTGCCGGGGGGCGGGCGGTGGCTCCGAGGAGTCCGGCGGCGTCTTCAGGGTCTGCGTCATGGCGTCACAACGGGGTCGAGAAGCCGGCGACCGGCTCCCGGAGCAGGGTCACGATCTCGCCCCACAGGCCGGTGGCCAGCGCGAGACCGACGAGGACGAGCAGCACGCCACCGGCGAGCTGGATGCCGCGGACGTGGGCGCGCAGCCAGGCCTGCGCCCGCACCGCGCGGCCGGCACCGAGCGCGATGAGCACGAACGGCACGCCGAGGCCCACGCAGTAGGCGAGCACCAGGACGCCGCCCCGCAGCGCCCCGGGGCCGGCGCCGGTCCCGGAGGCCAGGGCGATGACGCCGGTCAGCGTGGGCCCCAGGCACGGCGTCCAGCCCAGGCCGAACGTGGCGCCCAGCAGCGGCGCGCCGGCGAGCCCCATGCGCGGCACCCAGTGCGGCCGGGTGTCGCGCTGCAGGGCGGGCACGAGGCCGAGGAACACCAGGCCCATCGCGACGGTGACGACGCCCCCGAGCCGCTGCAGCAGCTCCTCGTTCGCGACGAGCGCGTCGGCGGCCCAGACGATCGCGCCCAGCCCGAGCACGAAGACCACGGTGAAGCCGAGGACGAACAGCGCGGCCGCCCCGGCGAGCCGGAAACGTCCGCGTCGGGGCGGGGTGCGGGTGTCGACGGAGGCGGTGGTGCCGGTGTTGTCGGTGCTCCCGGGGGCCGGGACGGCGGGTCCCGACGGCGATGCCGCTCCGGGCGCGGCGGCGGTGACCGCCGCCCGCCGCTGAGCGTCCTGGTGCTGAGCGTCCTGGTGCTGGGCGTCCTGCGCGGCGACCTCCTCGAGGGTCACCGCGGGCGCGGTGGCCCCGACCAGCCCGGCGAGGTACGCGAGGTAGCCCGGTACGAGGGGGACGACGCACGGGGACGCGAAGCTCACGAGGCCCGCCACGAGGGAGAGCCCGAGTGCGAGCAGGACGGGACCCGAGGTCACGAGCTGGGTCAGGTCCATGCGGACCCGCGATGCCGGGCGTCCATGTCGGGCCCCAGGGTAGGGCGGCGGCGTCCGCGCCGCGTGAGGGCGGGGGCCCTCGTCCTACCGGATGTCGTAGGTCACGCCGTCGTGGTTCTGAGCGAAGGGGCCCCTCGCTCGATAGAACGGGCGAAGGGTGCCCCTCGCCAGGACGACGCACCCCGGCACGGTTCCGGCCGAGGGCGCCCTTCGGCGGCTCTATCGACCGAAGGGGCCCTTCGCTCGAAACGGGCCGGGGTGGCCGCGCCTCAGCCGGCCGCGGGCGCGGGTGCCTCGGCGGCGACCCGGTCGACCACCGGCTGCAGATCGCTCGCCAGCACCGCGGTGAGGAAGACCGCCGCCACGCGGTGCTGCCGGTCGAGGACGATCGTCGAGGGCACCGCGTTGCGCGGGTAGCCGCTGAGCACGAGCAGCGAGCGGCCGGGCGGGTCGAAGATCGACGGGTAGGTCACCCCACGGCTGCGGACGAAGTCGGCGGCGGCGTCGCGGTCGTCGCGCACGTCGACGCCGAGGAACTCCACCCCACGCGACGCCGACGCCGTCGCGACCTGCTCCAGCGCCGGGGACTCCCCGCGACACGGCCCGCACCACGAGCCCCAGATGTTGACGACGACGACCTGGCCCTTGTCCTGCGCGCTCGAGATTCGCTGTCCCGCGGCGAGCAGGGAGTCCCCGGTGATCGGGGCGAGCGGGCGCCGCTGCGTCTCCGGGTAGGAGATCTGCGTCTGCCCGCCCGGCGCGACGAACTGGAACCCGCCGTCGTCCGAGGAGCTCGACGAGCACCCCGCGAGCAGCGCGAGCCCGACGACGGCGAGGGCGGCCAGCAGCGCTGCCCAGGGTCGAGCTCCGCTGCGCTCCGTCTCCCCGCGTCTCATGCGCCGGTCGCCGAGGGGGCGGAGGTGCCGGACGGCTCGGTGTAGGCGATGTCGACCAGCGACTCGTCGTCGAACAGCAGCGTCGTCACCGATCCGAGGGCGCACTGCCGATGGGTCGGGTTGTGCCAGAGACGCTCCCCGGCGAGGAAGCGCCGCAGCGTCCAGATGGGCAGCTGGTGGGACACGCACACCGCCTCGTGGCCCGCCGCGGCCGCCCGCGCCCGGTGCGCCGCGCCCAGCATGCGGTGGGCGATCTCCAGGTACGGCTCGCCCCAGGACGGCCGGAACGGGTTGCGCAGCAGCGGCCAGAACTCCGGGCGGCGCAGCGCCCCGTCGCCGACCCCGACGTGCTGGCCCTCGAACGCGTTGGCCGCCTCGATGAGCCGGTCCTCGGTGACCGGGTCGACGCCGAGCTTCTCCGCGATGGGTACCGCGGTCTCCTGGGCCCGCTGCATCGGGGAGACGAACAGCGCCGTCACGTCGGCCGTCCCGAGGTGCTCGGCGACGCGTCGCGCCTGCCCGCGCCCGGTCTCGGAGAGCCCGTACCCGGGGAGCCGCCCGTAGAGGATGTGCTCGGGGTTGTGGACCTCGCCGTGGCGGACGAGGTGGACGGCGGTCCGGACGTGCCCGCTCCCGCCGGCCGTCACTGCTGCTCCGGCGGGGTCGCGGCGGCCGCCGCCGCGGCGGCGTGGGGCAGCGCCTCGGCGATGACGCCGAACGCCTCGTCGTCGAGCGCCGCCGAGATGAAGCACGCCTCGAACACGCTGGGCGGGAAGTACACGCCACGGTCGAGCAGCGCGTGGAAGAACGGCGGGAAGCGCCAGGTCTGGGAGGCCTTCATGTCCTCGTAGTCCCGGCCCCGCTCGCCGGCGAACCGGATGGAGACCAGCGAGCCGGCGCGCTGGATCACGTGCTCGACCCCGGCGCCGGTCAGTGCGTCCCCGATGAGGTGGTCCAGGCGGTCCGCGCCGGCGTCGAGGGCCGCGTAGACCTCGTCGGTCGCGTGCTGCAGCGTCGTGAGCCCCGCGGCGACCGCGACGGGGTTCCCGGCGAGCGTGCCCGCCTGGTAGACGGGGCCGGCCGGGGCGAGGTGGCCCATGATCTCGGCGCTCCCGCCGAACGCGGCGGCGGGCAGCCCGCCGGACATCACCTTGCCGAAGCAGTACAGGTCCCCGGCGACGCCCTCCAGGCCGTACCAGCCCGACGGCGAGACCCGGAAGCCGGTCATCACCTCGTCGACCACCAGCAGCGCCCCGTGTGCGGCGCACAGCCGCTTCAGCCCGGCGTTGAACCCGTCGTCGGGGGCGACCGCCCCCATGTTCCCGGCCGCGGCCTCGGTGATCACGCACGCGATCTCCGGGCCGCGCTCGGCGAAGACGGCGGCGACGGCGTCGAGGTCGTTGTAGGGCAGGACGACGGTGTCGGTCGCCTGCGCGCCGGTGACGCCGGGGGTGCTCGGGAGCCCGAAGGTCGCGAGGCCGCTGCCCGCCTCGGCGAGCAGCGCGTCGACGTGGCCGTGGTAGCAGCCGGCGAACTTCACGATGACGCTGCGGCCGGTGTAGCCGCGCGCGAGCCGGATGGCGCTCATCGTGGCCTCGGTGCCCGAGTTGACCAGGCGCACCTGCTCGACGGGCTCCACCCGCCGCACGATCTCCTCGGCCAGCGCCACCTCGCCCTCGGTCGGCGTGCCGAAGCTCAGGCCGTGCGTGGCGGCCTCGCGGACCGCCTCGACGACGGCGGGGTGCGCGTGCCCGAGGATCATCGGTCCCCAGGAGCTGACGAGGTCGACGTAGCGGTTGCCGTCCGCGTCGGTGAGCCACGCCCCCTGCGCCGAGGACATGAACCGTGGGGTCCCGCCGACCGACTTGAAGGCGCGGACCGGGGAGTTGACGCCGCCGGGGACGACCGCCTCGGCGCGCGCGAAGAGCTCAGCCGAGCGGGTGACCGGCCCGGCTGCCGTCGTGGGAGGGCTGCTCACCTGCCCAGTCTCCCAGGCATCGCGGTGTGACCGCCGTCCGCCGGGGACCGCGTCGACCACGTCGGACGAACGGCGCCCTCGCTGCGTCCGTGCGGCCCCGTGGAGCCGTGATCCCCGCGGCTCACCCGAACGAGTGAGTCGCGTAACACGTCCCACTCACGGAGCGCTACCACCTCCGTCACCGTCGACGAGGGGGAGCAGTCATGGCGCGCAGCGTCCGGCCGGCCGATCAGCGAAGCGACCACCCGCAGCGGTTCGTGCCGCCGATCGGAGCAGGGCGGCGGGGTCGGTGGGCACGCACGGCCGCAGGAGTCGCAGGCCTCGCCCTGCTCGTGAGCCTCGGTGCCTGCAGCCCGGCGGCCACGCCGACCTCGACGAGCTACGACTCTTCGACCTACGGGTCGTCGTCCACGTACGGCTCGTCGACGTCCGGCTCGTCCACCTACGGGTCCTCCACGGACAGCTCCTCCACGGACGGCTCGTCCACCTACGGCTCCTCCACGGACGGCTCGTCGACCTACGGCTCCTCGACCTACGGCTCGTCGACGTCCGGCTCGGCCGCCTCCGGGTCGTACGACTCGTCCTCGTCGAGCTCGACCTCCTCGTCGTCGGGTTCGTCGAGCGGCTCCGGTAGCTACGGCGGGTCGTACACCAACTCCGACGGCGAGCAGGTCGAGCGGCCCGACGGCAACAGTTCCGGCGCCACCGCCGTCTGCAAGGACGGCACGGACAGCCACTCGAAGCACAAGTCGGGGACCTGCTCGGGTCACGGCGGCGTCCGCGAGTGGCTCTGAGGCCGGGCGGCCCGCACCGAGCCGCTCTTGTCGTGGGTTCCAGGCCACCGGCCACCACCTTGTCGTTGTGAATCACAACGACAAGGTGGGCGGAACCTGGCGAAAAGCCGCGACAAGCGCCCGAGACCCGCCAGGCGGGTCGATCCTCGCGAAACCGGGTCCCGGCGACCCGGTTCGGACGACGACCACGGGGACGTGCGCGACGCGGAGGTCGCAACCACTCCCGACGGCGATCAGGTCGCCGGGGCCGACCGCCCGGTCCGCCAGCGGGCGACCGCGTCGATCGCGCACACCAGCGCGGCCGTCACCAGCACCACGCCCCCGGCGACCCACGCGCCGAGCACCCGCGTGAGCGGCACCGGGGACACCAGCAGTCCCCCGGTCGACGGGGCCGTGTCCACCCCGTGGAGCAGGCAGACGATCCCGACGACGAGCAGCACCACGGCCACGACGGCGGTCACCAGCGCCCGGCGGGTCACGATCCCTCCGCCGGGGACGGAGTGCGGTCACCGAGCACGCGCCGGAGCGCGTCGTGCAGACCCTCGGCGTCACGGGCCCAGGCCGCGCGGCGCGTGCCGTCGTCGAGGGTCACGACGACGACGCCGACGTGGCGCGGCACCGTCGGGTGGTCACCGAACGGGCGGAGGCCGTAGCGCCCGCTGCCGTCGACGGGGCGCACCCCGACGATGCGGGCGATCGGCACCGACTCGTCGCCCTGCACCAGTAGGTCGCGCGTGACCCGCACCGCGAGCAGCCGCCGGCGGGCCCGGACCACGAGCGCGATCGGCAGGAACAGGACCAGCGCGATGACGAGCCACGCGAGCGGGTTCGCTCCCCCGGGCGCCATCCGGTCGACGAGCAGCCCCCCGACGCCGATCACCGGGCCGATCAGCACCGGCCACCAGGGCGCCCCGGCCTCGGCGAACAGCACCGCACCCTCGGCGTCGGGACCCTCGGCGCCGCCGGAGACCCCGCTCATCGCGGCGCGAAGAACGACCGGGCCGCGGGCAGGTGCAGCAGCAGCGCCCCCGCGGCGAACGCGACGAAGTAGACCCCGCCGACCCCGAGGAACGTCAGCTGCACCAGCCCCGCGACCGCCAGCACGACCCCGATCACGGTGAGCGCCGCACGGGCCGGATTCGACCCGGCACGCAGGGCCCGCGTGGCGACGAGGGTCGCGACGCCCACGACGATCAGCACGATCGCCGTGAGGACCAGCGAACCCACGCCCGTGTTCGGGTCGGTGATGCCGACGGCGGTCGCCACCGCGAACAGCAGCCCCGTCAGGACGAGCAGCACGCCGAGCACGCCCCAGAGCCAGATGGCCGCGGTCACGACCCCGGGCCGACCGGGCTCCTCCCGGGGCGGTGTCACCTCGCGCACGGGGTCCGTCATGCCCGGTCCAACGACCAGGACGCCGCGGGGGTCACCGGTCCAACCGTCCGGCCAGCTCGGTGGCCCAGTACGTGAGCACGATGTCCGCGCCCGCACGCCGGATGCCGGTGATCGTCTCGAGGATGGTGCGCTCGCGGTCGATCCAGCCGCGCTCCGCCGCCGCGGAGATCATCGCGTACTCGCCGGACACCTGGTACGCCGCGACCGGGACCTCGGAGATCTCCGCGACCGAGCGCAGCACGTCCAGGTAGGCCATCGCGGGCTTGACCATCACCATGTCCGCGCCCTCGGCGAGGTCGAGCGTGGCCTCCCGCAGCGCCTCGCGGGCGTTGGCCGGGTCCTGCTGGTAGGTGCGGCGGTCGCCCGTGAGCTGGGAGTCCACGGCCTCGCGGAACGGGCCGTAGAACGCGCTCGCGTACTTCGCGGAGTAGGCGAGGATCGCGGTGTCGGCGTGCCCGGCCTCGTCGAGCGCGGCGCGGATGCGGCCGACCTGCCCGTCCATCATCCCGCTGGGGGCGACGACGTGGGCGCCGGCCTCGGCCTGCGCGACGGCCATGTCGGCGTAGACCTCGAGGGTCGCGTCGTTGTCCACGGACCCGTCGGCGGCGAGCACCCCGCAGTGGCCGTGGTCGGTGAACTCGTCGAGGCACGTGTCCGCCATGACCGGTAGCGCGTCGCCGACCTCCTCGCGGACCTCGCGGAGCCCGACGTTCAGGATGCCGTCGGGGTCGGTGGCACCGGAGCCGGTGGCGTCGTGCCGCGCGGGGACGCCGAACAGCATGATCCCGCCGAGCCCCGCCGCGGCGGCCTCCGCGGCCGCCTTGCGCAGGGTCTCGCGGGTGTGCTGCACGACGCCGGGCATCGAGCTGATCGGCTTCGGCGCGTCGAGACCCTCGGCGACGAACACCGGCAGCACCAGGTGGCGCGGCCGGACGTCGGTCTCGGCGACGAGCCGGCGCAGCGCGGGGGTCGTGCGCAGCCGGCGGGGGCGGTCAGTGGGGAACATGATCTTCCTCCGAGGTGCGCTCCGCGCTCGTGAGCACTCAGTGACGCCATGGCCGCACTGGGTGCTCACGAGCCGCAGGCACCTAGCGCTTGCGCGCCTTGGTCTTCCGGGGCGGGGGCAGCGCACCCTCGGCGCGCAGCTTGTTGGCGTGCGCGGCCAGGGCCTCGACCAGGGCCGGGACCTCGGCGACGTCGGGCTTGACGTCCACGCGCAGACCGAACTCCACCGCGGTCTCGGCGGTCTTCGGCCCGATGCACGCGACGATCGTGCGTGCGTGCGGCTTGCCGGCGATGCCCACGAGGTTGCGCACCGTGGACGACGAGGTGAAGCACACCGCGTCGAAGCCGCCGGTCTTGATCGCCTCGCGGGTGGGCGCGGGCGGCGGCGCGGCGCGCACCGTGCGGTACGCCGTCACGTCGTCGATCTCCCAGCCGCGTGACTGCAGGCCCTCGGCGAGGGTCTCGGTGGCGATGTCGGCGCGTGGCAGGAGCACGCGGTCGACGGGGTCGAGCACGTCGTCGTGCGGCGGGAAGACCTCGAGCAGGCCCTCGGAGGACTGCTCGGTCTGCTCGTCCGGCACGAGCTCGGGGTGCACGCCGAACGCGCGGACCGTCTCGGCGGTGGCCTCCCCGACGCAGGCGATCTTCACGCCGGAGAACGCGCGGGCGTCCAGGCCGAACTCCTGGAACTTCTCCCAGACCGCGCGCACCGCGTTCTGCGAGGTGAACACCACCCACTGGTAGCGCCCGTCGACGAGACCCTTGACCGCGCGCTCCATCTGCGCGGGCGAACGGGGCGGCTCGACGGCGATCGTCGGGACCTCCTCGGGCACCGCGCCGTGCACCCGCAGCCGGTCGCTCATCGCGCCCGCCTGGTCCTTGGTGCGGGGCACCAGCACGCGCCAGCCGTAGAGCGCGCGGGACTCCCACCAGGAGAGCGCGGCGCGGTCGCCGGCGGCGTCGCCGATGGTCACCGTCAGCGGGCCCTCGAGGTCCGCGCCGTCGGTGGTCAGCCGGTCGACCGACGAGGTGACGGTCTTCTGCTTGGACTCGGTGCCCTGCGAGGTGATCAGCGCCGGCGTCTCGGGCTTCCAGCCGTTCTCCACCAGCGACGCCGAGGTCGACGCGAGGTCGGGGGCGGTCGCGGTGAGCACGAGCGGTCCGGGTGCGACGGCGAGGGTGGTCCAGTCCAGCCCGCCGCGGACGTCGGCGGCGGTGTACGCCGAGCCGAGCGCGACCCCGGCGTAGGCCGGCACGGAGGTGCTGGCCGGCATCCCGGGCACGACGTCGAACGGCACGGACGCGGAGGCGACCGAGCGGACCTCGGTGATCACCGATTCCCGGGTCAGCGGGTCGCCCACCACGAGGCGGACCACCGAGGCGCCGTCGCGGGCCTGCGCCACGAGGTGCTCGGCGAGGGCCGCCGGCTCGTCGGGGAGCGGCTCCGCGACCTCGGCGCCGTCGGCCAGCGAGCCGTCGACGGTGGGGTCGGAGAGCGGGGACACCTCGGCGTCGCCGCCGGGGTGGCGGACGGTCACCGGGCGGGGGGCGTCCGCGAGCAGCGCGATCACGTCGTCCGGCACGCCCGGGTCCGCCACGACGTAGGTCGCGGAGGCCAGCGCCTCGCGGGCCCTCACGGTCAGCAGCCCGGGGTCGCCGGGGCCGCTGCCGACGAAGGCGACCCGGCCGGCGGTGGTGGAGGGGGGTGCGGTCATGTCCTGTCTCGTCCCATCGTCTTCTCTCCCTGCGACGGCCGCGGCCGGTCAGCCACCGATCTCGGTGGCGTCCGGCTCCGCGCCGTCGGCGAGCAGCTCGGCGGCCAGTGACCGTCCGATCTGCTCGGCATCCTTCGTCTCTCCGGTGGCCGAGTTGCGCACGAGCGCCCCGTCGGCCGTGGTGGCGAACGCCCTCAACGAGAGTCGCTCGACGATGCGCCCGTCGTCGTCCAGATCCTCGACGAGATCGGCCAGGGCACCGATGGCTGCGCTGCACGGTGACCCGAGCTCCTGCAGCACCGCCCGTTCGGCGGAGACCGCCGCGGCTGTCGACTCGTCGTGCAGCGTCGACCGCAGGAAGGTCTCGAGCCCGGTGTCGGCCACGCGGCACTCCACGGCGAGCGCGCCCTGGGCCGGGGCGGGCAGCATCTGCAGCGGGTCGAGGACCTCGGTGGCCTCGCCCGCCCGGCCGATCCGCGCGAGCCCGGCCCGCGCGAGGATCACGCCGTCCACCTCGCCCTCGGTGACCTTGCGGATCCGCGTCTCGACGTTGCCGCGGATCCCGACGACCTCCAGGCCGAGCCCCAGCGCGTGCAGCTGCGCGGTCCGCCGGGGCGAGCCGGTGCCGACGACGGAGCCGGGCGGGAGCTCGCCGAGGACCATCTGGTCGCGGGCGACCAGGACGTCGCGGGGGTCGGCCCGTTCCGGGACGGCGGCCAGCACCACGCCGGGCAGGGCCGCCGTCGGGAGGTCCTTGTAGGAGTGGACCGCGACGTCGATGCGGTCCTCCAGCAGCGCGTCGCGCAGCGCCGAGGTGAACACCCCGACCCCGGCCTGCGGGATCGGCGTGTTCGCCGCCTGCGAGAGGTCGCCCGAGGTGGAGATCTCGACGATCTCGACCTCGGCGCCACGGGCGATCAGCGCGTCGGCGACCAGCTGGGTCTGGGTCTTCGCGAGCAGGCTCGCCCGGGTGCCGATCCGGATCGTGCCCAGCGTCGTCGGGGCCGTCACCGGGCGCCTCCCGGGCCCCGGAAGGTCGGGTTCGCCGCGAGCGCCTGGTCGACCTCGCCTGCCTCGAGCCACGCCGACTCCGAGCCGGTGACGGTCTCCGTCGTGATCGCCGAGCCGCCGGAGCCGGAGGTCACCGCCGCGGGCGCCTGCGGGTCGAGCTCGAACAGCTCGCGCAGCGCCTCGGCGTAGGTGTCGCCGCCGGGCGACTGGGCGAGTCGCTTCACCTGCACGGTCGGGGTGTGCAGCAGCTTGTCGACGACGCGGCGCACCGTCTTCGCGACCTCGCCGCGCACGTCGGCCTCCAGCCCGGGCAGCCGGCCGTCCAGGCGCAGCAGCTCGGCGTCGACCACCTCGGCGGCGCGGCGGCGCAGCGCGGTCACCGTCGGGGTGACCTCGGCGGAGCGCTGCGCGGCGAGGTAGGTGCGGACCTCCTCGGCGACGAGGGCGCGGGTGGCCTCGACGGCCTGGCCCGCGTCGGCCTCGCGCAGCCGGTCCCCGAGGGTCGTCAGGTCGACCAGGGTCACCCCGGGGAGCGCGCCGACCTCGGGGTCGACGTCGCGGGGCAGTCCGAGGTCGCAGACGACGAGCCGGTGCGAGCCGGGCCGCGAGGCGAGCCCGCTCCGCACGGTGTCGAGGTCGACGACGGTGCCGACGGCGCCGGTGCACACGACGACGAGGTCGACGGTGGCCATCTCGGCGCCGATCGCGTCGAGTCCGACGACCCGCGAGGGCGTGCCCTCGGCGGCCACGAGCTCCGCGAGGCGCTCGGCGCGCTCGGGGGTGCGGTTGGCGACGGCGATCTCGCCGATCCCGCGGCGGCGCAGCGCGGCGGCGGACAGGCCGCCCATGGATCCGGCGCCCACGAGGAGGGCCCGGCGCCCGACGAGCCCGTCGAGCGCGGACCCGGCGTCGTCGAGCGCCTCGGTGACCACGGAGGCGCCGGCCGCGTCGATGCCGGTCTCGGCCTGGGCGCGCTTGCCGACCCGCAGGGCCTGCTGCGCGACCTCGTGCAGCACCGTCCCGACGGTCCCGAGCTCGCGCGCGGTGGAGTAGGCGGCGCGCAGCTGGCCGAGGATCTGGGCCTCGCCGACGACCATGGAGTCCAGGCCGGCCGACACGGAGAAGAGGTGCTCGACCGCGGACCCGGCGTAGTGGACGTAGAGGTGGTCGGTGAGGTCGGAGACGTCGGCCTGCGCGTGGCGGGCCAGGACCCCGGAGACCTCGGTGAGGCCGCCGTGGAAGGTCTCGACGACCGCGTAGATCTCGATGCGGTTGCACGTCGAGAGGACGACGGCCTCGGAGACGTGGTCACCGGTGATCAGCTCGTCGAGGACCTTCGCGGTGTCCACGCCGGCGATCGCGACCCGCTCCAGCACCGACACCGGCGCCGTGCGGTGCGACACACCCACCAGCAGCAGACTCATCCGAACACCTTCCCGGTCGTCTCGCTCGCGACCCCGTCGTGCCGGCGGGAGACGTGGAACGCGAGGATCTGCATCTCCACCGCCAGGTCGACCTTGCGCACCTCGACGTCTGCCGGGACCGACAGCACGGTGGGCGCGAAGTTCAGGATGCTCTGGACCCCGGCGCCGACCAGTGCATCGCACACCCGCTGGGCCGCGCCGGCCGGCGTCGCCACCACTCCGATGGTGACCCCGCGCCGGGCACACACGTCTGGGATCTCGGCCACGTCCAGGACCTCCACCCCCGCGATCGTCGTGCCGACCAGGTCCGGGTCGACGTCGAACAGCGCCGTGACCCCGAAACCCCGGGCGGAGAACCCGCCGTAGCCGGCGAGCGCATGGCCGAGGTTGCCCACTCCGACGAGCGCGACCGCGTGGGATCGCGTGAGACCGAGCACCGATTCGACCTGGGCGGTCAGGCGGGGCACGTCGTAACCGACCCCGCGGACCCCGGAGGAGCCGATGTGCGAGAAGTCCTTGCGCAGCTTCGCGGCGTTCACCCCGGCCGCCGCCGCCAGCACGTCGCTGGACACCGTCCGGACGCCCTGCGCGAGCATCTCGGTGAGGACCCGCAGGTAGACCGCGAGCCGCGCGACGGTGGCCTCCGGGACCCGGCGGGGAGCCGTCGGCGCCTCCGGGGTCGCCGGGGGTCCGCTCGCCACGGGGCGCGGAACACCCCCGTCCACCGTCACGCCGGGAGCCTCCTCGTGCCGCAGTCGTCGGTCCCGCTGTCGTCGGACGTCGTCGAACGCCGTCCGGCCCCGTCGGAGGCGGACGCGCGGCCCCGACCGACGGGTCCCGTCCGGCGCGAGATTCCCTGGACTTCTTCCAATCGAGGGTACCGCTCGTGAACTCACGCACAAAGTCGCTGGTCACGGCGTCGCGCTTCCGGGCCCCGTCACGGCACTCACACGGTTCGTGACCGGCCACAGTGTGCCAGCCCGGGCCCCCGGGCGGCACGCCAGGGCACGTCTACGGGACGGTCAGGGCGTCCGGGCCCAGCGCGGCACCCGCCGGTCCGGGGGCGACCCCGGTGGGGCGGCCGAGCAGGAAGGCCGCCGTCGCGCCGTGCATCGCGGCCACCGGCGCGACCGTCGCGGCCAGGGCCGCCGCGCCGGAGTCGGTGAACTCCCCCGCCCGCGCGAGGACGGTGGCCCCCACCGAGGACTCGACGTCGACGGCGACCGCGAGCAGGTCGGTCGGGGCGGTGGCCCGCCCGAGGGTCGCCCGGCGCTCGGTCTCCACCGTCAGCGGTGTCCCGGTGACGGCCGGGCGCCCGGCCGCGGTCAGTAGCGCGTTCCACGCCGCGGCGTGCTCGGTGTGCTGGGCGCCGGCCCCGGAGAGGAAGGCGGTGACGACGGCGGGGACCTGGCCGAGGCGTCCCTCGTTCGCGGCGAGGACCGCCCCCGAGTACAGGCTGGCGGCGAGCGCGGACAGCGCCGCGCACAGCGCGATGCCGCGCGCGTCGCCGACGTAGGCCGGGCCCGGCGGGGTCGTGGTGGTGCTGGGGGCCGGGGTGGTGCTCGACCCCGAGGGCGCGCCGCCGGGCGGGGTGTCCGAGCAGGCAGCCAGGGCGCCCGCGCCGAGCAGGCCCGCGGCACCCCAGCCCAGGACCAGGCGCCGTGAGGCGGTCCGCCCGCTCATCCGGACCCCTCTTCGGGCGGGGAGGCCTTGCCGGTCGGGAAGCGGGTGTCGGGGAAACCGACCGTCCCGACGGCGGCGGGCAGCGCGGTGAGGTCCGGGGGCGCGACGACGAGGTCGGACCGGCCCGAGGAGAGCAGGGAGTTGACCAGCAGCAGGCTCGCCTTGCGGGCGGCGGCCGCGGAGCCCAGGCGCAGCGCGGTGGCCCGCAGTGCGGGGGTCGACAGGCCCGCGGCGTCGGCCACGAGGGTCTGGGCGAGGACGTCCTCGAGGGTGAGGGCGAGCCCGACGACGTCGGCCGGGGTGCGCACCGTCGGGAGCGCCTGCGCCACGACCGAGCCGTACGCGGGGTCCGGGGCGGTCTGCGCCCGCCCGCCCGCCCCGGTGGTGGCCGAGCTCAGCGCGGTGCGGGCGTCGCCCAGCTGCGTCACCGCCGCGGAGACCAGGTCGCGGACGACGGGGTTGGCGCGGTCGCCGCCGCCCGCCGACAGGGCCGCGAGGGAGCGGTAGGTCGACTGCGCGAGCACCACGAGCGAGGTCGCGGTCCGCAGCGCGGGGACGTCACCGGTGCCGGCCTGTGCGCCGACGCCCCGGAGAGCGGGAGCGGTCACGCGGAGAGCGCCGTCCGCAGGGCGCCGGGGTCGACACGCCAGGTCGCGTGCTCCTCGCCGTCGACGAGCGTGACCGGGATGCGGTCGCCGTACTCGCCGCGCAGCTCGGCGTCGGCCGTGTCGATGTCGACCCGCTCCCACCCCACGCCCACACCGGCGCAGACCTCCCGGACGACGTCCTCCATGCGGTCGCACGTCGTGCACTGCGCCCGCACCAGAACCGTCACCCGGACAGGGAGTCCTGTCTCGCTGACCACTTCGGACACGCCAGAACCTCGTCCTCTCTCGACGCCCGCCGAGAGGGAGTCTGGCAGATCCGTCTCGACCGCCGACGGTGCGGTCTCGACCTCTCACCGCAGGTCAAGGGCATGTCAACGAGGCCGGTCCGGGTGGGTGGCGCTCCGGTGACGAGGGCCTCGGCGCCGCACGTATGCTCCGTTCCCAGCGCGCTCCCCGACCGCTGTGCGGACGGGCCTGCACGCCCGGAGGAAGCGAGTGGTCGTCCAGCGAGGGAGAACGCCTTGTCCGCTGTCGTCGGCGTCGGCGTGACGCCGGGAGTCGCCCGCACGGCGACCCTCCCGGACGCACCCGCACCGACCCGGGCCTCCCGCGCGCCGCGTGCCGGCGCCTCCTCGGGAGCGGCGATCGACGCCGCCGTGGCCGCCGCCACGGCCGCCGGGGCGCGATGACGGTCGGCGCCGGCGGGATGCCGGAACCGGGGCGCGGGCGGCGCGACCGGTCCGGTCGGTCCGCGTCCATGACCGACACCCCGCCGCAGCCGCTCGACCCCGTGACGGGTCGTGGACCGCACGGCGCGCCCGCCTCGGAGCGCCGGCCCGCGAGTGCGCCCGAGCAGGGGTACGGCCCGCCGTACCCCGAGCAGCGCGGCCCGGACGGTGGCCGCGCCCCCGGTCCGTCGGCACCGCGACCCGTCGACCACCCCTCGCATCCCGACCTGCCCCGCGTGGAGGGCAGGCGCCCGGCGCCGCCCGCCCCACCGCGACCCGTCGGACCGCCGACCTCCCCGCCCGGGCCTCCGCCCGGCGCCCCTCCGCTCCCCCCGCCGGCCGGTCTCCCGGCGGGCGGGCCGCCCCCCGGCGCCGCGCCGACCGGTCCGGTGCCCACCCCCGGCGGGGCGCATCCGCCGACGACGCCGATCGAGGCGCCCAGGGTCGAGGAGCCCGCGCCCGGCGAGCGTCCCGACGACGAGGCGACCGAGCTCGACGACGCCGACCTGCAGGGCGCCGGCCTCGAGGAGGCCGACGAGCAGGTCGCCGACGGATGGGCGCTCGTCCGGGCCACCCAGGACGGCGACGTCGACGCGTTCGGGCGGCTCTTCGACCGCTACCACGACGTCGTCTTCCGGTTCGTCTTCTACCGGCTGGGCGACCGCGGCGTGGCCGAGGACCTCACCCAGGAGACCTTCGTCCGCGCGTTCCGGCGGATCTCCTCGGTCAGCTACCAGGGCCGCGACATCGGCGCCTGGTTCGTGACCATCGCGCGGAACCTGGTGCTCGACCACGTGAAGTCCAGCCGGTACCGGCTCGAGCAGGCCACCCCGGAGATCACCGACGTCGCCCCGGACTCCCACCGGCCCGGCCCGGAGAGCGAGGTCATCGCCGGCGCGACGTACGAGGAGCTGCTGCGTTGCGTCGCCAAGCTCGGCGACGATCAGCAGGAATGCATCACTCTTCGGTTCCTCCAGGGACTGTCCGTGTCCGAGACTGCCCACATCATGGGGCGGAACGAGGGCGCGGTGAAGGCGCTGCAACACCGTGCGGTACGACGTCTCGCTCAACTGCTGCCCGAGGGTTTGCGGTGAGTGACATCGATGTAGTTCCACCCGTCGGCGTGTATGTCGTAACCGGTCGCCCCTCCGGTCGTTTCGACGTACGACGGGAACGGTTCGTGCCGGACGGCACGAGCGCACGATGAGGACGGACGACATGTCGAGCGGTAGCGACGGGGCAGACGAGCGGTTCGCCGTTGCCTGGGACGAGCGGATGCGTGGACGCGCACCCGGTCGTCGTGCGCTCCCCGGCGCGTCCGGGGCCCCGCTGGGCGATCATGCCCGGACCGGTGACCGGGACCTCGACGAGGACCTCCGCATCGCGGACCTGCTGGGCCGTGCCGGCCGGGCCACCCCCGGCCCGGACCCCGAGGCCTCCCGGCGGATGCGCGCGAGCCTGATGGCCGCCATCGCCGAGGAGACCCCGCAGGTCCCGGTGACCCGCCGTACCGAGCGTGTCGAGAACGGTCCCGCCGCGCACGGCCGCCGTCGTGCGGACCGGCGCGGTGGTACCCGCCCGGGCGACGACCGCCCCCGCTCCGCCGCGACCGCCGCCGGCCCGGGGCGCAGCGCGCGCCGCGGCACCACCGCGCGTCGTCTCCTCTCCACGAGCGTGGCCGGGATGGCCGCGGTGCTCGCGCTCGGCGCCCTCACCGTGCTGCTCTCCCGCGGCGCGCTGCCCGGCGACATGCTCTACGGCCTCAAGCGGGCCTCGGAGTCCACGGAGATCGGCCTGACCTCCGGCCAGGAGGCCAAGGCCCGCAAGCACCTCGACGTCGCCGCCCTGCGCCTGGACGAGGTCCAGCAGCTGGTGCAGCGCGACTCGACGACCGCCGCCGGTCCCCGGCCCACCGCCGCCGGCCTCGACGACACCGACGCCGCGCTGATCACCGACAACCTGCGGGCCTTCGACGACCAGGCCCGCACGGGCGCCCAGATGCTGCTCCCGCTGGTGAACAAGCCCGCGGGCCCGCCGCCCGGGCTCCTGTCGCAGTGGGCGAGCCAGCAGCAGCAGACCCTCGACGGGTTCTCCCCCTCGCTGCCGCCCGCCGGCCGGGAGCAGGCCGAGTCGTCCCAGCGGCTGATCTCGCAGCTGAGCGACCGCGCGAAGGTCTTCGAGAAGTCCAGCACCCCGTGCGGCGGTTCGGACTCCGACGAGCTGGGCCCGCTTCCCTCGGCGTCCTGCTCGGCCGCGAGCCAGGACAAGGCGCCGAGCATCGCGCTGCCGGAGACCTCGACGCCCACCACGAAGACCTCGACGCCCTCCACCCGGCACTCGACCTCGTCGGAGACGACGACCACGACGACGGACGAGACGACGACCAGCCGGTCCAGCGGCGGCGACGCGAACGACAAGCCGCTGCTCCCGCTGCCGCTCCCGGCGACGACGTCGGCCCCGCCGATCAACGTCCCGGTCCCGGTGCCCGGCCTGCCGAAGGTGCAGCTGCCTCCGCTGCTCCCGGGCCTGCCCGGCCTCTCGCTGGGCTGATCGGGTCGATCGCGCCGCGACCCGGCGCGGTCGGTCGGCACCACTAAGGTGGTCGCCGAGGATCGTGCCCGGCCGGGGCGGTCCCCGCGGCAGGCGAGGAGGAGTCCGGCGGTGGTTGGACGGCGGGACCGGCGCGACTCCCTGGACACCCTCGGGAGCCCGGAGCCCGACGGGCACCTGGACGACAGCGCCGCCGCCCGGGACGCGGGCGCTGCCGCCGCCGCCGCGGCCGAGACCGCGGGGCCCGTCCTCCCGAGCGTGCCGCCGGACCTCACGGCCGCCGCGTTCTTCGACGTCGACAACACCATGATGATGGGCGCGTCGATCTTCCACTTCGCCCGTGGCCTGGCCGCGCGGAACTTCTTCCCGGGGGCCGACCTGCGGCGCTTCGTGTGGCAGCAGGTGAAGTTCCGCCTCGGCGGCGAGGGGTCGCCGGAGGACATCCGCGCCCACCGCGAGGCCGCCCTGTCGTTCGTCGCCGGGCGCCAGGTGTCGGAGCTCGTCGAGCTCGGCGAGGAGATCTACGACGAGCTCATGGCGGACCGCATCTGGGAGGGCACCCGGGCGCTGGCCCAGATGCACCTCGACGCCGGCCAGCGGGTCTGGCTGGTCACCGCCACCCCGCTCGAGCTCGCCGCGATCATCGCCCGCCGGCTGGGGCTGACCGGGGCGCTCGGGACCGTCGCCGAGCACCACGACGGCGTCTACACCGGCCGCCTGGTCGGCGAGCTGCTCCACGGCCCGGCGAAGGCCCACGCGGTGCGCGCGCTCGCCGCCCGCGAGGGCCTCGACCTGCGGCGCTGCTCGGCCTACTCGGACTCGATCAACGACGCCCCGATGCTCTCGGTGGTCGGCACCGCGGTGGCCGTGAACCCGGACGCCGAGCTGCGCGCGCTCGCCCGCCGCAACTCCTGGGAGATCCGCGACTTCCGCTCCGGGCGCAAGGTGGCCCGCATCGGCGTGCCGTCGGTCCTCGGGGCGGGCGCGGTGGCCGGGGCGGTCGCGGCGGGCGCCGCCTACTCGCGGCGGCGCTCGTCGCTGTTCTGACCCGGTGTCAGCGATGGTCCCTCGCTGACACCTGACGTCAGGATGAACCCTTCCTCACATCCGCCCGGCGCACCTAACCCTCGGCGCACCTACCCCAGGAACGCGTTCCGACGGCCCGAGAGCAGCCGGTAGAGCGTCTGCTGGATGTTCTCCCGCACCTGGTCGGTGAGGTTGAAGACGAGCATCGGGTCGTCGCCGGCGCCGGGCTCGAACTCGTCGGTCCGGATCGGCTCGCCGAACTCGATGTACCACTTCGAGGGCAGCGGCACGAGGCCGAGCGGCCCGAGCAGCGGCCAGGTCGGGGTGATCGGGAAGTACGGCACGCCGAGCAGGCGGGCGATCGGGCCCAGGTCGCCGATCTTCGGATAGATCTCCTCGGCGCCCACGATCGAGCACGGGATGATCGGCACCCCGGTGCGCAGGGCCGCCGAGACGAAGCCGCCCCGGCCGAAGCGCTGGAGCTTGTACCGGTCGGCGTAGGCCTTCCCGATGCCCTTGAAGCCCTCCGGCCAGACCCCGACGAGCTCGCCGGCGGCCAGGAGCTTCTCGGCGTCGGGGTTGCACGCCAGCGTGTGGCCGGCCTTGCGGGCGACCGCGCCGAAGCCCGGCATCCCGAAGACCAGGTCGGCCGCCAGCATCCGCAGGTTCCGCGGGGTCGGCAGGTCGTCGTGGGTCGCGACGACGGTCATCAGCGCGTCCAGCGGCAGCGTGCCCGAGTGGTTCGCGACGAGCAGCGCGCCGCCCTCGGCGGGCACGTTCTCGACGCCGATCGTCTCCACGCGGAACCAGCGCTCGTAGAGCGGCCGCAGCACCGGGAGGATGACGTTCTCGTTCAGGTCGGGGTCGAAGCCGAACTCGTCGACCGGGTAGCGGCCCGCGAGCCGCCTGCGCAGGAACGACGCGACCTCGGTCACGGCCGACTCGAGCTCCGAGGGCGGTGCCGGAGCGTGCGGCACGAGAGCCGCACCGTCGCCCGTCGCGTACTGCTCTGCCACCGACCCGCCGTCCGCTCCGCTCGTCCCGTCCGTGGTCGCCTCGGGCGGCGGCGGACCCGCCACACTCCGGCGACGCGGGGTCGGGCGTGGTCGCGGTCGGCCGCCGGCACCGCGCAGCGGGATGACCTCGGCCTCGCCCATGTTTCCGTTCCTCCTGCCGGTCCCGTCCGTCACGTCAGCGCACCGGGGTGAGCGCGGGCGGGGTCCTGGTCTCGATCTCGGGTGGGCGTCCGTCGCTCGCCCGGTCCGGGGCGGGGTGGCCCGGGAGCAGGTGCGCCGCGCGCAGGGCCACCGACTCGGCGACGCCGATGTAGCGGTCGGTGTCGAGCATCGGGCGCAGCGCGCTGCCGGCGACGAAGTCGTCGAACGCCTGCACCGTCGTCCAGCGGGGCTGGAAGCCGAACTCGGTCTTGAGCTTGGTGGTGTCGACGACGCGGCCGTAGTTGAGCAGGCGCATCTGCTCGGGCGAGAAGTCGACGAGGCGGGCGCGGCGGGTGATGCGGCCGACCCACGGCACCAGCGGCTCCGGGATGGGGACCGTGAGACGCCCCGCCCGGCGCACCGCCTGGGACAGCATCAGCACACCGTCCGCGCCGACGTTGAACACGCCGGGGAGGTCGTGCATGGTCGCGCGCTCGAGCACCGCGACGGCGTCCTCGGTGTGCAGCAGCTGCACCCGCGCGTCGTAGCCGAGGACCACCGGCACGACGGGCAGCGAGAAGTAGTGCGCGAACGCGGTGTCGGCCCGCGGACCGATGAAGTTGACGAACCGCAGCGTCGTCACCGGGATGTCCGGGCGCCGCCGCGAGAAGCTGCGGACGTAGCCCTCGATCTCGACGGCGTCCTTCGCGTACCCGCCGGGCGGCAACGCCTTCGGCTCGGTGGTCTCGGTGAACGTCGCCGGGTCGCGCGGGCTGGCGCCGTACACGCTGGTGGTCGAGCGGACGACGAGCCGCCCCACGGTGTCCGACTTCTGGCACGCCGCGAGGAGCTGCATCGTCCCGATGACGTTCATCTCCATCATCATCGAGCGCCCGCCGGAGGCCGACGGGTGGCCGGACAGCGACGCGTGGACGACGGTGTCGACCTTCGCGGTGCTGATGACCTTGCCGATGAGCGGGTTGCGGATGTCGACGCGGACGAACTCCGCACGGCCCATCCGCCGGCGCATGTCGCGCGACGGCGGGGTGGTGTCCACCCCGAGCACGCGGTCGATGGACGAGTCCGCCGCCAGACGCGCCGCGAGCTCCCCGCCGAGCTGGCCGGCGACGCCGGTGACGAGGACGACGGAGGGGGCCATGACTCTCCCGGGAACCTACGGGCGGACGGATGTCGCGGTCGGACCCACGGGATGCCTACGGCACCGGCCGGGACCGTGTGAGGCCCGGCCGGAGCCGATCACTTGCCGAGCTTGCGACGCTGCACGCGGGTCTTGCGGAGCAGCTTACGGTGCTTCTTCTTCGACATCCGCTTGCGACGCTTCTTGATGACCGAGCCCATACGGGTTCCCTTCGCGACTCATCCGTGGAGAGCACCGGCAGGGACGAGCCCTGCCGGTGAGGCCCGGCGACCCGGGCAGCAAGCCTCCACCGTACCGGTGACCCGGGCGGCGTCTACGCGCCGCCCGGGCACCGGGTGGTACCGCGCCGGTCACATCCCGGCGCCGTGGGCCGGCCCTAGCCGGCGTCGATGTACGAGCCCCGCAGGTACTCGTGCACCGCCTCCTCGGGCACCCGGAAGCTCCGGCCGACTCGCACGGCAGGCAGCTCTCCGTTGTGCACCAGGCGGTACACCGTCATCTTCGAGACGCGCATCGTCGCGGCGACCTCGGCCACGGTCAGGAACTGCACCCGTGACAGGTCGCCGTCTTCCCTCCGCCCTGCGGCGGCGTTCTGCGGCATGTCGACCGCCTTCCGAGCACCCGTCGTGCCGCCGGTCTTCCCCTCCGGCGGTTCGACACGCACGTGCTGATCGGAGAGTAGCGAGACGGATGTGACGGATGAATCGCTCGACCTGATGGTGCGGTGGCCGTGCTCCTCGGCGCGTCAAGCGCACACGCCGCACGCCCGCCGCACCGAGTGGTCGCGACGAACGGTCGTCGGCCCGGGCCGGCGGGGTGAGCGGGATCAGCCGCCGTACGTCGCGCCCAGCGCCCGGGAGGCGTCCCGACAGGTCTCGACCGCATCCGCGAAGGCCGCCCGCAGCCCGTGGGACTCGAGCGCGCGCAGCGCCGCGGCCGTGGTGCCCCCGGGCGAGGTCACCGCCTCGCGCAGCAGCGTCGGGTGGGTGGGCCCGGCGTCGGGGGTCGTCAGGAGCCCGCCCGCCCCGTCGACGGTGGCCGACACCAGCTCCGTCGCCACCGGCCGGGGCAGCCCCAGGGCCACCCCCGCCTCGATCATCGCCTCGGCGACGAGGAACAGGTAGGCCGGGCCGGACCCCGACAGCGCGGTCGCCGCGTCCTGCTGCGCCTCGGGCACCCGCACCGTCCGGCCGACCGCACCGAGCAGCGACTCGGCGGAGGTGAGGGCGGCCTCGTCGGCGTGCGTGCCGGGCGAGAGCACGCACATCGCCCGCCCGACGAGCATCGGCGTGTTCGGCATGACCCGCACCACGGGCGTGCCTGCCGGCAGCCACCGCTCGAGCGCGGCGGTCGGGATGCCCGCCGCGAGCGAGACGACGACGGGTCGCGGTTCCGACAGCGCACCCGCGACCTCGCCGAGCACGCCCGCCACGTCCTGGGGCTTCACGGCGACGACGAGCACGTCGGCGGACCGGGCCGCGTCGAGGGTGCCGACGGCCGCGATCCCCAGGCGCCCGGCCACGTCGTCGGCCCGGGCGGTGTCGCGCTCGACGACGGACAGCGCCGCCGGGTCGTGACCCGAGGCCACCAGCCCGCCGAGCAGGGCCTCGCCGATCCGTCCGCCTCCGAGCACCGCCACCGTGGTCATGGCGGCGACCCTAGGGCCCGGCTCCGGAGGCCTTCAGCGGGCCGGGGCGCCGGGCTGGGGCCGGCCCGGGAACGAGGGGCACCTCACGCAGCGTCGGGAGCCCCCGGACCTGCGCCGTGTGCCCGTCGCGCACGCGAAAGGGCTCGCCCCGGCGCGGCGACCCTAGGCGCGGGAGCGGGGGAGCTTGGTGCCCAGGTGCAGACGCGCGAACAGCAGCGACTCGGCCAGGGCGTCCAGCCGCTCGTTGCGGCTCCGCACCCGGCGGGTCGAGATCTCGACGACGACCGTGCCGCCGAACCCGGTCAGCGCGAGCCGGCGCAGGACGTCCGCGCACGGCTGGGTGCCGCGGCCCGGGACCAGGTGCTCGTCGCTCGGCAGGCCGGTGCCGTCGGCGAGGTGGAGGTGCACGAGGTTGTCGCCCATGCGCTCGAGGAGGGCGAACGCGTCCTCGCCGGCGGTCGCGGTGTGCGAGAGGTCGAGGGTGTAGTTCCGCGCCCCGGGCACCGTCGGGTCGTGCCCGGGCGTGTAGCTCTCGACCCGCACCCGGCCGCGGCGCAGCGGGAACATGTTCTCCATCGCGACCCGGACGCCGTGCGCCCGCTCCAGCTCGTCGATCTGGCGGGGCAGACCGGCGGCGTAGCGGCGCTGCCAGCGGAACGGCGGGTGCAGGACGACCGTCGGGGCACCGAGCCCGGCGGCGAGCACGATGCTGCGCCGCAGCCGCTCCGCGGGGTCGGCCCCCCACACGCGCTGGGTGATCGCCAGGCAGGGTGCGTGGACGGCGAGCACCGGCATGCCGGTGCGCTCCACCTGCCGGGCCACGCTGCGCAGGCGCTGCGACTCCGGCTCGTTCCACACCATCAGCTCGACGCCGTCGTAGCCGAGCTCCGCGGCGGCGTCGAAGGCGGCCGACATCGGCTCCGGATAGACGGAGGCGGTCGAGAGCGCCACGGGCAGGGCTGTCCCGGTCTCGGGTCGGACGACGGTCACCACTCCACGGTCATCGGGCCAGCAGGACGAACGCCGCCGGGGACACGGTCACGACCAGGCCGACGACGATCGCGAGCACCATCGTCTGCAGGTCGTCCGAGCGCCGCATCGCGCGGACCCCGAAGACGAGGCCGCCGGTCGCGGCGGCCGCGAGGACCAGCGCGACGACGGGCAGGGACTGCCACAGGTACGAGAACCCGATCCAGAGGACCGCCCCGAGCAGCGCGCCGACGACGAGCTGGCCCGCGATGACGACCCACTCCTTCGCGGTGGGGCGCTCCGCGACCTCGTCGTCGTCCTCGTCGTAGTCGTCGTACTCGTCGTCGAGGTCGGCGGCCGGCCCGAGCCCTGCGGGGGCGTCGACGCGGGTGTTGCGGGGACCGGCCGACTCGGGACGCGCGAGCGACGACGCCGCGGTGGGCGGGCCGCCGTCGTCGGGGCGCGGGGTGGACCGGGTGGGGGTGGCCTGGGCAGCGGGGGTGGCCTGGGTGGGCGCGGACGCCGGGGTGGCCTGCGTGGGCGCGGAGGCCGCCGGGGTGGCCTGGGTCGGGGCGGACGCCGGGGTCACCTGGGTCGGCGCGGCCTGCGCGGGGGTCGCCTGGGTGGGCGCCGCGGTCGGGTAGGCCTGCGTGCCGGTGGCGGGTTGCGGCTCCGGGGCGCGGGCCGGCGGCGGGGCGACGGGCATCGCGGAGCCGGTGGCCGGGCCGCCCTGCGGCCACGCGCTGGTCTGCTGGGGGCCCGAGCCGGGGGGTGGACCCGCCGGGCGCGGCACCGCGGGCGGTGGCGGTGCGGCGTAGCCCGTCGGGGGGCCCTGGTAGCCGTAGGGCTCGGCGTAGGTCTCCCGGCCGTAGGACGCGCCGTACGGGTCGGGCTCGGCGTACCCGTCGCGCCCGCGGTACGAGCGGTCGAGGTCGCCGTAGCTGCTCGCGTACGGGCCCGGTCCGTAGGAGGACGACGTCCCGTAGGAGGGCTGGTCGTACGAGGGCTGGTCGTAGGAGGGCTGGTCGTAGGAGGAGGCGCCGTAGGACGAGCCGTACGAGGAGGAGCCGTAGGGCGGCGGGCCGGACCGGTAGCCGTCGTCGTAGCCCGCGGGCTCGGGGGCGTACCCGTAGCCGTCGTACCCGCGGGCGTCCCCGCCGTAGGGGTCGGAGCCGTAGCCGCCGTAGGAGCCCGTCGAGTACGACGCCGGGCCCCGCGGGTCGCCGTAGGCGTCCTGGCCGCGGTCGGGCTCGCGGGTGTCGTACCGGGAGTCGTAGCGGTCGTCGTAGTCGTAGGACGGCGCGGGCGCGTAGGACCCGGAGCCGTAGGGATCCACGGGTTCGGGGGCCGGAGCCGGCTCGCGACGCGACGGCGCGGAGGACTCGGCACCGTAGGCGGCGAGCAGCTCCGCCACGCTGCGCTGAGAGCCCCGGCGGGGCGGGCCGTCCGTCGTCATCCGGTCCACCGTGCCGTGGCGGGCGCCGGTCGTCCAGTCGCGGTGGGACGGACGGTGGTGTACGTCCCATCAGCGGCGAACGGACCGCCCTCGAGGGGCACCTGGTCGAGCCGGCCGAGGATGACGCCTTCACGCAGGGCCCACGGGCAGACCTCGACCTCCTCGAGATCGAGGGCCTCCATCGCGGCGCGGGCGACGATCGCGCCGGCCACGAGCTGGTGCGCTCGCGAGGCGCTGACGCCCTCCAGCTCCGCGAGGTCGGTGGAGCTCATGCGGCTGATGAAGGCCACGACCTGGCGCAGGCCCGGGAGCGTGAGGCGACGGCGGACGCGCGGGCCGGCGCTGCGCGGCGCCGCCCCGGTCAGTCGGGCCAGGGACCGGAACGTCTTCGAGGTGACCACGGCCCGGTCGGGCGGCCCGCCGTCGAGCAGCGCGGCCGCGGCGGGGGCGACGGTGTCGTGGACGTACTCGGCGAGCGCGCGGGTCTCCTTGCGCTCGGGCGGGTCGGAGGCGAACCAGTCGCGGGTCAGCCGGCCCGCGCCGAGGGGCAGCGAGAGCGCGACGTCGGGTGCCTCGTCGCGCCCGACCGCCATCTCGAGCGATCCGCCGCCGATGTCGAGCGAGAGCAGCCGGCCCGCCGACCACCCGAACCAGCGGCGGACCGCGAGGAAGGTGAGCGCGGCCTCGTCGGGCCCGGTCAGCACCTGGAGGTCGACACCGGTCTCGTCGCGCACCCGGGCGAGGACGGCGTCGGAGTTGGTGGCGTCGCGCACCGCGGAGGTCGCGAAGGCGAGCAGGTCGTCGCAGCCCAGCGCCCGGGCCTCGCGCCGGGCCTCGGCCACGGCGGAGACCAGCGTGTCCGCGCCCTTGCGCCCGAGCAGGCCCTCGCTGACGTGCTCGGCGAGACGCAACGAGGTCTTCGTCGAGGACTGCGGGGTGGGGTGTGCGCCGCGGTGGGCGTCGACCACCAGCAGATGGACGGTGTTCGACCCCACGTCGAGGACCCCGAGTCGCACGGTGACCAGCCTAGACGCCGCGCTCCGTCACCCGACGGGGGCTCATGCGTCGAGCTTGTAGCCGAGGCCGCGCACGGTCAGCAGGTGCCGCGGCTGCGACGGTTCCGGCTCGAGCTTGGCCCGCAGCCGCTTGATGTGGACGTCGAGGGTCTTGGTGTCGCCGACGTAGTCCGCGCCCCACACCCGGTCGATGAGCTGGGCGCGGGTGAGCACCCGCCCGACGTTGCGCATCAGGTACTCGAGCAGGTCGAACTCCTTGAGCGGCAGCGCGACCTCGCTCGACCCGCCGCCGGCCTCGACGGTGACGACGTGGCGCCCGACGTCCATGCGCACCGGGCCGGCCTCGAGCACCTGCCGGTCGCCGGTCGGGGCCCCGGCCGTCTCGCCGCCGTCGTTCTCCTGGCCGCGGCGCAGCACCGCGCGGACGCGGGCGATGAGCTCGCGGGCCGAGTAGGGCTTGGTGACGTAGTCGTCGGCGCCGAGCTCGAGGCCGACCACCTTGTCGATCTCGGCGTCGCGCGCCGTCACCATGATCACCGGCACGGAGGACCGCTGGCGCAGCGCCTTGCACACGTCGGTGCCGCTCATCCCGGGCAGCATGAGGTCGAGCAGGACGATGTCGGCCCCGTGCCGCTCGAAGTCCTCGAGGGCGGCGGCGCCGGTCCCGGCGACGCTCGCCTCGAACCCCTCCTTGCGCAGCAGGTAGGCGAGGGGGTCGGCGAAGGACTCCTCGTCCTCCACGATCAGCACGCGGGTCATGGTCACCTCGGCTCGTCGGGCCCGACGCTCACGGACGTCGGGGTGCGGGGTGGCTGGGACTGCTGGACAGGCGCCGGATCCGTCGGTTCGGGCCGGGCGTGGGGGCGCTCGGGCCGCCGGGCCCGCTCGGTGGTGCGCGACGGGGCCCGGGGCACGACGTCAGGTGCGCCCGCCGTCGGGCCGTGCGTCTCGCCGTCGTCGCCGGGTTCGGGCACGGGCAGCCGCAGGGTGAAGGTGGAGCCGACGCCGGGCTCGCTCCACACGCGCACCTCGCCGCCGTGGTTGGCGGCCACGTGCTTGACGATCGCGAGGCCGAGCCCCGTGCCGCCGGTGGCGCGCGAGCGGGCGGGGTCGACCCGGAAGAAGCGCTCGAACACCCGCTCCTGGTGCTCCGGGGCGATGCCGATGCCCCGGTCGGTCACCGAGATCTCGATGCCGGGGCCGTCGGACCCGCGGACCCTCCGACGTCGGACGGAGACCGACGACCCGGTCGGCGAGTAGGCGACCGCGTTCTCCAGCAGGTTCGCGAGCGCGGTGACCAGCAGCGTCGAGCTACCGGCCACCTCGAGCCCGCTCGGGGCGTCCAGCGCCAGGTCGGTGCCCGCGGTCTCGGCGGAGACCCGCGCGCGCCGCACGGCCTCGGAGACCACGTCGTCGACGGCGACCGGCTCGAGCTCGGGCAGCGGGTCCGCGCCCTGCAGGCGCGAGAGCTCGATGAGCTCGGTGACGAGGGCCCCCAGGCGGCGCGACTCGTGGAGGATCTTCGACGCGAACCGCGTGACCTCCTCGGGGTCGTCGGCGTCGAGGACCGCCTCGGCGAGCACGGCCATGGCGCCGACCGGCGTCTTGAGCTCGTGCCCGACGTTGGCCACGAAGTCCCGGCGCACGGCCTCGAGACGGACGGCCGCGGAGGTGTCGGAGGCCTCGACGACGACGAAGCCGTCGCCGAGCGGACCCAGCCGGGCGATCACCGACTGCGGCGTCCGCCGTGCGGCCGACGGCGGCGACAGGTCGATCTCGGCGGTGCCCCCGGACTCCGCGACGGTCGCGGCGGCGGCCGCCACGCGGCCCTCCGGGCGGGCGTCGACGACGGCGCCGAGCGCCTCGGCGCGGTCGTTGGAGAGCACGACGTCGCCGAAGCGGTTGATGACGGCGAGGCCGGCGTGCGAGCGCCGCACGATGCGGGCGAGGAGCTCGGCCACGGTCGGGCCGGACGCGACGACCGCGGCCCGCGTGCCCCGGGCCTTCCACCGCACGCCTGCCGCGCCGACGACGACGCCCAGGACCGCCGCGAGCACGGCGGCCAGGACGGTCACGTACGCCGGGACGGCCACGCCGCGATGGTAGGGCCGTCAGGGCCGATTCCACCCGGATCGGACCGCTCTTGGTGACCGGTCCAACCCCCCGGAGGGTGAGAGTTGGCGACCCGTTCAGGTGGTGTTCACGACCACGGGCCGCAGGCGGGGATCAGCGGCCCTGGTTGGCGACCGCCGCGATGGCGTCCTTCGCGGCCTCGGGGTCGAGGTAGGTGCCGCCCGGGTTCGTCGGGACGAGCTCGTCGGGGTCCGAGTCGGACTCCGTCAGGTCGTAGCGCAGCGGGATGCCGGTCGGGATGTTCAGCCCCGAGATCGTCTCGTCGTCGACGCCGTCGAGGTGCTTGACGACGGCGCGCAGCGAGTTCCCGTGGGCGGCGACGAGCACCGTCCGCCCCGCCCGCAGGTCGGGCACCACGGCCTCCTGCCAGTAGGGCAGCAGCCGCTCGAGCACGTCCTTGAGGCACTCCGTGCGCGGCAGCCCGTCGCCCAGGTCGGCGTAGCGCGGGTCCCCGGTCTGGGCGTACTCGTCGTCGGGGTCGATCGGCGGCGGCGGGGTGTCGTAGGAGCGGCGCCAGATCTGGAACTGCTCCTCGCCGTAGGTCTCCATCGTCTGCTTCTTGTCCTTGCCCTGCAGGGCGCCGTAATGCCGCTCGTTGAGCCGCCAGCTGCGGCGCACCGGGATCCAGTGCCGGTCGCAGGTGTCCAGGGCGATCTGGGCGGTCGCGATGGCGCGCCGCAGCACGGAGGTGTGCAGGACGTCCGGCAGCAGCCCGTCCTCGGCGAGCAGCTCACCGCCGCGGCGGGCCTCCTGCTCCCCGGTGTCGGAGAGCGGGACGTCGACCCATCCGGTGAACAGGTTCTTCTCGTTCCACTCGCTCTGTCCGTGCCGCAGCAGCACCAGCGTGCCCACAGTCATGCCGCGGAACCCTGCCAGGTCGTCCGCCCGGCCGGGACCCTTGCGGGCCGACCCGGCGCGTGAGATGTGGCGGGCCCGGGTAGACCGAGCCGCGTCACGCGGCACGCCTGGTGGGCCGGTCCATACTGCGCTCCCCGGGCAGTGACCGGATCACGACCCATCACGAGGAGCGACGATGAACGACGACGACATCACCACCTCCCACGGGCCCGCCGACGGTGGTGCGGACGGCGGCGCGGACGGTGGTGCGGACGGCGGCGCCGATGGCGGTGCCGACGGGGGCGCGGACGGCGCCGCTGGGCACGGTCCGGCGGACGGTGGCGCCCGCGGGGGCGGCTCCGACGGTGGGGCCGACGGCGGCGCGGACCACGGCGCGGGCCACGGCCCCGCGGACGGCGGCGCCCGCGGCGGCGGTGCCGACGGTGGCGCGGACGGCGGGGCCGACGGTGGCGCCGACGGCGGCGCGGTGCGCGGACGGCGGTGCTGATGGTGGCGCGGACGGCGGGGCCGACGGTGGCGCGGACGGTGGCGCCGACGGTTCGGCCCACGGCCCGGCCGACGGCGGGGCCCGCGGTGGTGGCTCGGACGGTGGCGCCGACGGCGGCGCCTGAGCCGACGACGATCTCCGGACGTCGAGTGCCAGGAAAGTCTCGTTCCTGACACTCGATGTCCGGAAAGCTCCGTTCATCCCCGAGGCTCACCCGAGCCCCGCGAGCGCCTGAGAGTCGACCAGCATGAGCACCACCGACCGCCCCTTCCTGCGCCGCGCCGTGGCGGGCGACCTCGACGCCTTCGCGCAGGAGGCCTGGGGTCGCCAGGCCGTGCTCTCCCGCCGCGACGACCTCGCGAAGGACCGCGACGGCACCGACGAGCCCGGGTTCGGCGACCTGTTCTCCCTCGACGCGGTCGACGAGCTGCTCGCCCACCGGGGTCTGCGCACGCCGTTCCTGCGTATCGCCAAGCAGGGCAAGGTGGTCGACTCGTCGTCGTTCACCGGTGACGGCGGGGTCGGCGCCGAGGTCGCCGACCAGCTGCGCGACGACCGGGTGGCGGCGTTGTTCGCCGACGGCCACACCGTGGTGCTCCAGGGCGTGCACCGGACCTGGGCGCCGGTCACCGAGCTGGCGACCGGCCTGAACGCCGACCTCGGCCACCCGGTGCAGGTCAACGCCTACGTCACCCCGGCGTCCTCGACCGGGTTCTCCGCGCACTACGACGTGCACGACGTGTTCGTCCTCCAGATCGCCGGCACCAAGCGCTGGCACGTCCACGCGCCCGTGCACCCGGACCCGCTGCGCACCCAGCCCTGGAACGACCACGCCGCGGCGGTCCGCGCCCGCGCCGCCGAGGAGCCCCTCCTCGACGAGGTGCTCCACCCCGGCGACGCGCTGTACCTCCCGCGCGGCTACCTGCACTCCGCGACCGCGCAGGGCGAGGTCTCCGCACACCTGACGGTCGGGGTCCACGTCGTCACCCGCCACGCCCTGCTCGAGACGCTGCTCGCGGGCCTGGCCGACGACCCGGAGCTGCGGGCCACCCTCCCGCTGGGCGTCGACGTGTCCGACCCGGCCGCCCTCGCCCCGCACCTCGAGGTGGTTGCCCGCCGCGCGGCCGAGTACTTCGCCGACCGGTCCCACGACGACGCCCGCGCCGCCCGGGCCGCGCGCCGGCTCCGCGGCCGGGTGTGGTCCGGGAACCGGCCGGAGTCGCTGCGCCCGCTGCGCCAGGCCGCCGCCGTCCACGCCCTCGGGCCCGACACCGTGCTGCGCCTGCGCCACGGGCTGCGCCACCGCGTCCTGCCCCCGGCCGCCGAGGGCGCCCCGCTGCGCCTCGAGCTGCCCGACCGGACGGTGGAGCTCCCGGCCGACGCCGCGACCCCGCTGGCGACGCTGCTCACCGGGCTCCCGGTGCGCCTCGGCGAGGTACCGCAGGACGCGCCCGGCGACGCGGCCGTGGTGGCCCGGCGGCTGCTCACCGAGGGCGTGATCGTGACGCCCGACTCGGTCGGGCCCGCCTCGGACGCGGAGGGTGGCGCTCCGGCCGACGATCCGGGTACGACGGACACGTGACGGCGTCGGACTCCCTGACCCAGCCGGCCGGGGCGGCCGTGCCCTTCCGCTGCTCCGAGGCCGCCCGCGAGCGCGAGGACCCGCTCTTCGCGTCCGCCCCGCCCGCGCGCCACTGGCTGCTCGTCGAGCACCCGGGGCCGTGGGGTCCCCAGGCCCTGACCGGTGGCGGGTTCTCCGACCACGTCGTCGACGCGATCGACGCCTTCTGCCGGGCCCACGACGCCCGCTTCCAGCTCATCCGTCGCACCGCCCTGCGCGGGGCGCCGACCGAGGCCGGTGGCCGCTTCGCGGTGGTCGACTGCCGTCCGGGGCACGAGTCGGTCCGGTGGGGCCGCGTCGACTCCCCCGACGCGCTGCCGAACGCGCTGGCCGACCTCGAGGCCTCCACCGCACCGTCCGACGACCCCGTCTACCTGGTGTGCGCGCACGGTCGTCACGACGCCTGCTGCGCGATGCGCGGGCGTCCCGTCGCGTCCGTCCTCGCCGCGAGCTACCCCGACCGGACGTGGGAGACGACCCACACCGGCGGCGACCGCTTCGCCGCCAACGTCGTGCTCCTGCCCCACGGACTCGTCCTGGGCCGCGTGCCCGCGACGGAGGCCGCCGCCGTCGCCGAGCGCTACGGGACCGGCGAGGTCGACCCGCACCTGGTCCGCGGGCGGGCCGGGCTGGCCCCGCCGGTGCAGGCGGCACAGCACTACGCGCGCCTCGCCCTCGGCGAGCACCGGGTGGACGCCCTGGCGCCGCTGGACGCCCGCCAGGACCCCGAGGAGCCCGCACGGTGGACCGTGAGGCTCCGGGCGCCGGACGGTGCCGGCGAGCTCGTCGTCGTGGTGCGCGAGCGGTGGATCGCCTCACCGACACCGTTGACGTGCGGTGCGGGCCGCGCCGCCTCGATGCGGACCTACGACCTCGTGACGCTCGACGGGCCCGGCACCGGGACCGACGCCAGCTCCACCCGGCCGTAGCGGCCCGGGCCGCGGTCCCAGGCGCGCATCAGGCGCTGGTGCAGCGGCCGCTCCACGAGCCGGGTGAGCAGCCACCCCGCGAGCACCCCGGTGAGGATCATGAAGCCGGTCTGCAGCGTGGGGCCGACCCCGAGCTGCTGCAGGCGGCGCATGACGACGTAGCCCACGGTCTGGTGGGTGAGGAACACCCCGTAGGAGATGCCGGCGAGCCAGGTGATCGCGCGGCGCCCTGCGGGCGGGATCCAGCGGTCCCAGTCGGGCCCGAGCGCCGCGGCCGTCATCGCGACCACGCCCAGGGCGATGAGCCCGACGGCGATCCAGTCGGTGCTCCACCCGGCGGTGGGGTCGAGGATCGAGGTCTGCAGCGCGTGCTCGGCGATCGCCGCGATCTCGATCGCCACGAAGTGCCCACGGCCCAGCCGGCCGGTGGACACCATCCACACCGCGACGCCGGCCACGAACAGGTGCCAGCGGAAGATGCCGGCACCGTCGGCGAGGATCGCGTAGTACGAGCCCGGCGCCCGCGTGGCCAGGTGGTGCCACTGCAGGGCCGGGACGATCAGCGCCGCCCACATCAGGACGCGCAGGCCGACGCCGCGCCCGAGCGGGCCGCGCCAGATGACGGCGGCCAGGCAGAACGCCATGAGCTGCAGCGGGATCGTCCAGTAGGAGCCGTCGACGAAGCCCCAGCTCGCGTCCCAGTGCCACAGCATCAGCAGGTTGGCGACGAGGTCGCGCTTGCCCGGGTAGTACCAGCCGTCGGGGGCGAGGTAGCGCAGGAAGAGCCACGCGTTCACGGTCGCCACGAAGAACGCCGGCAGCAGCCGGGCGATCTTCCCCCACCACCAGCGGGCGGTCCCGCCGCGCCGGGCGCCGCCACGGCGCACCGTGGCCGCCACGAAGTACGCGGAGAGCACGAGCAGCAGGCTCGCCCCGACCTGGTGGGGGAACGTGAGGTTCTTCGGGATGATGTCGTGGTAGACGAGCGGCCCGATGAACGTCGAGTGGTACAGGATCACGAGCAGGACGAACACGACGCGCAGCACGTCCCAGGCCAGCTTGCGACCGGAGCCGCCCGGGGTCCGCGCGGGGCGCTCGCCGGCGGGCGTGGCCCCGTCCGGCACCAGGACGGGAGCGGCCGCAGCCTCGACGGCCCCCCTGGCCTCTGCCGAACTCACGATGTCGGTCACCGAGGCGGACGCTATCAACGCCCCGCGACCGTCAGCTCACGAGGCGTCGCGCTCCGCGCTCGACGGGCGGTCAGCGGCTGCGTCCGGGTGAGCGGTCCCGCTCTGCCGTTCGGGGGTCGGCGGGATGGCGGTCCCCGACGACGGCGGGGGCGTCGCGGAGGTCGACGGCGCGGCCGTCCCGGGGTCGGCCGTGGTCGAGGACGAGTGCGTGCGGTCGTCCTCCTGCAGGCCACGAGTCTCGGCCTTCAGGATGCGCATCGACTGCCCGAGCCCCCGCGCCATGTCGGGCAGCTTCCGCGAGCCGAACAGCAACAGCACCACGACGATCACGATCGCCCAGTGCACCGGGCTCAGTGATCCCATCGCGCACCCCTCAATTCGCAGGACCGGCGACACGACGCCGCCGGTCGCCGAGGGTAGACCCGACGTGGTGAGCATGCGGCGAAGAGCCGGTGACGCGGCGGCTGCGGGCCGAGGATCCGTCGGATGTGTCGTTCCCGCGAGGTTTGGAGTACTACACGGTTGGGCGACGTACGCCCCACAGCGTTCTCGTGGCTTCTCGCGGAAGGGCAATCCCCCATGTATCATCCTGACCATCCTCGGATGGATCGTCTTCGGTCTCATCGTCGGCTTCATCGCCCGCGCTCTCGTCCCCGGCAAGGACAACATCGGCCTCCTCGCCACGATCGGGCTCGGCATCCTCGGCTCGGTGGTCGGCGGCGTCATCGGCTCGCTGCTGACCTCGCCGCACCAGCTCTCGTTCAAGAGCCCGGTCGGCTGGATCGGGTCGATCGTCGTCGCGATCATCCTGCTGGTCGTCTACAACAAGATCACCGGCCGCAAGCGCGTCCGCCACTGATCCGGACCCGAATCCCCTCTGGAGGCGACGATGCCGAGCCGTGACGCGACCACCCACTGGGAAGGCGGACTGCAGGACGGGACGGGCCAGGTCAGCCTGGACTCGTCCAACGCCGGGCAGTTCGACGTCTCCTTCCCGACCCGCGCCGAGGAGCCGAACGGCCAGACCAGCCCCGAGGAGCTCATCGCCGCGGCGCACTCCTCGTGCCTGGCCATGAACCTCTCGGGGGTCCTCGGCAGCGAGAACCTCCGGGCGTCGTCCATCGACGTCAGCGCCGAGGTCACGCTGTCGCCCGCCAAGGGCGGCGGCTTCGAGATCAGCGGGATCGCGATCACGCTGCGGGCCAGCGTCGACGGCGTCGACGAGGCGAAGTTCCAGGAGCTCGCCAAGACCGCCGAGCAGACCTGCCCGGTCTCGAAGGCGCTCGCCGGCACCACGATCACCCTGGACGCGGCGCTCGACTCCTGAGTCCCGCGCCGACCCCACGAACGGCACCTCCGCCCCGGCGGAGGTGCCGTTCGCTCGTTACGGGGACGTGGCTCAGGCGGCCACGAGGTCGAGCACCGCGCAGGCGGCGTTGTCCGGGGCGCCCGCCGCGCGCACCGCCGCCAGCACCCCCGTCACCGCCTCGTGCGCCGGCCCGCCCGCCGCGAGCAGCCCGACGAGCACGGCGTCGTCGAGGACCCCGCTCACGCCGTCGGTGCACAGCAGGTAGCGGTCCCCGATGCGGGCCTCGCGCAGGTGCCCGTCGGGCTCACCGTTCCCGAGCGCGCGCACCAGGCGCGCCCGGTCCGGGTGCTCGGCGGCCTCCTCGGGCGTGAGCCGGCCCTCGTCGACCAGGGAACGCACCCAGGTGTGGTCGTGCGTGAGCAGCGTCAGCACCCCCGCGCGCAGCAGGTACGCCCGCGAGTCCCCGACGTGGGCCACGCCCACCCGTGTCCCGTCGCAGCACAGCGCCGTCGCCGTCGTCCCGCTCGCGCCCGGTGCCCCGAGCGCCGCCGCCGCGTCCTCCAGCGCCGACCGGGTCACCTCGAGCGGCCCGTCACCTCCGGCCGCGGCCACCCGCGCCGTCACCGCCCGGCTCGCCGCGGCACCGTCGGGACCGAACCCGTCGGCCACCGCCGCCCGCCCGCCGTCCGCCAGCACCGCGTCCTGCTGCTCGGCCCGCGCGCCGCGCACCGCGCCGCTCGCCCCGTACACCGTCACCCTCGCCGTCATCGGCTCCTCCTCGTCCGGTCGGTCCCGCCACCGGGCGAGGAGGTCGTGCACGAGCGCCCGACGGTCGGCCGTGTCCGCCTCGACCTGCCGCCACCACGCCGCGAGGTCGGCGGCCGCCGCCGCGGGCGGCAGCTCACCGATCCCCCCGATGCGGGCCAGCGGCATCCCGACCCGCCGCAGCGCCGCGACCAGCCGCGCCCGCTCCAGTTGCGCCGGGACGTAGCTGCGGTAGCCCGTGGTCGGGTCGACCTGCGCGGGGCGCAGGAGCCCGAGCTCGTCGTAGAGACGCAACGCCTTGGGAGTCAGCCCCGCCGCCACGGCGAACTCCCCGATCGTCATCCGTTCGTCCACCCGTTCCTCCCCGATCCGATGACGACGACGCTGCGGCCTGCCCCGAGGGCAAGGTCAAGCGTCGCGCCCATCGCGGTCCCAGCCCGCACCCAGGTGGCGACCCGACCCTGGACCACGGACACCGACCGAGGAGGAGCACGCCGTGGGGCTGACGTGGGTGGTGCTGGCGGCCGTGCTGTTCGGCGTGGGTTCGGTGGCCCAGGCCGCGGCGGTCACCGCCCTCGACGACGGGGCAGCGCTGCCCTGGACCGCGCTGCTGCGCCACCGCTGGTTCCTCGCCGGCACGCTCGCCGAGGGCGCCGGGGCGCTCTGCCACGTCGTCGCGCTGCAGTCGGTGTCGATGGCCGTCGCGCAGTGCGCGGTCAGCGCGAGCCTCGTGGTCACCGCGCTGACGTCCCGCGTCTGGTTCGGCACCCGGCTCGGCGCCCGCGGGCTCGCGGCGGTCGGCGTGCTCTCGGTCGCCCTCGTCGGGCTCGCCGCGGTCGCCGGCCGGACCGGTGCGGCCACCGACACGGTCGCGCTCGAGATCGGGCTCGTCGTCGCCGTCGCGGTGATCGGCCTCGCCGGGCTCGCCGCCGCGGTCGGGCGGCGCGGCGTGGTGCTCGCGGTGTGCTCCGGGCTCGGGTTCGCCGCGTGCTCGACCGCCGTCAAGCTCGTCGACCTCGCCCGCCCCCTGGCCGCGCTGACCTCGGTGCCCGCGCTGGTCGCCGCGGCGGCGGGCGTGCTGGGGTGCCTGTGGTGGACCCTCGCGCTGCGGCACACGAGCGTGACGACGGCGACCGCGATCGTCGTGGTCGCCGAGGTTGTCCCGCCCTCGCTGCTGGCGCCGCTGCTCGGCGACAGCGTCTCGTCCTGGTTCGGGCTCGTCGCCCCGATCGCCCTCGGCCTGGCCGCCACGGCCTGCGTCGTCCTCGCCCGCGGCGGCCACCGGAGCGTTCCCGCCCCCGTCGAGGAAGCGCCCCGGGTGCCCGTCCCGGCGTAGACTCAGGTCCCGTCGACCCCAGGGAGGCGCCATGGCCGGCATCGCCGGGAAGCGCACCGTCGTCGAACCGGGCGAGCCGGCGGGCGACCTCGCCGAGCGCCTCGGGCTGCACCGTCCCGAACAGCAGCGGGCGTTCCGCGCCACGCTCGAGCGGGTCCGCGACGCCGAGCTGCGCGCCGAGTACGAGAGCGACGGCATCCGGCTGCGCTGAGCACCGTCGGACCCCCGTGATACTGCTGGTCGGGTGAGCGACTGGCCGTTCCTCGCGTGGTCGCCGGACGACGCGGCGGCCGCGGTCTACGACGTCACGGTCGACGAGGCGTGGGAGCAGCTCGTCGATTTCTACACCGGTGGATCGCCGTGCGCGCCGTTGGAGCGGGTCGTCGCGCTGGCCCGCGAGCACGGGGTGCGCTCGCTGGTCGTCGAGCAGCGCCACCTCGACCCGGACTGGCGCAGCGAGCACGCCGCCTTCCACGGCCGGCTGTTCCGGCGGCACCCGTCGGTGACCCATCGCTGGCACCTGTTCACCGACGAGGTCGACCCCGCGGACGTCACGCGCCTGGACCCGGCCGCCTACCGCGGTTATGCGGTGATGCGCCCGCTGCCCGCCACGCCGGTCGGCCGCACCATGATCACGCCGCCGCCGGGTCTCGAGGGCGGGGTGCGCTGCGAGGCCACCGAACGGCTGTCGCTGTTCGGGACGCCGCTCGAGGTGCGGGCGATGCCGTTCCTGTCGCAGGACGCCGAGTACCTGCGGTGCGCGCACGCGACGCTGTGGATGGTGCTGCGTCACGCCCACCTCGAGCACGGGGTGCCGCGGCAGCTCTCCGCGGCGGTGCACGACGCGGCCCTGGGCGGGGTGATCGTCGGACGCCAGGTGCCCAGCGAGGGCCTGTCGGTGCAGCAGATGATGGCCGGCGCGACCACCCTCGGGCTCTCCCCCGGCCTCGTGCACCTCCCCGAGTCCCGGGCCGAGGACGACGACGCCGGGATGCTGACCCTCGGCGGGATCCTCTGCCGGTACGTCAACAGCCAGGCCCCGCCCATCGTCATCTCGCGGGCGCACGCATGGGTCGTCGTCGGGTACCGGCGGGTGTCGCCCGAGTCGGGGGCCGGGGTCCGGCTGTGGCGCCACGACGACGCCCGCGGTCCTTACCTCGAGGTGTCCGACCCGTTCGACGAGGTCGACGACGCGCACCGCCCCTGGCAGGCCGCGATCCTGCCGCTGCTCCCCCAGGTCTACGTCACGGCGGAGCGCGCCGAGGCCGCGGGCGAGCACTGGTTCCGCGGCTACGTCGGCCAGGCCGACGCGGACGAGCCGATCGCCCGGGCGGCGGCTCTCGACGAGCTGACGTGGCGGACGTACGTGACGCGCGCGGACGAGTGGCTCGAGCGGCTGACCGACCGCGTCGACCCCGAGCTCGCCCGGCTCTACCGGCTCACGCCGATGCCGGAGTACGTGTGGGTCGTCGAGGCGGTCGACCGGGCCGCGCGGGCGGCGGGACGGCCCGACGTCGTCGGCGAGGCGCTCCTCGACTCCACCGCCTCGACCCACCACGAGCCGCTGCTGTCCGGGCTCATCGCGCTGCACGGGGGCCGGCTCGCGCATCGGGTCGGCCCCGACCACGGCGAGCGCCGGGAGATCCGGCTCGCCTCCCCGGGGCACTACCGGACGGGGCGCCGGGACCGCGCCTGATGCTCATGTCAGCGGTGGCCCTCCGCTGACACCTGACGTCAGGAAGGGTTCATCCTCACATCGGCTCGCCGGGGTCGGGGCGGCGCGTCAGGAGCTGTCGGTGTTCTCGGCGACCGCCCGCGGGATGACGCCCGGCGAGACGTCGGAGCCGGCGACCGGCCCACCCGTCGTCGGCGCCTCCTCCCCCGCCGCGGGCGCGACCGGCCCCAGAGTGAGCGTGATCGTGTTGGTGCTGCGCCGCTCGCGGCTGCCCTCGCCCGACACCGAGCCGGAGAGCACGAACCACTTCGCCGACGCCTCGCCGCGCGCGTTCACCCTCCGGCTGACCTCGACCGACAGCTCGATCTGCACCTCGCGCACCGCGAGCCCGGTGTTCTCGCCGTCGCTGTCGCGCTGCGCGGCGAGGAGGTCGTGGCGCAGCGCCGCGAGCACCTCGTCGAGTCCCAGGCCGTCGTCCTGCTCGTCCCCCGTGTCCGCCATGGCGCGCACGCTAACCGGGGCCTCCGACGATGTACCGATACTGACGTCAGGTGTCAGCGAAGGTCCGTTGCTGACATGGCGCTCACCCCCACGCCCCCGGACGCGGCACCCGCTCCGGCAGCGTCGTCGCCGTGTCCCCGCGCGCCGCGGCCACCTGCGGCCCGGTGAGGAACAGCGTCCGGACCAGCGCGGCCCCGCGCAGGTCCGCCCCCCGCAGGTCGGCGCCGAGGAGGTCGGCCCGCCCGAGGTCGACCCCGCGCAGGTCGGCGCCCATGAGCAGCGCACCCCGCAGCGTCGTCCCGGTCAGCGACCGCTTCGCCGCCCGCCCGCTGCGCAGGTCGCGCCCGACGAGGTCCGCCCGGGCGTGCCCCGATGACCCCGACGAGCCGCGCACCGCCTCACTCACCCGGCCGAGCAGCTCCCCGACCTCGCCCCGCACGGCCGCGACGTCCACCCCGCCCAGCGGGTCCTCCGCCAGACCCGCGACGCGCGTCGCCGCCTCGCCGACCTCGTCACGCAGCCCCGGCGAGACCTCGGGCAGTGGCTCGGCGAGGTACCAGAGCATCTCGTGCAGCCCGCGCAGCACGGCGAAGGAGTCGAACGCCTCGCGGGCCGCGTCGGGACCGTCCCGCCAGTCCGCCGTGACCCGCTGGCCCGCGCCGAAGCAGTCGAACGCGACGCAGCCGGGGAACCCGCGCTCCGGGAGCGACGCGTGGATCCCGCAGGGGGCGTCGGAGCGCCCCGGCACGGACACCAGGAGGTTCGGGCACGGCGTCTCCGCGGGCTTGTCCAGCGCGAAGTCCGCCGAGCGGGCGAACGCGGGCGCGACGCAGCACAGCCCCGAGCAGCGGCCGCAGTCGGCGAGCAGGTCCACGTCCATCACGCCCCCGACGCTAGGCACCGCGGAGCGGGAGCGCCGCGACCACCCGCCACGAGCCCACCGCCCGCGCCCCCGCGAGCAGGTGCAGCCGGTCCACCCGGGCCGTGATCGGCAACCTCGACCGCACCTGCGCCTCGGCCACCCGCAGCGCCCCGGGCGGGGCGTGGCGGCCGTAGCCGATCGTCAGGTGGGGATGCGGCTCGTGCTCGCCGCCGTAGGGCACCTGCTCGGGGAACGCCCGCCACACCCGGGCGGTGAGCGCACCGAACTCCGCCGAGGCCGACGGCGCCAGCCACAGCAGGTCCTCGCCGAACCAGCCGGTCTCCGCGAACGTGCACGCGAACGGCGCCGCCGACCCGACCGCCGCCGCCAGCCCCGTCACCGTCGCGGGAGTGACCTCCCGGGGCGGGACGAACGGGTACAGCACCGTGACGTGTGCCGGGACCCCGGCCGCCGTCGTGGGGTCGAACCGGCGCCGGTGCTCCCCGACGACGAGCTCCGCCTCCGGGATCAGCGCGAGCACCGCGGTCTCGGTCGCGTCCGGGTCGATCACCGCCCCATGGTCGCCGACCGCCCGCGATCAGCGCACCGGCCGGCGCCGCACCTCGGCCGCGACGACGACCGCCTCGGTGACCACGAAGAACGCCACCGCCAGCCAGAACGGGCCCGCCCACGCGAGGAGGGCGGCTCCGACCGCGAAGACCACGACCTTCACGACGAGGCCGGGCACCGGTGGCAGGCGATGCGGGGCCCGCGGGGCGAGCCACCGGCCCCACGCCGCGACGAAGACCGCGAGGAGCACGACGACGAGGACGATCCGCCCGAGCACCGAGTCCGGCAGCACCACCCCGACGTAGACGAGCGCGGCGAGCATCGCGAGCTCGGCGAGGAACACACCGATCTCCAGCACGCCGGGGTCGCCGGGCTCGCTGGTCACGCCGCGACGCTAGCGGCAGGCGCCGGGTCCACCCCGCAGCGGCTGCCCCGCCGGCCTCGGGGGGTGAGGTCGGCGGGGCAGCCGCGACCAGCCACGGAAGTGAGGCTGATCGGGGAACGCATGCGGGGGGACACACGCGCGCCATGGGTGACCGTGCCGGGTCCCCCGCCCTTCGTCAACGGTCCATCCGTGTCGTTTTCCGGACAACCCGCTCGGCGTCAGCAGCAGCCGCACGTGCTGCCGTCACAGGTCGGGTCCCCGCAGCAGGGACAGGCCCTCAGATCGAGCATGCGTCACACCTCCCCTCGGTCACCGGGTGGTCGGGTGGGCACCACGTGCCGGGCGCGGGGTCCGGACAGGTGGCGCTCGGGAGCTGTCGGGCCATGGCGAGCAGGTCCGCCCGGAGCCGGCCGAGGCGGTCCATCTCGGCGTCGATCTCGGTGATGCGGGCGCGCAGCAGCGGCTCGGCGGGCTCGCAGGGGCACTCGCCGGTGTCCCGGACCGCCAGCAGGTCCCGGATGTCGGCGAGCCGCAGCCCGAGCCGCTGGGCGCCACGGATGAACTGGATGCGGTCGACGGCGAGCGCGTCGTAGCGGCGGTGGTCGCCGCTGGTGCGGGCCGGTACCGGCATGAGTCCGACGCGTTCGTAGTAGCGCACGGTGTCGGGTCGCAGCCCGGTCCGTGCGGCGAGGTCGGAGATGGTGAGCGGGCCCGCCGTCATGCGGGAACGCTAGAACCTGGAGCCGGGTCCAGGGTCAAGCCCGAATCCTGACGGGTCCGGTCAGGGCATGTCGACGTCGTCGGCGAGGACGCCGAGCGCGGCAGCGTGCAGCGACAGGCCCGCGGTCGCCGCGTGGACCCGGAGGGATCGGGCGTCCTCGCTGGGACCGTGCCCCTGCTGCCGTGCGAGCCGCTCCTCGGCCCGGCGGATGTCGCGGCTCGCCTGTACGTCGTTGTCCTTGCGCGCCATGGGTTCCTCGCTCCGTCGTGAGGTCCGACGACGACGCCCTAGCGCCGATCGTCGGCGGGTATCTCCTTCGCATACCCGCGATCGGGGAGGCGCCCGGCGGCCGAGGCTGCTCCATCTGTGGGAGATCCGGACCCGGACCGTCCAGGAAACGCGTGACGGTGCCGGGTGGTCGTCGCCGGCGTCCCGGTCAGGCGGGGGTGGCCCCGCCGGCGTGGACGCCGGAGCGGCCGGGGAGGTGGCGCTGCAGGGCGTCCCAGCTGACGTCGTGATCGCGCTCGGCAGCCACTGCCGCGGAGCCGCCGCGCAGCCCGAACAGGCGCTTGGAGATCAGCAGGTACAGCACGACGGCCAGGTTCACGACCATCCCGATGATCGTGCCCGGGCTCGTCGAGCTGGTGAGCTCGAGGCCCTCGGGCACCAGCAACAACGTGGTCATGACGAAGGTCAGGTACTCACCCCACCGCGTCGCCCGCCACAGCCCGACGCCCTCGGTCGCCTCGAGCGCGAGGAGCACGAACACGCCGATCGCGACGAGCCAGAGCGGCCCGGCACCCCCGGAGAGCAGGCTCTGGACCTGACCGATGACCTGACCGCCGAAGACGGCCTGCAGCGACGTCGCGTTCGCGACCAGGTCGTCGCGCAACGAGGTCTGGTTGATCAGGACGGCGATCGCCCCCGCGAGCACCAGCGCCAGGACGAGGACGTTGAAGGCCCGGGTCAGCGCGATGAGCCGGAGGATGTAGCGGCTCTTGAGCGGGCGCCCACGGTCCGGGAGGACGATCTCGTCGCGGGGAGCGGGGGTCTCCCGGGTCGGTTCGGCAGGCGCCGGGAGCATCGTCCAGGCGTCGCAGCGCAGGCACCGGTACAGACGCCGGTCGCCGTCGATCTCCCGGACGAGGAGCGTGTCCTCCTCGCGGACGGTCGCGGCGTCCGTGCCGACCAGGGCGTGTCCGTTCCAGGCGCACCCGAGCAGCTCGAAGCTCATCCGCGGGCGGCGCCGCACCGGGTCGGTTCCCGGGGGGTGCACGAAGCCGGAAGGCTGCTGGGACGGCATCTTCGTCGACTACCCGATCGGCGCGCGCTCCAAGGGCCCCGGACGGATCTTCCGTCGTGCCTCGTCGACGTCCACCCCGCCGTCGGGTCAGAGCACGATCTCGCTGTCGTGGCGGCGGTAGATGTCGGCGAGGCGTTCCGGGTCCGGCGGGCCGGACGCGGGAAGCGCGGCGCCGATCTCCTCCATGAAGCTCATCGCGCTCGATGGGCTCCAGACACCGACGGCGCGGGCGGCCTCGTCGTGGGGATTGGCGAAGGTGTGCCGCACTCCGCGCGAGGCCAGGATGAGGCCGCCGGCAGGGACCGGCTCCGGCTCACCGCGATCCCTCACCATCGTGAGTGCGCCGCTGAGGACGTAGATCGCCTCGTCGAACCCGTGGTGGATGTGGGGTGGTGGCCCCGCGAAGTTCGGCGGCACCGTCAACTCGCAGAACGCGATGCCCTCGCTCTCGCCGAGGACACGGATGAGGTCTCCGGCGTAGGGGATCAGGCGGGCGGCCTCGCCCTCGTGCGCGCTCACGTGATCGAGCGTTCTCGCGCTGTCAAGGTCCGACCGCTGCTCCCCGGAAATACGACACCCCGGCGGCCACGCGGGCCGCCGGGGTGCCGAGGGAGAGAGGTCCTACTTCGTGCAGGTCACCATGGCGTCGGAGCCGGTGGCCGAGTTCTGGGCGACCTGGACGCCGTCCTCGATGATCGTGCAGGTGATCGTGTCCGACCGGTTCTCACGACCGAGGTCGGGGCTGATCGAGGCGGTGAGCGTCGGGCCCATGACGCCGGACACCTGCGCGTTCGCGCTCCACGGCGACCTGGTGCCGGCGACGCTCGCCGAGGCGAGGTTGTCGTTCTGCGACTGGCTGTAGGTCGCCGCGATCTTGGTGCCCTTGGCGGTGCTGACCTTGTAGGTCACCTGGTGCACGACGGCGTTCTGCTGCGCGACGTTCGCGACGGCGCTGGTGAAGACCGCGGTGTAGAGGATGCACATGAGCAGCGCGACGAGGCTGAGCACGATGCCGGCGATCGACTTGCCGCGGCCGTTGCGGGCGCTCCTCGACTTCACGAGCCCGACCGCGGAGAGCACCAGGCCGATCGGCGCGAGGCCCCAGGCCACGGTCCCGACGATCGGGATGAAGGAGAGGACGGCGCCGATGATGCCGACGACGAGGCCGGCGGTCGCCAGGCCGTTGGAGCGCTGGGGCGGGGTCGGCGGCTGCACCGGGAGCGGGCTCGACGGGTGCGGCATGGCGTACTGCTGCGGGACGGGCGCGAACTGCGGGGCGCCGAACTGCGGCTGGGCACCGATGTCCTGCTGGCCGAAGCCCTGCTGACCGAAGTTCTGCTGAGCGGGGATCCGGGGAGCGCCGTAGCCCTGGAACTGCGGCGCGCCGGAGTACTGCCGGCCCTGGTGCTGCGGGGCGCCGTACCCGGTCGACATCGGCAGGCCGTAGGTCGGAGCGGTGAGGACCGCGTCGTCGTCGGCGTCGCTGCGAGCGTGCCGTGGCCGGTCGATGTTCTGCGTCATTCCGGAGCCCCCGATCTCGTACGTATGTCACGCCGATCTCGCAGCGGGAGACCTCGCTGTTACCGCAACGATGCCGCGGTGGCGAGGCTTCACTCTCCTGGGCGACGAAAGACGTCACGCTCAGCCCGCTGCGACGAGAGCTCGCCTCAGTGGCGTGCCCGAGCGATCCGGTAGAAGGCGGGCACCCCGCTCGGGTCGAGTCCGTGGCGGACCAGGGCCTCGGTGGTGGAGATGTCCTCGAGCTGTGTCCAGCCGCGTTCGGCCAGGTAGGCGGGGAGCTCGGCGGGATCGAACCCGAAGACGAAGGGCTCCCCCGCGTCGGCGACCGAACGAGCCCACGCGTCGGCGTACGGGAAGCGCACCGTGCCGTCGATCAGGCCGCGGTGAACATAGGTGAACGCCAGTTCGCTCGGTTCGCCCGTCGCGTCGTGCGCCCAGCGGACGGTGGCGTCGACGGCCTCGGGCGTGAGGTAGCTGGCCACGCCCTCCCAGAGCACGAACGTCGGGCGCCCGGACCGGAGGCCGGCGTGCTCGAGGGCGGCGGCGAGGTCGTCTCGGTCGAAGTCGACGGCCACGAACTGCACATGGGTCGGGAGCTGACCGAGCACGCGGGCGAGGACGCGCCGCTTCACGGCCTGGGTGTCGGGGTGGTCGACCTCGAACACCCGCAGGCTCGCGCACCCCGGCAGGCGGTAGGCGCGGCTGTCGTATCCGGCGCCGAGGATCACCAGCTGTCCCACGCCGGCGTCGACGGCGGCGACCAGCGCATCGTCGAGCACCCTGGTGCGCGCGACCGCCGAGGGACGCGGACCGGGGAACCGCCGGTCGATCACCCAGGGCAGCGCGCTGCGCAGGACCGGCAGGCGCGCGGCGCTCGCGACCTGCGACAGAGGCGCGCTGAGGAACGAGGCCGCCAGCGGGTCCGTGAAGAGTCGGCGGTCCGGCGGACGGTGCGTCTCCAGGGCGCGGAACAGCGCCATGTACTCGGCGGTCCGGCTCCGTTCTCCCGCGCGCACGCCGGAAGCGTGGCACTCGGCGCGGGTCTGCGGCAGCCCTTGTCGGGCCGACCCGCACGCCAGGTCCCACCAGATCGCGGGCACCACCCGGGCCGGTCGGATCAGCGAGGCGTCCGGGTCATCAGTTCCAGGCTCGGGGCGCCCTCGACCGACAGCACGTCGCGCGTCTCGAACCCGAGCCGCCGGTAGAGCCGCGCGTTGCGCGGCGTCGTCGCCTCCAGGTAGGCGGGCAGGCCCTCGGCATCGCAGTGAGCGAGCGTGGGCGCGAGCATCGCGGTCGCGATCCCGTGCCCCTGGGCGTCGGGCCGGACGCCGACCGCGAACAGGTAGACGTGCGGCGTCGTCGGGTGCGCCTGACTCAGGGCGTTCTGCAATCGGGCGGCGCGGGCGAGACGACGTCCGAAGACACGCCCGTACCCGAGGCCGTGCCGCGCCTGGAACCACAGGCTCTGGTTCGCGTGCCCGGGCGGTACGACGAGGGCCGCGGCGAGGAACTCCCCGGCGTCCCCGGTCGCAGCGACGCTCGACCCGAGGGGCAGGGTCCGGGACCGGCCCTCGATGGTGAAGAACCGCCGCAGCGCCGCCGGCCGGGACGCGGCGTCGGGGAGCATCCAGCCGAAGACGGGATCCTCGGTGAACGCGGCGGCGAGCACGTGGGCGACCTCCGACCACTGCGAGGTCCCGACGGGGGTCACGGTGGCCGGCCCGGCGGTCATGCCAGCCCCGCGGCGCGCCAGACCGGACGCGCGGCCGCCGTGATCAGCCCGAGGTCGGTGAAGTCCTCGACGAGGCGTGTCGTCGTCGACCGCAGGAAGGCCCGACGGTGCTTGCTGCGCCTGACCTCCCGGGCGGTGCGGCGGGAGTCGAGCCCGACGGCCGTGTAGACCTGCGGATCGATCAGCGACGACGCGATGACGGCAGCGGACCCCGCGATGGTCAGGCCGTAGGTCGCCCGCCGTGCGGACGAGAGGTCAGCCCAGCGGCGCGCCAGCTCGTCCCGGGCGAACGAGATGTGGCGGGCTTCCTCGACCACGTGGACCCGATCGACCTCGCGGACCAGCGGCTGGACCTCGGGGTCGTGGACGGCCACGCGCTGGAATCCGTCGAGGATCTCCTCGACGACCAGGGCGGTCGCGAACGTCTCCACGGGGTGCGCGAGCCGGGCGAAGGCGCTGGTGAGACGGCGCACGGCCGGGTGGGGCCCGTAGTCCGGGGTGTCCAGGACGTCGAGCAGGCGGGCGAACATCAGCGAGTGGCGGCACTCGTCACCGACCTCGGTCAGGGTGTACCGGGTGCACGCGCTGCGAGCAGGCTCCTCGGCGGCCACGCGCAGCAGCATCTGCATCAGGACGTTCTCGGCCCAGATGCCGAGTCCCGTGATGCTCGCCGCCTCGTGCCGCGACAGCTCCACCCGCTGCGCATGGTCGAGGCGGTCCCAGGCCGGGGTGCCGTGGAGGCTGACGGTGCTCCACGACGCCCACGGGGCGCCGTCGACCGGGTCCGCGTCCCAGTCCAGGTCGTGCCAGTCCCCCGCGGGCAGTTCGGGCGCGGCGAGCAGGCGCTCGGCGACGGGCGTCCGGGTGTGGTCGCCGGGGTCGATGACGGCCGTGGTGCCCATGGGGGTCTCCGATCTATACGCTCGTCTAAGACGAGGTATTTATACAAGCGTATTAGACAAGCGTCTAGAGGGAGGATCCGTGGCTGAGGGTCACCGCGACGCGCTGCTCACCGCGGCGGGCGTCCTGCTGCGTTCCAAGGGTCTGCGTGCGACGACCGCGCGGGACCTCGTTGCGGAGTCCGGCACGAACCTGGCCTCGATCGGCTACCACTTCGGAAGCAAGGACGCCCTGATGGCCGCGGCGCTGGCCGACGTGCTCCGCGAGTGGACCGAGCGGCCGACCGCCGCGGGTGTCGTCGCTGCTGCCGACGGTCCCGGCGATGCCCTCGCGGCGGCGCTGCGCGCGATGCTCGCCGACCTCCCGGGCCGGCGCCCGGAGATCCTCGCGTTCGCGGAGTCCGTCGTGGCGGCCGGGCGGGACCGGAGTGAGGACCCGTCGGGGATCGCCGCGATGCTGGCGACGGCGTCACGCGATTCGCTCGACGCGGTGGCGGCATCGATGACCGCGGCGACCCCGAGCCTGGCGCCCGGGGCCGCGGCGGCCGGTGCCGCGGTGGTCGTCGCCCTGCACGACGGCCTCGCGCTGCTCTCGACGGCGCTGCCCGACCGGGTCCCCGAACCGGACGTCGTCATCGGGGTGCTGATCGCCTTCGGCGCGGTGCTGGCCCAGTCCGTGGGGATGACGCCGGAGCAGGTCGCCGCGCTGACCGACCCGACCACGGCGTCGGCGGCGGGGGAGAACCGTCCCGGCTGACTGGACCGCCGGCCGCCTTCGAGGTCGGGTCAGAAGCCTGACGCGGGAGCCGGCTCACGAGCGCGATGGGCCTTGCCCAGGAACTCGGACGATCTTGCTCAGAGAGGCTCCGAGCAGCGGAAACAGCTCCCGACGACGGGTCAGGCCGCCGATCTGTCCGTGGTGGTTCCGCATCCCGTCCCAGAAGGTCCCCGAGCCTGCCGCACGGTGCCGGTCGGTGCCGGATTCAGCGGCGGACCTTCTTCGGCTCAGCCCGACGCTTCGCGAGGAGCATCTTGGCGAGGTAGATCGGGGTCGGCGGGGTCCAGCCGAGCTGCTGACCCAGCGTCAAGTCGTCGCGGTTGGCCCAGTGCTCGGCGATCTTGCCGTCCTTCATCCGGAACCAGTGGGTCTGGGTGACGGCGAACTCGCGTCCCCGCGACGGAAAGACCATCTCCACCGACGCGTCCTCGGCGTAGGCGGTGAACGGCCCGGTCTGGCGCCCGCCCATGGTGGCGTGCACCGCGACCAGCTCCCCCTCCTGGACAGCGTCGTGCACCTCCCACCTGATGTCGGAGTAGGCCTCGCGCAGCCACATCGCGGTGGCGTGGAAGCCCTCGGGCCCTCCGGTGCGTGCCCCCGGCGGCTCGTCCTTGGCCTCACGGTTGACGGCCTCGGGTGCGTAGACCTCGGCGAACTCTTCGACGGTCCCGGCCGCCATCAGGTGCATCGACTTGACGCACACGGCCTTGTCGCCCGTGACGTCCATGATCGTGGTCATCGCAGATTCCCCCATGTCGACCTGCAGAGCGTGCACGCTGTGCGGCGACCGAGGAAGGGCATCTGGACATCTCGCACTACGTACTTCTTTCGGTACGCACGAGAGCGATCTGTTCCGTGACTGTCGCAGAACGACTCAGCGCCACAGAGCCTCCGCCACGGACATCCGCCGTTCTCCCTGGTCGGAGGCACTGTGGCGCCGGTCAGAGATCAGGCGGAGGCGGACTCACGAGCGCGGAGGTCCTTGCGCAGGATCTTCCCGGACCCCGACTTCGGGATCTCGTCGATGAACTCGACGACCCGCACCTTCTTGTGCGGCGCGATCCGCGAGGCCACGAACGACATGACGTCGTCCTCCGAGATCTCGGCGCCCTGCTGCTTCACGACGAACGCCTTCGGGATCTCCTCGCCGTCGGAGTCCTTGACCCCGATGACGGCCGCGTCGGCGATCGAGTCGTTCGTGAGCAGCAGCGCCTCGAGCTCGGCCGGCGGCACCTGGTAGCCCTTGTACTTGATGAGCTCCTTGACGCGGTCGACGATGTAGAAGACGCCCTCGTCGGTCACCGTCGCGACGTCACCGGTGTGCAGGAAGCCATCGGAGTCCAGCGTCGAGGACGTCGCCTCGGCGTTGTTGAGGTACTCGCGCATGACGTTCGGGCCCTTGACCCACAGCTCGCCGCGCGAGCCCTCCTCGCCGGTCTCCGGGTCGACCAGCTTGCACTCGACGTTCGGCAGCGCGACGCCGATCGAGTTGAGGTCCATGTCGGGGCGGTCGTCGGGCATGCAGTGACTGACCGGGGAGAGCTCGGTCATCCCGTAGCCCTGCAGCACCGTGCAGTTGAGGCGCTTCCCCATGGCGTGGCCGAGCTCGGCGTCGAGGGCCGCGGCACCGGAGAAGACGATGTCGACGCAGTCGATGTCGTACTCCTCGACCATCGGGTGCTTCGCCAGCGCCACCGCGATCGGCGGAGCGACGTAGACCCGGTCGATCCGGTACTCGGAGATGACCCGCAGGAACTCCGCGAGGTCGAACTTCGGCATCGTCACCACGGCCGCCCGCGCGTGGATCCCCTGGTTCATCATGCAGGTCATGCCGTAGATGTGGAAGAACGGCAGGACGGCCAGGATCTTGCTGCCGCTCGAGACGTGCGTGCCCATGGTCTGGACCTGCAGCAGGTTCGCGACCAGGTTGCGGTGGGTCAGCACGACGCCCTTGGCCCGCCCGGTGGTCCCCGACGAGTACGGCAGCGCGGCGACGTCGTCGCCGGTCACGGTCACCGAGGGGCGCTCGGCGGTCGTCGTCAGCAGGTCCGAGAGTGCGTTCTCGGGCAGCGGCGTGGAGGCCTCGTCGCGGGCGGCGTCGAGCAGGATGACCTCGGAGACCACGACGCCCTCCTCGGCCACCGCGGCGCGGGCGCGGTCGAGGAACGCCGAGATCGTCACCAGGATCTTCGACCCGGAGTCGCGGAGCTGGAAGGCGACCTCGTCGGGCGAGTAGAGGGCGTTCACCGTCGAGACCGCGACGCCGGCCGCGAGCGCACCGTGGAAGACCACCGGGTAGTACGGGTTGTTCGGGGCGAACAGCGCGATGACGTCGCCCTTGCCCAGCCCACGCTCGCCCAGGGCGGCGGCGAAGCGGTCGACCGCGTGCGCCAGCTCGCCGAAGGTCATCTCCTGGCCGCTCGGCCCGTCGATGACGGCGACGGAGTCGGCGTGGTCCGCGAGGTCGGAGAACAGGAACTCGGGCAGCCCGACGTCGGGGATGTCGATGTCGTCGTAGGGGCTGCGCACGGTCATAGAGGAACTCCTCGGTGAGCCAGGGGCGGGCGCACCGAGCGGCCGACGGTGCGTTGAGTCACCCAACTTACCCGTCCGTACCCACAGGGTCATGCCGAGCGGTCACCCGGACAGCCCAACGCTCAGCCGTCGTCGGAACCGGACACCAGGTGCGCGAACGCCCGCAGGTTGGCCAGCGATTCGCCGCGGGACTCCCGCCAGGCCCACTCGCGGCGGATCGACGACGCGAACCCCAGCTCGATGAGGGTGTTGAAGTCGCCGTCGGCCGCCTCGAGGACCTGACCGAGCACGCGGTCGAGCTCGTCGTCGTCCACGGCATGCAGGCCGATCCGGCCGACCAGGTGGATGTCGCCCATGTCGTCGAGCGTGTAGTGCACGCCGTACAGGCGGGAGTTGCGCTGCAGCAGCCAGCGGTAGACACCCTCGTGGTTCTCGTCCGGGCGCCGGCAGACGAAGGCCTCGACGAGCAGGGCGTGCGGGGTGAGCACCAGCCAGCAGTTGGTCTGCAGCTTCTTCGTCCCGGGCAGCGTCACGAAGAACGAGCCCTCGCCGCGGCGCTGGTAGGCCAGCTCGCGCTCGTCGAGCGCCGCGGCGATCACGGCCTCGAGACCGGCGAGGTCGCTCACACCGCCACCCCCGTCAACGTCGTGTCGGCACGACGGACGGCCGCGGCCTCCGCGTAGGTGGCCAGCAGCGCATCGGCGGTGCGGTCCCACGAGAAGACCGTCGCGTGCTCGACGGCGCCGGCGGCGAGCCGCCCGCGCGTCTCGCGGTCCAGGGCCGCGCGCTCGAGGGCGTCGGCCCACGACGACGGCGAGTGGTCCCCGACGAGCAGACCCGACCGGCCGTCCGCGACCGCGACCGGCAGCCCCCCGACGGCGGCCGCGACCACCGGCGTCCCGCACGCCTGCGCCTCGAGCGCGACGAGGCCGAACGACTCCGAGTGGCTGGGCACGGCCACGACGTCGGCGGCGCGGTAGACCTCGGCGAGTGCCGCGCCGGACCGCGGGGCGAGGAAGCGCACGACGTCGGCGATGCCCAGGTCCGCGGCGAGCCCGGCCAGGGCCCGCGGGCGGTCGAGGCCCGAGCCGGACGGGCCGCCGACGACGAGGACCCGCAGCCGCCCGCGCAGCTCCGGACGCCGGGCGATCATCTCCGCGGCGGCCCGCAGCAGGACGTCGGGGGCCTTGAGCGGCTGGATGCGCCCGACGAAGGCGAGCACGACGTCGTCCTGCCCGATCCGGACGCCGGCCTCGCGGCCGATCCGGGAGCGGGCCGCGTCGCGGTCGAGGTCGGGGGTGAAGGTCTGCAGGTCGACGCCGGGCGCGACGGTCCGCACCGACTCCGGGTCGGCGCCGTACTCGGCGACCAGCGCCTCGGCCTCGCCCGGTGTGGAGGCCACCAGCCGGTCCGCCTCGGCCACCACCTGCTCCTCGCCGACCAGGCGGGCCAGCGGCTCGGGACGGTCGCCCTCGGCCAGCGCCGCGTTCTTGACCTTGGCCAGCGTGTGGGCGGTGTGCACGAGCGGGACGCCCCAGCGGTCGCGCAGCAGCCACCCGACCTGGCCCGAGAGCCAGTAGTGGCTGTGCACGACGTCGAACCAGTCCTGCTCCCGCCCGGCCTCGTCGCGCAGCACGCCCGCCGTGAAGGCGCACAGCTGGCTGGGCAGGTCCTCCTTGCCGAGGCCGCCGAACGGACCGGCGACGACGTGGCGCACGAGGACGCCGGGCGCCAGCTCCGCCACCGGGGGCAGGTCCGACGACGTCTGCCGCGTGAAGATCTCGACCTCGACGCCGCGCTTCGCCATCTCCAGGGCGGTCTGCACGACGTAGACGTTCATGCCGCCCGCGTCGCCGGTGCCGGGCTGCGCGAGCGGCGAGGTGTGCACCGAGAGCACCGCGACCCGGCGTGGGGCGCGCCGCACCGCCGAGACCGGCCGCGCCCGGAGCGACGAGCCCGAGGATCCGTCCCTGTCCGGTCGGCCCCGCCCGCGTGTGGTGGGTGTGCCGCCCGTCGCCGCCCTCGCCGCCGGAATCACGACGACCAGCTTAGGCAACACAGGCAACTGCGTCCGTCCGGAGCGGGCTCTAGGGTGGCCTCCCGTGACCTCACCCACCCCCGCTGCGGACCGGCCGGTCGCGGTCGTCACGGGCGCCAGCTCCGGGATCGGTGCGGCCACGGCCCGTGCCCTCGCCGCGGACGGCTGGCACCCCGTGCTCGGCGCCCGCCGGCTCGACCGCCTCCGCGAGCTCGCCGACGAGGTCGGCGGCACCGCGCTGCCCCTCGACGTCACCGACGCGTCGTCCGTCGAGTCCTTCGTCGCGCAGGCGAGCGACCTCGGCCCCGTCCGCGGCCTGGTCAACAACGCCGGCGGCGCGAAGGGCACCGAGACGGTCATGGAGGCCGACGAGGAGCACTGGCGCTGGATGTGGGAGTCCAACGTCCTCGGCACCCTGCGGATCACCAAGGGCCTGCTGCCCGCGCTGATCGCCTCCGGCGACGGGCACGTCGTGACGATCACCTCGATCGCCGGGCTGGAGACCTACGACGGCGGGTCGGGCTACACCGCGGCCAAGCACGCCGAGGGGGCGCTGCACCGCACGCTGCGCGGCGAGCTGCTCGGGGAGCCGGTGCGCCTCACCGAGATCGCGCCGGGCGCCGTGGAGACCGAGTTCGCGCTGGTCCGCTTCGACGGCGACCAGCAGCGGGCCGACAAGGTCTACGAGGGCATCACGCCGCTCACCGCCGACGACGTGGCCGCGACCGTCGCCTTCGTCATGAGCCGGCCCAGCCACGTGAACATCGACACCGTCGTCATGAAGCCGCGCGACCAGGCCAGCGGGATGCGGTTCTTCCGACGCTAGGTGCGCTCCGCGCTCGTGAGCACTCATCCGTGCCAGGGCACGGATCAGTGCTCACGAGGCCGAAGGCCACCTAGAGGGCCGACTGCGCCTTCCACGTCGACCACGGCACCGTCCAGTCGTAGACGTCGCCGTCGCGCGCGGAGAGCTGGATCGGGGTGCCGGTGACCTCGACGGGGTCGCCGTACATCGCGGTGTCGTAGTAGGCCTTCGCGTCGCCGATCGACAGGTTCACGCAGCCGTGCGTGACGTTGCTCGACCCCTGCGCGGCCGCCGACTTCGGGTTGGCGTGGATGAACTCGCCGTTGTTGCTCATGCGCACGGCCCACTGCTCGACGGCGTCGTAGTCGTACTGGCGGCTGACCATCCGCTTGTCGGTGAACTTCTCGGTGACGACGTGGATGCCCGAGCGCGTCGTGCGGTTCGGGTCGGCGTCGACGCCGTAGGAGGCCGGCACGTCCATGACCTGCTTCCCGTCGCGGATCACGACCATCCGGAAGCTGTTCACGTCGGCCTTGACGATCTGCGAGCGCCCGATCGTGAAGTGCGAGCTCACGTCCTCGCGCCCGAACGCGCCACCGCCGAGGTCGACCCCGAGCAGGTCCGCGGCCACCGTGACCTCCGTGCCGGGGTCCCAGTACTCCTTCGGGCGCCAGTGCACCCGCGAGCCGCCGTCCTGGTCGGGCAGCCACGCCCAGGAGCCCTCGGTGGGCTGCGAGGTCTGCACCGTCAGCGCCTTCTCGGCGGCGGCGCGGTCGGCGACGTGCCCGTCGAACTGGATCGCGATGGGCGCCGCGATGCCGACGGTGCGACCGTCCCCGATGTTGAGGGTGGCCTCGACCTGCTCCTCCGGGGCGATCGTGCGCAGCGTCCCGTCGAGGGGACTGCTGTGCCCGTCGGCGGCCGTCGCCGTTCCGCTCCACGTGTAGGTCGTGGCGAGGTCGAGGGGGCCGGAGGTGCTCCAGCGCTTCCCGTCCGGGGAGAGCGTGCCGGGGACCGGCTTCCCGCCCCCGGCGGGCGTGAGGGCCACCCCGGCGAGCCGTCCGTCCGGCACCGAGACCGAGACCGGCGTCTTCGGCGTGACGTCGGTGGCGTTCGCGGTGGGGGCGTAGACGACGGCGACGGGTGGGGGCGCCTGCGTCGTGTCCGCCCCGGCCGAGCCCGGACCGCCGCCCGAACAGCCCGAGGCCAGGGCCAGCACCCCGACGACGACGGCCAGCAGCACCCGCCGAACCGTCTTGTCCGTCGTCCTCATGCCGTCCCCGCTCCCCGACCCACGAACCCCTGGGATGACACAACGACGGCGACCCGAACCGCGTCACTGATGTGAACCAGGTCCCCGGAGAACCCTCGTGTCCGACCGGCCCGGACCCCGCCGAGCGGGCGGGGCCGAGCGGCTCAGTCCAGGGCGCAGCCGACGAGGACGGGCTCGGGCACGAGGCGCACGCCGAACGCCTCCTCGACGCGGTCGCGCACGTCGCGGGCGAGGGTCAGCAGCTGCGTCGTGGTCCCGCCACCGCGATGGGTCAGGGCGAGGGTGTGGCGGGTGGAGACGCGCACGGGTGCGTCGGGACCGGGGTGGCCACGGTGGACGCCGGCCCGCTCGATGAGCGCCGCCGCGGAGAGCTTGACCCGACCGTCGTCGGTCGGCCAGGCCGTGACCGGGCTCTGGCCGGAGGCGGCCGCGCGGCGCGCCACCTCGTCGGCGACGTCGGGTGCGACGACGGGGTTGGTGAAGAACGACCCGGCACTCCACGTGTCGTGGTCGGCCTCGTCGAGCACCATCCCCTTGCCGCGACGCAGCCCGAGCACGGCCTCCCGGACGTCGGCCGACGGCGCGCGGGCCCCGGGCTCGACGCCGAGGGTGCGGGCGAGCTCGGCGTAGCGGACCGGCGCGGAGAGGCCGTCGGTGGTCAGCCGGAACCGGGCGGCGAGGACGACCTCCCGGTCCGATCCCTTGAGCCGGCTGGTCCGGTACCCGAGGCCGAGGTCCGCGGCGGGCACGGTGACGACGGCGTCGGTGGTGCGGTCGAACAGGGTGGCGTCGACGAGCAGGTCGGCGATCTCCACGCCGTAGGCCCCGACGTTCTGGACCGGCGTCGCCCCGGCGCACCCCGGGATCCCGGACAGGCACTCGAGGCCGCCGAGCCCCTCCGCGACCGTGGCGGCGACCAGCTCGTCCCAGTCCTGCCCGGCCTCGACGCTGAGCACCGCCTCGCCCTGGTGACGCTCGACGGTGTGCCCCCGGGACTCCAGGTGGACCACGGTGCCGTCGAACCCGTCGTCGCCGACCACCAGGTTCGAGCCGCCCCCGACGACGAGCAGGCGCTCCCCCGCCGCGTCCACCTCACGGACCGCGGCGACGATCTCCTCGCTGCTCCCGGCACGCACGAGCCGTCGCGCCGGGCCGCCCAACCGCAGCGTCGTGAGCGCGGCGAGCGGGGTCGCGGGCGGCGACGCGATCGGGGTGGACACCCGTGCGACGGTAGCCTCCTGCCTCGTGGCCCAGACGATCTCCCACCGCGCCGGGTGGGATGCCGACGCCGAGTCCGTGTACCGCGTGCTGGTCGACGGCGACTACCTGCAGGCACGGCTCGCCGAGCTCGGGGGCAAGGACCCCGCGCTGGTCGAGCGCTCCGTCGACGACTCCGGGGCGCGCCTGAAGCTCCGGCACTCCGTCGACGTCGAGTTCCTGCCGGGGGTCATCAAGCGGTTCACCGGCGGCGACCTGGTGCTCGACCGCGTCGAGACCTGGACCCCCGAGGCCGGCGGCGGCTACCGGGGCACGTTCGAGGTGACCGTGCGCGGGCTGCCCGGCAAGCTCACCGGCAAGCAGTCCCTGCACGACGTCGAGGGCGGGTCGCAGAGCACGGTCGACGGCAGCGCCGAGGTCCCGGTGCCGTTCGTGGCGGGGAAGATCGAGTCGGTGGTCAACGAGCAGGTCGGCGGGCTGCTCGATGCCGAGGACGAGTTCACGCGCCGCTGGTTGGCCGAGCACTAGCGTCAGAACCAGCTACGTCGTCTGCACGCCCCGCGACGCCCCGGCGTGCGGCACCCGCTCGGCCGGGACGGCCCCGAGCCGGCCCTTCGAGAAGTCCGAGAACGCCGCCATGACCTCCTCGCGGGTGTTCATCACGAACGGCCCGCTCCACGCGACCGGCTCGCGCAGCGGCCGCCCGCCGAGCAGCACCACCTCGAGCTTCGGGTGCCGGCCGTCCTGGCCGACCGCGGCCGCCATGCGCACCGACTCGCCCGGTCCGAAGACCACCAGCTGTCCCGTCGTCACCGGCCGCCGCTCGGCCCCGGCGTAACCGTCGCCGGAGAGCACGTAGGCCAGCGCGTTCTGGTCGCGGTCCCACGGCACGTGCAGCATCGCGCCGGGCTCGATCGAGGCGTGGGCCATCGTCATCGGCGTGTAGGTCGATCCGGGACCGGAGTATCCGTCGACCGACCCCGCGATCACCCGCACCAGCGCGCCCGCGTCCGGCGACGTCACCAGCGCGGCCTGGCCGGCCCGCAGGTCCTGGTACCGGGGCTGCACCCACTTCTGCGCCCGCGGCAGGTTCACCCAGAGCTGCAGGCCGTGGAACAGCCCACCCGAGGCGACGAGGGCCTCCGGCGGCCGCTCGATGTGCAGGACGCCGCCGCCCGCGGTCATCCACTGGGTGTCGCCGTTGGTGATCAGCCCGCCGCCGCCGTGGTTGTCGGCGTGCTCGAACGTGCCGTCCATGATGTAGGTGACGGTCTCGAAGCCGCGGTGCGGATGCCACGCGGTGCCCTTGGGCTCGCCCGGGGCGTACTCGACCTCGCCCATCTGGTCCATGTGGATGAAGGGGTCGAGGTCGGCGAGGTCGACCCCGGCGAACGCGCGCCGGACCGGGAAGCCCTCGCCCTCGAACCCGCGCGGCGCGGTCGTCACGCGGCGCACCCCGCGCTCGGTGGCGCCGGTGTCCGGGCCGAGGTCCGCGAGGCGGGGCAGGACGGTCAGATCGGGGACGGTGACGGCGGGCATGACGCCCTCCTCGCGCTCGGGACTGTGCGTTGAAGATTCAACCACCCGAACGCGACGTGGACCAGGGATGTTCCTAGCGACCCAGGCCCTCCGTGGCCTCCGCCCCGGACAGCTGCCCGAGGACCGGGCCGGGCACGACGAGCTTGCTGCCGCGGATCCCGCTCCCGACGACGACGGCGGACGCGGCCAGCACGGCGGTGTCGACGAGGAGCGGCCACCCCGCGGGGAGCCCGAACGGCGTGATGCCGCCGTACTCCATCCCGGTCAGCTCCACGGCGGTGTCCATCGGCGCGAACGAGGCCTTGCGGACGTCGAGGCGCTTGCGGACGACGCCGTTGACGTCGGCCCGGGTGGTCGCGAGCACCACGCAGGCCCCGAACCGCTGCTCCCCGGAGCGGGAGCCGGCCACGACGACGCAGTTCGCCGACGCCTCGAGCGGCGAGCCGTAGGCCTCGCAGAACGCGGCGGTGTCGGCGAGGTCCGGGTCGATCTGCGCGACGGCGCACGTGGCGGCGACGTCGTCGGGCAGCGCCGCGAGGGCTGCGGCGACCGGCTCGGCGAGCAGATCGGGACGGTCGAGCGCGGGGGTGAGCTGCAGTGTGCCCGCCGCGGGCGCGAGGTCCGCGATCACCAGCGGCCTCCGCCGCCCTGCTGCACCTCGACCACCTTCGGCCGCACGTCGACGAGGTAGACCAGCACCGCGCAGAGCGCGACGAGCCAGAGGATCGCGAGGCTCGCCACCGGGCCGCCGACCGAGATCACCAGCAGCAGGGCCCCGACCCCGGTGATGCCGCACCACGCCGGCTTGGTCAGCTTGTCGACCGCCGTGAACGCATCCGCCCGCTGCAGCAGGGCGTGGATGAACGCGTACAGGCCGACCGGGATCGTCACGATCCAGATCAGCATCGACAGGTAGTAGTCGAGGTACTCGAACACCGGCACTTGCAGCAGCACAGGGCGAGGATACGTGCTGGTGGGACCGGTCGACCGGCGCCCGGCTCCCCGGACACGACGACGGCCCCGCCCCCTGGTGCGGGGGCGGGGCCGTGGTGCGCGCGAGTGGGGAGCGTCAGCTCTTGGCGCGCTTGTCGGCGGCGGCGGTGGCCGCGGTCTTCGGGGCGTTCTTCGGGCCCTGCTTCTTGGGCGCCGTGCGGCTGGCGGCCTTGCGGGTCACGCTGCGGGTCTCCGACGCGACCTCGTCACCGGCCTCCTTGACCTCGGCGGCGACCTCGGCGCTGGTCTCGGTCAGCACCTCGGCGGCCTGACCGGTGACCTGCTGGGTGTAGCGGGCGGCGCGCTCGCCGACCGACCGGGTCTGCTTGGTGACCCCGGCCAGGACGCTCTCGCCGCGGACGCGGAACTCCTCGACGGTGTCCTCGAGCCGGTTCTCCAGCTCGCTGGAGACCGAGTCGACCGTGTCGATGGCCTGCTTGACCTGCGGCTGCGCCTTGATCTTGGAGTAGGCGCTGGTGCCGCGCTTCACGAGGTCCTCGTAGACGCTGCGCACGGCGGCGACGTAGCTGTCGGCCAGCTTGCGGAAGTCCTCGGCGCTGAGCTTGCTGCGCAGCTCCTGCAGCTCCGAGGGGAGGTCCTCCACGCGGGCCTGGACCTCGGTGGCGCCGGCCTGCACGCGGGCGAAGGCCTCCTGGGCGCTCGCGACGGCGTAGTCGCCGAGGCCGAGCAGCGCCAGCGACGGCGCGCGCAGCGGGTCGACGGCGTCGGAGACGGCCTTGGACGCCTGGTCGCGGGCCTCGCGGACGTCGAACTTGGTGGGGAACGTGACGGCCATGATGATCACTCCTGGGTCTGGTGGAGGTTCTGTGTCTGCGGGCTCGGTGGCTCTCGTCGCCACCCGCCCGGTCGCACCGGAGGCGGTCCCGTTCTCTGCCGGGCCATCGGCCTCCGATGCCGGCTGACACCCACGCTAACATCTGTGCTAGCTGGTGCAAGCACTCTGATTGCGCAGTTGGCGTGGCGTGTCGCACATCCCGGGAGATCACTTCCGTGCGCTGCGACGACGCCCGCGATACCGTCCCGGTGATGGCGGTGGGGCCCGCCGACAACCGCACCGAACCCGTCGCGACCGGCGGCGGGTCCGGCGCCAACGGTCCCTGGAGCCCGACGCACCGGCCCGGCCACGGGTCGGGGCCCGACCGCGCCCAGGGAGCCGCCGTGAGCCACGAGCACGACCCGGAGATCGCCGACGACGTCATCGCCGGCCGCGAACCCGGCACGGCCGTCCTGCGGGGCCAGGGTGCAGCCGTCGCCGCGGTCGCGGTGGGCGGGGCGCTCGGCGCGCTCGCCCGCTGGGGGATCGGGCTCGCCTGGCCGTCCCCGCACGGCGGGTTCCCGACGGCGACCCTGCTCATCAACGTCGTCGGCTGCCTGCTGATGGGCGTGCTCGTCGTGCACGTCGCCGAGGTCCGCGAGGCCCATCCGCTCGTGCGCCCGTTCCTGGGCGTCGGCGTGCTGGGCGGCTTCACCACGTTCTCGACGTTCGCGGTGGACACCCAGCAGCTGCTCGTCGAGGGCCACCTCGGCGTCGCGCTGGGCTACCTCGCGGCGACGGTGCTGGGCTCGGTGGGCGCCGCGGCGCTCGGTCTGACCCTCGCCCGCGCGACCACGCGTGGCGGCCGGTCGTGACCGCCCTCTGGGTCGTCCTCGGCGCGGCGGTCGGGGCGCCGTTGCGCTACCTCACCGACCGCACGGTGCAGTCCGCGCACGGCACCTCGTTCCCGTGGGGCACCGTGACCGTGAACCTCGCGGCGTCGCTGGTCCTCGGCGTCGTCATGGGGGCGTCGGCCGGGTCCGTGGTGACGGCCGCCGTCGGGACCGGGTTCTGCGGCGGGCTCTCCACGTGGTCGACGCTCGGGTACGAGACGGTGCGCCTGGCCGAGGCCGGGGAGCGCACCCACGCGGTGCTCGACGTCGTCGTCCAGACCTTCGCCGGGCTCGGCGCCGCGGCGCTCGGCCTCGTCATCGGCGCGGCGCTGTGACGGCCTGGCCCACGCGACAGCAGTGGCGCGTTGCTGCCGTCCGGCGGCCGAGAAGGGGAGCACGCCGACAGGGCCGTTCGCGCACGGCCTCAGCCGACGACCAGCTCGCCGACCGTGTAGATGATCAGCCCCGCCAGCGCGCCGACGACGGTGCCGTTGATCCGGATGAACTGCAGGTCGCGGCCGACCTGGAGCTCGATCTTGCGCGAGGTCTCCGGCCCGTCCCAGCGCTTCACGGTGTCCGAGATCAGCGCGGTGATCTCCGGGGCGTAGCGGCTCACGACGTAGGAGGCGGCATCGACGATCCAGGAGTCGACCTTCTCGCGCAGCGACTCGTCGAGCACCATCCGCTCCCCGAAGCGGCTCACCCCGTCGGTCACCCGGCGACGCAGCTCGCTCGACGGGTCCTCGGCCGCGTCGAGGATCATCGCCTTGCCGGTCGCCCAGGCCCGGCTGATGAGGCCCTGGACGTCGGGGTGCTCGAGGAGCTGCATCTTGATCGACTCGACGCGGTCGATGGTCTCCGGCTCGTGCTGCAGGTCGCCGGCGAAGCTGGTGAGGAACCGGTCGATCGCCTTGCGCAGCGGGTGGTCCTGGTCGGACTTCACCGCCCACGCGAACGAGAGGGCCTCGGCGTAGAGCCGGTCGCCGATCAGGCCGTCGACGAAGCGGGGCGACCAGCTCGGCGCCTGCTTGCTGACCAGGGCCATCACGGTGTCGTGGTTGAGGCGCACCCAGTCGTAGGCACGGTCGCAGATCAGGTCGACGACGCGGCGGTGGGACCCGTCGTCGAGGATCCCCTCGAGGAGCCGACCCATCGGCGGGCCCCACTGCTGGGCGACGACGCGGCGGGTGACGGCCTGGTCGATGACCGCCTGCACCTCGTCGTCGCGCAGGACCGCGACCGCACCGCGTACGACCGTCGCGGCCTCCGCCGTGACCCGCTCGGCGTTCTCGCGGCGCGAGAGCCACGCCCCCGTCCGGTTCGCGATGCGCGCCGACCGCAGCTTGTCGGTGATCACCGGGATCGACAGGAAGTTCTCGCCGACGAAGTCCGACAGGCTCTCCCCGAGCTGGTCCTTCTTGCGCGGGATGATCGCGGTGTGGGGGATCTTCAGCCCCAGGGGGTGGCGGAAGAGCGCCGTCACGGCGAACCAGTCCGCGAACGCGCCGACCATGCCGGCCTCGGCCGCGGCGCGGACGTACCCGGTGAACGCCGGCCCCCCGTGGCGCTCCCAGGCGAGGAAGACGATCCAGATGATGGCGGCCGCGACGAGGAACCCCGTCGCCACGGCCTTCATGCGCCGCAGGCGCGCGCGCTTGCCCTCGTCGTCCGCGAGACCGGTCAGGCCGGCCTCACCGGCCGGCCGTGCGGCCGGTCCCCGTTCCGGTGCCTGTGCGCTCACCCCATGAATTGTGCCCCCATCGTGTCAGCGACCCGACCGGGCGAACCGCGGGAGGCTGTACTGCGAAGCGACCACAGGGGTCCGGATCGCCCGCATCGTCGTCGGCTCCCGGAGCGTTACGTGTACGACGCCCCGAGAGGTCGACGACCTCCGAGGCGCGACGACGCGCCCCCACGACACCCCGTGCGACCGACCGCGCCCGGCCGCACGGGGTTTCCGCGCCCCCCGGTCGCCGTGCTGCCCCACGGCGACCGGGGGGCGCCCCGCGTCCTCGCGCCAAGGTGCCGTTGCTGCGTCAGCGCTCCTCCGTCGCGCTACCGACAGCCGTCACCGGTGCGCTCCGGTGGTCGCCTAGCCGTCAGCTGGTCCGGACGGTCGGCGAGTAGCGCTCCATCCAGGCGTTGAGCTGCAGGACGTTCTCCATCTGGGCCCGGTTCACCTCGAGGCTCGTGCCCGCGTCGGACGGCGCGTCGACCGCGGAGCGGATGTTCTCCGGGGCGATGAGCCGGCGGACGGGGGCGTCCTGATCGGCGAGCAGGTCGGCGAGGTCGCCGCGCACCGCCTTCTCGTACGCCGGGTCCTGCGTGGACGGGTAGGGGCTCTTCACGCGCTCGACGATCGAGGCGGGCAGCACGTCGCGGGTGGCGGCGCGCAGCAGCGACTTCTCGCGGCCGTCGAAGGTCTTGAGCGCCCACGGGGTGTTGAACACGTACTGCACGAGTCGGTGGTCACAGAACGGGACGCGGACCTCGAGCCCGCTCGCCATCGACATGCGGTCCTTGCGGTCGAGCAGGATCTGCACGAAGCGGGTCAGGTGCAGGTAGCAGACCTCACGCATCCGCCGCTCCTGCGCCGGGACGCCGTCCACGTGCGGGACCTCGGCGAGCGCGTCGCGGTAGGACTGGTCGACGTAACCCGGGAGGTCGAGCGCCTTGAGCAGGTCCGGGTCGAAGAAGCTGCGCGAGAGGTCCAGCGGCCCGCTGCCTGCCGAGTGCGCCGCCATCCACGGGAAGGTGTCGGCGTTCACGGCGTTCTCGTCGTGGAACCAGCGGTAGCCACCGAACACCTCGTCGGCCGACTCCCCGGACAGGGCCACGGTCGACCGGCCCCGGATCGCCTTGAACAGCAGGTAGAGCGAGGTGTCCATGTCGCCGAGCGAGAGCGGCAGGTCACGGGCCCGCAGGACCGCGGCGCGGGCCTGGGGGTCCATGAGGTCGTCGTTCGAGAGCGTGATCGCCTCGTGGTCGGCCGCGACGTACTCGGCCAGCTCGCGGACGTAGGGGCCGTCGGGGGTGTCGCGCATCGGGTCGGCGGCGAAGGAGTCCTCGTAGCCGACGAAGTCGACCGAGAACGAGCGCACCGGCCCGGAGCCCTGGTCGCGCAGCTGCTGGGCGGCCAGCGCGGTGATGGCCGACGAGTCGAGGCCGCCGGAGAGCAGCGAGCACAGCGGGACGTCGGAGATCAGCTGGCGGGAGACGATGTCGTCGAGCAGCTCCCGCACCCGCGCGACGGTGGTGTCGCGGTCGTCGGTGTGCTCGAGCGCCTCGAGCTGCCAGTAGCGGCGGATCGAGAGGCCCTCGCGGCGGACCCGCACGAGCGAGCCGGGGCGGACCTCGTGCATCCCGCGGTAGCCGCCGTGGCCGGGGGTCTTGACGTGGGAGAGGAGCTCGCGCAGGCCGTCGAGGTCGACGACGGCCTCGGCACGCGGGTGGGCGAGGATCGCCTTCGGCTCGGAGCCGAAGAGCACCCCGTCGGGCGTCGGGTAGTAGTACAGCGGCTTGATGCCCATGCGGTCGCGGACGAGGAAGAGCTCGTCGCGGCGGGTGTCCCACAGGGCGAACGCGAACATGCCGTTGAGCCGGGAGACGACGTCCTCGCCCCACTCCAGCCAGCCGTGGAGGATGACCTCGGTGTCGGAGTCGGTGTGGAACCGGTGGCCCTTGCCCGCCAGCTCCTCGCGCAGCTCGGTGAAGTTGTAGACCTCGCCGGAGTAGACGATCGAGAGCCGGGTCTCCCCGGTCACCGGGTCGTCGAGCACCATCGGCTGGTGCCCGCCCGGCACGTCGATGATCGCGAGCCTGCGGTGCCCCAGCGCGGCGTGGCCGGTGGTCCAGAGGCCCTCGTCGTCCGGGCCACGGCAGGCCATGGTGTCCGTCATGGCCTGGGCGGCCGCCCGAGCGGCGGGGTCGTGGTCGAAGTTCCCGGTGAAGTCGACCGTTCCTGCGATGCCACACATGGGCCGTGCCTCCTGTCGTCGTCGACAGGACCTGCCTACCCGGCTTGTTTAGGCCATGTAACCAAATGTGACGTGCCGGTTACGCGAGCGGCTCACCGATCGGCAAGCGGATCTCGAAGGTCGTCCCCTCCGACGAGGTGTGCACGCGGATGTCGCCGTGGTGCTTGCTCACGACGATGCGCCACGTGATGTCCAGGCCGAGGCCGGTGCCCTCCCCGACGTCCTTCGTCGTGAAGAACGGTTCGAAGATCCGTGGCCGGACCTCCTCGGGGATGCCGGGGCCGGTGTCGGAGATCTCGACGATGGCCGTCTGGTTCTCGCGCCGGGTCCGGACCGTCAGGGTCCCCGACCCCCCCATCGCCCCGACCGCGTTGTCGACGATGTTGGTCCACACCTGGTTGAGCTCGGCCGGGTAGCACGGCACCTGCGGGAGATCGGGGTCGAAGTCCTTGACCAGCTCGATCCCCTCGAGCTTGCGCGAGAGCATCGTCAGGGTCGACTTGATCAGGACCCGCAGGTCGGAGGGCTGGTAGGGCGCCCGGTCGAGCTGCGAGTACTGCCGGGCGGCGTTGACCAGCGTCCCGATCCGCGCCGTGGCGTCGGTGATCTCGCCCATGAGCGTCTCGGTCTCGACGGCGTAGGCGATCCAGCGCACCGCCGCCTCGAGCGTGCCGTCCGGCACCGTCCGCTCGACCTTCGACAGCCATTCGGAGTCGAGTCCGCCGGCCACGAGCACCGGAGCGAGGTCCCACGCGCCGTTGACCTCGCGGTCGGCCAGCCAGTCGCCGATCTCGTCCTCGGCGTCGGAGGTCTGCATCGCGGTGAGCTCGGGCGCGGTCGCGACCCCCAGCACCGCCTCCTCCTGCAGGTCCACCAGCTGCGCGACGACCGCGCCGTCGAGCTTCCCCGAGGCCAGCATCGCCAGCTTGTGGCGCATGCCGGCCACGCGGTCGCGCAGCGACTCGGTGGCGCGGATGGCGGCCGCCGCCGGGTTGTTGAGCTCGTGGGTCAGGCCGGCCGAGAGCGAGCCGAGCGCGAGCAGGCGCTCCCGCTCCCCGATCGCCGTCGACGAGCGCTGCATCCCGATGAACAGGCCCGCCACCAGGTGCATGGCCAGCGGGAACCACTCGCGCAGCTTCTCCGCCCAGTCCGCGGCGGGCAGGGCGAGCAGCGTCGTGTCGGAGCAGGCCCGCAGCGTGTGCTTGTAGGTCTGCTCGACGCCGGGGACGAACGCCTCGGTCGACCCGCCGTAGGTGCCCGGGGTGGTGGACCGGCTGATCTCCACCTCGTCCCCGCGGGAGAGCCGGATGAGCGCGATCTCGCCGCGGCAGAGGACCCAGAAGCAGCGGGCGGGCTCGCCCTCGCGGCACACGTCCTCGCCGGCCGGGGCGTCGACGACGTCGGCGTGCTCGGCGATCCAGGCCAGCTGGGTGTCGTCCAGGGACTCGAAGAGGAAGAGCTCCCGGAGGGCCGCGGGGTCCAGTTCCGGTCGTTCGGTGGTGGTCATCTACCTGTTCTCCAACCAGCGGTGCACCAGGCTCACCGCCATCGCGCCCTCGCCCACTGCGGAGGCCACGCGCTTCACCGACCCGCCCCGGACGTCGCCGACGGCGAACACCCCGGGCAGGGAGGTCTCCAGGTGGAACGGATCCCTGGTCGAATCCCATCCCGCCGGGACCTCCCATCCCGACGGCGAGCGGGAGTCCGGCCCGAGCGGCAGATCCGGCCCGGAGAGGACGAAGCCGTGACCGTCGCGGGCCACCACGCCGTCCAGCCAGTCCGTCCGCGGCTCGGCGCCGATGAAGACGAACAGCCAGTGCGCGTCGACGACCTGCTCGTCTCCGGTGTTCCGGTCGCGCAGGGTCAGCTTCTCCAGGTGCTCGTCGCCGGCCGCGCCGACCACCTCGGTGCAGACGCGGACCTCGATGTGCTCGACGGCGTCGATCTGCTCGATGAGGTACTGCGACATCGAGGCCTGCAGCGACGGCCCGCGCACGAGCATGACGACGCGCTCGGCGTACCGGGAGAAGTTCATGGCGGCCTGGCCCGCGGAGTTCGCGCCGCCGACGACGTAGACCGTCTCGCCCGTGCACGACGGCGCCTCGGTGGTGGCGGCGCCGTAGTAGACCCCGAGCCCGGCCAGCTCGGTCAGCCCCGGGACCTCGAGGGTGCGGTACGAGACCCCCGTCGCGAGCACGACGGCGTGGGCGGCGATCTCGCTGCCGTCGTCGAACGTCAGCACCCGCACCCCGCCGCGGATCGCGAGCCCGGTGACGGTCCGCGTCGTGAGGATCTCCACCCCGAACTTCACCGCCTGGCGTCGGGCGCGGTCGGTGAGCTGCGCGCCGGAGACGCCGTCGGGGAACCCGAGGTAGTTCTCGATGCGGCTGGAGGTGCCCGCCTGTCCGCCGGTGGCCACCGACTCGACGAGCACGGTGCGCAGTCCCTCCGACCCGCCGTACACGGCGGCGCCGAGCCCGCCCGGTCCGCCGCCGACGACCGCGAGGTCGTACAGCGCGTCGACGGCGTGCGTCGCGAGGCCCGCCTCCTGGGCGACCTCGGCGTCGGTGGGGTCCACCAGCGCCGTGCCCTCGCCGGTGACGACGACGGGCAGGCGCGCCCCGTCGAGACCGGCGGCCTCGAGCAGGCGGTGGCCCTCGGGGTCGTCGGCGAGGTGGAAGCGGAAGGGCACCTGGTTGCGGGCGAGCAGGTCACGCAGCTCGTAGGAGCGCGCCGACCAGCGGTGACCGACGATGCGCGTCTCGGTGGCGGGCCGGTCGGGCGAGCGCCGCCAGGCCTCGAGCAGCTGGTCCACGACCGGGTAGAGCTTCTCCTCCGGCGGGTCCCAGGGCTTGAGCAGGTAGTGGTCGAGGTCGACGACGTTGATCGCGGTGATCGCGGCCTCGGTGTCGGCGTACGCGGTCAGCAGCACGCGCCGGGCCCGCGGGAAGATGTCCATCGCCTGCTCGAGGAACTCCACCCCGCTCATCCGCGGCATGCGCTGGTCGGCGAGCATCACGGCGACCTGCTCGCCGCGCAGCGCGATCTCGCGCAGGGCCTCCAGGGCCGCCTCGCCCGAGTCGGCCCGGACGATGCGGTGGAACTCGCCGTACTCGCGACGGAGGTCGCGGGCGACGGCCCGGGAGACCCCGGGGTCGTCGTCCACCGTGAGGATCACCGGTCGGGGCACCGTTCCAGCCTAAGCTGCGCGCGCCACCCCGTCGCCGTCCTCGCGCGCACGGGGTCGGCGAATCGGCCACGGCGGACGATCCTCGCGTCCTACGCTCGTCGCGTGACCGGGGGCACACGGGCGGCGGGCGCGCTGCTCGTCGTCCTGCTCGCGGTGCTCGGCGCGGCTCCGGCCGCGGCCGCCGACCTGCCAGTGCCGCCGGCCCCGGACCCGGCACTGCTCGCGGGACTCGACCCGTCACCGTCACCGGTCACCGGGGCGACCCAGCGGGTCGCCTGCGTGGCGCCGCTGGGCGAGGACGCGGGCGGGACGACGACGCGGCCGTGGGCGCAGGACCGGCTGCGGCTCGGCGACGCGTGGCGCTGGGGACGGGGAGGCGGGCAGACGGTCGCCGTGATCGACACCGGGGTCGCGCCCCACCCACGGCTCGCGGGGCGGCTCGTCGACGGCGGGGACTTCGTGGGTCCCGGCGACACCGGCACCGCCGACTGCGACGGGCACGGCACGCTGGTCGCGGGCATCGTCGCCGCGGCACCGGACCCGTCGTCCCCGAGCCCGTCGTCCCCGAGCCCGTCGTCGCAGCCCTCCGGCTTCGTCGGGGTCGCCCCCGAGGCGCGGGTGCTCGCGATCCGCCAGAGCAGTGCGACGGTGGCCGTGCCCGGCCGCGCCGGGCCGGGCGCGGGCGACGTGGTCACCCTCGCCCGGGCCGTGCTGCACGCGGTCGACCTCGGCGCGACCGTCGTCAACATCTCCGAGGCGGCCTGCCTGCCGGTGGCGGTCGCGCCCCGGGTGCTCGCGCCGCTGCGGGCCGCCGTCCGCGCGGCGGTCGACCGCAACGTCGTCGTGGTCGCGGCGGCGGGCAACGCCGGGTCGGGTGCGTGCGTGCAGAGCGACCCGTCGGGGCAGGAGCCGGGTCCGGCCACGAGGGACCAGGTCGTGGCGCCGGCCTGGTTCGGCGACGACGTGCTCTCCGTCGGGTACGTCGGGCAGGACGGGCGCCCCTCCCCGCGGACCGTGCGGGGGCCGTGGGTGTCGGTCGCCGCGCCGGGCACGGACGTCGTGTCGCTCTCGCCCACCGGGGGTGGCCTCGTCGACCGCGTGCAGCCCGCCGGCGGCGGCACGGGCGACCCGGCGGGCTCGCCGATCGAGGGCTCCAGCTTCGCGGCGCCCTACGTGTCGGGCGTCGCGGCCCTCGTGCGGGCCCGCTTCCCGACGCTCTCCGCCCGCCAGGTGACGGCGCGGATCGTCGCGACGGCCGACGCCGCGGGCCCCCGCGACGACGCCGTCGGGGCCGGGATCGTCGACCCCGTCGCCGCGTTGTCCGCGCCGGTCACGGGCCCGCAGTCGGCCGCGACGGCGGGTGCGCAGGACGCGGTGCCGGGCCGGGTCGACCTGACCGGCGGCGGGGATGCACACTCCGGTGCGCGCGCGGTCGCGCTGATCGGCACCGCGGGGGTTGCCGGCCTCGGTGGTCTGGTCCTCGGTGCCGTCGTGCTCACGCGCCGAGCGCGCCGACCGCCGTGAGGAACCCGAGGCGCCGTGGCCCCGGTTCCGTTCGCGACCGCCGTCCGAGACGTGACCCGAGGAGCCATCGTGCGGATCACCCTGGCCCAGACCGATGCCACCCTCGGCGACCTCGACGGCAATCTCAAGCGTGCCGAGCGGGTGATGGGCGAGGCCGTCGAGGCGGAGTCCGACCTCGTCGTCTTCCCCGAGCTCGCGCTCTCCGGCTACCAGGTCGGCGACGTGACCCAGGACCTGTCGCTGGCCCCCGACGACCGCCGACTGCTGCGGCTCTCCCAGCGGGCGGGCGGCGCGGGGATCCTCATCGGCTACCCGGAGGCCGGCAGCCACGGCCTGCACACCTACAACAGCGCGGGCTACTACGAGGACGGCAACCTCGTCCACGTGCACCGCAAGCTCTACCTGCCGACCTACGCGACCTTCGAGGAGCGCAAGCACTTCCTGCCCGGCCAGCACTCGCGGGCCTACGGGGTGCGCGGCGGGCGGCACCGGGCGGCCACGCTGATCTGCAACGACGCCTGGCAGCCCCAGGTGGCCTTCCTGTCGACCCAGGACGGCGCGCACCTGCTCCTCGTCCCGGCGAACTCGGCGCAGTCGATGTCCCCGGAGCGCTACGAGTCCCGCGAGTACTGGCGCAACATCACGACGTTCTACGGGCGCATCTACCAGCTGTTCGTCGTGTTCGTGAACCGCGTGGGCGTCGAGGGCGGGCTCACGTTCTGGGGCGGGTCGCACATCGTCGACCCCTGGGGCGAGGTGGTCGGCGAGTGCGGCGAGGGCGCCGACGCCGAGCAGACGCTCACCGTGGAGATCGACCTGGCCGACGTCCGACGCCGCCGGCGGGACATCCCGCTCGTGCGCGAGGCCCGGCTGGGTCTGCTGCGCCGGGAGATCGACCGGCTGCTCGACGAGGGCGGGGACCTGTGAGTCGCGCCACGGTACGGCGCGGAGCGGACCGGACTGCCACGATGCCGCGGTGACGAGGACGCCCCGGTTCGGCTGGCTCTCCCCCGCGATCGGCAACCGGTTCAGCGACCACCGGCCGATCGTCGTCGACCAGGACACCGCGATCCTGCCGACGGCCCTGCCCCACTTCGACTCGCTGTGGCTGGCGGACCACTTCTACGGGATGGACACGCCGACCGACCCGTTCATGGAGGCGTGGACGACGCTGACGTGGCTCGCGGCCCGGCACGAGCGCGTCGAGCTCTGCCACCACGTCCTCGGCGTCGGCTACCGGCACCCGCCGCTGCTCGCCAAGATGGCGGCGACGCTGCAGCACCTCTCCGGCGGCCGGTTCGTCCTCGGGATCGGCGCGGGCTGGCGTGCCGAGGAGTACGCGGCCTACGGCTACGACTTCCCGAAGCCCTCGGTGCGGTTCGCGCAGCTCGAGGAGGCCGTGACGATCTGCCGGCGGATGTGGACCGAGGACTCGCCGTCCTTCGAGGGCCGGTACTTCCGCATCGACGGGGCCGCCGCGCCGCCGCTCCCGGTCCCGCCGCCGCGGGTGTGCGTCGGCGCCGCGGGCGAGAAGATCGGGCTGCCGCTGGTGGGCCGGATCGCCGATGCGTGGAACGCCCCGGCCGCCGAGGGCCCGGCGTGGGACCGGCGCCTCGACATCGTGCGGCGCTCGGCCGAGGAGGCGGGGCGCGACCCGGCGGCGATCGAGGTGTCGGTGACCCTCGAGCGGGCCCTGCCCGAGACCGACGACGAGTCCGCCCGCCTGGTCGACGAGCTGGCCGCGCGCCACGCCGCGGGCGCGGACCACTTCGTCATGGACTTCGGGAACCCGGCGTCCACCGAGCCGGTCCTGCGGTTCGCCGAGCAGGTCATCGCGCCCCTGCGGCGCTAGCCGCACCAGGACCCCGCATGCTCGGTCGGCACTCGTTCCTCGTGCTGCACGAGGCGTCGTCGGTGCGTACGGGTCGTCGGTGCGGAGGTCTCCTACACCACCAGCTCGCCCCGGGTGATCGTCACCGCGTTCCCCCGCAGCAGCACGCGCTCGCCGGCCACCTCGACCCCGACCGTCCCGCCGCGCCGGGAGAGCTGCGCCCCGACCAGCGAGGGCTTGCCCAGCTTCGCGGCCCAGTACGGCGCGAGGCAGCAGTGCGCGGAGCCGGTGACCGGGTCCTCGTCGATGCCGACGGCGGGCGCGAAGAAGCGGGAGACGAAGTCGGCGTCGTCCTTCCCGTCGTCGGCGGCCGCCGTCACGATGACGCCGCGCCCGGTCGCGGCCCGCAGCACCGCGAGGTCGGGCTCGAGCTCCCGGACCTCGGCGGCGGCCGAGACCTCGACCAGGACGTCGTAGCGGCAGCGCGCGACCGCGATCACCGAGGCCCCCAGCGCGTCCGCGAACTCGTCGGCCAAGTACCCGCCGGGCAGGCCGGGGACCGGGACGTCGATGGGGAAGTCCAGCGAGATGGCGTCGCGGCCCGCCCGGTCGGCACGCAGCACCCCGGACGCGGTGCGGAACGCGAAGGGTGGCGTCGCGAGCCCTTCCTCGAGCAGCACGTGCGCCGACGCGAGCGTCGCGTGCCCGCAGATGTCGACCTCGACGGTGGGGGTGAACCAGCGCAGTCCGATCTCGCCGGTCTCCTCGAGCGTGGACAGGTCGACGAACGCGGTCTCGGAGAGCCGCATCTCGGCCGCGACGTCCTGCATCCAGCCCGCGTCCGCCACGTGGTCGACGTCGCCGTCGAGCAGACAGACCCCGGCCGGGTTGCCGGTGAAGGGCACGGAGGTGAACGCATCGACGACGAAGAGCTGCACGTCACCCATGGTGCCAAGTCAGAGCCGCCGACGGAGGTCTTCAGGCCCGCCGATGTCTGGTCCGGTCGGACGAAGCGTGACGACGAGGGTCACCCGAGGGGACCAGTGAGGGCGTCGAGCATCACCTGGCCGTGACCGGCGAGTCGCCGTCTACTCTGTCCGATGCCATGAGCACCGTCTTCGTCGTCACCGGAGCCTCCTCGGGGGTGGGCCGCGCGCTCGCGCAGTTCCTGGCCCGCCACGGGGTGACCGTGGTCGGGCTCGACCGTCGGGAACCGCCGGACCGCGAGATCGCCCACGTCCGCTGCGACCTGACCGACCCGCGGTCGATCGACGCCGCCGTCGAGCGGCTCGACGAGCGGGTGGACGCCCTCGCCAACGTCGCGGGCCTGCCCGGGACCTCGCCCGGCGACCAGGTGCTCGCCGTCAACTTCCTCGGCATGCGCCACCTCACCGAGCGGCTGCTCCCGCGCATCCAGCGCGGCGGCTCGGTGGTCAACGTGTCGTCCTCCGAGGGCAGGCACTGGGTGGCCCACCTCGCCGAGATCCGGCCGCTGCTGGCGACCACCTCCTTCGAGGAGGGCCTGCGGTGGTGCCGCGAGCGCCGCCCCGACCGGCCGATCTACGACATCTCGAAGGAGGCCGTCCTCGCGTACACGACGGCGTCCTCGACGTTGACCTGGCCGGACGGGGTGCGGATGAACGCCGTCGCCCCCGGGCCCGTGCGGACTCCGCAGCTCGCCGAGTTCGAGCGCTCGTCGGACCCGCGCCGGCTCGCCCGCCAGCGCTCCGCCGCGGGACGGGACGCCGAGGCCGACGAGATCGCCTCGGTGGTCGCCTTCCTCATGTCGAACGAGAGCCGCTGGATCAACGGGCAGACCCTGGCCGCCGACGGCGGCGTCGCGGCGGCCACCACCTGGGCGGCCCTGCAGACCCGCTGAGCCGAACCCTGCTCACGGTGCGTGCGTGGATGACTCCGGATCGTGCGTCACCAGCACCGATCACACGCGTTTGACACCCCGAGGTCGATGACACGGGGATCGGGGTGGTCATGCGCGGGGAGCGGGGACGACGGCTCGCGACGGTGCTGGTCGGGGCTGCGGCGCTGACCGCCGCCACCTTCGGCTCGGCCTGGGCCGACCCGGCGCCGGCACCCCCGCCGGTGCCGAACATGGCCGTCCCGGCACCCGCCCCGGCCGCCGGACCCGACCTCGGCGCGGCGATGGGCGGCGGCGTGCACCCCGGGGTGCAGATGCGTACGGCCGGCGCCCAGTGCACCGCGAACTTCGTCTACACCGGCGGCGGCAGGACCTACCTCGGCCAGGCCGCCCACTGCTCGGGCACCGGCTCGGCCGACGAGACCGACGGCTGCACCTCGAAGTCCCTGCCGCTCGGTACGCCGGTGGCGATCAGCGGCGCCTCGAAGCCCGGCAAGCTGGTCTACAACTCCTGGCTCGCGATGCAGCACAGCGGCGAGTCCGACCCCGACGCCTGCGCCTACAACGACCTCGCGCTCGTCGAGATCGACCCGGCCGACGTCGCGGCGGTCAGCCCTGCCGTGCCGTTCTTCGGCGGGCCGACCGGCGTGGACACGAACGGGACGACGCCGGGCGAGCGGGTCGCGAGCTACGGCAACTCCGAGCTGCGGGGCGGCGTCGGAGTGCTCAGCCCCAAGGTCGGCACGAGCCTGGGCGACCAGGGCCACGGCTGGAGCCACATCGTCGCCACCGTGACCCCCGGCATCCCGGGCGACTCCGGCAGCGCGTTCCTCTCGTCCGACGGCACGGCGCTGGGCGTCCTCTCGACGCTGAACTTCACCCCCGCGCCGGGGACCAACGGCATCGGCGACCTCGCCAAGATGCTCGCCTACGCCCGCGGCCACGGCGCCCCCGGGAACCTCACCGTGGCGACCGGCGGGCCGTTCCGGAGCCTCGGGCTCCTCTAGTCCCAGGCCCCACCGCACGACGACGGCCCGGTCACCTCGGCGAGGTGACCGGGCCGTCGTCGTGCGGACCCGTGGTGATCAGGCCTGGAAGCTCGCGGTGTCGATGACGAAGCGGTAGCGGACGTCGGAGTCCACGACGCGGTCGTAGGCCTTGTTGACGTCGTCCACCGTGATCGTCTCGATCTCGGCGCCGATGTGGTGCTCGGCGCAGAAGTCGAGCATCTTCTGGGTGTCGCGGATGCCGCCGATCTTCGAGCCGGCGAGGCTGCGGCGGCCGCCCGCGAGGACCCCGGCGTGGACCGAGGCCGGGTTGACCGGGATGCCGACGTTGACCATCGACCCGTCGACACGCAGCAGGGCCAGGTAGTCCTGGACCGGGAGGTCGGCCGAGACGGTGTTGACGATCAGGTCGAACGTGCCGGCCAGCTCGGTGAAGGTGTTCTCGTCCGAGGTGGCGTAGTAGTGGTCGGCCCCGAGACGCTTGCCGTCCTCCTGCTTGGACAGCGTCTGGGAGAGCACGGTGACCTCGGCGCCGAGGGCGTGGGCGATCTTGACGCCCATGTGCCCGAGCCCGCCCATACCGACGATGGCGACCTTCTTGCCGGGGCCGGCACCCCAGTGGGTCAGCGGCGTGTAGAGCGTGATCCCGGCGCAGAGCAGCGGCGCGGCGACGTCGAGGCCGATGCCCTCGGGGATGCCGAGCACGTAGTTCTCGTCGACGACGACCTGCGTCGAGTAGCCGCCGAAGGTCTGCTCGCCGGTGTACTCACGGCTGTTGTAGGTCTGCACCTCGCCCTGGGTGCAGAACTGCTCCTCGCCGGCGCGGCAGTTCTCGCACTCGCGGCAGGAGTCGACGAAGCAGCCGACGCCGACACGGTCGCCGACGGAGTACTTGCTGACGTCCGAGCCGACGGCGGAGACGGTGCCCGCGATCTCGTGGCCCGGGACCATCGGGAACTCGCTGCCGCCCCACTCGTCGCGGGCCTGGTGGATGTCCGAGTGGCAGACGCCCGCGTACGCGATGTCGATGACGACGTCGTGCGGCCTCGGGTCCCGGCGCTCGATCGTGGAGCGCTCGAGCGGCTTGTCGGCGCCCTCGGTGACCAGGGCGGGAACGGTGCTCGGCACGGGTGTGGACCTTCCGATCGTGGTGGGGAGGCGACCCGTGCGCGGATCGCCGTGACCACACTTCGGTTGTCCACGATCGAACGACCTCAATCGTCGCAGCCGGACAGGTCACATCGGGTGAGACCAGGAGGTGGCCCGTTACGCGTCCGGCCGGCCGATGCGACTGCTCCGGGTGACGGGGTGTCATCCGCGCCTCGCTCGGCTGACCGACCATGATCGCGATCTCGGGAGCGACACGCGCAAGAGGCGATGCGACTCGCTCACGAAGTCCGGATCTTCGTCGCAGACCACGGCTTCGGACCGAGCGAGCGGTCCCTGCCGGGAGATCGGGTGGCCAGGGGCGGGGTCGAACCGCCGACCTATCGCTTTTCAGGCGATCGCTCGTACCGACTGAGCTACCTGGCCTTGTCGGCGACCACGCACGAGACGTGTGCACGACTGTGCGACCCAGACGGGACTCGAACCCGCGACCTTCGCCGTGACAGGGCGACGCGCTAACCAACTGCGCCACTGGGCCTTGATCTTCAGTTCATCCTGACCGTGGGCCAGGCTACTGCGTACCCCCAACGGGATTCGAACCCGCGTTGCCGCCTTGAAAGGGCGGAGTCCTAGGCCACTGAACGATGGGGGCTCGGCGCTCCTCCGATTGACGCGAGGACCTTACCCCCTCCAGCACCAGCGACCTGCCCGTTGGGTGCGATGGCAAGCCTACGGGACGGGTTCCACCCGCCGTCAGCCACCCCCGTCCTGGGCCGGCGCGGTGAGTCCGACGGGGACGCCGGCCATGCCGCCGGCCGCGTCCCACGTCGTGAGCCAGGAGGGCGCGGCGACGCAGCCCAGGATCAGCTCCCAGGACGCGACGGCCCGCTCACGCAGGTCGGCGAGCCCGGCGGTCGCGGTGGAGACGACGCGGTGCCCGTGCCCGAGCGCGACCACGGTCCGGGCGAGCTCACGGGAATCGACGTCCTCGCGCAGCGATCCCTCCTCCCGCGCCCGGGCGAGCAGGTCGATGAACACGTCCTCCCAGTACCGGTAGGGCCAGGGCGTCAGTTCGGGCCCGAGCGCACCCTCGCTCACGACGCGCATCCCGGCGCGGCAGTAGACGTCGTCGCCCAGCAGGTCCGCGATCCCGATGGCCAGGTGCACCGCCGTCGTCAGGACGTCCTCCCCCCGGTCCGTGAAGACCTGCAGGAACTCCGGGAAGCGACGCTCCATCACCTCGGCGACGGCCCGTGCCATCGCCTCCTTGGACGCGAAGTGGAAGTGCAGGGCGCCCTTGGTGACCCCACTGCGTTCGAGGATCTTCGAGAGCGACGCGCCCTGGTAGCCCTGCGCGGCGAACTCGTGGGCCGCGGCGGCCACGATCGTCTCGCGGGTCGCGCGGGCACGCGCCTGGCGAGGGCCCGCACGGGCCCGGACGGCGGGCGCCGGGCCGTCGGGCCGCGCCGCGTCCGGGGAGGCGGGCTGCGGAGGAACCTGGACCATGGTGGAGCCCACGCTACGACGGCGGGACGCGACCGCCGCGCCCCGCCACCACGCAGCCGTCAGCGACGGACCGGTGGCGGCTCACCCGGCTCGCCGATCAGCCCGAGCATGTCGAGCAGCTCCCGGCAGTCGTCGGAGTCCAGCGCGTTGCGGGCGACCGCCATCCGTGCGCGGTGCACCTGCTCCTCGCTGACCCGGTAGACATCGGCCGCCGTGCGCTGGGTGGGGACGCCCGAGACGACCCCCGTTCCCCCCGGTTCGGGCCCGGACCGCGGCTCGGGAACCCCGGCCGTGTCCGTGGCGCCGCGTTCCGGGTGCGGTCCGGTAGGTCGTCGTCGTGGCCCCGGCGTCGCGCTCATCCGTCTCCCTCGCCCCGTGCTCATCGGCTGCCCGATGGCGCCCGCAGACGCTACAGAGCGGGGATGGGCTGTGCAGCCCTCTCTCAGGGTGACCCGCGATCTCCTCAGGAACATGACACTGCGTGTGCAGGCGCTCACGACGAGCACACGCAGACCTCATCCTGGGCCGTCAGGACGCCCGCGACGGCTCGTCCACGAGGGCCTGGTAGACCAGTCGGCGGAGCGAGCTCCGGATCGGATAGGCACTCGAGGGCATCAACTGGGTGAAGAAGAGGGCGGTGACCTCTTCGAGCGGGTCGACCCAGAAGGCGGTACTCGCCGCCCCGCCCCAGGCCATCTCGCCCACGCTGCAGAGCGTCCGGTACCGCGTCGGGTCGAGCACCACCGAGAACCCGAGCCCGAAGCCCACCCCGTCGAAGGGCATCTCGGCGAACAGCGGCCGCCCCACCTCGGTCAGGTCGGCCCCGCCGGGCAGGTGGTTGCGGCCCATGTAGGCCACGGTGCGCGAGCCCAGGATCCGGACCCCGTCGAGCTCGCCGCCGCGGAGCAGCATCTGGGTGAACCGGTGGTAGTCGTGAGCGGTCGACACCAGCCCGCCGCCGCCCGAGAGCCACGTCGGGGGCTCGAGGAACGGCGCGCCGAACCCGTCCGCCCGGACCCGCGAGCCGTCGGGCGTGCGCGCGTAGAGCGCCGCGGTGCGGGAGGGGTCGTCGGCGGCGAACGCCGTGGCCGTCATGCCGAGCGGTGTGAGGATCTCCTGGTCGAGGAAGGCGTCGAGGCTGCGCCCGGAGACGACCTCGACGAGCCGCCCGAGCACGTCGGTGGCCTGGCTGTAGTTCCACTCGGTGCCGGGGGTGTGGACCAGTGGCATGCGGGCCCACGCGTCGACGCAGCCGGCGAGGTCGAGCCCGGCGGGCACGCCCCACTCGAAGCCGGCCGCGCGGTACATCTCGTCGATCGGGTGGGCGTGGTGGAAGCCGTAGGTCAGCCCGGCGGTGTGGGTGAGCAGGTGCCAGACGCGGATCGGCTCGGGGCTGGGCATGGTCAGCGGTGCGCCGGCCGACCCGCGCAGGTAGACCCGCGGCTCGGCGAACGCGGGGAGCCAGCGGCTGATCGGGTCGGTGAGCTCGAGCTCGCCCCGCTCGAAGAGGATCATGGCCGCGACCGAGGTGATCGGCTTGGTCATCGAGAAGATGCGCCACCGGGTGTCCGGCTCGACGGGCAGGCCTGCCTCCTCGTCGCGCAGGCCCGCCTCGCTCGCGTGCACCACGTGCCCGCGCCGGGTGACCACGGCCTGCCAGCCGGCGAGACGGCCGTCGTCGACGTAGCGGCGGAAGTGGTCGTCGATGCGGGCGAGCCGTGAGGGGTCGAACCCGAGTGCGGCAGGGTCCTTCTCGACGGCGAGGGGAGACGTGGTCATCCCCGCATCCTCACCTGATCAGCCTCCGGAAAGAAACGTCCGCAGCTCGGAGATCAGCTCCTCGGCGGCCTCCTCCGGCACGAAGTGCCCGCAGCCGTCGATCGCGCGACCCCGGACCTCGTCGGGGGACCGGTGGTACTCGCGCCACAGGTCGAGGATCGGCAGGGTCGCCATCACGCCGTCGGCACCCCAGAGGGCCAGGAGCGGGACGTCGAGGCGGTCGCCCGCGGCGAAGGACTCGTCGTCGTGGGCGGCGTCGACCGTGTCCGCCCGGTAGTCGTCGAAGCCGCAGCGCAGCGCGCCCGGCTTCGAGAACGCCTCGACGTACACCGGCACGGCCTCGTCGACGTGCTCGCGCGCCGTCGTCCACTTCTCGAAGAAGTACCGCAGGTAGCCGTCGACGTCGGCGCCCGCGAGCCGCTCGGGCAGGTCGGGCTGCAGGTGGAAGAGCCAGTGCCAGTACTTCGCGCCGAGGTCGGCGTCGAAGCGGGCCCAGGTGGCCCGGGTCGGGGCGATGTCGAGCACGGCGAGCCGGGTGACCTCGGCCGGCCGGTCGAGCGCCCACCGGTGGGCGACCCGCCCGCCGCGGTCGTGCCCGACGACACCCGTCTCGTCGAACCCCAGCCGCCCGATCAGCGCGGAGAGGTCGGCGGCCATGGTCCGCTTGTCCATCCCGGTGCGGGCCTTGTCGGAGGCGCCGTAGCCGCGCAGGTCCGGGACGATCACGGTGTGGTCCCGGGCGAGGTCGTCCACGACGCGGCGCCAGCACCAGCCGGTCTGCGGCCAGCCGTGCAGGAGCACGACCGGGGGACCGTCGCCGGCCACCCGGTGGTGCAGCCGGATGCCGTTCACCGACGTCGTGGCGGGGGTCCAGGCAGGGGTCGTCACGCCGGGCAGTCAAGCGCACCTACACCTCGCCGAGCACCTCGGCGACCTCGTCCACGGCCTCCCGTGCCCACAGCCGGTCGCGCAGGCGCCGGGTGAGGCCCTCGGCGTGCGAGAGGGCGGCGAACTCGGCCACGCGCGCGGCGCAGGCGGCGCGGGCCGGGGCGCGCAGCGTCTCGTACCCCTCGAGCCCGGGGAGGATCCGGCCGTCGGAGCGGTCGAAGGCCGCGCCGAGCGCGTGCGCGTCGAGCAGGGTCTGGTTCTCCTCCTCGCCGGCGTGCGGCAGGAGCGGCTGGGCCGCCGCGCCGAGCACGGTGAGGCGGTTGCGGGTCCACCGCGAGAGGGGGCGCTGGTGGGCCAGGACCTGCTCGGGCTCGCGGGCGACGACGGCGCTCACCGACCGCCGGAGCTCGGGCTCGAGTCGGGACACGATCCACTCCCGCTCGGCGGGCGGCAGGTCGGCGCGCACGATGAGGACGACCTCCGCGCCCCCGTGGGGCGAGGGCAGCCGCATCGCCTGGAGCTGGGGACCCGACCAGACGCGCAGCTCGGGGCTCGCGGGCTCGCCCGCGCTCGAGGCCACCGTGGTGCGGCGCACGACGAAGGTCGGCGAGAGCGCTCCCGTCCCGGCCTCGAGGAGGGCCCGGACGCGGCTGGAGGCTCCGTCGGCGCCGACGAGGGCCTCGGCGCGCCACTGCGCACCGTCCTCGAGCGTCACCAGTGCGGCGTCACCGATGTCCTCGACGGACGTCGGGCGGCACTCGTACTGGACGCCGATCATCTCGTCGGCGGCGCACGCCTGCGCGAGGCAGCGCCGCACGTCGCGCCGGGTCACGATCAGGCACGGATAGCCGAAGCGGGCCCGGGCGACGTCACCGAGCTCGACCTTGCGCAGCGGCTGGCCGGTCGCCGCGTCGAGGTGGCAGTAGCGCTGCACCTCGAGGGTCCGCGGCCGCAGCCCGTCGAGCAGCCCGAGACCCTGCAGGACCCGCGCGGCGGACGGCCGCAGGACCATCGAGCCCGACGGGCCGGCGTCGTCGAGGGACTCCGGGTCCGGTCCCCGCTCCAGCAGATGGACGGGGAAGCCCTGGTGCGCGAGGCACAGGGCCGCGGCCAGTCCGTCGATCCCGGCGCCGAGGACCAGGAGCGGCACCTGCTCCACGCGGGACCCCCGTTTCCCCTCGGACGGCGCTGTAGCGAAAACCCTAGACAGCGCATTCGAGTGACGCTATTGCCCGCTCGAACACGAGATCATCTGCGGTCCGTCAGCGTAGCGGCGAGGCAGATACTCCTTCCGAGGGATGGATCTCCGTCACGTGCGACTCGATCATCACGCAGAATCCGATGGTGAGCGCCAGGAGCGCACCGCCGAGCAGCCACCCGGCCAGGACGTCCGTGGTCCAGTGCACGCCGAGGTAGGCACGGCTGAGTCCGATGCCCAGCGCGAGGACGGCCCCGACCAGCACCGTTGCCGCCCGGACGAGCCGCCGTCCCGACGAGCCGTCGGCGGCGGCGGGCACGAGGGTGAGCACGGCCGCGACGGTCAGCCCGAGGCCCAGGACAGCCATCAGCGAGTGCCCGGACGGCAGCGACGTGGAGGTCTCCACGGTCAGCCGGGTCGCGACCGGGGGCCGGGGCCGTTCCACGGCGCCCTTGAGCCCGCGGATGGTGAGCGATCCCACAACCACCGCGACGACCCACCCGACGGCCCGCGCCCGACGGTCGCGCACCCACAGGACCACCGCCGACAGCACGGCGAGACCGCCGGTGCCGAGGGTGCCGCCGACCAGCGACACCGTCTCCGCCGCGGCCGTCCACCCCGGGGAGCGGTGGCCGACCAGCCACCCCAGCACCGGCCCGTCCGCGGCGTCGAGGGCCGCGTCGTCGGCGACGAGGGTGAACACCGCCGCGGCGAGCCCGAGCAGGACCGCGGCCACGACCAGAGCGACCGGCACCGTCGTCGCGGCCCGTCCGGGCAACGACGCCCGCCGCGCCCAGCACCCCAGCGCGGCGACGAGCACCAGCAGCGCCACCGCCGCCGTCCCGGCCACGAGCCACCATCCGGCCGTCACGGCCTCTCCACCCTCCGGTCCCGGGCTCCCCGGGTGGGTATCCGGTCGGCGTGTCGCCGGTCCCGGACGGCACGCGAGGAGCGTGTTGTCCGGGCACACTCTGCCCGGGCGGCCCTCGCGGTCGCCGGGCAACGGCCCGGAGCCGGCGCCGCGGTGTCCGACGTGACCACGACCGGGCGACGGCGACCCAGGAGGAGCTCGTGCTGGTCCTCGGCCTCGCCGCCGCCCTCGTGGCCGCGGCGGCCAACGCCGGGGCGGCCATGCTCGAGGCGATGGCCACCCGCCGGGCCACCCACGCCGCCGGGGTGGTGACGAGCCCGCTCTACCTCGGCGGGCTGCTGCTCGACATCATGGGCTGGGTCCTGACGGTCCTGGCCCTGCGGTACATGCCGATCGTCGCCGTGCAGGCGATCGTCGCCGGACAGGTGGCGATCACCGTCGTCGCGTCCCACTGGGTCTTCGACACGCCGCTGCGCCGGGTGGACCTGGTGGCCGCCGCCGCCAACATCATCGGGCTGGGCCTGCTGGTGGGCAGCGCGGAGACCCGGGAGCTGCCGCACTCCGGGCTCGGCGGGACGATCGCGCTCATCGTCGTGCTCGTGGTCCTCGCCGTCGTCGGCATCGGTACGGCGCTGCGCAGCCGCCGCTCGGTGCCGCTCGCGTTCCTGGCCGGGCTGAGCTTCGGGGGCACGGCGGTGGCGGTCCGGCTCGTCGACCTGGACGGGCCCGTCGGCGAGGTGGTGCGCACCGTGATCAGCGACCCGGTGGCCTGGTCCCTGCTGGGCTACGCGGCGCTCGGGCTGGGGCTGTACACGGTGGCGCTGGCCCGCGGGGCGGTCGGCCCGGTGGTCGCCGTGCTCGCCGTGACCGAGACGCTCGCGCCGGGCCTGCTCGGGCTCGTCCTGCTCGGCGACGGCATCCGCAGCGGGTGGGCGTTCGGCTTCGTGGCGGGTCTGGTGCTGGCGCTGGGCGGGGTCGTGGTGCTGGCCCGCTCGCCCGCGCAGGCCTCGCTGGCCGGCGACGACGGCGTGGCCCGGCCGCCGCTCAAGCGCGTCTGACCGCGAGCCGGACGACCGGGCCCGGACACACGTCCGGGCCGCACCCGGAGGTACGGCCCGGACGGGACGCCGGGGCGTCGAGGATCAGGACTTGAAGGCGTCCTTGATCTTCTCGCCCGCGTTCTTGAGGGAGCCGACGGTCTGGTCCTTCTTGCCCTCGGCCTTCCACTCCTTGTTGTCGGTGGCGTCGCCGAGCGCTTCCTTGGCCTTGCCCTTGAGCTCCTGGGCCTTGTTGTCGAACTTGTCGTCAGCGGACACGCGGCGCCTCCTCGTGGCTTGTCACGTCGGTCGGACGGCCCTGTACCCCGATCGCGTGGGGATCAATCGACGACGGGCAGCAGATGCTCGGCCGCGCTGGGCTGCAGGACGACGTCGCAGACGCTGCGTCGCCGGCTCAGCGTCACCCGTCCGACGTCGGGGCGCCGGCCCGGCGCGCGCACCACCAGCTGGTACGAGCCGGGCGCGGCCGCCTCGAGCCGGTACCCGCCGTCCGCGTCCCCGTCGGCGCGGGCGGCCTGGTGGCCCGCCTCGTCCACGAGCGTGAGCACGGCACCGGCCACGGCGTCGCCGTCCTCGGCGCGCACCACCCGTCCGGTGACCTCGGGCAGGGACCCGTGCACCGCGCCGTCGGGAGCCCGGCCGTCGGGGGACACCCCGCCGCCGGAGCCGCCGCCAGGGGACGCGCCGGACCCGTCGTCAGGAGACCCGTCGTGGACTCCGCCGTCGGCCGGGCCCGCGGGCAGCGCGAGCGCCTCCTGGTCGGTGGGCGCGTCGGCCCGTGCCGCGCGACGGCGGCGGGCGACCCGGTCGGTGACGAGGTCGGCGATCCCCACCACGAGGGCGAGGATCACGAGGCCGACGGTCACCACGAGGCCGGAGCTGATCGAGGACGACCAGTCGCCGCGGCTCGAGGCCAGCGATCCGAAGAAGACCGAGCCGACCGCCGAGATGCCGACCGCCGAGCCGATGCGCTGACCGGTCTGCAGCACCCCGGCCGCCGTGCCGCCCTCGCGGACGGGGACCTCCTCCAGGGCGAGCGTCTGGTTGGGGGCGACGACGAAGCCGCCGCCGATCCCCGCGACGAGCAGCGGGATCGCGATCGCCCAGCCCACGCTCGACGGGTTCAGCCGCAGGACGACGTCGGTGGCGACGAGCCCGACGACGACCCCGAGCAGCCCGGAGACCACGAGGGGCTTGCCGTAACGGGCGACCAGCCGGCCGCTGAACGCCGAGGAGGCCGCGGATCCGAGGGCGAACGGGGTCAGGGCCAGCCCGGCCTGCAGGGGCGTGAACCCACGGCCCTGCTGCAGGAAGAGCGTGAGCACGAAGAAGATCGAGGTGAAGCCGGCGAAGTAGAGCAGGCCGAGCGAGGTGCCCAGCGAGTAGCTGCGGGTCCGCAGCAGCCCGAAGTTCACCAACGGGTGCCCGTGGGTCCGCCGCGCGCGCCGTTCCCAGGCCACGAAGAGCAGGACGAGCAGCACCGCGACGCCCACCAGCCACCACGGCGCCCCCGACGGGTCCTGCTCGGAGAGCACCAGCGGCAGCATCAGTGCCACGACCGCGGCGCCGAGCAGCACGGCCCCGACGAGGTCGAGCGGCCTGCGGTCCGCCTTCGCCACCGCGGTGTCCCGCGGCAGCAGCCGCAGGCCGAGCAGCAGCGCGACGATGCCGATCGGGACGTTGACGTAGAAGACCCAGCGCCAGCCCTCGAGGTCGCCGCCCCACTGCAGGAGCAGGCCACCGGTCAGCGGGCCGACCGCGGTCGAGATGCCGATGGCCGCGCCGAACAGGCCGAAGGCGCGCCCGCGCTCCCGGCCCTTGAACAGCTGCTGGATGACCCCGATGATCTGCGGGTTCATCATCCCGCCCGCCGCGCCCTGCAGCAGGCGGGCGACGACGAGCATCGTCGGGTTCACCGAGAGGCCCGCGACGGCACTCGTGACCGTGAACAGCGCGAGCGCGATGAGGAACATCTTCTTGCGACCGCGGTCGTCGCCGAGGCGGCCGGAGGCGACCAGGACCAGCCCGAAGGTGAGCGCGTAGCCCGAGACCACCCACGACAGCTCGGCCGACGTCGCGCCGAGGCCCAGCTGCATCGAGGGCAGCGCGACGTTGACGATGCTGACGTCGAGCAGCGTCATGAACCCCGCGACGAGGCAGACGACGAGCGCGCGCCACCGGCGGGGGTCGGGCTCGTCCGGGGGGCGTGCGGGGATCTCGGTCTGGTCGCGGGCGGTCACGCCCGTCAGGATGCCCCCGCCGCGGGTGCCCAAGCACGCCGTGACGAGGCCGACGATGCCCGAGGAGGTGCGCCATCCCCGTGGAGGTGCTCAGCAGCAGGATCCTCATCCGTCCGCGTGATCCCCGGGCCGCCTGGGCGTTCTACGGCGGCACCCTGGGGCTCGCGATCTCCCGCGAGTTCCCTGGCGGCGTCGTCTACTTCCTCGGGACCGGCTACCTGGAGGTGTCCGGGCGGTCGCCGGAGGGACCCCTCGGGCCGGACGCGCTGTGGGTGCAGGTCCGCGACGTGGCCGCGGCCGAGGCCGAGCTCCGCGCCGCCGGGGCGACGGTGACCCGCGGGGCCCGCACCGAGCCCTGGGGGCTGCGCGAGTGCTGGGTCGCCGACCCCGACGGCCGCGCGATCGTGCTCGTCGAGGTCCCGCCGGACCACCCGATCCGGAAGGACACCCGCTCGACGTGAGCCGCCGCTACAACGCCTCGGCCAGCGCCTCCAGCGCCGGGCGCGGGTCGTCGAACGGGGAGTCGCCGAGGACCTGGACGAGCACGTGGTCCGCGCCCGCGTCGAGGTGCGCCTGCAGGCTCGCGGCCGCGGTCTTCGCGTCCCCGATCCCGACGAGCGCGCGGGCGAGCCGGTCGGAGCCGCCGCGGACCAGGTCGGACTCGTCGAAGCCCTGGCGCACCCACGAGTTCCGGTAGTTCGGCAGCCCCGAGTAGACCTCGAGGTGGGCGTGGGCACGGCGCAGCGCGTCCTCCTCCGTCGCGCCGTTCACCCCGGTGATCGACACGGCCTGCTCGGAGACGACCCACTTGTCCGGGCCGAGCGCCTCGCGCGTCACCCTCGTCTGCTGCGGCAGCACCAGGTAGGGGTGCGCGCCGTCGGCCGCGCTCCCGGAGAGCTCGATCATCTTGGGTCCGAGCGCGGCGAGCAGCCGGACCGGCCGGACGCCCGGCTCGACCTGCTCGGCCACGGCGTCCATGCGCTGCAGGTAGTCGCGGGTCGTCGCGAGCGGCTTGGTGTACGTGCCGCCGCGGCCGCGCTCGACCAGCGGGCCGTGGCTGATCCCCAGGCCCAGCACGAACCGGCCGGGGTGCAGGGCGGTGAGGGTGCGGGCGCCGGACTCGGCGGCGATGGGGTCGCGCGCGTGGATGTTGGCGATGCCGGTCCCGACGACGAGGCGCTCGGTCGCGTTCAGGAACGCGCCGGCCTGCGTCAGGCTCTCCTTGCCGTAGGCCTCGCCGTACCAGAGCGATCCGTAGCCCAGGCGCTCGATGTCCCGGGCCACCTCGGTGGCGGCGCCGATCGTCCACGAGTCGCTGGTCCACCAGACCCCGACGCGCGAGGGGTAGGCGGTCTCCGGCCGGGTTCCCTGTGCGGTGCTCACGATCGGCGACGCTAACCCCGCGGCCGGATCGGCGTCTCCCCGAGGAGCCGGAGCGAACAGTGCTGCTGCGCGAGTCGGCGCACGGCGGCGAGCAGCGTGTCGCCCAGGACGGTCCCGACGACGACGCCCTCCAGCGTCCGCGCGCGGTCACCGCGATCGACGACCGCCGCCACCTCGCGCTCGGCCACCTCCTCCATCACCGTCATGTAGAGCCCGAGCTGCGCGGCGAGGTCGTCGTCGCCGAGGCGGGCGTAGGTGGCCAGGACCCCGACGGCGGTGTGCCAGGCGGGGTTCTCGTCGGAGACGGCCCAGCCACGCTCGTCCACCGCGGCGGCCAGGGTCCGCTCGGCCGCGGCCCAGGCCTCGTCCTCGGCCTCCGCCTGCTCACCGGCGGACATGGTGGTGCCCGAGGCTCGACCGAGCGCCTCGTACAGGGGAACCGCCGGATCGTCGACGGCGGCGAGCACGTCGCGGGTGGCGGCCACCGAGAGGCCGCCGACGTCGATGAGCGCCCGCACCATCCGCAGCCGGTGGACGTGGCCCTCGTCGTAGGCGGCCTGGTTCGGGCTGGTCCGCTCCCCGGGGTGGAGCAGCCCCTCGCGCAGGTAGTACTTGATCGACGCCACGCTCACGCCGCTGCGCCGGCTCAGCTCGCCGACCCTCATCCGGCCTCCCTCTCGACACGTTCGATCAGATAGTAGTACTGTCCGCTTATCGGACAGTGAGACTATCTGTTTGGGGGCCGATCGTGCGGACCTGGAACCGACCACTCCTCGCGCTCACCGGCGCGATGATCCTCCTGGCCCTGGTGTGCGTCGGGGGCCTGCTCCTCGACCCGCGGACCCTGCTCGGACAGCCGATCTGGGCGAAGCCGCTCACGTTCTCCGTCTCCCTGGCCCTCTACGGCCCGACGCTCGCCTGGATGATCAGCCTGGTCCGTGGCGGCCGGACCCACCGGGTCGCGTCGAAGGCGACCGGCTCGATGCCGGCGGCAGGCGCCCACGCCGTCGGGGTTCCCGACGGTGGGCCCGGCCTGCCCTTCCTGGGCTGGTCCACGACCGGCGGTGACCTGCGCATCGGACACTTCGTCGGGCTGCACGGCCTGCAGGCGGTCCCGCTGCTCGCGCTCGGTCTCGCGCTGCTGGCCGGTCGGGTCACGGTCCTGGCCTCCGAGCGGGTCCGCACCCGCCTGGTCCGGGTGGGCGCCGTGGGCTGGCTGGGTCTGACGGTGCTGCTGACCTGGCAGGCCCTGCGCGCCCAGCCGCTGCTCGCGCCGGACGCGCTGACCGTCGGGGCCGCCCTGGCCCTCGTCGTGCTCGTCGTGGGCGCGGCCGTCGTCGTGCTCGTCCGCGGCGCCCGATCCGTCTCCCCCGTCGGGGTGTCCGCCCCGGCCGCCGTCTGAGAAGTCCCGCCGTGCCGCTCGTCCCCACCACCACCGGAGGTCCCGCATGACCGCGCCGTCCTACGTCCGCCGCAGCGCCGAGATCGAGGGCGACTTCGTCGTGCTCGTCATCGGCACCCACGTCAACCGCTGGCGCGACGTGCGCGCCTGGCTGCCGGTCTTCCGCGCGATGCCGCGGATGGTCCGCGAGCTCGAGGCGGCCCCGGAGCTGGGCCTGCTGAAGGCCTACGGCGGCTGGATGTTCGGCGGGCCGACCTACATCCAGTACTGGCGCTCCTACGAGCACCTCACCGCGTACGCGCGCAGCGGCGACGCGGAGCACCTCCCGGCCTGGCGGGCGTTCAACCGCGCCACCCGCCGCTACCCCGACTCCGTCGGCATCTTCCACGAGACCTACCGGGTCTCGGCCGGCCAGTGGGAGACCATCTACGGCGCGATGCCGGAGATCGGGCTCCTCGGGGCGAGCCGCGCACGCGACCTGCGCCGCGGCAGCACCTCGGCGTCGCGCATGGGGACGCGCTCCGAGGAGGCCGACCGGGCGCCGGTCGAGGCGCCGACGCCGTCGTGATCGCCTCTAGAGGCCCAGCCGACGCGCGATGAGCATCTTCTGCACCTCGCTGGTGCCCTCGCCGATCTCGAGGATCTTCGAGTCGCGGTAGTGGCGGGCCACCGGGTACTCGTTCATGAAGCCGTAGCCGCCGAAGATCTGCGTGGCGTCGCGGGCGTTGTCCATCGCGGCGTTCGAGGAGACCAGCTTCGCGATCGCGGCCTCCTTGGTGAACGGCACCCCGGCCGCCATCCTCTCGGCGGCGTGCTGCCAGGCCAGGCGCGCGGTGACGGCGCGGGTCTCCATCTCGGCGATCTTGAACTGGATCGCCTGGTAGGTGCCGATCGCCGCACCGAACGCCCGGCGCTCGTGGGCGTAGCGCACCGACTCGTCGACGCAGCCCTGCGCGGCCCCCGTCGAGAGGGCCGCGATCGCGACCCGGCCCTCGTCGAGGATCGACAGGAACTGGGCGTAGCCGCGGCCGCGCTCGCCGACGAGGTTCTCCTCGGGGACCCGGCAGTCGGCGAACGCGAGCTCGTGGGTGTCCGAGGCGTTCCAGCCGACCTTGGAGTAGCTCGGCGCGACGGTGAACCCGGGGGTGCCGGAGGGCACGAGGATCGCGCTGATCTCCCGCTTGTCCGCGGACCGCCCGGTGACGGCCGTGACCGTGACGTGGGAGGTGATGCGCGTGCCCGAGTTCGTGATGAACGCCTTCGAGCCGTTGATCACCCAGTCGCCGCCGTCGACCTGCGCCGACGTCCTCGTCGCGCCGGCGTCCGACCCGCCCCCGGCCTCGGTCAGGCCGAACCCGCCGAGCGCCCGCCCCGTCGCGAGGTCGGGCAGCCACCGCTGCTTCTGCTCGTCGGACCCGAACCGCTGGATCGGCATGATCCCCAGCGACACCCCGGCCTCGAGGGTGATCGCGACCGACTGGTCGACCCGGCCCAGCTCCTCGAGCGCGACGCAGAGCGCGACGTAGTCGCCGCCCATCCCGCCGTACTCCTCGGGCACCGGCAGGCCGAACAGGCCCATCTCGCCCATGGTCGCGACGAGGTCGTACGGGAACTCCTCGCGGATGTAGTAGTCCGCGATGACCGGCGCGACCTCCTTCTGCGCGAAGTCCTCGACGGTCGCGCGCAGGGCCTCGTGCTCCTCGGACAGCTGCATGATCATTCCTCGGCTTCGGACGGTGTGACGGTGACGAGGGGCGCGTCGAGCGCGACGGTGGCGCCCGCCGTCGCGGGCAGTGCGGTGACGACGCCCGCGACCGGGGCGGTGAGCACGTGCTCCATCTTCATGGCCTCGACGACGACGAGCCGCTGTCCGGCCTCGACCTGCTGGTCCAGCGTGACCTCGACGACGGTGACCGTGCCCGGCATCGGGCTCGTGACCGTGCCGTCGCCCGCACCGGACCCGCTGCGGGCCGCGGCGAGACGCTCCCGCTCGCGCAGCGCCCAGGCGGCGCCGTCGCGGCCGATCCAGGTGACGCCGTCCTCGGTGGTGGCGGTGCGGTAGCGCCGGGTGACGTCGTCGAGGGTGACGACGAGTCCGGTGGCGTCGCGGCGCGCCGTGGCCGGCCGCTGCTCGCCGTCCGCGATGGTCGAGCTCGGCTGCGCCGCGTCTCCGGCGGCGATGGCGACCGTGGCGGCGTCGGCCCGGCCACGGACCGCCACGTCGATCGGCTCGGGCTTCTCCACGCCGACGGGGACGAGCGTCCAGCGCGCGGGGGCGGGCTCGCCGCCGAGGCGCCAGCCGCCGAGCCGGGCGAACGGGTCGCCGGTCTCCCCGGCGTCGGGCAGGCGCAGCAGCCCGTCGAGCGCGGCGGCGACGACGACGTCGTCGGGCACGTGCGGGTCGGGTGCCGGGAGCCGGCCGATGAGCCCGGTGTCGAGACGGCCGGCGCGGACGTCGGTGTCGGCGAGCAGTCCGCGCAGCCAGGAGAGGTTGGTGGCGAGGCCGAGCACGGTGGTCGCGGCCAGCGCGGCGTCGAGGCGGTCGAGCGCGGAGAGCCGGTCGGGGCCGGAGGCGATGATCTTGGCGAGCATCGGGTCGTACGCGCTGCCCACCTCGGAGCCGGCGGCGACGCCCGCGTCGACCCGGACTGCTCCGGGGACCGAGCTCCGCTGCGCCGCGTCGGTGGCTGCCGGCCACTCGAGCGCGAGGATGCGACCCCCGGTGGGGAGGAACCCGCGCGCCGGGTCCTCGGCGTAGAGGCGGACCTCGACGGCGTGGCCCTCGAGCGTCACGTCGTCCTGCTCGTAGCCCAGGGGCTCCCCGGCGGCGACGCGCAGCTGCTCGGCGACGAGGTCGATCCGCTGTCCCCGGACCCGCACGACCTCCTCGGTGACCGGGTGCTCGACCTGCAGCCGGGTGTTCATCTCGAGGAAGTAGAACTCGCTCGCGTCGGTGTTCGTGACGAACTCGACGGTGCCCGCCCCGACGTAGCCGCAGGCCCGCGCGGCGTCGACGGCGGCGCGACCCATCGCGTCGCGCTGCTTCTCGTCGAGCACCGCCGAGGGTGCCTCCTCGACGACCTTCTGGTGGCGCCTCTGCAGCGAGCACTCCCGCTCGCCGAGGTGCACGACGGTGCCGTGGGTGTCCGCGAGGACCTGGATCTCCACGTGCCGCGGGTCGGTGACGTACCGCTCGAGCAGCAGCGTGTCGTCGCCGAACGAGCCGCGGGCCTCGCGGCGGGCGGCGGCGATCGCGTCGGCCAGGTCGGCGTCGCGGGTGACGACGTGCATGCCCTTGCCGCCGCCGCCCGCGCTCGGCTTGAGCAGCACGGGGAAGCCGACCTCGCGCGCGGAGTCGGCCAGCTCGGCGTCGGTGAGGCCCTTCTCGTGCGACCCGGGGACGAGCGGCACGCCTGCCGGGGCGACGGCGGCCTTCGCCGAGATCTTGTCGCCCATCATCTCGATCGCGGACGCGGGCGGACCGATCCAGGTCAGGCCGGCCTCGGTGACGGCGCGGGCGAAGGCGGCGTTCTCGGCGAGGAAGCCGTAGCCGGGGTGCACCGCCTGTGCCCCCGCGCGCCGTCCGGCCTCGACGATCGCGGCGCCGTCGAGGTAGTCGTCGACGTGCACCGCGACGTCGGCCGCGGCGACGTGCGGGGACCCGGCGTCGGGATCGGTGTACACGGCGACGCTGCGCAGGCCGCGCGCCCGCAGGGTCGACGCGATGCGGACCGCGATCTCGCCGCGGTTGGCGATGAGAACACTCGAGAACATGGGGCTCACATCCGGAAGACGCCGAAGCGCGGCTCGTCGAGCGGGGCGTGCGCGCAGGCCGAGAGCGCGAGGCCGAGCACGGTGCGGGTGTCGGCGGGGTCGATGACGCCGTCGTCCCACAGCCGCGCCGTCGAGTAGTACGGGTGGCCCTGGTGCTCGTACTGCTCGCGCACGCCCTCGGCGTCGGCCGAGCCGACCGTCCCGAGCACCGTCGCCGCCTGCTCCGCGCCCATCACGCTGATCCGGGCGTTCGGCCACATCCACAGGAAGCGCGGGGAGTAGGCCCGCCCGCTCATCGCGTAGTTCCCGGCCCCGTAGGAGCCGCCGATGACGACGGTCAGCTTCGGCACCCGCGTCGTCGCGACCGCGGTGACCATCTTCGCGCCGTCCTTGGCGATCCCGCCCGCCTCGTACTCGCGCCCGACCATGAACCCGGTGATGTTCTGCAGGAACACCAGCGGGATGCCGCGCTGGTCGCACAGCTCCACGAAGTGCGCGCCCTTGAGCGCCGACTCCCGGAAGAGCACGCCGTTGTTCGCGACGATGCCCACCGGATGGCCGTGCAGCCGCGCGAAGGCGGTGACCAGCGTCGTCCCGTAGTCCGGCTTGAACTCCGTGTAGCGCGACCCGTCGACGAGCCGCGAGATCACCTCGCGGACGTCGTAGGCCGAGCGCCCGTCGACGGGGACGACGTCGTAGAGGCCGCCCGGGTCCTCGGGCGGCACCGAGTCCCGGCGCTCCCAGGGCGGGGCCGGGTCGGCGGGCAGGGTGTCGACGATCTCGCGCACGATCGCCAGGGCGTGGGCGTCGTCGTCGGCGAGGTGGTCGACCACCCCGGAGGTGCGCGCGTGGAGGTCGCCCCCGCCGAGCTCCTCGGCGGTGACCTCCTCGCCGGTCGCCGCCTTCACCAGCGGCGGGCCGCCGAGGAAGATCGTCCCCTGGTTGCGGACGATCACCGCCTCGTCGCTCATCGCCGGCACGTACGCCCCACCTGCCGTGCAGGAGCCCAGCACGGCGGCGATCTGCGGGATGCCGGCGGCCGACATCGTCGCCTGGTTGTAGAAGATCCGCCCGAAGTGCTCCCGGTCGGGGAAGACCTGGTCCTGCTGGGGCAGGAACGCCCCGCCGGAGTCGACCAGGTAGACGCAGGGCAGACGGTTCTGCAGCGCCACCTCCTGCGCGCGCAGGTGCTTCTTCACCGTCATCGGGTAGTAGGTGCCGCCCTTGACGGTCGCGTCGTTCGCGACGACGACGCAGGTGCGGCCCGCGATGCGTCCGACGCCGGTGATGATCCCCGCGCCCGGCGCCGCGTCCTCGTACATCCCGTACGCCGCCAGCGGCGAGAGCTCCAGGAACGGCGACGACGGGTCCAGCAGCGCGTCCACGCGGTCACGCGGGAGGAGCTTCCCCCGCTCCACGTGCCGCGTCCGCGACCGCTCCGGGCCTCCGAGCCGCACCCGGGCCAGCGTCGACCGCAGGTCGTCCACCAGCTCCCGGTGCGCCGCCGCGTTCCCGGCCGGGGCCGCCTCCGCGTCCGCCAGGGTCACCACTGACCTCCCCCTCCGATGGTCGAGCTCAGCCGCGCTCGGCCGCGCTCCGTCTCCGACGACGTGAACGATGACTAACACGGCACGTTAGTCGGCGTTCACACGAGCGGGCAAGAGTCGTAGTCTGCGCTCGTGGAACCGGGGACCGTCGCGACGATCGACTCGTGGTCGGGGCCGGGATCCGCCCCCACCCGGCGTCGGGACCAGATCCTGGTGGAGGCGTCGCGGCTCTTCGCGCGCCACGGCTTCCACGGCACGTCGATCGACGGGATCGGCGCGGCGGCCGGGGTGAGCGGGCCGGCGATCTACCGGCACTTCCCCTCGAAGGAGAGCCTGCTCACCGAGATGCTCGTGGGCATCAGCGAGTACCTGCTCGAGGGTGGTCGCCGGCTCGCGGCGACCCACCCGGCGCCGGCCGACCGGCTGGCGGCGCTGGTGGCCTTCCACGTCGACTTCGCGCTGCACCGCCCGGAGCTGATCTCCGTGCAGGACCGCGACCTCGCCAACCTCCCCGACGACGCCCGACGTCGGGTCCGCGCGCTGCAGCGCGCCTACGTGGAGGTCTGGGAGGACGCGATCGCCCGCTCCGGACCGCCCCGCGACGCCGACGAGGTGCGCCTCGTCGCGCACGCCGCGTTCGGGCTGATGAACTCCACGCCGCGCAGCGCCGCGCACACCTCACCGGAGACGGCGGCGCCGGTGCTCACGACGATGGTGGTCGCGTCGCTGGGTGGTTGATCGGGGCCGGGGCTCGGGCGTGCGGGTGAACGGCGCCGTCCTGCCGTCAGACGCCAGCAACGCGCCATTGCTGTCAGGGCTCGCCGACTCACCGCGCGAGCGAACGGCGCCGTCCTGCCGTCAGACGCCAGCAACGCGCCATTGCTGCCATGGCTCGCCGACTCACCGCGCGAGCGAACGGCGCCGTCCTGCCGTCAGACGCCAGCAACGCGCCATTGCTGCCATCGGGAACGGCGTCGGCCGGATCAGCCGCGCCGACCCACCTCGTCGCGGGCGTGCTGCTGCCGCCGCTGCATCTCCTCGAGCTGGGAGCGCACCGAGATGCGGCGCTGGAGGAGCTCGCGGACGTAGTCGTCGCGACCCGCCTCCTGGGCCTGGTGGATCTGGCGGTTCAGGCGTTGCTCGAAGTTCTCGAGCACGGTGACCTGGCCCGAGATGCGCCGCAGCGCTGCCTCCGCCTGCTCCCGTCGGGCCCGCTCGGCCTCGCCAGGGGAGCCGATGACGTGCTCGGGCGCCGCGTTGGTCGGTCTCGTCATGGCGCACCGTCCTTCCGTTCCGACTGCCCCCCACTGTGCCCCGCGCCACACGTCGAGAAAACCCCCTGGCCGGACGAGTCGGACTCTTCCCCCAGTAGGACGACGGAGCGGACCGTGATCGCCCCCCGTGTGGCGGACCGTTCGGTCCTCGCCCACCTTCCTCACCCGTTTCCCGATCTTGGTGATCCGATGAGCCCGCGTCGTGACCGGACCCGGGAAGAAGGACCGAATGTGGCCGCCTCTCGCACGAGACTGACCGCATGACCGAGCTGCGCCCGTTCACCGTCGACGTCCCACCGGCCGCCCTCGACGACCTCCGTCGCCGTCTCGACGCGGTCCGCGCACCCGACCAGCCGGCGGGCGCGGGGTGGGAGTACGGCGTCCCCGGCGACTACCTGGGAGAGCTCGTCCGGTACTGGCGCGAGGAGTTCGACTGGCTCGCCGTACAGGACGAGCTCAACGCCTGGCCGCAGGTGATCACGACGATCGGCGGGCAGCCGGTCCACGCGATCCACGCCCGATCCGCGCACGCCGACGCGACCCCGCTGCTGCTCCTGCACGGCTGGCCCTCGACAGTCGCCGACTTCCTCGGGATCCTCCCCGCGCTCACCGAGCGGTTCCACGTCGTCGCGCCGTCCCTGCCCGGGTTCGGCTTCTCCGGCCCGACGCTCGAGACCGGCTGGGACCTCGACCGGCACGCCGACACCCTGCTCGAGCTGATGCGCCGGCTCGGGTACGAGCGCTTCGTGGTCCAGGGCGGTGACTGGGGCGGCCTGATCGGTCCGCACGTCGCGCGCCGAGCACCGGAACGGGTCGCGATGGTGCACGTCAACGCGCTGGTCACCGCCGTGGACTGGACCTCCGGCGACCCGACGGTCGGTCTCACCGCGGAGGAGAAGGCGCAGGTGTACGCGCTCGGCGCGATGTGGCGGGAACGCCAGGGCTACGCCGCGATCCAGAGCACCCGGCCGCAGACGCTGGCCCACGCCCTGAACGACTCACCGGTCGGCCTGCTCGCCTGGGACCTGGAGTGGTTCGTCGACTACGACCCCGAGACAACGCCGCAGACCCCGATCGATCGCCGGGCGATCCTCGACGAACGTCACCACGACGTGGCTCACCGGCACCGCGGGCTCGTCGGCGCGCACCTACAAGGAGGCCGGGCAGGCCTTCGGCGGCGCGCTCACGCGCTCCGGGGTCCCGACCGCCGTCGCCTGCTTCCCCGGCGACCACGCGATCCGGAGTATTGCCGAGCGATCTCACGAAATCGTGCGCTGGACGACCTACGACCGGGGCGGGCACTTCGCGGCCCTGCAAGCACCGGACCTGTTGGTCGGCCGACCTCATCGAAGCGCGTCGACGAGCTATGCGCCGCCCGAGCGTGGTGACAGTGGCCAGGAACCAGTGGCCGCTCACCCACGCGACGTCGGTGGATCAGGAGGGGAGCCGTCATCGGGCTTCGGCGGGCCGGGGGGAGGCAGTGCACGTGCAGCGGCGTCGAGGCCCTCGAGACCAAACTTCTCGGCCATATCTCGATAGAAGCGCAACCTCATGCGCAGCTTGACGAGCGTGAAGACCCCGCCCAGGCCGCCAGATTCCCAGGACCGTGATCATCCAGATCGGCATGTTGCTGCCGCCTCCCCCAACCCGCGGGACGGGAGCGCGAGACACTCACAAGAGGGTCGAGCCACGGCATCGTCATCGTCACGCTCCCTGGCGCACGGGGATCCTTCTGCAGATGATTGAAAGAGGACGAATCCTCAGTCCACTGAAAGGGGAGCGCGGGGAGCTCGGCCCAGCCGAGCCGAACGAAGACGACCGCCGAGCGGCCATCAGGCCGCCCGGCGATGCCGTTCAGCCGTCAAAGTCGAATTCGCCCGCCTTGACTCCACGGACGAAGTCGTGCCATTCCTGTGGGTCGAAGCGGTGCGGTGCGGCGGCGCGGTTCTTGGAGTCACGCACGCAGACGTCTCCGTTGGGGAGCGATGCGACCTCGACGCAGCTGGAAGCGCCACAGAAAGATGACGTGCGATAAACGACAGGGGTCTCCACGGCGGCAGCATAGGGTCACCGCGGGACCCTTGCGGCACCGGGTCCTCCATCGGCTACGGCGTGTCTTGGGGCAACGTCCTCCCGGGTCACCGCGATGCCCTTCTGAAGGAGATCTCCTCGTCCCTGAGCAGCGTCTCCGAAACCCGACGGCCAGGATCGAGTGACACCTGGCGACGCCTCCAACGGCCCCGACGAGGGCGGTTCGCCGACGCGGTGCGCCCTTCGACGCACGCATCGCCGGTGACGTCCTTGGACCTCCTTCAGCGGATGAATCCTCGTATGAAGAGCTACGCTTTGCTCTCGACTCAGTGAGTCGTTCACCAGCACCCCGAATGCGGCCTGGAACTCGAGGACGTCCGACGCCTCCTCGAGATAAAGGTCGCGCCCGGCCGTCTCGATGTTCACCACGGTGAAGTCGACCGAAGCCAGTCGGGGGAAGAAGATCGTGAACGGGCTGAGCGAGAAACGCCGGGTCGGAGCGGAGAAGCGGCGGATCCGGAGGTCGACCACGTCCGCCAGGTCCACCAGTGCCTCGAGCTGCTCCCGCATGACCTCCGCCGATCCCGACGGATCGCAGCAACGCGCCCTCGTCGAGGACCGCAGTAAATGCGAGTGGATTCTCCGGTCTCGTCAGCGCCGCCTGCCGGCCCAATCGGATCGCCACCAGACCAGTCGAGCTCCGACTCTGTCAGGCCCTGCGCATCACCGGACATCTCGGCCAGGAAGGCGCGTGCGTAGCCGACGTCTGGAGCAGACCCGGGACCAGCGGGCAGAAGTGGGAGATCGACGCGGCCTCGGACTCCAGCGACAGGTAGTACTCGATGTCGGTCGGCGAGGCCTCCGAGTACGGGTGCCACCACGCCACGGCCTTGCTCTCGTCGACCCAGCGCAGGATCTCGTCTCCGTCGCTCGCCGTCCTCGAGCCCGTAGACGCTGAGCAGATTCCGGACGTCCCACGTCTTGGGGAGGGAGTGACCCGTCTCCATGCGGCTGATCTTGCTCGTCGACACCTCGAGCTCGGCCGCGACCTGCTCGAGGCGCAGGTCCGCCGCTTCTCGCAGACGACGGAGGGTCGCGCCGAGGCGGCGGCGGACGACCACCGGCCCGGAGCCCGCCTGTCGTCATCCGGCCCCCAAGATCGGATGCAGTGATCGTCTCACCTTGAGCCCACGTGCACGATGTTGCAACTTGCACATCTCGCTCGATACAGACTGCAAATTGCAATTCGAGAATCTATCATCGATCCCAGCGGTGCACTTGCAGGGTCGTCGGCGACACGCGGTCCGGTCCACCGCTTAGGGAGGGTCGCCCTCGATGACCACGGATGACAGGTCCGAACCACCGGACTGGGACGACGTCTCGGCCTACCTCGCGCAGATGCACAGCGCCTGGCGGTGGGGGTACTGCGACAGGGCACTCCAGCGTCGCGTGCGCGACCTCTTCGCGGAGTGGACGGCCGGACGCGCCTCGCCCGGCGACCTCGACGAGTTGCTCATGGCGTGGCAGGTGCTCCACGGGTTCCCGCTCGAGTACCGGCTCCCGATCGGGGTGTGACCGGCACAGACACCTCCTCGTGCACGTGCAGATCGCCCTCGCAGCGACCTGGCGTGTATGCCGACTGCGTATTACGCTTCGGCACCACCTTGCGCAGGTGAGGGTGGGAGAGGGAGTCCGTTCATGGCCGAGTCCCCGGCGCCGACGACGTTCCGGTTGGCGCCCGACGAGCGCGCGCTGCTGGAGGCCGTCGCGCACGCGAACGGGCGCACGCTCTCGGCGTACGTCCGCGACGCCGCCCTCGCGGCCGCCCGCGGGTACCTCGCCCAGGAGGGCGTCGAGAAGGTGCTCGAGCAGGACCGCCAGTACATGGAGGAGCGCGCCAAGACCTCGAGCCGGATCGCCGACCACAAGAAGGCGCTCCTGGACCAGGTCCCGTCGTCGGAGAACTCCGACCAGCGCTGACCGTCAGCGCATGTAGGTCTCGCTGCCTCCGGCGGTGACGTGTGCCGCCGCCACGGCGTTCGCGGCCACGGCGATCCGGTCGCGCGCCTGCCAGACCCGGTTGGCCCCGTCGAAGTGCCCGCACTCGTTCGCGAGGTCCGACAGCACCGAGTGCAGGCATGCGCTGGTGTTCACGATGCTGGTGATCCGCACCCGCACCTCCGGCTTCGCGAGGAGTCGGAGCGACTGGATGTAGTGCAGGGCGAGCGCCGCGGTCGTCGCGACCCGCTCGTCGTCCGACCAGTCGCGGTCCACCGAGGCCAGGTCCAGGACGTGCTGCTCCGGCACCCCGAAGAGCTCCCGGATCGCCGTGAACATCGGCGGCGACTCGTCGTAGAGCGCCACCAGCTCGGCCGGCTTCTCCAGGCACATCCTCGCTACCCCCTCGCGCCCCCGCGCCCGCCCTGGGGACGCTGGATCCCTCACTCGGCGCAACGCTTCAACCTAACCGACCCACGGGCGAGTGACCCGCGTGCGAGCGACCTTCGGACGTCCGAGCACTTGACGGTTTCCCCAGTATGCGTACGCTGACTACGTATTACAAGCTGCCGTGGAGGCCGCCATGCCGACCGTGCTCGCACTTGACCTCACCGTCACGCAAGCGGTTCCGGCCGCCGCGCCGGATCGGACGGGGCTGATCGTGCTGGGCCTCCTGGTGGGCGCGGCGGTCGTCGCGATGTGGCGCCCGCTCCTGCGGCTCCTGCTCATCGCGCTCGTGGCCCTCGTCGTCATCGGCCTGGGCGTCGTGATGAGTCCGGCTCTGCCGTCGGCCTCGACGACGCCCGGAACCACGCAGGAACCCGGTCCGAGCTCCACGGCTCCCGCGCCGACGGACACGCAGCGCGCCCAGACCGGGTGAGGCCGGAGAGTGATCGATGTGTGACCTCAGCGTGACTGGCAACCCTCCGGGTAGCTGTCCATCGCAGCCCCAGGGGGAACACGACATGGGACGCCACCACCGACCCGACACCACCGAGTCGCTCGGCCGACCGCAGCTCGTCATGACCGTCCGCGGGACGAACCCGCCGTCGAGGACCACGCCGTCGAGGACCACACCGTCGACGCCGCCGCCCGCTCCGGGCGTGCTCGGCCCGACGCCGGTCGTCGCGCCCGCCCCGGTCATCGAACCGGCCGGCCCGCCCGCGCACGTGGGGTGGCGGGGCCGCCGGAGCGCCCGCCGTCAGCAGGTCGAGACCGAGGCGCTCGCCGCGCGGATCGCCCGGGCGCAGCGCCGCCTGCGGCAGGTGTCGGTCCCGGCCGACGCGCTGCCCGCGATCCCGACGCCACGCCCCGCCGGCGACGCGGCCCCGCCGTGGCGCACGGAGTTCCCGGCGCCCGGCGAGACATCCGCGTAGCGGGCGTCAGCTACTGCCGGAGCGTTCCTGCTCCCGCAGCACGTTCTTCTGGATCTTGCCGGTGGACGTCTTCGGGAGCTCGCCGAACACGATGCGCTTCGGCGCCTTGAAGCGGGCGAGGTGGACCCGGACGTGCTCGACCAGCACGTCCGGCTCCACCTCCTCGCGCACGCTGACGTAGGCCACCGGGACCTCGCCCCACCGCTCGTCCGGGGCACCGACGACGGCCGACTCGATGACCGACGGGTGGCTGTCGAGCACCCGCTCGACCTCGACCGACGCGATGTTCTCGCCGCCGGAGATGATGACGTCCTTGCTGCGGTCGCGGATCTCGACGTAGCCGTCGGGGTGCACGACGCCCAGGTCGCCGGTCCGGAACCAGCCGGCGGCGTCGACCTCCGCGGTCGCCGCGGGGTCGCGGTAGTAGCCGAGCATGACGTCGTTGCCCCGCAGGACCAGCTCGCCCATCGACTCGCCGTCGGCGGGCACGTCGTGCCCCGAGACCTCGTCGATCACCCGCAGCCGCGCGGCGACGACGTTGCCGACGCCCTGGCGCGCCTGCAGCCGCGACCGCTCCTCCCCGGAGAGCTCGTCCCACTCCGGGTGCCAGTCGTTGACGACGGCGGGTCCGTACGTCTCGGTCAGTCCGTAGAGGTGGGTGACGTCCATCCCGAGCGCGTACATGCGGGAGAGCAGCGTCGGCGACGGCGGCGCACCCCCGGTCGCGATCGTGACGCGCCGCTCCAGCTCGGGTCCTTCGTCGGCGGTGGGCGCCCCGGCGATCATCGTCAGCACCGTCGGCGCCGCGCAGAAGTGGGTCACGCCCTCGGTGCGCAGCAGTCGCCAGATCTCCTCCGCGTCGATGGCGCGCAGGCACACGTGCGTGCCGCCGGCCGCCGTCACCGCCCAGGGGAAGCACCAGCCGTCGCAGTGGAACATCGGCAGCGTCCACAGGTAGCGGGAGTCCGGGGCGAGCCGCACGTGGTACGCCATCGCGAGGGCCTGCAGATAGGCCCCGCGGTGGTGGTACATCACGCCCTTCGGGCGCCCGGTGGTGCCGCTGGTGTAGTTGATCGCGAGCAGGCCGCGCTCGTCGACGACCGGCACCACGCTCGGTGCTGCCGAGCCGATCCGGTCCTCGTACTGGTCGCCCTCCACCAGCAGCGTCGCGCCGGTCCGTTCGGCGACGGTGGCGGCGAGGTCGGCCAGCTCCGTCGTCGCGAGCATCACGCGCGCGCCGGAGTGCTCCACGATGTGGACGAGCTCGTCGGCGGAGAGCCGGGTGTTGAGCGGCACCAGCACCGCGCCGGCGAACGGCACGCCGTGGTGGGCCTCGAGCATGACGTGGCTGTTGGTGGCGAGGACCGCCACCCGGTCGCCGGGCTGGGCGCCGAGCGCGCCGAGGACGCCCGCGAGACGCCGGGACCGCTCCGCGAACTGCCGGTAGGTGAACCGACGCTCGCCGTCGACGATCGCGGTGCGCTCGCCGAAGGCGTGCTCCGACCGCTCGAGGAACGCGGTGGGCGTGAGCTCGGCGAACGTGAACGTCGCGGGCATCGGCGTGAGCTGCATGAACGGACCGGTGGTCACGGTTCCTCCCGCGTGGGCGACGGTGCGAGCCCCGAGCGTAGGGCCGATGCCCCGGATCATGCCTGTTCGGAGCTGCACCACCACGTCGTGCGGCCGCCGACCGTGCCCCGCTCCATCGGCGCCCCGCACCGCGGGCACGCCTCGTCGCGCTGCCGGTGCGGGATGACCTCGCCGGTGTGCACCCCACCGTGCTTGATCGCCTCGCGGGTCGCCCGGCGCAGCACCCGACGCAGGTCGTCGAGCTCGGCGCCGGAGAACTCGCCCGCCGGCCGGTGCGGGTCGACCTTCGCCTGCCAGAGGGTCTCGTCGGCGAGCAGGTTCCCGACGCCGGACAGCACGGCCTGGTCGAGCAGCCGCGCCTTGATGGGCGAGGTGCCGCGGCCGACGCGCGCCCGGAACTCGTCGCGGGTGATCTCGGCGGCGTCAGGGCCCAGGGCGTCCAGGTCGGGCTCGAGGCGCACCCGCCCGAGGCGACGCTTGTCGAAGAGCCGCAACGACCCGCCGTCGTCGAAGCTGATCGTGACGCGGTCCCACTCCGCCTTCTGCTTCTCCTCGGCGGACTTCTTCGGCATGCCGCCCGCCAGCTCGCCCTCCCGCGAGCCGCGCGGGCCGGCGACGCGGATCCGGCCGCCCATCCCGAGGTGGATGCCGAGATGGGGGCCCTCGGCGCCGTCCGCGGTCACCGTGTCGCACCACATCGTCTTGCCCCGACGGTGCGCGGCGGTGAGCTGTCCGCCGACGAGGGCCTTCGCGATCTCGCCCGGCTTGTGGGGCCGGCAGACGTACTCGTCGACGTCGTCGACGTCGGTGATCGTGCGGCCGAGCGCCTTCTCGAGGACCTGGCGCGCGTTCTCGACCTCGGGAAGCTCGGGCACCCACCCGTGTTCCCCGCGGGGCGGCTCCTCACGCGGGTGGATGAGAGGGACGTGCGGCCCCGGCGACGGTCCCCGACCGTGGGGTCGGCGGCCCCGGTGACGGCGGGCCCCCGACGGCCCGGCGAGCACGGTCCGCCAGCGGGTGATCACCCTTGGTCGAGATGGCGAGACGACTCACCTGTGACGTGCGCGTGTTTAACGGCGCCGTCACCTTCGGGAACATGCGAGGGGTGACAGTGTCGCCCGTGATCCCGGGTCCCCACGAGATGCTCGCCGTCGCGCTGGCGCAGGCGCGCGCGGGGGCGGAGGCGGGCGGCGTCCCGGTCGGGGGTGCGCTCTTCGGACCGGACGGCACCCTGCTCGGAGCCGGGCACAACCGTCGCGTGCAGGACGGCGACCCCGCCACCCACGGCGAGACGGCGGCCTTCCGCGCCGCGGGCCGGCGCCCGGACTACGCGGGCACGACGATGGTCACCACGCTCTCGCCCTGCTTCTTCTGCGCCGGGCTGATCCGCCAGTTCCGCATCCCGCGCCTCGTCGTCGGGGAGGCCGGGACGTTCGGCGGGCAGCACGCGTGGCTCGCCGAGCACGGCGTCGAGGTCACGATCCTCGACGACCCCGAGTGCGCCGAGCTCATGGGCCGCTTCGCGAAGGAGCACCCCGACACGTGGCTCGAGGACATCGGGGGGCCGGAGTGAGCACGCCCGTCCCGCTGATCGACATCGCGCCGTGGCTCGACGGGTCCGGACGACGGGAGGTCGCGCAGGCCGTCGACGAGGCCCTGCGCACGTCGGGGTTCCTGCTGGTCACCGGGCACGGGGTTCCCGACGACGAGGGTGCGGCGGCCCGGGCCGCGGCGCGCAGCTTCTTCGCGCTGCCGACCGAGGTGAAGGAGTATTACGCCGTCGCGGTCGGCGGCCACGGGTATCTCGGTCCGGGCGCCGAGGCCAACGCCGCCGCCGAGGGCGTGGCCGGGCCACCGGATCTCAAGGAGAGCTGGACCGTCGGCGCCGACGACCCGACCGGCGACCCGGCGCTGGACGCGGTCTGGTTCGCCCCCAACGTCTGGCCCGCCGAGGTCCCGGCTCTGCAGACCGCCCTCGAGCACCACATGCGCACGATGCGCGCGCTCGCCGACACGCTCCTCGAGATCGGCGCGGTCGGCCTGGGGCTCGCGCCCGACCACTTCACCCGGCACACCACGCACCCGAGCTACACGCTCAACGTCAACCGCTACCCGCCTCTGACCGAGGTCGGCGCACCCGCGCCCGACCAGTTCCGCATCGGCGCGCACACCGACTTCGGGACGTTCACGGTGCTCGACCGCGAACCCGGCGTGGGCGGGCTGCAGGTGGATCTGCCCGGCGTCGGATGGGTGGACGCCCCGCACCACCCCGGCGCGTTCACGATCAACGTCGGCGACCTGCTCGCGCGCTGGACCGGCCAGCGGTGGCGGTCGACCCGACACAGGGTCCTGCCGCCCCAGGCGAGCGCCCCCGACGAGGACCTGGTGAGCCTCGTCTTCTTCTACGAGCTGGACCCCGACACCGTCGTCGAGGCGCTCGGACCCCCGGTCGGGATGACGGCGGCTGAGCCCGTGCGCGCCGCCGACTACCTGGCCGACAAGCTCGCGGCGATCACCGTCGCGTCCTGATCCCTCCCGCCCCGGAAACGGAGACCCGAGTGTCCATCGTCGACGAGCCCTCCGACGTCGTCCTGCGCGACGGCGTCTACGGCGACCGTGTGGTCGCCGTCGAGCCCGGGGGCGCGGAGTTCATCCCGCTCGCCGAACGGCACGGCAAGCCCCGCCAGCTGTTCTGGACGTGGTGCTCACCGAACCTCGAGTTCGCGACGATCTTCGTCGGCGTGCTCGCGGTCAGCGCCTTCAGCCTCGGCTTCTGGGGGGCGTTCCTCGGGATCGTCGTGGGGACGGCCCTCGGGTCGCTCACCCACGGCCTGCTCTCCTCGCGGGGTCCCGCCGCGGGCGTGCCCATGATGGTGCTCTCGCGGGTCGGCTTCGGCTTCGTCGGCAACGCGCTGCCCGCCGGGCTCAACGCGATCGTCGGCGGCATCGGCTGGTTCGCGGTCAACAGCGTGTCCGGGGCGCTCGCCCTCTCCACGCTCACCGGCATGCCGGGCTGGCTGGCCCTGCTGATCGTCGCGCTCATCCAGATCGGCGTCGCGCTGCTCGGGCACAACCTCATCCACGGCTTCGAGAAGGTCGTACTCCCGGTGCTCGCGGTGATCTTCGCGATCACCTCGGTCGTGATCCTCAGCCAGGTCGACACGTCGTTCGTGCCCACCGACGGGCAGCCGGCCGGTTCGGTGGCGGGCTTCCTGCTCACCGTCGGCGCGACGTTCGGCTACGCCGCCGGGTGGAACCCCTACGCCACCGACTACACCCGCTACCTGCCGGCGGACTCCAGCCCGAAGGCGGTCGGCTGGGCGGCCGGGCTCGGCGTGTTCGTGCCGTGCCTGATCCTCGAGACCGTCGGGGCGGCCTCGGCCACGCTCGTCACGGACCCGAACGCCACCCCGACCGCGGCGTTCACCGAGCACCTGCCCGGCGTGCTCGCCGCCCTCACGCTGCTGTGCATCGCGGTGGGTGCGGTCGCGGCGAACGCGATCAACATCTACTCGGGCGCCATGTCGTTCGTGGCGCTCGGCATCCGGCTCCCGCTGACGCTGCGCCGCGCGCTCGCCGTCGGGGTCTTCGGGGTGCTCGGGTTCATCGTCGCGCTGTTCGGCCTGGCCGACGCGGGCGAGGCGTACGAGAGCTTCCTGCTGATCATCGCGTACTGGATCGGGCCGTGGCTCGCCGTCGTGTTCGTCGACTGGTACCTGCGTCGCGGCACGAACATCGAGCCGCTGCTGTTCGACACCTCGCACCGCAACGTCGCCGGCCCGATCGCGATGCTCGCCGGGATCGTCGTGTCGATCCTGCTGTTCTCGAACCAGACGGCCTTCACCGGATTCGTCGCCCAGGCGGTGCCGCAGATCGGCGACATCGGCTTCGAGGTCGGCTTCCTCGTCGCGGCGGTCGTCTACTTCCTCATGCGGAGGTCGGCGCCGACGCGCTGAGCACGGGTGGCGCGGCGCCGACGACCTCGTCGACGGCGTCCGCCACCTCGCCGGCGGGGTCCGCGGCCGCCCGGGCGGCGGCCTCGCCGACGCCCAGGCCCCGCAGCAGGGTCAGGGCGAACTCGGCGGCGACCACCCCCGGGGCGAGCCGCCCCGCCGGGTCGAACCACGTCCACATCCAGTGCAGCGAGCCGAACATCTGCAGGCTCCGCAACCGGGCGTCGCCCGGGACGAAGGTGCCGTCGACCTCGCCGTCGTGCAGGACCCCGACGACGAGGTCGCGGTAGGAGTCGCGCAGGGCCCGGGAGGACTCCATGCCGGGCTGGTCGACGAGGCGCACCACCTCGCGCTGGAACGCGACGGTGGTGGCGGGCTCGCGGGCGGAGTACCGGACGCCGGCGTGCACGAGGGCGCCGATCCGCTGCTCGGCGCCGGGGAGCCGGTCGAACAGCGCGTGCGCCTCGGCGAGCCGGGCGCGCATGTAGCGCTCCTGGACCTCGGCGAGCATCCGGTCCTTGGTGCCGAAGTGGTGGACGATCGTGCCCTTGCTCATGCCGAGCTCGGCCGCGACGTCACCGAAGTTGGCGCGGTCGTACCCCCGCTCCGCGACGTGCCGCGTGAAGGTCTCGAGGATCTCCGACCGGCGGCCGCCCCGCGCGTAGCCCGCCATCGACGACCCCCTTGATGACTGACCGCACGTACGGGCAGAGTAGCCCAGGTCACCGTGGCGGGCGAGGAGGCAGGCGCATGGACGAGGGCATCGGGGCCTGGCCGGCCCGTCGCGGGGAGCGCTCGCCGGACGCGGTCGCCCTCGTCGACGGCCCGACCGGTGCCCGCACCTCCTACGCCGAGCTCGACGAGCGCGTGGGCCGACGGGCGAGCCGGCTCGCCGCCCTCGGGATCGGTCACGGCGACCGGGTGGCGCTGCTCGGGGAGAACTCCCCCGCCTACCTCGAGTGGCTCTTCGCCGCCGCCCGGCTCGGCGCCATCACGGTCCCGGTGAACATGCGCCTCGCCGGACCGGAGGTCGCCTACGTGCTCGACGACGCGGGCGCGACGGTGCTGGTCCGCTCGACGACGTTCGCCCCCCTCGCCGACGCCGCGTGCGCCGAGCTCACCGCCCCGCCGACCCTGGTGGAGCTCGCCGAGGAGCCGGACGGCCCGGTGCGGCGCGAGCCGGGGCCCGCCGACGGCCGCGGCGCGGAGCCCTGCGTGATCATGTACACCTCGGGGACCACCGGCCGACCCAAGGGCGCCGTGCTCACCCACGACAACATGCTGTGGAACGCGGTCAACATGCTCACCGCGGGCGCAGGCGTCGCCTCCACCGACGTCACGATCGCCGCGGCGCCGCTGTTCCACATCGGGGCGCTCGGGCTCTCGGCGCTGCCGCTGATCTACGCCGGCGGCACCGTCGTGGTGGTCCCCTCGTTCGACCCGGCCGGCTTCCTCGACCTCATGGCCGCCCACCGCGTCACCACCCAGTTCCTCGTCCCGGCGATGTGGGCGGCCCTGACCCGGGTCCCCGACCTCGGCGACCGGTCGTTCCCCGCGCTGCGCTGGGCGATCTCGGGCGGGGCGCCGTGCCCGGTGACCGTGATCGAGCGGTTCCTGGAGCTGGGCTGGACGTTCACCGAGGGCTTCGGGATGACCGAGCTCTCGCCGGCGGCGCTCTTCCTCGACGCCGCGGACGTCGTCAGCCACGCCGGGTCGGTCGGACGACCGTTCCTGCACGTCGACGCGCGGCTGGTGGACGAGGCGGGCGAGGACGTCGGCGTCGGGGAGGTCGGCGAGCTCGTGCTGCGGGGCCCGACGGTGTTCGCCGGGTACTGGAACCGGCCCGAGGAGACCGCCGAGGCGTTCCGCGATTCAGGACAGCACGCCGACAGGTGGTTCCACTCCGGCGACCTCGGGGTGCGCGACTCCCAGGGCTTCGTCACCCTCGTCGACCGCAAGAAGGACATGATCATCACCGGTGGGGAGAACGTGTACCCGGTCGAGGTCGAGCAGGTGCTGCACCGCCACCCGGGCGTCGCCGACGTGGCGGTCGTCGGCGTCGGGGACCCGCGGTGGGGCGAGACGGTGGTCGCGGTCGTCGTCCCCGCGGACCCCGCCGCACCGCCCGCGGGGGACGACCTGATCGCCTTCGCCCGGGAGCGGATCGCGCACTTCAAGGCGCCGCGGCAGGTGGAGCTCGTCGACGAGCTGCCGCGCAACGCCACCGGCAAGCTGCTCAAGCGGGTGCTGCGGGAACGGTTCGCGGGGTCGGCGGCGGCGGTGTCACGGTGACGGCCCTCGACGCGGCCGCCCCGGTCAGCGCGCACGACGCGTGGGAGACCCCGGAGCGCCGCGAGCTGCGCGCGATGGTCCGGCGGTTCACCGAGCGGGAGGTCGTGCCGCACCTGGAGACGTGGGAGGACGCGGGCGAGCTGCCGCGGTCGCTGCATCGTCGTGCGGGTGAGCTCGGTCTGCTGGCCCTGGGCTTCCCGGAGGCCGCGGGTGGCGACGGCGAGCACCTCGACACCGCCCTGGTCGCCGAGGAGCTGATCCTCGCCGGCGGCTCGAGCGGGGTGTGCGCGGGCCTGTTCACGCACGGGATCGCGGCGCCGCACATCGCGCTCCACGGCTCGGCCGAGCTGGTGGATCGGTTCGTGCGCCCGACGCTGCGCGGCGAGCTGATCGGGTCGCTCGGCATCACCGAGCCCGGCACCGGCTCCGACGTCGCCGCCATCACCACCCGGGCCGTGCGCGACGGCGACGAGTACGTGGTGACCGGCGCGAAGACCTTCATCACCTCCGGCACCCGCGCCGACTACGTGACGACGGCGGTGCGCACCGGCGGCCCGGGGCACCGCGGGATCTCGCTGCTCGTCGTCGAGACCGACCGTCCCGGGGTGGCGCGGACGCGGCTGCGCAAGATGGGCTGGCACTGCTCGGACACGGCCACGATCTCCTACGACGAGGTCCGGGTCCCGGCGACGAACCTGGTCGGCGCCGAGGGCAGTGGATTCCGGCAGATCATGGAGCGGTTCGCCTCCGAACGGCTCTCGCTCGCGGTGCAGGCGTACGCGACCGCGCAGCGCTGTGTCGACCTGACGATCGCGTGGGCGCGGCAGCGCGAGACCTTCGGGGCGCCGCTGGCCTCGCGGCAGGTCGTCCGGCACCGGATCGCGCAGATGGCGCGGCGGGCCGTCGTCGCCCGGACCTACGTCCGTGACGTGCTCGCGCGGTACGAGGCGGGCGCGGACGTCGTCACCGAGCTCGCGATGGCGAAGAACACCGCGGTCGAGGCCTGCGACTGGGTCGTCGACCAGGCCGTCCAGCTGCACGGCGGGGCGGGCTACCTGCACGGCGTCGAGGTGGAGCGGCACTACCGCGACGCCCGCATCCTCGGGATCGGCGGAGGGACGAACGAGATCATGGACGAGGTCATCGCCGGCCGGTTGGGGCTGGACGGGTGAGCGCCGGGCCCCTCGTCAGCGACGGACCATCGCTGACACCTGACGTCAGGATGAACCCTTCCTCACATGCGGAGCTCGCGCCGGTGCTCACGAGCCGCCTCGACCCGTCGTCGGGGACCTTCACCGCGGACCGCGACGCGATGGTCGCCGCCCTCGCCGAGGTCGACGCCGTCGTCGACACCGTGCTCGCCGCCGGGGGCGCGACGTACGTCGACCGCCACCACGAGCGGGGCAAGCTCACCGCCCGCGAGCGGGTCGACCTGCTGCTCGACCCCGACGCCCCGTTCCTCGAGGTCGCGGCCCTCGCGGGCGCGCACGAGCCGGACCTCACGACGCCGGGTGCGGGCCTGATCTGCGGGATCGGCCCGGTCTCCGGGGTGGACGTCATGGTCGTCGCGAACGAGCCGACGGTGAAGGGCGGCTCGATCACGCCGATCGGGGTCACCAAGCAGCTGCGCGCCCTGGAGATCGCGGAGCGCAACCGGCTGCCCGTCGTCGCGCTCGTCGAGTCCGGCGGGGCGGACCTGCCGCGCCAGGCCGACCTGTTCGTGCCCGGCGGTCGGACCTTCCGGGAGATGACGCGACTCTCGGCGGCCGGGATCCCGACGATCTCGCTGGTGTTCGGCTCGTCCACCGCGGGCGGCGCGTACATGCCGGGGATGAGCGAGTACACGGTCTTCGTCCGCGGGCAGGCCACCGTCTACCTGGGTGGGCCGCCGCTGGTGAAGATGGCGATCAACGAGGACGTCGACGACGAGACCCTCGGCGGCGCGGAGATGCACGCCCGCGAGTCGGGGCTGGCCGACCACCTCGCGGCCGACGAGTACGACGCGCTGCGGATCGGGCGCCGCATCGTCGCGTCGCTGGGCCGGACTCCGGTGACACCGCCGACCGTCGTCGAGGAACCGCGCTACGACCCCTCCGAACTGCGCGGATGCGCCGCGAGCGACCCGAAGCGCTCGGTCGAGGTCCGCGACGTGCTGGCGCGGGTGCTCGACGGGTCGCGGTTCGACGAGTTCAAGCCGCTCTACGGGACGACGCTGGTGTGCGGGTTCGGGTCGTTGGGCGGCTTCCCGGTCGGGGTGCTGGCGAACAACGGGATCCTGTTCAGCGAGGAGTCGCAGAAGGGCGCGCACTTCATCCAGCTCGCCAACGCGCGCTCGATCCCGCTGCTGTTCGTCCAGAACATCACCGGGTTCATGGTCGGCTCGGCCTACGAGCGCGGCGGCATCATCAAGGACGGCGCGAAGCTGATCAACGCGGTGTCGAACTCGACGGTGCCGCACCTGACGCTGATGGTCGGCGCGTCCTACGGCGCGGGGAACTACGGCATGTCGGGGCGGGCGTACGACCCGCGCTTCGTCTTCACCTGGCCCAACCACCGGATCGCGGTGATGGGCGGGACGCAGCTCGCGGGCGTGATGTCGATGGTCCAGCGGCGCTCGGCGCAGCGGGCCGGCCGGGAGTACGACGAGGCCACCGACGCGGCGACGCGGAAGGCGGTCGAGGACGCCGTCGAGGCCCAGTCGAACGCGGTGTACGCCTCCGGTCGGGTGTGGGACGACGGCGTGATCGACCCGGCGGACACCCGGACGGTGCTGTCGTTGGCGCTGCGCGCGGTGCACTCCGCGCCGGTCGAGGGGGCGACGCACTTCGCGCCGTTCCGGATGTGAGCGCCGTGGGTCCCCCTGGCAGCAATGGCGCGTTGCTGCCGTCGGGCGGCAGCACGGCGCCGTTCGCTCATCGGCCGGCCGGAGGCGGCGCCGGCAGCAATGGCGCGTTGCTGCCGTCGGGCGGCAGCACGGCGCCGTTCGCTCATCGACCCGCTGGAGGCTCCCGGTGATCACCACGCTGCTCGTCGCGAACCGCGGCGAGATCGCCCGCCGGGTGATGCGCGCCGCCCGGGCGCAGGGCATCCGCACCGTCGCGGTGTACTCCGAGCCCGACGCGCACGACCCGCACGTCACCGACGCCGACCGCGCCGTCGCGCTGCCCGGCTCGACCTCCGCCGAGACCTACCTCGACGCCGACGGGATCCTCGCCGCGGCCCGCGCGAGCGGCGCCGACGCGATCCACCCCGGCTACGGGTTCCTCTCCGAGAACGCCGCGTTCGCCCGGGCGGTGGTCGCGGCGGGCCTCACCTGGGTCGGCCCGCCGCCCGAGGCCATCGAGGCCATGGGCGTCAAGCACACCGCGAAGGACCTCGCCCGCGCCGCCGGCGTCCCGACGCTGCCCGACGCGCTCGTCACCGGGGACACCGACCTCGCGGCGGCGGGCGCGGCGGTCGGGTTCCCGCTGCTCGTGAAGGCCAGCGCGGGCGGCGGCGGGACGGGGATGCGCCGCGTCGACCGACCGGAGGAGCTCGACGCAGCCGTCCGGTCGGCCCGCGCCGAGGCGCAGCGCTCGTTCGGCGACGACACGGTGTTCCTGGAGCGGCTGCTGCTCGCCCCCCGCCACGTCGAGATCCAGGTGCTCGCGGACGCGCACGGCCACGTCGTGCACCTCGGCGAGCGGGAGTGCTCGATCCAGCGGCGCCACCAGAAGGTCGTCGAGGAGGCGCCCTCGCCCGCCGTCGACGACGAGCTCCGGGCCCGGATGGGTGCGACGGCCGTCGCGCTGACCGAGAAGCTCGGGTACGTCGGCGCGGGGACGGTCGAGTTCCTCCTCGACGGCGACGGCTCCGACGCGGGCTTCTTCTTCCTCGAGATGAACACCCGCCTGCAGGTCGAGCACCCGGTCACCGAGGAGGTGTGGGGCGTCGACCTGGTGGCCCTGCAGCTCAGCGTCGCCGAGGGCGCCGAGCTGCCGTTCCGCCAGGACGACCTGCGCCCCCGCGGGCACGCGATCGAGGTCCGCCTCTACGCCGAGGACCCCGCCCACGACGACCGCCCCTCCCCCGGCCCGCTCCACCGGTACACGCACGGGACGGACCTGCGCTGGGAGGACGCCGTCGGCTCCTCGGGCACCGTGAGCGCCTTCTCCGACCCGATGATCGCCAAGGTCGTCGCGCACGCCGGGACGCGGAGCGCCGCCGCCCGACGCCTCGCCGCCGGCCTCGCCCGCGCCGAGATCCACGGCGTCACGACCAACCGCGACCTGCTGGTCCGGATCCTCACCGACCCGGACTTCGCCGCCGGCGCCACCCGCACCGACTTCCTCGAGCGCCACCCCGACCTCCGCCGGCCGCCACCACCGCCGCGCGCCCACCTCGCCGCCGTCCTCGCGACCGCGGCCGCCGCCCGCCGCGCCGACGACCCCCACGCCCCGCCCGGCTTCCGCCTCCTGCGCGGCACCCCGCCGGCCCGGGTCGCGCTCGAGGGTCCCGACGGCGAGCACGACGTCGCCTACCGCCTCGGCGCGGCCCGCGGCGACACCACGCTCGAGCTCGACGGGACCACGATCGCGCTGCGCGACCTCACACCCGGCGCCGTCCGCGTCACCGGGGACGACGGCGTCGAGCGGCACTGCCGCGTCGCCCGGTACGGGGACACGACGTTCGTCGACGACGGCGAGCGCAGCACCGCCTGGCGGACCCGTCCCCGGCTGCCCGACAGCGACGCCGCGCTCGTCGCGGGCGGGCCGGTCTCGGAGGTCCCGGGCACCGTCGTCGAGGTCCTCGTCGCCCCCGGCGACACCGTCACCGCCGGTCAGCGCCTCGTCGTGCTGGAGGCCATGAAGATGGAACACCCGGCGCTCGCGGCCGCCGACGGCGTCGTCGAGACCGTGCACGTCGAGGTGGGGCAGTACGTCGAGGCGCACGCGACGCTCGTGACCCTGGGGGCGGCCGGTGACTGAGCCGATCCACGTCGCGAACTGCTCCGGCTTCTTCGGTGACCGGGGGGCCGACAACCTCTCGCTCGACGCGCAGGCCAAGGGGCTCGGCGAGTTCGTCCGGGCCCGTCGTCTCGACATCCCCGAGGAGCTGCTGACATGTTGGTCGACGCCACCCTGGTGACCGGGTCCGCCCAGGACTTCGTCGACACCGCGGTCGATGCCGAGGAGCGCGGCTACGACGCCGTCTGGGTCGCGGAGACCCAGCACGACCCCACGGTCGGGCTGACCCTCGCCGCCACCCGCACCGGGCGCGTCACGCTGGGCACCGCGATCACCGTCGCGTTCGCCCGCACCCCGATGACCGCGGCCATCACCGCCAACGACCTGCACGCCGTGTCCGGCGGGCGCTACGTCCTCGGGCTGGGCACGCAGATCAAGCCGCACGTCACGCGGCGGTTCTCGATGCCGTGGTCCCGCCCCGCCGACCGGATGCGCGAGTACATCCAGGCCGTCCGCGCGATCTGGGCGACGTGGAACGACGGCGAGCCGCTGCGCTTCACCGGCGAGTTCTACACGCACACCCTGATGACGCCGTTCTTCGCGCCGCCCCCCAACCCGTACGGCGCGCCGCCGATCCACCTCGCCGGGGTCGGGCCGCGGATGACCGAGGTGGCGGGCGAGGTGGCCGACGGCTTCCTCGCCCACGCCTTCACCACCGACCGCTACCTGCACGAGGTGACGCTGCCCGCCCTGCAGCGGGGCTTCGAGAAGGCCGGGCGGGACGGCAGCGGGTTCGAGTTCTCCGGCACCGCGCTCATCGCCACCGGGACGACCGAGGAGGAGTTCGCCGCCTCGGTGCGCGACGTGCGCCGGCAGGTCGCGTTCTACGGCTCGACGCCCGCCTACGCGGCGGTGCTGGAGCTGCACGGGTGGGGCGATCTCGCCGCCGAGCTGAACCGGCGCTCCAAGCAAGGCGACTGGGAGGCGATGGGGGAGCTGATCGACGACGAGGTGCTGCACGCGATCGCCGTCGTCGCCGAGCCCGACGACGTGGGCCCCGCCCTGGCGCGGCGCTTCGGCGGCGTCGCGCAGCGCATCCCGTTCTACGCGCCGATCGGCGCCGACCTCGACCGCTGGGAGCCGGCGCGCCGGTACCTGCAGGAGACGACAGGAGACCAGTGATGGTGGCGTTCACCGAGGAGCACGAGGCGTTCCGCAAGTCGGTCCGCGGGTTCGTCGAGCGCGAGATCGACCCGCACGTCGACGCGTGGGAGCGTGACGGGCAGATGCCCACCCACGAGCTGTTCGCGCAGATGGGCGCCCTGGGCTACCTGGGCCTGGAGTACGACCCGGCCTACGGCGGCGGCGGCGCGGACCACCTGTTCTCCGTGGTGCTCGCGGAGGAGATCGGGCGGTGCGACGCGGCCGGGGTCGGGATGGCCATCGCGGTGCAGACCGACATGGCCACGCCGTCGCTGCACCGCTTCGGCTCGGAGGAGCTCAAGGCGCGCTACCTCGCCCCGGCCATCCGCGGCGAGATGGTCGCGGCGATCGCGGTCACCGAGCCCGACGCCGGGTCCGACGTCGCCGGGCTGCGCACCCGGGCGGTCCAGGACGGCGACGACTGGGTGATCGACGGCTCGAAGCTCTACATCACCAACGGGGTGCAGGCCGACTGGCTGTGCCTGCTCGCCCGCACCTCCGACGAGGGCGGGGCGCGGGGGATGAGCCAGATCGTCGTGCCGACGGCGACTCCGGGCCTGACGGTGTCCCGCAAGCTCGACAAGCTCGGCAACCGCTGCTCGGACACCGCGGAGCTCGCGTTCGACGGGGTCCGCGTCCCGGTCTCGAACACCATCGGCACCGTCGGGCGGGGCTTCCAGCAGCAGATGGCGCAGTTCCAGAACGAGCGGATGGTGGCCTGCTACGGCCGCGTCGGGGCCTGCGAGCGGGCCCTCGACCGCACCCGGGACTACCTGAAGAGCCGCACCGCCTTCGGCGGGCCGCTCATCGCCAACCAGTACCTCACCTACCAGCTGGCCGAGCTCTACGCCCGCGTCGACATGTGCCGCCAGTACAACTACGCGTGCGCCGAGGCCTACGAGCGCGGCGAGGACACGTCGCGGTTCGCGACCATCGCCAAGCTCGCGATCGGGCGGCTGTGCGAGGACGTCTCCCGGACCTGCCTGCAGTACCACGGCGGGATCGGCTACATGGAGGAGACGTGGACCGCGCGGTTCCTCCGGGACATGCGGATCACGTCGATCGGCGGCGGCGCCGACGAGGTGATGCTGCAGGTCGTCGCGAAGATGCACGGCATGTGAGCCGGGTCGCGCGGTCCGAGGGACGGCGGAGCGGGTAGCCGCCTCCCATGACCGAACCGCGGGACGACACCGTCCGGAGCATCATCGCCCAGGCCCACGACGAGATCTCCTCCGAGCTGCAGGAGACCGACGAGAAGCGCACGCAGGAAGCCTCGGAGTGATCGCCGGTGACCCCGGTCGCCCGGCCTGACGACGGGTCGGGACACGTGTAGAACGGCGGCGTGGACTCGGGCAGCCAGGGCACGGACAGCCAGCGCGGGGACGACCGGCCGGCGGGCGACCGCCCCTGGGGCTTCGCGACGCGCGCCGTGCACGCCGGCGCCGTCCCCGACAGCGCGACCGGGGCCCGCGCCGTCCCGATCTACCAGTCCACCAGCTTCGTCTTCACCGACACCGCGGACGCCGCGAACCTGTTCGCCCTGCAGAAGTACGGCAACATCTACAGCCGCATGGCGAACCCGACGGTCGCCGCGTTCGAGGAGCGCGTCGCGAGCCTCGAGGGGGCGCTCGGCGCCGTCGCGACCAGCTCCGGGCAGGCCGCGGAGTTCCTGACGTTCGCCTGCCTCGCCGGGGCGGGCGACCACGTGGTCAGCGCCGCCAGTCTCTACGGCGGCACGATCACCCAGCTCGACGTGACCCTGCGCCGCTTCGGCGTGGACACCACCTTCGTCGCCGGCGACGACCCCGAGGCGTTCCGTGCGGCGATCACCGACGCGACCCGCTTCGTGTTCGCCGAGCTGGTCACGAACCCCTCCGGCGAGGTCACCGACATCGCCGCGCTGGCCGACGTCGCGCACGAGGCGGGCATCCCGCTGATCATCGACGCCACGACGGCCACCCCGTACCTGTGCCGGCCCATGGAGCACGGCGCCGACATCGTCATCCACTCCGCGACGAAGTTCCTCGGTGGCCACGGCACGACACTCGGCGGCGTGGTCTGCGAGTCCGGGCGCTTCGACTGGGGCAACGGCCGGTTCCCGCAGATGACCGAGCCGATCCCCTCCTACGGCAACCTCACGTGGTGGGGGAACTTCCAGGAGTACGGCTTCCTCACCAAGCTGCGCTCCGAGCAGCTGCGCGACATCGGCGCCACGCTCTCCCCGCACTCGGCCTTCCTGCTGCTGCAGGGCGTGGAGACGCTGCCGCAGCGGATGCAGGCCCACATCGCGAACGCCCGACGGGTCGCGGAGTGGCTCGACGCCGACGACCGCGTCGCGTGGGTCCGCTACGCCGGCCTGCCCGACCACCCGCACCACGAGCGCGCGCAGCGCTACCTGCCCGAGGGCCCCGGGGCGGTGTTCGCCTTCGGGGTGCGCAGCCCGGACGGCTCCGCCGAGGGCGGCCGCGACGCGGGCCGGCGGTTCATCGAGTCGGTGCAGCTGTGCAGCCACCTCGCCAACATCGGCGACGCCCGCACCCTCGTGCTGCACCCGGCGTCGACCACCCACCAGCAGCTCTCCGAGGACCAGCTGCGCGAGGGCGGGGTGCGCCCCGACCTCATCCGGATCAGCGTGGGGATCGAGGACGTCGAGGACATCCTCTGGGACCTCGACCAGGCCCTCACCGCGGCCACCAAGGAGGGCTCATGACGACGACCGACACGAGCTGGACCGGCCCGGGCGCGCTGGAGCGCCAGGAGATCCTGCGGCGCACGAAGACCGTGGCGATGGTCGGCGCCTCGGCGAACCCGGCGCGCGCGTCGAACTTCGTCGCGACCTACCTGCTCTCGAGCACCGACTTCGACGTCTCTTTCGTCAACCCGAACGCCACCGAGATCCTCGGCCGGCCGGTGTACGCCTCGCTGGCGGACCTGCCCGTGGTCCCCGACCTCGTCGACGTCTTCCGGAAGCCCGAGGACCTCGGCGGGGTCCTCGACGAGACGATCGCGGTGGGGGCGTCGACGTTCTGGACGCAGTTCGGGCTCTTCGACGAGGACCTGGCGCGCCGCGGCGAGGCGGCCGGGCTGACGGTCGTCATGGACCGCTGCCTCAAGGTCGAGCACGCGCGCTTCCACGGCGGCCTGCACCTCGCGGGCTTCAACACCGGGGTGATCAGCTCGCGGCGACCCTAGGGAGGTGCGCTCCGCGCTCGTGAGCAGAAAGTGCGGCTATGACCGCATTTCCTGCTCACGAGCCGGAGGCACCTACCCGAGGACCGGATACGACCCCGCGGGCGGCGTCGTGCGGTCCGGGTCGAACGCGTACCCGGCGGGACGCACCACCTCGTCGGGGACCTTCGGGGTCACCCCGGGCGGGTAGTGCCTGCCGTCGAGGGGCCAGTCGTAGCCCTCGAGCGCGTCGCTGTGCGTCCCGAGGATCTCCCCGGACCGCTCGTACTCCTCGAGCACCGCCGGGAGCCCGTAGGCCTGCACCGGGCAGACCTTCATGCACACCGAGCACCCCGCGGCCTGGGTGACGATCGGCAGGCAGCGCTTGGTGTTGAGCTTCGCCTTCACGACGCCGCGGTGCTCCCGGCGCTGCGCGGGGATCGCCCCGACCGGGCAGCGCCGCACGCAGGCCTGGCAGCGGTCGCACACCCCCTCGATGCCGAAGTCGACGGGCTCGTCGAACGGCAGGGGCGCGTCGGTGTGGATGACGTTGATCCGGCAGCGGGAGCCGGCGTGCGGGGTGAGCAGCTGGCCGTTGAGCCCGAGCTGGCCCGAGCCCGGCCGCGACCGCGTAGTGGATGAACATCGACTCGCCGATGTAGGTCTCCGCGCGGGCCGCGTAGCCCCGGGCGTGCAGCCAGCGCGTGAGCTCCACGAGACGGTCCTGCAACTGGGCGTAGGTCGAGAGGGCCGCCTGCTCGGAGCGCTCGGCCGGGATCCGCTGGGTGGCGTCGTAGTTCTGCTCGAGGATGCAGACCAGGACGCGGTCACCGGCCGGGTCGGTGCCGGACCCGTCGGTGTACTCGGCGAACTGGTAGCGCGGGTCGTACGCCGTCACACCCACCGCCGAGATCCCGAGGGCGGCCGCCTCCTCGCGCAGCGCCGCCGACAGCGCGGCGGGGTCCTCGACGGTGCTCGGGCCGGTCGGTTCGGCACGGGACGCGACCAGCTGCCGCGTCGAACGGACCAGTCGCGGGGCGACCGACACCAGCGCGGGCCACAGGTACCCGGCCACCGCCGCGACCGCGTCGGCGTGCAGCGCGAAGAACAGGTGCAGCGGGCGCTCGCGGGCCGCGGCGTCCTCGGCCTCGACGACGCGGGCGACGCCGGGCTGGGTGCGCAGCTCCTCCGGGGGTTCCGGGACGAGGGCGGTCCACGGGCGCGCGGGCGAGCGCAGCCGTGGCACGACGTCGGCCGGGACGGCGGGCAGCCGGCCGAGCCAGGGCAGCCGCTCCGGGTGCACGAGGCGGCCCATGACCGGCTCGGCCCGGTGCAGCACCTCGTGGAAGGCCCACAGGCTCGCCCGCCCCCACGCGCCGCGACGGCGCACGGTCCTGGTCCCCATGGCGACCACCTCCGGGAAATACTTGCCCGGAGCTAAAGATCGCCAATCACGGCGCTACGGGCGCGCGGCGGTGGCCCGCGTGAACGACCAGGCGGCCACCCACACCGCGCCGATGGTCAGGACCATCGCGCCGGGGACGTGGATGTAGAGCGTCGAGCGGTCGCCGTAGTAGGCCTGCACGAACGAGAGGACGAAGACGACGGCGGCGAGGACGCCGGGCCACAGCGGCGCGCCCCGCAGCCGCCAGTAGGCCAGCGCGGCGATCGCGGTGAGGCCCGAGAGCACGTGCAGCACGATCGCGCCGGTCGAGTGCAGCTCCTCGGGCCCGCCGCGGGGGAAGAGCTGGCCGGCCGTGACGAACTGGAAGGCCAGGTTCACGACGGTCAGCACCGCCAGCACGCGCACCGTCGTCAGGAGCGGGTCGGACGTTCGCACGGCGGGGATGGTGCCGGTCGAGTGGGCCATCGGGGTCCTTCCGGTGGTGGAGCGGTCAGGCGGGGCTACCCCGCGGCACGGGAATCCCGACCGATATCGCACGGTTGAAAGGACAATATGGCCTGGTGCACCCTCACGCCCTGTGAGGACGCTGGGCATCCCCTGTCCGTCCCGTTGCTGCCCGACCTCCGGGGCTCGAGCCGGGCCCGGGAGGTCGCGCCGACGGTAGGGTCGGGGCCCGGGCACGTCGGGACGCGTTCGTGCGTTGTGCTGGGAAGTCCGCCGGCAGCTCGAGGAGTACACGTGACACGACGGGTCGGCCCACCGGCCGCGATGCGGACGAGTCCCGGGCGCACGGCCGAGGCCTCGTGACCGGCGTCGAGCCGTCGCCGGAGACGGTGCAACTGGTCGTCACCGTGCACGCCCGGCCGGGCTGCCAGACGGCGCTGCGCGCGGCGCTGGACCGGCTGACCGAGGCGACGCACCGACTCGACACCGGCGTCGTCCGGTTCGAGGTCGGCGTCGATCCCGCCGACGACACCCGCTATGTCGGCTACGAGGTCTGGGCGAGCCAGGGCGAGCTGGACCGACACGCCGCCCAGCCGCACACGAGGCAGTTCCTCGACGACGCCCACGGGCTGGTGGTCGACCCCGACGCGCCCCTGCAGGTCACCCGCTGGCGACCGCTCGTCGACCCGGTCGCTGCCGACTACCCGCCGACGACGGCACCGCCCGCGCCACCGCCCGACGGGTTCGCCCACCGCACGGCGACCCTCGAGGACACCACGCTGCACTACGTCGTCGGGGGTTCCGGCGACCCGGTCGTCCTGCTCCACGGCTTCCCGAACACCTGGTACTCGTGGCGTGAGGTGATGTCCGCGCTCGCCGAGCGGCACACGGTGCTCGCGGTCGACCTCCGTGGGCTCGGTGACTCCCGCCCCGGAGAGCGGCCCAACGACGTCCCGACCTCCGCCGAGGATCTGCACCGTCTGGTCGGACAGCTCGGTCTCGGGCCGGTGGCCGTCGCGGGCCAGGACTGGGGCGGGTCGACCGGGTACGCGTGGGCCGCCGGGCACCCGGGCGACGTCCGGCGGCTCGCGGTGCTGGAGGCGATGCCGGCCGGCCCGTGGACGCCGGACGGCGCCGGCCGCCAAGGCGCGTGGTTCGCCGCGTTCCACCAGATCCCCGACCTGCCCGAACGCCTCGTGGCGGGACGCGAACCCGACTACCTGGGCTGGTTCTACACGGCTTTCTCCGCCACGCCCGGTGTCCCCACCGCGGACGCCGTCGCGGAGTACGTGCGCTGCTACCGGCAGCCGCACTCCATGTCCTCGGGGTTCGCGCGCTACCGCGGCGGCGCCGAGGAGATCGCCCACAACACCGGTCGTGCGCCCCTGGCGATCCCGGTCCTCGCCATGGGCGGGGAGCGGGTGTTCGGCGCCGCCGTCGCGGAGAACCTCCGCAGCGCGGGCGCCGACGTCCGTGGTGAGGTGCTGGACGACTGCGGTCACTACCTCACCGAGGAGCGGCCCGCCGAGGTCGCCGCCTCGCTGCTCGACTTCTTCGGTGAGCAGGACCCCGTCCCGAGCGGGTGAGGCCGGCCCGATCCGCGTCCGCCGCGAAATGCTCTCGCGCGGCGGAGGACAATGGAATGTCGTGGCGCCCGTCCGCGCTGCCCCGAACGACCGCTTCTCGACCCCCGGGACCACGTGACCACACCGACCATCGACACCCACGAGCTGACCACCCGCGTCCGCGCCCTCGGCGGCGCCGACGCGCATCGGCTCGCCCGCCGGCTCGACGGCACCCGCAGGATCGCCGACGAGGGGAAGCGGACCGGGACGCTGGAGCGGATCGCGGCCGACGTCGACAAGGCCGAACAGCGGCTCGCGCGCCGTCGCGCCTCGGTGCCGGCCGTCTCGTACCCGGCCGAGCTGCCCATCTCGGCGCGCGTCGACGACATCCGGAACGCGCTGGAGAACCACCAGGTCGTCGTGGTGGCCGGCGAGACCGGCTCGGGCAAGACCACGCAGCTGCCCAAGATCGCCCTCGAGCTGGGGCGCGGCGTGCTCGGCACGATCGGGCACACGCAGCCGCGGCGGATCGCGGCGCGCACCGTGGCCGAGCGGGTGGCCGAGGAGCTCGGCACGCAGGACAGCGACGTCGTCGGCTACCAGGTGCGCTTCACGAGCCATGCCAGCGAGGACACGCTGGTCAAGCTCATGACCGACGGCATCCTGCTCGCCGAGATCCAGCAGGACCGGCTGCTGCGCCGCTACGACACGCTGATCATCGACGAGGCCCACGAGCGCAGCCTCAACATCGACTTCCTGCTCGGGTACCTCGCGCAGCTGCTCCCCCGCCGTCCCGACCTCAAGGTGATCATCACCTCGGCGACGATCGACCCGGAGCGCTTCGCCGAGCACTTCCGCGACGCCTCCGGCGAGCCCGCCCCGATCATCGAGGTCTCCGGGCGCACCTATCCCGTCGAGGTCCGCTACCGGCCGCTGGCCGACCCCGACGATCCCGGTGCGGAGCCGCGCGACCAGATCGACGGCATCGTCGAGGCCGTCGAGGAACTGCGCCGCGAGGGGCCGGGCGGCGACGTCCTCGTGTTCCTCGCCGGCGAGCGCGAGATCCGCGACACGGCCGATGCCCTGAACGCGTTGCCGGACCGGCCGTCCGACCCGCTCGACGTGCTCCCGCTCTACGCCCGCCTCTCGGCCGCCGAGCAGCACCGGGTCTTCGAGCCGGGGGCGCAGAACCGTCGGCGCATCGTCCTCGCGACCAACGTCGCCGAGACCTCGCTGACGGTGCCCGGCATCCGCTACGTGGTCGACCCCGGCCTGGCGCGCATCTCCCGCTACAGCCAGCGGACCAAGGTGCAGCGCCTGCCCATCGAGAAGATCTCCCAGGCCAGCGCCACCCAGCGGGCCGGGCGCTGCGGTCGCGTCGCGGACGGCATCTGCATCCGGCTGTACGCCGAGGACGACTTCGACGCCCGCCCGGAGTTCACCGACCCCGAGATCCAGCGCACCAACCTCGCCTCGGTGATCCTGCAGATGGCCGGCGCGAAGCTGGGCCCGATCGAGGAGTTCCCGTTCGTCGACCCGCCGGAGACGCGCGCGGTCCGCGACGGGGTGCGGCTGCTGTCGGAGCTCGGGGCGATCGTCGGCGACGACGCGACGCGGCTCACGGACACCGGGCGCAGCCTCGCGCGGCTGCCCGTCGACCCGCGGATCGCGCGCATGATCATCGCCGCGGACGCGCTCGGCTGCCTGCACGAGGTCACCGTGATCGCGGCCGGGCTCTCCGCGCAGGACCCGCGCGAGCGGCCGACCGAGAAGGCCGCCGAGGCCGACGCCGCCCATGCGCGCTTCACCGACGCCCGCTCGGACTTCCTGTCGTGGCTGCACCTCTGGGAACACGTCCGCACGTCGCGGCGCGAGCTCTCGAGCAACCGGTTCCGCAAGCAGTGCACCGCCGAGTACCTGAACTTCCTGCGCATCCGCGAGTGGCAGGACCTTGCCGCGCAGCTGCGCCAGCTCACCGACGAGCTCGGGCTCACGCGAAACGAGCCCGGTCAGGAGATCACCAAGGACCTCGCCGACCGCGTCCACCAGGCGCTGCTCACCGGCCTGCTCTCGCAGCTCGGGATCGCCCACGAGCCGCCGAAGCCGAAACCGGGTCAGCCCAAGCCCAAGCGACGGCCGATCACCGAGTACGAGGGCAGCCGCGGCGCCCGGTTCGCGATCTGGCCGGGCTCGACGCTCGCCAAGCGGCCCCCGACGTTCGTCATGGCCGCCGAGCTCGTCGAGACCTCGCGGCTCTGGGCGCGCACCGTCGCCGGCATCGACCCGGCGTGGGCCGAACAGGCCGCCGGTGACCTCGTCACCCGCACCTACTCCGAGCCGCGCTGGTCGAAGCGGCGCGGGTCCGCGGTCGCCACCGAGCGGGTGACGCTGTTCGGGGTGCCGCTCGCGATGGACCGCTCCGTGGACTACGGGCGCATCGACCCGGAGCTCTCGCGCGAGCTGTTCCTGCGCCACGCGCTGGTGGAGGGCGACTGGAACGGCAGGCACGCGTTCGTGCGGCGCAACGCCGCCGAGCTGGAGCGGGTGGCCGAGCTGGAGCGCCGGGCCCGCCGGGAGCTGCTGGTCGACGAGGACACGATCTACCGGTTCTACGACGAGCGGGTCCCGGCCTCGGTGGTGTCCGCGCGGCACTTCGACCGCTGGTGGCAGAAGGAGTCCCGCCGCGACCCGCACCTGCTCGACCTCGACCCCCGCGCGCTGCTGGCCCACGAGGCCCCCGACGCCGAGTCGTACCCCGACGAGTGGCGCGCCGGCGGCCTGACGCTGCCGCTGTCCTACGCCTTCGAGCCGGGCTCCGAGCACGACGGCGTCACGGTCACGGTGCCGCTCGCCGTCCTCGGGCAGGTCCGCGCCGAGGACCTCGCCTGGCAGGTTCCGGGGCTGCGCGAGGAGATGCTGACCTCGTTGATCCGGACGTTGCCCAAGACGTTGCGCCGCTCGCTCGTGCCGGCTCCCGACACCGCCCGGGCCCTGCTCGCCCGTCTCGCCGCCGACCGCCGCCCCGCCGACGGCGAACCCCTGCTCGGAGCGGTCTCGGACGCGGTGAAGCGCCTCTCGGGCGTCGACGTGCCGACCGACGCGTGGAACGTCTCCGGGCTCCCGTCGCACCTGCGGCTGACGTTCCGGGTCGTGGACGACAGTTCAACGGAGCACGCCGAGGGGATCCGCGACGCGCAGCGGAGCGGAGCCGGCGCCGGAGAGCGGGTCATCGGCGAGGGCACCGACCTCGCGGCGCTGCGCCGCCGCTACGCGCAGGAGACGAAGGCCGCCGTCGCGAAGGTCGCCGACGGCCTGGAGCGCCGCGGGCTGACGTCGTTCGCCGAGGTCGGGGAGCTGCCGCGCACCCGCGAGCAGTCACGCGCCGGCGGCACCGTCACCGCGCACCTCGCGCTGGTGGACGAGGGCACGCGCACCGATCCGGCGGGCACCGTCGGGATCGGGGTGTTCGACTCGGCCCTCGAGGCCCGCGACGCCATGCGCGGCGGCACCCGCCGGCTGCTGCTGCGCGGGACGAGCTCACCGGCGAAGGCGCTCGCCCGCTCGCTCGACAACCGCGCGGTGCTGCGGCTGCGCGGGGCGATGGGGGCGTCGGGGTACCGCGACGTCGCCGACCTCGCCGACGACTGCGTGGCCGCGGCCGTCGACGGGCTGGTCGCCGCCCGCGGCGGCCCGGCGTGGACCCCGGAGGCGTTCGAGCGGCTGCGTGCCGACGTCGCGGCGCGCCTGGCCGGCGGCGCCGCCGAGGTCCTGACGCGCGCGGAGGCGGTGCTGGCGGAGGCGACGACGGTGCGGATGGCGCTCGACGAGCTCGCGGCGCGGCCGGGCAGCGGACTGCTCGACGCTGCGCTCGACGACGTCCGGGCACAGGTCGACGCCCTGGTCGGGGGCCGGTTCGTCTCCCGGCACGGGGTGAGCCGGCTGCCCGACGTCGTGCGCTGGCTCCGGGCGGCCGCCAAGCGGCTGGAGAAGCTGCCGACGGCCCCGCGCCGGGACGCCGAGCTCACCGAGGAGGCGCACGCCGTCGAGGCCGACTACCGGTCCCGCCGCGCGGCGGCCGCCGCCGAGCCGCGCACGTTCGATCGGGACGGCTGGGACGCCGTCGCCGCGATGCTCCAGGAGCTGCGGGTCAGCCTGTTCGCCCAGGACGTCGGGACGGCGGGCTCGATCTCGCCGCAGCGCATCGCGAAGGCCATGGGCGCGCTCCGCGCCCGGGAGCAGCACGCGGCGTCGTAGCCGCACGTCCCGCTGACGGGCCTCCGGGACCTACCCCGGGTGGACCCGCCCCTGCCGCAGTGCCCACACCACCAGCGTCGTCGGGATGACGACGAGCAGGCCGACCGCCGCGATCGCGAGGATCCACGCCGAGGAGAGCACCAGCGGACCGACGGCCACCGGCACGACGACGGCGAGCACCAGCAGCAGCGTCCGCCACCGGTGGGTCCGGGCAGGTCGGGCGGCGCCCAGGGCGAGCGCGTCGGCGAACGCCGCGTCGACGCGGTGCTCGTGGGCCGCGATCGCGGCCAGGACGGCCTGCTCGTGCGTGGTGAGCGGGGCGGGATCGGGCGGGGTGGCGGGGTTCATCGCGGGCTCCGGAACGACGTCGTTGTCCTCCGCGTGCCAGGGTGCCCCGATCTCCCGCCCGCTCCCACCCCCGCGGCGGGGTGAATCGATGCTTTCTAGGGCTCGAGGCCGGTCGCGGCGAGGAACGAGCCGTCCATGTGGAAGGGCACCGACTCGTGCTGGTGGACGATCAGCCAGCGCCCGTCGACGCGGCGCAGGCCGTAGGTCGAGCGGAACCAGAGCGTGAAGTCGCCGCCCTTGTGGCCGCTCATCGAGGTCAGCGCGTGCACGAAGGCGACGTCGCCGTCGACGTGCACCGTCGGCTCGCGGTGGGCCAGCCGCGGGGGCGCGGAGAACGACGCGATCCAGCCGCCCAGGGCGGCCACGGCCTCGTCGCGCGAGCCCGCGGACTGCACCAACGGCGGCGCCAGGTCGAACACGACGGTGTCGGGGGCGCAGGTCGCGAGCGCCCGCGCCGCGTCCCCCGCGGCGATGGCGTCGTGCATCTCGGCCAGCACGGCGACGATCGCCTCGGTCTCGGTCCGCTCGGTCGTGGCGGTCATGGTTCCTCCCGGAATCTCGGTGTCGCCGGGGTGTCGAGACCGCCCCCGGGGTCTCGACACCCCGGCGAGGATTTCTTCTCCCGACACCAGGAGGCCCCCGTGAAGTTCATGATCCTGCTGCACTCGAACGCCCACTTCGCGCAGCGCTGGGAGACGTTGACCCCCGAGCAGCGGGCGCGGTTCGGCGTGGACCACCTGGCGCTCACGCGGGAGCTCGCCGAGTCCGGGGAGCTGGTCACGTCGGAGGCCCTGGGCGACCCGTCCCTGGCCCGGTGGGTCTCCACCGCCGACGGCTCCCCGGTGGTGGCCGACGGTCCCTTCGCCGAGCTCAAGGAGCACCTCGCGGGCTTCTACCTCGTCGACGTGGACGACGCCGCGCGGGCCGAGGAGATCGCCGCCCGGGTGCCCGACGCGGTGTGGGGCCTGGTCGAGGTCCGGCCGGTCCTCGACACGAGCGGCTGGGACGTGTGACCGGCGACGCCGAGGTGGCGGGCGTGCTCCGGGAGGTCGCCCCGTCGGTGCTGGGCGTGCTGGTGCGCCGCCACCAGGAGTTCGACGCCTGCGAGGACGCCCTGCAGGAGGCCCTGCTCGCCGCCTCGACGAGCTGGCCCGCCGACGGGATCCCCGCCAACCCGACGGGCTGGCTGGTGACGGCGGCGTCCCGGCGGCTGGTGGAGGCCTGGCGGCGGGACTCGGCGCGGCGGCGTCGCGAGGAGAACGACGCGCGACGGGAGACCTCCGAGCCCCCGGACCCGGTCCCGGCGTCCGACGACACCCTCGCGCTGCTGCTGCTCTGCTGTCACCCCGCGCTGCGCCCGCCCAGCCAGGTCGCCCTGACCCTGCGGGCCGTCGGGGGCCTGACGACCGCCGAGATCGCGCACGGGCTCCTGCTGCCCGAGCCGACGGTCGCGCAGCGCATCAGCCGGGCCAAGGCCCGTCTCGCCGACGGTCTCGCCCGCCCGCACGAGGTGTTCGCCCCGCCCACCCCGGAGCAGCGGACCGAGCGCGTGCCCGCCGTCCTCGCGGTGCTCTCGCTGATCTTCACCGAGGGGCACACCGCGAGCACGGGCGACCGGCTGCACCGCGCCGACCTCACGGCGGAGGCGATCCGGCTCACCCGCGCCCTGCTCGCCGCGCTCCCGCCGGGGGCAGGCGAGACCGGCGAGGTGACCGGGCTGCTGGCCCTCATGCTGCTCACCGACGCGCGCCGCCCCGCCCGCCTCTCGCCCGACGGGGCGCTCGTGCCCCTCGCGGAGCAGGACCGCACGCGCTGGGACCCCGCGATGATCGCGGAGGGGACGGCGCTGGTCACCGCCGTGCTGCGCGACGGGGTCCCGGGTCCCTACGCCGTCCAGGCCGCCGTCGCCGCGCTGCACGACGAGGCCGCCGACGCGGCGGACACCGACTGGCCGCAGATCCTGGCCCTCTACGACACGCTCGTCGGGCTCTGGCCGGAGTCGATGTCCCGGCTCGGGCGTCTGGTCGCCGTCGGGGAGGTGCACGGTCCCGAGGCCGCGCTCGCCGAGCTGGCGGACCTCGCCGACGACCCGGGCCTGCGCGCCCACCACCGGGTGGCCGCGGTGCGCGCGCACCTCGAGCAGGCGGCGGGCCGGCGGGAGGCCGCGGTGGCCGCCTACCGGGAGGCGGCCCGGCTCACCCGGTCCGCCCCGGAGCGGGCGTACCTGCTGGACCGCGCGTCCCGCCTGACCTGACGCGGCTCACCGGCGCGGCATGATCACCCAGAGCGCCAGGTAGATGATCACCTGCGGTCCGGGGAGCAGGCAGGAGAGCACGAACAGCAGGCGCACCACGTTGACGGGGACCCCGAAGTGATCGGCGAGCCCGGCGCACACCCCTCCGATCCAGGCGTCCTCGCGATTGCGGGTCAGCACGGCCATGACAGGTCCTCCGGAGCTCGTGGCGCGGCGGGTGCCGCATCGGGAACGTCGCGATCCCGACTCTCGTCCAACGTCGGGCCCTCGCCCTCCGGGGGGAGACCCCGGTTCCTCTCGGGGTCCACCCGGAGGGGACCCCGGCGCACGTCCTTCTGTCCCACATCGAGACAGGCACGCGGACGCCGGGACTCCTACTGTTCAGGCTGTGAGCGAGGACACGTCGGGCGCGCGGTCACTGAAGACGGCGGCAATGGTCCTGCGGGCGCTGCGCCTGCTCGGGGACCATCCGGAAGGTCTGTCGCCCGCCGAGATCGGCGCGCACCTGGGGAAGAGCTCCGCCACGGCGCGGTACATGGTCAACACCCTCGTGGAGGCCGGGTACGCGCGCCGCGACGCGACCGGCCGATGTCGGCTCGGATCCGCACCGCCCTGGGGCCCCTGGGTCCCGACCGAGCGCGCGGCCGACCCCACGCCGGCCGGCTCGCCCGACCTGCAGCCCGGCGACCCGGCCCCGGGCGCGGTCCTCTCCGAGGCCGTCACCGAGCTCTACCGGCGGACCCGGCAGCGGGCCTACCTGGTCCGGCGCACCGGCACCGTCGTCGCCAGCATCTCCGACGTCCGCGGCCACCAGGGCCTGGCCCGCATCCCCGGCCTCGACACCCACATCCCCCCGGAGCGCGCCCACGCCCTCGGCCTGACGAAGGTGCTCCTCGCCGCGTCGCCGGTGTACCGGGAGGCGGTGTGCAGCGAGACGCTCACCGCGTTCACCCCCACCACGATCACCTGTCCGATCCGCTTCGCCCGCGAGCTCGACACCGTGGTCGAACGCGGCTGGGCGCTCGACGACGGCGAGTTCGCGCCCGGCTTCGCGACGGTGGCCGCGCCGGTGACGGCCCCGTCGGGGACCTCCACCGTCGCGATCGGCCTGTCCTGCTCGGTGCGCCGGCTCGCCTCGCAGCGTGACGAGCTGGTGGCCGCGGTCGTGGCCGTCGCCGAGGAGGCCCGCCGCCAGTGGGGGGCGGGCCCGGCGCAGGAGTGCGACGACGACTGCGGCCTCGGTGGCGGCACGGACGACGTCACCGTCACCGATCACCGCCCGGCCGACACCCGCCCGCTGGTCCGCGGCGGCGGGCACCGCCGGCGTTCGGGCCGGGCGGTCAGCGGCCCACGTCGGTGAGCCCGAAGGCCCGCAGCCGCCGGTAGAGCGTCGCGCGGCCCATCCCGAGCGCGGACGCCGCCTTCACGCGGTTGCCGCGCGCCTCGATGAGGGCGCCGACGATGAGGTCGCGCTCCGCGCTCTCCAACGGCGTCAGCCGCCGGCGGGTGCCGTGGACCGCGACCTCGGCGGGCAGGTCGCCCGCCTCGATGTCCCCCGCGGGCCGCGCCACCAGCGACCGGCGCAGCACGTCCTCGACCTGGGCCACGTTGCCCGGCCAGCGCGCGCCCCCGAGCAGCGCCATCGCCTCCGCCGAGCACCGGACCTTCCGGCCCGGGGCGAGCCGGGCGAGCACCGCCTCGACGACGGGCCCCACGTCCTCGGGACGGCGGCGCAGCGGCTCGACGGTCAGCGACCCGGCGAAGCGGCCCAGCACGTCGTGCACCGCGCGCCCCTCGCCGACCGCCGCGCCGGTGACCAGCGCCGTCACCCAGAGATTGGGCCTCCCGGCGTCGAGCAGCGCGGCCAGCGCCGCCGCCCCCGCCTCGTCGAGCGCCTCGACGCGGCGGACCACGACCGTCGCCGCGTCGTTCCCGATCTCGGCGGGCAGCGCCGCGAGCTCGTCGGCCGCGTGCTCGGCCTCGGCGTCCACGACGACGTGGCGGGCGGCGGGCCGGACCTCGCGGTGGGCGGCCCGGACCGCGGCCGCCTTGCCGACGCCGGTCTCGCCGAGCACGACCGTGCTGCGCACCGCGCCCGCGGCGGCCCGGAGCGCCGCGCTCACGGCGCGCCACGAGCGCGACGTCCCGGCGAGCCCGACCAGCGGGCGCGCGGCGGCGGCGTTCGACGGGGACGTACGGGGCGCCCCGGTGCCCGTCCCGCCCGCGGCGAGACGCAGGGTGCTCGTGCTGGGGACGACCTCGACGACGACGCCCGCCGGGCGGTGCGCCGGCGAGGGCGTGAAGAGCAGCCGGACCGGACCCTCGCTGAGCAGCACGCGGGCCTCGGCGGGGTCGTCGTGGCGGTGGTCGGCGGCGTGGCGGGCGACGAGGTCGCGGTCGGCGGCGTCGAGGGTCTCGTGGGCCGCGCGGTTGGCGATGACGAAGTCGTCGGCGAGGGCGAGCACCGGGCCGCGGGCGCGTACGGACGCGGTCCGGAACGCCGCCATGACCGCGCGGGCGCCGGCGCTGCCGCGCTCGCGCAGCACCTCCTCGATGTCCTTGGCGGTCTGGAGGGCGAGGTAGCGCATGAGGTCGTTCGCCTCGGCGGCCAGGCAGGTCACGTCGAGGATGCCGGCGAGCGAGCCACCGGGCCGGTAGACCGGGGCGCCGGCGCAGGCGAAGGAGCGCAACCGGTCGGTGAAGTGCTCCGCCCCGATCACCATGGCACTGGCCGCCCCCTCCAGCGCGGTGCCGACCCCGTTGGTCCCGGCGAACTCCTCGGCGTAGCTGAAGCCGGGCGCGAGCTGGATGGCGTCGAGGCGGCGCCGCAGCTCGCCCTCGCCGACCCGGCGGTCGAGGACGTTGCCGTCGGCGTCGGAGAGCACGACGGCGACGGCCATCCCCGAGAGCCGCTGGGTGAGGTCGTCGAGGACGGGGCGGGCGCAGTGGACGAGGCTGCCCTCGAAGTCGAGGTCGGGGTCGTAGGGCAGCGCCAGGTGGTCGGCGTCGACGCCGGCGCGGCGTGACCGTTCCCAGGACTGCACGATCTCCGGGCGGACGACGCCGCGGGCGTCGACGGTGCCGTCGCCGAGGAAGCGTTCGCGGGCGCGATCGAGCCCGGGGTCGGTCCGTGCGTCCATGGGCCACCTCGCCTGCTGCGCCCCGCTCGGCCTCGAAGGATGCGCAACCGGCGATGGTAGGCGTGATCGGCGCCACGGCGCGAGCCCCTGGCGTCTCGATCCGAGACACCGGGCGTTCACCGGCGATCTCAGCCGACGACGGTGTCCACCAGGAGGACCACGTTGAGGCACACCACGATCGCGCTGATCCCCGCGAGCACGACCGTCATCGGCTTGCCGATCCGCTCCCCGCCGAGCACCGACTCGTCCCGGGACACCCGGAGCAGGGCGTAGAGCGCGAAGGGGATGCCGAACGAGAGCACGACCTGGCTGCCGATCAGCGCCGTGGTCGGGCTGACGCCGATCGCGAGCAGGACCAGCGCGGGCAGCATCGTCACCGTGCGGCGGACCGTCGGGGAGAGCTTGACGTCGACGAAGCCCTCCATGACGACCTGGCCGGAGTACGTCCCGACCGCGGCCGAGGAGAGTCCGCTGGCCAGCAGGGTGGCCGCGAACGCCAGCGCCACGGCACCGCCCGCCAGCCGGCCGAGGCCGAGGTGCGCCGCCTCGAGCCCGTCCACGGCGCCCTCGCCGACGAAGACCCGCGCCGCGACGAGCAGCATCGCGAGGTTGACCAGCCCCGCGATCGTGAGCGCGCCGATCACCTCGGTCCGCTGGAAGCGCAGCAGCCGCGCGCGGCCCGGGCGCCCGACCCCGCGGGAGCGCCCGGCGGCGAGCGCGGAGTGCGCGTAGATCGCGTGCGGCATCACGGTCGCCCCGACGATCCCGACCGCGAGGACGAGCTGGGCGGAGTCGTCGAGGCCGGGGACGAGGCCCGCCGCGACGCCCCCGGGGTCGATGCCCACGGAGAAGAGCTGGAAGCCGACGCCGGCGACGACGAACGCGAGGAAGGCGACGATCCCGATCTCGAAGGGCCGGTGGCCGCGTCGCTGCAGGGCGAGGATGCCGAACGCGATCACCGCGGTGATCAGGCCCGAGGGCAGCAGGCCCAGGCCGAACAGCAGGTTCAGGCCGACGGCGGCCCCGAGGAACTCCGCGACGTCGGTGGCCATCGCGACCACCTCGGCCTGCAGCCACATCGCGATGCGGGCCGGGCGGCTCATCACCTGTCGGCACGTCCGCGGCAGGCTGCGCCCGGTGACGATGCCGACCTTGGCCGCCACGTACTGCACCGGCATCGCCATCAGCCCGGCCGCGACCACCACCCAGGCCAGCGCGTAGCCCGACGTCGCCCCCGCGACGCTGTTGGTGGCGATGTTGCCGGGGTCGACGTAGGCGACGGACGCCACGAAGGCCGGGCCGGCGAGCACCACCGGGGGGCGTCGGAACACGGGTCAGCGATCCTCGCCCTCGGGCTCGGCGCCGGGACCGGAACCGTCGAAGTCGTCGGCGGTGACCTGGTCGAGGAAGTCGCGCATCTCGTCGACCTCCTTGCTCTGCGGGTGCGGGTCGTCGCCCTGCAGTTCCTTCCAGGACTGCCCGGCGCGCTCCATCACCTCGTCGGCCACCCCGATGGGCAGCGCGTCCCGGACGGCGATGGCGAGCGCGTCGCTGGGACGGGCGGTGACCCGGGTCCCGTCGTCGAGCACGAGGACCGCGTGGAAGCGGTCGTCCACGAGGTCGGTGATCTCGGCGCCCGCCAGCGCGCGCCCCAGGGCCGTCGTGACGTCGGCGATGAGGTCCTGCGTGAGCCGGGAGTCGTCGTCGCGCGCCGGGTGCGGGCCGTGCGACATCACCTCGGCCTGCGGCGGCCGGACGGAGACGACGAGGCACCGGTCCTCGTCGTCGTCACCGAGCACGGCCAGCGGCTCGCGCGTCATCGCGTGGACGACGAGCGTCACCAGGTGCAGCTCCTGCACTCCTCACACCCCCTTCCGGCGAACGCCTCCCACGCGATGGGCCTCAGCGCCCCTCGGCATCTTCGGCCCCGTCCACCGGGCTGAACAAGGACCTGATCTCCGCGAGCTGGTCCTGGATCTGCTCGGCGTCCTGACCACGGGCCCACGACGGGTCGCCCGGGGTGATCCCGAGGGCCCGCAGCAGCTCCCCGGCCGACTCGGACGGGTCCCCCGCCTCCCCGAGCACGGGATGCAGTCCCTGCGCGGACAGATGGTCGAACACCAGGTGCACCACCGACCAGGGATTGAAACGCTCCCCTGTCCCGGACTGCTCGCTCACGAGGACGCGTCCTTCCCCTCGTCGTCGGTCGTCTCGTCCTCGGGGCCGGGCGGCGGGCGCCCGTCCCCGGTCACCTCGATCTCGTCGAGGGTCTCCAGTTCCTTCTGGGAGAGCGACATGGCGCCCGAGAGCACCGTCGCCTGGTGCTCGGCGATCCGCGCGTCGACGAGCTGGGTCAGCGCGAAGGCGAGCGCCCCGGTCTGGCGGACCGTCTGCTCGTCGACGGGCACCGCGCGCGTCGAGGTGATCGCCACGCCGCTGGGCTTCCCCTCGGCGACCGCGACCCCGACGGTGAACTCCTCGCGGGGGTTGGCCGCGGGGTCGGCGAAGTGCTTCTTCAGCCGGCGCAGCATCCGGTGCCACGCGAGCTTCTCGCCCTGCAGCTCGAGCCCCTCGACGTCGTCCTCGGTGAGGCCCATCCCCCGCTCACCCCCCGCGAAGCACCGGGAGTAGGAGAGGAGCGCGGTCGTCCACAGCGACTCGACGACCACCTCGTCGGTCTGCTTGCCGACGCCGGGGCGGACCTCGGCGACGAGCCGCTCGCAGCAGAGCAGCACGGTCTGCAGGTCGTCGAACATCGCCGCGAGGTCGGCGAGCGCCGCCGCGGCGGGCGAGCCGATCCGCCGCACCGTGTGCGGCGCCGTGGCCTGGCCGGTCATGCCGCCATCGCCTCCTGAGGAACGAGTGTGGTGGAGGTCCCGGGGGACCCCTCGGTGGTGCCGACGGCGTCGAGCGCGTCGTCGAGCAGGATCGCGAGGACGCGGTCGCGCTCCGGGCCGCCCGCCGGACCGGCGACGGCCAGGACCGCGTGGAAGGCCGCGACGAGCTCGTCGACCGCGGCGAGGCCGACCGCGACGAGCGCGGTCCGCGGGAGCCGGCGCCGCACCCCGGGCGGCAGCAGCCACCCGAGGCGGGCCCGGGCACGGCGGCTGCGGACGACCCGTCGACGTGCCGCCGCGTCACCCGGGGTCCGGGCGAGCACGGCGGCGGCGCACACCTCGACGAGCGTCCACGTCACCCCGGGATCGTCGCCACCCGCGCGGCGCAGACGCTCCGCGCGGGTGGCGAGGTCACCCCGGCCCGCGTCCGACGTGCGGTCACTGACCTGCATGGCCAGGGCCGCCACCGCCGGGTGCGTGCAGCGCGGGAACGACCCGAAGGACCCGCCGTCGAGCATCGAGACGTACTCCATGAGACAACGTCCGGCGGCGGGATCGGGATGGGTGCCGCGATCGAGACGGATCGCGTCGCGCGACATGGTGTCGCTCCTCTCGCCGGGGTACCGGCTCGCGTCGTTACGTCAGCCCGTAGCGGACGGCGAGCTGGCCGCGGCAGATGCTCGTGTTGGCGTCCACCCCGACCTGGTACGACCGCGCCTTGCGCAGGTGCAGGGGCAGCGCCTCGACGCCGACCGTGCGCCCGCTCGGGTCCACGACCAGCGGGGCGTCGTCCCCCGCCGCGATCCCGAGCTCACGCCGCCGGGCCCGCAGCCGCGTGAGGTCCGTCGATTCCGGAGCGTCGCCCAGCGTCATGGCGGCGAGCTCCTCCGGGGTCCGGCCGGCCTTCACCAGCGGCCGGACGACCAGATCGGTCCCCGCCATCAGGGCCCGCTCGGTGAACTGCCGGCGCAGCGTGTCGAGCTCCTCGACCGCCTCGCCGACCTCGGTGCCGGCCATCGAGTGCACGAACCCGGCGCGTGCCGCGACGCCGCGGTTGATGGCGTCCGACGCGAAGTGGTCGATCAGCTCGACGTCGACGTCGGTGAGCCCGTCGACCGTCGACACCGCGTCCCACGCGTCGGCGACCATGAGGAAAGCGAAGTTGGGTGCGCAGAAGTAGGTGGGCAGGCGCAGCCGCACGTGCGCGACCCGTTGGTCGTCGACCTCGAGCGAGGCGACGAAGTCGAGCGAGACGACGTCGTTGTCCAGCTCGGGGTCGCGCACCGTGCGCAGCGCCTCCCACACCCGCCCGACGACCTCCTCGGTCGACGGGCGGGTGAGGAAGGAGATGCTCATGCCTGGGCCACCGCCTGGTTCTCGACCAGCTCGGCGTCGTCCTGCGCCGCCGGCGTCCCCGACACCTGGAGCTCGGCGGGCACCGGGATGTCGTAGAGCTTCGCCGCGTTGAGGCCGAGGATCTTCTTCTTGCCCTCGACGCCCAGGCGCGGGTAGTCGGAGAACTCGTCGGACGGGTAGTCCCAGTCCACGAGGCCCTCGATCTGCCACTTCGGGGTCCAGATGTTGTAGTCCGAGCCGAAGGTCATCTTGTCCTCGCCGACCCAGAAGAGCAGCTCGCCCATGACCTTGGCGAAGAACTTCGGGCGGGCGTGCATGAGGCCGCCGATGACCACCGACAGACCCGCGTAGACGTTGGGCTCCTGCGTCGCCATGAAGCAGAAGTCCTCGATGCGCGGCAGACCCACGTGCTCGACGATGAAGTTCAGGCCCTGGAAGTCCGTGGCCGCGTGGTCGACGTCGGCGACGTCGAACGCGTCCTTGTCCAGGGGCCAGATCGTCGGGCCCTTGTGGACGTGGATGTTCCGGATCCCCAGCTCCTGGGCCCGCTCGAGGAAGCGGTAGCACTCCGGGTCGGTGAGCTTGTAGCCCCGCGACTCGCCGTTCCACTCCGCGGTGTAGAGCTTCGCGCCGAGCGG
>CAWKGY010000024.1:0-33091 GCA_963849235.1 uncultured Actinomycetota bacterium | reverse complement strand
AGCTCGGGGTCTACCGGCAGTACGCGATGACGCATGAGGTCGGTCACGTCTTCCGCAACCAGCACGTGCCCTGTGGCGCGGGCGGCGCCCTGGTGCTGGTGATGATGCAGCAGAGCTTCGGCGTCCAGACTTACTTCCTCGCCCAGCTCACCGACGACACCCCGCAGGGACTCCAGGTCCCGCGCGACGCAAGGTCTGCCGCCGAACGCCTGGCCGTTCCCGACCGGCGGCCTGGCACCGCGCCGATCTCACTCGGGAACAGCTGCCTGCCCCGTGGGTTTAAATGGGACAAGTCGACGAAGGACACGTACGCCATGAACATCCCTGCTCGCCCCTGGTGGAACCGTGCCGCCGAGCTGACGAATGAAGAGGTCGCGCGCGACCCGCGGCACTTCATCATCCCGGACGTCGGCGTCGACGGTCAGAAGCGGCTGAAGACGCGAAGGTCCTGGTGTGGGCGCCGGTGGCCTCGGCAGCCCCGCGCTGCTGTACCTGGCCGCCGCGGGTGTCGGCACCCTCGGCATCGTCGACTTCGACGTCGTCGACGAGTCCAACCTGCAGCGCCAGGTCATCCACGGGCAGTCCGACATCGGCAAGCCGAAGGCGCAGTCGGCCAAGGAATCGGTCGCCGAGATCAACCCGCTCGTCACGGTGAACCTCCACGAGGTCCCGCTGGACTCGTCGAACGCGCTGGACATCTTCCGCGACTACGACCTGATCCTCGACGGCACCGACAACTTCGCCACGCGGTACCTGGTGAACGACGCCGCGGTGCTGCTCGGCAAGCCCTACGTCTGGGGCTCGATCTTCCGCTTCGAGGGCCAGGTCTCGGTCTTCTGGGAGGACGCCCGAACGGCCAGGGCCTGAACTACCGGCACCTCTACCCCGAGCCCCCGCCGCCGGGCATGGTCCCGTCGTGCGCCGAGGGCGGCGTGCTGGGCGTCCTCTGCGCCTCGATCGGCTCGATCATGGTCACCGAGGCGATCAAGCTGATCACCGGCATCGGCGACACCCTGCTCGGCCGGCTGATGGTCTACGACGCCCTGGACATGGAGTACCGCCAGGTCAAGATCCGTCGTGACCCGAACGCCACCGAGGTCACCGAGCTCATCGACTACGACGCGTTCTGCGGCACCGTCTCCGACGAGGCGCAGTCCGCGGCGGCCGGGCACACCATCACGCCGGCCGAGCTCAAGGAGAAGATGGACGCGGGCGACAAGTTCGAGCTGATCGACGTCCGCGAGCCCCACGAGTGGGAGATCGTCCGCATCCCGGGCGCGAAGCTCATCCCGAAGGACAAGATCCTCTCGGGCGAGGCCTTCGCGGAGATCCCGCAGGACCGCCAGACGATCCTGTACTGCAAGTCCGGCGTCCGGTCGGCCGAGGCGCTCTCCGCGCTGCAGCACGCCGGCTTCTCGAACGCCGTGCACGTGGGCGGCGGTGTGACCGGCTGGGCCCAGCAGGTCGACACCTCGCTGCCGACGTACTAGGTGCCTCCGGCCCGTGAGCACCGAGTGCGGTCATAGCCGCACTCGGTGCTCACGAGGCCGCAGCCACCGACGAGCTCGCGCCGAACGACGACGCCCGCTGCGTCCGGCGGCGTGAGCATCATCAGCCCGACCGCGTGATCCGCCCTCCCAGCGGCGAATCCGCCCCACGGGCCCGCGTGACGACCCGCGCCGCCGTCGTGGGGTAGACGCAGGTGCTGTCGACGCCCGACGACGGGTCACGACCTCGAGGCCGAGCCACCTGCGCGACGGCCGGGAGCGCCTGAGCGCGCCAGCCCGGTGCCCCATGACCCCGGGTGGCGCACGCGACGTGCCCGGTTGCGAGCCGCGGACACGAAGAACGGCCGAACCGGACGGACCCCACCGCGAGACGCGACACACAGTAACGATTCGACGCCCACCGACGGATGAACCGGACGACCGTGATGTCACACTGAGGACACGATCGCCCCACGCGGCGGTCACGATCGCGAGGGGTGGACGTGGCTCGACGGCGTGACGCGGCCCGTCCGCGGCGGTCCTGGGGCACCTGGATCCTCAGCGCCGTCCTCGCGGTCCTGATCGCGACCGTCCTCGCCGTCACCGGCCTCGTGAACGCCTCCATCGGCAACGACGCGGACTCCCACGGCCAGGGCGACAGCTCGCACGTCCCGGCGGACATCGCGCACGGCGGGACGTTCGTCGACGGCCGGACCGACCCCGCCCACTCGACGGCGATCCCGCCCCGGACCGTCGCGCTCACCTTCGACGACGGCCCGGACCCGACCTGGACCCCGGAGATCCTGGCCGTCCTCGCGAAGCACCACGTGCCGGGGACGTTCTTCGTCGTGGGGTCGCTCGCCGTGCGCCACCCCGAGCTGCTGCGCCAGATCCGCGCCTCGGGCAGCGAGATCGGCATCCACACCTTCACCCACGTCGACCTGTCGCAGGTCCCGGACTGGCGCCTCCAGCGCGAGCTCGGCGAGACCCAGCTCGCGATCGCGGGCGCCACGGGCGAGACGACCTACCTCGTCCGGCCGCCCTTCTCCTCGACCGTCGACGCCATCGACGACCGCGCCTACGCCGCGATCCTCGCCTCCGGCCGCGACGGCTACGTCAACGTCTTCACCGACGTCGACGGTGAGGACTGGCAGCGGCCCGGGGTCGACGCGATCGTCCGCAACGCCACCCCGAAGGGCGGCGCGGGCGCCACGGTGCTGATGCACGACGCGGGCGGCGACCGGTCCGAGACCGTCGCCGCGCTCGACCGCCTCATCCCCGAGCTCCAGGCCGAGGGGTACCGCTTCGCGACCACGACCGACGCGGTCGGGGCGCCGCCGTCGTACGCCCCCGCCCCGCAGCGCGACCGGGTGGTCGGGGGCGGCCTGGTCACCGCCGTCGACCTCGCGACCGGCGCCGTGCGCTTCCTCGAGGGCCTGCTCGTCGCGGTGGGCGTGATCGTCGTCCTGCGCCTGCTGCTCACGCTCGTCGTCGCCCGCCGTCACGCCAAGCGGCGTCGGGACCCGGCGTTCCGGTGGGGCCCCGAGGTCCGGGAGCCGGTCTCGGTGATCGTCCCGGCGTACAACGAGACCGAGAACATCGAGGCCACCCTGCGCTCGATCCTCGCGAACGACCACCCGCTGGAGATCCTCGTCGTCGACGACGGGTCGACCGACGGCACCGCGGAGCTGGTCGAGTCCCTGGCGCTGCCCGCCGTGCGCGTGATCCGCCAGCCCAACAGCGGCAAGCCGATCGCGCTGAACACCGGCGTCGCGCGGGCCCAGCACGACCTCGTGGTCATGATGGACGGCGACACCGTCTTCCAGCCCGACACCGTGCGCCGGCTGGTCGCGCCGTTCGCGGACCCGGAGATCGGGGCGGTCGCGGGCAACGTCAAGGTCGCCAACCGCACCGCGCTGATCCCCCGCCTGCAGCACATCGAGTACGTCGTCGGGTTCGGCATCGACCGCCGCGTCCAGGACACGATGCGCGCGATCACCACCATCCCCGGCGCGGCGGGCGCGTTCCGCAGGCAGGCCGTCCTCGACGTCGGGGGCCTGTCGCTGGACACCCTCGCCGAGGACACCGACCTGACGATCGCGCTGGGGCGCGAGGGCTGGCGGGTCGTCTACGAGGAGCGGGCCGTCGCCTGGACCGAGGCGCCGACCACGCTCACGCAGCTCTGGCGGCAGCGCTACCGCTGGACCTACGGGACGATGCAGGCGGTCTGGAAGCACCGCCGCTCGCTGCGGGAGCGGGGGGCGTCGGGGCGCACCGGCTGGCTCGGGCTCGGGCACATCGGCGTGTTCCAGGTGCTGTTCCCGCTGGCGGCGCCCCTGGTCGACATCTTCTTCGTCTACGGCCTGCTCTTCGGCGACCCGGCGACGACGCTCGTGCTCTGGGGCTCGATGCTGCTGGTCCAGACCGCGGCGGCGGCCTACGCGTTCCGGCTCGACGGCGAGCCGCTGGCGCCGCTGTGGGTCGCCCCGGTGCAGCAGCTGCTCTATCGCCCCCTGATGTACGCGGTGCTGGTCCGCTCGCTGCTCTCGGCGGTCACCGGTGGCCGGGTGCGCTGGCAGCGGATCCAGCGCCTCGGGGCGCTGCGGGCCCTGATGCCGGGGGTCTCGGCGCCGGTGCCGGCGGGGGCGGCTGTGGGTCCCAGCGATGCAAGCCCCCCGGACGCCAGCAAAGCGTCGATGCTTGCACCCAGTGACAGGAAAGCCCCGTCGTCAGCGGCCGTCGTGGTCGCGCCCGGGGCCCGGCCGGCCCGCGAGCAGGCGCCGGCCGCCCGGCTGGAGGCGACCCGCGTCGAGGCCGCGGTCGACGGACCCGGTGCCGCGCAGGCGTCCGACGGCCCGCGGGAACGGACCCGCTGGCTGGACGTGCTGCGGGCGGTCGCCCTGGTCCGCGTCATCGGCTACCACGTCCTGGGCTGGGGCTGGCTGTCGTTCGTCTTCCCCTCGATGGGCGTGATGTTCGCGCTCGGCGGGTCACTGATGCTGGCCTCGCTGCGCCGCGCCGAGGCGGTGGACGTCATCGGGCGCCGGCTCAAGCGCCTGCTGCCGCCGTTCTGGTTGTTCGGTCTCGTCGTCGTCCCGGTCATGCTCTGGCACGGGTTCGGTGACCAGCCGGTGCCCGATGCGTCCCAGTGGCTGTTCTGGGCCGTGCCGGTGCTCGACCCGCCCGGGAGCGACTGGGCGTCCGACGCGACCGTCGTGCTCTGGTACATCCGCACCTACCTGTGGCTGGTGCTGCTCACCCCCCTGCTGCTCGCCGCGTGGCGGCGCCGCCCGGTGGTCGCGATGGCGGTGCCGCTGGGCGATCGTCGGGATCGACGCGCTGCTCGGCGGGGGTGTGGCGGACTTCGGCTCCGTCGGGACGGCGCTCGTCGACGCGTCGGTGTTCGCCTGCTGCTGGATGCTCGGGTTCGCCCATCGCGACGGGAGCCTGCGCCGCCTGGCGGCGAGCCGGGCGGTGCTCATCGCCGTCGTCACGATCGGGGCCGGCACCGCGTGGGCGCTGGCCCACCCCGCCGGGGACGACGGGATCGACCTCAACGACATCCCGCTCGGCCAGGCCCTGGTCTCGCTGGGCGCGGTGCTGCTGGTCCTGCGCTACACCCCGCGTCTGGCGTGGATCGAGCGCGTGCCCGGCCTCGGGCGGCTGATCACCGTGATCAACGCCCGCGCGGTGACGATCTACCTCTGGCACAACGTCGCGATCGCCCTCGCGATCCCGCTCGACGCGCGGCTGGGCTGGCCGTCGACGGGCGCGCTGATCGGGACCTCGGTGGTCCTGACGACGGTGTTCGCCCTCGGGCTCGGGTGGATGGAGGACCTCGCCGCCGGGCGACGTCCCGCCCTGTTCCCGGCCCGAACCAGCGGGCCCTGCGCCGGCGCGTCCCGCGACGCCCCTCGCCCATGCCCCCGGTGATCGGCGACGGCGGGCTGGCCCTGCCCTCGGAGACCGAGGAGAGTTCGCTCGCGGCGCTCAACGCCCTCCGCCCGGCGTCGGACTTCCGGCGGGACCCGCGGTTCGCCGCGCCGGCGCCGGTCGCGGCGGGTCCGGTGACGGCAGGTCCGATGGCGGCTGGTCTGGCGGCGACGGGTGCCCGGGGAACGCCCGGTCCGGTCACGGCGGGTCCGGTCACGGGCGCCCGCGGGACACCGAGCCCCGTCGCGGGTGCCCGCGGGACACCGAGCCCCGCCACGGGCGCCCGCGGCACACCGGTCCCCGTCACGACGCGCTCGTTGCCTCCCGGTGGGACGCCCGGACCAGCACCGCGGCCGTCCGGACGCGGCCCCGACATGGTGCCGCCGGGTCCGGCGCCCTCGGTGCCGTTCCGCGCGGTGCCCTCCGGGCCGCTCGCTCGCGTTCCCGACTCCCACCGCACCGGCCCGGCGTCGCACCCCGGGGCGACCGTCCGCCCACCGACCGGTCCCGCGCCCACCCGACCGCCCCGAGGTCACGACGAGGAGGCGGTCACCGGCGTCGTGGGCCGCGCGCCGACCGGGCGGCGCCGCCTGCTCTCGTTCGGCGAGGACGAACCGGCCGAGCCACGGACGCCGGACGGCACACCGCCGCGCCCGACGACGCGGCCCCCACGACGCGCCGTGGCTCCCACCGCGCGCCGAGCGACACGACCGCCGCGCACGACCCGAGCACCCCGAGTCGGCACCGCCGCTGACCCGGGGCGGGCTCGGCGTCGGCCGTCGCGAGGGGCACCTGGCGCAGCCCTCCGGGTGGGCCGGCCGGCCTCAGGTGCTCGTGATCACCGGAGTTCGGGGCCGGTCCTCGCGAGGGGCACCTGACCCAGGCCTCCGGGCCGGCTCGGCCTGCCTCACGTGCTCCTGATCATGACGAGGGGGGCTACGCCCGGGCCGCCCGCAGCGCCGAGCGGCGCACCTTCCCGGCGTCGTCGCGCAGCGGGCCCTCGACGACCTCGACGCCCGCCGGCACCGCCACCGCGGGCAGCCGCTCCCGGGCCGCGTCGAGGACCTCGGACGGGTCGGCGTCGGCGTCGAGGTCGAGCAGGGCGTGGACCCGCTCCCCGTCCTCGCCCGGCAGCCCGATCACCGCGGACGAGCGCACCGCCGGGTGCGTCTCCAGCGCCGCCTCCACCCGCGCCGGGTGCACGTCGACGCCGCCGACGCGGATCACGTCCACCGCGCGGTCGACCAGGTAGAGCCGTCCTTCGTCGTCGAGCCATCCGAGGTCGCCGAGCGCGTCCCAGTCGGCCCACCCCGGGACGCGTCGCGGGGCGGCACGATCCGGGTCCGCGGCGAGGTAGCGGTACCGCGGACCGCCGGTGCGGGTCATGATCACCTCGCCGACCTCCCCGACCGGCAGCTCCCGACCCTCGGGCGTCACCACCCGGAACGACGACCCGCCGACGGGCCGCCCCACCGAGCCCGGCGCCGCGAGCCACTCGTCGCCCCGGATCATCGTGATCCCGGCCGACTCGGAGCTCGCGTACACCTCGACCACCCGCTCCGGTCCGACCCGCGCGAGCCACCACCGCTTGAGCTCCGGGGGACACGGCGCGCCGAGGTGCACGAGGTGGCGCAGCGACGACAGGTCCGCGCCCTCGACGTCGGGATGGCGGCGCAGCCGGTGCAGCATCGTCGGGACGAGCAGCGCCCACGTCACGCCGAAGCGGGGGACCGCGTCGAGCACCGCGTCGGGGGAGAAGCGGGGGAGCAGGACGAGCGTGTGCCCCGTCATCAGCCCGCGCAGCGCGTAGGTGAAGGGGGCGCTGTGGTGCAGCGGGCCGCTGACCAGCTGGACCTGCTCGCGCGGCAGGTAGGGCGCGACGTCGGCGTCGGGGTCGACGCGCGCCGTCCCGGTCGACACGACGATCTTCGGTGGGCCGGTGCTGCCGCCGGACGCGGTGGCCTTCCACGACGACGCCGGGTCCCGGTCCGGAACCCGGCCCCCCGACGTGTCGGGGAGGGTCCCGACGACGAGGGCGGGTGCGGCGGCCTCGAGCACCCGGCCCCGGTCCGCCTCGGGGTCGAGCGGCAGCGGCGTCGCCCCCAGGCGCCAGACCGCCGCGCACGCGAGGACGAGGTCGGCGGTGTTGCCGAGGGCGAGGGCCACGACGTCGTCGCGGGCCACCTCGGGAGCCCAGGCCGCGGCGAGGGCTGCGGAGCCCTCGGCCACCTCGCGTCGGGTGACCGCGCGCCCGGCGCCCACCTCGTGCACCGCGACCCGGTCGGGATCGCGGTCGGCGAGTACGTCCAGGGCCCTACCGATCGGAACCGAGCCGATCGGCATCGGGCCGGTGGGGTCGGGAGGCGACACGGTCGCGTTCCTACGCCGGTGATGTTGTCGGCGTGTTGCGCGCGGATCCCGTCAGCGCACGACGCGGTACCAGTGCGGCGTGTCGTCGGCGATCGACTCGAGGCGGACCCGGGGTGTGCCGGGCCGGTGCGGGAACATCGGGGTGCCGTCCCCGAGCAGCACCGGGACCACGAGCACGAACACCTCGTCGACCAGGCCCGCCGCGAGGCACTGCGCCGCGACGCTCGCGCCGAGGATGGTGACGTACCCGTCGCCTGCGGCCTCCCGGGCGGCGGCGACCGCCTCGTGCAGGTCGGTGGCGACGATCGTCCCGGCCGGGACGGACTCCGGCGGCCGGTGTGTGAGGAGGACGACCGGCCCGTCGTACTGCCCGCCGAAGGCGCCCTCGGCGTCGGTACCCCGGTTCGGGTCGTCGCCGTCGTACGTGCGGCGACCGACGAGCAAGGCGCCGACGTCCGCGAGCAGCCGGTCGGCGGCCGGGTTCGGCTCGCCGGCGTACTCGGTGAGCCAGCCCATGTCCCCGCCCGGGCCGGCCATGTAGCCGTCGAGCGAGGCAGCGGCCGAGTAGATCAGGCGTGCCACGGGTCCTCCTCGGCGTCGGGGAACCGGACGATACCGGCGCGGAGGCCGTCGTCAGGCGATCCCGCCGGGGGTGGTGCGCGGGATTCAGCCGGCCGCGAAGGCGTAGCGGCTGCCGGCCGCGCCCGGGACGAACGCGTCGCCGAGCTCCTGGGCCAGACGCATCTGCGCGCGCCAGCCGGTGCAGTGGGCGGGCACGACGACGTCGGGCGCCAGCTCGGCCAGGGCGGCGACGGTGGGCTCGATGATCTGCTCGAAGCCGGGGCCGGTGAGGTGCAGGCCACCGAGCAGGGCGTGCAGCCGATCGAAGCCGGTGAGCCGCATCGCGTGCCGGGCGATGTTCACGGCGCCCGCGTGCCCGCACCCGGTGAGCACGACGAGCCCCCGGTCGCGCACGTTCACCACGAGCGCCTGGTCGTCGACGATCCAGGGGTCCGGGCGCCACACGTCGTCGAGGAGAGCCTCGTGGAAGGCCATGCCCTGCTCGAACTCCGTGGTGCGGTCGACCTCGCCGGTGATCAGCACGGCCCCGTCGAGCAGGAAGGAGGGGTCGCGGCGCTCGATCAGCTCGATGCCGTCCCCGGTGAGGGCCGCCCGGTCGAGCAGCGGGATGACGAACGGCTCGGCGTCCGGGGGCGCGAGCCGCCGCTGGGTGAACGCGACCGGGTGCAGGACGAGCGGGCTCGGGGCGCGGCCCAGCCAGCGCTCCAGCCCGGGGAAGCCGCCGGTGTGGTCGCCGTGGCCGTGGGAGAGGACGACGACGCCGATGTCGGAGGGGTCGAGCCCGAGACGGCGGCCGTTGGTGGCCATGCCGTCGGGGGAGACGCCGGTGTCGAACAGCAGCGTGTGGTCGTGCCCACCCTTCGTCACCGTGACCAGCGCGGAGAACCCGTGCTCGGCGACGAGCCCGCTGGTCGTCGTGCCCCCGACGTACTGCGGGGCCGGCTGGGGGTCGCCGGTGCCGAGGCGGGCGCGGGTCGCGACGTCGGTGTCGGCCAGCAGCGCGTCGAAGGAGTTGTCGACGAGCACGGTGATCGTCAGGGCGTCGACGGGTTCGAGGACCACGGGGTCGACGGCGGCGCCCTCGGCGGCACGTGGTGCGGCGAACGCGACGGCGGCGGGGTCGGTCCCGGTCTCCGTGCACATCGTCAGGCCCTCCGGTCGCGTGGCCGCGTCACGGACGATCGTGGCACCGCGGGGGCCGCCGCGGCACCTCTCCGAGGGAGGATCCCGGGGTGCTGCGCCGCGCGACGACCGCCGACACCGACGCCGTCTCGGCCCTGCTGGGCGAGCTCGGCTACCCCGACGAGCCCGGCGTGGCCGAGCGCATCACGGCGTGGAACGACGACCCGGCCGCGGACCTGACCGTGGTGGAGGACGGCGGCGTCCTGGTCGGCCTGGTGGCCGTGATCGTCCAGCCGAGCTTCCACCACGCCGAGCCGCTCGCGGTCGTCGTGAGCCTGGTGGTGTCGCCGGCCGCGCGGGGCTCCGGCGTGGGGCGGGTGCTCGTCGACGTCGCCGAGCGGTTCGCGCGCTCCCGGGGCTGCTCGGCCCTGCAGCTCTCGAGCGGGCGGGCGCGGCCCGAGGCGCACGCGTTCTACCGCCGGCTCGGGTTCATCGACCGCTGCGAGACGCACGCGCGGTACGCCCGGCCGGTGCCGTACGAGAGGTCGGTGCCGCCATCGGGGTGACTCGGGTTCCGGGACGCCTGAGGGGTGACACAGGCTGTGTCCGATCCCGGCACTCATCGGCGAGGACGTGGTCCGCATGGCGAGCTTCGCGTTCTTCTTCTCGTACCTGCCCGAGACGTGGGCGCACCTGATCGCGGAACCCGGCGACCGCACCCCCGCAGTGCGTCGCACGGTCGAGGACGCCGGCGGCGAGCTGACGGCGCTCTACTACACGCTCGACGACCTGGGCGGCCTGGCGCTGATCGACGCACCCGACACCGAGACCGCAGCGGCGATCAACCTGGTGATCACGGGGTCGGGGGCGTTCGCCTCGGTGCGCTTCCAGCAGCTCACGTCGGCGGCCGACGCCACGTCCGTCCTGGGCCGGGCCCAGGAGGCCGCCCCCGGCTTCCGTCGACCCGGGAGCTGAGATCGGATGCGTGACCACGGGCCGAACCGTGGTGGAGCAACGCGTCGTCGTGACGCGGTTGCTCCACCACACCACCGGGATGCCGGATCCGGGTGGACCCGGCGAGAGGCGCAGGACCGGGCCACCCCCGGCAGCCCGGTCCCGTGCCCCCGGAACGGGACTCAGCCCAGCCCGAGGCCTGCCTCGGCCTTGGTCACGCCGGTCTCGTCGTCGATCGTCGTGACGCCGGTGGCGTCGTCGATCTTCTTCTCGGTCTGGGCGACGCCGGTCTTCTCCTCGACGCCCTGGACGCCGTGCCCGACCTCCTGGATGGTGCCGTTCGGGGCCTCGTCCGCCTGGGCGACGCCGCCGCCGAAGCCGATGAGTGCGGCCGTGGCGATCGCGCCGCCGCCTCGACCGGCGCCGATCGAGCGTCACTCCTGCTGCGCGATGTTCACGACGTTGCCGTCGGGGGCGCGGACGAAGAACCGACGCACGCCCCACGGCTCGGTGGTGAGCGGGTGCACGATCTCGTAGCCGCGCTGCCGGGCCTCGTCCCACGCCGCCTCGACGTCGTCGACCTTGATGGTGACGACGGGGTTCTCCGGCGCCGTCGCGTCGCGGGTGACGAGCTGGAGGTTCGCGCCGGTGTCCGGGGCGGAGAACCGGGTCACCCAGTCCATGCCGATGCTCTCGTCGCTCATCCCGAGGTAGTCGGCGTAGAAGCTCCTCGCCGAGGCGATGTCGGCGACGTGCAGGTCGGCGTGGACCCTCGTGACACGCATGCGGTCCTCCGTGATCGGCGGTACCGGGGAGTGCCCCGTCACGGCCTGTCTCAGCCGCCCGACGACGTGTAGGGAAGAGTTGACATGTCGGAAGTCTCCTACATATGGTGAGGACGTGACCACGGACGTCTTCCTCGCCCTGGCGAACCCGGCCCGTCGCCGGCTGCTGGAGCTCCTGATGGACGGTCCGCGGACAGCGGGCGATCTCGCCGCCGAGTTCGAGATGAGTCGACCTTCCGTCGCCGAACACCTCGCGGTCCTGCGGCAGGCGTCCCTGGTGACGGACGAGGCCCGGGGACGCCAGCGGGTGTACTCGCTGAACCCGGAGCCCTTGGAGCAGGTCGGCGACTGGCTGGTGCCGTTCGAGCGGTTCTGGCGCGATCGCCTGCGTGCCATGGCCGATCTCCTGGAGAGCGAGGACGAGACATGATCTACCGACGGGTCGGCGCGATCGAGGTCGACCAGTTCATCAGGGCTGCTCCGGCGGCGGTGTGGGCGGCGCTGACCGACCCCGAGATGCACGCGAAGTGGTGGGCTCCCGGCGACGTCGCCGACGTGGTGGGGCACGAGTTCCACCTGGAGATGCCCGGCTTCGGGTCCGTGCCGTGCAGGGTCGTCGCCTCCGAGCCCCACGAGAGGTTCGTCTACACCTTCAACGAGTTCTGGACGCTGACCTGGCGCCTCGTCCCCGAGGGAGACGGCACGCGTCTCCTGCTCGAGCACACGGGCTTCGACCTGGACGACAAGCGCCAGCGAGACGCGTGCGAGCGCATGGGCCCGGGCTGGCGCGACACCGTCCTGCCCCGCCTGACGAAGCTCGTCGAGGACGGCGCCTGGGCCGGCCGTCCAGGCGGAGGGCTCCCCGACGCGCTCCGACCTCAGTAGTACCAGGGGAACGGCGCCCAGTCGGGCGCACGCTTCTCGAGGAACGACTCCTTGCCCTCCACGGCCTCGTCGGTCATGTAGGCCAGCCGCGTCGTCTCCCCGGCGAAGAGCTGCTGCCCGACCAGTCCGTCGTCGATGAGGTTGAACGAGTACTTGAGCATCCGCTGCGCCTGCGGCGACTTCCCGAGGATCTCCCGCGCCCACTGCAGCGCGGTCGTCTCCAGCTCGGCGTGCGGGACGGCCTCGTTCACCGCCCCCATCCGGTGCATGGCCTCGGCGTCGTAGGTCCGCCCGAGCATGAAGATCTCCCGGGCGAACTTCTGCCCGACGGCGCGCGCCAGGTAGGCCGAGCCGTACCCGCCGTCGAAGGACCCGACGTCGGCGTCGGTCTGCTTGAAGCGGGCGTGCTCGGCCGAGGCCAGCGTCAAATCGCACACCGCGTGCAGCGAGTGCCCGCCGCCGGCGGCCCACCCGTTCACCACCGCGATGCAGATCTTCGGCATGAACCGGATCAGCCGCTGGCACTCCAGGATGTGCAGCCGGCCCGCGTGGCCCTGTTCGGTCGGGGACACCTCGGTCTCCGACGACGCGTACTGGTAGCCCGTCCGGCCCCGGATGCGCTGGTCGCCGCCGGAGCAGAACGCGTGCCCGCCGTCGCGGGGTGAGGGGCCGTTGCCGGTGAGCAGCACGACGCCGACGTCGGGGGAGGTCCGGGCGTGCTCCAGGGCGGTCGCGAGCTCGTCGACGGTGTGCGGACGGAACGCGTTGCGCACCTCCGGGCGGTCGAACGCGATCCGTACGCAGCCCAGCTCCCGGCCCCCGGAGACCTCCGTGGCCCGGTGGTAGGTGATGTCGGTGAAGGAGAAGCCCTCCACCGCGCGCCAGGCACTCGCGTCGAAGATCGAGTCATCGATGGTCACGCGCCGGAGCCTAGGAGCCCGGCGCGGCCACCGCCCGACTCAGCGGGCCACCGCGAGCGTCAGCGCCCGGTTCTCGCCCGGCTCCTCGTCCCCTGCCGCCCACGCGACCGCAGGGAGCCCGCGCAGGGCGTCGACGACGACGCGGAGCCCGATGCGCTCGACGGTGTCGGCGAGCGACTCGCGGCCCATCCGGTGCTCCTCCCAGACCCCGACGACGGCCTCGACGAGCGCCGGCACGTGGTCGGCGGCCACGCGCCCGAGGATCCGTCCGAGCCGGTCCCGGCGCAGGTCACCGCCGAGGTGCACGCGGTAGCCGGGCACCCGACGACCGCCGATCGAGACCAGGTTGCCTGCCAGGCCGAGGTCCGCGGTCTGGTGCCGGGTGCAGCTGGCCGGGCAGCCCGAGACGCTCACCCGCAGCCCGTCGTTGCGCCGCAGCGCGGGGAGCTCCCACAGCGCGCGGGCCAGGTCGTGGGTGGTGGTGATCGCCAGGGCGCAGACCGGGGCGCCGACGCAGGAGCGCACGTCGTGCGCGGGGTGCTCGGCGCCCACGACCAGCCGGTGCTCACCGAGCGTGCTCCGCACCGCCCCGACCCGCCCGACCGGCACGTCGCGCACGACGACGTTCTGCTCGCGGGTCGGGCGCAGCACGCCGTCGCCGTCGGACTCGCACACCGCGGCGAGGGCGTCGAGCGCGTCGGCGGGCAGCTCGCCCAGCGGCACCGTGACGGTGAGGGTCGCGAGACCTGCCGTCGTCTGGGGCCGGACGTCGGCGCCCCACCCGCCGTCGGGGGCCCCGCGCGGGGCCTCGACGTCGGGGCGGGGGGCGAGCGGCTCCGGCGCGGGCCACGGCCGGTGCCGGCCGGCGTGCTCGGCCTCCGCGACGAGGGCGGTGAAGCGGGTGAGGCCGAGCCGGGCCACGAGGAACTTCAGCCGCGCCCGGTTGGGGGTGTCGAAGGCGCCGTGGGAGAGGAAGACCTCGAGCACCGCGTGCACCGCGGGGAGCAGCCGCTCGCGGGGGAGGAAGTCGACGATCCGGCTCGCGAGCGTGGGGGACGACCGGCCCAGGCCACCGCCGACCCAGAGCTCGTACCCCGGGCGGCCGTCGGCGAGGACCGACACGAGCCCGATGTCGGACACCTTCGCCTGGTCACGGCAGGGACCGCAGCCGCCCATGCCGATCGTCAGCCGCTGCGGCAGCCGGGCGTCGAGGTCCGGGCCGAGCGCGAGCAGCGAGTCGGTGAGCCGGGCCGCGTCGGGGGTGCAGTCGAACGGCTCCTCGGCCGAGACACCCGCGTCGGGGCAGCTGGTCACGCCGCGCACGGTGTGCCCGCACGTCGAGGTCGTCTCCAGCCCGGCGCCGCGGAGCCGGTCGAGCACCTCGGCCACCTCGGCGGCGGGGACGTCGTGCAGCTCGACCTGCTGGCGCGTCGTGAGGTGCACCCGGCCGTCGCTGTGGCGGCGGGCGAGCGCGGCGAGCGTCCGGGCCCCGTCGGCGGTCAGGGCGGCCCGCGTCCGGGCGCGGACCAGGAAGCGCCGCTCGGCGGCCTGCGAGCAGACGCCGAGGGTCTTGAGGCTGTAGCGCTCGAGCGCGCCGAGGGTCCCGGCGCCCAGCGAGACGGGATCGAACGGGAGGCCCGCCCGCTTGCTCGCGACGACGTCGCCCGGCGTGTCCCGGCCGCCGGACCGCGACGCGCGCTGCTCCGGACGGTGGCCGGGCAGCGGGCGGGCGAGCAGCGGCGGCGTGACGGCCGGGCGGACCGGGATCGGGGCGGGACCGGCGACGAGCACGTACCCGGTCCCGCGGACCGTCCGGATCATGTCGCGGTGCCGGGTGCCCAGGGCACGTCGCAGGGCCTTGACGTGCACGTCGACGGTGCGGGCGCTGCCGTCGTAGCGGCGGCCCCAGACGCTCGCGAGCAGGTGGCGCCGCGTCAGCGGGCGGCCGGCGTGCTCGACGAGCTCGTTCAGCAGCAGGAACTCGCGACGCGCCAGCGGGAGCGGACGGCCGGCGAGGCGGGCGGTGAAGGCGTCGGTGTCGACGACGAGGTCCCCGACGGCGAGCGCCCCCGGGCCGGGCTCGCGGTCGACCCGCGTCGGGGTGCCCTCGGGGCGGGGGGAGCGGGACGGCGTCGTCGCGAGCCGCAGCCGCAGCTCGATCTCGGCGGGCCCGGCGTCGGCGAGCAGCAGCCCGTCGAGGGAGCCCTCGGCGTCGGTCGGCAGGTCGGCGTCCGGGCCCAGGACGAGGAGCCGGGGGACACCGGGCCGGGCGCGCGTCACGGCCTCGGCGAGCCCGACGGCGGCCCGGGGCCGGTCGCGGCCGTCGAGCAGGACCGCGTCGACGGCGCCGGGGGCGGCGAGCAGGCCCGCCGCGGCGAGCGGGGCGAGGGTCGTCCGGTGCGCGGGGAGCAGGGCCAGACCGGGCAGGACCTCGTCGACGACGGCCGCCGTCGGGCTGAGGACGAGCAGGTGCACGCGGACCTCCCGTCGGGTCTCGGGTGGAACCGTCCGCACGCGCCCGTCTCTGCTGAAGGCACGTGGGCGCCGCGGGGTCCGGTGGCCGACCGACGGCGGAAGCGACATCGGACCACGGAACCGGCGCGGACCGGCGACGGCGCCGTTACGCGGACGTTTCCGACGGGTGGCACCGGTCTCAGCTCGCCAGGGGGTCAGCCGGTGAAGAGCTTCTGCACGGCCACCCGGTCCGGTTTCCCGATCCCGCGCACCGGCACGGCGTCGAGGACCCGCACCTCACGGGGCGCGGCCCGACCGAGGGACGCGATCTCGGCCCGCACCGCGTCGACGTCGAGGGCCGTGCCGCGCTCGCCCGCGACCACCGCCACGACCCGCGCCCCCCAGGCGGGGTCGGGCACGCCGACCACGCACGCCTCCCGCACCCCGGCCACCGCTCAGCAGGGCGCGCTCGACGGCGGCGGGGGCCACCTTCTCCCCGCCGGTGACGATCACGTCGTCGGCCCGCCCGAGGATCTCCAGCCGGCCGTCGGCGTCGATCCGTCCCAGGTCGGAGGTCCGGAACCGCCGGCCGGGCAGGAAGTCGGCCGCGGCCGCGTCGTCGGCCCCGCGGTAGCCCTCGGCGACCGTCGCGCCGCCGAGCACCACCCGGCCGACCCCCGAGGCGTCCGCGCCCTCGAACGTCACCGAGACCCGGTCGAGGGGCACCCCGTCGTAGACGCACCCGCCGCACGTCTCGCTCATCCCGTACGTCGTCACCACCCGCACCCCGGCCTCGCGGGCGCGCATGAGCAGCGCCGGGTCGGCGGCGGCGCCCCCGACGAGCACCGCGTCCAGGGACCGCAGCGCCGCCAGGCCGGGGCCGGCGTCGTCGAGCAGGCGTCGCACCTGGGTCGGGACCAGCGAGGTCCGGCTCACCGGGCCGCCGCCGTCGCCCGCGGCGGTCTCGAGGGCCGCGGCGAAGCCGTCCGGGCGGAACCCGTCGCGCAGCTCCATCACCGCCGCCGGCGCCCCGGCCCGGGCCGAGCGCAGCAGCACCTGCACCCCGGCGACGTGGTGGGCGGGCAGCGCGAGCAGCCAGCGGCCCTCCCCGCCGAGCCGCGCCGTCGTCGCGGCGGCCGACGCCGCGAGCGCGGTCCCCGAGAGGAGCACCGCCTTCGGCAGACCCGTCGAGCCCGACGTCGTCACCACGGCGGCGACCCCCGGCGGGACCGGCCCGGTCAGGACCGCCCGCGGCGCGGGGTCGTCCGGTCCGGTCGGCAGCACCGCGGGGCCCTCCCCCGCGGCGGCGGTGACGAGCCGGGTGCCCAGCGCGCGGGCCGCGGCGGCGGACCCGTCGGTGGGCACGACCTCGACGGCACGACGGTCAGCGATCACGTCTCTACGGTAAGCAGGGTGACCGAGAGCGAGGCCGTGACCGTCGTCCCCGGGCCGGGCGGGACCGAGCTGGCCGTCGCCGTGGTCGCCCTGCCGATGCGCACCCGGTTCCGCGGCATCACCGTGCGGGAGACGCTGCTGCTGCGCCGCGCCGAGGCGCCGGAGGGGCCGTGGGGCGAGTTCTGCCCGTTCGTCGAGTACGACGACGACGAGGCCGTCCCGTGGCTGCGGTGCGCGCTGGAGTCGGCCGGCGTGCTCGGGGTGCCGTGGCCGACGCCGCGGCGCGCGACGGTCCCGGTCAACGCCACCGTGCCCGCCGTCGGGCCCGAGCAGGCCCACCGGATCGTCGTCGCCTCGGGGGCGGGGACGGCCAAGGTCAAGGTCGCCGAGCGCGGGCAGGACCCGGCGCAGGACCTCGCCCGCGTCGAGGCGGTCCGCGACGCCCTCGGGCCGTCCGGGCGGGTCCGGGTCGACGCGAACGGCGGCTGGGACGTCGACGCCGCCGTCGCCGCGGTCACCGCCCTGGACCGGGCCACGGGCGGGCTGGAGTACGTCGAGCAGCCCTGCGCGACGGTCGAGGAGCTCGCCGCGGTCCGGCGCCGGGTCGACGTCCCGGTCGCCGCCGACGAGTCGATCCGCCGCGCCGAGGACCCGATGCGCGTGGTCGCCGCCCGGGCCGCCGACATCGCCGTCGTGAAGGTCGCGCCGCTGGGCGGGATCGCCGCGTCCCTGCGGATCGCCGAGGCGATCGGGCTGCCGTGCGTGGTGTCCTCGGCCGTCGAGAGCTCGGTGGGACTCGCGGCCGGGCTCGCCCTGGCCGGGGCGCTGCCCGAGCTCCCGCACGCCTGCGGGCTGGCGACGACGAGCCTGCTGGCCGCGGACACGGTGGCCCTCCCGGACGCCGTCGTGCCGGTCGGCGGGGAGATCGCCGTCCCCCACGTGCCGCCGCGGGCCTCACCGGAACGTCTCGCGGCGCACCCCGCCTCCCCGGACCGGGCGGCCTGGTGGCTCGACCGGTTGAACCGGGTACTACGGCACGTGCAGGATGAACCGACGACACCGGGCGCCGCCGACGCCGTCCGCTGACCACCGAGGGAGAACCATGGCGGACACGCCCGACCGGCTGGAGGCGGGCCGCGCGATCATCGCGGCCAAGGGCGCGAAGGGGACGAGCTGGCAGGAGCTGGCCGACGCCCTCGACCGATCCCTGGTCTGGACGACCTCCGCGCTGCTGGGTCAGCAGCCGCTCGATGCCGAGCAGGCGCAGAAGGTGGGCGGGGTGCTCGGGCTCGACGACGAGATCGTCGCCGCGCTCACCGCCCCGCCGGTGCGCGGCGAGGCGGCGCTCGACCCCACCGAGCCGGTGACCTACCGCCTCCAGGAGGCCCTGCAGGTGTACGGCTCGGCGCTGCACGAGCTCATCCGCGAGGAGTTCGGCGACGGCATCATGAGCGCCATCGACTTCTCGCTGGAGTTCGAGCGCGAGCCCGACCCGAAGGGCGACCGGGTCAAGCTCACCTGGAGCGGCAAGTTCCTGCCCTACAAGGTCTGGTGAGCGCCTCTCGACACGCCGTCGCGTCGTCGGCCTGACTCGACCCGTGCGGGGGTAGCGTGCGGAGCGTGACCGCCGCCCCGCCGCAGGCTTCCCGGGTGCAGACACCGGCCGCGGCCGGCGAGCCCGAGGGCCCGCCCCTGCACGTGCGCACCGCGTTCGGGGTCCGCGAGGCGGAACCCCGGCCGCGGCCCCACCTCCCGGGCCCGGCCTGGACCTGTGACGGCGTCCTGCTGCGCCCGGTGTCCGACACCGTGCTCGCCGCGTGGTCGGCGGCGACCACCGAGGACCTCGCGTCGTCGGGCGTCGACGGGGTGCGCGTCGCGCGCCCGGTGCGGGCCTCCGACGGGCGCCGCGTGGTGTCGGGCTGGGCGGCCTGCCACGACGTCGCGGGCCAGGTGCGCCCCCGGCACGACGACGTCGTCGCCGTGTCCCTGCGGCTGCACCGCGCCACCGCGAAGATCGCCCGCCCCCGGTTCGTGGACGACCGCGACGACATCCTCGCCCGCGCCGACCGCATGGCCTTCGGCGAGCGCACGGTCTCCCTCGACGCCGAGACCGGCGGCGACCTGTTCGCCGAGCTCGTCCGCCGCCGCCTGCCGCTGACCGTCCCGTCACAGCTCGTGCACGGCGACCTGTTCGGCACCGTGCTCTTCGACGGCCCGGACGGACCCGACGCGCCCACCGCCGAGCAGGCGCCGCCCGCAGTGCTCGACATCGTGCCGTTCTGGCGGCCGGTCGAGTGGGCCGCCGCGGTCGTCGTCGTCGACGCCCTCGCGTGGGGCGGGGCCGACGCCGGGATCGTCGGCCGCTGGTCGCACCTGGTGGCGTGGCCGCAGATGCTGCTGCACGGCCTGCTCTTCCGGCTCGCGGTCCACGCCCAGCACCCGGCGTGCACCAAGGAGTCGCTGCGCGGGCTGGAGCACGCCGCCCGCGTGGTCACCGACCTGCTCTGAGCCGCTCCGCGCCGCGCTCCCGGCGGTGCGGCCTCGTCCGGATGGTGACCCGGGGCCCATGCTCCGTCGCCCCGCCGAAACGCGGTGTCATCGCCGTGTAACGCCCCGTACCTAGCGTCGCCGGTCAATGACGGACCGAGGGCGTGCGCACGGTTCACGCCCCCGATCGAGAGGGCGTGGCGAGATGAGCGTGGCCCCCGAGGCCCCCGGCGCGCGCCGGGGACGGTGGATCGACGACTGGCGGCCGGAGGACACCGGCTTCTGGGAGAGCACCGGGAAGAAGATCGCGAACCGGAACCTCTGGTTCTCGGTGTTCTCCGAGCACATCGGGTTCTCGATCTGGTCGCTGTTCGCGGTGCTCACCCTGTTCATGGGCGACGCGTACCACATCGACACCGCGGGGAAATTCTTCCTGGTGTCGATGCCGACGCTGGTCGGTTCCCTGCTGCGACTGCCCTACACGATGGCGGTCGCGGTGTTCGGCGGCCGGAACTGGACGATCATCTCGGCGACGCTGCTGCTGATCCCGGCGATCCTCGCGGCGATCGTCATGCACCCCGGCACCTCCTACACGACGTTCATGATCGTCGCGGCGGTCTGCGGCGTCGGCGGCGGCAACTTCGCGTCGTCGATGACGAACATCAACGCGTTCTTCCCGACGAAGGAGAAGGGCCGGGCGCTGGGCCTCAACGCCGGCGGCGGCAACCTCGGCGTCGCGGTCATCCAGCTGGTGGCCCTGCTGATCATCGCCACCGCCGGGACCGGGTCGCCGCGGATCATCCTGGCGGTCTACATCCCGCTCATCGTCATCGCGCTCGTCTGCGCGGTCCTGTTCATGGACAACCTCTCGACGGTGCGCAACGACACCGGCGCGCTGAAGGAGGCGGTCCGGGACGCGCAGACCTGGATCATCTCGTTCCTCTACATCGGCACCTTCGGATCGTTCATCGGCTACAGCTTCGCGTTCGGTCTGGTGCTGCAGAACCAGTTCGGTCGCACCCCGCTGCAGGCGGCGTCGATCACGTTCATCGGTCCACTCCTCGGCTCGCTGGTCCGCCCGGTGGGCGGGTGGCTCTCCGACCGGATCGGCGGCACCCGGATCACGTTCTGGAACTTCGTGGCGATGGCGGTCAGCGCGCTGATCTGCATCGGGGCGTCGGGGATCAAGTCGCTCCCGTTGTTCGTGATCGGCTTCGTGCTGCTGTTCATCACCTCGGGCATCGGCAACGGCTCGGTCTACAAGATGATCCCGGCGATCTTCCGGACGAAGGCGCTCGCCTCGTCCGAGGAGCGCGGCTGGGACCAGGAGGCGGCCCTGCTCTGGGCGCGCCGCATCTCCGGCGCCGTCATCGGCATCGCCGGCGCGATCGGCGCCTTCGGCGGCCTGCTGATCAACCTGGCGTTCCGGGCGTCGTTCCAGTCGACCAAGAGCGGCACGCCCGCGTTCTGGTCCTTCGTCGCCTTCTACGCCGTCTGCTTCGTCGTGACCTACCTCGTCTACATGCGGAGCTCGACGGCGGCGACCGACCCGAAGACGGGCACGAAGGTCAGCTACGCGTCGGTGTAGGTGGCCGCGCCTCGTGAGCAGTGATCCGTGCCAGAGGGCGGATCCGTGCTCACAGGAGACCGGAGGGAGCACCCGGATGGACCCGCGCACCGTCGTCGTCGTCGGGCACGGCATGGTCGGCCACCGGTTCGTCGAGAGCCTGCGCCGCCGTGACACCGCCGGCGCCTGGCGCGTCGTCGTCCTCGCCGAGGAGTCGCGCCCGGCCTACGACCGGGTCGCGCTCTCCACGTACGTGGGCGAGGCGACCGAGGACGACCTGGCCCTCGCCGGCGACGGCTTCCACACCGACTCCCTCGTCGAGCTGCACCTCGACGACCCCGCCGTCGGCGTGGACCGCTCGGCCCGCCGGGTGACCACGAAGCACGGCCGGACGGTCGACTACGACGAGCTCGTCCTCGCGACCGGGTCGGTGCCGTTCGTCCCGCCGGTGCCGGGCCGCGATCTCGAGGGCGTCTTCGTCTACCGGACGCTCGACGACCTCGACGGGCTGCGGGCGGCGGCGGAGGCGGCCACCGCGTCGGCGGGGGCGGGCCGGCGCTCGGGCGTCGTCGTCGGCGGCGGGCTGCTCGGGCTCGAGGCGGCGAACGCGCTGCGCCGGCTGGGGCTCTCGCCGCACGTGGTGGAGATGGCGCCGCGGCTGATGCCGGTGCAGGTCGACGACGCGGGCGGGGCGCTGCTGCGGCGCCTGGTGTCCGACCTCGGGCTGCGCGTGCACACCGGGGTGTCGACCTCGTCCATCGCGCGCGACCACCGCGGCGGGCTCACCGTCACGCTCTCCGACGGCGGCGAGCTCGACGCGTCGGTGGTCGTCTTCTCCGCGGGCATCCGGCCCGCCGACGCGCTGGCCCGCGAGATCGGGCTCGACGTCGGCGAGCGGGGCGGCGTGCTGGTCGACGAGCGCTGCCGCACCGCCGACGAGCACGTGTGGGCGATCGGTGAGGTGGCCGCCGTGAGGGGCCGCACCTACGGCCTCGTCGCCCCCGGATACGCGATGGCCGAGGTGGTGGCCGGTCGGCTGGCGGCCGACGACGCGGGATCGACCGATGAGGGGCCCCGGTTCACCGAGGCCGACATGTCCACCAAGCTCAAGCTGCTCGGGGTCGACGTCGCGAGCTTCGGCGACGCCCACGCCACCACCCCGGGCGCCCTCGAGGTCCGCCTCGACGACCCGGTGGCCGGGACGTACTCCAAGCTCGTGGTGAGCGACGACGCGTCGACGCTGCTGGGCGGGGTCCTGGTCGGCGACGCGAGCAACTACGAGACGCTGCGCGGCTTCCTGAACGAGCGCCTGCCCGGCGACCCGATGTCGTTGATCGCCCCGGCGGGCGACGGCGCCGTGGGCGTCGGGATCGACGCGCTGCCCGACGGCGCCCAGATCTGCTCCTGCAACGCGGTCACCAAGGGCGCGCTCGTCGAGGCGATCACCTCCGGCGAGGCCTCGACGGTGCCGGAGCTCAAGACCTGCACGCGGGCCGGCACCACCTGCGGGTCCTGCGTGCCGACGCTGGGCAAGGTCCTGGCGTCGTGCGGTGTGGAGGTGTCCAAGGCCCTCTGCGAGCACTTCACCCAGAGCCGCGCCGAGCTCTACGAGATCGTCATGGCGACCGGGCTGGCGACGTTCTCCGCGATCCTCGACGCCCACGGCACCGGCCGCGGCTGCGACGTCTGCAAACCTGCGATCGCCTCCATGCTCGCGACCCTCGCGGGCGGCCACGTCCTCGACGGCGAGCAGGCCACGCTGCAGGACACCAACGACCACTTCCTCGCCAACATGCAGCGCAACGGCACCTACTCGGTGGTCCCGCGGCTGCCCGGCGGCGAGGTCACCGGCGACGGCCTCATCGCCATCGGCGAGGTGGCCCGCGACTTCGGGCTCTACACCAAGATCACCGGCGGTCAGCGCATCGACATGTTCGGGGCCCGGCTCGACGACCTCCCGGCGATCTGGCGCCGGCTCGTCGACGCCGGGTTCGAGTCCGGCCACGCGTACGGCAAGGCCCTGCGCACCGTGAAGTCGTGCGTGGGCACCGACTGGTGCCGCTACGGGGTGCAGGACTCGGTGGGGCTCGCCGTGGCCCTCGAGCTGCGCTACCGGGGGCTGCGGTCGCCGCACAAGCTGAAGTCCGGCGTGTCGGGCTGTGCCCGGGAGTGCGCCGAGGCCCGCTCGAAGGACTTCGGGATCATCGCCACCGAGCACGGCTGGAACCTCTACGTCGGCGGCAACGGCGGGTTCACCCCGCGCCACGCCGAGCTGCTCGCCTCCGACCTCGACACCGCGACGCTCGTGCGCACCATCGACCGGTTCCTCATGTTCTACGTGCGCACCGCCGACCGGCTGCAGCGGACCGCGCCCTGGATCGAGGCGCTCGAGGGCGGGATCGACCACCTCCGCGACGTGGTGATGGAGGACTCCCTGGGCATCTGCGCCTCGCTCGACGAGCAGATGGCCCGCCACGTCCGCAGCTACGCCGACGAGTGGGCGGCCGTCCTGGACGACGAGGACAAGCTCGCCCGGTTCACCTCCTTCGTCAACGCGCCCGGGGTGCCCGACCCGACGATCGAGTTCGTCGACCACCAGGGCCGCCAGGTGCCCACCGGCATGAAGGACGGGCAGCCGACCGACCTCGGGGCCCTCGGCTTCGACACGACCCCGGCACCGACGCGGATCGCCGGCCCGACGATCCCCGTGGGAGCCCCCGCATGACCGCCCAGGCCGACCTCCGCGCCCATCCCGACGGGTCGACCGACGGCGCGGAGGCCAAGGACCCCCGTCCGGAGCCGACGACGCCGGCCGCCCCGCCGGCGACCGACGGGTGGACGCCGGTGTGCCCCCTCGAGCGCCTGCAGCCCGAGCGCGGCGTGTGCGCGCTGGTGGCCGGCGAGCCGGTCGCGGTGTTCCGCACCCACGACGACCGGCTCTTCGCCCTGCACAACCTCGACCCGTTCTCCGGGGCCTCGGTGCTCTCGCGGGGCATCGTCGGCGACCTCGGAGGCACCCCCGTGGTGGCGTCGCCGCTGTACAAGCAGCACTTCGCGCTGGAGTCCGGCGTCGCCGTCGAGGACGACTCCGTCGTCGTGGCCACCTATCCTGTGCGGGTGGTGGACGGGACGGTCGAGGTCGGGGGCACGTGACGGAAGACGGAGCGGAGCGGAGCTCGACCCGGGAGATGCAAGACGGAGCGGAGCGGGCGACGGTCCCCGGGGCGGGACCGGGCCCGCTGGACGGCGTGCGCGTCGGGGTGACCGCCGACCGGCGCGCCGACGACCAGATCGACCTGCTGCACCGCCGGGGCGCCACCACGGTGCACGGCGCCACCATGCGGATCGTCCCCCTGGCCGACGACACCGACCTCGCCGCCACCACCCGCGCGCTGCTCGACGCGCCGCCCGCCGTCGTCGTCGCCACCACCGGCCAGGGCTTCCGGGGCTGGCTCGAGGTGGCCGACGAGTGGGGCCTGGGCGACCGGCTGCGCGCCGTGCTCGGCGACGCCGCCCTGCTCGCCCGCGGCCCGAAGGCGCTCGGGGCGATCCGCGGGGCCGGGCTGCGCGAGGCGTGGTCGGCCGAGGCCACCGAGTCGTCCCCCGAGGTCCTCGAGCACCTGCTCGCGGGCGGCGCCGGGCCGTTGGCGGGGGCCCGCGTCGCGGTCCAGCTGCACGGCGACCCGATGACGTCGTTCCTCACCGCGCTGCGCGAGGCGGGCGCCGACGTCGTCGAGGTGCACGTCTACCGGTGGGAACCGCCGCCCGACCTGCCCGCGGTCGACGCGCTGATCACGGCGATCGTCGACCGGACGGTCGACGCCGTCACCTTCACCAGCGCGCCCGCCGTCGAGGGGCTGCTGCACCGCGCGGAGGTGCTCGGCCGCTCCGCGGAGGTGCTGGACTCGTTGCGCGGCGGGCCGGGCGGCTCCGGCGTGCTGGCCTGCGTGGTGGGGCCGGTGACCGCGGCGCCGCTGGACGGCCGGGACGTCCCCTCGATCGCGCCCGACCGCTTCCGGCTCGGCGCGATGGTGCGGCGCCTGGAGGAGCACGTCGCGGGTACCCCGGCGCGGTGAGCACCCCCGCGCTGGTCGTCCTGGCGCACGGCACCGGCGACGCGGCCGGGCGTGGGACGTGGGGCCGGCTGCTGGTGCGGCTGCGCGCGGCGCTGCCGGGGGTCGAGGTGCGACTGGCGTACGCGGGCGTCGCCCGCCCGCAGCTCGCCGACGTGCTGCCCGAGCTCGCCGGCCCGGTGGTCGTGGTGCCGTCGTTCCTCGCGGCGGGCTTCCACGTGCGGGTCGACGTGCCGGACCAGCTCGCGGCGATCGGGCGCTCCGACGTGGCGCTCGCGGAACCGCTCGGGCCCGATCCGGTGCTGGTGGACGTCGCGCTGGAGCGGCTGCGCGGGGCCGGGTGGCGCGACGAGCGGGTGGTCCTCGCGGCGGCGGGGTCGACGGACGCCGTCGCGCAGGAGGACCTCCGGGTCGCCGCGGCGGTCATCGCGGACCGGCTCGGGACCGACGTGCCGGTCGGCTACATCGCGGGCGGGGAGCCGCGGGTCGCGGACGTGGTCGCGGCGCAGGAGGGGCCGGTCGCGCTGGCCACCTGGCTGCTCGCGCCCGGGGCGTTCCACCGCTGGCTGGCCGACGCGGGCGCGGCCGTCGTGGCCGATCCGCTGGGTGACCACGTCGGCGTCGTGGAGGTCCTGCTGGAGCGGTATCGCGCGAGGTGCGCTGCGCGCCTGTGAGCACTTTCGGGGGCTGTACCCCCGAAAGTACTGAGGCGGAACGCCACCTGACCCCTCTGACCCCTGGGAGCCCGTCCGATGACCCGTGGGCACGTCTTCGTGGTGCACGGTGACCTGACACAGCTGGCGTGCGACGACCTCGTCGTGCCGACGAACGCCCGGGGCGAGGTCAGCGCGAACTGGCACGGCCTCGTCCCGCCGGGCCAGGCGCAGTGGGACGAGGGCCTGTGGCCGGTCGACACCGGCTCCGGGTCGCGGCGGGCCGCGTCGTGGTACGCCGGCGCCGTCCACGACGTCCTCGACACCATCGCCGCCCACCAGCACGGTCGCCCACCCCGGCGGGGCCGGGCGCGGCACCTGACCGCCCTGCCGTTGGTGGGCGCGGGCCGGGAGGCCGCCGGGTCCCGCCGGGGCGACGTCATCGCCGCCCTCCTCGAGGTCCTCGAGGCCCACGCCGACGCCGGGTACGACGTCGCGCTGGTGCTGCGCTCGGCCCGCGACCACGCCGCGGCGCAGCATGTGCGGCGCGGACGGATGCACCACGATCTCCTGCCGGCCGAGGTGGCCACGGCCGAGGACCTCGCGGCCCGGGCCAGGGTCAACGAGCTCGCGCTGTTCCTGGGCGCGGGGGTGAGCATGAGCGCCGGCCTGCCGTCGTGGGCGATGTTGCTCGACGAGCTCGCCCGTCGTGCGGCGATCCCGGCCACGGACGCCGCGGAGCTCCGCCTGCTGCCGGCCCAGGACGCGGCGACGCTCATCGAGCGCACCCTCGACGAGCCGCTCGAGGACGCGCTGGCCGCGGTGCTGTCGACCCACCGGCACGGCCTGTCCCACGCCCTGCTCGCGGCGCTGCCGATGTGGGAGGCGGCGACGACGAACTACGACGACCTGTTCGAGCGCGCCCTGGCCGCCGTCGGGCGGGCCCCCGCGGTCCTGCCGTTCGAGTCGGCGCGCGCCGACCGGCCCTACCTGCTCAAGCTGCACGGGGATCTCGTGCGCCGACGCAACGTCGTCCTGACCCGCGATCACTACCTGCGCTTCCAAGGCGCGCAGGGCGCCCTGGCGGGGGTGGTGCAGGGCCTTCTCATGACCCGCCACGTGCTGTTCGCCGGGTTCTCCCTGGCCGACGAGAACTTCCTCCACCTCGCCGACGAGGTCCGCCGTGTCCGCGAGGACGACCGGGTGCTGGGAACGGCGCTGGCCCTGCTCGACGAGCCGCTACGCCGGCAGATGTGGGAAGGGGAGCTGCGCTACCAGGCCTTCGCCGAGCGTCCCGCCGACCCGGCCCGCACCGACGAGGTGATCGCGGAGGCGGCCCGCCGGATGGAGATCTTCCTCGACCTCGTCGCGCACCACGCCACCGACGACGCCTCGTTCCTCCTCGACGAGCGCTACCAGCACCTGCTCACCCCGGCCGAGCGGGCGTTCACCGGCGCCGTCACGCAGCTCCGCGACTTCCCCTCACCCGGGAGCGTCGCCGGACGCCGGGTCGAGGCCCTGCTCCACGAACTCGGGATGCGCCCGTGACCGCTGACGGGCCGGGGTCAGGGGGCGGAACGCCACCTCGCGGCGTAGCGGGCCGCGGCGGCCTCGTCCTTGTCCCGGGTGCGCTCGGCGCGGGTCTCGACGCCGGTGCCCTGCGGGTAGCCCGCCTTGACCAGCCGGTGCTCGGCGGTCTCGTGGAGGTAGGCCACGGCGAAGATCATCCCCATGATCGCGCCGCCGAGCGCGCTCATCACCCGCAGCCACAACGGACCCGGCACGAAGATCACGATCGCCGCGACGAACGGCGCGAGCTGCACGAGCACGCGGATCACGTGGCGCACCCACCACGTCGGGCTGGTCGTGTCGTGCAGGACCCAGGGCGCGAACCGCGGCGGCAGGCCGCCCCCGTACGCGTACCAGAGCCACCACAGCGGGCCGGGTCGCGGCGTCGAGACCATCGGGCACCTCCTCAACAGTTTGTGCCCCAACAGTATGTGCCCCAAGGGTACGCTGGGAGTCATGACGGCCGCCACAGAGGAGATCGACCCCCTCGCGCTGGAGAACCAGGTCTGCTTCGCGCTGGCGGTCGCCGCCCGCTCGGTGATCGCCCTCTACCGGCCGCTGCTCGAGCCGATGGGTCTGACCCACCCGCAGTACCTGGTGATGCTCGCGCTCTGGGGCGGCGCACCGCTCTCGGTCACCGAGCTCTCCGGGATGCTCGCGCTCGACCCCGGCACGCTCTCGCCGCTGCTCAAGCGGCTCGAGGCGCAGGGCTACGTCGAGCGCCGCCGCGTCCCGGGCAACGAGCGCACCCTCGCCGTCACGCTGACCGACGCGGGCCGGGCCCTGCGCTCCGACGCGGAGCGCATCCCGCCGGCCGTCGTCGAGCGCCTGGGCATGCCGCTGGAGGAACTGCTGCGCCTGCACGCCGACCTCTCCACCGTGATCGCCGCGGCCACCGCGGCGCCGGCCACCTGACCCGTGATCGTCCCGGGTGTGACGGACCGTTCGGTCCTCGCCCACCTTCCTCACACGGACGACGATCATGGTCGGGGCCGTGCGCGGCCGGACCTTCCCAGCGACGGACCCGACGCGCACGCTGTCGGGCATGACCACCACGGAACGCCTCGTCGACGTCGGGGCGTCGCAGGACGTGCCCGAACGCGGCCGGCTGGTCGTCGAGATCGGCGGACCGAGCGAGCCGGGCGGCCCGGTGGCCCTCGGCGTCTTCCGCTTCGGCGGCCGTCTCTACGCCTGGGAGAACCGCTGCGCGCACCAGGGCGGGCCGGCGTGCCAGGGGCGGATCGTCAGCCGGGTCCGCGAGCGCCTCGACGACGAGCAGCGCAGCCTCGGCCTGCGCTTCGACGAGGACACCCTGCACGTCGTGTGCCCGTGGCACGGGTTCGAGTACGACGTGACGACGGGTCGGCACCCCGGCCGGCCCGACCTCGCGCTGCGCTCCTTCCCGGTGACCGAGGAGGAGGGCCGGATCCGTGTCGCCCTCTGAGCCCGGTCGACGGGAGCACACCGACCGGGCGCGCCGGATCGACGAGCTGGTCACGGCCCTGACGGCCGAGGTCGCCGCCGGCCTCGACGACGGCGCGATCGCCGCGCTCGACCCGGCGACCGCCCGCCGCCTGGTGAGCACGGCCGCCCGCTGCTGGGCCGTCGCCGCGGAGGAGGGCGCCGAGCCACCGGACGGGCGCGACACCACCCCGACCGACGCCGTCGCCCTCGCCACGGCCGCCCTGCGCAGCCACGACCTCAACCCGTTCGACCTGGCCCTCTGGTTCTCGAGGAGCACCCCATGACCGCGACCGACCCGAGCGTGCGGCGTCTGCCCACCCAGGAGATCACCACCGCGACGGACACCCGGGAGATCCTGGCCAACGCCCGGCGCGACACCCTGCGCTACGGCCTGGACGACTACCTGATCGTCGACGTCGACTCCCACCACGTCGAGCTCGACTCCTGGCCGGAATCCTCGGGTATCTCGAGAGCCCGGTCATGCGCGACACCGCGCAGCAGATGATGCGCAACTGGCCGCAGGCCTCGCACCTGGCGCTGCACAACCACCCGCCGGGCCTGACGATGCAGGACGTCTCGGGGCGCATCCCGCACCAGGCCTCGCTCGGGGAGGAGACACCGGGCTCGACGTCGGGCGCGGACCGCGACGTCACGCTCGTCCGGCGCGCGATGGACGCGATGAGCATCGACCTGCAGGTCGTGTTCCCCCAGCCGATGCTCGAGACCGGGCTGCACCCCCAGCCGGAGGTCGCGACGGCGCTCCTGCAGGCCTACAACCGCTGGTTCGCCGCCGAGGTGCTGCCGCGCGAGCCGCGGATCCGCACCATGCTCGGCCTGCCGTTCGAGAACCCCGAGGCGTGCCTGGCCACCATCGAGGAGTTCGGCGACACCCCCGGCGTCATCGGCTTCCTCGTCACCAGCCAGCGCCACGCCGGGGTCCACCGCAACGCCTACATGCCGATGTACCGCGAGCTGGAGCGCCGCGGGCTGCCGATCGGGTTCCACGCCGGCCCGAACCAGGCCGACACCATGACCTCGACGATGAACCGGTTCCTGTCGGCGCACGCGATGAGCTTCGTGACCTGCAACATGACCCACATGACGAACTGGGTCGTCAACGGGATCCCGGAGCGCTTCCCGGGCCTCAAGACGATCTGGATCGAGAGCGGGCTCGCGTGGCTGCCGTTCATGATGCAGCGCCTCGACCACGAGTACTACATGCGTTCCTCGGACGCCCCGCTGCTCACGCGCCCGCCGTCGCACTACATGCGGGAGATGTACTACACGAGCCAGCCCATGGAGTGGACCGACGACAAGCTGCTCGCCGCCACGCTGGAGGCCATCGACGCCGAGAACACGCTGATGTACTCCTCGGACTGGCCGCACTGGGACTTCGACGTGCCCGGCCGGATCGCCGCGCTGCCGTTCGTCAGCGAGCACGGCAAGCGGAACATCCTCGGCGAGACCGCCCGGAAGGTGTTCGAGCTCGGCAACGTCGGGCCGCGCGCGTGAGCGGGTTCGTCCGGCCGGCCGGCGCGGGGGAGACCTACGACTTCGACGGGGCGGTGTTCACGCTGAAGGCCTCGGGCGCCGACACCGAGGGTCGCGTCTCGGTGATGGAGCAGGCGGCGCCGGTGGGTCTGGTCGTCGCCGCGCACACCCACGAGGGCGAGGACGAGATGTTCCACGTGCTCGCTGGCCGGGTCGGGGGACGGTGCGGCGACGACGAGTTCACCGCGGCCGCGGGCGACTTCATCTTCCTGCCCCGCGACGTCGAGCACTCGCTCTGGGTGCTCGACGACGAGCCGGTGCGGATGCTGACCATCTGCGGGCCTGCGAAGTTCGACCGTCTGGTGACCGAGCAGGGGACCCGACGCGGGTAGCCGACCTCAGCGGCGGGGGTCCTCCGGCCAGGCGTGCTTGGGGTAGCGGCCCCGCAGCTCCGAGCGCACCTGCGGGTAGCCGGTGTCCCAGAACGACGCCAGGTCGGCGGTCACCGCTGCCGGGCGGCCGGCCGGGGAGAGCAGGTGGACGACGACGGGGACGCCGGCGACCACGGGCGCCTGCTCCCAGCCGAACGCCTGCTGGACCTTGAGGGCCACCATCGGGCCCGCGGGGTCGGTGTAGTCGACGCGGACGGTGCGTCCGGACGGGGTCGTGACGCCGGTCGGGGCCAGCTCGTCGAGCCGGCCGGCCACCGACCAGGGCACGAGGTGGCGCAGCGCCGGCGCGACCTTCAGCCGCGCGAGGTCGGCCCGGCGGCGGACCCGGGTGAGGTCGAGCCACTCGTCGACCCGGGCGAGCAGGGCCTCGTCGTCGACGGCGGGCCAGGGATCACCCACGGCCTCGTGCAGGAACGCCAGGCGGGCCCGCAGCGAGGTGGCCGCGTCGTCCCAGCGCAGCAGGTCGAGGCCCTCGGCGACCAGGCCGTCGCGCACCGCGGCCGCCACCGCCGCCGGGTCGGGCCTCGTGAGGGGCCGGCGGGCCAGCACGATCGCGCCGAGCCGCTCCCGGCGCTCGGCCACGACGTCGCCGTCCTCCCAGGCCACCACCTCGTCGTCGTGCCACCAGCCCGCCGCGGCCTCCCGGGCGAGGTCCTCGTCGACCGGGACCGCGAGCCGTACCCGCGCCACCCGGTCTCCCGGGCCGCGCACCGCGTCGGCCACCGCGATCCACGGCGATCCGCGCAACGACGACGACACCCCGAGCTCGACCCCGGTGCCGCCGGTCGTCAGGTACTCCCGGGACTCGGGGGAGCGGGCCCGCGCCAACCGGTCCGGGTAGGCGAGCGCGACGACGGCTCCGCCCCGTGAACGACTCCGGTCGTCCCGGCGACGAAATCCGTTCACCTGGCGGAGCCTCCTGACCTCCGCCCGCCACCGCGGGTCGTTCGAGGCCCGGGCCGCCCGCCACCGCTCGTCGAGGTCGTCGGAGTCGCCGGGCACGTCCGCGGCCAGCAGCGCCACGACCTCGGTGGCCGTCTCCGCGCCCACGGCGTCGGCGCCGTCGAGCAGCGCCCGCCCCAGCCGCGGGTGGACCCCGGTGGTCGCCACGGCGCTCCCGCGGGTGGTGATCGCCCCGCCGTCGTCGGTGAGGTCGAGGCCCCGCAGCACCGTCCGGGCCGCCGCGAACGCCGTCTCGGGCGGGGCGTCGAGCAGCGCCAGCCCCGCGCCGTCCGGCGTGCCCCACCGGGCGAGCTGCAGCGCGAAGCCGGTGAGGTCGGCCTGCGCCACCTCGGGGGCGTCGTGGCGGTCGCGGTGGGCGTGCTCGGCCTCGGACCAGCACCGGTACACCGTGCCCGGCGCCTCCCGGCCCGCGCGGCCCGCGCGCTGGGTGGCCGAGGCCTGCGAGGCGAGCACGGTGACCAGGGCGTCGAGGCCGCGGGCGTGGTCGGTCCATGGCCGGCGGGAGAGCCCGGCGTCGACGACGATCCGCACCCCGGGCACCGTCAGGCTGGTCTCGGCGATGGCCGTGGCGAGCACGACGCGGCGGGCTCCGCCCCCGGAGCCGGCGCCGTTCCCCGTCGCCCCGCTCAGCACCGCGTCCTGCCGCGCGGCGTCCTGCCCGCCGTGCAGCGTCAGCACCTCGGCGGTCGTCCCGGAGCGGTCCTCGACCCGACCGAGGCGCCGGGCCACGTCGTCGATCTCCCGGCGTCCGGGCAGGAACACGAGCACGTCGCCCGGGCCCGCGGCGACGGCGCGGCGCACCACCGCGGCCACGTGGTCGAGCAGGGCCGGCTCCACCCGCATCCCGCGGGGCGGCGGCACCGGGCGCGGCGGCGGGCTCCAGACGGTCTCGACGGGGTGCATCGGGTCGGGAGCGGTGACGACGGGGCCGGCGAGGGCGGCGGACAGGTCGTCGGCCGCCGCGGTCGCCGAGGTCGCGAGCAGGCGCAAATCCGGTCGCAGGGCCCGGGCGTCGACGGCGAAGGCCAGCGCGAGGTCGGTGTCGAGCGCGCGCTCGTGGCACTCGTCGAGGACGACGGCGTCGACCCCGGCGAGCTCCGGGTCGCGCTGCAGGCGGGCGACCAGCAGCCCCGTCGTCACCACCTCGACGCGGGTGCGCGGACCGGTGTGGCGCTCGCCGCGGATCGCGTACCCGACCCGCTCGCCGACCTTCTCGCCCAGCAGCGACGCCATCCGGGCGGCGGCGGCGCGGACGGCCACGCGGCGGGGCTCGGCGACCAGCACCCTTCCCGTCACCGCCCCGGCCAGGGCGAGCGGCACCAGCGTCGTCTTGCCGGTGCCGGGCGGGGCCACCAGCACCGCCGCACCGTGCTCGGCCAGCGCCGCCTCGAGCGCCGGCAGTGCCGGGCGCACCGGCAGCTCGAGCGCGCCCGGATCGAGCACGTCGTCGATCACGTCGGCAGTCTACCGCCGCCGCGGCCCGCG
>CAWKGY010000023.1:0-396845 GCA_963849235.1 uncultured Actinomycetota bacterium | reverse complement strand
GAACTGCCAACCACCCACACGGGCAGCCACACCATCCGGTGCCATCAGACGACCACCCTACCAGAACTACCGCAGGGCAACCGTTCCAACCTATCCCGCCACCCGGCCCGGGAGCAACCCCTCTGCCCTGGCGGCATCGAGAACTTTACACACCACACGAAGGGCCGTGCACAGGGGGGTCAAGGGACGCGTCGCCGCAGGTCAGCGGCGGCGTACGCCCACCCCGGGCGCGCTCGCCCCGTTGCCGTTGCCACGCACGGGCCCGCCGTTGCTCCGAGCCGGTCCGTCGACGTCCGGGCTCCCGTCCCCCGCGCCGGTGTGCCGGAAGGCGTCCATCGCCTCGGCCAACAGGTCGGCCAGCCGGGCACCGTTCTCCCCACGGCGGGCCCGACCACCGGTGGCGGCGGGGTCCGACGGCGGAATCCGGCCGGGCGCATCGGCCGGCCGAGGGGCGAAGCGCTGATCGGTGCTCGGGAGCGGCATCGACCCCGAGACGTGAGGGCGGGCCGTCGGCACCGCGACGTCCGCCGATCGTCCCGGGTCGCGCTGCGGCGCCTGCGGGGCGTCCGGGACGCGGTACTCCGCCAGCAGCCCCGCCAGCGTGAGCGCCAGTTCGTCGTCGAGCTCCCTCCCGCCGCCGTCGTACGGGGAGCGACCGGGCTCGGGCGCAGCGGTGTCCGGTCCACGGCGGTCGCGCTCGCCCGAGGCGCCCCGGCTCACCGGTCGGTCGAGCGGCTGCGGGTCCTGGGGTGCGGGGCGTGAGAACGCCTCGTCGTGATCGTTGCCGGGACGACCCGCGGCCGGCGCGGCCCGCCCGGCCCCGACGTCCGCGGACGAGTCCGCGCCGAGCGGATCCCTCGGATCGATGTGCGGGAACTCGGTCGGGTCCCAGCGAGCGGCGCTCGAGCGGCCGCCCTCGGGTGCCCCGGCCGTCGAGGAGAACGGCTCCGCCCCGGGGAGGCCGGGACCCTCGGACGGTCCGGCCTCCGGACCCGCCGGGTCGGGGCGTCGTCCCGGCACCGACGAGAAGACGTCGAACGTGGGCCGCGAACCGGTGTCGGCTCGGGTTCCGTCGGGCGGCTCCGCCAGCGGGTCGTCCCGGGACTCCTCCGAGCGCCGGTCGCTCCCGGGCGGTGGGGACGCGGAGAGCTCCGCGCCGTCGACGACGTGGCTGTCGCCCGCCGCACCGTCAGCAACGGCGCGGCTCCCGTTCACCCGCTCACCCGGACCGTGCGGGCTCGTTCCGCCACCCGGGTCCGTGGAGGGACCGGTGTCGCCGAGGAGCCGCGCGAGGGCCTCCGGGACCGTCTCTGACCCGGCCGGCGGGTCGGTGTCGACGGCGTCGTGCCGGTGGTGGCCCCGTCGTTGCGGAAGCGTGGCCGTCCCGTCGGCCCCACCGAAGTGCCCATCGGTGAGCGAGGACCGCGCGTCGGCCAGGAGCGACTCGAACTCGGACAGCGTCGAGGACCCCGGAGCAGGTGCGGTTCCGGGCTCCTCCTGCGCCCCGAGGCCGGACGCCCCCAGGCCCGACGCCTCGAGGCCGAGCGCGTCGAGTCCCGGCGGCTCGGGGGCGGCCGGCTCGGCCGCCCGCGTCGGTCGTGCCGGGAGCTCCGGGGCCGACGCGGCGATCATGGTGAGGACGCGTAGCGACGGATCGCGGCGATCACGGGAACGCGACTCCAGGTCGTGTCCGTAGCGCACGGCGGTGAGCGCCGCCCCGAGGTCGCCGCTGCGCTCGGCCGCGGACGCGACGACCTGCCAGGCCCGCGCCGCAGCCGCGTCGTGACCCGCGCTCTCGAGCTGGTCCGCGGCCGCGCGCGCGGCGGTCTGCGCTTCACGGGGGGCGCCACCCGTGAGGTGGACGCGCTCGGCGAGCGCGAGCCGGATCCGGGCGACGGCACCCACCACGAGGGGCCCGGTGGGATCGGCGGGGAGAATCGTGCGGGCACGCTCCAGGGCCTCGGTCGACCGGCCGAGGTCGAGGAGCAGGTCGATCTGGTCCGCGGCGGCGAGCAGGGATCGTCGACCGCCGTCGGCGTCCGCGCGGGGATCGGCGGATACGGCAGCGGACACGATCGGCAGCGCCGCACCCGCGTCCCCGCTCCGGCGCCGCGCGGCCGCCCGGGCCCGCGCGAGGTCCCGCCGTACGAGGCCCGCCTCCGGCTCGTCGGTGTGCTGCAGCGCCGCCTCGGCCTCGCTCGCGGTCCGATCCGCACCGGGCACGTCGCCACCGACGCCCGCGAGCTGCGCCCGCACCAGGGCCGCCTTGGCCACGGTGCGGTCGGGGAGCCCGTCCCCCGGACCCACCGGCTCCACGAGGTGTGCGGCGACGGCGTGGTCCCCGAACCCCACCGCGGCCGCCGCCAGTTCCACCAGGAGGCCGGCGAGGTCGTCGCGGTCGCCGCGCACCACGGCGTCCTCGAGGAGGGGCGTCGCCCGGGCCACGACCTCGTCGAAACGGTCGACCTCGGCCAGCGACCGGATCACGGAACGCTCCGCGGCCGACCGGACGGCGGCGTCGTCGCCGGCGAGGCGCACGGCGTGCTCCGCCAGCGAGACGCCGAGCCGCGGGTCGCTCCAGCGCAGCCCGTCGGCCACCTCGAGGACGGTGCGCGCCGAGAGCGCACCGTTCTCCGCTGGTGGTGCCACGAGCGCTCCCTTCTCGGCGTCGACCGCGGGACCGTCCCGCGAGGAGTGCGGGACGTCAGTCCCGGGTGAGCTTGCGGTGCGTCACCCGGTGCGGTCGCGCCGCCTCCGCCCCCATCCGCTCGACCTTGTTCTGCTCGTAGTCGGCGAAGTTGCCCTCGAACCAGAACCACGACGCGGGGTGATCGTCGGTGCCCTCCCACGCCAGGATGTGGGTGCAGACCCGGTCGAGGAACCAGCGGTCGTGGGAGACGACCACCGCGCATCCCGGGAAGTTCTCGAGCGCGTTCTCCAGCGACGACAGCGTCTCGACGTCGAGGTCGTTGGTCGGCTCGTCGAGCAGGAGCAGGTTGCCGCCCTGCTTGAGGGTGAGCGCCAGGTTGAGCCGGTTGCGCTCTCCGCCGGAGAGGACGTTCACCGGCTTCTGCTGATCGGGGCCCTTGAACCCGAACGCCGAGACGTAGGCACGGGACGGCATCTCCACGTTGCCGACCTGGATGTAGTCCAGGCCCGAGGAGACCACCTGCCACACGTTCTCGGTCCCGGAGAGCGCGGACCGGTTCTGGTCGACGTAGGAGAGCTTGACCGTGTCGCCGACCCGCACCGTGCCGGAGTCCGGGTGCTCGAGCCCGACGATGGTCTTGAACAGCGTCGTCTTGCCGACGCCGTTCGGACCGATGACGCCGATGATGCCGTTGGGGGGCAGGGAGAACGACAGGTCCTTGATGAGGAGCCGGTCGTCGAAGCCCTTGTCGAGATGGCTCACCTCGACCACGACGTTGCCGAGCCGCGGGCCCGGCGGAATCTGGATCTCCTCGAAGTCCAGCTTCCGGGTCTTCTCGGCCTCGGCGGCCATCTCCTCGTAGCGGGCCAGACGCGACCGGCTCTTGGCCTGCCGCGCCTTGGCGCCGGACCGCACCCAGGCGAGCTCGTCGGCGAGGCGCTTCCGGAGCTTGGCGTCCTTGCGGCCCTGGACGGCGACCCGCTCGGCCTTCTTCTCGAGGTACGTCGAGTAGTTGCCCTCGTAGGGGAACGCCCGCCCGCGGTCGAGCTCGAGGATCCACTGCGCCACGTTGTCGAGGAAGTAGCGGTCGTGGGTCACAGCCAGGACGGCACCCTCGTAGGAGGCGAGGTGGCTCTCCAGCCACTGCACGCTCTCCGCGTCGAGGTGGTTGGTCGGCTCGTCCAGCAGGAGCAGGTCGGGCTTGCTCAACAGGAGCTTGCACAGCGCGACCCGACGACGCTCGCCACCGGAGAGGTGGGTGACGGGCGAATCGGGCGGCGGACACCGGAGAGCATCCATGGCCTGCTGGAGCTGGGAGTCGAGGTCCCAGGCGTCGGCGTTGTCCAGGTCCTCCTGGAGCTTGCCCATCTCCTCCATGAGCTCGTCGGAGTAGTCGGTCGCCATGAGCTCGGCGATCTCGTTGTAGCGCTCGAGCTTCACGGCGATGTCCCCGGCGCCCTCCTGGACATTGCCGAGGACCGTCTTCTCCTCGTTGAGCGGCGGCTCCTGCTGCAGGATCCCGACCGTGGCATCAGGGGCGGCGAACGCCTCACCGTTGTTGGGCTGGTCGAGACCCGCCATGATCTTGAGAACGCTCGACTTGCCCGCGCCGTTGGGACCGACCACGCCGATCTTCGCTCCGGGGAGGAAGCTCAGCGTGACGTCGTCCAGAACCACCTTGTCGCCATGGGCCTTGCGAACCTTCTTCATGGTGTAGATGAACTCAGCCACGCCTCCGATGGTAGTTGCCGGTCCGCGCCCGTCCCCGGGCCCGGTCACGGTGTCAACCGGCCAGCACGGATCGGTCCGGGAGCTCGTCGTCCGCCGAGGCCGGGTCGGCGACCGCGGAGGCATCGGCGCCAACCTCCCGGACGGCGTCGCCGTCGGGCCCGGGCCCGAGTTCGCGCAGCTCCCGACCCCACGGGTCCGGGTCGTCCTCGGGATCGCCGGCCGCGCTGTGCACCGGCTCGCCCACCACGGTCAGCCCGGTCACGTCGGCCACCTCGTCACGGGGGACGGCCGGCCCGTCGCCGGGCCGGTTCCGGCTGACCTGCGCCTTGCTGCGCGCGAGGTCCGGTCCGACACTCGACGCCCGGATCTCGGTCTGGTACCGGCGGACGCCGTCGACCTCGTACTCCCGGACCGTCAGGCGTCCCCACACGATCACCGGATCGCCCTTCACCAGTGAGACCTGCACGTTCTCGCCGAGACGGCGCCAGCAGCTGACCCGCGCCGAGAAGCGCTCGCCGTCCTGCCATCCCCCGGTCGCGGTGTCGAAGCGCCGCTCGCTGCTGATGATCCGGAAGCTGACGACGCTGGCGTCGTTGACGCGGCGCAGCACGACCTCGTTGGCCACGTTCCCCACCACGGTCACCCAGGTCTCGTTCACGATCTCTCCCCTCGGCCGCGCCCGGTGCGCGGCTCCGGGAACGAGCCTGCGCGGCCGGGGGCCGGCGACGGGAGCGCGAGCTGGGCATCTGTGGACAGGCCGCCTCGGCGGTGCCACTGGGGACGAACCGCTGCTCCAGCTGCGACGCGCGCAGGTCCGGATGGATGAGGGAGATGGTCCTGACGGAGGGGACACTCGCGGGGCGATATCCATTCCACGCGAAGGTCGGGAATGTGCCCGTAGCGCCGGGAGAATTGCTATCCGTTCCTCTTTTTGGGCACCAAAAAACCCCCGCCCCTTGTGGTGGGGTGGGGGTTTGGTGGTGGTGGGGGTGGTTGGGAGTTCCGGCGGTGTCCTACTCTCCCACGACCTGGCGGTCGCAGTACCATCGGCGCTGGAGGGCTTAGCTTCCGGGTTCGGGATGGGACCGGGCGTTTCCCCTCCGCTGTGGCCACCGGAACACCGAACCACCCCCACCCGCGCTGGGTGTGCGGGGGTGTGGGTTGTGGTGTGCAGTGTGTGGACGCGAGCAGTCTTGTTTCTCGATGCGCGGTTTGCCGTGGATACCGTCCACTGCTGTGTGGCTAGTGGTGGTGTGTTGGGCAAGTCCTCGGCCTATTAGTACCAGTCCACTGAACACCTTGCGGTGATTACATGTCTGGCCTATCAACCCACTGGTCTGGTGGGGGCCTTAACCCTCGAGGGGGTGGGAGACCTCATCTTGGAACGGGCTTCCCGCTTAGATGCCTTCAGCGGTTATCCCTTCCGAACGTAGCCAACCAGCCGTGCCCCTGGCGGGACAACTGGCACACCAGAGGTTCGTCCGTCCCGGTCCTCTCGTACTAGGGACAGCCTTCCTCAAGTCTCCTGCGCGCGCGGCGGATAGGGACCGAACTGTCTCACGACGTTCTAAACCCAGCTCGCGTACCGCTTTAATGGGCGAACAGCCCAACCCTTGGGACCTACTCCAGCCCCAGGATGCGACGAGCCGACATCGAGGTGCCAAACCATGCCGTCGATATGGACTCTTGGGCAAGATCAGCCTGTTATCCCCGGGGTACCTTTTATCCGTTGAGCGACACCCCTTCCACCAGGAGGTGCCGGATCACTAGTCCCGACTTTCGTCCCTGCTCGACCCGTCGGTCTCACAGTCAAGCTCCCTTGTGCACTTGCACTCAACACCTGGTTGCCGACCAGGCTGAGGGAACCTTTGGGCGCCTCCGTTACTCTTTGGGAGGCAACCGCCCCAGTTAAACTACCCACCAGGCACTGTCCCTGGACCAGATCATGGCCCGAGGTTAGATGCCCAATTCGACCAGAGTGGTATTTCAACGTTGACTCCACCCGCACTGGCGTGCGGGCTTCACAGTCTCCCACCTATCCTACACAAGCCGAACCGAGCACCAATACCAAGCTGTAGTGAAGGTCCCGGGGTCTTTCCGTCCTGCCGCGCGTAACGAGCATCTTTACTCGTAGTGCAATTTCGCCGAGTCTGTGGTCGAGACAGCGGGGAAGTCGTTACTCCATTCGTGCAGGTCGGAACTTACCCGACAAGGAATTTCGCTACCTTAGGATGGTTATAGTTACCACCGCCGTTTACTGGCGCTTAAGTTCTCAGCTTCGGCCCGAAGGCCTAACCGGTCCCCTTAACGTTCCAGCACCGGGCAGGAGTCAGTCCGTATACATCGTCTTGCGACTTCGCACGGACCTGTGTTTTTAGTAAACAGTCGCTTCCCCCTGGTCTCTGCGGCCCCAACCAGCTAACCCGCAAGGGGTTTCACCAACCGGGGCCCCCCTTCTCCCGAAGTTACGGGGGCATTTTGCCGAATTCCTTGACCACAGTTCGCTCGAACGCCTCGGTATTCTCTACCTGACCACCTGTGTTGGTTTGGGGTACGGGTCGCGTAGGAACTCGCTAGAGGCTTTTCTCGGCAGCATGGGATCACTCTGCTTCGCCTCAACGGCTATGCGTCACGTCTCAACCGTATGACGTACGGATTTGCCTATACGTCGGTCTACACGCTTGCACCAGTACAACCACTCACTGGCGGAGCTGCCCTCCTGCGTCACCCCATCGCTTGGCTACTACCAGGCAGGGTCCCGCGCTCCACCCAAGGTGCTCCCGAAGGAGACACCCGGGCTTCGGGCGGTTAGCACACCTGGATTCGCCAGGGACGCGCCTACACGAGCACGGGAATATCAACCCGTTGTCCATCGACTACGCCTGTCGGCCTCGCCTTAGGTCCCGGCTCACCCTGGGCGGAAAAGCCTGGCCCAGGAACCCTTGGTCATCCGGCGGCAGAGTTTCTCACTCTGCTATCGCTACTCATGCCTGCATTCTCACTCACACGGGTTCCACGGCTGGATCACTCCGCCGCTTCACCACCCGCATGACGCTCCCCTACCCAACACCACCATCGTTGGATGTCCGTGGTGTTGCCGCGGCTTCGGCGGTGCGCTTGAGCCCCGCTACATTGTCGGCGCAGGACCACTTGACCAGTGAGCTATTACGCACTCTTTCAAGGGTGGCTGCTTCTAAGCCAACCTCCTGGTTGTCTGGGCGATCCCACATCCTTTCCCACTTAGCGCACGCTTAGGGGCCTTAGCCGGCGATCTGGGCTGTTTCCCTCTCGACTACGAACCTTATCGCCCGCAGTCTCACTGCCGCGCTCACGCTCACCGGCATTCGGAGTTTGGCTGACTTCAGTAAGCTTGTCGGCCCCCTAGGCCAACCAGTGCTCTACCTCCGGTGAGTACCACGCGACGCTGCACCTAAATGCATTTCGGGGAGAACCAGCTATCACGGAGTTTGATTGGCCTTTCACCCCTACCCACAGCTCATCCCCCAGGTTTTCAACCCTGGTGGGTTCGGGCCTCCACACCGTCTTACCGGCGCTTCACCCTGGCCATGGGTAGATCACCCCGCTTCGGGTCTAGAGCACGCGACTACGGACGCCCTGTTCGGACTCGCTTTCGCTACGGCTACCCCTCGAACGGGTTAACCTCGCCACGTACCGCTAACTCGCAGGCTCATTCTTCAAAAGGCACGCCATCACCCGTACTAGTACGAGCTCTGACGGCTTGTAGGCACACGGTTTCAGGTACTATTTCACTCCCCTCCCGGGGTACTTTTCACCTTTCCCTCACGGTACTTGTCCGCTATCGGTCATCAGGAAGTATTTAGGCTTACCGGGTGGTCCCGGCAGATTCACAGCGAATTCCACGGGCTCGCTGCTACTCGGGCACGTCACCACGCGACCATGAACGGTTTTCGCCTACGGGGGTCTCACCCTCTACGCCGACGCGTCCCAACGCCTTCGACTAACCATCCATGACCACGCCCAGGGTCAACAGCCCCCGGACATGACGCCCCACAACACCCCACCAGCAACACCTGTCAGCTCTCACACTGCCGGGGTTTAGCCTCTTCCGCTTTCGCTCGCCACTACTCACGGAATCACTTTTGTTTTCTTTTCCTGCGGGTACTGAGATGTTTCACTTCCCCGCGTTCCCTCCACCCGCCCTATACATTCAGGCGGGGGTGACAGCCCATGACGGCTGCCGGGTTACCCCATTCGGACACCCTCGGATCACAGCTCGGTTGACAGCTCCCCGAGGCCTATCGCGGCCTCCCACGTCCTTCATCGGCTCCTGATGCCCAGGCATCCACCGTGCGCCCTTGACAACTTGACCAACACACCAACACCAGTCACACAGTCATCAAGCAAACCAAAAACCACACACACCCACACCGCACCCGAAGGCACAGCACAACACGGGCGTGCATGGTTGAGATCAAGAAAAAAGATGCTCGCGTCCACTCTGCACTTGACAACCACACCCGCAGACCACCACCGGACAACCCCCCAACCGGGAAGAAGCAGATGATGACTGCCCAGAGAAACACGATCATCCCCCACACCCCTCCACCAACAAGAGGCATGAGGGACGCGTCGTCCTCTCAGGACCCAACAGTGTGCCGACGTCTAGCTGTATCAGTGCCTTGGAATTCTTTGTTCCACATCAATCAAGTAAGCAACCACCACCCGAACCAGCCCCGCGAACGAGACAGGCCCGAGACGCTGTGGTCCTCCCGCCGGGACCGTCCCCAGCCGGCCACCAAGACGGTGACCTGTCACCCATGGACAGAACATCCCGACGATCCGAGGTGAAGCTCCTTAGAAAGGAGGTGATCCAGCCGCACCTTCCGGTACGGCTACCTTGTTACGACTTCGTCCCAATCGCCAGTCCCACCTTCGACCGCTCCCCCCCTCACGGGTTGGGCCACGGGCTTCGGGTGTTACCGACTTTCGTGACGTGACGGGCGGTGTGTACAAGGCCCGGGAACGTATTCACCGCAGCGTTGCTGATCTGCGATTACTAGCGACTCCGACTTCACGGGGTCGAGTTGCAGACCCCGATCCGAACTGAGACCGGCTTTAAGAGATTCGCTCCACCTCACGGCTTCGCAGCCCTCTGTACCGGCCATTGTAGCATGTGTGAAGCCCTGGACATAAGGGGCATGATGACTTGACGTCATCCCCACCTTCCTCCGAGTTGACCCCGGCAGTCTCCCATGAGTCCCCGGCATAACCCGCTGGCAACATGGGACAAGGGTTGCGCTCGTTGCGGGACTTAACCCAACATCTCACGACACGAGCTGACGACAGCCATGCACCACCTGCACACCAACCACAAGGGAGGACGTATCTCTACGCCTGTCTGGTGCATGTCAAACCCAGGTAAGGTTCTTCGCGTTGCATCGAATTAATCCACATGCTCCGCCGCTTGTGCGGGCCCCCGTCAATTCCTTTGAGTTTTAGCCTTGCGGCCGTACTCCCCAGGCGGGGCGCTTAATGCGTTAGCTGCGGCACGGAACCCGTGGAATGGACCCCACACCTAGCGCCCAACGTTTACGGCATGGACTACCAGGGTATCTAATCCTGTTCGCTACCCATGCTTTCGCTCCTCAGCGTCAGTATCGGCCCAGAGACCCGCCTTCGCCACCGGTGTTCCTCCTGATATCTGCGCATTTCACCGCTACACCAGGAATTCCAGTCTCCCCTGCCGAACTCAAGTGATGCCCGTATCGACCGCACGCCCAGAGTTGAGCCCCAGGTTTTCACGGCCGACGCGACACACCGCCTACGAGCTCTTTACGCCCAATAATTCCGGACAACGCTCGCACCCTACGTATTACCGCGGCTGCTGGCACGTAGTTGGCCGGTGCTTCTTCTCGACCTACCGTCAGCCCACCAAAAAGTGGACCTTCGTCGATCGCGAAAGAGGTTTACAACCCGAAGGCCGTCATCCCCCACGCGGCGTTGCTGCGTCAGGCTTCCGCCCATTGCGCAAGATTCCCCACTGCTGCCTCCCGTAGGAGTCTGGGCCGTGTCTCAGTCCCAGTGTGGCCGATCACCCTCTCAGGCCGGCTATCCGTCGTCGCCTTGGTAGGCCATCACCCCACCAACAAGCTGATAGACCGCGGGCCCATCCCCCACCGAAAAAACTTTCCACCACAGAACATGCATCCCATGGTCCTATCCGGTATTAGACCCAGTTTCCCAGGCTTATCCCGAAGTGGAGGGCAGGTCACCCACGTGTTACTCACCCGTTCGCCGCTCGTGTACCCCGAAGGGCCTTACCGCTCGACTTGCATGTGTTAAGCACGCCGCCAGCGTTCGTCCTGAGCCAGGATCAAACTCTCCAACAAAAACCGTTAGAAGAGAACAAACCCTCTCCTGACAAAACTAGCAAAAAACAAACTCAAAGAAACCCCAACCCAAAAAAGGGTATAGGGCCAAAGCACACCAAACGTCAGCACACTGTTGAGTTCTCAAAGGACGACCACACGCGCCGAAGCCCACCGGTTTCCCGGCGATCCCGTTCGCGGTGATTCCCACGCTACACGGTCGTTCTCGGCGGCGTTTCCGGGGGGTGACCCCCTCGGCGCGGCCCGTCCCGGGGGACGACCGGTGAGACCGACGCCCGATCCGCCGAGGCGGGCGGTCGTCGATCTCGTCTTCATCTGTGGCGGACCGACGCGGGACTGATCCCTGCGGTCCTGATCCCCCGGCCGGCCGCTGTGAGCGTCCGTTCCCCGGGAGCGACGAGAACACTACGCGAGCGCATCCCGGGCGGCTGCGGCGGGGGGTCACCCCGCGATCCGCGCAGGTCACGCGTGCACCGGCCCCCACGGCCCGCATCGCAACCGCCACCGAACGGCGCACGGAGTCGCGCGACCCGGGCCAGGGCTGCACGGGCCCGCGCGCCGGGCAGCAGCATCGCCGACCGGCGTGGTCGCGAGGCGGAGCACCGGCGCACACCTCTACCCTGATGCCGCCAGGCCCCCGTAGCTCAGAGGACAGAGCAAGGCCCTTCTAATGCCAAGGTCGCAGGTTCGAGTCCTGCCGGGGGCACACAGCGGCGCGACCCGTCGGGGTGCCTTCGCGGGCGGAGGTGCTCAGCGGAAAGCCGCCCACGCGTCGCCGACGATCCGGTCCGGGGTGGACCGTGCCGCCGTCCAGCCCAGCGAGGTGCGGGCTCGGGTCGCGTCGGCCACCAGGGACGCGGGTTCGTCCACCGGGTCGCCGTGGTGCACCGGCACCGGTCGGCCGGTCACGCGGGCGACGACGTCGACGAGCTCCGCCACCGAGGTCGGGCGACCCGACCCCACCGTGAAGGCCCGCCACGTACCCGGCTCGGCCACCGCCAGCGCGGCGACGACCCCGTCGGCGAGGTCGGCGACGTGCACCAGGTCGCGGACCGCCGAGCCGTCGCCGTTGACCGTGAACCGGTCGCGCTCCCCCGCCACCGCGGCCAGCAGGGCGGGCACGACCCGTGACCGGTCCTGGTCCCCTCGCCCGGCCGCGGCGCCCGCCACGTTGAAGGCCCGCAGACAGACCACGCCGGGGCCGCCGGCGAGGGCGACGTCGCGGGCGAGCAGGTCGGCGGCCAGCTTGCTCGCCGCGTAGGGGTTCGACGGGGCGAGCGGGGCGTCCTCGCCGATCGGCGCGTCGGACGGGGCGTGCACGGCACAGGTCGAGGTGACGACCACCCGGGTGTCGGGCCCCGCGGCGGCGAGGACCGTGCGGGCGCCGTCGAGGTTGGTGCGCCAGTACCCCAGCGGGTCGGTGCGGGACTCGCGCACCCGCACGCGCGCGGCCAGGTGACAGACGGCGTCCGCACCGCGCAGCGCGTCCGCCACGACCTCGGGGTCGAGCACCGAGCCCACCACCGGACGCACCCCGCCCCGCACCCGGGCCGGGTCCCGCGCGAGCCCGACGACCTCGTGCCCGGCGTCGAGCAGGGCGCCGCAGACCGCCGTCCCGACGAACCCGCCGGCTCCCGTGACCACGACCCGCACGGCAGGCGATGCTCCCAGGCCCGGGAGGATCACCGTCGTGCGCAGGACCGCCTACGTCGCGAGCCCCTACGGCTTCGCCGAGTCCACCCGGCTCTTCTACACCGACCGGCTCCTCCCGCTGGTCCGCTCCCACGTCGACGTCATCGACCCGTGGGAGGCGGAGCTGCCGGCGGGCGACACCCCCGCCGCGCGATGGCTGGCCCTGGGCGAGGTCCACCTGCGCTCGATCGCCGAGCGGGCCGACCTCCTCGTCGCGTGCCTGGACCAGGAGCCGCCGGACAACGGCACCGTCGTCGAGGTGGCGTGGGCGGCCGCGCACGCTCGGCCCGTCGTCGCCTACCGGGGCGACCTGCGCGAGGGCGGTGAGGAAGGGCTCCGGTACAACCTCATGATCTCCGCGGCGGTGCGGCGCAGCGGCGGGGTCGAGGTGACGACGCTCGAGGGGCTCGACCAGGCGCTCGCCCGGCTGGCGGCATGATCACCCGGTTTGCCGCATCCGTGAGACGGGCACCACATCCCTCCAGGTGAGGGCCGCGACACGCGGATCGCGCACGCGGTGTCCCTTCCCTCGGAGCATTCGGCGGCGGGAGGATTCTTGGCATGGGTGTGATGTCGTTCCGGGACTCGATGTTCCTGCTGGCGGAGTCCCGGGAGCGGCCGACCCACGTCGGGTCCCTGCTGCTCTTCGACCGGCCCGAGGACGCGGGTCCGGACTTCCTCGGGGACCTGCACCGCAAGCTCGTCTCGTCCAACGAGGTGGCCCCGACGTTCGCGCGGCGCGCCGTCCGCAGCGTCGGGACCCTCGGCCAGTGGGCCTGGGAGAACGACCCCGACCTGGACATCGAGTACCACGTGCGGCTCTCCGCGCTCCCCCGCCCGGGCCGGATCCGCGAGCTCCTCGAGCTGGTCTCGCGCCTGCACGGGTCCCTGCTCGACCGCCACCGCCCGCTCTGGGAGTTCCACCTCATCGAGGGCGTGGAAGGCGACCGGTTCGCGGTCTACTTCAAGATCCACCACGCCCTCATGGACGGCGTGACGGGCATCCGCCACCTGCAGAAGGCGCTCTCGACCGACCCCGACATGCGCGACATGCCGCCCTTCTGGCAGGTCGACCCGCGCGGCAGGCGACGTCCCTCGTCGGAGGCGCAGGCGGCGTCGTCGTCCGACCAGCAGGGATCGTTGCTGTCCTCGGCGGGCGCGGCCCTCGCCGGCGGGTGGAACACGGTCACCGCGGCCGTCACCGACACCGTGCGCACCGCGAGCCAGGCCCTCGGCGTCGCCCCCGCCATGCTCGACGCGCTCTACGACGGGCTCGCGCACCGGGACACGGCGCTCCCCTTCGAGGCCCCCCACAGCATGTTCAACGTGCCGATCACGGGGGCGCGCCGGTTCGCCGCCGAGTCGTGGCCGATCAAGCGGATCCAGCGGGTGCGCGAGCGGACCGGGTCGACCGTGAACGACGTCGTGCTCGCGATGTGCTCGGGGGCGCTCCGGCGGTACATGGCCGACCTCGACGCGCTGCCGGAGCGACCGCTCGTGGCGGCCCTGCCGGTCTCGCTCGGCACGTCCGGCGAGGGCAACCAGCTCGGCGCCATCCTGGTCACCCTCGCGACCGACGAGCCCGACGCCGCCACCCGCCTGGCGCGCATCAAGGCCTCCGGCAAGGCGGCGAAGGCCAACCTCGACCAGCGCGACCCGATGGCGATCGCCGCCCTGTCGATGGCTGTCGCCGCCCCGCTGCCGCTGGGCGCGGTGCCCGGGGTCTCCTCGGTGCTCAACCCGGGCTTCAACCTGATCATCTCGAACGTGCCCGGCCCGAAGGCGCCGCTCTACTGGGAGGGCGCCAGGCTCGGCGGGATGTACCCGCTGTCGGTGCCGATGGACGGCCAGGCCCTCAACATCACGGTCTTCTCCTACGCGGACAACATGGAGTTCGGCCTCACCGGCGACCGGCGCAGCGTGCCGCGCCTGCAGCGGCTCCTGACGTTCCTCGAGGAGTCGCTGGTCGAGCTGGAGGAAGCGGCCGACGCCGCGGACGCCGGGGCCTGATCCCCCTCACCCCGTCTGCAGGCGGGCGACGACGTCCGCGAGCTCGTCGTGCACCCGCTCGACGAGCTCGAGGCGGGCGGTGTGCACCGCGGCGGACGCCGTGGGCCTCGCCGTCGTCGGGACCGCGACGTCCGCCGCGTCGGTCAGGGCCTGCGCGCCCGGCTCGACCACCCCGGTCGCCTGCAGCCCGAGCAGGGCGGCGCCCCACGCGGACCCCTCGGGGGCGTCGGGGTAGCCGACCGGCATCCCGAGCACGTCGGCGAGCAGGCCGCGCCAGAACGCGCTGCGGACGAACCCGCCGGTGGCGCGGACCTCGTCGACGACCATCCCGGCGTCGCGCACCGACTCGAGCACCAGCCGCAGCTGGAGGCACACCCCCTCCAGGAGCGCCCGGCTGAGGTGCCCGCGGCCGTGGGTCCGTCGCAGGTTCAGGAACGCGCCGCCGAGCGCGCCGTCCCAGCGCGGGGCGCGCTCGGCGAGCAGGTGCGGGATCGCGAGCAGCCCCTCGGCACCCGCGGGGACGTCCGCGGCCTCGGCGAGCAGCGTCGCGGTGTCGGCGCCGAAGGCCTCCGCGGCCCAGTCCAGGACGACGCCGCCGTTGGTGGTCGCGCCCCCGGCCACCCACCGCTCGCGGGTCAGCTCGTAGCAGAACAGCCGGCCGCGGGCGTCGACGCCGGGGCGGTCGACGGTCAGGCGCAGCGCGCCGCTGGTGCCGATCGAGCAGGCGAGGACCCCGGGCCGCACCGCGCCCAGCCCGAGGTTGGCCAGCGGCCCGTCCCCGGCCCCGGCGACGACCGGCAGCCCGCGCGGCACGCCCCAGAGGTCGGCGACCGGGTCGGTGAGGTGCCCGACGACCGCGTCGGTGTCGACGAGCTCGTCGAGCGCATCCGGGCCGATCCCGGCCAGGTCGAGGGCCTCGTCGTCCCAGTCGCGCGTCGTGAGGTCACGCAGCCCGGTCCCCGAGGCGCACGAGGCGTCGGTGACCCGTCGCCCGATCGCGCGACCGAGCACGAACTCCTTCACCCCGCCCCAGCGGGCGGCCGCGCGGTGCAGGCTCGGGCGCTCCCGGCGCAGCCAGGCCAGCTTCACCAGCGGGCTCATCGAGTGCACCGGGGTGCCGGTGCGTCGGTGCAGCGCCGCCGCGTCGACGCCCGAGGTGCCCGACCGCCACTGCTCGGCGACGCCGGCCGCCCGCGAGTCCGCCCACGTCAGCAGCGGCCCGACGGGGTCGCCGCGAGCGTCGACGCCGAGCAGGCCGTGCATCGCCCCGCTGAACGAGACCGCGCCCGGCCGCTGCTCCCCGGCCGCATCCACGGCCGTCGAGACCGCGTCACCGACGGCCTCCCAGACCGCCTCCGGGTCCTGGACGGCCGCGCCCGGCTCGGGCTCGGCGAGCGGGTAGCCGGCGGCGCCGGACCCGAGCACGGTGCCGTCGGCGGCGAACACCACCGCCTTCGTCGAGGTGGTCCCGACGTCGACGGCGAGGACGGCGGGGGTGTCGGTGCCGGTCCGCACGCGGCCCATCCTCTCGACGTGTGAGCGGCGTGTTGCCGCGCGGGAAACGGGAGCGGGTCGGCGCTGCGGTCCCGGGGCTGCGTCCCTAGGGTGACCCCTGGAGGCGTCAGGGTTCCTGGTGGGCCCCGCGGTCTTCAACACCGACGTGGCCGGGTATCTCGGCCAGGCGGGTTCGATTCCCGTCCGCCTCCGCCACAGCTCACCCGGTCAACCCTCGCGCCGGGGCCCACACCGCAGGCCAGCACGATCTTCCTGGGAGGTCCCGCCGATGGGTGTCCGCACCTGGCTGGGCGAATGGCCGTTGTTCCGGCAGGCGACCGGCTCCGATCCGCTGGGCCGCGGCGCCGCGGTCGAGAGCCCCCGGACGCTGGCCGTCACGCCCCGCACCGACACCGCCGACGAGGTGGTGAAGTCGATCTGCCCGTACTGTGCGGTGGGCTGCGGGCAGAACGTCTACGTGCGCGACGGACGCGTCACCCAGATCGAGGGCGACCCGGACTCCCCCATCTCCCGCGGACGTCTCTGCCCCAAGGGCTCGGCGTCCACCTCGCTGGTGACGAGCCCCAGCCGGGTCACGACCGTGCGCTACCGGCGCCCGTACGGCACCGAGTGGGAGGACCTCGACCTCGACACCGCGGTCGACATGATCGCCGACCGGGTGATCGACGCCCGGGCCCGCGGGTGGGAGGACACCGACTCCGAGGGCCGCGTCCTGCGGCGCACGCTGGGCTTCTCGAGCCTCGGCGGCGCGACGCTGGACAACGAGGAGAACTACCTCATCAAGAAGCTGTTCATGGCGCTCGGCGCGATCCAGGTGGAGAACCAGGCGCGCATTTGACACAGCGCCACCGTCCCCGGTCTGGGGACCAGCTTCGGCCGCGGAGGGGCCACCAACTTCCAGCAGGACCTCATCCACTCGGACTGCATCGTCATCGAGGGATCGAACATGGCGGAGGCCCACCCCGTGGGCTTCCAGTGGGTCATGGAGGCGAAGCGCCGCGGCGCCAAGATCATCCACGTCGACCCGCGCTTCACCCGCACCACTGCGGTGGCCGACATGCACGTGCCGTTCCGCGGCGGTGCGGACATCGCGTTCCTCGGCGGGCTGATCAGCTACGTGCTGGAGAACCAGCTCGACTTCCGTGAGTACGTCGAGACGTTCACCAACGCGGCCGACATCGTCGGCGAGGACTTCCAGGACGCCGACGTCGAGGGCATCTTCTCGGGCTACAACGCCGAGACCGGGCTGTACGACCCCGTCAGCTGGCAGGTCGACGGGGGCTACCGGGCGCCCGCGGCGGGCAAGCGCGACGCGTGGGAGCCCCAGACCACGGAGCTCGGCGCGGACGAGGCGCCGGTCGGCGCCCACGAGCCGCGTCGGGACCTGACCCTGACCGACCCGCGCTGCGTCTACCAGGTGCTGCGGCGGCACTACGCCCGCTACACCCCCGAGGCCGTGTCGCAGGTGTGCGGCATGGGCGTCGAGCAGTTCCTCGACGTCGCGAGGACGATCACGGAGAACTCGGGCCGCGAGCGCACCACGGCGTGGGTCTACTCCGTCGGCTGGACGCACCACACCGTGGGCGTGCAGTACATCCGGGCCGCCGCGATCCTGCAGACGCTGCTGGGCAACATGGGGCGACCGGGCGGCGGCATCCTCGCGCTGCGCGGCCACGCCTCGATCCAGGGCTCCACGGACATCCCGACGCTGTTCGACCTGCTGCCCGGCTACATGAACATGCCCAGCGCGCACCACACGACGCTGCGCGAGTACCTGGACGCCGACGCGGCGAAGACCGGGTTCTGGGGCAACATGGACGCCTACCTGGTGTCGCTGCTCAAGGCCTGGTGGGGCGACGCCGCCACCGCGGAGAACGACTTCGCGTTCGACTGGATGCCGCGCATCACCGGGGACCACGGCAGCTACACCCAGGTCCGGAACCAGATCGACCGCAAGACGTTCGGTTACTTCCTCGTCGGGGAGAACCCGGCGGTCGGTCACGCGAACGGCAAGATGCAGCGGCTGGGGCTGGCGAACCTGGAATGGCTCGTCGTCCGTGACATGCAGATGATCGAGTCGGCCACGTTCTGGCAGAACGGCCCCGAGATCGAGACCGGCGAACTGCGCACCGAGGAGATCGGGACCGAGGTCTTCTTCCTCCCCTGCGCCAACCACACCGAGAAGGCGGGCAGCTTCACCAACACCCAGCGGCTGCTGCAGTGGCGCCGCGAGGCGGTGCACCCGCCGGCCGACGCCCGTTCGGAGCTGCACTTCTACTACCACCTGGGCAAGAAGATCCGGGAGAAGCTCGCGCACTCGACCGAGGAGCGCGACCAGCCGCTCCTGAAGCTCACCTGGGACTACCCGACGTCGGGGATCCACGAGGAGCCGAGCGTCGAGGCCGTCGTCGCCGAGATCAACGGCGCCGACGCCGAGGGCAACCCGCTCTCGACCTACACCGAGCTCAAGGCGGACGGGTCGACGACCGCCGGCTGCTGGATCTACACCGGGGTCTACAAGGACGGCATCAACCAGGCCGACCGGCGCAAGCCCGGCAGCGAGCAGGACTGGGTGGCCGCCGAGTGGGGCTGGGCCTGGCCCGCGAACCGGCGCACGCTCTACAACCGTGCCTCCGCGGACGCCGAGGGCCGCCCCTGGAGCGAGCGCAAGGCGTACGTGTGGTGGGACGAGGAGCAGGGCCGGTGGGTCGGCCACGACGTCGCCGACTTCGAGGTGACCAAGCCGCCGGGCTTCAAGCCGGAACCAGGGGCCACCGGGCAGGACGCCCTGGCGGGCACCGACGCGTTCATCATGCAGGCCGACGGCAAGGCGTGGCTCTACGCGCCGACCGGGCTGGTCGACGGGCCGCTGCCCACGCACTACGAGCCGGTCGAGTCGCCGGTGGCGAACCTGCTGCACGACCAGCAGGACAACCCCATCCACGAGACGATCGACCGGTCGTACAACCGGATCAACCCGGCGCAGAGCGAGGTCTACCCGTACGTCTTCCTGACCTACCGGTTGACCGAGCACCACACCGCGGGCGGGATGAGCCGGACGCTGGGCTACCTCTCGGAGCTCCAGCCGGAGTTCTTCTGCGAGGTCTCCCCCGCGCTGGCCCGGGAGCGCGGGCTCGAGCACATGGGCTGGGCGACGCTGATCTCGGCGCGCACCGCCATCGAGGCGCGGGTCATGGTCACCGAGCGGATGAAGGCCGCTGCGGATCGGCGACCGCCAGGTCCACCAGATCGGGCTGCCGTACCACTGGGGCTCCAACGGGCTGACCGTCGGCGACCCGGCGAACGACCTGCTCGGCGTCGTCATGGACCCGAACGTCCACATCCAGGAGTCGAAGGTCGCGACCTGCGACATCCAGCCCGGACGGCGCCCGCGCGGGCCCGCCCTCCTGGAGTACGTCGAGGCCTATCGGCGCCGGGCCGGCGTCGAGCCGGGAGGTATCCACTGATGACGAACCTGTTCGACGCGTTCTCCGGGAACGACACGTCGCTGTACGGAGCGCTCCCCGACCCGACCGCGGACGCCGGGTTCGGGACCGACCACCCCAAGCGGGTCGGGTTCTTCACCGACACCTCGGTCTGCATCGGCTGCAAGGCCTGCGAGGTGGCGTGCAAGGAGTGGAACCTCGTCCCCGACGACGGCTCCGACGCCTCGGACCTCTACCGGCTCACCGGGATGTCCTACGACAACACCGGCGACCTCGGGGCCTCGACGTGGCGGCACGTCGCCTTCATCGAGGACGTGCGCCCGCACAACACGGCGACGACGGGGCACCTGCCGGCCGGGCTGCCGGCGGTGTCGGGCGGGCCGGTGCCGGGCGGATCGGCGGGCTCGCCCCGCGACGCGGCGTCGGCGCCGCCCACGGCGGACGGCTCGGCGGGCACCATCGACCTGCTCGCGCTGCTGCCGGACGAGGGCGCGCACGGCCAGCAGACCCCCGACGACGAGCGCGACGTGCGGTGGCTGATGGCCTCCGACGTCTGCAAGCACTGCACCCACGCCGGGTGCCTGGACAACTGCCCGACGGGGGCGCTGTTCCGGACCGAGTTCGGCACCGTCGTCGTGCAGGACGACATCTGCAACGGCTGCGGGTACTGCGTCCCGTCGTGCCCGTACGGCGTGATCGACGTCCGCGAGGCCGACGGCGGGGCGCACAAGTGCACGCTCTGCTACGACCGGCTCGGCAGCGGCCTCGAGCCGGCGTGCGCGAAGGCCTGCCCGACGAAGTCGATCCAGTTCGGGGACCTCGACGAGCTGCAGGCCACCGCGGACGCCCGTCTCGCCGAGCTGCACGGCCACGGGGTCGCCGAGGCGCGGCTCTACGGCCGCGACCCCGACGACGGCGTGGGTGGCGACGGCGCCTTCTTCCTGCTGCTCGACGAGCCCGAGGTCTACGGCCTGCCGCCGGACCCGATCGTCACCACGCGGGATCTGCCCGAGATGTGGCGCAACGCGGCGCTGACCGCCGTCGGCCTCGGGGTGGCCGCGGTGGCGTCGTTCTGGAGGGCGCGGAAATGACCGAGGACCTGAACGCCCAGTTCCCGGATCGGCACCAGGTCGACCGCGACGCCGTGAAGCCACGCACGAAGCGTCGTGGCGGCAAGGGCGAGGAGCTCATGGTCCCGGAGGCCGAGTTCCGCTCCTACTACGGCCGACCGATCATCAAGGCCCCGGTGTGGAAGAACCCGGACGTCCCGCTGTACCTGTTCCTGGGCGGGCTCGCGGGCTCGTCGTCGGTGCTCGCGGCGATGGCCGGGACGACCCGCCCGACGCTGCGGCGGGCCGGTCGGCTGGCCGCGGCCGGCGGCGCCGTGGGCGGAACGGTGTTCCTGGTCCACGACCTGCACCGCCCGACGCGCTTCCTGCACATGCTGCGGGTCTTCAAGCCGACCTCGCCGCTCTCCGTCGGCACGTGGATCCTCTCGCCGTTCGCGACCTTCGCCGCGGCCACCGCGGCTGCCGAGATCGGCGGCCGGTGGCTGGGCGAACGCCCGGCCGGGCGGTGGGTCCGGCGCGGCGGGAACGCCTCGGGCGTCGCCGCCGCCGTCGTGGGCCCGGCCCTGGCGACGTACACGGCCGTGCTCTTCTCCAACACCGCGGTGCCGACCTGGCACGAGGCGCACCGTCACCTGCCGGTGCTGTTCGGCTCGAGCGCCGCGGCCGCGGGGGGCGGGTTCGGCCTCGTCTTCGCCGCGGTCGAGGACAACGAGCCCGCGGCGCGGCTGGGCGTCCTCGGCGCGGTCGTCGAGCTCGCCACCGACCGGAAGATGACCCAGGACCTCGGGATGCTCGCCGACGTCTACGAGAAGGGCCGCGCGAAGACGCTGATGACGGTGTCGAAGGCGTGCCTCGTCGCGGGGGCGGTCGGCACCGTCGCCGGACGCAAGCGGCGCTGGTCGGCGGCGCTGTCCGGGCTGGCGCTGCTCGCGGGGTCGGCGCTCACCCGTTTCGCGGTCTTCGACGCGGGCATCGCCTCGGCGAACGACCCGGCGCACATCGTCGTCCCGCAGCGCGAGCGGATCCGGCGCCGCGAGGAGGCCGCACAGCCCGGGACGACGCCGCCCGACCGCCGGTACGTGCCCGCCGCCGGCTCCTAGGGCTCCCGCCCGGAGTTCGTCGCGGCCTGCGGACGACGGGTCGGCGCCGCAGACTGGACCGCGATGACGACCCCCGCGACGACCACGCGCCGGACCGCACCACCGTGGGTCCTCGTCGGCGTGGTGTTCACCCTGCCCGCGGTCAGCCTGCCCTCGCTGCTCGTGGTCCGCCGGGTGTTCCCGGGCCGGCTGCTCGCGACGGTCGCGGTCGTCGTCGTGCTCGTCGGGGTGGCGTCAGCGGTCGTGGTCGCGGCAGGAGGATCCTGGGCGGCATGACTGGCGTGAGCACCCCGGCCGACGACTTCCGGCGCCGCATCCCGCGCACGGACGCCGTCCTCGCGGAGCCGCCGGTCGCGGACGCGGCGGCGACCGTCGGGCGCGCCCGGGTGAAGGACCTCGTCGTCGCCGCCCAGGACCGCGCCCGCCGCGGGGAGCTCGCGCCCGAGGACGTCACCGCCGCCGTCGTCGACGAGCTCGCCCGGCTGGGCCCGACGGCCGCGACCCTGCGCCCGGTGATCAACGCGAGCGGGGTGCTGCTGCACACCAATCTGGGCCGCGCCCCGCTGTCCGGCGCGGCGCGCGACGCCGTCGTGGCCGCGGCGGGGACCACCGACGTCGAGCTCGACCTGGCGACCGGCGAACGGGGCCGGCGGGGCGCGGGCGCGATCGAGGCGCTGGCGGCGACGGTCCCCGACGCCGGTGGGGTGCACGTCGCGAACAACGGCGCCGCGGCCCTGGTGCTCGCCGCGACCGCGCTGGCCGCCGGGCGGGAGATCGTCATCGCCCGCGGCGAGATGGTGGAGATCGGCGACGGGTTCCGCCTGCCGGACCTGCTGGTGTCCACCGGTGCGCGGCTGCGGGAGGTCGGCACCACGAACCGCGTGCACCCCCGCGACTACGCCGACGCCGTCGGGCCCGACACCGGCATGATCCTCAAGGTCCACCCGTCGAACTTCGTCGTCACCGGGTTCACGTCCGCGGTGCCGACGGCCGAGCTCACCGGCCTGGGCGCACCCGTCGTCGTCGACATCGGGTCCGGCCTGCTCGCGCCGGACCCGGCGCTGCCCGACGAGCCCGACGCCGCGAGCGCGCTCCGCGCGGGCGCCGACCTGGTGACGGCCTCGGGCGACAAGCTGCTCGGCGGCCCGCAGGCCGGTCTGCTGCTCGGCACCGCGGAGCTGGTCCACCGGCTGCGCCGCCACCCGCTCGCCCGGGCGCTGCGCGTGGACAAGCTGACCCTCGCCGCGCTGGAGGCCACGCTGCGCGGCCCGGAGCCCCCGGCACGCGCGATGCTGCACACCTCGCCCGCGCAGGTCCGGTCCCGGGCGGAGGCCCTGGCGCGGGAGCTGGACGGGGGCGTCGAGGTCGTCGACTGCACGGCCGCGGTCGGCGGCGGGGGCGCCCCCGGGGTGGAGCTCGCGAGCTCCGGCGTGGCGCTGCCCGTCGCGACGGCCGCCGCCCTGCGGGCGGGGCGCGACCCGGTGCTGGCGCGGGTGGAGCACGGTCGCTGCGTGATCGACCTGCGCTCGGTCGACCCCGCCGACGACGCGCGCCTGGCGGCGGCCGTCCGGGCGGTGCTGCGGTCATGAGGAGGACGGCCCCGTGAAGGTGGTCGCGACCGCGGGCCACGTCGACCACGGCAAGTCCACGCTGATCCGCGCCCTGACCGGCATGGAGCCCGACCGGTGGGCCGAGGAACGCCGGCGCGGGATGACGATCGACCTCGGCTTCGCCTGGACCCGGCTGGGCGAGGACACCGTCGCCTTCGTCGACGTGCCCGGGCACGAGCGCTTCGTGACGCAGATGCTGGCCGGGGTCGGTCCGGTGCCGGCGACGATGTTCGTCGTCGCCGCCGACGAGGGCTGGATGCCGCAGTCCGGGGAGCACCTCGACGCGCTGCACGCCCTCGGGGTGCGGGAGGGCGTGCTCGTCGTGACCCGCTCCGACCTCGCCGACCCGGAGCTCGCGCGGGACGAGGCGCTGGAGCACCTGGCCGAGTCGAGCCTCGGGCGGCTCCCGGCGGTGTGCGTGTCGGGGGCGACCGGCGAGGGTCTCGACGACCTGCGGGCGGCGCTCGGGGCGCTGGCCGGCCGGCTCCCGGAGCCCGACCTCGACGGCGACGTCCGGCTCTGGGTTGACCGCGCCTTCACCATCCGGGGCGCGGGCACGGTGGTCACCGGCACGCTCGGGGGCGGGCGGGTGTCCACCGGTGACGAGCTGGTGGTCGCCGGCGAGGACGGCGAGCGGACGGTGACGGTGCGCGGGCTCCAGGCGCTCGGCGAGCCGGTGGAGACCGCCGAGGCGGTGTCGCGGGTCGCGGTGAACCTGCGCGGCGTCCCGCTCGAGGCGCTGCACCGCGGCAACGCGCTGCTCACGCCGAACCGGTGGCTGACCAGCTCGGTCGTCGACGTCCGGCTCCACCCGCCCCGCGGGACCGGCGCACGTCGGGCGGAGGACCGGCTGCCCGCGGAGGTGATGCTGCACGTCGGGTCGGCGGCCGTGGCGGCCCGCGTGCGTCCGCTGTCGCGGGCCGACGCCCCCGACGGGGCGTCGGGTTCGGGGTCGGGGTCGGGGGCGGCCGAGGACGGCACGCGCACGCTGCGTCTCACGCTGCGCCGGGGGCTCCCGCTGCGCCCCGGCGACCGCGCGCTGCTGCGCGACCCGGGCGCCCACGCCGTCCTCGGCGGGGTCACCGTGCTGGACGTGCGCCCGCCGGAGCTGCGCCGGCGGGGTGCCGCGCGGACCCGGGCCTCCCAGCTGGCCGGGACGTCCGGGGCCCCCGATCCCGCGACGGAGCTGGCGCGTCGCCGTTTCGTGCGGGTGGCCGACCTGGCCGGGCTGGGGCTCGCGTCGGCGCCCCCGGAGGCTCCGGGGGCGGCGGGCTGGCTCGTCGACCCCGGGCACCTCGACACGCTCGCGGTCCGGCTCGTCGAGGCCGTCACCGAGCACGCCGCCGCCGACCCGCTGGACCCCGGCCTGCCCGCGCGCGCCGCCGCCCGCACCCTCGAGCTGCCCGAGCCCCGGCTGCTGGCCCTGGTGCTCGCGCGTCCTCCGGCGTCGGACGATCTCGCGGAGGAGGGCGGGCGGATCCTGCGCCACGGCGACGGCGGGCTGCCGCCGGCGGTCCGGAAGGCGCTCGCCGAGGTGGCCGGGGACCTCGAGGCGTCCCCGTTCGCGGCGCCGGAGGCCGGACGGCTCGCGGAGCTCGGGCTGCACGGCAAGCAGCTCGGGGCGGCGGTGCGCGCCGGGGAGCTGATGCGGGTCGCCGACGGGATCTACCTGCGCCCGGACGCCCTCGACCGCGCCGTGGAGGTGCTCGCCGCGCTGGACCAGCCGTTCACGGTGTCGGCGGCGAGGCAGGCCCTGGGCACGACGCGGCGCGTCGCGGTGCCGCTGCTCGAGCTGCTCGCCAGGTCCGGCCGGACCCGGCACGAGGGTGATGGGCACTATGTGCGCTGACGCGCTTGTGAGCACTAATCGGCGCTATAGCACCGATTAGTGCTCACGAGCGCGCAGCGCACCTACTACCTATTCCGACAGCTCCTGCCGCAGCGTCGCGAGGGTGCGGGTGAGCAGGCGGGAGACGTGCATCTGCGAGACCCCGACGCGCTCGGCGATCTGCGTCTGCGTCATCCCGCCGAAGAAGCGCAGCATCACGATGGTGCGTTCCCGCTCGGGGAGCCGGCGCAGCGCGGGCTGGACGGTCTCCCGGTGCTCGACCTGGGCGAGCTCGTCGTCGTCGGTGCCGAGCACGTCGGCGAGCCGGCCGGAGGACGGGTCGTCGACGAGCATGTCGTCCAGCGAGCTCGACCGGTACGCGTTCGCGGCCTCGAGCGCCTCGAGGATCTCCTCGCGCGGGCGGGACAGCCGCTCGGCGAGCTCGCCGGCCGTGGGGGCGCGACCCAGCTCCTGCGAGAGCGCGGGCATCGCCGAGCCGATCGCGAGGCGCAGGTCCTTGAGCCGCCGCGGGACGCGTGTCGACCACGCCTTGTCCCGGAAGTAGCGGCGGACCTCACCGGTGATCGTCGGGACCGCGTAGGAGAGGAAGTCCGACCCGCGCTCCGGGGAGAAGCGGTCGACGGCGTGGATGAGCCCGACGGTCGCGACCTGCTCGAGGTCCTCCTGGGGCTCGCCGCGTTGCGAGAAGCGGCGCGCGATGTGCCGGGCGAGCGGCAGGTACCCCTCGACGAGGCGGTCCCGCAGCGGCTCACGGCGGCGGTCCCCCGGCGGGAGGTTCGCGTGCTCGATGAGCATCGGGGTGAGGTGGCCGTAGGAGTCGTCCCCGCGCCGGTCCTCGGCCGGGGCGCTCACGTCGTCGTCCGGTCCTTCAGCAGCCGGATGCCGATCCACCCGCCGTCGCCGCCGAGGACCTCGGCGGAATCGGTGAGCGTGTCGAGCACCCGCCAGCCGAACGTGTCCTGGCGCAGCGTGGTGGCCGACTCGACCGGCACGCGGGCGACGACCACGATGCGGCCGTCGATGACGGTGAACCCGCACCGGAGCTGGCCGCCGGGCGCCGAGAGCGGGACGAGCGCGGAGCACGCCTCGTCGACCGCCATCCGCAGGTCCGACACGGCGTCGAGGTCGAAGTCGGCGCGGGCGGCGAGGTCCGCGGCCACGGCGCGCACCGAGGGGATGAGGGCCGGGTCGGCGTGCACGCGCACCTCGACCGGGCTCGGTACCTCGGCGAGGTCCAGCATGTCGGGCAGGCCGTCGACCTCGGTCGCCGCTCCCGGGGCAGGAACCTCGGGCACGCGCTCACGCTGCTGCGGTTCGGGCGTCTGCACGACTGCGGGTCTCCGTTTCACGGCGGGTCGGTGGGGCAATCCGACGGTGACGTCCGGGTCGGGACCACGCCCGGCGCCGGAGCGATGCGCCGATCGCTGCGTCACCGTATCGGCGCAGGCGTCAGCGGTCACCATCGGCTGCGACGAGCGGGTCGGCTCGCCGTCCGCGAGGGGCCGGTGACGGGGCGGGCCGCGTCAGGCGGCCAGCGCCTCCTCCACCGTCGGGTGGATCTCGAACAGGTCCGTCAGGCCGGTGGCCTGCAGCGGCCGGCTGACCGGCCGGCTGTCGGCCACCAGGCGCAGCGCGACACCGCGGGTGCGCGACTCGTCCAGGGCCTCGACCAGCAACGCCAGGCCGCTGGACCCCAGGAACTCGACGGCGAGCATGTCGAGCACCAGCACGGTGAGCCCGGCGGCCAGTTCCTCGGTGACCTTGGCGCGCAGCGCCGGCGTCGTGAGCATGTCGATCTCGCCGGACAGTCGGATCACCGACGTGTCACCGGAGCGCTCGACCTCGACCCCCATGGGCTCCTCGGTCGAGAAGTCGTCGTCGGTCGCCACGACCTCGCGCCCCCCGTTCCCTGCGCTCTCGGACATGCACTGCACTCCTCATCGGATGACGACTGGGCTGCCTACGGCGCCAGTGCGGCCGCACCATACCCACTGGCCGGACCCTACTCGCGACGCATGGTCGTCGGGCGACCGCAGGCCGCTGCGACCTGCGTCCCGGCCGGGTGAACGGCCCCCCGACGACGGCTCGAAAGGTCGCGTCCGACCGGGTGACGGTAGACGGGTTTGTGACCCCCCGCGTCTGGCTATACCCGCGATGACCGGGTCGAGCCACACCGTCTCGACCCCCCGGAACGCCCCGCGCGTCCCTTCCTCGTACCTGGAGGTTCCCGTGGCCGATGTGCGTCTGCTCCCCGGACCGATCATCGACGAGTGGGACTGGCAGCTGCACGGCTCCTGCCGCGGCATGGACTCGAGCTTCTTCTTCCACCCCGACGGGGAGCGTGGCCCGCGTCGCGAGCAGCGCGCCAGCCAGGCGAAGAAGGTCTGCATGAGCTGCCCGGTCCTCGAGCCCTGCCGCCGGCACGCTCTCGCGACCCGTGAGCCCTACGGCGTGTGGGGCGGGCTCACCGAGGACGAGCGCCGCTCGACCCTGCGCCGCACCACCGGCGACGTGGTGCTCGAGGCCTAGGGGTCCTCGGGCCTCGAGGTCTCGGGGCCTAGAGGTACTGGCCCGCCTCGACCGCGGTCCCGGGGAGCGCGTTCCCGCTCCCCCGCATCTGGTCGAGCTGGCCCTTCGCGGACATCTGCTGGGACAGCACGGCGCTCTGGATGCCGTGGAAGAGGCCTTCGAGCCACCCCAGCAGCTGGGCCTGCGCGATCCGCAGCTCCGCCTGGGAGGGGACCTCGTCGGTGCCGAGCGGCAGGGAGATGCGCTCCAGTTCGTCGCGCAGCTCGGGCGCCAGCCCCTTCCCCAGCTCGGTGATCGACCGGGCGTGGATGTCGGCGAGGCGCGCGCGTCCGGCCTCGTCGAGCGGCGCCTGCCGGACCTCCTCGATGAGCTTGCCGACCATCCCCGCGACGCGCATCACCGCTCCGGGCGACTCCACCAGCTCCGCGGTTCCCGCGCCGTCGCCCGCCCCGCTCGCGGCGGCGGCCGCCAGGGCCGATCGGTCCCCGGCGCGGCCCTCGTCCGGGGCGTCCTCCCGTTCGTCGCTCACCGCCCCATCATGTCCTGCCGGCTCCCGGCGCGCCCGGGCGCGTCCCCGCGTGGCCGGCCGGGCTTGGGCCCCCTCGGCCCGGGGTACCACGGCCGCGAGGTGAATCGTGCAGAAGCTCTCGTGGGAGGTCAGCCCCGCGCCGCCCCCCGGCGGCGCGGTGGTCGCGACGGTCAAGGGCGACCTCGACCGCGCCGGCCGTCCCGACTTCGTCACGACCCTCGCCGACCTCCTCAGCGAGCACCACGGCGTCGTCCTCGACGTCGCCGAGCTGGTGCCGCAGCACAGCTCCCTGGTGCACGCGTTCACCGAGGCCCAGTCCCGCTCCGGGGGGTGGCCGGGCGCCTGCCTGGCGCTCGTCGCGCCGGACCCGGCCCTCGCCGCCCTGCTGACCGCGTCGCGGGTCGCCGACGAGGTGTCGGTCTACCCGGACACGGCGCACGCGCTCTCCCACCTGGCCGATCGCCCGCTGGTGGTGCGCGACGGCTGGCGCTTCGAGGTCGACCCGCACGCGCCCGGACGCGCACGCGCCAACATCCGGGACCTGTGCCGGCGGTGGGGCCTCGAGGGCGACGTCCGCGAGGCGGCGGAGATCGTGATCACCGAGCTGGTCACCAACGCCGTCGAGCACGCCACGAGCCCGTCGGTGGTGGAGGTCGAGCGCCACGGGGACGCGTTCCGGCTGGCCGTGCGCGACTACGACACCGGCGGGCCCGGGCACGACGTCCCGGCGGCGACGACGTGGCAGGCCCCGCCGACGTCGTCCCCGCGCGGCCGGGGCCTGGCGATGGTGGCGGCGGTGTCGCACACCTGGGGCGTGCTCCGGCACCCGGACGGCAAGACCGTCTGGGCGGAGATGCCGACCTGACCGCTGGTCAGCCGCGGTCGTTGACCAGCTCGAGGACGGCCTCCTCGATCCGGTCGCGGACCCCCAGGTCGGCGGGGTCGGCGCCGAGGACGGCCTCGCGCACCGTCCGCCCCGCCTCGAAGTGCCCGACGAGCACCGGGTCGACGTAGGACCGCTTGCACACCGCCGGGGTGTTCCCGAGCTGACCCGCCACCGTCTTCATGGTGTGCGTGACGGCCGCCTTGCGCTTGCGCTCCGCCGACGGCGGGGCGCCGTCGGCGCCGACCTGGGTCGCGAGCGCCACCGCGGCCACCACCCCGGCGTTCCAGGTGCGCAGGTCCTTGGCGGTGAACTCCTCACCGAGGAGCTCGCGGACCGCGTCGTTCACGTCGTCGGCGGTGACGTCGTGCCACGTCCCGTTCTTCCGGCCGCGCCGCCACGCCAGCAGGTCGTCCCCGCCTCCGCGGCGGCGCTTGAGCGAGGAGACCAGCCGGTGGGTCTCCTCGTCCTGGATGGTCATGCTGCGCGGAACGCCCGCCTTGGCGATGTAGCGGAACTCGACGGCCCCGTCGCGGCGCGCGGTGGCGTGCTCGCGGCGCAGGGTCGCGAGCCCGAAGGAGGCCTCGCTGTAGCGGTCGCGGTCGGCGTACTCCTCGCCGCCGACGCGGAAGGCACCCAGATCGAGCAGCCACACGGCGCCGGCGAGAACGCGGTCACGGCCGAGACCGGACGCGGAGAGCCGCTCGGAGAGACGGCGTCGGGCGTCGGGCATCAGGGCCCCGAGGCGGGCCACGCGGGCGAACTTCTCCGCGCCCCGCTGCGCGACCCAGTCGTCGTGGTAGCGGTACTGCCGCCGGCCCGCCGCATCCGTGCCCACCGCCTGGATGTGGCCGTCGGCCTGCGGACAAATCCACACGTCGCGCCACGCCGGCGGGATGACGAGCGCCTCGACGCGGTCGAGCACCTCCGGGTCGCGGACCGGCTCACCCGACGTCAGGTCGTGGTAGCTGAAACCGCGACCCCGCCGACGGCGGCCGAGCCCGGGGCCGTGGGGGTCCACCTTCTGCACGGTCACCGGATCGACGTACCCGGCGTCGGGTCGTGCACAACCGTGGCGTTGCCACGGGACCGGGGCGGGTTCCTGCCGACGCGGGGCGCCTGTGACCCCGACGACCTCGACGATGCCGCGGCCGGCTCCCGGACGTCTCCCGTAGTGCGAGCGCCGGGCTCCGCTGCCACGAGCAACGGACCCGCACACTAGGCCGAACGGGGGGAGACGACATCGTGGTCGTACCCGTAGGCCCCGACAACCATCGCTCGGTGTCGACACCGACGCCCCACGTTGACCGCCGTGTGACCGGGCCGGTGTTTCGCTGTCACACAGCGTGCGCACCCTGGTAGTACCGCCAGCTCCACCTCGTGTACCCGAACGGAAGGTGACCGTGCTTCTCGATCCCACCTCCACCCGGCTCGACACCGCCGTCTCCGCCGCCCCTGCCGTCATCGAGCTCTCCGACGCCACGGACATCGTCGACACCCCGGCCCCCCGACCCGGCCCCGATCCCGTCGTGCCCGACGCCGTCCACGACCTCCCCGCCGACCTCGCGACCCTCGTCTCCCGCGCCCGGCGCGACCGTGGCTCCGCCCTGGCCCTCGTGCACCTGCTGCTCGAGCGCGGCTGGACCACTGCCGCCGTCGGCGCCGCCCTCGGCGACCAGGTCGGCCTGACCCGCACGCAGATCGAGGCGCTCGCGACCGTGCGCCGGCCCCGGACGTCGGCCTCCGACGTCGCCGACCGGCTCGTCGCCGCGCGCCACGCGCCCACCCGCGTCCCGCACCCGCGGCGCAGCTGAGCCTCCCCGGGCCGACCCGCCCGGATCGACACGAACGGCACCCCGGCCCCGTGGCCGGGGTGCCGTTCGTGTCGGGCGAGGGGTGGGCACCCGTGCGCACGGCGCGTCGGCGGAGGGGGCCACCGGCGAGCTGGGATCCTGATCCCCCGTTCCGCCCGACCCCGAGGAGCACCGGTGCCCCGCGTCCAGGACGACCTCGCCGAGCTCGCGGCGGCCTACGGGGTCGCGACGAGCTACCGCGACTCCGGGGAGCGCACCGTCGAGGTGGACGCGGACGTCGTCGTCGACGTCCTCGCCGCCCTCGACGTCGACGCCTCCTCCCCCGAGGCCGTGCGCGAGGCGTTGGCCGCGCGGCGCGACCGCACCGGGCTGCCGCCGACGATCGTGGCTCCCTCCGACCTCACGCTGCCCGGTCCGGGAGAGCTGACCCTCGAGGACGGCACCGTCCTGCCGGTGTCCTCGCTCGCGGGTCCCGAGGTCGCCGACCTCCCCGTCGGGTACCACCGGCTGCGCTGCGGCGCGGCGGAGGCGACGGTGCTCGTGGCCCCGGAGCGGCTCCCCGAGGTCCCGCGCACGTGGGGCTGGATGGTGCAGCTGTACTCGCTGCACTCGGCCGAGTCGTGGGGGTGCGGGGACCTGGTCGACCTGCGCGACGTGCTCTCCGCGGCGTCCACGCAGGGCGCGGGCGCGGTGCTGTGCAACCCGCTGCACGCCCTGCGCCTCGACCCCACCGTCGAGCCGTCCCCGTACTCGCCGTCGTCGCGCCGGTTCCTGCACCCGGTGTCGCTGCGCGTCCAGGGCACCCCGGCCTACCGCGCCGCCCCGGCCCACGTCCGCCACGCCGTCGACCGGCTCGCGCCGGGGCGGAGCACCGAGGACGTGCTGGAGGAGCGGGCGGGCAGCCGGGACGAGGACGGGCGCCCCCTCATCGACTACGACGAGGTGTGGAGCGCGAAGCGGTCGGCCCTCGCGCTGCTGCGCCCGTTCGCCGGATCGGTCGGGGCGATGCCGAGCATGCCGGACCGGGAGGCCCCGCTCGTCCCGGGCGGGTTCCTCGCGCCGCCGTCCGGCGCGGAGGCCGAGGTCGAGCACCCGAGCGCGGACGAGGCGCTGGCCGCCGAGCACCAGGCCGCCCTCGCCGCGATGGACCCGGCCCTGCGCGACGTCGCCACCTGGTTCGCGCTGGCCGAACGGCACGGGCCCGAGTGGCGGACGTGGCCCGAGGACCTGCGCTCCCCCGACGGAGCCGGCGTCCCGGACGCCCGCGCCGAGCTCGCCGACCGCATCGTCTTCCACGCCTGGTGCCAGTACCTGCTCGACCTGCAGCTCGCCGACGCCCACGCCGCCACCTTCGGCATGCCGGTGGGCCTCATCGCCGACCTCGCCGTCGGGTGCGCCCCGGACGGGGCGGACGCCTGGGCGCTGCAGTCCTTCCTCGCGCCCGGCGTCCACGTCGGCGCCCCGCCGGACGACTTCAACCAGCGCGGCCAGGACTGGTCGCTCCCGCCGTGGCGCCCCGACCGGCTCGCCGAGGCCGGGTACGCACCGCTGCGCGACATGCTGTCCGCGGTGCTGCGCCACGCCGACGGCGTGCGGATCGACCACGTCGCGGGGCTGTGGCGGCTCTGGTGGATCCCGCCGGGCCGCCCGGCCACCGAGGGCACCTACGTGTCCTACGACGCGCAGGCCATGCTCGCGGTGCTGGCCATCGAGGCCACGCGCGCCGGGGGGATCGTCGTCGGGGAAGACCTCGGCACCGTCGAACCGGAGGTGACCGAGGGCCTCGCGGCGCGCGGGATGCTCGGCTGCGCGGTGCTGTGGTTCGAGCGCGACGAGGACGGCGACCTCCTGCCGCCCCAGGAGTGGTCGCCGACGAGCCTCGGCACGATCTCGACCCACGACCTCCCGACCGCGGTGGGGTTCCTGCGCGACGAGCACGTCCGGGCGCGGGAGGCCGCGGGCCTGCTCACCGACGCGGAGGAGGCCCGCAAGCAGGCCGAGCACGACCGGGCGGAGCTGCTGGCGCTGCTCGTGTCCCAGGGCCTGCTGGCCGAGGGGGACGCCGACGAGGAGCGGATCGTCGCGGCGATGCACGCCCTGCTCGCCCGGGCGGCCTCGCGCATCGTGCTGGCGTCGTTCACCGACGTCCTCGACGAGCCGCGCCAGCCCAACCTGCCCGGCACCACCGACGCCTATCCGAACTGGCGGATCCCGTTGCCGCTGTCGGTCGAGGAGCTGCTGCGGGACCCGCGGGTGCAGGCGACGGTGCAGGTGCTGCGGAACCGGTGAGGCCGGGTGTCAGAGGGGGCGCAGATCGACCGCCGACTCGCCCCGGTCGGGCAGCGTCGTCGCCGACTCCTGGTGATACGCGCCGCTGGGGAGGATGCCGGCGCCGCCACGGCGGGCCATCACCCGCTGCTGGACCAGCACGTCCTCGCCGTGGGCGTTCTCGGGCACCTCGCGCCAGAAGTCGAAACCGCCGGCCTCGAGCAGCGCGGCCCGGTCGAACAGGACGCACCCCGCCGCCCACGCGATGCGGTGCGCCCGCCACGTCGACGCCGCGGGCACCGGTCCCCCGCGCGCGTCCAGCCCGAGCGCCTCGGCGAGGTGCACCCCGTTCGCGGCGTTGCCCAGCCGCCAGCGCTCCCACGCCGGGGAGCCCTTCTCGATGCGCTCGGGGCGGACCCCGTCGCTCCACTCCGCGTAGGTCGCGCGTTCCTCGGGTCGGTCGTCGTCGACGTGCGAGAGCCCCTGCATCGCGGCCGCGACGAGCCCGCACCGCAACGTCCCCAGCGCGGTGTGCAGCCGTGCGAGGACGCCGGGCTCGAGCCAGACGTCGTCGTCGAGGAAGAGGACCGCGTCGGCGTCGGCGCACGAGAGCAGGAAGGCCCGGTGCTCGGCGATCCCGCGTCGCGGGAGGTGCCGGCGGAGCTCGACCGGGACACCCCGGTGGCGCAGGACGCGGACCATGGCGGCCGCGGACGGCGTGTCGAAGGACGCACCGGCGGAACCGTCGTCGGGCCCCGACTGGTCCGAGACCACGACCCGGAAGGACGGTCCTCCGGTGCCGGCCTGCGCGGCGAGCCCCGCGAGGGTGGTGGCGAGCTCGACCGGCCGGTCACGGGTCGGGATCAGCACGTCGACGTCGACGGAGCTCACGACTGCGCCCGCACCCGCCCGGCGGCCCGGATCCGCTCGAGCGTCGCGGTGGTCGAGCGCTCGGCCAGGTAGTCGAGGATGACGACGCGCCCGCCGTACCCGGCCACCGTCGGCGTCTCCGGCAGCATCTCCGGGGTGTAGTCGCCGCCCTTGGCGTAGACGTCGGGTCGCAGCGCCTCGAGCAGCCCCACCGGCGTGTCCTCCCCGAACCCGACGACGTGGTCGACGCACGAGAGGGCGCCGATCACGGCGGCGCGGTCGGACAGCGAGTTCACCGGCCGCTCGGGCCCCTTGAGCCGCCGGACGCTCTCGTCGGCGTTGAGGGCCACCACGAGCACGTCCCCCAGGCGCTTGGCCTGGTTGAGGTAGGCGACGTGGCCGCGGTGGACCACGTCGAAGCAGCCGTTGGTGAACACGATCCGCCGGCCCGCGGCGCGGTGGCCGGCGACGAGCCGCTCGATCTCGTCGGCGGTCGACAGCATCCCGACGGAGGCCCCGACGCGGGCGGTGAGGTCGGCGGTGGAGCACACGGCCGTCCCGGCCCGCCCGACGACGACGTCGGCCGCGACCTGCGCGAGCTCGACGGCGGTGGGGGCCGGGGTGCCCGACGCGAGGGCCAGGGCCAGGGCGGCGGTGAAGGAGTCGCCCGCCCCGCACGCCCGGCTCTCCGGGACCGGACGCGCCCACGTGCGGTGCGGCGGCAGCCCGTCGGCGAGCAGCAGCGCGCCGTCGCGGTCGAGGGTGACGACGACGGTGCCGGCGCCGGAGCGCGCCCGCAGGTCGGTGGCGGCGGCCTCGGCGGCACCGGCACGGTCGGTCGCGGTCAGGTCGTGCCCGAGGAGGGTCGCGGCCTCGCCGGCGTTGGGGGTCACGACATCCGGCCCGACGGGCGCCCAGCGCCCCGGGTCGTGGGCGTCGACGACGAGGACGCCGCACCGGGCCCGGCGCGACGCGAGGGCGGTGACCGCGGCGTCGTCGAGGGCCCCGGTGCCGTAGTCGCACACGACGACGGCGTCGGGCCCGGTGTCCAGGGCGGCGTCGAGCGCGGCCGCGAAGCCCGCGACGGGGCGCGGCGGCGGGATGGTGTCGTAGCGGGCGACCATGGCCTCGTCGGCGACGATGCGCCGCTTCGCCGCCGTCGGGCCCTCGGCGACGAGGACCCCCGCGGTGTCGACGCCGGCCTGCTCGAGCAGCGCGTGCAGGGTGTGGCCGTCGTCGTCGTCGCCGACGCAGGACACGAGGCGGACGTCCGCGCCCATCGCGACGAGGTTGACCGCGGTGTTCGCAGCGCCGCCGGGGGATGCGTGCGTGCGGTCGACCTCGACGACGGGCACGGGCGCCTCGCGGGAGAGCCGGCGCGACGGCCCGCTCATCCAGCAGTCCAGGACCGCGTCGCCGACCACCACGACGCGCGGGGCGGCGGCGGCCAGGCGCTCGGGGAGGTCGGCCGCCAGGGGCGCCGAGGTCAGCGGCTGGGACACGGTGTCTCTCGTCCTCTCGGTCATGGGTGGATCCCGACGGCGGGTGGTGGGGGCGGCGCGGGAGCCACCCGATCGGAGGCGCCCCGAACGGTGGTTGCGTGGCTCGCCCGCCAGGACCTCGCTAGGGTTCGACGACGCTGCCGTGGGGTCCAGACCGGTGCCTCCGGCTCGCTCCGACCCACCGTGCCGTGCTCCGCTCCCCTGCCGCGCCCCCGGGCCGCGCGCCCCGGGAGCCTCGGGGCACCCGCGTTCCTGGAGGCCGAGTGCACCGCGACCCCGCCACCGACGGGCCCTGTCCGGGCACCGTCGACGTGGCGGTCCGCCCGGTGCGCCCGGACGTGCACGTGGTGGAGGTCCTCGGGGACGTCGACGTGGCGGGCGTCGGCCCGGTGCGGGCCGGCGTCGACGAGGCCGTGGCCGCCGGCACGCGCGCCGTCGTGCTCGACCTGAGCCGCGTCGTGCTGCTCGCCTCGGCCGGGATGACGCTGCTGCTCGAGGTCGACCAGCTCCTGCGTGACCGCGACTGCGCGCTGCTGCTCGTCACGGGCTCGGCGCGCTCGGTGCGCCGCCCGCTCGCGGTCACCGGGCTGGACCGGGTGCTCGCGCTGCACGACGACGTGCCGGGCGCCCTCGCGGCCGTCGATCACGGGTAGGAGGACTCGCCCGACGCGGCGACGACCAGCTCCCGGACCTCGCTGCCCGCCGGACGGCTCAGTGCGTAGAGCACGGCGTCGGCGGTCTCGGCGGGGTCGTTGAGCTGCGCGTCGGCGCCCGGCTTGTACTGGTCGGGGCGGTCGTCGAAGAAGTGGGTCCACATCCCGCCGGGGACGAGCAGGGTGACGCCGACCTTGCCTGCCCACTCCGCGGCGAGCGCCCGGGTGAACCCGACGACGCCGAACTTCGACGCGCAGTAGGCGGTGGCGTCGGAGACGGCCTTGACCCCGAGCGTCGAGGAGACGGTGACGACCTTGCCGTGGCGGGCCTCGAGGTGCGGCAGCGCGGCGCGGACCACGGCGGCGGTGCCGAGCAGGTTGACGGCCACGACGCGCTCCCAGTCCTCGCGGGGCACGTCGACGATCCGGCCGCAGCTGTCGATGCCGGCGGCGGTGACCACGGCGTCGAGCCCGCCGTGGGTGTCCGCGGCCTGCGCGACGGCCGACTCGGCCGCCGCGGTGTCGGCGAGGTCGACCTCGACGAAGGCGTGGCCGGCGTCGGGCGCCTTGAGGTCGAGCACCACCGGGGTGCCGCCCGAGGCGGCCACGGCGTCCGCGACGGCCGCGCCGAGCCCGGACGAGCCGCCGGTGACGAGGACGGTGCCGAGCGACCCGGCGGAGCGGGAGGGCTCCGCGGTGGTGGCGGGGTCGGGGGTGGGCAGGGACGAGGTCATGAGGGTCCTTCCTCGTGATGGGTGGTGGCGCCGGCGTGGTGGGGGGTGGCGCCGACGCCCGCGGCGGCGGCGAGCCGGGTCGACGAGCGCCCGGCGTGGTACGGGACGGCGACGACCTCGCCGCCCCAGGAGCGCACGAGCCCGGCCTCGGGCAGGTCGTCCGCGGCGTAGTCGCCGCCCTTGACCCACACGTCCGGGCGCAGGCGCGCGATCACCGTCTGCGGGTCGTCCTCGTCGAACACGGCGACGGCGTCGACGCAGGCCAGCGCGGCGAGCAGCTCGGCGCGGTCGGCCTGGCCGACGATCGGGCGGTGCGGTCCCTTGAGCCGGCGCACGGAGGCGTCGGAGTTGAGGCAGACGACGAGGACGCCCCCGGGTCCCGCGAGGGCGCGGGCGGCGCCGAGGGTGCGGGCGTGCCCGGCGTGCAGCAGGTCGAAGCAGCCGCCGGTGGCGACGACCCGGCCGCCCCGGGCCCGGGCGGCCTCGACCACCGCGAGCGCCTCGGTCGGCGCCTCGGGGTCACCGGGACCGGGATTGTCCTCGGGTGTGGACGCCGGCAGCCCCGGCGCGTGCCAGGTGCCGTCCGCGGCGCAGCGGACCGCGCCCGCTCCCCCGCCGGCGACGAAGGTCCCGGCGGCGGACACCGCGTCGGAGATCGCCTCGTCGGCGGTCCGTCCCGCGGCGAGCGCCAGCGCGACGGCGCCGGCGAACCGGTCGCCCGCCCCGCACGGGTCGCCACCCGTGGCGACGACCGCGGGGACGACGACGAGGCCGGCCGCCCCCTGCAGTACCGCGCCGCGTGAGCCGGCCGTGACTGCGACGGCCTCGGCCCGCCAGGTCGTCGCGCAGCGCCGCGCCGGCCCGGGAGGCGGTGACGAGCCAGTCGTCCCCGTCGCCGGCCGGCGGGGTCGCGGCCGTGGCCTCGGCGAGGTTGGGCGTGGCGAGGGTGACCCCGGGGACGGGGTCGGCGCCGCGCGGGTGCGGGTCCCACACGACGGGGACGCGGTGCGCGGCGGCGGCGATCAGGTCCCGGACCCCGGCGTCGGCGGTGACGCCGCGGCCGTAGTCGGCCACGAGCACCGCCCCGGCCCCGTCGAGGGCCTCGCGGGCGGCGCCGAGCGCGGCCGCGTCCCAGTCCCCCGGCTCGAGCCCGCCCCGGTCGAGGCGCAGCAGCGGCCGGTCCCCGGCGAGCAGCCGGCTCTTCACCGGCAGCGAGCCCGCGGCGGGCAGCGCGACGACGTCGACGAGCCCGTCGAGCAGCTCGCGGACCCGCCGCGAGTCGGCGTCGTCGCCGAGGGGCGCGACGAGCCGGACCGGCCGCGGCGAGGCGAGGGCGGCGAGCAGCGCGGCGAGCGCGGCACCACCGGGGCGCTCGTGCTGGGTGCCCGCGTCGAGCACGGGCACCGGCGCGTCGGGGCAGAGCCGGGTGACCTCGCCGTCGACGTCCACGTCGAGGAGTGCGTCGCCGACGACGACCAGCGGAGCGCTCATCGCGCACCTCCGGCGTCCTGGACGACCGAGCGCCCGAGGGCGGCGTCGACCATCTCGCAGAGCAGGTGCACCGCGACGAGGTGCCCCTCCTGGATCGACGGCGTGGCCCCCGGGAGGCAGACGGCCTCGTCGCTGGCCGCGGCCAGCGGGTTGGGCTCCGCGCCGGTCACCGACCAGACGGTGACCCCGAGCGAGCGGGCCACCTCGGCGGCGGCGAGCAGGTTCTCGCTGTTCCCGCTGGTGGACAGCAGGATCGAGCACGTCCCCGGGCCTGCCGTGGGCGCGGACCTGTCGGGCGTAGATCTCGACGAACCCGTAGTCGTTGCCGAGCGCCGTGATCGTCGACGTGTCCGCGTGCAGCGCGATCGCGGAGAGCGGCTCGCGCTCGCCGCGGTAGCGCCCGACGAGCTCGGCGGTGAGGTGCTGGGCCTCGGCGGCACTGCCGCCGTTCCCCGCCGCGAGCAGCCGTTGCCCCCGGCGCAGGCGCCCGGCGAGCTCGGTGCCCCAGTCCGCGAGACGCGGCGCCTGGGTCCGCAGCGCGGCGAGGGTCACCCCGAGACCGTCCAGGTGCTCGTCGACGACGGCGCCGCAGGACCGGAGGGGCACGACGGCGGGTGGGGAGGTGGCGGTGGCCGGCATCCGGCGGGCCTGGGACGTCGGGCTCATGAGCGCACTCCGGTGAGGCCGGCGACGGGGTCGGGGGTCGGCGACGAGGCCTGGGCGCGGGCGGCGAGGACGTCGCGGTAGACCGCCTCGGTGGCGGCGGCGACCCGGTCCCAGCCGTAGCGCGCCTCCGCCCGGGCACGACCGGCCCGGCCGAGGCGCGCGGCGCGCGCCGGGTCGGCGAGCAGCGCGCCGAGGGCGGCCGCGGCGGCGTCGGGGTCGCCGGGCGGGACGTGCAGGCCGGTCTCCCCGTCGACGACGGTGTCGGCGAGCCCGCCGACGTGGGCGGCCACGACCGGTCGCCCGCAGGCCATCGCCTCGAGCGGCACGAGACCGAAGGGCTCGTAGGCGGGCAGGCAGGCGACGACGTCGGCGGAGCGCAACAGGGCCGGCATCCCCGCGGGGGTCACCCGCCCGACGAAGCGCACCCGGTCCGGGACGCCCTCGGCGGCGGCGATCGACCGCAGCCGCGCGACCTCGTCGTCGTCGTCGAGCGTGGTGGCGGTGGGACCGCCGGCGACGACGAGCTCGGGCACCGGACCGGCGTGACCGGCGGCGAGGCGCCCGAGCGCGCGGATCACCGTGTCGACGCCCTTGCGCGGCACCAGCCGCGAGACGGTGAGGATCCGCGGGACCGCGCCGGTGGGGGCGGGCCCCGGCGTGAAGTGGTGCACGTCGACCCCGCAGGGCACCACGTCGATCCGCTCGGCGGACACCCCGAGCGCGACGAGCTCGTCGACCTCGTCGTGGCAGGTGGCGATCACGCGGTCGACGGAGGCGGCGAGGTCGCTCTCGCGCGCCACCCGCTCGGGCGGGCTGGTGTCCCGTGCGCCCTGGTGGCGCCGCTTCACCGAGCCGAGCGCGTGGAAGGTCTGCATCACCGGCACCCCGGTCGCCCGGCCTGCCTCGAGGGCCGCGAGCCCCGACATCCAGAAGTGCGCGTGCGCCACGTCGGGCCCACGGCGTCCGCGCGTCGAGCTGCGCCGCGCGTCGTCTCCCGCCCCGGCCCACCGGCGCCGGAGCACCGCCGCGAACTCGCCCATGTGCTCGAGCAGGTCGTCCTTGCCCAACTCGACGGGCGGTCCCGCGGGGACGTGGTCGACGACGACGCCCGGCGCGAGCGTGACCCGCTGCGGCGTGGTGGTGTCGGTGCGGCGGGTGTGCACCACGACCTCGTGGCCGGCGCGTCCGAGCGCCGTGGCGAGCGCGTGCACGTGCACGTTCTGCCCGCCGGCGTCGACGGCACCGATCCCGGCCGCTGCCGCGTGCTCGGCGGTGGTGCGAGGGACGGGGTCGGTGTCGGCGACGCACGCGAGCGGGCTCGCGTGCTCGGAGATCATGGCGATCCGCATGCGCAGTCCTCCTGGCGGGCGTGCGCGGGCACGCACCCGTCACCGGCCGTCGAGGGCGGTGGGGTGCGAAGGCGCACGTGGGACGTGGGGGTGGACCGGGTGCCGTGTGGGCTCAGGCTCCGGTCCCGAGACGATGGGGCGTCCTGGGGCTGCGGACGGGTTCGGGGTCGGGCCGTCGTCGGCCCGACCGGGTCGGTCGCTAGAGGGGGACGGCGACGGCGCCCTGGGCCGCGTGGGTCGAGCTCGCGGGCGCGGCGGGCGAGGTCGACCCGGCCACGTGGGCCAGGACCTCGTCCCAGTCGTCGAGGAATCGGTCGACCGACCAGCGCTCGAGCGCGACCTCCCGCCCGCGGGCGCCGTGCGCGCGGGCGAGGTCGGGATCGGCGCGGTAGGTCCGGATCGCGTCGTGCAGGACGGCGGGATCGGTGGCGACGACGCCGGCGTCGTCGGGGACGGAGACGGCGGCCTCGGCGGTGGCGAGCCCCACCACGGGCATGCCGAGCATCATCGCCTCGATGAGCGCGAGGCCCAGCGAGGTCCAGCGGATCGGGTGCAGGTAGAGCCGCCGGAGGGCGAGCTCGGCGTGCATCCGTGCCTGCGGCAGGTCGCCGCCGATGTGGATGCCGGGGTGGTCGACCGCCTCGGGCAGGCGCTCCGAGCCGATCCCGTAGACGTCGAGCCCGATGGTGTCGGCGAACCCGGCGAGCAGGTCGGTCCCGGTGACGCGGTGACGCCGGACGGGTTCGTTGACCACGACGGCGGCCCGGTCGAGCTCGCCGGTGTAGCGGTGCCCCGGGTCGAGGACGCCGTGCTCCACGACGCGGACCGGGGCCCGGCCGCAGTCCCACATGAGTGCGTTGAAATGGGTGACGTGGACGACGGGAATGTCGTCACGCTCCGCGAGCGGGTGCCGGGTGGCGGGAGCGTCGCCGCGCGGGGTGTTGTGCTCGACGAACACGGCCGGGAGATCCACGCCGGGGCGTCGACCCGTCCAGCGCTCGACCAGGTCGATCTCCTCGGGGCGCTGCAGCACGACGACGTCGATCTCGTCGGCGGCCGCGGCGATCTGCTCCGGAGAACACTCCACGGCGGCGTCGGGCCAGGTCCACGCGGCCGGACGCCCGCCGCCCCACGGCCCGCGCTCGGGCAGGGTGGGCAGCAGGTACCGGTGCGGGCCCTGAACGAACGCCGTCGACCAGGACCCGTGCACGTGCCAGTGCAGAACCGTCGACGACGGCCGTGCGGCGGGGCTGGAGGTCACTGCCGAGAAATCCCTGCGAGCAGGACCTGGTAAACGCCACCCCCGGAACTACTACTCAGCGTGACCGGTGAGCCGCGCCACGGCCGCCACCACGACGTCCGCTCCGACGCCCGCCAGACAGGGGTGGCCCGGGACCGGACAGTCGCGGGCGCGGGTGCCGCGACACGGCGCCGTCTGGTCGCCCAGCAGCACGTGGGGCACGCCGTAGGGCGCCCAGCGCACGGCGGGCACCACCGGCGCGAACAGCGAGACGACGGGCGTGCCGACCGCGGCCGCGAGGTGCGCCGGCCCGGTGTTGCCGACGACGACCGCGTCCGCCGCGCGCAGCACCTCGGCGAGCACCGCGAACGACGTGGCCCCGCCCAGGTCGGTCCCGTGCCCCCCCGCCACGGCCGCGGTGAGCGCCGTCTCCCCCGGTGCGCCCGTCACGACCACCCGCCGTCCCGCCGCGCGCAGCGCCGCGACCCCCTCGGCACACCGCTCGGGCGGCCAGGCCCGGGCCGGCACCGACGCGCCCGGGTGCAACGCCACGTACGGCTCCCCCGCGGCGATCCCGCGCTCGGCCAGCAGCGCGCGGGCGGCCACCGCCGCGTCCGGCGGGGTCGTCACCCGCAGGCACCCGTCGTCGTCGGGACCCGGCAGGTACCCGCCGCGGGCGGCGACGGCGAGCGCACGCTCGGGCTCGGGGAGGTCGTCGGGCAGGTCGACGGTCGGGTCCTCGGCGGGGTCGCCCGGCCGGGCGCGGACGTCGAGCAGGCCGCCGGGGAAGTCGACCGACGCCGCCGTGATGCGCGGCACCCCCGCCATCCGCAGCACGAGCGCGGTCGGGAGCGGCGACTGGTGGAACGAGGTGAACACGACCGCCTCGTCCGCGGCGAGGGCCGCGAGCTCGGTCACCGCGTCGGCGACCGACCGCGCGGTGACCGGTGGGGCGTCCCCGTCGACCCAGCCGCAGTGCCACACCACGACGCGCGCGACGCCGGGCAGCAGCGCGGCCGCCTGCCGGCCGCGAGGCCCCACGACGGCGACGACCTCGTCGCCGCCCGCCGCGAGGGCGCGGATCGCGGGGCCGGTGAGCAGGACGTCGCCGTCGGAGTCGAGGCGGACGGCGAGGATGCGACGGGTCACGTCGGGACGCCCAGGAGGTCCAGGGCGGCGAGCAGGTCGGTGGCGACGAGCTCCGCGGCCGCGACCTCCTCCGGCCGGGTCGCCGGCGTCGGGACCAGGACCCCCGTGGCGCCGGCGGCCCGCGCCGCCCCCAGGTCGGCGGCGATGTCCCCGATGACCGCGCACGCGGCCGGGTCGACCCCGAGCCGCCGGGCCGCGTCGAGGACCAGACCCGGGGCGGGCTTGCGGCACGCGCACCCGTCCGCCTCCCCGTGCGGGCACCACGCCCAGACCCCGACCGGCCCGATCAGTTCCTCCACCCGGGCGTTCACGGCGACGACCTCGCCGGGGGTGAGGAGCCCGCGGGCGACGCCGGACTGGTTGCTGACCACCCCGACGGGGATGCCCGCACGCCGCAGCCGGTCGAGGGCCGGTCGGGCGGTGTCGACGGGGGCGACCTTCGCGGGGTCGCCGTTGTAGGGGACGTCGTGGACGAGCGTGCCGTCGCGGTCGAAGAGGACCGCCCGGGGAGGGCAGGTTTCCCGGACACGCCGGGCGGGCGTCGGGGGGACCTCACCGCGGGGCACGGCGGCGAGGACACCACGCCGCGGGGGCGATCGCACGACGGCGGACGGTCCCCGGCCGGGGGCGGAACCGGTTTGTGGCGGGGGGGCCCGGGTACACGACCGGCGACCGAGAACGGCGGGGGGCACGCCCGCGCCGCGGAGATCGACGTGCTCGACCGGGTCCCGGCAGGGGACGTCCGTGCGGCGCGAACCCGACGAGGAGGTGCTCGTGGCGCGGCCCGACCCCCCGATGAACGGCTCAGCAGCGAACGACCCCGGCGACCGGTTCATGCCGCCGGAGGACGTCGAGGTCCGGGTCCCGGCGGTGCCCCGCGCGGTGATCACGATGCGCACCGTCGCGGCCGATCTCGCCGCCCGCGCGGAGTTCACCCTCGACGCCGTCGCCGACCTGCGGATGGCCGTCGACGAGGCGTGCTCGAGCCTCGTGGCTCTCGCCCGCCGCGACACCCGACTGACCTGCAGCTTCATCGTCGGAGAGGACCACATCACGGTGACCGCAACGGTCCAGACCACTGGAGCGGAGCGGCTGGCCACCGACTCCTTCGGCTGGCGGGTCCTCACGACCCTGGCCGACGACGTCCGCATGCTCTCGGCCACCCCCGGCCAGGACGGCGACCCGTTCCGGCTCGCCGTGCGACTGTCCGTGCGGCGGCTCGGGACCACGCTTTCGTGACGGCCCACCACGTCGACCCGGCGACGCAGACCCCCGACGCCCAGATCGCCCCGAGCGAGACCGGCGAGATCCTCCAGGCCGTCGACGCCCCCGCCGAGAACGGGAACGGCGGCGAGAACGGGAACGGCCACAAGCCCGAGGGCCAGTCGCGACGCGGCTCCCGCGGTGAGTACGACCACCTGATGCCGCTGCTCGCCGAGCACGCCAACCTGCCCTCGGGCGACCCCCGGCGGGCCCGCCTGCGCGACGAGCTCGTCCGTGGCCACCTGCCGGTCGCCCAGCACATCGCCCGGCGGTTCTCCCGGCGCGGCGAGCCCGAGGAGGACCTCGAGCAGGTCGCGACCCTCGGGCTGATCAACGCCGTCGACCGCTACGACCCGGCGCGCGGCACCGACTTCCTGTCCTACGCGGTCCCGACGATCACCGGCGAGGTCCGCAGGCACTTCCGCGACCAGGCCTGGTCGATGCGGGTCCCGCGCCGTCTCAAGGACCTGAACGTCACGCTGTCCTCGGCGATGTCGCAGATGTCGCAGACGCTCGGCCGGGCGCCGACCGCGGCGGAGCTCGCGACGCACCTCAGCCTGCCCAAGGAGGACGTCCTCGAGGCGCTCGAGGCCTCGAACGCCTACCGGTCGGGGTCGCTGGACGAGATGCTCGTCGACGACCCGGACTCCGGCACCGTCTCCGACCTGCTCGGCGAGGCGGACGCGGCGCTGGACAAGGTGGAGTACCAGCAGTCGCTGGCCCCGCTGCTCTCCCAGCTCGCCCCCCGCGAGCGCACGATCATCATGCTGCGGTTCTTCAAGAACATGACGCAGTCGCAGATCGCCACCGAGGTCGGCATCTCGCAGATGCACGTCTCCCGCCTGCTCGCCAAGACCCTCGCCCAGCTCCGGGACGGCCTCGGGGAGAACGCCCGTTAGTCGTCCCCCCTCCCACGACGCGCCGAGCGCCCTGGTCCTGCGCGACCTCGGCCTCGGCGACCTGCTCGTCGCCGTCCCGGCCCTGCGCCTGCTGCGGCGCGCCCTGCCCGGTCACCGCGCTCGTGCTGCTCGGGCCGGCGTGGGTGGACGACCTCCCGGGCTTCCCCGTCGACGCGGTGGTGGACGACGCGGCCGCCCCCGCGCCCGACGTCGTCGTGAACCTGCACGGGCGCGGGCCGCAGAGCCACGCGCGGCTCGACGCCCTGGCGGGCTCAGGGCGCGTCCGCCGGGTCGGGCACCGCTCGCCCCCGGGGCACGCCCCGCCCTGGGAGGGGCCCGCGTGGGTCGACGACCCGGACCGGCCCGAGCGGCGCCGCTGGTGCGACCTGCTCGCCGGGTGCGGCCTGGTGGACGGCCCGACCGCCGCCGCGGCCGCCGACGACCTGCGGCTCGCGCCCCTCGATGCCGGCAGAGCCCCGATGCCTGCACCCAGTGGCAGGAAAGCCCCGTCGTCGACGGCGGGCGCGGTCGTCGTGCACCCCGGGGCGGCGTTCGGGGCCAAGCGCTGGCCCGTCGAGCGGTTCGCGACGGTGGCCACCGCGCTCGCCGGGGACGGGCACCGGGTCGTCGTGACCGGCGGACCGGACGAGGCCGCGCTCACCGGGGCGGTCGCGGCCGCGTGCGGGGGGCTCGACCTGGCTGGTCGGACCTCCATCGGCGAGCTCGTCGCCCTCGTCGCGGGCGCCCGGCTGGTGATCGCGGGCGACACCGGGATCGCGCACGTCGCGACCGCGTTCGGCGTGCCCTCGGTGACCCTCTTCGGCCCCGTCGGGCCCGCGCAGTGGGGGCCGCCCGCCGACCCGCGCCACGTCACGCTCACCGACCCGTCGGTCCGCCGCGGCGAGCGCTTCGCCGACGACCCGGACCCGGCCCTCCTCGCGGTCACACCGACCGAGGTCCTGGAGTGCGCTCGCGCGCTCGTGAGCAGTGATCCGCGTCGTGGCACGGATTGGTGCTCCCGGGGCGGAAGCCACCGCCGCCCGTGATCGTTGAACCGTCACGTGACCAGTGAGCTCTTCACCCCGATCACCCTGCGCGGCACCACCGTCCGCAACCGGATCTGGGTCGCCCCGATGTGCCAGTACTCCGCGGCCGACGGGCTGCCGGACGACTGGCACCTCGTGCACCTGGGCCAGTTCGCGGCCGGCGGCGCCGGTCTGGTGATGACCGAGGCGGCGGCCGTCACCCCCGAGGGCCGGATCAGCCCGCAGGACGCCGGCATCTGGAACGACGAACAGGTCGCGGTCTGGCGGCGCATCGTCGACTTCCTGCACGCCCGGGGCGCCACCGCCGCGATGCAGCTCGCCCACGCCGGACGCAAGGCCTCGACGCTGCGCCCGTGGGACGGCAGCGGGCCGGTCGTCGCCGACGACGGCGGGTGGACGCCGGTCGGGCCCTCGGCCGAGGCGTTCGCGAACTACACCGTGCCCCAGGAGCTCTCGCTCTCCGAGATCGCCGCACTGCCGGGGGCGTTCGCCGCCGGCGCCCGCCGCGCGCTGACCGCCGGGTTCGACGTCGTCGAGCTGCACTTCGCCCACGGCTACCTGGTCCACCAGTTCCTCTCGCCGCTGTCGAACCACCGCGAGGACGCCTACGGCGGGAGCTTCGAGAACCGGATCCGCCTCGCCGTCGAGATCCTCGCCGCGGTGCGGGCCGAGGTCGGCGCGGACGTCCCGGTGCTGGCGCGCATCTCGGCCACCGACTGGACCGACGGCGGCTGGGGCGGGGACGACTCCGTGGCGCTGGCCCGGGCGCTCGCCGACGCCGGCGCCGACCTGGTCGACACGTCCTCGGGCGGCAACGTCCCGCACGCCGAGATCCCCGTCGGGCCCGGCTACCAGGTGCCCTTCGCCGAGCGGATTCCGCCGCGAGACCGGCGTCCCCACCGGTGCCGTCGGGCTGATCACCGAGGCCGCCCAGGCCGAGAAGGTGCTGGCCACCGGCCAGGCCGACGTCGTGCTGCTCGCCCGCGCGTTCCTGCGTGACCCGCACTGGCCGATGCGCGCGGCGCACGAGCTGGGGGTCGACGACGAGGTCTCCTGGCCCGCCCAGTACGCCCGCGCCGCCCGGTGGCCGTGAACCCGGGTGAGTGGTGCCTCACAGGTCACAGCGAGCCCACAGCGACAGAACGATCGACGCCGGGTACCACTGTCCCCATGAGCTCCGCGCCCGCGTCGCCCGCCCCCGGCGGGCCGACGACGACCGCGGAGCAGGACACCGGGGACGAGCCGGAGCACTCCGCCGTCGCCACGGCTCCCGCACACCTGCACCTGGTGCCCCGGCGCCGCCGGGCCCGCCCGAGCGATCGGGACGCCCCGGCCTGGGTCGAGGCGCTCGGCCGCGTCGGCCTCGTCGCCTACGGCCTGGTCCACCTCGGGATCGCGGTGCTCGCGGTCCGCATCTCCACCCTCGGCGAGCGCGACCAGCACGCCGACCCGCGCGGCGCGATCGAGCTGGTCGCGGCGGGCGGCGGGTTCCTCGGCCGCTGGGTGCTGGCCGCGGCCGCCCTGGCCCTGACCGCGTTCGCCGTGTGGCAGCTCCGCGCGGCCGCCGTCGGCTTCAACTGGGCCCGACCCGAGGAGCGGTGGCGCAAGCGGTTGGGCGCCGCGGCGAAGGCCATCGGGGTGGGCTCGGTGGCCTGGCTCGCCGGCGAGTTCGCCACCCGCATGCAGGGGCGCCGCAACGCGTTCCAGACCACCGTCGACGACGTCTTCGCCCACACCGGCGGCCGCTGGCTGGTGGGCGCGGTCGGGCTCTTCGCCATCGGGATGTTCGTCTCGATGACCTACACCGGGGTGCGCGCGACCTTCATGGGCGACCTCGTCCCCGAGAAGCTCCCCGGGCACCGGCGCACGATCGCGCTGGTCACCGGCTCGCTGGGGAACCTGACGCGAGCTGTCACCTTCGGCGTCGTCGGGGTGCTGACGGCCCTCGCGGCCTGGGACGACTCTCCGAAGCGGATCGGCGGGGTCGACGTCGCGCTGCGCACCATCGCCGCGCACACCCTCGGCGCCACGATGTTCTGCGTGGCCGCCGCGGGGTTCGCGGCCTACTTCGTCTACTGCGTGATCGACGCGTACGCGCGGCACCCGTAGGCGCGCTGCGCGTCTACGTCGTCTCCCGCACCACGTCCGCCGCGTCCTTGTCCTCGCGCAGCCCCTGGTAGCGGGGGTGGCGCAGGCGCCCGTCGGAGGTCCACTCGCCGAACCCCACCTGGCAGACCAGCTCGGGGCGCACGAAGTGCTGACCGCGCTCACGGGGGGCGTCGGAGAACGGCGAGGTCCCGACGGCGAGCGGATCGAGCCGGGACCGCAGCAGCTGCAGAGCCGCGTCGTCGAACCCCGTCCCGACCTTGCCCGCGTACCGCAGCGCCCCGCCGCCCCCTGCGGTGTCGTGGTAGCCGACGAGCAGCGCCCCGAGCACGTGCCGCGACCCGGCCGGGTCGGTCCACCCGCCGATCACGAACTCCTGGTCCTTGACGCACTTGAGCTTGAGCCAGTCACGGCTGCGGCCCGCGGCGTACGGCGCGTCGAGCCGTTTCGCGATCAGGCCCTCCCAGCCGTCGGCGCAGGCCTCGTCGCGCAGCGCCAGCGGGTCGCCGTCGAGGGTCGGCGAGTGCAGCAGCGGGCCCTCATTCCGCACCACGCTCTCCAACAGCCCCCGCCGCGTGGACAACGGCAGCCGGGTCACGTCGAGGTCGTCGAGGACGAGCAGGTCGAACAGGTGGCACTCGACGTCCACCCCCGTCGCCCGCGCCCGCTGCGGGTCGGTCAGGTGCATCCGGGCCTGCAGCGAGCCGAACCGGCCGTCGGCGGCGACGATCTCGCCGTCGAGCACGAACCGCTCCGGGGCCGCCGTCTCGAGGGCCTCGACGACCTCGGGGTAGCTGGCGTCGGCCGGCTTCTGGTTGCGGCTCCACAGGCGGGGCCGCTCGCCGCGCTCCCGGGTCGCGATGACGCGCACGCCGTCGTACTTGCGCTCGAAGCTCCAGCCCTCGGGGCCGGGTGGCGGGTCGGTGGGCTTGGTCAGCGTCGCGAGCATCGGCGCCCGGAACCCGGCGTCGGGGGCGCGACGCAGGGCGCGGACCTGCTCCGCGGGCAGGTTGTCGAGGTCGAGCGGCTGCACGTCGTCCTTCGTACCCCGCTCGAGCCCGGCCGAGCGCCTCCCCGGGCCCTCGTCCTCCGGAATTCCACCCCGCCGGGGCGGGCCTGCCGTGCGACGCGCGCCACGTCCCGGCAGGATGGCCGCCCATGAGCGAGCAGGCGGACGGGAACCGGTCGGACCAGGACCCGTCGTCCCGCGCCGAGAACCTCGAACAACGCTACGTCGACGAGCACCAGCGGACCGAGGAGCTCCTCGAGGGCCTCGACCCCGAGAAGTCGGACGCCGACAAGACGACCGGCGACGTCGAGGGCGTCGCGCAGGGCGGGAACGCCGAGGACCACGTCGAATCGATGAGCCGCGACGATCCGTGAGGTCGCCGTGGCGCGACCGGGTGAGTCGTGCCACGATCCTCCGCCATGCGCTATCTCGTTACCGGCGGTACCGGGTTCCTCGGGCGCGCTGTGCTGGCGCGGCTCCTCGCCCGCGAGGACTGCGACGCGGTCTACGCCCTCGTCCGTCGCGGCTCGGTCGACAAGCTGCGCCGCCGCACCCGTGACCTCGAGGGTGCCGACAAGCTCGTCACCGTCACCGGCGACCTCACCGCCGAGCGGCTGGGCCTGAGCGACGACACGGTCGACGACCTCGCGGGCCAGGTCGACGAGGTCCTGCACCTCGGCGCGATCTACGACGTCACCGCCGACGACGCCGCCAACCGGTCGGCCAACGTCGACGGCACCCGCCACGTCGTCGCGATGACCGCCGAGCTCGGCGCCCGCTGCCTGCACCACGTCTCGTCGGTCGCCGTCGCGGGCGAGCACACCGGGGTCTTCACCGAGGACGACTTCGACCTCGGCCAGGAGTTCGGCAACCCGTACCACGAGACCAAGTTCGCCGCGGAGAAGATCGTCCGCGAGGAGTCGACCACCGCGTGGCGCGTGTACCGCCCCGCCGTCGTCGTCGGCGACTCGCAGACCGGCGAGATGGACAAGATCGACGGGCCGTACTACCTGATGGGCGCGATCAGCGCCCTCGGCCGGCTGCCCGGGTTCCTCCGGCTGCCCGCCCCCGAGCTCGGCGCGACCAACATCGTCCCGGTCGACTACGTCGCCGACGCGATGGTCCGCCTGGTGCACACCGCCGACCTCGACGGGCGCGCGTTCCACCTGGTCAACCCGCGCCCGCAGCCGCTCTCCGAGGTCTACAACGCGCTGGCCGGCGCCCTCGGGGCCCCCAAGCTCCTGCCGGTGCTGCCGACCCCCGTCGGGAAGGCCCTCACCCGCGCCGCGGAGGGACTCGGCCGCACCTCGGCCGGCGGGTCGGCCCGCGACATCGCGCTGGCGGAGTTCGACATCCCGCCGGAGGTCCTGCCGCACCTGACCTTCCCGTGCGTGTACACCTCCGAGGCCACGGTCGAGGCGCTCGACGGCTTCACCCCGCCGGAGTTCGACGACTACGCCCCGGTGCTCGTGGAGTACTGGCGCGAGCACCTCGACCCGAACCGGGCGCGCCGCACCCCGCCCGGCCCCCCGCTGCTGGGCCGCCGCGTCGTCATCACCGGGGCCTCGTCGGGCATCGGGCGCGAGACCGCGATCAAGGTCGCCCGCAACGGCGGCGTCCCGCTCCTCGTCGCGCGGCGCACCGAGGAGCTCGAGGAGGTCAAGGCCGAGGTCGAGCGCGAGGGCGGGCAGGCCCACGTCTACTCGTGCGACATCACCGACGGCGAGTCGGTCGACGCGCTGGTCAAGGCGCTGCTCGCCGATCACGCCGGGCCCGACACCGGCATCGACATGCTCGTCAACAACGCCGGGCGGTCGATCCGGCGCTCGGTGAAGCTCGAGCTCGACCGCTTCCACGACTTCGAGCGCACGATGGCGATCAACTACTTCGGGGCCGTGCGGCTGACGTTGGCCCTGCTGCCGCACATGATCGAGCGCCGCTTCGGGCACGTCGTGGACATCTCCTCCATCGGCGTGCAGACCGGGCCCCCGCGCTTCGCGGCCTACGTCGCCTCGAAGGCGGCGCTCGACGCGTGGGCGCGGATCGTCGCGACCGAGGTGATCGGCGACGGCGTCACGTTCACGACGATCCACATGCCGCTGGTCCGCACGCCGATGATCGCGCCGACGAAGATGTACGACGCGTTCCCGACGTCGAGCCCCGACGAGGCCGCGGAGATGGTGATCCGCGCGCTGGTCGAGCGGCCCAAGCACATCGGGACGGCGCTCGGCACGTTCGGCGCCGTCTCGGCCAACCTCGCCCCGCGCCTGGTCGACGTGGTCATGCACGTGGCGTACCGAGTGTTCCCCGAGTCGTCCGCGGCTCGTGAGGGTACTGATGAGAAGACCCCCGGAGAGGACCGTGCCCTCGAGGCAGGCCCCCTGTCCCGGGGCGCGCAGGCCTTTGCCCGACTGCTTCCGGGAGTGCACTGGTGAGGACGCCGTTCGGAACCCCGACCGAGCTCGCGACGGGGGTGCGCCTGCTCGTCGAGTCCGGCGTCGTCGCCCCGATCCGGCCGGACCGCGTCGTGCGGTTCCCGGTCGCGCTGTACCGCTACGGATTCACCCCGACGACGGCCTTCGTCGTCGGGGCGTGGCGCCATCCCGATCGCCTCGCGATCGTCGACGACCGCGGGACGCTCACCTTCGAGGAGCTGCACACCCGCACCGACCGGCTCGCCCGGGCCTTCGCCGACCGCGGCCTCGGCCCGAACAGCCGCGTCGCCGTGCTGTGCCGCAACCACCGCGGGCCGATCGAGACCATCGTCGCCGCGTCGAAGATCGGCGCGGACGTCGTCCTGCTCAACACCGGGCTCTCGCCGCAGCAGATGGCCGCCGTCGCCGACGAGCAGGAGATCACGACGATCGTCGTCGACTCCGACCTCGTCGACCGTCTCTCCGAGGTCGACAGCTCGGTCAAGCAGATCGCGGCCTGGCAGGACGCCGGCTCGGCCTGCTGGGGCGACGACACCCTCGAGGGGCTCATCTCCGTCGACGGCTCGAAGCCCCTCCCGACGCGCCCGCCGACGGGCAAGACGATCGTCCTGACCTCCGGGACCACGGGCACGCCCAAGGGGGCCGAGCGCCCCTCCCCCGCCGGGATCGGGCCGGTCAACGCGATCCTCTCCCGCATCCCGCTGACCGCCCGTGAGCCCGCCCTGGTCTCGGCGCCGCTGTTCCACACCTGGGGGTTCGCGGCGTTCCAGATCGGCTCGCTCATGGGCTCCACGCTCATCCTGCGCCGCAAGTTCGACCCCGAGGACGCGCTCGCCCAGCTCGCGACCCACCGCTGCACCTCGATGTTCGCGGTGCCGGTGATGCTGCAGCGGATCCTCGAGCTCGGCGCCGACGTCATCGCCCGCTACGACACCTCCGCGCTGCGGACGGTGACCGCGACCGGCTCGGCGATGCCCCCGCACAAGGTCAGCGAGTTCCTCGAGACCTTCGGCGACAAGCTCTACATGCTCTACGGCTCGACCGAGGTCTCGTGGGCCTCGATCGCCAAGCCCGAGGAGCTGCGCGCCGAGCCGGGCACCGCGGGGCGCCCGCCGGTCGGCACCGAGGTCAAGATCCTCGGTGACGACGACCAGGAGCTCCCGACCGGCGAGACCGGACGCATCTTCGTCGGGAACGACATGCTCTTCACCGGCTACACCGGCGGCCGCGGGGAGACCGACGTCGTCGACGGCATGCTCGGCACCGGCGACCTCGGCCACTACGACGAGAACGGCCTGCTGTTCATCTCCGGCCGCGCCGACGACATGATCGTCTCCGGCGGGGAGAACATCCACGCCGGCGAGGTCGAGAGCCTGCTCTCGGACATGGACGGGGTGAAGGAGGCCGCCGTCGTCGGGGTCGACGACGAGGAGTACGGCCAGCGCCTGGCCGCCTACCTCGTCCTCGAGGACGGTGCGACGCTGGACGCCGACGCCGTGCGCGACCACGTCAAGAACCACCTGGCCCGATTCGCCTCCCCCCGCGACGTCGAGTTCCTCGACGAGCTGCCCCGCAACCAGACCGGCAAGGTGGTGAAGTCCGAACTCGGGTCCTCCGAGTCCTAGGCCCGACCGAGTCCTAGGCTTCGGCCGACCGGAAAGGTCCTCGTCTCTCCCGCTCCCCCCGGAGAACCCTGACACCATGGGCACTCATCCAGGCCTGACGACGGACGCCGACCCCGTGGCGCTCGCCCGCGAGGTCACGGACATGCTGCTGCTCAACGCCGCCGACAGCGACACCCCGGCGATCGGCGTGCAGCGCTCGATGCTCCGTTGCCTCGCGGCGCAGGGGCTCTACAGCGTCGCGGCCCCGGTCGCCGACGGCGGCCTCGGCCACGACGAACGCGCGCTCTGCGAGGTCGAGGAGGTCCTCGCGGGGGCCGACGCCGCGACCTGGTTCGTCCTCACCCAGCACCGGAGCCCGCAGGCACTGACCGCCGGGTCGTCCTACCCGGCGGCGAACGAGTACCGCGAGGCGCTCGCGCACGGCGACGAGCTGGGCGGGATCGCCATCGCCCATCTGCGCCGGCCCGGCGTGCCCGCGGTGCGGGCGGTGCCCGACGGGCACGGCGGCTGGCGGTTCACGGGCCGGTCGGAGTGGTGCACCGGGTGGGGGCTGGTGGACCTGGTCCTCATCGGCGCGGTCACCGACACCGACGACGTGGTGTTCGCGCTGCTCCCCGCCCACGAGCGACGGGGGCTGCGCGCCTCGGAGCCGTACGCGCTGGCGGTCATGGGTGGCACCCGGACGGTCGGGCTGGACTTCTCCGACATGCCGGTGGGCGGCGACGAGGTGGCCGCCGTCGTCGACCGTGGGGACTGGCGGCGCCGCGACGCCGACACGGTGGTCGACACCAAGCCCGCCACCCTCGGCCTGCTCCGCCGGGTGATCGACGAGACGGTGCGGACCGGCCACGAGCGGGACCGGCCCGCGGCGCTCGAGGAGGCCCAGGCGCTCGCCGCGACGGCGTGGCCGTTGCGGGAGCGGGCCTACGAGCTGCGGTTCTCGGCCGACCGGGGCCGCTTCGTCGAGGAACGGCTCACACTGCGGGGCCGGATCGCCGAGCTCACGGTCCGGGCCGCCGCCGGGCTGGTGGCGGCGCGGGGCGGGTCGGCCGTGCTCACGTCCAGCCCGGAGCAGCGCTGGTCGCGCGAGGCGATGTTCCACCTCGTCCAGGCGCAGACCGAGGACGTGCGCGCGGCGCAGCTGGCGGCGTTCTCGCGCCCCTAGAGGTCCAGCCGTGCAGGCGCCCGTGCAAGCACAGCCCCGTTGCTTGCACCCGGTGGCAGGAAAGCCCCGTCGTCGTCAGAAGGCGGCGAGCCGGGCCGAGCCGACCTCGCTAGGGTCGGGGGGTGAACGGACGGCTGGTGTGGATCGACTGCGAGATGACCGGGCTCGATCTCGCGAAGGACGCGCTCATCGAGATCGCGGCCCTCGTGACCGACGCCGACCTCGTCCCCCTCGGTGAGGGCGTCGACGTCGTCATCCACGCCTCGGACGAGGCCCTGGCGGACATGCCCGAGGTCGTCGTCGAGATGCACGCGAAGTCGGGCCTCACCGACGAGGTCCGCGCCTCGACGGTGACGATGGCCGAGGCCGAGAAGCTCGTGCTGGACTACGTCCGCGAGCACGTCCCCGACGCGCGGACCGCTCCCCTGTGCGGCAACAGCATCGCCACGGACCGCGGCTTCATCGCCCGGGACATGCCCGAGCTCGACGCCCACCTGCACTACCGCATGATCGACGTCAGCTCGATCAAGGAGCTGTGCCGGCGCTGGTACCCGCGGATCTACTACGCCCAGCCCGAGAAGGGCCTGGCCCACCGGGCCCTGGCCGACGCGCGGGAGTCGATCCGCGAGCTCGAGTACTACCGCCGCACCGCCTTCGTCCCGCTCCCCGGCCCCACGACCGACGAGGCCCGCGCCGCGGCCTCCGACGTCCTCGCCGCCGATGCGGCCGGAGCCGGTGCCGCGCAGGCCATCGAGGCCGGTCAGGAGGGCTCCGCGGGCGGGCAGGCGCCGGCACCGGGCTCGGCCTGACGCGGGGAGAACCCGACCTCGGCCGGGGGGACAACCCACTGGCCGGGGGCCCGCCCCCTGCTTGTATTCTTTGCGGGTCGCCAGGGAGATCGGGCGATGATGGTGGGTGTAGCTCAGCTGGCAGAGCACTGGGTTGTGATCCCAGGTGTCGCGGGTTCAAGTCCCGTCACTCACCCGGACGGTAGCGGTACCCCCGCTGCTGGACCGGGAGACGATGTTGATAGTCTTCTGGTCACGCGCCGTTAGCTCAATGGGCAGAGCAAGTGACTCTTAATCACTGGGTTCGGGGTTCGAGTCCCTGACGGCGCACCCTTCGTAGCAGGTCCGTGACCTGCTAGTTCATTCCTCCCGTAGAGTTCGCGGTCCGTTTTCGGGCCACTTACTCCTCTGGAGCCTCCTGCGATGGCCCGTCCGCCCTTCCAGATCGGCACCCCCAGGACCCTCCAGGTCCTGCAGGACGGGTCCGGAGCGCGGGTCGCCCGGTGCCGGTTCCGCGACCACGGCGGCTTCGCAAGCACGGCCCGAGCGAGGACAGAGGCACGCAGCGCGCGCTCGGCAACTGATAGCCCTCTGGGTCCCTCCCTCGGCGGCGCGGGCTCTACCCCACGCTCCAGCCCGTGCAGGTGTTGCGACGGCATGTGACCAAAGCAATGCATACGACGTCTACGCGATCGCCTGTTCACCCATTTGCTTCTCGACCTTGGTACTTCCTTGGGTGTGTGGCGACGTTGTGTGGCCTAACGTTCTCGCCCGGCGTCATTGGTTCGCGTGGCGCAGGGGTGTGCCGCTGTCGGGGGACGGCGAGGACAGCAGGGAGCACATCGTGGCGCTCGAGCGACGGCGGCACCGTCACGTCCCCGGCGACGACGACGAGGGTGGCGCGGGTCGCACGGCCGGGCGCGGGTGGACGGGGCTGGCGGCGGGTGTTGTGGGTCTGGCGAGCCGCGCGGCATCGTCACCAGGCCGCTATCGAGCCGGGGGGGCGCAGACAGGGTCGAATCGGATGGCTGCAGCGAGACGCGCGATGGGCCCGTCATTGCTGAAGCAGTAACCGGACTCGGCGTATGCGCCGAGTTCCCACGGACCCAGCTCCCCCAGCGACCCCGGGAAGGAGAGCTCCTCGCCGACGACCTCGCAGTCGGGCTTCACCGAACGGTTCACGGCCTGCTCCGGAGCCGAGAGAAAGCTCGCTTGAGCCCCTCTGTCGATCCGGGTGCCGGCGGCGGGAAGCAGGCCCAACTGACGCGCCAACTGCATCTGGTCCATGATCACGTAGTCGGACACGACCTGTCCGTCGCGGACGACGACGTGACACACGCCGTCGACGTCCAGGCGCGCGCCGATCGGCACCAGGCCCAGGAGTCCGTGCCCGTATGGTGCCCGACCAGACGCCACCGGACGAAGACGCTCTCGCTGCCCTCGGCAAGGTCCACCACGCGTCGTTGCCGAAGCGGTGACCGAACTCGGCGCGTCACTTCCCGGACGAGCTCCGCTGTTCGTCGAGCGGGCCGGTGCGCCGCAGCCAGAGGACGATCCCCAGGCAGGCGGCCACCGGGCCACCGACACCGAGTCCGAAGAACGCCCACGCGGAACCGATGTGATCGATCATCCAGTTGAAGTTCATCCCGAAGAATCCAGTCAGCACTGTGAGCGGCAGGAAGATCGTGGCGACGATCGTCAGCCGCTCCTGTACTTCGTTCGAATAGGTGTCGAGCATTCCCTGGAGTGTCTCGCGGTCGGCGTCGACATCCTCCAGCGCCTGCCACAGGTGGTCGCCGACGTCGGCGAGGTAGCTCCGGAGGTCGTCGGCGTCGTCGGCAATGGCCGCGACCTGGTCGACGACCCGCTGGTACACCTGCCGCTGGACGACCAGCGTCCGGCGCACCCCGTTGAGTGAGCGACGCAGGACCGCCATCCGGTCCCGGTCCCGAGCGCGCGGACGGTCGAAGATCGTGCGCTCGAACGTGTCGACCTCGGCAGCCACTGCTTCGAGGCTGTCGGTGAGGGAATCGACGACCGCGTCCAGCACGCGGTAGACGAGGTCCGCCTGACTGCAGTCGGGGGCGTGGTCGAGGCTCTGACGCACCCGCTCGAGCTGGGCGGGCGGTACCCGGCTGACGGTCAGGACGCAGCCCGGCACGACGTGGATGTGGACCTCGACCGGACGGGGGATCCGGTCCTCGTCGATCGAGAGGCCGAAGAAGACGAGCAACAGCTGATCGTCGTACCGGTCGAGCTTGGGACGCTGGCCGAACTCGCGGCTGTCCTCCAGCGCGAGCTGGTGCAACCCGAGGACGTCGGCGACCGCGGCGAGCGCGTGCTCGTCCGGCTCGCGGAGATCGAGCCAGAGGGGTTCCTGGCTGTCCCGGAGCTCGCCCAGGCGGTCGAGGTCGATCTCGTCGAGGGCTCGCACGCGCCACGGTCTATCCCATCCGGGGAGCGCCGAGCACCGGCCTGCGCGGGCAGCGGGCAGGTCGTCGCACCGGCCTCGCGAGTCCGCTCCTCTCAGGGGCCTCGCACCCGCCGGCAACGGTGCGGCGGCTCTACGGCGGCGGCACACGACCCGCGCGGCAGAGCCCCCGGGCACGGGAGACGCCCCGAAGTGGCCGCCTCCGGACGGCGATGGCAACATTCGGCTCCGGGTCGACGCGTGCCGCATTCGTCGCGATCCCGGTTCAGCAGCGCAGCCGCTGGAGTGGGTGCGCGACCAGCGCAGCCAGCGACGTGGAGTGCGCACGCTCGAGACCCGGACCGGCCCAGACCCCGCTGGCCTCCTCCAGAGGAAGACCCGCACCAGGATCGGGGTAGCCCATGACCGACGACAGCCCGCGTCTCGCGACCGATCGACGGGTGCACCAGGCCGAGGGAGCGCTGTCCTTCCGGCTCGGGATCGACATCGACGCCGCGGCCCGGGCGCTGCGGCAGCAGGCACGCAGGACGTCGACGGAGCTCCTCGACGTCGCGAAGGCGGTCCTGTCCGGCGAGCTCCCGCTCCCCGGCTCCGCTGCGGACGTGCGGATCGCGCACCGGCGCTGACGGGTCCGCTCCGGTGCACACGGCGCACGGCTCCCGCGGCGTCGGTCGAGCACGAGCGGTCCGGTTCGCCAAGCGTAGGGGTGGGCGCCGTGGAACGGCCTCGGCGTCATCGAGCGGTGTTCGCCCGGTGCGCAGGCCCACGGCATCCTTCTGGCCAGTCGCATTCGGCGGGGTTTCCGGTGCTCGTGCTGGGAGCCCTGTCAGGGGGACGCGATCTTCTCTTCCGATCGAGCCGTGGCCTGCCCGGGGCTCCGTACCGCACTTCCTACACCGCTCGCGCAGTCCCCGAGGGATGATCTTTCGACGGTACGCCCGCACGGCCGATGCTTTTCTCCCAGGCGTGCCGGCAGCTCGGGGGTGCATTCAGCGCGGGAGACGGACCGGACCGGAAATCCGCATCCGCCCGTGACGTTGCGGTACGTTGACGTCGACGTCGCGCCCGGGTCCCCGGCGCCGCGCCAGCCGGATTCTCGCGCTGTGCGCCCAGGGAGACACCACCGTGGCCACGATCCTCCGCCGCACCACCCAGGTCCTCGTGGTGGTGATCCTCGGCGCGCTCGCCGCCACGGGCCTGGTCGGCGCACCCGGGATGGCGATTCCCGCAGGAGCCCTCGGCGTGGTCGCCGGCATCGTCGCGTACATCGTCGTCGCCCCCACCACCCTTCCGAGGTCCGCGCTGCGGGCCACGGCGGGCGCCCTCGCCCGGCGCATCGGTGCCGCCGTCGCGCTCGTGGTCCTGGCCACCAGCGGCGTGGCCGTCCTCCTCGGCGACGCCACCGGTCCCGTGCTGCTGTTCGCCGCGATGACCGTGATCGTGTGCTCGCGGTCGCGCCTCCGTCCCGCGCTGGCCTGGGCGCGGGCCCGGCGGCGAGGCGTGCCGGCCGCGCCGACGCCGTCGCCGACCCGGCCACCTGCCGACGCGACCCTGCCGTCGCACGGGGCGGCGCTGTCCACCTTCGGGACGTCGGCGCTCTGCGCGACGTGGCAGCGCAGCTACCACCACCTCGACGAGGCGTCGGACGAGAGGACGCGCGACGCACTCCTCGACCTGCGCCGACGCTGCCTGGACGAGTTCGAGCGGCGCGACCCGGCGGGCACCGCGCGCTGGCTCGCCACCGAGCTCCGCCCCGCCGGGACCAGCCCGCTCCGCCACCTGAACCCCGCCCGCCCGCTACCTCCGGAGACCTCGATGGCGTCGACCCCTGCTCCCCCGCACCTCAACAACCACCACCGCGGAACCCTGGACAAGATCTTCGCGCACCCGGCGGGCCACAACATCGAGTGGCCGGCGGTCCTGTCCCTGCTCGAGGTGGTCGGGACGGTCGAGGCCGGACACGACGGGCGGTACCTGGTCACCCTCGGCGCCGAGACCGAGACCCTGGAGAAGCCGCGCCACAAGGACATCGACACCCAGCAGGTCGTGGACCTGCGTCGGATGCTGAGCAATGCGGGGTACCGACCCACCGAGTGAACGACCTCGAGACGGCTCCGACACCCACCACGAGCAGGTCGACGATCACGTGGGAGTCGAGTGGGGCTCGTCTCCCCGGGGACGTTTCCCGGCTCGTGCCCGTACCGTCGGGCCGATCGGCGGTTGACATCCCCAGCTGACGACGAGCACGGACCTCGACGTCCGTCGCTCGCCCGCGCTGCCGGGTGTCCCGCCGACCCAGTCTCCGGGGTGCCTCGCGTCGCGGGTCCCGCTTGGACCCAGACCCGTCCGAGGTGGAGACCATGTCGATGCCTGTCGCTCGTCGCCCTGCCGACCCCCGCCGCGCCGGTCCCGGATGCCGACACGGCACCCCCGTCGGGTCGAGCGCTGACGGCAGCACCGGACGACGATCCTGACCCGGACCGATCGGCGACGGCGTGCCACCGGTCGGGTCGGGACGACGGTGCTGCTCGCGGTCCTGCTGGTGGTCGTGCTGGGCGCGGTCGTCGGGGGAAGCGCGGGAGCCGTGCGTCCGCCGCGGTCGTGGGCCGCCGTGGACCCGACCCTCGCCGGGGTGCTGTCCCCTCTCCGGGGCACCCGCGAGGTCACGGGGTGCTCCCCCGAGCCCGGCCTCTGCTCGGTGCACCTGCAGGCACCCGAGGGGTCCGCGCGGGGGACGTCGGTCCGCCTGGCGACCCAGCCCGGGGAGCGGTTCTTCGGCATGGGCGAGCGCTTCGGGTCGCTCGACCTCGACGGGCAGGTGCTCTCGAACCGCGCGCAGGACGGGATGGGCGCCGCGACCGGCACCAGCTACTCACCGACGCCGTTCCTGCTCTCCAGCCGCGGCTACGGCGTCCAGGTCGACACCGCCGCCGACCTCACCGTCGACCTCACCGACCCCGGCGAGGTCACCATCGACATCGACGCCCCCGATGCCGTGATCGACGTGCTGACCGGCCCCGACCCGGCCGCCGTGCTGAGCCGCCGTGCGGACCTCGTCGGGCTGCCGCCGGTGCCGCCCAGCTGGGGCCTGGGGGTGTGGAAGAGCCTCATCGGCGGCCCGGCCCGGGTCCTCGCCGACACCGACCAGCTCCGGGCCGCCGGCGTGCCCCTCGACGCCGTCTGGATCTACGACCTCGCCGACCCGACGTCGGGACTGGGGTGGTCCTGGCCGATCTACCGGCCCGTGGCGCTCGGGCAGTACCCCGATCCCGCGGCGATGATCGCCGAGCTGCATCGTCGCGGGCTACGGGTCCTGGGGTACCTCAGTCCCTTCCTGGTCCCCGGGACTCCCGGCTTCGCCGAGGCCGCCGCCCGGGGCTACCTGGTCCGCAACCAGGACGGCTCGGTGTACACCGAGCCCTGGGAGTACACCTCCCGACGGGCCTACCTGGACTTCACCGACCCCGCGGCGACGGCGTGGTGGCAGGACCGGCTGCGGTACGCGTTCGGGGTGCTCGGATTCGACGGCGCCATGCAGGACTACGGCGACCAGGCCCCGACCGCGGCCCGCTATGCCGACGGCACCCCCGCTGACCTGATGCGCAACCTCTACCCGGTGCTCTACGCCCGTGCCGCCAGGCAGGCGGTCCAGTCCGTCAAGCCCGACGCGACCGTGCTGTTCGCCCGCTCCGGGTACACCGGCTCCCAGGCCTTCGTCACCGGCCGCTTCACCGGGGACCAGACCCGGGACTGGGACCCGCGGACCGGCCTGCCCGCCGTGCTCGCCGGGATGCTCGACGGGAGCATCTCCGGGTGGCCGTACTGGGGCCCGGACATCGGTGGCTTCCTCGACGGTGACCACCAGGGCGACCAGGACCGTGAGCTCTGGACCCGGTGGGTGGAGCTCGGAGCGCTCTCCCCGGTCATGCGCGACATGCTCGGGGCGCAGGTCGATCCCGTCGGGGTCCTGTCCGACCCGGCGACCCTGGCGACGTTCGGGGGCTACGCCCGGCTGCACCAGGCCCTGATCCCCTACCTCTCCGGCCTCGCCACGCAGGCCGCCGCGACCGGCCAGCCCCTCATGCGTCCGCTCTGGCTCCAGGACCCGTCCGACCCCGTCGCCTGGACGATCGAGGACCAGTACCTGCTCGGCCCGGACGTCCTCGTCGCCCCGGTGGTGACCGCCGGGACGACCTCCACCTCGGTGTACCTCCCCGCCGGCAGCTGGCGGGACTACTGGACCGGCCGCGAACACCCGGGGCGGACCTGGGTCACCGTCGACGCCGCGACCGGACACATCCCGCTCTTCACCCGTGCGGGATCGCCCGTCGCGCTGCCACCCCCCGGTGTCCTCGGTCTGCCGCGCTGATCCGTGCGGCGGCGGCGGTGCCGGCAGTAGCCACGTCACTCGACCGCTCGTGCGGGTCCTCAGCGGAGCACCGCGGACCTCCCCCCGGCGATCGACACGGCGTCGGGGTCCGGGACGACGGTTGATCTCGGGGCCGCGCTCCCGCGCGGTGTCCTCGCCGACGGCGACGTGACCCGCACCGGTGCCGGTCGGGGTCCCTGCGCGGACGGTGCGATCGGGGCTAACCTGCGGGTTCAACGTTCGGTGCCCCGGACCCCGGTGCTTCGCGACCGTGCACGGCGCGCTCAGGCAGCGGGTGGCGAGCATGAGTCTCATCGACATGTCGCAGTTCGACAGGATCCGGGTCCCCGACGATTCGCGGCGTGGGTTCCCCACGCCGACCTCCGCCGGGGGCGGGACGCCGGTCGCGGCCTCGGTCGACGACCTCTCCTGGGCGCGCCGGCGGGCCCAGGACGACGTCGACGCCGAGCTCGCGGGCCCCCGGAACACGGCCGGCGGGTCCGCGGTGGCGATCCGCAGCTACGCCGACGGCCATCTGGTCATGGGCCTCTCCGGGCCGGTCGACCGAGCGACGGCCCGCCGGATCGGGGCCCTCCTGCGGGACCTGCGGCCCCGCAGCACCCGCGGGTTGCTGATCGTCATGACCCGGCTCGGGCCGTGGCATCCACACCTCGCCCGGGTCCTGGGCCAGGCCCGCATCCAGCGCCTCATCGACGGCGGGACGTTCGAGCTCCACGACGCCCCCACCGGACTGCTCGCCGCGCTCCGGGCCGACCCCACCGTCGGCCGAGCCGACCCCTCCGTCGGCCGGCCACCCGCGACCGGGACCGGTTCCGGCCCCGGGCGAGCGGACCGGTCGGCCCGATGAACATCACCGGCTCGAGCCCGGCCGGCACGGCCGAGCGCGGCACCCCGCGCCCCGCGGTCGCGTCCCTCGTGGACCACGACCGGGCCGCGGCGGACGCCCGCAGCCGCCGGTCGATCGTCGACATCGACCGGGTCGCCGCCCTGGCCGCCGCGCACCGCGACGACCCCGACTGGCACCAGGTCGCCGTCGTGCTCGCGCACCTGCGCACCACGCTGTCGCACGACCTCGGGCTCCCCGAGAGGGGGAATCGACCGAACACGCCGTAGCCGTGTCCGGCCTCGCCGAACAGCGATTCGTCGCACCAGATCGCGCATCAGTCGCGCCGAGCGCTCCTGATCGCAGAACTCTCCGATCTCGGCCCGCGGCCATTCCGATGTGACGGCCCGTGCTCGGTCGGAGACCGTGCGGCGACGGAATTCGATTCCTACGGCAGATGCCGATCTGGTTGGGCCGACCACCAGTAGCCAATCGTCACCTCGACCGGTCAATTCGACGGGTAGCGTCCCCGGTCGTCAGCGTTCTCACCCCGGACCACGGTGCTTACGTCCAGTCCCCGCCCGCGTGGCGGGTCTCCCCCGGGGAGCGCACCGTGTCCGTGCCGAATGTGGATGCCACGACCGTCGAGGCGGCCGATCTCGAGCAGATCGACCGGGCCGACGCCACGGGACTCGTCCCCGTCGTGTCCATCCGCGGTCTCGCCTGACCCGGGCCGGCACCGGGCTCACCCTCACCCGGGCCCTGTCCGTCGAGGGCGCCCGGGTGGCTGTCGCGTCGTGCGTCGACACGGCGGGCCTGCCCCCGATCACCCCCGCGGCCAGGACCGACACCTGTAGCCGCCCCATCGAGAGGACATCCTCATGACCCGTCCCACCGTGGTCCTCGTCCACGGAGCATTCGCCGACGCCTCGGGATGGAGCGGCATCATCCGTGAGCTCGAGACCGCCGGCGTCACCGCGTTGGCGCCGCCGAACCCGCTCCGGGGACTCACCTCCGACGCCGCCGCCGTGACGGCCTACGTCGCCGCCGTCGACGGGCCGGTGGTGCTCGTCGGTCACTCCTACGGCGGTGCGGTCATCACCCGCGCCTCCGCGGACCTGCCGAACGTCAGCGGCCTGGTCTACCTCGCGGGGTTCGGTCTCGACGAGGGCGAGAGCTCGATCAGCGTGCAGGAACCCTTCGGCCCCACGTTGCTCAACAGCAGCGCCCGCCCCACCCCCTACGACGCCCCCGGCGCCGCCGGCGGCCCGGACCTCTACATCGACCGCGACCTGTTCCGCCAGACCTTCTGCGCCGACGTCCCGGTGGACCAGGCCGACGTCCTGTACGCCACCCAGCGCCCGGTGGCCGCGGCCGCCCTCGGCGAACCCCTGACCGGGACGCCGGGCTGGAAGACCCGTCCGTCGTGGTTCCTCGTCTCCGAGCACGACGAGGCGATCAGCCCCGACACGGAGTCCTTCATGGCCGAGCGCATGGGCGCCACGACCGCTCGCATCGACGGGACGCACGTCGCGTTCATCTCCCGCCCCGTCGCCGTCACCGCCTTCATCATGTCCGCGGTCGACAAGCTGTCCTGACGGGCCGCACCCGGGAACACCGTTCCTGGCCGGCGCCGGCGACGTGGACGTCGTCAGCGCCCGGCCTGCGTCCCCCCGGACTCGTCGGCCCCCGTGCCGGCGAGCCCGGGGTGCATATCCGTCCACCTCGACCACCGCGGGGGCAATGCCGAACTCCTGGTGAGGGAGAACCCATGGCCACCCTCGTGCCGAAGCCACCGACAGGACAGCACCAGCCGGCCGCCCCGGCCCGGGTCCCGAGGGACCCGCTGCGGAGGACCGCCGCGATCGCGGGTGCCTTCTACCTGATCACCTTCGTCACGTCGATCCCCACGCTCGTCCTCTTCGCGCCGGTGCAGGAGCCGGGCTACGTGCTCGGGGCCGGCCCCGCGAGCGGTGTCCTGTGGGGCGTCCTGCTCAATGTGTTCTGTGCCCTCGCCGGGGTCGGCAGTGCCATCACGTTGTTCCCGGTGGTGACCCGGCAGAACGAAGCCCTCGCGATCGGTTTCGTCGCCTCCCGCGTCATCGAGGGCACGCTGATCCTCGTCGGGGCCGTCTGCCTGCTCTCGCTCGTCACCCTGCGGCAGGACCTCGCCGGGGCCGTCGGACCGGACAGGAGCTCGCTGATCACCGCCGGCGCCCTGCTGCTCGCGGTGCACGGCTGGACGTTCGTCCTCGGACAGAGCCTCATGCCGGTCGTGAACGCACTGCTGCTCGGCACCCTGTTGTACCGGTCCCGACTCGTGCCCCGAGCCCTCCCGGTCCTGGGACTCATCGGAGCGCCCCTGCTCTTCGCCTCCGTCACCGCGACGATCTTCGGCGCCTTCGGGCAGATCTCGCCCGTCGCCACGATCGCCGCGCTCCCGATCGCGCTGTGGGAGTTCTCGCTCGGCGTCTGGCTCGTCGTCAGGGGCTTCAGCCCCTCCCCCGTCACCGCGGGACTCGTGCCGGGCACGGGCACGGAGACGACGGCCGGTCATCGCCCACGGGCGTGAACTCCTCGACGAAGTCCTCCTGGGCGAGGTTCTCCAGCGCTCGGGGGCCACGCGCGTCCCTCACGGCGGCGATCGAGGCGTCGGGCGTCAGGCCGGCGTCGACCAGCACGCAGGCGGCCAGGGTCCCGCTGCGGCCCAGGCCGCCCATGCACGTGAGCACGACCGACTCGCCGCGCCCGGTGGCCTCCCGGCACCAGCGCACCAGCTCGGAGGCCTCGACCGCGCCCGGCGTGCCCTGGTCCGGTATCGGCAGCCATCGGTAGACCAGCCCGGCGGCCTCGGCCCGCGGGCCGATGTCGGGCACCCCTGCCCAGTCCAGCTCGGACTCGGTGACCAGGCAGACGAGCCGGTCGGCGCCGAGCGCACGCAGCTGCTCCAGGTCGGCGCCGAGGTCACGGCCCCGGTCCCGCCGTCCCGGACACAGCGTGATCCCGAGCCGGCCATCCAGGTCAGGCGCCGGCGCGACCCAGTCCACCCGCAGCGCCAGCTCGTCCTCCATCATCCGCCGGACGTCGTCGGCGTGGGAGCAGGCCGCGGCGAGCGCCCACTGCTTCTGCCCCGGGGACGCCTGCGGGAACCCGAGCGTGTGCACGGCGTAGCGCAACAGCGCCACGTGCAGCTGCAGCGGATTGCGGTCGGCCTGACAGAGCCGCGCGACGAGCCGCCGCAGCACCACGAGCACCTCCCACGCCCGCACGAACCCCGGAGACCGGACCTGCTCCGGCCGGGTCGGGAGCGGGCGGCGCAGGTCCTCGACGGAGCGCAGGGCCCGGGTGATCGCGAGGGCCTCCAGGAGCTGGTCCGCGTCGTCGACCGGGGTGAGGACGTAGAGCAGGTCGTTCTCGAACTTGGCGAGATCGGTCAGGACGTGCCCGGGACCCGCGTGGAAGAAGTCGACGATCCAGACGTTGCGGTGCGCGTCGACGAGGATGTTCGCGGCGTTGAGGTCGCCGTGGACGTAGGACACGTAGTGGTACTCCTGCAGGGGCAGGGGGTGGTGGGCCAGGAAGTCCCGGTAGAAGTCGGCGACGTTGGGCAGCCGCAGCCCGCCGGGGAACTCGAGCACCGCCGCCTCCGGGTGCGGGGTGAGGGCGGCGACGCCCGCGCGGACCCGCGGTTCCAGGCCCGGGGTGAATCCGTGGTGCTCGAGCAGCGGCAGCCGCTCGTAGCGGGCCGCGGCGTAGAGCGGGCCGAGGACCTCACGGAAAGCCGTCCGCACCGCGGTGAGGAGACGGCCGGTGGGCACCCCCTCGGCGAACATCGCCTGCAGGGTCACCACCGGGCCCTGGCCCATCGCGGCGTAGGAGTACTTCAGGCCGGCCCGGTCACCGAGGTCGACGAACCCGTGCACGCGCGGTGCGTGGTTGCCGAGCACGTCCTCGACCTGCTCGAACGCCACGCGCTCCTGGGCGATGAGCCGGTTGGGTCCGAGCTTGACCACCGCCTGCGCCTGCTGACGCCCCAGCGCGTCGTGGCTGGTCGCGCGCCACACGAGGGCCTCGGAGAACCCCCCGGTGAGGGGCTCCAGGTCGACCTCGGTGCTCTCCCGGAACAGGTGGGCGACGATGGCACGGTCCCGTGTCCGCAGGCCGGCCCCGGCCCCGCCGATCCGTGGCTCGAATCCCAGGGGGCGCCGCGGCAGGTCGAGCTCGGCGCCGGGTCGTAGCCAGTCCACGAACTCGGCCAGGGACTCGAAGCAGCACACGCCGAGGAGCTTCTCGAGCTGGGCGAGGGCGTTGAAGTGCTGGGCGCGCGACGCGCTGGCGGTCAGAGCCGTGCACGTGGCCAGCGCGTCGATGCCCAGTCGTGTCTTGAGCTCGTAGAGCAGGTAGCTCACCTTGGCCTCGGTCCACACCCCGACCACCCCGATCCGCAGCGGCTCGCCGCCGTGGGCACGCCGGATTTGCTCGAGGCGGCCGACCAGGTCGGTCCCCTCGACGTCGTTGAGGGTGCGGGAGTCGACGACGAGCTCGTTCACGGCCGCCGCGGCCCGTTCGTCCATCCCGAGGACCAGCCGGGCGCCGGCCGTGCCCCGCAGGCAGTGCGCACCGAAGCGCTGCAGGTGCTCGGCCTGGGCGGGATCGTCGGGGTCGTGCCAGTCGCGGATGTGGATCAGGTCGATCGCATCTGCCGGTAGTGCGTGGGCCCAGTCGATCAACTGGGCCAGCGGGCCGGCGGTCGGGTCCGCGCCGAGTAGGCGGGTGGCCTCGCCGTAACCGACGTGCAGCTCGTTCGGCAGCGGATCGTGCCGGCCGATCGGGTCGACGAAGTCGCGCTGCAGGCACTGGGTGATCAGGACGGTCGTCACGCGCCGACCGTGGCGCTCACTCGACCCGGGGACGGGAGCGGAGCAGTCGCCCCGTCCGTGCTCGTCGCGGCGACTCCGTAGGCGAGGGCTTCGCACATCGGCATCCGGGCGCCGTCGGCGCGGGCGCTCGCGTAGGTCCGGGGTTCCAGGGCGGCGGCGACGGCCGCGCTCCGCTGGTCCTCCATCGACGCCATCCCCGGCCACCGCGTCACCCCGACGACCTGGCGGGCCCGCTCGGACGCACCGAGCAGTCGAGCCGAGTCCTCCGGTCTGCCCAGGGCCAGCGCCAGGCCCGCCAGCCCGGAGAGTCCGTAGGCCGATCCCTCGTAGTCCAGCAGCCGGGTGTGCAGCGCGGCGGCTCGCGTGTAGTGGTGGCGCGCGCCGGCGAGGTCACCCACCGCGGCGGCGTCCAGTCCGAGCATGTCGAGGATCTGGGCCCGCAGGTGGTCGTTGTCGATCGTCTCGGCGGCGACCAGCGCGTCGAGGTGCAGGCGGCACGCCCGGGTCGGTTCCCCCGCGGCCAGGGCGAGCTGTCCCCGGGTGGACAGCGTCAGCGCCAGACCCCACAGATCGCCGATGGCACGGAAGAGCGCTGCTGCCTCGTCCAGTCGGTCGCAGGCGTCGGCGACGCCGCGCTGCACCACCGCACCCGCCAGTCCCAGGAGGGCGTAGGCCCGCAAGCGGTCGTTGCCGAGTGCGGCGGCCGTCGTCACCGTGTCCCGCAGCAGCGGTTCGGCCTCGACGGTCCGCCCGACCATGACCATGGCCATCCCCCGCGCGCCCGACAGCAGTGCCGACGCGTACGGGGACAAGGTCGCGGCTGACGGCAGCAGCGACGCCCGCTCGGCCAGTTCGTAGGTCATCGGCAGCAGCCCACGGCTCCACCAGTACGTGAACAGCGGGGTGAGCAATCGGCCGACGGTCTCCGGGTCATCCGTGCACAGAGCCCAGTCGATGGCCGATCGGATCTCGTCACGTTCGCGGTCGAGCCGGTCGCCGGCGACGCGGTGCTGCGCTCCTTGCAGCGCGTCGCGGACGTTCTCGACCATGTCGATCAGGTAGCCGGCCAGCCGGGAGTTCGTCGCGGCGGTCTCGTCGCGCTCGGTCAGTCGTTCGCCGGCGTAGGCACGGATGGTGTCGAGCATCCGGAAGCGCACCTCGTCGGGATCGGACTCGTCGGTCCGGACCAGGCTCTGGGCGACGAGCGAGGTCACCGTGTCGAGGGCGTCGAGGTCGCCGTCGAGGGTCCCGACCGCCTCCGAGGCCTCCAGGGTCCAGCTGCCGGTGAACACCGAGAGGCGGGCGAGCAGCACCCGCTCGGCCTCGCCGAGCATGCTGTAGCTCCAGGCGATCGTGGCGCGCAGGGTCCGCTGGCGATCGGGGAGGTCGGCCGTGTCCGCGACGAGGTCGAGCGAGCGGTCCAGGCGCTCTCCGAGCCGTCGGATCAGCGCCGCGGGGGTCAGCAGCCGCAGTTGGGCGGCGGCGAGCTCGAGGGCGAGCGGGATCCCGTCGAGGCGTCGGCACAGCTCGGCCACGGCCTCGGCGTTGGCCGGTGTGACGGCGAAGCCGGGACGTACCTGACCGGCCCGGGCGACGAGGAGTTGCACGGCGGCCGATCTCTCGATGGACCCGAGGTCCCGCGAGGCGTCCTCGGAGGTCCCGACAGGCGGGGTGTGCAGAGGCGTCAGCGACACCTCCCGCTCGCCCCGCAGCCGCAGGACGATCCGGCTGGTCACCAGCACGGTCAGGTCGGGGCAGGCCGCGAGCAGCGCGGCCAGGTCGGGCGCCGCGGGCACCAGCTGTTCGACGTTGTCGAGCACCAGCAGCAGCCGGCGCCCCTGCAGCCGGTCGATCAGCAGGTCGAGCACCGGTCGGGTGCCCTCCGGGCGGATGCCGAGGGCCGCGACCACCGCGTCGGGCCACATGCTCGCGTCCCCGACCGCGGCGAGATCGATGAACGAGACCCCGTCCAGGTCGGCGGGGACGGTGGTTCCCACCTCGCGGGCGACCTCCAGGGCCAGCCGGGTCTTGCCGATGCCTCCCGGGCCGACCAGCGTCACCAGGTGGACGGCCGGGTCCCGCAGCAGTGCGCTGACGGCGACGATCTCGTCGTCGCGGCCGATGATCGCGGTGGGCGGTGTCGGCAGGGCACCGGGGAGCAGGCCCGGCGCCGGCCCGCCGTGGCCGAACCGCTCGGTGAGCAGCACGGCGAGGTCATCGGCGAGCAGCTCGACGAGGTCCTCGGCGTCGTCGAAGTGCTTGTAGGACGCCCCGTCGTCGGCCCTGATCCGGTCGAGGAGGTCCTGCAGCCGAGGTTCCCGCTCGCGCCCGGTCTTGACGTAGATGAGTTTCGGGCGGTCTCCGGAGCGGAGGTACTCGTCCTCGAGGCCCGAGACCGTCTGCTGGGGCGCCACCCAGCCGTAGCTGTGCCCGTAGATGCCGACGAAGATGTCGCTCTGCCGCAGGTAGGCGCGATAGACCTCGCTCGCGGGATGCGATCGCGCTCCGACCTCGAACATGACCGGCGACAGGTGCAGCCGGGTGATGGCGGTCCGCGCGGCTCGTCGGTCGTCCGCCAGCTCGGCCAGGCTCGAGGACACGAACACCCGCAGCCGCTGGTCCGGCGTGCTGATGCGGTCGCCGCTCCCGACCGTTGACGGGGGTCGACTGCTCATGGGTGTCCCTTCCGAGGGCGTTCTCCGACCGACCCCATGCTCGCCGCGGGCGGTGTCCGGTACATCCGTCATCTGACGGCGCCACCGGTCGGCGCCGCCTCGCGCGCGTAGGGTCGGGGACAACTCCTCCGGGTGGTCATGCGTGCCGACGGCCGGTGTTCGGCCGAGGGAGCAGGCCCGCGACCCCGGCCCCCGAGCCGAGGAGGCGGACATGGCGCGTGCCGAAACCGGAGACGCCGTCGCGGTGGTCCGGGCTCCGGCCGTCGAGCTGGTCGGGCGCAGCGACGAGGTGACGCAGGTCCGGGAATTCGTCCGGCATGCCTGCCTGCACGGGGGCAGCTTCCTGATCCAGGGCGAGCCCGGTGCCGGGAAGACCGCACTACTCGAGACGATCGCCGCCGGGGCGATGGCCGAGGGGGTCCTCGTCGTCGGCGGGTCCGGGTCGCAGGACGAGACCGGCACCGGTTTCTCCCTGCTCAACCTGCTGCTGCGCCCGCTGCGCGGCCACATCCCCGCCCTGGACACCCGTCACCGGACCCCGCTGTCGATGGCACTGGGACTCGGTGACATGCCGACCCCGGCCGGGCTGGACGTGGCGAACGCGATCGTCGAACTGCTGCAGATCGCCAGCGTGGCCCGGCCGCTGCTCGTGGTCGTGGACGACCTGCCCTGGGTCGACCGCGACAGCGCCGCCGTGCTCGAGTTCATCGCGCGCCGACTGGCCGGACAGGCCATCGGGTTCCTCGCCGCGTCGACCCCCTCGCTCCCGTCCCATTTCGACGGCAAGGGCATCCCGGAACTGACCCTCCACCCGCTGGGTGGTGACGACGCGGCCGCCCTGCTCCAGGCGCGCTACCCGATGCTCGCTCGGAGAGTGGCCCACCGGATGATCGTCGAGGCGTGCGGCAACCCGCTCGCGCTGGTCGAACTTCCCGCGGCTCTGGACGACCCGCAACGGCAGGGCACGCAGACGTTGCCGGCCGTCCTCCCGCTCACGTCGCGGTGCCAGGCGACGTTCGCGACCCCGCTCGTCGATCTACCCCCACTGACCGTCCAGTTCCTCCTGGTCGCGGCCCTGGAGGGGACCGGCGACCTCCGGATCCTGCAGCGGATCAGCGGCCCCGCGCTGGGGTTGGAGCCGTTGTCCCCGGCCGAACAGGCGCACCTCGTCCACGTGGACGAGAACCGCGGCCGGCTCACGTTCGTGCACCCGCTGACCCGCGCCGCCGTCGTCGGACTCTCCACCAGCGCCGAACGACGCGTCTGCCACCTCGTGCTCGCCCAGCAGTTGAGCGATCAGCCCGAACGCCGGGCCTGGCACCTGGCGGCGGCGAGCGTCGGACCCGACGAGACCGTGTCGGACCTCCTCGTGCAGGCGGCGGAACAGGCGGTCCGGCGCGGGGACGGCGTCGGCGCGGTGGCCGCGCTCCTGCGCGCGGCCGACATGAGCCCCAGCGGCGTCGACCGCGGAGCGCTCCTCGCCCGGGCCGCCTACCTGGGAGCCGGATTCACCGGCGACCTCGACGCCGTGGCCGAGCTCCTCGCGGATTCGCGACGGGCCGATCCGCACGGTGACGAATCGCTGCAGGCGGCGGTGGCCGGCGCGTACACCCTGCTGAACTCCGACGGGGGCGTCATGGCTGCTCACCGCCTCCTGGTCGCCGCGATCGAGACCCGGTCCCGGCCCGAGCGGTGCTCCGATCCGGCCCTGGTCGGCGCGGTCCGGACGTTGTTCTCCATCTGCCTGTGGGCGGGGCAGCCCGAACTGTGGGCGCCGCTGCACGCGGCGCTGGAGCACCTGGTGCCGGCCGTTCCGCGGATGTTGTCCATCCAGATCCAGACCATGGACGACCCGGCCCGTCGGGCTCTGCCCGTCCTCGACGAGCTCGACCGTGCGATCGACCGTCTGGGCGAGGAGACCGACCTGGCCCGGATCGTGCAGGTCGGGGTCGCTGCCATCTACCTCGACCGCGGCGCGGAGTGCCGGGAACCGCTGATGCGCGTCATCGCGGACGGGCGGGCCGGTGGAGTCGTCACGGCGGCGATCGACGCGATGATGCTCCTCTGCGTCGACGACGTCTTCGTCGGGCGCTGGGACGAAGCCGCCCGGCTGGCCGTCGAAGGTCTGCGGCTGTGCGACGACCACGGCTACGGGCTCCAGAAGTGGCAGTTCCGCCTCGGTCAGGGCTTGCTGGCCGCCGGACGTGGTGACGAGGTCTCCGCCGCGGCGCTGAGCGAGCGGATGCTGGAGTGGGCCGTCCCGCGCCGGGTCCGAGTCGTCGAGATGTACGCCCGACACGTACGTGGACTGGCCGCCCTCGGGCGGGGCGACTTCGAGGACGCCTACCACCAGCTGGCGGCGATCAGCCCGCCCGGCGTCTTCGCCCCGCACGTCAACCACGCGCTGCGGGTGCCGATGGACCTCGTCGAGGCCGCCGTGCGCACCCGGCGCCACGCCGAGGCCTCCGCCCACGTCACGGCCATGCGGGAGACCCGGATGGCGGCCATCTCACCCCGCCTGGCCGTGATGGTCGCCGGCTCGGCGGCGCTCGCCGCGCCGGAGGACCGGGCCGGGGAGCTGTTCGAGGAGGCCCTCGCCCTCCCGGACCTCGACCGGTGCCCCTTCGAGACGGCCCGGGTGCACCTGGCCTACGGCGAGTACCTCCGCCGCGACCACACCGCAGGCGCCGCCCGGGCGCAGCTCACGGCCGCGGCCGGCATCTTCCGGCGTCTCGGGGCCGCCCCGTGGGTCGCCCGGGCCGACCGGGAACTGCGGGCCACCGGCCAGACGCGCACTGCGCCCTCCCCGACCGAGGTCGCCGCGCTGACCCCGCAGGAGCACGAGATCGCCTCGATGGCCGCGGCCGGGCTGACCAACAAACAGATCGGCGCACGACTCTTCCTGTCCCACCGGACGGTGTCGACGCACCTCTACCGCACTTTCCCCAAGCTCGGCATCACGTCGCGAGCAGCGCTGCGGGACGCGTTGGCCGACCGGCCCGGGGCCTGAGAGACGCCCGACCTGCGCGTCAGTCACGTGACGGATGTAGGGCGGGCCCACTGCCGAACAGTCTGTTCGTGCGCCGAGAACCGTCCGGGCCGTCCGGCCCCGGGCCTTCTCGCACGAATCCCCGGAGGCTCCCGGATGCCGAAAACCCCCGTCATGGCCGACAGCCGCGACATGGTCGTGGTGCACGACATGTTCCGGCGACAGTTCAGCGCCATTCCCGACCTGGTCGGCGACGTTCCCGACGGCGACGCCGTACAGGTCGCGATCGTGGCCGATCACGTCGTGTGGATGACGACGTTCCTCCACGCCCACCACGAGGGCGAGGACCTGCACGTCTGGCCCACGCTGCTCGAGCGGGTCCCGACCGAGGTCGACCCGCTGGTGTACACGATGGAGGCCCAGCACGAGGGTCTGGCCCGGGCCCTCGACGACCTCGCCGCGACGGCGGACGCCTGGCGGGCGAGCTCGGCCGCCGCCGACCGGGACGCGGTCGTGAGGACGTCGACCGACCTGCTCCTGAGGATCGCCGAGCACCTCGACCTCGAGGAGCGCGAGGTGCTGCCGCTGATCGACCGGTACCTCACGGAGAAGGAATGGGAACAGGTCGGCGGGTCGGGGTTGAAGGCGATGTCCTTCCGTCAGCTCACGGTCGCCTTCGGCATGATCCTCGACGGCGCGTCCGCCGAGCAGGCGACCATCATGCGGAACACCCTCCCCCGCGTCCCCTGGACGATCTTCTCGCTCGTCGGGCCCAGGGCCTACGTCCGGTACGCCGGGCGCCTCCACCGCGCCGACGCCGCGGCCCGCACTGCGGCAGCCTGAGGGAATCGACCCATGACGAACCCCGACGACGACGTCATCGCGGAATTCCGCGCGAACTCCGGCACGGTGACCCGAGCCCTGGGCGGCGCCCTCGCCCACGTCGACATCGCCCTGCTCCACCACCTCGGCCGACGCTCCGGCACCGCCTACATCACCCCGGTCGCCTACATGGCGTACGAGGACGGCTACCTCCTGCTCGGCTCCTTCGCCGGAGCGGCCACCGAGCCACGGTGGGTCGACAACGTCGAGGACGCGACCGAGCTCACCGTCGAGATGGGCACCTCCACCCGGACCGTGACCCCCACCGTCCTGCGTGAGGGCCCCGAGCGAGACCTGCTGTACCGGGCCGCCCGCGACCACTGGCCCTTCGTGCTCGACTACGAGCAGAAGACGTCCCGGCCCTTCCCGGTCGTCCGGCTGACCCCGGTCGAGGTCGCGGCATGACCGGCGGGTCCTTCGCGGAGACCGCCCGCGGGACCTGCACCGCTCCCTCCCACGGGATCGGTCGACGCGTTCCCCACCGACGGACGGCGCCGCATCCGCGGCGGATCGTCCGAACGACACAGGATCGGATCCACGACACGATGACGATCACGCTGTTCCCCGCCCCACCGAGAATCCGGGGGGACGCCACCGCGCTCCCGTTCGAGGAGACAGCCCGGTACCGGGCAGCAGCTGCTCACGCCCGCCGCACTCTCCCGGGTCCGCTCGGGGAGCTGGCCCAGCGGGAGCTGGAGGCGTACGCCGAGTTCGGCTACCGCTTCGGCAGCGGGGGGTTGATCCCGCGCCTCGCGGCCGTCCTGCTGGACGGATCGACCGCCGGAGGCGGGGGCCCCGCGGCGCGGCCGGCCTGACCATCCCCCGGCGAGGTGATGCCTCTCAGTCGTCCACGGCCGGCTGCGGCCGCCCGTGGAAGCTCAACCGTCCCCGCGTCGCCGCGACGACGACGATCGCCACCACACCGAACCCGACCAGCTCCGGCAGCAGGCCGTACTCCGTCAGCAGCGGAGCGGGGAAGAGCGGCGCCACGACCTTGTTCGCGAACGTGTTGAAGGACGCGTGCATGAGCATGGTGATCAGCAGGCTGCCCCCGGCGTTGTTGAACACCCACGTCATGACGACGGTCAGCAGCGTGATCATCACGATGAACATGACGACGTTCGCCACCGAGAGCGGGGTCCACACCCCGCTCCAGAACAGGGGCAGGTGCCACAGGGCCCAGAGCACGCCCAGGATGACGCTGCCGGTCAGCGGCCCGTACGCCGTCTGCAGGCGCGGCAGCGCGAAGCCGCGCCAGCCGGGCTCCTCACCCAACGGTCCACCGAGGATCAACGTCGTCACGAGCGCCAGCGGGTAGCCGGCCGCCAGCCCGAGCGTCACGGGCTGGTAGGACGCCAGGACACCGGGCAGGACGATCGCGCCGAGCACCTCGCCGGCCGGGATGACCAGCAGGACGACCAGGTACCACCGGACCTTCACGCGCCACTGCACGTACCGCCGCAGCAGGCGCCTCGGGCCCTCCCGGCCCTCGGTCACCCGGACCATCACGAAGGCCGCGACCGTCGGGCCCGCGAACGTCGCACCCGCGATCATCAGGGCCACCACGATCGGCGGGAGCGTGTAGGGCAGCAGACCGGTGCCCGTCCGGGAGAGCACGACCGGCAGCTCCACCACCCACGCGCCGGCGAACGCGATGACGAAGAAGGACAGCAGCGGATGCCCGGCGAGCAGGCCGGGACGGGCCTCGTCCGGGCGCGTTCCGACGACGGAGGTGGTCATCTCACGCTCTTCTCTCCGGAGCCGACACGCGGTCGTCGACCGACGCGCAACCCCCGGAGCGGAAGAGTAGGCATCCGCCAAACGGCCTAGCGCCGGAATTCACCCGATCGTGTCGTCGTGGGCGGAACGCGATACTCGAGGACGTGCACCTCGAGAACATCGTGTGGGACGCCCGCGAGCCGAAACGGCTCAGGCAGTTCTGGGCCGCCGCGCTCGGCGCGGAGCCGATCCCCGACGATGCCGACTGCTCCCGCCTGCACCTCGGGGACGGCCTCTTCCTCGACCTCTGTTTCCCACCGGTCCCCGACGCCCCGGACGGCCCCCCGCGGCTCCACCTCGACCTGCTCGGCGGCCCGCGCCAGGCCGCCGTCGTCGAGAATCTCCTCGCCCTGGGCGCGACCCACGCCGACATCGGCCAGGGCGACGTGCCGTGGGTGGTGCTGGCCGATCCCGAGGGCAACGCGTTCTGCGTGATGGAGGACCGCGCCGAGTACCGGGCGACCGGCCCGATCGCGGCTCTCCCCCTCGACAGCGCCGACCCGGATCGCGACGCCGCGTTCTGGGCCGCCCTGACGGGATGGGTCCCCGTGGAGGGCACACCCGGCGTCCGGACGCTGCGCCATCCGGCCGGGGTAGGACCGCTGCTCGAGCTGTGTCCGGAGCCCACCCCGCACTCCGGCAAGAACCGCCTGCACCTCGACGTCCGTCGGGCGACCGCTGACGACACCGACGCCGAGGCGCTCCTCGCCCTCGGCGCCCGCCGCCTCGACGACACCGCGGGGCTGCCGTGGGTCGTCTGGGCCGACCCCTCCGGGAACGAGTTCTGCGTGCTCGACCCGTCCGAGGGGTGAGCCCGGTCCGAGGGCGCCGTGGTGAGGCGTCCGACGGATGCGACGTCGTGACCCGGAGCGTCCGCCGTCTCGACCGGCTGCTCGGCGCGACAGCTACCGCAGATGGCGGATGTTCCGGGGCCCGAACTGGAACACGCTCGTCAGACTCCACCGAAACCAGCTCGCCCCCGAGGAACCCGACATGACCGACGCCAGCCCCGACCACGAGTACGCCGGCAAGACCGCCGGGACGGCCCTCGGGCCCGTCGAGTACGCCGTCGTCGGCCACGGCACCCCGGTGGTCGTCGTGCACGGCAGCCCGGGCGGGATCGACGCCGCCGCCCTGATGGCGCGCATCCTGCCCCGCGACGGGATCCAGGCGATCCTGTGCTCGCGTCCCGGCTACCTCGGCACCCCGCTCGACGGGCGCACCACCATCGACGCGCAGGCCGACCTGCTCGCCGCGCTCCTGGATCACCTCGGCATCGACCGAGCGGGCGTCTACTCCTGGTCCGGGGGCGGGCCCGCGGGCTACCGGCTCGCCGTCCGCCATCCCGAGCGGGTCACCCGCATCGTCGCGAACGCCGCGGTGAGCGAGGCCTACCACGCCCCCGACCAGGATCTGGCCACGCGGCTGATGTTCACCACCCGCCCGGGACAGTGGCTGCTGCGGGTCCTCGCCGCCCACCAGCCCGAGCAGTACGTCAAGGGCGCGATCGCCGGCGAGGGGCACCTGACCGACGAGCAACTGGCGGAGCGGGTGAAGGAGGTCCTCGCCGACCCGGTGAAGCGCGACTTCGTCCTCGCCCTCGGCCCCACCGCGGTCCCCGACGTGCAGCGTCGGGCCGGCTTCCAGAACGACCTCGACCGGTTCGGCGCGATCACCTCCCTCGAACTGGAGAAGATCACCGCGCCGACGCTCGTCGTCCAGGGCACCGCCGACAGCGACCTCCCGCCGGCGCAGAGCGCCTTCGCGGCCGCGACGATCCCCGGCGCCGAGCTGCTCACCCTCGACACCGGCACCCACCTCGCGCTCTACACCCACCCCGACGCCGAGGCGACGCAGCGTCGCGTCGTCGACTTCCTGTCGCGCGCCGGAGAGCGGTGATGGGCAGCGCCACGAGCTGAGGTCGCGAGGATGACCGCGCGCCGGTTCGGGGTACGGACCAGGTGGTCGTCGCGGACGAATCGGGGGTCGGTGTGCTGAGGTTCCTGCTCCTGCTGGGCGCCGCGATCGCGATCCTCGTCCTGGGCACGGCCCTGATCTGGATGCTGCAGCGCATGCGGCGCGGGGGTGCGCAGCGGGCGCGGCGGAACGCGGCCGCCCGACGGCGGGTCGCGGACGCCATCGAGCGCGCCGACCTCGCCGCGGGCGCGATCTCGGTCCCCGACCGGTTCGGCGCACTCGGGACCGACGGCCTCCTGCAGCTGACGGCCGAGCCGCAACCCGGGGACCTGTCGATGACGGTGGCCGCCCCCACCCCGCCGTTCGACCTGACCGCGCCCGGCGCCGCGAACGCCCTCCAGGACTGGGAGGCCGCGTCGGCCCCCCGGCGGCGCACCCTCGTGGTCCGCGCCTACCTGGCGCACCCGTTGCCCCGGGTACGGGCCGAGGCGCTCGACCTGGTCGGCACGCTGGGCAGCGAGGACAGCCGCACCCCGAAGCACCTCGCTCTGCTGCTCCGCGACGACGCCGAGGCGGTGCGGCGCAAGGCCGCGACGAAGGCGTGGGCCGGTGGGATCGACGCCGTCGTCGACGAGCTCCGCGTGGAGCCCGACGCCGAGGCCGCCGAGCGCGCCCATGCCGAGCTGGCCAACCATGCTCCGGGCGGACGCCGGACCCCCGCCCTGCGCTGACCGGCGCGGCACTCCCCCGGCCCGTCGGCGCCCCACGACCCGAGGAGAAGCGGGACGTCACCCGCGGCGCTCGACGCGAGGGCGAGCTCGGCAGCCTCGTCCCGCCCGCGGGCGATCGTCCCGTCTGTCCTCGCGCTCTTCCTCGACGATTCCCCTCACCGCGCCCCGAGAAATCCGGAAGCCATCCCCGAGTCATGGACGAGCAATGACGGAACCACCTCGATCCGGTACTCCTCGCGGGTCCGACCAGGGAAAAGTGGTCACCCCCCATTTTCGGCCAGTCAGGCCTGAGTAGCCTCCCGACGAACAACCGGTGAACGGGGACCGTCGTCCAGGAGGCCCGCCAGTGATGACCCCGCGTGGTGACCGAATCGGGCAGGGAACCGATCTCTGGACGAAACGGGACGAATTCGGTGAATTGACGAGGATGATGCGGTCCGTCGTCCTCCCGACCGCGGTCGGGATGGCGGTGATCCTCACCGGTTGGGCCCTGAGCCACCGCTCGGGGGGCCACGCCGTCGCGTTCCTCGTGGGCAGCCGTGACACCGGCGACCAGGGGTCGGAGTGGTCGGGCTTCTTCACGTTCCTCGGGTCCGAGGCGCTGCTCGCCTCCGTCGGGGCCCTGCTCTTCGCCGTGGGGCTGGCCCACGCCGGGCGCCGGCGTCGACACGGCGCTCCCCCGGCGTCGACGCGCAACGACGTCGGCACCGCCGCCCTCGTGGCCGTGGTCGTCCTCGACGACCTCTTCATGCTCCACCACCGGGACCTGCCCGGCGTCGGCGTCCCGGCCGTGGTCGGCACGGTCTGCTACCTGCTCGTCCTCGGTCTGCTCGTGGCCTGCGCCCGCCGACCGATGCACGACGCCGGTATCCAGCTCGCGTTCCGGGTGGCGGTCTCGTGCCTGGCGGTCGCGGCCGTGATCGTCGCGGTCGCCGCCCATCTCGAGGGGGTGCGCAACCCGACCGGCGTCCTCGGCAACGCGGGCGGGTTCATCAAGCTCCTCGGCTACGCGGCGCTGTGCTGGGTCCTCGTCGTGCGGGCGCGGAGCATCGACGGCCAGGTCCTGCGCCCGGCGACGTCGCCGGCACCGGCCGGGGCGGGCGATCCGGCGGCGTTCGAGGACCCGCGGACCGAGCCGTTCGCGCTCCCGAGCGGGGACCTCTGGAAGGTCCGCGGGGAGTTCGGGCAGCTCGGGCGGACGCTCCTGCGGGCCGCGCTGCCGGCCGGGATCGTGATCGCGGTCTTCCTGGTCGCGTTCGCCGCGACCGGCCATGCGATCGAGATCGCGCTCCAGGACCAGGACACCGCCCGGGGCGCCTCACAGTGGTCGGGCCTGTTCACCTTCCTCGGCTGCGGCGCGCTGATCGTGTCGGCGGGCGTGCTGCTCGGCGCCCTGGACCTGGCGCGGGCCTGGTTCCGCCGGCTCGGGCCGGGCCAGGACCGGCGGGCGGTCCGCGCCGGCGTCGGGGTCGCGATCCTCGTGCTGCTCATCGCCTTCGACGACATCTTCATGATCCACGACTCGATCCTCCCGAGCTTCCGCATCCCGGAGGAGGTCGGCAACGGCTTCTACGTCGTCGTCGGCGCTGCGCTGGTGCTGTGGGTCATGGTGCCGGTGCATCGCCTCGGCCTGTTGCTCTCGATGCTCCTGGGACTCGGGGGCCTGGCCATCTCGGTCGGCGGCGACAAGCTCGAGGACGTGTTCGAGGTGTCCGACCCGACGCTGTCCCACCTCCTGGGCAACGCGGAGGACATCAGCAAGTTCGTGGGGTACGCGGCCCTCTGCTACGTGCTGGTCGTGTTCGCGCGGAGCATCGTCAACCAGCTGCTGCGCGTGGCCCCGACGACGCCGGACGCGTCCGAGGCGGCCACGGCCGCGCTGTCCATCCCGGCGTCGGCGATCCCGGCGTCCGCGCTCCCGGCCACGGCGGGCCCGGCGTCGGCCGAGTAGGACCTGACCTACGCGGCGGGCAGCGCGGCGTCGAGGAGGGCCTCGACGGCGGCACGCACCGCCCGGGCGATCGCGGGATCGTGGTCGAGGCGGGCGGTCGTCCCGGCGCCGTCGTAGAGGACGTGCAGCTGACGGGCCAGGGTGTCGGGGTCAGGGGCACCCGCCACGGTGGTGAGCTCGACGAACATGCCGCGCAGGTCGTGGCGGTAGTCGTCGGTGGCCTGCTCGACCTGGCCGCCCACCGGGGCCTCGGCACTGGCCGCGGTGAAGGCGCAGCCGCGGAAGCCGGGCTCGACGAAGTACTCGGCCTGCGCGTCGAAGACCGCCAGGATGCGCGTCCGCGGGTCGTCCTCCCGGGCGATCGCGTGCCGCAGCCGCGACATGGTGCCCTCGTGGCGCCGCTCCAGGTAGGCCCGGACCAGGGCCTCCTTGCTGCCGAAGGTGTTGTAGAGGGAGGCCTTCGCGACCCCGGCGGCGTCGATGACCCGGTCGATGCCGACGCTCTGGACGCCCTCGGCGTAGAACAGCTCGTCGGCCGCCTCGAGCAACCGGTCCCGGGCCGGGCGCCGGGGCGCGTCGTGCGGGACCGCGCTCATCGGGACACCTCCCCGGGCCAGGCTGGGGCGGTCATGCCGCGGTGCGCCCCCCGTCGACGGCCAGCGTGGCGCCGGTGACGTAGGTGGCCCGGTCGGAGGCGAGGTAGGAGACGAGGCCGGCGACCTCCTCCGGGGTGGCGGCCCGCCCGAGCAGCGTGGTCCGGCCCAGCGCCGCGATCCGCTCCTCCTTCTGCGGATCGGTCGACACCGGGCCCGGGGAGACCGCGTTGACCCGGACGCCCGCCTCGGCGTACTCGACGGCCCACGAACGGGTCATGGCGGCCAGCGCGGCCTTGGTCGCCCCGTAGGCGGCGCCGTTGCGCAGGCCGATCTCGCCGGCCATGCTCGCGAGGTTGACGATCACCCCGGACCCGCGCTCCACCATGCCCGGCGCGAGCGCCCCGACCAGCAGGAACGGGCCCCGGACGTTCGCGGCGAACAGGGCGTCCACGGTCTCCGCCGGCATCTGGTCGGTCGGCGCCCACACCGACAGCCCGGCGTTGTTGACCAGCACGTCGACCGGGCCGGTCTCCGCGGCGATCCGCGCCGGCGCCGCCGGATCGCTCAGGTCACCCCCCACGGTGCGAGCGCTGCCACCCCGCCTCTCGATCTCGGCGACGACCTCGGCCCGCCGCTCCGGGTTCCGGCCGTGCACCACGACGTCGAAGCCGTCGTCGCCCAGCGCCAGTGCGATCGCACGACCGATGCCGCTGCTCGCCCCCGTCACGAGGGCCGTCCGTCGGGTGCTCCGTGCTGCGGTCACGATGGCCTCCATCTGCCTGGACCGGTCTGTCCACGACGATGGAGAGTAGACCGGTCTGTTCAATGAAGGCAACGGCCGCGCCGGGCCACTCCCGGCGCGACCGGACCTCAGCCGGTCTGCGAGGTGGACAGGCCCCGGGCCAGGGGTGCGCCCGCGAGGTCCTCCTCGTTGCACATCACCTTGACGTGGAAGTACGGCGAGCCCTGGGCGTTGTCGTAGTCGAGGTGGATGGCCAGGACGTCGATGGGCTCGCCCAGCCACGTCTCGGCCTCCCGGAGCCACGCGGCGCACCGCTCGAGCGCGGTGGGGAGCTCGTCGTCGCGGAACTCGACGGCCCGGTACGGCACGTCCTCGACACGGTCATGGGTGCCGCCCGGGCGCGGGAGGCCCGCGGCGAGCCCGAGATCATCCAGCTCCAGCCTGGTCACGTCCTCAGTCACGTCCGAAACCCTCCCGCGAGCAGGGGAAAGGCACAAGCGCACCCACCGACGCCACCCCGCCGCTCGCGGCAGCGGAGGGACCGGCGGCCTACAGGGCCTTCGCGGCCGCCGTCGCGACGGCCTGGTCCTGATCCCCGGTCCCGCCGCTCACGCCGACGGCTCCGACGACGGAGTCGCCGGACATCAGCGGCACGCCGCCCGCGAAGATCATGACCCGCCCGTGGTTGGAGTCCTGGATGCCGTAGAACTGGCCGCCCGGCTGGGCGTTGTCCGCGAGATCGGCGGTGGCGATGTTGAACGCCCGGGCGCTGAACGCCTTGTTGATGGCCACGTCGACGCTGCCGATCCACGCCGTGTCCTGCCGGCTCAGGGCGACGAGGTTTCCCCCCGCGTCGACGACCGCGGTCGTCATCGCCTGGCCCTGGGACTCGGCTTCCTTCTCCGCGGCGGCGATGATCCGCCGGGCGTCCTCGAGGGTCACGGTCTGCACAGTCCGCATCGGAGCGGTCCTCTCACGGGGTTCGTCTTCGACACCGAAGACCCCTGGTGGGTTCCCGAGCGCGTCCCCCACCACTCCCCGCCTGGCGCACGGCGGATCAGGGGGCGTCGCGGTGCAGCCCGGCCAGCTCGGTGCGCGACCGGACGCCGAGCTTGTGGTAAATCCGCGTCAGGTGGTACTGGATCGTCTTCGGGGAGACCTGCAGCTCGGCGGCGACGTCCTTGTTCGACAGGCCCTGCACGACGAGCCCGACGACGGCGCTCTCCTGCGCGGTCAGGTCGTGGGCGGCCCGCTCCGGGCGGCTCTGGTGGACCCCGCCGGCCCGCAGCTCCCGGTCGCAGCGGTCGACGTAGCCGGTCGCGCCGAGGGCGAGGAAGAGCTCGCGGGCGGTGGACAGGAGGGTGTCGGCGTCGCGGCGCTGGGCGAGGCGTCGCAGGGACTGGCCGTACGCGAAGTGCGCCCGGGCGCGGTCCCACCGCAACGACATCGTGTCCAGCGCGGCGATCGAGCTCTCGAAGGCGGTCCGGGCGGCGTCGAGGTCACCGCGCGCCGCGTGCAGACGGCCGCGGGCCCACGCCAGCCGCGCCATCTCCGGGCCGTTGTGCTGGTCGCCGGCGCGTTTCTCGTGGTGGGTCAGGAACGCCTCGGCGTCGTCGAGGTGGCCCTCGAGGACCAGCGCGTTGGCGTAGACGTCGCGCCAGGGCCACCAGCCGGGCTGGTCGACGGTCGAGTCCTCGCCGTGGCCGGTGAGCGGGGCGAGGGCGCGGACGACGGCGCCGTAGTCGGAGCGGGCCTCGGCCAGGCAGGCGCGGGCCAGACGACGGGGCACGGCCATGATCTCGTAGTCCTCGGCGCCGGTGGCGGCGTCGCGCAGGACCCGTTCGGCCCGCTCCGGGTCGCCGCGCAGGCTGTGGATCTGCGCCGCGGTCCAGCCGAGGAGCGGCGTCACGATCGTGATGCCGGTCTGCTCCGCGCGGCGCAGGCCCTGGGCGACGACCCGCAGGGCCAGGTCCCAGTCGCCGGCGAGGAAGTGCGCGCGGGCGAGCCACCCGGAGGCCCACAGGGAGATCCGTGAGGACCCGCCGAGGGTCGTCGTCGGGATCGCGGTCTCGAGCTCGGCGCGGGCCTCGTCGACGTCCCCGACGACCAGGTGGAGCCACCCGTGGCCCATGGTGACCCGCTGGACCTGCGGGCCCTGGCGGATCCGGGCCGCCACGGCGCGGTACTCGGCGAGGGCCTCGTCGGGCCGCCCGGACGCGGCGGTGCCCAGCCCGCGCATCGCGAGGGCCTCGACGGCCGCCGCGTGGTCCCGGCCGACGAGCGCGGTGGCGCGGTCGGCCCACGCGACGAGCCCCGGGCCGTCGCCGGCGAGCAGGGCGTGCAGGACCCGGCGCTGGCAGATCCAGGCGGCGGTGTCGGCGTCGGTCTCCGGGTCGCAGAGCTCCCAGGCCCGGGTGAGGGCGCGCTCGGCCTGGCCGGTGCGGCCGAGCTGGACCGCGAGGTAGCCGAGGACCGAGTTCCGGATCGCGGTGTCGAGCAGGTTCTCGACGGCCGGGATCATGGCCTCGGCCTCGAACACGGCGCCCGCGCCGATCAGGGCGTCGACGGCGCGGATGAGCAGCAGCTCGCGCTCGTCGTGCCGGTCGGTGAGCCGGCTCGCCTCGAGCAGGGCGTCGGCGGCGTCGGACCAGGCCCCGTCGGTCGTCTTCGTCTGCGCGAGCTCGGCCAGGCGTTCCGCGAGCTCGGGATCGGGTCCCGGGGTCGCGGCCGCGAGGAGCGCGAGGCGCCGGTGGGGTTCGGTCACGACCTCGGCGGCCCGGCGGCGGATCCCGGCCGCCCGGTGCGGGCCGACCAGGTCGAGCACCGCCGCCCGGACCATCGGGTCGCTCGGGCCGACCACGGGCAGCGAGCGGCCCCCGAAGCGCACGACCAGGCCGCGGCGGGCGGCCTCGCTGAGCGGCCGGAGGACGTCCTCGATGCCCGTGGTCCGGGCGATCTCGTCGAGGCTCGCGGGCTCGGCGAAGCAGGCGACCGTCTCGACGAGGCGGCGGGCCTCGTCGTCGAGCGCGTCGCACTCCTCCTCGACCCGCACCGCGACCTCCTCGGGGGCCGGGAGCCGCAGGTCGGGGACGTCCCACATCGCGTCGGGCAGCTCGTCGAGCAGCGCCAGGACGTGCCGCGGGTTGCCCTGGGTGTGCCGCCGCAGCCGCTCGGTCAGCCACGGCGGCAGCGGGCGTCCCCGGTCGGTGCAGAGCTCCTCGACCTCGTGCGCCGCGAGGGGCCCGAGCGACAGGGCGGTGTCGGCGACACGACGCAGCAGGTCGGTGGTGGCCGAGGCCCCGCCGCCGGGGGTGGCCGCGAACAGCGTCGCGACCGGGACGCGGCGGTGGTGCCGGAGCAGCGTCGAGACCGCCCGCAGGGACTCGGCGTCGCACCAGTGCGCGTCGTCGACGACGATCACGACCCGATCGTCGCCGACCCGCTCGGCGAGGCGGTCCGCCGCCGCGAAGGCGTCGTCGCCGGCGAGGTCCGCGACGTCGGCCCCGGTCAGCTGCGCGAGCATCCCGTACGGACGGCCCCGCTCCCACGCGACGCCGGCCGCCGTCAGCACCGTCGCCCCGACCGCGCGGGCCACGGCCTCCCGCAGCAGCCGGGACTTCCCGATACCCGGCTCGCCGGTGACGAGCACGCTCCCCCGGCCGTGCTCGAGGACCTCGAGCAGGGCGCGGCGGACCTCGCTGCGCTCGTGCGCCTCGGGGGCCGACACCGCCGTCACGCCGACCAGCATCGCTCAGCCGAGGTCCCCACCGGCGACCGGCAGGACCGAACCCGTGATGTACGAGGCCTCGTGAGATGCCAGGAAGCAGATCGCGGCCGCCTGCTCGTCGAGCGTGCCGTACCGCTTCATCAGCGACGACCCGGTGACCTGCTCGACCATGTCCCGGCGCCAGGCGTGTTCTTCGTCGGACACGGGAGCCGGGCCCCGCGCGGTCCTCCGCTCGGGGGCGTCGGTGCCGCCGGGCGCGGTCGCCGCGACACGGATGCCGTGCGGAGCGAGCTCCATCGCGAGTGCCGAGGTGATGGCGTTGACGCCGCCCTTGGCCGCCGAGTACGGGACTCGGAGGATGCCTCTCGTCGCGTTCGACGAGATGTTGACGATCGTGCCGCGGCCCCGCTCGACCATGTGCGGGACGACCGCGCGGCAGCACCACAGCGTCGGCCACAGCGAGCGCTGGATCTCCGCCTGGATCTCCTCGGGCTGGTACTGGTCGAACGGCTTCGCCCAGATGGTGCCTCCGACGCCGTGGATGGCGACGTCGATCCGGCCGAACTGCTCGATCGCGGCTGTCACCACCGCCTGCGCACCTTCCCAGGTCTCGAGGTCGGCCAGCACCGCCACGGCATCACCGACGCCCTCCGAGCGGTCCTCGGCCAGCTCCGCGGCGAGCTCCTTGACCGGGTCCGCACGGTCGGCGAGGACGACGAGCCCGCCCTCGGCGTGGATGCGCCGCGCGGTGGTCTCTCCGATCCCCTGTCCCGCGCCGGTGATCACCACGACCTGGTCGGCGAACCGGCCGGGTGTGACGAACCGCGGCCGTCGGGCGGCCCGGCGCTCGTTCATCGCCCGCCGCGTGGTCGCCTTGGACCGCTCGGCGTGCTCGGAGATCAACCGCCGGGCCTCGTCGCGGTCACCCGACCCGAACGCGTCGACGATGTCCAGGTGGTCCTGGGCGCAGCGCGGGTCGCACCAGGTCGCCGAGCGCAGCGACTCCTCCATGTGCCCCTTGACCCCGAGGTCCTGGTAGGCGTGCAGCAGGTGCTCGTTGCCGGTCAGGGTGAACAGGTAGTCGTGGAACGCGGCGTTGGACTCGGTGTAGCCCGCCGCGTCGGTGAACCGCTCGTGCTCGACGTCGACGTAGGGCACGGTCGACTCCGCCAGGAGCCGGTAGCCCGCGAGCTGCCGGGAGGTGATGCGCCCGATCGTGAGCTCGAGGGCGCCGAGCTCGAGGGCCCGGCGGGCGTCGAAGATCGCGTCGGACACCTGGATCGACGGGTGCTGCTGGCCGATCTCGTAGCCGTCGCTGCTGACGACGCCGGGCGTGGACGGGGCCGACCGCTCGGGCTGGGCCGGGGCCACGAGCGGCTCGACCACGCTCGTGGCGAACACGTCCCGCCCCAGGATGCCGCGGGCGCCGTCGGCGATCAGCAGGTCGTCGTCGTCGTCGGTGACCCGCCCACCCCCGGTGCCGTGCTCGCCCCTCGGCAGCACGATCCGGCCGAGCACCCGCCGCGGCAGGTCCTCGACGGGGCTGCTCTCGGGGAGGTCCGAGGCGACCGCCACCCGGGCGTCGGCTCCCGGCGCCGTCTCGGTCCCGAGGGATTCGACGGGTCCGACGGACCCGACGGCCGGCGTGGTCGCGTCGGTCTCCGGCCGGGCCGCCTCGACGTCGTGCTCGGCGCTCTGCTCGGCGTCCGGCTTCGCGGCCAGGGCGAACTTCTCGTAGTAGAAGCCGGCGGGCTCGAACCCCCGCTCGGAGAAGTCCGCGCGCACCGCGTCGACCATCGGCGGCGGCCCGCACAGGTACACCGCGGCCTCGCCGTCGTGCAGGTGCTCCGGTGCGGTGTGGGCGGTGACGTAGCCCCGCCGCTGCGCCGTGGTGTCCTCGGCGGCGACGGTGTGCGCCCAGGTGAACGTCGCCAACGACTCCTCGAGCGCGGCGAGGGTCTCCAGCTCGACGACGTCGTCGTCGGTGCTCGCTCCGTAGATCAGGTGGGTGGGGCGGGAGCTCCCGGAGGCCTCGAGGCGGCGCAGGATCGACAGGATCGGGGCGAGCCCGGTCCCGCCGGCGAGCAGCAGCAGCGGCGCCTCGGACTCGCGCAGGAAGAAGCTGCCGTGGGGACCGGTGAACTGCACCGAGTCGCCGACGGCGGCCGTGTTCTCCAGCCAGTCCGACATGATCCCACCGGGCGAGAGCTTGATCAGGAAGGTCAGCCGCTCGGCGTCGGGGGCGCTGGAGAACGAGTACGACCGGGTCTGGTCGGTGCCGGGGACGGCGATGTTGACGTACTGGCCCGGTAGGAAGACGAGCTTCTCGCGGTCGTCGCAGTCCAGCGTCAGCGACATCGTCGTCTCCGACAGGCGCTCGACCGAGGTGACCGTCGCGGTGAACGACCCGGCGCTGGTCCTCGCGACGGCCGACGTCGTCGGGATTTGCAGCACGAGGTCCGACGTCGGGGACATGCTGCAGGTCAGGACGTAGCCGGCGGCCTCCTCGTCGGGTGCCAGCGCGTCGGAGACGTAGTCGTCCATCTCGAACTCGCCCGACTCGCAGAACGACTTGCACGTGCCGCAGGCACCGTCGCTGCAGTCGACCGGGATGTTGATCTTCGAGCGGTAGGCCGCGTCCATCACGGTCTGGCCCTCGCGGCACTTCACGAACCGGGTGACGCCGTCCTCGAAGGACAGGGCGACGTCGTGGGTAGCTGTGGTCACTGCCGTCATCTCCCTAGAAGTGGTAGATGTCGACGACGTGGTGGATGTAGTCGTTCTTGAGCACCACGGTCTTGCGGCGGATCAACGGTGACGGGCCGGAGAAGTCGATCGTGTAGAAGGACGTCCCGTAGTACGGGTCGATCGTCTTGTACCGGAAGTACATCGTGTGCCAGTTGAACCGCACGTCGACCAGGTCCCCGCGCCGTTCGATCACCTCGACGTTCGAGAGGTTGTGACTGGTGCGCGGTTCCGGGATCGAGGTGGCGCTCGAGCGCTCGGTGCGGATGCGGAAGACCCGGTCCTCGAGGCCGCCCTTGTTCGAGTAGTAGATCAGCGAGATCTCGCGCTGCGGGTCCTCGGTGAGGGTGTCGTGGTCGTCCCAGCACGGCATCCAGTACACGACGTCGTCGGCGTAGCACTCGAGCCAGCGCTCGAACTCGCGGTCGTCGAGGTAGCGCGCCTCGCGGTAGAGGAACTGCTCGATGAGGTTCTGGGTGATCAGCGCGTTCCCGGTCGCCCCGGTGGAGCCTTCGGCGGCGCTGTTCTCGGTCGTCGTCACGATCACGCCTCCTTCTCGGCCGCGAGAGCGGAGCGCATGACTTCGAGCCAGTAGCCGTGCTGGGCGGGATAGAGGCCCTCGTCCTCGTTCTTCGCCCCCGACGAGATGACCCCGTCCATGCCCAGCGCGGACGCGACCTCGTCCGGCCCGTCGATCCAGTGCTTCACCCCACGGCTCATGTCGTTCCAGGGCGCGGTGGTGGCCCGGAAGGTGAGCTGGCAGGCCCGGAACTCCTCGAGGTCGTCGGGGGTGGCCATGCCCGAGGCGTTGAAGAAGTCCTCGTACTGGCGGATGCGGTTCGCCCGCGCCGTGTCGCTCTCGCCCTTCGGCGCGATGCAGTGGATCGTGACCTCGGTCTGGTTCGGCGCGATCGGACGGAAGTGCCGGATCTGCGTCGAGAACTGGTCCATCAGGTAGACGTTCGGGTAGAGGCACAGGTTCCGGGAGCCGCGCACCATGAAGTCGCCGGTGGCGTCGCCGAACTGCTCCTTCAGCGAGTCGATCTCGCTGTAGAGCGGCTGGTCCTCGGGATTGGCCTTCCAGGTCCACAGGCACAGATGGCCGTGCGGGAACGACCAGTAACCGCCGCCGGACTTGCCCCAGCCGCCGGCGTCGAGCGCCTTCGTCTCGTTCGTGGACTCGCCGCTCTCGCGCCGCGAGGTCGTCGCCGCGTAGTTCCAGTGCAGCGCGGTGACGTGGTAGCCGTCGGCGCCGTTCTCCGCCTGCACCTTCCAGTTGCCGTCGAAGGTGTAGGTCGAGGAGCCGCGCAGCACCTCGAGTCCCTCGGGCGACTGGTCGACCATCATGTCGATCAGTTCGGTGGTGTCCCCGAGGTGCTCGGTCAGCGGGAGGACGTCGGGGTTCAGGCTGCCGAACAGGAACCCGCGATAGTTCTCGAACACCGGCACCGTGACCAGGTCGTGCGAGCCGTCGGTGGCGAAGTTGTCGGGGTAGCCCGCGCCCTCGGGGTCCTTGACCTTGAGCAGCGTGCCGTCGTTGCGGTAGGTCCAGCCGTGGAACGGGCAGGTCAGCGTCTTGCGGTTGTCCCGCTTCTTGCGGCAGAGCATCGCCCCGCGGTGGGCGCACGCGTTGATCAGGCAGTGCAGCCCGCCGTCCTTGTCCCGGGTGACCATGATCGGCTGGCGGCCGATGTAGGTGGTGACGTAGTCACCCGGCTCGGCGACCTGGCTCTCGTGCGCGAGGTAGACCCAGTTCCCCTCGAAGATGTGCTTCATCTCGAGTTCGAAGATCTCTTCGTCGGTGAAGATCCGGCGGTTGGCCTTCACGACCCCGGACTCGCGGTCGTCGACGACGGCGTCGGAGAGCACCTTCTCGATGCTGTCGCCGATTCGGTCGAGGCTCTGCGTCATCGCACCCTCCCTGGTGGTGGTGGCCGGCGAGGGAGGCCGGACCAGGCGTGCTCCTGCACGGTCCCTGGTCGTGGCGCGGGACACACCGGCCAAGTACCTAGTCCTGACCCAGGGCCTGCCCGGGGGCCCCGTCCTCGGGGTGCTCGGTGTCCGCAGGCGCGTCCCCTGGCATCGGCGCGCCCGGTGGGTGGGGCGCGTCGATCCGGAACCGGAGGCCGAGCAGCCGGATAGCCAGGCAGGCGCCCGCCCCGACCAGCGCCCAGGCCTCCCCTCCGACGCCGAGGCGCGCCGCCACCACCACGACGGCGGCGCCGACAGCCGCGGGGATCGCGTACAGCTCGCTGCTCAGGACGGTGGGGACGCGGCGGACCAGCACGTCCCGGAGGGTGCCGCCGCCGACGGCGGTGATGGTGCCGAGCAGGATCGACTGCCCGACGCCGGCGCCCAGGGCCAGGGCCTTCCCCGCCCCGGTCACCGCGAAGAGGCTCAGCCCCAGGGCGTCGAACACCGCGATCGGCGTGGCGAGGCGTTCGAGCTGGCGGCTCAGCACGAACGCGACGAGCCCGCCCGCGGCGGCCACCACCAGGTAGCGCCAGTCGCTGAAGGTCGCCGGGGGCAGCGCACCGAGCAGGACGTCGCGCAGGATGCCCCCGCCCAGCGCCGTGATCATCGCGAGGACCACCACGCCGACGATGTCCAGCCGCGCGGTCCGCACCGCGGTCAGCGCGCCGTTGAGGGCGAACGCGAACGTCCCGGCGAGGTCGAGCGCGAGCGCCGTCGCCGATGCCGTGGTCACCCCGGTGACTGGTCCGCCGCCAGCCACGACCCGGCCGCGGTCACCAGCGTCTCCACGCCGGTGCGCACCGTCGGGTCCAGCGTCGGGGCGAACTGCGGGCTGTGGTTGGTGGGCAGCTCGGCGAGCCGGCCCTCCCGGGCCAGGGTGTCGTACGTGTCGGGGTCGGCGCCCCCCACGAACCAGAACACCGACGGCGCTCCCCAGGCCCGGCCGAGCACGCCGTAGTCCTCGCTCGCCGAGCTCGGGCCCATCGGCTGCACCCGGTCCGCGTCGAAGTGGTCACGGAAGGCCGCGAGCACCCGGTCGGTGGTCGTCGGGTCGTTGTCGGTGACCTGGTAGGTCTCCACGGGCGTGATCTCCGGGGCCCGCGGCGCCCCGGCGGCCTGCGCCTCGGCCGCCACGATGCGCCGGATCGCGTCCTGGGCGCGAGCGCGCACGCCCTCGTCGTAGCAGCGCAGGTTCAGCCCGAGCGTCGCCTCGTCCGGGATGACGTTCTCCTTGCTGCCCGCCCGCAGCACGCCGATGGTCAGCACGGCGGGCTCGTTCATGCCCAGCTCGCGAGACACGACGGTCTGCAGGCGCAGCACCGTGGAGGCGGCCATCACCACCGGGTCGACGGCCGCCTCGGGCATCGACCCGTGGGCGCCACGGCCGAACATCCGGATCCGCCACACGTCGGACGCGGAGGTGACCGTGCCCGGCCTGGTGCTGACGAGCCCGGCGGGCGCGGGCATGACGTGCTGGCCCAGCACCACGTCGGGGGTCGGGAAGCGCCGGACCAGTCCGTCCTCGACCATCGCCCGGGCACCGGTCCCGGTCTCCTCGGCGGGCTGGAACAACGCGACGAGGGTCCCCGACCACGCGTCGCGGTGGGTCCCGAAGAGCGTCGAGGCCGCGGCCAGCCAGGCCACGTGCATGTCATGGCCGCACGCGTGCCCGACCGGGGTCTCCTGACCGTCGGCGTCCGTCGCGGTCACCGTGCTGGCGTAGGGGAGTCCGGTGGCCTCCCGCACCGGGAGCGCGTCCATGTCCGCGCGCAGGGCCACCGTCGGGCCCGGCCCGTTGCGCAGCACGCCGACGACGCCGGTCGAGCCGACCCCGGTGGTCACCTCGAACCCGGCGTCGGAGAGCCGGGCGGCCGCCTGCTCGGCGGTGCGGTGCTCCTGCATGGACAGCTCCGGATGGGCGTGGAGGTCCGTGTAGAGCTCCCGCGTCCCGGGCAGCAACCCGTCGACGGCGTCCAGCAACGACTGCACCCGACCGTTCGGCATCGGCCCTCCTCCTCGTGGCAGCGGCCATCGTGCTCGGGCAGGCCCCACAGCGCGAGGGCCCCGCGTCGACGGTGGGGGCGGGCCGGCTCGGGCCGAGCAGCCGGTGAATCGTGGACGGATTCGCCTCGCGGAGAAGCGAACTCGGTGCCCGTGTTCGCCGTGGGGACCAATCGCGTTCGACCGGTCGCGACGTCGCGGGAGCGAGTGGCGCAATTCTGTCGAGATCAATCGATTGTCAGTACCGCGACCTCACCCGGGCTCGTTCTCCGGTGTGTCGGGAACCGACTTCCGGAGAGAGATCCGGATTCGCCCGGCACTCGCTCCCCCACTCTCCGGAGGAAAACTGTGATCATTCTCGGCATCATCCTCATCGTGGTGGCCTACGTGGCGCCCGTCCCCAGCATCATCGGGACCATCGGCTGGATCCTGCTCGTCGTCGGGCTGATCCTCACCCTGCTCGGCGCGGTCGGGCGGCCCGTCGGGCGCAAGACCTACTTCTGAGTCCCGGTACCCGGGGCCGTCCGCTGTGGCGGGCGGCTCCGGGGCGGCACCCCCGATCCCGCCGGGCGTCGCGATCCACCGGCGGACCCGCGCGGGCTCGTAGGCTCTCGGGAGGCGGTCCCGACCGGGGCAGGTCCGGGCGGACGGCGACGGGGACGGCGGAGCAGGTGGACGCGGAGCACCACGGGATCCGCGCTTCCGACCGGGAGCGCGCGCTGGTCATCGCCCGGCTCACGCGTGCCCTCGAGCAGGGGCGGTTGAGCCTGGCCGAGTACGACGAGCGGGTGGCGGCGGTCTACTCGGCCGTCAGCCGTGAGGAGCTGGCGGGGCTCACGGACGATCTGCCGGGACGTCTGTGGTGATCACGGGGGGCACCGCTGCGTCCGGCGTCGCGGGTGGCTCGGGCGGATCGACCGGCTCGTCGGGGGCGGTCCGCTCGGCCACCGGCCCCGGCTTCCCGGCGGTGACCTGCTCGAAGAAGCGCAGCAGCTCGACGGGGAACGGCATGACGAGCGTGCTGTTCTTCTCCGACGCCACGTCGGTCACGGTCTGGAGCAGGCGCAGCTGGAGCGCACCCGGGGTGCCGCTCATCGTCTCGGCGGCCTCGGACAGCTTGCTCGAGGCCTGCAGCTCGCCGTCGGCGGCGATGACGCGGGCCCGCCGGTCGCGCTCCGCCTCGGCCTGACGGGACATCGAGCGGCGCATGCTCTCGGGCAGCGAGATGTCCTTGATCTCCACGCGCTCGACGACGATGCCCCACTCCTCGGTCGGGGCGTCGATGACGTCCCGGAGCTCGGCGTTGATGCGCGCGCGGTCGGACAGCAGGGTGTCCAGGTCGGAGCGCCCGATCACCGACCGCAGGGAGGTCTGGGCGACCTGCGACGTGGCCTGGACGTAGCTCTCCACGTTGATCACGGCGCGGACCGGGTCGTCGACGCGGAAGTACACGACCGCGTCGACGCCGATCGTCACGTTGTCGCGGGTGATCGAGCTCTGCGAGGGGACGTCCAGCACCACCGTCTGGACCGACACCTTCCGCATCCGGTCCGCGATCGGGACGATCGCCCGGAGCCCCGGCTGGCGCACGGCGGGCAGTAGGCGGCCGAACCGCAGGACGACGCCCCGCTCGTACTGCTGCACCAGGCGGAACGTCATCGACGGCACGATGACGGCCAGCAGGACGACCACGACGATCACGATCACGACGACGTTCATCGGAGGCTTCCCCTCGCAGCGGGGCGGCTCCCCACCCGGCCTCCATGGTGCGCCGGTGCGGCCCGCTCGGCCAGCGCGCGGAGCCCGCGACCTCACGTCGGCGCGACACCGGCACCCCCCGATCCCGGCATCCCGGGACGTCTCGGTCCGGCGTCCCCGCCCTGCTCGTCACCGGGCCGCGGACCTGACACGCTGGGAGCGTCCGGGGAGGATTCGACCTTCCCCGCAGGGAGAAGGCACCGTGCTCGCAATCCTCGTCATCGCCCTGGTCATCTGGCTCGTGCTCGTGCTCCTCGGGTTCCTGGTCAAGGGCCTCGTGTGGCTGGCCGTCATCGGCATCATCCTGTTCCTCGCCACCGCGATCTTCGGCGGCGCGAAGCGCTCGTCCCTCCGACGCTGAACGCCACCTCGACGGACGGGAGGACGCCGGTGGCCGACGAGCACGACCCGCTGGCGGACACCCCGGGCGAGATGAACCCGCTCGAGGCGATGATGTGGCGGGCGGAGGTCGATCCGCGGCTGCGCTCCGTCGTCATGATCGTCGACGTGCTCGACGCCGAGCCCGGGTGGGACCGGCTCGTGGCCGCCCACGACTGGGCCACCCGCGTCGTGCCGCGGCTGCGCCAGCGGGTGATGGAGCCGTGGGGATGGGGCGCCCCGGCGTGGGTCCCCGACCCGGACTTCGCCCTGTCGTTCCACCTGCGACGCATGCGGCTCGCCGACGGCGGGGGCCTGCGCGAACTGCTCGACCAGGCCGCGCTGACCGCCATGACGCCGTTCGACCGCAGCCGGCCACCCTGGGAGGCGCTCCTCGTCGAGGGTCTCGACGGCGGCCGTGCCGGCTACCTGCTCAAGGTCCACCACAGCCTGGCCGACGGGCTCGGGCTGGTGCAGATCCTGGGGATGCTGCACAGCAGTACGCGGGAGCGCTCCGAGGACCGGCCGGAGCCCCCGCCGCCGAGCGCGACGCCGCCCTCGCGGATCGAGCTCACCGCCGCGCAGGCCGCCCGGGCCCTGGTCGCCGCCCCGCCCGCCGTGGTCTCCGGGGTCCGGACGGGGGCGACGACGCTGGGGCGCGCGGCGGTCGCGCCGGTCGCCACGCTCGCCGACGGCTGGGACGTCCTCTGGTCCGCGGCACGCGCCGCCATCCCGCCGACCCTCGCCGGCTCCCCCGCGCTGCGCGCCCGCAGCCTCAACCGGCGCTTCGAGGCGCTCGACATCGACCTCGCCACGCTCAAGGCGGCCGGGAAGGCGGCGGGCGGGTCGCTCAACGACGCCTTCCTCGCCGCCCTGTTCGGGGCCATGCGCCGCTACCACGTGGCGCTCGGGGTGCCGGTCCCCGCCCGCATCCCGGTGGGCATGCCGGTGAACACCCGCGAGCGGTCCGACCCGATGGGCGGCAACCACTGGGCGGGCACCCGGTTCGCGGTGCCGCTCGACGACGTCGATGCCGCGACCCGGATCGCGCAGGTCGGGGCGATCGTCCGGGCGGTCACCACCGAGCGGGTCGTCGACGCGCTCGGCATCATCGCCCCGCTGCTCGCCGTCCTGCCCCCGCCCCTGCTCGCCCGCGTCCAGGGCGGTGCCACGCGGGCCAACGACCTGCAGGCCAGCAACGTCCCCGGGATGCGGCGGCCCTCGTACCTCGCCGGGGCACGGATCGTGCGCAGCTACCCGTTCGCGCCGTTGCCCGGCGGGGCCGCGATGATCGCGCTGACCTCGCACGAGGACACCTGCTGCATCGCCGCGACGCTCGACCCGGCCGCGATCACCGACCCGGCGCTGTTCCGGGACTGCCTCGTCGCCGGCTTCGAGGAGGTCCTCGCGCTCGCCCAGCAGCGGTGAGGACGACGCCGCGATGATCCCCCACCGCCCCCGGCGCACGTGGGTCGTCGCCGGGGCCCTGCTCGTCGGGCTGATCGTCGAGGCCGTCCACCAGATCGCGGCCGGGAACGACGCGCCGGACGTCCCGATCATCGACGACTGGCTGCACGCCACGCTGATCCTCGCCTCGAGCGCGGTCTGCGCGCGGGGAGCCGTCCGCCGGAGGCCGGGCCCCGGCCGCGCTGCCTGGTGGTGCTTCGCGAGCGCGCTCCTGCTCTTCGCGCTCGCGGAGATCACGTGGGGCGCGCTGTACTCGCGCGGCGGTCCGGTGCCGGTCCCCAACCCGACCGACGCGCTCTACCTGGCCACCTACCCGCTGTTCATGGCGGGGCTGGCGCTCATGGTCCGGGCCCGCGTCGTCGACGTCCCCTGGCACCGCTGGCTCGACGGCCTCGTCATCGTCCTCATCGTCGCGACCCCCGGCGTCGCGCTCGTCATCCTGCCGGTCGCCGAGAACTCGCCGGTCGATCCGCTCGGGCTCGTGGTCACCGTCGCCTACCCCCTCGGCGACGTCCTGCTCCTCGGCGCCCTGCTCGGCACGCTCCCGCTCATGTCGTGGCGGCTCGTCGGCAGCTGGCCGTGGGTCGGGGCCGGGCTGGTCTGCCTCACCGTGGCCGACGCGTTCTACAGCCTCTCGGCGACGCAGGCGGTGTCCCACGAAGGCCCCTACGACTTCCTCTGGAGCGCGGGCGCCCTCGCGTTCGCCGTCGGGGCGACTCGTCTGCCCTCACGGCCCCGGGCGGCGCGGGAGATCACCGGGTGGCCCGCCATCGCCCTCCCGCTGGGCGCCCAGCTGTTCGCCGTGGGCACCCAGATCTACGGCTACGTCCGCGAGCTGCCCGCCGCCGAGCGGCTGCTGACCATCGGCGTCCTCGCCGTCGGCATCGCCCAGATCATCGTGTCCCGGCCCCGGCCCGCGGCGGACCCGGCCGCCGAGCCGGAACCGTCCGTGCCGGAGTCGTTCGGGCACGCCTGACCGGCGAGCTCTCAGTGACACGAGCCCTCGGTGATGCGAACCGTCAGGGACGCGAACCGTCAGGGACGCGAGGCCGCCGCGAGCTGCTCGATCGCCGCCGCGACGAGGGCGGCGTCGCCGGTGTCCACACCGTGGGCCCAGGCGTAGCAGGGACCCACGGCCCGCCAGTCACGGGCGCGGCCGGTCAGATCCGTCCCGTAGGCCTCGACGACGGCGGCCGCGACCTCGGCCGCGGTGTCGAGGAGCAGCCATTCCAGGTCCTTCGCGGGATCGCCGGCCCTCGCCTCGCCCCAGTCGATGACCCCGGCGATCTCGCCGGCGTCGACGAGCACGTGGTCGGCGCGGAGGTCGCCGTGGACGACGACCTCGGCCGGGGCGTCGTCGAGCCGGTCGAGCGCGGCACGCAACGGGCGGTCGTCGGGAAGCGCCGGGGCGACCTCGGCCGTGAAGCGCGCGAAGGCGCGGTCGCGGCGGTCCCGGGTGATCTCGGCCCCGGGGAGGCCGTGGGCGACCGCCTGCGCGACCGGCACATCGTGCAGGGCACGGACGAACGCCCCGAGCCGACGACCCCGGGCCGCGGTCCGGACCGTCGCGGGCACGCCGCGGATCAGCTCGTGCCGCACGGTCAGCGGTGACTCCGCGACCACCGTGGGGCGGGGCACGGGCAGCGGAAGCCGGGGCGCCAGCCAGGGCAGGAGCGTCGTCTCCCGACGCAGCCCGGGCTCGGCGTCGGGGCGGCGGGCCGTCCGGTCCACCCACCGCCCCCCGACCAGCACGGCCTCGCTGCGCCAGCCCCGGCCCAGGAGGCGACGCTCCGGCCCGTCTGCGTCGACGGGTCTACTTCGGGTCGAGCACGAAGACCGGGATCTGCCGGTCGGTCTTGGTCTGGTACTCGGCGTAGTTCGGGAAGGCGGCGACGGCCCGCTCCCACCACTGCGCGCGCTCCTCGCCGGACACCTCACGGGCGACGTAGGTCTTGGTCTGGGTGCCGTCCTGGAGCGGGAACTCCGGGTGGGCCTTGATGTTGTGGTACCAGACGGGGTTCTCCGGGGCGCCACCCTTCGAGGCGACGACGGCGTAGCTGCCGTCGTGCTCCACGCGCATCACCGGCGTGTAGCGCAGCTTGCCCGACTTCGCCCCGCGCAGCGTCAGCAGCACGACCGGCGAGCCGTGCACCTCCACGCCCTCCGTCGTCCCGGTCGACAGGATCTTCTCGGTCTGCCCGCTGACCCAGTCCGTCGGGCTCAGTTCCACGGTCTCCTCGCTCATGTCGGGCCAGAACCCCGACCCACCCCCGGGGCATTCCGTGGCGTGCTCCCTATTCGACGAGCGTCTGGGTCCCGACGACGACCGCGAGCGCGAGCCGCTCGGCGTCCTCGGAGCCGGGCTCGGCGGTGTAGACCATGATCCGCACGTCGTCGGTGGCCACGAAGAGCGTGTCGCAGTCGAGGGTGATGCGCCCGACCGTGGGGTGGTCGATGACCTTGTGCTTCGACGGGTCCCGACGCGGCCGGGGATCGGTCCCGGACTCCCACAGCTCGGCGAACCGTGGGCTCCCGGCGGCGAGATCCGCGACGAGACGCCGCAGCGACCGGTCGTCGGGATAGCGGGCGGCGGTCAGGCGCAGGTCCGCGACCAGGAGGGCCCCGTGCTCGGCCAGCTCCTCGGGGGTGTGGACGACCCGGTTGCCGGGTCCCACGAGGTTGCGCCAGACCGCGTTGCGCTCGAGCCCGCGCCAGCCCGACGTCTCCCCCATCAGGGCGTCGTAGGGCGCGTTGGCCACCAGCAGCGTCCACGTCGCGTCGTAGACCGCCACGGGCGTGTGCGCCAGCCGGTCGAGCAGGCGCTGCACGCTCGCCGTGATGCGCGAGGGGACCACGTCGGGTCCGGGGGCGGCGTGACCGGCGAGCTGGTGGAGGAGGTCACGCTCGACGTCGGGCAGGCGCAGGGCGCGGGCCAGCGACTCCACGACCTGCGCGGAGGGCGACCTCGCCCGTCCCTGCTCGAGCCGGGTCAGGTAGTCGGCGGAGATCCCGGCGAGCCCGGCGAGCTCCTCGCGGCGCAGCCCGGTGGCCCGGCGGCGCCCGCCCGTCGCCAGCCCGACCGTCGCGGGCGCGATCCGGTCGCGCGACCGGCGCACCATCCGCCCGAACTCCCAGGTGTCCACGTCGTCGAGTGTCCGCCGGGCCACCGACCCTGTCCTGGTCCTGGCTGTCCTGGTCCTGGCAGTCCTACGACGACCCGACGACTGCCTGCGCCGCCCGAGGGCGCCGACGCTGGGGCCATGACCACGACACTGATCACCGGAGCCACCCGCGGCCTCGGCAAGGAGACCGCCCGCCAGCTCGTCGCCGCCGGGCACACCGTCTACGTCGGCGCCCGCGACGAGGCCCGCGGCCGGGAGGTCGCCGACGAGATCGGCGCCCGCGCCGTCCAGCTCGACGTCACCGACGACGACTCCGTCGCGGCGGCACTCGCCGCGATCGAGTCCGAGGGCGGGCTCGACGTGCTCGTCAACAACGCCGGCATCGCCATGCTCGCCCTCAACGGGCCCGACGCCCTGACGATGTTCGACACCAACGCCGTCGGCGTCATCCGGGTCACCGAGGCGGCGCTCCCGCTGCTGCGGAAGTCCGCGAACCCCGTCGTCGTCAACGTCTCGAGCGCGCTCGGCTCGTTCACGGCCAACCACGACCCCGCGCTCCCCGCGTCCCAGGTCCAGGCCGTCGTCTACGCCGCGACCAAGGCGGCCGTCTCGATGCTCACCGTCCAGTACGCGCGCGCCGTGCCCGAGGTGAAGATCAACGCGATCGAGCCCGGCTACACCGCCACCGAGCTCGGCGGCGTCGCGAACCCCCACGGCCGCCCGGTCGAGATCAGCGCCGCGACCGTCGCCCGGCTCGCCTCCATCGGCGAGGACGGCCCGACCGGCACCTTCGTCGAGGACGACGGCGAGATCGGCTGGTGAGCCCGACGCCGGGTAAGTGTGACGCCGGGTGCGGGGCCGGCCCGATCGCGGTCGGCCCGGCCCTGTGGCGGCGGACCGTCACACGGTGCGGACCAGCGCGTCGGGCGTGAGGTCCTTCAGCGTCGGATATCCGTCGACCGCCATGATCAGGTCGGCCTCGGCCAGGATCATGCGCAGCACGTGCTCGACGCCCGCGGCGCCGCCGATCGCCAGCCCGTAGGCGATCGGGCGTCCGATCCCCACGGCCGTCGCGCCGAGAGCCAGGGCCTTGATCACCTCGGTCCCGCTGCGGACCCCGGAGTCGAACAGGACGGGTAGTCCGTCCGCGGCCTCGAGCACGCCAGGCAGACACTGCAGTGTCGTCAGTCCGCCGTTGGCCTGGCGCCCGCCGTGGTTCGAGCAGTAGATCGCGTCGACGCCGTAGTCCTTCATGCGCCGGGCGTCCTCGGGGTGGCAGATGCCCTTGGCCATGATCGGCAGGTCGGTCTCCGCCCGGAGCCACTCGAGGTCCTCCCAGCGGAAGGGCCCACCGAAGATCGGTAGCGACTGGATGAAGGTCTCGACGGGGTCGTCGCCCGGACCGAGACGCTTCCGGAACTCCGGGTCGCTGGTGTAGTTGGTCAGGCACGTGCTGGGGACCTGCGGGTAGTGCGAGCCGCGGAGATCGCGCGGGCGCCACCCGGTGACCCAGGTGTCGAGGGTGACGGCGATGCCCTTGAACCCGGCGGCCTCGGCCCGGTGGACGAGGCTCGCGGCGAGGTCCCGGTCCGGCGGGGTGTAGAGCTGGAAGAATCCGGGGGTCTCCCCCAGCACCGGGGCGACCTCCTCCATCGGGTCCGCCGAGAGCGTGCCCGCGAAGAACGGGACGCCGGTCCGCGCGGAGGCCTCCGCGCAGTGCAGGTCGCCGTGCCCGTCCTGCGAACAGGGTCCGTACACGCCGATGGGCGCCATGAAGATCGGCGACGGGAACCGGATCCCGAACAGCTCGATCGACAGGTCCCGCTCCTCGGGGGCGACCAGCATCCGCGGGTAGAGCCCCCACTGCTCGAACGCCGCGATGTTGGCGCGCTGTGTGTGCTCGTTCCCGGACCCGCCGGCGACGTAGCCCCAGGTCTTCGGCGTCATCATGTGCGACGCCTTCTCCTCGAGGTCGGCGAGGGCGATCGGATACTGCGGGGAATTCCCGTGTCGTCCCTGGGTGTACAGCTCGTCCTGATACTCGGCGAACGTCATGCTGCTGGGTGACCGCCGAGAAGCGGCGGCAACCGACCCGGAACCCGCCGAGCCACCCCAGGAGCAGGACGAAAGCGGCGACCCGACCGTTCTCGCTCACGAGGTCGGTCTCGACGGCGGCCGCCGCGCGCCGGCTCGCGCGGGCTCCGCCACGGGGTCGTCGGATGCAGCTCTCAGGCGGCGGGTTGGTGGGTGAGCCAGGGTCGGTTGTGGCGGGGTTGTTGTTGGGGGTCGAGCCAGGCGGGTGGGGTGAACCAGGGCAGGCCGTTGATCATGTGGATGGTCCAGCTGCTGTGGTGGATCAGGTGGTGGTGATAGGAGCAGAGCAGGACACAGTTCTCGAGGCTGGTGTCGCCGCCGTCGGCCCAGTGTTGGATGTGGTGGGCCTGGCATGTGCGGGCTCGGCGGCGGCAGCCGGGGTGGGCGCAGTGGCGGTCGCGGGCGATGACGGCGCGGCGCAGGCCGGTGGTGACCAGGCGGTGTTTGCGGCCGAGGTCGAGGATGTCGCCGGTGCTGTTGAGGGCGACGGGGATGATTTCGGCGTCGCAGGCCAGGCGGCGGGCGGTGTCGGGGCGGATCCAGGTGTTCTCGCCGAGCAGGGCCAGTTGTGGGGGCAGTCCGGGGGTGGGTCCGGTCGGTTGGGTCAGGGCGGCGCGCAGGGTGTCGTAGTTCAGGGTGACCGTGAGCGCGACCCGTTCCCCACCTTCGAGATCGGCGCGGGTCCACCCCGGCGGCCCCGGTGGCCGGGTGGTGGAGGCGCCGGTGGTGGAGGCCCCGGTGGAGACCGCGGTCGGTGGAGCCCCCGCAGGCGAGTCCGGCGGCGAACCGCGGTCCCCAGCCTCGCCAACGTGGCCGTCCGCTTCGAGGCCGTCGGCGTTGGCGGAGTGGGCCTGCGTCGGCCTGGTCGGCCTGGTCGGCCTGGTCGGCCTGGTCGGCCTGGTCGGCCTGGTCGGCCTGGTCGGCGGTGTCGGCCTGGTCGGCCTGGTCGTCGTTGGTGTCGAAGATGCCGGCGGAGGTGGTGTCCTCGGCGGCTCGCTCTGATGCTGCGGGCCGGGGATCGGTGGAAGTCGGGTGGTCGATGTCCAGGCCGCGGGTGAGGGCTTGGGCGGCGAGGTCGAGCAGGCCGTGGGCGCGGCGTTCGGGCAGGGTCGGCAACCCTTGGGCGTGGTAGCTCTCCCCCCGCGGGCCTTCGCCGTGTGGGGGTGGTTCGGGGGTCGGTTCCGGGGGCGGGGTCGCCGCGCAGAGCGCGGTGTGCAGGGCTTCGGCGGCGGCGGGGTCGCGGTAGGTGAACTTCCCGACCAGGGCGCCGTTGCGCCGCCGCAGGTAGTGCAGCTCGTTCGGTGGCGGTGGGGTGTCCTCGGGGGCGGTGCCGTCGGGGTCGAGCAACGCCAGGATCGCCGTGGCGGCCTCGCCCAGGGCGGCGGGGCTGTGGGTGGTGGCCAACTGCGCGAGTTGGGTCTCGGTGACGGCGAGGATGTCCGGGGCGATGGCGGGGATGACGGCGGCGAGGCGTCGCATGGTGGCGCGGATGACCTCGACGTGACCGGGGCCGATGGTGCCGGCCGTGACGACCGCTGCGGTGGCCGGCAGCTCCGGGGACATCGCCGTTCCGGTCGGGGACACGGTGGTGGTCAGGGAGCGGGCGTGGCGGGCCAGGCGGGTGGCTTCCTTGTCGTCGATGCGTACGTGGTCGTTGAGCAGTCGGGACAGGTTGCGGTACCCGGACTCGGCGACCGCGTCCCCGGCCTCCAGAGACGTGATGGCCCGGTAGCAGCGGGCCTGCGCCAGGCGCAGCGCGGTGAACGCCGCCGCGGTCTCGGCCAACGCCGCCCGCGACCCGGCCGAGAGGCGGCTGTCTTCGGGCTCGTTCGAGGCTGCAACGCCGGGCACCGCCCACTCGGCTGCGGCCGCCGCGGCGTCCTCAATGCGGTCGGGGTAGTCGTCGACCTCATCGGTGTCCTCGGTGTCGTCGTCGAGGAGCCACTCGGGGACGTCGTCGGGGATGGGTGCGAGTTCTTGGTCGTCGAACCAGGCGCAGACGTCGTCCCAGGTGGGTGGGGGGTCGTCCCAGGGTGGGGACGGTTCGACGGGCGTAGCCACCCACCAAGTGTCGAACATGTGTTCGAACAACGGAAGCGGTCAAACGGAGCAATTCCCCGGCCGGCCCGTCGCATCCTGCCCGGCCAGACCGTGTCCATCGGACACGGTTCCACCCCGATCCGACCGAGTCGCGACGACTCGGTCGCCCGATTGCCGTCGTGTCGAGGTGGACGCGCGCCGACCACCGGCACCAGGGCACCGTCCGCACCCACCCGGACAGACCGCGTCCAACGGACACGGTCCACTCCGAACCGACCGAGTCGCGGCGACTCGGCCCGGCCGTCGTCGAACCGACCGGGCACCACCCCACGTTCCGCCATTCGGCCCTGACTGCATGCACAGCTCAACTGCACAAGGCTTGCATCAGCGACACGGTCGAGGGAGCGTGCTGTCCCGTGACCATGACTGCGCCCGCCCCCACGCGCCGTTTCGCCCTCAACCGCCCGGAGAAGCGGTCCGTGGTGGGGATGGTCGGGTTCGTCCTCCTGCTGCACGTGCTCGGCTGGGGAACCCTCGCGTTCTTCATCGCACCGGCGCACTACCAGCTGGGCGGCGCGGGGGTCTTCGGGCTCGGTCTCGGTCTGACCGCCTACCTGCTCGGGATGCGCCACGCGTTCGACGCGGACCACATCGCCGCGATCGACAACACCACGCGGAAGCTGCTCGCGGACCGGGCCGGGGACCCGGCGGCGGGCGAGGACGGGGCGGAGACCAGCCGGGCGCGGCCGCTCTCGGTGGGGTTCTGGTTCTCGCTGGGCCACTCGACGATCGTGTTCGTGCTCGTGCTGCTCCTCGGACTGGGCGTCCGGGCCGTCACGACCGAGATCGGCGACGACGACTCGCCGTTGAAGGTCGTCGGGGGGCTCATCGGCACCGCCGTCAGCGGCGTGTTCCTGATCCTGATCGGCGTCATCAACCTGGTCGTGCTCGTCGGGATCGTGCGGATCTTCCGTCGGATGCGCCACGGCGACTACGACGAGGCCGAGCTCGAGCGCCACCTCGACGAGCGCGGCTTCATGAACCGCATCCTCGGGCGCGTCACCAAGGCCGTCCGCAAGCCCGCGCACATGTACCCGACGGGGATGCTGTTCGGCCTCGGCTTCGACACCGCCAGCGAGATCTCGCTGCTCGTCCTGGCCGGCGGGGTCGCGGCGGCGACGCTGCCCTGGTGGGCGATCCTCGTGCTGCCGATCCTCTTCGCCGCCGGGATGAGCCTCTTCGACGCCCTCGACGGTGCGTTCATGTGCGTCGCCTACGGCTGGGCGTTCATGCGGCCGGTGCGCAAGGTCTTCTACAACATCACGATCACGGCGCTGTCGGTGGTCGTCGCGCTGATCATCGGCGGCATCGAGCTGGTCTCGATCCTCGCCGACCAGCTCGGCATCCACGCCGGCCCGCTCTCCTGGATCGCCGGGCTCGACCTCGGCAACGTCGGGTTCGTCATCGTCGGGCTCTTCGTGGCCGCGTGGGTCGTCGCGCTGGCGGTGTGGAAGCTGGGCCGCGTCGAGGAACGCTGGCAGCAGGACCTCCGGGCCTGATCCCGGATCGTCAGGAGTCGAGGTCGACGACCAGGGCGCAGTGGTCGGACACCTTCGACGGCACCGCGAACGCGCGCCGGACGGCGGGCAGCGGGTGCGCGGGATCCTCGCGGGCGAGGGCGTGGTCGAGCTGCAGGCTCGGGGCGGTCGTCGGGAAGGTCACCGCACGCACCAACGAGCGCCAGCTCGGCAGGACCGCGGGCGGTACCGGACCGGGCAGGTTGAGGTCCCCGAGGACGACGACGGGTCGGGGCGCGTCCCGCAGGGCGCGGGCGAGGCGCAGCAGCTGCACGACGTTGACCCCGGGGGCGAACGACAGGTGCACGGCGACCACCGTGCCGACCGGGGCCGGAGGGGCCAGGACGGCGGCCAGCGCCACCCGGGGCTCGTCACGGATCACCGCGAAGCGCCTGCCGTCGATCAGGGCCGGCAGCACCGCCGGTGAGCCGCCCAGCGCGAGGCGGCGCCACCGCGCCACGGGGAGGCGGCTGACGAGCCCGACCCCGTAGGCGGGGTCGGTGGCGTCGTCGACCGGCAGGGCCGCGCGCCACCGCGCCCCGGGCGTACCGATCAACGACGGTGCGAAGCGGGCGTCCACGGCTCCGAGGGCCTCCGCCGCGAGCGCCGCCTGGTCGACCCGTCCCGACCGCTCCTGACCGCGGTCGACCTCCTGCAGCGCGAGCACGTCGGCGTCCAGGCCCGTCACGGCGTCCCGCAGGCGCCCGGCGTCGACGACGCCGTCGTCCGGGGAGCGGCCGTGGAGCAGGTTGAAGGTGGCCAGTCGCACCGGGTCAGCGTTCCCGGGTCGGTTGCGCGAGGTCGCGTCGGGTGCCGTTCGGTGTCATGGGCGGGGGTGCCCACGGAGATCGTGGCGACGCCTCCGGACCGACACGGCTCCTACGGGGCGGGAGGCTGCACCCCGCGGTAGGAGATCCAGGGGCCGAAGGCGTTCTTCGCGGTGTCGACCTGCGCCACCTCGGTGAGCCCGGCCTCGGCGAGCAGCTCCAGGACCATCGCCGGGCCGTTGGGGGCGATCTCGAGCGGCTCCGCGGCGTCGCCGTGCCCGTGGCCCCCGTCGTGCCCGTGGCCCCCGTCGTGACCGTGCCCGCTCCGCCGACCGTGCCCCAGCAGCCGCAACACCGGCGAGAGGATCCGCAGCGGACGCGGGTGACCCTCGAAGTCGAGCAGGAGGAGCCGACCACCCGGGACGAGGACCCGCCGGACCTCCCGCAGCATCGACCGCTTCGCGTCCGGGGGCAGGTGGTGGAACATGAAGGCCGAGAGCACGACGTCGACGCTGCCGTCGGGGTGCGGGAGCTCGTCGGCGAAGCCCTGCTCGACGCGGATCCGACGCCGCCCGGCCTTCGCGCGGGCGCGTGCCAGCGCGGCCGGGTCGGGGTCGAGGCCCACGACCGTCGCCGCGGGCTGCGCGTCGGCCGCGGCCCGCAGGAGGTTCCCGGTGCCGCACCCGATCTCCAGGACCGTCGCGCCGGGCGCGAGACCGGCGGCGGCGACCAGGCGCCGGTGGGCCGAGCGCGACACCGAGCAGCCACGCCATCACGTCGTAGAGCGGCAACAGGCCGTCCCGGCCCATCGCGGGCAGGAAGGGACGCTCCTGCTGCGGCGTCGGTCCCGGGTCGGACATCCTGGTGCTCCTCGTCGATCGATGGGACGGTTCTCCGCTGACGGGGCTAGCCTCCATCCCGTCCGACCAGGCGACAAGGAACGGAACCCGGTGGCGACAGGACTTTCCTCCGATCCCGGTCTCGGCAATCCCGGCGACCCGGACGACGCGGTGGCGCGGCACGTCGGCGGGCTGCCGGTCATGGGCTACGCGCGCACGCCCGGCGTCCCGGCCGTCACCGTGCACCGTCGGGCCGGGTCCGGCCGGGAGGGCGGCGCCGGCCTCGGGTCCCACGTGCACGACTTCCTCGCCCTGTTCTACGTCGAGCGTGGCGAGCGCACGCTCCGGGTCGACGAGCGGACGTGGTCGGTGGGGGCGGGGGACGTCGTCGTCATCGCGCCGGGTGCCGTCATCACCCCGGTGCACGACGACGAGGGCCCGGACGTGCAGGTCTGGTCGGTCTTCTTCCCCGCGGACCTCGTCGATCCCGACGCCCCGTCGTCGCCACCGGCCTGGCGGGCGCACCCGCTGCTCTTCCCCTTCACGCGGGGCGGGCGGCCCGGCGGCGAACGGCTCCACATCCCGCCGGAGGACCGGCCGGCGTGGCTCGCAGAACTGTCCGCGCTCGCCGCGGAACTGCACGACCGGCGCGACGGGTACGCGGAGGCGGCGCGGGCGCACGTGACGCTGCTGCTCGTCCGGCTCGGGCGACTCGGCGCGGACGTGCCCGCCGATCCGCGCGACCCCGACGAGACGCTCGTGGCGGCGGTCTTCGACGCGCTCGAGGCCCGCTTCGGCGAGCCCATCACGGCGCGCGACGTGGCGGCCGACGTCGGGCGCTCCCCGGGGCACGTCACGACCGTCGTGCGGCGGCGCACCGGACGCACGGTCGGGCAGTGGGTCACCGAGCGGCGCCTCCAGGAGGCCCGCCGACTCCTGGCCACGACCGACCTGACGGTCTCCGCGATCGCCGGCCGCGTCGGCTACCGCGACCCCGGCTACTTCATCCGGCGGTTCCGCACCGCCCACGGGCTCGCGCCGCAGGAGTGGCGCCGGGCGGGGTGAGGGATCTCCGCGTCCCCGACGACGAGTCTGGCCGCGCGGCCGCCCGACCTGCAGGCTCCGACCGGTGGACGACGACGAGGGCTACCTCCTGGCCAACCGGCAGCGCGAGGCCGGCACCCGCTTCGGTGCGCTCGCGAGCTCTTCGATCCCTCGACGGTCCGCCACCTCGACCAGCTCGGTATCTCGGCCGGGTGGCGCTGCTGGGAGGTCGGGGCGGGCGGGCGCAGCGTGCCGGACCGGCTCGCCGAGCGCGTCGGGCCCGAGGGCCTCGTGCTGGCCACCGACATCGACACCTCCTGGCTCGACGCCCCGGGGCCGCCGCAGCTGCGGGTGCTGCGCCACGACGTCGGCGTCGACGATCCGCCCGGCACCGGGTTCGACCTGGTGCACGCCCGCCTCGTCCTGACCCACGTGCCCCGGCGCGACGAGGCCCTGGCCGCGATGGTCACCGCGTTGCGGCCGGGCGGGTGGCTGCTGCTCGAGGAGGCCGACCCCGGGCTGCAGCCACTGCTGTGTCCCGACGAGTACGGACCGGAGCAGGAGCTCGCGAACCGGTTGCGCCACGGCTTCCGCACCCTCATGGCCGGTCGCGCCGCCGACCTCGCCTACGGGCGCACGCTCCCCCGACGGCTCCGCGACCTCGGCCTGGCCGAGGTGGCCGCCGACGCGTACTTCCCGATCACCTCGCCGGCCTGCACCACGCTCGAGATCGCCACCGTCGCCCAGATCCGCGACCGTCTCGTCGCGGGCGGGATCGCCTCCGACGCCGAGATCGACCGGCACCTGGCGAACGTCGCCGCCGGACGCGTCCCCGACCTCGCGACGTCGCCGATGGTCACGGCCCGGGGCCGGCGCGCCTGACAGCCGAGCCCCGACACCCGAGCACCCGAGCCCCGACACCGGTTCTCGCGCGTGCGACTACGCGGCGGACCGGTCGGCGAGCGGGCGCCGGCGCAGGGCCACGGACCCGATCGCGGGCGGGTCGTAGGCCATGTCCAGGCGCCCGACGTCGGTGCCGGGCGGGACGATCGCGTCGATCGCGTCGAGCACGTCGTCGGACAGCCGCACCTCGGCGCCCGCCAGGAGGTCGTCGAGCTGCTCCATCGTGCGGGGACCGAGGATCGCCGACGTGACGCCGGGGTGGGCGATCACGAACGCCATGGCGAGGTGGGTGAGCGAGAGGCCCGCGTCCTGCGCCACCGGGAGCAACTGCTCGACGACGTCGATGCGCCGGGCGTCGCTGAGGTGGCGGAACCGGCTCGCCCGGCGCAGGTCGGTCTGCTCACCGCGGCGGACGCGCCCGGTCAGCAGCCCCTGGGCGAGCGGGCTCCAGACGATCGTCCCCATGCCGTAGCGCTGGGCGACGGGCAGCACCTCGCGCTCGATGCCGCGGCTGAGGACGGAATACGCGGGCTGCTCGCAGCGGAAGCGCTCCAGCCCGCGGCGTTCCGAGGCCCACTGCGCCTCGACCATGTCCGAGGCCGGGAAGGTCGAGGAACCGATCGCGCGCACCTTGCCGCTGCGGACGAGATCGGTCAGCGCCGAGAGCGTCTCCTCGATGTCCACGGACGGATCGGGACGGTGCACCTGGTACAGGTCGATGTGATCGGTCTGGAGCCGGCGGAGCGAATTCTCGACCTCGGTCAGGATCCACCGGCGCGACGTCCCGCGCCGATTCGGGTCGTCGCCCATCGGGCCGAAGACCTTGGTGGCGAGGACGACGTCGTCGCGCCTGCCCTTCAATGCCTTCCCGACGATCTCCTCGGATTCCCCCTGCGAGTACATGTCGGCCGTGTCGACGAGGTTCACGCCGGCGTCGAGGGCGCGATGGATGATGCGGATCGACTCGTCGTGGTCGGGATTGCCGATCGCGCCGAACATCATGGCGCCGAGGGCGTAGGGGCTGACCTGGATCCCGGTGCGACCGAGCGTGCGGTGCTGCACGTCAGGATGTCCTTTCGGTGGTCCTCCGGCGCCGCACAGGTGCCGTAGGGTGGCAAGAAGTGGGACGCTGTCCCGGTACGTCGGACCGTACCGGAACCATGTCCCACTTCGCCAGTGTTTCCGGAACGCGGTCCCGCTTCGAGGAGGTGCCTGGTGCCTCGGGTCGACGCACAGCGGAACATGGACGCGCTGCTCACGGCGGCGAAGACGGAGTTCGCGTCCCAGGGCGTCGACGTCCACGTCCGCGCGATCGCGGCCCGCGCCGGGGTGGGCACGGCGACCCTGTACCGGCACTTCCCCCGACGCTCCGACCTGGTCGCCGCGGTCTTCCGGCGGGAGGTCGACGCGTGTGCGGCCGCAGCGCCCCTGCTCGCCGCGTCGCACCCGCCCGACGAGGCCCTGGAGCTCTGGCTGGAGCGCTACACCGAGTTCGTCGCCGCGAAGCGGGGCCTCGCCGCCGCGCTCCACTCGGGCGACCCGGCGTTCACCGCGCTGCCGGCCTACTTCTCCGACCAGCTCGGACCGGCGCTCGGGGCGCTGCTCGACGCCGCGGTGGCGGCCGGGCGGATCCGGGACGGGGTCGACCCGCACGACCTGCTGGGCGCGGTGTCCAACCTCTGCATCCCACCTCCCGGGACCGAGGACACCGCCCGCGCCCACCGCATGGTCGCCCTGCTGGTCGACGGGCTGCGCTACGGCGCCGAACCGGAGCGCTCGAGCCAGGGGCCCGCGACCTGACCCTCCCTAGCGGCGGGCCTCCCACGCCCGGTAGTTGCCGACCAGGTCCTTCTTGAGCATCCCGCGCGGCTTCACGTCGATGCCCTGGTCCACGGCCCAGCTGCGGATCGTCTCGCGCTCCGGGCCGGTCAGGCCGTCTCGGCCGCGCCGCTCCCCGTCCCCCGGCGCCGCGTCGGAGGTGGGCGCCGGCGTCGGCTCGGGCGTCTGCTCCGGCGCCGGCGCGCCGGCCGGGGCCTCCGACGCGGCCCCGTCGGAGGCGGGCAGCTTCGAGGGGTCCCCGGCCTCGAAGGCCTCGATGACGCGGGCGGGGAGCCGACCCCGCTCGGCGAGGGTGACCCCGTGCTCCGCGGCCCAGGCCCGGATCTCGGCGTTCGCGCTCCGCGAGCGCGCCGACCCGGCAGCCGGACCCGCCGCGGCCGACGGAGCCGCGGGAGCGCTGCGGGCGGCCCGGCGACCACCGGTGCGCCGCGCGGCCGAGACGTACGGCGCCAAGGTGCCCCGGAGCGCCTCGGCGTTCTCGTCCGACAGGTCGATCTCGTAGTCGACGTGGTCGAGACCGAAGGACACGCTCTGCTCGGCGATGCCGCCGTCGAGGTCGTCGACGAGGGTCACCACGGTTCGGGTTGCCATCGGGGTTGCTGCTCCCATCAATTCGGTCGACGCGCGCGGTGCGTTCCGTGCGCCGGTTCGCGGCGAATGCCGCAGGGCGCTCCCCCTCGCGCGTGCTTCTTAGCAGAACGGTCGTGTGAACGCTGCCCCGCGGTGACCGAAGTCCCCGCCCGCGTTCCCGCCGGCGCGTCCGCGAACCGTGGGACAGGTCTCCCCGCGAGTTCCCGGGGCGGCCGTGAAATCGCGGTTGGGCCTCGCGTGGCGTCGGGCACCACCGGAGGGACCACGGTCTCCACACGCTCGAGGAGCTCCCAGAAATGCCCACCCTGCTCGCACAGGCCTCATCGGGCGGCGGTTTCGACGTCCTGCAGTCGCTGCAGAGCGCCTTCACCACTTTCCTGAACTATCTGCCCAACGTGATCGGCGCCCTGCTGGTCCTGATCATCGGGTACATCATCGCGCGGCTGATCCGCGCGGGAATCTCCAAGCTGCTCCACCGCGTGCGCGTCGACGACAAGCTCACCCACGGCCGCGGCGGCGAGTACGTCGCCCGGTTCTCCCCGAAGGGTCAGCCCTCCCAGCTGGTCGGTCTGGTCGTCCAGTGGGTGCTGCTGGTCTTCGTGATCGTCTCCGCGGTCGGGACGCTGAACATCCCCGCGGTGACCGGGTTCGTGAACCTGGTGCTGGCCTACCTGCCCAACGTGATCGCCGCGCTGCTGATCTTCCTGATCGCCGCCGCCGTCGCCGCCGCGGTCGGTGGGCTGGTGCACCGCACCATGGGTGACACCCCGACCGGTCGGGTCGTGCGCTCCGCCGCCCCGACCCTGGTCATGGCGATCGCCGTGTTCATGATCCTCAACCAGCTCGGGATCGCCACCGTCATCGTCAACGCCACCTACATCGCCCTGATCGGCGCGGTGGCCCTCGGGTCGGCGCTCGCGTTCGGGCTCGGTGGCCGCGACGCGGCCAAGGACCTGATCGACTCCGGGTACCGCAAGGCCCAGGAGCAGTCCGACCAGGTCCGCGCCGACCTGGCGACCGGGCAGCAGCGCGGCCAGGCCGACGCCCAGCGCGCCGCGCAGTACGCCGCCCAGAACGACCCGACGACGTCGGGCGGGCAGCAGTACCCGGGCAACGCCGAGCCCACCGTGCAGCTGACCCCGCAGGAGAACGGGCGCCCCTGACCCGGCAGCGACACCACGAGGAGGGCCGGCGGATCCCACGGGATCCGCCGGCCCTCCTCGATGTCCGGGCGGGGCGCAGCCGCTCGATGCCGAGGTCGAGCGCCGCCTCCAGGTGTCGGCTGCTCCCCGTCGAGCGCAGGACCTGCACCCCGCCCTGGATCCCGGCGATGAGCGCGGCGGCGTGCCGTCCCGCGTCGAGACCGGCGTCGACCGCGCCGTCGGCCTGCATCGCCTCGATCCCGCGGCGCACGTGGTCCTCCCACTGCACGAGCAACGTCGTGACCACCTCGGCCGCCCCCGGGGTGGCGTGGACCTGACCCAGCAGCGAGCCCAACGGGCAGTTCGCGCCCTGGGCGCGGTAGCGGGCGACGACGGCGTCGCGCCAGCGCCGCCACGCCGCCCACGTGGTCAGAGCCCCGAGGTGGGGCTGCTGGTCGGCGAGCACGCGGTCGGCCTCGTACCGCGCGACCGCGAGCAGCAGCTCCTCCTTGCCCCCCGGGAAGTAGTGGAAGAGCTGGCCCTTGCTCGTGCCGGTGATCGCCCGGACGTCGTCGAGGGTGAGGGTGCCCGGCTCGGTGCTGCGCAGGTGGGTGGCCGCGCCCTCGACGATGCGTTGCCGGGTCGCCCGGCCCTTCGCCGTGATCGTCACGAGGACAGCTTAGCCGACGATCTGGACTTGCCGGTCCAGAAATATCTTCCTAACGTCGATGCCGTGACTCCTCGACTCGAGGGCCGGAGCGCCCTCGTCACCGGCTCCACCAGCAACATCGGGCGCGCGATCGCGACGGCGCTCGCCGCCGAGGGCGCCCACGTCCTCGTCTCCGGGCGCGACGAGGCCCGGGGCGCCGGCACCGTCGCGACGATCCGGGACGCCGGCGGCACGGCCGACTTCCTCCGGGCCGACCTCGACGGCTCCGCCGACGCGAGCCACGCCCTGGCACGTGCCGCCCGCGACGCGACGGGCCGGCTGGACGTGCTGGTCAACAACGCCGCCGTGTACCCACCGGCCACCACGCTGAGCGCCGACGAGGACCTCGCCGACCGGATCTGGGCGGTCAACGTCAAGGCGCCGTTCTTCCTCACCCAGGCCGTGGTGCCCGGGATGATCGAGGCCGGGGGCGGCGTGGTGGTGAACCTCGGCTCGTGGATCGCGCGGCTGGCGGTGCCCGTCGGGTCCCTGTACTCCGCGACCAAGGGCGCGATGGAGACGCTCACCCGCGCGTGGGCCGCCGAGTTCGGTCCACGGGGCGTCCGGGTCAACGCGGTCTCGCCCGGGGTGATCCGGCCGCCGGAACTGGACCCGTCGGTCGAGTTCCGCGGCGAGGCGCTGATGGCGAGCACCCCGGCCGGCCGGGCCGGCGACCCGGCGGCGATCGCGGCCGCCGTCGTGTACCTCGCCTCGGACGACGCGTGGTTCACCCACGGCGCGGTGCTCGACGTCGACGGCGGGCGGGCCGGGGTCGCGCTCACCGGCGCCGTCTGAGCCCGGTCCCGGAACAGGCGGGCGCCGGACCTGATCGATCCGGTCTACGCCCCGGCGCCCGGGGTGGGGTTTGCTCAGCCGTGTCGGGGACGGAGGTGGCGGATGGCGACCTCGACGGTGCCGGCCGGGAGCGCGGCCGCGGCGGTGGTGACGTACCTGCGTAGGCGGACGGCGGCGCTGCGCGAGCAGGAGCCGCTCGTCCGGCTCGACCGCGAGGACGCCGTGCACCAGATGCGGGTCGCGGCGCGACGGCTGCGCAGCGCGCTGCGGGTGTACGGACGGGTGCTCGAGCGCGAGGCGACCCGGCGCGTGGACGCGGAGCTCCGGTGGCTCGCCCGGGAGCTCGCGCCGGCCCGCGACACCGAGGTGGTGCACGCGCGGCTGATCGCGCTGCTCGACGAGGTCGTCGAGGAGCTGGCGGCGGACGTCGTGGCGACCGGCCTGGTCCCCGTGCGGCTGCGCACCGACCTCGACGCCGTCTTCGCGTGCCGCGCGCACACCGCCCGGGCCCGGGCGCTCGCCGTGCTCGACGGTCCGCGGTACCGGGCGCTGCTGGCCGCGCTCGACGCCCTCGTCGCCGACCCGCCGTTGGGTCGGCGGGGTCGGGCGACGGCCCGCCCGGTGCTGTCGGCGGAGCTGGCGCGGGCACAGCGCCGCGTCTCCCGGGAGATGACCACGGCCCTGCGCACCCCGGCGGGCGTCGCCCGCGACGAGGCGCTGCACGAGGCCCGCAAGGCCGCCAAGCGCCTGCGCTACGCCCACGAGGCCGCGCGCCCGGTGCTGCACCGGTCCACCCGGCTCCCCGAGAAGCGGATGACAGCACTGCAGGACCTGCTCGGCGCCCACCAGGACTCGGTCGTCATGCGTGCGACGGTTCGCGAGCTGGTCGCGAGCGGGTTCGCCACCTTCGCGCTCGGTGAGGTCCACGGGATCGAGGCGATCCGGGCCCGCGACGCCGAGCGGGCGCTGCCCGCCGCGTGGGCGCGGGTGGCGACACCGTCGCCGTCGCGGAAATCTTGATCAACTGCCTAGCGTCCGGACCTCCGAGGGCCCTCACCGCGGCGCTCCGGGCGACTGCACGTCGTCAGGGCCTCGAGCAGCGGGGCCAGTCGGCGGCCCTCCGCGGAGAGGGAGTACTCGGTGCGGGGCGGGCGGGTGTCGAGCACCCGCCGATCGAGCAGCCCCGCGTGCTCGAGATCGGCCAGGCGCGCCGCCAACGTGGCCGGCGGCACCTGGCCGAGTGCCTGCTCGAACTCGGAGAACCGGGTCGCCCCGAGGTGCGCGGCGTAGAGCACCGAGAGCGACCAACGTCGCTCCAGCAGTGCCGTCAGCGCGCGCACCTCGGGCGGGACCGGCTCTCGCGAGCACATGTCAGGCGGCCACCTCGAGTCCCTGGGCCGGCTGGACCGCCGGCTCCAGGGCGACGTCGAGGACCTCGTTGATGGTCATCGACGGGTGGAACTCCAGCTGCGCGGCCACGTCGGCGGGGACGTCGTCGAGGTCGGCGCGGTTGCGCTCCGGGACGACGATCTGCGTCAGGCCCGCCGCGTGCGCGGCCAGCACCTTCTGCTTCACGCCGCCGATGGGCAGCACCCGACCCTGCAGCGTGAGCTCGCCGGTCATGGCGACGGTGTGCCGGACCGGTCGCCCGGTCAGCAGCGACACCAGCGCCGTGGCCATGGTGACGCCGGCCGACGGCCCGTCCTTCGGGATCGCACCCGCGGGAACGTGGACGTGGAACGAGCGTCCCGCGAACGCGTCCTCGGCGATGCCCAGCTCCGTGGCGTGCGAGCGCACCCACGACAGGGCGATCCGGGCGGACTCCTTCATGACGTCGCCGAGCTGGCCGGTGAGGACCAGTCCTTCGTCGCCCGTCATCGAGGCGGCCTCGATGAACAGGACGTCACCACCCGCGCCGGTCACGGCCATGCCGGTCGCGACGCCGGGCACCGCGGTCCGCTCGACGGCCTCGGTGAAGAACCGCTGCCGACCGAGGTGCTTGCGCACGACCTCGGTGTCCACGACGACGCGCTCCGACCCGGACGCGACCTCGGTCGCGATCTTGCGGGTCAGCTTGCCGAGCGCGCGGTCGAGCTGTCGGACGCCGGACTCGCGGGTGTACTCCGACACCACGAGGCGCAGCGCCGATTCGTCGGCGGTCACGTCGTCGGCGGTCAGACCGGCGCTCCGTGACCTGCCGCGGCAGCAGGTGGTCACGCGCGATGGCGACCTTCTCCTCCACGGTGTAGCCGTCGAAGGAGATGACCTCCATGCGGTCCAGCAGCGGACCCGGGATGGTGTCCAGCTGGTTGGCCGTCGCGAGGAACACGACCTGCGAGAGGTCGATTTCGACGTCGAGGTAGTGGTCGCGGAACGCGTGGTTCTGCGCCGGGTCGAGGACCTCCAGCAACGCCGAGGACGGGTCACCGCGCCAGTCGGCGCCGACCTTGTCCACCTCGTCGAGCAGGATCACCGGGTTCATCGTGCCCGCGTCGCGCAGTGCCCGCACCAGGCGGCCGGGCAGGGCGCCGACGTAGGTCCGCCGGTGACCGCGGATCTCGGCCTCGTCGCGGACGCCGCCGAGCGACATCCGGACGAACTCGCGACCCATCGCCCGCGCGACCGACTCGCCGATCGAGGTCTTGCCGGTGCCGGGGGGTCCGACCAAGCGTCAGGATCGTTCCGGAGCCAGAAGTTGAACCCGGCCGGTCGGCCTCGACGCCGCGGTCGCGCCGCAGCTTGCGGACGGCCAGGTACTCGACGATGCGGTCCTTGACGTCCTCGAGGCCGGTGTGGTCGGCGTCGAGCACGGTCCGGGCCGCGGCCGGGTCGAGCTGCTCCTCGGAGGTCGTCGACCACGGCAGGGCCAGCAGCCAGTCGAGGTAGGTCCGGATCATCGAGGACTCACCGGACTGCTCGCCCGGCGCGCTCGAGGCGGGCCAGCTCACGCTCGGCCTGCTCGCGCACGTGGTCGGGCATGCCGGCCTCGGCGATCTTCGCCCGGTAGTCGTCACCGGCGGCGGCGTCGCCGTCGGTCTCGCCCAGTTCCTTGCGGATGGACTCCAGCTGGCGGCGCAGCACGTACTCGCGCTGCTGCTTCGCCGCGCCGGACTCCACGTCCTCGCGCAGCGACTTGCGCACCTGCAGCTCCGTGAGCCGCTCGCGCTGCAGACGCAGCGCCAGTTCCAGCCGCTCACGCACGTCGAGCGTCCCGAGCAGGGACACCTTGTCGTCGTAGGACGTCTCCGGCGCCCAGCCGGCGGTGTCCGCCAGCGCGCCGGGCTCGTCGATCCCGCGCAGGAGTCCGGCGCCACGGCCGTCGTCACCGCGCAGTTCGAGGACCTCCTCGACCACCGCGCGGTACGTGCTCTCCAGCTCGCGGATCCGTCCGTCGCGCTCCGTGGCGTCCGGGAACGCGGTCACGTCGACGCGCAGATTCCCTGCGTCGTCGGCGCTGCCCGTCCCGGCCTTCCCACGGTGCACGCCGGTCAGCTGCACGGCGGTCACGCCGTTGGGCAGCCGGGTGCGGCCCGTGACGTCGGCGACGGTGCCGACCGCGGCGAAATGACCATCGTGGCGCGGGACGAGCAGGACCTGCTCGCCCTTCTCGGCGCCGACCTCGGCGGCCGGGACCACGAGGCTCATGCCGGGGAAGATCACGTTGTCGTCGACGGGGACCAGCAACAGCTCGGTCATCTCGTCACCCCATCACTCGTACTTGGTAGCAGCTACAAGTGTTGAAGCGGCTTCGATATTCCGGACCGCGGTCCCCGGTCCCGGGAGATCCCCCGTGAAAGTTCCCGGGGCGCGGCGTCAACGTCGCGTCAACATCGTCCCGGCCCTGCCCGGGCGGGCGCAGAGTCGCCGCCGTGCTCCCCGGGACGGCCGGGGACCCGAGAGGTGAAGGGACGGCGCGTCGTGGCCGATCTCCTGTATGCGGTGGTGGTGATCGTGGTGTTCGCGGTCCTGCTGCTCGCGGTCCGTGGGCTGGACCGGCTGTGACCGCGGCGAACGTCATCGGCGGGCTGATCGCCCTCGCGCTGCTCGTCTACCTGCTGGTCGCCCTCATCCGCCCGGAGAGATTCTGATGAGCGACACGACGGCCGGGCTCCTCCAGCTCGCCGCCCTCCTGCTCGCCCTCGCCGCGGTGTGGCGCCCGCTCGGTGACTGGATGGCCCGCGTCTACACCGCCGAGACCCACTGGCGCGGGGAGCGCCTGATCTACCGCCTCACCGGTGTCGACCCCGACTCCGACCAACGGGCCGGCACCTACGCGGTGTCGATCCTCGCGTTCTCGCTGGTCGGGGTGGCCGTGCTCTACCTGGTCCAGCGGCTGCAGGGCGTGCTGGGATTCGACCAGGGCCACGGCGCGGTCGACCCGGCGGTCGCGTTCAACACCGCGGTCTCGTTCGTGACCAACACGAACTGGCAGTCCTACGTGCCCGAGACCACGATGGGCGCCGTCACGCAGATGGCCGGCCTCACCGTGCAGAACTTCGCCTCCGCCGCCGTCGGCATGGCGGTCGCCGTGGCCCTGGTCCGCGGCTTCGTCCGATCGCGCAGGGGCGGGCGGATCGGGAACGCCTGGGTGGACATCGTCCGCGGCTGCACGCGCGTCCTGCTGCCGATCTCCGTCGTCGTGGCGCTGGTCCTCGTGGCGCTCGGCGTCGTCATGAGCCTGCACGCCGGGGTGGACGTCATCGGTCCCGACGGGCGGGCGAGCACGATCGCGCTGGCCCCCGGCGCCTCCCAGGAGGCGATCAAGGAGCTCGGCACGAACGGCGGCGGCATCTTCAACGCCAACTCGGCGCACCCGTTCGAGAATCCGAACGCGGTCACGAACTGGATCGAGATCTTCGCTCTCCTGGTGATCCCGGTGTCGCTGACCAGGACCTTCGGGCGGATGGTCGGCAACCAGCGCCAGGGCCTGGCTCTCCTCGGCGTCATGGCCGGGCTCTGGGGCGCGATGCTGGCGATCATCTGGGTCGCCGAGGCGCACACCACCGGAGCCGCGGCGATCGCCGCGGGCGCGAACACGGAGGGCAAGGAGGTCCGCTTCGGCATCCCCGCCTCGGCGTTGTTCGCGAACTCCACGACCTCGACGTCGACCGGCGCGGTGAACTCCCTGCACGACAGCTTCTCGGCCTTCGGCGGCGGCGGGGCGATCCTGAACATGCTGTTCAGCGAGATGACGCCCGGCGGGGTCGGCACCGGGCTCTACAGCATCCTCGTGGTCGCGATCGTCGCGGTGTTCCTCGCCGGGCTGATGGTCGGGCGCACGCCCGAGTACCTCGGCAAGAAGCTCGGCCGTCGCGAGGTCACGTGCGCGGTCGTCGTCGTGCTGGCCATGCCGGCCGTCGTGCTGCTCGGCACCGGCCTGGCGATCGCACTGCCCTCGACCGCGGACGCGATGACCAACACCGGTCCGCACGGCCTCTCCGAGGTCCTCTACGCCTTCGCCTCGGCGGCGAACAACAACGGCTCGGCGTTCGGCGGCCTCACCGTGACCAGTCCCTTCTTCCAGATCGCCCTGGGCGTGGCGATGCTCGTCGGCCGGTTCCTCCCGATCGTCGCGGTGCTGGCGCTGGCCGGACTGCTCGCGCGGCAGCCGCGCGTGGAGCCCGGCCCGGGCACCCTGGCCACCGACAAGCCGCTGTTCTCCGTCCTCGTCGTCGGCACGATCGTCCTCGTCGCCGCGATCACGTTCCTGCCCGCGCTCGCTCTGAGCCCCATCGCGGAGGGCCTGTCATGACCGTCCCCAGCACCGACAGCACGCGCGGACCCCGGACCGACCGGCTCCGGCCGGTCGGCCACGGCACCGAGCGGCCCCCGCAGCAGGAGGAGCAGGTCCACGCCGAGCGCACCGGCCGGGTGGGCGCAGGTGCCTTCCGGCCGCGCCAGCTCCTGGACTCCCTGCCCGAGGCCCTGCGCAAGCTCGACCCCCGCGTGCAGGTGCGCAACCCGGTGATGTTCGTGGTGTGGGTCGGCTCGGCCGTGGTGACCGTGTCGGCCGTCGTGTCGCCGAGCGTGTTCGCGTGGCTGATCGCGGTGTGGCTGTGGTTCACCGTCGTGTTCGCCAACCTCGCCGAGGCGGTCGCCGAGGGACGTGGTCGGGCCCAGGCCGACGCGCTGCGCCGCACCAGGACCGACACCACCGCGCGGCGCCTGACCGGCGAGGACACCCACGGCGCGCTCGAGGAGGTCCCGGCGACCTCCCTGCGCCCGGGGGACCGCGTGGTCGTCGAGGCCGGGCAGACGATCCCGGGCGACGGCGAGATCGTCGAGGGCATCGCCACCGTCGACGAGTCGGCGATCACCGGCGAGTCCGCCCCGGTGGTGCGCGAGTCCGGCGGCGACTTCTCCTCGGTCACGGGCGGCACGACGGTGCTCTCCGACCGCATCGTCGTGCGGATCACCGCGAAGCCGGGCGAGTCGTTCGTCGACCGCATGATCGCGCTGGTCGAGGGGGCGCAGCGGCAGAAGACGCCCAACGAGATCGCCCTGACGATCCTGCTCGCGGCGCTGACCATCGTGTTCCTGCTGGCCGTGGTCACGCTGCAACCGATGGCCGCCTACTCCGGGGGCGAGCAGTCCCTGGTGGTGCTCGTGGCGCTCCTGGTCTGCCTCATCCCGACGACGATCGGCGCGCTGCTCTCCGCGATCGGCATCGCCGGGATGGACCGGCTGGTGCAGCGCAACGTCCTGGCCACCTCGGGGCGGGCGGTCGAGGCGGCGGGCGACGTCTCGACGCTGCTGCTCGACAAGACCGGCACCATCACCTACGGCAACCGCCGCGCGACGGCGCTGCACCCACTGCCGGGTGTCGACCCCGAGGAGCTGGCACGCCTGGCCCGGCTCTCCAGCCTCGCCGACACCACCCCCGAGGGGCGCTCGATCCTCACCCTGTGCGCCGAGGCCCACGGACTGCCCGCGGAGGCCACCGCCGCCGAGGCCATGGCCGAGTTCGTGCCGTTCAGTGCGACCACCCGCATGTCCGGGGTCGACCTCGACGGCGAAGCGGTCCGCAAGGGCGCCACCGGCTCGGTGCTGAGCTGGGTGCGCGACCACGACGGGGACGAGACCTCCCGGTCCGAGGTCGAGTCCATCGCCGAGGGGATCTCCCGACGGGGCGCGACGCCGCTGCTGGTGGCCCGGCGCGGCCGCGACGGTGCCGTGGCCGCCGGGCTCGTCGAGCTCTCCGACGTCGTCAAGCCCGGCATCGCCGAGCGCTTCGCCGAGCTGCGCACGATGGGCATCCGGACCGTCATGATCACCGGGGACAACCCGGTGACCGCGCGCGCCATCGCGGCCGAGTCCGGCGTCGACGACGTCCTCGCCGAGGCGACGCCCGAGGACAAGCTCGCGCTGATCCGACGCGAGCAGTCCGGTGGACGCCTGGTGGCCATGACCGGTGACGGCACCAACGACGCCCCGGCGCTGGCGCAGGCCGACGTCGGGGTCGCGATGAACTCCGGGACCGCGGCGGCCAAGGAGGCCGGCAACATGGTCGACCTCGACTCCGACCCGACGAAGCTGATCGGGGTCGTCGAGATCGGCAAGCAGATGCTGGTGACCCGGGGGGCGCTGACCACGTTCTCGGTGGCCAACGACCTGGCCAAGTACTTCGCCATCCTGCCCGCGATGTTCCTCGTGATCTTCCCGCAGCTCGCGGCGCTCAACGTCATGCACCTGGCGACCCCGGAGTCGGCGATCCTCTCCGCCGTCATCTTCAACGCGCTGGTCATCGTGGCGCTCATCCCGCTGGCCCTGCGCGGCGTCCGGTTCCGGCCGATGGGCTCCGACGCCATGCTGCGCCGCAACCTGGTGGTCTACGGGCTCGGCGGCGTGATCGTCCCCTTCATCGGCATCTTCCTCATCGACCTCGTCGTCCGGTTCATCCCGGGGATCGGCTGACCATGACCATCGACACCGACCACACCGAGACCGCCGAGACCACCCGCAACGACGAGCCCACGCCCGCCCACCCGGTGACCGGGGCGGCGCTGCGGCGCCAGGCCGTCGCCGGCCTGCGCCTGCTGATCGTGCTCACCATCCTGCTCGGGGTGATCTACCCGCTCGGGATCTGGGTGGTGAGCCGCGTCCCCGGCCTGGAGCACCAGGCCGAGGGCTCCCTGACCCCCACCGGGTCCTCGCTCATCGGCATCGACCCGGTCCCGGCGAACCCCGCCGCGGATCCGTGGTTCCACACGCGCCCCTCGGCGTCGGCACCCGAGGACGCCCCCGCGGGCCTGGGGCCGGCCGATCCGGGCACCTCCGGCGGGTCGAACCTCGCGGCCGACTCCGACAAGCTGACCCAGGCCGTGGACCAGCGCCGCACCGTGATCGCCGCCCGCGAGGGCGTCGCCCCGGCCACCGTGCCGCCCGACGCGGTGACCGCGTCCGGCTCCGGCCTCGACCCCGACATCAGCCCCGCCTACGCGGCCCTGCAGGTCCCCCGGGTCGCCCGGGTGACGGGCCTCGGCCAGGACCGCGTCCTGACGCTCGTCACGCAGGCCACCGAGGGGCGTGCGCTCGGTTTCCTCGGCGAGCCCACGGTCGACGTCCCCGAGCTCGACGCGCTGGTCCACGCGGCCGCGCCCACGGCCCACTGACGCGTGGCGCGCGAGACCGCCACGGGCTCCCGAGCGGGAGGAAGGTGAACACATGGCCCGGGAAGACGCTGCCGACACCGCCCTCGGGTCGGGGGATTCCGCGGGAGGCCCGAGGGAGCGGCGCGGGGAGCTGCGCATCCACCTCGGCGCAGCGCCGGGCGTGGGCAAGACCTACGCGGCCCTGAACGAGGCCCACCGGCGGCTCGACCGCGGCACCGACGTGGTGGTCGGCCTCGTCGAGACCCACGGCCGGCCGAAGACGGCGGCGCTGCTCGAGGGTCTCGAGGTCCTGCCCCGCAAGGTCCTCGAGTACCGCGGCACCACGCTCACCGAGCTCGACGTCGAGGGCGTCCTCGCGCGGGCCCCCGAGGTGTGCGTGGTCGACGAGCTCGCCCACACCTGCGCACCCGGGTCGCGCCACGCCAAGCGGTGGTCCGACGTCGACGAGCTCCTCGACGCGGGCATCGACGTGATCTCCACCGTCAACGTGCAGCACCTGGAGTCGCTCGGCGACGTCGTCGAACGCATCACCGGGGTCCGCCAGCAGGAGACCATCCCCGACGCCGTCGTGCGGGCCGCCGATCAGCTCGAGCTCGTCGACATCACCCCGGAGGCGCTGCGCCGGCGCCTCGCGCACGGCAACATCTACGGCCCCGAGAAGATCGACGCCTCGCTGGCCAACTACTTCCGGACCGGGAACCTGATCGCCCTGCGCGAGCTGGCCCTGCTCTGGGTGGCCGACCAGGTCGACGTCGCGCTGCAGCGCTACCGCACCGACTCCGACATCTCGGAGGTCTGGGAGGCCCGCGAGCGGGTGGTCGTCGCGGTCACCGGCGGGCCGGAGAGCGCGACGGTGCTGTACCGCGCCGCCCGGATCGCCCGCCGCGCGGGGTCGGCGGACCTGCTCTGCGTGCGCGTGCTGCGCGGCGACGGGCTGGGCACGACGGCGGGGCCCACCCCGGACCTGCGCCGCCTCGCCGCCGACGTCGGGGCCTCCTTCCACACCGTGGTGGGCGACGACGTCCCGGCGGCCCTGCTGGAGTTCGCGCGCACCGCCAACGCCACCCAGCTCGTGCTGGGGACGTCCCGACGGTCCCGGTGGGCCCGGCTCGTCGACCCCGGCATCGGGGCCCGCGCCGTCGCCGAGTCCGGACCCATCGACGTCCATCTCGTCACGCACGCCGAGGCCGGTCACCGCGGGGACGCGCGACGGACGCGCATGCCGGTCCGCACCCGCCGCCACACCCTGGGGTGGCCGGCGGCCGTCGTCCTGCCCGTGCTGGCGACCCTGCTCGGGGTGGGGCTGCGCGACGTCGTCGGGGTGTCGACCGATGTCGTGGCGTTCTTCCTCGCCACGGTGGTCACCGCGCTCATCGGCGGGCTGGGCCCCGCCCTGCTCGCCGCGGTCCTCGGCGGCCTCCTGCTCAACTTCTTCCTGACACCACCGCTGTACACGCTGACCGTGGACGAACCGGAGAACGTGATCCGGATCGTGGCGATGATCCTCATCGGTCTGCTCGTGGCCCTCGTCGTCGACCGGGCCGACCGGCGCGCCGTCCAGGCCGCGCAGGCGCGCACCGAGGCGACGCTGCTGGCCTCGTTCGCCCGCGTCGTCCTCTCCCGCTCCGACCCGCTCCCCCGGCTCCTCGAGCGGGTGCGGGAGGCGTTCGGGCTCACCGCGGTGGCCGTGCTCGAGCGGGGCGACGGCGGCCGGTGGGACGTCACCGCCTGCACCGGGGAGTCGCCCTGCGTCCGCCCCGAGGACGCCGACACCGACGTCGAGATCGACGAGGGCGTGCACCTGGTGGCGGGCGGCCGCGTGCTCACGCCGTCCGAGCGGGCACTGTTCTCCACGGTGAGCGGCCAGGCGCTGCTCGCGCTGCGCAACCGGCGCATGGCCGCCGAGGCGTTCGACGCGCAGCGGCGGGCGGACGCCGCCGGGCTGCGCACCGCCCTGCTCTCCGCGGTCGGCCACGACCTCCGCACGCCCCTGACCTCGATCAAGGCCGCCGCGTCGAGCCTGCGCGACCCGACGCTGCGGGTGTCCGACGACGACCGCGCGGAGCTCCTGGCCACCGTCGAGGAGTCGACCGACCGGCTCACCACCCTCGTCGACAACCTGCTCGACTCCTCCCGCCTGGCCACCGGCGCGGTCACCCCCCACCGTCGCCCGGTGGCGTACGGCGAGATCGTCGCGATGGCGCTGGCCGGGATGCCCGCCGACGAGGCCCGGGTCCGCGTCGAGGTGCCCGACGACGTCCCCGAGGTGCTCGCCGACGCGGGCCTCGCCGAGCGGGTGGTGGCGAACCTGGTGGACAACGCGCTGCGCTACGGCGGCACCGACCCGGTCACGCTGCGCGCGAGCGCCCACGCCGACCGGGTCGAGCTGCGTGTGGTCGACACCGGCCCGGGGCTCTCCCGCGACCGGGCCGAGCGGATGTTCGTGCCGTTCCAGCGTCTCCACGACCACCCGACCGACACCGGCATCGGGCTGGGCCTGCACGTCGCGCGCGGGTTCGCCGAGGCGATGGGCGGGACGCTCGCCACCGAGGACACCCCGGGCGGCGGTCTGACGGTCGTCCTCGCCCTGCCCGCGGCCCGGACCGCGACGGGCGCGTCGGACCCGGCGACGTGGTCGGAGAGCACGGCCTGACGGGCGGGTCACCGCGTCCGGAGCTCCTCCCCGAGGGCGAGCGCGTCGTGCGGGGCGTGACCCGCGGCGTCGTTGTCGAAGTAGACGACGACCTCCCGGCGGCTCCGGGACACCGGTGGCTCGTCCGGCGCGATCGTCGCCGGCGACACGGGCGCCTCCCCCGCGGACCACGCGGCGACCCGCGTGGCCCACCCCTGGAGGGCGGCCGCGTCGTAGCCGCTGCGGTAGAGCTCCTCGTGGCCGTGCAGCCGGACGTAGACGAGGTCGGCGGTCACGTCGTCGAAGCACGGGAACTCGCCGGCCCCGTCGGAGACGACCAGGGCCACGTCGTGGGCGCGCAGCAGCGCCACGAACTCGGGCGTGCGGAAGCTCGGGTGCCGGACCTCGAGGGCGTGCCGGATCGGGCGGTCCTCGTCGGTGACGGTGCAGGGGTCCGGGACACGGTCGGTGTGGGCGGCGGCGAGCGTGGCCGCCTCCCCGGTGGAGCGCGGCAGCGCCCGGAGGAACCCGTCGATCCGCTCGGCGTCCCACCCCAGGTTCGGGGGGAGCTGCCACAGGATCGGGCCGAGCTTCGGGCCGAGGGCCAGCAGCCCCGAGGCGAGGAAGCGGCCGAGGGGCTCGGTGACGTCGCGGAGCTTGCGCATGTGGGTCAGGTAGCGGCTGCCCTTCACCGCGAACCGGAAGTCCTCGGGGGTGGCCGCCGCCCAGGTGCGGAACGACGAGGCCCGCTGCAGCGAGTAGAAGGTGCCGTTGATCTCGGCCGTGTCCAGCTGTGTGCCGAGGTACTCGAGGCGGCGACGACGGGCCAGCCCGTCGGGGAAGAACGTGCCCTGCCAGGAGTCGTAGGTCCAGCCCGAGGTGCCCACGCGCACGCGGCCCCGCCCGGTCCCGGCCATCGTGGGCGATCGTAGGCCGCGCCGCGCCCCGGGGCAGGTGACAGGATCGCGCCGTGGTCACTCTGGTCGCGGGCATCGTCGGCCTGGTCATCGTGACCGCCGCGGTCCGCGCGGGAGCCCGCCGCACCGGGGTGCCCGACCCGATCGCCCTGCTGCTCGTCGGCATCGGCCTCTCGTGGGTGCCCGGGATACCCGAGTACCGCATCGACCCGGACCTGGTGCTCGTCGTCGTGCTGCCGGTGCTGCTCTACTGCGCCGCCTTCTCGGCCTCGGTCCCGGCCTTCCGCATCCACCTGCGCCCGATCCTGCTGCTCTCGGTGGGCCTCACGCTCGTCTCCGCGCTCGTCGTGGGCGGGGTGGCCGCCGCGCTCGTGCCCGGCCTCGGGTTCGGGGCGGCCTGCGCCCTCGGCGCGGTGGTGGCGCCGCCCGACGCGGTGGCGGCCACCTCCATCGCCCGCACCATCCGGCTCCCGCGACGGGTGGTCGCCCTGCTCGAGGGCGAGAGCCTGTTCAACGACGCGGCGGCGCTCACCGTGCTGACCGTCGCGGTCGGGGCGGTGCAGGGCGACACGCTCTCCTTCCCCCAGGCGGTCGGGCGGTTCCTGCTGGTGAGCGTCGGCGGGCTCGTGGCCGGGGCGATCGCGGCCGTCGTCATCGGCTGGGTGCGCCAGCGGGTCACCCACCCCTACACCGACGTCGTCGTCTTCCTCGTCGCCCCGTTCGTGGCCTACCTGCCCGCCGAGGAGCTCGGGGCCTCGGGTCTGGCCGCGGTGGTCGTCGCCGGGCTCTACCTCGGGCACCGCGCGACGACGATCATGGAGCCCGGGGCGCGCGTGGTGACCGGCGCGGTGCGCACCGCGGTGTCCTGGCTGCTCGAGGGCATGGTGTTCCTCGTGGTCGGGCTGCAGCTGCGCCGCGTCCTGAGCGGGATCAGCGGGATGTCACCGGTCGCGGTGGGGGCGGTCACGCTCGCGGTGGTGGTCACGCTCGTCGTCGTCCGGTTCGCCTGGGTGATCCTCGCCGAGCAGGGCCTCGCGACGATCCTGCGGCGTCGCCACGCGTCCTGGACCGAGACCACGCTGACGTCGTGGGCCGGCATGCGCGGCGCGGTCTCGCTCGCGGCGGTGCTCACCCTGCCCGTCCTCCTGCCCGACGGCCGGGCGTTCCCGGAGCGCGACCTGATCGTCTTCGTGACCTTCGTCGTCATCCTCGCGACCCTGCTCGGGCAGGGCCTCACCCTGCCCACGCTCGCCCGGCGGCTGCCCGGCGCGCACGGGGAGGACGTCGAGGAGGCGCAGGAGGAGGCCCGGGCCCGGCGCCTGGCGGCCGACGCCGCCCTGGCGTGCCTGGAGGAGCTCGAGCGGGAGGAACCGGGCCGTCGCGCCGTCGTCGAGCAGCTGCGCCGCCGCGTGCAGAACCGCATCGACGCCGCGACCGAGGCGGAGGAGGAGGCCGACGCGCGGGCCGAGGAGGTGACCGACGGACCGGACGAGGAGACGCCGGGCACCGACGCCGAGGCGGCCGGGCGCGGCGGCACGACCGAGTCCGTGTCCGCCCCGGCCGGGCACGACGACGACCACGACGGCGGGCGGGCGGAGTCGACCCGGGAGTCCTACCGCCGCTACGGCCAGGCGATGCTCGTCGCGGAACGGTCGCGGCTGCTGGCCCTGCGCAACGCGGGCGCGCTCGGCGAGGACGCGTTCGTGCGCATCCAGCACGAGCTCGACCTCGAGCAGGCCGCCATGATCGTGCGCTGACCCGTGCCCGGGCCGCGGACGCGCGTGTGGGGGCGGCGAATCCCGCGTTTGCCGCGGGGAGCAGCACGGTCACCCGGCTTCGGCGCAGCCCCGGCCGCGCCCCGTGCCGTCCCTCCCGGGACGCCCGGTGTCCGGAGAGGGGGACCGTGACCTCCGCCGTCTCACCGCGACCGGTCGGTGACACGCTCACCCGGGCGGTCGCCGCCCTGGCCCTGGAGCCGTCGCCGCGCGCCCACGTCCTCGCGAACTGGCGGGTGCTCGCCCGCACCGCGGAGCACGACCTCGACGCCGCCCGGCTCGCCGAGGCCCACCTCGACGCCGCGACGATCACCGACGAGCTCGGCGGGGCACGCGTCGAACCCGGGTCGCTGTGGGGCGTGTGGGCGGCCGGGAGCCCGGACACCGTCCTGCGCGCGACCCCCGAGGGCGACGACTGGTACCTCACCGGGCGCAAGCCGTGGTGCTCCGGATCCGACCGGTGCACCCACGCGCTCGTGACCGCCGACGCCCACGACGGCGGCCGGCTGTTCGCGGTCGACCTGCGCACCCCCGACGCCGAGCGCCACGGCGACCCGTGGCAGGGCGTCGGCATGCGCGGCAGCGGCACCGCCACGGTCCGGTTCACCGCCACCCGCGCGCACCCCGTCGGCGGGCCCGGCGCGTACCTGGACCGCCCGGGCTTCTGGCACGGCGCCGTCGGGGTGGCGGCCGCCTGGTTCGGCGGCGCGGTCGGTGCCGCGGCCCCGCTGCGGGAACGGCTGGCCGAGGGCCGGGGCGACGAGCACGACGCCGCCCACCTCGGGCGGGTCGACACCGCCCTCGGGGCCGCGGGCGCGGTGCTGCGCGAGGCGGCGGCGGCGATCGCCGACCCGGACGCGGCCACCGAGCCGGTGACCCTCGCCCGCCGCCGCGCGCTGCGCGCCCGCGCCACCGTGGAGGAGGCCGTGGAGACCGTCCTGCGCAGCACCGGCCGCGCGACCGGGCCGCGGCCCCTCGCCCTCGACGCGCACCACGCCCGCCACGTCGCCGACCTCGAGGTCTACGTACGGCAGAGCCACGCCGAACGGGACCTCGCGACCCTCGGCCGGGTCGCGGCCGAGCTCGACGGCGCGCGGGCCGACGGGGTGGGCCTGTGACCGCCCGCGACCTGACCGGGACCGGCACCGCCGAGTCGCGCTGGCGCGCGTCGCCGCTGCTCGCGGCGCTGCCCCGGGTGGCGCCCGCGGAGCTCCGGCCGGCCGGGCGGGTCGTCGTCGTGGCCCCCCACCCCGACGACGAGACGCTCGGTGCGGGCGGGACCCTCGCCGCGTGGGCCGCGTCCGGTGTCCCCGTCACGGTCGTCGCGGTCACCGACGGGGAGGCCAGCCACCCCGGCAGCCCCACGCTCGGTCCGGACGAGCTCGCCGCCCGCCGGCACGAGGAACGACGCCGGGCGCTGGCCGCGCTCGGGCTCGGCGACGCCGAGGTGGTGCGCGCCGGGCTCCCCGACGGCGACGTCGCCGGGCACCGACCCGCACTGGTGGCCGCCCTGGACCGCGTCCTGCGCCCCGGCGACACCCTGCTCGCGCCGGTCCCCGGCGACGGGCACCCCGACCACGACGCCGTCGCCGCGGTCGCCGACGAGGCAGCGGCCCGCCACGGCGTGGCCCGGTGGCACTACGCGGTCTGGCTGTGGCACTGGGCCGAGCCCGACGGCAGCGACATCGACAGCTTGGGCCTGCCCCGCGGGGGCGCGGTGGCGGTGACGCTGCCCGGGTCCGCGCAGCGGGCGAAGCGGGACGCCGTCGCGTGCTTCACCACCCAGGTCGAGCCGCTCTCCCCCGATCCCCGCGACGCGGCCGTCCTCCCGCCCGAGGTCCTGGAACGGCTGCTGCGCGACGTCGAGGTGCTGTGGAGGACGGCGTGAGCACCGGATCGCTGGACACGTCGCACTTCGACCGGCTCTGGCGCGACGAGGACGACCCCTGGGGCCTGGAGTCGTCCTGGTACGAGGACCGCAAGCGCGCCGTCGTGCTGGCCGCCCTCCCCGACCCGCGCTACCGCCGCGCCTTCGAGCCCGGCTGCGCGGGCGGCGCGCTGTCGGTGCAGCTCGCGGCGCGCTGCGACGAGCTGGTCTGCACCGACGTGGCCCGCGAGGCGGTGGACCGCGCCCGCGCCCGCGTGGCCGACCGGCCGCACGTGCGGGTCGCGCAGGCCGGGGTGCCGCACGAGCTCCCGGACGGGCCGTTCGACCTCGTCGTCGTCTCCGAGCTCGCCTACTACTTCGACGCGGCCGACCGGGCCGCGCTCTGGGAGGGCGTCCGGGACCGGTTGGCGCCCGGCGGCACGCTGCTCGCCGTCCACTGGATCCGTGAGGCGCCGGAGTACCCGGTGACCGGGGACGAGGTGCACGACGAGCTCGCACACCTCGACGGGCTGGCGCGGGTCGCGGAGCACCGTGAGGCCGACTTCCGTCTCGACGTCCTCGCCCGGGTACCCCCCGCCGTCCGCTCGGTCGCCCAGCGGGTGGGGCTGCGGTGACGCGACCGTTGCCCGTGCTCGGCGTCGTCGTCCCCGCCCACGACGAGCAGGATCTCCTCGGTGGGTGCCTGGACGCGCTGGCCCGCGCCGCCCGGTGGGTCTCCGACCGCGCCGTCGTACGCACCGTCGTCGTCCTCGACGCGTGCCGGGACCGCACCGCCGACGTGGCGCGCGCGCACGGCGTCGAGACGCTGACGGTGGCCGACCACTGCGTCGGGCGGGCCCGCGACGCCGGGTGCGCGGCGCTGCTCGACGGGCGGGGCCCGCGCCCGGGCTGGCTCGCCACCACCGACGCCGACTCCCACGTGCCCCCGGACTGGCTGCTCGCCCAGCTCGAGGCGTGGGCCCGGCCCGCCGACGCCCGCGTGGGCGCGGTGTACGTCGAGGACTGGAGCGAGCACGCCCCGGGCGCGCGACGCTGGTTCGCCGACGTCTACGACGTGACGGGCGACCCCCACCCGCACGTGCACGGCGCGAACCTCGGGGTGCGCGCCGAGGCCTACCGGTCGTGCGGCGGCTTCCGGGGGCTCGCGACCGGCGAGGACGTCGCCCTCGTGGCCGCCCTGGACGCCGGCGGGTTCACGGTCCACCGCACGCGGCGCAGCCCGGTGCTCACCAGCGGGCGCCGCGTCGCGCGCGCCCAGGACGGCTTCGCGGGGCGGCTGGTCGACCTCGGGGCCTCCGACCTGGGGACGCAGCGGGCCGGGTGAGGCACGTCGGGCCCCAGCGGTCGGACTCAGCGGGCCCAGCGGTCGGACTCAGCGGTCGGACTCAGCCCCGGCGGGCCGCGCGCGTGACCAGCTCGCCGAACAGCTCGTCGAGCCCGATCCCGCCCTGCGCGGCCATCATCGCGACCACGCTGGTGCGGGCGAACGAGCAGTACAGGCCCGCCTCGAGGAACCACGGCCTGCCGTCGGGGTCGACGCGGAAGTCGAACAGGCCGTAGTCGCGGCAGCCCAGCGCGACGTGGCAGCGCCGCGCGGCCTCCCACACCGCGGGCGTCACCGGGTCGGCCACGTCGACCATCCAGGCCTTGCCGTCGCCCTTCGCGACCAGGCCGAGCCCGCCGTCGTCGTCGCGGGCGAGCTTGTCGGCCGGCGTGCGGATCGGGGCGGCCTCGGCGTCGACCGGGTACTCCTCGAGCGGCAGGCAGACCAGCTCCGTGCCGCCGGGACCGTCCCGCTCGATCACCCCGCAGCGGACCTCGCGGCCCGCCGGGACGTAGGTCTCGACGAGCGCGGCGCCGGAGTGCTCGAACGCCGCGGCGAGGGCCGGCCCGAGCTCGTCGGGACGGCGGACGAGGGTGACGCCGAGGGAGTTGTCCGAGTCCGCGGGCTTGACCACGACGGGCAGGGCGACGGCGGGCGGGGGGTCGCCGGGGCGCACCACCTCGCCGGCCGGGACGGCGACGCCGCCGTGCGCGACGACGGCGCGGGCCCGCGGCTTGTCCGCGCCCACGGCCATGACGTCGGGGGTGTTGCCGACGACGGGGATGCCGAGGACGTCGAAGAGCGCGCGGTAGGACGTCATGCCGGGCAGGCAGAACATCTGCGGGACGACGACGTCGGGCGCGAGCACCCGGATCCGGGCGACCGCGTCGGCGACGTCGAGGGCGGGCGCCTCGGCGAGGTCGGCCTCGGTCAGCCCTGAGTCGTCGGACACCGCGGGGAAGCGCCAGCAGCGGTCCGGGGAGACGTGGGCGACGAGGAACTCGTAGCGCTCCGGGTCGGCGCAGGCCGCGAGGGCGTCGCGGGCGTAGAGCCGGGAGAGCTCGGCGAGGAACTCGTCGGTCGGTGACCCGACGAGGTGCAGGACGCGCAGCACGGCCGGTCTCGTCATCGCTCAGTCTCCCGCGGGTTCGACGAGCTTGCCGATGTTGAAGTCGATCCGGATCCAGTCGCGGCCCTCGCGCAGGTTCCGCCAGAGCAGCGCCGGGATCTGCAGGTGGTGGGTGAGCAGGAACGGCAGCGGGTCGTCGAGGTCGAAGATCGCGTCGGAGCCGCGCAGGACCACCCCGAGCCGTTCGGGGATGCTCGCCGGACGCCGCAGCATCCGCCAGAGCTCGTGGTAGAGCCAGTACGTGGGGCGGCCCGTCGGGTCCGGGCGCAGGACGGGCACGTCGGGCTCGAGGTAGGCGCGGGCGAGGGCTCCGGGCTGGTCGTGGAACATCGTGATCGCGGAGTGGGTGCGCGGGTTGCACTCGAGGGCGACGAGCTGCCCGTCGTCGCCGACGATGAAGTCGAACGAGTACTGGCCGGTGAGCTTGCCGTCGGCGACGAAGGTCTCCACCCAGCGCTCGATCTCCGGCTCGTCGACCGGGGCGTAGTTGACCTGGAACGCCGACGACGCGCAGCAGCAGTAGACCTGCAGCCGGCCGTCGCGGGCGGTGCCGTGGGTGCAGTACTCGCGGCCGGGCACGAACGCCTGGAGGATCCAGGGGGTCTCCGGGCTGATCGGCTTCGACCGGGCGAGCGCGGCGGTCTCCTCGCGGGTCGGCCGCGGGAGCGTGGTGAGGTCGAGCCGGTTGACCGCGTCGTACGGGATGCTCTTGAGCACGTAGGGCGGCCCGTCGGCGGGGAAGTCGAACGCCTCGACCTCGGCCGCGGACGTGACGCGGTGGGTGTCGGGCACCGGCAGCCCGGACGCCCGCGCGGCGGCGGCGAACGCGGCCTTGTCGTCGACGGTGCCGATCTGCTCGGCGTCGCCGTGCAGCACCTCGCAGTACTGCTCGAGCACCGGCTTGGCCAGCGCGTCGTACCAGCTCGACGCCGGGCTGCACACCGGCACGTAGACGTCGACGCCCTCGCGGCGGACCACGTCCACGAGCGCGTCGACGTAGCCGGGGTCGTCGGGGGCCGGGATCACGTGGAAGGCGTCGACCGCACGGGAGAAGCGGTGCCCGGTGAGGCGGTAGCGGGCCGACTCGACCAGCACGACCCGGTGCCCCGCGGCGTGGAACGCGCGCGCAAGGGCCAGCGCCTTGGTCATCTTCCCGCCGCTGACCAGCACCGTGCGGGGCCGCTCCGGCGTCCCGCGGGCCGGGGCGCCGACGACGACGCCGCGGACGAGGGCCGCGGCGGTGACGGCGAGGTTGGCGGGCAGCGCGGCGGCCAGCAACGCCTGGGTGGCGAGGGTGCGCGCGGCGACCCTCGTGCGGCTCATGCCGTGCCCGGGTGGGTCGCGACCATCCCGCGGTGCATCACCCGGTCCCCGACGACGCCGCTGTGGTCGGCCTTGTGCATCACCGCGGCGTTGTCCCAGATGACGACGTCGCCGGGGCGCCAGGCGTGGCGGAGGACGTTGTCGGCGCGGGTGGAGTGCTCGAGCAGCGCGGCGATCGTGGCGGCGGACTCGTCGTCGTCGAGCCCGGAGATCGCGGCGCAGCGCTTCGGGGCGTCGAGGTAGAGCGCGACCCGCCCGGAGACGGGGTGCGGCCGCAGGACGGGGTGCTCGGCGGCCGCCTCGTCGTCGGGACCGAGCTCCAGGCCGGTGACGACGTGGCGCAGCGTGCGGCCCTCGACCCGCGCGCGCAGGTCGGCGGGCAGCGTGTCGTGGGCCCGGAACTGGTTGCTGAACAGCGTCTGGCCGCCCGCCACCGGGATCTCGACGGCCCGCAGGGCGGTGTAGGCCGGGGGTCGCGCCACGTACCCGGTGTCGACGTGGAAGTTGCTGCGCGGCGGCTCGGCCCGCCCGACGTTGGAGATCAGGTTGAGGTCGGGGTGCCCCTCGAGCGGGGTCTCCCCCGTCGTGAACGCCAGCTCCCCGATGCTGCGCAGGAACGCCGTGAAGGCCTCGTCGTCGGCGTCGTGCTGGTCGCGGAGCACGACGACGCCGTGCTCGGCGAGCAGGTCGCGCAGGGCGGTGACGTCGTCGGGCGCCAGCGGGCCGACGGCGAGGCCGGTCACCTCGGCGCCGAGCGGCTCGAGGGCGGTGACCTCGAGGGCGGTGACACGGAGGGCGGCCAGGTCGGTGGGGTGCATCTCCTCAGCCCTCCCGGGAGGCGTGGCGGACGAGGGTGAGGCCGTCGCGGAGCGGGACGAGGACCTGCTCGACCCGCGGGTCGGCGGCCACGGCGTCGTTGAACGCCGCGATGGCGGCGCCGTTGGTGGTCGGCTCGGCGGCGCCGTACGCCTGGCCCTGCAGCAGGGTGTTGTCGACGACGACGAGTCCGTGCGGCGCGAGCAGCCCGGCCCCGAGCAGGAGGTCGAGGTAGCCCGCGTAGCCCGCCTTGTCGGCGTCGACGAAGACGAGGTCGAAGCACTCGCCGGCGTCGGCCAGGGCGCGCAGGGTGTCCGCGGCCGGGCCGACCCGGACGTCGATGCGCCCGCCGGCCGTGGAGGCCGCGAAGCACTCGCTGCGCGAAGGCGGCCACCTCGGCGTCGACCTCGCAGGCGACGACCCGGCCGCCGTCGCCGACCGCCTCGGCCATCGCCAGCGCCGAGTACCCGGTGAACATCCCGACCTCGAGGACCGAGCGGGCGCGGGTGGCGTGCACGAGCGTCGAGAGCAACCGGCCCTCGACGTGCCCGGAGAGCATCTCCTGCTCGAGGCCGGTGTCCCCGGGGTGGTCGCGCCAGTCGTGCCCGGCGGTCCGGCGGGCGAGCTCGGCGAGCGCGGGCGACGGCGGCGTGGTGCACCGCTCGAGGTACGGGTCGAGGCCGGCGGCGAGGTCCCGTGCGGTGCGCAGCCGGTCGAGCCCCTCGGCGTCGAGGGCACCCCGCTGCGCCCGCGCGAGGACGTCGTCGAGGGTCGCGGCGAGGATGCCGACGGGGGTGACCGGTCGGGGTGCCCCGGGCGGGGTGACCGGGCGAGCGGGCGGGGCCGTCGTCGGCGCCGCGCCGGGGGCGCTCACGACGCCGCCACCTCCTCCGGCACCACGAACATGTCCTCGCCCTCGCCGCCGCGCGGGTAGCCCGCGACGAGCTCGTGGTGGCGCTCGAGGGTCGCCGCGAGCTCCTCGGGGGTGAGGTCGTTGATGAAGAAGCAGGTCCCGATGGGGCGCGGGACGGCCGCGCGCAGCTGCCCGTTGCGGGTCTGGACGATCGAGTCCGTGGCCTTCGCGAGCAGCTCGGGGGTCAGGTACGGGCTGTCGAGCGTCAGGCCGATCCGGCTCATCAGCCAGAAGATGCGGTCGCGCTCGCCCGCCGGGATGTAGCCGCGCCGCTCGGCCAGCGTCGTCGAGAGCGCCATGTCGACCGCGATCGCGTGCCCGTGGAAGTAGGGCCGCTCCGGGGTCAGCTCGAGGGTCGGGCTCCACGTGTGCCCGAAGGCGATGACGCGGTCGAGGTCGAGCTCCTGCAGGTTCGGGACCTCGAGCTCGAGCATCGTGCGGATGGCGTCGTAGGTCAGCCGGTGCGCGATGTCGCGCAGTTCCTCGGAACCGTCGAGGTGACCGAATCGCGTGCGCCAGCAGATCCTCGCCGTACTTCGCGAGCGTCTCGAAGATGTCGCTGTTCCCGACCGTCGCGATCTTCACGAGCTCGGCCATCCCGTTGCGCACCTGGTCGACCGGCAGGGTCCTCAGGAACGAGAAATCGAGGATGACCTGCTGCGAGGGGTGGAACGCGCCGAGTCGGTTCTTGTTCTTGCCGTGGTTCACCGCGACCTTGATCGCGACACTGGCGTCGATCGAGCCCGATGAGCGTCGTCGGGATGCGGATGTAGTTCGTCGCGCGCCGGAACATCGAGCACGCGGTCCCGGTGACGTCGGTGATCAGACCGCCGCCGACCACGAGCACCGGCTCGGTGCGCACGAGACCGAAGTCGCCGAACGCGTCGATGATCCGCTCGACGGTGCGCAGGGTCTTGTCCGGCTCGCGGATGACGAGCGGGAACACCGTGAGCGCGATGCCGTGGTGGTCGAAGTAGGCCCGCATCGCGTCGCCGTAGAGGTCCAGCACGGCGCGGTCGATCACCACGAGGCAGCGGCCGTAGGGCCGGTAGGTCTCGGCGAGCTCGGGGTTCTCGGGCGAGAACACGCCGTCGACGTAGCGCAGCGAGTAGTCGATCTTCTCGTAGGCCTCCACGTGGAAGGCGGTGTCCGTCGCGGTGAGCGTCGGCACGGGAGCGGCGGCGGCCATGGGTCTCTCCGGTCGTTCCAGGGGTGGGTTCGCAGGGGTGGACGGACGCACGGCGCCGGCTCGTCCGGGCACGGCGACGGGACCCCGCGGGTCGACCCGCGCGGCAGCAGGGGCGCCGACACGGCGCCCGGGTGGGGAGAGCCCGAGGTCAGCGCTCGGCGAGCGAGCGCAGCTCGGCGAGGTCGAGGTGATCGACCCGGGCGGCGGCGGACGTGAAGTCCGAGGCGGTCGTGTTCTCGTTCGGGAAGGCGGCGACGGGGATCCCGGCGGCCGCGGCGGCGCGCACGCCGCCGACGTTGTCCTCGACCGCCACGGCCTGCGAGGCCTCGAGCCCGAGCTCCTGCAGCGCGACCCGGTAGGCGGCGGGGTCGGGCTTGGTGCGCTCGACCCGCGAGGAGTCGACGACCACGTCGAGCTCGCCCGCACCGATCTCGCCCTTCACCCCGTCCAGCAGCGCGGCGACGTTCTCCTTCGACGTGGAGGTGACCAGCCCGACGCGCAGGCCCTGCTCGTGGGCGGTCCGGATCGTCTCGGCGACCCCGGGACGCGCGTGGAGGTCCGACGAGGCGAGCAGTTCCTGGAATATCTGCGACTTCGTGGCGTGCACCGCGTCGGCGTCGACGGATTCGCCGACCGACTGCGCGTACTCGGCGATCCGGTCCCGGCCGCCGTTGCTCTCGAGCATGGCGACATAACGGTCGCGGTCCCACTCCCAGTCCAGCCCGTGCCGGGAGAACGCCTCGTTGAAGGCGCGGCGCTGGAGCTCGGACGTATCGACGACGGTGCTGATGGAACCGAGCAGGACAGCGGACACAGACACGGGAAATACACCTCCGGGCGGAGAGAAGGGATCGACGAATTCGCCGGGTGCCCCGAGCGGGGACGGCCAGAGTCCGGGTTCCCGCGATCCGCCCTCCTAACCGCTACAACTCGGCCCGCCGCGAGGCGATGGTGTGGGCGATGTCGCGGATTTTGATGTTCAGATCCTGGGAGGCCCGGCGCAGGATCCCGAACGCCTCGTCGGCGTCCGCCCCGCGGCGCTCCATCAGGATCCCCTTGGCCTGACCGATGACGTCGCGGGACTGCAGGGCCTCGGTGAGCTGGGCCGTGCGCAGCTTCTCGGCCTCGAGACCCCGGGCGGAGTGCAGGGCGACGGCCGCGTACGAGGCGAGGATCAGCATCGCGTCGCGGTCGACCTCGGCGAACCCGTCGGGGCCGTGGAAGTAGTAGTTGAGCGCCCCGAGCCGCGGCGGGTCCCCGCCCGGGAACATCCCGGTCGAGCAGACGGCCGTCATCCCGAGGTCCACGACCTGCGGGCCGAACTTCGGGTAGCGCTCGTCGTTGGCGAGGTCGGTGCTCGCCGTGAACCCGGTGCTCGACGTCGCCGTGGCCTCCACGCACGGCCCCTCGAGGGTGGCGTACTGGATCTCGTCCGCCCGCGTCGCGAGCGGATCGGTCTCGGCAGGCGTGTGGAACGTCCCGTCCGCCTCCCGCAGGGTCACCGACACCATCGCCGCCGATGGCACGATCGCCGCGGCCCGCTGCACCACGCGTTCGAGGACCCCCACGACCCCGGTCTCGGGCGGCACCGAGAACAGATCACGGCTCAGCCCCACGAACTCCGCAGCGAGCGGACCGAGGTCGGGCCCCGCCGGGCCCGCCATCGTCCCCCCGGATTCGACGAAGCGCTCGCGCGCCTCCTGCCACTCCTCCTCGGTCGCCATGACCTCCTCGATACCCGACCGCGGGTACCGCTCACGCCTGCAGGTGACCGGGATCCGCCTGCACGTGGCGGAGATCGCGCGAGCGCATCCGACGTGTGGCGGGACGAGGCACCCGGGTATCTGACCTTCACCATCGGCAGGCAGACCCGGGTCCGCGGCTGGTGCAGGTCCTCGCCGGTGCAGACCGGGCCGCCGGCGGGGCCGACCCACTCGTTCCCCGTCACGTCCCCGAGCACCGGCTCCCCGGGCCACCCGACCCCGCGGGGCGGTGAGGAGCCCATCGATGAGTCCCGCAGGCATCCGGGGCGAGCCCGTGCACCCCGACGCCGTCGAGCAGTCCACCCGCTCCGGTCGGGCCCCGGTCCGCCTCGCGGCGCGCTGGGCCGTCGGCATGGGCGAGATGGCGTGGAGCTACGTCCGCGAACCGGTGCCGATCCGTCGCGAGGAGGTGCTCGGCACCGACGACGACCTGCCCCCCGCCGTGCCCGACGCGCTGCTCGACGAGCGGTCCCAACCCGCGCAGGACGGGCACGGGCCGCTCTACCGACGCCGGTTCCGCATCCTCGTCGACGACCCCCGGATCGACGCCCGCACGCTGATGACCCGCGTCGCCGGCGACCTGACGATCCTGCTGCCCGGCGAGGTCGCGGCGGTCTCACCGCGCACCGAGTCCCGGACGCTGCCCGACCCGGGCGACGAGTTCGTGGTGCGGATGCCCGGACCCTGGGACGGCCCGGTGCGGGTCGTGGCGCGCGACGACACCCGGCTGCGCCTGGCCACGTTGACCGGTCACCTCGAGGCCGGTCAGATCGAGTTCCGCGCCTCCGACGACGCCGACGGGGCCCTGCGGTTCGAGATCGAGACCTGGGCCCGGCCGGGGACCGCCCTGGTCCGCCTGCTCTACGCCGACCTGCGCGTGGCCAAGGAGATGCAGCTCTACATGTGGGTCCGGGCCTGCGAGGCGGCCGCCCGGATCGCCGGGGGCCGGGTGCGCGACGGCGTCGACGTCATCACCCGTCGCGTCGAGTCCGATCCCCGAGGCGGCCGCGACCGGCCGTGGCCCCGCCCCCGCCGGTGAGCCGCGTCGCGACCCGTTTCGCGGCGGGTCGCGCGGGAAGCCCAGCCGGGTTCCGCGGGAGGACGAACGTCCACCCCCGTACGGACCTGACGCATCCCCGAACCCTCTGGAGCACCACCGATCATGACCGACACCGCCGGAGCGCTCGCGGGCCGCACCGTGGGATTCCTGTGCGCGAAGGAGGGCACGGAGCAGGTCGAGCTGACCGAGCCGTGGAAGGCCGTGGAGGAGGCGGGCGGCACCCCGGTGCTCATCTCCGAGACCCCCGGCTCCATCCAGGCGTTCAACCACCTGGACAAGGGCGACCGGTTCACCGTCGACGCGGTCGTCAGCCAGGTGAAGACCGACAACTACGACGCCTTCGTCCTGCCCGGCGGCGTCGCCAACCCCGACCTGCTGCGCACCATCCCGAACTTCGTGCGCCTCGTCGGCGAGGCCTTCGCCACCGGCACCCCGGTCGCCGCGATCTGCCACGCGCCGTGGCTGCTCATCGAGGCGGGCGTGGTCTCGGGCCGGCGCATGACGTCGTTCCCGAGCCTCGCCACCGACCTGCGCAACGCCGGGGCGCACTGGGTCGACGAGGAGGTCGTCGTCGACCACGGCCTCGTCACCAGCCGCACCCCGGACGACCTCCCGGCGTTCTGCCGGACCCTCGTGGAGCAGTTCTCCGGGTCGCACAAGGACGCGGAGATCCACGCCGCCGAGGTGCGCTAGACGCCCTGCGGCACTACACGACCCGCTCGAGCACGACGAGGTCGTCGGCGAGCCAGCCCAGCCATCCCCACGCGTCGACCAGCCGCAGCGCCCGCACCGGGTGCTCGGCCCGGTCCGGGCAGGTCGGACACCGCCCGCAGCCCGGCGTGCACGAAGCCGGGCGGCGGGGCGGGGACGCGGTCCGGGTCGTCGTCGTCGCGGCGCAGCACCACCGCCCAGCGGTGGTAGCGGTCGGCGAGGACGTCGACGTCCTCGCGCAGGCGGGCGGCGAGGTCGGGCCACGGCACGGCCTCGTCCGGGCCGGGCGGTTCGGCCAGGGCGCTGCGCGCCCCGCGGCTGACCCGGTGGACGACGCCGAGCACGGCGAGCCAGTCGAGGTCGTGGCCGTGCGCGGGACGGCGCTCGGACCGGAACTGGGTGTAGGTCGCCTCGTACCGGGTGAGCCCGACCGACATCGCCGAGAGCCGTGCCACGACCACACCGACCGGGACGGCCCCGGCGAGCCAGTCGGTGGTGCCGTCGACGAGGTCGGCGGCCGAGTCGAGGCAGCGGGCCGCGGCACGGCGAACCTCCCCGTGCCCGCCGGCCGGCCACACCGCGGCCCCCACGGCGAGCCCGATGACGGCGCCGAGGAGCACGTCGAGCACGCGCTCCGGCCCGAGCTCCCACGTCGGCGGTGAGAGCTGGGCGAACAGGACGGCGACGACCAGGGTGAAGCACGCCTGCGACGCGACGACGCCCGCGAGCCGGCCCGACGCGACGGCCACCACCACCACGACCGGCAGCAGCGCCGCGGTGGCCGCCGGGTGCGGGCCGACCACCAGCACGAGGACGATCGCGAGGGCGCCCCCGATCGTCGTGCCCAGGATCGCGGGGGGCAGCGCCGCACGGGTCGACGCGGCGGACGAGCGCATCAGCGTCAACGTCGCCAGCAGGACCCAGAAGCCGTGCGCGACGTCGAGCTCGCCGGCGACGAGGCGCGCGACGGCCAGCCCGATCCCCAGGCGCAGCGCGTTCTGCAGGTACACCGAGCGCAGCGACAGGTGGCAGCGCAGCCGCCGCCACCACAGCAGCACCGGGGACGCCCCGGCGTACCAGAACGGGCTCGTCGGCCGGGTCCTCCCCCGGGCTCAGCGACGCCGGGAGCGGGCCGCGCGGGTTCCTGGACGACCCGGGTCGCCAGCACGACGATGCGCTGCTCCTCGCGCGATCTGCGCGACCGCCACCGCCGTCTCCGCCCGCCGCACCGTCTCCTCGCCCGGTCCGAGGACCCGCACGGCGTGCAGCCGGCGCGCGGTGAAGGCGGCCCGCGCGGCGTCGAGCCCCTCGAGCCCGGGCGGCGCGTGGTGGCCGGCGAGCGCGTCGGCGACCTCGCGCAGCGACGCCGCGACCGCGGCGAGCACCGCGGTCGGCGCCTCCGGGTCGGTGTGCCGCGCCCCGGGCCCGGCCACCGCCCAGCACGGCCGCGGGCGCCAGCTCCTCGAGCGCCTCGACACGGCCGTGCAGCGCGCGCAGCGCGGCGGCGAGGTGGGTGAGCCCGCGATCGGCGGCGCCCGGTCCGGTCGGGCGCTCGTCCACCGGCACGGCGACGAGGCGCAGCCGGTCGGCCGCCCAGGCGGAGGCGCGGCGGGCGCGCGCCAGACCCTCCTCGCCGCCGGGTCCGCTGCACTCCTGCAGCGCCTCGAGGTGCGCCGCGACCGCGCGGGCGGCCGCCGCGGCCCGCCGGGAGAACGGGTGCGGCACCGCGGGCGGCCACAGGAACCGGTCCGCGAGCGCGAGCAGTGCGGTGCCGACGACCAGCCCGGCGAGGCGCAGCGGCAGCTGGTCGGGCTCGAACGGCGGGAAGGACGGGAGGATGTAGAGCAGGTGCAGGCCGACGAGCACGCCCGCGGCGCGCGGGCCGCCGAGGGCCAGCAGGGCCACCGCGACCCCGGCCACGAGCACACCCGACCGTGGCCGCCCACGTGTTCACCGCGAGCAGCGAGCCGACGCTCACCAGCACGAGACCGGCGAGGCAGCAGCACAGGATCGTGCGGGTCCGCTGCGCCGGGGTGCCGTTGATCTCGGAGAACACCCCGAAGCCGAGGACCCCGAAGACCGCGTACACCGCCATCGTCGGCTGGTCCAGCCCGTAGCGGCAGGCGAGGAACGCGACCGACGCGGCGATCGCGATCCGGGGTGCGCGTCGGGTGGCGACGAGCCCGGGGTCACGGCGTAGCAGCCACCGCAGGAGACGCCGCATCGCGCCATCGTGCTCCGGGCGGTCGTCGGCTCCAAGCCCCCGCCGGGCCGCCCGGCCGGTCACCCCGCGCGCAGCGGGTGGTGGCCGAGACCCCGCGCGACGGCGAGCGCGGTCGAGCGCACCACCTGGGTGTAGGCCTGCGGGCGCGCCGACCCGGCCGGGACCACGACCGAGACCGCCGCGAGGGTCTGCCCGAGGCCGTCGCGCACCGGCGCCGCGACCGAGGACACCGGCGCGGGGGACGACCGGTCGAACACGGCGACCTGGAGCCGGCGCACGTCGGGCAGCCGTCGCCGCAGGCGCTCCGCGGCGGCCGCGCTCGAGCCCGCCGAGCACGCGGGCCTGCACCGGACCCGGCGCGCCGGCGAGCAGCACGAGCCCGACCCCGGTGTCGTGCAGCGGCATCCGTCCGCCCACCCGGTAGTCGATCTCGACGGCGCCCCGGGAGGAGAGGCGTTCGACGAGCAGCGCCTCGTCGCCCTCGCGGACCGCGAGCAGGACGTGCTGCCCGGAGACCTCGTGGAGGTCCTCCAGGTAGGGCAGCGCCACCTCGCGCAGGCCGTGGCTGCGCGGCGCGAGCGAGGCGATCTCGAAGAGCCGCAGCCCGACGACGTAGCGGTCGTCCCCGTCCTTCTCCAGCGCACCCCAGCCCAGCAGGTGACCCGCGAGCCGGAAGGTCGTGGAGAGCGGGATCGCCGTCCGCCGGCTGAGGTCGGCGAGGCTCAGCGCGCGGTGCTCGGCGTCGAAGGCGGCGAGCAGGGCGAGCGCGCGCACGACGACGGGGTCGCCCTCGGCGGGCCGCTTCCCCCGACGCGTCGGCGCGTCCATCGCCCGAGCCTGCCATGCCGGTCAATGGAATGCCCCGGCCACGACGCGCGGGTCCAGGTCACACCATGGTCCCCGCCGGACCGCCGACGAGGGAGCCCCGGAGGGCACGATGACCGCAGAGTTCGCCACGCCCGCCGCGGGCGGCCCCTTCGCGCTGCCCGGCAAGCCGGTGCCCTACGTGCTCGAGGCCGGGGAGGGCGAGCGCGCGCACCTGTTCGACCAGCTGTTCACGGTGCTGCTCTCCGGCGACGAGACCGACGGCCAGTTCGGCGTCTTCACCATGGAGGCACCGAAGGGCCAGGCGATCCCGGTCCACTCCCACGCGGACGTCCACGAGATCTTCTTCGTGCTCGACGGCAAGGTCCGCGTCGTCGTCGAGGACAACGACGGCGGCAGCGTCGACCGGGTCCTGACGACGGGCGACTTCGGCTACGTCCCGGCCGGTCACCGCCACACGTTCCGCGTCGAGTCCCACCGGGCGCGGACCCTCGGGGTGAACACCGGCGGCTTCGAGCGGTTCTTCGCCGCGGCCGGCGAGCGCACCGACTCGCGGATGCCGCCCGTGCCGCCGGTGGTGCCCCCGCCCGAGCAGCTCGGCGAGGCCGCCCGCCGCTACCGCAACGAGTTCCACTTCGATGCCCACCTCATCGACTGACGCGCCGCCCGCCCCCGCGCCCGCGCCGCCGCCCCCGCCCGTCCGGGCCGACGGTCTCGCCACCTGGCGGGCCGTCGAGTACGCCGTCGTCCCCGGCTTCCGGCCCCTGCTGCTCGACCTCGTCCGGCCCGACTCCGCCGTCGAGCTCCCGCTCGTGGTGTTCCTGCACGGCGGCGGCTGGCGCGTGGGGAGCCGGTCCGGGATGGGGCCGATGTTCGCCGGCTGGGACCCGTCGCCGTTCGCCGAGCTCGCCGCGGCCGGGTTCGCGGTCGCGTCGGTGGACTACCGGCTCAGCGGCGAGGCACCCTTCCCGGCACCGCTCGACGACGTGCGGGCCGCGCTCGCGTGGCTGCACGAGCACGCGGACGAGTTCTCGGGCTGCAGCGCGACGCGCACCGCGCTGTGGGGCGAGTCGGCCGGCGGGCACCTCGCCGCCCTGGCCGGGCTCACCGGACCGGGGTCACGGCGGTCGTCGACTGGTACGGCCCGTCCGACCTGACGACGGTCGCCGACGACGCCGCCGCGACCGGCATCTCGCTCACCGACCCGGGCGCGCCCGACTCCCGCGAGGCCCTGCTGCTCGGCGGACCGGCCGCCGAGCGCCCCGACACCGCGCGGGCGGCGAGCCCCGTCGCCCACGTCCACGCCGCGGCCCCGCCGTTCCTGCTGTGGCACGGGACCGCCGACCGGTTCGTCCCCACCCGTCAGTCGCAGCGCCTCGCCGACGCCCTGGAACGGGCGGGCGCCCACCCCCGGCTCGACCTCGTCGAGGGCGCCGACCACCTCTGGCTCGGCGACCCGCAGGCCGCGCGGACGGCCTACGACGAGGCCGTCGCCTTCCTCCGGACCCACCTCACCGCCTGACGGGTCCGCACCGACCTCGGCGTCCCTCCCCGCACGGCCCTCCCGAGCGCACCGATCCGTGCGCCGGCGCGGCCCACCGCCGTGCCCGCAGAAGAGAGACCAGCGATGCCCACCCCCCAGCGGTACCGGCCCGTGCTGATCGCCGGCGGCGGGCCCGGCGGGCTCGCGGCCGCCCTCGAGCTCGCCCGGGCGGGCGTGCGCTGCGCCGTCGTCGAGCCCCGCGTCGAGGTGACGACCGACCGGCCGCGGGCCAAGACCACCAGCGCCCGCACCATGGAGCTCTTCCGGCGCTGGGGCCTCGCCGGCCGCGTCCGCCGTGCCGCGCCGGTGCCGGTGTCCTGGGCCCAGGACGCGGTGTTCTGCACGCGGCTGGCGGGCCACGAGATCACCCGGTTCCCCCACGCGTTCGCGATGCACGCCGGGCGGCGGGACGAGATCGCGGAGTCCGGCCGGCAGGTGCCGCAGCCCGTCGTCGAGCAGGTCCTGCGGGACGCGGTGGCCGAGCAGCCGGGCGTCGACCTGCTGCTCGGGCACCGGGTGCGTCGCGGCCCACGACGGCGAGGACGGCGTCGTCGCGCGGATCGCGACGCCGGACGGCACCGAGGTCGAGGTGCGTGCCGAGTACCTGCTCGGGTGCGACGGGGCGGGCGGCGTCACGCGCGACGTCGTGGGCGCCCGGTACGAGGGCCGCAGCGGCGAGCTGCCGAACCTCAACGTCACCTTCGACGCCCCCGACCTCGAGCGGCTCGTCTGCGCCCGCGGCGCGCACTACTGGGTCCTGGGCACCGACGCCGCCGGGATCGTCGGGCGGATGGACCTGGGCGGCACCTGGTGGGCCGTCGCCCAGGGCGTGCGCGACGGCGTCGACCCCGAGGCCCTCGTCCGCCGGCTCGTCGGCGTCGACCTCGACGTCACCGTCCGCGCCACCGACCCGTGGTCGGCCCGGATGCTGCTCGTCGACCGGTACCGCGGCCGGCGGACCTTCCTCGTCGGGGACGCCGCGCACCTCAACCCGCCGTGGGGCGGGCACGGCTACAACACGTGCGTCGGCGACGCCGTCAACCTCGCGTGGAAGCTCGGCGCGGTCCTGCAACGGCTGGGCCGCGCCCGCCCTGCTCGACACCTACGAGACCGAGCGCCGCCCCGTCGCGGCGCGGACCATCGACGCGGCGGGCACCCAGGACTCCCGGCTCGCCGGCTCCTTCGCCCACCCCGAGCTCGATCTCGACGGCCCGGTCGGCGAGCGCCGCCGCGCCGAGGTCGCCCGCGACGTGGCCGTGAAGCGCGGCGAGTTCCACAGCCTCGGGCTCGTCCTGGGCTACCACTACGCGGGCTCGGCCGCGGTCGTCGACGACGGGTCCGAGGTCCCGATGGACGAGCTGGTCAGCTACCACGGTTCCGCGCGACCCGGGGCCCGGCTGCCGCACCGGTGGCTCGACGACGGGTCCTCGCTCTACGACCACCTCGGGCGCGGCTTCACGCTCCTGCGCCTCGACGCCCGGGTCGACACCGACCCGGTCACCGCCGCCGCCGGCGCGTCCGGCGTCCCCCTCACCGTCGTCGACGCCGTCGACCTCCCCGACGCCGAGGCCTACGGCGCCCCGCTGCTGCTGATCCGCCCGGACCAGCACGTCGCGTGGCGCGGCACCGACCCGGGCGGGGCCGCGGCCGCGCTCGACGTCGCCCGCGGGGCACGCGTCCCCGCCCATCGCAGCTGACATCCGCCCCTTCTCACCCGGAGCCACCCATGAGCCTCACCTCCGACCCCGCCGGGGCCGCCGAGCCCGGAGTCGGCACGCCCGCCGGCCCCGACACCGACGGTGCCGCCACCGACACCGCGCCCGGGCCGCCCCGCGGCCTGCTCGCGGCCCTCGCCGCGGGCGCGGTCACGGCCCCGCTGGCCAACCTCGTGCCCGCGGTGCTGACGTTGCCGCTCGCGGCGGCCCGCATCGACCCGGCCGGCGCGACGACGCTGCTCTCCCTCGTCGTCGCCGTCGGGTCGATCTGTTCGCTGATCGCCTTCCCGGTGATGGGCCGGCTCTCCGACCGGACGACCGAGCCGGCTCGGGCGCCGCCGCCCGTACCTGCTCGGCGGGGCCGTGCTCACCGCCGCCGGCGGGATCGTCACCGCCCTGGCCGCGAGCCCGGCACCCCTCGTCGGCGGCTACGTGCTGACCTCGATCGGGTTCAGCGCCGTGTTCGTCGCGTGCACCTCGGTGATCCCCGACCAGATCCCGGCCGGCCGCCGCGGCCCGGCGTCGGCGATCGTCGGGCTGGCCCTGCCGGTGGGGGTGCTCCTCGGCCTCTTCGTGGCGAACCTGGTCTCGCCGAACCTGACGGCGATGATCCTGCTGCCCGCCGGCCTCGGATGCGTCGGCGCGCTCGTGCTCGCCGTCGCGATGACCGACCGCCGGATCACGGCGGCCGAGCGGCCCGCCTTCGACCTGCGCGCCTTCCTCGGCACCTTCTACGTCTCCCCCCGCCGCGCCCCCAACTTCGCGTGGGCGTGGTGGAGCCGGCTGCTGATCTTCGTGGGTGTCGCGGCGATCCAGGCCTACCAGGCGTTCTTCCTCATCGCGGTCCTCGGGTTCACCCCGGAGAACGTCGCCGGCGCGGTGTTCCTGACGACGCTGGTGCTGACCGGTCCCTCGGTGCTCGTCGCCCCGATCGCGGCGCGGGTCTCCGACCGGATCGGGCGCCGCAAGCCGTTCGTCGTCGCCGCCGCCCTGATCTTCACCGTCGGCCTCGTGCTCGCCGCCTCCGCGCACTCGTTCGCCGCGTTCGTCGTCGCGATGGCCGTGCTCGGCATCGGCCAGGGCATCTACCTCGCGGTCGACATCGCCCTGGTCACCCACGTGCTGCCCGACCCGGCGAACCCGGCGAAGGACCTCGGGATCATGAACCTGGCGAACACCCTGCCGCTCTCGATCATCCCCGCGGTGGCGCCGGCGATCCTGCTCATCGGGGCCAGCGTCGCGCACCCGCAGAACTTCCCCGCGCTGTTCGGCTTCGGGGCGGTCGCGGGCCTCGTCGGGGCCCTGCTCATCGTCCCGATCAAGGGCGCACGCTAGGTGCCTGCGGCTCGTGAGCAGAAAGTGCGGTCATGGCCTCACTTTCTGCTCACGAGCGCGGAGCGCACATAGGAGCGGCCGTAGTCGTTCCCGTGCGGGGTGCGCAGCACGGTGTGCACGTGGAACGGCTGCGGGGTGTCGTAGTCGAGGAAGACCCCGCAGTGGTGGTCGAGCTCGGCGACGATCGACCGGGGACTGGACGCGGTAGTAGAAGACGTCGCCGGGGCGGTGGCCGCCGATCCAGCTGAACCAGGTCTCGTCGAGGAAGGCGCGGATCTCCCGCATGCGGGCGGCGCGGGGACCGACCGGCAGCGCGGACACGAACGTCTCGGCGATCCCGAGGACCAGTTCCTGCGCCTCGTCGGGCATGTCGGCGACGCGGACGCCCTCCAGCGGGATGACCCGGTTGTCCTGGAAGGCGCCGCCGAGGTGGCGCTCGTCGCCGGGGTGCACGCGGTCGGGCGGCATCGCCGGGTCCACCATCCGCTCGTAGACCGTGGCGGCGCGGCGCTGGTCCTCGGGGAGCGCGGCCATGAGGTCGGTGCCCAGCCGGATGCGGTCGGTGAAGGCCTCGACCCCGGTGTGCGGGCCCTCGTCGATCTCGTTGGGCTCGGCGCCGAGGAACAGCGGGCTGAGGACCATGCGTCCGGCGACGACGAGGCAGTGGACCGCGCAGTGGTGGCCGAAGAGCTGCCAGCCCCAGGGCTCGACCGGATCGGGGCGGCCGTAGAGCGCGACGTTGTAGCTGAACTCGCCCAGGATCGTCGGGAGGTCCACGACGTCGCCGAGGAAGCCGTTGATGCGCATCATGTCGCGGACCAGGCGGGCCCCCTCGGGGCTCAGCGACGCCTCGACGAGCGCCATCGCGGCCTCCCGCACCGGCGCGGGCTGGCGCTCGAGGCGCAGGCCGGTGTCGAACTGCAGGAACTCGGGGTTCGCCCACGTCTGCCACTCGACGGCGTCCACCGGGTGGCGCAGCGCGGCGAGCGCGGTCTCGTCGAGCTCGTGCTCGAGCGCCTCGGCGGCCGCGACCATCGCCGCCACCGGGGCCTCCTCCCCCGGCTCGGCGGGCGCGAACGCGTGGACCTCGGGGCGCAACGTGCCGTCGGAGGTGATCCCCCGGAACTCGGCGAGCTGCAGCGGCGCCCACCCGCGGATGAGGCCGCCGGTGAACGGGTCCTGCTTCGCGGCCTCGCGGTAGGCGTAGGGGTCCAGGCCGCGGATGCCCGCGAGACGCGGGGAGTCGTGGTCGAAGAGGAACTGGCGGAAGCGGGCGGGGGTGGGCACGGCGTCCTCTCCGGATCAGGCGGCGTGGTGGCGGGCGACGGCGGCGCGCACGGCGGCCTCGTCCCCGGAGGCGATCGCGTCGACGAGCGCGGTGTGCACGGCGAGGCGCTGCGCGCGCCGGCGCCGCTCCTCGTCGGGGTCGGCGGTGGCCGGTTGCGGGTCGGCGCTGCCCAGGTGGCCGAGCGTGCCGAGGTAGACCGCGCGGGCCATGGCGTTGGGGCTGGTCGTGGCGACGGCCTCGTGCAGGGCCCACGTCGCACGGACGAAGCCCGTCCAGTCCGGCGCGGACTCCATCGCCGCCAGCCGCGACCGGAACCCCGCGACGTCGGCCGGGGAGGCGCACCGGGCGGCGCCCACGTCGATGAGCTCCTCGAGGTGGCCGCGGAGCTCGACGGCGTCGGCGATCGTCGTCGCGTCCTGCGAGTCCCCGGAGGCCAGGACCCCGAGCAGCGTGTGGCGCATCCGGACCACTGGCCCGCGCTCGGCCACGAAGAGGCCGCCGCCGCGGCCGGGGCGCACCTCGAGCACCCCCCGCTCGGCGAGGAGGCGCACCGCCTCGCTGACCGTCGCGCGGGCGAGCCCGGTGCCGGCCCGCAGCTCGTCGAGGGTGCCGACGGGGGCGCCGGGGGCGAGCCCGGAGGCGTGGACCCGGGCCTCCAGCACGGCCGCGAGCTGCTCGCCCCGGGTGCGGCCGGACAGGACGGCCGGCCCGTCGGCGGCCCGGCCACCCCGCAGGCCGGCGAAGAGCGACCCCGCCTGCTCTTGCCCGTCGACGTCGGTCCGGCGCATGCTGCCAGTCAAACACAAAGTGTCGAACCTTTACAGCCTTTGGAGGACGCGGTGCGGATCGTGGGGATCGACCGGGGACGCGGCGTCGAGGTCGCCGCACTCTCGCGCAGGCGGAGCCGAGGTCGCCGTGCTCGCCACCCTGGAGGAGTTCTGGGCGGACCCGGCCGCGGCGATGGCGCGGACCGGGGACGTCGTGGCCCTCGCGGAGATCGCCCTCGTCCCGCCGGTGATCCCGCAGGCGCGGGTGATCTGCGTCGGCCTGAACTACCTGAAGCACGCGGCCGAGGGCTCCTACCGCGACGAGGCCCTGCCCGAGCGGCCGACGCTGTTCGCGCGCTGGCCCCGCTCGCTGTCGGTGGACGGCGCCGCCGTCCCGGTCCCGCCCGACGAGGACGGGCTCGACTGGGAGGGCGAGGTCGTGGCGTGGGTGGGCCACCGGCTGGTCGACGCCGACCCGGAGGAGGCGCTCGCCGCCGTCATCGGGTACTCGACGTTCAACGACCTCACCGCGCGGCGGGCGCAGAAGACGACGTCGCAGTGGATCCTCGGCAAGAACGCCGACGCCTCCGGCCCGCTCGGTCCGATGGTCCCCGCGGCCGAGGTGGGCGACCTGCGCGACGGCCTGCGCGTGCGCACCCGCGTCAACGGCGAGACGGTGCAGGACGGCGACACCCGCGAGATGGTCTACACGGTCGGCGAGACGCTGGCCTACATCTCCCGGACGCTCACCGTCGAGCCCGGTGACCTGCTCGCGACCGGGACGCCCGCCGGCGTCGGCTACGCCCGCACGCCGCGGTGGCTGCTCGCGCCCGGTGACGCGGTCGAGGTCGAGGTCGACCGGCTCGGCGTGCTGCGCAACCACGTCGTCGCGTCGTCGGCGCGCCACCGGTAGCCGGCCCGCGACCTCACCGGACCGGCGTCTCCAGCATCCGCTCGAGAGCGGCGCGCAGGCGTCGCCGGTCGGAGGGCGCGAGCGGGTCGACGAGGCCGGACAGCTGGTCGAGGGCCTGGGCATGGAGGCGCTCGGCGAGCTCCAGGCCCGCCGGGGCGAGGAAGACCTCCACCGCGCGGCCGTCGGTCGCGCTCGGCGCGCGCTCGAACAGCCCGCGCTTCTCGCCGCGGTCCACCAGACCCGTCAGCGACGACCGGTCCAGCCCGAGGTGATCGGCGAGCGTGGCCATGCGCAGCCGCCGGTCCCGGAGGATTTGCAGGACCCGCAGCTGGGTCAGGGACAGGTCGTTCGCGGCGCCGAGCCTGCTGAGGACCGCGGTCACCGTGAAGGCGTTCTGCACCAGGGCGTCGATCAGGCCCGGGTCGACCCGCGTCGTCGTCATGGCCCCACCCTAGACATGGTTGGTTATCCCAACTAGTGTCATTGGTAAGACAAATCATCTCGGGAGGTCGCCGTGAAGGCCGCCGTCGTCACCTCGTTCGACACCGCACCGCAGTTCCGGGAGTTCGACCGGCCCGAGCCGGCCGGCGAGCACGAGGTGCTCGTCGACGTCCTCGCGAGCGGACTGCACCCCCGGGTGCGCTCGCAGGCGAACGGGTCGCACTACACGAGCACGGACGAGCTGCCGCTGGTGCCCGGCGTCGACGGCGTCGGGCGCGGCCCGGACGGCGTGCTGCGCTACTTCGTCCTGCACGACTCCGCGATGGGCGCGATGGCCGAGCAGACCGTCGTCGACACCCGCCGCAGCGTCGCGCTGCCCGACGACGCCGACCCGGTGGCGGTCGCCGCGGCCATGAACCCCGCCATGTCCTCCTGGGTCGCGCTGCGCCGCCGGGTCGGGTTCACCGCCGGGCAGGACGTCCTCGTGCTGGGCGCCACCGGCAACGCCGGACGGATGGCGATCCAGGTCGCCCGCCGTCTCGGGGCCCGCCGGATCGTCGCGGCCGGGCGCGACACCGCCCGCCTCGCCGCCCTGGGCGACCTCGGGGCCACCGACGTCGTCGCGCTCGACGGGGAGCTCGGCGCGGTCGCCGCGGACGTCGACGTCGTGCTCGACTACGTCTGGGGCGAACCCACCGCCGCCGCCATGGCCGCCGTCGCCGGCCGTCGCACCCGCCGCGGCGCGCCGCTCACCTGGGTCGAGATCGGCTCCGTGGCGGGCCCGACCGCGGCGATCCCGTCGGCCGCCCTGCGCGCGACACGACTGCAGATCGTGGGGAGCGGCCAGGGCTCGGTGTCCACCGCCGAGATCGTGGCGGAGCTGCCCGACCTCGCCCGGGAGATCGGGGCGGGCACGTTCGCCGTCGACGCCCGCGCCGTGCCGCTGGCCGACGTCGAGCAGGCGTGGTCGGACGCGGCCCGCACGAGCGCCCGGATCGTCCTCACGCCGTAGTCCGCCGGCGGGCCCGCTCCTCCGAGAGCGAAATGCGGTGACCCTCGGCGGCGACTGTGCAACGGTGTAATCCGACCAGTCGGCCGGGAGACCTGGGGGAACCGCGGATGAGCTCGTCGACGACCGGTGCGGCGGCGGTGGCGGACGCGGTGCACGACGCCCGGGCCCGATGGCGGACGCGGAGCGCGGCCGGCGACGAGGCCGCCACGCGGATCGCGACGCTGCTCGAGCGGACCGTGGTGCGCCCGCTCCGGGACGACGGGTCGGTCGCCGCGGGGCCCGACGACGCCTCGGGTGGTCCGGACCAGGGGTCCGACCTCTCCTCGCTGGTCACCCTCGCCGCCGCCCTCGCCGAGGCCGTCGCGGCCGACCCACGTCCGGGGCTCCTCGAGGCGTGCGCCGGCGCGCTGCGCCTCCTGGACCTCGCGGACGTCCCCGAGGACCACCGGTCCGCCCGGCTGGACGCGGTGCTCGCCGCGCTCCCCGCCGGGCCGACCGGCCGGGTCACGGTCGCGGCGGACGGCCCGTACCTCGCGGTCGGTGCCGCGGCCACGGGGATGGTGACCTGGCTCGGTGAACCGGTCGACGCGCCGCCGGTGGCCGCACTCTGCCGGTGCGGGCAGTCGGCGTCGAAGCCCTGGTGCGACGGCACCCACGCCGAGATCGGCTTCTCCGGGGCCAAGCGACCCGACCGGGTGCCCGACCAGCGCGACGTCTACGAGGCCCGCCAGTTCGAGATCACCGACAACCGCGGGCTCTGCGCCCACTCCGGGCGGTGCACCGACGCCCTGCCGGTGGTCTTCCGCGTCGGGACCGAGCCGTTCGTCGCCCCCGCGGGCGGCCGCGCGGACGACATCCTGCGCGCGGTGCAGGCCTGCCCGTCCGGGGCGCTCGGCGCCGCGCTGGAGGGCCGCCGCGTCGCGTCGCTCGCCGACACCCGCCGGGAACCCGGGATCGAGGTGTCGAAGGACGGTCCGTACCGGCTGACCGGCGCCGTGGAGGTCGTCGACCCCGACGGCGCCCCGGTGCCACGCCCGGAGGGCGGCTCACCCGAGCACTGCAGCCTCTGCCGGTGCGGGCAGTCGGCGAACAAGCCCTTCTGCAGCGGGGCGCACTGGAACGCGGACTTCCACGACCCGGTCGTCACCGCCGCCGACGACCCGACGCTGTTCACCTGGGCCGGCGGCTATCCGGCGCTGCTGCGGACCACCCGGCTGTTCTACGAGCGCCACGTCGCCGAGGACGACCTGCTCGCACCGCTGTTCGCCCGGATGGAGCCCGACCATCCCGAGCGGGTCGCGGCGTGGCTCTCCGAGGTGTTCGGCGGGCCGGAGTTCTACTCGCAGCGCTACGGCGGCTACGCCCGGATGATCTCCCAGCACATCGGCAAGCACCTCACCGAGACCCAGCGACAACGGTGGATCACGCTCCTGGCCCGCAGCGCCGACGAGGCGGGCCTGCCGAGCGACCCCGAGTTCCGCGCGGCCTTCGCGGCGTACCTGGAGTGGGGCACCCGGATCGCGGTCGAGAACAGCTCCGACGGGGCGCACCCGCCCGAGGGCATGCCGATCCCCCACTGGTGGTGGGTCTGCAACGCCACCCCGTCGGCCCGCCCGAGCTCGCTGCCCACGGCCGACGCGGAGGAGGCATCCGCCGTCGAGACCCCGGCGCCCGACGAGCCCGTCAGCTTCGACCGCCACGTCCGCGGCCTCTTCCGGCCGCGCGACCGCGGCTCGATGCGCTCCACCTTCGACCTCTGGTCCCACGACGACGTCACCACCCACGCCGACGCCATCCTCGGTCGGCTGCGCGACGGGTCGATGCCCTGCGACGGGGCCTGGCCCGCCGACCGGCTCGCCGTCCTCGAGCGGTGGATCTCCGACGGGTGCCGGGCATGAGGGTCAGCCACGTCGAGATCGAGGCGGTCGCCGCGCGGCGTCGCCCTGAATTCCGCCGCACCGCATGGGCCGGATGCGCGTGCGTTTGCCCGTGAATTGTCGCAGCGGAATCACCGTGAGGGCGTCTGTGTCGACGTGATCAGTCCGCGGTTGAGCTCCTCGAGCTCGAGGGTGCGCGGTCCTTCGCTCAGGGTGATCGAGGAGATCACGCCGAAGTTGAGGAGGACCATCGAGTCGTCGCTGACCTGCACCCGATGGACCTTGGCTTCCTCCACCAGCCCCTGCAGGTGCTTGGCCACGACCTCGAGGGGCTCCTCGTACTTCAGGGTGAGCGGAAACTCCGGCAGGGAGACGTACACGGTCATGCTCGCGCTCCTCGAATGACAGGACCATTCGGCGGGCAAGTTGGGCTGATTGCGCCGCGCGGGTCGATGGTGCCCATGATTCTATGGTGGACGACTCTGCCGCAAAGGCGTGGATCGGGGAGCGACATGGAGATCGACGGCGTCCAGGTCGTGGAGTCCTCGGAGGATCACGGTTACTCGTGGCGGTGGGACGATTCCCGCGGCTTCGAATCCGAAATCCTGTGGGACCGCCAGATCGGCTATCTGACGCTCGGCACCCGTGTCCCCCCGGGCGGCTGGACGCACAACACCCTCGACGCCGCTCGCTGGGGCCACGCCCGCAACATCATCGAGGCCCGGACGGTCGTCGAGCGCTACATCACCCACGTCGCGGCGAAGCCCGCCTGAGCCCACCCGGTTCGGGCTCTACATGATCATCAGCACGTAGGGCAGGCCCGCGCGCCCTCAAAGCTGCCTCCGGTGCCCCTCGCCGGCCGGGGACGTGGTGGCCCCTCTCCCCTACCTTGATCATCAGCACCTGAGGCAGGCCCGCGCGCCTTCGGGGCTGCCCCCGGTGCCCCTCGCGGTACGGGCCTCGCAGGCGCCCCGGAAGACCGGGCCCCACTCCGCACGACGCACTCATTGACGCTGCTGCATTGCCGTGTCTACAGTCCGCGCCGATAGATATATCAGTCGTCGTCGCAGTGCGGAGCAGCCGATGTCGCTCACGGTCGCCCATCCCCACGGCTCGCCCGGAGCCGCCGTCCTCGCCCGGCCGCTCGCCGAGGCCGACCCGGAGGTCCACGCCGCGATCGGGCGCGAGACCGCCCGCCAGCAGCGGACCCTCGAGATGATCGCCAGCGAGAACTCCGCACCGTCGGCGGTCCTCGCCGCCCAGGGCTCGGTGCTCACCAACAAGTACGCCGAGGGCTACCCCGGCCGGCGCTACTACGGCGGCTGCGAGCACGTCGACGTCATCGAGCAGCTCGCCGTCGACCGGGTGAAGAAGCTCTTCGACGCCGAGTACGCGAACGTCCAGCCGCACTCCGGCGCGCAGGCCAACGCCGCCGTCATGGCGGCCCTCCTCGATCCCGGCGACACGATCCTGGGCCTCGACCTCGCGCACGGCGGCCACCTCACCCACGGCATGCGCCTGAACTTCTCGGGCCGGCTCTACGACGTCGCCGCCTACCACGTGCGCGAGGACGACCACCGCGTCGACATGGCGGAGGTCGAGCGGCTCGCCCACGAGCGGCGACCGAAGCTCATCATCGCCGGCTGGTCGGCCTACCCGCGGCAGCTCGACTTCGCGGCGTTCCGGCGCATCGCCGACGACGTCGGGGCCTGGTTCATGGTCGACATGGCGCACGTCGCCGGCCTGGTCGCCGCGGGCCTGCACCCCTCCCCCGTGCCCCACGCCCACGTCGTCACCTCGACCACGCACAAGACCCTCGGGGGACCCCGCGGCGGGTTCGTCCTGGCGGCCGGCGACCTGGCGAAGAGGCTGAACTCGGCCGTCTTCCCCGGCCAGCAGGGCGGCCCGCTCGAGCACGTCATCGCCGCCAAGGCCGTCGCGTTCAAGCTGGCCGGCGAACCGGAGTTCCGCGAACGGCAGGAACGCACCCTCGACGGTGCCCGCATCCTCGCCGACCGGCTGCTCTCCGAACCCGGCCTCGGCGTCGTCTCCGGCGGCACCGACGTGCACCTGGTCCTGGTCGACCTGCGCCACAGCGCGCTCGACGGCAAGCAGGCCGAGGAGCGCCTGGAGCGGGTCGGGATCACCGTCAACCGCAACGCGGTCCCGTTCGACCCCCGCCCCCCGATGGTCAGCTCCGGGGTCCGGATCGGCACGGCGGCGCTGGCCACCCGTGGCTTCGGGACCACCGACTTCCGTGAGGTCGCCGACGTCGTCGCACGGGCCCTCCGCCCGGAGATCTCCGAGATCGAGCTCGACGCCCTGGGCTACCGCGTCGCCGCCCTCGCCGACCGCCACCCCCTCTACCCGGAGCTGGTCCCGTGACGACGACCCCGACGACGACCCCGGTCCCGCCCGGCGCGCACCTCCCCGAGCACCCCGACTTCCTGTGGCGCACCCCCGACCCGAAGCGGTCCTACGACGTCGTCATCGTCGGCGGCGGGGGTCACGGCCTCGCGACGGCCCACTACCTCGCGAAGAACCACGGCATCACGAACGTGGCCGTGCTCGAGAAGGGCTGGCTGGCCGGCGGGAACATGGCCCGCAACACGACCCTGATCCGCTCCAACTACCTGTGGGACGAGTCGGCGGGGATCTACGAGCACGCCCTGAAGCTCTGGGAGGGGCTCGAGGAGGACCTCGGGCTACCCGATCCTGTTCAGCCAGCGCGGCGTGCTCAACCTCGCCCACACCGAGCAGGACGTGCGCGACTCCGTCCGCCGCGTCGAGGCCAACCGGCTCAACGGGATCGACGCCGAGTGGCTCGGTCCCGACGAGGTGGCGAAGGTCTGCCCGATCGTCAACGTCTCCGCCGACATCCGGTACCCGGTGCAGGGCGCGACGTTCCAGCCCCGCGCCGGGATCGCCAAGCACGACTACGTCGCCTGGGGCTTCGCCCGCCGCGCCGACGAGGCGGGGATCGACCTGATCCAGCACTGCGAGGTCACCGGCTTCACCACCGACGGCGACCGCGTGACCGGCGTGCGCACCACGCGCGGCGACATCGCCTGCGGCACCCTCGCGCTCTGCGCCGCCGGGCACACCTCGGTGCTGCTCGACGAGCTCGGGATCCCGGCCCCGCTGCAGTCGCACCCGCTGCAGGCCCTGGTCTCCGAGCTGCTCGAGCCCGTGCACCCGACGATCGTCATGTCCAACGCGGTCCACGTGTACGTCTCGCAGGCCCACAAGGGCGAGCTGGTGATGGGCGCGGGCATCGACGCGGCCACGGGCTACGGGCAGCGCGGCGCGTTCTCGATCATCGAGCGCCAGATGGCCGCCGCCGTCGAGCTCTTCCCGGTGTTCGCCCGCGCGCACCTGCTGCGCAGCTGGGCCGGCGTCGTCGACGTCACCCCGGACGCCAGCCCGATCGTCGGACGGACCCCCTACGACAACGTCGTCCTCAACTGCGGCTGGGGCACCGGGGGCTTCAAGGCCACGCCCGGCCTGGGCTGGTGCTTCGCCCACACGATCGCCCACGGCGAGCCGCACCCGCTGGTCGCGCCGTTCGGCCTCGACCGCTTCACCACCGGCGCGCTCGTCGACGAGCACGGCGCCGCCGCCGTCGCCCACTAGCGCACCACCACCCAGCTCCGGAGCCCGCCGATGCAGCTCATCCCGTGCCCCTGGTGCGGTCCCCGCGAGGAGACCGAGTTCCACCACGGCGGCCCCGCCCACGTCCCCTACCCCGCCGACCCCGCCGCGCTCTCCGACGAGCAGTGGGCGCGGTTCGTCTTCGTCCGCCCCAACCCGAAGGGCCCGTCGACCGAGCGGTGGTCGCACGCCGCCGGCTGCCGGCGCTGGTTCACCGCCGTCCGCGACACCCGCACCCACCGCTTCCTGACGGAGCCCGCGCGATGACCCGCGTCGAGGGCTACGGGTACGCGCTCGACCGTGGCCGCACCCTCACCGTCACCGTCAACGGCCGCGCCTACCCCGGCCACCCCGGCGACACCCTCGCCTCGGTCCTGCTCGCCCACGACGTCGCCGCGCTCGGCACCAGCGTCAAGTACGGACGCCCCCGCGGGATCACCGGCGCGTGGACCGAGGACCCGACGGGCCTGGTCCAGATCGAGGAGCCCTTCCCCGAGCCGATGCTGCTCGCGACGACCGTCGAGATCACCGAGGGTCTCGTCGCGCGCGGGGTCGGCGGCCAGGGACGGCTCGCCCAGGTCCCCGACCACGCCCGCTACGACCGCAGGCACACCCACTGCGACGTCCTCGTCGTCGGCGCCGGGCCGGCCGGCCTCGCTCGCCGCGCGCGACGCGGCGCGGGCCGGGGCCGACGTCGTGCTCGTCGACGACCGTCCGACCCCCGGCGGGACCCTCACCGGCACCGAGCGACGTCGACGGCCGTCCGGCGCGGGAGTTCGTCGACGAGGTCGTCGCCGAGCTCGCCGCCCACCCCGCGGTGACCCACCTGCAGCGCACCACCGCGTTCGGTCACTACGACGACGGGTTCGTCCTCGCCCTCGAGCGGCGCACCGACCACCGTCGCCCAGGCACCGGCCGGCCGCACCCGCCAGCGCGTGCACCGCATCCGGGCCGCGCCGGATCGTCATCGCCACCGGCGCGATCGAGCGGCCCGTGGCGTTCGAGGACGACGACCGCCCCGGCGTCATGCTCGCCTCGGCGGCGCGGGACCTCCTGCACCGCCACGGCGTGCTCGCCGGCCGCGAGGTCGTCGTCGCCACCACCAACGACTCGGCCTACGCCGCCGCGCTCGACCTCGCCGTCGCCGGCGCGCACGTCCGGGTCCTCGACGCCCGACGCGACGTCCCGACGACGTGGGCCGCGCGCTGCGCCGAGGCCGGCGTGACGGTCGAGCCGGACACCACGGTGCGCGGCACGCGGGGCGTCGAGCGGATCACCGCGGCCCTCGTCGGGGACGACCGCACCGCGATCCCGTGCGACCTGCTGCTGGTCAGCGGCGGCTGGACGCCCGGCGGTGCACCTGTTCAGCCACGTCGGCGGCACCCTGACCCACGACGACGCCCGCGGGGCGTTCGTCCCCGGCGCGCCCGCTGCCCGGCGTCGAGGTGGTCGGCGCCGCGAGCGGCGCCCCCGACCCCGACGAGGAGGTGCCGCCGCGCGTGCTCTGGCGCACCGAGGGCGACCCGACGCGGCAGTTCGTCGACCTCGCGCGGGACGCGACCGTCGCCGACATCGCCCGCGCCGTCGGCGCCGGGATGACCCACCTCGAGCACATCAAGCGCTACACGACGATCGGCACGGCCCACGACCAGGGCAAGACGTCGGGGATGCTCGCCGCCGGGATCACCGCGGAGCTCCTGGGCCGGCCCGCTCGCCGACCTCGGGACCACGACGTTCCGCCCGCCGTACACCCCGGTCGCGTTCGCGGCGCTCGCCGGCCGCGAGCGCGGCGAGCTGTTCGACCCGGTGCGCACCACCGCGATCCACGACCGGCACGTGGCGGCGGGCGCGGAGTTCGAGGACGTCGGGCAGTGGCGCCGACCCCGCCACTACCCGCGTCCCGGCGAGGACATGACCGCCGCGGTGCTGCGCGAGTGCGCGGCGGTGCGGAGCGGGGTCGGGATCCTCGACGGCTCCACCCTCGGCACGATCGACGTGCAGGGCCCGGACGCCGAGGTGCTGCTCGACCACCTCTACACGAACCTGATGAGCACGCTGAAGCGTCGGCCGCGTGCGCTACGGCGTCATGTGCGGCCACGACGGCATGGTCGTCGACGACGGCACCGTGCTCCGGCTGGCACCGGACCGCTTCCTGGTCACGACGACCACCGGCAACGCCGCCGCCGTCCTCGACCGCATGGAGGAGTGGCTCCAGACCGAGTGGCCCCACCTGCGGGTCCGACTCACCTCGGTGACCGACCACTGGTCGGTGTTCGCCGTCGTCGGGCCGCGCTCCCGCGCCGTGATCGCCCGCGTCTTCGCAGGCGCTGGACGTCTCCGCCGACGCGTTCGGCTTCATGACCTGGCAGGACACCACCCTCGACGGCGTCGCCGTGCGGCTCGCGCGGATCTCCTTCTCCGGGGAGCTCGCCTACGAGGTGAACGTCGCGCTCGACGTACGCGCCGGCGCTGTGGGACCGGCTCCTCGCGGCCGGCGAGCCCGAGGGCATCACGCCGCTACGGCACCGAGACCATGCACGTCCTGCGGGCCGAGAAGGGCTACCCGATCATCGGGCAGGACACCGACGGCACCGTCTCGCCGCACGACCTCGGCCTCGGCTGGGCGGTGTCGGCGAAGAAGGCCGACTTCGTCGGGAAGCGCTCCTTCGCCCGCGCCGCGAACCACGACCCGCGCGCGCAAGCAGCTGGTCTCGCTGCTGCCCACCGACGCGGCGACGAAGCTCCCCGAGGGCTCGCAGATCGTCGCCTTCCGCGACGACGGCGCCCTCCCGCCGCCTCCGGTGCCGATGCTCGGCCACGTCACGTCGAGCTACCACAGCGCCGAGCTCGGCCGGCCGTTCGCGCTCGCGCTGGTCTCGGCCGGGCGCGACCGCATCGGCGAGGTCGTCCACGTCCCGGTCGGCCCCGCGCTGGTGCCCGCCCGCATCGCCGAGTCCGTCCTGGTCGACCCGCAAGGAGCCCGCCGCGATGGCTGACACGCCTCGCCCGCACCCATCCCCTCGAGGCCCACCGCGCGGCGTTCGCGGCGCTCACCGCCGAGCTCGCCGCGCTCGGCGGTCGACCTCGCGATCGAGCTCGCCCCGCTCGCGGCCGCCGTCGACCTGCGCGTCGACCCCGCCGTCGTGTGCCCTGCCGTCGTGGGCCCTGCCGTCGTGGGCCCTGCCGTCGTGGGCCCTGCCGTCGTCGGCGGGCCGCGCTGCTCCGACCAGCGCCGAACACCTGGACGTCGTGCTCCGCGACGGCCGCGCGGTCTGGCTCGGCCCCGACGAGTGGCTGCTCACCGGCGAGCGTCCCGGCGACCAGTGGGAGGAGGCCCTCCGCGCGGTCGTCGCCCCGCTCGGGGGCGCCGCCGTCGACGTCTCCGACCAGCGCACCGGGGTACGCCTGCGCGGGTCCGGCGCCCGCGAGCTGCTCGCGTCTCGGCTGCGCGCTGGACCTCCGCCCGGCGTCGTTCCCGCCCGGGTCCTGCGCCCAGACGCTGCTCGGGCAGGCGGGCGTCCTGCTCATCGCGGACCGAGTCGACGACGGCTTCGTGACTCCTCGTCCGCACCTCCTTCGCCGGCTACGTCGCCGACTGGCTCCTCGACGCCGCGCAGGAGCTGCGTCCCACCCATCAGGCCACCGATCAGCAGAGGGCCGAAGCATGAGCACCACTCCGCGCGTCGTCGTCATCGGAGCCGGGATCGTCGGCGCGAACCTCGCCGACGAGCTCACCGCCCGCGGCTGGGACCGGGTCACCGTCCTCGACCAGGGCCCGCTGCCGCTGCCCGGCGGCTCCACCTCCCACGCCCCCGGCCTCGTCTTCCAGACCAATGCGTCGCGGACGATGAGCCGGTTCGCGAGCTACACCGTCGAGAAGTTCCTCGCGCTGGGCGGCGAGCCCGGCGACGGGGACTGGTGCTTCAACCAGGTCGGCGGCCTCGAGGTCGCGACGACCCCCGAGCGGCTCGCCGACCTGCACCGCAGTCAGGGCTGGGCGACCTCCTGGGGCGTGCCCGCCGAGGTCGTGGACGTCGAGGAGTGCGTGCGACTGCACCCGCTGCTCGACCCCGACCGGATCCTCGGCGGCCTGCACACCCCCACCGACGGGCTCGCCAAGGCCTCCCGAGCGGTGACCGCGCTGATCCGCCGCGCCGAGGGCCGCGGCGCGGTGTTCCACGGGTCGGTGCGCGTCACCGGCGTCGCGACAGCACGGCGGGCCGGGTCACCGGGGTGCGGACCGACGCGGGCGAGTTCCCGGCCGACGTCGTCGTGTCCTGCGCGGGGTTCTGGGGCCGGCAGATCGGCGAGATGGTCGGCATGCGGGTGCCGCTGCTGCCGCTCGCCCACCAGTACGCGTTCACCGGGCAGGTCCCCGACCTCGTCGGGCGCACCGACGAGGCCGTCGAGGCCCGGCTGCCGATCCTGCGCCACCAGGACCAGGACCTCTACTACCGCGAGCACCACGACCGGCTCGGCATCGGCTCCTACGCCCACCGCCCGATCCCGGTGTCGCTCGACGAGCTGCCCGAGGTCGACGAGGTCTCCGCGGCCCGGCAGCCCTCGATGCTGCCGTTCACCGAGGAGGACTTCGCCGCCCGCCTGGGACGCAGAGCCGGCTGCTGCTGCCCGCGCTGGGCGACGCGAAGGTCGAGACCGGCTTCAACGGCATCTTCTCCTTCACCCCCGACGGCGGCCCGCTGATCGGCGAGTCCCCCGACGTCGCCGGGTTCTGGATCGCCGAGGCGGTGTGGGTGACCCACTCCGCCGGCGTCGCCCGCGCCGTCGCGCAGCTGCTCGTCGACGGCCGCAGCGAGATCGACCTGCACGGCTGCTCGGTGCACCGCTTCGCCGAGTGCGAGACCACCGACGCGTTCGTCTCCGAGACCGCCCAGCGGAACTTCGTCGAGATCTACGACGTCGTCCACCCGGCTGGCGCCCCGGATCTCGCCCCGCGGGGTCCGGGTGAGCCCCTTCCACGCCCGGCAGCGCGAGCTCGGCGCGGTGTTCGCCGACTCCCACGGCTGGGAGCGCCCGCGGTGGTTCGAGGCCAACGCCGGCCTCGTCGCCGAGCTCCCCGTCGCCTGGCGGCCCCCGGAGCGCGAGCCCGTGGGCGGCGAGGTTCCACTCCCCGATCGCGGCCGTCGAGGCGTGGAAGACCCGCACCGGGGTCGCGATGTACGACATGACGCCGCTGACCCGCATCGAGGTCGCCGGGCCGGGCGCGGTCGCGTTCCTCGACCGGCTGACCACCGGGACGATGGACAGGTCGGTCGGGTCGGTGACCTACACGCTCGCCCTCGACGACGCCGGCGGCGTACGCAGCGACCTCACCGTCGCGCGCCTCGGCGAGGAGCTCTTCCAGGTCGGCGCGAACGGCACGCTCGACGTCGACCACCTGCGCCGCGAGGCGGCGCGTCACCGGGAGTCGGGCGGGGCAGCGTCACCGTCCGGGACGTCACCGGGGGCACCTGCTGCATCGGGGTGTGGGGTCCGCTCGCCCGCGACCTGGTCGCGCCGCTCACGCCCGGACGACTTCTCCCACGAGGGGCTGCGCTACTTCCGCTGCCGCCGGGCGGAGATCGGCGGCATCCCGGTCGTCGCGATGCGGGTCTCCTACGTCGGCGAGCTCGGCTGGGAGATCTACACCGAGCGCGGAGCACGGCCAGCGGCTCTGGGACGTGCTGTGGGAGTCCGGGCGGCCGCTCGGGGTGATCGCCGCCGGGCGGGCCGCGTTCGACAGCCTGCGGCTGGAGAAGGGCTACCGCGCCTGGGGCACCGACATGACCACCGAGCACGACCCCTACGAGGCCGGCGTGGGCTTCGCCGTGCGCCGCGGCGCGAAGGGCGACTTCGTCGGTCGGGACGCCCTGGCCGGCGTCGACGACTCCACCGTCACCCGCCGCCTGACCTGCCTCACCGTCGACGACTCCCGCGAGGTCGTCCTCGGCCACGAGCCGGTCCTGCTGGACGGCGTCCCGTCGGGCCACGTCACCTCGGCGGCGTTCGGGTACACCGTCGGCCGGCCGATCGCCTACGCGTGGCTGCCGGCGGGGCTCGAGGTGGGCACGCCCGTCGTCATCCGCTACTTCGACCGGGACGTCGCGGCGAGGGTGGCCGCGGAGCCGCTGGTGGACCCCGAGATGGCCCGCATCCGCCGGTAGGCCCACCCGGTCGTTCCGCCACGGCACCCTCCTGTCGTGGGTTCCTGCGTCGGCCCGGTCGCCTTGTCGTTCGGAATCACAACGACAAGCCGGCCGGGCGACCGCAGAAACCCGCGACAGGGCGCCGCGCACGCCGTCGCCGCGCTCGTCATGGGGCTCAGGAACGGACAGGGGCGCGGACGAGTTCGGTGAGCGGACGGGGAGCCGGCCTGCCCACGATGCGCGCGCTCGCCGAGTGGACCCTCACGGCCGCAGCGACAGCCATGGGAGTCCACTCAGGTCGGCGGCCGGGCGGATCGTCGGCCGAGTGGACCCCGAGGGCTGCCGCGACAGCCATGCGTGTCCACTCGGTGCTCACTCGCGAGCCGTCAGGCCCCCAGGGCGCGGGCGAGCTCGGTGAGCAGGCCCGGGAGGCGGCCCGCACACTGCGGGCAGACGCAGTCGAGCCGTGGACGGCGAGGCGGTCGGCGACGCGGAAGGCCTCGTCGAGGATCCGGTCGCGGGGGCCACGTCGGGCTGGTCGGGGATCGTCATGACGGTCTGCTTCTCTCTGCGGGTGCGGGGGTCAGCCGACGCGCGCGCGGACCCAGTCGTGGAACTCGGCGATGTGGTGCTCGCTGGGCACCAGCACCCCGCCGCGGGCGTAGGAGCGCGAGTCCATCGAGACCTGGCAGCGCTCGCAGGCGTCGAAGTCCTGCTGGTTGACGCGGTGGAAGAGCTCGACGGAGCGGTCGAGGTCGGCCCCGGAGGCCACCACCTCGGGGAGGTAGAGCCAGTCGCAGCGCACGACGGTGCGCTCCGCGGAGACCGGGAACATGCGGTGGAACACGACGTGGTCCGGGACGAGGTTGACGAAGACCTGCGGCCGGACGGTGATCGCGTAGTAGCGCCGGTCCTGCTCCGCGCCGAGGCCGGGGAGCCGCTCCTGGCCCGCCGAGCCGTCGACGGTGAAGCCCTCCACCTCGTCGGCGAACTCGGCGCCGTGCCCCACGAAGTACTGCGCCGCGAGCCCGTCCGCGAACTCCGGGAGCACCTCGGTGAGCTCGGGGTGGATCGTCCCGCAGTGGTAGCACTCCATGAAGTTCTCGACGATCTGCTTCCAGTTCGCCGCGACGTCGTAGGTGATGCGCCGGCCCAGCGCGAGGTCGGCCACCTGGTAGCCGACGATCGCGTCGGGCGACCCGAGGCGCGCGGTCACGTCGGCGACCACGGTGTCGGCGAACGACGGGCGGCTCGTCGGCGAGGCAGAGCCAGACGTAGCCGAGCCACTCGCTGCACGCGCCACCGGGTGCAGGCCGAACGCGGCGCGGTCGACGTCGGGCATCCCGGCGATGTTCGGCGCCGTCACCAGCTTCCCGTCCAGCCCGTAGGTCCAGGCGTGGTACGGGCACTGGAAGGACCGGCGCACCGAGCCCTTGTCCTGCGGTGCACAGCCGCGCGCCCCGGTGCCGGCAGACGTTGAGGTACGCGTTGACGGCGCCGTCCCGGCCCCGGGCCACGAGGACGCTCTCGCGCCCGACGTCGACGGTCTCGAAGTCGCCGGGGGACGGGATGTCCGCGGCGAGCACCGCGCAGAACCACCCGGCCTCGAAGATCGAGGGCCTGTTCGGCCGCGAAGATCGCCGGATCCGTGTAACAGCGCCCCGGCAACGTCTCGCGCAGGCTCGCCGGCAGTTCCGTCGGGTGGCCGCCGAGAGCTCGCTGGTGGTCATGGCTGGGGCACTCCCCGTGACTCGTCGTCGTAGGTGTTGCTTCATTCGCAACAAGTAGCTCTATGCGCAACAAGAACGATGCGAGAGCGCCCGACCCGCTGTCAAGCTGCGCGCCCGGCGAGTCGCCCGGCGGCGAATCGGCGAACCACCACCCACGCCCCCTTGACAACGAGGCCGCCGTCTCCCACGGTGAGGGTTGCGCATTGAGCATCGAAGTGCGTATCACGCAACCGAAGCTCTCGGATCATTGATGTTCTCGGGCACGCCGAGTCCCCCGCGTGCGTCCCCTGTCAGTTCTGTCCGCTGCGAGGCTCGACGCCGAGGCCGCCCGCGACCGGACGCGTCTCCTGGAGAGAGACATGATCCGTCTCTGCGACGATCGACGAGATCCCCGAGGACGAGGGAGTGCGGTTCGCCGCGCCGACCCCGGTGGCCGTGTTCCGGACCGGTGACGAGGTGTTCGTCCTCGACGACGCCTGCAGCCACCAGGGCGCCTCGCTCTCCGACGGCTACCTCGAGGGGTGCTGGGTGGAGTGCCCGCTGCACGAGGCCTTCTTCTCGCTGCGCACCGGCGAGCCCAGCGGCCCACCGGCCAAGCGCCCGGTGCGGACCTACACCGTCCTGGTCGCCGACGGCGTGGTGTGGGTCGACCTGGAGCAGGCCGCCGTCGCGACCCACGAGGACACCGTGAGCGCGCAGTGGGGTGTGGCGTGAGGACGATCGCCGTCGTCGGGGCCTCGGTCGCGGGGACGCGGGCCGCCCGGTCCCTGCGCGACGCGGGCTTCGACGGCCGGCTGGTGCTCGTCGGGGACGACGCCCACTCCCCCTACGACCGCCCGCCGCTGTCCAAGGGTCTTCCTCGCGGGGACCCTCGGCGAGGCCGACCTCGCCCTGCTCGACGCCGACGACGAGGCCGAGCTCGCCCTCGAGCTGCGCCTCGGCGTGCGGGTGGAGCAGCTCGACGCCGGCGCGGGGCGACTGCGGTTGGCCGACTCCCGCGAGATCACCGCCGACGGCGTCGTCGTCGCCACCGGGGGCCGGCCGCGCCGGCTGCCCGGGTGCGAGGGCAGCGCAGGCCCGGAGGGTGTGCACGTCCTGCGCACCCTCGACGACGCCGTCGCGCTGCGCGCCGCGCTCCGGGGCTCGCCGCGCGTGGTCGTCGTCGGGGCCGGTTTCCTCGGTGCCGAGGTGGCCTCGACCTGCCGCGGCCTGGGCCTCGAGGTGACCCTGCTCGACGCGGCCCCGCTCCCCCTGGCGCCGCTGCTCGGCGAGCGGATCGCGCGGTACTGCGCCGACCTGCACACCGGCCACGGGACCGACCTGCGCCACGGACGGTCGGTGGCCCGCCTGCGCACGGCCTCCGCCGGGACCGGCGCGCGCGTCACCGGGGTCGAGCTCGACGACGGCGTGGTCCTGCCGGCCGACGTCGTCGTCATGGGCGTCGGGATCGTCCCGAACACCGAGTGGCTCGCGGGCTCCGGGCTGCGCCTGCAGGACGGGGTCCGCACCGACGCCGGGATGGTGACCGACGTGCGCGAGGTGGTCGCGGTCGGCGACGTCGCGCGCTACGGCGAGACGACGGCGGGCCCGGCCCTCCGCCACGAGCACTGGACGAGCGCCGGCGAGCAGGCCGACGTCGCGGCGAGGAACCTGCTGGCCGGACGCACGATGGTGACGTTCCGGCCCTCGGGCTACTTCTGGTCCGACCAGTACGGGCGGACGCTGCAGCTCGCCGGGCACCCGGGTCCCGCCGACCACGTGGAGATCGTCGACGGCGACCCGACGGACTGCTTCACGGCGCGCTACACCGATGCGACGGGCACGACGACGGCCGTGTTCGGGGCGGGCAGCCCGCGGGCGTTCGGCCGGCTGCGCCGCACCGAGCTGGGCCGGGCGAGGCAAGCGGCATGAACCCCGACCCCGACCCGCCGCGCTCAGACCACCTCGCGGATCGCCTTCTCGAACCCGACGACGTGCTCGTGCGCCAGCGTCGCGGCGAGCTCGCCGTCGCCGTCGGCGATCGCGCGCAGCAGCCCGACGTGCTCGCCGACGTGCCGGTCGAAGCCGGGCATGCGGTCGAGGAACAGGCAGAAGATGCGGGTGGCGAGGTTGTCGTAGCGCACCAGGGTGTCCTCGAGGTGCGGGTTGCCCGCGGCACGGTAGATCGAGCGGTGCACCCGCATGTCCCAGCGCATGAGCTCCTCGCGGGAGAGCGCGGGCACGTCGAGCGCGTCGGTGGCGTCGGCCAGCTCGGCGAGCCCGGTGCGCAGCGCGGTCCCGCCCGCCCCCTCGGCGGCGCGGCGCGCGGCGAGCGGCTCGAGCTGGACCCGGATCTCGGAGATGTAGGCGAGGTCGGTGATGTCGACCGCCGTCGCGAAGGTGCCGCGGCGGGGGTACGACACGACGAGCCGGTCGACCTCGAGGCGCTTGAGCGCCTCCCGCACCGGCGTGCGCCCCACCTCGAGGGACTCGACCAGCCAGACCTCGTCGATGGGGGCCATCGGCGGGATGTCCAACATGATCAGCTTGTCCTGGATCGCGGCGTACGCCCGCTCGGAGAGCGACGTCGGCGGCGCGGGGGCGGACTCCTGCGTCTGGGCCGTCACCCCGACAGCCTAGCGCGATGACATCAACCCTCCACCACTACGTCGGCGACTGATATACCAGCTCGCCTCGGGGGTGCCCATGTCCCTGTCGGTGCTCGACCTGTTCTCGGTCGGGATCGGGCCGTCGAGCTCGCACACGGTCGGACCGATGCGCGCGGCGTTCCGGTTCGTCTCCCGCCTGGTCGACGACGGCCTGCTCTCCGACACCGTGCGGGTGCGGTGCGAGCTGTTCGGCTCGCTCGGGGCGACCGGACACGGCCACGGCAGCGTGCCCGCCGTCGTGCTCGGCCTGTGCGGGGAGCAGCCCCACCTGGTCGACCCGGTGACCACGGGGCCCGCGCTCGACCGGATTCGCACGACGCGCCGCGCGCTCCTGGCCGGCAAGCACGAGGTCGACTTCTCCCCCGACGACGACGTGGTGCTGCACCGGCGGCGGCGCCTGGACTTCCACAGCAACGGGATGCGCTTCCGCGCCCTGGACGCCGACGGCGGGCTGCTCGCGGAGCGGGACTACTTCTCCGTCGGCGGGGGCTTCGTCCTCGACGAGGACGAGGCCGGCCACCCGGTCCCCGATGCCTGCCTCGGTCGCCTACCCGTTCGCCTCCGGGGAGGCGCTCCTCGCCGTCGCGCGGGAGACCGGGCTACCGATCAGCGGGGTGGTCCTCGCCAACGAGCGCGCCTGGCGCGACGAGCCCGAGATCCGCGCCGGCCTGCTCCACCGCTGGGCCGTGATGCGCGCGTGCGTCGCGCGCGGGACGGCCACCGACGGTGTGCTGCCCGGCGGCCTGCGGGTCCGTCGGCGCGCAGCCGCCCTCGCGCGGCATCTCGAGGGAGGCACGCCCGACGCGATGGAGCTCGTGACCCTCGACGCCCTCGCCGTCAACGAGGAGAACGCCGCGGGCGGCCGGGTGGTCACCGCCCCCACCAACGGCGCGGCGGGGATCGTGCCCGCGGTGCTGCACCACGCGGCCCGCGTCGTGCCGGGATTCGACGACGACGACGTCGTGCGCTTCCTGCTGACCGCGGGCGCGATCGGGCAGCTGCTCAAGCGGAACGCCTCGATCTCCGGCGCCGAGGTCGGCTGCCAGGGTGAGGTGGGCTCCGCGTGCTCGATGGCCGCCGCCGGGCTCGCCGAGCTGCTCGGCGGCACCCCCGAGCAGGTGGAGAACGCCGCCGAGATCGGCATCGAGCACCACCTCGGCCTGACCTGCGACCCCGTCGGCGGCCTCGTCCAGATCCCCTGCATCGAGCGGAACGCCGTCGCCGTCGGTCACCGCCATCACGGCCGCGCGGATGGCCCTGGGCGGCGACGGCGCCCACCACGTCTCGCTCGACACCGCGATCCGGACCATGCGCGCGACCGGCGCCGACATGTCCGTCAAGTACAAGGAGACCGCGCGCGGCGGGCTCGCCCTGACCGTCGTGGAGTGCTAGCCGGCCTCCGCGGCCCCTGGTCCCGGGAGCACGTCGACGTCGCCGGCGTGCATCGGCTCGCCGCAGTGGGAGCACCGCAGGTCCACGCTGCCGATCTCGCCGCAGGCGTGGTGGCGGTAGAGCACCGGCGGTCCGGCCTCCCCGGCGAGCCACTTGTCCCCCCAGCCGACCATCACCATGAGCAGGTCGACGAGCTCGGTGCCCTTCTCGGTGAGGTGGTACTCGTAGCGCGGCCTCGTGTCGTAGGGACGACGCTCGAGCACGCCCTCCTCGACGAGGTGGGTGAGCCGCTCCGTCAGCACCTTGCGCGAGATCCCGAGGTCGGCCTGGAGCTGGTCGAACCGGTTCATCCCGACCCAGACGTCGCGCAGCACCAGCGGCGACCACGGCTCCCCCACGACGTCGAGGGTCCGTGCGATCGAGCAGGCCATCCCGCTGAAGTCCGTCCGTTGCACGGCATCAATCTACGCTTCGGAGTTCCCTCAGGGAACTTCGACTGCTACGTTCTCGGAGTCTCCTGAAGGAACTCGAAGGGTAGGCGTCATGGCGAAGGTCTTCACTGCTCTGTCGGTGTCGGTCGACGGGTACATCACCGGCCGCGACCCCGGCGACGGGCGCGGACTGGGCGACGGGTCGATGCTCTTCGACTGGTACTTCGACGGGGACACGCCCAGCACGGTGTTCGACGGGTTTCGCTTGAGCGGACCCAGTGCCCGGGTCTTCGACGAGCTCGCCGCCGGCATCGGTGCCTCCCTCGCCGGTCGCACTACCTACGACGACTCCGGCCGCTTCGGCGACGACGCCGGTCCGCACCCCACCGCGCCGCTCGTCGTCCTCAGCCACCGACCGGCACCGGAGATGGGCGGCCGCCAGACCCTGGTCACGACCGGGATCGAGGACGCCGTCGCGGTGGCCCGGGAGCTCGCCGGCGACAAGGACGTCGCGCTCATGGGCGGCGGCGTCGTGACCCAGGCGCTGGCTGCAGGCCTCGTCGACGAGCTCGTCCTGCACCAGATCCCGGTGCTGCTGGGCGCGGGGCGGCCTTTCTTCCAGGAGCTGCCCGCCCACGTCGCGCTGCGGCTCGTGGAGGCGGTCCCCGCACCCGGCGTCACCCACCTCCACTACGCGGTCGAGCGCTGACCGCACCCGTCGACCCAGCTCCGTCGACCTAAGCCCGTCCGACCGACCCGCACCCGCACCCGCACACCGCACCCGTGACAGGAGTACCGCCGTGATCCATCCCGACGTCCGACCCCACCTCGATGCCGCCTCGCTCGCCCACCTCGCCACGGTCGCGCCCGACGGGGCCCCGCACTCCGTCCCGCTCTGGATCGGCACCCACGACGACCGGATCGTCTTCCTCACCGGCCCGCACTCGGTCAAGGCGCGCAACCTGCGCCACGACCCGCGGGTGGCGCTGTCCCTGACGGCCGCCGACGACCCGTTCACGCCCGTCGTCGTCCGCGGCCGCGTCGTCGAGTGGCTCGAGGGCGACGCCGCCTGGGAGGTCGCCGACGAGATCGCCGCGAAGTACATCGGCGGGCCCTACCCCCGGGGCGAGGAACGCGTCGTCGCGGTCGTCGAGCCCGACCGCCAGCGCGTGGGCGTCGGCTGAGCCCCTCGTCGCCAGCGTGCTGTTCGGCGGGCCGAGACTGTCGGGGGGTCGCGCTATCGTTCGAACATGAGTTCGAACACGAGGTGGAGGCGGGTGACACGGTCACCGCCGAGCTGACCGCGCTCCTCGCCCGCCTCGGCGAACTCGCCGACGCCGCCACCGACCCAGCCCCCGACGCCCGAGCCGCTCTGATCGATCAGATCGCCGTCCTGGAACGCATGCGATCCTCGCTGGCGGCCGCCCAGCACACCGCGATGGTCGCCTTCGCCCGCACCGAGGTGGAGGTCCAGGCCACGGGCTCGGCGAGCACCCGCACATCGTGCGGACCACCACCCCGACCGGACAGACCTACACCAGCCGAGCCGGACCCTGAGGGTCGCGACGCGAGAGGCTCGGAGCTCGAGACGGGCCGACCTCAGAGCTCCAGACCCGCCGGCGCCCCGGAGAGCGCCGCCTTCGCCCGCTCGCTCGGCAGGTCGGCGAGCACTTCTTCCGTGCCGTCCTCGACCGCGTCGAGGATCTGGCGGGCGACGTCGGCCGGGGCGATCTTCGGGACGTCGAGGTGGGCGACCATGTCGGTGTCCATGTACCCGAGGTGGACCCCGACGACCTGGGTGCCCTGCTCCCGCAGCTCGGACCGCGCGGAGCCGGTGAACGACCACGCGGCGGCCTTGGACGCGCTGTAGGACCCGGTGACCGGCGACGTGAGCCAGGACAGGGCCGAGAGCACGTTCACCACCGCCCCGCCGCCGTTGCGCCCGAGCACCGGCGCGAAGGCGCGCAGCACGGTCACCGGTCCCCAGAAGTTCGTCTCGAGCTCGGCCCGCGCCCGCTCGGGGTCTCCGGTCAGCAGCGAGCCGTTCCCGGCGACCCCGGCGTTGTTGACCAGCAGGTCGACGTCGCCGGCGCGCTCGACGGCGGCCCGGACGGTCGCCAGGTCGGTGACGTCGAGGCGCAGCGGGATCACGCGGGGGTCCTCGTGCTCGACCGAGCGCGGATCCCGCGCACCCGCGTAGACGGTCGCCGCGCCGCGGGCGAGCAGGGCGTCGACGAGCACGGCGCCGAGGCCGCGTCCGGCGCCGGTGACGAGTGCGGTCGATCCGGCGATCCTCATCGGACGATCCTCTCCACGATGGTGGCGTTGGCCGTGCCGCCGGCTTCGCACATGGTCTGCAGGCCGTAGCGCCCGCCCGTCTGCTCGAGCACCCCGAGCAGCGTCGTGGCGATGCGGGCGCCGCTGGCGCCGAGCGGGTGGCCGATCGAGATCGCGCCGCCGTTGATGTTGGTCTTCGCCGGGTCGGCGCCGGTCTCGGTGAGCCAGGCGAGCACGACCGACGCGAACGCCTCGTTGACCTCGAAGGCGTCGATGTCGGCGATCGTCAGGCCGGCCCGGGCGAGCACCTTCGCGGTCGCGGGGATGATCCCGGTGAGCATGTAGACGGGGTCGTCGCCGGTGACGGTGGCCGTGTGCACGCGGGCACGGGGCGTCCAACCGCGGGCTGCGGCGATCTCGGAGGTCGTGACCAGCAGGGCCGCCGCGCCGTCGTTGTACGGGCTGGCGTTGCCTGCGGTGACGCTCCAGTCGATGTCGCCGAAGCGGGCGGTCCAGCGCTCGTCGGCGAACGGAGTCCGCAGGCCGGAGAGGGCCTCGAGCGTCGTACCCGGCCGGACCGTCTCGTCGGTCTCGAGCTGGGCGACGGTGCCGTCGGCGCGCGTCGTCTTCAGGGGCGCGACCTCGGCGGCGAACCGCCCCTCGGCCCACGCGGCCGCGGCCTTCTGGTGGCTGGCCAGGGCGAACTCGTCGACCTGGGTGCGGCTCAGGCCCCAGCGGCGCGCGATCAGTTCGGCGCTGACGCCCTGCGGGATGAGCCCGGGCGTGTAGCGCTCGCGCACCGACGGTCCCGTCACGTCCTGCGCGACACCGTTCACCTCGGTCTGGCTGCCGATCCGGATCCGCGACATCGACTCGACCCCCGAGGCGATCGCGATGTCGTACCCGCCGGCCACCACGCCCTGCGCGGCGAACGACAGGGCCTGCTGGCTCGATCCGCACTGCCGGTCGACGGTCACGCCCGGCACCGACTCGGGGAAGCCCGCGGCCAGGGCCGCGAACCGGGTGGTGTTGCCGCTCTGCTCGCCGACCTGGCCGACCGCGCCGCCGATCACGTCGTCGACCTCGCCCGGCTCCAGACCGGGCACTCGCTCGACGAGGCTGCGCAGCACGTGGGCGTGCAGCTCCACCGGATGGACCTCGGCGTACGCCCCGCCCGGCTTGCCCTTGCCGACGGGCGTCCGGACCGCGTCCACGATCACCGCGTCCCGCATGACGACCCCTCCTCCACTGGTGCGGACCGATCGGTCCCGGACCGCTTGGTCCTCAATGTGCTCCGGGTGAGGAGGGGCGTCAAGCGAGGTACGTCACGTCAGACCGGCGCGGTGGACCGGCGCGGTGGACCGGCGCGGTCGGCCGGGTCGACCCACCGCGACGGCCGACGACTTCAGGGGCGCACGCCGGACACGGCGGCCCCGGGGCGGGTGCGGGCGGGATCGCTCGGCGACACCGCGAGAGGTGTCCTCGACGAGGCGGTCCGGGGACGGCCGGGCGGGCGGGGCGCGCACTGGAGGCGGGACCCGGATGGAACGGACGTCAACGACAGACGGCGGACCAGATGCGGCAGAGGTCGATGTGGTCACGAGTGACCACCGTGCCGCCGGACGTCATGAGCGGGACACGACCACCCGTATCACCACGGGTGCAAGCCCGTGTGAAATCCCCGCCGCGGATATCCTCACGAGCAGCCAGAAATGTCCGGACAACGGGCGGACATTTCCTGGCGCCGCGACGGCGGAGCGGAGCTTGTGCCGCGAGCCGGGCGTATGCTTCGGTGGAACTGCAGGTCGTCGAGGAAAGGGAGCCGGTCGCGCCGTGAATCCCACCGAGCGTCGCCCCCGGGCGACCACGGGCTCGAGCCCGGAACCGGTGACGGTGGCGCTGACCTCCCGGGTCCACATCGACCTCCTGCTCACCGCCGCAGCGCTCTGTCGTCGCTGACGCTCCTCCCCGCCCGCTCCGCAGGCCCCGCGGATTCCCCGCGGCGCCCCTGAGCGCGCTCATCGCATTCTCCCCGCGCGATTCCTCCCGGCGCGCGGAATCCGTTCCCTGCGCATTCCTCGCACGCCCCGATCAGAAAGGATCCCGCCATGGCCGTCGGCGATTCCCTGGACACACGGAAGGTCGCCGGCGCCCTCGGCGCCGAGATCACGGGACTGCGGCTGAGCCCCGACCTCCCCGACGACGTCGTCGCCTACGTGCGCGCCGCGATCCTCGAGCACAAGGTCGTGTTCCTGCACGGCCAGGACCACCTCGACGACGCGGCGCACGCCGGCTTCGTCCGACGCCTCGGCCCGCTCACCTCGGCCCACCCGACGATCGCCGGCGGGCTGGACGAGGCGGCGATCCTCCCCGTCGACTCCTCGCGGGGGAACAAGGCGAACAGCTGGCACACCGACGTCACCTTCGTGGACCGTCCGCCGGCCTTCACGACCCTGCGGGCCCAGGTCCTCCCGCCCTACGGCGGTGACACCGTCTTCGCGAACACCGCGCGGGCGTACGCGAAGCTCCCGGCGTCCCTGCGCGCCCTCGTCGACGACCTCTGGGCCGAGCACAGCAACGACTACGACTACGCGACCACGCACGCCGTCGTCGAACCGACGGTGACGGCAGCCGAGTACCAGCAGGAGTTCACCTCCACCATCTACAAGACGCACCACCCGGTCGTCCGGGTCCACCCCGAGACGGGGGAGCCGGCGTTCGTGCTGGGCCAGTTCGTCTCGCGGATCCTCGAAGTGAACGGGCAGGACTCGCGCTCGCTGTTCGACGTGCTCCAGCGGCACATCACGCGCCTGGAGAACACGGTGCGCTGGCGCTGGTCGCCCGGGGACATCGCGCTCTGGGACAACCGCGCCACCCAGCACTACGCGGTGGACGACTACGACGACCTGCCGCGGCTCATGCACCGCGTGACGGTGGTCGGGGACGTCCCGGTCTCGCTGTCCGGTCAGCACAGCGTGGCGGTCGCGGGCGACTCCGGCGGCTACGCCGACCCCGTCGCGTCCGTGCCCGCGTCCGTGCCCGCGGCCGTGCCGGTCCCCGTGGCCGGGGCCTGACGGAGCGAGTTCCTCGGCGATACCGGGCGGGTCCTGCCCGGTATCGCTCCTAGCGTCGCTCCCGTGCCCGGACCCGCCGGGCACGGGAGGAGCCCACCGTGAACCTCGTGTCCGTCCGGATCATCACCGACGACGTCGCCCGCCTCGTCGCGTTCTACGAGCGCGTCACCGGCGTGACGGCGACGTGGGCGACCGACGACTTCGCCGAGCTGCGCACGACGTCGGGCACCCTCGCCGTCGGGAGCACCCGCACCGTCGGCCTGTTCGGGCCGGGCGTGGCGAGCCCGGCCGCCAACCGATCGGCGATCGTCGAGTTCCTCGTCGACGACCTCGACGGGGTCTTCGCCGCGCTGCGCGGCGACGACGGTCCCGAGGTCGTGCAGGAGCCGACGACGATGCCGTGGGGCAACCGGTCGCTGCTCCTGCGCGACCCCGACGGCACCCTGGTGAACCTCTTCGAGCCGGTCACCGAGGCCGCCGTCGCGAAGTTCGCCGCGACGCCGCGCTGACGGGTCCCGGACGGGCTGACGGCTGACGCGGAGCCGCTGTCGGCCCGGCGCGTTACGGTCCCCCCATGGCGAACCGCACCGCCGACGCCGGCACCTCCACCACCACCGAGCACGACGTCAAGCCCCGCAGCCGCGACGTCACCGACGGGATGGAGCGCGCCGCGGCGCGCGGCATGCTGCGCGCGGTCGGCATGACCGACGACGACTTCTCCAAGCCCCAGATCGGCGTCGCGTCGAGCTGGAACGAGATCACCCCGTGCAACCTCTCGCTGGACCGCCTGGCCACGGCGTCCAAGGAGGGCGTGCACCACGCGGGCGGCTTCCCGATGGAGTTCGGGACGATCTCGGTCTCCGACGGCATCTCCATGGGCCACGTCGGGATGCACTACTCGCTGGTGAGCCGCGAGGTCATCGCCGACTCGGTGGAGACCGTCGTCCAGGCCGAGCGCCTCGACGGCACGGTGCTGCTCGCCGGCTGCGACAAGAGCCTGCCCGGCATGCTCATGGCCGCCGCCCGGCTCGACCTCGCGAGCGTCTTCCTCTACGCCGGGTCGATCATGCCGGGCATGGTCGACGGCAAGGAGGTCTCGATCATCGACGCCTTCGAGGCCGTCGGCGCGTGCGCCCGCGGGCTGATCACCCGCGAGAAGGTCGACGAGATCGAGCGCGCCATCTGCCCCGGCGAGGGCGCCTGCGGCGGGATGTACACCGCCAACACCATGGCCTGCGCCGCCGAGGCGATGGGCATGGCCCTGCCCGGCTCGTCGTCCCCGCCGAGCGCCGACCGCCGTCGCGACGGGTTCGCGCGGCAGTCCGGCGACGCCGTCGTCGGGATGCTGCGCCGCGGCCACACCGCCCGCGACGTCATGACCCGCGAGGCCTTCGAGAACGCGATCGCCGTGGTCATGGCGTTCGGCGGCTCCACCAACGCGGTGCTGCACCTGCTCGCGATCGCCCGCGAGGCCGAGGTCCCGCTGGAGCTCGACGACTTCAACCGCATCGGCGACAAGGTCCCGCACCTCGCCGACGTCAAGCCGTTCGGGCGCTGGATGATGAACACCGTCGACCGCGTGGGCGGCGTGCCGGTCGTGCTCAAGGCGCTGCTCGACGCCGGGCTGGTGCACGGCGACTGCCTGACGGTCACCGGCAGGACGCTCGCGGAGAACCTCGAGGAGCTCTCGCCCGAGCCCCTCGACGGCGACATCCTGCGGCCGCTCTCGAACCCGATCCACCCCACCGGCGGGCTGACGATCCTGCGCGGTTCGCTCTCCCCCGACGGCGCCGTCGTGAAGTCGGCCGGGTTCGACACCGCCTCGTTCGAGGGCACGGCGCGCGTGTTCGACGGCGAGCAGGGCGCGATGGCCGCGGTCGAGGCGTCCGGGCCCGAGGGACTGCAGCCCGGCGACGTCGTCGTGATCCGTGACGAGGGTCCGCGCGGCGGGCCGGGGATGCGGGAGATGCTCGCCGTGACCGGGGCCATCAAGGGCGCCGGGCTCGGCAAGGACGTCCTGCTGCTCACCGACGGCCGCTTCTCCGGCGGGACGACGGGCCTGTGCGTCGGGCACGTCGCGCCGGAGGCCGCCCACGGCGGGCCGATCGCGTTCGTGCAGGACGGCGACCGGATCCGGCTCGACCTCACCGCCCGCACGCTCGACCTGCTCGTCGACGACGACGAGCTCGCGCGACGCCGGGCGGACTGGACGCCGCCCCCGCTCAAGCACCGCACCGGGGTGCTCGGCAAGTACTCCCGGCTGGTCGGGTCGGCGGCCCAGGGTGCGGTCGTCGGCTTCGACTGATCCCCGGCGGGCCACTGCAACCGACCCGGCCGCGGCGGGGTTGACCAGGGCATGACGACCTCGACCGCCGACGAGGCCCCGACCGCCCCGGGAGCGGCGGCGCGGGCGGATCCCGACGCCGAGCGGGTGGTGGCGGCCCTCGTCCGCGACCTCGACGACGGGTTCGCCGAGCTGGTGCGGACCTACCAGGGCCTCGTGTTCGCGGTGGCCCTGCGCACGACCGGACACCGCGCCGACGCCGAGGACCTCGCCGCCGAGGCCCTCCTCCGCGCCTACCGCTCGCTCGCCGATCACGACGACGCCTGGTTGCGCGGCCTCGCACCGCGACCGTGGCTGCTGACGATCGTCGTCAACACCCGGCGCAACCAGGTCCGCGACGCCGCCCGCCGACCCCGGACAGACGGTGCGTCCGTCGCCGGACGACCCCGTGGCCGGTCCGAGCGTCGAGGAGCACGCCGAGCGCCGCGAGGTCACCGAGCACCTCGCCGCCCTGCTCGCCCGGCTCCCGGAGACCCAGCGGACCGCCGTCGTGCTGCGCCACGTGACCGACCTGCCCCTCACCGAGGTCGCCGAGGTCCTCGGTTGCCCCGTGGGCACCGCGAAGTCGCACGTGTCGCGCGGACTGGCCCGGCTGCGCACCCTGATCGACGACACCGAGGGACCGACATGAACACCACCGAACCCCCCGTGGGCCCCGACCCGGTGCTGGACCGCCTCGCCGGGCTCGCCCCGACCGACGTCCCCGACCTCGACCGACCGCGTCTTCGACGGGTGGCTCACCACCGGCAGCCTCATCGGCCCGGTCTGGGTGGCGACGCACCCGCGACGGCGTCAGCTTCCTGCGCGCGACCACGGAGCTTCCCGACGACGAGCTCCTGGCCCGGAAGGAGTTCCAGCAGGCCTACCGCCGGCGGTTCGGCCGGCCGCTGCGCCCCGCGGGCACCGTGCCCGACGAGCTCGAGGCCGCACTGCACGGCGAGACGCGACGGCTGCCCCGCGTCTCGACCTGCACGGCCTGACCGACTTCCAGCGCGACGTCCTCGCCGCCACGCGGACCATCCCCGCCGGCGAGACCCGGCCCTACGCCTGGATCGCCGCCGAGGTCGGACGGCCCGGCGCGGTGCGCGCCGCGGGCACGGTGCTCGCCACCAACCCGGTGCCGCTGCTGATCCCGTGCCACCGCGTCGTGCCCAGTACGGGCGCCGTCGGGCGCTACATCTTCGGCACCCCCGCCAAGCAGCGCCTGCTCGCGGCCGAGGGCGCCGCGATCGCCACCCTCCCCACCGACGAGGAGTCCGCACGATGACCCGCACCGCTCCGACCGAGCACGTCGAGCTGCCCGCCCTCGGGTCCCTGGACTGGTCCGGCGTCGCGGCGCAGCTCGACACCGAGGGGTTCGCGACGACCGGACCGCTGCTCTCCCCGGGCAGTGCCGGGACATGATCGAGGTGTTCGACGACGACGCCGCGTTCCGCTCCACGATCGACATGGCGCGGCTCTCGTTCGGCGAGGGCCGCTACCGCTACTTCGCGGACCCGCTGCCCCCGCTGGTCGCCGCACTGCGGACCCGGCTCTACCCACCGCTCGCGGCGATCGCCAACCGCTGGGCGGGCATCCTCGGCGAGACCACCTTCCCCGACGAGCACGCCGACCTCGTGGCCCGGTGCGCCGAGGTGGGGCAGACCAAGCCGACGCCGCTGGTGCTGCGCTACGGCCCGACCGGCTACAACTGCCTGCACCAGGACGTGTACGGCGACCTGACCTTCCCGCTGCAGGTCCTCGTCATGCTCAACACCCCCGACGTCGACTTCACCGGCGGGGAGAGCGTGTTCGTCGAGCAGCGGCCGCGCCAGCAGTCCCGCGCGATGGTGACCCGCCCCGGACTCGGCGAGGCCGTGATCTTCCCGGTGCGCCACCGCCCGAAGCAGGGGCGCCCGTGGCTACCACCGCGTGCAGATGCGCCACGGTGTCTCGGCGGTGCACTCCGGGAGCCGCCACGTGCTCGGCGTGATCTTCCACAACGCGCGGTGAGGTAGGCGGTCGGCCCCGACGCGCCCGGGTGGAGGATTCCACCGTGGACACGTTGCTGATCTCCGGCAGCACCCGGCGCGGCTCGACCAACGGGGCGGTGCTCCGGACGGTGCACGCGCTCGCCCCACCCGAGCTCAGCACCGAGATCTACGGCGAGCTCGCGGCACTGCCGGCCTTCAATCCCGACGACGACCGCGAGCCGCTCCCCGGGCCCGTGGAACGGCTGCGCAGCGCGATCCACGACGCCGAGGCCCTCCTGTTCTGCACCCCGGAGTACGCCGGCGCGCTGCCCGGGGCGTTCAAGAACCTGCTCGACTGGACCGTCGGGGACGCCGACCCGCGCTCGATCAGCGGCAAGCCGGTCGGCTGGCTCAACGTCTCCGGCCCGGCCGCCCCGAGCGGCGGGGCCGACGCCCACGAGTCGCTGGCCAAGGTGCTGGGCTACGTCGGCGCGGACGTCGTCGAGGCGGCCTGCCTGCGGCTCCCCCTGACCCGGGACGCGGTCGGCGAGGACGGGCTGGTCGACGACGAGATCGTCCGCGCCGCCGCACTCGGCGCCCTGCGGGCGCTCCGGGCGGTGAGGTCGTCGTGAACCCCCGTCGCACCCCGGTGAACCCGGTCCGGCCCACCGACGAAGGCCCCGCGTGACCACCGACCTCGACCCGCCGCCCGACGCCCCGACGGCCTCCCCCGAGGTCGGGATCGGGCGGCCGGTGGCCGGCGCGGCCGGGCTGCTCGCGGTCGGGGTGGCCCTCGGCGTCGGGGACCTCGTGGCGGGCCTCGTGGCCCCGCCGTCGTCGCCCGTCCTCGTGGTCGGCGACCAGGCCATCCGGCTGACCCCGGAGTGGCTCAAGGAGTTCGCCACCAGCACCTTCGGGGTCCACGACAAGCAGGTCCTGCTCGCGGGCATGGCGGTCGTGATCGCGGTGATCGCCGTGCTCGGCGGCCTGCTGTCGCGCCGCTCCCCGGCGCCGGGGATTGCGCTCGTGGTCGTGCTCGGCCTGGTCGGGGCGACCTGCGCCGCGGCGTCGCCGACGTTCACGCCCGTCGCGCTCGTGGCCTCGTTCGCGGCGCTCGTCGCCGGCGTGGCGACCTTCGTCGCGCTGCACACGCTCGCCCGGCGGGCGGCCACCGCGGCCGCACCCGCCCCGGCGGTCCCCGCCCCGGGAACCGTGGACCCCGACCCGACCCGACCACGACGCCGTCTCGTCCTCGGGCTGCTGGGGGCGCTCGCCGGCGCGGGGATCACCGCCTTCGTCGGACGCAGCCTCGCCGCCGCCCAGGCCGCCGAGGCGTCCCGGGCCGCCGTCGGGCCCCTGCCCTCGCCCACCCCGGGCGCCGCGACGCCGCCCCCCGGCGCCGACTTCGCCACGTCGGGGACCCCGACGTGGATCACGCCGAACGCCGACTTCTACCGGATCGACACCGCGCTGCAGGTCCCCCAGATCTCGACGTCGGACTACAGCCTGCGGATCCACGGCATGGTCGACCGGGAGATCGTCCTCGACTACGACCAGCTGCGTGGCCGGGCACTGCTCGAGGCCCCGATCACGATGACCTGCGTGTCCAACGACGTCGGCGGGAACCTCATCTCCAACGCCGTCTTCGTCGGCGTGCGGGCTGCGTGACCTGCTCGCCGAGGCGGGGGTGCGCGCCGGGGCGAACCAGATCGCGTCCACCAGCGCCGACGGCTTCACGACCGGCACGCCCGTCGCGGCCTGCACCGACGGGCGCAACGCCATGCTGGCGCTCGGGATGAACGGACAGCCGCTGCCGATCGAGCACGGCTTCCCGGTGCGCATGGTCGTCCCCGGGCTCTACGGCTACGTCTCCGGCTGCAAGTGGATCACCGACATCGAGCTCACGACGTACGACGCGTTCCAGTCGTACTGGCAGCAGCGCGGCTGGGCCGCCCAGGGACCGGTCAAGACCCAGTCCCGGATCGACGTCCCGCGCGCGTCGGCCACCGTCCCGGCCGGTCGGGTGACGGTGGCGGGCACGGCGTGGGCCCAGCACCGCGGCATCACCCGGGTCGAGGTCAGCGCCGACGCCGGGCCCTGGCAGACCGCTCAGCTCGCCACCGACGCGTCGATCGACACCTGGCGGATGTGGCGCGCGGTCCTCGAGCTCGCCCCCGGGCCCCACACGCTGCAGGTGCGCGCGACCGACGCGACCGGCGCCACCCAGACGCCGGTCCAGACCGAGACCATCCCCGACGGTGCGACCGGCTGGCACTCCGTGTCGGTCACCGCCGTCTGACCCTCACCGCACCGCCGACGGGTTCACCCACGGGTTGTCGAGGTCCGCGGACTCCCCGTCGACCTCGACGCAGGACACCGATCGGGTAATGCCCCGGTAACACGCTCCCCGGGTGTCGCGACATCACGGCGACATCCATCGTCATCGGGGGGACGGCACACGGTGCGCACCGCGTACAAGGTCTGGTCCGGCATCGCCGCGGGGGTCTTCTGTCTCGTCGCCATCAGCGACCTGTCCACCCACCACGCGACGACGCCGACGAGCGCGCCGGCCGTCTCGAGCGCGGCGAGCCCGGCGGCGGTCGCCCCGCCGGTCGCGGTTCCCGCCGCGGCACCGGCCACCGCGCCGACGCCGCCGGAGCCGGGTGAGCCGGCGTCGGGCGGACAGACCGTCATGGTCGACCGCGTCATCGACGGGGACACCTTCGTCGCCGGCGGGCAGAAGGTGCGCGTCCTCGGGATCGACTCGTGCGAGTCGGACACCGACGGCGGCACGCGGGCGACGGAGACGGCGCACTCGCTGCTCGACGGGCAGCAGGTGATCCTGCGCGCCGAGCCCGGGGCCGACCGCGACAAGTACGGTCGCGAGCTCCGGTACGTCGAGATCGCCGCGACGGGCAGCGACTACGGCGACCAGATGGTCGGCTACGACCACACCGCGGTCTACGCGGGCAAGAACCAGGCCAGCCCGGCCTACGTCGCGAAGCTCCGCGCGGACGACCCCGACGGCCGCACCTGCGCCGCGCCGGCGTCGACCGCCCCGAGCGGCACCGGTTCGTCGGACGACCACGGGTCGATCAACTGGCCCAGCCCCGGCGACCAGGGCCTGCCCGACGGCGCCCTGACCGGCGGCTACTGCGCCCGCAAGTGGTGGTGCTGACGATGGCCGCACGACGCTCCGGCTCGGCCGGCGGCTGCGGGACGCTGATCGGTGTCCTGCTGCTCATCGGGCTGGCCATCGTGATCATCAAATGGGCACTGATCACCGCCGCGATCCTGGCGGTGCCGTTCGGCATCTGGTGGATCCTCGACCGCGCCAAGCAGCGCAGGCAGACCGCGGCGGTCGAGGCCCGGGCCGCGCGACGCGCGGAGATCGAGGGCCGCGCGGTCGTGGACGCCGCCTGCGGGTGCGGGTGGTGCGGGTCGCGCGTCGCGCACCAGGACGACGCCGGGTCGGTGGTCCTGCCCCGCGAGTACCACCGGCAGGAGATCGACGAGGCCATCGCGCTCGGGGAGTGAGCGGCCCCCGTCTCAGGCGGGGGTCGGTGTGGCCGGATCGTCGCGGACGCGCCGCGACCGCAGCAGCACCGAGGTGCCCTGGCGGTCGTGGTGGATCGCGACCTCGTCGACGTGGGTGTTCATGAGGATGATGCCGCGGCCGTGCTGGGCCGGGTGCCCGCTCGCGTCGTGCTCGAGGTCGGTCGACGACGGTTCCGTCCAGAGGCCGTGATCGGCGACCGCGACCACGACGTCGCCCTCGTCGAGGTACATCGTGAGGTCGATCGTGGCCGGCACGCCCTCGCCGGCGTCGGCCGGATAGGCGTGCGCCACGACGTTGTCGATGGCCTCGCTGACCGCCAGGACCACACCGTGCGCGACGTCGTCCGCGACCCCCGACGTGTCCATCCAGCGCCGCACCTCCTCGCGGATCCGCGGACATTCCTGCGCCTGGGCCGGGTAGCTGATGCGCTCGAACTCGACGGCCTCCACCGGTGCCTCCCGTCGGGCCTGCCGCGTCGAGTTCCGTCACGTTTCTCGTCGTGATCGGTCCAGCAGGCCGCTCCCACACCGTGTAACCGCTCGTCGGACGGCCTACGCACGACCCGTCGGCGCATCCGTGGGCGGCCCCTCATGTGGGACCGGTGGTGAAGACCGGCCAGCCGATCTCGGTGCGCCAGGCGTCGGGATCGTCGGTGTCGCGGGGACCCGCCAGGTACGTCTCGTGGACCGGACCGTCGACGACGAGCGCGTGCTCGGCGAGGTGCGCCCCGAGGGCGCCGTAGGTCAGGTCGATGTCGTCGTGCGGGCCGCGGTGCACCGTCAGGGCGAGCTCGCGGGCGGGGAGGTCGACCGGGTGGACGCGGCCGGCGCGCACGTCGCGGTCGGTCGGCACGAAGACCGTCGCGTGCCCGGCACCGTCGGTGAAGAGCGCGTTGTCGTAGAGCCCGCCGGGCGGCCCCGTCCGGGCGGCCGGGCCGGCGTCGATCGCGACGTCGATCTCGACCATCGCGGCGTCGTACCAGCCGAGGACGTCGGAGAGCGCGACGTCGCCCTCGACGGCGGTCACCCGCCGGGCCGGCGCACGCCGGTGGACGACCTCGAGGCGGGGCGGGTCGGGCGCGAGGAGACGCCGGAGCGCGCCCACCGCGTCCGCGGTCTCGGCGAGGCGGCGCTCGAGGCGCTGCAGGTGCTCGGTGATCAGGGCCGAGCGGTCCTCGACGTCGCCGGTGGCCAGCAGGCGCGCGATGTCCCGCACGGGCATGTCGAGGTCCCGGAACCGCCGGATGATCTGGGCCGTCGCCACCTGCCGCGTCGAGTAGTAGCGGTACCCGGAGTGCGGGTCGATCTGGTCGGGCTCGAGCAGGCCCGCCTCGTGGTAGTGGCGCAGCGTCTTCACGCTCAGGTGCGTCACGGTGGCGAACTCACCGATGCTCAGCAACGCGGTCACGACACCGACCCTGGACCCTCCCCCGGCCGGAGACTCCAGGGTGGTCGCCATGACCGATGCACACGAGCGGATTCGCCACTACTTCGTCCTGGCCGCCGACCCCGACCTCGAGCCCTACTACGCCCAGTTCGCCGACGACGCCGTCGTCGAGGACGAGGGCCACCTCCACCACGGCATCGACGCGGTCCGCGCGTGGCGCACGTCCGTCCCCCCGGTGACCTACGACGTCCGGGCGATCGAGCCGCTCGCCGACGGCCACCGGGCCCGCGTCGGGATCCGCGGCGACTTCCCCGGCAGCCCCGTCACCCTCGTCTTCGTCTTCACGCTCGAGGGCGGGAAGATCCGGACGTTGACGATCCGACCCCAGGACCAGGAACAGGTCTCGCTCTAGAACTCGTCGACGAAGAAGTCGAGCTCGAGGTCGTCGGAGGAGCCGTACGCGGACAGGTCGGTGACGCCTGCCCGCGCCAGGGCCTCGACGTCGAGGAACACCTCGCCGGTCGGGCGCTGCGCATCGGTCAGGAGCGCGACGGCCGCATCGCCCATGATCTCCGGCGTCCGCGCGCGACGGGAGGCCTCCTCGCCGCCGAGGAGGTTCTGCACCGCGGCGGTGGAGATCGTCGTCTGCGGCCAGAGGCAGTTGGCGCGCACCCCGCGCTCGGCGAACTCCGCGGCGAAGCCGAGGGTCAGCAGCGTCATGCCGTACTTGGAGAGCGCGTAGGACGGGAACTTGCCGAGCCACTCGGGCTTGAGGTTGATCGGCGGGCCCAGCGTGACGATCTGCGGGTCCTCGGACTCGAACAGCTGCGGGAGCGCCGCCCGCGTGAGCTGGAACGTGCCCTTCGCGTTGATCTGCTGCATGAGGTCGTAGCGCTTCGGGCTCAGCTCGAGGGTCCCGGTGAGGTTCAGCGCCGAGGCGTTGTTGACGACGATGTCGACGCCGCCGAAGTTCTCCGTGGCCGCCGCGACCGCGCGGGCGACGTCCGCCTCCTCCCGCACGTCCCCGACGACCGCCACCGCCTGGCCGCCGGCCGCCTCGATCTCCTGCACGGCGGTGTGCACCGTGCCGGGCAGCCGCGGGTCCGGCTGGTCGGTCTTCGCGAGCAGGACGGCGTTCGCGCCCGCCTTCGCGGCCGCCAACAGGATGGCGAGCCCGATGCCCCGGCTCCCGCCGGACATGACGATCGTGCGGCCCTTCAGCGATGCGCTCACGGACTCCCCCGAGCTCTTATCGGTACTTCGTCGGACTCTTGAGTACCGATGAACGTACCAGCACGGGCCTGTCGAGGTGTTAGAAGAGCGTCACCTCGTCGGCGACGACCACCTGGATGTCGGCGTGGAACGAGCGCCCGCCCTCCCCCGACCCCGCGACCGGCTCGGACGTGACGAGCTCCGGCCACTCGATCTCGTAGGCCTCACCGGCGGCGAACCGCTCCGCCTCGTCGACCGCGGCGCGCCGCAGGTCCGCCGCCGTCCGACCCGTCACGCGCACCACGGCCCTCATCCCGCGCAGCCTGCCAGGCCCGCCCCCGACGAGCGCGCCGCCGCGGTATCCCGGAAACCGCCGAGCCCGGGGCGCCCGGGCGGGCTACCGTCCGGATCCGGACCGGCGATCTCGGGAGGCGATGTGACCACGTTCCAGCGCGTGGCGGCGGCGGTGGGCACCGTGGCGCGACCCCTGGTCGCGTCCTCCTGGGGCCGACGCCTGGTCGGGAGCACGGTCACCGTCGTGACCTACCGCGGCCGGCGCTCGGGCGAGGTCCGCAGCCTCGTGGTCGGCTATCAGCACGAGGGCGACGAGGTCCGGATCGGTGTCGCGCTGCCCGACCAGAAGTCCTGGTGGCGCAACTTCACCGGCGAGGGGCATCCCATCGCGATCCGGCTCGACGGTGCCGACCGCACCGGCCACGCCGTCGCCCGCCGCGGCGACGACGGCCTGGTGCACCTCACGGTGCAGCTCGACCCGGCCTGATCTACGCCTGGCTGAGGGTCGTGGGCGCCGGTCCGGCGAGCCGCCGCAGGGCGGCACGGTCCGGCTTGCCCTGCTCGGTCAGCGGCACGCGGTCCAGCAGGACCACGACGAGGCTCTCCGCGACCCGGTCCCCGTACGCCGCGCGCACCGCCTCGACGCAGTCGGCGGGTCGGCCTGCCGCCCCGGCCACGCGACCACCGCGACGACCCGCCTGCCCTCGTCGAGCTCGGGGGCGATCACCGCGTAGCGCACGTCCTCGAGCCGGCACAGCGTGTCCTGCAGCCCGACCGGGGTGATCAGCACGCCGTCGACGGTCTCGCAGTCCCCGGCCCGTCCCAGCACGTGCAGGTATCCCTCGTCGTCGAGGTGCCCGAGGTCGCCGGTGAGGTAGTGACCCCCGACGAAGTGCTCCGCCTCCTCGACCGGACGGTGCCGGTAGCCCTGCGCCATCGCCGGGGAGCGCACCTCCATCAGGCCCTCCGACGGGTGCAGCGCGCCCTCGTCGTCGCGGAACCGGACCTCGACGCCCGGCACGATGTGCCCCGCGCAGGTGAAGCGGTCCGGGTGCGACAGGTCGTGCTCGCCGGGCGGGAGCGCGCTGACGATGCCCATCTCGCTCGCGCCGTAGGTGTGGGCGATGATCGGCCCGAGGCGGGCGCGGGCCCGGCGGCGGAGCACCGGGGCGGCGTTCGCGCCGATGTGGGTGAGGGTCCGCAGCGAGCTCAGGTCACGGCGCTCGACGTCGGGGTGGTCCATGAGCTCGAAGAGCTGGGGTTCCACGAGGAACAGGTCCGTGATCCGCTCCGCCTCGACGGTGGCCAGCGTGAGGGCGGGCTCCACCCCGTCCTGCAGCACCACGGTCCCGCCGCCGAGCAGGGTCTGGTCGACGAGGATCTGGGTGAGGTAGGCGAGGTTGCCGTCGGCGAGCTGCCGCCGCTCGGGACGGTGCGGGGTGCGGACCGCGGTGGTCCAGGTGGTGAAGTCGCGGACGCTGCCCTTGGGGACACCGGTGGTGCCGCCGGAGGACACGACGACGGCGAGGTCGTCCGGCCGGGCGGCCGGGGCGAACGGCGCGGCGGACCGGGCGGCGGCCGCCTCGTCCAGGCGGTACCCGACGCCGGACACCGGGCCGCCCACCGCCGCGAGCGGCACGTCGGTCTCCGGCAGCAGGTGCGCCGTCGAGGGCTCGACGACGACGAGCCGCGGCGCGAAGTCGACCAGCATGCGGGCCCGCACGGCGGGGTCCGGCGGCGCGGAGAGGTAGACCGACCCGGCCCCGACGAGGTGCGAGGCGTAGCGGACGACGAGGCTCGACGGCCGGTTCGCGGCGTAGATCGCGACCAGGTCCCCGGGCCCGATGCCGAGCGCGTCGAGCTCGCGGGCGTGGCGCCGGACGGCGTCGAGCAGCTCGCGGCCGGAGGTGTCCCGGCCCTCGTGCCGGAGGACGGTGCGGTCGCCGGCGTCGGTCAGCACCGCGACGAGGTCCGCGAGGTAGGGCACGTCGGTCACCCGGCCGACCCTAGGAGCGGCGCGGGCCCCGGAGAAGACGCCGCGTGACCATCCACCCGCTCGCCTGCCCGCCGTCCGGGCGCCGGGTCCGCCCGTCCGGGCGCCGGGTCCGCCCGTCCGGGCGCCGGGCCCGCCGGACGGGACACCGAGGCCCGGGTGAGCCCCACGAGCGCGCCCTCGACGGAGCGGCGCCTCCATGATCACCGGGATGAGGCGGATCCGGACGCGGAGCCCTCAGGATCGCCTCGTCCCGGTGATCATGGTCCGGAGAACGGGCCGGTACCGGGCGGGACCGCGCTCAGTCGACCGCGAACGCCGTCCGGTGGCGCTGGAGGTCGGCGCGCAGGGCACCGAGCGCGCCCGCGACCTCGGCCGCGATGCGCTCGGCCTCGAGCTCCCAGCGCCCGGCGCCGGCGTCGACGGCCGAGACCTCGCGCTGGACGACGGCGTCGAGGTGGGTCAGGAAGGACGCGACGGCGGCGCCGCGCGGGGTGAAGGACAGGGACGTGTCGGACACAGGGGTCTCCTCGGGAGAGGGGAGGAACGGGGAGGCAGGCCGGCCGGGCCGTAGTCGGCCGAGCGCGGCGCGGACGCGCGGGGCCGCGGCGTCGTGGCCGTCGGCCGGCGCCGGGTCAGGCCGAGCGGCGCGGATCGCGGGAGGTGGCGATCAGGGTGAGGCCCGCGCCGGGAGCGGGCGGAGCGACAGCGGCGGTGCGGCGCTCAGCGACAGGAGGCGGACCACACGCGGCAGAGGTCCACGTGGTCACGCGTGACCAACCTGCTCTCCGGCGCCATACCAGGAACGGAACCACCCCCGGCGATCACCGGTCAAGCCGGTGTGACCCGACCGGGCGGTCGCACCCCGAGGACTCGGTGGCCCCGGACGACCCAGTGGTGCCGGGGACTCAGCGGTGCCGGGAATTCAGCGGTGCCGGGGGCTCAGCGGTGCCGGGAACTCAGTGGCGCCGCACGAACTCCGCCACCGCCTCGGCGAAGAGGCCGGGGGCGGTCGCGGTGACGAAGTGGGCCTCGTCGGGCCAGCGCACCCGCTCGGCGTGCGGGAGCGCCTCGGCCAGGGCCTCGACGCCCTCGGGGACGGGCGACCAGGTCTGCCCGCCCTGCAGGATCAGCGTCGGCACCGTGATCGCGGACCAGCGGGCGACGTCGCGGTCGTCGTCGGCGAGCTGGGCGAGGTCGGCCTCCCACCCGCGGGCCTCGCGCGCGGCCTCGGCCGGGTCGGGCTCCGGGGCGGCCGCGAGCGCGTCGACGAGGAACGACGGCGCATGGAGCGCCTCCCGCGCCACGAGGAGGCCGGCGGCGCGGTACTCCCCCGCCGCGACGAGCTCGCGGTGGCGGGCCGCGACCTCACCGACCTGCGGGCCGGCGAGCAGCAGCGGGGGCTCGAACAGCGACAGCGTGCGGATGCCCGCGGGCGAGCGCCGCGCGGTGTGCAGGGCGAGCGTCGCGCCGAGGGAGGCGCCGACGACGTGGGCGGGCCGGCCCACGGCGGCGAGGACCGCGCGCAGGTCCCCGGTCTCCTCGCCGAAGGTGCGCGGCGCCCGCTCGGGCGGGCCGTCGGTGTAGGCCCGGCGCACGAAGGACCAGACCTCGAACTCCCCCGCGAGCGCCGTGGCGACGGCCGTCCACGAGTCCGGGCCGCTGCCCGATCCGGGGACGAGCACGATCGGGTCGCCGGTCCCGACGACCGTGGTCCGCAGCTCGTCGATCGTCCTGGTCACGGCGTCGATCGTGGCACCCGCGTCACGCGGTTTCCCGACGCCGGGGGCCCGGCTCAGCCGCGGTGCGAGGCCCGGCTGCGGCCGAACCCCAGCCGCCCGCCGAGCAGGCCCGGGCGGCGGGGGCGACGCGGCGGCCCGTCGAGCCGCTCCGGCGACACGGCCTGGCCGAGCGCGTACCGGACGAGCTCCTCGTTCCCGGTCGCCGACCACACCCCGTCCGGGCCGGTGAGGGTGTCCTCGAACCCGATGCGGGTGTCGAAGCGCTGGCGCCGGGCGTAGTCGAGGACGGGCCAGGCACCGCCCTCCTCGCCGTGCAGCAGGATCGGCACCGACATCGGGCGCAGCGCCCGCAGCAGCCGCACCGCCTCGGCGACCGCGGAGTCCGGGTCGGTGACCGTGACCTCGACGGTCACCCGCACCGTGTTCAGCGGGACCCCGGCCTGCCGCAGCTGCACCGCGTCGCCGGTGGTCCACACCCCGAGCTCGATCCCCATGCCGACCGAGGCGAGCGCCTCGCACACCGTCTCCCAGCCGCGCTCGTGCACGCTGACCGCGACGACGTCCGGGCGCGCGGACCGCGGGAGGCCCGCCCACTCCTGCACCAGCTCGGTCCGCCGGAACGCGTTGGGCTCCACCCACCGGGCCAGGGGGACGCCGATCTCGATGTCCGGCGCGGCGCGGCGGATCGCGGCCACCGTCGTCCCGATCACGCGGGTGTCGACGCTCTCCCGGCCCTGCTCGTCGCGGGGGTGCACGTGCAGGCTGCGCACGCCCAGGGCGGCGACGGCCCCGGCGTCGTGGGCGAGCGCCTCCGGCGTGGTCGGCAGGGCAGGCGACACGCTGTCGGGGCGCGACCCGTTGGGGCAGCACTGCAGCACCGCGGCCTCCAGCCCGGACACGGCATCGGTCCAGACACCATCCTGACACCGATCGGACGCATGTGCAGACGCACGCTCCGAGTGATCGTTGCGCCGAGCGAGTGAGATCTCGCCGTCGTTCCGGCTGCTGAGAGCCGGAATGCTGACGCTCCGACGAACTCCTCCGACCCTGTACGAGTCTGGTGACGAGGACCGCACCTGGCTAGCGTCGTCCGGACGGACGAGCGAGGGGGTCGGAGATGGGTGCGCTGCCGCTGGCGGTCCCGACCGACACGACCGTGCCCGGGCCCCGACGTCGTCGCACCCCCGTCCAGCGCCCGGACGGCGCCGCCAGCCTGCGCCTGGTGGCGGTGAGCTTCGGCGTCACGGTCGTGGTGACCCGGCTCTACCTCGCCCTCACCGGCTACCCGCAGATCGGCGGCGGCCAGTACCACCTCGCCCACGCGCTCTGGGGCGGGCTGCTCCTGCTGATCGGGGGCCTGCTCGCGCTGCTGTGGGGCAACCGGTGGGTGCACCCGGTGACCGCGGTCCTCGTCGGGGTCGGGTCGGGGCTCTTCGTCGACGAGGTCGGGAAGTTCATCACCGCCCACAACGACTACTTCACCCCGCTCGCCGCGCCGATCATCTACGTCGTCTTCCTCGCGGTGCTGGGGCTCGCGACCCTCGCGCGCCGCACCCACCTCGACCACCCGCGGACCCGGGCCTACGCCGTGGCGGAACGGCTGACCGACGTCGCCGACGGCCCCCTCACCCCGGCCGCGCGGACCGCGCTACTCGCCGACCTCGACGCGATGGCCGCCGACCCGTCGCGCCCGGACCTGGCCGCCCACGTCCGGGCGATCCGGCCCCTCGTGGAGGCCGCGCCGGTCGAGCCGCCGGGCCACCGCACCCGGGCGGCACGGGCGGCGCTGCTGCGCGCCGAGACCGTCCTCCTTCCGCGCTGGGTCCACCGGCTCGTGCTCATCGCGGGCTCGGCGCTGCTCGGGGCGCTCTCCCTGCTCGGGCTCGCCATCCTCGTCGTGCTCCTCGCGGGCGGCCCGGACTCGGAGCTGGTCCTCGACGACAGCGTGGTCCCGGCGGGCTCCCGGCCGCCGATCCTCGTGGTCGCGTCGGCCGGCGAGGCGGTCGTCGGGGTGCTGCTGCTCCTCGCCGCGGTCGCGCTGCTCCTCGGCCGGGACCGGTTCGGGACGGCGACGTGCCGCGCGGGCCTCGTGATCGCCCTGGCCGGCGTCAACGTCGCCCTGGGCTACGTCGACGCCGAGCTCGTGGTCAGCGCCGTCGTCGTGGAGTTCGCCCTGCTCCTGGTCGTCGAGCGCTACCGGGCCCGGTTCGTCGCCCCGGAGGTGCTCACGCCTCGCTGACGAGGCCGCGGGAGATCGTCGGCCAGAACGCGTCCGCCCCACCCGCCGCCAGCGACCGTCCGAGCTCCATCGCCCACGGGCGCCCGCCGCCCCACTCGTCGCGCCACGTCCACAGGCGGCGGGTGAGGGCGCCGAGGGCGAACTCCCGGGTCATGCCCATGGCGCCGGTCGCCTGGTGGGCGGCGGCCGCGACGGCTCCCGCGGCGTCGACGGCGACGGTGACCGCGGCCGCCACCTCGAGGGCGGGCGGCTCGCCCTCCTCCCCGGCGGCCGCGGCGGCGGCGCGGACGGCGATCGCCGCGGTCTCGGTCTGCTCGGCGATCCGGACCAGGTGCGCCGCCACGGCGGGGAACCTCGCGACCGGCCGCCCGAACTGCACCCGCTCGCCGGTGTAGCGGACCGTCAGGTCCAGGACGGCCCGGGCGGCGCCGGCGACGAGGGCGGCCCGGGAGAGGGCGCCGCGCCGTCGCAGGGCCGCGGCCGCGTCGGGTGGGGCGGGCGCGGTGGTGAGGGGACGGACGGCGTCGAGGGCCACGTGGTCCCGGGGCTCGCCGGCGAGGTCGTGGCCCGGGGTGATCACGGCGGCGGCGGGGTCGACGAGCACGACGACGGGTCCGTCCGGCCCGTCCGCGAGCAGCGCGAGGGCGGTGACGGCGCGCGCCCAGGGGACGCGGGCGACGGCACCGCGTCAGGACGCCGCCCTCGAGGCGCAGGCCCGGCGACGCGGCGGTGGACACCGGGCCGTCGGGGAGGTCGAGGCCCGCCGAGGCGAGGAGCCGGCCCGCGAGCAGCCCGGTCTCGGCGACCGGGACGGGGGCCGCGGCGGCGCCGACGGCCTCCAGCACCGCGCACGCCTGCGCGACGGAGCCGCCGGACCCGCCCGCGCTCTCGGGCACCGACACCGTCGTGAACCCGCCCTCGACGAGGGGGTCCCAGACGCCGGGCGCCCACCCGTCGCGCTCGGCCGCCTCGAGGGCCTCCGGCGTGCACCGGTCGCGCAGCACGTCGGCGACGGCGTCGCGCAGCTCCGTGCGTCTCGATCGCGGGGGCGCTCACCGGCTCAGCGCCTTCGCGGCGATGCCCCGCAGCACCTCGGTGGTGCCGCCGCGCAGCGTCCAGCTCGGCGCGTTGAGGACGCACTCGGCGAGGAGCCGCTCGAACAGCGTCGGGCCCTCCGGGTCGATCTCGAGCGCGGCGAGCTCGCGCATCGTCTCCACCACCTCCTGCTCGAAGACCGTCCCGATGTCCTTCACCAGCGCCGCCTCCGTCGCGGGCGCCTCGCCCTGCTCGAGCGCGCGGGCGACCGAGAGCGAGAGCTGCCGGATCGACCACAGCCGGGCCGCGATCCGGCCGAGGCCGGCGGCGGTGTGGTCGTCGAGGTCGCCGTGCTCGGCGAGGAACGCGCGCATCAGCCCGAGCACGGAGAGGTAGCGGTCCGGACCGGAGCGCTCGTGCGCGAGCTCGGCGGTGACCTGCGCCCAGCCCTGCCCGACCTCGCCGAGCACCCGCTCGTCGGGGACGTGCACCCCGTCGAGCACGACCTCGTTGACGTGCAGCTCGCCGTCGATCAGCGGGATCGGCGAGACCGAGACCCCGGGCGAGGACAGGTCGACGATGAGCTGCGAGAGCCCGGCGTGCCGGTCCTCGGCGGCGGAGGTCCGACAGAGGACGACGAAGAAGTGGTTGAGGTGGGCGTTCGTCGTCCAGACCTTCGTCCCGTCGACCCGCCACCCCCTGTCGGCGTGCTGTCCTGAATCGACGCGCGTCGCGGTGGTGCGCACGGAGGCGAGGTCGGAGCCGGCGTCGGGCTCGCTCATGCCCAGGGAGAAGAAGCACTCGCCCGCCGCGATCCGCGGGAGGAACCACCGCCGCTGCTCCTCGGTGCCGAACCGCATCAGCGCGGGCGCGGTCTGGCGCTCGCCGATCCAGTGCGCGGCGATCGGGGCGCCCGCGGCGAGGAGCTCCTCCACGACGACGAACCGCTCGACGGTGCTCGCCCCCGCCCCGCCGTACTCCCGCGGGATCGACATGCCCACCCAGCCGCGTTCGGCGAGCGTCCGGCTGAAGGCCGGGTCGTGCCGGCCGCCGAGCCCGAGCCCCGGCCGGAAGTCGGCGGGCAGCGTCTCGGCGAGCCAGCGGCGCACGTCGTGGCGCAGCGCGTCCTCGGCCGGGCTCAGCGGCGTGGGCGAGAAGATCACGGGCGGTGTCCCTCCGGGGTCGGGTCCTCCCATCCTCGCCTACCCTGCTCCGGTGATCAGCGAGCTCGACGAGGACACCACCGGCGTCCCCCGCCCCGACGGCGGGTTCGACCTCACCCTCACCGAGCGCTGGGGCATCGGCGGCGGGCGGCTCAACGGCGGTTACCAGCTCGCCGCCGCGCTGCACCCGCTCACCACGGTCATGGCCACCCACGGCCGGCCCGACCCCGTCGTCGCCTCCGCGGTCTTCCAGCGCCCCGCCCTCGCCGGCCCGGCGCACCTCGCCACGGTGGTGCACCGCGTCGGGCGGCGGCTGGCCAGCGGCTCGGCGCAGCTGTTCCAGCCGGGTCCGGACGGCGCGCCCCGGGAGGTGCTCCGCCTCGAGGCGAGCTTCGCCGACCTCGCCGCCACCCCACCGGACCGCTGGGACGGCGAGCCCGCCCCGGTGCTCCCGCCGCCGGAGGAGTGCCTGGACCTCCTCGCCGGCACCGAGATGCGGACCGCGGCGCCTCGTCATCGGGCGGGTCGTCTTCCGGGTCCCCGAGCTGCCCGGCTGGCGCCGCCGCGAGCCCACGGGCGACCCGACCGCGGAGTTCTGGGTGAGCTTCCGCGACGGCAGCGAGCCCACGCTGGGCTCGCTCGCGTTCGTCGTGGACTGCGCGACACCCGTCGTCGCCGAGCTCGGGCGCCGGACGAGCAGCACGGTCCAGCTCACCGTCCACCTGCGCGAGCACCCCGCGCCCGGGCCCCTCGCCTGCCGCGTCCGCACCCGCCACCTCGCGCACGGCCTGCACGAGGAGGACTTCGACGTCTGGGACTCGACCGGGGTGCTGTGCGCGCAGTCGCGTCAGCTCGCGCTGCTCGCCGACGACTGACCCGAGGGCCGGCCCGAGGGCTGGACCGAGGGCTGACCGGCCCCGACGATCCGCAGCGCGAACCCGGCGTACTGGTCGGCCACCTCGTCGGCGGTGAGCGGCCCGTCCTCGGAGAACCAGCGGGCGATGCTCACGCACAGCTCGCGGATGGCGAACGAGGCCAGCGCGGGCGAGTCGACCACGAAGGCACCCTGGTCGACGCCCTCGGCGATCACGGCCCGCAGCGCGTGCTCGTGCTCGCGGCGGCGGGCCTGCATCGTCGAGCGCACCGGCTCGTCGAGGCTGGAGGTGTCCCGGTTGACGACGAGGGCCTCCCGACGGTGCGTGGCGTGCCGGTAGGCGTAGACCCGTGACGCCCGGCGGAGCACCTCGGCCGGCTCGCCGCCCTCGGCGCGCACGGCGTGGAAGTCGTCGAGGACGCCGGCGGTGGTGGCGTCGATGATCGCCTCGAGCAGCTCGTGCTTGGAGCGCATGTGGTTGTAGAGGCTCGGGGTCCGGACCCCGAGCGCGCCGGCGATCTCGGAGAGCGCGGTGCCGTGGTAGCCGCGCTCGGCGAAGAGGGTGAGCGCGCGGTCGAGCACGGTGTGGCTGGTGAGCCGATCGCGGCCGGTGGTCGCCGCCCGGGACGCTGCCGCCACGGGACCTCCCTTCGCCGGGTCGACCCAGCGTAGCGACTAACGAGCGTTCGTGAGCCCCTTGTGCGACCCGCCATCCTCGCCCTACGGTCGCTAACGATCGTTAGTTCGAGGAGGCACGCGATGCTGCGGACCGAGCTGATCCGGCCGATCGGCGAGCTCCTCGACCGGCATGCCGCCGAGCGGGGCCCGGTCACGGCCTTCGTCGACGACGAGCGCCGGATCACCTACGCCGAGCTCGCCCGCACCACGACCCGCCTCGCGGGGCACCTCGTCGACGCCGGGGTGGCGCCCGGGGACCGCGTGGCGATGGTGCTGGCCAACCGGGTCGAGACCGCCGAGACCTACCTCGCGGTCCCCCGCGCCGGCGGTGTCGCCACCTGCCTCAACCCCGACGCGGCCCCGGCCGAGCTGGCCGTCATGCTCGCCGACTGCGGCGCCCGGGTCGTCGTCACCGACACCGCCCACGCCGAGCTGGTCGCCGGGCTCGTCGACCCCGGCACCACCGTGGTGCTCGCCGGCGGGTCCCGGCCCGGGTGGCTCGCCTACGACGACCTGGTCACGACGGACCCGCGCACCCCGGCCCCGGACCCGGAGGACCTCGACGCGACCGCGTTCATGCTCTACACCTCCGGCACCACCGGCCGCCCGAAGGGCGTCGAGCTGACGATGCGCGGCTGCCTCTGGGTGGTGGCGGCCTGCTGGGCGCCGATCGCCGGCGTCGGGGCCGGCGACGACGTCCTGTGCGTGCTCCCGCTCTTCCACTCCTACGCCCTCGACCTCTGCGTCCTCGCGGTCGCGGCCACCGGCGCCAGCGAGCGGATCCTCCCCCGCTTCTCGCCGGGCCGGGTGCTGGAGCTGCTGGCCGAGGGCGAGCACACCGTGCTGCCCGGCGTGCCGACCGGGTTCTCCTACCTGGTGCAGGCCGCGCAGGGCCGGACGCCGCCGCACCGGCTGCGGGTCGCGATCTCGGCGGGCGCGATCCTGCCCGCGGCGCTGGACCGGGCCTTCGAGGAGTGCTTCGGGGTGCCGCTGCTCGACGGGTACGGCATCACCGAGACCTCGACGATGGTCACGATGAACTGGCCGCACGGCGGGCGGCCCTACGGGTCGTGCGGGCTCCCGCTCCCGGGTCTCTCGGTGCGACTGGTGGACCCCGCGACCGGTGCCGACGCCCCGCCCGGCGGCGAGGGCGAGCTCTGGGTGAGGGGCCCGAACGTCATGCGGGGCTATCACGGCCGGCCCGAGCAGACCGCCGAGGTCCTCGTCGACGGGTGGTACCGCACCGGGGACCTGGCCCGGGCCGACCCGCACGGCTACCTCACGATCTGCGGGCGCACCAAGGAGATGATCATCCGCGGCGGCGAGAACATCTACCCCGCCGAGATCGAGAACGTCCTGCTGCGCGCGCCCGGGGTGGCGGACGCCGCCGTCGTCGGGCAGGCGCACCCGGACCTCGGGGAGGTGCCGGTCGCGTTCGTCGTCCCGGCCCAGCACGGCGGACCCCAGAACGACGATCCGGAACGACGATCCCAGCACGGCGGGCCCGACGAGGAGGAGCTCCGCGCGCTCTGCCGCCGCGACCTCGCGGCGTTCAAGGTCCCGGCCGCGATCCGCTTCACCGGCGCCATCCCCCGCACCGGCTCGGGCAAGGTGAAGCGCTTCGAGCTCGCGCGCCTGCTCGACGAGACCCCTGCTCCCGCATCCACGGACTCCGGACGGAAGGTGCCCTCGTGAAGGTCGGCGACCTCGAGATCGTCCCCGTCGTCGACGGCACCGGGCGGGAGAACGCCCGGGAGGTGCTCTCCGCGCCGGGCGACGACCGCTGGGCCTGTCACCCCGGCGAGCTCGACGCCCACGGCGACCTCGTGCTCACCCTCGGCGGGTTCCTGCTGCGCACCGGGGACCGCACCGTGCTCGTCGACGCCGGGGTCGGGCGCATCCACAACGACCACTACGCCGGCGGCGGGTTCCTCGACGCGCTCGCCGCCACCGGCACCGCGCCGGAGGACGTCACCGACGTCGTGTTCACCCACCTGCACTTCGACCACGTCGGCTGGGCCACGAGCCGGGGCGAGGTGGTGTTCCCGCGGGCCACCTACCGCGTCCACGAGGCCGACTGGGCCCACTTCGTCGACGCGGCCGACGCCGACCCGGGCGCGGTCCGCAAGCTCGCCCCGCTGCGCGAGCGGCTGGCGACCTTCGACGCCGAGCACACCGTCGCCCCGGGCCTCGACGCGCGCCCGACCCCCGGCCACACCCCGGGCTCCACGAGCTACGTGGTGTCCAGCCGCGGCGAGCGGGCGCTGCTGATCGGCGACGTCGCGCACTCGATCGTGGAGCTCGCCGAGCCCGACTGGCAGGCCACCTTCGACGTGGACCCCGCCGCCGCGCAGGCGATGCGCAACCGGCTGGTCGACGAGGTCACCGACACCGACGACCTCGTCGCCGCCGCGCACTTCCCCGGCCTGGCCTTCGGCCGCGTCGTCACCTTCGGCGAGCGCCGCGCCTTCGTCGTCGCCTGACGCCCGTCACCGGAAGCCCGTCACCTGACGCCCCGTCCACCTCGATCGGCACCACCCAGGGAGCACGCACCTCATGGACCTCCAGCTCGCCGGCACCACCGTGCTGGTCACCGGCGCCGGGCAGGGCCTCGGCCGTGCCATCGGCGAGGCCTTCGCCGCCGAGGGTGCGCAGGTCGCCTTCGGCCACCACACCTCGGGCGAGGGCGCCGAGCAGGCCGCGGCGGCCGCCCGGGCCGCGGGGGTGAAGGCGATCGCGGTGGGCGTCGACACCCGCGACGACGCCTCGGTCGCCCGCGCGCTCGACACCGTGGAGTCCGAGCTCGGGCCGATCGGGGTGCTGGTGAACAACGCCGCGGTCACCAGCCGGGGCCGGTTCCTCGAGCGCTCGGCCGCCGACTTCGCCGCCGAGATCGACGTGACCGTCACCGGCACCCTGCGCATCTCCCACGCCGTGGCCACAGCGGATGGCCGACCACGGCGGCGGGTCGATCGTCTCGCTGATGGGCGACTCCGGGCGGGTCGGCGAGTCCGGGCTGCTCGTCACCGCCACCGCCCGCTCGTCCACGCTCGGCCTGACGAAGTCGCTGGCCAAGGAGCTCGCCCGCCACGGGGTCCGCGCCAACGCGGTCTCCCTCGGCCTGGTGCAGACCGACAACTTCGCCGCGCACACCGGCGGCACCGAGGACGAGCGCCTCAAGAAGATCACCGCGCTCTACCCGCTGCGCCGCCTCGGCCGCCCCGAGGACGTGACCCCGACGATCCTGCTGCTCGCCTCCCCCTGCTCGTCGTGGACGACGGGCCAGGTCCTGTCGGTCAACGGCGGCTTCGCGATGCCCTGATGACGGCCACCGACGCGAGGACCACCGACGCGAGGACCACCGACCCGAGGACCACCGGCGCGCACCCGCCGGCGACCGGCACATCGGTCCGCCGGAAGGAGGACGCGCGGCTGCTCACCGGGCGGGGGCGCTACGTGTCCGACCTGGTGCTGCCGCGGATGCGCCACGTGGCGTTCGTCCGCAGCCCGGTCGCGCACGCCCGCCTCGCCGGGATCGACACGACGGAGGCCCTGGAGACCGAGGGCGTGCACGCGGTGTTCACCGGAGAGCACCCCGCGATGCGCGGCGTGGCGCTGCGCGCGCAGTCGGCGCTGCCCGGCTACGTCGAGACCGACCAGCCGCCGCTGGCCCGCGGGAAGGTGCGCTTCGCCGGGGAGGCCGTCGCCGCGGTCGTCGCCGACGACCGCTACCTCGCCGAGGACGGCGCCGAGGGCGTGGACGTCGAGTACGAGCCGCTGGCGCCCACCGTCCGCGCGTGGACCGACCCGGCCGACATCACCGACCCCGTGCACGACGAGGCCCCCGACAACCTGCTGCTCTCGCGCACCTTCCGGGCGGGCGACGTCGCCGACGCGCTGGCGCGGGCCGACGTCGTCGTCGACCGGGAGCTGACGACGAACCGGCACGGCGGCAACCCCATCGAGTGCCGCGCGGGGGTCGCCCGCTACGACGCCGCCGACCGCCGCCTGGAGTTCTGGTCCGGCACCCAGGTGCCCCACCTCGTGCGCACCCAGCTCGCCGAGCTGCTCGACCTGTCCGAGGGCGACATCCGGGTCATCGCGCCCGACGTCGGGGGCGGGTTCGGCGTCAAGGCGGTGCTCTACCCCGAGGACGTGGCGCTGTGCCTCATGGCGATCGCGACGCCGGGCACCGCGCTGAAGTGGGTCGAGGACCGCGCCGAGCACCTCCTCGCCGCCACCCACGCGCGCGACCACCGCTACGTGCTGCGCGCCGGGTTCGCCGACGACGGCGAGCTGCTGGCCGTCACCGCCGACGTCTGGTGCAACACCGGGGCGTACTCGGTCTACCCCTGGACCGCCGGGATCGAGCCGCTGATGGCCGGCGGCCTGCTCACCGGGCCCTACAAGCTCGCGCACTACGAGTGCACGGTCCGCGGCGTGGCCACCAACACCAGCCCGTCCGGGCCGTACCGCGGGGTCGCACGGCCGTCGACGGTGTTCGCGATGGAGGCCCTCATGGATTCCGGCGCGCGGGCGCTGGGCATGGACCCGATCGCGCTGCGCCGCCGCAACCTGATCCTCCCCGCCGACATCCCGTACAAGATGCCGTCACGGCTGGTCGACGACTCCGGGGCCTACGAGGCCTGCCTCGACCGGGCCGTCGAGGTGTTCGACGTCGAGCGGTGGCGCACCGAGCAGGCCCGCCGCCGCGAGGCCGGGGAACGACCGATCGGGATCGGGGTCGGGATCTACAACGAGCTCACCGGGCTGGGTCGCGCCGCCTCGGCCGGTCCGCGGATGCCGTTCCGGACCGGCCACGACGCGTGCACCGTGCGGGTCAACCCCGACGGGCGGGTCACCGTCTTCTCCGGCGTCACCTCCCAGGGCCAGGGGTTGGAGACGACGATGGCCCAGGTCGTCGCCGACGCCCTCGGCGTGGACTACGACGACGTGTCCGTGCGCTACGGCGACACCGACGAGTCGCTGTGGGGCTTCGGGGCGTTCTCCTCGCGCCAGGCGGTGATCGGCGGCGGTGCCGCGCACCTCGCCGGCGCCCACGTCCGCGACCGCGTGCTCGCGCTCGCCGGGGCGCTCAAGGAGGTCGACGTCGCCGACCTCGACCTGCGCGGCGGCCAGGTGCACGTACGCGGCCAGGAGAAGCCGATCATCTCGCTGGCCGAGGTGGCCCGGGTGGCCTACCTGCAGTCCGACCGGCTGCCCGAGGGCTTCGAGCCCGGGCTGGAGGGCACGAAGTTCTACGACCCGGTCCGTGGCGCCTTCGCGGCGGGAGCGCAGATCGCCGCCCTCGAGTTCGACCCCACGACCGGGGAGACGACGATCCTGTCCTGGGTCTGCGTCGAGGACGCCGGCACGATCGTGCACCCGGTGATCGTCGACGGGCAGATCGCCGGGTCGATCGCCCAGGGCATCGGCGGGGCGATGTACGAGCACCTCGTCTACGACGACGCCGGCAACCTCACCACCGGCACCCTGCTCGACTACCTCATGCCGACCTCGGGCGAGATCCCCGAGCTGACCATCGACCACGTCAGCACCCCCGCCCCCAACCCGACCGGGGTCCGTGGGGTGGGCGAGGGCGGCACCCTCGCGCCGAACGCCGTCGTCGCGGGTGCGCTCGCCGATGCGCTCGGCGTCGAGGTCGACGACCTGCCCGTCACGCCCGCCCGGGTCTGGGAGCTCGTCCACGCGCGGCAGGAGGTCCGCCGATGAAGTGTCCACCGTTCGCCTACCACCGCGCCACCGACGTCGCCGACGCCGTGGCCGCGCTCGCCGCCGCGGACGGCGAGGGCAAGATCGTCGCCGGCGGGCAGAGCCTGGTGCCGGTGCTGGCCCTGCGGATGGCCCGGCCCGACGTCCTCGTCGACGTCAACCGGATCCCCGGGCTCGCCGACCTCGCGGTGCGCGACGGCGTGCTGCACGCCGGCGCGCTCGTGCGCCACACCGCCCTCGCTGCCCAGGCCGCCCATCCGCTCGCGGCCGAGGCGGCCGGCTGGATCGGGCACACCGCGATCCGCAGCCGCGGCACCCTCGGCGGGAGCCTCGCCCACGCCGACCCGGCGGCCGAGCTGCCCGCGGTGCTGCGCGCCTGCGACGGCGCGGTGCACGTCACCGGACCCGGCGGGACGCGTCGGGTCGGCGCCGACGCGCTGTTCGTGGGCGCGCTGCAGAGCGACCTCGGCGAGGACGAGATGATCACCGCGGTCGAGCTGCCGGTCCCGGACGCCTGGGGCTTCGCCGAGTTCGCGCGCCGCCACGGCGACTTCGCCGTCGTCTCGGTGGTCGCCGCCCGCTTCGGCGACCGGCTGCGCGTCGTCGTCGGCGGGGTCGCCGGCACGCCGCACCCCGTCGACACCGGTGAGCTGGGTGTCCTCGACGGTCCGCTCGACGACGGCCGGGTCGGCGCCCTCGCCGACGCCGCCGCCGACGACGTCGACCCCGTCTCCGACCTGCACGGCAGCGCCGGGTACCGCCGCGCGCTCACCCGCGAGATGACCCGTCGGGCACTGGCCGACCTGGCCGGCACGACGCGCCGTCGCCACGTCCCCTCCCCGACCAGGGAGACCGCATGAAGATCACCCTCATCGTCAACGGCGAGCGCCACCGGCTCGACGTCGAGCCCCGGCGCACCCTCGCGGACGCGCTGCGCGAGGACCTCGGGCTGACCGGCACCCACCTCGGCTGCGAGCACGGGGTGTGCGGCGCGTGCACCGTCCACGTCGACGGCGAGCCCGCCCGCGCCTGCCTGATGTTCGCCGTGCAGGCCGACGGGTCGTCCGTGAGCACCGTCGAGGGGCTCGCGGCGCGAGGACGGGACGCTGCACCCGCTGCAGGAGGCGTTCTCGGTGTGCCACGGCCTGCAGTGCGGCGCGTGCACCCCGGGGATGCTCATGACCGCGGTGCACCTGCTCGAGGTCGAGCCCGCCCCGGACCGGGAGCGCATCCGCGCCGAGATGGCGGGACACATCTGCCGGTGCACCGGCTACATGGGGATCGTCGACGCCGTGGAGTCGGCGGCCGTGGCCGGGCGTCGGCCCGCGGGCGAGGTCCCGTGAGGATCACGACCGACGACGGCGTCGGGCTCGCGGTGTACGACCACGACGGGCCGGTCGACGCGGTCGGCGCACCGATCCTGTTCGTCCACGAGTTCGGCGGCGACCACCGGTCCTGGGACCCGCAGGTGAGCCACTTCGCGCGGACCCGCCGGTGCGTCACCTACGACGCCCGGGGCTACCCGGGCTCCGACGTCCCGACCGACCCCGCGGCCTACTCCCAGGAGCGCGCGGTGGCCGACGCGATCGCCGTCCTGGACGCCCTCGGGATCGCGCGGGCCGTCGTCGTCGGGAACTCGATGGGCGGGTTCGCGACCCTGCACCTCGGGCTGCGCCACCCGGGGCGTGCCGTCGCGCTCGTCGTCGCCGGGTGCGGGTACGGCGCCGCCCCGGAGCGCGCCGAGGAGTTCCGCGCCGACGCGCTCGCCCTGGCCGACGCCTTCGAGCGCGACGGGAGCGCGGTCGTCGCCCGGGACTACGGCAACCGGGCCGCCCGGCAGCCGCTGCGCCGCCGCGACCCCGCGGCGCACGCCGAGCACCTGCGCATCCTGGCCGAGCACGACCCGGTGGGGGCGGCGCTGACGATGCGCGGGGTGCAGGCGTCGCGGCCCTCGCTGTACGACCTGCGCGGCGACCTCGCGCGGATGGCGGTCCCGACGATGCTGCTCGTCGGCGACACCGATCCCGAGGCGCTCGACGCGACGCTGATGCTGCGCGCGACGTTGCCCGACGCCGGGCTCGCGGTGCTCCCCCGGACCGGTCACCTGGCCAACCTGGAGCTGCCCGACGTCGTGGACGGCCTGATCGAGGAGTTCGTCGCCTCGGTCGAGGCCCGCGTCCCGCCACCCGTTCGCCGGTAGGCTCGGCGGGGTGACGGTGAAGATCGGGTACAAGGCGTCCGCCGAGCAGTTCGGCCCGAGGGATCTGGTCGAGTTCGCCGTGCTGGCCGAGCAGGTCGGCCTCGAGAGCGCCTGGGTGTCGGACCACTTCCTGCCCTGGCGCCACGAGGGCGGGCACGCCCCGTCCGCGCTGACCTGGCTCGCCGTGGTCGGCGAGCGCACCTCCCGCATCCAGCTCGGCACCAGCGTCCTGACCCCGACCTTCCGCTACAACCCCGCCGTCCTCGCGCAGACCTTCGCGTCGATGGCGCTGCTCACCGAGGGCCGCGTGGTGCTCGGGATCGGCACCGGGGAGGCGCTGAACGAGGTCGCGGTCTCCGGTCGGGAATGGCCGGACTTCAAGGAGCGCTTCGCGCGGCTGCGCGAATCGGTGCGATTGATGCGCGCCCTGTGGACCGAGGAGTCCGTCAGTTTCGAGGGCGATTACTACACGACCGTCGACGCCTCGATCTACGACCGTCCGGAAACGCCGGTCCCGATCTACGTGGCGGCCGGTGGCCCGCAGATGGCGCGCTACGCGGGCCGCGCCGGGGACGGGATGATCTGCACCTCCGGCAAGGGCATGGAGCTGTACACGGACAAGCTCATGCCCGGGCTCGCGGAGGGGCGCGAGAAGGCCGGGACGCCCGGGATCGAGGGCGTCGACCGCACCATCGAGATCAAGATCTCCTACGACCGCGACGCGGACCGCGCCCTGGAGAACACCCGGTTCTGGGCGCCGTTGTCGCTGACCGCCGAGCAGAAGCAGTCGGTGACCACGGCCCAGGAGATGGAGAAGCTCGCCGACGAGCTGCCGATCGAGCAGATCGCGAAACGGTGGATCGTCACCTCCGACCCGGACGAGGCGGTCGAGCAGATCCGTCCCTACGTCGAGGCCGGCCTCGACCACCTGGTCCTGCACGGGCCCGGCGACGACCAGCGACGCTTCCTCGAGCAGGTGGGTGAGGACCTCGTCCCCCGGCTGCGTGAGCTGGGCTGACGATCTCGGGGTCACCCGGGGGTGGGTGACGTAACGGCGTCGTTACGGTGTCGCGCGAACTCCAGCACGAACGCGCCATACGTCTCGACCCCGGGGGGAACACCGTGACCACGACGCCGAAGGATTCTCGGACAGATTCGACAGCGGAGCCCCGACTCGCCCCGGTGGACCTGGTCTGCCCCGAATGCCGGGGGGCACTCGCGTTCGCGGCGTCGGATTCCCAGCCGCTGGCCGGGGGCGTGTTCGGCGTCCTGACCTGCTCGTGCAGCACCTACCCGGTGGTCGACTCGATCCCGGTCATCCGCCGGGGACGCGTCGACGTCCAGGACCACATGACGGGCAAGGCCGAGGTCGACGGTCCGACGGTGGAGCACCTCGTCGAGCTGGTCCGCGGGGACGACCCGCTCGAGGCCCTCGTGGCGCTGCTCGCCTTCCCGCCGCCCACCCCGCTGAACCTCGGGGCCCGTCCCGGCGTCCGGCTCCCGTTCACCCGGGGACCGTGGCCGGCCCTGGCCCACGAGGCGCGCCGCGGGGAGGTGCGCTCCCTGCTCGGCGACCTGGGGTCGCTGACGGCGCAGGACTGGATGGAGCTCTGCTACACGCGCTCCTCCGACCGCATCAACGGGGAGCTCTTCCCGTACTTCTTCATCCGCTTCGGGCAGCCCCGCTACCTGTCCTCGATCTCGTTCCTCCAGGCACTGCCCCACGACCGCGGGCCGATCCTGGACATGGCGTGCGGATTCGGGCACATCATGTACCACCTGGCCGAGCGGGAGCGCCCCGTCGCGTCGGTGGGCCTCGACCGGAACTTCTTCCAGCTCTGGGTGGCCCGCCACTACGTCGCGCCGGGTGAGAGCTACGTGTGCGCGGACCGGCTGGACTCCCTGCCGTTCGCCGACGACGCCTTCGCCGCCTCGGTGTGCACCGACGCGTTCCACCTCTTCCCCACCCAGCAGGACGCGATGGACGAGCTGCGGCGCATCGCGAAGTCCGACACCGTGCTGCTCGACCGGGTCGGCAACGCCGAGCTGGAGCCGCACGACACCGACGAGGAGCGCGACCCGGCCGGCTACGTCTCCCTGGTGCGCGACGCACCCTGGCGCCTGGCCTGCGAGGACGAGCTCTTCGCGGGCTACCGGGCCGGCCGGGGCGTGCAGCTGGCGACGCCCCGCCCGCCCGAGGACTTCACCGGGCGCAAGTGGCTCTCGCTGATCTCCAGCCGGGACGAGTCGCTGTTCGTCGACGTCGACTCCTTCGACACCCCGCCGCACGGCGCCGGGGCGCTGCGCATCAACCCGATCTACCTCGTCGAGCGCGACGAGGTGACCGACGACGTGCACCTGCGCTTCGAGTTCCCGTCGACCTGGTACGCGTTCGAGAACTCGTTGATGATCAGCTACACCTCCGCCGGCGAGTGGATGGACGGGAAGACCTTCGAGGCGCTGTCCGAGGGCCTCGCGACCGACCGCACGCCGTACTTCCTGAGCCGGTTCGTCGTCCTCGGCATCCCGCCGCGCTACGCCCGCCGTCCGGGTGCCCCGTCGCCGCTCGGGTCGGTCGGGGCCGGACTCCGCCGCGGGGCGCTCGCCTCGGCCACCCGGTTCGTGGACTCCGTCCGCTCGTGAGCGAAGCCCGCACGTCCGCGCCCGGCCCGGGCGCGGACGTGTGGGTCGTCGCCGGCGCGCCCGGGGCGGGCAAGAGCACCGTCGCGGCCCGGCTCGCCGCCCTCCTGCGTCCCGCTCCCGCCCTGCTGGACAAGGACACCCTCTACGGCGGTTTCGTGGCCGCGACGCTCGCGGTCGCGGGCCGCCCGGACGGCGAGCGCGAGGGGCCCTGGTACGACGAGCACATCAAGGTCCACGAGTACGGCGGGATGACCGCGACCGCCCGGCAGATCCGGGCCCACGGGTGCCCCGTCCTGCTCGTCGCTCCCTTCACCAGCCGGATCCGGGACACCGCGGCGTGGGCGGAGTGGGTCGCCGAGCTCGGTGGCGAGTCGGTGCGGCTGGTCTGGGTGGGCTGCGACGAGGAGACGCTGCGGCGGCGGCTCGAGGCGCGCGGGCTCGAGCGCGACGCGGGGAAGCTGGCCGCGTTCGACGCGTTCACCGCCCGCATGCGACCCACCGAGCCGCCCGAGGTCCCGCACGTGGCGGTCGTGAACGACGCCGACGGGCACGCCGGGATCGACGCGGCGCTGCGGCCCGCGCTCGGTGCGTCGGCGGATCCGGACGCCCCCGGCGACTGAGGCACGGACGCCTCCGGGGTACCGCCGTCGTTCTGGTGCTGTCCGGGTCGGCGGCGGGCTACCGTGACGCCACCGTCGACACGGGCCGGCGCGGTGCCACACCGCCGCTGCCGCCGGCCCGCGTGCCCTCCGGAGGTGGTCGCCGTGTGGTGGGGCGTCCTCGTCGCGCTGCTCGGCGCGGTGTTCTCCGGGACCGCGGCCGTCGTCCAGGCGCTCGCCGCTCGCGCCGTGCCCGACAGCGGCCGCGGCGTCCACGTGTACCTGCTCCTGCACCTCGTGCGGCAGTGGCAGTTCTGGCTGGGCCTCGGGCTCGACCTCGCGAGCTTCGCCGCCACCTTCGCCGCGCTGCGGGTCAGCCCCGTCTTCCTGGTGCAGACCGCGACCTCCGCCAACCTCGCCGTCACCGCCCTCGTCGCCCGCCGCGTGCTCAGTACGCACCTCGGGCGCGTCGAGAAGGCGGCCGTCGTCGCGGTCTGCGCCGGGCTGGTGCTGCTCGGCCTCTTCGCGGGGAAACAGGGCCCGTCCCACGGGGACACCCTGTTGCACGTCCTGATGCTCGCGGCCGTCGGCGTGCTCGCCGTCGCCGGGATGTTCGCGGGCCGCCTGCCCCGGCACACCGGGGGCGCGGCCCTGGGCCTGCTGGCGGGCTGCGGCTTCGGCCTGACGAGCCTCGCGAGCCGCGTCGTCGATCCCTCGTCGATCGGTGCGCTCGTCACCGACCCGGCCACCTACGTGCTGCCCTCCGCCGGCTTCCTGGCGTTCCTCTTCTTCGCGACCGCCCTGCAGCGCGAGTCGGTCACCGCCGCGACCGCGGGCACCGTCGTGGGGCAGACGCTCTTCCCCGGCCTGATCGGTCTGCTCGTGCTCGGCGACGAGGTCCGCTCGGGCACGCTGGCGCTCCTCGGCTTCCTGATCACGATCGCGGGCGCGCTCACGCTCGCCCGCTTCGGGGACGTCTCGGAGGACACGGCGACGGCCGATCCCGCCCGGTGACACGGCTCCGCGCGGGTTGGTCGTCCGGAGCGGGAGGGCCGAACCCGGCGCAGCGCCCGCCGGTGCGATGGGCCAGGATCACCGCCGTGACGTTCGACGACCCGGCCGTCGCCCAGGCCCGCACCGCGACCGACGCCCTCCGCGAGCTCGAGCACTCCGGCTGGCACCTCATGGCCGACCCCGAGATCCGCCGCCGCTGGAGCGTCGACCTGCTCGACGAACTGGCCGTCCTGGCCGGCGCCCTCGCCGATGCCGTGGAGGTCGCGAGCGGGATCTCCGGTCCCGACGTCGCGGGCCCCGCGGAACGGCTCTCCGAGGCCATCCGGCGTCGCCGCGACGCCGTCGACGCCGGGGAGAGCGCCGAGGAGAGACGACGCGGCCCGGCTCGTCCGGCGGCCGGGAACGCCGTCGCCGGGAACGACGACGGCGGCGGGGCGCGTGGCCCGAAGCACCGGGCGCACCGGCACCTGCGTCCCGTGCGCTGATCCGCTTCGGCCGCGCGACGGTCCCTCGGACCGAGGACTCGATCGGGGCGATGCCGACCGTGTCCGTTGGACACGGTCTGGCTGGGGTGGGGTGCGACGGTGCCCTCGTGCGGTGGTCGGGGTCGGCGCGCGTCTCCTCTCTGGCGTGACCGAGGTCGGGCGACCGAGTCGCCGCGACTCGGTCGGTTCGGGGTGGAACCGTGTCCGATGGACACGGTCTAGCCGGGCAGGATGCGACGGGCCGGCCGGGGAATTGCTCCGTTCGACCGCTTCCGTTGTTCGAACACATGTTCGACACTTGGTGGGTGGCTACGCCCGTCGAACCGTCCCCGCCCTGGGACGACCCCCCACCCACCTGGGACGACGTCTGCGCCTGGTTCGACGACCAAGAACTCGCACCCATCCCCGACGACGTCCCCGAGTGGCTCCTCGACGACGACACCGAGGACACCGATGAGGTCGACGACCACCCCGACCGCAGTGAGGACGCCGCGGCGGCCGCAGCCGAGTGGGCGGTGCCCGGCGTTGCAGCCTCGAACGAGCCCGAAGACAGCCGGCCTCTCGGCCGGGTCGCGGGCGGCGTTGGCCGAGACCGCGGCGGCGTTCACCGCGCTACGCCTGGCGCAGGCCCGCTGCTACCGGGCCATCACGTCTCTGGAGGCCGGGGACGCGGTCGCCGAGTCCGGGTACCGCAACCTGTCCCGACTGCTCAACGACCACGTACGCATCGACGACAAGGAAGCCACCCGCCTGGCCCGCCACGCCCGCTCCCTGCCGCGACGGTGTCTCCCACCGGCGTCGCTATCGACCCGGAGCTGCCGGCCACCGCAGCGGTCGTGACGGCCGGCACCATCGGCCCCGGTCACGTCGAGGTCATCCGCGCCACCATGCGACGCCTCGCCGCCGTCATCCCCGCCATCGCCCCGGACATCCTCGCCGTCACCGAGACCCAACTCGCGCAGTTGGCCACCACCCACAGCCCCGCCGCCCTGAGCGAGGCCGCCACGGCGATCCTGGCGTTGCTCGACCCCGACGGCACCGCCCCCGAGGACACCCCACCGCCACCGAACGAGCTGCACTACCTACGGCGGCGCAACGGCGCCCTGGTCGGGAAATTCACCTACCGCGACCCCGCCGCCGCCGAAGCCCTGCACACCGCGCTCTGCGCGGCGACCCCGCCCCCGGAACCGACCCCCGAACCACCCCCACACGGCGAAGGCCCGCGGGGGGAGAGCTACCACGCCCAAGGGTTGCCGACCCTGCCCGAACGCCGCGCCCACGGCCTGCTCGACCTCGCCGCCCAAGCCCTCACCCGCGGCCTGGACATCGACCACCCGACTCCCACCGATCCCCGGCCCGCAGCATCAGAGCGAGCCGCCGAGGACACCACCTCCGCCGGCATCCTCGACACCGACGACGACCAAACCACCGACACCGCCGACCAAGCCGACCAGGCCGACACCCCCGACCAGGCCGACGCCACCGGACCCGCGACGCGACGCAGGCCGACGAGGCCCACTCCGCCACACGCCGACGGCCTCGAAGCGGACGGCCACGTTGGCGAGGCGGGGGACCGCGGCGCGACCGCCGGACTCGCCTGCGGGGGCCACCAGCCGACCGCGTCTCCACCGGGGCCTCCACCACCGGCGCCTCCACCGCCGGGCCGCCCCACCGGGGCCGCCGGGGTGGACCCGCGCCGATCTCGAAGGTGGGGAACGGGTCGCGCTCACGGTCACCCTGAACTACGACACCCTGCGCGCCGCCCTGACCCAACCGACCGGACCCACCCCCGGACTGCCCCCACAACTGGCCCTGCTCGGCGAGAACACCTGGATCCGCCCCGACACCGCCCGCCGCCTGGCCTGCGACGCCGAAATCATCCCCGTCGCCCTCAACAGCACCGGCGACATCCTCGACCTCGGCCGCAAACACCGCCTGGTCACCACCGGCCTGCGCCGCGCCGTCATCGCCCGCGACCGCCACTGCGCCCACCCCGGCTGCCGCCGCCGAGCCCGCACATGCCAGGCCCACCACATCCAACACTGGGCCGACGGCGGCGACACCAGCCTCGAGAACTGTGTCCTGCTCTGCTCCTATCACCACCACCTGATCCACCACAGCAGCTGGACCATCCACATGATCAACGGCCTGCCCTGGTTCACCCCACCCGCCTGGCTCGACCCCCAACAACAACCCCGCCACAACCGACCCTGGCTCACCCACCAACCCGCCGCCTGACCCCTGCTGGCGTGGCACTGCGACCCGACGGCAGGATCGCCCCGTCCCGCCCGCCCTGGGGCGGGCTTGGGAGAAGGAGCGCGATGTCGAGCTTCCCGAGTGACTTCCTGTGGGGCAGCAGCACCGCCGCGCACCAGGTCGAGGGAGGCAACCACAACAACGACTGGTGGGACTGGGAGCACGACCCGGCCTCCCCCGCCGTCGAGTCCTCCGGCGACGCGATCGACCACCTCCACCGCTACGACGACGACTTCGCGCTGCTCGCCTCGCTGGGGCAGAACGCTCACCGGCTCTCGCTGGAGTGGTCGCGGATCGAGCCGGCAGCCGGCGAGTTCTCGCAGGTCGCCCTCGACCACTACGCCCGGGTGCTCGACAGCCTCGCCGCCCACGACCTGACCGGGTTCGTGACGCTCTACCACTTCACGCTGCCGCGGTGGTTCGCGGCGCGGGGCGGATGGCTCGCCGAGGACGCGCAGGAGATCTTCGGCCGCTATGTCGAGCGGGTCGCCGCCGCCCTCGGGGACCGCATCCCCTACGCCTGCACGATCAACGAGCCGCAGATCGTCGCCCTCGGCAGCTACCTCAACGGCGAGTTCCCGCCCGGCCACCAGGACGTCGGCGAGGCCGTGACGGTCAACGCCACGCTCGCCCAGGCACACCGGACGGCGACGGCGGCCCTGCGTGCCGGACGGGGCGATCCGAGGATCGGCACCTGCCTGCACCTGCCGTACCTCGAACCGTTGCGCCCGGGCGACGAGGCCGACGAGGGCGCCGCCGCGATGGCCCGCGCCGTGATGGTCGACCACCACCTCGACGACCTGCGGGCCGGCGGCGACGTGGGCGACTGGGTCGGGCTGCAGTACTACACGCGCACCCGCATGGACGCCTCCGGCGGCGCGCTCGACACCGCACCGCCGCCCGACGGCGCCGAGACCACCCTCATGGGCTGGGAGGTGCACCCGGCCGGGTTCGGGACGATGCTGCGCCGGATCGCCGAGGCCGGGCTGCCCGTCGTCGTCACCGAGAACGGCATCGCCACCGCCGACGACGAGCAGCGCGTGCGCTATCTGGCAAGCCACCTCGGCGAGGTCGAGCAGGTGCTGGCCGAGGGCGTCGACGTCCGCGGCTACCTCTACTGGTCCTCGTTCGACAACTTCGAGTGGGCCCGCGGGTACGCCCCGACGTTCGGTCTGGTCGGGGTCGACCGCGCGGACGGGCTGCGCCGGGTGCCGCGGCGCAGCGCGCACCTGTTCGGGGAGGTCGCCCGGACCGGGGAGCTCACCGCCCTGCGAGACGAACCCGGCCAATGACCGACCGGACCGAGCGGACCCGGCCGGGCTGCGAGAGGCTCGGCGGGCCCTGCCCTCGGGAGAACCGGAGACAGCCATGAGCAAGTCGCACCCGCAGCAGTGGGCGATCGTCACCGACGACCACCGTCCCGACCCCGCCTCGGTGGCGGCGCTCGCCGCGCTCCCCACCACCCAGATCGCGGACTGCGGCGGGCCCGTGGCGGTGATCGGACCGGGGATCGCACGGCTGGCCGGCGCCGGCGAGTTCTGCGGGCCCGCGCTGACCGTGTGGACGAAGCCCGGCGACATCCTCTACGTGCTCAAGGCACCCGACCTCGCCCGTCCCGGCGACGTGCTCGTCGTCGACAGCGGCGGACGCGCCGACGCCGCCGTCCTCGGCGACATCGTCTCCGGCGCGCTGAGCCGGGCCGGCGTCGTCGGCACCGTCGTCGACGGGGCGATCCGCGACCTCGACGGGATCGACGAGGTGGGGACGCCGACGTTCGCCCGCAACGCCCACCCCGCGACGGGGTCGAACGAGGGTCCCGGGGCGATCAACGTGACGGTGCAGGTCGGCGGGGTGGTCGTGCGCCCCGGCGACGTGGTGCGCGGCGACGCGAGCGGCGTGGTCGTCGTCCCGCGCGAGCACCTCGACGAGGTACTCGCGCTGACCGGGGCGGTCGGCGACCGCGAGACCACGTGGCTCGAGACGATCCGCGGCGGTGCCTCGCTCTCCGCCGCCACGGGGGTCGACGACGTCATCCGGCAGAAGCGCCAGGGGGCCGGCGTCGAGCTGCCGTGAGATCGGCCGGTCAGCGGTTCCGGGGCAGGAGCGGACCGAGGGGGCCGAGGTCGAGGTTGAGGTCCTCGGCGGTGAGGCCGAACTGCTCGGTCAGCTCGTCCATCGCCTCCTGGAGATGCATCAGCGCCATGCCGAGGTCCTCCTCCTGCTGCTCGGTCACGTCGCCGTTCTCGACGCGGCGGATCGCCTGGCGCTCCATGAGCTGACGCAGGAGCTCGACGATGGTGAGCACGAGCTTCATGAGGTCACGACGGACCGCGTCCTTGTCGATCTCCACCCGCGACGGGTCACCCGAGGGCATGCGGCTCCTCCCCCAGCAGGACCTCGCCGGGCAGGGGGCCACGATCCGACTCCTCGCCCGGCGCGGGGGCCGGCGCGATCGAGGTGACCAGGGCCCTCAGCGAGACCCGCACGAGGTCGACCCCCGCCAGCGAGATGGTGATGTCGCCGGTGAGCACGACGCCGCCGGCCAACAACCGGTCGAGCAGGTCGACCAGCGCCACCTCGCGGTCCCCGAACAGCGACGTCGAGCGCGGCTCCAGCTCGGCGCCCGTCACGAGGCGCCCTCCAGGCCGGCGAACGAGTACGGCACCCACGGGCCGGTGAGCTCGACCCGGAGTCGGGGATGATCCGCCCACGACCCGACGATCCCGGCGAGCTCGTCGGCGGCCGCGACGTCGACCAGGTAGGCGCCGTTGAGGACCATCTGCTCCGGGCGCCCGGTCAGCGATCGGTCCTGCGGTCGGTGTCGCCGGGCGTCGACGGCGAGCGCCCGCACCGCCGCGTCGACCTCCTCGGCGTCCGCCTCGGCCCGGGACACGGCCTGGTCACCCTCCCGCAACGCCTGGCGTCGGGAGCGCAGGTACTCGGCACCGGTGCGCGGACGGGCCGCCGGCGCGTCCGCCTTCGGCGCGTCGGCGCGGATCGAGACCTTCACGCCCCACTCGGCGCGCCCCTGGAGCCGGTCCAGCACCACGGTGAGCGGGGCGGCGCCCTCGACGAGCAGCTCGCGCACCCGGTCGTCGTCGAAGTAGACCGTCGCGAGCGAGAGCGGCGCGATCGTCCGACGGTTCCCGACGGCGTCGACGACGTGGTGGTGCGCGCGGGCCGTGGCGGCGAGCCAGCCGAGGTCCTCGAGCTTGTCGTCGAGGGCGCGGGCCTCGAACTCGTCGCGCGGGACGTCGCTCACCACGGCCTGCAACTCGCCCGAGACGACGAGGCGCGGGTCCCCCTCGCCGACACCGGCGCCGGTGAGGTCGGCGAGATCGTCGGCGGTGAGGTCGCGACCGACCGCGTAGACGTAGCTCAGCGCGTCGCTCATCGGCCGCCCTCCCCACGGCGCGGGGCACGACGACGGGTGGAGGAGCGCGTGGACGGGCGGGTGGAGGAGCGGGAGGACGAGCGCCGGGGCCGGGCCGGCTCGTCGCCGTCGGCCGGGGCGTCGTCGGCCTCGTCGGCGGCCTCCTCCGCCTCGACGACCTCCTCCGCCTCGACCTCCTCGGCGTCGTCGATCTCGTCGTCGGCGACCTCGTCGGGCTCGGCAGTCCTCGTCGACCTCCGCCTCGTCGACCTCCGCCTCGTCGACCTCCGCCTCGTCGACGTCCGCCTCGTCGACGTCCACCTCATCGAGCTCGGCCTCGGCGTCGCGCTCGCCCTGGCCGTCCTCCGCGGCGGGGAGACCGCGCTTCTCCAACGCCTCCAGCCGCTCACGCAGCCGACGGTTCTCGTCCTCGAGCTCACGATGTCCCGAGGACAGGGTGGGGTCGCGTTCCCACCAGTCGATCCCCATCTCCTTGGCGCGGTCGACGGAGGCCACGACGAGCCGCAGCTTGATCGTCAGCAGCTCGATGTCGAGCAGGTTGATCTGGATGTCGCCGGCGATGACGATCCCCTTGTCCAGGACCCGTTCCAGGATGTCGGCGAGATCGGTACCGCTCTGTTGCTGGGGTTGCGGGGATGAGGCCTGCTGCCGCGTCGGGGGCATCGAGCCGCTCCAGCGGACCGGGTCACTCACGGGTTCCCTCCGTCCGGCCGGGGTGGGCGTCGGCGGGGAGCATCACTCGTCGTCGCCGCGCCCACGGTTGTAGCGCTTGAGCCTGCGGTAGCTCACGAGGTCACCGTCGGCGTCCATCTCGACCTCGTAGCTCGCGAGCAGGTCGGTCGAGTCCGGGATGCGGCGACTCTCCACGACCTCCAGGCCCACGGTCCAGCCGTCCTCGGTGCGGTGCACCGAGGTCACGCTCTCGCTCTCCTTGCTGGTCATCTCCATGACCTGCTCGGCGGCCAGCCGGGCGATGACCCGCGCAGTCAGCTTCTTCGGGCGCTCGGGCTCGGGTTCCGGCTCGGGTTCGGGTTCGGGTTCGGGTTCGGGTTCGGGTTCAGCCTCCTCGACGTCCTCGAACTCGGCGTCGTCCACGAACTCGTCGTCGTCCTCGTCCTCGAACTCGGCGTCCTCGACTCGTCCTCGAACTCGGCGTCCTCGAACTCGTCATCGTCGGGCTCGGGGTCTTCCTCGATCTGCTCGTCCTCGAGCTGATCGTCCTCGAGCTGATCGTCGGGAGCGTCCTCCGGTTCGGGCTCCGGTTCCGCCCGTCGACGACGTCGCGGGCGTTCCTGATCCGACGCGTCCTCCGACTCCGAAGCCGACCGCTTCCGGCGTCGCGGGCGTTCCTGATCCGACGCCTCGTCGGTCTCCGGCTCCGGCTCCGGTTCCGGCGCCGACTGCCTGCGACGACGGGGCCGCTCCTGATCCGACTCGGGCTCCGGCGCGGACCGCCGGCGACGACGAGGGCGCTCCTGACCCGACGCGTCCTCCGACTCCGAAGCCGACCGCTTCCGGCGTCGCGGGCGTTCCTGATCCGACGCCTCGTCGGTCTCCGGCTCCGGCTCCGATTCCGGCGCCGACCGCTTCCGGCGTCGGGGACGTTCCTGGTCCGCTGCCTCGTCGGCCTCCGGTTCCGGTTCCGGCGCCGACTGCTGGCGACGACGGGGCCGCTCCTGATCCGACTCGGACTCCGGCGCCGACCGCCGGCGACGACGAGGCCGCTCCTGATCGGAGGCGCCTTCGGTCTCCGATTCCGGCGCCGACCGCCGGCGACGACGAGGGCGTTCCTGATCCGAGGCCTCGTCGGTCTCCGGTTCCGGTTCCGGCGCCGACTGCCTGCGACGACGGGGCCGCTCCTGACCCGACGCGTCCTCGGACTCCGGAGCGGGCCGGCGGCGACGACGAGGCTTCTCCTCGGTCCCGTTCGACTCCTCGGTCACCTCTTCGGGAGGTGCCCCCTCCTCGTCGGAGGACCGGCGCCGACGCGCTCGGCCGTTCCCGTTCGAGGAGGGAGCACCGTTGCCGCGGCGCCGGTCGGCATCGGCCAGCGGATCGCGTCGCGCGGGTCGCGTCACTCCTGCCCTCCTCCGGCGGGATCCCGCCCGGTGAGGCGCGCGAGGAGCACGTCCTGCTGGGAGTCCCGCTCCTCGTCGGAGATCTCACCGCGGGCGTGCGCGGCGTCGAGGTCGTCGATCTGGGCGCGGATCACGGTCGGGTCGTTGAGCTGGTGGTCGACCTGGTCCTCGATCTTCTCGGCCACCCAGACGACACCGCGCACCGGGGCGAGCGGGAGGAGCAGCAGTTCGCTGAAGAAGCCCACCTCTAGCCGCCCTCCTCGTCCGGCACGTCGTACTCGGGCAGGAAGTCGAAGCAGGCCGTCGGCCCGAACAGGCGCAGGTCGACGCGCCCGGACCAGGCGTCGCCGAGGTCGTCGACGGCGCGCTCGAAGTCGGTCTGGTGGTCCCGCTTGACCAGGAACCCGACGTGCACCGCGCCGTTCTCGCCGCCCACCTCCTTGACCACGGTGGCCCGCGCGTAGCGCTCCAGCGCGTCGAGGACGGCGTTCGCGTCGTTCTCGCGCAGGGAGTCCATGGCCTGGGAGATGGCCTCGCCCAGCTTGATGCGGTCGTAGTACGACGCGTCCTCGTCGACGCCGCGGATGCGCTCGCGCAGATCCTGGATCGCAGGGTTCTCCTCGACGATCCGGCCCAGCACGACGTCCTGCTCGTAGTCCCCGCGCAGCGAGAACTCCACGTAGTCGGCGATCTCGTCGAGGGCGCGCGAGAAGTAGTCCTGGTGCGGAGCGAGCAGTTCCTCGCGCACCGCGTCGTCGTCGTTCACGACCGCGCCGAACCGCATCGGCAGGATCGGGGTCTCGACCGCGATGGCGTTCAGCACGCGCTCGTGGGCGAGCAGGTCCTCGCGCTTGCCGAGGGGGCGGTTCGTGGCGACGTCACTGACGACCGCCGCGATCGGGCCCGAGGTCACGAGACCCAGACCGGGCTCGGCGTCGTCGGTCCCGTGGGGCACGGGGTCGAGACCCTCGGGGATGCGCTGACCGGAGCGCAGGATGCCGTAGACGTAGGAGCCGACGTTCTCCGGCTGCGTGTCCTCGGCCTTCTCCTCCGACTTCTTCGCGGCGCTCATCGCTCCCTCTTCGCGCTCTGCTTCTCGGACCGGATCTCGTCCCACTTCTCCTTGCCCGCGTCGAGCACCCCCTTGGTCTTGCCCTTGGAGCCGCTCTCGGTGGCGCCCTCGGTGAGGCCGCCCACCACCTGCCCGAGGTCCTTGCCGCCCTTGGCGTGCAGGTCGAGCCGGTTGGTCGCCTCCGCGAACCGGAGATACGTGTCGACGCTGGCCACGACGATCCGGGCGTCGATGGTCAGGATCTCGATCCCGACCAGGGACACCTTCACGAAGGCGTCGATGACCAGGCCCTTGTCGAGGATCAGGTCGAGCACCTCGGCGAGCCCGCCCTGCGGGGCTTTCTGCACCCCGCCGCCCTGCCGTTGACTGACGGTCACATGGCCTCCTCACCGCTGTGGCCGGCCCGGGGACGCCGGTGGGCGTCCTCGGGGCTCGGCCGGGACATCAGGCGTGCGCGCGCTCTGCTCGACGCGCCCGCCTCCGGGCCGGACGTCCTGCGTCCTCGTCCTCCTCGACGTCACCGACGTCCTCGGTGTCGTCGAGGTCCTCGTCGTCGTCGAACTCGTCGGCGTCCTGGACGTCGTCCTCGTCCTCGTCCTCGAACGGCTCGTCGACGTCCTCGTCGTCGTCGAGCTCGTCCTCCGCGACGGGTTCGGCCGCCTCCTCGTCGTCCTCGTCGTCCTCGTCGAGGTCCTCGTCCTCGTCGAGCTCGTCGCCGGGCTCGTCGTAGCCGTCCTCGTCGTCGAACTCGCCGTCCTCCTGCTCGGCGGCCTGCTCCTCCTCGAGCGCCTCCTCGTGGGTGCGGACGACCTCGCTGTCACGGATCTCGCCACGCCACCCGACGATCTCGTCGCGGTTCAGGAGGGAATCCATCATCACGTGACGACAGAAATGCTTGAATTCGAGACGGGCCCGGCGGCCGACGGCCCGCCAGATGTTGCCGGTCTTCTCGAAGAAGCCCTGCGGGTAGTACTCCATGATCAGGATGATCCGCGTCAGGTTCGGCGCGAGCTCACTGAACGTCACGATCCCGTCGGCCCGACCCTTCTGGCCCGACGACGTCCACAGAATGTGTGAATCGGGAATCTGCTCGACGATCGTGGTCTCCCACGTCCGGTGCGACCAGAAGACCTGCGCCTTCCAGGTCACCTTCTCGTCGGAGCTCTGGTCGACGTTCTCGACCTTCTTCATGAAGCTCGGGAAGTCGGCGAACTGCGTCCACTGGTCGTAGGCCAGACGCAGCGGCACGCCGACGTCCTGGGCCTCGAAGATGTTGAGGAACTTGAACTTGCCGCGGGCGCCGGCCGCGCCGCCGCCCCCACCGCTGCCGCCGCCCTCGCCGTCCTCGTCGTCGTCGCCCCCACCCATGCCGGGCACGATCGAGCCGAGGGCGCCGGTCACCTTGTCCTTGAGCGCGGATGCCCCGGAGGACAGGGCACCGCCGAGGGCGCTGCCGCCGCCCCCACCACCGAGCGCGCTCGAGAGGCCGGCGCCGGGGTTCTCGGCGACGTCGGAGAGTCGGTCGGTGAGCCCGTCGACCTGGTCGAGCGCGGCGCTCACCGCGCGATCCATCAGGCCCTTCAGGAGACCCTGGCCCGCCGACTTGAGCCGGTCGACCGGCAGCGCGTCGAGCGCCGAGCCCGCGGTGCTCGTCATGCTCCGTCACCGGCCTTCCTGGTGGAGCTGGTCCGCCGGCTCGACGTGCCGGACGAGGAGCGGGACCGCCCGGAGGTTCCCGAGCCCGACCCGGAGCTCGACGTCCGGCTGCGACCGCCGCTCGACGACGAGCTCCCCGAGGACCGGGAGCTCGAGCGCTTGGCCGTCGACTTCGAGCCGCCGCTCGTCGAGCCGCCGCTCGTCGACCCGCTGCCGCCGGCGCCGTTGCCGTTGGTCCCCGAGCTGCTCGAACCGCCGGAGCTCGCGCTGCCGGAGCTGCTCGGCGCCCGACGGGCGCGGCGGGGCCGTTCCTGGTCGGTGGTCCCCGACCCGGCGGACCCGCGAACCGGTGCGGGCGGTCTTGCGGGCGGCCCCGTTGCCGTTGCCGTTGCGGCTGGAGCGGGCGGGAGCCTCCTCGGGCTCCTCGGGCTCCTCGTCGTCGACGAGCGCCGCGTCCTCGCCGAGGTGCTCCTCGAGGTCGTCCTCGGGCTCGGGCTCGGGCTGGCGGGCCTTCGACCGGCCCTTGCCCCGGACCCCGCGCGCGGCCCCGCTGACCGTGTCCTTCGCGGCGCCCGCCGTCACGGTCGCGGCGTCGCCCGCCGCGCCCCCGGCCTGCGCGACGGTGTCGCCCGCGGCGCCTGCGGCCTCGCCCGCGGCGTCCGTCGCGGCCGCGGCCGGCTTGCCGAGGTTCTCCACGCGGTCGACCAGGGAGTCGGTGAGTGCCTCCATGCGCGAGCTGGCGACGGCGAGGGCCGCGTCCTTGCCCGCCTCGAGCAGACGACCGCGGACCGCGGCGTCGAGACGCTGCAGCTCCGGCGAGGCGTTGACGAGCTTGGTGGCCTGTCCGAGGAGGGCGGCGGGGTCAGTGGAGATCTTCTTCCCGGCGAGCGCGCCGCCGAGCATGATCGCCAGCTTCATCTTCTTCGTGCGACCCAGCAGATATCCGCCGACGACGGCGAGGGCCAGTTTGGCACCACCCATGAGGGCGTACCCCACTTTCCTGGTTACGGCCACCGGCCGGGCGGCCTCCCGCGGCACGGACCGCTTCCGTGCGTTGAGCTGGTCTTTCCCTGGCCGGAATCGTCCGCAAACGGAGGCCCGTAACTTTTCCGCGTCGATCTAGGGCTGCCGTGTCACGAATGATCATCATAATCAGGCCTGCCGACCTGCGGGATGATCGAATGCGACCGGAGAACTGGGCCGAATGATTCACGAAAATTGTTCCGAGCGCCCTGCACGGACCGTCCGGAAAGTGCAGTACCCCATCGACTGGTTGCGGCGAGACGTTGGGCCGTGTGGGTGTACCACAGGTCACACGAACGTCTCAGCCTGCGACATCGTCTCGCGGGGCACGGTGGCGTGCCCGGTCCTGTCCCGCCCCGGCTCAGCCCGGGAGGGTTTCGCCGCCGAGCGGCGCGAGGACCTCGCCGCTGTAGTACGAGGAGAGCCGGTCCGAGGCGAAGAAGACGAACGAGGGGGCGATCTCGTCCGGGTCCGCGACTCGGCCGATCGGGGCCTGCGCACCGAAGGAGTCGACCTTGTCCTCCGGCATCGTCGCCGGGATGAGCGGCGTCCAGACCGGCCCCGGCGCCACGCAGTTCACGCGGATGCCGCGCGGGAGCAGGGTCTGGGACATCGAGTAGGTCAGGGCGTGCACCCCGCCCTTGGCGGCCGAGTAGTCGATCAACGACTTGTTGCCGCGCAGCCCGTTCACCGAGCCCGTGTTGATGATCGCCGAGCCCTCGCCGAGGTGGCGGAGTGCCTGCTTGGAGATCCAGAACATGCTGTGCAGGTTGACCGCGAGGGTGCGGTCCCACTGCTCGTCCGAGATGTCCTCGAAGTCGGTGACCGGCTCCTGCGTGGCGGCGTTGTTGACCAGGAGGTCGAGCCCGCCGAGCTCGTCGGCGGCCCGGTCGACCATGCGCCGGCAGTGGTCGCGGTCGGCGACGTCGCCGGGGAGCAGCACACAGCGTCGGCCACGCTGCTCGACGAGCTTGCGGGTGTGCTCGGCGTCGTCGTCCTCGTCGAGGTAGCTCAGCGCGACGTCCGCGCCCTCCTCGGCGAAGGCGACCGCGACGGCACGGCCGATCCCGGAGTCGCCGCCGGTGATCAGGGCGCGGCGACCGGCGAGCAGGTCGCGCCCGACGTAGCCGACCATCTCGTCGCGCGGCTCGGGGTCCATGTGCCCGGTGCTGCCCGGGTAGGTCTGGGTCTGCGGGGGAGGCTGCTCGGTCACGGGTTCCTCCGGGCTCGACGGACTGGTGCCCGGAGCTACCCGACGCGCCACGGCGCGGACACCTCCGTCGCACCGTCGACTCACGCCAGGTCCAGCGTCACCCCGAGCGCACGGTGGTCGGAGACGGGCAGGTGGAGGACGCCGACGTCGCTCCCCCGGACGTCGCGGCCGAGCACGTGGTCGAGCTGTGCCCGCGGCGACGCGGCGGGGAACGTCCGTCCGGTGGCCAGGCCCGTCAGGCCGCTCACCCACCGGGCCCGGCGCGGGCCGGTGTTGAGGTCGCCGGTGAGCACCAGCGGGCCGGGGCCGACCTCGCGCTCCAGGGCGCGCACGAGGCGACGCAACTGCACGAGGTTCCAGCCGGGGACGAACGAGAGGTGGGTGGTGGCGACGGTGACCGGTCCCGCCTCCGTCGCCACCCGCGCGGCGATCGCCACCCGGGGCTCGTCGTGCACGACGACGGGGCGCGGCGGCCGGCCGAGCAGCAGCGGCACGGGCCGCGGCAGCGGCGGGACGCGCACCGCACGCCACTCGAGGACGGGCAGGCGGGACACGAGCGCGACCCCGTAGGCCGGTACCCGTGGCGTCGGCTCGACGAGCGACTCGACGCGCTCGGGGGCGGTCGAGGCGAGCGTTCCGGTGGCGTCGGCCGCGGCGTCACCGGGACCGCCGGAGCGGCCCGGAGCGGGATCGGGGCCGTCGACGCGGCCGCCGTCCATGCGGCCGGCGTCGTCCGGGGCGGACCACGCCCCGGGCGGCCCGACGAGGGCCGCCGCGAACCGGTGGTCCCGTGCGCCGAGGGCCTCGGCCGCGACGGCGGCGAGGTCGACGCCGTGCGACCGGTCCTGGCCCCGGTCGACCTCCTGGAGGGCGAGCACGTCCGGGTCCAGCGCGCGGACCGCCGCGGCGAAGCGGTCGAGATCGACCCGGCCGTCGTCGGGCGATCGGCCGTGCAGGACGTTCCACGTCACCAGGCGCACGCGGTCCGGGTTCCCGCAATCCCCCGCGGGGTACCGGGCCGCGGTGATCGAGTCGCGGGAGGGACAGCGTGAGGCGCTGAAACGGGTCGCGGTGGCGCTGCGCCGTGGGGGCGTCCGGTTCGCGCTCGCCGGCGGCTACGCCGCCTGGGTGCACGGCGGGCCGGAGCCGGACCACGACGTGGACGTCGTCGTCCGCCCCGGCGACGCCGAGGCCGCCGCGGAGGCGTTGCGCGACGCGGGCCTGCAGGTCGACCAGCCCCCGGAGGACTGGCTGTTCAAGATTTTCTCCGACGGCGCGATGGTCGACGTCCTGCTGCAGGTCAACGGCCGCGACGTGGACGACGCGATGCTGTCGCGGGCCCGTGACATGGAGGTGCTGTCGGTGACGATGCCGGTCAGCGACATCACCGACGTGCTCGTGGGCAAGCTGGGTGCCCTCAACGAGCAACGGTGCGACCTGAACAAGGTGTTGCCGTCCGCCCGGGCGGTGCGCGAGCAGGTGGACTGGGAGCGGACGGCGCGGGGGATCGCGGGCAACGACGTGGCCGTGGCCTGCCTGTACCTGCTGCGTCGGCTGGGCGTGGTGCCCGCGGGCGATGTGGTCGACGAGACCCTGCGCCTTCCCTGAGTCCCCGGGGCGGGGGCGGACCTCGGCGCCCCCGCCGCCGGGCCGGTCGTCAGGGCTTCAGCACGACCTTGATCGCACCCTCGGCCTTGCGCTGGAAGATGTCGTAGCCGTGTGCGGCCTCGTCGAGCGGCAGGGCGTGCGTCTCGAGGTCCTCGACGCCCAGCGGGTCGGACTCGTCCTGCACCAGCGGGAGCAGGTCGGGGATCCAGTGCTTGACGTGGGCCTGGCCCATGGACAGCCGGAGACCCTTGTCGAAGATCTTCAGCATGGGCAGCGGGTCGGCCATGCCGCCGTACACCCCGGAGAGCGACACGACGCCGCCGCGGCGGACGGCGTCCACGCACCCGAGCAGGGCCGCGGTGCGGTCGACGCCGGCGAACGACATCAACGGCGCGGCGATCGCGTCCGGGAGCTTGTTGACGATCTTCTGGGCGGCCTGCGCGACCGGCGACCCGTGCGCCTCCATGCCGACGGCGTCGATCGCGGAGTCGGTGCCGCGACCGTCGGTCAGGTCCCGGACGGCCGCGGTGACGTCCTGCACGCGGTTCGAGTCGATGACCTCCGCCCCGTGGCGGCGGGCCATCGCGAGCCGCTCGGGGACCGAGTCCACCGCGATCGTCCGGAACCCGAGGTGGCGGGCGATGCGCGCCGACATCTGCCCGATCGGGCCGAGGCCGAAGACCACGACGCTGCCGCCCTTGGGGATGTCCGCGAACTGCACGGCCTGCCAGGCGGTCGGGAGGACGTCGGAGAGGTAGAGGAAGCGCTCGTCGGCCGGACCCTCGGGCACCACGATCGGCCCGAACTGCGCCTGCGGCACGCGCAGGTACTCGGCCTGCCCGCCCGGCACCTGGCCGTAGAGCTTCGTGTAGCCGAACAGCGAGGCGCCCATGCCCTGGTCGCGGTTCTGGGTGGTCTCGCACTGGGCGTTCAGCCCGCGCTCGCACATCCAGCAGTGGCCGCAGGAGATGTTGAACGGGATGACGACCCGGTCGCCGACCTTGAGGTCACCCGTCTCGGACCCGACCTCCTCGACGACGCCCATCGGCTCGTGCCCGAGCACGTCACCACGGTCGAGGAACGGCCCGAGGACCTCGTAGAGGTGCAGGTCGGAACCGCAGATGGCGGTGCTGGTGACGCGGATGATCGCGTCGGTCGGGGCCTGGATCGTCGGGTCCGGCACCTCCTGGACGCGTACGTCGCTGGGGCCCTGCCACGTCAATGCCTTCATGTGCGGTGTCTCCTCGATATCAGCGGAAAACGGGATGTCGGTCGGGCGTCGTTCAGGCCGCGGGGTCGACCACGACGAAGTCGTCGGGCATCGGACGGTCGTCGAAGTGGGCGGCGAGCATCTCGTGCACGCCCTCGGCGATCCGGTCCTGCGCCTCGAGCGTCATGCCCGAGCAGTGGATGGTCATGGCCTCGGAACCCTCGGGCAGCGAGCGCCAGGGGTGGTCGGCCGGTGCGGGCTGCGGGTACCAGGTGTCGCCCGCGTAGCCGGCGAGGTGACCGGACTCGACCGCCTCGACCAGCGCGTCCCGGTCGACGATGGCGCCGCGGGCGGTGTTCACCAGCCACGCGCCCGGCTTCATCGCCTTCAGCCGCTCCGGGCCGAACAGCGCCTGGCTGCCGTCCATGAGCGGCAGCGCCAGGCAGATGACGTCGGACTCGGCGACCAGGGTGTCGAGCCGGGCGTAGCGCACGCCGAGCGAGGACTCCTCGGCCGCGGAGCGACGGTGGTTGGCGTAGTAGAGCATCCGCACGTCGAAGCCCTTGAGGCGCAGCGCGGTGCGCGCGCCGATGGCGCCGAGCCCCACGATGCCGACGGTCTTGCCCTCGAGGTCGTGCGAGGGCGCGACGATCTTCGCGACGTCCCAGCCGCCCTCGCGGGCCTCGGCGTGCGCGGGCACGAAGTTCCGGACGAGCGCGAGGATCTGCAGCACGTTGTGCTCGGCGACGCTCACGACGTTGCTGCCGGTCACCTCGGCGACGGTGACGCCGCGCGCCTTCGCGGCCTCGGGGTCGGTGTGGTCCGAGCCGATGCCCGCGGTGATCACGAGCCGGAGGTTCTCGGCCTTCTTCAGCCGGTCCTCGTCGAGGTAGACCGGCCAGAACGGCGTCGTGATGAGGACCTCGGTGTCGGTGAGCTCCCTGTCGAGCTCGTCGCCGGTGTCCGAGGTCGTCACCAGCGTGTGACCCTGCGACTCGATCCAGGAGCGCAGGCCGAGGGCGTTGTCGGCACTGGCAGGAACGGCGCTGCCGGAGACGTCCTCGCTCTGTGACGGTGGGTAGGACACGTAGACGACCTTCATAGGCCTTCGGCTACCCGAGGTCGGTCGCGCGCGACACGTCTGCCGGGCCGTCCGCGTCACCGGCGTCCGCACCGGTCTGGCTGTTGGGCTCGTCGTCGTCGATGAGCGCCCGACGCTGCTGTTCGCGGGTGCTGTACGCGGCCTGACGGACCGCGTCCGGGCTGGTCAGGCCGGACCCGAGGGCGCCGGCGACGATGCCCATCGCGCCCGCGAGCACCCCGAGGCGCAGGTACGCGGTGACCGCGGCGGGACCGCTGACCGCGCCGGGCAGCAGGTGCTGGGGGATGACGACCGCGGCCGCCGCGGTGGTCAGCCCGATCAGCAGCAGCGCCATGCAGGCGACGCCGAGGCCGATGGTCGCGGCGGTCGCGGCGTTGAACAGCGTGGCCTCCTCGCGGTGCTCCCGGGCGGCCGGGCGCTCCCACAGGCCGTTGTCGACGACGAGCCACACCACCATCGCGACGACGGCGAGCACGGCGATGAGGCCGAGGCGCAGCGGGGAGAGGGCGGCCGCGAGCTCCCAGATGTTCGAGTAGAAGACCCCGAACGCGGCACCGGCCGACGCGGCGGTGAGGGCCGGGGACAGCGACGGCACCAGCCGCCACGGGCGGTTGGCGCGGACCAGCCCGCCGAGCAGCCGGGCCGTGCCGCGGGTGCCCTGCAGCGCGAGGTGGGCGTCGATGCCCTCCTCCACCGACGCGACACGGGCCACCGGCGGGGAGAGCGGGTGCGGCCGGCGCCGCGGCCCCGCGACGGGCTCGACACCGCCGCCGGCCAGCAGGCCGTGGGCGACGAGGTCGACCACCGCCCGCCGCAGCCGTCGGCGCAACGAGAACGCGCCGAGCGCGGGCAGCGAGACGAGGCCGACGCCGTCGTCGGAGCCGTAGTCGGAGACCAGCGGCTGGGTGCCGGTCCGGCGGGGCAGGTCGGTGACCAGGACGACGACGTCCCAGCCGTGACGCGCCCGCAGCGCCCCGCCGTGGCGCAGGATCGGCAGCAGGCCCTCGGAGTCGAGGCCGACCGGGCCGCGGGCGGTCTCCACCCGCCAGCGGTGGCCGGACACGGCGGCGTCGAGGGCGGCGGGGAGCTCGGTCGCGACGAGGGCGACGAGGTCGCTCGCGAGACCGGGGTCCGCGATGAGCCCGACGACGACCTCGTCGGTGGCGGTGTCGGTGGCGGTCGTCGCGGCGGTCGTGGTGTCGGCGGTCGTGGTGTCGGCGGTCGTGGTGTCGGCGGTCGTGGTGTCGGTGGGGCGGGTCGCCGGAGGGTCGACGGTGGTCATGCGTGGTGCTCCAGAGGACGCGGGCGATCACGCGCACCCGGAGCCGTCGTCCGATGGGCAGCCGACCACGGAGGTCGGTGCCGGCGGAGGAGGACGTGGGGGGAGAGCGCGGGATCGCGGCACTGATTCGGGGTGGCCCGCGTCGTTCTCCACGGGCGGACGGCGGACCCTGTGGTCACACCGCCCACGGTGGGTCGGCCACCGGGGAGCCGGGGCCGACGCGCAGTGAGCATGCCCGCGCCGGCCCCGTCCCACACGTGGCCTCCTGGGTCAGGACGCGCCGAGCGCCGCGAGGAACGTCTCGGCCCAGAGCGCGACGTCGTGCTCGCGGACCTGGGTGCGCAGCGCCGCCATGCGCCGGCGGGCCAGGGGCGACCCGGCGGAGGCCACCGCGTCGGCGATCGCGGCCGCGACCCCGTCGCGGTCGTGGGGGTTGACCATCCAGGCGTCGCCCAGCTCCTCGGCGGCCCCGGTGAACTCGGAGAGCACCAGCGCGCCGCTGTCGTCGGGGCGGGTCGCGACGTACTCCTTGGCCACCAGGTTCATGCCGTCGCGCAGCGGGGTCACGAGCATGACGTCGGCGGCGACGTAGAGCGGTGCGAGCTCGCTGGGCGGGAACGGCCGGTGCAGGTAGTGCACCACCGGGCGCCCGAGGGCGGCGTGGTCGCCGTTGAGCCGCCCGACCGTCCGCTCGACGTCCTCCCGGGTCCGGCGATACGCGTCGACCCGCTCGCGACTGGGGGTGGCGACCTGCACCAGCGTCGTCGTGGCCGGGTCGAGCCGTCCGTCGGCGAGGAGATCGCCGAACGCCTCCAGCCGGACGCCGATGCCCTTCGTGTAGTCGAGCCGGTCGACACCGAGCAGCACCGTCTCCGGGTCCCCCAGCTCGGTGCGCAGCTCCGCGGCGCGCTGCGCCGTCGCGGGGTCCGCGCCGCGCTCGGCGAGCGCGCCGGACTCCACGGAGATCGGGAAGGCGCCCACCCGGGTCGTGCGGCCGCGCAGCCGGACCGCGCCGGGGGCCTCGCGCAGCCCGATCGGGGAGTCGTCGACGTCGGCACCGCACAGCCGGTACGCGAGCCAGCGGAAGTTGCGCGCGCCGCCCCGCGTCTGGAACCCGACGAGGTCGGCGCCGAGGAGGCCCTCGATGACCTCGGTGCGCCACGGCAGCTGCAGGAAGAGCTCGACGGGCGGGAAGGGGATGTGCAGGAAGAAGCCGATGCGCAGGTCGGGACGGCGCTCGCGCAGCATGCGCGGGACGAGCTGGAGCTGGTAGTCCTGCACCCACACCGTCGCGCCCCGGGCGGCGACCGCCGCGGCCGCGTCGGCGAAGCGCTCGTTGACCCGCCGGTGGACGTCCCACCAGTCGCGGTCGTAGGTCGGCGCGGCGATGAGGTCGTGGTAGAGCGGCCAGAGGGTCGCGTTGGCGGCGCCCTCGTAGTGCGCGGCGATCTCGTCGGCGCTCAGCGGGACGGGGTGCAGGTGGACGTCCTCGCCGACGGCGGCGTCGGCGAACGGCTCGGGAGCCGCGTCGGGCACGCCGGGCCACCCCACCCAGGCCGCGCGCCGCCCGCGCAGCGCCGGGGCGAGGGCGGTGACGAGTCCGCCGGGAGCCGCCTCCCAGCGCTGTCCGCCGTCGTCGTCGGTCACGAGGTCCACGGGCAGTCGGTTGGCCACGACGACCATGTCCACGGATCCGGGGCTCACCACCCGCTGCTACCCGGAGGCCCGGCGGACGGACACGTCTCGCCGCACGGGGGTTCGCCCGGGGCCCGCCGCGGTACCCCCCGATCCCGACGAGAGGAGCTGCCACGTGGCGCTCTCCGACACCTTCACCCGTCTCGCCCGCAAGATCCGCGGCGAGGACGGCCCCCTCGAGGACCCGGTGGCCGAGAACCCCTCCGAGCAGGACGTCGGCCAGGACCCGGCGGTGGCGAGCAGCCGGGCCGCAGGCGGCGGCCACGAGGAGCACACCGGTGACTCCGGCTCGGTGACCGGCACCGGGGACACCGACGTCTTCGTCGGCCGGGCCGCGGGTCTGGACGAGGGCTACGCCGGCGAGACCGGCGCGGAGGCCCGGCGGGAGGCCGAGCGCGACTCGTGACCCGCGGGCCGCCGGAGGCCCGTCGACACGTATTCGGACGTGGGACGATGGCGGCCCACGACGCTCCTGAGCCGAGCGAGCGGAGGGACGGCCCATGCCCGTCGTACGACTCGTCGCGGTGGCCCGGCGCGCCCTCTTCGACGAACCGTGCGCGCTGCTCTCCGACGACCGCGAGCTCCCCACGCTGATGTCGGTGCCCCTGGACCGGGACGACGCCCCGCGCCTCGCCCGCATCCTCGACCCCTGGCTCGGGTGGCCGCTGCGCGACCGGGAGGTCACCATCGACCTCGTCGCCGGGCTCGACGGGAGCCTGCACGCCGTCGTCACCCCGGTCGAGGGCGGCGCGGAGCTCGTCCCGCCGGCCGACCGGGGCCGCACCACGCCGGTCGTCGACGCCATCACGCTGTCCCACCGCACCCGCGTGCCCATCCGCGTCGACGCCGGCCTGCTCGCCGAGCACCGGGTCGACCCCGGCGACGTCGACCGCGTCGTGCCGATCACCGACCGCCCCCCGCTCGTGCCCACGGCCGAACAGCAGCGGCGTCTCGCGCGCGCCTTCTCGGAGATCGGGGATCCCGACCCGGGCCGGTGACGATGGGTGGTTCGTCCGGACCTCCGGACGGCGGTGCCCTAGAGTGATCGGGTCCAGTTTCACCAGCGAGACGGACGTCCCAGCAGACCGGACACGACCCGGGGGCGGCCGATGGCGGGTGAGGACGTGGGCCACGTCGGTGAGGTGTCGGGGTTCGACGCCACCGACCTGACCGGCGCGTTGAGCACCGACGACGACGTCCTCGACCGCACGCTGCACTCCATCGTCCGGACGGCTGGCGTCGTGCCCGGTGTCGACCACGTCGGCGTCGCCCTCGCTCCCCGCGGGACCTTCGAGCCGAGGTCCACCGGCGACCCGGTGGTCGACGACCTCGACGCCCGCCAGCTCGCCCTCCGCGAGGGTCCCGGCATCGAGGTGGCGGGCGGGGGCGGAGTCCTCGACGTCGGGGACGTCACGGCCGTCGCCCGCTGGTCCCGGTTCCGCGAGGCCGCCGCCCGGCACGACGTCCGGGGCGTGCTCGCGCTCGCCCTCACGGCCCACGACGGGGTGCTCGGCGTGCTCACGCTCTACACCCGGTCCTCGGTGGGCCCCCACGGTCGCGCGGTCGCGGCGGGTGTCGCGGCGCAGGCCACGGTGGCCCTGTTCGGGGCCCAACGCATCGCCGGGCTCGCCCGCGCGGTGAGCTCCCGCGACGCCATCGGCCAGGCGAAGGGCATCCTCATGCAGCGCGACGGGGTCGACGACGAGGCCGCCTTCGCCATGCTGGTCGAGGCGTCCCAGACCACCAACATCAAGCTCGTCGACGTCGCCCACTGGCTGGTGGCCCAGCTCGCGGGCACCCCGGAGCCGGAGGCGCCCGCCCGCGCCGTCCCCGTCCCGGACCGGGTGGACCGGCGCGAACCGCGTCGTTGACCGACCGGGGTCGGGCGACGGCGCGGCCCGGCGTCAGCGCCCGATGGTGTCGAGCTCGGCGAGCGCGTCGGCGGGCAGCTCGAGGCCGGTCCCGGCCACGTTCTCGCGCAGGTGCGCCACGGACGAGGTCCCGGGGATGAGCAGGATGTTCGGCGAGCGCTGCAGCAGCCACGCCAGCGCCACGGCCATCCGGCTCGCGTCCAGGCGCTTCGCCACGTCGTCGAGGGTCTGCGACTGCAGCGGCGAGAACCCGCCCAGCGGGAAGTACGGCACGTAGGCGACGTCCTGCGCGGCGAGGGAGTCCACGAGGGCGTCGTCGGCGCGGTGGGCCAGGTTGTAGGCGTTCTGCACGCACACCACCGGGGCCACCGACTGCGCCTCGGCGATCTGGTCGGCCGTCGCGGTGCTGATGCCGAGGTGGCGGATCAGGCCCTGTTGCTGGAGTTCCGCGAGGACGCCGAACCGCTCGGCCACCGGCTGCGCCATCGGCGCCATGTGGTCGGTGTGGTCGGCCTCGAGGCGCAGGTTGACGACGTCGAGCGCGTCGACCCCGAGGTTGCGCAGGTTGTCGTGCACCGCGCTGCGCAGCTCGTCGGGGCCCAGCGCCGCCGGCCACCCGCCCTGGTCGTCGCGGCGGGCGCCGACCTTGGTGACGAGGACGAGGTTCTCCGGGTACGGCGCCAGGGCCTCCCGGATGATCTCGTTCGTGACGTGCGGGCCGTAGAAGTCCGAGGTGTCGATGTGGTTGATGCCGAGGTCGACGACGGTCCGCAGCACCCGGATCGCCTCGTCGCGGTCCTTCGGCGGGCCGAAGACGCCGGGACCCGCGAGCTGCATGGCTCCGTAGCCGACGCGGGTGACCTCGAGGTCGCCCAGGCGGGCGGTGCCGCCGGGCAGGTCGTGGGTGGGGAGAGAGGGCATGATCGCCTTCCGTCGTGATCGGGGTGGTCGTGATCGGGGTTGACGTCTCCACCGTGCGCCGACGGCGCCGCCGCGGCGAGGGACCCTTCATCCTGGGACCGCGGGACCCTGGCTGCGAGGTGGGCTACACGGACCTCACGACCTCGTCGGCGCAGCCCCAGGCCAGCGTGACCCCGGAGCCGCCGTGCCCGTAGTCGTGGACCACCGGCGTGCCGTCGGTGAGGACGGCGCGCTCCAGGCGGACCGTGGGCCGGGCGGGCCGGAGCCCGACGACCGTGTCGAGCACCTCGGCGTGCGCGAGCGCCGGCACGAGGTCGGTGCACCGCGCGACGATCGCCGCGGCAGTGGCCGGGTCCGGCGTCGTGTCCCAGACGTCCTCGTCGAGCGTGCCGCCGAGGATGACGTCGTCGGCCCGCGGATGGACGTAGGCCCGCCCGCCGGGGTGGGCCTCGTCGCGCACCGAGAGCGTCAGGCCGGGGTTGGTGACGCGCACGATCTGCCCGCGCACCGGGATCACGCTCGGGTCGGGCACCAGGTGCCGCGCGGCGAGGCCGGGAGCGGCGACGACGAGGTCGGCCGGGTGGGCGGGGTCGGCGGCGGCCTCGTCGAGCCCGGTCAGGCGCCGGGTGACGAAGCGCGCGCCGCGTGAGGCGACGTGCTCGACGAGCCACGGCAGGTGCACCGGCATCTCGACCAGCGGCACGGCGAAGCGCAGACCGTGGGCGTAGCCGGACGGCAGCTCGTCGGGGCGCGCCGGTCGCAGGTCCCCGACGGCGGCCGCCCACCACGGCTCCCCCGGGTCCTCGCGGTGCAGCGTCAGGCTCTCGCGCATGACCACGCCCGGGACGCCACGCCGGGCCTGGTCCGCGAGCGCGGTGTAGGTCGCCGCTCCCCAGGCCAGCACCCGCTCGCGCGGGGCGGCCCGCGTCGGGAACCAGACGGCCGCGGCGAGGTGCGAGGTCGACTCGGCCGCGGGCCGGTCGGCGATCACGGTCACCTGCCAGCCCTCGTCCAGCAGCCGCGAGGCCGCCGCGAGCCCGACGATCCCGGCCCCGACGACCGTCGCGCGCTGCGTCATGGCGCGATCGTGATCCCTGCGGGGCGGCGCCGCAGCGGACGGGGTCCTGGCAGGATCGGACACCATGGCCAGGACGGACACCGACGCCGGGACCCGGCACGTCTCGCGGGTGATCGCACGACCGTGGCGCGAGGTCTACTCCTACGCCGCGGACCCGGCGCACCTCGTGCACTGGGCCTCCGGGCTCGCGACCGCGACGGTGACGCCCGTCGGCGACGGGACGTGGCACGCGTCGTCCCCGTTCGGCGAGGTGACCGTGCGCTTCGCGGAGCCCAACGACCTCGGGGTGGTCGACCACGTCGTGGCGATGCCCGACGGCACCGAGGTGCTCAACCCGATGCGGGTCCTCCCCCACGAGGACGGCGCGGAGGTCGTCTTCACGGTGCGCCGCCGCCCGGGGATGAGCGACGACGACGTGGCCGCGGACGCGGACACCGTGGCCGGGGACCTCGAGACGCTGCGCGGGATCTGCGAGGGCTGAGGCTGGCGTCCCGCGGCGTCCCGTCCCCGTCCCCGTCCGCGTCCCGTCCCCGTCCCGTGGCAGCAATGGCGCGTTGCTGGCGTCTGGCGGCAGGACGGCGCCGTTCACCCGGGGCTCGACCCCCGTCCCCGTGGCAGCAATGGCGCGTTGCTGGCGTCTGGCGGCAGGACGGCGCCGTTCACCCGGGCGTTCCCGAGCAAGATCATGATCCGGGCGGCAGAGTGATCGCTGAGCGAGCACTGTGCCGCCCGGATCGTGATCATGGTCAGCCGGTGGGCGCCGGAGCGGCCGGAGCCGGCGCCGCGGGAGCACCGGGCGCAGGGGCCGCGGGGGCCGGGAGCGGCAGGCGCTCCGGGGACTGCCGGCGCGGCAGGAGCCGCCGGGGCAGCCGGGGCAGCCGGCCGGGCCGGGGCCTGCACCGTCGCGCCCGGCTGGACGATCACCGTCCCGCCCGGCTGGACCTGGATCACCGGACCGCCGGCTCCCCCGCCCGCGCGCCCCGGCCCGCCGTCAGGACCTCCCCGGCCAGGACCACCGTGACCACCCTGGCCCGGACCACCCCGGCCGCCCGGCCCGCCGTCGGGACCGCTCGCGGCGATCCGGCCGGGACCGTGGTCACCCGGACCGCCGTGCCCACCGGGGCCGCCGTGCCCCAGCGGCGTCGCGAGCAGCACGATCCCCGCCACCACGAGCCCGAGCACGAACCCGCCGACGCCGACCAGCACCGTCCCGGCCCGGCCACGGGGACGCAGGCGCGACCAGCGCGAGCCGCTCCGGGACGAGGCCGGCGCGTCGGGGGCGTGCTCGGGCGCGGGGTCCTGCGGGACGGGGGTCGCCGGCGTCGTGGGCGGCTCGTTCTCGCTCATCACGGTCCTTCGCTCTCGGTCGGGGCGCCCCGGGGAGGGCACGTCACCGACCGTGGCCCGCGGACCTGAAGCGTCCCTGAGGCCGGCCCGACCGCCCGGCATCCTCAGCCACGCTTCAGTGACCGTCGGCTTCAGGCGCGGTTCAGCCCGGCCTGGTCTGATGGCGCGGTGAGCAGCGGACCCGGCCCGCGGGTGCTCGTGGTCGAGGACGAGACGACGATGCGCGAGTCGATCGTGCGCGCGCTCGGCCGTTCCGGGTTCGCCGCGCAGGGCCTGCCCGACGGTGCCGGGCTCGAGGACTCCCTCGACGGGTTCCGCCCCGACCTCGTCGTCCTCGACGTCATGCTGCCCGGGCGCGACGGGTTCCGGCTCCTGGAGGTCGTGCGGGACCGGACCGACGCGGGGATCGTCATGGTCACCGCACGCGACGGGCTCGACGACCGGCTGCGCGGCCTGGACACCGGCGCGGACGACTACGTCGTGAAGCCCTTCCTGCTCGAGGAGCTCACCAGCCGGGTGCGCGCGGTGCTGCGCCGGCGCGGCCGGACGCCGACGGCCCTCGTCGTCGGGGATCTGGTGATCGACGAGGAGGCCGGGGTCGCGACCCGGGCCGGGTCCCCGCTGGGCCTCACCGCCACCGAGCTGCGGCTGCTGCGCTACCTCGCCGAGCAGCGGGGCCGGGTGGTCAGCAAGAACCAGATCCTCACCCAGGTGTGGGGCTACGACGCCTACGACCCCAACCTCGTCGAGGTCCACCTCTCGGCCCTGCGGCGCAAGCTCGAGGCGCACGGCCCGCGGATCGTGCACACCAACCGGGGCCTGGGCTACACGCTGCGCCCGGCCGGCGAGGAGCCGTGAGGCGCCCGGCGCGCGACCGCGTCGTCCCGGTCCGTTCCCTGCGCTGGCGGGTGACCGCCACCGTGGTCGCCGTCGTCGCGGCCACGCTGCTCGTCGCGGGCCTCGTCGTCGACCTCGCGCTGACCGCGGCGCTCGACCGCGACCAACAGTCGCGGCTCAACGATCGCGCGGCACGTGTCGACAGCCTCGTCGCGCAGGGCGTGCCAGCGGACCAGCTCGTCGGGCTCCTCGACGGGCAGGGGGTACGCGCGGCCCGGCTCTCGGCGAGCGGCGCCGTCCTGCAGGGCGTCGCGGGCCCCCCGACGCCCGGCCCGCCGAGATCGGCACCGCCCGCATCCGGTCCGCCCGCATCCGGCCGCCCGCATCCGGCCCGCCCGCATCCGGCACGCCCGAGTCCGGCGCGCCCGCGTCGCGCCCGCGCGCCGGTCCGGGAGGCCCGACACGGGACCCCGACGACGACGGACCGGGGCGTCCCCGGCACGGGCCGGCCCTGACCGTCGACCGGCCGCTCGCCGACGGCACCGTCGTGCGGCTGTCCTCGGACCCGGGCGAGATCGACGACGTCCTGAGCCGGCTGCGCGGGGTGATGATCGGGGTCGGGCTGGTCGGGCTCGGGATCTCGGCGGTCGTGCTGTTCACCGGGGTGTCGGCGGCGTTGCGCCCGCTGGACGCCATGACCCGGGTGGCACGGGCGATCACGACGGGCGACCGCGGTCGTCGGCTGCACCCCACGACCACCGACACCGAGATCGGGCGCACCGCCGCGGCCATCGACGAGATGCTCGACGCCCTCGACGCGGCCCAGCAGCGCTCCGAGGCGTCGGCGCGGGAGGCCCGGGAGGCCGCCTCGTCCGCGCAGGCCGCCGAGCAGGAGGCGCTGCGCTCCGAGGCGACGACGCGGCGCTTCCTGTCCGACGCCGCCCACGAGCTGCGCACCCCGCTGGCCGGGATGCAGACGCTCGCCGAGACGCTCGTGCGCGACTCCGACGACGACCGCGAGACCCGCGAGGAGCTGGCGATCGCCCTGGTGCGCGAGACCTCGCGGGCCTCGACGCTGGTCACCGACATGCTCGACCTCGCCCGGATCGAGGGCGGCGAGGAGCTGGCCCGGCGCCCGGTCGACCTCACCGCGCTGGCCACCGACCAGGTGGGGCGACTCCGCCTCGTCGACCCCGCGCTGGACGTCGCGGTGGTGACGGGCGGGGCCGTCGTCGTGGACGGGCGACGAGGAGAAGCTGCGGCGGGTGCTGGTGAACCTGCTCGACAACGCACGCCGTCACGTGCGGCCGGGCGGTGCGGTGCGGGTGGAGGTCTCGCGGGCCTCGGAGGGCCAGGAGCCGCGCGGGTCGTGGTCCACAACGACGGCGAGCCGGTGGCCGAGGCGGACCGCGAGCGGATCTTCGACCGGTTGGTGCGCCTGGACGAGGCGCGCGCCCGCGACTCCGGCGGGGCGGGGCTGGGCCTCGCGATCGCACGGGCGCTGGTGCGGGCCCACGGCGGCACGCTGACCTACCGGCCGGCCCCGGACGGGTCGGACTTCGTGGTCGAGGTGCCCGCAGGCCCCTAGGGAGTCACCCCCGCCGCCAGCACCGCGTCCACCGCGGCACGGTCGCCCTCGACGGTGACCCGGGCGTCGTCGGTGCCGATCCGGCCCCAGATCAGCAGGAGCAGCGCCTCGGCGTCGCCGCGCACCGTGGCCACGGCGTCCTGCGGTGCGTCGGCGCCGGCGATCTCCCAGGCCGGTCCCTCGTCGCTCGCGAGCGCGATGCGGGTGTCGGGCAGGACCGTGCGCCCGAGCCGGACCTGGCGGGGCAGGAACATCGAGACCGCCTCGTCGATCCCGTCGAGGGCGAGGTCGGCGGCCAGCGGTGCGACGGGCGAGCCCACCGTCGTCTCGGCGTCGCGCGCGTGCACGGTGGCCTCGTGGGCCTGGCGGCGGAACCAGAACGCGGCGGTGCGCGGCTTCGGGCCGAACGACCAGCACGGGGCGTCCGGGCCCGCCTCGCGCAGCGCGGCGCCCAGGGCGGCCGCGCCCTCGTCGAACCAGGCGACGAGGGCGGCCCGCTCGGTCGGGAGGTCGTCGGTGGTGCCGTTCGGGTGCCCCTCGAGCACCGCGACCCGGGCCCAGCGCTGCACCCCGCCGAGGTGGTGGGCGAGGTCGAGCAGCCGCCACTGCCCGCACGTCGGCACGGGGGCCGCGAGGTCCCCTCCGGCCAGGGCCGCCGAGAACCGCGCGCTCGCCGTCTCCAGGTGGGTCAGGCACGACCCGGGCGCGAGCGGATCCACGGCGACGACCCTAGTTCCGCCGTCGACGATCCTCGCCGGACGATCCGGACCGGATCTCCCCGTCCGGGGATGCGGTCCTCCGATCAGTGGGTACCTGACTACCCTCCGGAAAGTCCGGACCCGGATCCGTCGGGGGTGGGATGGACAGGATCGGCGCCTACACGTGGCACCCGAGCTCCGACCGCTGGACGTGGAACGACACCATGTACCACCTGCACGGATACCCGCCGGGCGGGGTGCGGCCGAGCCGTGCGCTCGTCGTCGCGCACAAGCACCCCGACGATCGGACGCAGGTCGAGCACGTGATGGCGGATGCCGTCGCCCACCGATTGGCCTACACCTCCCGACATCGGATCGTGTCGGTGGACGGGACGATCCACCAGGTGGTCGCCGTGGGGCACCCGACCGGCCCCGACGAGGCCTGGCCACCGGGACTGCTCCTGCGCGGCTACCTCGTGCACCTCGCGAGCTGGTCCCCGACCCGCTCGCCCGCGGAGTCGACGGCGAGCGCGACCCGGTCGCCGCCCACGGGCCCCTTCCCCCCGACGTCCCCACGCGACGGACCCCCGCCCGCCGGGTGGTCGACGTGGGCCTCCGTCGAGCACGACCGCTACGTCGGCCGGGCGATCGAGGTCCTGACCGACGCGATGGAGCTCACCCCCGACGCCGGCGCCGCCCTGCTCGCCCACCTCGCGAACAGCGCCGCCGAGCCGCTGATCGTGGTCGCCGAGCGTGTGATCGCGGTGAGCCTCGACCCCGACACGGCGGGGCTCGCCGACCTGCTCGCCGGGATCTCCGTCCCGCAGCGGTGAACGCTGCGTCACCGAGCCTGTGACGCGGGTCGCACTTGATCTCCACGCCGTTTAGCGTGACGGGGAGCACGTGCCGCAGTACCCACGCCGGAGGTCCATCCCATGCGCGCTCCGCGCCATGTCCGTCTCACCGAGCCCCTCGTGCGCGAGCACGGCGAGCTCCGCCCCGCGAGCTGGGACGAGGCCCTCGAGCGAGCCGCCGCGGGCTTCCGTGGGGTCCCGGGGAGCGCCTACGGCATGTTCTCCTGCTCCAAGGCGACGAACGAGATGAACTACGTCGCCCAGAAGTTCGCCCGGGTGGTGATGGGGTCCAACAACGTGGACTCCTGCAACCGCACTTGACACGCTCCCAGCGTCGTCGGTCTGACGGCAGTGTTCGGCGCCGGTGGTGGCACCAGCGCCTACTCCGAGGTCGAGGACACCGACCTCGTCCTCCTCTGGGGCTCCAACGCCCGCGAGACCCACCCGATCTACTTCCACCACGTGCTCACCGGGCTCCGCAACGGGGCCGAGCTCTACGTCGTCGACCCGCGGCGCACCTCGACCGCCAAGTGGGCGCGCGGCCACCTGCCGCTCGACGTCGGCACCGACATCGCGCTGGCGCACGCCATGGGCCGCGTGATCCTCGACGAGGGGCTCGAGAACCGGGCGTTCATCGAGCGGGCGACCACCGGGTTCGACGAGTACGTGGCCGCCGTCGAGCCGTGGACGCTCGAGCGCGCGCAGGAGGTCACGGGGGTCGACGCGGGCCTGATCCGCGAGACCGCGATCGCCTACGCGACCGCCGACCGCGCGCAGCTGTGCTGGACGCTCGGCATCACCGAGCACCACAACGCCGTCGACAACGTCCGCGCCCTCATCGACCTCGCGCTGCTCACCGGGCACGTCGGGCGGTGGGGCTCGGGCCTGGTGCCGCTGCGCGGCCAGAACAACGTCCAGGGCGGCGGCGACATGGGCGCCATCCCGAACCGGCTGCCCGGTGGCTACGACGTGGAGGACGACGTCGAGCGGGCGCGGTTCGAGGGGGTCTGGGGCGCGCCGATCCCGTCGACGAAGGGCCTGCACCTCTCGCAGATGTTCGAGTCGATGGAGCGCGGCGAGATCCGGGCGGTCTACGTCGTCGGGGAGAACCCCGCCGAGTCCGAGGCCGATGTCGCGCACGCCCGCAAGCTCCTCACGGGGCTCGACCACCTCGTCGTCCAGGACATCTTCCGCACCGCGACCGCGGAGCTGGCCGACGTCGTGCTGCCCAGCTGCGCGGACTGGTGCGAGTACGAGGGCACCGTGACGTCCTCGGAGCGCCGCGTGCAGCGGGTCCGCAAGGCGATCGACCCGCCGGGGCTCGCCCGGCCCGACACCCACATCCTCTGCGCGCTCGCGACGGAGCTCGGGCACGACTGGGGTGAGCCGACCGCCGAGCAGGTGTGGGACGAACTGCGGTCGGTCTCGCTGAACTGGCACGCGGGGATGTCCTACGCCCGGCTCACCGAGCACGGCGGGCTGCAGTGGCCCTGCCCGACCGATGACCACCCCGGCACCCCGACGATGCACACCCGGCTCTGGGAGCGCGACCCCGCCCTGCGCGGCGCGCCCGCTCCCTTCGCCGGCGCCGAGCACGCGGGACCGCTGGACGTGCTCACCGCCGAGTTCCCGCTGCGCCTGACCACGGTGCGCCGCCTCGACTCCTACAACTCCGGGGTCCAGACCGGCGGGTACTCCTCGCCGCTGCGCCGCGACGAGGCGCTGTGCATCGACCCGACGGACGCGCGGGCGCTCGGCGTCGTCGACGGGGAGACCGTGCGGATGGTGTCGCGGCGCGGCGCCGTCGAGGCCCCGGTCCGGTTCGACGAGGCGGCCCGGCCCGGCCTCGCGTTCATCACGCCGCACTTCTCCGAGCAGGTCGACGTCAACCTGATCACCAACGAGGCGTGGGACCCGCAGTCGGGCACGTCGGAGTTCAAGGCGACGGCGATCCGCATCGAGAAGCTCCCCGAGCGTCAGGAAAGTCTCGTGGCGGACGCTGGACGTCAGCAACGGGACTTTTCCGACATACGGGTGCCGGTGGCCGGATCGTGACCAGGAGAGGGACGGGGACCGCGTGGACCTGAGGCTGCTGCCCGACGCACCCACCGAGGCCGAGCGGGCCGCGGTCGACGCCGTCGTCCCGGAGTACGGGGGCGCGGTCGGCACCCTGCCGGCCGGGGAGCGGCGCGACCTGCTCCTGCCCGCGTTCCACGCCGTCATGGACGCCGTCGGCTGGATCAGCCGCGGGGCCCTCGGGCACGTGTGCGCCCGGCTCGGGGTCCCGCCGGCCGAGGCGTACGGCGTCGCCACCTTCTACGCGCTGTTCTCGGTCACCCCGCGGGCGCCGCGGACCGCCCACGTGTGCGACGACGTGGCCTGCGCCGCGTTCGGCGGCGAGGCGCTCTGCGCCGCGCTGGAGGACCGCCTCGGGGCGCCGGGCACGCGGGAGGACGTGACCTGGACCCGGAGCCCGTGCCTCGGGATGTGCGAGCGGGCGCCTGCGGTGTTCCTGCAGCGGGCCGACCCCGACGCCGCGACCGAGGAGCCGGCGCACGCCCAGATCGCGCCCGCCGACGTCACCACCGTCCTCGAGGGCCTCGGCGGCGGCGACGTGCCCGGTCCCGACCCGGTCGTGTCCACCCCGCAGGCGGGCGCCGAGGGCCTGTACCTGCTCGCCCACGTCGGGGTCGCCGACCCGGCCGACCTCGACTCCTACCGGGCCGCGGGGGGCTACGCCGGGCTGCGGCGCGCCCTCGCCGTCGGCCCGGCCCGCGTCGTCGACGAGATCACCGTCGCCTCGCTCACCGGCCGCGGTGGCGCCGCGTTCCCGACCGGCACGAAGTGGGCCGCCGTCGCCGGCTCCCCGGAGCCGGTGAAGTACCTGGTCTGCAACGCCGACGAGTCCGAGCCCGGCACCTTCAAGGACCGGGTGCTCATGGAGGCCGACCCGTTCGCGCTGGTCGAGGCCATGACCGTCGCCGGCATCGCCGTCGGCGCCCACACCGGATACCTCTACGTCCGCGGCGAGTACCCGGCCGCCGAGCGCGCGATCCGGCACGCCGTCGGGCAGGCGCGGCACCACCGGCTGCTCGGCGACGACGTCATGGGCTCCGGCCGCGCGTTCGACATCGACGTCCGGCGCGGCGCGGGCGCCTACATCTGCGGCGAGGAGACCGCCCTGATGAACTCGCTCGAGGGCCGCCGCGGCGAGCCCCGGGCGAAACCGCCGTTCCCGACGGTCTCCGGCCTGTTCGGGCAACCGACGGTGATCAACAACGTCGAGACGCTGATCAACGTGCTGCGCATCGTCACCGAGGGCGGGCCGGCGTTCGCCTCCGTCGGGTCCGGCCGCTCGACCGGGACGAAGCTCTTCTGCCTGTCCGGCACGGTGGCGCGGCCCGGGGTCTACGAGGTCGACATGGGCACCTCGCTGCGGGAGCTCCTGGAGCTCGCCGGCGGGGTCCCGCCGGACCTGCGGGCGATCCTGCTCGGCGGCGCGGCGGGCACGTTCGTCACCCCGGACCAGCTCGACGTGCCGCTGACCCTCGAGGGCACCCGCGAGATCGGGGCGACGCTCGGGTCGGGCGTCGTCCTGTGCCTCGACGGATCGGTGGACATGGCGAAGATCCTGCGGCGCATCGCGGGGTTCTTCCGCGACGAGTCCTGCGGGCAGTGCGTCCCCTGCCGCGTCGGGACGGTGCGTCAGGAGGAGGCGCTCGCCCGGATCGTGCGCGGCCGCGAGATCGGTGGCCGCACGACCGAACTGCAGCTGCTCACCGACGTCGACCGCGTCATGACCGACGCCTCGATCTGCGGGCTCGGGCAGACCGCGGCGTCGGCGGTGCGGTCGGCCCTGGCGCTCGGACTGGTGGGGGAGAACGCATGACGACGATCGATCTGGGCACCATCCGGCGGCTGGTCTCCGTGACCGTCGACGACGTCGAGCATCGTGTCCCCGAGGGCGGGACGATCATGGACGTGCTCGACGGGGCCGGCTGCGACACCCCGCGGCTCTGTCAGGCCCCGAACCTCACGCCGGTGAACGCGTGCCGGGTGTGCGTCGTGGAGGTCGAGGGGTCGCGGCCCCTCGTGCCCTCGTGCGCGCGCCGGGTCGAGGACGGCATGGTCGTGCGCACCGACACCGAGCGGGTCGCGCACAGCCGCAAGATGGTGCTCGAGCTGCTGGGGTCGGCGAACGACATGTCCGAGGCCGGCGACGACGTGGCCCGCTGGTCGGTCGAGTACGGCGCCGACCCGGAGCGCTACGGCCCGGTCGGCCCGCCCGCCGCTGCCGGCGAGCGCGGCAACCGCCACCCCGGCCACCACGCCGAGCCCGACGGCGAGACCCGGGCGACCGTCGCGCAGCCGGTCACCGTCGACAACGACCTCTACGTGCGCGACTACGCCCGCTGCATCCTCTGCTACAAGTGCGTCGAGGCCTGCGGCACGGACGCGCAGAACACCTTCGCGATCGCCGTCGCGGGACGCGGGTTCGACGCGACGATCTCCACGGAGTTCGCGGTGCCGCTGCCGGAGTCGGCGTGCGTGTACTGCGGCAACTGCATCGGGGTGTGCCCGACGGGCGCGCTGAAGTCGGTCGCCGAGCACGAGCTGCGGGAGGCCGGCGAGTGGCACCCGGAGGAGGAGACCGTCACGTCGACGATCTGCTCGTTCTGCGGCGTCGGCTGCACCCTGGAGCTGCACGTGCAGGACAACACGATCGTCAACGTGACCTCGCCGCAGGACCACTCCGTGACCCACGGGCACCTCTGCATCAAGGGCCGCTTCGGGTTCCAGCACGTGCAGAACCTGTAGGTGCGCCGGCGCCCGTGAGCACGGCTCCGTCTACGACACGGAGAAGTGCTCACGGGCGAGCGCGGCGAGCACCGGCGTCCGGATCTTGACTCCGTTCGTCCCCGACGTCGTCGGCATCTCGTCGAGCACGTGCACCGCGGCCGGGACCTTGAACGGGGCGAGCACCTCGCCGCACCACGCGCGCAGGTCGCCCGGGTCGTCGGTGCCGGGCTCCAGCACCACGAACCCGACCGCGACCGTCGCCCCGTCCGCGCCCGTCCACCCCGACCACCTTCGCCGTGTGCACCGCCGGGTGGGCCCCGAGCCGGACCTCGATCTCGGCCGGGTCGACGAGGAAGCCCCGCAGCCGCAGCGCGTCGCCCATCCGGCACACGTAGACGAACGCGCCCTCGTCCACCAGCACCCCGAGGTCCCCGGAGCGGAACCAGCCGTCGTCGGTGACGACGTCCGGGTCCGACCCCGACGTACCCGTCCACCACGTTCGGGCCCCGGAACTCCAGCTGCCCCTCGGCGCCGGGCGCCAGGACCTCACCGCTCTCCGGGTCGGTCACCCGCACCTCGATCCCCGCGTGCACGAGGCGCCCACCCCCGGACCACCGTGTCGGCACCGGTTCCTCCGGCGGCCACGCCGCGGTGAGCGCGAAGACCTCGGAGGATCCGTAGACCCCGGTCACCGCGGTGCCGACCTCCTCGGTGAGCCACGCGGCCAGCTCCCGCGACCGGCCCTGGAAGTCCGCGACACCCCACCACCGCCACGCCGAGAGGTCCCGCGGGCGGTCCCGGTACGCCGCGGCGAGACGCAGCACCAGGTCGTCCCCGGCGCCCACGTGGGTCACCCCGCAGGCGACCATGTCGTCGAGGACGGTGTCGGGGTCGAACACCGGCTCGAGCAGCAGGGTCGCGCCGGCGGCGAGGCCCGCGGTGGCGGCGTTGTAGCCGTAGACCCCCGAGAAGGGCAGCGCGCACAGCACGACGTCGGCCCCCGTCAGCCCGAGGACCGCGGCGTCCGCGACGGCGTGCGCGAGGACCCCGGTCGCGGCGTGGGCGGCGAGCTTGGGCAGCCCGGTCGAGCCGGACGTCGTGAACGCGACGACGGGGCGAGCCGGGTCCGAGGGCGCCGGCTCCGGGCCGTCCGTGACTGCCGGGGCCCACGCGCCGGCGCCGACGTCGGCGACCGTCACGTCGTCCGGCGCCGACCGGCCCGGCCCGGCCACGAGCGCGACCTGCGGAAGCACCCCGGACCCGGCGACCGCGTCGCGCAGCCGCCCGGTGAGGTCGAGCCCGTGGAAGTCGTGGGCCAGCGCCACGAGCACCGGGCGCGCCCGCGCCAGCACGTGGGTGGCCTCCTCGACGCCGTAGCGGGTGTTGATCCCGACGACGAGGGCCCCGCGCGCCGCGACCGCGCACTGCCACACCAGGGCGTCGCTCCAGTTCGGCAGCCACACCGCGACGGCGTCCCCCGGCCCGACGCCGTGCTCGCCCAGCTCCGCGGCCAGGCCACGGACCCGCCGCCACAGCTCCCCGCGCGTGGTCGCGAGGAGCTCGCCGTCGGGGGTGCGCTCGCGGGTCACGACGGCGTCCGGGTCGTGGCGGGCGAGGCGGCCGACGAGGTCGGGCAGGTCGGCCGGGAGCGGGCCCGGAGCCGGGTGCGCCGCCACGGACCGGACGGCGGAGACGTCCACCCCGGCAGTATCCCGTGCCACCTCGCGGTTGACGCCCGCCGACCGGAGGCACCCCGGGAGGTGCGCGACGACGACAGGCTGACCTCCGGACGCGGCCGCTACGTCGCGGACCTGCGGATCGGGGGCTGCCGCGAGGCCGCGTTCGTCCGCAGCCCCCTCCCCCACGCCGACCTGCGCGGCATCGACACGACGACGGCCCGCGCGATGCCCGGCGTCGGGGCGGTCCTGACCGCCGCCGATCTCGCCGACGTCGGGGACGTCCCGACGATGTTCGGCGCCGACGACGCGCCACCCTGGCGGCCCCTGGCCACCGACCGCGTCCGGCACGAGGGCGAACCGATCGCGCTCGTCGTCGCCGACGATCGCTACCGTGCGGAGGACGCAGCCGCGGCGGTCGCCCCGGACCTGCGCGCCCGTCCCGGCCGCGCCACCCCGAGCGCGGCCCTCGCTGCCCGCGAGCGCGGCGACGAACCGCTCCACCCCGGCCACGACGACCTGGCGCTGGCGAAGGACTTCGGCCCGCCGGTGTCCGACGCGACCTGGGAGCGGGCCCACATCGTCGTCGAGCTGTCGCTGCGCCAGCAGCTCCTCGCCCCCACCTCGCTCGAGGCGCGGGCGATCGTCGTGGAGCCGCACGACGACGGCCGGCTGACGATCCACTGCTCGCACCAGTTCCCGCACGGGCTCGCGACGGGGGTCGCCGGCGCGTTCGGCCTCGACGTCGCCGACGTCCACGTGATCGTCCCCGACGCCGGCGGTGCGTTCGGTTCCAAGAGCCCGACGTACCCGGAGTACCTCGCCGTCGTCGCCGCGGCCCGCCGGCTCGGCGTCCCGGTGCGCTGGGTCGAGGACCGCACCGAGGCGCTCACCGCCTCCTCCCGCGGACGCGGGCAGGACCAGCGCGTCCGGATCGCCGCCGACGCGGACGGCCGGTTCCTCGCGATCGACCTGGAGGTCGACGCCGACGTCGGCGCCCACCCGCTCGGCGCGGCGCTGCCCGGCCAGACCGGCCTCGCCGCCTCCGAGGCCTACGCGGTGCCCGAGGTCCACGCCCGCGTCCGCTCCCTGCTGACGACGACGGCCCCGACGTTCGCCTACCGCGGCGCCGGGCGGCCCGAGGCGGCCTACGCCGTGGAGCGCGCGGTCGACCAGCTGGCCGCCGAGCTCGGCGCCGACCCCGTCGAGCTGCGCCGCCGCAACCTCATCCGCGAGTTCCCCTACGACACCCCGACCGGGCGGCGCTACGACAGCGGCGACTACGAGGCCTGCCTCGACCGCTGCGTCGAGCTGCTCGAACCCGGGCGGTGGCGCGCCGAGCAGGAGCGGCGACGCGACGACCCGGACGCGTGGCCCCTCGGCGTCGGGATCGCCTGCTACGTCGAGCGCAGCGGCGGGGAGCCCGGGATCCTCGAGGAGTACGGGTCGGTGACCGCCGAGCCGGCCGGGGGGTTCACGGCGCGGGTCGGGACGTCCTCCACCGGGCAGCCGCACCAGACGGTGTTCGCGGCGCTCGTCGCCGACCGGCTCGGCGTGGCCGCCGAGGACGTCCGCCTCGTCGAGGGCGACACCGGGGAGGTCCCCGAGGGTCACGGGTCGTTCGCGAGCCGCTCGACGCAGATGGGCGGGGCGGCGCTCGCGGGGGCCGTGGACACGCTGATCGACGCCGCGCGGGAGCGGGCGGCGGCGGCCTGGGCGGTCGACGTCGCCGACGTCGCGTGGGACAAGGGCACGCTGCGGCACGGGACGTCGGCGGTGCCCGTCGGGGAGCTGGCCCGCGAGGAGGACCCGCTGCGCGCCGAGCACCGCTTCACCTCCCCGCCGGCGTTCCCGTACGGCAGCTACGGCGCGGTCGTCGAGGTCGACCCGGAGCTGGGCACGGTGCACCTGCGCCGCCTGGTCGCCGTCGACGACTACGGCACCGTCCTCGACCACACCGCGGTCCACGGGCAGACCCTCGGGTCGATCGCCCAGGGCCTCGGGCAGGCACTCACCGAGGGCGTCGTGCTCGACGACGACGGCGGCGCGCGGGTGGGAGACGGGGAGCAGCGGGACTCGCCCCGGCAGGGGATGCCGGACGGGCTCCTGGACTACCTGCTGCCCACCGCCGCGGAGATGCCGCGCGACCTGCGCATCGACGAGACCGCCGTCCCCGCCCCGGACAACCCGCTCGGCGCGAAGGGCGCGGGCGAGGCCGGCTGCATCGGCGTGCCGCCCGCCGTCGTGAACGCCGTCGCCGACGCGCTGCGGACCGTCCCGGGCGCCGACCCGACGCGGCTGCGGATGCCGCTGACGCCGTCCGTGGTGTGGCACGCGCTCGTGGGCGGGCGGAGCGACGGGTCGTCAGCACCGGGAGGACCAGCGTGAAGCCGGCACCGTTCGAGTACCTCGCCCCGACCACCGTCGACGAGGCCCTCGAGGCGCTCACGACGCCGGGCGCGCGCGTCATCGCCGGCGGGCAGAGCCTCCTGCAGGACCTGCGGTGGCGGCGGACGTCGGCGTCCGTGCTGGTCGACGTCGGGGGGATCGACGAGCTGACCGGGGTGGACGAGACCGGCGGAGCGACCGGCGAGACGGTGCGGATCGGTGCCCGGGTCCGCCACGTCGACCTGGAGCGCGGTGCGGTCGGCGGCCCGCTCGGCGAGCTGCTCGCGGCGACCGCGCGGTGGATCGCCCACCCGCCGGTGCGCAGCCGCGGCACGCTGGTCGGGAGCCTGTGCTTCGCCCACCCCGCCTCGGAGTGGTGCGCGCTCGCGGCCGGGCTCGACGCCTCGGTGGAGCTGGCCTCGGTGCGGGGCCGGCGCACCGTCCCCGTCGCCGAGTTCCTGCGCGGCCCGCACGAGACCGCCGCCGCGCCGGACGAGCTGGCCACCGCCGTGGTGCTGCCGCTGTTGCCCGACGGGACCCGGGTCGGCGTCGTCGAGTCCCGGCGCACGCACGCGAGCTACGCGCACGTCGCGGCGACCGCGGCCGTCCTGCCCGACGGGTCGGCCCGGCTCGGCCTGGCGGGGGCGGCCCCGACGGGAATCCGCGCGCACGCCGCGGAGGCGGCCCTGGCCCGGGGCGAGGACCCGGGCGCGGCCGCCGCCGAGCGGGACGCCGACCCGCGCGAGCACCCGCACGCCCCGGTCGCCTACACCCGCCACGTCGCCGGCGTGCTCGTGCGCCGGGCGCTCACCGCCACGAAGGAGTCCGCCGCGTGACCGCCATCGACGTCGACCTGCAGGTCAACGGCACCGCCCACCGCGTCACCGTCGAACCGCGGCGCGCCCTGGCGGACGTGCTGCGCGACGACCTCGGGCTCACCGGCACCCACCTCGGCTGCGAGCACGGCGTCTGCGGGACCTGCACCGTGCTCGTCGACGGCGAGCCGGTCCGGGCCTGCCTGGTGCTCGCCGTGCAGGTCCGCGGGCGGGCGATCCGCACCGTCGAGGGCCTCGCGGCGCCCGACGGCACCCCGGACCCGCTGCAGACGGCCTTCTCGGAGCACCACGCCCTGCAGTGCGGGTTCTGCACGCCGGGGTTCCTCATGCTGCTGCGGGGCGCGCTCGACGACGACCCGACCGTGGTCGAGGACGACGACCGCCTCGACGCCCTGCTCGCCTCGAACCTCTGCCGCTGCACCGGCTACGAGGGCATCCGGGACGCCGCGAGGTCGGCGAAGCGCCCCTAGAGCCCCGAACCCTCCGGGACGTGGGCGGTCCACCCCTGGTCGAGCAGCACCATGATGCGGTCGAGGGCCTCGGCGGGACGGGGCTCGCCCTGCAGCAGGCCGCGGGTCTCGAGCACGAAGTGGGCGAGCGCGGCGCACGTCGTGGGGTGCACCCGGCCGCCGCACTCGTCGACGATCACCGCCGTCAGCGCGGTCTCGTGCCGCAGCCACATCCGCCGCGAGTACTCCCGCAGCGCCTCGGAGCTCTCGACGAGGTCGAGGAAGCGCCGGACCTCCGGGTCGTCGGCGTCGACCGAGGCGACGACGGCGTGCAGGTGCGCGTGCAGCGCCGCCACGATCCCCTGGCCGGCGGGCCGGTCGCGGACGGCGGCGACGAGGGCGGCCTCGGCGTCGACGTCCTCGTCGAAGACCAGGGCCTCCTTGCCGGGGAAGTGCTTGAACAGGGTCGCCGTGGAGACGTCGGCGACCTCCGCGATCTCCCGGACCCCGACGTGGTCGTACCCGCGCTCGCAGAACAGCTCCAGCGCGGCGTCGGCGATCGCCTGGCGGGTCGCCGCCTTCTTGCGCTCGCGTCGTCCCAGGGGCTCGCTCACGTCCGCACCCCCTTCTGTCAGCGACGGTCCTTCGCTGACACCTGACGTCAGGATGGAGCCATCCTGACATCGGCACCCAGGGCTTCGTCGAGCAACGCGCGCACGTCGGCCGTCGTCGGGACCCGCGGGTGGGCCGGCGCCGGCGAGGCGCCGCGCTCCGCGAGGGTGTCGAACTGCGTGTCGTCGGCCCCCAGCTCGGCGAGCGTCGTCGGGGCCCCGAGGTCGGCGAACAGCCGGCGCAGCACCCCGACGGGCTCGCCCCCGAGCGCCCGCTCCAGCGCCGCCGCGGCCTCCGGCGCCGCCGGGAGCGTCCACGCCACGACGTAGGGCAGCAGCACGGTGTGGGTCCCGGCGTGCGGCAGGTCGAGCCCGCCGCCGAGCACGTGGGCCAGCCGGTGGTGCAGCCCCATCGTCGTCACCGCGAGACCGGCCCCGGCGAGCCACGCGCCGTAGAGCAGGTCGGCGCGCGCGTCCGGGTCGTCCGGCGCGGCGGCGACCCGCGGGAGGGCGTCGACGATCGCGCGGGCCGACTCGGCCGCCTCGAGCCGCGTCACCGGGGTCGCGTCCGGCGCCCACAGGGCCTCGACGGCGTGGGCGAGCGCGTTGCCCGCGCTGGTCACCGACGTGGCGACCGGCAACGACGTCGTCAGCTCCGGGTCGTAGACGACGACGGCCGGGCGCACCCGCTCGTCACGGCCGGTGGTCTTCACGCCGTCCTCGGTGCGGCCCCAGACCGGGGTCATCTCCGAGCCGGAGTACGTGGTCGGCACCGCGAGCAGCGGGATGCCGGTGTCCCGCGCGATCGCCTTCCCGAGCCCGATCGCCGACCCGCCGCCGACCGCCACGCAGCCGTCGGCCCCGAGCTCCCGCGCCCGCGCCACGCCGGCGTCCGCGACCTCGCCGGGCACGTGCTCGACCGCGTCCGCGAGCACGCCGGCGCAGCGCTCGCCCAGGGACGCCGCCGCCCGCTCCCCCAGCGCGGCGCGTCCCGGCGTGGTCACGACGACGACGCGGCCCGAGCCCAGCCGCGCCACCTCCTCGCCGAGCTCGGCGAACCGGCCCGCACCGAACACGACCCGCGTCGGGCGCGGCAGCTCGGTGAACCTCACGACCCACCCTCACGACCCACACCGTCACGACCCACACCGTCACGACCCACACCTCACGACACTGCCGGCTGCAGCACGATGTCGAACCGCGCCCGGCGGAACGGGTTGGGCAGGCCGTGCCGGGCGGCGGCCTCGGCGTCGTCGACGCTCGCGAAGTCGCGCACCAGCGACTGCTTCACGGCGAACACCGCGTCGGAGTCCAGGTACTCGCTGCCCTCGACGAACACGTGCGTGGTCACCGGGACGTAGCCGGGCGCCTCGACGATGAAGTGCACGTGCGCGGGCCGGTAGGGGTGGCGCTTCGTCGCGCGCAGCAGGGCGCCGACCGGCCCGTCGGTGGGGATCGGGTAGTGCGCCGGGACGATGCTCCGGAACCAGAACCGGCCCTCGTCGTCGGCGGTGAACAGGCCCCGGCCGTTGCCGAGCGGCTGGCGGCCGCCGGACTCGACGTCGTAGGAGCCCTGCTCGTCGGCCTGCCAGACGTCGATCCGCGCGCCGGGGATCCGGGTGCCGTCCGGCGCGGACACCGAGCCCTCGATCAGGCACGGCTCGCCGGTGCCCAGCGAGTCCACCGAGTCGCCGAGCGCCCGCTCCGGGCTCGTGACCACGTGGAACGGGCCGAGCACCGTCGAGGCGGTCGCGTCCTGGGCCTGCCGCTCCGCCTCCATCGTCTCGACCAGCATCGACGCGCCCATCACGTCGGAGAACAGGATGAACTCCTGACGGTGCTCGTCGCACTTCTGGCCGATCGCGGTCAGGAACTCGATGCCCTGCTCCCACTCGGCGATGCTGGGGCGCACGTCGCGCAGGAACCCGTGCAGGTGGCGCACGAGGCTGTCCATCACCTCGTGCAGCCGCGGGTCGGGCGTGTCCGCGAAGCTCGCGAGCACGGCGTCGACGGAGTCCGTCTCACTGAAGTCCATGGTGGCGGGGCCTCACAGTCGCGACAGCGCTCGGTCGAGCGTGGTGGTCAGGGTGGTGGCGGGATCGTCGGGCAGCGCGGCGAAGCGCGCCGCGACGTGGTGGTCGGGGCGGACGAGCACCGCGCCGGTGTCGCCGATCCCCTCGGCCTCGAGCAGCGCGGCCCAGTCGCCGTAGGGGTCCTCGACCGCCTGGCCGGGGCCCACGACGACGAGCGCGACGAGTCCGGACCCGACGTCGGGCGCGGCGGCCCACGCCTGCCCGCCCGGCCCCGTGAACAGCGTGAACCGGCCGTGCCCGGCGAGCTGGATCGTCGAGACGTCGCGGCCCGTCATACCCAGCCACGCGTGCGGCACGCGCGCGCCCGGCGTCGTCGAGGGCACGTACGTGAGCTCCGGGTCCTCGACGACGCACGAGCGGGTCCGGCGCGAGGTCGTCGGGCACGACCGCGCTCGAGACGTAGCGGTGGTTGAGCTCCACGCCGTGCGCGTCGAACTCGTAGGCCTTGAACCGCACCGCCTCGCGCAGCGCCCGCCGCTGCTTCTCGGCCTCGTCGCCGGAGTCCTTGCGGGCGTCCATGTTGGCGCGCATCGCCACCGGGTCGTCCGTCCCGCTCACCCCGAGCGCGTCGAAGATGCGACCCGTCTCGGCGATGGAACGGTTCGCCCGGTCGACGACCTGGCGTCCGATCGGCGCGCGCTCGGCGCTGTAGGAGTCGAGCAGCGCCGGACCCGCCTCGGCCGCGCAGCACGAGGGCGAGCTTCCAGGCGAGGTTGAACGAGTCCTGGATCGAGGTGTTCGACCCCAGCCCGTTCGACGGCGGGTGGCGGTGCACCGCGTCGCCCCCGCAGAACACCCGGCCGGAGCCGTAGTGCTCGGCGGCCATGTGGTTCACCGTCCAGGCGGAGCTGCCGACGATCTCGACGTCGAGGTCCTCGACCCCCACGAGCCGGCGCACCAGGCCTCGCGAGTACTCGTCCGAGAGGTCCGGCGGCCCGTCGGCGACGTCGTAGCCCCAGATGGTCAACCACTCGTTCCAGGGCCGGACCATCCGCACGACGCCCATGCCGATCCCACCGACGTCGGACCCCGGCTGGAGGACCCAGTAGAGGACGCTCGGGCGGTGCGCGACCCACGGCGAGAGGTCGGCGCGGAAGACGATGTTCAGCGACCCCGCCACGCCCATCTCGCCGCGCATCGGCAGGCCGGCCTGCTCCGCGACCCGGCTCCGCCCGCCGTCGGCGCCGTAGAGGTAGCGGGCGCGGACGTCGTACGTGGCGCCCTCGTCGGAGCGCGTGCGGTCCCGCACGGTGACGGTCACCCCGTCGTCGTCGGCGACGTGCGAGAGGTACTCGGTGGCGTACCGGACCCGCGAACCCTGCGCGGTCGCGGCGTTGACCAGGACCGGCTCCATGAGGTTCTGCGGCATGTCGCAGATGCGGGCCGGGCTCGCGAGCACGTGCGCCGCGTGGCTGCGGGGGTCGGTGCCCCAGGAGCGCACCCGCCCGAGCTCCTCCCCGGCGATGGCCGTGCAGAACGTCGTGGTCCCGATGAGGTGCTGCGGGGTGGCCTGCGCGATCACCGTGTCGGCGACGCCGAGGTCGTCGAGGACCTCCATCGTCCGCTGGTTCGTGATGTGCGCCCGCGGCTCAGCGGCCAGCGAGTCGTAGCGGGTGACGACGAGGTGGTCGACGCCGAGCCGGGCCAGCGCGAGCGCCATGGCGGCGCCTGCGGGGCCGCTCCCGACCACGACGACGTCGGTGGTGACGGCGGGCGGACGCACCTGCGCCATGGCACTCCTCGGGGTCGTCGACGACCGGTCCGCTCATCCTGATCCTCGCCGGGGCTCCAGCGGAAGAGGGTGGCTGAACATTCAACGAGTTCCGGCGGGGTGCGCGGCCTCGCCGGACGGGCATGATCACGAGCACGTCAGGCAGAACCAAGATCGACGCGCCACGCACACATTCCGACCGGACCCGTGTCCGACCCCGCCGAGACCGACGCGCCGCGCACACACTCCAGCCGCCCGGGCCTACCGTTCCGTGCAGATCGACGCGCCGCACACACTCCAGTCGTCCGAGCCCTGGCGGAACCTCCCGAGCCACCGGCCACGCTGGGCAGTGGATCTTGCCGACGCGACGTGCGGGATGTCGCGCTCGGTAAGACCCACTGCCCAGCGAGTCGAACATGGGTGTGCCACCGGAGCCGCGGCGCCTCTCGTGACGGACGCGCGTTCGTCCTGACCGCGCTCCGCCGGTGGTCGCTCCTGCTCGACGGACCTGCAGTCGCGTCTCGGCGCCGCGGGCAGGCCAGGTCGGCCCGCGACCGTCGACGACGTGCTGCGGGCCCGCAGACCTCGCTCCGAAACCGCGCGACCGTGTGCGCGACGCGCAGGTCCACACAGAACCGAACGTCGGCCCGACCAGAGTGTGCGCGTGACGCGCAAATCCCCCGTGGACGGCGCCGTTCACCGTCAGGAACCCCGAGGCGAGCGCCGGAGGAAGTCGTTCGCGATCTCGTCGAAGGTCAGCCACCGCACGCCCTCGTGGGAGTTGATGTACTCGATGAGCCGCTCGTGCATGAGGAGCACCTGCGGGCGCCCGGAGACGTCGGGGTGGATCGTCATCGTGAAGACCGCGTAGTCCATCTCGCGGTACACCCAGTCGAACTGGTCGCGCCAGAGCTGCTCGATGTCGTGCGGGTTGACGAAGCCGTGGGAGTTCGGGCTGCCCTTGACGAACATCATCGGCGGCAGGTCGTCGAGGTACCAGTTCGCGGGGAGCTCGACGAGGTCGGTCTCCTCGCCGCGCTGCAGCGGCTTCATCCAGTCCGCCGCGTCCGCGGAGAGGTCGATCTTCGTCCAGGAGTCGCCGACGCGGACGTAGTAGGGCGTGAAGTCGTCGTGCATCAGCGAGTGGTCGTAGGTCAGCCCGCGGTCGAGGACCAGCTCGTTGGTGATCTCGGAGAACTCCCACCAGGGGGCGACGTAGCCGGTCGGGCGGCGTGCCCGACGCGCGACTCGATGAGCGCGATGCAGTGGTCCAGCACGTCGGACTCCTGCTGCCTGCTCATGGCGATCGGGTTCTCGTGGCTGTAGCCGTGCACGCCGATCTCGTGGCCGGCCGCGACGCACGCGTCGAACTCGGCCGGGAACGTCTCGATCGAGTGGCCCGGCCAGAAGAACGTCTGGCGGATGCCCGGCGCGCCGGAACAGCTCCAGCACCCGCGGCACCCCGACCTCGCCGGCGAACAGCCCGCGCGAGATGTCGCCGGGCGAGTTCTCCCCGCCGTACGACCCGAGCCACCCCCCGACGGCGTCGATGTCCACCCCGTAGCTGACGAGGATCTCCTTGGGCATGGCGGGCCTCCGACGGTCGGACGCGGGTGGTGTGACGGGGACCACCCTGCGCCCACCGACGCGTCAGCGCCCGGCCAGACCGTTCCAGAAGCCGGTCAGCATCTCCGCCCCTCGCGCCGGGTCCTGCACCATCCACCAGTGCCCGAGCCCCTCGAGCACCGCGACCCGGGCGCCCGCCCGCGCGGCGGCCCGCCGTCGTGAGGCCTCGTCGCCGACGAAGTGGTCCTCGGTCGCCAGGATCGCGAGCCCGGGCCGCGCCGAGAGCCGCTCCAGCGCCTCCCCGCGGCGGGCGATCGCGGGCTGGGCGGCGTCCCGGTAGAGCCGCAGCACGCACGCCTGCATCGTCTCGTCCTGGTGTTCGGCCATGTCCCGGGCGACCTCGCGGGTGATCCCGAAGGTGGTCAGCCGCTCGGCCTTCTCCTCGACCGGACCGCCGAGCATCGCCGCGATGTGCTCCTCGCCGACACCGGGGGTCTGCCAGGCCTGCGCGAGGTCGTGCCAGACGTAGTCCGGCTCGAAGACGCCGAGGACATCGTTCGCCCAGCTGCGCACCAGCTCGGGACGCGCCATGAGCGCGGTCGCGACGTGCCCGCCTCCCCAGTCGTGCCCGACCAGGTCGATCGGGCCGTCGAGGCGCTCGAGCTCGGCGAGCAGCCAGTCGCGGTAGCCGTCCACTGTCGCGTCGAAACCGTCCGGGACCGGGGCACCGAAGCCCGGTGGGGACAACGGGACGACGTCGGTGACGCCCCGCTCGCGCAGCGCGGCGACGAGCGGGTCCCAGACGGCGGCGGTCTCGGGGTTGCCGTGGACGAGGACGACGGTCATCCGCGCGATCCTGGTCCAGGGGCCGGGCCGGTCGCGACCGGGCGGGTTCAGCGGCCGGCGGGGGTGACCGGGGCGAGCCAGGCGCCCACGACGGCGTCGGTCGGGCCGGTCGCCGCGTCCGCCCAGGAGCCGCAGCTGATCGAGGACCCCGAGCGGCTGGCGGCTGCGGCTCGCCGTCGACGACGAGGTCCGCTTCGCCTCGCACCGGGCGATCCACGGACTCGTGGAGCTCCCGGTCACCTGGTGAGCGGGACGCGGATCACATCGGGGTCAGGCGCAGCACGACCCGGGTCTTCGGCGTGCTCGAGCGGCCGAGGAGGCGCTCGGCGTGCTGCAGGAGCCGGATCGTGCCGAACTCCCAGCCGTACTTGGCCCGCAGGAGCCGCTCGGTGATGCCCACCGTCTCGGGATCCTCGTCGACCTCGGCGGTCGCGGGCACGACGGGGGTGCCGTCGTCCACGCGTCCGCGCCGGTCACAGGCCCGCAGCTCGACGTGGGCGTCGTTGCGGATGCGGCGGACCTTGCCGCTCTCGGCGACGGTGTAGACCACGAGCGCGTTGCTGTCGCGCACGACCCACACCGGGGTGGACACCGGCTCGCCGGTGCGGCGGAAGGTGGTCAGGGAGACGAAGCGTTCGTCCCCGAGCGTCACGAGTGATGCCGTCACGGAATCGTCGATACCCGGGGCCGCGCCCTCGGGCACCGCCAGGAAGCTCACAGCGCGTCGTCGATCACAGCGGGCCGGACCGGACCGCAACAGCGCGAACTGCGACGTCGACGGCCTCGGCCGGCGTCGGCGTGTCCAGGGCGAGGGCCTCGCGGGACCGCCACGCCGTCAACACGCCCGTCACACGACCGACTCACGGAGGTCACGGGGCGCTGTTCCGTCACCGCCCCCGGTCCGGCACCCTGCGGGCATGAGCACTCCCGGGGCCGACGGCCGCACCGACCGGCACCGCGACGGGCGCCCCGCGGGTGGTGATCATCGGGAGCGGGTTCGCCGGGTTCCACACCGCGAAGTCCCTGGCCCGGCGCACCCGGGGCGAGGTCGACATCGTCGTCGTCAGCCCCACGAACTACTTCCTCTACCTGCCGCTGCTCCCCGAGGTGGCCGGCGGGATCCTCGAGCCGCGGCGGATCGCCATCGCCCTCTCCGATGCGCTCCCGTCGTGCGTGCACCACGCGCCGGGCGAGGTCGACGACATCGACCTCGAGGCCCGCGAGATCGGGTGGCTGGACCCCGAGGGCGTGCAGCACCGGACGTCCTACGACCGGCTCGTCCTCGCGGCCGGAAGCGTGCACAAGGTGATGCCGATCCCGGGCGTCAGCGAGTACGCCGTCGGGTTCCGCGGCGTGCCCGAGGCGTTCTACCTGCGCGACCACCTCGTGCGGCAGATCGACCTCGCCGACATGTGCGACGACCCCGAGGAGCGGGCCGCGCGGTGCACGTTCGTGGTGGTCGGCGCGGGCTACACCGGCACCGAGGTCGCCGCCCAGGGCCAGCTGTTCACCCGCGCGCTCGCCCGCAACCGCGGGCTCGACCCGGACGACATGCGGTGGGTGCTCGTCAGCCGCGGCGAGGTGCTGGCCGGGCTCTCCGAGCACCTCGCACGCACGGCGGACGCGGTGCTGCGCAAGCGCGGCGTCGAGGTGCACACCCACGAGACGATGGAGGAGGCCACCGACGGCGGCGTCATCGCTCAGCTCCGGGGAGCGCATCCCGACCCGGACGCTCCTCTGGTGCGTCGGGCGTCCGGGCCGACCCGCTGATCGAGCGGCCTCGACATCGAGGTCGACGACGGCCGGGTGGTCGTCCACGAGACGCTGCAGGTCCCGGGTCGGCCGGAGCTCTTCGCGTGCGGGGACGCGGCCGCGGTGCCCGACCCGCAGCCGCCCCGGGGAGCACACACCGATGACCGCGCAGCACGCGGTGCGCCAGGGGGTGCTCGCCGGCCGGAACATCGCCGCGTCGCTCGGCTACGGCTCGGTGCGCCCCTACCGCCACCGCGACCTCGGCTTCGTCGTCGACCTCGGCGGGTTCCAGGCCGCCGCGGCACCGCTGAACATCCCGCTCACCGGCCTGCCGGCCAAGATCGTGACGCGGGGCTACCACCTGGCCGCGATGCCCGGCAACCGGTTGCGGACCGCGGCGGACTGGGCCCTGGAGGCACTCCAGCCGCGCCAGAGCGCGCAGCTCGGTCTCGTGCGCTCCCCCGCGATCCCCCTCGACACCGCCTCCCCGGAGGTTCCGCAGCACCACCTCGGTTTCCCGCACGCCTCCGGCGAGACCTGATCCGATTTCGGCGGAAACGGATCACATCGTCCGTGCCCGCGCATTTTTTTCGGAAGCGCGGCCGGAGATCTCCGCAATGGCTGATCGACATTCACAATGTCGTCTCGACCGCGCCTCACAGGGCCGTCCGGCGCGACTCGTTCCCCCTGATGGCAGGCCCCTCCGCGGCAGGAGAACCACCGTCGGCGGAACCCACACCGCATTTCACAGCTCGCCGCCTTGTTGGCCGGCCCGGAGAGGAATACTCTGGCAAGGTAGCCGGGCAGCAACGTCTCCCCCCGACGAAATCCGGGTCTACCCCCCAGACCCGGAGGTGTGCTGCCCGGCTACACACCTGCCGTTCACCTGCGGGAATCGTGCGCATTCTCGACCGAAATGGCGCCCCGTCGCCTTGCGCGGGATCGATCGATTCGCCCCCGGAGCGGCCAGGCGCGCGCCGCCGACCCGGACGCGTGGGCAGGACCCTGATCGTGGTACCCAGGAGGGGACTACTCCCCCGGATCCGACGCCGGGGGCCGACCCGACCCGGATGAGGTGCACCAGATGGCCCTGATGCGTCGCGTGGCCGCCCTCGGAGCCGCCGTGGCCGCCGCCCGCCAGTACGCCCGGCAGAACCCGGAGAAGGTCAACCGGTACGCCGACCAGGCCGCGTCGTTCATCGACCAGCGCACCCACGGCCGCTTCCGGCGCCAGCTCGACACCGCCCTGCGCCAGGTGCGCAAGGAGACGAGCGTCCCCGGCCGCGGCGCGGTTCGGGCCGAGCCAGGCCGGCCAGTACGGCCCGCAGCAGTACCGCACCGGCGGGGTGGGCGGCTCCGGGTCACACGGGAGCTTCGGCACCCAGCGCTACCCCAGCGAGCGCACCGACCGCTGAGCTCGATCCGGGAGCAGCCCTCAGCCCATCATCTGCTCGAAGAAGCCGCCGATGCGGTGCTCGCGGTCCACGAGGTGCACCTCGAGGATCCAGTGGCAGCGGCGCCCGGAGGCGTCGACTGCGCGGTGCATCGGGGTGTCGTTGCCCGTCGGTGATGTAGCTGTGCAGGCGCTCGGCGTCGATGAGCTCGTGCGGGAACTCGCCGACGAGGTGACCGCTGTGCGGACCGCCGAACTCCCAGCCCGCCTCCCGGGCGAGCCCGCACACGTGCGCGTAGAGCTCCTCGCCGGTGATGTCGGGGTGCTCGTCGAAGAACGCGCGGCCCGCCTCCCAGACCCGGGGGAGGTCGGCGGCGAGGCGGTGCTTGCGCGGGTCGTCGCCGAGCACGAAGGTCCGCCCGACGTCGGCCTCCCACGCCGCGAACACCGGCCCGAGGTCGACGAAGACGATGTCGTCCTCGGTGATCGTGCGGTCGGGCGGGTTCTCCGCGTAGGGCTGCAGGGTGTTCTCCCCGGAGCGCACCACGCGCTTGTGCCAGTGGCGTCGAGGTCCCGAACAGCTCCGCCCCGAGGTCGCGCACGGCCTCGCTGACCTCGGACTCCAGCCGTCCGGGTGCGATCAGCCCGCGCCGGTCGATCTCGGCGAACAGCTCGGCGGCGTGCCCCTCGGCCTCGACGAGGCAGCGGGTGCGCTCGTCCTCGTCCAGCGTCCCCGCGGCGTCCACGGCCTCGATCCTCGCCCCGGCGCCGACCCGCGACGGAAGACCGGACCGTCGGAATCGGCAGGCAGGCCCCCGGGACGCGGGAGCTAGCGTCGCCGACCGTGCAGCCCGCCGACATCGGACGCCTCGTCACCCCGGGCGCCCCGCGGGTCTCGCCCGACGGCACCCGCGTCGCGGTCGTCGTCACCCGCGTCGACCTCGACGCCGACCGCTACCGCAGCGCCGTCTGGCTCGCGCCTGCCGACGGCTCGTCGCCGGCGCGGCCGCTGACCGCGGGCGAGGACTCCGACGCGAACCCGGCGTGGTCCCCGGACGGCACCCGGCTCGCCTTCACCCGCTCCGCGGCCGGGACAGCACCGGCTGCTCGTCATGCCGATCGGCGAGCCCGGCGAGCCGGTGGTCCTCGCCGAGCGCTCCGAGCCCCTCGGCGGGCTCGCCTGGTCCCCGGACGGCAGCGCGCTGGCGTTCGTCTCCCGGGAACCGCGACCCACGGCCGGGCCCGCGACCGCACCGACGCCGGCCCCGCCCGGCGCCGACACGAGCACCACCTCGAAGCCCCCACGGCGCATCGACCGCCTGTTCCCGAAGCTCGACGGCGAGGGCTGGATCGTCGACCGGCCGCGGGCGGTGTTCGTCGTCGGGACCGACACCCCGGCGCCGCCCGCGGCTGCTCGTCGCGCACCGCTACGACGTCGGGCGCACCCGCCTGGTCCCCGGACGGCCGCACGCTCGCCGTCATGCACCGTGCGCGACGTCCCGGACGCCGACCTCACGATGGTCGACGCGCTGCACCTCGTCGACGTCGACGGGGACCACGCGGGCGAGCTGCGCCCGCTCACCGGCGAGCTGACGACCTCGTTGTCGCACCCGTCGTTCTCCCCCGACGGCACCCGGATCGCGGTGCTCGCCGAGGAGATGGCGGTGGTGCCCGTCCTTCGGTCGCGTCGCCGTGGTCCCCGACGACGGGCGGCGACCCGACGGTGCTCGACGACCGGCCTCGACCGACAGGCGGCTCCGTTCGTCGGGAGCCGGCGCGCCGATCTGGCGCGGTGACGACGAGCTGCTGTTCGCCGTCGAGGAGCACGGCACGCAGCCGCTGTACCGCGTGCGCACCGACGGGTCGGCGGCGCCGGGAGCCCGTGCTCGGCGGCACCCGCGCGGTCGTCGGCTACGACGAGGCCGCGGGCACGCTCGCCGTCGTCGCCGACGTCCCCGACCGAGCGGCCCGGAGCTCGTCCGCGGTCCGCGACGGCGTCGAGACCCGGCTGACCTCGTTCTCCGCGGCGTTCCACCGCGACGTGCCCGTCGAGGCCCCGGAACACCTGCGGGTGGCCTCCCCCGGCGGCGGGGAGATCGACGTGTGGCTGCTGCGCCCGCGCGTCGCGGCGGGCGACCGGGTGCCCGGTCCTGCTCTCGGTGCACGGCGGGCCGATGACCCAGTACCCGACGGCGTGGTTCGACGAGTTCGCGCTGTGGTCCGGCGCGGGCTACGCGGTCGTCTGGTGCAACCCGCACGGCTCCACCGGGCGACACCGAGGCGTTCCTGCGGGCCATCCGGCCCCCGGAGTCGCCGGAGGCGCCGGGCACGGGCTGGGGTGGCGTCGACGCCGACGACGTCCTCGCCGCCCTGGACGCCGTCGCTGGCGCACGACCCGTCGCTCGACCCGGAGCACGTCGGGGATCCTCGGCGGCTCCTACGGCGGGTTCATGGCGACGTGGCTGGTCGTCGCACACCGACCGCTTCGCCGCCGCGTGCAGCGAGCGGGCCGCGAACAACCTGCTCTCGCTGGAGTGGGGCGGCTCCGACGCGGCCGGGTTCTTCCGGTTCGAGTTCGGCGGGGTCACCCACCTCGACCGGCCCGACCTCTACACGCGCCTGTCCCCGGTCACCTACGCCGCGGACATCCACACCCCGATGCTGCTGCTGCACGCCGACGACGACCTGCGCTGCCCGCCGGAGCAGGCCGACCAGCTCTACCTCGCGCTGCGGCTGCTCGGCCGCGAGGTCGAGTACTGGCGCTTCCCCGACGAGGGCCACGACCTCTCCCGCGGCGGCTCACCCGCGCCACCGGGTGGCCCGCGCCGAGATCATCCTCGACTTCTTCGCCCGCCACCTCGGCGGCGCCCCGCCCGCCGCCGGCTGACCGGCGGCGGGCGGACCCACTACGCGTCGCTGCGCTGCGTCGCCCCCTCGTGGACCGACGCGTCCTCGTCCGGGCTCACCGCACCCGCGTCCACGGCGGCCTCCACCGCCCCCTCCTTGCGGGGGAAGTTCGGGAGCCAGTGGTTGAAGATCAGGTTGAGGAAGAACACGATGATCACCGTCGACGTGATCGACGACCCGAAGATCACCTGGAAGTCCGTCGAGAAGTGCTGGTAGAAGTCCGGCTGGATCGTCGGGATGAGGCCGAACGAGAACGACACCGCGATGATCAGCAGGTTGTGGTTGTTCGGCCCGCCGAAGCTCACCTTGTGCAGCGTCTGGATGCCGACCGCGGTGACCATCGCGAACATGACCGTCGCCGCGCCGCCGACCACCGGGCCCGGCAGCGCGGCCACGATCGCCCCGACCTTCGGCACCAGGCCCAGGATCACGAGGCCGACACCGCAGACCGTCACGACCCACCGGCTCTTGATGTTCGTCATGCTCACCAGGCCGACGTTCTCGGCGTAGGCGGTGTCCGGGAACGAGTTCATGAACCCGGCGAGGAACGCCGAGAGGCCGTCGACCGCGAGGCCGCGGGCCAGGTCGTTCGGGGACAGGTCCCGCCCGGTCAGCTCACCGACGGCGAGCATGTCCGCGGTGGACTCGACGTAGGTCACCAGCATGACGATGCACATCGAGATGATGGCCGCGGCGGCGAACTTGGGTGGGCCGAAGTGGAAGGGCTGCGCGATGCCGAACCACCCGCTGGACGCGACGTCCGAGAAGTCGACCAGGCCCATCGGGATCGCGATGACCGTGCCGATGATGATGGCCAGCAGCACCGAGGTCTGCCCGAGGAAGCCCCGGAAGAAGCGGGCGAACGCCACGATGAGCACCACGACGACGCCGGCCAGCAGGATGTGCGAGACCTGCCCGGAGTCCGGGTTGATCATCTCGGCGACCTTGCCGTCGGAGCCCAGGAACGGCTGACCCGCGGCGTTGAGCTCCGGGATCTTCGCCGTGAACGTCGACGTCTTGTCGCCGGCGATCAGCCCGACGTTCGCGCCGATGAGCGAGAGCCCGATCATGGCGATGACCGTGCCGGTGACCAGCGGCGGGAAGAACCGGATGATCATCGAGAACGGTTTCGCGATGATCAGCCCGAAGATGCCGGCGATGATCATCGCGCCGTAGACGTACGGCAGGCCGTCACGGCCGCCGTACGAGGTGGCGATGATGATCATCGGGTTGAGCACCGTGAACGTCGCACCGGCGACGACGGGCAGCTTGACGCCGAGGATCCTCCCGATCCCGGCCGACTGGATGATCGACGCGATGCCGCAGACCAGCAGGTCGGCGCTCACGAGGATGGCGATGTCGGTCTCGTCGAGACCCACCGCGGGACCGACGATCAGGGGGACCGCGATCGCCCCGGCGTACATGATGAACAGGTGCTGTATGCCCAGCACCAGCAGCCGGGGCAGCGGGAGGACCTCGTCCACGGGATGGACGGCGTCCTTCGCGGGCGCGGGTGATGTCACGGCGGCCTCCAGGGGGTCGGCGTCCCCGGAACACGTCCGGGTGTCAGACGCCGACCACGATGGGCGCGCTCCGTGACGGCCTACCCAACCCCGCGTGACAGGGCTGTGTCCGGACCCGACGAAACGGACTTATGTCCGTCGGATCGCCTGTCGGATTGCCCGGCGGATCGGCCGTCGGATCAGGCCGCGACGCTGCCGGGGCGCCGGGGCGGTGCGGGCGAGCGCCTCGCCCACGGCGCGCTGCGTGGCGGCCGACGTCAGCTGCGCGACGTGGCCGTTGCGGACGACGACGTTGTGGGCGTACGGGTCGTGGCTCGACCGCCACGGCACGGCGGCGTCGGTGCGGCTGTAGATGCTGGTGAACGGGAGATCGGCGGGCCAGGACGTGCGCATCGCGTCGCGGAACCGCGCACAGCAGCGCCCGACGAGGCAGCCCAGCCGGTAGAGCCCCGGCACCCCGGCGGTGCCGGCGGCCGCGAGGCCCCAGACGAGCGCGGTCATGTGCGGGGTGATGCCCCAGAGGTCGAACGGGGTCCCGATGGTCACCAGGTGGGACACGGCGTCCGGCGCCTCGAGGCCGACGGCGCGGGCGAACTGCCCACCGCGGCTGTGCCCGACGAGACGGACCGGGCGCCCGGCGTCGTCGGCGAGGTCGCGGACGCGGCGGGCGAGGGAGGTGACGGTGCGCTGGGCGCAGCCCATGCCCGCGCCGAGCGTGTACGGCGTGACGTCGTACCCGAGGCGGGTCAGCCAGAGCGTCATCGGCTCCAGGCACGGCCGGGTCTCACCGAGACCGCCGAGCAGGACGACGGGGCCCTCACCGGGGTGCTCGACCGCCTCGGCGGCGCCGACGGAGCGGTACCGCAGGCCCGTGAGCGCCGATGGTCGCGCGGCCGGCCTGTTCGAGGCCGAGGCCCACCACATCGAGTTCAACCACATCGTGACCCCTCCCCGACGGAGACACGGCAGCCCTGCCGCAGTAGCCCTATTACCCGCCGGTCACCGGACCGGAAACCGCCGCGGGGGCTCAGCCGGCCCGCTGCTAGCCTCGCGCGGTCCACGCGGCGCCGTGTCGTCCAGGACGGCGTCCTCCGGAGCACCGATCACCGCGGGGCTTCGCCGATCACGAGGTGTCCAGCGCCGACGCCGCGGTCACCCGCGTCGGGCCCTCGCTCGTCGACTCCATCCCCTCTCCGTCCGCGTCGCCGGCGCCGTATAACGCCGCCCAAAGTGCGAGCAAGGTCGCTGGCAGCAGTAGCGTCGCAAGGACGGCCGCTGGCGTCCGAGGATCGAACACCGCGACCGCGGTGACGGGGACGCTGAGCGCGGCGAGCAGCGGGACCGCGATGGTGCGCATGCGGGGGGCCGCCGAGCAGGACGAGCACGCCGGGATAGAGCACGACGAGGTAGCCGCGCCACGCGAGGGGCGACGCGACCAGGCAGGCGGCGGTGATGGCCCACAGGTCCGTGGCGTTGTGCCGCCCGCGCGTCAGGGTGATCACCAGGACCGCCACCGCCACGAGGGCGACGACCCAACCCAGGACCGGGGCGTCGAGCACGGGCGGCACGTCGCGGCCGGGTGTGAACAGCCGCAGCCCGGTGGTGAGTAGCGAGGCGTTGTAGAGGTCCTCGTGCGGGAAGCCGGCGCGTAGCACCGCGACATAGCGAAGGGTCGCGGCAGGTCCGGCGGCGACCACCCCGAGAGCGGTTGCGGCGGCCGCGGCGAAGAGAGCCGTGACGAACGCGTCTCGCCGATGCCGCAGGAGCGGCCAGAGCAGGACCGCGACGAAGACGGGCTTGAACGCAACGACGAGGCCGAGGGCGACGCCCGAGGCTCGGCCACGGTCTTGGTGCTGGAACACCCACGCGGCAACGAGCCCGAGGCCGAGCAACGGATAGAGCTGGCCCTGGGCGAGGGTGTCGATCGCCGCCGGGCTCGCCAGAAGGACTCCCGTCGCGATGACAGCCGAGCCGACGGGGAGCCGCACCGACTGACCGACCCAGGCAAGGGCGGCGAGTAGCGCGGCCACCGACACCACGACGAAGACGCGGTAGGCGGCCTGCGCCTGGAGCAGCGCGAGGGGGCCGAGCGCCACCATCGTCACGGGCGGTGCAAAGTTCGGCTGCCCGGACGGATAGACCTCTCCACCGGTCCAGAGCGCCACCGTGGAGCGGTAGAAGATGCCGAAGTCATAGGCGTTGCCGTCCGCACGCCCGAGGGCGGGCAGCGCGGGGAACCCGAAGCGAGCAGTCAGCACGACGGCGAGCCCCGCCAGGCTGGCGGTCACGGCGGCGAGCCCGATGGCGCAGGAGATACCGCGGACGTCCCGTCGCGTACGTGGCATCCCACGAGGATCGCAGGTCGGTCCCGTCCGACCCGACCGGTCCGGGGTCGGCCCGCGGGCAACCGGGCGTCGACCCGGGACTTCGGGGGCGTCACCGGCCGAGAAACCGCCGGCGAGGGCCCTTCGGCCCGCTGCTAGCCTCGCGCGGTCCCACCGTGACGCCAGATCGCGGAGTGTGCCCATGACAGCGCCGGATGAGCACCGAGACCGACACGCGGTCCGAGAGCGACGAGCAGGACCTGCCGGACGTGCAGCAGCGCCTGGAGGGTTCGACGCGGGGTCGCGCCCTGATCAGCGTCGTGATCGTCGTCCTGCTCGGCACCGTCCTGATCATCAACATGCCCGACTCGATCACCAAGCGCGCGTTGGTGCACGTCGCCGCCCCCGTCGCGAACGTGCTCGGTCTCGACCAGGGCTGGGCGGTGTACGCGCCCTCCCCGCGCAAGGAGAGCACCTACCTCGAGGCGCGGGTGCTCGACCGGGACGGGACCACGCGCACCTACCCGGCCCCCATGCAGCACGGCCTCGCCGAGTACTGGGACTACCGGTGGCAGCGCTACGCCGACACGCTGCTCAACGGCCCGGACAACAAGCCCCGATGGGCGCCGTACGCCCAGTGGGTCGCCGCCCAGGACCGCGCCGCCGGCCACTCCCCCGCGGTCGTCACGCTCGTGAACATCTCGTCGGTCAGCCAGCCCCCGGACGCCCCGACACCGCGGACCCCGTGGGTCGAGCACCCCTTCTTCTCGATCGGGGTGCGCTGATGAGCGCGGGGACGACGGCGCGCCGGACCGGTGAGCGGCTGTGGGGGGCGTGGGAGCGCTTCTTCTTCACCCCCGAGTCGACCGCACCCCTCGCGGTCTTCCGGATCGCCTACGGCACGATCATCACGCTCTGGACCCTGACCCAGCTCCCGCACCTGTTCACCTTCTACGGGCCGGACGGGGTGCTCCCCACCGCGCCCGCGGTGAGCGCGGGCCAGTGGGGCGTCCTCACCGACGGTGAACTCGGTGCCGGTCCTGGCGGTCGTCTGGCTCGCGACGCTGCTCGCCGGCCTCGCGCTGCTGATCGGGTCGTCGCCCCGCATCGCCTCGATCGTCCTGCTCATCGGGCTCATCGCCCTGCAGCGCCGCGACCCCTACGTGCTCAACTCCGGCGACATCCTCCTGCGCGTGCTCGCGGTCTACCTGATCTTCGCGCCCTCCGGCGGAGAGCCTGTCCTGGGACCGGTGGCGGCGGGACCGGGCGCACTTCTGGGAGTTCCCCGTCCGCGCTCCGTGGGCGATGCGGATGCTGCAGGTGCAGCTGTCGGTCATCTACCTCGCGGCGGTGTGGGCGAAGCTGCAGGGCGACGTCTGGCGCAACGGCACGGCGATCACCTACGCGCTGCGCATGCTCGACCAGCTGCGGTTCCCGACGCCGGGCTTCGTCGCCGGGTCCCCGCTCCTCGTCGAGTGGTTCACCTTCGGGACCCTGCTCATCGGAGCTCTCCGTCGGGCTGTTCGTGTGGAACCGGCGGGCGCGGCCCTGGGTGCTGGCGCCGGGTTCCTCATGCACCTCAGCATCGAGCTCTTCATCATGGTCGGGTTCTTCAGCATCGGCATGTGGTGCCTCTACCTGGTCTTCCTGCCTCCGGCAGGCACCGAGCGCGTGATCCTGACGCTGCGGGACCGGTGGCGGGCACGGCGGGCGGCGCCGCCGAGTTCCGCAGAGCGGGAGTCGGTGGCCCCGAGTCCGTCCGTCACCGAATCGTAAGCATCCAGAGCAGCTCCTTCGTCGTTGCGACGTAACAGGACACGTCGCTGAGCCGACACGCGGTGTGTCGTGATGTTCGGCCAACCAGGGGACAGGTGTGGGATGAGTCAGAGACGGCACAGAACCGTCAGAAGAGTTGGTGCCGTCGCGGCAGGGGTCCTGCTGGCCGGTCTGGTCGCTTCCGGGGTCGCGACCGCTCAGGTCCAGACCGCGGCGCCGGCCGCGCTGCCCAGCAGCCCGAGCACCGACAGCACGTCGAGCACCTCCGGACGTCGTCCAGCTCCAGCGGCGTACCGAGCGTCGGTCGTCCTCGACTCGAGCACCGTCGTCCACGCTCGAGCCTTCGAGCCTGCCGTCGTCGAGCTGCCGTCCGTGCCGTCGTCGCTGGCGTCGCCAGTGACCTCTCGGTGCGTCCGCTGACCTCTCGGTGGCGTCGGTGCCGTCGACGCTCTCGGTCCTGCCGTCGGTCGCTGTCGACGACCTCGACCTCGACGAGCAGCACCACGTCCACCAGCGCGGTCGAGACGATCTACGCGCCCCCGCAGTACTACGGCGGGACTACGGCCACCGCTACTACGGCCGGTACTACGACAGCGGCTGCGGCTGCGACCGGTACGCCTCGCCGAACTACACCCCGCAGGTCGTCGTCGCGACCCAGGTCGCGTCGGTCCCCAAGGGTGGCGTGAACACCGGCGACGGTTCCTTCCAGTGATCTCGCGTGAGGAGCCGCGCATGACCAGCACCGACGAGACCCCTCCCACCCGGGAGCGGTCGAAGACCGACTCGGCGACCCTGAAGATCGGCATCGGGCTGGTCGTGGTGCTCGCCCTGATCGGCCTCGTCGTGGCGGGACCTCGAAGTCCGGGTCCTCGGACTCGGCCGTGCAGCTCCTGGCGGCGTCGACCCCGACGACGGTCACTGTGCCGTCGATCGGGGCGACGTCGTCGCTGATGGACCTCGGGCAGAACTCCGACGGCAGCCTCGCAGGTGCCGCCGCTGACCAACCCCATGCAGGCGGGCTGGTACGACAAGAGCCCCACCCCTGGCGACACTCGGCCCTGCCGTGATCCTCGGACACATCAACGGGGACGGGAAGCCCGGGATCTTCTACAAGCTCAAGGACGTCAAGGCGGGCGACCAGGTCATGGTCGCCCGGCAGGACGGGCAGACGGCCGTCTTCACGGTGTCCCACATCGACACCGTGCCCAAGGCCGCCTTCCCGTCGGACCAGGTGTACGGCGACACGCCGGACTCCGAGCTGCGTCTGATCACCTGCGGTGGCGTGTTCGACCCCGCCGCGAAGAGCTACGAGGCGAACGTCATCGTGTACGCGAACTTCACCGAGGTCCGCAAGACCTAGCCAGAGGGGACGCCGTCAGCGTCCCCGCGCCGCCGTCGCGGCCGCCGTCCCGAAGGGCGACGGCCGCACGGCGGCGCCGCACGTCCAGCTGGTCGGTCCCTCGTGGCTCAGCGAGGTGATGACCGCGTCCCAGGTCTGCTGCGACACGAGCTGCGCGGCGGCGAGGTGTGCGGCGTCGGGCACCGCGTCACGGCGGACCAACGGGTCCCACCCTGCGGCCCGACCACAGCGTCTCGTAGTCGCGAGCCAGCCGGGGGTCGGTGAAGAGCCCGCTCTCCTCCGGGATGTTCCAGCCGTGCCACAGGCGCATGAAGGTGGGCCGCACCCCGTCGAGGATGTGGTCCCGCAGACCGGCCATGTTCCCGGTGCTCCAGTACCCGGCGATCACGGGATCGGTGAGCCCCGCGAGGTCCACGAACCGCAGCCGGCTCCCGAGCGCCACGCCGCCCGCGTCGACCCCGAGCACCGAGCCCGAGCGCACCCCGAGCGCGTCCGCCCCGGCGTCCACGGTCTCCGCGGTGGACCGGGCGACCTCGCAGAGCGGCAGCGTCGGGTGCGCACGGAACGATCGCCGCCGCGCTCGTCCAGCTGACCGCGCTCGACAGCGCGGCGAGCACGACGACCCCGACCAGCACCCGCCGCCCGGCGGAGCGGCGTGCGGGGAGCGACCCCTGCGACGGCGACCACGGCGAGCAGCGCGAGGAGCGGCCACACCGGCGTGGCGAAGCGGGCGAGCGCCATCCAGTCCGGAGCGAGCACCGCGTAGGCCAGCAGCGCGAGGCCGAGGGGGACCAGGAGCACGCGCACCACGACGGCTCGTGGGTCGCCCGCTCGCGTCGTGCCGGCCCGTCGGGACAGCACGATGCCGACCGCGCCGGCCACCGTCAGGCATCCCAGCCAGCCCGCGAGCCCGACGAGGTCGGCCGGACGGGCGAGGTCGAGCGTCGAGAGCACACCCTGCTGCTTGGCCCGCGCCGTCGTCGGGAGCAGGGCTCCGAAGGTGGCCACGCGCCACACCTCGTAGAGCAGGACCGGTGCCAGGCCGACGGCGAGGGACACGACCGCGGCGCGCAGGCGGCCCCGGCGCCCGTCCGCCGGGCCGGGGGCGACGAGCACCGCGAGGGGCAGGGCGAGCAGGTAGACCGCGCCGTCGGGCCGGGTCAGGGCGGCCAGCCCGGCCAGGAGCCCGCACGTCACCGCCACGCGGGACTCGACCAATCGACCGTCGAGGGCGGCGGTGACCAACCGCGCCGCGAGCACCACGACGACGAGGGCCAGCAGTGGGTTCTCCAGTCCGCTGCCGATCCAGACCACGAACGGGGGCACGGCCGCCGTCAGGGCCCCGGCCAGCACCGTCACCGTCACCGGGCTGCGCGACACCCGGACGGCGACGCGATGGAACGCCCAGAACATCCCCGCGGCGCACGCGAGCGCGACGAGCTTCGGGAAGGCGACCAGGTCCGGCACCCCGAACCAGGCCCCGTGGTCGACCAGGCCCAGCCACCGCGCGACGACCAGGACGGCGAGCCAGGCGGGATCCGACCATCCCTCGGAGACCGCGGCCCCGGGCTGCAGCACCGGGCCGGCGCCGGTCGCGATCGACCGCGCGTAGGCCATGGTGATCCCGGCGTCGTCGACGATCCAGCGCCCGTACACGAGCAGGTGGACCGCGACCAGCACCGTCGGGATCCCGACGGCGACCGCGGTGTCGGCCCGGGACCCGACCGCAGGGCCGGACGTTCCGTGCTGGGCGTCCTCCGGGCCGGCGTCCCCCCGGTCCACCGTCATCGACACGGGACGTTCCTACCGGCCGGTGCATCGAGCGACCAGGGCGGGGTCGCGTCGCCCTCCTATGGGCGCCGTCGCGTCGCCGCCCACCCGCTGACCGTGAGGACGACGAGCGTGGCCAGGACGACGCCGAGGGCGAGCGACCAGGCCGTGGTGGGCGACGTCGTCGGGCCGGCCCCGTGCAGGGCGCCCACCACGGTCGGGCCCAGCGCGCCCACCGCGTACCCGCCGGTCTGCATGAACGCACCGAGGCGCCGGTTCTCGCCGGTGGTGCGGGACGCGGCGAGGACCGCGGAGAAGAAGACGAAGAAGCCGCCGCCCTGCGCGGCACCGCCGAGCGCGCACCACAGCGGCCAGGCCGCGGGGGCGAGGAGCAGACCCCCGGGGAGGGCGAGCCAGCCCAGCGCGACCGGCACGAACGCCAACCGCAGGCTGCCGGTCCGCATCCGCACCAGCGGGGTCGCCAGCGCCCCGGCGACCGCGAGGATCTGGAAGAGCGACGAGGCCACGCCCGCGCTCGCCGGCCCGAGGCCCCGCAGGTCCGCCAGGATCTCCGGCAGCCACGCCGTCAGCCCGTAGTAGCTGAACGACTGGGCGGCGAACGCCGCGACGAGCAGCCACCCGACGGGTCGGCGCCAGGGAGCCGGGTGGCCTCCGGTCGGGCCGTCCGCGGGCGGGCCGGCCCCGCGCTCGTCGTCGCCGTCCTCGCCGCGCTCGCGGACGGGACCGCGGCGGCGGATCGCGATCGTCCACAGCACCGCCGCGGCGACCGCGACGACGAGCCAGGCGAGCAGGGCGATCCGCCATCCGATGCCGTCGGCGAGCGGGACCGTGATCGACAGCGTGATCATCGAGCCGATGTTCATCGTGGCCGTGTACGCCCCGAGCAGGGCACCGGAGCGGTGCGGGAAGTCGCGGCCGATCACCACCGGCACCACGACGTTGCCCACGGTGATCCCGACGCCGAGCAGCGCGGTCCCGACGAGCGCGCCCGCCACGCCGTCCGAGGAGCGCACCACGGTCCCGACGCCCAGCACGGCGAGCCCGACGAGCACCGCGCGCTCCGGCCCGATGCGCCCGATCATCCAGGAGGCGGGCGACGAGGCCACGGCGAACGCCAGCACCGGCAGGCTCGTGAGGAGACCCGCGACCGCGGCGGACACCCCCAGGTCGGCCCGGATCTCGTCGACGACGGGAGCGACGGCCACGATCGGCCCGCGCAGGTTCAGGGCGACCAGCAGGACCGCGGCCGCGAGCAGGGGCCCGCCGACGGCCGGCGCCCCCGGACCTCGCGCGTTCCGGGTGGAGGGCGTCGTCACGACGTCCCACTCTCGTCGAACCGGTCGCTCCCCCGCCCGTGCCCGACGGATTGCTCACGTCGTCGACGTGTGAGCCACGCCTCTTTCCGGGCAGCCGAATCGTGGGTCCGGGAGTGGCCCGGACCGACCACGGAGAGGACCGAACCGGAGGAGAAGGACGATGACCGATCGCGACGACGCACGCGTACGCAAGGCGCTGCAGGGCATGGACTTCCCGGCCCGGCGGAACGACCTCGTCGAGTACGCGACCGATCGAGGACACATCGACGACGCGACCCTCACCGCGCTCGCGGGGCTGCCGGAATGCGGGTACTGCTCGATCGACGACGTGGTGGCCGCGGTGCCCAGCCGCCCCGGGACGACCAGCAACCGGTGACGGTGTCGGGGGTCGCTGCTAGACCTCGACAGTGGCGAACTGGTCCGAGGTGGAGCACGCGGCCCCTGAGCTCGCGGCGCAGGTGGCCGCCCTGCTCGCGCGCGGGAAGCACAAGACGATGGCGACGCTGCGGCGCGACGGATCCCCGCGCCTGTCCGGCATCGAGACGGAGTTCGAGGAGGGCGAGCTGCGCCTCGGCATGATGCCCGGGTCGCGCAAGCTCGAGGACGTGCGCCGTGATCCCCGGATCGCGCTGCACTCGCCGTCGGTCGATCCCCCGGAGGGCGATCCGGCCGGGTGGCCCGGCGAGGCCCGCGTGTCCGGGCGGGTGCGAGAGGTGGCCTACTCCGGGGACGGCCCCGAGGGGTCGTACTTCGCGGTGGACGTCACCGAGCTGGTGCTCACCCAGATCGCCCCGTCGAACGACCGGCTGCTGATCACGTTCTGGCGCCCGGGAGAGCCGGTCCGCCGGGTGGAGAGGACCTGACCTCCCGGCGGGCCTGCTCTCCCGTGCGCTCCGAACGCGTCAGTGGGCGATCAGCTGGCCCAGGCGGTGGGTCAGCTTGACGTTCTCGCGGTAGTCGACCGGCACGACGATCACCGAGGGCCGGTCGCGCTGGGCGAACGCCTCCTTCAGCGCGGGTCGCAGCTCGTCGGCGCTGGTCAGCCGGCGGGCGTGGCAGCCGAGGCCCTCGGAGACCTTCACCAGGTCCGGCGACGGGAAGTCCGTGCCGAAGTGGCGCCCGAACTCGACCTCCTGCTTCCAGGTGATCAGCCCGTAGCCGTTGTCCTCCCAGACGAGGTTCACCGGCGCGACCCCGAGCCGGACCGCCGTCGCGAGCTCGGCGCCGTTCATGAGGAACCCGCCGTCGCCGGAGATCGCGCACGATCCGCAGGTCGGGGTGCACGAGCGAGGCCGACACCCCGCCGGGGACGGCGATCCCCATCGAGCAGAACCCGTTGGAGATGATGCAGCTGTTCGGGTCGTAGGTCGGGTAGTGGCGCGCGATCCACATCTTGTGGGCCCCGACGTCCGAGATCAGGATGTCCTCGTCGCCCATCTCGGCGCGCAGGTCGGCGAGGATGCGCTGCGGCTTCATGGGGAAGTCGCCGGTCTCGGCCTCGGCGGACGCCCCGCCCTCGCTGATCTCCTCGGTGAGGTGGGCGCGTGCCCGCGCGTGCCCCTCGATGTCGGGGAAGTGGTGCTCCTCGGTGAGGCCCTCGTTGATCGCCCAGAGCGCCGCCGCGATGTCGCCGACGATCTCGACGTTGGGCCGGTAGGCCCCGTCGACCTCCGCCGGGTCGAAGTCGATGTGCAGCAGCCGCTTGCTGCGCCCGATGTTCCAGCGCGACGGGCGGCCACTCGACCATGTCGTAGCCGACGGCGATGACCAGGTCGGCGGCCTCGAACACCTCGGTGACGTAGTCCCGGGAGCCGAGGCCGACGGCGTAGAGGCTGCGCTCGTGCCGGTCGGAGAGCGCGCCCTTGCCCATGAACGTCATGCCGGCGTAGATGCCGGTCTCGTCGACGAAGCGCTGCAGCTGGCGGCTCACGCGGGTGCGCACGCAGCCCTGGCCGACGAGCAGCACGGGGCGCTCGGAGCGGGCGATGAGGTCGAGCGCCGCCTGGATCGACTTGTCGTCGGGCACGGGCCGTCGGACCTTCTCCGGCGGCACGATCGGCGCGCTGTCGACCTCGTGCTTGGCGATGTCCTCGGGGAGCTCGACGTGCGTCGCGCCGGGCTTCTCTGCCTCCGCGAGCTTGAACGCCTTGCGGATGACCTCGGGGATCGTCGTCTCGTCCCGCAGCGACGTCGTCCACTTGGTGATGGGCGTGAACATCTCGACGACGTTCATCGCCTGGTGGGACTCCTTGTGCAGCCGCGTCGTCGCGCCCTGCCCGGTGATCGCGACCACCGGGGAGTTGTCCATGTTGGCGTTGGCGACGCCGGTCACCAGGTTCGACGCGCCCGGTCCGAGGGTGGACAGACACACCCCCGGGTGACCCGAGAGGCGGCCGTAGACGTCGGCCATGAACGCCGCGCCTGCCTCGTGGTGCGTCGGTACGAAACGGATGTCCGAGTCGCGCATGGACATGAGGAGATCGGCGTTCTCCTCACCCGGGACGCCGAACACGTACTCGACGCCCTCGGCCTCCAGGCACCGGACGAACAGATCGCTGGCCCTCACGCTCACGCTCCCCACTGATCGCTGACGACCCGTCCTGTACCCGATCACGGCCGGAGTTCACCCGCCGGTCGGTGGGACCTCGGGTCGGGTTGTCGCGATGCGGACGCTAGGGCAGTCCTCGGGCGATCGCCCCGAGAGATCGCTCACCCCAAGGAGGCGGGCGCGGCGCCGCCGTAGGTCACGTCGAACCGGGTCAGGGCCATGCCGGGTCCGCCGGTCCAGGGCTCGAAGCCGGCTTGGATGTTGGTCAGGAAGTCGGTGGGGCGCACGGAACCCTGGGAGACGGCGTCCTTGACGAAATCGGTGAGCGGCAGGGCGTGGGCCCGGTCGACGGCTCCCCGGCGCACGTAGGACAGCACGTTCACGCCGCCGTTGGTGCCCTTCCAGACGTCCCAGGTGGCCCCACCGATCGTCGCGGTCCCGGACTGTTGGCCGATCGGCGTGATCCCGCCGGTCGCCTCCAGCCAGATCATCAGCTCGAGGGCGTCGTTGTGCCCGGTCTTCCGCGGTGTGCTGTCGGCCCAGAGGTCGTAGGCCAGGTTCGACGTCGTGCCCGGCGGGATGGTGCCCGCGATGCTCGAGCTGATCGGGCCGAGGGCGTCGATGCGGGTCGGCAGCGTCGTCCCCCGGGTGCAGGTGCCCATCCAGCAGCCGGACATGATCGACGGGTACGCCGCCGGGGCGTCCTTCTTCGCGTGGTCCCCGGAGTCCACGGTGAAGCCCTGGATCGTCGGCGTCACGCACTGCCCGTCCGAGGCGCCCCACTCGTTGTTCTGGACCAGGAACCGGCCGCCGTCGATGTCGGCGGACCCGAACTTGTCGCACAGCGTCTTCGTGCCGGTCCCCGCCGCGGCCGTAGCGCCCGACCCGGTGGTGGCGCCCGACCCGGTGGTCGGCGCGCCGACCCGGTGGTGGCGCCCCCCGCCGGGGTGTCGTACGGAGCCCGACCCGGCGGCGGAGGCCGAGTCGGTTCCACCCGTGGCCGTGTTCGCCGCCGGGCGGAGTGGCGCTCGTCGTCGGCGTGGTCGTGCCGGTGTCGCTGGCGGCGGTCGTGCCGGCGCCGGCGAGGCCCGAGACCGAGTCCAGGGTCTTGCCGACCTTGAGGTCGTTGAGGAACAGCGTGCTGTCCTGCTTGATCGACTCGTCGCGGTAGATGCCGGTCTTGAGGTAGGCGCTGCCCTGCACGTTCGGCTTCGGCGTCGTGAAGCCGTTCAGGGTCTGCCTGCCGTTGCACCAGGCGTCGACCGCGCCGCCGAAGGTGATGCCGAGCTGGAACGAGAACGCACCGTCGGTGACCGGGCAGAAGTCCTTCTCGCCGGTCCCGTCGTTCGCGAGCCGCAACTGCCCCTTCCCGACCTCGACGGCCAGCGGCGGGCTCCCCGTCCCCGGCTGCTTGAACTGCATGATCACCTGCCAGGTGTCGGTGTTCGTCGGGAAGCCCTTGTCGAAGAACCCGGAGTAGCCGACGAAGGCCTTCTGGCCCTCGGTGAACTCGGGGACGTCCGGCTCTGCCTCGGTGCGCTTCCCGCCGCCGGGCATCTCGAACTTCACGGCCTGGCGTCCCGGCACGTTCGGCGAGGGCGCGGCGCTCGGGTCCGTGGCGTTCTGGTTGTTCCACGGCGTGGACTTGAACCCCTCGAGCCCGTCGTCGAGCGACCACGCCGCGCCCGTGGACTTGCCCTTCGCCTCCCCGCGCTTACCGGTTCCCGAGCTCCCGGAACCCGCCGAGCTCTCCCGTGAGGGCGCGGTACTCGTGGTGGTCGGGGCCTCGGAGGCGGAGCCGGTCGACGAGCGCGTCGAGCCCGGACCGGAGTCGGCGCCTGAGCCGTAGTCGCCCGACCCGCCGGAGCCGGTCGACCCGGTGCCGGTCGAACCCTCTCCGGAGGATCCGGTGCCCGACGTGGCGGTGCCGGTGCCCGACATGGTCGAGCCCGACCGGCCGGCGGTCGTGGTGGGCGCGGCGGTCGAGGTGTCCGACGTTGCCGAGGAACCCTGTCCGGAGGACACGGTTCCCGAGGACCCGGAGCCGGTGGAGGCGCTCCCCGAACCCGGAGCAGTGGCGGCGGTGTCGCCGGTCCCGTCGGTGCCATCGGTCGAGGATGACGCCGACCCGGAGCGGCGGGTCGACACCCCGGCTCCGTCTCCTGGTGCGCCGGTCGCGGTGGACCCCGAGGGGGCGGTGGTCGGGCTGACGGCCGACCCGGCGTCGCCACTGCCACTCCCGTACGACCCGCCGTCCCCGCTGCCCGTCGCTCCGCTGTCGGTCCGCGCACCGGCGTCGCCCGAGCCGGGCGTCGTCGTCGGCTCGGCGCCCGACCCGTCCGAGGCGGACGTCGCCGAACCGCCACCCGACTGCGGCGCCGTCCCGGCCGTCGTCGCCGGCCCGGCGTCGGTGGGGATCGCGGCGACGACCTTGCCCAGCGACGCGGCCGCCCACTGCGGTGCCGTGGTGCCCGCGGCGACCGGGAGCTGCTGGTAGGAGCCGTGCACCGGCGAGGCGATGGCCTGCTCGAGCGGTGGGGAGGCGGACGTGGGCGGGCTGTCGCAGACCGGGTCGCCAGGGGCGCAGATTTCGATGGTGCGGGCGTCGAGGGAGCCGAACCCGACGGCGCGCGGCGGGAGGGCGCCCTGGCCCGTCGTGCCGTCGGGGACCGCGCGGGTCCGGGGGCTGCGCGCCGGGTCGCCGAACAGGCCGACCGCCTGCACGAGCTTCGCCGGGATGCGGGGTTCGAGGCCCGTGCCGATGCGCGAGGCCAGGTCCCCGGCGACCTGGGCCCCCTGGGAGTAGCCGAAGAGCATGAGCGAACCGGTCGGGCACCCCTCGACGTGCTCGCCGACCGCGTTCGCGAGCGAGCCGACCGCGTCGGCCTCGGCCGAGGCGAACGAGCCTCCCGTCGGTGGTGCCGGGACGGTGACGACCGAGACCTTCTCGCCGAACTGCTTGGCGAGCGGGTCCGTGACGCCCCCGAGCACGTCCGACGAGCCGCCCTGGCCGCCGACCGAGTAGAGGGTCACCGGACGGCACGCTCCGGGCAGGGCCTGGGAGGACGAGAGCGTCGCCACCCCCGTGCCGACCGCCCCCACGAGCACCGCGACGGCGACCAGGCCCGCGACCACGAGCGACGACACCGGACGCCGCGGCCGAGCCGCCGGCGCCGGGGAGGCCCAGGCCGAGAGGGGTGGCGTGGTCGCGACGGTCACCGGAGCGCTCACCCCGGAGGGCACCCACCGGGCCGCGGGCAGGTCCACCGCCGTGCGACCGGCCACCGTGACCGGCTCCTCCGGGACCGACGGGCGCACCAGGACGGGCCCCGTGGCCGGCGGCTCGAGCAGCGTCACCGTGCCGTGGGGGCTGACCGTCACGAGGGTCACCGACGCGCCGTCGACGACCTCCACCCGCAGGTCACGGCCCGACCGGGCCGCGTGTCGGCGCGCCGCGGCGAGGCCCGCCTCCGTCGGGGAGGCGTGCGCGGCGACCGGCAGCGCACGACCGTCGGCGAGCACGCCCGGGCCGCCCGGGCCGTGCGTGAGCTCCAACCGCACGTCCGGCGCCACACCTGCGCCCTCAGGCCGTTCCGCACCCACCTGGGTCCTCCGCCGCCGTCGACCACCCCGAACCGCCGACCAGGGTCGACGGTCCGCGAAGCCCGTGGTGGCCGTTTGGAGAAACCCGCGGGACGGATTTCAGTCCATCCCGAGCGCCCCCCGCAGGAACGCCACCTGGAGGCGGAGCAGGTTCTCGGCCACCACCTCCTGGGGCGTCATGTGCGTGACGCCCGAGAGCGGGAGGACCTGGTGGGGACGGCCGGCCGCGAGCAGCGCCGAGGAGATGCGCAGCGTGTGGGCGGCGACGACGTTGTCGTCGGCCAGCCCGTGCACGAGCATCAGCGGGCGCATCGGTGCCGACGCGCTCGGCGGCCGCTCGGCGTCGGTGACGATCGAGGACCGCTCGTAGGCCTCCGGCCACGACGCGGGCGTCCCGAGGTAGCGCTCGGTGTAGTGGGTGTCGTAGAGCGCCCAGTCCGTCACCGGGGCGCCCGCGACGGCGGCGTGCACCGCATCCGGCCGCCGCAGCACCGCGAGCGCCGCGAGGTAGCCGCCGAACGACCAGCCCCGGATCGCCACGCGGGACAGGTCGAGGTCCTCCACCTCGACCGCTGCGGCGGACAGCGCCGCCAGCTGGTCCTCCAGCACCGGCTCGGCCAGGTCCCCGTGCACCTCCCGCTCGAAGGCCGGTCCGCGGCCCGGCGTCCCCCGTCCGTCGGCGACCACCACCGCGAATCCCTGGTCGGCGAACCACTGGCTCGTCAGGAACGCACCCCGGGCCTCCACCACCCGTTGCGCGTGCGGGCCGCCGTAGGGGTCGAGCAGCACCGGGAGCCGTTCCGACCCGGGGATGTGGTGGCGCGGCAGCAGCACCGCCGTCGCCAGCCGCCGCTCCCCCGCGCTGAACAGGTGCACCCGGGGCTCGAGGCGGGGCGACTCGGCGAGCGAGCGCAGCGCCATCGCGCTCCCGGACGCCGACACCGTCGTCACCGTCCCCTCGTGGTCGAGCGAGGCCTGCGCGACGACGAGCACCCCACCGGCCAGCCGCCCAGACGCGACACCCCGCTCCGCGCTCACCGGGCTCACCCCGGCGTCGCGGGACCAGACGTGCAGCACCGTCGACGTCGGGGACCCGGCGAGCGACGCGGTGAACAGCACGGTGTCGCCGTCGACGTCGGCCACGCCCCGGACCTGCAGCTCCGGGCCGGTCACCGCCTCGCCGTCGACCACCAGCCGGCGGGCGTCGTCGGCGTCGGCGCACCAGACGAGCGCACCGTCGGAGAGGTGTGCCGGCACGCCGGGGACCAGGTCGACCCAGGCGTCGTCGACGTCGGAGCGCACCTCCGTCGACGCCCCCGTCGTCGGGTCGACCTCCCGCAGCGTCACCCGCTTCTGGTCCCGCGGCGCGGTCGTGACGAGCAGCGCGTGCCGGTCCCAGCTCACGGCGGCCAGGTACTCGTCGTCGCCGAGGTCGACGTCGGTGCGCGAGCCGTCGAGGGCCAGCAGGTGCAGCGTCACCATCGCGTTGGTCGTCCCGGCGGCGGGATAGGCGACGACGGCGGGCTCGCGCGCCGGGTTGGCGGGATCGGCGATGTGCCAGCGGTTCACGGCGGCGTCGTCGACGCGGGCCACCGCCAGCGACTCCCCGTCCGGGGCCCACCAGAACCCCCGGTAGCGGTTCATCTCCTCGGCGGCCACGAAGTCCGCGAGCCCCCAGGTGACGTGCTCGGCGTCCGGTGTCGCGAGCGTCGTCGTCTCCCCGGTCGCGAGGGTGGCCACGTGCAGCGCACCGCCGCGCACGAACGCGACGCGGGTCCCCGACGGGTCCGGGCGCGGGTCGACGACGGGGCCCTCGACGGGCAGCGGCGCCGGTGACGAGCCGGGGGTGAGCCCGACGGTGAACGCCCGCCCGGAGAGCACGAACGCGGCGGTCCCGACGGCGCGGTCGGTCGCGTAGTCGACGACGCCACCGGACTGCTCGCGCACCCGCTCGCGGCGCGCCTTCTCCTCGGGCGGGAGGTCCTCCTCGCCGGGGACGTCGAGGGTCAGCGGGTCCACGAGCAGGTGCTCCTCGCCGCTGGCGACGTCGAGCACCCACAGGCAGGTCACCGGGTCGTCCCCGCCGCGGCTGCGCAGGAACACGACCCGGGCACCGTCGGGGGCGATCGTCACGCCCCGCGGCGCGCCGAGGGTGAAGCGCCGGGTCGCCGCCTGGCGACGGGGGAAGGAGTCCGTTCCCGGGCTCTCGGGGGTCACGACGTTCTCGACGGTCACGGGCGGCCATCCTGCCCGCCCGACGCCGTCGTCACCGCACGCCGTCACGTCACGCGGTCGCCGTCCGCCACGTCGGCGAGCACGGTCTCGACGAGGCCGACGAGCACGTCCGGGCCGCCGTCGAGGACGTCGTGGGTGGTCGGGAGGTCGTGCACGGTCCACGTCGGGTCGGCGCGCAGCGTCTCCGCGACCGCACCGAACGGCGAGTACGGCGTCCAGGCGGGGTGCGCGGCCAGCGCGTAGTGCTTGACCGGCACGTCGTGGTGGGCGCCGGTGAGCGCGGATCCGCTGGACGAGGCTCGCCAGCGGATGGCCGGTGGCGCGAACGTCGAACTGCGGCATCGGGTCGACGAGGACGCCGGTGCGCGCGGCGCCGTCGACGTACCAGGCCCGCATCCCGTCGTCGACCGACGACCAGCACGAGTCGCCGTCCTCCGGGGCGAACCCGTCGACCGGGCAGAGCCCGACGACGCGGCCGGGCAGCGCGTCGGCGACGCCCGCGATCACCATGCCGCCGTAGCTGTGCCCGACCAGGACGAGGTCGCCGTCGAGCCCGTCGGAGGTGCTCGGTGAGGTCGGCGACGTGGCTCGCGAGGTTGGTCGTCGCGGCGAGCTCGTCGACCCGCTCGCACAGTCCGGGCAGGGTGACGGCGAGCGCGCGGTGACCGCGGGCGGCCAGGGCGTCGACGGCGGGGGCGTACCACCAGGCGCCGTGGCAGGCACCGGGGACGAGGACGACGGTCGGGGTGCTCACGGGCTCCAGCCTCGTGCGCGGTCGGCCAGAAGTCGAAGACCTGCTCGTGCTGCGGCGCAGAAGCATCGATGATGGCCGGCGTGCAGCTCCACCAGCTCGAGTACCTGGTCGCCGTGGTCGACGACGGCGGCTTCACCCGCGCCGCGGAACGCCTGCGGGTCGCCCAGCCCGGGGTGAGCGCCCAGGTCCGCAAGCTCGAGCGCGAGCTCGGGCACGCGCTGCTCGACCGGTCCGGGCACCAGGTGCGGCCGACGCCGGTCGGGGTCGAGGTGGTGGCCGCCGCGCGGGTCGCCCTCGACGCGGTGGCCGGGGTACGGCGGGTGGTCGAGGACCTCGACGGCCTGCTCCGCGGGACGGCCCGCGTCGGGCATGGTCAGCTCGGGGCCGTTCCTGGACGTGCCGGGGGTCCTCGCCGACTTCTCGGCCGCGCACCCGCACGTCGTGTGCTCGCTGGTGGAGCAGGGGTCGGGGGCGCTGCTGGACGGCCTGCGCTCGGGACGGCTGGACGTGGCGCTGGTCGGCGCGGCGGGACCGCTGCCCGCGGAGCTCGAGGAGCGGATCGTCTCCGAGGAGCCGTTGGTGGTCGCGGTGCCGCCGGACCACCCGCTGGCCGCGGCGCGCTCGGCGGGGCCGGCCGACCTCGCCGGCCTGGACCTCGTCCTGCCCGTCGAGGGCAACGCCCTGCGCGAGGCCGTCGAGCTCGCGTGCGCCACGGTCTCTCCCCCGCCGCACGTCACCTGCAGTGCCAGCGACCCGACGGTGCTCGCCCGGCTCGCGGCGCGGGGTCTGGGCGTCGCGGTGCTGCCGAGCTCGGTGTCGGCACTGCGGACCGAGGAGCTGGCGACGGTGCCGTTCTCGGCGGCGGGGGTCCGGTCGCGGCTCGTGCTGGCGTGGCCGCGCGGGGACGCGAGTCCGGCGGCGGTGGCGCTGCGTCGGGCGCTGCTCGACGCGGTGGCCGGGATGACGGGCGCGCGAACGGCGCCGTTCTCCCGTCAGACGGCAGCAACGCGCCATTGCTGCCACGGGAGCCGGGGCGGCGCACTCCGCACGCCGCCGTGGGCTGATCGGCGGGGAGCGCGTCCGGCAGGGATAGGCTGGTCCACCGTGGTGAGCACGGAGAACGCCCCGGTCACACGGACGAAGTCGTCGTTGACCGGGATCAAGCCGACCGGGGAACCGCACCTGGGGAACCTCATCGGCGCCATCGAGCCCGCGATCGCGATGGCCGGCGACCACGAGTCGCTCTACTTCATCGCCGACTACCACGCGCTGACCACCGCGCGGGACCCCGAGCAGCTCCACCACTGGACGCGCGCCGTCGCCGCGACCTGGCTCGCCGCCGGCCTCGACCCGCAGCGGACGATCTTCTACAAGCAGTCCGACGTCCCCGAGACGTTCGAGCTGACGTGGATCCTGTCCTGCGTCACCGGCAAGGGCCTGATGAACCGCGCGCACGCGTACAAGGCGGCGCGGGACGCGAACATCGCCGCGGGCGAGGACCCCGACGCCGGCATCAACATGGGGACCTACAACTACCCGATCCTCATGGCCGTCGACATCCTGATCATGGAGGCGGACCTCGTCCCGGTCGGGCGCGACCAGGCGCAGCACGTGGAGATCGCCGCGGACATCGCCGGCAGCTTCAACCACCTCTACGGCTCGGGCTACCGGTTCACGATCCCCGAGGCCGTGATCCCGGCCGAGACCACGGGCCACACGTTGCCGGGGCTCGACGGCCGCAAGATGTCGAAGTCCTACGACAACTACATCCCGCTCTCCCTGCCCGCGTCGAAGCTGCGCAAGCTGGTGCGCCGGATCCCGACCGACTCGACGCCCGTCGAGGCCCCCAAGGACCCCGACTCGTCCGCGGTGTTCCAGATCCTCGCGCAGTTCGCGCCCGACGACGTCGTCGCCGACACCCGTCGTCGGCTCGAGGCGGGCGGCGTCGGGTGGGGCGAGCTGAAGAACCAGCTCGCCGACGTCCTCGAGGAGCGGCTGGCACCGTTCCGCGAGCGCTACGAGGCGCTCATGGAGCCGGACAGCGAGCTCGACGACGTCCTCGCCCGTGGCGGGGAGATCGCCCGCGAGCGGGCCCGGCGGGTGCTGGGCTCGGTGCGGTCGGCGATCGGCGTCGACCGGTAGGTCCGCACCTACCGCAGGGTCGGCACCTCGGAGAACCCGGAGTCGACATCGCGCGGGCGCTGCGCCGGGATGTCGTCCATCAGGACCCCGGGCGAGTCCGGCACGCGCGGCAGCTCCGCCAGCCACATCGCGAGCGCGCTGTCGGAGAGCGCGCAGCGTCCGCGGCCCTGGTCGCTGAGATCGCCGTCGACCACCGAGCCCCGGCGCAGCAGCGCCCCGAGCCCGAGGGCCGCGACGACCGAGACGACGCACCACGCCCCGACGAGAACGGCGACCCACCCGAGGACCGTCATGCCCACCTCCGCCGTCAGCGTCGTTGTCCGTCGCGGAACGTGACCGGTCGGTGACCCTCCCCGCCCGTCCGCGCACCGTGACTATCTCAGCACGAGCGGTGAGGATGGGGCGGATCCACCTGATCGGACGTACAACCTGAGACCGCTGAGCGCGTCGTACCGTCCACTCACCCCCGAGCAGACCCGCGAGAACGGCCGTTCAGCGGCGGTGAACGTGCTCTGTACGGCCTACTGGGCCGCCGCCATCCCGTCACCCCGGAGCGCCTCCCCGATGCGCTGCGCGACCTCCTCGGCCTCGTCCGTGTCGCGGTAGGGGTGACGCGGCCCGAGGAAGAAGCGGAGCCCGTCCTTGGGGCGCCGGGGGATCACGTGCAGGTGCAGGTGGGGCACCGACTGGCTCACCACGTTGTTGATCAGCACCAGCGAGCCGGGGGCGTCCATCGCGGACTCCACGGCCCGCTCGAGCCGCTGCGCGAGCGCGAAGAACGCCGGCACCTGCTCGACCGGGAGGTCCTTCAGCGTCGTGACGTGGTCCCGCGGCACGAGCAGGACGTGGCCGGGGAAGACCGGCTTCACGTCGAGGAACGCGACCGTCGCCTCGTCGCTGTGCACGACGTGGGCCGGGGATGTCCCGGCCACGACGCCGCAGAACGCGCAGGGCTTCACGGGACCTCCAGGTGGGCGGCGCGGGGAGCCTCCCGCGCCCACTTGTAGCGGGTTCGTCGTTCGTTGCGTCCGGAGAGGATGTTGCCCCGGCGACGAAATCCGCTCACATGGACGAAGTCCCCGGTCCCGTGCGTTGATCCCGGCATGGACTCCCCGACGATGCTCGTGATCGGCCACGACGTGACGCCCGAGACGGTGCTCGTGCAGGCCGGGACCCTGGCGACCTGGGCGGCCGAGCGCGGCGTGGCGATCGTGCCCGGCGTCGCGGGCACCGAGCTGCCGGACCCCGCCGGGCTCGACGCGATCGCCGTGCTCGGATCCGCCGACGGTGCGTGGGACGACACGGTGCCGTGGCTCGCCGACGAGATCGCCTACCTGGACCGGGCGATCGCCGCGGACGTGCCGATCCTCGGGATCTGCTTCGGCGGTCAGCTGCTCGCGCGCGTCCTCGGCGGCACCGCGCACCCCGCCGACGGCCGCCACGAGAACGGCTGGCGCACGATCACCTCCGCGACGCCCGACGTGATCGTCGAGGGCCCGTGGATGGAGTTCCACTTCGATGCGTTCACCGCCCCGGCCGACCTCCGAGGTCCTCGCCCGCTCGGCGCGCTGCGACCAGGCCTTCCGGCAGGACCGCCACCTCGGCGTGCAGTTCCACCCCGAGATCACCCCGGCCGAGTTCGAGACCTGGGTGGCCCGCTGGACCGGGAGCCCCGCTCGAGGACCGGTTCGCGGACCTGGGCATCACCACCGAGGGCCTCCGCGCCGAGACCGCCGAGCGGGCCGAGGCCTCCCGCGTCGCGTCGTGGCGGCTCTTCGACGACTTCGGCCGCCGCGCCGGGCTCGTCCGCCAGGCGGCGGGGGCCAGCGCATGAGCCCGACGGAGCTGAAGGTCCGCGTCGGGATCGGCGCCGGTCCGCTCGACCGCGGCCCCGCCGAGGACACCGCGATGCTCGTCGACGGCTGCGAGCGCCGCGGCATCGACTCGGTGTGGTTCCCGGACCGCATCGCCACCGAGGCCGTCGAGCCGCTGACCGCGCTGGGCTGGGCCGCGGGCCGCACCGAGCACCTCAAGCTCGGCACCGGCGTCGTCGTGCTCCCCGGCCGCAACCCCGCGGTCGTCGCGCACCAGCTCGCCTCGCTCGCCGCGCTCGCGCCGCGCCGGATCCTGCCGGTGTTCGGGCTGCAGCCGGCGACGCCGTCCGAGCGCACCGCCTACCCCGTGCCCGGACCGCGCGCCGCGGTGCTCGAGGAGGCCCTCGTGGTCGTCCGGCGGCTGCTCACCGAGGAGGTCGTGACCCACCACGGCCGGTTCTTCACCCTGGACGCCGCCACGGTCGGCCCGCGTCCGACCAAGCCCCTGGACCTCTGGCTCGGCGGCCTCGTGCCCGCCGCGCTGCGCCGTGTCGGGCGCCTGGCCGACGGCTGGCTCGCCTCGTTCGTCACCCCGGCCGAGGCCGCCGCGGCCCGCTCCGTGATCGCCGACGCGGCCGACGCCGCGGGCCGGGAGGTCGAGGAGGACCACTACGGCACGAACCTGCTGGTCATGCCGCCGGGAGCGGCGGAGGGTGACGTCGACCGGGCGTTCGCGACGACCGCGCGACGCCGGCCGGAGGTCGACCCGACCGCGCTGATCGCGCGCGACTGGGCCGAGGCGCGCCGCCTCGTCGGGGAGTTCGTCGACGGCGGGATCACGAAGTTCGTGGTCCGGCCCGCCGTCGCACCCCGGCGCTGGGACGACTTCCTCGACTCCTTCGTCGGCGAACTGGTCCCGCTGCAGACCTAGGGAGGTGCCTCCTCCCAGGCGCGGGCTCCGGGCTGCTCACGCCGCCGATCCTGCGAGGCGCGGCGACGCACAGCGGGCCCACAGGCTCGCCCCACCCCGTGATCACGGGTCGCACCCACGCTCGTCGTCATGAGCCTGTTGACCGGTCGGCGACCCACGCCTCCGACCGCCGAGCCGCCGTCCGCCCCGGTGTCGCCCACCGCGACGGACGGGCGTCGGAGCGCGCGCTGGTACGCGCCCGCGCTGGGGGCGCTGCTCGTCGCGACCGCGGTGCTCTACCTCGTGGACCTCTCGGCCTCGGGCTGGGGCAACGCGTTCTACGCGGCCGCCGCGCAGGCCGGCGGCCAGAGCTGGAAGGCCTGGTTCTTCGGGGCGTCCGACGCTCCCGCCTCGATCATGGTGGACAAGCCGCCGGCCTCGCTGTGGGTGCTGGGGCTCTCGGTGCGGCTCTTCGGGCTCTCGTCGTGGTCGGTGCTGGTGCCACAGGCGCTGATGGGCGTCGGCGCGGTCGGTCTGCTGTCCGGGGCGGTGCGGCGCTGGTCGGGGCCGGCCGCCGGACTGCTCGCCGGCGCGGCGCTGGCGATCACCCCCGTCGCGACCCTGATGTTCCGGTTCGACAACCCGGACGCCCTGCTGTGCCTGCTGCTCGTCGCCGGCGCGTACGCGATGGTGCGGTCGGTGGACGCCGCCTCGACGCGCGCCTCGACCTGGTGGCTGGTGCTCGCGGCCGCGTGCGTGGGCACCGGGTTCCTGACGAAGTCGCTGCAGGCCTTCCTCGTGCTCCCGGCGTTCCTGGCGCTGCACCTCGCGGCCGGACCGGGGACCTGGCGCCGACGGTTCCTCGCGCTGCTGCCCGCGACGGCGGCTCTGCTCGTCTCCGCGGGCTGGTGGGTCGCGGTCGTCCAGCTCTGGCCGGCGTCCTCGCGGCCCTTCGTCGGGGGCTCGCAGACCAACAACGTCCTGGAGCTGGCGTTCGGCTACAACGGCGTCGGCCGGCTGACCGGCGACGAGACCGGCCAGCTCGCCGGGGGCGGTGGCGGCCACGGCGGCATGGCCGGCGGCTTCGGAGGCGCTCCGGGAGGGGTCGGCGGACCCGGTGCGGGGTTCGCCGGCGGGGCTCCGCCCGGGGGCGGTGGCGGCATGGGCGGCGCCACGTCCACCGACTCGTGGTCGGCGCTGTTCACCGGCTCGATGGCGAACCAGGTGTCGTGGCTGCTCCCGGCCGCGCTGGTGCTCGGTGTGGCTCTGCTCGTGCTGGTCGGGCGGGCCGTGCGGACCGACCGCCGGCGCGCGGGCGTCCTGCTCTGGGGCGGCTCGCTGGTGGTCACCGCCGGGGTGTTCAGCCTCGCGGCGGGGATCATCCACCCGTACTACGCCATCGCGCTCGCGCCGTGGATCGCGGCGCCGGCCGCCGTCGGGGCCGTCGAGCTGTGGCGGGCCCGCTGGGTCGGCTGGCCGCGGTGGGTGCTCGCGGCCGCCGTCGTCGTCACCGCGCTCTGGTCGTGGTGGCTGCTGCGGGAGACGCCGGAGTTCCTGCCCTGGCTGCGCGTCGTGGTGCTCGTGACGGGACTCGCGGCCGCCGTCGGCCTCGTGCTCGCCGGGCTGGTGCGGGCCGGGCTGCGCCGGGTCGTGACGGCCGGAGTGCTGACCACCGCGCTCGTCGCGGGGCTCGGCGGGCCTCTGGCCTACGCGGTGCAGACCGCGGGCACGGCGCACACCGAGATCATCCCGACGGCGGGTCCGTCGTCCGGCTTCGGCGGACCGGGCGGAGGCCGCGGCCACGGGGCCGGCGGGTTCGGCGGTCGGGTTCGGCGCCGGCGGTTCGGCGCCGGCGGGTTCGGCGGTGGCGGGTTCGGTCAGAACGCGGCAGCTCGGCACGCCGGCCAGAACGGGGCCGGACAGAACGGAGCGACCCCAAACGGGGCCGGCCAGAACGGAGCGGGCCAGGGCGGTCCGGGGCGTGGTGGTCCCGGCGGGGCGATGGCGTTGCTGAGCGCGTCGCAGCCGTCGGCGACGCTCACCGCCTTCCTGCAGGCCGGCGCGGCGGGGCACACCTGGGTCGCGGCGACCGCCGGGTCGATGGCGGCCGCGGGCTACCAGCTCGCGAGCGGTGCGCCCGTGATGCCGCTGGGCGGGTTCAACGGGACCGACCCCTCCCCGACGCTCGCGCAGTTCCAGGCGCTCGTCGCCTCCGGGCAGGTGCACTACTTCCTGGGCGAGGGCCTCTCCGAGGTCCCCGACACCGGCGGCAGCGCCGACACGGTGCAGATCACCGCCTGGGTGAAGCAGCACTTCGCGGCGACGACGGTCGGGGGGACGACGGTCTACGACCTCACCGCGCCGAGGTCGTGACGCGCCTGCTCACCGGCCCGGACGTCTAGCGACTGCCGAGGACCCGCGTGATCGCGATCTCGATGACCACCCGCTCCGGGTTCGGCTGCGGCGTGCGGTACCGGGCCGCGTAGCGGGCCTCGGCGTCGGCGACCGACTCCCGGTCCTCCCGCACCACCGCGATGCCCTCGAGCGTCGACCACCGCCCCCGGTCGACCTGGCTGACCGCGACCCGCGCGCCCCCGTCGGGCGAACCCTCGGCCCGCCGGACGTTCGCGACCTTCTGGCTGCCGCGTCGGGTGATGACGCGGGCCGTCGCGGTGTCGAGGTCGAGCGTCACCCCGACGGCCACGACGTGCGGGCTGCCGTCGCGGCGCAGGCTGGTCAGCGTGCCGAGGTGGTACTCCCGCCAGAACTCGGCGAACTCCTCGCCGCGCGCGTGCAGGTCCTCTCCGGTGACGGCCACGTCGTCGATGATCGCAGGCACCTCACGTGAACCAGTCCATGGCGGTGTTGACCGCCGGGAGCAGCAGGCTCCGCGGGGCGAGGCGCCCGCCCGCGGCGCTGAGCTGGTTCACCAGCCCGGGCACGACGCTGCGCTGCCCGGCCACCATGGCCGCGACCCCCGCCTCCGCGACCTCCTCGGCCTCCCCGACGACGAACCCCGGCGCGGTGTCGAACGCGTCGGTGCCGGCCGCGTCGGCGAACCCGGTGCGCGTCAGGCCCGGGCTCAGCGTCGTGAGGGTGACCCCGGTCCCGGAGAGCTCGGCGTGCACGGCCTCGGAGAACGACTGCACGAACGCCTTGCTGGCCGCGTAGCTCGCCACCCCCGGCAGCGGCTGGAACGCGGTGATCGAGGAGACGTTGAGGATCGCCCCGGTCCGCCTGCTCGAGGCGGCGCGGCGCACCAGGGCGCCGACGCCGGCCACGGTCAGGTCGTGCAGCGCGAGGACGTTGAGCCGCACGAGCCCGTCCAGCGCCGCGCGACCCTTCTCGTCGGCGAGATCCGCGACCCGACCGGTCACGCCGTAGCCCGCTGCGTTGACCAGGCCGACCACACGCTCGTCGTCGAGCAGGATCGTGCGCACGACGTCGAGGCCCTCGTCGGTGCCGAGGTCGGCGGCGTGCACCTCGGCGGTCAGCCCGGAGAGCCCGCGCAGCTCCTCGGCGAGCTCGGCGAGCGCCTCCTCGCGCCGGGCGACGAGCAGCGTCGGGTAGCCGCGGGCCGCGAGGGCCCGGGCGATGGCGGCGCCGATCCCGGAGGAGGCGCCGGTGACGAGGACGTGGGCGTCAGGCCCGGGTGGCGGCAGTGGCATGGGCCGTCTGTACCCGGACGTCACGTCCAGTAGAGCAACCGGGCGTCCGGGATCCGCTCCTCGACGAGACCGGTGACGTGCGTGCGCAGCGCGGCCATGACGTCGTCGGCGTAGACGTGCTTCACCGAGCCGAAGCGGCCCCGCTTGGTGCGACGCTGCTCGGGGTCCATCTCGAGGCGGGTCGCCGGGTACCAGCCCTCGAGGACCTCCTTGCTGCCCGGCGTGAACCGGTGGGTGATGCACTCGACGGTCAGGTCGGCGCCCGAGCCACGGACGGCGGCGGCGACCTCGTCGAGCAGGTCCGCGTAGGCCTCCTCCCAGCCGGGCTCCGGGATGATCGGCGCGAGGGTCACCCCGACCGGCCAGCCCGCGTGCGCCGAGCGTCCCCAGCGCCGCGACCCGGGCGGCGACCGGGTCGGTGCCGCCCTCGAAGCGCGACCACGGGCTGAGCGAGAACCGCAGCCGGGTCCGGCCGTGGTGGGGCAGGTCGAGCAGTGGCGCGACGTCGGCGAACTTCGTCGTGGCCCGCAGCTGCACCGGGCCGGAGAACTCGTGGGTCCCGACGTGGCCGATCGCCGCCGCGAGCACTGCCCGTCGCCGGCTCGATCCCCAGCGGGTCGGTGTAGCAGGACGCCTCGAAGGTGGTGCCCTCGTGGGCGCGGGCGGCGTTGGTCGAGGTCACGTTGCCGTGGCCGACGTAGTCGTCGAGGCCGGCGAGGATCCGGTCCAGGTCGGCGTACACCCGGGTGATCGGCGGCCCGGTGAGCGACCCGGCCAGGTAGCAGTACTGGCAGTGCGCCGGGCAGCCCCGGGCCAGGTCGACGCGCCAGTCCGCGCTCGGCGGGATCGGGTCGAGCCTGCGGGCGGAGTCGGGGCTCACGACGACGGCGAGGGTCGCCTTGGCCCGCGTGTAGGTCTCGCGCTCGGTCTCGCCGCGCACCCCGGTGATGCGGTCGCCGCGCAGCAGCTCGATGTCGGTGGTGCCGAGCGCCTCGCAGCGCCGGACGATCTCGGCGGCGTGCGGGTGCTCCTGCGCGGAGCGGGTGACGCGGAGGTGCCGCGGGACCCAGGGACGGTGCAGGCGGGCCTCACGGTCCGCCGCGGTGCGTGCGGGGGCGGCCATCCGTGCGGCTACCCGGCCGCCGGGCGGCCTCACCAGGTCCAGAGCCGTGACCACCATCCCTCCGTGCCCGACGTCGTGCCGGCGAACGACTGGCTCGACGTGTCGCGAGTACTCGACCTTCGAGCCGTCCGAGGACTGCGCGACGTAGGTCGTCTTCGAGTCGCCGTCCGAGCTCGTGACGCTCTTGCGGGTCACGCTGTTGCCGTCGCCGTCCGAGGTCGTCGTCTCCCGGACCGTGGACCCGTCCGAGCCCTTCGACGTGCTCGACTTCACCGAGGACGTCGACTTCTTGTCCGAGGCCCGAGGATCGAGGACGACGTCGAGCGGCGGACTTCGAGGCGACGTCTTCGACGGCCGACTTCGAGCGGACTTCGAGCCGGCCGTCTTCGAGCCGGCCGACTTCGACGCTGGCCGTCTTCGACGCTCGTGGCCGAGGCCTCCGAGCGACGGGGCCGGCTGCTCGTGCGCCCCGTGCTCGTCGGGTCCGCTGGCCCGGCGGCGTCCGTCGGCTCCCGCGTCGTGGTGACCTCGACCGTCGGAGCGCGTCGGCCGAGCGCGTCGTGGTCTGCGTCGTCCGCGAGCGCGCGGTCGGGTCGGTCCGCGTGGAGCGGGTGGTCACCGAGCCCGAGACGGGTCCACCGCGCGGGCGCGGGTGGTCACGACGCCCGTCGACGGGTCGGTCTCGGTCGACCGGTTGCCGTCGGGCGACGTCGTCACCGCGGGGCGCGTCGGTGCCGGTCGGCGCGGCACCCGTCGTCGTCGTGATCCCGTCGGACGAGCCGGGGGGCGCGTCGGTGGAGGCCGGGCCCAGGGTCGGGATCGGCCAGCCCTCGGGCTGGGCGCCCGAGCCGCCGCGCGAGCCGGTGGTCGGCGCGAGCGGGGAGTCCGCGCCGCCGGTCCCGGGGGCCAGGGTCGACCCGGTACCGGTCGCGGTCGCCTCGCCGGGCAGGTCCGCGGTCGGTGGCGCTGCCGACGAGGACGGCGGGTCGGAGCTGCTGGGGCCGAGCATCGGGATCGGCCAGCCCTCCGGCGCGACGGCCGGGACCGCGACGGCGGGGGTCTGCGCCGCCCTGGGCACCGGTCCCGTCGCGCTTCTCGGCACCTCTGCGCCCGGTGTCGGCCTTCGTCGGCGCCTCGACCTTCGGCACGTCGACCTTCGGCGGCCCCTTCGGGGCGGCCCGGGGCGCGTCGGCCCTCTTCGGGGACTGCTCCTTCGGCGTGTCCGCCTTCGCGGCAGCCGGGCTTCGGGGCGTCGGCCTTCTTCGGTGGTTCGCCGGCCTCCCCGCCCCGGTCACGCGTGGGCACGAGACCCCCGAGCACCTGGCCCGGGACGTCCTGCACCCGCGGCGGGGCGGCGACCGGCGGGCCGGCGGGCGCCGGTGCGGCCGGCGTCGACGCGTCTCCCGGCGGGACGATCGGCGCGAGCGGCGCCGCGGGCTCGGCGTCGGGAGACTGCGCCGCGGGAGGCGACGAGGCGCCGGGCACGATCGGCGCCAACGGGGGCTCCCACCCCGACGGCGTGCTCGACGCAGGCGCCGGGGCGCTCCCGAGCGGGCGGGCGCCGGGCAGCGGGATGGGGGTCAACGGCGGGGCGAGGGCGTCGTCCGAGCCCGGCGCGGCTCCCGGGTCGGACGGGGCGGCGCCGGGCACGCCGTCGGAGGGCGCGGGGGCGGGCGAGGTCCCGAGGTGGGCGCCGGGCGCGCTCGAGCCGGCGCCCGGGGCAGTGCCCGTGCCGGGGCCGTAGCCCGAGCCGGCGCCGTACCCCGAGCCCGGGGCCGCCCCACCGGGGTCCGCCGGGGCGTCCTCGGTGTCGCTCGCGAGCGCGCGCGAGGTCCCCGCCGTCCCGGCGGCTGTCGCTCGGTCCGACGGGCGCGATCACCGTGCGACCGACGCCCAGCGCCGCCGCGAGGATCGCCACCGCGAAGAGACCCGTGACCGCCGTGCTGCGGGCCGACCAGCGCGGCCACCTCCGCCGACGGCGGTCCGTCCCCCACCCGTTCAGGGAGCCCGAAGGCATACCTGTCCCACTCTCTCCCCGACCCGCCACCCCCGGTCCACCGAGCCGGAGATCCGAAAGGCTACGCGTCCGATGTGTCGGGAGTCAGCCGTTTCGTGTTTCTCGCGGAGCTGACGGGGCACGATGGGAGCCGTGGGTGCAGAGCGCGGCCGTGCCGACGCACGAACGTGTCGTCGAGCCGACCTCTCGCTGGTCCGACCGGGTCATGGTCAGTCCACGATTGGAGCTGGACCTCGCCGTCGTGGCCCGCGCACACTCGCGCGTTCCGTGACGCCCTGCCCGAAGCCGAGCTCGCCTACGCCGTCAAGGCGAATCCGCACCCGGAGGTCCTCGCGCTGCTCGCCGAGCGCGGCGCGAGCGTCGACCTCGCGAGCGTCGGTGAGCTCGACGCCTGCCTGCTCGCCGGCGTCGCTCCCGAGCGCCTGAGCTGGGGCAACCCGGTCAAGAAGCCCGCCGACGTCGGCGCCGCCGTCGCCGCGGGCGTGCACCGCTTCACCACCGACGCCGCCGCCGACGTCGACCTCCTCGCCCGCCTCGCCCCCGGCGCCGCGGTCACCGTCCGGCTCGGCGCCGACGACACCGGCTCCGCCACCCCCTTCGCCGGCAAGTTCGGCGTCGCGCCCGACGAGGCCGCCGCGCTCCTGGCCCGCGCCCGCGCCGCCGGACTGCGCCCGCACGGCCTCGGCTTCCACCCCGGCTCCCAGCAGACCGACCCGGATGCCTGGCGTCGCGGGATCGTCGCGGCGGCGCGGGCGGTCGAGCTCTTCGGGGCGCCGGTCCCCGAGCTGAACGTGGGCGGCGGGTTCCCGACGCGGCACGGTGCCGGTCCGGTGCCCGACCTCGCGTCCTGCGCCGACCTCGGTCCGCGCGGCCCTCGCCGAGCACGCCGAGGTGCCCGGCGTCGGGTCGTGGCGGCCGTCGCTCGTGGCCGAGCCGGGGCGAGCGCTGGTCGCCGACGCGGGTGTCCTCGTCGCGGAGGTCGTCCTCGTCGCCGAGCGCGCGGGCCGGAGGTGGGTCTACCTCGACGTCGGGCGCTACCAGGGCCTCGCCGAGACCGAGGGCGAGATGATCGTGTACCGCCTCCGCACCCCCGGGCACCCGCCGGACGCGCCCCGCGGACCCGTCGTGCTCGCCGGGCCCACCTGCGACGGCGACGACGTCCTCTACCGCCGCGCCGACGTGCGCCTGCCCCTCGACCTGGCCCCCGGCGACGTCGTCGAGTTCCTCGGCGCGGGCGCCTACACCGCCAGCTACGCCTCGGTCGGGTTCAACGGCCTCCCGCCGCTGCCCACCGTGATCCGCCGTCGCCACCGAGGAGACCGCTTGACCCGTCCCGCCGCCTGCCCCTCCCCCACGGCCGGCACCCCGTCCGCCTCGTTCTCCGGCCGCCACGTCCTGGCCGAGCTCCGCGGCGTCGCGCCCGCGCTCCTGGGCGACGACGCCGCCCTGGCCCGCGCGCTCCGGACCGCGCTCGACGACGGCGGGGCGTCCACCCTCGACGTCGTCACCCATCGTTTCGAGCCGCAGGGCACGACCGTCCTCGCCCTCCTCGCCGAGTCGCACGCGTCGGTGCACGCCTATCCCGAGGCGGGCGCGGCCTTCGTCGACGTCTTCACCTGTGGGGAGCACGCCGACCCGGAGCGGATCGTCGAGGTCCTCGGGCGGGAGGTCGGCGCGACCGAGGTGCGGGCCCAGGTCGTCGCGCGCGGGGCCGGCCTCGCCCCCGACGCCGTCGGGCACCGGGAGGTCGACGAGCCCCTCGCCGCGGGGATGCGGCGGCGGTGGCGGATCGACGAGGTGCTCTGGCACGGCCGCACCGCCTGGCAGGACATGATCGTCGCGCGCACGGCCCAGGGGATCTCGCTGTTCTGCGACGGCGAGCGGCAGTCGACCGAGGCCACCCAGCTGACCTACCACGAGGCGCTGGCGGTGCCGCCGTTGCTGCTGGCGGACTCGCTGGAGCGGGTGCTGGTGGTCGGGTCGAGCGAGGGCGTGGTCTCCCAGCTCGCCGTCGCCGCCGGGGCCGCGCACGTGGACCACGTCGACATCGACGCCGAGTGCGTGCGGCGGTGCGCGGAGCTCCTGCCGTACGGCTACTCCCCGACGGAGCTCGACGCCGCCGAGAACGGCAGCGGACCGGTCCGGGTGCACTACGCCGACGGCTGGCAGTTCCTCGCCGACGCGGCCGAGCGCGGCGACCGCTACGACGTCGTCATCGTCGACCTGCCCGACGAGCCCGTCGAGGTCGACGACCCCGCCCAGCACGCCCGGCTCTACGGCACCCCGTTCCTGCGGCGGTGCGCCTCGGTCCTCGCCCCCGGCGGGTCGGTGTGCTCCCAGGCCGGCTGCCCGACGATGTGGCGCCACGACACCCTGCGCCGGATGATCGGGCGGTTCGACGAGGTGTTCCCGACGGTGCTGCCCTACTGCTCCGACGAGCACGAGTGGGCCTACCTGACGGGGCGGGTCGACGCGGTGGAGGACCCGGTGGGGTTGGCGACGTCTCGGTTGTCGCGGTTCCCCGTCGCTGGCCTCGATCGACGGCCCGGCCCTGCTGCGCGGGTCGATCCTGCCGTTCGCGCTCCGCGCTCGGGAGCGGGGCTGACGGTGGGTTAGCGGTGGCCCGGGGCCGGCTCGTGTCGGCGGGCGGCGACGGGACCGGCCGGGGCGGACCGGCCGGGGAGCGGCGCTCGACTCGTCTGAGTGGGCCAGGACCCGGCGAACTCAGCGCCTGGCCGACCATGATCACGACTTCGGGAGCGACACGCGCAAGACCTGGTGCGACACGCTCACGAAGTTCGGATCTTGACCTCGAAGAGTGGCCCGGCTGACCCAGACCTCACCGCTCACCCCCAGCAGGGCCAGCCGAGACAGGTGACGAGCTGGCCGGCGACGGGCCAACTCGCCCGGAGGAACATGATCACGACTTCGGGAGCGACACGCGCAAGATTCGATGCGACACGCTCACGAAGTTCGGATCTTCATCTCGGCGAGCGCGTCCCGCTGACCCCGGACCGCGACTCACCCCGGCTCGGCCGGCCGACGGGGTCGAGGAGCCTCAGCGCTGGGGCGGGAGCTTGCGGATCACCAGCGCCGTGGCCTGCTCGGCGAACTCGCACGCGTCGTTGCCAGGTCTTGGGTCCCCGGACCGATCCACGTGCGTCGAGCGCCGCCCGGACCCAACGCCGGTGGTGACGGTGCAGATGTTGAGCTCGCCTCGGCCTGCTCTTCTGCCGTCACCGCAGGGAACCCCTCGATGGTCGTCGGCACGAAGACCGGGTCCAGGTGAGCTCGGTAGGTGTCCGCGAGCAGGTCCCGGTCGGCATGATCACACGCTGAGCGCCAGACTCTGCGCACGGTCCGATGCGCACCGTCACGACTCCGGGAACTGTCATACCGTTGTGCGCTGGCTCCCTACGGAGTCCAGCCCGAGGCTGACGAGTTCGGCGGGCGCAGAGCGAGCGAGCACGGTCAGAGCTGCACGCCGAACCGTCTGAGGCGCTGGCCACGACTGGCGCACCGATCGCGGTGGCGGAGCTCGACGGCGGCGCGCTCGGGGAGGCAGGGCGCCCGGCGCACCGCAGCGCTCACCAGCAGGCAACGAGCGGCGCAGCCAGAGGAGCGACCCTACGAGCGGGTCTCATCGAAGGCGCTCGCGGCTCTCACCCTCGGACGCCGTGTAGGCCCGATCTCGGCGTCGACGGCATCGATGAGCTGAGTTCGAGCCGCGCGAGCCCCGCCTCGAGCGCGCGATCAGCGAACCCTGGCCGCCGTCGGCAACAGCCCCGAGGACCGTGGCGGCGTCCCGGCTCACCTCGTCGGCCGAGCCAGGATCGACCTTCCCAGCGCGCGGGCCTCCTTCATCAGGTCGCCAGCTCATCCCGAGCGGCCGTGAGATCCCGGAGGGTCTGCGGGGCGCGCTCGAGGTCGACCGTGAACGACCCGCCGGTCGGCATGTCGACGACCTGGCGCGGCAGGACCTGACCGTTGGTCAGCCGTGCGGGGTCGGACGCCTGGACCAGCGGCGCCGACCCCGGACCGGGCGGCGGCACCGGAGCGCTCATGACTCGCAACGTAGACGAGGACACCGACCCCACGAGGGCGAATCGGAGAAATCCACCCCTATCGCCCGCGTTCATGATCAACAGGCCTGCAGGGGGCGCCGCCCGCGCTCCCGACACCCACCCAGGCCTGTTGATCATGCCGAGCCGAGAGACCAACTTCGCAACCGAGTCGCCGCGACTCGGTCACGACACACCACGTCAGCCCCGCGAGGCCGCCAACCCGTCCGCCAACCGGCCCGGCACCGCCGTCTTCGTGAACGCCGACGCGTCCACGCACACGTGCACCAGCCGCACGACCACCGCGTCCCCCCACGGCTCCGATGCCGAGCCCCGCCGGCGGATCGAGAAGCGCGTCGTCAACGACGTCGTCCCGACCTTCTCGTTCTCCACCACGACCGAGACCGCGTCCCCCCACGAGACCGACGCGGCGTAGTCCAGCTCCGCGTGCACGATCTGGATGTCGACGCCGTCGGCGATCATCTCCGGGTAGGGGTAGCCGACCGCGGACTGGAAGGCGGTGAAGGCCTCGTCGCACCAGGTCAGGTAGTGCCCGAAGAACACCACGCCCTGCTGGTCGATCTCGGCGTACCGGGGCACGACCGCGAACGAGAAGCTCACGACGACGACCGCAGGCCCAGCGACTCGTCGGACCACTCGCCCTCGGGGGCACCACCGGCGGAGGGGTCGGCGCGCAGGTCGTTCTCCCGCGTCCGCAGCTCGACCCGACGGATCTTCCCGGAGATCGTCTTCGGCAGCTCCGCGAACTCGAGGCGGCGCACCCGCTTGTAGGCCGGGAGGTGCTCGCGGGCGTACTCGAGGATCGCCCGCGCGGCCTTCTCCCCCGGCTCCCAGCCGCGGGCGAGCACGACGTAGGCCTTCGGCACCGCCAACCGCAGCGGGTCCGGCGAGGGCACGACGGCGGCCTCCGCCACGGCCTCGTGCTCGAGCAGCACGCTCTCCAGCTCGAACGGCGAGATGCGGTAGTCGCTGGCCTTGAACACGTCGTCGGAGCGCCCGACGTAGGTGATGTAGCCGTCCGCGTCGCGGGCCCCGACGTCGCCGGTGTGGTAGTAGCCGCCGCGCATGACCTCGGCGTTGCGCTCGTCGTCGTCGGCGTACCCGACCATCAACCCGACCGGGCGCTTCGACGAATCCACGCAGATCTCGCCCTCGTCGCCGACCTCGCCCGAGACGGGGTCGACCAGCGCGATCTCGAACCCGGGCAGCGGTCGGCCCATGGAGCCGTCCTTCACGGGCTGGCCCGGGGTGTTCGCGATCTGCAACGACGACTCGGTCTGCCCGAAGCCGTCCCGGATCGTCAGGCCCCAGGCGTCCCGGACCTGCTCGATGACCTCGGGGTTGAGCGGCTCGCCGGCGCCGACGAGCTCGCGCATCGGGACCTGCCACCGGCCGAGGTCGGCCTGGATGAGCATCCGCCAGACGGTCGGGGGCGCGCAGAACGTCGTCACGTTCTTGTCGACGAGCGTCTTCAGCATCGCGTCGGCGTCGAAGCGGCTGTAGTTGTAGATGAAGATCGTCGCCTCGGCGCACCACGGCGCGAAGACGTTCGACCACGCGTGCTTCGCCCATCCCGGCGAGGAGATGTTGCAGTGGACGTCGCCGGGCTCGAGGCCGATCCAGTACATCGTCGAGAGGTGCCCGACGGGGTAGGACACGTGGGTGTGCTGCACCAGCTTGGGCTTCGCCGTGGTGCCCGAGGTGAAGTAGAGGAGCAGGGTGTCGGAGGCCTTCGTCGCGCCGTCGGGCTCGAACGTCTCCGAGGCGGAGTCCGCCTCGGCGAAGTCCAGCCAGCCGTCGGGGGTCGTGGGCCCGACGGCGACGCGGGTGTAGTCGCCGGGGACGTCGTCGAACTTGTCGACGTCGGTGTCCCGGACGACGACGTGCTTCGCGGCGCCCCGGTCGATGCGGTCCCGCAGGTCCGCCGCCCCGAGCATCGGCGTCGAGGGGATGAGCACCGCGCCGAGCTTCATCGTCGCGAGGATCGTGTCCCACAGCTCGACCTGGTTGGCGAGCATGAGGACGATCCGGTCGCCCCGCTGCACACCGTGCGCGCGGAGCCAGTTCGCGACGCGGTTGGACCGGCGGGTCATCTCCGCGAACGAGTACTTCCCCTCGGTCCCGTCCTGCTCGACGATCCACAGTGCCGGGCGGTCGGCCGAGGCCGGGTCGGCCCCGATGGCGTCGAAGTGCTCCAGCGCCCAGTTGAACTCGTCGAGATCCGGCCAGGTGAAGTCGCGCCGGGCAGCGTCGTAGTCGGTCTGCCGCTCGACGAGGAGGTCGCGGGCCGCACGGAAGCGCTGAGCCGCGGGAGTGAGTTGCGACGACGACGTCGACACGGTGGGGGACCTCCGAGCTGTCACGGAAACGACGAGGGCGGGCGCCCCGAGGGTTCCTATCACCTCGGGGCACCCGCCCACAGCCGTCGGACCAGCCGGTCCTGCCCTACTTGAACAGCTTGCGCAGCACCAGGAGCCCGATCAGGGCACCCGCCGCGATCACCCCGTACTTGATCTTCGGGTCGGCCCACTTCTCGGCCGCGATCTCCTTGCCCTGCTCGCTGAGCCGCTGCGGGCTCGCACGGTCGGAGAGCTCGTCGAGCGCCCCGGCCAGTGCCTCGCGCGCCTGCTCGATCTCCCGCTCGATGGTGTCCGGGTCGCGTGCCACGGAACCTCCCTCGTCCTGTCCGGTCCGACTACGCCGTTCCCGGCTGCCGGTATGTCGTCGACGCAGCCCGTTGCCTGCTGCCGCCCATCGTGGCCGCATCGTCTCGGCGCGTCCGTGCGGGTCCGCGACGACGCGCCGCACGGTCGCCGATCACATGTCAGCGGTATCCTGCCCGTCCGTGGCCACCGATAACCGTCTGACCCCGGGTGACGCCGCCCCGGAGTTCTCGCTGACCTCCGACACCGGCGAGACGGTGACGCTCGCCGAGTACCGCGGACGCCGCGTCATCGTGTACTTCTACCCCGCCGCCGGGACCCCGGGGTGCACGAAGGAGGCCTGCGACTTCACCGAGAACCTGACGACGTTCAACGACGCCGGGATCTCCGTCGTGGGCATCTCGCCGGACAAGCCGGAGAAGCTCGCCAAGTTCCGGGCCGACCAGGGGCTGACGTTCCCGCTGCTCTCCGACCCGGACAAGACCGCGATGCAGGCCTACGGCGCCTGGGGCGAGAAGACGATGTACGGCCGTACCTCCGTCGGCGTCATCCGCTCGACGTTCCTCGTCGACGCCGAGGGGAAGATCGAGGACGCCCAGTACGGCGTGAAGGCCACCGGTCACGTGGGCCGGTTGCTGCGCGATCTGAAGCTCTGAGTACCGGCGACGGGATTCGAACCCGCACTGTGCGGCACCTAAAGCCGCCCTCTCTGCCACTTGGAGTACGCCGGTTGGGCTGAATGGGGGTCGGATTCCCTCATGCCTGGCCCGGCCACTGTAGAACCTCGCCGTGCGCCGCCCCGACCACGGGCTCCGACACCGCCCGCAGAGCGAGTGGACCTCCACGGTTCCCCTGACAGCCATGAAGGTCCACTCGGCGACACCAAGCCAGACCTAGAGGAACTCCCGCACCGCCTCGGCCATCTCCCCCGCGGCCTCGAGCGGGGTGAAGTGGCCGACGTCGTCGAGCACGCGCACCGTCCCGTGCGGGAAGAGCTCGCCCGCCGCGTCCGCGAACCGCCGCGGGTAGAGCGGGTCCTGCGCGCCCCACAGCATCGTCGTCGGGACCTCGACCGGCGGCGGGAGCTCCGAGGCGCCACGCAAGGACAGCGCCGTCGCCAGGGTCGCCGACCCCGACCGGTACCAGTTCAGCGCCGCCGTGAACGCCCCCGGCCGCGAGTAGGCCTCGACGAGCTCCTCGGTCAGCGCCGCGTCGGGCCGGTTCCCCCAGTGCGACCAGAAGTGCCCCAGGTAGTCCCGGACCGCGGCCGGGTTGCCGTCGCACAGGGCCGCGCAGACCTCCAGCTGGTGGAAGTCCTGGTACCAGAACTCGGCGCGGTGGTCGTCGTCGAGCGCGCACGGACCGAACTGCGACGGCGGCAGCGCGTTCCCGACGACGATGCCCCGGAGCCGGTCGGGGATGGTGCGCCCGAGCGTGACCGCGAGCGTCGCGCCCACGTCGTACCCGACGACGACGGGCCGGTCGAGCCCCAGCGAGTCGATGAGCTCGACGAGCATCCGCACCTGGGCGTCGCGACCGAAGTCCGACGGCGGCCGCTGCGCGTCCGCGGGCTCGAAGGAGTCGGCGTAGCCGAGCAGGTGCGGGACGACGACGTCGGCCTCGGCGGCCAGCAGCGGCGAGAGCAGCCGGTAGTCCGACGGTCCGCCCGGCCAGCCGTGCAGGCACAGCACCGGCGTCCCCGACCCGTTCCGATCCACCGCGACCACCAGGTCACTCCTCTCCGTCCACGGTCGAGCTCCGCTGCGCGCCGTCGCCGGCAGCGGTCCTGCCGACCTCCAGCACCCGGAAGCCCGCGTTCGACGACAACCTGGACACCGAGTACCCCTGATCGCCCAACCACCGCGCCAGGGAGTCGGAACCGAGGTTCTTCGCGATCACGAGGTAGGAGGGGCCGTCGACGCGCGGCAGCCACTGCGTCAGCAGCTCGTGCAGCGCCGCCTTCCCCGCGCGGATCGGGGGGTTGGACCACATGCCGGCGAACACCACGTCGTCGGGCACCTCGTCCGGTCGGCACGCGCGCACGTTGGTCAGCCCCGCCGCCGCGGCGTTCGCGCGCACGAGGTCGAGCGCCCGGGAGTTCACGTCGACCGCCCACACCGTCGAGCGCCGCCGGATCGTCGCGAGCCAGAGCGAGATCGGGCCCCACCCGGAGCCCAGATCGAGCAGATCCCCGCCCCGGGAGGGCTCCGGGGCGTGCTCGAGGAGCACGCGTGTGCCCTTGTCGAGCCGCCCGCGCGCGAAGACCCCGGAATCGGTGGTGACGCCCAACGACAGCCCGCGCGCCTCGAGCCGGGCCGGGACGGGCGACGACGGTGCCGTCGGCTGCTCGGCGAAGTACTGGTCGGCCACGGGAGATCAGCGCTCAGTCCGACAGCAGCGACCGGAGCCGCGGCGCGAGCGCCCGGAAGGCGCGGGCCCGGTGCGAGACGGCGTCCTTCTCCGCGGGCGACATCTCGGCCGAGGTCCGGGACTCGCCCTCGGGGACGAAGGCCGGGTCGTACCCGAAGCCGTTGAGCCCCCGCGGCGAGCGGATCAGCCGGCCCGGCCACTGCTCGGTGACGACGACCTCGCGCCCGTCGGGGTGGGCAGCGGCCGCGGCACAGACGAACGCGGCGCCGCGACGGTCCTCGGGGACGTCGGCCACCTGGTCGAGGACCAGCGCGAGGTTGCGGGCGTCCTTGTCGAGACGCGAGCCCGAGTGCCCGGACCATCGCGCGGAGAGCACCCCCGGCATGCCGTTGAGGGCGTCGACGGTGAGGCCGGAGTCGTCGGCGACGGCGAGCATGCCGGTCGCGGTGGCGGCGTCGCGGGCCTTTGCGAGGGCGTTCTCGCCGAAGGTCGCGCCGGTCTCGGGGGCCTCCTCGAAGGGATCGACCTCGTCGAGCCCGACGATCCGCACGCCTTCGACGCCGAGGGCGGCGACGATCCGGCGCAGCTCGGCGAGCTTGGCGTCGTTGCGGGTCGCGAGGAGCACGTCCCGGGTGGTCGCGGGGCTGCTCACGGCAGCTCGCCCGGGTACGGCTCGGCGAGCGCCGCGGCCTGGATCTCGGTGAGGCGGGCGATCCCCGCGAGCGCGGAGTCGAGCATGGCGTCGAGCGTCGCGCGCGTGTAGGTGGCGCCCTCGCCGGTGCCCTGGACCTCGACGAGCGTGCCCGCGTCGGTGGCCACCACGTTCATGTCGACCTCGGCGCGGCTGTCCTCCTCGTAGGGCAGGTCGAGCCGGACCCGGCCGTCCACGACGCCGACCGAGACCGCGGCGATGGAGCACGACAACGGCTGCGGGTCGGCCAGCTTCTTCTTCGCCCCGAGCCAGGTGACCGCGTCCGCGAGCGCGACGTAGGCGCCGGTGATCGCGGCGGTGCGGGTGCCGCCGTCGGCCTGCAGGACGTCGCAGTCGAGCTGGATGGTGTTCTCGCCCAGCGCCTTCAGGTCGATCGCGGCGCGCAGGGAGCGGCCGACGAGCCGGCTGATCTCGTGGGTGCGCCCACCGACCCGGCCCTTGACCGACTCGCGGTCGCTGCGGGTGTGGGTGGCCGAGGGCAGCATCGCGTACTCGGCGGTGAGCCAGCCGAGCCCGGAGTCACGGCGCCAGCGCGGCACCCCCTCGGTGACGCTCGCCGCGCACAGCACCCGCGTGCCGCCGAAGGAGACGAGGACGGACCCGGCGGGGTGCTGCTGGAACCCGCGGCGGATTCTCGATGGGTCGGAGCTCGTCGTCGGACCTGCCGTCGCTGCGTGCCACGGGCGCCCACCCTAGAGAACGTCGCCGCGCCCCGTTGCGGGCCCGGGGCGGCGATCAGATGGTGTAGTGCGCGTCCGCCCGGACCAGCTCGGCGGGTCCGTCGAACTGGGCGCGTGCCTCGGCGAGCAGTTCCTCGCCGTCGTACCAGGCCGGGACGTGGGTGATGAGCAGCCGCTCCACCCCGGCCTCGCGGGCCACCTGCCCGGCCTGCCGCCCGGAGAGGTGCACTCCCGGCGGGCGGTCCGGCGAGTCCGTCCACGTGGCCTCGCAGAGCAGGACGTCGGCGCCCGCGGCCAGCTCGACGAGCGTGCGGCAGGGCCCGGTGTCGCCGGAGTAGACCAGCGTGCGGCCCTCGTGCTCGAGCCGGACCCCGTAGGCCTCGCAGGGGTGGTCGACCGGGGCGCTGGAGAGCGCGATCTCCCCGACGCGGGCCGGACCGTCGGCGAAGACGTGGTAGTCGAAGACGTCGGTGAGGTCGGTCGCGACCCGCTCGTCCGACGACGGCGCGTAGGCGACCGCGAGCCGGACCTCCGACTCGCTGGGCCCGTGCAGCGGCAGCACCTTGCCCGGCCCGTCCGGGTGGTAGCGGCGGTGCACGACGAGCCCGGAGACGTCGGCGCAGTGGTCGGGGTGCAGGTGCGAGAGGACGACCGCGTCGAGGTCGAAGGGGTCCAGGTGGCGCTGGAGGGTCCCGAACGTGCCGTTCCCGAGGTCCATCGCGAGCGTCGTCCCGCCGGTGCGCACGAGGTAGCCCGAGGCGGGTGACGTGGGGCCGGCGCCGCTGCCGGAACACCCCAGGACGATCAGTTCCACGCGGGCACCCTACGGGCCGATCGGAGAGGGCGACACCGGACCGGTGGGAGGGCTCCCGGACCTCGTGCGGCGGTCCGCCGCCGTCACCAGGCGGGCCGCGAGGATGCCCGAGAGCGCCCCGAACAGGTGAGCCTGCCACGAGACGCCGGGCGTGCCCGGGAGGATCCCCCACAGCACCCCGCCGTAGAGCAGGAGCAGCACGACGGCGAGCACGATCTGGCGCCCGGAGCGGGCGAAGAAGCCGCGGAAGAGCAGGAACGCCAGCCAGCCGAAGATGACCCCGGACGCGCCGATCGTGACGCCGAAACCGCCGGTCAGCCAGGTCAGGAAGCCGCCGAGCAGCCAGATCAGGGCCGTGACCGCGATGAACTGGCCGAGGCCGCCGGCGAGCACGAGGAACCCGAGCACGAAGAACGGCAACGAGTTGCCGATGAGGTGGGCCCAGCTCGCGTGCAGGAGCGGCGCCCAGAGGATGCCGGCGAGCCCGTCGATCTGGCGCGGCTCGATGCCGTCCTGGTCGAGCGCGCCACCGAGGACGAACTGGTCGACCGCCTCGATCACCCACAGCAGGGCGAGGAAGACGAACATCCCGATGGCCGCCCGCAGCGGGCGCGCCGGGAGCACCCGGGGCTTCGCCCGTTCTGCCGGGGACACCGCTCCTGGGCTGCTCACGGACCCGAGAGTACCGCCGCGAGCACTCGGCGAGCGTGAGGAATCGGTCAGGCCCAGAGCTGGCCCTCGAGCCCCTCCGAGGCCTCCTCGAGCGTCCCCGCGTACGCCCCGGTGGACAGGTACTTCCACCCGCCGTCGCACACGACCATCACGATGTCGGCCTCGGCGTCGCCGCCCGCGGCCTTCTCGGCCTGGGCCAGCGCGGCGTGCAGGATGCCGCCGGTCGAGATACCCGCGAAGATCCCTTCCTGCTCGACGAGCTGGCGCGTCCGGCGCAGCGCGTCGTGCGCGCCGACCGAGTAGCGCCCGGTGAGCACGTCGGGGTCGTAGAGCTCCGGGACGAAGCCCTCGGAGATGTTGCGCAGCCCGTAGACCAGCTCGCCGTAGCGGGGCTCGGCGGCGATGACCTGGCAGTCCGGCTTGTTCTCGCGCAGATAGCGCCCCGTACCCATGAGCGTGCCGGTGGTGCCGAGGCCGGCCACGAAGTGCGTGATCGTCGGCATGTCCCGCAGGATCTCCGGGCCGGTGCCCTCGTAGTGCGCCAGCGCGTTCGCCGGGTTGCCGTACTGGTAGAGCATCACCCAGTCCGGGTGCTCGGCGGCGATCTCCTTCGCGGTGGCCACGGCCTGGTTCGAGCCGCCGGCCGCGGGCGAGAAGATGATCTTCGCCCCGTACATCTCGAGGAGCTGGCGCCGCTCGGCGGAGGTGTTCTCGGGCATGACGCACACCAGGTCGTAGCCCTTGAGCTTCGCCGCCATGGCCAGCGAGATGCCGGTGTTGCCCGAGGTCGGCTCGAGGAGGGTGCAGCCGGGCTTCAGGAGCCCGTCCTCCTCGGCCTTGGTGATCATGCGGAGCGCCGGGCGGTCCTTGATCGAGCCCGTCGGGTTGCGGTCCTCGAGCTTCGCCCACAGCCGTACGTGGGGCGCCGGCGAGAAGGACGGCAGCCCGACCATCGGGGTGTCGCCCAGGGCGTCGATCAGCGAGTCGTACCGCGCCATCGGAAGTGTGCTCCAGAACGGGGGGACCCGGCCCGGACCGCGGGGGTCCGGCGCCGGGAGGGGCTCAGCGGCCGCCGGCGACCGCGGGCAGGATCGTCACGGTGCCGCCGTCGGGCACCTGTGCGTCCAGGCCCCCGGCGAAGCGGACGTCCTCGTCGTTGACGTAGACGTTCACGAACCGGTGCAGCGCACCGTCGGTGACCAGCCGGTCCTTGATGCCGGGGTGGTTCGCCTCGAGGTCGGTGATGACCTCCTGCAGCGTCGACCCGTCGGCCTTGACCTGCTTCTCCCCGCCGGTGTGGGTGCGCAGGATCGTCGGGATCGAGACGGTGGCGGACACGGCGTTTCCTCCTGGGGTCACTACTGATTGCTCTCGATGGGACAGCGTCGCACGGGAGCCCCTTGTTCCGGGACCGTCGTGGCGAGGATCAGTCGCGGTCGGGGACGTCGCCCACGCCGGTGTGGGAGAACATGTAGTTCTCCACGACCTGGATCTCGTCCTCGACGACCTCGCCGTCGGCGTCCAGCAGGAACGACCGGAGCTCGGGCTCGGCGTCGGGGGCCGTGAGCGCGACGATCGCGAAGTGCACGCCGGGCTGCAGGCCCATGTACTCGATGTCCTTGACCGACGGGTACGCCTCGGGCAGCCCGGAGTCGGTCAGCGGGCGGCGCGGCACCCGGGTGTGCGAGTGGAAGACGACCACCGGCTCCTCGTCGCGCTCCATGGCCTGCTTGTGCACCCGGAACTGCTCACGCGAGTCGAACCGGTAGTCACTGCCACGCGCGTCGGCGTCGTCGGCGTTGGTCATCGGCACGTAGCGCTCGGGCCGGTCGCTCTCCTCCGGGCCCAGCAGCTGCCCGCACGCCTCGCGCGGGTGATCGCGCCGCGCGTGCGACACCATCTCCTCGACGAGATCGGCACGGATGACCAGCACGCCACCACCCTACGTGGCGGACGGGTCGCGGTCAGCGCGACGTGAGGCAGGTCCGACGACGGCGGTCGGGCTCACCGCATCAGCACGTTGACCAGCGAGTCCTGCATCCACGTCAACCAGTGGTAGACGGGTAGGTGGTCGGCGCGCGGGTCGTCCGGCGGGAGCTGCTCGGGCATGTCCTCGCTCACCTCGAGCGCGGTGCCCAGCGCCAGGCGGACGTCGTTCACCGCGGTCAGCCACGCCTCGGCCTGCGGCACGGTCAGCTCGACGCGCCCACCGCCGGTCGGGAGCGAGGCCAGCAGGGTCGCGATGGCGTCGCGCTTGGCCTCGATGAGCTCCGGCTCCCGCACCGAGCGCAGCGCCCCGGCCAGGCCCGACCCGCCGGTCCCGGCGCCCTCGCCGTGCTCGTCGTCCGGGTCGGCCTCGTGGCCCGGATCCGCGTCGGGACGGTGGAACTCGGGGAGCAGCCGCGCGAGCACCGGGTCGTCCGGCGGTGTCGAGGGGCCGGTGCGGATGCCGGTGAGCGCGGACAGCTCGTCGCTCGGGGACGCGTCGGACCGGCCGGAGAGCATGTCGTCGACCTGCCCGACGAGGCCGCGCAGCACGGAGGCCTCGGGCGGGTCGAGGACGGCGACGAAGCGGGCCCGCTCCCCGCGGCCGTGGCGTCTCCAGGTACGCACCGGCTACGACGACCGCTGCATCGTCGCCCAGAGCCCGGCCGCGTGGAGCTTGGCGACGTCGCCCTCCACCTTCTCCCGGGTGCCCGACGTCACCGTCGCACGTCCCTTGTGGTGCACGTCCATCATCAGCGCGGTCGCCTTGGCCTTGTCGAAACCGAACAGCTTCTGGAAGACCCAGGTCACGTAGGACATGAGGTTCACCGGGTCGTTCCAGACGATGGTCTGCCAGGGGGTGTCGGCGTCGACCAGCTCCTCGCCGAGCTCCTCGACCGTGGTCGCCGGCTCGGCGGGCGCCGACAGCCGTACCGCTGCCCCGGGACCCCACCTTCCCTGCCCGACGTGCGCACGCATGTCCCCATCGTCTCAGCTCCCACGGGGTGGTCGCACCCGCCCTCGGCCGGGTCAGGCCCCTAGGCTGGTCGGATGACGAGCGGTACGGCGCTGATGACGGACCAGTACGAGCTCACCATGCTCGACGCGGCGCTGGCCGACGGCACCGCCGACCGCCACTGCACGTTCGAGGTCTTCGCCCGCAGCCTGCCGCACGGCCGTCGCTACGGCGTGGTCGCCGGCGTCGCCCGGCTGATCGACGCGCTGGGGCGGTTCGCGTTCGGCGACGAGGAGCTCGCCGCCCTGCGCGCGACGGGCGCGCTCTCCGACCGCACGCTCGAGCACCTCGCGTCGACCCACTTCGGCGGGGAGATCGTCGGCTACCCGGAGGGCGAGCTCTACTTCCCGGGCTCGCCGGTCCTCTCGGTCTCCGGGACGTTCGCCGAGTGCGTGCTGCTCGAGACCCTCGTGCTCTCGATCCTCAACCACGACTGCGCGATCGCCTCGGCCGCCGCCCGCATGACGACCGCGGCGGCCGGCCGGCGGCTCATCGAGATGGGCTCCCGGCGCACGCACGAGGAGGCGGCCGTCGCCGCCGCCCGCGCCGCCTACCTCGCCGGGTTCGACGCCACGTCCAACCTCGAGGCCGCCGCCCGCTTCGGGGTCCCGACGACGGGTACCTCGGCCCACGCGTTCACGCTCCTGCACGACACCGAGGAGGAGGCCTTCCGGGCGCAGGTCGCCGCCCTCGGCGTCGGCACCACGCTGCTCGTCGACACCTACGACATCAGCGCGGGCATCGAGACCGCCGTGCGCGTCGCCGGCCCCGAGCTCGGCGCGGTGCGGATCGACTCCGGCGACCTCGGTGTCATGGCCCAGCGCGCCCGCGCCCAGCTCGACTCGCTCGGCGCCACCTCGACCCGGGTGGTCCTCTCCGGCGACCTCGACGAGCACGCCATCGCCGGGCTGCGCGCCGAGCCGGTGGACGCCTACGGGGTGGGGACCTCGGTGGTCACCGGGTCCGGCGCACCGACCGCGGGCATGGTCTACAAGCTCGTCGAGGTCGACGGCCGGCCGGTGGCGAAGCGCTCGTCGTCGAAGGAGTCCCGCGGCGGGGCGAAGTCCACGGTGCGCCGGCACAAGCCGACCGGGACCGCGACCGAGGAGGTCGTGCACCGGCGCGACCGCCCCGTCGAGGTGGGCGAGCACGACCGCGTCGTCCCGGTCGAGCTGGTGAAGAGCGGCGAGCCGGTCAGCGGGCTCCCGTCGCTGGCCGACGCCCGCGAGCACCTGCGCGCGAACCTCGTCGCGATCCCGTGGGAGGGGCTCAAGCTCTCCCGGGGCGAGCCGGCGATCCCGACGACCTTCGTCGAGTGATCCCGCCCTCCCCTCGCGTCGCTAGTCTCGGGGCCATGGCGCGGGCGCTGATCGTGGTGGACGTCCAGGTCGACTTCTGCGAGGGCGGCTCGATGGGGGTCGCGGGTGGTGCGGCCACCGCCGCGGCGATCAGCGCGCACCTGTCCGCCGAGCACGGCCGCTACAGCCACGTCGTCGCTTCCCGCGACTACCACGAGGAACCGGGCGCGCACTTCTCCGAGGACCCCGACTTCGTCGACACCTGGCCGGTGCACTGCCGGGTCGGCGAGCCCGGCGCCGCGTTCCACCCCGAGCTCGACGTCGCGCGCCTCGAGGAGGTCTTCTCGAAGGGGAGGCACACCGCGGCCTACTCGGCGTTCGAGGCCGCCTCGCCGTCCGGGGAGACGCTGGCCGACTGGCTGCGGGACCGGAACGTCGACCTCGTCGAGGTGTGCGGCATCGCCACCGACCACTGCGTCCGCGCGACCGCCCTCGACGCGGCCCGCGAGGGCTTCACGACGACGGTGCTGCTCGACCTGACGGCCGGTGTGCTGCCGGAGACCACGGACCGGGCCCTCGACGAGATGCGCGGGGCCGGGGTGGAGCTCGCGCGCTCGGCCTGAGCCGTCAGGGTCCGCCGACCTCCCGGCGCCGGACCTCCTGCCGGCGGACCTCCTGGTGGCGGACCTCCTGTTGGCGGACCTCCTGGGCGGCGACCGCGAGCGCCGCGATGCCCAGCGGGATCGAGACGACGGCCATCTGCAGCGCCTCGGTCCGTGCCTCGCCGACCGCCCCGACGACGTTGAACCACACGTCGCAGAACAGCAGCACCCCCGTGACGGACCCGGCGACCGGGACGAGGGCGGGCCGACGGCGGAGGGCGAGCGCCGTGGTGAGGAGCGCGGCGGCCTCGGCGACGTCGAGGACGGTCCAGGTCACCTTGAGGTGATGGGCACTCTGGGCGGGGAAGCCCGCCCCGGTCGCGCGCACCCCGGCGAGGACGGCGGCGACCCCGGCGACGGCCAGGACGAGGGCGAGCACCCGGGCGGCGCGCCGGGTCCGCGTCGGGCGGGTCCTGCTCACCTCGTGCCCGGCGATCCCGAGGCACAGCAGGGCGACCGGGCCCAGGACCAGGACGGTGGCGAACGCGGCCGCCCGCGGGTCGGTCGCGGTGCCGGTGACCAGGTGGAAGAAGCCGGCGCAGAGCGCGAGGGCCCCGGTCGCGCTCGCCGCCATGCCCAGGTACGCGGACCCGGCCAGGGTCAGCGCGGCGCTCACGACCAGCCCGACGGCGATCGCCCCCACCGCGCCGGCCGCCGCCAGCGACAGGTCCCCGACGGCTGCCGTCCGGGGCTGCTCGACCGCGAGGACGACGATCCACGGCAGCAGCCCGATCCCGGCGACACCGAAGACGACCGACCAGCGTCGATGCGCCGTGCGAGGCCGCTCCCGCTGCACCGCGCTCACCGCCGTCTCACCGTCCACGGCGGTCAGCCTGCCCGGGGTCGGGTCGGCGGGACAGCCGTGATCCGTCGCCCCGGTCCCGCCGCGATTCCACCGGACGGACCAATGCGGGGGATACCGGGAACCGGACCCGCGGCTCCGTACTCTGATCCCCGGGGACGGAGGTGGTCGGCGGTGGCCCAGCTGGCGGATGCGGCGGTGAGCGAGGCGCCCTCGGTGGCCGACCTCCTCGCCACCGCGGTGGAGGCCCTCGGGGGCACCGAGCGCGAGGGCCAGGAGCGCATGGCGGCGGCCGTCGAGCGGGCCCTGCGCACCGGCGAGCACCTCGCCGTGCAGGCCGGCACCGGCACCGGCAAGTCGCTCGCCTACCTCGTCCCGGCGATCCGGCACGCGCTCGAGGCGGACCAGGCGGTCGTCGTCTCCACCGCCACCATCGCGCTGCAGGCCCAGCTCGTCGACCGCGACCTCCCGCGCCTGACGAAGGCCCTCGAGCCGACGCTGGGCCGGGAACCGTCCTTCGCGATCCTCAAGGGCCGCGGGAACTACCTGTGCCGCCACAAGATCGAGTCCGGGGCGCAGGCCGAGGACCCGGGCGACGAGCAGCTCTTCGACCCGTTCCAGGTCTCGGCGCTCGGCCGGCAGGTCACCCGGCTGCACGAGTGGGCCGAGCAGACCAAGACCGGCGACCGCGACGAGCTCGTGCCCGGCGTCCCGGACCGCGCGTGGCGGCAGGTCAGCGTCACCGCGCGGGAGTGCCTGGGCGCGTCGCGGTGCCCCGTCGCCGAGGACTGCTTCTCCGAGCTCGCGCGGCACAAGGCGGGCCGCGCGGACGTCGTCGTCACCAACCACGCCCTCCTGGCCATCGACGCGATCGAGGGCCGGGCTGTGCTGCCCGAGCACGACGTCGTGGTGGTCGACGAGGCCCACAACCTCGTGGACCGGGTCACCTCCGTCGCGACCGGCGAGCTCACCTCCTCCGGCGCCGCGGCCGCCGCCCGCCGGTGCGCCAAGCTCGTCGACCAGGCGCTCTCCGACCAGCTCCTCGACGCCGCCGAGGGCCTCGACACGGTGCTCGCCGACGCGACCGTCGGGCGGTGGGAGGCGCTGCCGGAGGCGGTCGGGCAGATGCTCTCCGCGATCCGCAACGGGGCGTGGGCCTGCCGGCAGGCGCTGGGCCCGGAGCGCGACAAGGGCCCGAAGGACAACGACGCCGACGCGGCCGCCCGCCGGTTCGCGACCGCGCTCGTCGAGGAGGTCCACGACGTCGCGGGCCGGCTGCTCACGGCCTTCGACCGGGAGGACCCGGCGGCACGGCCCGACGTCGTGTGGCTCTCCGAGCGGGACCTCAACTCGACCACGATCCGCACGCTGCACGTCGCCCCGCTCTCGGTGGCGGGCCTACTGGCGTCGCGGCTGTTCGGACAGTCGACGGTGGTCCTGACCAGCGCGACGCTCGTCCTCGGCGGCTCGTTCGACGCGCTCGCGCGCCAGTGGGGACTGCCGGCGGCGGGGAGCGAGACGACGCCGAAGGAGCTCCCGCCCGACGACGGGTCCGGGCACGGCAACGACCCCGCGACGAACCTCGTCTGGCACGGCCTCGACGTCGGGTCGCCGTTCGCGCACGCGAAGGCGGGCATCCTCTACGTCGCCCGCCACCTGCCCCCGCCCGGCCGCGACGGCCTCGCCCCCGCGGTGCTCGACGAGATCGACGCGCTGGTCCGTGCCGCCGGCGGCCGGGCACTGGGCCTGTTCTCCTCGATGCGCGCGGCCAAGCAGGCGGCCGAGGACCTGCGCGGCCGGTGGGACGGCACGGTGCTCTGCCAGGGCGACGACGCGACCAACACCCTCGTGCAGAAGTTCGCGGCGGAGACCGGCAGCGTGCTGTTCGGGACGATCTCGCTGTGGCAGGGCGTCGACGTGCCCGGCGAGTCGCTGCAGCTGGTGATGATCGACCGGATCCCGTTCCCGCGTCCCGACGATCCCCTGGTCGCGGCCCGGCAGCGGGCGGTCGACGCGCGCGGCGGCAACGGGTTCCTCACGGTCTCCGCCACCCACGCGGCGCTGCTCCTCGCCCAGGGCGCGGGCCGGCTGCTGCGCGGGACGGGCGACCGGGGCGTCGTCGCGATCCTCGACTCCCGGGTCGCGACGAAGCAGTACGGCGGGTTCATCCGCGGCTCGCTGCCGCCGTTCTGGTCGACGCAGGACCCGGCGGTCGTCCGCGGGGCGCTGGAACGCCTGCGCGACGCCGACTGACCCGACACCGACCGGGCGCCGCCGACTACGGCGTCGCGAGCAGGGCGTCCGCCAGCAGGCCCGGCGCGCCGGCGCAGCGGCGCAGGAACAGCTCGGGCTCGATCAGCTCGAGCTCCATCACCACCGGGTCCCCGTCGACACGCACCAGGTCCACCCGGGCGGCGTGGACCGGCGCGGGTGCGAGGCCCAGGGCCGCCTCGGCCACCTCCAGCTCCCGAGGGGTCGGCTCGTGGTCCTCGAGGCGCCCGCCGTGCCGCTCGTGCACGAGGAACCCGCCGGCGGCGGGGAACTTGCGCACCGCGTGGGACCACCGCGACCCGAGGCGGATCAGCGACACCTCGCCGTCGCGGTCGATGCTCTCGACGGCGGGCTGCACGAGGGCGTCGCCGACCGCCACCAGCGCGGCGAGGGCCCCGTCGAGCTCGGGGCCGAGCCCGCGGACGGTGTCCCGTCCGCCCGCGGAGACGGCGGGCTTGACGACGACGCGGCCCGGTCCCAGGGGCTCGGGCTCGGTGCCCGCCGGCACGAGGCGCGTGGGGACGACCGGCACCCCGGCCGCGGCCAGCTCGACGAGGTAGCGCTTGTGGGAGTTCCACTCCAGCACCGGCAGCGGGTTCTGCAGCACCGTCGAGGCCGCCACCCGCTGCGCCCACGCGAGGAACTCGTCGCGCCGAGCGGAGTAGTCCCAGGTGGTGCGCACGACGACGAGGTCGGCGGCGGACCACCCGACGACGGCCTCGTCCGCGTCCCACGGCTCGACCCGCGCGCTCACGCCGCGCTCCTCGAGCGCCGCGACCAGGGGCCGGTTCTCGGCGTCGGAGCGCTCGGACCGCACCCGGGTGCTCGCGACGATCACGGTCCTCACGGCCACAGCCTCTCGCGGGGCCCGTGGTGCCGCGCGATCAGGGACGGCGGGCTGCGATGCAGGTCACGGTGCCCGGCGCGACCTCGGTGAAGCCGGCGTCGCGGACCGGGGCGACCCCGTGCTCCTCCCAGGCCCTGCGGCCGGAGTCGTCCTCGGCCAGGGCGTCGACCCAGCGTTTCCAGTGCGCGGCGTCCGCGGTCCGCACGGCCGCCGTCGTCACCGCGTCCACCGCCGCGTCGTCCTCGCCGGTGAAGGCCAGCACCGTCGCGAGGATCATGCTGGCGTGCCCGACCTGGGCGGCGGCCTTGCCCGTCGACTGCTCCACGGTCGGGTTCAGCCAGATCACGGGCCGGTCCGCCGGCGGTGGGCCCGGATCCTCCTCGTCGGGCAGGTCGGTCCCGCCGATCTGGAGCCGGCGGACCTCGTGCGGCACGTCGTCGACGGGTCCGGGGACCAGGGCGCGGACCTGGCCGCCCCCGTCGTCGGGATCCCCGACGGTGGCCGTGAACCCGTCGATCTCGCCCACCGCGCGCCAGTGTGCGGTGCGGGCCCGGCGGGCGAGCTTGCGGATGCGGCCGGCCCCGGCCCAGGCGGCGACGGCGTCGTACCAGGCGCCGCCGGGGGCGGCGCGCTCGTCGAGGCACAGCCCGAGTGCCGCCGCCGCGGAGGCCTCGAGCAGGGCGGCCGCGGTCGGCGGGGTGCCCCGCTCGATGCGCAGCACGAGCGGCATCGCCCGCACCGGCCCCCCGTCGTCGTCGGGCTCCGGCGCGGCCGTGTCGACGGCCCACGGGCACACCCGCGCGGCCAGCGGGGTGAGGGCCGCGAGCCGCTGGTCCGCCATCAGAGGGGGACGCGGCGCAGGAGGCCCTCCGCCGCGTCGGCGACCTCGATCTCGTCCCGCGTGACGCCGAGGACGAAGAGCACCGCGTCGAGGAACGGGTTGGAGAGTGCGGTGTCGGCGGCCGCGGCGACGACCGGCTTCGCGTTGAACGCGATCCCCAGCCCGGCGGCGGCGAGCATGTCGAGGTCGTTGGCCCCGTCGCCCACGGCCACGGTCTGCTCGATCGGGACGTCGACCGCGTCGGCGAACGCCTGCAGCTGGCGGGCCTTGCCCGCGCGGTCCACGACCTCGCCGATCACGCGACCCGTGAGCTTCCCGTCGGCGATCTCCAGCTCGTTCGCGGCCGCCCAGTCCAGCCCCAGCTCGTCGACGAGGTAGGCGACGACCTGCGTGAAGCCCCCGGAGACGACGCCGCACTTGAAGCCCAGGCGCTTGAGGGTGCGCACGGTGGTCCGGGCACCCGGCGTCAGCTCGAGGCGGCGCCCGACCTCGTCGAGGCACGACGCGGGCAGCCCCGCCAGGGTCGCGACACGGCGGTGCAGCGACTGGGTGAAGTCGATCTCGCCGCGCATCGCGGCCTCGGTGACCTCGCGGACCTCGGCCTCGCGCCCCGCGTAGGCGGCGAGCATCTCGATGACCTCGCCCTGGACCAGGGTGGAGTCGACGTCGAACACGATGAGCCGCTTGGCCCGCTGCGCGATGCCGACCCGCTGCACCGCGACGTCGACACCGGCCCGCTGTGAGGCGCCGATGAGGGCCTGGCGCAGGGCGGCGTCCGAGGGCGGCGAGGAGGCCGGCACCGAGATGCGCAGCTCCAGGCCGGTCACCGGGTAGTCCGCGACGCGGCGGACCCGGTCGATGTTCACCCGCTGGGCCGCCAGCGTGCGGGCCACCTCGGCGAACCCGGCCGCGGTGATCGGCCGGCCGAGGACCGAGACGACGTGCGTCGAGTAGGGGTGCACCGACGACGCGTCGCCGCCGGTCTCGACGGTCACCTTCAGACCGAGGGCCGGGATCGCGACGTCGAGGCTGCGCTCGAGCCGCCCGGGGTCACCGGCGACCCCGACCAGCGCCGAGAGCGTCAGGTGCCCGTGGATCGTCGCCTGCTGGACGTCCAGCATCTCGGCCCCGTGGTCGGCGAGCACCGTGAACAGCGTCGCGCTGACGCCTGGGAAGTCCGGGCCGGTGACCGTGACCAGCACGGTCGTCCGGACCGCCGGCGACTCCGCGACCCCGTCGTTCCCCGGCGCGACCGTCACTTGTTGCGGGGGTCGCTGCCCGGCACGTGCTCCTGTCCGACAGCGCCGGTGACGGCCTCACCGATGCTCTCCTTGTGCCCGCCCCCGCCGACGTGCGACTCCAGGCGGATGCGCTCGGTCAGGTGCGGGTAGTGCAGCTCGAACGCCGGCCGCTCGGAGCGGATGCGGGGCAGCTCGGTGAAGTTGTGCCGCGGGGGCGGGCACGAGGTGGCCCACTCCAGCGAGTTGCCGTGGCCCCACGGGTCGTCGACCTCGACGGGCCGCCCGTACCGGTAGCTGGAGAACACGTTCCAGATGAACGGCAGCGTCGAGGCGCCGAGGATGAAGGCACCGATCGACGAGATCGTGTTCAGCGTGGTGAAGCCGTCCGAGGGCAGGTAGTCCGCGTAGCGGCGCGGCATGCCCTCGTTGCCCAGCCAGTGCTGCACCAGGAACGTCGTGTGGAACCCGATGAACGTCGACCAGAAGTGGAACTTGCCCAGCCGCTCGTTCATCATCCGGCCGGTCATCTTCGGGAACCAGAAGTAGATGCCGGCGTAGGTCGCGAACACGATCGTGCCGAAGAGCACGTAGTGGAAGTGCGCGACGACGAAGTACGAGTCCGAGACCTGGAAGTCCAGCGGCGGCGCCGCGAGCAGGACGCCCGTCAGGCCACCGAAGAGGAACGTCACGAGGAAGCCGACGGCGAACAGCATCGGCGTCTCGAACGTCAGCTGGCCCCGCCACATCGTGCCGATCCAGTTGAAGAACTTGATGCCGGTCGGCACGGCGATGAGGAACGTCGTGAACGCGAAGAACGGCAGCAGCACGGCGCCGGTGGCGTACATGTGGTGCGCCCACACCGCGACCGAGAGGGCGGCGATCGACAGCGTCGCGTAGATCAGGGTCTTGTACCCGAAGATCGGCTTGCGGCTGAACACCGGGAAGATCTCGGTGACGATGCCGAAGAAGGGCAGCGCGACGATGTAGACCTCGGGGTGCCCGAAGAACCAGAACAGGTGCTGCCAGAGGATCACGCCGCCGTTGGCCGGGTCGAAGATGTGGGCCCCGAGGTGGCGGTCGGCGAGCAGGCCGAACAACGCGGCGGTGAGGATCGGGAACGCGAGCAGCACCAGCACGACCGTCACGAGGATGTTCCACGTGAAGATCGGCATCCGGAACATGGTCATGCCCGGGGCGCGCATGCAGACGATCGTCGTCACGAAGTTGACGCCGCCGAGGATGGTGCCCAGACCGGAGACGGCGAGGCCGACGATCCAGAGGTCGGCGCCGTAGCCCGGCGTGTACAGCGAGTCCGACAGCGGCGAGTAGGCGAACCAGCCGAAGCTCGCGGCGCCGCCCGGGGTGAAGAACCCGGAGACCACCATCGTGCCGCCGAAGAGGAACAGCCAGTACGAGAAGGCGTTGAGCCGCGGGAACGCGACGTCGGGAGCGCCGATCTGCAGCGGCACGATGTAGTTCGCGAAGCCGAACAGGATCGGGGTCGCGTACAGCAGCAGCATGATCGTGCCGTGCATGGTGAACAGCTGGTTGTACTGCTCGACCGAGAGGAACTGCAGCCCCGGCCGGGCGAGCTCGGCGCGCATGAGCAGCGCCATCAGCCCGCCGATGAGGAAGAACGCGAACGACGTGATCAGGTAGAGGATCCCGAGGTCTTTCGGGTCGGTCGTCTTCAGCATCCGACCGACGAACGAGCCGCGCTTCGACTCCCGCGCCGGATACGGCGTGGTCGAGATCGGCTTCGGTGCGACGGCCGTCACGGATGCCTCCTGCCCACGTGTGCCTCCTGGAAGGCGGCGACCCCGACGACGGGGCCGCACTGGTTGACCCGGCGATCGTAACCGGCCGCGAGCCCCCTGGCTCGCCGGGTGAGGGTATCCACGACGACCCGTCGTACGACAGTCGGGAAGAGGCCCGGCGGAGACGACGAAGGCCCGCCGACCAGTGGTCGGCGGGCCTTCGTACATCCGTGGGTGGAGCTGAGGGGACTCGAACCCCTGACCCTCACACTGCCAGTGTGATGCGCTACCAGCTGCGCCACAGCCCCAACGCCACGGAACGCTACACGGCGGTGAACGCTCGCCGTCAGGGGGGTGCGGCCCTCCGGATCAGCCCAGCGCGGCGGCCAGGGACGGGTCGTTGGGGCTCACGGTCTTGCCGTTGACCACGATCGTCGGCGTCCCGAAGCCCTTGCTGCCGTTCGACTCCTGCTGCAGCGCCGGGTCGTTCGAGGCCTGCTGGTAGTTCTGCGAGACCGCCGCCCCGTAGGTGTTGTTGCGCACGCACGCCTCGTAGCCGGGCCCCGCGCCGGAGTTCTTGCCGAGCGTCACCAGGTCGTCGACGGTGTAGCCGGTGCCGCCCTCCTCGGGCTGCCGGTCGTAGAGCGTCTTGTGCAGCGTCGCGAAGGCCCCGTTCTGGGCCGCGCACATGATCGCGTTGCCGCCGAGGGTCGAGTAGCCCGGCGGGTTCGAGCTCTGCTCGAGCAGGTTGACCATGTGGTAACGAGCGGTGATCTTCCCGGCGTTCAGCGCGTCGGTGATCTTCTGCCCGTCGAGCGCCTCGAACTGCTTGCAGGCCGGGCACTGCGCGTCCTCGTAGATGTCGAGGACCGTCGGGCCGTTGCCCGCCACGACGACGGTGCCGTCGACGTGGGTCTGGTAGGTCGCGGCGACCGGCGTCACGGGCTGGTTCGCCGGCAGCGCCGCCGTCTTGTTCTGGTTCGCCGAGTAGACCGCCACCGCGATGACGGCGACGAGGACCACGAGGACGACGACCGCGATGATCGTCGGGGTCCGTGACTTCCCCACCGAGGGCGACTTCCGCCCGCTCGCGACCGGGTTGCGCCCCCGGCCCGACGTGTTCGGCCGCGACCGGCCCGCCTGCTGCTGGTTCCTGGCCATGACGACCACCGTAGCCAGGCCCGGTCAGGCGGCCATGAGGGGTCGGAGCGTCGCTCAGAAGTCCCGGCGCCCGTGCTCCTGCTCGAGCAGCGCCTCGAGATCGGTCAGCCGGTCCATCGTCGCGACCGCGCGGGCCGTGCGGTGGTTCGCGCGCAGCAGGTCCTGGTGCCGGTGCACGAACTGCCAGTAGCCGGCGGTGAAGGGACAGGCCTTCTCCCCCACGCGGACCTTCGGGTCGAAGGCGCAGTCGCCGCAGTGGTCGGTCATGCGGTTGAGGTAGGCGCCCCCGGAGGCGTAGGGCTTCGTCGCGAGCCGTCCGCCGTCGGCGTGCTGACTCATCCCGACGACGTTGGGCGGCATGACCCAGGCGAAGCCGTCGACGAACGAGGTGGTGAACCACTCGGAGAGCTCGCTCGGCCGGTACCCGCGCTGCAGGGCGTGGTTCCCGAGGATCATCAGCCGCGGGATGTGGTGCACCCAGCCGCGGTCGCGCACCTCGTTCATCGTGTGCGAGAGGCAGGCGGCCGTGACGGCGTCACCGTCGAGCTCGGTCCACCAGGCCGGCAGCTCCTCCCGGGCCGCCAGCGCGTTGCTGCGCTGGTAGTCCCTGCCGAAGTGCCAGTAGAGGTGCCAGACGTACTCGCGCCAGCCGAGGACCTGGCGCACGAAGCCCTCGACGGAGTTCAGCCGGGCCGTCCCGTCGTGGTGGGCCGCCTCGGCGGCCGCCACCGCCTCGAGGGGGTGCAGCACCCCGAGGTTCAGCGGGACCGAGAGCAGCGAGTGCGCCATGGTCCAGTCGCCGGCCAGGACCGCGTCCTCGTAGGGCCCGAAGGGGTCCAGGCGGTGCTCGACGAAGCGGCGCAGCGCGGCCCGGGCCTCGGCGGGGGTGACGGCGAAGCGGCGCGGGCCGTCGGCGCCGACGGTGTCCAGGTCCATCGCGTCGAGGTCGGCCCGCACCTCGTCGTCGATGGCGTCCTCGTCCGGGAACCAGGGCTCCGGCACGCCGAGGGTGCGCGCCTTCTTCGGGGGCGGTTCGCGGTTGTCGTGGTCCAGGTTCCACTTCCCGCCGACCGGCGAGTCGCCCTCCATGAGCACGTCGAAGCGGGCGCGCTGGTTCCGGTAGAAGGTCTCCATCGTGAAGGAGCTCGTGGAACCGGTCGAGCTCCGCTGCCCGGCGTCTCCCCCGTGGCCGGCCCACGCCGCGAACTCGGCCCGCGGCCGGGCGAACGTCGTCGTCGGGAGGACGGCGGCGACGAGCCCCTCGGACCGCAACCTCTCCACGAAGTCCTGGGCCGCGTACGAGGTCGGCTCGTGCACGACGACCGGTCGGCCCACCTTCTCCAGCGCCTCGCGGTAGGTCGCGGTGCGGTGGTAGGTCGAGCGCTCCCCCAGCTCGTCGTCCAGGTGACGCATCCCGGAGACCAGCAGGTGGAGCTTCTGACGGTGGTAGCGCCGCCTGCGCAGCACCGCCGAGGACTCCACGAGGACGACCTCGCGGTCCGCGTGGTGGGGCAGGCCGTGGACGGCGGGGCCGAGCTGGTCGCCGAAGCACCACAGCGGGGCCTGCGGGTCCACGCCCTCGACGGCCGCGTCGAGGGCGTCGCCGTAGGTCTCGAGCACCCCGTCCGGGACCCCACCCTGCCCGCTCATGCGGCGCGGGTGCCCGCGTCCCCCGGGGGCGAACCGCCGCGCCCTCACGGGGTCGGGCTCCGCTGCGCGGCGTCCCCCGTCCGGGCACCGGGTTCCGTCGTCGCGAGCCAGACGAGCATCGCGACCAGCGCCACCGCCCCCGAGACGCCGAACGCCGCCCCGAAGCCGGCGTGCTCGGCGAGCGCGCCCGCGGCCAGCGGACCGACGATCGCCCCGACGTCGGAGGCCATCTGGAACCCGGAGAGCGCCGGGCCGCCGGAGCGCCGGGAGCCGACGAGGTCCGCGACGGCCGCCCCCTGCGCGGGCTGGAGCAGCCCGGACCCCGCCCCGGCCACGAGCGAGGCCACCAGCAGCACCGCCAGGTCGGGCAGCACCCCCAGGCACGCCGTGCCCGCCGCGACCATCGCGAGGCCGGCGACGACGACGGGCCGCCGCCCGTGCCGGTCGGAGAGCCCGCTGGTGGCGAGCAGCATCGCCCCGTCCCCGACCGCGAACACCGTCAGCGCGATCCCCGCCCACCCCGCCCCGCGGCCGAGCGCGACGGTCACGAACAAGGGCACGAGCGCGACCCGCACGCCCTGCACCGCCCACCCGGTCGCGAGACCCGACGTCAGGGCCGCCCGGTAGGTCGGCGCCCGCAGCGCCCGGGAGATCGTCAGCGGCTCCACGCCCGGGTCGGGCGGGCGCACCCCGACCCCGGAGGAGAAGGCGAGCAGGACCCCGACGACGGCGGTCGCGACCACCAGGGCGATCGCGTACACGACGAACGGCGCCCGCACGTCCACCGCGACGAGCCCGCCGCCCAGAGCCGGACCGGAGATCCCGCCGAGCAGGAACGAGCCGGTGAACAGGCCGCTGACCTGGCCCCGCCGTCCCTCCGGGGCCAGCCGGAAGATCAGCGAGAAGGCCGAGACCGTGAACATCGTGGAGCCGATGCCACCGAGGCCGCGGAACACCAGCAGCTGGACGTAGCTCGTGGCCAGGGCGCACGCCCCGGTGGAGGCGGCGACCACGAGCAGGCCCGCGAGGTACATCGCGCGCTCCCCGACGCGGGCGACGAGCCGGCCCGAGACCGGCGCGAAGAGCAGCCGCAGCACCGGCAGGGCGCTGACGACGGCCGCGGCGGCGGTGACCCCGACGCCGAAGCTGCGGGCGAAGACGGGCAGGGCGGGCGCGACGATGCCGAAGCCGACGGCCACGAGGAAGCTGCCCGCGAGCAGCGCCCAGACCTCCCACGGCAGGGCCTCGCGAGAGGCCGCACGACGGGGCGTGCCGGCGTCGTGCGCGGACATCGACCTCCTCACCGCGGCGTCGCGGATCGGTCGTGCGGCGGAGGAGACCCCGCGACGACGGGGCGCGGCCCTCCGGTGCCCTCCCCGGAGGTGGACTACCGGAGGCGGGCGATCACGGCCCGGCGGCGAGGACCGTCTCCGGGGAGGTCGGCGTCGTCGTGGCCGGGGTGGTCGCGGACGAGTCGGAGGCCGCGGGGCTGTCCGCCGTGGAGGCGGTCGCGCTCGACGGGACCTTCCTCGACGACGGCGCGGTGGACGAGGTGGCCGTGGACGAGGTGGCCGTGGACGAGGTGGCCGTGGACGAGGTGGGCACCGAGCTGCTCGTCGGCGTGCTGGTGTGCGTCGTCGTCGACCGCGTGGTGGTCGGGGGCGTCGTCGTCGGATCGGTCGTCGTCGGGTCGGTCGTCGTCGGGTCGGTCGTCGGCGGGGTGGTGGTCCGCGGCGGGGTCGACGTCGGCGGCCGCGGGTGGGTCGGACGCGTCCCCGGCGGCGGCCCGTCCGGGGGATTCCGCCGGCGGGGTGGAGCTCGTGTCCGTCGGACGGGTGCTCGACAGCCGGGTGTCCTCGGGCGAGGACAAGGCGGCCCGCGACGGGTACTCGGGCAGCGCCGCCTTCCGGGAGGCGACGCCGACCGCGGCGTGCTCGGACCCGGACGACCCGCCGGTCCACCCACCGCTGCCGCCACCTCCGCCGGGGGGCGACCCGGCGTCCGTCGCCTGCGGCACGAGGGGAGCCGGCCCGACCGCCGACGGCGCGGAGGCACCGATCTCGGCCTGCGGCTCCGGACGGACGAGGTGGCCCTCCCCCGCCCAGATCACCAGACCCGACGCGAGGGCGAGGGTCGCCGTGGCGGCACCGAGCACGCCGGCCCGGCGGGCGCGACGACCGGAGGGCCCCATCACGGAGAACGGGGTCACGCTGCCGGCGCCACGGGTACGGACCGCCGGGCCCGCAGCCAGCGCGGCCGGGACGACCGGTTCAGGCCAGGCGTCCGCACCGGGGAGCGCGTCGGGATCGGCAGGTCCGGGTATCGCCCGGACCGTCGTGGTCGGGCTCTCGGACCAGGACGCGACCACCGGGACGAGCCGGGCGGGCTCCTCCTCGGCGTCCTCGCCCGCCGCCGTGCCCCGCCCGACGTGCACGAGCCGGTCGGAGAACACGGCCGCGGTCGGCGGGTCCGACTCGACCTCGCGCAGCAGGGCGGCCAGCGGCGAGGCCGGGGCGTCGTCCTCCCGCGCCGTGGGCAGGGTGACCGCCTCGGGGTCGTCGCCTCCGGTGGTCGCCGCGGCGTGCTCGACGACCTCGGCGAGGACCGCGGCCAGGGCGCGGACGTCGGCCGCCCGGCGCCGGGCCGTGCCGCCCTCGTCGTCGGCAGGGTCGGCGTCGACGACCGGCAGCGGGCCGCTCAGGGACGCGGTGAGCCCGACGAGCCACGCCTCGGTGTGCGCCGGGTCCACGAGGATGCTCGCCGCGCCGATGGCGCCGTGCTCCACCCCGTGCGCGTGCGCGTGGGCGAGGGCGGAGGCGAGCTGGGCCCCCATGCGGGCGATGTCGGGCTCGGCGATCGGGCCCTCGCGCAGCACCACCGGCAGCGGCTCCCCGGGCACGTTCTCGAGGACCAGCGTGCTCTCGGTGTCCGGGGAGAGGCCGTCGACGTCGTAGACCTCGAGCAGGTGCGGGTGGTGCAGCCGCGCGAGGTGGCGGACCTGCTCGATGCGCTCCGACAGCACCTCGCCGGTCGCGGGAGGGAGGGTGACGAGGCGGACCTCGCGCCCGAGCACCTCGTCGACGCCGCGCACGGCGGCGTCGTCGGCGCCGATGGTCAGCACCACGGTGGCCGCGTCGTCCACGGGTCCGCCCTGCGCCGGGACGACGCTGTCGGTGATCGCGCCGGCACTCTCCGTGTGGGGCTCGGAGTGCGCGTCACCGTCCGGGGTGGACCTGGTCTGCTCGACCGGTACCTGGGAGGTCACGACAGCTCCCCCTGCCTCCTCTGCGTGGAACGGGTGCCGGACGGCATCGCTCGTCCGGGTGATGTTATCGCTCGAACGGGACCGTGGTCGACCGGTATTGAGGAGATCCACAGTGGAGCAGCGGATCTCACAGGGTCGACGAGGGGTCGACGCACGACGACGGCCGGGGAGCCATGGGCTCCCCGGCCGTCGGCAGGGGGGTGGAGGTGCCGGGAATCGAACCCGGGTCCTCCGAACACTCGTCAGGACTTCTCCGTGCGCAGTCTGCGTCGTCTCTGCTCGGGCCCTCCGGTCGTGCAGACACGCCGGAGTGACGACCCCAGTCACTGTTCGATGTCCCGCCGGGCCCCGTGACCGGGCCCGACGGTGGAGTCCCCTAGCTGATGCCGGCTACCGGGTCGGGGACGAACCCGGGCCGACACACCCCAACTGGCTGCTTAGGCAGCGAGCTGGAAGTGGCGCTGAGTACTGTTCTCGGCGCTTATATCTTTGCGACGGGTGGTTATCGAGATCATCGTCGCCTTCCTCGGCACGCTTCTCCTGATCAAACATCCGGAGTCGAAACCAGTCACCCCCTTCTCCCCGCCCGGGGCCGTCGGGCCTTGCGGCAGGGACTGACCATCATAACGCGCCCGCACCCGGCGATCATCCCGCCGGGGCGAGTCCCAGCATCTCGGCGGGCGCGTCGTGCAGCACCGAGCACAGGAAGTCCTCGCCCAGGCGGTCGTCGGCGACGGCCCAGGAGCGGATCGCCTCGAGCTGGTGGAAGTAGGCGTACGGGATGTTCGGGAAGTCCGTGCCGAGCACGATCCGCCCCTCCCCGGACAGGTCCGCCACGCGTGCCGACCAGTCGGCGGGCAGGGGCGCGAACCCCTCGGTGAACGGCGTACCGACCATCGTCGTGTCCAGCCGGACCGACGGGTGGCGCTCGGCCAGCCGCAGGGCCTCGTCGTACTCCGGCAGACCCGCGTGCGCGAGGACCAGCGGCAGCCGAGGGTGCCTGTCCATGACCTCGCCGATGATCCCGATCCCGGTGTGCCTGCCGGGGATCGGGCCGTCGCCGCAGTGCGCCACGACCGGGACGCCCGCCTCGGCGAGCAGGCCCCACGCCGGGTCCAGCAGCGGGTCCCGCGGGTCGTAGCCGCCGACCTGCACGTGCGCCTTCACGAGCCGGGCGCCGCGCTCGACCGCCTCACCGAGGTACGTCGTCACCGACTCCTCGGGATAGAGCGTCGCGGTCGGCACCGCATCGGGGATCTCGTCCGCCCAGTCCAGGGCCCAGCCGGTGAGCCACGCCGCCATGTCCGGCTTGTGCGGGTAGACGAGCGGGGCGAAGGTCTCGACGCCGAAGGAGCGCAGCCGGGCGAGCCGCTCGTCCTCGGGCAGCTTGTAGTGGATGGGCCAGTCGTAGCCGTAGTGCACCACGGCGTCGTCGAAGTACGCCCAGACCTTCTGGAGCATGCGGTCGGGCAGGAAGTGCACGTGCACGTCGACGAGCCCCGAGGTCCCGGCCGGGCCGAGGCCCAGCGAGCGGACCCAGGGCGCCACGTCCTCGTCGGAGGTCAGCGGGGTGTCGAGCGGTGCCGTGGCGACCGTTTCGACGGTCGAGCTCCGCTCCGCTCCCTCTCCTACCATCCCTTGATCCGGCGACCCACGATCCGCTCCGCCTCGCGCTTGGCGTCCCGCTCGGCCATGGCCTGGCGCTTGTCGTGGCTCGCCTTGCCGCGCACCAGGGCGAGCTCGACCTTGGCGAGGCCGCCGGCGAAGTAGATCGACAGCGGGACCAGCGTCAGCCCGCCCTCGCGGGTCTTGCCGATCAACCGGGAGATCTCCTCGCGGTGCAGCAGCAGCTTGCGGTGCCGCCGCGGCTCGTGGTTGGTCCAGCTGCCGAAGTCGTACTCCTGGATGTGCAGGCCCCGCAGCCACACCTCGCCGTCGGTCACCGTCGCGAACGCGTCCGCGAGGGAGACGTGCCCGGCCCGCAGGCTCTTCACCTCGGTGCCCTGCAGCGCGATCCCGGCCTCGTAGACGTCGAGGATGGAGTAGTCGTACTTCGCCCTGCGGTTGGTCGCGACCACCTTGCGCCGCTCCTCGGGGCGGTTGGAGGACGCCTTCTTGCTCGCGCGCTCCTTCGCGCGCCCCGAATCGGTCGGGACGGCCGTCTTCGCCACCGCGGTGACCTCCTCGCGTTCACTGCCCGGTCAGGTGCAGCCCGACGTCAGTTGCGGACGTACAGGCGCAGGGTGACATACCCCGTCGCCGTCGCGATGCCCGCGCCGACGACCACCAACAGTGGTGCAACGAACAGGAGGACGTCGCTCATCCCGACCGCGGGGATCGCGTTGGAGATCAGCCGGCCGGAGAGCAGCCGGTCGATGAAGAAGAGCTTGCCGAGCACCAGGCCCCCGGTCGCGAGGACCGCCCCGATGACGCCGGTGATCACGGCCTCGATGAGGAACGGGACCTGGGTGTACCAACGGGTAGCGCCGACCAGCCGCATGATCCCGACCTCGGTGCGCCGGGTGAACGCCGAGACCTGGATGGTGTTGGAGATCAGGAGCAGGGCCGCGAGGGCCTGGATCGAGGCGAGCCCGAACGCGGCGTTGCGCACGCTCGCGAGGAACGTGAAGAGGTCCTGCACGAGGGCCCGCTGGTCGACGACGTTGCGGACGCCCGGCTTCCCCGTGAACTCGGAGACGATCGCGTCGCCCCGGGTGGGGTCGCGCAGCGTGACCCGCAGCGTCGCCGGCAGGCTCTGCGGGCGCACGAGCTGCAGGATCGACTGGCCGGCGTAGATGCGCAGGAACCGCTGGTAGGCCTGGTCCCGGCTCTCGTACGAGACCGCGGCGACGAGCGGATCCGCCTGCAGCTGGTCACGCAGCCCGGTGCAGGTCGGGCTCGTGCAGTCCTGGTCGCCCGCGCTGGTCGGCTCGTCCAGGGCGACCTGCACGGCGAGCTGCGAGTAGTAGAGGTCCTGCGTGCGGTCGATGGTCCGCACGGCGAGCAGCCCCGCCCCGAGCAGGCCGAGCGAGATCGCCGTCGTCAGGACCATCGCCACGCTCATGGTGATGTTGCGGCGCAGCCCGGCCAGGGCCTCGCGCCAGACGAAGGCCAGCCCGGTCATCGCTGTCGCCCCGTCATCGCTGTCGCCCCGTCATCGCGGCGCCCGGTCACCGGCTGGCCCCGTAGACGCCGCGGGCGTCGTCGCGGGCGAGCTTGCCGAGGTGGAGCTCCACGACGCGGCGGCGCATGGCGTCGACGATCTGCCGGTCGTGGGTGGCCATGACGATGGTGGTGCCCGTCCGGTTGATCCGGTCGAGCAGCAGCATGATGTCGTCGCTGGTCTCGGGGTCGAGGTTGCCGGTGGGCTCGTCGGCGAGCAGCACCAGCGGCCGGTTCGCGAGGGCGCGGGCGATCGCCACGCGCTGCGCCTCGCCGCCGGAGAGCTCGGCGGGCATCCGGTCGCCCTTCCCGTCGAGGCCGACCAGGTCGAGCACCTCGGGCACGACGGTGCGGATGGTGTGCTCGGACTTACCGGTCACCTCGAGGGCGAACGCGACGTTCTCGGCGACGGTGCGGTCGCCCAGCAGCCGGAAGTCCTGGAACACGCAGCCCATGCGCTGGCGCAGCTTCGGCACCTTGCGGTGCGGCAGGCGGGCCACGTTCCAGTTGGCGACGAAGACGTTGCCGCTCGTCGGGCTCTCCTCGCGCAGCAGGAGCCGCAGGAGCGTCGACTTGCCCGACCCGGAGGGGCCGATGAGGAAGACGAACTCGCCGGGGTCGACGTCCATCGAGACGTCGTCGAGGGCCGGCCGGACGGACGTCGGGTAGAGCTTGCTGACGTGTTCGAGCCGGAGCACGGGGCGCGATGCTACGCGGCGGTGTCGATCTTCCCGTCCGGGCGAACGCTGCCCGTCAGAAAGGTCGCGTTGCAGACACTCAGGGTCAGGAAACCGTCGTCGATCACGGGCCGCCCGACCGCCGTCAGGACCTACGCGGCGACCTCGGACTGCTTGCGCCACCGGATCCCGGCGTCGAGGAAGTCGTCGATGAACCCGTCGAGCACCTGGCTGGTCTGCGAGGTCTCGTGGTTGGTCCGCAGGTCCTTGACCATCTGGTACGGGTGCAGCACGTAGGAGCGCATCTGGTTGCCCCAGCTCGAGCCGGAGTCCTTGAGCGAGTCCAGCAGGGCCCGCTCCTCCTCCTTGCGACGGGCCAGCAGCTTCGCGGCGAGCACCGCCATCGCGGAGGCCTTGTTCTGCAGCTGCGAGCGCTCGTTCTGGCAGCTCACGACGATGCCGGTGGGGAGGTGGGTCAGGCGGACCGCCGAGTCGGTGGTGTTGACGCCCTGGCCGCCGGGGCCCGAGGAGCGGTAGACGTCGACGCGCAGGTCCTTCTCGTCGATCTCCACGTGGTCGGTGGACTCGACGACGGGCGCCACCTCGACGCCGGCGAACGAGGTCTGGCGGCGGCCCTGGTTGTCGAACGGCGAGATCCGGACGAGCCGGTGGGTGCCCTGCTCGACGGAGAGGGTGCCGTACGCGTAGGGCGCGGTGACCTTGAAGGTGGCCGACTTGATGCCCGCCTCCTCCGCGTAGGAGGTGTCGTAGACCTCGGTCGGGTAGCCGTGGCGCTCCGCCCAGCGCAGGTACATCCGCATGAGCATCTCGGCGAAGTCCGCGGCGTCCACCCCGCCGGCCTCGGCGCGCACCGTCACCAGCGCGTCGCGCTCGTCGTACTCCCCGGAGAGCAGCGTCCGGACCTCGAAGGCGCTGATGTCGCGGTGCAGGTTCGCGCGCTCGGTGTCGGCCTCGACGGTGATCTCGTCGGAGTCGGTGCCGGACTCCTCGTCGGCCATCTCGTAGAGCGTGGAGAGGTCCTCGAGCCGGGAGCGCAGCGACTCCGCCCGCTTGAGGTCGGCCTGCTTGTGGGTGAAGTCGCTGGTCAGCTTCTGCGCGGTCTCGACGTCGTTCCACAGGTCCGGGGCCGCGACCTGGGTCTCGAGCTCGGCCACCTGCCGCCGCAGACCGTCGAGATCCATCGCCGCCTCCACGCTGTCGAGGCTGGCGGCGAGGTCCTTGAGTTCGGTCGCGGTCGTGTCGTCCACGGTCCCAGGGTAATGCCGTGCTCACACCCCACCTGCGGGTGCGGCCCGGGGGGCCGGGGCGGCTCGACGCGCGAACGGCGCCGTTCTCCCGTCTGACGGCAGGAACGCGCCATTGCTGCCACGACGAGGCCGGGGGGCGGGCAGGGCCGGGCTCAGTGGTGGGCGCGCCGGTGCTCGGCCAGGACGTCGCGGCCGAACTCGTGCCCCGCGGCCCGCCAGACCGAGTGGGCGTGGTTGACCCCGCGCTGGGTGTTGTCCCACTCGGCGAGCAGGCCGGGGCCCTCGAGCCGGTAGTAGTGCGGCTCGCCGCGCTCGGACCCGCCGGCCCACGCGAAGTGCACGCCGTCCAGGCCGTCGCCGTCGAACGGGGCCCGCTCCCGCTCCACGAGCCCCGGCGGCATCCGGCCCACGTAGACCTCGAGCAGGGCCCGCAGCACCTCCCGCTGCGACCCGGTGAGGTCCCGGGCGGCGATCCCCTTCGGGGCCGGCCCGATCTCGGTGGCCGCCCGGTCGGCCTCGGTCACGCCGAGCTGGGCCTCGAGCCCGTCGTGCATCGACCACAGCCGGTCCTCGAGGGTCTGGTCGTCGAAGTGGCCGCGCCACAGGTTCGGCAGCGGGATGAGCCGGTCGCCCGCGGCGACCTCGACGCGGTGGGCACCGATGATGTCGGCCGGAGCGGTCGGCGTGAGCACGGCCGCGGCCCGCTGCCCGGCGTCGAGCGCGTGCAGCAGCGCCCGCCCGGTGTCCTCGATGCCGCCGAGGGGCCGCAGCTCCTGCCCGCCGAGCAGCGGCGAGACCATCGGGTCCGCGCCGAGGAAGCACGGCGAGCCCGCGACCGCCTCGCCGTCGACCACGAGGTGGTTGACCGACACGTGGTGCCCGCCGAAGCGCCAGGCCCACGGGGCGTACGCCGGCCGGGTCCCCGAACACGCGCAGGTAGTACATCGCGGGGTCGCGGCCCCGGTCGCGGGCGAAGCCCGTGCTGAACCCCTCGGTGCGGTCGAGGATGTTCTCCAGCCCCATGATCGTCGAGGCGCTGACGTAGGCCGGCTCGGAGAGCCCCGTCGCGAGCAGGCGCATCGCGGCCCGCTGCTGGTGGGGCAGCTGCTCGTGCAGCGTGAGCCCGCCGTGGTCGGTGGGCGTGTAGTACCAGGCCAGCCGCTCGGCCTCGGCCGCCTTCGAGCCCGGCCAGGCCCACACGCCCTGCGCGGCCTGCTCGTCGTCGAGGGTCTCGCGCCAGGCCGACCGCCGCCTCGGCCATGGCCGAGGCGACGGTCGTCGGGGTCGTCTGTCACTTGATGCGGTTGAGGCGCTGGATCACCAGGCCCTCGGACCCGCCGGCGAGCAGGTCCTCGAGCTTGCTGGCGAAGTCCACCAGGTGCTCGGCGGCCAGGTGGGCGTCGAGCTTCGCGCCGGACTCCCAGTTCTCGTAGAAGAAGAACGTGGCCGGGTCGTCCTCGGCGACGTGCAGGTCGTAGTTGACGCACCCGTCCTCCTGGACGGTGATCGGCACCAGCGCCTCGAGGGCGCTGCGCAGATCGGCCTCCTTGCCGGGCTTGGCCGTCATGCGGGCGACCACGGTGAGGAGGTCCGGGTTGTCGTCGGTCGGGGTGACCACAGGTGCGACTCCTTCGTCGTGCGGGTGACGCCGGTCATGCCACCAGGTCCCTGCCCCGTCCGCATCCGGACCTACCGCGTCGGAGAGGTCGCTCCGGGGCGCACTGTCGGGACGGAGTCACATGGTCAGCGCGGCCAGGTGCTCACGGTGCTCCTCGGCGGAGCCGAACAGCGGCGCGCGGCGGCGGGCACGCTTGTAGAAGAAGTGCGCCTCGTGCTCCCAGGTGAAGCCGATCCCGCCGAAGAACTGGATCATCGCGCCGGTGGCGTCCCACGCCGCGTCGGACGCCTTGGACCCGGCGACGGCGACCGCGATGCCGACCCCCGGGTCGTCGGTGTCCAGCGCGTACGCGGCGAAGAGCACCGCGTGCTCGGCCATCGTCACCGCGACGTGCAGGTCCGCCATCCGGTGCTTGATCGCCTGGAAGGACCCGACGGGGACGCCGAACTGGGTGCGCTCGCGGTCGTAGGCGACGGTGCGGGAGAGCGCCTCGCGGGCGACCCCCACCAGGTCGGCGGCGTTCAGCACCGCGCCGCGGGCGAGCAGTGCCGCGACGGCCTCCGGTCCCCCGGCGGCCAGCGGCTCGGCCGGGGTGTCCGCGAACTCGACGGCGCCGACGCGGGCCGTGCCGTCGTAGGTGCGCTGGTCGCGCACGGTCAGCCCGCTCGCGCCCGCCTCGACCAGGTAGAGCCCCGGGGTGCCCGACGCGTCCGTGGCGGCCACGACGAGCAGAGTCCGGCGACGCCGGGGTAGTCGACCGGCGAGGCCGACCCGGAGAGCCGGCTCGTGCCGTCTCCCTCCGGGCTGTTGGCGTCCACCGTGATCCCGGACCCGTCCCAGGCACCACCCTCGCCGCGCAGGGCGACGGTGCCCACCGTCTCGCCGGCGGCGAGCGCGGGCAGCCAGCGGGACTGCTGCTCCGCCGAGCCGCCGAGCCGGATGGCCTCGGCGGCGAGCACGGTGGCCAGCCAGGGGCCGGGGGCGACGCCCGCACCGAGGGCGCGGGCCACGACCTGGGCGTCGACGAGGCCGAGCCCGAGGCCGTCGTGCTCCTCGGGGACGAGGACGGCGAGCGCACCCTGGTCCGCGAGGCCCTTCCACAGCGTCAGCGGGTGCCCGTCGCCGTCGGGGTCCTCGACGACGCCGCGGACGGCGTCGAGGTCGAAGCGGTCGGCGAGGAACTCGGTGACGGTCGAGGCGAAGGCCTGCTGCTCGTCGGTCAGTGCGAAGAACACGGCGACTCCTCTACCGGGGCAGGCCGAGCACGCGCTCGGCGACGATGTTGCGCTGGACCTGCGACGAGCCGCCCCAGATCGTCACCGACCGGGACCAGTGGTCCTGGGCGTGGAACGGGGAGAGGTCGACGTCGGGCCGCGGGGCGGCGAGCGTCGCCTCGGGGCCGAGGACCTTCTCGAAGGCCTCCCAGAGGTCCTGGAACGCCTCGGACCACTGCAGCTTCGTCATCGACGACTCCGAGCCCAGGTCCCGGCCCTGCTCGGTCTGGGTCAGGATGTGCATCGCGTGGTAGCGCAGGCACTCCAGCTCGACCAGGCAGCGGGACAGTTCCTGGCGGGCCACCGGGTCGTCGGCGCGGCCGAAGCGCTTCGCCTCGGCGACGATCTCGTCGTACTGGCGGCGGAACTCGGTGTACTGGCCGACGCCGGACGCGCCGCGTTCGAAGGAGAGCAGCAGCATCGCGGTGCGCCAGCCCTGGCCGATCTCGCCGAGGCAGTCCTTCGCCGGCACCCGCGCGTCGGTGAAGAAGACCTCGCCGAACTCGCTGGCCCCGCTCATCTGCTTGAGCGGGCGGGCCTCGACGCCGGGCTGGTCCATGTCGATGAGCAGCATCGAGATGCCCTTGTGCCGCTCGGAACCCGGCTCGGTCCGCACCAGGGTGAAGATCTTGTCGCCGTGCATGGCGTTCGTCGTCCAGATCTTCTGGCCGTTGACGACGAAGTCGTCGCCGTCGCGCACCCCGCGGGTCGACACCGCCGCGAGGTCGGACCCGGCGCCGGGCTCGGAGAACCCCTGGCACCAGATCACCTCGTTGCGCAGCATCGGACCGATGATCTCGGCCTTCTGCTCCGGGGTGCCGATCGCCATCACGGTCGGCGCGAGGAAGGTCAGCCCGAGGGTGTTGACGGTCTGCGGCGCGCGCGCCCGGATCGTCTCCTCGTCGTAGATCGCCTTCATGCCGGGCGTGCCGCCGCGGCCGCCGTACTCGACGGGCCACTGGATGCCGGAGAAGCCGGCCGCGGTCTTGCGGGCCTCCCACTCACGGCGCTTCTCGAACGACTCCGTGTCGTCGAGGGAGGCCCAGTACCCGGGCTCGGTCCACTCGGCGGGGATGTTCTCCGCCAGCCAGGTCCGCAGCTCCGTGCGGAACTGCTCCTCCTCGGCGGTGTAGGTCAGGTCCACATCGGCTCCAACGCTCTCTGCGGTCGGTACGCCCCCGGTTCGCGGTGCACTCTCGCAGGTACACCCCCACCCTGCACTACCGGCGGGTAGCCCGGGTGGCCGGCTGGGTCAGCAGTGCAGGATTCCCTGCCGCTCCTTCAGCGCGAGGACGCGGCGCACGGCGTCCTGGGCCCGCGCCGCGAAGGCGGGCTCCTTCGCCGCGGCCGTGATGGCGCCGACCATGGTCGAGAGGTCCTGCGGGCGGATCGTCAGGACCAGGTCGCCGCCCGCGGCGAGGAACGTCGTCGCCCGGGCCCCGACCGGGGTGTCGGCGAGGGCCGCCGCCGCGCCGACGTCGTCGGTCATGATCACCCCGCCGAAGCCCAGGCGGTCCCGCAGCAGGTCGCGCATGACCTTCGACGAGAACAGCGCCTGGTGGTCCGGGTCGATCTTCGCGTAGCGCGCCGAGGACATCATCACCAGCGGCGCGCCCGCCCGGATGCCCGCCGCGAAGGACTGCAACGACGGCGAGTCGGCACTGGTCCGGTCGTCGACCACCCCGCCGGCGAAGTCGGTGTTCTGCCGGACCTCGCCGAGGCCGGGGAAGTGCTTGAGGGTCGGGGCGACGTCGGCGCCGAGCATCCCCTGGACGAAGGCGGTCACGGCGGGCGCGACGGTGTCGACGTCGGTGCCGAACTGGCGGCCGTACTTCCCGACGGGGGCGTTCGCCGTGCCCAGGGCCGGGTCGACGACGTCGGCCACGGGCGCGAGGTCGACGTTCACCCCGACGTCGCGGAGCTCCTTGCCCCACTGCCCGGCGTCGCCCCGCAGCCCCGCCGCGTCCTTGCCCTGCGTCGTGGCCGGCGGGATCCGGGTGAAGCCGGGTCCCTTGAGCTCCTGGACCTGGCCGCCCTCCTGGTCGGTGGACACGAGCAGCGGGACGTCCGCGCCCCCGGTCGCCTCGGCGCTGGTGACGACCTGGGTGACGGCGTCGGAGCTCGCGGTGTCGCCGTCGGTGAGGATGATCCCGCCGGGCTCCTGCGCCAGCGCCGCGCGCGCCGCCTGGCTGACCCCGCCGGCGGGCACGCCGATGACGACGAGCTGCGCCCAGCGCTGGGCGGGGGTGAGCCGGTCGTAGGTGGCGGTGACGCACGCGGACGAGGTGGGCGGGCCCGGCGTCGTGGGGGTCGCCGAGGTCGTCGCGGGGGCGGGCGCCGGGGACGAGGCGGCCGACGGGACGGGGGTCGGAGCCTGTTCCGCCCCGCACCCGGCGAGCAGGCCCGCGGCGAGCAGCGCCCGCGACGAGGCGCACCGGGCGCCTCCGGGCCACGGGCCTTCTCGGAGCGGAACGGGCGGCGGTCCGGGGGGCGCGGCGTCATCGCGGGTCAGGGTAGGGACCGACCGGGCCCCGGCGGCCCCGGGTCGCCCGAAGGTGGCCGTGGCCCCGTGGGCACTCGTCACCACCGGCGGAACTCGTGGGGCCGGACGCCACCTCATGCGCCACGATGCATCCATGGTCTCCACGCGGCGGACGGTCACCCTGCACGGGCACCCGATGGCCTGGCACGAAGCCGGCCCCGAGGACGCCGAGGAGGTCGTGGTCCTGCTCCACGGCGTGGCCGGGAGCTCCGTCGACCTGGGACACCCGTGATCGACCGCCTGGAGGCGCCGGGTACCGGCGCCGCATCCTCGCCCCGGACCTGCTCGGTCACGGCGAGTCGGCCGGGCCGAGCGGCGACTTCTCGATGGGCGCCTTCGCCAACGGGCTGCGGGACCTGCTCGCGGCGCTCGGGTCACCGTCGGGTGACGGTCGTGGGGCACTCGCTCGGCGGGGGCGTGGCGATGCAGTTCGCCTACCAGTTCCCCGAGCTGTGCTCACGGCTCGTGCTGGTCTCGTCGGGCGGGCTGGGACGCGGGGTGAGCCCGACGCTGCGCCTGGCCTCGCTGCCGGGCGCCGGGGTGGTGGTACCGATCCTGGCGCGCACCGGGGTGCTCGGGCTCGGCGTCGCGGCCCTGCACGCGGCCGCCTCGCTCCCGCTGCGTCCGGCGGACCGGGTCTCGTTGCGCGAGTACGCCCGGCACGCGGGCTCGCTGACCGAGCGCGCCCACGCCGCCGCGTTCGTCGACACGATCCGCGGCGTGATCGGCCCCTGGGGCCAGCGGGTGACCGGGACCGACCGGCTCTACCTGACCGAGGGGCTGCCCACCCTGATCGTGTGGGGCGCCCGCGACCCGATCATCCCGGTCGGCCACGCCCGCCGCGCGGCCTCGCTGATGCCGGGCAGCCGGCTGGAGGTCTTCGACGAGTCCGGCCACTTCCCGCACTGCGACGAGCCGGCACGGTTCGCCGAGCTGCTCACCGCGTTCTGCGACGCGACCGAGCCCGCCGACCTCGACGCGGCCTCCCTCGGGCCGCGTCTCGGTGGCTTCGCGTCGTGAGCCCCGTCGCCAATGGTGGCGACCGCTAGCGCTCGGGTATCCAGTTGCGGCACTGGTAGCACAGCGCCGGCGGCACGTTGCGCCACACGGTCGGCGTCACGCGTACCTCGTCGAAGCTCTGCTCGAGCAGCTCGCGGAACCGCCGCTGCGTGGGCAGGTTCATGACGTGGCGGTAGGCGAAGGTGGTGAACACGCCGTCGGGCGCGAGCACCCGCGAGACCTGCTCCATGATCCCGCGCTGCGCCTCGCGCGAGAACAGCGTCCAGGGCAGGCCGCTCACGACGGTGTCGACCCGCGTGATGCCGATGTCGGCGAGCAGCTTCTGCAGGTCCTTCGCGTCCCCGCGCACCACCTCGAGCCACGGGCGGGTGCGCTGCAGGTGCGTGACCATCCCCGCGTCGATCTCGATGGCGACGTGGCGTGCCTCGGGCGCCAGCCGGCGGCGCAGGGCCTGGGAGACGACGCCGGTGCCGGGGCCGAGCTCCACGACCGTCGCGGTCGCGTCGGTCGGCGCGACCGACGCGAGCAGGTCGCACAGCGCGCGGCCGCTCGGGGCCACCGCCCCGATCACCGCCGGGCTGCGCACGGCCGAGGAGACGAAGGTCAGGAGGTCACGAGCTGCCGTCACCACCGGAGACTCCCAGGTCCGGGGCCGGGGGACCACCGGGGAGGGTCAGGGTCACGCCTCATCGCGGGTCGATGACGCGCATGACGATGTAGACCACGATCAGGAGGATCATCATCGAGAGGTCGAGGCTCATGTTCCCGATGCGGATCGCCGGGATCAGCCTCTTCAGCAGTTTCACCGGCGGGTCGGTCACCCGGTACATCAGCTCCAGGCTGACCGCGGTGCCCCCGGCCGGTCGCCAGTCGCGCGCGAAGCCCCGGACCACCTCGACGACGAGGCGCCCGATGATGAAGAGGTAGAACACGAACAGGACGTAGTAGACGACCAGCAGGATCGTGTCCGTCGGGCTCGCGAGCATGCCTCCACTATCGCGCGTATCGGGGGCCGGGGGCTCCCCCACCCCCGTGCCAGGGTGGGCGCCGTGATCCTCCACATCTGCACCCGGGCGGACTGGGACGCCGCGGACGAGTCCGTCCGGCCGCCCTCGCTGGGCTCCGAGGGCTTCGTCCACTGCTCCGATCCCGGAACGGTCGCCCTGCCGGCCTCACGCCTCTACCCCGGACGCACCGATCTGCTGCTCCTCGAGGTCGATCCGACCCGCGTGGGCGTGCCGGTGCGCTGGGAGCCGGGGGTGCGCGACGGTCGGGTGGAGACGTCGGGGCCCTGGTTCCCGCACGTCTACGGGCCGCTGCCGCGCGCCGCCGTCGTCGCCGTCCACGCCTTCCCGCCGGAGCCGGACGGGACGTTCCGGCTCCCGGCCGCGCTCGCGGAGCGGTGACACCCCCGGGAACGACGAAGGCCCCCGACCTGGTCCAGGTCGGGGGCCTTCGCACTCGTAGCGGGGACAGGATTCGAACCTGTGACCTCTGGGTTATGAGCCCAGCGAGCTACCGAGCTGCTCCACCCCGCGCCGCACCGGTGTGATCCGGTGATGGCAGCAAGACTACCGCCCGGTGAACGTGCGCCGCGCACCGGGGGTGGGCCCCGAGCGCCTCGTCGGGGTCTCCCGCCGGGAACGACGAAGGCCCCCGACCTGGACCAGGTCGGGGGCCTCCTGCGGTGGTAGCGGGGACAGGATTCGAACCTGTGACCTCTGGGTTATGAGCCCAGCGAGCTACCGAGCTGCTCCACCCCGCGTCGCAGGAAGAACCCTACGCGACGCGGGACGGCCGCCGATCACCCGGGGCCCGGGGTCACTGCGCACCGGTCGCCGCCCGGTACTGGTTGATGGCGTTGGCCAGGTCCTGCTGGGCCTGGCCGATGCCGGCGAAGTCGCCCTGCTGCTGCGCGGTCCGCAGCCGGGCCAGCGCGTCGTTCATGGCGTTGACCGCGGACGTGACCTGCGGGGAGGCCGCGGTGGCCGCCCCACCCGCCGCCGGGGCCTGCGCCGTGCCCTGCTGCGGGGTCGCGGCGGGCACCTGGGGTGCCTGCGGGGTCACGGCCTGGCCCGGCGTCGTCGTCGCCGTCCCGGCCGAGCCGAACACCTGGGTGAGCGCCTCCGCGAGGGTCGGCGCGTAGCCGATCTTGCCGCCGAAGCTCACCAGGACGCGGGAGAGCTGCGGGAAGGACGACTCCTGGTTGGACCGCTCGATGTAGACCGGCTCCACGTAGAGCAGCCCACCCGCGATCGGCAGCGTCAGCAGGTTGCCGTAGAGCACCTGCGTGCCCTGCTGGCGCAGCAGGTTCAGCTCGGTCGAGACCTGCGGCGAGGACAGGAACTGCGTCTGCACCTGCTGCGGGCCCTGGGTCTGGGTGTCCGTCGGGAGCTGCAGCAGCGTCATCTTCCCGTACGTGCCCGGGTCCGAGCTCACCGACAGGTACGCCGAGAGGAACTCGCGTCGCAGGCTCACCAGCGCCGTCGTCAGCTGGAACTGGGGGTTCGAGCTGGTGCCGCGGCGTGGGTCGTCGGCGAGCAGGTAGTACGGCGGCTGCGGGTCGCCCGCGGCGGCCGCCGCGTCACTCGTCGGGTCCGACGGGACGTCCCAGAAGGAGACCGTCGAGTAGAACTCGTTCGGGTCGGAGACGTGGTAGCGGGTGAGCAGGTCGCGCTGGACCTTGAAGATGCCCTCCGGATACCGGAAGTGCGCCCGGAGGTCCGGCGGGACCTCCGAGGCCGGCTTCACCGTGCCCGGGAACGCCTTCTCCCAGGTCTGCAGGACCGGGTCGGTCGGGTCGTTCTCGTAGAGGTCGACCTGCCCGGTGTAGGCGTCGACGGTCGCCTTCACCGAGTTGCGCATGTAGCCCGCGGTCTGCGGGGCCAGGGTGCCGTTGTTCGCGGAGTCGCGCGTGGCGTCGCCGAGGGAGACCTGCTGGGCGTAGGGGTACTGCGGCAGCGTCGTGTACCCGTCGACGATGTACTTGATCTGGCCGTCGACGACCGCCGGGTAGACGTCGTTGTCGAGCTCCAGCCACGGCGCGACCTTCTGGACGCGCTCCAGCGGGTCGCGGTTGTACATGATCCGCGAGTTGTCGCCGATGGAGGAGTTGAACAGGATGTTCCGCTCGAACCCGTAGTAGGCGAAGAACGCCAGGCGCGAGAGCGGGTTGGACAGCGGCACCCCGCCGGGCCCGGTGTAGGTGGACTGCTTGGTGTCGGTGTCGTACTCCCGCGGTGCCGCCCCGGCGTCGGCGCCGACGATCGCGTAGTCGTCGGGGTTGTTGACCAGCTCGCCGTAGTAGATCCGTGGCTGCCGCAGCCCGAAGGGTCCGGGGGTGTCGACGTCGGAGACCTGGAACTGCGGGTAGCCGCCCTGGCCGCCGTTGGTGTCCACCGCCGCGTTCACGGTGTTCGCCGGGGCCGCGATGAAGCCGTTGCCGTGGGTGTAGACGAGGTGGCGGTTGATCCAGTCCTGCTGGTTGCCCACCAGGTTGTCCGGGTCGATCTCGCGGGCCGCCACCACGTAGTCCTGGGTCTGACCGTTGAGGGTGTAGCGGTCGACGTCGAGGGTGGGCGCGAAGCCGTAGAAGTTCCGTCGCTGCTCGAGCTGGGTGAAGGTGCGGGAGAGCCGGTTCGGGTCCAGGAGGCGGATGTTCGGCACCGTCCCCTGGTCGGTGCTGATCGCCTGCTGGACGGAGGCCGCGCTCTGGTCGGTGGTCCCGGCGTACGGCTGCACCGTCACGGTCTGCGGGGTGATCCCGAACGCCTGGCGTGTCGCCTGGATGTTGCGGTCGATCGAGAGCGCCTCGCGCTGGTTGGCGTTCGGGCGCACCGAGAACTGCTCGAGCACGGCCGGCCAGGCGGCCCCGATGAGGACGCTGGAGAGGATCAGCAGCGCCAGGGCGATCGCGGGGATCTGGAGGTTGCGCAGGAACACCGCCGCGAAGAACGCAGCCGCGCAGATCACCGCGATGAGCAGCAGGATCAGCTTGGCGGGCATGGCCGCGTTGAGGTCGGTGTAGCTCGCGCCGAAGAAGTTGGCGCCGCTCTCCGAGGCCTTGCGGTCGGAGAACAGCAGCTCGTAGCGGTCGAAGAAGTAGGCGACGGCCTTGAGCAGGACGAAGGTGCCCGCGAGGACGGCGAGGTGGGCGCGCGCGGCGGTGGCGAGCGAGCCGTTGCGCCCGGCGAGGCGGATGCCGCCGAAGACGTAGTGGGCGACGAGCGCCGCGAGGAAGCTGATCCCGATGCCGACGAACAGCCAGGACAGCACCGCGCGCCAGAACGGCAGCGCGAAGACGTAGAAGCTGATGTCGTGGCCGAACACCGGGTCGGTCACGTTGAACGGCGTCTGGTGCAGGAAGAGCTGGGTGGTCTCCCAGTCGGCCTGGGCGGAGAGCGCGGCGATGATCGCGACGATCAGCGGGATGCCGATCGCGAACAGCCGCAGGTGGGCCAGGACGACGGTGCGGTACCGCGCGACGGGGTCCTCGGGCCCGGCGACGGGCACGAACACCGGCCGGGTCCGGTAGGCGATGTACAGGTTGACCGCGATCAGCCCGCCCATGAACACGGCGGCGACCACGGCCTGCACGACGCGGGTCACGAGCACCGTGGAGAACACGCTGCGGTACCCGACCTCGCCGAACCACGCCCAGTCGACGTACACGTCGACGAGTCGCGCCAGACCGACCAGCACCACGAGCACGACCGCGCCCAGCACCAGCAGGGACTTCGTTCGCCGGGACAGCTGCGGGTTCCCGGTCGCCGGCCGGTTGGCCACTGTCGGTCACGCTCCAAGCGGGGACGGGTGCTGCGGGTCGAGGAAGGCGGGGCGCCGTGGGAGGTCGGCCCGGTGTGAGAACTCTACGAAGACCGTGTGGGTTCCCTGTGCTCCCGTGTTCCTCGTGTCGGGTTTGTGCGGCGGGACCGCTGGTCAGCAGGTCGGAGGGGTCCGCCCGGCCGCCAGGTCCTGCACGGCCGACACACCCTCGCGCAGGTCGGACACGCGCGCCAGCGTCAACCCCGAAGGAGCCGTGCGCGCCGCCTCCGCGCAGTTGCCCGCCGGCACCAGGAACGCGGTGGCCCCGTCGGCGTGGGCGGCGTCCATCTTGAAGCGGATGCCGCCGATCGGGCCGACCCGGCCGTCGGCGTCGATCGTGCCGGTCCCCGCGATCTCCTTGCCACCGGTCAGCTCGCCCGGGGTCAGCTTGTCCACGATCGCCGTCGCGAAGATCAGGCCCGCGGAGGGCCCGCCGACGTCGGCGAGGCCGATCTTGATGGTCGCGGGCGAGGCCACCTGCGACGCGGCGGTGATGCCCAGGTAGCCCTTCGTCGCGTCGCCCGGGCGGGCCGCCGCCACCACCGTCACGTCACTGGTCTGGCCACCCCGCCGGATCCGGACGACCACCGGAGCGCCCGGAGCGACACCACCGACGGCGTCGACGACGTCCTGCGGGCTCGTCACCGGTCGGCCGGCGACGGCGAGCAGCGTGTCGCCCTGCTTGAGCACTGCCGAGGACGGGCCGGGGGTCGTCACGGAGCCGACCTCGACCGCGGACGGGTAGCCCAGGTAGTGCAGCGCCGCGGTCTGCGCGTCGTCCTCGGACTGGGAGAACTGCCGGGTGTTCTCGGCGTCGACCTGCTGGCTGCTCTGGCCGCTGGGGTAGACCTCCTCGCGGGGCACGACCTCGTGCGAGCCGGTGACCCACATGGCGATCGCCCCGAACAGCGTCACCTGGCTGGTCACGGCGACGGTGGTCATCCGCAGCTGGCCCGACGTCGGGTAGGTCGGCACCGGGCCCGAGACGTCGATGATGGGCTGACCGGACTGGTCGCCCAGCACGTTGAAGGTCGGGCCGTCGCCGAGGGCCACGAAGGGCACGCGCACCGTCGCGCCGGCGAGACCCAGCACTGCCGCGAGCACGAGCCCGAGGGCGATCGTCGCGCGCAGACGGGTCACGGGCGGGCAGGGTAGTGATCGCGGCTGTGGGGTCCGCGTCCGGTCCGTACCCCGCGGCGGCGACGAAACCCTCCGCGGCGGCGACGGCTGGGGCGGTGCGAGGAACGAGCGGCGCCCCAGCGCTGGCCTTGCCGCGAGAACACAGCGTCGCCTTGCCGCGACAACGCCGTTCGCTGTGGGCTTGCCGTGAACCGTCGGACGGGGGTTCGGGACAGGGGGTCGCGCGTACCGTGGGCGCCATGAGTGACCTGCCCTTCGGTTTCGGCCCGTCCGACCCCGACGACTCGCGGAACGAGGGGTCCTCCGGGTCCGGCTCCGGGGGATCGGGGCCCGGTGGTGGCTTCGGTTTCGGTCCGGGCGGGGCGGGGGGCAACCCGTTCGCGGCCTTCGGCGGCGGCGCGGGCGGTCCGGGCGGGTTCGACCTCGGCCAGCTCGGCCAGATGCTCACCCAGCTCGGCCAGATGCTCTCCGCGGGCGGAGGTCCCGGCGGCGGGGACGGGCCGGTCAACTACCAGCTGGCCGCGCAGATGGCGCACCAGCAGCTCGGGGCGCAGGGCTCGACGAAGCCCACCGCCGAGCAGCGCACCGCGATCGAGGAGTCGGTCCGCCTCGCCGAGCTCTGGCTCGACGACGCCACCACCCTCCCGTCGGGCATCTCGACGGTGACGGCGTGGTCCCCCAACGACTGGGTCGACGCGACCGTTCCGACGTGGCAGCGCCTGTGCGACCCGGTGGCGCGACGCGTCGCCGACGCCTGGGTCGAGGGCCTGCCCGGTGAGGCCCGCGAGATGGCGGGCCCGATGCTCGGGATGATCGCCCAGGTCGGCGGCATGGCGTTCGGCTCGCAGCTCGGCTCCGCGCTCGGCCAGCTCGCGGGCGAGGTGCTCACCTCCTCCGACGTCGGTCTGCCCCTGGGCCCCGAGGGCACCGCCGCCCTCCTCCCGGGCGCGGTCGGCCGCTTCACCGACGGACTCGACCGGCCCGCGAGCGAGGTGCTGGTGTTCCTCGCCGCCCGCGAGGCCGCGCACCACCGCCTCTTCGGCCACGTCCCGTGGCTGCGCCAGCGGCTCCTCGCGACCGTCGAGGAGTTCGCCCACGGCATCACCATCGACACCTCCCGGATCGAGGAGCTGGCCCGCGACCTCGACCCGTCGAACCCGGCGGCGATCGAGCAGGCCATGTCCTCCGGCCTCTTCGAGCCCCAGACCACCGAGGCGCAGAAGGCCGCGCTCGGCCGGCTCGAGACCCTGCTGGCCCTCGTCGAGGGCTGGGTGGACCACGTCGTCGCGCAGGCGGTCGGCGATCGGCTGCCCGGCGCGAACGCGCTGCGCGAGAGCATGCGCCGCCGGCGGGCCTCCGGTGGCCCGGCCGAGCAGACCTTCGCCACCCTGGTCGGGCTGGAGCTGCGGCCCCGCCGGCTGCGCGACGCCGCCGAGCTGTGGCGTCTCCTCGGCGAGGCGCGGGACGTCGACGGCCGCGACGCGGTCTGGGCGCACCCCGACCTGCTCCCGACCGCCGAGGACCTCGACGACCCGGCCGCGTTCGTCCGCGGACGCTCGGAGCTCCCCGAGGGCGACGAGAGCGCGTCCTTCAGCGACCTCGACGACCCGATCGCCCGCCTCGAGCAGGAGATGCGCGCCGAGAAGGAGTCCGGGGGATCGACCCCGGAGGCCGACACGGACGGCACCAAGGGCCCGGACGGGCCGGCCGGCGACGACGGCCCGACGAAGGCCTGAGGTCCGGCCCGGCCCGTCTGGATCGGGCCCGGCCCTCTTGATCAGGAGCACGTGGGGCAGCTCGGCGAGCGCCGCGGGATGCTCCACGTGCCCCTCGCGGCAGGCCCGCCCACCCGCTCCGCGGTGAGGGGCACGTCCGGCGGCGCAGCGGGCGCCGAGAGATGCGCCCCGTACCCCTCGCGGCACGCGGCGGAGCACGTCCCGCGAGCGGCCTGAGGCCGTCAGTCCGGCTCGGACCCGTCGCCGTCGGCCTCGCCGCCGATCTCCAGGCCGGCGCCGGCCGAGAGCCCCTCGAGGTAGCCGATCGCCCGCTCGCTGCGCGGGTACCGGGCCTCGATCGCGCGGAACGCCGGGCCGTGCCCGGCCTCGCGCAGGTGTGCCAGCTCGTGGACGATCACGTGGTCGAGCACCCACCCGGGCACCTCGCGGAGGCGCTCGCTGAGCCGGATCGTGCCGTCGACGGGGGTGCAGGACGCCCACCGGGTCCGCATCGGCCGGGTCCAGCGCACCGACGTCGGGCGCGGCCAGCGGCCGTCCGGGCCGGCGGCGTCCAGGTGCTCGCGGGCCAGCCGGTCCGCGCGGGCGGCGAGGTCGTCGTCGCCGGAGGTCCGGCCCGGGCGCCGACGCTGCTCCGAGCGCTCCAGGCGCCGCAGCATCTCCTCGACCCAGTGCTTCTCCTGCGCCCGGCTCATCGAGGCCGGCACCGAGACGATCACCGTGTCGCCCTCGCGGCGGGCGTCGACCGTCCGGCGGCGCCGCGCGCTGCGCCGCACGACGACCTCGGGTCGCTGTGTCTCCGACTCCCCCACGACACGCCACGCTAGCGAGGGAGCCGACGGGCCCGCACGGGCGTCCCAGTCCCGTGAGACCCGTCCCGCTCCCCCGCCACCCCGACGACCGCCCGGTGCTCCTGTGGCGCGACCCCGCCACCGCGCAGATCGGGTCCGACCCCACGACGGCGCTCGTGCTCGCCGACCTGACACCCCCACTGGCCGCCCTGGTGCGCGAGCTCGACGCGGCCGCGCCACCCGCGCGGGCCGTCGCGACCGCCCTGGCCCGCGGTGGGGCGCCCGGGGAGGTCGCCGCGGTCGTCGCCGCACTCGCCGACGCCGGGCTGCTCGCCGCGCCACGCCCCGCCGCGGGCACCGCCTACGTGCGCGTGCACGGCGCGGGGCGGCTGGGGACGGCGGTCGCGGTGGCCCTGGCGGGGGCCGGGGTGGGGCGGGTCGCGGTCCGGGCGCGCGGTGCCGTCGCCCCGGGTGACGTGGGCACCGGGCTCCGCGACGCCGACGTCGGGCGCCCCGCCGTCGTCGCCGCCGCGGAGGCGGTCGTCCGGGCCGCACCCGCCGTCGTCGTCTCCGAGCCGACCCGCCGGCGGCCCGAGCTCGCCGTCCTGGTCGGCGCCGAGGCCGCCGACCCGGTGCTCTCCGCGCGGCTGCTCGCGCGCCACCAGCCCCACCTCGCGGTGGCCGTGCAGGGTGGGGCGGGCACCGTCGGGCCCCTCGTCCTGCCCGGGCGCGGGTCCTGCCTGCGCTGCGCCGACCACGCGCGGGCCGCGACCGACCCGGCGTGGCCGCGGTTGGCGGCCCAGCTCGCGGGCCGGCCGATCGTGGTGAGCACCACCACCGCGCACGCGGTCGCCGCGCTCGCCGTGGAACACGTGCTGGCCCACCTCGCGGGGGCGCCCACCCTCGTCGACCACGCGCTCGAGCTGGACCTCGCCCGCGGCAGGCTCACCCGGCACACCCGCGCGCGATACCCGGGATGTGCCTGCTCGCGCCACCCGGTGGGCGGGCGCCCTGAGCGCGCCGTCCCGGGACGCCCGGGGGACAATCGGGGGCGTGTCGTCCGATGACATCCCACGCCGAACGGTCCAGCGCTCCGCGCGCCTGGCCTCGCTCCCCCTGGGATTCGCCTCGCGCACCGCGGCCGGGTGGGGACGCCGCCTGGCGGGCGGTGACGCAGGCGAGATCTCCGCCGACGTCGCGCGCCGGGGTGCCGAACAGCTCTTCGCCGTGCTCGGCGAGCTCAAGGGCGGCGCGATGAAGTTCGGGCAGGCCCTGTCGGTGTTCGAGGCGGCGGTGCCCGACGAGCTGGCCGAGCCCTACCGCGAGGCCCTGACCCGCCTGCAGACCGCCGCCCCGCCGATGCCGGCCGCGCGGACCCACCGCGTGCTCGCCGAGCAGTTCGGGCGGGGCTGGCGCGACCGGTTCCAGGAGTTCGACGACACCCCCGCCGCGTCCGCGAGCATCGGGCAGGTGCACCGCGCGGTGTGGGGCGACGGGCGCGAGGTCGCCGTCAAGGTCCAGTACCCGGGCGCGGAGGAGGCCGTGATGGCCGACCTGCGCCAGCTGCAGCGCTTCGCCCGGCTCATCCAGCCGATGGTGCCGGGGATGGAGATCAAGCCGCTCCTGCAGGAGCTGCGCGACCGCATGGCCGAGGAGCTCGACTACCGCGACGAGGCCGACGCGCAGCGCGCGTTCGCGGCCGCGTTCGAGGGCGACGAGCACGTGGTGGTGCCGCGCATCGTGGCCTCCGCGCCGAAGGCGATGGTCTCGGAGTGGATCGAGGGGACCCCGCTCTCCCAGATCATCCGCACCGGGGAGCCCGAGGAGCGCGACCGCGTCGGCCTGCTGCTCTCGACCTTCCACTTCTCCGCGCCCGCCCGGGTCGGGCTGCTGCACGCCGACCCGCACCCCGGCAACTTCCAGGTCCTGCCCGACGGGCGGCTCTGCGTGATCGACTTCGGTGCGGTCGCGCGGCTGCCCGACGGCCTGCCGCTCGAGCTCGGCCACATGCTCGCGCTGGCGGTCGACGACCGCTCGGACGAGCTGCTCGAGCTGCTGCGCCGGCTGAACTTCGTGCTGCCCGGCACGGACATGAAGCCCGACGAGGCCGCGGCCTACCTCGGGCCGCTGGTGGACCCGCTGCGCACCGACAAGTTCCACTTCACCCGCGAGTGGATCCGGGGGCAGGCCGAGCGGCTCGGTGACCTGCGCCGACCCGAGTTCGAGACCGGGCGCGGACTGAACCTGCCGCCGCAGTACCTGCTCATCCACCGGGTCACGCTCGCGTCGGTGGCGGTGCTCTGCCAGCTCGACGCGGCGGTCCCGATGCGGGGGATCTTCCAGGAGTGGCAGCCCGGCTTCGACGTCTGAGCCGCGCCCGGATTCGAGCGATGGGCACCTTCGCTCGATCTACTCGACCGAAGGTGCCCATCGCTCGGTACAGCGCTCCCGCGACGAGGAGCGCTCCCCCGACGGCGGGCGCGGCGCTCACGCCACGCCGGCCGCCTGCCGGGCCGCCGCCAGCTCGGCGTCGCGAGCCAGGTCGGCCTTGCTGGGCCGGCCCCGGGGCCGCTTCCGGGCGATGACGGCTCCCCGGTCGAGGATCTCGCCACCCCAGACACCGGCGAACTCCCGGCGCTCCAGCGCGCCGGCCAGGCACGCCCGTCGCACCGGGCAGGCAGCACAGAGGGCCTTCGCCTGCTCGAGATCGGCGGGGCTCTCGGAGAACCAGAGGTCGTCGGTCTCCTCGCGACACGGCAGGTAGACCGACCCGGCTATCTCGGGGGCAGAAGGGACGGGATACATCTTCGGTCCTCCTACGGCGGGTGTTCGGGGATCACCCGGGAGCCGCGGAGCCGTCCACGAGAACGACGAAGGCCGCGAACCCGGGGGGTCCGCGGCCTGGTGATCGGGGGTGTGTCAGCCACACCCGCCGCGAGGACGCGGACGCTGGGGGTCGAGATCGATGTGCTGGTCCTGCTTGCGCTGCGGCATGCCTGCCGGCCGGACGACCTGCGGGGACACGTGTCCCGTCGGGCCGTCGGAGCTCGGCGTCGCCGCGAACGCGCGCGTCCGCGCGAGCCCCGCGTACGGGACCTCCGGACGCGGTGTGACGACCGCGGAGCAGCGCGAAGCGGCAGCGGCAGGAACGCCGGACGCCGTGAGCACATCGGTCACCCGGGACGAGGTGACGGGTATGCCCGCGAGCAAGAGCTTCATGATCGGCACACCCCCCGTCGCCAGGAATCGACCCGGCACGTCCCGCGCCGGTGAATCCGAACCTAGGGGCCCCCGCGCGAGCGTCGCAACGGAATTTCGGCCGAGATCCGAGAAGTTTTTCCGCGCGACCCCGGACGGTGCCCGGACCGCGACGAACGGTCCTGCCTCAGTCCGCGTGCTCGCGCACCATCGTCAGCACGTCGTCGCCGTAACGCTCCAGCTTCGAGGCGCCGATGCCGGGGATGGTCACGAGCCCCTTCGCGTCGGTCGGGCGCTGTTCGGCCAGGGCGACCAGCGTCGCGTCGGTGAACACGACGTAGGCCGGGACCGAACGCTGCTTGGCCTCGTTCGACCGCCAGCTCCGCAGCGCGTCCAGCAGCTCGACGTCGACGTCGGACGGGTGCTCGGTGCAGCGGCCGATCTTCACCGCACCCGGGTCGGTCAGCGCCTTCCCGCACACCCGGCAGCCCGCCTTCGTGGCCTTCGCCTTCGGCCCGCCGTCGACCCCCGTGCCCGCCTTGCGGGCGGCCGGGTGGTCCTCGGGCACGAGGCCGTAGAGGAAACGGCTCCGACGACGGGAGCGCCGACCGCCGGCCGAGCGCGACAGGGCCCACGAGAGCCGCAGGTGCACCCGTGCCCGCGTCACCCCGACGTAGAACAGGCGGCGCTCCTCCTCGACGGCGTCGTCGTCGCCGTCGGCGTGCTGGATCGGCAGCGTGCCGTCGGTGAGCCCGACGAGGAACACCGCGTCCCACTCGAGGCCCTTCGCGGCGTGCAGCGAGGCCAGCGTGACGCCCTGCACCGTCGGGGGGTGCTGGGCCTGCGCGCGGGTGTTCAGCTCGGTGAGGAACCCGCCGAGGGTGGTCTCCGGGGCGCTCTCGACGAGGTCGGCGGCCAGCTCGGCGAGCGCCCGCAGGGACTCCCAGCGCTGCCGCTGCGCGCCGTCGGCCGCGCCGCCCGGCGGGGGCGTCTCGGTGAGGCCCTGCTCCCCCAGCACCGCCCGCACCGTCGTGACCGCGTCGGCCCCGACGACGGCGTCGGGCCCGCCCTCCATCCGACCCGCCGTGGTGCGCAGCGCGGCGATCGCGTTGCGGACCTCGGTGCGCTGGAAGAACCGCTCGCCGCCGCGCACCTGGTAGGCGATGCCGGCGTCGGACAGCGCCTGCTCGTAGCCCTCGGACTGGGCGTTGACGCGGTACAGCACGGCGATCTCGGCGGCCGGGACACCGTCCTCGACGAGCGCCGAGATCTGCTCCGCGACCGCGGCCGCCTCGGCGGGCTCGTCGTCGTGCTCGGCGAAGTCCGGTGCCGGCCCGGGCGGACGCTGCCCCTCGAGCCGCAGCCGGGAACCGGCGGCCCGACCCCGGGCGGCCCCGATGACGGTGTTCGCCGCCGCCACGACCTGCGGGGTGGAGCGGTAGTCGCGCACCAGCCGCACGACCTCGGCCTCGGGGAACGTGCGCGGGAAGTCCAGCAGGTAGGAGGGGCTGGCGCCGGCGAACGAGTAGATCGTCTGGTTGGCGTCGCCGACGACGGTGAGGTCGTCCCGCCCACCGAGCCACGCCGAGAGCAGCCGGTGCTGCAGCGGGGTGACGTCCTGGAACTCGTCGACGACGAAGCAGCGGTACCGCTCCCGGAACTCGTCGGCGACCTCGACGGAGCCCTCCAGCGCGCCGGCGGTGTGGATGAGCAGGTCGTCGAAGTCGAGCTGTTCGGCGCGGTTCTTGAGCTGCTCGTAGGTCTCGTAGACCTGGGCCACCTGGTCGACCGGCGCAGGGGTGTCACGCTGGCCTGCCGTGGCGGTCGCGGCGTAGGCGTCGGGCGCGACGAGGCAGGCCTTCGCCCACTCGATCTCGCTCGCCAGGTCGCGCAGGGACTCCCGCGTGGTGGCGACGTTGGCGCGCTGGGCGGCCTGGCCGATGAAGCGCATCTTGTTGTCGAGCACCGGCCACACCTCGCCGCCCACCGCGCGGGGCCAGAAGTAGCGCAGCTGGCGCAGCGCGGCCGCGTGGAACGTGCGGGCCTGCACGCCCCCGACGCCGAGGTCGCGCAGCCGGGTGCGCATCTCGCCCGCGGCCCGCGCCGTGAAGGTCACCGCGAGGACCTGGCCCGGCCGGACCTGCTCGGAGCGCACCAGGTGGGCGATGCGCCGGGTGATCGTGCGGGTCTTGCCCGTGCCCGCCCCCGCGAGCACGCAGACCGGGCCGCGCGGGGCGAGCACCGCGGCCCGCTGCTCGGGGTCCAGGCCTTGCTCGGGGCTCTGGGTGCGCGCCTCGGTCACCGTCACCGCCCCATCGTCTCAACCCGGTCCGACGTCGTGGGGCGGGACGGGCCGGGCGCGTCGGCGGAACTGGCCGGGAGTCTCCCCGGCGAGCCGGGTGAACTGGCGGGTGAAGGCGGGCTGGTCGTAGAACCCGCAGGCCAGCGCCACGTCCGCGAGGGGCCGGTCGGTGTCGGTCAGCAGGGCGCGGGCCCGGTCGATGCGGGCGCGCAGGACGAACTGCGAGGGCGCGAGCCCGAACACCGCCCGCATCCGCCGCTCGAGCACCGACGGGGACAGGCCCGCCGCCGTGGCCATCTCCTCCACCCGCGGCGGGGCGTCGAGGCGGGACTCCACGAGCTCCACGACCCGCGTGAGCGCGGGCATCGCCGGGTCGGAGGCGTCCGCCGAGCGCAGGTCCTCCGAGACGCTGACGACGCCGTCGGTGGTGCCGTCGGGCCCCGTCACCGGGATCTTCGTCGTGAGGTACCAGCCGGGGGTGCCGCCCTCCCGGCGGATGAGCTCCAGCTCGTGGCGCAGCGGGCGCCCGTCAGCCAGCACCCGCGCGTCCTGCTCCTCGTAGCGCTCGGCGAGGGCGGGCACGAACAGCTCCCCGGCGCGACGGCCGATCACCTCGCCGCGGGTCCGCTGGTTGGTGCGCCGGACGAACGCGTCGTTGACCTCGACGTAGCGCCCGTCGGCGTCCTTCGCGCAGAACATCACCCCGGTGAGCTCGGCGAACAGCGCGAGCAGGGCCGGGGCGGGGACGTCGATCGCACGCCTCCTGCCGGTCACGCGAGGGGAGGATCCTGACGCTCTACCCGCACGAGGGTTCCCCTCGCGCCCGGGAGGTTGGAGCGGTCCGCCGCGCGGCGAGCGGGAATCGTACAAGAACGACGGGCCCGACCTGGACGACCATGGAGCCATGACCGAGCAGGTGATCGCGCCGACCGGACGGATCGACGAGCCGATGGTGGAGCGGGCCGTCGCCCGCGCCGCCCGGTGGAGCGCGGCGAGCGCCCACGGCTCCGACGCGGCCACCCGCCGCCTCGCCTCCCTCGTGCACGACCCCGACGGCGTCGAGTTCGCCCTGCGCTTCGTCGACCGCGTCGCCCGGCCCGACGACGACCGCGTCGCCGCCCGTGAGCTGGCCCGCCTGGCCGGGCGGGGCGCGACGCTGCCCGGGTTCGCGAACGTCGTGGACCGCACCATGCTGCGCGCCGGCGCGGTGCTCGCCCCCCGGGCCCCGCGCGTCGTCGTCCCGCTCGCGCGGCGGCGGCTGCGCGGGCTCGTCGGGCACCTGGTCGTCGACGCCTCGCACCGCTCCCTGCGGCGTCACCTGGCCGCGGCGCGGGCGCAGGGCCGGCGGCTGAACCTCAACCTGCTCGGTGAGGCGGTCCTCGGCGAGCAGGAGGCCGATCGCCGGCTGGCGCGCACCCTCGAGCTGATCCGCCGTCCGGACGTCGACTACGTGTCGGTCAAGGCGTCGTCGGTCGCGAGCCAGCTCGTCCCCTGGGACCTCGAGGGCAGCCGCGACCGGCTGGTGCAGCGCCTCACCCCGTTGTTCCAGACCGCCCGCGACGAAGGCGTCTTCGTCAACCTCGACATGGAGGAGTACAAGGATCTCGACCTGACGCTCGCGCTCTTCACGACGCTGCTCGACGCGCCCGCCCTGCGCGGCTACTCGGCGGGCATCGTGCTGCAGGCCTACCTCCCGGACTCGGTCGCGGCGCTCGAGCACGTCGCCGCGTTCGCCCGACGCCGGGTCGACGCGGGCGGCGCCCCGGTGAAGGTGCGCCTGGTCAAGGGCGCGAACCTCGCCATGGAGCGCGTCGACGCCGCCCTGCACGACTGGCCGCAGGCGCCGTACGCGACGAAGGCCGAGGTCGACGCGAACTACGTCCGGCTGCTCGACCGGGCGCTGCGCCCGGAGCTCGCCGACGCGCTGCGGGTCGGGGTCGCGAGCCACCACCTGCACCACGTGGCGCTGGCCGTCGAGCTGGCCGCGGCGCGCGGGGTCGAGCACGCGATGGACGTCGAGATGCTCCAGGGGATGGCCCCGGCGCAGGCGGACGCGGTGGCGGCGGACCTCCGGGGCACCGAGAACCTCGTGCTCTACACGCCGGTGGTGCACGCCGAGGACTTCGACGCCGCCGTCAGCTACCTGGTCCGCCGGCTCGAGGAGAACGCCGGGCAGGAGAACTACCTGTACGCGATGTTCTCGGCCGACGGCCCGGCGAGCTACCTCGACCGGTTCCGCGCCTCGGTCCGCGACCGCGACCTCGTCGCCGACACCCCGCGCCGCACGCAGGACCGGACGGCGGAGCGCGGGTCCTGGTCCGGGTCCCCCGACGTGGCAGCAATGGCACGTTCCTGCCGTCCGACGGCAGAACGGCGCCGTTCGCTCCCGGGTGAGCCCCCGGGTGAGCCCCCGAGCGGGCCGGCCTTCCGCAACGAGCCCGACACCGACCCCTCGCTGCCCGCGAACCGGGACTGGGCCCGACGCGCCGTCGCCGCCGCACCGGCCGTCGTGACCTCCCCGGAGATCACCGACCCGGCCGCCGTCGACGTCGTGATCGACACCGCGGCCCGCTCGTCCTGGCGCGACACCCCGCCCGCCGAGCGGGCCCGCCTGCTGGGCGAGGCCGCGCGCTCGCTCGCCGGGACCCGGACCGAGCTGCTCACCGTCATGGTCCACGAGGCCGGCAAGACCCTCGCCGAGGCCGACCCGGAGATCACCGAGGCCGTCGACTTCGCGGCCTACTACGCGGACCGGGCCGCCGAGATCGACACCGACAGGTTCATCCCGGACCGGGTCGTCGTCGTGACCCCGCCCTGGAACTTCCCCGTCGCGATCCCGCTCGGGGGCTGTCTCGCCGCGCTGGCCGCCGGGGCCGCCGTCGTCATCAAGCCCGCCCCGCAGGTGCGGGCGTGCGCGGAGGTCGGGGTCGCGGCGCTGCACCGGGCGGGGATCCCGGCCGACGCGCTGCAGCTCGTGCACACCGACGAGGACGCGGCCGGGCAGCGATTGATCACCCACCCCGCCGTCGAGCGCGTGGTGCTGACCGGGGCGAGCGAGACGGCGGCACTGTTCCGCTCCTGGCGACCCGACCTGCAGGTGCTCGCCGAGACCTCCGGCAAGAACGCCCTCGTGATCACCCCGGCCGCCGACCCCGACCTCGCCGTCGCCGACCTCCTGCGCTCGGCGTTCGGCCACGCGGGGCAGAAGTGCTCGGCGGCGTCGCTCGCGATCCTCGTGGGGGCGATGGGTGACCCGCGCTCCCGCGTGGGGAAGCGCTTCCGGCGTCAGCTCGTCGACGCGGTGAGCACGCTGCGGGTGGGTCACGGGACCGATCTCGCGACGACGATGGGTCCCCTCGTCGGGGACCTGTCGCCCAAGCTCGAGCGGGCCCTGACGACGCTCGACGACGGCGAGTCGTGGCTGGTCGCGCCGAAGCACCTGGGCGGCGCGCTGTGGACGCCGGGGGTGCGCGAGGGCGTCGCGGCCGGGTCGTGGTTCCACCGCACCGAGTGCTTCGGCCCGGTCCTGGGGCTGATGACGGCGTCCTCGCTGGACGAGGCGATCGAGCTCCAGAACGCCACGGGGTTCGGGCTGACCGGCGGACTGCACTCGCTCGACGCCGACGAGATCGAGCACTGGAGCGAGCGCGTCGAGGTCGGGAACGCCTACGTCAACCGGCACATCACGGGCGCGATCGTGCAGCGGCAGTCGTTCGGCGGGTGGAAGGGCTCGGTCGTGGGCCCCGGGGCGAAGCCGGGCGGGCCGAACTACGTGGCGCAGTTCGGTCTCTGGACCGACCGGGTGGAGCTGCCCGCCGCGCCCCTCGGTCGAGCGGCTGCCGACCTGCTCGCCGGCCTGGCGTCCTCGGTGTCCGCCGAGGACCTGACCTGGTTGCGGGCGGCGGCGGGTTCGGACGCGGCGGCGTGGCGGGACGAGTTCGGCGTCGAGCACGACCCGACCGGGATCGCGGCCGAGGCGAACGTCTTCCGGTACCGGCCGCTGCCGTCGTTGCGGGTCGTGGTCGGTGACGGCGCCGCGCCGCGGGACGTGCTGCGGGTCCGGCTCGCGGGGGCGTGTGCCGGGGTGCCGGTGGACGAGGTGGGTCCCGACGTCGAGCCGGTGCCGGGTGAGCGGCTGCGGGTCGTCGGCACGGTGCCGGAGGGGCTGCGGCGGGCGGCCGCGGGGGTCGGCGCGTCGCTGGTGGACGCCCCGGTGCTCGCCGACGGACGCCGGGAGATGCTCTCGGTGCTGCGTGAGCAGGCGATCAGTGTGACCCGTCACCGGTTCGGACACGTGGAAGCGTGAGGCCGGCCGCCGCGTTGTACCGGTCATGGCGCAGATGACGATGTACACGACCAGCTGGTGCGGATTCTGCCGGCGGCTGAAGAGCCAGCTCGACCGCGAGGGCATCGGCTACGACGAGGTCGACATCGAGCGCACGCCGGACGCCGCGGAGATCGTGACGCGCGTGAACGGCGGCAACCGCACGGTGCCGACGGTCGTCTACCCCGACGGCTCCGCCGCCACGAACCCCAGCTTCGCCGAGGTCAAGTCGGCGCTGGCCAAGGCCGAGGCCGCCTCGGGCGCCTGAGTGCGCCCCGTTCTGCGCGAAGGGCACCTTCGCTCGATCCAGCCGGCGAGGGTCGCCCACCGCCGGTTCCCCCCACCCGCGCTGTTGTGACCGAAGGGCCCCGTCGCTCGATCTCGTCGAGCGAAGGGGCCCTTCGGTCACTCAGGGTCGGTCGGCTGGTCACGGTCGGGCGGGCGCACCCACCGGCTCCGCCGCCGCCGGGGCCGACGCCGGGCGCACCCAGACCGCCACCAGCACCGCCGCGACGAGCGCGCCGATCCCGGCGACCGTGAACACCCGGTCCAGCCCGGCCGCGAACGCCTGGTGGACCAGGGCCGTCGTCGTGTCCCCCGTCCCGACGACCTCCGCGGCCCGCCCGCCGGCCAGCGCGTTCGCGGTCGTCGTCGGGTCCGCCGTCCCGCCGCGGGCGAGCACCCCCGCGACCCGACCGGCGAACACCGTCCCCAGCACCGCGAGCCCGACGGCGAGGCCGAGCTGCCGGAACGTGTTCACCGCGGCGCTGCCGACCCCCGCCCGGTGCGGCGGCAGCACCGCCAGGGTGGCCGAGACGAGGACCGGGGTCGAGAGACCGACGCCGAGGCCCGCGACGACCAGACCCGCGATCAGCGCCCACGGACCCGACGTCGGGCCCAGGAACGCCATCATCAGCACCCCGACGCCGATCAGCGCCAGGCCACCGGCGATCGGGCGCGCCGGCGACCCGCCGTGCAGGAACCGGCCCGCGGCCACCGAGACCACGAACGACGCGATGCTCAAGGGCACCGCCACCAGCCCGGCCCGGATCGGGGAGAGCCCGAGCACCGACTGCAGCCACAGCGAGACCAGCGCGAGGTGTGCGAACGCCGCGGCCTGCAGCACCGCCGCCGCGACCATGAGGGCGGCGAAGGAGCGGTCCGCGAAGAGCCCGAGGTCGAGCATCGGGGCGTCGCTGCGGTGCTCGACGACGACGAACGCCACGAGCGCGGCCACCGCGAGGGCCAGGGCGACCACGGTCGCCGTCGCTCCCCAGCCGTGCTCCCCGGCGGACACCAGGCCGTAGACCAGCGCGGCCGAGGCGACGGTGAACGTGGCCGCGCCGAGCACGTCGATCCGGCTCCGGGCGCCCGTGGCGGACTCGGTCACGACGGCGAGGGTGAGCGCCACCGCGAGCACCGCGACCGGCAGGTTGACCAGGAAGATCGCCCGCCAGCCCCAGCCCTCGGTGAGCAGGCCGCCCAGCAGCGGGCCGCAGGCGGCGGCGAGGCCGTTGACCGCGCCCCACACGCCGAAGGCGATCCCGCGGCGCGGGCCGTGGTAGGTCGTCGCGAGCAGGGCCGCCGTCGTCGCGAACATCGCCGCGCCGCCGATCCCCTGCACGATGCGGGCCGCGACGAGGGCCCCCGCGCTCGGTGCGAGGCCGCAGGCCAGCGAGGCGACCGCGAACACCACGAGCCCGACGACGTAGAGGCGGCGCCGCCCGAAGCGGTCCGCGAGCGTGCCCGTGACCATCAGCAGCGCGGCCAGGGCCAGCGCGTAGCCGTCGATCACCCACTGCAGGCCACCGAACGACGTGCCGAGCGACGCCGCGATCGGCGGTAGGGCGACGTTCACGATCGTCACGTCGACGAGCAGCATGAAGGTGCCCAGGCAGACGGCCACCAGGGGCCACCACACGCGCATCTGTCCTCCTCCGGACCGGATCTCCTCGACGACGGGTGCCGCCGGGTGTCACCATCGTCGACATCGGATGCGTCGATGGACGCGTTACCCGTGTGATCTCGGCGGGTCTCGACAGAAGGGGGGATTGCAGTGGTGGAATTCGACGACGTCGACCGTGGTCTGCTGCACGCCCTGCAGGTCGACGGGCGGGCCCCGTTCCGGCGCGTCGCCGAGGTCCTCGGGGTCTCCGACCAGACGGTGGCCCGCCGCTACGCCCGGCTGCGGTCGGTGCAGGCGCTGCGGGTGATCGGGTTCAGCGACCCGGTGCTCGTCGGCGACGACCAGTGGATGGTCCGGGCCCGCTGCGCGCCCGACGCCGCGCAGGAGATCGCCGACGCGCTGGCGCGGCGCCCGGACACGTCGTGGATCAGCCTGAACTCGGGCGGCACCGAGATCGCGTGCTCGCTGCGGGCGAGCGACTCCGCCGCGGCCGGCGAGATGCTGCTCTCCCGGCTCCCCCGCACGCCCCGGGTGCTCGACGTGAGCGCGCACCAGGTGCTGCACGTGTTCTACGGCGGGGCGCACGAGCCGTTCACCAAGCTCGGGCCGCTCGACGAGGCGCAGGTGGCCCGGCTCGCCGAGCACCTCCCCGAGGCGGCGCCCGCCCCACGGCTCGACGACGTCGACCGGCGGATCCTGCGGCTGCTGCGCGCGGACGGGCGGGCCCCCGTCGAGGACCTGGCGCGGGAGTGCGGCATCTCGGCGTCGACCGTGCGGCGGCGCCTGCACGACCTGCGCGCGGGCGGACTGCTCTACCTCGACGTGGACGTCTCCCCGGAGGCGCACGACCTGCCCCTGCGCACGATGCTCTACCTGTCCGTGCTCCCGTCCGACCTCGAGGCCGCCGGGCAGGCGCTCGCCGGCCACCCCGAGGTGCCGTTCGCGGCGGCGACGACGGGGCGCACGAACGTCTACGCGACGGTCGCGAGCCCGGACGCCGCCGCGTTCTACCGGTACCTGACGACGCGTGTGGCGGCGCTGCCGGGCGTGCAGGCCGTCGAGACCGCGCCGGTGATCCGCACCGTCAAGGCGGCGGGGACCCACTACCCGGCACGGAGCTGACGAGCCGCAAGATCGACGCGACGACCTCAGCCGGCCGCGGCCCACGCCTCGAGCATCGCCCGCGCGATCGACACCCCGCCCGGCAGGATCAGCTCCCGGTCCTCCCCCGCCTCGAACGCGGTGCCCCCGACGCCGCGCGCGCCGGACAGGCGGGTCACCGGGCTCTCGCCCTCCCGGGTCATCCAGTCGCCGGCGGCCAGGGCCTCGCGGAGCTCGTCGCGGGTCACCCAGCGGGCGTTCTCGATCTCGCCCTGCTGCAGCTTCATCGGCGCGTCCGGGTCGGCCACCGCCGAGAAGCCGATCATCAGCGAGCGCGGGAACGGCCACGGCTGCGACCCGAGGTAGGTGATCACGGAGACCGTGACCCCGACCTCCTCGGCGCACTCGCGCGCCACGCACGCCTCCAGCGACTCGCCGGCCTCGACGAACCCGGCCAGCACGCTGTAGCGGCCCTCCGGCCAGATCGGCTGGCGGGCCAGCAGGACGCGGTCGGCACCGTCGTGGACCAGGCAGATCATCGACGGGTCCGTGCGGGGGTACTCCTCGTGGTCGTACGCCTCGCACAGCTGCGCCCACCCGGCCTTGATCGAGCGCATCGGGGAGCCGTCGCGACCGCAGAACCGGGACCGGTCGTGCCACGAGAGCAGTGCGACCGCGGTGGTCAGCAGACCCGCGGACCGGGCGTCGAGGTCGCCGCCGGAGACCCGCAGGTCGCGCCAGAGCTCGACGGCGGAGAAGCCGGAGCCCGCGTCGTTGGACTCGTCGGGGTCGGGCACCCGGATGGCCCAGTACGGCGTGCCGTCCTCGTCCCCGAGCAGCACCGCCCCCTCGGGGACGGTGTCCCCGAAGTCGGCGGCCGGGACGTCCACCAGCGAGAGCGTGCCGTCGGGCCCCTCCGAGACCGGCGTCCGGCCCCGGGGGTCGACGCGCACCACCCGCGACCGCGGCCACATCGCCGCCACGTGGTCGGGGTCGCCGCGCACCTGCTCACGCCGGTCCACCGTCGAGCGGGACAGGCGGGGCAGGGAGTCCAGGTGGAACGCGGCCCGCAGGTCCGGACCAGAGGTCGAACTCGTGGTGGTCACGAAGTCGATGATTCCCCGGGAACGCGGATCCCGCCCAATGCGGCCAGCGACGTCGCCGTGGTGGCGGCGTCGGTCACCACCACGCCGGTGAAGCGGGCGGGCGCGAGGAACTCGGCGGAGGCGGCCGCGGCCTCCTCGACGGTGACCGCCTCGAGCCGCTGCGGGTGCTCGCGCACCCACGCCGAGGACAGGCCCACCCCGGCGAGCCCGGCCAGGGTCGAGGCCAGGCCGGCCTGGGTCGTCATGGAGATCAGCAACGAGCCGATCGCGTAGCGGCGGGCGGACTCGAGCTCGGCGGCCGACGGCGGCACGACGGCGGCGCGGCCCAGCTCGTAGCGCATCTCGAGGAGCGCGGCCGCGGTGACCTCGGAGGCGCAGTCGGTCTCGACGAGCAGGGCGGCCCCGTACGGGTCGAACTCCAGCGAGGACGACGCGTGGTAGGTGTAGCCCTTGTCCTCGCGCAGGTTCTCCACCAGCCGGGAGGAGAAGTAGCCCCCGAACGCCAGGTTCGCCAGCTGCAGCGCCGGATAGCGCCGGTCGGTGCGGGGCACGGCGGCCGCGGAGAGCCGCAGCTGGGACTGGACGGCGCCGGGCCGGTCGACCAGCAGCAGCTCGGAGCCGTGCAGCTCGGGCAGCGGCGGCAGTACGGAGGCCTCGCCGGGGGTGTCCCACGCGGCGAGCGCGGCCGACACCGCGGCCACGGCGGCGTCGGGGTCGAGGTCGCCGACCAGCACGAGCACCGACCCGGAGGGCACCACCATCCGGCGGTGCAGGGCGAGCAGGTCCTCGGTGCCGACCCGGACGACCTCGTCGACCTCGGGCATCTCCCGGGTGACCGGGTGGTCGCCGTAGCGGTGGCGCTGCAGGGCCCGGCGGGCGATCACCGATGGCTGGGCGGCCGCGACCTGGATGCGCTCGGCGAGCCGTTCCCGCTCCCGCTCGACCTCCTCCGCCGGGTACGTGGCGGAGGTCAGGACGTCGGCGATGACGTCGAGCAGCGTCGGCAGCCCCTCGGCGAGCGCGTGACCGGAGGCGGCCAGCCGCTCGGGGTCGACGGAGAACCCGAGCTCGCCACCGACGCCCGCGAGGTCGTCGTCGAGCGACACGCGGGTCCGTCGGGAGGTCCCGGACAGCGCCGTGGAGGCGAGCACCTCGGCGACGGCGGGGTGGCGGGGGTCGGAGTCCGAGAAGGGGATCCGGAGGCGGAGCTCGACCATCGGCACCGCGGGCCGGCGCACCGCGATGACGCGCAGGCCGGTCGGCAGGACGACGTCGGTCTCGGGCGGCGCCGGGACCTGCGGCTGGGGGCGCAGCGGCGGTAGCTCCCGCGGCCCGGTCGGGGTCCGGCCGATCTGCTCGGCGGAACGGCGCAGGGCCGGGTCGGGGGCACCGGGCGCGGTCGTCGGGGCGCTCATGCGTCGGCTCCGGGGGTGAGGATCAGCAGGGCGCGCGCGTCGGGGCGCAGGGCGGCGGCCGCGGACGCGACGGCCTCGGGGGTGACGGCGGCGATGGCGCCCGGGAGCTCGTCGGAGAGCTCGGCGCGCCCGTGCACGAGCTCGGCGGAACCGAGGGCGAGCATGCGGTTCATCAGCCGGTCGTGCTCGCGGTGCAGCGCCGCCGACCACCGCGCAGTGACCCGCCGCAGCTCCTCCGGCTCGGGTCCGCCGCTCGCCAGGGTGGCCAGCTCGTCGTCCACCGCGTCCACCACCCGGCGGGGCTCGACGCCGTCGGGGTGGACGGCGGTGATCGTGAAGGTGTCGGGGTCGCGCGCGTCGAGCGGAGCCCCCATCAGCCCGGCCGAGGCGGAGAGGTCGGTGACCAGCCCGTCGCCGTAGACCAGCCGCTGGGTCAGCCGCGCGGCCTCGCCGTCGGTCAGCAGGCTCGCGAGGACGGCGTGGGCGAGGTAGGCCGACAGGTCGGTGCCCGGGTCGGGCATCCGGTAGCCCAGCGCGAGGGCGGGCAGCGGGGCGTGCGCGTCGACGACCGACTCGACGCGCTCGGCGTCGGGAGCCGGCTCCCCGAACGACGGCCGCGCGGGCACCGGCCGGGCCGGGATGTCCCCGAAGTGCCGCTCGACCAGGTCCGCCGCGTCGGAGATCTCGAAGTCCCCGACGACGGTGAGCACCGCGTTGCCCGGCGCGTAGTAGGCGTCGAAGAACGCGGCCGCGTCCTCGAGCGAGGACCGCTCGAGGTCGGTGAAGTCGCCGTAGCCGTTGTGGGCGTTCGCGAACGTCGAGTAGAGCACCGGCGGGAGCAGGATCCAGGGGAAGCCGCCGTAGGGCCGGTTGAGGACGTTGAGGCGGATCTCCTCCTTCACCACGTCGATCTGGTTGGCGAGGTTCTCCTCGGTCAGCTTCGGGGCGCGCAGCCGGTCGGCCTCGAGGAAGAGCCCCCGCTCCAGCGCCGCGGCGGGGAGGATCTCGAAGTAGTCGGTGTAGTCCTGGTGGGTCGACCCGTTGAACACCCCGCCCGAGCCCTGCACGTGGCGGAAGTGGGAGAGCTTCTCCAGGCTCTCCGAGCCCTGGAACATCAGGTGCTCGAAGAGGTGGGCGAACCCGGTGCGTCCCTCGGGCTCGCTGCGGAAGCCGACGTCGACGTGGACCGCGACCCCGACGACGGGGTTCGAGCGGTCGGGCGCGAGCAGGACGCGCAGCCCGTTGTCGAGGGTGAGGCGGTGGCGCGCCGCTCCGCTCGTGCTCCCGGGGGAGGTGGGTGGTGCCGGGGCGGCACCGGGGATCGGGGGAATGGCGGCCGTACTCACGCCCCGACCCTAACGGCGACGGCGGGTGGCGTCCGCGCGCCGGGCGCGCGCCGAGGGGCTCGTTCGCTGCGGGCGCACCCGGGTGGGGCGCACCGCGTGCGGGCCGGTGGTGTGCCGGGCCGGGCCGGCGAGGGCCCGGCTGCGCTGCGCGGGGACGCGGCCGGTACCGACGCGGGCCCGCGACGCCGGGCGACGTCGGGCTCCCGTCGTCGACCCGCGGACGAGGACGACCACCAGTGAGCCCGCGCCCAGCGCGGCGGCCGTGGCGAGGGCGAGCTCCAGGCGGGCGACCAGCGGCGAGACGCCCTGGCCGGCGACGTCCGTCGTCGCCGTCGGGGTCTGGGCCCCGCTGCCCGCGACGGCCACCGGTCCGGTGATCCGCCCGTCCGCGGGCACCACCACCGGGACCGGGGTGCCGGGCGGGCGCCCGCACCCGTCGAGGAGGGCCGGGCGCGCGACCCCGGCGAGGTTCATGACGACCTGGTCGTGCGGCTCGGCCGACACGCACGACGCGGAGGCGGTGACGACGGCGGTGACGGTCACCGTCGGCGCGGCGACGGGTGCCGGCGCCGCGGGCGCGAGTCCGACGGCCTGGGCCAGCACCGGCACCTTCGGCACGACGATCCCCACGACGGCCATCGCGCCGATCGCGACGGCGACGAGCACCCCGAGCGTCCGCCCGGAGCGGGGCCGCGACGTTCGCGCCGTGGCCCGCGCGGACGACGGGACGTGGCCGCGGGAGGCGAGGACGCCGGGGAGTGACACGGACGTGATTCTGCCCATGCCACGCCGGACCCGATCGAGGGATCCCGCCCTCGTACCCACGATGACCCACTGCTACACCTACGCGTTTCCCCGGCACCCCGCCCGGCCGTGTCAGGGCCGAACGGGATGCCGGGTCCTCGACGCCGCGTGCCCGGATCCGTCAGTGCCCGGAGAACCCGTCGACGCCGGTCAGCTCGACCGAGTACGCCCACAGCCGGGCGGCCTGCTCGGGGTCGACGGCGTAGGGCATGACGCCGTTCGGCCGCCCGCCGCGGCCGTCGACCGGCGCCGAGGTGTCGACCACGCTCGCGACCTCGCAGTCCTCCAGGTACACCCCGCCCATCCCGGCGAGCTGCGGGCCGGTGGCCGCCCAGGTCTCGGTGGCCGCGCCCTGCTCGGGGGTCTTGAGCGACGACGCGGCCGGCCCGGGGTTGCCGTCCTCGTCGACCCAGCCGAGCGCGACCATCTCCTCGCGCGGGAGGTGGCGCTGCAGCGGGGTCATGATCCCGCCGGGATGCAGGGCGAACGCCCGGACGGGGTGGTCGCCGTGGCTCTTCGTGAGCGCGTCGAGGTGGACCGCGAACAGCACGTTGGCCGTCTTGGACTGGCCGTAGGCCTGCCACTTGTCGTAGTCGGAGTGCTCGTAGTGCACGTCGTCCCAGCGGATCGGCGAGAACTGGTGCCCGCGCGAGGACACCGAGACGACGCGGGCCCCGTCGGCCAGGGCGGGCGCGAGGCGGTTGACCAGGGCGAAGTGCCCGAGGTGGTTCGTGCCGAACTGGCGCTCCCAGCCCGGGCCGACCCGCTCGAGCGGGGTGGCCATGACGCCGGCGTTGTCGATCACCATGTCGACACGGCGGCCGGAGTCGAGGAAGCGCTGCGCGAAGGCGGCGACGGAGTCGAGGTCACCGAGGTCGAGGGTGTCGTGCTCGACGCGGTCGGCGTGGGCGAGGCCCGCGAGGCTCTCCGCCGCGACCTCGGGACGGCGGGCGGGGACGACGACGTGGGCGCCCGCCGCGGTGAGGGCGCGCGTGGCCTCCAGGCCGAGACCGGAGTAGCCGCCGGTGACGATCGCGAGCCGACCGGTCAGGTCGAGGCCGGCGAGCACGTCGGCGGCGGTGCTCGTGGCGCCGAAGCCGGAGTCGATCGGGTGCTGCGGGGTGGACTGCTGTGTGGCTGTCACGTGATCGACGCTAGGTATTCGAGCGCGCTCGAACGCAAGCCGGCCCGGATGTCAGCCGGCCCGCTCCCCCAGCAACCGCCACAGGTGCGCGGTCGCCTCGGCGCCCGCGAGCAGCAGCGGCAGCACCGCGCGCTCGTCGGGGGCGTGGATGCGGTCGCCCGGCAGCATGACGCCGAGGAACGCCAGGGGCGCGTCCAGCTCCGTCGTGAGCAGGGCCTCGGGGCCGCTGCCACCCTCGCGGGCGGGCAGCACCTCGGCGCCGAGCGCGATCCCCATGGCCTCGCGGATCGAGGCCACGAGGTCGGAGTCCAGGTCGCAGATCAGCGGTGGGACGCCCGGGCCGCCGGTCGAGACCTCGGCGGTGATCCCCGCCGGGACGCGGTCGGCGACGAACCGCTCGACGAGGGCCTTGATCCGGGCCGGGTCCTGGTCGGCGACCAGGCGGAACGTCATCTTCGCCGTCGCGACGTGCGGGACGATCGTCTTGTGGCCCGGCCCGGCGTAGCCGCCGTGCAGGCCGTTGACCTCGGCGGTCGGGCGCGCCCAGAGCCGCTCGTAGGTGCTCCAGCCCTCCTCGCCCGCCGTCGCGGTCGCGCCGGCGGCGGACCCCGCGAGCCAGGCGGGCTCGTCGAACGGCAGCGCCGCCCACGCCTCGCGCTCGCGGGCGGTGGGCTCGCGGACGTCGTCGTAGAAGCCCGGGACGGCGACCCGGCCCGCCTCGTCGTGGAACGCCGCGACCAGCGTCGCCAGTTCGGTGACCGGGTTGGGCACCGCCCCGCCGAACTGGCCGGAGTGCAGATCGACCGCCGCGCCGTGGAAGACGACCTCGAGGTCGACCATCCCGCGCATGCCGGTGCAGACCGTGGGCACCTCGCGGTCGACCATGCCGGTGTCGGTCACGACGATCTCGTCGCAGGCCAGCGCGTCGGCGTGGGCCGCGAGGAGGTCGGCCAGGTGCGCCGACCCGGACTCCTCCTCGCCCTCGACCAGAAGCTTCAGCGACACCGCGGGGGCGGCCGCCCCGGTGGCCGCGAGGTGGGCCCGCACCCCGAGCAGCACCATCGCGATGTGGCCCTTGTCGTCGGAGGCGCCGCGCCCCCGCAGCTCCTCCCCCACGACCTGCGGGTGGAACGGGGAGAAGGACCAGCCGTCCTCGAGATCGGCGGGCTGCACGTCGTGGTGGCCGTAGACCAGCACCGTCGGCGCCGCGGGGTCCGCGGCGGGCCAGTGCGCGTAGACCGCGGGGAGCGCCGCGGTGTCGGACCAGATCTCGACCGTGGGCCACCCGTCGCGGCGCAACGTCGCCTCCAGCCAGGCGGCGGAGCGGGCGACGTCGCCGTGGTGCCCGGGGTCGGCGCTGATCGAGGGGATGCGCAGCCACTCCGAGAGCTCGGCGACGAAGGCGTCGGCCCGCCGCGCGACCTCGGTCTGCTCGACGGTCCCGGAGTGCTGCCCGGAGGTGATGGTCCCGCTGTCGGTCACGATCACCACGGTAGCCGCGTCCGGCAGGCGGGCGGGTGGTCGGTCAGCGCCGCGTGACGAGCGCGGCGACCTCCGCGCGGCGCACCCACGCGACGACCGCGAGCAGCACCCCGACGATCACCGGCGTGTACCAGTAGCCCTCGTGCAGGAAGAACAGCTGCGCACCGGTGGCCCCGACCATGAGCGCGACGAGGCAGGTGGCCGCCAGCCCGGCGAGGCGCGGGACGAGCAGGCCGATCCCGCCGGCGATCTCGAGGAGCCCCACGACGATGCGCAGCCACTGGCCGCTCCCGAGGTCGTCGAAGATCTGGCACCGCGTAGCTCTCGCCGACCAGCTTCGGCAGGCCGGAGCCGCCGACGAAGGCCAGCGCGAGCAGCACCTGCAGCGTCCACAGGCCCGCCGTGACGGCGCGACCCCGGGCCGGGGCGGCGGAGACGGTCTCGGAGCGGGTGGTGGCGGTGGTCATCGCGGGCCTCCTGGCGGTGGTGCCCCCGGGATGCGGGAGCGATACCGATATCCTGCTCAACCGCACCATTGAGTGTCAATACCGTACTGCGCGATATTGTTTTCGTACTTCAAGGCACGCTGCGCCGGGCTGCGCGACGATGCGCTGATGAGCTTCAGCCGGCCGCCCGCGTTCACCACCCGGCCCACCCTCGAGGGCACCGTCGGGATGGCCGCCTCGACGCACTGGGCGGCCTCGGCGACGGCCATGGCGGTGCTCGAGCGCGGCGGCAACGCCGTCGACGCGGCGGTCGCGGCGGGCTTCGTCCTGCAGGTCGTCGAGCCGCACCTCAACGGGCCGGGCGGCGACCTCGTCGCGGTCCTCGTGACCGCCGACGACCCGACCCCGCGCGTGCTCGACGGTCAGGGCCCGGCCCCGGCGGCGGCGTCGGCGGCGCGCTACCGGGACGAGGGCCTCGACCGGGTGCCCGGCGCGGGTGCGCTCGCGTCGGCGATCCCGGGGGCGTTCGACGCCTGGCTGCTCCTGCTGCGCGACCACGGCACGTGGGAGGTCGGCGACGTCGTCGCGCCGGCCGTCGGCTACGCCCGCGACGGGTTCCCGGCGGTGGCGCGCGTCGGCTCCACGATCCGCGCGGTCGCCGACCTGTTCCGGGAGCACTGGCCCTCGTCGGCCGCACTCTGGTTGCCCGACGGGGACGCGCCGGGGCCGGGCACGGTGCTGCGCAACCCGGTCTGGGCGGCGACGCTGGCCCGGCTCGCCGACGCGGCGCAGGGCGCCACGCGCGAGGCCCGGGTGGACGCGGTGCGCACGGTGTGGGCCGAGGGGTTCGTGGCCGAGGCCGTCGCGGCGTTCTGTCGGATCCCGCACCGGCACGCGTCGGGGACCGATCACGCGGGGGTGCTCACCGTCGCCGACCTGGCGGGGTGGCGGGCCTCGGTCGTCGACGCGGCCGTCGGCGAGTTCCGCGGGCACCGGATCGCCAAGCCGCCCGTGTGGAGCCAGGGTCCGGCGCTGCTGCAGATGCTGGCGTTGCTGGAGCCCTACGACGACGCCGCGCTCGACCCGTCCACCGAGGCGGGCGCCCACCTCGTGCTCGAGGTGATCAAGCTCGCGCAGGCCGACCGGGAGGCGTGGTTCGGCGACACCGACGACCCCGTGGCGCTCGCCGATCTCCTCGATCCCGCCTATCTCGACGCGCGCCGGGCCCTGATCTCCGACGAGGCCTCGCCCGACCTGCGGCCGGGGTGGGTCGGGGGGCGGGAGCCGCGCCTGCCGGAGCTCGCGCTCGCCGGCGCCGCGCCCGGCGTCTCCGCGGGCTCCGCCGTGGGCGAGCCGACGGTGACGCTCGAGGGCGAGCCCGGCACGAGCTCGCACGGGGAGATGCGTGGCGACACCTGCCACCTCGACGTCGTCGACCGCTGGGGCAGCGTCGTGTCGGCGACCCCGTCCGGGGGCTGGCTGCAGTCGTCCCCGACGATCCCGGAGCTCGGGTTCGCGCTCGGCACGCGGCTGCAGATGACGTGGCTCGAGGAGGGGCTCCCGTCGACGTTGCGGCCCGGGCGGCGGCCGCGCACCACGCTGACCCCCACGCTGGTGCTCGACGACGCGGGCCGCCCGACGACCGCGGTCGGCTCCCCCGGCGGGGACCAGCAGGACCAGTGGCAGCTGCTGTACCTGCTGCGCACGCTGGTCGGCGGCTGGTCGCCGCAGGCCGCGATCGACGCGCCCGCCCTGCACACGACGTCGTCGCCGGGCTCGTTCTGGCCGCGGGACCGGGAGCCGGCCGGCGCGGTCGTCGAGGACCGGCTCGGCGAGGACGTCATCGCCGGGCTCGCCCGCCGCGGGCACCGGGTGTCGCGGGCGGGCGACTGGTCGCTCGGACGGCTCTCGGCGGTCGGGATCGACCACGCGCGGGGTGTGCTGTGGGGGGCGGCGAACCCGCGGGGCATGCAGGGCTACGCGGTCGGTCGGTGACCGGCCCGTCGTCTGGGAAGGTGTGGATCATGCCCCTGCCCTCGCTGCGCCCCCGGCGCCCGCAGCCCTCGCCGGCCTCCCGCCGCGCCGCCCTGCTCGCCGGCCCGCTGCTGGGCATGGGCGTGCTGCACTTTGCGGTGCCCGCCCCCTTCGACGGCCTCGTCCCGCCGTGGATCCCGGGCCCGGCGCGGTTCTGGACCTACGCGAGCGGGCTGGCCGAGCTCGCCGTCGGCGCGGCGGTGGCCCGGCCCGGGACCCGTCGGCTGGGCGCCACGGCCGCCGTCGGGCTCTTCCTCGCCGTGTACCCGGCGAACCTGCAGATGGCCTGGGACTGGCGGCGCAAGCCGTGGCCGTACCGGGCCGCCGCCATCGGCCGGCTGCCGCTGCAGTACCCGATGATCACCCACGCGCTGCGGGTGCGCGCCGACGCCTGATCCGCGCCCCTAGCGGGGGAGGCCGAGCAGGCCCGCCGGGTCGTACCGGCGGGCGAGGTGCACCAGGCGGAACCGCTCCTCCGACGTCGTGCGCGCCCGCGGCAGCACCGGCGTCGTGTACCGGGCGTCGAGGAGCACGGCGGTGACGACGCCGACCGCGCCCGGTCGGGCGCGGAAGGCCCACCACAGCTCCCCACACCCGTGGCCGGGCAGGGTGTGCTGGGTGCCGTCGCCGGTGACGACGACGGCTCCGCGCAGCGTGGTCAGCCCGACGGCCGACGCGACGGTGCCCCCGCGCGCCAGCCCGGCGCACGGCCGTTCGACGACCTCGCCCGCGACGCGGTGGACCGCGGACCACGCCGCGCCGACCCCGGCCAGGACGGTGCCCCGGACGGGGTCGGCGACGACCCGGTCGGCGCGCGAGAGCGAGACCGCGACGACCGGGCGGTCCCCGGAGCGGGTCTCGTGCCCCCCGCCCACCCCGAGGACCACGACCTCGATCTCGAACTCCCCCGCCCACTCGATGACGCGGACGACGTCCGCGCTCCCGGTGGCCCCGACCACGGCGACCACCCGCCGCAGCGTGCCCGTCGGCAACGGCGGCTCGACGGCGAGCTCGACCGCCGCGTCGGCGCTGAAGAGCGGGTGCACGGGACCGTCGACGATCGCGTCGAGCGTCAGGATCGCCTCGGTGGTCCACCCGGGGCCTCGCACGGTCATGGCCGTCGGTCAGCGCAGCCCGAGACGGCGGCCACCGAGCACGCCGTCCGGGTCGTACCGGCGGGACACCTCGACCAGGCGCGCCCGCGCCTCGTCGCTCCAGCACGCCCCGGGGCGCGCCGCGATGGTCTGCGGCGACGCGAAGTTCACCGGGACCGTGCCGTCCGACCACGGCGCCAGGGCGTCCACGATGCCGTGCGCGAGCGCCGGGACGACGTCCACCAGCGGCGGGACCATCGGGGCGACGATGCCGAGCAGGTACGGCGCGCGCGGCATGCACCCGGCGGTGCCACGCAGGCCGGCCCCGCCGATGGCGCGCAGCTCCACCAGGACCAGCGGCAGCTCGTGCTGCGGGCCGGCGGCCGCGAGCAGCGCGTCGATCATGTCGTCGTCGACCGACCGCAGGAACCCGCCGGTGGCCCAGAACGGCATCGGGTCGGTCGGGTCGCAGTGCACGGCGTCCATCGCGACCGCCGGCATCTCCTCGATCATGTCCATGACCGGGGTGGCGACGCGGCGCATCGGGTCGACGACCTCGAGTCCCTCGATCTCGGGGCCGAGGTGCGCGACCCGCAGGTGGACGACGGTGCGTCCGCGCAGCGGCGGCGGAGCGGCCTCCATGTCGGGCATGCGCAGGATCGCGATCGAGGTGGTGGTGTTCTCCGACAGCCCCGGCTGCCACGCCCGCCAGGCGTGCATGACGTCGGCGGCGTCGGCCTCGTCGAAGAAGATCGACCCGCCGTAGAAGCGGGTCATCTCGACCAGCTCGACGGTCATCTCGACGACGATCCCCGCGGCGTCCTTCCCGCCGAGCATCGCGTCGAAGAGCTCGGGATCGGAGTCCGGGGTGACCTCGCGGATCTCGCCGTCGCCGGTGACGACCTGCATGCGGCGCACGCGGTCGCAGCCGTACCCGAAGCGGCTCACGATCGGGCCGATGCCGCCACCGGTGGAGAAGCCGACGACGCCGACGTCCGACGACGAGCCGGTGACCGCGGACAGCCCGTGGGGCGCGGCGGCCTCGAGGACCCGCGACCACTTCACGCCCGCGCCGACGGTGACGGTGCGGGCGACCGGATCGACGTCGCAGCGGTCGAGGCGCTTGGTGGAGACCACGACCACGCCGCGGTGCTCGAAGTCCGCGTGCCCGGTGGCGACGACCCCGACGCCGATCCCGCGGGCCCGGGCCCAGCGGACGGTCGCGGCGACGTCGTCGGCGCTGGTGGCCCCGACGACCGCGACCGGCTCGTGGACGGGTGCGAGGTTGAAGCCGGCGAGCTCGGCGACCATCTCGACCTCCCCCGGATCCCACACGGGTCCGGACACGGCTCTGCGCAGGTCGGCGATCTCCGGGGCGGAGGTGGTGGCCTGGGTGACGGGGCGGGCGAGCTCGGTCATCTTGACACTCCGTGATCAGCGAGCGCTCTTCTGGGTGAAGCGCGATGCAACTGACCGTAGAGTTAGCACGCAGAGTGACACAAGAGTCGGATTCGTCCCCGATCAGTCACCGGTTGTGAGAATCCTTCGATCACGGAACGTCAACCTCGCGGGCGGATCCTCGCGTGGGGCAGCGCCGGGGCGTGGAGCCGGGCGGTCCCGCCGTCCGTGCCGACGTAGCCCTCGACGTGGCCGTACCGGCTCTCGGGGTCGTCCTCCCAGAGCGTCCGGAACGCGACGATCTCGTCGTGGGTCCGCCCCACGAAGTTCCACCACATGACGATCTGCTCGCCGAACGGCGTCCCGCCGAGCAGCAGCAGGCGGGCCGGGACGTCGGCGTCGTTGGTGAGCTCGAGCCGGCCGGGGCCGGGGGCGACGTAGGCCAGCTCGGCGGCGGCCACGTCCGCGGGGGTCACGCCCTCGCCGCCGACGCGGACGTCGCCGGTGTCGACGAGGACCCCGTGCTCGAAGGCCGGGTCGACGGTGAGGGTGACGGCGGCGTGCGGTTCGAGGACGATCTCCGCGCCGAGCAGGGGCGAGAACGTCGGGACCGGGCTGGTGGACCCGGCGAGGGTGCCGAGGAAGACCCGGGCGACCCCGCCGTCGAGGTCGACCGGCTCCGGCGCGTGGTGGGCGAACGCGCGCGGGGTGTCGCGGTGGGCGTCGGGGAGGGCGAGCCACAGCTGGGCGCCGTGCAGTGTGGTGGTCTCCGGGGTGGAGACCTCCGAGTGGCAGACGCCGTGCCCGCCGGTCATGAGGTTGAGCTCGCCGGGCCGCACGATCGCGTGCACGCCGTGGCTGTCGCGGTGCTCCACCTCGCCGGTGAACAGCCAGCTCACGGTGGCGAGCCCGGTGTGCGGGTGCGGGGCGACGTCCATGCCGCCGGTGGCCGCGACGTCGTCGGGTCCGTAGTGGTCGAGGAAGCACCACGCCCCGATGAGCGAGCGCTGCCGTTGCGGCAGGGTGCGCCGCACCGTCATGGCGCGGGGTCCGCCGAGGGGCACCGCGCGCGGGGTCAGGATCTCGACGGCGGCCGCCTCGGGGGGCGCGGCCTCCTCACCGCACACCAGCTCGTCCGGCGCGGTCTCGACGTTGCTCACCCCGCCATCCTCCGCCTCGCCCCGGTCGGTTCCCAGCGCGCTCGGTCCGGTTCGGCGCGCGGGGGCTGGTTCCGAGCGAAGGGCACCTTCGCTCGAAGAGACGGGCCATGGGCGCCCACCGCCAGAACGGCCGGCCGCGAGCCCGGGGCCCCGGTTCCGAGCGAAGGGCACCTTCGCTCGAACAGACGGGCCATGGGCGCCCACCGCCAGAACGGCCGGCCTGCGAACGGGTGGCCGCAGGCCTCAGCGAGGGTCGCGGTCGCCCTCGTCGAAACCGGTGTGGTCGGGGTCGGCGTCGTCCTCGGTCCAGGGAGCGGGCGGCCCGCGGTGCGTCACGAGGTCGTCGCCTTCAGGCTCACGGATCTCCACCGGCACCGACGCGACCAGGGCACGGAGTCCGCCTGCGTCGAGCAGGTCCGAGGGCGTGACGGTGCGGTCGGCCCGGACGTAGTGCAGCGCGGCACGGACCCGTTCCACCGGCGTGCCGGACAGGGCCGCCCACGCGAGCCGGTACGCCGCGAGCTGCACCGACAGGGCCGGCATGGCCTCGGGAGCGGGTGGCGCGCCGGTCTTCCAGTCGACCACCGTGGCCCCGCCGTCGCGGTCGAGGAACACCGCGTCGATCCGGCCCCGGACCAGGGTCCCCTCGACCTCGGTCTCGAACGGCACCTCGACGGCGACCGGCGTGCGGGTCGCCCACCGGCTCGCCGTGAACCGGTCCTGGAGCTCGGTGAGGTCGGCCGACGCCGGATCGTCGGTGGCCGGGTCCTCGTCGGCCGCACCGGGGAGCTCGTCGAACTCCAGCAGCTCGGTCTTCGCGAACCAACGCTCCACCCACGCGTGGAACTCGGTGCCGCGGCGCGCGCGGGGGTCGGGCGGGCGGGGCACGGGGCGGCGCAGGCGCCGGGCGAGCGCGGCCGGGTCGGCCGCGAGGTCGACGAGCTGGCTCACCGAGAGCTGCGGGGGCAGCAGGACGCGGGCGTGGCGCTCGCGGGCCGCGGCGCGCTCGGCGAGGAGCACGTCGACGTCGGCGGCCCAGCCGTCGGGATCCGCGGCCACGGCATCCGAGGCCTCGGCGTCCGCGGCCGGCGCCACCCCGTCCTCCTCGGGCCCGTCCTCCCGCTCCGCCAGCTCGGTCCGGGCCGCGCGGACCAGCGCCGCGCCCTCCTCGACCGCCGCCCGGCGCACCCCGAGGGGGTCGACCGGCCACTCCTGGGAGCGCTCGATCTCCGCGAGCGGGTTGGCCGCGCCCTCCTCGGGCGCCTCGACCCACGCGTCCACGGTGACCGCTCCCTGCCGCGCCACCTCCCCGATCTCGGTGAGGAACTCCGACGGTCCGCGGGGCTTCTCCCCGGATTCGCCCCACCAGTGCCCGGACACCAGCAGGGTCCGCTCGGCGCGGGTGAGCGCGACGTAGAACAGCCGGCGCTCCTCGACGAGCCGGCGGTCGTCGAACTCCTGCTCGTGGCGATCGAGCCGTTCGGTGAGGTCCTTGCGGTCGGCGACCCCCGCGACGTCGAGCACCGGGAGGTCGGGCTTGTCGCCGCGCAGGTCGGCAGGGAGCGAGGCGATGCTCGTCAGCCAGGAGCCGGACAGCTTCGGCCCCGGGAAGATCTTGCTGCAGAGGTGCGGGACCGCCACGACCTCCCACTCCAGGCCCTTCGCGGCGTGGACGGTCAGGACCTGCACCCGGGCGCCACCGAGGGCTGGGTCGGCGCCCGCGGTCGACTCCACCTCCCCGGGGGTCAGCCCGTCCTCGGCCTCCTCGGCGGCATCGAGGTAGGCCAGCAGCGCCGTCGGGGTGGCGGTGCCCCCGGAAGCGGACGCACCGCCGGCGAAGTCGGCGACCACGTCGGCGAACGCGTCCAGGTGCGCCCGCCCGACCTCACCCGGGCGCGAGACCGCCTCGACGTCGAGGAGCAGCGTGCGCTCGACGTCGGCGACGAGGTCCACCAGCGGCGCGGTCACCCGGCGCCGCAGCCCGACCAGCTCGCGGGCGAGGCGACGCAGCCGGGCGTACCCCGCCGGGGAGTAGCGCTCCGACGGCCCGGGGTCGTCGATCGCGTCGACGAGGCCGGCGCGTTCGGCGTGCTCCCCGGGCAGGGCGTCGGCGACCGGGTCCGGTGCGCCCGCCGTCGGGGCCGTCTCCGGGATCGGGGGCGCGGCGAGCTCGCGGGCGCGGCGCCAGAGCGCGGCGAGGTCGGCGCCGCCGATCCGCCACCGCGCGCCGGTGAGCAGCCGGACCGCCGCGCCCCCGGCCAGCGGGTCGACGACCAGACGCAGCGCGGAGACGAGGTCGCGGACCTCGGGCTCGTCGAGCAGGCCGCCCAGCCCGACGACCTCGACCGGGAGGTCCCGCGCACGCAGGGCCGCCGCGATCTCGCTCATGTCGGCGCGGCGCCGGACCAGGACCGCGCTGGTGGGAGGCGGGTCGCCGCGATCGAGGGCCGCCCGCCACCGGTCGGCGACGGCGTCGGCGAGCCAGGCGCGTTCGGCCACGACGTCCTCGTGCAGGGCGACCCGCACGTCGCCGGGCTCGGCGCCGGTGAAGGCCCGCAGCTCCCCCACGCCGTCGAGGGCCCGGGGCTCGCGCAGCGGCTCCACGACCCCGTTGGCCAGGGCCAGCACCTCGGGCGGGTTGCGGAAGCTGGTGAGCAGCCCGAAGCGGCGCGCGGCGACCCACTGCGTCCCCTCCCCCGTCGCTCCGCTCGCCCCGCCGTCGGGGTCGGGGCGCGGGAAGTCGGTGACGAAGCGGGGCAGGTTCGCCGCGCTCGCGCCGCGCCAGCCGTAGATCGACTGGAAGGGGTCGCCCACGGCCGTCACCGCGGTCTGCTCGTCGCCCCCGAAGAGCGCGCGCAGCATGATCCGCTGGGCGTGCCCGGTGTCCTGGTACTCGTCGAGCAGCACGGCGCGGAAGGCCGAGCGCTCGGCCTCGCCGACCTCGGGGTGGCCGTCCGCGAGGCGCGCCGCCGCGGCCATCTGGTCGGCGAAGTCCAGGCAGCGCTCGGTCCGCTTGCGCGCGGCCAGCTCCTCGACCAGCGGCAGCAGCGCGACCCGGAACCGCTGCCGCTCGACGATCTTCGTCAGTGCCTGCGGCAGGCCGGGCCGCTGGCCCTTGGCGGGCGGCGCCGACTCGATCACGCGGGCCAGCGCCTCGGTGTGTCCGCGCAGCTGGTCGGGCTCCGCGAGGTGCTCCCCCAGCTCCCCGGCGAGCGCGAGGACGTAGCCGGTGACGCTGGTCGGGATGAGGGCGGTGTCGAGGTCCCGGGTCCAGGAGGAGACGACGCGGTGGGCGAGCTGCCACGACGCGGTCGGGGACAGCAGACGCGCGCCCGGATCGGTGGGCAGGCGGAGGCCGTGCTCGGTGAGCAGCCGGCCCGCGTACGCGTGGTAGGTCGAGACGGTCGGCTCGAGCGTCCGCACGAGCACCCGACGCTCGCCGGTGGGGTCGAGCTCGTCGAGCAGCGGTTCCCCGGCGAGCCGGCGCAGGCGACGGCGGATGCGGTCGGCGAGCTGCCCGGCGGCCTTGCGGGTGAACGTGAGGCCGAGGATCTGGTCGGGCGTGACGATCCCGTTGGCCACCAGCCAGACCACCCGCGCGGCCATCGTCTCGGTCTTGCCCGAGCCCGCCCCGGCCGTGACGAGCGCGGACGCGAACGGCGCCGCGATCACCTCGGCCTGCTCGTCGGTGGGTCGGCGCAGCCCGAGACGTTCGGCCAGCTCGGTCGGGTCGATGAGACCGGTGGCACTCTCCACGAGACCGCTCCCCATGGTCGAGCTCCGCTGCGCCACGTCTCCCGTCACGGCACCTGCCTCCCCGACGAGTGCACCGGGCACGCGGTCCGCACCGGACAGCGCGGACAGGCGTCGTTCTCCTGCCCCACGAACACCGGCCCCTCGGTCATGCGCGCGGCGGCCGCGACCTGGTCGCGCCAGTGCTCCACGCCGTCCTCGTCGAGCGGGGTCTGGGCGCGCTCCTTGGCCTTCTGGCCGTCGCGCTGCAGGTAGACCAGCCGCGCGCCGCCGGGCACGGTCGCCGCGGCCGAGCCCTCCGAGGCGGGCGGGGAGGCCAGGGTCTCGGCGAAGGCCCCGAGCGCCACCGCCAGCTGGTACACCGCGAGCTGGGGGTGCTCGGCCGCCTTGGCCGCCGAGATCGGGGTCTTGCCCGTCTTGACGTCCACGATCACCGGGCGTCCCTGGCCGTCGACCTCGAGCCTGTCGACCCGGCCGCGGATCGCGACATCGGCGCCCTCGAGCCGCGCGGTCACCGTCTCCTCGACGGCCCGCTCGGTGAGCTCGCGCCGGGACCCGTCGCGCCAGGCGAGGAACGAGCGCAGCATCCGCCGGCAGTTCGCGAGCTCGCGGCGCGAGAACCAGGGCGCGCCCGCGTCGACCGAGGCCCACGCGACGTCGAGCGCCTCGTCCAGCTCGGTCTCGCCCGCCCCCTCGGCGGCCCGCTGCACGAGGGCGTGCACGAGGGAGCCGGTGACCGAGGCCAGCGAGTCGGAGTCGTCCCCGCCGTGGGTCTGCAGGGCCCAGCGCAGCGGGCACGTCAGGATCGTCTCGACGGCGCTGGGGCTCACCGTGATCCGGGAGCCGGGCGGGCGCAGCGGGTCTCCGGTGGAGACGTCGAGCAGGCCGTACCAGTCGTCGGGGTCGGCGCCCGGCACACCGGCCTCGGCCAGCCGCGCCAGCTGGACGGCGGCGCGGGCGCGACGGTCCGGGTCGGTCGACGGCGCGGTGACCGCACGCCGCAGGTCGCCGACCAGCTCGGCCAGCACCAGGGCGCGCCCCGCCCGGCGTCGGGTCCGGCGCGCGCCGTCGGCGTCCGCGTCGCGGTCGGTGTCGGCGGCCACGTCGTCGAGGAACCGGGACGGCGTGACGTCCTCGGACTCCACCGCCCCGACGTGGACCGCCCGACGGGCCCGGGAGAGCGCCACCACGAAAAGCCGCCGCTCCTCGTCGAGGAGCGGGACCCGGGAGGACAGCGCCGGGTCGTCCGGGACGCCCGCGAGGACGTCGACCATCCGCTCGACGCCGAGCAGGGTGCCGCGACGGCGCAGGTCGGGCCACACGCCCTCCTGCACGTCGGGGATCACGACGACGTCCCACTCCCGTCCCCGGGCGGCGTGCGCGGTGAGCAGGGCGACCGCCTCGCCGTCGGGCGTGCGGGGCGCCAGCCCGTCGCTGGCGAACCGCTGGTCGTCCACCTGGGCGACGAAGCCCGCGACGGTGCCGCCGGGCAGGTCCTCCACGAAGCGCCCGGCCCGCTCGACGAGCGCGACGACGGCGTCGAGGTCGCGGTCGGCCTGCGCGCCCGGGACACCGCCCCGCTCGCTGGCGGCCACCCATCGGGACTGCAGCCCGCTGCCCGACCACACCGCCCACACGACGTCGGGCACGCTCTCCCCCGCGCGGATCGCCTCCACCGCGGCGCCGAGCAGGCGGGCGACCCGGCGCAGCGGCGCGGCGTCCGCCTCCGGGATCAGGGCCAGCGGGTCCGGCCGGCCCGCGAGGTGGTCGACCAGGACGTCGACGATCAGCTCGTCGCTGGAGCGGTCGGTGCCGCCGCCGCCCGCCTCGTGCAGGCGCAGCAGAGCACGGCGCAGCCGGCGCAGCCCGAGCGGCTCGGCCCCGCCCAGCGGTGAGGAGAGCAGCGCGAGCGCGGTGTCGGCGTCGATCGCCTCGGCCGCGGGCGCGGTGGCCGCGGTCGCGGCGCACCGCAGGAGTGTCAGCAGCGGCGCGACGGCGGGGAGGGCCGCGAGCGGGGTGTCGTCCGCGGGCACCGCGAGGGGCACCCCGGCGGCGAGCAGCGCCCGGCGCAGCGGCGGCAGCGAGAGCGGCACGGAGCGCACCACGACGGCGAGCCGCGACCACGGCACCCCGTCGACCAGGTGGGCCCGGCGCAGCGTGTCGGCCACCCAGGCGGCCTGGCGCCCCGGCGTCGGGAACACCGACACGGTGGCGGCGCCGCCCTCCGGCGCGGCGTCGGGCGGTCCGGTGCGGGTCCGCCCGGGACCGACGCCCCGCAACGGCTCGACCGCCCGGACGACCGCGTCACGGACCGCCGGGGACCCGCGGTGGTCCAGCGTGAGCACGGCGGTGGCGCGACCGCCGGGATCGGCGTCGCGCAGCACGTCCGGTGCGGCCCCGCGGAACCCGAGCACCGAGGAGTCCGGGTCGCCCACCAGCAGCCAGGCGTCGGCCGTCTCCCCGAGGGTGCGGGCGAGCTCGAGCTGCTGGGGGTCCATGTCCTGCGCGTCGTCCACCACGAGGTGGCGGACGTGCTCCCGTTCGCTCGCGAGCAGCCCCGGGTCGGTGACGAACGCGTCGAGCACCGCGGCGACCAGCTCGGCCGCGTCCAGCGGCGGCGCCGAGGCCAGGGGGTTCGCGGACCCCGCCGCCGCGCGCAGCAACGTGACCTCCTCGAACGTCTGGTAGAAGCGCGCGGCCGCGACCCACACCGCGACGTCGTGCTCCTTGCCCAGCGCCCGCAGCTCCCGCGGGCCGAGACCGCGCTCGGCAGCGCGCAGCAACAGGTCCCGGACCTCGGCGGCGAAGGCGGGGGCCTCCAGCGCCGGCACGAGCCGCGCGGGCCAGCCCGAGCCGCGTCCGACGCCCACGGCCTCCCCGGCGAGCAGCTCACGGACCATCGCGTCCTGCTGGGCGCCCGGCAGCAGCCGCGGCGGGGCCTCCTCCCGGCGCGCGGCGTGGCGGCGCAGCACCGCGAACGCGTAGGAGTGCACGCTGCGCACCAGTGGCTCCCGCGCCGCGGTGAGGGCGCCGCCGACCGCGCCGTCGAGGACCCGACGGCGGGCCGAGATGCGCTCGCGCAGCGCCGCCGCGGACCGCCGGTCGCCCACCAGGACGAGCGAGCGCGCGTCCGGATCGGCGTGCAGCAGCCGCGCGACCCGCTCGGCCAGCAGCGTGGTCTTCCCCGTGCCCGGCCCGCCCAGGACGCGCAGGAACCCGGCGTCGTGCTCCAGCACCCGCCGGGCCGGCGCGTCCAGCACGAGGTCGGCCGGCAGCCGGGTGGCCGCGCGCAGCAGCCGCGGAGCCTCCACGGCACCGCCCGCACCACCCCGGGCCCCGTCATGGGGGCCTCGGACCCCACCCGCCGTCGTCATGATGCTGAGGGAACCACGACCCCCCGACACCGGAGTCCCGCGGGCCCGGGCCGCTGGCAGGATCGTCGCCGTGGACGAGGCACGCCACGAGCGGATCCGGGAGATCGTCGCGTCGATCCCCGAGGGTCGCTGGTGCAGCTACGGCGACGTCGCCGCCGCGGCGGGCGAGCGGTCCGCCCGCGTCGTCGGGACGGTGCTGTCCCAGGACGGGGCCGACCTGCCGTGGCACCGGGTGCTGCGCACCTCCGGGACCCCGGCCCCGCACATCGCCGTCGAGCAGATCCGGCGGCTCACCGCGGAGGGCGTCCTCGTCGTCGACGCCCGGGCCGCGAAGGGCCAGCGGCACCGGTTCCAGGTGCGCGGAGCGCCTGTGAGCAGTAATCCGTGCCAGGGCACGGATTAGTGCTCACGAGGCCGAAGGCCACCTACTGGACCGGCTCCGACGGCGACGGACGCCAGAGCTCCAGCGCCCACGTCGCGACCCCGAGGAGGGCCACGACGCCGCCGAGCGCGCACACCCCGGGCCAGCCGACGACGGCGTAGAGCCCGGAGGTCAGCGCCGACGCGATCGCCCCGCCGACGAAGGCCGACACCAGGTAGGCGCTGGTCACGCGGCTGCGGGCGGCCGGGCGCCTGCGGTAGATCGCGTGCTGGTGGGAGATCTGGAGCAGCTGCTGGGCGAGGTCGAGCACGACGATCCCGATGAGCAGCGCGACGAGCGAGGACCCGCCGAGCGCCAGCACGCCCCAGCTGACCAGCAGCAGGGCCAGCCCGATCGTCACGACGCGGCGGCCGTGGCCCTGGTCGGCGAACCGGCCCGCGTAGACCGCCGTGATCGCCCCGGCCAGGCCCGCGAGCCCGAACAGGCCGATCACCCCGGAGCCGTAGGAGTACGGCGGGGCGGCGAGCAGGAAGGACAGCGCGGTCCAGAGGATCGTGAAGCACCCGAACCCGACGCCGCCGAGCACCATCCGCCGCCGGATCAGCCGGTCGTGACGCACGATCGTCCCGACCGAGCGGAGCAGGGTGGGGTAGGTCGCCTCCGACGACGTGGGGACGCGCGGCAGCGCGAGCCGCACGGCCCCGGCCAGGACCACCATCACGACGGCGGCGAGCACGAACACCAGCCGCCAGCCGCCGATCTCCGCGATCAGGCCGGCGACGGTGCGGGCCAGCAGGATCCCGACGAGCAGCCCGCTCATCACGGTCCCCACCGTCGAGCCGCGGTTCTCCTCGGTGGCCAGCGACGCGGCCATCGGCACGACGATCTGCGCGACCGCCGAGGTCACCGCCACGATCGCCACCGCGGCCAGCAGGACGCCCAGGGTCGGCGCCGCGGCCGCTCCCAGGAGCAGCACCCCGGTCACCGCCAGCAGCACGCTGACCAGGCGCCGCCGCTCCAGGATGTCCCCGACCGGGACGAGGAAGGCCAGCGCCACCGCGTAGCCGATCTGCGAGGCGGTCACGAGCAGCCCCGCCCGGCCCTCGTCGACCCCGAACGCCTGCGCGACCACCGGCAGCAGCGGCTGGGCGTAGTAGATGTTGGCGACGGCCGCGCCGCACACCACCGCGAGCAGCAGGACGGTCGGGCGTCCGAGGTGGGTGGGGGCGGGCGCCTGGGTGCTCATCGTTCGCCCACACAACCAGATGCGCCGGCCGGTAGCGCGCGATGCGGTCGGCCGTCACACCCGCTCACGACGCCGGGGCGCTCAGCGCGGCGTCGAGGAGTCGCGCCGCCGAGCGTCGCGTGCAGGCCCCGGCCTCGTCGGGACCCAGGCCGCGCACGTCGGTCAGGACGATGAACGCCTCCCACCCGACGACGACGGCGAGGGCGGACACCAGGTCGGCGAACGCGTCGGGTCCGAGCCGCTCGCGCACCGGCTCGAGGGCGGCCTCGAGCCACGCGACGCGCCGGTACCCACGCCGGGGGGCGCCGTCCTCGCGGTCGGGCTCCTGGACGGTCAGGGCGATCAGCCGGCGCCCGAGGGCGAGCGAGGAGCCCATCGTCGCGGTGACCCCGTCGACCAGGGCCGCGAGCCGGGCGTGCACGTCGTCGGCGGGGGCGCGGGCGAGCGCCTCGTCGACCGGGGTGGACAGGGTCCCGACGATCGCGTCGAGCAGCAGCTGGTCGAGGCTCGGGAAGTGCAGGTAGACGGTCCGTCGGGAGACCTCGGCGGCCTCGGCGATCTCCCCCACCGACGGCGAGGCGCCGTCGACGAGCAGGCGTGCGGTCGCGTCGAGGATCGCGCCCCGGGTCCGGCGGCGCTGCGATTCCCGCCCCCCGACGGTCGAGCCGGGACTCATGCGGACCTCCCTTGACGGATGACGACCCCGCGCTCACTATACCGCTGTGCAATCGATGCACAGCAGTGCACTCTCAGGGAGGCTCCCGATGTCCGTCACCTTCGTCAACTGCTTCGAGGTCCCGGCCGGCCGCGAGGACGACTTCTTCGCGCGCTGGCAGGGCGTCAACGCGATGATGCGCACCCGGCCCGGCTACCTGGAGCACCAGCTCCTCCGCTCGCTCGCCCCGGACGCCCGGTTCCGGTTCGTGAACGTGGCGCGCTGGTCCTCCCCGGCCGCGCTGGCCGCCGCGCACGACGACGAGTTCCGCGCCATGGTCTCGGGGCCGGACTGGGAGGAGATCGGCTCCACGCCCGCGGTCTACGAGGAGATCCACTCCGGCGCAGCGTCCGCGTGACACACCGGCCGGATGCGAGAGTGGCTCCTTCCTGACGTCAGGTGTCAGCGGAGGGCCACCGCTGACATCCGGCCGGGCGCACCCGGGTCGGGCTCAGCGGTGCTGCCGCCGGCTCCCGGCGTGCCAGTCCTCGGTGAGCCCGACCTCGCCCTCGGCCACGCCGAACGCCGGCAGCTGCGGGCGCTCGCGCAGACTGCGCTTGAGCTCGGTGAACCCCGGGAAGCGCGTCAGCCCGACGACGTGGTCCCACAGCTGCTCGGCCTCGTCGTCGGCGGGCTTGCGACTGATCACCGGGCCGAAGAAGGCGAGCCCGTCGGGCGGGTCGATCTGGATGATCGGGGTGCCGACGTCCTTCCCGGTCAGCGCGAGGGCCTCGTCGGTCTCGGCCTGGATGACGGCGTCGTAGCGGGCGTCGTCGAGCGTCTCGGCGAGCTCGGCGGGCAGGCCGGTCTGTTCGAGGACGGGCAGGACGAACGCGTGGGTCCCGCGGCGCTCCCGGGCGCCGGAGTGCTCGGGGACCTCCTCGCGTTCGAAGATCGCCGCCCCGAGCGCCTCGTAGAACCGCGCCAGCGCGTCCGGACCGGCCTGCTCGCGCACGGCCGCGCACACCCGCAGCAGGCGCAGCCCGGCGGTGTGCCCGGCCTGGTACTCCGGCGGGAACTGCGCGTCGTAGTCGACGTGGGCGTTGAGCAGCCGCAGCGCGATGAACCGCCACTCGACGGCGAACCCCCGACGACGCGCCACCGTCCGCACCCAGGTGCTGGTCAGCCAGCAGAACGGGCAGACGGGGTCGAACCAGAAGCGGACGTCCGGCGTCTCGGCCATGGCGCGAGCCTAGGCCCGCCGTCCACGCCCGCGCCGGGTCGAGGACCCCTCAGCCGATCCGTTCGTAGGCGGCGAGGTGGGCGGTCGCGACGGCGTCCCACGAGTGCGAGGCCGCGAGGGCCCGTCCGACGGCGGTCCGGGACGGCTGCTCGGGGTCGCCGCCGGCGAGCACGCCCGCCAGCTCGCCCGCGAACGCGTCCGCGAAGCCCTGCCCGTCACCTGCCCCGCCCGCGAAGCGCACCGCCCCGGCGAACACCTCGCGCAGCACCGGCAGGTCGCGGGCCACCACCGGCACCCCGGCGGCGAGGGCCTCCATCGCCGCGAGGCCGAAGCCCTCCTTCGTCGAGGGGAACGCGAACGCCGACGCCCCGGCGACGAGCCCGGGCAGTGCCGGGTCGTCGACCGGGCCGAGCACCACCGGCTCCACGCCCAGCGACGCCGCCAGCCCGAAGACCTCCTCGCGGTACGGGCGGTAGTCGAACAGCGTGTCCCCGCCCGCGACGACGAGGGGCACGTCCACCCCGCGATCGGCCAGCGCGGCCATCGCCGCCACCAGGTCCCGGGTCCCCTTGCGGGGCTCGATCCCGCCGACGGCGAGGACGTAGGGGCCGAAGCGCTCCCGCCACGGGGCGCCATGATCCGCGTCCGCGGCCGCCGCGAAGCGCGCCGCGTCCACCCCGTTCCCGACGACGGGTGCGGTGCGTCCCCACCCGGCGAGGACCTCCGCGGCCACCGCGTCCGAGACGCAGAGCAGCGCCGCGGGCTCGACGAGGGCGCGCTCGTGGCAGGCGACCAGCGACGGCGTCGTGAACTGGTCGAGGTGGTGCACGGTGCGCACCAGGTCGGCGTACCCCTGGGCCGCACCCTCGGCGTTCGCGGTGAGGCAGTCCTGGGCGTGCCGGACGTCGACCGGGCCGGCGTCGGCGAGCGCCTCGGCCAGCAGCGCGATCGAGCGCAGGATGCGGTCGCCGACCGACTCGCCCTCGATCTCGGGGACCGGCACGAGGTGGATCGGCACGTCGACGGTCCGGAAGAACGCCGTGTCGCCGCCGCGCGCCAACGCCCACACCTCGACGTCGTGACCCGCCCGCGCCAGCGCCTCGCCCAGCGCGAGGGTGTGCACGACGCCGCCGCGCGGTTTCGTCGAGTACGTCGAGAGCCGGATGCGCATCAGCGGGCCCGGGACACGAGGACGATCACGTGCGGTACGCCGACGGCCGGCGCTCGTCGAGGTGGTGCAGGACGGCGCGGGCGGCGTCGACCATCGCCGCCGGGTCGACCTCGGTCACGGCGAGCCCTCCCTTGGACCAGGTGCGCGCGAGGATCTCACCCCCGGGCCCGACCACCTTCGCGCGCCCGAGGAAGTGCAGCGCCCCGGAGCGTCCGCTCTGGTTGGCCGAGAGCAGGAGCACCTGGTTCTCGGCGGCGCGCGACTGGTCGTAGAGGTCGAACAGCCGGGCCTGGCGGTCCTGGGCCATGCGGGGGGCCCGGTTGGTCAGCGACGTCGGCCACGCCGAGAGGCACGCGATCATGGCCGCGCCGTCCATGGCCAGGGAGCGGGCCGACTCCGGGAAGGTCTTGTCGTGGTCGATGAGCATCCCCATCCGGCCCACCGGGGTGTCGAAGGCGGAGAACCCGCACCCCGGCGTGAAGACCTTCGCGACGCCCGCCGGGTGGTGCACCTTGCGGTGGCGGCCCAGGATCCCGTCCCCGCAGAGCGCGACCGCGGCGTTGTAGAGCTCGCCGTCGGGCCCCTTCTCGCAGTAGCCCAGGCACACCACCATGTCGCCGGCCAGGTCGATGACCGACCGCACCTCGTCGCCGTTGGGCTCGAGCGCGGGCGGCAGGTCGACGGTGTCGTGCTCGTCCGGCCGCAGATCGGTGATGTAGCCGCCGAGCGCCCCGTCGGGCAGGGCGAGCAGCCCGACCCCGGCCTCACGGGCGTGCGCGATGATCACGCCGATCCGTTCGAGGTCGAAGTCCAGGTCGCGCGTGAAGTGGGCCGCAGCCGCGGCGATGCGGAGCACGAGGACGTGCGCTCAGGCCGACGCGGGTACCGGCGGCGCCGCCTCGGACCCCGTCGCCTCGCTCGCCCCGTACGCCCCGCGGCGCATGTCGCGCAGGTGCCCCATGAACCGGCGGGCGCTCTCGACCGACTCGTCCACGTCGATCGAGGCCACGGCGAGTCCCGCCTCGGTGCCGGTGGTGGCGAGCACCTCGCCGCCCGGGTCCACGATCTTCGCGCTGGCCACGAGCTGCATGGTGCCGTACTCACCGGCCTGGTTGGCCGACACCCAGACGATCTGGTTCTCCAGCGCGCGGGCCCGGTCGAACAGGTCGAAGCGGCGGGTCCAGCGGTCGTCGGCGAGCACCGGGGCCCGGTTGGTCCGCGACGCGGGCCACGCCGACATGCACACCACGACGCGCGCACCGTCGACGGCGAGCGCCCGCGCGGCCTCCGGGAAGGCCTTGTCGTAACAGATCATCATGCCCATGCGCCCGACCGGGGAGTCGAACGCGGCGAACCGGTCGCCCGCGGCGTAGGAGTTGTTCTCGTTGAGCGGCTGGTGCACCTTGCGGTGCCGGCCGAGCACGCCGTCGCCGGTGACCGCGACGCAGCTGTTGTAGGGCAGGCCGCCCGAGGCGTCGTCGCCGCGCTCGCAGTACCCGGCGGTGATGACCATGTCCCCCGCCAGGGAGATCAGCCGCTGGATCTCCGGGCCGTCGCCGTCGAGCTGCGGCGGCTCGTCCTCGTGGTCGCCGTCGAGCGACGACAGGTAGCCCCCGAGGGCCGCCTCCGGGAGCGCGAGCAGGTCCGCGCCCGCCTCCCGGGCACCGACGACGAGCTTCTCGATGCGGCGGAAGTCCTCGTCGAGGTCGCGCACGAAGCCCTCGGCCGCGGCGGCGAAGGTGACGGTCATGAGGAGGTCCTCTCGGGTGCGGTGGCCGGGCCCAACCCGGTCACGGGGCCGGCGACCGCGGTCGTCGTCTCCCCGTCGGGCCAGCGCAGGGTCACGCCGGCGGTGTCGGTCAGCGCCCCGCAGACCGCCCCGGTGGCGGGGCCGGCGTCCGGGAGCGGGACTCCGGGCTCGTCGGTGGTCAGCAGCGCGAACCCGGGGAAGCAGGTGAACCAGTCGGCGACGGCCACCCCGGTGGGGCGAGGGACGGACGCGACGTCGAGGACGGCGCCCGTCCCACTCGCCTCGGCGAGCATGCCGAGGGTCCCGACGAGGCCCGCCATGGACACGTCCTTCGCCGCGGCCGGGCGCCGGGACGCGTCCGGACCGATGGCCCCGACCATGGCGCGGAGGTCCTCGGACCGACGGCGCGAGGTGGTGTCGAACTGGCGGCCGGTGTAGCCGGGCCGCCAGGCCCCGTCGAGGTCGGCGGTGAGCCGCACCGCATGGCCGGCGCGGCCGCCCCCGGCGGGGACCGGGTGCGGGGTGGTGCCGAGCGCGGTGACCGCGAGGGAGGCGGGCACGTCGACGGTGGTGTGGCCGCCGAGCACCGGCACGCCGTAGGCGTCCGCCGCGGCACGCAGTCCACGCAGCACGCGGGCCACGAACGAGGCGTCGCGCGCACCGACCGCGTCGAGCAGACCCACCGGACGCGCACCCATGGCCGCGAGGTCGTTGACGTTCACCAGCACGCCGCACCAGCCGGCCCACTCCGGGTCCCGCTCGACCATCGCCGGCAGGATCGCGTCGCAGGCGGCGATCACGTCGCTGCCCGGGACCGGGGCGCCGTCGTCGCCGACGAACCCGGGCGGGGTCAGGCCGGCCACGAGGTCGCCCAGCGGGGTCTTCGTGGTGTCGACGAGCCGCTGGATGCGGTCCATCGGGTGGCGCATCCGCAGGTGCGGCACGTCCGGCGCGCCGGGCACGGTCACCGGCCGCACGGTCTCCCACCCGAGCCGGGTGAACAGCGGCCCGTTCGCCGCCTGGACGTCGGCCTCGAAGCGCAGCACCCCCGCCGTCTCGGCGCGGGCGACGGCGGCCCGGATCAGGGCCGCGCCGACGCGCACGCCGGCCCGGCGGCGGCCGCCGACGCTCACCGCGAGGCGGCTGCCGGTCCACCACCCGAGGTCGGGCTCCCCGGGCCGGGCCGGGCCGAGCCGCACCCCGCCGAGCGGGTTGCCGTCGCCGTCACGGGCGAGCAGCACGACCGCACGGGGATCGGCGTCGGTGTCGTCCAGGTCGTCCCCGCGGCCGCCGAAGAGGCCCTGCTCGTCGACGAAGACGGCGCGGCGCAGCGCGCGGTGGGCGACGACGTCGGGGTGGCCGGCGTCGGCGGCCGGGGCCTCCCCGATCGTGACGTCGCGCGGTGCGGAGCGGCGGGCGAGGCCGCCGAGGATCTCCTCGGCGGCCCCCAGCGTGGCGCGCAGGCGCGCGGGCTGGGGCACCACGAGGGGCGGGAGGGTGCCCGGGCCGTCGGGGCGGGCGGCGCGGGGGCGGGAGTCGTCCGTGATCGACATGTCAGCCCCCTGCCGCGGAGAGCGCGCTGCAGGCTCCGCAGGCCGCGCAGCCGGCGGCCTGGTCGGCGCCGCGCATCCCGGCCGCACGCAGGGTCGCCGCCACGCGGGCGGTGACGTCGGCGAGCAGGCCCGGGTCGGGCGCGGGGTCGCCGTCGGCGAAGGCGAGCGTGCCGGGGATCGGCCGGTAGGGGACGACGAAGGGGTAGATCCCGGCGTCGACGAGCTCCGCGGCGCCCCGCACCAGCTCGTCGGGGTCCTCGCCGAGCCCGACGATGAGGTAGGTGGAGACGGCGTTGCGACCGAACAGCCGCACGCTCTCGTGCCAGGCCGCCCAGTACTGCGCGAGCGGCACGGAGGCCTTGCCGGGCATCCAGCGGGCGCGCACGGCGTCGTCGAGGGACTCCACGTGGATGCCGATCGCGTCGGCACCGGCGTCGCGGAGGACGGCCAGGGCTTCCAGATCGTCGGGCGCGGGGGGCTCGCACTGCACCTGGATCGGCAGCCCCGGGACGGCCTCGCGGACCGCGGCGGTGCAGCGGGCGAGGTGGCGGGCGCCGCGGTCGCGGCCGTTGGAGGTACCCGTCGTCATGACCATCTGGCGGACGCCGTCGAGCCGGACGGCGGCCTCGGCCACCTCGGCGAGCTGTGCGGGGGTCTTCACCGCGGTCGTCGCGCCGCTGCGCAGCGACTGCTCGATGGCGCAGAACCGGCAGCGGTCGGCCTCGTCGTAGCGCACGCAGGTCTGCACCACGGTCGTCGCGAGCACGTCGTCGCCGTGCAGCCGGGCGATCTGCTCGTAGCGCACGCCGTCGGCGGTGGTCAGGTCGTAGAAGGCGGGACGGGCGACGGTGTCGACGTCCACGCCGAGGTCGGTGACCCCGCCGTCGGGACCGGTCCGGACGAGCCGGCCGTCGCGCAGCCGGAAGGGGCTCGCCGGGTTGATCGGGATCGTGGTCTTGAGCCCGTCGACGAGCACGTGCCCGTCGTCGGAGGGGCCGGCGCCGCCGGGGCGGCGCAGCGGGATCGTGGAACCGAGGTCCACGGCGCCGGGCGCTGAGCGCCGCGGGGCCGGACCGTCGGGGTCGGTGGACGGGGGGTCGATCGCGACGCCGCGGACGGCCACTTCGGAACGGACGTCGAGCCCGGTACGGGACTCTGCGGGCGCGGACATGGCGGGACCTCCAGGGGCGTCTCGGTCGGTGGCCGGCGGCCTCGTGAGCACCGAATGCGGCTGTCACCGCATCCAGTGCTCACGAGCCGGAGGCACCTAGAGCTGGTAGGTCGAGTTGATGATCGCGCCCTTGCGGGCGTAGTAGATGAGCGCGTCCTGGACGTCGAGCGGGTGCGTCGGGATGACGCCCTCGATCAGGTCCTCCTCGCGGGCACCGTGCAGCGACAGCCCGAAGCGGCAGCAGTACGCCTTGCCGCCCTCGGCCATGAAGGTCTTGAGCTGGTCGTTGATGTTGTGCTCGCCGGGGAAGGCCGAGCTGCCCGTGGTGGGGAAGCCGCGGGTGGCCAGGCAGTTGAGCGAGCCCGGGCCGTAGAAGTAGATCGCGGTCTCGAAGCCCTTGCGCAGCGCACGCGTGGCCTGGAGGACGGCGACGAAGCTGACCGACGACTCGTGCGCGATGCCGTGCACCAGCGTGAAGTAGGTCTCGCCGTTCTCGGCCTGCAGGTCCGGGAAGACCTTCGTGCCGCCGTAGATGCTCGAGCCCTCGGGCAACGAGGGGTGCGGGATCTCCTCGAGGCTCTTCTGCTCGACGTCGGACAGTTCGGCCGTGGTCATGCCGTTCTCCTTCGGATTTGTCGGGACGGTGGAGGGTGTCTCGGACGGCGTGGGCGCGGCATCGGTGCCGGCGGTCCCGGACTCGCCCCCGGACCCTCCCGCCACTTTCTGTCGCACCTTCTGCCAGAAACCAGGCACGATGTCCCCCTGGGGTCCGCGTGGGTTGCGGTCGAGGACCGGGATCCGGGATCGGACCCGGCCTCGTGGTGCTGAAGCCAAACAACCACCGATGACGGAAGAGTTTCCACGTGACTACGAGCGCGTGACCGAATCCGCCCTCCGTGACGTGCGTGTTTCGAAACATTCGGCAACATGGCGGCAGTCAGCACGCAACCATTCGGAAATGAATTCTCCCGACTCTGATCCCCGGAATCGAGGGCGCGACGCGTCCACTCCGGCTGAGAGGAACGACCGGCCATGACCACGGCGACCGTCACGCCCCTGCGTGGCACCCGGAACGGCACCAGCTCCGACCTCGACGGGGCCCACCGACCCGTGATCGTCGTCGGCGGCGGCCAGGCCGGGCTCTCGATGAGCCGGTGCCTGTCGCAGGCGGGCATCGACCACCTCGTGCTCGAGCGCGACGAGGTCGGCCACTCCTGGAAGACCTACCGGTGGGAGACGTTCTGCCTGGTCACGCCGAACTGGCAGTGCAAGCTGCCCGACTTCCCGTACGGGCCCGGCGGCTACGGCGGCACCGACCCGCACGGCTTCATGGTCCGCTCCGAGATCATCGAGTACCTGGAGGCCTACAAGGCCTTCGTCGACCCGCCCCTGCACGAGGGCGTCGGGGTGGAGCGGGTGTCGCGCGACGACCACGGGACCTACGTGCTGGAGACGACGGCGGGCCGGCTCACCGCCGACCAGGTCGTGGTCGCCACCGGCGGGTACCACACCCCGATCACCCCGCCGATGTCCGAGCCGCTGCCCGACTCCATCACCCAGGTGCAGTCGCAGGACTACAAGAACGGGTCCCAGCTCCCGCCCGGTGAGGTGCTCGTCGTCGGCTCCGGGCAGTCCGGCGCGCAGATCGCCGAGGACCTGCACCTGGAGGGCCGGCAGGTCCACCTCGTCGTCGGGAACGCCCCGCGCGTGGCCCGCTTCTACCGGGGCCGCGACGTCACCGACTGGCTCGACGACCTCGGCTACTACCAGATGCCGGTCACCGAGCACCCCCGCCGCGAGGCGGTGCGCGCCCAGGCCAACCACTACGTCACCGGGCGCGACGGCGGCCGCGACATCGACCTGCGCGCCCACGCCCGCGACGGCATGAAGCTCTACGGCCTCATGACCGACCACCGCGACGGCGTGCTGTCCTTCAAGCCCGACCTCACCGAGAGCCTCGACCACGCGGACGAGGTGTCGGAGTCGATCAAGGACACCATCGACAAGCACATCGCGACCCAGCAGATCGACGCCCCGACCGAGGAGCGCTACACCCCGGTGTGGCACTCGGAGGAGGACCCGACCGAGCTGCGGCTCGCGGACACGAACATCACCTCGGTGGTGTGGTGCATCGGGTTCCGGCAGAACTTCTCGTGGGTCGACGTGCCCGTGTTCTCCGGGCGCGGCGCCCCCGGCCACAGCCGGGGGGTCACGTCCTCGCCCGGCCTGTACTTCCTCGGCCTGCCCTGGCAGTGGACCTGGGGCTCGGGTCGCTTCTCCGGGGTCGGCGACGACGCCCGCTACCTCGCCGAGCGCATCCGCTCGCAGCGTGGCCTGACCAGCTCCGGCGGCCGCGGCGACGTCTGCAACGTGCTGGCGCTGGGGTCCTGACGCGTCTCCGCTCCGCACGAGGGGAGCCCTCGCGCGGGCCGGGGCGGTGGTAGACCGGCGACGTGATCGACGACGTGCTCGATCCGGCCGCGCTCGAGCTGCCGGTGCGCCCGGCACTGCCGGCGCTCGAGGCGGCGCTGGCCGAGCACGGTGCGGCGGTGCTGGTGGCCCCGCCCGGCACCGGCAAGACGACGCTGGTGCCGCTCGCCCTGGCCGGGGCGGTGACGGGAAGGGTGCTGGTCGCCGAGCCCCGCCGCGTGGCCGTCCGCGCCGCCGCCGCCCGGATGGCGTCGCTGCTGGGCGAGAAGGTCGGCGAGCGGGTCGGGTACGCGATCCGCGGCGAGCGCCACACCGGTCCGCGCACCCGCGTCGAGGTGGTGACGACGGGGCTGCTGGTCGCCCGCCTGCAGCGCGACCCGGAGCTCGCCGGGGTCGACGCCGTCGTCCTCGACGAGTGCCACGAGCGCGCGCTCGACACCGACCTCGCGCTGGCCTTCGCCGTCGACGCCCGGGCCCTGCGACCGGATCTGCGCCTGCTCGCGACCTCGGCGACCGCGGCGGCCGACGACCTGTCCGCCGCCCTCGCCGGCCCCGTCGTCACCGCTCCCGACCCGATGCACCCCGTCGAGACCGTCTGGAGCCCGCCGCCGCGCCCGGTGCCGCCGCCCCGCGGGATGCGGGTGGAGCCGGCCCTGCTCGACCACGTGGCCGCGGTGGTGCGCCGCGCCGTCGCCGCGGGCCCGGGCGACGTGCTCGTGTTCCTGCCCGGACGCCGGGAGATCGACGACGTGGCCCGGCGCCTCGGTCGGGTCGAGGACCGCTCCGGGACGACCGCCGAGGTGCTGACGCTGCACGGCGGGCAGGACGCCGCGCGGCAGGACGCGGTGCTGAGCGGGGCGACGGGGACCGGCGCCGGCTCCGGGGGCGGAGCCCGCCGCGTCGTGCTCGCCACGGCCATCGCCGAGACCAGCCTGACGGTGCCCGGGGTGCGGATCGTCGTCGACGCCGGGCTCTCCCGCCGGCCATGGACCGACCACGCCCGCGGCCTCGACGCCCTGGTCACCGTGCTCGCCTCGCAGGCCTCGGCCACCCAGCGCGCGGGCCGCGCGGGCCGGGAGGCGCCGGGCACGGTGTACCGGTGCTGGTCCGAGGCCGAGCACGCCCACCGCGACCGCCACGACGCCCCCGAGGTGGCGCAGGCCGACCTCACCGGCTTCGCGCTGCAGCTCGCCCGGTGGGGCACGCCGGACGGCGCGGGGCTGGCGCTGCTCGACGCCCCGCCCGAGACGGCGTTCGCGGCGGCCCGGACGGTGCTGCGGGGCCTCGACCTCACCGACGACGGCGGGGCGATCACCACCCGCGGGAGCGCCGTGGCGACCACCGGGGTCCACCCGCGGCTGGGGCGGGCGCTGCTCGACGGCGCCGACGCCGTGGGCGCGGAGACGGCCACCGAGGTCGTGGCGCTGCTGGCCGCGGACGTGCCCGGCGACTCCGACGACCTCGACGAGCGGTGGCGGGCGGCCCGGGCCTCGAACGACCCGCGGTGGCGGGCGGAGGTCAGGAGGCTCCGCCAGGTGAACGGATTTCGTCGCCGGGACGACCGGAGTCGTTCACGGGGCGGAGCCGTCGTCGCGCTCGCCTACCCGGACCGGTTGGCGCGGGCCCGCTCCCCCGAGTCCCGGGAGTACCTGACGACCGGCGGCACCGGGGTCGAGCTCGGGGTGTCGTCGTCGTTGCGCGGATCGCCGTGGATCGCGGTGGCCGACGCGGTGCGCGGCCCGGGAGACCGGGTGGCGCGGGTACGGCTCGCGGTCCCGGTCGACGAGGACCTCGCCCGGGAGGCCGCGGCGGGCTGGTGGCACGACGACGAGGTGGTGGCCTGGGAGGACGGCGACGTCGTGGCCGAGCGCCGGGAGCGGCTCGGCGCGATCGTGCTGGCCCGCCGGCCCCTCACGAGGCCCGACCCGGCGGCGGTGGCGGCCGCGGTGCGCGACGGCCTGGTCGCCGAGGGCCTCGACCTGCTGCGCTGGGACGACGCGGCCACCTCGCTGCGGGCCCGCCTGGCGTTCCTGCACGAGGCCGTGGGTGATCCCTGGCCCGCCGTCGACGACGACGCCCTGCTCGCCCGGGTCGACGAGTGGCTCGACCTCACCCGGGTCCGCCGCCGGGCCGACCTCGCGCGGCTGAAGGTCGCGCCGGCGCTGCGCCACCTCGTGCCCTGGTCGGTGGCCGGCCGGCTCGACGAGCTGGCCCCGACCGGCGTCACGACCCCGTCCGGACGCACCGTCCGCGTCGACTACACCGACCCCGCGGGCCCGATGGTGGCCCTCAAGGTCCAGCAGGCGTTCGGCTGGGAGCAGGCGCCCGTGGTCGCCGGCGTCCCCGTCGTCGTCCACCTGCTCTCCCCGGCCGGCCGCCCGGCAGCGGTGACCGCCGACCTGGCGTCGTTCTGGGACACCGGCTACCCGCAGGTGCGCTCGGAGCTGCGGGGCCGCTACCCCAAGCACGCCTGGCCGGAGGACCCCCGCCGCTGAGGTCGGCTACCCGCGTCGGGTCCCCTGCTCGGTCACCAGACGGTCGAACTTCGCAGGCCCGCAGATGGTCAGCATCCGCACCGGCTCGTCGTCGAGCACCCAGAGCGAGTGCTCGACGTCGCGGGGCAGGAAGATGAAGTCGCCCGCGGCCGCGGTGAACTCGTCGTCGCCGCACCGTCCCCCGACCCGGCCAGCGAGCACGTGGAACATCTCGTCCTCGCCCTCGTGGGTGTGCGCGGCGACGACCAGACCCACCGGCGCCGCCTGCTCCATCACCGAGACGCGACCCTCGGTGTCGGCGCCCGAGGCCTTCAGCGTGAACACCGCCCCGTCGAAGTCGTAGGTCTCCCCCGCGCCGGCCGGCCGGACGAACCCGCTCACGCGCGCGGCCCGACGTTGCCGAGCTCGAACACCTTCCGGGCGGTCTCGCCGAGGATGTTCCGCTTGCCGTGCTCGCTGACGAACGGCAGCGCGGCGATCCGGCCGGGCACGTCGAAGTCCCAGTGCGGCCAGTCCGAGGAGTACATCAGCGTGTTCTCGGCGTCGATGGCCTCCAGCGTGGCGGCGAGCAGCTTGTCGTCGGTCCACTCCATGGGCTGGCTCGTGTAGTACATCTCCCGCATGTAGTGCGACGGCGGGCGCGTGAGCAGCGGGGCGTCCGAGGAACGCATGTAGTACTCGTGGTCGAGGCGCTGCATCATGAACGGCAGCCACGCGAGCCCGCTCTCGATCCAGATCGTCTTGAGGCCCGGGAAGCGCTCCGGGATCCCGTTGACGACCCAGTTCGTCATGTGGGTCATGTTGCAGGTCACGAAGCTCATCGCGTGCGCCGACAGGAACCGGTTCATCGTCGAGGTCATGGTGTCGGCCTGGTTCGGGCCGGCGTGGAACCCGATCGGCAGCCCGCGGCGCTCCAGCTCGCGGTACACCGGCATGTAGGCGTTGCGGTGGACCCCGGCGTGGCGCTGGCTGGTGACGAGGAAGCCGATGACGCCGGGGGTGTCGCCGAACTCCTCGATGGTGGCCAGGCACGCCTCGGGGTTCTCGAACGGCAGGCCGAGCATGGTGCGGATCCGCGGCTCGCGCGGCAGCACCTCGGCGGCGAACCAGCGGTTGTAGGCCTGCAGGAGCGCCGTCGCGACCTCCGGCTGGGGGTGCAGCCCGGTCTCGAGCATCGGCTGGGGGAACACGACCTGCAGGTCGATGCTCATCGCGTCCATCGCGCGCCGGACGAGCGTGACGTCGCGGTCCGCGCCCGACGTCGAGCCCGGTGTCTCCTCCCCGAGCGAGGCCTGGTGCGGGATGCGCCCCGAGACGTCCTGCATCGTCAGACCCGGCGGGTGGTTGTGCAGCGCCAGGTGCGAGGCCTGCGGCCAGTTGCGCATCATCTGCTGCGCGGTGTCGCGCATGACCGGGCTCTCGAGATACCCGAGGATCTCCGGCCAGGAGTCGAGCTCGACGTGGTGGGAGTCGACGTCGACGATCAGGTAGTCGTCCAGGCCGTAGCGCAGGGTGTCGCGCCGGGCGTTGGCCAGGATCTCCCGGGTGTCCGTCGCGGTGGTGATCTCCTGGGTGGGCAGACGCCGCACGCTCGGGTCGGTCGCGGTCATGGGGTGCTCCTCGAGAACCAGAGGGCCAGGTCGAACGGGTTGAGGTCGTGGCTGCGCAGGGCGGCCGTGGCGAGGGCGACGGCGTCGGTCGGGGTGGTGTCGCGCCCGTCCGGTGGCTCGGCGCCCTCCTCCGCGGCGACGGCCCAGCAGCGGGCGGCCGTGCTCACCAGGCGGCGGGCGGTCGCCGGGTCGAGCGCGGCGATCGCGCCGTCGTCGAGGCCGGCGGCGACCTCGGCCGTCAGGGCCGTGACCAGCTCGTCGATCCGGCGCGCCCGGTCGGTGTGCTCCCGTCGACCGGGCTCAGAGGGCGACACGGATCCGGCCCTCCTCCTCGGTCACCGGGAAGGAGCGCAGCGCGAGGTCGGGCCGGCCGGGGTGCCGACCCGTCGTCACGTCGTACTCGAACCCGTGCCACGGGCACACGACGTGCAGGGTGTCCTCGTCGAAGCGCAGGCCGAGGCTGCGCTGCTCGTCGTCGAGGCGCTCGCGGACCCGGCTGACGATCCGCCCCTGGCACGCCGGCCCGCCCTGGTGCGCGCAGCGGTTCTCCCAGGCGTAGAGACGGCCGCCGAAGCGGAAGACGCCGAGGGCCACCGGGCCGCCCGGCTCGCTCGGTCCGCCGATCTCGACGACCAGCCGGCCGCGTTCGGGCACGTCCTGCGACGCCCCGACGTCGACGAGGCGTTCCGTGGTGGTCATGCCCGACAGCGTGCGCGTCGGGTCCGTCGCTGGGAAGGTCCGGCCGCGCACGGCCCCGACCATGATCGTCGTCCGTGTGAGGAAGGTGGGCGAGGACCGAACGGTCCGTCACACCCGTGACGATCACGGGTCAGGTGGCCGGCGCCGCGGTGGCCGCGGCGATCACGGTGGAGAGGTCGGCGTGCAGGCGCAGCAGTTCCTCCAGCGGCATGCCCAGGCGCTCGACGACGGCCGGCGGGATGCGCTCCGCGTCGGAGCGCAGGGCCCGGCCCGTGTCGGTCAGCGTGACGGCGAGGGTGCGCTCGTTGCCCGGGACGCGGCGGCGCTCGACGTAGCCCTGCGCCTCGAGCCGCTTGAGCAGCGGCGAGAGCGTGCCGGGGTCGAGCGCGAGCATCCCGGAGAGCTCGGTGACCGAGAGCGGTGCGCCGCCCCAGAGCGCGAGCATCACCAGGTACTGCGGGTGGGTCAGACCCATCGGCTCGAGCAGCGGCCGGTAGAGGGCGATCACCGAGCGGGCGGCGACCGCCAGCGCGAAGCAGACCTGGTTCTCCAGCGCGAGGGGGTCGATCTCCTCTGTGGCGGCCGTCATGACTCCCAGCGTACCCTTGGGGCACATACTGTTGGGGCACAAACTGTTGAGGAGGTGCCCGATGGTCTCGACGCCGCGACCCGGCCCGCTGTGGTGGCTCTGGTACGCGTACGGGGGCGGCCTGCCGCCGCGGTTCGCGCCCTGGGTCCTGCACGACACGACCAGCCCGACGTGGTGGGTGCGCCACGTGATCCGCGTGCTCGTGCAGCTCGCGCCGTTCGTCGCGGCGATCGTGATCTTCGTGCCGGGTCCGTTGTGGCTGCGGGTGATGAGCGCGCTCGGCGGCGCGATCATGGGGATGATCTTCGCCGTGGCCTACCTCCACGAGACCGCCGAGCACCGGCTGGTCAAGGCGGGCTACCCGCAGGGCACCGGTGTCGAGACCCGCGCCGAGCGCACCCGGGACAAGGACGAGGCCGCCGCGGCCCGCTACGCCGCGAGGTGGCGTTCCGCCCCCTGACCCCGGCCCGTCAGCGGTCACGGGCGCATCCCGAGTTCGTGGAGCAGGGCCTCGACCCGGCGTCCGGCGACGCTCCCGGGTGAGGGGAAGTCGCGGAGCTGCGTGACGGCGCCGGTGAACGCCCGCTCGGCCGGGGTGAGCAGGTGCTGGTAGCGCTCGTCGAGGAGGAACGAGGCGTCGTCGGTGGCGTGGTGCGCGACGAGGTCGAGGAAGATCTCCATCCGGCGGGCCGCCTCCGCGATCACCTCGTCGGTGCGGGCCGGGTCGGCGGGACGCTCCGCGAAGGCCTGGTAGCGCAGCTCCCCTTCCCACATCTGCCGGCGTAGCGGCTCGTCGAGCAGGGCCAGCGCCGTTCCCAGCACCCGGTCGTCCTCGCGGACACGGCGGACCTCGTCGGCGAGGTGGAGGAAGTTCTCGTCGGCCAGGGAGAACCCGGCGAACAGCACGTGGCGGGTCATGAGAAGGCCCTGCACCACCCCCGCCAGGGCGCCCTGCGCGCCTTGGAAGCGCAGGTAGTGATCGCGGGTCAGGACGACGTTGCGTCGGCGCACGAGATCCCCGTGCAGCTTGAGCAGGTAGGGCCGGTCGGCGCGCGCCGACTCGAACGGCAGGACCGCGGGGGCCCGCCCGACGGCGGCCAGGGCGCGCTCGAACAGGTCGTCGTAGTTCGTCGTCGCCGCCTCCCACATCGGCAGCGCCGCGAGCAGGGCGTGGGACAGGCCGTGCCGGTGGGTCGACAGCACCGCGGCCAGCGCGTCCTCGAGCGGCTCGTCGAGGGTGCGCTCGATGAGCGTCGCCGCGTCCTGGGCCGGCAGCAGGCGGAGCTCCGCGGCGTCCGTGGCCGGGATCGCCGCACGACGGGCGAGCTCGTCGAGCAACATCGCCCACGACGGCAGGCCGGCGCTCATGCTCACCCCCGCGCCCAGGAACAGCGCGAGCTCGTTGACCCTGGCCCGGGCCGCGAGGTCCTCGGCCGTGGCCACCTCGGCCGGCAGGAGATCGTGGTGCATCCGTCCGCGCCGCACATGCTGCGCCGCGGCGTGGTCGCGGGCCGAGCGCAGCACCAGCGCGACGTCGTACCCGGCGTCGGCGTGGGCCTCGAGGACCTCGAGGAGGGCGGCGATGACGTCGCCCCGGCGGGACCCGGCGGCCTCCCGGCCCGCGCCCACCAACGGCAGGGCGGTCAGGTGCCGCGCCCGGCCCCGCCGGGGTGGGCGACCGTGCTGGTGGGCGGCGATGGTGTCGAGGACGTCGTGGACGGCGCCGGCGTACCACGACGCGGCCCGCCGCGACCCGGAGCCGGTGTCGACCGGCCACAGGCCCTCGTCCCACTGCGCCTGGCCCGGCGGGACGAGGCCGTGCCAGTTCGCGCTGACCTCGCCCCGGGCGTTCGTCGGCACGACGAGGTCGTCGCACGCCAGCTGTGTCAGGTCACCGTGCACCACGAAGACGTGCCCACGGGTCATCGGACGGGCTCCCAGGGGTCAGAGGGGTCAGGTGGCGTTCCGCCTCAGTACTTTCGGGGGTACAGCCCCCGAAAGTGCTCACAGGCGCGCAGCGCACCTCGCGCGATACCGCTCCAGCAGGACCTCCACGACGCCGACGTGGTCACCCAGCGGATCGGCCACGACGGCCGCGCCCGCGTCGGCCAGCCAGCGGTGGAACGCCCCGGGCGCGAGCAGCCAGGTGGCCAGCGCGACCGGCCCCTCCTGCGCCGCGACCACGTCCGCGACCCGCGGCTCCCCGCCCGCGATGTAGCCGACCGGCACGTCGGTCCCGAGCCGGTCCGCGATGACCGCCGCGGCGACCCGGAGGTCCTCCTGCGCGACGGCGTCCGTCGACCCCGCCGCCGCGAGGACCACCCGCTCGTCGCGCCACCCGGCCCCGCGTAGCCGCTCCAGCGCGACGTCCACCAGCACCGGATCGGGCCCGAGCGGTTCCGCGAGCGCCACGTCGGAGCGCCCGATCGCCGCGAGCTGGTCCGGCACGTCGACCCGCACGTGGAAGCCCGCCGCGAGGAACGACGGCACCACGACCACCGGGCCGGCGAGCTCGGGCAGCACGTCGGCGAGCTGCGGGCGGGCGACGCCCGCGTACGCCAGTCGCACCTCGACCCCCGGCAGCGCCGCGCGCAGCCGCACCAGCAGCCGGCCCCACGTCCCACGCCCGGCCGCGTCGCCGGTGCCGTGCGCCAGGACGACCAGCGCGGGGGTGCTCACCGCGCCGGGGTACCCGCGACGTGCTCCTCCAGGCGCCGCACCATCGCGCCGAGCCGGAAGCGGTCGGGCGCGATCGAGGGGACGTCCCGGCCGTCCAGCGGCGCCGCGGTCACCGGCCCCACCACGCAGGCCAGCACGCCGGAGCCGCCCGGCCCGCCGCGCAACGAGTCCAGCACCTCCGCGGAGCGGCCGAGCACCTCCGCGCGGTGCAGCAGCCCCTCGACGGCGGGCGCGCTGGTGAAGGTGACGGCGTCGACCGTCCGGTCGACGATCGCCGTGATCAGCGCGTCGACCGCGGGCAGGTCGGGCGGCGGTTCCCACCGGTAGACGTGCACCTCGACGACGTCGGCGCCCGCCTCGCGCAGCGCGGTGAGGAACGACGTCATCGGGTCGCCGTGCAGCTGGACCGCGACGCGGGCCCCCGCCAACGGCCCGGCGCCGCCCGCGAGCAGGTGCTCGAGGACCTCGGGGGACGATCGGTGGCCTCGGCCGACCACGCCTCGCGCAGCCCGGCCCCGCGGATCGCCCCGAGCGCCTTCGGGCCGCGGGCGAGCAGGGCGGCGTCGCCGAGCACGGCGCGCAGCCGGTCGCCCAGGCCCCACTCGTCGGCCACCTCGAGCCAGCCCCGGAAGCCCTGGCCGGTGGTGGCGACGACGACGGCGGGCGGCGCGTCGAGCAGCGCGCGGGTGGTGGCGGCGAGGTCGGTGTCGTCGGCCAGGGGGACGATCCGCATGGTGGCGCCGTGCACCGTGGTGGCGCCCCGGCGGTGCAGCAGGTCGATCTGGTCGTCGGCGCGCCGGTCGGCGGTCACCCCGACGCGCACGCCGTCCAGCGGGCCCGGTCCCGCCCCGGGGACCGTCGCCCGCTCCGCTCCGTCTTGCATCTCCCGGGTCGAGCTCCGCTCCGCTCCGTCTTCGTCACGTGCCCCCGACCTCGACCGTCCCGTCCACCACCCGCACAGGATAGGTGGCCACGACGACGGAGTCGTCCTCGACGGCGACGCCGGACTCCAGCGCGAAGTGCTGCTTGTACAGCGGCGACGCCACCACGGGGGTGCCTCGAGGTCGCCGACGATGCCCCGCGAGAGCACCGAGGCCCCGGAGAACGGGTCGAGGTTGTGCAGGGCGAAGAGCCGGTCGTCGTGGGTGCGGAACACCGCGACCGGCTCGCCGGCCACCAGCGCGCACACGCCGCGCTCGGGCTGCAGGCGCTCGAGGGGGCACACCGGCGTCCACCCGTCGGTCGCCGGGGGGCGGCCGGCGTCGTCGGCTCCGGACGGGGTCCTTGGCCTCCGCGCCGTCGGTCCACCCGTCGGGATGGGCGCGGAGGTCGGCCTGGGCGGTCATGCGGGGGCTCCCACGGGGATCGTCGGGCCGGCGATCCGCGTCGGTGCCGGGGTCGTGTCGAAGCCGAGGGCCCCGAGGTCGGTCGGCTGCCCGTCCTTCATGCCGGTGGGCACCTGGCGGCCCTGGTGGTCGACGAACTCGATCGTCGGGTCGGGCACCCCGGGCGCGTTGACGAAGGAGGTGAACCGGGCGAGCTTGTCCTCGTCGTCCAGGACGGCCGCCCACTCGTCGGCGTAGCTGCGGACGTGGCGGGCCATCTGCTCGTCGAGCGAGGCGCAGATGCCCAGGGAGTCCTCCATCACCACGTCGCGGAGGTGGTCGATCCCGCCCTCGAGCGCCTCGATCCAGGGCGCGGTCCGCTGCAGCCGGTCGGCGGTGCGCACGTAGAACATGAGGAACCGGTCGATGGTGCGCACGAGCGTCGCGGTGTCGAGGTCGGAGGCGAGCAGCTCGGCGTGGCGCGGGGTGAACCCGCCGTTGCCGCCGACGTAGAGGTTCCAGCCGTGCTCGGTGGCGATGATCCCGAAGTCCTTCGAGCGGGCCTCGGCGCACTCCCGGGCACAGCCCGACACGCCGGACTTCAGCTTGTGCGGCGACCGCAGCCCCCGGTAGCGCAGCTCGAGGGCCACCGCGAGCCCCACCGAGTCCTGCACCCCGTAGCGGCACCAGTCGGTACCCACGCACGACTTCACGGTCCGCAGCGACTTGCCGTACGCGTGGCCGGACTCGAACCCGGCGTCGACCAGCCGCTCCAGATCGCCGGGAGGTTGTTGAGCCGGGCCCCGGACATGTCGATGCGCTGACCGCCGGTGATCTTGGTGTAGAGCCCGAAGTCGCGGGCCACCTCGCCGATGGCGATGAGGCCCTCGCCGGGTGACCTCGCCGCCGGGCAGCCGCGGGACCACCGAGTAGGTGCCGTTGCGCTGCATGTTGGCGAGGAAGTGGTCGTTGGTGTCCTGCAGCGTGGCCTGCTCGCCGTCGAGGACGTGGCCGCCCGCGAGGGTCGCGAGCATGGAGGCGATCGCAGGTTTGCAGACGTCGCAGC
>CAWKGY010000022.1:0-918963 GCA_963849235.1 uncultured Actinomycetota bacterium | reverse complement strand
CAGCTACAAGGTCGAGGCGACCCGCGTCGAGCAGCGCACCGACTTCGACAAGCTGATCCTCGACGTCGAGACCAAGCCGTCGATCACGCCGCGCGATGCGATCGCGTCGGCCGGTCGCACGCTGACCGAGCTGTTCGGGCTCGCCCGTGAGCTCAACATCGACGCCGAGGGCATCGAGATCGGGCCCTCGCCCGCCGAGGCCGACTCGATCGCCGCGTTCGCCATGCCGATCGAGGACCTCGACCTCACGGTCCGGTCGTACAACTGCCTCAAGCGGGAGGGCATCCACACGGTCGGCGAGCTCGTCGGCCGCTCGGAGGCCGACCTGCTGGACATCCGCAACTTCGGTGCGAAGTCCATCGACGAGGTCAAGATGAAGCTGGCAGGCCTCGGGCTGGCCCTCAAGGACAGCCCGCCCGGGTTCGACCCGAGCGCCGCGGCCGCCGACTACCCGTCGGAGGGCTACGAGTCCTACGACGGCGGCGGGTACGGCTCGTTCGGGACCGAGGACGGCCAGGACTTCGCCGAGACCGAGCAGCTCTAGAACACACCGCAACTCTGACGTTCTGCCCCCGGCCGGCCCGACCAGGGCCGGCCGGAAAGGCGTCCTGAGACAGGAGCAGGTCCATGCCCCAGCCCACCAAGGGCCCGCGGCTCGGGGGTTCCCCCGCGCACCAGAAGCTGATGCTGGCCAACCTGGCCACGTCACTCTTCACGCACGGCCGCATCCACACCACGCGGGCCAAGGCCGAGCGCCTGCGCCCGTACGCCGAGCGCCTCATCACCAAGGCGAAGAAGGGCGACCTGCACAACCGTCGCGAGATCTCGCAGCTGATCCGCGACAAGGACGTCGTGCACCGCCTGATGGCCGAGATCGGGCCGTTCTTCTCCGACCGCCCCGGTGGGTACACGCGGATCATCAAGACGCTGCCGCGCAAGGGCGACAACGCCCCCATGGCGATCATCGAGCTGGTCAACGAGAAGTTGGCCTCCACGGAGGCGTCGGCCGCCACCCGTTCGGCGGCGAACCGTGAGGTCGGTGGCCAGGCCACCGGCGCCGCGGCCACGGCGGCGACGATCGCGGCGTCCGAGTCCGGGTCCCGAGTCCGACGACACCACCGCGGCCGTCGAGGCCGAGGAGGCCGTGGGCACGGACACCGAGCCCGAGGTCCCCGAGGCGGAGGCCGCGGCGGCCGACGAGTCGTCGGCGTCCGAGGAGGAGCACGAGGTGCCCGAGCCGATGGCGGACAACGCCGCGGCGAGCGCCGGCCTCGAGCCCGACGAGAAGAAGGACGAGTCCTGACCGGACGAGTCCCCGAGCACGACCGCACGAACACCACCGAGCCCGCCGTCGACCCCGACGGCGGGCTCGTGGTCTCTCCGGCGCAGGTGGGGCAGGCGGGCGGCGGCGACGGGCCGTCGCTGCCACGCCGGCTGCGGCTGGACCTGGCCTACGACGGCACCGACTTCGCCGGATGGGCCCGCCAGCCCGGGCTGCGGACCGTGCAGGGGGTGCTCGAGGAGACCCTCGCGACGTTGGCGCGCGCCCCCGTGGCGCTCACCGTCGCCGGGCGCACCGACGCGGGCGTCCACGCCGACGCGCAGGTCGCCCACGCCGACGTCCCCGTCGCCGGCACGGCACTGCTCGACGACGACGGTGCCGTGCCCGACGGCCTGGTCCGCCGTCTCGCGCGGATGCTGCCGCCCGACGTCCGCGTGCACGGCGTGGCCGTCGCGCCCGCGGGGTTCGACGCCCGCTTCTCCGCGGTGCGCCGCCACTACGCCTACCGCGTCTGCACCGCGCCGTCCGGCCCCGAGCCGCTGCGCGCCCGCGACACCCTGCGCTGGCCGCGCCCGCTCGACGTCGCGGCCATGTCCCGCGCGGGCGAGGGGCTGCTCGGCGAGCACGACTTCGCCGCGTTCTGCCGCCCCCGCGAGGGCGCGACCACGATCCGCGAGCTCCAGCACCTGACCTGGACGGTGGTCCCCGGCGAGCGCGACGTCGTCGAGGCCCGCCTCTCGGCCGACGCGTTCTGCCACTCCATGGTCCGCTCGCTGGTGGGCGCCCTGCTGACGGTGGGGGAGGGGCGTCGCGACGTGGACTGGCCCGCGGCGCTGCTCGAGCGCCGCGAACGCGCCTCCGAGGTGCACGTGGTCGCCGCGCACGGGCTCCGGCTGACCGGGGTCGACTACCCCGACGACGACGGGCTCGCGGCCCGGGCGGCGACGACGCGGGCCGTGCGCACCCTGGGCTCCTGATGCTCAGCTGCGCCGGACGGGACCCAGCAGGGCGGTCTCGCGCTCGGCGGTGACCAGGTCGAGGCGGCGCCACAGGTTGCGGCCGAGGACGACGACGCCGTGGTCGGGCAGCGTGCGCAGCGACTCGGCCATCGGCTCGGTGAGCCGCCACAGCCGGGCGGCGAGGTCGGCCTCCTGCGGTGGCATCCGCCCGAGCAGCACGACGTCGGCGTCGTCGGCCGCGTCGGCGACCGCGGGCGAGAGGGCGGGCAGGACGAGCAGGGTGGCCCGCCACGGGCCGGTGGGCGGGGGCGGTCCCGCGGCGGTGGCGCCGCGGTCGTGGACGGCGAGCCGGGCCTCGGTGTCGCCGGGCCCGGGAACGTCGTCGTCGGGCGGCTCGTCGGCGCCGATCCGGACGCGGTCGGGCTCCGCGGCGGCACGGGCGACGGGCTCCCACGCGGCGCGTCGTCCCGTCGTGACGGTGATACGGGCGCCCTGCCCGGCGGCGCGCAGCGCGATCTGGCGGGCCAGGTGCAGGGCGCCGAGGACGACGACGCGCGTCGGGACCGGGCGCAGCAGCGCGAGCGTCACGGGGGCACCCCGCGGGTCGGCGCCGAGCACGATGCCGGCCGGGCTCGCCGGGGCGACCAGCGCGTCGAGGGCGGAGGCCGGGACCCCGAGGGCGGCCGCGCGGGCGGGACCCGCCCGCTGCCGGGTCACGTCGGGCCGGCGGGTCACGTCAGGCCCCCGACCGGCACCGTGGACCGCAGGGCGGCGGCCTGGCGTCCGTGCAGCGGTTCGAGGCGCAGGCCGCCCGCCCGGCCCGCCGCGACCACCGCGCGCCCGGCCGCCGCGAGCTCGTCGGGGGTCCGGGCGCTGACCCGCACCCGGGCGGCGAGGCCCACGAGCGGCTCGACGCCGGGCTCCGCGGGTTCGGGCAGCAGGGCGAGGGCGACGGTGGTGACGGCGTCGGGGGCCGCGAGGTCGTCGAGGTCGAGGCGGCCGCCCGGCGGGACGCGCAGGTCGGCGGCGTCCCAGGAGGCGTGCCCGACCTCGCCGACGACGATCGCGTCCCAGCGCTCGGTCACCCCGCCGGGCGCCCGGTCGAGGTCCGTGGCCGCCGCCGTCGCGACCGCGTCGCGCAGCCCCTCCCGGTCCAGCGGGCGCACCGGGAGATCCCGGTCGGCGAGGACGCGGGAGATCCGGGCGAGGGCCCCGACGAGGGCCCGGCGCGCTCCCAGCACGCCGCCCCCGCGTTCGGCGACCGCACCCGGGCAGCGGTCGGGATCGAGCCGCACCACGAGCCACGCGCTGCGGTGCCCGGCGTCGGCGAGCGGCCCGAGCACCTCGCGGTGGGCCTGCCGGGCGGGGGAGTCGGCCCCGCCGGGACGGACGTGGCGGACCACGGTGAGCGCGTCGAGGACGACGCCGCGGTCGGCGAGGGTGTCGGCGAGGGCGCCGAGGGGGAAGCCGCCGCCGGGCCGGTCGAGGAGCAGCGGCAGCTCCTCGGTGTCGGGGACGAGGACCGCGCTCCAGGTGCCGTCGTCGGCGCCGGCGACGGCGACGGGCCGCCCGTCGTGGTCGCGGCCCTCGACCACCACGACCTCGCCCAACGCGGCGTCGAGCGCGCCGAGGTCGAGCCCGCCGGGTCCCGCGTCCTCGTCGTCCGCGTCCTCGTCCTCGTCCGCCGCCGCCGCCGCCGCGTCCGTGGCCCGGAACCGGTGGCGCAGGGCCAGGACCGCCCACGTCCCCACGAGCTCGCCGCGGACCCGCACGAGGCCCGCGACCAGCGCCACCGACAGGACGATCCCGGCGAGCGGGAGCAGCCCGGGCCCCAGGGCGACCAGCCCGAGCGCCACCGCCAGCCCGACCTCGACGACGAGGAGCCCGCCGGCCCGCCCGAGCACGCTCACCGGGCGCTCCGGCGGCGGGCGAGCAGGAGCCCGGCGACCGCGAGGACCACCACGAGCGTCCCGGCGGCCACCCACGGCAGGACTCCGCCGCGGCTCGCCGGCCCCGGTGCGGGCGGCGGCGGGGCGACGGGAGCGCGCACGCCGGCCAGGGCGGCGCGCACGTCCAGCGCACCCGCGCCCACCACGGGGTCGCGCCCCGGGCCGGCGCCGGGCACGGGTGCGGCGGTGTCGACGAGCCGCGCGACGATCTCCCCGGCCGGCATCGTCGGGAAGCGCGCGCGCAGCAGGGCGGCCGCGCCGGCGACGCGGGCCGCCGCGAAGCTCGTGCCGGTCACCGGTCCGGGGGCGGAACCCGGCAGCGAGAGGTCGGCGGTCAGGCCGGCCGAGTGCGCGTCGAGGGCGGCCGGGACGTCGCCCGGGGCGGCGAGGTCCACCCACGGTCCGGCGAGCGAGACGGGGTCGGGGCGGCCCGAGGCGTCGAGGGCGCCCACGGTGAGGACGTCGTCGTCGAACCACCCGGGGGTGGGCACCGTGGTGATCCGCTCGCCGACCTGCGCCGGGTCGTTCGCCGGGCAGGCCGGGCCGACGTTGCCCGCGGCGGCGACGACGACGATCCCGCGCGCGACCGCGTCGTGGATCGCGGCCCGCAGGGCGCCGAGCGCGGGGTCGGTGGTGCCCACGAGGTCCGCGGCGGGGCGGCAGGCGGCGACGGCGAGGGTGAGCACGGCGACCCCGGGCCGGGTCGCGGCCCGGACCCCGCGGGCCAGGGTGGCCTCGTCGCCCGCACCCGGCGCCCCCGCCGTCGCGGACCAGGCGCTGTCGGCGCGCACCGCGAGGATCCGGGCGCCGGGGGCGACCCCGACCACGCCGTCGTCGGGACCCGGGCCCGCGGCGACGACCCCGGCGACCGCGGTGCCGTGACCGTCGCAGTCCGCGGTGGCCGAGCGCCCCGCCAGGAAGTCCCCGCCGTCGGTGACCCCGCCGGGCAGACGGGGGTGGGCCGCGACCCCGGAGTCGACGACCGCGACGGTCACCCCCGTCGCGGCGGCGCCCGGCACGGCGTCCGGCTCCGGGGTCAGCGCGGCGAACCCGTTCGGCGCGATGCCTGCCGGGCACGGGCCGAGCGGGCGGAGACCCGGCAGCGCGGTGGGGGCCGTGGGGAGGGCGGCGAGCGCGGCCGGGTCGGGGGCCGGCGGTGCGGGGGGCGCGACGGGGATGGCCTGGCCGGGGATGGCCTGGCCGGGGATGGCCTGGCCGGGGTTGCCCTGGCCGGGGAGGTCCTGGGCGGCGGCGGGCCCGGCGGTGACCGGCGCCGTGAGCAGGACGGCGAGCAGGACGGCGAGCAGGACGGCGAGCACGGCACCCGCCGCCCGGGACACCGCGCTCACAGCAGCCGCACCGCCGTGTAGAGGTCGCACACCGCGAGCGCCAGCGGGATGACGGCCGCGATCCCGACGCCTTCGAGCAGGTCCACGGCGCGGCGCGCGGCGGGGAGGACCGCCGGCGCGGCACGACCGAGCCGAGCAGCACCGCGATCCCGCCGACGACGACCGCGGCCACCGCCAGCCCGACGCGCGCGATCCCGCCGGGTGCCGCGGCGACCGCGCCCGCCGCCACGGCCGCGCCGCCCACGAGGGCCCCGACCAGCAGGATCGTGGCCGGCAGCGCGTTGGCGTAGCTGCGCGAGCGCAGCGCGGGCAGGACCACGAGCAGCACGGCGAGCACCCATCCCGCGGTGCCCTGCCAGCCCTCGCCGGGCGCCGCGGCGAGCACGGCCGCGGCGGCGGCCAGTACCGCGACGGTGCCGCCCGCGAGGCCGGCGAGCACCGCGTGCGCGCGGTCGGCGCGGCGGTCCAGCGTCGCCGGGTCGCCCGGGCCCGCGTCCTCGGCGAGCTCGGCGGCCGAGGCGGGGACCTGGGGCAGCGGGAGGCGGGAGAGGGCGATCCCGAGGCGGGGCAGCGCGGAGAGGACGACGAGCGCGACGGCACCCGCCCCCGCCGCGACGGCCGGGGCGCCCACCTCGGCGCCGCGGGCCGCGGCGAGCGCGCCCACGATCGTCGCGGCGGCCCCGACGACCAGGGCGATGCCCGCGGCCGTGGCCAGTCCGACGAGGACCGCGAGCGCGACGCGGTCGGCCCGCGCGGTCCCGAGCAGGGTGGAGCCCGCGGCGACGAGCGCGAGGGCCGCGGCGAGCAGCAGGTGCGGGGTGCCCGCCCCGTCGACGAGGGACGGGCCGACCGGGGCGTCCCCGCTCTCGGCGGGCACCGCCGCGAGCCCGCACACCGCGGCGGCGCCGGTGGCGAGCAGCCCGAGCACGGCCGCCGGGCCCGGGCGGGAGAACAGCCGGGCCGACGACGCGCCGAGCACCGCCGCGAGGATCGCGACCAGCGCCGCCACCCCCGCCGTCACGAGCCCGCCCGCGGTGCCGGGACCCCGCCCGGCCACGACCAGGGCCCCGAGCGCCACCGCGCCCGCGACCCCCGCTCCCGCCAGGCCCAGGGCGTGCGCCCAGCCCGCGTCCCAGGGGCGGTAGCTGGCAGGGGTGGACTCGGCGACCGCGTCCACCACGTCGTCGTAGAGCGGGGCGGGGGCGGCCTCGGCGCGGCGGCGCAGGACGAGCTGGTCGCCGTCGAGGACGCCGAGCCCGTCGAGGGTCCGGCGCGGGTCGACCGGCGCGCCGCCGAGCGGGGCGAGGGTCCACGCGGTGCCCGCGGGCCGGTCGGCGCTGCGGACGGCCTCCCCGGGCCACCCGGTGTTCTCGGTCGGCGCGGCCCGCTCGGTCATCTCGACGAGCACCCCGAGCAGCTCGGCCACGGGCACGTCCCCGGGCAGGGCGACGTCGACCCGCGTGGTGGGCGCCAGCACCGAGATCCGCGTGACGGGGGCGGCGGCGTCGAGCGCCGGGGGTGGGGGGACGACGGCGGGCGCGGCGGACGGTGCGGGCCCCGACGACGGGCGCCCGAGCGCCGCCGGGGAGTGCCCCCGGCCGGTGCCGGTGCTCATCGACTCCTCCTCCCGGAGATCCTCTCCCACGGCCCTGGCCGACCACTGACGCCCCGGACGACCTGCACGGATCGTCCCCGATCGCCTGATCCGCTCCTTAGTATGACCTCCGCAGGCGCCCCGCAGCGGGCGAACGACGGAGATCCGCCGGCCGGGAGGAGGGGCGTGGGCACGCAGGTCGTCCGACGCGGGCCCCGACCGCCCGCCCCGGTGATGCCCGCGGGGGAGATCCCGCTCGAGGCGCCGCCCGCCGAGCCCCGGATCGCCCCGGCGGGACTACTCCAGCGCCTGCTCCCGATGGTGATGCTGCTCGCGTCGGTCGGGTTCGTCGTCGTCATCGGCATCGACAACCCGACGTCGTGGCTGTTCGGCGGCATGATCGCGCTCTCGACGCTCGGCATGGTCGCGGGCGGCGCCTCCCGGGGCGGCGCGGCGCGACGGGCCGAGTCGGACGCCGAGCGCGCCGACTACCTGCGCTACCTCGCCCAGATCCGGCACCGCGCCCGGTCGGTCGCCGCCGGGCAGCGCGCGAGCCTGGAGTGGACCCACCCCGACCCCGACGCGCTCGTCACGCTCGCCCGCGGTCCCCGCACGTGGGAGCGCCGTCCCGGCGACGCGGACTTCGCGCACGTCCGCGTCGGGCGCGGCGCCCAGCGACTCGCGACCGCGCTCGTCCCGCCGCAGACCGGACCCGTCGAGGACCTCGAGCCGGTGACCACGGTGGCGTTGCGTCGCTTCGTGCGCACCCACTCCGTCGTCGAGGCGCTGCCCACCGCCGTGTCGCTGCGGGCCTTCGCGGCCGTGGGCGTGACCGGCGGGGCCGATCCCGAGCGACGCCGGGCGCTGGTCCGGGGGCTGGTGGCCCAGCTCGTCACCTTCCACGGCCCGGACGACCTGCTGCTCGCCGTCGTGGCGCGCGGCGAGGGCCGGACGGCGTGGGAGTGGTGCAAGTGGCTCCCGCACGTGGCGCACCCGCGGCTGGCCGACGGGGCGGGCCCGATGCGGATGATCGGCTCCTCGCTGGCCGCGGTGCAGGCGTGGCTCGCGCCCGAGCTCGCCGACCGGCCCCGGTTCACCCGTGGCGCCGCCCTCCCGGCGGGCGCGGCCCACGTCGTCGTCGTCCTCGACGGGGCCGACGGTCCGACCGCCGACGACGGCGACCGCGCGCTCGTCGAGGACGGGCTCGCCGGGGTCACCCTGGTCGACGTCTCCGCCGACGGCGGCGCGCTCGACGGTCTGGTCACGCGACGCGGGCTGCGCCTCGTCCTCTCCGACGACCCCGCGGGAGGCGAGCGGATCGGGGCGGCGGGCGGGAGCGGGGGCGTCGAGTGGTTCGGGCGCCCGGACGGGCTGTCCGGACCCGAGGCGGAGGCCCTGGCCCGCCGGCTCGCGCCGTGCCGGACCCCCGGGGCGGCGCGCGACGAGGCCGGTCCCTCGACGCCGGGCCTGCTCGAGCTGCTGGGCGTCGAGGGCGACCCGGACACCTTCGACGTCGCCGCGGCCTGGCGGCCCCGCGCGCTGCGGGAGCGCCTGCGCGTGCCGTTCGGGATCGGCGAGGACGGCGAGCCGGTGGAGCTCGACCTCAAGGAGGCCGCGCAGGAGGGGATGGGTCCCCACGGGCTGTGCGTCGGGGCGACCGGGTCGGGCAAGTCCGAGCTCCTGCGGACCCTGGTCCTGGGGCTGATCACGACGCACTCCTCGGCGGCGCTCAACCTCGTGCTCGTCGACTTCAAGGGCGGCGCGACGTTCGCCGGGCTCGCCGAGGCGCCGCACGTGGCCGCCGTCATCACCAACCTCGCGGACGACCTCGGCCTCGTCGACCGGATGCAGGACGCCCTGGCCGGCGAGATGAACCGCCGACAGGAGCTGCTGCGGGGGGCGGGGAACCTCGCGAGCGTCGCCGACTACGAGCGGGCCCGGGAACGCGGCGCCGACCTCGAGCCGCTGCCCGCCCTCTTCGTCGTCGTCGACGAGTTCTCCGAGCTGCTGCACCAGAAGCCGGACCTCGCGGACCTGTTCACCGCGATCGGCCGGCTCGGGCGATCGCTGCAGATCGACCTGCTGCTCGCGTCGCAGCGCCTCGACGAGGGCCGGCTGCGCGGGCTCGACTCGCACCTCTCGTACCGCATCGGCCTCAAGACGTTCTCCGCCGCCGACTCCCGCGCGGTGCTCGGCGTGCCCGACGCCGCGTCGTTGCCGTCACTGCCCGGCGTCGGCTACCTCCGCTCGGACACCTCGACGATGGTGCGGTTCACCGCCGGATACGTCTCCGGCCCGTCCCCGCGCCGCGAGCCCCGGCCGCGGGCGGAGCCCCTCCCGAGTGCCCGGCGAGCCACCCGCCCGCCGCGGCCCTTCCACGGCGGCTGGGTCGACCTGCCGCCCGCGCTCCCGGGACCGGAGGGCGGCGACGGGGTCGGCGTCGATCCCGGGCTCGAGGAGGAGACCGCCGTCCCGAGCGTGCTCGACGCCGTCGTGGAACGGCTGCGGGAGGCCGGGCCGCCCGCCCACGAGGTGTGGCTGCCGCCCCTGGAGGGCCCCACGGCGCTCGAGGCGCTCCTCCCGCCCCTGCAGGAGATCCCGGACCGGGGCCTCGGCGCGCCCGGCTTCCCCGCGAACGGGTCGCTGAGCCTCCCGCTCGGCCTCGTCGACCGGCCGTACGAGCAGCGTCGGGACCTGCTCTGGGCCGACCTGTCCGGGGCGGCGGGGCACGTCGTGGTCACGGGCGGGCCGCAGTCGGGCAAGTCGACGACGCTGCGGGCGCTCGTCACGGCGGCCGCGCTCACCCACACCCCCGCCGAGCTGGCGTTCCAGGTGATCGACCTCGGCGGCGGGACCTTGGGCGGCCTCGTGGCGCTGCCGCACGTCGGGACGGTCGCCGGGCGCGGGGACACCGACCTGGTGCGGCGCGTGGTCGCCGAGGTCGCGGGGCTCCTGGCGGGACGGGAGCGGTGGTTCCGCGAGCACGGCATCACCTCGGCGGCCGACCTGCGGTCCCGGCGGCGGCGCGGCGAGGAGATGGCCGGGGACGACGGCCTCGGTGACGTCGTGCTCGTCATCGACGGCTGGCACGCGTTCCGCGCCGACCACGAGGCGCTGGAGTCCACGATCATCTCGCTCGCGACGGCGGGTCTGTCCTACGGCGTGCACGTGGCGATCGCGGTCAGTCGGTGGGCCGAGCTGCGTCCGGCGCTCAAGGACCTGCTCGGTACCCGGGTCGAGCTGCGCCTCGGTGACCCCGGCGAGTCGGAGGTCGACCGCCGCGTCGCCGCGACCGTCCCGGCGGGCCGTCCCGGGCGGGGCCTCGCGCCGGACCGCCACCACGTGCTCGTCGCGCTCCCGGGCGACGACCTCGTCCCCGCGGTCGCGGCGGCCTGGCACGGCCCGGCGGTGTCGCCGGTGCGGCTGCTGCCCGACCGGGTCGAGGTCTCCGACCTGCCCGGACCGCACGAGGGCGCGCCGCACCTGCTGCCCGTCGGGGTCGACGAGGACCGCCTCGCCCCGGTGCTGCTCGACGTGTCGGCGGACCCGCACCTGGTGGTCTACGCCGACGGCGAGTCCGGCAAGACCTCGCTCCTGCGGCTGCTGGCCCACCAGATCGTCACCCGGTACGACCCGCAGCAGGCCCGGCTGATGATCGTCGACTACCGGCGCGGGCTGCTCGGCGCCGTCGAGTCCGAGCACCTCATCAGCTACACCTCCACCGCCGAGGCCCTGACCGCGGCGGTGACCGATCTCGTGGCGTCCCTGCGGCGCCGCCTGCCCGGACCGGACGTCACCCCGGAGCAGCTGCGGGCCCGCTCCTGGTGGACCGGCCCCGACGTGTTCCTGCTGGTGGACGACTACGACCTCGTCGCCGCCCCCTCGGGCAACCCGCTGGCCCCGCTGGTCGACCTGCTCGCACAGGCCAAGGACGTCGGGCTGCACCTCGTCGTGGCCCGGCGGGCCGGCGGGTCCGCGCGGGCGATGTTCGAGCCGGTCCTCACGCGGCTGCGCGAGCTGTCGACGCCGGGGCTCGTCGGCAACGGCAGCCGGGAGGAGGGGCCGCTGGTCGGCACCGCCCGGCCCGGCCCGCGTCCGCCGGGACGCGCCGTGCTCGTCACCCGGCGGCACGGCGAGACCCTCGTGCAGCTGGCGTGGCGTGACCCCGAGACCCCGATCCGCCCGTCCGCGGAGCCGGTGTGAGCGTCCCGGCCGTCGCGGTCGACCTCGGTGAGTTCGGCGTCGCGGCGGCGGTCGACGACGGCCGTGAGGTCACCGAGCTCGACCTCGAGCTCGCCGCCGTTCTCGCCCCCGACGACGGCGAGGCGCTGTTGACCGGCCGCGAGGCCCATCGCCGCGCCGCCGCCGATCCGTCCCGGCTCGAACCCTGCCCGCGTCGCCACGTCGACGAGGCGACGCTGCTGCTCGGGACCCGCGTCGTCGGGGTCGGGGAGGCGCTCGGCGCCGTCCTCGCCGCCACCGTCGATCGCGCGACCCCGGCGCTGCGCGGCGCCCGGCCTGCGCGGCTGGTGCTGACCCACCCGGCGTCGTGGGGCTCGTCGCGCCGCGAGGTGCTGCGCCGTGCCGGGGCGGGACTGGCCTCGGAGCTGGTGCTCGTGCCGGAACCGGTCGCGGTGGCCGCGCACGCCGCCTGGATGCGTCCTTCGGGTGCGCCGGACGGTCCGGTCGCGGTGCTCGACGTCGGGACCCGGACCGCGCGGGCCGCCGTCGTGACCACAGGTCCGGAGCCCGTCGTGCTCGCCGAACGTTCCTCGGGGACGTTCGGCGGCGACGACGCGGACGAGCTGCTGCTCCGGGCGGTCCTCGCGGCGCTGCCCGACGACGCCCCGGGCGCACCCCGGGTGCGGGAGGTCGTCGCGGGGGCGACGCTGCCCGACCGGCGCCACCGCCAGGTGCTCGTCGAGGACGTGCGGGCCGCGCGCGAGCGACTCTCCGACGCCGAGCAGGCCGAGATTCCGCTCCCGGGTGGCGCGACCTCGGCGTGGTGCTCCCGCGGCGAGCTCGAGGACCTGCTGCGCGAGCCGTGCGAGGGGCTCGTCGCGCTGCTGGCCCGCACCCTCGACGACGCCGGGGTCGAGGCCGGCGCGCTCGCGGGGCTCCGGCTCGTCGGGGGGCTGGCGCGGACGCCGCTGCTCGGGACGCTCGTGCACCGCGAGCTCGGGGTGCCGCCGGTCGTGCCGCCGGAGCCGCGGACGGTGACGGCGCGGGGGGCGTTGCTGGTCGTCGGGGGCGGCCGTGGTGTGGGTGGGCCCTCCGGGTCGAACGGCGTGGCCGGGTCGAACGGCGAGGGCCGTGCGGCCAGGGGTGGTGCGGTCGGGGGTGGTGCGGTCGGGGGTGGTGCGGTCGCGGGTGGTGGGGCCGGGGCCGGGGCCGGGGCCGGCGCGGCTGCCGGTGGTGTGGCGCGGCGGCCGGCCGCCGTCGCGGCCCCCAGGGCGCCGCAGGTCGCGGGGGCCCCGTCGTCGTCGGGCGCCCCGACCGGCGGCTTCCCGATCCTCCCGGACTGGCCGCGGCCGGCCGGTCGGACCGCGACCCCGGCGCGGGGAGCGCCGGCGGCGCCGGGGCCTCCTCTCTCTCAGCCGACGCCGTCCCACTCGGGGTCGCCCGTCCGGCAGGCGCCCGGCGGCCCGGTGCCCGGCCGCCCAGTGCCCGGCGGCCTCGGTGCGACCGGGCCGACCGTCCCCGTCCCGCCCGTGCGCGCGTCGGGGCCCCGTGGCGCCTACCCGGCCTCCGCCACGGTCTCCGATCCGGACGGGCCGACGATGCGCATCTCCCGCCCGCTCGCGCCCGCCTCACGGGCATTGGTGCGCACCGAGACGCCCGCGGACGGCGGCGCTCGTCGGACCTCGCGACGGCGGGTCGCCGCGGTCGCGGCGGTGACCGCGGCCGTCGTCGCCGTCGTGCTCGCCGTCGCCGGCCTGCGAAGCGGGAGCGGTGGCTCGGCGACGGCGGCGCCACCGACGGTCGTCTCGGCGTTCTCCCACGCCTACGAGCTCCCGGCCGGCTGGATTCCCGACGGCACCGACGCCGCCGCCCGGCGCAGCCGCATCCGCCCCGTCGACCAGCCGCGCGGTCCCAACCTCATCGCCGTGCAGGAGAGCGCGCTGTCCTCGCCGGACCCGCAGAACGCGCGGGCGCAGCTGCTCGCGGGCTTCGAGGCCGCCCGGAGCGCCGGCGGCGGGGTGTCCGACCTGCAGCCCGACACCACCTTCGGCGGTCGTCAGGTCGCGACCTACCGCCAGGTGGCCGCCCCGGGGACGACCGTGGACTGGGTCGTGGTCTTCGCGGGCTCCACCCAGCTCTCCGTCGGCTGCCGTCACGACGACCCAGGTGGGCCCGCGATCCTCGCCGCCTGCGCGCGGGTGGTGTCGACGTTGCGCAGTCCGCCCTGATCCCTCCCGGCTCGGGGGCGAGTGGGGTGATCGAATTGCTCCGGACGGCGGCTTGGATCATGGTGTTGTTCGAACTAGTGTTCGAAGTATGGCTGCGGAGGTCCTCGCGATTCCTCGTCGGCCCCGCGTCGAGTTCGACGAGTACCAGGCGGGGCCGGCGCTCACCGCCGCCCTCGACGAGGTCGACCTCGACGGTCTGGTCGGCGAGGACGTCGCCGCCGGCGCCCGTGCCGCCTTCCGCGCCGAGAACCACGCCAGCTGGGTGCGTCTGACCTACCTGCACCAGATGTGCCGCGCCCGCAGTGGTGTCCTGACCCGCGCCGCCGAACCCGACCCCGCCGTCGCTGCCGCCGCGTTCGGCTGGTCGATGGCCATGGCCACCAGCCAGCTCACCCTCGCTGCGGGCACCCTCGAGCGCCTGCCCGCTCTCGGCGACGCCCTGCACGAGGGATGGCTCGAGGAACGCAAGGCCACGGTGTTCGTGGAGGTGCTCGCCGACCTCGATGACGCCCAGGCCACGACTGTGGTCGCCACCGTGCTGCCCGAGGCCCCCGCCCTGCCGGTCCACCAACTACGCGCCCGGGTCGCTGCCGCCGCGATGGAGGCCGACTCGCTCTTCGCCGCCCGGCGCTACGCCGCCGCGCGCAGCCGGGCTCGGCTACGGACCTCCACCAACCCCTCGGGCACCGTCGGGCTCTCGGTGCACGACGTGGACCCAGACATGGCCCAGGACGCGTACCTGCACGTCCAGACCCTCGCCCGGGCGGTCCGGGCCCGGCTGCGCCACCTCGGGCGCCGGGTGCGGCTGGGCTACATCGCCTCCTACACCCTGCTGCGCCTCTCCGACGGCACCCTGCTCGGCACCGACGACGAGACCGTGGCCGCCACCATCACCGCCGAGCTCGCCAACGACCCCGAGACGCCGCCCGACGACCCCCGCCCCGATGACGGCCCCGACAGCGGCCCCGACGACGACGGCCCGCGCGGCAGCGGTCCCGACGGCGACAACTCGAACGAGGGTGGCCCGGGCGGTGATGGCCCGGGCGACGGCGGCCCGAACGACGACGGCCCGAACGACGACGGTCCAGGCGCCGACGGCCCGCGAGACAGCGGTCCTGCGGGCGGCTCGGACGATGACGGGCCGGACGGTGGCAGCGGTGGCCCACGCGATGGGGGTCCCGACGACCACGGCAGCGACTCGGATCGCCGAGACCTGCCCGACGACGCGGCGGACATCCCCGATGGCGCGGCTCCTGACGATGGCCGGCCTGACATGGCCGACGCTGCCGATGACGGTGGCCGTGTCGCAACCGGCGCCAGCGAGCCGTGGCGGATGCCCTTGCTGGCCGGGGTGGCGGTGCGGTTGCCGCTCACCACACTGCTCGGGCTCGACGATCGCTCCGGCGAACTTCCCGGGTTCGGCCCGGTGCCGGGCCACGTCGCTGCCCGCACCGCACATCACCGCCACGGCGCCCGCGCTCGGCTGCTGCTCCACGACCCGGCCGGCCGCCTGGAGTACCTGCTCGACCTCGGCCCACCCCCGGGAGCGGCCACCAGTCACCGTCGCCACCAGACCATCGAGGTCACGGCCGAGACCGGGTTCTTCGACGCCCTCGACCCCGACGGACTACGAGGACGGCCGCGACGGGCGACGCGCCGCCCTGGTGCGCCGCGCCCGCGTCGCCCTGGACAAGCTCCGCGCCCACCCCGAGTCCCATCCCGCGGTCACCCTCGCCGACTCCGAGCGTCGCTTCCCCGGCCCCGCGCTCGCCGCGTGGGTCCGTGCCCGCGACCAGCACTGCCCCGTACGCGGCTGCACCCGCCCGGCCCGCGACAACGACATCGACCACACGCGGCCCCGGGCCGAGCACGGACCGACGGTGGCGGCGAACCTGTCGGTGCCCTGCCGCGGTCACCACACCCGCAAGCACCGCGACTGGCGGCTGCGTCAACCCGCCCCCGGCCGGTTCGTCGTCACCGACCCCACCGGTACCGAGCACCACACGGCCAGCCGGGTCGTCGACCCCATGCCCGAGCCCTGCCCGCCGGTCGAGGAAGAACCCGACCGGCTCCCCCTCGAAGCGCTGCTGCCCGCTCCGGCCGACCCCACCGAGCCCTGGCGGCCCCGATGCACACCCCATGGCCGCATCAGTCCCGAAGCCCGCGACACCCTCACCCACCTCGCCGACCGCGCGCGACGCCGGCGCGGCGACCCACCCACCCGCTACGACGGCGACCCCGACTTCTAGTGCCCCGAGCTCGCGGCGCCCCGAACTCCCGGCTCTCCGACTTCGCCGAAACGGCACCCACACCGCACGACGAGGTGTCACTGTCGACGGGCCGGCGTGGACCGGCGCCAGGAGCGAGGACGGGAGCGGTCGGTGGCCGGACAGTTCGGGACCCAGACGCAGGCCATGCAGGCCGCGGGTCAGCACGTGTTCGAGGTGCGTGACCAGATCACCGCTCAGCTCGCCCAGCTGCGCGGGCAGCTCGCGCCGCTGGAGGGCACGTGGCGGGGGGACGCCTCGACCGCGTTCCAGCAGCTGATGGCGCGCTGGAACGACGACGCCCGGCGCATCAACGCCGCGCTGCAGCAGATCGGCGAGTCGGTGCAGGCCTCCGGCGTGACCTACCGCGCGGCCGAGGACGAGATCGCGTCGTCCACCTCGCAGATCAGCCAGGCCCTGTCCTGAGCCGCCCGACCCCCCAGCACCGCCCGACCCCTCAGCACCGCCCGACAGCCCAGCACCGCACACACCGAGAGAAGGACCGACCGTGGACGAGATCCGGGTGACGTTCGGCGAGCTGGCCGCCGCCCAGCAGAGCGTGACCAGCACCGCGACCCAGATCCAGGGGCGCCTGGACGACCTGAAGCGCCAGCTCGCGCCCCTCGTGGCGGACTGGACCGGTGCGGCCGCCGAGCAGTACCAGTCCCGCCAGCGCGAGATCGACACCGCGATGGCCGACCTCGCGCAGGTGCTCGGTCAGATCGGTGGCCGCCTGGGGCAGGCCGAGCAGCTCTACCGTGCGACGGAGCAGCAGAACGCGATGCGCTATGCCTGAACCGAGGTCGGGGGTGGGTGCCGGGTACTCGCCGGGCGCCGCGTAACCTGGACAGTCGTTGCGCGGTGAATGCTCACCGCGAGGGGCCGCCGCGCGTGCGTTCCCGCAGACGTACCGCAGACCAGTTATGACCGTGACGAGGTAGCTCCGTGCGCACGTTCAGTCCGAAGCCCGGCGACATCGACCGCGCCTGGCACGTCATCGACGCCACCGACGTCGTCCTGGGCCGTCTGGCCAGCCAGACGGCGCAGTTGCTGCGGGGCAAGCACAAGCCCACGTACGCGTCCCACGTCGACACCGGCGATTTCGTCGTGATCGTGAACGCCGAGAAGGTCGCCCTGACCGGCAACAAGCGCGACGACCGCTTCGTCTACCACCACAGCGGCTACCCGGGCGGCCTGCGGGCCCGTTCCGTGGGCGAGGAGCTCGACCGCTTCCCGGACCGCCTGGTGGAGAAGGCCGTCAAGGGGATGCTTCCCCACAACCGCCTGGGCCGGGCGATGGCGTCGAAGCTCAAGGTCTACGCCGGCCCCGAGCACCCGCACTCCGCCCAGCAGCCCGTGCCGTACGAGATCCGACAGGTGAGCCAGTGACCACCCCCGACGACCCGAGCGTCGACCCCCAGGACCAGACCTCCGAGGATGTTCCCGGTGAGGCCCCGGCCTCCGGGCAGTCCCTCGCCGAGGCCGCCGACCTCCCCGACGTCGCCGAGCTGGAGGAGTCGGTCGCGACCGACGACGACGCCGCCGCGGACGACGACGAGCTGGGCGCCGAGGTGTTCGGCGAGGCGCCGGCCCCGGTCTTCGCGACCATCGACCGCCCCATCCAGACGGTCGGCCGCCGCAAGAAGGCCATCGTCCGGGTGCGTCTCATGCCCGGCAGCGGCAAGCTGACGATGAACGGCAAGGCGTTCGAGGAGTACTTCCCGAACAAGGTCCACCAGCAGCTCATCCGTGAGCCGCTCGTGACCACCGAGCGCACCGAGCAGTTCGACATCTTCGCCAACCTCACCGGTGGCGGGACGTCGGGCCAGGCCGGCGCGCTGCGGCTCGCCATCGCGCGTGCCCTCACCGTGGTCGACCCGGAGGACCGCCCGGGCCTGAAGAAGGCCGGCTTCCTCACCCGTGACCCGCGGGCCACGGAGCGCAAGAAGTACGGCCTCAAGAAGGCCCGGAAGGCCCCGCAGTACTCGAAGCGCTGATGGGTCGCCTGTTCGGGACCGACGGCGTCCGCGGCCTCGCGAACGCCGACCTCTCGCCCGAGCTGGCGCTCTCCGTCGCCTCCGCCGCCGCCCGTGTGCTCGTCGAGCACGCGGGCGGTGGCGGTTCGGCGCGCCCGGTCGCGGTCGTGGGCCGTGACCCGCGGGCCAGCGGGGAGATGCTCGAGGCCGCCGTGTGCGCCGGCCTCTCGGCGGCGGGTGCGGACGTCCAGCGGGTCGGCGTGCTGCCGACCCCGGCGGTCGCGTACCTGACCGCGATGCTCGAGGCCGACCTCGGCGTCATGATCTCGGCGTCGCACAACGCGATGCCCGACAACGGGATCAAGCTCTTCGCCGCGGGCGGGCACAAGCTGCCCGACGCCGTCGAGGACGAGATCGAGGCGCACACCAAGCGACCCGTGCAGTCGGGGGAGCGGCCCACCGGCCACGACATCGGCCGCGTCGCCGACGTTCCCGACGCCCTCGAGCGCTACCTGGACCACCTGCTCGTCGCGACCCCCGCACGGCTCGACGGCCTGCACGTGGTCGTCGACTGCGCGCACGGCGCCGCCTCGCTCGCCGCCCCCCGCGCCTACGAGCACGCCGGGGCCCGGGTATCGACGCTCGCCGCCGAGCCGGACGGCTGGAACATCAACGAGGGCGTCGGTTCGACGCACCTCGAGGGCCTGTGCAAGGCCGTCGTCGCGCTCGGCGCGGACCTCGGCATCGCGCACGACGGGGACGCCGACCGCTGCCTCGCGGTGGCCGCCGACGGCACCGTCGTCGACGGCGACCAGATCCTCGCGGTCCTCGCGATGGGGATGCGCGAGACCGGTGAGCTCGCCGAGGACACGCTGGTCACGACCGTGATGAGCAACCTCGGCCTGCACCTCGCCATGAACGAGGCCGGCATCGCGGTGCGCACCACCGGGGTGGGCGACCGGTACGTGCTCGAGGAGCTGCGCGCCGGGTCGTTCTCGCTCGGCGGGGAGCAGTCGGGTCACGTCGTGCTGCCCGGCCACGCCACCACCGGGGACGGCCTGCTGACCGCCCTGCGGATCATGGCGCGGATGGCCACCACCGGACGCCCGCTCGGCGAGCTCGCCGGGGTGGTCCACCGCCTCCCGCAGGTCCTGGTCAACGTGCCGGTCCGGGACAAGGCCGCCGTCGGGGCATCGGCCGAGGTCGCCGAGGCCGTCGCCGCCGAGGAGACCGCGCTCGAGGGCCGGGGTCGGGTGCTGCTCCGCCCGTCGGGCACCGAGCAGCTGGTGCGCGTCATGGTCGAGGCGCCCACCGAGGAGGTCGCGCGGGAGGTCGCCGACCGGCTCGCCGGGCTCGTCGCGACCGCTCGCTGAGCGTGCCCGGTCCCGCCCTCTCCGGGTGTGGATCCGGGTGCGCGGGCGGAGGAGGGTGAACCGCGTGACGCGGCACCGGCGAGGGGGCGGCCCGGCCGGGTCGCCGCTGCACGCCGTGCCGCCGGCCCGCCGTCTCGCCGACCTCGGCATCGCCGACTCCGACGCCGTGCTCGCCACGGCGGACGAGGCCGTCGACGACGTCGCGGCCCAGCTCCCGGCCCGGCAGGCCCTCGCCGGCGCGGCCGGGCTGCCGGCGCCGCCCGTCGACGCCGAGGGGCTGCGCGCCCGCCACGCGGCCCGGCGCGGCGTGCGCTTCGCCGCCCTCGCCGCGGGTGCGGAGGACCTGCGCGCAGCCGCTGCCCGTGTCCGGGCGCGCCACCGGGCCCTCGCGGAGGAGGCGGGCGCGCTCTGGGAGCACTGGTCCGGGCCCTCCGCGGAGGAGGTCGCCGACCGGGTGGTGTCGCTGGGGCGGGCGGCCCAGGAGATCGTGACGCTGCTCGAGGAGACCGCGGACACCGTCGAGGGGGCCGGGCTCGCCGTCGCCGACGACGTCGCCGACCGCGCGGAGGCGGCCCGGGAGCTCGCCGCGGGCCTGCCCGACCCGCCGACCGGCCCCGATCGCGCGACCGCCCGCGTCTGGGCGGCCGACCTCGACGCCCGGCTGCACCGCTACCTCGCCGTCGCCGACCGCACCGACGACGCGATCGCGGAGACCTGGCGCGTCCTCGCCGAGCGGCTCGGGGTCCTGCGACGGCTCTCCGGGGCGCCCGACGACGCGGACGACCCGGTCGGCGCCGTCGACCCGGGCGCGCTCCCGGCCGACCTCCTGGCGCTCCCCGAGAATCCTCGCCGCGCTCGGTCCGCTGACCGACCTGGACCGCGACGACGACGACCCCGACGGGCCCGACGACGACCCGCCCGGACCGGGTCAGACCGTCGACGACTCCCGGTAGACCCTCACGTCGGTGCCCTTCACGGAGCCGTCGACGACGTCGGCGTAGCCCTTCTCGCCGGCCAGGTGGTGCAGCAGGAAGCCGGTGAGCAGCCCGCGCACCGTCGCGGCCGTCGCCGACTCGGGCTTGCCGTCGAGGATCAGGTCGCTCCAGTGCTTGCCCTCGACGATGCCGAGGTGGGTCGCCTTCTTCAGCGTGCGCAGCACGGAGGGGCCCGCCCAGGCGGCGGCGACCGGCTCGGCTCCCGCCGCGGGCGGCGCGACGAGGTCCTTGCCGAACGCGAGGTGCATGCCGGGGACGTGCACGGCGCGCGAGGCGTCCTGGGCCGAGGGCCGGGACTCCGAGAGCGCGATGGTGGCGACGGCCCGGACCTCGAGGTCCGACCCCGACTCCCAGTAGGGCTCGCCGACGGCCTGCACCCGGGTGTCGTGGGCGGTGACGCTGGCCGCGAGCACGGCGGCACCCGCGCCCATGCCGTGCCCGGCGAGCCCGAGCTTGCGCGGGTCCACGCTGACCGCCGCGCCGCGCGCGGTGCCGCCGAGGCGGACCGAGGAGGCGATGTCGAGGGCGGTGCGCAGGTCGGCGGCGAGACGACGGTGCGAGGCGAAGGGCCCGCGCTCGGTGTCGGGCGCCGCGGCGACGATGCCCCACGACGCCAGGTGGCGCAGCAGGCCGAGGTAGCGGGAGGCCGGGTTGAGCCAGTCGTGCCCGAACGCCACCGCGGGCAGGCCCTCGCCCGAGGTGGGCGTGAACACCACTCCCGGGAGCCCGACGAGCGCGAGCTCGCCGCGCAGCACCTCGTGCGGCCCCGGCCGCCCGAGCTCCGAGACGATCTGCTTCGCGCTCGCCATGGCGCCGGACCCTAGAGGATCCGCACCGTCGCTGGCCTGCTGGAACATGCCCGGACCGGTGAGTCGGGGGAGAGGTCACCCGTGGGGCGGGTAGGACCCGGATCCGCCCCACCTATCCTCGGGACCCGTGTGCGGCATCGTGGGGTACGTGGGCTGGCGCCCGGCACGCGACGTCCTCCTGGGAGGTCTGCGGCGGCTGGAGTACCGCGGGTACGACTCGGCGGGGATCGCGACGGTGAGCGCGCAGGCGGACCGCGGCGCCACCGTGGAGGTCCACCGGGCCGCGGGGCCGCTCGACAACCTCGTCGGCGTGGTGGCGTCCAGCCCGGAGCCCGACGCGGACACCGCCCGCACCGGCATGGGCCACACCCGCTGGGCGACCCACGGCGCGCCGACCGACCGCAACGCCCACCCGCACCGTGACGGCAGCGGACGGGTCGCGGTCATCCACAACGGGATCATCGAGAACTTCGCCGCGCTGCGGGCCGAGCTCGAGGACGACGGGGTGGAGCTCGCGAGCGAGACCGACAGCGAGGTCGCGGCCCACCTCGTGGCCCGCGCGCTCGACGAGGACGGCGACGCGGGGTTCACCGCGGCGGTCCGCCGGGTCGTGAACCGGCTCGAGGGCGCCTTCACCCTGGTGTTCACCCACGCCGACCGGCCCGACGAGATCGTCGCGGCGCGCCGGTCGTCCCCGCTCGTCGTCGGGATCGGCGACGGCGAGACCTTCGTCGCCTCCGACGTCTCGGCCTTCATCGACCACACCCGCCACGCCGTGGAGCTCGGCCAGGACCAGATCGTCACGCTGACCCGCGACGGCGCCGTGGTCACCGACTTCCACGGAGATGTCGCCCGTACTCGACCCTTTCACGTGAACTGGGACATCGCGGCCGCCGAGAAGGGCGGCCACGACTTCTTCATGCAGAAGGAGATCGAGGAGCAGCCCGCGGCCCTGGCGGACACGCTGCGCGGGCACCTCGTCGACGGCCGGATCGTGCTCGACGAGCAGCGGCTCTCCGACCAGGAGCTGCGCGACATCGACAAGGTGTTCGTCGTGGCCTGCGGCACCGCCTACCACGCGGGCCTGCTCGCCAAGTACGCGATCGAGCACTGGTGCCGCATCCCCGTCGAGGTCGAGGTCGCCAGCGAGTTCCGCTACCGCGACCCGGTGCTCGACCGGTCCACGCTCGTCGTCGCGATCTCCCAGTCCGGCGAGACCGCGGACACCCTCGAGGCGGTGCGGCACGCGCGCGAGCAGAAGGCGCGGGTCCTGGCGATCTGCAACACCAACGGCGCCCAGATCCCCCGCGAGTCCGACGCGGTGCTCTACACGCACGCCGGACCGGAGGTCGGGGTCGCGGCGACGAAGACGTTCACCAGCCAGGTGGTGGCCTGCTACCTCGTCGGGCTCGCGCTGGCGCAGAACCGCGGGACGAAGTACTCCGACGAGGTCGAGCGCGAGTACCAGGCGCTCGTGACCTCGGCCGACGCGGTCAAGGAGGTCCTCGCGACGGCCGTGGAGCCGACGCGGGCCCTCGCCCGCGAGCTCGCCGACTCGAAGGCGGTCCTCTTCCTCGGCCGCCACGTCGGCTACCCGGTGGCCCTCGAGGGTGCGCTGAAGCTCAAGGAGCTCGCCTACATGCACGCCGAGGGCTTCGCGGCGGGCGAGCTCAAGCACGGGCCGATCGCGCTGATCGAGCAGGACCTGCCCGTCGTCGTCGTGATGCCCTCGCCGCGGGGACGGGCGACGCTGCACGCGAAGCTGCTCTCCAACATCCGCGAGATCCAGGCGCGCGGGGCGCGGACGATCGTCATCGCCGAGGCGGGCGACGAGACCGTGCGCCCGTTCGCGAGCGTCCTCCTCGAGGTGCCCGCCGTGCCGACGCTGATCCAGCCGCTCGTGGCCGCGATCCCCCTGCAGGTGTTCTCCGCCGAGGTGGCGCGGGCGCGGGGGTACGACGTCGACAAGCCGCGCAACCTCGCGAAGTCCGTGACCGTCGAATAGGAGCCGCCGTGTACGGCGTCTGGACGCCCCAGCAGGTCACGACGGCCGAGGAGCCGGTGCTGGCCCGCACCCCCGAGGGGGCGCTCATGCGCCGCGCCGCCTACGGGGCCGCGCAGGTCGCGCTGCGGATGCTGGCGCGGAGCGGCAGGCGGGTGACCGGGCGGCACGTCGTCGTCCTCGTCGGCGCGGGCAACAACGGCGGCGACGGGCTGTGGGCGGGCGCCGAGCTGCGCCGCCGCGGGGTCGGGGTCACCGTCGTGCTGCTGAGCCCCGACCGCGCGCACCCGGCGGGGCTCGCCGCGGTGCGCTCCTGGAACACCCGCGTCGTCACCACGCCGGAGGAGGCCCTCCCCGCGATCGGGCGGGCCGACCTGGTCCTCGACGCGATCGTCGGCACCTCGGCGCGGGGCGGCCTGCGCAGCCCCGCCCCGCTGCTCGTCGGCGCCGCGGAGACCGCAGGCGTCCCGGTCCTCGCGATCGACACCCCCAGCGGCGTCGACCCCACCACCGGGACCGTCCCCGACCCCACCGACGAGGGGCCCGCCGCCGTCACCGCCACCGCGACGGTGACCTTCGGGGCGCGCAAGCCCGTCCACGTCCTCGCCCGCGACCGCTGCGGGCCGGTGAGCTTCGTCGACATCGGCCTCGGCCCCGAGCTGCCGGCGCCCCCGATCACCGTCCTCGAGGCCGCGGACGTCGGCGCCCGCTGGCCGGTCCCCGGGCCGGGCGACGACAAGTACACCCAGGGCGTCGTCGGGATCGCCGCCGGCAGCGCCACCTATCCCGGGGCCGCGGTCCTCGCGAGCGGCGCCGCGTGCCTGGCCACGAGCGGCATGGTCCGCTACGCCGGGAGCGCCGCCGACGAGGTGCGCGCCGCCTGGCCCGAGGTCGTGGCGACCGACCACGTCGAGGACGCCGGCCGCGTGCAGGCCTGGGCGGTCGGCCCCGGTCTGGGCACCGGCGACGACGGGGCCGCGACGCTGCGGCACGTCCTCGAGGTCGGTGTCCCGGTCCTCGCCGACGCCGACGCCGTCACCCTCCTCGGCGCCCACGCGGACCTGCGCACGGCCGCGGCCGGGATCCCCACGCTGGTCACGCCGCACGCCGGCGAGTTCGCCCGGCTCGTCGCCGAGCTCGACGATCCGCCCGACCCGGCGCTCGACCGCGTCGACGCCGCCCGCCGGGCCGCCGCGGCCCTCGGGGTCACGGTGCTGCTCAAGGGCAACGCGACGGTCGTCGCCGCCCCCGACGGGCGCGTGCTCGTCCACCCCGCCGGCAGCTCGTGGCTCGCCACCGCGGGGTCCGGCGACGTCCTGTCCGGCATCGCGGGCGCCCTGCTCGCCGCGGGCCTCGAGCCGTTCGACGCCGCCGGCACCGCGGCCTTCGTGCACGCGCGGGCCGCCGAGATCGGGGCCGCGGGAGACGGAGCGCCGCGGAGCTCGACCCCGGGGGCCAGCACCCCCGGCGCACCGGTCCCCGCCTCGCACGTGCAGGCCGCGATCCCCGAGGCCATCCGCTCGGTCCGCGCCGAGGCACGGCCGATGACCGACGACCCGACGACGGGGGCCCGCGTCGAGGCCGTCGTCGACCTCGACGCGATCCGCCACAACGTCGCGCTGCTGGCCGGGCTCGCCGGCCGGGCCTCGACGATGGCCGTGGTCAAGGCCGACGGGTACGGCCACGGAGCCGTCGGACGTCGCCCGGGCCGCGCTCGGGGCGGGCGCCACGTGGCTCGGGGTGTGCACCCTCGAGGAGGCCGCCGAGCTGCGGGCGGCCGGGATCGGCGCCCCGATCCTGTCCTGGCTCCACGTCCCCGACGAGGACATGACCGGCGCCGTCGCCACCGCGGTCGACCTCGGGATCGCCTCACCGCGGGACCTCGCCGCCGCCGCCTCCGCCGCCCGCGCCGCGGGCCGCCCCGCCCGGGTCCACCTGAAGATCGACACCGGGCTCTCCCGCAACGGCTGCCCGCCGGCGGACTGGGGGGCGCTGCTCGACGCGGTCGCGGGCCTGGCCGACGAGGGCGTCGTCGAGCCGGTGGCGGTGTGGTCGCACCTCGCCCACGCCGACGCCCCCGGCCACCCCACCCTCGACCGCCAGGCCGCCCGCCTCGACGACGCCCACCACGCGGCCACGACCCGCCTCGGCCGCCCCCTGCTGGCGCACCTCGCCAACTCCGCGGCCACCCTCACCCGCCCCGACCTGCACCGCGACCTCGTCCGCCCGGGGATCGCGGTCTACGGGCTGGATCCGGTGGGAGACGGAGCGGAGCGGAGCTCGACCCATGGAGTCGTGGGGCCGTCCGGCCATGACCTGCGGCCGGCCATGACGTTCCGCAGCCGGGTCGCCCTCGTGAAGACGGTCGCCGCCGGGGAGGGCGTCTCCTACGGGCACGTCTGGACGACGCCGGGCCCGCGGTCGCTCGCGCTGGTGCCCGCCGGGTACGCCGACGGGGTCCCGCGGCTCCTCGGCTCCTCGGGCCGGTTCGCGGTCGGCATCCACGGGGAGCGCCGACCCGTCGTCGGGCGGGTCTGCATGGACCAGGTCATGGTCGACCTGGGGCCCGCCGGGACGCCCCACGGCGTCGCCGAGGGCGACGAGGTGGTCCTGTTCGGCCCGGGCGACGGGCGCGCCGCCGCGGACGGCGGCCTGCCGACCGCCGCGGAGTGGGCGGACCTGCTGGGGACCATCCACTACGAGATCGTGACCGGGGTCGGGGGCCGGCCGCGGCTGCGACGACGGGTCACGAACAGCGTCACGCAGGCAACAGACGGGGTGAAACCGCCCCGTACGTGGTAGAAGGCCGGTATGGCGACGGCGGGGTCGGGGCTCCTGGGCGGGGTCGAGGACGCGGGCAGGGCATGAGCGACGACGAGCGGCGGCACACCGGCGGGATCCTGGGTGCGATTGCCGGGACCGTGCTCGGGAGCGCCGCCGCGGCCGGGGCCGTCGGGGCGGGCGTGGCCCGGTCGCGGGTCGTCCGCGCCCGCGCCGAGCTCGAGGAGTCCGAGGCCGTCCACCCCTCCCAGCTCGGCCTGCTGCCGCGGGGCCGGGAGTCGTCCGTGGCGGCCGACGACGGCACCCGGCTCTCCGTCGAGGAGATCGACCCCGTGACGCCGGGCGCGAAGCCCGAGCTGACGGTGGTCCTCGTCCACGGATTCGCGCAGGACCGCCGCTGCTGGCACTTCCAGCGCCGGATGCTCGCCGAGCTCACCGACCCGGCGGTGCGCGTCGTGCTCTACGACCAGCGCCGCCACGGCCGCTCCGGCCAGTGCTCGGCGCGCGCCTGCACGATCGCCCAGCTCGGGGCCGACCTCGACACCGTCGTGCGCACCGTCGCCCCCGAGGGGCCCCTCGTGCTCGTCGGCCACTCCATGGGCGGCATGACGATCATGGCGCTGGCCGAGCGGCACCCGGCGCTGTTCCGCGACCGGGTGCTCGGCGTGGCGCTGGTGAGCACCTCGGCGGGCGACGTCGGCACCGTCGGGCTGCAGCGCGCCGTCCTGTCCCACCGCAACCCGGTGGTCAACGTCGTCGGCCGCCTCGCCCACTGGCGCCCCGAGGCGGTGGACCGCATCCGCAGGCTCGGCGGCAACGCGATGTGGGCCGCGGTGGCCCGCTTCTCGTTCGGCGACCCGGAGACCGACCCGGTGCTCGTCGACCTGGTGGACCGCACGATCGCGTCCACCCCGCTCGACGTCCTCACCTCGTTCGCCAACACGCTCTCCACCCACGACCGCAAGGCCGCGCTGCGGGGGCTCTCGCAGTGCGAGGTGCTGGTCACGGCGGGGACGAAGGACGTGATGATCCCGTACTCGCACTCCGAGGTGATCGCGGCCGAGCTGCCGCGCGCGGAGCTGCTGCCGCTCGAGGGCGCGGGGCACATGGCGATGCTCGAGCAGCCCTCGGAGCTCGACGCCGCCCTGCTCGAGCTGCTGCGCCGCTGCACGCACCGCAGCCAGGTCCTGCGCCGCCTGCGCCCGCAGAGCAGCGGCTCGTCCTCGCGGCGGCCGCGGCTGCGACGGCCGCGCCGACGGGCGTGACCAGGCCGGGCGCGGCCCTGCCGCCCGGCGCGCGGATCGTCGTCGACGCCCTGACCGACGACGACGCCGTGGCCTGCGCGCGGCTCGAGGCGGAGCTCTTCCCGGGCGACGACCCCTGGACCGCCTCGGCCTTCCGCGCCGAGCTGCGCGCCGGGTACCCGTACCTCGCGGCACGCCTGGTGGGCGGGCCCGACGCGCCCGGTGAGCTCGTCGGCTACGCCGGGATCGCGCTGCTCCCGCCCCGGCGTTCTCGCGGGAACCCGCCGAGGCGGAGATCCACACGATCGGTGTCACGGCCGCGCGTGCAGGGCCACGGCGTGGGGCACCGGCTGCTCGCCGGCCTGCTCGACCGCGCCGACGCGCTCGGCGCGGTCACCTTCCTCGAGGTGCGCACCGACAACGTGCCCGCCCTGGCGCTCTACCGCTCGGAGGGCTTCGAGGTGGTGGGGACCCGGCGGCGGTACTACGCGAGCGGGGCGGACGCCTTCACGATGCGCCGCGAGGCGCGAGCCCCTCGTTGATGGATTGGCACTCGCAGCGCTAGAGTGCCAATCGAACGGCATCGGAGCCGGCTCGGCACCCGCGACGGCGGGTCGGCTCCGGGGCCCTCACCCCAATCCAGAACCAGCTGGACCCCAGATCGTGGAGGTCATCCCGTGGCGAGCGTGAACATCAAGCCGCTCGAGGACAAGATCGTGGTGCAGGCCTCTGAGGCCGAGACCACGACCGCGTCCGGCATCGTCATCCCCGACACCGCCAAGGAGAAGCCGCAGGAGGGCAAGGTCCTCGCGGTGGGCCCGGGCCGGGTCGACGACAAGGGCAACCGTATTCCGGTCGATGTCGCCGTCGGCGACGTCGTCATCTTCTCGAAGTACGGCGGCACCGAGATCAAGTACAACGGCGAGGACTACCTGGTCCTGTCGTCGCGTGACGTCCTGGCGGTCGTCAACTAAGACGCCTAACCCACATCCACCGCCCCGGTGGCCCCGACCCCGGGGTCCCGGGGCGGTGGTGTGCGTAGACCCAGGTCGCACCGGAAAGGATGGGCAGTGCCCAAGCAGATCACGTTCGACGAGACCGCTCGCCGCGCCCTCGAGCGCGGGGTCGACCAGCTCGCCGCGGCGGTGAAGGTGACCCTCGGTCCCCGCGGACGCCACGTCGTGCTGAGCAAGAGCTTCGGTGGTCCGACGATCACCAACGACGGCGTCACCATCGCCCGCGAGATCGACCTCGAGGACCCCTTCGAGAACCTCGGCGCGCAGCTCGCGAAGACCGTCGCCACCAAGACCAACGACGTCGCGGGCGACGGCACCACGACGGCGACGGTGCTCGCCCAGGCCCTCGTCTCCGAGGGCCTGCGCAACCTCGCCGCCGGGGCCAACCCGAGCGCCCTCGGCGCCGGCATGGCCGCCGCGGCCGAGAAGGTGACCGAGGTGCTGCGCGAGCACGCCACCCCGGTCGACGGCAAGAAGGGCATCGCCTCGGTCGGTGCGGTCGCCTCGCGCGACCAGGAGATCGGCGACCTCATCGGCGAGGCGATGGAGCGGGTCGGCGAGGACGGCGTCATCACCATCGAGGAGTCCTCGACGCTGGCGACCGAGCTGGAGATCACCGAGGGTCTGCAGTTCGACAAGGGCTACCTCTCGCCCTACTTCGTCACCGACCCCGAGTCGATGGAGGCCGTGCTGGAGGACGCCCACGTCCTGCTGCACCGCGACAAGATCAGCTCGATCCAGGACCTCCTGCCGCTGCTGGAGAAGGTCGTGGAGTCCGGCAAGCCGCTGCTGGTGATCGCCGAGGACCTCGAGGGCGAGGCGCTCTCCACGGTCGTCGTCAACGCCATCCGCAAGACGCTGCGGATCTGCCGCGGTCAAGGCGCCGTTCTTCGGCGACCGCCGCAAGGCGTTCCTCGACGACCTCGCCGCGGCCACCGGCGCCACGGTGATCAACCCGGAGGTCGGCCTCAAGCTCTCCGAGGCCGGCCTCGACGTGCTGGGCACCGTCCGGCGCGCCGTGGTCACCAAGGACGCGACCACCCTGGTCGAGGGCGGCGGCGACAAGGCCGACGTCGAGGCCCGCGTGTCGCAGAATCCGGCGCGAGATCGCCGACAGCGACTCCGACTGGGACCGCGAGAAGCTCTCCGAGCGCCTCGCGAAGCTCGCCGGCGGCGTCGCGGTCATCAAGGTCGGCGCGGCCACCGAGACCGAGCTCAAGGAGCGCAAGCACCGCATCGAGGACGCGGTCGCCGCCACCCGGGCCGCGGTCGAGGAGGGCATCGTCCCCGGCGGGGGTGCGGCGCTGCTGCACGCCTCGGCCGAGCTCGCAGGGCGGCCTCGGCCGCACCGGCGACGAGGCCACCGGCGTCGCGCTCGTGCGCCGGGCGCTCTCCGCGCCGCTGCAAGGCGATCGCCTCGAACGCCGGGCTCGAGGGCTCCGTCGTGGCCGCCAAGGTCGCCGAGGGCGGCTGGGCGACTCGGCTACGACGCGGCGAGCGAGACCTACGGCGACCTCATGGCCGCCGGGATCATCGACCCGGTCAAGGTCACGCGCTCGGCGCTGGAGAACGCGGTCTCGATCGCGCGCATGGTGCTCACCACCGAGAGCGCGATCGTCGACAAGCCCGCGGAGGAGGAGCCCGCTCGCGGCCGGTGGCCACGGCCACGGGCACGGTCACGGGCACTGAGCCCGCAGGCGTGACCCACGCCGCGACGACGAAGGGCCCGGCCGTTCGGCCGGGCCCTTCCGCGTGCCGTCTGGGCCGTCGTCAGCGGACGACGACGGCCCCGGTAGCGGCGGCCGCCCGCGGCCGCGGTCCGCTCGGACTCCGAGAGCCCGCCCCAGATGCCGTAGGGCTCGCCCGCGGCCAGGGCGTGCCGGCGGCAGGGCTCCATCACCGGGCAGCTCTCGCACACCGCCTTCGCCCGGCGCTCGCGGCTGGCCCGGGCCGGGCCGCGCTCGCCGTCGGGGTGGAAGAAGAACGCGCTGTCCATGCCGCGGCACGCCGCCGTGCAGCTGCCAGTCCCAGAGATCGGCGTTGGGGCCGGGGAGTCGACGGACGTCGGCCATCTCGACCACCTCCTCGTCCTGACGGTGGTGGTCCCGCGGGGGACCGCGGTCCTGGAGCCCCCGACCTCGCTTCCCACCACGGGCTCGGGCCCGTCCGGATCGGTGACCGTCCGTGCCCGCGGCCGCGCGGAGGGCGACCGTGGCCCGACCTTATGACCGGGGGAGCGGGCGGTACAAGACGTATGGATGTGAGCCGTCCCCCTGGACAGGCCTCCGACCGTCCGGTCGTCCGGATGCGCGATGGGCGCCCGGCAATCGTCGGTAGGTGCGATTCCGTACGGTGACGGGACTTGCCGAAATCGCCACCATCCGTGATCATGCCCGGAGCAATGCGTGGTCCGGTGCTCCGTGTGGGTGGCGGAAAGCGGGGCCGCAGGTGTTGGGTCGGGCGTGACCGGTCCGCTCCGCGGCCGTTGTCGAACAGGGGGACCGGGCGTGACCGTCGCAGGGAGGCGCCCGGACGGTCACCCCGGGACGCGGGACGAGGGAGCAGGCATGGCACGGGTCGCGGATCCGACACGGGAAAACCACGGATCCGACTCAAGGTCTCCGGGAGTGGCGCCGATGTCCAGTAGTGCCCGCCAACCGTCTGCAGGAACGCTGCAGGGAGGAGCTTCCGTGACGACGGTCCTGATCTGCGACGACCGCCGCAGTGTGCGTGAAGGACTGACCCGCGTGATGTCGGCCGTCCCGGGAGTCCACCGCATCGACTGCGTCGCCCACGGCGACGAGCTGCTCACCCGCTTCTCCCGCCAGAGCGTCGACGTGGTCCTCGTGGGGACCCAGCGCGCCGTGCCGACCGGGGTCGAGGCGACCCGCCGGCTCGTGGCCGCGCACCCCCAGGCGAACGTCATCGTCTTCGGGGCGCCCGACGACTCCGGCAGCATCGCCGCCGCGATCGCCGGCGGGGCCCGGGGCTACCTCCGCTGGGACGCCTCCCGGCCCGAGCTGGTCGCCGCCCTCGCCCACACCCTCGCCAGCACCTCGGTGCCCGCGCCCCGCACGCCGTCCGACTCCGGGGTCCAGCTCACCGAGCGCGAGCTGCAGGTCCTCCGGGGCATGGCGCAGGGCAAGAGCAACGGCCAGATCGGCCGGGAGCTCTACCTGTCCGAGGACACCGTGAAGACCCACGCCCGGCGGTTGTTCCGCAAGCTGGGCGTGCGCGACCGGGCGCAGGCCGTGGCGCACGGCTTCCGCCGGGGCCTGGTCTCCTGACCGCCCGGCCCCGCCCGGTGCGCGTGCAGCCGCTCCGTGTTGCGCGGCCGCCCGACACCGGGCCGATCCCGTCGACCTCGTCCCTCGGGGTCGACGACCCCTCTCGCCTCACCCCGGGGATCAACCCCACCCCGGACGATCTGCCCACGCCGGCGATCGGAACACCGCGTGCCGTCCACCGGGCCGCGGACCGTTGGCGTGTGCCGGATCGGGCGAATCCATCCGGAGGACAAAGCGCGAGCCATACGCCGGAGCGGTACGGTGACCGCTCCGGGCCACCCCTCGGGGCGGCACGGCGGACCGAGGTGGACCTGCGGGTCACACCGCCGCGCGTAACGCCGGGGCCACGGGGAGCGATGACCGAGTCAGGGAACGACCTCGAGAGGCTGGTGGCCGCCGCCAACGACGGCGACCGCTCGGCTCTCAATCGTGTCCTCGCGATCATCCGTCCGCTCGTCGTGCGCTACTGCCGCGCGAGGATCGGCCGGCAGGAACGGTCGTCGGTCTCGGCCGACGACGTGGCCCAGGAGGTGTGCCTCGCCGTGCTGACAGCGCTGCCCGGCTACCGCGACCAGGGCCGTCCGTTCCTCGCCTTCGTCTACGGGATCGCGGCGCACAAGGTGGTCGACGCCCATCGCTCGGTGGCGCGGAACCGATCCGAACCCGTCTCCGAGCTGCCCGAGGAGCTCGATCCCGCACGACGGGCCGGAGCAGCGTGCGATGAACGGCGCGCTGTCCGTCCAAATGGGTCAACTGCTCGACACACTGCCACCCAAACAGCGGGAAATCCTGGTGCTGCGTGTCGTCGTTGGGCTCTCGGCGGAGGAGACCGCGGAAGCGGTCGAATCCACACCCGGTGCGGTCCGGGTGGCACAGCACCGCGCACTGTCGAAGCTGCGGGCCAACGTGTCCGCGATCTCGGAAGAGGTGAGTTAGGTGGGTGGTCACCGCGCTTTCGGTGCTGGTGACGATCTCGTCGACGGCCCGGTGGACCTCGCCGCGGTGCGCGCCGACGACGCCCTGCTCGACGCCATCGCCGGTGGGGCGGTCGCTGGCGGAGTCGGGAGTCACGAGGACGTCTTCGGGCGCCCCGGTCAGGACGACGACCATCTGGCCGCCATCCTCGCCGCGTGGAAGGCCGACATCGAGGCCGACCCGATGCCCGAGCTGGTGTCGCTCGACGAGGCGTCCGAGGCCGTCGAGGCCGGGCACGCCGCACGAGATCGTCGAGCCAGCCGTGCTCGCCGACGGATGCCGTTCGCGGTCGCCGCGGCGGCGGTCGCCGTCGCCCTCGCGGGCCTGACGGTCGCCGTGCACTCGGCGCAGCCCGGCGACACGATGTTCGGGCTGACGAAGGTCTTCTTCTCCGCAGCAGGCGGACAACGCGCAGAAGGCGCAGGCGGCCCACGACGACGATCGTCGCGGCCAACAACGCCGATCCGCCGGGGCGACCCGGCGACGGCGCAGTCGCTGCTCCAGAGTGCCGCCGGCCAGATCCAGGCCGCGCAGCCCGAGGACCAGCCGGCCCTGCAGCAGCAGCGCGAGGACGCGCTCAAGTCCCTCGCGCCGCAGGCGCCGACCGAGTCGGCGAGCCCGTCGACGGAGCCGAGTGCGAGCAGCGGCACCGAGGCGCCACGCGCCGTCGCCGGAGCAGGGTCGGCACACGAGGCCCAGGCCGAAGCCGCAGCACCCGGCCGACGTCCGTCGGCCCGGCTGTCAGCCGGCCCGGACCCGGCCGAGCCGTCGCCGGGCACCGGGAGCCCGGACACCACGGGCACCGGGTCGTGTGAGCCGACGCCGCCGCCCCCGACCGGCCCGCGCCGACCGGCGAACTAGCCACACGAACGACGGGCCCGGTTCCCCTCGGGGGAGCCGGGCCCGTGTCGGTCGTTCCGGGTGTGGTGAGCCGGCGAGCTACTGCTCGGCGAGCGTCGCGTCCGCGAAGCCGCGGCAGTACTCCCACGTCACGTAGGCGGCCGGGTCCGGGTCGAACGGGGGCTCGTGCGGGCGCATGTGGCCCTCCTCGAGCAGCTGCTGCAGGCTCGCGCGCAGCAGGTCCCAGTCGTGGAAGTGCTGCTCCTCGCAGTCCTCGCAGTCCACGACGACGCCCCGGATGCCCCGGGGGGCGAGCAGGGCCTGGAACACCGCGAGGTCGCCGAGGTCGGCGACGACCTCGTCGCGCTCCTCCTCGTCGAGCGGCAGGTCCTCCGGCGCCGTGACGTCGTGCAGCGCGTCGAGCATCCGGGAGGGGTCCGACGGGTCACCCGCGAACGGGTCCGGCGGCAGGGCTTCGTACGGCACGCCCCCGAACCTACCGGTCGCGGCCCCGGGCCCGGCGGGGCCCCGAGGTGCTCCACGGCACCCCCGACGTGCACTGATCGATCCCGCCCGCGCCGCTGCGACGGGGATCACCACGGGGGCACGACTAGCATCGGGGGCATGGTGCTGACGGACCCCGGCGTACCGGAGAAGTTCGGCCTGCTCGGCCTGACGTTCGACGACGTCCTCCTGTTGCCCGCCGAGTCGGACGTCGTGCCCTCCGAGGCCGACACCTCGGCGCGGCTCTCGAGGAACATCACGCTGCGGATCCCGCTGGTCAGCTCGGCGATGGACACCGTCACCGAGGCGCGGATGGCGATCGCGATGGCCCGCCACGGCGGCATGGGGGTGCTGCACCGCAACCTGCCCGCCGAGGAGCAGGCCGCGCAGGCCGAGGTCGTCAAGCGCTCCGAGGCCGGCATGGTGACCGATCCGGTGACCTGCTCGCCCGAGGACACGCTCGCCGAGGTCGACGCGCTGTGCGCCCGTTTCCGGATCTCGGGCCTGCCCGTGACCGACCCGGCGGGCCGCCTCGTGGGCATCATCACGAACCGCGACATGCGCTTCGAGGTCGACCACACGCGCAAGGTGCGCGAGGTCATGACGTCCACCGACCTCGTCACCGCCCAGGTCGGCGTCACCGCGGAGGCCGCGCTCGGGCTGCTCCGGCGCCGGAAGGTCGAGAAGCTCCCCCTCGTCGACGGCGCGGGCGTGCTGCGCGGGCTCATCACCGTCAAGGACTTCGTCAAGACCGAGCAGTACCCGATGGCCACCAAGGACCCGGACGGGCGGCTGCTCTGCGGCGCCGCGGTGGGCGTCGGGGACGACGCCTGGACCCGCGCGATGTCGCTGGTCGACGCCGGCGTCGACGTCCTCGTCGTCGACACCGCGCACGGTCACTCCCGCGCCGTGACCGCGATGGTCGCCAAGCTCAAGCAGGAGCTCGGGGACCGGGTGGACATCGTCGGCGGCAACGTCGCCACCCGGGCCGGGGCGCAGGCCCTCGTCGAGGCGGGCGCCGACGGCGTGAAGGTCGGCGTCGGGCCGGGATCGATCTGCACCACCCGCATCATCGCCGGGGTCGGCGTCCCGCAGATCACCGCCATCGCCGAGGCCGCGTCCGCCGCGACGCCCGTCGGGGTGCCGGTCATCGGCGACGGCGGGCTCCAGTCGTCCGGGGACATCGCCAAGGCGATCGCCGCCGGCGCGTCGTCGGTGATGCTCGGGTCGCTGCTCGCGGGCACCGCGGAGACGCCGGGCGAGCTCGTGCTCGTCGACGGCAAGCAGTACAAGACCTACCGCGGGATGGGCTCGCTGGGCGCGATGCAGACCCGCGGCCAGCAGGGCTCCTACTCGAAGGACCGCTACTTCCAGGACGACGTGCTCTCCGACGACAAGCTCGTCCCCGAGGGCGTGGAGGGCCGCGTACCCTTCCGGGGCCCGCTCGCCCAGGTGACCCACCAGCTGGTCGGGTGGGCTGCGGGCGGCGATGGGGTACACCGGTTCCCGGACGACGGCCGAGCTGCAGTCCGCGCACATGGTGCGCATCACCGCGGCCGGCCTCGCCGAGTCCCACCCCCACCACGTGACGATGACGGCGGTCGCCCCGAACTACGGCGGGCGCTGACCCCGGCCCCGGCCGGGGCCGGAGGAAGGGCACCATGCGCGAGCAGGTCGAGATCGGCCGGGGCCGCAGCGCCCAACGCAGCTACACCTTCGACGACCTCGACATCGTCCCGTCGCGGCGCACGCGGTCCTCGTCGGCGGTGTCCACCGCGTGGCAGCTCGACGCCTACCGCTTCGAGCTGCCGCTGCTGACCCACCCCACCGACGCGGTCGTCTCGCCCACGATCGCGGTGCGCGTCGGTGAGCTCGGCGGCCTCGGCGTGCTCAACGCCGAGGGTCTCTGGGCCCGTCACGGCGAGCCGGACAAGGCCCTCGCCGAGATCGCCGAGCGTGCGGCGACCGACCCGGCGGCGGCGCTCGGCGACCTCCAGCGCCTCCACGCGGCCCCGCTCCAGCCCGACCTGCTCACCGAGGCCCTCGAGCGCGTGCGCGCGGCGGGCGTCACGCTCGCCGCGCGGGTCAGCCCGCAGCACGCCCGGGAGCTCACCCCGACGCTGCTGGCGGCCGGCGTGGAGATCCTCGTGGTGCAGGGGACGATCATCTCCGCCGAGCACGTGGGTGACGACGAGGGCGAGGCCCCGCTCGACCTCGAGGACTTCATCGAGTCGCTCGACATCCCGGTCGTCGCCGGCGGCGTCGGGGACTACCGCACCGCCATGCACCTCATGCGCACCGGCGCGGCCGGCGTGATCGTCGGCTACGGGCAGGCGGCGTCGACGTCCACCGACGCGGTGCTCGGCATCGGGGTGCCGATGGCGACGGCGCTGGTCGACGCGGCCGCGGCCCGCCGCGACTACCTCGACGAGACCGGCGGGCGCTACGTCCACGTCATCGCCGACGGCGCGATGGCGACCTCGGGCGACATGGCCAAGGCCATCGCCTGCGGCGCGGACGCGGTCATGCTCGGCGAGCAGCTCGCCGGCGCCGACGAGGCCCCCGGGGGCGGCTGGTACTGGACCTCGTCCGCCGCGCACCCCAACCTGCCCCGCTCCGCCGTCGTGCCCGTGCCCCAGCACGGTGTCGACCTCGCCGGGGTGCTCCGCGGACCGGCGCCGCGCGCGGACGGCACGGTGAACCTCTTCGGTGCGCTGCGCCGGGCGATGGCGAAGACCGGTTACTCGGACCTCAAGGAGTTCCAGCGGGTCGGGCTCTCGGTCCGCCGTTGACCCTCGCCTCCCAGCACGAGGGGAACCCTCGGCCGCGTAGAGCGACCGGAACCTCCCTTCACGTCGGCGACGGTGAGCAGCGCTCCCGCAGCGTCGCCACGCCCGGGCCGGTGAGGTCGTCGCAGAACGCCGCCCGGCCGGCCATCGCCATGACCAGCGCGAGGGTCGGGCCGGTGACGCGCGGGTCGTCGTCGGACCCGGCGGTGAACGGCCCGTCGTCGGCCACCAGGTGCAGCCCGGCGGCGGCGGTGCGGCTCCGGACGGCGAAGTCGCGGGACGCGTAGAACTCCGCCACCACCGTCGACGTCGTCACCGGGACGGGCGAGGGGATGCCGAGCGGGCGGCGGATGTCGCCGCCGTGCACGACGACCTCGCCGAGCCAGGCCGCGTCGTCCCCCATCGGCCGCACCGTCGAGTCGATCTTCGAGCGCAGGATCGCGAGCGTCTCGGTGGGTGTGGCGCCGAGCTGCTCGTCGAGGCGGCGGCGGTTGTGCAGCGCGAAGTCGAACCGCGCCCCGATCGCCGAGCGCAGCCAGCGCAGCCGCCCGGTGCTCGCGGTGGCCGAGAGGTGGGCGACGGTCTCCTCGATCGTCCAGTCGGTGCACAGCGACGGGGACGTCCACTGCGCCGGGGACAGTCCGGAGAGGTCGGCGACGAGCGCGGCACGCTCGGTGTGGATCCGTTGCCGGACGTCGGTGGTCACGGTGCTCATGCTCTCTGGGACCGGCACGGGGCGGGGGAATCATCGCGTAGCGCAAAATGGTGGGGTGAGCAGCAGCGGTGAGCACCCCGTCCTCGTCGTCGACTACGGCGCCCAGTACGCCCAGCTCATCGCCCGCCGCGTCCGCGAGGCGTCCGTGTACTCCGAGGTCGTGCCGCACACGGCGTCGGTCGACGACATGCTCGCCAAGGACCCGGCCGCGATCGTGCTCTCCGGCGGCCCGGCGTCGGTGTACGCCGACGGCGCGCCCGGCGTCGACCCGGCGCTCTTCGAGACCGGCGTCCCGGTGTTCGGCATCTGCTACGGCTTCCAGCTCATGGCGTCCGCGCTCGGTGGCACCGTCGCGCACACCGGCGACCGCGAGTACGGGCGCACCGACCTCCACGTCACCGACCCCGGCCGGCTGCACGGCGACCTCCCCGACTCCCACCCGGTCTGGATGAGCCACGGCGACGGTGTCACCGGCGCGCCCGAGGGGTTCACGACGACGGCATCGTCGCCCGGCGCGCCCGTCGCCGCGTTCGAGTGCGTCGACCGCCGCCTCGCCGGGGTGCAGTACCACCCGGAGGTCGGACACTCCCCGCACGGCCAGCTCGTCCTCGAGCGGTTCCTGCGCGACGTCGCGGGCATCAGCCCGGACTGGACCCCGGCCAACATCGTCGACGAGACCGTCGAGGCGATCCGCGCGCAGGTCGGGCCCGAGGGGCGGGCGATCTGCGGGCTGTCCGGCGGGGTCGACTCCGCGGTGGCGGCGGCGCTGGTCCAGCGCGCCATCGGGGACCGGCTGACCTGCGTGTTCGTCGACCACGGCCTGCTGCGGGAGGGGGAGCGCGGTCAGGTCGAGCGGGACTTCGTCGCCGCCACCGGGGTCGACCTGGTGACCGTCGACGCCGCCGAGGTCTTCCTGCGCGAGCTCGCCGACGTCGTCGACCCCGAGGAGAAGCGCAAGATCATCGGCCGCGAGTTCATCCGGTCGTTCGAGGGCGCGGCCCGGGGCATCGTCCGTTCTTCGGGGCACGAGGGCGAGGGTGTCGACTTCCTCGTCCAGGGCACGCTCTACCCCGACGTCGTCGAGTCCGGCGGCGGCTCCGGGTCGGCGAACATCAAGTCCCACCACAACGTCGGCGGGCTGCCGGACGACCTGCAGTTCTCGCTGGTCGAGCCGCTGCGCTCGCTGTTCAAGGACGAGGTCCGGGCCGTGGGCACCGAGCTCGGCCTGCCCGAGACGATCGTCGCGCGCCAGCCCTTCCCGGGGCCCGGTCTCGCGATCCGCATCATCGGCGCGGTCGACGCGGACCGGCTCGCCACGCTGCGCCGGGCGGACGCCATCGCCCGCGAGGAGCTCTCCGCCGCCGGCCTCGACCGCACCATCTGGCAGTGCCCCGTCGTGCTGCTCGCCGACGTGCGCTCGGTCGGCGTCCAGGGCGACGGGCGCACGTACGGCCACCCCGTGGTGCTGCGCCCGGTCTCGAGCGAGGACGCGATGACCGCCGACTGGACCCGCGTCCCCTACGAGACCCTCGAGCGCATCTCCACCCGCATCACCAACGAGTGCGCCGAGATCAACCGCGTGGTGCTCGACGTGACGAGCAAGCCGCCGGGCACGATCGAGTGGGAGTGATCGGACGAGTCGGACACCGCGCCGACGACGATCGGTAGCCATTCAGGTACCGGGCGGGACGGGGGTGGACACGACCCTGCGTGACGGTGTCCGCTTGATCAATGGACGGACGTCGGACCGAGCCGCCCCGTCGGCCGTTCGTCGGTCGACGGGCCGAGCTGGAGGCCATCGACGACGCCGTGTCCGGCGCACGCCGCGGCGAGCCGGGGATCGTCTGGATCCCCGGCGCCGCGGGCATGGGCAAGTCGGCGCTGCTCGCGAGCGCGATCGGCCGCTCCGTCGGGGCGAACGTGCTCACCGCCACCGGCGACGAGGCCGAGTCGGCCCTGCCCTACGGGATCGTCGACCAGCTCGCCGCCGCGCTGCCGGCCGACCTGCTCGCCGACCACCCCCTCGCCGGGCCCGACCGGACCTCCGGGGCCGACCCGATGGTCGTCGGCGCCGACCTGCTCGCCGCCCTCGGTGCCGTTCCGGGTGACGCTCCGCTCCTGGTCGTCGTCGACGACGTGCAGTGGGCCGACGACCTCTCGGTCCGCACCCTGGTCTTCGTGCTACGCCGGCTGCGCCACGACCGGGTGGTCGTGCTGCTGGGGGTCCGGACCCCCGACCCGGGTCTGCTGGAGGGCGACGCCGAGGTCGACCCGCGCTGGGAACGCGTCCTGGGGTCGGTGCACGGCGCGCGGCGGCTCCCCCTGGCCGGCCTCACACCCGCCGAGCTGTCCGAGCTGGCCGCGGTCCTCGGGCGACCGCTGGGCTCGACGGGCGCGGCCGAGCGGCTGTGGTCGCGCACCCGCGGGCACCCGCTGTACGCCCGGACGCTGCTCGAGGAGCTGGACCCCGAGGTCCTCGCCGCCACCACCACCGACGTCCTGCCCGCCCCGCGCTCGCTCGCCGCGGTGGTGCTCGTGCGGCTCTCCCGGGCGAGTACCGCCGGCCAGGCCCTGGCGGTGGCCGCCTCGGTGCTCGGCGAGCCGTGCTCCCTGGCCGACGCCGCCGCCCTCGCGGAGGCGGTCCTGCCCGGCGGCGTCGACGATCCTGCGGCCGCGCTCGACGAGGCGGTCCGGGTCGGGCTGGTCACCGAACGCGGGGACCGTGCCGTCGGTGGCATCGGGTTCGTCCACCCGCTGCTGCGGGCGGCGGTCTACGGGGACCAGCCGCCGGCGCGGCGCCGCGCCCTGCACCGCGCCGCGGCCTCGCTCTCCCGGGGCCGCGCCGCGCTGACCCACCGCATCGCCGCGGCCGCGGGCCCGGACCCCGCGCTGGCCGACGACCTGGAACAGCTCGCCGGCGACGTCCCGGCCGGCACGTCCCCGCTCGACGTCGCCGACCTCTGGCGGGCGGCCGCCGACCTCTCGGTCGACGCCGACGAGCGCGAGCGCCGGCTCTTCCGGGCCGTCGAGGTGCTGCTCGCGGCGGGGGAGATCGGGCGGGCCGGCGCATTGGAGGACGAGGTCGCCGCGGCCCGGCCCGGCCCGCTGCGCGACGTTCTCCTCGGGCGGCTCGCCCTGTTCAGTGCCCGCTTCGCCCGCGCCCGCCCGCTCCTCGACGCGGCCGCGCAGGGCGCGGACCCGGGCCCCCGCGCGCTCGCGACCGCCGACCTCGCCCTGCTCACCGTCCTCGAGGGTCGTCCCGCGCAGGCCGTCGAGCTCGCCGCGACCTGCTTCGCCGACCCCGACGCCGGCCCCCTGGTGCGCCAGCCCGCCGCATTCGCGCTCATCCTCGGGCTGTTCGCGCAGGGGCGTGGCGACGACGCCCGCGCGGTGCTCGACGTCGCCGCCGGGCCGCCCGGGGCCAGGACCCCGCTCTACGCCGACACCCTCGCCGTGCGGGGTGTGCTCGCCGCCGCGGCCGACGACGACGAGTCCGCCGCGCGGGCGCTCCACGAGGCGCTGCGGCTGGCCCACGAGGGTGAGCCGGTCCGCACCGCCACCGTCGCCTCGGGCTACCTCGCCGTGATCCGCGACCGCACCGGGGAGGCGGACGGCCTCGATGCGGTCGAGCTCGCCGTCGCGTCGGCGCGGGACGCCGGCCGGGGCTTCGCGGAGCTGATGGTCCGCGGCTACGCGGCGGCGCTGCACGCGCAGCGCGGCGATGCCGAGCAGGCGCGGGCCCACCTCGCGGCCGTCGCGGCCGCGGGCTCCACCTGGTGGGGCTCGACGATCGTGACCGCCTCGGCCGGGGCGATGTTGGCGCTGGTCGAGGACGACGCGGCCGGGATGCTGCGGGCGCTCGAGCCGGTGCTGCGCCCCGACGTGCTGGCCCTCGCCGACGCGATCGGTGCGTTGACTCCCCGGGTGCTCCACCTCGAGGCGCTCCTGCGGTTGGGACGGATCGACGCGGCCCGGGAGTCCCAGGAGGCCCTCGCCGAGCACCTCGCCGGCCGTCCGACGGGCCACGCGACCATCGACGCCGCGCGCCTGCGCGGCCTGATCGCCGAGCGCGACGACGACCCGGCGGCGGCACGGACGGCCTTCGAGGTCGGGGTCGCCGCCGCCGACGGGGTGCGGGCGCCGCTCGCGCTCGCCCGGCTCGAGAGCGAGCTCGGCCGCCACCTGGTGGCGGCCGGTGAGCGGCGCACCGGTGTCGACCTGATCCGGACGGCCCGTGACCGCCTCCGGTCGGTCGGTGCGACGCCGTTCCTGGTCGCGTGCGAGGACCTCCTGCACGCCGCCGGGCTCACGCCCTCACCCGAGGACGAGGCGCTGGGCCTGACACCGCACGAGGACGCGGTCGTCGCCCTGGTCGTGCGGGGGCTCACCAACCGCGAGGTCGCGCGGGAACTCTTCGTCTCCCCGCGCACCGTCGCCTACCACCTGTCCAACGTCTACGCGAAGCTCGGCGTCACCTCCCGGGCCGAACTGCGGGACCGGATGGCTGTCCCGGCGCGCTGACGCTGCGCGGCACCGTCGTCACCGACAGTCGGCTGGAAACCTGACTGTCAGGGCCGACCGGGGCGACTGCCCACCCGTGACTGCCACGCTCGTCAGCACACAGTGACGATCGCGGGGGAGGTGGGCTCGTCCATGCGGGTCACTCTCGACCTGGTCCGGACCCGTGACGGTCGCCTCGAAGGTACCGCCGCCACGGAGACCGGCCACGAGCATCCGTTCTCCGGAACGCTCGAACTGCTGCGCGTGCTCGAGGACCTCGAGCCGGGGCCGCCCCGCCCGACGTCGGGGACGCTCCCGCGGAGCCGGCGGTGAAGAGCGCGGCGCGGATCGCCGCGGCCTCCGGATTCGTGTTCGTCGTCCTGTTCGTCGCCGCGCTGGTCCTGCTCCACCGGGCCCCGCACCTCGACGACCCCGACTCGACCTACACCTCCTTCTACGCCCACGGGGGCGACACGCTGTTCGTCGCCATCGGGCTCTACCTGGTGCCGCTGGCCGGGATCGCCTTCCTGTGGCACATGACCGCGATCCGCTCGATGCTCGACACGCTCACGCCGCGGCCCTCGGGCATGGCACACGGGCTGAACCTGCTGGCCGGCACGATCTTCGTGACGATGCTGTTCGCCGGCACCGCCGCCATCGGCGCGGTGGCGTTCGCGGTCGCGCGGGGCGGCCCGGCGACCCTGGACCCGGACACGGCCCGGGCCCTGACGGCCGTCGGGTACGGCCTGGTGTTCGTCTTCGCCGTCCGCGGGGCCGGGATGTTCGCGCTCACCACGACGACCTTGCTGCGCAACGGTCGCGTGCTCAGTACGCCGTGGGCCGTCGTCGGGTGGCTGCTGGCCGCGTTCCTGCTGATCAGCGTCTCGAACAACCCCGGCGCCCTGCTGATCTTCCCGCTCTGGGTGGTGCTCGTCAGCGTCGCCCTGCTGCTCCACAAGGCCCCCGGGGCCCCGGAGGCCCCCGAGGCCCCGGAAGCCCCCGCATCCACCACCACCACCCCCGTCCCGGCCCCTGCCGCCGAGCACTGAAGGAGCGCCTCGTGGCCTCATCGATCCCCGACCGTCCCGAGGGCGCTCGCCCGATCCCCGGCCCGAAGCCGTACCCCGTCATCGGGAACATGCTCGACATGCCGGGCGACCGGATGATGCAGTCGTTGATGGACCTGTCGAAGCAGTACGGGCCGATGATGGTCCTGCACGCCGCCGACGGGCCGCGCTACATCGCGTCCGGGCTCGAGATGATCGACGACCTCTGCGACGACTCCCGCTTCGTCAAGTACGTCGGCGGGGGCCAGCGGGAGCTGCGCAAGAGCCAGGAGTCGGCGGGGCTGTTCACCGCGGACTCCGACGACCCGCTGTGGAAGAGCGCGCACGAGATCCTGCTGCCGGCGTTCTCCCAGCGCTCGATCCGCGCCTACGTGCCGATGATGGTCGACATCGCCGACCAGCTGCTGCTCAAGTGGGAGCGGCTCAACCCGGGCGAGCCGGTCGACGTCACCGGCGACATGACCCGGCTGACGCTGGACACGATCGCGCTGTGCGGCTTCGGCTACCGGTTCAACTCGTTCTACCGCGACACCCAGCACCCCTTCGTCGACGCGATGATGGGGGCGCTGGCCGAGAGCCAGGCGCGGAACCGGATGCCCCCGGCGGTCGTGAAGGTCCGTCGCGGCGCCGAGCGCAAGCTCCTCGCGGACATGCGCTACATGCAGGACACGGTGCAGACGATCCTGGCCGAGCGCCGTGCCTCCGGCGAGGCGGGCGAGGACCTGCTGGGCCAGATGCTGGTCGGCACGGACAAGGACGGCAACGCGCTGCCCGACCACAACATCGTCTCGCAGTGCATCACGTTCCTGATCGCCGGCCACGAGACCACCAGCGGCCTGCTCTCGTTCGCGATCTCCTACCTGCTCAAGGCGCCCGAGGTCGTGGCGCGGGCGCAGGCGGAGGTCGACGAGGTGCTCGGGACCGACCTCTCGGTGGCCCCGACCGCGGCGCAGATCGGGAAGCTGACCTACGTCACGCAGATCCTCGCAGGAGACGCTGCGCCTCTGGCCGACCGCGCCGGCGTTCACCCGCCAGCCGCTGGACGGACACCACCGTCGGCGGCTACGAGTTCCGCGCCGGCACCCCGATCGTCGCGCTGTCGCTGATGCTGCACCGCGACACCGACATCTGGGGTGACGACGCCTGGGAGTTCGACCCGGACCACTTCGCCCCGGAGCGGCAGGACACGCGGCCGCCCAACGCCTACAAGCCGTTCGGCTCGGGCGTGCGCGCGTGCATCGGGCGCCAGTTCGCGCTGCAGGAGGCGATCCTCGTGCTGGCGATGGTGCTGCAGCGCTTCGAGCTGGTCGACCACGCGAACTACCAGCTCAAGATCAAGGAGAGCCTGACCCTCAAGCCCGAGGGGCTGACGATCCAGGTGCGCCCGCGGCCGGGGCGGACCCACGGCCGGATCGTCAGCGACGGGCCGTCGCTGACACCGGACGTCAGGAAGGAGCCGTCCTCACGGCCGGCCGCCGCCCCCGCCTCGCTCGAGGGCCGGCACGGCACGCCGCTGCTGGTGCTGTTCGGCTCCAACCTCGGCGCCGCCGAGGACATCGCCACCCGCATCGCCCGCGACGGGACCGACCGCGGCTGGGCGACCACCGTCGCCCCCCTCGACGACCGCGTCGGCGCGGTGCGGATGGGCGAGGCGTCGCCGTCGCACGCCGACCTGCCGACCGAGGGCGCCGTCGTCGTCGTGTCTCGGCGTCCTACAACGGGATGCCGCCGGACAACGCGGCGGCGTTCTGCGACTGGGTCCGCGGGGCGACGGCGGACGCGTCCGGGGTGCGGTTCACCGTGTTCGGGTGCGGCAACCGCGACTGGGCCTCGACCTACCAGGCGATCCCGAGCGCTGCATCGACGCAGCGCCTCGAGGCCGCCGGCGCGAACCGGGTGTACCGCCGCGGCGAGGGCGACGCCCGCGGCGACTTCGACGGCCAGTTCCAGGACTGGTACGCGGGCCTCTGGGACGCCCTCGGGCAGGCGTGCGGGGTCGCGGCGTCCGACGCGGCGGTGGCCGGGAGCGGGCCGCGACTGTCGGTGTCGTTCGAGAACCGTCGCAGCGCGAGTCCGGTGGTGCGCTCCTTCGCCGCGGTGCCGGCCACCGTGCGCGTCGAACCGCGAGCTCACCGCCCGGGCCGGGACCCCCGAGGGGCGCTCGGTGCGCCACGTCGAGATCGCCCTGCCCGCCGGGCACCACGTACCAGGCGGGCGACCACCTCGGCGTGCTCCCCCGCAACGACGTCTCGCTGCTGAACCGGGTGATCGCCCGCTTCGGGCTCGACGCCGGGCCAGTACGTGACGCATCGAGGCCGTCGGCGGTGCGCCGACGCACCTGCCCACCGGCCAGCCCTACCCGCTGCTCGGGATCCTCGCCGGCTGCGTCGAGCTGCAGGACGTGGCCACCCGTCCGCAACTGGACGCGCTGGCCGCCTCGCTGCCGCCGGGCCCCGAGCGCGACGAGCTGGCCGGCGCTGGCCGGCAGCGACGACGAGGCCCGCGCCCGCTACCGCGAGCGGATCGCGAAGCCGCGGCGCACGCTGCTCGAGCTGCTCGAGGCCCACCCCGACGCGACGCTGACCTTCGCCGAGTTCCTCGACCTGCTGCCCGCGCTGCGCCCGCGCTACTACTCGATCTCCTCCTCGCCGTCGGTGTCGGAGGCGGCGTCGTTGACCGTCGGGGTGCTCGACGAGCCCGCCCGCTCCGGCGAGGGTCGCTACCGGGGGACGTGCTCGACCCACCTGGCCGCGGTGCCCGAGGGCGGGACGGTGTTCGCGCTCGTGCGCGAGCCCTCGATCGCCTTCCGGCCGCCGGAGAACCCGCACCGGCCGATGATCATGGTCGGGGCGGGGACCGGGATGGCGCCGTTCCGGGGGTTCCTCCAGGAGCGGGGGGCGCTGGCGGCGCGCGGGGTGCCGATCGCGGAGTCGCTGATCGTGCTCGGCTGCCGCGACCCCGAGGACGACCTGCTCTACGCCGACGAGCTCGCCCGCTACGAGAAGGACGGCGTGGCGCGGCTGGTGACCGCCTGCTCGCGGGTGCCGGGCTATCCGAACCGCTACGTGCAGCACGCCCTGGCCGCCGAGGCCGACGCGGTGTGGGACCTGCTCCAGGCCGACGGGGTCGTCTACGTGTGCGGCAACGCGGCCACCATGGCTCCCGGCGTCCGCGCCGCGCTCGCCGAGGTCTTCCGCGCGAAGACCGGCACGAGCGAGGCCGACGCCGAGGCCTGGTTCACCGGGCTGCGCGCCGGCGGGCGCTACCTCGAGGACATCTGGGGCGAGAACGCTGTCGTGTGAGCCCGCGTCCGGCGGGGACGGCTCCTGGTGGTGGTCCGTCCCCGCAGCGGCGAGGATGGACCACCATGGCGACGACCATCTTCAGCGAGATGTCGGCCCTGGCCGTCGAGTACGACGCGATCAACCTCGGGCAGGGCTTCCCGGACACCCCCGGGCCCCGGGAGGTCGTCGACGCCGCGGTGGCCGCGATGCACCGGGGGCTCAACCAGTACCCGCCCGCGATCGGCGTGCCGGCGCTGCGCGAGGCGATCTGCGCCCACCAGAAGCGGTTCTACGGGATCGAGCTGGACCCGGCGTCGCAGGTCGTGGTGTGCGCCGGGGCCTCGGAGGCGCTCTCGTCGGCCCTGATGGCGCTGGTCGGCCCGGGCGACGAGGTGATCGCGCTCGAACCGTTCTACGACCTGTACGCGGCGACCGGCGCGCTCATCGGGGCCTCGCTGGTGCCGGTACGGATCTCGGCGCCGGACTACCGGCTCGACCCGGACCTGCTCCGGGCGGCGGTCACCGACCGGACGACGGCCATCCTGCTCAACTCGCCGCACAATCCGACCGGTGCGGTGCTCTCGCGCGAGGAGCTGGAGGCGGTGGCCGCCGTCGCCCGCGAGCACGACCTCACGGTGATCACCGACGAGGTCTACGAGCACCTGCTGTTCGACGACGAGGTCCACATCCCGATCTCGACGCTCCCGGGGATGGCGGAGCGGACGGTCACGGTCTCCTCGGCGGGCAAGACGTTCTCGGTCACCGGCTGGAAGATCGGCTGGGCGACCGGGCCCGCGGAGCTGATCGAACGGGTGCTGAACGTCAAGCAGTGGTTCTCGTTCGCCTCCGGGACCCCGCTGCAGCACGCCGTGGCGGTGGGGCTCGATCTGCCCGACGACCGCTTCGCGGCGCTCGGCCGGGACCTCCAGGTCAAGCGCGACCTGCTCACCGAGGGCCTGCGCGAGCTGGGCATGGAGGTCTACCACTCGAAGGCGACCTACTTCGTCACCGCCGACATCGCCCCGCTCGGCGAGACCGACTCGCTCGCGTTCTGCCGCTCCCTGCCCGCGCGCGTCGGGGTCGCGGCGGTGCCGAACCAGGTGTTCCACGCCTCCGCGGAGGGCGTCGGGACCCAGGTGCGGTTCGCCTGCTGCAAGCGCGACGAGGTGCTCGCCGACGCGCTGCTGCGGCTGCGCAAGCTGTAGGGCGCCGCGCCGCGACCCCGGCTCGGAGATCGCCTGAGCGCGGACTAGTGTTCCTGGCTCCGGTCCGGCCGGCGACCCCGAAGGTGGCCCGTGGTGCTGCGCATCGCTGTTCCTGATCGAGGTGTGGTCGCGGACGCGGCCCGGTCGCTGCTCGACGCCACCGGGTACGGCACCTCGCCCGCGAGCCTGCTCGCCGCGCCCGCCCTGCTCGGGGCGCCGGTGAAGGTCTTCCACCTGCCCGAGCGGGACATCCCGATGTACGCGGCCGAGGGCGGTCTGCACCTCGCCCTGACCGGCTCGCTCACCGTCGACGAGGCGTCCGTGACGGTCCCGGTGGTGCTCGACCTCGACGTCGGCGCCCACGAGCTGGCGCTGTTCAGCTCCCACACCCGGGTGCGGACCGAGGGCGACCTCCAGGGGGCGCGGGTCGCGACGCCGCTGCCCAACCTGGTGCGCCGTCACCTCGCCACCGCCGCGATCGCCGCCCGCCGCGTCGTCCCCCTCGACCCGGTGGAGCACGCCGTGGCCCTCGGCATCGCCGACGCCGTGGCCGCCGTCGTCGACCCCCGTGACGACCTCTCCGGGCCGCTGCGCGCGATGGGCAGGCTCGGCACCGTCCGGACGGGACACCTCGTCGTCGTCGAGGGGCGGGCTCCGCGCGACGACGTGACGCGGCTGGTGAAGACCCAGATCCTCGCGCGGCTGCGCGCCGCGGGCACGGCGACCGGGACGGCCCTGCTCCAGTACGACTGCCCCACGGTCCTGGTCGAGGAGACCGCCGGGCTCGCGGAGCCCAGCCGGCCGCCCGAGGTCTCCCCGCTGACGTCGGGCTGGAGCACGGTGCGGCTGCTGGTCGAGCGGGACCGCACCGAGGGGCTCGTCGAGCGACTCCTCGAGCTCGGGTGCCGCGAGGTGATCACCTTCGTGCCGCGGGACCACCGCGTCGGGAGGCGTGCGCAGGCGGAGGCCCCGCGGGCACCGGGCGCGGAGTCGTTGCCCGCCCCGCGCGGGTTCCCGACGCGGCCCTCAGCCGCCCGGGGGCGCTGACCCGAGGAGCCGGCCCACGAGCTCCCGCCTGCTGCGCACCCCGACCTTGTCGAAGATCGCCTTGAGGTGGTCCTGGAGGGTGTGCCGGGAGATGTGCAGGGTGTCGGCGATCTCGGCCGTGGGGCGCCCGCGCAGCACGAGCCGGGCGACGTCGACCTCCCGCGGCGTCAGGCCGTGCGCGGTGAGCAGGAGCTCCGCGATCCCGGGCCCCTCGGCGCGCCCCAGCACCACCGCGATCCGGCCCTCCCCGGACGGGCCCCGCATCCGGGAGGCGTGGATGTCGAGCCACCGGCCGTCGGCGCCCCGGGCCCGGGTGCTCGGGAGCGGCGATCCGGCGGCGCCGCCCCGCTCGAGCGTGGTCAGCGCCGACGCCACGGCGTGGACCGGGACCGGCAGCGGCGTCGTGGTCGGACCGTCGGTGAGCGCCGCCATCATCTCCTCGGCCTCCGGGGTCGTCGCGACCACGCCGAGGTCGTCGTCGGCGAGGAGCACCACCCCCGGACGCGGGCCCGGCCCCGCCCCGGGCCGGTCGGGGCCGTGGAGCAGCACCGCCTGACGCAGGCCGTGGGCGATGTGGGGTCCGAGCCGGGCCAGCAGGGCGGCGTCGCCCGCCGTGAAGCCGAGCTCGTGGTCCTCCCGGTGCAGGCAGAGATAGCCCCAGCAGTGGGAGTCGACGACGAGGGCCGCGCGCAGCTCGTCGCCGAGTCCGAGCGGCCCCATGATGTCGCGGTACCGGTCGCTGCCGGCCCGCTCGTGGTGGGTCGCGTCGTCCAGTGACGCGACGTGGTCCGACGACGTGGCCAGGGCCGCGAACTTGTTCACGTCGCGGCGGCCGAACTCGTTCTCGACGAACAACGCCTGCGATTCCCGGAGGGGCTCCTCGGCGTGGGCTCCCGTGAACAGCAGGGTGTCGGGATCCGCGGTCGCGAAGAAGGCCGCGTCGACGGTCATGACGCGACGCAGCGTCGTCAGGACCTCGTGGCGCAGGCCGGCGACGTCGTGGCCCCGGTGGCAGGCGCGCACGATCTCGTGCTCGACCTGGGCCGCGCTCGCTCTCCGGGGCACCGTCCGAGTGTGCGGTGGCGCGTTCGGGACAGGAACCCCAAACAATTGGGATGGGCGGGACGGTGGGTGGCGGGCGACCGTTCCCGGCATGGACACCACACAGCTCGACCAGAACAAGAAGATCGTCGACGCCTTCATCCAGGAACTGTTCACCCACGGGGATCCCGGGGCGGTCGACCGCTACCTCGACGCGGACTTCGTCGACCACGACCCGCCCGTCGCGGACGCCCCGACCGGGGCCGAGGGGATGCGGCGGGCGGCTGCCATGTTCCGGGCCGCGCTCCCGGACTGGCACAGCGTCCCGGACCAGATGATCGCCGAGGGCGACGTCGTCGTGGAGCGCTTCGTCGCGCGGGGCACCCACCGCGGGGAGCTCCTGGGCGTCGCCCCCACCGGCCGGACGATCGTCCTGGCCGGCATCAACGTGTTCCGCCTCGAGGGCGAGCGGATCGTCGAACGCTGGGGGCGCCTGGACGAGCTCGGCCTGCTCCGCCAGCTCGGGCTGGCCCCTGCGCCGGATCAGCCGGGCTAGCGTGCGGGGGTGGGCGGACGCGTGGTCGTGGTCGGCGGTGGCCCGGGCGGGGTGCTGCTGACCTACCTGCTGGCCCGGGGCGGCGTCGCGGTGACGCTGCTCGAGGCACGGCACGACTTCGCGCGGCGCTTCCGCGGTGACACCCTCGCGCCCGGGGTGCTGGAGTACCTCGACGACCTCGGCCTCGCGGCCGACCTGCTGGCCGAGGTCCCGTACACCCGCTCCGAGGCGTTCCGCTGGCACACCCCACGGAAGACCTACGAGCTCGTCGACTACCGCGGGGCGAGCCGGCGGTTCCCCTTCTACGCGCTGATGCCGCAGGCCCGGTTCCTGCCGTGGCTGGCCGCGCGGGCCGAGGCCCACGGCGCGACGGTGCTGATGGGCGCCCGGTTCTCCTCCCTGGCGCACGACGACGCCGGCCGGGTCGCCGGCGTCGAGTACACCGTCGACGCGGCCACCCACCGGGCCGACGCGGCCCTCGTCGTCGGGTCCGACGGGCGGTCGTCGAAGGTCCGGGCCGCCGCCGGCGTCGAGGCGACGGAGCTGGGGGCGAGCCTGGATTTGCTGTGGGCCGCGGTCGAACGCCACGACGACGACCCGGCGTACTCCGGGCTCGACCTGTTCGCCCGGCCGGGCGGGACGATCGCGCTGCTCGATCAGGGGGCCGTGCCAGGAGAAGGGGCTCAGTGGCAGGTGGGGTGGTCGATCCCCGCCGGGTCCTACCCCGCGGTGCGGGAGGCCGGGGTCGGCCCGCTCGTCGACGCCGTGGCGACGGTGCTGCCGTGGCTCGCGCCGCGACTGCGGTCGGCGCTGTCGTCGGTGAACGACCTGACGCTGCTGCCCGTGCGGATCACGACGGTGGACTCGTGGACGCGGCCCGGGCTGGTGCTGATCGGGGACGCCGCGCACGTGGTGTCGCCGGTCGGGGGCAACGGGATCAACCTGGCGCTCGCCGACGCTGCGGAGCTGGCGAACCAGCTGGTGGGGCCGCTGCTGGCGGGGGCGGGGCCCGACGAGGTGGACGCCGCGGCGGCGCGGCTCGAGACCGTGCGCCGGCCGGAGGTCGAGGCCGAGCAGCGCCGGCAGGTGCGCACCGAGCAGGCGGCGGCGCAGCGGAACGCGTCCGGGGTGGTCGGGCCGCCCGCGGTGCTGCGGGTGCTCTCGGCGATCCCCGCGTTCCGGCGGCTGGCGGGGCGACGGGTCGGGGTGCGCGTGCCCGCCCCGGTCGCGGCGATCGCCGGCCGGGCCGATGTCAGGAAGGCGCCGTCCTGACGTCAGGTGTCAGCGAGGGTCCGTCGCTGACAGGCGGTCCGCCCCGTGCGTCCACTCGCCCCCGCGCAGGGTCGCCACCACCTCGGTGCTCCCGATCCGGTCCGGGTCGACGCGGGTGACGTCGTCGCCGAGCACCACGAGGTCGGCCAGCATCCCGGGGGCCAGCGTGCCCCGACGGGCCTCGTCGCCGGCGATCCAGGCGGTGTCGACGGTCAGCGACCGCAGCGCGGTCACGGCGTCGACGCGCTCGTCGGGGCCGATCAGGCGTCCCGACGACGAGAGCCGCTGCACCATCGCCGCCATGGTGCGCAACGGGTGCCCGTCCCCGACGCACGGCCGGTCCGACGAGGCGGGCACCCGCACCCCGGCGCGCAGGAACGACGCGTGCCGGTACAGCAGGTCCGCGCGCTCGTCGCCGACGGCCGCGAGCATCGAGTCGCCGATCTCGGGCAGGAAACGGGCCTGCGGCACGGGGGTGACCCCGAGGGCGGCGAACCGGAGCACCTCGGCGTCGGAGACCACCCCGGCGTGCTCGATGCGGTGCCGGACCTCCGGGTCGGGGCGCCGGACCTGGGCGTCGGCGAACGCGTCGAGGGCGGCGGCCACCGCCCGGTCGCCGATCGCGTGGGCCGCGACCGTCCAGCCCGCGAGATGCGCGCCGACGACCATGTCGTGCATGTGGCCGGGATCGTCCTGGTAGTAGCCGGCATGGTCGCGGTCGCGGAACGGGGCGGACATCGCCGCGGTCCGTGAGCTCAGGGCGCCGTCGAAGAAGATCTTCATGGGGCCGAGCCGCAGGTCGTCGTCGCCGAACCCGGTGCGCACCCCGAGGTCCAGACCCACGCCCTCACCACCGGGCACGTCGTGCAGGGCGGCGTCGACGGGCATGACCACCACCCGCTGCCGCAGCCACCCGAGCTCCCGGGCCACCTGGTACGCGGCGAGCTCGCGCGGGGTGCGCCCGATGAAGCCGCCCGCGATCCCGCACTCCGTCACGTGCGTGAGGCCCTGCGCGGCGTACACCTGCGAGGCCCGGTCCAGCGCCGCCGCGACGTCGTCCACCGCGAACGGGCGCAGCAGGTCCGCGATCAGGGGCTGCGCGGCCTCCTCGACGACCCCGGTCGGGACGCCCTCGTCGTCGAGCACCACCTTCCCGCCGTCGGGTACCGGGACCGGGCCGCGCCGGCCGGACGCGTCGAGGATCCCGGCCCGGCGCAGCGCCTCGGTCGACCCCGCGCACACGTGCCCGGAGCGGTGCTGCAGCCGCACCGGACGACCGCCCGCCGCACGGTCGAGGGCCGCGTGGTGGGGCGAGCCGCCGAGGCGCACGTCGTCGTAGCCCGCCCCCGTGACGAAGGCGTCGGTCGGGAGCGTGGCGGCCCGCTCCGCGACCGCGGCGTAGACCTCGTCGAGGGTCGCCGCCGCCGAGAGGTCGATCTCGGCGAGGGTCTGGCCGAACCACGCCATGTGGTTGTGCGCGTCGCCGAAGCCGGGCACGACGGTCGCGCCGCCGCACCCCGCCGTGCGCCGCGCGTCGATGCCCGCGGGGAGCTCGCCGTCGTCGAGCACGGCGAGCACCCGCCCCTGGTGGATCGCGAGGCCCCGGGCGCGGGTGCCGGTGCCCTCGCCGTCGAGGGTGAGCACGTCCGCGTCGTGGACGTGGAGATCGATCTGCACCGGGCCTCCGGGGGTCGGGCGGGCGGGTCAGGGGCGGCGCCGGCGCACCGTCGCCAGCAGCGCCCCGCCCCCGACGACCACGGCCGCCCCGGCGAGGACCCAGCGCGGGTCGACCGAGGCCAGCGTCGCCGGGGCGACGACGGCCAGCACCGCCACCGCGAGCGAGACCAGGCCGACGAGCAGGGCGAACGGGTCGAACCGGCGGCGCGACGCGGAGTCCGCGGCGGAGGGTGCGGCGGCCAGGGCGGCGTCCTCGTGCACGGTGTACGGCGAGGCGGGGGTGTGCCGCTCGTGTGCGGTCACCCGGTCGTCGTCAGCCACGCCGCACCGCCACATCCCCGGCGCCGCTGCGGGCGGTCAGGTCGATGGCGATCCCGCCGGGACCGTCGGGTCCGAGGTCGACGTGGTTCTCGACGTCGGAGGTCATCCCGAGGCAGTCGACGTCCCCGAGCCCGTTCCCACAGGTCACCGTCACGTCGGCGGTGGCCGGGACCCGCACCGTGACGTCCCCGGCTCCACTCTCGACGACCGTGCGCACCGGGGCTGCGCCGGCGGGCGGGACGGCGAGCCGCGTGAGGTCGAGGTCGATGTCGCCGAGGCCCGTGCGGTACTCCGGCGCGACCGCCGAGACCAGCACCGGCGCCTGGGTCACGTCACCGGCCCCCCGGGTGATGCCGTCGTCCGGGCCGGCCCACGGCGGGCGGAACCCCGGCTGCGCGGCCGCGAGCGAACCCATCACGGTGAGGATGATCAGCGGTACCGCCGCGATCACCAGGCCGCGACGGGGGCGCCGCGGGGCGATCGACCCGACGACGAGGCCGAGCCCGACGACGCCGAGCGCGGCGGCGGGGACCCAGAGCGGGCTCGCGCCGGGCACCCCGAGCAGCAGGGCCACTCCGGCGAGCCCGGCGGCGACCAGCGCCAGGGCCAGCGTCACCGGGGTCAGCACCGAGCGCGGGCGCCGCACCGGGGGGCCGTCGACGGCGTGCGGGGGCGCTTCGGCGGGCAGGCTCCATCCGCGGGGGGAGGCGCCGAGCGGGTCCCACGCGACCGGGGGCTCGTCGTCGGCCCACGATCCGGCCGGGACCTCCGTCTCCGGGCCCGGCGACCAGGCAGGCCATCCCGCGGCCCCGGGCGTGCCCGGCACGCCGAGGTCGGCCCGCGCGGTGTGCAGCAGGTACAGCGTGACGGCGGCCAGCGCGAGCGCGACGAGGGTGACGACCCGTCCCGAGAAGGCGGGGACCAGCGTCGCCGCGGCGATGATCACGGTCAGGACCACCACGAGCGCCGGCGGTCCCGGGCGGCGGCCGCCGTGGTGGCCCCGCCCGCCGGCCACGCGATCGCGCCGGGGCGGGTCGGCGGGGTCCGGCGGGAGCACGAGCCAGCCGAGCAGGTAGAGCAGCAGCCCGCCCCCGACGATGGCCCAGACGACGAACGCCACCCGCACGAGCGTCGGGTCGAGGTCGTAGCGGCGGGCGATCGCCCCGGCGACGCCCGCGATCCGGCTGTCCTCGCCGCGGCGGGCCGGACGGGTGTCCCACGCCGACCGGGCGACCCCCGCGACGTCGGTCCCCGTCCGTGCGCGGTCCCCGCGCTGTGTTCCGGCCGGCCCGCTCATGGGCTCCATCCTCTCCGCTCGAGCGGCGTGCGGGGTACGCCCGACGCCGTTCTGGGTGCCGCGCCGGCACCGAGTCGCGCCGGACGGGATCGAGCGTCGTGGATCGCGGCGGTCGGGGCGTCCGGGTGCGCCCCTGGATCCGGGCTCGGGGGACCCCCGGTTTTCCCGGGGTCCCCGGCGGACGGATCCCGAGGTCACGCGGGCCGCCGACGTGTGACGATGGCTGCCGTGACCACCGCCGAGTCCCCGCGCGAGGTGGGGTCCGTCCCCACCGCGGAGGCGGAGGCGCCGGACCCCGCGCACCGCGTGCTGCGCCACCGTCGCGGCGCGGTCGTCGCCGGCGTGGCGGGCGGGGTGGCCGACCACCTCGGCGTGCCGGTGCTGCGGGTCCGCGTCGTGCTCACCGTGCTGTGCGCCCTCGGCGGTGCCGGGGTGCTGGCCTACGGCGGGCTCTGGGTGTTCTGCCCGCTCGAGCCGGCTGACACCGAACGCGAGGTCGACGACCGCGACCGCCTGCGGGGCTACGGGCTCGTCGCGCTCGGGCTCGCGTTGGCCCTGGTGCTCTCCGCGGCGGGCGAGCAGATCTCCGGCTGGGTGCTCGGTCCGCTCGGCATCGCCCTGGTCGGGGCCGCCGTGGTGTGGCGCGAGGCCGACGGGGACACCACCGGCACCGGGCCACGCGCCGGTCGCCGCGGGCGGCCCCGGATCGTCTCCGGGCGGGGCGGGGTGTTCCGGGCCGTGCTCGGCGCGGTGCTGGTGGCCGGGGGCATCGCGGCGTTCCTGCTGGGGAGCCTGGACGTCGGGGCGGTGCAGTTCGGGCTGCTCGCCGCCACGGCGACCCTGGTCGGGGTCGTCGTCCTCACGGTCCCGTGGTGGATGCGCCTGGCGCGCGAGCTCACCGCCGAGCGCCGCGAGCGCATCCGGTCCGAGGAGCGCGCCGAGATCGCCGCTCACCTGCACGACTCGGTGCTCCAGACCCTCGCGCTGATCCAGCGTCACACCGAGAGCGGCGACGACGAGTCCCCGGCCGTCCGCGAGGTCCGCCGTCTCGCCCGGCGTCAGGAGCGGGAGCTGCGGGAGTGGCTCTACGGCGAGCGCGAGCACCCCGCGGGCCCGGAGGAGGCCCTCGAGGACGGGGACGGGACCCGCTGCTTCGGGGCGGCCCTGCGGGCGGCGGCCGGCGAGGTGGAGGACGCCTTCGCGGTGACCGTCGCCCCCGTCGTCGTCGGGGACGCCGCGCACGACCCCCGGACCGCGGCACTCGTCGCCGCCGCCCGCGAGGCGATGGTCAACGCCGCCAAGCACGCCGGGGTGGACGAGATCAGCGTGTACGCCGAGGTCGAGGAGGCCGAGGCCGGTACGCCCGGCACGCTCGCCGTGTTCGTCCGGGACCGCGGCTGCGGGTTCGACCCGGACGCCGTCCCCGGTGACCGCCACGGCCTCACCGACTCGATCCGGGCCCGCGTCGAGCGCCAGGGCGGCACCGTCCGGGTCCGCACCACGCCCGGGGAGGGCACCGAGGTGGCGCTCACCCTGCCGCGGGCCGCGCCCGCCCCCGAGACCCCCGACCGCACCACGAGCGAGGTGGCATGAGCACGCCGACCGACGAGCCCGTCCGCGTCTTCATCGTCGACGACCACGCGCTGTTCCGCCGGGGCGTGCGCGCCGAGCTGGAGGGGCCCGCCGCGGCGGGGGTCACGGTCGTCGGCGAGGCCGGGTCGGTCGGGGAGGCGGTGGCGGGCATCGGGCACTACCGCCCCGACGTCGTCCTGCTCGACGTGCACATGCCCGAGGGCGGCGGGGCCGCGGTGCTCGCCCGGACACGGGTCGAGCACCCCGACGTCGTGTTCCTCGCGCTGTCGGTGTCCGACGCGGCGGAGGACGTCATCTCCGTGATCCGGGCGGGCGCCCGCGGCTACGTCACGAAGACCATCTCCGGGCGGGACCTCGCGGAGGCGGTGCGCCGGGTCCGTGCGGGCGACCCGGTGTTCAGCCCGCGGCTGGCCGGCTTCGTCCTCGACGCGTTCGCCGACCGCCCCGGCGCGGCGCCCCCGGTGGATCCCGAGGTCGACCAGCTCACCCGCCGTGAGCGCGACGTGCTGCGCCTGCTCGCGCGGGGCTACGCCTACAAGGAGATCGCGGCCGAGCTGGTCATCTCCATCAAGACCGTCGAGACCCACGTGTCGAGCGTGCTGCGCAAGACCCAGTCCTCGAACCGCCACGAGCTCTCGCGCTGGGCGTCCGACCGGCGGCTCGTGTAGGTGCGGCCTCGTCGCGTGGGTCCCGGTGAGGGCCGAGTGGACCCGCACGGTTGCCTCGCCAGCCCTCAGCGTCCACTCGGCCGGCATCCTGCGGCCCGGCACCGGCTCCGAGTGGACCCCCGCGGTTCCTCCGGTAGCCACTGAGGTCCACTCGACGTCGTGCCCACGGGCGCGCAGCGCGCCTAGGACCCCGACGGGAGCGGCTGGTCGGAGTCGATCAGCCAGGCGCCGTTGCTGCCCTGGGTCATCCCGAGGTTGTGCGTCTCCCGGACCGGCGAGCGGCCCTGCGGGAAGAACACCAGCGACGCGCGCACGGTGTTGTCGTCCACCGCGGTGGCCGAGGTGACCTGGACCGACGAGATCGTGGACCAGAATCCCTGGTAGGCCGTGTACCCGCCCGACGAGCGCTGCTGGTTCGGGCCGAGCCGGGCCCAGCCGGCCGCGGGGTTCCCGGGGACGATGCCGTAGTAGTCGCGCACCGCCGCCACCATCGCGGCGTGCTCGTCGACCGGGGCGCTCGTGGTGGGAGCGGGGCCGACGGAGGCCCCGGCGGACTCGTCCGACGACGAGGACGGGCTCGCGAACAGGACGGCGGCGAGGATCCCGGCCAGCAGTGCGACGGCGAGGACCACGACGACGACGAGGGTGGTCGGTCGTCCCCGCCGCGTGGCCTTCGCCGGGGGTGCCGCGACGCCGGGGGCCCACGGCTCGGCCGGGACCGGGCGGGGCGCGGAGCCGTTGCCGCGGGGTGACGGGGTTCGCGGTCCGGGGTCGGACGGGGGCTCGGGGTCGAACGGGCTGCCGCGCCAGGTGGCGGGCGGGGCGGACCGGCGCCCGCCCGGGGTGACCGGGTCCGACTCGGCGGAGCGCCGGGAGTCGGGGATGCGGGCGTCGGCCGCCGCGTCGAGCTCCGCCTGGGACCAGCCGGACGTCGACGTCCCCCCGGCGGAGTGGGCGATGCGCCCCAGCTCGCGCCGGGCCTCGGCGGCCGTCGGGCGCTGGCGCGGGTCGTCGCGGAGCAGCCGCATGAGCAGCGCGGTGAGCGGGCCCGCCTGCACCGGCGGGTGCACCGCGCCGGCCGCCACCGCGTGCAGCAGGGCGAGCGCGTTGTCGTCGGAGCCGAAGGGCGGCATGCCCTCGACGGCGGCGTAGAGGGTCGCGCCGAGGGAGAAGACGTCGGAGGCGAACGTGGAGTCCTCGCCGCGCGCGACCTCGGGGGCCAGGTAGGCGGGAGTGCCGGCGAGCATCCCGGTGCGGGTCAGGGTGAGGTCCCCGGTGGCGCGTGAGATGCCGAAGTCGGTGATCTTGACGGTGCCGTCGGCCCCGATGAGGACGTTCCCCGGCTTGACGTCGCGGTGCACGATGCCCGCTTCCTGGGCGGCGTCGAGGGCGTCGGCCACCTGTCGGCCGATGCGGGCCACGAGCCGCGGGTCCAGCGGGCCGTGCTCGCCGAGCATCGCCGCCAGGCTGCGTGAGGGCAGGTACTCCATGACGAGCCACGGCTCGTCGCCCTCGATCGAGGCGTCGAACACCGAGATCGCGTGCGGGTGCTGGAGGCGGGCCGCGATCCGGCCCTCGCGCAGCGTCCGCTGGCGGACCTCGTCGGCCTCGCTCTCGTCCAGGCCCTGGTTCAGGAAGACCTGCTTGACCGCGACCACCCGGCCGAGCCGCTCGTCGGTCCCGCGCCAGACGACGCCCATCGCGCCCGAGCCGATCTTCTCCTCGAGGCGATACCGCCCGGCGACGACACGACGAGGTGTCACCGGCCTCCCTCCGCCCGAGCCTGCGGCCTCCACGGCCCCCCTCGGGGCATCAGGGTAGAGGTCACGGCTCGCGGGGTCCCACGGTCGGGTGACGTGTGTCCCGGCGGGAACGGCGGGGGGCCTCAGTTGCCGCCACCGAGCAGGCCCGACGCGGCGCCGGTCACGGAGCTGACCAGGTCCTTCGACCCGCTGTCCGAGGAGCCGGAGTCCTTCGAGGAGCTCTCGCTCGAGGAGCCGGAGTCCTTCGAGGAGCTGTCGCCCGACGAGCTGGACTCCTTCGAGGAGCCGGAGTCGCTCGAGGAGCTGTCGCCCGACGAGCTGGACTCCTTCGAGTCGGAGGACCCGCTGCTCGCGGAGTCGCTGCTCGAGGAGTCCGAGGACGTGGCGTCGGAGCTCCTGGCGTCGGAGCTCTTGGCGTCCGTGGAGTCACTGCTCTTGGTGTCGGCCGACCCCGAGTCGGAGCTGCCGGAGGCGGACGACGTGGAGTCGGAATTCCCCGTCAGGCTCCCGACGAGGCCGGCGACCGAGCCCGTCGTCTTCTCGACCGTCGAGTCGACGGCGCTCTTCGGGCTGGCGGTCGGCTCCGCCGACGGGCTGGGCGAGGACGCAGGCGAGCTGGCCGGCGTCGATGCAGCGCCGGTCACTCCGCCGACCAGGTCGCTCACGGCTCCGGTCGCCTTCGCCACCGTCGAGCCCACCGCGGGTGCGTCCGGCGTCGCCGTCCCGGCGCCCGGCACGGACCCGGTGGCTGCATGGACGGTGCGGGACACGAAGTCGGAGGCCGTGCTCGCGGTGGTCTGGACCAGGGCGGTGGGCGCAGGGGCGGGAGCCGCGGGGCCGCTGCTGGCGCCGGTGAGGAGGTCCGAGACGGTGGTCGTCAGGTCCTTCGTCGTGCCGCCGACCAGGGGGAGCCCACCGGTGACGTCGCCGACCTCGTCGACCGTCCCGCCCACGGTGGCGCCGACCGTGCCCACGACGTGCAGCGGCACCAGGTTCGTCGCGCCGCCCAGGGTGCCGGACACCCCCGTCACGGTGGAGCCGACAGCGCCAGTCACCCGCCGTACGGTGGAGCCGACGGTGCCGGTGAGTCCGCCGACGGTGGAGCCGACGGTGCCGGTGAGTCCGCCGACGGTGGAGCCGACGGTCCCGGTCAGTCCGGTGACGGTCGAGCCGACGGTGCCGGTCAGCCGCGGTGACGGTGTTCCCGACACCGGTGACGGTGCCGCCGAGGGGCGCCGCCGATCGTGCTGCCGACGCCGCCTCACGATTCCGCCGACGGTGCCGCCGCCGGAGCTCACGATGCCACCGACGGTGCCGCCGACCGGAGCTCACGATGCCGCCGACCGCGCCGCCGCCGGAGGTCACCGATGCCGCCGACCGCGCCTGCCCCGATGCCGCGACGTCCGACGATGCCGCCGATGCCGCCGACCACACCTCCGACGGTGCCGCCGACGGTTCCCGCACCGCCGCCACCGCCCGCGCCGGGGCCGGGCTGCGCCGGCGGCGGCACCACGGGGGTGCCGCCGCTCGCGCCCGTGCCGGGCGTCGTGACCCCGGTACCCGGGGCCGGGGCGGTGACGGCGGCCGCGCCGGGGAGCGACGTCGCGTTGACGAGCGCGGGACTCCCGGCGGGGGTGGCGATGCCGGCGAGGGCACCGCCGAGTGCTCCGGCAGGCAGGCCCAGGCTCTCGGCCACCGTGCTGAAGGCGATGGACTGCGGGTTGGCGAGCACCGGCTCCCCGAGCAGGCCCGCGATCCCCGGTGCGCCCGGCACCGGGGCGACGCCGGCGGGCGTGCCGTCGGGGCCCACGCCGGGGGAGTCGTCGACCGGCGGGCTGAACGGGCCGAGGGTGGCCCCCACGACGCCGAGCGCGGTCCCGCCGACGAGCACCGCGGCCGTCGTCACCCGGGTGGCGGCCACGCCGCGGCGCAGGGACAGGGGCGCGGCGTGCCTGCGGACCCGGCCGCCGGAGGTGACGACCGCACCCGTCGCCGAGAACGACCCGGTGTCGTCGCGGAGCACCAGCTCGGAGACCGCGATGCCGGTGGTGTGCCGAGGGCCGTGGCCGCGCTCGTGCGGGGCCGCCGGCAGTGGAGGCAGGACCGGGTCGTCGGACCCGGCCGTCCCGGAGAGTCCCGCCCACCCACTGACCCTGCGCATCCGACTGTCGTCGTGACCGTGCATCGACGCCGAGATGCTCACGTCGTCACTCCCGAGTTGTCAGCCCCCGCCGGCCATCACGCTTCGTGGAGTGTTGTCTACCCGTGGGTTCGGGAGCGGCCCAGCCGTCCGATGGACGCCTGGGCCGATCGACCGTCCTGCGTCGCCGTACGGCCGTTATCCGGACACGGTTCGACACGACGGGGTGTCACTCGTCCGAACGACTCAGAGACGAAAAGGTCACCGTCGTTCACCGCACGATATCGACCGCTCGGCGACGGTACGGAGCAGTGTGGTGACGGTCGGTCGCCACGATCAGTGGCAAGTTCGTCCACTCGTCCGGCGCAACAGCGGCCGATCGGGGGAACGGAGCTGCTGATCAGACCGACGGCGGGTTCGCGAGACGACGCCGCGCGGCCTGCAGTTGGTTGACGGAGACGAGGCCGATCCCGCCGCCGAGGAGCAGCCCGATGATGTCGGGGGTGAGGCCGCCGCTGGTGAACAGCAGAGCCACGAGCGCTCCGAGCGTGAGCCCGCCGGCCGCGGGCAGCCGCTTGCGCGCGTCGCCGGCGAGGTGCGAGGCGCCGGGCCGCTTCTTCGCGACCGACTGCAGCATCAGCAGGTAGCCGCCGTAACCGAGCGCACCGAGCAGGCCCAGGATCGCGACGATCGCTGCGATGAGGCCGATGACCGTCTCCATGCCGTCCAGAATGCCAGCTCGGATGCGTGCTGGGCGTCTGCTCGGCACACGTCCGGGTCAGCGCCCGCCGAGCTTCCCCCGACCGAGACGCAGCAGGAGCAGTGCGAGCTCGCGTCCCTCGGCACCGAGGTCGCGGAACCGGGCGAGGACCTGCATCTCCCGGTTGTAGACGATGCGCGTCCCCCCGGCGTTCATCCGGGCGAGCCCGACGCGCTGGGAGATCTCGGTGCGGCGCTTCACCAGGCGCAGGATCTCGGCGTCGATGGCGTCGATCTCGATGCGCAGGTCGGGGATCTCGTCCGCGGTGGCGGGCGTGAGCGCGGCGGGCTCCGGGTCGGTGGTGCCCGTCGGGGTGTCGGTCGAGGTGGGTGTGTCGGTCACGGCGGTGGTCCTCCGAGGGGGTCGGAGCCGTCCGGACCCCGGCACGAGAAAGCCCCGGGGTCCTCGGACTCCGGGGCGGGTGGTGGGCGGCGACTCAGCGCCGGGCGACCACGGGCACCGGTATCCGGTGTCCGTAGGAAAATCGCCTCGTCGCGCGCACGGGGAGAAGAGTAGTCCGGGACCGGGGCGCCACGCCATGACGCGGGCGCTACGCCCGGGTGGCGGATCGGCGCGACCGCGCCCGGTCCGTCGGAGGTGCCGGGTAGCGTGGCGAGGCGATGAGTAGCACTGACACCGGGTCGGCCCGGGGGGCCCGACCGAGCGCGGCGGCCGGGCTGGCGGCACGGCTCGCGGGCGCCGCGGGGACCACCGCGCTGCGCCGCACCGGGCCGGGCGGTGCCGACACGGCCGACGCCGGGGCCGGCACCGGCGCAGCGGCCCCCGGGGGAGGAGACCGCCCCGAGGCCCGCCGGCCCGACCGGCGCCACGAGCAGGCGGAGGCACTGCTCGAGGGCATGAACCCGCAGCAGCGCGAGGCCGTGGTGCACTCCGGCTCGCCGCTGCTCATCGTCGCCGGAGCGGGCTCGGGCAAGACCCGGGTGCTCACCCACCGGATCGCCTGGCAGCTCGCCCACGGCGCCCACCCCGGGCAGATCCTCGCCATCACGTTCACCAACAAGGCCGCCGCCGAGATGCGGGAACGGGTCGCGGCCCTCGTCGGGCGCCGGGCGAACGCGATGTGGGTGTCGACGTTCCACTCCATGTGCGTGCGCATCCTGCGCCGCGAGTACAAGCACCTGGACCTGTCGAGCAGCTTCTCGATCTACGACGCGGACGACTCCCGGCGGCTCGTCGCGACGATCACCAAGCAGCTCGACCTCGATCCGAAGCGCTACCCGCCCCGCGGGCTGCTCGGCCAGATCTCGGCGTGGAAGAACGAGCTGACCGATCCGCTCACCGCGGCCGACGCCGCGGGCAACGACTACGAGCGTCGGTGCGCCGAGGTGTTCGCGGTCTACCAGCAGCGCCTGCAGGCGTCGAACTCGCTGGACTTCGACGACCTCATCGGCCGCACCGTCGACCTGCTCACCCGCTTCCCCGACGTCGCCGAGCACTACCGGCGACGCTTCCGCCACGTGCTCGTCGACGAGTACCAGGACACCAACCACGCGCAGTACAGCCTGGTGCGGGCGCTCTCGTCGGGCTCGGACGACGGCTCCACCCCGCCCGCCGAGCTGTGCGTGGTGGGCGACGCCGACCAGTCGATCTATGCGTTCCGCGGCGCCACGATCCGCAACATCATCGAGTTCGAGCGCGACTACCCCGAGGCGCGCACGATCCTGCTGGAGCAGAACTACCGCTCCACGCAGATGATCCTCACCGCCGCGAACGGCGTGATCGCCCGGAACGCGGACCGCCGGGACAAGCGGCTCTGGACCGACTCCGGCGACGGCGAGAAGGTCGTCGGCTACGTCGCGGACAACGAGCACGACGAGGCCGCGTTCGTCGCCGCCGAGATCGACCGGCTCGTCGACGCCGGCGACGTCCGCTTCGGCGAGGTGGCGGTCTTCTACCGGACCAACGCCCAGTCCCGGGTCTTCGAGGACGTGTTCGTCCGCCTCGGCATGCCGTACAAGATCGTCGGGGGCGTGCGGTTCTACGAGCGCCGCGAGGTCCGCGACGCGCTGGCCTACCTCAAGGTGCTCTCCAACCCCGAGGACACCGTCTCGCTGCGGCGCATCCTCAACGTGCCCAAGCGCGGGATCGGCGACCGCGCCGAGGCCGTCGTCGCCGACCACGCCGAGCGCGAGCACGTCACCTTCGCCGCCGCCCTGCGCCGGGCGGCGGCCGGCGAGGTCCACGGCCTCGCCACCCGCTCGCAGCGCAACATCGCCGACTTCGTCGAGATGATGGACTCCCTCGCCGAGGGCGTCGCGACCGGCGAGGAGGTCGCCGACACCCTCGACGCCGTGCTCGACAAGACCGGCTACCGCTCCGAGCTCGAGCACTCCGAGGACCCGCAGGAGCAGACGCGCCTGGAGAACCTCACCGAGCTGGTGAGCGTCGCGCGGGAGTTCGTCGGGGACGCCCGGGCGAACGCCGCGATCGCGGAGGCGGCCCAGGCCGACGGCGCGGCCGAGGTCCCCGCCGGCGTCGTGGTCGCCGCCCAGGCCGTCGACGTGGCTGACGGCCTCCCCGAACCGGGCTCGCTCGAGGCGTTCCTGGAGCGGGTGTCGCTGGTGGCCGACGCCGACTCGATCCCCGACGGCGGCGACGGCGTCGTCACCCTCATGACGCTGCACACGGCGAAGGGCCTGGAGTTCCCGGTCGTGTTCCTCACCGGCTGGGAGGACGGCGTGTTCCCGCACCAGCGGGCGCTGGCCGACCCGGCCGAGCTCTCCGAGGAGCGGCGGCTGGCCTACGTCGGGATCACCCGCGCCCAGCAGCGGCTCTACGTGTCGCGGGCGCTGATGCGCTCGGCGTTCGGGCAGCCCCAGGCCAACCCGCCGTCGCGGTTCCTCGACGAGCTGCCCGACGAGGTCGTCGACTGGCGGCGCAGCGCTCCCGAGCGGTCGGCCCCCAGCGCGCGGACGAGCTTCGGCTCGGGCCGCAGCTGGGGCCGCGACCTCACCGGTGCCGCGTCCCGGCCGTCGCCGATGCGCTCGTCGGGGCTCGGCACGCCGACGCTGCACCTCGAGGTCGGCGACCGCGTGAGCCACGACAAGTACGGGCTCGGCCTCGTGACGGTCGTCGACGGCGTCGGCTCCAAGGCGACGGCCACCATCGACTTCGGCTCGGCCGGCACGGTGCGCCTCATGCTCATCGGCGGCGTGCCGATGCAGAAGCTCTGATCGTCGGCCCCGGGCGGTTTGCCCGCGGGTAGCCCCGGACGGATGCGGTCGACCAGGGAACCGCCCGTCGGGACCGACGACCGGGGAGCTTTCGTGGACACGATCGACGAGGGGCACGACGACGGGCTGTTCGGGCCGGATTCGGTGACGTGGCGGGTCCACCTGGAGCCGGTGCTGTGGGTGGCCGGGATGCGGGCGCTGCTGCTGCAGTCGCTGCACCCGCGGGTGATGCGCGGGACCTACCAGAACTCGGCGTTGTTCGACCCGAAGAAGGCCTGGCCGCGCTTCCAGCGCACCGTGGAGTTCGTCGGCACCCGCACGTTCGGCAGCACCGCCGAGATCGAGGCCGCCGCCGGCCGCGTCCGGAAGCTGCACGCGACGCTGCGCGGTTTCGACCCGGACACCGGCACCGACTTCCGCCTCGACCTGCCCGACAACCTGCTCTGGGTGCACGCCTGCGAGATCGACTCCTACGTCGACATCGCCCGCCGGGCCGGGGTCCTCGACGACGCCGACGCCGACGCCTACCTGGCCGAGAGCGTCCGCGCCGCGGAGGTCGTGGGGCTCGACCCCACGACGGTGCCCGCGTCACGGGCCCAGATGGCCGCCTACTTCGACCGGGTCCGCCCCGGGTTGCGGCTCTGCGACGAGGCCCGGCTCGGCGTGGGCGGGCTGCTGACCCCGCAGCCGCACGCGCCCGCGTCGGCCGCCATCGCCCTCTCGACCATCGCCGCGCTCGCGTTCGGCACGTTGCCCCGCTGGGCCCGGCGGCTCTACGGCCTGCCCGGTCTGCCCACCACCGACGCCGCCACCACCGTGGCGCTGCGCCTCACCCGAGGGGCGACGAACCTGCTGCCCGACCCGCCGATGCCCCCGCGGATCGCCCGGGCCCGCGACCTGGTGCGCGCGGCCTGAGCCACATGCCCGTCGCGCCGGCTCACGGTGCGGCGGGCTCGGGGAGCCAGGAGCCGTGGAAGCCGGTCGGGACGGCGCGGGGCAGGGTCACCGCGGCGACCGTCCGGCCGACGTCGGCGGCATCGAGGACCAGGAGGCGCGACGCCGTGCCCCTATCGGCGTGCTGTCCTTCCTTGCGGGTCGTGATCGTCAACAGCCAGCCCTCGTCCTCGCCACGGTCCGGCCGCGCCGCGGGCACGAACACCGCCTCGCCCGCCTTCACGTCCGGGCCCAGCTCGTGCGCGGAGGCGTTCCCCGTCTCCAGGTCGAGCCGCACGATCGCGTTGGCACGGTCGGTCGAGGTCACGGCGTACCGGTAGCGCGCCGCCCGCCCGACCCGCGCCGGGTCCACCGTCGGGAACTCCACCGGTCGGTCGTGCAGCGGGCTCTCGGTGACGCCGCCGGTGGCCGGGTCGAGCGTCCAGCGGTGCATCCGCGCCACGCCGAGGGCGGCGGCCTCCCCGGCGGGGTCGGCGCCGGCCGCCCCCGCGGCGGCCCGGCGACCCGGCCGGGTCCAGGTCCTCGCCATGTCCGCGGCGGAGTAGCGGGCGCCGTCGAGGACGATCCGCCCGGAGTCGTCCTCGTGGGCGGTGCCGACGTGGAAGACGTAGCAGGGGTCGATCTCGAACCAGCGCACGGTCGCCGTCGGGTCGTCGTGGCGCATGACGCCCAGGCGGGCGCCGTAGGACTCGTCCCACTCGAAGGGGAATCCGGAGAACAGGCGCCGCTTCTTGAAGGTCAGCGGCAGGTCGAGCCACACGACGTGGTGCGCGGTGATCGCCGCGTCGTGCATGAGCGTCGGCTTCGGCACCCTCACGCGACGACTGACCACGAGCTCGCCCGCGGCCGAGACGCGGTGGTAGGTCAGGTACGGCGGCACCGGGGAGTAGCCGTAGAAGTGCAGCTCACCGGTGACCGGATCGGTCTTCGGGTGCGCGGTCATCGCGGTGTGCAGCCGCCCGTCGAAATCACAGGGCCCGACGGTGCCCAGGTCGCGGTCGACCTCGTACGGCAGGCCCTGCTCGACGAGGGCGAGCAGCCGCCCGCCGTGCTCGATGACGTGGGTGTTGGCGGGCACGGCGGTGAGGTCGACCCCGCGCCAGGTGAGGAAGCGTCGGCCGGCGAGCGCACCGGTGCGCACCCACCGGTTGCGGTACCAGCTCGCGCGGCCCGCCTGCAGCCGCACTCCGTGGAGCATCCCGTGGCCCCGGAACCAGTGCCCCGGATCGTCGCCCGGCAGCGGGTTGGGCCCGTTGCGCACGTACCGGCCGTCCAGTTCGGGCGGCAGCGTCCCCTCGACGGGGAGGTCGACCGCGTCGATCTCGTCGGGCACCGGCGCGTAGTGCCCGGCGAGGTGGGTGGGGCGGGTGTCCTCGACGGCGCTCAGGGTTGCCTTCTCACGGGGTCGGCGGGTCACCGACCAGCGTGCGCCCGCGCCGCCAGGTGCGCGACCGGGCGCGGGCTCACCCGGCGGAGGCGCCCAGGGAGATACCGCGCGCGGAGAGCCAGGGCAGCGGGTTGATCTTGGCGCCGCCCGGCGTCCACACCTCGAAGTGCAGGTGGGGGCCGGTGGACTCGCCGCGGTTGCCGATCTCGGCGATCTCCTGGCCTGCCGTCACCTTCTGGCCCTCGTGTACATACGAGCGGTTGACGTGCCCGTAGACGTTGATCGTGCCGTCCTCGAGCTGCACGCGGACCCACATGCCGAAACCGCTGGCGGGGCCGGACTCGACGACCGTGCCCTTCGCGACGGACCTGATCGGGGTGCCGATCGCGTTCGCGATGTCGACGCCCTTGTGGGAGGTGCCCCAGCGGGCGCCGAACCCGGAGGTGAACCGGCCCTCGGCGGGCTTGACGAACTGCGGCGCCTGGGCCGCGGCATCGCGCGCGGCGGCCGCGTCGGTGACCTTGCGGGCCTTCGCGAGCGCCGCGGCGTGCGGCGTCCCGGTCCGGTCCGCGCCGGGGGAGACGGCCATGACGCCGGTCGTGGCGGCGTCGAGGGCGTCCGGGGCGGGCCCGGCGGCGGTGTTCGCCGAGGACAGGGCCAGGTCGGCCTGCGTCTCGCCGGTCGGCGCGTCGACGTCCGTGGCGAGCGCGTGGCCCGCGGTGGCGATCGCGCCCGCGGCGACGGCGGTGACGGCGAGGCGCCCGGTCAGGGCACCCGGGCTGCGGCGCCGGGCCGACGGGCCGTCACTCCTCGGTGCGGGGACGGCCGCGAGGGACGGGCCGCCCGCGAGGGACGGGCCGCCCGCGAGGGCGGGCGGGCCGAAGCCGGCGAGCAGGCCCGGTCCGGGGAGGGCGGGGCGAGGGAGGCGCGGTCCGCGGGGAGCGGACGGTGCGAAGGGCGGAGCCGGGCGGGGGGAGCTGTGACGCGCCACGACCATCCTTTCGCGGATCGGGGCGCGGGCCGCTCGGCGTCGGTGGCGTGGGGAGCGCCGGTCGGATCGTCGGGGTCGATCCGTGAGCCGTTCGTGACTGCACCGTGATGGTGGACCCACGGACGGTGGCACGGAATCCCAAGGCCGGGCAAACTCCCGACCACGACTTCCCCGGGTGGCACGCCGTGCGCACGGCCGAGCGCGCCGAGCGGTCGTCGTCGGGTCGGGTGACGCGGGGAACCGCGGCGGGTCCGGGCGTGCCGCGCGCGGACCGCCCGGGGTCAGCCGGGGTCAGCCCGCGGCGCTGGTGGTGGCGGCGCCGGCCCGCACCGCCGCGCGCTCCCGCGTCGGGCGGGTCCCCGAGAGGGCGCACGTCACGAGGTGCACGACGTCGGGGTCGATGGTCATCGCCATGTGGCCGACGTGGTCGAGCCGCACGTTCGAGACCTGCAGGTCCGGGTGCTCGAGGCGGGCGTTGCGCTGCGGGATGATCAGCTGGTCCATCCGGCTCCAGACCGCGAGGAAGCGGGTCCGGCACCCCGGGGCGGGCTCGGCGAGCTCGCGCAGCAGGTCCGAGCCGGGCTGGAGCTGGCGCGGCACCGTGGTCGGCGGGAGCAGGTGCGCGATCTGCGAGCCCTGGTGCGGGGTCCCGAGGGTGATCAGGGTGTCGACGCGGGCGTCGCCGCCGAGGCGCTGCACGTAGTACCGCGCGATGAGGCCGCCGAGCGAGTGGCCGATGACGTGCACCCGGTCGACGCCGGAGACCGCGCACAGCCGCTCGACGTGCTCGCCGAGGTCCCGCGCCGCGGCCCGGACGTCACCGGTGAACGCCGTCATCGGGCTGTAGTTGACCGCCTGGACGGTGCCGTGGCCGCGGCGGCGCAGGACGCGGGCGAGGTGCACGAAGATCGAGCGGTTGTCGACGATGCCGTGCACGAGCAGCACCGGGGTCGCCGAGCCGTCGAGGTCCGAGACCAGCAGCGAACGCTGACCGGGCGGGAGGTGGTCGGTGCGGTGGTGGACGTGCACGCCGCCGGGCCGCAGGGCCTCGTCGAGCAGCCCCCACGGGTACACCGACAGGTGCACCGCCGTGTAGGCGATCTCGACGGCGAGCCCGCGCAGGCCGCGGGGGACGCCCATCGTGCGCGCGAGGTAGGACAGCCCGTTCCACGCCGTCGCGGCGACGGAGGCGACCGTGGCCGGCGCGGACACCGGCGCCTCCGGCTCAGCGGTCGTCGCCCGCGTCGGCGACATGACCCCGGTCACGTCCATGTGATGGACGTTAGGCGACGTTCACCGGCGTGTCGCGTCGGGGGTGTCGGGTGATCGATCCAGCTCGCGACACGTCGACCGACCGGGTGTGTGCATGCGTCCCGCCGGCGCCGCCCTACCCTCCGGGGGCATGACGGCTTCACCGGCCGACGCCGGGTCGCGGCCCCCCGGGCCCGCCCCGGCCGGTCCGACGCGGCCGGTGCCGGGTGCTCCGGCGCCGGAGCGCCCGTCCCGGGCGTGGTGGATCGCCGTGGTGCTCGTGGCCGTCGCCGCGGCGCTGCGCGTCGGTGTCGCCCTGGCCGCGCCGGGCGACCTCGGGGCCCCGGTCCGTATGGCCGGGGTGCTCGCGCCCCTGGTGGGACTGATCGCGGCGGTCGCTCCGGGCCTCGCGACCCGTCGGGCCGGGCGTCGGCTCGGTGCCGCGTCGCTGTCCGCGCCTGCCGCCCTCGGGGCGCTCGGCGCGGGGGGCCTGCTCGTCGACCTGGGGCTCCTGGTCGACCCGTTCTCGGCCGCCCGTCCCGACGTCCTCGCGAGCGGGACCTCGGGGCTGCCCGCCGGGCTCGCCGCGGCGCTCGTCGTGGCGGACGTCGCCCTGCTCGCGGCGGCGACGGTGGCGACGACGGGTCTCGTCCTCCTCGCCCGCGGCACCGGCGGGTCGGTGTTCGGCACCCAGCGGGGGTCCGCGCTGCTGCGCCCCGTGGCGGGCGCCCTCGTGGTCGCCGCGGGCCTCGTCGCGGCCCCGTTCTCCGTCGCCGGACCGGGCACCGGCTTCGCGCCGCACGCCGTCCTCGACACGGCACCACCCGCCGGCGTGGGCATCGCGGTCCTCGCCGCGACCGTCGTCGTCGTCGCCCTCCTGCCGGGGGTCCGGGCGGTGAGCGGCGGGGCGGGCGTGCGTCGGCGCGGCGCCCCGACGGAGGCCGACGAGACCGGGATGCGCGTCCGGCGCGCGGTCCACACCGCGCTCGGCGCGGGCGTCGTGGCGGGCGTGGCCCCCGTGCTCGCGGCCTCGATCGCCCGCGACGGCCTCGCGGTCTCGCCCGGTGCCGTCCTCACCGTCGCCGGCGGCCTCGTCCTCATCGGCGTGCCGGCGCGCACCGCGGTGCTGCGCTCCCGCGCGGCCGGCGTGGCCGCCCTCCTCACGGCCGCCGCCGCGCTGTTCGGCGCCCTCCTGCCGACGCTGACCGGCTCCTCGGACGCCGCGGGCAGCCCGCTGGAGACCGGGACCGGCATCCTGCTGCTCCCGGCCGCGGTCGTGCTCGCCGTGCCGGCCCTGCTCGTCGTCGTCGGGACCCCGCGCGTGGTGGTCCGGGCGCGGCCGACGCTGTCCGTCGCCTGGCTGACCGTGCCGTTCGCGGCCGGCCCGGCCCTCGACGTCGTGCTCGCCGGGGTCGACGGGGGCAGCACCCCCGCCGCCGTCCTCGACCCGGGGCTCGGCTCGGCCGGGGCGGCGACCGCCGGGGTCGGGGTCGCCACGGGCGGCTGGGCCGTCGTGGCCGCGCTCGTGCTCTCGGTGCTGACCGCGGTGCTCGCCGTCGGGGCGGGATTCGCCGAGCGTCGTGACGTCGCCTGGTCCTCGTCCGGCACCCCGCTCGGCGCACGACCCGCCGACGGCACCGACACCGTCGAGCCCGACCCGACCATGCTGCCGCTGGCCGCCCTCGCCGCCGTCCTCGCCGTCCCCGGGTTCGGCGGGCCCCTCGCCCGCGACGCGCTCGCCGCCAACGCCGCGGGCGGCGTGTGGCAGAACCCGGGCGCCGCCGCCTGGGGGTCGCTCGCCGGGGTGATCGGGGTCGCGATCGCCGTGCTGCTCGCGCCTCGCGCCCGGCCCGCGCGGGCGCTCGCGCTGCTCGGCGCGGCCGGAGCACTGCTCGTCGTCCGGCTCTCCGCGCTGGTCCTCACGCCGCCGCGGGCCGGGGAGAGCGTCGGCATCGGGACCTGGGCCGCGATCGCCTGTCTGCTCGTGACGCTCGCTGCGGCCGTGGTCGCGATCGTGCGCATCCGCGAGGCCGGAAGTCCCTCGTCACGGTAGGTGTGGCGGGCGTCGCCCCCGGTGCCGCGCCCGGGTGCGCGACACGCCGCTAGGGTCCCCATCGGTCCCGCCGACCGGGCCCGGGCCGTCCGGCCGCGCCCCCTGGCGCGCCATGGACGCCGACCCAGGGCCGCCACGCGGGGCGGGGCCGCCGCCGGAGTCCACCGACGGATGCTGCCGGTCAGTGATGGAGGAGTTCACGAGTGGACCTGTACGAGTACCAGGCGAAGGACCTCTTCGCCGCCCACGGAGTGCCGGTCCTGCCGGGCCGCACCGTCGACACCGCCTCCGACGCCGAGGCCGCCGCGGGTGAGATCGGCGGCGCGGTCGTCGTGAAGGCCCAGGTGAAGGTGGGTGGCCGCGGGAAGGCCGGCGGCGTCAAGCTCGCCGAGAACCCCGCGGAGGCGAAGGAGAAGGCCGAGAAGATCCTCGGCCTGGACATCAAGGGCCACGTCGTGCACCGCGTCCTGGTCACCGAGGCCAGCGACATCGCCGAGGAGTACTACTTCTCGTTCCTGCTCGACCGCTCGAACCGCACCTTCCTCGCGATGGCGTCGGCCGAGGGCGGCATGGAGATCGAGGAGCTCGCCGTCGAGCGGCCCGAGGCGCTGGCCCGGGTGCCGATCGACGCGATCGCCGGCGTGGACAAGGCCAAGGCCGACGAGATCGTCGCGCAGGCCAAGCTGCCCGCCGAGGTGGCCGACGAGGCCGCGAACGTCATCGTGAAGCTGTGGGACACCTTCGTCGGCGAGGACGCCACGCTGGTCGAGGTGAACCCGCTGGTCCGCGACCCGCAGGACAAGATCATCGCCCTCGACGGGAAGGTCACCCTCGACGAGAACGCGGACTTCCGCCACGAGGGCCACGCCGCGCTGGTCGACCAGCAGACCGAGAACCCGCTCGAGGCGAAGGCCAAGGCCAAGGGCCTGAACTACGTCAAGCTCGACGACGGCCAGGTCGGCATCATCGGCAACGGCGCGGGTCTGGTCATGTCGACCCTCGACGTCGTCGCGTACGCCGGTGAGCAGTTCGGCGGGATGAAGCCCGCCAACTTCCTCGACATCGGCGGCGGCGCGTCGGCCGAGATCATGGCGGCCGGACTGGACGTCATCCTCGGGGACGACGACGTGCGCAGCGTGTTCGTCAACGTCTTCGGCGGGATCACCGCCTGCGACGCGGTCGCGAACGGCATCGTCGAGGCCCTGAAGATCCTGGGCGACGACGCCACGAAGCCGCTGGTCGTCCGTCTGGACGGCAACAACGTCGACGAGGGTCGCCGGATCCTCGACGAGGCGAACCACCCGCTGGTCACCGTGGTGGGCACGATGGACGACGCCGCCGCCAAGGCCGCCGAGCTGGCCGCGCAGGGAGCCTGAGATGTCGATCTTCCTCAACGAGAACAGCAAGGTCATCGTCCAGGGGCTCACGGGCTCCGAGGGCATGAAGCACGGCCGCAAGATGCTGGCCGCGGGCACGCAGCTCGTCGGCGGCGTCAACGCCCGCAAGGCGGGCACCTCGGTGGACGTCGACGGCACCTCGGTGCCGGTCTTCGGCGGCGTCGAGGAGGCCATGAAGGAGACCGGAGCGGACGTCTCGGTGCTCTTCGTGCCGCCGAAGTTCGCCAAGGACGCGGCCGTCGAGGCCATCGACGCGGGCATCGGCCTCGCCGTCGTGATCACCGAGGGCATCCCGGTGCACGACTCGGCGTGGTTCTGGGCGCACGCCTGCGCCAACGGCAACCGCACCCGGATCATCGGCCCGAACTGCCCCGGGATCATCTCCCCCGGCAAGTCGCTCGCCGGCATCATCCCGGCCAACATCTCCGGCCCCGGGAAGATGGGTCTGGTGTCGAAGTCCGGCACGCTGACCTACCAGATGATGTACGAGCTGCGGGACGTCGGCTTCTCCACCGGCATCGGCATCGGCGGCGACCCGATCATCGGCACGACGCACATCGACGCCCTCGAGGCGTTCGAGGCCGACCCCGAGACCGAGGCCATCGTCATGATCGGTGAGATCGGCGGCGACGCCGAGGAGCGCGCCGCGGACTACATCAAGGCGAACGTGACGAAGCCGGTCGTCGGGTACGTCGCCGGCTTCACCGCCCCCGAGGGCAAGACGATGGGCCACGCCGGCGCGATCGTGTCCGGCTCCGCCGGCACCGCGCAGGCGAAGAAGGAGGCCCTCGAGGCAGCGGGCGTCAAGGTCGGGAAGACCCCGACCGAGACCGCCGACCTCGCGCGTTCCCTCGTCTCCTAGGGGCCGGATGTAGCAGGCTGGGCCGCCGGACCGGCCGCGTCGTCACCGACGTGGCCGGTCCGAGGGTCGACGACGCCGTCCGCGGGAGGACAACCGATGAGTGCAGGACCTTCGAGCTCCGGCCCGTCGGGCTCCACCGAGCGATGGGGCGCCGCCGCGTCAGCCCAGGGACCGTCAGGGTCGGAGGCGTCCGCGCCCACCGGCCCCGCGCCGTCCGGGCCGTCAGGTCCCGGGTCGTCGGGTTCCGGGTCGTCGGGGCCGGCGCCGTCCGGGCCGTCGGGTTCGGGGGGCCCGGGCCCGGGGTCGGCCGGTCCGGCGCCCGCCGCCGACCCGGCCACCGCGACCGTGGTCGGTCCGCCCTCCCAGCCCGGTCAGGCCGTCGGGCCGCCGAGCCGGCCGTTCGGCGGCGTCTCGCCCTACGGCGGGTCCTCGTGGGCCGGGGCCGGAGGTCCGGGCTCGGGGCCCGCGCCGGGCGGTCAGGGCCCGGGACCCGGGGGGCAGCCGCCCGGCTGGGGACGCCCCGGCCCGCCTCCCACGCCCTCGCGCGGCGTGCCCGCCGAACGCCACGGCGGCGGCAACCCCGCCGCGGCCCCGACGGTGCCCGCCGCCCCGGCCGCCGGGAGCGGGTCGCCGTTCTCGCCCTCCTCCTCGACGGCGTCGCGCACGGGCACCGCGTCCGGATCGCCCGCTCACGGGGCGACGGGCGTCCCGACCGGTCTCGGCCGGACCGCCGCGCTCGCCGCGCCGGGCCTGGCCGTCCTCGCCTACCTCGCGACGTTCTTCACCAGCTTCGACCCGGGCGGCCTCCTCCCGGCGCTCGTGCTCGGCGGCGGCCTCACCGTCGGCGTCGCCGTGCTCCCCGCTGCCCCGCGCACGGTGCTGCCGGGGACGGTCCTCGCCGTCACCGCGGCCCTCGTCAGCTTCCAGACCCTCGAGGTGAGCGACGGGTTCGACATCGTCGTCGTCGTGCTGGCGGTCCTCGCCGCCGCGGCGTCGGTCGTCGCGGCCCTGTCGGCGCTCGGCCTGGTCGGCGCCGGTCGCGCGGCCGGTGCCTCGTCCGCCGCCCCGTCGGGGGCCACCGTCGCGGGCAACACGCCCCCGGCCTTCGCGGACCAGGTCCGGCAGCCCTCGTCGGCCCCCGGAGGCCGTCCCGGGAGTGGCGCGTCGGGCCCGTCGGAGTCCGGCGCCCCGTCGAACCCGTTCGCGTCCCCGGGTGAACGGCCCACCCAGCGCCCCGGTCCGGCCTCGGCCCCGCAGCGGGCGGTCGGGCCGCCGCAGGGCGGGCAGGCAGGCCAGGGAGGACAGGCAGGCCAGGGAGGACAGGCAGGCCAGGGAGGACAGCCAGGTCAGGCCGGCCAGGGAGGCGGGCCGGCGGGCCCCGGCCAGCGGCCGTGGCCGCCCATGTCGTTCTCGTCGTCGGGTCGGGAGCCGTCGGCGGACGAGGCGGCGGCGCGCACGCAGGTGGTGCCGCGCAGCCCGGCGTCGTCGGGACCCGCGGGCCAGTCCGCCACGGAGGGGTCGAGCGCCGTCACCGACCCGTCCTCCTCCGGCGCCGTCCCCGCGCCGACCACCGCGACGCCGCTCACGGACGGCCGCACCGCGGGCGGTGCCCACGAGGCCTCCGGTCCGCGCGAGGGCTCGACGACCGAGGTCAGCAGCCCGGCGACCCCCTCCGCGACGGCCCCGGCCACCCCGCCCTCCGGGGAGTCGGCCGCGCGGCCCGGCACCGGGACGGCCGCCCCCGACGGGTCCGGCGACGCCACCCCGCCCTCCGGCTTCGCCCGGCCGACGGGCTGGGGCGTCCCGGCGAACGGCACGGATCCCGCCTCCGGCAGGTCGACCTCGGGGCCCTCCGGGACGCCTGACGAGGACGGCCGGGACCGGCCCGGCGCCCACGAGGCCGACTGAGGAGGCTCCTGACCCTCGGCGTGGCACCCGGGTAGGCCCGCACCCGGGTGGAATCGTGGGCCCGCGTGAGCGCAGCGGCCCCGACCTCGGACGCCCCGCCGTCCGCACCGCCCGCCGCGGACCGGCCCCGGCGTCGCCCGGACCTGCCCCCGCGGCTCGGCGTGCTGGCCGAGGTCGCGCTCGTCCCGGTGCTCGTGTCCTACGCGGCGGTCGTGGTGCTGGCCGCCCTGATCACGGCCTCGGCGGCGGGGACCACACCGGGCGGCCAGCCCGGTCTCGCCCAGGCCCTGGGGACCGGGATCCCCCTCTGGCTGGCCGTGCACCTCGTGCCGCTGACCGTCGCGGGCGCTCCCCTCGGGATGCTGCCGCTGGCGCCGGCGGCGGGGGTGGCGGTGCTCGTCGCCGCGCTCGCCCGCCGCGGTGTCCTCCGGCTCGCCGCCCTGCCGGGCCCGGACGGCCCGACCACCGACGCCCCCGACGACGCCCGCCCCGACCGCTGGACCTCGGACGGCGTCCCGGTCGTCGCCGCCGTCGCGGCCGTGCACGCCGCCGCCGGGGTGCTGGCCGCCGCGCTGCTGACCCCCGACACCGGGACGATCCCCGCCGACGCGTCGCCCGCGACCGCCGGCACCGTGGCGGGGCTGCTGGCCGCGCTCGCCGCGGCGGCCGGTGTCGCGGGGCCCTGCGGGCTCGCCGCCCGCGTGCGCACGCTGCCGGCGTGGGTGGCCCGGGGTGTACGCGCGGGTCTGGGGGCGGTCGCGGCGACGGTCGCGAGCGGGGCGGCGCTCCTGCTCGTCGTCCTCCTCGCGCACGCCGACGCCGTCGCCCGCTCCTTCGCGACGGTCGCGCCCGACGCGGGCAGCGGCGCCGGCCTGTGGCTCCTCGACGCCGCCTACCTGCCGAACGCCGTGGTCGCCGCGTCGTCGTGGCTGCTCGGGCCCGGGTACGCCGTCGGCGCGGTGGCTGCTTCCCCGACGGGCGCCACGCCGGGGCTGGTCCCGCCCGTCCCGCTGGCCACGCTGCTGCCCTCCGGCCCGCCGCCGAGCTGGGCGGGCCTGGTGTTCGCGCTGCCCCTCGCCGTCGGCTCGGTCGTCGGGTGGCTGCTCGCACCCGTGGGCGCCGAGGACGCGGCCGCGGGCTCCCGATCACCGCGCGGTCCCGGCCGGGACCTGCTGCGCCGTGTGCGTCCCGTGCTGGTGGCCGCGCTGACCGCCGCCCTGGTGCTCGCGCTCGCCGCCGGTCTGGCCGGGGGGCGGCTCGGGTCGGGACCGTTCGACCCGGTGGTGGTGCCCGCCGGGCTCGTCCTGCTGGCCGCGTTCGCCTGGATCGCGCTGCCCGGCGCGGTCGTCGCGCTCCTCGTCGGCCCGGCGGGCGGTCCCGCGGGTCGGGGCGGTGCCACGGGTCGGGGCGGTGCCACGGGTCGGCGCGGTGACGCCGGGCGGCGTGCCACCGGCCCGGTGCCGGAACCGGACGCCGCGCACGAGGGTGACCCGACGGGCACGTCCGGGCAGGTGGACGAGGCGGAGGACCCGGCGCGAGGACCCGGCCGAGGACCCGGCCGAGGACCCGGCCGAGGACGGGGACCTCGACGAGGACCACGAGCCGGAGCCGCCCGGCGACGAGGGTGTGAAGACCGACACGGCCCCGTCGGCGGAGGCCGACTAGTCTCGGTCGCGAGGATCGTCGAGACGCCGGGAGCCCAGGTCTGTGCACCGGCGGCAAGGAGATCGCGCTGAGCACGCACGCGGGTCCGGGTGACCACGGAGGTTCCCCGGCCGGGACACGCCTGGAGGTCCGGGCGCCCGCACGCGTCGTCGTCCTCGCCTCCGGCTCCGGGACCCTGCTGCAGGCCCTGCTCGACGAGGCCGCCGCGATCGACGTCGCGGTCGTCGCCGTCGTCGCCGACCGCCCCGGGGTGGCCGCCCTCGACCGCGCCGTCGAGGCGGGGGCCACACCCGTCGTCGTGCGCCTCGGGGACCACCGCACCCCCGACGGCGCCGTCGACCGCGCCGCCTGGGACGCCGCCCTCACCGACGCCGTCGCCGCCCACGACCCCGACCTCGTCGTCTCCGCCGGCTTCATGAAGGTCCTCGGGCCGGCCTTCCTCGCCCGGTTCGGCGGACGCACGATCAACACCCACCCCGCGCTGCTGCCCGCGTTCCCGGGCGCGCACGGCGTGGCCGACGCGCTCGCGCACGGCGTGAAGGTCACCGGCGCGACCGTCCACCTCGTCGACGCGGGCGTCGACACCGGGCCGGTCCTGGCCCAGCAGGCCGTCGTCGTCGACCCCGACGACACCCAGGAGACGCTGCACGAGCGCATCAAGATCGTGGAGCGCCGCATGCTCGTCGAGACCGTGGCCGCCCTGGTGCGCCACGGCGCCACCATCACCGGACGAACAGTGAGGATCGAAGTGACCGCTGCTCCGCAGACCGCCCCCGCCGAGCAGGGGACCGGCGGTCGCCGCCCGATCCGCCGTGCCCTCGTCAGCGTCTTCGACAAGGCGGGCCTGCTCGACCTCGCCACCGGCCTGCACGCCGCGGGCGTCGAGGTCGTCTCCACCGGCTCGACCGCCTCGCGGATCGCCGACGCCGGTGTGCCGGTGACCCGCGTGGAGGAGCTCACCGGGTTCCCCGAGTGCCTCGACGGCCGCGTCAAGACCCTGCACCCGCGCGTGCACGCCGGGCTGCTCGCCGACTCGCGGCTGCCCACCCACGTCGACCAGCTCGAGTCGCTCGGGATCGCGCCGTTCGACCTGCTCGTGGTGAACCTCTACCCGTTCACGCAGACGGTGGCCTCGGGCGCGTCCCCCGACGACTGCGTCGAGCAGATCGACATCGGCGGCCCCGCGATGATCCGGGCGGCCGCGAAGAACCACGAGACGGTCGCGGTCGTCACCGACCCGACCCGCTACGCCTGGGTGCTCGCCGAGGCCCAGGCCGGCGGGGTGACGCGGGCCGACCGCCAGGCGCTGGCCGCCGAGGCGTTCCGGCACACCGCGTCGTACGACGTGGCCGTGGCGACCTGGATGGGGACGGTGCTGGCGCCCGCCCCGGAGGGGGCGTTCCCGGACTGGACCGGCACCACCGGCCGGCTGCGCCAGTCGCTGCGCTACGGGGAGAACCCGCACCAGGCGGCGGCGCTCTACGGCGAGCCCGGGGACACGTCGGGGCTGGCCGGGGCGGTCCAGCTGCACGGCAAGGAGATGTCCTACAACAACTACGTCGACGCCGACGCCGCCTGGCGCGCCGCGCACGACCACGGCGATGCGGACGTCTGCGTCGCGATCATCAAGCACGCCAACCCGTGCGGGATCGCGATCGGCTCCGACGTGGCCGAGGTGCACGCGCGGGCCCACGCGTGCGACCCGACGTCGGCGTTCGGCGGGGTGATCGCCGTCAACCGCGAGGTGACCGTCGCCGCCGCCGAGCAGATCGCGGAGATCTTCACCGAGGTCCTCGTCGCGCCGTCCTACGCCGAGGGCGCCCTCGACGTGCTGGCCCGCAAGAAGAACATCCGGGTCCTGACGGCCGAGTGGTCGCCGCCCGCGGTGGAGCAGCGCCCGATCTCCGGCGGCACGCTCGTGCAGGAGCGCGACGCCGTCGACGCCCCCGGGGACGACCCGTCGTCGTGGACCCTCGCGACGGGGTCGGCGGTCTCGGACGAGGTGTTCGCCGACCTCGCCTTCGCGTGGCGGGCGTGCCGGGCGGTGAAGTCGAACGCGATCCTGCTGGCCTCCGGCGGCGCGACCGTGGGCGTCGGGATGGGGCAGGTCAACCGGGTCGACTCGGCGAAGCTCGCGGTGGCGCGGGCCGGCGACCGGGTGCGCGGGTCGGTCGCGGCCTCGGACGCGTTCTTCCCGTTCCCCGACGGGTTCGAGGTGCTGGCCGAGGCCGGGGTGGCCGCGGTCGTGCAGCCCGGCGGGTCGGTGCGCGACAACCTGACCGTCGAGGCGGCGGAGAAGGCGGGCGTCGCGATGTACCTGACGGGGACGCGCCACTTCGCGCACTGAGTCTTCGCGGCAGGGCGACGCTGATCCGGCGCTCGTTCCTCGCGCCGTATCAGCCCTCGCCGCCGCGAGGTGGTCGCGGGGCGGCGGTCGATGATCATCGGGATGACGAGGTCCTGAGGCCTGGGCGTCCGGATTCGCCTCGTCCTGGTGATCATGGGGACGATCCGGCCGGTTCCCTGATCACGCGCTGAAGGGTGGGGCCGATCGGTGGCGGTGCGCCCCACCGCGGGCGGAGCCTCCGGGTGGCACCAGCCCGCCCGCACAGGAGGAGACCGTGACCGGACCGCACGACCACCCCGGGGACGAGGAAGAGCCCTGGTACGGGACCGGGTACGAGGAACCGGCACCATCCGGCCACGGGGACGACCCGGTGCCGTCCGGGCACGACGACGGGCCCGGGTACGACGAGGCGCCCGGGTACGACGACGGTTCCGGGCACGACCACGGGTCCGCGGGGGCGGGCGCCGCGTCGGGACCGACCGATCCGCCGACGCAACCGGCGGTCCCGCACCCGTCGACGGCGTCGTCGCACCCGCCGTCGGACGTTCCCCCGACGGTGCGGGACACGACGCCCGGGGCCGCCACGCCCGGGGCCGCGACGCCCGGGGCCGCGACGCCCGGGGCCGCGTCGTCGGCGCCCCGGTGGCGCTCGCGGCGCGTGCGGGTGGCCGCTGCCGCGACGCTGGCCGGCCTGATCCTGCTCGGCGGCGGCTTCGGGGCCGGCTACGCCGTCGCGGACGCCTCCGCCCCGTCGACCGCGGCGCACGCGACGACCGCGACGGGCGCGACGGGCGCGGGCACGGGGGCCGCGAAGGCTCGGGCCGCCCGGAAGCGGCGCCTCGCCGCGGAACGTCGTCAGCAGCAGGACGGGGGTTCGACGCCGGGCACCGGCGCCGCTCCGGGGGCCGCCGCACCCGCGTTCTGAGGACGACCGGCCCGGCGTCGTCTCCCCGCGGGTCAGGTCGTGTGCGTGTCCTCCAGCGACGATCCGAGGGTCTCGGGACCGAAACGCACGGCGACGGCCATGACCACGTAGAGCACGGCGACGAGGACGAACATGCCGATGGCTCCGGCGGCGTCGAAGATGACGCCGGCGAGCAGCGGCAGGAGCGACGCGGAGACGAGCGCGACCGTCACCGACGCGCCGGTGCCGAACGCGCGCACCCGCGTCGGGTACAGCTCCGGCGCCCACACCCAGGCCGTGGTGTTGAGCAGGATGAACAGCAGCTGGAGCACGCCGCCCAGGAGCAGGACCCACGCCATGGACGACGAGACGCCGAAGGCGATGGCGACGACGACGGCCACGACGGCGCCGTACCCGAGGACCAGGCGACGTCGGAAGCGGTAGCCGAAGACGCTCGCGAGGATCGCCCCGACCAGGCCGCCGATGTTGATGACGGTGGTGTACGCGAGCGAGGTCGAGACGTCGAGTCCCCGGCTCACGAGCACCGTCGGCATGAACGAGGTGATGGTGACCTGGGCGCCGAACGTCATCGCCGAGACGATCCAGATGACCGCGGTGTTCCGGGCGAGGCCGCCCACGAAGATCTCCGAGAAGCGCACCCGCTCGCGGGGCAGGCGCTGCCCCTCGGTCACCCCGAGCAGGTCCTCGGGCTCCGCGCCGCGGCGGGGGCGGAGTCGGTTCGCCGACAGGCGGGCGAGCACGGCGTTCGCCTCCGCCACCCGCCCCTCGACCAACAGGTAGCGGGGCGACTCGGGCAGGAACCACCGGTAGAAGAAGACGAGGATCGCGGGGAGGGCGAGCACACCGAGCAGCCAGCGCCACGACGTCTCGGGACCACCCAGCAGAGGCTGGAGGGGGCCGAGCATGACCGCGGCGAGGGCCGAGGAGGCGAAGATGCCGAGCCCGCCGGCGGCCACGTTGACGGTGGCCACGGCCGCGCCGCGGAACCGGGTGGGCATCAGCTCGGCGACCAGGGTGAGGCCGGTGTTGAGCTCGCCGCCGAGTCCGATCCCGACGATGAGGCGGGCGACCAGCAGCCAGCCGAAGTTCGGCGCGAAGGCGGCCAGCAGGGCGCCCAGGGTGTAGAGGACGAGGTTGTACATGTAGGTGACGCGGCGGCCGTAGCGGTCGCCGGTCACGCCCGCGATCAGCGAGCCGACGGCCATGCCCGCGAACGTCAGCGTGGTGAGCAGCCCCACCTCGGCCTTGGACAAGGTGAAGTAGTCGGCGATGAGGGGGCCCGCGAGCCCGACGTTGTACTGCTCGATCGCGTCGAAGAGCGCCCCGCACGCGACGAGCACGAGGATGATGACGTGCACGCGCCGGAAGGGGATCGCGTCGAGCGCGCGACCGAGACGGTGCTGGATGTCGGCGCGCGCCGCCTCGGCGTCGCGGCCGGTGCCGGGAGCGGTGTCGGGCTCAGGGGAGGGCGTGGATTCGGTGGTCATCGCTGGTCCTGTCCTGCTCAGGTGATGAGGTGGGAGGGCAGGGGCGCCGCGCTCAGCGGTCGCCCGGACGCCCCCGGGTCGTGGAAGCCGTCCTCGTCGACGACCACCCGGCCGGCCGCGACCACGACGTCGGGCCAGCCGTTGAGCTCCTCGCCCTCGTAGGGCGTGTAGTCCGACTGCATGTGGAGGTCGGCGACCGTGGTCCGGCGCTTCGCCGCCGGGTCGAGGACGACGAGGTCGGCGTCCCCGCCGGGCGCGATGACGCCCTTCGTCACGAGTCCGTTGAGCCGCGCCGGGTTGGTCGCGAACATCGCGACGAACCGCTCGACCGGCATGCCGCGCTCGACGACGAGGCGGGTCCACGCCACCGGCAGTCGCGTCTCCACCCCGGGCAGACCGTTGGGCATGATCCGGACGTCCTCGCGGTGCTCGGTCTTCTGCCCCGTCGAGTAGCAGCAGTGGTCCGAGCCGAGGGTGTCCACGTCGCCGACCAGCGCCCGCGAGCCCAGGGCCTCGACGGTGTCCCGGTGCCGCAGCGGGGGGCAGCAGACGTAGCGTTCCGCGTCCTCCCCGCGGTAGCGCTCCTCGTCGAGGCTGAGGTAGTGCGGGCAGGTCTCGGTGTACGCCTGGACCCCGCGCCGACGCGCGGCCCGGACCCGGTCGACGGCGTCCGCCGTCGTCTGGTGGACGAAGTAGACCGGGGCCCCGACGTGCTCGGCGGTGGCGAGCACCTGGTCGACCGCCGACGACTCCGCCAGCTCGGGCCGGGTGCCGTGGTGGTGGGAGGCGTCGACCCGGCCCTCGGCGGCCGCGAGGGCCTGGGCGTCCTCGACGACGTGGTCGGCCTCGGCGTGCACGTAGGCGATGCCGCCCTGCGCGTGGAGTGCGCGCAGCACCTCCAGCACCGTGTCCGGCTCGGCCATCACCGTGTCGCGGTAGGTGGTGAAGAGCTTGATGGTGCGGACGCCCTCCTCGGCCATCAGGGCGATCTGCTCGGACGTCGTGTCGTCCCACCGGACGACGCAGCCGTGCAGTGCGGTGTCGCACCGCGATTCCACCGCGCGGAGTCGCCGGTCGCGGACCGCGTCGATGGGCTTCTGGCCGGGCTCCGGGATGGCGAAGTCGACGACGGTGGTCGTCCCGCCCCAGAGGGCGGCCACGCTCGCGCCGGCGTAGTCGTCGAGCTGGTCGTAGGCACCGAGCCGCTGCCCGATGTGGCAGTGCGGGTCGACGCCACCGGGGAGCACGAGGCGTCCCGTGGCGTCGACGGCGCGGACGTGCTCGGGCAGGGGCTCGGAGGGATCGAGCAGGGCGGTGACGCGGCCGTCGGTGATCACGACGGTGGCGGGGCAGCGCCCGCCGGCGTTGACGACCGTGCCGCCGTGCACGACGAGGTCGGCGGGGCGGGGCGAGGACATGGCACCTCCGGGTGGGGTGGTGGTGGCGTCGGTCAGGAGGGGTCGGTGCGCGCGGCGGGTGCCTCCGGGAGACGCGCCGGCTCCGCGGGGTGCAGGACGATGTCGTCGACGGTGTGCAGGTGCTCGCCCATGAGCCGGGCGGCGGCGTCGGCATCGCCCGCGTCGACGGCCTCGAGCACGCGACGGTGCTGGTCCAGCTGCTGGGTGCGGGCCTCGAGCGTGCTGACCGCGTGCTGGTTGACCAGGACCCAGAGCGGATGGGACTCCGCGTCGACGAGGCCGGCCACGATGCCGGAGAGCAGGGCGTTGCCGCAGGACCGCGCGAGCTCGGCGTGGAACGCCAGCCCGAGGGTCATGAACCGGGAGAGCTGATCGGGCTCGCCGACGAGCTCGGTGGCCTCGTCGAGGTCCCGGGCGAGGGCGCGCAGCGACTCCCGGTCCATCCGTGTGGCGGCGAGCGACGCGGTGATCGGCTCGATCACCCGCCGGGTCTCGATGAGTTCGCGAGGGGCGACGTCGAGCGCGCTCTCCTCGATCCCGAGGGTGGCGGCGCGGGGCCCGCGGACGTAGGTGCCGTCGCCGTGGCGGACCTCGAGCGCCCCGATGAGCTCGAGCGCGAGCAGGGCCTCCCGGACCGTCGCGCGGCTGACGTCGTAGCGCGTGGCGAGCTCCCGGTCGGACGGCAGCCGCGCCCCGACGACGAAGCGTCCGGCGGCGACCTCGTCGAGGAGCCGCTGCGCGACGGACAGGTAGCGACGCGCACCCGACTGGTCGGACCTCTGCATGGGCAGAGGTTAGACGTCTGGTCGGCGTGAGGGGAAGTCCGAGTCGCGTGCGGCTCGGGACCTCTCGTGCTCCGCTACCGCCGGGACCTCTCGCGCCGAGGTGATCAGTGGGTCGTCGTGGCGCGTTGTCGGCGGGGTGGGTTAGCGTTCTCCTCGTTCGAACAGGTGTTCGATGAACGAGGAGGTCGTCATGGCCGCATCTGCCGAGGCGTCCCCGCACGAGGTCCTCTCCCGGCGGTTCTCCGAGCTGGGGCTCGTCCGGGCGTCCGAGCTCCCGGGTCGGGCGCGCCCGGGGCCCGCGGTCCGGGGTGTGGCACCGCACGCCGGCCCGTCGGCGCGCGGGGTGCGGCCGGAGCCGGAGCCGGAGCCCGAGCCCGAGCCGGCGCGTGACCCGGAGCGGGCCCTGCTGCCGGTGGCCGGGCCGCTCACCGGTCTGCTGCCCTGGGGCGGGCTGCGGCGGGGGTCGACGGTGTCGGTGCACGGGTCGACGGCGCTGCTGCTCGCCCTGGTGGCGGAGGCCTCGCGGGCGGGCTCGTGGTGCGCGCTGGTCGGGCTCCCGGGCGTGGGTCTGGCCGCGGCCGACGAGGCGGGGCTGGACCTCGCCCGCACCGCCCTGGTCCCGCGGCCCGGTCCGCGCCCGGCGAGCGTGGTCGCGGCGCTGGTCGACGGGCTCGACGTGGTGGTGCTCGGCGGTGCCTCGGCCTGGCGGGCGGGGGACCGCCAGCGGCTGGCCGCCCGGGTGCGCCAGAAAGGGGCGGTGCTGGTCCCGGTGGGCGCCTGGCCCGGGGCGGACGTCGAGCTGCACGCCACCGGGGGCACCTGGTCGGGGCTGCTGGGCGACGGGGCGGGCCGGCTGCGCTCGCGGCGGGTGCACCTGCGCTGTGGCGCCCGGGGGCGTGCGCGGGACCGGAGCGAGGACGTCCTGCTCCCCGGCCCCGGGGGGCGGGTGGCCGAGGTCGTCGAGGTGGGGGAGGTGGACGTCCGGGCCCCGGTCGACCTGCCGGCGAGGACGGGGTGAGCGCCGCCGCGGACCCGGCGGCGGCCCCGATCCGGGTGGTGGCGCTGTGGTGCCCGGACTGGCCGGTCGTCGCCGCGTGCGCCGAGTCCGGCATCCCGGCCGACCGTCCCGCCGCCGTCCTCGTGGGCCATCGGGTGGTCGCCTGCTCGGCCACCGCCCGCGCGCAGGGCGTCCGTCGGGGGCTGCGCCGACGGGAGGCGCAGGCGCGCTGCCCCGACCTGGCGGTGCTCGGTCGCGACGCCGACCGGGACGCGCGGGCGTTCGAGGTGGTCGCCGCCGCGGTGGAGGAGGTCACCCCGGGCGTCGAGGTGATCCGTCCCGGGCTGGTGGTGCTCGCGGCGCGCGGTCCGTCCCGCTACTTCGGCGACGAGGAGGTCGTCGGCGAGCGCCTGGTCGACCACGTCGCCGCCCGCGCCCGCGTCGAGTGCCAGGTGGGGGTGGCCGACGGGGTGTTCGCGGCCGCCCTCGCGGCCCGCCGCAGCATGATCGTCCCGCCCGGGGGCTCGGCGGCCTTCCTCGCCCCGCGTCCGGTCGCCGAGCTCGAGATGGAGCCCGGGGTCGAGCCGGACACCGCCGGGGCGGACGTCCCGGGGGCGACCGCCCGCGCCGAGCTCGTCGGGCTGCTCCGCCGGCTGGGGCTGACCACGCTCGGGGACTTCGCCGGCCTGCCCGCGGCCGACGTCGCCTCCCGGTTCGACGCGGCCGCGGTGCGGGCCCACCGGTTGGCACGCGGTCTCGACGAGCGCCCGCCCTCCCGGCGCCGCGTGCCCGACACGCTCACCGTCGAGGTGCCCCTCGACCCACCGGTCGACCGGGTCGACGCCGCCGCGTTCGCCTCGCGGGCGCTCGCCGAGCGGCTCCACGCCGTCCTGGGCGACGCCGGGCTCGCCTGCACCCGCCTCGGGGTCCAGGCCAGGACGACGGCCGGGGAGGAGCTCGCCCGCACCTGGCGCTGTGCCGAGCCGCTCACCCCCGCCGCCACCGCCGACCGCGTCCGCTGGCAGCTCGAGGGCTGGTTGTCGCGGCGGGGTCCGGCGCGGGGTCGGCCTGCGGAGGGGCTCGCGGCGCTGCGGCTGGTGCCGGAGGAGGTCGTCGACGCCGGGCGTCTGCAGCTCGGGCTGTGGGGGGAGACCGGGGTCGCCGACGAGCGCGCCGGGCGTGCGCTGGTGCGGGTGCAGGGGCTGCTCGGGCCCGAGGAGGTGCTCACCGGGGTCCCCGGCGGGGGTCGCGGGCCCGCCGTACGGGTCCGTGGCGTGCCCTGGGGGGACGAGCGGACCCCGGCGCTCGACCCGGCGGCGCCCTGGCCGGGGACGCTGCCCGCCCCGTCGCCGTCCACGGTCCCGCCCTCGCCCCTGCCCGCCCGGGTCCTCGACGCCGAGGGGCGGCCGGTCCGCGCAGCCCCCCGCGGCGGCTTGTCGGCGGCCCCGGCGCAGGTGGCGATCGGCGAGGACGCCGGGACGGCGCCCGTGCGGGCCTGGGGCGGTCCGTGGCCGGAGGACGGCCGGTGGTGGGACCCGAGGGCCCCGGCCGGGTGCCTGCGCGTCCAGGTCGTGTGTGTTCCCCCGCTCTCCTGGCCCGCGGCGGGGGCGACCGGTTCGGACGACGACGGTCCCCGTGCCGACGGCGGCGACGACCCGGACCCGGCGGCCGACCTGGCGCCCGATCCGGCCTCCTCCTCCGCCGACGCGGTGGGGCTGGCCCTGCTGCTGGTGCTGCGCGACGACCGCTGGTCGGTGGAGGGGATTTACGACTGAGCGAGGTCCTGCTCCTCGGGCGGGCCTACGCCCAGACGGAGGTGTGGATGACCTGCCAGAGGTGGCCGTCCGGGTCGGCGAAGGTCGCGAGGTGGCCCCACGGCTGCGTCACCGGACGCTCCACCACCGTGGCGCCGGCCGCCTCGGCCCGGGCGAGTACCGCGTCGACCTCGGCGTCGTCCGCGGCCCGGAGGCTCAGCAGGCACTCGCTGGTGCCGGGCGCGGCGACCTCGTGGTCACCGGTGACCCACCCGAAGCCGCCGCGGGGGATCAGCATGAGGGTCAGCCCGTCCGAGACGGCGACCTGCAGCGGCTCGGGCACGCCGTCCTCGGCCGGCGCGCCGACCGCGGCGAGGCCGAGACCGTCGCGGTAGAAGGCGTGCGCCCGGACCCGGTCGTCGGTGGGCAGGGCGAGGGTCACGGGTGCCATGCGGCAGTAGTAGCAGATCAGGACCATCGAGTCCATCGTCGGGACTATCGGTGCGGCGGTCGCCCGCTCGGGCGGTTCCGTCGGTTCGGCTCCGCGCTGTCGGACCCCGGCGCTACCCTCGACGACATCGAACACATGTTCGAGCCAACACGGGTCGGGAGGCCAGGATGGGCTGGGGCAATCCGGCGGTGAGCTGGTCGGAGATGGAGCGGATCCTCGCGGGGAGGCCGGCCCGCCCGTCGACCGGGAGAGAATCCGGAGAACCCGGAGAACCCGGAGAACTCAGGGGGCCAGGAGCGCCCGGGACGTCCGCACGGGACGGACGGGACACCTCGGAGGTCGACGGGCCCGGCACGATCCACCCGGCCGACGTCGGCGCCGTTCCCGTCCGGGAGGGCAGGCGGCGCCCCTCGCGCGACGTGCAGCACCCCGGCGACGGGGGCGACTCGCCGGCCTGGAGCCGCTCGCGTGCCCCGTACCGCCCGCCCTCCGGTGCGGGGACCGCCGCGACGGCCACGGTCCCCTTCGCCGAGCTGCACACGCACTCCACCTACAGCTTCCTCGACGGCGCGAGCCAGCCCGAGGAGCTCGTCGAGGAGGCCCACCGGCTCGGTCTGGAGGCGATCGCGCTCACCGACCACGACGGGATGTACGGGGTCGTCCGCTTCGCCGAGGCCGCCCAGGGGCTCGACATGCGCACGGTCTTCGGCGCCGAGCTCTCCCTGGGGCTGTCCGCCCCGCAGAACGGGGTGGCCGATCCCGAGGGGGAGCACCTGCTGGTGCTGGCGCGTGACCCCGCGGGCTACCGGGCGATCTCGCGGGCGATCACCGAGGCCGCGATGGACCCGAGGGCGGAGAAGGGGCGCCCGGTGCACGATCTCGAGCGCACCGCGGCGACGCTGCGCGACCAGGTCGTCGTGCTCACCGGCTGCCGCAAGGGGCACGTGCGCCGGGCCCTGGACGCCGGTGGGCCGGACGCGGCGGCGCGGGCCCTGGACCGCCTCGTGGGCCTGTTCGGGGCGGACTCGGTGGCCGTCGAGCTGACCGACCACGGGCTGCCCGTCGACGTCGAGCGCAACGACCTGCTCGCCGAGCTCGCCGCCCGGGCAGGCCTGCCCACCGTCGCGAGCACCGCCGCGCACTACGCCACGCCGGACCGGGCGCGGATCGCCGCCGCGCTGGGGGCGGTCCGGGCGCGGCGCAGCCTCGACGAGGCCGAGGGCTGGCTGCCCCCGGGCACCGCGCACCTGCGCTCCGGGGCGGAGATGCTCACCCGCTTCGCGCGCCACCCCGAGGCGGTCACCCACGCGGCGGTGCTCGGCCGGGAGTGCGCGTTCGAGCTCTCCCTGCTGGCCCCGGAGCTGCCGCCGTTCGACGTCCCGGCGGGGGAGACCGAGACGACCTGGCTGCGCCACCTCACCGAGCAGGGGGCCCGGGAGCGCTACGGCACCCGCGCGGACAACCCGCGGGCCTGGCAGGTGATCGACCACGAGATGGCGATCATCGAGGGGCAGAACTTCCCCGGCTACTTCCTCATCGTCGCCGACATCGTGGAGTTCTGCCGGAAGGCGGACATCTACTGCCAGGGGCGCGGGTCGGCGGCGAACTCCGCGGTCTGCTTCGCCCTGAAGATCACCCACGTCGACGCCGTGAAGATGGACCTGCTCTTCGAGCGGTTCCTCTCCCCGGAGCGCGACGGCTACCCCGACATCGACCTGGACATCGAGTCCGACCGCCGCGAGGAGGCCATCCAGTACGTCTACGAGCGCTACGGGCGCGACCGGGCCGCGCAGGTCGCCAACGTCATCACCTACCGGCCGCGCTCGGCGGTCCGCGACGCCGCCCGGGCGCTCGGCTTCGCGCAGGGCCAGCAGGACGCGTGGAGCAAGCTCATCGACCGGTGGGGGCCCGGGGCGGACCTGGGCGACCAGGTCCCGGGGATGCCGCGGGCGGTCGCCTCGCTCGCGGAGGAGATCGCGGGCTTCCCGCGCCACCTCGGCATCCACTCCGGGGGGATGGTCATCTGCGACCGCCCGGTGGACCAGGTGGTGCCGGTGGAGTGGGCGCGGATGGAGAACCGCAGCGTCATCCAGTGGGACAAGGACGACGCGGCCGCGGTCGGCCTGGTGAAGTTCGACCTGCTCGGGCTGGGCATGCTCTCGGTGCTGCACTACGCGAGCGACTACGTGGCCGCCCACCACGGCCGTCGCTTCGAGCTCCACGACCTGCAGCCCGAGGACCCGGCGGTCTTCGCCATGCTCGCGCGGGGCGACTCGGTGGGCGTGTTCCAGGTGGAGTCCCGCGCGCAGATGGCCACGCTGCCGCGGTTGAAGCCGCGGGAGTTCTACGACCTCGTCGTCGAGGTCGCGCTCATCCGCCCCGGGCCGATCCAGGGCGGGTCGGTGCACCCGTACATCCGGCGACGGAACGCCCAGGAGCAGGTCGTCTACGACCACCCGCTCTGCGAGCCGGCGCTGCGCAAGACCCTCGGGGTGCCGCTGTTCCAGGAGCAGCTCATGCAGCTGGCCACCGACGTCGCCGGGTTCAGCGCGGCCGAGGCCGACGAGCTGCGCCGGGCGCTGTCGGCGAAGCGGTCCGCGGAGCGGCTCGAGCAGCTGCGTGAGCGGTTCTACGCCGGGATGGCGGCCAACCAGATCACCGGGGAGCTGGCCGACCGGATCTTCGCGAAGACCAAGGCGTTCGCGAACTTCGGCTTCCCGGAGAGCCACTCGATCAGCTTCGCGTCGCTGGTGTACGACTCGGCGTGGTTCAAGTACTACTTCCCGGCGGCGTTCTGTGCGGCCCTGCTGCGCGCCCAGCCGATGGGCTTCTACTCCCCGCAGAGCCTGGTCGCCGACGCGCGGCGCCACGGCGTGGTCGTCCTCGGCCCGGACGTCCTGCGCAGCCGGGCCGAGCCCGAACTGGAGCCGCACCCCGACAGCGAGGGCGGGGTGGCGGTCCGTCTCGGGCTCGCCGGGGTGCGAGGCCTCGGGGACGAGGTCGCGGAGCGGATCGTGGCGGCCCGGGAGACGCAGGGCCCCTTCGCGGGGGCCGCGGACCTGGCTCGGCGAGCGGACCTCACCACCACGCACCTGGAGGCCCTGGCCACGGGGGGCGCGCTGGGCTGCTTCGGGCTCGAGCGGCGGGAGGCGCTCTGGGCGGCGGGTGCGGCCGCGGCGGGCACGGCGGTGGTGCGGGCGGGCGCGCGCCACGACCGGCTCCCGGAGACCGCGGTCGGGCTCGACGCGCCCCCGCTGCCGGGGATGTCGGCGGTGGAGCTGACGATCGCCGACGTGTGGGCGACCGGCGTGACCCCGGACGGTCATCCGGTCGCGCACCTGCGGTCGGCGCTCGAGGAACGGGGAGCGGTGAGCGTGGCCGGGGTCGCGGCCGTCGGGGAGGGGGAACGGATCGAGGTCGGCGGGGTGGTCACCCACCGGCAGCGCCCGGCGACGGCGGGCGGGACGACGTTCCTCAACCTCGAGGACGAGACCGGGATGCTCAACGTCGTCTGCTCGGAGGGGCTCTGGGCACGACACCGGGTGGTGGCGCGCACGAGCGCCGCGCTGGTGATCCGGGGGCGGGTGGAGCGCGCGCACGACGCACCGACGGTGGTCAACCTCGTGGCCGACCGGGTGGAGCGTCTCGAGCTGGTGGTGCCGTCGCGCTCGCGGGACTTCCAGTGACGATGTCGCCGACCCGACACAGGACGGCAACGGACATCATCGACAATGGTCGAGGTGCCTCCGGCCGGTCCGAACGGCCGGAGGCACCCCCACCATGTCAGTCTCGCCGTGCGGCCCTCGCAGGACCGTCGGCGCAGCCCTGATCAGCTCTTGATCAGCGCCGGACCCATCGGCAGCGAGGTCCCGCCGTTCGCGACGCTCATGGCGTCGAAGAACAGGTAGACCCCGACCAGGGCGAACGCGAACACCGCGATCCCGCCGATGGCCAGCAGCCCCGTCGAGCCGGCCGCCGTCCCGAGCAGCACCAGCAGCAGCGCCACGTCGACCAGCAGGAACAGCAGCGTGAACACCACCGGCAGGCGCAACGTCGCCAGCGTCAGCACCACGACCCCGATCAGCCAGGAGAGCAGGAACGTCTCCTGCGCCCCGGTGGCCGCCGCCGTCGTGGTGGCGTCCCCGAACCAGTTGTGGGCCAGGCCGAGGACGAGGAGCGGGAAGCTCAACCAGAACCCGGCGAAGATCCCGAAGATCGCTGCGACCGGTCCGGAGTGGGTCCGGATCGCCCAGATGCACGCGATCAGCTGGCCGATGCCGTTGCACATGATCAGGATCGGCACCATGCCGATCGCCGCGTTGGCGGACCCCGTGAAACCGACGAGGTACAGCCCGAGAGCGATCGAGCCGATCACGAACGTCGGGAGGCCGACCAACGCCGGGTTGGCCGCCGCCGAAGCCGCCTCTGCGGCTGCCGTGTCTGCGACCCGGGTCTCGGCGGCATGCGCCCCGGCGCTCTCGTCGACTGTGGTCATCACCACTCCTTTGTGCGTTCTCTCGACGAGCGTCGTGTGCACCCAGTCGTCCGTGTGCACCTCTCGACGCCCGCTGACCGTCTGAGTGTGATCTCCCACACGACGTATAGGGAACCGACTGACGGTAGGGGAGCTGCTCCCGTCCGTAGATGAACCGGTTCAGGCATGCTCCAGAACCATGCGACACGCCGTTCGACCGATGTCATCGCTCGGTCCACCTGCCCGATCGGACAGGGCCATCGGGGTGGCCCGCCGTCTTCTCGGCGGTGTGATCGCGGGCGCGGCCGGGACCGCCGCCATGACGGTGACCGGCCGCACGTACCGCGAGGTGTACGCCCGGCGGCGGAACAAGGCGCCCGCGGACATCACCGAGATCCTCGACTACGACGAGTCCGACCACGTGGTGGTGGCCGCGTCGACGGTCCTGGAGCGCGTGACCGGGTGGGCCCCCCGGAGCGCCGCGGGTCGGCGGGCGCTGTTCTGGCTGGTCCACTGGGGATACGGCTCCGCGGTCGGGGCCGCGCACGCGGAACTGCGCCACCGCCTCGACGGCGAGCCGGCCGCGGGCCTGGCCTTCTTCGTCGGCTGCGAGGCCATGGCCCTGAGCCTGTTCCCCGTCCTCGGCGGCACCCCGGTGCCCTGGCGATGGGGGCCGCGCCTGCTCACCGTCAGCGTCCTGCAGCACGCCGTCTACGCCGGCACGGTCGCCGGTGTCGACGCCGTGCTCGATCGTCGTGCGCCCTGAGGCGGTCACCCGCCCGGAGCGGGGGGACGGGCAGCCGGACGCGGACGGGGCGTCCCACGCCCACGTGATCGTGTGCGGGCTCGGCGGCCTGGGCCTGCGGATCGTGGAGCAGCTCCACCACCGCGGCGAGCCGGTGGTGGTGGTCGACGACGACCGCGGGCACGGCCGGGGCGCCCACGTCCTCGAGACGTGGGGCGTCCGGCTCGTCGAGGCCGACCCGACGGTGCCGGGCAGCCTCGACGTCGCCGGGCTCGACACCGCGCGGGCGGTCGTCTGCGTCATGGCCGGTGACCAGGGCGAGCTGCGCAATCTGCACGTCGCGCTGCACGTCCGGGAGCGGCGGCCCGACGTCCGCGTCGTCACCTCGCTGGGCAACGCCGCGATCGGGCGCGCCGTCGCCGCCGACCCGGGCCCCGGCGCCGTCCTCGACGTCGCCGCCCTCGTGACCCCGGCCCTCGTCGAGGCCTGCCTGCTCAGCCCGGCGCACCGCCTCGACGTCGCCGGCACGCGCTTCGTCGCGGCAGGCACCACGGCCCGTGCCCCCGCCACCCTGCGCGCGCTCTACGGCGATCTCGCCCCCCTCGCCGTCACCGCGAAGTCGGACGAGACCACGCTCCTGTGCCCCAGCCGCGATCACCGTGTCGGGCAGGGCGACCGGGTGACGGTGCTCGGCACGGACGGGGAGCTCGCCGAGGCGGGGGTGGAGACGACGACGGCCGTCGCGACACCGCGGCGCGGTCCGACGACCCGGCGGGGCGGCGGCTACGACCCCGACGCCACCCACGGCCGCGCGGGGATCCTCCAGCGCACCGCCGCCGCGGTCCTGGCGCTCTGGCGGGAGTCCGACCGGGGGCTGCGCTGGGCGATCGCCGCGCTGCTGGGCCTGCTCGTGATCTCGACGGCCGTCATCACGCTCGGGTACCGCTCTCCCGACGGGCGCGGGCTCGGAGTGGTCGACGCGCTGTACTTCACCGTGGAGTCGGTCGCCACGGTGGGCTTCGGTGACTTCAGCTTCGCCGACCAGGCGGTCTGGCTGCGCCTGTGGGCGGTGTTCCTCATGCTCGCCGGGGTCGTGACGACGGCGATCCCCATCGCGTACTTCACCGACATGCTCATCAGCCGCCGGCTCGCGACCACCGCGGGACGGCGGGCGGCGTCGGCCTCGGTCGGGCACATCGTGATCATCGGGCTCGGCGCCGTGGGGGTGTCGGTCGCCGAGGCCCTGCGGGATCGCGGCCGGGACGTCGTCGTCGTCGAGTCCGATCCGGCGAACCGGCACCTGCCCCGGGCCCGCGCGCTGGGCATCCCGGTGGTGTTCGGGGACGCGACGACCGCGACACCGCTGCGCGACGCGCGGGTGCGGCGAGCCGCCGCGGTCGCGGTGACCACCAGCGACGACATGGCCAACATCGAGACCGGGCTGGCCGTGCGCGACCTCCTGGGTGAGCGGAGCGTGGAGGTCCCGGTGGTGCTGCGGCTGTTCGACCGGGAGCTCGCCCGCACCGTCTCGCACCGCTTCGGGTTCGGGTCGGTGCGCTCGATCGTCGAGCTCGCGGCACCCTGGTTCGTCGGCGCCGCTCTCGGGCTCGACGTCCTCGCCACGTTCCCCGTCCACGGACAGGCGTTCCTGCTCGGGCGGCTGCGCGTCGGGGCGGGCAGCGCGCTCGACGGGCTCGCGATGCGCGACCTGTCGCTGCGCACCCGGGTCGTGGCGTTGCGCCGGGCCACCGGCTCGAACGGGGGCGCCCCGCTCGAGCACCCGCCCCGCCGGGACACGCGCTTCGCCTCCGGCGACGAGGCGTTCCTCGTGGGGCCCGACGAGGAGCTCCTCGAGGTGCTCGCGCGCTCCCGGGCGGCCCCGGCGGCGAGCACCCGGGACACGGACGGGTCCGGCGCGCGATGATGGCGCCGTGACCGCGACGATCCTGGACGGCAAGGCCACCCTCGCGACCATCATCACCGAGCTCTCCGAGCGGGTCGCGAAGCTCACGGCGGCGGGACGCACCCCCGGGCTCGGGACGGTGCTCGTCGGGGAGGACCCCGGCTCGCAGTCCTACGTCCGCGCCAAGCACCGCGACTGCGCGAAGGTCGGCATCACCTCGATCCGCCGGGATTTGCCGGCCGACGCCACCCAGGCCGACGTCGAGGCGGCCGTCGACGAGCTCAACGCCGACCCGGCCTGCACCGGCTACATCGTGCAGCTCCCGCTCCCGAAGGGGCTCGACGCCAACGCGGTGCTCGAGCGGGTCGACCCGGACAAGGACGCCGACGGGCTCCACCCGACGAACCTCGGCCGCCTCGTGCTCAACGAGCCCGCGCCGCTGCCCTGCACCCCGCGCGGCATCGTCGAGCTGCTGCGCCGCTACGACGTGCCCCTCGACGGCGCCAAGGTGACGGTCCTCGGGCGCGGGATCACCGTCGGCCGCCCGCTGGGGCTGCTGCTCACCCGCCGGACCGAGAACGCGACCGTGACCCTCTGCCACACCGGGACGCGCGACCTGCCCGCGGAGGTCCGGGCCGCCGACGTCGTCGTCGCCGCGGCCGGGGTGCCCGGCATCATCACCGCCGACATGGTCACGTCGGGCGCCGCGGTGCTCGACGTCGGCGTCTCCCGCGGCCCGGACGGCATCCTCGGGGACGTCGCGGAGGACGTCCGCGAGGTCGCCGGCTTCGTCGCCCCCAACCCCGGCGGCGTCGGCCCCATGACGCGGGCCATGCTGCTCACCAACGTGGTCGAGCGCGCGGAGGCCCTGCTCGGGAGCGGGGCGTGACCGGGTGAGCGCGCCCGAGACGGGCGACGGGGCCACCGGCACGGCACCGGTCGAGGGTCCCGTGACGAGCACCGGTTCCCTCCCGACGACGGTGCTCCCCGAGGGCGACGGCGGACGCCCCGGCGCAGGTCGTCACGCCCGCCCGCCACGGACCGCCGGCTACTACGTCCGCGCGTTCGGGCGCCGGGTCCGGGCGCAGGCGGCGCTCAGCGCGGTGCTGCTGGTCGTGGCGATCGCGTTCTTCCGGATCGGGCTGCAGCACTGGCGCGAGGGCACCACCGAGCTCGGCCTCGCCCTGCTGCTCGCGGCCGTCCTCCGGGCCTCCCTGCCCGACCGCTCCGCCGCCCTGCTCGCCGTCCGCCCGCGCCGGGTCGACGTGCTCACCTACACCGTCTTCGGGCTCGTCGTCATCCTCGTGTCCCTGACGATCACCGGCGGGCCCCTGGCGAGTCGTTGACCCGGTCGTCGAACCCGGCGACCCAGGTCTCGGCGCAGCTGCGCACCGCCACCGTCACGTCGAGGCGGGCCAGCACGTTCATCCAGCCACCGACCACCCGCAGCAGCGACATCCACTGCGCGGGCAGGTCGAGCGATCGGCCGGTGCCACGGTGCGCGGCGCCCATCGGCGACACGACCCGGCTGCCCTGGCGGCGCATCCAGGCCTCGGTGAACCGGAAGGTCTCGTCGCGCAGCGGGTCGGCCATGCCGCCGATCCAGGCCGCGACGTCCTCCTCCCCGGTGTCGCCGGTGAGGAACCCGGCCTCGCGGGCGGCCGCGGTCACCCCGGGATCGTCGTCGGCGAGCATCCGGAGCAGCCGCCCGAGCACCGGCGGGACGCCGTCGGGCAGCGCGGCGACCGCCCCGAAGTCGACGAGCCCGACCCGGCCGTCGCGCAGGACCATGACGTTGCCCGGGTGCGGGTCGGCGTGCAGCAGGCCGACCCGGGCCGGGCAGGAGAACAGCAGCTCCACGAGCGCGCCCGCCACCCGGTCGCGCTCGGCCTGGTCGGCGGCGCCGACCGCGGTGGCCGGGTCGGCCACCGGCCGCAGCGTCCACCGCGAGAGCGGCACGCCGTCGAGCCACTCCGAGACGAGGACCTGCGGCGCCGAGGCGACGACGGCGGGCACGCACACCTCCGGGTCGCCGGCGAGCGCCGCGGCGTGGGCGCGCTGGTGGTCGGCCTCGCGCCGGTAGTCGAGCTCCTCGGCGGTCCGGTCCGCGATCTCGGCGAGCAGGGCACGGGCGTCGAGCCCGGGCATCAGCCGGGAGAGCAGCCAGCCGAAGCGGCGCATGAGGGCGAGGTCGGAGCGCAGCGCCGCGGCGGCGCCGGGGTACTGCACCTTGACCGCGACGTCGCGACCGTCCCGCCACGTGCCGCGGTGCACCTGACCGAGGCTCGCGACGCCGAGGGGCTCGTCGTCGAGGTCGGCGAAGCGGTCGCGCCAGCCCCGGCCGAGCTGCTCGGCGAGGACGCGGTGCACCGTCGCCGCCGGCATCGGCTCCGCCGTCGTCTGCAACCGGGTGAGCGCCTCGCGGTACGGCTCGTGGACCTCCGCGGGGACCATCGTCTCGAACACGGCGAGCGTCTGGCCGAGCTTCATGGCCCCGCCCTTGAGCCCGCCCAGCACCGCGAAGAGATCCTCGGCGTTGCGGGCCAGCACCTCCCGGGCCAGCGCGTCGGCATCCCCGCCGAGGGCCCGTCGGCCCCAGCCGGAGACCGAGCGGCCCGCGGCCCCGAGCGGGAGCATCGCCAGCCGTCCGGCCCGGCGTACGGAGCCTCGGGTCGCTCCGTCGCCGGTCCCGTCGTCGCCCATGCGGTCCCCACCCTCCCCCGGACACCCCGCCGGTGGCCGTGAGGATGGCGTAGACGCTCACCCGTGCCGGTGACCGGGGCGACGCCCGGCGAGCCGTCGCCGATCGGGCCGCGTTGATAGCGTGCGGCACGAGGAGCGCACGGGCACCGGCGACGGGCCCCGGTGAGCGCCCCCGTATCCGTGCGGCGCCGTGACCAGGCGCGAGAGGAGAGCCCGCAGACGTGGCGAAGATCAAGGTAGACGGCACCGTCGTCGAGCTCGACGGCGACGAGATGACCCGGATCATCTGGCAGTTCATCAAGGACAAGCTGATCCACCCGTACCTCGACATCGACCTCGAGTACTACGACCTCGGCATCGAGCACCGCGACGAGACCGACGACCAGGTGACGGTCGACGCGGCGAACGCGATCAAGAAGTACGGCGTCGGCGTCAAGTGCGCGACGATCACCCCGGACGAGGCCCGGGTGGAGGAGTTCGGCCTCAACCGCATGTACCGCTCGCCCAACGGGACGATCCGCAACATCCTCGGCGGCACGATCTTCCGCGAGCCGATCGTCTGCTCGAACATCCCGCGGTACGTCCCGCACTGGACCAAGCCGATCGTCGTCGGCCGTCACGCCCACGCCGACCAGTACCTCGCCCAGGACTTCAAGGTCCCGGGCCCGGGCACGGTGACCATCACCTACACGCCCGACGGCGACGGCGAGCCGATGGAGTTCCAGGTCGCGAAGTTCCCGGAGGACGGGGGCGTCGCGCTGGGCATGTACAACTTCAAGAACTCGATCGTCGACTTCGCCCGCGCCTCGCTGCGCTACGGCCTCGACCGGAACTTCCCGGTGTACCTGTCGACGAAGAACACCATCCTCAAGGCGTACGACGGCATGTTCCGCGACACCTTCGAGGAGATCTTCGAGTCGGAGTTCAAGGCCGACTTCGAGAAGGCCGGGCTCACCTACGAGCACCGCCTGATCGACGACATGGTCGCCGCCGCCATCAAGTGGGAGGGCGGCTACGTCTGGGCCTGCAAGAACTACGACGGCGACGTCGAGTCCGACATCGTCGCCCAGGGCTTCGGCTCGCTGGGCCTCATGACCTCGGTGCTCATGACGCCCGACGGCACCGTCGAGGCGGAGGCCGCCCACGGCACGGTGACGCGGCACTTCCGCCAGCACCAGCAGGGCAAGGAGACCTCGACGAACCCCATCGCGTCGATCTTCGCCTGGAGCCGGGGCCTGGCCCAGCGCGGCCGGCTCGACGGCAACGACGCCCTCGTCGACTTCGCCCAGAAGATCGAGGACGTCTGCGTCCGGACCGTCGAGGACGGCAAGATGACCAAGGACCTGGCGCTGCTCATCGGCAAGGACGCGCCGTACCTCAACACCCAGGACTTCCTCGACGCCATCGACGAGGGCCTGCAGAAGGCCATGGCCGACTGAGGTTCGGCCGACCCGCGACGAAGGGCACTCCCGGAGGACAGAATCCGGGGGTGCCCTTCGTGCTCCCGCCGGGTACGACAGGGCACCCTCCGAGCAACCGCGCCCGGGGCACGAGGCGGAGGGACGGGGAGACGTGACGCAGCCGAACACCACAGGGGGTCGCGGGTCGCCGTCGGGCAGGCGGGAGAGCCGCGGCCGGCTGATCGGTGACGGGCTCTCCTGGACCGCCCGCTGGAGCCTGCGTCTCGTCCTCACCGCGCTCGGGCTCTCGCTCATCGGCGTGATCATCGGCCAGCTGTGGTCGATCGTGCTCCCGGTGCTCCTCGGGCTGATCATCGCGACGGTCCTCGAGCCACCGGCCACCTGGATGCGGATGCACCGCGTCCCGCCGCTGCTCGCCTCGATCATCGTGGTCGTGGGGGCGCTCGCGATCGTCGGCGGCATCATCGCCGTGATCGCCCCGCAGGTCGTCGCGCAGGTCCCGCAGCTCGTCGCGGGCGCCACCGGAGGCCTGTCGGACGTGGAGCGGTGGCTCTCGACGACGTTCGGGCTCGGTCAGAGCCAGATCGGCCAGGTCGTCCAGAGCACGGTCAACCAGCTCCAGAGCTCCGCGACCGCGATCGCCGGCACCGTGCTCACCGGGTTGACGACGATCGCCAGCGGCGTCATCGACATGGTGCTCGCCCTCGTCCTCGCGTTCCTCTTCGTCAAGGACGGCTACCGCTTCCTGCCCTGGATGCGCAGCCAGGTCGGCTCCGCGGCGGGCGAGCACCTCGCCGAGGTCGGGGCCCGCGCCTGGGACCGGCTCGGCGGGTTCATCCGCTCGCAGGCGATCGTCGGTTTCATCGACGCCGCCTGCATCGGGGTCGGACTGGTGATCATCGGCGTGCCGCTCGCGCTGCCGCTGGCGGTGCTCACCTTCTTCGGCGCCTTCATCCCGATCGTCGGGGCGCTGACCGCGGGCGCACTCTCGGTGCTCATCGCGCTGGTCACGGGCGGGTTCTACAAGGCCCTGATCGTGCTGATCCTCATCCTCGCGGTGCAGCAGATCGAGGGGAACCTGCTGCAGCCCCTCGTGCAGGGACGCGGTCTGGGCCTGCACGCCTCGGTGATCATCCTGGCCGTGGCGGGCGGCGGCAGCGTCGCGGGGATCGTCGGGGCCTTCCTCGCGGTCCCGGTCGTCGCGGTGGCCGCCGAGATCGCCCGCTACATCAACGAGCAGATCGACGCCCGCGCCCGCTCGGACGAGGAGCACCCGTCCGACCTGGCGCCCGCGCCGGCGGCGAAGCAGCCGAAGACGCGGTTCTCCTGGCTGCGGCGGGTCCGTGACACCGACGGCCCGAACGAGCTGGGTGACGACGACGCGGCGACCCGGGACGGCACGCACGCTCCCGACGCCGCGCCGGGGACGAACGGTGCCGGCCGCCCGTCGCGTCACGACCAGTTGTCCGCGCCCCGTGAAGGCACTACGACGAACGAGTGAACCTCTCCGCGCGACGGAGGTGTTCACCGCAGGGCAACATCGCTGGCCTTCACTCGACGAGCGACCACGGCCCGCCGGAAGGAGCATCGATCCCGTTGCCCGAGAGCGAGCCCGTCGAGCGTCTGTCCACCCACGTGCTCGACGTGTCGGCCGGGAAGCCCGCGGAGGGCATCCCGGTCGTCCTGGTCCGTGACACCGACCAGACCGTGCTCGGGCGGGGGACGACGGACGCCGACGGCCGGGTCTCGCGGCTCAACGACGAGCCGATCCCCCCGGGGGACGTGACGCTGACCTTCGACGTCGACGACTACGTCTCCCGGACGCACGGCACCGTCTTCCATCCGAGGATCACGGTGCACGTCCGGCTCGACGGCCATCGGACGCACTACCACCTGCCCGTCCTGGCCGGGCCGTTCTCCCACACGACCTACCTGGGGAGCTGATCGCGAGTGGGCATCGTCCTGGGCACCAACCAGTACGGCAAGGCGGAGGTCCGGCTGGTCCACGTGGACCGCTCGACGCCTCGCCACGTCATCACCGACGTCAACGTCACGAGCCAGTTGTTCGGCGACTTCACCGAGACGCACACGACGGGCTCCAACGCCGCCGTGATCGCCACGGACACGCAGAAGAACACCGTCTACGCCCTGGCCCGCACCGGGGGCATCACGACGATCGAGGAGTTCGCGCTGCGCATGGCGCGCAACTTCGTCGACAAGTACGAGCAGGTGACCGGCGCCCGGCAGGAGATCGAGCAGTACTCCTGGGGGCGCATCGAGACCTCGGAATCCGGCCCGCACGACCACGCGTTCGTCCGCGCGGGCACGGAGACCCGCACCGTGGTCGTCACCAAGCGCGGCGAGGCCGAGACGGTGATCTCCGGGCTGACCGACCTCACCGTCCTCAAGAGCACCGGCAGCGAGTTCTGGGGTTTCCCGGAGGTCGAGTACACCTCGCTCGTCGAGACCACCGACCGCATCCTCGCGACGGCGGTGTCCTCGCGCTGGCGCTACACGACCAGCGACGTCGACTGGGACAAGTCGTTCGCCTCGGTCCGCCAGATCCTGCTCGACCGCTTCGCCGACACACACAGCTACTCGCTGCAGCAGACGCTCTACGCGATGGGCCAGGGCGTGCTGGAGGCCCACCCGGAGATCGCCGAGATCCGGTTCTCGATGCCGAACAAGCACCACTTCCTCGTCGACCTCTCGACCTGGGGCCTCGACAACCCCAACGAGGTCTGGCACGCCGCCGATCGTCCCTACGGCCTCATCGAGGCGGCGGTGACCCGGGACGACCTGCCCCCCGACGAGGCCGCCTGGGCCGGGATCACGGGATTCTGCTGAGCTCCAGCCCGGAATCAGGGACCGCTAGTCTCGCCAGGCGATGGAGCAAGCCACCGGAACCCTCGTCGTCCGCGCCCGCCGCGCCGTGCTGCCCGGCGGGACCGCTCCCGCCGCCGTCGTCGTCGCCGACGGGCGGATCACCGACGTCACCGGGATCGATGTCCCGGCGCCGGCGACGGCCACGGTCGTCGACCTCGCCCGGGACGAGGTGCTGCTCCCCGGGCTCGTCGACAGCCACGTCCACGTCGACGAGCCCGGCCGCACCGAGTGGGAGGGGTTCGCGACGGCGACGGCCGCCGCGGCCGCCGGCGGGGTCACCACGCTCGTCGACATGCCGCTGAACTCGATCCCGCCGACCGTCGACGTGGACGCGCTGGTCACCAAGCGCGACGCCGCCCGCGAGAAGGTCGCCGTGGACGTCGCCTTCTGGGGCGGCGCGGTCCCGCTGCGCGACGGCGAGCCGGACCCGGACGGGAGGGTCGACCCCGACCGGATGGCCGCGCTCGTCGACGCCGGCGTCTGCGGGTTCAAGTGCTTCCTCACCGACTCCGGCGTGCCGGAGTTCCCGCCGGTGTCCCACGCCGACCTCGAGCTGGCCGCCCGCACCTGCGCGGAGCTCGACGTACCGCTGGTGGTGCACGCCGAGGACGACGGGGTGCTCGGGGAGGCCCCGCCCGCCGGCACCGACTACCGCTCCTTCCTCGCCTCCCGCCCGCCCGGTGCGGAGACGACCGCGGTGCTGCGGCTCGCCGGGATCGCGGCGCGCACCGGCGCCCACGTCCACGTCCTGCACGTCTCCGCGTTCGAGGCCGCCGAGGAGATCGGCGCCGCCCGCGCCGCCGGGGTGCCGATCACCGGCGAGACGTGCCCGCACTACCTGGCGCTCGCCTCGGAGACCCTCACGAGCACCGCGGGGAAGTGCTGCCCGCCGGTGCGCTCGGAGTCCAACCGCGAGCTGCTCTGGGGCGCGCTGGCCGCCGGCCGGCTCGCCGCGGTGGTGTCCGACCACTCGCCCTGCCCGCCCGAGCTCAAGGAGGGCGGGTTCGGGCAGGCGTGGGGCGGGGTGTCGTCGCTGGAGCTCGCGCTGCGCGTCGTCTGGTCGGGGGCGCAGGCGCGGGGTCACACCCTCGACGACGTCGCCGCCTGGATGTCCGCCGCGCCCGCCGCGCTCGCGGGCCTCGACCGGGGGCCCGCGGCGAAGGGGGCGATCGCGCCCGGGCGCGACGCCGACCTCGTGGCGTTCGCCCCCGACGAGATCGCCGAGGTCGACCCCGCCGCCCTGCACCACCGCCATCCCGTGACCCCGTACGCCGGGCTCGCGCTGCGCGGCGCGGTGCGGCGGGTGTGGCTGCGCGGGACGGCGTCACCGGGTGCGGGGAGCGGGCGCCTGCTCGCCCCGGAACGGAAGGGGAACGCGTGACCGCCGAGTCCAGCGGGTCCAGCGGAGCTGACACCTGGGTCGACCTGGCGGTGCGCGCCGCGGGCGGCGGGGTGGTGGCCGCCAGCGACGAGACCTTCGCGGAGAAGGAGAACCTCGTCTCGACGGCCGCCCCGACGCACGCCGCGCACACCTTCGGCCACAAGGGCCAGATCTACGACGGGTGGGAGACGCGACGGCGCCGTGCGGTGCCGGACGGCCCCGGACCGATGGACCCGGCGGGCGACGACTGGGCGGTGATCCGGCTCGGCCTGCCCGGGATCGTGCACCGCGTCGTCGTCGACACCGCGTTCTTCGACGGCAACCACCCCGACTCCGCCGAGGTCGACGTCCGCTGGATCGAGGGCCACCCCTCGCCGGCGGAGGTCGTCGACGGCCCGTGGGAACCGCTGTGCGGCACCGAGCTGCGGGGGAACACCGCGCACACCGTCGAGGTCGAGCACCCCCGTGCGGCCACGCACGTCCGGCTGCGCATCCACCCCGACGGCGGGGTCGCGCGGCTCCGGGTCCTCGGCGAGGTCCTGCCCGACGTCCGGCGCTGGCGCGGCATCGGGGTCGACCTCGCGTCGCTGGCCGCGGGTGGCCGGGTGCTGGACGCCTCGAACCGGCACTACTCACCGCCGGAGAACCTGCTGCTGCCGGGCACCGCGGCCCACATGGGCCAGGGCTGGGAGACCCGCCGCCGGCGCGAGGGCGGGTTCGACTGGGTCGACGTGGCCCTCGGCGTCGCGGGCCGCGTCCACCAGGTCGTCGTCGACACCACGCACTTCGTCGGCAACGCGCCCGGGACGGTGCGGCTGGTCGGGCTGGGCGGGCCCGGCCCGGCCCGGGTCGGCGGCGAGGTCGAACTGCTGCCCGAGACCCCGGTGCAGCCCGACGCCGAGCACTGGTTCGGCGTGCCCGACGGGCTCGACGACGACCTCGTCGTCGACCGGGTGCGCGTCGAGGTCCGTCCCGACGGCGGGTTCGCGCGGCTGCGCCTGTTCGGTCGCCCGACCCGCGAGGCCGCCGCGGCCGCCGGGCTGCGCCGCTTCCACGCGATGCCCGCCGTCGTCGCCGAGCAGGTCCTCCTGGGCTGTTGCAGCGCGCCGGACTGGGCCGCGGCCGTCGTCGCCGCGCGGCCCTACGCCGACCTCGAGGCGCTCATCGGCGCCGCGACCGCGGGGATCCTCGCGCTCGACGAGAAGGGCCTGGCCGCGGCGCTGTCCGGGCACGCGCGGATCGGGTCGCCGGAGGGCGGGGCCGGGGCACGGGAACAGGCCGGGGTCGCCGGACTGGACGAGGCGGGCGTGCGCGCGCTGGCCGACGGCAACCGCGCCTACGAGGAACGATTCGGCCACGTCTACCTGGTGCGCGCGGCGGGCCGCTCCGGCGCCGAACTGCTCGCCCTGCTGCAGGAGCGCCTGGCGAACGACCCGGACACCGAGGCGGAGGTCGTGCGGGCCCAGCTCGCCGAGATCACGACACTGCGGATCGAGGCCCTGTGGACGCCGTGAGTGGTTCCAGCGATGGTCCGTCGCTGACACCTGACGTCAGAAATCAGGGGGAGCACGCCGACAGGCCCTCCTCACGTGCCGACCTGCTCGTGCGCGGCGCGACCCTCGTGGCCACGTGCGACGACGCGGGCACCGAGGTCCCGGGCGGCTGGGTGGCGATCCGGGGCGGGGTGGTCGTCGAGGTCGGCACCGGCCCGGAGCCCGAGGCGACCGAGGTGCTCGACGCGACCGGCTGCCTCGTCACCCCCGGGCTGATCAACACCCACCACCACCTCTACCAGAACCTCACGCGCTGCCTGATCACCGACGGGACGCTCTTCGAGTGGCTCACCGGCCTCTACCCGGTCTGGGCCGGGCTCGACGAGGAGTCGGCGTACCTCTCGGCGTGGGTCGGGCTCGCGGAGCTCGCGCTGTCGGGGACGACGACGTCGGCGGACCACCTCTACGTCGCACCCCGCGGCGCCGGCGACCTGTGGGGCGCGGAGATCCGGGCGGCGGGCGAGGTCGGGATGCGCTTCCACCCGACGCGCGGCTCCATGACGAAGTCGGTGAAGGACGGCGGGCTGCCGCCGGACTCGGTGGTGCAGGACGACGACGAGGTCCTCGCCGACTCCGAGCGCCTCGTCGCCGCGTTCCACGACCCCTCCCCGGGCGCGATGGTCCGCGTCGGGCTGGCGCCGTGCTCGCCGTTCAGCGTGTCCCCGGAGCTGATGCGGGCGACCGCCGAGCTGGCCGAGCGCCTCGACGTCCGGCTGCACACCCACCTGGCGGAGGACGAGGACGAGGACACCTACTGCCTGGAGACGTTCGGGCGGCGGCCGGTGGACCAGTTCGACGAGGTCGGGTGGCTGACCGACCGGGCGTGGGTGGCGCACTGCATCTTCCCGTCGGCCCCCGAGATCGCCCGGCTCGGCGCGGCGGGCGTCGGCGTGGCGCACTGCCCGTCGTCGAACTCGGTCCTGGGGAACACCCGCATCTGTCCGGTCACCGACCTCCGCGCGGCCGGGGTACCGGTGGGGCTCGGCTGCGACGGGTCGTCGTCGAACGACATCGCGTCGCTGTGGATCGAGTCCCGGCACGCGATGATGCTCGGACGGGTGCGGGGCGGCCCGACGGCGCTCTCCGCACGGCAGGTCCTGACGATGGCCACCCGCGACGGGGCGCGCTGCCTCGGCCGCGACGGCGAGATCGGGCAGCTGACGCCGGGCGCGGTCGCCGACCTCGCGGTGTGGCCGCAGACCGGGCCCGCGTTCGCGGGTGCCCTCGCCGACCCCGTCGCCGCCTGGCTGCGCTGCGGGCCGACCGTCGCGCGGCACACCGTCGTGGGGGGCCGGGCGGTGGTGCGCGACGGCGCCGTCACCGCGCCGGGTCTCGACGACGTCCTCGGGCGGCACCGGGAGGCGGCGACCCGGTTGCAGGGAGCCCGGTGACCGACGGCGACCCGGGTGCCGGGAGCCCGCTGACCGACAGCAATGGCGCTTTCCTGCCATCCGACGGCAGCACGGCGCCGTTCGCTCACACCGCGCCCGGGATCTCCGCCGGCCTGCTCGAGGCCCTCGACGCCCGCCTCGCCGTCACCGACGCCGCCCTCGACGCCGACGGGGCGGCCCGCGCCCGGCTCGCCGCGCGGGGCCCCGAGCCGGTGCACGTCTGCTACGTCCCGGCCGACCGGGTCAGCGCCGCCACCGCCACCGAGTGGGGCGACGAGGCCGTTGCCGTCCTCGAGCGCTTCGCCGACGACCCCGACCTCGCCCGAGGTCCTCGGCCTCGACCCCGCCGCCCTGCGCGAGGCCCTGCCGCGGGTCGCCACCGTCCTGCGCCGGCGGCCCGTCGCCGACCTGCGCGCCGACCTCGAGGACGGCTACGGCCACCGCGGCGACGCCGAGGAGGACGCCGACGCGGCCGCCGCCGGCCGGGCCGTCGCGGCGATGCTCGCCGGCGACCGCGCCCCGGTCCGCGCCGGGCCGCGCGTGAAGTCGATGGAGCGCGCCACCCGCCGTCGGGGACTGCGGTCCCTCGCCCTGTTCACCGAGGCGTTCCTCGACGCCGACGGCGACCCCGCCCGCCTCCGCGTCACGCTGCCCAAGATCTCCGCGCCGGAGCAGGTCGCCGCGTTCGTCGAGGCCTGCGCCGCGATCGAGGCCCACCACGGGATCGCGCCCCTCCCGGTCGAGCTCCAGATCGAGACCGCCCGCGGCGCCCAGCGGGTCGACGAGCTGGTCGCGGCCGCCGGAGCCCGGGCCGCCGGACTGCACTACGGCACCTACGACTACTCCGCGGGCCTCGGCATCGCCCCCGACCAGCAGCGCGCCGACCACCCCGCCGCCGAGCACGCCAAGCACCTCATGCAGGTGGCGGGCGCCGCGGCGGGCGTGCCGGTGTGCGACGGCTCCTCCGCGATCCTCCCCGTCGGGGGCCGCGACCAGGTCCTCGCCGCCTGGCGCATCCAGGCCCGGATCGTGCGCCGCGCCCTCGAGCTCGGGATCGGCCAGGGCTGGGACATGCACCCGGCGATGGTCCCGGCGCGGCTCGCCGTCGTGATCGCCGTCCACCGCTCCGGCGTCGACGTCGTGGTCGACCGGCTCCGCGCCTACCGCCGCGGGACGTCGGAGGGGGTCCTCGACGAGCCCGCCACCGAGCGCGCCCTGGTCGGCTTCCTGCGCCGCGGGCTCGCGTGCGGAGCGATCGACGAGGCCGAGGTCGGGGCCTTGCCGGGGTCCTGACGGCGGGCAGGATGTCCGGTATGGCACGCGACGTACAGGTCACGTTCGACGCTGCGGCACCCGGCCGGCTGGCCGAGTTCTGGGCCGAGGTCCTCGGCTACCGGGTGCAGCCCCCGCCGCCGGGATTCGGCTCCTGGCCGGAGGCGCTGACGGCGTGGGGCATCCCGCCCGAGCGCCACGACGAGGCCTCGGCCGCGGTCGATCCCGACGGCGAGGGTCCGCGGCTGTTCTTCCAGCGCGTCCCGGAGGGCAAGTCGGCCAAGAACCGGGTGCACCTCGACGTGCGGGCCGCCCCCGGCCTGACCGGCGACGAGCGGATGGCGACCCTCGAGGCGGAGTGCGAGCGGCTCGTGGCGCTCGGCGCCACCCGGCTGCTGCGGGTGGACCCGGACCCGCCGCTGATCGGCGGCAACATCGTCATGGCCGACCCCGAGGGCAACGAGTTCTGCCTCGACTGACCGGTCGTCACCGCCCACGGAGCCCGGTGACGACCTAGAGTGGACCCCCGACCCGGCACCGTGGCCGCCCGCTCCGCCCCACCCGCCACGGAGGTCCGCGATGTTCACCGTCCCGACCGTCGACCTCACGCCCTACGTCGACCCCCACGGCACGCCCGCCGACCGGACGACGACCGCGGAGGCCCTCGACGAGGCGTGCCGCACCGTCGGGTTCGTGCAGATCGTGGGCCACGGCGTGCCCGACGCGGTCGCCGACGGCCTCGCCTCGGCCCTGGACGACGTCTTCGCCCTCCCCATGGCCGAGAAGAAGACCCTCGTCGTCTCCGACGGCACCAACCGCGGCTACAGCCCCCCGCGCAGCGAGTCGGTGAGCCGCAGCCTCGGCGTCGAGCAGGCCACGCGGATGAACGACTTCTTCGAGGCGTTCAACGTCGGCACGCGCGCGGACGGGCCCGCGACCGGCGGCGACGGCAACCGCTGGCCCGACGTCGACGGCGTCCGCGCCCGCATCGAGGCCTGGTTCGCCGAGGCCCAGCGGGTGGCGCGGACCCTGACCACCGCCTTCGCCGACGCGCTCGGCCTCCCTCCCGACACCTTCGCCCGCCTCGCCCACGACCCCGTCGAGGTGCTGCGGATGAACAACTACGCCCTCGACGAGCAGGACCTCCCCGAGGGCGCCGACCTCACCGGCATGGGGGAGCACACCGACTACGGGATCGTCACCGTGCTCTGGGCGGACCGGATCGCCGGCCTGCAGGTCCTGGGCCCCGACGACGCGATGTGGCACGACGTGCTGCCCGCCGAGGGCGCGCTGCTCGTCAACCTCGGCGACCTCACCGCGCGGATGACCGGCGACCGGTGGCTCTCGACGCTGCACCGGGTGAAGCCGCCCATCGAACATGGCCGGATCCGCCGGCGTCGCTCGGCCGCCTTCTTCCACGACGGCGACCTCGACGCCGTCGTCGAGACCCTCCCGCTCGACGGGGCGCACCCGTACCCGCCGATCACGGTCCGCGAGCACCTCGCCGCGAAGCTCGCCGGGAGCCGGGGCGGGACGCTCAACGCGGCCGCGGACCGCGAGGCGGCCCGCGTCCACGCCGCGACGGGGGCCTCCCGATGACGGCGCCGACCGACGAGACGTGGCTCGCCGAGGCGGTCGCGCTCGCCCAGCAGAACGTCGCCGACGGCGGCGGCCCCTTCGGCGCGGTCATCGTCGCCGACGGTGCCGTGATCGCCCGCGGGCAGAACCGCGTCACCCGCGACATGGACCCGACCGCGCACGCCGAGGTCACCGCCATCCGCGACGCGTGCCGGACGCGGGGCGACTTCTCCCTGGCCGGGGCGGTGCTCTACGCCAGCTGCGAGCCGTGCCCGCTGTGCGTCTCGGCGTCGTTGTGGTCCCGGCTCGATCGGGTGGTGTTCGCCGCCGATCGCCACGACGCGGCCCGCGGCGGGTTCGATGACCGTGAGTTCTACGAGCTGTTCGCCCGCGATCCCGGCACGTGGCCGATGCGGGTGGAGGCCCTCGGGGGTCGGCTCGAGCTCGATCCGCGCGCTCCGTTCGACGCCTGGCTCGCCAAGACCGATCGCGTCCACTACTAGCTCTCCAGGAGGCCGACGATGGATCTGCTCACCGTCGAGACCCTCGACCGACCGGGAGACGACGACGAGGTCCGCGCGCTGCTGCCGGGGCTCGGGCCGGACCGGGCGCTGCTCGGGGGCGGCACGTTCCTGTTCTCGGTGCCGCAGCCGCACCTGCGCGGGCTGGTCGACCTCACGGCCGCCGGGTGGACGCCGATCACCGCCGACGACGACGGCCTGACGATCGCGTCCACCGCCACGCTCGCCCGGCTCGCCGACCTCGACCCCGCGGCGTACCCGCAGTGGCCCGCGATGCCGCTGCTCGCCGGGTGCTGCGAGGCGCTGGTCGGGTCCCGGAAGGTCTGGCACGTCGCGACCGTCGGGGGCAACGTCTGCCTCGCGCTGCCCGCCGGCCCGATGACCACCCTCGCCGTCGCGCTCGACGGGGTCGCCACGATCTGGGACGCCGACGGGAAGGAGCGCCGGCAGCCCGTCGTCGACCTCGTCCTCGGCACGCAGCGCACCACCCTCGTCGCGGGCGAGGTGCTGCGCTCGATCCACCTGCCCGCCGCGGCGCTGCGCGGCCGGACGGCGCTGCGCAAGGCCTCGCTCGCCCCGCTCGGACGGTCCGCGGTGCTGCTGGCGGGCCGGCGTGACCCGGACGGCGCGTTCACCCTCGCCGTGACCGCGGCCGTGCCCCGCCCCGCCGCCCTGCGCTACGACGGGCTCCCTGACGCCGAGCAGCTCGCCGCCGACGTCGAGGCCCTCGCCGGCACCCACGGCGGCTGGTACGACGACCCGCACGGCACCCCGGAGTGGCGCCACGCCATGACGCGCCACCTTGCCGAGGAGATCCGGACGGAGCTGCGGTGACCAGCGTCGACGGCGCCCCGCTCGACGCCGAGCCCCGCCCCGGGCAGTGCCTGCGGACCTACCTGCGCGACCACGGCCACCGGGCGGTGAAGAAGGGCTGCGACTCCGGCGACTGCGGTGCCTGCACCGTCCTGGTCGACGACGTGCCCGTGCACTCCTGCCTCTACCCGGCGGTGCGCGCGGCGGGGGCGGCGGTGACGACCGCGGCGGGCCTGCCGGAGGGTCCCGACGACGTCCGCGAGCGTTTCGTCGCGGCCGCCGGGTTCCAGTGCGGCTTCTGCACGCCGGGGATGGTGACGACCGCGGCCGCGTTCGCCGACCGGCTCGCCGACCCCGCCGCCCGGGGGCGCACGCTGCAGGGCAACCTCTGCCGCTGCACCGGCTATCGCGCGATCTCCGACGCCCTCGACGGCGCCACCACCACCGCCACCCATGCCGAGGGGCCCGCCATCGGGACGCCCGCCGCGGCACCGGCCTCGACGCGGATCGTCCGGGGGGCGGAGCCCTACACCCTCGACGGTCCGCCGCCGGACGACCTCGCCCACCTCGCCGTCGTGCGCAGCCCGCACGCCCACGCGCGCGTCGTGCGCGTCGACACCACCGCCGCGTGCGCCGTGCCCGGGGTGCTGGCCGTGCTCACGTCGGAGAACGTCCCGGCCACGCGCTTCTCCACCGCCCGCCACGAGAACCGCCTCGACGACCCCGACGACACCCGGATCCTCGACGACGTCGTCCGGTTCCACGGCCAGCGCGTCGCCGCGGTCGTCGGGACCGATCTCGCGGCCGCCGAGGCGGGGGCCCGGGCCGTCGTCGTCGAGTACGACCCGCTGCCACCGGTGCTCGACCCGGAGACCGCGCGCGACGCCGTGGCGATCCACGGCGACAAGGGCCCGGAGGCCCGCATCCTCGACCCGGCCCGCAACGTCGTCGCCGCCATCCACGAGGGCGTCGGCGACGTCGCGGCGGGGATCGCCGCGGCGCGGGCCGCCGGGGGAGCCGTCGTCACCGGGACCTGGCACACCGGGCGGGTGTCGCCGTCCTCGCTGGAGACGCACGCGAGCCGGGCGTGGGTGGACGCGGACGGACGGGTGGTCGTGCGCACCTCCACCCAGGTGCCGTTCCTCGTCCGGGACGAGCTCGCGCGGCTCCTCGGCCGCGACCGCGACGAGGTCCGGGTGCACGCGGCGCGGGTGGGCGGCGGGTTCGGCTCGAAGCAGGAGCTGCTCACCGAGGACCTCACCGCGCTCGCGACCCTCGCGACCGGGCGCCCCGTGCAGTGGGAGCTCACCCGCACCGAGTCGCTCACCGCGACCCCGACGCGGCACCCCATGCGCGTCGCGGTCACCGCGGCGGCCGGGCCGGACGGGGCCCTGACCGCGCTCGCCGTCGACGTGCTCTCGAACGCCGGGGCCTACGGCAACCACTCGCCCGGCGTGATGTTCCACGGCTGCCACGAGTCGATGGCGCTCTACCGCTGCCCGAACAAGCGCGTGGACGCCGAGGCGGTCTACACGACGACGCCGCCCTCGGGCGCGTTCCGCGGGTACGGGCTCGGCCAGGTGCAGTTCGCCGTCGAGTCGGCCCTCGACGACCTCGCCCGCGAGCTCGGCATCGACCCCTTCGACCTGCGGCGACGGACCACGGTGCGCCCCGGGGACGACTTCGTCGCCTCCGCCGACCCGGCCGACCACCCCGACGACCTGCAGTTCGGCTCCGACGGCCTCCCGGAGTGTCTCGACCTGGCGCAGGAGGCGCTCCGGCGAGGTCGGTGATCCGGCACCGGACGGTCCCGTCGTGGCGGGTCGGCGAGGGGATGGCCACGGCGATGATCGCCACGATCCCGCCGCGCGGGCACCGCTCCGAGGCGAGCGTGACCGTCGAGCCGGACGGGACCTACCGGGTCCGCGTCGGCACCGCCGAGTTCGGCAACGGCACCGCCACCGTGCACGCCCAGATCGCCGCGACCGCCCTGGCCGCCCGGCTCGACCGCGTCGTCCTGTCCGGCGCGGACACCGACTCGGTGGGGGCCGACACCGGGGCGTTCGGCTCGACGGGGACCGTCGTGGCGGGGACGGCCGTGGCGCGCGCCGCCCAGGCCCTGGCCGCCGAGCTCAAGGGCAAGGCGGCGGCCCGGCTCGGGGCCTCCCCGGAGGACTGCCTGCTCGGGCCGGACGGGGTGGTGGCCCCGGACGGGGCGTCCGTGAGCCTGGCCGAGCTGGCCGGCGCGCGCGGCGAGGGCCGGCACGACGGCAGCCCCCGCTCGGTCGCGTTCAACGTGCACGCCGTGCGGGTGGCCGTGGACACCGCGACCGGCGAGGTGCGGATCCTGCGCTCGGTGCACGCCGCCGACGCCGGGGTGGTGGTCAACCCGCAGCAGTGCCGCGGGCAGGTCGAGGGCGGGGTCGCGCAGGGCATCGGGACCGCGCTGTACGAGGAGATCCGCCTCGACGACGCCGGGCGGGTCACCACCCGGGTGCTCCGCGACTACCACCTGCCCCAGTACGCCGACGTGCCGCGCACCGAGGTCCTCTTCGCCGACACCGTCGACGCCCTCGGGCCGTTCGGCGCCAAGTCGATGAGCGAGTCGCCCTACAACCCCGTCGCCCCGGCGCTCGCCAACGCCATCCGCGACGCCGTCGGGGTCCGCCCGCACCGCCTGCCCATGACCCGCGACCGGGTGTGGGCCCTGCTGCACTGAGCGCTGGATCCCCGGCCGAGTGGGCCTGGAGGGTCGCCGGGACAGCCGTGGGCGCCCACTCGGTGGGGTCTGGCGCGGTGCTGTGGGTGCGAGTGGACCTGCAGGGCTCCGGCGGCAGCCGTGGGGGTCCACTCGGCATGGACGGGGAAGGCGGCCGCCGTCGAGTGGGCCTGGAGGGTCGCGGGGACGAGCCGTGGGCGCCCACTCGGTGGGGTTGGGCGCGCTCAGCGGCCGAGCTCCTCACGGACCCGTGCCTCGATCCACCCGTGCCGTCGGTACTGGCGGTTCGTCACGACGACGACCGTCCAGCCGAGCCGGCGCAGCTCGTCGATCCGGTCGATGTCGATGCCACGTCGATCGTCCAGGGTGTGGTCCCAGCCGTCGTACTCGAGCGCGAGCTTGTGCTCGGGCCACGCGAAGTCGACGCGGGCGACGCTCCGGGGACCGTCGTACACCTCGTACTGGGTCACCGGGTGCGGGAGCCCGGCGCGGAGGAGCCGCAGGCGGACCCTGGTCTCCTGTGGCGACTCGGCCTTCGGGTCCATCAGTGCGGCGACCTCGCCGATCCGGCGACACCCCCGTCGCGGCCCCAGCACCTCGGCGAGCGCGAGGAGGTCCGCCGCCGAGAACTTCCCGAGGTGTGCGAGCCCGTCGGCCGCGACGACGCCGGTGTCGAGATCGGAACGGGCGACGAGGTCGTACGCCGTTCGCAGCATGCTCGTGACCCGGACGCCGTCCTCCACCACGACGTCCTCGTCCCGGACGCGTGACCGGCACACCCGGACGCCGGGTGCAGCCCGCAGACGCCGGTCCGGGGCGGCCAGCTCGACCGGTGGGGGTGGCCACGGCAGGACGTCGCAGTCCCACCACAGGCAGGCCGACCACCCCACCAGCACGGCGCCCGCCCCGGCCCGCACCCATGCGGCGTGGACGGCCAGCCGGGGATCGTCGGGCACTCCGGCGGAGACGTAGGTGTCGGCGGCGAGCTTCCGGAACCGCGGCCCGCGCAACGCGCCACGGGTGAGCCGCCCCGCCGCGACCGCTTCGGAGCCGCGGAAGGGCCGGGTGATGTCGAAGGTCTCCATGTCCAGTCGACGTCGCCCGGCCCGATCCGGATCCATCCCGTCGCCGAGTGGACCTCCGAGGGCTCCCGCGGCAGCCATGGCGGTCCACTCGGGATGGACGGGGAGGGCGGCCGCCGCCGAGTGGACCTGGAGGGTCGCGGGGCGAGCCGTGGGCGCCCACTCGGTGAACCCGGGCGGCGGCGGCCGAGTGGACCGCCGAGTGGACCTGGCGTCCACTCGTTGGACGGGGAGGTGGCCGTCGAGTGGACCTCAGGCTCCTGCGCCAGCCGTGGGCGCCCACTCGGCGGGGGAGCTACAGCTTCACCGCCAGCAGGCCCGCGACCACCGCGATCGCCCCCAGCACCACGAACGCCGGCCCGAACCCGCCGACCAGCCCGGCGAGCACCACCCCGCCCGCCGGGGCCAGGGCGACGGCCACCGTCAGCGGCGCCGAGAACACCCCGTTGATCCGGCCGAACGACGCCACCCCCCACCGGTCGGACACCGCGGAGGCCTGCAGCAACGTGTGCAGGCCCCGGGCCGCCCCCGCCGCGATCGCCACGGCCACGAGCAGCCCCACCGGTCCCGGCAGCAGCCCGAGGACGACCACGCACACCCCGCCGACGACGACCACCGCGGTCACCCGCCCGCCCGGGGAGGTCACCCGGCACAGCGGACCGAACACCAGCCGGCCCGTCACCTGCCCGACCCCGACCAGACCCAGGCCCAGTGCCGCCGTCGACAGCGACGCGCCACGGCTGACGAGCAGCGGCACCAGGTTGATCGTCGCCGCGTACAGCCCGAACCCGGCCGCCGTCATCACCACCGCGAGCGCCACGAACCGGGCCGAGCGGACCACCGACCGCGCCCGACCGACGTCGGGGACGGCCGCTGCGTCGGAGCGACGTGACCACGGCGGGGTGAGCAGCAGCAGGTGCAGCGGCACCGTCACCACGCCCAGCACCACCGCCAGCACCACGTAGCTGCCACGCCACGTCAGGTTCCCGACGAGCGCCGCGGTCAGCGGCGCGAACACCGTCGAGGCGAACCCCGCCACGAGCGTCACCGTCGTCAGCGGGCGCAGCCGCGCCTCGCCGTACCAGCCGGTGATCGCCGCGAACGCCGGCGGATAGAGCGTCCCCGCCTGGGCCACCCCGGCCAGGGCCCAGGCGAGGTAGAACCACGGCAACGACGGCGCCGCGGCCACCGCGAGCAGCCCGGCCACCCCGAGTACTGACCCGACGGTCATCACCGGCCGCGGCCCGTACGCGTCGATCAGCCGCCCGACGACGATCCCGGTGGCGGCGGACACCAGCGCCCCCGTCGAGAACGCGCCCACGGTCGCCGTCGCCGACCACCCGGTGTCCGCGGTGATCGGCCCCAGGAGCACGGGGAAGGCGTAGTAGAGCGTCCCCCAGCTCACGATCTCGGTGAGGCACAGCGCCGCGAGCGCCCGGCCGCGCGCGTCGGGGAGCCGGACCATCCGGGCGAGGTTGCCAGCAGCACCGCGCGCCCGCCGGGCGGTTCCGGCGGGCGCGCGGGGGTCAGGGAGCCAGAAGGGTCAGGGAGTCGGAGCGGCTACGCCGCGTTGACCTTCGGGAGGATGTCGTTGTTGATGCGCTTGAGGTCGTCGAGCGTCTTGGACACCGGCACGTCGGTGAACGGCGGCCAGATCAGCGGCATCGTGAGACCGGCCTCCTTGTAGGCCTTGAGCCGGTCGGTGAGCTGCTTCTCGGTGCCGACGAGGAGGTTCGACGGGACGCCGTTGTCGGTCTGGTCGGTCTCCTCGTCGGTGATGACCGTCCAGATCATGCTGCAGATCTCGAGGTCCTTCGACCGCTTCGGGCTCCCGATCTCCTCGAACTGCTGGTCGATGGCGGTGAGCCACTTCCCGAGGCTGTCGGGCGAGTCCTGGATGCCGATCCAGCCGTCGAGGTCGTACTTCGTGATGCGCTTCGCCGAGCGCAGCGGGTCCTTGAGGCCGCTCATGAAGATCGGCGGCCGCGGCTGCTGGAGCGGCTTCGCGCCGAACCCGCAGGGCTCGAAGTCGGCGAACTCGCCGTGGTACTCGAAGTGGTCGTTGGCCCAGGCGCCCTGGAGGATCTCGATCGTCTCGCGCACGTGCTTGTGCCGCTTCGGGAAGATGTTCGAGGCGCTCGCCGCGGCGAACTCCTCGGGCATCCACCCGGACCCGAGACCGACGTTGAGCCGGCCGTTCGAGAGGTGGTCGATGGTGGCCAGCTCCGCGGCGAGGACGCCGGGCGCACGGAACGGCGTGTCGATGATGCTCATCCCGATGCGCACCTTGGACGTCTTCGCGGCGAGCCACGGCAGCAGCGGGAAGCCCTGCAGCCAGTTGCCCGTCGAGGCCACGGGCAGGGCGTTGGGGAGCCCGTCCATCATGCCGAACGAGTGCTGGAGCTGCTCCCGGTCGGACGCCTCCGGGACGACGATGCGGTCGAGCGTCCAGACGGAGTCGAAGTCGAGGTCCTCGGCGAGCTGGGTGAGGTCCTCGAGCTCCTTGACGGTGACCTCGGTGCGGAAATTCGGCAGGTAGAGCGCGAGCTTCATGGGAGAGGGCCTCCTGGCGGTCGGTGGGTGGCGGTCCGACGACCGGCGCCGCGGTCGTCCGGCCGCTCGGTCGACGCCGCCGCGCGCCGGCCCACCACGGACGCGCGCGCGTCCGGGAGGCGAGCGGGCATCGCTGCGGGCACGGGCCCACCCTGGGTGATGCGCCTCACAGCACGGACAACGCTTTCTCAACGGGCTCACAACGCAGGGGTCCGGACGGCCCCCGACCTTGTGGGCCGTGTCACCGGGTGGGCACGATCAGCACCGATCGACAGGAGGGGGTCGCCGTGGACCCGAGCGCGCCGCGGGTGCTCGTCGTCGACGACGACGAGGCCGTGCGCACGCTCGCGTCCTGGCAGCTCGAGTCCGACGGGTTCGCCGTCGACCAGGCCGGCGACGGCGCCGAGGCGCTCACGGCGATCGCCGTCGACCGCCCCGACCTCGTCGTCCTCGACCTCACCATGCCCGGCGTCGGGGGCCTCGACGTGCTGCGCCGGGTGCGGACGGCCGCGGCCACCGAGACCCTCCCGGTGATCGTGCTCTCCGGGCGCAGCGGCGAGACCGACCGCATCGTGGGGCTCGACCTCGGCGCCGACGACTACCTGGTCAAGCCGTTCTCCCCGGGCGAGCTCGCCGCACGGGTGCGCTCGGTGCTGCGGCGGGCCCGGCCCGCGTCCCCGGAACCCCCGGTGGTCTCCGGGCGGCTGGCGATCGACGCCGGGGCGCGCGAGATCTCCGTCGACGGCGAGCCCGTGGAGCTCACCGCGCGGGAGTTCGACCTGCTGGCGTTCCTCGTCGCCCACCCGCGCCAGGTCTTCAGCCGGGCCCAGCTGCTCGGGCAGGTGTGGCGCAGCGAGGGCTGGCAGGGCGAGGCGACGGTCACCGAGCACGTCCACCGGCTGCGCGCGAAGCTCGGCCTCGACCCGGCCGCCCGGCCACGCATCCGCACGGTGCGCGGCGTCGGCTACCAGCTCGACCCGTGACGGCCGGAGCGCGCCGAGGAGACGCAGCGGAGCGGAGCTCGACCCTCCAGGCGGAGCGCGAGGCGCTCGATCCCACCGACACCGCGGGCCTGCTCGACCGCCAGCACCGGGTGCTGGAGCTGCTGGCCGGTGGGGCCGGGCGCGCCGAGGTGCTCGGGGCCGTCACGCTCGCCCTCGAGGAGCTGATCCCCGGCAGCCGGTGCTCGGTGCTGGTCCTCGACGCGGCCCACGGCACCCTGCACCACGGCGCCGCGCCCTCGCTGCCCGCCGCGTACTCCGCCGCGATCGACGGGATGCCGATCGGGGCCGACGCCGGCTCGTGCGGCACGGCCGCCTACCGCGACGAGGCGATCGTGGCCGAGGACATCGCCCGCGACACCCGCTGGGTCCGCTTCCGGGCGCTCGCGGAGCCGTACGGACTCGGCTCCTGCTGGTCGAGCCCGATCCGCGGCCACGACGGCGTGCTGGGGACGTTCGCGGTCTACCACGCCCGTCCGCACCGGCCCGACGACCGCGAGCGCCGCCTCGTCGCGCGGTTCACCGACCTGGCCGCGGTGGCCCTGGAGCACGACCGGCTCTACGGCGCGCTCGCCGAGAGCGAGGAGCGGTTCCGCCGGGCCTTCGAGGACAACGCCGTCGGGATGGCGCTCACCGACCTCGGCGGGCGGTTCCTCAAGGTCAACGAGGCCCTGGCCGCCATGGTGGGCCACCCGCCCACGGCGCTGCTCGCCGGTGACCTCGACGCGGTGCTGCGCCCCGAGGACCGGGCGGGCGCCCGCCGGCTGCTGCGGCGTCTCGCGGCGGGCACGGCCCCCTCCGAGCCGCTCGAGGTCTCGCTGGTGCGGGGGGACGGGCGGGTCGTGCAGGCCGCGCTCACCGCCTCCGTCGTGGGGGCCGGGACGAGCCGCTACGTGAGCCTCAACGTCGTCGACGTCACCGCACGCCTGGCCGCGCAGCGCGACCGCGCGGCGCGCCGGGAGGCCGAGCTCGCGGCCCGCGTCGCCGAGGACGCGAGCCGGGCCAAGTCGGAGATGCTGTCCACCCTGAGTCACGAGCTGCGCACGCCGTTGCAGGCGATCATCGGGTTCTCCGAGCTGCTCGGCACCCTCGACCTGCCGCCGACCCGCCGTGAGGCGGCCCTCGGGCACATCGACGCCGCGGCGCGCCACGTGCTCGACCTCGTCGGCGAGGTCCTGGACCTGGCCCGGCTCGAGGCGAGGGCGCTGCCGCTGGTCCCCGGGGCGGTGGACCTCGCGGTGCTCGTGCACGAGGTCCTCGAGCTGCTCGAACCGCTCGCGGCCCGCCGCGGGATCCGGCTGGGCACCGACCTCCCGGCCACGGGCGGGCCGACCGCGTGCGCCGACCCCCGCCGGGTGCGCCAGGTGCTCATCAACCTCGTCACCAACGGGGTGCGGCACAACCACGTCGACGGCTGGGTGCGGGTCGAGGCCACCGACGGGACCGGCGGGACCGTGCTGGCGGTGTCCGACGGCGGGCCGGGCATCCCGCCGGCGCTGGTGCACCGGCTCTTCGAGCCCTTCGCGCAGCTCGGCGAGGGGGAGACCGACGACGCCGGGGGTGGCACGGGGCTCGGTCTGGCGCTGGTCCGCGGGCTGGTGGAGGCGATGGAGGGCACGGTGACGGTCGAGAGCACCCCCGGCGAGGGGACGACGGCGACGGTGCGCCTGCCCCGGGCCGGGGGTGGGCCGGCGCGTGACGGATCTCCGGACGTGGCCGGGTCCGCCGACCCGGGCGTACGTTCGGGCCGTGGCTGATCACCTGGTCGGCGCGGTGCCCGGGGCCGACGACCTCGCCGGCGCCGGCGTCGACACCGTCGTCGCACTCCTGTCCTCCCGCGGTCCGCAGCTCGAGGCGCTGCTCGCGCGGGCCGCTGCCCGCCGCGACGAGCACCTGACCGCGCAGGGCCGCCCCGGGACCGTCACCTACAGCCCGAAGGTCTTCGTCCCGCTGACCCGGCTGTGCCGCGACCGCTGTCACTACTGCACGTTCGCGACCGTCCCCGGCCGGGTGCCCACCGCGTACCTGGAGCTCGACGAGGTCCTCGACATCGCCCGCGAGGGCGCGGCCCAGGGCTGCACCGAGGTGCTCTTCACCCTCGGCGACCGGCCGGAGGCCCGCTGGCGCGCCGCCGGCTCCTGGCTCGAGGCGCACGGGTACTCCTCGACCATCGACTACGTCCGCGCCTGCGCGCAGGCGGTGCTCGACGAGACCGGGCTCCTGCCCCACCTCAACCCCGGCGTGATGAGCCCGGAGGAGCTGGCCGTGCTCCGCCCCGTGGCCCCGTCGATGGGGATGATGCTCGAGTCGACGTCCACGCTGCTCGTCGAGCCGGGCGGGGCGCACTTCGGGTCGCCGGACAAGGACCCGGCGGTCCGGTTGCGGGCGATCGCCGACGCCGGCCGCGCCCGCGTCCCGTTCACCACCGGCATCCTCGTCGGGATCGGCGAGACGCTGCGCGACCGCGCGGAGTCGCTGCTCGCCCTCGCGGGCCTGGCCGCGGAGTTCGGCCACCTCCAGGAGGTGATCATCCAGAACTTCCGCGCGAAGCCGGACACCGCGATGCGCGGCGAGCCCGACGCCGAGTTCGACGAGTTCGTCGCGACCGTCGCCGTCGCGCGTCTGGTGATGCCGATCGGCGTCAGCGTCCAGGCGCCCCCGAACCTGGCCGGTGAGCTGGGCGACGGCGCGACCGCCCACAGCGCCCACCACGACCAGGCGCTCCTGCTGCGCGCGGGCATCGACGACTGGGGCGGCGTCTCCCCGGTGACGCCCGACCACGTCAACCCCGAGCGGCCCTGGCCGGGCCTCGACGACCTCGCCCGCGTCACCGCCGAGGCGGGCTTCACGCTGCGCCCCCGCCTGACGATCTACCCGCGCTACGTCGCGGGCGGGGGCTGGCTCGACCCGGCCGTGGCACCCGTCGTCGCCGCCCTGGCCGACGAGGAGGGCCTGGCCGCCGCACGTCACCGGGCCGGCGTCTCGTGACCGCGCCCGCCGCCGTGCGCTCCCGGCTCGCCGCCGCGGAGCGCGACCCGGCCGGCCTGCACGACGACGGCTACGTGGAGCTGCTCGGCGCGGACGGCGACGAGCTCGAGGCGCTGTGCGCGCTCGCCGACGCCCTGCGCCGCGACACCGTCGGCGACGACCTCACCGTCGTGGTCAACCGCAACCTCGCACCGACGCTGGTGGACGACCCGGAGCACCTCGACGCGCTGGTGGACGAGGCGTGGGGCCTCGGCGCCACCGAGATCTGCGTCCAGGGCCCGGTCCCCGAGGATGCCGGACCCGACGGCCCGCTGCAGCTGGTCCGCCGGATCACCGAGCGTCGCCCGTTGCACCTGCACGCGTTCCGGCCGGCGGAGGTGGCCGGGGCCGCGGCGCGGTCCGGTCGCTCACCCCGGGAGTTCCTCGAGGCCGCCCGCGATGCAGGGCTCGGATCCGTCCCCGGCACCGCGGCCCGCATCCTCGACGACGACGTCCGCCGCCTGCTGACCGGCGGCACCGACATCCCGGCCGCCACGTGGGTCGAGCTCGTGACGACGGCGCACGAGGTCGGGCTGCGCTCGACGGCGACGATCGTCTACGGCCACGTCGAGACCCCCGCCCAGCAGATCGCCCACCTCCGGGCCCTCGCCGCGATCCAGGACCGCACCGGCGGGTTCACCGAGCTCATCGCGATGCCGCTGGTGGACGTGCCGGAGCAGCTCCGGGGCCGCGTGCGGGGCGCCTCGCCGCGCGAGACCCGGGCCCTGCACGCCGTCGCGCGCCTCCTGCTGCACGGCCGGATCGACCACGTCCAGGCCGCGTGGCCGAAGCTCGACCGCTCCGTCGTGCTCGACGTGCTGCGCGGCGGCGCCGACGACCTCGGCGGGCTCCTGCTCGACGGCACCCTCGACCCGGACGCCGGCGCCGAGGCGGGCCGCGTGCTCACCGCCGACGACGTCGAGGGCATCGCCCGCGAGCTCGACCGCCCGGTGCGCCAGCGCACGACCCTCTACGGCGCGGTCCCGGCCGAGCGCCGCACGGTGGGCCGGGCGACGTGACCGTCCGGCAGGCCGACGTCGCGATCGTCGGCGCGGGCTTCGCCGGGCTGGGCCTCGCGATCCGGCTGGCCCGCCGGGGCTTCTCCGACTTCGTGGTGCTCGAGCGCGCGGACGACGTCGGCGGGACGTGGCGGGACAACCGCTACCCCGGCGTCTCCTGCGACGTCCCGTCCCACCTGTACTCCTACTCGTTCCGTCCGGCGCCGGACTGGTCCCGGGTGTTCGCCCCGGGCGAGGAGATCCACGACTACCTGCGCCGCGCCGCCGTCGAGGAGGGCGTCGCGCCGCACGTGCGCTACGGCGCCGAGATGTGGCGCGCCCGCTGGTCCGCGCCGGAGGGCCGCTGGGAGGTGACGACGGCGGCGGGTACCTGGTGGGTGCGCGTCCTCGTCCTCGCCGCCGGGCGCCTCACCGAGCCGCGCATCCCCGACGTCGAGGGCCTCGGGGGCTTCCCGGGTCCGGTGATGCACACCTCCCGCTGGGACGACGCGGTGTCGCTCGACGGCGCGCGGGTCGGCGTGGTGGGCACGGGGGCGTCGGCCGCGCAGGTCGTCCCCCGCCTGGCCGAGCGGGCGTCGCGGCTCGTGGTCTTCCAGCGCACCCCGGCGTGGGTCGTGCCGCGGGGGGACCGCCCGTACTCGCCCGGCGAGCGGCGCCGCCTCGCCGAGCACCCGGAGGCTGCGCGCGCCCTCCGCGACGAGATCTTCGACGACGCCGAGCGGGCCGTCGACGCCCGACGACGGGTGCACCCGGCGATCGACGAGCTGCGTGAGCGGGCCCGGCGCCACCTCTACGACCAGGTCGACGACCCCGGGCTGCGCACCCGCCTCGAGCCGGGCTACGAGATCGGGTGCAAGCGCATCGTGCTCTCCGACGAGCTCTACCCGGCCCTGACCCGCGACGACGTGGTGCTGGAGGGCTCGGCGCTCGCCCGGGTCGAGGGCCGGACCGCGGTGGCCGCCTCCGGGGCGCGCCACGACCTGGACGTGCTCGTGCTGGCCACCGGGTTCCACGCCGCGCGCCAGCCCTACGCGCCCCGGGTGCACGGGCGGCGCGGCACCCTCGCCGAGCACTGGGCGGGCGGGATGACCGCCTACGCCTCGACCTCCGTGCACGGCTTCCCCAACATGTTCGTGCTCGACGGCCCCAACGCGAGCCTCGGGCACAACTCCGCGATCTACATGATCGAGACCCAGATCGAGTACGTCCTCGGCGCGCTGGACCACCTCGCCCGCGCCGGGGGACCCCTGGAGGTCTCGGCGGCGGCCGAACGGGACTACGTCCGCGACGTCGACGCGGCCGCGCAGGACACCGTCTGGCTCGCCGGCGGGTGCCGCAGCTGGTACGTCGACGAGACCAGCGGGCGGCTGACCCTGCTCTGGCCCGGGTCGGCGCGCTCCTTCCGCGAACGCAACGCCCGGTTCGACCCGGCGCCCTACGACAGTGCGGGCGTCACCTCGGCGTGACCGACCGTGTCCGTGGGTAGCTACACCTCGTGCACACCCGCCCCGCCGGGCGGGCGTGCGTCGGGGACCAGCGCCCGCCGGTCGCGGCCGGGGGCACCGAGAGGGGCGAGCGCGCGATGACCACCAGCACCGCCGGCACCACCAGCGCCGACGGCACCACGACGGCCGAGCCGACCAAGTTCGAACAGATCCGGGAGCGCTATCCCTGGCTCGACCACGTGGTCCGTGCGGGCGCCCGCTACACCGAGAAGCACGGCGACCACTACGCCGCGGCGATCACCTACTTCTCCATCCTCGCGCTGGTACCGCTGCTGATGATCGCCTTCGCGGCGGCGGCGTTCGTGCTGGCGAACAACCAGGATCTGCTCACCCAGATCCAGAACGGCATCACCGCGGCCGCCCCGCCCGGGCTGGGCGACCTGCTGAACAAGGTGATCCAGCAGGCGATCGCCCAGCGCAGCGCGGTCGGCATCATCGGCCTGCTCGGCGCGCTCTACTCCGGGCTCGGCTGGATGGGGAACCTGCGCGAGGCGCTCTCCGAGCAGTGGGACCAGCGCGACGACCCGCCGCCGGTCGTCAAGCGCTACGCCGGCGACCTCGGCGCCATGATCGGCCTCGGGGTGGCGCTCGCGCTGTCCTTCGCGATCACCGCCATCGCCACGGGCGCCTCGCACAGCATCGCCCGGTTCCTCGGCCTCGAGGGCCAGGTCTGGGTGCAGGTCCTCCTGACGATCGCGGGCATCGTCTTCACCCTCGCGGCGAACTGGCTGGTCTTCCTCTGGGTCATCGCGCGGCTGCCCCGGGAGCCGGTGACGCTGCGCTCCGCCGGGCGGGCCGCGATCCTCGCCTCCGTCGGCTTCGTGGTGCTCCAGCAGGTCATGACCGTCTACATCTCGAGCGTCACGAACTCGCCCGCGGGAGCCGCGTTCGGGCCCATCATCGGGCTGCTCGTGTTCGCCAACTTCGTGTCCCGCTTCATCCTGTTCGTCACCGCCTGGGCGGCCACGCTCAAGGAGAACGAGCGGGAGGAGATCCCCGAGCCGGCGCCGGTGATCGTGCGTCCCGCGGTGACGGTCGGCCGGACGCCGGGTGCGCGCACCACGGCCGGGCTGCTCGGCGCCGGGGCGGTGCTCGGCGTCGTCGGGAGCGTGCTCGGGGTCAACGGGATGCGTCGCGGCCGGCGCTGAGCCGGGTCGCCGCCTCGCGGGTGAACGGCGCCGTCCTGCCGTGGGACGCCAGCAATGCGCCATTGCTGCCACGGTCGGGGTCGGCCGCGCACGGGTGAACGGCGCCGTCCTGCCGTGGGACGCCAGCAATGCGCCATTGCTGCCACGGCCGGGGTCGGGCTCGGCCGGGATCGGGCTCGGCGCGCCTATCTGCGGTGGCGGAGGCGCGCGGCCAGCACGATGAGTCCCAGCAGGACGACGACGCCGATCGCGAGCGGGATCTCCCAGGTGCTGGTCCCGCCGGTGGAGGACGCGGCACCGTCGTCGGCGGTCGCCGCGCCCACCGGTGAGGGCGTCGCGCCGGTGGCGCCGAGGGTCGTCCCCGCGGGCGGCTGCGTCAGCTGGCCGACCGTCGCCCCCTTCGGCAGGGAGAAGCCGTAGTCGAGCAGCGCGATGCCCTGCTGGTACATGAGCACCGGGGTCTGCTCGCCGTGCATGAGGACGACGACGAGGCGGCGCCCGTTCCGTTGGGCCGCGCCGATGTAGGTGTGGCGGGCGTCGTCGGTGAAGCCGGTCTTGCCGCCGATCGCGCCGGGATAGCGCCCGAGGAGCTTGTTGTCGTTGTCGACGGCGAACGGCGGGTTCGGGCCCCACCCGGGCAGGATGATCTGCTTCGTCCCCACCGCCGTCGCGAACGGCTCGTGCTGCATGCCGAGGCGGAAGATGCTCGCGAGGTCGTAGGCCGACGAGGACTGCCCCGGCCCGTCGAGTCCCGACGGGGTGGCGGCGCGGGTGTCGAGGGCGCCGATCTGGGCGGCGGTGCGGTTCATGAGGTCGACCGTGGCGGGCACCGAGCCGGTGAGCCGGAGCGCGAGCGCGTGGGCGATGTCGTTCCCCGAGGCCATGAGCATGCCGTCGAGGAGCTGGCGGACGGTGTACTGCCCGCCGGGGCCGATGCCGACCCGCGTGCCCTCCTGGTTCGCGTCCTCCTGGGTGCCCACGATCTTCTCGTCCATGGGCACGTCCTGGGCGACGAGCAGGCCCGTGAGGGTCTTGAGCAGCGACGCGGGGCGCAGCCGGGCGTGGGGGACCCGCGCCGCGAGCACCGCCCCGGAGTCGAGGTCGGCGACGACGTAGGACTGCACCCCCACCGCGGGCGGGGGCGGGGCGCCGGGCGGCCCGACGGTGCCGCAGGTCCCCATCGCGTCGCCCCCGACGGGGTGGGCCGGGACGGGCAGCGGCGCCGGCGCCGGCTGGCCGGGGCGCGGCGCCTCGGACTCGTCGACGGGAGGGGCCGGCGCCGTGGCACCGCCGCACGCCTGCTGGGCCGGGAGCCCCGGGGCGGCCGACGCCGTCGCCGCGCCCGTCATCGCGCCGAGGAACAGCAGCACGGTGCTGACGACGACGGCGAGCGGGAGGCGCAGCGCAGCGGGCATCGGGCGCCGAGACTATCCGCGCACGACGAGGGCCCGCCCACCCCGGTGGGGGTGGACGGGCCCTCGGTCGTCGCGGTGGCTCAGGCCTCCGCGCCCTCCTCGTCGGAGACGTGGTCGCCGTGGCCGTGACCGTTGAGGCTCGGGCCCGAGGTCAGGGCGGGCTTGCGCGCGCTGCGGCGGGCGGCCGGGCGCGGCGCCGGGGCCTGCTGCTGGCCGCCCGACCCGAGGATGATCTCGGCGAACGTCGAGAGCGCCTCGTCGAGCTGCCCGGCCTGACGGCGCTCGGACTCCTCGTTCGAGCGGTTCACGAGGGCGACGACCGCCTCGTGGTCGGGCCGGTTCACCAGGGTCCCGTCGAGCTTGTCGAGGGAGGCCTCCAGGGAGGAGGCGACCGTGGTGACGCGGTCGGTCAGGGCGGACTCGACGCCGTCGACGCGGGCCGAGAGCCCGGTGACGCTGCGCTCGACGCCCTCGACCTTGCCCGAGAGCGTCGTGTCGAGGCCGTCGATCGCCGAGGAGACGCTGCTCTCGACGTTGTCCACCCGGCTGGAGAGCGAGTTCTCGACGCCCTCGACCCGCGTGCCCACGCCGTCGAGGCGGTTGGTCAGCGCCTCCAGGCGGCCGGTGAGGTCGCGGACCTGCTCGCTCGCCTGCTCGCGCAGCCCGTCCGCGTCGGACCGGGCCGCCTCGCGCGAGCCGGAGATCTCCTCGGAGAGCGAGCGCGTCGTCGCGGCGAGGGCCTGCGAGGTCTCCTCGACCTGGCTGCGCAGCGACGCCTCGGCGGCGTCGAGACGCTCGCGGAGCGGGCCGGTCACGGCGGCCGGGATCTGGTCGAGGCGCATCTCGTGGCGGTCGAGGCGGTTGTCGAGGTCGTCGAGGCGCTTGTGCAGCCCCGAGATGCGGTCCTCGAGCCCGTCCATCCGGCCGGCGACCCCCTCGAAGCGCCCCGCGACCCCGTCGAGACGGCCGTCGAGCTGGGCGAACGGGGTGGCCAGCCGGTCGGCGACGCGGTCGACGATCCCCTCGACGAGTCGGGAGAGCGACGAGACGGCCGACTCCTGGGCGTCGAGCTTCGCGACGGTCTCGTCGAGCCGCTCGGCGAGCACGCTCATCTCGGTGCGGTCCGGGACGTCGGCGAGCCGCTTGCGCATGGCGCCGAGGGCGTCGAGCGCGGCCAGCCGGCCGTGGATCTCGTCGAGCGAGTCGAAGATCTGCTGCTGCTCGCTGTCCCGGACCTCCGCGGCGCGGACGAGCATGCTGCGCATCCGGTCGAAGGACATGGTCTGGTTGGAGTCGATCACGCGGAGCCCACTCTCTGCGGGGACGGCCAGGTCTGAAACGGGGCGGACCGGAACCTCTGGCCCCGAAACGTCGCCCCGGCAGGCTAGCCAGGGGTGATGACCCGTTCGGACGCGCCCCTGGCAACAGCCGGCGACGGATCGCCCCGCGCGCCACACCGGTCACGGGTGGCGCAAACGCCCCAGGAATCGGTCCTCCAGGTCACGCCACCGGGTGGCCTCGCGCTGGAACGGCGGGGAGGGGGTGAGCCGATTGGGGTCCGGGCGCAGGACGAACGAGACCAGCCATCCGAGCGATTCCGAGGTCGCGAGCGCCTCCCGGGTCTCGGGGTCGCCCGCCCAGTCGGCGGCGTCGAGGAACAGCTCGACGGCGAGCTCGAGCTGCGCGGGGTCGACCGCCTGGGGCCCTTCGAGCAGGTCGTCGGCGAGGCCGGGGAGCACGTAGGTGTTCTCCGGGGCGACCTCGATCTCGAGGTCGCCCCCGACGGCCGCCGTCATCACCTCCGACCACGTCGAGACCTCGGCGAGGTCGTGACCGTCGGCGCCCTCGCCCGCGATCCACGTGCGCAGGGCCCGCGCGGAGGAGAACACGTCGATCCGGCCGCCGCTGCCGAGGAAGACCGGCTCGTCGTCGAGGAAGCAGCGCAGCGTGATGACCTCGCCCTCGGCCGAGAGGATCGAGATGGGGTCGATCCCCACCTCCTCCCAGAACCCGGGCTCGGGCTCCTCGTCGGCGTCGACGAGGTCGCTGCGCAGCGACTCGCCCGCGGTGTCGGAGCGGACGTCGTCCGGCGCGTCGGCGAGCGGACCCGAGACGGCCGAGTCCTGCGGGTCGGTGGCGACCGCGTCGGGGTCGGCGGGCAGGTTCTGGGCGTCCTCCAGGGTGCCCGAGCGCGGCGTGTCCTCCGGGTCGGCCTCGGAGCCCTCGGAGCCCTCGGAGCCCTCGGCGTCGAGGTCGCCTGCCGGGGCGGGGGTCGCGGTGGCGCGCAGCTTGGCGGCCAGCTCGACGTCGACGACCGGGACCCGCACGAGCGCGTCGAGGGCGTCGAGCACGTCGTCCCAGCGCTCCGCGATGACGTCGGCGAGCTCGGTCCACAGCACGCTGCCGTCCCGGCCGCCGAACGCGAGCACTCCCTGCGAGAGGGCCGCGAAGGCCGGCGTGGAGTCCAGGACCTCGGTCACCGTGCCCAGGTCGCACACGTCGGCGAGGGACCGGACCATCGCCGTGATCTCGGCGAGGTCGTCCACCGACCACGTGTCCGGCTCGTCGGCGACCAGCTCGGGCGCGCCGATCACGTCGTAGCGCTGGATGTCCTCGGGGGTCAGCTCGTCGACGGAGAGCCCGCCGACGACCGGCCAGGCCGGGTGGTCGACGAGGTCGTGGGGGGTGCCGTCCGCGTCGCTCGTGCGGATCCACGCGGCGAGGTCGGCCGCGTCGGCGAAGGCGAACACGTTGTCGTCGTCGCCGAGGAAGGCCTCCCACTCCTCGCCGTCCTCGCGCCAGCGCGGAGCCCAGAGGGTGACCAGATCCCCGTCGGTCAGAGCGAGGGTGATGGGGACGATGTCCTGGGCCACGGTCGGCCTCCGGCTCTCCTGCGGGTGATCACGTGCGGCGCCACCCTAGGGGTGATGGGGTGACCAGGCCGTTCGGGGACGCGGACGGGCGAGGTGGGGGTGCGTCCGGCGATCCCGTGGGAGGCTCCCGACGTGCGCCTGCTGCGGACGCCCGAGGAGCGCTTCTCCGCCCTCGCGGGCTTCGATCACCCGCCCCGCTACGTCGAGGTCGCCGATCCCGACGGGGGACCGGAGCGGGTGCGGGTCGCGACCTACGGCGTCGGACCCGACGATCCCGGGGCCGGCCCGACGGTGCTGCTGCTGCACGGCGAGCCCACCTGGTCCTACCTCTACCGCCACGTCCTCGACGCGCTCGCGGCCGCCGGGGTGCGGGCGGTGGCGGTCGACCTCGTGGGCTTCGGGCGCTCGGACAAGCCCGCGGACGTGGCCGACCACTCCTACGCCCGGCACGTCGCCTGGGTGCGCGAGGCGGTGTTCGAGGGGCTGGGGCTCGACGACCTCGTGCTCCTCGGGCAGGACTGGGGCGGGCTGATCGGGCTGCGGCTCGTGGCGGAGGCCCCCGACCGCTTCCGGGCCGTCGTCGCCGCCAACACCGGGCTCCCGACCGGCGACGTCGACATGCCGGAGCCCTGGTGGCGCTTCCGCCGGGCCGTGGAGCGGGCGGAGACCCTCGACGTCGGGCGCCTCGTGGCCGCGGGCTGTGCGCGGGGACTCGCGGCGTCCGCGCAGGCGGCCTACGACGCCCCCTTCCCCGACGAGGCCCACAAGGCGGGCCCGCGGGCCATGCCGCTGCTGGTGCCGACCCGCCCCGACGACCCGGAGTCCGGGCCCAACCGGGCGGCGTGGGCCGCTCTCGCCGACTACGCGCGCCCCTTCGTGGTGGCGTTCTCGGACTCCGACCCGATCACCGGCGCGATGGGGCCGGTCCTGCGCGGGCACGTGCGCGGCGCCGGGGCGGGCGGCGGCGAGGACCCCGGTCACACCGTCCTGCACCGGGCGGGCCACTTCCTGCAGGAGGACGCCGGGGCCGAGCTCGCGTCCGTCGTCGCCGGGGTCGTCCACCGCATCACCCACTAGTGCGAATGGCCTAGAGCTGAAGGCCGAATACGCGGATCCGCTCGAACGTATGAAGTAACGCCGAGGCCCGTGACCTGCGCGCGTAGGGCCCGTTGGCCCCTTCGTGACAGTCGGGCCCGTCCGCGGGCCCGGATTACCTGGGACCCCTGGAGAGAAGATCGTGTCGATGATCCGCAAGACCGTCCTGGCGACCGCCATCATCGGCGCCGGCCTCGGCACCATGACCGGCGCCGCCTTCGCGGGCGACGACCCCGGCAACGGCGGCCACGACTGGGACGGCGGCCACAGCCACAGCCACGGCCACCACGGCTCGTGGGACAACGACAAGTCCTCGTCGTGCACCAACGACGTGAAGGCCGCGAACGTCACCAAGGGCGGCGGCCTGGCCGACGTGCTCGGCGGCGCGCAGACCGTCGCGCCGATCAACGTCTGCCACATCCTGGACGACAACTCCATCCTGAACGGCAACCACATCTCGGTGCTCGGCACCGACACCCCGGAGCTGCCGATTCCGTAGTGACCCGGCGGGCCGCGAGGCCCGCCGATGCGCCGACCGACGGGCCGGCACCCCCGGGACACGACGTCCCGGCGGGTGCCGGCCCGTTCGCATGTCCGGCGGGCACTGGTCTGAACGGGTGATCTGTTTCCGCGTTCCGCCTGCTCAGGGTCGAGTTCCTCCGCTGATCACGGGATCTCTGCGACCAGACCGTGACCTTCACTCGATCGAGGCGTTGATGTCACCGAGTCGTGACGCCACCCGTGCGTCCCGACCGACGCACCGTGCGGTCCCACCCGACCGCGCGACAGACGAGCCAGGGGAGAAAGCGTGTCGACCTTCCGCAAGACCGTTCTGACCACCGCGATCATCGGCGCCGGCCTCGCGACGACCGCCGGCTCGGCCTTCGCGACCGACTGCAGCCACGACAGCGGCCACGTCGCACCAAGCACCGACCAAGTCGTCGAGCGGCTGCAGCAACTCGTCGCTGCAAGACCGAGAACTCCAAGCGAGACCCTGGCCGCGTCGCTCGACGGCAGCCAGGGTGCGATCGGCGCCAACGTCTGCGACATCCTCAGCCACAACAACGTGCTGAACGGGAACAGCATCGACCTCGGTGCTCGGCGGGCTCCTCACCTCCGCTCGTCCTGACTCCGTCTCCCCGATCGGCCTCGTCCGCGCCCCGCGTCCCGACGACCCCCGGATGCCGGGACGGACGTGACGTCGACAGGCCCGGTCCTGGTGCGAACAGCACGATGACGCCGCGTCGGCCGGCCCGTCCCAGGTCCGGTCGGCGAGGCGGACCCCGTCCGCACGCGGACGGACTTCCCCCTCGAGCACTCGTGAGCAGGAGAAGAGCCCAGCGTGTCCATGATCCGTAAGACCGTGCTGACCACCGCGATCATCGGTGCCGGCCTGGCCTCGACCGCCGGCGCCGCATTCGCCGGCGACGCTCCCGCGACAACGGCAGCAGCAGCAGCCACAGCTCGCACGCGTCGCACTCCCACTCCTCCACGGCTCGAAGGCCTCGTCGGGCTGCTCCAACAGCTCCACGCGTGAGCCGGGAGCCGAAGACCCTCGGCGGCCTCCTCGACGGACAGCCAGGGCGCCCTGGGTGCTGAACCTCTGCGACATCGTCTCACGGCAACAACGTGCTGAACGACAACCACATCACCGTGCCTCCGAGCGCCTCGAGCGCCCAGCTCACCGGCCGGCCCCGGCCTCCTGCGGGAGGCTCCGGGGCCGGCCGTCGTCGTGCGCCCGTCGTCCCCGAACGGGCGAAGGTCGTGACGATGCCGTGACCTCGGCTCGACCACCGGCGTTGAGGGCGTGTCATCAGCCGGGCACCGAGCATCCGCTCCGCCCGGACCACGTTCTCGACAATGCATCGGGGGATTCATGTCGATGATCCGTAGGGCCGCCGTCGGAGCCGTCATTCTCGGCGCCGGGCTCGCCTCCACCACCGGCGTTGCCATGGCCACGACGAGCCACGGCCACGGCCACGGCTCGTCCGACGACCACGGCAGCAGCTGCTCCAACACGCTCGACCTGAAGAACATCTCCAAGGGTGGCGGCCTGGCCGACGTGGCGGGTGGCGCGCAGACCGCGGCGCCGATCAACATCTGCCACGTCGCGAACGACAACAAGCTGCTCAACCACAACGACCTCTCGCTGCTCGACGGCATCCTCTGACGTCGGACACCGCCCGCCGAACGGCCGGGTCACCGCACGCGCCCCCGAGGCGCCGCGGTGGCCCGGCCGTTCGTCGTTCGTGGCGGGCTCCGGCCGTTCGTCCGGCCATTCGGGGCACGCTTCGGGGCGATCGTTCCGAGGCTTTCGTCACCGTCCGTTGACATTCACGAATGGGCGATCATCGTGATTTTCCCGTGACCTCCCGGATGGACCACGTCGTTGAGTATTTCGTCCGCCGGGTCGGGATTCCCCGCTCGTCGGTTCGCCGTCATCGCCCATCGGGGGAACAGGAAGAACATGTCGATGCTCCGCAAGTCTGCCGTCACCGTCGCGATCGCGGGGGCCGGCCTGGCCTCGCTCTCCGGCGCCGCCTTCGCCAACACCTCGCACCACGACTCGCACGGTTCGCACGAGAAGCACTCGGTCGACCACTCGGGTGGCTGCACCAACAACGTGAAGGCCTTCAACGGCACCGAGGGTGGCGGGCCGGTCGACGTCCTCGGCGGCGCCCAGACCATCATCCCGGTCAACGCCTGCGACATCCTGAACCACAACAAGGTGCTCAACGGGAACACGATCACCGTCGGCGGGACCAGCACCACGATCCCGACGCTGCCGACGCTCCCGACCTTCCCCTGATCCAGCAGCACCGCGTGGCCGGTGCCCCGTCCCCCGCGCTGCGGGGAACGGGGCACCGGCCTTTCGTGTCTCCGGGGCGTCAGCCGGCGGCGGGCAGCGGCTGCTCGTCGTCGCGCGGGCCGAACATCGGCAGGGCGTCCACCCAGGGCTCCGGGCTCCCGTCCCACTGCCAGTGGCGCATCTGCGCCCGGCTGCGCCTGCTGTGCAGGCCCCGGTAGAGCTCGTAGAAGTCGACCGTCACCGTGCTGCGGGTCGGCGCCGTGGCCACCGTGCCCGCCCCGCGGCGCTCACCGGCGTCGTCGGGACTGCGCCACTCGGTGCCCGCCGAGCGCACCACGAGGCTGTGGGGCCCGCGGATCCCGCGGACCACCTGCCGCACCACCAGCCGCGCGGCCGGTGCCCAGCCGTCCCACGGTGGCTGCGCGGCACCGAGCGCCTCGACGAGGTCGCCCTCGTGCACGAGCAGGTCGTGCAGCACCCCGGCCGGCACGCGCCGGTCCTCGACGGCCTCGGCGGTCGTCGCGGCGTGCTCGTCCCACTCCGCCAGGAGCTCGGGGACCGACCGGCCCGCCCGCTGCCCGATCTGGGCCGCGGCCCAGGCCGGGCCCGGCATCCCCGCGGTGCGCCGCCCGGCCACGTCGGCGGCGGTGCCCGCGAGGTGGGCGAGGAGCTCGTGCACCGTCCAGTCCGGGCAGGCGGGGACCGGCCACGCCAGTTCGGCCTCCCCGAGCTCGGCCACCAGGGCGGCGACGCGGTCGTGGCCGGAGCGGTAGGCGTCGTCGAGCACCGCCGCAGCGTGCCAGATCGGTGGGCCGACCGGACCCCCTCGCGGTGACGCCACCCCCGGCCGCCCCGCGGGATCTCCTGCCGCCCCACTAGATTTCCGCGGCATGCTCCTCGTCGTCGACCACCCGCTCGCCCGGGTACGGCTGACCACCCTGCGCGACGCCCGGACCGACCGCGCCGCCTTCCGCGGTGCCGTCGCCGACCTCACGACGATGCTGGTCTACGAGGCCCTCCGGGACGCGCCGGTGAGCGAGGCCCCGATCACGACGCCGGTCGCCGACACCGTGGGCGCCGAGCTCGCGTCGCCGCCGGTGCTCGTGCCGGTGCTGCGGGCAGGCCTCGGGATGGCCGAGGCCGCCCACGCCCAGGTGCCCGGCGCGCTCATGGGCTTCGTCGGGGTCGCCCGGGACGAGGAGACCCTGCAGCCGACCCCGTACATGGAGTCGCTGCCCCCCGACCTCGCCGGCCGGCCGGTGTTCGTCCTCGACCCGATGCTGGCGACCGGGGGCTCGATGGCGCACACCATCGACCTGCTCGGCGCGCGCGGTGCGGACGACGTCACCGCGGTGTGCGTCGTCGCCGCTCCGGAGGGGGTGGCGCGCCTGCGCAGCCAGCACCCGGCCGTGCGGATCGTGACGGCGACCGTCGACGAGCGGCTCAACGAGGTGGGCTACATCGTCCCCGGCCTCGGGGACGCGGGGGACCGCCAGTTCGGCGCCATGTAGGCAGCGGGCTCCCGGCGCGGAAGCACCTCGACGGGAGCGGGATGATGGTCACATGAGCGAGTCCGTGCTGACCGCCGTCGCGTGGCCCTACGCGAACGGCCCCCGGCACATCGGCCACGTGTCCGGCTTCGGTGTGCCCTCCGACGTGTTCTCCCGCTACCAGCGGATGGTCGGCAACCGGGTCCTCATGGTCTCCGGCACCGACGAGCACGGCACGCCGATCCAGGTGCAGGCCGACGCCGAGGGCACCACCCCCCGCGAACTGGTGGACCGCTACTCCCGCGTGATCCAGGACGACCTCGCCGGCCTCGGCCTGTCGTACGACCTGTTCACGCGCACCTCGACCGACAACCACCACCGGGTCACCCAGGACCTGTTCCGGGCGCTCTGGAGCAACGGATACGTCTTCGGCGAGAAGACCCTCGGCGCGATCAGCCCGTCCACCGGGCGCACGCTGCCCGACCGGTACATCGAGGGCACCTGCCCGATCTGCGGCTATCCGAACGCGCGCGGCGACCAGTGCGACAACTGCGGCAACCAGCTCGACCCGGCCGACCTCGGGAACCCGCGCAGCCGCATCAACGGCGAGACCCCGGAGTTCCGCGAGACCGAGCACCTCGTGCTCGACCTCCCGTCGTTCTCCCAGTCGCTCGCCGCCTGGCTGGACACCCGCACCAACTGGCGCCCCAACGTCCTCAACTTCAGCCGGAACCTGCTCGAGGACCTGCGCCCCCGGGCGATCACCCGTGACCTCGACTGGGGCGTGAAGATCCCGCTCGACGGCTGGCGCGACGCCCCGATGAAGCGCTTCTACGTCTGGTTCGACGCCGTCATCGGCTACCTCTCGGCCTCCATCGAGTGGGCCGACCGGGCCGGGAAGCCGGACGCCTGGAAGGAGTGGTGGTGCGACCCGGCCGCGTCGTCCTACTACTTCATGGGCAAGGACAACATCGTCTTCCACTCGCTCATCTGGCCCGCGATGCTGCTCGGCCAGAACGGGGCCGGCGACAAGGGCGGTGAGCCCGGGGTCTTCGGGACGCTGAACCTCCCGACGGAGGTCGTGAGCTCGGAGTTCCTGACGATGTCCGGGTCGAAGTTCTCGACGAGCCGCGGCACCGTCATCTACGTCGGGGACTTCCTGCGCGAGTTCGGCCCGGACGCGCTGCGCTACTTCATCGCCGTCGCCGGCCCGGAGAACCAGGACAGCGACTTCACCTGGGACGAGTTCGTCCGGCGCACCAACTTCGAGCTCGCCAACGAGTGGGGCAACCTCGTCAACCGCTCGATCTCGCTGGCCGCGAAGAACGTCGGCGCGGTCCCGGACCCCACCCGGCCCGAGGCCGCCGACGCCGAGCTGCTCGCGCAGTCGAGGGCCGCGTTCTCCACCGTGGGCGCGCACCTGCAGCGCTCGCGGTTCAAGGCGGCGACCTCCGAGGCGATGCGCGTGGTCGGCGCCGCGAACGCCTACCTGAGCCACCAGGAGCCCTGGAAGCGCAAGGACGACCCGGAGCGGCGGGACACCATCCTCCACACCGCCCTGCAGGTCGTGCAGGACGCGAACACGCTCCTGACGCCGTTCCTCCCGCACGCCGCCCAGAAGGTCCACGAGGCCCTCGGGGGCACCGGGGTGTGGGCGGCGCAGCCGCGCGCGCGAGGACGCGGGAGAGACCGGCCTGGGGACCACGCACAGCGTCCTCACCGGCGACTACGCGGCCGAGCAGGCCCGGTGGGAGTCCACGCCCATCCCCGTCGGGCGCCCGCTCGCGCGGCCCACGCCGCTGTTCGCCAAGCTCGACGCCTCGCTGGGGGAGACCGGCCCGTCCTGGGCGCCCATCCACCACGATGGGTAGGGGCGACCCAGGGCGGAACGTCCCGCCGCCGGTCCCGGAGCCCATCGCGGGGGGCGTGGTCGACAGCCACACCCACCTCGACGCCTGCGGGGCCACCGACCCGGCCACGCTCGCCGCCGTCCTCGACCGCGCCACCGCGGCCGGGGTGACGGCGGTGGTCACGACGGCGGACGACCTCGCCTCCGCGCGCTGGGCCGCCCGCACGGCGGCCGCCGACCCGCGCGTGTTCGCCGCCGTCGGGCTGCACCCCACCCGCAGCCGGGACCTCGACGACGCCGCCCGCACGGAGATCGAGGCCCTGGCCGCGCTGCCCCGGGTCGTCGCGATCGGCGAGTCCGGGCTCGACGACTACTGGACGACGCGCCGGGAGGACTGCGCGTCGCTGGACGTCCAGCGGGAGGCGTTCGCCTGGCACATCGACCTCGCGAAGCGGACCGGGCTGCCGCTGGTGGTCCACGACCGCGAGGCCCACGACGCCATCGTCGACGTCCTGCTCGCCGAGGGACCCCCGGACACGGTGGTCTTCCACTGCTTCTCCGGCGGGCCGGAACTGGCCCGGATCTGCGCCGAGCACGGCTGGCTCCTGTCCCTCTCCGGCACGGTCACGTTCCGCAACGCGAACGCCGCGGACCTGCGACGGGCGGCCGCCGAGGCTCCCGAGGAGCTCGTGCTCGTCGAGACCGACGCCCCGTTCCTGACTCCCCATCCGTACCGCGGTCGGCCGAACGAGCCGTACTGCGTCCCCCACACGGCCCGAGACCTCGCGGAGCTGCGCGACCAACCGGTCGAATCGCTGGCCGCCGCCACCACCCGGAACGCCCAACGGGTCTTCCGGCTGGCCGAGCAGCCTCAACCGTGACCGTCCGTAGCTCGAATGTGCGTCCGGTGACCGCGTTCGTCGTGGCGGGGGTGCCGCTCGGCGCACCACGTTCGTGTCGCCTTGATGGTCCTGACACCCGGGTCGTTACCGTGCTGTGACTCGCCGGGATGGAACCACCCCCGGCGTCCGGGATCGGACCGGAGCCTCCCCCAGAGGCCGGACCGAACGCTCGACCCGGACGCGGTTCCTGCCCGGAGGTACGGACGATGTGGATGCTTCTGTGGCTCTGCTCTGCTCCCCGGTGGTGCGCTCCCCGCACACCCGCTCCCTGACCGACCACGACCACGTGGCGGCCTCCCGATGAGCGCCGGCACGCGCGGCCCCGAGAACGGCACGACCACCGCCGACGCGGGGTGGTTCGACGAGCTCGAGGAGCGCTGGACCGACGACGGCTGGAACGGGCTCGACGCGAGCACCGCGGAGTGGCAGGCACGCCGCCACGGCACGACGGTCCAGGACCTGCAGTACACCCGGACTGGTCCGCTCCCCACCTGGGCCGATGACATCACCGGCCCGCTGCCGATCGCGGGGCCGGGCTGGGCAGGTCCCGGCTCCGCGAACGGCACCGTCGAGACCGGCGGCGACTACGCCCTGGCCGACCTGGACGAGTGGAACGACCTCGAGGAGCGCACCGGTCTGGCCGGCGCGAACGCCCTCGCGCCGGAGGCGCCCGCCGCCCCGGCCGGGCTGGACCCCGAGACCTACCGCGAGCGCGACCTCACCGACACCGGCCGCTACTCGCTGGCGGTCAAGGGCGGCGTCGCCGCGGCGCTCATCGCGGTCGCCGCGGGCGGCAGCACCGCGGTCGCGATGGACAAGGAGGTGACGGTCACCGTCGACGGCGTCGACCAGACCGTCCACACCTTCTCCGGCACCGTCGAGGGCGCGCTGGACTCCGGCGACATCACGGTCGGTCCCCAGGACCAGATGTCCCCCTCGCCGACCGCCGTGATCCACGACGGTGACCACCTCGTCGTGAACCACTCGCGGCAGGTCAACCTCATGGTCGACGGCAAGCCGCAGACCATCACGACGACGGCGAGCACCGTCGGTCAGGCCCTCGCGCAGATCGGCCTCCCGGCCGGGCTCGCCGCCTCGGTGCCGACCGGCTCGCTCATCCCCGCCGACGGCATGAACCTCGCGGTGCAGCTGCCCAAGACGGTCACGTTCGTCGACGGTGCCGGGGCCCCGCAGACGCTGACGACGACCGCGTCCTCGGTCCAGCAGTTCCTCTCGCAGCGCGGCGTGCCGATGGGCGCAGCCGACACGATCGCCCCGCTCGGCCCGAACGGGCTGGTCAACGGGGCGACGATCTCCATCATCCGCAACGCGGTCACCCAGGTCTCCGAGACCTCGCCGATCGCGCCGCCGATGCAGACCGTCAGCGACCCGACGATGACCGCGGGGACGACGAAGGTCGTCCAGCCCGGCCAGGCCGGCGAGCAGGTCCAGAACTTCTCGGTCAGCACCACCAACGGCAAGGAGGTCGGCCGGACCGCGCTCGGGCCGGCCACCGTCACCAAGGCGGCCGTCGGCGGCGTGATCCACAAGGGCACCAAGAAGGCCCAGCCGGCCATCGGTGACACCAGCAAGTGGGACGCCATCGCGAGCTGCGAGTCCGGCGGCGACTGGTCGATCAACACCGGCAACGGCTACTACGGCGGCATCCAGTTCGACAAGCAGACCTGGAACGCCTTCGGCGGCAGCCAGTACGCCCCGCGGCCCGACCTCGCCTCCAAGGCGGAGCAGATCGCGGTGGCCGAGAAGGTCCGCGACTCGCGCGGCGGGTACGGCGCCTGGCCGGTCTGCGGCTCGAAGGGCTGACGCGCCCGACCGACCCCGACCCGGGCCCTGGGATCGTGGACGACGTGATCCCGGGGCCCGACCAGGGCGAGCGCAGCGACGGGAAGGCCGTGCGTCTGCTCGGCGCCTCCGACGTGCGGGCCCTCGCCGCCGAGCTCGGGCTGCGGCCGACGAAGAAGCTCGGCCAGAACTTCGTCCACGACGCCAACACCGTGCGCCGCATCGTCCGGCTCGCCGACGTCGGGCCCGGGGAGACGGTGCTCGAGGTCGGACCCGGCCTCGGGTCGCTGACCCTCGCCCTGCTCGACGCGGTGGGTCCCGACGGTGCCGTGGTCGCCGTCGAGCTCGACCCGGTGCTGGCGGCGCGCCTGCCGGCCACCGCCGCCGAGCGGGCCCCCGGGCGCACCCTGCGCACCGTCACCGCCGACGCGATGCGGATCGGGGCGCCCGACGTGGCCGTCCCCGCCGCGCCCACCTCGCTCGTCGCCAACCTGCCCTACAACGTGGCCGTCCCCGTGGTGCTGCACCTGCTCGCCGAGCTGCCCGAGCTGCACCGTGGGCTCGTGATGGTGCAGTCCGAGGTCGCGGACCGGCTGGCCGCCCGCCCGGGCGAGCCCGCGTACGGGTCACCGAGCGCCAAGCTCGCCTGGTACGGCCACGCCCGCCGCGCCGGACCCGTGCCCCGCGGCGTCTTCTGGCCCGTGCCCGGCGTCGACTCCGCGCTGGTCGCCTTCACCCGCCACCCCACCGGGGACCTCGGCGACGAGGCGGCCCGCCGGGCCACCTTCGCGGTGGTGGACGCCGCGTTCTCCCAGCGCCGCAAGTCCCTGCGGGCGGCCCTCGCGGGCTGGGCCGGCTCGCCCGCCCGCGCCGAGGAGCGGTTGCGGGCCGCGGGCGTCGACCCCCTGGTCCGAGGTGAGCAGCTGGGCGTCGAGGCCTTCGCGGCCATCGCCGCCACGGCGCCCGACGCGGCCCGCAGCGGCTCCTGACGGGCGTCACGGGACCGCGCCCGGGCACCCCGGCGGCGGTGGTCATTACCCTGGACGAGTGCTCTCCGCCGTCGGGCCCCCGGTCACCGTCCGCGTCCCGGCCAAGATCAACCTCCACCTCGCCGTGGGCGACACCCGCCCGGACGGCTACCACGACCTGGTCACCGTCTTCCAGGCCCTGAACCTCTTCGACGAGATCTCCGTCGTGACGGCCCACGCCGCGCGCGGTGAACGGCTCGCGACCATCGGCTCCGGGGCCCCCGGGGTGGAGCTGCTCGGCGACGTCAGCGACGCCGACCGGGCGGCCGTGCCCGCCGACGCGTCGAACCTCGCGTGGCAGGCCGCCGTCGCGCTCGCGGCAGCGGTCGGGCGTGAGCCGGACGTGCGGATCGGCATCCGCAAGGCGATCCCCGTCGCGGGCGGGATGGCCGGGGGGAGTGCCGACGCGGCGGGCGCCCTCCTCGCGCTCGCCACGCTGTGGCGGCTCGACCTCGGCCGCGAGGCGCTGCTGGAGATCGCCGCGGGCGTGGGCAGCGACGTGGCGTTCGCGCTGCACGGCGGCACCGCCCTCGGCACGGGCCGCGGCGAATCCCTGGTCCCGGTGCTCTCGCGGCACACGTTCCACTGGGTCGTCGCCCTGCAGGACCACGGCCTCTCCACGCCCACCGTGTTCGGCGAGCTGGACCGGCTCCGGGCCGCGGCGGACCCCGGCGCGCCCGTCAAGCGCCTGGGAAGCGTCGAACCGGTCCTCGAGGCCATCGCCTCCGGGGAGCCCCGGGCCCTCGCCCTGCTGCTCGGCAACGACCTGCAGGCCGCCGCCGTCAGCCTCGACCCGGGCCTGCGCCGTACCCTGCGGGCGGGCGTGTCCGCCGGGGCGCTCGCCGGGGTGGTGTCCGGCTCCGGCCCGACGTGCGTCTTCCTGTGCACCGACGGCCCTGCCGCGGTCCGGGTGGCGGCCGAGCTCTCCGGGGCCGGGGTGTGCCGTACGGTCCGCGTCGCGCACGGCCCGGTGCCCGGCGCCCGGGTGATCGACGGCGATCCCGCCCGTCCGCCCCGCGGCCCCGGTGGCCCGCCCGCCGGGGACCCCGGCCCCAACATGTACGCCTGAGAAGTCCGAGAGAAGGACCGTGCCCAACCTCGTCAACCTCGAGAACGTCGCCATCTCCTTCGGCGGCCCCAAGCCCGTGCTCGACGGCGTGTCGCTCGGCGTCGACGCCGGTGACCGCGTCGGCGTCGTCGGGCGCAACGGCGGCGGCAAGTCGACGCTGGTCTCGATCCTGGCGGGCCGCCTCGAGCCGGACTCCGGCCGCGTCAGCCCGGTGCGGGGGCTGCGGATGGCGTCGGTGACCCAGCAGTCGCAGCCGCGGGGGGAGACGGTGCGGGAGGCGGTGCTCGGCGCTGCCGTCCCGGACCACGAGTGGGCGGCGGACCCGCGCAGCCGGGCCGTCATCGAGGGCCTGCGCCCCGGCGGGGAACGCGGGCTCGACGCGACCGTCGAGGGGCTCTCCGGCGGGGAACGGCAGCGGATCGCGCTCGCCGCCGCCCTGGTCCAGGAACTCGACCTGCTGGTCCTCGACGAGCCGACCAACCACCTCGACGTCGAGGGTGTGAGGTGGCTCGCCGCACACCTGCTCGCGCGCCGGACCGCCCTCGTCGTCGTCACCCACGACCGCTGGTTCCTCGACACCGTCGCCTCGCGCACCTGGGAGGTCGTCGACGGCCACGTCGAGCAGTACGAGGGCGGGTACGGCGACTGGATCTTCGCGCGGGCGGAGCGGGCGCGCCTCGCGGACGCCGCCGAGCAGCGGCGCCGCAACCTCGCCCGCAAGGAGCTGGCGTGGCTGCGCCGGGGTCCGCAGGCGCGCACGTCGAAGCCGCGCTACCGGGTGGAGGCGGCCGAGGCGCTCATCGCCGACGTGCCCGAGCCGCGCGACAGCGTCGAGCTGGTGACGATGGCCAAGCACCGGCTCGGGCGCACCGTCGTCGAGCTCGAGGACGCGACGCTGACCGTGCCCTCGGTGCCCCCGAGGACGATCGTCGACCGGCAGACCTGGCGCATCGGTCCGGGCGACCGGATCGGCATCGTCGGGGTCAACGGGTCGGGCAAGACGACGCTGCTGCGGGCCGTGGCGGGGGAGCGCGAGCTCGAGGGCGGGAAGCGGGTGCAGGGCACGACGGTGCGGATGGCGCACCTGTCCCAGGACCTGTCGGACCTCCCGGCGCACCGGCGCGTGCTGCAGGCCGTCGAGGACATCGCCGAGCGCGTGACGATCGGCAAGTACGAGCAGACCGCCTCGCAGCTCGCCGAGCGCTTCGGCTTCCCGCCGTCGCGGCAGTGGACGCCGGTCTCGGACCTCTCCGGCGGCGAGCGGCGCCGCCTGCAGCTGGTGCGCCTCCTGATGACCGAGCCGAACGTGCTGCTGCTCGACGAGCCCACCAACGACCTCGACGTGGACACCCTCCAGCAGCTCGAGGACCTGCTCGACGGCTGGCCGGGCACGCTGCTGCTGGTCAGCCACGACCGCTACCTGACCGAGCGGGTCTGCGACCGCATCGTGGCCCTCTTCGGCGACGGCCGGATCAGCGACCTGCCCGGCGGCATCGAGGAGTACCTGCGCCGCCGCGACCAGCAGGTCGAGCTGACGTTCGCCTCCCGTGAGGGGGTCGCCCGGGCGGCGTCCGCACCGGTCGCGACGGGGGGTTCGGAATCCGACAAGCGGGCGGCCCGCAAGGAGATCCAGCGGATCGAGCGGCGCATCGAGAAGCTGGACACGCGGGAGAAGCAGCTCCACACCGCCCTCGCCGACGCCGCGACCGACCCCGGGCGGCTGCTGGAGCTGGATGCCGAGCTCCGGGGGCTGGTGTCGGAGCGCACGGAGCTGGAAGAGGCCTGGCTCGAGGCCAGTGTCGACTGACGACCCCGCGGCCGACCGCGAGGCGCGGGCCGTGCTCGACGAGGCCGTGCGGTGGGCCCGCCTGCTCCTCGGCCCGGGGTTCCGCGCCGCCTTCGCGATCGGCAGCCTCGCGCACGGCGGCTACGCGCCGGGGGTGAGCGACGTCGACCTGGCGCTCGTGGTGCGCACGGCGGGCCCGTGGACGCGGGCTCGCGTGCGGGCGGTCCGCGCGCTGACCCGTCGCCGCTGCGGCCCCGGGCCCGCCGACCGGCTCTCGGTGTTCTGGGGTCGGTGGCGGGACGTGCACCACGGGGCGGCCGGTCGGGTGCGGCTACCCGCGGTCGACCGGCTGGACCTCCTCGAGCACGGCAGGCTGCTCGCCGGCACCGACCACCGCGCAGGGGCCGTTCCCCCGACCCACGAGGAGCTGGTGCTCGACGGCGCCCGCTTCGCCCTGGGCTGGTACGACGCGGCCCGGATCGCGGCCCTGCGCGACCCCGCGGCCCTCGCCACGCAGGACGACCGCACCGTCACCAAGACCGTCCTCTTCCCGGTGCGGTTCCTCGCGACGCTGCACACCGGGCGCGCGGGGTCGAACGCCGACGCGGTCCGCTGGTACGTCGAGGAGCACCGGGGCCCGGCGTCACCCCTGGTGGCGGCGGCCGCCCGGTGGCGGGACTCCGGGGTCGGTCCCGAGGCGGCGGCGCTGCTGACCGAGCACCTGGGGACGCTGCACGGGGAGTGGGCGGCGGACCACATCAGGTGGGCTTCGCCCTCGTGAGCACTAATCCGCGCTATAGCACGGATTAGTGCTCACGAGCCGTAGGCACCTAGTGCAGCCGGTTCTGTGCCGCCTCCAGGCCGTCGGTGAGCAGCGACTCGACGGCGTCGGCGGCGACCTCGAGGGACACGTCGAGCTCGCGGCGCTCGGCCGAGGACCAGCGCTTGAGGACGTAGTCCGCCGGGTCCTGGCGCCCGGGGGGCCTGCCGATCCCGAACCGCACCCGCAGGTAGTCCTTCGTCCCGAGCGACTTCGAGATCGAGCGCAGGCCGTTGTGCCCGCCCTCGCCGCCGCCCCGCTTGAGCCGGACGACGCCGAACTCGAGGTCGAGGTCGTCGTGGACCACGACGAGGTCGTCGGTGGGCACCGAGAAGAAGCGCAGCGCGTTCGCGACGGGCCCGCCGGAGAGGTTCATGTAGCCGCGCGGCTTGACCAGGATCACCTTGCGACCCGCGAGCCGACCCTCGGCGACGTCCGAGCCGGACTTGCGGTGCGCGGAGAAGCGGCCGCCGACGCGCCCGGCGAGCACGTCGGCGACCGCGAACCCGACGTTGTGGCGGGTCCCGTCGTACTCCGCCCCCGGATTCCCCAGGCCCGCGATGACCGCGGGGCCACCGGGTCGGGGGGATCCGGGAGCGGACACGTCAGCTCTCGTCCGAGGAGTCCGAGGACTCGCCGTCGGAGCCGGAGGCCTCGGAGTCGGAGGCCTCGGCGCCGGACTCCCCGGCCTCGGCCTCGTCCTCGGGCGCGTCCTCCTCGACGCCGGCACCCTCGGTGTCGATCTCCTCCTCCATGGCGTCCTCGGTCGGCGCCTCGGTGACGTTGACGACCAGGAGCTCGGGGTCGGAGACGAGCTCGGACCCGTCGGGCAGGCGGATGTCACCGGCCTGGAACTGGGTCCCGATCTCGGCGCCGTCGATGACGACGGTGATCTCCTCGGGGATGTCCATCGCGTCGGCCTGGATGCTGAGGGTGTCGACGTTCTGGAAGACCAGGGTGCCGGACGCGGCCTCGCCGATCGTGACGACCGGGATGTCGACCTGGACCTTCTCGCCGCGGCGCACGACGACGAGGTCGACGTGCTCGATGAACCCCTTGATCGGGTCGCGGACCACGCTCTTGGTGAGCGCGAGCTGCGCCGAGCCGACGCCGTTCACGGTGAGGACGGCGTTGCGGCCGTTCTCGCGCATGACGGCGGCGAACTCGACCGTGTCGAACGAGAGGTGCACGGGGTCGGTGCCGTGCCCGTAGAGGACGGCGGGGACGCGGCCGGCACGACGGGTGCGACGCGCGGCACCCTTGCCGAACTCGGTGCGCTCCTGGGCGGTGATCTTGACGTCAGCCATGACGGGGGGTCTCCTGCGGTGGTGCGGGCCGACGAGAGCGGGCCGGCACCCCGGCGCCTCGCACCGCGATGCCCACCGCGTCGATCACGGCAGCCGGTGCGAACGACCGCCCTCGCCGAAGTGGATCGGTCGTGAGTCTACCGACGGGCCCCGGTCACCGGACGCCCGCCCCGGCTCGAGCCGCCGGGAGGGGGCTCAGGCGTTCCCGTCGAACAGGTTGGTGACCGAGCCGTCCTCGAACACCTCGCGGACCGCACGGGCGATCACCGGGGCGATGGAGAGCACCGTGAGCTGCGGGAACCGCTTCTCGTCGGGGATCGGCAGGGTGTTGGTGACGATGACCTCGCGGGCCCCGCACGTCGAGAGCCGCTCCACCGCGGGCCCGGAGAGCACGCCGTGGGTGGCCGCGATGATCACGTCGGAGGCCCCGTCGGCGAGCAGCGCCTCGGTGGCCTTCGCGATCGTCCCGCCGGTGTCGATCATGTCGTCGACGAGGATGCAGCAGCGGCCCTCGACCTCGCCGACCACGCGGTTCGCGACGACCTCGTTGGGCCGGGTCTTGTCGCGGCTCTTGTGGATGAAGGCCAGCGGGACGCCGCCCAACATGTCGGCCCACTTCTCGGCGACGCGCACGCGACCCGAGTCGGGGGCGACGACGGCGAGGTCCTCGCCCGCGTAGGCGTCGCGCAGGTGCTCGGCGAGGACCTTGTTGGCCAGCAGGTGGTCGACGGGTCCGTCGAAGAAGCCCTGGATCTGGTCGGTGTGCAGGTCGATCGTCATGATGCGGTGCGCGCCCGCGGTCTTGAGCAGGTCGGCGACGAGGCGCGCCGAGATCGGCTCCCGGCCGCGGTGCTTCTTGTCCTGCCGGGCGTACCCGTAGAACGGCACGACCGCGGTGATCCGCTTGGCCGACGCCCGCTTCAGGGCGTCGATCATGATCAGCTGCTCCATGAGCCACTGGTTGATCGGTGCGGTGTGGCTCTGGATGACGAACGCGTCGCAGCCGCGGACCGACTCCTCGAACCGGACGAAGATCTCGCCGTTGGCGAAGTCGTACGCCGCCTGCGGGACGATCGTGACGTCGAGCTCCTTGGCGACCTCCTCGGCCAGCTCGGGGTGGGCCCGGCCGGAGAAGAGCATCAGGCTCTTCTTGGGGGTGGACGACACTGCGCTCACGGTCACTGCTCCTCCTGGTCGCGCCGGTCGGACGACCGGGGTGCATCGTCCGGTCCCCCGTCGGGCGGGCCCGCCGCCCGGGCCGCGGCCTCGGCCGCCGCGGTGCCCGGTCGCCTGCGCTCCACCCAGCCCTCGATCGTCCGTTGCGGACCCGAGGACACGGCGAGCGCGCCCGGAGGCACGTCCTCGCGGACCACGGTGCCCGCTCCGGTGTAGGCGCCGTCCCCGATGGTGACGGGCGCCACGAAGGTGTTGTCGCTGCCGGTCCGCACGTGGTCGCCGACGACGCTGCGGTGCTTGGACACCCCGTCGTAGTTGACGAACACGCTGGAGGCACCGATGTTGCTGCCCTCGCCGATCGTGGCGTCGCCGACGTAGGTCAGGTGCGGCACCTTGCTGCCGGCCCCGATCCGCGAGTTCTTCACCTCGACGAAGGTCCCGATCTTGCCGCGCTCGGCCAGCTCGACCCCCGGCCGCAGGTAGGCGAACGGGCCGACGGAGGTCTCCGGGCCGACGACGGAGTTGCTGCCGTGGGTGCGCACCACGCTGGCGCGCGCGCCGACGGCGACGTCGGTGAGGGTGGAGTCGGGGCCGACGGTCGCGGCCTCGCCGACGCTCGTCGTGCCGTGCAGCTGGACGCCGGGCAGCAGCGTCACGTCCTGCTCGAGGCGGACCCCGACGTCGACCCAGGTCGAGGCGGGGTCGGTGACGGTGACGCCGGCGCGCATCCAGCGCTCCAGCACCCGACGGTTGATCTCGGCGCCCATCGCGGCCAGCTGGACGCGGTCGTTGACGCCGGCGACGAGCCAGGGGTCCGCCAGCTCCACGGCGCCGACGGAGAGGCCGTCGCGGTGGGAGGCGGCCACGACGTCGGTGAGGTAGAGCTCGCCCTGGGCGTTGTCGGTGCCCAGCCCGTCGAGCGCGGCGCGCAGCACCGCGAGGTCGAACGCGTAGACCCCGGAGTTGACCTCGGTGATCGCCAGCTGGTCCAGCGACGCGTCGGCCTGCTCGACGATCGCGACCACGCCCCCCTTGTCGTCGCGCACGACCCGGCCGTAGCCGGTCGGGTCGTCCATCTCGGCGGTGAGCAGGGTGACCGCGTGCCCGGCGTCGTCGTGCTCGGCGACCAGCGCGCGCAGCGTGGCCGCGTCGAGCAGCGGGACGTCGCCGTAGGAGACGAGCACCGTGCCGGAGGCGTCGGCGGGCAGCGAGGCGACCCCGCACGCGACCGCGTGGCCGGTGCCGCGCCTGCGGTCCTGGACGGCGGTCCGGACGTGGCGGCCCAGCTCGGCGCCGATCTGCTGGCAGTGGGTGCCGACCTCCTCGCGCCCGTGCCCGACGACGACGACGAGGTGGTCGGGGACGGTGCCGGCGGCGGCGTGGAGCGCGTGCCCGAGGAGGCTGCGCCCGCCGACCGGGTGGAGCACCTTGGGCGTGGCCGAGCGCATGCGGGTGCCCTCTCCCGCGGCGAGGACGACGACCGCGGCGGGGGTCGGCGGCATCGGCTCTTCTCGCTCCTGGGGGTCTCGGCGTCGGCGACGCGTTCCGGCGGTCCTCCTCGATCCTCCCACCAGTCGCCGTCGGCGGGGTGCACCGGGCCCGGGCTCGCTCAGCCGCTGACGGCGAGCCCCTCGGCGGGGGTGTCGGTCGAGGCGTCGAGGACGACCGCGCCGCCGCCCGCCCGTTTCGCGGCGTACATCGCGCGGTCGGCCCGGGCGAGCAGCGTCCCCGGCGTCATCCCGGAGTGCTCGGTGGCGGCGACCCCGACGGACAGCGACACCCACGACCCGTCCCCGACCGGGACGCCCGCGACGGCGAGCGCGGCCCGTTCGAGAGCCGCGCGGGCGGCCGTCTCGGAGCTGCCGGGCAGGACGACGACGAACTCGTCGCCGCCGTAGCGCGCCACGACGTCGTCGGCGCGCAGGCAGCGGCGCAACGTCTCCGCGACGAGGCGCAGGACGTGGTCCCCGCGGGCGTGGGACATCCGGTCGTTGATCGTCTTGAAGCGGTCCACGTCGACCATCGCGACCGCGAGCGCCGCCCCGCTGCGGCCGGCGACCGTGGTCAGGTGGTCGGCCAGGACGTCGTCGAGGGCCCGGCGGTTGGGCAGCCCGGTCAGCGGGTCGGTCCGGGCCTGGGCGGTGGCCTCGCCGTGCTCGCGGCGCAGTTGCTCGTGCGCCAGCCGCGTGGTCAGCGAGAGGACCCGGGCGCGCTGCAGGGTCCACAGCTCGTGCTCGAGGTCGCTGGTGTAGTCGCGCAGCGCCCGGCGGGCGGCGAGGCCCTCGGTGCCCGGGCGCTCGGCGGTCACGTGGGCGAGCTCGCGGCTCACGGCCAGCAGCAGGGTCGGCTCCCCCCGGGGGCGCCGCGCGCGCACCCGCTCGAGCACCGCCGCGGCCTCGTCGCGCCTGCCCGCGAGCGTGAGGGCCCGGGCCCGGGCGAGCCGGCACAGGAGGTGGTCGGCGAGGCCCGGTCCGACGCGGTCGTCGGGTCCCAGCGCCTCCGCGTCGGCACGCGCGGTGGCGGCGACCTCCTCGGGGGTGTGCAGGCGGCCCTGGCCGTCCGGGACGTCGGCCGGACGCCGCGCGAGCGTGACGGCCGCGCGCAGGAGCGGCCGGTGGTCGGGGGGCAGCAGGGCCGGCTCGGCGTACAGGGCGCCGGCCCGGCGGGCGGCGTCGTCGAGGTGGGGCAGGCCGTCGCGGTGGGCGCGTTGGAGCCGCAGGGCCCACGAGATCAGCACCCGCACGTGCTCGTGGTCGCACCGGGCGGCGGCGAGCACGTCCCCGTCGTCCTCGGCGATGACCCGGGCCCGGGTGAGCAGCGGCTGGGCGACCTCGTTGAGTCCCAGGGAGGTCAGGGTGGCCGCGACGAGGCGGTAGGTGTCCTGCAGGTTGCCGCGGTGCTCGTGGGGGGTGGGGGCGTCGTCGACGACCGACTGCTCGTCGAGCTGGGTGAGGGCGCGGGTCGCCGCGGCGAGGGCGGACTCCTCGTCGTCGGCGAGCAGCGCGCGGCGGGCGAGCAGGGCCTCGGCGTCGACCGCGAAGAGCGTCAGCCCGTGCTCCGCGACGAGCGCGACGAGCTCGTCGAGGAGCCGCTCGGCGCCGTCCGGGGCGTCCGCGCCCTCGGAGTCGTCGCCGGAGCCCCGGACCGCGAGGTGGGCGGCGGCGGCCTCCCGGAGCAGGACCGCGCGGGTGGCGGGGTCGGACGTGCGGCGGGTGCGCGCGACGAGCTCGCACAGGGCGGCCAGGTCGGACCCTCCGCCGGCGGTGCCGGAGGACGGAACGCGCGACGCGCGGGCGCACGCCGCGCGCGCGAGGGCGAGGACGGTCTCCCGCGGGGCCTCCTCGGGGCGGGTGAGGGCGGCCCCGGTCAGTCGGCGGTGCGCGGCCCCGTCCCGGCCGCGCTCGTCACCGCGCTGATCCGGACGTCCCATCCGTCACCCCCTCGCGGCCCCGCCCGGGCGGCGACGGCGGCCCGTGTGCACACTGTCGGTCACGGGCGGCGCCGAGGTCGTCGCAGGGCGTCACGCGCGATTGTGCACATGCGGACGCGATCGGCATCGTCCGGGTCGGTCGTGTGTCGGGAGGGAGCGTCGGTGGGAGCAGCGGAGAAGACCCGCAGGGCCGCGCTCGTCCCCGCAGGACGCCGCCCGCTGGTCCTCCCGGTGGTGCTCCTCGGCGTCCTGACCGTCGGGGTCCTGGGCGGCCGGTACGCCGGGGGGTCGGACGCCGGGCGCCTCGACGACACCCTCGCCGCGCTGGTCCCGATGGACCACGGCGTCGTCGCGGTCGTCGGGGAGGCCCTGGCCGACCTCGGGGACCCGGTGCCGATCGCGGTGCTCATGGCCGCGCTGGCCGCCGCGGCCTGGTGGTGGCGCGGGGCCCGCGGGCTCGCGATGGCGATCGTCGCGCCCGGCGCGGCGATGATCACCACCTCGCTCGTGCTCAAGCCGATCGTGGGGCGGACCCGCGGCCACCAGCTGTCCTTCCCGAGCGGGCACACCACCGCCGTCGCGGCGCTCGCGGGAACGGCCGTGATCCTCGTGCTCGGGGCGCCGACGATCGCGCCCCGGATGCGGCGGCTGGTGACCGCCGGGCTCGCCCTGCTGGTCCTCGCGGTGGGCGTGTCCCTCGTCGGGCGCGGCTACCACTACCCGACCGACGTGGTGGGCGCCCTCGGCGTGATCCTCGCGGTGGTCCCGCCCGCCGCGCTCGCCGTCGACGCGTTCGCCGGGCTGGGCGACGACGGCGACGGGCTGGGCGACGGCGGGCTGCGTGACGGCGGGCTCGGAGACCGCGGGCCGGGCGACGGCGGGGACGGTGACGGCCTCGCCGACGACGTCGACGAGACGCCGACCTGGCGGCTCCCCGCCGCCGGCTGAGACCCGGGGGAGTCAGGCCTGCGCGCTGGTCCGCTCGTGGGCGGGCTGGGGGAGCGGGCGGCGCATCGTCACCGTGGTGCCGCCGGTCCCGTGGTGGACCTCGACGTCGGTGAGGCTCTCCATGAGCGTGAGGCCGCGGCCCCGCGTCGTCGGCCCGACCGTGGGGCTGCGCCAGTGCCCGTCGTCGGCGACGACGATCGTGATGACGTCCTCGACGAGCTCGGCCCGCAGCGACATGGCGCCGGGGGACGGTGCGCTCGCGAACGCGTGGTCGACGACGTTCTCCAGGGCCTCGCTGGTCGCGAGCACGAGGTCGTCCGCCAGGTCCTCGAGGTCGTCGCCGAGCACGGTCGCCGCGCCCGCCGCGGTCTGCCGGGCCTCGAGCGCCTCACCGAGCCAGCGGCGCAGCGCGCGACGGAAGGCCCCGACACGGGGAGGACTCGCCTCCGCGGCGAGATCCAGCGCAGCGTGCGGTGTCACGAACTCTCGCTCCCGGACACGACGACGAGTTGACCCCGCCATGTTCCCCGAGCCTCGGAGATCCAAACCACCGGGCCCCGTCTCAGTCCGGGACGCCGGCCCTGCTCCGGGACCTCGGTACGTCGCTCGTCCGAACCCGCTGCTCCACCGGCAGGTACCCGGTGCGGTCGTCCAGCGGAGTGCGCACGTCGTAGCGGCACTCCTCGTGCACCACCGCCGGACCCCACACCCACAGTCGCGGTGCCTCCCGCGGTGCGAGACCGACGATCCGCACGGTGCCGTCGGCGTCCGGGACGACCGGGCGCCCGCACGCCACGCAGACCGCGTCCCCGAGCGGGGCGGCGGGGCGCGGCCCCCTCGGTGGGGTCATCGGCGGTGGCTCCCGGCGCGAGGTGGGCGCGGCCGGATCCGAGCCGGCTGCCGTGCCCGATCAGATTGCCCTCGATCAGAACTCCGGGCAACTCCGCCCGGGGGAGCCCGGCCGACCGCGGAGCGCTCAGGCCTGGCCCTCGTGCGGCGCGGTCGCGGTGCGCAGACGCTCGGCGAGCTCGTTGAGCTGCTCGCGCATGGCGCCGAGCTCGCCGCCGCTCATCCCGGTGGCCCGCTCGACCTCCCGCTGCACGCCCCGGGCCTGCTCCCGCAGCGCACGGCCCTCCTCGGTGCAGGCGATCTCGAGGGTCCGCTCGTCCTCCGGGCGCCGGCGACGCGTGACGCGGCCCTGCTTCTCGAGGCGCTTGAGCAGGGGCGACAGGGTGCCCGAGTCGAGGTGCAGCTGCTCGCAGAGCGCGCCCATCGACACCGCTTCGTGCTGCCACAGCACGAGCATCACCGCATACTGGCTGTAGGTGAGCCCCAGCTCCTCGAGTCCTTGTCGGTAGCAGGCGGTCATGGCCCGCGAGGCCGAGTGGAGCGCGAAGCACAGCTGCCCGTCGATCGTGAAGGGCTGGCTGCTCGGGGTCGCCTCCGCCGTCGTCATCCCCTCAGCGTAAACGGGATGACCCTCTCTTGGGGCGCCCTCACCGACCGGGTCCGGACGACCACGCTCGGTCACCACTGCCGGGAGGAAGCCCGCCGCGCCGAGGTGGGCGAGCAGGTCCGTCGTCAGGGGCATCCCGGCGAGCTCGGCCGGGGAGAACCACCCGGCGTCCGCGGCGTCGTCCCCGGCACGCAGGACGCCCCCGACGGGCTCGGCGACGAAGTCGTGGATCTCGAACACCGCGCCGTCCCCGGCGGGGCGCTCGAGCACCAGCCACTCCCGCCCGACGGCCACCTCCAGCCCGGTCTCCTCGCCGACCTCGCGGGCCGCGGCGACCGCGGGCGACTCGCCCGGCTCCACGCGCCCGCCCGGCAGGGTCCAGCGTCCCGCCTCGGGGTCCTTGCCGCGCCGCACGAGCAGCAGCCGCCCCGCCGGGTCCCGGACCACCGCGCCCGCGGCGAGCACCGTGCGCACGGCCATCTCCTCCTCGCCGAGCGCCCGGGCAGCGCCACGGGCCGGCGCGAGCTCCGCCGCCAGGATTCGAACCTGGATCATCGGAACCAAAATCCGAGGTGTTGCCCTTACACCACGGCGGATCGCGGGCGCCCGCATCGACCATGGTGACATGACCCCCACGCCGGTCCCCGACCTGCACGAACCCGGGGTGGGCACCCCGTCCGGAACGGCTCGACCGTGGCCGGGGGACGGGTACGGGGCGTGACCGCCCGCCCGTCGCCTCGTTGGAATCCGGAGAACGAGTACAGCGTTCGGGCCGTGCGGGTGTGACTCGCGATCGGCACGCAACCTGGCCGGGACGCAGGCGTCCAACGTGGTGGAGAACCCGATCCGCCGCCGGGCGGACGCCGTGCGAGGGGAGGTGGCAGTGGGCGACCGAGCCGCGACCGGGCCTGCGGACCGTGCTCCGTGGCGCACGAGCTGCGCAGGACCACTGCTCCGTACGGGCGACGGGGGACGAGCGACGTCGGGCGTGCGGGACGAGGCCTCCGGGCCACACCGTCCCGCCGCCCAGAACAGGGGCGAACGCGTGAGCGGCACCGAGCTCGAGGGTAGGACCGACCCGAGCGACACCGGCGAGATCCCGGCCTCGGCGCTGGGTGACACCGTCGATCGCGGCGTGTCGTCGACCGGGTCGGTCGGCGCCCCGTCCCCGACGCCCTCCCGCGAGCCGGAGGCCGTCGCGGCCCCGTTCGTCGACCCCGACCCGACCGCGCCGGGCTTCATCCGGATCTGGGACGACGAGGGCCCGGGCCAGCCGGGCAGCGTCGCCGTGGCGACGAGCTGGCAGTCCAAGTTCGCCCTCGCCGTGGCGGCGACCGACCTGCTCGTGCTCGCGGTGTGCGCCCTGCTGGGCGCGCTCGCCGGGTTCGGGGCGGGCACCGGCGACCACGGCACCAACCCGTGGGGCCTCGCGCTCGTCTCGATGATCCTGGTGCCGCTCGCGATCGGTTCCGCCCGCGCGTGGGACCCCCGCGTGCTCGGCCAGGGCTCCGAGGAGTGGAGCCGCCTGATGCGCGGCTACGTGAGCGCCGCGATCATCCTGGCGCTCGCCGGCCTCATCCTCGAGCGCACCGGCGTGCGTCCGTGGGTCTTCGGCATCCTCCCCGTCGCGGGGCTGCTCTCCATGGCGGGCCGCTACACGCTGCGTCGCTGGCTGCACGACGCCCGCAAGCGCGGTCGTGGCCTGCTGCCGGTCCTCGCGATCGGCACCGAGGAGTCCGTCCGGGACCTCATCGAGCGCACCCGCCGCGTCCCGCACGTCGGCTGGGTCGTCACCGGCGCCTGCACCCCGACCGGCCTCGGCGAGGACGGCCAGGGCCACGTCGCCGGCGTGCCGGTGCTGGGCGACCTCGACTCGCTGCCCTCCAGCGTGCGCAGCGGCCGCTTCGGCGTCGTCGCCGTCGCGCCGACGCCCGGCTGGAGCCCGAAGCGGCTGCACCGGCTGGCCTGGGACCTCGAGGGCACCGGCTCGGAGCTCGTCGTCGACCCCGGCCTCATGGAGGTCGCCGGGCCGCGCCTGCACGTGGCGCCGGTGGACGGCCTGCCCCTGCTGCGCCTCACCGAGCCCCGGCTCTCCGGCGTCCCGCGCATCGGCAAGCTGCTCTTCGACCGGGTCGTCTCGTTCTCCCTGGTCGTCGCGCTCGCGCCGGTCTTCCTGCTCATCGCGCTGTTCGTCAAGCTCGACGGCGGGCCGGTGTTCTACCGGCAGACCCGGGTCGGTCAGCGCGGCAGGACGTTCCGGATGGTCAAGTTCCGGTCGATGGTGCCCGACGCGGACCGGCTGCGTGACGGCCTGGTCGCGGGCGGTAACGACGGGTCCGGCCCGCTGTTCAAGCTGCGCCGCGACCCCCGGGTGACCCGCATCGGCTCGATGCTGCGTCGCTACTCTCTCGACGAGCTCCCGCAGCTGTTCAACGTCGTCGGGGGCTCGATGTCGCTGGTCGGTCCCCGGCCGCCGCTGCCCGGAGAGGTCGACGCCTACTCCGACGCCGCCAAGCGCAAGTTCCTGGTGCGCCCGGGCATGACGGGGCTGTGGCAGGTCAGCGGCCGATCCGATCTGTCGTGGGAGGAGTCGGTCCGGTTGGACCTGCGCTACGTGGAGAACTGGTCGCCCGCCATGGACCTGGTCATCCTGTGGAAGACGGTCTCGGCCGTCTTCCGGGGTGACGGGGCCTACTGATAGCCAGGATCAGATGACTTCCGCGTCGGACCCGATCCCCACTGCCGTCTCCCCGTCGGCCTGTCGCCTCTGCGGGTCGACGGAGCTCGCGAGCTTCGTCGACCTCGGGGCGACACCGCCCTGCGAGCTCTTCCTCACCGCCGAGGCCCTCGAGGCCCCGGAGCCGACGTTCCCGCTGCACCCGCGGGTGTGCCGGAACTGCCTGCTGGTGCAGCTGCCCCCGCTGATCGACCCCGACGAGACGTTCACGGAGTACGCGTACTTCTCGTCCTTCTCGACGTCGTGGGTCGAGCACGCCCGCCGGTTCGTCACCGCCGCCACGAAGCGCGCGGGCCTGACGTCCGACTCCCTCGTGGTCGAGGCGGCCAGCAACGACGGCTACCTGCTCCAGCACGTCGTCGCCGACGGCATGCGCGCGCTGGGCGTCGAGCCCAGCGTCAACGTGGGCGACGCCGCCCGCGCCAAGGGCGTCCCGACGGTCACCGCGTTCCTCTCGCCGGAGACCGGCGCCGCGGTGCGGGCCGAGCACGGTCCCGCCGACCTCGTCGTCGCGAACAACGTCTACGCGCACATCCCCGACGTCGTGGGCTTCACCCGGGGCCTGCGCGCGATGGTCGCGGACGACGGCTGGGTCTCGATCGAGGTGCAGCACCTGCTGACCCTGGTCGCGCTCAACCAGTTCGACACGATCTACCACGAGCACTTCCAGTACTACACGGTCGGCACCGCGATCCGGGCGCTCGCCTCGGGCGGGCTCGACCTGGTCGACGTCGAGCTCGTGCCCACCCACGGCGGGTCCATCCGGCTGTGGGCGCGGCCCAGCGAGCTGCACGAGCCGGCCTCGCCCGCCGTCGCCGAGGTGCTCGCGCGAGAGGCGGCCGCCGGGCTGGACACCGTCGAGGGCCACGCCGGCTTCGCGCGCGACGTCTCGCGGATCCGCAACGACCTGGTGCGCTTCCTCATCGACGCGGCCGACCGCGGCGAGACCGTCGTGGGCTACGGCGCGCCGGGCAAGGGCAACACGCTGCTGAACTACTGCGGCATCCGGCCCGACCTGCTCGCGTACACGGTGGACCGCAACCCCTACAAGCACGGGCGCTACACGCCGGGGACGCGGATCCCGATCCACCCGCCGGAGCGCATCGACGCCGACCGGCCGGACTACGTGCTCGTCCTGCCCTGGAACCTGCGGGACGAGATCACCGCCCAGCTCGCGCCCGTCGCGGCGTGGGGCGGCCGGCTCGTGTTCCCGATCCCCAGCCTCGAGATCGTCGACCCGGCGACGGGGGCGGTCGTCGGGGGCTCGCCCGCGGCCGCGCCCGCCAGGTGACGGTTCCCGCCCCCGAAGGATCCGAGGAATTCCGGTGAAGGTCGTCCTGTTCTGCGGCGGATTCGGCATGCGCATGCGCGACGGGGACTCCGATGTCCCCAAGCCCATGCAGATGGTCGGTCCGCGGCCGCTGATCTGGCACGTGATGCGCTACTACGCCCACTTCGGGCACAAGGAGTTCATCCTGTGCCTGGGCTACGGCGCGCACCACATCAAGGACTACTTCCTGAACTACCGCGAGACCCAGTCGAACGACTTCGTGCTGCGGCAGGGCCAGGTCGAGCTCGGCGGCTCGGACATCGCGGACTGGACGATCCACTTCGTCCACACCGGGCTGGAGTCGCCGATCGGTGAGCGGCTGCGCCGGGTGCGCCACCTGCTCGCCGGCGAGGACATGTTCCTCGCCAACTACGCGGACGTCCTCACCGACGCCCCGCTCGACCAGATGGTCAAGCGCTTCGCCGACTCCGACGCCGAGGCCGCCCTGCTGGCGGTGTCGCCGCAGGCGGTGTTCCACATCGTCGAGTCCGACGACGAGGACCGGATCACCTCGATCCACCCGGTCACGGACATGGGCGTACGGGAGAACGGCGGCTACTTCGTGCTGCGGCCGTCGGTGATCGACCGCATCCCGGAGAACGGTGACCTCGTCGGCGACGCCTGCACGGCCCTCGCCGCGGAGGGCAAGCTCATGGGCTACCCGTACGAGGGCTTCTGGCTCCCGGCCGACACGCTCAAGGAGCGCAACCAGCTCGAGGCCTCCTACCGCGCCGGCAGCCGCCCGTGGATGGTGTGGGAGAAGGAGCAGGAGCCGGACCTCACGCCCCTGCAGAGCCTCGTCACCCAGCACCTCCAGAACTGATGCACCCGCTCGTCCCGGAACGGCTCGACGAGCTCGTCCTGCTCGGGGCCCACTGCGACGACATCCCGATCGGCGCAGGCGGCACCGTGCTGACGCTGTGCCGCGCCCGGCCCGGCGTGCGGGTGCGCGCGCTCGTGCTCTCCGGCGCCGGGACGCCCCGCGAGGACGAGGAGCGCGCCGCGCTCGCGGCGTTCTGCCCCGGCGCCGACCTCGAGGTGACGATCCTCGACATGCCCGACGGCCGGCTCCCCACGCACTGGGAGTGGGCCAAGGAGCGGCTCGAGGCGTTCCGGCGGACCACCGAGCCCGACCTGGTGCTCGCCGGGCACCGCGGCGACGACCACCAGGACCACCGCGAGCTCGCCCGCCTCGTCCCGACCGTCTTCCGTGACCACCTCGCCCTCGGCTACGAGATCCTCAAGGCCGAGCCCGACCTGGCGCAGCCCGCCGTCCTCTGGCCGCTCGAGCGCGCCGTCGTCGACGAGAAGATCCGGCTGCTGCACGAGCACTACCCCTCGCAGGTGAGCCGGACCTGGTTCGACGACGAGGCCTTCCGCGGCCTCGCCCGGATCCGCGGCGTCCAGGCCGGACGCCACTACGCCGAGGGCTTCCACCCCACCCGGCTGCTCGTGGGCGCACCCGCCTGAGTCACGCTGGGACCGCCACCACGAAGGGAGACCGCGCCATGCGCGTCCTGCTCACCGGCCACCAGGGCTACCTGGGCACCCTCGCGACCGGCATGCTCGCGGCCGCCGGGCACGAGGTCACCGGACTCGACTCCGGGCTCTACGCCGACTGCATCCTCGGCGACCTCGCCCAGCCCGACCCGCCGTCGATCGCGGTCGACCTGCGCGACGTCACGGTCGACCAGCTCCGCGGCTTCGACGCCGTGATCCACCTCGCGGCGCTGTCGAACGACCCGCTGGGGTCGCTCGCCCCGGAGCACACCTACGACATCAACCACCACGCCTCGACGCGGCTCGCGCGGCTGGCGAAGGAGGCGGGCGTCGGGCGGTTCGTCTACGCCTCGACCTGCTCGGTGTACGGCGCCTCCGGCACCGACGACGTCCTCGACGAGAACGCGCCGATGAAGCCGGTGACCCCGTACGCCGAGTCGAAGGTGCGCGTCGAGGCCGACCTGGTCGACCTGGCCGACGCCGACTTCGTGCCGGTGTCGATGCGCAACGCCACCGCCTTCGGCTTCTCGCCGCGCCTGCGCGCCGACATCGTCCTCAACAACCTCGTCGGCCACGCGGTGCTCTCCGGGGTCATCAAGGTGATGAGCGACGGCACCCCGTGGCGCCCGCTCTGCCACGGCCGCGACATCGTCTCGGCCGCGATCGCCGCGATGGAGGCGCCCGCCGACGTCGTCAGCGGGCAGGCGTTCAACGTCGGGAGCACCGAGAACAACGTGCAGGTCCGCGACATCGCCGAGGCGGTCAAGGTGGCCGTGCCGTCGGCCGAGCTCCTCGTCACCGGCGAGACCGGGGGCGACCCGCGGTCCTACCGCGTGGACTTCACGAAGATCGGCAAGTTCATCCCGGAGTTCCGCTGCGAGTGGTCGGTGGCCGACGGGGCGTCCGAGCTGCTGCGCGAGTACACCGCGCGCGGGCTCACCCAGGAGGCGTTCGACCAGCGCTTCACCCGCCTCGCCGTCCTGGCCGCCCGCCAGGCCGCCGGGACGCTGGACGCCACCCTGCGCCCGGTGGGCTGAGCCCGGTCCCGCCGTACTGAGCGAAGGGCCCCTCCGCTCAGAGCCTCGCGCCCGGCGATCAGGCCCCGAGCTGGGCGCGCAGGTCCTTCCAGGAGCCCGCGTTCCGGTCGCGCTCGGAGATCGCGGTGACCTCGACCGGCCAGGCGATGGCGAGGTCGGGGTCGTCGTGCGCCACGCCGAGGTCCTCGCCGGGTGCGTGCGGCGTGTCGATCCGGTAGCAGACGTCGGCGTCGGAGATCGCCTGGAACCCGTGCAGCAGGCCTGCGGGGACGTAGAGGTGGTGGAAGTCCTCGTCGTCGAGCCGGAACGAGGCCACGGTCCCGAACGTCGGGGACGAGGGACGGGCGTCGACGAGGACGTCGTGCACCGCCCCGTGCGCCACCCGCACCAGCTTCGCCTCGCCCGCGCCGCGGCGGCCGTGCATGCCGCGGATGGTCCCGGCGCGGGAGCGGGACTGGCTGTCCTGGGCCAGCGGACCGAGGTCGACGCCGTGCTCGGCCGCGATCGCGGTGTCGAACGTGCGGGTGAACAGCCCCCGGTCGTCGCGGTGCGGCGTGGGGACGAACACCAGGACACCGTCGATCGTGCTCGTGCGAACCTCCATGCCCGCAAGCGTCCCACCCCCGTCCGAGAGGACCCCCACCCGTGCCCAGCCCCGACGACGTGACCTGCCGCTGGTGCTCGGGCACCACGGGCACCGTCGTGCTCGACCTCGGCGACCAGCCCGCCGCCGACCACTTCCCCGCCGCGGACGACCCGGGCCCGGACGCCGTGCACCCGCTGCGGATGTGGCTCTGCGCGCAGTGCGGCCTCGCGAACCTCGCCGAGGATCCGACGACGCCGGAGGAGCCGCGCGGTGCCGAGCCGCAGGCGATGGTCGACCAGGCCCGCGACGCCGTCGCGCGCGTCCAGGCCGCGGGCCTGCTCACCGGTCCGGAGGGCGCCCCGCGGCGCTCGGTCACCGAGTTCGGCAGCCCGCACGGCGGCTCCTGGCTCGACCTGCTCGCGGCCGTCGGGCTCACCCCCGCCGCGGCGGGGGAGCCCGCCGACCTCGTCGTCGACTGCTTCGGGCTCATGCACGCCGCCGACCAGGCGGCCGGTCTCGCGGAGCGGGCGGCCGCCACCGCCCCCGGCGGGACGCTGCTGCTGCAGTTCCACAGCCTCGCCGCGATCGTCGCCGACGGCGGGTGGAACGCGCTGCGCCACGGGCACTTCGCGTACTACTCCACGCCGGTGCTCGTCCGCATGCTCGCCGCCGTCGGGTTCGAGGCGACGCACGCCTTCTGGTTCGACCTCTACGGCGGCACCGTGCTCCTCGCCGCCCGGCGCAGCGACGTCGCGGGCGCCGAGGACCTCCCGTCCGTCGACGGCCTCGTGGAGCGCGAGATCGCCGCCGGCGTGCTCGACCCCGTCGTCGTCGGCGGTCTGGAGGAGGCGACGGTCGCGAGCGCCGACGCGCTGCGCGCGCACCTCGCGGCGGGAGCGGACGCCGGCCGGTCGGTGATCGGCTACGCGGCCGCCTCCCGGGCGGTCCCGCTGCTCAACCGGGCCCGCATCGGGCCCGACCTGCTGCCCGCCGTCGCCGACGGCTCCCCGGGGAAGCAGGGCAGGCGGTTCCCCGGGGTCGGCGTGCCGATCGTGGCCCCCGAGGAGGTCGTCCGGCGCCGTCCCGACGAGGTGGTCCTCTTCGTCACCGACCTGCTCGACGAGATGCGTTCCCGCATGCCGGAGGTGGAGTCCGGGGGCGGTCGGTGGGTGATCGTCGACCCCGCGCTGCGGGTCGCCGAGCCCCGGATTCTGAAAAGAGCGTGAGCTGAGACACACCTCACTCACGGGGCACCGGGCCGTGCGGCGCGGCGTCTTGCGCATGACGGCCCGGACGGGCGCCTCTCGACGGGGTGACCCGGGTGTCGGAGGCCGGTCCTAGACTCGGCCGGGCGGACGCCGCCCGGCGGGACCGGATCGGGGCCGGCAGGGCAGGAGTCCGACGCCTGCGGGACCGCACGATCGAGGCTCGGAACGGGACTCGGACGATCGACGATGGGGCGAGCGAGCGATTGATGGGATCGGGAGCATGACGGCAGTCGAGGCCCCCCGCGTACCGGGCCCGCCGCCCGGTGCCGGTGGCCGGGGCGGCGCGGCAGGTCCCCCCGGCGGGACACGTCGGCGTACCTCGCACCTGCGGGTGGCCGCGATCGTGGTCGTGCTCACCACGCTGGTGGCGGGCCTGGCGACGTTCGGGATCTTCCTGAGCACCGCCGGCCACTACCAGAGCACGGCCGAGATCGTCTTCACGAACACGATGCCCGACGACGACAACATCGCCAAGGGCTCGCGCTACGTCCAGGACCGCATCACGAGCTGGGAGGGCGTCGCCGGGAGCGAGGCCGTCTCCCAGCGCGCCGTGCAGATCGCCGGGGCCACCGGGGGGACGCCGTTCGACCCGGGCTCGGTGACGATCACCGGAAAGCACCCGTCGGGCACCGAGCTCCTCCAGGTCACCGCGACCTCGGCGAACCCGTCGACCGTCGCGGCGAACGCGACGACCGCCGCGCAGGCCACGATCGACGTCGTCGTCGCCAGCGAGGCCTATCCCGGCACCCCGCAGTCCAAGATCGCCGGCACGGTCGTCACGCCGGGCGGCCCGGTCGTGGACCACGGCGTGCAGGAGGCCCGGTGGTGGGGCGTCCTCGGCGGGGTCGGCGGCTTCATCATCTCGCTGCTCGCCTGCTCGTTGCTGCGGCCCGGACGCTGGGCCCGCGACCTCGCCCCGCACACCGTCCGCTCCCGCCGCCGCATGGTGGAGCTGAACGCCACGGTGATGGGCGACGAGATGCGCGGGCTCCTCGGCGGCCTGCGCCGGCCCGAGGGCAAGGTCACCGTGGGCCTCGCCGCGGTCTCGATCGCGGGGTACGGGGCCACCGGCTCCATGATCTTCCCGCTCCTGGTCGTCGTCGTCGCGGCGGTCTGGACGTGGCGCACGGCCGATCCGCGCTGGTCCGCGGTCGCCCTGCTCTTCACCGGGGTCGGCGTGTTCCCGGAGAAGGTCGACGTCGTCAAACTCGGTCCGGTCACGCCGACCGTGCTCGAGGTGGCGCTCCTCCTCGCCCTGCTGCTGACCCTGCGCGGTCGCAGCGTCGGGCTCGCGCCGCGCTCGGCGTTCGCCGCTCCGGTCATCGCGATCCTCGTCGCGGCGACGATCGGCGCGGTCTCCGCGCTCGCCCTCGGCGGCGAGTTCGGCCTGATGATCGACAACTACCGCGCGATCCTCATGGTGGCGGCCTTCTTCCCGGTGTACTTCGCGTTCGCCCGGCGCCCGCACCAGCTCGTCGCGGTGCTGCTCTACATCGCCGGGGTCTGCAGCGCGGTGGTGCTCGTCGCCGCGGCGGCGGGGTGGAGCCGGCTGCTCGTCGACGAGCGCACCTCGGTCATCACCGGTTCGTCGACCTCGGACGTCGCCCGGCTCTCCGGCCCGACGCTGAACCTGTGGGCCCCGCTGCTCGTCCTGCTGCTCTCGGCGCTCATGCCGCGCAAGCCCCGCTGGCTCTGGCTGGGGCTCCTGCTGATCGGCATCCTGCACGAGGCCGCGAGCTTCAACCGCTCGACGTGGGCGCCGCTCGTCCTGCTCATCGTGGCGGTCGCAGCCGTCACCCACGGCCCCAAGGGGCTGGTGCGGCGGGCCGCGCTCCTCATCGTGGTCGGCGCCATCGGCTTCAGCCTCGCCCTCACCGGCCTGGCGGGCGGACAGGCGAAACAGATCGCCCTGCGGGCCTCCAGTGTCGTGACCGGCCAGGCCTACGGTGAGGACAGCCTCCCGGACCGGCTGCGCGAGAACGCCGCCGCCTACGCCACCCTCGAGAGACAACCGTGGCTCGGGGTCGGCGTCGGGCAGTACTACGGCGGCGAGCTCATCACCTACGACAACCAGCACAGCCGCACCGTCGTCGATCCCCGGCCCTACATCCACAACCAGTACCTGCGGATTCTGGTTGTACATGGGCGTGTTCGGGCTGTTCGCCTACGCGTTCGCCGGCGTCCGGATCCTCTCCGTCGTCCTGCTCTCCTGGCGACGACGGACACCGGGCGCCCCGATGGTGGTCGTGATCGGCATGGGGCTCGCATGCCTCGCGGCCCAGTCCAGCCTCCAGACGATGCTCGTCGACCGCCCGTCGATCCTCATCACCGTCACGCTGATGGCGGCCGCGACGGCCTTCGCGACCTGGACGCCCTGGCCGGTGCTGACGGCACCCGGCCCGCGCCGGCCCGGAGCAGGGCCGGGCGGTCCGTGGCCCGACCGGCGACCCCGGTCGGGTCCCGTGCCGAGCCCCCCGAGACGGCCCGCGGTCCGCGCGGGCACCATGGAGGAGTGAGCTCACCGATGACCGTGTCGTCCGCACTGCGCAAGGCGTGGTGGGTGCTCGTGCTCGGTGCCGTGCTCGGTGCCGTCGTCGGGCTCGTCGTCGATCTCCGCCTCGCCGGGGCCGACTTCACCTCGAGCTCCCAGGTGCTGATCTCCGGGGGCGGGTCCTCGGACTCCTCGGACAGCGCCTACAACGCGAACCAGTACATCAACCAGCGGATGTCGACGTACGCCCAGCTGGCGTCGAGCGACCAGGTGATCCAGCCGGCGAGCCGGCAGCTGGGCATCGACAGCGCCGACCTCACGCCGCGGGTCACGTCGAGCATCGACGGTGACACGACGGTCCTGACGCTGAACGTCACCGGCTCGAGCCCGGACGACGCGGTCCGGGCCGACCAGGCGGTCACCCAGGCGTTCACGCAGGCCCTCGGCACGTTGGAGACGCCTCCCGGGCAGCCGCCGCGCGTCACGACGAAGGTCATCTCCGACCCGTCGACGCCGGCCGACCGGCACCTGCCGCCCGCGGTGGTGTTCGTGCTCGTGGGCGCGGCCGCGGGTCTGCTGCTCGTGCTGATCGCGGTGTCGCTCTTCTACTCCCGCGCCATCCGCCGGGTCGGCGGCCGGGTCGTGTCCTGGATCCGCAGCGACCCCTCTGGCGTGCCCCGCCAGTTCGCCCCGCCGACGGGCGCGAACCCGATGGTGGCGCCGCCGCCGGGCTACTACCCGCCGCCGGGTCGTCCGTTGCCGCCACCGCCGCGCCCGATGGGGCCGCCGCCCCCGGGGCCCGCGATCGATCCCACGCCGACCACACCCGTGGCCATCGGGCCGCTCAAGGGCGCGGGCTCGGGGTCGGGGTCGGCCGAGGCCACGCAGCGGGTCGCGCGTGACGGCGAGGGCTCCTCGGGAGCGGCCGCCGCGTCGGCCGGTGCCGCGGCCGCGGCGGGCTCGTCCGGTTCCGGACAGCCCGGTTCGGGACAGCCCGGTTCGGGACAGAAGTCCCCGTCCGCGCCGGGGCCTGCCGTCGGTGCCCAGAACGCCGGCGCTCAGAACGCCGGCGCTCAGAACGCCGGCGCACAGAACGCCGGTAGCCAGAAGCCCGGTGCCCAGAACGTCGGCGCTCAGAAGGCCGGTGCCCAGAACGCGGGCGCCCAGAACGCGGGCGCCCAGAAGGCCGGTGCCCAGAACGCGGGCGCACAGAACGCCGGTGCCCAGAACCCGGGCGCTCAGAAGGCCGGTGCCCAGGGTCCGGGCAGCCAGGGTCCGGGCAGCCAGGGTCCGGGGAACCAGGGTCCGGGGAACCAGGGTCCGGGGAACCAGGGTCCGGGGAATCAGGGTCCCGGTCAGGGTGGTGCGCCCGGCCAGGGCGGTGGCCAGAAGCCGGCCGCCGGTCCGGGCCAGCCCGCGCCGAAGCCCGCGTCGAGCGGGAGCAAGGACGCCGCGGTCGCCGGTGCGGCCGGCGCCGCCGCCGCTGCGGCGGGAGCGGCCGCCAAGGGCTCGTCGTCGGCACCCGCGAAGGGGCCGCAGCCGAACCAGAACGGCAAGCCGGCGCCGACGCCCTCGGGCCCGGCGAAGCCGTCCCAGCAGTCCGGTTCCGGGAACGGGCCCGCCGGTGGCCAGGCATCGCCCTCGGGGCAGCCCGGTGGTCCCGGCTCGGCGCCGTCGAAGCCAGGCGGCTCGGGGCCCGCGAAGCCGAGCCCGTCCCCGGTCGGCCAGAACGGTCGCCCCTCGCCCGGTCCGGGCGCGTCCGGCTCCGCGGGTGCCGGCTCCGGGTCCTCCGGTGGACCGGCCCAGGGCGCGCAGCCGCCGTCGGGTGCGAAGGTCGCGGGTGCGGCCGCGGGCGCCGCGGCAGCCGGTGCTGCCGGTGCGGCCGCCCTCTCGCGGGGCGGTGCGAACGGCGCCACGGGCGCCAACGGCTCCGGCACGAAGCCCGGCCAGAACGGCTCGCCGGCGCAGCCCGCCGGGCAGAAGCCCTCGGGCGGTCAGTCGGGCCCGGGCCAGGGTGGTTCCGCGAGCGGCCAGGGCCAGAACGGCCAGCCCCAGGCCCAGAACGGCCAGGCTCAGAACGGTCAGGGTCAGAACGGGGCGCGGGGCGGCTCGCCGTCGCCGTCTCCCACCGCGAAGCCCAGCCCGGCACCGTCCTCGTCGACCGACGCCCCCACCACGACCGTCAGCGCCGCGGGCCCATCGTCGCCGACGCCGCGCCGACCTGCACCCGGCAAGCCGGTGTCGATCAAGCCGAAGGGCACCCCTGCGGGGACCCCGGCTGCCGCGTCGGCCGGGGCGAAGCCCCCGGCGCCGCGACCGGCAGGCCTCGACGCCGACACCGTCGCCGTCGACATGCGCCGCAAGAGCGGCCCGAGCCCCACGCCGCGTCCGCGGGCGAACGGGGCACCGAACCGCGTCGGGTCGTCGGCCGCCACCGACACCGACCGCGGCTCCCGCGACGGCTGATCCCACCTCCGCCCGGTCACCGGTCCCGCACGGGACCCGGTGCCCGGGCGGACGTGTGTCCAGCGCCCGGCCGTCCCCGAGGAGTACCTCAGGCATGGCGTGGGCGCCGCGGGCCTGCGTGGGGTGCCCCTCGAGGCTGGGCGGGACGTCCCGCGGCCGGGCTGCCCCGCTGGCCGGGTAGTGAGGGGTACTTCAGGCATGCCGTGGGCGCCTCGAACCTGCGCGGTGTGCCCCTCGAGCTCAGGCCGCGCCCCCGCCTAGCTCCGGTGCGCGATCCGCGCGAACACCGCGGTCCACGCGGTGGCGGCCCGGTCGGCGGAGAAGTGGCGCTCGTAGTGGTCCCGGGCGTCCGCCCCGAGCTCGGCGGCCGTTCCCGGGTCCGCCAGCTTCCCGAGCAGCGCGGCGAGCCCGTCGACGTCGTCGACCCCCAGCGGGGGCAGACCGGGCGCGGCGAACTCGGGGAGACCGCCGGAGTCCGAGACGATCGTCGGCACCCCCAGCTGCATGGAGAGCACCTGGACGCCGCTCTGGGTGGCGAGCCGGTAGTGCGCGAGCGAGGCCTTGGCCCGGGAGAGCAGCGGGAGCACGTCGGCGTAGGAGAAGAGCTCGCGCCGCCACTCGACGTGCTCGGGCAGCTCGAGCCGGTCCAGCGGCCCGTCGCCGAGCAGGAGCAGGCGGTCACCCGCGTAGGACGGGGAGGCGGTGTGCGCGGCCCACGCCCGCAGCGCCACGCCCACGTTCTTGTACGGCGACATCCGGCCCAGCAGCACCACGTCGCGGCGTTCCGCGGCCGGGGCCGGCACCGGCGGCAGGTCGGCCTCGGGGACGTCGGAGGTCAGCGGGACGACGTCCACCTGCCGCCCGAACCGCGCCGAGATGACGGCCGCGACGTGGGCGCTGGGCGCGACGACCGCGGCCGCGGCGCGCGTCTGGTGGTGGAGCACCGCGCGCCGGTGCCAGGGTTGCTCCTCGGTGACGTCGTGCGGGCGGTCGTCGTGGACGATCTGCACGAGCGGCGCGAGGCGCGTCAGCGGGAGCCAGCGGGGATCGTGCATGAGCTCGGAGACGACGACGTCGGGAGCGAAGCGGCGGGCCTCGGCGATCACCCGGCCGAGCGCGGGCAGCGTGCGGGGGTCCTTGATCGCCGGGTCCAGCACGCGCTCGTCCGGGCGCGCGGTGACCTTCTCGTAGTGCTGGTCGGTGGTGACGATCAGCGCGGAGTGCCCGGCGGCCCGCAGTGCGTCGACCTGGACCCGGGTGAGCGTCCGCAACCACGGGGACAGCCAGAGGATCCTCACAGCACGCTTCCGATCTCCCGGACGGGCTCCTCGGGAGCCCCGGGAAAGGAGTGGCCGACCAGCCGCGCGAACGCCTGCTGGTAGGCGTCGGCCATCGCGGCGTCGGTGTAGTGGGCGAGGGCGCGGACCCGCCCGGCCGCGCCGAGGGCGGCGAGCGCGTCGCGGTCGTCGAGGACGGTGCGCAGTGCCGCGCTCCAGGCCTCGCGCGTCGTCGGCTCGACGACGACCCCGGCACGCCCGTCGTCGAGCATCTCCGGGACCGTCCCGCTCGCGGAGGCCATCACCGGCACGGCGCGGGTCATCGCCTCGACCATCACGAGGGGGAACGCCTCGAAGCCGCTCGGGACGCACAGGACGTCGGTGTCGGCGAAGGCGGCGTCCGGGCCGGCGACCTGCCCGCGCCAGCGGACCCGGTCGCCCAGGCGGGCCGGGGTGGCGGCCTCGAGGCGTTCGCGGTCCGGTCCGTCCCCGAAGATGTCCAGGGTCCAGTCGTCGCGGTCCAGCGCGTCGAGGGCCTCGATGAGCAGCAGCGGGTTCTTGTACTCGACGATGCGCGTCAGCATCGCGAACCGGACCGGCAGCGCCGGGTCCGCCGCCGGGCGGAAGGGGAGCGGGTCCGCCGCGGGAATCCCGTTCGGGGCCGCCATGACGAGGTCGGTGAGCCGCTGGTGGCGGGTCAGGTCGGCGTGGTGCTGCGCGGAGAGGACGAGCAGCCCGTCGGCGCTGCGCAGGCTGGCGGCGAGCGGCTCGGAGTAGGTGGCCCGGTCGAGCTCGGCCGGGTCGTGCGTGGCGGGCATCCACCAGCGGCGCTGGCCGCCGACCGCGAGTCCACCCGTGCCCCGCCCGAGCGCCCGCCAGGTGCGGGCGAAGCCGACCTCGGTGTTGGTGACCCCGCCGACGACGATCGCCTCGTCGCCGGCCACCTCCACCACCGGCTGCCACCACGGTTGCATCTCGAGGCGCACCCGCGGGTCGAGCTCCGCGGTGTAGAGGCCGAGCCCCTGCAGGCACACCACCGTCACCGGGTGTCCCCGGTCGACCAGGGCGTTGGCGAGCAGCACCCGCTGGCGCTCGGCGCCGCCGAGGTCGAGGTCGTTGGTGGTCACGACCACGCCCGGTCGCCCGGCGGCCCGGTCGCGCTGGACCGTCAGCCGCCGCTTGCGGACCGTCCGCTTGGAGCGCTGCACCCGGTCCAGGGCGGCCGTCCCCAGCGAGAACACCGTCCCGGGACCACGGTTGCCCGCGTTCCCCAGGGCCATGATCTGGGAGGCGCGCAGCAGGTCGGAGCCGCGCTGCGCGGTGAGCGGGTCGTCGGAGCGGGTGGCGGAGGTCTGCCGCACGACCTGCGGGCCGTCGTCGTCGACCAGCAGCAGGCGCCACCCGGCGCGCCGGGCCGCCGGCTGCCAGGTGGCGTCCTCCCCGTAGACGAAGAAGCGCTCGTCGAACGGGCCCACCGCGTCCCACGCCTCGCGCGAGATCAGCAGGCAGCCGCTCGCCATGTATCCGTCGACCTCGCGCGGCGCGGCGTCGTAGAGGTCGGAGAGCCCGCTCAGCCGGGGGTGGTCGCTGACGCGGCGGGCGTACCCCGAGGCCTCGACGAGGGTCCGCGCGACCGACGGGGCCCGGTGCGCGACGTCCCACGGCCGCTCCCGACCCGCCGGGTCGATCACCGTCGGGGACACCGCGGCGACCCGCGGCTGCGCGAGGGCGGCGCGGGCGGCGGTCAGCGGCCCGATCAGCTCGGCGCCCGGGTTCAGCTGGAGCATGTCGGCGTCGGGCACCTGGGCCGCCAGCCGGTTCATCGCGGTGATGTAGCCGAGGTTGGCGTCGGAGAACGTCCAGGTGACCTGCGGCCACTGCTTCGCGAGCTCCCGGACCTCCGCGGAGCCGTCGGACGCGTTGTCCCAGACGTGCACCAGGGCGTCGGGCAGGTGCTTGTCGACGCTGCTCAGCGCGCGGTCGAGCAGGTCCGCCCGCCGGTAGGACACGATCAGCACCGCCAGGTCACGACCGCTCACGTCGTGCGTCTCCCTCCGCGACCTGCCGAGCCCGGCGGCCCGGACGCGGTGAGTCCGCATCGTGGCACGGACGGTGACGTGAGCCGGGCCATACCCCGCGAATCACCTCCGCCGGATGACCCGCAGGTCGACGTACTTGCCCTGCTGGCGCATCCGGATGGTCTGCAGCGCCGCGAGGTCGAGCTCCATCGTCGGGACGTCGGTGACGTCGGTCGCCTCGCGGTGTCCCCCGTTCCGCGTGCCCGCGGCCACCGTGGGCCGCAGCTGGGTGGTCTCGGCGTCGAGGGCGTCGACGGGGGCCCGCGTCCCGGGCACGCGGGCGGTCTCGGGGAGCACCGTCGTCTCGGCGTCGAGCGCGTTCGGGACGCGGTCGGGGTCGACGAAGGGCCCGACGGTCGGTCCGGAGGGGGAGACGCCGAGGCCCTCCTGCTCGCCCGCGGCCACGGCCTCGGCCTCGATGCGGTCGAGGCTGCGGGGGCGGAGTGCGCCGAGCAGGGCGTTCCGCATGCTGGCGGGGATCGCGCCGACGAGCAGCGCGCCCCCGAAGTAGGCGATCCCGCCGGCGGCCAGGGGCACGATGAGCGGCAGGTCGTAGGTCAGCCAGATGGCCCCCCACGCGAGCAGGCCCGCCGGCACGAGGCGCAGGAGGTAGCCGAACGGCAGCGGGTGGACCCCGTGGCGACGCAGCCGCCACTGCGACATCGAGACCCCGATCGTCTCGGTGACGATCAGCATGATCCCGCAGGCCACGGCCCCGAGGTGGGGCACCAGGATGACGTTGCCGACGCAGTTCACGACGAGGTTGATCGTCGACATCGTCGTGAGGTAACGCTGCTCGTGGGCCGCGATGAGGCCGTCGGAGACGATCGCCGAGAGGAAGGTCATCGCGACGGCGATGAAGAAGAACTGCAGCGGCGGCCCGGCGAAGAGCCCGACGCCGCCCTTGCCGCCGACGATGTCGGCCATGCGGTCCGCGAGTGGCCAGCCGATGACCGCGATCGGGAAGCCGACGAGCAGCAGGAACCGGTAGCCCTGGTCGACGGCCCGGGCGAAGCGTGGCCGGTCGGTGTTGAACGTCTCGTTGATCGTCGAGAGCACCGAGCGTTCGAAGACCTGGGAGATCAGCGTCAGCGTGAACGCGATCTGCAGCGCGGTGTAGTACCCCGAGACCTGGTCGGCCGTCCCGAGGATCGACAGGATCAGCCCGTCCGCGCGCCAGTACAGGACCGCGATGATCGCGATGACCGTGAGCGGGAAGGCCTCCCTGAGCAGGCCCCACATCCGCGGCCAGTCGACGACCCAGCGGATCGCGGCCAGCCGCCGCGCTCCCCACCACTGGATCACCAGCCGCAGCGCCTGCGGGAGGATCTGCACCGCGCACATCGGCAGCAGACCCAGGTCGAAGTACGCGACGGCCGCGGCCGACGAGAGCGTCAGGACCCGCGAGAAGAACTCCGCCGACGCCGCCGAGGAGTACCGGACCTTGATGTCGAAGACCGGCTCGTAACAGCTCGAGATCGTCGTGAAGATCAACCCGCCGGCGAGCACCAGGACGGCGCCCTGCTGGATCGGGTCGCCCCAGTACACCCCGATGCCCGCGACTCCCGCGACGATCGCCAGCGGCAGCGCGTAGAGGGTGGAGAACGAGACGTTCATCCCCACGAGCCGCTCGAGGTTGCCCCCGTGCCCGGTCACCCGGCGGACCACGATCGTGCCCACGCCGAGCTCGGTGAACGCCTCGAAGGACTGGGCGAACACGACGGCCGTCGCCATGACGCCGTAGCCGTTCGAACCGAGGTATCGGGTCGCGATGGCGATCGTCACCATCGAGAGCGGGAGGGCCGAGAACTTCGCCAGCACCTGGATGACGACGCCACGCGCGATCGCCGTGGACCGGGTGCTCATCGCGTCGAATGCTACTCGTGCGGGGCCGCACGACCATCGGCGGCGGGCGCGGTGAGGGCGCGCCCCGGGCGCTGGTTAGGGTCCGCGAGGTGAGCACCTGGCTGCTGACCGGCGGGGCCGGCTACATCGGCGCCCACGTGCTGCGCGCCCTGCGGGCGGCCGGCCACGACGCCGTCGTGCTCGACGACCTCTCCACCGGACTGACCGAGCGCCTCCCCGACGACGTCGAGCTGCTGCGCACGAGTCTGCTGGACCCGGACCTGCCCGCGGTGGTCACCGGCCTCGCCGCCCGCCGTCGGGTCGACGGGGTGGTGCACCTCGCGGCGAAGAAGTCGGTGCCCGAGTCGGTCGCCGAGCCGCTGCGCTACTACGAGCACAACGTCGGCGGCACCGTCGCGCTGCTACGGGCGGCGACCGCGGCGGGCATCGGGCGGGTCCTGTACTCCTCCAGCGCGGCGGTGTACGGCGAGACGAGCGCGGAGCCGGTCGACGAGGACCACCCGACGCTGCCGACGAGCCCCTACGGCGAGACCAAGCTCGCGGGGGAGTGGGCGGTGCGCCGCCACGCGGAGGCCGCGGGCCTGCGCTGGGCCGCGCTGCGCTACTTCAACGTGGCCGGCGCCGCGTCGGCGACGCTGGCCGACCGGGGCGCGACGAACCTGCTGCCCCTGGTGATGCGCGCCGCGGAGGGGGGCGAGCCGGTGGCCGTCTTCGGCGACGACTGGCCCACGCCCGACGGGACCTGCCTGCGCGACTACGTGCACGTCGAGGACCTCGCCGACGCCCACGTCGCGGCGGCGCAGGTGCTGCTCGACGATGCCGCCGGATCGCCGGGGGCACTCAACGTGGGCCGCAACGAGCCGACCAGCGTGCTCGAGGTCATCGCCGCCGTCGAGCGCGTGCAGGGACGTCCGGTGCCCTACCGGGTCGCCCCCCGTCGCTCGGGTGACCCGGCCCGCGTGGTCGCGGACGCCTCCCGGATCGCGAAGGTCCTGGGCTGGCGCGCGACCCGTGGCGTCGACCAGATGGTCGCTGTGCCGTAGGTGCCTTCGGCTCGTGAGCACTAAATGCCGCTATGCCGACACTTAGTGCTCACGAGCGCGAAGCGCACCTAGCTCTGGAACTGGCCGTCCGCACCGAGCTTGCGGTAGTAGCCCTCGAGGTCCATGCGGCGCTTGGCGTTGACCGTCGACTTGCCCTCGTCGACGAACAGGCGCAGCGGGATGGCGCGGAAGTCGAAGCTCACGCGCGAGGTGTCGGTGTGGTTGGCGTAGTTGCCGTGGCGGTTGTTCACCGCGTCGAACCGGAACACCTCGCCCGGCTCCACGACGGCCGGGGAGTAGGTGTCGCTGCCCGGCGCGTCCTCGATCCACATCGAGTTCGTGCCGTAGGCGCGGGTCAGCGGCAGCCAGTAGTTCAGCGTGGCCGGCTGGTGGTTGTAGTCCGAGTCCTTGTGGAACTCGCTCACGGCCACGCTGCCGGGGCGGTGCACGCGGAAGGTGGGGACGCGCTGCACGGCGAGGTCCTCGCCGTACTGCGGGAGGATCCACTCCTGGAGGAAGCGGTCGTAGAGGTCCCGGACCTGCTCGTACTCGCGGTAGAAGAGCGAGTGGTCGTCGGAGTCCTGGTCGTGGTTGTCGACGTCGGACCGGCGGCCGAGCTCGTGGATCTTCTCGAGGTCGGGCGTGTCCAGGATCTTCGCGACGACGGTCGAGAACGGGAACTCGATCGGGTCGTAGGTCAGCACGGTGCCGTGCTCGCTCCGGTCGGCCATGGGGAGCCCTTCCTTGTCGTCCGTGGAGGGAGCGGTTCTCTCCGAGGGGTGTCGCGTCAGGAGCCGAGGAGCTCCCGGTAGAGGGTCACGAGCCGGTCGGCCCAGGCGTCGGCGGCGAAGGCGCGCACGCTCTCGCGCGCCCGCGCCCCGATGCGCACCCGGACCTCGTCGTCCGAGAGCAGCTTGTCCAGCGCCGCGGTGAGCGCCGGGGGATCACCGACGGGGACGACGACGCCGTTGTCCCCGTCGCGTACCAGGGTGGCCAGGCCCCCGACGGGGGTGACCACGGGGCAGAGGCCCCACGCCATGCCCTCGAGCACCGACATCGGCAGGCCTTCCCACCAGCTCGGCAACAGGAGGATCTGGGCGGTCCGGAGCAGCTCGTCGCGCTCCTCGGGGCCGATCCACGAGCGGACCTCGACGGTGCCGTCCAGCCCGTTCGCGGTGACCGCGCGACGGACCGCGTCCGCGTCGCCGTGCCCGGCGAGCGTCACGTGCAGGCGGGCCCGGTGCGCGCCGTGCAGGGCGCCGAGCGCTCCGACGAGGTCGAAGACCCCCTTGCGGTCGATGAGCCGCCCGAGGAAGACCGCGCCGACGGTGGCGGTGTGCGGGTCGCGCTCCGGAGCGGCGGCGGGCCACTCGACGGGGTTGGTGAGCAGCACGACGCGGTCGTCGGGCAGGCCCAGCCGCGAGGTGTAGATCTCCCGCGCGCCGGGGGCGAGGACGATGACGCGGTCCGCGCGCAGCAGCCAGGCCACCACGGGCCGCAGCGGCGCGGGCAGGCCGTCGAACCAGTCGGCGAAGGCGCCGGCGTGGGTGTGCAGCACCGTCGGGACCCCGCGGGCGCGGGCCGCGGCCACGATGACGCCCTTGCGCAGCGCGGACAGGCCCTTGGCCACGTGCAGGTGCACGACGTCGACCCGGCCGGTGAGCACGAGTGCGAGCGCCCGGGCGATCCCGAGGACCATCAGCCGCAGCCGCCGCAGCGCCCCGGCCTCGTCGTAGGTCGTGACGACGTGGAGCTCGACGTCGTCACGCGCGGCGAGGAACCGCTCGTGCAGACGCTGGACCGCGGCGATCCCGCCGGGGGTCGAGGACGCCTGGCCGACGACGAGCACGCGGAGCCGGTCGCCCCGCGAGCGCCGCTCCGCCGGACCGGTCACCGGTCGGAGACCGCCGACGTCGTCGGGCGCCCGACGGCTGCCGGGCCGGTCCCGGGGGCCGAGGCGGCTGCGGCCGGGTCGGCGGTGGCCGCCGGGTCGACGGCGGCGTAGGCGGCGAGCAGCGCCTGCTGCGAGTGGGTCCACGACAGGGCCCCGGCGACGCGCTCGCGCCCGACCTCGCCCATCTGCTTGCGGCGCACCGGATCGTCGAGCAGTTCCGAGACCAGAGCGGCGTACTCGTCGACGTCGTTGGGACGGGCGAAGAGCGCCGCGTCGCCGGCGGAGACCCGGCTCTCGGTGAGGTCGAACGAGACCATCGGCAGCCCCATCGCCATGTACTCCATGATCTTGTTCATGGTGGACACGTCGTTGAGGGGGTTGAGCGGGTCCGGGGCGATGCCCAGGCACGCCGTCGAGAGGTAGCGCCGCACCAGCGGGGTGTCGGCCATGCCGGTGAACGTCACGCGGTCGTCGAGGCCGAGGCGGTGGGCCAGGTCCACGACGTCGTCGAAGGCGTCCCCGCCGCCGAGGAACGCGGCGTGCCAGTCGTCCCGGCGCTCCGCGAGCTGTGACAGGGCGCGGACGGCGTAGTCCACGCCGTCCTGCGGGCCCATGACGCCGAGGTAGACCAGCAGGTGCTCCCGGCCCCTGGCCAGCTCCGGCTCCGGCGGGACCTGCTTGAAGCGGTCGAGGGCGGGGGCGCTGCGCACGGTGAACGCGCGTGACCCGGGCACGCGTCCGCGTCCGACCGCCTTGGCGCGGTAGCTCTCGTTGGTCGAGATGACGACGTCGGCGGTGCGGTAGGTGAGGAACTCGACCAGCCGCAGCCCCCAGTACAGCGCGTCGCGCTTGGGCCGGAACCGGGAGAGGTAGAGCTCGGGCACGAGGTCGTGCTGGTCGAAGATCACCTTGGTCCGCACCCCGTGCGTGCGCCCGATGACCCGCAGCACGAGGGCGACGAGGAAGAGCAGGTCCGGCGGGTTGCACAGGTGCACGACGTCGACGGGCGCGCGGCGGGTGATCGCGCGCGCGAGCCGGATCGTGTGGAACAGCGCGGAGGCGTACTCCTTCAGGTACCCCTGCGGTCCGCCGGAGGCGGCCTGCAGCGGGTACCGGTGGATGCGCACGCCGTCGACGACGGCCTCCCGCTCGGTGTCCCGCTCGGTGCCCAGCGGGCAGATCACCTCGACGTCCCAGCCGTGGTCGCGCAGCGTCGTGGCCTCCTGCCAGACGCGACGGTCGAACGGCACCGAGAGGTTCTCGACGAGGATGAGTGCTCTGCCGGGCAAGATCCTGGGTCCGTCCTGTCGGGGCCGGGGCGATCCGATCGGCGACCGGTCGGGTCGGGCACCACGGTAGCGATGCCGTCCGGAGGTGCCTCGGGTGCCTGCCGTCCCCGCTCCGGGCGCGGACGGCATGCCGATCGTGAGACGTTCCGTGACCCCGGGAGGTTGCTCCGCCCGAAAAGGGACGACACGGTCGATCTCCTCGCGGGCCCCGGAACACGCCGTGACCGGGATGCGACGATGGGGGCGCAGCGACCCGCGATCGGTGTCCGCGTGGGTCCACCACCGCGCTCGCCGCTGCACACACCGCTCCGGGCAATCCGGGCGGGGAGCACCGGAGCGGGCACCGGTAGCGTCACGATCCACCCGAACGGGTCGACAAGGGGGTCGTCGAGTCATGCACGTGCACGTGGAGCTGCCCGAGGAGCTCGACGTGGAGGAGTACCGCCTCCGGAACGCGCGGGGTGAGATCCCCGACCACACCCCCTACGGCCTCCACCACATCGGCGACGACGGCGATGTCGTCACCTTCCGGCGCCCGGCGCACGGGGCGGTCGCCTACGCCGCGCGCAAGATCCGCAACCGGCTGGACACCTACGAGTTCGTCACCACGGTGACCGGCTCCCACCAGCGGCACGGCGCGGACGCGCTGCTGTGCATCGACGAGCGGACCGGCGTGCCCGCGCTGTTCAGCTCGCCCCGGCGCCCGGTCGTCACCGGCATCGGCTGGCTGGAGCGCCCGGACGTGCTCCGCCCCACGCACCGGCGTGCGGCCACGGTCGCGCTGCGCCGGGCCGCGGGCCTCTTCACGCAGTCCCCGGGCCTCGTGCCGATCCTGCGGGAGCACTGGGACGTCGACCCGGAGCGGGTGCACGGGGTGACCCTCGGCATCGACACGGAGTTCTACCCCGAGCAGCCGTGGGAGGGCCGCGACCCCGGTGGCGTCACCGTCACCAGCGTCGGCGACGACCGCAACCGCGACCACGCCACCCTCGTCGGCGCCGTCGAGCGCGTCCGCGCCGGCGGGGTGCCCGCGTGGCTGGAACTGGCGACGACGCTGCCCGTCGCGCTCCAGCCCGACGCCGGCGTGGTCCACGCCCGGCGGATGAACGCGGCGATGCGCGGGCTCTACCAGCGCTCCACCGTCGTCGCGATCGCCCTGCGGTCCAACCCGGTCGGGGCCGGCCTCACGGTGGCGCTCGAGGGGATGGCGAGCGGGCGCCCGGTGGTGGCCACCGACAACCCCGGGATGGAGACCTACGTCGACCACGGTCGCACCGGGCTGCTCGTGCCCCCGGGCGACCCGGCGGCGATGGCCGACGCCATCGGGGCGCTGCTCTCCGACCCGGACCGCGCCGCCCAGATGGGTGCGGCGGGCCGCAAGGAGGTCGAGGCGCGCTTCACGTCCGCGCACATGGCCCGCGAGCTGCGGGACATCGTGCGCGGCGTGGTGGGCTAGCGGGTCCCGCTCAGCCGGTCGCCGAGAGCTGGCGGCCGGCGGCGGTCGGGACCATGTCGACGCCGTCGACGAGGTCCTGGCCACGCATGACGCGCAGGTAGGCGGCCCGCAGCCGGGCCAGCACCCCGTCGGTCGGGAACGCGAAGCCGTCGACCTCCTCGACGAGCGTCAGCTCGGAGATCGTCCCGGCGATGCCGATCTCCTTCGCCGCGAGGACCTCGGTGCGGTCGATCGGGCGGCGGACGAAGCCGATACCGTCGCGGATGCAGAGCCGCTCGAGGATCCGAACGGTGAGGCTGTCCAGCGCGCCCTCCGAGGACGGCGGCACGACCACCTGATCGTCCACGGCGAGCACCACGCACGCGCCGGTGGCCTCGGCGACGCGGCCCTCCCGGTTGAGCAGGATCGCGTCGTCGTAGCCGAGCCGGCGCGCCTCGATGCGGGCCAGCCGCGCGACGACGTAGTTCGCGCTGCTCTTGACCCGGGTGGGCAGGTCGACGTCGGTGCCGCGGCGCCAGGTGGAGACACCGAGCCGCATCGGCGCGCCCGACTCCTTCTGCTGCGTGAACGCGGTGATCACCAGCGACGCGTGTGTCCCCTCACCCCAGTGCCCCTCGGTGACGTAGAGCGTGGGCCGGAACCAGAGGTCCCGGTCGCGCACCAGGAGCTCGCGCGCGAGCTCCTCCAGGCGGCGCAGGAACTCGGGGTAGTCGAAGTCGACCGGGATGTGGAACAGCTTCGCCGAGCGGAGGAGCCGCTCGTAGTGGTCCTGCGGTGACCGGATGGAGAAGACCCGGCTCTCGTCGTCCCAGTAGCCCTTGATCCCCTCGAAGACCGAGAGCGCCCGCGTGAGGGCCTCGGCCGAGATGTGGATCCGGACGTCGGAGTAGGGCACGAGCACGCCGTCGACCGACGCCCACGGCGGGGACTGGAGCTGGGAGAGCGACGCGATGTGCGCCATAAAGGTCTTCCTCCTCCGGAGAGTGCGGGACTGGGAGAACTCTCCGTGAAGGGAGGATAGCGACGTTCGGGATCTCGCCCGCAGGGACAACCCCCTCCGGGTGAGCGCGTCATAACGTGCAGGAACAATCGGCCACGGCCGGAGTCGGCGTCCGGACGGGGGCGCCGATCGCGGGAAGGAGCGCCAGATGACCAACGTCTGTTCGAACCCCTCGTTCGACGACGCCACGCGGCGGGAGCACCTCTACCGCGGTGACGTCATGGTCTACGGCGCCTCGCCGGCGACGCTCGCCCTGGTGGAGTTCACCCGGGGGCTCGTCGAGGAGGCCTTCGGCGAGCTCGATCCGCAGACCGCGCAGCACCACATGCAGGTCGAGCAGTTCGCGACGCTGCTCGCCGACCTCAAGCCCCGCTTCATCCACCACCCGCGCTGCAAGGAGCTGCTCCCCGCGGTGCTCGAGGAGCGGGGGTGCGACCCCGAGCGCACCTACTTCGACGTCCCGCGGCTGCGGACCTCGACGTCGAACGACTACCTGACGACGGGGATCGCGTACGCCTTCCACCCGCACCGCGACACCTGGTACTCGGCGCCGATGTGCCAGACGAACTGGTGGATGCCGGTCTACCCGGTGACCGCCGACAACGTCATGGCCTTCCACCCGAAGTACATGACCCAGGGCGTCCGGAACGGGTCGCGCCGCTACGACTACGCCGAGTGGAACCGCACCAGCCGGTTCGCGGCCGCCTCGCAGATCGGCAAGGACACCCGCGAGCAGCCGAAGCCGGAGGAGCCGGTCGAGCTGGACCCGCAGGTCCGCATCGTGCCCGAGGTCGGCGGCATGATGGTGTTCTCGGGCAACCAGCTGCACTCGTCGGTGCCGAACACCTCCGGGCGCACCCGCTTCTCGATCGACTTCCGCGTGGTCGACATCGACGACGTCGAGGCCGGGCGCGGGTCGCGCAACGTCGACTCGGAGTGCTCCGGGACGTCGCTGCGCGACTTCCGCCGCTGCTCGGACCTCGCGCCGATGCCCGAGGAGCTCGCCGCCCGGTACGACGGGGTGAACGTGGTGGGCGCGTCGAGCTGAGCCGGGCTCAGCCGACGACGGTGGTGGTCCGACGCCGCGGCATCGCGTGCGGCCGCAGCGCCGGCGCCACCGGACGGCCCCGGAGCAACCCGTCGGTCGTCCCCGCCTCGACCGCCCGGGCGTAGGTCGGGAGCGCATCGCTGACGGCCTGCACCGTCAGGTCCACGTCCGCGGCGGTGTGCGCCGCCGACACCACGAACGACTGGCCGAGGACGCCTCCGCGGAGGAGCTCGGCGAGGAAGAGCGTGCGGTAGGCCTGCGAGGGGAGACCGTCGGCGTCGCGCGTCCGGAACACCAGGCAGCTCGGGTGCCCCGCGACGTCGAGGTGCTCGGACAGCCCGGCCGCGCCGATCACCGCGTTGACCTCGGTGGCCAGGCGCTCGCCGGTGCGGCGCATCGTCCCGACCGGGTCGGTGGTGCGGTAGGCCTCCGCGACCGCCCGGAAGGCGGCCAGCCCGACGAGCTCGGGGCCGCTCGTGGTGGAGAGCAGGAACACCCGCTCGTCGTCGGTGTCCAGGCCGCCGCGCGCCATGAGCTCCCGGCGCCCGGCCAGTGCGGCGATCGAGAAGCCGTTGCCCATCGCCTTGCCCCACGTGGAGAGGTCCGGCACCACGTCGTAGACCTGCTGGGCGCCGCCCGCGGCCCAGCGGAAGCCGGTGATCATCTCGTCGAAGACGAGCACGATCCCCTCGGCGGTGCACAGGTCGCGGACGGCCCGCAGGTACCCCGGCTCGGGGGCGACGAGGCCGGTCGCGGCCTCCATGAACACCGCCGCGATCTGCCCGGGGTGGGCGGCGACGGCTGCGCGCAGCGAGTCGAGGTCGTTGAAGGTGAAGCGCACGGTCTCGGAGCGGACCGGGAGCGGGATGCCGCCCGGCATGCCGGTGGCGCCGATGAACCAGTCGTCGGTCGAGAAGAAGGGCTGGTCGGCGACCGCGACGAGCTCCCGGCCGGTCACCGCGCGCGCCAGCTTCAGCGCCGCGGTCGTGGCGTCGGAACCGTTCTTCGCGAACTTCACCATGTCCGCGCCGGGGACGATCGACAGGAAGTCCTCGGCCGCCTCGACCTCGAGCGTCGACGGGCGGGTGAAGCTCACCCCACGGGTCAGGGTGTCCCGGACCGCGTCGACGACCGGCGCGTAGCAGTGACCGAGGGTGACGGCCCGGAGGCCCATCCCGTACTCGACGAAGCAGTTTCCGTCGGCGTCCCACACGCGGGCCCCGAAGCCGTGCTCGACGATCGGCGCCATGCCCTCGGGGTACTGGTCGTCGCCGCGCGCGTAGGTGTGGGCTCCTCCCGGCACCATGTCGTGCAGCCGGTCCTGCAGGTCGTTCGAGCGGGCGAACGAGGGACCCGAGGAGTCCATCGGCAGTACCTCCTGTGCGAGAAACGCCACGTCCACGGCCCGCGGGCGGTCGCTCTCGGTCGGCTCGGGGCGCACATCTTCCGGGACCGGACGACGATGACCGCGCGAGGGTCCCCGCGCACATCGCCGTCGGCGGGCCGGATCGGGCCCCACCGGCGACGATGCACCGTCGTCCGTGCGGTCGTGACGGCGCCGTCTCCCGGCGTCGTCGCGTCCGCACCACCAACGCGTCCCGCCGTCCCCCGGTGACGACGCCCGGCGGGGCTCCGGGCCTCCCGTCAGATACCGAGCGTGATCGGAGGGCGGCCGATGTTGCGCCACCCGCCGGGACGCGCCGAGGCGTCGGGGCTCGATCGGCGGTGTCCGGGGCGCGACGTGGGACGGGCCGCGGAATCGGGTTCCGCCGGGTGGGCCCGGCCGGTCCGGGTCGGGTCCCCCGACCGAGGTGTTCGTCAGGTCCTCCGGAGAATGGTCGACATGGCGGAACGTGGTTCCCGCATTGCGGGTAGTGACGGCGGCGGTTCGGAGGACGCCGGGCGCGGCGTCGCATCGCTCACCGCCCGTCCTCGCCGGGTGGTGGCGCTTCGGCCCACGTCGGGTCCCGGCTTCGCGGTGGCACCGGCGTGGGCGACGGCGGCCGACGCGCCCCCGGCCCCGGGGTCGCGCGATCGCGGTGCGTCCGCGGCGCCCGGGTGGGCGGGACCCGACGGTGGCGAGGCACGGCCGGGCGGGGACGCGGGCGGACGGGGTCCGGCCGGACGAGGGCTCTCGGCCTCGGCGCTCGCGGAGTCGGTGTTCCCGTTCGGGTCGGAGCTGCCCTTCGAGCCCGACGCCGAGGCGGCGGCGTTCCTCAACGCCCCGCGTCGTCCGCTCGACTTCCACGTCGCACCGTTCGGGACCCCGCCGTTCGGCAACCCGCCCACCGGCCCCCGCTCGGTCTTCGGCGGCCCGGTCGAGTCCGGCCGCGGCGACGACAAGCCGGCGTGGGGCCCGGCCTACCCGGCCGGGGCGTGACGGGCACCGCTCCCGACCGGCGGGTGGGTGTCCGCGGGGCGTGACACGCTCCGGGGGTGGTGGGTGACGGGTGGGACGCGTCGCTCGCCGGCGTCGTCGACCGCTTCACCACCTCACTGCGCGCGGACGGCCCCTACCGCCCGCCGACCCCGGCCGAGGGCCCCGTCGTCGACGGGCTCGTCGCGGCCGTCCTGGCCGCGTGCACGGGCACGGCCGGGTGCGGTCCCGAGGCCGGGTGCGGGTCGGCCTCGAGGACGCGGCATGCGCCGCCGGGTTCACGGTGCGCCGGGTGGGTGGGCGCACGGTGCTGGTCAGCGACCCGCACGGGCCGCGCGCCTGGGGCCTCGTCGTGCTCCCCGTCGTCGTCGGGCCGCGGTCGCCGCAGGTCGTCGTCGAGATCCCCCACCCGCACGCCGACCTGCGCACCGAGCAGGTGGGGGTCGGCGTCGTGGAGCGCCTCGACGCGGCGCTGCTGATCCAGGCCGGCGCGCACCGCCACGCGGGGGCGCCCGCGTGGGCCCGGCTGCGCGCCGAGTTCCCTGCCGACGTCTCGCACCGCCCGGACTCGGTGTTCGCCCGGCTCGCACGCCGGCGTCGTCGCCGAGCGGGGCACGCCGCAGCTGCAGATCCACGGGTGCGCGGACCGGGCCGGGTTCGACGTCGTCGCCTCCTCGGGCGCCGCCCCGGGGTCCGATCTGCTCGACGAGGTGACCCGCGGGCTGCGTCGCGCGGGGGAGCGCGTCCGCGGGGGCGGCGACCCGGGGTGCGCCGAGCTCTCGGGCACCCGCAACGTGCAGGGGCGGCTGTCCGCCCGGCTCGGCACGCCGTTCGTGCACCTGGAGCTCTCCCGGTCGCTGCGGGCCGACCCCGATCGTCGCGACGCCGTCGCCCGGGTGCTGGCCGAGGCCGTCGTCGCGACCGGTGCCACGGCCCCCTGAGGCCGGTCCCTACGATCGGTGCGCATGAGCAACCGGCTCCTCGTGCTCGGCTGGCACAACATCGACCCGACGCCGGGTTTCCCCGACCCGCCGGGGGTCGGCCGGTTGGGCTTCGCCAAGCAGCTGCGGACGCTCCGGCGGTTCACCAACGTGCTGCGCCTCCAGGACGCCCTGCGGCTCATGGAGGCCGGCGAGCCGCTCCCGCCGCGCGCGGTGGTCCTCACGTTCGACGACGGCTACCTCGACAACCTCGAGCTCGGCGTCCCGCTGCTCGCCGGCCACGGGTTCCCGGCCACGTTCTTCCTCGTGCCCGGGTTCCTCTCGGGCACCGTCGGCGCCTGGTGGGAGGACCTGTCGGCGGCGTTCGAGCGGGCCCGGGCCCCGCGGCTGGCCGTCGGCGACGCGGTCTACGACCTGTCGACGCCCGCCGCCCGCGAGACCGCCCACGCCGCGGTGCGCGCCTCGGTGAAGTCCCTCGACCACGCGGGCCGGGTCGCCGAGGTGGCGCGGGTGTCGGAGGAGCTCAACCCGGCGCCGACCTCGGTGGGCGAGGGCCTGTTCATGGACTGGGGCGGCGCGAAGTCGCTGCTCGCGGCCGGGCACGAGATCGGGTCGCACACCGTGTCCCACGCGATCCTGGGCCGGGAGACCGAGGCGGGCCAGCTCACCGAGCTCGCCGACTCGCGCCGGGAGCTGGAGTCGGGGCTCGGGATCGACGTCGACACCCTCGCGTTCCCCAACGGCGCGGCGGGCGACTACTCGGAGACGACGACGCGGCTGGTGGCCGAGCTCGGCTACCGGTGCGCGGTGACGACGCGGCCCGGGCTGGCGGGGCCGTCGGGCTCGCCCTACGAGATGCGGCGGGTGGTCCTCACGCCGACCGACGACCTCTCGACGGTGGTCTCCAAGACCTGGCGGAAGGCGCGGACGACGGTGGGGCGGCGGGTGTCGGGTCTGTCAGCGATGGTCCGTCGCTGACACCTGACGTCAGGATGGAGCCTTCCTGACATCAGGCATCGGGCGCATGAGCGGGAGATCGGGCACCCACTCGACGGCAGGCGTCGGGAGGCTCCGGGCCACCGTGATCGCGTCCAGCACGTCGCGGAGGAGCCCGGGCGAGTCGCGTCGGGTCCGGGTCGGGCGCAGGCCCATGACGTGCAGCCCTACGGACCGATAGGCCCGGTGCTGGCGCTCCGTCTCCTCGACCTGCTCCGGGGTGGCGAAGTGGTGCTCGACGGAGTCGACCGGGATCACCAGGCCGATCTCCGGGACGTACAGGTCCGCGATGCCGACCAGCACACCGCCGAACCGGATCCGGACGTTGAACAGCACGCGCCGAGGGAGCTCGGGCTGCGCGAACCACCACCGGTGGACGTCGAACTCGGCGGCCGACCGGACGCCGTCCTCGATCGCCCGCAGCACGGCCCGCGGTGTGGAGCTGCCCTTGCGGCAGCCGGTGTCGAGCTCGACGCGCAGCACGCCGGGGAGGACCATCCGCCGCTGCACCGGTTCGGTGAGGATGGCGGCGATCTCGGACTCTCCCCGCAGCCTCCGGACGGCGTCGAGGACGCAGCGTTCGATCGCGGCGACGGGGAGCCCGTCACGCTCGCGCACCGTGGGCATCCGCTTCGTCCGTTCGATCACGATCCGCGCGGTGCCGTGGACCCGCGTCGTCGCGGGGATCAGGAGGTGGACCGCGTCCGGGAGTTGACCGCGGTGCAGCTGGTGGGCCCGCGCGGCGTCGAGGCCGGTGATGACCGCATCCGGTCCGGCGTGCAGGAGACCGGCCCGCAGGAGCTGCCTCCGCGTCGGGGTGCCGGTGCTGAGCTTGACCGTCGCGGGAGCGATGAGTTCCCAGGGCCCGCGGTGCCGGCACAACCGGTACACCGTTCCCTCCGGTATGCCGAGCCCGACGAGCCTGCTGACCTCGATGACGTCGTCGTCGGCCTCCGCGTGGAGTGCGTCCAGGTTCTCCGCCCACTGCCCTCGTCTCATGCCCGACACGGTGGGCCGCCGGGCGCGAGCCGCCGTAGCGCGCGACGGCGGGCTGTGGATGACCGGGGGCCTCGCTGCCGGTGGGGACGAACGACGAGGGCGGACGTACCAGTGTTCGGTACGCCCGCCCTCGTCCGGGTCGCGCATGTCAGGAAGGGTTCATCCTGACGTCAGGTGTCAGCGACGGACCATCGCTGACAACCCCCTCAGTGCCGGATCCGGAAGATCCCCCAGGCCAGCTGACCGGACTTGCCGCCGTTGACCCAGTTGCGGAGGCCGGTCTTCATGTTGGAGATGTACTCCTCGGAGATCTTGCCGGCGAACGCCTTCTCCGCCTTCTCGAGCTCCTCCAGCACGCGCCCGTAGTGGGTCGTGAGCTGGTCGGTGTGGTCGTCGAACGAGTAGTCCGTGAACCCGTGCTTGGCGAACTCGTCACGGTAGAACCCGGGCGAGCCGAGGCTGTCCAGGTGCAGGCGCGCCAGGATCGGCGAGAGCTGCGAGGTGTCGGCGCCGTCGGCCGCCATCGGGTCGGTGAAGACGATCTGGCCGCTGGGCACGAGCACGCGGTCGATCTCCGAGACGATGGTCGAGCGCTCGCCGGAGTGCAGGAACGCGTCCTGCGACCACACGAGGTCGTAGGCGTTGTCCTGGATCGGCATGTTCTCGAACGAGCCGTCGACGACGTCGACGAGGTTGTCCAGACCCTGCTCGCGGGTCTTCTCCCGGTTCCGCTCGTTCTCGACCTCGGAGAGGTTCAGGCAGGTCACGCGGCAGCCGAACTTCCGGGCGAGGTGCCGCGCGGCACCGCCGTAGCCGGCGCCCATGTCGAGGACCCGCGTGTCGGCGGTGATGCCCGCGGCCTCGGCCATCCGCTCGACGGTGCGCGCCGAGGCCGGCGCGATCGGCTCGTCGGGGGAGTTGTAGAGGCCGACGTGGATGTCCTCGCCGCCCCACACCTCGTGGTAGAAGGTGTCGGCGTCGGTCGAGTTGTAGTAGTCGCGGGCGGTGTGGACCGCCGTCGAGTACGAGTCGGCCAGTTCCTCGTCGGTGCGGTACGTCTTCTCAGCCACGTGGATCCAGAAGTCGGGGGTGTCCTCGCCGTAGGTGTCCTGGAAGTCGCCGTAGGTGTCGATCTTCTGGAAACCCACCTCGCGCATGAGCCGGCGCACGTACTCCTTGCGCAGCGGGAACATGTTCAGGTGGTACACGGACCCGTCGTCGTGGAACGTGTACCGGAAGCGCGCGAGGCCGTCGTCGAGGTACTCGGGCTCGGCGGTGACGGTGTCACCGCTGTAGTAGTACTTGTGCTTCGAGGAGAAGCCGTCGTCCAGGATCGAGTCGTAGTTGCGCTGATCCAGGATGAGGACGCCGTCGTGCGAGAGCATCGCGTAGAACTCGGCGAGCGCCTTGCGGCGGTCTCGCTCCGAGAAGAGGTGCGTGAAGGAGTTGCCGAGGCAGATGATCGCGTCGTACTCGCCGTGCACGTCCCGGTTGAGCCAGCGCCAGTCGGCCTGGACGACGCGCAGCACGTGGCCGCGCTCCCGGCCGTTCGCGAAGGCGCGGGCGAGCATCTCGGCGCTGCCGTCCGCGGAGACGGTCTCGAAGCCCGCCTCGAGGAGCTGGACCGAGTTGAAACCGGTACCGGTCGCGACGTCGAGGACCTTCTCCACCCCGCGGGCACGGAGCTGGTCGATGAAGAACGTCCCCTCGCTGGCGGCGCGTCCCTCCCAGCCGATGTAGTCGTCCCACTTGTCGACGAATCCCTTGATGTACTCGTCCTGGTAGTGGTTCGTGTCGCGAACCTCGACAGGGTTCTCGCCGAACTCCTGGTGTACATCGGCCTCGGAGTACTCGGGGTCGAGGCCAGCCGCGGTGTCGGGGCTCCGGTCTGCGGCTGTCGTCATCTGGTATCCCTCCGGACGTCGGGTGGTGACGCTTCCGGAGAGAAGACGTTAGGGGCGGTCGGGCACGGTGAACACCGTGCGTCGTGACGCTGTGTTACTCGATCGGTTCAGAACACCACCCGGAATGCCGCCCGCCTCGGGGATAGGGCCTGATGGGACCAGGGATCCAGCGGACCACGGCGAGGTTGCCGAACCGTGAAGAGATACCGGTCACGTTACCGGGGTCGACACAGTGGGCACGTAAATGTTTCGCGCCAGGGTCAGGCGGAGGGCTCCACGATGACCTTCCGGTTCGTCGAGGCCGGCCCCGGCAGCTGTTTGCCGTCCGGCCCGACGTCGTTGACGTAGCCGGGGAACTGGCTCCCCAGCCCCTTCGTGGTGATCTGGTCGGGGGATGCCCCGAGCTCCACCAGGAGCGCCTTCACCGCCTCCGCGCGCTGCGACGACAGCGCCACCTGGCTCGCGAGCGTCCCCGCCCGCGCGCTCGTCCCGGTGAGGGCGAGGCGCCGCGTCGGCCCCTGCTCCAGGAAGCCCGCGAACGGGGCGAGCACGCCGCGCGCGGCGTTGCGGTCGCGGAACTCGGCGGTGTCCGGCTGGAACCCGACCGACCCGTCGTCGGGCAGCGTGGTCGCCTTGCCGGGCGTGATGGTGGGCGGCGGGGGCACCGTCACCGTGCTCACGGGCGGGACGTCCGAGGGCGCGTCGCCGGAGCGCGGCTCGTCCACCACGGCGACGCAGGCCGCCCCGGACGCCTGCGCGACGCCCTTCCAGAGGTTCACCAGCTCGGTCCGCTGGGCGGTGTCGAGGGCGGCCTGCGGGGCGGCGGTGTCCCCGAGACCGGCGAGGACGACGGTCGCCCCCGACAGGTCCGGGAGGGCCTGGTGGTCGCGCAGGAACCCGACGGTGTCCGCCACGGGCGCGTCGAGCAGGCCCTGCTGCCGGAAGTCCAGCGGCGCGACGGTCGACAGGCCGGAGTCGACGAGCACGACGGTGCCCGGGCGCCCGCCCTGGACCGAGCGCCCGGCGAGCCCCAGGGCCCCCAGCACGTCCGCCTCGGGCGTCTGGGCCCGGACCTGGCCGATGGCCTTGGCGAGGCCGGACAGGAAGGCGTTCTGGTCGTCCTGCGCGGCGATCGCGTTGCCCGCGTCGGTGCGGTAGGTGTCGCTGCCGGCCACGGTGGGTCGCCCGTCGAGGTCCACGACGGTGAACTTCGGCTGCACCTTCTGGTCCGCGGCTCCCGAGACCACGGAGATCGCGGCCTGCTGCACCGACGTCGGCAGGCCGGGCTCCGGGCTGTTCGCGCGGCCGGAGACCGCGATCGCCATCGGCCCGACCGGCACCGGACAGCTCAACGGCGCCCCACCACTGCCCGCCGCGAAGCCGCCTGCCGTGTCGTCGCCCGACGAGCAGGCGCCGAGCACGAGGAGCGCCGCCGCCGCGACGGCGACACCCACCCCGACCCGCCGGCCGAGGGCGCGGCGAGCGGCGGTCCGGGTCGTCACGGATGGTCTCCGTTCGGGGGCGTCGGAGGAGTGCTGACAGCGGAGCCGTTCGGGGCCCCGGTCGGGTGGGCGGGCGGCGCGGCGTGCGCCGGACCGGACCGCGTCGACTCCCGCGACGATGGCTCCCGCGACGACGACGACGTCTGCCGCCGCGGCGGCGCGGCCTCGCGGCCGGGCTCGGCCGCCCGGGCCGGGGTGAACAGGGGATACGGCGCGGAGCTCGCGAGCCCGTCGGTCACCGACGGGTTCTGCTTGCGCGAGGCCATGAGGCTGCGGGCGTAGTTCTGCAGCTCGAGCATCTCGGCGGCGACCTGCTGGCGGGCCGCGACCCAGCGCTGCTCCTCCCGGTCGCGCTCGTTCTCCTGCTGGCGCAGGGCCTCCCGCGAGCGCTCGAGCTCCGCGCGGCTGCCCCGCTCCGCGGCGGTGGCCTCCCCGAGACGTCGCTCCGCGCGCCGCAGGGCGCCGGCGACCGGGTTGAACGACACGAAGGTGGCGACCATCGCCGCCACCCCGCTGGCGAGGAAGAGCGCCCCGAACAGGAGGGCGGGCAACGCGGCGGAGAGGTCGAGCCCGCTCGACGACGAGCCGAACCCGCCGCCGGAGCCGAAGCCCCCCGACGACGACCCGAACCCGCCCGACGACCCGAACCCGCCCGACGACCCGAACCCGCCCGACGACGAGCCGAAGCCCCCGGAGGAGGACCCGAAGGGGTCGGACGACGTGCTCGACGGCGTGAGCAGCCGGGTCACGAACGACGCGGCCCCGAGGACGAGCCAGACGACGAACGCCGCGACCGTCAGGGTCACGCTCGCCCGAGGGTCCCCGCACCGGCGGCGGGCGAGGCCCTGCCCGACGAGGTGCGCGAGGCCGACCGCCGCCGCGGCGAACCCGACCGTGCCGAGGACGATGAGGAACGTGGAGCCGCGGAAGACCCGCGCCAGCACCACGTAGAAGGCGGCGATGTCGGCGCCGACCGCCAGGACGATGATCCCGAGCGCGAGGAAGTCCTCCCGCGACCGGTTGATCAGCATCGTCGGGTCCCGGTAGGAGCGCGGGATCGGCGGGGCGGGAGCGCGGCGCGGGCGGCGGCCGCCGCGTCCGGGCGGTGTCGGCTCGGTCATCGCGCCTCTCCCGATCGGTCACCCGCGAGCGGCTGGTCGGTCACCGGCTCGTCGGCCCGGTCGGTCGCCTCATCGTCCCGGGCGTGGGCGGGCGGTCGGGCACCGGGCGGGGCGCCCGCGGGCAGCGTCGTGCCGTAGGACGGGGGCGGCACCCGGATCGGGCCGGTCGCGGGCTCGGGGTGCAGCGGCTCCGGGGTGGTGTCGCGCCCGGCGCGGGAGACCCGCCCGACGGCGCGGCGCACCAGCCCGGGCCCGCCGGAGGGTTCCGGCTCCGGGGCGGACTCCGGCTCCATGAGCCGCTCGCGGGCGTCGGCGTAGTCCCGGCGGGCGATCTCCAGCGCGCGCCGGTCCCGCTCGTGCGCGGCCTCGGCGTCGGCGAGCTGACGACGGGCGCCCCCGACGAGGCGGTCGATGACGGCGTGGTGGTCGGCGTGCTCGGAGTCGATGCGCGCGAGCCAGCCCGACGCCCACGACGCGATCAGCGGGTCGAGCGCGCCGCCGGTGCCCTCGTCGACCGCGTTCGGCAGCAGGTCGTTCACCAGCGACCGGACGCGACCGCGCGCGGCGGCGACGTCGGGGCTGGCCTGGTTGGGATAGGGCATCGGGCCGACGCGGTCCTCCGCGTAGACCTGCGAGAACCGCTTCTCCTCCGGCGTGCCGGGGGCCCGCAGGCCGCGCGGCATCTCGTCCTCGGCCGTGCCGCCCGCGTGGGAGCCGCGCGAGCCCGGGGCGGGCGGCGCGCCGCCCACGGCCCCGAAGCCGGAGCCGCCCGTGCCGCCCGGGGGCGGCGGAACCGACTCGTCCCGCGGGGCGTGGCGACCCGTGAGGCGACGCCACCAGGGCGTGGTGGGAGCCATCAGGCCTCCTCGGGGGGACCGGCGTGGCGGCCGCTGTCCCCGGCCGCGTGCTCGGTCGACGGGTCCTCGGCGGCGGCCACCCAGCCGGGGATGCGCGGGTGCTGCGCGGCGAGCAGCGGGCCGACGCGGTCCCCGGCGGGGTGGTGACGGACGAGGTGGCGCTCGTAGGCCGAGATGCGGCGCATGACCTGCGCGTGCAGCCGCCGGACGCGGGTGGCCCCGACGACCTCGCGGGCCCGCACCGCGGCCCGGACCCGGGCCAGGTCCTCGGACGCGGCGGCCGTGGCCCGTCGCAGCCGGTCGATCTCCTCCACGAGCGGCCGGCGCATCGCGTCGTACTCGCGGGCGCGGCGGGCGCGCACGACGTCGGCGTCGGTGCGTGTCTCGCCCCCACGCCGGAGGGCGAGCTGGTCGTCGGCGAGCAGGAGGGGCCACCCGGCCACGCGCTCCTCCGCCCGTTCCGCGGCGAGCGCCGTCTGCTCGATGCGGACCACGAGCGCGGCCTCGGCCTCGAGCAGCGGCGCGAGCTCGACGTCGAGCCGCAGCCGCTCGCGGTGGCTGCGGGCGAGGAAGTCCTGGGCGAGCTCCTCGAGGGTGGGCGTGCCCGCGGGGCGTCCGGCCTCGAGGCCGGGCAGGCCCGCGCGGCCGTCGAGGCGGGCGCGGTGCCAGTCGGCGAGCCGCCGGGCCGGGGTGTACGGCGGCAGCCCGCCACCCGAGTCGTCCGCCGGGGGGATGGGCGTCGCGGCCCCGTCCGCTCCCGGGTTCCCGGTCGTCGCCCGCTGCTGCTTGCGGTCCCGACGCCCCCGAGGGGGTCCGGACGGGGCTCCCGACGACGAGCCCGACGAGGCTCCCGACGACGGCGTGCCCGAGGACGGGGTCTCGGGGGACGGGGAGGGCGCCGGGATCCCGGTCACCGGGGTGTCCGGTCCCGGCGACGACGCCGCGGTGCCGGCCGTCGCCGGGTGCGCGCGCGACGCACCCGGGGGCGCGGCACGACGGGCGTCGGCCGGCCGACTCATGGGACCTCCCGCCGGTGGTCCTCGCCGGACGCACACCGGGTCGTTCTCGTCGTGCACCGGCCGGGGACTCGACCGCGTCGGGGCCGCCGCACGGCGCACCCGGCCGCAGTCTAGGGGCAACGTCAGGGGGCCACCCCGGGGTGCAGGCACATCTCGACGGTCCGGGCACGACACGTCCGGGCCCCGTCGTGCCGGGCGGACCGGTCACCCATCGGCGTGAAACTGCCGGGCCCCGGCGCCGACTCGACCGGGCGTCCGACACGCCTCCACCAGGTGAAACGCTGCGAGCTGCCCCGAATGGTTGCGAGGCAAGGGGGTTAATTACTGGGCCGAACGGTCGATGCTGTCGCCGTGCAGAACGTGATGGACGGCCTGGGAGAAGTCATCGCCCCACACCCCGCGCTGCGGACGGGTGCCGGCGAGCTCCGCCCGACGGAGCTCGGTGAGACCGTCCGGAGCTCCGAACTGGTCGACGTCGTCGACGACGCGGTCGTCGACGCGGTCGCGCGGGCCGTCTCGCGGGCCTCGGGGGAGCTCACCGAGCACCCCGAACGGCACCGCGAGGACGCGGCGGGCCGGTCCCCGGTGGACCTCGAGGTGATCATCCCGGCGTACAACGAGTCCGGGAGACTGCCCGCGACCCTCGCCGCGATGGTCGCGTTCCTCTCCGAGCAGCCCTGGACCTCGCGGGTCGTCGTCGTGGACAACGGCAGCGTCGACGACACCGCGGCGACGGTGCTCGCCGTGACGGGACGCGCGTGCAACGTGGCGACCGGCTGGTGCGTCGAGGCCGTCGCCATCGGCTGCTCGCAGGCCGGCAAGGGCGCCGCCGTGCACCGCGGGCTGCGGACGAGCCGGTCGCGCATCGTGGGATTCACCGACGCGGACCTCTCCACCCCGCTCGAGACCTTCCACCCGGTGATGGCGGCTCTGAACAGCGGCGCCGCGGCGGCGATCGCCTCCCGCCACGCGCCGGGAGCGAGCATCGCCGGCAAGCAGCCGCTGGGCCGCCGCCTCGGGGGCACCGCGTTCCGGCTGCTGTCGCGGCCGCTGGTGCCCGGCATCCACGACACCCAGTGCGGCTTCAAGTTCTTCGACCGCGTCGCGGCACAGAACGCGATGTGGCGTGCCCGGTCGACCGGCTTCGCGTTCGACATCGAGCTGCTGCGCCTCGTCCGCGACGGTGGCGGCCGGATCGACGAGATCCCGGTGACCTGGACCGACACCGAGGGCTCGACGCTGCGCCCGGTCCGCGACGGCCTGGCCGCCTTCACCGCCGTCGCCAAGCTGCACCGCGAGCTGTCCCGCGACGCCGGGCCGGTCCTGCCGGCCCGCGCGGGCGCCGCGCTCACCCCGACCGATCTCGCCGCGACCTCCGGGAGCGCCTCGTGACCTCGATCCTCACTCCCGACGCCCGCACCGGCGACCGACCCGTCGCCGTCCCCGTCCTGGGCCGCGCCACCGCGCAGCTGCGGGGCTGCCGGGTGCTCGTCCTGAACTGGCGCGACGTCCGGCACTCGCAGGCCGGCGGCGCCGAGCTCTACGCCCACGAGATCTCGAAGCGCTGGGTCGCCGCCGGTGTCCACGTCACGTGGCTGACCGCCCGCGACGCGGGGCAGAGCGCCCACGACGAGATCGACGGCGTCGAGATCCGCCGGGCCGGCGCCACGATGTCGGTCTACGCCCGGGCGGCGCTGAGCCTGCTGCGCGGGAGCCTGCACCAGCAGTTCGACGCCGTCGTCGACTGCCAGAACGGCATCCCGTTCTTCTCGCCGCTGTTCACCCGCAACACGGTCCCGACGGTGCAGGTGGTCCACCACGTGCACCAGGACCAGTTCTCGACCCGCTTCTCGCCGACGGGGGCCGCGGTCGGCCGGTTCCTCGAGGGTCGCGTGGCACGGCGCGTCTACTCCGGCAAGCGGACCGTCGCGGTGTCGGCGTCCACCCGCCAGGAGCTGCGCCGCCGGCTCAAGTTCGACGGCCCGATCGACGTCGTCACCAACGGCATGACCCAGCAGCCGCGCACCGGCCCGACCGCCACGCGCGCCGAGCACCCGACGATCGTGCTCACCAGCCGGCTCGTCCCGCACAAGCGCGTCGACCTGCTGCTGCACGCGGTGTGGGCGGCGCTGCCCGACGTGCCCGACCTGCAGGTCGAGATCATCGGCGACGGCCCGGACCTGACCGCGCTGCGCCGCACCGCCGTCGAGCTCGGCCTGGGGCGGGTGGTCCGCTTCCACGGCCGACTGCCCGACGCCGAGCGCGACGCGCTCATGGACTCCGCCTGGCTGACCACGTCCACCTCCGACGGCGAGGGCTGGGGCCTGGTCGTCCTCGAGGGCGCGGCCGCGGGCGTGCCGTGCCTGGCGCTGCGCGCGACCGGCATCCGCGACTCGGTGCTCGACGGGGTGACCGGCTGGCTCGTCGACGGCATCGACGACTTCGCCGCCGCCCTCCCGCGCACCCTGGCCGAGCTCGCCGACCCCGCCCGCGCCCGGGAGGTCTCGCAGGCCTGCCGCGACTGGGCGGGCTGCTTCAGCTGGGACCGCTCCGCCGAGCTCCTGGCCGGCTCGGTGCTCTCCGAGATGCGGGCCTTCCGGCGGCCCTCCACCGAGGACACCCACCTCCCGCCCGCCGACCGCTCCGCGCTGCACCGCGCGGCGACGCGGCGCCGGGCGCGCTCGGACATGACCACCGTGGCGCATTTCGCCCACGCCCGGCCCTGGGACGCCGCCGCCGCGCTGCGCCTCACCGACGAGGTGGCCGTGCGGGTCGAGCCGGGCGAGGGGGCCGAGGGACCGGGCGAGGTCGTGGCGCTGCTGCGCGGCTGCGACGAGGTCGACGCCCTCGCGGTGCTCGGCCGGATCGGCGCGCAGGAGCCGCACGTCCGGCTCGCCGGCCGCCACGAGCTGCTCGGCGGCCCGACGGCGGTCGCGGTCGGGTCCGCGGGCAAGGGCGCCGCCATGGGGTCGGCGCCGGACCCCGGCCAGCGATGACGACCGCCCCGTCCCGGGAGCACGACGACCCCGCCCCCACGCTGCCCACGTCGGTGGGCCTCGGGGCTCCGTTGCTGCCGGTCGCCCCGGCGGCCGGCGGCGCGGAGCCGGCGCCGCCGGTGCCGGGCGGCGGGGACACCGCCCGCCCCGGTGACGCGCGCGCCACCGGCGGGACCGCGACCCTGCTCTCCGCCTCCGGCGGCCTCGTCGGGCTGCTCAGCTACTCGGTGACCCTGGTGATGGCCCACCTGCTCCCGGCCGCGGACTACACCGCGTTCGCCGCGGCCGTCGCGGTCGTCGGCACCGCGGGGGTCGCCTCGGCGGCGCTCATCCCGTTCCCGCTGGCCCACGTCGTGCGGGCCCACCCGCGGGAGGCGGCCGCCCGGCGGGCGGCGACGGCCTTCGCGGTCGGGGTCTCGCTCCTCGTGGGCCTGCTCGCCGCGGTCGTCCTCGGCCTGGTCGTCGCACCGGTCGCCCCGGTCGACGCCCTCCCGACGGCGCTCGCCGCGGCGGTCTCCGGGCTCGCCCTCTTCGCGATCGCCCCGGTGTGGGGCTTCCTGCAGGGCGAGTCGCGGTTCGGCCGCTACGCCGTGCTCACCGTCGGCGAGGTGGCGGTGCGCCTGGTCGCCAGCGTCGTCGCGGTCGTCGTGGGCGCGGGCGCCTGGGGCGCGGTCGGCGGCTTCGCCGTCGGCGCCGTCGCCGTGCTCGCGGTGTCCCTGACGCCCGCCACCGGACCCTTCCGGGGCGTGCCGTGGCGGGAGCTGCGGACCGCCCTGACCGACCGGGCCCGCTGGGCCGAGACCGGCGGCGTCGCGGCCGCCCAGGCCGTGCTCTCCGCGCTCGCCGCGGCCGACGCGGTCGTCGTCGCCACCGTCGTGACCGCCCCGGCCGACGTCGCGGCCGCCGCCGGCTACCAGGCGGTGTCGACGCTGGCGAAGGCCCCGGTCTACGTGGCCGTCGGCACCGCGCTGGTGAGCTTCCCGGTGCTGCGGGTGGCCACCGGCACCGCGCGCGACCTGCGCCTGCGGGAGGCCCTCGTCTCCTACGTCCGCCTGCTGGTGCCCGCCGCCGCGGTGGTCGCGACGGTGCCGCCCGCCCTCGTCGGGCTGGTGCTGCCCGCCGCCTACCTGCCCGCGGTCGCCCTCCTGCCCGTGCTCGCCGTCATGGGGGTCGGGCTCGGGACGACGACGGTGCTGGCGACGCTGCTGCTCGCCGTCCGGGCCCGCACGGCGCTGGCCGCCGCGCTCGCCGCCGCCGTCGTGGCGCTCGCCGCCGGGCTCGCGCTCGGTGCCGCGGGCACGCTCACCGGCCTGCCCGGCGTCCCCGCCGGCGCGACGGGTGGGCTCGCCGCCGGTGCCGCGCTCGGCGCCCTCGTCGGGGCGGTGCTCGTCGCCGTGCTCGGTGCCGGCCACCGGCCGCGCCGGGTCGGCACCGCACCCGGCCTCCGTCGCGCGGGCGCGGCCGGCCTGGCCTACGCGGTCGTCGTGGTCGCCCTGCTCGCCGCGACGCGGCTGCTGCCCGGCCCCCTCGCCGTCGTCGGCTGGGTCGTGGCCGTCGGGGTGGTCGGCCTCGGCCTCGTCGGGCTGCCGGTCCTCGGCGCCCGCGTCGCGCCGCAGCCGGGCCCGGCCGACGGCGCCCCGGACCGTGCCCACGGCGGGCTGCACGTGCTGCACCTCGCCTTCGAGGACCCGGCCATGCCCGGCTCCGGGGGCGGTGCGCTGCGCACCGCCGAGATCGACCGCCGCCTCGCCGCCGCGGGCCACCACGTCACCGTGCTGACCGGGCGCTACCCGGGCGCGACCGACCGGGTCGAGCGGCACGGCACCGGGTCGGTGTCCTGGGTGCACCCGCACGTCGGGCGCGGCCGGACCCGGCTGACCCGCCTGATCCCCTACATGGCCGCGGCCTTCCTCGCGGCCCGCCGGGCGGGGCGGCGGCACCCCGGTGACGCCGACGGCGGCCCTGGCCCCGGTCCGGTCGACCTCGTCGTCGAGGACTTCTTCGCCCCGATCTCGTCGATGGCGATCCCCGCGTGGACGCGGGCACCCGTCGTCGGCGTCGTGCAGTGGCTCAACGCCCGGGAGAAGGCCCGCCAGTACCACCTGCCGGTGCACTGGGTGGAGCGCTGGGGCGTGCGCACGCACCGCCGGATCGTCGCGGTCTCCCACGGGGTGGGCGCGGCGACGCAGGCGCTCACGCCGCACGCCGAGGTCGCCGTGATCGGCAACGGGGTGGACCCGGTGGCGTTCACCGTGACGCCGCGTCCGGTCGAGGCGCGCGCCGACGTCGTGTTCGTCGGCCGCCTCGAGATCGCGCAGAAGGGCCTCGACCTGCTGCTCGACGCCTGGGCGCTCGCGGCGCCCCGCGTCGAGGGCGACCTGCTGCTGGCCGGGACCGGGCCCGACGAGGCCGCGCTGCGGGAGCGGGCCACGCGGCTCGGGATCGCCGACCGCGTGCGCTTCCTCGGCTGGGTCGCCGGGCGGGACAAGGCCGAGCTGGTCGCCGGCGCCCGCGTCGCCGCCGTGCCGTCGCGGTTCGAGACCTTCGGCATCGTCGCCGCCGAGGCCCTCGCCGTCGGCACCCCCGTGGTCGCCTACGACATCGACTGCCTGCGCGAGGTCGTCCCCGCCGACGGCGGGGTGCTGGTGCCCCGCGGCGAGCATGCCGGGAACGACGGGGGGTCCGGTGACTTCGACGTCGAGGCCTACGCGCAGGCCCTCGTCGACGTCGCGCACGACGCCCCGCGGCGCGCGGTCGCGGCGCGCCGCGGACCGGAGATCGCGCGCGTCCACGACTGGGACGCGCTGGCCGCGACGCAGGACGCGTTCTACCGGCGCGTCGTCGCGGAGCACGCCGGCCCGCGCCGGCAGCCGGCGGGTCGCCCGTGAGCGATTCGTCGACCTCGGTGGTCCCGCTCGTCCGGCGTCCCACCCCCCGGACCCACGAGGGTGCGGCCGCCGCGCTCTCGCGCACCGACCGGCCCGCCGGCCGGCTCGGTCGTGTCGTGCCCGGGGGCCCGGCGGGCCGGGTCGCGTTCGTCGTGGGCACCGTGGCCCTCGCCGTGCTCGCGGTGGGCCTGCGCGCCTACCACCAGCTCCAGGCCTACGAGCTGTTCATGGACGAGATCCAGTACGCGGACGTCGCGAACTCGTTCGCGGCCGGGCGCGGCGCGATGCTCTTCGACGCGCCGTTCTACCTCCACCCGCCGCTGGCCTTCCTCGTGTTCTCGCTCGGCGTCGCGCACCCCACCGACCACATGACCGTCGGCGCGGTCCTGGCGCTGCGCCCCGTCCTGCTGGTCTTCGGGTTCGTCAACACGCTGCTCGTCGTCGCCGTCACGCGCCGGGTGGTCGGTCGGTGGGCCTCCCTGCTCGCCGGGCTGGTCTACGCCCTCGACGCGTTCGTCGTGCGCTTCGACAGCCGGGTGATGCTCGAGGCGCCGATGATGTTCGGCGTCCTCGCCGGGGTGCTGTGCCTGCTCCTGGCCGTGGAGCGCGAGACGGTGCGCGCGCGTCGCGGGTTCCTCGTGGCGGCGGGGCTGTTCTTCGGGCTCGCCGTGACCACGAAGAGCACCTCCGGGCTCATCACCGCCGTCCCGTTGATGATCATGGTCGTCACCGCGTGGGGGCTGCGCCGCCGGGAGGCCCTCGGGGTGCTCGGCCTGCAGTTCGGGGTCTACGGGGTGTACGTGCTCACCGTCGTGATCCAGGGGGACATCGGCTACTGGTTCGACCAGACCCTCGCCGGGACCTTCCGCGCGGTCGGGCTGATCAAGGAGACCGGGTTCAGCTCCCACAACTCGCCCGGCTTCACCAGCCGCATCCTCGCCAACCTCTCGGTCTTCGCGTCGTCGTACGCGCTGATCGGCGTGGCCACCTGCTACGCGGTCTACCTGCTGTTCATCGGCTGGCGCACGCTGCGCAGCCCGCGCACCGGGAAGCGGGGCGCGCACGCCGCGCCGCCCGGCGGGGCCCACGGCCGCATCCGCGCCGGCAGCCCGCTGGTCTCCGCCGACCCCGGCGAGGCGACGCTCTCGCTCATCACGTGCTGGCTCGCGGGCGTGCTCGCCGCGATCCTCTACACCGGCGCGCTCGGCGAGGTCGAGGAACAGACCTTCTACCTGCTCGCGGTGCCGTCCACCGTCGTCGTCGGGCTCCTCGTCACCCAGGCCGGCCGCTGGCGCCTGGCGTGGCGGGCGCTGGTCGGGGTGGCCGTCCTGGCGCTGCTCGGCGGCTCGCTCAGTGCCTGGTGGCAGGTGCACTCGACGCGGGACGACACCTACGCGCAGGTCATCCCGCAGGTCTACGCGCGCATCGACCACTCCGCGCAGATCTGCCTCGGCGAGCAGACCGCGCAGTTCGTCATGCCCGCGTTCGGCGTGCACAAGCTGACCTCGCTCGACGTCGCCCGCCGCAACGACTGCCGCTACGCGATCATCTCCACCCAGCTCTCCACCCTGGGCCTCGCGAACTCCACGACGGAGCTGAACGCCGAGCTCGCCCGCGACTACCCCGTCGTCATCTCCGCGCACGGGCGCACCAGCGGGGACCTGCTCGTCTACGACCTCGACGCGCCCCGACCCGGATCCGGGGCCGCCGCGATCGCCCCCGACGACCGGTCCCTGCCGCTCACCGGACCCGCGTGAGCCCCCGCGCCACCGTGCCACCCGAAGGAACCCGAGGAGGGGCCAGCGTGACCTCGACACCGACGCCGAGCTCGACGACGTCCGGCGCGACCTCCGGCGCGGCGGCGGCCGGGGCCAAGCCGGGGGGCAACGGGCTGATCGCGAGCCTGGTCGGGATCCGCGGTGTCCTGGCGCTGGTCGTCGTCGCCGTGCACCTGGCGCCGTTCGCGAGCGCGATGATGCCGGCCACGACGCCGGCGTGGACCGCGGTCTGGCACCACGGCTACGTCGCGCTCGACCTCTTCTTCGTGCTCTCCGGCTTCGTCATCAGCTCCGGGTACCGCAAGGTCTTCGCCCGCTGGCCCGGGTGGGGCACGTTCGGGAAGTTCCTCTGGGCGCGGCTCTCCCGCTTCTACCCGGTCCACCTCGCCGTCCTCGCCGTCATGGTCGTGGCGGTGCTCGTGTCGCGGGCCGCCGGCCACGAGATCCCGCACGGCGGGAACCTCGGCTGGGACCTCGTCCGGCAGATCACCCTCACCTCGGGGTGGGGCGGGGCGCGCGCCCTCACCTGGAACGGGCCGGTCTGGTCGCTGTCCGCGGAGTGGGCCTGCTACCTGGTCCTGCCGGTGCTGCTGCCGCTCGTGCTGCGGCTGCGCAGCGCGTCGGCATGCGTCGTCGGCTACCTCGTGGCGTGCGCGATCCCGCTGGTGTCGTACTCGTTCATCGGGTTCGACGACCCGTCGATCACCTTCGAGATGCCGCTGCCCCGCGCCTTCGGGGCATTCCTCGCCGGTGCCGCGCTGTGCCAGCTCACCCACGTCACGTCCCGCATCCCGGCATGGCTGGGTCGCGTCACCGGCCCGCTCGTCGTGCTCTCGCTCGCGGTGATCGCCGGGCTCGCCCTGATCGGCCGGCCGAGCATGCTCTCGCTGCCGGTCATCGGGCTGGTGGTGCTCGCGCTGGGCCAGGAGCGCGGCGTCGTGAACGCCTTCCTCGCGCACCGGTGGGCGGTGCTCGGCGGTGAGTACAGCGTCGCGCTCTTCCTCGTGCACGTGCCGTGGATCCTCGCCGCGTCGCTGGTGGTGAACCCGCGGACGTTCCCGGGCGCGTGGGGGATCGTCGGCACGCTCGTGCTGCTGCTCGGGTCGTTCGTGCTGGCCTGGCTCGCCTACCACGTGGTCGAACGGCCGGCGCAGCGCTGGATGCGCCGGATCGTGCGGCGCCCGGCGAAGGCGCCCGCCCGCTCGCTGGACGAGCGGACCGAGGGCGCCGTCGCGAGTGGGTCGACCCGGACGTGACGAGGCGGACGGGGCTGCTCCTCGCGCTGGTCTGGTTGCTGGCCGCGTCGGGCACCCCGCCCGCCGTCGCCGCCCCCGGCGGTCCGCTGCCCACGACGCCCGCGTGGGGTCTGCTCGACTCCACCTGCGCCCCCGACCGCCTCGCCGCCCGCATCCCCGGGATGGGCCTGGTCGTCGTCGAGGCCTCCTGGGACCGCCTCGAGCCCGCGCCCGGTGTCGTCGACACCGGCTACGCCGCCGGGCTCCGCGCCACCGTCACCCGCTGCCTCGACGCCGGGGTGCACGTGGTCCTGGGCTCCGGGCTGCAGTACCCGCCGGCCTGGGTGCGGGCGCTCCCGGGCGCGGCGCTGCGCGACCAGGCCGGCCGCTCGCCGACGACCGGGGCGATCGACGAGGTGTTCTCGGGGGCGGTCGCGGCGGCCGCCGACGACCACCTGCGCCACCTCGTCGCCGCGGTCCCGGCCGCGCGCCTGTCCGGGGTGCGGATCGGCACCTCCACCGCGGGGGAGCTGGGCTACCCCGGCCCCGAAGCCTCCGGCGCGGCGTTCGACAGCTGGTGGGCCTTCGGGGTCGCACCGCAGCTCGGGGTCGGTCTCGCCCCGGGCGGGTCGGCCACGCCGATGCCCGGGTGGGTGCCGGGCGAGCCGACCTGGCTGGGTCGCGACGTGACCGCCGCGCAGGCGCGGCGCTGGTTCGCCTGGTACTCCGGCGCCGTGGTCCGGGCCGTCGCCGACCGGGCCGCCGCGCTGCGCGCCGCCGGTTACGCCGGTCCGGTGCACGTCCCGGCGGCCGGGCGCGGGGTGCTCCCGGCCGACCTCGACGCGGCCGTGGCGGCGCGGCTCGCCACGTCGGTCCGCGACGGTGCACTGCGGCGCGGCCTCGACTACGTCGGCGGGTTCCCGCTGCTCGCGTCGTCGGTGCCCCACGTGGTCGTCGACCTCACCGGGGTCGACGACGCCACCGCCGTCCACGCCCGGGCCCTCGACCCGCCGCAGGACCGGTGCACACCCGGGGACGCGGCCGCGCTGGTGACGGGCGGGGCCGGGCTCGACGCCTGGCCGAACCAGCGCGTGACGGCGGCCGCGGCGTCCCGCGCCGGGCTCACCACCGTCGGCGAGAACCCCGGCCCGCCCGCGCCCCAGACCGGCGGGGTCGCCGCCTCCGACAGCGAGCGCGAGCAGCTCCGCCACGCCCCCTCCTACGCCCGGGCCTGCGGGCTGTCGGCCTTCCTGTTCGCCTTCGAGGACGACCTCTACACCCCGCGCAGCGGCCTCGTGCCGGGTGACTACGCGGCGGCGATCGGTGGGTGAGCCGCGGGGGCTTCCCGGAGCTCCCCGGGCTCCCGGGGCTCCCCGGAGCGAACGGCGCCGTTCTGCCGTCAGATGGCAGCAACGCGCCATTGCTGCCATGGGGTCACCCGAGCTCGCCGGGGCGAACGGCGCCGTTCTGCCGTCGGATGGCAGCAACGCGCCATTGCTGCCATGGGGTCACCCGAGCTCCCCGGGGCGAACGGCGCCGTTCTGCCGTGGGATGGCAGCAACGCGCCATTGCTGCCACGCCGCCCAGGCCTCCCCGGACCATGATCGCGGCCTTGTGAGCGACACGCGCAAGCCCTGGTGCGACTCGCTCACGAAGATCAGATCTTCGAGGGGCCCGGGAGCCGGCGAGCCAGGGGTTCCGCCGTTCGGGCGACTCACCGATGGCGGAAGCACGAGTTCGCTACTGCGCCGGACGCGTGGACCCGCTGAGCTGATCGGTGAGGACCGCGCCCGGGACGTGTGATCCGGGCCCGGACGAAACGATGCGGAGGGCATGCTGCGTCTCATCCGCCTCCCCCGCCCCACGCGTCACCGCCCCCCGTCCGGTCCCGCCTCACCGTCCCGGGCTCGCCGGCCTCGCGGTGCTGGCCGCCCTCGTCCCCCTCCTCCTGCTCAGTGCCCGGCCGCTTCCCGCGCAGGCGGCCACCGATCCGGTCTGGGGGCTCATGGACTCCACGTGCAGCGCTTCGGACATCGCGGCGAACCGTGCCGTCGGGATCGGCGCCGTCGAGGTCGAGGCCTACTGGGACCGTCTCCTGCCCACGGCGCCCGGCGTCGAGAACGCCGCCTACGTCGCCGACCTCCGGAACCGGGTGACCGCCTGTCTGGACGCGGGCATCCACGTCGTCGTCGGGACGGGCACCCAGTACCCGCCGTCGTGGGTGCGGGGCCTCGCCGGCGCGTCGCTGGTCGACCAGCGCGGGAAGAATCCGGCCACCGGCGCGGTCGACACCGTCTTCTCGGGCGCCGTCCGCAGCGCCCAGGCCGACTACCTGACCCGGCTCGTCGCCGACCTGCCCGCCTCCCGGCTCGACGGCATCCGCGTCGGCACCAGCGCCGCCGGCGAGGTCGGCTTCCCGGGGCCGAACGAGGCGGGCGACGGGTTCCTGCAGAGCTGGTGGGCCTACGGCGCCGACGCCCAGCAGGGCACCGGGATCGCGGCGGGCACCCCGGCCACGCCGATGCCCGGGTGGATCCCCGGCCGGTCGACCTGGAACGGCACGACGGTCACGCCGGCGATGGCCCGCAACTGGTTCCTGTGGTACTCCCGCTCGCTGATGTACGCGATCAAGGGCCAGGTCGACGCGCTGCGCGCCGCGGGCTACACCGGCGCCGTCCACGTCCCCTCGCCCGGCAAGGGCGTCCTGCCCGCCGACCTGACGACGGCCACGAACGCGCTGCTCGACGGCACCGCCGACCGCGACGGCTCGCTCGGGCGCGGGCTGAACTACGTCGACCAGTTCCCGGTCCTCGCCGGCAACGTCGCCGGACCCGTCGTCGTCGACCTCACCGGCGTGGACGACGCGACCGCCGTCACCGCCCGGGCGCTGAGCCCGGCCCAGGACACCTGCGCCGCGAACGACGCCACCACCAGCGTCGAGCCGGGCACCCCCGTGCAGACCTGGTCGAACCTGCGCTTCGCCCGCGCCCAGGCCGCCCGGGCCGGGCTGCCCGCCGTCGGCGAGAACCCCGGCCCGCCCGCCGCGCAGACCGGCGGGACCGCGAGCTCCGACTCCGAGGCCGCCCAGATCCGGCGCAGCCCCGCCTACGCCCGCGGGTGCGCCCTCGCCGGCTTCTTCCTGGCCTTCGAGAGCGTGCTGGACGACCCGGCGTCCGGGCTGACCCGGCAGGACTACGTGAACGCCGTCACCGGCGGTTCGTGAACCCGGGCGCAGGGCCCGGTCATCGGTGCCCGGACCGGCCCTGACCGGGTCCTGGTGGTCCGCTCACCGACGGTGATCTGGCAGCGTAGGTGTCGATCGAGGGACCGCGAGTCAGACGGAGCGGCCACCCGCGAACACCGCGGAGCCGGACGGAGAGGGGAGTCCGACGTGTTCGCACGACGGGTCATGGTGGTGGGGACGGGCTACGTCGGGCTGACGACGGGGGCGTGTCTGGCGTCGTTGGGTCACGAGGTGGTGTGCGCCGACATCGACACCGCGAAGGTGGAGCGGTTGCGCCGCGGGGTGGTCGACATCGTGGAGCCGGGGCTCTCGGAGCTGGTGGCGGAGCAGACCTCGGCGGGCCGGTTGTCGTTCGTGGTGGGGAACTCGGCGGCGTTGGCGTCGTTCGAGGAGGGGCGTTCGCCGGAGGTCGTCTTCCTGTGCGTGCCGACGCCGATGGGGGCGGGTGGGGTGGCCGACCTGCGTGCGGTGGAGTCGGTGATGGAGGAGATCGGCGGGTCGCTGGCGCCGGGCGCGGTGGTGGTGAACAAGTCGACGGTGCCGGTGGGGACCGCGGAGCGCACGGCGGAGATGCTCGAGCGTGACGACGTGGCGGTGGTGTCGAACCCGGAGTTCCTGCGCGAGGGCGCGGCGGTGCGCGACTTCCTGGGTCCGGACCGGATCGTCGTCGGCTCGGACAACCAGGACGCCGCGGAGCGGGTGGCGGCGTTGTACGCGCGGCTGGGTGCCCCGACGGTGCTGACGGATGCGGCGTCGGCGGAGCTGATGAAGTACGCGGCGAACTGTTTCCTGGCGATGAAGCTGTCCTACGTCAACGCGATGGCCGAGCTGTGCGAGCGGGTGGGCGCGGACATCTCGGACGTGACCGAGGGCATCGGGTACGACCGGCGGATCGGGCAGGCGTTCCTCTCGCCGGGGCCGGGCTGGGGCGGGTCGTGCCTGCCCAAGGACACCCACGCGCTGTTGCAGGTGGCGGACGCGGCGGACTTCGAGTTCCGGCTGTTGCGCGCGACGATCGACACCAACACCCGGCAGCGGCAGCGGATCGTGGACAAGGTGCGGCTGGCGGTGACCGGGAAGCGCACGGGGTCGTTGTCGCGGGTGCGGCTGGCGCTGCTGGGGTTGACGTTCAAGGCCGGGACCGATGATCTGCGGGACTCGCCGGCGTTGGCGATCGCGGCGCTGCTGCGCCAGGCGGGGGCGGACCTGGTGGGGTTCGACCCGGCGTTCGTGGACGGTCCGGAGGCGATGAAGTTCCGGGACGGGGAGCCGGCGCCGAGCGAGATCGAGGGGGTGCCGCTGGCCGCGGATGCGGTGTCGGCAGCCCAGGGCGCGGAGGCGGTGCTGGTGCTCACCGAGTGGCCGCAGTTCCGGTCGCTGGACTGGTCGGTGATGGCGGCGGCGATGAAGCGCCCGCTGGTGATCGACACCCGCAACCTCGTCGACCAGGCCCTGCTGCGCCGCGCCGGCCTCACCGCGGTCGGCCTCGGCCGCCGCGGCGACGACAGCCTCGTCGACTAGGCCGCTCCGGCGCGGCCGGGGCTCAGCGCGCCGGGCTGAGGGCTGCGGCGAGCACGTCGTGCATGCCCTCGGCCGGGTGCCCGAGCAGCTCACCCAGCGTGGGGTCGGCCGGCGCGAAGTCGCCCCGACGGGCGGCCGCGAACATCCCGACGAGCATCTCCGCCGCGTGCGCGGGCACGCCGTGGCCGACCAGGTCGGCGCGGTACTCGTCGTCGTCGACCACGATCCGGCGGATCGTCCGGCCGGTCACCGCCCCCGCGATCTCCGCGACCGCGTCCATGTCGACGGCCGCCGGGCCCGTCAGCGGGCGGGTGGGGCCGTCGGGCGCGCCGTCGACGAGGAGACGGGCGGTGCCCGCCGCGAGGTCCTCCCGGGTGGTCCAGGCGACCGGGCCGTCGGCCGGCAGGCGGAGCTCGCCGGTGCTCGCGGCGTCGCCGATCAGCATCGGGACGGTGTTCGCGTAGAAGCCGTTGCGCAGCGAGGTCCACGGCACGCCGGTCGCGGCGAGGACGTCCTCCGCTGCCGCGTGATCGGGCGCCGCCGCGAACGGCGAGTCGGGGCGGGCGCCCTGGTGGGAGGTGTAGAGGACGCGACCCGCACCGGCGGCGGCCGCCGCCTCGATCGCGGTGCGGTGCTGGGCGCGGCCCTCGTCGCCGAGGGTGTTCGCGCTGACGACGAGCACCTGCTCGGCGCCCTCGAACGCGTCGACCAGCGTGGCGGGCTCGGTGAAGTCCCCGCGCCGCACCCGCACGCCGCGCTCGGCGAGGTCGCCCGCGGCGGCGGGATCGCGCACGCTCACGGCGATCCGCTCGGCGGGTACGAGGTCGAGCAACCGCTCCACCACCGTCCGGCCCAGGACCCCGCTCGCTCCGGTCACGACGATCATGTGTGCTCCTCACGCTGCTACTGCTCGGACGCTAGCATTGATATCGATGATCCGCTAACGCCGAAGTGTTAGCATCGTTAACGTGACTCCCGCGGACGTCGACGACCCGCGCTCGCGGATCGTCGAGGCCGCGGCGCGCCTGCTCGAGGAGGGCGGACCGGACGCGGTCTCGACGCGGGCCGTGAGCGCCGCCGCCGGGGTGCAGGCCCCGACGATCTACCGGCTCTTCGGGGACAAGCAGGGGCTGCTCGACGCCGTCGTGGTCCACGGGTTCGAGACCTACCTCGCCGAGAAGACCGTCCGCGCGGAGAGCGACGACCCGGTGGCCGACCTGCGGCTCGGCTGGGACCTGCACGTGGGCCTCGCCCTCTCCCGGCCCGCCCTCTACACGCTGATGTACGCCCGGCCGCGCGGCGACGGCCACTCCCCGGCCGCGCGTGCGGCGTTCGCGGTGCTCGCCGCGCTGATCCGGCGGATCGCGGCGGCCGGCCGGTTGCGGGTCGGCGAGGACCGGGCGGTCGGCCTCGTGCACGCCGCGGGCAGCGGCGTCGCGCTCTCGCTCATCGCCGTGCCGGCCGCGCAACGCGATCCGGGGCTCTCCGACGCGGCGCGGGAGGCGGTCGTCGCGGCGATCACGACGGACGCGCCGGTGGCTCCGGACCCCGGCCCGGTCGGCGCGGCGGTGTCGTTGCGGGCGGCCCTCGACGACGTCGAGGTGCTCACCGCCGCCGAGCGGGCGCTGCTGGCCGAGTGGCTGGACCGGGTGGCCTCCGGCCCCGTGGGCACCGACGGCTAGTGCTCACCGACCGAAGGCGCCGGGCGTCACCCCGAGCAGGCGCCGGAAGTGCCGGGTCAGGTGGGCCTGGTCGTGGAAGCCGGCCTCGACGGCCGTCCGCGCGGCCGGGACCCCGGCGAGCAGCAGTCGGCGCGCGAGCTCCACGCGACGCCCGACCAGGTAGCGGTGCGGCGGCAGCCCGAACTCGGCGGAGAACGCCTTCACGAGGTGGGTCGGTGTGACGTGCAGCGTCGCCGCGGCCGCGTCGAGCGTCAGGCCGTCGACGACGTGGGCGTCGAGCAGGTCGCGCAGCGCGTCCGCGGTCCGCGGGTCCCGCACCGGCGCCTCGTCCGGGCCCGCCCCGCCGAGGTGCGTCACGAGCCGGTCGGTGACGAGTGCCAGCCCCGAGCGGGCCGAGAGCTCGTCGCCGGGCCGGTCGAGCGCGTGGTGGAGGCGGTCGACCGCGCCGCGCAGCACGTGGTCGACGACGGCGGGCCGGTCCACCGCGCGCCCGACGAGCCCGGCCGGGAACGCCTCGTCGTCGAGGTAGAGGACCCGCTTGCGGAAGCCGCCCGGCGTCGCCGACCGACCGTCGTGCGCGACCCCCGGCGGCAGCAGCGTCACCGCCGACCGGACGGCCCCGTGCTCGGCGCGGTCGAGGTCGTAACGCACCGCCCCGTCGTCGACGACGAGCAGCGTCCAGGTGGAGTGGGTGTGCGGCGGGTAGGCGTGGTCGACGAACCGGGCGTGGAACACCTCGGCGACGCCGGCCACGTCGGGGCGCCAGGCCCGGACGCGGGACGACTCCACCACCCCAGGAACGTACAAGAACCCCGGCCTGCCCCCGGCGCATCGTGACGGCCATGACCAGCCGTTTCGACACCAAGATCGTCGTCGTCCTGCGCGACGACCTCGCGACCTGGCAGCGCCTGAACGTCACCGCGTTCCTCGTCAGCGGGGTCGCCGCGACGACCCCGGAGCTGATCGGCGAGGCCTACGCCGACGCCGACGGCACCGCCTACGCCCCGATGTTCCGCCAGCCCGTCGTGGTCCTCGAGGGGGACGCGGAGACGGTGCGGGCCGCGCACCGCCGCGCCGTCGACCGTGGTCTGACGGTGCCGGTGTTCACCGCCGACCTGTTCTCCACCGGCGGGGACGACGAGAACCGCGCCGCGGTCGCGGCGGTGCCGCGGGAGAAGCTCGACCTGGTCGGGATCGCGGTGCACGCGCCCCGCAACGCCGCCGACAAGATCGTCAAGGGGGCGCGGATGCACCCCTAGAGGTGCGCACCTACACCGGCTCCACCACGTACACCTCGAGGTCGTCCGGGGCGCCCTTCAGTCGCAGCCGCCGCTTGCGCCGCGCCGTCACCGTGGTGGCGTCGAGGCGGCGGAGCAGGTCGCCGCTGACGAGGATCTCGTCGGCCTTCCCGGCGTCGCCGAGGCGGGCGGCGGTGTTCACCGCGACGCCGAGGTAGTCGCCCCCGACCCGGCGCGGCCGCCCGGAGTGCAGCCCGGCCCGCATCCGCGGGGTCCAGCCGTCGACGTCCAGCGCGGCGAGCCGGCGGCGGGCCTCGACGACGGCCGCGAGGGCCGCGGTCGGGTCCGCGAAGGCCACCATGAGCCCGTCGCCGAGGCGCTTCACGACGGTGCCCGCGCGCTCGGTCATCGGGTTCTCCCAGGCGTCGCCGACCTCGCGGAGCACCCGCAGCACGGCGTCGTCGCCCGCGTCGAGCGCCCAGCGGGAGAACTCGACGAGGTCGGTGAACACGAGCACCACCTCGTGCTCGCCGCCGCCCTGCCCGAACCGCTCGAGCACCGACTGCCACAGCTGCACCCCGCCGAGGCCCAGTTCCCGGGTGACGCCCGGGCGGGAGCCGGTCAGCCCGACGATCGCCCGCCCGGCCGCCTCCGTGTGGCGGGTGCCGCCGAGCGAGAGCGGGTCGCCGAAGTGGGCGTCGCCGGGCAGGGCGTCGCGCAGCCGCTTGACCGCGCGCTGCAGGCCGGGCGACCGGTCGAGCTCGCGGGCGCGGGTACCGGCCCGCGCGGCCTGGGCGCGCAGCCGGGCCAGGCGGCCGTCGGGAGCGGAGGGCGCGGGCTCGGCGGCGTCGCCGTCGTCGGGGTCCACGGGGCAGTTCTACCGGTGACGATCACGTCGGTGGCCTCCGGCCCCGGAGCAGGACGCTCCGCCCGACTCACGACGTGGGGGCGCCCAGCAGGCCGTCGAAGACCTGGCGCTCGACGGCGTCGACGAGGTCGGCCACCGCCATCCGCTCCGGGCGGTACCACTCGATGAGCGAGTTCACGGTGCCCGAGAGCAGGCGCGCGGCGATCACGGGATCGACCTCGGGGTGGGTGGCGCCCGCCTCGGTCGCCTCGCGGACGAGTGCCGCGACGGCCTGGTCGAACTCGCGGCGGCGACCCAGCGCCCAGCGCTCGGTCTCGGTGTTGCCGCGCAGGCGCAGCAGCAGCGTCACGTAGGGCAGCTCGGTGGCGAGGACCTCCACCTGCCGGCGCACGATGTGGCGCAGCCGCTCCACCGGGGGCCCCTCGACCGCGGCCGGCTCGCCGAGGACCCCGAACAGGCCGTCCAGCGCGCGGTCGAGCGCCCCCCGCAGCAGCGCCTCCTTGCCGGAGACGTGGTGGTAGAAGGACGACTTGGTGATCCCGGCGGCGCGGGAGAGGTCCTCCATGCTGGTGGCGTCGTACCCCCGCTCGAGGAACGCGTGCGCGGCCACCTCGACCAGCGAGGCCAGCGTGTAGGGCTCCGCGTTGGCCGCGCGCCGCCCGGGCCGCCGGGCGGCCGTGTCCTCGCGCGTCGCGCTCATCGGTCGGGCTCCCGTCGTGGTCTCTCGGACTCTCGCGGCGCGCCCCCGGCCGCCGTCGCGCGGCCGTTCGGAGGGGTGTTCCCGGCCACGCCGGCTGCTATCGTACCCACCGAACGGTCGTTCGGCACAGAGGGAGCAGGTCGATGACGACGGTGGAAGCGCACGGGGCCGCGACGGGCTCCGCCGCGGCGGAGCCCGCCGGGACGGACCCGACGACGGCGAGCCTGGCGCCCGCCGGGGACGCCCGCAACGCCACACGGACCATCGCCGCCCCCCTGCGCCGCGCCCTCGCGGTCGCGCCGGACGCGACCGCCGTGGTCTGCCCGCACGCGACGCTGACCCACCGCGAGCTCGGCGCCCGGGTCCGGCGCCTGATCGCCGCCTGCGCCGCGCTCGGGCTGCGCCGGGGTGACCGGGTCGCGGTCCTCGGCCCGAACTGCCACCGCTACCTCGAACTGCACCTGGCGCTCCCCGTCGCGGGCCTCGTCATCGTCCCGCTGAACACCCGGCACTCGGACCCGGAGCGGTGCTACTCGATCTCCGACTCGGGCGCGCGTGTCTTCTTCACCGACCGGGACGTGGCGGGCGTCGACGACCTCGGGGTCCGGCAGGTGGGCCTCGGCGACGAGTACGAGGCGCTGCTCGAGGCCGCCGAGGACCCGGGGACCCTCCCCGACGGCGACGACGCGCCCGGCGAGCACGACCTGGCGGGGATCTTCTACACCGGCGGCACCACCGGGGCGGCCAAGGGCGTGATGCTCACCCACGGCAACCTCGTCGCCAACGCCCTGCACTTCATGGCGTGCTGGCCGTTCACCGAGGACACCCGGTTCATGGTGGTCGCCCCGATGTTCCACGCGGCGGGGACCATCGGCGCGCTGGCCACCACGTGGGCGGGGGGCACCCAGGTGCTGGTGCCGGCGTTCACCGGCGCCGGGGTGCTGGACGTCATCGAGCGCGAGCGGATCACCGCCACCCTCGTCGTGCCCACGATGATGGACGCCCTCGCCGTCGAGCAGCGGGAACGCCCCCGCGACGTCTCCAGCCTGCGCTGGCTCTCCCACGGCTCGAGCCCCGCCGCGCGCGAACTGCTCAAGCGCACCCAGCAGACGTTCCCGCACGCCTCGATGCTGCACATCTACGGGCTCACCGAGACCTCGCCGATCGTGACGCTGCACCCCGACGAGCAGCTGCGGCTCGACTCGCCGCGGGCGATGTCGTGCGGCCGACCTGCGGTGGGGGTGGAGGTGACGATCATCGACCCGGTCGAGCGGACGCCGCTGCCGCCCGGCGAGGTCGGCGAGGTGGCCATCCGCGGGGCGAACGTCACCGCGGGCTACTGGCACAAGCCCGAGGAGACCGCGAAGGTCCTGCGCGGGGGCTGGTTCACCTCGGGCGACCTGGGCTACCTCGACGAGGCCGGCTACCTGTTCCTCGTCGACCGTGCCAAGGACATGATCGTCTCCGGCGGGGAGAACGTGTACTCGGCCGAGGTCGAGAACGCCCTCTACTCCCACCCCGCCGTGGTCGAGGCGGCGGTGTTCGGGGTGCCCGACGAGCGCTACGGCGAGGCCGTGCACGCCGTGGTGCAGACCCGCACCGAGGTCAGCGGCGACGAGCTGGTCGCGCACTGCCGGCTGACGATCGCCGGGTACAAGGTGCCGCGCGGGGTGGAGCTGCGCACCGACCCGCTCCCGAAGTCCGGCGCCGGGAAGATCCTCAAGCGGGAGCTGCGCGACGCCTTCTGGCGCGACCGGGGGACGCGGATCTGATCCCGGGCGGCCGTCCCCGGCGCGACACGTCTGCGTGACGACGAGCGGCGTGCCACCCGCCCCGCTCGTTGACCGGTGTCGTGGACCCCGACGCCGCCGCGCGCGCCCGGCTCCCGGTGTTCCTCGTCGTCCTGTGCGTGCTCGCGCTGCTCGCCGGGTGCTCGACCGGAGCGGACGGCACCGCCGACCCGGCGGACCCCGCCACCGCGTCCCGGGCGGTCCGTGACGCCGCCGCGGCGACGGCCGACTCCGGGGGCGCGACGGTGACGACCACCTCGACGGGCCCGGCCCGCGGCCGCGCCACGAGCACCACCGGGACCGGCACCGTCGACTTCCGCGGCGGCAGCGCGACCCTCGCGCTGCGGATCTCCCGGATCGGTGCGGTGAGCGCGGTGACCGTCGGGCGCCTGGTGTACGCGGCCCTGCCTCCGCGGGCCGTCGGGGACATCGCCCGCGGGCGCCGGTGGGTGTCGGTCGACCTCGACCGCGTCGACGTCGGGCTCTTCGGCGACACCGTGGTCCAGCTCGGGGCGGGCGCCACCGGCAACCCGGCCGATCTCCCGGCGCTGCTCGGCGGCCTGCGCGACGACGCGGCCCTCGTCGGACCCGAGACCGTCGACGGCACCCCGACCACCCACTACCGCGGCACCGTCGACCTCGGGGCCGTCGCCACCGCCACCCCGGCGCTCGCGCCCCTGGTCGAGCGCTTCCGCACCGAGCTCTCGACCAGCGTCCTGCCCGTGGAGGTGTGGGTCGACGGCGCGGGCCGACTGCGCCGCGTCGTCGAGGTGCTCCGCCCGGCGGACCTGCCCGGCGGCGGGGCGACGGCGACGGCGACGCTGGCCGACCCCGGCCCGCGCCCGATGGCGACGGCCCCGCCCGCGGTCGGCGTGCGGGACCTGCTCGCCGACCTCGAGCAGCGGGCCGGCTGAGGCCACCTACCCCCGGGCGAGCCGCGGCAGCAGCGCCGAGGCGACCGAGATCATGACGGCGGCCGCGACGACGAGCACCACCGCGTCCAGCCCGAGCCGCGCCGGCGTCCCGATCAGGAGGCCGCGCAGCGCGTCGACCTCGTAGGAGAGCGGGTTGACGTGGTTGATCACCTGCAGCCACCCGGGCATGAGCTGGACCGGATAGAGCGCGTTCGAGGCGAAGAACAGCGGCATGGTGATCGCCTGGCCGATGCCCATGAGCCGGTCGCGGGAGAGCACCACGCCCGCCAAGGTGATCGACAGGCAGCAGAAGAACGCCGACCCGAGCACGACGACGACCGCGGCGCCCAGCAGCTTCAGGGGATTCGCGGTGAAGCCCACCCCGAGCAGCAGGGCGATGACCACGACGACGAGCGCCTGCACGAGCGCCCGGATGCCGGCCGCGAACGCCTTCGACGTGACGAGGGCGGCCCGCGGCGTGGGCGTCACCAGGAGCTTCGCGAGGACCCCGGCGTCGCGCTCCCAGATGACCTGGATGCCGTAGAAGATCGCGATGAACAGGGCCGACTGGGCCAGGATCCCGGGGGCGAGGAAGTCCAGGTACGGCGTCGACCCGGTCGGGATGGCGTGGATCCGGCTGAACGTCGTCCCGAAGACCGCCAGCCAGAGCGCGGGCTGGACGGTCCGGGTGACGAGCTCGGTGCGGTCGTGGCGCAGCTTCTGCAGCTCGACGAGGCACATGGCGCCGACGCGGCGGGCGAGCAGTGCCACCTCGCCGACGGGCGAGAAGCGCTCAGCCGACGCGGCGGGCGGTGCGGCGGGCAGAACGGACATCGCGCATGCTCCCTTCCTGCTCGGTCTTCCGGAGGGTGTCGCCGGTGTAGTGGCGGAAGACGTCGTCGAGCGTGGCGTCCGCGCCCAGGGTCGCCATGAGCTCGGCGGGGGTCCCCTCGGCGCGCTTGCGGCCGCGGTGCAGCAGGGCCACCCGGTCGCAGTGCAGCTCGGCCTCCTCCATGGCGTGGGTGGTGACGAGCACGGTCATGCCGGTCTCGCGGCGCACCTCGTGGATGCGGTCCCACACCCCGGAGCGGGCCACCGGGTCCAGGCCGACCGTGGGCTCGTCGAGCACCAGGACCTCCGGCGCGCTGACCAGGGCCTGGGCGAGCTCGAGGCGACGCACCATGCCGCCGGAGTAGGTCGAGGCGGTCCGGTCGGCGGCATCGGACAGGCCCATGGCGTCGAGGACGGCGTCGACCGCCTCGGTGCGGCCGCGACGGGGCACGTCGAACAGCCGCGCGAAGAGGGCCACGTTCTCCCGGCCGGTGAGCGAGGCGTCGGCGGAGAGCTGCTGGGGCACGTAGCCGAGCAGGCGCCGGACCTGGCGGCGGTGCCGCGCGACGTCGAGGCCGGCCACGGTGACCGTGCCCGGGGGCGCGGGCAGCAGCGTCGTGATGACGCGGATCGTGGTGGTCTTGCCCGCGCCGTTGGGGCCGAGCAGGCCGAAGACCTCGCCGGGGTCCAGGGCCAGGTCGAGCCCGTCCACGGCGACGTGGTCGCCGAAGGCGTAGCGCAGGTCCTGGGTGCGGACCGGTTCGGTGGTGGTGGTCGTCACGGGGCTCCTCCCTCCTGATCGTGGGGACCGACGTCCTCGACGGCGTCGAGGAGCCGGGTGAGTGCCGGCATCGCGGCCTCGAGGGCCGCGTGGTCGGCGGGGTCGAGGCGGGCGAGCGCCGCGTCGACGACCTCCACGCGCACCGCCCGCCAGCGGCGCAGCCGCTCGTGCGCGGCGTCGGTGAGCTCCAGCCGGGCCGCGCGGCGGTCCGCCGGATCGCGCGTGCGGTGCACGTGACCGTCGGCGATCGCGGTGCGCACCAGCGTGCTCACCGAGTTCTCCGCCAGCCGCAGCCGTCGCGCGACCCCGGCCACCCCGATGCCGGGGGAGTCCTGGACCGTGCGCAGCAGCTCGACCTGCGCGGGCGGCAGCGCCGGGACGTCCATCCGCTCCCGGGTGCGGCGCCGCACCGCGCGCCGCAGCGCGATCACCGCGGGCATGAGGCCCTCGGCGAGTCCGACGGTGGTGGTCACGAGGGAAGATTAGCTCTGACACAGAGATGTTGTCGACGCGAGCGACCGGCGTCACCCCCGGCCCGGTCGGGGATAACCTGGAATCCGTCCGGCACGCCCTGCCGGCCCACCCCTGAGAGACGTGACCCGTGACCCCTGCACCGTCGGCGACCGCCCCCGACGTCCCGGTGCGCCTGCGCCTGGCCGTCGGTCGGCTCAACCGTCGCCTGCGTGCGGTGCGCGGAGCCGGACTGCACCCGCTGCAGACCTCCGCCCTGGCCACGCTGGCCGACCACGGCCCGGTCCGGCTCGGTGACCTGGCCCGGCTCGAGGGCGTGAGCCCGCCCACCATGAGTCGCGGGGTGGCCGCGCTCGAGGCCGCGGACCTCGTGCGCCGCGTCCCCGATCCCGACGACGCCCGGTCCGCCTGGATCGAGCTCACCGAGACCGGGATCGGGGCGCTGCGCACCGAGCGGGCCGAGCGGGCCGAGCTGCTCGAGTCCGGGATGGCGCGCCTCGACGCGGGCCAGCGCGAGGCCCTGTGCCGGGCCGTGCCCGCGCTCGAGGCGCTCGCGACGCTGCCCCGCTGACCCCGCGCCGGGCTGGACGGGGCCCGGGCGTTCCGTCCCGGCCGTCCCGGTGCCTACGCTCGGCGGACGGCACGCGGCGTCGACGGGCGAGGAGGCCTCCGAGTGCACCAGCACCACGAGGTGGACATCGCCGCCTGCCAGGACTACGTCTGGGCGGTCCTCATCGACGTCGCCCGCTGGCCGGACTGGGCGCCCGCCCTGCGCGAGGTGGTCCCCTTCGACGGCGGGCCGCTCGTCCGCGGCGGCGGCGTGCGGGTCTGCGCCCGCAACCAGCCGGCCCGCGAGTGGCGCGTCGCCGAGATCCGCCCGCACCGGGGCTTCACCTGGACCGGCGGCGGTGTCGGATCGTCGTCGCGCCTCGGGGTCACGGTGACCGCGCGGCCAGGCGGCACGCTCGTCGGGTTCACGCTCGAGCGCTCCGGCTGGGTCGCGGCCGTCGTCGGGCGGATGACCGACGCGGCGGCGACGGCGCAGGTCGAGGAGCTCGCCGGCGCGCTGCGGCGCCGGTGCGAGGCGGGGCAGCGCTCGCCCGGACGGATCGCCCCCCGGGAACACCTCCACTAGAAGGGCGTGGTGGCGGGTACCCGGGCCCGGTGAAGATCGTCCCCGGACCCCGTCAGGTCGTGCGTGAGGCCCTGATGCTCACCGACCTCCCGCGCGGTCTGGTCGCCCTCGGCCGCATCTGGGGCCTGCCCGGCGTCCGGGTGACCCACCAGCGCCTCGACGGCGACCCCGCCGAGGACGCACCCCCGCCCCTGGCGCACCCGAGCCGGCGTGACCAGCCCGTGGACGACGGCTGGGGACCGATGCTCCACCGCATCTTCCGCGCCCGGGTCCCGTCGCCCCGCCTCACGCCGCGCGCCCTCGTCGCGGTGCTCGCCGCCGACATGAACCAGGGGATGGTGCCGGGCATCGCCCGCTTCGACCGCGTGCACGACAACGGGCGCGCGCTCGCCCCGGGCGACGAGATGGTCGTCCGGATGCCGGGCCCGTGGGACGGGCCGGTCCGCGTCGTCGACCGCACCGACGTCCCCGGACGCTCGTCGTTCCGCCTCGCGACCCTCGCCGGGCACCTCGAGGCGGGCCAGATCGAGTTCGCCGCGACGGCGGTGCCCGACGGGCTCGAGTTCACCATCACCACGTGGGCGCGCGCCGGCGACCTGCTCGCGGACCTCGTCTACAACCGCGTCCTCGTCGCCCGCGAGATCCAGTTCCAGCTGTGGGTGCACTGCTGCGTGCGGGCCGCCGAGCTGGCCGGGGGCATCTCCTCGGACGGTGTCGACGTCACGACCCGGTCGCTGACCTGGTCCGACGACGCCGCGGCGCAGACGGCCGAGAAAACTGCCGCGGGCGCGTAACGCCACCGGGCCGGAGGACGACACCCCGGGTGAGCCCTGACGGGCCGCGGGACCCCCGACCTCGCGGACCGTCAGGGCGTTTCTCGTCTCCGGGGCCGGTCACGTTGATCGGGATCTCCGGATCGGCGCGTCGCCGCCGCCCACCCCGCGCCACGACCTAACCTCGATCGGGTGTCGTCCCGCCCGCTCCGCGTGCCCGTACCGAGTGCCCTGGTGGGCACCGTCATCGCGCTGTGTGCGGTCCTGCTCCTCAAATGGCTGGCCGTCGTCGCCCTGGTCGTGACCGGGCTCGTCGTGCTCGCGCGGGGGCTCTGGCGCCGCCGCTACCGGCCGCTCGCGCTGGAGATGGAGCCCGCGGCCCCGCGCGCGCCCGAACCCGGCCTCGTGCCCGTCCCACGCCCCGCCGCCGACCCGGACTGCTCCTGGTGCGGGCTCGCCGGGGGACACCACGACCTGCTCGGCCGCCCGGTGCGTCCCCGCCACGCCCACGACGTCGGCGCGGTCCGCGCTCGTGGGCAGGAAGTGCGGCTGTAGGGCCGTCGAGTGGACCTCCACGGCTCCCGACGCAGCCCTCGAGGTCCACTCGGCGCATCTCCGTCACGCTCCAGTCGCGGGCCCTGCTCGTGAGCGCACCTACGTGACGTCGTCGTAGCGACCCGGCGTCGTCGGACCCGAGCCGTTCGCCGACGGGCCCTCCAACGACGAGGGTGCGACCGGCACCGGGGCCGGGACCGGCTCGACGCGCGCCGCGGGTCCGGCGACCGGCGACGGGCCGGCCTCGTCGTCGGAGAGCCCCGCCCAGGGCGACTCCCGCACCGCCCGCCGGTCGTGGACCCGGCAGATCTGCGCGGCGACCTCGAACAACACGGTCAGGGACAGCCCGAGGGCCAGCATCGAGAACGGGTCCTGCCCCGGGGTCGCGACCGCGGCGAACACGAAGATCGCGAAGATCAGCCCGCGACGCCAGGCCTTGATCTTGGCGTAGGGGAAGATCCCGACCCGGTTCAGCATGACCATGAGCAGTGGCAGCTCGAAGCTCACGCCGAAGATGACCAGCAGCGTGATGAGCAGGCTGAAGTAGTCCTCGCCGCGCAGCGCGGTGATCTGGATGCCGCCGCCGACGGTGACGAGGAAGTACAGGGCCTGGGTCAGCACCAGGTAGGCCAGCACCGCACCCGCGAGGAAGAGCACCGTGCCGGTCCCGATGAACACCCGCGCGAACTTCCGCTCGTGGGCGTGCAGGCCGGGGGTGATGAAGCCCCACAGCTGGGAGAGCCAGACCGGGCTGGCGAGCACGACGCCGGCCGCGACGCCCACCTTGATCAGCAGGGCGAGCTGCTCGAACGGCGCGAACGCCACGAGCTGGCAGGTGTTCGGGTTGCCGAGGGTCAGGCGCGCGCTCGGGGGCAGGCGGCAGTACGGCTCGGTGAGCAGCTGTCCCAGCGAGGGCAGCCCGAAGATGTGGTACTGGTACCAGACGACGCCGATGATCGTCCCGACGACGACCGCGATGACCCCGATCATGAGGCGCCGACGCAGCTCGTGGATGTGCTCGAGCAGCGTCATCGTGCCGTCGGGGTTGCCCTGGCGGGGGCGCAGCCAGCGGGGGACCCGCATCCACGACGGTCGTGCCACGGCCCCGAGGGTACGGGCGCCGGGTGGCGTGGCGGTGATCTGCCCGGCGCGACGGGCCCGCTCCGGGGCCGTTAGAGCCGCAGGTGCGTGAGCAGTGCCCGGTGGTCGCTGCCGGGCACCGCGATCACCTCGGTCGACCGGGCCTGCGGGCCCGCGCCGTCAGCGCCCGGGCGGGTGAGGACGTGGTCGATCTGGGCCCCGAACCAGCGGGGGAAGCTCGAGCGCCACGTCGGGACCAGCGAGCCCCCGGTGGCCGTCGCCGCGTCGGTGCAGCCCGCGGTGCCGGACCGGAACGCGGAGTGGTCGGGCGTGGCGTTGAAGTCCCCGACGACCATCGCCGGCGTCGGGTCCCCGCCGGGGGCGCACCACTGCTGCAGCATCCCGAGCTCGCCGGGCCAGTAGCGGATCCAGCCGGGCACGATCGACACCAGGTGGACCGCCACGAGCCGCGTCGGGCCGAGGATCCCGCCGGTGACCTCGGCCCACGGGTAGCGGGTGTCGCCGTCGAGCCGGCGGGCGGTGACGTTCCCGGCCCGGGGCGCGGCGGCCACGACGATGCCGCGCACGTCGGCCGCCCACGGCGGGACGTCGGTCCAGGTGCGGTACTCGGGCAGCAGGGCGGCGAGCCGGGCCCGCATCCGCTCCCCGGACTCGGGCAGCACGACGAGGTCGGCGTGCTGCGCCCGGGCGAGGTCGGCGACCGTGCGCGCGTCGGCGTGGCCCTCGAAGGCGTTCAGCTCCAGCACGGTCAGATCCGTCCCGCCGGGTGGGGGAGCCGGCGCCGCCACCGCCCGCGGCACCACGATCGCCCCGGCCACGACCGCCACCACGATCACGGGCACCAGCAGCGGCCACCAGCGGCGGCGCAGCACGAGCAGGACGAGCGCGAGGCCGCCGATCCCGACGGCGAGGTCGGGTCGCAGCGCCGCGAACACCGCGAACGGCAGCTCGTGGTCCAGGCCGACCCGGTCGGGCAGGAGCACGCCGACGGCCACGACGGTCGCGAGGACGAGCAGCGCGGCCAGGCGCACGCCGCGACGACGCGGGCCGGGGACACCCGCGGGCCCCTCCCCGTCGCCGGCGGACCGGGCGCGCGGCAGTCGCCCGGTCGTCGTCATCGATCCAGACTAGGGGGGCGCCGTCAGCTCACCGTGGGACTCCACCGGCCGGCCCCGAAGGCGTGACCGTGCCCTCCCACCCGACCCGGGGACGGCGGACGGGACAGCGGGGACGGGCGGGGACGCACCGCGCGGGGACACGCCGGGGCGTGACCGTTCGGCGCCGACTCGCCTGCGTTCACGGACCCCGGAGGGCCCAGCTGAGAACGGTCCGGAGCCATCCGGTCACGAATCGCTCCTCCCGGGGCCGTGCACTGGGCCGGACGGACGAAGCAGGCGGCCGGTGGGCGCGCCGTGATCGCCCGTCATCGCGTGGGTCGCCCCGGGCTCTCAGGTTGGCCTCACAGGACTTCCCGGGCCCCTAACTTCCTCGCCGATGAACACGACGGACGTCTCCTCGGGCACCGCCCCGGTGAGCCGTGCGGGTCTCCTCCGGGTCGGCCTGCACCTGCTCCTCGCGGCGCTCCCCCTGCTCGCGATCTCGGCGCACGTCTTCGGCCTGATCACGATGAACTGGTCCGCGGCCCTGCTGGTCGTGCCGCTGGCCACCGCGATCGTGGCCCTGTCGATCTTCGCCCCGCACCCCGAGGAGCGCGTCATCCTCCACGGGTTCCTGTGGGGGATGCTGGCGTGCGCGCTCTACGACGTCTTCCGTCTCGACACGGTCTACATGCTCGGGTGGTGGGCGGACTTCATCCCCACGATGGGGACGTGGATCGTCGGCGACGGTGCCTCGAAGACGGCGGGCGCCTGGGTCGGCTACCTCTGGCGCTACCTCGGCGACGGCGGCGGCATCGGCGTCACCTTCTTCGTCGGCGCGGCGTTCGTCGGCCTGCAGCACCGGCCCCCGAAGCAGGTGGTGGGCGCCGCGGTGGCGTTCGCGGTGTTCCCGGTGTGGGCCGGCCTCATCGCGACCGTCTGGCTGGCGCCGCGCGGCCAGTCGCTGATGTTCCCGCTCACCCCGGTGACGATCACGCTCTCGCTGATCGGGCACCTGATCTTCGGGCTCATCATGGGGCTGGGCTTCGTCAAGACGCGGTCGGCGCAGCGGTACTGGCCGTGGGCGCCGATCCAGGTCGGCTCCGGCCGGTCGCTGCTCGCCGGCCTCGCGGGGTCGGACTCTCGGCCGGTGCTCCCCCCGGCCGAGCGTCCGTACCCCGAGATCGCCGCCGGGCCGGCGGGTGCATCCGGGCCGGTGCCCGTGACGGCCGGGCCCCGCCGCTCCGCCCCGACCTCCACCGGCGAGCGTCCGATGGTGGTCCCGCCGCCCCCGTTCCCGGAGCGCCCGGGGTCGGGCCACCCGTCCGGGCCGCTGCCCGCGACGACGGGGTCCGGTCCGGTCCTGCGCCAGGGACGACCGGGGGCCGGGCACCCGTCGGGGCCGCTGCCCGCGGTCGGGGCCGGGTCGTCCTCGGGCCGGTCGCGGCCGGAGGGCCCCGCGACGGGCCGCACCCGCACCGCCACCCCGCCGGCCGGGCAGACCCTCGACCCCGAGACGTGGGCGCTCTGGCAGCGCCAGCTCGCGACGACGATCAAGGGTCGGCGCACGCACCGCTGGCGCTGACTCCGGTGGGCCCGGCACACGCGGCTCACCGGGGACACGCGACGATGGCGCGGTGACCATCCGCCCCGGCGCCAGGACCCGAGCCCGCACCCCGCTCGCCGCCGCGGCCGCCGTTCTCGGCCTCGTCGCGGTGCTCGCCGGCTGCGCGCAGACCGGGCCGACCCCCGGCCGGCCGCCCGCGGAGATCGTCCGCGAGGCGGTCGTCGCCACCGCGGCGGCCGGGCCGTCGCACGCCGTCGTGGCCGGGCAGACCGCCGTCGCCGGCCAGGCCATCCCGCTCGACGGCACCGGGGTGGTCGACCCGGCCCACCAGGCCGCGGACCTCACCCTCCAGGTGCCCTCGCTCGGCCCCGTCCGGGTCGTGTTCAGCGGAGGCACCCTCGCCGCCCAGCTCCCGCCGGCCGCCGCCGGGGTGATCAGCGCCGTCGCCGGCGGGAAGCAGTGGGTGTCCGTGGACGTGAACCGGCTCGCCCAGTCCGGCTACGGCGCTCCGCTGGGCGCGCTCGGCGTCGGGACGACCGGCAACCCCGCCCAGCAGCTCGGCTACCTGCGGGCGATCAGCGACACCACCCACGTCGTCGGGCCCGAGCCGATCGACGGGGTCCCCACCACCCACTACGCCGGCGCGGTGGACCTCGACAAGGTGCCCGCGGCCGACGACCCGGCGACGAAGCCGGCGGTGGACCGGCTCAAGGCGCAGATCGGGACCAACCTGCTGCCGGTCGACGTCTGGGTCGACGGCGACGGGAAGCTCAAGCGGGTCGGTCAGACCGTGACCGTCCCGGCCACGCCCGGGGCGCCCGCCGGGAGCCCGACCACGAGCAGCACCACGCTCACCCTCTCCGACGTCGGGTCCGCGCCCGCCGTCGTGCCCCCGCCCGCCGACCAGGTCGCCGACGTCTCGTCCCTGCTGCCCGGCTGAGGAGGCTCACGAGACGGTGTGGACGGTGCAGAGCACCCCGCGGTGATCGGTCCCCGGCACCTCCACCACGTCGAACCCGTCCACCCCGACCCCGCCCCCGACGAGCACGTGGTCGAGCTGGGCGCCGATCCAGCGCGGGGTGGCGGTCGGCCAGGTCGCCAGCAGGCCCTTCCCGGCCGCGTCGCCCGCGTCGGTGCAGCCCGCGGTGCCCGAGCGGTAGGCGGCGATGTCGGCGGTGGCGTTGAGGTCGCCGACGACGGCGGCCGGACCGGCCGCCGGGCCGCACCAGCGCTGCAGGGACGCCAGCTCCGCGGGCCAGGCGTCGATGAGGGTCGGCACCGGCGACGCCAGGTGCACCCCGACCAGCCGCGTGCGCCCCAGCGCGCCCCCGGTGAGCTGCAGCCAGGGGAAGCGGACGTCGGTCACCGGCTCGGCGCGCACCGCCCCGAGGGACGGCCCGGCGAGGATCGTGGTGCCGACGGCGTCGGGCTGCGCCGAGGGGGTCGACGACCACGACCGGTAGCCCAGGTCGGCGACCTCGGGGGCCAGGCGCGCCCGGAACGGCTCCCCGGCCTCGGGAAGCACCACGACGTCGGGGCGACGCAGGTGCAGCAGCCGCGAGAGCGCGGCGACGTCGGCGCTCCCGCGGTCGACGTTGAGGGTCATGACGACGAGGTCCGGGCCGGGGTCGGGGCCGGGGCCGTCGGGGAGCACCCGGGGGAGCAGGGTCGTCACCGAGACCGCGGCCACCAGCAGCACCGGCACGACCGTCGGCCACCACCGGGCGCGCACCGCGAGGGCGAGCAGGGCCAGGACGACCACCACGATCGTCGCCGGCGCGCGGACGAGGACGAACGCGACGACGGGCAGGGTGCCGTCGATGCCGAGCCGGTCGGGGACGAGCAGCACCGCGACGACCGCCACGACGAGCACCCCGAGCAGCACCCGCCCGGGGCGTGGTCCCCGGCGGTCCCGGTGGACACGGATCGGCCCGGTGGCGGGTTCCGGCCCGCCGTCCGGACCCGTCACGAGCGCGTCACCGTCAGCGTCGCGACGCCCCGGTTGCCGCCGTACCCGACCCACGAGTCGTTCGCGGCGGCGTAGAGGTAGCCGGGGCGGGTGAGCTCGAGGGTGGCGGTGCCGCCGGGGTCGAGGGCCGCGAGCGTGCCGTCGTCGAGGGTGCCGTCCGGGTGGCGGCGGTCGTTCGCGACGGCGGCGAGGAGCGCCATCCGCCGCGCGTCGCCGACCCGCGGGGCGGCGAGCGAGTCGGCGCCGCGGCCGGTGAGCAGACGGACCACGTGCCGGTAGCCCACGAGGACCGTGCCGAGCGCGTAGTCGGGCCAGGCCCGCCACGGCCAGCGGCCGAACCCGGCCGGGGCGGTGGACGCGCCGTGGTCGCTCCAGGTCCCCGTCGCGGCGAGCGCGTAGCGCCCCTCGGGCAGGTAGAGACCGGTCTCGACCCACGGATCGTCGGCGCGGATGGCCGCCCGGGCGGGCTCGCCCGGCTCGGGGACGCGGCCCGGGCGGTAGGGCGGGACGAGGGCGGCCGCGCTCCGGGCCGCCGCCGACGGGTGCACGTCCGGGGCGCCCGCCACGACCCGGGGGACGCTGCGCGGGCGCGGCCCCAGGTAGCGCCAGAGGCCGTCGGGGCCCGGGTCGAAGGCGCCGAGCGGGTCGCCGGCACCGCCGGGGGGCGCGTCCCGCCAGGTGAGCCCGGCCGCCGTCGTCGCCTCCCCGGCCATCCAGGCGAGCGTGATGTCCGAGAGCGCCCGCGGACGGTCCTGGGAGCCACCGACGTCGCCGTGGGTCCCGGCGAACCAGAGCTGCGCGAACGACGCGTGGGTCCCGGGGGCCGGGGTGGCCCACACCGCGGGCCGGAAGGGGCCGCGGCGCTCGTCGAGGGAGAGCGCCTGCCGGGCGTGCCGGACGTCGGGGGCCAGCCGGAGGTCGTGGAAGCCCTGGATGCGCGCCGGGAGCAGCGTCGAGAGCAGGCCGAACGTGCGCGGGACGCCGAGCGCGCCGACGGTGTCGAACACGCCCACGAAACGGATGGGCGCCCGGTCGTCCGGACCGAAGCCGGGTGCGTGGGGGACGCCCTCGAGCGGGCGGCGGCGCTGGTAGCCGTCGCGGAACACCCGCCGCACGAGGCGGTCCCGCCGTCGTCGGGAATCCCCGGGGGCGAACGCGACGAGCCCGCACGCGGCGAGCATCCCGGCCAGGCTGCGCACCGTGTAGGCCCCGCGGCTGAAGCCGAGCAGGACGATCTCGTCGCCGGGCCGCCACGTCTGCGCGAGCCACGTGTACGCCTCGCGGATGCGGGTGTTGAGCCCCAGGCCCAGCCCGCCCTCGAGGACGCGGGTGATCGGGTCGGTGCCGGTGCCGACCCCGGGGAAGTAGGCCACGACCTGGTCGGGGCCCTGCTCGAGGGCGTCGGCGACGATCGAGACGTTGGTCCGGTCGGCGGGGGTGTCCCACGTGCCGTCGCAGCAGACCACCAGGCGTCGCACGGCGGAGCAGGCTAGCGGGCGGGCGCGTCCCTCCCGGCGTGTGCGCCCCGGCGGGGAGACCCGCGGCGGGCTCAGCCGTGCAGCGGGGAGCGTCGCGGCAGGTCGGTCCCGGGGCGGGGCTCCGGGACGGCGGCCATCGCGGCCCGCACCTGGGCCTCGCGCACCCGGGCGCGCCGCAGCGCCTCGCGGTGCAGGGCGTCGCGCCGCAGCGCCTCGCCGGTCGGGGCGGGGACGGGCTCGCGCCGCATCTCGGCGGCGCGGCGCTCGTCGAGGGTCCCGCGGCTGCGCATCGCGACCACCGGAGCGGCGATCCAGGCACCCAGCGCGGCGGCGGCCGCGGCGGCCCCGGTCCCCGGCTTCGACATCGCGTGCCCCCGTCGCTCGGCCCCGCCGGTGCGGGGCGCCTGCCCGCATGTCGCGCCCCTCGCCGCGTCCGTTAGGCCGAACCCGCCCGTGTCACCCGCGGGGGTGACGGTCCGGGCGGGCGGGGCCGCGGACGGCGCGGCCGTAGGGTCGGCGCATGGACGACGAGGTCGCGGACTGGCTGGCGGAGCGGGCGGTCCCGCTGGACGAGGTCGGGCTCTCGTCGTGGCGTCCCGCCCTGGGCGGAGTGCGGGTGCTGGGGGTCGGTGCCGCCGCCCACGGCGCGCGGGAGCTGCTCGAGGTCGGCGCCCGGGTCGTCGACTTCGCCGTCGAGGACCTCGGGACCCGGGTCCTGGCGCTGGGCACGAGCGAGTCCGGGGGGACCGTGCTCGACGCCGCCGCGCGCGGCATCGGGATCCCCGGCGAGGCCGTCTCGGTGCTGGGCGGCTGGGAGTACGACACCCGCGAGGTGGTCGACCTGATCTCCCGGCTGCGCGACCACAACGAGCTGCTCCCCGCCCAGGACCGGATCCGGGTGGTCGGGGTGGACCCGGTCCGCCCCGCGCCCTCGGTCCGGGCCCTGGGTGCCTACCTCCGGGCGGCCGCCCCGGATCTGCTGCCGGAGGCCCGCGACGGGCTCGCCGATCTCCTCGACACCGAGCCCGACGCCCGCGCCCTCCCGCCCCGGGTGCGCGACGCCGTCGTCGGGCTGCACGGGCGCATGGTCGCCGAACAGGCCCGCCTCGTCGCGGAGACCTCGCCCGCGCAGTACGACGAGGCAGTGCGCCACGCCTGGATCCTGGCGCGCGCGTCGGAGGTGGCCTGCGCGCCACGGGTCCGCGAGCCCCGCACCGAGCAGGAGGCCGAGGCGCTGCCGCCGGAGAGCGCCCCGGTGCTGCGGGCGCGGCTGGTGGCCGAGGCCGTCGGCCGGGCCGCCGAGGAGTCCGCCACTCCCGACGGGGCACCGGCCGTGGTGTTCTGGGGCCACGACGACCAGGTCCGCGTCGGCGACCCGACGACGGCGGGCCGGCACCTGCGGGCGGCGTTCGGCGAGGCCTACTACGCCGTCGGCGGCCTCTTCGGGGAGGGCGGCGCCTCGGCGGTGCGCCGTCGGCTCCTGCGGGCGGTGCGGCCCCGGCCCACCACCCACCGACTGCCGCTCCTCGCCGACACCCTCGAGGCCGACCTGCGGACCGCCCTCGGCGGCGACACCGAGCAGCTCGTGGACCTGCGCGAGGCGCGCGAGGCCGGGGGGCCGGTGGCGCGGTGGGCCGGCGCGGCGACCACGACCCGTCGCCTCGGCGCCGTCGTCGACTCCGGGCAGCTCCGGGCGCGCATCCCGCTCGTGCCGTCGCGCGAGTTCGACGCGCTCGCCCACGTCCCCCGCGTGCACCCCGCCTGGATCCGTTAGCCGCGCCGCCCGCCGGTCGGCTCAGCGACACACGGCCGCCACACGACCGGGCTACGGTCCACCCAACGTCCCAGGCCCCGTCGCGCGAGGAGATCCGTGATGTCCGAAACGTCCCGGGCCGACAACCCGGACATCGCCTATCCCGGCCCCGGCTCGCGCCCGTTCCGCCGTGAGCTCGACCCCATCGCCCCCCACGTCATCGTGCTGTTCGGCTGCACGGGCGACCTGGCCAAGCGCAAGCTGCTGCCGGGGCTCGCCTACCTCAGCGAGTCCGCGCTGGCCCCCGCGATCCGCATCGTCGGGACCGCGATGGAGGACCTGTCGACCGAGGACTTCCGCAACCTGGTGCACGACGCCGTGCAGAACTTCGGCATGCACCGGCTCGCCGAGTCCGACTGGGAGGACTTCGCCGCGAAGCTGAGCTACGTGCCGCAGGGCGAGGGGCCCGAGGCGCTCGCGTCGGCGGTGAAGGAGGCCGAGTCGCAGCTGGGCGAGGGGGCCCGTCTGCTGCACTACCTCTCGGTGCCGCCGAAGGCCGCGCAGGCGGTGGTCGAGATGCTGCGCGACGCCGACCTCGACACCGGCGCCCGCGTGATCATGGAGAAGCCCTTCGGCTACGACCTCGAGAGCGCGGTCCGGCTCAACGACTTCGTCCACCAGGTCTTCGACGAGTCCCAGGTCTTCCGGATCGACCACTTCCTGGGCAAGGAGGCGGCGCAGAACGTCCTGGCGTTCCGCTTCGCCAACGGCCTGTTCGAGCCGATCTGGAACCGCAACTTCATCGACCACGTCCAGATCGACATCCCGGAGGAGCTCGGGCTCGACCAGCGCGCGAGCTTCTACGAGGCGACCGGGGCGTACAAGGACATGGTCGTCACCCACCTCATGCAGGTGATGGCCTTCGTCGCGATGGAGCCGCCGACGGCGCTCGAGCCGCGGGCGATCAGCGAGGAGAAGAACAAGGTCTTCCGCTCGCTGCTGCCGATCCACCCGCACGACGTGGTCCGCGGCCAGTACGGCGGTTACCGCGACGAGCCGGGGGTGGCCCGCGACTCCGACACCGAGACCTTCATCGCGCTGCGGGCCGGTCTGGACAACTGGCGGTGGGCGGGGGTGCCGTTCTACCTGCGGACCGGGAAGCGGATGGCGGAGGGTCAGCGGATCATCTCGATCGCCTTCAAGGAGGCCCCCCGGACGATGTTCCCGCAGGGCTCCGGCGTCGGGACCCAGGGCCCGGACCACCTGACGTTCGACCTCGCCGACTCCTCACGGGTGTCGCTGTCGTTCTACGGCAAGCGCCCCGGGCCGGGGATGCGCCTGCAGAAGCTGTCGATGCAGTTCTCCACCCAGGAGCTCGGGGAGGCCGCGGACGTCCTCGAGGCCTACGAGCGCCTGATCCTCGACGCCATGCGCGGCGACCACACGCTGTTCACCACGGCCGAGGGCATCGAGTCGCTCTGGGACCGGTCGCAGCCATTGCTGGCGGACCCGCCGCCGGTCAAGCCCTACCCGGCCGGCTCGTGGGGTCCGAACGCGATCCACCAGCTGGTGGCCCCCAACGCCTGGCGGCTCCCCTTCGAGCGCGCCTGGCGCGAGAAGACGTAGCGGGTCAGCCCGAGGGCTCGGCGCCGGCCTCGGCCGTCCCCTGGTCCTCGGGGTCGAGGTCGATGTCGAACGCGGGGGCGTCCTCGGCGGTCGTGTCGTCCCCGGGCCTGGTGGTGGCGGGATCGGGGTCGGTCGTCTCGGGATCGGTCACGACGCCGGAGTGCCCCGCACACCGTCCGGGGATGCGGGCGCACCCCCGGACGGCGGGAGATCACACGGTCGGCTCAGGGCCGCCCGCCGGCGTGGGCCGGGGCGCGCAGGGGCGCCGAGGGGCTGCGCCGCGCGCCGGGCAGATCGGGCGCCGCGGGGAACGGCCGGGTCAGCGGGTCCTGGCGGGCGACCCCGTTGTCGATCCGCGGGGGACCCACGGCCTCCGGACGGGTCGGGGCGCTGCGCTGTGCGGCCGAGGCGGTCGGCAGGGGACCGGACACGGCCTCCCAGGCGTCGACCTGGCTGGTGCGGCGGCGGGCCCGCTGGACCGCCTCCTGCCGCTCGCGGACCTCCCGGTCGCGGAGGGCGCGGTGGTGGCGGCCGCGGCTCGCGGCGCGCTCCGCGGCGCGGGTGGGCGGGGGGGTCGCGCGCCGCGCGGTGCTACCGAACATCGCAGATCACGTCCCAGGTGTCGGCGGGGCTGGCTCTCACCGTTGTCATCGCCCGCCGGGCGGCTCACCTGGTTCCGCCGATCGGTTGCCTTCGGTCGGGCCTCGACGCTCCCACGGGGAGACCCGGCCGAGTGGGTGGGGCCGTACGGCTCACCGACCGTCAGGCGTGGCGGGCGGAGGCCTCGTGCTCGTCGCCGTCCCGGCCGTCGAGACGCGGCAGCGGGATCGGCCCGGTCTCGTCCTTCCAGGACGCGAGGGTGCGCTGGTCGGTGGTGCCGCGCACCGCGGCGCTGACCAGCGGGGCGGCGAGCCAGGCGGCCGCGGACGAGCCGGCGGCGAGGGCGACGTTCCCGGTGAACGACATGAGGACTCCTCGGGGCGGAGCGAACGGTGGCGGGCGGTGGGTCAGCCGACCCCGGCGACCCGGCGGACGGCGTCGCCCGCCGAGCGTGGGGCGGGCACGGCGGCCCAGGGGGTGGTGGACGGGCGCAGCGGGACGACGACCGCGGTGGGCGCGGCCGGCGCGACGGACGTGGGGCACAGCGCGAGGACGCGCGCCCGGGCCCGCTCGTCGAGCGTCCGTCCGAGCGCGAGCGAGACCAGCGGCACGGCCATCCACGTCGTCGCGGCCCCGACCGCCGCTGTCACCGCAGTAGCCCGTACGCGCATGTCTGTTCCCCCCGGAAGCGATCGGATCCCCCGCCGGACCGCCACGGGCGGGCCGACCTGCCGCCGCGATCGGGGGTCGATCATCGACCCTGCCGAACGCGGTGCGCGACCCAAGATAGGGCAGCGAGCCCGATCGGAGGTACCCCGAACAGGTGAAGACCGGTCCAGGTTGCGGCGAGTGACATCACGATCCGGTAACGGCACGCTCGGTCAATCGCAGAGGCAATCTCCCGGAGGGTGGTACACCCGTCCGGATTAATCGGCTACGGCCTCGTAACGACGGGGTCTCGACCGACGAGAACCAAGTCACAAGGAGTGGCGGCCACCGGGGCCGCTGGAGCTGGGGGCCGTCATGGGGATCGTCATCACCACCGTCGTCCTGGCCGCGCTCGCGGTCGCCGTCCTGGCCCGCGTGCTGCGGGCCGCACCGACGGCCTCCTCGGTCGCGCCCCGCCTCTCGGCGGGGTTCGCGCCGACGCTGCTCGCCCGGGCAGGGTTCCCGGCGACCGCGCACAACGTCGCGGTCCTGCACGATCACCTGGGCACGATCTTCCTCGACGCCGCCCGCAGCGCGCTCCCGGCCGAGGCGCTCGCCGCCCTCGGGGCGCGGTGCGCCGCCGCCCGCGGCGGGGTGCCGGTGGCCGGCGGGTCCTCGCGGTCCTGGCCGCAGCGGGTGCTCGACGAGCTCGCCGCCGTCGGGGCGCCCGACGTCGCCGGCCTGCCGCTGCGGGCCCGGGACGCGCTGCTCGCCACGGCGGGCACCGGCCGCGGTCTCCTGGGCGGCTCGGTCTTCGCGCCCCTGCCGGCGACGGTCGCCGCGGGCGTGCCCGCGCCGCGCCGGGCGGCCGACGCCGCCACGCGGCAGGTCGTGGCCTGACCGGCCGACGGCAGCCGACCGGGCTAGAGCGACGCGCGGGGCCCGTCGGGCCGCGTCCCCGAGGGGACCGACGACCCGGTGGGCGTCTCCGGCACCGAGTCGTCGTGGCGCTGCGTGGGCACCGGGTCCGGGCCCAGCCCCGCGTGGTCCGCGTCCCGACCGGCGTGCTCGTCGTCCGCGGCGTCCATCTCCGTGACCGCCCGGGCAGCCGCCAGCGCGCTCGGGCCGTCCTCGCCGACGAGCTCCCGGACCCGGGCGTACCCGGCGCGGGCCTCGGCGGTCCGTCCACTGTGCCGGTCGAGGTGGGCGAGATCGAGGCGGGCCTCGGCCTCCCGGACGGCGTCCCCCGCCTCGCGCGCCGAGGCGACGGCGGCGCGCAGGCAGCCGCGCTGGGCGTCGAACCGCCCGGCGTCGCGCTCCAGCGCCGCGAGCAGCAAGCCGGCGTCCGAGGCGTCGCGCGGCGGCCCGTCGCGGACGACGAGCTCGAGGTGGCGTCGGCGGTCGGCGGGCTCGGCGTCGCGGTCGAGACCGAGCCAGAACGCCGCACGGGCCCGCGATGCCCGCTGCGACCCGTCGTCGGGGGTGCCTTCGAGGACCTCGGCGAACCAGCGGCGCGCCTCCGCGGCGCGGCCCGCCTGCAACGACGCGACCCCGAGCCGGTAGTGCTCCTCCGGCGTGGTCGCCCGCGGCGCCGCGCGGTCCGGGGGCGGGCGCAGGAGGACGGCGGCGAGGTCGTCGAACCGGCGCAGCAGCGCGAGCACGCCGACCGCCCGCCGCCGCCCGCGGGCCTCCGGGGCGTCGAGGAGGTCGCCGACCACCTCGCCGAGGCGGGCGGGCGGCACCCAGCCGGCCGGCCCCAGGTCGTCGGCCGCCGCGGTCAGCAGGGAGCTCGGGACGTGGTGCACGCCCTCGGCGAGCCGCAGCCGACGTAACCCCGGCGTCTCCCCGCGACGGGGGCGCTCGCCGACGAGGGACTCGACGGCACGGCCGAGGTCGTCGACGCCGGGTCTCGTGTCCGGGTCACCGTCGAGGTCCCGGGCGTACGCGAGGGCGAGCCGGGCGAGCAGGGGGGTCGGCAGCGCGCGCGGGACCCCGAGCCGGTCCCAGTCCACCGCGGCCCGCAGGACCGCCGCCCGCGCCGTCGCCGTGGCCCGGGGCTCGCCCCGGCGCAGCCACGTCCGGTCGGCGCCGGAGACGTCGGGCACCAGCAGGGCGCGCCGGTCGGACAGGTCGACGAGGAGCTCGCCGAGGCGCGTCCCCGCCGTGGCGGTCAGCCCGGTCGGTGCCGCACGGGCGACCTCGGGGGCGGTCAGGGTGTCGGGCAGGCGGACCACGGTCACGCCCCGGCCGGGCTCCCCGGGGGTGACGTCTGGGTGCAGGAGGGCGGCGTCCGCCGTCGCGAGGACCCGGACGCCCGCCGGCGGTCGGGCGCGGAGCAGCACGGCCAGGAGCGCGGGGCCGACGCCGTCCAGCCAGACCACGACGCCGGGCGCGTCCGGCTGCTCGTCGGGGCGGGCGAGGGCGGCGACGAGCGCGGGGTCGGCGGGTGCGGCGAGCGGATCGGTGCCACCGAGGGTCGCCGGGTCGGGGCGGACCACCAGATGGTCGCCGAGCAGCAGCCGCGCCGTCCGCGCGAGCGCGTGGGTGCTGCCGCCGAGCCGCGGGCCGGCGACGATGACCACGGCGTCGCCTCCGCCCACGGCGGCCTCGATGCGGTGGTCGGCGTCGCGCTCGAAGGCGGGGGCCGGGAGGGGCGGGTGGACGCCGAGGTCGGTGAGGTCGACGTCGCTGAGCCGCGGCAGCTCGACCGGCCCGTCCGGGTCGGGACCGGGGACCCAGCCAGGTGTCCGGGGCGTCCGTCGTCGAACGCCGTCGAGGTGCGCGCGCCACCGCCCCGTCGCGGTCATCCGCGTTCCTCCGCCCCTGCTGCCGCCGTCGTCGGAGCCGGGTGCGGCGCGGGCCGCTCCTGGCCGACGATCAGCCGTTCTACCGGGCGGCGGGGCGGTGCGGAAGGACGCGGGGCCCGGAGAGGCCGGATGCCGCTCGTCCGGTCGACACGGCGGTGGGTCGCATCACGTCCGGTCGGCGGTGCGGGACCGGGTCAGCGGGGGCGCGGCAGGTCGGTCGGGGCGCAGCGCTGCACCGGCACGAGGGCGGCGACGAGGTGGCGCGCCCGGGCGGCCGCCTCGAGACGCTGCTCGCCCGCCGCGTCGCGGTCGACCTGCAGCGGCAGGTGGTATCGCCCGTGGTCACCCATGCCCGGTTCGTCGTCCCGCGCGAGGAGAACGTTTCATCCCCGCGGCCCGCGCCGCCCGGTCGGGGCGGGCCGGGCGTCCCGTCAGCGGCCGGCGTCGGTGCCGTGCGGCAGGTGGAGCCGGACGATGCGGACCACGACGTCGCCCAGGTCCTCGGCGTCGAGGGAGGTCCGTAGCGACTCGGCGGCCACTGCCGCGTCCGGCCCGCCGAACGGCCCGTGGGCGTCCACCTCCGCGGTCTGCGGATCGACCATCAGCACGACGTACCCGTCGCACTCGTCGAGCGCCGCGGCGGCGTCGATCCAGTCGGGCTCGTGCGTGGGGCCTCCCGTGTGGGTCCACCCGGCCCCGGCTCCCAGGTCGAATCCGGCCACGGTGTGGCAGGCGAACCGATCGCCCATGACGGTCCACGCTCCTCTCGGTACTACGTCCTGTGACCGAGGGCCTCACCCTCCGTGCTCGGAAGGGCGGCTCCGTCCACTGTCGTCACCTGCAGTGAGTTGAATACCCAGGAGTCCTGACACAGATCGTTGAATATTCACTCGGACGCGGGAGCCGTGCGTCTCACCGATGGGGTGAGGTCCCGCCGCTACGCTGCCGCCCGTGGAGCGGACCAGGGGTCCGGCGGCCGGCGGCCTCGACCCGGCCCGTGACCCGACCGACGCCGCCGGAGCCACGGTGGTGATGCCCGACCGGCGTTCCGGGCCGCTCGTGGCGCTGGCGCAACGGACGTCGATCGCCCTCGGCGCGCTCCTCGCGGCGGGGCTGCTCGTGTACGTGCAGCGGGACGCCTACCGCGACTCCAACGGGACGCCGATCGGCCTGATCGACGCCCTCTACTACGCGACCGTGTCCCTCTCGACCACCGGCTACGGTGACATCGTCCCGGTCACCGAGACCGCCCGGCTGTGGACGATCCTCGCGGTGACCCCGCTGCGCCTGCTGTTCCTCATCGTGCTGGTCGGGACCACCGTCGAGCTGCTCACCGAGCGCTCCCGCCAGGCGTTCCGCATCCGACGTTGGAGGTCCCGCGTGCGCGACCACGTGGTGGTGGTCGGCTTCGGCACCAAGGGCAAGGCCGCCGTCGACACCCTGCTCGGTGACGGCGCCGTGCCCGAGCGCATCGTCGTGGTCGACACCGATCGCGGGCGCCTCGACGCCGCCTCGGCGCTGGGCCTGGTGACGGTGCGCGGCGACGCGACCCAGTCGTCGGTGCTGCGCACCGCGGGCCTGGTCCACGCGGCGTCCCTCGTGGTCGCGGTGAACCGGGACGACACCGCGGTGCTGGTCACCCTGACCGCCCGCGAGCTCGCCTCCCGGATCACGATCACCGCCGGGGTGCGCGAGACCGAGAACGTGCACCTGCTGCGCCAGTCCGGCGCCGACTCCGTCGTCGTCTCCGCCGAGACCGCCGGGCGCCTGCTCGGCATGGCCACGACGACCCCGAGTGTGGTCGCCGTCATCGAGGACCTGCTCACCCCCGACGCCGGGATGAGCCTCGCCGAGCGCGAGGTCACCGAGTCCGAGGTGGGCGGCTCGCCCCGCCACCTGCGCGACATCGTGCTCGGCGTCGTGCGGGGCGGGCAGGTGCACCAGATCGACGCCCCCGCCGTCGACGCCCTGGACCGGGGCGACCGCCTGCTGATCGTCCGGCGGGTCGGCAGCCCCTCCGCGGGCTGAGGTCGTCGCCCGCCGGGTCAGGGGCGGCGGGCCTCGAAGAACACCGACGCCGCGAAGGCGGCCTCGGCGGGGCCCTCGAGGGGGCGGCCGTAGCGTCGCCCCGCGTCGGCGGAGGACTCCTCGTCGAGGGTCCATCCCCGCTCGCGGAGCCGCTCGCGCGGGTCCGGGCGCTCGTCGGAGAAGAAGAGCTCGCGGACGTCCACACCGAAGTTCTGCGACGAGGTGGCCATGAGCTCGTCGTCGCTGAGGTCCTTCACGGCGTCGCCGAAGTGCTCCACGGCGATCCGGCTCCCGGGCGCGGAGAGCTCGACGACCCGGTCGAACAGGTCGATCTCCGCCTGCGCGGGCAGGTAGGGCAGCAGCCCCTCGGCGAGCCAGGCGGTCGGGCGGGCCGCATCGTGGCCTCCCTCGCGCAGGGCCGCGGGCCAGTCGTCCCGCAAATCCACGCGCAGCGCGACGCGCCGCACCCCGCCCGCGGGCTCCGGAGTGCCCTCGGTCTCGGTCAGCACCCGGTCCTTGAAGTCGACGACGTCGCGCTGGTCGATCTCGAAGACCGTCGTCCCGGACGGCCACTCGAGACGCTGGGTGCGGGTGTCGAGCCCGGAGGCGAGGATGACGACCTGGTCGATGCCGTCGCGCGCCGCGTCGAGCAGGTGCTCGTCGAACCAGCGCGAACGCACGCCGACGTAGGTCGTCATCACGCCCGATGCCGGGTCGGCCGCGTCGGCGCGGGGATCGACCTCGGTGGGGAGGTCGACCTCGTCACGCACCGCCTCGACGAACGCGGCCGCGTGCGGGTCCTCGACGAGCCCGTCGGGCCGGCGGGTCTCCATCGCCCGGGCGCTCGCCACGCCGAGGGCGGTGACCCCGACGCTCTCGGTGATGGTCCACTTGTCGTCCTCGCTGCGCATACCTCCGGCGTACCCGGATGGTTAGGCAGGCGAACGAGATGTGGCGGATCGGCTGCTGCGACATCGGGGGCAGTCCGCCTGCTCCGCGCGCAGGCCCGGGACGACGGCCTCGACGGGGGCGCCGCAGAGGCCGCGCAGCGCGGTCGGGTCGCCCACCTCGCCCCAGGCGACCTCGACGACGTGGTGGCGCCGGTCCTCGCGGCCGGAGGCGACGAGCACCGTGCGGCCCGGCGTCGGGACCTCGGGCCGGCGTCCCGGGATGCCGGGAGCGGACGGGTCGGGCACCTCGTCGGGCAGTTCGTGCGCCGGGAGGTCGTCCGGCGGGCTCCCGAGATCCGGGGGCAGGGGGCGGCGGCCGGGCATCGGGTCGAGGCCCGAGGTGGGCCGGCGGCCGGGTACGGACGGCGGGATCGTCACGGCGTCCTCCTCACGGACGGGGTGGATCCCACTGTCCCCGGATGACGCCGTCGGTGCCAGGCGCCCGGCGCGGCGCTAGTCCAGGGCGGGGACGCCGTGCCCGGGCCGGCGACGCGGCAGCGGCACGGCCGGGTTCGCGACCGGGTCCCCGGGGTGGCCGGACCGGTGCGGGACGGACTGCTGCGGGAGCTCGCGCAGGGCGTCGAGGACGCGGCCGAGGGTCTCGCGATCCGGGGCGTCGGTCGGGACGGGGATGACCGCGACACGGGTCGGTCCGCCCTCCGACGCGGGGCCCTCCGGGGCCTGTCGGGACGTCGTCACCCGGACGACTGTAGGAGCAGAGCGGGAGTCGGGGCACGTCGCGGGGGCAGAATCAGCGACCCCGAGTAATGGGTCGGTCACGGCCGGGTGACGACGGCGTCGCGGGCTCCCCGCGGATCAACCGAACGGGTCAATTCGGGTAACGACCGCCCCGTCGGGGACGACAGCCTGCTACGACCCGGGCGGTTGCCGGGGAGCCGGGGGATCAGGACGGGCGGGAACACCACCATGAGCGTCGACCAGATGCTGCACGAGGACGACCAGCCGCCGGAGCCTCGCTCCGCCCGTCGCCGCCGGGGGCTGCGCGCCCTGCTCTACGTCCTCGTCGCGGTCGTCATCCTCGTGCTCCTCGCCGCCGCGGGCATCGTCCTCGTCACCAACCACCTCGGCGACCAGGTCGGCCGCTACCCGTCGGTGTTCGCCGGCATCGACCCGTCGAACCGTCCCGCGGGCAAGCTCGGTCAGACCTTCCTGCTGGTCGGCACCGACTCGCGGTCGCCGGACCCCACCACCGGTGCCGACGCCTCGGCCCCGGACTTCGTGTTCGGCGCCCAGCGCAGCGACGTGATGATGGTGGTGACGATCGCGGACGACGGGACGAGCGCGAGCGTCATCTCGATCCCGCGCGACTCGTGGGTGAACATCCCCGGGCACGGCATGAACAAGATCAACGCGGCCTTCTCGTTCGGCGGTCCGCCGCTGGCGATCGAGACCGTCGAGCAGCTCACCCGTGTGCGGATCGACCACTTCGCGGTCATCGACTTCGCGGGCTTCCAGCAGATGACCGACGCGGCGGGCGGCATCGACGTCAACGTCGGGACCGCGACCGAGCGCGACGGCGTCGTCGTGCCCGCCGGGCCCGCAGCACCTGAACGGGGCCCAGGCCCTCGTCTACGTCCGGGAGCGGAAGAGCCTGCCGGGCGGGGACTTCGACCGGGTCCGCCGCGAGCAGAACGCGCTGCGGGCCCTCGTCAGCCAGTCCCTGTCCGCCGGAACCCTCTCCAGCCCCACCCGCGCCTACGACCTCGTCAACTAGCGTGACCCAGCACGTCGGGGTCGACGACTCGTTGACCAACACCGGCCTCGCCGAGCTCGTCTACGGGCTGCGGGACCTGCGGGCGTCGAACATCGCCTACCTGACGGTGCCGACGACCGGCACCGGGATGGAGGGGTCGGCGTCGGTGGTGTACCTCGACCAGCAGGCCGACCAGGACCTCTGGTTCGCGGTCAACACCGACAAGGTCCAGCAGTGGGCGGACGCCCGGCCGAACGAGCGGCTCTCCGCGACGCCACGCTGAGCGCGCCGCGGTGCTCCGGGCCCACACTGCGGGCGTGGACCACGACGTCGTGATCGTCGGAGGCGGTTCCGCCGGGTGTGCCCTGGCGGGGCGGCTCTCCGAGGATCCCGGACGCCGGGTGCTGGTCCTCGAGGCCGGCCCCGCGCCGACGCGGCCCGGCGACTACCCCGAGGAGCTGCGTGACGTCTCCTCGCTCGCCGGCGCGGACGACGGACACCCGTACAACTGGTCGTTCGCCACCGAGCTGACCGACGCCGCGCACCGGAGCCGGACCGCCCGGGGACGGGTCCTCGGCGGCTCCAGCGCCATCAACGGGGCGAACCACCTGTGGGCCACCCGCGCCGACGTCGACGGCTGGCACGGGTGGAGCTGGGAGGAGGCCCTCGCGGCCTACGTGCGCGCCGAGGACGACCACGACATGCCCGGGCAGGACCACGGCCACGACGGGCCGGTGCCCGTCGAGCGGCCGGCGGGCGAGCTGCTGGCCGGGCTGACGACCCGGATCGTGCGGGCCGCCGCCGCGCTCGGGGTGCCCGCCGAACCGGACAAGAACGGTGACGCTCCTCCCGGGGTGGGCCTGGTACCGGCCAACGTCTCCCACGGCACGCGGATCAACGCGGCGATGGCCTACGTGCTGCCCCACCGCGATCGGACCAACCTGACCGTCCGCGGCGACTGCCCCGTCGCACACGTCCTGTTCGACGGGGACCGGGCCGTCGGGGTCCGCACGCTGGCGGGCGAGCGGATCGACGCCGGTGAGGTCGTCCTCGCCGCGGGCGCCATCGCCAGCCCCCACCTGCTCGCGCTCTCCGGGATCGGTCCGGCCGACGAGCTGCGGGACGCCGGGGTCGCGGTCCGCCTCGACCGGCCCGGCGTCGGGCACGGCTGGAGCGACCACCCCGCCGTCTTCCTCGGCTTCGGCTACGACGAGTCCCTGCACCCCGAGGCGGTCTCGGCCCAGGCCGCGGTCCACCTCGACGCCGCGACGCTCGACGCCGACCTCCCGCCCGACCCGGCCGGGGACCTCGAGGTGCTGCTGTTCTGCCGGCCGTTCGCGCCCGGCGGCGCCCGCCACCTGATGTGCGCGGTACAGCACCCGGACAGCCGGGGCGACGCGGTCCTGCGCAGCGACGACCCGCGGGAGCGCCCTCGTCTGCGCCACCACTACCTGGCGAGCGCCGCCGACCGGGCGCGGATGCGGGCCGTCGTGCGCTTCGGGGTCGACCTGCTCCGCTCGGGCGGCATCGCCATCCCGACCCTGCCCCGGGACTCCGACACCGACCTCGACGCCTGGGTGGCGTCCTCGCTGACCACCTCCTCGCACCTGTGCGGCAGCGCGGCGATGGGTCCGGCGTCCGATCCGACGGCGGTCGTCGACGCGGATCTGCGGGTGCACGGGGTGGACGGACTGCGCGTGGTCGACACGTCGGTGGTGCCGACGGTGCCGCGGCGCGGCCCCGCCGCGACCGCCCTCATGCTGGGCGAACGCGCGTCCGACCTGATCCGTCCCTGATCTCCTGTCCGGTTCGTCCCTGATCGTCCGGGCGGCAACACCCCCTTCGTCACGGTTGCGACACGATGGGGTGGATCACATCCAGGTCTCGGCGCGGCGGGCGCAGAATCGCGCCTTGCCGTGGTCCGGGGGAGCGGCCGTGGGATCCGCAGTGGGTCCCGGGAGGACGGGCGAGAGCGAGGGTGTCGTGTCTCTGTGGGGACGGGGCGATCACGAGGCCGCGATGCCGCGGCTCACGCGCAAGGAGCGCCGCCGGCTGCGGCAGCGCGCCGCGGAGGACGCCGAACTGGCGGCCCGCATCCAGCGGGCCCAGCGCCGGCTCGCGCAGGCCACCGGCCCGTTGCCGGTGATCGACCCCCGCACCGCGCCCGACGCGCTCGAGACGCCCGCACGGCGCTCCGCGATCCACGAGTGATGACGCCCGTGCGGGCCCGGGGTCACTCGGCCGGGGCCCGCGCCGGGGTGCGACGCTGCTGCGGTGGCGAGCGCTTCCGCGGGGTCGGGCTCGCCCGTCGATGTGCCCCTCGGTCGGCCGCGCGTCCCCGGACGCGCCGTGGGGCTGCTCGTCCTGATCGCGGTGCTGGTCGTCGGGTGCTCCGGCTGCTCCGGCCCTGACGCGGCACCCGCCCCGCCGCCGGCGCACGACCCGCCGACGGCGTTCGGTCCGTCGTCGGGAACCCTGCTGCGCGGCACCTCGAGCACGCTGACGGGCGCCTACGGGACCGCGCCCGAGCTCCCGATCGCGCTCGACGGCACCACGATCTGGCTCGCCGACTCCGGGGGCCTCGAGCGCGCCGACTCCTCCGCCTCCACGACCGCGGTCCCCCTGCCGCCCGGGCGGTGGGTCTCCGGCGCGCCCCGGCCCGTGCCCGGCGCGGGCCTCGTCCTCGCCGGCTCGGCGAGCACGGTGCCCGGCTCCGGGACGACGCCTCCCGGGCTCGCGCTCGAGCTGCTCGCCGTCACGCGCACCGCCACCGGCGACCCCACCGTGTCCTGGACCGCCGCCGCCCCGCTGCCCTGGGCGGAGAGCGCCCGCTCGGTGCGCACCGCCGTCACCGGGGTCGCCGCGGCGGGCGACGGCCACCGGGTCGCCGTGCTGAGCGCCACCACCAGCACCCACCGGGCGTCCCTCGCCGTCGACCTCGACACGCGCCGCGTGCTGTGGGTCGCCGATGGGGTCGCAGCGGGTGCGGTCCTCGACGGTCGGGCCCCCGACGGTGAACCGCTCCCCGGGGCCGTCGTCCCCGCCGGGTCGCAGGGCGCGACGGTGGTCGGAGCGGCCGTGCCCGCGGGCGGGGGCTCCGGGTACTCGCCGTCCTCGGTGGTCGGGCTCGACGTCCTGACCGGCGCCCGACGCTTCGTCGCGGACGCGGGGGCGACCGCACTGACGGTCACGCGGGCCGGGCCCTCGTCGGTCGTGGTCGGCGGACGGCGGTCCGGCGACGCCCGGGCCTTCCTCACGGTGTTCGGCGCCGACGGGACCGCGCGGCCCGACGTCGATCTCGGCACGGCGTCCTCGGCGCCGCGCTGCGTCTGGGACGAGGCGACGGTGACCGTCTGTTCCGGCCCGAACCGGACGTTCGCCCTGGACGCGGTGTCCGGCGGGATGCTGTGGTCGCTGCCCGCGGACGGGCGGGTGCCGCCGCAGGTCACCACCGCGTGGCACGGCGCGGTGTACGGGACGACCGTCAACGGGCCGGTGATCGTCGACGCCCGGACCGGCCGCGACCGCAACCCCACACCGGGGGCCGCCCCGCTCGTCGTCGACGCGTACCTCGGCGTGGGGACCGGGAACAGCCTGCTCGGCGGGGTCCTCGTCACTCCCGCGACCGGGTGACGACGCGCCCGGCCGGATCTCTGCGATGCCCGGAACGATTCACATGACGAGACTCACTCTGGCACACTGAGGTGACCCTGCTCACCCCAAGGTTCCGGTGGTACATGCGCAATCCGCTCGCCGTCCTCGCGCCCCGACGCTTCGGTCAGGACACGGCCCCGGCGCCGGTGCCCGCACCACGTCGGGTCCCCGCTCCGGACACCCTGCCCGCGGTCGAGTTCCTGGAGCACGGCTGCGGCGGCGAGTCCGATGACCAGGCACCGGAGGTCTCGGTGCGGGGGATCGACCCCCGCAACGACCGGGGGCCCGCGGTCGCGTCGGTGCACCTCGCGGCGCGCGCCGGCGGTCCCTGTGCGAACACCGTCGAGGAGCTGCTCGCCGTCGCCCGGCCCGGCGACTTCCGGGTCCGGCGGCTGACGTTCGACGTGCGCGCACTCGACGCGGTGCTCGCCACCCGCGGCGGCACGGCGGTGCTCGACCAGCTCGTCGCCGCCCCGGCGGACCGCGTGACGAACGCCGTGTTCCGCGCGGCGGTGGGCCGTGAGGCGCCGGGGGAGTGGTCGGGGGACCTGGACTGCGACGTGCGCGTGGTCGGCGACGGGGACTCGGTCGCCGGCCGGTGCCGTGTCGACCTCGGCCGCGCCCGGCTGACGGTCACCCCGATGCTGACCGGCTCGGAACGCCTCGCACGCCGCCTGGCCGAGGCGCGGGCGAGGCCCCGCGACCGCGCCGTGCGGCGCTGCCTCGAGCACGCCCTCGCCGTCGAGGTCACGTCACGGCGGCTGGCCGACCTGATCTCGCAGCACCCGGACGCCCCGGCCTGCGACGTCCCCGTCCGCTGACCCGCTTCGGCCCCGCGCCCTTGATCAGGGGCACGTGGGGCAGGTCGCGGGCGCTGCCGGCCTGGCGGGTGTGCCCCTCGTCGGGCGGCGACCACCCCTCACGCGCCGGTGCCACGCTGAGACTGCGCGAGGGACGAGCGCGGGCTCAGCAACACCTTGGCGCGACTACACCGTGTGGACGATCAGCACGTCCTTCTTCGACCGGCGGGACACCGCCTGCGGGACGGACCCGAGGAACCGCCCGGCGAAGCTCGCGAGGCCCTTGTTCCCGACGACGACGAGGTCGGCGTGGTAGAGCTCGGACTTCTCGATGATGGCGTCGGTCGGGTCTCCGTGGACCGCGACCGTGTCGACCTGGCCCACCCCGGTCCGCATCGCCTCGTCGCGGGCCGCGCGCAGCGTGTCCTCGGCGGGGCTCGCACCGATGATCTTGTAGGCCTCGTCGCCGAGGGCGCGCTCCGCCTCGGCCTGGTCGCGGTCGGAGGAGGGGTCCCGGGTCTCGTACGCGCAGATGATCATGAGGCGCGCGCCGGAGTCGGCGGCGACCTCGGCGGCCCGCACGACCGCCTTCCGGGCCGACGACGAGCCGTCGGTCCCGACGGTCACGATCTTGTAGTCGCCCACGATGTCCACCTTCCGTCACGCCGTCCCCGGACGGCCGAAATCACCTTGCCAGACCCCGTCCGGAGCATCGGATTCGACACCCCGGTCGTACCGCTCACCCGCCGATCGTGCTGCAGGTCACGGAGAGGTCACGATGCGGTCGTCAGCAGACCACGAGGTCCGGATTCGGTAACGACGACCTCACGATCGCGCGATCCAGGAGCAGGAACGTGTGGTCGGGGAGAGGCGGGGACATGGTCGGTCACGACGCGGTGGTCACGGGTGCGGGCGGCGGGGTGCGGACCGGGAGGCCGGTGGTGCTCGGGCTCGGCGTCGCCGCCATCCTGGCGATCGCCACGGCGGTGCTCGTGGCGCTGCTCGGCAGCGGCACCGCGACGGCGCAGACCGACCCGGGCCCGCAGCCCTACGGCGGTGCGCTCGAGCAGGTCGATCCGGCCGACGCGGTCACCAGCGAGCAGGTCCTCGAGGTCTCGATGCTCGCCCTCGGCACGCTGAACGGCGTCGCGTTCGCGATCGCGATGGTCGCGAGCCGGCTCCGGGGGCCCACGACCGCGCAGACGCGACGGGCCCTCATCAACCGGACCGGAGCCGGCGTCGTCTCCGAGTCGCGCCGCGACCGCCGGGAGCGCATGCGCAGCCGGACCGCGGCGCCCGCCCCGTCCTCCGTCGTGCCCTCCTCCCCCGTCCCCACGGCCCTCGTCCCGGCCGGCCCGCCTGCCCCGGACCGGGAGGGCGTGGCCGAGCCGGTCGGCGGTCCGAGCTCGCTGGCCCCGCGGACGCCCCCGCCCGGTGCAGTCCCCTCCCAGGCCGGGCCCGCGCCGCGGGAGGGTCTGGTCCCGGCCGGCCGCGCCCCGCAGGCGCCCCGGGGTCCGCAGAGTCCGCAGAGTCCGCCGCACGGTCGCCCCGGCCTCGTGCCGATGTCGCCCCCGACCGGCGTGCCCTCGCCCGTCCGGCCCGCGTCCCGGCGCTGAACCCGGCGGTAATGCTCCTGGTGGAGCAACGCGTTGCGCCGCGCCTGCACCACTGGGGCGGGTGGGGCGCATTATCCTGACGCGTGACGGGCCTCCGGTCGGGCGGAGGTCCGGTCGGCGCGCCTGCGTCGCGGGTCGGGATGACCGACCGGGAGCGGGCCGTCGCGTCGTGCACCGTCCGCGTTCGACGAGGAGAGTCCTTGACCGGCAACGTGGCCACTCGCGAGCCCGAGGGCGACACCGCCGCCCCGCCCGCCGTCCTGGCGGACCGGGTGCGTGAGGCGCGCGCGCTCCTGGACCCGCCGACGGTGGCGGTGCCCGCCCCGCGCAGCGCGGAGGGTGTGGTCCCGGCGTCCGTCCTCCGCGCGGACGACGCCCCGGGCGAGGACCTCGTGGCCGCCGTGGACGCGCTCGCCGACGAGCTCGAGGCCGTCGAGACCGACGGCGACGACGAGGCCCACCGGACCCTGTGCCGCATCACCGGCCTGATCGGTGACGGCGTCCCGGAGGCGGGCTGGTCGGCGGAGGAAGGGCCCGACGTCGACGTCCTGCGGGCCACCTCCGACGCGGCCCGCAAGCTGCACGAGCGGGCCGCGACGCTGCTCGAGCGCCTCGACGCCGAAGAACGGAACGGGTCCGCCGTGGTGGTCGACTCCGTCGCGATGACGCTGCGCGTGGTCGGCGTGGTGGCCGACCTCGAGGTCATGGAACGAGCCCGCCGGCAGGATCCCGAGTCCTGACGTCGGGAGGCCCCGGGCACGCGGACTCGCATCCGGTGCACGGAGCTGGGACGATCGGGGGATGAGCGTGGTCGGGAGCGGGACTCCGGAGGTGTTCCGGCTCCTGTACGTGTGCACCGGGAACATCTGCCGGTCGCCGTTCGCCCAGTTCCACACCCGCTTCCTGCTCGGTGCCCGGCTGGGTCCCTGGGCGCACTCCTTCGCGGTGCACAGCGCCGGGGTGTCCGCCGTGCGCGGGCACGGGATGCACGAGGACAGCCGCGCCCAGCTCGCCAGCAGGCGTGACCACCCCGACGTCGCCGCGTTCGCCGCCCGCCAGCTGCCCGACCGCGACGTCCTGCTCGCCGACCTGGTCCTCACCATGACGCGCGAGCACCGCTCGACCGTCCTCGGGGACGTCCCCCGGGCACTCCCGACCACCTTCACGCTCCGCGAGTTCGCGCGGCTCCTGCGCGCGGCCGACCGTTCGGAGCTGGGTGCGCTGCCGCGGCCTCCCGTCGAGCGCGCCCGGGCCCTGGTCGCGCTCGCCCGCAACACCCGCGGCACCGTGCCCGCGGTCCCCGCGGAGGAGGACGCGGTCCCCGACCCGGTCTCCGGCGGCCCGGAGTCCCACGTCGAGGCCGCGCGCGTGATCGACGAGTGCGTGCGGACGTTCCTGGATCTCCTGGTCCCGCCGCCGCTGCGCCCGCCGTTCCCCCCGCCCCCTCCCGGGGCGATGCGTCCCGGCGGCCGCCCCCGTCCCGCACCCGCCCCGGCACGGCCGCCGTCGCCGCCGGTGGAGACCTCGTTCACGGGTCCCTCCGGGGGGCCGCCCGCACCGCGCAGCGAGGACGACCCGGCCGGCGGCGCGCCGCCGGCCGGTGCGACCCGTGCTCCGGCGGAGCGCAGCGACGACCTCGCGCCCGCCCCCGGCAGCTCCGGCTCCTGATCGTCCGGACTGCTCCGTCCGGATCACTGTGCAACATCGGCGTCCTCCCGGGCGATGAGGGGACGTGCGCGGAGAACCCGCCGCGCCGACGATCGGAGGACACCCGGTGGACCACGGACGGGTCGAGCCCGGCGCCGGCTCCTGGGACGCACTCCCCGGGCAGGCCCTCGAGGTCCTCGCCCGCGCCTGTAGCGCTCGTCCGCACCGCGGCGCCCGGTCGGGTCGTGCCACGGACGCGCCCACGGCGGAGAACGTGGAACGGCTGGCCGCCGGCGTGGCGGCGCTCGCCGCGGCGCTGGGGCGGCCCGCGGTGGTGGGTGGTGACGTGCGCCCGACCGACGCCGCGCCGACGCTGCGTCGGGCGGTGGAGCTCCTGGCCGAGCTGGGCGAGGCGGCCCGGCGGGTCGCGTCCTCGGCGGGCACCGTGGGTCAGGAACCGGCCGCGGAGCTCGCCGACTCGGTCATGTGCGTGGCGCTGACTCTGCGGATCCTCGCCGAGCTCGTCCTGCGAACCGTCCCCCCTGCCGACGCGGGCGGGCGTCCCTCCCGCTGAGGAGGGCCTCCCGCCAGAGGTCCCCGGCGACGGCGTCGCCCAGCGTGGCGGGCAGGTCCGAGGCCTCGGCCACCGCGTCGACGAACGCCGTCCCGGGGTCGACGGCGCCCAGCGGGCGGACCACGTGGACGTGCAGGCGCTCGCCCGCGACCGTGATCCGGAAGCCCGGGCCGCGACGGTCGAGGGTCAGGTCGGGTCCGGTGCCGCCCCACGACACCGCGAGGTCGACGTCGAACACGGGCCCGCGGCTGGAGGTGAAGCACAGCCGGCCCGCGGCGAGACGGAGGACGCCGGGGACGTGGGTCACCTCCCGCACGATCCAGGCCGGGCCGATGCACCCGGCCTCGCGTGTCCCGTCGTCGGAGGCCCGGGGCGCGGGCAGTGGCAGCGCCACGGGGACCCGCGAGGCGGCATGGGGAACCGCGGTCCGGTCCCGGTGCAGGGGCTGGGGCACCGGCGGCCCTCCCTCCACGGGCGGCGTGCCGGGCCCGCGATGGGACCGGCGCAACGGACGTGCATCCATCGTCCACTCAAACGTCCGGGAACGCGGAGTGTCATGCTCCGGCCGGGGGAGTCCGGTGTGGCAACAGGGTGGATGTGCCGGCGTCGTCGCGATCTGCTCATCCCAGGACGCCGAACGGGTGACCGAGAACGGCAGATTCTCGAAAGAGACCTCCCTAATGTCACTCTCTGCTGGCATGCTTCCGCCCATGAGTGGACAGAACCCTCCGTACGGCCAGGGGCCGGCGGATGCACAGGGAGGATCGTCGCCCTTCAGTGCGCCTGGCGACTACTCCGCGCAGTCATCGACCGCGGCCGGTCCGGTGGCCGGAGCGCCCGCAGCGGCCGCCGGCGGTTACGGACCTCCGCCCGCGGGTGCGCAGGGCTACGGCCCGCCGAACTACGGCGGCGGTCCGGCCTACGGGCCTCCTCCGGGGTACGGGGCGGGCCCCGGCTACGGCGGGGGCCAGGGCTACGGCGGGGGCCCGGGCTACGGCGGGGGCCAGGGGTATGGCGGCGGCGGGGGACCGGCGCTACGGCGCCGCTCCCGGCTACGGCGCGGGCCCGGGCTACGGCGTCGCGCCGGGCGCGCAGGGCTCGGTCGACGTCGTCGGGACCCGGGTCGGGCAGTACATCGTGGACGCGATCATCGCGGCGGTCCCGCTCATCGTGCTGCTGATCCTCAGCGGCGTGCTGGCGGCCGCGTCGGGTGACTCCACGGTGCTCGCCCTCATCGGCGGCGTCATCTACTTCTTCGCGTGGATCGCGGCGCTCGTCTCGGGCTTCGCCGTCTACGCCTGGTGGCCTTCCACCCATGGTGGTCAGACCCCCGGCATGGCGTGGCTGGGCCTCAAGATCGTCCGCGAGGAGGACGGCGGCGAGCCGACCCTGGGGCAGCACGCCCTGCGGTGGCTCCTGCTGATCGTCGACGGCATGGCCGCCGGCATCGTCGGCCTGATCATCATGTCCACGTCCCAGCGCAAGCAGCGCCTCGGGGACATGGCGGCACACACCCTCGTCATCCGCGCCTGACGAGGGCGCGCGGGCGGCGTGGCCACTCCGCCGCCCGCGCTGGCCCGCCCGTCCACCGGACGGCCGGGCCCCATGGGGGAGACGCCCGTCCGACGAGGGGTGCGGCGGGCTCCCACCCGAACGTGGGGAAACGACGACCGATGACCGAGCGACAACCACGGCAAGCGCGGGGGCGCCGTGGCCTCCGGTGTCGTCGAGTCGACGCCGGCTACGGGCCGGCGTCAGGAGGGGTGTGCTGTGAGCTCCGAACGGACCGATGCGGGCGATGTCGCCAGACGTCGGGAGGCCGCCACGGGCGGCCAGGGCGGGTACGCGATGTGGGTCGCCTGGATCGAGGCGTTCCGTCGGGGGGAGAACCGCGACACCACGGGGCTGCCGCCCATCGACGGACGTATGGGTTCCTACGTCGAGGCCAGGCTGCTGGAGCGCCTCTCCGCGGCGTTCAGCGAACGGGTCCGCCAGTGGCAGACCGTGCTCGGCGCGCGCATCGTCGCCGCGCCGCCGGGCGACGAGGCGGCCGTGACCGCGCTGCTGCGCGAGGCCGCGTCGGGTCTCGAGCCGCTCGCGCGGGTCGCCGGGTCGCCGCTGCTGCCGCGGTCCATGTCGCTCGCGATGCACGACCTGCTCGGCCAGGTACGCGCCGGAGCCCGGGACGCGGTCGAGGAGAGCGCCCGCCGGGTGCGCGAGCCCGTCCAGCGAGCCCCGCGTGCGCCCGGGTCGCCCGGCGCCCGGCGAACAGCCCGGTGCCCGCGCAGCGGGCCGCCGGCCGGCGTGCGGGTCCGGCCGGGTCCCGGGGCCCGTCAGACGACCACCCGGCCCGCCTCGACCCCGCGGGCCCCGGCCGCGGCGGCGCCCCCGACGACGCCGCGCCGCGGTCGTCCCGGCGGGGCGTCCCCCGCGCCGCCTGACCGGTTCACCGGCCGGCTCAGCCCTCGCCGATCCGGGCGAGGATCGCGCGGTGGTCGGTCCCGGCCGCGGGCACGACCTCGAAGGCCGTCGGACGCGGGCCGCCCGCGGTCAGCACGTGGTCGATCTGGGCGCCCAGGAACCCCGGGAGCCAGGACGGCCAGGTGCCCGGTGAGGCCGTCCCCGGTCGTCGACCCGGCGTCGGAGCACTCCGCGGTCGCGTCGGCGAACACGCGGTGGTCCTCGGTGGAGTTCATGTCCCCGGCGACCACGGTGGGTCGCCCGGCCTCGCACCAGCGCGACAGCCCGACGACGTCGCGCGCCCAGCTGCCGGTGCCGCCGGGCCGCGGCGAGCGGGGGTGGATGGCCACGAACCGCAGACCGGAGGCGACCCCGGGCGCGGATTGCGGCAGGTCGACGACGATCGTCGGGAAGGTCCCCGACCGGTCCTGGGTCACCGTCGGGCGCCCGAACGAGGAGCGCACGAAGACGGTCATGCCGCTGGCGTCGTCGTCGTCGTCGGCGGAGTACGCGCGGTAGCCCGACCCGCCCTGGTCGTCGTCGAGGCCGTGCGCGAGCCGGCGGCCGCAGGTCGCCGCGGGCCTCGGGCAGGGCGACGAGGTCGGGGCTGCGGTCCCGGACCAGGTCGGCGAGGGCGTCGGCGTCGGCCTGGCCCTTGTACGTGTTGAGCGACAGCACGACGAGGCTCCCGCCGTCGGCCGAGTCCGCCCCGCCGGTGCCCACGGCCGGCGCCGAGCCGGTCGCGCGGGCACCGACGTCGACGAGCCCGATCGACCCCGACGAGCCCCAGCGCCAGCGCGACGAGCAGCGCGTCCGGCCCGGACCGCCGCGTCAGCGCCCCCAGGCCCGCGAGCGCCGCCAGGACCACGGCGACCGCCGCGAGCTGCGGGCGGAACGCGACGACCTGCGCGAACGGCGAGCCCGGGCGTCGAGCCCCAGCACCTCCGGGAAGAGCACGACGACGGCGATGCCCGCCACGACCAGCGCCCCGATGATGCCGCCGGTGCCGGGCAGCCGCAGTCCGGCGCGGCGGGCGGGGACGACGCGGCGGGCCGCCCGCGCGGCGGGCCGGCCGGTCCCTGCGGCGGGACGTGCCAGCCGGGCGGTCCGGAGCGTGGGGGCCGGGGGGGCCGGGTGCGCGTGGCGGCGGTCCGGGTCGCGGGCCGCCCCGTCCAGGCGGGCCGGCCCGGTGCCCGCGCCCGTCGTCGGAACCGTCCTCCCACCAGCGCCCGCCGTCCGGACCGTCGGGGCCGAAGCGGCGGGTCGGCGGCGTGCTCACGCCCGCCGGAGGCGCCGGGACCCGCCGCCGCCGTCGTCGGAGGTCGCCGACGGGGCACCGTCGGCACCGCTACCGGGCCGCATGGGGGCAGCTTCTCACGTCGGGTGTGGGCGGCCGGTCTGCGGACGCGCGGCCGGGCCGCGCGTCCGGCTCGTCCGGCGGGCGTCGCGGTGTCATGGTGGAGGACGTGACGGCCACCACGCCCCGCCCCACCTCCATCGACCGGCCCGCGAGCGCCGCCGACCACCGACGCCGGCGCGGCTCGTCGAGGCGCTCCGCGGCGCCGTGGCCGACCCGGACCGCGTCCGCCACCGCGCGCTCGACCTGGCCGCGCACGCCAACGACGCCTCGCACTACCTGCTTCCGGCCGCAGGCCGTCGTCGCTCCCCGCCGACGCCCGGGAGGTCGCGAACCTGCTGCGCCTCGGGCGTCCGCGACCGGCTCGCGCTGACCTTCCGCTCGGGCGGGACGTCGCTGTCCGGGCAGGGCGTGACCGACGGGGTGCTCGTCGACACCCGCCGTCACTTCCGCGGGTTCGAGGTCCTCGACGAGGGCCGGGCCGTGCGGGTCCAGCCCGGGCTCACGGTCGCCGAGGTGAACGCCCGCCTCGCCCGGTACGGCCGCAAGATCGGCCCCGACCCGGCGTCGTCGAAGGCGTGCACCATCGGCGGCGTCGTCGCCAACAACTCCTCGGGCATGGCGTGCGGCACCGAGTTCAACACCTACGCGACGCTGCGCTCGATGACCTTCGTGCTGGCCTCGGGCACCGTCATCGACTCCGCGCGACCCGACGCCGACGACGAGCTCCGCCACCGCGAACCGGCGCTCCACGAAGGACTCGACCGGCTCCGCGACCGGGTGCGCGGTGACCCGCACTCCGTCGAGCGGCTGCGGCACCTGTTCTCGATGAAGAACACCATGGGCTACGGGCTCAACTCGTTCCTCGACCACACCCGCCCGATCGACCTGCTGGTGCACCTGCTGGTCGGCTCGGAGGGGACGCTCGGCTTCGTCGCGGACGCGGTGTTCGAGACGCTCCCGGTCCTCCCGCACGCGGCGACCTCGATGCTGCTGTTCTCGGGCACCGCCGACGCCACCGACGCGCTGCCGGTGCTGCTCGAGGCGGGCGCGAAGACCCTGGAGCTGCTCGACGCGCGGGCCCTCGTCGTCGCGCAGTCCGACCCGCGGGCGCCGCAGGCGGTGCGCGACGTCGAGGTGAGCGGGCACGCGGGGCTGCTGGTCGAGTTCCAGACCGCGACCGCCGAGGAGCTCGACGCGGTCCAGGCCGACGCCGAGCCGGTACTGGCCGGGCTGCCGCTGACCCGCGAGGCGGGCCTCACCCGCGAGCCCACGGCGCGCGCGTCGCTCTGGGCGCTGCGCTCCGGGCTCTACACCGCGGTCGCCGCGGCACGGCCGTCCGGGACGACGGCGCTGCTCGAGGACGTCTCGGTGCCGGTGCGGACGCTGCCCTCGACGTGCGACGGCCTGACCGAGCTGTTCGACCGCCACGGGTACGAGGGCTCGGTGATCTTCGGTCACGCGAAGGACGGCAACGTCCACTTCCTGGTCAACGAACGCTTCGACGACGAGGCCTCGCTGGAGCGCTACCGCCGCTTCACCGACGAGATGGTCGACCTCGTCCTCTCCCAGGACGGGACGCTCAAGGCCGAGCACGGGACCGGGCGGATCATGACGCCGTTCGTGCGCCGGCAGTACGGCGACGAGCTCTACGGGGTGATGCGCGAGCTGAAGGCGCTCTGCGACCCGACCGGCCTGCTCAACCCCGGGATCATCCTGTCCGACGACCCGGACGCCCACCTGCGCGACCTCAAGACCGTGCCCACCGTGGACCCGGAGGTCGACGCCTGCGTCGAGTGCGGCTACTGCGAGCCGGTCTGCCCCTCGCGCCACGTCACGACCACCCCGCGCCAGCGCATCGTGCTGCGCCGGGCCGCCGCGAAGGACCCGGCCCTGGCGGCGGCGATCGCCGAGGACTACCCCTACGACGCCGTCGACACCTGCGCGGCGGACGGCATGTGCGCCACCGCGTGCCCGGTCCGGATCAACACCGGCGACCTGATGAAGCGGCTGCGCGCCGAGCGCCACGGCCCACGAGCGCAGGCCGCCGGGACGGCCGTGGCCCGGCACTGGGACGGGGTGTCCGGCACCGCCCGTGTGGCGCTGCGCGCGGCGGCGACGCTGCCCGCGTTGGCCGCGGGCGCGTCGGCCGTGGCCCGCCGGGTGCTCCCCGAGGACCTGGTGCCGCTCTACTCGCGGGAGGTCCCGACCGGCGGGGACACCCGCCCCGAGCCGCGCTACCCCGCCGGGGCGAGCGCGGTGTTCTTCCCGACCTGCCTGCACCAGGTGTTCGCGCCCGAGCGCGGTGACGGGGCCGGGCACGCGTTCCTGCGCCTCGCCGAGGCCGCCGGGATCGAGGTCGCGGTGCCCGAGGGGATCGGCGGGCTGTGCTGCGGCACGCCGTGGGAGTCCAAGGGCTTCACCGAGGGCGGCGCGGCGATGGCCCGGCGCGTGGTCGACGCGCTCTGGAACTCCACCCAGCGCGGGGCCCTGCCGGTGGTCGTCGACGCGTCGTCCTGCACCCACGGGCTCGCGGGCCTCGGGCACCTCCTGCCCGACGACGAACGGGTCGCGGCCCTGCGCATCGAGGACGCGGTCGCGTTCACCGTGCGGGAGATCCTGCCGACGGTCGCCCCGGCGACGAGGTCGCGTCGCTGACCCTGCACCCCACCTGCTCCACGACCCACCTCGGGATCGGCGAGGACCTGCGCACGGTGGCGGAGGCGGTCGCCGACGAGGTCGTGGTCCCGACGGCCTGGGGCTGCTGCGGGTACGCCGGCGACCGCGGGATGCTCCACCCCGAGCTGACCGACGGCGCCACCGCGGAGGAGGCCGCCGACGTCGCGGCCCACCCGACCGAGACCTACGCGAGCTGCAACCGCACCTGCGAGATGGGCATGTCCCGCGCCACGGGGCAGACGTACCGGCACGTGCTGGAGCTCCTGGCCGAGAGGTGCGGCCCGCGCCCGTCGGTCCCCGGCACGAGGGGAGCCCTCGGCCGGATAGAGCGAGCTGGTCCTCCCCTGGCGGCTCACGGCCCGAAGCGGCACGCGGAAGGTCGTCGGCCAGGTCTTCCCGGCGAGCAGGAACTCGCCGGGCGCCCCGGGGATCGCGGCGATGCCGTTGAGGACGGCGTCGGGGTTCCCGGTGGTCGACGGCGGCCGCAGCCCCGAGGCGTCGACGACGGCCGTCACCCGGCCCGACGTGAGGTCGATCCCGACGATGTCGTCGGTGTGCCACACGTTCGCCCACACCGTGCGCCCGTCCCCGCAGTCGAGCTCGTTCAGCTGGTCGAGCGGGGCACCGCCGAGGGTCACCGGGACGGTGCGCAGGGCGGCGAACGTCGTCGGGTCCCGGACGACGAGGTCGGCGCCGCCGTCGCTGGTGATCACCTGTGACGTGGTGTGGCACATGCCCCAGCCCTCGCGGTCGTAGGGCAGCGTGCGCCGGACGGCCAGCGTGACGGGGTCCCGCTCGTAGACGACGCCGTCCTTCCACGTCAGCTGCCAGATGCGGTCGGGGAGGACGGTCACCCCCTCGCCGAACTGCGACGACGGGAGGTCGACGGCCCGCCGCACGGCACCGGTGGCGGGGTCGGTCGCGCGCAGCTGGGACGCCCCGGTCAGCCCGGTGCCCTCCCAGAGGGTGCGGCCGTCGGCGGAGAGCTCGAAGCCCTCGGTGAAGGCCGTGGGGTCGTGCGGCACGGTGCCGATCACCTGGACGCGGAGCCGGGTGACGCCGGGCGGCGGGGACGCGAGCGCTCCGGCGGCGCTCGGGGCGGACGGGGTGGTCGTCCAGGAGCAGGAACCCAGACCCGCCAGGAGCAGCACCGCCACCAGCACCGCTCTCGCCTGCACGCGCGAAGGTTCCCACGGGCTCCGCAGGGATCGACGCGTGCGGCACACACCGTCGGCCGAGGGGGTCCGCTCGGCGCCCCGGGACGACCCCTGCGCGCCCGGCCCCGCCGCCCACCCGGCGTCGTCCGGCACAATCGTGCGCGTGCACGACCTCGCCGAACCCACCACCGGCCCCGACCTGCACGGCGACCACGCCGACGATCCCGGGGAGCGGCCCGTCCCGGCGCGCCTCGCGGACGCGGTCGATCTCGCGCGCGCCGCGGCGGTCGACGCCGCCGACGGCGAGGCCGACCAGGTCGGCGAGGCGCTGGCGGTGCACGCCGAGGACGCCGCCGACGACGCTCCGGTCACCGCCGCCACGCACTACCTCGCGGCCGCGAAGCCCGGGTACCGCGGTTGGACGTGGGCGGTCACGGTCATGGTGGCCGACGAGGACCCGGACGCCCCGGTCACCGTCGGGGAGGTCGCGCTCCTGCCCGGCTCGGGCGCCGTCGTCGCCCCGGAGTGGGTCCCGTGGAACGAGCGGGTCCGCGCCGAGGACCTCGCGCCCGGCGACCTGCTGCCCGTCGACCTCGACGACGACCGCCTCGTCCCGGCCTACGCGAGCCTGGACGACGACGTCGACCCGGCCGAGGACCCCGACGACGCCGAGCAGGTCCGCGCCGTCGCCGACGAGCTCGGTTTCGGTCGCCCCCGGGTCATGAGCCCGGAGGGCCGCCTCGACGCCGCCGCCCGCTGGTCGGACGGCGACTTCGGCCCCGCCGCCGAGATGGCGCGCGCGGTCTCCGCGCACTGCGGCACCTGCGGTTTCTACCTCTCGATGGCCGGGTCGATGCGCGGCGCGTTCGGCGTCTGCGGCAACGGCAACGTCCCCGCCGACGGGCACGTGGTCCACGCCGAGTACGGCTGCGGCGGCCACTCGGAGCTGCAGATCGACACCGGCTCGGTGGTCATGGTCGCCGAGCTGGTCTACGACGACGGCGTCGACATGGAGACCGCGGCGGAGCCGGTCGCGGCGGCGGCGGAGTCCGACGGGGCCTGAGTCGTCCTCGCGACGGCGGATCGGCAGGTGAGGCCATGGCCCCCGTCGATCCGTTCCGTACCCGCGAGCTCCGCGCCGCCGTCCTCGACGCCTGGTCGGCCTCGCCCGCGCGGTTCCGGGAGGACGCCAACGCCGAGGAGGACCTGACCCGGGGCGGGTACCGCGACCGCTGGCTGATCGAGCTCGCGCAGAACGCCGCCGACGCCGCCGCGCGCGTCGGGACGCCCACGACCCTGCGCCTCCGGGTGGTGACGGGGTCCGGGGGCACGACGGAGCTGCGGGTCGGGAACGCGGGCGCGCCGCTGGACGCCGACGGCGTCGCCGCGCTCGCGTCGCTGCGGGCCTCGGCGAAGCGGGACGGGGGCACCGTCGGGCGCTTCGGGGTCGGCTTCGCCGCGGTGCTGGCGCTCGGTGACTCGCTGCGCGTCGTCACCCGGACCGCGGACGGCGTCGCGGGCGTCGCGTTCTCCCGCGCCCGGACGCGGGAGGCCGCCGCGGCCCTCGGCGGTCCGGTGGCGGACGAGCTCGACCGTCGGGGCGGCGAGGTGCCCGCGCTGCGCCTGGTGTGGCCGGCCGACCCCGAGGATCTCGCCGACCCGCTCCCCGTGGGCGTCGACACCGAGGTCCGGGTCACCCTCGCCGGCCCCGGCGCCCCCCTGCTGGAGCGGGCCCGCGACGAGGCCGCCGACCTGCTGCTCGCCCTGGGCTGGCTCGCCGGGGTCGACGCGGGCGGGGACCTGGTGCGCCGCGAGGACGCGCCCGGGCCCGGCGGGACGACGACGGTCACGATCCGGGGGCCCGGCCCCGCGACGCGCACGTGGACGACGCTGCCGCTGGCCGGCGAGCTGCCCCCGGAGGTGCTCGACGACGGCGGGCGCCCCGGACTCGCCGTCGAGGACCGCGGGCGCACCCGTTGGGAAGGACTCTGGGCCGCCGTCGCCGGGCCGGGCGGCCCGGCCCGCGCCGAGGTCCTGCACGCGCCGACCCCGACGGAGGAGACGACGACGCTGCCCGCCCGCCTCGTCGTCACCGTCCCGCTGGACCCCGACCGGCGCCGGGTCCGTGCCGGGGCGGTCACCACCCACGTGCTGCGCGCCGCGGCGGCGTCCTACCCGACCCTCGTCGCGGCGCTCCCGCCGGATCGGCGGACAGCCCTGGTGCCCGCGGCGGCGCTGCCGGCCTCGGAGGTCGACGCCGTCCTGCGCGACGCCGTGACCGAGGCCCTCCGTCGTGAGCGGTGGCTGCCCGCCGCCGACGGCGAGGACCTCGCCCCGGCCCACGCGCTCGTGGTCGACACCGGTGCCGATCCCGCCGACACCCTGCTCGCGGCCCTGGCGGGCGCGGTGCCCGACCTCGCGTCCGCCGTCGTCGGGGGCCCTCGTGACGCCGCGGCCCTCGCGACCCTCGGCGTCACGCGACTCGGCCCGGCCGCCCTCGCCGACCGGCTCGCCGGGCTGCGCCGCCCGCCGTCGTGGTGGCGCGCGCTGTACGAGGCACTCACCGCGACGCCCTCGGTGGCCGCGGCCCGCGAGGAACTCGCGGCGCTCCCGGTGCCGCTGGCCGACGGGCGGCTCGTGCCGGGCCCCCGGGGCACGCTGCTGCCGGATCCCGCGCTCGCCGACGTGCTCGCCGGCGAGCTGCTGCCGGGCTCCGTCGACGGTCGAGCTCCGCTCCGCTTCGTCTCCCTCCGCCTCGTCGACCCGGCGGCGGTGCACCCGTTGCTCGCCTCGCTCGGGGCACGTCGCGCCGACGCGGGCTCGCTGCTCGAGGAGCCGGAGCTCCGCGAGGCGGTGGCCCGCTCGGTCGACGACGCCGACGCCGGCCTCGACGTCGACGGGCTCGCGCGGCTGGTGCTCCTCCTGCTGGCCGGGTCGGGCGAGGACGGCGCCGACCCCGCCTGGGGCGCGCTCGCCCTGCCCGACGCCGAGGGCGGGTACCGACGCGCGGACGAGCTGGTGCTCCCGGACGGGGCGCTGCGGGCCGTGCTCGGGGACGACTCACCGGTCGGCGTGCTCGCCGAGGCCGCCGCGCACGGGCACGCCCGCTCCGCGCTGCTGGCGGCCGGGGTGCTCGACGGGTTCGCGCTCGTCCGCGACGACGCCCCCGCCGGTCCCGACCACGACCTCGACGACGAGGAGGCGTGGTGGGCCGAGGAGGTCGACCCGGCCACGGCCTGGGGCGTCGACGAGCCCTCCGGACCACCGAGCGCGATGGTCGCCGTCCGGGACCTCGACCTGGTCGCCGACGACCGCTGGGACGCCGCGTGGGCCCTGCTCGCGTCGGACCGGTCGGTGCGCTCCGCGCTCGTCGCGCTGCCGGGCGAGCCGGTCCCGTACACGGCGTGGTGGCTCGCGCGCCACGCCCGCCTCGCCGGGCAGGCGCCCGGGCACTGGCGGCTGCCCGACGAGGCGTCCGGCCCACCGAAGACCGCCGACGACGACCCGGGCCTCGTCGCCGCCCTGTGCGCGCTCTACGACCCGGTGCCCGGTCCCGCCGTGCTCGACGCCGGGTTCCTGACCGCCGTGGGGGTCCGCACCGACCTGCGGGTGGAGGACGCCGACCACGCCACGGACCTGCTCGCCCGGCTCGCCGACCCGGCCCGGTCGGTCCCGGCCGCGGGCGTCCTGGCCGCGCACACCGCGCTGGCCGAGGCCGTCGACGCCCGTCGGGTGGACGTGTCCGACGTCGAGCCGCCGCCCCGGGTCCGCACGGCGGCCGGGCGCGTGGCCGAGGCCGATCCCGATCGCGGCGCGGCGCCCGCCGTCCTCGACCGGCCGTGGCTGCTGGCGGCGCTCGACCCGGCCGGCGTCGTGCCGGTGGCCCCGGGCGGAGCGTCCGCGCTCGCCGACCTGCTCGACCTGCCGACGGCGGGAGCGGGCCACCACGGCGAGGTCCGCTCGCCCGGCGTCGCGACCCGCTGGACGGACCTGCCGGCCGCCGCGGCGTGGGCGGCCGCCGTGGGCCGGGCGCTGCCGGTGGGCAGCGTCGTCGTGCACCGGCGCCTGCGCGTCACGGTCGCCGACGACGACCGCTCGGGCTCGTCACGTGAGGTCTTCCCCGGGGTCTGGGTGGACGACGCCGGGGTGCACACCGACGACCCGGTGCGCGGCCTGCTCGCCGCGTGGGCCCTCGCGGGACCCTGAGTCCGCCGCTACAGCTTCTGCGCGCCCCGGGACCCGCGGGCGACCGCGCGCCGCTGCAGCGCCAGGACGCCCAGCCCGACCGCCCCGAGGCCGACACCGACCACGCACGCCCAGAGCCACGGGTCCACCGGGCGCGTGCCGGTGAACGCCAGCGCACCGAGCACGACGAGCCCGGCCAGCCAGATCACCGACCCGACGAGGATCACCGGCACCGGGTCGGTGAGCCGGCGGGGCAGCGGCGGGGGCTGCCACCCGGCGTCGGGTTCGGGATCGGACACGCCGTGACCCTAGCGGCGGACGCGCCCCCACCCGGTGCGTCGGGTAGCGCCAAACCCGGTGTGAGCGGAACGGCTGGCCGGTTGACACGCCGGGGGGACGGCCGGAACGGTTGCGTCCGATGGGTTTCGCCGGAGTTTCGCTGACGCGCCGCAGGCACGTCGACTTCGGGCTGTCGGCGACCCAGGCGTGTCGGCCCTGACCCACGCCCTCATCTCCTGATCGTTCTCCGCCCCGGCGCGTCGGCCGGGGCGATCCACCCTGCCTCGAGGAGGCTCATCGTGTCCGTCGGCACCCCGTCCGACCCCCTGAAGTTCGCCTACTGGGTCCCCAACGTGTCGGGGGGCCTGGTCACCAGCGGTATCGAGCAGCGCACCGACTGGAGCTGGGACTACAACCGCGAGACCGCCATCGCGGCCGAGAACAGCGGCTTCGAGTACGCCCTGTCGCAGGTGCGCTACATGGCCAGCTACTCCGCGGAGTACCAGCACGAATCCACGTCGCTCTCGCTCGCGATCATGCTGGCCACCGAGCGCCTCAAGGTCATGGCCGCCGTGCACCCGGGCATGTGGCACCCCGGCGTCTTCGCCAACTTCGGCGCGACCGCCGACCACCTGACGAACGGCCGCTTCGCGACCAACGTCGTGTCCGGCTGGTTCAAGGGCGAGTTCACCGCCTTCGGTGAGCCGTGGCTCGAGCACGACGAGCGCTACCGGCGCACCGAGGAGTTCATCCGCTGCCTCAAGGGCATCTGGGAAGAGGACGACTTCACGTTCCTCGGCGACTTCTACCGCTTCCACGAGTACTCGCTGAAGCCCAAGCCGCTGAACACCCCCGAGCGGCCGCACCCCGAGATCTTCCAGGGCGGCAACTCGTCGGCGGCGCGCCGGATGGCCGGCCGCGTGTCCGACTTCTACTTCTCGAACGGCAAGGACTTCGACGGCGTGATCGAGCAGCTCGACGACGTCAACGCCGCCGCGGCCGAGAACAACCGTTCGGTGAACTTCGGGCTCAACGGCTTCATGATCGTCCGGGACACCGAGAAGGAGGCCCGCGACACCCTGCGCGAGATCGTCGACAAGGCCAACGTGGAGCAGGTCGAGGGCTTCCGGCAGGCCGTCCAGCAGGGCGGCGCGTCGGCCCCGGACGGCAAGGGCATGTGGGCGGAGTCCTCGTTCGAGGACCTCGTGCAGTACAACGACGGGTTCAAGACCCAGCTGATCGGCACCGCCGAGCAGGTGGCCGAGCGGCTGATCGAGTACAAGAAGCTCGGCGTCGACCTCTCGCTGCTGTGCTTCCTCCACGTCAAGGAGGAGATCGAGCAGTTCGGCGAGAAGGTGCTGCCGATCATCCGCGAGATGGAGGCGGAGATCCCCGAGCGGGAGCTCGCGCAGGCGTAGCTGCCGCCTCCACCCAGCGAACCCGTGAGGAAACCGAGTCCTGAGGACTCGGTTTCCTGGAGGTGGTGGCGACCTCTCGTCACCCGACGCGGCGAGCAGTCGCATCCCGCACGGGCTCACGTGGGCCGAGTGGACCCGCACGGTCGCCCCGGCAGCCCTCGGCGTCCACTCGCGGGCATCCTGGCCGAGCACCGGCGGCGAGTGGACTCCGCACGGCTGCTCAGGCAGCCCCTGAGGTCCACTCGGCGCCGTCCGACCACGGCCGAGGACCACGGAGCCGACGATGTTCCGGCGCCGCGCGTCAGGAGCGCTCGCTCGTGTCGGCATCCGGTCGGGGATCGGGTTCGGGCTCCGGGACGACGGGGTCCGGGGCCGGTCCCTCCCGTCCGGGCTCGACGTCCGCGGAGGCGCCCGGTTCGCCGGGGCCCGACACGGTCTCCTCGGGCGCGGAAGCCGCCGGTACAGGCTCCTCGAGCGTGGGGTCCTCGGGCGGAGCCGTGGCTGCCGACCCGCCGTCACCGGGCGGAGCCGCGGGCGTCGCCGGAGTCGCGGGCGCGGAGTCCTCGGGCGGAGCCGTGGCTGCCGACCCGCCGTCACCGGGCGGAGCCGCGGGGGCGGTACCGCTCGATGCCGCCGCAGCACACCGCGGCCCGCCGCCGCCCCCAGGCGCAGGGCGTACACGACGGCGCTGCCCAGGAACAGCACCCCGGTGATCAGCAGCCAGTGCCGGTAGATGCCGGCCGTGCCCAGCGCGGCGGTGAACCGGAAGGCGTCCTCGCCGCGCTGGGTGATCGTGGGGAAGTAGATGAGCCCCAGCACCGCCGACCCCAGGACCGGCACCCGCACGTGGTTGATCGCCGGGACCAGCGGGGGACGGCGCGGGAGGACCCGCCGTCGTGCCCAGCGGGCGATCACCAGCGGCTGGTCGGCGAGGGCGTAGAGCGGGTAGAGCACCAGGTCGTGGGCGAGCACGGCGCCGACGAACCAGATCAGCAGCGCGAGGTCCTCCGGGCCCGGGTAGACGAACGAGACGACGTACCCGACCAGGGCGAAGCAGCCCACCATGGCCAGCAGGTGCAGCGGGTTCTCGCCGTAGAGGTAGCGCCAGAAGCGCAGCGCGGCCCGCATCACGCGGCCTTCCGGCGGAAGTCGATGGACGAGACCCACTTGGTGTTGTGGACCCCGGGCAGCGCCGGGACGATCACCCGCGCCGGGTAGCCGTGGTTCGGGGCCAGGTCGACGGTGTCCTCGCCCGGGTTCCCGACCTTCAGCGCCAGCAGCGCGTCCGGGTTCAGGACCTGGTTGGACTGCAGCGTCGCGCGGGCGAAGGCCCCGGAGGTCTCGATCGACTGGACGAAGGCGTTGTCCGGGTCGGCCACGCCCGCCAGCGTGGCGAGGTCGCGGAGCCGGACCCCGGTCCACGTCCGCGTCACCGACCACCCCTCGACGCAGGCGATCGGCAGCGTCGCCGTGTGCTGCGGCATGGCGAGCAGCGCCCCCCGGCTCAGCGACACCGCACTCGACCCGCCGGTCAACCGGAGCCGCCAGCCGTCGTCGAGCGCCACCGGGTCGATCCCGGAGCCGGCGAGCGTCCGGTTGATCTGGAAGTCGTTCGGGCCGGTGCCGTAGGACTGCCCGCGCGGGGAGAGCAGCGCCAGCGGCCGCAGCCGGTCCCAGGTCTGACCGATGCTCAGCACCCCGACCAGCAGACTGCCGCCGCCGATCATCCCGATCAGGCCGCGGCGTGACAGGGTCGGCCGGTTCGGGGCGAGCGCCGCCAGCCCGTGGGAGTCCATCGGCTCGGGCTCGGTCTCCGCCGGCGAGTCGTGCAGCCAGCGTCCGAGCGCACCCGTGCCGCCCGGTCCGACGCGCAGCGCCCGGAGCATCGTCGGGAGCTTGATCGCGACGTGCGTCACGAAGCCGGCGATGAAGACCCAGGCCCCGTAGTAGTGCGCGGTGTAGAAGCCGAAGCCCCACGAGTAGTCGTACTGGCTGTTCATCAGGCCGGTGGTGAACTCGAAGAGGACGCCGCCGACGAGGGCGATCAGGGAGAGGCGTTCCAGCAGCTGGGCGAGGCTGCGCACCGGCGGCCAGACGAAGAGCTTGGGCACCACCGACCACAGCTTGGCCAGCACGATCGGCGTGAGGACCATGCCGCCGACCACGTGCAGACCCTGGGTGAGCCGGTAGAACCACGACGGGTTCGACGGCCAGTCGAAGAACGGCAGGTGCAGGTACCCGACGTCGCCGGGGATCGCCTGGCCGAACTGCGGGCCGTAGGCGATGAAGGACATCAGCCCGGTGAGGATGACGATCGGCAGTCCGACCAGCAGCACCGAGCCGAACACCGAGGTCAGCCACGTCCCGCGCAGGGGGCTGCGCCAGGTTCTCGGGTCCGCGGGCGGCGGGACCGGGATGCGGGCCAGCCCGCGCCACAGGGCCCGCGGGAAGCCGTACTCGGGCTCCGGCGCGGCCCGGGGCGGCGGCTCCGGGGGCTCCGGCGGCTCCGGGGTTCCGGCGGCTCCCCGGGCTCCTCGGGCGACGTCGCGTCGGCCTCCGACGGCGCGCGCTCCCCGGCGGGGTCGTTCCCGGTCCCCGGGGGGCCCGTCGGTCCCGCGATCGTCATGGTCGGAGCCTATCGGTGAATGTACCTATCGGTACAGTCGAGGGGTGAGCGTCGACGAGTCCCGTGCGCGAGACCGGCCGTCGACGGCACGCGGGCGCCGGACCCGTGCGCAGATGGTCGACGCCGCGGCCGCGCTCATGCAGGCCCACGGCATCGCGGCCACCGGGGTGGGTGACGTGCTGGCGGCGACGGGCACCGGGAAGTCGCAGCTCTACCACCACTTCGGCGGCAAGCAGGGCCTGGTGCTCGCCGTCATCGACCACCAGCTCGCCCTGGTGCTCGCCGGCCAGCCCCGCCTCGCGCCCGGCACCGACGGTGACGTCCGCGCCTGGGCGGTCGACCTCCTCGCGATGCACCGCGGGGGCGACGGTCCGCTGAGCTGCCCGCTGGGGGTGCTGAGCAGCCAGGTCGACGACGACCCGGTCCTGCGCGAGCACCAGGCCGCCGCCTTCGACCGGTGGCGTGACGGCCTCGCGCACCTGGTGCGTGTCGGCCGGGAGCACGGGTCCGTCACCGCGGCCGGCGAGCCCGCCGAGCTCGCCGGGGTCCTGCTCGCCGCGGTCCAGGGCGGCCTCATGCTCGCCCGGCTCGCCCGCGACGTGCGCCCGCTGGAGATCGCCCTCGACGCGGCGCTGGTCCGTCTCGGCGTCCACGGCACCCCCCTCACGGTCACGGGCTCGTCGGGTGACGCCGCGATGTGACGCGGGTCGTGGTGACGGTGCCCGTGTGAACGTCCGGGAGCGAGCGGGTACCGGTTCGACGTGGCACGCGAACGCGCGCCACCGAGGCGAGGAGGCCCTAGTGGCGGACAACATCTACTCGAAGACCGAGATCGTCGGATCGTCCGAGAAGAGCGTGGACGACGCGATCCAGGGAGCCATCAAGCGCGCGGGCCAGACGCTGCGCGACATCAGCTGGTTCGAGGTCTCCGAGATCCGCGGCCACGTGGAGAACGGCGAGGTCGGGCACTACCAGGTGACCCTCAAGGTGGGCTTCGCCCTCGAGGACACCAAGCCCTGATCCGCGACGGGTCCGGCGGCGGCGCGGCGCGGTCGCACCGCCGCCACGGCCCACCCGGTCGCGGAAACTTAGGTAAGCTCAATTCATGTGAGGCAACGGTGACCGCAGGGACGGCGATGTTCGCCTCGCTGCGCAACCGCAACTACCGGCTCTTCGCCTCCGGCCAGGTCATCTCGCTCGTCGGCACCTGGATGCAGCGGGTGGCCCAGGACTGGCTGGTCCTCGACCTCTCCGGCGGGAGCCCGGTCGCGCTCGGCGTCGCGGCCGCCCTGCAGTTCGGCCCGACCCTGCTGCTCTCGCTCTTCGGCGGCGCCTTCGCCGACCGCTACGACAAGCGCCACCTGCTCATCGCCCTCCAGGTGGGCATGGGGGTCTGCGCGCTCACCCTCGGGCTGCTCGACGTCACCGGCGCGGCGACGCTGGCGATGGTCTATGTGCTGTGCTTCGTGAACGGCTGCTTCTCCGCGGTCGACGCCCCGGTGCGGCAGTCCTTCGCGGGCGAGATGGTGGGTCCGGGGGCGCTGACGAACGCCGTCGCCCTGAACTCGATGACGTTCAACACCGCCCGCATCGTCGGGCCCGCCGTCGCCGGCCTGATGATCGCGGCGATCGGCACCGGATGGGTGTTCCTCGTCAACGCCGCGACCTTCGTGGCGGTCGTGACCGGCCTCGCGCTGATGCGGCAGTCGGACATGTTCGCCTACGAGAAGCGGCCCGGGCGGGCGCTCGGCGCGGTGCTCGAGGGGCTGCGGGAGGTCCGGCACCGCCCGGACCTCGTCGTGCTGCTCATCGTGGTCTTCTTCGTCTCGACGTTCGGCATCAACTTCTTCATGACGCTCGCCATCACGGCGCGCAACGTCTTCGGTCGCGGCGCGGAGTCCTACGGGCTGCTCACCTCGGCGCTCGCGGTCGGCTGTCTGGCGGGGACCTTCGTCGCGGCCCGCCGGGTCGGACGCCCCCGGCTGCGCACGGTGCTGATCGCCGGGCTCTTCTTCGGCGTGGCGGAGCTGTTCACCGGCGTCATGCCGACCTACGCGCTCACCGCGCTCCTGCTGGTCCCGACGGGGCTGGGCCAGCTGGTCTTCACGACGGCGGCCAACGCGGCGGTGCAGCTCGGGGTGAGCGAGAACATGCGCGGGCGCGTCATGGGCATCTACATGCTCGTGCTGCTCGGGGGCACCCCCCTGGGCGGGCCGGTCCTCGGGTGGCTCGCGGAGGTGCTCGGCGGCCGCGCGCCGCTGGTGATCGGCGGGGTGGCGACGGTCGCGACCGTCGTCGTCGCGGCGGGCCTGCTCGCCTGGCAGGCGCGCCGGGCGTCCCGGACGGCCGCCGCGGCCTGAGCGGCCCCGGGACCGACCGCCGGGCTCAGACCCGCTCCTCCATCACCGGCCACGTGTGCACCGGGATGTTCGCGCTCATGTGCTCCACGTAGCGCTCCAGCATCCGGCGCATGGCGACGTCGCGCGGACAGCCGTTCTTCTCCAGCGCGGCCACCATCTGGGTCTGCCAGGAGGCGCCCGTGCAGCCGGTGCGGCACCGCGCCTCGATGACCGCGAGGTAGCGGTCGGCGACCGACTCGTCCACGTCCCAGTAGCGCAGGCCCTCCCGGGCCAGGGGGAGGAGCCGGTCGAGCACGAGCCGGTCGACCCCGACGGTGCCCTCGCCGGGCCAGAAGAGCTCGGCGTCCATGCCGTGCTGCGCGCCCTCGACGAAGTTGTCGTACGCGGCGTCGAAGGTCATCGAGCGCCACGGCGGGTGCTCGGAGGCCACCAGCGCCCGTACCAGCCCGTAGAAGAACATCGCGTTGGCCACCGCGTCGATCGCGGTCGGGCCCGCCGGCAGCACCCGGTTCTCGAGACGCAGGTGGGCGACGCCCCCGGAGACGTCGTACACCGGGCGGTTCCACCGCCAGACGGTGCCCGAGTGCAGCCGCAGCTCGTGCAGGCCGGGCGCCTGCCCGGCGTCGAGGGCGGCGAGGGGGTCCTCGTCGTCGACCATCGGGAGGAGGGCCGGGAAGTACCGGACGTTCTCCTCGAACAGGTCGGTCACCGAGGAGGCCCACCGGTCGCCGAACCACACCCGCGGACGGACGCCCTGGTTGCGCAGCTCGACGGTGCGCACGTCGACGGCCTGTTCGAACAGCGGCACGCGGGTCTCGGCCCAGAGCCGGTGGCCGAGCAGGAACGGCGAGTTCGCGGCGATCGCCACCTGGACGCCGGCGACGGCCTGGGCGGCGTTCCAGTGCGCCGGGAACGTCTCCGGGGTGAGCTGCAGGTGCAGCTGGATCGAGGTGCAGGCGGCCTCGGGGGCGATCGAGTCGACGTCGAGGACCAGGTGCTCGTCCCGGCTGCCGGGCCCACCCGACCGCGGGGCGCGGATGTCCAGCCGGAACGGCTCGCCGCGGGCGTCGACCATCTGGCGGTTGAGCAGGTCGTAGCGGGGGTCGTCGGTCAGCTGGTCGGAGTCGAGGTGCTCGGCGCCCAGGGTGGGCAGGATGCCGATCGTCACCGGGGTGGCCCCGACGACGGCGGCCGAGCGGCGGGCACAGGCGATCGAGGACACGACGTCGTCCTCGAGGCGGCACGCGGCCGCGCCCGGCAGGGTGCGCGGCGGCAGGTTGATCTCGAGGTTCCAGCGCCCGAGCTCGGTGGTGAGCAGGTCCGAGGCCGAGCGGTCGAGCACGGCGTGGTTGAGCATCGCCGGTTCCATGGCCTGGTCGACCAGCGCGAGCTCCAGCTCGACCCCGGTCCGCAGCTCGTCCGCGGCGAAACGTCCCTCGCTCACCATCCGGCGCAGGGCCTCCAGGCAGCGACGGACCTTCGTGCGGTACTGGTCGCGGGCGGAGAGGTCGGTGCGGGTGACGACCCGGCCCATCAGAGCCGGTTCCCGCCTCCCGGCGACCGGCGGCGGCACGGTGGGCTGCCCACCAGGACGCCGCGCCACGACGGTCCGTCGGAGGGATCGTCCGGAACGTGCGCCGAGCTGGTCGGTACGGCGGCGGTCGGCCCCATCAGTGCCCGGCTCCCTCTCTCGGCCCGCACCGCCGGCTGACGATCCGCCGGCGGGCGGGGACGGTGTTCGCATCCCCCGACGACCCGTTTCACGGTGACACAGCCGTGTGTCACACACCAGGGGCGACAACCGTTCGCCTCGTCATAGCGTCCGTTCAGCGGAGCCTCTTGATCATGGGGACCGCTGGGCGCATGTGCAGACTCAGTGGTCGCACACGAGGGGTCGATCTGTCTCAGGCGCCGCGGCCGAAGTCCTCCGGCGAGACGTTGTCGAGGAAGGCGCGGAAGCGGTCGACCTCCTCCTCGTCGGGGACCGCCGAGCTGCCCTCCTCGCCGGACTCGTCGTCGTCGACCAGCACCCCGGCCTCGGCGAGGACGGCCTCGGTGGCGTGGATCGGCACGTCGACGTGCAGCGCGATCGCGATCGAGTCGCTCGGGCGTGCGGAGACCCGCAGCCCCCGGTCGAACACCAGGTCGGCGTAGAACGTCCCGCCGCGCACCTCGGTGATCTCGATCCGCTCGAGGGTGCGCCCGAGGGCGGTCACCACGTCGGCGATGAGCACGTGGGTCAGCGGCCGCTCGGGGAGCCTGCCCTGCTGCTCGAGGGCGATCGCCTCCGCCTCGGCCAGCCCGATCCAGATCTGCAGGCAGCGCTTCCCCTGGGTCTCCTGCAGGAGCACCACGGGGTGCCGGTTCGTCTCCGACGCCGGTTGCTGTGCCGCGTCGTCGACGGCCAGCACGCCGACCACCCGCATCTCGCTCACGTCTCGCCTCCCGTGCCCCGCGGCTGGACCCGTCCGTCCGGTCGGGTTCCACAGCGCTCGATCCACCAGGGCGGATCGAGCACCCCCGCGCTTCGTCGCTCCCCGGATGGTCGGGCTCCGCAGCGCTTCGTCTCCGTGGTCCGCCCTCCATCCTGGCAGCCGGTGCCCGTGCCGTCAGGGCCCAGCGGTGCCGGGCTCGATCACGGGCGGGGATCACGCCGCGCCGACGGGTCCCGTGCGCAGGGCATGCCCCCCTCGCGCGCCCGGCACACCCCGCGTCGTGAGCGGTGTCGCCGGAGTCCGGAGATCGGGTCTGGAACGATGCGGAGCGTGGTGCGGATCGTGGAGCTGGCCGGGCCGGCGCCCGAGGGGACGGACACCGCCCGACTGGCGGATTTCCGTGACCTCTCCCGCGCCGACCGCCGTCCGGACCGCCCCGGTGGGCGCGGCCTCGTCCTCGCCGAGGGCACCGTCGTGGTGCGGCGCCTCCTCGGCTCGGCGTACCCGCCGCGGGCCCTGCTGGGCGTGCGGCGCCGGATCGACGAGCTCGGGCCGGAGCTGGCGGCGCTGGACGTCCCCGCCTTCGTCGCCGACGCCGAGACCATGGCCTCCGTCGTGGGGTTCCACCTCAACCGCGGCGTGCTCGCGAGCGCCGACCGGGCCCCGGCGCCCGCCCTCGACGACCTCCTCGCCCGCGCGCGCCGCGTGGCCGTGCTCGAGGCCGTGAACGACCACGAGAACCTCGGCGCGCTCTTCCGCAACGCCGCCGCGCTGGGCGTCGACGCCGTCCTGCTCGCCCCCGGCTGCGCCGACCCGCTCTACCGCCGCAGCGTGCGGGTGTCGATGGGTCACGTGCTGCGGGTGCCGTTCCTCGGCGCCGGGTGGCCGGTGCTCGACGCTGCCCTGCGCCGCGCGGGCTTCGTGCTGGCGGCGCTGACCCCGGGCGGGGACACGGTGCCGGAGGCGCTGGCCGGCGCGGACCGGGTGGCGCTGCTGCTGGGGGCCGAGGGACCGGGGCTCTCCGACGAGGCCCTCGCGCGGGCCGATCACCGGGTGCGCATCCCGATGGCGGCCGGGGTCGACTCGCTGAACGTCGCCACGGCGGCCGCCGTGGCCTTCCACGCCGTCGGCGGCGGAGGAGCCGGATCCTCGGACGGGGTCTCGTGACGGTGCTGGAGGTGGCGGCCCTGCGGGGGCGGGCCCTGGTGGGGGGCCACCCGGTGGGCGAGGACGACGGGGCGGTCGTCGGGTGGGGCGCGTACGCCCCGGGGACCGACCTCCCCGCCGAACTCGTGGAGCTCCTCGACGAGTGGGCCCGCGCCGCGGACGGCGTCACGCGGTCCGGAGCGGCCCCTCGCGCCCCGGAGGCGGTCCGGGTGAGCCGGACCGGCCGCCACCTCGCCGCGCGCGTCTCCGTGGCCCTGGGGCGCTCCGTGGACTACTGCGACCCGGTGACCGGGGTCCGGGTGCCGCTGCGGGCGGTGCGCTCGGTGACCCGGGTGCCGGAGGTCGAGCTGCCCCGGCGCGGGCGACGCGGCCGCGCGCGGGTGTCCACCGTCTTCAGCGAGCCGACCCCGTGGGGGACCGGCCTCACGCTGGCGGCCCTGGTCGCGGGCCTCGTGCTGCTGGTGAACCTCACGCTCGCGGTGCCGATGGTGGCCGGTCTCGGCCTCGTCGGGCTGCTCATCGACCTCGTGGTCGTCGCCGGGCTGGTGCCCGCCCTGTGGCTGAACCGCCGCGTCCCGGCCTGGCGGTGGGCGGTGTGGGGCGCCTTCGCCGGGATGGGCGTGGCGGTGCTGCCACTGCTGGTCGTGGCCGTGCGGGGTGTCCCCACCGGCTGAGGGGCCGCCGAGGGCTCGCGTGGCTCAGGAGCGGGGCGAGCGGACCCCGAGCAGGACGTCCTCCCACGACGGCACGATCGGGTGGGTGCGTCCCCGCCCGCGGGCCCGGGCGCGCTCCGGGTCGTCCCCACCGCCGTCGTCGCGACCCGGGTCGGTCCGCGACGAGTCCGGGCGCGGCTCGGGCCGGGACGAGTCCGGCCGGGCCGGCTCGGGGCGGGTGCCCTCCCCGCGGTGGCGGGCGGCGGCGCCCCGCCCGGTGTCGCGGGCGCGTCGCTCGGTCGCGCGGGACTCGGTCGCCCGGGGCTCGGTCGCCCGAGGCTCGGTGGAGCGGGGCTCGGTGGAGCGGGGCTCGGCCCCGCGGGACTCGGTGGCGCGCTGGTCGGCCGCCGGGCGGTCGTCCGATCCGCGCTGGTCCGGGACCGCACGGGAGCCGCGGCGGGCGGCGCCGCCGGTTCCCGGAGCCCGGCCGCCGGGGGTGCCGGAGCCGCGCGGGCTCCGGGGGCGGGCGGGCCCGCCGCCGACGGCCAGGGCCCCCTGCCCGAGCTCCTCGTCCTCGTCGTCCGCGGCCTGCGGCACCGTCCCGGCGTCGTCGGCCTGCTCGGCCCGGGCCGCCGAGCCGTCGGCGCGGCGGGGCCCGGGGGCGGGCGCGAGGCCCAGGAGGTCCCGCGCCGGCTCGTCGCGGGGCGCGACGGCACCGCCCGAGCTGCCCGGGGTGAAGGTCCAGTGCGCGAGGTGGTCGGAGTGGCCCGTCCGCCACGACAGCGACACCGACCAGAGGCCGTCCTCGCCCTTCCAGGCGTCCCACGACCCGTCGGCGAGGTCCTGCCCGCGCCCGGCGAAGGTCGTCGTGAGGATCTCGAGCAGGGTCCGGGGGTCCGGGGTGCCGTCCTCGCGGACCGGGTGCCCCCGGCCCGCCATCTCGGCCACCCGGGAGCGCTCGAGCAGGACGGGGTAGGCGAAGCGTTCGACGTGGGCCGCCGGGACCCCCGCCCCGGCGGCCACGTCGGCGACCGACTCCCCGCCGCGGATCCGCGCCTGGATGTCGCGCGGCCGCAGCGGGCTCGTCGTCTCGATCTCCATCTGGCCCAGGCGACGGACGTCGCCGCGCGCGGCGGCGCGCAGCCGTTCGTCGGAGGGCACCACGAAGCGCTCGTGACGGATCGGGTCCTCGAGGATCACGGTCGCGGTGTCCTCGCCCAGACCCACCACCCGGAGTTCTCGCATGGTCGGCCTCCCCGTCGCCCGCGCTGCTCGGCGGCGGGCCCCGGCCCGGGCCGCACCGCTTCGCACGACGACGCTAGGCGAGCACCCACCCCGTCCGAGGGAGGCGCGCCGGGTGTCGGACGACACCACGGGGGAGGTGCCTGACGGCTCGTGAGCAGAAATCCGCGCCGTCGCACGGATTCCTGCTCACCTGGCCGAAGGCCACCTACAGCGCGCCGACGACGTGGTCGATGCACTCGGTGAGCTTGGTGACGTCGTCCGGGTCGATCGCCGGGAACATGCCGACCCGCAGCTGGTTGCGGCCGAGCTTGCGGTACGGCTCGGTGTCCACGACCCCGTTCGCGCGCAGCACCTTCGCGACCGCGGCGGCGTCCACGTCGTCGGAGAAGTCGACGGTCCCGACGACCTGCGAGCGGTGGGCGGGATCGGCCACGAACGGCGTGGTGTACGAGGTCTTCTCCGCCCAGGTGTAGAGCCGGTCGGAGGACTCCTTGGTGCGCGCCGTGGTCCAGGACAGCCCGCCCTGCGCGTTCATCCACTCGATCTGGTCGGCCAGCATGATCAGCGTCGCGACGGCGGGGGTGTTGTAGGTCTGGTCCTTGCCCGAGTTGTCGATCGCCGTGGGGAGCGAGAGGAACTCGGGGATCCAGCGGTCGCCCGGCTTGTCCCGGGCGATCTCGTCCACGCGCGCCAGGGCGGCGGGCGACATGATCGCGATCCAGAGACCGCCGTCGGAGGCGAAGCACTTCTGCGGCGCGAAGTAGTAGACGTCGCTCTGGCCGATGTCGACCGGCAGGCCGCCTGCGCCCGACGTCGCGTCGATCGCCACGAGCTTCCCGTCGCTGCCCGCGGGGCGGGACACCGGCAGGGCGACGCCGGTCGAGGTCTCGTTGTGGGCCCAGCCGATGAGATCGACCGAGTCGTCGGAGCGGGGCTCGGGGGCCGTGCCCGGGTCCGAGGACACGACGACCGGGTCGGCCAGGAACGGCGCGCCCTTCGCCACCGAGGCGAACTTGGCGGAGAACTCGCCGAAGGTCAGGTGCAGCGAGCGCTCGCGGATCAGCCCGGCCGCGGCCGCGTCCCAGAACGCGGTGCTCCCGCCGTTGCCGAGGACGACCTGGTAGCCCTCGGGGAGGGAGAAGAGCTCCGACAGGCCCGCCCGTACGCGCCCGACCAGCGACTTGACCGGCTTCTGGCGGTGCGAGGTGCCCATGACGTCGGCCGCGTCGGCGACCGCGCGCAGCTGCTCGGGCCGGACCTTCGAGGGGCCGCAGCCGAAGCGCCCGTCGGCGGGGAGGAGCTCTGCTGGGATCTTCACTGATTCAGCGGTGGTCGTGGTCACGTCGGCCATCCTCCCAAGGCCGGTCGGTCGTGGCTGTCGCCCACGTCACTGTCGCGTGGCGGGGTCGTGTCGTCCGTCACGGGGTGTCCGCTTCGCGGTGGCGGTACCTACGGTGTCCGGACGCGCCGCAGGGGCGCCGAGGCCGAGGGGAGCAGCGGGTGGACTCAGCGACGGCCCCGGCCGGTGCGCACGACGCCCTGTCGGGCATGCGCGTCGACTACCGGGTGGGCGAGCTCGACGTCGGCGACCTCGCCGCGACGTGGCACGAGCAGCTCCTGGCCTGGCTCGCCCGGGCGCGGGAGGCCGAGCTGCCCGACCCGAACGCGATGGTCCTCGCGACCTCCGACGACGAGTACCGGGTGACCACCCGTACCGTGCTCGCGAAGGACGTCGACGAGCGCGGGGTCACCTTCTTCACCAACTACACCTCGGAGAAGTCCCACCAGCTGCGCCAGACGCGCCAGGCGTCGGTGACCTTCCCCTGGTACGGGCTGCAGCGGCAGGCCACCGTCGTCGGGACCGTCGAGCTGCTCGACTCCGACGAGACCGCCGCGTACTGGCGGACCCGGCCGCGGACCTCACAGCTCGGGGCGTGGGCGTCGCCGCAGTCGGCGACGGTGCGCGACCGCACCGCCCTCGAGGACCTCTACGCCACCACCGAGGCCCGCTTCGCCGCCGACGACGAGATCCCGCCCCCGCCGCACTGGGGCGGCTGGCGGATCCGGCCCACCCACGTCGAGTTCTGGCAGGGCCGCACCTCGCGCCTGCACGACCGGCTGCGCTACCGGTTCGACGCCCGCGCCGACCGGTGGGTGATCGAGCGCCTGGCGCCGTAGGGCGAGGCCCGGCCGTCGGGATCGCGCGGCGGGCGGGTCGGCGGTGGTGGTTCCGCGCACGGTCCCCGGTCTCACCGCGCGGGTCGTGGGCACGTGGTGCATAGGATCCTTGGGTGAGCGAACGACCGCGACGAGGCGAGCGAAGCGACGGGGGACGGACCCGACGAGGCCTGTTCGCCGACACCACCCCGCTGCGCACCCCGCCCTTCCGCCGGCTGTGGACGGCAGGGGTGGTCACGGTCGTCGGGGCCCAGCTGACGGTCGTCGCGGTGCCCTTCCAGCTCTACGAGCTGACCGGCTCCTCGGCGTGGGTGGGCCTGACGGGTCTGTTCGGGCTGGTCCCGCTGATCGTGTTCGGGCTCTGGGGCGGGGCGATCGCCGACGCGGTCGACCGGCGCATGCTGCTCGTCGTCTCGGGTCTGGGCATCGCGGTGACCTCGGCGCTCCTCGGGATCACGGCGGTGACCCACCTCGGCGGGCCGTGGACGGTCCTCGTGATCTTCGCGGTCCAGACCGCCTGCCTCGCGGTCAACCAGCCGACCCGGTCCGCGGTCCTGCCGCGGATCCTGCCGGTGGACCAGCTGCCCGCGGCGAACACGCTGTGGTTCACCGTGCAGCAGCTCGGGGCGTTCGCGGGCCCGCTGGTCGGCGGGGTCGCGCTGGCGTTCGTCGACGTCGGGGTCCTCTACTTCGTCGACACGGTCTGTCTGTTCGCCTCCATCTGGGCGGCCTACCGGCTGCCCCGGCTGCCGGTCGGGGACGACGCCGAGACCGGGTTCCGCGGGGTGGCCCGGGCGATCCGGCGCAGCGCCGGTCTCCGCTCGGTGGTCGACGGGTTCCGCTACGCCGCGATGTCGAAGGTGCTGCTCGTCAGCTTCCTCGCCGACCTCGTCGCGATGGGCTTCGGCATGCCGCGTGCGGTGTTCCCGCAGGCGGCGGTGGAGGTCTACGGCGGTGGCCCGGCGTACGGCCTGCTCTCGGCGGCGATCGCGGGCGGCGCCGCGCTGGGCGGCCTGCTCTCCGGGAGGCTGCACGGGATCGCGCGCCAGGGCGTGGCCGTGACGGTCGCGGTGTGCCTGTGGGGTGTCGGCGTCGCGCTGTCGGGGCTGACGTCGATCCTGTGGCTGGCGGTCCTGCTCCTGGCCGCGGCCGGCGCGGCGGACCTGGTCAGCTCGGTGTTCCGCTCGACGATGCTGCAGACGGTGGCCACCGACGAGATGCGTGGCCGGATGCAGGGCGTGTTCGTGGTGGTCGTCGCGGGCGGGCCCCGCGTGGCCGACCTCTGGCACGGCTGGGCCGCCGACGCGTGGGGGACCGGCATCGCGACGACGGTGGGCGGGATCGCCGTCGTCGTCGGGATGGTCGTCGTCGTGCTCGCGTTCCCGGCCTTCTGGCGCTATCGGGCGCCGACCGCGGGTGCCCCGGAGGACGCCCCGGTGGGCCAGGCGTAGCGACCCCCGGGACTCAGTCCTCCGTGCGCGCGAGCAGGAGCCGCAGCAGCCGCTCCAGCTCGGCGCGGTCGGCGTCGTCGAGCCCGGCGAACACCCGGTCGGCCTCCTGTCCCCGCGCGTGCCGGAGCGCGGCGGTCAGCTCGCGGCCGGCGTCGGTCACGACGACGAGGGTGGCGCGGCGGTCGTCGGGATCGGTCTCCCGGCGGACGAGCCCGCGTTCCTGCAGGGCGTCGACCACCTCGGTGGCCGAGCGGGGCGCGATCCCCAGGTGCTGGGCGAGTCCGCCCGGCCGCATCGAGCCGTGGCGCATCAGGCTGCCGAGGGCGCGCAGCTGGGAGGGAGTGACCTCCCACGGCGCGAGGGTCTCGCGGGAGGCGTGGCGCAGGCGGCGTGCGACCGCCCAGAACAGGTCGCTGGCCGACGTGGGTTCGTCGTGCTGCACGGGGAACACCCTAGTCAAGAACGCTGTTGTAGCCTCATCATGAGGTTACCTCAGCAATAGGAGCCGCTTCTTGCCACGCCCACCCGACATCTCCCGCGAACAGCGTGCCCGTGACCGCGAGCAGGCCAAGCAGGTCTCGCTGCGCCGGATCGCCCGGCTGTTCTCCCCCCACCGCTGGTCCCTCGCCGTCGTCATCGCTGTGATCGTGGTGTCGTCGGTCGTCGGGCTGGCCTCGCCGTTCCTGCTGCGCGAGGTCATCGACGTGGCGCTGCCGCACCGGGACGTCCGCCTGCTCGTGTGGCTCGTCGCCGGGATGGTCGTCGTCGCCGCGGTGACCGCCGCCCTCGGTGTGGTCCAGACCTGGATCTCCACCGCGGTGGGCCAGCGCGTGATGCACCGGCTGCGCACCGACGTGTTCGCCCACCTCCAGCGCCTGTCGCTGGGGTTCTTCACCCGTACCCGCACCGGCGAGGTGCAGTCGCGGATCACCAACGACATCGGCGGCATGCAGTCCGTCGTCACCTCCACCGCCACCTCGATCGCCGCGAACCTGACCACCGTGATCGCCTCCGGCGTCGCGATGGTCGCCCTGTCCTGGCAGCTCTCGCTCGTGACGCTGATCGTGCTGCCCCCCGCCGTGCTGCTCTCGCGGCGCGTCGCCCGGGTGCGGCGCACGATCACCGCGCAGCGCCAGCGCGAGCTCGCCGACCTCAACGTCACCATCGAGGAGGGCCTGTCGATCGACGGCGTGCGCCTCTCCCGCACCCTCGGCACCGGCGACGCGCTCGTCGAACGGTTCACCGACTCGTCGCTGCGCCTGACCGACCTGGAGCTGCGCAGCCAGCTGGCGGGCCGCTGGGTGATGGCCACGATGTCGATCGTCTTCGCCGCGATCCCGGCACTGATCTATCTCGGGGCGGGCCTGCCGTGGACGGCGGGCGGCCTCTCGATCGGCACCCTGGTCGCCTTCACCACGCTGCAGGCCGGCGTGTTCCGGCCGCTGTCGTCGCTGCTCGACGTCGGGGTGTCGGTGTCGGCCTCGCTCGCCCTGTTCGCGCGCATCTTCGAGTACCAGGACACCGTGATCGAGGTCAGCGACCCCGAGCACCCCGTGGACCTGCCCGCACCGCGCGGCGACCTGCGGCTCGAGCACGTCACGTTCTCCTACCCGGGCGCGGACCGGACGGCGCTCGACGACGTCTCGCTGGACATCCCGGCCGGCACCACGCTCGCGCTGGTCGGGGAGACCGGGAGCGGCAAGTCGACCCTCGGGTCGCTCGTCGCCCGGCTGCACGACCCCGACGCCGGGCGCATCACCATCGACGGCGTCGACCTGCGGGACCTGCGCCTCGACGACCTCGCGCGCATCGTCGGCGTCGTCAGCCAGGAGACCTACCTGCTGCACGCGACGGTGCGGGAGAACCTGCGCTACGCCAGGCCGACGGCGACCGACGCCGAGATCGAGGCCGCGACCCGCGGCGCGCAGATCCACGACATGATCGCCGACCTGCCCGAGGGCTACGACACCGTCGTCGGCCCGCGCGGGCACCGGTTCTCCGGCGGGGAGCGCCAGCGCCTGGCGATCGCCCGGACGCTGCTGCGCAACCCGCGCGTGCTGGTGCTCGACGAGGCCACCTCCGCGCTCGACACCGCCACCGAGCGGGCCGTGCAGGAGGCCTTCGACGCGCTCGCCGCGGGCCGCACCACCCTCACGATCGCCCACCGGCTCTCCACGGTCCGTGAGGCGGACCGGATCGCGGTGCTCGACCACGGCCGCGTCGTCGAGTCCGGCACCCACGAGGACCTGGTGTCCGAGGCGGGCCGGTACGCGACGCTGGCTGCCTAGGTGGCCTCCGGCCTCGTGAGCACCGACGGTGGCTACAGCCGCCGGCAGTGCTCACGAGCGCGCAGCGCACCTACAGGATCAGGTCCTCCCGGCCCGCGGCGCGCAGGGTGTCGACGTACACCGGGAACAGCTTCTTCGACAACGGGGCGAGGGAGAGGAGCGAGCCCACCGAGCCGTCGACGGTGACCTTCTTGCGGGCCATCGCCATGGGCAGGTTGACCTTGCCCTGCCAGTAGGCGTTCGCGGTCTCGGTCGACATCCGCATGGTCGCGGCGGGGTCGGGGCCGTCGGTGCCGGTGTGGACGACCTTGCCGGGCAGGTCGATCGTCAGCGCGCTGTCCGGCTCGGTGCACTCCATGCGCAGCACGAGCCCGGTGGCCTCGAGCTTCGGGCCGGTCTCCGGGTCGGCCATGGCGGCCTCGAAGATGCCTCCGACGTAGCGGCGCAGTTCGTCCTCGTCGGCGAAGCCGGGCATGGGTCCTCCTGGGTCTCGGTGTGCGGCCCTCTCCATATCCCGGGTTATGGTCGCGGCACAAGAGCCACTCGCCGCCGTGCGGGTGACCGCCGACGACTACGGTCGGCGCCCATGGCGCCCACGGGGCAGCAGTACGAGATCCGCTCGGGCGACGCGCACGCCGTCGTGACCGGGACCGGCGCGGGCCTGCGCGCCTTCGCCGTCGGGGGCACCGACCACGTCGAGACCTTCGCCGAGGACGCCTCCCCGCCCATGGGTGCGGGATGCGTCCTGTTGCCCTGGCCGAACCGGACGGCGGGCGCGCGGTTCTCCTGGCGCGGCGAGCCCCACGAGCTCGAGGTCACCGAGCCCGCGCGCGGGCACGCCATCCACGGCCTCGTCCGGCACCGGTCCTGGACCGTCACCGTGCACGACGGGGCCGCGGTCACCCTCGCCGTCGACGTGCCCGGCGGGGCCGACCCCGACGCGCACGGCTGGCCGCAGCCGCTGCACGTGGAGACCACCTACGCCCTCGACGGGGACGCCGGCTCGCTCACCGTGTCCCACTCGGTGACGAACACCGGGGACGGCGACGTGCCCGCCGGCATCGGCACCCACCCCTACCTGCGCGCCGGGGACCATCCCTCCGGGGACTGCACCCTCACGGTCGCGACCGCCACCGTCCTCGACGTCGACGACGCCCTCGTGCCGACCGGTCCCGCCCGGGAGGTGACCCCGGACGAGTCGCTGAGCCGGGGGCGACCGGTGGCCGACCTCGACCTCGACACCTGCTTCGGCGTGACGAGCGGGGTCGCCGGCGTGCTGGCCGAGCTGCGCGCCCCCGACGGCACCGGCACCCGCCTCTGGGGCGACCGCAACATCGCCTGGGTGCAGGCCTTCACCCCGGCGAGCCCGTTCGGCCGCCCGGGCAAGGCGGTCGCCGTCGAGCCGATGACCTGCCCGCCCGACGCGCTGAACTCGGGCACCGACCTGGTGGTCCTCCAGCCGGGGGCGACGTGGACGGTGCGGTGGGGCCTGGAGGCCTTGTCGTGACCGGCCGCGGCCGCGTGGTGGTCGGCGGGGAGGCGCTGGTCGACCTCGTGCCCGTGGACACGCAGCAGCCGGGGGAGCAACGCCCCCTGGCCCCGCTCACCCCGCGGCTCGGGGGCGGCCCGTACAACGTGGCGATCGGGCTGGGTCGCCTGGGCGCGCCCGCGACGATGCTCACCCGGCTCTCGACGGACGCGTTCGGCGACGCCCTGCTCGACCGGCTGCGGGACTCCGGCGTCGACGACTCCCTGGTGCAGCGGGGCGAGGAGCCCTCGACGCTGGCCGTGGTCACCATCGACCCGACCGGCGCCGCCCGCTACTCCTTCCACGTCGCGGGCGCCGCGGACCGGCTCGTGGCCGACCCGGGCGAGCTGCCCGCGGACACCGCCGCCCTCGCCGTCGGGACCCTGTCGCTGGTGCTCGAGCCCGGGGCGTCGGTCTACGCCGACCTCGCCCGCCGCGCCGCCGAGGCCGGTGTGTTCGTCAGCCTCGACCCGAACATCCGCCCCGCCCTCGTGACCGACCCCGACGCGGTCCGGGCCCGGCTCGACGCGATCGCCGCCCGCGCGGGCCTGGTGAAGCTCTCCGACGAGGACGCCCGGTGGTGGGGTCGCTCGCCGGCGGACCTCCTCGCGGCGGGGGCGGCCGCCGTCGTCGTGACCCGGGGCCCGGAGGGGCTCGTCGTGCACACCGGGCAGGGGGAGGTCGCGGTCGCCGCGGACACCTCGCGGCCGGTGGTCGACACGATCGGGGCGGGTGACTCGGTGCACTCGGCGCTGCTCGCGCACCTGCACGCCCACGACCTGCTCGACCCGTCCCGCGTCGCCGCCCTCGACGAGGACGGGTGGCGGGAGGCCCTGCGCTTCGCCGCCCGGGTGGCGGGCTGGACCTGCTCACGGGCCGGAGCCGAGCCGCCGACCCGCGCGGAGCTCGACGGCGGGTCCGCGCAAGGGTCCTGAATCGTGACGGGGGCCACGTCCACCGGCATCGGCCTCCGTGCTGCGGTGATCGCGCGCCGAGCGCTACGGTTCGCGCAGCGTACGACGCCCCACACCCGCGGGAGTTCGCCTCGGGGGGACGCCGCTCGGTGATCCCGGGGTGACCGACCGTCCCGCCGGGCCCGGTCGGTCGGCCCCCGGTCTCGAGAAGCCCTCCCGCACGAGACGCGTGAAGAGGGATGCACGACATGGCCGACGACGGCGAGAAGCGCACCGCCACCCTGTCCTACCCGGGTGGCGAGTACACCATGGAGATCGTCGAGGCCACCGAGGGTGCCTCCGGTGTCCAGCTCGGCAAGATGCTCGGTGAGACCGGCCTGATCACGCTCGACCCCGGCTTCGTCAACACCGGGTCCTGTCGCTCCGACATCACCTACATCGACGGCGACGCCGGGATCCTGCGCTACCGCGGCTACCCGATCGAACAGCTGGCGAAGAACTCCACCTTCGTCGAGACCAGCTACCTGCTGATCTACGACGAGCTGCCCACCGAGAAGCAGCTCGAGGACTTCACCCAGCAGATCCAGCGGCACACGATGCTGCACGAGGACCTGAAGAAGTTCTTCGACGGCTTCCCCGTCGACGCCCACCCGATGCCGGTGCTCTCCTCGGCCGTCTCGGCGCTGTCGACCTTCTACCAGCGCAGCCTGGACCCGTTCGACGAGCCGAACGTCGACCTCTCGACGGTGCGCCTCCTCGCGAAGGTCCCGACGATCGCGGCGTACGCCTACAAGAACTCCATCGGCCAGCCGTTCCTCTACCCGGACAACTCGCTGAACCTGGTCGAGAACTTCCTGCGCATGACGTTCGGCCTCCCGGCCGAGCCCTACGACGTCGACCCCGAGGTCGCCCGCGCGCTGGACATGCTGTTCATCCTGCACGCCGACCACGAGCAGAACTGCTCGACGTCGACGGTGCGCATGGTGGGCTCGTCGCAGGCCAACCTGTTCGCGTCGATCTCGGCGGGCATCAACGCCCTGTTCGGCCCGCTGCACGGCGGCGCCAACGCGGCGGTGCTCTCCATGCTCGAGGGCATCCGCGACAACCACGGCAACACCGACGACTTCGTCGCCAAGGTCAAGAACAAGGAGCCCGGCGTCCGCCTCATGGGCTTCGGGCACCGGGTCTACAAGAACTACGACCCGCGCGCGGCGATCGTCCGGGACACCGCCCGCGGCATCATCGAGAAGCTCGGCGGCGGGGACGAGCTGCTCGACATCGCGATGAAGCTCGAGGACTACGCCCTCAACGACGAGTACTTCGTCGAGCGCAAGCTCTACCCGAACGTCGACTTCTACACCGGCCTGATCTACCAGGCGATGGGCTTCCCGACGGAGATGTTCACCGTCCTGTTCGCCATCGGGCGCCTTCCCGGCTGGATCGCCCACTGGCGCGAGATGATCGAGGACCCGGACACCCGCATCGGCCGCCCGCGGCAGGTCTACACCGGCCCGGCCGAGCGCGAGTTCGTCCCGATGGAGAAGCGCAGCTGATCACCCTGTTCTGACCGAAGGGCACCCTCGCTCGACCAGATGAGCCGGGGGCGCCCTTCGCCGGAACCCCCCGAGCTGCCGTGTTCGCAGCGAAGGCGCCCTTCGGTCGATCTATCCGACCGAAGGGCGCCTTCGTTCGGATCGGGGCGGGTGACGACGGCGGGCGCGGGTACCTGCTGGACATGGCTCGGTCCGATCCCCCCGCGTCCGACTCCCCGGCGATCGTCTGGTTCCGGCGGGACCTGCGGGTGCACGACCAGCCGATCCTCGCCGAGGCGGCCCGGCACGCGTCCCGCGCCCTCGCGCTGTACGTCCTCGACCCGGCGCTGCTCGAGCCCTCCGGGGCCCGCCGCCGGACGTTCCTCTACCGCTGCCTGCGCGCGCTCGACGAGTCCCTCGGCGGGAAGCTGCTCGTGGTCCGGGGCGACCCGGCCGACGTCGTCCCCCGCATCGCCGCCTCGGTGAAGGCCGCCGGCGTGCACACCGCCGCCGACTTCAACCCCTACGGCCGCAAGCGCGACGAGGCCGTCGAGAAGGCGCTGGGCGAGGGCGGCGTCGACCTCGTCCGGTCCGGCTCCCCGTGGCTGGTCGAGCCGGGCGCGATCACCAAGGCCGACGGCGAGCCGTACAAGGTGTTCACCCCGTTCTCCCGGGAGTGGACCAAGCGGATCGGCGGCAGCGCGCCCGTCGACACCGACGCCTCGACCGTGTCCTGGATCGACCCGGGCGACAAGGACGGCGGGCCCCGGGCCGTGACGATCCCCGACGACGAGGCCGTCGACGCCGACCTGCCCGCGGCGGGCGAGCAGGCCGCCCGCGAGCAGTGGGAGGCGTTCGTCGACGAGTACCTCGCCGACTACGACGACCTGCGCAACCGCCCGGACCGTCCCGCCACGTCCCGGATGTCGGTGCACCTCAAGTACGGCACCGTGCACCCCCGCACCCTGCTCGCCGACGCCACCGGGAACGGGAAGGGGCCCACCTCCTACCGCAACGAGCTGTGCTTCCGGGACTTCTACGCCCACGTCCTCTGGCACTTCCCGCGCTCGGCCCGCGAGAACTTCGACCCGAAGTTCGACCGGATCACCCTCGACGGCGGGAAGCAGGCGGACGAGAAGTTCGCGCGCTGGCAGGAGGGGCGCACCGGCTACCCGGCGATCGACGCGGCGATGCGCCAGCTCCGGGGCGAGGCGTGGATGCACAACCGGATGCGGATGGCCGTCGCGTCGTTCCTCGTCAAGGACCTCCACCTGCCGTGGTGGTGGGGCGCGCGGCACTTCATGGAGCTGCTCGTGGACGGCGAGCTCTCGTCCAACCAGCACGGCTGGCAGTGGGCCGCGGGCTCCGGCACCGACGCGGCGCCCTACTTCCGCATCTTCAACCCGGTGACCCAGGGCGAGCGGTTCGACCCGCAGGGGGAGTACGTGCGCCGCTGGGTGCCCGAGCTCGCCGACGTCGAGGGGCTCGAGGGGAAGAAGGTCCACCAGCCCTGGAAGCTGGAGAACCCGCCCGCGGACTATCCGGCCCCGATGGTCGACCACAAGGCCGAGCGCCAGGAGGCGCTGAACCGGTTCCAGGCCCTCTAGTCGCGGCAAGCGGGGCCGGAGGCACCTACACGAGCCGCTCCAGCAGGAGCCGGGTGCCCGCGCGGAGGTCGTCCAGCGCGGCCGGGTCCTCCGCGAGGTGGCGCATCAGGGCCTGCTGGAAGAGCCCGTCGAAGGCCGCGTACGCGGTCGGGCTGGTGCTCGCCGGCTCGCGGCCGACCAGGCGGGCGTAGGTCGTGACGATGCGCCAGATCATGCGCTCGAGGCTCGCGTCGATGTCCGCGACGTCGAGCCGGAAGGACGCCTCGAACATCGACTGCGAGCGCAGGTCGTACCACATGCGGTGCATCTCGGCGTCGGCCTCGAGGGTCGCGGCGAGCCCGTCGCCGGCGTCCCGGGCGAGCGCCTCGGCGTCGGTGGCGTGGGTGGCGATCGCGTCGTAGCGCTCCACGCACTGCGTCTTGAACCGCTGCACGCAGTAGGTGATCAGCTCGACCTTGTCCCGGAAGTAGTAGTGCAGCACGCCGTGGCTGAACTCCGAGTTCTGGGCGATGTCGCGCAGGCTCGTGCGGGCGTACCCGAGGGTCGCGAGCGTCTGGAGGGCCGCATCGGCGAGCTGGCGACGGCGGTCCTCGAACTTGTCGACGGGTCGCCTGCCGGCGCGGTCGGTGGCATCGGTGCTGGTCACGTGGCGTTCTCCCGACGGGATCGACGAGCCCGCCGATGGTAACCCGCCGATCTGGACGATCGTCCGGAATTCTCTGGACGATCGTCAGAGGATTTCTTGACGACCGTTCAGAGCTTTCCCTACTGTGATCCACGTCGCACGACGAGGTGCCGGCCCGACGTGGTCCGGCAGGGAGGAGCGAGGGTGGCTCTGTTCGATCTGACCGGACGCCGGGTGCTGGTCACCGGCGGTGCGCAGGGACTCGGCGAGGGGATGGCCCGCGCGCTGACCGATGCGGGGGCGACCGTGGTGATCGCCGACGTCGCGAAGGACCTCGGCGAGAAGACGGCGGCCGCCATCGGCGCGCACTTCGTCGCCCTCGACGTCACCGACGACGCCGGGTGGGAGGCCGCCGTCGCGCAGACGATCAACGAGGTCGGGGGCCTCGACGTCGTCATCAACAACGCCGGGCTCGAGGTGACCCAGCTGCTCGTCGACACCGAGCCCGACGACATCCGTCGGCTGCTCGAGGTCAACCTCATCGGCACGATGCTCGGCATCAAGCACGCGTTCCGCGCCATGCGCCCGGGCGGTGCGGCCGGGGCGGGCGGCGTGGTGATCAACACCTCGTCGGTCGCCGCGACCATCGCGTTCCCGTCGATCGGCGCCTACTCGGCGACCAAGTCCGGGGTCGACCGGCTGACCCGGGTCGCGGCGATGGAGTCGGGCAAGCTCGGCTACGGCGTGCGCGTGAACTGCATCTACCCCGGGCTCGTCCCGACCGCGATGGGCCAGAAGCTCGCCGTCGAGACCTCCGGGCTCGGCCTGTTCGGCAGCCCCGAGGAGGCTGTCGGCGCCGTCATCGAGCAGACGCCCTCGGGTCGGCTGGGTGAGGTGTCCGACATCGCCGACGCCGTGGTGTTCCTGGCCTCCGACGCCGCCCGCTTCGTCAACGGCGCCGGCCTGCCGGTCGACGGCGGCATGGGGATGTGACCGTGCCCGGCCAGCTCGACGGTCGCGTCGCGGTCGTCACCGGTGCCGGTCGCGGCCTCGGCGCCGCCATCGCGACCCTGTTCGGTGCCGAGGGCGCCACCGTGGTGGTCTCCGACATCGACGCGGAGGCGGCCGAGAAGGTCGCCGCGGGGATCCCGGGCGCCACGGCACGGCGGTGCGACGTCCGGGACGAGGCCGAGGTCGCGGCCCTGGTGGAGGACACGGTCGCCCGGCACGGCGCGCTGCACGTGATGGTCCCGAACGCCGGGGTGGGTGATGCCCTGCCGCTGCTGCACATGGACCTCGCCGCGTGGCGTGCGGTGACCTCGGTGAACCTCGACGGGGTCTTCCTGTCGATCCGCTACGCGGCGCCGGCCATCATCGGCTCCGGCGGCGGCACCATCGTCACGATCGCCTCGGTCACGGCGGTGACCGGTTCGCCGCTCATCGGTCACTACGCCGCCGCCAAGGCCGGTGTGCTCAACCTGACCAAGACCGCCGCCACCGAGCTGCGACCGCACGGGGTGCGCGTCAACGCGGTGATGCCCGGCTTCGTCGGCACCGAGATGGTGGATCACGCCAAGCCGAACTTCGAGAAGTACATGGAGGCGCCGGCCGGCACCTTCGACGCCCTGATCGCCCAGAAGCAGGGCCGCTACGGCGAGCCCGACGAGGTCGCCCGGGCCGCGCTGTTCCTGGCGGGCGAGCAGTCCTCCTGGTGCCACGGCACCGGCCTCGTCCTGGACGGCGGGCTCACGTCGTCACTCATCTGATCCCTCGGCGACGCGCGATCCGCGTCCTGACCCGGGAGGGCCACTGATGTCCCTGGCGTCCTACCTCGACAAGGGGGCGTCGCTCGGTGGCGACGCCCCCTGCCTGACCCTCGACGGCGAGACGCGCAGCTACGCGGAGGTCGTCGCGCTCTCCCACGACGTCGCCCGGGCGCTGCGGCGCTCCGGCGTCGCCGCGGGGGAGCCGGTCGGCATCCTCTCGGCGAACGACCCGACGGCCTTCACGTGCGTCTTCGGGATCGCGCGCGCCGGGGCCGTGTGGTGCCCGATCAACCCGCGCAACGCGGCCGGGGAGAACCGGGAGCTGCTGGAGCTCTTCGGGTGCGTCGCGCTCGTCTTCCAGGCGAAGTTCGCCGCGCTCGTCGCCGAGATCGCCCCGCAGCTGCCGGCCCTGACGACGCTCGTGTGCCTCGACGACCCCGAGCCCGCGGTCGAGGGCGCCGTCGGGATCGAGGCGTGGCTGGGGGCCGCCGCGGACGACCCGGTGGTCGACGAGGGCGCCCACGGCGACGGCCTCGTGGCCCTCGTCGGCACCGGCGGGACCACGGGCCGGCCCAAGGGGGTGGAGCTGACCGACCGCAACCTCGAGACGATGTCGGCGGTCACGCTCATGGCCTACCCGCTCGACCGGCGGCCGGTGTACCTGGCGCTCGCCCCGCTGACCCACGCGGCCGGGGTGCTGTGCTTCCCGATCCTCGCGCAGGGCGGGGAGATCGTGGTCATGGCCGCCCCCGACGTCGGGCGCTTCCTCGCCCTGGTCGAGCGGCACCGGGTGACCCACACGTTCCTGCCGCCGACGCTGATCTACATGGTGCTCGACCACCACGACCTCGCGACGACGGACCTGAGCTCGCTGCAGTGCTTCTGGTACGGCGCCGCCCCCATGTCGACGGCGCGGCTGGCGGACGCCTGCGAGCGCATCGGGCCGATGGCGCAGCTCTTCGGGCAGTCCGAGGCCCCGATGATGATCTCGACGATGAGCCCGGCGGACCACCGGCACCCGGACGGGACGCTCGCGACGGAGCGGTTCGCCTCCGCCGGGCGGCCGTCCCCGCTGGTCACCGTGGCGATCATGGCCGAGGACGGGTCGGTGCTCGGGCCCGGGGAGCGCGGCGAGATCGTCATCCGCAGCTCGCTGGTCATGGCCGGGTACCACGACGACCCGGAGGCGACCGCCGAGGTCTCGGCGCACGGGTGGCACCACACCGGCGACGTCGGCTACCTCGACGACGACGGGTGGCTGTTCATCGTCGACCGCGCCAAGGACATGGTGATCACCGGCGGGTTCAACGTGTACTCGGCGGAGGTCGAGCAGGCGCTGATGGCCCACGACGCGGTCGCCGACTGCGCGGTGGTGGGGCTGCCCGACGACAAGTGGGGCGAGCGGGTGGTCGCCGCGGTCCAGGTCCGGGCCGGCGCGACCGTCTCGGACGAGGAGCTCGTCAGCTTCACGAAGGCGCGCATCGGCAGCGTCAAGGCGCCGAAGCAGGTGCTCTTCTGGGACGACCTGCCCCGGTCCACCGTCGGCAAGGTGCTCAAGGGCGAGGTCAAGGAGCGGCTGCGCGAGGGCTGAGCGGACGCGCACGTCGCCGTGGCGCTCCGACACCGCGTCGATCTCCGGCACGCGCCCGACGATCTCCGTCCGGGGGCGTCACCTTCCCGCACCTGCGGCGTCAGTGTCGATGAGGAGCGGAGCCACTCGATCGTGACGAGACCGCCCCCGAACGGGTGCTCCGCCCGTGCGCCCACACGGAGCAGCATGTGCCGTTGATCGCCGGGTCCCCGCGCGGACCCGCGACCGAGCGCCGGGGCGGGCGCGCTGGGGGGTGGGGTGCGGTGCGGCTGCTCGTCGTCGTCGTGGTCACGGTCGCGCTGCTGGTCGCGGCCGCGCCGATCGCCGTCACCCAGGCCCCCCGGCTGCACTCGCCGCTGCTCGCGGTGGTGGCCTTCGGCGTCGCGGTGATCGCCCTGATCGCCGGGGTGGCGCTGCTCGTCCGGGCCACGGCGCTCGGCCGCGCGGCACGCGGTGCGAGTGCCGGGCCCGCGGGCGGCCGGCCCCGACGCCGGGATGCCGTGGCCGCCCGGGTGGTCCCCGCCCAGCGTGGCGGCGACGGTCAGCCGCCGCCCGACGACGCGGTCACCGAACCGCGGCCCGGCCCGGAGCGCATCCTCCTCGTCCCCACCGCCGGCCGGATCACGGTGTCCGCGGAGGCCTCGGCCACCGGGCCACGGCACGCCCTCGTCGAGGTGTCGGCCCGCGGGAGGCGTCAGCCGCGCCAGGACCCGTCGACGGTGGGCCAGTCGCCCACCGGCCCGTCCCAGATCCACGCCCAGCAGATGTCCGAGGGCCCCGATCCCGCCGTCGAGGAGGCCGCCGAGCGGTCGGCCGCGTTCGCCGCCCGGTACACCGCGACGCGCTCGCGCCGGTAGTCCGGGCCCTCGTAGGCGTCGAGCGCCGGGAGGGTCGCGGCCGCGTCGGCGAGCTCCACGACGTGGCCCCGCGCGAGCGAGGCGGGGCCGTCCCGGACCAGCGCGGGGTAGCCCCGCCCGGTCTCGTGCACCCGGCCCGGGGTCACCGCCGGCCACGTGCGGCGCGCGGCCGGGGCGAGCCGCCACCATGCCGAGGCGCCGGGCTGCAGGGTGCCGTAGACGAACACCCGTGCCGGCCAGCCCCGCGGGTCCGGGGTGCCCTCCGGCACCACCGTCGCCGCCGCGGCGTCGACCTCGCCCGGCTCGCCCACCAGTGCGCGGGCGTCGTCCTGGGCCACGTCCCGGCACCGCACCGGCGCGCCGTCGACGAGCAGGGGCGCCCGGATCTCCGAGGCCGGCCAGTAGGCGAGCACCGGGTCGAGCCGGGCCCCGTCGTCGAGGGAGACCACGCGGGCGGCGTGCACCCACGCGAGCGCGTAGCGCCGGCCGCGGCCCTCGCAGACGTCGAGGACGGCCACCTGCTCGGGGGTCGCGAGCCACACGCCGTGGATCTCCGGGGGCTCGTCGTCGGCCACCGGGGCGAGGGTCGCGGGCCGGGCGTCGTCGCGGACGCGCAGTCCGGCCGCCCAGACCGCGGCCACCCCGGTCACCGCGACCCGCAGCACCACCACCGGCCCGACGAGCCCGAGCTCGCGGCGCAGCCACGTGATCTTCGACGGGCACCGGTTGGAGCCGAACGCGAGCACCGGGACCCGCTCGGCCAGCGGCGGCGCATCGTGCGCGGCGAGCCACGCGTCGATCGCGGTCCCGGCCACCCGCCACCCGCCGGCCGCCGCCGGATCGGGCTCGATCCGGTGCGAGGCCGCGTCGAGGTGGACGAACGAGAAACCCGGCGCGACCCCGGGATAGGGGTCGGCCGGGTACTCGTCGTCCTGGTGTGCGGCCGACCCGATGTCGGGCTCCGCTCCGTCTCGCGGCCTCAGTAGCCCCGCTCGCGGTACTCCTCGAGGCGCGGGGCCTCGTCCCCGATCTTCGTGACGTCACCGTGGCCGGTGCGCACGATGGTGTCGCCGGGCAGCGTGAACACCTTGTCCCGCAGCGTCTCGATGATCACGTCGAAGTCGGAGTACGACGGGCCTGTCGCGCCCGGCCCGCCGTTGAACAGCGTGTCGCCGGAGAACAGCGTCCCCAGGTCGGGGGCGTAGAAGCACGTGGACCCGGGGGAGTGCCCCGGCGTGCCGATGGCCCGCAGCGTGATCCCGCCGACGGTGAACTCCTCGCCGTCGGCGAGCGTCCCGTCGGGCTCCCGGTCGGGGTAGGTGAGGTCCCAGATCACCTTGTCGTCCGGGTTGAGCAGGATCGGCGCCTCGAAGGTCTTCGCGATCTCCGGGGCGGCGTTCACGTGGTCGTTGTGCGAGTGCGTGCACAGGATCGCCGTGACGTCGCGGTCGCCGATGGCCTTCTTGATCGCCGCCGCGTCGTGCGGGGCGTCGATGAGCACGACCTCGGAGCCGTCGCCGACGATCCAGACGTTGTTGTCGACGTCGAACGAGTTGCCGTCGATCTGGAACTGGCCCGACGTCGTCAGGTGCTCGACGCCCTCGCCCACCTTCTCGGCGCTCACAGGATCACCACCGAACGCAGCACGTCGCCCGCGTGCATCTTCTCGAACGACTCCTCGACGTCGTCGAGCGAGACGCGCTCGGTCACGAACTTGTCGAGCGGGTAGCGGCCCTGCAGCGCCAGGTCGACCAGCATCGGGAAGTCACGGCTGGGCAGGCAGTCGCCGTACCAGGACGAGCTCAACGACCCGCCGTGGGAGAAGAACGGCTGGAAGTCGGTCTCGAGGACCATGTCCGGCGCCGGGACGCCGACCAGGACGAGCCGGCCGGCGAGGTCACGGGCCTCGAAGGCCTGCTTCCACGTGGCCGGGACGCCGACCGCGTCGATGACGACGTCGGCACCGAACCCGTCGGTGAGGTCCCGGATGCCCTGCACCGGGTCGGTGTTCTTCGGGTTGATGGTGTGGTTCGCCCCGAAGCCCTTGGCCCACTCCAGCTTCCGGTCCTCGGTGTCGACCGCGATGATCGTCGTCGCGCCGGCCAGGGCCGCGCCCGCGATCGCCGCGTCGCCCACCCCGCCGCAGCCGATCACCGCGACGGACTCGCCGCGGGCGACCTTGGCGGTGTTGATCGCCGCGCCGGTGCCGGCCATCACGCCGCAGCCGATGAGACCGGCCTGGGCGGGGTCGATGCCCGGGTTCACCTTCGTGCACTGCCCGGAGTGCACCAGCGTCTTCTCGGCGAAGGCCCCGATGCCCAGCGCCGGCTTGAGCTCCTCGCCGGTCTCCTTGAGCGTCATCGCCTGGGCGGCGTTGTGCGTGTTGAAGCAGAGGTGGTGCTTGCCCTTGCGACAGGCTCGGCACACCCCGCAGACGGCACGCCAGTTCAGGATGACGAAGTCCCCGACCTCCAGGCCGGTGACCCCCTCACCGAGCGCCTCGACCTTCCCCGCGGCCTCGTGGCCGAGCAGGAACGGGTAGGCGTCCTCGATGTTCCCGTCGCGGTAGCTCAGGTCGGTGTGGCACACCCCGCAGGCCTGGATCGCCACCACGGCTTCACCGGGCCCGGGGTCGGGGATCACGATCGTCTCGACGGTGACCGGCTTGCCCTTTTCCCGGGACACCACGCCCCGGACTTCCTGCGGCATCTTCGCCCTCCACACTGCGTTGCGTCACGTGCACCAGTGCGCAGGATTCCACGTGTGCCACGCCACCACGCAACCCCGCGGTGATCGGGACCGCTCTCCCGGGCGGGACGGTGCCGACCCCGGACGCGCGGAACGGCACTCCTGCCGGGCAGGAGTGCCGTTCCGGGCGCGTGACGGGACCCGCCACGGGTCCCGCGGGATCAGACGTGGAGCACGAGCGCGGAGCCCTGGCCGCCGCCGCCGCAGAGGCCGGCCGCACCGACGCCGCCACCGCGGCGCTTGAGCTCGTGGGCGAGGTGGATGGCGATGCGCGCGCCCGAGGCGCCGACCGGGTGGCCCAGTGAGATCGCGCCGCCGTCGACGTTGACGAGGTCGGAGTCGACGCCCAGCTCGGTCATCGACTGCAGCGCCACCGCCGCGAACGCCTCGTTGATCTCGACGAGGTCGAGCTGCTTGGCGTCCAGGTTCTCGCGGCCCAGCGCCTTGAGGATCGACTTCGAGGGCTGTGAGAGCAGCGAGTTGTCCGGGCCGGCGACCCAGCCGTGGTGGCCGATCCGCGCGAGGACCTCGAGGCCGAGCTCCTTCGCCTTCTTCTCCGACATGATCACCGCGGCCGCGGCACCGTCGGAGATCTGGGACGAGGAGGCCGCCGTGATGGCGCCCTCCTTGTCGAACGCGGGCTTGAGCTTGCCCAGGCCCTCGGCGGTGGTGTCGCCGCGCACGCCCTCGTCCTCGGTGACGACGATCGGGTCGCCCTTGCGCTGCGGCACGGACACCGGCGCGAGCTCGGCGTCGAACCGGCCGTTCTTGGCCGCGTCGGCCGCCCGCTGGTGCGAGAGGGCGGAGAATTCGTCCATGGCCTGGCGGGACAGGCCGATCGCCTTCGAGAACCGCTCCGTGGAGGCGCCCATCGACTCCTGGTCGTAGACGTCGGTGAGGGCGTCGAACTCGGTGGCGTCGACGATCTTGCCGCCGCCGTACTTGTACCCGCGGCGGGCCTTCGGCAGCAGGTACGGGCCCTCGGTCATGGACTCCATGCCGCCGGCGACGACGATGTCGTACTCGCCGGCCTGGATCATCTGGTCCGCGAGCGCGATGGCGTCGAGGCCCGACAGACAGACCTTGTTCAGCGTGAACGAGGGCGTGGACATCGGCAGGCCGGCGTCGGTGCCCGCCTTGCGGGCCGGGTTCTGGCCGGCGCCTGCCTGGATGACCTGGCCCATGATCAGGTACTCGACCTGGTCGCCGCTGATGCCGGCCTGCTCGAGGGCCTTGGCGATCGCGGTGGTGCCGAGCTGCTGGGCGGGGATTCCGGCGAAGGCGCCGGAGAGCTTGCCGATCGGCGTACGTGCGCCGGAGACGATGACGGAGCCGGGCATGACTTCCTCCTGGGGCGGAACGGGTCTCGAACGTGGCACGACTGCGGGCCGTGCTCGATGGGCGCGGAGTCCACGTCTCGGCTCCGCTGCGCGTCCCGGGGACGCACCAGATCGTCGAACCTACCCGCCGGACGGCGTCCGTCGAAGGGTCCGCACGGGGGCCCGTCGTGCCGGTCGGTCACGGGGATCGGTTCGGAGCGTGATCGTCAGGCCGCTTCCTCGGCGGCCACCCCGGAGAAGCGGGCGACCTCGGCCATGAGCGGCGGCCACTCCTCGCGCAGGGCCTGGTTGCCCATGAAGAGGCCGAGGTGGCCGCCGGGCGCGGTGCGCTTCCACACCCGGTCCGCCGGGGTCGAGACGGCGTCCGCGGCCCGGAACACCTGCACCGGCGGCGTGATGTGGTCGGTCGCACCGCCGAGCAGCAGGAGCGGGCAGTCGAGGGCGCCGAGGTCCACCCGCCTGCCCCCGACCTCGAGGTCACCGGTGATGAGCTCGTTGCCGGAGAAGAGGTGCTCGACCAGCCAGAGGTAGAACGTCCCGGGGACGTCCTGCGTGTGCTTGAACCAGTCCTCGAACTGCTGGTAGCGCCGGATCGCGGCCGGGTCGTCGAGGTGGCGCAGCAGGTCGACGTGCTTGGCGATCTCGGCGTCCGGGCTCATCGCGATGAAGCCGTTCAGGACGAACTGGCCGGGCATGTTCCCGCGGCCCGTGGCCACCATCGCGCGGTAGGGCAGGGTCCCGAAGCGGCGGGACGTCACCCGCGAGGAGGCCCCGATGGCGGTGTCGCCGGCGTGGAAGTCGATCGGCGCCCCGGCGAGGGTCAGGGTGTTGATCCGGTCGGGGTGCAGCGCCGCGTAGATCGCGGAGAGCCAGCCGCCCTGGCAGTCCCCGACGAGGTTGACCGTCGTGTGCGACGTGCCCTCGAGCGCGGTGTCGACGGCGCGGTCGACGACGGCGACGTAGTCCTCGACCGTCGTGCCCTTGGTGGCCTGCGTGGCGCCGACCCAGTCGAGCGTGAAGGCCCGGGTCAGCCCGGCCTTCCGGATCACCTGCATCTGGGACTGCGTGGGCGCGAAGTCGACGATGCACGAGTCGTGCCCGGCCTGCGGCGGCAGCACGAGGGTGGGCACCACGTCGTCGGTGGCGCCCGCGGTGAAGTCGCGCAGCCGGGCGATCGGGGTCTCCCACACGATGCGGTGCTCGGTCGACCACGTCGGGCGGCGCCTGCCGAGGACGTGGCGCCACCAGCGGGCGGCGTCCCAGACGGTGCGGTGCGGCGTCGCGGCCTGCGCGAGTGCGCGGGTGGTCACGTAGGCGCCGCCCTCGGCGAGCGCGGTGGCCGCCTTGCGCAGCGTCTCGCCGCGGAACGAGCGCAGGTAGGCCGCGGGGTCGACCGGGTCCAGGCTGGGCGCGTCCGGGGCGCCCGGCGGATCCTGGTCGAGTACGTCGTGTCCGTCCTGGGGCGCGTGCGTGGTCGCCTCGGCGGTCATGGGGTCCCTCCTCGCGCAGCCGGGATGCTGCGGGCCCCGGGTGCCCGGGTCCGGGCCCCGGCGACACCGCCGGCTGCTCGACGAACCGTAAGTCTGCTTGGCATGGTTCGCAACGAGCCTCGATCGCGGACGGGGGGCCGACCGGGCCATCCGGAGGGGATCGAGTCACGGATGTGTCGCGGATCGCCGGACGGGGTGTGACCCCAGCCACCGATGGGCACGTTCTGGTCCGGACGACGCCGCGGACGAGCGGGCAACTCGAGCGACGGGAGAACCGGCGATGGCGGACATGACCGGACAGGTGGCAGTGGTGACGGGCGGGGCCCGCGGGATCGGCAAGGCGATCTCGGAGCGGCTGGCGAACCGCGGCGTGCGGGTCGCCGTCGGCTACTCCAGCGGGCGGGACACCGCGGCCGAGCTCGCGGAGAAGTACCCCGGGATGACGATCCACCAGGGCAACATCGGCTCGCGCGAGGACTGCGAGCGCGTGGTCCAGGAGGTGTACGACCAGCACGGGCGCATCGACATCCTGGTCAACAACGCCGGGATCACCGCCGACAAGATGCTCCACAAGATGGAGGTCGAGGACTGGGACAAGGTCATCCAGGTCAACCTCTCGGGCACGTTCTACATGTCCCACCTGGTGTTCCAGCAGATGCGCGAGCGCCAGAGCGGGCGCATCGTCTCGATCTCCTCGGTCATCGGCGAGCGCGGCAACGCGGGCCAGGCCAACTACGCGGCGACGAAGTCCGGGCTCTTCGGACTGACGATGTCGCTGGCCTCCGAGGGCGCGAAGAAGGGCATCACGGCGAACTGCGTGGCACCCGGCTACATCGAGACCGACATGGTCGCCGGGGTGCCGCAGAAGGCGATCGACGCGATCGTCGGCCAGGTCCCGGTCGGCAGGCTCGGCCAGCCCGACGAGGTCGCCCGGGTCGTCGAGTTCCTCGCCGACCCCGACTCGGCCTACATCACGGGGCAGGTCTTCTCGGTCAACGGCGGGCTCTACATGTCGGCCTGAGGCGTCGGCCCGACGGCCCCGTGCCCGCGCACGGGGCCGTCAGGCCAACCGCTCCGACAGCTCGTCGCAGACCTCCCCGAGCGCCTGGCCCGCGGCCCGGCACATCCCGGGGAAGCAGATGAAGCCGTGGACCGCGCGGGCGTGGTCGCAGTGCCGGGTGGGGACGCCCGCGTCGCGCAGGCGGTCGGCGTAGGCGACGCCGTCGTCGTGCAGCGGATCCACCTTGGCCGTGATGACGAGCGCCGGCGGCAGGTCCCGGTGGTCCGGGGCGAGCAGCGGGGAGCAGAACGGGTCGCTCGCGTCGCCGTCCGCGCCGAGGTAGTTCGTGCGGAACACGTCCATGTCCGCCCGGGTCAGCAGCGGCCCGCGCTCGAACGCCGTCGTCGACGGGGCGTGGAAGCTCAGGTCGACGACGGGGTAGAGCAGCACCTGGGCGTCGATCACCGGCCCGGCCTCGCGGGCGAGCAGGCACACGACGGCGGCGAGGTTCCCGCCGGCGCTGTCGCCCATGACGGCCACCCGGTCGGCGCGGCCGCCGAGCGCGTCCGCGTGCCGGACCACCCAGCACAGCGCGGCGTACCCGTCGTCGCGGGCCGCCGGGTAGGGGTGCTCGGGCGCGAGGCGGTAGTCGACGGAGACGACGAGGGCCCCGACGCGGGCGGCGACGTGCGCGCACAGCCAGTCGGACTGGTCCAGGTTCCCGAGCGAGCCCCCGCCGCCGTGGAAGTTCACGACCACGGGCAGGCCCTCGTCGGACCGGCGCCCGGCGGGGAGCGGGCCGTGCGGGCGGTAGAGCCGCAGGGTGAGCGGGCCGTCGGGCGTGGCGATGCGCAGGTCGGTGAGCGACACGTCCTCCGGCATCGGCCCGAAGACGCGGGAGGTGACGACGTTGTGCGAGAGCCGCCTGCTGCGGGCCCGGGCGAGGTCGTCGGCGCTCATGCGACTGATCGCGATGGCCCCCACCCGGTCGGTGATCCAGGTGAACAGGCGCGTGCGCACGTCGATCTCGATGGCCCCCGCCGGGGGGCCGTCGACGTGGGGTGCTCCGTACGCGGCGGTGCGTGCCGCCGGCGGCAGCGTCGGACCCGGCATCACGCCTCCTCTCGGACGTCCACCCACTCGGGTGCGGGGCGCGTGGTACCCCGTCGGCCGCGGGTCGAGGCGTGATTACTCCGATCGAGACCGTGACGGGAGATCATGACGTGTGCCAGCTCACGAGACCAGCCGCAACGGATCGCTCGATCGTGGCCGCTCGGTGACCGGCGTCCAGCAACAGTTCGCCCGGGAGAGTGGCGGCATGTCGGCGGGAGGACACGCCGTGACACGGCGATGAGCGGGTCGGCGCGGTGATCAGTACCGCGATGTCCGGTCCGCCCCGCGTGCTAGCGTCGGGATCACGCGAAGGGGAGTAGCTCCCAACGCCGCGGTCGACACGCTGATCGCCTCCCGACGACGGGACGGCCATCCGGTCGCGGCGGCCACCGGACGCCGGTGGCGGGCGAGACCTTCGGTGCCGATCCGCAGCACGTCCGGGTCGCGCCGGAGCAGCGCTCGCGCTCGCCGGCTCGGCCCGGTGGAGCCGAGAGGACCTTCGTGGGCATCTTCCTGGTCGCCCTGGCCGTCAGTTTCGCCGTCATCTTCGTCGCCGAGCTCGGCGACAAGTCCCAGCTGATGGCCCTGACGTTCGCGACCCGCTACCGGGCGCTGCCCGTGCTGATCGGCATCTCGGCCGCGACCGCCGTCGTGCACGCGGTGTCGGTCGGCGTCGGCTACCTGCTCGGGGCCGCCCTGCCCACGTTCTGGATCAGCCTGGCCGCCGCGGTCGCCTTCCTCGGCTTCGGCCTGTGGACCCTGCGCGGCGACGCCCTGTCGAGCGGCGAGCAGGAGAAGGCCGACCGGTCGGGCCGCTCCGCGGTCCTCGCCGCCTCGGTCGCGTTCCTCCTCGCCGAGCTGGGCGACAAGACGATGCTCGCGACCATCACGCTCGCCACCCAGTACCACGGATGGGGCGGCGTCGTCGGAGTGTGGGCCGGGTCGACGGTCGGCATGGTCGTCGCCGACGGGCTCGCGATCGCGGCCGGACGCCTGCTCGGACGCAGCCTCCCGGAGAAGGCGATCCGGATCGGCGCCGCGGTCCTCTTCTTCGCCTTCGGGATTTGGCTCGCCGTGGAGGCCTTCCTGGCCCGCTGACCGTCGGGACCGGTCCGGTCAGGAGGCGCTGGCCAGTGTGGACGCGGCCTCCCGGTTCGAGGCGATGACGGCGTCGTCGTAGTAGACCGTCCCGTCCTGGTCGATGTCCGAGGACCGGTACAGCCCGGTCTTGAGGTACGACTTCTCGTCCGGGTAGAGGGTCCCGCCGCGCGGGTGGTAGTCCGAGACGGCCTCGCGGCCGTTCACCAGGACGTCGACCGCGCTCTGGTCGGGATCGGACGAGAAGTGCACGCGCATGACGAGGTCGGTGCGCGCCCCCGTCGTCGCCGGACCGATGTCCTTCGACCAGTGCTTGCCGATCTCCTCGCCGCCCTCGAGGACGAACCGGCCACCGTGCACCTGGATCGACAGCGGCGGGCTGCCGTCGCCCGAGTTCTTCCACTGCGCCACGACCTGCCAGTCCGAGGTCGAGACGGGGAAGTCGTCCGGCAGGTAGAGCGCGAGGCCGAACCAGAACTCGTCGCCCTCGCGGAAGCTGCGGTAGTTCGGTTCGAGCTCCGAGCGGGTCCCGCCGCCGGGCACGGTGAAGTCGACCGCGCTGCGCCCGGGCACGTCGGGGCTGTCGACGACCTTCGGGTCGTCGGCGTCGTCGGTGTTCCACGGGGTGGTGCGGTAGCTCTCGAGCAGGGTGGCGGCGTCGCTGCCGGACCGCCAGAGCACGCCGTTCCCGGTCGGCCCGGAGGAGACGCCGCCCCCGGACCGGCCGGTGCTCACGGCGCCGCACCCGCCGAGCAGGAGGGTCGCGACCACGAGGACCGCCGCGGCGACGTGCCGGGCCGCGCGGGGTGGGAGCGTCACCCCGTCCAGCGTACGGAGGAGCCGGTGGGGGTTCAGGCCGTCCCGGAGAGGCGCAGGCGCACCGAGCGCTCCACGAGGATCGGGACGAAGGTCCGCACCCGGGCGCCGGCCAGCCGCTCCCACGCCTCCGCGACGGCGCCGCGGACGGTGTCCGGTGCCACGCCGTGCTCGCCGTACCGGGCGACGAGACGCTGCTCGGTCTCCTCCCGGACGGCGTCCTGCTGGGCGGCAACGGTGCGCGGACCCTGGCTCATGGATCGCTATTCAACGACCTCGATCGGGTGATGCACCAGGGGTCGTCGAGGACCTCACAGCGCCGGGTGCCTCAGGGACGGCGCCCGGGCACGACCGCCTCGGCGAGCGCGTCGTCGCGGACCGGGGGCGGCAGCAGCGCCGCGTCGACGGGTCCGGCGGCGGCCAGCGCCACCCCGACGGGGTAGGCCCGGGCCGCGGCCGGCAGGTCGCCGTCGTCGCCGGAGAGGAGCACCGAGATGCCCGCCGGGTCGGCGCCCGGGGCGGGCTCGAGGCCGAGGCGCCGCAGCGCCTGGCCCGCGACGGCGCGGGAGCTGTCGAAGAGGCGCACGCCGGGCAGGGCGGCCGCGATGGCGTCCGAGACCAGCGGGTAGTGGGTGCAGCCCAGGACGATCCCGTGCGCGTCGGTCGGGGTGCGGGACGCGCCGACGCCGACGGCCGCCGCCACGGCACCGGGATCCGCGGCCTCGACGGCGTCGGCCAGCCCGGGGCACGGCACCGCGGTGGCCTGGCCCGGCGTCGCGAAGAGCGCGACCAGGTCGGCCTGGTAGGCGCTGGCGCTGGTGCGCTCGGTCGCCCAGATGCCGAACGGCTCGCCCCCCGACGCGGCCGGCTTGACGGCGGGCACGGTCCCGACGACGGGGAGGTCGGGTTCCAGCTCCGCGCGCAGCGGGACCAGCGCCGTCACGCTCGCGGTGTTGCAGGGGACGACGACCGCGTCGGCGCCCCGGGCGATCGCGAGGCGGGCGGCCGTGAGCACCCGCTCGACGATCCACTCGCCGGCCCGCGCCCCCCACGGCATCCCCGCGGGGTCCATGCACAGGTCGAGGTGGACGTCGGGGCGCAGGTGCCGCAACCAGCCCGCGGTCGGCAGCATGCCCAGTCCGGAGTCGATCAGCGCGATCCGTGTCCCGCTCGCGGGAGACGAAGCGCAGCGGAGCTCGACCCGGTGACCAGGCACGGGGCGAGCGTACTCGCGGCCCGGATCAGACCATCGCGGCGCTGCCGACGTCCGGGTGCGCGCGGAAGAACTCGACCATCCCGACCACGTGCTCGTCGAACGACGGGCAGCGCACCCCGACCTCGTCGAGCAGGGCCGTGGTCGCGGCCGTGTCGTAGAGCGTCGGGTGCGTGAGGTACTCGAGCGTGCTCGACGGCACCTTGAACAGCCGCCCGACCCCCGGGACGTGGTCGATCCCGAACGCCGCCAGTCCGGTCGCCATCGGCACCGGCCGCAGCCGCCGCCCGGCCCGCTCGGCGAACACCTCGCACATCCGCGTGACCGACGGCGGGTCGGGCTGGGCGAGGGCGACGGTCCGGCCGCGGGCCGCCTCGTGCCCGGCCAGCGCCGCGATGGCGTCGACGACGAAGTCCGAGGGCACCAGGTTGAACGCGACCCGGTCGGCCTCGGGCGGCAGCGGCATCAGCGCGGTGCCGCGCTGGCGCAGGATCAGCTGGAGCACGTAGTAGGGGCCGTCGAACTTCTGCGTGCGCCCGGTGACCGAGTCGCCCACGACGACCGAGGGCCGGTAGATCGTCACCGGGAGCCCTGCGTTCCGTGCCTTCGCGACGATCCGCTCCGCCTCGTGCTTGGTGTGGTCGTAGTGGTTCGCGAACGGCTGACCGAGCTCGAGGTCGTCCTCGAAGAAGATCCCGTCGTAGCGGCCCGAGACGTAGCAGGTGCTCACGTACTGCAGCCGGCGCAGGCCCGCGCCGTCGGCGGCGGCGCGGGCCAGGGCGACGACGTTGCGGGTCCCGTCGACGTTCACCCGCCAGGCGATCTCGGCCGCCACCGAGAGGTCGTACACCGCCGCGAGGTGGAAGATCTCCAGTGGGCCGTCGAGCAGCTGCGCGCGCACGGCGTCGTCGAGCCCGAGCCCCGGCGTCGTGATGTCCCCGACGACGAGGTCGGTGCGGCCGGCGATCGACGGGTCGTCCCGCTCGATCTCGGCGAGCGCCTCGCGGGCCCGGCCGAGCCAGCGCTCCTGGACCAGGGCGACGGCCCGGGCCCCGGGGTCCCGGCGCAGCGTGCGCGGCAGGAGGGCGGAACCGAGGAAACCGGGGAAGCCGGTGAACAGCACGGCACTCACGTGGATCTCCCGTCGATGGGTCGGTGGTGGTGCCCGGCATCCGTGAGTCGGGGCACAGCACCGCCCACGGGCGTGGCGAGGGTGTCATCACGGACGGCGCGGGGCATCTTGCGCCGCAGGAGCGGCACGGGACACCCCGTGGCCGTGTGACGTCGACAATCTGACGGAGGTCCGGGGATGGCCACGGAACGAATCGTCGTGGTCGGCGCAGGGTTCGCCGGCCTGGAGTGCGTGAAACGTCTCGAGAAGCACCTGCGCACCGAGATCGATCGGGGCGATCTCGAGGTCGTCCTGGTCGCTCCGAACGACTACATGCTCTACCTGCCGCTGCTGCCCCAGGTCGCCGCCGGGGTGATCACCTCGCAGGCGGTCACGGTGCCGCTGCCCCGGGCCGTGAAGCGCGCCCACCGCCTGCCGGGCACCGTCGTCGGGGTCGACCTCGAGCACTCCAGCTGCATCGTCCGCAAGATCTCCGGTGACGTCGTCGACCTGCCCTACGACCGGCTCGTGCTCGCGCCGGGCAGCGTCACCCGCAAGTTCGACATCCCGGGCCTCGACGAGCACGCCCTGGGGATGAAGAACCTCGCGGAGGCGGCCTACCTCCGCGACCACGTCCTCTCCCAGCTCGAGCTCGCGAACGCCTCCACCGACGACGCCGAGCGCGCCGCGCGCTGCCAGTTCGTGGTGGTCGGCGGCGGCTACGCGGGCACCGAGACCGCGGCGTGCCTGCAGCTGCTGACCGAGTCGGCCCTCAAGCGCTTCCCCCGGCTGGACCCGGGCCTGGTGCGCTGGACCCTGGTCGACATCGCGCCGCGGCTCATGCCCGAGCTCGGCCGGCGCCTCGGCGAGCAGGCCCTGGACCTGCTGCGCCGCCGCGGGATCGAGATCAAGCTCGAGACCGGCGTCGAGGAGGTCACCGAGGCCGAGGTGACCCTCACCGACGGCACCACGCTGCCCACCCGCACGCTGGTGTGGACGGCAGGGGTGACCTCCAGCCCGCTGGTGAAGAACCTCGGTGTCGAGCTGGTCCGTGGCCGGGTCAAGGTCGGCGCGGACATGCAGCTGCCCGGCCACGACGGGGTCTTCGCGCTCGGCGACTGCGCGGCGGTGCCCGACCTCACCCAGAAGGACCCCGAGGCGATCTGTCCGCCGACCGCCCAGCACGCCTCCCGGATGGCCTCGACCGTCGCGGACAACGTCATCGCCTCGCTGCGCGGCCGGCCGCTGACGAAGTACAAGCACCACGACCTGGGCCTCGTCGTGGACCTCGGCGGCACCCAGGCGGTGGCGCACCCGCTGGGCCTGGAGCTCAAGGGCGCAGTGGCGCAGGTCGTGACCCGCGGGTACCACCTGTTCGCCCTGCCACTGACCCGCACGCGGATGCGGGTGGTCGCGAACTGGATCCTCCACCTCTTCGGTGGGGACGACTTCATCCGCATCGGCTTCCTGTCCGGGCGCAAGGGCACCGTCGAGGACTTCGAGGGCGCCGACGCATACCTGTCCGCGGACCAGATCCGCGACCGCACCCGGGCCTCGTGACCGCGGCCCGTCGCTAGCCTGGCGGGATGGCCCACCTCGACGACGTCGTCGCTGCCGACGGCACCCGGATCCGCTGGTGGGACAACGGCGCCGCGGAGTCCGGCGTGCCCGTGGTGATCTCGAACGGCCTCGGGGCGAGTCCCGCCGCCTGGGCGTTCCTGGGCGGCGACGGTCGCAACGCCCCCGGCACCCCCCGGGCGGTGTCCTGGCACCACCGGGGACTCGGTGGTTCCGAGCGGCCCCGCGACCCCGACCGCATCCGGATCGCCGACCACGTCGAGGACATGGTCGCCGTGATGGACGCGGCCGGGATCGAGCGGGCCGCGGTGGTCGGGTGGTCGATCGGCGTGGCCGTCGCGTTCGAGCTCGCCCGCCTCCACCCTGATCGGGTGGCGTCGCTGCTGGTCCTGGGCGGCGTGGCCGGTGGCGGGTTCCGGGTCGGGCCGTCGTGGACGCCCGCCGCCGTCTCCCGCGGGCTGTCGAAGGCGAGCGCGTGGTCGCTGCGGGTGGTCGGGCCGCCGTTGGCCGGGCTGATCTCGCTGCTCCCGCGCGGTCTCGACGCGTCCGGGGTCGCGGTGTGGGCGCCCGCGCCGCTGCAGACCCTCGCCGAGGTCGCCCGGGAGTTCTCCCACCACGACTGGACGTGGTTCTCGAAGCTGGTGCTCGCCGCGGGGGAGGAGCCGCCGATCCCGGTCGACGACCTCCGTGTCCCGGTCACCGTGGTGGCGGGCGAGTTCGACACGATGGCGCCGGTCGAGGACATGGTCGCCCTGGCCGACGGCATCCCGGGGGCCCGGCTGGTGCGCCTGCCGGGGTCGCACTTCCTGCCGCTGCAGTTCCCCGAGGTCCTCCACGACGAGCTGGAGGCGCTGCGCACCCGGTGACGGCTCACCGCTGCGCGGCGCACCACCGCAGGGCCAGCTCGTAGCCGAGGACGCCCGCGCCGGCGATCACCGCGGTGGCGATCGGCGAGACGTAGGAGTGGGACCGGAACGACTCCCGGGCGTGCACGTTCGAGATGTGCACCTCGAGGACGGGCACCGGCAGGGTCGCGAGCGCGTCGCGCAGCGCCACCGAGGTGTGGGTGTACCCCCCGGGATTGATCACGACGGCCCCGAAGTCCGTCATCGCCTCCTGCACGAAGTCGATGAGGGTGCCCTCGTGGTTGCTCTGGCGGGCGTCCACCTCGAGCCCCAGCTCGGCGCCGAGCTCCCGGCAGCGGGCATCGACGTCGGCGAGCGTCGTCGTGCCGTAGACCCCCGGTTCACGTCGCCCGAGCAGGTTGAGGTTGGGTCCGTGGAGCAGGAGCACCCGACTCAGCTGTTCAGCGTCACGATTCTGCGACATGCGTCCTCCACGTCATCACGGAGCGATAACAACAGGGGTGTGATTTCGGGGTCAAGGTCTCGGCCGGGGACGCCGATGGAAGGACAGCGCCCACCGTGGGCCGCCTGACACATCGTCGGTCCCTCCCCGAGCGGGACCGCCACCGGGAAGTGGAGTCTGAATGAGGACGGTTCTGATCTGCGACGACCGGCGCAGTGTCCGTGAAGGGTTGACCCGCGTCATGTCGGCCGTGCCCGGAGTGCAGCGCATCGACTGCGTCGCCACCCCGGAGGACCTGCTCGCCCGCTACGCGCGCCAGCCCGTCGACGTCGTCTTCGTCGGCACCCAGCGCGCGGTCAGCTCGGGCGCCGAGGCCACCCGCCGCCTCGTCGCGGCCCACCACCAGGCGAACGTCATCGTCTTCGGCGCGCCCGACGACGCGGGCAGCATCGCCTCCGCCATCGCCGGCGGCGCGCGGGGCTACCTGCGCTGGGACGCCTCGCGCCCCGAGCTCGTCGCCGCGCTCGCCAGCACCACGATGGGGGACGTGTTCCCGACCCAGCGCGGGGCCTCGGAGCCCGGCGCGAGCGTCAACCTCACCGAGCGCGAGATGCAGGTCCTGCGCGGGATGAGCCAGGGCAAGAGCAACGGGCAGATCGGGCGCGAGCTCTACCTGTCCGAGGACACCGTCAAGACGCACGCGCGGCGCCTGTTCCGCAAGCTCTCCGCGTCGGACCGCGCGCAGGCGGTGGCCCAGGGCTTCCGCTGCGGTCTCGTCAGCTGAGTCGCTCCACGGTCCCGGAGTCGGACCCGCGGACGACCCGCCGAGTCGGAGGCGGCGGAGTCGGACGAGGGGTCGGCGCATCCGCGGACCAGGAGCGTGAGGAACCGTGCGGGGGCGCGGCCGGCCGGGGCAAGGCCGGTCGTGCCCCTCGCGGACTCACGCCCGGATGGGTCCGACCGTCGCCCTGATGCGGTCGTCCCGGATCTCGGTGCGGGCCCGGCGGTGTGCACCGAAACGGTGCCGGATGCCGTCCGGGCCGGCGAGCCAGCCCTGGTAGCCCTCGAGCCGGTGGTCCTCCCGGCCGCCGTCGTCGTCGACGACGGTGACGAGGTAGCGCGTGTCGCGCTCGAAGGAGTAGCGGGGGGCCGGCGGGGTCTTCGTGGTCATCGCCCGCGATCGTACGTCCACTGACGAGCCGTCCGTGGTCACCGCGCGGGCACGATCGGGCGCCTGCCGTGCCTGGTCACGGGCTTCCCGGTCACACCATGACCGCCGTCGGCGCGAGGATGGGCGTGTGCTCGAGACGTCCGCCCGCCTGCTGCGTCTGCTCTCCCTGCTCCAGACCCGCCCCGAGTGGTCCGGCCCGGAGCTCGCGGAGCGCCTCGGGGTCTCGGTGCGCACCGTGCGCCGCGACGTCGACAAGCTGCGCGGCCTCGACTACCCGGTCGAGGTCGATCTGGGACCGACCGGCGGCTACCGGCTCGGGGCCGGTGCCGCGCTCCCGCCGCTGCTGCTCGACGACGAGGAGGCCGTCGCGGTCGCGGTGACGCTGCAGACCGCGGCCGGTTCGGGCGGGGTCGGGATCGCCGGCCTGGGCGAGACGGCCGTCCGCGCCCTGGTCAAGCTCGAACGGATCCTCCCGAGCCGGCTGCGGCAGCGGGTCGCGGCCGTGCCGGTGTCCACGGTGATGCCGATGCGGACCGTGCCGACCGTCGACCCCGCGGCCCTCGTCGCGGTCGGCGCCGCGTGCCGGGACCGCCGCGTGCTCGATCTGGACTACACCGCGCACGACGGTGCCGTGACCCGACGCCGGGTGGAGCCGCACCACCTCGTCTCCTGGGGGCGGCGGTGGTACCTGCTCGCCCACGACCTCGGCCGGGACGACTGGCGCACCCTGCGCCTCGACCGCCTGCACCCCCGCGTCGGCCCCGACGGGCTCGCGACCGGGCCGCGGTTCGAGCCGCGGGAGGTGCCCGGCGGGGACCCCGCCGCCTACGTCGCCTCGAAGGTCGCCGACGTCCGCGCCTTCCGGTGCCGTGTGCGCGTGCTCGCCGCACCCGACGTCGTGCGGGAACGCCTCTGGACCGACCAGGCCCGCCTCGACGACCTCGGTGACGGGACCTGCCGGCTGCACCTCGCGGCCGACCACGCCGAGGGCGCCGTGCTCATGCTCGTCGGGATGGGACTGGAGATCGTCGTCGAGTCCCCGGACGAGCTGGCCGAGGCGTTGCGGGCCCTCGCGGGCCGCTGTCTGCGCGCCGCCGAGGGCGCGTCGAGGACCCGGGTTGGCGCGCCCGCTGAGTTAGGCTAGGCTCACCTCATCGCGAGATCGCCGACGGTGATCTCGCCGAGGACCGGCCGTGCGGGTGTTGTGGTGGCGCCCGCGGCGGCTGCACAAGAGGAGGGCGCCGGGCTCGAGGGACGAGCCCGGCGCCGTCCTCGTGATGCTACCTCCGCCGGGTGTTCCCGCCCCTCGGCGTCGAGGTGGGGCGTCAGGCGCTGCGCAGCCCCGGGGTGCGGTCGGCGACGGTGAACCTCGCGGCCGTCCGGATCGGGGCGCCCGGCGTCGAGACCCGGTCGACCACCCGCACCGTCGCGCGCATCCCGTCGGGCGTGAACCGCGCGGTGACGTAGCCCCGCCGGTCGATGCCGTAGTGGATGTGCGGGTTCTCGGCCAGCGCCTCGGTGACCTTCGCGGCGTGGTCGGCCCCGTCGCCCTCGGAGGTGATCGAGCTCGACACGAGCTCGGTGCCGACCACCGGGGAGGTCGGGTCGCCGTAGCGGGCGTGCACGTCGGCGACGTAATGGGTGTGGATGTCGCCGGAGAGGACGACGACGTTGCGCACCCGCGCCTGCTGCCAGGCCTCGACGATCCGGTCCCGCTCGACGGGATAGCCGTCCCAGGAGTCCTCGTTGAACCCGCGGGGCGGGCCGGGCACCAGGTCGAGCTGGGAGAAGAACACCTGCTGTGCCAGGACGTCCCAGCGAGCGCGCGAGGTGCGGAACCCGTCGACGAGCCAGCGCTCCTGGGCGCCCCCGGTGAGGCTGCGGCCCGGGTCGCTGCGCTGCGCGCAGGTGCTCGGGTACGCGTCGCCGCAGGCCTGGACGTCGCGGTACTGCCGGGTGTCGAGCAGGTGGAACGTCGCCGTCGCACCCCAGGCGAGCCGGCGGAAGCACTGGACGGACGGGCCCTGCGGACGTTGGGCGAGCCGGACCGGCGTGTTCTCGTACCAGGCCCGGAAGGCCGCGGCCCGGCGCGCGAGGAAGTCCCGCTGTGGCGTCTCGGCGTGCGCGCCCGCCCAGTTGTTCGCCACCTCGTGGTCGTCGAACACGCTCACCCACGGCGCCGCCGCGTGGGCGGCCTGCAGGTCGGGGTCGGCGTGGTGGAGGGCGTAGCGGTGCCGGTAGGCGGTGAAGAAGCCGTGCTCGTAGTTCGCGCAGGACGCGGAGGCGATGGTCAGCGGCGCCATCGCCCCCGGCGGCGGGGCCGTCCTCGTCGTCCCGGTCCGCGAGAGGCTGCCGAGCGCCCCGAAGCGGTAGAAGAACGTCCCGCCCGCGGGCAGACCATGGACCTCGACATGCACCGCATACCCGTCGGCCGGTCCGGTGCGGGTACGGCCGGACGCCCGGACGCGGCTGAAGCGCTCGTCGTCGGCGACCTGCCAGTCGACGTCGACGGCCGACTCGGTCATGCCGCCCCGGGTCGCGTGCGGGTCGCGTGCGGGTCGCGGGCGAGGCGCGTCCAGAGGACGACGCCGTCGGGGGCCGGGTCACCGGAGGCGACGCCGAGGGTGAAGACGTCGGCGCGGGACGGCGTCGCGGCGGCGGCGCCGGCCGGGCTGCCCACCGAGGCGGCGGCGAGTGTGGCGGCGCCTCCGAGGAGGACCGCGCGGCGGGTGACGGGCGACGACGGCGGGGGAGGCACGGCGCTCCTCGGGGTGGGGGCGTCGTGCAGCGTGCCGGGTCGGCCTCCCGCCCCGGTGGCGTCGTGGCGACGAACGGTCGAGCGTCGGGTGACGACTTCGGTGATCGGGTCCCGCGCGTTCGGGCTCGTCCGGGGCCGGCGCGAGGGGTACGTCCGGCGGCGATGGGGCTGGTTCTCGGTGCGTGGTGTGCCCGTGGCGACGATGCCCCGCGTGCTCGGCGTCGGGCGGCTCGTTCGCCACCGGCATCGGTGACGAACGAGCCGTCGTTCACTCGCCCTTGACGTTGACGATCTGGCGCAGCGTGTGCCGGACCTCCACGAGGTCCGCGGCGTCGGCCATCACGACGTCGACGTCCTTGTACGCGGCCGGGATCTCGTCCAGGAACGCCTCGGTGTCCCGGTACTCGATCCCCACCATCGCCTCCCGGAGCTGCTCGACGGTGAAGGTCTTCCGCGCCTTCGAGCGCGAGTAGGCCCGGCCGGCCCCGTGCGGCGAACTGTTCAGGCTCGGGGCGAACCCCTTGCCGGTCACCACGTACGAGGCGGTCCCCATCGAGCCGGGGATCAGGCCGGCCCGGCCCTCCTCGGCGTTGATGGCGCCCTTGCGGGAGACCCAGACCTTCCGGCCGAAGTGCGACTCGTGCTCCGTGTAGTTGTGATGACAGTCGACCCTCTCCTGCGGGTCGACGGGCTCGCCCATGAATTCGCCGACCTGACGGATCACCCGGTCCATCATCTCGTCGCGGTTGAGCAGCGCGAAGTGCTGGGCCCACCGCAGCTCGCGGATGTAGGCCCAGAACTCGTCGGTGCCCTCCACGAGGTAGGCGAGGTCGTCGTCGGGCAGCGTGATCCACCAGCGGGACATCGCCTCCTGGGCCACCTTCATGTGCCGCTGCGCGATCTTGTTGCCCACGCCGCGCGAGCCCGAGTGCAGGAACAGCCACACCCGGTCGAGCTCGTCGACGGTCACCTCGATGAAGTGGTTCCCGCTCCCGAGGGTGCCGAGCTGGACGTCCCAGTTCTTCGCGTACTGCGCCGGGTCGAACCGGGCCCGCTCGGCGAGCTTCGTCAGCTCCTCGATCCGCGGCTCGGCGGTGGCCACGACCTTGGCGTTGTAGCGGCCCGCCGAGAGCGGGACGGCCCGCTCGATCGCCTCCCGGAGCGGTGCGAGCGGACCCTGCGAGGTGAGCTGCTCGCGCGAGAACTGCGTCCGCACGGCCGCCATCCCGCACCCGATGTCCACCCCCACCGCGGCCGGGATGATCGCCCGCTCGGTGGGGATCACCGAGCCGACGGTCGCGCCGCGGCCGAGATGCGCGTCGGGCATGAGCGCGATGTGCGGGTACACGAACGGCATCGTCGAGGCACGCTCGGCCTGCTCGCGTGTCGCCGGGTCGAGGATGGACGCCCAGTTCCACAATTGCCGGCTGATCTTCTCCATGGTCTGTGCACTCCCTTCCCGGAACGCTCGAGCTGGTCGGCAGGGACGCTAGACGGGGAGGTCGGGGACGACCTTCGAATTTCCGCACGTCGGCTCGCGCGACGGCTGCTGTCGGAGATGCGCAGGTAGGGCCGGCGATGATCAGGGAGTCGCCACTCGCTGGGGAGCACCGTGCGAGTCACGGAATCGCCTCGGTCATGTCGAAGTCCGGCCGGAGGCGCTCGAGCGCGGTCGCGTCGACCAGCCCTCGTCGCAGTGCGACGGGCAAGCCGGGTCTGGGCTGTCGGCACCGGGGCGGCCACGCCCCGGCGGCGTGCGAGGACCGGGCCGCCCGGGATCTGGTCAACCTGGTCCGCGCCCAGACCGGGCCGTACCCCGACGCCTGGTGCCTGCACGAGGGGCGGCGGCTGCGCGTCCTCGAGGCGAGCGTGTCGGCCGACCGCTGCGGCGGCACGAACGGCCGGGTGTTCGCGCGCGAGGGCTCCGGCGTGATATCCGGAGCGGCGGCACCGAAACCGGCGTCGTCACGGAGCCACACCATGCGGTGACGCAGCGTCAGAACGGACGGATCTCCCGGTCTTGTCGTCGAGGGACGTGACGGACACGTCTCCTCGAACGACCCGGGAGGTCGACGACGTCCATGACACGCAATCGCAAGCGGCTCGCCGTGCTCGGAGGGGATCCTGCTCGTCCTGGCGGGCACGGGGGTCGCCTTCGCCGCCTACCTGTCGAGCGGCGCGGGCTCCGGGACGACCACGTCGAGCGTCGCGGTGAGCTCGACGATCGCCGCGAACGGCAGCGGGGCGGCGGTGCTCTACCCGGGCTCGACGACCACGTACGCCGTCACGATCAACAACCCGAACCCCTATCCGGTGAAGGTCGTGAACATCTCCGCGAGCGCCTCGAAGGTCGCGGGTTCCTGCCCCGCGGGCACGGTGACCAGCCCCGCCGTCGCCAACCCGACCGGCACGATCGCGCCGAACGGGTCCGGCTCGTACACCCTGACGGCGACGATGGTGACCGATCCCGACAACTCGTGTCAGGGTCAGTCGTTCGAGATGCCGCTGAACGCCTCGCTCGCCTCCGCGGCCGGGTGAGGGTCGAGTCGCTGCTCCAGCGGGAGGGGCGCGGACCGATCGAGCGGACGGGCCCGATCCCGCTTCCGGGCCGGGGGGCGCGCCATGCCGCCGGGCGGCGCGCCGCCGGGGCGAACGCCCCGAGGGATGCCGCACCCGCCGGTGACGGCCGCCCCGCTGCCGGCCGCCCCGCTGCCGGCCGCCCGGCTGGGGGCCGTTTCGGGGCAGCCCCGTTCGGCGCGGGCCCGTCCGGTCCCGAGACCGTCGGGTTCGCGGCGCTCGACCCGGACGCGGCGACCGATCCGCTCCCGGTGGCGGCGGAGCGGTCGGGCGCCGTCCCGCGCACGCGCAGTCCGCGCCCGCCGACCCCGCCGGTCGGTATCCCGTCCCCGACGCTGACCCGGGGCAGGCCGGCGCGTCCGGAGCCACCGACCCGGGTGCCCGCCGCCGAACCGGCGGTGGTCGCCGACCGACCCCGCTGGTGGCCGCTGCGTCGCCGGCCCGCGACCTCGCCACGGGGCCGGTACGGCCGGAATCTCGCGGGCCACGCTGCTGATCGCGATGGCCGCGCTCGCCGCCGCGCTCGCCGCGGCGGGGATCGCGGTGGCCGCCTGGCTGAGCTCGGGCTCGGGCCGGTCGGGGGTGACGGCGGGCAGTGCGCTCGCGCCGACGACGAGCACCGTGGCCGGCAGCGCCGTCACCTCCGGGCTGCTCGTCCCGGGGACGTCCGGGACCGCGGTCGTCACGATCACCAACCCGAACTCCTACACGGTGAAGGTCCTGACGATCGCCCCGAACGGCGCCGCCACCGCGACCGGGGGCACGGGCACCTGCACGACGACGGGCGTGGCGTTCGTGGCCCAGCAGCCGGGCGTCACCCTCCCGGCCCGCGGGAGCACGACGCTCACCCTCGCCGGCGCGGTCACGATGTCCACCGCCTCGGAGACCGGCTGCCAGGGCGCGACGTTCACCGTGCCCGTCACCGTCGGCATCGCGAGCGCGCCGTGAGACGGCTCCCGATGGTCGCGCTGGTGGCCGTCGTCGGCCTCCTCGCCGGGGGCGGGGTCGCCCTCGCGGCGTGGGCCAGCAGCGGGCCCGGCGCCGCGACCGCCCGCGCCGGCAGCCTGGGCACGACGACGGCGAGCGCGACGGCGTGGGTGTGCGGCGGGCTGCTCGGGTCCTCGACGTCCAGGTTCGCCGAGGGCGGTGGCGTCGAGGCCCTGCCCCGGGCCGCGGCGCTCCCGCAGGCGACGACGACCACGACGGCCACGACGGCCACGACGGCCCCGCGTCCCCGCGCGCCGCCACGTCCACGACCACCCCCAGCGCCCCCGTGGCGACGACCACGCCGGTGACCACGACGGCGACGCCGGCTGCCACGACGACGGCCGCGGCCCACGACGACCACCACGGCCACCCCGACGAGCACGACGACGGGTGTGGTCACCGGGCTCGGCGCGGTCGCCTCCACCCTGAGCTGGACGGCCGTGACGGGCGCGACGTCCTATCAGTTCCAGGCCTCGACCACGGCGGACTTCGCGGCCCCCGTCGCCTCCGGCACGACGTCGACGACCTCGTCGACGGTGACCGTGCGTGCCCTGGTCAAGACCACGGTCTACCTGCGGGTGCGCGCCGCCGCGGGCGCCTGGACCGGGGCGTGGAGCCCGACGCTGACGACGTCCGCGGGCCCCTGCCTCCTCTGACCCGGAACGGTGGGTCGGCGGTCCGCCGGGGTGGTGATCCGGGCGGGCGCGGGGCCCCGAACCCATACTGGAACCGTGGTGATCCCCGAGGGTCCGGAACTCGTCGTGCTCCTCGACCCCGACGGCGCGGCGATCGGCACGGCTCCCAAGGCCGAGGTGCACCACGCCGACACCCCGCTGCACCTGGCGTTCTCCTGCTACCTCGTCGACGACGCCGGGCGGCTGCTGATGACCCGCCGGGCGGCGACGAAGCGGACGTTCCCCGGCGTCTGGACCAACAGCTTCTGCGGCCACCCGGCCCCGGGCGAGGCCCTCGACGAGGCGGTGCGCCGCCGTGGACGGCAGGAGCTCGGCGTCGACGTCGGGCCGCCGCGGCTGGTGCTGCCCCGGTTCCGCTACCGGGCCGAGCAGGACGGCGTCGTCGAGCGCGAGATGTGCCCGGTGTTCACCGCACGCGCGACCGGTGCGCCCGCGCCGGACCCGGCGGAGGTCGACGACGTCCGGCCCGTCGCCTGGGACGACCTCGTGGTCGCGGTCCGCGAGGGGACCTGGACAGGCCTGTCGCCCTGGTGCGTCGAGCAGGTCGCCGAGCTGGCCGCGCTCGCCGACTCCCCGGACGACTGGCCCGCGGGCGACCCGGCCGCGCTCCCGCCGGCGGCACACCTCGCCGCGTGATCACTCGCCGAGCTGGGTGAGGAAGAGCCACGCGTTGGCGACGCCGCCGACGATCGCGATCACCGTGGAGGGCACGAGCAGGTAGAGGCCCCACGCGTGGCCGGTCAGGATCACCACCCCGGCGGTCGCGACGAGCGCGAGGGTCACGACGTTGGGGCTCGCGACGTCGAGGGTGCGGGCCAGCGGCGGGGTCTCCGCCTCCCGCTTCGCCCGCCGGTCGAGGGTGAGGAGACCGGCGCCCGCGACCACGACGACGGCGAGGAGCTCGGCGCCGAACGCGACGAATCCCTGCCCGGGGACGGCGAGGACGATCGACACGACGAGCGTCACGAGGAACAGCACGAGCGTCTGCGCGCCGCGCGAGCGCAGGCTGATCGAGCGGTTCATGGTCCGGACGTTGATCGAGATCGCGACGAAGAGCAGGCCGGTCAGCGCCGCGCTGGCCCCGCCGACCACCACCGCGAAATCCGTCCACCTCTCCAGGGCGAGCTCCTCCACGCCGTCGACTCTTCCAGCGGGTGCTCGTGTCCCGCAGGTCCCCTCACAGGTCGACCAGCACGATCCCGGCCACGACCACGACGGCGGCGACCACGCGACCCTTCCCGAACCGCTCGCCCAGGAACACCGCCCCGATCACGGCCCCGATGACGATGCTGGTCTCGCGCAGCGCGGCGACCGCGGCGGTCGCGCCGCTGGTCTGGGCGACGAGCACCAGCCCGTAGGCCGCCAGCGACACCACGCCGCCGCCCAGACCGACCAGCAGCACCGGCCACGTCGTGGTGCGCAGCCGTCGCCCCCGCCGGACCAGCGCCACCAGCGGCATCACCGGGCCCTGGATCATGAACATCCAGGTCGCGTAGACCAGGACGGGGGTGGTGGCCACCGCCGAGGCGTCGACGACGGTGTACCCGGCGATGGTGAACCCGGTGGCCACCGCGGCGCCCAGCGCCGGCAGCGTCGCGCGGGACACGCGCCCGCCGTCGAGGGCCAGGCTGAGCAGCCCGAGCGAGATCACCACGATCCCGACCAGCTGCAGCAGCGGCAGGTGGTGACCCAGCACGACCTCGATCACCGCCACCACCCACGGCGCCGTGCCCCGGGCGACCGGGTAGACCTGGCTGAAGTCGCCGAGCTGGTAGCTCGCCCAGAGCAGCAGCGTGTAGATCACGTGCAGCAGCGCGGAGCCCAGGATGAACGGCCATGCGCCCGATGGCGGCAGCCCGACCACGAGCGCCGTGACCCCGCCGATCACGGTGTAGGCCAGCCCGATCAGCGCGAAGCCCACGAGGCGGTCGGGGACCCCGTGGGCGATCGCGTTCCAGACCGCGTGCAGCACCGCCGCGAGCAGCGTGATGGCGACGACGCCGGCGGGCAGGCCGGAGGAGGCGGGGGAGAGGGCGAGCAGTGCGGTGGCCACCGAGGAGGCTCCTTGGCGTCGGTGCCCATCCGTGGACGGGCACGTCGAACAGGAGCCCTCGGGGTTTCTATCCCGTCAGGTGTCGGTCGGGGCCGGTGTCGAACCGGACGACCGTGGCGCCGCTCGGTCCAGACCCCGGCCGCCCTCGTTGTGGGCTGGGAGGCGGGCGGCGGGCGGAACCCTAGGCGCAAGCGGTGACGAGCTTACGCGGCGCAGCTCTGGGTGGCACGGGGCCGACGATCACGGTCACGCCGGGCGTCAGCGCGGGCTGCCCGGGTAGGTCCCGAACTGCCAGTGGTTGCCCTCGGGGTCGAGCAGCGTGCAGTCGTGCGAGCCGTAGTCGGTGTCGTAGGGCTCGGCGACCACGGTGGCCCCGGCCGCGACGGCGCGGGCGAAGACCTCGTCGGTGTGCGCCGCGTCGCGGGTCACGACGTAGCCGCCGAACGACCCGACCCGCAGGCTCCAGCGCCCGTCGGCGGTCTCGCGGTCCTGGCCCATCATCAGCCCGCCACCGAGCGGCCAGGCCAGCTCGGCGTGGACGACCACCCCGGCGTCGTCGGTGTGGGCGACGGTCTCGGTGAACCCGAACGCCCGGACGTAGAAGTCGATGAGGGCCCGGGCGTCGCGGGCGCGCAGGGTCGGCCACACCTGGGCCGGCGGGGTCGTCGTGGTCTCGGTCATGGTCGTCTCGCTCATGTCGCCGAGGGTGCTCGGTCGTCGCCCCCGTGGTCTTGAACGGATCCGATCCGGCTGCTCAGACCGTCGCGGGGGCGGTCTCGGAGCCGGTCGTCAGCCCCGTGCGGACCTCCTCGTCGACCCACTGGGTCGCCGTGCAGCCGGCGAGCGCGCGGAACTCCCGGGCGAGGTGGGCCTGGTCGGCGTACCCGTGGGTGACCGCGACGTCGGCGAGCGCGAGCTCCCCGGCGTCGGCGCGCCGGGCCACGTCGTGGCGCGCCCGGTCGAACCGGGCCATCCGCGCGGCCACCTTCGGGCTCACGCCGAACTCCGCGCGGAACCGCCTGCCGAGGTGGTCACCGCTCCAGCCGACCTCACGGGCGAGGGCGCCGACCCCGCCGGGTCGCGGCGCGGTGAGCACCCGCCACGCGTGGCGGACCTCGTCGGCCGCACCCGCAGCTCCGTCGTGCCGGTGCAGGAGGCGCAGCAGGACGTCGTCGAGGGCGGCGAACCGCGCTTCCCACCCGGCGTCATCGGCGTCGGCGACGCGGTCGGCGAGCTCCCGGCCGGCCCGGCCCAGGACGTCGTCCGCCTCGACCGTGATCGCGGCCAGCGACGCGGCGGGGACGCCGAACAGCGCCCGGGCCGCGAGGGGGTGCACGCCGAGGTAGATCCCGGACTGACGGCCGTCGTGGACGATGCGCTCCGGGGAGTCGTGCAGGCCGCCGACGCAGGCCGTGAAGCGGTCGCGCCCGCCGTCGGGACGTTCGAGCTCCAGCGCCGGGCCGAACGTGACGACGGCCGTCAGGTACGGCGACGGCAGCCCGCGGTGGCGGCCCGGGACGGCTCCGCGCAGGTCGTAGCCGTGGTACGAGACGAGGCCCCGCAGAGCCGGGGCGGGCGCGCGGGAGGCCGAGGGGACGACCTCACCCGACTGACCCACGCAACCAGTGTCGGCGATGTCCGGTCCACCCCGCCAGGTCTGGTCGGGAGTCCGCCGCCCGGACGGTGTGCTCGCCGCCACTCTCGTGCCAGGATTCGGAGCATGATCTTCATCGTGGTCAAGTGGACCGTCAAGCCGGAGTACGCCGACCGCTTCCCCGAGCTCACGAAGGAGTTCACGGCAGGCACCCGGTCGGAGCCCGGCAACATCTTCTTCGAGTGGAACAAGTCCCTCGACGAGGAGAACACCTACACCCTCGTGGAGGCGTTCCAGGACGGCTCGGCCGAGGCGCACGTGACCTCGGACCACTTCAAGAAGTTCGTCGCGGAGGCGCCGGACTACGTGGACACGACGCCGCGCATCATCAGCGTCCAGGGCGTCGACGGTGAGGGCTGGGGCGAGATGGGCGAGGTGAAGCCCCGCTGAGCGAGCCCGGCACGACCACACCCGGCTCGACCCCACCCGGCTCGACCGCGCCCGTCGTGGTCCCCGGCGTCTGCGAGCTCGGCCTCGTCGACCTCGCGCGGGCGATCGCCGCGCGCGAGGTGTCGTGCGTGGAGGTGGCCTACGACCACCTGCGGCACGCCGACGCGGTGAACCCCGCCGTGAACGCGCTCGTCGCCCGCCGCGATCCCGAGGCGGTGCTCGCCGACGCCGCGCAGCGGGACGCCGAACTGCGGCGGGGGGAGGCCCGCGGCGTGCTGCACGGTGTCCCGCAGGCCGTGAAGGACCTCGCCGAGGTGGCCGGCCAGCCCTTCGTCGCGGGCTCGCCGGTGTTCGCGTCGCGGGTGGGCGTCGCCGACGCGCCGCACGTGGCGCGGATGCGGGCGGCCGGGGCGGTGTTCGTCGGGCGGACCAACACCCCGGAGCTGGGGTTCGGGTCGCAGACCTACAACCCGGTCTGGGGTACGACGCGCAACCCGTACGACCTCGCGCGCACCGTCGGCGGGTCGTCCGGCGGCGCGGCGGCGGCGCTCGCCACCCGGATGCTCCCGGCGGCGGACGGCAGCGACTACATGGGCTCGCTCCGCAACCCGGCGGCCTGGGCGAACGTGTACGGGCTGCGGCCCTCGCGGGGACGCGTGCCGGGCCGGCCCGGCTTCGTCGCGCAGCTCGGTGAGGCCGGGCCGATGGCGCGCTCGGTCGCCGACCTGGCCGCGCTCCTCGGGGTGATGACCTCAGGTGGGCCGGTCGGGCCGCTCGACCGCGCGGACCCCCTCGACCTCGACGATCTGCGCCCCGCCGACCCGGTGGGCCTGCGCGTCGGCTGGCTCGGCGACCTCGGCGGGCGGCTCGCGACCGAGCCCGGACTCCTCGAGCTCGCCCGCGGTCCTGTCGACGTCCTGGCCGGGCTCGGGGCCGTCGTCGAGGAGGTCGTGCCGCCGTTCGACCTCGACCGGCTCTGGGACGCCTTCCTGCGCTGGCGGTGGTGGAACGCCGGCGAGATGGCGCCGCTGGTCGAGGACCCCGCGTTGCGCGCCCAGCTCAAGCCGGAGCTGGTGTGGGAGATCGAGCACGGCCTCGAGCTGTCCGCGCGGGAGGTGTCGTGGGCGTCGACGGTGCGCGCGGAGTGGTATGCGGCGGCCGTCGCCCTGTTCGACCGGTTCGACGTGCTCCTCGCCCCGGCGACCCAGGTGCACCCCTTCGCCGCCGAGGTGCCCTGGCCCGCCGAGATCGCCGGCCGGCCGATGGACACCTACCACCGCTGGATGGAGACGGTGGCGCCGTGGTCGATGGCCGGCGTCCCGGTGCTGGGGATGCCCGCCGGGTTCACCCCCGACGGCCTGCCGGTCGGTGTCCAGCTCATCGGGCCACCCGGGGGCGATCGCCGGGTCCTCGAGGTGGGGCTGACCCACGAGGCGGCGACGGAGTGGTCGGCCCGTCGTCCGCCCATGGTCGCCTCGGCCGAGGATGTCAGGACGGCGCCATCCTGACGTCAGGTGTCAGCGGAGGGCCACCGCTGACACCGGCTCCCGACGCGCCCGCACCGGCAGCAGCCGCGACTGGGCCGCCGCCGCGACGAGGACCAGCGCGGCGACGGCCCCGACGACCGCGAGCGCGGTGGTGAACGACGCCGACGCCGCGGCGACCAGCGCCGGGTCGCTCGTGGCCGCGAGCGTGCCGCCGAGGGTGTCGCCGGGGACGCCGGCCGGCAGGCCCGCCCGGTAGGTCGCGGCCGCGACGCTGCCGAGCACCGCGACCCCGAGAGCCCCACCGAGCTCGAAGCCGGTCTCGGAGATCGCCGACGCGGCGGCGGCCCGTTCGGTCGGGGCCGAGGAGAGGATGAGGTCGGTGGTCAGGGTCTCGACGAGGGCCGTGGCCATCCCGGCCAGCGCCATGCCCACGACGACGGCCACCGGACCGACCCCGACGCCGAGGAGCGTCAGCATCCCGAAGCCGACCGCGGCGAGCGCGAGGGCGCCGCCGATCAGCCGGCGGACCGGGACGCGGCGGGCCAGCCGGGCCGCGACGAGGGCACCCGCCATGCCGGTGAGCGTGCCCGGGACGAGCCACAGCGCGGCCTCCAGCGGCGACATCCCGGCGACCAGCTGCAGGTACTGCGGCACGAGGACGAGCAGCCCGACCAGCGCGAACACGCTGAGCAGGTTCGTCGCCACCGACACCGAGAACGCGCGGTGGGCGAAGAGGCCGAGGTCGAGCAGCGGGTCGGTGACGGTGCGCTGCCGGTGCACGAACCACAGCCCCGAGCCGAGGCCGACGACGCCGGCGATCACACCGGCCGTCGTGACCCCGTCGGCGGCCAGCGACTTCAGCGCGTAGACCAGCGGCAGCATCGCCGCGAGCGCCAGGACGGCCGAGAGCAGGTCGAAGCGGCCGGGGCGCACCGCCCGGCTCTCGGGCAGCAGCAGCGGACCGGCCGCCAGGAGCACCACGCAGATCGGGACGTTGACCAGGAAGACCGAGCCCCACCAGAAGTGCTCGAGCAGCCAGCCGCCGACCACCGGCCCGGCGGCGGCCCCCGCGGAGAACGTCGCGGCCCAGACCCCGATCGCCCGACGACGGGCCTCGGGCTCCGGGAAGATCGTGCGGATCAGCGAGAGCGTCGAGGGCATGAGGGTCGCGCCGCCGATGCCGAGCAGCGCGCGGGCCGCGACCAGGGCGCCCGCGGTGGGGGCGAACGCCGCGACGACCGAGGCGACCCCGAACGCCGCCGCACCCCCGAGCAGCAGGCGTCGGCGGCCCAGGCGGTCACCGAGCCCACCGGCCACGACGAGCAGCCCGGCCAGCACGAACGAGTAGATGTCGACGATCCAGAGCTGCTCCGCCGCCCCCGGGCGCAGGTCCTCGGAGATGGCGGGCAGGGCCGCCCCGAGGACGGTCATGTCCAGGGTGATCAGCAGGACCGGGGCGGTGAGGGTCGCGAGGGCGAGACCGCGGTTCGGCCGGGAGAGCATGACGACGACTCCGAGTTTCTCTACAGTCCGGACGGTACAGTTACGCGTCGAAACTGTACCAGCCGGACGGTGCAGTGTGGACCGGTAGTCTCGCCCCATGCCCCGGCCATCCCAGCGGGACGCGATCGTGCGGGCCTACGTCGACCACGTCGTGAGCCACGGACCGGACGCGGTGACGCTCGAGGCCGTCGCCTCACGGGCCGGCGTCTCCAAGGGCGGCCTGCTCTACCACTTCGGGTCCAAGGACGCCCTGCTCACCGGCTTCCTGGACTGGGTCCGGGAGCTGACCGAGGCCGACATCGCGGCGGCCCGCGCGGCCGCCGCGGCCGGTGAGGAGTCGGTGGCGCGCTACTACCTGCGCACCTCGGCCGACGACCCCCAGCGCGACAGTGCGATGTTCCGCAGCGTGGTGGCGCTGCTGAGCCTCGCCGGCAGCGAGGACGCCGCGGCCGCGACCGCGCGCGAGGTGATGACGGCGTGGCGGGACGTGCTCGCGGCGGAGGCGGGCGACGAGCTGACCGGCGACCTCATCGCCGCGCTCGGCGACGGGATCTACCTGCGCGCCATCGCGGGCGAGCCCTCCACGGCGCTCGCCCGCGACTGGGACGCGGTCCTGGCCCGGCTCACTCCGCCCGGAGGGTGAGCCCGTTCAGGCTGCTCGAAGGGTGAAGTGCGACCCCCGCCCGGCGAGGGCGTCGGTGACGCGCCCGCGCACGGTCCCGTCGACGACGGCGAGCGAGCGGACGTGCTTGGCGCGTGGCAGCAGGTCGAGCACCACGCGGTCGAGCGGCAGGGCGCCGTCGCGGTCCGCGGCGTCGGTCGTCGTCAGCGCCGCGCCCTCGAAGCCGCTAAGCGACTCCGTGTCGCGCAGGTAGGTCAGCGAGCGGGCCCCGAAGGCGTCGGCGAGCAGCAGGGCGCCGGCGTCGGTCCGGTGCACCGGGAGGCGACCGCCTGCCGTCGGGAACTCGTGCACGCCGTACGGCGGGTAGCCGGTCGACACCGCGGCGGGGGCCGCCGCGAGGTGCACGGGCAGCTGCCGCGCGACGGTGCCGTGCGGCAGGTAGGAGACGCCGTCCCCGGCCAGGAGCGCCGCGACGAGGTGGCCGTTCTGCTCGGCCTCCGAGGCCGCGAGCCCGGCGAGTGCGCCGGCGGGCAGGCCCAGGTCGAGGCCGACCCCCAGCACGTGACGTGCGCGCACCCCGGCGCCGGTGAGGATCAGCAGCCGGCTCCCGCCGTTCGCGGTGGGCGTGGCGGAGAACGTGGACCGCAGCTCCTCGATGACGTCGAGCAGCACGTCCCCACCGCGGTCGATGATCGACGTCCCGCCGAGGACGACGACGTCGAGCCACGGCAGCAGCCGGCGCGGGGGCCGCTCGCGCCCGGGCTCGGCGGCGGCGAGGCGCTCGGGGTCGAGCAGGGTCTGGCGCATGAGCGCCGACGGCACGTCCTTGGGGTGGACGTCCTGGGTGGTACCGGGGGCCGTCACGACGGCCACCTCCTCGTTCGGTGGGGGGCGATCAGGCCGTGATGAGGGTGCCGACGTGCTCGCCGGCGAGGGCGCGGGTGAGCACCCCGGGGCGCAGGCCGTTGACGACCTGGACCTGCCGGACGTGGCGGGCCGAGGCCATGAGCTCGAGGACACCGCGCTCGACGACGAGGTCGGGCAGGTCGGCGGCGAGGAGGTCCGCCACGGTGATCTCTCCGATCAGCTCGGCCGACGGGTCGTTCTTCGGGTTGGCCGTGTACAGCCCGTCCTCGTCCTTGACGTAGATCATCCCGGCGCAGCCGTAGGTCTCGGCGACGAGGTAGCACCCGGCGTCGGTCCGGTAGGGCGGGATGACGCCGGCGTCCGGGACGCGCTGCCACATGTCGTAGGGCGGCATCCCGGCGAACACCGCGGCACGCACCTCGGCGAGGTGCAGCGGCAGCGAGGCGAGGGCGTGCGGCTCGACCACCGGGATGCCGTGCTTGGCGAGCAGGTAGCCGAGCATCGTGGCGTTCTGGCCGGCCACGGAGGAGCCGAGGTCGGAGAGCACCCCGGTCGGCAGCCCGACGCCGGCGGCGAGCGCGTAGGCGTGCCGGGCGCGGGTCCCGCCGCCGGTGCCGATGAGCAGCCGGTGCTCACGGGTCGCCGCGACGATCTCCTCCAGCAGCGGGAACACGGCCTCCCGCCCGCGGTCGATGAGGCTCTGCCCGCCGACCTTGATGACGGTGACGTCGGGGAGGAGCCGCTCCTCCGGTGCCGCGGCGACGGCCGCCAGCACCTCCGGGTCGTCCAGGGAACCGCTCGTGAGCAGCGGTGCGAGGTCCATGTTCCCCAGTGTGGCGGTACCGCGGCGTCGGGGGTATCACCCAGGGTGTCCGACCCCACGGTGTGCAGATGGGGTCGATCGGGTCACCCTGTAGATGTGCAGCAGGGTGACGAGGCGGGCGACGACCCGGCCTCGGAGAACGACACACGTCCCGAGCGGTCCCCGATCGACCGCCGATTCGCGGCGATCATCGGTGCCCTCCGAGCCGCCGACCCGCGGTTCGCCCGCCGGGTCTCCGAGCCCCATCGGCTCCGCAGCGGCCAGATCATGATGCTCACCGGCCTCGTGGCGACGCTGATCGTCGGCGTGCTGCCCCTCGCGCTGGGCATCCAGACCCAGGTCGTGGCGCTGCTGACCGTCGGGGCGATCGGGATCGCGTTCGCCCCGGTGCTCGTGCCGTCGCTCGTGGGTCTGGTGCTGAGTCGGACGCGACCCGCCTGGTAGCGAGCGTCAGATCGCGCCCTCGATCCAGCTCAGGAGCTCCCCCTCGACCTCGTCGCGGTTGGTCTCGTTGAGGATCTCGTGGCGGGCGCCGGGCCACACCCGGAACGTGACGTCCTTGAGGCCCGCGGCGCGGTAGCGGTCCGCGAGGGCCTGGGCGAGGACGACGGGGCCGCCGACCGGGTCGTGCTCGCCGACCGCGATGTACACCGGCAGGTCCTGGCGGATCGCGGCGAGCCGCTGCGGGTCGGCGACGGCACGCCCGCCGGCGAGCATCTGGGCGCCCGCCGTGGAGTCGAGGCCGAAGCCGCACCACGGGTCGTCGACGTAGGCGTCGACCTGGGACTCGTCGCGGGAGAGCCAGTCGTAGTCGGTGCGGGCCGGGGCGAACGGGGCATTGAACGCCGACAGGTCGACCGGCTTCGAGGTGTCGATGGCGCCCTCGATCTGGTCGAGCAGGGTGGTGCCGGTGAGCGCGGCGGCGTCGACGTCCTCGGAGTGGTCGAGGAGGTACTGCTGGACCGCGAAGGACCCCATGCTGTGCCCGAAGAGGACCAGCGGCACGCCCGGGGCGTCCTCACGGCCCCGCTCGACGAGCCGGCCGATGTCGTTGACCAGCTCGTCCCACCCGCCGGGGCCGAGGGATCCGGGCTCGGTCCCGTTCGCCCGCGCGGTGGCGCCGTGGCCGCGGTGGTCCTGGCCCTGGACGAGGAACCCGGCGCCGGTGAGCACCTCGGCCAGGTGGCCGTAGCGCAGGACGTGCTCGCCCATCCCGTGCGTGAGCTGCACGACGCCGCGGGGATCGCCCGCGGGGAGCCAGCGGAAGGCGGCGATCGTCTGGTCGCCGGCGGACGGCAGGTCGATGCGGGCGGGCTCCGTCGCCATCGGCGGTTCCTCCGTTCGGCCCCGGGACGGTCCACGCGGGGCGGGCGGGAGGAGTCTGGCCTGCCCGCCCCGCGTTGAGAAGACCCTCCGAGTCGGATCAGGTCCCGGTGGTCGACGAGCTCGTGCCCGACCCCGTGCCGGACGACCCCGTCCCCGAGGTGGCGGAACCCGTGCCGGACTGCTGCTGGCTCGTCCCGGGGGCGCCTCCGGGCCCTCCGGGGCCGCCCGGGCCGCCGCCGAGCAGCGGGCCGGTGAGCATCGAGACGCCCGCCCCGAGCAGGAACGCCACGACGCCGATGACGGCGGCCACCCGGGCGCTGACGGTGCGCCGCGCCGGGCCGGCGGCGGGGTGCGGCGTGGGCTCGGTGACGGCGTGGTGGCGGGTGGTCGGGTCGTCGTACCAGGCGGGCGTGCCCGAGCGGTCGAGATCGTGGCGGGGGTGCGGAGGCGTGGGAGCGGTCATGTCGAGAAGGATCCGAGTGGGGCCTGGCCGTCCGGTGTGACCGACCTGTGGTCCTGGTGTGGTCGGGTCGGAGCCGTTCTGGTGGGGCGCGCTCAGCCGCGCCGGGACCACCGCCACCAGCGCCGACGGTCCTCCCGCTGTGGCGCGGGACGTGGTGGCGGGACGGGGCGGGCCGCGTCGCGGGCGGCCCGCCACCGCGCGACGACCTCGTCGGCCGAGGGCCGCCGGATCGGCACCCGCGGCCCCGACGGGGCGCGGAGGAAGTCGACGACGCGACGGTCGAGCTCGGACACGGTCTGCCGGACCGCCGCCTCGTCTCGCAGGTCGCGCACGGCCGCGTCGAGCCCCTCGAGCTCCTTGCGCAGCCGCAGCGAGGGCGGCAGGAGGAGGTCGGTCGACACGCCCTCGGCGCGGAGCTTCGAGCGGATCCACCAGTTCTCGTCGCCGTGGGCGGGCAGCTTCAGCGGCTTCCCGGCGCCGGGCAGGTTGTCGAACGCGCCGGACTCGGCCGCCTTGCGGATCTCGTTCGTCGACCCGCGACTCGTAGCCCTTCCGGAAGGCCTCGGCGTCCCCGCGCACCCCTCCACGGTGCCATCGGCGAGCCGCCGCCGGCCACCGCAGACACCGAACGGCACCCCCGCCGCGGCGAGGGTGCCGTTCCGTGCGCTCCGGGAGACCGGCGCTCGCGTCACTCCGCCTGCAGCACCACCGTCTGGACCGCCCACGGCACCAGCGGCGCGCTCGGCGTCAGGCTGACCGGCGCCGCGGGGTCGGAGGCGAGAGCGGGCCGCGTGACGAGCGCCGTGGTGGCCTTGACGACGTTGTTGACCTTGACCACCCATGCGGCGGAGAGCGGGTCGGGCGGAGTCAGGTCGGCGACGCCGGTGCCCGCCACGAAGTAGAGGACCTGGGTGGCGTGGTCTGTCCGGCGCCGGGGCCGCCGTGACGGCTCCGCCGTTCCCGGTGGCCTCGCCCGGGGCACTGACCCCCGCGACGTGCGACCACGCGCCGACCCCGCCGAGCAGCGTCGCCGGGGTAGGGTCGGTGAAGGTCGCCGCGTCCGGTGGCGTCCGTCGCGACCGTCGTGAACAGCGAGACCGAGCCGGAGCCGCCGGGCAGTGGCGTCGTCCGCAGCGGCTGCCAGCCCGGCGGGCCCTGCACGGCCCCGGTCCCGGAGCGGAAGACCTGCGCGACGAGCGTGTCACCGGTCTTCGCGCCGCCCGGGGCGTTGAGCGTCAGCGTGGTGGAGGCGTCGGCGCTGGTGTACGAGATCGACCGGGAGAGCGGCAGGTACGGCACCGTCGTCCCGACCACCACGCCGAAGACCAGAGCGATCGCGGCGAGGACGGCAGCGCCGCTCCAGAGCGCGGTCGGCGTGGGTGCCGAGCGCGCGGCCGCGACGCCGAGGATCACGAGCAGGCCGGCGACCCCCGCGAGCAGCCCCAGCAGCGGAGCGCTCGAGGCGGTCCGGTAGCCGCGCACGCCGAACTCGACGATCGCGAGGGCGATCGCGGCGAGGCCGAGCAGGGCACCCAGGATGACGACCACGCGCTGGATGGTCGGGGTCAGGCTCAGTGTGGCGACGGCGGCGATCGTCGCGACGACGAGCACCGCGGCGGCCGCCCACGCGATCGGGCTGGCCAGTGCCCTCGCGGACACCACGGCCAGCACCGCGACCACGATGGCCGCGACTATGGCGACGGTCTTGCGCACGTCGACCTTCTCCTCTCCCCGGGCCAGGCGGCCCTGCTCCGTCCGGCCGAGTCTCCGCCGACTGCAGCGTGCACCCGGTTCCCGGTCCGTGGAGTGTCGCGCCGGGACGCTCCACCGTTTCGGACGTTCGGGTCACCCGCTCGGACGCATTCCCCGGTCACAGTTACATCACGATGTCACCGGCGCACGGGAAGTCGCGGTGTTCGGCCGCGGCGGGGGCGACCGGTGGGTCTCCGCGCGAGCGCAGGGCTGTCACCAGCCACGACAAGCGCTTGCGTGCACGCCGCCAGATCACGACGGCCCCGGCGGCACACGTTTCTCGGACGGGTCCCTACGTGACAGTCGGCACCCGGATAGCCCGTAGCGGGCGCCCGACCTGCGTCGATGCCTGACGGGAGGACGGGAGGCAGCCGTCCCATGAACTGGGGGTACCAGTGTTGCGGGGGTACGCGCGGATCGCGCTGCACGGCGAGGAACCGTCGGTGCAGATCGAGCGACTGCATGCCGCGGGGGTCGAGCCCGGGATGGTCCGGGTCGACCGCTCGAGCGGCACGCGAGGGCCCCGACCGGAGCTCGACGCGGCCCTCGCCGACCTCCGCGCCGGCGACGTGCTCGTCGTCACCGCGCTGGACCGGCTCGCGTCGTCGGTGCTTCACCTCGTCGCCGTCGGGCAGCGCCTGCACGCGATCCGGGCCGAGCTGTGGTCCCTCGACGAGGGCGTCGACACCCGTGTGGCGCCCGGCGCGGGGCTCCTCCCCTCGCTCGGGGTGCTCTCCGACCTGCAGCGCGCCCTCACCTCGAGCAGCACCCGTGCCGGGCTGGAGGCCGCGCGCTCCCGGGGCCGGCGCGGTGGGCGCCCCCCGCGCCTCGACCACGACGCCTCCGCCGAGGCCCGCAGGCTGTACGACGAGGGCCGCTCGGTCACCGAGATCGCCGAGCACCTCGGGGTGCCGCGCACCACCCTGTACGGGCACCTGCACCGCCGCGTCCTGACCCCGACTTCACCGCCCGGGGTCTTCGGTGGCGCGGTGTCGGCCCTCCACGCGCTCGCCGCCGGGGTCCCCGGCGCCGGGCTGCCGCCCCTGACCGCCGGTCGCCTGCTCACGAGCTGGACCGCGCAGCCCGCCGTCATCGCGGGCGTCGCCCTGCTCGGCGGGGGCTACCTGGCCGGCGTGCGCCGCGCGCGTCGGGCCGGCGTCGACTGGTCCGCCCGTCGGACCACGTCGTTCCTGCTCGGCGCGGCCCTGCTGCTGCTCGTGGGGACGTCGGCCGTGGCGGTCTACGACGACACCCTCTTCTGGGCGCGATCCGTGCAGGGGGTGGTGCTGCTGGTGATCGCCCCGATGCTGCTCGCCGCCGGTGCCCCGCTGACCCTCGCCCGGGGGAGCCTGCCGTCGCCGTGGGTCGTCAGGCTCGGGCAGGTGCGCCGGTCCCGGACGGCACGGGCGGTCGCCGCGCCGGGCTCGGCCACGATCGCGCTCATCGCCCCGCCGTTCCTGCTCTACCTGACGGGCCTCTACCCGCTGGAGCTGCGCAGCGCCACGGTGAGCGGCCTGGTGTCGCTCGGGCTGCTGGGGGCGGGCCTGCTCTACGTGGTGAGCCGGCTGCAGATCGACCCGGTGCCGCGCGAGACCCACCACGGCCTGACGTTGACCATCGCCATCGCCGAGGTGGTCGCCGACGGTGTCCTGGGCCTCGTGCTGTGGATGGGCCCGCTGCTCGCCGTCGGGCACTACGACGCCGTCGGCCGGACCTGGGGTCCCGACCTCCGCGACGACCAGGCGATCGGGGCCGGCGTGTGGTGGATCGGCGGGGACCTCGCGGGGCTCCCGTTCCTCGGGGCGATCGCGGTGCGGTTCGCGGCGGCGGACGCCCGGGAGGCCCGGCGCATCGACGCCGAGCTCGACGCCGCCGAGCTCCGGGAGGCCGAGCTCCGGGAGGCCCAGCTCCGGGAGGCCCAGCTCCGGGAGGCCCAGCGCCGGGAGGCCCAGCGCCTGGACGCCGGGGGTCGTGACGCCGGGCCGGAGCCGGCGGTGCCCGGCGTCGGGGACGGCGCGGTCGTGGCGGACCCCGCGCCTGCCGAGGCGGATCGGCCGCGGCTGTGGTGGGAGGACGACCCCCGCTTCGCCGACCGCTTCCGCCGCTCCTAGCGGCCCCGTGCCGCCGGCTCGGCCGTCGCCGCCCCAGGCCTTGATCCATTTCCGTGTGAGAAGAGCATGCGAGGACCGAACGGTCCGTCACACCCCTCGTGATCACGGCTCGCGGTTCGTCCCGTTCCGGGGTGCTCGTGCCGCGGCGCGCAGGTCCGCGCCTGCCCGGGCGCGCGTCCCCCGGTGCGAGGCTCGCGGGTGTGACGACGGCGCGGGGGACCCGGGCACCGCGACCCGGCCGGACGAGCCCGGTCGCCCACCACGTGATCGCCGCGCGCCGGGCGGTGGCGGCGACGATGGGCCGGCCGCTCGCGTCGTACTACCTCGTCCTCGGCCTGACCGTGGTCCTGGCGGGTCTCGGCCTGGTCATGGTGCTCTCGGCGTCGTCGATCGACTCGCTCACCCGCACCGGCAGCCCGTACGGCGTCTTCGCCCACCAGCTCGTCTACTGCGCGGTGGGCGGGGTGGCGTTCGCGCTGGTGGGGCGGGTGCCGGTGGCCCGGTGGCGGACCGCCAGCCCGTGGCTGCACGCGCTGTCCCTGCTCGCGCTCGCCGCCGTCCTCGTCCCCGGCCTGGGCTCGGCGGCGGCGGGCGCCCAGAAGTGGTTCGTCGTCGCCGGGCTCTCGCTGCAGCCCAGCGAGCCCGCCAAGCTGACCCTGGTGCTCTGGGGCGCCCACGTGCTCCTCACCCGCCGCGGGCCGGGGGCGGGACGCCGGGCCTGGGGCTGGCAGGCGCTGCTCCCGGTGGTGCCGGTCGCGCTGCTGACGGCGGGCCTCGTCGTCGTCGAGCCCGACCTCGGCAGTGCGCTCGGCATCGTCGTCGTGCTGTTCGCGCTGCTCTGGTTCGCCGGGGTGCCCGGACGGCTGCTGGGCCTGCTGGGGGCCGGGGCCCTGGGCGCGGTCGGGATTCTGGCGGTGACCGCGAGCTACCGGCTGGCGCGGCTCACGTCGTTCCTCGGCGGCACCGGTGACGACTCCCTCGGCGCCGGCTACCAGTCCCAGCAGGCGCTGTACTCGCTCGCCGACGGCGGGCTGCTGGGCGACGGGCTCGGGCAGGGCGCGGCGCAGTGGAGCTATCTGCCCAACGCGTCCAACGACTTCGTCTTCGCGATCCTCGGGGAGGAGCTCGGCCTCGTCGGGGCCGTCGCGGTGCTCGGGCTGTTCGCCCTGCTCGGCTGGGTGGGCCTGCGGATCGCCGCGCGCACCGTGGACCCCTGGAACCGGGTCGTCGTCGCGACCCTCACCGTCTGGCTCGTCGCGCAGGCCGTCATCAACATCGGCTACGTGCTCGGGCTGCTGCCGGTCACCGGGATCACGCTGCCGCTGATCTCCGCGGGCGGCAGCTCCGTGATCGTCAGCATGATCTCGCTCGGTCTGCTCGCCGCCGCGGCCCGCGACGAGCCCGAGGCCCGCGTCGCCCTCGCTCGCGGCGTTAAGGTCGGGCGAGCCTCGTGATCTCGGTGCGGGGCGGTCGACGACGACGGAGGAGTTGGCGTGGAGGTCCTGGCCGGATCGGACGCGGTGTACCAGGCGAAGGGACGCGAGCTCGGGCCCGGTGAGTGGTTCACCATCGACCAGCAGCGCGTGGACGGCTTCGCGGACGTCACCGAGGACCACCAGTGGATCCACACCGACCCGGAGCGGGCGCAGTCCGGACCCTTCGGCGCGCCGATCGCCCACGGCTTCCTGACCCTCTCGCTGATCCCTCACCTGGCGAACTCGGCGCGGCAGTTCTCCGACGTGAAGATGGGCGTCAACTACGGGCTCAACAAGGTCCGCTTCCCCACGCCCGTCAGGGTCGGGGCCCGGGTGCGGGCCCGCGTGGTGATCGTGGACATCACCGATCTCCGCGAGGGTGGGCTGCAGCTGGTCTCCCGGGTCACCGTCGAGATCGAGGGCGAGGACAAGCCGGCCTGCGTCGCCGACATGGTGTCGCGCACCTACTTCTGACGCGGCCGGGACGGAGCGCCGCGTGAGCCGCCGGATCCATCTCAACGCCTTCGCCATGATGTGCGCCGGGCACCAGTCGCCCGGCCTGTGGCGCCACCCCGACGACGAGGGGTTCCGCTACACCGACCTGGAGCACTGGACCTCGCTCGCCCGCCTGCTCGACGACGCCGGGTTCGACGCGCTCTTCCTCGCCGACGTGCTCGGGGTCTACGACGTGGCCGGCGGGTCGCGCGACGCCGCGGTCCGGGCCGGCATCCAGGTGCCGCTCGGGGACCCGCTGATGCCGGTCTCGGCGATGGCGGCGGTCACGCGGCAGCTCGGGTTCGGGCTCACCGTGTCCACGAGCTACGAGCACCCCTACGCGCTCGCCCGCCGGTTCACCACGCTCGACCACCTGACGAAGGGCCGCGTCGGCTGGAACGTCGTCACCGGCTACCTGGAGAGCGCGGCCGCGAACCTCGGCCTCGGCGCTCAGGTGCCCCACGACGAGCGCTACGCCCAGGCCGACGAGTACCTCGAGGTGTGCTCGCGGCTCTGGCGCGAGTCGTGGGAGGACGACGCCGTGGTGCGGGACCCGGTCGCCGGCGTCTACACCGACCCGACGAAGGTGCACGACGTCGACTTCCACGGCCGGTACTACGACGTCCCCGGCCCGTTCCTGTGCGAACCGTCCCCGCAGCGCAGCCCGGTGATCTTCCAGGCGGGCGCCTCACCGCGGGGCCTGGCGTTCGCGGGCCGGCACGCCGAGGCGGTGTTCGTCTCCGGGCCCTCGACGGCGGTCGTGGCCGGGCAGGTCTCGCGGCTGCGGGACGCGGTGTCGGACGCCGGGCGGGACCCGGCCTCGGTCACGGTGTTCGTCCAGCTCGCCCCGGTGGTGGCCGCGTCGTCGTCGGCGGCGCGCGAGCTGTACGCCTCCTACCTCGAGGCGTTCTCCCTCGAGGGCGCGCTGGCGCTGTTCGCCGGGTGGACCGGGCTCGACCTCACCGGCATCGACCCCGACGAGCCCCTGCGCTACGTCGAGTCCGACGCCGGACGGTCCGCGCTGGCCTCGTTCACCACCGACGACCCCTCCCGCGAGTGGACGGTCGGCGAGGTCGCGCGCCACCTCGCGGTCGGTGGGCGCGGCCCGGTCGCGGTGGGCTCCGGGCCCGAGGTCGCCGACGAGATGGAGGCCTGGATCGACGAGACCGGCGCCGACGGGTTCAACCTCGCCTACGCCGTCATCCCGGGCACGTTCGCCCAGGTCGCGGAGCACGTCGTGCCCGAGCTGCGCCGCCGGGGTCGGATGCCGGCGCAGCCCGAGCCGGGGATGCTGCGGGAGCGGCTCGCGTCGCGCTAACCGAGGAGGCCCCGCAGGGTGTCGCGGTACTGCTCGAAGGCCCGGCGCCCCGCGGGGGTGAGCGCGACGTAGGTGACGGGCGTGCGCCGCTCGTGGGCCTTGGTGACCTCGACGTACCCGGCCTCCTCGAGCTTGCGCAGGTGCGTCGAGAGGTTGCCCGCGGTCATGTCCAGCAGCTGCTGCAGCCGCGGGAACGTCAGCCGGTCGCCCGGGCCGAGCGCGGCCAGCGTCGCCGTGACCCGCAGCCGGGCCTGGGCGTGGATGACGGGGTCGAGCTCGACCGGGGCCTGGTCCGTGCTCACCGACGCATCCTGACGTGCATCCAGACGCCCAGGACGATGAACCCGCCACCGCCCGCGAGGGCGAGCACCGCGAAGTTCGTGGGGTAGCCGACGAACACCGTCGCCACCGCCGTGACGAGCGTCCAGATCCCCAGGACGTACTGGGGCACGTGGTTCCACAGGGCGCCGCCCGCGAGGTAGAGCAGGCCGACGACGAGCAGCGCGGACCCCGACCAGATCAGGGAGAGGGTCGGCCCCGGCACCCCGAGGGCCGTGAGGCGGAGGTTGATCGCGCAGAGCGCCGCGAACCCGAGGACCCACGCCCAGCCGTACAGCGTGCCGATCCGCCGGCTGGCACCGGCCAGCCCCCGGTTGCTGCGGGCGAGGGTGAGACTCGTGCTGACCACGGGCACGACGCCGGCCAGGACGAGCAGGGCGGGGACCACCGCGTCGGGCAGGACACCCCGGTCCGCCAGCCAGACCCCGCCGAAGCCGACGAGGTAGCCCAGCCCCCAGGGGGCGAACATGCCCAGCGGGCTCGGGCGCAGCGACCGGGCGGTCCGTGCCTGGGCGGCGTCGATCGCCGCGAGGGCGTCGGCGGCGGTCGGCTGGTCGGCGGGACCGGGTCCGTGGGTGCTCGTGCTCATGGCGACTCCTCGCTCTCGACGCAAACGAGTTTGCAGCGCAAAGTCGTTGGCGTCAAGGACGTGCTCCGCCAGAAAAGTCTCGTTGCAGACACTCGACGTCAGGAAACCGTCGTTCACGGGCCGCAGCCCTACGTCGGCGGTGATCAACGCCGATTTCCCGACGTTGGACGTCTGCAACGAGACTTCTCTGACGCGAGCCGGGTCAGCCGCGGGCGGCCTTGCCCAGGGCTCCGCGGGCGATGATCACCTGCTGGATCTGGCTGGTGCCCTCGTAGATGCGGAAGAGGCGCACGTCGCGGTAGATGCGCTCGACGGGGACGCCCCGCATGTAGCCCGACCCGCCGTGCACCTGCACCGCCCGGTCCGCGATCCGCCCGACCGCCTCGGAGCAGAAGTACTTGGCCGTCGACGGGCCGGTGACCTTGTCGGACCCGTCGTCGTACTCCTTCGCCGCCTCGCGGACCAGGGCGCGCCCCGCGCGCCAGTCGGTGACGGAGTCGGCGACGAGCCCCTGGACGAGCTGGTAGGTCGCGATCGGGTGCCCGCCCTGCTCCCGCTCGGAGGCGAACTCCGTCGTCTCGTGCACCAGCCGCGCGGCCATGCCCATGCACAGCGCCGCGATGTGCAGCCGGCCGTGGGCCAGGCACTTCAGCGCCGTGACGTAGCCGCGGTGCAGGCCCCCGTCCCCGCCGATCAGATTGGCGGCGGGCACCCGCACGTCGTCGAGGTAGACCTCGCAGGTCCAGGATCCGCGCTGGCCCATCTTCGCGTCGTGCTGGCTGAAGCTCACCCCGGCGCTCGAGGTCGGGACGAGGAAGGTCGAGATGCCCCGGGCCGGGGCGGCGTCCGGGTCGGTGCGGGCGAACACCATGAGCACGTCGGCCAGCGGGGCGTTGGTGATCCACCGCTTCGTCCCGGAGATCACCCACTCGTCCCCGTCCCGGACGGCCTTCGTCGTGAGCGACGACGGGTCGGAGCCGGCCTCGGGCTCGGTGAGCGCGAAGCTCGCGACGACCTCGCCGGTCGCCAGGCGCGGCAGCCACTCCTGACGCTGCTCCTCGGTGCCGCCGGTCAGCAGCACCTGGCCGGCGATGCCGTTGTTGGTCCCGAAGAGCGAGCGCAGCGACGGCGTGGTCCAGCCGAGCTCCATCGCGAGCTCGACCTCCTCGCGCATCGAGAGCCCGATCCCGCCGTACGACTCGGGGATCGCGAACCCGTAGAGCCCCATCGCCTTGCACGCCTCGCGCAGCGCGGCCGGGACCTCGTCGGCCTCCTCGATCTCGTCCTCCCGTGGGACGACCTGCTCGCGGACGAATTCACGCACCGACGCGAGGACGTCGGCGAAGTCGGACGGGTCCACGGGGCTCCTCTGGGGCCGTGTCAGCGACGGACCGTCGCTGACACCTGACGTCAGGACGGCGCCATCCTCACATCGGCGCCGGACCTCAGCCCCTCGGCCGGACGACGACCTCGGTCACGTGCGCGTCGGGCGTCGCCGCCACCGCGGCGAGCACCGCCGAGGCCACCGACTCCGGGCGCAGGTACCGGGCCGCGTCGTAGGTCCCGCCCTCGTGCGCCACGACCCCGCGCTGCATGTCGGTGTCCACCCGTCCGGGGTGCACCGAGCACACGCGCAGCGACGGCTCCTCGGCGCGCAGCGAGTCCGCGAACGCCCGGAGTGCGAACTTCGACGCGGCGTACGAGCCCCAGCCGGGCCGCGCCGCCAGGCCTGCGCCCGAGTTCAGGCAGACGACGGTGCCCCGCGCGGCACGCAACGCCGGGAGCAGCAGCCGGGTCAGCTCGGCCACCGCCACGACGTTCACCTCGAACTGGCGCCGCCAGGTGTCCGCCGGGAGCTCCGCGACGGTCCCCAGCAGGCCCACCCCGGCCGAGTGAACGAGGACGTCCAGCTCGTCGATCCGTTCGGTGGCCGCGGCGAGCGCGTCGGGGTCGGTGAGGTCCACCGGCCACGGCAGGGCCCGGGCCCCCAGCGATCCGGCCAGACCGGACAGCGTCGACGCGTCCCGGCCGCCGAGCAGCAGGTCATGGGTGGGGGCGAGCGCCGCGGCGACGGCCGCGCCGATGCCGCGGGAGGCCCCGGTGACGAGGGCCAGGGGGCGTTCGGAACTCACGGCGGCACCCTAACGAGACGCGTCCTCCGCGTCTCACACCTGGATCCGGCCATCCCACCCCACCGGGTGCTCACGGGGCGTGACGCGTCACGACGCTGCGTCGTCGGCGTTGGACCTGGCATCGCTTCGTCACACGGAGCGGAACGGGCCGGGATCACACGACTTTCGTTCCCCAGCTGGGTCGTGTGCGGCTCGACGGGACTGCCCCGAACGGTCCCGGGTGGCATGACGGCCGGCGCCCCGCGAGGACGGCGGGGCGCCGGACCGTCAGGTCTCCTCAGCGCTGGACGACGACGGTGTCGCCGACGTGCAGCGTGCGGAAGAACGTCCGCGCCGCCGAGTCGGACAGGTGCACGCAGCCCGCGGACTGCCGCGACAGGCTGCCGGTGTGGAAGGCGATGCCGCCGTCGAAGAACACCGACCACGGCATCGGGGCGTCGTTGAACTCCGAGGACCGGTGGTCCGCGTCCTTCCACGTCACGTGGAAGGTGCCGGGCGACGTCCGCTCCCCGGGCCGGCCGGTGGTGATCGGCGCGGAGAGGACGACGCGGCCGTCGCGCACCAGCCAGGCCCGCCGGCGCGAGATCGACACGCACGCGCCGTCGGTGAGCCCGCACGGCAGGTCCGAGGTGGGGGTCGTGGTCGCCGTGGTGGCGCGCGTCGTCACGTGCGAGATGGCGGGCGTGGCGGTCCTCGCGGGGGCGCTCGCCACCGCGACGGGCGCGATCGTCACGGGCGGGGCGACCGGGGCATTCAGCGCCGCGGGACCCGGGGCGGCGACGGTCGAGCCGGCGGCCGACGAGCCCGGACCCGCGGAGAGCCCCAGCCCCGTCGTCACCCCCAGCGCTCCGATCAGTGCGACGGCCGAGCCCGCGATCGTCGTCCTCGCCCGCATGTCGGCCCCCGTCTCCGGCGCGGACCCGCTGTGGGCCGCTCGTGTCCGGTCCATCGCTGCGATGGGCCGGTCGCGTTATCCGCCTACCCCGAAGGGATGACCGGGGTCCGTCCGCGGAGAGTCGGGCACGGAGGACGGGATGACTAGGGTCCGAGGTATGGCGGATCTCGTGGTGGTGGGGGCGTCGTTGGCGGGGCTGCGTGCGGTCGAGGCCGTGCGGAACGACGGGTTCGAGGGGACGGTGACCCTCGTCGGGGCGGAGGAGCACCTGCCCTACGACCGCCCGCCCCTGTCGAAGGAGCACCTGGCCGAGGACGAGCCGGGCGACTCCACCTACCGCGAGCGGGAGAAGCTCGAGGAGATCGGGGTCGAGCTCGTCCTCGGCGAACCGGCGACCGCCCTCGACGTGGAGGCGCGGCGCATCACCGTCGGCGACCGCGAGATCGGCTACGACGGGCTCGTCATCGCCACCGGCGCGGCCGCCCGTCAGCTGCCCGGATCGATCGTCGCCCCCGACCTCGCGGGCGTCGTGACCCTCCGGACCCGGGACGACTCCGCGCACCTGCACCAGCTCCTGCGCCGCGGACAGCCGCGGGTGACGGTGGTGGGAGCGGGGTTCATCGGCTCCGAGATCGCGGCGGTGGCGCGCAAGCGCGGGCTCGAGGTGACGATCGTCGAGGCCCTCCCGACGCCGCTGGTGCGCGGCGTGGGCGAGCGGATGGGCCGCGCGCTCACCGCGATCCACGAGCGCCACGGCACCCGGGTGCTCACCGGTGTCTCGGTCACCGAGGTCCGGGGGAGCGACGCCGTCGAGGCGGTCGTGCTCGACGACGGCACGGTCCTCGACACCGACGTGCTCGTGGTCGGCATCGGCGCCGCCCCGAACACCGACTGGCTCGAGTCCTCCGGGCTGACGATCGACGACGGCGTGGTCGCCGACGCGACGCTGGCCGCGGCGCCCGGCGTGTACGTCGCGGGCGACATCGCGCGGTGGCCGAACGCCCTGTTCGACGACCTCCTCGACGGGCCCATGCGCCTCGAGCACTGGACGGCGGCGTCCGAGCAGGGGGCCCGGGCGGCCCGCAACGCGGTGGACCCGTCCGCGGCGAAGGAGTACTCGACGGTGCCGTACTTCTGGTCCGACTGGTACGACAGCCGCATCCAGTTCGTCGGTGTGTCCACCCCGGGACAGGGGTGCCCGGACGTCGAGATCGAGGTCGTCATGGGTGAGGAGGACAGCCGCTTCGTCGCGCTCTACCGCTGCGGGGACCGCCTCGCGGGCGCCCTCACCGTCGACCGGCCCGCCGAGGTCATGCAGTACCGGCGGCTGCTGATGAACCGGGCGAGCTGGGACGACGGCCTCGCGAAGGCCGAGGAGCGCCGCGAGCGGGCCGCGAAGAAGGCGGCCGAGGCGGCCGGGTCCGCGCAGGGCTGACGCGCGCTCAGCGCACCAGCCCCACGACGGCGGCGCCCACGAGGCCGCCGCTCGTGGCGGTGAACGAGATCAGGCTCGTCACCTGGAACCACGCCCGCGTCGCCGCCCGGGGCGAGAACGCGAGCGGGACGAACAGGGTCGGGTTGACCCACGTGCCGACGACGATGACGACGACCAGCCACACCGGCAGCCCGGGCACGGCGAGACCCACCGCGATCAGGATGATCCCCATGATCACGTAGTCGAGGTGGGCCTGGAGGATGCGCCGGGGCTTGCGCACGCCCGCCCGCTCCACCCAGGCCGGCCGGATCATCGACGCCGCGACCGCCCACCCGAGGACCGCCCCGAGCGCCAGCTCCACCAGACCGATCCGCGTCAGCACGTCCACGTCGGGCATCGTGCCCCGTCCGCTGCCCCTGTACTAGGTCAGTCCGGAGCGGCCGATCCCGTCGAGGAGACGGTCGAGCCCGACGTCGAAGACCCGGTCGAGGTCGTAGTCGTAGGGCCCGAGGCGGCGCAGCGCGGGGCCCGCGATCCGCTCGAGGGCGCGCTGCAGCGCGGGGTCGCGGTCGGTCCAGGAGTCGGCGTCCAGGCCGGTGTCGGTTTCGGCCTCCCGTTCGGCGGCGAGGGTGATCGCCATGCCGCGCACGTAGCCGACGAGCACGATGTGCAGGTCGAAGCGGCGCTCCGGGTCGGGCTCGACCTCCTCGAGCGCCGCGAGGTCCCACTCGGCCAGGGCGAACAGCGCGGGGAGCGGCTGCGGGCGGTGCAGCGAGATCGCCCGGGCCGCCCACGGGTGCCTGCCGTAGACCGACCACTGCCGCTGCGCCCCGGCCCGCAGCCGGGCCCGCCACCCGGCGCCCACCGGCACGTCGGGCTCGGGCTCGTCGCCGAACACCTGCTCCAGCATGGCGCCGACCAGGTCGTCCTTGCCGCGCACGAGCCCGTAGACGCTCATCGTCGGACGCCCGAGCTCGTTCGCGATCCGGCGCATCGAGACGGCCGGGAGACCGTCCGCGTCGGCGAGCTCGACGGCCAGCGCGACGACCGACCCGCGGTCCGGGGCGGTCCCGCCGCGGGACGCCGGGTCGCGCGTCGTCGGACGGCGCGGGTGGCGACGACGGTCCCGACCCGCGGCAGCGTCTCGACGAGCCCCTCGTCGCGCAGGAGCGCGACCGCCCGCGACGCGGTCGCCGACGCGACGCCGAACTCGTGGACCAGGGCGCGCACCGACGGGATGCGCGCGCCCGGGCCGAGGTCGGTGGCGATGCGCTCGCGCAGGGCCGCGGCGACGCGGCGGAACGGCGGGTCGTCGCCCGCGGTGTCGTCGTCCGCAGCGTCGTCGTCCTCGGGGATGTCGGCGTCGGGCGCGTCGCGTCCGCTGTCCTGCCACACGCTGTCCTCCCGGGGCCGTGAGCGGCACGGTCGACGTCGTTCGTACACCGTCCCACCGACTCTCCGGGAGTTCTCGTGCACATCGTCGTCTCCGGTGCCGGCATCGCCGGTCCCGCCCTCGCCCACGGCCTCGTCGCCGCCGGCCACCGGGTCACCGTCGTGGAGGCGGCCGCCGCACCGCGTCCGGGCGGTCAGGCCGTCGACGTCCGCGGCCCCGCGCTCGAGGTCGCCGAGCGGATGGGGATCGGCGTGGCGGTGCGCCGCGCCCGCACCGACATGCGCGGCATGTCGATCGTCGCGCCGGACGGGCGCGAGCTGATGAGCACGACGTCGACGACCCTCACCGGCGGACCGGTGGGCGGGCCCGACGTCGAGATCCTCCGCGACGACCTCGCGGCCATGCTCCTGGCCGCCGTGCCCGGGGCCGAGTACCGGTTCGGCGACCGCATCGCCGCGCTGACGGAGCACGACGACGGCGTCGAGGTCGACGCTGGCGAGCGGGCGGACCGAGCGCGCGGACGTCGTCGTCGGCGCGGACGGGCTGCACTCGGCCGTCCGGACCCTCGCCGGCTTCCCGGACGAGCCGCTGCGGCACCTGGGCAGCCACCTCGCCGTCTACACGATGCCCAACGTCTTCGGGCTCGACCGCTGGCAGGTGTTCTGCCGGTTCCCCGACGCCATGGCCGGGCTCTACACCGCCCGCGGGAACACCGAGGTGCGGGTCAACCTGGGCTGGGAGGCCCCGGGCCTGACCTACGACCACCGCGACCTCGACGCGCAGCGCCGGCTGCTCACCGACGCCTTCGCCGGCCGGGGCTGGTGGGTGCCGCGCATGCTCGAGGGGCTGGCCGACGCCGAGGACTTCTACCTCGCGCCGATGTCGCAGGTCGTGCTGCCGTCCTGGCACGCCGGACGCGTCGTCCTCCTCGGCGACGCCGCCTGGTGCACCACGCCGATCTCCGGTCAGGGCACGTCGCTGGCGATGATCGGGGCCCACCTGCTCGCCCACGAGCTCGCCCCGCTCGGGGAGGCGCCCGGGCGGCCCGGCGCTCGACGGCGGCGTTCGCGCGCTGGGAGGCGGGCCTGCGCCCGGTCGTGCTCGACGACCAGCGGCTGGCGATCGAGAACGCCGAGCGCACGGCGGCGATGGCCGAGAGCCTCGACGCCGAGGGCGCCGAGCAGGCGGTCGGCGGGGGCGACGAGCAGTGGTACGCGACGTCGGCGGCGACGCAGCTGGTGCTCCCGTGACGTGTCAGGAAAGTCCCGTTCCGGACACTGGACGTCAGGAACGGGACTTTTCTGACGCTCGGCCTCGGCCTCAGACCCCGTGCGCCGGCCGGATGTGCTCGAAGATCAGGCTGGTGACGGTGCCCGCGACGTCGTGGTGCCCGTTGAGGGTGGCGACGAGGTCGCGCAGCGCGCCGGTGCCCGCCGTCGCGACGTGGAGCAGGTAGTCGTCCGCCCCGGCCACGAAGTAGACGTCGCGCACGGCGGGCAGGCGGCGGACGAGGCCGAGGAACTCGCCGAGGCGGTCGCGGGCGTCGCTCTGCAGGCGGACCGAGATCATGGCCTGCAGACCCAGTCCGACGGCCGCCGGATCGACGTCGGCGTGGTAGCCGCGGATGACCCCGCGCTCGCGCAGTGACCGCACCCGGGCCAGGCACGTCGACGGCGCGATGCCCGCCGCCTCGCGCCAGCGCGGCGTTGGTGATCCGGGCGTCCGCCGCGAGGTGGCGCAGCAGCGCGCGGTCGACGTCGTCGAGCGCGGCGGGCTCGGCCTCGCTCGGCCCGCAGATGATTCGGCGACGCGCCCCGCCCATCGCCGAAGCATCGTCGCGATGTTCACTCACACGAGCAGGTTACAGAACCTTCTTCAGCGATATTCCCGCGTTCACGCAGATCGTTCACGATGGTGTCGACGCGTACGACGCGCGAACGGAGGGAACAGCCATGAAGATCGCGGTGCCTGCCGAGGTCAAGGACAACGAGTTCCGGGTGGCCCTGACGCCAGGTGGCGTGCGCGAGCTGATCGCCCACGGCCACGAGGTCACCGTCGAGCAGGGCGCGGGCGTCGGCTCCGCGTTCGGCGACGACCTCTACAAGGACGCGGGCGCGCGGATCGTCGCGGACCCCGACGAGGTGTGGGCCGGGGCCGAGATGGTCCTCAAGGTCAAGGAGCCGGTGGCCTCGGAGTACCACCGCCTGCGCTCCGACCTGACGCTGTTCACCTACCTGCACCTCGCGGCGTCCCTCGAGTGCACGCAGGCCCTCCTCGACGCGGGCACCACCGCCATCGCCTACGAGACCGTCACCCGCGGCGGCCGCCTGCCGCTGCTGGCCCCGATGAGCGAGGTCGCGGGCCGGCTCGCACCCCAGGTCGGCGCCTACCACCTGATGCGCTCGAACGGCGGCCGCGGCCTGCTGCTCGGCGGCGTCCCCGGCTCCCCGGCCGGCCACGTCGTCGTCCTCGGCGGCGGTGTCTCGGGCCGCGCGTCGATCCAGATGGCGGTCGGGATGCACGCGCGGGTCACCGTGCTCGACACCAACCTCGACACCCTGCGCGAGCTCGACGCCCTCTACGCGGGCCGCGTCCAGACGCTGTACTCGAACGTCGACAACCTCGAGCGCGCGGTGCTCGACGCCGACCTCGTCGTCGGCGCGGTGCTCATCCCCGGCGCGAAGGCGCCGAAGCTCGTCGCCAACGAGCTCGTCGCGCGGATGAAGCCGGGCGCGGTGCTCGTCGACATCGCCGATCGACCAGGGCGGCTGCTTCGCGGACTCGCACCCGACGACGCACTCCGAGCCGACGTTCCCGGTGCACGACACGCTCTTCTACTGCGTGGCGAACATGCCCGGCGCGGTGCCCGAACACCTCCACGCACGCGCTGACCCACGCGACGCTGCCGTTCGTCGCGGCACTGGCCGACCACGGTTGGCGCGACGCGCTGGCCGCCGACGCCGGGCTCGCGGCGGGCCTCGCGACCCACGCCGGCGAGCTCTACAGCGCCACCGTCGCCGAGGCCCACGGGCTGCCGGTCACGTCGCTGTAGCGGCCGGGCCCGGTCATCGTCCGCAGCGCGGCCGCGAGCTCGTGCGCGGCCGCGACCGAGGTGAGGTCGTAGGTCACCGAGCAGCCGGCGACCTCCAGCGACAGCCGGCCCAGCCGGCCGCCCTCGGCACGGTCGCGGACGGTGGCCGTGGCCTCGAGCTCGTCGTAGCGCAGCACGTGGTGGCGGCGGCCCAGCCGGACCACGACCCGGTCGGGGAGGAACGCGACGTCGCGGTGCGCGCCGGCGAGCGTCGGGACGGCGACGTCGGCCCGCAGGTGCCGTGGACCGTCGACCCGCCGCGCGACCGTGTGGTGCACCCCCTGCGGGGCGACCTCCCAGAGGGCCGGCTCCCAGGCCGTCGTGGCGACGCGGTGCCGCTCCCACGTGGCGACGAGCCGCTCGTGCCCCGGGGCCGGCGTCCGGCCGGGGACCTCGTAGGTCGCGACGACCGTGCGGCGGGCGCGGTCCCGCCGGCGGACCACGGCGAGGACCGGCAGCGCGAGCAGGGCCACGACGACGGCGAGGGCGGGTCCCGCGAGGCCGGCCGCGGCGGTCACGACGGCGAGCCCGGTGCAGGCCGCGACCGGGAACCGGCGGTGGGCCTGCGCGGCGTCGTCGAGGCGGCGGACCAGGGCGTCGAGGTCGGCGTCCACGGGGGCGTGCGGCCTCACGGGGTCGGTCCCGGGCGTCGGACGCGGCATGTCGATGGTCGTCACGGTCGGCCTCCCAGAGGTCGGGTGTCGTGACTGTGTGTCGTTGTTCGCGCCTGTTTCGTTACGTCAAGTAGCATCACACGATAGGCTGTACGGACTAGTCGGGCTGGCGGGGCTCTCCCGGAGACACGGAACTCCTCAGACGACCGGGACCCGCCAGCCCCGCGGGTCCGGGGCGCGCCCGAACTGCAGGTCCACCAGGTCGCTGCGCAGCGCCAGCGTCCGCGGCCCCGGCGTCCCGTCGCCGACGGTGAACTCCCCGCCCGGCTCGCGGAAGCGGACGATCGGGCTGATCACCGCCGCCGTCCCCGCGGCGAACACCTCGGTGATCGCCCCGCTGCGCGCGCCCTCCCGCAGCTCCTCGACCGACACCGGACGCTCGACGGGCGCGAGGCCGTGGTCCGTGGCGAGCTCGAGGACGCTGCGGCGGGTGACGCCATCGAGGATCGTCCCGAGCGGCGGGGTGACCAGCTCGCCCGCGGCCGTCACGAGGAGCACGTTCATCGTCCCGGACTCCTCGAGCCACCGGTGCTCGACGGCGTCGAGGAAGAGGACCTGGTCGCACTCGTGCGCCCGGGCGATCCCCTGCGCGGCGAGGCCGGCCGCGTAGTTGCCGCCGCACTTCGCGTCGCCGGTGCCGCCGGGGGCCGCCCGCGAGAGCTCCGGGTCGATCCAGAGCGTCACCCCGACCTCGCGGCCGGAGAAGTAGGGCCCGGCCGGCGAGGCGAGCACCGCGAAGCGGGCCTCGTTCGCCGCCCGCACGCCGAGGAACGCCTCCGTCGCGACGGTGAACGGGCGCAGGTAGAGCGTGGCGGGCGGCTCCGGGACCCAGGCCACGTCGAGGCGGACCAGCTCGGTCACGGCGGTGAGGAAGGCCTCCGTCGGCAGCTCCGGCAGCGAGAGGCGGCGGGCGGAGTGCGCGAACCGGGCGGCGTTGAGGTCGGGCCGGAACAGCGCCACGGAACCGTCCGGCTGCCGGTAGGCCTTGAGCCCTTCGAAGATCTCCTGGGCGTAGTGCAGGACCGCCGCCGCCGGGTGCAGCGTCATCGGCTCGAGCCCGCGCACCGCGTCGTCGTGCCAGCCCCGGTCCGCGCTCCACGAGGCCACCGCCATGTGGTCGGAGAACACGCGACCGAAGCCGGGCTCGACGAGCAGGTCGGCCCGCTGGGCGTCGGGGGTGGGCGGGATCGGCGCGGCCGCGAAACGCAGGGTGGACGGGCGGGGACCGGCGACGCTGCTCACCAGCGCACCGTGCCAGGAGCACCCGGTCGGGCACCAGCCGGTTCCGGCACCCCGGGCCCGGGTAGTGGCGGGACGTGACGTCCGACGGGTGCGCCGCCCCCGACGGCGGCACGGCTCCGGACGACCGCGCCACTCGGATCGACCGCTGGCTCGTCGCGAAGGCCCGGGCGGGGGAGCGTGGCGCCTACGAGGAGCTCATCCGGCGTCACCGCGACCGCATCTACCGCATCGCCCTGCGCATCACCGGCGACGCGGCGGACGCCGACGACGTCACCCAGGAGGTCGTCATCCAGCTCTGGACCGCGCTCTCCGGCTTCGCCGGGACGTCGGCGTTCACGACGTGGCTCTACCGCGTCGTCGTCAACCGCAGCCTCGACCACCAGCGCCGCGCGCGGCGGCTGACCGGCGACGAGCCCGCGGAGACCGATCTGCCGCCGGCCGCCGACCCCGAGCGCTCGGTGCTCGCGGCGGCCGAGCTCCGGGCCGGCCTGGAGGCGATCGCCCGGCTGCCCGAGGGGCAGCGGGTGCCGTTCGTGCTGTGCCAGATCGAGGGTCTGAGCTACGCCCAGGCCGCCGCGATCACCAAGGTGTCCGAGGCGACGGTGCGGGGCCGGCTGGCCCGCGCCCGCAGCACCCTGCTCGCCGAGATGAGGAGCTGGTCCGCATGACGGGTCCCAATCCGCCGATCCCGCCGGACGTGCCCGACACGCGGCTGGCCTGCGGACGGTCGACGGGTCCCCTCGTCGAGCAGGTCGCCGAGGGCCGCGCGGCCGACCTCGACGCCCATCAGCAGACCTGCCCGTACTGCCGCGCGACGCTCGCCGAGTTCGACCGGTTGTGGGCACCGGTCCGCGCCGTCGCCGCGGACCGCCCGCAGGCCCCGGCCTCGGTCGTCGAGGCCGCCCTGCGCCGGGTGCGGGGGGCGTCGGACGAGCCCGACTACGGCCGGATCGACTCGCCGCTGGGCCACACCCGGGTGGCGGCCCGCGTCGTGGTGTCGCTCGCCCGGCACCTCGCCGCGGGGGTCCCCGGGGTCGAGGTGGCCCTCGGTCGCCTCGCCGCCCCCGGCCACGGCGACACCGGAGAGCTCGTGCCCGACGTCGAGGCCGGGGTCTCCGGCGGCTCGACGGCGGTGCAGATCACGCTCGCCGCGGCCTACGGGCAGGACCTGCAGGCCCTCGGTGAGCGGATCCGCGCCGTGGTCTCCCGGGGAGTCCGCGAGGCGACCGGGCTGGAGCCGGTCGACGTCACGGTCCACGTCGACGACATCTGGTAGACGCGCGGAGACCGTCGGGCGGGCTAAGCTGGGCGTTCACCTCGTAGTAGATGAACTTTCAATCAGCTGGGGGGACCGTGCCGGGGACGACCGCGACCGTCGACGTGCGCCGCGGGGCCGACCGGGCCGTGACGACGGCCCCGGGGATCGAGACCCGGCACGCGTTCTCCTTCGGCCACCACCACGAGCCCGGCAACACCCACCACGGCCTGCTGCTCGCCCACAACGAGGACCGCATCGCGCCCGGGGCCGGCTACGACACGCACCCCCACCGCGACACCGAGATCGTCACCTGGGTCCTGGCCGGGGCGCTCGCCCACGCCGACTCCGAGGGGCACGCGGGCGAGCTGCGGCCCGGCGCGGTCGGGCGGATGAGCGCCGGCCGCGGGATCGAGCACTCCGAGCGCCACGCCGACACCGACCCGGCCGCGCCGACCCTGCACCTGGTGCAGATGTGGCTCCTCCCCGACGCCCCGGGCGCGGCGCCCGACCAGGAGCAGCGCGACCTCACCGCGGAGCTCGCCGACGGCGGCCTCGTCACCGCGGCGTCGGGCATGGCCCGCGACGAGGACGGGCCGGGGGTCCGCCTCGGCGTCGCGTCGGCGGCCCTGCACGTGGCCCGCCCGCCGGCGGGCCGCACGCTCCCGGTGCCCGCCGCGCGGTATCTGCACGTCCACGTCGCGCGCGGCAGCGTGGCGCTCGTCGTGGGCGACGAGACCCCGACGCTGCGGGCCGGGGACGCCGTCCGGCTGTGCGACGCGGGCCGTCCCACCCTCACCGCCACGACCGACGCCGAGATCCTCGTGTGGGAGATGCACGAGGGACTCGGGGACTGATCGACACCGCCCGGCCCACGACCGCCCACGACCACCCGACAGGAGCGACCATGACCACCGACGCGACCGTCACGCCCGAACCCACCCGGCCCGCGGAGGACGACACGAGGGCGGGGACAAGTCCAGCCTGATCACCTCCGACGAGCGCCGTCGGCTCGGCGAGGCCCGCGACCGCATCCGCTCGGAGTTCCTCTACTCCCGCGAGAACCGGCCGCGCTCCACCGGGCAGGGCATCCACCACACCGCCCTGATCTGCTCGGACGTGCACACCACCGTGGAGTGGTACCAGAACGTCGCGGGCTTCCCGGTGACCGTGCTCTTCGAGAACCGCGACCTGGCGGGGTCGACGCACTTCTTCTTCGACGTCGGCAACGGGAACCACCTGGCCTTCTTCGACCTGCCCGGCGTCGACCCGTCGCCGTACCAGGAGGTGCTCGGCGGCCTGCACCACCTCGCGATCTCGGTGTCCGAGGAGCACTGGCACCAGATCAAGGCCCGCCTGGACGAGCGCGAGATCGACTACATGCTCGAGTCCGGCACCTCGATCTACACCGCCGACCCCGACGGCACCCGCATCGAGTTCATCCACGACCCGCTCGGGCGGATGTACGGCCACGACACCATGTGACGGCTCAGGAGACGACCTGCACCGGGTCGCCCGGCTTCAGCGTGTCGTAGAACTGCTGCGAGGCCGACCAGGACAGGTGGACGCACCCGTTGGACGGAATCTTCGTGCTGTCCTCGTGGAAGGCGATGCCCGGCTGGAAGAACACCGAATTGGGCATCGGAGCGTCGAACGCCTTGCTCCAGTAGTTCTTCACCTTCTTCTCGACGGTGAAGGTGCCGACGGGCGTGGGGGCGCTCGACGTGCCGCCGCGTGCCGCGAACGGTCCGGCGACGACGTGGCCCGCCCCGTCGGTCAGCCAGGCCTGCCGGGCGGAGAGATCGAGACAGGCCCTGGCCGTGGCGGCGCAGGGCGTCCCCGCGGTGGTGGCCGGGGCGGGCGCGGCGGCCGGTCCGGCCGGTGCCGGCTGGGCCGACGCGGTGCCGAGGCCCAGCGCGAGGGTGGCCGCGCAGACGGTGCTCGCGGCCCCGAGACGCGCGGCCCAGCGTCGTGCACGGGTGGGAACGGTGCGGTCCTGGCCGGTCACGGCCGATCAGCTCCTCGCGGCGGGGGACATGGTGTTCTCCAGGTCGGTTCCCCGGCCGTCACGCTCCGCATACCGAGCGATTTTCGCCAAACCGCGGTGATCGGATCGTTGCGCATTCGGTGATCAACTCGTCACCGAGCGGGTGGTCAGGCGTGCAGTTCGTACTGCAGCGCCCGGTTCCGGCGCCGCGCCAGCCGGGCGGCGCCGGCGAGGCCCGCCACCCAGCACACGAGGCCCAGGACGAGCGTCCCGGCCCGTCCGGTGGACCCGACCACGTGATCGGCGAGGTCGAGCGCCGGTTCGAGGCCGAGGACGACGATCCACGGTGTGGTCAGGCAGAGCGTCCAGCGCAGCCACGTGTTGCGGGCGCGCAGCCGGGCCCGCCACGGCAGGGGCCGGTACGGCAGCAGCACCGAGAGCACGCTCCCGACGCCGAGCCAGCAGAAGACCGCGCCGACGTCGGCCAGCGAGGCGCGCCCGAGGTCCGGGGCGTGGCGCGCGACGAGCTGCGCCCCCAGCGTCACGGCCACCGCGATCGGCACGATCACCGCGGCGAGCGCGAGGTTCTTGCCCGCCAGGATGCGGGCCACCCCGTGGCCCCGGGCGAGCTGGGCCGCGACCTCCTCGCCGTCCGCGCCGAGCTGGTTGGTGTTGACGACGTCGGCCATGATCCACACGACGACGAGGACGCCGAGGTGCGCGGCGGCGAACGAGTCGGGGCGGTTGGGGTGCCAGTGCGACCAGCCGACGTAGGCCAGGGCCAGCACCAGGTTCGTGATCAGCCCGAGCAGCCGGGTGCGGCGCCGGCCGAAGGTCGCCGCCACCTCGCCGGCCACCTCGAGCGCGAAGCCGGGGACGTGCGCGAGCAGCGCGACGGGGTTCGCGGGGCGCGTGCTCATCGGCGCCCTCCCGCGTGGCGCCGCAGCTGCCACACCGCCACCGCGACCACCACGAGCACGGCCACTCCCAGGAGCACGACGTCGGGGACGGCCGACCCGACCCGCACCGCCGCGTCCTCGCCCGCCTGGGCGACCGCGGGATCGGCGCCGAGCAGCCCGGCGGTCCCGTCGGCGAGCAGGAACAGCAGGCCGACTCCCACGAAGAGTAGTCCGGAGATCGTGGAGGTGCTGTGCAGGCGCAGCGGCCCGATCCGGTACTCCCGGCCGCGCAACCAGCGCCGCCGTCCGAGGTCGAACCGCTGCCAGAGCAGGGCGAGGACGAACAGCGGCACGGTCATCCCCACCGCGTACACCGCGAGCAGCGCCGCCCCGCGCGCCGCCTGCCCGCCCGCGGCGGCGACGGAGAGGACCGCGCCGAGCACCGGTCCGGAGCAGAACCCCGCGAGCCCGTAGGCGGCACCGAGGCCGACCGTCGAGATCGCGGTGCCCCGGGCGGCCATGCGCTGCTGCACCCGCGCGGCCGGGCGCAGGCTCCACCCGCCGCCGAGGATCTGGACGACGCCGAAGGCGACCACGAGCCAGCCGACGACGGCGATGAGCACCTCGCGGTGCGCGGTCACGAGGCCGGCGAGCGCCCCGGCCCCGGCCCCGAGAGGGACGAGCATCGCGGCCAGGCCGAGCCCGAACAGCGCCGTGCGCGCCACGAGGCCGGTCCGGCTCGCCACGGCGTAGGCGAGGAACGAGGGCAGCAGCAACGCGCTGCACGGGCTGAGCAGCGCGAGCACCCCGCCCGCGAGGGCGGCGAGGTACCCGATGTCCGGCACGGGTCGTCCTCAGCGGGCGCGGGCGAGCGCGGCGTCGATGGCCTGCTGGAACGTCGCCGTCGGCTGCGCCCCGAAGATCAACGGGCTCGACCCGCTGGTCGAGCTCCGCTGGGCTCGGTCTCCGGCGATCACGAAGCTCGGCACTCCCGTCACGCCGATGCGCGACCCCGCCGCCTCGTCGTCGGCCACGGCGCGGGCGATCGCCGGGTCGGCGAGGTCCGCCCGGAAGCGGGGGACGTCGAGGCCGAGCTGCTGGGCCTGGGCGGTCAGCGAGGCCTCGGTGACCGCCCCGCTGTTCTCCCGCGGCTGCTCGCGGTAGAGCAGGTCGTGGAACGGCCAGAACTTCCCCTGGCGCCCGGCCGCCCGCGCGGCACGGGCGGCGAGGACGGACTCCGGCCCGAGGTAGGCGTAGTCGTGCCACTCGAGGCGCACCTGACCCGTCGCGACGTACTGCGCGAGCAGGGCCGGCTCGGTATCCGTCGCGAACAAGCGGCAGAAGGGGCACTGGAAGTCGCCCCACTCGGCGACGACGACGGGGGCGTCGACGCGGCCGAGCGCGAGCGGATCGGTCGGGTCCCGTCGGGGGACCGCGAGCCGGGCCGCGGCGACGGGGTCGGCGGGTGCGGTCCCGGCCGGACCGGCCCGGTCCACGACGCTGATCACGCCGAGGACGACGAGCACCGCCACGACGAGCGCCGCGCCCAGCCAGATCCGTCCGCGAGACATCCGCTCCCCGTTCACCGGCCCGGACCCGGGCGCACGCACCGGGGTCCCCCTCGGGATGTTCGGCCACACCGCGCCGGACGGATCACGCGCCCGACGGTCGGCGGCCGGTGGTCGAGGCAGGTGTCGGCCGTCAGGAGGCGAGCGCCCGGGGCTCGTCGTCCTGCGCGTCGGGCCGGTGGTGGCGCACGACGGTCACCGCGACGTCGGTGAGGTCGCCCTCGTCGAGACCGTGCCGCCGGCGGGCGGCGTCGAGCAGGGCCGCGGTGCCGTCGAACGGCCCGTAGGAGTCGATCGCCCCGGTCGCGGGGTCGGACACCAGCACGACGTAGGCGTCGCACGCGTCGAGGCGGTCCTCGAGCGACTCGGCGTCGGAGAGCACCGCGTCGACCAGGTGGTGCAGGGCCTCTGGGGCGAGGGGGGCACCGGTGCCCGGCGCCCCGTGGCGGTGGTCGGTGACGTGGTCGTCCACGAAGGTCATCCCCCTTCGGATCCGGCGGCCGGAGGGGAGCCCCGGCCGTTCCTCCGGACGCGTCCCGACCCCGACATCGTTCGGCATCCTGATGATGACGTCCGCAGGTTAGGGGTGATCCGAGGCCTCGGGGAACCGCCGCCGTGAACGATCACGGCGGTGTCACGGCCGCATCTCGAGACCCTTGGTGACGAAGGCACGAGATCGGGTGACAGACCCGAGGTCACCGAACGGGAAAGGCGATGCGCAGAGCGACCATCGGCCGCGTCGACAACGTCTGCACCACCCGATGGCGTGAGATGTAGATCACACAACACCACTGTTGACACCGATACGGAGTGCGACCGGGACCGTTACCAAGCGTGTCAGGCCCACGCGCGCGCGTGCTCCCGTCCGACGTGCGGGATCAGCGGCCGCTCCGCCCGTGCCCGCAGCTCCTGGACCGCCCACGTGGTGCCGTCCGGGTCGGCGAACCCGAAGAAGGTCCCGCCGTCGCGCTCGCCACCTGGTCGATGCGCCCGTCGTGGGCTCTCCGGCGTGACCTGTGACGCGCCGCCCCTCCAGTAGTCAGGGACCGATCGGTCCGCTACGGTGGACGTCGAGGAGGTGGGGTCCCGATGGCACGCACCCCGGCACCGGGCACGCGCGAGCGGATCCTCGGCGTCGCGTCCCGGCTGTTCTACGACCACGGCGTCCGCGCGGTGGGGATGAACCGGATCATCACCGAGGCCGGCACCGGCAAGAACCTGCTCTACCAGCACTTCCCGGCCAAGTCGGACCTCGTGGCCGCCTACCTCGAAGGTGCCCGGGACCGGCGCGCCGAGCAGACGCGGCGTGCGCTCGAGGCCGCGGGGGACGACCCGGGCGAGCAGCTCGTGGCGCTCGTCGCCGAGGTGGCCACGACGGTGCGGCATCCCCGCTTCCGCGGGTGTGCCTTCCGGAACTACCTCGCCGAGTTCCCCGAGGACGATGCCGACGGAGCCGACACTCCGGCCGTCGTCGCGCACGCGCAGCTCGAGGAGAGCCGCGCCGAGATCGCGGAGCGCGTCGGGCGTCTCGACGTGGACGACCCCGACCGGCTCGTCGAGCAGCTGTGGCTGCTGATCGACGGGCTCTTCCTCCAGGCGGCCTACCGCGACCGCATGGACGACCGCCTCGACCCCGCCGCCGACGCCGCGGTCGATCTGGCCCGCCGACTCGTCGCCGCCTGATCCCGTCGCCCCGCGCGGCGGGGCCTCGGCAGGACACTCGGGACCGATCGGTCCGCCGCTCCCAGGAAGACCCTGCTCACCGAAGGAATCGCCCATGAGCACCGCCCGCCCCGGCGCCGTCCTGCTCGTCACCTCGGCCGCGGCGTTCCTGTCGAGCCTCGACCTGTTCATCGTCAACATCGCGTTCCCCGACATCCGCGCCGACTTCCCCGGCACCGACCTCGGGCAGATGTCGTGGATCCTCAACGGCTACACCGTGGTGTTCGCGGCGTTCCTCGCACTGGCCGGCCGGGTCGCCGACCGCTACGGCCACACGCGGGTCTTCCTCGTCGGGCTCGCCGTGTTCACCCTCGCCTCGGCGGCGTGTGCGGCCGCTCCCGGCGTCTGGCTGCTCGTCGCCGCCCGGGCCGTCCAGGCGGTGGGCGCGGCCCTCGTCATGCCGACGTCGTTGTCGTTGCTGCTCGCGGCCTACCCCGCCGAGCGGCGCGCCCGGGCGGTCGGGGCGTGGGCGTCGATCGGCGCGGTCGCCGCGGCCCTGGGCCCGCCGCTGGGCGGGCTGCTCGTCGAGCTCTCGTGGCACTGGGTGTTCCTGGTGAACGTGCCCGTCGGGATCGTCGCGTTCGTCGCCGGCCTCCGCGTGCTGCGCGACCCGGACGTCGCCCGCACCGGGATGCCGGACCTCCTCGGTGCCTTCGGCATCGTCGTCGGCGTCGGGGCCCTGGCCTTCGCGCTCGTGCGCACCCCCGACTCCGGCTGGGGCGCGCCGGAGGTCCTGGCCGGGTTCGGTGTCGCCGTCGTCGGGATCGTCCTCGTCGTGCTGCGCTCGCGCCGGCACCCGGTCCCGGCGCTGGATCTCGCGGTGCTCCGCGTCCCGGTCGTCGCGTTCGCGTCCCTGGTGATGATCGCGTTCACCACCGGGTTCGCCGGGATGCTGGTGGTCAACGTCCTCTACATGACCGGCACGTGGGGCTGGTCCCCGCAGCTCGCGGGGCTCGGGCTCGCGGCGGGCCCGCTCGTCGTCGTGGTCGTGTCACGCCTGGCCGGCCACCTCTCGGCGCGGCTGGGGATCGGGCCGGTCGCCTTCCTCGGCGCGCTCGCGTTCGCGGCCGGCCCCACGTGGTGGCTGCTGAACCTGGGCACGACCCCGGACTACGCCGCCGGGATGCTGCCGGGCCAGCTGCTCACCGGCCTCGGCGTCGGGCTGATCCTGCCCACGCTGTCGTCGGTGGTCGGGTCGGCCCTGCCCGCGGCGCGCTGGGGCTCGGGCTCGTCGCTGATCAACACCGCACGCCAGGTCGGGTCCGTGCTCGGCGTCGCGCTGCTCGTGTCCGTCATCGGCGTGCACACCACCGGCCGGCCCTCGGAGTTCGGGTCGGTCCGGGCGGGGTGGACGCTGCTCGTGGCGGCGGCCCTCGTGGCGGCGGTGATGGCCGCGGTGCTGTCGGTGGTCGAGCGGCGACGGCGGCCCGTGGCGACGACGGAGGTCGTCGAGCCCGCGGCGTCGGTCGGGGCCGGAGAGGTGGTCCCCGACGTCGAGGTCGCCGAGCCGGGTGCCGCGTCCGTCCTGGTGCGCGGCGTGGTCCGCGACGGGCGAGGACTCCCCGTCCCGCAGGCGGTCACCACGGTGATCGACGCGGCCGGCGCCCAGCTCGGGCGTGCCGTCACCGACGCGGGGGGCGGGTTCGCGGCCACCGTCGACCCGGCCCGGGTGCGCCCGGACGAGCACGTGATCGTGCTGGTCAGCGCCCCGGGGCACCATCCGCGGGCCCATCGGATCCCGCTCGACGACGGTCCGGCGCTGGAGCTCGCCCTCGAGCGCCGCGACACCGTGGCGGCCTGACGACCCGCCTCAGAGCTGGAGCCGCATCCGCGACTCCATGACCTCGGGGCGGCCCGGGAGGGGCTGCCGCTCACCGGTGGCCTCGAAGCCGAGGCGCTCGTAGAACCCCAACGCACGGTCGTTGCCGTCGACCACCCACAGCGCCAGGAACTCCGCGCCCTCCCGCCGGGTCCACGCCATCACCGCGGCGACGAGCAGGTCCGCCAGGCCCCGCCCGCGGAACGCCGGCTCCACCCACATCCCGACGAGGTGGCGCCCCGTCCCGTCGTCGGGCTCGGGGACGCCGCAGGCCAGCCCGACGGTGACGCCGTCGGCCCGCACGAGGAACCACGCGTTCGTCGTGACCCGCCGGAGCCACTCGTCGTCGTCGAACGCCTGCTCGCGCTCGACGGACGAGGCGAACGCGCCGGGGGAGTCGGCGAGGGCGCGGAGGCGGACGTCGCGGGCGTCCGCGCGGTCGTCGGCGCCGGCCCGGACCACCACGACGTCGGCCACGGGGCGAGCGTGCCACCAGGGTCCCCAGGACGCCGGTCCAGGGAGGGTCGCCCGTCAGCGACGGCCCTTCGCTGACACCTGACGTCAGAATGGAGCCGTCCTCACATCCGGGCCGTGCGCGACCACCATCGGTGGACGCGTCACGATGGAGGGGTACGCGACACGGTCGGGAACCGGCCGGGGTCCGGTGGCGACGTGCCGGACGGCGGTGAACGCCGCTCGCGACGGTGAGGAGACGACGAGCATGGCCGAGCACGGCAGGGGAGCGGGTCGCCGGCACGCGGCGCCCGGGGAGGCACGCCCCGCGCCCGGGGCCACCGCCACCGTCGGGGTCGCGCCGACGGAGGCCGCGAGCACGCCGCCCTCGGCGGTGGGAGCCGCCGACCCGACGGCGCCCTTCGCGAGCGCCGGCGCCCCGGCGCGGCCGGGCCGTGCGACGTCGGGCCCTCACGACGACGCCGGGCACGGCGAGGACGCGCACGCCGCGGCCGTCGCGCCCGAGGACCCGGAGGACATCGACGACGTCGATCTCGGCGCCCCCGTCCGCGGCACCGGCTGGGTGCTGCTCGTCGGCGGCCTCGTCGGCGCGGTCGTCGCGCTGGTCCTGCTCGTCGAGAAGCTCGACCTGCTCGCGAACCCGGACTACATCCCGAGCTGCTCGATCGACCCGGTGCTCTCCTGCGGCACGATCATGAAGACGTGGCAGGCGGCGGTGCTCGGGTTCCCGAACCCGGTGATCGGCCTGCTGACGTTCCCGGTCGTGGCCGCGTGCGGGGCGATCGTCCTCTCCGGCGCCGAGCTGCCGCGGTGGGTGTGGTGGGCCCTGGAGATCGGGTCGTTCGCGGGCGTGCTGTTCATCCACTGGCTGATCGTCCAGAGCCTCGTCGTCATCCACGCCCTCTGCCCGTACTGCATGGTCGCGTGGGTCGCCGTCATCGCGATCTTCTGGTTCACGACGGTGCACAACCTGCGCGAGGGCAACCTCGGCGGCGAGCCGGCGGGCGACACGCTCGCCCGGCGCCACGGGTGGGGTCTCGCGGCCTGGTACCTGATCATCGTCGTCGCGATCGTGGCCTCGTTCCCCGCGTACTTCGCCGCGATGGTCGGGCTCGGCCTGATCCCGGGCCCTGATCCCGGGCCCTGAGAGCGAGCCGGGCCCGCGTGCGCCGAACGGGCCAGCGCGCCGACCGCTCGTCGGGCGTCCGCCACCGGTCGACGGCCCACCGACGGCCGGGTCTCAGCTCCGGCGGGTGGACCGGGCGGCGCTGCCTACCGTCGGCGCGCCCCGGACCCCGCTCCCCAGGAGTCGCGCGCCGATGACCGTGACAACCCCCTCGACCACGTCGACCTCGGCCGCCCGTGTCACCGAGCTCGCCGTGACCGGCATGACGTGCGGCGCGTGCACCTCGCGCATCGAGCGCCGGCTCGGGAAGATCGCGGGCGTCTCCGCCGAGGTCAACCTCGCGACCGGACGCGCGCGCGTGACCCACGACGGCGAGACGGACGTCCTCGTGCGCACCGTCGAGAAGCTCGGCTTCGGCGCGACGGTGGTGACGACGGGTGTGGCGGCTCCGGCCGGGTCGAGCACCGATGCGAGCGAAGGGGCCCCTCGGTCGATAGAGCCGAGCGACGGTGCCCCTCGCGCGGAACTGCCGGCTCCGCGCGTTCCGAGCGAGGGGACCCTCCGGTCGATAGAAGCGACCGAAGGTGCCCCTCGCTCAGAGAACACCGAGCCGGAGCCCGCCGCCGAGGACCCCGAGGTCGCCGACCTGCGCCAGCGCGCCCTGACCTGCCTCGCGCTGAGCCTGCCGGTGATCGTCGTGGCGATGAACGTGTACTGGCAGTTCCGGTACTGGCAGTGGTTCTCGCTGGTCCTGGCCACACCGGTCGTGTTCTGGGGCGGCCTGCGGTTCCACCAGGCCGCGTGGCGCCACCTGCGGCACCGCTCGCTGACGATGGACACGCTCGTCTCGGTCGGCGTGCTCTCGGCGTACGGGTGGTCGGTCGGCACGCTGTTCTTCGGCGAGGCCGGGATCGGCGGCGTCCACCACGGCGTCGGGCTCATCCCGGCCCCCGACATCTACGGCGGGACGCGGACGATCTACCTCGAGGCGGCCGTCGCGATCGTCACCGCCGTCCTCATCGGGCGCTGGATCGAGATGCGCGGCCGCAAGAAGGCCCTGGCCGCGGGCGGGGCGGGGGCCGACGAGCACGCCACCGGAGACGCGACGCTCGTGGTCGCCGACCGCGCCCTGCGGGTCCCGGTCGACAACGTCGTCGTCGGCGACCACGTCGTCGTCGACGCCGGGCACACCGTGCCCGTCGACGGCGTCGTCGCCGCCGGCACCGCGACCCTCGACGTCGCGGCCATGACCGGCGAGTCCGTCCCCGTCGAGGTCGCGTCCGGCACCCGCGTGCTCGCCGGCACCCGGTGCGCGTCCGGGCGGCTGGTGGTGCGGGCGACGGGCGTCGCCGCCGACACCCAGTGGGCCCGCCTGACGCGGCGGGTGCAGGACGCCCAGCTCGGCAAGGCCTCCGCCCAGCGGCTCGCGGACAAGATCGCCGGGCGCTTCGTCCCGGTGGTGCTCGTGCTCGCCGCCTACACGTTCGGGTTCTGGTGGTTCGCCGACGCCGACGCGGGCTTCGCGATCGCCGCGGCCATGGCGGTGCTCGTCGTGGCCTGCCCGTGCGCGCTGGGACTCGCCACCCCGACGGCGCTCGCCGTGGCCGCCGGGCGCGGCCGCAAGCTCGGCATCCTGCTGCGCGGGCCGCAGGTCCTGGAGACGTCGCGGAAGGTCGACACCGTCGTGCTCGACAAGACCGGGACGGTGACGACGGGGCGGATGGGGCTGCGCTCGGTCGTCCGGGCCGAGGGTGTCGACGACGAGGCGGTGTGGCGGCGCGTCGCCGCGCTCGAGACCGACGTGGACCACCCCGTGGCCCGTGCGCTGGTGGAGGGTGCGGGCGGCGCCGCGGCCGGGTCGGCCGACGGGATCGAGGTCGTCGACGGGCTCGGGGTGCGCGGCACCGTCGACGGGACCGCGGCCGTGATCGGACGCCGCCGTCTCGTGGAGTCGGCCGGCGTGGACCTGCCCGCCGACCTCGACCGCGCCCACCGCGACGCCGAGGCCGCCGGCGCGACGGCCGTCGTCCTCGCGTGGGCCGGCGAGGACGGCACGGTCACGGCGCGCGCCGTGCTCGCCGTCGCCGACACCGTCCGCCCCACCTCGGCGGAGGCGGTCGCCCGGATGCGCGCGGCGCGCCTGCGGCCGGTCCTGCTGACCGGGGACAACGCCGCCGCGGCGCACGCGGTGGCCGCGGAGGTCGGGATCGCGTCCGAGGACGTCGTCGCCGAGGTGCTGCCGACCGAGAAGGCCGACGTCATCGACCGGCTGCGCGGCGAGGGCCGCGTCGTCGCGATGGTCGGCGACGGGGTCAACGACGCTGCCGCCCTGGCCCGCGCCGACCTCGGCCTGGCGATGGGCGGGGGCTCCGCGCTCGCCGTCGACGCCGGGGACCTGACGCTGGTCGGCGACGACCTGCGCGGCGTCACCGACGCGCTGCGCCTGGCCCGTCGCACCCTCTCGACGATCCGCGGCAACCTGTTCTGGGCGTTCGTCTACAACGTCGCCGCCCTCCCGCTGGCCGTCTCGGGGCTGCTCAACCCCATGATCGCGGGCGCCGCGATGGGGCTGTCGAGCATCTTCGTCGTCGGCAACAGCCTGCGTCTGCGGCGGTTCCAGCCGCAGACCTGACCCGCGTCAGGTCCCGAGCTGCGTCGGGTGCGGGCGCGGCACCGGGCAGGTGAGGGGTAGCCGCGGCCGGCGTAGTCGAAGCCGCCGAGGGCGAGCTCGGGGTACGACGGCTCCGCGGGCGAGGCGTAGTACGCGCGGATCTCGGAGATCCGGCCGGAGTCGCGGTCGAACACGTACCACTCGTCGCCGCGCAGGATCGTGCCCGAGACGGTCTTGAAGTGGGTCCACTCGATCACGGCCTGCGCGCTCGACGGGTCGGTGAGCACGCGGTCGACGGTCCAGGCCGAGCCGAGCGTCGCGACCCGGTGCGCCCAGTTCGCGGCGATCGTGTCCGCGCCGCGCCAGGCCCCGCCGTACATCCCGGGCGGGAAGTAGTGCACCGCGTCCGGGGTGAAGCAGGCGACCATGGCCGCGACGTCGGCGTCGTTGCACCCGTCGAAGTAGCGGCGGATCAGCGCTTCCATGTGTTCGGCGGTGAGCATCGTGTCGCCCTCCTCGGACCCGGGACCCCGAGTGTGGCGACGCGACCCCGGGGGCGCGAGCGGGGGGTTCCCGACGCGGGGACGCGGTCAGGAGGTGGCAGGGACGAGCTGGTCCAGGCGCGTGTCGCCGGGCTGGAGCAGGGCACCGTCGAGGACCATCGTCGGGGTGCCGAAGCCGCTCTGACCCTGGCGGACCAGCTTCGGGTCGTGCGCGGCCTCCGCGAAGTTCGCGGAGATCTCCTTGGCGTGGGCGTTGCCGCGCACGCAGGCCTCGAAGCCCGGGCCGGCGCCGAGCCGCTTGCCGAGGTCGACGACCTGGTCGACGGTCCAGCCGGCGCTGCCCTCGTCGGGCTGGGCGGTGTAGAGGCTGACGTGCAGGTCGGGGAAGATCCCGTTCTCGGCGCCGCACATCATCGCGTTGCCGCCGAGCGTGGAGTAGCCCTGCGGCTGCGAGCGCGAGTCCAGCATGTTGAGCAGGTGGTAGCGGATCTTCAGCGTCCCGTTCGCCACCGCGGTCGCCAGGCGCGCGCCACCACGCGACTCCAGGGCCTGGCAGGCCGGACACTGTGCGTCCTCGTAGAGGTCGAGGGTGTGCGGCGCGGCCTTGCTGTTCTTCCCGGACTTCGCGGGGTTCCCGGCGACGACGATCCCGTCGACGACGCTCGCGGGGAACTGCACCGCGGCACGGGTGATGGGGATCGGGCCGACCGTCGAGGAACCACCGGAGGCGTCCGCGTCGTCGCTGCCGCTGGAGAACAGGGTGCTGCCGATGACGATCGCGAGCACCCCGACCACCAGGATCCCGACGATCAGGGGCGTGCGCGACCCGGTGCTCCGGGTCTGCTTCACGGCCGACCGCTTGCCCATCGCTGCCTCCCCGACGTCGGTGGTGACCTCTGTCGGGTCCAACGGCAGAACGCGCCGAGGAGGAGCGTGTCCTGCGGGGTGTGGTCGGCGCACGGCGCTCAGCGGCACCGCGTGGCCGTCGTCGTGGGCCGGACGGCGCAGTCACCTGCGGCTGCCCGGACAGCGCGTGTCGTCAGTGCCGGCGTCGGGCCAGGTCGGCGAGCATCGCGTTGTAGGCGGCGAGCTCGCCGTCGCCGTCCCGGTCGGCCCGGCGGTCGTACCGGGCGCCCTCGCGGTCGTCGTGCCGCGACCACTGCACGAGCAGGGCGATCACCACCGCGAGCAGCGGCAGCTCGCCTGCCGCCCACGCGACGCCGCCGCCGAGGCTCTGGTCGGCCAGCAGGTTCGGCACCCAGGGCAGCGCGAGGTCGCCGAAGAACCGCCCCCCGATTACGGTGTCCGCCCCGAAGAGCGCCACCCCGAAGAAGGCGTGGAACGGCATCGAGGCGAGCAGCAGCGCCAGCCGTGCGACGTGGGGCAGCGGCCGCGGGGAGCGGTCCACCCCGATGATCGGCCAGAAGAACAGGTAGCCGGTGACGACGAAGTGCAGGTACATCAGCTGGTGGGCCCAGTGGTACGGCAGCGCGGCGCCGAAGATCGGCGAGAAGTACAGCGCGTAGAACGACCCGACGAACAGCACCAGGGCGACGACGGGGTGGGTGAGCACCCGCGAGACCGGCGAGCCGAGCAGCGACAGCAGCCACGCGCGGGGCCCGTCGAGCGCCGGGACGCCGTCCTCGCCGGGCCGTGACGGGGGCAGGGCGCGCAGCGCGAGGGTCACCGGGCCGCCCAGCACGAGCAGGATCGGCACGAGCATCGAGAGCAGCATGTGGCTGCCCATGTGCACGCTGAACATCCCCATCGCGTACTCGCCGAAGCCGCTGGTCGTGGTCCACGCGGCCAGCGCGCACCCGGCGAGCCAGGCCACCGTGCGTCCGGGTGGCCAGGCGTCGCCGCGTCGACGCAGGCGCAGCACCCCCGCGACGTAGGCCCCGGCGAGCACCAGGCACGTCACGTCCGCCAGCACGTTGACCCGCCCGGGGCCGAGCAGCCCGAGGACGGTCGGCGGGCCGGGGAGGTCGAAGCCGATCAGCGTCTCCTGCGCGCTCGTCGGGCGCAGCAGCCCCGGCGGCAGCCCGCTCGCCGCCAGGCCCGACGCCACCGCCGCGAGGCCCAGCGCCGTCACCGTCCACCCCGCCGGCAGGCGCGGTGTCGCCAGCGGCGCGGCGGCGAGGAGGACCAGCAGGAGCGTGGCCGCGGCGATCCCGCCGTAGAGCGTCGCCCACCCGTCACGCACCAGCCAGACGTCCACGGTGAGGAGCCCGACGACCGCGACCGGCGCGGCGACGAGGGCGACCCTCCGGGCCCGCCGCACGACGACGTCACCGTCGGGACGGTTCCGGGCGCGGTGCCGGACGACGGTGACCGTGGTCCCGAACCAGACGGCCAGCGCGACCGCGGCGAGCACGGCGGCGTCGGTGGCGATGTCGTGGCCTGCGCCGACGCTCGCGACGTGGCCGGTGGCGACGGGCGCGACGAGGGCGAGCAGGGCCGGGACGAGCGCGCCGACCGCCGTCCGCCAGGAGAACGTCACCCGGCACATCACGGCCGTGACGGCGGCGGCCACCGCGGCCACGAGGAACCCGGCGGGCTCCTCGAGGGCGCCGACCGAGGCGAGGAAGGGCTCCGGCTCCGACAGCACCCGGGCGTCGCCGCCGGTCCCGACGACGACCGTGAGCGGCACCGCGACCGACGCGGCGAGCGCCCACAGTGCGGCCGCGGTCCCCGCCGCGCGGACGCCGGCGTAGCCGTCCGCGGACAGCCCCCGGGCGCCGGTGCGGGCCGGGAGCACGACGACGGCCGCGACGAGGCCCCCGACGGTCAGCCCCGCGGCGAGGACGACGACGGCGCGGACCAGCGGCACCGCGATCCGCAACGCCTCCGAGGGGGTGCTCACGCCCAGGGCGCGGGAGGGCAGGTCGCCCCAGGCGCCGATCGCGAGCACGACGGCGACGACGGCCAGCGCGGCCGCGACGAGGCCGACGCCGAGGCGCAGGGCGGTGCGGGAGCGGCCGGGCTCGGTGGGCGTGGTGCGGCCGGTGGGGGGTGCGGCGGTGCTCACGCGACGTCCCGGCGTGCCGGTCCCGGCGGGCGCTCCCGGGCGACCGGCCCGAGGTCGTCGCGGGCGGCGAGCGGGGCGGGGTCGGCGGCGTCGGCCACCGCGTGGCCGTGCTCCGGGGTCCCCGCGGCGCGCGGCGCCGGGCCGTGACCACGACGCGGGCCGCTGCGCGTGACGGCGACCGAGAGCGCGAACCCGACCAGGAGCACCGCGTGCCCCGCCACCCGGTCGGGCTCCACGCGGCCCGCCGCGAGGTCGAGGCCGCTCAGCACGGCGAGGACGACGATGAACACCCCGAGCACCGGGAGCAGGCCCGCGAGGTGACGGGTCCACCAGGCGCCGGCGACGAAGGCCGCCCCGAGGGCGAGGTTCCAGGCCGCCGTCTCGTGGCCCATGTGCGCCATGTCCGCCCCGCCGAGCATCCCGGTCCCGTCGCCGTGGCCCACGAGCCCGACGAGCGCCGCCACCCCGAGCAGGATCTGCACGACCCCGACCACCGCGAGCGCGAGCCGCGCGCCCGCGTGCCGCCGGGAGGGGCGGGGCGCGGCCGGCAGCACCCGGGCGACGAGGTCGGGGCCCGCCTCGGCGGGGGCGGTGCGGGTCAGCCGGGTGACGACGGCGGCCTGCTCGCGCCAGGCGGTGCAGTCCGGGCAGGTGCGGAGGTGGGCGCGGACGTCGGGACGCCGTGCCGGGTCGCCCTCGCCGTCGAGCTCGGCCGAGAGCTCCTCACGGCAGGCGGCGCAGTCCAGGGGTCCCATGACGGGCAGGTCGCCGCCGATGAGCTGCGGGTTCCCGACCATGCCGGGGAGCCGCCGGATCCGGTCACGGTTCACGGGCCGCCGCCTCTCCCGCCGAGGTCGTCGACCCCTGCCCGAGGCTCTCGACGAGCTCGGCGCGGGCCCGGGCGACCCGGGAACGGATGGTGCCGATCGGGCAGCCCGCGACCTGCGCCGCCTCCGCGTACCCGAGCCCGAGCAGCTGGGTGAGCACGAACGCCTCGCGGCGGTCCGCGGGCAGCGCGTCCACGGCGAGGCGCAGCGCGATCCCCTCCGCGACGTCGCCGGGCCGGACGGCCCCGAGCGGCTCGTCGCCGTCGACCACGGGCGCGGGGACGACCGGGCGGCGGGCGCGGCGCCGCAGGTGGTCGGCGGCGACGTGGCGGGCGATCGCGAGCAACCACGTGCGGGCGGGCGACTCGGCCCGGTAGCGGCGCAGCGACCCGAACGCCCGCTCGTAGGTCTCCTGGGCCAGGTCGGCGGCGACCCCGCGGTCGGCGAGGTGCACCAGCAGCCGCCACACCTGCTGCTGGGTGAGCTCGACGAACCGCGCCGCGGCCGCCCGGTCACCGTCGCGCGCGGCCAGCGCCGCGTCGGTGATGACGGCGTCGTCCATCGCCTGCCGGTCCTCCGTTCCGGACCGTCCACCACGACGGCCTGTCGTAGACAGTCTCCCCGCCGACGCCCGCTCGTGGCGACACCGGGCGCCGGCGGGGGACCGTGGGGTTCCTCTCGGTTGCCGAACATGAGAGAAAGGAGGCTGCGCCTCAGCTCGGTCCGGTTCGTGGAGGCGGCCCCCTACGGTCGTCGCCAGGCCCGCGCTCCCCGACGCTCCTGGAGGCCTGACCCATGCTCGACGGCTGGATCGGCACGACGGTGGCCACCGTCTTCGTCCTCACGACGGCCCTGTGCGCCGTCTCCCTCGCCACCCACCGGCCCCGCAACGCGCCACGCATCGCCGCGGCGGAGGCCAACCACGTCGTCATGGGCGTGGCGATGGTGCTCATGGCGACGCCCGCGACGACCGGGCTCGTCCCCCCGACGGCGGGGGTGGTGATCTTCGGCGTGGCAGCGGCCGGGTGGCTCGCGACGCTCGTCGCGTCCCGGCGACGCGGCGAGTCGCTGGGCTCGGCCATCGGCGTCGACCGCTGCACCGCCCACCCCACGCACCTGTTCGTCATCGACGCGGCGATGGTCGTCATGTACCTGGCGATGGCGTCGTCCGCGGCACCCGCCGGCCCGGTCGCGCCCGCGATGCCGGGGATGGACATGCCGGGGATGCCCGGGATGGACATGCCCGCGACGCCGGCCGCCGGGCACGCCGCCCACGGCACCCCGCCCGTCGGGCTCCTCGTCGTGGCGGCGATCCTCGCGCTGTACCTGGTGGCGCACGCCGTGGCGACCGTGGTCGTCGTCGCGCGCCGCTCCCGCCGGGCGGCCGCGGCCGCGCCCCCCACCGCCGTGCTCGGAGCGTCCGCCGGGACCCCGGAGACCTCCGGGGGCGGCGTCGCCGTCGCCGCCCCGGCCGTCCCGCGGGCGGTGTCGGTGTTCGCGCACGGCCCGGTGCAGCTGATCGGCCAGGCGGGCATGAGCCTGGCGATGGCCGTCATGCTCTGCCTGCTGTAGGTGCGCTCCGCGATCTCGAGCGGTGATCGAGCCTGTCGAACCGCTGCGTCGGCCGGGCACCGCAGTCAGCACCTCCTACTCCGGAAAACCGGGGCCCGCGGACCCGGTTTCCGAGTCTGACCGTCGACCCTTCCTGACCGCTCTCGCGCCGAGTGTCTCGCGCCGAGTGGGCCGACCCCCACGGCTCCCGACGCAGCCCTCGAGGTCCACTCGCGACACGCTCAGCGGCGGCGCCGGCCGCTCAGGAGCGCGGAGGCCCGTAGACCACCAGCGTGAGGTCCGGCCGCTCCGCGGGGTGCAGCACGGTGTGCGCGAGGGTCACCTCGCCCAGCCGCGGGTGCCGGACGCGCTTGGTGCCCGAGCGGTCGTCGCGCACGTCCTGGCGTGACCACCACGCGGCCGCCTCCGCCGACTCCCGGCGCAGGGTCTCGACGACGGCGCCGATGCGGGCGTCGTCGGGGTGGCGGGCGGTGGCCGCCCGCAGGCGGGCCAGCACCCCGCGCGCGACCTCCTCGCGGTCGACGAGCACCTCGTCCGCCCGCGGGTCGGTGAACACCCAGAGCGCGACGTTGCCCGGCGCCTCGGACCCCTCCGACGGCATCCCGAGGAACAGCTCCCGGGCCGCGTCGTTGATCACGAGCACGTCGAAGCTGGCCGCCGTGACGTAGGCGGGGCGCGGGCCGAGCGCGTCGACGAGGTCGGCGAGCCCCGGGTCGACCGTCTCGGGCCCGGGCTCCGGGTCGGCCGGCGCGACGCCGCCCAGGCGCATCAGGTGGTCCCGCTCGTCGCCGGTCAGCGAGAGCGCGCCGGCCAGCGCCTCGAGGACCTGGGCCGACGGCCGCACGTCGCGCCCCTGCTCGAGGAACGTGTACCAGCTCGTGCTCACCCCGGATATCAGCGCGAGCTCCTCGCGGCGCAGCCCGGGGGTGCGCCGCCGCCCGCCCGGCGGGAGGCCCACGTCGGCGGGCGAGAGGCGCTCGCGGCGGCTGCGCAGGAAAGGGCCCAGCTCGGCGGTCGTCACGGGTACCAGCAATACCAGGATGAGCACCCGCTGGATACCAGGCTGGACGTCGCCGAGACTGGGACCCATGCGTGCATGGACACTGGAACGCCCCGGCGACGGCCTCCGCCTGCGTGAGCTCGACGAGCCCGAGGTCCGCCCCGGCGGCGTGCTGTTGGAGATCCTCGCGGTCCACGTCCCGGCCTACACCGACGTCGTCGCGGCGGGGCCGCGCGGATACGTCCCCACCCCGCTCGTCTTCGGCGTCGGCGGGGTCGGGCGGGTGCTCGCCGTCGCCGACGACGTCCTCGGCCTCGCGCCCGGCGACGTCGTCGCGCACGTCGGCCTGCTCTCCTCCGGCGACGTCGTGGACCCCCAGGAGATCCTCGTCGGCTGGACCGGGATCGGCGGGCGGGGCGAGGTGACCCCGACCGTCGTCGCCATGCAGGACCGCTGGCGCGACGGGACCTTCGCCGAGCGGGCGGTCGCCCCGAAGGAGGCGTTGGTGCGCCTCCCGGGGGCGGAGGCGGTGGCTCCCGAGCGCCTCGCCCTGCTCGGGTGGTTCGCGATCGCCGCCGAGGCCCTCGACCGGTCCGGGACCGCGGCGGGCGACGCGGTCGCCGTCCTCGGCGCGACGGGCCAGCTCGGGGGCGCCGGGGTGCGGCTCGCGCTGGCGCGGGGGGCGTCGCGGGTGGTGGCGGTCGGGCGCAGCGAGACGGCGCTGGCGCGGCTCGCCGCGCTCGACCCCCGGGTGGCGACGGTGCCACTGGTCGACCGGGCGGGGACGGCGGCGGCGATCACGGCCGACGGGGAGGTCGACGTCGTCCTCGACGCGCTCGGGGCCGTCGACTCTCCCGACCCGACGCTGGCCGGGTACGACGCGCTGCGCCCCGGCGGCACGATGGTCCTGGTCGGGGGCGTGCGCCAGGACCTCGTGCTGCCCTACGGCGACGTCATGCACCGCAGGCTCACCATCCGCGGCTCGTGGATGTTCACCCACGCGACGCTGCTGCGGGTGTGGCGGGCGATGCGCGGTGGCGCGCTCGACGTGGCCGACGTCGAGGTCCACGCCGTCGGGCTCGAGGACCCGGCGGCCGCGCTGGCGCTCGCCTCGGAGACCGGCGCGGACGCGTTCGTCGTGCTGGTGCCGTAGGCCCGTGAGCACTATTCCGTGTCCCAGCACGGATTTCTGCTCACGAGGCCGGAGGCCACCTGTGCACCACCCCGTCGTCGACGCCGCCGTCGAGATGACCACCCGCGACGGTGTCGTCCTCGTCGCCGACGTGTACCGCCCGGCGGGCCCCGGTCCGTGGCCGACGCTGCTCCACCGCACGCCCTACGACCGCACCGACCCGACGCTGGTCTCCGCGATCGTCGCCGACCCGCTGTGGCTCGCGCGGCAGGGCTTCGCGGTGGTGGTGCAGGACGTCCGGGGCCGGTTCGCCTCCGGCGGCGAGATCGACTTCGCCGTGCAGGAGTACGACGACGGGTACGACGCGGTCGAGTGGGCCGCGGCGCAGCCGTGGAGCGACGGGCGGGTGGGGATCTACGGCTCCTCCTACCACGCGATCGCCACGCTGAACGCGGTCGCGGCCGGCCCGCCGCACCTCGTGGCGGCCCTCGCGATGATCGGCGGCGCGGACATGGCGGCGACGTCGTGGCCCGGCGGCACGTTCGAGCTGGGCTTCCTCGCGCTCTACTCGCTGGGGCAGACGATGGACACCATCAGCCGGCTCGACGTCGACGACGCGGCAAAGGCCGACCTGCGCCGCCGGGTGGTGGCCGCGGCGTCAGAGCCCGCCGCGACCGTCGCGACCCTGCCGCTGACCGGCATCGACGTGCTCGACGACCCCGCCCTCGGCCGGGCCTGGCAGGAGCGGCTCGCCCGCGGCCCGGTGTCCACGACGTGGGACCGCAGGCACGTGCACGCGGATCCGTCGCGGGTCGGGGTGCCGCTGCTGCAGGTCGCCGCCTACCGGGACTTCCTCTCGCCGTCGATGTTCCGGCTCGCGGAGGCCCTGTCGGGCGACCCCCGCCATCGACTCGTCGCCGGGCCCTGGGCCCACGGTGGCGTCTACACCGGGCACACCGGGGCGCGGGTGCTGCCCGGGACCCCGGGCGGGGTCGGCGCGTGGGGCCCGCTGATCGCGGCGTGGTTCGACCTCCACCTGCGCGGCGGCGACGGGTCCGCCTTCCCCGCGGGCGCCCGGTGGCTGGCCGGCGAGCCCGTGCACCACTACGTCGGTGGCGAGGACCGCTGGACCACGGCACCTGCCTGGCCGCCACCCGCGGAACCGTCGACCCGGTGGCTCGACTCCGACGGGGACGCGACCGGCGGGCGCCTGGTCGACGCCGTGGGAGCAGGGCCCGCCGACACGCTCCGGGCCGACCCGCGTGACCCGGCGCCCACCGTCGGCGGCGCGATGAGCGCCCCGCCCCTGGGCCCCGACGGCATCCAGGACCAGCGCGTCCTCGAGGCCCGCGACGACGTGCTGATCTACACCGGCGAGCCCCTCGAGGCCCCGCTGCCCATCGCCGGCGTACCGCGCGTCGTCGTCCACCTGGAGAGCAGTGCCCCCGACGCCGACGTGTGCGTCACCCTCGCCGACGTCGAGCCCGACGGGTTCGTGGTGCCGGTGGCCGAGGGCGCGGTCCGCACGCGCTACCGCCACGGCGGCACCACCGACTGGCTCGTCCCCGGCGAGCCGGTCGAGGTGACGGTGCCGCTGCACGACACCGCGCACACCTTCCGCGCCGGACACCGCCTGCGGGTGCTGATCGCCGGGGCGAGCTGGCCGCGACGCAGCCGGAACCTGCACACGACGACGGTGCCCGAGCTCGGCACGCTCGACGAGGCGGTCGTCGCCCGGCACACGGTGCACCACGATGCGGCCCACCCGTCCCGGCTGGAGGTGGCGCTGCGGCGGTGAGCTCACCCCGCAGCCGCGAGGCGCTCGAGCCGGTCGGTGTGCAGGTCCTGCCACGCCGACCACATGGCCGGCCCTCGAGCCGGGTGCATGACCTACGTCAGGTGAGCACCGGGCGTTAGGCTGAATGAGCTAACCCGACGAGTAGTTATCACGCTGAGTATTAATGGCGGTCCATGCCAACAACGCTGCGTGCTGGGGTTAACCTGCCCGGGTCGTGGGGTCGGAGCTGGAGTCGGCACCGTCGGGGCCCTCGTCGTGAACTGCGTCTTCCCTGATCGATCGGCTGATCGACAGGGTCGGCGTCTCGCTACGGACCCGAACGGAGAACGCATGCGGCGTCGGCCTCTCGTGCCTCGACCAGCCTGCTCCATCAGGACGATGGCTGCCGGGATAACGGCAGTGGTGGTTGCGCTGAGTGTCGGAGCGTGTGGGTCGCAGGCGGCCCCGCCCCCGCAGACCGTGCGGGTGGAGCGGACGTCGGTCAGCACCGGGGTCGACTCGACCGGGTCGGTGTCCTCCCTCGGCTCGACCAACCTCGGCTTCCCCACGGGCGGCCAGCTGACGGCGGTGGACGTCAAGGTCGGCGACCTGGTCAAGGCCGGTCAGGTGCTCGCCACCATCGACGACTTCGCCGCGCGCCGGCAGCTCCAGCAGGCGCGGGCACAGCTCGCCGGGCAGCAGGCGCAGTACGACAAGGTCGCGGACGGCACGTCCGTGCAGGGCGCCCAGAACTCGGTGGACGCGGCCGCCTCGATCGTCTCCGCGACCCAGCGTCAGGTCGACGCGACCCTCGCGACCGACGACGCGGCGATCACCGCCGCACAGAGTGCCCCGGCCGGGGCCGCCGGCGCCGCGACGATGGGAGCGGACGCGGCCGGCGGGGTGATGGCCGGTGCCACGGCGGGTGGTGCGACGGCGGGCGGCGCGGCCACCGGGGGCGCGACGCTGGGCAGTGCGACCTCCCTCGCCATGTCCGGCGCGACGTCGGCCGCGACCGGGGCCTCGTCGGCCCAGACGGTGGCGCAGGCCCAGGCGAAGCGGCAGGCCGACGCGGCGGCGGGCGACGTCCAGCTCGCCAACGCCCGCCAGGGCCAGGTCACCGCCCAGAACGCGCTCGACTCCGCGAGCGCGAACCGGCCGAACGACCTGGCGGCGGCCCGCGCGGCCGTCGACGCGGCCCAGGCCCAGGTCGGCGTCGCCCGCCAGAACCTGACGAACACGACCTTGCGTGCGCCCTCGGACGGGACCATCACCGCCCTCAACGGCGCGGTCGGCGAGTTCGTCGCGCCGAGCGCGGCCACCACACCCGTCGCGCCCGGCACCGACGCCGCGATCCCGGGTGCGGCCCAGGCGGCGTCGGGCGCGGCGGCCGCCGCGGCGGGCGGGGCCTCGCCGACGCGTCCGGGCGGGACGCAGTTCCTGGTCCTGCAGAACCTGGCGCAGTTCGCCGTCGTCGTGCCGTTCCAGGAGGTCGACGCCGCGAAGATCGCCCCGCAGCAGCGGGTGTCGGTCTCCCTGGACGCGATCCCCGACGGGCCGCTCCAGGGGACGGTGCTCTCCGTGGCGCCGTCCGCGACCGCGCTCGGCGGCAGCATCGAGTACTACGTGACGGTCGCCCTGCCCCCCGACCCCCGCATCCACGACGGGCAGTCCGCCCGCGCGACGGTGATCACCGCCGACTCCGGACCGAAGATCAGCGTCCCGAACAAGGCGATCCACCGGCAGGGGAGCTCGACCACGGTCACCGTCGTGACCCCCGACGGACGGCAGGTCCCCACCCCGGTGACCACCGGCCTCGTCGGGCCCGACCGCACCGAGATCACCGGCGGGCTCGCCGAGGGGCAGCAGGTCGTGACCGGGGGGACGTCGTGACCGCGACCGAGCAGGCCGCGCCGGAGGGCGACGTCCCGGGCGCCGACGCGCCGGACACCGAGCCCACCCCCGCCGTCGGGACCACGACCGCGACGAAGGGGCGCCGGCCGCTGAAGCGGTCGACGAAGATCGCGCTGATCGTGATCGGCGTCGTCGCGCTGGTGGCCGCGGTGGGGTTCACGCTGTCCTACTTCCTGGACGCGAGCCGGTACGTCTCCACGGACAACGCGCAGGTCGACGGGACGCAGGTTCCGATCGTCGCGCCGGCGAGCGGGACGCTCGTGGGCTGGCAGGGCGAGAGCGGCCTCGTGATGCACCGTGACCAGGTGATCGGTCGGGTCCAGGTGCAGGGCGCGTACGTCCAGCCGCAGCTGCCGATCCGGGCGCCCGCGGACGCCACGATCGCGAACTCGAGCACGACCGACGGGGCGTACGTGACCGCGGGCGCACAGCTGGCGATCGCCTACGACCCGGCGAACGTGTACGTCACCGCCCGGGTCGACGAGACCGACATCGACGACGTGCAGGTCAACCGGCCCGTGGACTTCACCGTCGACGCCTACCCCGGCCGGACCTTCCACGGCACCGTCGAGGAGATCCAGGGCGGCGCCGCCGCGGTGTTCTCGCCCTTCCCGCAGTCCAACTCCGGCGGCAACTTCCAGAAGGTCACCCAGGTCATCCCGGTGCGGGTCGGCATCGACGACGCGCAGGGCCTCGACCTCATCCCCGGCATGAACGTCACCGTCGACATCCACAAGCCCGGCACGTGAGGCGGACTCAGGCGCCGGGCGCGAACCAGCCCGACGGGGCGAGGGCGGCGTCGTCGATCGCGTGGCGCGTAGTGGTCGTTGAACGATGCTGGGCGATCAGCTCGCGCCTGCTGCGGACCCCGACCTTCGCGAACACCCTCTTGAGGTGGTCCTGCACGGTGTAGGCCGAGAGGTGCAGGGACCGGGCGATGTCGGCGGTGTCGACGCCCTGCAGGACGAGGGTGACGACGTCGCGCTCCCGGTCGGTCAGCCCGTAGGCCGACACGACCAGCGGGATGATCTCCGGGGGGCGTGCGTCGTCGAGGGTCACGACGACGTCGCGCCCGCTCCCGGTCGCGTCGACGAGCAGTGCCGCGTGGGCCACCACCCACCGGCCGTCGCCGGTCCGCATGCGGGCACGCGGGTTGACGGCGCCGGGGAGGGTCGCGCTGCGCTGGGCGGCGGCGACGAGGCTGTCGACGATCAGGGGGAGCGGGCCGGCGCCGAGGTCGTCGCAGCCCAGGGCGGCCAGCCGCGCCGCCGCGCCCACGTTCGCCTGCTTGATCTCGCCGCCCTTCCCGATGACGAGCACCGCGGGGCCCGCCGGACCCGAGGGCGTCGGCCTGGGCGGCCATCCCCGTGACGATGCCGGCCCGCAGCCCCCGCGCGAGCGCACCCGAGACCGAGGCCACGAACTCCTGCTCGGCGGCGGTGAAGGTGCGGGCACCGTCGTGGAAGAGGGCCAACCCGCCCCAGGTGGCGCCGTCGATCTTCAGCGGGGCGCGCAGCTCGTCGGTGTAGTCCCAGATCGGCGCGAAGAGCTCGGTGAAGCGCCGGGACCGCGACACGTCGCCGTCGGTGCTGCTCGACAGGCCGACGACGCGGGTGCCCGCGGCGGTCAGGCTGCGGAAGTCGTAGACGTCCTCGACCTCGTACTCGTGGAAGGCCCACTCGGCGTCGTGGTCGTCGTCGAGGGCGCCCGTCTTCACGGTCGACGTGACGATGTGGGTGGCGGGGTCCATCGTGCACAGGCACGCCGACGCGTACGGCATCCCCTGACGGAGCACCTCGAGCGCGGTGTTCCCGAAGGTCTTCCAGTCGAGCCCGGCCGCGGCCAGCCCGTCGATCTGCGCACGGACCCGATCGGCGGTCAATCCACCCATGTCACCGACAGTAGGTGACATTGGTGCGAACGGGTACCCCCAGAATTCTGGTGTCCGAACCCCCCAGGTCCCTGGGATGGGCAGCCGGTGGTCGGTCGCCCAGGCTTCAGCCCATGACGAACACCGAAGCCCACGCCGTGACCCGCATCAACCCGACCACCTGGAACCTCGGCTTCCACTACGACCAGGCGCAGCTCCGCCCGGCCCCGACTCAGCTACTCACCGTCGCCGGACAGGGTCCGATCGACGCCGATGGCCAGTTCCTGCACGAGGGCGACGTCGCGGCCCAGATGTCCCTCGCCGTCGCGAACCTCGAGGACCTGCTCGCCCGCGGCGGCATGGACCTCGGCGACGTGCTGCGCCTGACGATCTACGTGACCGACATGGACGCCGCCCTCGACGCGTACGGCTCGCTGGTCGAGCGGCTCGCGGCCCACGGCGCCACCCCGCCCGCGACGCTCGTCGAGGTCCGCCGCCTGGCGATCCCCGGCATGGCCGTCGAGATCGACGCCACCGCAGGCCGATGAGCCCCGCTCCCGCGCGGGAGCTCCCGCCCGGGAGCCGTCCCCACCCCCAGTCCCGCACGCCCTCGAAGGAGACCCGCCATGTCCGTCGCCCCGTCCGCCACCGTGACCACGTCCGCTGGGACCGCCTCCCCCGCGACCCTTTCGCCCGCTGACCCCGGCTACGACGCCGCGGTCGCCGCCTTCAACACGACGATCACCCCACGCCCCGCCCTGGTCGTGGAGGCCCGCAGTCCCGACGACGTCGTCGCCGCGGTCCGGCGAGCCGCCGCCGAGGGCCTGGCCGTGACCGTGCAGGCCACCGGCCACGGCCTCGTGAACGACCTCGCCGGCTCGCTGCTCGTCTCCACCCGCCACCTCGACGCCGTCCGCGTCGACCCGGAGACCGCCACCGCCGTCGTCGGGGGCGGCGCCACCTGGAAGCAGGTGATCGCCGCGGCCGTGCCGCACGGCCTCATGCCGATCTGCGGCTCGGCGTCCGGCGTCGGGGTCGCCGGCTTCCTGCTCGGCGGCGGGCACGGCCCGCTCTCGCGGGAGTTCGGCGTCGGCTCCGACCACCTGCGCCGCGTCCGGCTCGTCACCGCCGACGGCGTCGAGCGCGACGTCGACGCCGAGCGCGACCCGGAGCTCTTCGCCGCGCTGCGCGGCGGCAAGGCCGGGTTCGGGATCGTGACCGAGCTCGAGGTCGGCCTCGTGCCCGCTCACCCGCCTGTACGCCGGCGGCGTGTTCTTCCCCGGCGAGGCCGCGCCGACGATCCTGCCCGCCTGGCGGGACTGGGTCGCGACGCTGCCCGACGAGGCCTCCAGCTCGATCGCGCTGCTGCGCCTGCCCGCCGGACCCGTCGCTGCCCCCGCCGCTGCAGGGCCGCTTCGTCGTGCACCTGCGGTTCTCGACGACCGCGTCCGCGGAGCGCGGCGCCGAGCTGCTCTCGCCCGGTGCGCTCGCTCGCCGAGCCGATCGCGGACCTCGTCGGCGAGATGCCGGTCGCCGCACTCGACGCGGTGCACTCCGACCCCACCGACCCGATGCCGGTCTGGGACGGCTCCGCGCTGCTCTCCGACCTCCCCGACGCGGCCCTCGACGCGCTGCTCGCGGTGGCCGGGCCCGGCGTCGAGACGCCGCTGATCATGGCCGAGCTGCGGGCCCTGGGCGGGGCGATCGACCGGGGCTGCGGGGAGCCGGACTCGGTGGCCGGGCGCGGCGCGGCCTTCGCGCTGTACTCGCTGGCCCCGATGTTCCCGCCGGTCGCGGGCGTGGCGCCTGCCGTGGCGAAGGGCGTCGTCGACGCGCTGGCGCCGTGGGCCGTGGGCGCGCTGCCGAACTTCCGCGGCGCCGACCACGGCGGCGTCCTCGGCCCGCTGTGGGACGACGCGACGTTCGCGCGGCTGCTCGAGGTCGCGCATCGGTACGACCCGGAGGGCCTGTTCCGGCGGACGGGGATCCGACTGTAGGTGCGCCTATACCGACCGGTGTGGTTACATGAGGGCCATGCTCCAGAGACCGCCCGAGATCACGTCGATCGGGGCCGGGGAGGGGACGACTCCCTCCCCGGCTCGGCTGGCGGCGGTGGGCATGTCCCTCATCGCGGTCTGCTACGGCTTCGCCCGGTTCGCCTACGGCCTGTTCGAGCCGACCTTCCGGGCCGAGTTCCACCTCGACGCGGCGACCGCCGGGGCCGTGGCCTCGGGCAGCTACGTCGCCTACTGCGTGGCCATCGTGGTCGCCACCGCCGCGACGTCCCGCTGGGGCGCCCGGCCCGTGGCGGTCGCGGCCGGGGCGTGCGCGGCGGTCGGGACGGCGGTGATCGCCACGGCGCCCGGAGCCGCGGTGCTCGCCGGTGGCGTCGTCCTCGCCGGGGCCAGCACGGGGCTGGCCTCGCCGCCCCTGGCCCAGGCCGTGGCCCGCCACGCACCGCCGGCGCGACAGCCGCGGCTGCAGACCGTGGTCAACGCGGGCACCGGGCTCGGCGTGCTCGTCTCGGGGCCCGTCGCGCTGCTCCTCGTCGACCACTGGCGCTGGGCCTGGGCCGCGTTCTGCGCCGCGGCGGTCGTGATCACGCTCTGGACGGGGGCCACGATCCCGGGTCGGGCCGGCGGTCCGCCGAGCAGGTCGCCCGCCGTCGGGGTGCGCGTTCCCCCGGGCAGCGTGAGCCTCCTGGCGGCCGCCGCCGTGATGGGGCTGGGCAGTGCGGCGACGTGGACCTTCGGTCGCGACCTGGTCAGCTCCACCGGGGCCGGCGAGACCACCGGGGTGGTCCTGTGGATCGCCCTGGGAGCGGCCGGACTCCTCGGGGCCTTCGCCGGTGACCTCACGACGCGCCTCGGACTGGCGCGCTGCTGGAGCATCGCGATGGTGCTGCTGGCCGGAGCCACCGCGCTGCTCGCCCTCGCCGCCGACGTCCCGGTCGTCGCGGTCCTCGCCGGCGCCGTCTTCGGCGCGGTGTACATCGCCCTGACCGGGCTCCTGCTCCTGTGGGGGGCGCGCACCTACCCCGACCGACCGGTGTTCGGCGTCGGCGCCGCGTTCCTGCTCATCGCCGTCGGCCAGGCCCTCGGGGCGCCGCTCCTCGGCGCCGCTGCCGACGCCGTCACCCTGCCCGGCGCCTTCCTGATCGCTGCCGCCGTCTGCCTGCTCGGGGCGCTGATCCGCCCTCGGTAGCGCGCCGAGTGGACCTCCACGGCTCCCGGGGCAGCCCTGGAGGTCCACTCGACGGCGCGACCGTGCAGTCCACGGGCCGAGTGGACCCCCACGGTGGCCATCCCAGCCCTGGAGGTCCACTCGGCACGGGCCGGCGAAGCGCTACGACCGCACTGTCCGCGCACGAGCACGGAGTGCACCCAGCCGGGCCCGGATCGCCCGCAGCACGAGGCGGACCAGGCTGGGGCCGGAGCCCGGGCTCGGGGCCTCGCCGGTGCGGGCGGCCTCGTCGACGGCGGCCGCGAACTGCTCGAACAGCCGCGTCGACACGTCGCCGGCGAGCGCGCGCCCGAACTGCGCGATCCGGCCGGACAGGTGCACGTCGGCGCCCGCGTGCAGCGTGGTGCCGCCCTCGGGGCGCGCCTGGGCGGCCAGGCGGATCACGGCGTGCGTGCTCGACCCGCCGCGGTCGGTGCCCTGCGCCAGGACCCGCATGACGTGCTCGTCGGGATCGTGCTCGACGACGTGCGCGAGCCCCGAGAACGCGAGCGACACCGGCCCGAGGGCGACCTTCGCGGCGCCCCGGTAGCGGTCGCCGCCCAGGTCGGCGGTCATCTCGGCGCCCGGCAGGCACGCGGCGAGGCGGTCGAAGTCGGCGAGCACCGCCCACACGTCCTCGACCGGTGACTCCAGCGCGGACTCGACGTCGACGGTGAGCGTCGGCGGCCCGGTGGGGATCGCGACCTCGGTCGGACCGTCGTCGACCGCCGCGCCGGCCGGTCCCGGCTCCGAACCCGACGACCCCGAACCCGACGACCCCGCCCGACGACCCCGATCCCGACGACGCCGGGCCCGTGCCCCCGGACCGTCCGACGAGGGCCGGGGGCGCCGCCGCCCGCGGCGCCGGGACACCGTCGGGATGGGCCGCGGCGACGTCCGTCGACGGCAGCGAGGATGCCGCGGTATCCGGTGCAGCGGCACAGCACGCCGGACATGTCCTCGGCGAGCGTGTCCTCGTCGTACGTCCCGCCGGCGAGCAGGTCGTAGCCCGACATCAGCATCCCGGGCGTGCAGAACCCGCACTGCAGGGCGTGGTGGTGGGAGAACGCCTGCTGCAGCGGGTGCTGGTCGCCCGCGCTGCCCAGTCCCTCGACCGTCGTGATCTCGGCGCCCTCGCACTGCACCGCGAACAGCAGGCACGCCCGGGCCGCCTCGCCGTCGACGAGGATCGTGCACATCCCGCACACGCCGTGCTCGCAGCCGACGTGGGTGCCGGTGAGACCGAGGCGGTCCCGCAGCACGTCGGAGAGGGTGGTGCGGGGTGCGACGGCGAGCGTGGTCGTCCGGCCGTTGACGGTGAGGGTGACGTCGAGCGTGGCGTCGGCGGCGACGTGCACCCCGGCGGTGGCGCGCGGGCTCATGCGACGGCCTCGCCGGTGCGCGCGGGCGAGCTCGCGGGCGGCGAGCACCCCGAGCAGGCGGGCGCGGTAGGCGGTGGAGCCGTGGGCGTCGCCTGCGGTGTCGACGACCTCGGCGGCCAGCGCGGCGGCGGCGGGACGCAGGTCGGCCTCGGTGACGCCGTGCGCGAGCAGGTCGGTGACGTCGCGGACGACGGGCTGGTCGGAGACGCCGAACGCGGCGAGCACGGCGTCGCGCACGGCACCGTCGACCACGCGGACCCGGACCGCGACCCCGGCGAGCGCGAAGTCCCCGTGCCGCCGGGCGATCTCGGCGAACCCGAAGCCCTCGCCCGGACCCGCCGTCGGGAACCGGACCCCCGTGATCAGCTCGTCGGGACCGACGGCCGTCGTCATCGCCCCCGTGACCAGCTCGGCGGCGGGCACCTCGCGGTCCCCGCGCGGGCCGGTCGACCTCGACGACCGCGCCGAGGCACGCGGCGACGGCGGGCAGCTCGGCGGCCGGGTCGGCGTGGGCGAGGCTGCCGCAGACCGTGCCGCGGCTGCGCAGCTCGCGGTGCCCGACGAAGGGCAGGGCCCGGCCGATCAGGGGCACGGCGGCGGTCAGCGGATCGCGCTCGACGCGGCGCTGACGCACGGCGGCGCCGACGTACAGCTCGTCCCCGCGCCGTTCGAGGCGGCCGAGCTCGTCCAGCGCCGCGATGTCGACGAGCGTCCCCGGCCGGCCCAGGCGCATCGCGAGCACCGGCACGAGGGACTGGCCGCCGGCGAGCACCTTGGCGTCGCCCGCGGCGAGGGTCTCGACGGCGTCGGCGACCGAGCCCGGGCGGTGGTAGGCGAACGGTGCGGCCTTCATGTTCAGCGCCCCGTGAACCGCGGCGTGCGCTTCTCGGTGAACGCGGCGACGCCCTCGGCGAAGTCGTGGCTCGAGCGCAGCATCGCGTAGGCCTTCCGCTCCAGCTCGATGCCCGAGTACAGCGGCGCGTCGATCGCCGCGGTCGAGGACCTCCTTGGCGGTGCGCAGCGCCATGGGGGAGAAGCCGAGGAGCTTGTCGACGAGGGCGTCGGTGGCTTTGTCGAGCGCTTCGCGGTCGGGGTGCAGCTCGGCGACCAGGCCCCAGTCGGCGGCCTCCTGCCCGGTGATGCGCTTCGCGGTCATGACGTGGTGCTTGGCGCGGGAGAGCCCGATCAGGCGCGCGAGCCGTTGCGTGCCGCCGGACCCGGGGATCATCCCGAGGTTCATCTCCGGCAGGGCGAAGCGGCTGCGCTCGGTGGCGAGCCGGATGTCGCAGGAGAGCGCGAGCTCGCACCCGACGCCGAAGCAGTAGCCGTCGACGGCGACGACGACCGGCTTGGGGCTGCGCGACGCGGCGGTGACCTCGTGGCCGAGGTCGGTGAAGTCGACCGGGTCGACCTCCATGAATCCGGCGATGTCCCCGCCCGAGGAGAAGTGCTCGCCGTCGGAACGGACGACGACCACGGCCACGTCGGGATCCCGGTCGATCTCGGCGAAGCGCTCGGCGACCAGGGTCCGCATCTCCCACGTGATCACCGTGTACGGGCCGTGGGCCAGGACGAGGTTCGCGACGCGTCCGTCGTGCGTGCGTTCGAGCCGCACCTCGCCGCCGGTCAGTGCCATCAGGAGAGCCCTCCTTCGTCGGGCACGTGGACGGATGTCGTCGCCGGAGCGACCGAATCCGTGCACATGCGCTGGAACAGCGCCTCGCCGTGCAGGGGCAGCGAGTCGATGACGACGCCTGACGGGGCCAGGGCGTCGGCGACCGCGTTGGCGATCGCCACCGGCAGGCTCATCGAGCTGCCCTCGCCGCACCCCTTGGCGCCGAGCGGGGTGAGCGGTGACGGGGACTCGAGGTGGTCGGAGACCAGCTCGAAGCCGGTCTCGGCGCTCGTCGGGCAGAGGTAGTCCAGGAACGTGGCCGACTGCGGCTGTCCGGCGTCGGAGTACCGGAACTCCTCGTAGAGCGCGCCGCCGAGCCCGTGGACGAGCGCGCCGTGCACCTGTCCCTCGAGGAGCACCGGGTCGAGCACGGTGCCCGCGTCGTGGACGCTCGCGACCCGGTCCAGCGTGATCTCCAGGGTGTCCGGGTCGATCCGGACGCCGACCATCTCGGCGACGAACCCGTAGCAGAGCGACGAGTTGATCTTGTCCTCCGCAGTGGCCGCGACGGCCTCGGGCGGGCGGAACTCGCCCTCCGCGCTGGTGCGCGCCGGGACCTCCGGGGGCAGGGCAGCCCGGGTCCCAGTGCAGCAGCCCGGCGGCGTGCCGGAAGCGGCAGGACGTTCCCGACGACGGGTCGCGCACCTCGCCGTCCGCGAGCTCCAGGCGCGTGGCCGCGTCCGGTTCCAGGCCCAGCATGACGGTGGCCGCGCCGCGGACCGACTCCGCGAGCCGGTCGACGGCGGCGATCACGGCGCTGGTCACCAACGGCGCGAACCGCGAGGAGTAGCTGCCCGAGGTCACCGTCCAGGGGGTCGAGGCGGTGTCCATCTCGATCCGGACGCGGACCTGCTCGACCGGCAGCCCGAGCCGCCGGGCCGCGACCCGACGGGCGACCGTCGCGTGGCCCTGTCCCTGCGGCACCGAGCCGAGCAGCACCGTGACCACGCCCTGCACGTCCACCGAGGCGCGCACGATCTCCGTCGACCCCGACTTGTCGCGTCCGGGCTTGCGCTCCGAGCTGGGCGTCGCGAGCCCGACGTAGCCGATGTTCGTGCCGGACGGGTCGACCACGAGCGCGAGCCCCACGCCGTAGTGCGCGCCCGCCTCCCGCGCCGCGATCTGCCGGGAGCGGAGCTCGTCGTACCCGCCCTTGGCGACGAGCATCTCCAGCGCGCGGAGGTAGTCCCCGGAGTCGTAGAGGCCCCCGGTCGGCGTGCGGTGGGGGAAGGAGCTCACCAGGTTGCGGCGGCGCACCTCGGCGACGTCGAGGCCGGTCGCCCCGGCGACCGCGTCCATCAGTCGCTCCAGCCCGAAGTAGAGCTGTTGGCCGCCGAAGCCGCGGTTGAGTCCCGTCGGGGCCCGGTTGGTGACCACGGCCCGGGCGCGGATCGCGACCGCGGGCACGTCGTAGGCGCCGGTGATGTTGCCGAAGCAGCGGTAGAGCGTCGACGGCTCGGGCGGGCGGAGGTAGGCCCCGACGTCGTCGACGAGGTCGATCCGCAGGGCGCCGACCCGGCCGTCGTCGTCGACGGCCGCCTCGAACGTCATCACCCGTCCGGCGCCGGACGAACTGGCCAGTAGGTGCTCGATGCGGTCCTCGGTCCAGCGCACCGGGCGGCCGGCGTGCTTCGAGGCCAGCGCCATGAGCACGACGTAGGGGTAGATGCCGGACTTGATGCCGAAGCTGCCGCCGATGTCGGCGGGGACGTGCAGGCGGAAGCGGCTCGTGGGCAGGCCGAGCGCGCCCGCCGCGACCGGCACCATCGTGAACGGGCCGTGGAAGTTCGCCCACGCCTCGACCGCGGGACCGTCGGCGTCCTCGCTCCACCGGGCGACCACGCCGTAGCACTCCATCGGCACCGACGAGTAGCGCGGGAACGTGTACTCGCCGCGGACGGTGCGGGCGGCGGCGTCGAAGGTCCCGTCGACGTCGCCGAAGCAGAACGTCCGGTCGGTGGCGACGTTGGTGCCGGCCTCGTCGTGCAGCAGCGGCGCCTCGGGGCCCAGGGCGCGGCGGGTGTCGACGACGACGTCGAGCGGCTCGTAGTCGATCCGCACCAGCTCGGCGGCGTCCTCGGCGACGTAGCGGTCGGTGGCGACGACGACCGCGACGGGCTCGCCGACGTAGCGCGCGCGGTCGACGGCGCTCGGCAGGTAGGGCATCGGGGTCGACGTGGAGAGCGGGAACGGCCGGACGGCGGCCCGCACCTCGTCGGGGCCGATGACGGCGGCGACCCCCGGGTGGCTGCGCGCCTGCTCGAGGTCGGCGCCCCGGATGCGGGCGTGCGGGTGCGGGCTGCGGACGACGGCGGCGACGAGGGTGCCGGGCAGCGGGTCGAGGTCGTCGAGGAAGGCGCCGGTGCCGCTGACGAGGGCGGCGTCCTCGTCGCGGGAGGGGGTCCAGGCCGGGGTCTCGCTCATCGGTTCGCCTCCGGTTCCGACCGAAGGGCACCTTCGCTCGATCTAGCCGCCGGAGGGCGCCCTTCGCCGGAACGTGGCCCGGGCACCGGTTCCGACCGGAGGTGCCCTTCGCTCGAACTAGCCGACTGATGGTGCCCTTCGCTCGGAACGGGGGCGGGGGTGACCGGGGCGGCGGCGCTGTCCGCGAGCGCGTCGAACTCGCCCGCGACCAGCACCCGCCGCAGCGTCTTGCCCACCGCCGAGCGGGGCGCCGTCGTCAGGGCCACGACGCGTTTCGGGCGCTTCAGCGAGGGCAGCTCGGCACGCCCCCAGCGCTCGGTCGCGGCCACCGCCTCGTCGGCGGCGACGCCCGGTGCGGGCACGACGAACGCCGTCACCGCCTGGCCCCAGCGCTCGTCGGGCAGCCCGGCCACCACGACGTCGGCGATCTCCGGGCAGCGCACCAGCGCCGCCTCGATCTCGTCGGGGTAGACGTTCTCCCCGCCGGAGTTGATCATGTCGTCGACGCGCCCGGCCACCCACAGGTCGCCGTCGTCGTCGGCGACGGCGAGGTCGCCGGTGAAGTACCAGCCGTCCCGGACGGCCTTGGCGGTCGCGTCGGGGCGTCGCCAGTAGCCGCTGAACGCCTCGGGGCTCGCCATCGACACCGCCACCTGGCCCTGCTCGCCCGCGCCGACGACCGCGTCCGGCGTGGCGTCCGGGGACGGGTCGACGAGGCGGACCCGGCTGAACATCCCCGCCCGGCCCGCGCAGCCGGGCTTCGCCGCGACGTCCGGGCCGATCGAGAACGTGTAGATCTCCGTCGAGCCGAAGTGGTTGACGAACGACTCCGGTGCCACCGCCTCGACCAGCTGCTCCGCGAGCGCGGGGGCCATCGCGGCGCCCGCGTAGGCCAGCCGGCGCACCGACCGCAGACCGGCCACCGAGGCGTTCTCGCGCAGCAACGACCAGTACATCGTCGGCACGAGGTAGAGCGAGGTGATGCTCTCCGCCGCCACCAGCTCGGCCGCCTCGGCGGGGTCGAAGCGCGCCTGCGGTACCCAGGTGCCGGCCGCGACGACCGTCGCGAGCAGCGTCCGCAGGCCCATCGTGTGGAAGAGCGGCATGACGCCGAGGGTCACCTCGCCGGGCCGTCCCCCGGTCTGGACCAGGTGCGCGACGGCGGCCGCGTGCTCCGCGGCGTGGGTGCGCGGCACGCCCTTCGGCCGCCCCGTGGTCCCGGAGGTGTAGAGCATGACGCTGACGTCCTCGGGCCGCGGGCCGTCCCCGGGCGGGACGGAGTCCGGCGCCCCGGTCGCGAGCTCCTCGAGCTCGCCGACGAGGCGGTGGGTGTGGGGGCGCACGCGGGGGTCCGCCGCCGCGGCGGTGACGCGCTCGGCGGTCGCGGGGTCGGAGACGACGACGGCGGGTGCGGCGTCGGCGAGGCAGTGCGCGAGCTCCTCGGGGCCGAGCCGGGTGGACAGCGGCACCGCGACGGCCGCGAGGCGCTGGACGGCGAGGTGCAGGGACGCGGCGGGCTCGCCGCCGGTGAGGACGAGCGCGACCCGGTCACCGCGGCGGACGCCCAGCCCGGCGAGGGCGTGGGCGAGGCGGGCCGTGCGGACGTCCCAGTCCGCCCACGTCATCGGGGTGGGCCCGCCGACGGCGCGCCGGTGCGGGTAGCGCTCGACCGTCCAGTCCCACGCCGTGGCCAGGTCCATCACGTCCCCCGATCATGCTCCGACGCATATCGTCCGATCCGGACTGTATGGAAGGCAGGGTCGGAGGGCAAGGGGTCGGTAAGGTCTCCGACGTGGCCGAGCGTCTGTCCCCGACCTCGTACGTCGTGCTGGGCACGATCGCGCTCCGGGGACCCTCGACGTCGTACGACCTGAAGCGCGCGGTCGGCCGGTCGATCGGCTACTTCTGGCACTTCCCGCACGCGCAGCTGTACTCCGAGCCGCAGCGGCTGGTCGACCTCGGCCTGCTCGACGCCGAGACCGAGGACGGCGGCCGCCGGCGGCGCACGTTCCGGCTCACCGACGCCGGGCGCAAGGAGCTGCAGGCGTGGCTCGCCGAGCCGACGCCCGAGCACTTCCAGATGCGTGACATCGCCGAGCTCAAGCTGTTCTTCAACGAGGTCGGCGAGCCCGGCGACGTCGAGCGCCTGGCTCGGGAGCAGGTGGCGGCGCACCGCGAGCGGATCGCGGTGTACGAGGAGATGCAGGGGCGCTACGCCTCGCTCGACGCCGTGGCCAAGCGGATGATCACGCTCCGGCTGGGGCTGGAGATGGAGCACGCCGCGCTGCGGTTCTGGTCCTCGCTGCTCGAGGAGGTCACCGGCGGCGCGTGAGCCGCGCTACCGGTGGTACTCGGCGGCGTCGCGACCGGTGCACGCCCGCGCCTGCCTCGTCAGCCAGTCCGTGAGCTCCGCCGCCGACCAGCCGCGCTCGAGCACGAGCCGCCGGTAGAGCGTGCCGTCGTTCAGCGCCCAGAACGCGTCGGCTGCGCGCTCGACCGTCGTCCCGGGCCCGAGGCCGCCGATCGACGCGAGGTGGCGGGCGAACGCCCGGGCTCCCTCGAGCCGCTCCGAGGCGGCCTTCGCGAGCAGGGCCGCCACGTCCGCGTCCCCGTCCGCGGCGACCTCGAGGACCCGACCGATCGGCGCCGCACGCGCCTCGACGTCGACGGCGATCGCGGCCCACAACCGGAGCACCTCGTCGGGATCGGCGCTCGCCCGGATCGCGAGCACCGCCGGCCGGTCGGCCATCGGCACCGGCTCGTCGTCGCCGACCAGCGAGAAGTCCCAGGCCAGGGCGAGGAGCGCGGCCTTGCCGCCGACGGCGTTGACGACGGTCCGGCGGCTCACGCCGGCCGCCGCGGCGACGGCGTCGAGCGTGGTGTCCGCGTAGCCGCGCGCGACGAACAGCTCGGTCGCCGCCGCGACGACCGCCCGGCGGGTCTCGCGGGCCTGCCGGGCGCGCAGGTCGGACCGGTAGGGGCGCCGTTCGGCCATCCGTGTCCTCTCGTGACCGGGTGTGCCCGGTGTCTTGACGGGCCCGACAATCGACTGCACTCTCGGTGCACTCAAAGTAGCACCAGGAGGTCGGGATGCACGTCGCGATCATCGGCGCCGGCCCGACGGGACTCTTCCTCGGTGCCGCCCTCGCCCGCCGTGGTCACCGGGTCACCGCGGTCGACCGGGACGCCGGCCCGCCTCCCGACGGGGCCTGGGCCCGGCGCGGGGTGATGCAGTTCCACCACGCCCACGGGTTCCGTCCGCAGATCGGCGAGGCCCTGCAGGCCGAGATCCCGGAGGCCTACGAGGGATGGGTCGCCGCAGGCGCCGAGCCGATCACCTTCACGCTGCCCGACGGCCGGCGCATGCCCGGCGGGATGCGTTCGCGACGGGAGACCTTCGAGCGCGCGCTGCACACGGCCGTCGTCGGGACCCCCGGCCTGACCCTGCGTCGCGGCCACGTCGACGCGGTGACCCTCGACGGCCCGCACGCGACCGGCCTGCGGGTCGACGGCGAGGACCGGCCCGCGGACCTGGTGATCGACGCGTCCGGCCGCGCCGGGCGGGTGACCCGCGCGCTGCGCGCCGCCCCGACGCTCACCGGCCGGGTCGGCGTCGCCTACGTCGACCGCCAGTACCGGCTGCACCCCGGCGCGGAGCCCGGCCCGATGACGAACCCGCTGGCCTGGCAGGCGGACCTCGACGGCTACCAGGTGGTCGTCTTCCGGCACGAGCGCGGGACCTTCTCGGTGCTCGTCGTGCGGGCGACGGGGGATCCCGACCTCGCGCTGCTCCGGCACGAGCCCGTCTTCGAGGCGGCCTGCCGGGTGATCCCCGGCCTCGACGCCTGGACCGACCCGGAGCGCTCCGAGCCGATCACCCCGGTGCTCGCCGGCGGCGCACTGGTCAACCACTACCGCGGCCAGGCGACCCCGGACGGCAGCATCCGACGCGGCTTCGTCGCCGTGGGCGACGCGGTCGCCACGACGACGCCGATGTTCGGCCGGGGGATCACGACCTCGCTCCAGCAGGCCCGCGAACTGCTCCGGCGCCTCGACGACGGCGCCGACCCCGGCGACGTCGCGGTCGGCTTCGACGCCTGGTGCGAGGCCCACATGCGGCCCTGGGTGGCCGACCACGTCCGGATGGACGCGGCGATGCTCGACCGCTGGGCGGGTCGGGACGTGGACCTCACCCGGCGGCTGCCGTCGGACCTCGTGATGGCCGCGGCGCAGGTGGACCCGGCGATCGGGCGGGCGCTCCCGCCCTACCTCGCGATGCTCGCCGGGCCGGAGTGCCTCGACGAGGTGGAGCCGCTCGCGGCGGCGGTCTACCGGACCGGGTGGCGCCCGCCGCGGGCCGAGGGGCCCGACCGCGACGAGCTCGCCCGCATCCTGCGGGGTGCGCCGGTCCCGGCCTGAGCTACTGGCGGTAGTTCTCGACGACCTCGGCGGGGCGCTCGTGAGCCTCGCTCGGGTCCTCGCCCGCGTCGCGTCGGCCCTGGCGCAGCCGCTTGAGGTCGAACAGGCGGTCGCGCTCGATCTGCAGCTCCCGCAGTCGCGCCGCGTCCTCCTCGCTCATGCCGCCGTGGGAGCGGTTGCGGATCTCGTGCTCCTCCGCGGCGTTCGCGTCGATCAGCTGGGCGATCTCGGCCTCGGTACGGGGTTCCTTGTCGGTCACGCCCATCACCCTAGGTGCGCTCCGCGCCCGTGAGCACTATTCCGTGTCATGGCACGGATTTCTGCTCACGAGAGCGAAGCGCACCCCAGGGTCGAGCCCTACAACGCCGTCGGGCTGATCCCCACCTTCTGGGGCATCCGCGAGCGCGCTGACATCGAGCACAACCTCGAGCACCTCGAGTCGCTCACCACCGCGGCGTTCTGGCTGTCGAACCTCGACATCCCGGTGAAGCTGCTGGTCATCCCCGAGGGAGCCCTGCAGGGATTCAACGACGAGATCCTCGACGTCGACCACGTCGATTTCGCGCACCACTGCGCGATCGACGTCCCCGGCCCGGAGACCGAGCGGCTCGGCCGGCTGGCCCGTCGGTGGGGGGTGTACGTCATGGCCCAGGCCAAGGTCCGCCACCCGGAGTGGCCGGACCTGTTCTTCAACGCCGGGTTCGTGATCTCTCCGGCCGAGGAGATCGTCCTGGTCCACTACAAGCTCAACGCGTTGCTGCCGGTGGAACGGTCGGTGTCGCCGCACGACCTCTTCGACTGGTGGATCGATCGCTACGGCCGCACCCTCGACGCGTTCTGGCCGGTCGCCGACACCCCCATCGGTCGCCTCGGCGTGATGATGGCGATGGAGGGCAGCTACCCGGAGAACGGTCGCGGGCTCGCCCTCAACGGGGCCGAGGTCGTCTACCGGGCCTCCCTCCCGGTGCCCTTCACCGAGAACGACGTCTTCGAGATCACCAACCGGGCCCGGGCGCTCGAGAACAACTTCTACGTGGTCGCCCCCAACATCGGCGGCTACCACCTCTACCCGGACAGCCCGCACGCGATCGACGCGGGCGGTGGGCGCTCGATGATCGTCGACCATCGCGGCCAGCTCGTCGGGAAGCAGTTCGACACCAACGGCTCGACGTTCGTCAGCGGCGTGGTCGACATCGAGGCACTGCGCCACCACCGGGCCAGCGCGCAGATCAGCAACTGGGCCAAGGACATCCGCACCGAGCTCGCGCAGATCGTCTACGAGCGCCCGATCTACCCGAAGAACCTCTACCTCGACCGCAAACCGCCGCACCACGACGAGTACCGCCGCGAGATCCTCGAGAAGCAGATCGAGCTGATGCACGACCGCGGCACCTGGCAGCGGCCGCGCCCGTGAGGTGGCTCCCGGCGGGACGCGCACCTTGACACGTCGCCGTGACCGGGGTCACGGTTCGACCGTCCGGTCGGTCGAAGAAGACGGCGTGGGAGGGGTCCCCGACGTGCTGGAACTCGATCTCGCGGAGCGCACCGTCGGCCGCGTGCTGGCCCGCCAAGCGGAGCGCCTCGGCGACCGACCCTTCCTGCTCTTCGCCGGGGAGCGCTTCTCCTACGCCGACGTCCATGCGATCACGAACTCCTACGCCGAGGGCTTCCGGCGGTGCGGGATCGCGCCGGGGGAGCACGTCGCGCTGATGCTCGACAACCGTCCCGAGCTGCTGTGGGCGGTGTGGGGGCTGGGCAAGCTGGGCGCGGTCGCGGTGCCGCTGAACACCGCGGCCCGCGGCGACCCGCTGGTCTACCTGCTCGAGCAGTCGGACTCGGTGCTGCTCGTCGCCGAGGACTCCTACGCCGAGCGCGTCGCGCCCGCGGTCGCCCGAGTGCCCGCGATCCGCGAGACGCTCGGCCCCCGGCAGCTCGCCGAGTTCGCCGAACTGCGCGCCGACGAGCCACCCGAGGCCGGCTCCGTGGCGTGGGACGACCCGCACCTGATCATGTACACGTCCGGGACGACCGGTCCTTCGAAGGGCGTCGTCTGCCCGCACGCGCAGGGCCACGCCATCGGGCTCGCCATGACGCAGCGCTCCGGCTACCGCCCCGACGACGTCCTCTACACGTGCCTGCCGGTGTTCCACGCCAACGCGCTGTGGTTCACGATCTACGCCGCGCTCTGGGCCGACGCGTGCGTGGCCCTCTCGCCGGGGTTCTCCGCCCGGCGGTTCTGGGACGAGGTCCGGGGCTGCGGCGCCACGGTCTTCAACGCCCTCGGTGCGATGGCGAACATCATCTGGCAGCTTCCCCGGTCGGAGCGCGACCGGGACCACGCGGTGCGGATCGCGATGTGCGTCCCGAGCTCCCGGGAGCTCGCCGAGGGCTTCGCTGAGCGCTACGGCATCCGCATGACCTCGGTGTTCGCGATGACCGAGAACACGGCCGTCACCGTGCTCGGCCCGGACGACCCGGTGGCCAAGGCGGGCTCGGCGGGGCGGGTGCGCGACGACGCTCTCGGCACGGCGGTGCAGATCGTGGGCGACGACCACGCCCCCGTCCCGACCGGCACCGTCGGCGAGATCTGCGTCCGGCCAGCCCGGGGCGCGTTCATGCGCGGCTACCACGCCATGCCCCAGGCCACCGTCGAGGTCACCCGCGACCTGTGGTTCCACACCGGCGACCGCGGCCACCTCGACGACGAGGGCTACCTCTACTTCGCCGACCGCAAGAAGGAGGCGATCCGGCGGCGCGGGGAGAACATCTCGGCTTACGAGGTCGAGACCGCGCTCTGCCGCCACCGGGCCGTCCACGAGGCGGCGGCCGTGCCCGTGCCCTCGGAGCTCGGCGAGGACGACGTCATGGTCTGGATCGTCCCCGCCGACGGCCACCCGGTCGACTTCGCGGAGCTCACCGCCTTCGCCGTCGAGCAGATGGCCTACTACATGGTGCCGCGCTACCTGGCTGTGCTGGACGAGTTGCCGAAGACGCCCAGCGAGAAGGTCGAGAAGTACAAGCTCGCCCTGCGGGCCCGCGAACAGCTCGGTGAGCTGTGGGACCGGGAGGCCGCCGGGATCACGGTGAGGCGGCCGTGACCGGGCGGGTGGGCGACGTCGTCATCGACGTCGAGCCGGCCGGCGACGGACGGGGCGGGGCCGTGGTGTGCGCGACCCTGGACCGCCCGGCCTCGCGCAACGCCCTCGGGCCCGCGATGCTCGACGGGCTCGCCGCCGCCGTGCGTGCCGCCCGCGACGCCTCGGTCCTCGTCGTGCGCGGGGCCGGCGGCACCCTCTCCGCGGGCGCGGACCTGCACCACGTCCGCGCGCTGGAGGACGACCCGGACGGGATGCGGCGCTACCTCGAGGGCATCGGCGAGGTGCTCGACGCGCTCGAGGCGGCCCCGTGCGTGACCGTCGCGGTCGTCGGTCCGGGCGGTCACGCGCTCGCCGGTGGCTGCGAGCTGCTGCTCGCGTGCGACCTCTCGGTCGCCGCCGCCGACGCCGGGATCGGTGACCGCCACCTCGAGTACGGGCTGCTGCCCGGGGCGGGCGGATCCGTGCGCCTGCCCCGCGCCCTCCCGCCCGCCCTGGCACGGCGGCTGCTGGCCACGGGGGAGATGCTCGACGGTGCCACCGCGCACGCCTGGGGCCTGGTCAGCCACGTCGCCCCGCCAGAGGAGCTCGACGGCACCGTGGCGGACCTCGTCGCCCGGCTCGCCCGCCACAGCGCCCCGGCCCTGCACATGATGATGCGGCTCGCGCGGGCGAGCGCGCCGCCCGCCGACCCGGACGCCCTCGCCGCCGAGCGGGACGTCGCGATCGGCCACCTCACGGGATCGTCGACGGTGCGTGAGGGCCTGGACGCGTTCGCCTCCCGCCGCGTCCCGGACTTCTCGCCCGCGCACCTCGCCGCCCTGGAGGACCGATGATCACCGAGTACTTCGACGGCATCGCGGTCGGCGACCGTCACATCTCGCGCGGGCGCACGATCACCGAGACCGACGTCGTCTCGTTCGCGATGTTCTCCGGCGACTGGCACCCCATCCACACCGACGTCGAGTTCGCCGCGGACGACGCGCGGTTCGGGGAGCGCATCGCCCACGGCGCCCTCGTGATCTCGGTGGCCCTGGGCCTCGTCGAGTTCCGCCCGGAGGCGATGAAGGCGTTCTACGGGATCGAGCGGCTGCGGTTCGTGGCGCCGACCCGCATCGGCGACACGCTGCATGTCGAGACGGAGGTCCTCGCCGTCGAGCCCCGGAGTGCCGACGACGGCGTGGTGACCTCGCGGTTCGTCGTGTGCAACCAGCGCCGCGACGAGGTGCTCGTCGCCGAGCTGAAGACCCTGGTGATCCGGCAGGGTGCCTAGATCCGCGCCCCGTAGACCCGCTCGACGGTCATGGTCATGAGCACCCGGCGGTCCGCGACCATCGTGGCGCGGTAGTCGTCCCAGTCCGGGTGCTCGCCCGCCGCGGCGCGGTAGTACGTCACGAGCGCCTCGACCTCGGGTCCCTGCGGGTCGGTGCCCGGGCCGGTGAGGGTCACGGGGCCCTCGGCGACGGCCCACGCCCGGCCGTCCGACGAGGTGACCTCGAGCGAGGCCCGCGGGTCGCGGCGCAGGTTCGCGGTCTTGGCGCGCCCCTCGGTCATCGAGACCATCAGGGTGCCCGCGTCGGGGTCGTAGAACGGGGTGACGGGGGAGAGCTGCGGGACACCGCTCGCCTTGATCGTGGCGAGCACACCGAGGCGGCTCGTGGCGAGCAGGGCGTCGTGGTCGGCGCGTGGAGTCATCCCGTGATCCTCCTCCGCCCGGCGTTCGAGCCGCACCGATCGAGGGAATCAGGACGGGGCACGCCGACGCGGGCCGGCGCGCGAGGTTCACGAGACGGGGACGGCCGTGACGGGACTCCTGCAGCGCTTCGACCGGTACCAGCGTCACCACCGATGGGTCGGGCTGCCGCTCGCGGTGGTCTACAAGTTCGTCGACGACCAGGGCAGCTACCAGGCGGCGCTGCTCAGCTACTACGGCTTCGTGTCGTTGTTCCCCCTGCTGCTCCTCGCGGTCACCGTCCTCGGCTTCGTGCTCGCGAACGATCCCGCCGCGCAGCAGGCCGTCCTGGGCTCCGCCCTCCGGAACTTCCCGGTGATCGGGGACCAGATCGGGGCCAACGTGCACTCGCTGCACGGCAGCGTGACGGCGCTGGTGATCGGCATCGTGGTCAGCCTCTACGGCGCGCTCGGCGTCACCCGGGCCGCCCTCAACGCCATGTGCCAGATGTGGGCCGTGCCGGTGGCCGAGCGCCCCGGGCTCCCGGCGGCCTACGGGCGCGGCCTGATGCTGCTCGGTGTGCTCGCGGTCGGGGTCCTCGCGACCACCGCCCTGTCGGCGCTGACCACGGCCACGAGCACCGCGGCCGCGGCGGTGCCCGTCGCCGGTCTCCTGCTGCGCGTGGTCTCCGTGCTGGTCGCGATCGCGATCAACGTGGGCGTGTTCCTGCTCGGGCTGAAGCTGGTCACCGTCGCCGCGGTCGGTCTACGGCAGTTGGTGCCGGGCGCGGTGGCGGCGGCGATCGCGTGGCAGCTGCTCCAGCTCGTGGGGACCTACCTCGTCGCCCACGAGCTGCAGGGGAGCAGCGCGAGCTACGGGCTGTTCGGCATCGTCCTGGGCCTGCTCGCGTGGATCTACGTCGCCGTGCTGATCGTCCTGTTCTGCGCCGAGCTCAACACGGTCCGGGTGCTCGAGCTGTATCCCCGCAGCCTGCTCAGCGTCCTGCCCGACGACCCCGACATGACGACGGGCGACCGGCGCGCCCTCACCGCCTACGCCCAGGCGCCCCGGCAGAAGAGCTTCCAGGACATCGACGTCTCCTTCGAGATTCCCGCCCAGCCCACCGGCGACGACGTCCTCGACGCCGTACCGCCCGAGGCGGTCCGACCTCCCGGAGCGTCCGGCGGCGCCTGAACGCCCGGGCCGCCGACGCCCGGCGGGCCTCGTGTGCCGTCCGGAGATTATCGGGAAAATCGCACCGGGCCGGCGTCGTACGCGTCGGTAGTGCCGTACGGTGCGCCGTCATGATTACCGCGGGGTATTCCTCGGAGTAATCGACCATTCGGCCCAGACGCTCCGACACGATTTCCTGTTACCGGGGTTCGTGTGATCGCGGGTAGCACTCACCTTATCCCTGGCGGGAATTGTCGCCGTCACGCATGGTCGGGTCATGAGAGCGGCTCAGCGGTACGACGACGTGGTGATCACCGGGCTGGCGCACGTCGACGCGCCGCACGTGGTCACCTCCACCGAGCTCGAGGACCGGCTCGCCGACACCCTCGCCCGCCTGCGGATCACTCCAGGCCTGCTCGAGAAGCTGTCCGGCATCGCCGAACGGCGCATCTGGGACGACGGCACCATGCCCAGCGAGGTGGCCGCCCGGGCCGGCGAGGAGGCCCTCGCGCGCAGCGGCGTCCCCCGTTCCGACATCGGCGCGCTGATCAACACCTCGGTGAGCCGGGACCACCTCGAACCGTCGACGGCGAGCATCGTCCACGGCCGGATGGAATTGTCGCCGGAGGCCGCGAACTTCGATCTGGGCAATGCGTGCCTCGGATTCCTCAACGGGATGAACGTGGTGTCCACCATGATCTCCTCGGGGGAGATCGACCACGGTCTGGTCGTCGCCGGCGAGACCAGCCGATTCGCGATGGAATCCACGATCGCGCGGCTGGCCGCCGAGGACTCGACCCGCGCGATGTTCCACGAGCAGTTCGCCACCCTGACCGTCGGCTCGGGCGCGGTCGGGATGGTGCTCTCGCGCGCCGACGGCCCCGGTGGGCACCGCTACCTCGGCGGGCTCGGGCGGGCGAGCACGATGGGCAACGCGGAGCTCTGCGTCGGCCAGGCCGACGAGATGCGCACCGACAGCAAGGGCCTGCTGATGGCGGGCATGGAGCTGGCGGGCCGCGCCTGGAAGGACGCCGTCGCGGCGTTCGACTGGGACACCGACAGCTACGACGTCTACTGCCTGCACCAGGTCAGCAAGGTGCACACCCGCGCGGTGTCCGAGCAGCTCGGGCTCGACCGCGACCGGTTCCCCTCGCAGTTCCCCCGCTTCGGCAACACCGGCCCGGCCGGGGTCCCGACGGTGCTGTCCAAGGCGGTGGAGGACGGCGTCGTCGGCGAGGGGTCCCGCGTCATGCTCATGGGCGTCGGCAGCGGGATCAACGCCGCCGCGGCCGAGGTGCTCTGGTGACCGCGACGACGACCACCGCCGTCCCGGGCTTCGCCTTCACCCCGAGGTCCGTCGAGATCGGCGGGCACACGATGGCCTACGTCGACGAGGGCGCCGGGCACCCGGTCCTGCACGTGCACGGCAACCCGACCTGGTCGTTCTACTTCCGGTCGCTGCTGGCGACGCTGCCCGGCGACGGGTTCCGCGCGATCGCGCCGGACCACATCGGCATGGGCCGCTCCGACAAGCCCGCCCTCGCCGACTACCCCCACACGCTGTCGCGGCGGGTCGCCGACCTCACCGCCTTCGTCGAGCACCTCGACCTCGATGAGCCGCTCTCGCTCGTCGTGCACGACTGGGGCGGGCCGATCGGGCTCTCCTGGGCGGTGGACCACCTCGACCGCGTGGACCGCGTCGTCGTGCTGAACACCGGGGCGTTCCCGCTGCCGTCGGACAAGCGCATCCCGTGGTCGTTGCAGGCCGCGCGGCTGCCCGTCGTCGGCGACGTCGCGGTGCGGCGGTTCAACGCGTTCTCCCTCGGGGCCCTCGCGATGGGCAGCGGGAAGCGCTGGCTCGGCGCCGAGGCGCGCCGCGGGCTGCTCGCGCCCTACGACAGCCCGGCCCACCGGGTCGCCGTGCACGCCTTCGTCCAGGACATCCCCACCGGCCCGTCCGACCCCGCGCACCCGACGCTCGTGCACCTCGCCGAGCGTCTCCCGCTGCTGGACTCGCATCCGGTCCAGGTCCACTGGGGGATGAAGGACCCGGTGTTCGACGGGGTGATCCTCGACCACCTGGTCCGGTACCTGCCCGGCGCCGACGTCCACCGCTACCCCGACGCCGGCCACTACGTGCTCGAGGACGCGGGCGAGGAGATCGTGCCGCAGGTCCGCGCGTTCCTGGCCGGCGCGCGATGAGCACGGCGAGCGACGCGCGGACGACGACCCTCGACGGGATGCTCGCCGCGCACGCCACGGCACGGCCGACCGCTCCGGCGCTCGTGCTGCCCACCCCCGGGCTCTCGCTGGTCACGGCCGCCACGACCACCGTCACGTTCGGCGCCCTGCAGCGTCGCGTGGAGGCCGCGGCCGCCGGCCTGCTCGCCGCGGGCGTCGGCCCCGGCACCCGGACGGCGCTGCTCGTGCCGCCGACCGCGGACTTCTTCGTGCTGGCCTACGCGCTGCTGCGGGTGCGGGCCGTGCCCGTCGTCGTCGATCCCGGCATCGGTCTCGACCGGGTCCGGTCCTGCCTCGGCGAGGTCGCGCCCGAGGCGTTCGTCGGGGTCGCGAAGGCCCACCTCGCGCGCCGGGCGCTGGGCTGGTGCCCCGACGCGCGGATCGCCGTCACCGCGGGCCCGGTGCCCGTGCCGGGCACCCGCTCGCTGCGTCGCCTCGAGCGCGAGGGGTCCCGACGCGGGCCGCAGGCGCCGGTCCCGCGGCCCGACGGCACACCCGCCGCCATCCTGTTCACCAGCGGCAGCACCGGCCCGCCCAAGGGCGTCGAGCACCACGAGGACGGCCTGCTCGCCCAGGCCGAGCTGGTCCGCGACCTGTACGGCCTCGGCCCCGGCGACGTCAGCCTCGCCACGTTCCCGCCGTTCGCCCTGTTCGGTCCGGCCCTGGGCATGACGACGGTGGTCCCGCGGATGGACCCGACGAAGCCCGCGAAGGTCGTGCCGTCGCGGGTCATCCGGGCCGCGCGGGACAGCGGCGCGACGGTCATGTTCGGCTCGCCCGCCGTGCTCGACCGGCTCGGCCGCGGCGCCCCCGAGGGGACGCACCTGTTCGCGTTGCGCCAGGTGATCTCGGCCGGCGCGCCGGTGCCCCGGGACGTGCAACGACGGGTGCTGGGGCTGCTCCCGCCCGGTGCGCAGGTCCACACCCCCTACGGCGCCACCGAGGCGCTGCCGGTGGCGACCATCGGCAGCGACGAACTGCTCGCCCTGCCCGACGCCGGCATCTGCGTCGGGCGCCCCGTGGCCGGCGTCGACGTCGCACTCATGCGCGTGACCGACGGGCCCGTGGCGACCCTGACGCCCGACCGGCTCGTCGGGCCCGGCGAGGTCGGCGAGGTCGTCGTGCGCGGCCGGGTCGTCAGCCCGGCCTACGCCGACCGGCCCGAGGCCACCACGGCGGCGAAGCTGCGCTGGGACGGCGAGCTCGCCCACCGCACCGGAGACCTCGCCTCGTTCGACGACGCCGGCCGGCTCTGGTTCGCGGGGCGCGTCGCCCACGTCGTGCACACCGCGGACGGCCCGCTGCACAGCGTCCCGTGCGAGGAGGTCCTCAACCACCACCCCGCGGTGCGCCGTACCGCGCTCGTCGGGGTCGGTCCGGTCGCCGACCGCACGCCGGTCGCCGTCGTCGAGATGCTCGCCCCCGCCCACCTGACCGACCGGGTCGCGCAGGAGCTGCGTGACCTCGCTGCCGCGGACCCGCGCACCCGCAGGATCACGACGCTGCTCGAGCACCCCGCCCTGCCCGTCGACCCCCGGCACAACTCGAAGATCGACCGCGAGGCGCTCGGACACTGGGCCGCGCAGGAGCTCGCGCCCGGGGCGTCGTCGTGAAGGCCCTGGTCACCGGCGGCGGCGGTTTCCTCGGCGGCGCCGTCGTCGACGCACTGCTGGCCCGCGGCGACGACGTCACGAGCCTGGCCCGCGGCGACTACCCGGCCCTGCGCGAGCGCGGGGTGCGCACGGTCCGCGGGGACCTCGCCGACCCGGCGTCGTGCGCCGCCGCCCTCGCGGGCTGCGACGTCGTGTTCCACGTGGCCGCGAAGGCCGGCATCTGGGGCAGCGACGCGGCGTTCCGGCGCAGCAACGTCGACGGCACCCGGGTGCTGCTCGAGGCGTGCCGCACCGCGGGCGTCGAGCGGTTCGTCTTCACCAGCACGCCGAGCGTCGTACACACCGGCGGCGACATCCAGGGCGGCGACGAGTCCCTGCCCTACGCCACGCACTTCGACTCGGCCTACCCCGAGACGAAGGCCGAGGCCGAGCGGCTCGTGCTCGCCGCGAACGGACCGGACCTGGCGACCGTCGCGCTCCGTCCGCACCTGGTGTGGGGCCCGGGGGACACCCAGCTCGTCCCGCGCATCCTCGAGCGGGCGCGGTCGGGACGGCTGCGCTTCGTCGGCGACGGGTCCGCGGTGATCGACACGACCTATATCGACGACGCGGCCCGTGCCCACCTCGACGCGGCCGAGCACCTCGCCCCGGGCGCGGCCTGCGCGGGTCGGCCGTACTTCATCACCTCCGGCGAGCCGCGGCCCGTGCGCGACCTCGTCAACGGCATCGTCGTCGCCGGCGGGCTGGCGCCGGTCCGCGGCACCGTCCCGCTCCCCGTCGCGGTCGCGGCGGGCGCGGCGGTGGAGTCGGTGTGGCGGGTGCTCGAGCGCGTCGTCGACGTCGGCGACCCGCCGATGACCCGGTTCCTCGCCCGCCAGCTCGCCACCGCGCACTGGTTCGACATCTCCGCCGCACGCCGCGACCTCGGCTACGCGCCGCAGGTGCCGCTCGAGGAGGGGTTCGCGCGGCTGGCCGCCTCGCTGCGCACCTCGGCGTGAGCCGTCGGTGACCGGCGGGTGACCCACCGGTGACCGGAGACACCGGCCCCGGGCGCACCCGGGCGGATGGGCCGTCGTCGGCCGGGTGTTGATCCCTGTGCCGGTCGGGATCGCATCACGGTCGGCACGCACCACCGGGCAACGACGCCCGGAGAGGAGTCCGACGTGCGTCGGCAGCAGTCCACCGCCCTCATCACCGCCGCCCCCGTCTCGCCGGCGGAGCAGTTCGCCGCCCGCCGTCGCCGCTACTCGCTGATCATGGCGATGCGTGTGCCCTGCCTGGTCGTCGCCGGGGTCCTCGCCATCGGCTTCGGGTGGACCATCCCCGCCGCGATCCTCGTGATCGCGTCGGTCCCGCTGCCGTGGATGGCCGTCCTCATCGCCAACGACCGCCCGCCCCGCAAGGCCGAGAAGGTCGCCCGCTACCGCGCCGAGGCGCCCGCGCTGACGGCTCCGGACGCGGCGGAGCTGCCCCCGGCGCCCCTGGTCATCGAGGCCGGGACGGAGGACACCGACCGGCTCAGTGGCCGCTGAGGCGCTTCCGGTTCGACACCACGGTGCGGTGCACCGGCGCGACGACGCCGCCGACCGCGCGGGCGGCGTCGCGCGGCGGGGTCGTCATCGCGGCCAGCCCGACCTCGGCGAACGCCCCGGCCTTCTCGCGGACCATGCGCACGAGCTCCCGGCGCTCGCGGGCGTCCGGGGGCCAGCCACCCGAGATCAGCCGGGCCGTCCGGTAGGTGATCACGATCGGCGCCGACACCGAGATCTCGACGAGCTGCAGCCAGGGCCGCACCCATCCCGCGCCGGGCCACCGACCTGCTGAGCTCCGCGATGCCATCCGGGCCACGCTACGTGCCGGGTGGGTGGCCGGGTGGCCGGAGCTCACCGTCCCCGGCGGCCGGCCGAGCGGCGCCGAGCACCTGGCGCCCACCGGGCCTGCGAGTGGTGGAGTGGTGGCGAACTCCTGGCACTTGCCGACCCCGCGAGCGGCCCTGTGGCGCCGACCTGCCGGTGCTCACCGACCCTGCGAGCGGCCCTGTGGCGCCGAGCTGCCGTCCCTCGCGACCATGATCACCAGGATGAGGAGGATCTGGACGCCCAGGCCACGGATCCTCCTCATCCTGGTGATCATGACCTGACGGCCCGGGGGCTCGTCCGCGTCACGAGTCCGACGTGGAGTCCAGGAGGTCGGGGCTGAGCGACGGGGTGGGGCTCGTCGTCTTCTGCGGGGCGGCGTGGTCGCCGGCCGATCCGGAGCCGTGGGTCCCGGCGTCGACGTGGGTCCCGGAGACCTTCGTCGCCACGTGGCCGACCGAGGAGCCGACCCGCTCGACGACCGGGTCGAGGCCGTGGCTTGAGAGGGTCGAGCCGTGGGTCGATCCGTCGGTCGCGTCGTGGGACGGGCGGGACCCCGAGCCGGCGCCCTGCTCCGGGGTGCGGGTGGTCGTCGTCGCGGGTGCGTCCGTCGAGCCCGACCCCGACCCCGACCCCGACCCCGAGCCGGAGTCCGAGCGCGAGCCGGAGCCCGAATCGGAGCCCGACCCGGAGTCCGAGTCCGAGCTGGAGTCCGAGTTCGAGTGGGTCGCAGACCGGCTCGTGTCGGTGGCGGGCTCCACGTGGGGTGACTGCGTGGACGTGACGCGGACGACCGCGTCGTCGCCGGACCCACGGCTCCCGGACGCGCCTCCCCCGGAGGCGCTGCTCCCGGACGCGGTGCCACGGGAGGAGCCGTCGTCGGACACGGAGTCCGCCCTGCTCGAGGAGCCCTCGAAGGTCGGCGGGGACGGCGGCGCCGCCACCGGGGCGACGACGGGTGCCGGAACGGCGGCCGTCGCGGCGAGCGTGGCCCCGATGCCGCCCGCGGAGGGGCCGGCGCCCGCGAACGCCGAGAGCCCGGCGCCCAGCCCGACGAGGCAGCAGGCGGCCGCCACCAGTCCGACGCGTCGGCCGGTGCGCCCGAGAGCGCGACCCGCGGCCGGTGCGCGCCGGGCACCCCGCCCGGCGAGGCGGCGCAGCACCTCCTCCAGGGAGGGGCGGGCCGACGGCAGCTCGGCCGTCATCTCGGTGAGCAGGTCCGCCAGCTCGGGCCGCACCCCGTCCTGCGGAGCGAGCTCACCGAGGAGCCGCCCGAGGGCGTACACGTCGCTCGCCGGTCCGGTGGGCGTGCCCGTGCGCTGCTCCGGCGCGGGGAACGGCGGCGTGACCGGGACGTCGCCCCACCGGGCGAGCCAGGGCAGCAGCCCGAACTCGGCCAGCGAGGTGCCCTGCGGGCCGAAGGCGACGGTCCCGGCGCCGAGGCCGCCGTGGGCGGCGCCGCGCTGGTGGCGGGGGAGCAGGGTGGTGGCGATCGAGGTGCCGAGGTCGCGCAGCTGGGCGAGGTCGAGCCCGCCGGGCGGGGTCGTCTCCGCCAGCGTCGGCTCCTCGGGGTGGTGGGTGACCAGGAAGCGCCGGTCGCCGTCGCTGCCGGCGTCGTACAGCTCGGCCAGCTCGGGATCCCGGTCCTGCCATCCCTGGGGGCGCACCGTGAACGACGGCGCCGTCCCGGGGTCGGCCTCGAGGAGGGTCAGGCGGACGGTGCGCTGCAACAGCTCGTCGTAGGCGCGGTGCGCGCAGCTCCCCGGCGACCGGCCCAGGACCGGGCCGAGCCGATAGCGGCCGGCCACCGTGTCGGTGTGGCCGGTGCACGCTGCGGTCTCGCGACCCTGGTCGAGCACGGATTACCCCCGGTTCGGACGTTCGTGGGGCGCCGACTGCGGGACAGCCGACCGGACACGGCACCTCGATGGACCGTGCAGTTGGCGTGCCCGGGAAAGCAGATCCGCACACCTGGGATGGCACTCCCAGTTCTCTGGTGACGCTACTCGCTCACCTCCCGAGGAGTCGCCTCTCGCGTCCAGTCGTGACACCCCTGAGACTGGAGGCTCGAGGATCACCCTTTCGCCGGGAGGCACCGTGGCCGAGGCCTACATCGTCGACGCCGTCCGCACACCGGTCGGCACCCGCAAGGGACTGCTGGCAGACGTCCACCCCGCCGACCTCGGCGCCCACGCGCTGACGGCGCTGATGGAGCGCACCGGGATCGACCCCGGCGCCGTCGACGACGTCCTCATGGGCTGCGTGAGCCAGCTCGGACCGCAGGCGGGCGTCATCGGGCGCACCGCGTGGCTCTCGGCAGGCCTGCCCGAGCACGTCCCCGGAACGACGATCAACCGCGCCTGCGGCTCGTCGCAGCAGGCTCTGCACTTCGCCGCCCAGGCGGTCCTCTCCGGCACGCAGGACCTCGTCGTCGCGGCCGGCGTCGAGAACATGGCGATCGTGCCGATCGACGCGAACGCGGCGGTGCTGAAGAGCATGGGGACCCGCCGCGAGGGCGACGGCTGGATCGAGCGCTACGGCGACCAGGAGATCAGCCAGTTCCGCGGTGCCCAGCTGATCTCGGAGAAGTGGGACATCAGCCGGGAGCGCATGGAGGAGTTCGCGGTCGAGAGCCACCGCCGCGCCGCCGTCGCCACCGACGAGGGCCGCTTCGCCTCGCAGCTCGCCCCGCTGAACGGCCTCGACCGCGACGAGGGCATCCGCCCGAGCGTCGACCGCGAGAAGATGGCGACGCTGCCGCCGCTGCGGGAGGGCTACCGCCTCACCGCCGCCGTCTCGAGCCAGGTCAGCGTCGGGTCGGCCGCCCTCCTGGTGGCCTCCGAGGACGCGGTGCGCACCCACGGCCTCACCCCGGTCGCGAAGGTCTCCACCCTCGCCGTCGTCGGGGAGGACCCGGTGCTCATGCTGACCGGACCGATCCCCGCGACGCAGGCCGTGCTGAAGCGCGCGGGCCTCTCGATCGACGACATCGACCTCTTCGAGTGCAACGAGGCCTTCGCGCCCGTCGTCCTGGCGTGGGCGCAGGAGACCGGGGCGTCGCTGGAGCGCACCAACGTCAACGGCGGCGCCATCGCGATGGGCCACCCGCTGGGCGCGACCGGCGCGGTGCTCGCCACCAAGCTCGTCCACGAGCTGGTGCGGACCGGCGGCACCCGTGGGCTTCAGGTGATGTGCGAGGGCGGCGGCCAGTCGAACGCGACGATCATCGAACGGTGTAGGTGCCGGCGGCCCGTGAGCAGAAAGTGCGGTCATAGGCGCACTTTCTGCTCACGAGCGCTCGCGCACATAGGAGACCACCGCGTCCAGCGCCTCCGGGACGGCGAGGGAGTCCCGGCTGGCCACCGTCTCCGGCGCCGCGCCGAGCAGCAGCCGCTTCACCGGCGTCTCGAGCTTCTTGCCCGAGAGCGTGCGGGGGAGCGCGTCGACCCACGCGATCTCGTCCGGCGCGTGCCGCGGTGACATCTCGCTGCGCAGCCGCCGCACGATCTCGGTCTCCAGCGCCGCCCGGTCGGGTCCGCCGACGAGGAACAGCACCAGCGTCCCCGCGCCGCCGACCGAGTCCTCGAGGTGCACGACGAGGCTGTCCGACACGCTCGACCCGTCCTCCTCCAGGCTGACGTCCTCGACCACGGTGTAGAAGTCGGACGTCCCCAGCCGCACCCCGCCGCGGTTCAGCGTCGCGTCGGAGCGCCCGCTGATGACGCACCCGCCGTCGTCGTACACCGTGATCCAGTCGCCCTGGGTCCAGACGCCCGGGAACCGCTCGAACCACGTCGACCGCATCCGCGACCTCGTCGTCACCCCACAGCCCGACCGGCATCGACGGCATCGGCGCGGTGATCACCAGCTCGCCGGGCTCGCCCCGCACGTCGCGGCCGTCCTCGTCGAAGGCGTGCACGTCGACGCCGAGCATCGGCCCGGGGATCTCGCCGGCCCGCACCGGCAGCAGCGGGGCCGCCCCGACGAACCCGCTCGCGACGTCGGTGCCGCCCGACGTCGAGTTCACCAGGACCTCCGCGCCGAACGCGTCCACCGCCCAGCGGAAGCCCTCCGACGGCAGCGGGGAGCCGGTGGAGCCGAGCATCCGGAGCGGGCCGAGGTCGTGGTCGCGCCCGGGCCGCAGGCCGGCCTCGCGGCAGAGCATGAGGAACGACGCCGAGGTCCCGAACTGGGTGAGCCGCTCGGCCTCCGCCATCGACCAGAGCGCGTCGAGGTCCGGCCAGGCGGGGTTGCCGTCGAAACACACCACGGTGGCGCCCACGAGCAGCGCGGAGACCCCGTAGTTCCACATGATCCAGCCGGTGGTCGAGTACCAGAAGAAGCGGTCGCCCGGCCGGACGTCGTTGTGCAGCCCGAGGGCCTTGTGGTGCTCGAGCAGGATGCCGCCGTGGCCGTGCACGATCGGCTTCGGCAGCCCCGTCGTGCCCGAGGAGAACAGCACGTAGAGCGGGTGGTCGAACGCGACCGGCGTGTGCTCGAGCGGGCCCGGCTCGGCGAGCAGCTCCGACCAGGACGTCGCGCCGGACGGCGTGGCGGCGTCGGGGTCGAGGTAGGGCAGGAACACCGTCGCGCGCAGCGAGGGCAGGGCGGCGCGGATCTCGGTGAGCTGGGCGGACCGGTCGATCGGGCGCTCGCCGTAGCGCGTGCCGTCGACGGCGACGAGGACCGTCGGCTCCACCTGCCCCAGGCGGTCGACGACGGCGCGCGGGCCGAACTCCGGCGGGCAGGACAGCCACACCGCCCCCAGCGACGCCGTGGCGAGGAACGCGACGATCGCCTCCGGGACGTGCGGGAGGTACCCGGCCACGCGGTCGCCCGGGCGCACCCCGAGACGGACGAGCCCGGTGCGGGCGCGCGCGACCTGGTCGCGCAGCTCGTCGTAGGAGAGCTCGACCCGTTCGCGGGCCTGGGAGATCCCGACGACGGCGGGTCCGGTCCACTCCTCGCGCAGCGCGTGGGCGGAGTACGAGAGGCGGGCGCCCGGCAGCCAGCGCGCGCCCGGCATGCTCGCGTCGGCGAGCACCGTCGTGAGGTCGGAGACCTCCAGGTCGAAGAACGCCACGACCGCGCGCCAGAACGCCTCCGGGTCGTCGACCGACCAGCGGTGCAGGGCGTGGTAGTCACCGGGGCCGAGCGCCGCGGTGAGGAAGCGGCCCATGCGCGACGCGGTGGCCGCGTCGGCCGGGACGGGCCGGAGGACCTCGCCGCGCCCCTCGTCGTCGTCGCGCGGGTCCTCCTGCGGGGCAGCGGTGCTCACGGGCGCCATCATGTCCGCCCGTCGCCACCGACCGCGAGACGTCGGGCGGACGAGATCGGCGCGCGGCCGGCTCGTCTCGACGTGACCCGAGCCACTTGCTTTGATGTGAGCGGCGCAACACGTCTGCTCCACACCGAGGGGCGCGTCAGACCGACGGAGGTCAGCTGGTGTCCACGTTCGACGGTTCCGCAATCGACAAGGTCCTCGCACGCGGCGGTGGAGGACCGTGCCGTCCCGCACGTCGCCGCCATCGCGGCCGACCGCGACGGCGTCTTCTACGAGGGCGCCGCGGGCGAGCGGGTCACCGGCAGCGGCGAGCCGGTCTCCACCAGCACGCACTTCCGGATCATGTCGATGACCAAGATGGTCGCGACGACGGCGGCGCTGCAGCTGGTGGAGCAGGGCCGGCTCGACCTGTCCGCACCCGTCGACACCTACGTCCCGGAGTTCGCCGACAAGCAGGTGCTCGAGGGCTTCGACGGGGACACCCCGCGGCTGCGGGCGCCCGCGAGCCGGGCGACGGTGAAGCAGCTGGTCACCCACACCTCCGGGCTCTCCTACTGGTTCTGGAACGCCGAGCTCGCGAAGTACGAGTCGGTGACCGGGCTGCCGAACGTCGTCCCCGGTGACATGGCGGCCTTCCAGGCGCCGCTCGTGGCCGACCCCGGCACCCGCTTCGAGTACGGGATCAACACCGACTGGCTCGGCCGGGTGATCGAGGCGGTGGCGGGCACGACCCTCGACGTCGTGGTCAAGGAGAACATCACCGGCCCGCTCGGCATGGACGACACGATGTTCGCGCTCGACGACGCCCGGCAGGCCAACAAGACCCCGGTCCACGCCAAGGGCGAGGACGGCCAGTGGGCCTCGATCGGGAACGTCCTGCCCGACGACCCGCGTGGTGGGCCGGTGGCCACGGGCTGCACTCGACGCCCGCGCGACTACATCCGCTTCGAGCGGGCGCTGCTGCGCGGCGGCGAGCTCGACGGCGTGCGCATCCTGAGCCAGGAGACCGTCGACGCGGCGTTCTCCGACCAGCTCGAGGGCGCCCCGTTCCCCACCGAGATCGCCACCGCCGACCCGGCCACCACCGACACGCTGCACCTCGGCCCGGGCTGGACCTGGGGCTACGGGCTGCTGCTCAACACCGCCGACGTCCCCGGCCGCCGCCGGGCCTGGAGCGGGGCCTGGGCGGGCCTGTTCAACACCCACTTCTTCATCGACCGCACCACCGGCATCTGCGCGTCGATCTACACGAACTCGCTGCCGTTCATCACCGAGCACGAGGCCTGGAAGCTCTACGGCGACTTCGAGGAGGCCCTGTACGCGGCCCTGGCCTGACGGCTCGTGCGTGCCCCATCGGCGTGCTGCACCGGCCTTGTCGATGGGGCACGCACAAGTCGCGTCAGCGACCACCGTGCGTCGAGGCCGACCGGTAGTCGGTGTACGTGTACGGGTTGTCGAGGACCTTCGTCGTCGGGACCTCGGGGTTCATGCCCTGGCGCCCAGGCCTCCTCGCCGAGCGTGCCGCGCAGGTGCTCGACCGTCGCCTCCACGGTCCGGCGCGCGGCGGCGAGGTCGACCCCGACGAGGCGGTGGTCCCGCTTGACCACGCGCCCGTCGACGATCACCGCCTCGACGTCGCCGCGCTGGGCCTGGAAGGCGACGTGGCCGTAGGGGTGCAGCAGCGGGAACATCACCGGCGAGTGCTCGTTGCGGATCAGCACGACGTCGGCCTTCTTCCCGACCTCGAGGCTCCCGAGGTCGTCGCGACCCAGGGCGCGCGCCCCGCCGCGGGTGGCCCAGTCGACGACCTGCTCGGCGCGCAGCGACGGCGTGCGTCACGGTCTCGCCCTTGGCGTGGGCCTCCAGGTGCTCGCGGGAGCGGTCGGCGCCCAGCGTCGAGCGCATCGCGGAGAAGAGGTCGCCGCTCCACCAGACGGTGGTGTCCATCGAGAGCGACACCGGGAGGTCGTGGGCCCGCAGCGCCCAGGTGGGCGGGTAGCCCTGGCCCGCTGACTGCTCGCTCTCGGTCGACACCGAGACCGAGCCGCCGGTCGCGGCGATGCGGTGGTAGGAGTCCGGCGGACAGCGACGCGGCGTGGACGTAGACCGTCTCGGGCGTGACGAAGCCGTGGTCGTGCATCAGCCGGATGCCGTCGTCGTTCGTCGCGCCCCACACGCCGGCGTGCGTGGTCACCGGCACCCCGAGCTCGCGGGCCACCTCGAACGCCGGCTTCTCGGGGAACGCCGGGTCGCCGGTGACGTCGAAGGCGAGCTGGAAGCCGAGCATGTCGCTGCCCCGGCCGCCCTGCATGCGCCGCTCGACGAAGTCGCGGAAACCCGGCGCGGCGGTCCAGTTCGCGGGGGCGTCCTGGATGTTGCCGTAGGCGAGCACGAACCGGCCGGGCACGGCCTCGAGGGCGTCGGCGGCCGCGTCGGCGTGGTCCGGGGTCTGGAGACCGTGCGACCAGTCGACGGTGGTGGTGACGCCGGCGTCGACGGCCTCGATGGCGCCGAGGAGGTTGCCCGCGTACACGTCCTCGGGGCGGAAGGCCGTGCCGTGCTCGAGGTAGTACCAGACGAAGTACTGCGTCAGCGTCCAGTCGGCGCCGTAGCCGCGCATGGCGGTCTGCCACATGTGCCGGTGCGTGTCGATCATCCCGGGCATGACGATGCCGTCGCGCGCGTCGATCTCCTCGGTGCCGTCGGGGACGTCGAGGTCGGGGCCGACGGCGGCGATGCGGTCGTCGACGACGAGGACGTCGGCGTTCGGCAGCACGGTGTGGGCCGCGTCGAGGGTGAGCACGGTGCCGCCGCGCAGGACGACCGGGCGGCGGGCCCCGCCGGTGGACTCGGACATCGTGCGCTCCCTCGATTCGCGGACATCTCGTCCGTCCAGCGGTCACATGGTGCGGGTCACTCTGCTCAGACGTCGTTTTGCTGTCAACGGTCCGGGCGCCCTGTCGCGTCGGCGAGCCGATTCCCGATGGCTGTCCGCCAGACGGTCAGCGAGCGGCTACGCTGCGCCGCGGTGGCGGGAGTGCCGCCGGGCCAGGAGCGGGGAGGGGTGCGCGTGCCACGCGAGGGGGCCGGACCGGACTTCATCGAGGCGCTCGCGCGCGGGCTCGAGGTGATCGCGGCGTTCGGCCCGGAGCGCCCCGAGATGACCCTGGCCGAGGTCGCGTCGGCCACCGGGCTCGCGCGACCCGACCGCGCGCCGGATCCTGCTGACCCTCGCCGAGCTCGGCTACGTGCGCAGCGGGGACCGCGGGTTCGCCCTCACTCCGCGCGTGCTCGAGTTGGGCGTCGCCTACGTCGGGTCGATGGGCCTCTGGGAGGTCGCCCGCCCGCACCTCGAGGCGCTCTCGGCGCGCACCCGCGAGTCCTGCTCGATCGCGCAGCTCGACGGCTCGGACATCGTCTACGTCGCCCGTGCGAGCGTCCCCAAGATCGTCTCGCTGGCCGTGCAGATCGGCACGCGCTTCCCGGCGCTCCCGACCTCCCTCGGGAAGGTGCAGCTCGCGAGCCTGCCTCCCGACGAGCTCGACCGCGTCCTCGCCGAGCCCACCCGCTCCGGCCTGGTCCCGCGCTGGCAGCCGACCCGCGAGGAGCGCGACGCCGCCCTGCGCGAGGTCCGGGCCCGCGGCTGGGCGCTCACCGACGAGCAGCTCACCCTCGGCATCCGCTCCGTTGCCGCACCCCTGCGCGACGGCAACGGCCGGGTGATCGCCGGCGTCAACGTCAACTGCCACGCCGCCGAGACCTCGGTCGAGCGCCTCGTCGAGCACCACCTCCCGCTCCTGCTCGCGACGGCGGGGGAGATCAGTGCCGACTTCGCCCGCCGCGAGTCGTTGCCGCACGTCACGCTGCCGGCCTCCTGACGGGAGTTCGTCGCGCTCGCTGCTCCCGAGGGGCACCTGACGCGGTCCGGGAGCCGCCGGCGTGCGTAGTGTGCCACGGAAGGGGCCATGGCTGCCGGGGCTGACCGGGGGCGCTGACGAGGGATGGCGCCGAGCCCGCCGGCCTGCCTGAGTACCCCTCGCGGGCGCCCGACGAGCCGGATCCCGCTACGCCCGCCTTCCCGCCCACCGGGATTCGCGGCGCGCCGACCACCCCGCCCGCCCCACGATGGGGCCCGACGACGAGGAGGGTGATCGGGTGGCGGACGAACCGCGGGTGGTGATCGTCGGCGCCGGACCCGCCGGGCTCGTCCTCGCGTGGCTCCTGCACCGCGCGCGCGTCCCGTTCCTGCTGGTGGAGCAGCTGACGCAGGCGGAGGTCGGCACCCAGCCGAAGGCGGGCATCGTCGAGTACCGGACGGTCGAGCTGCTGCGTCGCGAGGGGATCGCCGACGCCCCCGGTGCCCCGCTGACCTTCGACGCCGAGAACCGCCGCGTCGAGTTCCGGACCCCGCTCACCTCCCACCTGTTCGACTACGCCGACCTCACCGGCGACCGCCCCCACTACGTCTTCCCCCAGCACCGCCTCGTCGCCGAACTGGCCGCCGCCCTCGTCGCCGAGGGCGCGCCGCTGGCGTTCTCCCACCGGGTGGTCGACGTCGGCCCCGACCCCCACGTCGTCGTCGAGGGTCCCGACGGCGGGCGGCGCACGCTGCGACCCGACGTCGTGGTCGGCGCGGACGGGGCGGCGAGCCCTGTCGCCCGCGCCATGGCCGGCCACGTCGAGACGCTGGACCGGCGGGTGCCGGCGCGGTGGCTCGTCGTGGCGACCGCATCTGCGCCGCTCGTCGGGCACACGATCTACGGCATCCACCCCCACGGGTACGCCGCCCACCTGCGCCGCGGCCCGCAGGAGACCCGGTTCTACCTCGAGGTCCCGGCGGAGACCGGCGCCGGGGACTGGCCGCACGACGCGATCCGCACCGAGCTCGGCGTGCGGTTCGGGATGCCCGGCGCGCTCGACGGCGTGGCCCTCGCGAGCGTCGACACCCTCGACCTGCGGACCCGCGTCACCAGCCCGATGCAGCACGGCGGGCTCGTCCTCGCCGGCGACGCCGCGCACCTCATCACGCCCGCGGGCGGCAAGGGGATGAACCTCGCCGTCGCGGACGCGGTCGAGCTCGCCCACGGGCTGGTCGAGGCCGACGCCGGGGACGGCGGCCGCCTCGCCGCCTACTCCGACACCCGCCTGCCGGTGATCTGGCGGGCGCAGGCGTTCTCCGACTGGTTCCTGCGGATCCTCACGGCGCGCAGCGCCGACGCGCTCGCGGGCGAGTCGGCCGCCGCGTTCGTCCACGGGACGCGCGAGGCGTGGGTGCGGGACCTGCGCGACGACGCCGGGATGGCCCGCTGGTTCGCCCACGCCTACGCCGGCGTCGATCCCCGAGCCCTTGACGTTCCCGGTGGACCACCGCAGGATCGTCAGCGGACAGGTGTCCGCATCACGGACGAGGAGACGACATGGCTGGGACCGGGGGCGGCCCGCTCGCCGGGGTGCTGGTGGCCGACTTCTCGCGCATCCTCGCGGGGCCGTACGCGACGATGCTGCTGGCGGATCTGGGCGCCGAGGTCGTCAAGGTCGAGGGTCCGAAGGGTGACGACACCCGGACCTGGATGCCCCCGACCCGCGGCGAGACCTCGACGTACTACCTCGGCGTGAACCGCGGGAAGCGCTCGATCGCGCTGGACCTGCGCGACCCGGACGACGTCGGGGTGGCGCAGGAGCTCGCCCGGCGGGCCGACGTCGTCATCGAGAACCTCCGCCCCGGCGGCATGACCAAGTACGGCCTGGACTACGGCTCCGTCAGTGCCGCGCAACCCCGGCGTCGTCTACGCGTCCATCTCCGGCTTCGGCTCCGACAAGGGCGCCCACGTCCCGGGCTACGACCTGATGGTGCAGGCGATCTCCGGGCTGATGGACCTCACCGGGGACCCCGACGGCCCGCCCTACCGGGCCGGCATCTCGGTGTTCGACGTGATGGCGGGCAACCACGCGGTGATCGGCATCCTCGCGGCGCTGCGGCACCGCGACGCGACCGGCGACGGCCAGCACGTCGAGGTCAACCTGCTGTCCTCGGCGCTGACGGGTCTGGTGAACCACTCGAGCGCGTGGGTCGCGGGCGGCGTGGTGCCCCACCGCATGGGCAACGCGCACCCGAGCGTCTTCCCCTACGAACCGCTCGAGACCGCCGACGACGACCTCATCGTCACCGCCGCCAACGACGGCCAGTTCCGCAAGCTGTGCGAGGTGCTCGGGCTCGACGGGCGTCGCCGACGACGAGCGCTTCGCCCGCAACGCGGACCGCACGAAGAACCGCGACGTGCTGCGGCCGATCCTCGTCGCGAAGCTCAAGGAGAAGACCGCCGTCGAGTGGTTCGACCTGCTCGTCGACGCCGGGCGTCCCGTGCGGGCCGATCCAGTCGATCGACGGCGGGTTCGCGATGGCCGAGCGCTTCGGGCTCGACCCGGTCGTCGAGGTCGGCGAGGGCGACCGGGCGGTGCCGACGACGCGGCACCCGATCCGGTTCTCCGAGACCCCCGCGGTCTACGAGCTGCCCCCGCCCGAGCTCGACGAGCACGGCGCCGAGCTGCGGGCAGTGGCTCTCGACGCAGGGGGACCGATGAGCGAGCACGTGTACGAGACCGCGCTGGGCGCGGCCTCCCCGGACAAGATCACGCTGCTCGGGCAGGACCTCGTCGAGGACGTCATGGGGCAGGTCGGGTTCGGCGAGCTGGCGTTCTGGCTCGCGACCCAGCGGCGCCCGACGCCGGGCGAGACGCGGGTGTTCGAGGCCGTGCTCGCCGCGCTCGCCGACCACGGGTACACGCCCACGGCCATCGTATCGCGGCTGACCTACCTCTCGGCGCCGGACTCGGTGCAGGGCGCGCTCGCGGCCGGGCTGCTCGCGGGCGGCAGCCGCTTCCTCGGCGTCACCGAGGACTGCGGCCGGTTCCTGCACGACCAGCTGGTCGGCGACCGACGGCGAGCTCCCGACCGACGACGCCGGCTGGGACGAGCTGGCCCTGCGCACGGTCACCGCCCAGCGCGAGGCGAAGCGGTTCGTCCCCGGGCTGGGCCACCACGTGCACAAGCAGGGCGACCCGCGCACGCCGAAGCTCATGGCGCTCGCCGCCGAGGAGGGCGTGACCGGCCCGCACCTCGCGCTGTTCGCCGCGATCGGCCGCGTGCACCCGCAGGTGCTGGGGAAGACGCTGCCGCTCAACGGGGCCGGGGTGTGCGGCGCGGTGCTCGCCGACCTCGGGCTGCCGCTGGAGCTGCTGCGCGGGTTCGCGCTGCTCGCCCGCACCGCCGGGCTGATCGGGCAGCTCGCCGAGGAACTGCGCCACCCCGTCGCCAACGAGATCTTCCTGTCGGTCGACCTGAACAACAAGCCGGTCGACCCCGACCCCTACACCCCACCTGACGCTCTGGACGGAGACGCTCGTGGCTGAGCTCGTCGCGGTGATCGCGTCCACCCACCACCCGTTCTACTACCGGGCCTCGACCTCGACCGGTGAGGACCGCCCGCCGTTCGCCGACGAATGGGTGTCGAAGATCGAGACGTTCCGGGAGACGTTGACGCGGGCCCGGCCCGACGTGCTCGTCATGGTCGGCTCGGACCATTTCCACCAATTGTGGCTGGACAACATGCCGCAGTTCCTCGTCGGGAAGGCGCCGGTCTACGACGCCAACTGGTACAACGAGGAGCGCGAGTTCGGCCTGCCGAGGATGCAGCTGGCCGGCCAGGAGGATCTGTCGGCCTACATCCTGCGGGAGGGTCTCGACGCCGGGTTCGACCTCGCGTTCTCCAACGAACTGCGGATCGACCACTCGATCACGTGCCCGATCATCACGCTGCGCCCCGAGGCCGACCTCCCGATCGTCCCGATCTACACCAACATCTTCGCGCCGCCGCTGCCCGCAGCCGAAGCGGTTCGTGCAGCTCGGGCGCACGATCCGCGAGCTGGTGGAGTCGTGGCCGAGCGACCAGCGGGTCGCGGTGATCGGCACCGGGCACCTGTCGCTCGAGCTCGGCGGGCCCCGCCAGTTCGGGCCGCACGGGCCGGACCCGGAGTTCGACCGCCGGGCCGTCGACTGGATCGCGAGTCCGGCGACCTCGAGGGGTGCCTCGCCGAGGTGACGCTCGACAGCCTGCACTCCCCGGGCAACGCCACCCACGGGTTCATGGACTTCATGCTGATGATGGGCGTCGCGGGGGAGGGGAAGAAGGCCGACCACGTCGACTCCCTCGACCTCTTCCACACCATGGAGGCCTACTTCACCTGGTATCCACAGGGGGTGCCGCAGTGAGCAAGTACCTGCTGGACAAGTTCCTCTACACCGTCGACCGCGATCCCGACCTCGTCGAGCGCTACCGCGACCGGCGCCCGCGGAATGCGTCGCCGAAGTGGGAGCGGCGAGTACGCCAACAAGCTCCTGAACTGCCATTCCGGGGAACGCTCCACGTGGCTCGCGCTCACCGACGAGGAACGGACGGCGCTCGCGACGCACGACCACGTGCGGCTCTTCGAGATGGGCGCGCACCCGTTCCTCACGCTCACGCTCTTCATCGCCATGTTCGAGCGCGACCACGGCCCGCTGGAGTACCAGCTCGCCTACGGCCGGGCGATGGAGCACATCTCCCTGCCCTATCCCGACATCGCGACGTAGCTGCGCATGTGAACGCATCTCGTCGTCGGGACGACCACATCCGTTCACATGGACCGGAGGTCCCCATGCTCCTGCCCACCTCCCTCGTCGGGAGCTACGCCCAGCCCGACTGGCTCATCGACCGCGCCAAGCTCGCCGGCCGGTTCCCGCCCCGGGTGCGCGCGAAGGAGCTGTGGCGGGTCGACCCCGAGCTGCCTCGAGCAGGCCCAGGACGACGCGACCCAGCTCGCGATCCGCGCCCAGGAGCGGGCCGGGATCGACATCCTCACCGACGGCGAGATGCGCCGCGAGAGCTACTCGAACCACTTCGCGACCGCGCTCGAGGGCGTCGACGTCGACAACCCCGGCACCGCGCTCGACCGCTCCGGGCACCCGAACCCGGTCCCGCGCATCACCGGCCCGATCCGCCGCACCGCACCCGATCGAGAGTCCGCGACCTCGAGTTCCTGCGCGCCAACACCGACCACACCGTGAAGATGACGGTGCCGGGGCCGTTCACGATGTCCCAGCAGGCCCAGAACGACCACTACCCCGACGCCGAGGCCGCGGCGATGGACTACGCGGCCGCGGTCAACGCCGAGGTCAAGGACCTGCACGCCGCGGGCGCCGACATCGTGCAGATCGACGAGCCCTACATGCAGGCCCGCCCCGACGCGGCCCGCCAGTACGGGCTCGCCGCGCTGAACGCCGCTCTCGACGGCGTCACCGGCACCACCGCGGTCCACATCTGCTTCGGCTACGCCGCGATCATCCACGAGCGTCCCGAGGGCTACTCGTTCCTGCCCGAGCTCGCCGGCTGCCCGGTCGACCAGATCTCCATCGAGACCGCGCAGTCGGGGCTCGACCTCGGCGTGCTCTCCGACCTCACCGACAAGACGATCATCCTCGGCGTCATCGACCTCTCGGACCCCGCCGTCGAGTCGGTGGAGACCGTCGCCGCCCGGGCCCGACGCGCGTACGACCGCATCCCTCCCGACCAGCTGGTGCTCGCCACCGACTGTGGGATGAAGTACCTCCCGCGGGAGTCCGCGGAGGGCAAGATGGCGGCGCATGGCCGGGGCCGCCGCGATCCTGCGGGCCGAGCAGGGCTGACCCGGGGCGAGGGTCTGAGCCGACTGCCGTTCGGCGATCGACGTTTGCCGCGATCATGGTGCGGCCGTGTGACGCAGTGCACATACGCCTTCACGGCCGATTGATACAGCCCGTACGCGGGACGACGCTCTCGGGCATGGATCAGTGCCCGACGGAGGGGCTGTCATGACCGTGGTCATCGTCGTCATCGTGGTGGTCGTCCTACTGGCGCTGGCCGGTGGCGGGCTCGCGCTGGCGCGCCGGAAGCGATCGGAACAACTGCAGGAACAGTTCGGGCCGGAGTACGACCGCGCCCTCGAGAAGTCGGACTCGAAGAGCGAGGCCGAGAAGGAGCTCGCCGAGCGGCGCAAGCGTCACGCGGAGCTCGACCTGCGCCCGCTCGACCCGCAGACGCGCGAGCGCTTCCGCGGCGACTGGAAGCAGGTCCAGGGCGAGTTCGTCGACGACCCGGGCGGCGCCGTCGACAAGGCCGACTCGCTGGTCACGACGATCATGCGCGAGCGCGGCTACCCGGTGGACGACTTCGACCAGCGCGCCGACGACATCTCGGTCGAGCACCCGCGCGTGGTCGAGAACTACCGCGAGGCGCGGCGGGTGCGGGACTCCCACCGCAACGGCAGCGCCGGCACCGAGGACCTGCGCGGTGCGGTCACGTCCTACCGCAGCCTCGTCGACGCCCTGCTCGACGAGGGCTGGGGCGGACCGCGGCGGGCACGACGCCGGGTCCCACGAGGCGGCCGCGACCGGGACGGTGACGACGGGTCGTCACCGCGACGAGGGCCGCGGTCACGGCGACGACGGCGGGCGCCACGACGACGGGCGCGCCGACGACCGGCACCCCGACGACGGCGGGCACCGGGACGAGCCCCGTCGGGACGAGCCCCGCGGGGACGACCGCGCCGGTGACGGACCGCGGGAGCGGGAGGCCGGCGGTTCGTCGGCCGACGGGACACACGACCACGACGGGAGCCGACGGTGAGCACGGAGACGACCGGGACGGACGAGGGACGCCACGCCGACGGCCCGCGCGACGAGGGCCGCCACGACGAGGAGCCCGGCCGCTACACCCGCCAGCACGGCGACCAGCCGGGCCAGCACGACCACGACGCGAAGGACTCCGACCGCGTGAGCGTCCTGGAGCCGTCGGCCTCCGAGCGGCTGCGCGGGCGTTGGCAGGAGGTCCAGGCCGGCTTCGTCGACGAGCCCCGCCAGTCGGTGACCGAGGCCGACCAGCTCGTCGGCGAGGTGCTCGACGAGGTCAGCCGGGTGTTCCGCGACCAGCGCTCCGAGCTCGAGGCGGAGTGGAGCGGCAACACCGAGCCCGGCACCGAGGAGCTCCGTCAGGCGCTGCGCCGCTACCGGGAGTTCTTCGACCGGCTGCTCTCGCTGTAGGACGGCCGCCGACGGCCCCCGATCACCCCGATCGGGGGCCGTCGGCCTGTTCGCGGGCGAACACCCCGCACACCGCCGCGACGGCGGCGCTGGACGGGCCGGGCAGGGTGGGCTCGTGACGACCACCGACGGCCCCGCCCTCGCCGAGGCGCTGCCCGCTCTGTTCGCTGCGCTGGGACTCGGACGGACTGGGACTCGACGGACTGGGGCCCGACGACCTGGGGCCCGACGACCGGGCCCGGGACGCCCCGGCACCGATCACCCTGCCGTCGGCCCGCTCCGTCGCCCTGCTGCTCATCGACGGGCTCGGCCGGCGAGCTGCTCACCGAGCACGCCGCCGACGCGCCGTTCCTCGCCGGGATGCCCGACGCCGGGCCGCTGACGGTCGGGTTCCCGACGAGCACCCCGATCAGCGTCACCAGCCTCGGCACCGGGCTGCCCCCGGGGGCGCACGGGACGCTCGGTGTCCGGTTCCGCGTCGACGGCACGCTGCTCGACGCGCTGACCTGGACCGAGGGCACGGACGACCTGCGCGAGCGGCTGGCGCCCGAGGTCGTCCAGTCCCACGCCACGCTGTTCGAGCGTGCCGCCGCCCGGGGCGTCCGCAGCACCGTCGTGTCGGACCGGGCCTACCGGGAGTCGGGGCTGACGCGCTCCGCCCTGCGCGGCGCGGCCTACCGCGGCGTCGGTGCCCTGGGTGACCTCGCCGCCGAGACGCTGACGGCCCTCGGCGACCCGGGCCTCGTCTACGCCTACCACGCCGACCTCGACCAGCTCGGCCATCTGCACGGGCCCGGATCGCTCGCGTGGCGCTGGCAGCTGCGCCAGCTCGACCACTTCGTGGCGATGCTCGCCGAGGACCTCCCGCCGGGCTCCCTGCTGGCGGTCACCGGCGACCACGGCATGGTCACCGTCGACCGCCGCCACGACGCCGACACCCACCCCGACCTCCGGCTCGGCGATCCCGTGGTCGGCGGCGACCCGCGGGCCCGCCTCGTCTACGCCCGGCCCGGCAGCGCCGCCGACGTCCACGCGGCCTGGACGGCGACCCTGGCCGACGACGCGACGGTGCTGGCCGGCGAGGAGGCCGTCGAGGGCGGGTGGTTCGGTCCGGTCGACGACGGCGTCCGGGCGCGCGTGCCCGACGTCGTCGCCGTCACCCGGGGGACCGCCGCGATCGTGCGCTCCGAGGGGGAACCGGTCCTCGCGCGGCTGCCCGGACAGCACGGCTCGGTCACCGACGCCGAGCGGTTCGTCCCGCTGCTCGTGCACCCCGCAACTACGGCCACGACGGCCTGATCGGACCGCAGAAAAGGAGGCGTCTGGTCAGCGGACATGACGCTGTGCGCCCGGTCACGGCGTTGGCTAGTGTCCGATCGAGGGGCCGGGACGTGTGCCGAAATCGTTCCGGAACCGCGACGAGGGCACCGAAGGAGCACGCGTGAGCGTCACGACCCACACCGGAGGCTCGATCCTGGGCCACGCGGTCAAGCGCACCGAGGACCAGGAGCTGATCACCGGCGCCGGGCTGTACACCGGCGACCTGCCCGTCGAGGGATCGCTGCACGCGGTCTTCGTCCGATCCCCGATCGCGCACGGCACGCTCGGGGAGATCGACGTCGACGAGGCGAAGGGGATGCCGGGCGTCGTCGCGGTCTACACGAACGCCGACCTCGACGTCGCCGACCGGCCCGGGCTGCCCGGCGTCGTCCCCGACGCGATGGCCCGCCCGCACCTGGCCAAGGGCAAGGTCCGCTTCGTCGGCGACATCGTCGCCGTCGTCATCGGGGACGACGGCGAGCGAGGCGCTCGACGCCGCCGAGACCGTCTTCCCCGACATCGAGCCCCTCCCGGCCGTCACCAGCATCGAGGCCGCCTACGCCGACGGAGCCCCGCTGCTCTTCGACGAGGTCGGCAGCAACCTCTGCGCGGGCGCGGGGACCGGCGAGGTCGAGGGAATCTTCGACGAGGCCGACGTCGTCGTCAGCGGCAAGTTCCTCAACCAGAAGCTCGCGGGCGTCCCGATGGAGCCCAACGCCTGCGTGGCCGAGCCCGGGACCCCCGAGGGCGGCATCACGCTCTGGCTCTCCACCCAGACCCCGCACGGCGCGCGGGACGCGATCGCCGGCGACCTCGGGTTCGAGGCCGACCAGGTCCGCGTCGTGGCCCCGCGGGTCGGCGGCGGGTTCGGCCCCAAGGCCACCGCGTACCCCGAGTACACGATCGCCGCGAAGGCCGCGCTCGTGCTCGGCCGTCCCGTGCGCTGGACCGAGACGCGCTCCGAGAACATGCTCTCGATGGTCCACGGGCGCGCCCAGGTCCAGTGGGTCGAGCTCGGCGTCAAGCGCGACGGCAGGATCGTCGGGCTGCGCGCGTCGGTGATCGGCGACGGCGGCGCGTACCCGGCCGTCGGGGCGATCCTCCCCAGCCTCACCCAGCTCCTCGCCCAGGGCGTCTACGACATCCCGGCCATCGAGTTCGCGTGGAAGAGCGTCGTCACCAACACGACGACGGTCGGCGCCTACCGCGGGGCCGGGCGCCCCGAGGCGACGCAGCTGCTCGAGCGCATCCTCGACATGGCCGCCGACGAGATCGGCGTCGACCCGCTCGAGATCCGGCGGATGAACTACCTGCAGCCCGAGCAGTACCCGATGACGTCGCTGACCGGCGCCGAGTACGACAACGCCGAGCACGAGAAGGCGCTCGACGCGGCGAAGGCGGCCGCCGGGTACGACGAGCTGCTCGCCGAGCAGAAGCGCCGCCGCGACGCGGGCGACCGGGTCGCGCTGGGCATCGGGGTCGGCTCCTACGTGGAGGTCACGGCCCCGCTCGGGCTCGACGGCGAGTACGGCTCGGCCCAGGCCCACCCCGACGGCACCTTCACCGTCATGGCGGGCACCAGCGCCCACGGCCAGGGCCACGAGACCGCCTTCGCGCAGCTCGCGTCCGCGGTCCTCGGCGTGCCGATGGAGAAGGTCAAGGTCGTGCAGTCCGACACCGCGCTGGTGCGGTCCGGCTCGGGCACGCTGGGCTCGCGGTCGCTGCAGACCGGCGGCAGCGCGATCCACAACGCCTCCACCGAGCTCGTGTCCCGCGCCCGGGAGATCGCCGCGCACCTGCTCGAGGCCTCGGTGGACGACATCGAGCACTCCGACGACGGCTTCGGGGTCCGCGGTGTCGCGGGCTCCGCGGTGACCTGGTCCCAGGTCGCGTCGGCCTCCGAGGACGGCTCGGGTCTCGACGACGGCAACGGCCGCGCCCTGCGCGAGGACCTGGACTTCAAGCAGGGCCAGTCCAGCTTCCCGTTCGGCACGCACATCTCCGTCGTCGAGGTCGACCTCGACACCGGCATGGTGAAGCCGGTGCGCCACGTCGCCGTCGACGACTGCGGGAGGGTCCTCAACCCGATGCTCGTCGCCGGCCAGCAGCACGGCGGCATCGCCCAGGGCATCTCGCAGGCCCTGTTCGAGCGGGTCACCTTCGACGAGGACGGCAACCCGACCACGGGCAACCTGGCCTCGTACACCATCCCCTCGGCGGCCGACCTCTGCTCCTACGAGGCGTCCAACACCGAGACGCCGACCTTCCTCAACCCGCTCGGGGCGAAGGGGATCGGCGAGTCGGGGACCATCGGCTCGACCCCGGCGGTGCACAACGCGGTGATCGACGCGGTGTCGCACCTCGGCGTCCGGCACATCGACATGCCGCTGACCCCGGAGGCGGTGTGGCGGGCGATCACCGGGCGCCTCGGCGTCCGACCCCGGCACCCGCTCCCAGGCCGGTCCGGAGTACGCGGGCATGGCGGGCACCGAGAACTGAGCGCATCCGGCGGAGCGCGGTCGGAGATGCAGTAGTCGCTACGGCATCGCCGACCGCGCCCTCGGGGAGATCATGCTCCGGCTCCCGTTCCCACCCGCCGGAGGTCCCCGCAGAGATGACGTCCGTCGTCCCCTTCACCAGCAACCACTCGGACGTCAGCACGACCGAGGGCTATCAGTACGAGTTCCGCTGCCTGCGCTGTGGCAACGGGTTCCGGTCCCGCTTCCGTCACTCCATCAGCGGCACCGGCGGCCGGCTGGCCGCCCTGGCCGGCGGCCTCGTCGGAGGCGAGTGGGGCGGCCGGATCGAGCAGGTCGGCCTGATGGCCGGTTGGAACCGCAGCACCCGCGGGTCGACGAACGACAAGCACCTGATGGAGGCGTCCCAGGACGTCGCCGACGAGTTCGTGCAGTGCCGCGGGTGCGGGCAGTGGCTCTGCAAGCAGGTGTGCTGGAACGCGAGCGCCGGCTACTGCGTGGGGTGCGTCCCGCCGCGGGCACCGGTGGTCGCCGGCCGCTGCGGGCGCTGCGGCTCCTACGGCGACGGCGCGTACTGCGGCAACTGCGGCGGTCCGCTGCGCGCCACGGCGGCCTGCGGGCACTGCGGCACCCCGATGGGCAACAACAACTTCTGCCCGGGGTGCGGCTCGCCCCGAGGGTGACCGCAGGCGTCCGACACACGGGAAGCCGATCAGGACACCGGCTACCGTGCCGGGCATGACGGGCATCCGCGCACTGGAGCGCGCCGACCTCCCGCGGGTCAGCGCGCTGTTCGAGCTCGTGATGCGGTCCGGGGAGGACCGGCCGAACCCGCAGGTGGCCGAGTACCTGACCCGGGTCGTGCTCGACGACCCGTGGGCCGATCCGGAGATCCCGTCGCTGGTCCACGAGGACCCCGACGGGCGGGTGGTCGGCTTCATCGCGGCGAGCACCCGGCGGATGACCCTCGACGGGCGGCCGGTCCGCGTGGCCGTGAGCAGCAACCTCGTCGCCCACCCCGACTGGCGCTCGCGCGGCGTCGGGGTCCTGCTCAACCGCAAGCTGCTCGCCGGGCCGCAGGACCTCACCGTGGCCGACCGCGCCAACGACGACTCCCGCGCGCTCTGGACCGGCCTGGGCGGCCAGGAGCTGGTGGCCTCGTCGCTGGCGTGGTGGCGGATCCTCCGCCCGGGGGCGACGGCCGGGGCGCTCGCCGCCCGGCGGAAGCCGTCGCTGGCCCGCGGTGCCCGCCTCGCCGGCGCACCGCTGGACGCCCTCGCCGCCCGGGTGCCGCGGCTCGGCGCCCCGCCGCCGCCCGACCCCGCCGGGACCACCGAGGAGCTCACCCCGGAGGTGGCCGCCGAGGAGATCGAGCAGGCGAAACGGCTGCGGCTGCGGCCCGAGTACGACGCCGGCTGGCTGACGTGGGCCTTCGCCGAGCTCGACCGGCTGACCGACCGCGGGCGGCTCACCGCCCGGCTGGTGCGCGGCCCGCAGGGGCGCGTGCTCGGCTGGTTCCTCTACCTGCTGCCCGACGGACGGCATCGCCGAGGTCGTCCAGGTCGTCGCCACCGGCGACCCCGCGCCGGTGCTCGACCACCTCGTGCGCAGCGCCCACGACGAGGGGGCGGCCGCGGTCCAGGGGCGGCTGGAGCCGGTGACGGCCGGCCTGGTCGGCGCGCCCGGCGTCCTCGTGCGTCGGGGTGCGCGCGCCCTCGTCGCCGCGGACGACCCCGCCCTGCTCGGCCTGCTCGGATCCACGGCCTCGTCCTTCTGCGTCCTGGACGGGGAGTGGCTGGTCGCCCACGGGGCCCGGCAGTAGCCGTTCGGGTCGCCGTGCCACGATCGGTCGGGTGAGCACGGAGCGCGAACGACGCGAGCTGGCGGTCCTGATCGTCTCCTACCGACGGGCGGACCTGCTCGAGCGCGCGCTCGCCAGCGTGGACAAGTGGCTGCCCGAGGCGCCGGTGCACGTGTGGGACAACGCCTCGAGCGGCTCGCCCCAGGTCCGCGAGCTCGCCGCGAAGCGCCCCGACATCACCTGGACCTTCTCCGAGTTCAACCTCGGCTACATCGCCGCCATGAACCGGCTCATGGCGCAGGTCCCCGACGCGACGTCCTGCAGCTCAACCCCGACGCCGAGCTCCTCGGCCCGCTCACCCGGGCCCGCGAGGCGCTCGCCGAGCCCGGCGTCGCCGCCGTGTCGCCCACCGTGATCGACCCCGACGGCCGCGACGAGCCCTGGGACGTCGCGCACCGGGAGCAGGGCGTCGTGCGCAACCTGCTCAACGCGGCCGGGTACGCCAAGCGGCTCCGCGGCCGGGTGCTCAGCAACCTCTACGCCGAGACGCCCACGGACGTCGACGGCTACCTCACCGGCTGCTGCCTGTTCATCTCCCGCGACGCCTGGAACGCGCTCGGCCCGTTCAGCGAGGAGTTCTTCGTCTACGGCGAGGACGCCACCTGGCAGCCCGACGCGCGCCGCAGGGGCTGGTCGCTGCGCCTCGTCGACGATCCCGAGCCGCAGGTCCGCCACGCCAGCGGCGGCACCGTCTCCGACGACCCGCTCGCCTCGGTGCGCGGCGACGACCTGCTGCGCGCCGCCCAGGTGATCGCGCTCGGGCTGGAGCACAACCTCGGGCGCGGATCGTTGTTCGCGGCGGGCGCGACGGTGCTCGAGCGGGTCCAGCGCTCCAAGCGCGGCCCCCGGGCCGCCCGCCTCACCGCGCTGGCCGAGCAGGCGGCGGGACGACCCGCGGTCGTCGTCGTCACCAACGGGCTCAAGCCCGGCGGCGCCGAGCGCCAGCGGGTGGTGCTCGCCAACCAGCTCGTGGCCCGCGGCCACCCGGTGACGATGGTCTGCCTGCAGCACCTCGGCCAGTACATCTCCGAGCTGGACCCGCGGGTGCGGATGCTCATGCAGCCGTGGTGGCAGCCGGTCGTCGACGTCGCGGACACCGAGGAGGCCATCGTCGTCGGCGGGGCCACGAAGACCGAGATCGGGTTCGCGACGGCGTGGCGGGCCCTCGGGCCGGTCGTCGGGCAGCGGCGGTACTGGCTCCCCGCTGCACACGACCCGGCCGAGCTGGACGCGCCCGACCTACTCCGAGCTGCAGGCCCGCGTGCTGCGCACCGCCGACGGGCTGCTGGTGCTCTCCCGCCAGCACCACGCCGACCTGACCCGGCACCAGGACCTCACCGGCACCGTCATGGTCGCGCCCAACGGGCTGACCCCCGGCGAGCCGCTGCCGCCGCGCCCGCAGTCGGGCCCGGTGCGGTTCTGCATGCTCACCCGGCTCAAGGAGTACAAGAACACGACGCTGCTCATCCGGGCCCTGGACGCGCTCGCGCGGCCCGGACGAGTGGACCCTCGACATCTACGGCGACGGCCCCGACCGCGTCGCCCTCCAGGCGCAGACCCCCGCGTACCTGCGTGGCCAGGTGCGCTGGCGCGGCGTCTCGCCCGGCCCGGACCACGCGTTCGCCGAGACCGACGTGCTGTGCGTGCCCAGCGGCTTCGAGGCGTTCCCGCTCGTCATGGTCGAGGCGATGACCCGCGGGATGCCGGTGATGGCCTCGGCGAGCGGTTCCGTGGCCGAGATGCTCGACCACGGCGCGGCGGGCGTGGTCGTCGAGCCCGGTGACCGTCCCCGCCTGGACCGAGGCCCTGCGGGGCGTGCTCGACGACCGCGGGCAGCTCGCCGCGCCTCGGGGCGGCCGGCCGGGAGCGGGCGCTCGCGCTGTACACCGACACCGCGATGGTCGACGCCTACCAGGCGGCGTTCGTGCGCATCATGGGGCACCCGTTCCCCGGAACGGACCAGCGCGCCGACGTGATCTGAATCGCCCGCCCGGGGACTTAACACCCTTCTGTCCGGTCTGTCCGGGCCCCCCTGCCGACTCCGGTCGTACCCGGCTGTCATGGTGGGGGAGACGGCGCAGTCGGTCCGGAGGGGCATTCTCGATGATCGTTCTGGGACTCAGCGGGCTCCCGAACTCCCAACGGCGACTCCACGAGACCCGACCGGACATCGATCCACTGGACGCCCGGATCTGCCAGGGCCTCGACAGTGCAGCCGCGATCCTCGTCGACGGCCGGCTCGTCGCGGCGGCCTCGGAGGAACGCTTCGACGGCGACAAGGGCACCGGGGCGCTCCCGCGCCAGGCCATCGCCTACTGCCTCACCGAGGCCGGCGTGCGCGCGGAGGACGTCGACGTGGTCGCGCACGGCTTCGACTACGACCGTCACCGCCGCGCGTTCGTGCTCTCCCGCGAGTACTTCGACGAGGTCCTGAGCTCGCAGACCGTGCGGGACGGGCTCACCGAGGCCGGGTGGCCGGTCCTCGCCGAGCGGGTCCGGCCGGTCGAGCACCACCGCGCGCACGCGCTGTCCGCCGTGGTGCCCAGCGGGTTCGACCGGGGGCTCGCGGTGGTCTCCGACGGCATGGGCGAGGTCGACTCGCTGACCGTGTACCGGTTCCGGCGGGGCGAGCGAGCGACGGAGATCGCGGCGACGAGCTGGAGAAGCTCCACACGCAGCCGATCGCCGCCTCGCTCGGCATCCTCTACTCGATCGGCACGCGGTTCCTCGGGTTCCAGTTCAACAACGACGAGTACAAGGTCATGGGCCTCGCGCCCTACGGCGATCCCGGAGCGCTTCCGCGAGGTGTTCCGCAAGCTGACGCGGTTCGACGCCGAGCGCGGCTCGGTCGTCATCGACTGGCCGCCGGCGCGCTCGCCGACGCCGAGGACGGCTACCCGCACGCCCGGGCGCTGTTCGAGGAGCAGACCTTCACCCCGACGACGCCCGACGGCTCGATCCAGCGCGACGAGGCCGACTTCGCGGCCGCGATGCAGGAGTGCCTGACCGAGCTGCTGGTCGCGCTCGTCGGGCACTGGCTGGACCGAGACCGGCGAGACCTCGCTCTGCCTGGCGGGCGGCACGTTCCTCAACTGCAAGTCCAACCAGTCGATCGCCGACCTGCCCGGCGTCGAGCGGATGTTCGTGCAGCCGGCCTCCGGCGACGACGGGACCGCGCCGGGCGCCGCGTGGGCCGCGGCCGCGGAGGCGGGCGAGGCGACCACCGCCGACCGGCCCCTTCGACCCGTACCTCGGCCCGCGCTACTCCCGCGACGACATCCTGGCCGTCCTCGAGGCGCGTCCCGACCTGCGCTGGCGCGAGATCGGCATGGGCGGGGAGTACCTGGCCGCCGCCGCCGAGGACATCGCCGCGGACCGGATCGTCGCGGTGTTCCACGGGCGTATGGAGTTCGGGCCGCGGGCGCTGGGCAACCGCTCGATCCTCGCCCGCCCCGACGGCGACCGGATCAAGGACCGCATCAACGGCGCGGTGAAGTTCCGCGAGGCGTTCCGGCCGTTCGCCCCGGCGGTGCACGTCGACGACCGCGACCGGCTCTTCGTCACCCGCGGCTTCGATCCCGGACCTCTACATGCTCTGCACCGCGCAGGTCCGGCCCGAGGCGCGCCCGGCGCTCTCCGGGATCGTGCACGAGGACGACTCGGCGCGGATCCAGACCGTCACCCCGGAGCTGAACCCGACGTTCGCGTCGCTGCTCGACGAGGTCCGCGCGCGGACCGGCACCGGCTGCGTCGTCAACACCTCGTTCAACGTCAAGGGCCAGCCGCTGATCATGGACCCGGCGACCGCGGTCGACACGTTCGCGCAGATCGCGCTCGACCGGCTCTACATCGAGGGCTTCGTCGTCGAGCCCGCGGAGCCCACCCGGTGAGCGGTCGCCAATCTACTCGACCTGCCCGCAGTCCAAGGACGTCCCAGCCGGTGAGTACGCCGGGGCGGTGGCCGACGTCGCGCGCTGGAGCGAGGCGGCGGGGTGCACCGGCATGCTGGTGTACACCGACAACGGCATCGCCGACCCGTGGCTCGTGGCCCAGCACGCGATCACCGCGACCGAGCGCCTCGCGCCGCTCGTGGCCGTGCAGCCGGTGTACATGCACCCCTTCACCGCGGCGTCGATGGTCTCCTCGCTGGCCTACCTGCACGGCCGTCCGGTGCACCTGAACATGCTGGCCGGAGGCTTCCGCAACGACCTGCTCGCGCTGGGCGACCCCACCGAGCACGACGAGCGCTACGCCCGCACCACCGAGTACACGCAGATCCTCCTGGCGCTGCTGCGCGGCGAGACCGTGACCCACGAGGGACGCTGGCACCAGGTGCACAACCTCACCCTCGCCCCGGCGCTGCCCGCCGACCTGATGCCCGAGGTGCTGATCTCGGGCTCGTCGCCCGCCGGGCGCGCGGCCGCCGCGGAGATCGGCGCCGTCCCGATCCGCTACCCGGAGCCGCTGGGCCAGGAGACCGCGGACGCCCCGGCCGGCGGCGGGGTACGCGTCGGCATCATCGCGCGGCAGGACACCGACGAGGCGTGGAAGGTCGCCGAGGAGCGCTTCCCGACCGACCGCAGGGGCCAGATCGCGCACTCGATGGCGATGCGGGCCTCGGACTCGCACTGGCACCGGCAGCTCTCCGCGGCGGCGCAGGCGCAGCCGGTGGCAGAGGTGCGCGGAGACGACGCGGAGCGGAGCTCGACCATCGAGACCGAGCCGGACCCGTTCTGGCTCGGGCCGTTCCAGAACTACCAGACGTTCTGCCCGTACCTGGTCGGCTCGTACGACCGGGTCGCCGCGGCGATCGCGCACTACCTCGCCCAGGGCACCCGGGTGTTCGTGCTGGACATCCCGCCGTCGGCCGAGGAGCTCGAGCACATCGGCGAGGTGTTCGCGCGGGCGGGGGTCGCGGCGGTGACCCGGCGCCTGCAGGACCTGCTCACCGCCTCCGCCGAGCGCTCCCCGGGCGCGACCGCCCTGCTGCTCGGCGACGAGGTCATGACCTACGCCGAGCTGGCCGCCGCGACCGACCGGATCGCGCAGGTGCTGGTCGAGCGCGGGCGTCCGGCCCGGCGACCGCGTCGGGGTGCTCGCGGCGAAGGCGCCGTGGACGATCGCCGCGCTGATCGGGACGCTGAAGGCCGGCGGGGTGTACGTGCCGGTCGACTCCGCGAGCCCGGCGGCCGCGCGTCGCCCGCATCGTGCGCTCGGCCGAGCCGACGGTGCTGCTCGCCGACGCGACCGCCACCGGCCTCGTCGACGGGCTCGTCGGCGAGGGCCTGGACGGCCTCGTCGTCGGCTCGCTCGCCGAGCCGCTGGCCGGCGAACGGTTCTCGTCGGCGTTCGCCGCGGGCCGACATCGCCGCCGCGCCCGCCGAGACGCCGACCGTCGCCGAGCGGCCCGACCTCGCGCACCTGCTCTTCACCTCCGGCTCCACCGGCGAGCCGAAGGGCGTGATGATCACCCACGACATGGTCACCGGCGTTCGTCGAGTGGGCGCTCGGGCACTTCGGGACGAAGCCCGGGGACCGCGATCTCCGGTCACCCGCCGCTGCACTTCGACCTGTCGACCTTCGACATCTACGCCACGCTCGCGGCCGGGGCCGAGCTGCACCTCGTCCCGGCGTCGCTCGGCCTCGACGCCCGCCGGACCGCGGCGTTCATCCGCGACCACGAGCTCACCCAGTGGTTCTCCGTCCCGTCGGTACTGACCTACCTCGCGCGGTTCGACGCGGTGGCCCAGGACGACTTCCCGGCGCTGGAGCGGCTGCTCTGGTGCGGCGAGGTGCTGCCGACCCCGGTGCTCGCGCACTGGATGCGCCGGCTGCCGCGCGTCCGGTTCACCAACCTCTACGGGCCGACCGAGGCGACGATCGCGTCGTCGTACTTCGACGTCCCGGACGTGCCGGTCGACGAGTCGGTGCCGGTCCCGATCGGGCGTGCCGTGCGACGGCGAGTCGCTGCTGGTGCTCGAGGACGGTGTCCCGGCCCCGGTCGGCGGGATCGGCGAGCTGTCCATCGGCGGGGTCGGGCTCTCCCCGGGCTACTGGCGCGACCAGGAGAAGACCGACGCCGCGTTCGTCCCCGGTCCCGACGGTGAGCGCATCTACCGGACCGGTGACCTCGCCCGGGCCGACGCCGACGGTGTCGTCCACTTCCTCGGCCGCACCGACTCGCAGATCAAGAGCCGGGGCTACCGCATCGAGCTCGGCGAGGTCGAGGCGGCGGTGAACACGGTGGCGGGGGTGCGCGAATGTGCCGTCGTGGGCGTCGACACGGGCGGGTTCGAGGGCACGACGATCTGTTGCGGGTACTCGGTCGATCGAGGGCGCCGAGCTCGACGTGCCCGCACTGCGCCAGCGCGGTGACCACGCTGCTGCCGCGCTACATGATCCCGGCGACGCTGGGAGCCGCTCGACGCCCTCCCGAAGAACGTCAACGGCAAGATCGACCGGCCCGCGCTGCGCGACCGGTTCCTCCCCGCACCGAAGGCAGGCACCTGATGCAGACCGACACCCGCCCCGAACTGCGCGCGCAGGTGGCGGACGTGGTGAGCGAGCGCGCCGGGATCGACGTGCCCGAGCACGTCCACGGACCTGCTCGAGGCCGGTCTGATCGACTCGCTCGCGCTCGTGACGCTCATCGTGGCGCTCGAGGAGACCTTCGGCGTGCAGCTGCCGCTCGACGACTTCGACGTCGACCACTTCCGCTCGGTCGACGCGATGTCCGACTTCCTCGCCTCCGTCGGCGCCGTCCCGGCCTGATCCCACGCCGACCCCCGGGTGGCGCGAGGTAGGTCTCGACGTCGAGGGCCTGGAGCCTCTTGTCGCGGGCTTCCGCGGGAACGGCGCCGCCTTGTCGCTGTGATTCACAACGACAAGGCGGCGCCGGGGTCGGAGTTTCCCGCGACGAGGCGGAGCCGACCCCGGCACGGACAGCCTCACGGCGGGCCGGGGATCACCTGCAGGGTGCCGTCGGCGGCGCCGGTGACGGCGAGGCGGCCGGTGGTCTCGTCGACCGCGACGGTGTTCGGCTGGCGGACGGTGGGGATGCGGGCGATCTCGCGCGGCGGGTCGCTGCGGGTGTCGAACCCGGCGAGCTGGTTCGTCGCGGTGAGGGTGACCCAGAGCCGGTCGCGGGCGGGGTCGTAGGCGAGCCCGTACGGCGTGCCCGGTAGCGGCAGCGTCCGGGGCACCGCGCGGGCGAGGTCGGCGGGCGACCCGGCGGTCGTGCTGATCAGCAGCGCGCTCGCGCGGGTGTCGGCGGCGATCAGGTCCCCGCGGTCGTCGGCGACCTCGTGGGTCGGGCCCGCGCCGAGCGGGGTGCTGGAGAGCTTCGCCAGGGTGGTGGTGTCGTAGATCGTCAGGGTGTCGCCCGCGACGTCGACCAGGCCGAGGCGCCCGCCGACGATCGCCATCCCGCCGGGCATCACCGCGTCGGGCAGGCGGGCGACGACGCGGCCCGCCCGGACCACGGCGACGTCGTGACCGGCCTCGTCGGCCACGAACAGCGTGCCGTCGGCCGCGGCCACGACGTAGTGCGGGGACGTCCCGGTGACGAGGCTCGAGGTGATCCGCGCCGAGGGGAGGTCGACCGTCAACAGCTGGTTCGAGTCCTCGTCGGGGACCAGGACCGTCCCGGGGCCCGCGGACACGAGGTGGCGCAGGTGGCCCGGGAGGGCGATCCGGGCCCGCTCGCGGAGGGTGTCCGCGTCGAGCACGACGAGGGCGTCCGGGTCGTGGACGCCGACGACGACCGAGCGGGTCGCGGGATCGACGACGACGCCCTCGGCGCCCGCGCCGACCGGCACGACGGTCCCGGCGGGCGCGACCGTGAGCGCCGGGGAGTCCGCAGGCGACGCGGGCGGTGTGACGTGCGCCGGGGCGGGCGAGGGCGGTGGCGGGGCGGGAGCGGCCGGCCCCGCGCAGGCGGTGAGACCGGTCAGCGCGAGGGCCAGCACCGCCCCGGCCACGGTCCGTCGGCGCGAGCCGGAGCGGGCGGGGCGCGCCCTCGGGGAGTCGGTCACCGTGGGGTTCGGGGCCCGTCGCGGCGGGGTTCGGATCGGCGGCTCGTCACACGTCGGAGACGTCCCCGTCATGTGCGTGTCACAGTGCGCCGTCCGTGTCTGCGCTCGGAGGGGCTCGCCGTGATCGATTCGGGCAGTACCGCGTGGGTCCTGGCGAGCACGGCGCTCGTGATGCTGATGACGCCGGGCCTGGCCCTCTTCTACGGCGGCATGGTCCGCACGAAGGCCGTCCTCAACGTGATGATGACGAGCTTCGTGTGCCTGGCCGTCGTGGGCGTGGTGTGGGTGGTCTACGGCTACTCGCTCGCGTTCGGGTCCGACGCGTGGGGCGGGCTGATCGGTGGGTTCGGCGACGTCGGGCTGCGCCACCTGGACACCGCGGTCGTCGGGAGCGGATCGACCGCGATCCCCGCCGGCGTCTACGCGATGTTCGAGCTGATGTTCGCCGTCATCACCGTCGCGCTGCTCGCGGGTGCGGTGGCGGAACGGACGCGGTTCTGGCCGTGGACGCTGTTCGTGCTGGCCTGGGTCACGGTGGTCTACCTCCCCGAGGCCCACTGGGTCTTCGCGTTCGACGGGGCGACCGGACCCGGGTCGGTCGGGGGCTGGATCGCCAACCGGCTGCACGCGCTGGACTTCGCGGGCGGGACCGCCGTCGAGATCGACTCCGGCGCGTCGGCGCTGGCCCTGGTGCTCGTCGTCGGGAAGCGGCGGGGCTGGCCGCGTGACCCGATCCGGCCGCACAACCTGCCCTCGGTCCTCCTGGGCGCCGGCCTGCTCTGGTTCGGGTGGTTCGGGTTCAACGCCGGCTCCGCGCTCGGCGCCACCGCGGCCGCGGGCACCGCGCTGGTGTCGACGATGACGGCGGGTGCGGCGGCCGTGCTGGCGTGGCTCGTCGTCGAGCAGATCCGCGACGGGAAGCCGACCTCGCTCGGGGCGGCCTCGGGCGCCGTCGCGGGACTCGTCGGCATCACCCCCGCCTGCGCCTACGTGGAGCCCCTCGGCGCGCTGGTCATCGGGCTCGCGGCGGGCGCGATCTGCGCCCTCGCGGTCCGTCTGAAGTTCCGCTTCGGGTTCGACGACTCCCTCGACGTCGTCGCGGTCCACGGGGTCGGCGGCCTCGTCGGGATGCTCCTGATCGGCCTGCTGGCCTCGGCCACGACCAACCCCGCCGGGCGCGGACGGCCTGCTCTACGGCGGTGGGTTCGCCCAGTTGGGGCGCCAGGCGGTGGCCGTCGTGGCGGTCCTGGCCTACTCGTTCCTCGTCACGGCCCTCATCGCCTGGGTGATCTCGCGGACGATCGGGCTGCGGGTGGACCCGGAGGTCGAGGCCGAGGGGGTCGACGAGGGCGAGCACGCGGAGAGCGGCTACGACTTCTCGACGGTGCTGAGCGCGGTCGGGCGGGCACCGGCCGGCCGGCGTCCACACGAGCATCACCGGGTCCCGGCCGGGCTCCTGACCGGTCGGGCGGGCCGTGGTGCGTCATCTGCCGATCGCCCCGAATTCTTGATCCGTTCCAGAAACTGGGACACACTCCGACGCGTGCCGACGACGTCCGACTTCGCGCGCCTGGTGCGCGGAGCCGGCCTGCGCGTGACGCGTCCCCGTCTCGCGGTCCTGTCGGCGGTGCACGACCACCCGCACCTCGACACGGACGCGATCATCGGTCTCGTCCGGGCCGACCTCGGAGCGGTGTCGCACCAGGCCGTCTACGACGTCCTGCGGGCGCTCACCACGGCGGGACTGCTGCGGCGCATCGAGCCCACGGGCTCCTCGGCGCGGTACGAGGCGCGGGTCGGGGACAACCATCACCACGTCGTGTGCCGGTCCTGTGGCTCGATCGCCGACGTCGACTGCGTCGTGGGGGTCGCGCCGTGCCTGACGGCCTCCGACGACCACGGCTTCGTCGTCGACGAGGCCGAGGTCGTGTTCTGGGGGCTGTGTCCTTCCTGCCGGGGTGCCGCCCCTGCCCCAACCACCACCTCTCAACCAACCGGAGGGAACTCTCGTGTCTGAGCACGTCACCCGCGAAGCAGAGATGAACACGGCCGACGCCGGCGGGTGCCCGGTCCACGCCGGCAAGCTCTCGCACCCGACCGAGGGCGGCGGCAACGTCGACTGGTGGCCCAACCAGCTCAACCTGCGCGTCCTGCGCACCCACGTCGCCGACTCCAACCCGCAGGACCCGGACTTCGACTACGCGAAGGAGTTCGCGACCGTCGACCTCGACGCGCTCGCGGCCGACGTCGACGAGGTCCTGACGACGAGCCAGGACTGGTGGCCCGCCGACTTCGGTCACTACGGCGGCTTCATGATCCGTCTGGCCTGGCACTCGGCCGGCACCTACCGCCTCGCCGACGGCCGCGGTGGCGCCGGCATGGGCATGCAGCGCTTCGCCCCGCTGAACAGCTGGCCGGACAACGGGAACCTCGACAAGGCCCGACGGCTGCTGTGGCCGATCAAGCAGAAGTGGGGCAGGAAGGTCTCCTGGGCCGACCTGCTGATCCTCGCGGGCAACCGCGCGCTGGAGACGATGGGCTTCACGACCTTCGGCTTCGCCGGCGGCCGTCCCGACGTGTTCGAGCCCGACAACGAGACCTACTGGGGCCCGGAGAACTACTGGCTCGGCGGCGACCAGCGCTACACCGGCGACCGCCAGCTCGAGCAGCCCCTCGGCGCCTCGCAGATGGGCCTCATCTACGTCAACCCGGAGGGCCCGGACGGCAACCCGGACCCGCTGGCCGCGGCCCGCGACATCCGCGAGACCTTCGGCCGGATGGCGATGAACGACGAGGAGACCGTCGCCCTCATCGCCGGCGGCCACACCTTCGGCAAGACCCACGGCGCGGCCGACCCCGACCAGTACGTCGGCCCCGAGCCCGAGGGCGCCTCCATCGAGGAGCAGGGCCTGGGCTGGCGGCAGGGCTTCGGCAAGGGCCGCGGCGCCGACGCCATCACCTCCGGCCTCGAGGTCACCTGGACCTCCACGCCGACGCAGTGGAGCAACGGCTACTTCGACAACCTCTTCGGCTACGAGTGGGAGCTCCACAAGTCGCCGGCAGGCGCGTGGCAGTACCGCCCGGTGAACGGCGGCGGGGCCAACACGGTGCCCGACCCGGAGACCGGTGAGCTCACCCGCCAGCCCACGATGCTCGTCACCGACGTCTCGCTGAAGGTCGACCCGATCTACAAGGAGATCTCGACGCGGTTCCACCAGAACCCCGACGAGTTCGCCGACGCGTTCGCCCGCGCCTGGTTCAAGCTGACCCACCGCGACATGGGCCCGATCCAGCGCTACGTCGGCCCGTGGGTCCCGCAGGAGACGCTGATCTGGCAGGACCCGGTGCCGAAGCACGAGGGCCCGCTGGTGACGCACGACGAGGTCGAGGAGCTCGAGAAGACGATCCTCGGCACCGGTCTGACCGTGTCGCAGTTGGTCAAGGCGGCGTGGGCGTCGGCCTCGACCTTCCGGATCGGCGACAAGCGCGGCGGCGCCAACGGTGCCCGGGTCCGCCTCGACCCGCAGATCAACTGGGAGGTCAACGACCCGCAGGAGCTGCGCCGCACGCTGTCGACCCTCGAGGGCGTGCAGCGCGACTTCAACGCCTCCGGCACGCAGATCTCCCTGGCCGATCTGATCGTCCTCGGCGGTGGCGCCGCGATCGAGAAGGCCGCGGCGGACGCCGGGCACCCCGTCGAGGTGCCGTTCACCCCGGGCCGTACCGACGCGAGCCAGGAGTGGACCGACGTCGACTCGTTCACCCACCTCGAGCCGAGCGCGGACGGCTTCCGCAACTACCTCGGCAAGGGCCACCAGCTCCCGGCCGAGTACCTGCTGGTCGACCGCGCCAACCTGCTCGACCTGTCCGCGCCGCAGATGACCGTCCTCGTCGGCGGCCTCCGCGTCCTCGGCGCGAACACGGGCGGCTCGACGCACGGCGTCTTCACCACCCGTCCGGGGCAGCTCACGAACGACTTCTTCACCAACCTCCTCGACACGAAGACCACGTGGTCGAAGGTGGCCGAGGAGGAGGGGCTCTACGAGGCCCGCGGTGCCGACGGTGAGGTGCACTGGACCGGGACCCGCAACGACCTCGTGTTCGGCTCGAACTCCGAGCTGCGTGCGGTGGCCGAGATCTACGCGGAGAGCGGCTCCGAGGAGAAGTTCGTCCGGGACTTCGTCAAGGCCTGGGACAAGGTCATGAACCTGGACCGGTACGACATCTGAGGTGTGCTCCGCGCCCGTGGGCACTGCTCCGCGTCATGGCGGATCAGTGCTCACGGGCCGCCCCAGGGCCACGTGCCGGAGGCCGGGACATCGGCGCTTGCTCGACAGAGGTGACAAGCTTACGGTTGCGTCATGGACGCAGAGGATTCGGCCGTCGTCGGCCCGGTACGACGGATCTCGTCGGGCATCGCCGTCGCCGCCGGGACGCCGATCGAGCGGGTGTGGGCGGTGCTCACCGACCTGCGCCTCATGCCCCGCCTGCACCCCCAGGTCCTCGAGGCACACCCGCTCGACGGGCACGAGGAGCTCGTGCCGGGCGCCCGGTTCGTCACCCTGAACGCCGGGGAGGCGGGCGTGTGGCGGGCGACCTCGCGTGTGGTCGCGCTCTGCCCGGACGCGACGATCGCGTGGACCGTCGAGAGCGATGCCGCGCCGGCTGCGGTCTGCCGGTTCGACCTCCTCGACGGGCCCGATGGCGTGACCGTGCAGCAGACCTGGTTCGTCGACACCCGGTCCGGGGCGGCGCCGCCGGTCGAGGAGGCCCTCGCGTCGACCTCGGGGTGCGGCCGCTGAGGGCTCACCCCAGAGTGACCGGGTCTCCCTGTCGCACCGTGCCGGGGCGGACCACCTCGGCGTAGGCGCCCGCGCACGGGAGCACCCCGAAGCCGGGCACCTCGACCCGGTTGCCGGTCAGCAGCGGGCGCAGGGCGTCGGGGTTGCGCGGCAGGTCGCCGTGCTCGAGCGTCGGCACCGAGCAGCGCGGGGTGGGCAGGGTCAGCCGCAGCACCACCTCGCCGACGTGCATCTCGCGCCCGAGCCAGCCGTTCTCGGCGAACGGCTCCACGTCCGCGGAGATCACCAGGTTCGGCCGGTAGCGCAGCGCCTCGACGCCGAGGTGGTCCAGCGTCGCCGTCGTGATCAGGTGGATCGGGGAGTGGTCGACGAAGGTGTCGCCCTCGGTGCCCTGTGAAATCTCCAGGGTGGGCGCCTCGACCTCGGCCTCGACGCCCTGCGCCAGGACGTCCTCCGGGTCGGGGCGCTCGACCGACGACGACGGCGGGCGTTGCGACCGGATCTCGACGGCCCGCCCGAGGTCGGCGGAGAGGACCTCGACGAGCCGGGGGTCGTCGGCGTCGAGCGTCTCGCCGCCCGGCGTCGTGACCAGCACGTGGTCGTCCTGCGCGGCCGCCGTGTACTGCAGCAGGCGCCGCCACAGCCGCGGGTGCTTGGCCGTGCACACGTACCCGGTGGCCGGGTCCATGAGCGCCCGCCACCGGTCGCGTTCCAGGCCCGTGGGCCCGACGGCCGCCTGCTCGACCTGCTGGCCGAGCATCGACTTCACGGGATAGCGGGTCAGCGTCGACACCTGCATGGCCACCAACATAGGTGTGCTCGGCCCGCGAGCACTAACGGTGGCTGTGGCGACGATCCGTGCTCACGAGCGCGGCGTGCACCTGCGCCTGGAGGTCGGCCGCCGCGGTCGTCGTCCCGGGGTCGGCGACGACGGCGACGAGGTCCGGGTCGTCCACGGTCAGGCCGAGCCGGGTCAGCGCGGGCGGGCCGGCGTCGAACTCGTCGGGGACCACGAGGACATCCAGCTCGACGACGCCGCCGTCGGCCAGCTCGATCCCCTCGGCCCGGATCCCCGCCACCTCGTCGCGCCCGAGGAGGCGGACGTCGTCGCGCGCGAAGAGCTCGAGCCAGCCGCCGTCGAGCACCACCCGCCCCGCCTCGCGGCCGGGGACCAGCAGCGCGGCCGGCCGCTCGTCACCGAGCCGGGCCCGCATCGCCTCCCGATCGGGCACGAGCGGCTCGACCACGGGCGGCGAGTCCCGCAGTTCGGCGAACCGCGCCTTGTAGGCCTCGCGCTCCTGCCAGCCGTAGAGCGGGTTCGTCCGTGGCGCGACGTCGCGCGCCGCGTCGGCGACGATCGTCAGCCCGGCGGCGGCGTCGGCGATCGTCGGTGCCAGCTGGATCGTCGCGGCCGTCGTGCCGACGATCCCGACGCGGCGCCCGGACAGGTCGTGCCCGTCCTCCGGCCACGCGGCGGTCCGCACGACGAGCCCGTCGAAGCCGCTCACGTCGACGTCCGGCTCGACCGGGAGCCGTCCGGTGCACGCGACCAGGGTCCGCGCCCGGACCGCCTCGCCGTGGTCGGTCCGGACGGTCCACCCGGCGTCGTCGTGCAGCGCCTCGACGACCTGGGTCGAGAGCCGGATGTCACGGCGCAGGTCGAGCCGGTCGGCCACGAAGCGCAGCCACCGCTGCACCTCGTAGCCCGCCGGGTAGCGCTCGCTCCAGCCCCAGTCGCGGTAGAGCGTCTCGGAGAAGAAGTACTGGTAGAGGTGGCTCTCGGTGTCGAGGTGGGAGCCCGGGTAGGCGTGCCACCACCACGTGCCGCCGACGTTGTGGGCCTCGTCGTACGCCCGCACCCGCAGTCCCTGCTCGCGCAGCAGGTGCAGCGCGGCCAGGCCGGCGAACCCGGCTCCGATGACGACGACGTCGAGGTCCTCGGGCACCGTCGGATTCTGCCCCGGCCCGGCCCGGCGCCGCAGGGGATGCGACGAGCCCGGGTCAGGAGACGACGACCTCCAGGCGCTCCAGCCCGCGCAGCCCGTTGTTGAGCAGCGGGCGGCTCTCGACGACCTCGAAGCGCTCCACCCGGTCGGCGAGGCGTTCGAGGAGCGACGACATCTCCAGCCGGGCGAGGTGCATCCCGACGCACACGTGCTCGCCGCGCCCGAAGGCGAGGTGGTCCGAGGGGCGGCGGGTGATGTCGAACCGGTCCGGGTCGGGGTACTTGCGCTCGTCGCGGTTGGCCGAGCCGTAGAGCAGCGCGACCCGGCTGCCCGCCGCCAGCGGCACCCCGTCGATCTCGTGGTCCTCGGTGAGCACGCGCGTGAACTGCGGGACCGAGGTCTCCATGCGCAACGACTCGTTGATCGCGTGCGGGATGAGCGAGCGGTCGGCGCGCAGCAGGTCCCACTGGTCGGGGTGCGCCGCGAACAGCGCGATCATCGACGTGATCCCGAGGATCGTCGTGTCGAGGCTCGGGGTGACGTAGTCGAGCATCATCACGGGGCACTTCTCGCGGGGCAGCTCGCCGCGCTCGGCCGCCTGGTAGAGGTGCGCGGCCCAGCCGTCCGGGTCGATGTTGCCCGGGACGGCCTCGTTCTGCGCGTAGCCGAGGAACTCCTCGACGGCAGGCGTCGCCGCGTGGAAGCGCTCGTTCGCCGGGCCCTGGACGTCCCAGATGGCCGCCGCCCACTCCAGCATCTTCCCGCGGTGGCCCTCGCCGAGGCCGACGAGCTTCGACACCACCGTCGAGGGCAGGTGCTCGGCCAGCTCGGTGGCGACGTCGAAGCGGCCCTGCGCCACGAGCTTCCCGACGACGCGGTCGGCCTCCTCCTCGATCGTCGGGGTGATCTCGCGCATGCGGTCCGGGCGCAGCGGCCGGCCGAGGACCGAGCGCATCGTCGTGTGGTCGGGCGGGTCGCTGCACAGCGTGATGCCCTCGAGCTGGGCGTTCATGGTCTCGTCGACGAACACGCTCTTCGCCGAGGAGAACGTCTTCCAGTCCATGAGGGCGGCACGCACGTCCGCGTACCGCGGCAGCGCGTAGTGCCCGTGGCGCGACATCTCGACGACGGGTCCGAGGTCGCGCAGGGACTGGTAGATCGGGTACGGGTCGATCCGCGCGTCGTCGGCGAACAGATCGACGTCGCTGACCGGGATGTCCGGCACGGGGCCTCCGGTGGTGAGGGTGGGCCCGGTCATCCTGCGCCCCGGACGCGCCGGAGGACAGCCTCCGGCGCGCCCGCTCCTCACGGGTCGCCCCACCTCCAGCTCGGGGGCGCGGAGCATCCGGGGCCACTGCGCGAGGGAGGTCCTCACGCCGGCCGCGCGGTGGTGTCCTCACCGCGGGTCGCGGCGAGCAGCTTGGCCGTGTCGAGGAAGTGGCGGATCGCGACGATCTTGCCGTCGGCGTCGAACGTCCAGAGGTGCAGCTGTTCGTCGCGGTAGCGCCCGCCCGAGGGCAGCGTGTACTCGAGCGCGACCCGGGCGACGGCGCGGTCGCCGTCGGCGATCACGTCGCGGACCTCGAGCTGGTGGAAGGTGTTCGCGCCCATCGCGTCGAAGAAGCTGCCGAGCTGGTCGCGGCCGTGGAGCGGGCGGTAGAACGACGGACCGCCCGCGCGCTGCGCGAAGTTGTCCTCCCAGTCGGACTCCCAGCGCACGTCCTCGGCGATGAGACCCAGGAGGGTCTCGACGTCGCCGGCGCCGAAGGCCTCGTAGACGGTCGCGACGGTGGCGGTGTTGTCGGTGGTGGTGCTGGTCATGGCTCGCCCCTCGGTGGGTGGGTCCCGGTCCGGGACCGTGCGACGACGACGGTGCCGCGAGTCGGTAGCAGGCCGGGTCACCGGAGAGTCACCGGCCGAAGTGACTACTGCCCCGTCGGGGTGCGCCGTGGGACCCTCGACGTGTCGGTGAGTGACCGGCTGCGACCGGGGGGCGGCGCATGGAGTTCCGGGTGCTGGGCCCTCTCGAGGCCGTGGACGACCGGGGGCACCCGGCGGAGCTGGGGGGCACGCGCGAACGGGCGCTGCTCGCGGTCCTGTTGCTGACGCCCGACGCGGTCGTGCCCGCGTCCCGGCTCGCCGACGAGCTCTGGGGCGAGCGGATACCCGACGGCTGGGCGCACGGGCTGCGGGTGCACGTCTCGCGCCTGCGCCGGGCGCTGCGCACCGCGGGCGGCGACGGGCTGCTGGTCACCCGTGCTCCGGGGTACCTGCTCACGCCCGGTCCGGACGCCGTCGACGCCCGCCGCTTCTGCGGCCTGGTCGCGCAGGGTCGCGCCGCGCTCGCCCGTGACCCGGGCGGAGCGGCCCGCACGCTGCGGACGGCGCTGGAGCTGTGGCGCGGGCCGGTGCTGGGCGACGCGCTCGACTCGCCGCTGATCCGCTCCGAGGCGGCACGGCTCGAGGAGGACCGGCTGGGGGCGCTCGAGACGCGCCTCGAGGCCGACCTCGCGTGCGGGCGGCACGGTGAGCTCCTCGGCGAGCTCGACGGGCTGGTCCGCGCGCACCCGCTGCGCGAACGGCTGCGGGCCCAGCAGATGACCGCGCTCTACCGGGCGGGCCGGCAGGCCGACGCGCTCCACGCCTACGACGACCTGCGCCGCCACCTCGGCGAGGAACTCGGCATCGACCCCAGCGCCGCCCTGGTCCGGCTGCACGCCGCCGTGCTGCGCCAGGACCCGGCGCTCGAGGCCGTGTCCGCGGCCGGACCACCGGAACCGGCCCCGGCCGTCGTCGGGGGCCCGGCCCCGGTCATCGTCGGGGGCCCGGTCGTCGGGAGCCCGGTGGTGACGCCCGCGTCCGCCGGTCCGGCCCTGCTCGCCGAGCGCGGCGGGGTGTTCGTCGGGCGCGGCGGGGAGCTCGCCCGCCTGGAGGCGGTGTGGGACGCCGCGGGAGCCCTCGGCGCCCGGCTCGTCCTGGTCGCGGGCGAGCCGGGGGTGGGCAAGACGCGGCTCGCGGCCGAGCTCGCCGAGCGGGCGGCGCGGGCGGCACCGGTGCTCACCGGGCGGTGCGACGAGGACCTCGGCGTGCCCTACCAGCCGTTCGTGGAGGCGCTGCGCAGCCACGTCGCCCGCTGCGCCCCGGAGGCCCTGCGGACCGGACTCGGTCGGTGGGCCGGTGAGCTGGCCCGCCTGGTCCCGGAGATCGCCGAGCTCGTCCCGGACCTCGAGCCGCCGCTGCGCGCCGACCCGGAGACCGAGCGGCACCGCCTGTTCGAGGCCGTCGCGTCCTGGCTCGCCGCGGTCGGCGCGGGGGAGCGGGTGCTCCTCCTGCTCGACGACCTGCACTGGGCGCCGCGCCCCACGCTGCAGCTGCTGCGCCACGTCACGCGCTCCCCGCTCACCGCCGCCCTCGTCGTCGTCGCGACCTACCGCGACACCGAGACCGGCCGGGGGCACCCGCTGACCGCGCTGCTGGCCGACCTGCGCCGCCAACCCGGTGTCGAGCGGATGCACCTCGACGGGCTGGGGGAGTCCGCGGTCGCGGAGCTGCTGCACGGTGCCGCGCCCGACTCCCCGATCGACCCGGCCCTGGCCCGCGCGATCCACGCCGAGACCGAGGGGGTGCCGTTCTTCGTGCTCGAGGTGCTGCGCCACCTCGCCGAGACCGGGACCCTGGACAGCCCCGACGCCCGGCTGCACCTCGAGGAGACCGGGCTCCCCGAGGGCGTCCGCGAGGTGATGGGACGGCGACTCTCCCGGCTCGCGGACGGCACGGTCGAGGTGCTGCGGATCGCGGCGGTGGCCGGGGCGGAGTTCGACCCGGCGGTGGTGCGCGCGGCCGGCGGCCTCGACGAGGACGTCGTGCTCGACGCCCTGGAGGAGGCCGGGGCGGCGCGGCTGCTCGCGGAGGTCGGCGGCCCCGTCCCGCGGTACCGGTTCGCCCATGCGCTGGTGCGCGCGACGGTGCTCGACGAGCTCACCGGGGCGCGCCGGGCCGCGTGGCACCGGCGGATCGCGGTGGCGCTCGAGGAGCTCGGTCCGGCCGCTCCGGCCGACCACCTGCCCGCGCTGGCGTCGCACTGGATGCGGGCCGGCGGCGGGGCCGCCGAGCGGGCGAAGGCCCGGACCTACGCGGTCGCGGCGGGCGAGCGGGCCGCGGCCCAGCTCGCGCACGACGAGGCGGCCACCTGGCTGCGGCAGGCGGTCGACCTCCTCGAGCCCGACGACGACGCCGGCCGGGTCCGCCTGCTCATCGCCCTCGGGGAGGCCCAGCGTCGCGCCGGCGACGTCGGCCACCGCCAGACCCTGCTCGCCGCCGCGGGGCACGCCCGCAGCCGCGGCGACGTCGAGGGGCTCGCGCGGGCCGCGATCGCGAACAGCCCCGGCAGCAAGCCCTCGGTCTTCGGGATCACCGACCGGGAGCGGGTCGCGGTCCTCGAGGCCGCGGTGGACGCCGTCGGGCCCGCGGACTCGCCCACCCGGGCCCGCCTGCTCGCCGTGCTGGCCCTCGAGCTCTTCCACACCGGCGACCGGGCCCGGCGGCTCGCGCTGAGCGACGCCTCGCTCGCCATCGCCCGTCGGCTCGACGACCCCGAGGTGCTCGCCGACGTCCTCGTCGCGCGCCCGTTCGCCATCGGCGGCCCGGACACGCTCGCGCCCCGGCTGGCCGAGACCGGCGAGCTCGTCGACCTCGCCCGCCGGCTCGGGGACCCGGTCGCGGTGCACCGCGCCTGGTGGACCCGGTTCCGGGTGGCCGTCGAGGTCGGCGACGTCGGGCTGGCGGACCGCTGTCTGGAGGCGCAGCAGGAGCTGCTCGCCGAGGTCGGCCAGCCGACCCTGGAGTGGATGACCGGGCTGCAACGGGTTGCGCGGGCGTTGCGGCGCGGCGACCCCGAGGCCGAGCCGCTGCTCGAGCGCGTCGCCGCCGCCGGACGCGCCACCGGCCAGCCTGACGCGCGGCTCTACCACGCGATCCAGCTCTTCCAGCTGTGCCGCGACCAGGGCCGGGTCGCCGACGCCGAGGACGTCGTCCGGCAGGTGGTGGCCGGGTCCCCGGAGCTCCCGTCCATCCACGCCGCGCTCGCGGTGCTGTGCGCCGAGAGCGGGCGGCCCGACGAGGCCGCGGCCCTGGTCGACGAGCTCGCCCCGCCGGACCTGGGGGACCTTCCGGTGGAGGCCAGCACGATGGTGACCTGGGTGCTGTGCGCCGACGTCGTGGCCCACGGCGGCGACGAGGCGCGGGCCGAGCAGCTCGTGCGCGTGCTCGCGCCCCATCCCGACCAGATCGCGGTGTGGGCCGTCGGGCTCGGCGTCGGGTCTGTCGCGTCGCGCCTGGGGCGGCTCGCGGCGCTGCTCGGCGACGCCGAGGCCGCCCACCGGTACCGCCGGCAGGCCCTGGAGATCGAGGAGCGGGCGCAGGCCCCCACGTGGCTCGCCCGCACCCGGGCCGGCTGATCGCGGCGGGTGGTGCGCGGCGCGCGGTCGCCTAGGCTTCGGTGTCGCTGTCCGCGCGGGGAGAGGGTCTGGTGAACGAATCGCTCGGGGTCCTCCTCGCCGTCCTCGTCGGGTCCCTCGCGCTGACGGTGCTGTCGCGCAAGTTCCGGGTCTCCCCGCCCCTGGTCCTCGTCGTCGTCTTCCTCGGCGTCTCCTTCATCCCCGGGCTGCCCGAGGTGCGCCTCGACCCGGACCTCGTGCTCCCCCTGGTCCTCGCCCCGCTGCTCTACTCGGCGGGCCTGCAGAGCTCGCCGCGCCGCCTGCGCGAGAACCTGCGGCCCATCGGGCTGCTCGCGGTCGGGCTGGTGCTGTTCACCGCCGTCGTCGTGGGCGCCGTCGCGTGGTGGCTCCTGCCGGGTCTCCCGCTGGTGAGCGCGCTCATCCTCGGCGCGATCATCGCTCCGCCCGACGCGGTGGCGGCGGCCTCGATCGGCCGGCGCCTCGGGCTGCAGCGGCGGGTCATGGCGATCCTCGAGGGCGAGAGCCTGCTCAACGACGCGACGGCGCTGACGCTGCTGCGGATCATGCTCGCGGCCGCGGCCGGCGGCGCGGCGACCCCGAGCGTGCTGAGCGGGCTGGGGCAGTTCGTCCTCACCGCCGTGGGCGGCGTCGCCGTCGGCGGGGCCATCGGCTGGATCGTGCACCGCGTCCGGCTCAAGCTGAACGACGCGGTGATGGAGAGCGCGCTCGGCCTCGTCATCCCCTTCGCGACCTACATCCTCGCCGAGGACTTCCTGCACGTCTCCGGTGTCCTCGCCGTCGTCATCGCCGGGCTCTACCTCGGGCACAAGTCCAGCGAGAGCGGCTTCGCCTCCCGGCTCCAGGACCAGGCGGTGTGGGCCGGCCTGGACACCGTCCTCGAGGCGTTCGTGTTCGCGCTCATCGGGCTGCAGCTCGCCGTGGTGGTGAACGAGCTGCGCTCCGGCCTCGGCGCCGTGCTGCTGGCCGCGCTCGCCGTGCTCCTCGCGACCGTGCTCGCCCGCATCGTGTGGGTCTTCCCGATGACCTACGTCGCGCGCCTGGTCCCCCGGGTGCGCGCCCACGAGCCACGCCGACCACCCTGGCGCGTCCCCGCCGTGATCTCGTGGTCGGGGATGCGCGGCGTGGTCACCCTCGCCGCCGCGTTCGCGGTGCCCGACGCGGTCGCCGGGCGCGACGTGATCATCTTCCTGGCGTTCGTCGTGACGGTGGGGACGCTGCTCCTCCAGGGCCTGACCCTGCCGATGCTCATCCGGCGGCTCCGCGTGTACGACACCGGCGCCCAGCACGACGCCCTCGAGGAGGCCGCCGCGAAGCAGGCCGCCGCGGAGGCCGCGATGCGCCGGCTCGACGAGGTCGCCGAGGACGGCACCCCGGACCACATCACCACCCAGCTGCGCTCCTGGGCCGAGCAGCGGGCCAACGGCGCCTGGGAGCGGCTCGGGCGGCCGATCGAGGAGGTCGGGGAGTCGCCGACGGTGACCTTCTCCCGCCTGCGCCGGGAGATGCTCGCCGCCGAGCGGGAGACGTTCGTGGTCTTCCGGGACCAGGGTCGGCTCGAGGACGACGTGTTCGTGGAGATGCTCCGGGAGATCGACCACGAGGAAGCGATGCTCGACCGGTAGGTGCGTCGCGCTCCGGGCGCCCGGGCGTAGCCTCGACCCTGCGATGTGATGGTGCCATCACATCAGAGGGCGAGGGTGGAGATGGACCTGTCCGGAGCGGTCGTCGCGGTGACCGGGGCGAGCGGCGGGATCGGCGAGGCCACGGCGGTGCTCCTGGGCGAGCGCGGGGCGCGGCTGGTCCTCGGGGCGCGGCGGGCCGAGGAGCTGGACCGCGTGGCGGACCGGGTCCGGGCGGTCGGGGGCGAGGCGGTGACCGCCGTGACCGACGTGCGGCGGCGCGCGGACCTCGCAGGCCTCGTCGGGCTCGCGCAGGAGCGGTTCGGGCGCCTCGACGCGCTCGTCGCCAACGCCGGGGTCGGGCTCGTGTCCCCGCTGGACGCGCTGCGGGTCGACGACTGGGACGAGATGGTCGACGTCAACCTGCGGGGCGTCCTGCACGGCGTCGCGGCCGCGCTGCCGGTCTTCCGCGCCCAGGGGTCCGGCCACTTCGTCACCGTGGTGTCGACGGCCGGGCTGCGCATCACCCCCGAGCAGGTCGTCTACGCCGCGACCAAGAACGCCGTCCGGACCCTCTGCGAGGGGCTGCGCCAGGAGGCCGGCCCGGCGTTGCGGGTGACGGCGGTGTCCCCGGGGTTCACGGCCACCGAGTTCGTCGGGGGGATCGCCGACGACGAGGTGCGCGAGCGCTACACCGCCCGGCGCGACGAGATCGCGATGCCGCCCGAGGCCGTGGCGCGGGCGATCGTGTTCGCGCTGGAGCAGCCGCCCGGCGTCGACGTCGGCGAGATCGTGGTGCGGCCGACCGCGCAGTCCTGAGGTGGCCTTCCGCCCCGTGGCTTCTTGGTGCCGCCTCACGTGGCGCCGCGCACCGGTCGCCTGCGGTGCTGCCGCGAGGCCTGCGGGTGTCGAGTGGACCCTCACGGCTCGCGCCGCAGCCCTCGAGGTCCACTCGGCCGCACGAGCTGGTCGTTCCCGGGCCGAGTGGACACTCACGGCTCGCGCCGCAGCCCTCGCGGTCCACTCGACGCAATCCCCGGATGACCTCCGCAGGTACTCCCGTGGCGGAGCCCGCCTCCTGCTCAGGGTTCGCCGAGTCCGCCACGCTTGACGAGTTGGCCGGCGATGACGTTGCGCTGGATTTCGTTGGTGCCCTCACCGACGATCATCAGGGGGGCGTCGCGGAAGTAGCGCTCGACGTCGTACTCGGTGGAGTAGCCGTACCCGCCGTGGATGCGCACGGCGTTGAGGGCGACCTCCATGGCGATCTCGGAGGTGAACAGCTTCGCCATCCCGGCCTCCATGTCGGCGCGTTCGCCGGCGTCGAAGCGCTCCGCGGCGTGCAGGATCAGCTGCCGGGCGGCGGTGATCTTGGTGGCCATGTCGGCGAGGTAGTTCCCGATGGACTGGTGCTGCCAGATGGGTTTGCCGAACGCCTCGCGTTCCTGGGCGTAGCGCAGCGAGTCCTCGAACGCGGCGGTGGCGACGCCGAGGGCGCGGGAGGCGACCTGGATGCGTCCGGTCTCCAGCCCGGTCATCATCTGGGAGAACCCGCGGCCTTCCTCGCCGCCGAGCAGGGCGTCGGCGGGCACGGCCATGTCGGTGAAGTTCAGCTCGCAGGCCTCGACGCCCTTGTAGCCCAGCTTGGAGAGGTCCTTGGAGACCTCGAGGCCGGGGCCGTGCTCGACGAGCAGGATCGACACGCCCTTGTGCTTGGGTTCGGCGTCGGGGTCGGTCTTGCACAGCAACGCGATGAGCCCGGAGCGGCGGGCGTTGGAGATCCAGGTCTTGGAGCCGTTGACCACGTACGAGTCGCCGTCGCGGCGGGCCACCGTGGTCATGGCCTGCAGGTCGGAGCCACCGCCGGGCTCGGTGAGGGCCATGGTGGCGCGCAGTTCGCCGGTGGCCATGCGCGGCAGGTAGCGGTCCTGCTGCTCGCGGGTGCCGAACGCCACGCAGCAGCTTCGACACCACGGTGTGCCCGCCCATCGCGCCGGCCAGGGACATCCAGCCGCGGGCGAGTTCGGCGGTGACCAGGGCGTAGCAGGGCATCGAGACCGGTGCCTCGCCCCAGGGTTCGGGGATGGCGAGCCCGAAGATGCCCAGTTCCTTCATCGCCTCGATGAGCTCACCGGGGTAGGTGTTGGTGTGCTCGAGCTCGGCCACGACGGGCTTGACGTCCTTGTCGACGAACGCCCGCACCGTCTCCACGACGAAACGCTCTTCGGAGTCCACAGCGCGATGCCCCTTCCTGGACAGGGTGACGACTGCAGGCTGCCCCGCGTCCGGTGGGCGCGCAGCGCGGCGGCGGCGACGTCGGGCAGCACCCGTTCCAGCATGCCGCTGAATCCCGGCACGAGGTGCGCTCCGCGCTCGTGAGCAGTAATCCGTGCCAGGACACGGATTACTGCTCACGAGGCCGGAGGCCACCTACATGAAGCTCGCGTCCCCGTCGTACTCGGAGGGGTCCCACACGCCCGGGTCCGCCAGTGCGGTCTCCAGCGCGGGGTCCGAGGTGAGGTAGTAGAACGACCACGCCGCCTTGGTGATCCGGTAGGGCGCGGACCGGTCGAAGCCCGCGAGCTTCGGGATGTCGCAGCCGTTGTGCTCCAGCATGCCGAAGCGCTCGCGCGCGGACCGGGCCGCCGCCGACGCGGACGAGGCCGGGCAGCAGGTCGACCGAGGTGTCCACCGTCTGGTAGTCGACGATCTTCATGCTGCGCATCCCCGACGGGCGCTCGTACACCTTGACCACGCAGTACGCGCGGATCCGCCCCTCCCGCTCGGCGGTGTAGACCCACAGCCGCTCAGAGCTCAGGAGCAGCCGGTAGTGCCACTCGAGGGTGGCCCGGTCCCGGACGGCCAGGAGCGTGTCGGGGTTCTGCTCGCGGAGCTCCTGCCAGAAGGCGTCGAAGCGGTCGTCGAAGCCCCGGCCCTCGACCACGTCGACACCGTCGGGAGCCGGCGGGAGCGGGGTCGGGCGCACGCCGTCCTTGGCGGCGAGGGCGGCACCGGCCGGCACCGAGAGGACCCCGGCCGCCGGGATCCCCTTCATGGCCAGGACCTCCCGGGCGAAGGCCCGGCGGTGCGTCACCCGGTACGAGGCCCTGGCCCAGTCACCGAGCGGCACCTTGGTGCCGTAGGCCTGCCAGATCGGGGTCGCGCCCGCGCCGACGTTGGAGCTCAGGACGAGGTCGGCCGTGTCCTGCATGAAGTACTCGTCCATGAGGAGCGCCGCGTAGCCGCGGTGCTCGCTCGTGGTGGCCCAGGCGAGCCCGGTGGCGCCGATCTTCTCCTCGCCCCGGAACACGTAGGGCGAGGGGACGTTGGTGACCGCCCCGACGACGGTGCCCTCCGCGTCCTCGAGGACCCACCCCACCGGCCAGTACTCCGAGAGCCGCGGCCAGAGGGGGTGCTCCTCGAACAGGGCGCGCCGCTGCTCGGAGGTGAAGATGTTCGTCAGGTACTCCGACTCCAGCCGGTACATGGCCGGGAAGTCGTCGAACGTGGCGCGACGCAGCTCCGGGGGCTCGACGACGGCCGTCGCCACGGCCCCCGGGGATCCCTCGGCGGTCACGTGGCCGAGACCCGCAGCGGGAGAGCGTTCAGCCCGCGGAGCCCGAGGTTGTCCCGCCAGGTCAGCGGCTCGTCGGTCAGCTCGATCTCCGGGAGCCGCCGCAGCAGGGTGTCGAAGCCGATCCGGCCCTCGAGCCGCGCCAGCGGCGCACCGAAGCAGAAGTGCGCGCCCCACGCGAAGGCCACGTGGCGGTTGTCCTGCCGGGCCAGGTCGAGCCGGTCCGGGTCGTGGAAGCGCTGCGGGTCGCGGTTGGCCGACCCCATCACCGCGATCACCGCCTGCTTCTTCCCGATCTGCTTGCCCCCGAGCTCGAGGTCGCGGGGCGCGAGGCGGGCGGTGTGCTGGCTGGGGCTCTCGAAGCGCAGCAGTTCCTCCACCGCGGAGTCCATCAGCTCCGGCTGGGCCCGCAGCCGGGCGAGGGCCTCGGGGTCGCGCAGCAGCGCGAGCAGGCCGTTGCCGAACAGGTTGGTGGTGGTCTCCAGCCCGCCGACCATCGTGACGATGCAGTTGGCGACGATCTCCTCGGTGGTGAACCGGTCGCCGTCGACCTCGGCCTTGATGTAGGCCGACACGAGCCCGTCGACGGGGTTCTCGCGCTGCTCCTCGACGGCCTCGGTGAAGTAGGCGATGAGGTTCTGCACGGCCTCGAGCACGCCGCCGAGCCGTTCCGGGTTGTGCTGGAAGTTGCCGAGCATCTCCGCGAACGTCGTCGACCACCGCTTGAGGTCCATGTGGTCCGCGACGGGCACGCCCAGCAGGTCGGTGGTGACCATGGCGGGCAGCGGGTCGGCGAAGTCGGCCATCAGTTCCATGCGGCCGTCACCGCGGGCCGCCACCTGGTCCAGGAGCTCGTTGCCGATCTCGGCGATGCGCTGGTCGAGGACCGCCACCCGTGCCGGGGTGAACGCCGCGCTCGCGAGCCGGCGGACCCGCGGGTGCTCCGGGGAGTCCATGAAGAGCATCATCCGGACCATCAGCTCGGCGACCGGCGCGACCTCCGGGACCCCGAGCAGCTCGAAGTACTCCGGCGGCGGCGTGCGGCGGGCCGAGAACCGCTTCAGGACGGTCGTGACGTCGTCGTAGCCGGTGACGATCCACGCGTGCAGGAACGGGTCCCAGTGCACCGGGTCGGTGGTGCGCAGGTTCTCGTACAGCGGGTACGGGTCGGCCAGGACCTCGGGGTCGAGCAGTTCGGCGTAGCTGCGCGTCTCCTCGGCCGGGAACGGCTCGACGGTGCTCTGCTCGCTCATGCGCCGACCTCCTGCTGCTGGCGCGTGATCTCGGCGGCGAGCGCCGAGACGGTGGGTCCACGGAAGAGCTGGCGCAGTGCCAGTTTCACGTCGTAGCGCTGCCGGATCCGCGAGATCACCTGCATGGCCAGCATCGAGTGCCCGCCGGCCAGGAAGATGTTGTCGTCCACCCCGATCTCCGGGACGTTGAGCAGCCCGGCGATCAGCTCGCCCAGCCACGCCCGGACGTCGGCGGGGTCCTCGCCCGCCGGCTGCGCCGCCGGGGCCTCGGCCACCACCGGCCGCGGCAGGGCCGCCCGGTCGAGCTTGCCGTTCGGCGTCAGCGGCAGGGCCGCCAGGGTGACGACGTGGGTCGGCACCATGTACTCCGGCAGCTGCGCGGCGAGGAAGGTGCGGACGTCGTCGGCCGAGGGGGCCTCGTCCCCCGAGGGGACGACGTAGGCCACGAGCTCCTTCTCGCCGCCGGCGCCGTCGGCGGTCGGCTCGTCGCCGATCACCGTCACGGTGCCCGCGCCGACGCCCGGGCAGCGGGTCAGCCACGCGGTGATCTCGGCGGGCTCGATGCGGTAGCCGCGGACCTTGACCTGGTCGTCGAGGCGGCCGAGGAAGATCAGCCTGCCGTCGTCGAGGCGACGGACGCGGTCGCCGGTGCGGTACGCGCGCACCGTCGTCCCGTCCTCGGTGCGCACGGTGACGAACCGCTCGGCGGTGCGCTCCGGGTCGTGGCGGTACCCGCGCCCGACGTGCGGGCCGGCCAGGACCAGCTCGCCCGGCTCGCCCTCCCCGACCGGGCGCAGGGCCTCGTCGAGCACCATGCCCAGGGTGCCGGGGATCGGGCGGCCGATCGACGGCGGACCGGCGTGGTCACCCTCGGGTGCCACGGTCCCCGAGGTCGCGACGACGGTGCACTCGGTCGGTCCGTAGTTGTTGACCACGGTGAACGGGAGACCGGGCAGGGGACGGCGGTTCAGCCGCTCGGCCCCGGTCAGCAGCGTGCGCAGCGCGGTGTGCGCCGGCCACTCGGCCGCCATGAGCTGCTCGGCGAGCAGCGTCGGCGCGAACCCGATGGTGACCTGGTGGTCGACCAGCCAGTTCTGCAGCAGCTGCGGGGAGCGGTGGGTCCCCTCGTCGGCGACGTGCAGCGAGGCGCCGGCCGCGAGCGGCGGCCAGATCTCCCACACCGCGGCGTCGAACCCGAGCCCGGCCACCTGGGAGGCGCGGTCGGCGGGGGTCACGTCGAACGCGGCGTTGTGCCAGTCGACCAGGTGGGCGAGGTTGCCGTGGGTGATCTCGACGCCCTTCGGGCGCCCGGTGCTGCCCGAGGTGTAGATGACGTAGGCCACGGTCGTCCGGACCGGCTGCGGTTCCGCGGGCGTCTGCGGTGCCGGGGCGAGGCTGCGCGGCTCGTCCAGGTCCACCACGGTCCACGGGCCCTGCGGGACGGTGCCCGCGTGGTCGTGGTCGGTCAGCACGGCCGCCGTCCCCGCGTCGCCGAGGATGTACTCGATGCGGTCGGCGGGGGTCGCCGGGTCGAGCGGCAGGTAGGCCGCCCCGGTCTTCATCACGGCCGCGGCCGCGAGCGACGTAGCGCGCGGAGCGGGAGAGCAGGACGGCCACACACGACCCGGGACCGGCGCCGTCGGCCTGCAGGGCCGCGGCCAGACGGTCGGCGCGGTCGTCGAGCTCCCCGTAGGTCAACGTCGCGTCCGGACCCGAGACCGCGACGCGGTCGGCGGCGTGCACGCCGTGGCCGGCGATGCGCTCGGGCACGGGGACGGATGTCGCGGGCGCCATGGCGCTCGCGCGGGCGGGTGGCTCGACGGTGTCTGCCCTCATCAGTCTCCGATCACACAGGTGGGCCGAAAGGCACGGCGGGCCCGGTCGGCGACGGCGGCGTCGTCGATCACGAGGGAGCCCGCCTCGGTGTATCGATCCAGGGAGGCCGGGAGACGGTGGTGCACGAAGCCTGCCATTGCTTCCGCAGCAGACACGCCTACTCCCTCTGGCCAATCCGGACCCTAACAACGTGACGCGTGGAGCTCACCGAGGTTGTCCGGGTACGGCGTCACAACTCGGCTCACGAGCACACCACCCCTTGACAACGACGAAGAGGCCACCGGGACATGGGTGTCCGGCCCTTCGTGATTCGATGAGTGTGATCGATCGTCGACGGGGGAGGAGCCCCACAGCGTGTCCACCGGTGACCGGGAACTCGCGGTGCTGATCGTCTCCCACCGCCGAGCCGACCTGCTCGACCGCGCCCTGGCGAGCGTCGAGAAGTGGCTGCCGGAGTCGCCCGTCCACGTCTGGGACAACCGCTCACCCGACTCCCCGGCCGTCGCCGAGCTCGCCGCCCGCCGCCCCGACGTCGGGTGGACGTTCTCGCCGAGCAACGTCGGCTACCCGGCCGCGATGAACCGGCTCATGGAGCTCGTCGGCTCGACCACGACGTCCTGACGCTGCCCCCGGACGCGGAGCTGCTCGGGCCGCTGACCCGGGCCCGCGAGGTCGCTCGCCCGGCCCGGCGTCGCCGTCGTCGCGCCGACGATGCAGGACCTCGACGGCGACGGCGAGCCCTGGGACGTGGCGCGCAGGCCGCAGACCGTGCTGCGCGGCCTGGCCGCCGTCGCGGGCGTCGACGACGGCGCTGCGGGGCCGGTCGCCGAGCGACCTCTACCGCCGCGCTCCCGACGAGGTCGACGGCTTCCTCGCCGGGGGCGCCTGCTCGTGTCCCGCCGTGCCTGGGACGCGGTGGGCGATCTCGACGACTGGTTCTTCGTCGGCGGCCAGGACGCGGCGTGGCAGCGCGACGCGCGGGCGCGCGGGTGGTCGCTGCGGCTCGTCGACGACGACGAGTCCGCAGGTCCGCCGGGGCGGCACCGGTCGCGTCGCGGACGCCTGGGCCGCGAGGGGCGAGGACCTGCGCCGTGCGGCCCGGGTCCTCGTGCTCGGCAACGGGAGCGTCCGGGCGCCGGGGGGCAACGGGGGCCGCGGGCGGGTGTTCTCGGCGGGCGCGCTGGCCCTCGACCGGCTGCAGCCCTCGCGTCGCGCGCACCGGCGCATCCGCCGCGACGCCGAGGTCCGCCGCTCGGAGGGCCGCCCGTCGATCGTGATCGTCAGCAACGGGGTCGCCCTCGGCGGCGCGGAGCGCCAGCGGGTCCAGCTCGCGAACGAGCTGGTCGAGCGCGGGCACCCCGTCGTCGTCGTGTGCATGCAGCATCTCGGGATCCTCCTCGGCGAGCTGGACCCGCGCGTGCGCCTGGTGTTCCAGCCGTGGTGGCAGCCGGTGGTCGACGTCGGGACCCCGGACGCGATCGTCATCGGGGGCAGCACCCGGACCGAGATCGGCTTCGCGACGGCGTGGCGGGCCCAGGCCCGCGTCACCGGCGGACGGCGCTGGTGGCTGCCCGCCCTGCACGACCCGGCCGAGCTCGACCGACCGACGTTCTCCGACGCCCAGGCCCGCGCGCTGCGCACCGCCGACGGGATGCTCGTGCTCTCCGCGCAGCACCACGTCGGACCTGTCCCGCCACCAGCACCTCAACGACACCGTCATGGTCGCCCCGAACGGCATCCCGGGCGTCGAGCCGGTGCCGTTCCGCGCCGACCCCGACGGCCCGCTGCGCTTCGGGATGCTGTCGCGGATCAAGGAGTACAAGAACCCGATGCTGCTGGTCCGGGCCCTCGACGCCCTGGGCGCGGACCGGCACCGGGAGTGGACGCTGGACATCTTCGGCGAGGGCCCCGACCGCGAGCGCCTCACGGCCGAGTCCCCCGCGCACCTCCGTGACCGCGTCCGGTGGCGGGGCCCGTCGCCGGGCCCGGACGAGGCGTTCGCCGAGATCGACGTGCTGTGCCTGCCCAGCGGGTTCGAGGCGTTCCCGATGGCGATCGTCGAGGCGATGGCCCGCGGTCTGCCGGTCATGGCCTCGGCCAGCGGGAGCGTGCCGGACATGGTCGACCACGGGCGGGCCGGCGTCCTCGTCGAGCCGGTCACCCGGGAGGCGTGGACGGCCGCGCTCGACGCGGTGCTCGCGGACCGGGACCGGATCGCGGCCCTCGGGGAGGCCGGGCGTCGTCGCGCGCAGGAGCGCTACACCGTGTCGGCGATGGCCGACGAGTACCAGCGCGCGTTCGCCCGCGTCCTCGGGCGGCCGGTGCCGGGCGGCCCGGAGGACCCGGCCGTGGTGCTGGAGAACCGGTAGCCCCGGAGAACCGCTCCACCTCGAGAACCGCTCAGGCTGCTCGCCGCCGGGGAGCCGCTCCGGGTGGTCGTCCGCGCCCCGACCCACCGCCGCGGTGCGCGGCCGCGTCGAGGTGGTCGGAGGTCGGATCGCGCCCGACCGGGAGCTGCCGTCGGTGGCCACGCGCGACATCGCCGATGCGGTGACGCCTCTGTCGCTCGATCGCTCGTGGGGACGGCTTCGCCGAGGTGCGGCCTCGACGAGGGCGTCGCACGGACTGCGGAGAACACCACGGCGACGGTCAGCGGCGCCGCCACGTTCCCGTCAGCGTCGGGAATCGTCGTCGGGAATTGGCCGACAGTGCGCGGGCCCGTTCCGCCTCCCATTCGCACAGCCATTCCGGCATGTGCGCGGCGAGCGCGTCCTCGATCTCGGTCGTCGGGCGCCGGAGCAGTTCGTCGGCCACTCCGGGTCGCGCGCCGATCAGCCGCGCGAGCCCGCGCGGCGGCACCGCGGAGGGGAGCACCGGGACGCCGTAGCGCCGGGCCAGCGCGGCGCGCTGCTCGGTCGGGATTCCCGGGCCGGTGACGAGGAAGCGCGGGTAGCCGTGCGAGGCCCGCCAGCCGCGCGTGCCCTCGACGACCTGCCCCCACAGTGCGACCGCGCCGAGCACCTCGTGGTCCGACGGCCCCCACTCCAGCAGCCGTGGGTCGGCGACCGCGTAGAGCCCGCACCCGCACCGATCCCCGGGCGGGGAGTGCTCGCGCGAGCCGCACGAGGCGATCAGGGGTCGACGCGCAGGCCAGAGCGACCCGGCGAGCGGCGCGATGAGCTCGGCCCGCCGTTGCGCGCGGCGTCCGATGCGCCACGTCCGCCACCCGAGGACGGCGTCCGGGACGTCCGGGACGCCGAGGGCCCCACCGGCCCCCGGAGCCGCGTCGGGCCGTGCCGACCCGGCCGGGAGCGGGCGGGTCACGAAGCGCGGTGGGGGCGTGCGGCCTCGACGGCGTCGCGCTCCGCCGGGGCCTGCGGCGCCCGGTCGGCGGCCGTGGGCTCGTGCGCCGGCGACGCCTCGCCGGGCACGGGCGAGCTGGTGGGTTCTGCGGTGAAGCGCCGGCGGACGGGCCCGATCTCCATGTCCGGATACGGTGCCACCGCGCGGGTCGGGAAACCAGCGATCGCGTCACACGACTCGCGTCCGCGATCGGATCGGGCTCGTCGGCCCGAGAAGGGCCCGGCCGACCAATCGGCTGGGCCTCTTGCGAGTCGTCGAACGCCGAGCGGACGAACTTTCGATCCGGATTCGATCCGGGCGCGGATGCCTGGGCATGACCGCGACCTCGCATTCCGCCCCGGACCCGCTGGCCGCCGTGCCGTTGCTGGCGGAAGCCGGAGTCAGCGTCTACTGGCAGCAGCTCGACGGCCGCACCGCCTGGGTGGCCGACGCGGACACCCGGGAGGTGTGGATCTCCCGATCCATCCCGCGCGACGCCGTGCTGCGTTCGCTGATCCAGGCGCTCGAGTTCCTCGACGAGGCCGGCGAGGGCGCGTCGGTCGAACCCGCCGCCCCGCGGCTGGTGCACTCCGTCGACGTGGCCGAGCAGGACGTCTCCCCGCTCGGGCCGCCGGCCCTGCGCCTGGTCCGCTGAGGACCGGGGCGGCTCGCGTCAGCTCGCGGACCCGGCGGCGGGGGAGTCCAGGAGGAACGCCGCCCGCACCGGTACGCCGTCGAGCTCGCGGGGCAGGAAGCGGACGTCCGGGTCGGCCGTGACGATGACGATGCCGTCGACGGCGGGGTGCTCGGCGTGGCGACGCAGCCGCTCGGCCAGTGCGGCGCTCACGCCCTCGGTGGCCAGCACGATCCCGACCGAGGCCTCGACGCGCGGGAACGGCTCGGCGACGAGCAGCGACAGCCGCTCCCGGGCGTCGAGGGGGAAGTTCCGCAGCGTCACCAGGCCGGCCCCGGTCAGGACGAGGGCGATCATGCCGAGGACCGAGGCGGAGTCGAGGTGCGCGAACGACGTGGCCTCGATGAGCTCGACGACGCGCTGGGCCAGCGGTTCCACGTACACGTCCGCCACCACCCGTCCCGGCCCCGGGCGTGCCCGCCCCGCGCCGGCACCCTGACACCGAGTATCGCCTCTCGGGGCCCGCAGGGCGATCCCCTCGTCGTCCGAACTTGACGAGGGCGGCCCCGCGTGGGGTCAGGGGAGCCGGGTCAGGCGGCCGGCGAGTGGTCCGTGGCGCGGGCGGCGAGCACCTTGCCGTCGGTGAACCGGACGCCGTCGGCGCACCGGGCCTCGACCGCCCCGCCGCCGAACTGCTCGGCGTAGAGCTGCGCGTACAGCCCGCCCCGGGCGAGGAGCTCGTCGTGCGTGCCCTGTTCGACGAGCCGGCCGTGGTCCAGCGCGAAGATCACGTCGGCGGACAGGATCGTCGAGAGCCGGTGTGCGATGGCGATGGTGGTCCGCCCCGACATCACCCGCTCCAGCGCCTGCTGGACCAGCCGCTCGCTGGTGGTGTCCAACGCGGAGGTGGCTTCGTCGAGCACCAGGATGCGGGGGTCGGAGAGGATCACCCGGGCGATCGCGACGCGCTGCTTCTCGCCGCCGGAGAGGCGGTAACCCCGCTCCCCGACGACGGTGTCGTAGCCCTCGGCGAGGCCCTCGAGGTGCTCGGCGATGTTCGCGGCGCGGGCGGCGCCGCGAATCTGCTCGTCGGTGGCGTCCGGGGCGGCGTAGCGCAGGTTCTCGGCGACGGTCGCGTGGAACAGGTAGCTCTCCTGGGTCACCATCCCGACGAGGCCGGGCAGCGACGCGAGCGTGAGGTCCCGGACGTCGATGCCGTCGAGGCACACCGCTCCGGCGTCGACGTCGTAGAGCCGGGGGACCAGCGACGACAACGTCGTCTTCCCCGCCCCGCTCGGGCCGACGATCGCGGCGAGCTGGCCGGGCGCGATGTGCAGCGACAGCTCCTCGAGCGCCCACGGTCCCTCGTCGATGGTCCGGCTCCGATCCGCGCCGCGTCCGGGCGCCGCGTCCCCACCCGGCGCGGCGTCGGTCGGGTAGCGGAACCACACGTCGCGCAGCTCCACCTCGCCGCGCGCGTCGGCCTTGGCCAGCGGGCGCGCGGTGGGGGAGTCGCGCAGCGCCGGGACGAGGTCGAGGTACTCGAAGATGCGCCCGAAGAGGGCCAGCGAGGTCTGGACGTCGAGGGAGACGCGCAGCAGGTTGACGATCGGGAACAGCAGCCGCGTCTGCAGCGTCGTGAACGCGACGAGCGTGCCCGCCGAGATGGCGGTGTCGCCGCGCGCCGCGAGCATCCCCGCCACCAGGTAGACCACGGCGGGGATCAGCGCGAAGAAGCCGGTGACGACGGCGAAGAACGACTGCCCGCTCATCGTCTGCCGGATCTGCAGCGTCGTCTGGCGGTCGTTCTCGGAGCGGTAGCGGGAGATCTCCTGGTCCTGGCGCCCGAACACCTTGGCCAGCAGCACCCCCGAGACCGAGAGCGTCTCCTGGGTGATCGCGCTCATGTCCGACAGCGACGACTGCGTCCGCGCCGCGATCTTCCGCCGGACCCGGCCGACCCGGATCTGCAGCACGAGGAACACCGGGAGCAGCACGAACGCCACCAGCGAGAGCTGCCAGGACAGCGCGAGCATCGCGACGATCGACGCCACGACGGTGACGACGTTGCCCAGGATCGACGACGCGGTGTCGGTCACCACGGACTGGACGCCGCCCACGTCGTTGTCCAGCCGCGACTGGATCGACCCGGTGCGCGTGGAGGTGAAGAACCCGAGGTGCATCCGCTGCAGGTGCGTGAAGAGCCGGTCGCGCAGCGACTGCATGACGCGGTTGCCGAGCACCGTCGTCAGGTAGGTCTGACCGATCCCGATGACGGCGGACACCGCGGCGATCCCGATCATGAGGCCGACCAGGACGGCCAGCAGTCCGAGCCGCGGACCGCCGGGGACGAAGAGCGCGTCGTCGAAGACCCGCTGGGTCAGGAACGGGGTGACGACGCCCAGCGCGGACGTCGTGAGGATCGCGAGCCCGATGAGCGTCAGGCGCCCGCGGTAGGGGGCGAACAGCGCGAGCGCGCGGCGTCCCGTCGTGTCCTTCGGGGACGGGGCGGCCATGCGCCGGAACCTACCGATTCGCGACGAGTGCCGTGGCCACCTCGGCGCCGAGCGCCACGTTGCCGCGGTACACCGCGAGGTTCACCTCGAGGCTGCGCCCGGCCGTCGACCGCCGGATCCGCTCGAGGAGGTACGGAGTCGTCGCCTGCCCGGTGATGCCCTCGGTCCCGGCACCGTCGAGGGCCTCGTCGAGGACGCGGCGGTGCTCGTCGACGTCGAGCTGTGCGTCCGCCGCGACCGGGTTCGCCAGCAGCACGGCACCGCGCAGCCCGAGGGCGTCGCGGGCCCGGACGACGGCCGCGGCCTCGGCCGGCGACTCGACGCGCGCGGGGACCCCGAACCCGGCGTCACGTACGTAGAAGCCGGGGAAGGCGTCGGTGCGGTAGCCGAGCACCGTGACGTTGAGGGTCTCGAGCCGCTCCAGGGTCGCGGCCACGTCGAGGATCGACTTCACCCCGGCGGACACGACGAGGATCGGGATGCCCGAGAGCGCGACGAGGTCGGCGGACTCGTCGAAGGTGCTCGACGCCCCGCGGTGCACCCCGCCCAGCCCGCCGGTGGCGAACACCGCGATCCCCGCCCGCGCGGCGAGCAGCGCCGTCGCCGCGACCGTCGTGCCGCCGTGACCGCCGCGGGCGACGACCACCGGGAGGTCGCGGACGCTGACCTTCGCAATGTCGTCGCCGGTGCTCAGGCGCTCCAGCTGCGCCGTGGAGAGCCCCACCGTCGGGCGGCCGTCGACGACCCCGATCGTCGCGGGCACGACGCCGGCGTCCCGCAGGAGCACCTCGGCCTCCCGGGCCACCTCGAGGTTGCGGGGCCGGGGCAGACCGTGGGTCAGGATCGTCGACTCGAGGGCGACGACGGGTCGGCCGTCGGCCACCGCGGCCCGGACCTCGTCGGAGACGGCGACGGGCGGTTCCACGCGTTCCCCCGATCAGAAGACGACGATGCCGCGCAGGTTGCGGCCGGCGTGCATGTCGTCGAACCCGGTGGCGATCTCGTCGAGGGTGTACCGCGTGGTGATGAGCTCGTCGAGCTTGAGGTTCCCCTGGCGGTAGAGCTCGAGCTGGGCCGGGATGTCGGCGGTGGGCGCGCTCGCGCCGAACAGGGAGCCCTGGAGTCGCTTCTGGTAGAGCACCAGTTCGGTCAGGGGGATGTCGCCGTCCCGGGACTTGGTCTCCCCGAGTCCGACGACCACACAGGTGCCGGCCTTGCGGACGGACCTGAGGGCCTGTCCGACGTGCTTCCCGGTCGTGACCCCGACGGTGACGACGGTCGCGTCGGCTCCCTGCCCGTTGGTCAGACCCCGGGCGATCTCGGTCGCCTCCCGGATGTCGGCGACGGCGTGGGTGGCCCCGAGGCGCAGGGCCGCGTCGCGCTTGCCCTCGACCGGGTCGGCGGCGATCACCGCCGACGCACCGGCGTGCGCGGCGCCCTGGACGGCGTTGATGCCGATGCCACCGACGCCCATCACGATGACGACCTGACCCGGGCGGACGTCGGCCGAGTTGACCGCGGCGCCCCACCCGGTGCCGACCCCACAGCCGGTCAGGCACGCGACCTCCAGCGGGATCGCCGGGTCCACCTTCACCGCCGAGACGACCGACACCGTCGTGTACTCGCAGAACGTCGACAGCCCGCTCATCTGGCCGACCGGCTCGCCGTCGAGCGAGAGGCGGAACGACGTCGGGTCCTCCCAGCGCGCGTTGGTGCCGAGCGAGGCGCCGAGGTCGCAGAGGTTCTGGTGCCCCGTCGCGCACCACCGGCAGCGCCCGCACGTCGGCAGGAACGAGAAGACGACGTGGTCGCCCTCCGCGAAGCCGGGTGTTCCGGGACCGACCGACTCGACGATGCCCGCGCCCTCGTGGCCCCCGGCGAAGGGGAGCACGCCCTACGCGCAGGTCCCCGGTGGCGTGGTGGTCGTCGGAGTGGCAGAGACCGGTGGCCACCATGCGGACGCGGATCTCGCCCGGGCGGGGGTCGTCGACCTCGAGCTCGACGACCTCGTACCGGCCGGGCACCTCGCGGAGCACGGCGCCTCGCGTCAGCATGCGTTGCCTCCTCGTCGATCCCTCGTCGATCCCGCCGGACGATCTCCGGACCGGCGCTTCGCCGATCCTGCTCCTCGACCCGGCCGGGACCACGAGAGGGACAGTGACCCGCGTCACGAGCGGGGGTACAGTCGGATTCACCCATTCGAGTGACAGCAGTGGAGGGTGATCCCATGTACATCGGTGAGCCGGTGCGCACCATGACGGTCGAGCCGATCGTCAGTCCGGTCCCGGACGGTGACCTCTCCGGTCGCGGTGCCGAGCTGCGGCCGTCCCCGCCGACGCCCATGTCGGACGCGGCCGCGACGCCGACCACCGGCGCTGCGGCGACCACCACCGGCGACCCCGGCGCGTGACCCTCGTCCCCGACCTCGCCGCACCGATCGCGGGGTGGCGGGTCTGGAACGTGATGGACCTGGGTCGGGGACCGGAGCTCGTGTCGCCCGTCCGTCCGCTCCCGTGGTCGCACCGGGAGCGGACCACGGCGACGTGCAGCGCGGGCTGTGAGCCGTGCCCGTCGTGGGAGTGTCACTGCGGCCTCTATGCGACGGCGGATCTCGGCCCCCTGTCGCTCGCGCATCGCGGTGGGGCGACCGTCCTCGGATGCACCGCGCTCTGGGGACACGTCGTCGAGCACGACGACGGCTGGCGCGGCGAGCACGGCTATCCGCTCGTCCTGCTGGTGATCTCCGTGGTGCCGGACCTCGACCCGGTGCGCGTGCCCGGCCGCCGTCTCCGCCGCCTGTCGCGGGGGTTCACGGCCGAGGTCGAGGGCCTCGCCGGCGTCGAGGCGCTCGCCCGGGACCTGGCTCGTCTCTACGCGGTTCCGGCCCACCCCGCGCCGTCACTGCTCCGGGACCGACCAGGTAGCTGGACGGATGCGGGAGCGGCGGCCGCGGTGCGTACGGAGGCGACCGACGGTCTGCCGGGCCGCCGCTCCGGCGACCCGGCGGCCCACGATCGCCTCACGCGGTGCGTCCGGGACCTGCTCGACTCGACCGCCGGGTGAGTCGGGTCAGGAACTCGGGAGTCCTGACCACTCGCGTGGGACCGGGTCCCGAGGACTCGGTTCTCGGGCAGCTCGCGAGGACGGACGTGACCGTGGCGTGACGCCGACTCCGCTCGTCAGCCACCCTGGCGAGGTCGATGCTGCTGCATCCCGGACCTCATCAGGTCGCGCAGGATCATGCCGAGGATGCCCGTGATGAGGGCCGCCGTGCCGAGCGCGATGCCCGCTGGTCCGAGCAGCGCGCCTGCCGCGACGAGCGCGACCACGACGACCAGGGAGCCCGCCAGCGAAGCGGCGATCCGGCGGCATCGTCGTCCGATGCGCAGGTCCGAGCGGGTCGCCGTGAGGCGACGTTCGAGATCGGCGAGCGTCGACAGCTCCCGTTCGGTCAGGGGTCGGGTCGGACGGCGGTGGTGCGGACCGGGATGAGCGGGCATCGATGGTCTTTCGTCGAGGGGCGTCGAATGCGGATCACTCGCGGGGAGCGGCCACCCTCGACACAACTCTCGGACAGCTCCACCGGGACCTTCGGGGTCGGTCACCCGTCGTGAGACGTGGCCCTCGCCCGATGACGTATCGATGTCCCCCGATAGCCGATCTCGATGGGACGTTCGGCGTGATGGACACCGTCGGACGGGCCAGGTCCACCGATCACGCCGAGCGGACCCGGCCGGCTCGAGAGGTGCACATGGGTGACGCGGGCAGGCGATGACGTGCCGCGCGGGCCGGGAGGGCCTTCGACGGTCGTTCGGTGTCCGGCAGCGCTCGCTCGTCGAACGGCAACGCACAGCGCTCGCCGCGCTCGCGTCAGCGGTCGTGGCGAAGCCGTCGCGCGACGGGTCGGTGTGACGCAGCGCGAGCAATCGTGCGTGCCCAGCTGACGGACATGCCTCATCGTCGGTGACTACCGCGCCTCGATGGGCCGTTCGTGGCGGGGAATGAGCCGATACGACTACATACCGCAGCTTGTTCTCGGCTTACCTTCCTCCATGGGGGGATCCACCTGCGAGCCACGCACGGAGGGAGCCCGCCCTCCGGCAGCCCGGCTGCCGGGGTGTGTGAGGGTCAGGGGGCAGCAGTCATGTGGGTCATTCCTCCACTACTTCCCGGGGCGAGCCGGGCCGACCGTGAGTGGCACCGTCGAGAAGTCGCCGTCACCGAACGCGAGCTCAAGGACGTCTGGACCAACGCCTGCCTGGTCACCCACCTCGCGCAGGTGATGCCTCCGCCGGGCGCCATCCTCCAGTCGCCGACGGTCGCGTCGATCACGCTCGACTCCGTCCCGGCCTGCTTCACCGTGAAGCTGCGCCCCGGTCAGCTGCCGGGCGATTTCGCGCGACGGGCCGAACGGTTCGCCACGGCCTTCCGGGTGCCGGCCGTCGAGATCGTCCCGCTGACCCGGGACAACCAGTGGATCTCCGTTCGGCTCATGGAGCCGTACTGGATCGAGTGGCCCGACGAGTACGTCCTCGAGCCGGCTCCGGTCGCGGAGCCGCAGCCGGCGCTGCCCGGCGTCGCGAACCACGACGATCGCGGGCCCGACGTCCGGGCCACGGGCCTCCGGCCCGACCGACACCCCGCCACGAACAGGCTCGACGCCGGGACCGAGCCGATCCCGGAAGCACAGCCGACCACCGCGCCCGGGACCTTCTTCCGATTCCTCGGCGCCTTCCTCCGATACCTCGGGGACTTCTGGCGTCTCCCCGACCCGCGGGTGGCGCCGCGACGGGAGCCGCTGCCGGGGACCGAACCGGAGCTCACCGCGTAGCTCGCGCTCCGGGCACGACGGTGCGGTGAGCCGCTCGGACGTCGAATGTCTCGGTCCGGGAGTGGCCGGGGGCACAGGTGGGCACCTAGCCCGGCGACCGAGCGGAGGGAGCCGTCGATGACCGATCTGGCCGGTGCACTGGTGGAGACGGCGCGGGAGCACGGAGATCGTCCGGCACTGCGCCTGGACGACCACGTGGTGACCTACGAGCAGTTGCTGGACGCCGCGCGGGCCGTGGCGGGGATGCTGCGGGCCCGCGGGCTCGAGCCCGGAGCGCGGGTGGGCCTGGTGTTCCCCAACGTCCCGGCCTTCCCGGTGCTGTTCTACGGGGCGATGGTCGCCGGTTGCGCCGTCGTCCCCATGAACCCGCTGCTGACGGCGCGCGAGATCCAGTTCTACCTCGAGGACTCGGGGATGTCGCTCGTCCTGGCCTGGGACCAGGTGGCCGAGGCCGCGACGCAGGCGGCCGAGGAGGTCGGCATCGAGGCCCTCGCCGTGGCCGCCGGCGGCCCGTCCGCCGAGCAGATCGGGGACGCACAGCCGCTGGAGCAGCCCGTCGGGCGGGCGGACGACGACACGGCCGTCGTGCTCTACACCTCGGGGACCACCGGCACCCCGAAGGGCGCCGAGCTGACGCAGTCCAACCTCTGGACCAACGCCCGCACCTCCGCGCGCACCCTCATGGAGATCACGCCGGACGACGTGGTGATGGGCTGCCTGCCGCTCTTCCACGTGTTCGGGCTGACCTGCGGCCTCAACGCGTCGGTGCAGAGCGGCGCCTGCCTGACCATGCTGCCGCGCTTCGACGGGGCCAAGGCGCTGTCGATGATCGGGCGGGACAAGGTCACCGTCTTCGAGGGCGTCCCGACGATGTACTCGGCGATGCTGCACACCGAGGACCGCGGGTCCTACGACGTCTCCTCGCTGCGGGCCTGCGTCTCGGGTGGCTCGGCGATGCCGGTCGAGGTGCTGAAGGAGTTCGAGGAGACCTTCGGGTGCATCGTGCTCGAGGGTTACGGGCTGTCCGAGACCTCGCCGGTGGCGTCGTTCAACCACCCGCACGCCGAGCGCAAGCCGGGCTCGATCGGGACGCCGGTGGCCGGCATGGAGATGCGGTTGCTCGACGACAAGGGGAACGACGTCTCCGGCGACGACGTCGGCGAGATCGTCATCCGCGGCGAGGGGCTGATGAAGGGCTACTGGGGCCGGCCGGAGGCGACGGCCGAGTCCATCCCCGACGGCTGGTTCCGCACCGGCGACCTCGCCCGCCGTGACGACGACGGCTACTACTCGATCGTCGACCGCAAGAAGGAACTGATCATCCGCGGCGGCTACAACGTCTATCCGCGCGAGATCGAGGAGGCGCTCTACGAGCACTCCGCGGTGGCCGAGGTCGCCGTGGTGGGCATCGCCCACCCCGACCTCGGCGAGGAGGTCGGTGCCGCGGTGGCCCTCAAGGCGGGGGAGTCGGCGTCGGTCGAGGAGCTACGGGACTTCGCCAAGCAGCGGGTCGCGGCCTACAAGTACCCGCGGAAGGTGTGGCTGCTCGACGAGCTCCCGAAGGGCCCGACCGGGAAGATCCTCCGCCGGGAGGTGAAGCCGCCGTCCGACGACGCCGAGGCCTGACGGCCGCCCGCGCGGGGGTCGCGATCACCCGGGGAGGCGCCGACGACGGACCGCACCTGCCGCACGTCGACCTTCCTCGACGGCTTCGTCGCCGGGCCGGACCGGAGCCGCGAGAACCCGGCCGACCGATCCCACCTACTCCGTGATCGTGCGGTCGCCGAAGTCCAGGGCGGCTCGGTGGGCGTGCGCGATCAGCGCCGCGGCCACGTGCAGTGCCTCGACGTGGGACAGCCTCACCAGCGAGACCACCGCGTCGGGGTCGTCGCCCTGGCTCCGGCCGTACCGCGTGCGGGCGACCTGCAGCTCGACGCAGGTGTCCTGCCGTCCCTCGTCGTGCTCGCACGACACCGAGATCTCGTTGTCCCAGTGCCTCGCCGGGATCAGACGTCGCGCACCGGTGCGATGGCTCGCGTCCAGCTCAGGGCCGGGACCACAACGTGCACGGTCACACCACGACGGATGGGACACGTGCCTGTCGGTGGAGGCGCTCGGCGGGCCGGGCCGCTCGATGGTGGTCACAGGTCTCTCATCGGTCGCTGCCCGGTACCGGGTGAACGGCACCGGCGGCATCTCGTCAGATCGAGGCACGCGGTCCACTCCGTCACCGCGATCCGGCCGTCCCGGGCCCGGCGGCGCTGAAGCTCAGGACGGCGTTGCCACGCAGACGGCGCTCGCGGATCTCGGTGACGACGGCAGCGGTGTCGGTCCATGGTCGGAGCGTGCCGATCTCGGGGTGCAGCCGGCCGTCCACGACGAGCCGCACGAGCGTGGCGAGGTCATCGCCGTCGGAGCGGTCGCTGCGCGTGTCGTCGAACTGCTCGATGCGAGCGCCGACGGTGTCGTCGACCAGGTCGAAGAAGTCGAGGGTGACCGGGGTCCTGGAAGCCTGGCCGAACCAGAGCACGAGCCGGTCGGGGCGGACGAGGCGACGTACGGCGGCGAAGGTGTCCCCGCCGACCGATTCGAACTGGCTCGGACGACATTCGACGAGTCGAAGGACCGACCTCGACACGACGCCGGATAGGTCCCCTCCCCGTCGCGGCCGGGTTCCACGTGTCCGTACGCTCCGCCGGCGAACTCGTTCGCGAGCTGCGAGGAGGCGGCGCATGTCGAAACCGGTGCTGCCCGAGTCGTCGAGGGAGCACGAGGTGCCCGCGCCACTGGCCCTCAGCGCGGTCGACGAGATGATCATGCACCTGCAGGACGCCCGGTCGCCCTGGAACGTGCAGGTCGAGCTGGCCGTCGAGGGACGGCTCGACGAGGCCAGGTTGCACCAGGCGGTCCTGGCCTGCACCCGCCGGCATCCGCTGGCGCGGGCCCGGTTGGCGCCGTGGCGGCGATCCGATCGGACCTACTGGTGGCGGTTCGCCGAGGAGGCCGACGTCTGCCCCGTCCGCCTCGCGCGGTGCGTCGACGAGGCCGCCGTGGAGGAGCTGCGCCGGCAGTTGCACGGCGAGCGGATCGATCTGGGCACGTCCCCGGGGTTCCGCGTCGTGCTCGCACGGTGCCCGACGCGTGACCTCGTGCTGCTCTCGGTCAATCACGTCGTCGCCGACGGGGTGGGAGCGCTGCGGCTGATGCAGTCGATCGGACGCGCCTACCGCGCCGTCGACGACCCGCTCGATCCGTCGCCCCTGCACGAGGCGCGCGACCTCCAGGCGCTGCTGGCCCCGGATGAGCACACCGAACGACGGCCCCGTCGGTGGGAGATCGTGCGCCGGGTCCGGGAGGCGCTGGATCCACCGGCCCGCCTCGGTGGAGGCGCGACGGTCGGATCTCGGGGAACGGGGTTCGTGTGCCGCGTCGTGGACCTCGACGAGCTTCCCGCGTTGGCGGATCGTGCTCCGCAGACATCCGTCAACGACGTGCTGCTCGCCGCGCTGCACCTGACGGTCGCCCGCTGGAACGCCTCGGTCGGCGCCGGAACCGGCCGCGTCGGCGTGATGATGCCCGTCAACCTCCGTCCGCCGGAGAGGTTCTGGGAGGTCGTCGGCAACTTCGCGTCGATGGTCTCGATCTCCACCCACCCGGCCGACCGTGTCGACCTGCGCACGGCGACGGCCGCGATCGCGGCGCAGACCCGGGAGAACCGTCGCGAAGCCCGGGCGCGTGGGCTGTTCGACCTGCTCGAGGTGGCCGCCGGCACCCGGATCGGGACGAAGCGCCTGGTCGCGCGGCTCCTGCCGGTGCTCGGCGGCGAGCGGTTCATCGACACGGCCGTCCTCTCCAACCTCGGCCGGCTCGCCGAGCCGCCGTCCTTCGACGGCGACGTCCCACCCGAGTTGTGGTTCTCCCCGCCGTGCGACCGGGCGTGCAGCATCGGCATCGGGGTCGTCACGGTCGGGCAGTCGCTGATGGTGAGCGTGCGCCATCGCCTCGAGGTGTTCGACCGACCCGCCGCCCAGGCCTTCACCGACGCGTTCGTGGCCCAGCTGGTCGCCACGCCGTGACGTGGCCGACCCTCGGCCGCAGCCGCACCGGTCTCCGTGCTCACGGTGACGCGTAGCGCTCGCGGAGCTTGTGCTTCTGCAGCTTGCCGGTCTCGGTGCGGGGCAGGTCGTCGACGAAGTCGATGCTGCGGGGGACCTTGTAGCCCGCGACGCGCTCGCGCAGGTGCGCGAGCAGTTCGGCCTCCAGCTCGGGGGAGGCCGGGACGGCCGGGCGCACGACGGCCTTGACCTGCTCGCCCATCTCCGGGTCCGGGATGCCGATGACGGCGAGGTCGAGGACCGCGGGGTGCAGCGTGAGCGCGTCCTCGATCTCCTGCGGGTAGATGTTCACGCCGCCGGAGATGATCGTGAACGCCTGGCGGTCGGTGAGGAAGAGGAAGCCCTCCTCGTCGACGTACCCGACGTCACCGGTGGTGCCCCAGTTCGGGTGCTCGGGGTGCTGCGCACGGCGCGTCTTCTCGGGGTCTCCGTGGTAGCTGAAGGGCAGCACCTCGCGCTCGAAGTACACCAGCCCGACCTCACCGGTCGGCAGCTCCGTGCCGTCCTCGCCGCACACGTGGACCACCCCGAGCAGGGCGCGGCCCACCGATCCGGGCCTGCGCTGCCACGCGGGGGAGTCGATGACGGTGATGCCGATGGCCTCGGTGGCCGCGTAGTACTCGTGCAGGATCGGCCCCCACCAGTCGATCATCGCCTGCTTGACCTCGACGGGGCACGGTGCGGCGGCGTGCACCGCCACCCGGTGGGTGGACAGGTCGCGGGCGGTGCGCTCCTCGGCGGGGAGCTTGAGCATGCGCACGAACATGGTCGGCACCCACTGGCTGTGCGTGACCCGGAACCGCTCGATCGCCGCGAGCGCGGCTGCCGGCTCGAAGCGCGGCATCACGACGACGGTGCCGCCGACCTGGTGGATCAGGCCGCCGAAGCGCAGGGGTGCAGCGTGGTAGAGCGGCGCGGGGCACAGGTAGACGGTGTCCGCGTCGAAGCCGTAGAGCGGCCCGAACACATCGAGCAGGGGCTCGCCGCCCTGCTCGACCGACACCCCGGGCAGCGGCGCCTTCACGCCCTTGGGCACGCCGGTGGTGCCGGAGGAGTAGAGCATGTCCTTGCCGCGGGGCTGTTCGGCCAGCGGCTCGGCGGACGCGCCGGCGAGCGCGGCGTCGTAGTCGTCGTGAGCGGCCAGGTCGGGTGCGGCGTCGGCCCCCGGGAAGGCGAGGCGCAGCGACACGGCCGGGGTGTCGGCGACGATCGCGCCGGCCGTGTCCGCGTACGTCGTGGAGACCACGAAGGCCCGCGCGCCGCAGTCGCGCACGATGTAGGCGACCTCGGCGGGGCGGAGGTGGTGGTTCACCGCGGTGATGTAGAGGCCGCTGCGCATGGCCGCCCAGAAGACCTCGTAGGTGCGGAGGTCGTTCTCGGCGAGCAGTGCAACGTCGTCGCCGGGGCGCAGGCCCGCGTCGTGCAGCACCCGCGACAGGCGTACGGAGCGCTCCTCGAGCTGCGCGTAGGTCAGGGTCGCCCCGGTGTCTGACATGACGACCGCCGCCTTGTCCGGCGTGATCGCGCTGAAGGCCCCTGGATACACGTGCACCGTCCCTTCGCCGAGCCCGTCCGCCGTGACGGAGCCTCCGCAGAATGTCGCGGGTCGGACATCGTCACAAGATCGTCGGCAACCGCAGCGGTCGGTCGAGCAGGGTCGGATCACGTTCACGGTCGAACCGGAGCGAGGTCAGTCGTGGCCGCCGTACTCGCGGAGGCGGGCGGCGTAGGCGGTCCGGAAGGTCGTGTAGTGCTCGCGGAGGTCCTCGCCGGGCCAGTCCTCGGGGAGGAGCCCCGCCGGGAGACAGGGGTCCTCCTGGAGGTGGTGCAGCGCCTCGGCGATGGCCAGGAACCCTTCCTGCAAGGTCGATCCGGGGTCGAGCAGGGCCCGCAGCCGCCGGGCGTCCTCGGCCCAGGTGCCGAGATCCCAGAGCGCGTCCGTCATCTCCCGGGGTTGCTCGGGGCGGGCCCACAGGACGGTGCAGTCCTCCGGCAGTGAGCCCGCCAGCGGTCGGGCCAGGTTCGCCGGCCGGAGCCACACGCCCTCGCGGAACTCGGCGAGCCGGAGCTCGAGCATCAGCCGGCGTCGCACCGTGCGCTCGGCGACGGGGCGGGCGGGGCCGGAGATCACGACCGTCTCCCACGTCCCGTCCCAGGGCACCGTGCGCGGCGCCCGGATCTCCTCCTGGCGCTCCTGGCGCAGCAGGAGGCGCTCGCTGAGGCGGTAGACGCCGTACTCGGCGGAGACGTCGCCGTCGGCGACCATCCGCGTGAGGGCCACCCGGATCGTGGGCTCGGCGATGTCGAACAGTGCCCCGACCCGCACCAGCACGCGCACCGGCAGGGCGGGCGGGTGGTAGCCGAGCAGGGTGCTGAGCACCACCGACCGCGCCGTCAGAGGGCGGATCGCCGACGGCCGACGTCCTGGCGTGCCGCTGGCCATCGTGCGTCCTCCACGTCGAGCCCTGGTGTTGCTCAGGTCACCGGTGTTACGTTTTTGCCGCGACCGCGCCATGTTCGTTATACCCGGGTCGGTCGCCCCGAGGGATCCTCCACGGACGAGGAGCACACGCCGATGAGCACGGTTCTCTACGAGAAGCGTGGCGAGATCGCCTACATCACGTTGAACCGGCCCGAGAAGCACAACGCCATCGACGCCGAGACCGACGAGGCCCTCTTCGTCGCGTGGTCGGCGTTCCGGGACGACCCCGACGTCCGGCTGGCCATCCTGAGCAGCGCGGCGGAGAACTTCTGCGCCGGCGCCGACCTCGAGTCGCACGTGGACGGCTGGCTCGGCGCCGGGCCGGAGCTCGGCCGCAGCGTGCTCGACAAGGGATTCGCCGGGCGGATCACCCGGGGTCTGCACCACACCGGGAAACCGATCATCGCGGCCCTGAACGGCTGGGTCATCGGCGGCGGCATCGAGCTCGCGCTGGCCTGCGACATCCGTGTCGCGTCCGACGACGCGCGGTTCGGCTTCTTCCACATGCGCCGCGGCATGCACTTCGGCGACGGCGGGATCGTGCGGCTGGTCAACGTGTGCGGGGTCGGGGTCGCCATGGAGCTCGAGCTCATGGGGGAGCCCATCGACGCCACCCGCGCGAAGGAGTGCCACCTGGTCAACCGGGTGGTGCCCCGCGAGGACCTCATGGCCACCGCGGAGGACATCGCCGCGAAGATCCTCCGCAACCCCCGGGCCGCCGTCGAGTCGGCGAAGGAGACCATCCTCGAGGTCGCCGGCCGGCCGCTCGACGACCAGCTGCGCATCGAGTGCTTCAACAGCTACGCCGTCATGGGCGACCCTGAGATCGTCGCCAAGCGGGCCGAGTTCCTCGCACGGCGCGACGCCGATCGGGCCACGACGTGACCGCCGCCCCGGTGACCTTCGGGGTGAACCTGATGCCCCCGTCGTGGGCCGGCGAGACGCCCACGGAGCCGTTGCTCGCCCGGCGGAGACGGCTGCTCGGGCTCATGGCGTCCGCCGGGATGGACCACGTCGGGGTCGGTGACCACGTGATGTTCCACGGCGGCATGGGCAACGACGGCCTCGTCGACGCCGCCTCGGTCCTCACCGCGAGCGACCTCGACGTCTACCTGTCGGTCTACCTGCTCGTGCTCCGCCATCCCCTGCTGGTCGCGCGCCAGCTCCTCACCCTCGCCCAGCTCGCCCCCGGGCGCGTGAGCCTGGGACTCGGCATCGGCGGCGACGACCGCGCCGAGGTCGCCGCGTGCGGGGTGGACCCCCGCACCCGGGGGCGACGGATGGACGAGTCGCTCGGGCTCCTGCGCCGGCTGTTGGCCGGCGAGGAGGTCACGCACTCCGGCGAGTTCTTCACCCTCGAGGGCGCGCAGCTCCAGCCGGCCGCCGACCCCGCGATCCCGCTGGTCGTCGGCGGTCGTGCCGACGCCGCCCTGCGCCGGGCCGGGCGGCTCGGGGACGGATGGCTGGGCATCTGGACCTCCGCCGAGCGCTGCGCCCGGTCGATCGCCACCGTCGAGAAGCACGGGGTCGACGCCGGCCGGGACGTCACCTGGCGGCACGGGATGACGTTCTGGTGCGGGTTCGGCGACGACCGCGCCCGGGCGCGCGAGCGGGTGGCCCCCGTGATGGAGCACTTCTACCGGATGCCCTTCGACCGCTTCGAGCGCTACATCCCCCACGGCACGGCTGCCGACGTCGCCGCGTTCGTCGCCCCTTTCCTCGACGCCGGCGTCACGACGGTGAACCTCATCCCCGTCGCCGAGGACGAGGACGCGGCCGTGGCCCACGCCGCCGAGGTCCGCGCCCTCCTGCCGCACTGACCCACCACCCGTCACCGACGGGACACCGCTGTTCGAGGAGAGCCCCATGGACACCGACCCGCGCGCACGTGCGGCGAACTACCGGGCCGCCGGGTGGTGGGGCGAGGAGACCCTCGTCGACGTCGTCGACCACTGGGCCGACACCGATCCGGCGCATCCCTACCTCCTCGACGGCCCCACGACGATGACCTACGGCGAGTTCCGCGACCGCGCGTGGCGCCTGGCCGGTGCGCTCGCCGCCCGCGGGGTCCGGCCCGGTGACCGGGTCGCCGTGCAGCTCCCGAACTGGCACGAGTTCTTCCTCGTCTACGCCGCCTGCGCCCGGCTCGGGGCGATCACGATCCCGGTCGTGGTGATCTACCGGGGCAGCGAGGTCGGGTTCATCGTCGAGAACTCCGCGGCCGTCGCGCTCGTCACCTGCGGCGAGTTCCGCGGGTTCGACCACGCCGCGATGGCGCGCGAGGTCGCTGGCTCCGTGAGCCACCCGCTGCTGCGGGTCGTGGTGCGCGGCGAGCCCGACGACGGTGCGGTGGCATTGTCCGAGCTGATCGACGGTGACCCGGGCGCGGCGCGGGCCCTGCCGGATCCGCCGTCGGCGGACGACCCGCACCTGATCCTCTACAGCTCCGGCACCGAGTCCCGGCCGAAGGGCTGCCTGCACACCTGGAACAGCAGCTCGTTCCTGCCCAAGCAGGCGGTCGAGGCCCTGGGGATGGGACCCGCCGACGTCATGTTCATGCCCTCCCCGGTGACCCACGCGCTCGGACTGACCCTCGGCGTCATGGCCCCCACGCTGAGCGGCGCCGCGGTGTCCCTGCTCGACGTCTTCGAGCCCCGGACGGCGCTGGAACGCGTCGGCCGCGACGGCTGCACCGGCACCGCGAGCCCCGCGCCGTTCCTGCGGATGATGCTCGACGCCTACGACCCCGCGGTGCACGACGTCTCCGCGCTCCGGTTCTGGCTGACCGCCGGCGCCCCCATCCCGACCGCGCTCGTGCAGGACGCGGCCGCACGGTTCCGGGGGTGCCGCGTGGTCAGCGCCTACGGCTCGAGCGAGGTCATGATGGCCACGGTCTGCCGCCCCGAGGACCCGATCGAGCGCGTCGCGTCCTCCGACGGCCGCCCGGTCCCGGGAGTCGAGATCCGCATCGTGGACCATGACGGGACGACGGTCCCCACCGGTACCGCGGGGAGATCCGCTACCGCGGTCCTGGTCGGCTCCTCGAGTACTGGCAGCGACCGGACCTGACCGCGGCCGCGCTCGATGCGGAGGGCTGGTGGGGGACCGGCGACCTCGGCCGGGTCGACGAGGACGGCTACCTGCGGGTGACGGGCCGTCTCAAGGACATCATCATCCGCGGCGGCTTCAACATCAGCGCCCGGGAGGTGGAGGAGGCCCTCGTCGCCCACCCGACGATCCGGGACGCGGCGGTCATCGGCCTCCCCGACCCCGAGCTCGGGGAGCGCGCCTGCGCGGTGGTCGTCGCGGACCCCGCCGCCGTCGACGGTCTGACCCTCGACGAGCTGCGTCGACATCTGCACGACGAGCACCGGATGGCGGTGTGGAAGGTCCCCGAGCGGATCGAGGTCGTCGAGGCGTTGCCGACCACCGCGACGGGGAAGGTGCAGAAGTACGCCCTGCGCGAGCAGTTCGCCCCGACGGCGGCCGTGGAGACCGCGTGAGTGCCGCGGGCGGGATGTCGTTCCGGTTCACCGACGAGCAGCAGAGCCTCCGCGAGTCCCTCGCCGACTTCGCCCGCCGGCGGGTCGCGCCGGGCTACCGCGAGCGGTCCACCCGGCACGTCTATCCGATGGACCTGCACGCCGAGATGGCGAAGCTCGGAGTGCTCGGGATCGGTCTGCCCGAGGAGTACGGCGGCAGCACCGACGAGGACCCGGTCGCGCTCGGGATCGCCTGCGAGGAGATCGGCCGGGCCGACGTCAACCTGGCCGCCGCGCCCGTCACCGTCGGCCTCACCGGGGCGCAGCTGGCCGAGGGCGGCAGCGACGTCGTCCGCAGGCGGTGGCTCCCGCCGATGATCGACGGGAGCGAGTTCGTCGCCTTCGGGCTCACCGAGCCCGAGGCCGGGTCGGACGCGGCGGGCCTGCGCACCACCGCCACGCGCGTCGACGGGGGCTGGCGGCTGCGCGGCGAGAAGAACTCGGTCAGCCACATCGGTGTCGCGGGCGCGACCCTGGTCTACGCGCGGCTCCCCGGGACGAGCGGCTCCGCCGGTGTGACGGCGTTCCTCGTCGAGACCGACCGGCCCGGGGTCTCGGTCGGGACCTTCCGCGACATGGGCCAGTGGCCGATCGGGCGCGGCACCCTGTCCCTCGACGACGTCGAGGTACCCGCCGAGAACCTCGTGGGGGAGGAGGGCCGGGCGTTCTCCGCCGCCATGGGGCACTTCGACTACAGCCGCGCCGCGATCGGCCTGCAGTGCCTCGGCGCCGCGGAGGCCAGCCTCGACGAGACCTACCGCTACGTCACCGAGCGCGAGGCCTTCGGCCGGCCGCTGGCCGCCTTCCAGGGGGTGTCCGCTCCGCTCGCCGAGCACGCCACGCTCGTCCGGGCGGCCCGCCTGCTCTGCTACGAGACGCTCTGGCGACGCCAGGAAGGTCTCCCGCACACCGCCGAGGCCTCCATGTGCAAGTGGTGGGCACCCGTCGTCGCGAAGAACGCCATCGAGGCGTGCCTGCTCGTGCACGGCCACTACGGCTGGTCCGACGAGCTGCCGTTCCAGCAGCGCTTCCGTGACGTCTTCGGCTACCAGATCGGTGACGGCACCGCGCAGATCCAGAAGCAGGTCATCGCCCGCCGCCTCATCGGCCCCGAGGCCCGCGGACGGTGAGGCGTCGAACGGGCCGGGCGACCGAGGTCTCCGGGAACAGCCTCGGCCGCCACGCCCGGACGACGGGCTAGCGTGCCCCCCGACCGCCGCAACTCGTGATCCCGGGGGACGTGCCCATGACGGACACCACCTGCCACATGTCGATCTCCCTCGACGGCTTCGTCGCCGGGCCGGACCAGGCCCGCGACAACCCGCTCGGGACGCGGGGCCGCGAGCTGCACGGCTGGCACATCGGGGACCCGCGGGCGACCGAGGCCGACGAGATCGCGGCCGGGTGGCTCATGCGCCCGCGCGGGGCGTACGTCATGGGCCGGAACATGTTCGGGCCGATCCGCGGCGAGTGGGACGAGGACTGGCGCGGCTGGTGGGGCCCCGAGCCGCCGTATCACGCGCCGGTGTTCGTGCTCACCCATCACGCCCACGAACCGATCGAGATGGAGGGCGGGACGAGTTTCCACTTCGTCACCGAGGGCTTCGAGGCCGCCTACGCGCAGGCGTCCGAGGTCGCCGGCGACCAGGGGGTGGACATCGCCGGGGGCGCGTCCACCGTGCGGCAGGCGTTGATCGCCGGCGTGATCGACGAGCTCACCCTGGACATCGCCCCGGTCCTGCTCGGTGCGGGCGAGCGCATGTTCGACGGCGTCGACTCCTTCGGTTTCGAGCCCGTCGAGGTGCTCCACTCACCGCTGACCACGCACATCCGCTACCGCCGGGTCGACGGCGCGTGAGCCGTCGCGCTGGTCAGCGGGCGTAGCGCTCGCGGGCCCGCTCCCGCGCCTTGTGCGCCTCGACCTCGCGGTCCTTCGGCGGGGCGGTGGTCACCAGCTCGTCGAGGAGCGAGCGGGTGCTCGCCGTGATCTCCGCGACGGCTCGGGCGAACGCGTCCTCGTTGGCCTTGGACGGTCGCGCCGCACCGCTGATCTTGCGCACGTACTGCAGCGCGGCCTCGTGCACCTCGTCGTTGGTGGCAGGGGGCTCGAAGTTGTGGAGGACCCGGATGTTGCGGCACATCCTGCGATGGTGCCGCACCGACCGGGGACGGTTCGAGACCTGTGGCCGCTCCACGGTGCGGCGATCACGCGATCGCGCCCGCCCCAGGGACAGGAGTGCGATCGTCGATGGGTGAGGATCGCTGCATGTGGTCGGCTGGTGTGCTGAGGCATCCCCTCCGCGCGGTCGTCGCGACCCGCGAGGACCTGACGTCGGTGCGGGCCGACAACCGGGTGTCGGCGTACGTCTACGGCGACGTGCTGGTGCTGGCGGCCGCCGCCGGTGTGTACGACGACGCGATCCGCTCCGGCGAGGCGCTCCTCGTCGTCCTGGGGACGGTCGCGTCGACGTACGTCGCGCACGTCCTGGCCGACGTGGTCGGCGCGGTGTTCGGTGGGCACGAGGTCCGGACGGCGCTCCTCGACGAGCTGCGGGACTCGGTCCCGATCATCAGCGCCGGCATCCCGCCGGTGGTCCTGTTCGGCGCGGCGATGCTCGGGTGGCCGACGCCCGAGTGGGCCCAGGCCGTGTCCTCCGGTCTGCTGGTGCTGCGCCTGGGCTCGATCGGCGTGGTCTACCACCACCTCAAGCAGCCCATCGGGTGGTCCCGGGCGGCCTGGTTCGGCATCGCGGTGGCCGGCGTCGCCGCGATCGCCGTCGCGCTCAAGCTCGTGCTCCTGCACTGAGGACGACCGACCCCACTCGTCGACGTCGACGGGCTGCGTACGCCGTCGCGCCTAGAGGTCGACGGCGGACGCGGCCGTGTCGGCGGTGTGCCACCGCCGGAGCTCGCTCCCGTCCGCCCAGGTCGCATGCGTTCCGCTGGAGATCCGTTCCGGCAGCTCGAGCGTGCAGACCGGTCCGTCGGCGACCCGGGCGGCGTCGAGGACCAGGCACTGCGACGAGTCGGTGTTCATGTCGGTGATCAGCGTGACCAGATAGCCGTCGTCCTCGCCCGTGCTGCCGACCCGGGGTGCCATCGCGGTCTCGCTGCCGTAGATCCCGTCGCCGAACCGCAGACGCTCCTCGGAGCCGGTGTGCAGGTCGTGGCGCACCAGGCCGTCGAAGAGGAACCATCCGGGCTTCCCGGTGGCGGCCCACGCGTAGCGGTACGGACGGCCGGCCCGCGCGCCGTTGATCATGCCGAACTCGGTGATCGAGTCGGTGAGCTGCTCCTCGCGCACCTGACCGGTCGTCAGGTCCAGCCGCCACCGATGCAGGCGGGTCTGCATCCGGTCCAGGGCGAGATAGCGGAACGCCCGCTGCCACCGGTCGCCCGTGCCGTCGTCCGCCGGCTCGGGGTCGCCCTGGAAGAAGCCGTCGAGGACGATCTCGTCGCCGTCCTCGTAGGCGTTGGTGAAGTGCAGGACGAAGGTCGATTCCGCCTCGAACCACCGGATGTCCTCGGTCCGGCCGCGCCGCGGGATCACGGCGAAGCGAGAGGGCATGTCGCGGTGCCACCGCGGCGCGTGGACGCCCTGGGTGAGCAACGTCGGGTCCCAGAACAGCGGGAAGTCGTTGAGGATCGCGTAGTTCTCGGTGAAGGCCATGTCGTGCGGCAGCCGCGGGCCCGGCAGCGGCACGTCGACGTAGTGCGACAGGGCGTTGTCGGCGTCCACGACGCCGTAGTGCATGTAGGGCGCCTGCTTCCCGTAGTTGAAGAACAGCAGCTCCCCGGTGCGCCCGTCCGCCTTGGGGTGCGCGGACACTCCCCAGTCCAAGGGGAAACCGCCTCCCCAGGTCTCCTTGCCTCGGGTCTCGGCGGTGAACGGGTCGACGCGGTAGAGGTCGCCGCACATGTAGAAGCTGGTCAGCGCGGTGCCGCGGTGCACGACGACGTCGGTGCTCGAGGCGTCCTTCATCCGCTCGCGGGCGCCCCAGCCGTCCTCGCGCGGGGACCACGACGGCATCTCGGACACTCCGGCCCACAGGGCAGCGCCCGCGTCGACCTCGGCCAGCAGCCCGTCGGTCCGGACGAAACGGTTGCGGTAGAACGCGCTCCCGTCCCGGAACCCGACCACGTGGACCATGCCGTCGCCGTCGAAGGGGTGGTAGTTCCGCACCGCGGGGTGCAGGGGGTTCTCCGTGTTGCGCAGATACACGCCGTCCAGGTCGGTGGGGATCTCGCCCTGGACGACACGCAGGTCGTCGGCCCGCCACTCGGTGGTCTGCGGACGCCATGGGCCGGTGCGGTAGGGGTGATCGTCGTCCGCGGGGAGTGTCGAGAGCATGCGCCCGACGATCTCGACGTCCATGCGAACTCCGATCGGCGTCACTGCGGGTCAGGTCTCCAGCGTGACCCACCCGGTCCGGCGCCACCAGGGGCGGGGCAGCGGGCGCCGTGGATTCGGTGACACCAGGGGGAACGGCGAACCCTACGTCGCGGGTCATCGACCGGCCTCGGTCCGAGCGCGATCGTGTCGGGGGCACAGAACTTTCCGTTCCTCACGTCGACTCTCGGAGGTCGCGATGCCTCATCTGGAAACCGCCGACGGCACTCGCCTGTTCTACAAGGACATCGGCTCCGGTCCGCCGGTCGTGCTGGTGCATTCGTGGTCGTTCTCGTCCTCGATGTGGGAGTACCAGAATCCAGGATCTGCTCGCGGCGGGCCACCGGTGCGTCGCGATGGATCGCCGGGGACACGGCCGGTCCGACATGTCCGCTCGGGGCTACGATCTGGACACGCTCGCCGGCGACCTCGCGGCCCTCGTCGAGCATCTCGACCTGCGAGGAGTCACCCTCGTGGGACACAGCATGGGGACCTGCGAGATGACCCGTCACCTCGCCGTGCACGGGTGCGGGCGGGTCGCGAGAGCGGTCTACCTCGGAGCGATGACGCCGTACTTCGTCGGCGCCGCGGGTGTCGGGGCCGTCGACCGGACCGTCGCAGCCCTGTGCGCCGACCGACCGAAATGGTTCCGCGACGGTGCCGACGACTACTTCGCCTTTCCTCGATCGGGAGTGTCCCGGGCGCTGGTCGACGACGGTGTCACGACCATTCTCGCCACTCCTCTCGAGGCACAGGTCTCGTGCCTGCGAGAGTTCACCGCGACCGACCTGACTCCGGACCTGGCTGCGGTCAGGGTGCCGACGCTCGTCATCCACGGCGACGCCGACCTCTCCGCACCGATCGACATCACCGGTCGTCCGACCGCCGCGCTCCTGCCCGACAGCCGGTTCGAGCTCTACCCCGACGCGCCCCACGGCCTGTACGTGACCGAGAAGGATCGACTCGCCAAGGACCTCCTCGAATTCATCGGGGAGACGCCCGCCTGACGGCGGTGGCGCCGGGCGCGCCGTGGAGCTGGCCGGCCGGACGCTGCGCCCGCTCGTCGGACGCCTGAGCCTCGTCCGTCCGGGCGGGGCGGTCGACGCCCTCGTCGCCGCAGCGACCGCCGCCCGACGAAGGGCACGGACCGCTACGGCACGATGGGCGTGGGACGAGGTGGGCCGTTCGTCGCGGCCCCCGTCGAGTCCCCGCAACGACAGCGAGGGAGTGCCTGGCATGCGCGTCGGCATCTTGACCGGTGGGGGTGACTGTCCCGGTCTGAACGCGGTGATCCGGGCGATCGTGCGGCGCGGGGTGCCGGAGTACGGCTACGAGTTCGTGGGGTTCCTCGACGGGTGGCGTGGCCCGCTCGAGGGGCTGAGTCGCCCGCTCGACGTCTCGGCGGTCCGGGGCCTGCTCCCGCGGGGCGGCACGATCCTCGGTTCGTCGCGGACCAATCCGTTCGCGATCGAGGACGGCGTCGGCCGCATCCGGAAGAACCTGCAGGACCTCGGCGTCGACGCCCTCGTGACGATCGGCGGCGAGGACACCCTCGGTGTCGCGAGCCGGTTGCAGGAGATGGGCGTCAACGTCGTCGGGGTGCCCAAGACCATCGACAACGACCTCTCGGGCACCGACTACACCTTCGGGTTCGACACCGCGGTCACGATCGCGACCGAGGCCATCGACCGTCTGCACACCACCGCGGAATCCCACCACCGGACGCTGATCGTGGAGGTGATGGGCCGGCACGCGGGCTGGATCGCGCTGCACTCGGGCATGGCGGGCGGGGCGAACGCCATCCTCATCCCCGAGGTGCGCTTCGAGATCGAGCAGGTGTGCGACTGGGTGGAGAGCCGGTTCCGGTTGGAGTACGCCCCGATCATCGTCGTCTCCGAGGGTGCGATGCCCAAGGACGGCGAGGAGGTGCTGCTGTCCGGGGCCAAGGACGATTTCGGCCACGTCCGGCTCGGCGGTGTCGGGGACTGGCTGGGCCGCGAGATCGAGGCGCGCACCGGCAAGGAGGCCCGCACCACCGTGCTCGGGCACGTGCAGCGCGGCGGCACGCCCACCGCGCGGGACCGCTGGCTGGCGACCCGCTTCGGGCTCCACGCGGTCGACGCCGTCGCCGCGGGCCGGTGGGGCCAGATGGTCGCCCTGCGCGGCACCGACATCGTCACGGTGCCGCTGCAGGAAGCCACCCGGGAGCTCAAGCTCGTCGACGCGGCCCTCTACGCGGAGGCCGCCGTCTTCTTCGGCTGACGGCCGGGACGGCGCTCGACCTCGAGATACGAGTGGTCCATCGACGGGGCACGGACGTCACGGGCTCGGGCCCCCGACGCGCCCGCGGAGCTCGACGACGCCGGCTCCAGGGTCCGTTCCGCAACCTCCTCGGTGTTCGACAAGCCCCCGGCGATCGATGACGACCGCAGGTCGTCAGTCGACGGCTCGCCCGTCGGTCGGGGGCAACCAGGGCCGCGAGACCGTCCCGCACGAGGCCTCTCCGGAGAGGACGAAAATCACCGCATGACCATCTCCGTCACCGCCCGTCCGCCGCTCACCCAGCAACTCGCGCGCTGGGGGGTCGGTGCCCTCCTGGCCCTCGCCGGGACATCGCACCTGACCTTCCTCCGCGAGGAGTTCCGTGCCCAGGTACCGCCGTGGGTGCCCATCGACGCCGACGACGTGGTGCTGCTCTCCGGCGCCGTCGAGATCTCGCTCGGCCTCGGCCTCCTCGCCCTCCCGAAGGAGCGGCGCCGGATGGCGGCCCTGGCCACCGCGTTCTTCGTCGGCGTCTTCCCCGGCAACATCGCGCAGTACCGCAACCGGGTGGACGGGCTCGGGCTCGACACCGACACCAAGCGCCTGGTCCGGCTGCTCATCGAGCCGGCCCTGTGGGGGGCGTCGCTGCACGCGGGTGGCCTGCTCCCGGGGACGTCCGACCGCCGCTGACGGACGCCGCGGCTCAGTGCTTCGCGGCCGCGGGCAGGCGGGGGTGGATCAGTTCGCCGAGGGTCGTCGCCCCGGGGTCGCCGCCGGAGAGCGGGTGGTCGACGACGACCTCGAGCACCGTCACCAGCGCCACGGCCAGCGCGAACACGGCCAGCGTCGTCGCGAGCCCGAGTAGCAGGGCCCGGACGCCGGCCGTCGCGCGGCGGGCGTGGGCCGGCTCCGCACGGGCCCCGGTGGCGCCCATCGCCCGGATCGTCGAGCCCGAGGGCGGGAGGGCGACGTCCATCGACCGGGAGCCGGAGCCGGGGCGTTCGGGCAGCCCGGCCTCACGCCGGACCCGACCGTGCTCGCTCCGTGGCATCTGCAGCTACCCCCAGGTCGACGGTGTACCCGACCTGGCACGGGTGAATCCGGCCGTGACCCGGGTGCGGCCCCGACGTGCACCCGGACCTGCGCGCACCGTGCCGGTGTCGCGGCCTGTCGGAGTCGGCAGGGTCCGAGTCGGTGTCAGCGTCCTACACGTCCACGCGACCGCCTGAACGAGCCTCGAATTTCCCGCATTCTGCGGAGATCTCGGCCGTCGCGTCCGCCGAAGTGCAGCGTGTCGGCGAGGGCGAGGAAGTGCGCAGTTCGCGCACGTCCAGATCCATGGAACCTCCCGGCCCGGTGATGCCTCCAGGGTATCGCCGCGACCGAAAGAGGTCTTGGACATCCACTCGGGTCACGGGCAACCTCGGTAGGCGGGCGGGGGAGAATTCAGCACAGGAATTCCACGCAGAGAATCGATGGCACACCGGAATGCCCGGCTCGAACGAGACGGAGCGACTCCTCGAGAACAGGAAGAGAGCACACCTCATGGGCAGCATCACCCTCATCGGTACGGGGAACATGGCCCGGACCATCGGCACGCTGGCGGTGGCGGGCGGCAACAGCGTCGAGGTCATGGGCCGCGATCAGTCCAAGGCCGATGACCTGGCCAAGGCTCTCGGCGGCGGCGCGACGGCGGGAAAGTGGGGCGCCGTCCCGGCCGGGGACATCGTCATCACGGCCCTGTTGTACGACGGTGTCGTCCCGGTCGTCGCAGAGTACGGAGACGCCCTCGCGGGCAAGGTCCTCGTCGACATCAGCAACCCCTTCAACGCCACGTTCGACGGGCTGGCCCACAGCGAGGAGACCTCCGTCGCGCAGGAAGCCGCCAAGGTGGCCCCGGCCGACGCGAGCCTGGTGAAGGCCTTCAACACCATCTTCCAGGGCGTCCTGGAGAAGGGCCGACCCAACGTCTTCATCGCCGGCGACGGCGTGCAGGCGAAGGCGAGCGTGAAGGAGTTCATCGAGAGCATCGGGCTGCGCCCGCTGGATGTCGGGGGCCTGAAGATGGCGCACTGGCTGGAAGGAATGGGCCTGGTCACGGTGGGACTCGCCGGCAACGGGGTGGGCCACTGGGACTTCGCTCTCGGCGTCGACGAATTCACCCCATGAGCAGCGTCGACCGGGGCTGCTACCGGCGATGGACGGGCGGGATCGCCTCGACGGTTCCTCGAGGTCCGGCGCGGATCAGGGACGTTGCTGCGTGGGGATGCCGGCGCGTCGGCGGTAGGCCTCGACGAATTCGGGCAGTGCCGCCCCTCGCGGACGGCGACCTGCGATGACGTCGCAGGTCCCCGTCTTGGTGTCCATGATGTGGACGTTGGGGTCCAGCGAGATGCCGATGAGTTCGTTCGCGGCGTCCCCGGTGACCAGGCCGTTCGGGCCCCAGTGCCACGGCAGGCCGACCTGGTGCACGGTGCGCCCGTCGATGCGCAGCGGCTTGCAGCGCTCGGTCACGACGACGCGCGCCTCGATCGCCGACCTGCCGGTGACGATCGTGGCCCACCCGGTGTGTTCCAGGCCCCGTTCCGCCGCGAGTGCCGGGGAGACCTCGACGAACATCTCGGGGGCCAGCTCGGCGAGATAGGGCGTCCAGCGGCTCATGCCCCCGGCGGTGTGGTGCTCGGCGATGCGGAACGTGGTGAACGCGAAGGGGTAGACCTCCGAGCCCGGTTGCCCGTCCGGCGGGTTGTAGCGGTTGTCGGGCCGGTCGAATCGCTGCCGGGCCGGGTTCGCCCGGGTCCCGGGGTGCACCGCGTTGCGGCTCGGGGACTCCTCCGGCTCGTAGTGCACCGGCAGCGGCCCGTCGGCGAGCCCGGTCGGCACGTAGAGCCACACGCGGCCGTCGGCCTGCATGATGAACGGCTCGTTCCCGCCGATCGCGTCCTGCGCCGTCGCGCCCTCGGGCGGCCGGTACGACGGCGGCTTGTGGGCCTCGAAGTCCGGGACGTCGTGCCCGGTCCAGCTCTGCGCGTCCTCGTCCCACCAGACGTAGGCCTTGCGCTCGCTCCACGGCCGGCCCTCCGGGTCGGCGGAGGCCCGGTTGTAGAGCACGCGCCGGTTCATCGGCCACGCCCAGCCCCACTCCAGGGCCGCCGTGCTCTCCCCGCCCCCAGGGGCGCGCCGCGCCGCCTGGTTGACGCCGTCGGCGTAGACACCGGAGTAGATCCAGCAGCCGCAGGCGGTGGACCCGTCGTCGCGCAGGTCGGTGTAGCCGTCGACCTGGCTGCCGTCGTCGGTGCGGTACCCCGAGATCTCGGCGAGGACGGCGTGGGCGTCCGGGTCGCCGTGCGGCCCCTCGGTCGGGTAGTCCCACGTCAGGTCCCGGATCGCCGCGTCCCGCTCGAGGTCGGAGTCCGCCAGGCGCGCCCGGATCCGGCGGCCGAGCTCGTGGACGAACCACAGGTCGCTGCGGGCGTCGCCCGGCGGCTCGACCGCCTGGTGGCGCCACTGCAGCAGACGCTGGGTGTTGGTGAACGAGCCGGACTTCTCGGTGTGCGCGGCCGCGGGGAGGAGGAACACCTCGGTGGCGATGTCCTCGGTGCGCATCTCCCCGGTCTCGATCTCGGGGCCGTCACGCCAGAAGGTGGCGGTCTCGATCTCCTGCAGGTCGCGCACGACGAGCCACCGCAGGGCGGCCAGGCCGTGGCGCTGCTGCTTGGAGTTCGTCGTCCCGACCGCCGGGTTCTCCCCCATCACGAAGTAGCCCTCGCACTCGCCGTCGATCATCTTGAGGACGGTGGTGAACGTCGAGTGGTCGCCGGAGATGCGGGGCATGCGGTCGAAGCCGTAGTCGTTGTCGGCCGTCGCCGCGTCGCCGTACCAGGCCTTGAGCAGGCTCACGACGTAGGCGGGCATGTTTCCCCAGAAGCCCTTCTGGCCCGCGTCCGCCGCCAGGTAGTCCCGCAGGTGCATCTCCTTCTGGGCGCTCGGCATCGGGATGTAGCCGGGCAGCAGGTCGTAGAGGGTCGGGATGTCGGTGGAGCCCTGGATCGTGGCGTGGCCGCGCAGGGCCATGATCCCGCCGCCGGGACGGCCGATGTTGCCGAGCAGGCCCTGCAGGATCGACGCCGCACGGATGTACTGCACGCCGACCGTGTGCTGGGTCCAGCCCACCGAGTAGATCCACATCGTGGTGCGCTCGCGCCCGGAGTTGGCGCAGATCGCCTCGGCGACCCCGGTGAACTGCGCGGGGCTCATCCCGCAGACCCGCGAGACCATCTCGGGGGTGTAGCGGGCGAAGTGGCGCTTGAGCACCTGGTAGACGCACCGGGGGTGGGTCAGGGTGTCGTCGCGCTCCGGCTCGCCGCGGAACGAGGCCCCACCGGACCCGGCACTCTCGGACTGGCCGAGCAGGTGGCTCACCCGGTGGGTGCCCGGGTCCTGGTCACCCACGCCGCCCGAGGCGGGCGCCGTCTCGGCGCCCTCGTACTGCCAGGTGGAGGTGTCGTAGCTGCAGGACCCGGGGTCCCACCCGGAGAACAGCCCGTCCTCGTCACCGGCGTCGGAGAAGTCCTCGCGTGTGAGCATGGGTGCGTTCGTGTACGCGACGACGTACTCGCGGAAGTCCTTGCCCTCCGAGAGGACGTGGTTGATCAGGCCGCCGAGGAAGGCGATGTCGGTGCCGGGGCGGATCGGCACATGGGCGTCGGCGACCGCCGTGGTCCGGGTGAAGCGCGGGTCGACGTGGATGATCCTGGCGCCGCGACGCTTGGCCTCCATCACCCACTGGAAGCCCACCGGGTGGGCCTCGGCCATGTTCGACCCCTCGATGACCACGCAGTCGGCCTGCGCGATGTCCTGCTGGGTGTTGGTGGCGCCGCCGCGCCCGAAGCTGGTCCCCAGACCGGGGACGGTGGAGGAGTGTCAAATCCGCGCCTGGTTCTCCACCTGGACGGCGCCGAGCGCGGTGTAGAGCTTCTTGAGGAGGTAGTTCTCCTCGTTGTCCAGGGTCGCGCCTCCGAGGTGCGCGAAGCCGAGGGTCCGGTTCACGACGCGGCCCTCGGCGTCGGTGTCCTGCCAGGTCCGGGCCCGGGTGTCGACGATCCGGTCGGTGATCATGTCCATCGCCGTGTCGAGGTCGAGGTCCTCCCAGTCGGTGCCGCCCGGGCGCCGGTAGCGCACCTTCGTGAGTCGTGACGGCGAGGTCACCAGCGACAGGCTCGACGAGCCGCGAGGGCAGAGCCGGCCGCGACTGATCGGCGAGTCCGGGTCACCCTCGATGTGGGTGACCCGCCCGTCCTTCGAGTAGATGCGCTGCCCGCACCCCACGGCACAGAACGGGCAGACCGACCGCGTGACCGTGTCGGCGTCCTCGGTGCGCGCCCGCCACGGGTGGGGCGCGTTCGACCGCACCGCGGAGCCGCGGCCGAGCGGGTCGGGGCCGGTGAGCTGGCGGACGAGCGGCCAGCGCTGCAGGGCAGCCGCCAGAGAGCGAGAGATGTCCACGGGAGACCTCCGCGAGGGGACCGAACGGGTCCGGCTGCAGGGATCAACCGCGGAACGGACGCTTCCACCGTCTCCGACAGGGCGCAACCCTGCCTCGGGAGAGAAGCCGCTCGTCAGAAGTCGCGCGCGACCTCCGACGGCATGCCCCGGGTGACCTTGCGCAGCTGGACGCGGCGCGACAGGCGGATGGCGGGTCGGATGCCCAGCATCACGCTGCCGATCACGAACAGGGTCACCCCGAGGTTGAAGAGCTCCTCGAAGTAGAACGCCACGCTGCCCACCGTGAAGAAGACCGCGATCCCGATCTCGTTCACGATGCTGATCAGCTCGTAGCGCTGCCGCAGGACGATCTCGCGGTCGCCGAGCGTCAGGGTCACGGCGCCGCCACCGCCCTCGTCGGGCCCGTCGTCGGCGGCGTCGTCGGTGGTTCGGACCTCGCTCATGGCCCGACCTACCCCGTGGCACCCACCGGACACACGCGACGATCGGACGTCAGGGGACGACGCGCGCGCGGCCGTCGCCGAGGACGGTCACGTCGTGTGGAGCTGGGCGTCGTCGTCACGGGCCGGGACGTGCGCCCGGGAGTTCGGTCCGGTCGCAGCCGGAGCGGTGGTCACCGGTCGTGGGTCAGGTGGTGGTGCGGGTCCACCACGTGCAGCGCGATGTTCGCGACGCGGGCGCGGTCCCGGGCCACGGCGAGCACCTCCTCGGCGCAGGGATCGGCGCCCGCCACCGCGCGCGCGTTGACCACGACCACGCTGGCCGCGGTCTCCAACGCGGAATGCAGCTGGCGGCTCAGGAGCGCGGCGTCGTTGCGGCCCAGATCGCCGCGCACCGTGATGATCACTCCGCCCGTGGTGTCACGGTGGGCCTCGATCCGCGCGCCCGCTCCGGTCGACGCCGACGAGACCCGCCCCGCGGCGGACGACCGCGCCGCACGGGGACTGGGCACCGCGGCCGAGCCGCTCGACCGGGCGGAGGCGGGCGCCGGAGACGTCGTCGGCGGCGTCGAGCGGGGCCGTGGCGGGCTGGTCACGGCGGACGTGGCGCGGCCCGCCTGCGCGGCAGGTTCGGGGGTGGGCACGAGGACAGACATCGCGACGCTCCTGTAGCTGCGAACGACCAGGTCTGGCTTCGCCGACCCCGACCACGTCGCCGACCACCGGAGTGCCGGCCGGCCGTTCACGAGTATGATCTACGTCACACCAGTATCCGTCCCGAGTCAAGCGGCCTCGGACGAGAGCGACCGGTGGTCGCGGCGCAGCCCCGCCCGTGGTGTTGACCGTGCGTGGTGGTGCGCCGATTCCGCATCGCCACTCCGACCGGAATCGGCTCTTGTCCGAGGTCGGGGGTTCCTAGCGTCGTGTGCTGCGTCGTCTCGTCGCGGGCCGACCGGAATGCACCGCGGGGTTCGTCGCGAGCACCGGAGGGGAGCGTGTCGCCGATGTCGTCGATGTCGTCGTTGCTGGCCGGCCCGGACGGGGCGGTGGAGCACGCCAGTCACGCGACCCCGGCCGATGCGGGTGTGCTGGCTGATGGGGCGGCGGGGGCGGAGGTGGAGGCTGCGCTGGCTCGGGAGGACCGTTTCCAGGCCTCGCTGAGTCACGCGTTGGGCGGTGACGCGCCGGAGCAGGGGCTGGCCGAGGTGCTCGGGGAGCGTCTCGGTCTGGGCGTGGTGGTGGAGGATCCCTTCGGGCGGGTCCTGGCCCGTGCGGGTGCGGATGTGAGCTGTCCGCGGTTGACCCGGGTGCAGCGTGAGCGTCTGGTCGAGGCGGCGCGGTGGTCCTCGGGGCCGTTGCGGGTCGGGGACCGGTGGGCCGGTGTGGCCGCCTCGCGGGGGGCGGTGCTGGGGGTGATCGTGGTCCTCGACCCGCAGGGCACCCTGGAACCCGGTACCGGGAAGGGCCCCGAGTCCGGCGGCCCACCCGGAAGCGCCCGGGTCGCGGGTCCCCGGGGCGGGGGCGGTCGGGTGGGGGCGTCGCGGGCGATCGGTCTGTCCGCCGATGCGCTGGCGTTGCATCTGCTGCACCGTCGTCATCTGGCTCGCACCGAGTTGCGGTTGCGCCACGATCTGGTGGAGACGGTGCTGGCCGAGCCCGCCGCGGAGGGTCTGCAGGCCGAGGTGGAGCGGCGGGTCGGGCGGGCGTCGGCGCTTTGCCATGACCTCACCGGTCCCCATCGGGTGCTGGCCCTGCAGCCTGGTGACGGGCGCTGGCCGGTGGGGGAGGCCGTGGGTGATCTGCTCGAGCGGGCCGCGCGCATCCTGGAGATGCCGTTCCTGGGCACGCTGCGGGGCCGGACCGCGGTCCTGGTGTGCGGCACGCCGGGCCCGTGGGTCGATGGTGACGGGTCCGCGACGCTCCCCTGGTCGGACCGCAGTGGCGAGCGCGAGTGGTGAGCGTGGGGGTGGGCGGGGCCGGCGGGCCGGGCGGTCGGGGGCGTCGTGGCAGGTGGTGCTGGATGCGTTCACCCAGGTGCTGCACGAGGTCCCGGTCGTCGGGGTCGGCGGGTTCGTCGACCGGCCCGAGCAGCTGCCGCGTTCCTACCGCGAGGCGATGCAGGCCCTGACCGTGCGGCTGCGCCAGCCCGGCGCGCGGGGGCTGGTCGCGTTCGAGGACCTGGGGCTCTACCGGCTGCTGGCCACTCCCGAGGGCCGCCGCGAGGCGAGCGCGTTCGTCGAGGACTGGCTGGGGAGCCTGCTGGCCTACGACACCGAACGCCAGGCCGACCTGGTGCACACCCTCGGGGTCTATCTCGATCACGGCGGCAACTACGACGACACCGCCGCCGCGCTGCACATCCACCGCTCCACGTTGCGCTACCGCCTCCAACGCATCCGGGAACTCTCCGGGCACGACCTCACCCACCCCGACACCCGCCTGAACCTGCACGTCGCCGTCCGCGCCGCCGTCGTCGCCGACCCGCCGGTCCTGCCCACCGCGTCCTGCCCGACACCCTGAGCAGAAGCCCGGGAACCGCCGGGGGAGAGCCCCCAGGGGCGGACGACCGCCCGGCCGCAGACAGCCCCCAGCCCGGGCCGGGTCCCTCTCTGAGAGGTACGGGGAAGCACGTCAGCGCTGGTGGTCGTAGCGCCCCCTCCGGACGCTGCCGCGAGGCTCGTCGAGGAGCTCGGAGTGAGCCAGGCGTCGGGTGGACGCTGACGGCTGGGCTCGGGCCGGTCATCCCCCGGGGAAGGGATGCCCGTGGTGGGGGTCCGGCCGGGGCGCGGGCGCAGCGTCCGGGTGATCCAACGCCGCGTCGAGGGTGGGGTAGATCTCGAACAGGGCTTCGTCGTCGAGGACGGCCCGGGCCACCTCGGATGCTCCAGGGTCACGGACGACGCGAAGGTCCACATCAGCGGCGCCTGCCTCGTAGGCCACATCGCGGAGCACGCCGCCGGCGCCGACAGGCTCGGCGTCGCGGACTGCCGTGAGGTCGACCACCAGCGGGTCGGCGGAGCGGGCCAGCAGAGCTCTGACCTCGCGACGGAGCTCGGCCCCGACGGTCGCGTCGAGAACGGCGCCGACCCTGATCACCCGGGCGCCGGTCTGCGAGTCGGCGACCGACAACGCCGGCCGGTCGAGGTCATCGCAGGCGGGACGAGGGCCTACCTGGTCGTCATCGGTGGTCATCACGCCGACTTCCAGCAGATCGTGGATGTGCCGTGTCGCCCTCCGCCATCACCCGGCCTCCCGCACTCTGTGCTCGGTGAACCACCAGAGATTTACCGGGTAGGGGGTTGCACGGTCCATCCGCCCCCGGCAACCCCCGACCGTCCGGCACCTGGCGAGGTGAGGCGCTCGTTGCTGCACGTGACCGGGGCCTCGCCGTCGGGAACCCGGCTCTCACCACTCGGCGAATAGGAGGTGGCTCTCTCCACGGTCCGGAAAAGCAGGACCGGGCCGTCGCCGCACTCACCTCCGCGGCACGCCCGAATCAGGATCGTCGTCGATCGTGTCGCAGTTCGGACCGTCCACGGCGGCCTGCGATGGGTTCATTGTTCGCGGTGTGCACGCACGATTCCAGTCCTCCTGTGTGCACACGGCAACGCCCTGCGGGACGAAACACTCCATGAGGTGACTCGCGTCCGGGAAATCTTGTCGACCACCGTCACGTGACGTTCTCTTGCGCCCCACGACAGCTCGATCAGGTGTCGGATCGGTGAAGGTACTCGAGCGGGGGATTTCTCATGAGGATGCGATTCACGACAGCGGTGGCGGCGCTCGCCGTCGGAGCGGCGATGTGGGGCGCGCCCGTCGCGCTGGCCGATCAGGCGCCCGGTGGTCCACGCGACCCGGGCACCTCCCAGGCTCGGGACATCCCGATCGTCACGGGCCTCCTGCAGGGACTCGGCCTGGCGCCCCTGCCGGTGGCCGTGCCGGTCGTCCCGACGGTCCCGTCGACGATCGGGGCCGGAGGCGGCGCAGCCGTCGGCGGGAGCGCCACCGTGCCGGGAGCCGGTGTTCCGGCGGTGCCCGTCGTCCCGGTACCGGCCGTGCCCACTCTGCCGACCGTGGCGGCGCCGACCCTGCCGAGCGTCCCGGCGTTGCCCTCCGTGCCGTCGGTGTCGGGCGGTGCCGGTGCGGGCGGGTCGGTCGGCACCTCGGGGGCCGATGCCGGCGGAGGCATCTCGGCCCAGTGAGCCGTGGGGTGACGGCGGCGCGCCCGACACGGCGGCGCGCCGCCGTGGCGGCTGCGCTCAGCCGATGAGTTGGCGCAGGGCGTTGTCGACGACCTCGGTGAGTGCCGGGTGAATCCAGTAGGGCCGTCCGGACAGCGCGGTGGCGTCGATGTCGAAGGTCATGGCCAGGACCATCGGCTGGATGAGCGTGGGTGCCTGGGGGCCCATGATGTGGGCCCCGAGGATGCGTGCGGTGCCGCGTTCGGCGAGGACCTTGCAGAAGCCCGTCTCGTCCTCCATCGCCCAGCCGTAGGCGACGTCGGAGAAGGCGACCTCGGCCGCGACGTAGTCGAGGCCCTCGTCGCGGCACTGCTGCTCGGTGCGCCCCACCGTGCCGATCTGCGGGCTGGTGAACACCGCCGCCGGGACCACGTCGTGGTCGACGGTCCGCAGGTCGTCCGGGTGCAGGAGGTTGTGGACGACGACCTCGGCCTCGCGGTTGGCCACGTGCTTGAGCTGGACCGGCGAGCTGACGTCGCCGAGGGCCCAGACGCCCGCGACGCTGGTCCGCCCGGACGCGTCCACGGCGACCCGACCGTCGTCGTGGACCTCGATCCCGCCGGCGGTGACGTCGAGCTCGTCGCCGTTGGGGGTCCGGCCGACGACGACGAGCAGGGCGTCCGCGTCGACGGTGGTGTCGTCGTCGAGGACGAGGTGCAGTGCGCCGGGCCGGCCGTCGACGCGGGAGAGCTGGCGGCCGAGGTGGAGCTCGTAGCGCTTCCGCGCGATCTCGGTGAAGCGCTCGGAGACCGTCTCGTCCTGCGGGCCGAGCAGCCGATCGGCCATGTCGATCATGACGATCTGGCTGCCGGCGGTGTGGAACACCTGGGCGAGCTCGGTCGCGATGTAACCGCCGCCCAGCACCGCGAGTCGGCGCGGGACGGAATCGCTGCGCATGATCGTGTCCGAGGTGTGGAACGGGAGCCCGGACTCGGCGACGGGGGGCGGCACGACCGGGCGCGCACCCGCGGCGATGACGATCTGGTCGGCCTCGATGTCCACGCCCGCGCCGCCGTCGGTGGGCGTGACGCGCAGCCGCCGCTCCCCGACGAAGCGGGCGTGACCGCGGTAGACGGTGACGAAGTCGCTGTCCTCGCGACCCTGTCGCCCCTCCGCGGCGATCGGGTCGAGTCGCCCGAAGATCCGTCCCTGCGCCGCGTTCCAGCCCACGCCCCCCAGCTGTGCGTCGACGTCGTAGATCGCCGCGGTGCGGACGGTGTCGGCGACCTCGGCGGTGTAGGCCAGCATCTTCGTCGGGATGCACCCCCGGTTGAGGCAGGTACCGCCGAACTCGCCCGCTTCGATGATCGCGACGTCGCGGTCGGCGAAGGCGTCGTCGATGACCATGTTGCCCGAGCCCGACCCGATCACCACGAGGTCGTGGTGGCGCATGTGGCGTTCTCCTTGTCCGACACGCCGGGATGGCACGTCGTCGTCAGCGGTGTCGGTGATGCGTTCGCGGAGCAGCCGCGCCGGGACTGGGGAACATCAGGTCCGCTGATCCATCCTTTCCCCGCCGGAGCAGCACGACGTGTCGGCCCGAGGGCCAATATCTGTAAGTTTCGGGCCATGACCGGGGCGCGCAGGAGCACAGGCGCACAGGCGGAGTCCGCCGGGCCGACGTCGAACGGGCGGACCGCCGGCCCGGAGAAGATCGTGACGCTGGCGCTGCCCGGCGTCGTGCCGTTCAGCTTGTCGGTACCGAACCAGGTCTTCACCGGTCCGGTGCCGCTGGAGCAGCAGCTCTACCAGCTCACGGTGTGCAGCAGCGAGGCCCGGGTCCGCACCTCCGACGGCTACGACATCGACGTCGGGCACCGCCTCGACGCGCTCGAGGACGCGGACCTGGTCATCGTGCCGGGCTCGATGGGGCCACCGGACGAGTTCCCCGCCGACGCGCTCAAGGCCCTCACCGCTGCCCACGAGCGCGGGACCCGTATCGCCTCGTTGTGCTCCGGGGCGTTCTATCTCGGCGCGGCCGGCCTGCTCGACGGCCGCCGGGTCACCACCCACTGGCTCTGGGCCGACGACCTCCGTCGACGATGCCCGAGGGCCCTCGTCGAGCCCAACACCCTGTTCTGCGACGACGGCCCGATCCTGAGCTCCGCCGGGCTCGCCGCCGGCATCGACCTCTGCCTGCACATCGTCGCGGCCGCCCACGGAGCGGAGCTCGCCAACCGGTGCGCCCGCTACCTCGTGGCCGCGCCCCACCGACCCGGTGGTCAGGCCCAGTACATCGAGCACCCGGTGCCCGAGCGCGACGACAGCTCGCTGGCCGCCACCCGGGTGTGGATGCTCGAACACCTCGGCGACGGTCTCTCGCTCGACGTCATCGCCGGGCACGCCCACATGAGCCGCCGCACCTTCACCCGCCAGTTCCGCGCCGAGACCGGCCGGAGTCCCCTCGACTGGCTCCTCGAACAACGCCTCATCCGGGCCCGGCTGCTGCTCGAGACCACCACCGACCCCATCCCGATGATCGCCCAGCAGGCCGGCCTCGGCACCGACGCCGCCCTGCGCCACCACTTCCGCCACGTCCTCGGGGTGACCCCCTCCGCCTATCGGCGGTCCTTCACCACGACCTGATCCACGGGGAGCGGTGCGCCGGACGGAGCTTCTCGACGGGCGGTCAGGCCCCCGCGAGGAGGGCGGGGGACAGGTGCTCGAGGCGGCGGAGCTCCTCGTCGAGATCGTCGCCCGGCCGGCCCAGGAGCACGACGTGGTCGGCGCCCGCCTGCCGGTGCGCCCGGACTGCGGCTGCGATCGCGTCGGCGCCGCCGTGAGCGACGACCTGGTCGCGGGTCGCGGGGTCGGCCGGGTCGAGTCCGATGTCGGCGAGCATCGCGGTGTAGGTCGGGTCGTTGATCAGCCCCGTGTACAGCTCGTCGGCCGTCGTCCGGGCCCGCGCCTGGTCCGGGTCGGTGAGCGCGGCGATCGCGACGACCAGCAGCGTGTCGGGCCCGAGCGCTGCGCGGGCCCGTGCGGTGAAGCCGGGCGGCCGCATCGCCGGCAGGGCCCCGTCGGCGACCTGGGCGGCGAGGGCGAGCATGCGTGGGCCTTGGGCGCCGAGGATCCGGGCGTAGGGGGCGTCCGGCGCGGGCGGGAAGGTCGGTGCGTCCATCCGCTCGACGTAGTCGCGCAGGACCGCACGGGGTCGGCCGTAGTCGCGTCCGACGGCAGCGGCCTGCGCGGGGTGGCCGGCTCCGAGGCCGAGCACGATCCGGCCCGGATACGCCTCGGCGAGGGATGCGGCCGCGGCGTGCGCGGTCTGCGGGGCGCGGGCCCACACGTTCGCGATGCCGGTGCCGAGAACCAGCTGATCGGTCGCCGCGAGCAGGGTGGCGACCTGGACCAGGGCGTCCTTGCCTCCGACGGTCTCGTTGGTCCACGCCGCCCGGTAGCCGGCGGCCTCGAGGCGGCGTGCCGCGTCGACCTGGCGCGCGACCGGCGGCAGTCCGAGGACGGGGATGGGCAGGTAGACACCCAGCGGGCCGAGTGCCTCGCGGGCTCCGGGCACAGCGACCGACGTCATGGTGTCAGTGTGCGACAGCGCTGGGGGACAACCGGCCGGCACGGCCTGACTCATGCTCGCGCCGGACCCGATGGGGTTCGGTCTCGATGGAGTCGGGAGCCCAGGAGCACCGTGGTCCCGCGCGAGTCGTGGTGGATCGCGACGTCGTCGACGTGGGCGTTCATCAGGATGATCCCGCGCCCGTGGCGAGCCGGGCCGGCGGCCGTGTCGTGCTCGAGCGCGGTCGTGGCCGGTCTCGCCCAGGCCCCGTGGTCGGCGACGGTGAGCAGGACCTCGGTGTCGTCCACGCACATCGTCAGGTCGACGTTCGGAGCCGGGTCGGAGTCCTGACGGTGCGGGTAGGCGTGCTTGATCGCGTTCTCGACGGCTTCGCTGACCGCGAGCACCAGGCTGGCGGTCACCTCGTCCGGTACGTCTGAGGTGCCCAGCCACGTCCGGAGATCCGACCGGATCGTCGGGACCTGCTCGGGGCGGGCCGGATAGCTCACGCGCTCGAACTCGACGGCGTCCATCCGGCTCCCTCGAGCCGATCGGTGGCGGCTCCCGCCGACTCCAACGATCACCACTGTCGATCAGTTGCTCGTGACGCACCACATCGACACGGCCGCCCCCGCTGCCGGGACAGCCGTCGGCGACCGGGTCCGTGTTTGCTGAAGTACCGCTGACGGCGTCCGCGATCCTCTTGGAGCCGCCCGGGCGGCTCGCGCATGGTCCTCCTGTGACTGTCGTTCCCGATGCGGTCGCGACCCGGCGACTGCTCGACCGGTTCGGGTTCGGTCCGCGTCCGGGCGAGCTGCCCGCCGCGACCGCGCGGGGGTTCGCCGCCACCTTGGACACGATGCTGGGTCCGGCCCCGGACGCCGGGGTCGCGGCCACTCCACCGCCTGTCCTGGTGCCGATCGCGAACACGGGCAGGGCGGGCACGGCGGCGAAGAAGTCCGAGCAGCAGTCGCGGGCGCAGGGGCAGAACGCCCTGACCCGATGGTGGCTCGATCGGATGTGGGCGGCCGAGGCGCCGCTACCCGAGCGCCTGACCTGGTTCTGGCACGGTCACTTCGCCACCAGCGCCCAGAAGGTCAACCAGCCGGCGATGCTGCTGACCCAGAACGAGACCATGCGCCGCCTCGGCCGGGGCGACTTCGCCTCGCTGGCCCACGCGATGATCGTCGACCCGGCCATGCTGGTGTGGCTCGACGGGCGGACCAACCGCGTGGGATCGCCGAACGAGAACCTGGGCCGCGAGTTCATGGAGCTCTTCGCCCTCGGGGTCGGCCACTACAGCGAGACCGACGTCCGGGAGGCCGCCCGCGCCTTGACCGGCTGGACGGTCACCCCGACCACCGGGGCCGCCCGGCTCGTCCCGCGCCGACAGGACACCGGGATGAAGACCATCCTCGGGCACACCGCCCCCTTCGACGCGCCCGGCTTCGTGAGCATGGTCGTCGCACGGCCCGACTCGGCCGCGTTCGTCGCCGGCCGCATGTGGTTCCGTCTGGTCTCGGCCACACCGCCGGCCCAGCCGGTACTCGACCAGCTCGTCGCGGCCTACGGACCGGGCCGCGATCTGGGGGCGTTGCTGCGGGCGATCGCCACCTCGGCCCCGTTCCACGACACCGCGACCACCCTGGTCAAACAACCCGTGGAGTGGGCGCTCGGGCTCATGCGAGCGGTCGGCACCAGGCCGAGCTCGGTCACCACCGCACCCCGCGCTCGCCAGGTCGCGAACGCCGCCGGGCCGCGCACCGACCCGGTCCACCAGCATCTGCAGGCCCTCGGGCAGGTCCCGTTCCTTCCCCCCAGCGTGGGCGGCTGGCCCGGAGGCACGTCCTGGCTCACCCCGTCCGCCCAGCTCGACCGGCTCGCCCTGGCCCAGGCCGTCGTCGCCCACGCCACCATCCCGGCCGGCCCGTCGGGACCCAACGCCCAGATCGACTGGGCCCGCCAGGTGCTCGGCGTCGACGCGTTCGGACCCCGCAGCACCGACGCCCTGCGCGACGTGGCCGGGGGAGACCCCCGCCAGGTCCTCACCGTCGCCGCCCTCACCCCGGAGTACGTGATCAGCACATGAGCAGCCCCGACCCCGCATCCGGAGCCGGGAACTCCAGGCGTCACCTCCCCGGCACCCACCTCCCGTCGGTGACCCGCCGTCGGTTCCTCGCCTGGTCCGGCGCCACCGCGGCAGCCGGTCTCGCGATCGGGGCCACCCAGGTGCCGTGGTCGCACCTGCTCCACGGAGCCGTGCACACCCCACTGCAACCCGGCCACGGCGTCCTGGTGGTCGTCACCCTCTACGGCGGCAACGACGGGCTCAACACCGTCGTGCCCGCGAGCGACCCCGCCTACCAGTCCAACCGCACCGAGCTCGCCTACCAGCCCTCCGACGTGCTCGACCTCGGCGACGACCTCGGCCTCAACCCGGGCATGACCGGGATCAAGGGCCTCTTCGACGACGGCGAGGTCGCCATCGTGCGCGGCGTCGGCTACCCCCAGCCCGACCACAGCCACTTCCGCTCCATGGCCATCTGGCAGACCGGTTCCCCGGCATCGCCCACCGGCTCGGGGTGGTTGGGCCGCTGGCTCGACGCCACCGGCGACGACCCGCTGCGCGCCGTGTCGATGGACTCGGTGCTGCCGCCACTGCTCACCGGTGACCGCACCGCGGCGTCCACCCTCCCCTCGGCCGGCCTCACGCTGCCCACCGGGAAGAGCGGGGCCGCGTTGCGGGCCCTGGCCGGGGTCGATCCCGGCGACGACACCATGCGGGCGCGCGTCGCGCAGTCGGGCCGCGACCTCGCCCAGGTCGAGCAGGTCCTCGGCCCGACCCTCGCCGCGACCCGCAAGGCGACCCCGGACGGCAACGATGCCGGCAACGCCGCAGGCACCCACGGCGGCGGTGCCCACTCCCAGCTCGCCGACCAGCTCCAGACCGTCGCCTCCCTGGTCGAGGCCCGGGTCCCCACGCGGGTCTACTCGGTCTCCCTCGGCGGGTTCGACACCCACGCCGACGAGCGCGGCACCCAGCAACGGCTCCTGGCCGAGCTCGACGCCGCCCTCACGCCGTTCGTCCGACGGCTCGGGACCACCGACGCGGGGCGCCAGGTCGTCACGATGGTCTACTCCGAGTTCGGGCGCCGGGTCGTCGCGAACGCCAGCCAGGGCACCGACCACGGCACGGCCAATCCGGTCTTCTTCCTCGGCGCCCCCGTCGCCGGCGGCCTCTACGGCGAGCAGCCCAGCCTCACCGACCTCGACGACGGCGACCTCAAGGCCACCACCGACTTCCGCGACCTCTACGCGACCGCCCTCGCCGCTGTGCTCGGCACCGACCCCGCCCGCATCCTCGGCCCCGGACGAACCCCGCTGCCACGCCTCCTGGCCACCTGACCGCCCGGACCAGGAGTCCGCGTGCGCCACGACGGATCCACCGGGACGCATGCCCGTCCCGGCCGGGGCTCGCCCTGCGCCGCGACCCCACGGGACGGGCCGCTCAGTCGTCGGGTGGCTCCGGTCCCGTGAGCACGCGCTGGAGGATCGGTGCCAGCGACGCCGCGACCTCGTCGGCCGACGCGTCGACGATCGGGGGCAGGCGCAGCACGTAGCGCGACAGGGCCGCGCCCAGGATGACCGAGCCCAGGACGCCGGCGCGGGCGCGGGAGGCCGCGACCTCGGAGGAGTCCTCGGGAGCGGCGTCGGTCCCGTCGAGTCTCCGGACCATGCCCTGGACCTGGGTGGCGAAGACGTCCCGGACGCGATCCCGGGCGCGATCGCTCGTCGGTGCCGCGCGGAGCAGCAGGGTGAGCACCTCACCGGTCGTCGGGTCGTCCCAGAGCTCGACGAAGCGCCGGGCCAGGGTCGGCCCGCGCTCGTTCACCGGCACCAGGGCGAGGTCGGGCAGTGCCAGGTCGACGTCGGTCGCGGCGGAGAACAGCCCGTCCTTGCTGCCGAAGTAGCGGATCACCATCGACGGGTCCACCCCGGCGTCCGCGGCGATGGCGCGCACGGTCGCCCGCTCGACTCCGTGGGCCGCGAAGCCGCGGCGTGCGGCCGCGAGCACGGCGTCCCGCGCCGGCTGCGACCGCGCGGTGAATGCCACCCCACGAACCTACAACAAGCGTTGGCAAACTCGGACGAATGCCGCTACCGTTGTGCCAACAGTTGTTGGCCAACGATCGGTGGTGTTCACGGTGGATCTCCCCACGAGGACGACGGTGCTGGTGTGCGGGGCGGGTCCGGTCGGGCTCGCCCTGGCGAACCGGCTGGCCGCGGGCGGCGTCGACCACGTCCTGATCGACCGCGCGGCGGCGGGGACGAACACCTCGCGCGCCGCGGTCGTCCACGCCAGGACCCTCGAGGTCCTCGACTCGCTCGAGCTCGCCGCACCGCTGATCGAGAAGGGCGTCGTGGTCCCGCGCTTCGCGGTGCGCGACCGGGACGCCACGCTGCTGCGGATCGACTTCTCCGGGCTCCCGACGCGCTACCCGTACACGCTGATGGCGCCCCAGAACGTCACCGAGGCGGTGCTCGGGTCCGCACTCGAGCAGCGCGGCGGCAGGGTGCTGCGCGGCCACACATTGGAGAAGATCGATGTGACCGGCGAGACGGACGTCCGCGCGCTCGTCAGCGGGCCGGCCGGGCCGCAGGAGATCCTCGCGGACTACGTGGTGGGCGCCGACGGGATGCACTCGCAGATCCGCGAGCTCATCGGGATCGGGTTCACCGGCGCCGCCTACCCGCAGTCGTTCGTCCTCGCCGACGTCGAGATGGACTGGGCGCTGCCACGCGACGAGGTCCAGCTGTTCTTCTCACCGGCCGGGCTGGTCGTCGTCGCCCCGCTTCCCGGCGGCAGGCACCGGATCGTCGCCACCGTCGACGACGCCCCCGAGCACCCCACCGCCGACGACGTCGCCGCACTCCTCGCCGCTCGCGGACCGCGGACGCCGGGCGTCGTCAGGTCCCTCGCGTGGAGCTCGCGGTTCCGGGTGCACCACCGGCTCGCCGAGCACTACCGCCGCGGCCCGGTCTTCCTGGCCGGCGACGCCGCCCACGTCCACAGTCCCGCGGGCGGCCAGGGCATGAACACCGGCATCCAGGACGCCGTCGACCTCGGGACCCGGCTCAGTGCCGTGGTGGCCGACGGCGCCGACCCGGCCCTGCTCGACGGCTACGAGCGGGACCGGCGACCCGTGGCCCGCCAGGTCGTGGCCGTCACCGACCGCATGACACGCGCCGCCACCCTGTCCGGGCCCGGCGCCCGCGTCCGGAACACGGTCCTGCGCGGCCTGGGTGCCCTACCGCCGGTGCGGCGCGTGGCCGCGATGAACCTCTCCGAGCTCGCGACACGACCTCCGCTGACCTCGACGCGTCGATGAACCCCGTGGTCGGCTCGAGATCAGTCATCGACGCCGGAGCTCCGATGGTGGCGCCGGTAGAGCCCGGGCGCGAGGCCGAACTCCCGGCGGAAGGCGCGGCTGAACGCGAACTCCGAGTCGTAACCGACCCGGCCGGCGACGGCGGCGACGGAGCTCGTCGTCTCCCGCAACTGCGCCGACGCGACGGTCATGCGCCACCACGTCAGGTAGGCCACCGGTGGCTGACCGATGAGCTCACGGAAGCGCCGGGCGAACACCGCGCGCGACATGTCGGCCTCGCGGGCGAGGTGTTCGACCGTCCAGTGGTGCGCCGGGTGTCGCTGCACGGCGCTCAGCGCCCGGCTCAGGCCGGGGTCGCGCAGCGCTTCGGCCCAGCCCACCGACACGTCGGCGCGCTCGTACCAGGCCCGGATCCCGTAGATCAGCAGCAGGTCGAGCAGGGCCGGGACCGCCGCGTTGCCCCCGACGTGGTCGGAGTCCATCTCGGCGGCGAGCAGGTCGACGACGCTGCGCACCGAGTGCAGGTCCCCGTCACGAGCGGAGAAGTGGATCACCGCGGGGAGCGCGGCGATGAGGGGGTGGGGGCGGACATCGTGCAGGTAGTACGAGCCGCCCAGCAGAACCGTCGGGGTGACCCCTCCGGGAAGGTCGCTGTCGGGTGTCCAGTACGCGTGGGGGCCGGGACCGACGTCGGCCAGCGGGGTGTGCGGATGGTCGGCCAGCCCGTAGGTGCGGGAGCGGCTGACCAGCACCACGTCCCCGGCCGAGAGCCGGATGGCCGCCGAGCCGTCCGGTGGGAGCAACCACGCGCCGCCCCGCACCACGATGTGGAACCCGATCCCGCCCGTGGCCGGCAGCCGGAGCCCCCATGGAGCGACCAGTCGCGCACGCGCCGACCGGGGCTCGCCGGCGCGAGTGGCCGCCACCGCGTCCCCGATCAGATCCACGTGGGGAGCTTATGGCCCTTCTGCCTCACCATCGAGACGATCGGCAATGAGCCGGAGCGCCTGAGGCATTCGTCGTCCCGGAGACCTGACATAGCGTGGCGTCATCGATGGGCAGCCCGTGACCGGCGAGCCGGACTCGATCACGTCGTACGAGAGGACAGGTCCGATGACCCACAGCATCGACGAGATGCCGAAGCCCGTTCAGAGCTACTTCGTGGCGATGAACGAGTTCGACGGCGACGGCATGGTCGCGCCGTTCGTCGACGACGCGCTCGTCAACGACGTCCGTCGCGAGTTCTGGCGGCCGGAGGCGATCAAGCGCTGGGCCGACCGGGAGATCGTGGGCGACAAGGTCGTCTGGACGACCTTCCGCGAGGCGTTCGAGCACCACGGCGACTTCATCGTCTCTGCCGAGGTCGACGGCGAGTACGACAAGACCCACGCGCCCGACCCGCTCGTGCTCACGTTCTACTTCTCGCTCGAGGGCGACGAGATCACCAGGTTGATCATCCTCTCGAACAAGCCGGGTTACTAGGCGACGCAGCCCGGCTGTGCCCGACCCCGATCCCCGGTACGCCATCCGCGCCGACCCGCTCGGAGATGCCACCGGATCACGACCTGTCCGACGGACCTGGAGCCCACCGGACCGCAGTTCGCCATCCTCTCCGGTGTCGCGACCTGTCCGGTCAGGACATCTAGTCGAACGAGTAGCGCCAGCTAGCCGTCCCAGGCGGGAACCGCTGGCCACGGCCCAGCGGAAGGGCTAGGAGGCGGGCTTCGTCGCCGCAGTCTGGCCACCGCCGTCCGCCGGGTCCTTGCTCCGGGAGGGGCGGGGTCTCGTTTCGACGGCCCCCAGTCCCGACTACCGCTGACCCCGGGTTCTCTCGGGGTCGACCACGGAGCCGGTCCGCCCTGCCGCGACCGAGCATGGCCCGATGACGACGAACGCGCCGATCGAGGCCCTGCTCACCGCACTCTCGGACGCCTGGAACGCCGGTGACGCCGGCGCCTACGGCGCGCTGTTCACCGAGGACGCCACGTACGTGACCTTCTTCGGCCATGTCTCCCACGGCCGCACGGAGATCGTCGACGGCCACCGCTGGCTCTTCGCCCGCGCGCCCGGGTCCCGGATGACGCCGGGCGCGAAATCCGACCGCCACGTCCGGTTCCTGACACCGGACGTCGCGGTGGTCGTCGCCCACGGCCCTGGGACCACGGTGCCCGGTGAAGCGTCGGCGACCAACCGGGACTCCACCGTCAGCTTCGTCGTCCTCCGGACCGACGCCGGCTGGCGGTTCGCGCACTTCCAGAACACTCGGCTGCAGGCACCGGGGTGACGTCGGCGTCGAGCATCGCGGCCGCGAGGAACGCGCTGGCCTCGGGCACCAGCCCGGCTGCGGGGATCGGGATGTAGGCGGCTACCGCGTCGGTAGGGCTACCCAGGTAGTGGGCGGCTGGATCGAGGCCGGGGACTCGGCAGTGGGCGTCCCCTGTGCTCCATCGCGACGGCCGCATCCCGTGACGCCGAAGATCGTCAAGGCCTGTGATCACCGATCTACCTCGGAGCGGTGGACGATCGGTGTGCGCAGGACACCGATTCGTTCGATCTCGACCTCGACCACGTCGCCGGGATGCAGCAGCACCGGAGGCTTCCGCGCGAATCCGACGCCTCCCGGGGTGCCGGTGGCGATGACGTCGCCGGGGAGCAGGGTGACGGTGTCGGTGAGGAACTCGATGATCTGACCGATGTTGTGGATGAGGTCCTTGGTATTGGCTGACTGCATGGTCTGGCCATTGACCCTGGTCTCGACGTGCACCCCAGCGGGATCACCGAACTCGTCGGCAGTGACCAGCACAGGGCCGATCGGCCCGCTACGGTCGGCGTTCTTGCCGAGCGTGACCTGCGAGGTGAGGTACTGCTTGCGGCGGGCGGAGAGGTCGTTGAACGCGGTGTAGCCGTAAACGTGGTCCAGGGCGTCGGCTTCGCGCGCCGCCCAGGTGCTGCGACCCATCACGACGGCGAGTTCCACCTCCCAGTCCAGTCCGTCCTCGTTCGGCGGGACGGGTACGGCGGTCCCGTCCACCACGAGCGATTGTTGCCAGCGTCCGAACACCATCGGGTCCGGTCGCAGTTCGCGGCCCACGGCTTCCGCCGCCTCGGCCGCGTGGTCGCGATAGTTCACGCCGACGCAGAAGATGCGGGAGGTCTCGGGGACCGGCGGAGCGAACACGATATGGGAGCACGGAATTGCCTCCCCCGGGGAGGTGCTCCCGGCGAGGTAGGGATCGGCCCAGAACTCGTGTGCCGGGCCGAGGTCCCGGACGCGGTCGTCCTCCTCCGCCGCGCCCATGTGGCGCCTGCCGTTCCTGACGAAGCCGACGAGCCTCATGGTCGGTTCTCCTTCTTCGCGTTTGTTCGTGTGGAGCGGTGTGGGTCCGCGCGGCCCGGCTCTCCGACGATGTACCGGCTGATATAGGCGGAGGCGTCGAACGTCCCGGTGGCACCGAAGTAGGCCCGGTGCCGCTCGTTGTGTGATCCCGGCCAGGCGTGACCGAGGCCTGGCACGACGACGAGCCGCACCGTCGCCCCGGTCGGACCCGGAGCGAACCGCCGCTCGACGACACCTTCACCGAGCTCGATCGGTGTCGGTTCCGGGGCGCAGCCCGAGGCAGCGGCCCAGCCACGTGCGCAGTCCTCGACCGAAGCCGACCACCGCGGTCCCGCGCCGCCCTCGACGGGGTTGATGGGGTCCGCGCTGCCGTGGATCGCGGTGATCGAGACCGTGTTGGTGGCGAGCGGGACCGGGTAGCGCAGGCCGGCCACGCAGGTCAGTGAGGCGAGCCCCGGAAGGGCTCCGGGCAGATGGGCGGCGAGACGGGCGCCCCCGGAGTACCCGACGACGTGGACGGCACCGGGATCGACCGGCATCGGCGAGCGGGGCGAGTCGAGCAGGGCCCCGACGAGATCGACCACGAACCCGACGTCGTCGGGCGCGGCCCGCGGCACGGTCTCGCCGGGCAGTGGCGCGCCCGGCACGTTCCAAGCGCGCCCGAGCGGCCATCCCGGCATCAGACGGTAGGCGATATGACCGCGGGGGAGGGCGACCACCGCGCCGCAGCGGGCGAGCGCGTCGGCCCGGTCGACGCGCACCTGATCCTCCGGGTCGAAGCCACTTCCGTGCAGGTCCACGACCAGGGGCGCAGAGTCGTTCGAGGGTCGGCCCGGCGTCAGGAGGAGGTACGAGCGCTCGATCCCACCGACGACGAGAAAACGCTCCTCGATGCGGACCTGCTCGGAGGGCGCAGCCTCACCGGTCGTCACGGTGGCTCTCACGTCTGCGGGAGCAGCAGGACCCGGCCCGCCGCGCCGGCGAGGACCGCCTGGTAGGCGGTGGCCGCGTCGGTCAGCGGGTAGCGCGCGGCTACACGAGGCACCTGGAGTTCGCCGGATTCGAACAGGGGCGCGAGGGAGCGCAGGATCTCGCCGGCGCGGCGGCAGTCCGACCGGCCGGTGTTCAGGCCCGTCAGACGCAACTCCTTGCGGTAGAACTCCAGAACGTCGAAGCCGAGCGGGCTCCCCGGCGCGGAACTGATCACGCATGCGCTCCCGCACTGGGCGAGACAAGCCAGGACCGGCGAGAGGAGCGGACCGCCGACGGTGTCGACGGCGGCGTCGACACCGGCGCCCTCGGTGGCCGAGAGGACCACCGAGAGCAGGTCGTCGGTGTCGGTGTCGGCGACGGCGTGGAAGGGGAGGCTGCGCGCATACTCCCTCTCCTCGGGTCCGCGGACGGCTCCGATCACGCGGGCCCCTCGGTGGTGGGCGAGGCACGTCACCGCCGTGCCGACCGCCCCGACCGCTCCGGTGATCAGCACGAAGGCGGTGTCGCCCTCGGCGTCGGCCCGGACGAGGGCCTCGTGGGCGGTGAAGTACGCCGACGCGCTCGCAGCGGCCTCGTCGAACGACATCGACTCGGGGATCGCTGCTGCTGCGGTGACGGGCACGGCGACCAGCTCGGCGTGAGTCCCGTCGACGGTGAAGCCGAGCTCGCGCCCCCCTGCGCCCCAGACCCTCGTTCCCACCGGGACCTCGGGTCCGGAGACGACGACGCCGGCGAAGTCCCGGCCGGGAACCCGGGGAAACGTGGTCATGGGCATCGCCCCGCTCACGCTGAGCGCGTCGCTGCGGGTGACCGCCGAGGCGTGCACCGCGACCAGCACGTCCTCGGGTCCGGGGATCGGTGGCGGGACCTGTTCGCAACGCAGATCGGCCGGCGACATGCCGGTCCGCGCCATCAGGACGCGCACCGCGGTGGCGGTCATCGAGAACCTTCCCCGGTCGTGGTCGGTGAGGTGAATCGCAGCGGACGGGCCCGCCAGGGCGGCAGCACGCTGGACCAGTCCCGGGCGGCTCGCTGCGCCTCGATGCGTCCGAGTAGGTCCGCCGGGAGCGCCGGAGCGTCCCCGAACACCGACCACAATGAGACGTAGACCGCGTCGTAGTAGGGGACGGAGGCGGCGAGATTGGCGTCGTCGTCCCCGTCGTTCAGCACCGCCATCGATTCGGAGAACGACGCCATCGACCTGCCGTGCAGCACGACCTCCGCCGGCGCGTCGGGCAGCGCCTTCCCGAGCGCCACCGCGATCCCGGTCTCCACCGCGAGCGCCATGGCGCCCAGTTCGGGGCCTGTGACCCCGAACCTGGTGAGAATCTTGCGGAAGCAGCTCCCCGTGGCGTCATGCGGTCCGAGATCGGCCCCCGGGAGTGCGAACGGTGTGGCCTCCGGGGGTACCGGATCGTTCGGGCTCAGCCAGCCGAAGGTCGCCTCGCCGTCGATGAACCGGGCGATCAGCCACGGACAGGCCACGCGGTCGAGGTGGATGTGGCCGCGGGTGACCCAGTGCATGAGAACTTCCTCGTCCGTCGCAAATCGCCCCACCCGCATCTCCCGGTCCGTCAGCCGCGGATGGCGGGTCGCCAGAGCTCGTAGCCGTTCTCGCGGATGATGAGCCCGTCCTGTATGTGGAAGTTGTGGATGAGCCGCATCGCCACGTCCGTGCCGAGCGGCATGAGGTGGTTGGGGAACCCGTGGCTGCTGGTCAGCCTGAAGGTGGCTTCGCAGTCGTCGAAGACTCGCTCCGGGGTGCCGTAACGCTCGATGGGGACCTGCGTCAGGCCTTCGGCGCTCTCGAAGACCCGGCGGTAGTTGTCGAGCACCTCCTTCTTGCCCCGGTAGATGATTCGTCGCGCCGGGACCTCCCAGACGATGTCGTCGTGATAGAGCTCCCCGAGCTTGTCGACCTGGTCAGGGTTCTCCCAGGTGAAGTGCCAATGGACCAGCCACAGCGCGTGGGCGACCGTCCCGATCTCGGGCGGGTCGTCCGGGTCGAATTCGGCGCTGTGCACGCCGGCGGGCATCGTCTCGGTCATGGGATCCTCCAGAATCGATCTGTCCACCCTGGACAGGAACTCGGGCGGGCGGTTTGTTCGCGCCGTGAGAGATGTCGTGCGGTCACCGGAACATCCCGACGAACGTCGTGCCCTCGGGCAGCCCGTCGCGGGCGATATCGCGGGCGAGCAGGTCCTCGGTATCGACGCCGAGGGCGTCGAGGACGGCGCGGGTGTCCGCGCCGGGTGGACCGACCGGTGCCGCGGGCCGCGTCGGAGTGACCCGGAGCCGTCCCGACGGGCCGGCCATGCGTGCGCGCCCGAAGCCGGGGTGCGCGCGCTCGACGACGAGGCCGCGGGCGCGGGCGACCGGGTCGTCCATCAGGTCGGGCTGGTCGACCAGGACGTGCGCGCCGAGGCCCGCCGCGACGAGCCGGTCGACCCACTGCTGTGCCGGCGCGGCGCGGAAGGTCGCGGTGAGCTGGTCCTCGTCTAGACCCTCGAGCTCGGGCAGGTCGGCCAACCCGTCCGGGGCGCACAGGTAGAACCATCGGTCGGCGCCGGGGTAGAGCCGGTCGTGCGGCCCCCAGCCCTTCGCCTGTTGCCCGGTGGGCTCGTCCCAGACCCGACGTTGGTGGGCGACCATGAACGGGACCTGGAGGAAGGTCCCGCTGTGGGCCAGCGAGGACTGGACGTGCTGGCCCTCGCCGCCACGCATCCGGTGGAACAGGGCGAGCATGGTGGCGAAGGCGGCGAGGTTGCCCGAGGCGTAGTCGTTGTAGGGGTAGGGCGCCATCCGGGGTTCGCCGTCGCCGCCGAGTCGGGTCTGCATCCCGGTGGGGCCCTGGCCGAGCTGTTCGCGGCCCCGCCATCCGCCGCGGTAGCCCTCGTGGCCGAAGGCGCTGATCGAGGTGTACACGAGGCCGGGGTTGCTCTCGCGCTGGGTCTTCTCGCCGATGCCCATGCGGTCGGTGACGCCGCGGGTGAAGTTCTGGACGAAGACGTCGATGCCCTCGGCGAGCCGTCGGAAGACGGCCATGCCCTCCGGGGTCTTGAGGTCGAGCATGATCGAGCGCTTGCCGCTGTTGGTGTAGAGGTGCATGCCGAGCTGGCGGTCGCTGAAGCTGTGGATCTTCACGACGTCGGCGCCGTATTCGGCCAGGATGCGGCTCACGGTCGGCCCGGCCAGGACCTGGGCCACGTCGAGGACGCGGACGCCGGCGAGGGGCCTGTCGGTCGGGCCCGGGCCGGCCCGGCGCCACGGCGGGGTCGGGGCCGGCTGGTCGAGCTCGGCGAGGACCGCGGCCCGGTCCGCGTCGAGCGGCCGGCGGGGGAAGGCGACCGCGGGCGGGGTGACCGACATCCGCACCGGGAAGCCCGCCTGCGTGGTGGGCCCGTACTCGGGGTCGTCGAGCTCGATGACGGCGCCGCAGTCACGGGCGTGGGTGTCGAGGGTGAGCCATTCCTCGCTGGTCTGGCACAGCGCGGCCGAGGCCCCGCTCTCCTCGTTGATGGCGATCTCCCACTCGCGGGCCGGGCGGGTGGCGAGCAGCCGGGCGTAACGGTGGCGGGCGCGCTCCTGCAGCTCGGGGTCGGTGAGCATGCGCTCGGCGTCCCCCATGCCGTCGGCGATCCACTCGGCCGGCAGGAACGTCTCGGCGAACCAGGCCAGGTGCTTGTCCTGGAACAGGCACAGCTCGAGCCAGCGGCCGTCGCTGCAGCGGTAGTGCCCGAGCTGGGGGAGCGAGGCGGTCATCCGCGGTCCGGCCGGGCCGCTGGGGGGTCGGTCGGTCTGCATCACGCTGGCCCCGATGAGCTCGAACGCCGCGTCGAACATCGGGACCTCGACCCGTTGACCGAGGCCGCTGCGTTCCCGGACCAGGAGGGCGGCCATCACCGAGTGCGCGGCGACGAGGGCGGCGTAGGTCGAGGTCACGGGGATCGCGCTGAAGATCGGCTCCCCGGTGCGGTCGCCGATGTAGTCCATCGGGGTGCAGCCGGGGTAGAGGTAGATGCCGGCGGCGGCGGAGACGACGCCCTCCCAGCCGGGCACACCGGCTCGGGGGTCGTCCTCGGAGAACGCGGGCAGCGAGCAGTAGACCAGTCGGGGGTTCGCCGCGACCATCTCGGAAGGGCCTACCCCGAGCCGCGTCATGACCCCGGGCCGGAAGTTCTCGACCACGACGTCGGCGCGCTCGACCAGCCGCTGGGCCGTGCGCCGGTCCTCGTCGTCGGTCAGGTCGAGCACGATGCTGCGCTTGCCGCGCTGGAGCATCGCGTTGGCCGGGTGCTGCCACCGCGGACCACCGGGCGGGTCGACGCGGACGACGTCGGCGCCCGCGTCGGCCAGCCAGGTCGCCAGCAGCGGCCCGGACAGCCACTGCCCGAAGTCCACGACCCGAAGGCCGGCGAGTGCTCCTCCCATGACGATCTCCCTGGTCATCGCGCCGCGGTCACAGTGAGCTGACGACGGGGTGCTCGAAGCCGTCGAGCGCTCGCTTGCGCCAGGCGGCGTGCTCGGCCTCGCGCTCCCGGAACTCGGGGATGATCTGGGTCGCCCAGAATCTCCAGGGACTCCATGAGGTGTTCGTGCCGGGTGCGTCCGAACTGCTGGTTGAGCAGCAGGCCGTCGGCGTGGGTGGCCTCGATGGCCCGGGTGAACTCGCGGGCCTTCTCCGGCCCGCACATCATGGTGCCGGGCAGGTCGGCGAACATCGCCCCGGTCCGCAGGAGCGCTTCGGGGGTCCCGGCGAGGGTGCGGATGTCGCCGCGGCCGGCCTTGAAGTCGCCGAAGGCGTCCCAGAGGTGGTGTTCGGGGTCGCCGACCCGCGCCTGGCTGCCGCCGGTCAGGCCGAACCCGAAGAATTCGACCCCTTCGCGGGCGCGCTGCTCGGCGAGCTCGTCGGTGGGGGCGACCAGGCCGATCGTGAAGGTCAGGACAGCGGGGTTGACGCCTGACCCCAGGGGCCGGACGGGGCCCGAGCGCAGTGCTTCCCAGTACGACGCGACCTCGGCCGCGACGGCGTCCGGGCCCGCGAGGGTCAGCATGAGTTGGCCGAGCCCGCGCTGGGCGACTCCCGCGGCCATGCCCGGCCGTGCTGTCGAGGTCCACAGCGGTGGGTGCGGCGACTGGAACGCCTTGGGGACGACGTTCACCGGGGGGTAGTGGAAGAACTCCTCCGAGGTGCCCGGCCATACGCCGCGCGCCGCGAGGATGTCGGCCGCGACGCGGGCCGCGGCGTCGGATCGCTCGCCCTTGCGATCGATGCCGGCCCCGATGAACGGCGCGATCTCGGCGGGGGTCCCGGGACCGAACCCGAACTCGACCCGGCCGCCGGAGATCTGGTCGAGCGTGGCGATGCGCTCGGCGACCCGCACCGGGTCGTTGTGGGAGGTGTGGACGATCCCGGTCCCGAGCCGGATGGTGCGGGTGGTCGCGGCGAGCGCGCCCAGCAGCACTTCGGTGGCGGAGTTGTGGGCGTACTCGGGCATGAAGTGGTGTTCACCGAGGAACGCGTAGTCGAAGCCGAGGCTGTCCGCGAAGCGGATCTGCTCGAGCATTTCGGTGAACGCCCGGCGTTCCTGGTCGGGCTCCCAGTCCGCTTCGCCGGCTGGTTTCGGGACCATCGGGTTGTAGAAGACACCGAACTTCATGCCGACCTCCGCCGGGGGTGTGGGTCAGGGGTTGATCAGCGTCGACTGTTCAGGAATCAGGAACTGCCATCCTCGGGCGAGGAAGTCGCCGGCCACGTCGGCGAAGGCTTCTGCGCGGTCGCCCTGGATGTCGTGGGCGGCGTCGTGGACCAGGACGTAGGAGCAGTTGGGCATCAGTCGCCGGTAGGTGCGCCCGTTCTGCGGCGGGACGATGCCGTCACGGTCGCCGAACAGCACGAGCGTGCGGACGGGACAGCCCGGCAACCGGTCCGCGAGGGCCTGGTCGTACTCGGGTCGGGTCGCGAGCAGCCGGTCGACCAACGGCCAGGTGCGCGCCATCATCTCGGGGTCGGGCGGGGCGAAGGCCGGCGTGCGCTCGGGGTGGACCCGGAACCGGCGGACGAAGTCGTCGGGCGGGATGTCGGCTGGGGAGGTCGCGTCCTCGCGGAACGCGGCGGGCGCCTCGAGCACCATCGAGGTCACCCGGTCCGGGTGGGACAGTGCCAGCAGCAGCGCGGTCGCCCCGCCGAACGAGGTGCCCAGCAGCTGATAGCGCTCGAGGCCGATCGCGGCGATCGTGTCGGCGATCGTCTCGGCCAGCTCCTCGAGGGTCTGGTGCACCTCGTTGGGCTGCTCGCCGAACCCGGGCGCCTCGAGCAGCAGGACCCGGTGCTGCCGGGCCAGCAGGTCGAGGGCGACGGTGAAGACGGGGCCGCCTGCTCCGTGCAGCACGACGAGGGGCTCGCCCTCGCCCGCCTCGAACCAGCGGACGTCGAAATCCCCCACGGTGACCGAATGGGTGGTGAAGGCGGCTCCGGGGGCCGGAGACGTGGGTGCGGTGGTCATGGTCGCGCTCTCGCTTCGCTCGGACGGGTGTGGATCAGCTGGCGGTGGCGGCGTCGGCGTGCAGAGCGGGCAGGAGCGTCTCGCCCATGAGCTTGATCGAGCGCATCACGTTCTCGTGGCTCAGGGCCCCGGCTCCGCCGGTCAGGTTGAGCTCGACGCGTCCGACGCCGGTCAGATCGACGAACTCGCGGATGTCGTCGAGCACGGTCTGGGGTGAGCCGACGAAGGTGGGACCGAACATGCTCGGGGCCTTCGACATGTCGGGGACGACTCCCTTGGGCACCCCGGCCATGGCGGCGCCGATGACGCCCATGGCCGCCATGATCTCGGGGTTCTTGGAGTTGAACAGGCCGGTGCCCGCGGGCCACCCCTGCGCCTCGACGTCCTGGCGCGCCTCGGTGTCGGACTCGGCGACGTAGCTGAACTGCCGGTAGAGGATGTTCTCGGCGCGTGGTGTCCACCCGGCCTCCGCTGCGGCCTCCCGGTAGGCCTGCACGTGCGCGGCGGCGGCGGGGGCCGGGAGGAAGCTCAGCCCGAGGTCGCAGCCCATTCGGCCGGCGAAGCGGGCCGACGAGGCGCTGTTGCCCGAGAGCAGGATGCGCGGCCGGGGCTGCTGCAGCGATCGCGGGAACAGGGCCACGTTGCGGTAGCGGAAGTGTCGCCCCTCCCAGCCGAACGGCTCGGGCTCGGTGAAGCAGCGGATGATCAGCTCCACGGCTTCCTCGAACCGCTCCCGCGATTCCCACGGGTTGGTCCCGTAGGTCATGTACTCGTTGGGCGTGCCGCGCAGCAGCGCGAACTTCAGCCGGCCGCCGAGCAGGTTGTCCAGGGTCGCGTACTGCTCGGCGATGTCGACCGGGTTGTGCAGCGGCAGGTCGGTGCCCAGCACCCCGATCTCGGCGTCGGGCAGGCGCTGGCCGAGGGCCGCAGCGAAGAGCAGCGGCGCGGGCGCCATCTGCGAGGGCGAGTAGTGGTGCTCGGCCAGGGTCAGCGCGTCGAAGCCGGCCTCGTGGCCCGCCTCGAACTGCTCGAACCCCCGCTGGATCGACAGGCTGCCGCGCTCGCTCTCGAACAGACTGGCCGGCATCGGCCAGTCGGCCTCGGTAGTGGAGCCGTAGTAGACGACCGGGGTAAAGAGATCAACCTTCACGGGAGGCCCTCCGAGAGCGACAGCGGTGTCGGCGAGGACCCCGTTCCGGTGATCGCCGGCCGGTCTTGGACCGTGGCTCCGCGACGCTCAGGGACCTCTGTGATATTTCAGAAGGTAGTAACCGAGGTTTCAGCAGTCAAGGTTATGACCTCGACCACTTCACGCTTTTCGCTGAGCGCGTCGGCCCGGGAGTGGTGGGCGTGTTGACGTGGCCTCGCGGCTGGTCTGTTCCGTGGGGGGCCGGGTGAGGGGTGGAACTGCCTCGGGTCGGCGCGGCCGGGGACGGGCTGCGCTCAGCGATGCAGCGGCGTGATCTCGCTGCCGACCACCGAGGGCCATCGGCTGAGGATCTCCATGACACGGCGTCTCGCGCTGGCGACGTAGTCCCGCACGACGGCGGCGGCGGCGGGACCGTCCCGCCGCGCGAGGATGTCCTCCCAGTCGCCGTCGTCGGCGGAGAAGCCGGGGTCGGCACCGGCGAGGGTCGTCCAGACCCTCGCGATCTCGTTCTGGAGCCGCTCGAAGATCGTGACCAGGTAGTCGTTCCCACCGGCTACTGCCAGCGCGGCGAACACTGCCCAGGCGCTGTCCACCCACTGCCGCGCGGTGTCGTCGTCTCCGCCCGGGGGTCCGGTGAGGCGGGCGAAAGCCGACGCGATGTCCTCGCGCTGGTCGGCATCGGCGTTCTCGACTCCGAGGCGCGCGATCTCCGGGCCGACGATTCCCCAGACGACGAACAGGTCGTCGACGGACTTCGGGGTCAGAGGGGTGACCTGGTAGCCCTTGCGGGGAAGCGTGCGGATGAGCCCGTCGTGGTCGAGCCGCGTGAGCGCGTCGCGGATGGGCGAGAGGCCGAAGCCGAGCCTCTCGGCGAGGCCGCGTTCGGTGAGGCGCTCGCCGGGGGCCAGCCGACAGGCCACGATCTCGGTCTGCAGTGTCCGGTACGCAGCCTCGGTCTGCGACGGTGGACGCTGCGCGGCCGGGTCGGTCATCGTCATCCCCATTTCCGAACCGATGGCCCAGCACAGTAGCGGGTCGCGGACGTCGGACTCAGCTCGCGGATCCCTCGGGTGCCCGCGGGTCAGGACCACGTCCGCGGTGCTGACCGGGCGCGGTGGACGTCGTCCTGCTCAGGTCAGTGCGGACGAGACGGCGGCCTCGATGTCGCGCTGCACGGACACGTCGGGGGCGTAGGCGAACAGCGACCACCCACCGCTCGGGCACGCCCAGAACCGGCGGGTCCCGACGCCGTCCCAGCCGAAGGTCCCGGCGGGCAACGCCTCGTCTGCGGCCTCCGGGTCGTCGAGCACGGCGAGCGAGAGGCCGAAGCCGACACCGGGCGCCGGGTCACGGCCGTTGAGTCCGGGGCAGAGATCGCCCACCTGGTTGGTCGTCATGCGCGCAACGCTCTTCTCCGTGAGGACCTGGCTGCCGTCGTGGTTCCCCCGAGCGAGCAGCATGTCGGCCAGGGCCAGGTAGTCCTCGGCGTCGCCCCAGAGCCCGGCCGAGGTGGTGCGGAAGGTGTCGCCGGCGACGACGGGGTTGTCCAGGAACGGCGCAGGCAGCGGCATGGTGCCCGGTCCTCCAGCGCGCCCGAAGCCGGTGCGTCGCATGCCGAGCGGGTCGAACACCCGGCGTCCCAGGAACGCCGCGAGGTCCTCCCCGGCGACGATCTCGATGATGCGAGACAGCACGTCGAAGGAGGCGCCGTTGCTGTAGGCCCAGTCCTGACCGGCCTGGAAGTCGCGCACGAGGCCGCCGAGACCGGGCACATGCTCGGCGAGGGTCTCTGCCGGCCGGGGCGGGACGTACTCCGGGTTCCACCGGAAGATGCTCTGCAGCCCACCGGTGTGGGTGAGCAGGTCGAGCACCGTGAGCCCGCGCTCGGCGGGCACGATGTCGTACTCCGGGCGCGGGTCGGGCGGGGGACCGAACGGCGGCGCCAGGGGCGAGGGCGATCCGGGGCGCAGCGCGCGGACCCGCCCCGGCTCGCCGAAGGCCGGGACGTACCGCGAGAGAGGGTCGTCGAGACCGAGAGACCCGTCGTCGACGAGCGTCATGAGGGCGACGGTGCCGATGACCTTGGACAACGACGCCAGCCACAGCACCGTCTCGGACCCCAGCGGGAAACGAGTCTCCTCGTCGAGGACACCGGCAGCGCCGCGGTGTACGGCCGTGCCGCCGGCGTTGACCGCGACGAGGGCACCGGGTATCCGCCCGGACCCGACGGCCTCGTCGATCACGGCCGTGACGGTGGGCAGTGTGGTCATCGTCGGCGCTCCTGTCGTCGGTGGCCGGTGCTCACGGAGGGCAGGCCGCGAGCGCGAGGTCGCCCAGCTGCTGGAGGCGCTGGAAATGATCCAGGCCGTCGAGGAAGCCCGCGCTGAGGAAGACGACGGTGAGGTCGCGCTCGGGGTCGACCATCCACATGGTCGATCCGCCGCCGACCGCGCCGAACGCGCGGGGTGAGGCGGTGTGGCCGAACGGGGTGAGGTGATGGCCGGTCCCCCGTACGTAGCCGCCCATCAGCGCGAAGTTCGCGGGGTAGGCGGGGATGTCGCGGGCCTCGCGGTCGGCGTCCCAGAACTCGTTGCGCAGCTCGCCGGTGTGGTTCTGCGTCGCGTACTCGACGAGGGCGGGGGAGAGCACGCGGTGGGTGCCGTCCTCCCCGCGGCGACGCCACATCTCGGCGAACCGGAACAGGTCGTCGGCCGTACCGAAGGCGCCGCCGGCGGGGTGTTCGGTGCGCTCGTCGATCGCCGAGTTCAGCGCGACCATCGCGGCCCGGGCCGTGTGGCTCTCCGGGGCCGAGACCGGCACCCGCCGGGGATGATCGGTGCGCAGCCCGTAGGAGGTGGCGGCCATGCCCAACGGCGCGAACAGGTCCTCGTGGGTGATGGCCTGGAACGAGCGCCCGGCCGGGTCGGTGGCCACGAGAATCTGACCGAGCACGGCGTAGCTGGCGAAGGGGTTGTAGACCACCCGCGCGCCGGGGGTGTAGGCGGCCGGCAGCCCGGCGACCGCCGCGACGTTGCGGGGCAGGTCACCCATGTCATTCATCAGAGTCAGCGGTGGCGGCGGAGCGAACCCGGCGTAGGTCCCCGCCGTGTGGGTGAGCAGCTGGCGGATCGTGACGCGCTGCTTGCCCCCGGCAGCGAACTCCGGCAGGAGCTCGGCCACCCGGGTGTCCAGGGTGAACCGGCCCTGATCGATCGCCCGCAGGACCAGGGTCGCGGTGAAGGATTTGGAGATCGACATGAGCAGGTAGACGTCGTCATCGTCGGCCGGCCGCCCGGGGGCCACGTCGCCGATCGTGTCGCGGTGCCCGACCAGGCCGCCGCGGGCGACGAGGACCGATGCCCCGAGGTAGCGGCCCCGGTCGACGTCGGTGCGGATGCGAGCGCTCAGCCGGTCGAGAGCCGCGTGGTCGAGTCCGGCCGTCGGGGTGACCGCGAGACCGGAATCGGGAGGTGCGGTCAAGGGGGCTCCTCGGGTCAAAGTGGTGCGCTCATCCGATGCGGGTGAGGACATGGGGGGACGGATCGTCCGCGGTCACGACGGCGACGAGGTCGGCTCGCCGTTCCCGCACGGCACGTTGGTTGACGTAGCCCTTGTCGGTGATCTCGCCGGCGTCGAGGACGGCGGGCTCGGTGAGCAGCAGGAGGCGCTCGACGCGCTGCGAGGCGCCGCCGCCCTCGTCGGCGAGGCGCTGCAGGGCGGATCGGATGTCGCGGCGCAGGTCGTCGTCGGGACGGCCGTCACGGTGGCGGTGGGCGTGGTCGGGGTGCAGCCAGGCGAGGGCGCTGACGGCGCCGGTGTTCTCACCGCAGAGCACGGCGTCGGTGAGCAGTCCTGCGGCCGCCGAGAGCAGGCGGGGCCGCAGTGTCCCGACGCTGACGAAGGTGCCCGACGCGAGCTTGAAGTCCTCGGCGATCCGGCCGCGGAAAACCAGCCCGGCCGCGGGGTCGTCGGGGTCGGCGAGGGCGACCGCGTCCCCGGTGCGCAGGAACCCGTGCTCGTCGAGGGACTCTTCGGCCAGGTCAGGCCGCCGGTGGTAGCCGGGGGTGACGTTGGGGCCGCGGACCCGGAGCTCGAGCTTGTCCCCGGTCGGGACCAGCGCGGCCTCCATCCCGGGCAGCGGGACGCCGAGGCAGTCGGAGCGGGTGATCGGGAAGTGGGCGGTGGTCGCGGCGGGGGAGGTCTCGGTCATGCCCCACGAGGTGGTCATCTGCATGTCCGAGCCGTGTCGGCGCGCCAGCGCGCTGAGCCGGTCCCAGAGCTCCTGGGGCAGGGCGGCGGCGGCGAAGAACCCGAGCCGCAGCCGCTCGAGGAACGCCCGGGCGGCATCGTCGTCGCGTTCGAGGTGGGGGAGCAGGGCGGCGTAGCCGGCGGGGACGTTGAGGTAGATCGTCGGGCGGGCCGTGGCGAGGTTGGCCACCGTGCGCTCGACGAGGGACGGGGCGGGCCGGCCGTCGTCGATCCAGAGGGTGCCGCCGTGGGTGAGGACCAGGTTGGTGTCGTGGTTGCCGCCGAAGGTGTGGCTCCAGGGCAGCCAGTCGAGCAGGACCGGGGGCTCGTCGATGAGGAAGGGCCAGGCCTGGCGGATCTGCTGCTGGTTGGCCGCGAGCATCCCGTGGGTGTTGATCACGCCCTTGGGAGTGCCGGTCGAGCCGGAGGTGAACAGGATCTTCGCGATGGTGTCGGGACGGAGCGCGGCGCAGCGCTCGTCGACGGCCGACGTGGGGTCGGCGCCGAGCTCGGCGGGTGGCAGGGCGCCGTCCAGGGCCCCCGACAGGACGGTGCGGCCCTCGGCGACGGCGGCGACGGCGGGCGCGAAGGCGGCGTCCTCGGCCACGACGAGGCCCGGGTCGACCAGGGCCACCATGGCGCGGAGCTTGGCGTGGTCGGTGCTCTGCAGTGAGTAGGCGACGCTCGTCGGCACCACCGGTGTCCCGACGGTCATCGCGGCGAGCGTCACCGCCAGGTGCAGGGTGCTGTTGCCCGAGAGGACCATGACCGGACGGTCGGCGAACCCGCGGTCGAGCAGTCCCTGGGCGAGGCGGTCGACCGCGGCGCGCATCTCCCCCCAGTTCGTGCGCCGCCATCCAGCGGCGGTGTCGCGCTCGGCGACGAGCAGCCGGTCGGGATGGGCCTCGGCGTGGGCGCGGAAGTCGTGGATCACCGAGACCGCGTGAGGTTCGAGCGGGTCGGTCGAGCGCAGCAGCACCCGGCCGTCGGCGAGGTCGTGACGCTCGATGTGCGGTGGCGCGAAGGTGGGCGCGATCGAGGCCCTGGTCATCGGTCGACCTCCACGACCATTGCCGCGCCGGTGTCCCCGGCCGCGCAGCCGGTGAACAGCCCCCGCCCGCCGCCGCGCTCGCGCAGGGTCTCGACGAGTTCGGCGATCGAGCGCAGCCCGGTCGGCCCCTGCGGGTGGCCGAAGACCAGGCTGCAGCCGCGGGTGTTCATGTCCTCGAGCCGGACCCCGGTCTCGCGGGAGAAGTAGAGGTCGTTGACCGCGAACGGGTTGTGCGTGGTGACCGCGTGCAGGTCGCCGAATCCGAGCTCTGCGGATGCGAGTGCCGCGCGCGCGGCGGGCACCGGGGCCTGGGGCATGTGCGCGGGCGCCACCCGGGCGAACCCGGTCCCGAGGATCCGCACGACCCCGTGACCGAGGCGGCGGGCGTGCTCGACGGTGGTCACGACCGCCCCCGCGGCGCCGTCGGCCGGGTGGGTCTGCGAGGCGAAGGTGTGGATGCCTTCCGGGGTCACCGGCGCCAACTTGCCGGCGGTCTCGGCGTCGACCGGACGCACGCCCTCGTCGGTGTCGAGCTCCAGGGATCGACGCTTCCCCGGGATCGAGATCGGCACCATGTAGCGGCGCTGGAATGCGCGGTCGTCGGCCAGCGACGACGTGTACTGCTCGCTGCGCAGCACGGCGACCGCGTCGGCTTCCTCGCGGGTGAAGCCGGATTCGGCGGCCACGCTCTCGCCGGTGGCGAGCATGCCCTGGCCGGTGCCGGGGTCGCGGGCGAAGCTGTCCAGGACCCAGTGCTCGGTCACCGGGGCGCCGCCCTGGCGCGAGGGCGCCGGCCAGGACAGCGTCGGCCCGTTGCTCGTCCGGTCCGCGGCCACGACCAGCTGCGTCCCGGCGCCGCCCCGGATCGCGCCCGCGGCGGCGGCCAGGGCGGCGACCGAGGTGGCGCAAGCCTGGCTGATCATCGGCCCGCTCACCCCGGGCAGCCCGAGCCGGGCCGCCAGCGTCGGCGCACCGTAGAACATGTCGGGCTGGGGCACCGTCCACCCCAGCACCAGCCCGTCGATCTCGCCCGGGTCGAGGCCCCGCTCGGCCAGGGCCCGGCCGGTGACCGCGGCGGCGACGTCGAGGGCGGAGGTCTCGGCGAGGGTGCCCTGCCACTTCGCGAAGGGCGAGGACCACACGCCTCCGAGCGGCATGGCGACGTCGGAGTACCTCAACGCAGCTGCTCCCCGCGTGTCGGATGAGCGTGGCGCCGTCGCCACACTGATGTTTCAGAAACTAGGACTGACATTTCAGAGTGTCAAGGTGCTCGTCGCCCCTGCGCCGGCCGTCGTCGGGTGGTCGGTAGCCGCGGTCAGTCGTCCGACCGGTCGTGCTCGTAGGTGGTGGGGACGAGTACGAAGTCGTAGGACACGTCGAAGTACGGCCCCGGCATGTCGGCGGCCTGCACCGCGGACGGATCGTGCTCCTCGACGAAGTCCAGGACGAGGCCGTCGCGAACCCCGAAGGCCGCGTCGATGTCCAGGTAGGGATCTCCCGGAGACGAACAGGTGGGTGATCAGCGGCCGGAAGCCCTCCGCTTCGACGCGGGCGTGGATGTGGGCGGGACGCATGGGTTGGCGGCCGGTGGCGCGCAGCCATTCGCCGCCGGGGCCGTCGGTCGGCACGGGGTAGCTCGAGGGCTTCACGGTGCGGAACCAGAAACGACCATCGGCCGCCGTGGTCAGCAGGGCACGCAGGTCACCCGCTTCCATGGAGCTGTCCTGCACGTCGTAGAGACCGACCTGATCGGCCTGCCAGATGTCGATGCGTGCTCCGGCGACGGGATGACTCTCGGGGTCGAGGACGCGGCCGTGCATGAGGGTGCGGTCGCCGCGCTGCCACTGTTCGTCGGTGGCGATCACCTCGCCCATCTCCCGCGCGGGCGCCGCGGAGTGGAACGGGCCCTCGACCGTCGTGGGGGTCATGTTCGCCGGGCCGAGGTTGTTCAGGGCATCGACCAGTGTGGAGCTGCCCGAGGTGTCCGACATCAGGATGAACTCGTTGCGGGTCTCGCTCGTCCAGTGCCCCACACGGGCCAGGAAATCGAGCCCGGCCATCCACTCCTGCGAGGTCACCCGGTTCTCGCGGATGAAGTCGTGCACGTGGGTGATCAGTGATCGGGCCAGCTCGCCGATCCGCGGGTCCGGGGCGTCGATCTGGGCGAGGACGGTCTCGGTGATGCGCTCGACGCCGAGGTTGTCGGCGGTGGTCGCCGGGCGGTCGGGCACGGCCGGTGCCGGCGCGGACTCCGTGGCGGTCTGCGACATGGTGGGGCCTCCGTGCTTCGGGTGTGGCGGTCGCCGGGTCGCCCGGTCGTCACGGAGTGCTCCGGAGGGCGACGGTGCTCCTCACCACTGTGATACATCACAGATGGATTCTGCAATGTCTCGCCCCGTCCCGGTCGAGCGGGCTGATCCCCGGCGGGCGGCCCCGCGGCCGTCCTGCCAAGGGCCTCCTGCGCGGTCAGCCGCAGGCCCTCGCGGACCGGATCGGGGCGACCTCGCTCTGCATGACCGACGGCCAGCGGGCGACGATCCGCAGCACGCGGTGGTGCATCTGCTCGATGTAGTGCCTGGCCGCCTCGGCGGCCTCGTCCGGCTCCCGGTGCAGGAGCTGTGCCTCCCGCCAGAAGTCGGTGGAATCCAGCGAGGGTGTGCTTCCGCCGTCCCCGTCGATGATCAGTGCCCACACGCGCTCGATGTCACCGGAGATACGGTGGAACAGGGCGGCGAGGTAATCGTTGGTTGTCGCAGTGCACAGGATCGAGAACGCTTCGCGCGCTGCCTCGACCTGGTCGAGCGTGACGTCGCGGCCCGAGGCGCGCTCGGGCCAGGGGCCCTGCTCGAGGACGGTCTGCAGCTCGGCGACCTGGGCCGGTGTCGCGTTGCCCAGCCCCAGACGGACGATCTCGGGTCCGACGATCTCCCACATCACGAAGAGATCGTCGACCGACTTCGGGGTCAGGGGCGTGACCTGATAGCCCTTGCGCGGCAGGGTCCGGATCAGCCCGTCGTGGTCGAGGCGGGTCAGCGCCTCACGCAGCGGCGACGCCCCGAACCCGGTGTCGAGGACCAGCTGCCGCTCCGTGAGGCGCTGCCCCGGAGCGAGTCGGCAGGTGACGATGTCGGCGTGGAGCCGTCGGTAGGCGGCTTCGCCGAGCGACACCCGCTCCTGGGGGTGCGTCACGTGACTCTCCTGCGGTGATCGGGACCTCGCGCCGGTGATCCACGCTAGCGCGGGTCCAGGACGCCCGGACGTGTGCTTCGCCGCAGCCGGACGGCCAGGTCTAGCTCTGTGAAACAGCAGAGTGGAGTGGCTAATATTTCAGTACACCGGGAGCAGGACGGGCACGCCCAGGGACTCTCGACCTCTCCCGTCGTGCGGTACCAGCGTTGATCATCAGACTTGAGGAGGCCACCGTGAAGGTTCTCTACACCGCCGCGGCCATGTCGACCGGCGACGCACGCAACGGCCACGTCCGCTCGTCGGACGGCCTCGTGGACCTGGACCTGGCCACGCCGAAGGAGATGGGTGGGGCGGGTGGCGCCACGAACCCGGAGCAGCTGTTCGCCGCCGGATACTCGGCGTGCTTCCACTCGGCGATGAAGTCCGTCGCCCGAGCGCGGAAGCTGATGATCCCCGACTCGTCGGTCTCCGCAGAGGTCGGCATCGGTCCGCTCGGCGGTGGCAGGTTCGGTCTGACGGTGGCGCTGCACGCCGAGCTCAGCGGTATCGATCAGGCGACCGCCGACGATCTCGTCGTGGCCGCGCACCAAGTCTGCCCGTATTCGAACGCGACCCGCGGGAACATCACGGTGACCGTCGACGCGACCGTCGAGTGACGTGGCTCTCCGGAATCACCGGTTGCCGAGAAGGATCGTGAGAAGGAGCATCGATGACCGATAGACGTGTGATGATCTATTTCGCCTGGAGTCGGGCCGCTGAACTGCACGCACCACAGACCGAGATCGACGATCGGTATCCCGCACTCTTTGAGCTGCGCCGGGCCGTCTAGCCCCGCCTTCGAACCATTTCTGATCCACTGAAGTTCGACCAGGGCATCGCCGGTTTCCTCGACAACTTCCTGAGGCCGATCTACTCGGATTTTATATCGCGCTCGCGCAGTCAATGACGGGTCATGAGGTCGTCCAGATCGAGCGTGTTCTCGATGACGGCACGAAGCAGCCGCTCCGATGGTCGGCGCTCGAGCCGATCGATACGCTCATCATCATCGGTTCCGACTCCCTCAGAACCGAGCAGCGTGCGGCCGAGGACGAGATCGAGGCGCTCCGCCGGTTTCTCGAGGACTCAGACCGCGTCGTCTTCCTCTGCCCCCATCATGACATCGGTGACGAGGAAGGTCTCGAACCCGACGCGATACAGGGGCAGCAAGAGGCGGAGTTCTCCCACCACGGCGACAAGACCATCCCCCCTCGGCAGGGATTCGGGGGATACGTGCGCTCCTTAATCGCGGGGCTCGGGGTCCCGGTAGAGAACCGCTTCGGTCTGCACCCCGCGGTCGATGCCGACGGATCGCCTGCAGCGATCGACATGGATCGGGCGGCAGACCGCCTCGACCTTCTCGACGGGGTCCCGGCGTTCAACAAGCACCCACATCTTCCGCACCTGGCGCGCATCGGCGAAGCCATCGAGAAGGTTGACGTCCTCGCTCGCCAACGCATCGACCCGACGGCCCCGCCTCATCCGTATTTCCGTGACGGGCGCGACATGTTCGACGCTCTGCTGCAGTCCCGCGCCGGCGTCTTCCCGGGAAGGTTGCTCGTCAGCGACACCACACTCTTCACTTCGACGTTCGGAGGCGTCGACAATCTCGAGAGGTTCTGGAAGAGAATCGTCGGGCGCAAGAGTTCGGACTGACTCCTTGGGCATCGCGGGTCGTACCGGTCGTGTACGTCGCTGCGACGTTCATGTCTGTACTCGACACGACGATCGTCACCATCTCGTTGCCGACCATCGGTCGTGAGATGGGGGGTCGGCCGGTGAGCTGGCCTTGGTCTCTGTGGCCTATCTGGTCGCCCGCGGGGTCTTCATCCCCGTGGCGGGCTGGCTCGGGGACCTGCTCGGCGGCCGGCGGCGCTGGTGGGCGCGGTCGGGCTGTTCACCTTGGCTTCGCCGCTGTGCGGGTGGCCGGCAGCCTGGCCGAGCTCAACCTCTTCCGGGCGCTCCAAGGCGTCGGGGGCGCGGTGATGACCCGGTCGGCCTCGCCATGCTCTTCCGCGAGGCGCTTGCGAGCCTGCGGGCCCGTGCCGCGCGCGGCGCCCGTCACGAACGCGAGCCGACCCTCGAAACGGCCCACGGTGCTTTCTGCTGACGGCTCGTCCGGGTCCACGTCCCGGCTGCGCCCAGATTCCAACGATGGTTGAACGATGCGCGCTCTGATGGTCCTCGCGCGCATCGGGGGGCGAGGCCCGCCTCTTCTTCCCACGTGAGCCGACCGCAGCAGGTGGGCATCGGGGCACGAACAGGGCCGCACTCCTTGACAGACGATATCCCTGACAAGATGATTACATCTTGTAATCGTTTTGGAGGAGCCATGTCGCCGTCCACGAAGCCCGCCACAGCGAGCACGGTCGCCCTGATCACCGGCGCCTCCGGCGCGATCGGGGCGGCGATCGCCCGCGCCGTGGCGGACGACGCCACCGCCGTCGTGGTGTCCGGGCGCAACGTCGAGGCCCTCGAGGCGACGGCTCGCGACATCACGGCTGCCGGCGGACACGCGTTGGCGATCTCCGCCGAGCTCACCGATCCGGACAGCGTCGCTGCGCTGCGTCGCGCCGCGGAGTCACGGCTGGGCCCGATCGAACTGGTGGTGGCCGCGGCGGGCGGTGGGGGGCGGCCCACTCCGCTGGCGGCGCTGGAGGTGGCCGACTGGCATGCCACCCTCGAGCGCAACCTGACCGCCACCTTCCTGACGCTGCGCGAGTTCGTCCCGCCGATGGCCGAGCGCGGCCGTGGTGCGGTGGTGACGATCAGCTCCGATGCTGCGACGACCATCAGCGCCGCGTCCCCCGCTTACGCCGTCGCGAAGGCGGCGGTGCTCACCCTCACCCGCGCCGTCGCCGCCGAGACCGCAGCCCGCGGGGTGCGGGTCAACGCGGTGACCCCCGGCACCGTGCGCACGCCGCGCATCGACGGTCTACCTCCGGCTGTGCTGGACCGGCTGGCCGACTCCCATCCCCAACGTCGCCTGGGCACGGTCGACGACGTCGCCGCGGCGGTGCAGTTCCTGCTCGACGACCGCATCGCAGGCTGGATCACCGGGCACACCCTCGACCTCGGTGCCCGAACCCTGCGCTGAGGCACCCTTCAGCTCCTTCTCGCCGGTCTCGACGATGGCTGGGGGACCCGGCTGCGCGCCGTCAGGAACACGGTGTCGGGTGTCGGATCGTCTCTGTCCCGGGCCCGGCGGACGCGACCACCTTGGACGCCGGTGCGCCCGCAACCTGGCCTCTCGTCGGGCCTCACTCGGCGCTCGGTTGATCGAGGTCCTGCGGGGTCGGCGGCGAGATCGCCTGGTGGTGAGGTCCAGGTGTACGAGTAGGAAGCGGGTGGTGTGTCGCCAGCGGCGGTGCTCGAGGGCGGTGTGGGTGTCGAGCACCGCTACGACGTCGCAGCGCCTCCGGCAGGATTCGAACCTGCGGCACCCGCTTCAGGCACCCAGAGCAAGATCGAAGCCGGTACATCCCCGATCCGCCCTGCAACGTGAGGTTGGCCCATGGCGGCGCGACTACTCGATCAGGAGAGGTAAGAGATTCAGGCGCTCCGATCAGGGTGCCGTGGGCTCTAGCGGATGGGTACGGCTCGGTCCCTCGCTTCTCGTCGGCCAGCGGACGCCTATGTTCAATAGAGCCGCATGCCGTGATAAGACCGGTTGGGGCTATCCACTCAAGCGGAGCTGGGCTGGTCAGCGGCTCGCCAGGGCAGGTTGGCGGGTGGGCGGTCGAGGCTGGCGGGGTGGCCGTGGCCGCCGGGAGTTCTCGGTGGCTGGCCGCGGGGGCGTCGGGTGGTGATCAGGTCGAGGTCGCGCAGCGGCTGCCCGGCGACGGCGAGCTCGAGGACTCGGTAGAACCCCAGCCCGCGGCTGTGCGAGCGGCGGCGGTTGAACCGGAAGACGAACTCGTCGAGGTAGGCCGGCAGATGGCCCGGTTCCACGGAGCCCTGGTGGGTGCCCAGCAGCCAGCGCTTCCAGCAGCGAGGCGACCCGGTGCACCGCGGGCAGCAGCTCGTTCGGGTCCTCGCCGGCGGCTCGGGCGGCGCGCCTGCCTGCGCCGATCGTGGCGATAGCCCAGTCCCTCGAGGCCTTGGTAGCCGTTCCAGGCGTCGGTGATCACCGTGGAGCCCGGGACGATGTTCTCGGTGATGAACGCGTGCAGCGAGGCCGCCGACCCATCAGGGATCGGTGCCATGCTGGCCCGGCCCGGACCCCGGCCGGTGCTGGTCTCCACCGCGATCACGGTGAGGACCTTCTTGCCGCGAGCGCGGCCTCCGGCCAGACCGGGCTCCAGTCCGCCGACGTAGGTCTCCTCGACCTCCACGACCCCGGCCAACCGCTCTCGGTCGGGACGCACCAGCACCGAGCGCAATCGGTGCAGCATCGTCCACGCCGTCTGATACGAGCCGATCTCCAGGCTGCGCTGCAGGCCCAGCGCCGAGGTTCCGCCCTTGTCCCTGGCGAACGCCCAGCAAGCGGCGAACCACACCGTCAGCGGGGTGCGGGTCCGGTCGAAGATCGTCCCGGCCGTGGTCGAGGTCCGAGCCCGGCAGCCGGTGCACTCGAACCGGCGGTCACTGGGGCCGCCAGCCCTGGTCATGCCCGCAGGACGGGCAGCAGAACCCGGTCGGCCAGCGCAGCCACTCCAGGTAGTCCAGGCAGTCCGCGTCGGTGGCGAACCAGGCTCCGAACTCGCCCATCGACCGCGGGTAATGCACTCCTGCCCGCGGTCCGGCCACAACATCAAACTACTCCGCTTGAGTGGATAGCCCCAATCCCGCTTATCGGGGCACCCACCTCGAGATCGGGCCCGGCTACCGGTGCGAGAGAGTCACGGCGGTTTTGGTGGGTGCGGACGTGCTCAGAGACGCTTCGCGGCTTCGACGAGCCAGGTCTTGATGGTGACGATCTCATCTGCGGTGAAGCCGTCCTCGAGGGTCGCTTCGAGGGCCCGGATAGCCGGGTTGGCCGCCTGCAGCCGTTCACGGCCCTCGTCGGTGAGCGTGGCCTGGCGGATGCGCCCGTGGGTCGGGTGTGGGCGGCGTTCGATCAAGTGCTTGCGCTCCAGTGTGGGCAGGACCTCGTTGATCGCCTGAGGAGTGAGGTTGCAGGCCCGCGCGAGGTCGGCGCCGGACAGACCGGGATCCCGCGCGAGCACGCTGAGCGCGCCGTACTGGAAGGGCGTCAGGTCGTGCGGGCGCAAGGCGGTGTCCATGGCGGCGCGCAGCGTGTTCCAGGCCTGCACCAGCAGGAAACCGATGTGGCCCTCGACGCCGCGGTAGCGCTCCCCGATCGACGGCACAGTCATCCACGCAGCTTATCAGGGCCTTGTGATAATCGTCGGCGACCTGTTATGTTCGCAATGCCTTGATATGGTCCCTAGGAAGCGCGGGTGAGACCGATGACGACCGTCGCGAACGACCTGGCCGGCAGGTGCGACCTGCTGCGATCGCTACACCGGCCAGGGGCCCCGCTGGTGCTGCCCAACGCATGGGATGCGGCTACAGCCCGGGCGGTCGCCGCGGCCGGGTTTCCCGCCGTGGCCACCACGAGCGCCGGAGTTGCTGCCGCGCTGGGCTATGACGACCACGAAGGGGCTCCGGCAGGCGAGATGCTCGCTGCGGCGGCACGGATCGTCCGCAGCGTCGAGGTTCCGGTGACCGTGGACGTCGAGGCGGGATACGGGATGGCGCCCGCGGAGCTGGTCGGCGAACTGCGCGGCATGGGGGCGGCCGGCTGCAACCTCGAGGACAGCGACCACGCGGCCAGGGCACTTCGTGATCCCGAGCAGCACGCGGCGTGGCTGCACGCTGTGCGTCAGGCCGCGTGCGATCAGGAGTACCTGCTGGTGATCAACGCACGGATCGATGTGTTCATCCCAGCGGCCTTCTCCGGGGCGGCCGGACCCGCCCAGAGTGACCTCGTGCCAGAGGCCCTGCGCCGGGCGCGGACCTACCTCGACGCCGGCGCCGACTGCGTGTACCCGATCGGGCTGTGGCAGGCCGACGCGCTGGCAACATTAGTGGCGGCCTGCCCGGGCCCGGTCAACGTACTGCGCGTCCCGCCAGGGCCCTCACCGGCCAAACTCGCCCAGCTTGGGGTGGCCAGGATCAGCTACGCCGGCCTGCTGCACCACGGGGTGATGGAGCAGTTCAGCAGCGTCCTGGCTGCGGTGGCGGCCGAGCACGGCGAGCACATCGGCTAGCGCCAGCACCGCGCCGCGGACAGCGTCGAACATTGGCCCACCGCCCTGGCCCCACCCGACCTGCGCGCCGAGATCGCTCGCGTAGGCGCGTCGGGTGCGTGAGGAACGGAAGCCTGCCAGCCATCCGGCCGCGAGGAGCTCGACCTCGGGATCCTCTGGTAGACGTAGAGCTGGGAGCTCGCGGCTGAGGTGTCGGAACAGCTCGGTCGCCAACTCGGCTCGCCGTGTGGGCGCTAGCAAGTCGTTCGGCGAGCGAGGTGCCGGAGCGTCGGGTTCGGAGGAGTCTGTCGCGGCGAGCTTGCTCACCGTTTCGTTGGCCCGCTGCACCCCGCCCGAGAACCGAGGGGCGTTCTCTTCGCTCACGATCTGCGACGCTAAGCACGATTTTGACAGCCGTAGAACCGGGGTCGTCGGGCCCGTGGAGACTGATGACTCGATCGATCACGGCATCAGCGGCGCAGAGCCCCGCGCCGTTCGCGGGCACCGATCGCCGCGCGAGGCTCTCCCATCCGGCTGGGCGCGGTGGCAGAGCACGCTTCGAGTGATCGCGGCCCTCACCGAAGGTGGCGACGACCGTCGCCATCGAGCGGCGCGAGCCCTGACCGTGGGCCCCCGGCCTGTCGGCTCCGGGCCTTCTTGTGTCCTCAGCCGCCCGTGATTCCCAGAGGCCGGTGAAGCTCTGGGCCCGAACGGTGAAACCGCTGGTCAGGAGGGGCGCCCCCGGCAGGATTCGAACCTGCGGCACCCGCTTTAGGAGAGCGGTGCTCTATCCCCTGAGCTACGGGGGCCCAGCAGCAGCCTAGCGGCACCGTCGCCAACCCTCGTCCTCCTCCCCGAGCCGCTCACGCCCGAGTGCTCGAGCATGATCACGATCTCGGGAGCGACGCGCGCAAGATTCGATGCGGCTCGCGACCGAAGTTGGGATCGTGTACGCGGGCGACCTCGCGCACCTCCGCGAGTTCGGGCCGGCGCCGACGGCGTTCACCTTCCGGCAGACGTTCCCCGCGCCAGGCCTCCCGGGGTCGGCCCCGCGCGACGCCGACTGGTTCTGCCGCGCCTGACCGACGCCGCGTCACCGACGATCGGCACGAGGGTGACATCCGGCATGTTGCGGGCACGACGGAGCGTGCCGACACGCCGAGCGGGTAGCCCGTGGATGTGTCGGGAGAGAAGTGCGAGGTGTCGAGCGCCCGGGAGGCGGTTGACGCTCTGCGTCGGGTGACCTCCCGGATGCGCGACCAGGCGGCGGATCCGGGACGACCCTCCGCCGAGGCCCTCGACGAACTGGCGCGGCTGGCCGATCTGCTCGGCCGCACCGTCGAGGACGTCGCGGGCGCGGAGAGCACGGCGGTGCGCACCCACGCCGACCAGCTCGCGGCGGCGATCGCCGCACACCGGGACTCGCTGCGGGCGTGACCGTCGTCGCACGTTCGATCGTGCGCGATCTATCTGCTGGGCAGCTCCGGTAACGTCGCCCGGGTGATGGAGGAGGACCGGGCAGGCGAGCAGGCCCGGGTGGCCGCCCGCTCGGTGCTGGCCAACATCGAGGAGCTCAGCGACGGCGGGCTGGACGCCGGTCACCGCGACCGCGTGGTCGAGCTCGCCCGCACGCTCAGCGCCCGCGGCGGCACCGGCGGCCAGATGGATCGTGCGTCGATCGCCGGCATGACCAGCCAGCTCCGGGAGCTGCTCGGGCCCGTCGACGGCCTCACGGCGAGCACCGTCCGCTCCTGGCTCGACGACATCGAGCCCGCGCACTAGGCGTAGCTGCCCAACTGCTTCCCGACCTTCTCGGCCATCGCCGTCCCGAGGGCCTGCAGTCCGGACATCGGTCGCACCATGACCTCGAAGCTGACGACGAGGCCGTCGTCGTCGAACGCGATCATGTCGATGCCGTGCACGTCGCGCTCGCCCACCCGCGCCCGGAACTCGAGGACGACGTCGCGTCCGCCCTCGGCGACGAACGAGCGGTGGTAGGCGAAGTCGGAGAACACCGACAACGCGGCCCGCAGGGCGAGGACGACGGCCTCGCGCGAGCGGTAGGGCGTGTGCGCCACGGGCGAGGAGAACACCGCGTCGGGGTGGACGATCTCCTCGAGGGCGGAGAGGTCGCCCGCGTCGACCATCGCGTGCCAGCGGGCGAGCGACCTCGCGGCCGCGGGAGCCAGCGCGTCGTCCATCGGGTCCTCCAGGCGTCGGGTCGGATTCAGTGTGCCGGGCCGGCCTGCTCGAGCGACCACGGCGTCGCGGACCCCCGCGTCCCGAACGTCGCGGACAGGCAGAAGCGGTCCGCGCGCACCGTCGTGTGTCGCCACTCCACCGGCCGGTCGCCGGAGGAGCCGAGGCGGTCGATCTCGAAGACCGGGGCGCCGACCGCGATGGCGAGCAGGCGGGCGACCCCCGCGTCGGCGACGTCGGCGTGGATCCGTTCGCGGCCGCCGTCGACGTGGATCCCGGCGCGGGTCGCGAGCTCGGCGTAGAGCCCGGTACGGGTCAGGTCGACCCCGACGCAGCGGCTCGGCGATCTCCCACGGCAGCCACACGCGGTCCCAGGCGAGGGGTTCGTCGTCGGCGAGGCGCAGGCGCTCGAGCAGCAGCAGCGGGGTCGACTCCTCGAGTCCGAGGCGGGTCGCGACGACGCCGTCGGCCACCCGGTCCAGCCGGCGCACCGTGCTCGTCTGCGTCCTCCCGGACTCCTCGACCGAGGCGAACAGGCTGTAGACCTCGTCGACGGGCTGGTCGATCCCCGGCGGCGGGCCGCCGTGGGAGAGGCGCGGCGGGCGGCCGCGCTCGGCGACGACGATGCCGTCGGCGCGCAGCTGGCCGAGCGCCTGGCGGACGGTGTGGCGGCTGACCGCGTACTCCTCGGTGAGGGCGAGCTCGCCGGGGAAGGACGCGTCGAACTCGTGCGCGCGGATACGGCGCATCAGGTCGTCCTGCAGCTGCGCCCACAGCGGCCGCCCGCCGGTCCGTTCCAGTGCCCTCGGCCCCACCGACCGTCCCTTCTCCCGACTTGACCGTACATCGTGCCGCCCCTAATGTCCGTACATATAAGTACGGACATTTGATCGGCTCGTCGCGGCAGGGAGGGAGACCTCGTGGCCACTCCGGAGACCATCACCCGAGCTCGGCGTCCGGACCCGTCGTCCTCGGGCGCTGCCGCTCGCCACACCGTCCGCGAGCAGGTGCCGGGGCTGGCGGTGGCGCTCGTCGTCGCGGGCGTCGCGACGGCGGCGGGCACCGAGGTGCCCCTGGTCGGCGGTCCGGTGTTCGGGATCGTGCTCGGGGTGCTGATCGCGGTCGTGCTGCACCCGGGGGAGCGGTGGCGCCCCGGGTTCTCCTTCGCCGCGAAGCCCGTGCTGCAGGCCTCGATCGTCGTGCTGGGCGGGACGCTCTCGCTGCGCCAGGTGGCGTCGGTGGGCGCCTCGTCGTTGCCGGTGATGCTCGGGACGCTGGTGGTCGCGCTCGGCGGGGCGTGGCTGGTCGGCCGGCTGCTCGGGGTGGAGCGGGACACGACGCTGCTGGTGGGCGTCGGTACCGCGATCTGCGGCGCGTCGGCGATCGCCGCGACGCAGTCGGTGCTCAAGGCGCGGGAGTCGACGGTCGCCTACGCGATCGGCACGATCTTCGTCTTCAACGTCGTCGCGGTGCTGGCCTACCCGCCGCTCGGGCACCTGCTCGGGCTCGACGCACACGCCTTCGGGCTGTGGGCCGGGACCGCGATCAACGACACCTCCTCCGTGGTGGCGGCGGGCTACGCCTACGGCGGCGACGCCGGGCCGTACTCGGTGGTCGTGAAGCTGACCCGCAGCCTGATGATCATCCCGGTCGTGACGGCGGTGGCGCTGTGGGTCGCGCGTCGTCAGCGGGTCGACGACGGCGGGTCGAGGGGGCTGGGCGGTCGGCGCGGCCGGCGCGGCCTGCCCTGGTCGCGTCTGGTGCCGCTCTTCCTCGTCGGGTTCGTGGCGGCGTCGGCGCTGACGACGGTCGGGGTGGTGCCGACGGCATGGCACCCCGCCCTGACCGCCGTCGGCACCTTCCTCATCACCACGGCGCTCGCCGGGATCGGGCTCTCGCTGCGGCTCGGCGACCTGCGCCGCGCCGGTGTCCGGCCGCTGCTGCTCGGCGCGTGCCTGTGGGCGCTCGTCGGGGTGAGCAGCCTCGGGCTGCAGGCGCTCAGCGGGACCCTGTGACCGCCGGTGCCCACGACGGGTCGCGGCCGAGCCAGCCGACCAACCGGGCGTAGGACCCGGCGTCGTCGGCCACCTCGACCACCGGCCCGAACGGGATGTCGCCGCCCCGCGGCTCGGCCGGCAGCGCCGCGCGGACCAGGTCGATGACCGCGTCGGGCAGCGTCGGGTCGAGGGCCTCGGCCGTGCCGAGGGCGCTCGCGAGGTCCCAGCCGTGCACCGCGAGCTCCCGGACGTAGCCCCACGCGGCGGCGCGGCCGGGGACGACGCCCCAGGGGACGGTGAGCTCGCGGTCGAGGACCGCTGGGTCGACGTCCGGGCCCCAGACCTCGGCGACCTCGCGCCGGCCGTCGGCGAGCGCGGCGACGTAGGCCGGGGCGTCGTCCTGCGGGCTCTGGTGGGGGAGGTCGAACGGGTGGCCGCCGCGGCCGACGTGGGCGATCCGGCGGTGGACCGTGACGAGATGGGCGAGCAGGTCGCCGACGGTCCAGCCCTCGCACGGGGTCGGCGCGGTCAGGTCGGTGTCGGGGGAGACGAGGCCGGCGACCTGGTCGGCGGCGCGGAGCAGGGCGGGGCGGGGGTCGTCCACGGGGTCCTCCTGGTGGGGGTGGTTGCGGTGGTCCGGAGTGGGGGTCGAGGTCGGGGCGGTCACGCGTCGCCCATCCGCAGCAGGAAGGCCACCCACATCCGGAACGGGGCGAGCGGCGCGGTGGCGGCGGCGAGGGTGGCGGGGTCGTCGTAGTCGGCCGGGTCCCGGCCGTGGAGTGCTGCGAGCGCGGCGGTGGCGCGGGGCTCGTCGGGCCACTCGTCGACGACGCCGCACGCGCGCAGCCAGATCCCCGACGACCAGAACTCCCCGATGCCGCGGATGCGACGCAGGGCCGCGCGGGCACCGTCGGGACCCAGCGCCCGGAGGCGGGCCACGTCGAGCTCGCCGTCGAGGGCCGCCCGCGCGACGCCGTGCAGCCGGCGGACCTTCTCGGCGGGCAGGCCCGGGATCTCGTCGAGCCCGAGCAGCACGTCCGGCGTCGGGAACGCGGCGATCGTCTCGCCGGCGAGGGTGAGCGTCTCGCCGTGGTCGGCGGCGATCCGCCGGGTGAGCGTCGCGGCCTGTGCCGTGCCGATCCGTGGGGAGATCACCGCCCAGGCGGCCGCTTCGTACGGGCTGGGGAAGAGGGTGGGACGGCGGCCGTGGCGGCGGGCGAGGAGGGTGCCGACGGCCGGGTCGCGGGTGGCGACGGAGTCCGGGCCGACGAGGCCGACCGCGGAGTGGTCGAGGGAGGTGATCCGGGCGCACTGGGTGAGGGCCGCGCCCGGATCGCCGGTGCCGGTGATCTCGACCCCGACCGGGCCGTCGAGCTCGTCCTGGGTGAGGGCGAACGCGACGGGGCGGAGGTCGTCGTCGGCGATGGCGGCGAGGACGAGCGGGCGGGCGGCGTCGCGGGCGAAGCGCGAGACGGGGGCCCAGCGCATCACCGCGGTGCGGGCGAGGCCGAGCGAGAAGGGGCCCTCGGGGACGAGGACGTGGTGCGTCGACGACGGGGCTTTCCTGTCACCGGGTGCAAGCAACGGGGCTCTGCTTGCACTGGTGGGGCTTGCACCGGTGGGGCTCGCGGTCGTGATCGTCATGAGGAGCACGATGCGCCCCGAATCCCGACACGTGCTGTCGTGATTCTGCGAGAATCTCGGTCCGTGCGCTCCGACCGCCTCCTGGCCACCCTGCTGCTCCTGCAGACCCACGGCCGGCTGCCCGCCCCGGAGCTCGCGCGCCGCCTCGAGGTGTCCACCCGCACCGTCGCCCGCGACGTCGAGGCGCTCTCCTCGGCGGGCGTCCCCGTCTACGTCGAGCGCGGCCGGAACGGCGGGGTCGTGCTCATGCCGGGGTTCCGCACCGACGTCAGCGGGCTCACCGACGGCGAGATGCGGGCGCTGCTCGCGCTCACCGACGGGGAGCAGGGCGGCTCGCTGGGGCGGTCGGTGGCCTCGGCGGTGCGCAAGCTGCTCGCCGCCGTGCCCGAGGCCCGGCGACCCGGGATCGCGCGGGCGCGCCGCACCGTCGTCGTCGAGCAGCAGGGGTGGCACCGGGCCGGGCAGGCCGCGGGGGACGACCCGGCGCTCGTCGCCCTCGAGCGCGTGGTCGCGGCCGACGAGCGCGTCCGGATCCGCTACCGGGCCGCGTCGGGGGACGGCGAGGCGAGCTGGCGCACCGTCGACCCGTACGGCCTGGTCAGCAAGGCGGGCACCTGGTACCTCATCGCCGCCGCGCGGGGCACGCCGCGGATGTTCCGGGTCAGCCGCGTCGAGGAGGTCGCCGCCACCGGCACGCCGGCCCGCCGCCCGGACGACCGCGACCTCGAGCACGTGTGGATCGAGCTGCGGGACCGGCTGGAGCAGGCGCCGGAGGCGGTGACGGTGCGGGTGCGTGTCGAGCCCGTGTGGCGGTCGATGCTCGAGCGCGTGGTGGTCGCGCAGCTGGCCGGGCCCCCGGAGCCGGACGACGAGCCCGACGTCGTGCGCCTGCCCTTCCGCGCGGCCGGGGCCGCCGTCGGGGCCCTGCTCGGGTTCGGCGCGGTGCTGGAGGTCCTCGGCCCGCCCGAGGTGCGCGCCCTGATGGCGGAGCGGGCCGCCGAGGTCGCCGGTCTCTACGGCTGAACCGATCTTCGGCCGTTCGCTGCTGCCGACTCCCGGGGTGGCGAACTAGGGTTCCGGGCATGACGACGGTGCTGGTGACCGGTGGCGGCGATCGGCTCGACGAGGTGTCCTCGGCGGTGAAGGGGACGGGGGCCGAGGTCGTCGTCGTCGACACTCCCGACCGGCTCGGCGAGGTGGTCCGCGGGAAGACCTTCGACGCCTACGTGCAGCTCCCCGTGGCGATGACCCCGCCGGAGGGCAGCCTCGTCGCGAAGGTCGAGCAGTTCCTCACCCAGGGTCTGCTCTCGCGCTTCCGGGCGGCGGCGACCGTGCTGCCGAACCTCGCGCCGGAGGCGACCGTGATCCTCGTCGGCGGCCAGACCAACATCGACGTCGACGCCCCGGACGACCGCGAGGCCCGCGTCGCCCTCATGCGCGTGCTCGCCCACGCCCTGCGCGCCGAGCGGGCCCCGGAGCGGCTCACCGTGCGCACCGTCGACCACAGCTGGACCGCCGACCAGATCGCCGCGAAGGCCACCGGCTCGGGGGCGTCGGAGGTGCCGTCGCCCTCGGCCGGCGACGAGGGCATCGGCCAGGCCTACGCCGACTGGCGCGCCGAGGTCGTCGGGCTGATGCGGGTCGAGTTCTAGGCGGCCGAAGGCCACCTCAGCTCCGTCTCAGCCGTCGCCGCCGCGGGGGCTCAGGCCCTTCTCAGCAGGCGCGTCCAGACTGTGACCATGCGGATCCTCGTCGTCGACGACGACCGGGCCGTGCGCGACTCCCTGCGCCGGTCCCTGGCGTTCAACGGGTACCAGGTCGAGCTCGCCACCGACGGCCAGCAGGCGCTCGACGCCATCACCACCGAGCGGCCCGACGCCCTCGTGCTCGACGTCATGATGCCCCGCGTCGACGGCCTCGAGGTGTGCCGGCGGCTGCGCAGCGCCGGGGACGACCTGCCGGTGCTCGTCCTCACCGCGCGCGAGGCCGTGTCCGACCGCGTCGCCGGCCTCGACGCGGGCGCCGACGACTACCTCGCCAAGCCCTTCGCCCTCGAGGAGCTCCTCGCCCGGCTGCGGGCGCTGCTGCGCCGGACCTCGCCCGAGGAGCCCGGCCGCGACGAGTACCCCGACCCGCTGACGTTCGCGGACCTGTCGCTGGACCCCGTGACCCGCGACGTCCGCCGCGGCGACCGCCCGATCACGCTCACCCGGACCGAGTTCTCGCTGCTCGAGCTGCTCATCGCCAACCCGCGCCGGGTGCTCACCCGCAGCCGCATCCTCGAGGAGGTCTGGGGCTACGACTTCCCGACCACCGGCAACGCCCTCGAGGTCTACATCGGCTACCTGCGGCGCAAGACCGAGGCCGAGGGCGAGCCGCGGCTGATCCACACGGTGCGCGGCGTCGGGTACGTGCTGCGCGCGGACGCCTGAGGGCGGCGCGGCGGTGGACCGTCCCGCCCGGGTCCTCGTCGTCGAGGACTCCGAACCCATCCTGGCGTCGGTGACGACGGCGCTGACCGGCGTCGGCCACGAGGTGCTCGCCCGCCCCGACGGCTCCCGCCTGGAGGACGACCTCGGCGACTTCGCGCCCGACGTCGTCGTCCTCGACGTCATGCTCCCCGGCCGCGACGGCTACGCGCTGCTGCCCGTCGTCCGCGCGACGAGTGCCGGGGTGATCCTGCTGACCGCGCGCAGCGGGGTCGCCGACCGCGTGCGCGGGCTGCGCGCCGGCGCCGACGACTACCTGGTCAAGCCGTTCGCGCTCGCCGAGCTCCTCGCGCGGGTCGAGGCGCTGCTGCGGCGCAGCGGCGGGGTGGGCGACGCGGTGGAGGTCGCCGACGTCGTCGTCGATCCCGACGCCGGGCGCGTCACCCGGGCCGGGCGGGAGATCCCGGTGACGGCGACCGAGCTGCGGCTGCTGCACGACCTCGTCGCGAACCGCGGGCGGGTGCGGTCGAAGTCGCAGCTGCTCGGGGCGGTGTGGGGCTGGGACGAGTACGACCTCAACGTCGTCGAGGTCCACGTCAGCGCCCTGCGGCGCAAGCTCGGCGAGCCGCGCGTGATCCACACCGTGCGCGGGCAGGGCTACGTCGCGCGGGCGGACGCGACGGCGGAGGCGCCGTCGTCATGACCCCGAACCGCTGGGGCGGCGCCTCGCTGCGTCGAAGGGTCACGGCGACGTCGGTGGCGGTGGTCGCGGTCGTCGTCGTGGTGGTCGCGCTCGTCTCCGACCTGCTCTTCGCCGCCCAGACGCGCTCCGAGGCGCTGACGACGCTGAACGGACGGGCCCTGCAGGCCGTGCAGCTCGCCGACCAGGGGCTCTCGCCGGACCAGATCGTGCGCCGGGTCGAGATCGGGGGCGGGATCGCGGTCGTCGTGCGGGGTCCGGACGGGGCGGTGCTGGCGGCGAACCGGGACGTCCCGGCAGCGTCGTCGTCATCGTCGTCGGCGGCCCGACGCACCGTGACCCGGCGGCTCTCGAGCGGGGCCACCGTCTCGCTGGCCGCCGACCCCGGGCTGGAGGGTGCCGCGGAGCGGCGGCTGCGGCGGGTCCTGCTGCTGGTCGGCGGGATCGCGATCGTGGTCGCGGCCGGGGCGCTGCTGCTGACGACGCGGCTCGCGCTGGCACCCCTGGACGCGATGACCTCGCTGGCCCGCTCCATCGCGGGCGGTCGGCGGGGGGAGCGGCTGGCCCCGGCCCGCCGTGACACCGAGCTCGGGCGGGCGGCCGCGGCGTTCGACGAGATGCTCGACGCGCTCGAGGGCGCCGAGACGCACGCGCGGTCGTCGGAGGCCAGCACGCGGCGGTTCGTCGCCGACGCCGCGCACGAGCTGCGCACCCCGCTCGCCGGGATCGCCGCGACCGCGGAGGCCGGGACCGCGCCGGGCCTCGACGCCGAGACCCGGGAGCGGCTCGCGACCCTGCTCGTGCGCGACGCCCGCCGCGCCGGACGCATCGTCGACGACCTGCTCACCCTCGCCCGCTACGACGCGGGCCTGCAGCCGGAGCGCGCCGAGGTCGACCTGGTGGAGCTGGTGCGCGTCGAGACCGACCGCGACGCGGTGCTGCACCCCGACGACGTGGCGGTGCTCGACGCGGGCGGGCCGGTCCCGGTCGCGGTGGACGCGGAGCTGATCGGGCAGGCCCTGACCAACCTGCTGACCAACGCGCGCCGGCACGGGGAGGGCCGGGTGGGCGTGTCGGTGGGGGTGGCGCGTGGCGTGGCGTGGGTGGCGGTGCGCGACGAGGGCCCGGGGGTGCCTGCCGAGGAGCGCGAGCGGGTGTTCGACCGGATGGTGCGGCTCGACGAGGCGCGGGGCGGGGGGAGTGGCGGCGCGGGCCGGGGTGGCGGCGCCGGGCTCGGGCTCGCCATCGCCCGGGAGGCGGCGCGGGCGCACGGCGGCGACCTGGTGTGCACGGCTCCCGACAGGGATCCAGGACAGCACGCCGACGGGGGGGCGCCGGGGGCGGTGTTCGTCCTGACGCTGCCGGTGGCGTGAGCCCGGGGTGGACGGGGCGATGTCAGGAAGGGTTCATCCTGACGTCAGGTGTCAGCGACGGACCGTCGCTGACGCCCACCCCTACCGCGGCGTGATCGCCGTGGCGTTGATCGCGGCGTCGGTGGGCCCGACGACGAGGCGGGTCGTCGTCATCGAGGAGTCCTGGGTGATCGACGGATCCCGGTAGAGACCGATCTTCATGTAGTCGCCGCGGTCGAGCAGCGTGCCCCGCGGCGGGTGGTAGTTCGTCACCTTCGGGAGCCCGTCGCGCCAGACGTCGATCTCGGCCGTCCCGGGGTCCCGCGAGAAGTGGATGTGCAGCACGACGTCGATCGTGTCGTCCGGGCCGAGCGCGCCCAGGTCCTGCTCGTCGGTGCCGACGTTCGCCAGCTGCAGCCGTCCGTTGCCGGCCTGGAGCGCGATCGGCGGCGACCCGTCGTCGGCGTTCTGGTGCCACTGCAGCAGGAGCTGCCACGTCTGGGTGCCGGTCGGCACGTCGTGCAGGGTGCTGACGTCGTGGACCCAGATGTCGTCGCCCTCGTGGTACTCCGGGAGCTTCGGGACCGACTCGGAGCGCTCGCCGCCGCCGGGGATGGCGAACGTCAGGGCCTTCCCGCCGTCGGTGGGCTGCGGGACCGCGCCCCCGTCGACCTGCCCGGAGTTGCCGTTGCCGACGAAGTGGCTCGCGAAGTCCCCGACCGAGGTGTCGAAGACCCCGGCGCCGGTGGCGGGCTTGGCGGCCAGTGCGCGGGCGGCGGCGAGGGGGTCGACGGTGGCGGTGGTGGTCGGCGCGGGCCGGGCGGGCGCCGAGGTCGACGCCGAGGCGTCCAGCGGCGGCGCGTCGGACTGCCGGCCGCCCTTCCCGTTGAGCAGCACCAGCGGCAGCACGAGCACCGCACCCGCGAGCACCGCGGCGAGGACCAGCCGGAGCCGCGACGGGCTCGGCCCCCCGGGCGGGCGTCCGGGCGGTGACGGGCGGTCGCGAACGGCCGAGGTCACCGGATCCTCGAGCTCATCGCTGTACCTCCGTGCGCGGTGCTTGGCCCCCGGGCGGCTCAACGAGCCTCCCGCACGGCGGGTTGCGACACGGTGAGCAGAGATCGAGTCCCGATGTGCGGCGCCACGGACGGGGGAGCCCTCCAGTCCATCGTGAGGCGGAATTCTCGGACAGACCGGTCACACCGGGTCAGCAAGGAACACCGACGTCACCCGGCTGCGACCGCCGAACGCGCGACGGCACGCCCACGGTACTCACACGGCTGTCTCATGGAGTTCGCCCTCACCCAGGGCCACGATGGGACGTGGCGAGCGGTGACGCACCGCGGACCGGGACGACGGCCGGTGACGGCCCGTGACCCGGTGGTGCCGCGTCGTGAGGGGGCCGTGCATGGCGGACCGGACCAGGACCGCGGGGCGCTGGGCCGCCCTCCTCGGGCTGGAGGACGCGCGTCGGGCGACGCTGTGGGCCGCCGGTGTCGTGGTCGACTCCGCCGACCTCCTCGCGCAGGGCGTGACCGCCCTCGCCGTCGGCGCCCTCGGCGGCCGTCCGCAGCCGGCGCCCGCCCCGCTCGGCAGGGCCCGGTCCGGGGCCCCCGGGCTCACCCGCGGCCGACCGGCCCCCGTCCGACCCGCCCCGATCCGGCTCGTCCGCGCCTGACTCACGCCCGGGGGATCCAGAACTGCAGCAGCGCTCCGCCGGAGGGCGCCTCGTGCGCCGAGACGCCGCCGTGGTGGCGGACCGCGGTCTGGGCGACGATCGAGAGCCCGAGGCCCGAGCCCGGCATGGTGCGGGCGTCGGCGGAGCGGAAGAACCGTTCGAAGACCAGGTGGCGCTCCTCGGGGGCGATGCCCGGCCCGGCGTCGGCGATCTCGAGGACCGCGGTGCCCGGCCGTTCCGGGGCCACCCCCGCGCGCAGCACCACGCGCACCTCTCCGCCGGGCGGGCTCCACTTCGCGGCGTTGTCGAGGAGGTTCAGGACGGCCCGCTCCAGGGCGCTCGCGTCCCCGACGATCTCGCACGGGGCCAGCTCGGCGACGAACCGGACGCCGGGTGCCCGCGGCCGCGCCCGGTCCAGGGCGCGCTCGACGACCTCGGAGAGGTCGAGGTGCTCGGCGGCGATCTCGGGCGGGTCGTCGCGGGCGAGCTCGACGACGTCGCCGACCAGCGTCGCGAGCTCGTCGATCTGGGCGCGCAGGTCGGCGGTCAGCTCCCCGCGGTCCTCGTCGGACAGCCGCGGCGCGTCCGGGCGGCCGGAGGCGGCGCCCTCCTCGGCGGCGACCAGCAGCTCCAGGTTGGTCCGCAGCGAGGTCAGCGGGGTGCGCAGCTCGTGCCCGGCGTCGGCGACCAGGCGGCGCTGGCGGTCGATCGACGAGGCCAGCGCGGCGAGCATCGCGTTGAAGCTGCGGGTGAGGCGGGCGATCTCGTCGCCGCCGGTGACCGTGATCGGCTGCAGGTCCCCGGTGCGCGCGACCCGCTCGGTCGCCGAGATCAGCCGCTCCACCGGTCGCAGCCCGGCCCGGGCGATCGCGACGCCCACCACCGCCGCGAGCACGACGCCGAGACCGCCGACGACGACGAGCACGATCGCCAGCCGGGAGAGCGTGCGCCGGGTCGGGTCGAGCTCCTGGGCGAGCACCAGCGCCCGACCGGGCCCGGCCTGGACGGCGACGACGCGGTAGGGCGCGCCGTTGACGAACCCGGTGCGCGGCGGCTGCGGCGTGCCGCTCGCGACCTCGATCTCGGGCTCGCCCACCGGCGGCTGGTTGCCCTGGAGGGCCAGGAACCGGCCGTTGGTCGAGACGATCGCGACCCGGAAGTCGCCCGCGGCGAGCGCGTCGGAGGAGACGACCTTGAACAGCAGCGACGGGTCGGCGAGATCGCTGGACGACGCGGCGGTGGCCCGTTCGACGAGGCTCTGGTCGAGCTGGTCGTAGAGCGCGCGGTAGGCGGTGAAGAAGACGGCCACCGAGATCAGGGCCACGAGCAGCCCCGCACCCACCGAGACCAGGATCGCGACGCGGCGCCGCAGCGGGATCTCGAGCAGCACGTGCCACCCCGACGGCGCGGCGGTGCCGTCACCGCCGCCGTTGCCGGAACCGGTCGGTTCCGTCGTCCCCGCCGTCGTCGTACTCATCGCCCGCGATCCTCCCGGATGTCGGGTGGCGTGCGGGTCGGCTCCCCGTCCGGGGCGGCGACTGCGCCGGACGGGGGTGCCCGGTGCGACGACGGGGTTCCCGCCGGGCGCCCGAGCGCCGGCATGGGGGACCCTGGGGCGCATGAGCGAGAGCGACCCTCGTCACCCTCGGCGGGAGGACCCGCCGGAGGGTGCGACGCCGGGCGGGACGGGTGCGCCCGGGCGGGGGTCGGCCGAGGAGGAGCCGACGACGACCGAGCGCCCCGGCCTGGGCACGGGCTACCGCCCCGCCACCGTTCCCGGGGTGCGCTGGGGCGACGCCGACGCGGCACCGCGCACCTGGTCGAGCGCGCCGTTCGGCGGGCACGTGCCGTCGAACTCGCCGACGACCGAGGCCACATCGCAGTACGCGGGGGAGGAGCAGTCGGACTACGGCTGGGGCCGGGGGTCCGGAGAACGGTCGGACTACGGGTGGGGCCGGACGCCGACGCCGGGACAGGCGAGCGGGGCCTCGTCGTCGGGATCGTCGCCGGGCATGACCTCGACCCCGCCCGGCGGCTTCCCCGCCGATCCGGGCGCCGGCTGGGGTGGCGCGCCCGTCGCGGACCCGCACGGCGAGCAGTCGGCCTCCACGGGCTCCGACGACGAGCGCCCGGGGTTCGTCGAGCGGCTCCGCGCCCGCGGCCGGGACGGCGCGGGGTCCGTGGGGCGGACCGGGCTGATCCTGGTGGCTCTCGTCGCGCTGGTGGCCGGGCTGATCGGCGGCGCCGTCGCCGGGTGGCTCGCCTCGGGCGGGTCGACGTCGGGGACCTCGCTCGCGTCCACCGACTCCGCAGGCGACCCGCTGCCCCCGGCGCCCGCGGGCTCCGTCGAGGCCATCGCGGCCACCGTGCTGCCGAGCACCGTGCAGATCCTGGGGTCGGCCGGTGAGGGCTCGGGCGTGGTCATCTCCCCCGACGGCCTGATCATGACGAACAACCACGTGCTCGCCGCCGGGCGCGGCGGCGGGCTGCAGGCGGTCTTCTCCGACGGGCGGGCCGCTCCGGTGACGCTGGTGGGCACCGCCCCGGCCGCCGACATCGCCGTCGTCCGCGCGAACGGCATGGCCGGCCTGCAGCCCGCCACCCTCGGCAACTCGGACGAGCTGCGGCAGGGCCAGGCCGTCGTCGCCGTCGGCTCGCCGCTGGGCCTGGCGGGCACGGTGACCACCGGCATCGTGTCGGCGCTGCAGCGTCCGGTCGCGGCCGGGGGCTCGAGCGCCGGGCAGGACAGCACCCTCGACGCCATCCAGACCGACGCCGCGATCAACCCCGGCAACTCCGGCGGCCCGCTCGCCGACTCCGCGGGCCACGTGATCGGGGTCAACACCGCCATCGCCAGCGTCGCCTCCGGCGGCGGCGCGGGCCAGGAGGGCGGCTCCATCGGGCTCGGGTTCGCGATCCCGATCAACCAGGCCCGCCGCATCGCCACCGAGCTCGTGCAGACCGGCCGGGCGACCCAGGCGATCATCGGCGTGCAGCTCGCCAACGGCGGGCCGCGCGGCGCCACGGTCGCGGCCGTGACCCCGGGGTCCCCCGCGGCGGCGGCGGGCATCGCCCCGGGCGACCTGGTCACGAAGGTCGACAACCGGGTGATCGAGGACGCGAACGCGCTCGTCGCGGCGATCCAGTCCAGCGCGCCGAATCAGGTGGTGACGTTGACCGTGGCCGGTCCCGGCGCGGCGCCCCGCTCGGTGCCGGTCACCCTGGGCAGCCGGGTGATCGGGGGGCGGTAGCGGTCAGCCGGAGGCACCCAGGACCGCGAACATCCGCCCCGTCGCGTCCATCTCCTCGGGGGCCGAGCGCTCGGTGACCTGCAGCCCGGCGGCGGTCGCGACCTCGTCCACGGCGTCGGGTCCCAGCACCGCCCAGGGGAACCAGGTGCCGGTGAGCTCGTCGGGGAGGTCGTGGGCGGGTGACCCGTCGGGGCCGTCGCTCACGAGGTGCGCGGCGCCCTGCCACAGCCCGACGCCGGGCTCGAGCTCGAGCAGCACCGTCCCGTCGCGCGCGAGCAGGTCGCGGCAGCGGCGCAGGAGCACGACGGGGTCGCCGCCGATCCCGATGTTGCCGTCGGCCAGGACCACGTGCTCCCAGCGGCCCTCGCCGGGCAGCCGCTCGAACGCGTCCTGGTGCAGCACCGCCGCGCCGCGCTGCAGACATCGCTCGACGGCCTGCACCGACACGTCCACGCCGAGCGCGGGCACGCCGCGGTCGGCGAGCGCGACGACGAGCCGGCCCGGTCCGCAGCCGAGGTCGAGCGTGGCGCCGCGGCAGCGCTCCAGCAGCCAGCCGTCGTCACCGTCGGCGTCGTCCTGCCAGCGCTGGACGGCCAACGGCAGCACCACGCCGTCGGCGCGGACGAGGCGGTGGCTGCGGCCGGCGAGCGCGGCGTCGAAGAACGACGGCACGAGGTCGCTCTGGACGCCGTGGGACTCGTCCACGCCGAGGGCGGAGGGCGCGACGCCCGTCGCGAACACCGGGCGCTCGCGGGCCGCGTCGACGACGGCGAACGGCTGGGTCATCGGCGACAGGGACGTCACGGGCTGACACCTCCGGGAACGGGGAGGAGGTCGCCGACCGCGCGGGCGAAACGACCGTGGGGGACGAGCGCGGACACGCGGACGGCGTCGTCGGCGGTGTCCACGTCCGAGAGCAGAGGGAGATCCACCACCGTGTCGCGCCCGAGGGCGCTCCGGAGGGCATCGAGGGTGAGCCGGCCGGTGTCGTCGGTGGAGGTCGGTACGTCGGTGATGATCCCGGCCCGACCCGGGTCGCGCAGGGCGAGCGCCCACCAGCCCCCGTCGAGGGCGAGGCCGAGAGCCGCCTGCGCGCCGGTCTCGACGCTGCGCAGCGCCTCGTCGAGCAGCCCGGCGTCGAGCTGGGGGGTGTCCATGCCGACCTGCACGGTCACCGCGGCGGGGAAGCGCGCGGCGACGTCGGCGTGGGCGGCGGCGATGCGCTCGCCGAGGGTGTCCCCGCGCTGGGGGACCACGAGGTGCCCGGCGAGGGCGGCGTCGATCTCCTCGGCGCGGACCGCCTCGGCGACGGTGCCCTCGAGGGCGACGACCACCCGGGCACCGGGTGTCGCCGCGGCCGCGTCGAGGGTGTCGAGGAGGGCGGCGGCGGCCACCCCGGCGGCGCCCCCGGGCGTCGCGGGCGGGCTCAGCCGGGTCTTGGCCCGGCCGGGGACGGGGGCCTTGGCGAGCACGAGGACGACGCGGCGGACCGCGCTCTCGTCCCCGGAGCCCGCGAGCCCGCGCGATCCTGCCTGGTCGACCTGCATGATCGGCGCGTTCGTCGCGGGGGTGCTCATCGGTTCGGTGTCCCCGCCGCCGGGTCGGTGGGCGGCGCGCCCCGCGGGGTGCGGGCGAGCGCCCGCGTCATGTCGCGTACCGCGCGGAACGTGCCGCGCACGGAGCCGGACACCTTCGATCGCCCCCCTGCCCGCGGCCGGTAGGCCACGTCGACCTCACGGATGCGCCAGCCGGCGGCGCCGGCGCGGATGAGCAGCTCCAACGGGTAGCCGAACGCCCGGTCGGTGATCCCGAGGTCGAGCAGCGCCTGCCGCCTCGCCACCCGCACCGGCGCGATGTCGCGGACCCCCACGCCGCGAACCCGCATGAGCCCGGAGAGCACGAGGTTGCTCAGCCGGGCGTGCCACGGCCACACGCCGCGCGCCGCCGGGACCCGTCGCCCGACGACCAGGTCGACCCCGGTGTCGGTGAGCAGGGTCACCATCGCCGGGAGCTCGGCCGGGTCGAGCGAGCCGTCCGCGTCGATCACCGCGACGACCTCGGTGCGCGTCGCCTCCAGCCCGGCGTGGACGGCGGCCCCGTAGCCCTTGCGGGCCTCGTGGACCACGAGTGCGCCGCGACCCGCGGCGAGCTCCGGCGTGCCGTCGGTGGAGCCGTTGTCGGCGACGACCGCGTCGAACCCGTCGGGCAGCGCGTCCAGGACCGTGGGCAGCGCCTCGACCTCGTTGAGACACGGGAGCACGACGTCCACACGGCCGCTCATCGCGGTCACGCTATGCGGTCGAGGTCGGGTGCGCGCACGCGGGGCCCGCACTCCACACGCACGTGAAGGTCCCGTCGAGGGGCCCCCGTCCGGCGGACATCCCACGGCCGGGTGGGCCCGCCTCACCAGGCCTCCACGTCCGGTTCGTACGCTCCGTGGCCGTGACGACCGTGCTCGGGGACGTGCGCTCCCACGACGACGACGGCGGCTCCGTCACGCCGGGTGGTCAGGATCGCCGCCGTCGGGACCCTCGTCCGTGGGGTGACCTCGTCGCCGTGGTGCTCGTCGCCGCACTCGTCGCCGGGGCCTCCCTCCGGGGGTGGGAGGGCATCCACGACGGGGTGAAGATCCTCGTCGGCTGGCCCCCGCTGCTCGCGTCCTGGCTGCCGCACTTCCGCCCCGGCGGGGTCGTCGCCGTCGTCGTGGCCCTGCTCGTGGTGGTCGCCGGCCCCCCGGTCGCGGCCCGGCTGCGCTGGGGTCCGCTCCTGGGTCTGACGTTCCTCGCGTCGGCGGCCTGGACCTTCGGGCTGGCGCTGATCGACGGCTACCAGGCCGGGATCGTCGATCGGCTCACGACGCCCACCGAGTACCTGGTCGAGGTCGCACGGTTCCCGGGGCTGCGGCCCTTCCTCACGACGTTCGCCGACCGCATCGTCGGGATGACGCCCGACACGCTGGTCACGCACGCCTCCGGGCACCCGCCCCTGGCCACGCTGGTCTACGTCTGGGTGGCCGACGTGTTCGGCCCCGGCGGGGAGCCCGCGAGCCTGGTGACGCTGCTGGTGGGCGCGTCGGCCTCGGTCGCGGTGGCGATCACGATCGGCGCGGTCGGCGGGGTGCGCTTCGGGGCCGGCGGGGCCGGCGGGGCCGGCGCGGCGGCGGGACGGTTCGGCGGGCGGGTCACGCTGCCCCTCGCCCCCGAGACGGTGACCGCCGGGCGGGACCTCGCGCGCCGCTACCTGCCGTTCGGGGTCCTCTTCCCGGGCGCGGTGTGGGTCGGGGTGTCGGCCGACGGGATGTTCGCCGCGGTGTTCGCGTGGGGCGTCGCGTTCCTCGCGCTCGGCGCGGTCCGCCGCGGTGTGCTCGGCGTCGTGCTGTGCCTGCTCGGCGGGGTCGTCCTGGGCGGGGCGCTCTTCCTGTCCTACGGCCTCACCGCGGGCGGCCTGGTGCCGATCGTGATCGCGATCCTCGTGCGGCGCTGGTCCCCGCTGGTCGCCGGCGCGGTGGGTGCCCTCGCCGTCGTCGGGCTGTTCGCCTACGGCGGCTTCTGGTGGCTCGACGGGTACGAGCAGGTCAAGCTGCGCTACTACCAGGTCGGCGAGTACGGCCTGCTGCGCCCGTACACCTACTGGGTGTGGGCGAACCTCGCGGCGTTCGCGCTGACGCTCGGGCCCGCGGTCGTCGCCGGGCTGCGGCGGCTCGCGTGGTGGCCGCGCCGGATCCCGCCCGCCGTGCCGCTGCTCGTCGGGGCCGTGCTGCTCGCCGTCGCCGTCGCCGACATCTCGGGTCTGTCGAAGGCCGAGGTCGAACGCATCTGGCTGCCGTTCGGCACGTGGGCGGTGCTGGCCTGCGCCCTGCTCCCGCCGCGCTCGGTGCGGTGGTGGCTGGTCGCGCAGGCCGCGCTCGCCATCGCGGTGAACAGCCTGCTCATGACGGTGTGGTGACCGGTCCCGCCGACGGGCGTCAGCGGACGGCGGCGCGCAGCGGGTCGGTGGCGAACCGCGTGATGCCCTCGGCGAACGACACCCTCGCGCGGTAGCCGAGGACCTCGGCCGCGCGGGCCGGGTCCGCGGTCACGTGCCGGACGTCGCCGGGGCGGGCGCCGCCCACGATCTGCGGCGCCGGGCCGTCCATCGCGCTCGCGAGCTGGGTGGCGAGGTCGGAGATCGTGCGCACCTCGCCGGAGCAGACGTTGAGCGGGGTGCACGTCCCGGCGGGGGTGGTGTCCTCCGGGGCCTCCAGCGCCGCGACGTTGATGCCCGCGACGTCGCTGACGTGCACGAAGTCGCGACGCTGCCGACCGTCCTCCATGACCCGCGGCGCCTCGCCCCGCTCCAGCGCCGACCGGAAGATCGACGCGACGCCGGCGTACGGCGTGTTCTGCGGCATCCGGGGGCCGTAGACGTTGTGGTAGCGCAGGGCGATCACCCGGCCGCCGGTCGCGCGCGCCCACGCCACGGCGAGGTGCTCCTGGGCGAGCTTCGTGGCCGCGTAGGTCGACCGCGGCTCGAGCGCCGCGTCCTCGGGCACCAGCTCGCCCTGCAGGTCCCGACCGCAGACCGGGCACGGCAGGTCGTAGCGGCCGGCGTCGACGTCGGCCTGGGTGCGCGCCGGGGGCGGCTGGACCCCGTGCTCCGGGCACGAGTAGCGGCCCTCGCCGTAGACGACCATCGAGCTGGCCATGACGAGGTGGCGGTGCTCCGCGCGGTACATGGCGGCGAGCAGGACGGCCGTGGCCACGTCGTTGTTCTCGGCGTAGGCGGGGGCGTCGTTCGGGTCGACGCCGTGCCCGACCATCGCGGCCTGGTGGCAGACCGCGTCGACCTGGGGCAGGAGACGGTCGAGCACGCTCGCGTCCCGCACGTCGCCGCGGACCAGCTCGAAGCGGTCGGTCCACTCCGGCGCCTTGCCGTCCGCGTGGGCCTGCGGGAGGAGGGCGTCGAGCAGGACGGGGGTATGACCGCGGTCGACGAGCTGGTCGGCGATCGCGGAGCCGATGAAGCCGGCTCCGCCGGTCAGGAGGACGCGCACAGCGGCCACGGTAGCCGCGGACCGTCCGGCGGCGCGGTCCGCGGTCGGCTCGCTAGGGTCTGAGGCATGGAACACCCGCGGTCCACGGCGGCGATGCAGGGCGACACCCTCGGCGGTGGCGACGACGACCTGCTCGGGCGGGCGCTCGTCGTGATCGTCGACGACCGAGTCTCGACCGGTGAGGTGGCCGACGTCACCGGCCCCCTGGTCACCGAGCTGCTCGCGGAGGCGGGTCTCGTCGTCGACGGGACCATCGTCGTCCCGGGCGAGTCGGTGGCGATCCGCAACGCGCTGAACACCGCGGTCATCGGCGGGGTCGACCTCGTCGTCACCGTCGGCGGCACCGGGGTGGCGCCGCGGGCCGTGACGGCCGATGCCACCGCCGGCGTGCTCGACCGGCCGATCCCGGGCATCGCCGAGGCGATCCGCGCGTCGGGGCTCGCCGCGGGCGCCGTCGACGCCGGGCTCTCCCGGGGCCTCGTCGGGGTCTCCGGCTCGACGCTCGTGGTGAACCTCGCCGCGTCCCGGGCCGCGGTCCGCGACGGCATGGCCACCCTGACCCCCCTGATCTCGCACGTCATCGCGGAACTGTCGGGGCTGGAGGAGAACTGACCCCGGGCGGGGAGCCGCCGGTTCCCGACGACGACGAGGCCGCGGCACGGGCCGCGGCGGCTCGTCGTCGGGCTCGCGCTGCGCTCTTCGGTGCCGACTCCGGCGCGAGCGCCGACGAGCGCGACGACGCCGACCGGGCCCGCGGGGACGACGGCGAGCGCGACCGCCGCTGGTACGACGCCGAACGCCCGCCGCACCACGGCTGACCAGGCCGGCGAGGGGCACGGTGCGCAGGTCTTCGGGGCGCCCGCGCTGCGTGAGGTGCTGATGATCAAGGAAGTCGGCGACGCGCCCGGGTCGGCCGGCTGAGGGCTGGTCTGATCCCCCGCCGAGGGGTACCGCAGGCGCGTCCAGCCCGGCCGATGCCTGCCCCAGGTGCTCCTGATCGCCCTCGGACGACTCCCGCGCCCACCGCCCCGACCATGATCACCGGGACGACGAGATTTCGGACGCGGAGCGCGCAAGGGCTCCTCACCCTGGTGATCTTGGCGCCGTCCTGCGGGTTCCCGGGGCCCCGCTCCCCGCCGCCCGCCAGCGAGAGGCACGCTGCGCAGGTCCTCGGGACGTCGGCGCTGCCTGAGGTGCTGATGATCAAGGAAGCCGGCGAGGCGGCCGAACCCCGACCCCCGAGTCACCGCAGCGTCAGGGTGACCTCCTGCCCGACCGTCGCCGCGGCCACCCGCGCCGCGTCCGGCCCGGGCAGCGCCACGAGGACCAGCGGCGCCGATGCCGTGCGCTCCTCGCCGGGCAGCACCGTCAGGACCCGGGCGCCCCTCGCCAGCACCACCCCGTCCCCGCCACCGGCCCCGGCGCCCCCGACGACGTCCACCAGCGCGCCCGCCCGCACCAGCGCCGCCACCGCCGGGTCGGCCAGGCGCAGCGGGACGCCCGCCGCGTCGGGCACCCCGACCGCCGCCCGCGCGGCCTCCGTCCCCACCAGCCGGACGTCGGTCAGGACCTCGCCCGCGCGCACCGGCCCGACCGGCTGCCGGCCGAGCGCGTCCCCCACGTCCCCGAGCGCGCCCACCGGGACGCCCTCCGGAGGACGGGACGCCACCCCGACGTCGTCGGGACCCAGCGGCGCCCCGGGAGCGAGGTCCCGCCGGGCCAGCACCACCGGCACCCCGGCCACGGACGGGGACGCGGCCCCGGCCACCGCGAGCACCACCGCCACCGCGACGAGCACCGCCGCGGCGAGCCGACGCAGCGCCACGCCGCGGCGCCACCCGTGCGGCACGCGCAGCCACCCCGGGCGGTGCCGGCCCGACGGCCCGCCACCGGCCGCACCCACCTGCGGCGCCCGCCCCGTGATCCGCACCCGCCGGACGCTAGGCACCCGATCGGGCCCGGGCACGGTCGGCCGCCGCGACCTGTGGACAATGGCAGGAGAACCCGGCCGTGGTGGACAGCCGGGAGTCGCGGGATCGTCCACCCGCGAGGAGAGGCCCACCCGAATGGCCGTGGTGCTCGTCCTCCTGGCCTGCCTGGGCAACGCACTGGCCCTCACCCTGCAGCGCAAGGCCGCCCAGGACAGCGCCCGCCAGCGCGGCCGGTCGGCGGGATCGTTCCGCGACATGGTGCGCCGGCCGCCGTGGCTGTTCGGCACGCTGGTCTTCGCGGTCGCGGTGATCTGCCAGAATCTCGGCCCTGCGCCTGGGGTCGGTCTCGCTGGTCCAGCCGGTGCTGGTGATGGAGCTGCCGTTCACGCTGCTCGTCGGCTGGTGGATCCTCGGCGGAGCGCTGCGCCCCTACGAGTGGAGCGCCGTCGCGACGATGAGCGTCGGGCTCGTGGTCCTGCTGGCGTGCCTGCGCCCCCACGACGGCGACGCGCTCGCCGCGGGGAACCTGCGCTGGATCCTCGGGACGCTGGTCACGCTGGCCGTGCTGGGGATCGCGGTGGCCATCGCGAAGACCTCCCGGGCCGTCGGCAAGGCGGCGTTCTTCGGCATCGCGGCCGGCATCGGCTCCGGCTTCGTCGCCGTGATCTTCAAGGCGATGACCGACGCGCTGGCCGTGGGCGGGCTCTGGGCGGTCCTCACGACGTGGCAGAGCTACCTGCTGATCCCCGTCGGGCCGATCGCGTTCTGGACGCTGCAGAGCGGGCTGCGGGCCGGTCGGCTGCTGGCCTCGCAGCCGGGGCTGACGCTCGGGAACCCGTTGCTCGCGTTCCTGTGGGGCACCGGGCTGCTCGGCGAGAAGGTCGCCGGCGGAGCGTGGATCTACGGCGGACTTGTCGGTGCGGCGTTGCTCACCGTCGGCGTGTTCCTGCTCGCGCGGTCACCGGTCCTGGCTGCCCAGGAGGGCAATCCGCGGGACACGTCCACCGTCGGGCGACAGAACGCCGCAACGGGGCGTCGACGAACGCACTGAGCTGCTGCGCCGAATGGGTGATCTACACGATCCAAACTCATTTTGACGCAACGCGCGACGAGTGGAAGCGTCTGTCGTTGTACGAGGCACGGAGCCACCGACCGCTGGGGAGCGGGTCGGGCACCGTGACGGGTCCGGGTCGGCGACTCGGGGTTGCCGACCCGGACCTCTCCCTCGCTCTCCCGTGACCGGCGCGCTACGCGCTCTTCGTCGCCGTGGTGCTCGACCCGGACGACGAGCCGCCGCCCGAGGAGCCCGACGAGCCCGAGCCGCCGGACGACCCGTTCGAGCTCGATCCGCCCGCCGAGGACCCGTTCGAGGACCCGCCGGACGACGAACCGCCGTCCTTGGATCCCCCGTCCTTGCCGGACGAGCCCGAGTCCGAGGACCCGGAGGACGACTCGCTGGAGCCCGAGGACGACCCGGACTCCGCCGCCGACGACGAGCTCGTCGCCGCGGACCGGCTGTCGTTGCGGTAGAAACCGCTGCCCTTGAACACGATCCCGACGGACGAGAACACCTTGCGCAGCCGACCACCGCATTCCGGACACTCGGTCAGCGACGGGTCGGTGAACGCCTGGACCTGCTCGAACCGGTGGTCACACACGGTGCAGGCGTAGGGGTAGGTGGGCACGCTCGCTCCTGTCATCACCCGCGGGGGTTCTCCGCCGGGGGAGTGTACTTGGCACTCCCCCCGCGCGAGTGCCAACGCAGGTCGGCATCCCCGTGTTCCTCACGACGCGCCCATCACGTCGGTCCGGAGCAGACCGGCGGTGGGACGCCACACCGCGCCGACCCGCACGTCGTGCGGCTCCGCGGGCAGCTCCGGGAGCAGCTCCTCGTCCCCGACGAGGGCGACCACCGTGGTCGACGGGGAGGCCAGCGGCAGGCTGCGGTCGTAGTGCCCACCCCCGCGGCCCAGCCGGACCCCGTCCACCGTCGCCGCCAGCGCAGGCACGACGACCACGGCCGCGTCCCCGATCGCCTCCGGACCCCGTCGCGTCCCCCCGGGCTCCAGCAGCCCGTGCGGGCCGGGCACGAGGTCCTCCCGGCCGCCGAACGAGGCCCAGTCCAGCGGCGCCGCGCCCACCGTCACCGGCAGCAGGACCCGCCGGCCGAGCGCGACGGCGGCGTCGAGCATCGGGACCGCGCCGTCCGGGGCCGCCCCCGGCTCGCGTCGCACCGGGACGTGCAGGCAGATCGGGCGACGCGGGTCGGCGTCGAGCTCGTCGAGCACCCGGGGCAGGCCGGCCGCGAGCGCCGCCGCGTCGTGCCACCGCTCGTCGTCGGACCGTTCCCGACGCCGGGCGAGCAGCTCCTTCCGGAGCTCGTCCTTGGTGGGGCTCACCCCTCGAGCGTGCCGCCGTCCACCTCGCGCGGCCCCTCGACGGTCACCGACCCCCGCACCGTCACCGGCCCGGTGAAGGTGACGTCGCCCGTCACCCGGAACCGCTCCGCGTCCACCAGCGAGGGCGCGCCCGCGGGGAAGCGGGCCTCGAAGTCGCGCAGCATCCCGAAGTGGGCCTTGTCCAGCGAGACGAGCGGCGGGCGGCCCTCGAAGTGGGGCACCATCGCGCCGTCGTCGCGCAGCTCCCAGAGGTCCGAGCGCGCCACCAGCAGGTCGTCGGTCGTCTTCACCGGTGCGAACCGGGTCCGCGGGACCTCCAGCGCCCCGGCCCCGTCGATCGTCGAGACCGCCGCGCCCATCGCCGTCTCCAGCTGCAGGACCGGGGTCGAGTCCTTGTCGGTGGGGTCGACGGTCTTGCGGTTGACGATCAGCGGCAGCTCCGGCGCCGCCGGGTCGGCCTCCTGCAGCGCGGTGATCGCCTGCAGGTCGAACCAGATGTTGTTGGTGTTGAAGTAGTGCCAGCGGTCCAGGTCGCCGAACGAGGGGTCGCCGTCGGGCACCTGCGCGGACTCCCGCAGCACGAGCTTGCCGTCGCGCATCGCGAGGTGCCCGCCCTTGCGGTCGGACTCGGTGCCGCGCACCACCTCGAGCAGGAACGGCACCTCGTGCTCGGCGAGCCACGCGGCGATGCGGGGGTCGGGGCGCGCGCCGAGGTTGTCGGCGTTGGAGACGAAGCACCAGCGCACGCCGGCCTCGAGCAGCGTCGCCGCGATCCCGCTCGCCGCCAGCGCGGTGTAGATGTCGCCGTGGCCCGGCGGGCACCACTCCAGCTGCGGGTCCGCGGGCCACTCCACCGGCTCGTGGGTCGACGCGTCCAGCTTCGGCTCGATGCCCTGCAGGAAGTCCAGGGGCAGCGGCTGGTCGTCGAGGCCGTCGTGGGCCCGCAGCCGCGCCAGGGACGGCGGGCGGGTGGTCGGCGAGTCCATGAGCAGCAGCGGCAGCCGGGCGCCCGTGGCGCGGCGCATCGCCAGGGTCTGGATCGCGATGACGTCGAGGAAGCTGCGCCCCGGCTTGATCTCCAGCGTCGACTTCGGCCCGTCGAGGCCCATGCTGGTCCCGAGGCCGCCGTTGAGCTTCACGACGGCGAGGCGGTCCAGGACCGCCCGCGTGGTCGCCTCGTCGGGCTCGGGGAGGTCGTCGAGCCGGGGGAGCGGCTCGACGGGGGAGAGCTCGTCGCCGGGCAGGGTCCCGACGCCGGGCGTGGCCAGCTGGGCGAGCCGCCTGCGGAACGCGGCGAGCTCCATCGGGTGCGCGCCCGCCTTCGCCAGCTTGACGACGGCGGGGTGGTCGGCGCTCACGTCGGCCTGGTCGACCATGGTGTTCTCCGGCTGCCTTCGCTCGGCGGAGGCCGGCGGGTCCAGGGGGTCCGGGAGCCGCTCGGCCGGTGTCGGACCCGGGCGAGGGTAGCGAAGGCCGTCCGCGACGCGGGTCACGCCCGGGTACGCGCTGGGCCGCTCGGGCGCGTCGTTCCCCGGTCCGCACGGCGTGTCGTAGCACGATGAGGCCGTGAGGACCGTGGATGCCCAGCTGCGCCGGGTGCTCGACGCCGCGGTGCGACCCGCGCCCGTGCGCGTGCCGATCTCCGAGGCGCAGGGACTGCTGTGCGCCGAGGAGGTCGTGGCCGACCGGGCGCTGCCCGGGTTCGACCAGGCCGCCGTCGACGGGTTCGCGGTGCGCGCGGTCGACGTGCGCGAGGCCGACGTCGACCCGGTCGAGCTGCCCGTGGTGGGGGAGGTGGCCGCCGGATCGCGCCAGGCCCACCGCCTGAGCCCGAAGCAGGCCGTGCGCGTGGCCACCGGCGCCCCGCTGCCGACCCTCGCCGACGCCGTCGCCCCGCACGACCACACCGACGACGCCGTGCCCTCCAGCCGCGCCCGCGTCACCGTCAAGACCCCCGTGCCGTCGGCCGCCTTCGTGCGCCGGACCGGCGAGGACGTCGCGCCCGGTGACGTCGCGGTGCGCCGCGGCGTCGTCGTCGGCCCCGCGCAGGTCGGGCTGCTGGCCGCGGTCGGGCGCACGAAGGTGCTGGTGCACCCCAAGCCGCGGGTCTCGGTGATCGCCGTCGGGGACGAGCTCGTCGACGTCGACCGCACCCCGGGCGCGGGCCAGGTCGTCGACGTCAGCTCCTACGCGCTGGCCGCCGCGGCGCGCGACGCGGGCGCCGAGGTGACCCGCATCGGCATCGTCGGCAGCGACCCGGCGATCGTCCGGGAGGCCGTGGAGGCCCGGCTCGGGCTGGCCGAGGTGGTGCTCGTGGCCGGCGCGGTCGGCGGGGAGCACGGCGAGGCGGTCGCCGCGGCGCTCGGCGACCTCGGCCCCGTCGACACCTCGCGGGTGGCGATGCACCCCGGCTCGGTGCAGGTCTTCGCCCGCCTCGGCCACGACGAGATCCCGACGTTCCTGCTCCCGGCGAACCCGACGTCGGCCCTGATCGTGTTCGAGGTCCTCGTCCGGCCCCTGGTCCGCCTCGCGCTGGGCCGCCCGGAGCTGCACCGCCGCGAGGTGACGGCCCGGCTGCTCTCCCCGGTGAGCTCGCGGCCCGGGCGGCGCAGCTACGTCCGGGGTCAGCTCCTGCGCGACCGCACCACCGGGGACTACCTCGCCCAGCCGCTCGGGACCGCGGGCTCGCACCTGCTCTCGTCCCTGGCCGAGGCCAACGCGCTGATCGTGATCGACGAGGACGTCAGCGAGGCCGGGCTCGACGACGCCGTCCGGGTGGCGTTCCTGGCGCCTCGGTAGCGAGCAGCCTCTGCTAGAACGGCGGGCATGGTGGCGCCGATCTGGGGAGGGACGCGTCCCACGGGTCGCCACCCCGGGTGGCCCGGTCGGCTGCGCTCGCTGCGCACCGCCGCCGGGGTGGTCTCGCTGCGCCCGGTCCGCTTCCGCGACGGGCGCGAGTGGTCCCGGCTGCGCCTGCGCGACGAGGCCTACCTGACGCCCTGGGAGCCGATGCCGCCCGGCCGCTGGGCCGACCACAACGCGCTCATCGAGTGGCCGGGCCGCTGGGGCACGCTGCGCGCGATGGGCCGCGCCGGCGCCGCACTGCCCTACGCGCTGACCGTGGACGGACGGTTCTGCGGGCAGGTCGTCGTCGGCAACATCGTGCGCGAGCCGCTCCTGTCGGCCTACGTCGGTTACTGGGTGTCCGCCGAGCAGGCGGGCCGCGGGGTCACGACGGCGGCCGTGGCGCTCGCCGTCGACCACTGCTTCTCCCGGGTCGGCCTGCACCGCATCGAGGCCACCGTGCGCCCCGAGAACGCGGCAAGCCTGCGGGTGCTCGAGAAGCTCGGCTTCCGCGAGGAGGGGCTGCTCAAGCGCTACCTCGAGGTCGACGGCGACTGGCGCGACCACATCGTCCTCGCGGTGACCGCGGAGGACGTCCTCCCCGACGGTCTGGTCGGTCGCGTGCTGCGCGCCGGGCGCGCCTCCCGGGCCTGATCCGGCCTGATCCGGGGCCTGCTCCGGGCCGTCCGGCACCCTCGGCGTCCGTGGCGGGCCTCGACCTGTACTGGACCACCCACATGGCGCAGCCGTGTCGGGGTTGACACAGTCCATCGAGTGGTGGCAGGGCGTAGGCCCTCGATGCCGGTTCCCTCACTGGAGGGTCGTGGTCACGGTTCGCACACGACACGCCGTGTTGGTTGCGGGGCTGATGGGACTCGTGTGACTAGCGTGGTTCGCGTCGGTCACGGACCCCACGGGTCCGGATCGGAGGCCCGGGACCTGGGAGTCCGGGCGTCCGAGTCGAGGGTGCGACGGGGTCGGGGGGAGGGCGGACGATGCCGAGCTCGCTGGTGTTCGCCGCGCTCGTGGTGGCGTGGCTGGCGGTCCTGGTGCCGGTGGTGGCGCGTCGCCGCCAGATGGTGCCGCGGCCGGCCGAGGCGCACCTGAGCTCCCGGGTCCTCGCCCGGCCGGAGCGCTCCGCGACGACCGTCACGGCCGTCGCGACGCTGGGGACGGCGGACGTCGACACGGTGACGGCGGAGCCGGACGCCGACGACGCCGAGGACTTGGGAGACACCGACGCGGTCGGCGCGGGCGCGCCGCAGGGCCGCGTGCTCGACCGCGGCCGCCGCAGACCGGTCCGGGACGACGCCGGGGAGGACGAGGGCATGGACGAGCGCGACGACGAGGGACACCTCATGACGGCCGGGTACGACGACGGGTACGGGCCCGACGCGGACGAGCTGGACGGGCGGGACGACGTCGCCGACCACCGGCCGCGGAGCTACCGCCCGGGCCGGGGCGGGTTCGACGCCGACGCCGCGGCCGAGGCGGCGCACGCCCGCTACGCGTTCCGTCAGCGGGTGGCGATCGGGCTCATCGCCGTCGCGGTGCTCTCGATGCTCGCGGCGCTGGTGGTCACGCCGATGCTGTGGTGGCTGCACGTCGTGACCGACCTCGGCCTGGTCGGCTACCTCGTCTTCCTGCGCCGTCAGACCCGGATCGAGGACGAGGTCCGCCGGCGCCGCCTCGCCCGCCTCACCGGCGAGCGCCGCGCCCTCGAGGCCCGCCGCGACCGCCAGGCCGAGCACGAGGCGCGTCTCGCCGACGTCCAGCAGTGGGGTGCGGTCGACGAGCTCGACGACGCGGACGGGTACGACGAGCACGACGCCGGGTACGACGACCGCGAGGGCGGGTACGGGGACCACGACGCGGGCGAGGACCTCGATGTGCCCTCGCCGCGCTGGATCGCCCCCCGCACCCCGGCCCCCGCGGTGCCCGACGGCATGGAGCTGGTCGCCGACACCGACGAGGACCCCGCCTTCCACGAGCTCTCCGACGCCCGCGTCCCCAGCTACCGACGCATGGCCGCCGGCGCCTGAGCACCGCACACCCGGGCCCGCCTCCAGGTGGCCGCCCACGGAACCTGCCTCCCCCGACGGGTTCCGTGGACGACCACCCGGGGGCGGGCCCGATGCGTGCGGGTTGCTAGAGTTCGACCCCGTCGGGGCTGTGGCGCAGTTGGTAGCGCGACTCGTTCGCATCGAGTAGGTCAGGGGTTCGATTCCCCTCAGCTCCACTTCCAGGCCTCACGACCCCCGTCGCCTCGCTGCGCCGGGGGTCGTCGTGTGTCCGGGGGCGGCCGCTCGCGAACCGACCTGCGCGTGGCGCACACACTCCGGTGGGGCGGGCGCCCGGTTCTGTGTGAACCTGCGCGTGCCGCACACACCCCGGCGGGGCGGCCGTCCGGTGCTGTCGCGACCCGCGCGTGCTGTACACGGTCCAGCGGCGCGGGCCCGCCGCCGTGGCAGCAATGGCGCGTTGCTGGCGTCTGGCGGCAGGACGGCGCCGTTCGCTCATCGGTGCGGCTGTGGCTCCGGTGGCAGCAATGGCGCGTTGCTGGCGTCTGGCGGCAGGACGGCGCCGTTCGCTCACCGCGCAGCGGTCGCCCCGCGGCGGGATTGGCGCAGGCGCGCCGGCGGGCAGGTCCGGGGACAACCGGTCGTGGAGCGGCAGGAGTGTGCGGCACGCTCAGGTCCGTGGTGAACCGATCGCGGTGGCGGCGGGAGTGTGCGCGTCGCGCGCAGGTCTGGGGAGGACCCAGCGCGGTGGGAGCGGGAGTGTGTGCGCGCCGCGCAGGTCCGGTGAGGACCGGACGCTGGGACGGCGAGAGTGTGTGCGTGGCGAGCAGGTTCAGTGAGAACCGAACGCCCTGCCGGCCGGATTGTGTGCGTGGCGCGCAGGTCCACACGGAACCGAGCGCCCGGCCGCGTCGGATGGGCCGGTGGGACGACGTCACGTCTCCGGACGGCCCAGTCCGTGGTGCCCCGTCGGCCGAGACTCGTTAGCCTCCGACACGATGTCCGGAACCGTGCCTGCGCGAGCGAGACCGATGGGACGGCTCGCCGCGCTGTGCACGGCCGCGTCGTCGGTCGAGTGGTACGACTTCTTCCTCTACGCGACCGCCTCCGCGGTGGTCCTCGGCCCGGCGTTCTTCACGCCGCTCGGTGCCACCGGCCAGGTGCTGGCGAGCTTCGCGACCTTCGCGCTGGCGTTCGTCGCCCGGCCCCTCGGCGGCATCCTGTTCGGGCGCCTCGGGGACCGGGCGGGGCGGCGCACGGCGCTGGCGGGCTCGACGGTGGCGATGGGCGTCGCGTCCGTGCTCGTCGGGCTCCTCCCCGGGTACGCGACCTGGGGGATCGCCGCGCCGATCGTGCTCGTCGTGCTCCGGCTGCTCCAGGGGCTCGCGCTCGGCGGGCAGTGGGCGGGCTCGGTGCTGCTGCTGACCGAGGCGGCGCCCCCGGGCCGGCGCGGACTGTGGGGCAGCATCGCGCAGCTCGGCTCGCCGATCGGCGGGATCGTCTCCAGCGGCCTGTTCTTCCTGGTCGCCGCGCTGATGCCCGCGAGTGAGTTCGCGTCGTGGGGCTGGCGGATCCCGTTCCTCGTCAGCGTGCTGGTGGTCGTCCTCGGGCTGGTCATGCAGCGGCGGCTCGAGGAGTCGCCGGCCTTCACCGCGGTCACCGCCGACCGGCAGGGGCCCGCCCGCGCGCCCGTGCTCGAGGTCCTGCGGCGCAGCCCCGGCACCATCGTGCTGGCCGCGGCCCTCTTCGTCGCCGCCAGCGCGAGCCTGTGGGTCTACGTCACCTACCTGCTCAGCTACCTGCCTGCGCAGCTCGGGACGCCGAGGACCACGGCGCTGCTCGTCCTCACCGTCACCCAGGCCTTCCAGATCCCGGGCATCCTCGGCGGCGCCGCCCTGTCCGACCGCTTCGGCCGGCGCCCGGTCTACCTGACCGCCGCGATCGTCTCGCTGGTCTGGGCGTTCCCGGCGTTCGCACTCATCGACTCCGGCGCCACGTGGGGGCTGTGGCTCGCGCTCGCCGTCGCGCACCTCGCCCTCGGCGCGATGTACGGCCCGCTCGCCGCGCTCTACACCGAGCTGTTCGCCGCCCGGGTCCGCTACAGCGGGGCCTCGCTGGGCTACCAGCTCGGCACCGTCCTCGGCGGCGGTCTCGCCCCGATCATCGCGACCGCGCTGTTCGCGGCCACCGGGACGTCGGCCGCCGTCGCGGGCTACCTCGTCGTCGTCTCCGTGATCACGGTGGTCGCCGCCGCGCTGGTCCGCACCGACCGCTCGCGGCGTTCCCTCGACGAGGACCTCCCGACCGAGGCCTTCCCCGCCGCGACCGGGGACGCCCCCAGCCGCGCCGGCGGGCCGGGCGCCGCACGTGCCCCCGAGCGGCCCGCCGCGGTCGAGCCGCCCCCGGGACGGCCCCGCGCCCGCACCAGCGTGCGCACCCGGCTCGTCGCGCTCATCGCGGTCCCGACCATCGTCGCCGTGGCCCTCGGCGTCGTCGGCGTCGCGGGCGCGGTGCGCTCGGCCGCCGCGTACGGCCGCGTCGCCACCCTCGCCGACCTCGCGGGCGGCATCACGGCCACCACGGTCGCCCTCGACGAGGAGCAGTCCGCCTCCGCGGCCTACGTCGCCGCCGGACGCTTCCCGGGCCTGCGCGGCGCGGTCACCGGTGCCCAGACCCGCGTGGACCTCGCCACCGCCGACCTGCGCCGCCGCGCCGCCGCGGTCACCGCCGACTCGGCGACGGCCGCCTCCACGCGCACCCGGCTCGACCAGGCCCTCTTCCGCGTCGACAGCCTGCCGGCGCTGCGCGCGGCCGTGCTCTCCAGCCAGGTCCCGGCCGGCGTCGTCGTCGACCGCTACGCCGACGTGGGTGCGGACCTGCTCGCCGTCGACGACGAGGTCGCCCAGTCCGGCTCCGACGCCGAGCTCGGCGCGTCGGTGCGCGCCCTCGGGGCCCTCTCCCGCGAGCGGGCGGAGCTCGCCACCGAGCGGGCCCTGCTCGGCGCCGCCTACCTCGCCGGCGGGTTCGAGCCGGGCGGGGCCCAGACCCTGATCGAGGCCGACGCCGCGCGCACCGGCTACGAGGCCCAGTTCCGCGCGGCCGCCACCGAGACGCAGGCCCAGACCTACGACGACGTCGTCGCCGGACCCCAGGTCGACCAGACCGAGGCGATCGTCGACGGCGTCCTGCGACCCGGGAGCACGACGCAGCAGAGCCCGGCCGTCTCCGGGGTCGTCGGCGGCGGCCCGCCCGCCGCGCAGGCCTGGGACGCGGCCTCCTCCGGCACGCTCGGGTCGCTGCACACGGTCGAGGACGCGCTGGTCACGGCGGTCGGCGACCGGGCGCGGGACCTGCGCTCCGGGCAGATCACGACGGCCGTCGTCGCCGGTCTCGTCGCGCTCGCCGTCGTGCTGATCGTCCTCGTCGCGACGATCCTCGTCGTCCGCTCGCTCACCCGGCCGCTGCGGGCGCTGCGCCGGGGCGCCCTCACCGTCGCCGACGACCGCCTGCCCACGCTGGTCGAACGGCTCGGGCGGGAGGACCCCACCGAGGTCGACACCAGCGTCGAACCCATCGACGTCCGGCCCGGCGACGAGATCGGCGAGGTCGCGCAGGCCTTCGACGAGGTCCACCGCGAGGCGGTGCGGCTCGCCGCCGCCGAGGCCCGCCGCCGCGCCGCGACCGGCGCCATCGTGGTCAACCTGTCCCGGCGCACGCAGTCGCTGGTCGAGCGCCAGATCGCGCTGATCGACGACCTCGAGGCCGGCGAGGAGGACCCGGACCGCCTCGGCGACCTGTTCCGCCTCGACCACCTCGCCACCCGGATGCGCCGCAACGGCGAGAACCTCCTCGTGCTCGGCGGCGAGGAACCGCTGCGCCGCTGGAACCGGGTGATGCCCCTGCTCGACGTCCTGCGCGCCGCGGCCTCGGAGGTCGAGCAGTACGAGCGGGTCGAGGTCCGCGGCATCCCCGAGGTCTTCGTGGCCGAGGATGCGGTGAGCGACCTCGTGCACCTGCACGCCGAGCTGATCGAGAACGCCACCGCCTTCTCGGCGCGCACGGCCCCGGTGCGGGTCGGGGCGACGGTGCTGCGCGACGGGACGGCGCTCGTGGAGATCGCCGACCGGGGGATCGGGCTCGCCGACGGCGACCGGGAGGCGCTCAACGAGCGGCTCGCCGTCGCCGGGGAGCCCGCCGACCTCGGGGCCGACGCGTCGCGGCGGATGGGCATCGTCGTGGTGGCCCGGCTGGCCGCACGGCGCGGCGTCCGGGTGCGGCTGCGGGCCGGCGACGGCGGCGGGACCACCGCGACGGTCTCGATCCCCGCACGGCTGTTCGCGGACGCCGAGCCGGAGCGGGCTGCCGGCGGGGTCGACCCGGGCCGGGAGCGCCAGGACGTCGAGCCGGGCGGGTCGCGGCGACAGGCGCTGCCGGTCCCCGACGACGACGGCGGCCCCGGCTGGTTCGGCAGCGCGCCCCTCACCCCGGGCGAGGCGGCGCCGTCCGCGCCCGAACCCTCGCCACCGGAACCGGCCGATCCGCGCCGGTCCGCCCCGGCCTTCGTGCCCACCGCCGCCGGGACCACCGCCACCGGTCTGCCGCGCCGCGCGCCGGGGGCGAACCAGGTCCCCGTCGGGCCGCCCGCCAACGAGGAGCCACCTCCGGACTCGCCGGACCTCGCGCCCCGTCGCCCGGCCCGTCCCCGCCGCCCCGAGCCGGCCACGTCCGACGCCCCCGCCTGGGACCGTTCCCCGAGCGCGGTGCGCCACCGCTACGCCGGGGTCGCCCAGGGCCGCGCGCGGGCCCGGGTCCAGCAGGGCCTCGGCACGCCCCCGACGGGCGTCCCACGCCCGGCGCCGGACGAGGGCGGGGTCCACCGGGTGGACCCCGGTGGGGCGCCGGAGGCCGGTGGGAGCCCCGTGGGGGTCCCCTCGGCGCCGCAGGGGACCCGTGCCGACCCGGTCGCGAACCCCGTCGCCGCCGGCACCACCGCGGACGGCCTGCCCCGCCGCGCCCCGGGCGCCAACTACGTCCCCGGGGCCGCGGAGCCGACGACCCCGGCCGAGCCGTCCACCGGGCCCACCGGCACGGGCCCGTCCTGGGACCGGTCCGCCGACGCCGTCCGCGCCCGGTTCTCCGGGTTCCAGGCCGGCCGCGACCGGGCCCGCGCCACCAGCGCCACCAGCACCGCCCATTCCGAGGAGGCCCGACCGTCATGACGAGCGGGGAGCAGGACACGCAGCGAAGCGGAGCTGGACCGATGAGCCAGGACACGCAGCGAAGCGGAGCTGGACCGATGAGCCAGGACAGCGCCGGACCGTCGGGTCAGGATCCGCAGGCGAGCGACCTCGACTGGCTCGTCACCGACTTCGTCGACCGGGTGCCCGGCGTCGCGCACGCCGTGGTCGTCTCCTCCGACGGGCTGCCGATCGCGCGCAGCGCCGAGGTCCCGCCCGACCGCGCCGACCAGCTCTCGGCCATCACGTCCGGCCTCGCGAGCCTCACGAGCGGCGCCGCGCGGGTGTTCCAGGGCGGGCCGGTGGACCAGACGATCGTCGAGATGCGCCACGGCACGTTCCTCGTCACGGCGATCTCCGACGGGTCCTCGCTGGCCGTGCTCGCCGCGCCCGGTTGCGACATGGGGCTGGTGTCCTACGAGATGGCGCTGCTCGTGGACCGGGTCGGCCACGGCCTCAGTCCCGCGGCCCGCCCGTGAGCGCGGCCCCCGGGCCGGTGTCGCGCGACGGACCCGACGCCCCCGACCCCCGGACGCTCGTCCGGCCCTACACCCTCACCCGCGGGCGCACGTCGGCCGCGGACCCGTGGCCGCCGGAGACGGTGGTCTCGGCGACCGCGCGGGTCCCCGCCCCGCGCACGCCCCCACCGGTGCCGGTGGGCGACCCCGACCAGGCCGACCTGCGCCGTCTCGCCGACCGGGTCCGCGGGCCGGTCTGGCTGCCCGGCGACCCCGGTTTCGACGAGGAGATCGCCTCGTCGTACTCCAGCGTCGCGCACCGGCCGCGGGTGCTCGCCGGCGTCCGGGACGCGGGCGACGTCGCGGCGGCCGTGGCGTTCGCGGTCGAGCGCGGCCTGCCGGTCGCGGTGCAGGCCACCGGACACGGCGCGGTCCGGGCGGTCGACGACGGCGTCATGCTCTCCACCCGCCGCATGCGGACGCTGCGGGTCGACCCGGACGCGCGCACGGCGACCGTCGGCGCGGGTGTGGTCTGGAGCGAGGTCATCGCCGCGGCCGCCCGCCACGGGCTCGCGCCGCTGTGCGGGAGCGCGCCCGCCGTCGGGGTCGTCGGCTACACCCTCGGTGGCGGGATCAGCCCGCTCGCGCGGACCTTCGGGTTCACCGCCGACCACGTCGCGGCGGCCGAGGTCGTCACCGCCGACGGGCAGGTCCGCTTCGCCGACGACGCCCACGAGCCCGAGCTGTTCTGGGGCCTGCGCGGCGGCAAGGGCAACCTCGGGGTGGTCACGGCCCTCGTCGTGCGGCTCTTCCCGATCACCAGCCTCGTCGGCGGCGGGCTGTTCTTCGACGGCGACGCCGCCGCCGAGGTGCTGCGCACCTATCCCGACTGGACCGCGGGGCTGAGTGAGGCGACGACGACGTCGGTGTCGCTGTCCCACCTCGACGGACGCGTAGCGCAGCGGAGCCGGACCACGGTGGACAGCCGGAGCCGCACCGGGGGACGGCCCCCGACGGTGCACCTGCGGTTCGCGCACGTCGGCGCGCCGGAGACCGCGGCCGCGGTCCTCGCGCCGATGCGGGCCCTCGAGCCCGCGCTCGACACCGTCGGCGAGCTGCCCTTCGAGGCCATCGGCACCATCCACGACGACCCCACCGCCCCCGTCGACGTCTGGAAGCGCGGGCTGCTGCTCGGCGAGCTGCCGCCCGGCGTCGTCGAGACCGTCCTGGCCGCCTGCGGCCCGGACGCGGCCGACCCGGTGGCGAGCATCGAGATCCGCCACCTCGGCGGCGCGATGGCCCGGCGCCCGCAGCCCGACAACGCCGTCGGCGGCCGCGACGCGCGCTACGGGGTGTTCGTCGTCGATGCGCACAGCCCGGGTAGCCCGGAGGGAAGCTCACCCGGCCCGACCGAGCGGGCCCGCCGGCTCGTCGAGGCGCTCGAGCCGCACTCCACCGGCGCCGCGGTGAACTTCCTCGGCACCGTCACCGACTCCGACGTCGTCGCCACCGCCTGGACCCCCGAGGACTACCGCCGCCTCGCCGCGCTCAAGGCCCGCGTCGACCCCGACGAGGTGTTCCGGTTCGGCTACGCCATCCCGGCGCGTCCCGACGACGCCGGGCCCGGCCTGGACACCGGGCCACCGGAAGCGCGCGCGATCGTCGAGGCCGCCCGGCCGTGGGGCTCGCTGGCCGAGATCGCCGCGGGCACGCGGCTGCCGCTCGGCGTCGTGCGCGTCCTCGTCACCGACCTCGCCGACGCGGGCCTCGTCCGCGTCCACCGCCCCGGCGCCGGGGCGGACACCGACCACCTGGAAAGGGCACTGCGTGGACTCCGAGCCCGGATCGAAGGTGACGGACGTGACGGCTGAGCCGGCCGACCAGGCGCCGACGGTCACCGCGCTCAAGGTGGTGGTCGCGGGCGCCTTCGGGGTGGGCAAGACGACGTTCGTCGGGTCGGCGTCCGACATCACGCCGCTGCGGACCGAGGAGGTCATGACGGCGGCGAGCGTCGGCGTCGACGACCTCTCCTCCACCCCGGACAAGCACAGCACCACCGTCGCGATGGACTTCGGCCGTCTCGACCTCGACCCGGGCGACACCGACACCGCGGGCGCGCTGCCGCTCTACCTGTTCGGCACGCCGGGCCAGTACCGCTTCTGGTTCATGTGGGACGAGCTGGTGCGCGGCGCGGTCGGCGCGGTCGTCCTCGTCGACACCCGACGGCTGCTCGACTCGTTCCCGGTCCTCGACTACCTCGACCGCACCGACCTGCCCGTCGTCGTCGCCCTCAACGGGTTCGACGGCGAGTTCCCGCACGGCGTGGACGCGGTCCGCGAGGCGCTCGCGCTGCCGGACGGGACGCCCGTGGTGACCTGCGACGCCCGCGACCGGGCCTCGGCCACCCGCACCCTGGCCACCCTCGTCGGTCACGCGCTGACGGTGCGCGGCGGCGCGACCGGCCGTGAGCCGCAGCGCGTCGCCACCTACCGCGGGCGTGACGCGTCCCGGCTCGACCACCCGGGCGGCGGCCGGGAAGCGATCACCGGAGGTGCCCGATGACCCCGGCCTCGCTCGTCCTCGACCTGCTGCGCGACGAGGGCGTCGACCGCGTCTTCGGCAACCCCGGCACCACCGAGCTGCCGCTGCTGCGCGAGCTCGCCGGCACGTCCGACCCGGAGTACGTCCTCGCCCTGCAGGAGTTCTCCGCCGTCTCGGCCGCCGACGGCTACGCCCGCGGCACCGGCCGGCCCGCGTTCGTGTCGGTCCACGCCGTGCCCGGGGTGTCGAACGCGCTGATCGGGCTGAACAACGCCCGCCGCTCCCGCACCCCGCTGGTGGTCACGGCCGGGCAGCAGGACCAGCGGTTCCTGCGCGACGCCCCGATGCTCGGCGGCGACCTCGTCGGGCTCGCCGCCTCCGCCTGCCTGTCCGCGGAGGAGGTGCACACCCCGGGCGACCTGCTGCCGCTGCTGCGCCGCGCGTTCGCCCGGGTACGCCGCCAGCCCTCGGGCCCGGCGTTCCTGTCGATCCCGATGAACCTGCTCGCCGGCGAGGGGGAGTCCCCCGAGCTCGCGCTCCCCGGCCGGATCGCGGTTCCCGACGCCGGGCCCGCGACGACCGTCGACGAGGCCGCGGCCGTGCTCGCCGCCGCCGAGCGCCCGGCGATCCTCGCGGGGGACCGCGTCGGGGCGACCGGATCGGTCGCCGAGCTGACCGCGGTCGCCGAGGCGCTCGGCGCGACGGTCTACCCGCAGCCGCAGTACGAGTACGTCGACGCCGACTCCGAGCACCCGCTGACGGCCCCGTCGCCGCACTTCACGGGCACCGAGATCGCGAAGGCGCTGGCGGGCCACGACGTCCTGCTCGTCGCGGGCGCCGCGATCCGCCCGCACATCTGGACCCCGGAGCGCCCGATCCCCGACGGGGTGCGGGTGGTGCAGCTCGACGACGACCCGGGCGAGCTCGGCCGCTCCTACGAGGTCGAGGTCGCGATGGCGGGCGCGATCGGCCCGTCGCTGGCCGCCCTGGCCGCCGCGCTGCGGTCCGGCACCGAGGCCGGCCGGGAGACCGTCGAGCGCCGCGCCGGCCGGACCGCCGAGGCGCTGGTCGCCGAGCGGACGGCGTGGCGGGAGCGGGCGCGGGCGGGCCTGTCGGGTGCGGGTCCGGTCGACGCGGCGAGCGCCGCCCAGGCCGTCGCGGACGCGCTCGCGCCGGGCAGCGTCGTCGTCGAGGAGGCCCCCACGAGCGGCCCGGCGCTGCGTCGGGCCCTGGTCCAGCGCGACGCCGGGGACTACCACAACTCGTCGGGCAACGGCGGGCTCGGCTGGGGCGCCGGGGCGGCGGTCGGGCTGGCGCTCGCGCACCCGTCGCGGCCCGTCGTCGGGTTCCTCGGCGACGGGTCGGCGATGTTCGGGGTGCAGGGGCTCTGGACCGCCGCACGGGTCGGGGCGCCGGTGACCTACGTCGTCGTCGACAACGGCGGGTACCGGGCGGTCGGCGACGCGCTGCCGGCCGGGTTCGCCGGGACGACGCTGGGCGGGGTCGACTGGGCCGGGCTCGCGGAGTCGCTGGGCCTGCACGGCACCCGGGTGGCGCGCGGCGACGAGATCGGGCCCGCCGTCGCGGCCGCGCAGCGCTCCGGCGAGCCGTCGCTCGTCGTCGTGCCCATCGCCGGGGCGAGCGCAGCGACGGGGAACGACACCGGAGGCGCCTCGTGAGGCGGGCGCTGCTGGGCGTGCTCGCCGTGCTGGTGCTGGCGGCGGGGTGCTCGTCGGCCGCCCCGTCCGCGGCACCCGAGCGCACCCACGTGACGGTGACCAGCCTGCCGATCGTCGACGTCGCACCGCTCTACCTCGCCCAGCAGAACGGCTTCTTCCGCGACGCCGGGCTCGACGTGACGATCGAGCCGCTGACCTCGTCGCCGCAGGGGCTCACGGGCCTCGCCGACGGCAGCGTCGACATCGTCGCGGGGGCGAACTACGTCAGCTACCTCGAGGAACAGGCGCGCGGGGACGCGGACCTGCGGATCGTCGCCGAGGCGGCGCTCGCGTCGCCGGGGCTGGACCAGGTCGTGGCCTCGCCGCGCTCGGGGATCCGGGACGTCTCGCAGCTCGCCGGGCGGACGATCGCGGTCAACACCCCGCCCCCGAACATCCAGACCCTGGCGCTGGACCGGGTGCTGGCGGCGCGCGGCGTGGACCCGCGGACGGTGCGCTACGTGCCGATGCCGTTCGCGCAGGCCGTGGCGGCGCTGGGCAACGGCTCGCTGGACGCGGCGTGGCTGGTGGAACCGTTCGTCACGCAGGCCGAGCAGGCGGTGGGGGCGCTCCCGGTCGTCGACCCGGCCAGCGGCCCGACCGCCGCGCTCCCGCTCGACGGCTACTTCACCACCTCGCGCTTCGCCGAGCAGTTCCCGCGCACCGTCGCGGCGTTCCGTGGGGCGCTGGCCCGGGGGGCGGCGCTCGCGGCCGACTCCCGCGCGACGACGACGGTCCTGCCCACGTTCGCGCCCGTCGACGGGCCGACGGCCACGCTCATCACGCTGCCGAACTATCCGACGACGGTGGAGGCGGCGCGGATCCAGCGCGTCGCCGACCTCATGACCCAGGCCGGCATGATCGACCGCCGCCTCGACGTGGCGTCGCTGATCGCGGGGGGCTCCTCATCGTGACCGAACCCGAACGGACCGAGCGCGAGCAGCGGTACCGGGGCCCCCTCCCGGGCGAGGTGCCGCTGTCGCGGGACTCGCGGGTGGGTGGTGCGACGCCGGGTCTCTCGTTCGACCCCGTGACGGGCCGGGTGGTCCGGGAGGCGCCCTCCCCGGAGGAGGAGCACACACCGGCGTCGCCGCACGTCCCGGACCGGGCCCCGTCGCGGGCGCAGCGCCGGACCGACGGCCGCGCGATGATCCCGCTCCTGGCGCAGGCGCTGTCCGCGCAGCTGGCCCGGCTCGCGGCCGACGACGCCGCCGCGCCCGACGGCTGGTGGTTCACCCCGGAGCGCTGAGTCAGAAAAGTCTCGTTGCAGACACCGGACGTCAGGAAACCGGCGTTCACGGCGAGCGGCCGGACGTGCCCGCCGCCACACTCGTCGGGTGGGAACGACGTTCGACGGCCTGCCGTGCTGGGCGGACCTCGCGATCGGTGAGGGCCCGGACGGCGTCACCGGGTTCTACGAGACGGTCCTCGGCTGGTCGTTCACCGACGAGGGCGCCGCCGGGCACCACGACACGGTGGCGCTCGCCGGCGGGCGGCGCGTCGCCGGGATCGGCGCCCCGGAGGGCAGCCCACCCGGCTGGACCCTCTACTTCGCCGTCGAGGACGCCGCGGACACCGCCGAGCGCCTCGTGGAGGCCGGCGGGATGCTCCTGCACGGTCCCGACGACGACGGGTGCGGCGGGCTCGTCGTCGTCGCCATCGACGCGGGCGGGGCGGGCGTCGGGCTCTGGGAGTGCGACGAGCCCGGCCCGGGCCCGGCGTGGGTCGAGGCGGCGTCCGCGGAGCCGGGGCTGACCAGGACGTTCTACGGCGAGGTCCTCGGCTACCGCCACGAGCCCACCGACGAGCCCGGCACCACGACGCTGCACCGGGACGGCCCGGCCGCCGGCGCCGTGGTGTTCGCCGGCGACGCGCTGCCGCACTGGCTCGTGCACTTCGCCGTCGACGACGTGGACGCCGTCGCGGCCGCGGTGCCCGCCACCGGCGGCGAGGTCCTCGTCGGGCCGGACGACGGCCTGTTCGGGCGGCGGGCGGTGCTCGCGGACCCGTCGGGGGCGCGGTTCGCGGTGATCAGCCGATGAGCTCGTCGAGCAGCAGGTAGATCAGGAAGCCGACGAAGAAGCCGACCGACCCGAGCGCGGTCTCGCCCTGCTCGTGGGCCTCGACCAGCAGTTCCTCCGTGGCCAGGTACATGAACGCGACCGCCCCGAACGCGAGCACCCCGGCCAGCAGCGGGGGAGAGGCGTCGGCGAGCAGCAGCGCCCCCACCGCGGTCCCGGCCACGGTGAGCAGTGAGAGGAGGGTCGGTGCCGACGCGGTCAGCCGCCGGGACGCGGCGCCGGACATCGCGGCGGAGAGCGAGAGCCCGACGAACAGGTACTCGACGGCGAGCGCGATCGAGAGCAGCAGCCCGGTCGTCGGCCCGGCGGCGAACCCCGCACCGAGCACGAGCCCGTCGACGGCGAAGTCGACCCCGGTCGCGACGGCGAGGCCGATCGGCAGCGCGGGCCCGTCGGCGGAGCGTCGCCGTTCGAGCGCGGAGGACATCGCGCGGAACGCGAACATCACGACGATCCCGGCCGCGAACCCGGCGACCGCCACCCCCGGCCGCTGGTGCAGCACCCCGGGCAGCAGCTCGATCGCCGCCGCCGCGAACACCACGCCTGCCGCGAAGTGCTGGATCCCGCTGGTGACCCGCCGCCCGGGAGGCCGGATCGCGGCGATCACCCCCGAGACGCCCGCGGCGACCACGGGGATCAGGGAGAACAGGACCGCGCGCAGGAGCACCCCGGAACGCTAGCCCGGCCCCGGCTCACTGCCCGAGGGCGGCCAGGACCTCGCGCGGCTCGGGGTTCGTGACGACGTTCCCGTCGGGGTAGACGACGACCGGCACGGTCCGCGGCCCCCCGTTGACCTCCTCCACCCACTGCGCGACGTCGGGGTCGCCGTCGACGTCGACCTGCTCGTACTCGATGCCGGCCTTGTCCAGACGGCCGGTCAGCCGGGCGCAGAAGCCGCAGCCTGCCGAGGTGTAGAGCGTCAGCCCGCTCATCGAGGATCTCCTCCGGGTGGTGTGCGCGTTCTCCTGCCGGTGGGCGGAGTCAGACCGGTGACCGTGCGGTGCACCAGTCCCGCGTGCTGCGATGGCGGCCGAGGCCGAGGACGACGAACTCGTCGGAGCGCCCGACCGCCTGGACGCCGAGGTAGCGCAGGGCCTGCACGATCGGGCTGCCGCTGCGGGGGTCGGCGGTGGAGACCGGGAACGGCTCGTCGGGCAGCAGGACGTTCGGGCCGTAGACCAGGTGACAGTCCAGCCAGACCACGGCCGACTGCCGTCCGAGGCCGCCGGCGTAGTCCGCCTCGAGGTAGACGACCGGGCCCAGTCGCGACGCGGCGGTGAGCACGGCGGCCACCCCCGACGAGAGGCGGTCGAACGCCCAGTCCGGACCGATGGGGAAGCCCGGCAGGTCGATGTCGTGGAAGAGCTGCTCGCACAGCGGCACGAGGGCGAGCTCGGCGCCGTCCAGCAGCGCCGGGCGGGCGTGCGGGAACCGCTCCCCGAGCGGTTCGAGGACCTCGGGGGCGGCGACGATGCCGTGCAGCTCGTAGGTCGTGCCGAGGACGCTCATTCCAGGACGCCGAGGTGCTTGAGCACGTGGGCGACCGAGGTCGCGCGGACGTCGACGACCATCGTGCGGTACTCCTCGGCGAAGAGGCCGGCGTGCCGGGTCATCGCGTCGGCCTCGATCAGCGCGACGGCCTTCTCGAGGTGTTCGCGGGCCAACCGGTCGCGCCACAGCGAGTGCTTGATGTGGACGTACTCGTCGTCCACGGCGGTGATCACGAGCTTCTTGCCGCCGGCGACGGTCGGGATCTCACCGCCGGTCGCGAAGTCGCGTTGCAGTCCCGCCCAGTCCAGGGGCATCGGCCTCACCTCTCCTCGCGGGAGCCGCCGTGCCCGGCGGCCAGGACACGCATGTGGTCCAGGACGCTGGCCCGGCGCTCCACCGCCGTGGCCGTGTCGCAGCCGCAGCGTTCGGCCACCTGCTCGTCGCCGAGGCCGTCCACGCAGGTCAGGACGAACGTGGTCTGCGCCTCGGTGGGCACGGCGGCGAGGGCACGCCGGAACGACGCCCACTGACCGGCGCCCCGTGACCCGGCCGGCGCGGGCGTCGGCGATGGCGTCCTCGGCGAGCTTGGCGATCCGCCCCGAGAAGGGCAGACCCCAGTGCCGGAACACCGCGGGGCGGGCCACCAGCCCGGTGGCCACCCGCACGGCCACGGACTCCGCGGCGGCGGCGTCACCGAGGCGGATCCGGCAGGTGTAGGAGACCGCCTGGTAGGTCGCGGTCACGCGGTCCAACCACTCCGCGTACTCCGGGACGAGCCCGGACTCGACGGCGTCCACCAGACGGTCCCCCGGTCCCTACAGCGCCGCGAGCACGTGCTCGGCGGTGGAGACCTCGTGGTCCACGAACTTCTCCTCCACCTCGATGGAGGTGACCACGCCGTTCTCGATGATCGCGGCGTAGCGCTCGGAGCGGGTCCCGAGCCCGAAGCTGGACGCGTCGGTGTCCAGACCCATGGCGGTCGTGAAGGCCGCGGCATCGTCGGCGAGCATGACGATGCCCTCGGCGTCCTCGCTCTTCGCCCACGCCCCCATGACGAACGCGTCGTTCACCGACACGCAGGCGATCGTGTCGATGCCCTTGGCCAGGATGTCGTCGGTCTTGAGGACGAAGCCCGGCAGGTGGAAGTCGCTGCACACCGGGGTGAACGCCCCCGGCACCCCGAACAGCACGACCTTCCCGGAACCCAGCAGCTCCCCGGTGCTGACGTCCTCGGTGCCCTGGGCCGTCACCGCCTTGAGCGGCACGTCCGGGATCTTGTCTCCTACTGCGATCACTTCTCGGTCTCCTTCTCGACCGCCGCCGAGCTCACCCCCGGCGGCGTGTGGGCGCGACAGCTCCTCGTCGAGCCGGGCTCGGGGCCGGACCGGCGGCCGTCGCGACGGACGGCCGCCGGTCCGGGGACGTCAGGGTGTCGGGACGACCGTCTGGACCATCGGCGCGATGTGCGCGCCCTGGACCTCGGTGATGTCCGCCGACGGCGTGGCGTCACCGCGGATGGCCTCGTGCGGGACGACGACCCAGCACGCGCAGCCCCAGATGCACTCCCCGGCCATGCCGTCGAAGCGGATCGACTGCTCGGAGAGGATCACCCCGAGGTCGAGCAGCCACGAGTGCATCATCAGCTTCGTCGTCCCAGTCTCGATCTGGTCGTAGGCGTCCCGGGCCTCGAAGAAGGCCGTCAGGTCCGTCTTCGCCACACCGGGGATGACGATGTTCGAGTAGCAGGTCAGCTCGTCGAAGAACTCGCCGTTGCTGGTGACCAGCGTGCCGTCGTCGCCGTCGAGCAGGTACTCACCGAGCACCGACTCCAGCTTCTTCTGCAGCGTGTCGTTCCACATCTCGCGCGGGCCGACGGTGTTGACCTCGATGTAGTCGGTCTTGAACCCGTCCTTGAGACCCGACCACTGCGGGATGTAGCCGATCCACTTGCTGACGACCTCGCGCCACTTGCTCCGCGCGGCTCGCCGGGCAGGACCTCGACGCCGGGGTGGGTGTACTTCGCGACGTCGAACAGTGTCCAGGCGCGGTCGCCGGAGATGTTGCGCTCGTGCGGGGCGCCGGTGAAGCCCGCGGGCCGCAGCATCTTGAACAGCAGCCGGCCGTAGTCCTGCACCACGAAGCGGGTGAAGGAGTCCGTCGACGAACTTGCGGGTCACGCCCTTGCGCAGGCCGTCGCGGATCGCCGGCGTCCCGGTCTTGGTGTACTGGCCGAGGCGCTGCCAGGAGTGCTCCTGGGGCAGGGCGAGGAAGCCGCCGGTGAAGGGGTTCTTGTAGAGGTCGCCCCAGACCGCCATGACGCCCTGGTTCTTCTCGTCGTCGAGCATGCAGTCGATCTCGTTGATCGTCGGGTACAGCGCCGCCGCCCCGCCCGCGTGCTCCTCGTCGCCGGAGAACGGCATGACGCCGATGCCGATGACGGGGATGCGCCGCCCCAGCTTGACGTTCGAGAGGTGGCGCACCATGTCGACGACCATGCCCGAGCCGGTGCCGCCGGCGAGCGAGAAGAAGACCAGCACCATCGAGGGGAGCTTGGTCTTGTTGATGGAGTCGACGAAGAGGTCGAGCTCCTTCTCCAGGGTCTTGTCGCCGCCGTAGTAGTAGTGGCCGTAGATCGCCTTCGCGATCGCCCGCGGGCAGGTCTCGCCCGGCTTCGGCATCTCGACGTCGGCCGGCAGCCAGGGCTCGTAGTTCGGGTTCCAGTAGTAGCGCGGGTACTCCATCTTCAGGTACTCGCGCCAGCGGTTGAGGCTGGTGCGCAGCTCCTCCGAGCTCGGCACCTCGAGCCCGACGGTGCGGACCTGGTGGCGGTCGGTCGGGATCTCGCGCTCCTCGAGGCGCTGGGCGAAGCCGCCCGCGTACTCCTTGAGCTCGTGCTGGTCCTGCTCGCCGATGTCGATCGACAGGCCCGTGAAGCGGGCCCGCGGGTCGTCGAGCTGGTCCTCGATCTCGCCGGTGCGCAGCAGCGCCTCGACCATGTAGGCGCCGGTCTTCCCGATGCCGAGCGCGTGGATGCAGTGAGGGGACTGGCTGCCCGTGGCGGAGTGGTAGAGCGACATTCCCATGGCGGAACCTTTCTCTGGCGGGCGCGCGGCATCGCGCGCCCGGACGGCGTCGTGCGCCGGGGCGATCGGAGCTGGGTGCTGCTGGAGGTCGGGCGGGACGCCCTAGTCGACGTAGCCGAGGTCCTTGAGGACCGTGGCGGCCGTCGTCGGCCGCTCGTCGGCGATGAAGGTGCGGTAGTGGTCGATGACCGAGGCGTAGTCCCGGGTCATCCGGCCCTCGTCGAGGAGGGTCATGGCCTTCTCGAGGTAGGCGCGGGTCAGCTTGTCCGACCAGAGGCGGTGGGTGACGTAGATGTACTCGTCATCGGCGCCGGTCACCTGCAGGGTGCGGGCGCCGGGCATCGAGGGCAGCTGGGCGCCGTCCTTGTACCGCTCCACGATCTCGGTCCAGGCGATGGCCATGGCTGTCTCCTCTCCCTGTGGCGCGCTCAGCCGTTGACGAAGGGGGCGATCGGCTCGGGCTCCGACAGGGAGTCGGCCACCGCGGTCGCGGCGGGCACCGCGCTCTCGCCGCGGATCGCGGCGTGCGGGACGACGACCCAGCAGGCGCAGCCCCAGATGCACTCGCCGCCCATGCCGTCGAAGCGGATCGAGGGCTCGCAGAGCATGACGCCGAGGTCGAGCAGCCAGGAGTGGATGAGCAGCTTGTCGTCCCACTCGAGGGTGTCGTAGTAGTCGCGGGCCGGGACGAACGCGGCGAGGTCGAGCTTGGTGGCACGGGGGATGACCACGCTGACGTGGTCGCCGGAGCCCTCCACGGCGAGGGCGACGGGGTCGACCCTGCTGCCCGCGACCGATCCGAGAGCGGAGGCCACCGAGGTCAGCGTCGACTCGTCGGCGCCGCCCGTCACGCGCGCCTCGACGTACTCGGTGGAGAAGCCCTTGACCAGGCCCGAGGTCCCCAGCGAGGAGAGGTCGGCGAGCTTGCGGGTGGAGAGCATGTTGATCCACCGGTCGCCCTGCTCGCCGCGGATCGCCGGGTGCCACGCGTCCGCCGGGACCGCCAGCCAGTTCAGCGCCTTCAGCGTCTCGTAGAGGTCGCCGCTCGCGTTCTGGGCGAGGAAGGTGCCGACGCCCTCGTCGACGTAGGCGTGGGTCGCGGCGAGGTCGCCGGTCAGCTCCTGCACGTCGTTCTGGTCGACCATGAAGAACCCGCCGGTGAAGGGGTTCTTGTAGAGGTCGCCCCAGACCGCCATGACCCCCTTGTTCTTCTCGGTGTCGATCATGCAGTCGAGCTCGTTGATCACCGGGAAGAGCGAGCCGTCGGCGTACTCGGCCGGGTCGGCGGCGTTCGGGAGGATCCCCAGACCGACCACCCAGGGCCTGCGGCCGAGCTTGATCGACGACAGGTGCCGGGCGATCTCGACGACGATGCCGCTGCCGACACCGCCGGCCAGCGAGAAGGCGACGACGACGAGCGGGGTGGCCTCGCTGGACATCACGTTGGTCGCGAACTCGTCGAGCGCGCCGGCGATCTCGCCGCCCTGGTAGTACTCCGACCCGTAGATCGCCTTGGCGACCGCGCGGGAGTAGTGGCCGTCCGAGGGCGCGATCTCCACGTCCGCGGGCAGCCAGGGCTCGTAGTTCGGGTTCCAGTAGTACCGCGGGTACTCCATCTTGAGGAACTCGCGGTAGCGGTTGAGCGCGTAGGAGAGATCCGCGTTCGTGGGCACCGGCATCGAGACGGTCCTGACGAACGACCGGTCCGCCGGCAGCGATCCCGCCGCGTCGCGGACCTGCGCCAGGTCCTCGTCGCCGATGTCGACCGCGAGGGCCGAGAACCGGGTGCCCGGCTGGGACAGGAAGCCCTCGGGCTGGTTGCGCATGATCGACGTGATCAGGTCGGCGCCGGTGGCGCCCAGACCGAGCACGTTCAGCGAGAACGGCCCCTCGTGGTCGCCGGCCCGGTGCACCCCTTCGGTGGCCAGCGCCTCGATGCGGGCCATCGTGGTGTCGCCGTGGTCGTGATCGTGGTCGTGGTCGTGCTCGGCAGCCATGGCCGGGTCCTCCTGGGGTGCGAGTCGCTCGTGGGTGCGCGGTGCTCGATGGGTGTCGCGGCGGGGTCCGGGCGCGCGCCACCCGCGGACCGGGTGGGCCGCCTCGCCCACCCGGTCCGCCCTTGGTGCTGTCGGGGGCGTCGGTCCGTCAGGACCCGTTCGGGATGCCCTCCATCGGGGCCTCCGAGGTGCCGATGTACTCCCGCGTCATCTCCTCGACCTGCTTCTGGGCGAGGGCCGGGTCGGTGACCCAGGTCTTGTAGAAGTCGAACGGGCACTCGGCGACGCCCTTGTCGCCGTCACCGGACTGGATGACGCCGGTGTAGCCGCGGTGCAGCAGCTTGAACAGGTGGTTCTGGGACTGCCAGTTCTTGCGGGCGTCCCGGATGAGCGAGAGCGAGAGCTCCGCGTACTGGACGCCCATCTCCTCGGTGCCGCACTCGCCGAGGGTGCGGCCGTCGAAGCCGACGACCGACGAGTGGCCGAAGTAGGAGTAGACGCCGTCGAATCCGGTGGCGTTCGCGACCGCGACGTAGACGTTGTTCGCCCAGGCCATCGACTTGGCCATGAGGATCTGCTGTTCCTTGGCCGGGTACATGTAGCCCTGCGGGCGCACGACGAGCTCGGCGCCCTTCATGGACACGTCGCGCCAGATCTCGGGGTAGTTCCCGTCGTCGCAGATGATGAGGGCCATCTTGAGACCCTTGGGGCCGTCGACGACGGTGGTGTGCTCGCCGGGGTACCAGCCCTCGATCGGCACCCAGGGCAGGATCTTGCGGTACTTGTTGACGATCTCGCCGTCGGAGTTGATGAGGACCAGCGAGTTGTAGGGGTTCTTGTCCGGGTGGTCCTCGTGGCGCTCCCCGGTCATGGAGAACACGCCCCAGACGCCGGCGGTCCGACACGCCTCGGCGAAGATCTCGGTCTCGAACCCCGGGACGCTCGCGGCGTTGTCGAACATCTCCTGACGGTCGTACATGATCCCGTGCGTCGAGTACTCCGGGAAGATGATCAGGTCCATGCCGGGGAAGCCCTGCTTGATCCCGACGACCATGTCCGCGATCTGCTCGCAGTTCTTCCGGATGCCCTCCTGGTCGTGCAGGCGCGGCATCTTGTAGTTGACGACCGCCACACCAACGCCGTCGTTGCTGCTGCTGATGTCCCCGTGCCGCATCTGGTTCCGCCCGTCCTCGTCGCGCTCGTGATGTCGTGAACCGACCGTACGAGCCGTGGGGCGCGTGGCAATATTTCCGGACCAGAAGTAATCTGAGCGAAACGCGGGGGGCTGCGGGCGTCACATCGTCGACGCCCCGAGGGTTCAGGGGGAGGAGGGCTCGGGCCGATGCAGAGCTGTCTGCTCCAGGCGGGTCAGGAGCCCGACGAGGTCGATCCGGTCGTCCGGGGCGAGGTCGGCGAACACCGTGCCGAAGGCCTCGTCGAGCTCGCTCGCGGTGCGGCTGACCACCGCGTGACCCTCCGGGGAGATGTGGACGAGCACGCGCCGACGGTCCCAGTCGTCGCTGCGCCGGTAGGCGAGGCCTTCCGTGACGAGCTTGTCGACCAGGCGTGTCGCCGTGGGGGCGGGCACGGCGGCACGGGTGGCGATCTCGCCCATCGTGTGGCCGGGCGCCTCCAGCGCGCCCTCCCCGACTCCCTCGTCGAGCAGCATCAGGGTGCGCCACTGCTCGCGACTGATGCCGGAGGTCACGGAGGCGCGGGCGAGGCAGGAGCCGACGGTGCGGTCGGCGAGGTCGAGCAGGTCGACGACGCGGATGCCCGGTTCGCGGCCTCGCGTGCCCATGACCGCCCTCCCCGACTTAGTCCGCTCGAAACACTACAAGGTTTCCCGGGGTCCACCCTCGTGGCCATACTCTCCCCGGGGACTTCCCCGGGGCCGCAGGGCCGGAGGTGATGGCCGTTGCCGAACGCGGGCGCTCGTCGTGCGCCGTTCGACGCGCAGGCGCGCGACGGTGAGGCGGTGCGGGTCGCCCTCGTCACGCCCTGGCAGGGGCCGGCGGGGATGTTCGGGCTGTCGTGCCGGATGTGCTCCGAGCTCGCCGTCACCGAGATCAATCTCGACGGCGGCCTCCTCGGGCGCCCCGTCGAGCTCCACCACGTCGACGGCGGCGCGGACCCGGGGTCGGTCGCGCTCGACGTCCAGCGCCTGGTGCGGACCAACGAGGTCGACGCCGTCGTGGGGTGGCACATCTCGGCGGTCCGCAGGCGGCTCGCGCCGCGCATCGCGGCGCAGGTGCCGTACGTCTACACCGCGCTCTACGAGGGTGGGGAGCGCACGCCCGGGGTCCTGCTGACCGGCGAGACGCCCGCCAACCAGCTCGGACCGGCGCTCGAGTGGATGCGTACCGAGCTCGGGGTGCGCCGCTGGGCGATCGTGGGGGACGACTACGTCTGGCCCCGGGCGTCGGCGGCGGAGGCGGCGCGCTGGGCCCGGGCCCACGACGTGCCGATCGTCGACGAGGTCTACGTCCCGCTGGGGACCCGCGACTTCTCCTCGGCGCTGCGCACGCTCTCGCGCAGCAGCGCCGACGGGGTGCTCATGTTGCTGGTCGGCGAGGACGCGGTGCACTTCAACCGGGCGTTCGCCGCGGCGGACCTGGACTTCCGGCAGACGCGGCTGTCCACGCTCATGGACGAGACGATGCTGCTCGCGTCGGGCGCCCGGGCGACCCGCTCGCTGTACTCCGCAGCCGGGTACTTCGAGGATCTCGCCACCGCAGACGCCCTGGAGTTCACCGGGCGGTTCGCCGAGCGGTTCGGGATGGCGGCGCCCGTGCCCTCGAGCCTCGGCGAGTCCTGCTACGAGGGGATGAACCTCTACGCCCAGCTCGTCCGGGACGCGGGGACGACCTGCCGGGAGGACCTGATGGCCGCGAGCGAGCAGGTGCGCTTCGGCGGTGCCCGCGGCGAGATGACACTGCGCCGGGCGCACGTGGTGCAGGACGTCTACATCGCCCGCGCCCAGGACGTGCACTTCGAGGTCATCGCCCGACTCTCGAGCGGGATCAGGGAGGCGTGAGGTAGCCGAGGTCGGTGAGCACGACGGCGGCCAGGTTCGGCCCCCGCGTGCACCCGGTCTCGACCCGCGGCCCGGACGCGTAGTACTTCCGCAGCCCCTCGGCGAAGGCCATCGGGGTCGCCTCGAGCCGTCCGTCGCGCAGCAGGTCCAGGGCGGTGTCGAGGTCCTCGCGGGAGATGCAGTCACGCCAGAGCCGCTGGCTCAGGCAGATGCGCTCCTCGTCGACGTCGACCACCTGCACCCGGGACGACCCTCCCAGCGAGGCGAGGGAGGGCAGCTCGGCGTAGCGCGTGCGGACGTGCGCCCAGTCGAGCCGGCCGGTGGGTCGAGGCATGGTGGCGTCCCCGACTCACGCCGCGACCGGGGTCGGCGTGCCGGTCCTGGCCGGGCGCTCGTCCGGGGCGACCACCCGCTGCGCGAGCGGGGCGAAGACGAGCCCGAGCACCGTCCAGAGAACCGCCTGCGTGGCGAGCGACGCGAGACGGAACGAGTAGAGCAGGTCCGCGTCGAAGCCCGGGAAGACGATCCGGCCGGCGGGGTCGGTCAGCGGCTGCGGCGTCTCGGTGGCGTGCTCGCCGTACGCGGTGACGTTCGCGGCGAGCTCCCCGAGCGAGGGCAGGAGCGCCATGACCACGCCGAGCACGACGACCGCGCCGCCCACGGCGACCAGGGTGGCGTTCCACGTCCCGAGACGCCCGGCGAGGCGCCGGCCCACCACGACCGCGGCGACCACCGTGACCAGGCTGACCAGCACCATGAGCAGGTAGAGCCCGGAACGGTCCGAGATCGTGCTCTCGTGGCCCACCGACGGCGGGTTGGCGGGGTACTTGAGGAACGGGATCACGTAGAGGGTGACGAACCCGGCCAGGGCGACCACGAGCGCGAGCGCGCGGGACCCGACGCGCCCGACCCGGCCGACGCACAGGGCGAACGTCAGGGCGACGAGCAGGCCGAGACCGATGCCCAGCGCGACCGTCCCCACGCCGAGGCCCACGGTGGACTGCACACCCCGGCTGAAGATGTCGGGCCCGGCGGCCTCCGGGGCCTGCCCCGCCGCCCGGGCGAGGGCGTCGGCGGCGTCGTCCCGCGCGTCCTCGTAGTCGATGGCCTGCCCGATCAGGGGTTCGGCGGCCAGGCGCGCGACGACGAACGCGGCGAGGCCGCCGATCGCGCCCGCGCCGGCGCCGCGGAGCACCAGGGACTTCATCATGGACGGATCTCCCTCTCGAGGGCTCGCCCTGCCGGGCGAACAGCGAAGTCACGATGTCCGGCGGTCGGCGCCGGGCCCGTCCAGGTCCTGCTCGGGCGGGATGTGGAGGCGCGCACGCCGGGCGCGCCGGGGCGTCGTCGGGGACGGGGCGGCCGGGACCGGTCCCGCCCCCGACGAACGTCGGTCGGCTCTCGCCGCCCCGTCGTCGACGGCTAGTGACAGGGGAAGCCCATGAGGTGGCGCGCGTCGTGCACGAACTCGTGCACCACCATCGTGTTGCCGAACACCGAGGTCGCGCCCTCGTCGATCCCGACGAAGTAGTACAGCATCAGGCCCACGAACAGCGCCGCGATGACCCACGGCAGCGTCTCGCTGACCGGGATGGCTACGGCCCTGGCGCGGGTCACGGCACCGGCAGTCGTCATCGTCCCCACTCCTCTCCATGCTCTCGTCGTCCCCGTGCAACCCTCGGGGAGGGTCCTCGTGATGACGCTGGCAGGAGCGCGCGTCGGCGACAATGCCTGAGCAGGTGATGAGGGGTTAAGGATCCGAACGTTTTTGTTTCGGAACAGTTTCGCCGGTGATCGCCCTCATCGCCAGGAGGGCAGCCAGAGCTCCGCGTTCCAGCGGGCGGCCGTGATGGAGGCGCCGACGAGGATCGGCCACAGCCACGCGAAGTTCGCCACGACGAGCCCGACGTAGAGCGCGACCACCATGCGGCCCGTCGTGCGCCGTTCCGGCCCCGCCGTCCGCCGCCCGAGGATCTCCCCGAGGACGAGCGACGACGGCGAGCACCAGGAACGGGATCACCGGCGTCATGTAGAAGAAGTACATCTGCCGGTCGATGTCGGTGAACCACGGCAGGATGCCGGCGCCGTAGCCGACGAGGACCGCGGCGTAGCGCCAGTCGCGGCGGGTGATCCAGCGCCACACGCCCCAGCCGAGGACCGGGAACGCGGTCCACCACAGCGCGGGGGTGCCGATCGCCATCACGGCGCCGACGCAGTCGTTCGACCCGCAGCCCGTCGCGCCCGCGCCGGACTCGTAGTAGTAGAGCATCGGGCGCAGCCCCATCGGCCAGGTCCAGGGCTTCGACTCCCACGGGTGCGGGTTGCCGCGCGGGGTGAACAGCGTGGCGTGGAACTCCAGCACCTTCGAGGAGAAGTACGCCATGCCGCGGACCCAGTCCGGCAGCCAGTCCGGCAGCAGCGCGACGAGCGCGACCGAGTCGGCCTTGGCGTCGGTGACGTGCCGGTCGGTGCCGGTCTCCGAGGCGATCCAGGGCAGCCAGCTCGCGAGGTAGACCAGGATCGGGATGACGAAGCAGGCCCACACCAGCGGGGCCACGTCGCGCACCAGCGTCCCGACCCACGGGCGCGCCACCCCGGCGGCCCGGCGCGCGGCCACGTCGAACCCGAGGATCAGCGCGCCGAAGAAGACGATGTAGTAGAGCCCCGACCACTTGCTGGCCAGCGAGAGCCCGATGCACGAGCCCGGCGACGAACCGCCACCAGCGCACCCCGAGCCGCGGCCCGAACGGCGTGTCGAGGATGCGGCCCTCGGCGACGACGACGGCCATCCGGGCCCGCACGTCGTCGCGGTCGACGAGGATCGCGGCGAACGCGGCGAGCACGAACAGCGTCGGGTAGATGTCGATCATCCCGACGCGGCTGGACACCTGGGAGAGCCCGTCGCAGATGAGGATGACGCCGCCGATCCCGCCGAGCAGGGTCGAGCGGGTGAGCCGGCGGCCGATCCGGACGACGAGCAGCACGCACAGCGTCCCGGCGAGGGCGGAGACCACGCGCCAGCCGACCGGGTCGTACCCGAAGACCCACTGCCCGAGCGCCATGAGCTGCTTGGACAGCGGCGGGTGCACGACGAGCTCGTAACCGGGGTTGTCCTCGTACCCGCCGTTGCGCAGCGCCTGCCAGGTCTGCGGGACGTAGTGCTTCTCGTCGAAGACCGGCGTGCCGTTGTCGGTGGGCCAGCCCAGGTCCCACAGCCGCACCACGCCCGCGATCAGGGTGAGGACGATCGTGACGACCCAGCCGCGCAGCCGGTCGGTCGGCATCGGGCGCCCGAGCAGGCTCTCCACGCCCCGCGGGCCCGGCGCGAGCACCCCGCGCGGATCCGCGCGACCGGCGGTCACGGGGCGCTCGAGGGTGCTGCCAGCCGTCACGGGCGCCGATCGTACGGCCCGCGGTGCTCGGTGCCGCCGACCCCGCGACCGGGCCGCGGGCCGGAGACCCGACGTCGTGGTCCCGTGGTGGCCCGGCGGACCTCGCGCGGCCGACCACCGACGCCCGGCCCGGGCCCTCGATCTAGGGTCGGGACCGTGCCCGACGGTGTCCTGCTGCTGGCGGCGACCCCGCTCGGTGACCCCGGGGACGCGTCCGCCCGGCTCCGCGACAGCGCTGGCGACGGCGGACGTCGTCGCCGCCGAGGACACCCGCCGGCTGGCGCGGCTGGCCGCGGCGCTCGGGGTGAAGGTCGCCGGCACCGTCGTGAGCTTCTACGAGGACGTCGAGCGCGCCCGCATCCCGCGGCTGGTCGAGGAGGTCCGCGGCGGGTGCGACGGTGCTGGTGGTCACCGACGCCGGGATGCCCGCGGTGTCCGACCCCGGCTACCGGCTCGTGGCGGCGTGCGCCGCCGAGGGCCTCGCGGTGCGCTGCCTGCCCGGGCCGTCGGCGGTGCTCGCCGCGCTCGCCGTGTCCGGGCTGCCCACCGACCGGTTCTGCTTCGAGGGGTTCGCGCCGCGGGCCGACGGCAAGCGCCGCTCGTGGTTCGCCACGCTCGCGACCGAGCAGCGCACGACGGTCTTCTTCGAGTCGCCGCGCCGGCTCGCGTCGCTGCTCGGCGGTGGCCGTCGAGGTGCTGGGCGCCGAGCGGCCCGCCGCGGTGTGCCGGGAGCTCACCAAGACCCACGAGGAGATCGTCCGCGGCGGGCTCGGCGAGCTGGCCGCGTGGGCGGGGGAGCGCGACGTGCTCGGCGAGGTGACCGTCGTGCTCGGCGGCGCCGTCCTCGTCGTCCCGGAGCCCGACGATCTGGCCGGCGAGGTGCTCGCCCTCGTCTCCGGAGGGCAGCGTCTCAAGGACGCCGCCCGCCGGGTGGCGACGGAGCGCGGGGTCTCGACGAAGGCCCTCTACGAGGCCGCGCTGCGGGCGCGGGGCTGACGGGCGGGCCGGTTCAGGGCGTGAGCACCAGCTTGCCGCTCACCGCACCGGTGCGGTTGTCCTCCTGCGCCTTCCCGGCCTCGTCGAGCGGGTAGACGACGACCTCCGGCGCCCGGTAGCGACCGGACGCCACCTGGCCGGCGAAGTCCTCGAGCGCGCCCTCCACCTGCTCCTTGGCGGCACCGGCGCCGCCGGTGAAGCGCACGCCGTGCTTCTCCGCCTCCGGGTCGGCGATCGTGATCACGCGGTCCGCGGATCCGGTGAGCGCGACGAGGTCGCCCAGCGCCCCCTTGCCCGCGGTGTCGAACGCCCCGTCGACGTGGTCGGTGATGCTGCGGACGCGGTCGGCGAGGCCCTCGCCGTAGCACCACCGGGGTCGCCCCGAGGGCCGCGACGTCGTCCTGGTGGCGCTCGCTCGCGGTGCCGATCACGGTGGCGCCGCGCGCGACGGCGATCTGGGTGGCGACCACCCCGACGCCGCCCGACGCCCCGTTGACGACGAGGACCTTCCCGGCCGTGTCGTCGTCCGCGCCGAACCCGATGAGGGCGAGCGCGCGGTACGCGGTCGTCGCCACCACGGGCAGCGATCCCGCGACCTCCCAGCTCAGCTCCGTCGGCTTGGCGGCCAGCGCGGAGACGTCGGCCAGGGCCTTCTCGGCGTAGGCGCCGCCGGTCGCGCTGCCGAGCACCTCGTCGCCCACGCCGAACGCGGTCACCCCCTCACCGACGGCCTCGACGGTGCCGGCCAGGTCCACCCCGCCGATCACCGGCTTCGCGGGCGCGTCCGAGGACGCCATCCCGCCGCTGCGCAGCTTCCAGTCGATCGGGTTGACCGACGCGGCGCGGACGGCCAGGCGCACCTGGCCCGGGCCCGGCTGCGGGTCCTCGCGCTCCACGATCTCCAGCACTTCCGGTCCGCCGTAGCGGGCGTACTGCACGGCTCGCGATGTCATGTGACCCGCAACGCTCCGCGACGTGAACGCATTTCGTCGTCGGGACGACCGGATGCGTTCACAGGCCCGGAGGGCCACCGTCGCCCCCAGCTCCCACGCGGCCTCCCGGTCACCCGCCTCGACGCTCCCGGTGCACTCGACGACGGCGGCCGCCTGCTCCCAGCCCAGGCCCCCGGTGATGCGCAGGACGTCGCGGACCGCGCCGGCCACGTCGTCGCCCCCGTGCACGTAGAGGCCGAAGGGGAACGCGCGGGTGTCCTGCAGGCAGGGGTAGTAGATCTGGTCGAAGAAGTGCTTGAGCGCCCCGGACATCGTCCCGATGTTGGCCGGGGTGCCGAGCACGACGGCGTCGGCGCCCAGCACGTCGGCCGCCCCGGCGCCCAGCGCGGGACGCGTCGTCACCTCGACCGGCTCGGGCAGCTCGTCGGTCCCCGCGCCCTCCAGCACCGCCTCGAGCAGCGCCTGGCACGACGGCGAGGGGGTGTGGTGCACGACCAGCAGCCGGCTCACGCGCCCACCGCCGCCGCCACCAGCCCCCGCAGCAGCTCGCCGGTGCGGGCCGCCGCGGCGTGCACGGCGTCCAGGACGGCGAGGTGGTCGATCGCCTCGTCGGTGGTGCCCGCGGCCGGGTTGCTGACCAGCGCGATCCCCGCGACGCGGGCCCCCGCCGCCCGGGCCGCGATCGTCTCCAGCACCGTCGACATCCCGACCAGGTCCGCCCCGAGCGTGCGCAGCATCCGGATCTCGGCGGGCGTCTCGAAGTGCGGGCCCGGGAGGCCGGCGTAGACGCCCTCGGCGCAGCGTCGGGTCGAGGCGGCGGGCGGCGGCGCGCAGGCCGGGGTCGTAGGCGTCGGTGAGGTCGACGAACGCGGGGCCCACCAGCGGGGAGCGCCCGGTGAGGTTCAGGTGGTCGCTGATGAGCACCGGCTGGCCGACGGCGTAGGCGGGGTCGATGCCGCCCGGCGGCGTTGGTGAGCACGACGGTGCCCGCGCCCGCCGCGCACGCGGTGCGGACCGCGTGCACCGCCTGGGCCTCGCCGTGGCCCTCGTAGAGGTGGGTGCGCCCGAGCAGGACGAGCACGCGGTGCCCGGCGACGGTGACCGACCGGGCGGTCCCGCGGTGGTCCGGGGCGCCGAGCGGCGTGAAGCCGGGCAGCTCGGCGACCGGCACCTCCGCGTCCGCGGGGCCGATCGCGTCGGCCGCCGGGCCCCAGCCCGGAGCCGAGGACGACCGCGACGTCGTGGCGCTCGACGCCGGTGCGCCGCGCCAGCTCGGCCGCCGCGGCGCGGGCGGCGCCCTCGGGATCGGTGTGCGGGCTGGGGGCGGCGGGTGCGGCGCTCATCGGCCGAGCAGCGTAACCGTCGACGACTCAGACGGGCGGGTTGAAGCTGTCCGCGATCGTCGCGAACTGCTCCGGCGCGCCCCCGGGTGCGTTGCTCGGCGCCGTCATGCGCACCACCCACAGGTCCATGCCCGAGGGGATGAGGCGCGTCCAGGTCGTGCGGTCGTCGGTGGCGCCGCTGCGGGCGCGGTAGACGGTCTGCTGCACCGGCTCGGGTGCCCCGGGACGGGCCGGCGCGACGACGGTGAGCGGCTCCACCCGGACCGCGTCCGCGCCGATCCGGGTCGGGTTCGGCGAGCAGCGCCGCGTACGCCGCGGCGCGCTGCGCGGGGTAGAAGCGCACGAGCCGGTCGATGCGCAGCTCCCGCTCGGCGTCCTCGGACACGTAGCGGACCACGATGTCCCCGCCGACCTCCTGCAGCCGGAACTGCTGCCAGGTGCTCGGGCACCAGGGCGGTGAAGCCCATCCCGGTGCCGCTGTAGCGGGCGTTGTCGTCGCTGTGCGCGACCATCCGCTCGCCGTCCACCACCGGCCCGGTCGGGGAGAGCGACACGGAGAACGGCGGCTGCCCGCCGATGAGCCGGGCGGCCGCGTACCCGGCGACCAGCCCGGCCAGGGCGAGCACGACGACGAGCGACGATGATCCCGACGCGTCGCGCCCGGCTCGGGGTGGGCGTCGCCCGTCGGGACGGGGCGAACGGCAGCGGTCCCGGGTCGGTCGCCAGGGCCTGCGGGCCCCCCGGACGGGGCGGCGCGGCCATCGGCGCCCGCGGCGGGCGCTGGTAGGGCTGCGACCAGGACCCCGGCGTCGACGGCCCGTGGCCGCGGCCCCGGGCGGGCGCTCTCGGGCAGCCGCGGCGTGACCATCGTGGTCTCCGACGCGGTCGGCTCCGGGACGGCGCTCCCCGACGACGGGGTGGGGGTCCGCGAGAAGCCCGACGGCGGCGCGGCGCCGCGGGAGGTCGCCCGACGGCGGGGTCGGGGTGCGGGGGGTGCCCAGGGTGCTGGTGCGGGGCGGGTCCTGCGGGTCGACGGGCTCGTCGCCGGCCGAGCCCGCATGGCCCTCGCCCGGTGTCTCGCCCTCGGCACTCTGCTCGGTCCGGGGCTGCTCGGCGTCCGGACCCGTCGACGGGGCGGGCCCGCCGGTGGTCCGCACGGCCGCCTCGTCCGGTGCCACGTCCGGGTCGCCGGCGTCCGCGTCGCCCGCGGAGGAGCCGCTGGTCGGGGCGGACCCGCTGGTGCTCGCCGTGGGGAGTGCCGTCGCGGGCTGGCCGTCGTCGGCCGACGATGCTTCGTCGGGAGACGTCGGGCTCGGTCCCGAGGTGGGGTCGTCCGTCGTGGTGCTGCGGGCCGCGAGCCCGGCGGCCGCGGTCCCGGCGGCCGCGCCCGCGGCGACGGCGGCGCCGGCCGTGGCGGCGGCGCCCGTGCCGGTGGCTCCCCGGCCGGAGGGGGCCTTCCCGGCGGCGTCCTCGTCGGGGGCGTCCTCTCCGGGGGCGTCCTCTCCGGGGGTGCCCTTCGCCGGGGCGCCCTTCCCGGGGGTGGCCGTCGCGGAGATGGCCTTCGCGGGGGTGGCCCCGGCGTCGTCGTCACTCGCGGCGGTGTCGGTCCCGGCGGCGACCTCGTCGCCCGGGGCGTCCTCCGCGGTGGCGCTCGCGCCGGCCCCGAGAGCCGCGGCCGGGGCGGCCTCGGTCGCGGCGGGCTCGTTCGCGGCGGCTCGTCCGCGGCAGGCTCGTTCGCGGCTGGGTCGGACCCGGCGGGGTCGTCGGTGTGCTCGTCGGGGGCGGCGGTCGCGGAGATGGCCTTCGCGGGGGTGGCCCCGGCGGTGTCCGGGACCACGGCGCCCTCGGGAGGAGTGCCGTCCTCCGTCGCCCCGGTGCCGTGCTCGTTCGCCGTCCCGGAGGCGGCGCCGTCCTCGCCCGACTCGTCGCCGGCCGGTCCGGAGCGACCCGTCGTCGTGCCCGCACCGTCGCCGTCCACCGGCGGGGCGCCGGCGTCGTCGTCACCCGTGTCCGCGTCGGGGACGCCGGTCGCGGGCGCCGCCGCAGCAGCTCCGACCGCCGCTGCAGCTCCGACCGCCGCCGCGCCGGCCACCGCCGCCCCGGCGGCAGCCGCACCACCCGTCGTCGTACCGCCCGTCGTCGTACCGCCCGTCGTCGTACCGCCGTCGTCGTGCCGTCCGCGGCACCGCCTTCGTCCGGCCCCGGGGTCGCGGTCTCCGGGGTGGCGACGGACCCGCTCGCGGCGTCCTCGGCGGCGGTCTCCTTCGCGGCTGCCGCGTCGGCCGCCGGCCCGCCGAGCAGCGGAGCGGTGCGGGCGGCCGGGGGCGTCGGCGAGGGTCGGGGGGACGGGCTCGGGGTGGCCGGCCGGGGGCGTTCCTCGGGCTGGGCGCCCTCGACCAGCGTCCCGCTGCGGCCGCGGACCGGGATCAGCCCGGAGCGGGGCGGGTCCGCGGGGGCGCGACTGGGTCTGCGGGAGGCGGAACTCCGTCGTCGCGGGGGCGGGCGGCGCGGAGAGCATCGGGCCCTCGGGGTCCGCCATGAGCGGGCGCAGGCGCCGGCGCACCGCGGGCAGCGGCATGCGCAGGCCGGGGTCCTTCACCATGAGCCCGCGGACGACGTCGACCACGGGCCCGTGACCCGACGGCCGCGGGATGTCGCCGTGGACGACCGCCGACACCGTCGAGACCGGGTCGCCCGCGTCGTAGGGCGGGCGGCCCTCCAGGCAGGCGAAGAGCGTCGCGCCGAGGCCCCACAGGTCCGCGGGCGGCCCGACCGCGCGCCCCATCGCCACCTCGGGCGCGATGTAGGGCGGCGACCCGAGCACGGTGCCGGTCTGGGTCATGGACGACTCGGCGGCGTTGCGGGCGATGCCGAAGTCGGTGAGCTTGATCTGCCCGTCGCGTGCCGATGAGCACGTTGCCGGGCTTGACGTCGCGGTGGGTGATCCCGGCGCGGTGCGCGGTCATCAGCGCCGACGCGACCGCCGAGCCGATCTCCGCCGTCTCGCCCTGGCTGAGGGTCCCGCGCTCGGCGATGTACGACGCGAGGCTGCGCGAGGGCAGCAGCTCCATGACGACGTAGGGCTCGGAGTCGACCTCGACGACGTCGTAGAGGGTCACGACGTTGGGGTGGCTGAGCATCGCCGTCGCGCGGGCCTCGCGGAGGGTCCGCTCGCGCACGATGGCGCGTTCGGAGACCGGGACCAGCGAGAGCCGGACCTCCTTGACCGCGACCGGGCGGTGCAGCACCTCGTCGTACGCCGACCACACCGTGCCCATCGCGCCCCGCCCGAGCTCGGAGTCCAGGCGGTAGCGCCCGACCAGGCGGCGCGTCTCGGCGGGGCGGGGACTCACACCATCCATGATGGCGTCCCCGTCGCCGGTGACCGTCGCCCCACCCGTCCGGCCCTGCCCACCGCTGACCGGTCGTGCACAACCGGAGCGGCGCCGGTCCGTCACCGCCCGCGCGACCGCTCGTCGGTCGTCGACCGGCGTTTGCGGGCCGTTGCCCGGTGACCTGCGTGGACCCGCCGCTCGTCTCGTCCGGGCTGCGGGCATCCCCGCCACTGACAGCATCGTCCGCACCCCTCGGCGCCATCGGCGTCCGTGGCCCCCGGGAGCCCCTCCGACGGAGGCATCCTGGGTGACGCCAGCCACCGGACGGTCCCGTTCGGCGGCGCAAGGAGGTGGAACGGTGACGCTGCTGCAGACCCGCCCGGACGACTCCGGGGCCACGCAGGTACACGGCGTGACGGACCTCGGGCAGCGGCACCGGCCCGCAGTGGCTCGACGCCTGGCTCGCCGAGCACGCGGACGACGTCGTCGGGCTGGCGACGCGCGATCCACGCGCACCCCGAGCTCGCCCGCGCCGAGCACGCGACCACCGCCCTGCTGCGCCCGCGTGCTGGAGTCGGCGGGTCTCGAGCCGCGCCTGCTCCCCGGCACCGGGCTGATCTGCGACATCGGCTCCGGACCGCGCACCGTCGCGCTCCGCGCCGACATGGACGCCCTGCCGCTGCACGAGCACACCGACGTCCCGTGGGTCTCGCAGGTCCCGGGCGTCGCGCACATGTGCGGGCACGACGCGCACACCTCGGTGCTGCTCGGCGCGGGTCTCGCGCTGGCCTCGGTGGCCGACCGGCTGCCCGGGCGCGTGCGGCTGGTCTTCCAGCCCGCCGAGGAGGTCCAGCCCGGTGGCGCGCTCGACGTCATCGCCGCGAACGGCCTCGAGGACGTCGACCGCATCTTCGCGCTGCACTGCGACCCGCGCCTCGAGGTCGGCCACGTCGGCACGCGCGTCGGGCCGATCACCTCGGCCTGCGACATGCTCGAGCTGCGCCTCACCTCGCCCGGCGGGCACACCTCGCGCCCGCACCTGACCGCCGACCTCGTGCACGCGCTCGGCACCGTCATCACCGGCCTGCCCGACCTGCTCTCGCGCCGCGTCGACCCGCGGTCGGGCACGGTGCTGGTCTGGGGCCAGGTCGACGCCGGGCACGCCGCGAACGCCGTGCCCGGAGATCGGGACGCTCTCCGGGACCCTGCGCACCGCGCAGCACGCCACCTGGAACGAGCTCGAGCCGCTGGTGCGCCAGCTGACCACCGCGCTGCTCGCCCCGACCGGCGTCGGCTACGTGCTCGAGCACCGCCGCGGGGTCCCGCCGGTCGTCAACGACCCGGTGTCCGCCGACCTGCTCGCCCGCGCCGCCGAGCGCGCCGCGGGCCCGGGCGCGGCCGTGGACACCGAGCAGTCCTCGGGCGGCGAGGACTTCGGCTGGTACCTCGAGCACGTGCCCGGCGCGATGGGCCGGCTCGGCGTGTGGTCCGGCGAGGGCCCGCAGTCCGACATCCACCAGCCGACGTTCGCGCTCGACGAGCGGGCGCTCCCGGTGGGCGTGCGCACGATGGTGCAGGCGGCGCTGCTCTCGCTCGAGGGCTGAGGGCCGACCGGGCGTCAGAGAAGTCCCGTTCCTGACGCTGGACGTCCGGAAACCGTCGTCGATCTTCGCCCTGCCACACCGGATCTCGACGACGGGTGCCGGGTCCGGCCCACGGTGTCGGTGCGGTGTTGCACGATGGTTCCTGTGACCGCGACTGCCGCTGCGACGCCCACCGCGCTGCCGCCCGTCCCGCGCCGCCTCGCCACCGAGCTGGCGGTCGGCGAGGGCCAGGTGCGCGCGGCGATCGAGCTGCTCGACGGCGGGGCCACGGTGCCGTTCGTCGCGCGCTACCGCAAGGAGGCCACCGGCGGGCTGGACGACGCCCAGCTCCGCACGCTCGACGAGCGGCTGGGGTACCTGCGCGAGCTCGAGCAGCGGCGTGCCGCGGTGCTGGACTCGGTGCGGGAGCAGGGCAAGCTCACCGACGAGCTGCACGCGCAGATCCTCGGCGCCGAGACCAAGAGCCGCCTCGAGGACGTCTACCTGCCCTACAAGCCGAAGCGCCGCACCAAGGCGATGATCGCGCGGGAGGCAGGGCTGGAGCCGCTGGCCGACCGCCTGCTCGCGGACCCGACGCTCATCCCACGGGTGGCCGGCCACGCGTTCGTCGACGTCGCGCGCGGCGTGCCGGACACCGACGCCGCCCTCGAGGGTGCGCGGGCGATCCTCGTCGAGCGCCTCGCCGAGGACGCCGACCTCGTCGGCGAGCTCCGCGATGCGGATGTGGGCCCGCGGCCGGGTGATCGCCGCGGTCCGCGACGGCAAGGCGGACGACCCGGCCGCCTCGAAGTTCTCCGACTACTTCGCGTTCGACGAGCCGTTCACCAAGCTGCCCTCGCACCGGATCCTCGCGCTGCTGCGCGGCGAGGCCGAGGAGGTCCTGCCGCTGACGTTCGACCCGACGCTCCGCGGACGACGACGGCGACACCTCGGCCTACGAGGCCCGCGTCGCCGTGGCGGCGGGCATCGCCGACCGGGGGCGCGCGGCGGACTCCTGGCTCGTCGGTGTCGCCCGCTGGGCCTGGCGCACCCGGATCTCGTCCCGCCTCGTGGTCGACCTGCGGGTGCGGCTGCGCGAGGTGGCCGAGGAGGGCGCGGTCGGGGTGTTCGCCGGCAACCTGCGCGATCTCCTGCTCGCCGCCCCCGCGGGTGCCCGCCCGACGATGGGACTCGACCCGGGCCTGCGCACCGGCGTGAAGGTCGCGGTCGTCGACGGGACCGGGAAGGTCGTCGCGCACGAGACCATCTACCCGCACGTCCCGCGCAACCAGTGGGACCAGTCGCTGGCCACCCTCGCCCGGCTCGCCCGGGACCACGGCGTGGAGCTCATCGCGATCGGCAACGGCACCGCGTCCCGCGAGACCCACAAGCTGGCCCAGCAGCTCGCCCTGTCGACGCCGGGGCTGATCCCGGCGATGGTCTCCGAGGCGGGCGCGTCGGTGTACTCGGCGTCGGAGGAGGCCTCGAAGGAGCTGCCGGACCTCGACGTCTCCATCCGCGGCGCCGTGTCCATCGCGCGGCGGCTCCAGGATCCGCTCGCCGAGCTCGTCAAGATCGACCCCAAGTCCATCGGCGTCGGCCAGTACCAGCACGACGTGTCAGCGACGCTGCTGTCGCGCTCGCTCGACGGCGTGGTCGAGGACTGCGTGAACGCCGTGGGCGTCGACGTCAACACCGCGTCGGCCCCGCTGCTCCGCCGCGTCTCCGGCATCTCGTCCGGGTTGGCGACGACGATCGTCGGATACCGCGACGAGCACGGCCCGTTCGCGTCACGCACCGCGCTGACCAAGGTGCCGCGGCTCGGTGCCAAGGCGTTCGAGCAGTCCGCGGGCTTCCTGCGCATCCCCGACGCGACCGACCCGCTCGACCGTTCCGGTGTCCACCCCGAGGCCTACCCGGTGGTGCGGCGCATCGTCGAGAAGACCGGGACGGACGTGGCCTCGCTGGTCGGCAACTCCGCGCTGCTCGGCCGGCTCGACCCGGGCGAGTTCACCGACGAGACCTTCGGGGTCCCGACGGTCACCGACATCATCGCCGAGCTCGACAAGCCCGGCCGTGACCCGCGGCCGGCGTTCGAGACGGCCACCTTCGCCGAGGGCGTCGAGCAGATCACCGACCTCGTCCCGGGGATGGTGCTCGAGGGCGTCGTCACCAACGTGGCCGCCTTCGGGGCGTTCGTCGACGTCGGCGTGCACCAGGACGGGCTCGTGCACATCTCGGCGATGTCGAAGGAGTTCGTGTCCGACCCGCGGGCCGTGGTCGGGCCGGGCGACGTGGTGCGGGTGAAGGTCCTCGACGTCGACGTCCCCCGCAAGCGGATCTCGCTGACGCTCCGGCTCGAGGACGAGCCCGGGGCCGGCGGCGGGGAGCGCCCGGGTGGCGGACGGGGCGGCGGCCGGTCCGGGGAGCGTCGCGAGGGTGACGCCGGGGGTGGCCGCGGCAAGGGCGGCCCGCCCAGTGGACGGCAGGGCGGAAAGCCGGACGGCGGACGGCCCCAGGGTGGGCAGGGTGGAGCGGCGGCAGGCCCGGGTGGCCCGGGCGGCCCCGTGCACGGGCGGCCGCGCGGCGGCAAACCCCGGGACGGCCAGGGCGGCGAGCCCAGGGACGGACAGGCCGGCCCGCCGGAGGGTGGCCACGGGCAGCCCGGCGGGGGCGAGGGAGCCACGCCGGACAGCGGCAGGCCCCAGGGCGGCCGGGGTGGCAAGCCCCAGAGCGGCAAGCCCCAGAGCGGCAAGCCCCGGAGCGGCAAGCCCCAGAGCGACAAGCCCCAGGGCGGTGGCCAGGGCGGCAAGCCGCCTGGCGGTGGCCAGAGTGGCAAGCCGCAGGGCGGTGGCCGGCGCGGCGGGAACGACCGCGACCGGCGTCCCGCGCCCAGCGGCGCCATGGCGGACGCGCTGCGCCGGGCCGGCTTCGACCGCTGAGCCCACCCAGGGCCGGGTTGGACCGCTGAGCCCACCCACGGGCCGCGCCGAGTGCGCGGCCCTGGGGCGGCGGAGCCTGCCGCCGCCCCACCGGCGCACGCTCGGCGGGCCCGGCAGCCCCTACGAGGAGGTGCCGGGGCCCACCGAGCGGCAGGGGCGTTCGCGCAGGGCCTGCACGTAGTCGTCGGGGGCGCCCGCGGCCTCGGCGGCGTCGGAGAGCACGCCGATGTAGCGGGCCGAGGGCAGGCCGCCCTCGTACGCGTCGAGGACGTACACCCACGCCAGCTGGGGACCGTCCATCGTCTGGATGCGCAGCCGCAGCTTCTTGTGCATGCCGAGCTCGCCGCCCTCCCAGCGGTCGAGCTGGTCGACGTCGAGCGGGCTGACGTCGTAGAGGACGACGAACACGCGCGAGGACGGATCCTCCACGACCGTGGAGAGCGCACCCTCCCAGCCGAGGTCCTCGCCCCCGAAGGTGATGCGCCACCCCTCGAGCCAGCCGGTCCCCGACACGGGGGAGTGGGGCGCGCGTTGCATCATCTGCGCGGGGTCCATGTTCGACCCGTAGGCGGCGTAGAGCGGCACGGCGGACAGGGTAGCCAGGTGAGGGGGGCTCGACCGACGCCGGAATCACGCTGGTTACGCCGAACGGGCAGGATGGTCCGTGACCGGCAGGCCGGAGACCCACCACCGCCGCCCGGCACCACCACCCGGGGCCGACCCGCCCCGGAGCCGGCACCGAAACGGAGGACGACCCATGACCCGCATCGTCATCCTCGGCGGCGGCCCCGCCGGGTACGAGGCGGCCCTCGTCGCCGCGCAGCACCAGGCCGACGTCGTGCTCGTCGAGGAGGACAGCGTCGGCGGCAACTGCGTCGCCTACGACTGCGTGCCGTCGAAGACCTTCATCGCCTCCGCCGGCGTGCGCGCGAACTTCCGTCGCAACAGCGACATGGGCATCGACGTCGACTCCGACGACGTCTTCGTCGACGTGCCGCGGGTCAACTCCCGGGTGAAGGGCCTGGCGCTGGCGCAGTCGGCGGACATCAGGTCCACCGTGCAGCGCGCCGGGGTCCGGGTCTGCGACGGGCGCGGACGGTTCCAGCGCAGCGACGTCCACAGCGCCACCCACGACATCGAGATCTCGCACGCCGACGGGCGCACCGAGATCGTCACCGCCGACGTCGCGCTCATCGCCACCGGGGCCTCGCCGCGCGTGCTGCCCGACGCGGCGCCCGACGGTCGCCGCATCCTGACGTGGCGCCAGCTCTACGACCTCGACGCGCTGCCCGAGCACCTCGTCGTCGTCGGGTCCGGCGTCACCGGTGCGGAGTTCGTCTCCGCGTACGCCGAGCTCGGCGTACCGGTCACGCTGATCTCGAGCCGCGACCGGGTGCTCCCGCACGAGGACCCCGACGCCGCGGCGACCCTCGAGGAGGTCTTCACCGAGCGGGGCGTGACCATCGAGCCGCGCTCGCGGGCCGACAAGGTCGTCGCGACCGTGGACGGCGTGCGGGTCACGCTCTCCGACGGTCGGGAGGTCAGCGGTTCGCACGCGCTGATGACCGTCGGGTCGGTCCCGAACACCGGCGACCTCGGGTGCGACGCGATCGGGCTCGAGCTGACCCGGTCGGGCCACATCACCGTCGACCGCGTCTCGCGCACCTCGGTGCCCGGGGTCTACGCGGCCGGGGACTGCACCGGACTCCTCCCGCTCGCCTCGGTCGCCGCCATGCAGGGCCGGATCGCGATGTGGCACGCCCTGGGGGAGGGCGTCTCGCCGCTGCGGCTCAAGACGGTCGCCTCGGCGGTGTTCACGCGCCCCGAGGTCGCGACCGTGGGCATCGGGCACAAGCAGGTCGAGTCCGGGGAGTTCGCCGCACGTGAGGTGCTGCTGCCGCTGAGCACGAACCCGCGCTCCAAGATGCAGGCCGTCTCCCGGGGCTTCGTCAAGGTGTTCTGCCGGCCGGCCACCGGCGTCGTGATCGGCGGCGTCATCGTCGCGCCGGTGGCGAGCGAGCTGATCCTGCCGCTCGCGATGGCCGTGCAGAACAACCTCACGGTGGACGACCTCGCCCACACCTTCTCGATCTACCCGTCACTGTCCGGGTCGGTCACCGAGGCCGGCCGCCGTCTCATGCAGCACGACGACCTGGACTAGGTGCTGCTGGCGAGGCCGGCGGGCGCCGAGTGGACGCTCACGGCTCCCGATGCAGCCCTGGAGGTCCACTCGACCGCGCTACCTGGGCCGTTCCCGGGCCGAGTGGACCCCCAGGGTCGCCGTCCCAGCCCTCGAGGTCCACTCGGTGAGGGCAGGCGCCTACGCCCAGTCGAAGGTCCGCGTGACCGCCTTGCGCCACTGACCCATGAGCGCGTCGCGGGTGGACGAGTCCATCGACGGGGTCCAGGTCTTGTCCTTGGCCCAGTTGTCGCGGATGTCCTGCTCGGAGCCCCAGAACCCGACGGCGAGCCCGGCCGCGTAGGCAGCGCCGAGAGCCGTCGTCTCCGCGACCACCGGACGGGTCACCGGCACGTCGAGGATGTCCGCCTGGAACTGCATGAGGATCTCGTTGCCGACCATCCCGCCGTCGACCTTGAGCTCGGTGAGCGGCACGCCGGAGTCGGCGTTCATGGCGTCGATGACCTCGCGGGTCTGGAACGCGGTCGCCTCGAGCACCGCCCGGGCGATGTGGTTCTTGTTGACGTAGCGGGTGAGCCCGACGATCGCCCCGCGCGCGTCGGCGCGCCAGTACGGGGCGAACAGCCCGGAGAACGCCGGCACGACGTACGCGCCGCCGTTGTCCTCGACCTGGGCGGCCAGTGTCTCGATCTCCGGCGCCGACGAGATCATCCCGAGGTTGTCGCGCAGCCACTGCACGAGCGAGCCGGTGACCGCGATCGAGCCCTCCAGCGCGTAGATCTGCGGCTGGTCGCCGATCTTGTAGCAGACCGTCGTGAGCAGGCCGTTCTTCGACTCGACCTTCTCGGTGCCGGTGTTGAGCAGCACGAAGTTGCCGGTCCCGTAGGTGTTCTTGGCCTCGCCGACCTCCAGGCACGCCTGCCCGAACGTCGCGGCCTGCTGGTCGCCGAGGATGCCGGCGACGGGGACGTCGCGGAACGTGCCGCGGGCACGGATCGGTCCGTAGTCCTCCGACGACGAGCGGATCTCGGGGAGCATCGCCATCGGCACCCCGATCTCCTCGCAGAGCTGCGGGTCCCACTCGAGGGTGTCGATGTTCATCAGCAGCGTGCGCGACGCGTTCGTCGGGTCGGTGACGTGCAGCCCGCCCTCGGCGCCGCCGGTCGCGTTCCAGAGGACCCAGGTGTCCATCGTCCCGAACGCCAGCTCGCCGCGCTCGGCCCGCTCGCGCGCCCCCTCGACGTGGTCGAGGATCCAGCGCGCCTTCGGGCCGGCGAAGTAGGTCGCCAGCGGGAGTCCGGTCTTCGAGCGGTACCGCTCGGCGCCCCCACCGAGCGCCCCGAGCTCGTCGCAGATCTCCTGGGTGCGGGTGTCCTGCCAGACGATGGCGTTGTGGATCGGCTCGCCGGTCGCCTTGTCCCAGATGACGGTGGTCTCGCGCTGGTTGGTGATCCCGACGGCGGCGATGCTCGACGCGTCGAGGTCGGCCCGCGCCAGGGCGCCGCCGCAGACCTGACGGGTGTTGCCCCGAATCTCCGCGGCGTCGTGCTCGACCCACCCGGCCTGCGGGAAGATCTGCTGGTGCTCGAGCTGGTCGACGGCGACGACCCGCCCGGAGTGGTCGAAGATCATGCACCGGGTCGAGGTGGTGCCCTGGTCGATCGCCGCGACGTACTGGGTCATCGATACCGCTCCTGGAGTAGCAGAGGGAGGAGGTGGGGGTGCCGGGGAGCTCGGGAGGCCGATCCTGTCAGCTCGTGGCAGGCAGCACGAGGGACAGCAGACCGGCCAGCGCCGCCCCGATCACGGGGCCGACGACGGGCACCCACGAGTAGCCCCACTCGGAACTGCCCTTCCCCTTGATCGGCAGGACCGTGTAGGCGACGCGCGGACCGAGGTCGCGAGCGGGGTTGATGGCGTAGCCCGTCGGCCCGCCGAGCGACATCCCGATCCCCGCCACGAGCGCCCCGGCTGCTCCGTAGATGGCCGGGCTGGACCCGTAGGGGTTCTCCAGCAGGAACAGGACCAGCAGGAACGTCGCGATGAGCTCGGTGACGAGGTTCCAGACGTGGCGACGGATCGGCGGATTGGTCGAGAAGATGTTCAGCGTCCCCGAGTTGTCCTCGTTCGCGTCGAACTGCAGCTTGTAGACCAGCCACACGAGGACGGCACCGACGAATGCGCCGAGGAACTCACCGATGATGTAGAAGGGAACCTCCGACCACGGGGTCTTGCCCGCGATGGCCGTCGCGATCACGAGCGCCGGGTTGATGGAGCCCCCCGTCGGGTTGGCGATGCTCGCTCCGACGAAGACCGCGAAGCCCCACCCGAAGGTGATCAGCACCCACGAGGCGGTGTCGCCGTCGGCATTCGTGCGGTTGAGCAGCACGTTGGCGACCACGCCGCCACCGAGAAGGATCAGTGCGGCCGTCCCGAGGAACTCCCACAGGATGATCTCCCCGCCGCTCAGCGTCGCCGTCATGCCGGGGCCTCCCAGATGCCAGGCCCTCGGGACGGCTCGATCCGCACCGACGAGCGATCCGACATTAAGTCGCCTGGTTCACACCTGTCCATGGACCGTTCGCCCTGATGAGGGGGGCCGGTCCGGGTACCCGGGTCGGGCGAACGCCGGGAACCGGCACGTCGGACCGCGGGTACGGTCGGGGCGAGTCCTGTCCCAGGTCGCGCGCGGCGTCGTCGACGCGCACCGGTGTGGACGGCGTCGCCGACACCCATCCCCAGGAGGTCCGCCAGTGGCCGCGAAGTCCCCCGAGCACCGGGCGCACGAGTCCGGGGCCCCCGTCACGGACGCCGACGAGCTCGACGCCGCCGTCGAGCCCTCCCGGCTCGGCCCCGCCGAGCGTGAGGCCGCCTGGGAGCGGCTGTCCACGGAACGGTTCGACGTGGTCGTCGTCGGGGGCGGGGTCGTCGGCGTCGGTGCCGCGCTGGACGCAGCGACGCGTGGGCTGACCGTGGCCCTCGTCGAGGCCCGCGATCTCGCCGCGGGCACGTCGAGCCGGTCCTCGAAGCTCTTCCACGGCGGGTTGCGCTACCTCGAGCAGTTCGACTTCGGGCTGGTCCGCGAGGCGCTCTACGAGCGCGAGCTCAACATGACGCGCCTGGCGCCGCACCTGATCAAGCCGGTGGCGTTCCTCTACCCGCTGACCCACTCCGTCTGGGAGCGGCCGTACGTGACGGCGGGCATCACCCTCTACGACACGTTGGGCGGCAAGAGCTCGCTGCCCAAGCAGAAGCAGCTCACGCGGTCCGGGGCACTGCGCATGGCGCCCGCCCTGCGGCGCGACGCGCTCGTCGGCGCCGTGCGCTACTACGACGCGCAGGCCGACGACGCCCGGCACACGATGATGGTGGGCCGCACCGCCGCCCAGTACGGCGCCGTGGTGCGCACCTCGACCCAGGTGGTCGACTTCCTGCACGAGGTCGACCGTGTCGCCGGCGTCCGCGTGCGCGACGTCGAGTCGGGCCGCGAGACCGACGTCCGGGCCCACGTGGTGGTCAACTGCACCGGGGTCTGGACCGACCAGATGCAGCACGCCGCCGGCACCCGCGGCCGGTTCCACGTGCACGCCTCGAAGGGCGTCCACTTCCTCGTGGCCCGCGACAAGATCCCCTCGGACGTCGGGATGATCCTGCGGACCGAGAAGTCGGTCCTGTTCGTCATCCCCTGGCGCAACCACTGGATCGTCGGGACCACCGACACCAGCTGGCGGCTCGACCTGGCGCACCCGGCGGCCACCCGGCACGACATCGACTACCTGCTCGAGCACATCAACAAGGTGCTGGTCACCCCGCTGAGCCACGACGACATCGAGGGCGTCTACGCCGGCCTGCGCCCGCTGCTCGCCGGGGAGAGCGAGGAGACCTCGAAGCTCTCCCGCGAGCACGCCGTCTCGCGCGTGATGCCCGGGATGGTGTCGATCGCCGGCGGCAAGTACACGACCTACCGCGTCATGGCCAAGGACGCCCTCGACGCGGCCGCCGACGACATCCCCGCCCGCGTCGCCCCGTCGATCACCGACCGCGTGCCGCTCATCGGGGCCGACGGCTACTTCGCGCTGATCAACCAGTCGGAGCACCTCGGGCGGCGCTACGGCCTGCACCCGCACCGCATCCGGCACCTGCTCGACCGGTACGGCTCGCTGCTGCACGGGCTGCTCGCCATGAGCGAGGAGGACAAGACGCTCCTCGAGCCGGTGCCCGGGCGCGCCGGACTACCTCAAGGTCGAGGTCGCCTACGCGGTGGCCTACGAGGGCGCGCTGCACATCGACGACGTCCTCACCCGCCGGACCCGGATCTCCATCGAGTACGCCCACCGCGGCGCGGATTCGGCCGAGTCGGTCGCCGACCAGATGGCGGATCTGCTCGGGTGGGATCGGGAGACCCGAGACCGGGAGGCCCGCACCTACATCGAGCGGGTGGACGCCGAGCGGCGCTCCCAGATGGTCGACACCGACGAGGAGGCCGACAAGCTCCGCGTCTCCGCCCCCGATCCGCGCGCCGATCGGCTCGCGGCGCTCGGGACGGGCTAGACACCCCCCAGCCGTCGAGGAACGCGCCCTCCGCTCAGCGAGCGGGGGGCGCGTTCTCGTCGGTCAGGACCCGGCAGCGGGCTGGGGTTCGCGCGGCGTGCTCACCCGGGCGGGGTCCGGCGTCGCGGACCGGCAGAGCGGCGTCGTGGGTGAGCAGCAGGGTCTCCCCGTGGGAGACGAGCCGGGCCGCGTGGGGCGCGTGCCCGGGGGCGCTCACCACCAGCAGCCAGGCGCCCGACGTGGGCAGCTCCAGTTCGTAGCTCCCGGCCCGGGCGACGGCTCGTCCGTGCTGCGCGCCGTGCTCGTCGACGAGCGTGACCACGGCCTCGCCCGGCCCCGCGAGGTCGACGTGGCCCTGTACGCGGACCCGCGCGGCCCGGCCCGCGTCGCGCTCGTCGACCGGCCCGGGCGTCGACCGGCCGGCGCCGACCCGGCCGGCGCCGGCGTCGCGCACGTCGGTCGGTCCGGTCCCTCCACCGCGCAGGTCGATCGGTCCCGTGTCGGCCACCCGCGCGTCGGCCGGGCCGCCCGCGAGCGAGGCGGCGTCACCCTGGTCCACGTCCGTCGGGTGCTCCGCGCCGGCCTCGCCGGCCGAGCCGGGGTGGGCACGGGACGGCCGCCCATGAACAGCGAGGCGACCACCGCGAGCACCCCCACCACGCCGGCCGCCATGAACCCGACCCGCAACCCCTGCGCGTCGGGGGTGCCGCTCAGGGTCGTCGACGCGAGCGCGGAGATCGTCACGAACGCCGCGGTGCCGAACGCCCCCGCGACCTGCTGCAGCGTCGCCAGGATCGCGCTGCCGTGGGAGTACAGCGGCCCCGGCAGCGAGGAGAGGCCCTCGGTCATCAGCGGCGTCATCATCAGGCCCAGGCCGGCCATGAGCACGACGTGGATCCCGACGACCGCCCCCAGCGGCGAGCCCGCCCCGAGCAGGGTGAACAGCCACAGCGCCGCGGCCATCATGATCGCGCCGGGGATCACCAGCGGGCGGGCACCGACGCGGTCGTACAGCGCCCCGACGGGGCGCCCGAGCAGTCCGAGCACCAGGCCGCCGGGCAGCACCGCGAGGCCGGTCCAGAACGTGTCCTCGCCGAGCACCGTCTGGAGGAACAGCGGCAGCAGGATGGCCGCCGCCCCCAGGAGCGACATGAACATCAGGGCGAACAGGATCAGCGCCACCACGAACTGCCGGTGGGTGAACGGCCGGAGGTCGAGCAGGGCCGCGTCGCGCTTCTGCAGCGCGAGCTGGCGCAGGACGAACAGCAGGAGGGCCACGGCCCCGATCACGATCGGCACCCACGGCGGGAGCCCGGACCCGCCGGCTCTCGCCGATCGTGGAGAAGCCGTAGAGGATCCCGCCGAAGCCGATCGCCGAGAGCAGCACCGATCCCACGTCGAGCGGGACCGACCGGGTCTCGCCGGGCAGCCGCAGCATGATCGCGCCGAGGATCAGGGCCGCCACGGCCAGCGGCAGCACGATCCAGAACATCCACCGCCAGCTCAGCGAGGCCAGGATCGCCCCGCCGATCGTCGGCCCGATGGCGGGGGCGACCGCGATGACGATCGTGATCGTGCCCATCGTGGAGCCGCGGCGCTCCGGCGGCACCAGGCGCATGATCGACGTCATCAGCAGCGGGATCATCACCGCGGTGCCGCACGCCTGGACGACGCGCCCGATCAGCAGGACCGCGAAGCCCGGCGCGAGCGCGCTGATGAGCGTGCCGAGGCTGAACAACGTCAGCGACGCGAGGAAGACCTGCCGCGGCGTGAACCGCTCGAGCAGGAAACCGGTGGTCGGGATGACCACCGCCATCGTCAGCAGGAAGCCGCTGGTCAGCCACTGCACGGTGGTGGTCGAGACGCCGAGGTCGACCGTCAGGTCCTTGAGGGCGACCGACAGGATCGTCTCGTTGAGGATCATGACGAACGCGGACACGACGAGGACCGCGATGACCACTCCGGCGCGGGTGGTGCCCGGGGTGGTGGCCGCCGGGTCGCCCGGCGCCGCCTCCGGCGATGCGCCGGTGGGGGCGTCCGACGTGGTCGGGGCCGAGCTCATGGGCGGGAACCTCTCGAACGGCGGGGAGCAGACGGTGGGTGCGACGGGGACCGGAGGGAGTCGGCCTCACCGCCGACCCTCTCCAGAAAACCACGACCCCCCGACAACGAACGACCGGATTGCGCCCTCGCGTGACGCGGATCCGCTCCGGGCGGACGCTTTCGGCGTACGACGGCTCGCGGCGACGCGGCCGGATCAACCGCCGTAGCGGTGCCCGAGGTAGCCGAGTAGGCCGATCGCCAGGGGGACGAGCAGGAACAGCTGGGGGAAGCGGAAACCGGTCAGGACGAACAGGCCGATCGCGATGACCGGGGCGAGTGCCGAGAGCTTGCCCGCGTTGCGGCCCAGGCGTGCTCCCAGCGGGGCGACGAGGTCGGGCAGGTCCTCCTCGTTCCGCTCGGGCGGGCCCGGCGCCGAGGACGGGCCGGAGGAGGACGACGAGGGTGGTGACGTCGACGGACCGGCAGGCGCCGACCCGCCGTCGGGACCCGTCGTCGTCGGGCTCGGCGATGCAGCGCGACCCGCCGGGAAGGCGGGGTGCGGTGCGGGGAGGTCGGTGAACAGCGCCTCGAGCTCGGAGCGGACGCGGGCGTTCGCGGCGACGGCCGACCGCTCCGCGTACTCGGTGGGGTCGAGCCGGCCCTCGCGCAGGTGCTCGTCGAGGGCGCCCATGGCGAGCTCGCGCTCCCGGGTCCCGATCCGCAGCTCGCCCACCCGATCCAGGGTAGGCGCCGTGGACGACGGTTTCCTGACGTCCAGTGTCTGCAGAGGGACTTTCCTGACGTCCCCCTCAGTCCGCGATCTCGCAGATCACCGCACCCTGGTTCACCGACGCGCCCGCCTCGACCGACAGCCCCGTCACCGTGCCGTCCTTGTGCGCGGTCACCGGGTTCTCCATCTTCATGGCCTCGACGACGAGCACGAGGTCGCCCGAGGACACGGTGTCGCCGTCGGAGACCGCCACCTTCACGACGGTGCCCTGCATCGGGGAGGTCACGGCGTCGCCGGAGACCTTCGCGCCGCCGCCCGACCGCTTCCGCGACTTCTTCTTGGCCGGAGCCGCCGCGCCGCCGCCGCCTCCGCCGCCCAGGGAGAGCCCGGCCGGCAGGGAGACCTCGAGACGCTTGCCGCCGACCTCGACGACGACGGTCTGCCGCTCGCCCGCGCCGTCCTCCTCCTCGTCGTCGGACGCGCCGTCGGCGACGTAGGGCTCGACGGTGTTCTCCCACTCGGTCTCGATCCACCGGGTGTGCACGGTGAACGAGGAGGCGCCCTCGGGAGCGGTGAACGCGGGGTCGGTGACGACGAGGCGGTGGAACGGGATGACCGTCGGCATGCCCTCGACGACGATCTCGTCGAGCGCGCGCCGGGAGCGCTGCAGGGCCTGCTCGCGGTCCTCGCCGGTGACGATCAGCTTGCCGATCATCGAGTCGAACTGGCCGCCGATGACGGTGCCGGACTCGACGCCCGCGTCGACCCGCACGCCCGGTCCCGACGGCGCGACGAACCGCGTCACCGTGCCCGGGGCGGGCAGGAAGCCGCGGCCCGCGTCCTCGCCGTTGAGCCGGAACTCGATCGAGTGGCCGCGCGGCTCCGGGTCGGAGCGGATGCGCAGCTCCTCGCCGTTCGCGATCCGGAACTGCTCACGCACCAGGTCGAGCCCGCTGGTCTCCTCGGAGACCGGGTGCTCGACCTGCAGGCGGGTGTTGACCTCGAGGAACGAGATCGTGCCGTCCTCGCCGACGAGGAACTCGACGGTGCCTGCCCCGGAGTACCCGGCCTCCACGCAGATGTCGCGGGCCGAGGTGTGGATGCGCTTGCGCTGCTCGTCGGTCAGGAACGGCGCGGGCGCCTCCTCGACGAGCTTCTGGTGGCGACGCTGCAGGGAACAGTCGCGGGTCCCGACGACGATGCAGTTGCCGTGCTGGTCGGCGAGGACCTGGGCCTCGACGTGGCGCGGGCGGTCGAGGTAGCGCTCGACGAACGACTCGCCCCGGCCGAACGCCGACACCGCCTCGCGCACCGCGGCGTCGAACATCTCGGCGATCTCGTCGCGCTCGCGGGCGACGCGCATGCCGCGTCCGCCACCGCCGAAGGCCGCCTTGATCGCGACCGGGAGCCCGTGCTCGTCGGCGAAGGCGATCACCTCGTCGGCGTCGGCGACCGGGTCCTTCGTGCCGGGGACCAGCGGCGCGCCCGCCCGCTCGGCGATCTTGCGGGCGGTGACCTTGTCGCCGAGGTCGCGGATGGCCTGCGGGGAGGGCCCGATCCAGATCAGTCCGGCGTCGATCACGGCCTGGGCGAAGTCGGAGTTCTCGGAGAGGAACCCGTAGCCGGGGTGGATGCCGTTCGCGCCCGCCTCGTGGGCGGCGGAGATGATCTTCTCGATGTTCAGGTAGGAGTCCGCGGCGGTCTCGCCGCCCAGCGCGAAGGCCTGGTCGGCGATGCGCACGTGCGGGGCGTCCCGGTCGGGGTCGGCGTAGACGGCGACGCTCGTCAGGCCGGCGTCCTTGCAGGCCCGTGCCACACGGACGGCGATCTCGCCGCGGTTGGCGATCAGCACGGTGTGCAGGAGAGCCTGCTTAGCCATCGGAGGAGCCTCCTGGGGCGCGTCGTCGCGTGGACCGGGTTCTGGATCCGCGCGCAGTGTAGGGGCGCGACCGCCGTTCGACCGGCCGGGTGCGTCCGGACGGTCGGCCGTGACCGTTCCGGCGACTCTCCCGCACCCCGTGGTGGGCCGACCACCGGTCGGGGCGTGGTCATGGCCACACAGCGGGAGGGTCGGCAGCCCGACGGGGACGTGGCTGCGGGCGCCCCGACGGCGATCGCTACCGTCGGTCCTCGATGAGCCCACGGGAGACCGACCGCAGCCCGGCGGGGACTCCCCGTCCGGGACCGGCGCGAGCCGCTGGTGGGGACGGGCGGTCGTCGCGTGCGCCTCGCTGGCCGCGCTGGCCGGCACCGTCGCCGCCGTGGCGACCGCGGCGGGCGCCGACGGGGACCAGGCCGAGCGCACCGCGGCCCGGGACGCCGCCGACGCCTCCCGGCTGCCCGCCCCGACGCCCGCGGCCGACACCGCGGCGGCCGCGCCGAACCTCGCCCCCACCCGCCCGGCCCCCGCCCGCCCGCCCGGTCCGGAACGGGCGGGTGCGCCCGAGCCTCGGTGCGACGGTGGCCGTCCCCGCCGGGTGGGACGCGGGCGGCCCGCAGGACCTGGTGCCGGTGCCGCCCGACCGCTTCCCGACGGTGGTCGCCCTCCCCGACCGCGCCGCCGTGTTCCTCGGGCGCCTCGACCCGGCCCGCGGCTTCGGGCAGGACGCCCTCGCCGACGAGGCCCGCCGTCTCGTCGGGGACTTCGCCGACGGGGCCATGCGCCGGACGCCGGGGGACCGCGGCCGGATCGCCGACGTCTCCGACGGCGCGGACACCCTCGACGGTCGTGACGCCCACACCGTCGTCCGTCGGGTGACGACGTCGGCCGGGGCCGGCCCGCTGGTGCGGGTCACCACGGTCGCCGGCCAGGGCGGCGAGCCCGGCCTCGTGCTCCTCGCGGTCGCCGGGCCCGGCCCACGGCAGGACGCCGACGCCACGGCCGCCGACCGCGTCGTCCGCTCGCTGTCCTCGGCGCCCGCCGAGGCGCCACCGGCCGGGGGCCGGGCCCAGGCACCGCCCGCGTCGCCCGCGCCGGGTCAGCCGCCGCGGGGTCCGGTGTCGCGCGCGCCGGTCGCCGCGCCGCCGCGGGCCCAGCCCGCGCCGTCGCCCCCGTCGGTCAGCCGGCCGGCGCCGCCGACGCCCACAGATCGCTGACGGCCACCCCGAGCTGCGCGAGCAGGTGGCGGGTCAGCGGCAGGCTGATCCCGACGACGTTGGACGGGTCGCCCTGGATGCCCTCCACGAACCAGCCGCCGAGCCCGTCGAGGGTGAACGCGCCGGCCACCGAGAGCGGCTCGCCCGAGGCGAGGTAGGCCTCGAGCTCCGGGGTGGTGGGCGACGCGAAGGTCACCAGCGTCGCGGCGTGCCCCGAGATCTCCGCCTCGGGCACACCCGCGCGGACCCGGATCACGGCGTGCCCGGTGAGCAGCTCGCCGTGCCCGCCCGCCAGCTGGTCCCAGCGGCCGCGGGCGGCCTCGACCGTGCCGGGCTTGCCGACCAGCTCGCCGTCGAGGTCGAGCATCGAGTCGCACCCGACCACGACGCCGTCGAACGCCGCGCCCTCGTCGTCGACCTCGCTGGCGAGCCGTCCCGCGACGACCCGCGCCTTGGCCAGCGCCAGCGCCGTGACCCGGTCGGCCGAGCTCGCCTCGCCCAGCTCGGCGAGCAGCGCCCCCTCGTCGACGTCGGAGACCACGACGTCGGGCTCGACGCCTGCCGCGCGCAGCACGGCACGACGGGCGGGGGACGCGGACGCGAGCACCAGACGCACGGGCCGGGACCCTAGAGGGCGTCGCCGGGCCGGGCGCGGCGGCGGGCGTCGTCCGGGCCGATGAGCGAACGGCGCCGTTGTGCCGTCAGACGCCAGCAACGCGCCATTGCTGCCGTGGGGCCCGGGGCCGGCCGATGAGCGAACGGCGCCGTTGTGCCGTCAGACGCCAGCAACGCGCCATTGCTGCCACGAAGCCGGGGCCGGCCTACCGCCAGCCGGACGTCCGCCACGCGTTCGGGCCGGGCGTGAGCGGCCGGCGGACCAGCGACTCCCGCTCGGTCCACACCGACGCCGGGCCGGTGTCCGGCTCGGGCTCCCCGCCGCCGGAGGCGGCCGCGAGCACGGCGGTCAGCGCGGCCACCTCCTCGGGCGAGGGGTCGCCGCGCACGATCCGCAGCACCGGCCGCGCCGGGCGCTCGTCGGGGACCCGTCCTCGGAGTCGCTCACAGCGGGATGTTCCCGTGCTTCTTGGGCGGCAGCGTCTCGCGCTTGTTGCCGAACGAGCGCAGCGCCCGCGCGATGTAGCCGCGGGTGTACGACGGCGGCACCACCGCGTCGACGTACCCGCGCTCGGCGGCCACGTAGGGGTTGGCGAGGGTGTCCTCGTACTCCTGCTGCAGCTCGGCCCGGCGCGCCTCGACGTCGCCGCCCTCCTCCTCGGTCTTCTTGAGCTCCTTGCGGTAGAGGATGCTCACGGCCCCCGAGGCGCCGGTGACCGCGATCTGCGCGGTCGGCCAGGCGATGTTCAGGTCGGCCCCGAGGTGCTTGGAGCCCATGACGTCGTACGCGCCGCCGTAGGCCTTGCGGCAGATGACGGTGATCAGCGGGACGGTGGCCTCGGCGTAGGCGTAGATCAGCTTCGCGCCGCGGCGGATGATCCCGTTGTATTCCTGGTCGACGCCGGGCAGGAAGCCGGGGACGTCGACGAAGGTCAGCACCGGGATGTTGAACGCGTCGCAGGTGCGCACGAACCGGGCCGCCTTCTCGCTGGCCCCGATGTCGAGGCAGCCGGCGAGCTGGGTGGGCTGGTTGGCGACGACGCCGACCGGCCGGCCCTCGACGCGGCCGTACCCGACCACGATGTTCGCCGCGTAGAGCTCCTGGACCTCGAGGAACTCGTCGTCGTCGACGACGCCGCGGATGACCTCGCGGATGTCGTAGGGCTGGTTCGGGGAGTCGGGGACGAGCGAGTCGAGCGCGCGGTCCTCGTCGGTGATCGCGTCCTCGACCGCGCCGGTCTCCTCGTCCGCGGGCAGCCGCGGGGCCTCGGAGAGGTTGTTCGACGGCAGGTAGCCCAGGAGCTCCTGCACGTAGGTGATCGCGTCCTCCTCGTCGGAGGCGAGGTAGTGGGCGTTGCCCGAGGTCGTGTTGTGGGTGCGGGCCCCGCCGAGGGTCTCGAACTCCACGTCCTCGCCGGTGACGGTCTTGATCACGTCCGGGCCGGTGATGAACATGAACGACGTCTCGTCGACCATGATCGTGAAGTCGGTCAGCGCGGGGGAGTACACCGCCCCGCCGGCCGCCGGGCCCATGACCAGCGAGATCTGCGGGATGACGCCGGACGCGTGGGAGTTGCGGCGGAAGATCTCGCCGTAGAGCCCGAGCGCGACCACGCCCTCCTGGATGCGCGCGCCGCCGCCGTCGTTGATCCCGATCACCGGGCAGCCGATCTTCATGGCCACGTCCATGACCTTGACGATCTTCTCGCCGTAGACCTCGCCGAGCGCGCCGCCGAACACCGTCGCGTCCTGGGAGAACACGCACACCGGGCGGCCGTCGACGGTGCCCTGGCCGGTGACGACGCCGTCGCCGTACGGGCGGTTCGCCTCCAGGCCGAAGTTCGTGGAGCGGTGCCGGGCCATGGCGTCGAACTCGAGGAAGCTGCCCTCGTCGAGCAGCAGGTCGATGCGCTCGCGGGCGGTCTTGCGTCCCCGGGCGTGCTGGCGCTCCACGGCGCGCTCCGACCCGGCGTGCACGACGTCGTCCTGGCGGCGGTACCAGTCGGCCAGCTTCCCGGCCGACGTGTGGACGTCGGGTTCGTCCGCGGCCTCATCGGGCTCGGGCGGCGGCTTCGTCGCGGCGGTCATGAGCGCGGACCCTAGCGACACCCCGCCGGGTGCACCCAGACGAACCGGGGAGTGAGACCGCCACGTCGACACCGCGGGGCGTCGGATGTCGGGGGTGGCGGTTACCGTGCGCCACATGCTCCCCGGGATACAGGAGGCCGCGGCCTGGGCCGCGCTGCGGCAGACGGCCGTCGCGCCGCAGGGGCCGTGGGCCCGCCTCGACGTCGTCGACCGCACGGGTTCGACGAACGCCGACCTCGCGGCCGCCGCCGCGGACGGGGCGCCCGACCGCACGGTCCTCGTCGCCCACCAGCAGGACGCCGGGCGCGGGCGGCGCGCCCGTACGTGGGAGTCGGCGCCGTCGGAGGGCCTGACCTTCTCCGTACTGCTGCGCCCCGCCGAGGTGCCCGTGGCGCAGTGGGGCTGGGCGCCGCTGATCGCCGGGCTGGCCCTGGTCGTGGCGATGGAGGACTACCGCCCCGCCGCCGGCGTCGCCCCGGTCGAGGCCGCGCTGAAGTGGCCGAACGACCTGCTGCTCGGGCCGGAGCAGCGCAAGGGCGCCGGCATCCTCTCCGAGGTGGTCGACGGCGGGGGCGGCACGCAGGCGCTCGTCGTCGGCATCGGGATCAACGTCGCCACCCCCGAGGCCGAGCTCCCCGAGGGGGGCACCTCGCTGCTCGCCCAGAGCGTGCGCCGCTCCCGGCCCGACGTGCTCGGTGACGTCCTCGCGACCCTCGCCTCCCTCGACGGCGACTGGCGTGCCGCCCGGGGCGACGCGGCCCGCGCCGGGCTGCTCGCCGGCTACCGGCGGCGCTGCGCGACCCTCGGGAGCACGGTCCGGGTCGCGCTGCCGGGCGACCGCACGCTGGACGGTGTCGCCGAGGACATCGACGACGACGGGCGCCTCGTGGTGCGCTCCGCGGCGGACGGCACCCCGACCACGGTGTCGGCGGGCGACGTCGTGCACGTCCGCACGGTCGAGCCGTAGGCGGCGGCAGCCACCCGGTCGGTCCCGCGCGGGTGCTCGGATCCGGGGCCTCCCGCGGATACGCTCGGCCCGGAATCCGAGAGGAGGGGTCCGGTGGCCTACCCGGAGCGCCTCCTCGTGGCGGGGGAGCGGGTCGTACGGCACGTGCGGCCGCACTGGCGGATGCTCGTCCTGCCCGCCGTGCTCCCGCCCGTCGTCGCCTTCCTCGGGACCTGGCTCGTCGCCCTCACCCGGCCGACGACGTGGTCCGTGACCGTGCTCGTCGCCGTGCTCGTGGTGGGCCTCGGGCTCGTCGGCTGGTTCTCGGTGGCGCCCGCGATGCGCTGGCGCGCGACCCACTTCGTCGTCACCGACCGCCGCATCCTCGTGCGCGAGGGCGTGTTCTCCCGCAGCGGGGTGGCCGTGGTCGGCGGGTCGATCACCGTGGTCCGCACCACGCGCACGGTGTCCGAGCGGTTCCTGGGCTGCGGGACCCTCGTGGTGGCCGTCGACGACACCCGTGAGCCCTGGCAGTTCGACGGCATCGGGCGCGTGGAGCGGGTCGCCGCCGAGGTCGAGCGGATGGCGACGCGCCGCGGTGGCCTGCGCCCCGACCGCTGGGGCTCCTGGCGCGACGACGAGGACGACGACCGCGACGACGAGGACTGGGACGAGGACTGGGACGACCTGGACGACGCCGACGACGCCGACGACGCCGAGTGGGACGACGAGTCCGACGGCGGCGGCGAGTTCGCGGACGTGCCGACCCCGCGCCGACGGGGTCGCCGGCTGCCCTTCGCCCGACGTCGGGCCCTCCCCGCGGGCCGGCAGGCCTCCGCCGCCCGCTGATCAGGAGCACGTGGGGCAGGTCCGGGCCGCGTCATGGGTGCGCCAGGTGCCCCTCGACGAAGATCGGAACCGGGGCGGGCCCGGCGTCGTCGGAACCGGTGTGGGAGTCGATGCGCTGCCCGGGTGGCTCGAGGCGCTGGGGGTGCGCGCCGCCGACGGTGCTCGTCGCGGCGGCCCGGGAGGACGGGGCGCTCCCCGAGGGCGCCGACCGGATCTGGTGCGTGGTGTCCGGGCCCGAGGGCTGGGACGTCTTCTGGGCCGAGGACGGGGCGCGGTGGTCCTGGACGCGGTTCGACGAGGAGTCGAGCGCCTGCCTGCACCTGTTCGGCCGGTTGGCCTGGACGCAGATGATGCGTGGCGCGCTGGGCCCCGCGGGCCGGTGACCCGGGTCAGCGCCCGACGATCCCCAGGATCGCGTCGTGCAGGTGCCCGTTGGTGGAGAGCGCCTCGCCGCCGTCGATGCGGTCGGCGCCGGTGAAGTCGGTCAGCCGGCCCCCGGCCTCGCGGACGACGACGGCGGGGGCGGCCAGGTCCCAGGCGCTCGCGCCGGGCTCGACGGCGGCGTCGAGCAGCCCCTCCGCGACGAGCATGTGGTGGAAGAAGTCGCCGAACGCCCGGGTCTCCCACGTCTCGCGGGTCAGGGCGAGCCAGTGCTCCTGGGTGCCGATCTCGCGCCAGTACTCGAGGTCGGTGGTGGACGCGTACGCGTCGCCGAGGTCGGCGACGGCGGACACCCCGATCGGGGCCGCCTCGATCCCGCGCGGCGACGTCGGAGGTGAACGCCCCGAACCCGCGGGCCGCCCACCAGCGCCGACCGAGGGCGGGCGCGCTCACGACGCCCACCGACCGGCTCGCCCTCGGCGACCAGCGCCAGCAGCGTCGCGAACACCGGGACCCCGCGGGAGTAGTTCTTGGTGCCGTCGATGGGGTCGACGATCCAGCGCCGAGGACTGCCGGCCCGGTCCGCCTCCTCCGCCGCGTTCCTCGCCGAGCACCGCGTCGTCCGGGCGCTCGGCCGCGAGCAGCCGGCGGACCTCGTCCTCGCAGGCCACGTCCGCGTCGGTGACCGGCGTGCGGTCGGGCTTGCGGTCGACCACGAGGTCGCCGGCCCGGAACCGACCGCTGGTCACCGCGTCGGCGGCGTCGGCGATCCGGAGGGCGAGGTCCAGATCGGCGTGTGGGGACGGATCGGTCACGGCGCGCATCCTCGCAGGGGCGAGCGGAGCGACGGGGGACGGGCGCAGGGGCGAGCGGAGCGACGGGGGACGGGCACAGGGGCGAGCGGAGCGACGGGGGACGGGCACAGGGGCGAGCGGAGCGACGGGGGACGGGCGCACCCGGTCGCGCCACTGCACGGAGATCACGCATCCGGCGGACTACGCTGCGCACCCATGACCACCGTGCTGCTCGTCGAGGACGACGCGGCCATCGCCGGACCGCTCTCCCGCGCGCTCACGCGTGAGGGGTACGAGGTCGACGTCATCGACGACGGGCCGTCCGCCGTGACGCGGGCCGGTGACGGCGAGATCGACCTCATGGTGCTCGACCTCGGCCTCCCGGGCATGGACGGCCTCGAGGTCTGCCGCCGCGTCCGGGCGGGCAAGCCGGACCTGCCGGTGCTCATGCTGACCGCGCGGACCGACGAGGTCGACTTCGTCGTCGGGCTCGACGCCGGGGCGGACGACTACGTCGGCAAGCCCTTCCGGCTCGCCGAACTGCTCGCCCGCGTCCGCGCGCTGCTGCGCCGCCGCGCGCCGGAGATCCTCGACGCGGGCGGGGTGCGGATGGAGCCGTCGGCGCGTCGCGTGCTCGTCGAGGGCGTCGAGGTGGGCCTGGCCAACAAGGAGTTCGAGCTGCTGCGGGTGCTGCTCGCGCACGCCGGGCAGGTCGTCTCGCGCGAGGAGATCCTCCGTGAGGTCTGGAACGACCCCGAGATGAAGACCTCGAAGACCCTGGACATGCACATGTCGTGGCTGCGCCGCAAGCTCGGCGACACCGAGGGCGGCCCGGCGTCCGCCAAGCGGATCTCGACGGTGCGCGGGGTCGGGTTCCGCTTCAACACCTGAGTCGGGAGCCGACACCGTGCGCCGCCGCATCCTGATCTCGACGCTGCTCGTCGTCGCGATCACCGTGACCGTGCTCGGCGGCCCGCTGGCCATCACCACGTGGCGCCTGGTGGAGGACTTCACGCACGCCGAGCTGGCGGGCCGGCTCCGCCAGGTCGTGAACACCCTCGACGCCCAGGCGCAGTCCGACCGGCGCGGTCGACCTCGCCGGCGGTCTCGATCGCGGTCCCGCCGGGGGGCTCGCTGGTGGTGCGGACGGCGCGCGGCGTCAGCGCGATCGGCGACACCACCGACCACGACCCAGGTCGCCGAGACGCTGCCCTTCGGCCTCAACGGTTCCGCCGTGCTCTCCGAGCCCGCCGCCGAGATGCGCTCGCGCCAGCTGCAGGCGACCGCGCTGGTGCTCTCGGCCGTGCTGCTCTCGGTGGCCGTCGGCGCGATCGTCGCGACCCTGACCGCGCGACGCCTGGCCGACCCGTTGCAGCAGGTCGCGGGCCGGGCCGCCCGGCTCGGGGCGGGTGACTTCCGGCCCACGCCGCACCGTCACGGCATCCCCGAGCTGGACCGCGTGGCCGACGTGCTCGACTCCTCCGCCGTCGCGCTGGCCGAGCTGCTCCAGCGCGAGCGCGACCTCGTCGGGGACGTCTCCCACCAGCTGCGCAGCCGGCTGACCGCGCTGCAGCTGCGCCTCGACGAGCTGTCGATGCACCCCGACCCCGACGTCTCCGCCGAGGGTGCCGCTGCCCTGGAGCAGGCCGAGCGGCTCTCCGCAGGTCCTCGACGAGCTGCTGAGCTCGGCCCGGGAGGCGCGGGCGGCGAGCGCCTCCCCGCTGGAGCTCGACGGGGAGCTGCGAGCGGTGCGCGACGAGTGGCAGGGCCCGGTGAGCTCCGAGGGGCGCACGCTGCGGGTCCGGGTGGGCGAGGGACTGCGTGGCCCGGGCGACGTCGGCGCGGCTGCGCGAGGCGCTGGGCGTCCTGGTCGACAACGCGCTGCGGCACGGGGCGGGCACGATCACGCTCTCCGGCCGGCACTCCGACAAGGACACGATCGTCGTCGAGGTCTCCGACAACGGCGACGGGGTGCCCTCGGAGCTGGCGCCGCACGTGTTCGACCGCGGCGTCTCGGGAGCGGCGTCCACCGGCGTCGGGCTCGCCCTGGCGCGGGCGCTCGTGGAGGCCGACGGCGGGCGCCTCGAGCTCGCCCGGACCCGCCCGGCGGTGTTCGCGGTGTTCCTGCCGGTGCCGCGCACCGACCAGGTCGTGGCGACCCCGCGTCCGCTCCCCGCGACGGGCCCCCGCTGACGGAGTGGGTACTCAGTCGGCCAGCGCCGTCGGGAAGACCCACCGCCGGAACGCCCACCAGCGGAACGCCATCGCGAGCAGGGTGCCGACGACCTGGGCGCTGATCAGGTCGGCCACCTGCTCGGAGAACGCCGAGACGTAGGGCACCGCGAGGTGCAGCGCGTAGCGCGAGATGCCGAGGGGCGCGGCGTTGACGGCCAGGGCGATCCCGGAGACGACGAAGTACCGCGTCGCCTCCCGGGGCCGGGCCAGCCCGCCGCGGGCGCGGAACGACCACTCCCGGTTGGCGAGGTAGCCGATCACCGTCGCGACGAGCACCGCGAGGATCTTCGCCGTGACCGGCTTCGGCTCGAGGATCGTGTTCTCGAGGAGCAGGAACACGGCGGTGTCGACGACGAAGGTCCCGGCCCCCACGATCGCGAACCGGACCAGTTCGGCGTGGCGGCCCAGCAGCGTCGTGAGCGACGCGAGGGACCCGCCGGTCCGCGTCGGGTGCTCCATCGCGGTCGAGTCTAGGTGCCTACGGCCCGTGAGGACGGTCGACTGCCGGAGTGCCGCTGAAAGTGCGCACGAGCCGCAGGCACCTAACAGGCACCGGCGAGGTCGCACATCAGCCCGCCGACCCGGGGCACGCCCCAGCCGGTCTGGTAGTCCCAGCCCGGCAGCGACGGGTAGACGCCGTTGGTGCTCGGCAGACCCGTCGTGAGGTCGGTGGGGGTGATGTCGTGGAAGTCGCGGGCGTACGTCGCCGGGTCCTTGCCGACGCGGTAGAGCCCGAAGTCGGCGAACCCGAGGCCGCCCGCGGCCCCCGCCGCCGACGCCGACTGGATGCGTGCCCACATCCCGGCCCACAGCGGCGACGACAACGACGTCCCGCCGCCCCCGCCGTCGGTGAACTCGCCGTTCGTGACGATGTCGTAGCCGTTGCCGAGGACGTCGCCGGACTGCGCGGACACGTCGGGGACCCCGCGGCACACGCTGGTCGGCGCCGTGGCGCACGGCAGCGTCAGCCCGGGGGTGCCCTGCTGGTAGGGCGGCGCCGGGGTGAACTGTGACGTGCCGCCGCCGCCGAAGGTCCAGCCGTACTCGCGGGCGCGCCCGCCGTGGCCGTCGGTGTAGAGCACCGTGCCGCCGACCCCGACGACGTAGGGCAGCGACGCGGGCGAGTTGGTGATCGGCGCGCCCTGGTTGAGCACGCCGTTGCCCGCGCCGACGACGGGCAGCGAGACGACCGGGCACGACGAGCCGGTGTCCCCGGTCGACGAGAAGATCGTCTTGCCCTCGATCGCGGCCTGGCGGGTGATCGCGGAGAGCGTGGTGTCGAGGCCGTTGCCCAGCCCCTGCGCCACGGGCGGGGGCGGGTTCGGGTTCGTCACCGGGTTGTCCAGCAGCCCGGACACCACCGGCACCGACTCGCACTCGCCGTAGCTCGCGGACGCCTGGCGCGGCGAGTCCTGGTCGTCGGTGAACTGGCTGAAGACCTTGGCGACGTCGGCGTCCGAGAGGTCGGTGCCGAAGTAGAGGTCCAGTCCGCCGAGCGCGGGCGCCATGCCGTGGGCGGCCTGGGTGTCGATGTTCCACTCGACGTGGCCGGAGTCGTCGGAGAAGTCGGTGTCGCCCGCCGGGTGCTTGACGGTGACCGGCGGGTTCGGCAACCCGAAGTGCTTCTCGAAGGCCCGCAGGTCACCGATGACGCCGTCCGTCTGCCCGTCGCCGAAGATCGCGACCCGCTGGCCCGCGCCGGTGTGCGCGGGGGGCTGCTCGTAGACCGACCAGAGGTCGGCGGGCGTGGTGCCGCCGGTGCACGGGCCAGGCCCGCACGTCGACTGCAGCGGTCCGCGCGGCAGTGGGTGCGGGGTGTGCATCTGCTGGACGGTGTTGAGCCCGACGACGTTGACGATGCCGAGGTTCCCGGGCAGGCGCGGGGCCGCGGTGTTGGCGAGGAACCGGCCGTCCTGGCCGGCGAAGGCGTCGACCGGCGTCGCGAAGAGCTGCGACACCGCGCTCGCGGGGCCGTCGGCGGCGATCTGGTCGCGGGCCGCGGACACCGAGGTCACGCGCATCCCGGTCGAGCCCAGCCACGCCGTCGCGGCGTCCGCGGTCGCGGCGGGCACCCCGAAGCGTGCGGTGAAGGCGCCGACCGACATCGGCGCGGCGCGGCCGTCGCGCTCGGCGGCCAGCAGCGCCTCCTCGCCGGCGACGTCGGGGCGCTGCAGCGTCACCACCACGTGCATCGGGGCCGCTGCGGGGGCCGCGCCCAGGTCCGTGGCCTTCGCGAGCCCGGGCAGCACGTTGCGCGTGGAGACCAGGCCGGGCGCGGGCAGCGGGCCCGCGCTGGCGGCGCCCGGGACCAGCAGGGACGCGGCCACGGCGAGCGCGGCGGTCGCGGCCACGGGGAGCAGTCGTGCGGTTACCGACACGAACCGACGAACGAGCGGTGGCGGCGAGCGGTGCGTCCACTGTCGTGACGATCTTGTTGCGTCTCTTGTCGGGAGACGACGTCTCCTCTTAGTGTCCGGACGTCGGGACGACCGAGGAGGCAGCGTGACGGTGGGTGTGACCGGTCGGACGGACACCACGACGAGCCTCGCGGAGCGGGTGGCCGCCGACGGCGTGCGGTTCCTGCTCGTGCTCTTCGTCGACCTGACGGGCAAGCCGTGCGCCAAGCTCGTCCCGGCGTCCTGCGCCGAGCAGGTGCAGGCCGACGGGGTCGGGTTCGCCGGCTACGCGGTGGGCGCGATCGGGCAGCAGCCGCACGACCCCGACCTGATCGTCGTGCCGGACCCGTCGTCGTACACGCCGCTGCCCGCGGTCCGGGAGGGACTGGCGGTCGTCCACGGCGACCCGCACGTCGAGGGCGCGCCCTGGCCCTACGCGCCGCGGGTGATCCTGCAGCGGGCGCTCGAGCGCACCGCCCACACGCTCATGGCGGGCGCCGAGGTCGAGTACTTCCTCCTGGCCCGCGACCCCGACGGCACCCTGCGCCCGGCCGACGCGCGCGACGACGCGGCGCAGCCCTGCTACGACGCCCGGGGTCTGACGCGGATGTACGACCACCTCACCGAGGTCTCGGGCGCGATGGACGCCATGGGGTGGGGCAACTACGCGAACGACCACGAGGACGCCAACGGGCAGTTCGAGCAGAACTTCGCCTACGCCGACGCCCTGACCACGGCCGACCGCGTGATCACCGCCCGGTACGTGATCTCCGTGCTCGCCGAGGCAGCGCGGGATGACCGCGACGTTCATGCCGAAGCCGTTCACCGACCGGACCGGCTCCGGGATGCACCTGCACCTCTCGCTCTGGGACGGCGACACCCCGCTGTTCCCGGCGGGCGCCGACGCCCCCGACCCGCACGGGCTCGGCCTCTCCGCCCTCGCGCGCGGTTTCCTCGGTGGCGTCCTCGACCACGCGCCGGGCCTGCAGGCGACGCTCGGCCCGACGGTGAACTCCTACAAGCGCACCGGCGCCGCGGCGCCCCGCTCGGGCGCGACCTGGTCCCCGAACCGCGCCACCTACGGCGGGAACGACCGGACGCACTTCGTCCGCGTCCCCGAGGGCGACCGCATCGAGCTGCGGGGCGCGGACGGCTCGACGAACCCGTACCTCGCGCTGGCGAGCACGCTCACCGCCGGCCTCGACGGCGTCGCCCGCAGCCTCGACCCCGGGCCGCCCGGCACCCCGGACGCGCCGAGCGACGGCCCCGAGCTCCCGCCGACCCTCCTGCACGCCGTCGACGCGCTGCTCGCCGACCCGGTCGTGACCGGCGCGCTCGACGGCGCGGGTGCCCCGCGTCGCCGCGTACTTCGGCGAGCTCAAGCGCCGGGAGTTCCTCGACTGGCACGCCACGGTCGGCCCCTGGGAGATCGACCGCTACCTCACGGCCTTCTAGGGGGAGTGCACATGTGCGGCATCGTCGGGCTCCACCTGCGGGACGCGGCCCTGTATCCCGCAGCTCGGCGTCCTGCTCGACCGGGATGCTCTGCGAGGTCGCCGAGCGCGGCCCCGACTCGGCGGGCGTCGCGGTGTACGGCGACCACCGCCGCCACCCGGCGGGGCACGCGGTCGTCTCGCTGCTCGACGCCCCCGACGACCTCGTCGTCCCCGGCGCGCGCGCGACACCGCGTCGGCGCCACCACGGTCGTCGCCGGCCCCACCACGCCCGACGACCTCGTCGCCGCCGTGCTCGCCGCGGCGCCCGACGCGGTCGTCGTCGGCTCCGGGACCGACCTCGCCGTCTACAAGGGCACCGGGCACCCGCGGCGACCTCGCCGCGACCTACGACCTCGCCGGCGCGCAGGGCTGGCAGGGCCTCGCGCACACCCGGATGGCCACCGAGTCCGCGGTCACCGCCGAGGGCTGCCACCCGTTCTCGGTCGGCCCGGACCAGTGCCTGGTGCACAACGGCTCGTTCTCCAACCACGCCACGATCCGTCGCGAGCTGCGAGCGCGAGGGCGTGCGGTTCGACTCGGAGAACGACTCCGAGGTCGGCGCGCGATTCGTCGACGCAACGGCTCGCCGAGGGCGACGATCTCGAGAAGGCGCTGCGACACCTCGCGCGAGACGTTTCGACGGCTTCTACACGCTGCTCGTGACCAGCGCGGAGGGGTTCGCCGTGGTCCGCGACGAGATCGCCTGCAAGCCGGCGATCGTCGCCGAGCACCCGCGGTGGGTGGCGATGGCCTCGGAGTTCCGCGCGCTCGCGGAGCTGCCCGGCATCGACGAGGCACGCATCTTCGAGCCGGCCCCGGGGGCGGTGCACACGTGGCGACGGTGAGCACGACGGACCCGACGACGGCGGTGCGCACGGTCGACCTCGCGAGCGACTCCGTCCGCGCCCTCAACGCCGAGCTGCACGCCCCGACCGCGTCGCTCGTACGAGGTCCTGCACCCCCGCGGCGCCCACGCGATCGCGGCCGGGATCCACGACGAGATCGCGGTGCACGTCCGTGGCCACGTCGGGCTACTACTGCGCGGGGATGAACCAGGGCGGCTCGGTCACCGTCGACGGCTCGGTCGGGACGGGCGTCGCGGAGAACATGATGTCCGGGCTCGTCCGGGTCCGCGGGGACGCGTCGCAGTCGGCGGGCGCGACCGCGCACGGCGGGCTCCTCGTGGTCGAGGGCAACGCCTCGATGCGCTGCGGGATCTCGATGAAGGGCGTCGGACATCGTCGTCGGCGGATCGGTCGGGCCTCGTGCGCGCTTCATGGCGCAGGCCGGGCGGATCGTGGTGTGCGGCGACGCGGCCGACGGGCTCGGCGACTCGGTGTACGAGACCCGCCTCTACGTGCGCGGCACGGTCGGTGCGCTGGGTGCGGACTGCGTCGCCGAAACCGATGCGCGACGAGCACCGCGCCGAGCTGGCGGAGCTGCTCGCCGCCGCGGGGCTGGACCACGACGTCGGGTCCTTCCGCCGGTACGGGTCGGCGCGGCAGCTTACCACTACCAGCGAGCACGCTGGGGAGCACTGATGACCTCCGCCAGCCGGCTGCGCGAGTCCGCGACGTTCGACCGCGGCGCCATCGCCGCCATCCAGCAGGCCGCCGAGACCGGCGTCTACGACATCCGCGGCTGGGGCGCCAAGCGCGCCGTCCCGCACTTCGACGACCTGCTCTTCCTCGGCGCCTCGATGTCGCGCTACCCGCTGGAGGGCTACCGCGAGCGCTGCGACACCGACGTCGTGCTCGGCGACCGCCACGCCCTCGCCCCGCTGCACCTCGACATCCCGGTGACGATCGCCGGGATGAGCTTCGGGGCGCTCTCCGCGCAGGCCAAGGAGGCGCTCGGGCGCGGGGCGTCAGCGAGGTCGGGCACCAGCACGACCACCGGCGACGGCGGCATGACCCCGGAGGAACGCGGCCAGTCGCAGCCACCTCGTGTACCAGTACCTGCCGTCGCGGTACGGGATGAACCCCGACGACCTGCGCAGCGCCGACGCCATCGAGGTCGTCCTCGGGCAGGGCGCGAAGCCCGGCGGCGGCGGGATGCTGCTCGGGCAGAAGATCTCCGAGCGGGTGGCCGGGATGCGCACGCTGCCCGCGGGCATCGACCAGCGCAGCGCCTGCCGCCACCCCGACTGGACGGGTCCCGACGACCTCGCCATCAAGATCACCGAGCTGCGCGAGATCACCGACTGGCGCCCGCCGGTCTACGTCAAGGTCGGCGCGACGCGGACCTACTACGACGTGAAGCTCGCGGTGGCCGCGGGCGCCGACGTCGTCGTCGTCGACGGGATGCAGGGCGGCACCGCCGCCACGCAGGAGGCGTTCATCGAGCACGTCGGCATCCCGATCCTCGCGGCGATCCCGCAGGCGGTGCTGGCCCTGCAGGAGCTCGGCCTGCACCGCAAGGTCCAGCTGATCGTCTCGGGCGGCATCCGTACCGGGGCCGACGTCGCGAAGGCGATGGCGCTCGGCGCCGACGCGGTCGCGATCGGGACGGCGGCGCTCATCGCGCTGGGCGACAACGCGCCGCGCTACGCAGGCCGACTACGAGGCGATCGGCTCCGCCGCCGGGTTCTACGACGACTTCCAGGACGGCCGCGACCCCGCCGGCATCTCCACCCAGGACCCGGAGCTCGCCGCACGGCTGGACCCGGTCGAGGGCGGGCGGCGGCTCGCGAACTACCTGCGGGTGCTGACGATGGAGGCGCAGATGCTGGCGCGGGCCTGCGGGAAGTCCCACCTGCGCCACCTCGAGCCCGAGGACCTGGTCGCGCTGACCGTCGAGTCGGCGGCCATGGCGCGGGTGCCGCTGGCGGGGACCGAGTGGATTCCCGGGGGGAAGCATGCCTGAGGACACGCAGCGGAGCGGAGGTGGACCATGAGCGAGGTCGTGATCGTCGGGGGCGGCCTCGAGGGCTGCGCGACGGCGTGGGCGCTGGCCGAGCGCGGGGTCACCGACGTGGTGGTCTGCGAGCGCGACACCGTCGGCTCCGGGGGCACCGGCAAGTCGTCCGGCGTGGTGCGCTGCCACTACGGCGTGTCCTCGCTCGCGGCGATGGCCCGGCGCGGCCTCGCGTTCTTCGAGTCGGCGCCCGACCGGTTCGGTGACGACCTCGGCTTCGTGACCACCGGCTACGTCGTCGGGGTCGACGAACGCAACGTCGACGCGCTCGACGCGAACCTCGCCGCGCAGCGGGCGGTCGGCGTCGACACGTCCCGGATCGACCGGGACGAGGTCGGGAAGCTCTGGCCCGTCGCGGACCTCGACGACTTCGCCGCGTTCGGCTGGGAGCCCCGCGGCGGCTACGGCGACGCCTACCGGACCGCGCAGGGGTTCGCGGCCGCTGCGCGCCGGGCCGGCGTCGTGGTCCGGCAGTCGTCGCCGGTGGCGGAACTGCTGGTGCAGGGTGACCGGGCCACCGGGGTCCGGCTGGCCTCGGGGGAGGAGATCGCGGCCGGGACGGTCGTCGTCGCGGCGGGACCGTGGTCGGTGGCGCTCGTGGCGCCGCTCGGGATCGACCTGCCGGTGCGGGCGCACCGCGAATCGCTGGTGGTGGTGGCGCCGGGGGCCGACCTGGGTCCCGTGCCGGTGTTCTCCGACCTGGTGTCGCTGATGTACGTGCGCCCCGAGCCGGACGGGACGCTGCTGATCGGGAACTCCGACCTCGCGGTGCTGCACGAGGCCGACCCGGACCACTACCTCGACGCGGCCACCACCGAGGAGCTCGACACCGCGGTCGACGAAGGTCGCCCGCCGCTTCGCCGGCCTGCCCGACGCGGGCGTGGCCGGGAGCTACGCCGGCTGCTACGACGTCACCCCGGACTACAACCCGGTGATCGGCCCGGCCGGCCCGGCGGGCCTCGTCGTCGCCGCCGGCTTCTCCGGGCACGGGTTCAAGATCTCGCCCGCGGTGGGGGAGCTCGTCGCGGACCTCGTCGTCGACGGGCGGTCCTCCGACCCCGACGTGCCGGAGTCGGACTTCCGGCTCGAGCGCTTCGCGCAGGGCACGCCGCTGCGCTCGCCGCACCCGTACGTGGGCGCGGGGGAGATGCGGTGACCGGTCCCGATCTGCCCGACCACGGCCCGGCCGCGCGCGAGGTCGACGACCCGGCGCCGCACGAGGGCTGGCTCGAGCGGGCGATCGCGGCCCGGCTGCGGGAGCTGCGGCGGGAGGCGGGGACGAGCCTCGCGGAGACCGCCGCGCGGGTGGGGGTGTCCAAGGCGATGCTCTCCAAGATCGAGAACGCCAGGACGTCCTGCTCGCTCACCACGCTGGCCCGCCTGGCCGAGGCCCTCGACGTGCCCGTGACCTCGTTCTTCCGGGACGCCGACACCCCGCGCGAGGCGGTGTACACCGAGGCCGGGGCGGGCGCGCGCATCGTCGCCCGCGGCACCCGGGTGGGCCACGACTACACGCTGCTCGGTGGCCTGCGGGGTCCGCACGCCCGCATGGAGGCCCACCTGGTGGAGCTCACCGAGCGCAGCGAGGTGTTCCCGCTCTTCCAGCACGCCGGCACCGAGCTGCTGTACATGCTCGCCGGCGTCATGGTCTACGGGCACGGCGACACCCGGTACACCATGCGCCCGGGCGACGCCCTCCAGCTCGACGGCGAGGGCACGCACGGCCCGCAGGAGCTGGTCGAGCTGCCGATCCGCTTCCTGTCGGTGGTGGCCTACGGCGAGGTCGCCTGAGCGACCGGGCCACCCGGCCTCCACCCGGGACGGCCGCGTCTCCACCCGGGCTCCACCCGCAGGACGACGTCGCCGGGTCCCGATCTTCCTAACGTCGTCCTCGTCGCGGGACACCGCGGCGGACCGATCGGGGAGGACGACATGACCGCCACCAGGACCGCACCGGCCCGGCCGGAGACGCCGTCGCTGCCGCAGTCGCAGTCGCAGGAGAAGCGGCCCGCGCACCGCGCCACGCCTGTCGAGAGCCCCGTGCGCCGGGTGCTGCGCCACGCCGCCAACCCGACGCTGCTCTTCGGCATCGTGGCGCCGTTCGTCGTCTACGAGGTGCTCAGCGGGCGCACCTCGGAGGTCACCGCCCTCACCGTCGGGGCCGCGTTCCCGGCCGCGGCGACGCTGTGGACCCTCGTGCGGACGCGTCGCCCGGACCCGATCGCGCTCATGACGCTCGCGGGGATCGTCCTGGGCCTCCTCGGGACCCTGCTGTTCGACAGCCCGCTGTTCCTGCTGCTCAAGGACTCCGTGGTCACCGGCTCGATCGGGCTGGTGTTCCTCGGCTCGCTGCTCGTGGCGCGCCCGCTGACGTTCACGCTGGCCCGCACGATGATGGCCTCGACGCCGGCCGAGCTGGCCGTCTTCGAGGCGAGCTGGGACGAGCCGCGGGTGCGGGCCGGGCACCGGCGGACGACGCTCGAGTGGGGCGCCGCGTTCGTGCTCGAGGCCGGGCTGCGGGCGGCCCTGGCGTTCGTCGTGACCCCCGGGACCCTGCTGGCGATCTCCCCGCTCCTGAGCGTCGCGGTCCTCGGGCCGGTCGCGATCGCGACCTTCCGCCGCCGTCGTCGGGCCGCCGCCCGCCTGGCGGCCGCGAACGCGGCGACCGCCGGCGGGCAGGCGTGACCTCGTCCGAGCGGGCCCGGTCAGCCCTTCCGGGCGACGACGAGCGAGCTCTGGCCGTTGAGCCGCTGGGTGAGCGTGTCGAGATCCCGGCCGTAGGACTTCGCGACCTCGATGGCCAGCTCGACCTGGGTGGTCCAGCCGCGCTCGCGCAGCAGGGCCGCCGGGTCGGGCCGCTCGTCGGTGTAGATCAGCGCGGACATGTCGACGCCGATGTTCGCGGCGATGCGGCGGAAGGCGGGGTCGGCCATCTGCTGGCCGATGTTGGTGAAGTCCTCGATGGCCCACTGCGAACCCGGCGCCGAGCGCTCGTCGACGGCCCGCAGCAGCGAGTCCTGCGCCTCGGGGGGCAGGTAGGGCAGGAGCCCCTCGGTGAGCCACGCGGTCGGCTCCGAGGCGTCGAACCCGGCGGCCTCGAGCGCCGCGGTCCAGTCGTCGCGCAGGTCGGCGCGGACGCCGCGGCGGTCGCAGCGGGCGACGGCGCCCTCGGCGTCGAGCACCTGGTCCTTGAACTCGATCATGAGGTCCTGGTCGACCTCGAAGAGGACGGTGCCCTCGGGCCAGTCGAGGCGCTGGGCGCGGGTGTCGAGACCGGCGGCGAGCAGGACGACCTGGCGGATCCCCTGCGCCGAGGCGGCGGCGAAGTACTCGTCGAAGAACCGGGTCCGCGTCCCCATGTAGCCCGACATCATCTGCCAGGTCTCGTCCTCGGAGTCGTCCTTCGGCTCCGTGGGCCGCGTCGGCAGCGGGTGGGGCGGGTTCGCGGCGGCCACGAAGGACTCGGCGTAGGGGTCGCTGATCAGGCCGTCCGGGCGGTGGGTGTCGACGGCGCGACCGGCGGCCACGACGAGGGCCGTGAGCCCCACGCTGGACACCACGTCCCACTGCTCGAACCGGCTGGCCAGGGACTGGTCGGCCGGAGCTGAGTCGTGAGCCATCGAGTGCCTCCCCGCATAGATTGTTAGCGTTCGTAACGAGAGTCCGCGTCAGGCCAGGACGGCGCAAGCGGAGGGTGACGATGTCGACACGCAAGGTGTTCGCGTGGTGGCGTGGTCCGGATCCGTGCTAGACGACCGGGCCGTGACGGTCGGACCGGGGCGCACCCGCCAGGAGGAGATCTACCGCGACGGCGTGTCCGGGCGGCGGCCCCGCGTGCCCACCGCCCCGGCGGAGCGGGAACGCCGCGGTCGGCGTGCCATGAGCCGGGCCGCGGACGCCTACGTGAGCGGCGGAGCCGGCGCGGAGGCGACGATGCGCGCCGACCGGGAGGCGTTCGCCCGTCACGAGATCGTGCCGCGGGTGCTGCGCGGCTCGGCCGAGCGCGACCTCTCCGTCGAGCTGTTCGGCCGGCGCCTCCCCGCGCCGCTGCTGCTCTCCCCGATCGGCGCCCTCGACCTGGTGCGCCGCGACGCCGACCTCGCCGTCGCGCGCGGGGCCGCCGCGGCCGGGGTGCCGATGATCGTGAGCAACCAGGCCGGGTCGCCGCTGGAGGCGATCGCCGCGGTCGGGGGAGCGGCGCCGCGCTGGTTCCAGCTCTACTGGTCGACCTCCGACGACCTGGTCGACAGCTTCCTGGCCCGCGCCGAGGGCAGCGCGTGCGACGCGGTCGTCGTCACCCTGGACACCACGATGCTCGGCTGGCGCCCGCGCGACCTCGATCTCGGCCACCTGCCCTTCAGCCGCGGCCTGGGGATCGCGCAGTACACCTCGGACCCGGTGTTCACCCAGCTCGCCGCCGCCCGCGCCCGCGAGCCGCGCTCCGGGCCCGCTCCCCGCATCACGCCGCGCGCCGTCCGGACCCTGCTGGAGATCACCCGCCACCACCCCGGCGGCTTCCTGGACAACCTGACCTCGCCGCTGCCCCGCGCCGCCGTCGAGACCTTCCTCGACGTGTACTCGCGCCCGCACCTGTCGTGGGACGACCTCGCCACGCTGCGCGGGCGCACCCGGCTGCCGATCGTGCTCAAGGGCGTCCTGCACCCCGACGACGCCCGCCGGGCCGTCGACGCCGGCGTCGACGGCCTGCTGGTCTCGACGCACGGCGGGCGGCAGGTCGACCACGCCGTCGCCTCCCTGGACGCGCTGCCCGACGTCGTCGACGCCGTGGGCGGGCAGGTCCCCGTGCTGCTGGACTCGGGCGTGCGCTCCGGGGCGGACGCCGCGATCGCGCTCGCGCTCGGCGCGACGGCGGTGTGCCTGGGCCGGCCGTGGGTGTGGGGGCTCGCGCTGGCCGGGGCGGAGGGGGTCGCGCAGGTGGTCGGGGACGTCCTCGCCGAGCTGGACCTGACCGTCGGGCTCGCGGGGGCGCGCACGCCGGCCGGCGTCGAGGTGCGACGACGCGACTGAGGTCCCGACGGCGGGTGCGGGTTCAGTCCAGGGGCGCGGCCCGGGTCGAAGGGGATCGCCCGCAGCACGATCCGGCTGTGCAGCTCGCGGGCGCCCCGCTCGCGGAGCGCAGCGACCGCCCGCTCGAGGTCGTCGGTGCCGGTGCAGGCCAGCTCGAGCCGGTAGTCGTAGGCGCCGGTGATGTGCGTGGCGCCCACGACCTGCCCGACCTCGACGAGCCGGGACTCGAAGGCGGTCCGGTGCCAGAAGCGTTGGTTCTCGCCGCGGTCACCGCTGTGTCTTGGACTTCTGGTCGCGGGCTTTCGATGATGAGGTCGTGACGAGCACCGAGACCGACTTCCTGTCCGACGTCCGCGGCTCCGTCCTGCGCCGCGGCGACGAGCGCCGGCCCGGCGAGCTCGCCGGCTTCCAGACCGCCGACCCCCACCGGCCCGACGTCGTCGTGGGCGCCCTCGACGCCGACGACGTGGTCGCCGCCGTGCGTCACGCCGCCGCGCACGACCTCCCCGTCGCCGTGCAGGCCACCGGACACGGGCACACCGCCGGGCTCGCCCGCGGAGTCGTCGTCACCACCGGCCGGATGCGCGGGGTGAGCGTCGACCCGGCGTCGCGGACCGCGCGCGTCGAGGCCGGCGCGCGGTCGGCGGACCTCGTCGCGGCGGCGTCCGAGCACGGGCTCGCGCCGGTGTCCGGGTCCTTCCCGGGGGTCGGCGTCGTCGGCTACACGCTCGGTGGCGGGCTGGGGCTGCTCGGGCGGGAGTTCGGCTGGGCGTCCGACCGGCTCCGGGAGGTCGAGATCGTCACCGCGGACGGGGTGCTGCGCCGCGTCGGACCGGGCGACGAGCTCTTCGCGGCCCTGCGCGGTGGTCGCCCGGCCGTCGGGGTGGTCACCGCGCTGTGGGTCGAGCTGGTCGAGGTGGGCAGCGTCGTGGGCGGCGGACTGTTCCTCGACGCCGCCGACGCGGGCCGGGTGCTGCCGGTGGTGCGGCAGGCCGGGGCGGCGGGGCCCGAGTCGCTGGGGGTGTCGGTCGGCGTCATCCCGATCCCGGACCTCGAGGTCGTCCCGGCGCCGATCCGCGGCCGGACGGTGCTGCACGTGCGGCTCGTGGACTCCGACGGGGCGGCGGCGTGGGCGGCGGAGGAGGCGATCCGGGCGGTCGCGCCGGCGCTGCTGGGTGGGCTGCGCGAGCTGCCCTGGACCGAGAGCGGCTCGATCTTCGCCGAGCCGGAGATGCCGCACGCCTACGAGGGCACGAACGTGCTGGTCTCCGAGCTCTCCGACGAGGCGCTCGGTGCGGTGGTGGCCGCGGCGGGAGCAGCGTCGGTGGGGTGCGTGGTGGACGTCCGCCGGCTCGGCGGGGCGCTGGCCCGGCCGGGCGGCGGTCCCGACGCGGTCTCGTTCCGGGAGGCCGGCTGGATCGTGCGGGTGCTCTCGTCGACGGACGGGGTCTCGACGTCGGAGGTGCGGGTCGCGCACGCGTCGGTGCTCGCGCCGTTGGACGACGTGCGCCGAGGACGGATGGCGGGTTTCGTCTACGGCGCCGCGCCGGTCGGGGAGGACGAGGTGCACTCGGACGCCGTGCGGTCGCTGCTGGCGCGGGTGGAGGCGGCGTACGACCCGCGGGGGATGTTCGCCGGCCCGTCGGGCCCGTGACGCGCTCCGGAGTCAGCGCAGGAGCACGTCGAGCGCGGGCTCGAGGAGGCCGCGGCGGGCGGCGCGGACGTCGGCGCCGAGCCCGAGGACGCGCAGACGGACGAGGGTGGAGCGGTTCCGGTGGTCGGCGACCGGGTCGTCGCGACCCGGTTGTGCCGCGGGCGTGGCGCGGCGGGCATCGGCGCTGGTGCTGCGCGGCGCCCAGGTCCCGGACCTGACGGTGCCGCCGGCCGCGACCTCCGTCCGGCGCGCCGAAGCGCCGGCACGCCACGTCTCCCCGGAGGAGGTGGCGGGCCGGCGCTCGGCGGACCGCGCGACGCCCGGCTCGGCGTCGCCCGGCTCGGCACCCGTCGTCCGCGGGCCTGCGGACGGCGGGACGATCCCGATGGGAGGGGGGCGCGTCGGGGTGCCGGCGACGCCGGGGCGCTGCGGGGCGGGATTCGGCGGCATGGCACCCGGTGGCACCGGTGCCGGGAGCACCAGGCCCGGCGTCACGGTCGGTGGCGCGGCCTCGGGCGCCGCGGGGGTCCCGGAGCCGAGCGCGGTCGCCGTCGCGACCCCCAGACCCGCGAGCCCCACCGCCGCCACGCCCAGCCGTCTCGCCCGCGGCACCTCGGAGGCACCGATCACGCCCCCGACCGCGCCGAGCACCCCCAGCACCCCGCCGCCGGCCACGACCCACTCCGCCGTCGTCGGCCACGCGCCCGTGAACATCCCGGGCGCCGCGCGGTCGGCGAGGTAGCCGACGAACGCCGCCCCCAGCACCAGCGGCGCGATCGTCGACCGCAGGATCCCGGAGTTCACCTCGCGCAGCTCGGTGGCGAGGGCCCGGCACTCCGCGCACTCGCGCAGGTGCTCCTCGACCTTGGTGGCGTCGCGCTTCGAGAGCCCGCCCCGGGTGTAGGCACCGAGCTTCTCCTCGGCCTCGCGGTGCCTGCGGTCGCGGGGCGGCGCGGCTCCGCCTCCCGCGAGGTGCTCCTGCAGGTAGGCCTGCCGCAGCCCCTCCCGGGCGCGGTAGCCGAGGGCGGACACCGCATTGGCGGTGAGCCCGAACAGCGGCGCGATGTCGGCGGGCGAGTCCCCCTCGACCTCCAGGTGCCACAGCACGGCCTGCCACCGCTCGGGCAGCGTCGCGAACGCCCGGGCGGCCAGCGAGCGCTCGAGTCCCGCGACGGCGGGGTCGGTGAACGGGATGACGGTGCGGTCGGGGTCGACACCGATGACCTCACCCATGTCCTCGGTGAGGTCGAGGCGACGTTCCGCGCGGGTGCGGTCGTAGGCGAGGTGGCGCAGCGAGGTCAGCAGGTAGGCCCGGAAGGCCTCGGTCGGCCCGCCACCGGCGCGCAGGATCTCGAGCAGGCGGGCGAAGGCGGCCGAGACCAGGTCGTCGGCGTCGCTGGGGGAGCGGGCGAGCTGGCGGGCGAGCCCGCGGGCCGCCTCGCGGTGGCGGTCGTAGAGGGCGGCGAACGCCAGCGAGGAGGCCTGGTCGGCCGGACGTCCGCGCAGGACGGCGAGCAGTTCCGCGTCGCTGCGGGCGTCCTTGCCCGCGGACCCGTTGCCCGGCTCGTCGCCGTGCGCGGGCCCGGGCTCCGGGCCTCCGCCGTCCGCCATCGGGCGCACCACCCCCTCGCGGGGAGTCTGCGGCCGGACGCGGGAGGATCCTCGCAGCGTCACCGTCACGGATGACCGTCTCGCGCGTCGCCACCACAGGACCCGGCGTGGCGCGCGGGCCGCCGGGCGTGGAGGAGGTACGTCGCGATGACCCTCGCGGACGAGCGCACCGAGGAGACCGTCTCCTCGGGGCACCGCCCCCGTGGCGACCGTGTGACCGACCGCCCGGGACGCGGACTCGCCCACGCCGCACTGCGCGAACGCTGGTTCGCCTGCAGCAACGCGCTCGGGTGGTCGGTCCCCTCGGAATGGCCCGACGCGAGCGTCGACGAGGTCTGCGAGGCCGTCCTCGACGGTCGGGTGGGCCCACCGCTGGAGCAGGCGCTGACGCGCTGGGCCGGGGCCCGGGCATCGGCCGGCATCGGGCTCGACGAGACCCTCTCCGACCTCGCCGCGCTGCACACCGCGGTCAGCGGCGCGCTCGGTGAGCTGGGACCCCGACGCCGGCTCGCCCTGCCCGGGACGGACGGCTCGCGGCTGGTGCGGGTCGTGTCGCTGGGCTGGAGCGACGTCGCGTGCGGTGACCTCTCCGAGGCCGCCGCCGTCGACCCGCTGTCCGGGCTCGCCAGCTCCCGCTACCTCCTCACCCGTCTCGCCGAGATCCACCGTGCCGCCCGCGCCGGCGGCACCCGCGTGCCGGAGACCCACGCCCTCGTCGCGGTCACCCTGCCGGTGGCCGGGTGGTCGCGCGTCGCCCCGCTGACGGTGGCCGGGAACGCCGCGACGGTCGTGTTCGACGCCGGCGAGACGATCGCCGTCGTCGGGCGCTCCACCGTCGTGGTGCTGGCCCCGCGCGAGGGTCTGGCCGCCCGGGTCCGGGTGCTGCGGGGGATGCTCGCCCGGCGGCTCGCGGGCGCCGCCGGCGTCACCGGGACGCCGGGGGCGCGCATCGTCGCGCTGCCCGCCACCCTCGACGGCGCGCGGGACACCCTCACCCGCCTGCGGGACGCCGAGCCGCCGGTCCCGCGCCGCGACCGGATCCTCGGCCTCGACCTGCCGGCCACCGGTGAGCCCGGCGCGGCTCCCGGCGACGAGGTCGGCACCCGACGACGGGTCGGCACCTGACGACGGGACGGCCCCCGACGACGCGACGGTCCCGACGACGGGACGGGTCCCGACGGCGAGGCTCGTCACCTCGACGGGTCCGCCTGAGACCCCCGGGCCCGGCGACGGATAGTCTTCCCGGCTCGTGGAGGAGCGCACCGGCCTGCCCGTGGTCGCGATGGTCGGCGGGGGGCAGTTGGCCCGCATGACGCACCAGGCCGCGATCGCCCTGGGCCAGACGCTGCGCGTGCTCGCGCTGAACGCCGACGAGCCCGCCGCGCAGGTGACACCCGACGTCGTCGTCGGCGACCACCGCGACCTCGACGCGCTCCGCCGCGTCGCGGCCGGGGCCGAGGCGCTGACGTTCGACCACGAGCACGTGCCCGGTGAGCTGCTCGAGAAGCTGGTCGCCGAGGGGGTCGCCGTCCACCCGGGGCCCGGGGCGCTGCGGCACGCCCAGGACAAGCTGGTGATGCGCCGGCGTCTGGCCGAGCTGGGCGAGCCCGTCCCGCCGTTCGCGCCGGTCGAGGGCGTCGCCGACGTCGAGGCGTTCGCCGCCGAGCACGGGTGGCCGGTGGTGCTCAAGGCCGTCCGCGGCGGGTACGACGGCCGCGGCGTGTGGATGCTCGACTCGTCCGACGAGGCCGCGACCACCGTCCCCGAGCTCCTCGAGGCCGGGACGCCGCTCATGGTCGAGCAGAAGGTCCCGCTGCGGCGCGAGCTCGCGGTGGTGCTGGCCCGCTCGCCCTACGGGCAGGCGGCCGTCTACCCGACGGTGGAGACCGTGCAGGTCGACGGGATCTGCACCGAGGTGCTCGCCCCGGCCCCCGGACTGCCCGAGGAGGCCGGCGAGGCGGCCGAGGAGCTCGCGCTACGCATCGCGGCGGCCCTCGGCGTCGTCGGGCTGCTCGCGGTGGAGCTCTTCGAGACCCCCGAGGGCCGCGTCGTGGTGAACGAGCTCGCGATGCGCCCGCACAACTCCGCGCACTGGTCGATGGACGGCGCGGTCACCGGGCAGTTCGAGCAGCACCTGCGGGCCGTCCTCGACTATCCGCTCGGGTCGACCGCGACGCTGCGCCCGGTGTGCGTCATGGCCAACGTCCTCGGCGGGGACCCCGTGCCGTCGACCGGGCCCGACGAGCGGCTGCACCACACCCTCGCGCGCTTCCCCGAGGCGCGCGTACACCTCTACGGCAAGTCCGAACGGCCCGGGCGCAAGATCGGGCACGTGAACATCACCGGGGACGACGTGGACGACGTGCGCCGCCGCGCGCGCCTGGCCGCCGACCACCTCGCGACCGGCATCTGGACCGACGGATGGAGCGCCCACTGATGTCCAGCGAGCTGGTGCCCGGGCAGGCCGTAGCGACCCGGACCGAGAGCGACCAGGTCGCGGGCACCCGCCTGCCGCCGCTCGTCGGCATCGTCATGGGCTCGGACTCCGACTGGCCGACGATGCAGGCCGCGGCGGAGGCCCTCGACGAGTTCGGCGTGCCGTGGGAGGCGCGCGTGCTCTCGGCGCACCGGACCCCGCGCGCGATGCTCGACTGGTCGGAGTCGGCCGCCGAGCGCGGGCTGCGCGTCGTGGTGGCCGGGGCCGGTGGCGCCGCGCACCTGCCGGGCATGGTCGCCGCCGCCACCGTGCTCCCGGTGATCGGCGTCCCCGTGCCGCTCAAGCACCTCGACGGCATGGACTCGCTCCTGTCGATCGTGCAGATGCCCGCCGGCGTCCCGGTCGCGACGGTGTCCATCGGCGGCGCCCGCAACGGCGGCCTGCTCGCCGTCCGCATCCTCGCCGCGGCCGACGCCGGCCTCGCGGCACGGATGGCCGACTTCCAGGCCGACCTCCGCACGTCGGTGGCCGGCAAGGACGAGGCGGTGCGCAAGCTGGGGCCCGCCGGGGCCTGACGGCGGAGATCGGCCCGGTCCTCCGCTCCCGGCCGAGACTGTCGGGGGGTCGCGCTATCGTTCGAACATGAGTTCGAACACTGGGGAGAAGGCGGGTGACGCGGTCACCGCCGAGCTGACCGCGCTCCTCGCACGCCTCGGCGAACTCGCCGACGCCCCCGTCGACGATCCGGCGGTCGGTGGGGCGGTGCGGATCGACCGCATCGCGGTGCTCGAACAGATGCGGGCCGCCCTCGCCGCCGCGCAGCACACCGAGATGGTCGCCTTCGGGCGTGCCCAGGTCGCAGAGCAGGCCGAGCTGGTCGCCGCGGGGCGCCTGGACCCCGAGAAGCTGGGCCGCGACATCGCCGCCCAGATCGGGCTGGCCGCCCACGTCTCCTCCGCGCAGGGATCGCGGCGTCTCGGGGCGGCCCGCGCCCTGGCCACCGACCTGCCCCACACCCGGGCCCTGCTCGCGGCGGGGCGGATCAGTGAGCGGCTCGCCGGAACCGTCGTCACCGAGACCAATCACCTCGACCCCGAGACACGCAGGCTGGTCGACAAACAGCTCGCCGACGCGGGCGTGGAGGACCTGGGGTTCCACCGCGCCGAGGCCACGGTCAAGAAGCACGCCTACGAGGCCGACAAGGCCGGCTACACCAGCCGTAGCCGCACCGCGCGCAAAGACCGTCGGGTCACGCTGCGCCCCGCCCCGGACACCATGAGCGTCCTGTCGGGGCTGTTGCCGGTCGAGCAGGGTGTGGCCTGTCTGGCGGCGCTGCGCCAGCATGCTGACGGGCTGATCGCGACCGGTGCCACCGACGGCCGCACCCGCGATCAGATCCTCGCCGACACCCTCGTGGAACGTCTCACCGGGCAGACCCGGGCGGCCGATGTGAACGTCGAGGTCGGCATCGTGCATCCCCCTCGACGCTGCTGATCGACCCCGACAGCCCGGCGACCGGCGACCTGACAGGTCATGGCCCGCTGCCGGCGGGGATCGTGCGCGATCTGCTGCGCGACACCGGTGGGACGCGGTGGTGGCGGCGACTGTTCTCTTCTCCAGCGCACGGCACCCTCGTGGGTGGGGACCCGCAGCGACGGTTGTTCGACGGGTTCCTCGCGAAGCTGATCGACCTACGTGACGGTGGCCGGTGCCGCGACCCCTTCTGCGACGCCCCGCATCCGCCACCACGACCACATCCGACAAGTCCCGGGCCGGTGGGCCGACGAGCTTCACCAACGGGCGTGGGGTCTGCGCGCGCGGGAACTACGTCCGCGAGATGCCGGGCTGGCAGGTCGAGACCGTCCACGACGGGCTCGGCGAGCACCCGCACACCGTGCGGACCACCACCCCGACCGGACACACCTACACCAGCCGCGCCGGACCTTGATCGGCCGCGGCCTACGCTGGGCCGGTGGACCTCAGGATCTTCACCGAGCCCCAGCAGGGCGCCTCCTACGCCGACCTCCTGCGCGTCGCCCGCGCGGCCGAGGACTCCGGGTTCGACGCGTTCTTCCGCTCGGACCACTTCCGCGCGATGGGCGGCTCGTCGGGGGAGCCCGGACCCACCGACGCCTGGACGACGCTCACCGCGCTGGCGGTGCAGACCGAGCGCATCCGGCTCGGCACCCTCGTCACGTCGGCCACCTTCCGTCTCCCCGGCCCGCTCGCGATCACGGTGGCGCAGGCCGACCAGATGTCCGGCGGGCGCATCGAGTTCGGGCTGGGCGCCGGGTGGTTCGAGGCCGAGCACACCGGCTACGGCATCCCGTTCCCGCCGCTCGGGGAGCGGTTCGCCCGCCTCACCGAGCAGCTCGAGATCGTCACCGGGCTGTGGGGGACCCCGGCGGGCGGGACGTACTCGTTCTCCGGCGAGCACTACACCGTCGTCGACTCGCCCGCGCTCCCCAAGCCCGCGCACCCGATCCCGGTGATCGTCGGTGGCATGGGCAAGCGACGCACCCCGGCCCTCGCCGCCCGGTTCGCGGCCGAGTTCAACATCCCCTTCGCCCCGCTCGACGACGCGGTGCCGCAGTACGAGCGGGTCGCGCAGGCCTGTTCCGCCGCAGGCCGCGACCCGGGCGACGTCGTCCTCTCCACTGCCCACACGCTGGTGATCGGGCGTGACGACGCGGCCGTCGCCCGCCGTGCCGAGGCCCTCGGCATCGAGGACGCGCAGCTGGCCACCAACCCGCTGGCCGGCACGCCGTCACGGATCGTGGACCAGCTGGGGCAGTGGCGGGAGCGCGCCGGCATCACGCGCGTCTACCTGCAGACCCTGGACCTCACCGATCTCGACCAGCTGGAGCTCGTCGCCTCCGAGGTGGCGCCGCAGCTGGGCTGAAACCACGACGACTCGCGGAGCGGCCCCGGCCCCACGGTGAGACGCGAGCCATCGCCGAGAACCGTAGGACGTCCTAGCACCTGGCGGTACCGTGACACGAAAGCATGGATGTGGGAGGAGTCGCGGTGAACCCGGAGTTCGACGTCTACGACCTGGGCGAGGAGCGCGCCGCGCTGCGGGAGTCCGTGCGCGCGCTGTGCGAGAAGGAGATCGCGCCGCACGCGAAGGAGGTCGACGAGACCCCGCGGTTCCCGCAGGAGGCCCGCGACGCGCTCACCGCGGCCGGTTTCCAGGCCATCCACATCCCCGAGGCCTACCAGGGCGAGGGTGCCGACTCGATCGTCGCCTGCATCGTGATCGAGGAGGTCGCGCGGGTCGACGCGTCGGCCTCGCTCATCCCGGCGGTCAACAAGCTCGGGTCGATGCCGATCATCCTGTCGGGCTCCGAGGAGCTCAAGCAGAAGGTCCTCCCGACCATCGCCTCCGGCGGCTCGATGATCAGCTACGCGCTCTCGGAGCGCGAGGCCGGCTCGGACACCGTCTCGATGCGCACCCGGGCCCAGGCCGACGGCGACGACTGGATCCTCAACGGCACCAAGGCCTGGATCACCAACGGCGGCGTCTCCGACTGGTACACGGTCATGGCCAAGACCGACCCCGACAAGGGCGCCAACGGCATCTCCGCGTTCGTGGTCCACAAGGACGACCCGGGCTTCTCGGTCGGCCCCAAGGAGCACAAGCTCGGCATCAAGGGCTCGCCGACCACCGAGATCTACTTCGAGAACTGCCGCATCCCGGGCGACCGCATCATCGGCGAGGTCGGCACCGGCCTGAAGACCGCGTTCGCCACGCTGGACCACACCCGCCCGACCATCGGCGCCCAGGCCGTCGGCATCGCGCAGGGCGCACTCGACGCGGCCGTGGACTACGTGCGCGACCGCAAGCAGTTCGGCAAGTCGATCTCGGACTTCCAGGGCGTGCAGTTCATGCTCGCCGACATGGCGATGAAGATCGAGGCGGCCCGTCACCTCGTCTACGTGGCCGCGGCCCGCGCCGAGCGGGGCGAGAAGAACCTCGGGCTCGTCGCGTCGGCGGCCAAGTGCTTCGCCTCCGACACCGCGATGGAGGTGGCGACGGACGCCGTGCAGCTCTTCGGCGGCGCCGGCTACACCACCGACTTCCCGGTCGAGCGCATGATGCGCGACGCCAAGATCACGCAGATCTACGAGGGCACCAACCAGATCCAGCGCATGGTGATGGCCCGCCACGTCCTCAGGGGCTGACGAGGATCGCCTTCTCCACCTCGCCCTTGCGGTCCAGCGCCGCGGGGTCGGGGTGGCGGACCTGGACCAGCGAGCCGCCGGCGGCCAGCACCGCCAGCAGCCCGTCGACGAGCCCGCCGTCCAGGCGCAGCGGCCAGTCCGCGGTGGAGAGCACCCGCGACCCGGCGTCGTACCCGAGCTCCGTGGCCCGACGCCGGGCCGTGCCCACCACCTCGTCGACCGTCGCGTCCCCGAGGGCCGGGGAGTCGCCGGGGACGGGCCCCGACGGGGCGAACGCGTCGCCGTGGAGCCGGACCTCGCTCGCGTAGTCGACGGCGTCGCCCGGCAGGCCCGCGAGCGGGCGACCGAAGGCGTCCAGCGAGAGCCCGACGACGAGACCTGCCGCCCCCGCCGCGTCCAGGTGCTCGGCGTCGGCGAGCGCGACCTCGGCGCCCGCCGGGTCGTCGACCACCACCGCCCCGTTCCACCAGGCGCCCAGCAGCGCCGCCGCGGTCTGCCAGTGGGCCGGGAGCAGGACCGCGACACGCGTGCCCGGCTCGACGTCGCACTCGTCGCGCAGGAAGTTCGCGGTCTTGGCGATCCAGTTCGCCAGCGTCTCCCCGGAGAACTCGAGCCGCTCGCCCGTCGCGTCGTCGTAGAACGTGATCAGCGGGCGGCGGGCGTCGGCGGCCAGGACGGGCGCGAGGAGAGCATCGGTGACGGTCATCGGCTCGCGAGGATACGGCCGGCTCAGTTCACGCAGGGAATCCCGTCCGCCGTGATCGGCGGCTGGGCCGGCGGCGGTGGCGCGGCGTCGGCGGAGTCGCCGCCGGCCTGGGTGATGACCGCGCCCGGACCCTTGTAGTCCGACGCGAGCATCACGCGGACGGTGTTCGGCGGCACCGTCGGGTCGGCCCGGGTCGCGAGCCCGCCGAGGGTCTTCGAGACGACGCCCGCCGCCGCGTCGCCCCCGGGACCGAACACGATCGCCGAGGTGGCGGTCTTCTGGTCCGCGTTCCCGGAGGTCACGTGCGAGTACCCCTGGGCGCCGAGGATCTGCACGACGCGGGCCGCGGCGCCCTCGGTGCCCGAGGCGTTCCGCACGTCGACCGGGATGCTCGCCGGCGGCGGACCGGTGGGCGCGGCCGCCGGGGCCTGCTTCGGGCCGATCGCGTCCGCGACGAACTGCTGGACCTGGACGGGGTCGACCTTGAGGGCGTCCCCGGCCGCGGTGTTCTCCCCGCCCAGGGTCGGGATCGTCATGAACGTGACCGACCCGCCGCTGACGCCCTGCATCTGCTGGGCGAGCCCGAGCAGGTCCCAGCCGCTGTCGAGGATCACCGACTGCTTCACCGCGTCGAGCAGGCGGGTGAGCGTCACCGGGTCGGCGAGGGTGCCCGCCGACAGGATCTTGTGCGAGAGGCCGGCGAGGAAGGCCTGCTGGCGGCGGACCCGGTCGAGGTCGCCGAGCGGGAGCCCGTGGCGCTGGCGGACGAAGGCCAGCGCGTCCTTGCCCTGCACGGTGCGGGGACCCGCGGGGAAGTGGGCCCCGGAGAAGTCGTCGTCGACCGCGTTCTTCAGGCAGACGTCGACGCCGCCGATGGCGTTCGTCAGGTTGTAGAAGCCGAGCAGGTTGACCTCGGCGTAGTGGTCGACGCCGATCCCGGTGAGGTCCTGCACGGCGTCGATGAGGGCCTGACGACCGGCCTCGGAGGACTTCACGTCGACGTCGGCCGGGTCGTTGTCGCCGTCGGATACCAGCTGCTGGGCCTCGGCGGCCTTCGCGCCCGGGTAGACCGAGTTGAGCTTGCCCTTGCTGAGCTGCCCCGGCAGCTTCACGTAGCTGTCGCGGGGCAGCGAGAAGGCGACCGCACGGCTGCCGTCGTTGGGCACCCGCACCAGCATCATGGTGTCGGTGTTCAGCTCGCCGTCGGCGGACCCGGCGTCGAGCTGGGCGAGGACGTCGCGCGGCAACGGGTTGCCCTGCGCGTCGGTCCGGCTGTCGGTGCCGACCAACAGGATGTCGGTGGCACCGTCGGCCGCGGTCCCCTTCTTCGCGAGTGCGCCCGAGGTCGAGAAGCTGCCCGACAGGGCGGCCCACGCGGTGCCGCTCAGCACGAAGACCAGGACGGAGGCGACGACGGCGAGGATGCGCAGGAACCGTCGCGCGCCGCGGTGGGCGGGCGGCGGGGGCGCGGCCGCCGGGGCTGCGGGGCGCGAGGGCGGCGGCGGGGGCCCCGGCCGGGACGGCGCGGTCCGGCGCGGAGGCGCCGGCGGGGGAGGACCGTCCGCGGGCCGGCCCTTGGTGGCGGCGGGGCGGGTCGCACCCTCGACGGAGGTCGTGCCGGTCCGGGCGGGCGCGGTCGCGGCCTCGCGGAACCCGACCGTGCCCCGCCGGTCACCCGGCTCCCCGGGCTGCCGCATCTCCCGCAGATCGCCGCGCCGCGCCTTCGCCGTCTGGCGGGGCGGGGGCGGAGGGCCCTCCGGGACGGGCGAGCGTCCGGCGGACGGGCCGAACCGGCGGCCGGGATCCGGACGGGAGCGGCCGCGCTCGTCCTCCACACGGCCTCCCTTCACGATCGCGTCCGGCGGTCGGGTCAGTCGGGGTCGGGCTGGGTCAGGGTCGGATCGGTGCGCGGGCTGGGTCCGGGTCGGTCTCCGTGCGGGCGGCGCGGGGACCGGGCCGCGGCCTGCACAGGACATCGTCGTCCGACACGTGTACCTGGAGGGCAGGCTAGACGGCTCCCGCCGTATTTCCTGCCCACCACCCGTTAGGAACGCTCACGGCGAGTCGGAGGATGACACACGCTCGCGCGGTGTCCCGGAACCGGGACGCTCCCTCCGGGAGCGTTCACGACCCCGGGTGGGTCGGGACACCGCGACGCACTCGACGGAAGGGTCACGACGTGCGCTGGATGGTCACGGGAGCGGGCGGGGCGCTCGGGACGGACCTCGCCCACCTGCTGCGGGAGGACGGTGAGCGGGTCACCGCCCTGGCGCGGACCGACCTCGACATCACCGACGCGGAGGCGGTCGAGCGGGCCGTGGCGCAGTGGGTCGGCGCCCCGGGGCCGACGGGGGACGAGCCCGCGGTCCTGCTCAACGCCGCCGCGTTCACGGCCGTCGACCTGGCCGAGACCGACCCGGACGCGGCGCGCGCCGCCCACGAGGTCAACACGGTCGCCCCCGGCCTGCTCGCGGCGGCGTGCGCCCGCCACGGCGCCCGGATCGTGCACGTCTCCACCGACTACGTCTTCGACGGTGCCGGCCCGCGCGGCCGCAGCGGCCCCGACGGCGGGCCGGCCGGGTACGAGCCGGATGACCCGACGGGGGCCGCCGGGGTCTACGGGCGCACCAAGGAGGAGGGCGAGCAGCGGGTCCGCGAGGCGAACGTGGCCCACCACGTGGTGCGCACCGCCTGGGTCTACGGCGGCACGGGGGCCAACTTCGTCCGCACCATGGCGCGCCTGGCCGGGGAGCGGGACACCCTCGACGTCGTCGACGACCAGCACGGCTCACCGACGTGGTCCGCGGACCTCGCCGCGGGCCTGGTCGCCCTCGGGCGCTCCGACGCGGCGCCCGGCACGCTGCACGCGACCGGCGGCGGCGTCACCACGTGGTGCGGGTTCGCCCGCGCGGTGTTCGAGGAGCTGGGCGCCGACCCGGAGCGGGTGCACGGCTGCTCGACCGACCAGTTCCCGCGCCCGGCGCCGCGTCCGGCGTGGTCGGTGCTCTCGCCCGCGTCGTGGACCGCGGCGGGGCTGCCCGCGCTGCGCCCCTGGCGGGAGGCCCTGACGGCGGCCGTGACGCGCCACCCCGAGCTGCTCGGCCGGCCCTCCGCCGTGCGCTGAGGGGCGTTCATCAGACGCCGGACGGTCTGGCCGGTGGCCGCCGCCGGGTCGCGGGCCCGCGGCAACCGATTTCCGGATCCGGCGAAGCGTGTCGCCGACCGGGCGTCACCTCTCGGCGACTCGTGCGTTGGACCGGCATGGCGATGGAGACGGTGCTGCTCGCCCTCCTGGGCGTGGTCGCGGTCTGGCTGGTGGTCGACGCGGGCCGGGAACGCCATCGTCTGAGGTCGCGGATGGACCGTGCGTCGCGCCGAACGGTGGACGCCGGCCCGCTCGGCGTCTCCACCTCACACCGCCGGGCCGGCGCAGCGCCGACGTCCGGCCCGCGGGCCGCCGAGGCGAACACCGGCGGCGTCGGGCCCGACTCGTGGCGGTACTGGCCGCTGGCGCTCCCCGCCACGGACGACTCGAGCCGCCACCTCTGACGCTCCGACCGGCGGGGCGCCCGGCTCTCCCGGGGGCTCCTGCGCCAGGATGCTGCCCATGACGGCGGCCCCCCGCAGCACCAGCGCCACCCGCACCTACGGGGACGGGCTCGCCGTCGTCGTCGTCACCTACTCCCCGGGCGAGTCGCTGACCGCCTTCCTCGACTCCCTGGCCGGCGCCACGCGGCGCCCGGTCACGGTGGTGCTCGCCGACAACGGTTCGGTGGACGGCGCCCCCGAGGCCGCGGCCGCCGCGGGCCGCGCCGAGGTGCTCCCGATGGGGGAGAACCTCGGCTACGGCGCCGCCGCCAACCGGGCCGTCGCCGGACTCGACCCCTCGGTGGGCTGGGTGCTCGTCAGCAACCCGGACATCGTGCTGGGGCAGGACTCGCTCGACACCCTGCTCGACGCGGCCGCCCGCTGGCCCCGGGCCGGGTCGCTCGGTCCGCTGATCCACACCGACGACGAGATCTACCCGTCGGCGCGGCTGCAGCCCTCCCTCGGGCGCGGGGTGGGGCACGCGCTGTTCGGGGCGGTGTGGCCGGGCAACCCGTGGACCCGCTCCTACCGGCAGGAGGGCGTCGTCGAGGAGCGCTCGGCCGGCTGGCTGTCCGGCTCGTGCGTGCTGCTGCGCCGCGAGGCCTGGGACTCCGTCGACGGCTTCGACCCGCGCTACTTCATGTACTTCGAGGACGTCGACCTCGGGGACCGCCTCGGCCGGGCCGGCTGGCTCAACGTCTACGTGCCGGACGCGACGGTGGTCCACACCGGCGGGCACGCCACCACCCGCGACGTCCCGACGTCGGCGCGGATGCTGCGCGAGCACCACCGCAGCGCCTACCGGTTCCTCTCCGACCGCTACCGGGGCGTCCGGTGGGCCCCGCTGCGGGCCGGGCTGCGCGCGGCACTCGCGGCCCGGGCCCGGTGGAGCACCCGGAACGCGTAGTGGGCGTCAGCGGCGCCCGAAGATCCGCTTCCACCAGGGGAGGCGGATGCCGACCGGCGGCGTGGTGGGGGTGTCGTCCGGCGCCGGGCCCGCGGGAGCGTGGCCGTTCGCCGGGGCGTTCTGGGAGGGGAACGGCGCCGTGCGCGGCCGCGTCGCCGAGGTGCGGACGGTGGGCGGTTCGGCGGACAGGGGGCGCATCAGCGTCGGGTCCGAGACCTCGACCGGTGTCGTCTCCGGCTCACCCGGATAGGGCTGTCGGTGGCCCGGTCGTTGCCCGTTCGGTGCGTTCCCCGGACGGCGGCCATCGGCAGGCGGACGGGGGGACGGAGCCGGCCGCCCGTGACGACCCTGCGTGACCGGAGGCCCGTCCTGGGGGAACAGCGCCGGGATCATCTGCGTCTGGGAGGCGTCGAACGGTGACTCCGCGTTGTCGGGGGTCACGACCGTGCCGTTGCGCTGCTGCGCCCGGGCGATAGCCTGCTGCGCACGGTCCCACGCGTTCGTCGGCTCCACCACGCTTCTCCTGCCGGTCTCGGTCGGAGTGGACCCCGACGACGGAGTCCGTACCGGTTATTGCCGAGGGAACGTCACAGTAGCGCCCGGACGCGACGCCGTCGTCACGCCGGGGCCACACGGTCACGAGGGAGGTCGGTCGTGGACACCACGGGGGGACGTGCGGACGCGGCGGAGACGCTCGCCCGGACGGCGGCGGTCGTCCTCGTCGGAGGGCAGGGCAGCAGGCTGCGCCCGCTGACGGCCTCGACGCCCAAGCCGATGCTGCCGACGGCGGGGGTGCCCTTCATCGGCCACCTGCTGTCGCGCATCGCGGCCGCGGGCATCCGCCGGGTGGTGCTCGGCACCTCGTACCGCGCGGAGGTCTTCGCGGACTACCTCGGCGACGGCTCCGCGTTCGGCCTCGAGCTGGAGTGCGTGCCGGAGCCGGAGCCGCTGGGCACCGGCGGGGGCATCCGGCACGCGGCGGACGCGCTGGAGGCGCACTACGACGAGATCATGGTGTTCAACGGGGACATCCTCTCCGGGGTCGACCTGGGCGCCGTCGTCGACGAGCACCGGGCCGCGGGCGCGGACGCGACGCTGCACCTGGTGAAGGTGGCCGACCCGACCGCCTTCGGCTGCGTGCCCACCGACGCGTCGGGGCGGGTGGAGGCGTTCCTGGAGAAGACGCTCACGCCGCCGACCGACCAGGTCAACGCCGGCTGCTACGTGTTCCGCCGCGAGGTGGTGGACGCGATCCCGACGGGTCGCCCGGTCTCGGTCGAGCGGGAGACCTTCCCGGGGCTGCTGCGCGCCGGACGCCGGTTGCAGGGGCACGTCGAGTCGTCCTACTGGCTCGACCTCGGCACCCCCGCCGCCTTCGTCCGCGGCTGCGCCGACCTCGTCCAGGGCATCGCCCCGACGTCCGCGCTGCCCGGCCCCGTCGGGACCGCGCTGCTGCTGCCCGGCGCCAAGACCGCGGCCACGGCCTCGCTCTCGGACGGGACGACCCTCGGTCGCGAGGTGGTCGTCGGCGACGGCTCGCGCGTGATCGGGTCGGTGGTCATGGACGGGGCGCGGATCGGCGACAACGTCACGGTGACCCGCTCGGTGATCGGTCCCGGCGCCACGATCGGCGACGAGACCGTGGTCGACGACGCGGTCGTCGGCGACGGGGTGTCGGTGGGGGCCGGGTGCGAGCTGCGCGAGGGCGTGCGGCTCTGGCCCGGCATCACCATCCCGGACGGCGGTCTGCGATTCTCGGGGAGTGCCTGACGTCCTGCCCGCCTCCGACGCGGAGGCGGAGCACTCGAACGAGCACGCCGACGGGGGAGCCGGGAAGCCCCGGACCCGTCGGTGGGAACCCGGCTTCGTCCTCGACATCGGGGCGCTGATCGGGCCGCTGCGTCACGGGCGGGGCGACCCGACCTGTCGGATCGACGAGGCCGGCGTCGTGTGGCGGGTGTGCTCGACACCGGCCGGCCCGGCGACCACGCGCATCCGGCGGACCGGCACCGAGGTGGTCGCCGATGCGTGGGGCGACGGGGCCGAGTGGGTCCTCGACGGCCTGCCCGCCCTGCTGGGCGCGGACGACGACGACGCCGGGTTCGTCGGGCACCACCCGCTCGTCGCGGACGCGCGGCACCGGATGCCCGGTCTGCGCCTCGGCGCGACGGGCGCCGTCTGGGACCTGCTCTTCGCCGCGATCCTGGAGCAGAAGGTCACCGGGACCGAGGCCCACCGCTCCTGGCGCGAGCTCTGCTGGCGCTTCGGCACGGCCGCCCCGGGGCCCGCCCCGCGGGGGATGCGGGTGCCCCCGACCCCACGGGACACCAAGGCGATCCCGGACTGGGAGTGGCACCGCGCCGGGGTGGACAGCGCCCGTCGTCGGGCGATCCTGGCGTCGGCGACGGTGGCCCACCGGCTGGAGAAGGCCGTCGAGCTGCGGGGACTCGAGGGGCGGACGCTGCTGCGCAAGGTCCCCGGGATCGGGGTGTGGACCGCCGCCGAGGTCGCGCAGCGCGCGTGGGGTGACCCGGACGCCGTCTCGGTGGGCGACTTCCACATCCCCTCGACCGTCGGCTACGCCCTCGTGGGCCGCAAGCTCGACGACGCCGGGATGCTCGAGGTCCTGGCCTGCTACGCCCCGCAGCGCCAGCGCGCGGTCCGCTACATCGAGGCCTCGGGGTTCCGGCGGCCGCGGTTCGGGCCGCGCTACTCGCCGCGCGACTTCCGCGGGATGTAGCCGTGGAGGGGTGGAGTGCCGCGGAGGTGGCCCGCGCGAGCGGGACGCCGGAGCCGCAGCTGCGCGCGTGGGACCGCGCCGGCCTCGTCGGGCCGGGGATCGCCCCCGACGAGGGGTACCGGGCCTACGGCCGCGACGACCTCGTCCGCCTGCAGCGCGTCCTGCTCCTGCGTGCCCTGGGCGTCCCCGACGACGGGATCGCCGAGGCGCTCGGGCGCACCGACGACCCCGAGGCCGCCCTGCGGATGCACCTCGACGTCCTCGAGGCGGTGCGGGAGCGCCTGGGGCGCCAGGCCGCGGCGCTGCGGGCGACCCTCGACGGGCGGGCCGCGGATCCGGCGTCGATGTTCGACGGGTTCGACGATCCCGAGCCGGCCGGGGTCCCCGAGGAGCTCGCCGACCTCGGCGCCGCGTGGGCACGCACCTGGGCGGCCGGTGAGCCGGTGGACGGCGCGGTGGCCCAGGCCCTCGCCGAGCGGCACCGGGCCGTGTCCGGCCCCGATGTGTCACCGCGCCTGGCCGACGCCCTCGACCACCACGCGCCGGGCACGGCCGCGTACGCCCGCGACGCCCTCCGGTGCGCTCCGCGCCCGTGAGCACTCATTCCGTGTGACACCGGGTCCGCTCGGGAGGTGCTCCGGAGAACCGGGTCCCGGCGACCCGGTTCCCAGGTCTGATCAGCGGCTGCGCGTCCTCGCCGTTCGCGCGCCGGGTGGGCTCCCAGGGCTCCGGGCGTAGCCCTCGAGGTCCACTCGGCACGATCACCGAGGCGGGCCGGTCCTCACAGGGCCGGAGCCCACCGCACGTCCTCCGGCAGCTCGCCCAGCGGCCACCACCGCAGGTCGACCGACTCCTCGCTGACGACCGCCCGAGCCCCGGCCGGCGCGCGGACGAGGTAGCGGACGTCGAGGTGGCGGGTGGGGACGCCGAGCGAGCAGGTCACCGGGTGCACGTCGAGGTGCACGGGGGCGGGGGAGATCGTCAGGCCCTCGATGCCGGACTCCTCGCTCGCCTCGCGCAGCGCCGCGCCCCGCAGCGTCGTGTCCTCCGGCTCGATGTGCCCCCCGAGCTGCACCCACCGGCCCACCCGCGGGTGCAGGGTGAGCAGGGCGTGCTCGCCGGCGTCGTCGACGACGAGCGCCGAGGCGGTGAGGTGCCCGGAGACGCAGGAGCGGGCGCAGGCGTCGGGCAGCCCGGCGAGGTAGGCCAGCAGCGCCTCGCGGATCGCGGCCTGACCGGCGTCGGGGGCGTCCCACGCGGCGAGGACGGCCGAGGCGTCGGCGTGCACGGCCGCGGTCGGTTCGGTCACCGCTCCACCAGCCGGTCGTCGGGGACGAGCTCGCCGCGTCCCGGGACCGGCTCCGCCGGGTGCCCCACGGCGACCGCCCCGAGCGGCTCCCACGACGCGGGCAGCTCCAGCACCGACCGGGCGACGTCGGCGGCGAAGATCGTCGACCCGATCCAGCAGGAGCCGAGCCCCTCGGCGGCCAGCGCCACGAGCAGGCCCTGCACGGCGGCGCCCCCGGCGACGGTGAACATCGCGGCCTCGCAGGTGGCGCGGCGCTCGTCGGGGTAGTCGTGCGCCCCGCCCTCGGGGCCGCGCACCAGGAACGGCAGCACCAGCTCGGGGGCCTCGCGCAGCAGGTCGCCCCGGGCGGTGCGCCGGGCGATCTGGTCCGCGGTGAACCCGTCCGCGGCGAGGTCGGCCCGCCACGAGTCGGCCATGGCGTCGAGCAGCGCGGCCCGCCGGGCGGCGTCGCGGACCCACACGAACCGCACCGGCCGGGAGTGGTGCGGGGCGGGGGCGGTGAGGCCGGCGGCCACGGACCGGTGGATCGCCCCGGGATCGACCGGGTCCGCGGCGAACGCCCGCACCGAGCGCCGGGCCCCGACCGCCTCCCGCGCGCCGCGGGCGAGCGCCTCGGCGGTGCCGAGCCAGAACAGGTCCTCCTCGACGGGGCGCACCAGCTCGCCCGCCGAGCGGCCCGCGCCGATGAGGTGCCGCAGCCCGCGCACGACGGCCACCGGCACCCCGCCGAGCTTGCCCTTCACCAGGTCGGCCGCCGCCGCGATCTCGTCGGCCACGGCGACCTCGGTGACCAGCAGCTCGTTGCCCTGCGCGTCGACCGCGCCGCCGTAGCCGTGCAGCGCGACCAGCCCGGCCGAGCCGATCGCGGCGTCGGTCTGCCCGATCCGCCAGCAGCGGCCCATGGTGTCGGTGACGACGACCGCGACGCGCACCCCGAGCGCGGCCGTCAGCCCCGCCCGCAGCGTCTCCGCCGACCCGTCGGGGTCCTCGGGCAGCAGCGCGACCTCGTCGCCCGCCACGTTCGACCCGTCCACCCCGGCCGCCGCCTGCACGATCCCCAGGCGGTTGGTGACGATCTTCGTACGGCCCTTCGTCGCGAGCACCCGGACCGTCTCGTCGTCGACGAGGCGACGGCGGGCGGCGTCGCGCTCCTCGGGGTCGCGCGGCACGGTGACGAGCCGGCCCTCGGCCTTCGAGAGGATCTTCGAGGTGACGACGACGACGTCGCCGTCGGCCAGGGTGGGCTCGAGCGCGGCGGCGAGGGCGGCCGTGAGGTCGTCGCCCGGCCGGAACTCCGGCAGCCCGGGAACGCCCCAGGCGGTGAGCCCGCCGAGGGCGGCGTGGTCGGTGTGCACCGGGGCGGCGGCCTCAGACACCGGCGAGCCCGACCACGTCGAGGGCCTCGCGCACCATCGCCGCGGTGGCCTCGGCGTCGCTCATCAGCAGCGGCACCGAGCGCACGGCGACCCCGGGCACCTCGGCGGTGTCCCCGGAGGCGACGAGCCAGCCGTCGAGCAGCCCGCCCTGCGACCGTGCCCCGTAGTGCCGCGCGACGCCCTCGGCGGAGACCTCCACGCCGATCGCGTCCAGGCACGGCTCGGCCATCCCGCGCACCGCCTGCCCGCCGATGATCGGCGAGACCCCGACGACGGGTCCGGGCGCCTGCGCGAGCGCGGCGCGCATCCCGGGGACGTCGACGATCGTGCCGATGCTGACCACCGGGTTCGACGGGGCCAGCAGCACGACGTCCGCGTCCGCGACGGCGGCCAGGGCGGCCGGGCAGGCCGTGGCCTGGTCCCGGCCGACCGAGGCGAACCCGTGGGCGGTCGGCTCCGCGTGGTGGCGCACCCACCACTCCTGGAAGTGCACCGCGCGGCGCTCGCCGGTGTCGGGATCGTCGATCACGACGTGGGTCTCGATGCGGTCGTCGCTCGCCGGGATCAGCGCGACCCCGGGGTTCCACCGCCGGCAGAGGGCCTCGGTGACCTGCGAGAGCGGGTAGCCGGCCCGCAGCATCCGGGTGCGCACGAGGTGGGTGGCGACGTCGCGGTCGCCGAGCCCGAACCACGTCGGGTCGGCCCCGTAGGCCTCGAGCTCGGCCTTCACCGACCACGTCTCGTCCGCCCGACCCCAGCCCTTGCCGGTGTCGATGCCGCCGCCGAGCGTGTACATGCACGTGTCGAGGTCCGGGCAGACGCGCAGCCCGTGCAGCCAGATGTCGTCGCCGATGTTCACGACCGCGCGAACCTCGTCGTCGGCACCCAGGGCGGCCAGCACCCCCTGCAGGAACCGTGCGCCGCCGACACCCCCGACCAGAACCGTCACCTTCACACCGGTGATCGTGCCCCCGACCCCCGACGGTCCGCCGACCGAGGGGGCGGCGTCACCCCGGAGGGGATCAGCGCTGCCAGAAGAAGAACAGCTCCTGGCCGAGGCTCGCGAGGGTGCTGTCGCCGCCCACGGCGCCGTAGACGAACGACGCGAGCGCGAACAGCGCGGTGGCCACCGGCCGCAGCAGGATCAGCACCGCGAAGAGCACCAGCGGGGCGTAGGGGGCGAAGCGCGACACCGCGAGGCGGGTGGAGTCCGCCAGGTAGGGGTCGATGATGCCCCAGCCGTCGAGGCCCGGGATCGGCAGGATGTTGAGGATGAAGGCGAGGACCTGGATGAGCGCGAGGAACGACATCCCGGCCCCGAGCAGCGGCGGGACCAGCGGCACGAGCAGGGCCAGCAGGAACGCCAGCACCAGGTTCGTGAGCGGCCCGGCCGCCGACACCGCGCTGGCGGCCACCCGGGAGCGCAGGGCGCCGCGCCGGATCCACACCGCCCCGCCCGGCAGCGGGATGCCGCCGATGAGCAGGAACAGCAGCGGGAGCACGAAGGTCAGCCCGACGTTCGCGTAGCGGCGGATGTCGAGGGTCAGGTAGCCGAGCCCGCGGACCGAGTGGTCACCGCAGCGGTCCGCGACGAGCGCGTGGGCGAACTCGTGCAGGCACAGCGACACCGCCCAGCCCGCGAGGACCAGGATCACGATGCCCGCCGTCACCGCGATGCGGGTCCCGAGGAGGGTGAGGGCCCCGCCGCCGGCGGTCACGAGCACGAGACCGACGAAGATCGGGCTGATCCGGGGGGAGCTCCGGGCGGAGAAGACACTGGCCACGTCCCCAGTGTCCCAGGCCCGCGGTACCGTTTCTGCCACGCTGAGCTACGTCGAATGCCTTCACGTTCACCGCACGTGACGACCGTCCGTCGCGACATGCGGCCAGGCGGGTGGCCCGGCTTGACCCGGATGGAACGACACCGGTGTAATTCACCCCGAGGTACACGCCGGTGCGGGGCCGGCGCTCCGCCAGCTGGGGAGTGCTAGCGGTGAGGGAGGCCGTGTGAACGGTGCGGAGAGCGGGTCGGTGGTGCTGGGCAGCGTTGGATCCGGTGGTTCGCGGGATGTCCTCGGGGAACTGATGGCCATCACGGGCGAGGACGAGCAGGAGTGGCAGGAGCGCGCGCTGTGCGCTCAGACCGATCCTGAGGCGTTCTTCCCCGAGAAGGGCGGATCGACGCGCGAGGCCAAGCAGATTTGCAACAGCTGTGAGGTCCGGGCCGAGTGCCTGGAGTACGCGCTCGGGCACGACGAGCGCTTCGGTATCTGGGGTGGTCTCTCCGAGCGGGAGCGCCGCCGTCTCAAGCGTCGCGTGGTCTGACAGCGAGGTCGGACCACGCGTTCGTCGCGTCTCGTGACGGTCTCCCGATGCCGGGTGGCCGCGCTCGCCCTCCGTTGCGCCCGTCGTCCGACGAGGCGCGGCGTCCGTCCGTCTGCCGCGCCCCCGGTCCAGGGTCGCGACCACTCCCCTGACGGCCGCCCGGAGGGCCCCTTCTAGTCTCGACGCCGCCCGGTGCACGCCGGGACCGACGACGGCGCGACGAACGCGGCGGGCGGGGGAACGCACCCGGCCCACGCCGTGGGAGGGACGGACGCGTGGCTGCGACGGCGCCCGTACTGGCCGTGCTGGTCTGTCACGACGGCGAGGCCTGGCTCCCGGAGACACTCGGCGCGCTCGGCCGGCTCACCGTGGCACCGCGCCGCGTCATCGCCGTCGACACCGGGTCGGTCGACTCGACCCAGGACCTGTTGCGGTCCTCCAACGCCGTCGACGTCGTGCTCGACCTGCCGCGTGACACCCCGTTCGGCACCGCGGTCGCCGCGGGTGTGGCCGACGGCGACCGCCGGTGGGGCCGGACCGGCGACCGCGGCACCGGCGACTGGCTCTGGGTCCTGCACGACGACGCGGCCCCCGAACCGTCCTGCCTCGACGTCCTGCTCTCGGTCGCGGAGGCCTCGCCCGCGGCCGCCATGCTCGGCCCGCTGCAGCTCGACCGCGACGACCCGCGCGTGGTCGTCGAGGCGGGCCTGTCCACCGACGCCTCGGGGCACCGCCAGACCGGCATCGGCTCCGACGAGCTCGACCTCGGGCAGTTCGCCACCAACTCCGAGGTCCTCGCCGTCGGGTCGGCCGGCGCGCTGCTGCGCCGGCGGGAGTGGGACGCCCTCGGGGGCTACGACTCCGCCTTCGGCCTGCTGCGCGAGGACGTCGACCTCGGGTGGCGGATCAACCGCGCGGGCGGCCTCGTCCTGTGCGTGCCGTCGGCCCGGCTCCACCACGCCCGCGCCGTCTCGACCGGCGCGCGCCCCCTCGACGCCGCCGGGTGCGACGGGGGACTGCGCACGGTCGACCGGCGCAACGGGCTGTGGACCGTGCTCGCCAACTCCTCGAACTCGGCGTTCGTCCTGGGCCTGCTCCGCCTGCCCGTCCTCGCCGTCCTGCGCGCCCTCGGTTTCCTGCTGCTGCGCCGCCCCGCCGCCGCCACCGCGGAGCTGGGCGCGCATGGGGCGGGTGCTCGGCGACCTCGCCGACCTGCGCGAGGCCCGGCGACGCCGCCTCCACAGCGCCGGGGCCGCCGTCCCCCGGGGGATGCGCGGGCTGCTGACCAGCCGCACCACCCGCCTGCGCAACGCCGTGCAGGGCGGCCTCACCCGCGTGGTCCGGGCCCGGGTGCGCGACGAGCTCGTCCTCGGCCGTCTCCCCGAGTGGGCCGACCGCCCCGCCCGCCCCGCGCCCGCCTCCTCCCTGGCCGTCGAGGAGGGCCCCGACGAGGGCGCGCTGCTCGTCGGGCAGGGCGCGCTCCCCGCGGGCGCGACGGCGCCGAAGCGCAGCACCCGGCGCAAGGCCGGCCTGCGCCGCCCCGGCGAGTCCGTCGGGGTCACCCTCGCCGCGGGCGGGGCCGACGGCCCGGCCGGGCCGACCGAGCTCATCGCGTCGCCGGACGCCGACACCTCGATCGTCGGGATACCGGCCGCCCGCGGCAGTGCCGGGATCCGGGCCGCGGGCAACGTCCCGGAGCGCTCCGCGGCCGACGACGAGCAGCTCGTCCTCGTCCCGGTCACCCCGGGCCGGGTGCTGCGCGAGCTCCTGCTCGCCCCGCCGCTGCTCCTGGTCGTCGCCCTCACCGCGGTGTCGCTGCTGGTCAACCGCTCGCGGCTGGGCCTCGACCTGGCCGGCGGGCGGATCCGGCCGCTGCCCGGGCTGGGGTCGCTGTGGAGCTCCTACCTCGCCGAGTGGCACCCGGTCGCGGGCGGCACCGCCGCGCCCGCGTCGGCCGCGCTGGCCGTCGTCGGGGTCCTCGGCGGGATCCTCTGGCCGGTCGCCGGTTCCGACGGCCCGGCCGTCGCGGTGTCGCTGGTGCTCCTCGGGGCCCTGCCCCTCGCGGGCCTCTCGGCCTACGTGGCCACGCGGGGCATCCGGGTCGGGCGGGTGCTGCGCGCGTGCGCCGGCGGCGTGTACGCCCTGCTCGGCATCGCCGGCGCGGCCGTGGCGCAGGGCAGGCTCGACGGCGTCGTCGCGGTGGTCCTGCTGCCGATGGTCCTCGCCGGGGTCGCCGCGGTCCTGCGCGGCAGCCGCGTCGAGGGCCGCCGCGCGTCCTGGTGGAGCGCCGCCGCCGGCACGGTGCTGCTGCTCGCGGTGGTCTCCGCGTTCGCGCCCCTGGTCCACGTCCTCGTGCTCGTCGTGGTGGTCGTCGGCTTCGTCCTCGTCCCGGCGCCCGCCGGGGCCTCGGGGCGGCGGGCGATCGCGCTCGGCGTGGTCGTCGTGCTGCCCGTCCTGCTGCTCCTGCCGTGGCCCTCGACGCTGCTGCGGGCGCCGCAGGTCCTGGTGCACGGCACCGGCTCCCCGGTCCTCGAGCAGTTCGCCGGCACGCTCGACGTCCTCTCGCTCGACCCCGGCGGGGCGGGCTCCCTCCCGGTGATCGGGCTCGTCGTGCTCCTCGCCGCCGTCGGCGGGGCGATCCTCGCGCCGCGGCCCAGCGTGGTGCCGGGCCTCGCGATCACCGTCCTCGGGATCGTCGCCGCCGGCATCGTCGGGACGGTGTCGCTCCCGCCGCTCTCCGGCGGGGACGCCCGCCCCGGGTGGACCGGTCCGGCGCTGGCGTTCGCCGCGTGCGGCACGCTGTGGACCCTGCTCGCGCTGGTCGCCGAGGCCCGCGTGACACCGCTCGGGACGCTGGTGACCGGCCGTGCCGGTCCGAGGCACCGGCCCGCCCCGCGCCGCCGCGGCGACTCCGAGATCGACCTGGGCCCCGACGGCGTGCTCGCGCGCATGGGGGGCGGGACGGCGTCGGCGGCCTCGCGCGTCGGGACCGCGCTCGGATCGCGGCTGCGGACCCGTCGGAGCGCGGCCGGGTCGGGCGGTCGCGCGGTCCGGGGCGCCGCGGTGCCGGTCACCGCGACGGTGGCCGTGGCGCTGGCGGCGGCCGCGGTGCTGCTCGGCTCCGGCGGCGCCCTCGCCGCGGAGCAGGCACCGACGCTCGACCCCGCGTTCGCCGGGCGTCTCGAGGCAGCGGGCGCGAGCGTCGTCGACGTCGGGCTCACCCGGCTGCCGGACGGCCCCGGCTACGCCCTCGACGCGGACAGCACGCGCCGGACGGGTCCCGACCTCCCGCGCTACGGCGACGACGACCTCGCACCGGTCGGCGCGGCCCCGGCCCGTCTGACCCGTGACGTCGCCGCCCTGCTCTCCGGCGACCCGGCCAAGGTCGCGGCCGGGGCGGCCGAGCTCGCGACCGCGGGCACGGCCGCCGTCGTCCTGCCCGACCCCGCGGTCGCCGGCCAGGCCCAGCAGGCCGCGGGCGCCCTGCTCACCGCGGCCCCGCCGACCAGCGACGGCCGCCCGGTGCTCGCCATCGGGCTGCCCGCGGCGGGGGCGGTCCTGCTCGAGCCCCCGGTCTCCGACGACGCCACCGACGCCAAGGCCGCCCCGCAGCGTCCCGCGGGGATCACCCCGCTGCCCGGCACCCCGCCGTCGGTGGGCGTCCAGGTCTCGCAGGGCGCCGACCGGCGGCTCGTCGTCCTGGCCGCGGAGCGCGAGTCGGGCTGGAACGCCACGGTCAAGGGGGAGCCCGTCCCGCTGGTCTCGGCCTGGGGGCACCTCGTCGCGGTCGGGGTCCCCGCCGGGGGCGGCCCGGTGGTGATCTCCCGCGACGACACGCTGCGGGACGTGCTGCTCCTCATGCAGCTGGCCCTCGTGCTGTTCACCGCGGTCTCGGCGCTGCCCTCGCGCACCAGACTGGACTGAGCCACCCGCGACGGAGACCGGCGGGTCGCCGGCGGCCGCCCTCGCCGGTGCACGCTGACTGTCGGTCCTCGCCGCTAACGTCCCGCGCTGTGATCGACCACTTCGGATTCCCGGTCGCCGACGTCGACGTGTCCGTCGCGACCTACCTGCGCCTGTTCGCCCCGCTCGGCCTCCGGGAGGGGATCCGGATACCGCACGAGGGCAGCGCGGTCGTCGGGCTCGCGGGGCCCGCCGGCGTGCCGCAGTTCTGGCTCACCCCCGGCGGGGCGCTCGGCACCGAGCTGCACGTCGCGTTCTCGGCGCCGGACCGGGCGGCGGTCGACGCCGTGCACGCCGTCGCCGTGGAGACGGGGACGGAGGTGCTGCACGCGCCGCGGGAGTGGCCGGAGTACCACCCCGGCTACTACGCGGTGTTCCTGCGCGATCCCGACGGGCACAACGTCGAGGCCGTCACCCACGGACCCTGAGGCCTACTCCTCGCCGTCCACGGTGTCCGGCTCCACGCCGAGGTACTCGGCCACCTGCTCGACGAGCACGTCGTGGAGCAGGTCCGCGAGGTCCTCGCCGTCGAGCGCCCGCGCCTCGAGGGGCCGGCGGTAGAGCACGATGCGGGCGCGCGTCGGGGCGCCGCGGCGGTCGACGCCCGCGGGCACGAGGCGGGCCAGCGGGACGTCCCCGTCACCGACCACGCCGTCGTCGTCGGGCGCGGTCTCGCCGACGTCGGGCACGTCGTCCACCGCGACGTCGAGGTCCTCGAGCTCGGCGCCCCAGCGGTCCTCGATCGGCTCGAGCGCCTCGAGCACCACCGCGTCGAACCGCTCCGCGCGGGTGCGTGCCGCCGGCGACCCCGCGGGGTAGAGGGGCGCCCGCATCCCGCGGCCGCGGCGGTCGCGCCGGCGCCGCGGACGGATCGGGACGGGGGGCCGCGCCGAGCCACGCTCCGACCGGTCGGGTTCCCGGGGACCGGTCCGCGTCCCACCTCTCGCCACGGCGCGTGAGCGTACGCCGGTGCGGGGCGGGGGAGGGCCCGCCGGCCGGGGCGACGTCCACGTGACCACACGGTGACGTCGAGACCCCGACGCGCCGAGCGCGCCTGCCCGACACGATGCCGGGGCGGGACTATCGTCCTGCGTCGTGCGAGGAGTGCGGAAGTGCTCACGGACCGGTTGCGGCCGGGCGGCCGTTGCCACGCTGACGTACGTCTACTCCGATTCGACGGCCGTCGTGGGTCCGTTGGCGACCAGTGCGGAGCCGCACTCGTACGACCTCTGCGAGCTCCACGCCCTGCGTCTCACCGCGCCCCGGGGCTGGGAGGTCGTGCGCTACGAGGGCGACTTCCCCTCCGAGCCCTCCGCCGACGACCTCACCGCGCTGGCCGAGGCCGTCCGCGAGGCCGGCCGGGCCGAACCACCGAGCGAGGCGGTCGGGTCCTCCTGGGCCGTCGCGGGCACGGGACGCCGGGCGCACCTGCGGGTCCTGCCCGACCCGTCCGCCTGACGCGGATCCCGACGCGACGGACCGACACCGGTCCCACGACCGGGCGTCGACCGCCCACCCCATCGGGTGCCCGCCAGGCCGCGCGTTGTCGGACCCGGCCGATACGCTGGCCGACGTGAGCAGTTCAGCACCGGCTCAGCAGGACACCGACGAGACCGCGGACGCCGCGCGTGCCCGGGTGGTCAGTGAGGTGATCAAGGCCTACGACGTGCGCGGTCTGGTGGGCGAGCAGCTCGACGCCGCCTTCGTCCGTGACGTCGGGGCCGCCTTCGCGCAGCTGCTCATCGGCGAGCAGGGCGGTGCGCCGGCCAACGGCATCGTCATCGGGCACGACATGCGGGACTCGTCCCCGGAGCTGGCCGCCGCCTTCGCCGAGGGCGTGACGGGGCAGGGTGTGGACGTCACCGAGATCGGCCTGGCCAGCACCGACGAGCTGTACTACGCCTCGGGGTCGCTGGACGCCCCGGGCGCCATGTTCACCGCGAGCCACAACCCGGCGCGCTACAACGGCATCAAGCTCTGCCGGGCGGGCGCGAGCCCCGTCGGGCAGGACACCGGGCTCGACGAGATCGCCGCCCTGCTCGACCAGGGGCCCGGCGCCGCGGCGGGCGCGGACCCGGCGCCGACCCCGGGCACCGTGCGGCAGCAGGACGTCCTGGAGGACTACGCCGCCTACCTGCGCAGCCTGGTCGACCTCTCGGGCATCCGGCCGATGTCGCTCGTGGTCGACGCCGCCAACGGGATGGCGGGCCACACCGTGCCCGCCGTGCTCGGGCCGCTGCCGATCGAGGTCCACCCGCTCTACTTCGAGCTCGACGGCTCGTTCCCGAACCACGAGGCCAACCCGCTGGACCCGGACAACCTCGTCGACCTGCAGCGCGAGGTGTCGAACCTCGGGCGGGTCGACGCGGGCCTCGCCTTCGACGGCGACGCGGACCGGGTCTTCCTGGTCGACGAGAAGGGCGACGCGGTCAGCCCCAGCGCCATCACCGCCCTCGTCGCGAGCCGCGAGCTGGCCAAGGAGCCCGGCGGCACGGTGATCCACAACCTCATCACCTCGCGGGCCGTCCCCGAGATCATCACCGAGGCCGGCGGCAAGCCGGTCCGCTCCCGGGTCGGGCACTCGTTCATCAAGGCGACGATGGCCCAGACCGGCGCGATCTTCGGCGGCGAGCACTCGGCGCACTACTACTTCCGGGACTTCTTCCGGGCCGACTCCGGGATGCTGGCCGCGCTGCACGTGCTGGCCGCGCTCGGCGAGCAGGACAAGCCCCTCTCGGAGCTGATGGCGCAGTACTCGCGCTACGCCGCGTCGGGCGAGGTGAACTCCACGGTGACCGACCCGCAGGCGAAGATCGCCGAGGTGGAGCAGCTCTACGGCGACCGCGAGGACGTCACCACCGACACCCTCGACGGGCTCACCGTGTCCTTCGAGAACGGGGACTGGTTCAACCTCCGCCCCTCGAACACCGAGCCGCTGCTGCGACTGAACGTCGAGGCCGCCGACGCCGGCGCGGTCGCCGCGCTGCGCGACGAGGTCCTCTCGGTGGTGCGGCGATGAGCGCCGGGACCGGAGACGGAGCGGAGCGGAGCTCGACCATCGGGACGGGGCCGCTCGGACTCGACCCGGTGCTGCTCGAGATCCTCGCCTGCCCGGCGCCGGACCACGGCGAGCTGCGCCCCGGCACCCCCGACGACGCGGACGCGGCCGCCCTGACCTGCCAGAGCTGCGGGCGCCGCTTCCCGGTGACCGACGGGATCCCGGTCCTGCTCCTCTCCGAGGCGACGGGCGGTCCGGACGACGCGGGCGCTCCCGCGTCGGGACACGACACGGGGAGCCGGGACGCGGCCGGCGGCGACGCCGCGACGCCTGCGGACGGGTGAGCACCGTGCTCGACGAGGCACTGCTCGAGGACACCGGCCGGCTGCTCGACACCGACCGGGCCGGACTGCTGCGCGCCGCCGCGACGGCGGGCGCCCAGGTGCGCGCCACGTGGGCGGCGGCGGTCGAGGCCGGGGTCGGGTCCCAGGGCGCCCTCGACGGGCTCCGGCCCCGGGCGCTGGTCCTCCTCGCGCGGGCCGGCGTCGAGCAGGCCGCGGCCCGGCTCGTGGCGGCGCTGCTCGCCCCGACGTGCCCGTGCCCCGTCGTCGTCTCCGACGTGGCCCCGCCCTGGCTGGGCCCCCTCGACGTCGTCGTCGTCTCGCACCGTGGGTCCGACCAGGACCCGGCCGACGCGCAGGTGGCCGAGGCGGTCGACCGCGCCGTCCGGCGCAGCGCCCACGTCGTCCTGACCGGCCCCGCGGACGGCCCCGCGCCCGCGGCGGCCGCAGGCCGGGCCATGCTGGTGGTGCCCCGCATCCCGGGCCTCGACGGCCTCTCGACCGCGACCGAGCTCGCGGCCACCTTCGCCACCACCCGGGCGCTGGGGCTGCTCGACGTCGACGGGGAGGCCCTCGCCGACCGGCTCGACGACGAGGCCGAGCGCAGCGGGCCCCGCCACGAGGCGTTCGTCGCCCCGGCCAAGGCCCTCGCGCTCCGGTTCGCCGAACACACCCCCCTGCTGTGGGGCACCGACCCGGTCGCCACCGCCCTGGCGGGCTACGGCACCGTCGTCCTCGCCGCCCACGCCGGCGTCGTGGCGCACGCCGGGCCGCTCTCCGGGGCCTCGGCCGTGCCAGCGCTCGCCGCGCGGCTGGAGGCCGGGGCCGCCGCCGACTCGATCTTCGCCGACCCGTTCGACGACCCGGGCGCCGACGGCCTGCCGCCCCGCCTCGCCGTCGTGACCGTCCGCGAGGACCTCGCGACCCGGCGCGTGGTCTCGGACGCCACCCGTCGCTGGCCCGCCGCGGACGTGCTCGAGATCGACGACGTCGACCTCGCCGGGGACACCCCCGGCCACGACGCGATCCGCGCGGGCGTCCTGGGCCTGCGCCTGGATCTCGCGGCGCTCTACCTGGGCCTCGCGACCGGGACCACCGGAGCCGACCCGGCCGAGGGTGCCCGGCCCGGCGTCGGCGCCGGCTGAGCCCGGACCCGCACACACATCCGCGCCGGGATCGGCGTCACCGACCGGCGCGACCACCGTCATCACCGGCGACGTGAGGGGGAGACGTGGAACTGCTCGAGGGGACGGTGCGCCCCTACGCGTGGGGGTCGCGCACCCACATCGCGGCCCTGCTCGGCGAGTCCGTCCCGTCGCCGCACCCGCAGGCCGAGCTCTGGCTGGGCGCCCACCAGGACGCGCCGTCGCGGCTCGTCGAGCACCCGGGCCGCCGCACGCTCCTCGACGCCCTCGCCACGGACCCGCAGGGCGCGTTCGGGCCCGACCGCGCCGACCACTGGCAGGGCCGGCTGCCGTTCCTGCTCAAGGTCCTCGCCGCCGACGAGCCGCTGAGCCTGCAGACCCACCCGTCGGCCGAGCAGGCCGCCGCCGGGTTCGCCCGCGAGGAGGCGAAGGGCGTCCCGCAGGGCGCCCCCGAGCGCAACTACCGCGACCCGCTGCCCAAGCCGGAGATCCTCTGCGCGCTCGAGGAGTTCCACGCGCTCGCGGGCTTCCGGGACGCCTCGGTCACCGTCCGCCTGCTGCGCGACCTCGACGTCGACCGCCTCGCCCACCACACCGAGCTCCTCGCCGCCCAGCCCGACCCCGACGGCCTGCGCGCCCTGTTCACGACGTGGATCACGCTGCCCCAGCGGACCGTGGACGACCTGGTGCCCGCGCTGCTCGACGGCTGCGTCCGCCTGGCGAAGACCCCCGGTTCCCCGGGCGCGCCCGGCGGGGAGTTCGAGCGCGAGGTCCGCACCCTGCTCGACCTCGGGGAGCGCTACCCCGGGGACGCGGGCGTCCTGGCCGCCCTCCTGCTCAACCGCGTGGTGCTCGCCGAGGGTGAGTGCCTCTTCCAGCCCGCCGGGTCGCCGCACGCGTACCTGTCGGGGTGCGGTGTCGAGCTGATGGCCAACTCCGACAACGTCCTGCGGGCGGGGCTGACGCCCAAGCACGTCGACGTCCCGGAGCTGCTGCGCATCCTGGACTTCCGGTGCGGCCCGCCGCCGGTGATCCACCCGCGGGTCGACGGTCCCCGGGCGGTGTTCACCGCGCCGAGCGAGCACTTCCGGCTGGTGCGCATCGAGGTGGGTCCCGACGACGGCCCGGTGGAGCTCGGCATCGACGGCCCGCGCATCGTGCTCGTGGTGCGCGGCGACGTCACGCTGCACGCCGCGAGCGGCCGCCCGGTGGCGCTCTCGCAGGGCCGGGCGGTGTGGGCGCCGGCGACCGACGGGGTGGTGACGCTGGAGGCCGGGCGGGGCCGCGCCCTGGTGTTCGCCGCGGGTGACGGCTGGAGCGGGGACGGGGACCCCGAGGCCCCGCAGCACACGGACTAGATTGCCGCGGACCGGGCCGGGTGCCCGGTTCGTCCCTTCCAGCCGTCCGCCAGGAGGTCGCGGTGTCCGCTTCCGGAGGCTCCAAGGCGATCATCGCCGCCCTGTCCGCCAACGCGGGGATCGCGGTGGCGAAGTTCGTCGGCTTCGCGATCACCGGGTCCTCCTCGATGCTGGCCGAGGGCGTCCACTCGGTCGCCGACACCGCCAACCAGGGCCTGCTGCTCTTCGGGCGCAAGCGGGCGTCGCGGGCCGCCACCCCCGAGCACCCCTTCGGCTACGGCCGCGACCGGTTCTTCTACTCGTTCGTCGTCGCCCTGCTGCTGTTCACCCTCGGCTCCGTCTTCGCGATCTACGAGGGCGTCCACAAGCTCTCCGCGCCCGAGGAGCTGACCAGCCCCGTCGTCGCGATCGTCATCCTCGGCGTCGCGATCCTGCTCGAGGCCTACAGCTTCCGCACCGCGGTGGGGGAGTCCCGCGAGCTCAAGGGCGACGCGACCTGGTGGGGCTTCATCCGCCAGTCGGTCAACCCGGAGCTGCCCGTCGTGCTGCTCGAGGACACCGGGGCGCTGGTCGGCCTGGCGCTCGCCCTGCTCGGCGTCGTGCTGAGCGTGTCGACCGGCGACCCGGTCTGGGACGCGATCGGCACCATCGCGATCGGCGCCCTGCTCGGCGTCATCGCGGTGATCCTCATCGTGGAGACGAAGAGCCTCCTGATCGGGGAGGCCGCGCCGCCGCCGCTGCGCACCACGATCACGTCCTCGCTGGTCGGCGGCCCGGTCGAGCGGGTCATCCACCTGCGCACGCAGTACCTGGGGCCCGAGGAGCTGCTCGTCGCGGCCAAGATCGCGGTGCCGGGGAGCCTGCCCACCGAGGCGGTGGCGCACGCGATCGACGCGGCCGAGGCGCGGCTGCGGGCGACGGTCCCGCAGGCCCGCCTGATCTATCTCGAGCCCGACCTGGACCGGACCGGCTCCGACGACGACGTCGACCCCGCGCTCGACCCCACGCCCTGATCGTCTGCGGCGCCGGCTCGTCTGCGGCTTCCGGCGTAGCCCGTTGCGCCTCGGGCGGCTCGACCGTGCCCGGTCGGCGATCCACTGGTACGAACCTCCCCGACCGGGCGGAGTCCGACGGATCACCCTGAGTATGGTCCCCGTCACCGCACAGGCGGACAAATGACCAGAGAGCGCACGAAAGGGGGCCGGAATGGCGAGTCCGACGACATCGCGACAGGGGAGTCTCTTCCGGACGAAGTCGGTCGAGCAGTCGATCGCCGACACCGACGAGCCGGACAGCAAGCTGCGCCGCGAGCTCGGCGCGCTCGACCTCACGATCTTCGGCGTCGCGGTCCTCATCGGTGCCGGCATCTTCACGATCACCGCCCGCACGGCCGGGGACGTGACGGGGCCGGCCATCGCGGTCTCGTTCGTCATCGCCGCGATCGCCTGCGGGTTCGCCGGGCTCTGCTACGCGGAGTTCGCCTCGACGGTGCCGGTGGCCGGCAGCGCGTACACGTTCTCCTACGCGACCTTCGGCGAGTTCATCGCCTGGATCATCGGGTGGGACCTGATCCTGGAGTACGCGCTCGGCGCGGCCACCGTCGCCAAGAGCTGGTCGTCCTACCTGGGCAAGATCACCGACATCCTCGGGCTCGGCGACAGCACCTCGTTCACCGTGGGCTCGGTCGAGGTCGACTGGGGCGCGATCCTCGTCATCGCCGTCCTCACCGTGGTGCTCGTGCTCGGCATCAAGCTCTCCAGCCGGGTGTCGACGATCATCACGTCGATCAAGCTGCTCGTCGTCCTCTTCGTGATCATCCTCGGGGCGACGTTCATCAAGGCGGCCAACTACAGCCCCTTCATCCCGCCGGCCGAGCCGCCCAAGGCCGGGTCCAGCGGGCTCGAGTCCTCGCTGCTCTCCCTGCTCGTCGGCAGTGAGGGCAGCACGTACGGCGGGTTCGGCCTGCTCGCCGGGGCTTCGCTGGTCTTCTTCGCGTTCATCGGGTTCGACGCGGTCTCGACGACGGCCGAGGAGACCAAGAACCCCCAGAAGGACCTCCCGCGCGGCATCCTCGGCTCGCTGGCCGTGGTCACCGTCCTCTACGTGGCCACGTCGCTGGTCCTGGTCGGCATGGTCAACTACACCCAGCTGAAGAGCTCGCCCGACGGGGAGAACAAGACCCTCGCCGACGCGTTCACCCTGGTCGGGGCGAACTGGGCGTCGACGATCATCGCGGTCGGGGCGCTGGCCGGGCTCACCACCGTCGTGCTGGTGCTCATGCTCGGCCAGAGCCGCGTGTTCTACGCGATGAGCCGCGACGGCCTGCTCCCGCGCCCGCTGGCGAGGACCGGCCGGTACGACACCCCGAGCACCATCACGATCATCATCGGGACCCTCTGCGCGGTCATCGCCGGTTTCGTGCCGACCACGACGATCGAGGAGATGGTCAACATCGGCACGCTCTTCGCCTTCGTGCTGGTGGCGGTCGGCACCTGGATCCTGCGGATCAAGCAGCCGGACCTGCCGCGCAGCTTCACGGTGAAGGCGCTGCCGGTCGTCGCGACCCTCGCCGTCGTCTCCTGCATCTGGCTGATGCTCAACCTGACCGCGGGCACCTGGGTCCGGTTCATCGTGTGGATGGTCGTCGGCGTCGTCATCTACTTCGTCTACTCGCGCCGCAGCTCCGTGCTCGGCAAGCGCGAGCGCGGCGAGGAGTCGAGCGTGACCTCGCCGTCGCGGACATAGGTGCGCTCCACGCTCGTGAGCAGTGAGTGCGGCCATGACCGCACTCGCTGCTCACGAGCGGGAGGCACCTACCCGACGAACTTCTCGCGCAGCGTCTTCTTCGAGAACTTGCCGGTCGAGGTCTTGGGCACCTCGTCGATGAACTCGACGTCGTCGGGGACCTGCCACTTGGCGACGCGGCTGAGCAGGTACTCCCGCACCTGCTCCGCGGTCAGCTCCGAGCCCTCGCGCACCACGACGCAGGCGAGGGGCCGCTCCGACCACTTCTCGTCCGGGATCGCGATGACGGCGGCCTCGGCGACCTCGGGCATGCGCCATGATCTCGTTCTCCAGGTCCACGGAGGAGATCCACTCGCCGCCGGACTTCACGAGGTCCTTGGTGCGGTCGACCAGCTTGACGTAGCCGTGCTCGTCGATCACCGCGACGTCACCGGTGCGCAGCCAGCCGTCCTGCGTGAACTGCTTCCCGCCGTCCTCGTTGAGGTAGTACGAGTCCGCGATCCACGGCCCGGACGCCTGCAGCTCCCCGGAGGTGACCCCGTCCCAGGGCTGGATCTCCTCGGTGTCGGGGTCGACGAGGCGCAGGTCCACCAGCGGTGCCGGCTGGCCGGCGGTGGCCCGGACGTCGGCGAGCTCGTCGTCGGGCAGTCCGTCGTGGATCGAGCGCAGGAGTCCCGTCGTCGCGATCGGGCTGGTCTCGGTCATGCCCCAGGCCTGCGTGATCGGCAGCCCGATCTTCTCCCGCCACGCCTCGGACAGCGCGCGCGGCACCGCGGACCCGCCACAGAGGACCAGTCGCAGGTCGGGCACGTCCTCGCGGGCGAGCTCGGGCAGCACGCCCATCCAGATCGTCGGGACCCCGGCCGTCAGCGTGACCGGGTGGTCGCGCAGCATCCCGGCGATCGCCTTCGGCACCATGTTCGGACCGGGCAGCACCAGCGACGCGCCCGCGAAGACCGCCGCGTACGGCGTGCCCCAGGCGTTCGCGTGGAACATCGGCACGATCGGCAGCACGACGTCGCGCTCGACGAGACCCACGACGTCGGCGATGAGCACCGCGATCGAGTGCAGCACCGTCGAACGGTGGGAGTAGACGACGCCCTTCGGGTTGCCGGTGGTCCCGGACGTGTAGCACATCGCCGCGGCCCGGTTCTCGTCGTCGACGACGAACCGGCCGGCGAAGGGCTCGACCGAGGCGAGCAGTTCCTCGTGGTCGACGATCCGCTCGTCGTCGGGGATCGGGGTGTCCGCCCCGTCGTCGATCACGATGAATTTCCGGACGTGCGGCATCTGGTCCGCGAGCGGCCACAGCTGACCGAGCAGGGAGCGCTCGACGAAGATCACGTCGTCGTCGGCGTGGTTGACGATGTAGACGAGCTGCTCGGTGAACAGACGGATGTTCAGGGTGTGCAGCACCCGGCCGGTGCACGGGACCGCGAAGTACAGCTCGAGGTGGGTCGGGGTGTTCCAGCAGAAGGTGCCCACGCGCGCGTCGTGCGGGATCTCGAGCGCGTCGAGCGCGGCGGCCGTGCGGCGCACGCGGGTGGCCCAGTCCGCGTAGGTCGAGGTGGTGACGGTCCCCCCGACGCCGATTCCGGTGACCGTCTTGTGGCCGAAGATCTGCTCGGCGCGGTGGAAGACGTGGGGCAGTGCGAGCGGCGTGGACTGCATCTGTCCGAGCACGGCGTGGGCCTCCTGGGTGCTCACCGGGGCGGGATCGCCGAGACTACGTGGCCTGTGGCCCGGGTCATATCGTTCGGGTGGTCCGGGTCATAGCCTCCGGGGCCATCCCTCCGGCGACCTGCGGCGACCACGCCCGGCCCGGGTGGTGGCGATGCGTGCTGCCTTGACCGCCCCCACGGCCTGTGTTTGTGTCGTGGCACGGCAACAGGTCGCACGCTTCGTGCGACGGGCCTGTCGAGTGGCGCTGCAACGGACACGTCGTGTCCGCCACGCTCGACAGGGCTCCGCACCATCAAGGGCGCCTCCGGATGGTGGAGGACCGTGCTCTGGATGCCCTCACGCTCGCGGGAGTGGGTTGTTTCCTCCTGCCGCAGCAGGGATACGGATGTCATGGGTCCTGCCACCGCATCACCGATGACCGACCGACCGGATGAGGAGTCATGGCAGCAGTAGGGACGACGCACCAGAAGTACGCCGAGAAGAACGGGGTCGAGTTCGCGGTCGCGGACCTCGACCAGGCCGACTTCGGCCGCCGTGAGATCCGGCTGGCCGAGCACGAGATGCCGGGCCTGATGACGCTGCGCCGGGAGTACTCCGAGGTCAAGCCGCTCCAGGGCGCGCGCATCTCCGGCTCGCTGCACATGACCGTCCAGACCGCGGTGCTCATCGAGACCCTGGTCGAGCTCGGCGCCGAGGTCCGCTGGGCCTCCTGCAACATCTTCTCCACGCAGGACCACGCGGCCGCCGCGGTCGTCGTCGGGCCGCACGGCACCGTCGACGCGCCCCAGGGCATCCCCTGCTTCGCCTGGAAGGGCGAGTCGCTGGAGGAGTACTGGTGGTGCGCCGAGCAGATGATGACGTGGGCCGACGCGGACACCCGCGGGCCGAACATGATCCTCGACGACGGCGGCGACGCCACGATGCTCGTCCACAAGGGCGTCGAGTTCGAGAAGGCCGGCGTCGTGCCGACCACCGAGCTGGACGACCCCGCCGAGTACCAGGTCGTGCTCGAGACGCTGCGCCGCAGCCTCGAGGCCGACTCGCAGCACTGGACCAAGGTCGCGTCGGGCATCAAGGGCGTCACCGAGGAGACCACGACCGGTGTCCACCGGCTCTACGAGTTCTTCAACGAGGGCAAGCTCCTCTTCCCGGCGATCAACGTCAACGACTCGGTCACCAAGTCGAAGTTCGACAACAAGTACGGCTGCCGCCACTCGCTCATCGACGGCATCAACCGCGCCGTCGACGTGCTGATCTCGGGCAAGAAGGCCGTCATCTGCGGCTTCGGTGACGTCGGCAAGGGCTCGGCGGAGTCGCTGCGCGGCCAGGGCGCCCGCGTGACCGTCACCGAGACGGACCCGATCTGCGCGCTCCAGGCGCTCATGGAGGGCTACGACGTCAACACCCTCGACAACGTCATCGAGCAAGCCGACATCGTCATCACGACGACCGGCAACAAGGACATCGTCACGCTCGACCACATGAAGCGGATGAAGCACCAGTCGATCCTGGGCAACATCGGGCACTTCGACAACGAGATCCAGGTCGAGAAGCTCGAGAAGTCCGGTGCGAACCGCATCAACATCAAGCCGCAGGTCGACGAGTGGAAGTTCGACGACGGCCACTCGATCATCCTGCTGTCCGAGGGTCGTCTGCTGAACCTCGGCAACGCGACCGGGCACCCGAGCTTCGTCATGTCGAACTCGTTCGCCAACCAGACGATCGCGCAGATCGAGATCTTCACGAAGCCCGACGAGTACCCGATCGGCGTCTACCGCCTCCCGAAGCACCTCGACGAGAAGGTCGCGCGGGTGCACGTCGAGGCGCTCGGCGCGGAGCTGACCAAGCTCACCAAGGAGCAGGCCGAGTACATCGGCGTCGACGTCGAGGGCCCGTACAAGCCGGATCACTACCGCTACTGAGTGGTCGCGGCAAGTAACTCCCGGGGGGTCGCCCTCGCGGGTGAGCACCTGAGCACGTTCTGACCGAAGGGCCCCTTCGCTCGATCTATTCGAGCGAGGGGGCCCTTCGCGTGTTCGGGGCCGGCCCGTCCGCTCGCGAGGGGCACGTAGGGCAGCTCGGACCGCCCGCGCCGCTGCCCGACGTGCTCCTGATCATGGAGCCGCCGCGACCCGGACCGGCCCTCCACCCCGGTCACACCCCGTCGCTGGCTAGCGTTGACCGCCGTGGGCGTGATGGTGGCCGTCGAGGGCCTCGACGGGGCGGGCAAGGCGACGCTGGTCGACGCGCTCGGCCGGGCCGCCCGGGCTCGCGGGGCCACCGTCGCGACGCTCGCCTTCCCCCGCTACGACGCCGACGTCCACGCCGCGCTCGCCGGCGAGGCGCTGCACGGCGAGCACGGCGACACCGCCGCCTCGGTGTACGCCATGGCACTGCTGTTCGCGCTCGACCGCCGCGCCGCCGCCCCGGTGCTCGCCGACCTCCGGGACACCCACGACCTCGTCCTCGTCGACCGCTACGTCGCCTCCAACGCGGCCTACGGCTCGGCGCGCCTGCACGAGGGTGTCGGGGAGTTCGCCGCCTGGGTCCACGCCACCGAGATCGAGCGCTTCGGCGTGCCCGCCCCGGACGCCCAGGTGCTCGTCCGCGTGCCCCCCGAGCTGGCCGCCGAACGGGTCCGCGAGCGCGCCCGCTCGGCACCGGACCGGGCCCCCGACGGCTTCGAGGCCGACGCCGCACTGCAGCAACGATGCGCCGAGGTCTACGACGAGCTCGCCGATCGGCAGTGGTGGTGCCGCTGGTGGCTGGCCGAGAATCGGCATTCGGGGGACAAAGCACTCACCCGGACGGCTGACTCAGTGATCGAAGCCGTGCTGAGCGCGGAGTTCGCTCCCGGATCGTCGGTGAGAAGTGACACCATTGAGACATGAGCTCCCGGATCCTCGTGGTGGACGACGACTCCTCGCTCGCGGAGATGCTGACGATCGTCCTTCAGGGCGAGGGTTTCGACACCACGGTCGTGTCCGACGGCGCCCAGGCGCTGCCGACCGTGCGGGAGTCGGCGCCGGACCTCGTGCTCCTCGACCTGATGCTGCCGGGCATGAACGGCATCGACGTCTGCCGGGCGATCCGGGCGGAGTCGGGGGTCCCCGTCGTCATGCTCACGGCGAAGACCGACACGGTGGACATCGTGCTCGGCCTGGAGTCCGGGGCGGACGACTACATCGTCAAGCCGTTCAAGCCCAAGGAGCTCGTCGCCCGGATCCGGGCGCGCCTGCGGCAGTTCCCCACCGAGCCCAGCGAGCAGATGCAGATCGGCGACGTCACGATCGACGTCCCGGCCCACCAGGTCCGGCGCGGCGGGTCGCCGATCCCGCTGACGCCCCTGGAGTTCGACCTGCTGGTGGCCCTGGCCCGCAAGCCCCGGCAGGTCTTCACCCGCGAGGTGCTGCTCGAGCAGGTCTGGGGCTACCGGCACGCGGCCGACACCCGGCTGGTGAACGTGCACGTCCAGCGGCTGCGCTCGAAGGTCGAGAAGGACCCGGAGCACCCCGAGGTGGTGCTCACGGTGCGCGGCGTCGGCTACAAGGCCGGCCCGCCCTGATCGGGCCCCACCCGATCCGGCCCGCCGCGGTCCACCCGGGCGCGGTGAGCCGCCGTGGCTGACCGCATCGGCGGGCTGCGTCGCCGCGTCGAGCTCGCCCTCGCCGAGCGGGTCGGCGCGGTCCGTGTGCTGTGGCGCCGCTCGATGCAGCTGCGGGTGGTGCTCTCGACGCTCGCCATGTCCAGCGTCGTCGTGCTCGTCCTCGGCCTGGTCCTGCAGACCCAGATCGCCGACCGCCTGCTCCAGGGCAAGCAGCAGGCCGCGCTCGTGCAGGCCGACATCAGCCGCCAGAACCTCGAGCGGGACCTCGCCCGCGTCGACCCCGACCGCGACGGCACCCAGGCGACCCTCGACGAGGCGCTCGACCGTCTGACGTCGTCGGGCTCGAGCTCGGACTCCCGCGACGCCGGGGCGTTCGAGGCGGTCCTCGTCGCCGGGACCGAACCGCTGGGCACCGCGAGCACCACGGGCGCCGGCCAGGGCCCGACCGACCCGTCGTCCGGACCCGCCGACGCCGTCCCGCCGCAGCTGCGCGACCCGGTGCTCAAGGGGTTCCTCGCGACGAAGTACGTCACGGTCTCCTCCGCGGGGCACGCCGGGCGTGCCCGCGCTCATCGTCGGGCAGCCGGTCCGCACGGCGGGGCGGAACCTGCAGCTCTACCTGATCTTCCCGCTGTCGGCCGAGCAGCGGACCCTCGCACTGATCCAGTCGACGCTCGCCCTGGCCGGGCTCGCCCTGCTGGGCCTGCTGGCCGGTATCTCCAGCATCGTCACCCGCCAGGTGGTGCGGCCCGTCCGGCAGGCCGCCGACGTCGCCGAACGCTTCGCCGACGGCCACCTCGACGAGCGCATGCCCGTGTACGGCGACGACGAGGTCGCCCGGCTCGCGGAGTCCTACAACGAGATGGCCGCGAGCATCCAGCAGCAGATCCACCAGCTCGAGGAGTTCGGCGCGCTGCAGCGGCGGTTCACCTCCGACGTCAGCCACGAGCTGCGGACCCCGCTGACGACGGTGCGGATGGCGGCCGAGGTGCTCCACGACCAGGCCGAGGACCTCGACGCCGTCGCGCAGCGCTCCGGTCCCCAGCTGCTCGTCGACGAGCTCGACCGCTTCGAGTCGCTGCTCGGTGACCTGCTGGAGATCAGCCGGCTCGACGCCGGGGTCGCCGAGCTGGCGATCGAGCAGGTCGACCTCCGCGACATCGTCCGCCGCGCCGCCGAGACCGTCCGCCACCTCGTCGACGACTCCGCCACCCCGCTGCTGCTCGACCTCGCCGAGCCCGCCGAGGCCGAGGTCGACCCCCGCCGCGTCGAGCGGATCCTGCGCAACCTGCTCGCCAACGCGATCGACCACGGCGAGAGCCGGCCGATCGAGGTGCGGGTGGCCGCCGACGAGCACGCGGTCGCGGTGTCGTCCGGGACCACGGGATCGGGCTCAAGCCGGGCGAGGCGGGCCTGGTGTTCAACCGGTTCTGGCGCGCCGACCCGTCGCGCCAGCGCCGCAGCGGCGGCACCGGCCTCGGCCTCGCGATCAGCCTCGAGGACGCCCGGCTGCAGGGCGGCTGGCTGCAGGCGTGGGGCGAGACCGACCACGGCGCGGTGTTCCGGCTGACGCTGCCGCGCACCGCGGGCGAGCTGCTGCGCACCAGCCCGCTGCCGCTCATCCCCGTCACCGCGGCGCCCGCCGACGCCGAGCCGGGCATCCGCGACGCCGCCGTCACCACCGGGACCGCGCTGCCCCCGCCCACCGGCGAGATCCCGCTGACGCGGACCGGCGACGACGACGAGGCGGCCGACGACGCCGGGCCCGCCGGGCCGGGGGTGACCGGCCGGGCGCGGTGTCGGGGCGCGGGGAGGCGTGGTGAGGGCGCCCCCGCCCGGTGGCAGCGATGGCGCGTTGCTGACATCCGGCGGCAGAGACGGGGGGAGCTCGCCGCTCGGTTCGTTCGCCCGTCGCCGCCTCCTCGCGGTCTGCTCGGTCTCGTCGCCCTGCTGCTCGCCGGGTGCGCGACGGTGCCCGGCTCGTCCGACGTGACCGTGCTGCGGCGGGTCGGCGACCCCGCCGAGCCGAGCGCGCCGCCCGGGCCCGCCCGCGGCGCGCAGCCGCTGGAGATCGTCCGGGGCTGGATCCTGGCCTCCGGTGCCACCGCCGAGCGGCACAGCGCGGCGCGGGAGTTCCTCTCCCCGCCCGCCGCCGGTTCCTGGGACGACGGGGCCTCGCCGACCGTCGTCTCCGACCGGCTCGACACCGTGTTCTCCCCGGGCAGCGGCCAGTCCGGGACGGCGTCGGTGCGCGTCCGGGCCGACAAGCTCGGCACGCTGCGGCCCGACGGCGCGTTCGTCGCGGACCCGGGCACCGTCGACGTCGTCGTCGGGCTCACCGAGAACAACGGGGTCTGGCGGATCTCCTCGCTGCCGGCGGGCACGATCGTGCGGCACGCCGACCTGAGGGCGAACACCCGCCCCGTCCGCATCTGGTTCCTCGCGCCGTTCGGCGGCGCGCCGGTGGGGGAGACCCGCTACCTCGCGACCAGCCCCGTCCGCTCCGTGCCCGCCCGGGTGCTCGACGAGCTGTTCTCGGGCCCCTCCGACGACCTGCGGGGCGCCGCGCTCTCCGCGCTGCCGACCGGGGTGCTGCTCCGCTCGGCGGTCGGCACCACCTCCGACGGCGTCACGACGGTGGACCTGACCCACATGGGGCCCGTCGGCGCCCTCGACGAGACCCGGCGCGCCGAGATCGCCCAGCAGGTCGTGCTCACCCTCGCGGGCGTCGGCATCGACCGCGTCCAGCTCTCCGTCGACGGCGCCCCGCTGCTCGACGGGCGCCCCGTGCTCGGCGTCGCCGACGTCCTCGCCGGCCTGCCGCCCGCCGTCCGCGACCGCCCGGACCTGCCCAGCGACCGGGCCGCCGGCGACGCGGCGGTGCTGTCCCCCGCCGTCGTCGTCACCGGCGGGCGCGTGCGGGCCGTCCCGCAGGACGCCGCCACCGACCCGGGGCGGCCGGCCGCGCCCGACCTCGTCACCGGCGTCACGGACGCCCGCAGCGCGAGCCTCGTCGCCCGACGGGCGCGACGTCGCCGTCGTCGGGCTCGAGGGGACGACGATGCGCCTGTCCGTGGGCCGGGCCGGCGCCGCCGCGTCGCCGACCACGATCACCGGGACGACCGTCGCCCGGCCGTCCTGGACCCCGGACGGGGCGGAGGTCTGGACGGTCGTCGACGGCCGGCCGGTGCGGGCGGCCCGCAGCGGGTCGCCGGCGGACTCCCCGGTGCTCACCCCGGCCCCGGTCGACCCCACCCCGCTCGTGGGCCTCGGGCCATCACGGCGCTGCGCCTGTCCCCGGACGGCACGACGATCGCGATGGTCGCGGGGGGCCGCGTCGCCCTCGCGACGGTGGTGCGCGACGCGGGCGGCGGCGCGCGGCTCGCGGCCCCGCGTCCTGCGCGCCGGTCCCCGCGGGGGAGTCGCTCGTGGGGGTCCTGGACGTGACCTGGTCGCAGACCGACCGTCTCGCCGCCGTCGGCTCGGCTCCCGGCCACCCGGTGCAGCTCGCCTCGGCCGACGGCCTGGACCTCGACGACGGCCCCACCACGAACCTCACGCCCCCGGTCACCGCGGTGGCGGCGGCCCAGGACCGGCCGACGCTCGTCGTCGACCAGGGCGGGCTGTGGTCCCTGCCCGCCGACGGGGCGGACGGCGGGGACGTCTGGCGCTCGGTGCCGGGGGGTCGAACTCGTCGGTGCCCGCGTATCCGGGGTAGACGCGCCCTGTGGACGGACCGGCGGTCGTCCACAGGCGACCTCGTGACGCTGGCCGGGAGAGCACCGGCCGCGCGAGCCTCGAGGACGTGCTGACACGACTGCTGGCCGCCCTGGTCGACCTCGTGCTGCCCGCCCCGTGCGGCGGGTGCGGGACGACGGTGCCCCCGGGCACCGGGCTGTGCGCGCGTGCACGGGCACCCTGCGGCGCCCGCTGCCTGCCCCGGAGCGGCCCGACCTGCCGCCCGCGATGGCGCTCGCGCCCTACGCCGGTCCCGCCCGGCACGCGGTCATCGCCTACAAGGAACGGGGCCGGCGGGACCTCGCGGTCCCGCTGGCCGCCGCGCTCGGCGGCGTGCTCGCCCGGCTCGCCGACGGCGGCTGCCTGCTCGTGCCCGCGCCCTCCCGCGCCTCGGCGGCGCGGGCTCGCGGGGGCGACCACATGCTGCGCATCGGCCACCGGCTCGCCCGCGACGGGCACGGTCAGGTGGTGCCCGCGCTCGCCCTCGCCCGTGGCGCGCGGGACTCCGTGGGCCTCGACGCCGCCGCGCGGGCCGCGAACCTCGCCACCCACCTACGGGTCCGCCACCAGGCGCTCGCCGACCTCCCGGCGCGCCACGGGCCGGTCGTGCTCCTCGACGACGTCCTCACCACCGGAGCGACGGCGGCCGCCTGCGCCGCCGCGTTGGAGGCCGTGGGCCTGCCCGTGGACCTGGTGCTCGTGGTCACCGCGGTCGGCGCCCGACGCCCGCGCGTGCCCGGCGGCTCCTGTCACACCCGGCATCCGTCCCTTGCCCGGCGCGTCCGGCCCTTTTTTTTTTTTTTTTTTTTTTTTTTTTTTTTTTTTTTTTTTTTTTTTTTTTTTTTTTTTTTTTTTTTTTTTTTTTTTTTTTTTTTTTTTTTTTTTTTTTTTTTTTTTTTTTTTTTTTTTTTTTTTTTTTTTTTTTTTTTTTTTTTTTTTTTTTTTTTTTTTTTTTTTTTTTTTTTTTTTTTTTTTTTTTTTTTTTTTTTTTTTTAAAAAAAAAAAAAAAAAAAAAAAAAAAAAAAAAAAAAAAAAAAAAAAAAAAAAAAAAAAAAAAAAAAAAAAAAAAAAAAAAAAAAAAAAAAAAAAAAAAAAAAAAAAAAAAAAAAAAAAAAAAAAAAAAAAAAAAAAAAAAAAAAAAAAAAAAAAAAAAAAAAAAAAAAAAAAAAAAAAAAAAAAAAAAAAAAAAAAAAAAAAAAAAAAAAAAAAAAAAAAAAAAAAAAAAAAAAAAAAAAAAAAAAAAAAAAAAAAAAAAAAAAAAAAAAAAAAAAAAAAAAAAAAAAAAAAAAAAAAAAAAAAAAAAAAAAAAAAAAAAAAAAAAAAAAAAAAAAAAAAAAAAAAAAAAAAAAAAAAAAAAAAAAAAAAAAAAAAAAAAAAAAAAAAAAAAAAAAAAAAAAAAAAAAAAAAAAAAAAAAAAAAAAAAAAAAAAAAAAAAACCGGACGACCGCTGGTCCCACCCGGGCGGACGATCCCCCACAGGACCGAACCCCGCACGCGGCGCGCTCGTCCGGACGTGTCGGTCCCCTCGACCCCGGGGGCCGCCCCATCGGCACCTTCCGGACACCCCCGGGAGTCAGTCCCGTGTCCCATCTCACCGGTCAGGCCGACCGACGGGAGCGCGAACGCCGTACCGCGACGCCACGGGTCCCCGGAGGCGCGTCCGCCCCCGTACCGGTCCTCGCCAGCGAGGACACGGCCCCCCGGCCCGACCCAGCCGGGCGTCGCTCCTTCTTCCCTACGGGAGTTGATGTGGAGATCGTCATCTGCGGCCGCAACGTCGAGGTCCCGGAGCACTTCCGCGACCACACGACGAGAAACTGGCCCGACTCGGGCGCTACGACCACAAGATCATGAGGCTGTCGGTCGAGCTCTCGCACGCGAACAACCCGCGTCAGGCCAAGACCTGCCAGAGCGTCGAGATCACCGGTCGCGGACGGGGACCCGTCGTGCGGGCCGTCGCGTGCGCCGGTGACTTCTACTCGGCGATGGACCTCGCCCTGCAGCGGATCGAGGAACGGCTGCGCCGGGCCCACGACCGTCGTCTGCACAAGGCGGGCCGAAGGCGGGCGGCGGTCGGGGTCGGAGGCCCCGGCGACGGATTGCCCACGTCCGGCGCCGACCTCGACGGGGCACTGCCCGCAGCACTGCGGGACGACGCCCTCGACGACGGCCACGGCCACGAGTACGCGGCGCTCCCCGCCGCCCGGGAGGCCCTCGACGACCGCTTCGGTCGGGAGGTCGAGGGCGACGGGCCGGGGCGCATCGCCCGGGTCAAGGAGCACGAGGGCGTGCCCATGACCGTCGACGACGCGCTCTGCGCATGGAGCTCGTCGGCCACGACTTCTTCCTCTTCGCCGACAAGGCCTCGGGGCGCCCGAGCGTGGTCTACCGCCGCCGCGGCTACGACTACGGCGTCATCTCGCTCGTCTGAGCCGGCTCGCGGCGCGGGGGCGGGGCGGCCGGTCGTCCGGCGGCCGCTCCCCGCCTCCCGTGCCGGGCGCCCCGCCCCGGACCGGCCCCGGACCCGTCGCGCTTTCCATGGGGTGAGCGACAACCGTCGGTCCGCGCGGGCGGGCGGAGCCGATGAGAGCCAGCGACGAGGACGAGCGAGGTCACCCATCGTGGTGCTGAACCGACTGCTGCGGGCGGGCGAGGCGAGGACGGTCCGGCGCCTCGGCGCGATCGCGGACTACGTCGACACGTTCACCGACGAGGTCGAGGCTCTCTCGAACGACGAGCTCCGGGCGAAGACCCAGGAGTTCCGCGACCGCTACGCCGACGGCGAGTCCCTCGACGACCTGCTCGGCGAGGCCTTCGCGGTCGTCCGCGAGGGCGCCTCACGCACGCTCGGCCAGCGGCACTACCGGGTCCAGCTCATGGGCGGCGCCGCGCTGCACCTGGGCAACGTCGCCGAGATGCGCACCGGGGAGGGCAAGACCCTGGTCTCGACGCTGCCGGCCTATCTCAACGCCATCGCCGGCGAGGGCGTCCACGTCGTCACCACCAACGACTACCTCGCCCGCCGCGACTCGGAGTGGATGGGCCGCGTCCACCGCTTCCTCGGCCTCACCGTCGGCGCGATCTACGCGGAGATGCCGCCCGACGAGCGCCGCGCGGCCTACGCCGCCGACATCACCTACGGCACGAACAACGAGTTCGGCTTCGACTACCTGCGCGACAACATGGCCTGGTCGAAGGCCGAGTGCGTCCAGCGCGGCCACGTCTACGCGATCGTCGACGAGGTCGACTCGATCCTCATCGACGAGGCCCGCACCCCGCTGATCATCTCGGGGCCGGCCGAGCAGAGCGCGCGCTGGTACTCCGAGTTCGCGCGGCTCGCGCCGAAGATGACCAAGGACGTCCACTACGAGGTCGACGAGCGCAAGAAGACCGTCGGCGTCACCGAGGAGGGCGTCGGGTTCATCGAGGACCAGCTGGGCATCGAGAACCTCTACGAGGCCGCGAACACGCCGCTCGTCGGCTACCTGAACAACGCGCTCAAGGTCAAGGAGCTCTTCCTCAAGGACAAGGACTACATCGTCCGCGACGGCGAGGTCCTGATCGTCGACGAGTTCACCGGCCGCGTCCTCGCGGGGCGGCGCTACAACGAGGGCCTGCACCAGGCGATCGAGGCCAAGGAGAGCGTCGAGATCAAGCAGGAGAACCAGACCCTCGCGACGATCACGCTGCAGAACTACTTCCGCCTCTACGAGAAGCTCTCCGGGATGACCGGTACCGCCCAGACCGAGGCGGCCGAGCTCTCCAAGACGTACAAGCTCGGCGTCGTCACCATCCCGACCAACAAGCCGCCGCAGCGCGTCGACCAGCCCGACCTGGTCTACAAGACCGAGGCGGCGAAGTTCGAGGCGGTCGCCGACGATGTGGCCGAGCACTTCGAGCGGGGCCAGCCGGTGCTGATCGGGACCACGAGCGTCGAGCGCTCCGAGTACCTGGCCAAGCTGCTCGCCGAGCGCGGCGTCGAGCACTCGGTGCTGAACGCGAAGTTCCACGAGCAGGAGGCCGGGATCATCGCCCAGGCCGGCCGTCGTCGGGCGGTCACGGTCGCGACGAACATGGCCGGCCGCGGGACCGACATCGTGCTCGGCGGCAACCCCGACTTCCTCGCCGACCTGCGCCTGCGCGAGAAGGGCCTCGACCCGGTCGACATGCGCGAGGACTACGAGGCGGCGTGGGACGACATGCTCGCCCGGGTCAAGGACGAGGTCACCCGCGAGGCCGAGCAGGTCAAGAAGGCCGGCGGGCTCTACGTCCTGGGCACCGAGCGCCACGAGTCGCGGCGCATCGACAACCAGCTCCGCGGCCGCGCCGGCCGCCAGGGTGACCCCGGCGAGTCGCGGTTCTACCTCTCGCTGGGCGACGAGCTCATGCGGCGGTTCAACGGGGCCATGGTCGAGACGATCATGACCCGGTTCAACCTCCCCGAGGACATGCCGATCGAGGCGAAGATGGTCTCCCGGGCCATCCGCAGCGCACAGACGCAGGTCGAGCAGCAGAACTTCGAGATCCGCAAGGACATCCTCGAGTACGACGAGGTCATGAACCAGCAGCGGACGGTGATCTACGACGAGCGCCGCCGCGTGCTCGACGGGGAGAACCTGTCCGAGCAGGTCCAGAACATGATCATCGACGTCGTCACCGCCTATGTCGACGGCGCCACGTCCGAGGGCTACAGCGAGGACTGGGACCTCGAGAAGCTCTGGGAGGGGCTCGGGCAGCTCTTCCCGGTCTCGGTGTCGTGGGAGGCGGTCGCCGAGGAGCACGACGACCTCGACCGCGACCTGCTGGTCGAGATCCTCACCGAGGACGCCCTCGAGGCCTACCGGCGCCGCGAGGAGGAGATCGACGCCCTGGTGCCGGCGGGCGGCATGCGCGAGCTCGAGCGCCAGGTGGTCCTCTCCGTGCTCGACCGCAAGTGGCGCGAGCACCTGTACGAGATGGACTACCTCAAGCAGGGCATCGGGCTGCGGGCCATGGCCCAGCGCGACCCGAAGATCGAGTACAAGCGCGAGGGCTACGAGATGTTCTCCGCGATGATGGAGGGCATCCGCGAGGAGTCGGTCGGGTTCCTCTTCAACCTGACGATCCAGATCGAGGAGACGCCCCCGGTCGACGCCGTCCCGGGAGCCAACCCGAACACCGACACCGCGATGCAGCCGGCCGTCCGCCCGCACGACCCGGACCCGCGCACCCTCTCGACGGCGGGCGCCGCGCCGATCGGCGCGCCCCCGCCGCGGCCGGCCGGTCCCGCGCAGCCCGGTCCGGTGCCCCCGCAGGGCCCGGGTCGGCCGGTGACGGTCCCGCCCGACCCCCGGCGTCCCGGGTTCGAGCCGACGGCCGCGATCCGGCCGCGCCGATGCCCGCGGCCCCGCCCACCCAGACCAACGGCGGCCGCCACGCCGGGGCGTCCCGACGGGCCGGCGCGGGCGGCCCGGGCAGCCGACCGCCCCCCGGACCGGTCAGGTCCGGCCGCCCCAGGACGCTCCGACGTCGGCGGGGCCCGCGATGGCGCCGCCTGGCGGGGCGCCCGCCCCGAACGCCTTCCGCGGCGCGGGGCTCGGCGGGCACCGGCCCCAGCAGCTGAACTACTCGGGGCCCGACGAGGACGGCCAGGCCGCGGGCGGTCGCCGCGCGGCGGCCAACCCGGCGCAGGCCCGCCGCGCCGACACCCCGTCGCGCAACGCGCCGTGCCCCTGCGGGTCCGGCCGCAAGTACAAGCAGTGCCACGGGGCGCCTGCGCGGGGGTGATCCCCGGCCGGGTCTCCGGGCCTGCCTGACGTGCCCCTTGGCGCGGGGTGGGGTGGGTCAGGGGCCCTCAGAGGACCGCGAGCTCGGTGACACGCCACGTGCGGGTCGCGTCGAGCTCGAACCGAGCGACGGCGGCGCGCGTCCGCGGTCCGTCCGACCGCGGAGCACCCCGGCCCGGAGCACCCCGGCCCCGATCACCACGCCCCGCTCCGGACCACCCCGCTCCGGACCACACAGCGCCGCCGCCACCTCGACCGCGAGCCCCGGCGAGCCGTCCGCCGCCGGCGCGCCCACGACCGGGCACAGCCGCAGACCCCGCACCCGTGCCCCGCGCGGGAAGCCCGGCGCCACCCGCGCGAGCCCTGCCTGCACCCGCTCGACGAGGGCCGGCGGGCAGAGGCGGGCGAGGTGGGCGAACGGACGCCGGCCGTCGAGGACCTCGGCCACCGACGTCAGGAGCCCCACGGCCAGCGGCCCGACCTGCGCGGCGGCGGCCTCCAGCGCCGCGTCCCACGCGGGCCCGCCCGCCACCGCGGCGTCGGCGTCCTCGCGGACCACGGGCGGGTCCTCGACGGGCGCCGCGCCGGCCCCCCGTCCGTCCAGCACCTCGGCCAGCGGCCGCAGCCGTGGGAGCGGCCGGCGGTCCATCCGCCGGGCCCGCGCCGGGGTCACGGTCGTCTCCGGCTCGCGCGGGGGCATCATGGTCGACCCGCGAGGGACCGTCCCGGGTCCGCCTCCCACCGGCTCCGGGACGACCTCGCTCGTCGCCACGCTCATGGCCCGCTCCTCCCGTCGTCGCCGCTGGATCGGCGCGGTGGGAGGGCCGCGACGCGCTCACGACGCTAGGTCAGGGTGCGACGACGTGGGGCCCGTTTGACGAGACCCGCCGAATCCGGAGGAGGGCCCGGGTTCGTGAGAGTCGGTTTCCTGACGTCCAGTGTCTGCAACGGGACTTTTCTGACGCTGGCGGGCAGGCCTCGTCAGCGACGCGACAGCTCGAAACACGCCAGGGTCGCCGCGCACGCCGCGTTCAGCGACTCCACCCCGGCCGCCATCGGCACCACCACGGTGTCGTGCAGCTCGCCGCGGACGTCGTCGGTCAGCCCGTCGGTCTCCCCCCGACCACGAGTGCGACCCGCGGCGGCAGCTCCACCGAGAACAGCGAGGACCGGCCGGCCCCGTCGAGCCCCAGCAGCACGAACCCGGCCTCGGCCAGCGCTGCGAGCCCCGCGGCCGCCGTCCCGGCCCGCAGCACCGGCGCGTGGAACGCCACCCCGGCCGAGGCCTTCACCACGAGCGGGTCGATCGACGGGGCACCGCGCCGCGGCAGCAGCACGCCGTCGAGCCCCGCCGCCGTCGCCGAGCGCAGGATCATCCCGACGTTGGCCGGGTTGGTCAGTCCGTCGAGGACCAGCACCCGGGCCGGGTCGTCCGGGCCGAGCGAGGCCACGAACCGCTCCACGGTCCGCATCCCCGGCGCGACCACGTCGGCGATCACGCCCTGGTCCTGGCGCCCGTTCCCGGCGAGCACCTTGACCCGCTGCGCCGACGCCCGCCGGACCGGGACCCCACGGCTCTTCGCGGCGTCGAGCAGGGGCCGGACGGCGCGGGGGTCGGCACCCTCGGCGAGCACCACCTTGTCGACCTGCAGCGCCGGATCCGACAGCGCCTCGAGCACGGGCTTGCGTCCGTAGACCGTGACGAAGCGGTCCTTGGGGGAGGGGCCGGCCTCCGCGTCCGCGGGCTCTCGGGGTGACATCGACAACCACTCTCGCAGACAGGTCCGACCACGGTGCGTGCGAGGATCGGGCCCATGCCGGACCGCCTCTCGGCCCTGGATGCCTCCTTCCTCTATATGGACCAGCCGACGACGCCGATGCACGTCGGGAGCGTCGCCGTCTTCCGCAAACCACGCTCCGGCTTCGACTACGAACGGCTCGTCGAGCTCATCGGCGCCCGGATCAGCCTCGTCCCGCGGTACCGCCAGAAGATCCGCCAGGTGCCCGGCGGGGTCGCCCGGCCGGTGTGGGTCGACGACACGGAGTTCGACGTGACCTACCACGTCCGCCGCTCCGCGCTCCCCGCCCCGGGCACCGATCGCGCCCTCAACGAGCTCGTCGCCCGCCTGATGTCGCGCCCCCTCGACCACACCCGCCCGCTGTGGGAGATGTACCTGGTCGACGGCCTGTCCGGCGGACGGGTCGCGATCATCGCCAAGACCCACCAGGCGATGGTCGACGGGATCGCGTCGATCGACATCGGGCAGGTCGTCCTCGACGACACGCCCGAGGGCCGCGAGGACCCGGTCGACACGTGGACCGCCCGGCCCGAGCCCGCCCCGTGGAAGCTGGTCCTCGACGCGGTCGGCGAGGCCGTCGCCCGCCCCGGCAACGCGGTCGAGGCCGCCCGCGCCGCGGTGCGGGACGCCACGGACACCGTCGCCCAGGTGGCGGGGGTCGCCGGCGGGCTGCTCTCCGCCGTGCGCACCGCGGTGCGGCCGGCGCCGACCAGCCCGCTCAACGTCCCGATCTCCACGCAGCGCCGCTTCGCCCACGCCCGCACCGACCTCGACGACTACCGGCGCGTGCGCCGCGCCCACGGCGGCACGATCAACGACGTCGTCCTCACCGTGATCTCCGGGGCGCTGCGCAACTGGCTGCTCTCGCGCGGCGCGTCGGTGACCCCGTCGACGGTCATGCGCGCGATGGTGCCGCTGTCGGTGCGCGGCGAGGCCGAGGCCACCGGCGGCATCAACGGGGCGGGCCTGCTCGGCAACCGCATCGCCTCCTACCTCGTCGACCTCCCGGTCGGCGAGCCGAACCCGGTGCTGCGCATGCACCACGTCGCGCACGCGATGCGCGAGCACAAGCAGTCCGGACAGTCGGTGGGCGCGAACGCGCTGGTGCAGGTCGGCGGCTTCGCGCCCCCGACGCTGCACGCGCTGGGCGCCCGCGCGGCGAGCGGGCTGTCCCGGCGGCTCTTCAACGTCGTCGTGTCCAACGTGCCGGGCCAGCAGCACCCGCTCTACGCGGGCGGTGCGCGGATGCTCGAGATGTACCCCGTCGTGCCGCTGGCGAAGGGACAGTCGCTCGCCGTCGGCCTCACGTCCTACGACGGCGGGGTCTTCTACGGCTTCAACGCCGACCGGGACGCGATGGCCGACGTCGACGAGTTCGGCGACCTGGTCGGCGAGGCCCTCACCGAGCTCGTCGCGACGGTGCCGCGATGACCAGGCCCACGCGCACGCCCTCCCGACGCGGCCTGGTGATCGGCACCGGCGGGTCGCTGGGCTACGCCTGGGCCGTCGCCGCGCTCTCGACGTGGCAGCAGGCGACCGGCCTCGACGCGCGCGACGCCGACGTCGTCGTCGGGACCTCCGCCGGGTCGATCATCGCGTCCGCGCTGGTCAGCGGCCTCGCCGTCGACGACCTCGTGGACCACCTGCTCGATCCCCCGCCGCGCCCGCCGTCGTCGGAGGAGGCCCGTCCCCGGCGCCGCGGGGCCCGCGGGGGACTGCCGCCGCTGCCCCGGATGGGGCCCGGCTCGGTGCGGCTGCTCGGCCGGATCGCGCGGGCCCCCCGACGGTTCCCGCCGCTCGCCGTCGCCTCGGCGCTCCTGCCGGTCGGGCGCGCGGACACGTCCGGCGTGGTGAAGCTCGTGTCGTCGTTCGCCCCGGAGGCCTGGCCCGGCCCGCCCTCGGCGCCGGAGCTGCGCATCGTGGCCACCGATTACGACACCGGGGAACGGGTCCCGTTCGGCCGGCCGGGGGCACCGCCCGCGTCACCGGCCGACGCCGCGAGCGCGTCGTGCGCCGTCCCGGGGTGGTTCGCCCCGGTCCGGATCCACGGGCGGCGCTACGTCGACGGCGGGGTGTGCTCGGCGACGTCCGCGGACCTGCTGCTGGGGGCCGACGTGCCGCCGGTCGACGAGGCCCTGGTGCTGATCCCGCTGGCCCGGCGCGGCCGGGTCCGACTGACGGGGGCGGGGGCGGCGGCCGACGGACTGTTCCGTGGGATCGTCGGGGGCCGCAGCGCCCGGGAGATCGCGCGCCTGCGGACCGCGGGGCTGCGCGTCACCGCACACGCACCCGGACCGGAGGACCGCGCGGCGATGGGCTGGAACGTCATGGACGCCCGCAAGCAGCGCGAGGTCCTGCAGACGGCGCTGCGGACGACGGCGGCCTGGTGGTCGCGCAAGGACCGGGACGAGACCGACGGGGTCACGGAAGGACACGGGTGAGGGTCTACGTACCGACCACCGTCGCGGGGCTGCGCAAGCTCCTTTCCGACGAGGCCCTGCAGCCGCTCTCCGGCACGGCGTTCGCGCTCACGCCCGGACTGCGCGAGGCGTACACCGTGGGCGACGACGAGGAGCTGGAGTACGTCGCCATGGGAGAGGCCGCCCGGGCCTCGCTGCGGCTGCTGGGCGCCGAGCTGACCGACGACCCCGACGCGCCGCCGCGGCGGGCGGTCGTGGCCGCGGACGTCGACGACGTGACGCTGCGCCCGGACCTCGACGCGGCCGTGGTGCGGGTGGCCGGACCGATCCCGATGCGCCGGCTCGCCTCGGTGCACCTCGACCTCGCCGAGGCCGCCGACGCGGTGCGCGCCGCGGCGGCGGTGATCGACGCCGCCGACCTGGGCGACGAGGACGCCGAACTCGCCGTCGGGGACGCCGAGGACCACGAACTCGCCTGGTACGGCCTGCAGGAGCTGCCGTTCGTGCTGGACCTGGAGGGCCTGACCTAGACCCGGGCGTCGGTCCCGCGGCGGGCGAGGAACGCGGCGCCGACGCGCTCGCCGTCGGCGATCAGCCCCTGCAGGAACGCCGGCGAGCGGTCGGCCGCGGAGGCCGAGTCCAGGGCGCGGTCCAGCTCGATGCGCTCGATGCGCACCTCCCGGTAGCTCGGGTCGGTCAGCGTGCCGGCGCGGACGAACCCGTTGATCCGCTCGATCGCGTCGATCTCCTGCTCCAGCGAGAGGTTCGCGGTGAGCTCGGCCCGCCGGTCGGCGATGGCGCCGGGGGAGCGCGGCTCGGAGGCGATCGACCGGGGGAAGAGCTGCACGATCCAGATCGTGTCGAGGTCGAGCGCGGGGAGGTCGCGGATCGGCGGGTTCTCGGAGAACACGCCGTCCCAGTAGGCCCCGTCCTGGGTCTCGACGGCGCGGAAGAGCGTCGGGATGGCGGCGCTCGCGAGCACGGTGTCGACGGTGATCTCCCCGCGCCGGGAGTCGAAGCGCCGGAACTCCCCGCTGCGGACCTCCACCGCGCCGATCTGCAGCACCGGGCCCTCGTCGCGGGGCATCGCGGCCACGAGGCGGAAGTCGACCCAGCGCTCGAGCAGGTCGCGCAGCTGGGTGCGGGCCACCTCGGGGAAGCGGTACGGGTCGAACGCGAGCAGCGGCACCAGGTTCAGGTCGCGCAGCCGGACGAGGCCCACCTCGACGGCGTTGGTCACCGCGTCGAGCGGCGACGTGGCGGCGTTGTCCCGCCAGAAGCCGTCGAGAAGCTCCACCGCGCGCGCCGGGCCGCCGGTCCGCAGCCCGTACCAGGCGAGCAGCGCGCAGATCGCCCCGCCGGACGTCCCGGTGAACGCCACCGGCTCGACCTCGGGGGATTCCAGCAGCGGGCGCAGCACACCGGCGGTGAACGCCGTCTGGCTGCCCCCGCCCTGACAGGCGACGGCGACGCGGACCACCAGCCCACCCTAAGGGGCACCGGCGATCACGGACGCGGCGACCGAGGACCGCTGATTCGAAAGACCGTGACCGAAAAGCGATACGACAAAGATGTGTGGCCGGTCAAGAGCCGGGCAACCGGGGTTACACGAGACCTCACCTCCGCACCTCGGGGAGGTGGGCGTGCTGCTGGCGCTCTTCCTCGCCGCCCCGCCCCTGGTCGCGTTCGGGGTGTACTTCGGCGCGTGGCACGCGCTGCGGCACACCCGGCGGCTGGTGGATTTCCTGGCCCCCGGGGGCGAGCGTCGGGCTCAGGCGCTCGCCTTCGTGCGGGCGGCGGCGCTGCCGACGCTGGGCGCGCTCGGCGTGCTCGCCGCCCTGTGGACGATGCGGTCGCACGCCGGGATCGTCGCGACGGGGGTCTCCCTCCTGCTCGCCCTGACCTTCCCCCACGTGGTCGTGGTGGCCGCCCTGGACCGGCGGTGGGCCGGTCGCCCGTGTCCGGGGGCGGCCGCACGCGTGCCGGCGGGGGACCACGGCGCTCAGGAGCGCAGGTCGCCGGCTCCGTCCGGGGCCGACGGCATCCCCGTGCGCCACGCGGTGTAGCTCTGCAGGCGCCCGGCCCGGGGCCGGAAGAGCCACGGCCACGGGTGCACCTCGGCGGGGTCGAGGGCTCCGGCGATCCGCCGGAAACCCGGCACCGGCGCGAAGGTGACGGCGAGCCGGCGGTCCCGCGAGCTCGTCGGTCGACCGTCCCGCGGCGGACCTCGACGCGGCGGCGGGTCGCGAGGTCGGCGAGGGTCTCGGCGAGGAACACCAGCCGCTTGCCGGACAGGCGCAGCCGGCGCAGCAGCGGCTCGTCGAACACGAACACGGCCGGGCGCGTCGGGTGGGCGACGAGCGCGGGGTCGTCGTCCCCGAGCGACTCGGCGGTGAGCCAGACGCTCGTGGTCGCCCTCCGCTGCGCTCGTCCCCGGCTCGACGGTCGAGCTCCGCTGCGGTCCGGGTCCCGACGCCGGGCCCGCCGTCGCGTCCGGGTCGCCGTCGCCCCGCACGCCGCCGGGGGCTCGATGCGCTCGGTGCGCTGTTCGGCGGCCAGTCCTGGACCGGGCAGGCGGTGTTCAGCGCGCACCCGGCGCAGAGCCTCGGCGCGCGCTTCTCGACCTGCCAGCGGCTGAAGCCGTAGGCCTTGCCCGTCCCGGTGCCGACCGTCCACTGCCAGCCCAGCCGGTTGGCCGCGCGGGACCCGTCGAGCAGGTGGGTGAAGAACGCGTCCTCGCCCGTCGCGCCAGTCGGCGCCGGCGCGCACCGCCCACTGCGAGGCCAGCCACATCCGGGTCTGGTTGACCAGCCAGCCGTCGTCGTGAGCTCGGCGGGTCGCGTCCATGCACCCCATCCGCGCGGCCACGGCTCGTCCCACGGGCGTCGCGCGGGCGCGGCTGCTCGGGCGCGCAGCGACGCGCCGAGCGCGGCGCCCGACCCGGGCGTAGAGGTGCCGGGCGTACTCCTGCCAGAGCAGCTCGTCGCGGTACTTCTCGCGGTCGCGCGACGGCGCGTCCGCGACGGCGTCCCACAGCCGCGGGCAGCGGACAGCAGGCCGTGGCGGATGTACGGCGACATCCGGCTCGCGCCGCGGCGCTCGACCGGCAGGACGGTGCTGCGGGCGCGCGCGTAGCCGGTGACGTCGAGGGCCGCGAGCGCGGCGTCGGCGGCGGTCTGACCGCCGCGGAACCCGCGCCGGACCCCGTCCGCCCCCTCGAGGGTGAGGTCGCCGAGGTGCTCGGCGACCCAGGCGACGGCGGCGTCGGGGCCGGGTCCCGGCACGGGGAGCTGCACATGGGCGTACCCGCGATCGTCGAGCTGACGGTGGCGGACCCTGACGGCCCATCCGCTCAGATGGCCGGATGCCCCGGTGATCGACCGCGTCTGCGGCTCGCCGCCGGCCCCGACCGCCGCGTCCTCGGCTTCATCGGCGGGCCCGGCGCCGGGAAGTCACCTTGCTGCGGCGATCGCGGACCGGGCCGAGCGGTCCCACCCGGGCCGCGTCGCCGTCGTCGGATCGACGGCTGGCACCTGGCGAGCTCATGCTCGCCCGGCTCGGGCGCCTGGACCGCAAGGGGCGCCCGACACCTTCGACGCCGCCGGCTACGTCGCCTTCCTCGAGCGGTTCCGGGCCGGCGCCGCGTCCACGATCTGGGCCCCGGAGTACCGCCGCTCCGGCGAGGAGTCGATCGGCGGCGCGCTGGAGATCGCGCCCGGGGTGACCCTGCTCGTCACCGAGGGGGACCACCTGCTGTTCGACGACGCGCCCTGGGGCCGCATCCGCGGGTGCTCGACGAGGCCTGGTTCCTCGGACCCGACGAGGCGACCGCCGCGACCGGCTCATCGCGGCACGAGCGGGTCGGCCGGACCCCCGACGAGGCCGTCGCCGCGCCGACGGCCCCGACGCCGCCAACGCGGCCCTCATCGCCCGCACGGCGCACCGCGCGGACCTCGGGGTCACCGACGACTCCGTCGCGGGGATCCTCGCCCGGTGACCCTCCCCGTCCCCGGTCTGGAGTTCCTCGCCCACGTCGTCGTCGAGCTCGACGCGCCGTTCGACCTCGGCGTCACCGACGCCGGCCACCGCCGCATCGTCCCGATCGTCGGCGGACCGTGACCGGCGAGCGCTTCTCCGGCGTCGTCGCCCGGGCGGCGCCGACTGGCAGGTGATCCAGGCCGACGGCGCGACCACGATCGACACCCGCTACCTGCTGCGCGCCGACTACGGGGCCCTCGTCAACCTGCGGACCGCCGGCGTCCGCGCCGGTCCGCCGGACGTCCTGGCCGCGCTGGGCCGCGGCGAGGAACCTGACCCGGCGTCGTACTACTTCCGCGTCACCTCGACGTTCGAGACGAGCGCGCCGCAACATGCCTGGTCCAGCCGGGTCCTGACGGGCCGTCGCGCCCCGCCGGGCGTCGGCGGTCGAGTACGACGCTCTGGACGGCGACGGGAGCGGGCGGGGGGGGGGAGGGAAGTCTTGGAGCGGGATCCATTTTCCGGAGGAGGGGGGTGGCGGGGGCCGGACGGTTCCTCACACGGATCTCGATCATGGCCGCGGTCAGATCTCCCACGCGGAGTGCGCAGCGGGTCGAGCACGCGCCGCAGCGCCACCAGCCGTGCGGCCGGCAGGGCGCCCGAGGCGACCAGCCGGTCCAGGCCGCACTCCGGGTCGGCCGGGGCCCGAGGTGCCCGCAACCCCTCGGACAGTCTCGACGGTGGCCGCGAGGTCGACGAACGCGGTGACCACGTCGTCGGGGCAGATGTGGGCGAGCCCGAACGAGCGGATGCCGGGGGTGTCGACCACCCACCCTCGTCGACGGGCAGGGCCAGGGCGACCGCGGAGGTCGAGGTGTGCCGTCCCTTCCCGACGCCGGACACCACGCCCACGCTGCGCTCGGCGTCGGGCACCAGGACGTTGACCAGCGTCGACTTCCCGACCCCCGAGTGCCCGATCAGCGCGGACACCCTGCCGGTGACCACCTCCCGCAGCGCGGCCGGGTCCTCGTCGGAGCGGGTGACGACGATCGGCACGTCCAGTCCCGTGTACTCGCCGGCGAACGCGGCCCCGCCGTCGTCGACCAGGTCGGCCTTGGTCAGGCACAGCACCGGCGTCAGCCCACCGGCGTAGGCGGCGACCAGGCAGCGGTCGACGAAGCCGATGCGCGGGGTCGGGGTCGGCCAGCGCGGTGACGATGATCAGGTGCGAGGCGTTGGCGACGACGATCCGCTCGTAGGGGTCGGTGTCGTCGGCGGTGCGGCGCAGCACGCTCGTGCGCTCGGCGACGCGCACGATCCGGGCCAGGGTGTCGTCGTCGCCGGTGGTGTCGCCGACGAGCCGACCCGGTCCCCGACGACGACGGGCGTGCGGCCCATCTCGCGCGCGCGCATGGCGACGATGCGCACGTGCGGCTCGTCGTCGGGCGCGCAGGTCCAGCGGCCGCGGTCGACGCCGACGACCATGGCAGCGCGCGCGTCGGCGTGCTCGGGCCGCCGTTTGGAGCGCGGCCGGGTGCCCCGCCGGGCCGGACCCGGACGTCGCTCTCGTCGTAGCGCCCCGCCGCGCCGGGCGGGCTCACCGGCCGCGGCCCGACGGGTGAACGGAGCCGTCCTGCCGCCCGACGGCAGCATCGTCCCGTTGCCGGCACGGGGCGGGAGCCGGGCTCACGCCGGGATTCCCCACCCCGTGCACGAGCGCGGGCCAGTCGGTGGCGAAGTCGGGGAGCGTCTTGGTGGTCGCGGTGACGTCGTCGATCTCGACCCCGGGCACGACGAGGCCGACCAGCGCGCCGGCGGTGGCCATCCGGTGGTCGGCGTAGGCGCCCCACGGCCGCGTCGGGCGCAGGCGCCGCCGGCTCCACGACGAGCCCGTCCTCGGTCTCGGCGACCCGGCCCCGAGCGCGGCGGCCTCGGTGGCGAGCGCGGCGAGCCGGTCGGTCTCGTGGCCGCGGATGTGGGCGACCCCGCGCAGCCGCGACGGGCCCGCCGCGCGGCGACGATCGCCAGCGCGGCCACGTCGGGGTGAGCTCGCCGATCTCGGCAGGTCGACGTCCACCCCGGCCGAGCTGGCCGTCGCCGGCACCGTCAGGCCCGCGTCGTCGATCGTCACGGTGCCGCCGAACGCCTCGAGCACGCCCCGGACCGCGCCGACGGCAGGTCCGGCCGGCCGGGTGGTCGACGGCGGGCCAGCCCGCGACGGTGACCTCCCCGCCGGTGACCGCGGCGGCGGCGAGGTACACCGCGGCGCCGGAGAGGTCGGGCTCGACGACGTCGCGGGCGGCCGGCGTGACCGGCCCGGGCGACACCGTCCAGCGGGCCCGGCCTCGCCGACGGTCACCTCCACGCCGGCGGCCCGCAGCATCTCCACGGTCATCTCGACGTGCGGCAGCGAGGGCACCGCGCCCGGGCCGCGGTGGGTGACGGTGAGCCCGGCGTCGTACCGCGCGCCGGAGAGCAGCAGCCCGGAGACGAACTGCGAGGACGCCGACGCGTCGACGGCCACCGCGCCGCCGGCGACCCCGCCGCGGCCGTGCACGGTGAACGGCAGCCGGTCGGCGTCGGCGGGCTCGATCGCGACGCCGAGCCCGCGCAGGCCCTCGAGCACCCCGCCCATCGGCCGGTTGCGGGCGGGGGGTCGCCGTCGAACTCCACCGGCCCGTCGGCGAGCGCGGCCGCCGGCGGGACGAAGCGCATGACGGTGCCCGCGAGCCCGCAGTCCACGCGGCCGCCGCGCAGCCGGGCGGGGGCGGTGACGGCGACGTCGAGGGTGCCGTCCCGCCCGGGGGTGACCGCGGTGGCGACGCCGAGGGCGGCCAGCCCCTCGACCATGAGCGTGGTGTCGCGGGAGCGGGCGGCGCCGGCGACGGTGCGCTGGCGCCGTCGGTGGCGAGCGCGGCCAGCAGCAGCGCGCGGTTGGTGATCGACTTCGAGCCGGGGACCGCGACCCTGCCGCGGACGGGGCCCTCCGCGCGGGGCGCGCTCCAGGTGCTCACCGGGCCATTCTCGCGTGTCCGGGACGGTGTCGGTCGGCGGTGGGAGGATCGGTGCCATGTGCGGTCGTTACGCCCTGGCCAAGGACCCGGCCGACCTGGCCGAGGAGTTCGACGCGCGCGACGCCACGGACGGCAGGCTCGACACGCCGGAGTACAACGTCGCGCCGACGCTGACGATCCCGGGCGTCGTCGACCGCGACCCGCGCGGCGACTCGGCATGCCCGACCCGTCGGCGGTGGAGCGGTCGCTGCGGGCGATGCGTTGGGGCCTGGTGCCGTCGTGGGCGAAGGACGAGTCGGTGGGCAACCGGCTGATCAACGCCCGCGCCGAGTCGCTCACCGAGAAGCCCGCGTTCCGCCGCGCGGCCGCCTCCGGCGCTGCCTGCTCCCGGCCGACGGCTGGTACGAGTGGCTGCGCGACGGCGGCACAAGGTCCCCTACTTCATGACCTACTCGCAGGAGTCGGGCCTCGCCGGACACCCGCTGGCGCTGGCCGGGCTGTGGGAGACGTGGCGGCCGCGCTCGGCCGACGAGGCCACCGCGCCCCTGGTGTCGGCCACCGTGGTCACGGTCGCGTCGGCGGGCCCGCTCACCGAGATCCACCACCGGATGCCGCTGGTCCTGCCGCGCGAGCGGTGGGCGCAGTGGCTCGACCCGGACCGCGAGGACCCTTCCGACCTGCTCGAGCCCTCGCTGGACGTGGTCACCGCGCTCGAGATGCGCCAGGTGTCGTCGAAGGTCAACAACGTGCGCAACCACGGCGCCGAGCTCGTCGAGGAGGTCCACGAGCAGCCCGAGCAGCAGGGGCTCGACCTCGAGGCGGCCAACCCGTCGTGACCCTCCCGGTCACCGACGTCGAGGTCCCGACGCCCCACGGCCCGGCCCGGATCGCGCTGGCGGCCCCCGCCGCCGTCGTCGGCCTGCTCGTGCTCGGTCACGGCGCGGGCGGCGGCATCGAGGCGCCCGACCTCCTCGCGGCCGCCCGCGCCGCACCGGTCGGCGTCGGCGTGGCGCGGGTCCTGCAGCCCTACCGGGTCGCGGGCCGGCGTGCGCCCGCCCCGGCGGCGCAGCTCGACGAGGCGTGGGCCGCGGTGCTGGCCGCGCTGACCCGCCGGTTCCCGGACACCCCGCAGGTCCACGGCGGGCGGTCGTCGGGGGCGCGGGTGGCGTGCCGGGGCGCGGTGGTGGCCGACCCGGCGCCCGTCGGGGTCCTGACGCTGGCGTTCCCGCTGCTCGCACCGGCCCGCAAGGACGGGACGCGTGCCGACCGCTCCCCGGAGATCGACGCGGTGGACGCGGCCGGGATCCCGGTGCTGGCCGTCTCGGGGGACCGCGACCCGTTCGGGGTGCCGGCTGCGGCGCCGGGCCGCGAGGTCGTGACGCTGCGCGGCGACCACTCGCTGCGTGCTCAGGGCCCGATCCGCGAGGCCGTCGGCCCGTGGCTGGCGGCGCTGTTCGACCGGTGAGGCGGGCGGGTCGTCGCTCCGCGGGGGAGTCGTCGCTCCACTGGTGGGCCCGGCGGAGTGGGCGAACGGCGCCGTTCTGACGTCTGACGGCAGCAACGTGCCATCGCTGCCATACGGGGCGGGAGGGGCGGGAGGGGCGGGAGGGGCGGGAGGGCGCTACGGGCCGGCGATCGCGGCCGTCGTCGCCGACGCGGCCGCCACCAGGTCGGCGGGCGCCAGCTCCACCTGCAGGCCCCGCCGGCCGGCGCTGCAGGAGACGGTCGGGTGGGAGAGCGCGGAGGAGTCGACGACGACGGGCAGGCGCCGCTTCGTGCCGAGCGGGCTGATGCCGCCGGTGACGTAACCGGTGAGGCGCTCGGCGTCGGCCGGGTCGGCCATCTGCGCCTTCTTGCCCCCGCGCGCCGTCGCCAGCGCCTTGAGGTCGAGCGTGCCCGCCACCGGCACCATCGCCAGCACCGGGGCACCGTCGACCTCGGCGACCAGCGTCTTGAACACCCGGTGCGGGTCCAGTCCGAGCGCTTCGGCGGCCTCGGTGCCGTAGGAGACGGAGCCTCGGGGGGAGCACGCCGATCGGGGAGCTCGACCGTGGTGGGCGGCGGCGACGCCGGGTGCCGAGTACGGGTGGACCTCGTGGGTGACCCCGGCGCGCTCCAGGAGCGTCAGCGCGGGGGTCCCACCGGCGGAATTCGGTCCTCCCGTCGCTCCGCTCGCCCGGCTGCGTCGCGCCACGTCGCGGGAGGTTAGCGGGGAATCGGCGCGGGGGCGCGGGCGTTTGCACACCACAGAGTCGGGTCGTGGTCACCGCACCGCGACCGAGGGAAGGTGACGATGCCAGCGATGACGATGGAGCGCGGCACGCAGGTCGGGGTCGGTGCCCCGCGTGCGTCCGACGGGGTCGTGATCCTGCTCCCGGGCAGGGACCCGGACTCCTCACAGGATGGGGATGGGCGGGGCCCGCAGGGGTAGCCTCCCGGAGTTCCGACGCCGCGCCCGACGCGCGGCGCGAAGGGAGTCCGGTGGCCGAAGCCGTGCGCACCGACCGTGACGTGGTGACCGGGCGCGCGACGGTGCCCGTCCAGGCGGACGGCGACGACCGCGCCGACACCGCGGAGTCCGTCGATCCGCCCTGCGCCCGGGTCCAGCCCCGCCGACCTCGAGACGGAGACCGACGCCGAGCGCGCCGCGCGCTTCGAGCGCGACGCGCATGCCCTTCCTCGACCAGCTCTACGCGGCGGCGATGCGGATGACCCGCAACCCGGCCGACGCCGAGGACCTGGTGCAGGAGACCTTCGCCAAGGCGTACTGCGTCCTTCCACCAGTTCCGGCCGGGCACCAACCTCAAGGCCTGGCTGTACCGCATCCTGACCAACACCTTCATCAACAGCTACCGCAAGAAGCAGCGCCAGCCGCAGCAGTCCCGACCGAGGACATCGAGGACTGGCAGCTCGCGCGCGGCGGAGTCGCACACCTCGGCCGGGCCTGCGGTCGGCCGAGATCGAGGCGCTGGACCACCTGCCCGACTCCGACGTCAAGGAGGCCCTGCAGCCGCTGCCGGAGGACTTCCGGATGGCGGTCTACCTCGCCGACGTCGAGGGCTTCGCCTACAAGGAGATCGCCGAGATCATGGGCACGCCGATCGGCACGGTGATGTCGCGGCTGCACCGCGGGCGCAAGCAGCTGCGGGACATGCTGACCGACACCGCGCGGGACCGCGGGTTCCTGCGGGGACCGGTCGACGAGGGGGTGCAGTCGTGAGCTGCGGAGAGCCCCACGAGACCGACTGCGACGAGGTCCTCGCCGAGGTGTGGCTGTTGCTCGACCGCGAGTGCGGCGAGGAGCGCGACGCAGAGCTGCGCCGCCACCTCCAGGAGTGCGGGCCGTGCCTGGCGCGATACGGCCTGGAGGAGAAGATCAAGACGCTGCTGGCCCGGACCTGCGGCGGCGACCGTGCCCCGGACGAGCTGCACCAGAAGCTGCGCGAGCGGATCCGGGCCACGGTGCTGGAGCAGGCCACCGTCAGCGTCGAGCGGACCGCGTCGGGCACCGTCGTCGAGGTCAACCAGACCCGCGTCGAGAGCCGTCGGACCTAGACCACGCCGAGACGCACGAAGGGCCCCGGAGGCGACCGCCTCCGGGGCCCTTCGTCGTCCCCGGTGAGCACCTCAGGAGTTGGGGCGCTTGCCGTGGTTCGCGCTCTTCTTCTTCCGGTCCCGCTTCTGACGCGCACGCTTCGACATGACCTCATCCTCCCACGAGGGGGTTTTCGGTCCCGTCGATGGTTTGATGGCCGTCGTGGCTGACGAGTTTCCGCGCGGAGATGGTCGCGAACGTGCTCGAGGTCGTCGCGCGGGAAGGCACCCGGGTGGCGGCCGGTGACACCGTGGTGCTCCTGGAGTCCATGAAGATGGAGATCCCCGTGCTGTCCGAGGTCGCCGGGACGGTGGTGTCGGTGGCGGTGAAGGAGGGCGACGTCGTGCAGGGCGGCGACCTCATCGCGGTCCTCCAGCGGGCGTCCGAGGCCGACTGAGCCCGCTGCCCCCGACCGGACCACCGAGGCGACCACACTCCATGTCGACGCTGAGCTTCCTGCTCGCGACGCACACCGATCTCTCCGGCGAGGACGTCGCTCATCTGCAGCGCCTCGCCTCCGAGTGGCAGCTGCTCTCCGACCTGTCCTTCGCCGATTTCCTGCTCTGGGTGCCGGTGACGGTGCCGCAGGACGGCGCCGACGGCCCGGCCGGGCGTGGGTACGCCCCGACGTTCCTGTGCGTCGCCCACAGCCGGCCCACGACGGCGCCGACCGCGCACCCCGACGACATGGTCGGCGGCACCGCCACCGCGGCCCAGCACCCGCAGCTGCTCCGGGCCCTCGGCGACACCACGATGCGGCGCGAGGAGCAGCCGCGCTGGCACCGCGGCCGCTCGGTCCGCCGGGAGGTGGTCCCGGTCGGCCACGAGGGCCGGGTGATCGCGGTCCTCGGGCGGGACACCAACCTGGCGGTGCCCCGGGTCCCGTCCACCCTCGAGATCGCCTACCTGGCCGTCGCAGGCGACCTGTGCCAGATGATCGCCGACGGCACCTTCCCGACCGCCGAGACCGCGGACGAGGGCCGCTCGATGCCGCGGGTGGGCGACGGCCTGGTCCGGCGCGAGCGCGGCCGGCACGGTGCTCTACGCGAGCCCGAACGCGGCGTCGGCCTTCCACCGGCTCGGCTGGAGCGACGAGCTGGTGGGCGCCGACCTGCCGACCGTGGCCCGGAAGGTCTCGGCCGACCCCTTCGAGGGCGCCGAGGCGGTGACCAGCTGCGGGACGCGCTCGCGGGCTCCCCGTCCACGCGGGTCGAGGTGGAGGGTCGCGGGGCGACCGCGATCATCCGGGCGCTGCCGCTGCGGCCGCGGGGGGTCCCGAGCGGCGCGCTGGTGCTCGTGCGCGACGTGACCGAGGTCCGCCGTCGCGACCGCGCCCTGATGAGCAAGGACGCCACCATCCGCGAGATCCACCACCGCGTGAAGAACAACCTGCAGACGGTCGCGGCGCTGCTCCGCCTGCAGGCCCGCCGGACGCGGCACGACGAGGCCCGCTCGCGCTGACCGAGTCGATGCGCCGGGTCGCGTCGATCGCGCTGGTGCACGAGGCGCTGGCGGCCTCGGTCGACGAGCGGGTGGACATCGACGACGTGCTGGCCGGGGTCGTGCCCATGCTCAACGACGTCGTGCGTCCCGGGGCCGGGGTGGCGATGCGGCGCGAGGGCCGCGCGGGCGTGCTGCCGGCGGCGATGGCCACCCCGCTGGTCATGGTGGTCACCGAGCTGGTCTCGAACGCCCTCGAGCACGGATTCGGGGAAGGCACGACGGGCACCGTGCGCATCGTCGCGACCCGCACCGCGAGCCGGCTGCTGATCGAGATCGTCGACGACGGCCGCGGGCTGCCGGAGACCTTCTCTCTGGAGCGGGCCCCGGGGCTCGGCCTGCAGATCGTCCGCACGCTCGTCGACTCCGAGCTCGACGTGACGCTGCGCCTGCGTCCGGGCGCCGAGGGCGGCGCCCACGCCGAGCTGGCGATCCCGCTGCCGCACCGCGGGGACCGCTCCCGCTCCTGACCCGGAACGAGCGAAGGGCCCCCTCGGTCGAGGAACCTCGACCGAGGGGGCCCCGGGCCCACTCGAGGTGGTGCTGTCGTGCGGCGCCGGTCTGGGGCGGACGCGTGGGGAGCGAGCGTCCGCCGCGCTGCCGGTCGGGCCGGGTCAGGACTGGACGTCGACCCGGACTCCGTAGCGCTTCATGGCGCGGCGCTCGTCCTCGCTCGCGCCGCCCCACACACCGGCGTCCTGACCGGACTCGAGGGCCCAGCTCAGGCACTCGGACATCGCGGGGCAGCGACGGCACACGGCCTTGGCCTGCGTGATCTGAGAGAGCGCCGGGCCACTCGTACCGACCGGGAAGAACAGTTCCGGGTCCTCGTCGCGGCAAGCAGCGTCGTTCCGCCAGTCCATCGTGCTGGTCTCCCGCTGGGGTGCGACTCGGGGAGCGCACCGGGTTGCGGTGGTCGTTGGCGATTCCGTCGGGCGGAATCACCCGGGGCCTCCAGCGGCCCCTCGCGCTGTTCTTGGTCCTGCGCCGTTCCTGGAGGCCGATCCGTCGAGCGTCCCGACCTGCGGCGACGAAGCCGTGGTCGGACGTCCGGCGTGTCCGCCCCCCGCGCCCACCGGTCTGCGGAGAGAATCTCCGCCTCCCGGGGACCCGGCCGAGCAGTTCTGCGTGGTGAATTCCTGCCCGGCTCTCGCGGGGGATGACCCAGAATCTGCAGGAGGAACGCGTCTGGATCGAGTCCCAAGCGGCTCGACGGGCATGGTCGGTCGGTGAGTGGATATCGGCGGACCGTGACGGCGTGATCACTGCGACGAGCGGAAAACGCAGATCGACGAGGCGTCGACCCGGCCGCCGGACGGCGGTGAACGGTCGCTACGATGCCTGAGGCAGTGCTCCGTGCCCGTGAAGCCGGGCCGACAGTCCCCCGAAGGCCGGATCAAGGCCCCGCTCGTCGGCCCGCGGACGTCGTCCGGCGGCTCGCCGACGGCGGCCGGGTGACCGGGGTCACGTCGGCTAGACGACGACCCGCAGCGCGTGCGGTACCGCGAAGAACTCCACGTCGCTGCGCCGTCCCAGGTGGTCGCCGTCCACCTGCAGGTTCACCGGCTCGTCCGAGGTGACGCGCAGCGCGGGGACGTCGTCGTCGCGCAGGACCGCGCCCAGCTCGGTGAACCCGTCCTCGGAGGCCTCCGCCGGACCATCCGCCCGATGGTGGGCAGGCCGAGCCGACGCAGCGCGAACAGGCCCAGCCCGCCGTCGAACGAGCAGCCGGGGTTGGTGCGCACGGCCCGCCCGCCGAGGCAGGTCCACGGGTCCGGTGTTGGAGACCAGCGCGAGCTTGACGCCCTCGACCGGGTCGTGACCGGGGATTCCTCGATGCGCAACGACGGCCGGTTGGCCCGCGCCGTCGCCCACCGCTGGAAGGAGGTGGCCACGTAGCGGGTCGGGGTCGCCCCGCGGCCGCGGTCCCGGGCGTGCTCCATGGCGGCGATGACGTCGGCGTCCCACCCCGAGGCCGGCGTTGAAGGAGAACCACCGCTCGTCGGCCCGCCCGAGGCCCACGGTGCGGGCCTGCGTCGGTGGCGAGGGCCTCCAGAAGCTGATGGGTGGCCTCCAGGGGGTCCCGCGGGGCGCCGAGGGCGCGGGCGAAGATGTTCGCGGACCCGCCGGGCACCACGCCGAGCGCCCGGCACCGGTCTCCTGGGGCCCGTCGACGAGCAGGCCGTTGAGGGCCTCGTTGACCGTGCCGTCACCGCCGAGGACGACGACGAGGTCCACGCCCTCCGACGCGGCTCGCGCGGCGAGCTCGGCCGCGTGGCCCCGGTAGCGGGTGGCCATCACCTCGAGCTCGACCTCGCTCGCGGAGCGCGTGGGCGATGACGTCGCGTCCTGCTGCCGTGGTGGTGGTGGCCGAGGGGTTGGCCACGAGCAGGGCGCGCACGTACTCCCCACCGTAGCGCCGCGCCCTGGTCCGTTGGGCCGGGCGTGGTGTGCGTATCCCGCCGCGGGGGGCCGCCTACCCTGGGACCGTGTCCTGGCCCGCCCCCGCCCCGGGACCGACGCGCCGCCCCGTGGCGGGCTGGTCCCCGCACCGGCGAGCGCGCTGGAGGGCGCGGCCCTGTTCGCCGCGGCGTCGTGCTGCTGATCGACCAGCCCTACCCCGCAGGTGTGGGCCTTCGTTGTGCTCCTCGGCGCGGGCGTCGCCGTGGCCGGGATCGCGCTGGCCCGTGGGGCCAAGGGCGGCGTGGCCCCGTCGTCGTGGTGCAGCTGCTCGGGCTCGGCGTCGCCTTCTACGCGGGGGTCATGAGCGGGCGCCCCGGGAGTGGGGTGTGCCGATCGCGCTGGGTGTGCGTGGCGATCCTCGCGGGCGTCCTGACCCGGGCCTGGGCGGGACTGGGCCGAACGGTAGGTGCGCGGCCGGTCCGCTACCGGTCCGCTACCGGTCCGCCGGCGGGGGCGGCGGCTCCACCAACCCGCCCGGGGCGTTCGAGCAGGTCGATGCGGCGCTCCCGCGCTCGTGCCCGAGCACCGTCACCGACGCCGGGTTGAAGGCGAACCCGACGCCCGCGCCCGGGGCCATACCCAGGTAGCGGGCGACGAGGACACGGCTCGCGTGCCCGTGGCCGACGAGCACGACGTTGTGCCGGTCCAGTTCGCGGTCCGCGTCGGCGATCACCCCGTCGATGCGCTTCGCGATCTGCTCGCCGGTCTCGCCGTGCGGAACGGGGTGCGTCCAGACCGTCCAGCCCGGGTCCTCGGTGCGGATGTCGGGGTCGTGCGGCCCTCGTAGTCGCCGTAGTCCCACTCGGCGAGGTCCTCGCGCACGGTGTCGGCGTCAGCCCCGCGAGCGCGGCGGTGTCGCGCGCCCGGCGTCGGGGACTGCACCAGACTACCGGCGGGTGCGTGTCCTCGCCCCGCAGCGTGACCAGGAGCCGGCCGGCGGTCCGGGCCTGCCCCCGCCGTGCTCGGTCAGCGGCAGGTCGGTGCGGCCGCGTGACGCCCGGTGCGTGACCAGTCGGTCTCGCCGTGGCGCAGCAGGTAGATGCGCCCGACCGGACTCTCCCTCACCGCGACTCCTCCAGAAGCCCCCCACGACCGGGCGACACACGACGCGCCCGCCCCGGAGATGGGACGGGTGCGTCGCGGTGTGCGTCGGGACTCAGGCCTGCTTGGTCTCCCAGAAGATCTTGTCGATCTCGCCGATGAGGCCCAGCAGCTCCTGGCCGGTCTTCGGGTCGTTGGAAGCCCTTGGTGCCGCGGCACCCGCGGCCTTGGTGGCCTTGTTGAACAGCTCGTGCAGCTGCGGGTACTTCTCGAAGTGCGGCGGCTTGAAGTAGTCGGTCCACAGCACCCAGAGGTGGTGCTTGACCAGGTCGGAGCGCTGCTCCTTGATCTCGATGGCGCGCGCCCGGAACTCCGGGTCCTCGTTGCCCTGGTACTTCTCCTGGATCGCCTTGACCGACTCGGCCTCGATCCGGGCCTGGGCCGGGTCGTAGACGCCGCAGGGGAGGTCGCAGTGAGCGGTGGCCTCCAGGCTCGGCGCCACTCTCCCCGTCGCGTCGTTCGCCCCGGGGAGACTGTTCTCGCGAGCAGTCCCATGTCGCCTCCCAACTCCCCTCCACGGGGAACACGGTGATCGTTCCGACCGCGGTTCAACCTACTCCGGTGCCGCCACCCGGGCAGCCGCACGGAGATGATCGTCGGGGGACCGGACCATGAGCAGTTCGTGCTGGTGAGGAGGGTCGTCGATGCGTCGGACCGGACGACGGTGGCGTTGGGGCTGCGCCGGGGGGTCCCGCGGCGGGTCGCCGTCCGCGGTGACTCGATGGTCCCGACGTTGCACGACGGCGACGTCGTGCTCGCGGTCCCGGGCCTGCGCCCCCGGGATGGGGTGGTCGCCCTGGTGCGCTGGCCGACCCTGGCCGCACAGCTGTCGGTGAAGCGGCTCGCGCTGCGCCTGCCTGGTGAGGGTGACGGTATCGGTTGTGCGCGCCGGCTTCGCGGTCGGCGACGCCGCCACGGCCTCCACCGACTCCCGCACGCTGGCGGGGGCGGCGGTGGCCCTCGCCGTCGTCACGCACCGGTTGTGGCCGCGGCCGGGCCGGCTCCCGCGTTGCTCAGGTCGCGCTGCGGACCCCGCCAAATCACGGCGCGGCCACGATCACCCCCCGGAACCGGTGACCTCACGTAGCGCTCCACCCCCCGCGCACGACGATCCCCAGGACGCACCGGGCGGCGGGGGGCCGCGCCCGGGCCATCGATCAGGGGGACCGAGCGCACCGTGGACGACGACGACGACCGCCGTACGCCCGCCGCCTCGGCGTGGACGATGCCCGCGGTCGCGGCCGCGTCGTCGCCGGCCGGGGGGTGCACGCCGGCCGCGCCGACGAACCGGCCCCGCCGGCCGGTCGCCGCGCCCCCGTCGCCGCGTGCCTGGTCGGCGCCGTGGTGCTGCTCGCGGGCCTCGGCGCCGCCGGACCGCCCGCGCCCGCGACGGCCGCCGACGCCCTCCCGCTGCCCGACACCAGCGCCATCGGGGCCACCGGCCGCCTCCCCGACCCGTCCCCGAGCCGCTGCCGCCCGGGACCCTGCCCCTCGACGGCACCTCGATCCCGGACCCCCTGACGTCGAGCGGGAGCGCGCTCGGCTTCCCGGAGACGGTGCTCGCCGCCTTCCGCGCCGCCGCGACCACGGTCGACCGCACTGCGCCCGACTGCCGCCTGACCTGGCCGCTCGTCGCGGGCATCGGCAAGGTCGAGTCCGGCCACGCGTCCGCGGGAGCGGTCGACGCCGACGGCACCACCCGCCGCCCCATCCTCGGCCCGCAGCTCACCGGCACCACGGCAACGCCGCCATCCCCGACACCGACGGCGGCGCCCTCGACCACGACGCCACCTGGGACCTCGCCGTCGGCCCCACCCAGTTCATCCCGTCCAGCCTGCGGACCTACGGCGCCGACGGCAACGGCGACGGCCGCGCCGACCCCGACAACGTCTTCGACGCCGGCCTTGCCACCGCCCGCTACCTCTGTTCCTCCGGCGGCGACCTCCCGACGCGGCCGCCCGCCACGACGCCGCGTTCCGCTATAATCATTCCGAGGACTACGTCGCCACCGTCCTGCGCTGGGCGGACGCCTATGCCTCCGGGGCGCTGCCGGGCCCGGACTCATGGGCCCGGGCGACGGGGATGGTGGAGTGTGCTTGCTGGCGGAGCCTCGCCGGGGTGGCCTCGCCGGTGGCCTCGCCGGACGGCCCCGTCGTGGACGGCACCCTGATGCTCGCCGCCCTGCCCTTGCCCTCGATCCGGATCCCGACGGCAGGTGGGATGGCAGGCCGACGGCGGCCCCGCCCTGATCACCGGTCGGGAGCGACACGCCCACCGTCGAGGCGACACGCTCACCGCGTCCGGAGCCGCTCCGGGGCCGGGCCGTCCGGTCCCGCCGCCGCCGCCAGCCCGCCGCGCCGACGACCTCGATCCCGCCGACCCCCCCGACCGCCCCCCGCCCCGGTCCCGTCGGCCGCGCACACGTCGACCACGCCCACGTCGCCCCGGCCACCTCCACCTCGCCACGTCGACCTCGGCCGCCGCCCCGCCCCGGCCACGTCGCCCGCGGCCACCCCTCGAGCTCGGCGAAGCCGTCGCCATCGAGGCGTCGTCCCCCCCACCCCCGAAGCCCGCTCCCGCGAAGCCGGCGCCATCGACCACCGCGTCCTCGACCACCGCGTCCTCCTCCACGACGTCCTCGACCACCGCGTCCCCGACCGCCGCCCACCCCCCTGCCGCGCGGTGCACGGCCGCGCTCCCCGCGTGGCCCGGCGTTCCGGGTCCCGGCCGCCCCACCGCCTCCGGATTGGCCGCTGCCGGGCCCGGGACCGGCCGGACGACGTGCACGGTGCGCGGTCCCCGGGGCCCGCTCCTGGTCGCGGTGACCGCGGCCCCGTTTTCGCGCCCCCGTCGGCGCCCTCCACGGGCCTCAGCCGGATGGTGGCCGGCGGCCGGACCGTGCTCACGGTCCCCACGACCACCGGCCTCTCCGACGACCGGGCACGCGCCGTCCTCGCTGCGGCCGCCGCATGGGGCTGAGCTCGATCACTACGCGGAATCCGGGTCCGCGGGACCCGGTTCGCGGCCATCTGTGCGGCCGCCGGGGCGTCGGGGCTGAGCCTGACCACGGACGGGGATCCGGGCCCGCGGGACCCGGATTTCGAGCACCTGTGCGGCCGCCGCCTCACCGACGGTGACCGGCCGGACCTCCCTCAGCCCGCGGTGAGCGCGGCCACGCGTGCCCGGCAGACCTCGACGTCGGGGAGCGCACCCGCCGCGCGCGCGTCGGCCAGCGACGGCGCGGCCCGGTCCTTCTCCGAGAGCACCAGGTCGCCGGCGGAGATGTGCTCGGTCCAGGGCAGGGCGAGCTCGGGGTCGAGCGGGTCCACGCCGTGCTCGGCGCCCGGGTTGTAGGGCGTGGAACAGAGATAGGTGGCGACGGTCCCGTCGGCGAGCGCCAGGAACGCGTGACCGAGGCCCTCGGAGAGGTAGACGGCCCGGAGGCCCTCGGCGTCGAGCCGGACGGCGTCCCACCGGCCGAAGGTGGGGGAGCCCACACGGATGTCGACCACCACGTCGAGCAGGGCGCCCGCGGAGCAGGTCACGTACTTCGCCTGCCCGGGCGGGACGTCCGCGTAGTGCACGCCGCGGACGACGCCGCGACGGGATACGCTCGTGTTGGCCTGCGCCACATGCAGCGGATGCCCGACGGTTCCGGCGAACACCTCCGCCTGGAAGGGCGCGGCGAATGCCCCGCGCGCGTCGGGGAAGACCGGCGGGGTGAACACCCACGCGCCGGGCACCGCGAGTTCCTCGGCCTTCACGGCGACGCACCCTATCCGTCGGTTCCGACACCGGCCGAGGTGACCAGCCCGACGACGCCGGGTACCGGACGCGGAGCGGCCCGACCCGTGCGATCGCGACGACGACCGCCGCGTCGCCTCCCGAGCGGCCCCACCGCGGTGCCCCGGGACCCCATCGACCCCACCCCGCAGGAGGACCGCGTGAGCAGCACCCACGCCGACACCAGCCCCCCGGCCGTCGACGGCCGTGACCTCACCGACGAGGAGATCTTCGCGGCGCACCTGGGCGGCAAGCTCCGACGTCGCCACCCTGCGCCCCGGCGCCGTCGTGAACTGGCCATCGCCTACACGCCCGGGGTCGCCAAGGTGAGCCGCGCGATCGCCGGGGACCCCGCGCTGCCGCGCGGTACACCTGGGCGTACCGGCTGGTCGCCGTCGTCACCGACGGCACCGCCGTGCTCGGGCTCGGCGACCTCGGCCCGCGGGCGGCGCTGCCGGTGATGGAGGGCAAGTCGGCGCTGTTCAAGACGTTCGGCGGGCTCGACTCCATCCCGTCGTGCTCGACACCACCGACGTCGACGAGATCGTGGAGACGGTCAGTGCGGCTGCGGCCGATCGTTCGGCGCGGTCAACCTCGAGGACATCTCGGCGCCGCGCTGCTTCGAGCTCGAACGCCGGCTGATCGAGGCGCTCGACTGCCCGGTCATGCACGACGACCAGCACGGCACGGCGATCGTGGTGCTCGCCGCCCTGCGCGGACGCGACCGCGGTGCTCGACCGCGCCCTGGCCGACCTTCGCGTCGTCATCTCCGGCGCCGGGGCCGCCGGCGTCGCCTGCGCGAGGATCCTGCTCGCCGCCGGCGTCCGCGACTCGTCGGTGCTCGACTCGCGGGGCTCCTCCACACCGGGGCGACGACTGAACCCGTCAAGCGCGTGGCCGCCGAGCGACCAACCCGCGCGGACTGTCCGGCGGCCTCGCCGAGGCCTGGCGGGCGCCGACGTCTTCATCGGCCTGTCCGCGCCGGCTGGTGCCCGACGAGCTGATCGCGCCGATGGCCCCCGACGCCATCGTGTTCGCGCTGCCAACCCGGACCCCGAGATCCACCCCGACGGGCGCGGGCGTACGCCGCGATCGTCGCCACCGGCCGCAGCGACTTCCCGAACCAGATCAACAACGTGCTCGCGTTCCCCGGCGTGTTCCGCGGGCGCCCTCGACGCCGGGGCACGCCGATCACCGAGGACATGAAGCTGGCCGCCGCCGACGCCATCTTCCCGCTGGCCGCCGACGACCTGGCCGTCGACCAGATCGTGCCGAGCGCGTTCGACCCGCGCGTCGCCCCCGCCGTGCGGCAGCGGTCGCCGCGGCGGCCCGGTCCGACGGGGTGGTCCGCCGCCATGTGGCCGAGGTGGCGGGGCACGAGGATCGGTGAGCACACGCGTCGTTCGGGTGATCACGTGTGAACCGAATGAGCGGCGGGTGCCGGTCGCGGCGCCGACGGTGACCGTTGGCGCGCCCGGGCCCGCACGATCCGTGCAGTCTGACACGCGTCTGGGTGACGAGCACTGCCCGTCGAGCGACACGCGATCGAGGGTGTGCCGTTCGTCGCATCCGATGCGAGCGTTCGGACCGCTCATCGTTCGGGTTGAGACAGAACGCTCGACTTGATGCCACCCGACCGCGCAACAAAGGACGGTCGGCGCCACGGACCACTCGACGGAGTGATGTGCCCGGACCTCACTGAGGTCTCCTTCGTTGCGGTGATCAGAAGGCGGCAGACCGACCCGAACGGGTCGCGCCGGAAACCGCCGGTGAGGGAGGCGACCAGGTGAACGGAGCGGGGCGCACGCCACGACTCGCCGTCGTCCGGGTGTCGGACGGGGACGCGTCCGAGGCGACCCGCGACCGTGCCCCCGCCGAGTTGCCCCGCCGTCCCCTCGCCCGACCCGCCCCCGAGGCCTCCGGGGCCTTCGCCCCCGACCGATCGGCGTCGACCTCGGAGGAGCAGAGACGGGCACCGGGGCACGGTGGACCCCGGGTGCCCCACGCTGCCCACCGTGCCCCGCCGCCGTCGCCCGGCCCGCGCGGAGGTCCCGGCCCCGGCGCCCGAGGAGCCCTCGGTCCCGGGACGCCGGCCGCCGGCTGCCCGCACTCCCGGCCCCGCTTCCCGTCCTCTCCGGCCCCCGCAGCCGTCCCGACGACGGCGAGGACACGGTCGTCGTCCCCACGGAGCGGCCGTCCCCGTCGGTGCGCCCGCGTCCCGAGGACCGGACGGACCCGTCGGCGACCGTCGCGACCCCGACCGTGGCCGTGCCGGCCGAGGTCCCCGGCGGGCGGGCGGGCCCTGATGCCCGACGGGCCCGTCGTGCTCCACGACGCGCACGGGACGGTCGTCGCGGTCTCGCCCGAGTTCACGCGCCTGGCCGGTGTGCCCGCCGAGGATTGGTCGGCCGGCCCCTGGAGGCCGTCGTCGTCGCGCGGCCCTCCACCGGCGCGTCCGGCGAGCAGGGCGATATCCCCCGCGCCGGACAGGCGCCGCTCCCGGTCCGGCTGGTGCGCTGGCGCCAGGTCCCCGGACGCCGTACCAGGCGCTGCTCGTGGTCGACGTCAGCGACCTGACGACCTCGCCCGGGCGCCACGGCGTCGACGCGGCCGTCGCGGACGAGCGCCGTCGGCTCGAGGAGCTCAGCCGCCTCGCCGGCGTCGGCTCCTTCGAGAACGACCGCACGAACGGCACCTGGGTGATCAACCCGGTGGCGCGCACCCTGCTCGGCCTGCCGCCGTTCGGCGCGACGGGCCGGGACGCGGTCGGCGAGAGCGTCCACCCCGTCGACCGGGCGCAGGTCGGGGCCCGGTGGCGCGCCATGCTCGAGGAGGGCGCGCCGCTCGACCTCGAGGTCCGCCCCGCCCACGACCCGACGCGCGTGCTGCACGTGCGGGCCGCACGCACGGCGGTGGGGGACCGGGTGGTCGTCGCCGGGGCGGTCGAGGACGTCACCGAGCGCCGGGCGATCGAGACCCGGATGCGGGCCTCCACGCAGCGGTTCACCGACCTGCTCGCGGTCGCCCCGGTGGGGGTCGCCCTCTTCGACGACCACGAGCGCCTCGTCCAGGCCAACCAGTCGCTCTGCCGGCTGATCGGCGAGGGGCAGGACTCGCTGCGGGGCCGCCGCGCCGACGAACTGCTCGACCTCGCCGCCGAGCGCGCGGCCCTCGCCCCCGGGGCCGACCCGACCGGCGCGACCCCGCTGCTCGCACGCCCCGCCGGCTCCGCGGGCTCGATCTCCTGGTCGTGCGCCGCCCGGGCCCTGCGACGCCGCGAGCGGGGAGCGCGCGGCGCCGACACCGAGCCGGTCTGGTGCGAGCTGCACGTGTCGGTGTCGGTCGACGACATCGGGCGGGCCACCCACCTCGTCGTCTTCACCGACGTCACCGAGAGCCGCCGGGTCGAGGCGTCGCTGCGCCACCAGGCGATGCACGACGAGCTGACCGGCCTGCCCAACCGCCGGGCGCTCTCCCGCGCGGTCTCGCACCTGCTCGCCGGGCCGAGCGCGCGCCGCACGGCGGTGCTGTTCTGCGACCTCGACAACTTCAAGCGGGTCAACGACTCGCTCGGACACGACGCGGGCGACGAGCTGCTGGTGGTCCTCGCCGCCCGGCTGCGCGAGGGCCTGCCGTCCGGCTGCAGCGCCACCCGGCACTCCGGGGACGAGTTCGTCGTGGTCTGCGCCGACGTCGACGCGCACGGCGGGCTGGACGAGCTCACCGCCGTCGTCGGGCGCATCCTGCGCACCGCGGTGCCCGTGCACGGCCAGCTGGTCCGGGTCTCGGCGACGATCGGCGCGGCGGTCGGCGCCACCCTCGGCCTGCCGGCGCTGCCCGGCGAGCCGGACATCGACCTCACGGGCGACCCCATCGAGCAGGTCCTCTCCGTGGCCCCGCTCGACGCCCCGGACCACCCCGCCACCGGTGACCTCGTCCGGTTCGCCGACGCCGCCCTGTTCGAGGCGAAGAGCGGCTCGAACCGGGTCGCGCTGGCCGACGAGGCGATCATGCGGGGCGCCGACGAGGCGCTGAAGATGGAGTCGCAGCTGCGGCAGGCGATGGTCAACGACGAGCTGGTGCTGCACTTCCAGCCCGTCGTCGGGGCGGACGGGCGGGTGCAGACCGCCGAGGCGCTGGTGCGCTGGCAGCACCCCGAGCACGGGATGATCTTCCCGGACAAGTTCCTCCCGATCGCCGAGGCCGCCGACCTGCTCGGCGACCTCGACCGCTGGGTGCTGCGCACCGCGGTGCGCGAGGCCGCGACGTGGCCCACGTGCGACGGCCTCCCGGCGGCCTCCGTCGCGGTCAACCTCGCGGGCCTGCTGCCCGGCGACCCGGACTTCCTGACGACGGTGCACGAGATCGTCACCTCGTCGGGTCTCCCGTGGGACCGGCTGGTGCTCGAGCTCGTCGAGACCTGCCTCGCCGACCTGCCGCCCTCGACGCTGCGCGAGATGAACGAGCTGATCGCGGCGGGTGTCCGGTTCGCGGTCGACGACTTCGGCACCGGCTACTCGTCGCTGTCGCGGCTGACCGGGCTGCCCGCCCAGATCGTCAAGCTCGACCGCGGGTTCGTCCGGGGCGTCGCGACGGGGGAGTCGGACCGGGCGGTGGCCCGCGCGGTCGTCGAGCTCGCCGCGGCCATCGGCCAGACCTGTGTGGCCGAGGGCGTGGAGGACGCCGACCAGTTCGCGGTGCTGCGCGACCTCGGTGTCGACGCCTACCAGGGATGGCTGTTCGCCCGGGCGATGCCCTCCGCGGCGCTCGCGGAGATCCTCGCGCGGGGCCCGATCACGACGGACGTCGCCGACGCCTCCTGAGGTCCCCGGGGCCGACCTGCGAGGATCGGTCCCGGTGAGCTCCCTCCGTCCCGTGCCTCGGCGAACCGGTCGAGCGCCGTCGTGCCTCGTCGCCGTGGTCCTCACGGTCCTCGGGCTGCTGCTCGCGGCGTGCGGCGACTCCGGCGACCCGCTCGCGGAGTCCCCGCAGGGGCCCTCGGCCCCCGGCACGATCCGTGTCGGGTCGGCGGACTTCCCCGAGAACCGGCTGCTCGCGGAGATCTACGCGACGGCGCTGTCGATCCGCGGGGTGACCGTCGAGCGCCGGTTCGGCATCGGCAACCGCGAGACCTACTTCCCCCAGCTGCGCGACGGCACCGTCGACCTCGTGCCGGACTACACCGGCAACCTGCTGCGCTACCTCGACCCGCAGTCCGGTGCCACGGCCCCCGCCGACGTCTACGCCCGGATCGACCGGACGCTCCCGCCATCGTTGCGCGTCCTGCAGCCCAGCGCCGCCGAGGACCAGGACGCCGTCGTCGTCACCCGCGCGTTCGCGACGCAGAACGGCCTCCGCTCGATCGCCGACCTCACCCGGCTCTGCCCGGCGCTGACCTTCGGCGGCCCGCCGGAGTTCGCGACCCGCGCGTACGGGATCCCCGGCCTGCAGCAGCACTACGGGTGCAGGGTCGCCGCTTTCAAACCCCTCGACGCGGGCGGCCCGCTCACCGTCGCCGCGCTGCGCACCGGCACCGTGCAGGCGGCGGACCTGTTCACCACCGACCCGTCGATCCCGGCGAACGACTTCGTGATCCTCGACGACCCGCGCTCGAACTTCGCCGCCCAGCAGGTCGTGCCGGTGATCAACGCGTCGAAGCTGTCGAACCCCACCGTCGCGGACGTGCTCAACCGGATCTCGCTCAAGCTCGACACCGCGACGCTCACCGACCTCAACCGCCGGCTCGACGGCCCCGACAGACCCGACCCGGCCCAGGTCGCGCGAGACTGGCTGTCCTCGGCGGGCATCGGGTAGTGCCCCTAGTCCACCTCGTCGTCCCGCGCCAGGAACGTCGCGAACCGGTCGGCGGCACCGGCGTGCTCGGGGTGGGCGTCGACGAAGGCCCGGAGGCGGTCGGCGAGCCAGGCCAGGGAGACCTCCTCCTCGCCGCGCCGCTCCTCGAGCTCCTCGATCCCGCGATCGGTGAAGTACACGACGTCTCCCCGGGCCAGCTCTGCTCCGCTGGGTGTCCTACTGCTCCACGGCCTCCGCGATCAGCGCCTTCTGCTCGACCTCGTGCACCTTCGCGACGCCGGCCGCGGGCGCGGCCATGCGACGCCGGGAGATGCGACGCAGCCCGCGCAGCGACGGGACCTTGTCGGGGAGGTTGAGCCCGAGGAACGGCCACGCGCCCTGGTTCGCCGGCTCCTCCTGGACCCAGGCGATGTCCGAGACGTTCTCGTAGCGGGCCACGATCGAGGAGATCTCGTCCGAGGCGATCGGGTAGAGCTGCTCGAGCCGGACGATCGCGACGTCGTCGGTGCGTCCGGCCTTCTCCCGCGCGGCCACCAGCTCGTAGTAGAGCTTGCCCGCGCAGAGCAGCAGCCGCGAGGCGCCCGCGGCCTTGTCGGCGGAGGCGAACGACGGGTCGTCCAGGATCGGGCGGTAGCCGCCGGAGGTGAACTCGTCGACCGGGCTCACCGCGGCCTTGTTGCGCAACATCGACTTCGGGGTGAAGACGACGAGCGGGCGGCGGACGCCGTCGGTGGCGTGGCGACGCAGCAGGTGGAAGTAGTTCGCCGGGCTCGACGGGAGCGCGACGGTCATCGACCCCTCGGCGCACAGCTGCAGGAACCGCTCGATGCGCCCGGAGGTGTGGTCCGGGCCCTGGCCCTCGTGGCCGTGCGGCAGCAGCAGGACGACGTCGGAGGTCTGGCCCCACTTCGCCTCACCGGACGAGATGAACTCGTCGATGATCGACTGGGCGCCGTTCACGAAGTCGCCGAACTGGGCCTCCCAGAGGACCAGCGCGTTGTGGTTCACCACCGAGTAGCCGTACTCGAACCCGACGGCGGCGAACTCGGACAGCGCCGAGTCGTAGGGCATGAACCGGCCCTGGTCGGCCGTCAGGTGGCGCAGCGGGACGTACTCCTCGCCGGTGTGCCGGTCGATGAGCACCGAGTGGCGCTGCACGAACGTGCCGCGGCGGGAGTCCTGGCCGGAGAGCCGGACGAGCTTCCCGTCGATGAGCAGGGAGCCGAACGCGAGCAGCTCGGCCCACGCCCAGTCGATCCCCTCCTGGGAGTCGGTCGCGGCGGCCTTCCCGCGGCGCTCGAGGACCGGCTTCACCCGCGGGTGCACCGTGAAGCCCTCGGGGAGCTCGACGAACGCCCGGGCGATGCGCTGCACGACGTCGAGCGGCACCGCGGTCTGGAGGGAGTTCGGCATCGCCTGCTCCCACTCGACCGAGGGGCTGGGCTCGACCTGCGCCTTCTCGAGCTCGCGGACCTCGTTGAAGACGTGCTCGAGCTGGCTGCCGTAGTCGCGCAGCGCGTGCTCGGCCTCCTCGAGCGAGATGTCGCCACGGCCGATGAGCGACTCGGTGTAGGTCTTGCGGACCGAGCGCTTCGCGTCGATGACGTCGTACATCTCCGGCTGGGTCATCGAGGGGTCGTCGCCCTCGTTGTGGCCCCGCCGGCGGTAGCAGATCATGTCGATCACGACGTCGGAGTTCCACCGCTCGCGGAACTCGACGGCCTGGCGCGCCACCCAGACACAGGCCTCGGGGTCGTCGCCGTTCACGTGGAAGACCGGCGCGTCGATCATCTTCGCCACGTCGGTGCAGTAGTGCGTGGAGCGGGTGTGCTCCGGCGCGGTGGTGAAGCCGACCTGGTTGTTGACGATCACGTGCACCGTGCCGCCGGTGCGGTACCCGCGCAGCAGGGCGAGGTTCAGCGTCTCGGCGACCACGCCCTGGCCGGCGAACGCGGCGTCGCCGTGCATGGCGACGGGCATGACGGTGAAGCCGTCCTGGCCCTTGTCGAGCACGTCCTGCTTGGCGCGGACGATGCCCTCCAGGACCGGGTCGACGGCCTCGAGGTGCGACGGGTTGCTCGTCAGCGACACCGTGGTCTCGCCGTCGCCGAACATCCGGAAGAACTTGCCCTCGGCGCCGAGGTGGTACTTGACGTCGCCGGAGCCGTGGGCCTGGCCCGGGTCGAGGTTGCCCTCGAACTCCCGGAAGATTTGCGAGACCGGCTTCCCGACGATGTTCGCGAGCACGTTCAGGCGGCCGCGGTGCGGCATCCCGATGACGACCTCGTCCATCTCGTGCGCCGCGGCCTCGTCGAGCACCGCGTCGAGCAGCGGGATGACGGTCTCCGCGCCCTCGAGCGAGAACCGCTTCTGCCCGACGTACTTCGTCTGCAGGAACGCCTCGAACGCCTCGGCCGCATTGAGCTTCGAGAGGATGTACTTCTGCTCGGCGACCGGCACCTTCTCGTGCGGCACCTCGATGCGCTCCTGCAGCCAGGCGCGCTTCTCGGGGTCGAGGATGTGCATGTACTCGATGCCGATGGTCCGGCAGTACGAGTCGCGCAGCACCCCGAGGATGTCGCGCAGCTTCATCGCCTGCCGCCCGGCGAACCCGTCGACCGGGAACTCGCGGTCGAGGTCCCACAGCGTCAGCCCGTGGCTCTGGATGTCCAGGTCGGGGTGCTTGCGCTGCGGGTGGTCGAGCGGGTCGGTGTCGGCCATCAGGTGGCCGCGGGTCCGGTACGCGTCGATCAGCTCGATGATCCGCGCGGTGCGGTCGATCGAGGTCTCGGGCAGGTCCTGGGTCCAGCGGATCGGCTCGTAGGGGATGCGCAGCGCGGCGAAGATCTCGTCGTAGAACCCCTCCTCGCCGAGCACGAGGTGGTGGATGCGCCGCAGGAAGTCGCCCGACTCGGCGCCCTGGATGATCCGGTGGTCGTACGTGGACGTCAGCGTGATGATCTTGCTGATGCCCATGTTCGCGAGGCGCTCGTCGCTCGCGCCCTGGAACTCGGCCGGATACTCCATCGCGCCGACGCCCACGATCGTGCCCTGGCCGACGGTCAGGCGCGGCACCGAGTGGTTCGTCCCGATCGTGCCGGGGTTGGTCAGGCTGATCGTGACGCCCGCGAAGTCCTCGGTGGTCAGCTTCCCGGTGCGGGCCTTGCGGACCACCTCTTCGTAGGCGGCCCAGAACTGGGCGAAGTTCAGCTTCTCGCAGCCCTTGAGCGCGACCACCACGAGCGAGCGGGACCCGTCCTTGCCCTGCAGGTCCATGGCGAGGCCGAGGTTGACGTGCCCCGGGTCGACGACGGCGGGCTTGCCCTTGTCGTCGGTGCCGTAGTGGCGGTTCATGTTCGGGAACTGCGCCAGCGCCCGGACCATCGCGTAGCCGAGCAGGTGGGTGAACGAGACCTTGCCGCCCCGCGACCGGCGCAGGTGGTTGTTGATCACGATGCGGTTGTCGGCCAGGAGCTTCGCCGGGACCGCGCGCACGCTCGTCGCGGTCGGCAGCTCCAGCGACGCCTGCATGTTCTTGGCGATCGCTCCTGCCGCGCCCCGCAGCGGACGGACGGTGACGTCGTCCGCGTCGTCGCCCTGGGACTTCGCCGGCGTGGTGGACCCGGCGGCGGGCTTGCTCTCGCTGGGCGTCTCGCCGGTCGGGCGCGAGGACGCGGAGCCGTTGCCGCCCGAGGTCTGCCGCGAGGCGGACTTCTGCTGGGTGGCCGAGGACGAGGCCGACGACGCGGCCCGGGCGGGCGCGCTGCCGTTGGCGCTGCTCCCGTTGGCGCTCGACGACGGGGCGCTCGCGCTCCCGTTGGTCGACGACGACGAGGCGGCGCCCGAGGTCCCGGACGCCGGGGTCGCGGCTGCCCCGGACGACGCCCCGGTGGACGACGCGGAGTTGGCCCCGGCGGTGTTCTCCCCGTCCGACGGGGCGTAGTCCGCGAAGAACTCGTGCCACGCCTCATCCACCGAGTTCGGGTCGGCCAGGTAGCGCTGGTACATCTCGTCGACCAGCCACTCGTTCGGACCGAACTGAGCTGCCGGGCTACTCGTCGACACGGCTCGAAATCGCCTCAATCGCGTGCGGGGGTGGAAACGGACCCCAGGTTAGCGCTCCGTGTGGATCCGGGTGGCGGCCCTGTAGCCGACTGCACCGGTTCATGCGACCGCCGCACCCCCCGGGGTGACGCCCTCGCGCTCGACCAGCTCCTCCGCGTCGTCGGCGGTGGCCGCCCCGGTCCGCCACAGCAGGGCGTAGCGCCCGTCGGCGTCGAGCAGCTCCTCGTGCGTGCCCTCCTCGACGATCCGCCCGCCGTGGAGCACCACGATGCGGTCGGCGCGGGCCGCGGTGGCGAGGCGGTGGGCGACGACGAAGGTGGTGCGCCGGGCCGCGACCCGGTCACCCGCGGCCAGCACGGCCGACTCCGTGGCGGGGTCGAGGGCCGCGGTGGCCTCGTCGAGCAGCAGCAGGGACGGGTCGACGAGCTCGGCGCGGGCCAGGGCCACGAGCTGGCGCTGCCCGGCGGAGAGCCCCCCGCCCCGCTCGCCCACGGGCTGGCGGAACCCGGCGGGCAGCGAGGCCACCACGTCGAGGGCGCCGACCCGCCGGGCCGCCTCCTCGATCTGCGCGGGGCTCGCGTCGGGCCGTCCGTAGGCGATGTTCGAGGCGATGTCCCCCACGAACAGGTGGGCCTCCTGCGGCACCACCCCGAGCCGGTGCCGGAGCCCGGGCAGGTCGTAGCGGCGCACGTCGACCCCGTCGACGAGCACCGCCCCGGAGGTCGTGTCGTAGAAGCGGGCGACGAGCTTCACGATCGTCGACTTGCCCGCTCCGGTCGCGCCCACCAGCGCCACGGTCCGTCCGGCCGGGACACGCAGGGTGATGTCGGAGAGGGCGGGCGTGTCGGCGCCGGCGTAGGAGAAGCCGACGTCGCGCAGCTCCACGTCCCCCCGGATCGCGCCCACGGGGACCGGCTCGATCGCGGCGGGGACCGAGGTGGGGGTGCGCAGCAGCTCGGAGATGCGGGTCAGGCCGACGCGGGCCTGCTGGTAGCCGTCGAAGACCTGCGAGAGCTGCTGGACCGGGCCGAAGAACATCGACAGGTAGAGCACGAACGCCACGAGGATCCCGGACGACAGGTCGCCCTGGGCCACCCGCGCCGCCCCGACGCCGAGCACCGCCGCCTGGGCCAGGTCGGAGAGCAGGTTGGCGAAGGGGAAGTAGGTGGCGATCAGCCGCTGCGCCCGCATCCGTGCGCGGCGGTAGGCGTCGCTGTTGCCGGCGAAGTGCGCGGCGGAGGCCGCCTCGTGGGTGTGGGCCTGGGCGACCCGCAGGCCGGCCACGTTCTCCTGGAGGTCGGCGTTCACGACGCCGACCCGCTCGCGGGCCTCGGCGTAGGCCCGCGACGAGAGCCGCCGGAAGATCACCGTGGCCACCAGGAGGATCGGCATCACCGCCAGCGCCACCAGGGCGAGCTCGATGTCCGTGACGAGCAGCGCCACCGCCACCCCGAGCACGGTGAGCAGGGAGACGACGGCCTGCGCCAGCCCGGTCTGCAGGAACGACGAGAGGGCGTCCACGTCCGTCGTCATCCGCGTCATGATCCGGCCGCCGAGCTCGCGCTCGTAGAAGTCCAGCCCGAGGCGCTGCAGGTGGGCGAAGCTGCGCACCCGCAGCAGGTAGAGCCTGCTCTCGCCGACGCGGGCGGTGAGCACGGTCTGGGCGAACACGACGATCCAGTCGATGACGATCACGCCGAGGCCGATGCCGACGGCGAGCGCCAGGATCGAGGGCGCCCGCCCGTTGATGCCGCCGTCGACGGCGAGCCGGGCGAGCGAGGGGAACGCGACCGTGGCGAGCGCGTCGACGGCCACCAGCGCGATCACCGCGGCGAACGCGAGACGGACCGGGCGCAGCAGGTGGGCCAGCCGGAAGCCGGGATCGGGCGCGGTGGGGTCCTCCCCGTGCAGGTCGGGCCGCTCGTCGGCAGGCGGCAGCGTGGCGAGGGCGGCCTGCATCTCCTGGGAGGAGACGGTGCCGTCGAGCCCGGCGGCGAGGGGGTCGGGGCCGCCCCGGTCGCCCGCGGGGGCGTCGGCGCCCTCGACCTGGTCGGGCGTGGGCCACAGCGACGGCGTCGTGCCGTCGGCGCCCGGGCCCTCGGCGACGTCGATGCGGGCGCGACCCGGCTGGTCGATCTGCTCTCCCGGCCCCGCGAGCAGGGCGTTGAACAGGTCACAGCGCCGGCCGAGCTCGGCCGCGGTGCCCACGTCGACCACGTGGCCCTCGTCGAGCACGGCGATCCGGTCGGCGAGCGCGAGGGTGGATCGGCGGTGGGCGATCACGAGGGTGGTGCGCTCGGCGGTGACGGTCCGCAGCGTCTCGCCGATCGCGGCCTCGGTGGCGGCGTCCACGGCGCTCGTCGCGTCGTCGAGCACGAGCACCCGGGGGTCGTAGAGCAGGGCGCGGGCCAGGGCCACGCGCTGGCGCTGCCCCCCGGAGAGGGTGAGCCCCCGCTCGCCGACGCGGGTGTCGTAGCCGTCGGGGAGCTCCCGGATGAACTCGTCGGCCTGGGCGGCCGCGGCGGCGGCCCGGACCTGGGCGTCGGTGGCGTCCGGGCTGCCGTAGGCGATGTTGGCCCGCACCGAGTCGGAGAACAGGAAGGCCTCCTCGAACACCACGCCGACCGTCCGGCGCAGCGAGCCGAGGGAGAGATCGCGCACGTCGTGCCCGCCGACCCGCAGGGCGCCGCCCTGGACGTCGTAGAAGCGGGGGACGAGCAGCGCCACCGTCGACTTCCCGGAGCCCGCGGTCCCGATCACCGCGAGCGTCTCGCCCGGGCGCACCGTCAGCGAGACCCCGTCGAGGACCGGCTCGCTGCGGGCGTAGCCGAAGCGCACGTCGTCGAGCTCGAGCCCGACCGGCCCGGCGGGGAGGGTGACCGCCGCCGGGGGGTCGACGATGTCGGGCTGGGAGTCGATGAGCTCGTAGACGCGCTCGACGCCGGCCCGCGCCAGCTGGCCGGTGACGACGACCGCGGCCACCATCCGCGCCGGGGCGATCAGCGCCGCGATGTAGGTGGTGAAGGCGAGGAAGGTCCCGATGGTGATCTGGCCGGAGAGGGCGAGCGCGCCGCCGAGGGCGAACACCACGAGCTGACCGAGGGTCGGCAGCGCGGACAGCGTGGGGGTCAGCCGCGCCGTGAGCCGGGCCGCCCGGAGGCGGTCGCCGTAGAGGCGCCCGGCGACCTCGGCGAGCCGCGAGGTCTCGCGCTCCTCCTGCCCGAAGCCCTTGACCACCCGGACGCCGGTGACGGTCTCCTCGACGCCCTGCGCGACCTCGGCCGCGCGCTGCTGGGCCGACCAGGTCGCCGGGAACAGGCGCCGGCGCATCACCGTGGTGAAGACGAGGGCCACCGGCAGCGTGACCAGCGCCACCACGGTGAGCAGGGGCGAGAGCCAGGCCATGATCACGACGGAGACGACGACCTGGGCGAGGGTGCCCACCGAGTACGGCACCATCCCGAGCAGGCCCTGGACCTGCTGGAGGTCGGAGTTCGCGCGGGAGACCACCTGGCCGGTGCGCAGCTTGTCCTGCCGGGGGCCGTCGAGCCGCGAGATCGAGTGGAACACCCGCAGCCGCAGGTCGTGCTGCACCGACAGCGAGAGGCGGCCGCCGAGGTAGCGGCGCACGAACGCCATCGCGAACTTGACCAGGGCCAGGGCGGCGATCCCCGCGACGATCGGCCCGAGGCCCGCCGTGGACCCACGGACCGCGCGGTCGACCGCCACCGCCACCAGCAGCGGCCCGACGGACTCCAGGCCCACGCCCAGCATGGAGCCACCGACGGAGGTGATCGTGAGGGCGCGGTGGCGCCAGCAGTCGCGGGAGAGGCGGCGGACCCAACCGGTCGGCGGGTCGGCGGGACGACCCCGCCCGGCGTCGGGAACGGGGTCGGTGGGGTGCTGCTCGGGAGCGGGGTCCTGACGGGGAGCGGAGGCGTGAGCCTCGGATGAGGCGGGGTCGGGCACGACACCCAGGCTAGGTCGACCCTCCGACGGCGTGCCCGTCGAGAGATCCCGCGCCGCGTCCGGCCCGTCCGGCGACCCCGTGGTGACGGACCGCCCGTGGCGTGGTGGAATCGTCGTCGTGACACGCCGCGAGGAGCTGGACCCGTTCTGGGTGAGCCGTCGTGCGCAGGTGTTCGACCAGCGCTGTCGCTGACGACGAGTCCTGTTCCCCGCCCGCGGCGTCGACGCCCCCGGGGAACCTCTCCCGGCCGCTCCGTCCCGCACGCGCTGGACGTCGGCCGATCGTCACCAGAGGATTCGTCCCGCCATGACCTCCGCCGTCACCGCAGCCCGCACCGACGCGCCCGCCTCGCTCCCCTTCCTGCCCCGCACGCTGCACGGTGACCGCCGCCGCTGGCACGACGGGCCCACCCCCGTCAGCCTCGCCGACCTCACCGCCATCACCCGCCAGGTCGCCGCCGAGGTGGTGGCCGGGATGCACGAGGTCCGCGTCGACCACACCCACCGCTGGTCGCGCCGCCTGCACGCCGACCCGCACCTCGACGTCTGGCTCATCAGCTGGACCACCGAGCAGGCCGCCGAACTGCACGACCACGGCGGCTCGATCGGCGCCCTGACCGTCGTCCGCGGCGAGCTCACCGAGTGGCGCTGGACCTCCGGGCGCCCCGAGGACCACGAGGTCACCCCCGAGGAGCTCGCCGCGACCGGGCCGGGGCTGCGGCGCCGCACGCTCTCGGCGTCGTCCGGGGCGTCGTTCCCCCTCGGGCACGTGCACGACGTCTCGAACCGCCGCACGGAGCCCGCGGTGAGCGTCCACGCCTACTCGCCGCCGCTGTCGACCATGTCCTACTACGACGTCGACCGGGGCACGCTCACGCGCACGCGCTCCGAGCTCGTCGAGCCGGGAGCGTCCCCCGAGGGAGGCGACGTCCTGGCATGACGACGATCGCGGAGGTCCTGGCCGCGGCGCGTGCCCGGCTGACCCGGCTCGAGCCGGCCGACGCGGCCGCCGCGCTGGACGACGGCGCCCGCCTGGTCGACATCCGGCCCGGCTGGCAGCGGCTGGCCGAGGGCACCGTCCCGGGCGCCGTGGTCATCGAGCGCAACCACCTGGAGTGGCGCCTCGACCCGGCCTCGGACGCCCGCATCCCCGAGGCGACCGACCACGACGTGCCCTGGGTGGTGCTGTGCTCGGAGGGCTACACGTCCTCGCTGGCCGCCGCCGCGCTGCAGGACCTCGGGATCCACCGGGCCACCGACGTCGTCGGCGGGTACCGCGCCTGGGAGGCGGCGGGCCTGCCGACGGCGCCGGGATCGGACGCCCCGCCGGAGTACGCCGAGGGTCATTGAGGATCGCGGGGGCTCGGCGTCCGCTCGGGAGGTACGCCAGGAAACCGGGTCCTGCGGACCCGGTTTCCGAGTCCGATCGTCGCCCGGTGGGTGCTCACGTCCGGACTCCTCGGGCCGGTCGCGGTGGCCCGAGGGGCTGCACCGCCCGGGCCGGCTCGACGGGGACCTCGATCGCGCCCAGGCCCTCGACGGCCAGCTCGACGCGGTCACCGGCCCGCAGGTAGGGGTAGCGCTCGCGGCCGTGCACCCGGGAGAGCTCGAGGATGCACCCGGTCCCGACGGTGCCCGAGCCGAGCACGTCGCCGGGGACGAGGCGGGTGCCCCGGGAGGCGTAGGCGATCATCTGCTCGAAGGACCACGTGAGGTCGGCGAGCGTGCCCTCGCTGTACGGCACGCCGTCGACGCTCGCGCGCATCGCGCGGTTGAACCCCGCACCCCGCCGGAACGGCTCGAGCTCATCGGGGGTCACGAGCCAGGGCCCGAGCGTCGTCGCCGAGTCCTTGCCCTTCGCCGGCCCGAGCCCCACGGACATCTCGTGCTCCTGGAGGTCCCGCGCGCTCCAGTCGACGAGGATCGTCAGGCCCGCGACGTGCTCCCACGCCCGGTCGACGGGGATGTCGGACCCGCCGCGACTGATCACGGCGGCGACCTCGAGCTCGTAGTCGAACGCCTCGGTCCCCGGCGACGCCGCCACCGGGTCGCGCGGGCCGAGCACCGCGGCCGGGTTGGTGAAGTAGAAGACCGGGACCTCGTACCAGACCGGGTCGAGGGCGCGCCCGATCGCCGCGAGGGAGGTGACGGCGTGGTTCTCGAAGGCCATGAAGTCGCGGATGGACGGCGGCGTCGGGATCGGGGCGTGCACGACGACGGCGCCCTCGTCGTGCACCTCCGACGGTGCCCGCAGCACCTCGCGGCCCTCGGCCGCCAGGTCCACGCCCGCCGTCAGGAGCTCGAGCAGGCTCTCGGGCCCGCCGCGGCCGTGGACCAGCCCGTCCGCCACGACGCCGGGGCGGGGCACCTCTCCGCGGCCGGTGGCGTAGGTCAGCCAGCGCACGGTCGCCTCACTGCCCGCGGGCGGGCTCGACGAGACCCGCGGCCTTGTAGAGCGACTCGATCTGCTCGGCGTCGTAACCCAGCTCGGAGAGCACCTCGGCGTTGTGCTCGCCCTGCAGCGCGGGCACCTGCTCGGCCGGCGGGTCGGTGTGCCTGCTGAAGTGCCACGGCGCGCCGGGGATGGTGATCGTGCCCGCAGCCCGGTCCGGCACGGACCGGGTCGCGCCCCAGCGCTGCGCCCACTCGGTCGCGGCGAAGTCCTCGGTGGTCCGGATGATCCCGGTGGCGATCTTGGCCTCGTCGAACTGGGCGTCGAGCGCCGCCATGCTGTCGAAGGTGTCGATCCAGGTCTGCACGATCGCGTGCAGCTCCCGGTAGTGCTGGTGGCGCAGCGCGGGGGTGAGGAAGCGCGGGTCGTCCCGGAGGTCGGGCCGGCGCATCGCGTTGCAGGTAGAACCCGAACGACAGGCTCCCGACGAGGCTCATCGGCACGATGAACTGTTCGCCCTCGGGGCTGGTGAAGAACGGGGTGTCGGTGGCGCCGAGCACGGGCCGCTCGAACCCGAGGTCGATGCCGGACAGGTCGTGGTGCACCCGCTCGTTGACCGAGGTCATGACGGCGGCCATCGCGACGTCGACGTACTGCCCCTCGCCGGTGGCGTTGCGGTGGGCCAGCGCGGCGAGGACCGCGATCGCGGCGTGCAGGCCCGAGTAGACGTCCGCGTGGGAGAACGCGTCGGTGCGCCGGTCGAAGCCCTCGGCCTCGAACTGCCGCAGGGTGGTGTCGGTGAACCCGACCTCGGCCTGGACGGTCGGGGCGTAGGCCATGCGCCCGCTCCAGTTGCCGTGCTGGCCGTAGCCGCTGACCGAGACGTAGACGACGCCAGGGTTCCGGGCGGCGACGGCGTCGTAGTCGAGCCCGAAGGAACCGAGGGCGCCCGGGCGGAAGTTCTCGACGACGACATCCGCGGTGTCGCACAGCCGCAGCACCACCTCCTGGGCCTCGGGCACGTTGAGGTCGACGGACAGGTTGCGCTTGCCGGCGTTCTGCTGGGCGTAGTAGCCGGTGACCGCACCCTGCACGGGGAAGGCCATTCGTGAGAGGTCGCCGCGCGGGGGCTCGACCTTGATCACCTCGGCGCCGAGGTCGAGCAGGTGCTTGCCGCAGTGCGGGCCGGCGAGCACGCGGGAGAAGTCGACGACCCGCAGGCCGGCCAGGGGCAGCGTCATCGCCGGCTCACCGTCCCTCGAAGCGCGCGGCGCCCGGGCCGTTCGCGGCGAGCGAGGCCAGACCCTCCCGGAGGTCGGCCGAGGTCCAGATCGGGCGCTGGAGGTCGGCCATCGCCGCGTCGGTCGCCCGTACTCCGTGGGCCGTCGCGTAGGAGATGATCGCCTTGCTCGACGCGTGCGCCACCGTCGGGCCGTGCGCGAGCTCCTGGGCGAGCGTGTGGCTGACGTCGGCGAGCTGGTCGTCGGGGACGACCTGGTTGATGACGTTCCAGCGCTCGAGCGTCGCGGGGTCGTAGCGCCGCCCGAGCAGGGCCATCTGTTTGGCGCGGGCCGCCCCGGCCCGCTGCGTGACCCGCTGCATGGCGCCCATCAGCGGGTTCAGCCCGATCGTGGCCTCGACCGAGCCGATCTTCGCCGACGCCGCGGCGATCACGAGGTCGCAGGCGAGCGCCACCTCGAGCCCGCCACCCACGCACACGCCGTGCACGGCCGCGACGATCGGCAGCGGCAGCTCGTCGAACACCCCGAGGAGCTCGGTCAGGTCGACGTCGGGGGCCTCGCCCCGCTCGGCGCTCTCGAAGAGCGCCACGTCCGCGCCCGCGCAGAAGTTCCGCAGGCTGCTGCGGATCAGGACCGCCCGCGCGCCCTGCTCCACCGCCCAGCGTGAGCCGGCGACGAGCGCGTCGACCAGCTCGAGGCCGAGGAAGTTGTGCGGCGCCTGCTGCATGGTCAGGACGGCGACCGCACCGTCCAGGTCACGGGCCACGGGTTCGCGACGAGTCGGTGGTTCGGCGGTGGTGGTTCGTGCGGGGTCGGCGCCGGGCGGCGTGACCTCCGGTGCGGCGAGCTCGGCCACGGTGCCTCCTCGGGATCGTTCGATGCCCAGGAAGCTAGTATGACGGTGGGCATAGCGTCAAAGGCCGCGACGAACGCGGCGGAGGTAATGTCCGACCATGCCCCGGCGCACCGACAGCAAGGCCCGCATGGTCGTGGCCGCCCGCGATCTGTTCCGTGAGCGCGGGTACCTGGGCACGGCGCTCTCCGACGTGCTCGAGGCGAGCGACGCCCCCCGCGGCTCGGTCTACTTCCACTTCCCCGGGGGCAAGGAGGAGCTCGGCACCGAGGTCGTCCTCGCCCACATCGCGGAGATGAACTCGCTGATCAACCGGGCCGCCCTCCGCGTGGGCACGGCGGGCGAGCTCGTCGCGGCGTTCCTCGCGGGCTCGCGCGAACGCCTCGTGGGGAGCGACTACCGGGAAGGATGCGCGGTGGCCCCGATCGTCCTGGAGGTCCCCGCGGGCTCGTCGCTCACGGAGGCGGCCCGTCAGGGACTGCAGGACTCGGTGGCCGTGCTCGCGGCCCGCCTGACCGACAAGGGCGTGCCCCCCGACGACGCCTCCCGGCTCGCGGCCGCCGCGTGGGCGGCCCTGGAGGGGGCGCTGGTCGTCAGTCGGAGCCTGCGCTCGACGACGCCGTTCGACGCCCTGCGCGACGTGCTCGTCGCGGAGGCGGACCGGCTCGCCGAGGGGTCGCCCGGGAGCGGGACGGCCGGCCCGTCCTAGGACGCGCGCCCGACGTCCGGCTGGACCAGCAATCTGTGCTTACTATGTCGACCGGCATACATGGTTCGAGGAGGCGGTCGTGGCACGGGTTCTCGTCACCGGGACGTCCCGGGGGATCGGTCGGGTCACCGCGGTCGAGGCGGTCGCCCGCGGGCACGAGGTGGTCGGGACGGCGCGCGATCCCCGGGCGCTCGACGACGTCGAGGGGCTGGCCGGGCGGCTGGCCCTCGACGTCACCGATCCGGCGTCGATCGAGGCGGCTCTGGCCGCCAGCTCGGCGGCGAGCGCGAGGCCGACGGGTCCGCCGCCGGCGACGACGACGTCGTGGTCGAGGTGCGTGGTCATGCCGCCTCCGTCCCGGCCACATCGGCCTCGATCAGGTGGGTCAGTCCGTCCACGGCGACGGCCCCGCTCACGACGGCGGCCACGGCGATCGCCGCGCTCGTCACCGCACCGCCGATCCAGGTCAGCCAGGCCTCCGGGACTCCGAACGCGGCGACGACGCGTCCCAGGCAGTCGGCGAGCAGCACCCAGCCCCAGACCGCGGTGTAGCGCCGCTCGAGGCGGCGGAACGGCTCCGACGCCTCCGACAGCCGCCCCCAGGCCGCGACCTTCGCCCGGTCGCCTCGGGTCACGAACGGCAGGAGGCCGACCGACATGATCGGCGTGCCGCGCACCGTCGAGAGCAGCATCGCGACCGCGACCGTGGCGCTGATCAGGCCGTCCTTGGCGACGATCAGGCGGGGATCGCCGACGATCAGGCCCCCGGCGATGCCGGCGACCGACGTCGCCAGCATCAGCGCGGCCAGCCGGTTGAGCCGGTGCCCGACCGCGACGGAATCCGACGGTCCGGATGACCGGGACGACCGCTCCGGCGGTCAGCGAGGCGACGGTGCCGTACCCGAGGTGGGACACGACGAGGGTGGCCGTGAGGGGGAGGGCCACGTCGACCACGAGCGGGACGAGGGAGGCGACGAGGCCGCCCCCGGTGGGAGCGGGGTCGTCGGTCACGGCGACCGACCCGGCGATGTCGCCGGAGGGAGGAGCCATGCCAACTAAATTAGGTCCGACCTAGTAAAAGGTCAAGCCCAAAGATGGGTCGGTGCTCTAGAGTGACGGCCATGACGACGGCGGGGCCCGGGCTCCGGGAGCGCAAGAAACAGGCGACGCGGGCGCACATCGCGGCGGTCGCGACGAGGTTGTTCGCCGAGCAGGGGTTCGAGCCGACGACGATCGCGCAGATCGCCGAGCGCGCCGAGGTCGCGAAGATGACCGTGACCAACTACTTCCCGCTCAAGGAGGACCTCCTCTTCGACCGGGCCCCCGAGATCGTCGCGCTGCTCGCCGACGCCGTCGCCGGGCGCGCGGCCGGGACCACGCCGGAGCAGGCCGTCGCGGCGGTCTACCGCCGCCGGGTCGAGGAACGCTGGCCCGCCCTGGGGTTCATCGGCCGTGAGTTCGCCCGCACCGTCGAGGCCAGCCCCGCGCTGCGCACCCGCGAGCGCACGATGATGCTCGAGCAGGAGGACGCGCTGGCCGCGGTGCTGGTGGGCGAGGCCCGGGCGAACGGGGATCCGGCCGGGGGGGAGGTGGCGGCGCGGCTGGAGGCGGCGCGCCTGGCGGGGGTCTTCCGGGTCCTCTACTTCGAGGGCAGGCGCCGGGTGCTGGCCGGCGAGGAACCCGAGGCGATCATCGCCGTGCTCGACGCAGAGGCACGAGCCGCCCTCGGAGCGTGATCACGCCTACCCGGGGGCCGGATCCGGTGCTTGGATCGCGCTCATGACGAGCAGGACCGAGACCTGGATCACCGAACTGACGCCGCTGTCGTTCCTGCACCGCTCGGCCGGGGTCTATCCCGACAAGACCGCGATCGTCCACGGCGCGCAGCGCTGGACCTACGCCGAGTTCGCCCGCGACGCCCAGCGCCTGGCGCGGGGGCTGCGCGCCTCGGGGGTCGAGCCCGGCGACCGCGTCGCCTGCCTGCTGCCGAACGTCCCGGCGATGCTGCACGCGCACTTCGGGGTGCCGCTGGCGGGCGCGGTGCTCGTCGCGGTGAACACCCGGCTCTCCGCCGAGGAGGTCCGCTACATCCTCGACCACTCCGGCGCGACGGTCCTCGTCGTCGACTCCGCGCTGCTGGCCGCCGTCGAGCCGATCCGGGAGAGCCTCGAGACGGTCCGCGAGATCGTCGTGCACGTGGACGCGGAGGGACCCGACGCCGGGTCGGGTCCGGACGGCTACGCCGAGCTCCTGGGCCGGGGCGACGAGGGCGAGGACCTGCCCTGGGCCGTGGACGACGAGCGCGGCACGATCTCGATCAACTACACGTCGGGCACCACGGGCAAGCCCAAGGGCGTCCAGTACCACCACCGCGGCGCGTACCTGAACTCGTTCGGCGAGATCGTGCACAGCTATCACGACCCGTCGACGGTCTACCTGTGGACGCTCCCGATGTTCCACTGCAACGGCTGGTGCACGCCGTGGGCGATCACCGCCATCGGCGGGACGCACGTGTGCCTGCGCGAGGTCCGCGGCGACGCGATCTGGGCGCTGATCGGCGAGCACCGGGTCACCCACCTCAACGGCGCCCCGACCGTCGTCACGACGATCATGAACGCCCCCGAGGCGCGGACCCTCGACTACGCCCTCGTCGTCACGACGGCGGGTGCGCCGCCGAGTCCGACGACGATCCTCGAGATGGAGCGGATGGGGTTCCGCATCGTCCACGTGTACGGGCTCACCGAGACCTACGGGCCGTACACGGTGTGCCAGTGGCAGGACGACTGGTCGGCGCTGGAGGACACCGAGCGGGCCCGGCTGCAGTCCCGCCAGGGCGTCGGGATGATCCAGACCGACGTGGTGCGGGTGGTGGAGACGCTCGACGAGGAGGTGGACGACTGGGCCTCGGTGCAGCTGGTCGACGTGCCCGCCGACGGGACGACCATGGGCGAGATCGTCATGCACGGCAACAACGTCATGTCGGGCTACTACCGCGACCCGGACGCGACGGCGAAGGCCTTCGCCGGCGGCTGGTACCACTCCGGTGACCTCGGGGTGATGCACCCCGACGGCTACGTCGAGCTCCGCGACCGCGCCAAGGACGTGATCATCTCCGGCGGCGAGAACATCTCCACCGTCGAGGTGGAGCAGGCCGTCCTCTCGCACCCCGCCGTGCTGGAGGCCGCCGTCGTCGGCGTCCCCGACGAGCGGTGGGGCGAGCGGCCGAAGGCCTTCATCATCCTGCGGCAGGGGCGCTCGGCCGAGCCCGACGAGGTCATCGAGCACGTCAAGACCGCCATCGCCCGCTACAAGGCCCCGCGCGAGGTGGAGATCGTCGCCGAGCTGCCCAAGACCTCGACCGGGAAGATCCAGAAGTTCGAGCTGCGGGCCAAGGAGTGGGGCGGGCAGGAGCGACGGATCCGGGGCTAGCCGGGGCTGGCTTCTTGGTCACGGATCGGTAACGATGACCGTCGTTGACCCGATGGGACCAGTGATGAGCCTTCCGACTGATCCGTTCGCCGCGCCCTCCAGCGGCCCGCTGCCCCTGGAGCTGGCGCGTGCCGACGACGCCGCCCGGACGCGCACCGTGCACCTGCGGCGCCGCGTGCTCGCCGCCGCGACCGGCACCGTCGCCCTCGGTGCCGCCGCGGTCGGGGTGACGCTCGGCGTCGGGAGCGGGCCCGACCTGTCGTCGGCGGCGTCGACGCTGGCGCCCGCGGCCGGCGCCGCGGCGACGCTGGCCCCGCCCGTCGTGGGGGAGCCGATCGTGCCGCGCGACCCGACCCCGCCGCCGGTGACGACCCGTGCCACGCCGACCGCGGAGACGACCCGCACCACCCGCAGTCGCCCCACCACGCGCGCCACCGCGGACCGCGAGCAGGAGGCGATCGCGGCGATGCGCGCCCGCGCCGTGCAGGTCCGCGAGCAGGCCTGGGAGCAGGCGTTCGAGCGGGCGATGGCCGCCCGCGGCGCCGCCGGCGCGCGCGGCCACGCCCACGGTCACCACCGCTGACCGGAATCACGGTCCGGCGACGCGTGGCCGGACCCGCCCGCGGGAAGGCTCCGACGACCGTGCACCATGCACCCACGCGCCGGACCGCTCCGTCGGTCCGAGGGCAGGACAGGAGCCAGTACCCGTGAGCGAGCAGTTCGCCGAGCAGGCCGACGCGGTCGTCGACAACGACACCTCGGGCCTCGACTCCGAGCCGTCGGAGATCCTCGACGAGGACCGGCTGGGCGAGGATCCCCTCGAGGACGGCATGGACACCGCCGAGGGCTACAGCCGGCAGGTCCGGCTGGGCGGCACGCAGGACGCCGAGGACCAGGACTCCCTGGCCTACCGGATCCCGCAGGAGGAGCCCGACGTCGTCGTCGAGGAGCAGCCCGACCGGCCGGTCGCGGCGACCCCGGCGATGGACCTCGACGAGTCCGTCGACGACCCGGCGAACTCCCCCGACGGCGTCGGGGACCAGGGCCGCGGCCCGCAGTCGGACCCGCTCGACCCCGACGGTGCCGTCGAGGACGAGCTGCTCACCGCGAACGGCGGCGAGATCGAGCTCGGGCTGTCCTCCGCGGAGGGCGCCGCCGAGCCGGGCGGGCTGCCCACCGACGACTCCTACGGCGAGGCGATCGGCGTCGAGAACGAGTGGCCGACCGAGGGCGCCGAGGGGCAGGCCATGCACATCGAGCAGGAGAGCTGACGCTGCCCACCGTCCCGCCCGTCCTCCGCGACCGCCGCCTCCACCTCGGAGCGGCGGCGGTCGTGCTGGCGGTCGTCCTCTTCGCGCTCGGCGCCCTGGCCGGGGGCTGGCGGCCGTTCTCGAGCGAGCCGGAGGTCTTCACCTTCGGCCCGGGCGGGGACCTCCCGGACTTCTCGCTCTTCGACGGCCAGTGCGCGAGCGGCAAGCTCGGGGACGGCGCGAGCTACGGGAGCGGCACCGACACCCCGTGCGGCGACCCCCACGACGTCGAGATGGTCGGCTCGACGACCCCGCTCAACGAGAGCAGGCAGGTCACCTACCCCGGCGCCGACGCGATGGCCGCCTTCGGCCGGTCGTTCTGCGCGATGGTGGCGTCGTCCGGCCAGCTGGCGCCGAGCGCGAGCGGTGTCGACCGGTCCTCGCTGCGCGTGGCGGCGATCGTCCCGGACGAGGCCGCGTTCGATGCGCCGAACGGACCCACCAGCGGGTCGTCCGGCGGACGGCTCGTGTCGTGCGTGATCGCCCGATCGGACGGACAGAAACTCACTGATCGTTTCTCCGTGATCTGACCGTTCCGGTGAGTGAAGTCGGTCTTGCCCGGATCGGGTGTGACGCGCACCATTCCGGTGCATGGCGACCAGCGCGGGGGCTCCTGACCTGTCCGATCCGGCGATCCGACGTCGGGTCAAGCGACGCGCCGTCGTCGCGAGCACCGTCGGCACCACGATCGAGTGGTACGACTTCTTCCTCTACAACACCGCGGCCGCGCTGGTCTTCGGCCCGCTGTTCTTCAACAACACCGAGTCGGGCGGCGTCCTGCTCGCGTTCTCGACGCAGTTCGTCGGGTTCGCCGCCCGGCCCATCGGTGCCGCGATCTTCGGCCACTACGGCGACCGGATCGGACGCAAGTACTCCCTGATCGTCACCCTGCTGCTGATGGGCGGCGCGACGGTGCTCATCGGGTGTCTGCCGACCTTCGCGTCGATCGGCATCTGGGCGCCGATCCTGCTGACGCTGCTGCGGGTGGTGCAGGGCATCGGGGTCGGCGGCGAGTGGGGCGGCTCGGTGCTGATGTCCATGGAGTGGGGCACCCGCAAGCAGCGCGGGCTGATGGCGGCGTGGCCGCAGGCGGGCGTCCCGATCGGGCTCGCCCTCGGCACCGCGGTGGTCTACTTCTTCTCCGGGCCGGGCTTCCTGGCCGGCGGCTGGCGCTGGCCGTTCATCGCCTCGATCGTCCTCATCGGCATCGGACTCTTCGTGCGGCTGACGGTGCTCGAGTCGCCGGCGTTCGCGGCCCTGCGCACCCGCGGCGCCGTCGTGAAGATGCCGCTGGTCGACACCCTGCGCGACCAGTGGCGCGACGTGCTCAAGGCGATGTTCGTGCGCACCGCCGAGCAGGCGCCGTTCTACCTGTTCACCTCGTTCGTGCTGGTCTACGGCACCAAGCAGCTGAAACTGGCCCAGTCGGACCTGCTGCTCTACCTGATCGTCGCCGCGCTGATCGGCATCGTCTCGGTGCCGTTCTTCGGCTGGCTCTCCGACCGGCTGGGCCGCCGGCTGGTCTACGGCGCCGGGGTGGTGCTCACCGGCCTCTACGCGTTCCCGTACTTCCTGCTGCTCGACACCCGGGTCGGCGGCCTGGTGATCCTCGGGATGATCCTCGGCCTGATCTTCCACGACATGATGTACGGCCCGCAGGCGGCGCTGATCTCGGAGAGCTTCGGCACCGGGGTGCGCTACACCGGGGCGGGCCTGGGCTATCAGCTCGCGTCGGTCGTCGCGGGCGGGCCTGCCCCGCTGATCGCCGCCGCGATCCTCGCCGCGACCGGGAGCTACTACTGGATCGCGATCTACATCATCGGGTGTGCGGTGGTGTCGCTGATCGCGCTCTCGCTGATGCACCCGCGCCCGCCGGACGCCGACGACGAGCACTCCGAGGAGCACGCGCCGGTCCCCGTGGTCGCGGGCGAGTCGGCGCGGGCCGCGGGGGACGGCCCGGTCTCGCAGTCCTGACGGGGCCGGGCGCCACCGCGCGGGGCACCATGGACGGCGATGACCCGCCCGTCGATCCGTCCGCTGACCCCCGACGCCCTGCTCGACGAGCTGACCGAGGCGGTGCACGCCCGGACGGTTCCCGACGGCGGGTCGGGAGGCGCAGTCGAGCGGGGCCCGGCCGCGGGAGCCGTGCGGGTCCTGCTCGACGGCGCCGCCGCGGCCCGGCCGGACCGGTGGGCCGACGGGCTCGTCGAGCGGCTGCGCGGCCTGTCGCGGGCGGTGCTGCGGGTGTCCGCGTGGGACTTCCTGCGCCCGGCGTCGCTGCGCCTCGAGCGGGGGCGCACCGATCCGGACGCGTTCTACGACGACTGGCTCGACGCCGGCGCCCTGGTGCGGGAGGTCCTGGCCCCGGCCGCCGAGGGCCGGCCGATCCTGCCCCGGCTCTGGGACGTCACGACCGACCGGGCCGTGCGCGACGCCCGGGTGGCGCTGCCGCCCGGCGGGGTGCTGCTCGTCGACGGGCCGCTGTTGCTCGGGCGGGGTCTGCCGGCGGAGATGGAGGTGCACGTGTCCCTCTCGGCCGGAGCGCTCGCGCGGCGTACCCCGCCCGAGGACGCGTGGACGCTGCCTGCCTACGAGCGCTACGCCGAGGAGGTCGACCCGACGGCGATCGCCGACCTCGTGGTGCTCGCCGACCACCCGGACCGCCCCGCGCTGCAGATCCGGGGGTGATCGAGCCCTGGGCTCCGTGAGTGAACGGCGCCGTGCTGCCGTCAGATGGCAGCAACGCGCCATTGCTGCCACGGGGCTCGCCGGCGCCCGATGAGTGAACGGCGCCGTGCTGCCGTCCGACGGCAGCAACGCGCCATTGCTGCCACGGGGCGAGGGCGGATCCCTCAGGCTGCGGAACGACCGGGCGCGGTGATCCGGTAGTCGGGCAGGTCGATCTCGTCGGCCGGCGGCGAGCCGAAGCCGCCCAGCAGACCCGTGAGCGCGCGGACCGGCCGGCTCCCGGCGACGGCCACGACCCGCCGCAGGACCCCGACCCCGGCGCGGGACCGCGGATGGGCGAGCCCCGGCGCGCCGGGGGCGATCCGCTGGGCGCGTTCGACGTAGGGCCGCATCCGGGTCTCGTACGCGGCGAAGGCCCGGCGGGGGTCGTCGTGGCCGGCGAGCTCCCCGGCCAGCACGTACGCGCCGACGAGCGCGCACGAGGTCCCCATCCCCGACAGCGGCGACGGGCAGTAGGCCGCGTCCCCGACGAGCACGACCCGTCCGGTGTGCCAGCTCGGCAGCCGCATCTGTCCGACGAGGTCGAGGTAGAGCGGGGCGTCGTCGAGGGCGCCGAGGATGCGCGGCGCCTCCCACCCGACGTCGGCGAACGTCCGGCGCAGGACGAGTCGCTGCTCGTCGGGGCCGAGGTCCTCCAGCCCGCGCACGCCCGTGGTGAAGGAGAGCAGCGCCCGCGTCGTCCCGACGTTGTCCGGGCGCAGGCCGAGCGTCCGGCCGCCGGGCGCGTTGTACCAGCGCCAGAAGCGGTCGTCGTCGGGCCGCCGCGGGATCGTCAGGTAGGCGGTGTAGAGGCCGAGGTCGTCCACCGTCGCCTCGGGCATGACCAGCGCGCGGGTGCGGGAGGTCAGTCCCTCGGCGATCACCACGACGTCGAACGTCCGGGGCGCGCCGTGGCGGAAGGTGACGTCCACGGCGTCGTCGTGGGGGTCGAGGCCGGTGATCTCGTCGCCGAAGACGTACTCGGTGCGCTCGGCGGTGTGCTCGTAGAGGATGCGGGCGAGCTCGCCGCGGAGGATCTCCGCCTCGGCGGTGGGGCCGTCGGTGTCGCCCTCGCCGGCGGCGAACGTCGCGATCGCCGCGCCGTCGTCGTCGACGAACCGCAGGCCCTCCTCGCCGGTGCCCGCGGCGAGGACCTCGTCCTCGATGCCGGTGCGGCGCAGGACCTCCCGGGCGGCACCGCGGATGTCGATGTTGTGCCCGGCGTCGCGCAGCCCGTCGTAGCGCTCGACCACCGTGGTCGACCAGCCCGCCTCGGCCAGCCAGTGCGCCAGCATCGGCCCGGCGACGCTGGCGCCGGAGATCAGGACGCTAGGGGTGCTCACCGCTCAGGCCTACCCGCGATGCCTCGATCCCGCATCCCGGATTGAGCAGCCCGTCCGGGTCGAGGGCGGCGCGGATCCGGCGCATCACCGCGAGCGCACCCGGGTCGCCGAGCTCGGCCAGCGCGTCGGCCTTCGCCCGCCCGACGCCGTGCTCGCCGGACACCGCGCCACCCAGTGCGACGCCGGCGGCGAGCACCTCGTGCAACGTGGAGTGCCGGGCCTCGTCGTCGGGCTGGAAGACCGCGAGGTGCGCGTTGCCGTCCCCGAGGTGCCCGCAGCCGAGGACCCGCGAGCCGTGCCGGTCGCCCGCCGCGCGGGCCCGGGCGAGGAACTCGGCGAGCGCCGAGCGGGGCACCACGACGTCGACGATCTCGTCGGCCCCGCGCGCCTTGATCGTCCAGAAGGTCTGCTCGCGGGCGGCGACGAGCCGGCGCGCTGACCCGTCGGGCAGCGCGTAGACGTCGAGCGCGCCGTCCTCGGTGAGCAGGGCGCCGAGCTCGGTGAGGTCCTCCTCGACGCGGTCCTCGCGGCGCCCGACGAGCTCGACGAGCAGGTAGGCCTCCGCCGCGGCGCGGACGTCGTCGGGGATGCCCAGGGTGAGGTCGGCGGCCGCGCAGACGGCGTCCATCGTCGGGTCGTCGAGGTACTCGCAGAGCGCCGGGGCGAGGCCGTTGCCGACGACGCGGGCGACCGCGGCCGTCGTCGTGCCCAGGTCGCGGAACGGGGCGAGCACGGTCCGGCGGACGGGCAGGTACGGCTGGAGGCGGACGGTGACCTCGGTGACCAGCGCGAGGGTGCCCTCGGACCCGGTGAGGAGCTGGGTGAGGTCGTAACCGCTGGAGACCTTGGCGAGCCGGCCGCCGGTGCGGACGACGCCGCCGTCGGCGAGGACCGCCTCGAGCCCGACGACGTGGGCGCGGGTCACGCCGTACCGGACCGCGTGCATCCCGCCGGCGTTGGTCGCGACGGTGCCGCCGAGGCTCGCGCTCTGCTCGCCGGGACGGACCGGGTAGGTCAGGCCGTGCTCGCGGGCGGCGGCGTCGAGCTGGGAGAGGGAGACGCCGGGTTCGACGACGGCGACGTGGTCGGTGGTGTCGATCGCCCGGATCGCGGTCATGCGGTCGAACGCGACGACGACGGCACCGTCGGGCGCGTTGGCCCCGCCCGAGAGCCCGGTGCCCGCGCCGCGGGGGACGAGCGGGGTGTGCGTCTCGCGGGCGGCGGTGACGACGGCGACGACCTCGGCGGTGGTGCCGGGCCGCACGATGTGGGCAGGGGTGCCGTGCGGGACGGCGAGGGCCTCGTCGTGGGCGAGGTCGGCGACGGCGGCGTCGGTTCCGTCGAGGACGTGCGCGGCACCCACCGCGGCGACGAGCCGCTCCCGGAGGTCACTCATGGTGTCGATGGTGCCGGACTCGCGTCGTCAGCGACGGTCCGTCGCTGGCACCAGACGTCAGGAAGGAGCCATCCTCACATCGTGGACGAGGCCCGCGACGTCGCCCTGCGTGATCTCTGGACCCGGCTCGACACTGCGTCCCCGCCGCCGGCTCCCCGCCGGCGGGGGGACTCGACCGGCCTGGCCTCGCCACTCCCCGTCGACGCCCTGGCCCAGGCCTCGGTCGCCGCGGCGGCCGGCGCGGCAGCGGTGCTGCGCGGTGTGCCGATGCCGGAGATCGACGCCGCCCGCATCGGCAGCTCCTTCCGCGCCGACCAGCTGATGCGTCTCGACGGCGAGGCCCCGGGCGGGTTCGCGCCGCTGTCCGGTTTCTGGGCGGCCGCGAACGGCTGGGTCCGCACCCACGCCAACTACCCGCACCACCGCGCCCGCCTCCTCCACGCCCTGCGGCTCTCCGACGACGCGGGCCCGGACGAGCTCGCCGCCGCCATCGCCTCCCGGCCGGCCGAGGAGGTCGAGGACGTCGTCACGGCCGCCGGCGGGATCGCGGTGGCCGTGCGCGACCGCACCACGTGGTCGTCGTCGGGACCCGGTCGGGCCGTCGCCGCCGAGCCCCTGATCACCGTGCGCCGCCCGGGCCGTGCCGGGGACGAGGTGCCGCGGCGGTTCCGCGTCCTGGACCTCACCCGCGTCATCGCCGGCCCCGTCGCCACGCGCACCCTCGCGCTCGCCGGCGCGGACGTCCTGCGCGTCGACCCTCCGCAGCTGCCCGAGCTCCCCGCCCAGCACGCCGACACCGGTCTCGGGAAGCGCACGACGTTCCTCGACGCCGCCGACCCGCGACTGCGCGATCTCCTCGACGCCGCCGACGTCGTCGTCACCGGCTACCGCCCGGGCGCCCTCGACCGGTTCGGCCTGGCCCCGGACGACCTGCTCGCCCGCCGGCCCGACCTCGTCGTCGTCCGGCTCGACGCCTGGGGCTGGACGGGGCCGTGGGCCGGACGGCGCGGGTTCGACAGCATCGTGCAGGCGGCGTCCGGGATCGCCGTCGCCTGCGCCGATCCGAGCCGCGACGACGGCCGGCCCGGCGCGCTGCCCGCGCAGGCCCTCGACCACGCCACCGGCTACCTGGCCGCCGCCTCGGCGCTGCTCGGCCTGGCGGAGCGACCGACCCGCGGGGGCTCGATCCGCGAGCTGGCGCTGGCGCGCACGGCGGAGTGGCTGTGGTCGGGACCGGTGGGCGGTCTCGACGACGCGAACCGGGTGCCGCCGGTCGAGCCGCTGCGGCAGACCCTCGGGCGCGTGGAGGTGCCGCCGCCCGCCGTCGTCATGCCGGGTCCCGACGGCGGGGCGGGTCCGTCGTCGTGGGCGGGCCCGGCGCACGAGCTCGGCTCCGACGAGCCGGCCTGGACGTCCCGCTGACGACGTGGATTTCCCGCCACTGGGTGCAAGCATCGGGGCTTCGCTTGCACTCGGGGATCAGCGCCGCGCCGCCTTCTTCTCCGCCCGCACGATGTTCATGACCGCCTGGATGAGCCCGAGGTGGGTGAACGCCTGCGGGAAGTTGCCGAGGTGGCGGCCCGAGTGCGGGTCGATCTCCTCCGCGTAGAGGTGCAGCGACGACGCCGAGGCCAGCAGCTTCTCGCACAGTGCGGTCGCGCGTTCCACCTCGCCGATCACCGCGAGCGCCGAGACCAGCGCGAACGAGCAGATCGTGAACGTGCCCTCCTCGCCGGAGAGGCCGTCGTCGGTGTCCTCGACGAGGTAGCGCAGCACCAGGTCGTCCTGGGTGAGCTCGTCGGCGATCGCCAGCACCGTCGCGCGGCACCGCGGGTCCTCGGGCGAGAGGAACCCGACGATCGGCATGAGCAGCAGCGACGCGTCGAGCGCCGTCGTCGCGTAGTGCTGACAGAGCACGCCGCGCTCGTCGACGGCGTGGGCGAGCACGTCGTCCCGAATCTCCGCGGCCGCCCGCGCCCACCGATCCTCGCGCTTCGCGTCGCCGCGCAGCGCCGCGAGCCGGGCGCCCCGGTCGGCGGCGAGCCAGCAGGCGATCTTCGAGGTGGTGAAGTGCTGGGGCTCGCCACGGACCTCCCACGGGCCGCGGTCGGGCCCGCGCCAGTTCTCCAGGGCGGCCTCGACCTGGGTGACGACGATGCGCCACAGCCGGTCGTCGAGCCGGTCCCGGCTGCGGACGTACTGGTAGATGGCGCCGACCGCGGCGCCCCAGACGTCGTGCTGGGCCTGGTCGTAGGCGCCGTTGCCGATGCGGACGGGGTAGGCGCCCTCGTAGCCGTCGAGGTGGCCGAGGATCTCCTCGTCCAGCCGCGACCGCCCGTCGACGCCGTACATGATCTGCAGGTGCCCGGCGGCCGCCTCGGCGGCCTCGGCGACGAAGTAGAAGAAGTCGTTGGCCTCCCAGTCGAAGCCCAGCGCGTACAGCGCCCACAGGGCCAGCGCCGAGTCGCGGATCCAGGAGTAGCGGTAGTCCCAGTTGCGCTCGCCGCCCGGCGTCTCGGGCAGCGACGTCGTGGCCGCGGCGGCGATCGCGCCGGTCGGGGCGAACGTCAGCCCCTTCAGCGTCAGGGCCGAGCGCTGCAGGTAGGGCAGCCAGCGGTGGTCGGGGAAGTCGCCGCGGTCGAGCCAGTGGCGCCAGTGGTGCTCGGTCCAGGTCAGCCGGTCCAGGGCCTCGTCGACCGTCGCGGGGGGCGCGTGCTCGCTCCACGAGAGGGCGAAGTAGCGCCACTCGCCTTCCTTGACCAAGGTCCGCGAGGTGGCGTGCGAGCCCTCGAAGCCGACGTTGGTGTCGGTGGTGAGCAGCAGCTCGGGGCCACCGGCGCCGCCTCCGGCCCGCGCGGTCCGGTACGCCTCGTCGGGGTACGACCACACCGCCGCCGTGCGCCCGTAGTCGAACATCGGCGCGCACTCCATGCGCAGCTGCACCTGCCCCGAGAGGCAGCGCGCGACCCGCAGCAGCACGTGGTCGGCGTCGTAGTCCGTCGGCGCGCGCATGTGCGAGCCCGACCGCTCGCCCTCGTGGTGCCACGGCCCCATCAGCAGCACGTCGAGCACCTGCAGCCAGCCCGTCCGCGTGCACCACGTCGTCTCGAGCACCATCGTCCCCGGGACGTAGCGCCGCGCGGCCGGGACGTCGACGCCGTCGGGGGAGACCCGGAACGTGCCCGCGTCGCGGTCGAGCACCGCACCGAACACGCTGGGCGAGTCCATCCGCGGCAGGCAGAGCCACTCGACGGCGCCGTTCGGCGCGACGAGCGCCGTGGTCTCGCAGTCCGAGAGGAACCCGTAGTCGGCGATCGGCGGGAACGGGCTCGCCACCAGACCGGGGACGTGGCCGGTCCTGGCCACGGGGTCGTGGGGGGTCGCGGCGTCGTGGGGGGCCGCGGCGTCCGTCTGCTGTGCGGTCACGGTCGGCGATGCTGCCCTACGGGCGTCGCGTGCGGGTTCCGGGCCTGCGACAACGGGTGAACACCCGCCGTTAGCGTGATGGACATGGTGGTCCGCAACGCTCCCGTCCTCACGCAGGTGGCCCACGACGTCGAGCCGGTGCGGGTCGAGGTCGTCGGCGCGTGGGACGTGACACCGCGGATGCGGCGGGTGCGCTTCCGGGCGACGACGGCGGGAGGGGTCGCCTCGCTCCCGGTCGCCGGCCCGACCGACCACGCGAAGCTCTTCTTCCCCCTCGAGCCCGGTGGGAGCCCGACGCCCCGGAGATCGGGCCCCGCGGGCTCGTCGCGCCTCCGCCGGGCCGGTCGCGGCCGTACCGGGAGTACACGCTGCGCGCGGTGGACGGCGACGAGGTCGAGGTCGACTTCGTCCGCCACGGGTCCGGCCTCGCGGGCCGCTGGGTCGAGGACCCGGGCGGGGCGCTGTGGATGTACGGCCCGCGGTCCTCGCTGGAGGCCGAGACGCGCGACTGGTACCTGCTCGGCGGCGACGAGACGGCCCTCCCGGCGCTGGGGCGCTGGCTCGGTGGTCTGCCGGCCGACGCGTCCGGGCTCGTCGCTGATCGAGGTGGCCGACGCGGGGGAGGAGCAGCCGCTGGCCGGCCCGCCCGGGGTCGATGTCCGCTGGCTGCACCGCGACGGCGTCGAGGCGGGGACGACGACGTCGCTGGGCGATGCGGTCGATGCGTGGGAGCGGCCCGCGGGGGAGGGCCTCGTGTGGATGGGCGCCGAGGCGTCCGCGCTGCGCCCGGTCCGGCGCCGGCTGCGCGACCTGCTGCCCACCGAGTGGATCGACCTCGACGGCTACTGGCGCCGCGGGGTGGAGGGGACCGGGTTGGGCTGCCGCCGATGTGACCCGGATGTCGGTCGTCCCGGCGACGTCACCCGCTCACGTGAGCGCAGCTCTCAACGTGGCCGCGAACGCCGTCGCCTGCCCGGGCCACGGTCCCTCCTCGGCGGCGAAACCGCCGTGACCCCCGGGGAAGACCACCGGCTCCTGGCCGAGCGCCGCACCCAGTGCCGTCGCGCAGCGTCCCGGGAACACGCCGGCGGACTCCTCGCCGACCGCGAGCACGATCCGGGTCGGCGCCTTCTCGAGAGCGCCCAGGTCCACCTCGTACCGCACGACGGAGATCGCCCGGTCGGAGAGCAGCGGGTCGTCCCGGGACCCGTCGTCGCCGGCGGGCATCCCGAACGCCGCCGGGTCGGGCAGCGGCTGCGCGAAGTACTCGTCGGTGACCTCCCCCGGCCACGACGTGAACCCGATGAACGCGGCCATGCCGGCACCCCACCCGCGTTCGAGGTACGCGGTCGCGGACCCGGTCGAACGCGCGCGCGGTGGCCTCGGCGTCGGCAGCACCCCGAAGACCGGGGGCTCGTGGGCGACCAGCGTGACCACGTCGTCGGGGAACGCCGTGACCCACGCGAGCCCCGTGACGGCACCCCCGCTGGAGGCGAAGACCTCGACCGGCCCGGCCCCGAGTGCCTCGACCAGCGCGTGCAGGTCGCGCGCCTGCACCTCCGGGTCGCTGGTGTCGAGGCCGTCGTGGCGGACGCTGCGCCCGAGGCCGCGCGGGTCGTAGGTGACGACGGTCCGTTCGGGCAGGTGGGCCGCCAGCGGGTAGAAGCCGGAGGCGTCCATCGGCTGGCCGATCATGAGCAGCGGCGGGCGCCCGTCGGCCGTGGGGAGGGGTCCCGCGACGTCGTGGACGAGGTCGACCTCGGGGGTCTCGAGCGTGCGCGTCTCCATGCGGAAGTACGGTAACCGGACCACGAGGTCCTGAGAAGCTCCTTCACTGCGGTCGATGCCGCCGCAGCCACAGCAGCCCCAGGATCGGCAGGATCACCGGGACGAAGCCGTAGCCGGCGCCGAACTGCGACCACACCGTCGAGCGCGGGAAGTCCTGGGCGGCGAGCACGCTGAACAGCCCGACCGCCAGCACCCCGGCCAGCTCGATCCACACCGCGACGAGGGCGACGCCGCGACGGCCCTGACCGATCGCGACGGCGGCCACGAGGTAGACGACGGCCGAGAACGCCGAGAGCAGGAACGCGATGGGGCGTCGGAGAACTGGATCGCGATCTGGAACAGCGCCCGCGCGCCCGCCGAGATCGCGAACACGACGTAGACCACGAGCAGCACCCGCCCCGGGCCGCCGTTGATCCGCCGCGGCCGCGTGCCGGTGGCCTCGGGGTCCGCCTCAGACACGTGTCGCCTCCCAGACCTGCGTCGTCCGCAGCACCAGCACCGCGAGCGTGAACCCCGCGATCGCGAGCACCACCGACCCGTACCGCGACCGCTCGCCGTAGGCCAGCGCCGCCCCGATCGGCAGTGTGATCACCACGGCGATCAGGTAGCCGACGATCTCGGCGACGGCCCCCGCGCCGCGCCCGCCCTGGACGACCAGCAGCACCACGGCGAGCAGCGCCTGCAGCACCGCGACGACCTCGAGGACGAGCAGGGCCAGGCGGTGGCAGTACGTCGGCGCCTGGTCCACCAGCCGCCGACACGCCGCACCACAGCGCCCACGCCAGGGCGGCGACGCCGAGCACCCAGGCGACCGGGATGATCACGTCTCCCATCCTCCCACCGCTCGACATGAGCGGACCGCATCTCGGGCACCCGGTCGGCGCGGGCGTGGGTCCATGCCCGCCACGACGACCTCACGACGACCCTGCGCGGTCTCGACGGCCAGAGCTACGCCCGCTACAAGTCCCTGGTCGGGGACTGGCCGCTCGCCGGTCCGGCGGGCGAGGCCGGGGCGACGCTGACGGTCGTCCGCGTCCAGGCCGACCCGTTCGCCCCGCCGTCACGGGTCCGGGTGACGCTGCCGGGCGCCGCGCCGGAGGAGCTGACGACGACCGCGGACCGTCGCCGGGCGCTCTCCGGATTCCTTCTCCGCCGCCTGCACCGGGCGCTGCGCGGCACCCCGGTGCACGTCGACGCGGGCGGACCGGAGGTCCTCGAGCGCAGCGCGGGCCGCGTCGCACCCGACGGCACCGTCACCGTCGAGCTGGGTGTGCCGATGCCCGGCCCGAAGCGGCGCATCCTCGGGCGGGAGGCGGCCACGCTGCTCGGCGAGACACTGCCGGCCGCCGTCGCCGAGCTCCGGTGGGACGCCTTCGGTGACGACGACCGCCGCGCGGCCCGCGCCTTCGTCACCACCGTCGAGGACGCGGTGGCCCTGCGTGCGTCCCTGGCCGACCGGGGGCTCGTCGCGTTCGTCGCCGACGACGCCGTGCTGCCGCGGCGCTCGGGGGTCGACGACCGCCCGCTGGAGGGCGCGACGCCGTTCTCCTCGCCGGACTCGTTGCGCGTCACCATCCCGACCCCGAACGCGGGCGACGTGACCGGGCTCGGCGTGCCGGAGGGCGTCACGCTGATCGTGGGCGGCGGGTACCACGGCAAGTCGACGCTGCTGCGCGCGATCGAGGCCGGGGTGTACGACCACCGTCCCGGGGACGGGCGCGAGCGGGTCGTGGCCCGCGACGACGCCGTGAAGGTCCGCGCCGAGGACGGCCGCAGCGTCGTGCGCACGGACGTCTCGGCGTTCGTCACGCACCTGCCGAGTGGTCAGAAGGGGGAGACACGGCCCACCGACGACTTCTCGACGACGAACGCCTCGGGCTCCACCAGCCAGGCGGCGTCGATGGTGGAGGCGGTGGAGGCGGGGGCGGGCGCGCTGCTCGTCGACGAGGACACCTCGGCGACGAACATCATGATCCGCGACGGCCGCATGCAGCAGCTCATCGCGACGGAGCCGCTGGTGCCCTTCGTGGAGCGGATCCGCCCGCTGCACGCCGAGCACGGGGTGTCGACGGTGCTGGTCATGGGCGGGTCGGGCGACTACCTGGGGGTCGCCGACACCGTGATCATGATGGACTCGTACGCCTGTCACGAGGTCACGGCCCGGGCCCACGAGATCGCCGCGGAGGGGCGGACCCGCGTGGAGGAGCACTCCGGGTTCCCGCCGGTCACGCGTCGCGTCGTCGACCCGTCGTCGCTCGATCCGACCGGACGTCAGGGCAAGCGGCGCGTCACCGCCCGCGGCGTGGACACGCTGACGTTCGGGGAGGACGACGTCGACCTGTCCGCCGTGGAGCAGATCGTGGACCGTTCGCAGGTCACCGGGATCGGCCGGGCGCTGGCACTGCTGGGGGAGGGCGTGCTCGACGGGACGATCCCGCTCGGCGAGGGCCTCGACCTGCTCGACGCCGAGCTCGCCCGCACCGGGGTGGACGCGTTGCTCGGCGGCGGTCGCGACGCGACCGATCTCGCCGTCCCGCGTCGGCACGAGGTCGCGGCGGCGCTCAACCGGTTGCGCACGCTCAAGGTCCGCGAGCTCCTCCGGGGCGCACCCTGAGCGACGGATGATCGTCCGCACTCCAACGGTCTGCCGCAGCGATAGCCCGTCCGAGTGATGCTCGTCGGTAACTTGTCGCTCAGCGTGGTGATGACCCGGCGTCGGATGCCAGGCTCTCGGCTACCGAGAGGCCCACGGTTCCGGGGGGATCACGACGGGTCAGGGACGACAGGGGGAGTACGCGTGGACGCGGAGCCGATGATCGTGACGGACGTCCTGCGCTGGCAGGCCTACCGGGCCGCGCTCGCCGCGTGGGAGGACCGGATGGGACGGGCTCCCGTCGAGATCCCCGAGCCGCGGCGCTCGCCCGAGGGTGGCCCGCGGCTCAGCGTCCCGCGCTGACCCGTCGTCGGGGCCGGGGTCAGAACTCCCGGATCTCGTCCTCGGTGTAGCCGAGCTCGGCCAGCACCTCGGAGGTGTGCTGACCGAGCAGCGGGGGCGGTCCCGTCGGCGCGGGCGGGGTCGCGCCGGGTCCGGAGACCTGCACCGGGAAGCCGGTGCCGTAGTAGGTCCCGACGCCCGGGTGCTCCATCGTCACCCGGTGGCCCCGTGCCCGCGCCCACTCGTCGTCGTAGAGGTCGTCGAGGGTGTTGATCGGGCCGATCGGCACCCCCGCCGCCTCGAACGCCGCCGCCCAGTGCGCGACCGACTTCTCCGTCATCACCGCCTCGACGAGGGCCATCAGCTCCTCCCGACGGCCGGCGCGGTCGGCGTTGGTGGCGAAGCGGGGGTCGGTGACGAGGTCGTCGAGGCCGAGCACCTCGCAGAAGAGTCGCCAGAGCCGTTCGCTGCCCGTGGCGACGACGAGCGTCCCGTCGGCGCAGGGCATCGGCTGGTAGGGCACGACGGTCGGGTGGGCCGCGCCCAGGCGGCGGGCGCGGGTCGCGTCGTGGAAGACCGCCTGCGCGGCCCAGGTGTGCCACGCGGTCTGGGCGTCGAGCAGGGACACGTCGAGGTACTGCCCCTGCCCGGTGGTGTGCCGGGCCTGGAGCGCCATGAGTACCGCGACGATCGCCCAGGTGCCGCCGTTCATGTCCCCGACCGGCAGCCCGACCTTCGTCGGCGGCCCGTCCGGCTCGCCGGTGAGGCTCATGATGCCGCCCATGGACTGGGCGAGGACGTCGTAGCCGGGCCGGTCGCGGTAGGGGCCGGTCTGCCCGAACCCGGAGATCGCGACGTGGATCAGCCGCGGGTTGTCCGCGCTCAGCGTCGCGTAGTCCAGGCCCCAGCGCTCCAGGGTGCCGGGGCGGAAGTTCTCGACGAGCACGTCGGCGCGGGCGGCGAGGCGCCGGACCGCTTCCCGCCCCCGGTCGGTCTTGAGGTCGAGGACGATGCCCCGCTTGTTGCGGTTCGTCGACAGGTAGTAGAGCGAGACCCGCTGGTGCGCCTCGTCGTCGGGATCGGCGTCGGCGTTGAGGAAGGGCGGGCCCCAGCCGCGGGTGTCGTCGCCGGCGGGCGGTTCGACCTTGACGACGTCGGCGCCCATCTCGCCCAGCCACTGCGTGGCGTAGGGGCCGGCGAGCACCCTCGACAGATCCAGGACGCGAATGCCCTCCAGGGGACGCACGCCGGGACCCTACGTCCGGCGTCCGCTCCCGGCCGGGTCGGCGGCTCTGGCAGGCTCGCCGGACGTGAGTCGCCGTGAGCGTGCCGTGCCGGTGGTCCTCGTGGCCGGTCACCTCGGCGTCGGGAAGTCCTCGCTGGTCAACCACCTGCTGCGGCACGCCGACGGGACCAGGATCGGCGTCGTCGTCAACGACTTCGGGGCGCTGGGGATCGACGCGATGCTCGTCGCGGGCCAGGCCGACGCCGTGACCTCGCTCGCGAACGGCTGCCTGTGCTGCACCACCGACGCCGACGGGTTGTCCGCCCTGCTCGCCGACCTCACCGCGCCCGCCGCCGGGCTCGACCTCGTCGTCGTGGAGGCCAGCGGGCTCGCCGAACCGCGCGAGCTGGTGCGGCTGCTGCTGGCCTCGAGCGATCCGCACGCGGTGTACGGCGGCCTCGTCGTCGTGCTCGACGCCGCCGACCCCGACCTCGAGCAGGCCCGGCTGGCCGACCTCGCCGTCGTGAACGGTCTCGACCGGGTCTCCTCGGGCGCCGCCGATGCGGCGGTGGCGGCGGTGCGCGCGGTGGCGCCGGGCGCCGTCGTCGGGACCCGGCACGGGGCGCTGGACCCGACGTTGCTGGTCGATCCGGTCGCGCGTCCGCGGCCCGCGCAGCTGGGGCTCGACGAGCTGCTGCGCGAGGTCGACGGGGAGCATCCGCACGACGCGGCGCAGAGCGTGTCGTTCGTGTCCGAGCGGGCTCTGGACCCGGGGCGGTTCGCGGCGTTCCTGGAGGCGGGGCCGGCCGGGGTGGTGCGGGCGAAGGGGGTCGTGCGGCTGTCGTCGGGCTCGGAGGTCTGGGAGGTGCAGACCGTCGGCACCGCGATCCGGGTGCGCCCGGCGCCCGCGCGGGCGTCGACCGGTGGGGCGCGGCTGGTGCTCATCGGGTCCGGGCTGGACGAGGCGGCGCTGCTGGGGGCGCTGGAGGCGTGTGTCCGTGGCGACGGCGAGGCGGCGCCGTCGCCGCACGCGGGTCTCGCGCTGACGCGGTACCGGATCGACCTGGCGGATCCGGAGGAGGTTGCCGGCTCGGTGCGCTCGTCGGTGGCCGGACCATCGGGCTGAGGTCGTCGGGCCGGGCTGAGATCGCCGGGTCGGGCCGGGCTGAAATCGACGACCGGGCCGGGCCTGGCCGCGTCCTCGCGGTCGTCGGTGTCAGGCCCGCTGGGCTGAGATGGCCGGGTCGGGCCGGTCGGGCCGGGTCGGTGGCCGCGTGCTCTGGGCTGTGGACGAGCCGGTGGCTCGGACTCGACCGCTGAATGTGTCCTAGATCACTCTGCGGTCGCGCCTCGACCTCGGCCGATGCCGCCGTGAGTGTCGGTGGGTCGAACTAGTGTTCGAATCATGACAGCGGCGGTGGACACGGTGAGCGGGTCGTTCGACGACCCGCTGTCGAGTGATCCCTGCTCGCTGGTCGGCCAGGACGTCGAGGCGGGGCTGGTGGCGGCGTTCCGCGCGGACAACCAGGCGTCGTGGGCGCGGTGTCGGTGGCTGTACGAGGCGTGCCGTGCGCGGGCAGGAACCACCACCCGGACCGCAGAGGTGGGGCCGCGGGCGGCGCTGGTCGCGGCCGCCGCGTTGGCGTGGTCGCCGGCGAAGGCGGCAGCGGCGCTGGAGTTCGCTCGGCAGGTGCTGGTGCGGCTGCCCGCACTGGGCCGCGGAATGCAGGAAGGCTGGTTGGAGGAGTCCAAGGCGGCCGTCTTCGTGTCGATGCTGCGCGAGCTCGACGACGCGCAGGCACGAGAGGTGCTCGACCGACTGCTGGGCCAGGCCGCCGGATGGACCCACGGCGAGCTGGCGCGGCGGGTGGAGAAGACCGCGGCGGCGCTGGACCCGGGCTGGTACGAGGCGCGGCAGGCCGCGGCGGTCGCGCGAGCACGGGTGATCGCGCGGAGTGCCCCGTCGGGTGCCGCCGAGCTCTCCGGAGTGGACCTACCCGTCGATGAAGCGCTGCTGGCCTACGAGCACGTGGTCGCGATCGCAGACGCGGTGCGCGCGGCGGTGCGGGCCCGCGGCGGTGACGTGGGTCAGGGCTTCACCGAGGCCCACACCTACCTGGCGCTGCTCTCCCCGGCCCTGCGCGGCGCAGACGAGGCCACCCTCATCGCCACCCTCACTGAGCAGCTCCTCCACCGCCCCGACCCCGACGACGATCCCGACGAGGGCGGCCCCGAAGCAGGCTCAGGCGGGGGCCCGGAAGACGGCGGCCCGGAAGACGGCGGCCCGGAAGACGGCGGCCCGGAAGACGGCGGCCCGGAAGACGGCGGCCCGGACGATGGCGGCCCTGACGACGGCGGACCGGACGACGGCGGCCCTGACGGCGAGGGACCGGACGACGAGGGTCCCGACGACGAGGGTCCCGACGACGAGGGTCCCGACGACGAGGGTCCCGGCGGCGAGGGCCCGGACGGTGGCCCCTACGACGAGCCTGGTGAGGAGGGCCCGGACGACGAGCCCGACCAGAGGTCCGATGACGGCCGCCCCGACGACGGTGCTGGCCCTGACGACGCTGGCCCTGACGACGCTGGCCCTGACGACGAGTCGTCCGACCAGGACAGGCCCGCCGCCATCGATGATGACGAGCTTGATGAGACCGGCCCAGACGGCCCGGGACCCCGCGACGATGCGGAGCACTGCGAGGGCAACTCCCCGCCATGTGCAGCCGGTGCGTCCTCAGATGCACCGCTGGCGTTCCGGGCAGGGGTGGCGGTGCGGCTGGAGCTGACCACGCTCCTGGGGTTGGATCGCCGCCCCGGGGAGGTCCCCGAGTACGGGGTCGTCGCCAGCTCCACCGCCCGGCACCTGGCCCGCAACCGCTCCGGCGCCGCGATCCGGCTCCTGCTCTACGACCCGGACGGCCACCTCGAACACGTCCTCGCCCTGCCCCCGCTCGGCGGGCGGAAGGCCGCACGGCGCAGCCGCCACCGGCGCCAAGTCATCGAGGTGCTCGCGCGCACGTGCACCCTCGACGCGCTCGAGGCCCACGATCATCTCGGGCAGGAGGCGAGCCTGCTCGCCCGCGCGAAGACCGCGCTGGCCACGGTGCGGGTCCGCCCACCCGACCAGCACCCCGCGGTCAGCTCCGCCGATGCGCACCGGCGTCACCCCGGCGCCGCCCTCGCCGCCTGGATTCGCGGGCGGGACCAGACCTGCCGGTTCCCCGGCTGCTCCCGCCCGGCGATGCGCGCCGACCTCGACCACACCGTCGACTGGCTCTACGGCGGGCTCACCGAGGCCGACAACCTCGACGCGCTCTGCGAATCGCACCACCTGCTCAAGCACGAACCCGACGCCGGCTGGGCCCTCGTCCAGCCCACCCCGGGGCACTTCGTGTGGACCAGCCCGACCGGCACACGGCACCACGTCGTCCCCGAGCGTCACGATCCGCTGCCCGACCCGCGGCCGCCCGCCGACGGGCCCACCAGCATCCCCGACGCCGTGCTCGCCCCACTCCCTCGACCCGTCCCGGCCTGGGCGCCGCGGCGCAACCGCCACGGCCACCTCACCGAGGCCGCTCGGGCGACGGCCACCCGCCTCGCCCGCGCCGCCACGGCCACCGCGCCCGGAGTCCCACCGAGCCGCTACGACCACGACCCCGACTTCTGACCAGCACCGACCCCTGCCAACCACCGACCCCTGCCAACCACCGATCCCTGCCAACAACCGAGGGCGCCGCCCCGAGCCCCGGCACGCGGCCCCCCGGCTTGACCCACCGCGCCCACCCGGCCACGGTCAGCAGATGGCGAGTGATCCGGACGAGGTGCGCGACGGGGTCGGTCTCACCCACCTCGACCAGGAGCTGCTCGCGGGCGACGACGACCACCCGGCGGTCAGCAAGCGTGCCCTCGTCGATCACCTCGACGCCGTCGCCGACCGGATGCTCCCGCTGCTCGCGGGGCGACCGCTCTCGGTGGTGCGGGCCCGCGGCCGCGAGCGGTTCATGCAGAAGAACCTGCCGAAGGGCGCCCCGGACTGGATCCGGTCGGTGACGTTCTGGTCCGAGAGCTCCCACCGCGACGTCCATTACGCGCTCGCCGAGGACCGCGCGACGCTGCTGTGGTTCGCCAACCAGCGCGCCGTCGAGTACCACGTCCCGCTCACCCTGGCCGCCGAGCCGGGCACCCCGACCCACCTCGTCCTGGACCTCGACCCGCCCGAGGGCTCCAGCCTGGCGCCCGTCGTCGCCGCCGCCCGCGCGGTGCGCGAGGTGCTGCGCGAGGCCGGGTTCGAGCCGGCGGTGAAGACCTCCGGCGCCAAGGGCCTGCACGTCGTGACCCCGATCCGGCCGGCCGCGATGGAGGACGTGCACGCCGCCACCCGGGCCGTCGCCGCCCGCGCCGAGCGGCTCGACCCGGAGGGCACGACGACGGCGTTCATCAAGGCCGACCGCGGCGGGAAGGTCTTCCTCGACGCCACCCGGGCGGGCGGCGCCACGGTCGTCTCGGCCTACAGCCCACGGGTGCGGCCTGGCCTGCCGGTCTCGTGCCCGTGCGACTGGGACGCGCTCGACGACGTCGTCCCGTCCGAGATCACCGTGGCCACCCCCGACCGCTATCTGCGCGGACCGAGCTGGGAGGAGCGCCTCGGCGAGGCCCGCGCCATCCCCGCCGACCTCCTCGAGGAGGGCCACACGATCCCCGTCGCGCGCGTCGCGGCGATGCACGAGGGGAAGCGCCGCAAGCGCGCCGCGTCCCGCGACGACGACGGCTGACGAGACCCGACGACGTGTATCAGGTACCGTCGGTACCGCACATACTCACGTCGAAAGGGGACGCCGTGCTCGGGGACCTCGCCGGGATCGGACCGGTCAAGGATGCGCTCACCACGACCAACGACCTGCTGGAGAAGGTGCTGACCGAACTCCGCCGCACCAACGACGCCCAGCTCGACGCCGTCGTCGTCGAGCTGCGCGCGGTGCGGGCGTCGGTCGACCGCCTGGTGGCCGCGCAGGAGGTGCCGGCCGCCTCCTGAGCGCCGGGGTCGGGTCAGCGCCGGGCGACCAGGAAGTCGTTGTCGAGCGACGTTCCAGTGCTCGTCGGGGTCAGCGGGCGACCCCAGGACGCCGCGACCTCGCCCGTCGGGACCCGCTCGGTGCGGAACCCCCACGCGTCGAGTTGATCGGCGGGGTCGGGACGCTGCTCGGAGAGGTCGACCAGCCCGCGCATCTCGACACCGAACGGCAGCCCGAAGCGGGAGAGGGCCGGATCGCGCTGGAGTTGCTCGAACGCACCCGCGAAGTCCTCGACGACGACCGTGCTGTCCGCCGCGGCGAGCTCACCGACGCGCGCGAGCAGCGCGGTCTGGGCCTCGGCGGGCAGGAACGGCAGCAGGCCCTCGGCGAGCCAGGCGGACGGGCGCGACGGGTCGAAGCCGGCCTCGCGCAGTGCGCCGGGCCAGTCGTCGCGGAGATCCACGGGCACCGTCACGCGGCGGCAGCGCTCACGGGCCCCCTCGCCGGCCAGGGTCTCGTCCTTGAACGCGAGCACCTGCTCCTGGTCGATCTCGAACAGCGTGGTGCCCGCGGGCCAGTCGAGCCGGTAGGCGCGGGCGTCGAGGCCGGCGGCCAGCAGGACGACCTGGTCGGCGCCACCGGCTGCGGCGCCGAGCAGGGCGCGGTCGAAGAACCGCGAGCGCACACCCTGGTAGGTCGACATCATCGACCAGAACTCGTCGACCGCGGTGGGCTCGTCCCCGCGTCGCTCGGGGTCGGGCCACGGCTGGTCGGGGCGCGTGGGCACCGGCTGCGGGGTGTGGGCGCGCGCGACGAAGAGCTCGGCGTAGGGGTCCTCCACGAGCGGCTCGGGGCGGTGGGTCTCCACCGCGCGCCCGGCCGCCACCATGAGCGCGGTCCAGCCGACGCTCGACACGATGTCCCACTGGTCGTTCGGGGTGCGCATACCGGAGGGGTATCCGGTGGTTGCGCTGCCTAACGGGTGTGGGCCGACGAGTGCCGGGTCCACCGCACGGCGCACCAGCCGAGCACCGCGAGCACCCCGGCGACGGCCACCGAGAGCGCCATCCCGACCGAGCCGGACGGGACCACCCCGGTGAGCTGCCCGAGCACGTCGACGACGAGCGCGACGACGAGGGCCCCGCGGACCCAGGAGCCGGTGGTGAGGGTTGCGGTGTCCATGTCCTGAGAGTGCGCGCGGGGGATGAAACGCCGGTGAGCGCTTGCTGTGCGTCACCTACGTGCCCTGCGCGGGCCTCACGACACGCCTGGAAGGGTGACACCCACAGGGCGGCGGAGGTGGGTGTGCGACGACGGGTGCTGCGCGGGCTGCGCCGGACCGGGATCGTGCTGGTCTCGATCGTCGTCGTCGTGATGGCCCTCGCCGGGCTCTACCTGGCCTGGGACGACCTCGCTCCGGTCCACGTCACGACCACCGTGCCCGGCTACATGGTCGACGCCGCCGGGGTGTCCACCCACGTCGAGCACTGGGCGGCGGCGCACCCGTCGGGGCAGCCGCCGGTGGTGCTCGTCCCGGGGTTCGCCGAGTCGACGTACGTGTTCTCCCGACTCGCGCCGCGCCTGGCCGTCGACCGAGACGTCTACGCCTACGACGTGCGCGGATACGGGTTCACCGCACACCAGGGGCCGTACACGCTCGCCTCGGACACCGACCAGCTCGCGGGTCTGCTCGCCTCACTGCACCTCGTCCGTCCGATCGTCGTCGGGCACTCGCTCGGCGCGGCCATCGCCCTGTCGCTGGCGCTGCGCGACCCGGGCGCGGTCACCGGGGTCGTCGCGGCCAACGGGGACGGCACGCCCTACTTCGGCAGCGACCGCTCCGACGCCGGCGGTGGTGGCGGGGGCCTGCGCGCGGCGCTCACGTTCCCGCCCCTCGGCCCGGCCGTGATGACGGCCGTGGTGCGCCACCGCGACCCGATCCGTCGGCTGGTCGCCTCGCAGTGCGGGCCGGGCTGCCCGTCCGACGACCGGGCGATCGACCGCTGGCGCGCGCCGTTCCTCGCCCCGGGCGGGGTCAGTGCCTTCCTCGCGATCGCCCGGCAGCCGCTCATCGGGCTCACCGACGACCAGGAGCGCCAGATCCGCGTCCCGACCGCCGTGTTCTCCAGCAGCGACGACAGCAGCTTCGACCACACCCAGGCCGTCGCCACCGCGGCCCGCCTGCACACCACGCTCGTCGCCGAGCTCCCCGGCGCCCGCCACCTCGCGCTGCTCGGCGAGCCCGACCAGGTCGCCGCCGCCATCCGGCCCCAGCTCACCGCGATCGCGGCCCAGGCGACTCCCCGGAGGTAGCTCGGGCAGGCACCGGCGTGCTCGGACGTGACGGTTGCGCGTCGGAGGAGGTGGGGCACCCCGGGCCGCGCAACCCGACCCGAGGAGGGATCACGACGATGGCGGACACCCGCGACGGCCCCGACCTGCACCCGATGACCGAGGAGCTGGCCTCCGGGCCCAACTTCGCCGCGGTCGCCACGATCTTCCCCAGCGGGCTGGTGCAGAACCAGATCCTCTGGTGCGGGCTCAAGGACGGCCGGCTGGTGATCAACACCGAGACCCACCGCAAGCGGTACCAGAACCTGCAGAAGGACCCCCGCATCACGGTGCTGATCCGTGACGAGAACGACCCGTACCGGTACGCCGAGGTCCGGGGTGAGGTCACCGAGTTCACGACCGGTCAGGAAGCCCGTGACCACGTCGACGAGGTCGCGCGGAAGTACCTCGGGCACGACTACTGGCCCGAGGCCATCAAATCCGAGCGCGTCATCCTCTGGGTCACGCCGCACCGACAGACCATCATCGACCAGAACGTCGACACCAGCGACTGACTCGTGAGGGGGATCTGATGTCGGGCGACGACGTCGCGGGCACCGTCCTGGTGCTGCTCGCCGCCGTGGTGAACGCGTGCTCGACGGTGCTGCAGCGCCGGGCCGCCCGCGACGAGCCCGACGAGGCCGCCTTCTCGATCGGGATGCTGTTCGACCTCGTCCGTCGCCCGTCCTGGATCGGCGGCATCCTCTGCATGATCGTGGGCTTCCTGCTGCAGGCCGCGGCCCTGACCGTCGGGCGCATCGCGGTCGTCCAGCCGCTGCTCACCGCCGAACTGCCCCTGACGCTGCTGCTGGCCGCCTGGGTGTTCGGGCACGGGCTCCCGGCCCGGGAGTGGATCGCGATCGGGGCGATGGCGGTCGGGCTCGCGGGGTTCGTGTTCTGCCTGTCGCCCTCCGGCGGGGACGTCCTCGCGGCGTCCACCGTGCGCTGGGTGGTGGCCCTGGCCATCGGGCTCGCCGTGGTGGTCGCGCTGACCCTCGTCGGGCGCACCCGGCACGGGCAACCGCGCGCGGCGGCGCTCGGCCTGGCGACGGGCACCCTGTTCGGGATCGTCGCCGCCCTGGTCGCGGGCGTCGGCGCCGCCTGGGCCGGGGGCCTCCCGGGCCTGCTCACCGCCTGGCAGACCTACGCGGTGATCGTGCTGGGCCCGACGTCGTTCTTCCTGCTCCAGTCGGCACTGCAGGCCGGCGAGCTCGACGCGTCCCAGCCGGGCTTCACGCTGATGAACCCGGTGGTCGGCGTGCTCTGGGGCGTGTTCGTGTTCGGCGAGCAGCCGCGGGCCGGGGCCTGGCTGGTGGGTGAACTGGCGAGCGCCGCCGTGATCGTGGCCGCGACCCTCCTGCTGGTGCGCTCGCCCGCGCTGCGCGCCGGGGAGCCGGCCGACGCCGCGCCCGCCCGCTCCGGCTGACGCGGCGCCCCTCAGGCGCGCCGACGGACCTCGCCCGGGGTGGCGCCGAGGCGCTTGCGCACGACGCGGTTCATGTGGCTCTGGTCGGCGAACCCGCAGGTCTGGGCGACCTCGGGCAGCGGGATGCTGGTGCGCTGGAGCAGCCGGCGGGCGCGGTCGACGCGCTGACGCAGCACGAACTCGTGCGGGGTCGTCCCGGTGGACGCCCGGAACCGGCGCGCGAAGTGGAACTTCGACAGCCCGACGGCGGCCGCGAGGTCGTCGAGGGTGAGCCGGTCGTGCAGGTGGCTCTGGACGTGGTCGCGCACCAGGTGCTCCTGGCGGAAGGTCAGGCACTCCGAGCCGTCCGGCTCGCGGAAGATCACATGGGCGTGCCTGCGCAGGATCGTGACCGACAGCTCGGTCGTCAGGGCGTCGACCAGCAGCTCGCTGCCCACCCCGCCCCGGGCCGCCTCCTGGGCGATCGCCATCGCGGTGCGGTGGATCGCCGGGTCGTCCGCCTTGATCGTGTCGTGGAGGGCGACGTCGGTGACCTCGCGCTCGTACATCGCGCGGCAGGTCGCGGCCAGCTGGTCGTGGGTCAGGTAGACGTGCACGACCTCGATCGGGCTCGACCAGGTCCAGTGGGAGTCGGCGGCCCGCGTCAGCAGCGAGACGTCGCCCGGGCCGAGCCGTTCGTGGTGCCACCCGGCGTCGAGACGGCGGCGCATGTCGGTGATCCCGCGCCGGTAGGCGACGACCATGAAGTCCCGCATCGGCGGGACCTCGACGTCGGAGTCCTGATAGCGGTACCCGCGCACCGAGACGCCGTCCCAGCTCTCGTCGGGACTGCGGACCGTCACCTCGCCGGGGACCCACGTCGGGAGGTCGTCGGGAACGATGAACCGGTCACCCATGGCGCGCCCCCGTCGACCTCGACCGCGACCCACGCTAGCTGTGACCCCGATCACGATCCAGGGGTGGAGCAAGCACGCACCGTCGGGCCCGGAGCAAGGACGTCCGATCGACTCCGCGGATCGTCCAATCCCCACGACGCCGGACGGCTCAAGGTTCCGGGCGGAGCCGCAGGTGGACGTCACCGGACGCGAGCTCGTCGACATCCCGGCACAGGAGGACGGCGACCATGCCCGACACCATGAAAGCCCTCGCGTTCCTCGGCGACGGGAAGGTCGGCCTCGTCGAGCGCGACATCCCCCGCGCGGGCCCGGGCGACGCCGTCGTGAAGACGACCGCCGCCCTGATCTGCACCTCCGACGTGCACACCGTGGCCGGCCTCCTGCCGGTGCCCGAGGGGCGCCTGCTCGGCCACGAGAGCGTCGGCGTCGTCCACGAGATCGGCGAGGGCGTGACCTCGGTGCAGGTCGGCGACCGGGTCGCGGTCAACGCGGTGACCCCCGACGGGACCTGCGACAACTGCCAGGCCGGCTACACCTCACAGTGCCGCGGGGCGCTCGGCGGCTACCGCTTCACCGTCCAGAAGGACGGGAACATGGCCGAGTACTTCCACGTCAACGACGCCGACTACAACCTCGCGCCGATCCCCGAGGGACTCGCCGACGAGGTCGCGGTCTACGCCTGCGACATGCTCTCCACCGGGTTCATCGGGGCCGAGAACTCGAACATCCCGGTCGGCGGCACCGTCGCGATCTTCGCGCAGGGCGCGGTGGGCCTGTCCGCGACCCTCGGGGCCCGGCTGCGCGGCGCCGGTCTGATCATCACCGTCGAGGGCCTGCCGAACCGGGCCGAGCTGTCGCGGACGTTCGGGGCCGACGTCGTCATCGACCCGTCGTCGGGGAACGTCGCCGAGCAGATCATCGAGTTGACCGGTGGTGGTGCCGACTCGACCGTCGAGGCGCTGGGCAACCAGGTCACCTTCGAGGCCGCGCTCTACGCCACCCGCCCGGGCGGGACGCTGTCCAACGTCGGGTACCACGGCGAGTCCGGCCCGACGCTGGTCATGCCGCTCGACGCGTTCGGCCTGGGCATGGCGGGCAAGAAGATCGCCACCGACCTGTGCCCCGGCGGGCGGCTGCGGATGGAGCGGCTGATGCGCCTGCTCGCCACCGGCAAGGTCGACCCGACCCCGATGACGACCCACCGGATGGGGATCGACGACGTCGAGGAGGCCTTCGACATGATGAGCGGCAAGCGCGACGGCATCGTCAAGCCGCTGATCACCTTCTGACCGGGTGCCCCTCGACGGCGGCCTCGGTCGGTGACAGGCCGAGCAGCCGCTCGAGGACCCGGAAGCGCAGGGCCAGGCTCAGCACGACGAACCACACGACGACCGCCGGGACGACCATGTAGATCACCGGCGGGTCGGGCGCGGTGAGGCCGAAGTAGCTGCGGGTGGCCGGCACGAGCAGCACGACGACGAGGGCCACCAACAGCCCGAGGGCCAGCCACGCGGGGCGGCGGTCCGGGCTCACCGGGGCCCAGGCGGTGAACAGTCGCGCGGGCGGCTCGAGGAAGAGGATCAGCGCGATGGCGGTCACCGAGACGAACATCGACAGCCCGCTCTGCGCGCCGAGGGTGGCCGAGGCGGTGACGAAGGTCGGGTCGGACGCGGCGAGCCCGGTGTAGCCCTCGAAGATCTCGGTGCCGCCGCCGAGGCGGTGGGACGACAGGCCGCTCGTGATCATCTCGTACAGGTACGCGTAGACGGCGGTCCCGAACCCGGCGGTGAGGATGCCGACCGGCAGGACGAACCGCGCGAGCGAGACCAGGAGGTCGTCGGCGGGGGCCGCGGGACGGGCCCACATCGTCAGGAAGAACGTGGGCACGCCGACGGTGAACAGGGTCAGGCCGACCTGGGTGGGCGTGTAGGGGAAGCCGAGCCCGAGCAGCGTGACGGTGAGGATCACCAGCATCTGCGTGGTCACCCGGGCCAGGAACAGGAACATCGAGGACCCGACGCCCGCGACGATCCGGCGGCCCTCGGTGCGCGCGGGCGGCAGCGTCGTGAAGGAGTCGTCGAGCAGCACGATGTCGGCGACGTCGCGGGTCACCGCGCTGCCGGAACGCATCGCCACACCCACGTGCGCGCGCTTGAGGGCCCGGGCGTCGTTGACGCCGTCGCCGAGCATCGCGACGTGGCGCCCGCGGCGCCGCAGCGCGTCGACGATCTGCTCCTTCTGCTCGGGTGCGATCCGGCCGAACACCGTGAAGGTGTCCACCGCCTCGTCGAACCGTTCCGGGTCGAGCGCGCCGAGCTCCGGTCCGCCGATCGCGTCCCCGACCAGGCCCGCCCGGTGGGCCAGCGCGGCGACGGTGACGGGGTCGTCGCCGGAGATGACCTTCGTCGCGACCCCCTCCTCGGCCAGCCCGGCGAGCACCTCGGCGACGCCCTCGCGGATCTCGTCGCCGAGGACGACGAGCGCCTCGGCGGTCACCGGCGGCAGGGCGGGGCGACCGGCCGCGTCACGCAGCCCGGCCCCGGCCGGGCCCCGCGCGAGCAGCAGCACCCGCAGTCCCCGCTCGGCGTGGGTGCGGGTCTCCCGTAGCAGCCCGTCGACGACGTCGGGCGCGTCGGTGAGGTGCGGCGCGAGGGTGGCCGGGGCGCCGAGGACGACGACCTCACCGCGGTCTCCACCCCGGCCGACCACGATCCCGCTCCAGCGCAGCGACGACCGGAACTCGACCTCGTCGGCGACCCCGACGACCGTGCCGGGGAGCGTGTCGTCCCGCGCGAGCGCGGCGGTGGTGGCGTTCGGCGCGCGGACGGAGCGGGCGAACGTGCCGAGCCGGGTCCGCACCTGGTCGTGCGCCACCCCGTCGACCGGCGCGACCCGCACGAGGGAGAGCCGCCCGCTGGTCAGGGTGCCGGTCTTGTCGGTGCAGATCACGTCGACGCGGCTGATCGCCTCGACGGCGTTCGTCTGCTGGACGAGCGCCCCGCGCCCGGCGATCCGCGCGGCGCCGACGGCGTAGGCCACCGCGATCAGGAAGAACAGCCCGTAGGGCACCAGCCCGGAGAGCACCGCCGAGGTCTGCACGAAGCGCAGGACGGTCGACCCGTCGAGCATCGACTGGGCGAGGATCGCGCCGCTCATGAGGAGCACGAGCAGGATGACCAGGCGCACGACGAGGTCGATGCGCCACTGCAACGGCGTCTGGTCGGTGGTGTCGGCCCGCGCGGCGAGGGTCAGCTGCCCGGCGTGGCTCGCGCCCCCGACGGCCTCGGCGCGCTGCCACCCCTCGCCGGAGGCGATCGAGCTCCCCGAGAGGAGCCGGTCGCCCACGGCCTTCGGCACCGGGTCGGCCTCACCGGTGAGGAGGGACTCGTCGACCTCGAGCACGGCCGCCCCGTCCCCGCCCCCGTCCGCCCCGCCGCGGCCGTCGCCGATCACGGGTCCGTCGACGACGACCTGGTCGCCGCCCCGCACCCGCAGCAGGTCGCCCTCGACGACCTCGGCGGGCGGGATCTGCTGCGGCGCGCCGTCGCGGACGACCGTGACGGGTTCCCGGGCGAGCAGCTGGAGACGGTCGAGGGTCCGGCGCGCCCGCAGCTCCTGGAACGCCGAGAGGATCGCGTTGATGATGCCGAGCCCGACGCTGACGAGGGCGTCGGAGTAGCGACCGAGGGCCAGCAGTGCGATGCCGATGACGAAGAGGACGTTGTTGTAGAACGAGAAGACGGTGGTGAGCAGGATGCGCGCGGTCGTCCGGCTCGAGCCCCGCACCGGGGTGTTCGCCCGGCCTTCCCGGGCGAGCCGCGCCGCGTCGACCTGGGACAAGCCCTCGGGCGGTGCTGTGACCGTCATGCCGGGATGGTGTCAGCTCCCCGCGTCGGGCGCGGAGGCGCGCCACAATGCGCGCCGTGACCGTTCACCCCGTCGGGGCCCCGAGGCCGCGGGGTCGGGCGTGGCAGGGGTGGCTGCGGGACCTCGTCCGGCTGCGGCCCACCGGGTTCGACTGGGTGGACGCGATCCGCGCCGGCCTCTGCGCGGGGCTCGTCGTGACCCTCGGGTGGGCGGCGGGGGAGCTCTCCGCCGGGCTGACCGCGAGCGTCGGGGCGTTCACGGCTCTGTACGGCGGCGGCCGGCCCTACCGGTCCCGGGCCGTGGAGCTCGCGGTGATCGCGCTCGCCTTCGCGGCCGTCGTGACGCTCGGCGCCCTCTCGGCGGTCTCGGTGTGGGTGACCGTGGTGGTCGTCGCCGCCCTCGCCGTCGTCGCGACGTGGCTCTGTCAGGCCCTCGACACCGGACCTCCGGGCGCCTACATGTTCGTGCTCGCCGCGGCCACGGCGTCGAACATCTCCGGGGCGGCCACCGAACCGTGGCGCCTCGGTCTACTGGTCCTCGCGGGTGGGGCGCTGGCCTGGGTCCTGCACATGTCCGGGGCGCTCGCCGGGTTCCGCCGTCCCGAGAAGCGGGCCCTGCTCGCCGGGGTGGCCGCGGTCGGCCGGCTGGTCGAGGCCGTCGGGACCGACGACTACGCGGCCGCCCGGGACCGGGCGGCGCGGGCGATGCACGGCTGCTGGGTGGCCCTCGTCGGGCGGCAGCCCGCGCTCGCGCGGGCCGACGGGACCCTGGAACGGCTGCGCGCGATCGGCCTCGAGGTCCACGGGCTGCTGGCCGACGCGGTCCGCGCCCACGACGAGGCCCGTCCGGCCGAGCCCGCCGCGGCCACACGGCTGCGCGTGCTGCCCGCCGTCGTCGCCGACCCCCCGCCCTCGGCCCGACTCGGACACGGCGACGTCCCGCTCGGCGGTCCGGGGCCGGTGCGGGCCGCTCGCGAGATGCTCACCGCGGGCTCGCCGTGGCGCGGGGTGCTGGTGCGCGTGGGCCTCGCGGCGCTGGTGGCGGGTGCGCTCGGGTCGACGCTCGGACTCGACCACGCCTACTGGGCGGTCGCCGCCGCGGTGCTGGTGCTCTGCCAGGGACTGAGCTGGCCGGGCACCCTCGCGCGCGCGACGCAGCGGCTGCTCGGGACCTGGCTCGGTCTGCTGCTCGCCGCGGCGGTGCTGTCGGCGCACCCGGCCGGGCTGTGGCTGGGGGTGACCGTCGCCCTGCTGCAGTGCGCGGTCCAGCTGGCGATGCCCCGCAACTACGGCCTCGGCGTCGTCGTCATCACGCCCCTCGCCCTGACGATCGGCAGTGCCGGCCACCCGGCCGACCTCGCGGAGTTCCTCCTGGCCCGGGGCGTGGACACCGCGGTGGGCTGCGCCGTCGGGGTGCTGGTGTTCCTGCTCGTGTCGCCCGGCGCCGCGCTCCCGGAGCCCGCCGGGCTGGTCTCCCGGACCCTGCGGGACGCGATCCGGGTGGTCCCGCACCTCGTCGACCGCACCACCGCGACCCCCGCGGCCCGGGAGGCGCGTCGGGACCTCAACCAGGACGCGCTGGCGCTGGCCGAGGCGCACGAGGTGGGCGACCTCGCGCTGCCGGGCGGGCGGGACGCCCGGACGACCGTCTGGTGGCCCGCGCTCGACGCGGCCCAGCGGCTGGCCCACCAGGTCCTGGCGGCGTGCTGGTCGGTCGACGGATCACCGGGGGAGGCGCCGCCGTCGGTGACCCCGGTGCGCGCCGGGGCGGTCGCCGCCGAGCTGGACGAGCTGTCCCGGCGGGCCGATCACACCGGGGCCGATCACACCGGGGCCGATCACACCGGGCGCCCGGGCGACGGATTCCTCGCCCCGGAGCTGGACGCGGTGCGACGGTCCCTGCCGCGGTAGGTGCGCGGTGCACCTCCGGGACGACCGCACCTACGGGACGACGCTGATCATCGCCGTCGTCGAGATGAACAGGATCGTCAGGACCGCCCAGGGGATCGGGTTGCGCGCCGGGTCGGTGCGGTGGATGTGCACGGCGCGCCAGGCGGCGAACGCGGCGGCGAGCACCAGCAGGACCCGCACGGCATCGAGCGCCGTGAGCCACGGGCCCGGCGCGGTGACCACGGCTGACGACGGTAGGCACTCCGTCGTCAGCCGTGGTGCCGTTTCGCCGAAGTCCTACGACGGGTAGCTGCTCGGCTTCTCCTCGAAGATCATCGTCTTGTTCTCGAGGTAGTGGTGCAGGCCCTCGACGCCGCCCTCGCGCCCGACGCCGGACTGCTTGAACCCGCCGAAGCCGATGCCGAAGTCGGTGTGGAAGTTGTTGTGCCCGACGGTGCCCGCGCGCAGGCGCCCGCCGACCTCCCGCGCCCGGTCCGCGTCGTTCGTGAACACCGCGGCGTTGAGGCCGTAGACGGTGTCGTTCGCGATGCGGATCGCGTCCTCCTCGTCCTGGGCCGGGATGACCGACAGGACCGGTCCGAAGATCTCCTCCTGGGCGATGCGCCAGGAGTTGTCGACGTTGCCGAAGACCGTCGGCTCGATGAACCAGCCGCGGTCGATGTCCTTCGGGCGCCCGCCGCCGGTGGCGAGCGTCGCGCCCTCGCTCTTGCCGATGTCGATGTAGGACAGGACGCGGTCGCGCTGGCGCTCCATGGCCAGCGGGCCCATCTGCACGTTCGGGTCGTACGGGTCCCCGAGCTTGACCTGCGAGAACGTCCCGGCGAGCGAGTCGACCAGCTCGTCGTGTCGGCGGCGGGGCACCACGATGCGGGTCAGCGACGAGCACACCTGGCCGGAGAGGAAGCACTCCGCGCCGGAGAGGGTGGCCGCGGCCGTGCCGAGGTCGTAGTCGTCGAGGATCACCGCGGCGGACTTGCCGCCGAGCTCGAGGGAGTAGCGACCGATCCGGTCGGCCAGGATGCCGGCGATCTTCTTCCCCGCCGCCGTCGAGCCGGTGAACGCGATCTTGTCGACCCGCGGGTCGCGGACCAGGGTCTCGGACACCTCGCGGTCGGCGGTGAGCACGTTGAGCACGCCCGCGGGCAGCCCGATCTGCTCGGCGATCTCGGCCATGATCAGCGGCGCGCCCGGCGCCTCCGGCGACGCCTTGAGGATCACCGTGCAGCCGGCCAGCAGTGCCGGCGCGAGCTTGTAGGCGATCAGGGTCATCGGCGCGTTCCACGGGATGATCGCGCCCACGACGCCGACCGGCTCGCGGACGATCATGCCGTGGTTGCCGCCCGCGGTCGGGGTGGCCGGCTCCTCGAAGGCGAAGGTCTCGGCGAGGTCCGCGTAGTAGGTGTACGCGTCCGGGATGCCGGACAGCATCCCCTGCGCGACCGGGAACATGATGCCCGACTCGCGGGGCCAGATCTGCAGGACGTCGTCGCTGCGCTCCTTCACCGCCGTGCTGATCGCCCGGAGATACTCGGCGCGCTGCGCGTGCGTCAGCTTCGGCCAGGGGCCGTCGTCGAACGCCTCGCGCGCCGCGCCGACGGCGCGCGCGACGTCCGCGTCCTGCGCCTCGGCGACGCTGAAGAACACGTCCTCGGTGGACGGCTCGATGACGTCGATCGAGGCCGACGACGACGGGTCGACCCACTGACCGCCGATGTAGAACTTGTCCAGGTGCGTGATCGGGGCCTGGATACTCACTGATGGTGGTCATGCGCTCTCGCGTCCCTTCGATGGGCTCTCTCGCACTCACCACGTTCCCTCAAGTGCGGCGTAGTAGTCCAGATCACTCCGCACATGCGTCGTGGGAACCTGCATTGGCACGCGGTCGCGCCCCTGCCCGTGACCCCGGACCGGACGACGGTGGCCGCCTCCGTCGATTCGTTTCGTTCCCGTGACGTCTCTCGTCATCCGGCGCGTATCGCGCCGACGACCATCGACATGTCCACCTGGTGAGCCTTACGGTCCTCTCGGTCGTGGGGATCGTCGCCGCCGGAGGAGGACACCAGCCGATGACGGACGCCGTCGCAGCGGTACAGGGGTGGACGAGAGGTCAGCGCCTGCAGCTCTCGGGCATCGTGACGGTGATCGTGCTCCTGCACGTCGTCGGGTGGTCGCTCTACCTGGCGCTGAGCTCGGGACCGTTGGGCGCCGGGGCGTTCGCCGGGGCCGGGGTGCTCGCCTACGTGCTGGGCATCCGGCACGCGTTCGACGCCGACCACATCGCCGCCATCGACGACACCACGCGGCTGATGGTCCAGCGCGGCCGCCGCCCCGTCGGGGTCGGCTTCTTCTTCGCGATGGGCCACTCCTCCGTCGTCGTGATCCTCGCGCTCGTCATCGCCGTCGCGGCGGGCGCGGCCACCAGCAGCCAGGTCGACGCCTTCCGCGACGTCGGCGGAACCGTCTCGACCGTGGTGGCGATGGTGTTCCTCGGCCTCGTCGCGGTGCTCAACGCGATGGTGCTGTTCGGCATCACGCGGTTGTGGCGCGAGCTGCGGCACGGGCGGCTCGAGGAGGCCGAGCTGGAGCGTCAGCTGCTCAACCGCGGTCTGGTCAACCGGATCCTCGGTGGTCGCGCCCGGACGCTGATCCGGCACTCGTGGCACATGTTCCCGTTGGGGCTGCTGTTCGGGCTCGGTCTCGAGACGGCCTCCGAGGTCACGCTCCTGACACTCTCGGCCACCACGGCCTCGTCGGCCTCCGTGGGGGGCGGCGCGCCGCTGCTGGCGGCGCTGACGCTGCCGCTGCTCTTCGCCGCGGGCATGAGCGCCTTCGACACCGCCGACGGCCTGCTGATGTCGGTCGCCTACTCCTGGTCCAACCGCAGCCCCGCGCGGCGGCTGTTCTACAACATCGCCACCACCGCGGCGACCGTCACCGTCGCCGGGTTCATCGCCGCGGTCTACCTCGCCGGCGTCCTCGCGGACGACCTCGGCGTCACCGCCCTCGCGGGATTCGCCTCGATCGCCGACGACTTCGAGCTGCTCGGCTACCTCATCGTCGGCTTCTTCGTCCTCGTGTGGGGCGGCGCCGCGCTCGTCTGGCGGCTCGGTCGGTTCTCCGACCGGCACCGGGCGGCCGTCGTGGAGCCGGTCAGCTGACCTCGAGCGCCGGGCCGCACCGCACACTGGGGCGATGGCGCGGTCGTCGTCGGGGGAGTCGGTCCTCGAGCGGGTGGTGCGCATCCTCGAGGCCTTCACCCCCGAGGACCGGGCGCTGACGGTCGGGGAGGTGTCCCGGAGGGCCGGTCTCCCGCTCGCGACGGGCTCCCGCATGATCGCCGACCTCGTCGAGCACGGGCTGCTGCGCCGCGACGGCGACCGCCGGGTGCGCGTCGGGACGCGGTTGTGGGAGCTGGCCTCCCGGGCGTCACCGACCCTGTCGCTGCGTGAGCTCGCGATGCCGGTGCTCGAGGAACTGCTGCGGGTGGTCGGTCACCACGCCCAGCTCGGGGTGCTCGACGGCGACGAGGTGCTGTTCGTCGAGCGCCTCTCCACCGAGCACGCGGTGATCAACTACACCCGCATCGCGGCGCGGTTGCCCATCCACGCCTCGTCGTCGGGACTCGTCCTGCTCGCCCACGGCCCCGCCGACCTGCAGCAACGGGTGCTCGACGGACCGCTGCCCCGGTTCACGCCGGCCACGATCACCGACCCGGCGGAGCTCCGCCGACGCCTGGCCGACGTCCGCAAGCAGGGGTTCGTCCTCTGCCCCGGGCACCTGCACGCCGACGCCACGGGGATCGCGGTCCCGGTCCGCGACGAGACCGGCGCCGTCGCGGCCGCGGTCTCGGTGATCGTCCCCAACGACGAGCACGCCCGCGGGCACGTGGCCACCCTGACCGCGGCGGCCCGCCGGATCGAACGGCGCTTCGCGGCCTCGGTGGGCATCGAACCGCTCTCCCGTTGAATGAGATCGCGGTTCCGGCCGCGTCCCGCGCCCGGGCACGCTGAGCGGCAGCACAGCACCGGCGGCGAGGAGGCCGAGCATGCAGGTCACAGTGCTTCCCGACGTCGGCCCCCCCGGCCCCGGCCCCGGCGCGACGGCGGACCGGCTCACGGTCACCGGGAAGGCGACGGTGGCCGAGGGCGTCGTGTCGCTGACGCTCGCGCGTGACGACGGGTCGCGCCTGCCGGACTGGGAGCCGGGCGCGCACGTCGACGTCACCCTCGCCTCGGGGGAGACCCGGCAGTACTCGCTGTGCGGGGACCGCTGGGACCCGTACCGCTACCGGATCGCGGTCCTGCGCGAGCCCGACGGTCGAGGCGGCTCGGCCTTCGTCCACGACGTGCTCGCCGACGGCGACCAGGTGATCCTCGGCGGGCCGCGCAACGACTTCGCCCTGGTCCCCGCGGCCCGCTACGTGTTCGTCGCCGGCGGCATCGGGATCACGCCGCTGCTCCCGATGATCGTGCAGGCCGAGCTCGTCGGCGCCGACTGGCAGCTGCTCTACGGCGGGCGGCGCCGCGCGTCGATGGCGTTCCTCGACGAGCTGGCCGGCCACGGCGACCGGGTGCGGATCGTGCCCCAGGACGAGGCCGGGCTGCTCCCGCTCGACGACGTCCTCGGCCGGCCGCGCACCGACACCGTCGTCTACTGCTGCGGGCCGGCGCCGCTGCTCGCGGCCGTCGAACGCACCGTCGCGGCGGCCGGCTGGGAGCCGCACCGCCTGCGCACCGAGCGGTTCAGTGCCGACGAGCCGCCGCCGCCGGTCCGCGACGAGCCCTTCGAGCTGGAGCTGGCCCGCAGCGGGATCCGGGTGACGGTCCCGCCGCGGCTCTCGGTGCTCGACGCGGCGCGCCGGGCCGGGGCGACCACGCTCTCGTCGTGCGAGAAGGGCGTCTGCGGCACCTGCGAGACCACCGTGCTCGACGGCGTTCCCGACCACCGGGACTCGATCCTGGCCGACCACGAGCGCGCCGCGGGGGACTGCATGTTCCCGTGCGTGTCCCGCGCCGCCACCGACCGCCTCGTGCTCGACCTGTAGCCGGAGGAACGCCATGACCACCACCGCCACGGCCGCCCGCACGCCTGGACCAGGCCGACCCGTTCTCGGCGGAGATCCTCGCCGACCCGCTGCCGTTCCAGGCCGCGCTGCGCGACGCCGGCCCGGTGACCCACCTCGCCCGCTACGACCTCTACGGCATGGGCCGCTACGCCGAGGTCCACGCCGCGCTCGTCGACTGGCAGCGGTTCTGCTCGGGAGCCGGGGTGGGCCTCGCGAACTTCCGCCGCGAGGAGCCGTGGCGCCCGCCGTCGTTGCTCCTCGAGACCGACCCGCCCCACCACGACGCCCCCCGCCGTGTCCTCGCCCCGATCCTCGGACCCCGGGCGCTGCGCCGGCTGCGCGACCGGTGGTTCGCCGCCGCGGAGGAGCACGTCGACGCGCTGCTGGCCGACGGGGGCCCGGGTCCGGTCGAGGTCGACGGCATGGCCGACCTGGCGGAGTCGTTCCCGCTGCGGGTGTTCCCCGACGCCGTCGGGATCCCCCGCGAGGGCCGTGAGCATCTCCTCCCGTACGGCGACCACCTGTTCAACGCCTTCGGCCCGGCGAACTGGCTCGTCGAGAAGGGCAACCCGCACGTCGCGGAGCACGCGGCGTGGGTCAACGCCCAGTGCACCCGCGAGGTGCTCGCCGACGACGGGTTCGGCGCGGCGATCTGGGCCGCCGCGGACCGCGGTGACATCACCCCCGAGCAGGCCCCGCTGATCGTGCGCTCGCTGCTCTCGGCCGGCGTCGACACCACCGTGCACGGCCTCGGCGCCGTCCTGCGCGCGCTCGCCACGCACCCCGAGGCGTGGGCCGCGCTGCGCTCCCGCCCCGACCTCGCCCGCGTCGCCTTCGACGAGGCCGTGCGCTGGGAGTCCCCGGTGCAGATCTTCTTCCGCACCGCCGAGGTCGACGTCCCCGTCGGCGACACCGTGGTCCCCGAGGGCGCCAAGATCCTGATGTTCCTCGGCTCGGCCAACCGCGACCCCCGCCACTGGGCCGACCCCGACCGCTTCGACCTCGCCCGCGACCCCTCCGGGCACGTCGGCTTCGGGATGGGCCTGCACCAGTGCGTCGGCCAGCACGTCGCGCGCCTCGAGGCCGCAGCCCTGCTGGCCGCGCTCGCGGCGCGCGTCGAGCGGATCGAGCCCACCGCCGAGCCGACCCGCCACCTCAACAACACGATGCGCGCCTTCGCGAGCCAGCCGCTGCGGCTGCACCGCGCCTGACCCTCGGCGCCCGCCCAGCACGATCACCAGGATGAGGCCGTCCTGGCCGCCGGAGCCTCACGACCTCGTCGCCCCGGCGATCATGAGGGCTCGGCCTCTACGACCGGCCCGCCTGGGCAGCCTCCGCGGTGCGGTACCGAGCCGGCGTCAGCCGCCGGTGGACCAGGCGGGGGGCGACGGAACGGGTCCGGGGTCGTGGTGGCCGGCACCGGACGCCACCAACCACAGGCCGACGACGGCGGCCGCGCAGGCCAGGGCGTTCGCCAGGCGGTTCCGGGTCAGCACCGGCCGGCGACCCCCGCCGATGTGGCCCGTCCGCAGCGGCCGACCGAGCCGGGCCTCGGGCCGCTCGCCCTCGGTCAGCCGCTGCCGTTCGGCGAGGCCCACCCCGGCGTAGACGACGGCGAGCAGGAAGCACGTCCAGGTCAGCCCGTTGCGGGCGACGCCCGCCGGGTCGCTCGCCAGCAGGACCAGCCCGACGACGACGCTGACGGCGGCGACGACGAGGCCGCTCCGCCAGCTCCCGTGCCCGATCCGCACGGCGTCACCCTACGAGTTCGGTGGACACGCCGCGCCGGCGTCCTTCGTGCGCCGTCAGCCGATCAACCGTGAACCGAGGGACCGGGAATCACCAGGCGGGGACCACGAGTCCCTCCCGCCATTTCCAACGTATAGCGCACCACGGGGCTTGCGGCAAGGCCCGGGCCCCGCTCCAGAATCGCCCGGTCGCACTCGGGAACGGATGGTGCACCCGATTCCCGGAATTCATTCGTGGACACCTGGGAGATACATGACCGACGTGATCGTCGCCGGAGCCGGACCGACCGGGCTGATGCTCGCCGGCGAACTGCGGCTGCACGGCGTGGACGTGCTCGTGCTGGACCGGGACGCGGAACCGACGCAGGTCGTCCGCGCCCTCGGCATGCACGCCCGCAGCGTCGAGGTGATGGACCAGCGCGGCCTGCTGGACCGGTTCCTCGCGCTCGGGACGAAGCACCCGGTCCGGGGGTTCTTCGCCGGGATCGCCAAGCCCGCGCCCGAGCTGGACACCGCCCACCCGTACACGCTCGGGATCGGGCAGCCCCTCATCGACCGGGTGCTGGCCGAGCACGCGGTCGAGGCCGGCGCCGAGATCCGGCGCGGCTGCGCCGTCGTGGGCCTGGACCAGGACGACGAGGGGGTGACGGTCGAGCTGGCCGACGGCAGCCGGCTGCGCTCGCGCTACCTCGTCGGCTGCGACGGGGGCCGCAGCACGGTGCGGAGACTGCTCGGCGTCGCCTTCCCCGGCGAGCCGACCACGCGGGAGACGCTGCTGGGGGAGATGGAGGTGGCCGCGCCGGCGGAGACCGTCGCCGCGGTCGTCGCCGAGGTGCGCCGGACCCAGCTGCACTTCGGCGTCGGCCCGATGGGGAACGGGGCCCACCGCGTCGTCGTCCCGGCCGAGGGGCTGTCGGCGGACCGCTCCGTGCCGCCGACCCTGGACGAGGTCAAGCAGCGGCTCCGCGACGTCGCCGGCACCGACTTCGGCGTGCACTCGCCGCGCTGGCTCTCCCGCTTCGGCAACGCGACCCGGCTGGCCGAGCGCTACCGCGTCGGGCGGGTCCTGCTGGCCGGCGACGCCGCGCACGTCCACCCGCCGATGGGCGGCCAGGGCCTCAACCTCGGTGTCCAGGACGCGTTCAACCTCGGCTGGAAGCTGGCGGCCGCGGTCGCGGGGTGGGCGCCGGCGGGCCTGCTGGACAGCTACGAGGCCGAGCGGCAGCCGGTGGCGGCCGAGGTGCTGGACAACACCCGCGCGCAGACGGTGCTGATGTCGCCGGAGCCGGAGGACATGGCCGTGCGGCGGCTGGTGTCGGAACTGATGGACTTCGACGAGGTGAACCGGTTCCTGACCGAGAAGATCACCGCGCTCGGGGTCCGGTACGCCTTCGGGGAGGGACACGCCCTGCTCGGCCGGCGGATGCGCGACGTGGAGCTGAAGCGGGGGCGCCTCTACGCGCTGATGCACGAGGGCCGCGGGCTGCTGCTGGACCAGACCGGCCGTCTCTCGGTCGCGGGCTGGGCCGATCGGGTCGACCACGTCGTCGACGTCAGCGAGGAGCTCGACGTGCCGGCGGTGCTCCTGCGCGCGGACGGTCACGTCGCGTGGGTCGGGGAGGACCAGGAGGACCTGATCCTCCACCTGCCGACGTGGTTCGGGTGGGCCGGCGGGCGGTGATCCCGGTTCCGGGGCGGCGACGAGGAGGCGGTCGGGTGGGTAGCGTCGTCGCGTGGAGCAGGAGTCGACCGAGATCGACCAGACGGGCGGCGCTCCGCAGATCTCCCCGGCCGACCCGCCCGGCACCGAGGTCGGACAGACCCCGTGGTCGCGGTCCTGGGGCGAGAAGCTCCGGCGGGTGTTCGCCGGGGAGAACGCCGGCGCCTTCGCGCTGATCGCGGCCGCCGTCGCCGCGCTGCTGTGGTCGAACATCGCCCCGGCGTCCTACGACGCCGTGTGGAGCACGACGTTCTCGGTCCGCCTCGGCGACCACGAGCTGGCCGAGGACCTGCGCGAGTGGGTCAACGCCGGCCTGATGACGGTGTTCTTCTTCCTCGTCGGCCTCGAGGCCCGCCGCGAGTTCGACCTGGGTGACCTGCGCGAACGTCCGCGTCTGGTCCTCCCGCTCCTGACCGGCCTCGTCGGCATGGCGGTCCCGATCGGGCTCTTCCTCGCCCTCACCGCGGGCAGCCCGGCCTCCCACGGCTGGGGAGTGGTCATGTCGACCGACACGGCCCTGGCCCTCGGGCTGCTCACCCTGGTCGGCACCAGCTCGGCGGCGCTGCGGTCGTTCCTGGTCACGGTCCTGGTCGTCGACGACCTCGCGGCGCTCGTCGTGATCGCCGTCGCCTACACCGACGAGATCCGGCTCCCGGGGCTGCTGGTCGCCGTCGTGCTGCTCGGGCTCGTGTTGGCGATCCGGGCCCTGCGGGTCCGGAGCCCGGCGACCTACCTGGTGATCGGCCTCGGGATCTGGCTGGCGCTGCTCGCCAGCGGCCTCGACCCCGTCGCCTCCGGGCTCGTCATGGGCCTGCTGACCTTCGCCTATTCCGCGCCCCGCGGGGACCTCGAGCGGGCGACCGACCTCGTCCGGGCCTTCCGCGAACAACCGACCGCCGAGCTCGCCCGCTCGGCCAGCGTCGGGCTGCGGTCCGCGGTCTCGCCCAACGACCGCCTCCAGCAGGCGATCTCACCCTGGGTCGCCTTCCTCGTCGTCCCGCTCTTCGCGCTGGCCAACGCCGGCATCCCCCTCGACGGCGCCTTCCTCGCCCGCGCGGTGACCTCGCCGCTCACGTGGGCGGTCCTCATCGCCTACGTCGTCGGGAAGCCCCTGGGCGTCGTCGCCACCTCCGCCCTGTTGACCTGGGCCACCGGGAGCCGGCTGCGGCCGCCCGTGGGGTGGGCGGGTGTGCTCGGGGGCGGCACCATCGCCGGCGTCGGGTTCACCGTCGCTCTGCTGATCGCCTCGCTCGCGTTCACCGGCCCCGAGCTCGGCGAGGCCAAGCTCGGCATCCTCGCCTCCGCCGTCATCGCCCCCGGGGTGACGTGGCTGGTGTTCCGCGCGCTGGCGCTCATGCCCGAGGACCGCCAGGACCGGGCACTGCTCGGCTCCTCGCCGGTGATCGTGGATCTCGCCGACCCCGTGGACCCGGACCGCGACCACATCCGCGGCTCCCTCGACGCCCCGGTCACCGTCGTCGAGTACGGCGACTTCGAGTGCCCGTACTGCGGGCAGGCGGAGCCCACGGTGCGCGAGCTGCTCGCCGAACGCGGCGACGTCCGCTACGTCTGGCGGCATCTGCCGCTGCACGACGTGCACCCCCGCGCGGAGATGGCCGCCCGGGCCAGCGAGGCCGCCGCGGCGCAGGGCGCCTTCTGGGCGCTGCACGACCGGCTGCTCGACCACCAGGACGCGCTGCGCCCGGCCGACCTCGAGCGCCACGCGACCGAGCTCGGGCTCGACCTCGACCGGTTCCGCACCGACGTGCACTCGCCGCTCCTCGCCGAGCGGGTGGCCGAGGACCTCGACTCCGCGGACCGCAGCGGCGTCTCGGGGACCCCGACGTTCTTCGTCAACGGGCGCCGCCACTACGGCGCCTACGACATCGACGCCCTCACCCAGGACGTCTCCGCCGCCCACGCCCGCGCCGACCTGGACGCGTAGGCGGGACCGCCGGGATCGGTCGCCTTCTCGGAGATCGTCCGGCCGGGCGCGGCGCTAGTGTGACGAGGGCGGCCCGGCCGTCGTCGCTGCCCGACCTCGCGAGGAGATGTTTGATGATCGGCGTGGGAGACACCGTCCCGGACGTGACGCTCAAGGCCGTCACCACGGAGGGGACCGAGGACGTCAGCACCGGGACGCTGCTCGGCACCGGCAAGGTCGTCCTGTTCGGGGTGCCCGCGGCGTTCAGCCCGACCTGCAGCGACTACCACCTGCCGGGCTTCGTCATGCGGGCCGAGGAGCTGGCCGCCAAGGGCACCGACCGCGTGGTCTGCGTGTCGGTCAACGACGTGTTCGTCATGGAGGCCTGGGGCAAGAGCCTGCACGCCGACGGGATCGTCATGCTCGCCGACCACGTCGGGGCGTTCACGAAGGAGATGGGCCTGACGATGGACGCCACCGACTTCGGTCTCGGCGTCCGCTCGCAGCGCTACGCCGCGGTGATCGAGGACGGCGTCATCCGGAGCATCGAGGTCGAGAGCAGCCCCGTCGACCACGACGTGTCCTCCGCCGACGCCGTCCTCACCCGCCTCTGAGAGGCGAGAGGCGGATCGTCGTGTCGAGGAATCAGCCGAGGGACAGCCGCTGGCCGACGACGATGTGACTGCTGTTCGCGATGCCGTTCCGCGCCGCCAGCGCGCTGACGCTGGTGCCGTGGGCGGCGGCGATGGACGAGAGGGTGTCGCCGGAGCGCACCCGGTACGTGCCCCCGGTGGAAGAGGACGACGACGACCGGGAGTACGAGGAATTCCCCGTCACCACCGAGGACGTGAAGTGGGTCAGGCTGGTGCCTGCCGAGCTCAGGCTCGTCAGGCCGGAGCGGACCATCGCCGCCGAACTCACGGGCTGCGTGATGATCGCGTAGAGCACGACGAGGAGCACCAGCAGCCCGATCAGTCGTCCCACGATGTCCAGCATCACCCGATCGTGTCCCGAGATCCAGAGGAACATCGAGGTCTACTCCCCGCCCGATCGGTGAACCGTTCTCACGGCGCATTCGTCGAGCCGTCGGTATCGGGTGGCGCGGGCTCGTCGGGCGTCGCCGGCGCGAATCCGACGTCGATCGTCTGGTTGTCCTTCTGGCGTTCGATCTCGGCGTAGAGGGTCAGGGCCCGCCGATCCGCCGAGGTGGTGTGGTCGTTGTCGGGGAAGGGGCTCGACAGGCTGCGGGGATAGAGCCGCTGGAACACCACCGCGTCGAGCTCGGCGCAGATCACGTAGATCATCGCCGCCAGGTAGATCCAGGCGCCCAGACCGAGCACGATGCCGAACAGCCCGTAGGTGGCGCTGGCGCCCTGCAGGCGCGTGCCCAACAGGTACGTCCCGAGCACGAGGACGAGCTGCCAGGCGACCCCGGCGACCACCGACCCGATCCACACGTCGCGCACCGGCAGCCGGCGGGGCGTGAGCAGGCGGTAGGTCAGCAGGAACAGGCCGATGTTCAGCGCCGTGGACAGGATCGTCGTCCCGATCCGCGTGAGTTGCCCGACGTCGAGCGAGCCTGCCGCGCTCGTGGTGACGGCCGAGAGCCCCGTCGTCAGGGCCAGCCCGACGCCGACCAGGACCAGCATGAGCACGCCGCGGCCGTAGGTGGCCTGGATGCTCGGACGGATCGCCTTCGGGACCGCCCAGACCTGGTTCAGGGTGTACTGCAGCGCGTGGGTGACGCCGAGCGCGCCGAAGAGCGCCACCCCGATCCCGATGACGACCGCCACCCAGCTGCCCTGGAGCGACCCGACGTTGGCGCGCAGCTGGTCCCCGACGACGGGGAAGTTGCTCAGCGCCGACGAGAGCACCGCCTGCTGGGCACCCGGGTCGTCGCGCAGGACGAAGCCCAGCGCCGTGACGCCGAGCAGCAGGAGCGGGAAGACCGAGAGGAAGCCGTAGTAGGTCAGCAGGGCGGCGAGGTACGTCCCCTGGTCGTCCACGAACTTGTAGCCGACCGCGATCGGGAGCGCGGCCCACGGGTGCCGGCGCTGGAACGCGTCCAGCCGCGACACGTCGGCCATGGGGGCCGATGCTAGTGCCGGGCGCGCGGAGTCGTCGCGCACCGGCGGGACGGGCGAGGGGCGTGCTCGCGGCCCTGCTCGGGGTGTCGATCGACGACGCGGCCGTGAGCCTCGATCTCAGGGCGCAGTTCAGCGGGTCGTCGGTGGGGGAGGCGGCACGGCAGGTCCTCGAGGAACACATGCGACGGATCGCCGCCTCGCGGCCCGGCGAGGTCATCGACGACCGGGCACAGGCGCTCCTGCGCCACCACCTGTTGCGCGGCGCCGCACCCTCGGGCGAACCGTCGGCCTGACGACGTCAGTCGGTCTCGTCCAGGAAGGCCGTGACGGCGGCCATGACCTGCTCGGGCGCCTCCAGCTGGAGGAAGTGCCCGGCGTCGGCCACGGCGACCACCCGCCCGGCAGGCAGGAGCTCGGCGGCGAGCGCGCTGACCTCGGGTCGGACGCAGCCGTCGTCGGCGCCGTAGAGGTAGAGCAACGGATGACGCGGGGTGCCGAGCACGGCGCGCTCCTCGCGCCGGTACCGCGGCAGCGCTCGCCAGCGCTGGAGCCAGGCGCGGTAGTAGCGCAGCGCGGCGGTGCGCCGGGCGGGGGAGTCGAGCGCGGCGAGGACCCGGGCCACGTCGTCGGCGGCGTCGTGGCCGGGGGACCAGTCCGCCCAGAGCCGGGCGACGAGCCGGGGGAGCACCGCCTCGGACACGCCCGGGAGCTGCTGGAAGAGCATGTACCAGCTCGCCCGCAGCTGGCGGGCCAGCATCCCGAACTCGCGCCGCCGCAGCGCGACCGGCGCGAACCCGAGCGGCGGCACGGCCAGCGTCACCACCCGCGACCACAGGTCCGGCGCGTGCACCGCGGCGCCGTACGCGGCGACCGCTCCCCAGTCGTGCCCGATCAGCAGCGCCGGCCGGTGGTCCCCGAGGGCCCGCCGCAGGGCGACGGCGTCGGCGACCAGAGCCCCGGACTGGTAGCTGCCGTCCGGTGCGAGCCCGGTCGGGGCGTACCCACGCAGGAAGGGTGCGACGACCCGGTACCCGCGCGCCGCCAGGTGCGGCGCGACGTGGCGCCAGGACCACGCGGTGTCGGGGTAGCCGTGCAGCAGGATCGCGAGCTCGCCGTCCTCGGGACCCGTCGTGAGGTACGCGACGTCGAGCTCGCCCAGCCGGATCCGACCCGTCTCCACGGGCGCGGACCCTAGATCATCAGCGGGCGCCGCGGGGCTACCCACCGACGACGTCGGCGACCGGCGTCCCGGCCCCGCGGTCGGCGGCCCGCCGTGTCCGGAGCATCGCCCACCCGACGAGCGCCGCCGCCATCACGGTGAGGACAAGGCCGGAGATGGTGACCGCCTGCCCGAACTCCGCGGTCTGCTGCGGGCTCCAGTCCGACGTGGCGATCGAGCCGGTGAACAGCGCGGCGAGGACGGTCCCGGTGACGGCGATGCCGACGCCGGAGGTGACCTCGCTGGCGGTGTCGGTGAGCGCCGCGCCGATCGAGGTCCGGTTCGACGGGAGACCGCGGAAGATGTTGATCGCGGCGACGACGCCGGCCACCCGCAGTCCGGCGGCGACCAGCACGAGGGCGATCGCGACCCAGGCGTAGCCGAAGCGGCCCACCGTGCTGTAGACGGCGAGTCCGCCGACGATCGCGACGGCGCCGGACCACGCTGCCCGGTCGAAGCCGACCCGTTCCACGAACGGATTGATGAACGGCCCGGCGGCGATCAGGACGACGACCTGGGGCAGCATGCCGACGGCGGCGAGCGCGGGCGGCCAGCCCCAGTCGAGCTGCAGCTGCAGCGTCACCATGTAGCCGAGGCCCGCGGTCGCGAGACCGGCCGCGGCCTTGTAGGCCAGCCCGCTCGAGACCAGGGGGCGGGCGACGAGGGCGAGGTCGAGCAGCGGGTGACGCGCCGCCCGCTCGCGGACGAGGAATCCGACCGCGGCGACGACGGCCGCCGCGGTGACCGTCCACGGCGCCCACGACCCGGTGCCCTCGTCGACGAACAGTGTGGGGGCGACGAGGGCGAGCAGGATCGTGGCGGTGCCCAGCACCGCCCCGAGGACGTCCACGGGGTCGCGGTGCAGGTCGGCGACCTCGTCCGCGGCGATGCCGAGCCGCACGCCGATGATCGCGAGCACCGCGATCGGCACGTTGATCAGCAGCAGGACCTGCCACGGGGCGACGGCGAGCACGAGGCCACCCACCGTCGGGCCGACCGCGAGCCCGACCAGCCCCACGGTCGAGACGAGGGTGAGCGCCCGGACGCGCAGGCCGTCCTCGGAGAACAGCCGGAAGGCCAGCGCCCCGGAGCCCGGCGTCGTCATCGCCGCCGCGACGCCCATCGCCACGCGGACGGCGACCAGCTGCTCCGCGGTCGTGACGAACGCGGTCGCCAGGCTCGCGACACCGAGCAGCGCCAGGCCGACGAGCATGACCCGCCGGCGCCCGAACCGGTCCGCCATCGCGCCGAACACCAGCATCAGCCCGCCGAAGACGACCGAGTAGGCGCCGGTCACCCACTGCAGCGCGACGGTCGAGGCGTGCAGGTCCCGCCCGATCGTCGGCAGCGCGACGTTCAGGATCGAGTTGTCGAGCATCTCGAACAGGAACACCGCGGACAGGCCGGCGAGGGCCACCCAGGCCTCGCGCAACGAGCGGGGCGACGCGTCGCGCCCGGGGTCCGGACGCGGGGTCGTCGTGCGGTCGGCATGGTCGGTCACGAACAATGTTCTACGTACGAACAGCGTTCTAGTCAAGCTAGGGTGATCGCGTGAACCCGAGAGAGCGGCGCGCGGCGCGCCACCGGGCGCCCGAGGTCGGCGTCGACGTCCGGCCGCGGCGCCGGGCGGCCCCGATCACCGTGGAGCAGGTCGTCGACACCGCGCTGGGCGTCATCGCGGCCGAGGGGTACGACGCGCTCACCATGCGTCGGCTGGCCGGCGCGCTCGACACCGGACCGGCCTCGCTCTACGCCCACGTGGTCAACAAGGCCGACCTCGACGAGCTGCTCGTCGGGCGGCTCTGCGCCGAGCTCGATCTCCCCGACGCCGATCCCGCCGCCTGGCGCGACCAGAATCCGCGACGTGTGCACCCGGATGCGCGACCAGTACCTCGCCTACCCCGGCATCTCCCGGGCCCTGCTCGCCATGGCTCCCACCGACCGCGAGATCCTGCGCGTCAACGAGGGGATGCTGGCGATCCTGCTCGCGGGCGGCCTCGCCCCCCAGACCGCGGCCTGGGCCATCGACGCCCTGCTGCTCTACGTGGCCGGCTACTGCCTGGAACGCTCGATCGCGCGCCAGCGGGCCACCACGGACGACGCGGAGTGGGTCCTGGACCGCGACGAGATGCAGCGTCGGCTCGCCGAGCTGCCCGTCGCGTCCTTCCCGCTCACCACCCGCCACGCGGCCGAGCTCACCGCCGGCGAGGGGCACGAGCGGTTCGACTTCACCCTCGCCCTGATCGTCGACGGTCTCGCGTCCCGGTGAGCGGTCCGACCTCAGGCAGCCGGACCGGCGGCGAGGGTGATCGTCGCGGTGTGCGTCGTGCCGCTCTGGTCGAGCCAGCCGACCCGGACCTGGTCCCCGACACGGTGGCCGGCGAGCGCGGACGAGAGCTGGTCGGCGCCCGAGATGCTCTGCCCGTCGACGGACACGATGACGTCGCCCGCCGTGAGTCCGGCGGAGGCGGCCGGCGAGCCCGTCACGACACCGGCGATCGGCGCCCCGTCCTGGGAGTCGGTGGCTCCGGTGGCGTCGGGTCCGGTGGCCTCGGCGCCGCCGGCGTCGGCTGCGGAGGCCGCATCGGAGGCCACCTGGACGCCGAGGAACGCCGGGTAGCCCTGGTGGACGGTGCCGTTCCGGACGCCCGAGGTGATCTGCCCGGCGATCTGCAGGGCGGTGCCGATCGGGATCGCGTAGCCGGTCGTCGGCGTCGCGCTCCCGGAGTCGGCAGCGGTGCGGTACTCCGGGCCCTCGGAGGTCGACGCGGCGGTGTCGATCCCGACGACGGCCCCGTTCGCGTAGAGCGGCCCGCCGGAGTCCCCGGACTCGACGCCGGCCTGGACCTCGATCAGGCCGCTGAGGTTCTCCGAGTTGCTGGAGGTCTCGTCCGCGGCGGTGATCGTCCGACCGAGCGCGACGACGGTGCCGCCGGCGGCGGAGGGCGTCCCACCGGTCCCCCCGGCGTTGCCGACGGCGGTGACCGCGGTCCCCGGGCCGACGGCGGCCTGCGCGGCGGGCGAGGCCAGCCCGGCGGGGGTGAGGCCCGACGCGCCGTCGAGCTGGAGGACGGCGACGTCGTCGGTGGCGTCGGTCCCGACGACCCGGGCGGTGTACGTCCGCCCGCTGGTCACGTCGGTGACGGAGATCGACGTGGAGCCCTGGACGACGTGGTTGTTGGTCAGGATCTCGCCGGCCGGGGTGAGGACGACGCCGGTGCCGGCGGCCTGCCCGGTGCCGTAGTCGAGCACCGTGTCGACGTCGACGACGCCGGTCTGCTCCTGGGCCGTCGCGGCGTCGGTCGTCGGCTGCTGCTGCTGTGACTGCCCCGTGCCGTCCTGTCCCCGCCCGTGACGGTCGTGGGCGACGGCGACGGCCGAGGTGGACGCGAGCGCGTCGACCGTGAGGACGGTCGACGCGCCCGCCGAGAGCGCGAGGGCGACCGCGCCGACGACGAGGGCCCGACGACGGGCGGGCACCCGGTCCCGGCGGCGGGCGTCGGTGGGCGACGGCTGGTGCGGCGTGTGGTCCATGGTTCACCTCGGCTGGGCCCGCGGCCCTCGAACCAGGAAGTACGCCCGGAAGGGAAGAGTTCTCTGTGAAACCGGCGCAGAAGGGCTGAGAAGGGGGTCCTCACCGGTCGTGCACGGAGCGGTCCGGGCCCGCGGCGTCCGGCGGCGGGGACCAGGCTCCGGCCGTCACCGGGGTCGCTGAGGCGTCAGGAGCTGTTGGGCGAGGCGGTGCAGCCGGTGGATCGTGGCGTCGCGGTCCGGCTCGGGAGCGACGAGGTGGCTCAGGGTCGTCCGCACGAGGGTGTCGACGGCGTCGTCCAGCGCCGCGGCGGACAACCGCGGGTGGTGCGCACCCAGGTAGTCCGCCAGCACGGCGCGCGCCCGGGGGAGGAACGGGGCGCCGCGGGTCGTCAGCAGCGGGAGCAGGGTGGTGTCGGCGTGCCGGGTGTCGAGGACGGCGGCGATGAGCGGACTGTGGTCCCGGGCGCGCAGCGTGGTCGCGATCGCGGCCAGCAGGCCCACGTCCCATCCCCGGGCCTCGCGCAGGACCTCGCTGACCTGGGCGAGGACCCGCTCCGCCTCGCGGAGGACGAGTGCGCGCCCCAGTCCGTCCTTGTCGCCGAACTCCCGGAAGAGGGTCGAGCGGGAGATTCCGCAGCGCGTGGCGACGTCGGCCATCCGCACCCGGTCCCAGCCCCGTTCGATCGTCGCCTCGCCCGCGGCGTCGACGAACCGCTCCCGGAGCCTGGCGCGGAACTCGTCGCGGAACCGGGGTGGCGCCGGGCGGTCGGGTCGACCCCCGTCGCGGGGCGCCGGCACGGGGCGACGGACCGACGAGGTCATGACGTGTCGGCCTCCTCTCGAACGGTGGGGGGTGCGACGGCGTCGCCGCCCCACCTCGGTCGCGGGCTTCCGGGGCTTATCGCCGGCCAGGTCGTGTCCGTTACCAATCCGTGATCTGAACGCGATCCGACATAGGCGGCCGCTCGGATGGGCAGACCCTCACGGACCGACCGCACGGACGAGCGAGGAGTACCGGGGTGACCGAGGCCGACCAGCTCGTCGCCGGGCGGTACCGAGTCGGCCCGCAGGTCGGCAGCGGCGCGATGGGTGTGGTCTGGCGCGCGGAGGACGAGCTGCTGCGCCGCACAGTGGCCCTCAAGCAGGTCCGGTTGCCCAGCGGCATCGACGACCAGGCCCGCGCCCAGGCCTATCGGCGCGTGATGCGGGAGGGCCGGCTGTTCGCCCGCCTCCACCACCCGAACGCGATCGCGGTGTTCGACGTCGTCGAGCACGGGGACCAACCGTGGCTGGTGATGGAGTACCTGCCGTCGCGGAGCCTGTCCGAGGCGGTGGCGGCGGGTGGGCCGCTCTCCCCGTCGGTCGCGGCCGGCGTCGGCCACCAGGTCGCCGCGGCACTGACGGCCGCGCACACCGCGGGGATCGTCCACCGCGACGTCAAGCCCGGCAACGTCCTGCTCGGCGACGACGGCACGGTGAAGGTGACCGACTTCGGCATCTCCCGCGCGATCGACGAGGCCACGATCACCTCCGCCGGGATGGTGGCCGGCACACCGGCCTACCTGGCCCCGGAGGTCGCCCGCGGCGGGTCGGCCGACTTCCGGTCCGACGTCTACTCGCTGGGCTCGACGCTCTACGCCGCGATCGAGGGAGGGCCGCCGTTCGGGCTGGGCGACAACGCCCTCGCCCAGCTGCACCGGGTCGCCTCGGGGGAGTACGAGCCCCCGCACCGCGCCGGGCCCCTGACCTCGCTGCTGGAGCGGCTCCTCGAGGACGACCCGTCACGCCGGCCGGAGATGCACCAGGTGCGCGACGAGCTCGGCCGCCTCGCCGCGGTCGATGCGGTGACCGAGGAGCAGCACGAGCCCGCGGGCCCGGATGCCGCCCCGGTCGCCGTCGCCCCGGTCGCCGCCGAGACGGCGGGTCGCGCGGCGATGCCCGCCGGCCCCCCACGGAACGGCCCGGCGCGACCGGCCGACCCGATGACCACCCTCCCGACCGGCCGGCCCTCCGGCACCACGATGATCCCGCTCGAGGCGCAGGAGGAGCCCGCCGATGCCGCGAGCGCCCGCCCCCGACGTCGCAGGGCCCTGGCCGTCGGACTGGCGGTCCTGCTCGTCGTGGTGGCCGCCGCCGTCGCGCTCCTGCTGGGGACGACGCGCGGTGACCAGGGCTCCGCCACCGCCTCGGGCTCCGCGCCGACCACCTCCGACGGCGACGGAGCCACGGGCGCGGACCAGGCCGGTGGCAGTGCCGTCGCCCCCGCCGCGGGGACGCCGGACCAGGTCGCCCAGCAGCAGGCGGTCATCGACTACTACGGGCTGATCCCGACGAATCTCGCGCAGGGGTGGCAGCGCCTCACGCCCTCCTACCAGCGCGGCACCGCGGGCGGGTTCGACGCGTACAGCCGGTTCTGGGGAGCGATCCGGCAGGTGACCGTCCGGAGCGTCTCGCCCGCCGGTGGGGACGGCGTCGACGCCACGGTCACCTACGTCCACGACGACGGGCGGACGACCTCGGAGCGCACGGTGTTCCGGATGGTGGAGCAGGACGGCGGCTGGAAGATCGACGGGAGCCAGGTGCTCTCCAGCCGCTGACCCTCGCGGACGGCCCGGTCGTTCGTCAGCGCCCGGTGAGGGTCTTCCCGGCGTGGGTCGCGGCGTCCTCGGCGGCCTGCTTCAGCTGTCCGGCGAGCTCGGTGAACTCGTCGAGGGCCGGGTTGACGCCGACGAGGGTGAACTCGCGCTCGATGACGGTGAGGTCGGCGCCCCACACGTCGGCGAGGATGCGGCGCAGGTAGTCGGTGCTGTGGTCCCAGCCCTCGCGCGGGGTCCCCGGACCGTAGGCGCCGCCCCGGGTGGTCACGAGCACGACGGGGGTGCCCTCGAGGAGGCGTGACCCCAGCTCCGCGCCGGCGAGCGCGAGGTCGATCCACACCTTGACGTGCTGGGAGACCCCGAAGTTGTAGAGGGGGAGGGCCAGCACCGCGGCGTCGGCGTCGCGCAGTTCCGCGGCGATGGTCGTGGCGAGCTCCAGGGCGTCCCGCTGCTCGGGGGTGCGGTCGGCCTCCGGGGTGAAGGAACCGCCGATGGCCAGCGACCAGGCCTCCGAGGGCAGGGGGTGCTCGCCGAGGTGACGGGCCACGACCTCCTCGTCGGGCCGGGCGGCGCTGAACTCGGCGAGGACGAGGTCGGCGAGGGCACTGCTGGCCGAGCGGGGGCCCTGGATGCTGGCGTCGACGCGGAGCAGGGTCACGGGGTTCTCCTGGGGCGGTGATCGGCGGGGAGTCGGTGTCGGCCCCTCGAACTTGAAGCTGCAAGTCGGAACGTACGCCGCTCGATTTGAATGTTCAAGTTGAGCGGTAGGGTGAGCTGGTGGACGACACCGAGACCTCCGGCGGGCCGTGGCTCTCCCCGGAGCAGCTGGAGGAGTGGGTCGCCCTGATGGCGTTGCTGATGACGCTGCCCGCGAACCTCGACGCGCAGCTGCGCAGGGAGACGGGGCTCAACCTCTTCGAGTACCACGTCCTCGTCGAGCTCGCCGAGGCCGACGACGGGATGCGCGTGATGAGCGAGCTCGCGACGCACGCCCGCGGGTCCCTCTCCCGGCTCTCGCACGCGGTGTCCCGCCTGGAGGCGGCCGGGTGGGTGCAGCGGCGGGCGTGCGGGGGAGCCGGACGCCGCACCGAGGCCCACCTGACCCCCGCCGGTCGGCGGAAGCTCGAGGAGAGCGCACCGGCCCACGTCCGGGAGGTGCGCCGGCTGGTGATCGACGCCCTGACCCCCGAGCAGCTGGAGGGCCTGGGGACCGCGGCCCGGCGGATCGTCGCCGTGTCCGACCCTGAGATCGCCGCGACCCTCCCCTCACCCTCCTGCGGCACCTGTGCGGAGTGAGTCCGTCCGTTCCACCGGGGTTCAGCGCCGCCCGGGGAGCAGTGAGGCCAGGGCGCGACCCGCGCCGGTGACCAGGGCGCCGGTCACGGCGGCCCAGTCGAAGTAGTCGCGCCAGAGCGTGATCTCGCCGTCGTGCACCTCGAACGTCCCGCAGACCCAGAAGGAGATCCGCAGGCGGCGGACCTCGATCGTGTCGGTGCGCTCGGTCAGCACCACCGGCCCGTCGGCGACGATGCGGTGGTTCTCGGCGCGGAAGCCGGTCGTGTACTTGGTCAGCCCGGCGAGCACCCGCCGGGTCGCGTCGCGGCCGCGGGCCGGGGGCAGCGACACGTTCTCGTAGACGACGTCGGGATGCAGGGCCGCGCAGGCCGCGTCCAGGTCGAGCCGCTCGAGATCGGTGAGGAAGCCGCGCACCACGGCGGCGGGGTCGGTCGTGCGGGTCGGGGTCGTCATCGGGTGGGCTCCTCGTGGATGCGTGTGGATCACTGCCGGGAAGGGGGACTGCCCCGCCGAGGCCGATCGGTCACATGACGTCGCCGGTGCAGCGGGCCACGAGTCCACACGGCTGCGCCTGAGGTCGCGGCACCGGAGGCCCGACGGACTACCGTGCGGGTCCTGCGTACCCGAGACCCTGGCAGCGCTGGACGTGCCGCAGGTGCCGATGTGTTGCGGGGAGCTCCCAGGTGGACCCTGAGCAGAACGCAGCGCGAGGCTCCGGCGCCGCGGGAGAGGCCGCCCGCGACCGGCTCCGGGAGCTACTCGCCCACGCGGCCGGCTCCGCCGTCGCGGTCGGTCTCATGAATGGCGTCGGCAGCGACGACCCGGGCGCGACCGGGGGCCCCGGTGCCGAGGGCGGCCCCGGCGCCGACGACCCGCCGTCGGGCGGCGAGCCTGCGGGCCCGGTCCCCGTGCTGGACCGGTTGTGCGCCCTGGCGGTGTCCGAGGTCGGTGTCAGCGGGGCCGGGGTGACGGTGATGGGCAGCGTCGCCGACGGCATCGCGGGACGCCGCGACCAGATCGCGTGCCAGGGCGCCTGGAGCCGACACCTGGAGGACCTGCAGCTGACCGCCGGGCAGGGCCCGTGCCTGCACGCGTTCGCCACCGGGGCACCCGTCCTCGTCGGCGACCTCGCCGACGAGGCCGGCCGGTGGCCGGGCTTCGCCCCGGAGGCGCTCGCGGTGGGGGTGGTCGCGGTGTTCTCGCTGCCGCTGCAGGTCGGCGCGGTGCAGCTGGGGACCCTCGACCTGAACCGCACCACCGCGGGGTCCCTGGCCCCGGCCCAGCTCGAGGCGGCGCTGCTCCTGGCCGGGTTGGCGACCGAGACCCTGCTCGAGCACGCCGCCGGCTCCGGGCCCGACGGAGTCGCCCGGGGCGCTGCCGGGCTGGGATGGCTGGCGGACGTCCACTCCGAGGTCCACCAGGCGTCGGGGATGGTGGCGGTGGCCGAGCACATCGGGGTGGGGCGGGCGCTGGTCCGTATCCGCGCCCACGCCTACGCCACGGGGCGTCCGATCGCTGAGGTGGCCTCGCGGATCGTCGCGCACGACCTCGTCCTGACCGACCCCGACCCCGACCCGTGACCCGAGGCCCTCACCGGGGGCCCGGTCCGCTGCCGCCGTCGGAGCGGCGATCGGTGGTGAGCCACTGGGCGACGGCGGTGAGCTTGACGTTGGTGTCCTGGGAGGACTTGACGAGCATCTGGAACGCGGCCTCGTCGTCGACGGAGAAGCGTTCCATGAGGATGCCCTTGGCCTGCCCGATCAGGTCGCGGCTGTCCACGGCGTGCTGCAGGTGCACGGCCTCTTGCGAGCCGTAGAGCACCAGGGCGGCCTGGATGCCGAAGAGGCCCGCGAGGGTGCGGGCCTCGTCGTCGAACGCGCCCGGGGTGGTCGAGTACAGGTTCAACGCGGCCCGCACGCCGCCCGCCATGGACAGCTGGGTCGACATCAACGCCCGGTAGCCGGCCTCCACCGCGACCGGGGCGAAGTGGGGCCAGCGATCCGCGTCGTCGCCGGCGAGGTCGTCGGCGACGACGGTCCCGCTCTCGGGCGGGTCCTCGAGCGCGCTGATGCACGGCCCCTCGTGCAGCTCGCTCTGCCGGTCGTCGATCTTCCCGACCAGATCGTTGGTGGGGTGGCGGGTCTCGATCCGGCCGGCCTGCGTCATCGAGATGCTGCCCGCGTCCACCCCGGGGACGGTGGCGACCGCCGAGGAGACGATCTGGCCGAGCGTCTCCTCGAGATCACGGATGCTGCGGCGCCGGGTCAGGTCGTGCGCGGCCGCGCGCAGGGCGATGACCAGCCGCTCGTCGTGTCCGGTGTCCATGATCGGGTCTCCGTCGCGTGGGGCGCGAAGGGCACCGGGCGCGCACGGCGGGCGCACCACGAGGCAGAGCCGCAGCGACATGCGCTGCGATCTACCCTCCCCACCGTTCGGCGGAGGTCGGGGACGCACATGGACCAACGGGCCTGTCCGAGGCGCCGTCGCGAGAACGGCACCTCGTGTCCAGGTCGCGGCCGTTCGGTCGACCGTTCCGCTCACCCTACCGCGGACGGTGCCGTCGCCGGGGCGACGCAGGCCCCGCCTCCACGCCACCCGTGGGCGTCGCGGGAGGCGGGGCCTGCCCCTCCGGCTGCGCTGTTGAACCGGACCTACGACGGATGGCGTGTCCATCGCGCGGTCCGGCTCCAGCACGAAACGCCGGCGGTCCATTGGTGCCCGACGTCGCGACGCCCCGAAACCCGCGCCGCGTCAGCGAAGGATTCGGTGATCAGTAGGTGGTGTCCCCATCAGGGTTCGACGACCCTGCGCTCCCCGCCTCCTCCAGGCCCGGGAGGTCTCTGACCTCCCATCTGCTTTGAAGGGTGCTCCGGGAGCACCTGCAGGTCGTGCCACGGTCCGGTCACGGATGGCGGCGGCGGCGGGAGGTGGGCGTAGCAACCCGTGCGGGTGTCGTTACGTTCGGCGACAGGGAGACCGCGAACCACAGCTTCCGCGTCTGTCTTCACCCGTTTGCTCACGCACCTGGAGCAGTTACCTAGCCCTGAGCGACGTTGTGTGGCCTAACGTTCTCGCCTGGCGTCATTGGTTCGCGTGGCGCAGGGGTGTGCCGCTGTCGGGGGACGGCGAGGACAGCAGGGAGCACATCGTGGCGCTCGAGCGACGGCGGCACCGTCACGTCCCCACGGCGACGACGACGAGGGTGGCGCGGGTCGCGCGGCCGGGCGCGGGTGGACGGGGCTGGCGGCGGGTGTTGTGGCTGCCGGTGGTGGCCGCGGCGGCGCTGGTGCTGCCGTTGGGGGTGACCCCGGCGGTGGCGGCGGCGACCCCGACGGTGCTGACCCCGGCGGGGGCGGCGCTGCTGGCCCACGCGGTCAGCGCTGACCCGGCCTCGGGTGAGGTGTTCCAGGCCGACCCGACCCACAGCACGGTGCACGTCTACGGCCCCGACGGGCACGGCGGGCTGACCCAGACCCAGACCGTCCCGGTCGGCGCGGGCCCGGTCGCCACCGTGTTCGACCCCGCCAGCGGGCACGTCCTCACCGCCGACCACACCGCGGGCACGGTCACCACCCTGACGCGCAGCAGCAACGGGTCGTGGGCCTCGCTGGGGTCGACCCCGGTCGGGTTCGCCCCGGCGGTGGTGGCCGTGGAGCCCTCGAGCGGGGTGGTCCACGTCGCCGGTGTCCCGGACTCCCACGGCGATGGGCAGTGCGCCACGCTGACCCCCAACACCAAGCCCAGGACCAAGACCGGGTCGGGCGGGTCGCCGTCCACCGGGGCGGGCGCGGGCAAGGTGGGCTCGCCGTCGGTGCCGGGGTCGATGCCGTCGTCGTGGGCGCCGTCGTCGTGGTCGGGGTACACGCTGAGCTCGGGCAAGGGCTACATCGCGCTGACCAACGCCGCGACCAACACCGAGTACTGCTTCGGGACCTGCACGAACGTCGCGGTCGGGCATGCCGGGGTCGAGGGCGTCAACGGCGGCAACGGCACCAGTGGCGGGACCGCGTACTGCATCGGGGTCTGCACCAACCTGGCCACCGGCGGCGCGGGCGCCGCCTCCAGCACCGGGGGCAGCGCCGGCTCGGGTGGTAGCGGCGGCACCGCCTACTGCCTGGGGGTGTGCAGCAACGTCGCCGGCGGCGGGGCCGGGGGCAGCTCCACCGGTGGGGCCACCGCGACCGGCGGCGCGGGCGGCGCCGGCGGGAAGGCGGTCTGTTACGGCTCCTGCACCGCCGTCGCCGCCGGCGGCGCCGGCGGATCGGCGACCGCGCTCGGCGCGCACGGCACCGACGCCGACGGCAGCCCCGCCTCGACCGGCGGCACCGCCGGCGGCAGCGCCTCTGCTGCCGGCGGCACCGGCGGAGCGGGCGGCACCCGCACCATCAACGGTTCGACCAGCCGGGCAGCAGGGGGAGCCGGCGGCAACGCCACGGCGACCGGCGGCAACGGCGGCAACGCCGCCGACGACCTCCTCGACCTGAGCTCCACCCCGTGCACAGTCGGCACGGACTGTACTGCCATCGCCAACGACGGACCGCCGGGCTCCTCCTACGGCGGCGGCAGCGGAGGCAATGCCACCGCCATCGCCGGCCAGGGCGGCGCCGGCGGCGCCGGCCCAGCCGCGAACGGTGTCGCGACCGCCACCGGCGGCACCGGCGGAGCGGGCGGCAACGTCACCGCCATCGGCGGGAACGGCACCAACGGCACCACGACAACCCCCGCCGCCCCCGGCTGGGACACCACGGCCAACGGCGGCTACGGCGGCAACGGCGGCACCGCCACCACCAGCCCCGGCGGCACCGCCACCCCCGGCCAGGGCGGGGCCGGCGGGTCGGCGAGCGCGGTCGCCGGCAACGGCGGCACCGGCCTCTCCGACAGCATCGGGGTCTATGACCTGGGCACGAACACGGTGACCGCCCTCGGTGGCAACGGCGGGGATGGCGGCGACGCCACCGCCACCGCCGGGCACGGCGGCTACGCCGACGGCGGCGCCGGCGCGCAGGCCGCGAACGGCACCGCCACCGCCACCGCCGGCAACGGCGGCGACGGCGGGGACGCCGCCGCCACCGGCGCCGACGGGACGGCGCCGGGGGGTGCCGGCACGGACGCCACCGCGCGCGGCGGTGACGGCGGCGCGCCGGGAACGGCGCGGGACGGCACGAGCACGACCACAGGTGTCGGTGGACACGGTGGCAACGCCACCGCCACCGGGGGCGCCGGAGCGGCGGGTGCGCCCGGCGGCACGAACGCCGGCGGTAACGGCGGACAGGCGACCGCCACCGGCGGCAACGGCACCGACGCACCAGGAGGCACCGCCACCGCCATCGGCGGCGCCGGAGGCGCGGGGGACTCCACCGACGTACCGGGCGGGGACGCCGGTGTGACGGGCGGCAACGGCGGCACCGGGGGCGACGCCTCGGCCACCGCAGGGAGCGGCTCCACGGGCAGTGCGGCGAGCACGGCGAACGGCGGCGCCGGGGGTGCGGGCGGGTCGAGCGGGTCGCTGGGAGGCCACGGCGGCCACGGTGGCGCCGCCGCCGCGCCGACCGGCTCCGCGGCCGGAGGTGAAGGAGGCGCCGGTGGCTACGGGGACTACGACATCGGCGGCGGCGCCGGCGGCAGCGGCGGAGATGCAGCCACCGCCAGCGGCTCGGCGACCGGGGGCCACGGGGGCATCGGTGGGGCCAGCAGCCTCAATGTCGGTGGCAGCGGCGGCAACGGCGGCAACGCGTCCGCCGACAGCGGCTCGGCCCACGGCGGAGACGGTGGAGACGGCGGCAGCTACACCGATGCCGGCGGCGGTCCCGGAGGGGCCGGCGGTCAGGGCGGCACCGGGAGATCCACGAGTGGCGCCGCGAGCAACGGGAAGGACGGCTCCCAGGGGCATGGGCCAGCCGCGAGTGGGTGAATCCGGGCCTCGAGAGCGACCCTGGCCAGGGATGTGGGACGCCGTGGGACCTCGGGGAGCGTCCGGGAGGGCGCCCCGGCGGCCGAGAGCAGGCCGGGGGTGGAGCCTGGTCACGATGAGCCGTCCCAGTCCGCCGACCGTGGTCAGCCGCTGCTCGGTGCTGTCGAGCAGCTCCCCGGGCGGGGCCGGCGAACACCACGCTTCCCGGAGACGGTAGGGCCGAGGACGGGTTCGCTGCGCGGGCGACGGGGGTGGCCGCGTACGGTGCGCGCCGCGGCGGCCAGCACCTGGGCGCGGTCGCGGTAGTCGTCGTCGGGCAGCGTCCACAGCAGGTCGATCGCGCGTCGGTTGGTGCGACCCTGGCATGCGGGGTCGCGTCCGGCGTGGGCGAGCAACTCCCATTTCGGAGCCGGGTAGCTGCACCCGGTCAGGGCCCGGTCCAGTCGTTCGACGTCGCCACCGAGTCCGGCTCGGGAGTGCTCGGAGGGGTGGCGCGGCGTCGACTGGGGCATCGGGGTGTCGTTTCCTACGCGGAGGAACCCCGTGGGTGTAGCGATGACGTACGGCCGGGCGTCGACGGTCGGTCGCGTCACCGGGGTCTGGGGTGCGAGCAACGTCTGAGCCGGACTGTGCACCGTTGAGGAGCAGGGCACAATCCCGTTCCACGACTCAGGTCTGGACCGTCACCGTGAGCTGAGCGGGCCGGGCAGGAGCTGCGGCGCCTCGTGGTGGTCGCCGAGGAGGTCGCGCCGCCGCTGGGGCAGGCCCCGCCGCGAAGGTCGTCAAGGTCGAGCGCCGCGCCGGGGACGGCCCGATCGAGGACGAGCCCGCCGTCCTGAGGCGGCCCGGCCGGCACCGGTCTAGGCAGGGACGGGGCCCCGTCGGCCCCGCTGACCTGCATGCTCGGCGTGCTCGGTGGCGGCCTCCACGGCCGCGTTCTCCGTGCCGTACACGGGTTCGGAGCCTTGCCCGCACGTGCACGCCCAGATGTAGCGGCCCTCCAGAGTTCCCTCCACGTGCCACTCGTGGGCGCCTGTACTTCCTTGCATCGTCATCCGACGACTCTACTGACATCCGCTCTCACGCTGTTCCGTCAGCGATTCACGTCGTCTCGACGACTGCAGCCGACCTGACCACTTCCCGTGCCCGTGAGCTGCGATCTCGGGTGGAACGAGGGTCGGGTGGCGATCGGAGGGGTGCCCTGCCGGCGTCGACGACCTCGCTCCGGGTCCCGGCCGAGTGGCTCGGCCCCGCCGGGACCTCGAGCAGTTCTGTGGGCGTGGAAGACCGGTGGTGGTGAGCGTCGGTCCCGGCAGGAACGCGCCCGATGGGCCCCGCTGGGCAGCTGGCCGATGTGGCCGCGCTGCCGTCGCTGGCGAGGTGGCTCGGACCGAGGCCAGGAAGCACTCGTGCCACGGCTCATGTCGCGGGCACACGGACCGGCGACGGTCTGGGAACGTCTCCGCTGATCAGCGGGTGGTGCCCCCGGCAGGATTCGAACCTGCGCTCCCGCCTCCGGAGGGCGGTGCTCTATCCCCTGAGCTACGGGGGCGGTACCGGGTCGGAGCCTAACGCATCGGCGGTGATCGTCCGGCGGCGGGCCATGTCAGGAAGGGTTCATCGTGACGTCAGGTGTCAGCATGCAACTGAGCACGCCGATAGGGGACCATCGCTGACGCGACCCCTACAGCGGCAGCGGAGCCGCCCCGTGCTGGGCCAGCATCTGCGTCATCGTGTCCGCCTCCGCGGTCTGCGAGGCCACCATCGAGCGGGCGAGCTGCACGACCACGTCCACCGACCCGTGGTCGGCCTCCTCCTGCATCATCGACAGGCCGCCGAGGTGGTGGCGGAGCATCAGCTGCAGGAACGCGACGTCCATCGGCGCCCCGGTCTGGGACTCGAACCGCGCCAGGTCCGCGTCGGAGGCCATGCCGGGCATCTGCGCGGCGGGCATCCCCATCCAGGCCATGTAGTGCCCGGGCGCGGCCTCGGTCGGCTGCCCCCAGAGCCGCAGCCAGCCCTGCATCATGCCGAGCTGCTGGTTCTGGGTGGACTCGATGTCGAAGGCGAGCTGGCGCAGCGCCGGGTCGGTGGTGTTCGAGCGCTCCCACACCGCCATCTGCACGGCCTGCGCGTGGTGCACCGTCATGTCCTGCAGGAAGCCGACGTCGATCGCGCCCGCCGGCGGCCCGTACGACGGCGTGGTCCGCTGGCCGAGCAGCAGCCCGCCGAGCGCACCCGCGAGCAGGAGCACGAGGACCACGCCGGCCACGACGACGCCGCGGGCCCACCCGGGGCTGCGCGCCCACCAGCCGCCACCGCCGCCGTCGGACCCGTCGTCGTCGTACCCGTCGTCGGGCGGTTCCGGCGGCTCCGACCGCGAGCCGGAGATCGAGGACGTCATCGGGGAGGCGCTCATCCGGTACCGCCCATCCCGCCGCTGCCCGACGTGCCCTGGTAGGTCATGGGCAGCGCGTTCTTCGGGTAGGGCGGCGGGTCGAACGGGGGCGGGTTCTGCGGGTCGAAGTAGCCCGGGCCGAGGGCGTCGCAGCTGGCGCCGACCTCGGGGTAGGTGTTCGGGTTGCCGCGCAGCGAGGTGATGAACTGGTCGATCCGCGGGTCGGCCGCGTCGGTGACCTTGAGCTGGTGGCCCCAGGACTGCAGCGAGATCGGCTGGTCCAGCCCGGGGTAGGGCGAGATCATCATCTGGTTCTGGCCGCGCACCTTGGCGGTGAGCGAGTCGAGGGCCGCGCCGGAGATCCGCGTCGGGTCGTAGGCGATCCAGACGGCGCCGTGCTCGAGCGAGTGGACCATGTTCTCGTTGCGCACGGCCTGCGGGTAGACCTGCCCGTTGCAGGCGGCCCAGTAGCCGTCGTGCGGGCCGCCGTAGGGCGGGAGCTTGTCGTAGGCGACGCGCTGGGTCGGCGTCACGTGGTGCTGGCCCTGGTAGTTCGTCGTGGCGATCCCGGGGATGGCCAGCGACGGGTCCTTGTTGCTGTCCGACGGCCGCCACGGGCTCACCGCGCTGTTCTGCGCGAGCAGGAAGTAGCCGATCCCGCCGATGAGGGCGAGGACGACGACGATCGCGCCGATCATCAGCCAGGGCACCTGCCGCTGACCGGGACCGGGACGTCCCGACGACGACCGCTTGCGCGCGCCCGCGACGGGGTTCTTCCCGCGCTGCGGCGGCCGGCCGCCGCGGGCGGGCGGACCACCGCGGCGCTGCTGGTGCCCTCCCGAGGAAGGTCGCCGGGGCGTACCGGTGGAGTGTCCACTCGCCATGCGTCGGGAGTGTAGGGATGAGCCGAGCGTGCCCATGCCGTGCCCTGGACGGGGTACGGGCGTACGCCCGCCGCGTTACGCCGACCGCGAAGCTCCCTAGACTCGGCGTCCGTGACCCCCGCTGCGCTCGCCGACCTCCTGCACGCCGTCGCCGTCGACGTGCTGACGGAGCGCGGGCTGGACACGGCGGCCCTGCCCGACGAGGTCACCGTCGAGCGGCCCCGCAACCCCGAGCACGGCGACTACGCCACCAACCTGGCCCTCCGCAGCGCCAAGAAGGCGGGCGTCAACCCGGCCGAGCTCGCCGAGTGGCTGGCCACGAAGCTGGTCGGGACGAGTGCGATCGCGAGCGCCGAGGTCGCGGGCCCGGGCTTCCTCAACCTCCGGCTGGCCGCCGACGCGCAGGCCGGGATCGTCGCCGAGGTGCTCGCCGTGGGTGACGCCTACGGCCACACCGATGCGCTGTCCGGGCAGACGATCAACCTGGAGTTCGTCTCCGCGAACCCGACCGGCCCCATCCACCTCGGCGGCACGCGCTGGGCCGCGGTCGGGGACGCGCTCGGCCGGGTCCTCGAGGCCCAGGGCGCCGCCGTCGTGCGGGAGTACTACGTCAACGACGCCGGCGCGCAGATCGACCGGTTCGCCGAGTCGCTGATCGCCGCCGCGCACGGCGAGCCGGTCCCGGAGAACGGCTACGGCGGGGCGTACGTGGGCGAGGTGGCCCAGCGGGTCGTCGAGGTGGAGCCCGGCGTGCTCGACCAGCCCCGGGACCAGCAGCTCGCGGCGTTCAAGCGGCTCGGCGTCGCGGTGATGCTGGGCGAGATGCGGGAGTCGCTGGACTCCTTCGGCGTCCACTTCGACGTCTGGTCCTCCGAGGCCGCGCTGCACGCCTCGGGCGCCGTCGAGGCCTCGGTGCAGAAGCTCAAGGACGACGACGCCCTCTACTTCGCCGACGGCGCCTGGTGGCTGCGCTCCACCGACCACGGCGACGACAAGGACCGCGTCGTCATCAAGTCCGACGGCAACCCGGCCTACATCGCGGGCGACATCGCCTACTACCGCGACAAGCGGGCGCGCGGCGCCGACCTGACCATCTACATGCTCGGCGCGGACCACCACGGATACATCCACCGGCTCAAGGCGGTCGCGGCGGCGTTCGGCGACTCGCCCGACACCGTCGAGGTCCTCATCGGCCAGCTCGTGAACCTGCTGCGCGACGGCGAGCCGGTGAAGATGTCCAAGCGCGCCGGCAACATCATCACCCTCGAGGACCTCGTCGAGGCCGTCGGCGTCGACGCGGCCCGCTACACGCTGACGCGCTCGAGCGTGGACCAGGTCCTCGACATCGACCTGGACCTCATCAGCAAGCGCACCAACGAGAACCCGGTCTTCTACGTGCAGTACGCGCACGCCCGGCTCTCGGCGCTGGCCCGCAACGCCGCCGAGCTCGGCGTCACGGCGGCGGACCCGGACCTCGGCCTGCTCGTCGAGCCCCGCGAGGGCGACCTCATCCGGACGCTCGGCGAGTTCCCGCGGGTGCTGTCCTCGGCCGCGGCGCTGCGCGAGCCGCACCGGGTCGCGCGCTACCTCGAGGAGCTCGCCGGGACCTACCACCGCTTCTACGACACCTGCCGGGTGCTGCCCCAGGGTGACGAGGCACCGGGCCCGCTGCACACCGCGCGCCTGGCCCTGTGCGGCGCGACCCGCATCGTGCTCGCGTCGGGGCTGGGTCTGCTCGGCGTCTCCGCCCCCACCCGGATGTAAACCGAACCACCACCGATGCGAGTTGACCTGAGATGACGCGCGCCCATCCCGCCGGGCCCCGCCACGCCGACGTCCTGCCCGCGCACGACGCTCCCGGCCCGATCCCCCGGGACGGTGCCGGGCTCGACACGCTGCCCACCGCCGTCTGGCCGCGGCACGCCGTCCGCGGCGACGACGGCGTCGTGCGCCTGGCCGGCGTCGACGTCCGCGACCTCGCCGAGCGCCACGCGACGCCGCTCTTCGTCGTCGACGAGGCCGACTTCCGCTCCCGCTGCCGCGACCACGCCGAGGCCTTCGGCGACCCGGCGCTCGTGCACTACGCCGCGAAGGCGTTCCTGTGCACCGAGGTCGCGCGGTGGGTCGCCGACGAGGGCCTCGGGCTCGACGTGTGCAGCGAGGGCGAGCTGGCGACGGCGCTGCGGGCCGACTTCCCGCCCGAGCGGATCGCGATGCACGGCAACAACAAGTCGCCCGCCGAGCTCGAGGCGGCGCTCGACGCCGGCGTCGGGAAGGTCGTGCTCGACTCGTTCGCCGAGGTCGCCCGCCTCGACGACGCCGCCCGGCGTCGCGGCACCGTCGCCGACGTGATGGTCCGCGTGACCGTCGGGGTCGAGGCCCACACCCACGAGTTCATCGCGACCGCCCACGAGGACCAGAAGTTCGGGTTCTCGCTGGTGGGGGGCGACGCGGCCGAGGCCGTGCGCCGGGTGCTGAAGTCCGCGAACCTGCGCCTGGTCGGGCTGCACAGCCACATCGGCTCCCAGATCTTCGACTCCGGCGGCTTCGAGCTCGCGGCGCGGCGCGTGGTGGGCCTGCTCGCCGAGATCCGGGCCGAGCACGGGGACCGTGATGACAAGGTCGCCGCCGCGTCCTCCCTGATCGACCTCGGCGGCGGCATGGGCATCGCGTACACGACGGCCGACCAGCCGCGCTCGGCGTCGTGGCTGGCCGGTGAGCTGCGCGCGATCGTGCACCGCGAGTGCGAGCGCGCCGGCATCCCGATCCCGCGCATCGCCGTCGAGCCCGGCCGCGCGATCGCCGGGCCCGGCACGGTCACGCTCTACACCGTCGGCACCATCAAGGACGTCGAGCTCGGCGGGGGAGCGCGACGGCGCTACGTCAGCGTCGACGGCGGGATGAGCGACAACATCCGCACCGCGCTCTACGACGCGGCCTACGACTGCCGGCTGGTCTCCCGCTCGGCGGACCCGGCCGGGACCGCGGGGGCGGGCAACCCCGGCGGCGGCGTCCCGACGCTGTGCCGCGTGGTGGGCAAGCACTGCGAGTCCGGCGACGTCGTCGTCCGCGACTGCTGGCTGCCCGCCGACCTCGCGCCCGGCGACCTGATCGCGGTCGCCGCGACCGGCGCGTACTGCTACGCCATGGCCAGCGCGTACAACAAGGTGCCGCGGCCCGCCGTCGTCGCCGTGGCCGACGCCGCCGACCGCACGATGCTGCGCCGCGAGACCCTCGACGACCTCGTCCGGCTGGAGGTGCCGTGAGCCAGGACCCGATCGCGGCCAAGGAGAAGATCACCGTCGCGCTGCTGGGCTGCGGCGTCGTCGGCTCGCAGGTGGTGCGGCTGCTGCGCGAGGAGGCCGACGAGCTGGCGGCCCGCGTCGGCGCGCCGCTCGAGCTCGCCGGCATCGCGGTGCGCCGCCCCCAGCGCCACCCCGACGTGCCCGCCGAGCTGCTGACCACCGACGCCGCCGAGCTCGTCGGCCGCCCGGACGTCGACGTCGTCGTCGAGCTCATGGGCGGCATCGAGCCGGCGCGCGACCTGCTGCTCGACGCGCTCAAGGCGGGCCGGTCGGTGGTCAGCGCGAACAAGGCGCTGCTCGCCGAGGAGGGTGAGGCCCTCGCGACCGCGGCGCGCGACTCCGGCGCCGACCTCTACTACGAGGCCTCCGTCGCGGGTGCCATCCCGCTCTTGCGACCCATCCAGCAGTCGCTGGCCGGGGACCGCATCCGCCGCATCGCGGGGATCGTCAACGGCACGACGAACTTCATCCTCTCGGCGATGGAGTCGACGGGGGCGGGCTACGCCGACGCGCTGGAGGAGGCCGGCAGGCTCGGGTACGCCGAGGCCGACCCGACCGCGGACGTCGACGGGTACGACGCGGCCTCGAAGGCCGCGATCCTCGCGAGCCTGGCCTTCCACACCCGCGTGACCGCCTCCGACGTGCACCGCGAGGGGATCCGCGACGTCACGGCGACCGACATCGCCTCGGCGCGGGCGCTCGGCTGCACCGTCAAGCTGCTCGCGATCTGCGAGCAGGTCACCGATGCGTCCGGGGAGGCCGCGGTCTCGGCCCGCGTCTACCCGGCGATGATCCCGAAGAGCCACCAGCTGGCCTCGGTGTCGGGGGCGTTCAACGCCGTGTTCGTGGAGGCCGACGCCGCGGGCCCGCTGATGTTCTACGGCCAGGGCGCGGGCGGCCCGCAGACCGCGAGCGCGGTGCTCGGCGACCTCGTCGCCGCCGCCCGCAACAAGGTCATCGGCGGGCGCGGCCCCCGCGACACCGCCTACGCGCACCTGCCGATCCAGCCGATCGGCGAGGTCCGCACCCGCTACCACGTCAACGTCGACGTCCACGACCGCGCGGGCGTGCTCGCCGCCGTCGCCTCGGTGTTCGCCGAGCACGGGGTGAGCATCGCGACGGTGAAGCAGGAGGGTGGGCGAGAGGCAGGTCATGGCGAGGAGGAGGGGACGGACGCCACACTGGTCGTCGTGACCCACGAGGCCCCCGACGCGGCCCTGCGGGCCACCGTGGACGCCCTCTCGGGGCTGGAGTCCGTCCGCGGTGTCGCCAGCGTGCTGCGTGTCGAGGGCCTCGGCCGCCCCGTGCACGCCCTCGGAGGAGTCCAGTGACCGCCCTGCTCGGCCCGCGCAGTGCCCGCGTCGAGTGGCCGGGGGTCATCCGGGCCTACCGGGACCGCATGCCGCTGGTGAAGGACGGCTGGGACGTCGTCACCCTCCGCGAGGGCGGGACGCCGCTGCTGTCGGCGCCGCACCTCTCGGCGCTGACCGGCTGCGAGGTCCACCTCAAGATCGAGGGGGCGAACCCGACCGGCTCGTTCAAGGACCGGGGCATGACGGTCGCGATGACCGAGGCGGCCGCGAGCGGCGCCAAGGCCGTGATCTGCGCGTCCACCGGCAACACCTCGGCCTCGGCGGCCGCCTACTCCGCACGCACCGACATGACCTGCGCGGTCCTCGTCCCGCAGGGCAAGATCGCGCTGGGCAAGCTCGCGCAGGCCACCGCGCACGGGGCGAAGATCCTCCAGCTCGACGGCAACTTCGACGCCTGCCTCGAGCTGGCCCGCAAGGCCGCGGAGGAGCACCCGATCGCGCTGGTCAACTCGGTCAACCCGGCGCGCATCGAGGGCCAGAAGACGGCGTCGTTCGAGATCTGCGACCAGCTCGGCCGCGCCCCCGACCTGCACGTCCTGCCGGTCGGCAACGCCGGCAACATCACCGCCTACTGGCGCGGCTACGTCGAGTACCACCGCGACGGCGTCGTCGAGGCCACCCCCGAGATGCACGGGGTGCAGGCCGCGGGGGCCGCGCCGCTGGTCGACGGCGCCCCGGTCAAGCATCCCGAGACCCTCGCGACCGCCATCCGCATCGGCTCGCCCGCCTCCTGGGACGGCGCGATCGCCGCGCGGGACGAGTCGGGCGGCCGGATCACCAAGGTCGACGACGACGCCATCCTCGCCGCGTACCGCCTGCTCGCGGCCCGCGAGGGCGTGTTCGTCGAGCCGGCCTCGGCCGCCTCGGTCGCCGGGCTGCTGGCGCGCTCGGCGGCAGGCGAGCTCCTCGCCGGGAGCCTCGTCGTGTGCACCGTGACCGGTCACGGCCTCAAGGACCCCGGCACCGCGCTGGCGGACGTGCCCGAGCCCGTCGTCGTCCCGGAGCGGGTCGACGCCGTCGCCGACGCGCTCGGTCTCGGCTGACCGTGGACACGGGGACGGACAGCGAGCGGACCGCGGTCCGACCACCGCGTGCCGACGGACCCACGGTCCGCGTCCGCGTGCCGGCCACGTCGGCGAACCTCGGGCCGGGCTTCGACACGCTCGGGCTGGCGCTGGGCCTGCACGACCACGTGGAGCTGACCGCCCTCGCCGCCGGCCCCAGCGTCGTCGACGTGCACGGCGAGGGCGCCGGGCGGGTGCCCCGCGACGAGCGCCACCTCGTGCTCAAGGCCGCCTGCGCGACCTACGACCTGGCCGGGGTGCCGCGCCCACCACTGCACCTGACCTGCCACAACGCGATCCCGCACAGCCGCGGGCTGGGCTCCTCGGCGTCCGCCGCGGTGGCGGGCATCGTCGCGGCGTGCGCGTTGCTGGGCCCGGGCAAGGCGCCTGACGACGGCGCGGTGCTCGACCTGGCGGCCCGCTTCGACGGGCACGCGGACAACGTCGCCGCGTGTCTGTACGGCGGCCTCGTCGTGACCTGGTGCGAGGAGGGCTCGTTCCGGGGGGCGCGGCTGGCGCCACGGCCGGAGGTGGAGCCGGTGGTGTTCGTCTCCGAGCACTCCAGCTCGACCGAGGCGACGCGGGGCCTGCTGCCCGACCGCATCCCGCACAGCGACGCGGCCTTCACCGCGGCGCGGGCGGCGCTGCTGGTGCACGCCCTGACCTGCGCGCCGGGACACCTGTTCTCCGCGACCGAGGACCGCCTGCACCAGCCCTACCGCCGCCCCGCCTACCCGGCCACCGCCGCCCTGGTCGACGCGCTGCGCGCGGCCGGCGTCCCGGCGGTCGTCTCGGGTGCCGGCCCCACGGTGCTCGCCCTGACCACGGGCGAGGACCTCCCCGGTGATCTGCCCACCGGCGGGTTCACGACGCTGCGGCTGCCGGTCGACGCGGAGGGTGCTGCGGTGACCGGCTGAGAGTCCCCGCGGCACGCCGGTCACCACCCGGTTGTTGCCGCCCGTCCCGGGTGGGGCTACCCTGGGCGACGACAGCGACCAGCGTGATCCGCGCCGGTGCCACGTCCCGGATTCCCGGGACGGTCTTCCCCGCTCCGGTCCCGCCCTCCGCACGGGCGTGCAGGTGGGTCCGGCGTTCACGGACGGCTCCACGCCTGGTCGTTGGCCCCGAAGATGTTCCGCAGCGCATCGTGTTCCCGGGACGCCGACCCCCTTCCGTGGTCCCTCGAACCATCGCCGTTGCGGTGGCACTGCACGCGCGAACTCCAGCCGTGTGGACACGTCCGCTGGTCAGGGCAGTACGGCCCGGCCGGTCAGGAAGGACCTGCGTGACCGAAACCGACGTCCTCTCCACCGAGTCCGCCTCCGCCACGGAGGCCCCGGGTGGGAACGACGCCCCGACGTCCGGCTCCGGCGGCACCGAACGGCGGCGCCGCGGAGGCGTGTCCGGCATGGTGCTCGCCGAACTGCGTGAGCTCGCCGGCACGCTCGGCGTCAGCGACACCACGGGCATGCGCCGTGGTGACCTGATCAACGAGATCAAGAAGCGCCAGGGTGGCGGGGGAGCGGCCGAAGCCGCCCAGCTGCCCCTCGGCGACGAGCCCGACGAGCAGGTCCGCCGCTCCGCAGGCCGCCGCTCCGCAGGCCGACGACGAGGCCAAGCCCGCCCGCCGTCGCGCCAGCCGCCGCAAGGCGGTGACCCCCGAGCCCGAGGCCGAGAGCCCGTCGGGGGAGAGCACGACCGACCCCGCCGCGCGCACCGCGACCCCCGAGACGGCCACCTCCGTGGCCGAGGAGGTCACGGCCACCACCGACGCACCCGTCGCGGACGCGTCCGAGGCCGCCACCGCGAGCGGCGCCGCCGCGCCGCGCCGGTCGCGCCGCAGCGCCCGCCGTGACGCGGGCCCCGCCGCGGAGAACGGCGCCGGGGACGCCACGTCCGGGGAGTCGGCGGGCTTCGTCGAGGCCCCCGCGGCCGCCCCGGCCGAGGCGCCCGAGCGGGCGCCCCGCGAGGACGGCGGTCGTGGCAACGGCTCCGACCAGGGCCGATCCGGGCAGTCGGGCCGCTCCGGCCAGGACACCGCGGACGACGACCAGGAGTCCGGCCGCGAGGGTGGCCGGAACCGCAACCGCAACCGCAACGGCCAGGACGGTCAGAACAACGACCAGGGCGGCGGCCGCAACCGTGACGGCGGTGGCCAGAACCGTGACGGCGGCCAGAACCGCGACGGTGGCGGCCAGAACCGCGACGGTGGCCAGAACCGTGACGGTGGCGGCCAGAACCGCGACGGTCGGCCAGAACCGCGACGGCGGCCAGAACCGCGACGGCGGTGGTCAGAACCAGAACCGCAACAACGCCGTCGACGACGAGGACGACGAGGACGGCGGCGGTCGTCGTCGCGGTCGTCGTTTCCGCGACCGCCGGCGCAACCGCAACGAGCGCGGTCAGGGCGGCGGCGGTGCCCAGGACGGCGGCCGCGAGCCGGAGGTCCGCGAGGACGACGTCCTCATCCCCGTCGCGGGCATCCTCGACGTGCTGGACAACTACGCGTTCGTCCGCACCTCGGGCTACATGTCCGGCCCGAACGACGTGTACGTCTCGCTCTCGCTGGTGCGCAAGCACGGCCTGCGCCGTGGTGACGCCGTCACCGGTCAGGTCCGCCAGCAGCGGGAGAACGAGCAGAACCGGCAGAAGTTCAACCCGCTGGTCCGCGTCGACACCGTGAACGGGCTGGACCCGGAGCAGGCCAAGCGCCGCCCCGAGTTCACCAAGCTCACGCCGCTCTACCCCAACGAGCGCCTGCGCCTCGAGACCGAGCCGCAGCTGCTGTCGACCCGCGTCATCGACCTGGTCATGCCGGTCGGCAAGGGCCAGCGCGCCCTGATCGTCTCGCCGCCGAAGGCGGGCAAGACGATGGTGCTGCAGGCGATCGCCAACGCGATCACCACGAACAACCCCGAGGTCCACCTCATGGTCGTGCTCGTCGACGAGCGGCCGGAGGAGGTCACCGACATGCAGCGCACGGTGAAGGGCGAGGTCATCGCCTCGACCTTCGACCGGCCGCCGTCGGACCACACCTCGGTCGCCGAGCTCTCCATCGAGCGGGCCAAGCGCCTGGTCGAGCAGGGTCACGACGTCGTCGTGCTGCTCGACTCGATCACCCGCCTCGGCCGGGCCTACAACCTGGCCGCGCCGGCGTCGGGGCGCATCCTCTCCGGTGGCGTCGACTCGACGGCCCTCTACCCGCCGAAGCGCTTCCTCGGCGCGGCGCGCAACATCGAGGACGGCGGCTCGCTGACGATCTTCGCCACGGCGCTGGTCGAGACCGGCTCGACGATGGACACGGTGATCTTCGAGGAGTTCAAGGGCACCGGCAACGCCGAGCTCAAGCTCGACCGCAAGCTCGCCGACAAGCGCATCTTCCCGGCGATCGATCCCGACGCCTCGTCCACCCGCAAGGAGGAGCTCCTCCTCTCGCCGGACGAGACCGCGGTGATGCACCGGCTGCGGCGGGTGCTCGCGGCGCTGGACTCCCAGCAGGCGATCGAGCTGGTGCTCGACCGGCTCCGCAAGACGCGCACCAACATCGAGTTCCTCATGCAGGTCGCGAAGACGACGCCCGGCAAGGAAGACGACTAGCCGGACCCGTACGACAGCAGCTGAGCACGTCGATCGGGGGCCCTGCCGGATTCCGGCAGGGCCCCCTCGTCGTGTCCGGGGAGCCCGCCGGGATGTCAGGAAGGCTCCATCCTGACGTCAGGTGTCAGCGACGGTCCGTCGCTGCTACGGGCTGATCTGGTTGGCGTAGACCACCGTGTTGTCGACGTAGGAGCGGGCGCGCGAGTCGAACGCCCCGCCGCAGGTGATCAGCCGGACCTCCGGGCGGGTGGTCGGCCCGTACACGGACTGGCTCGGGAACGCGTCCTTCGGGTAGCTCTGCACGGAGTTCACCCGGAACACGACGGTGCGGCCGTCGGCGCGGGTCACGGTGAACTCGTCGAGCGGCCGCAGCCGCGAGAGCTCGTAGAACACCGAGGGGCCGTTCGCGGCGGAGTCGATGTGCCCGAGGATCACGGCGGGCCCGCGCTGCCCGGGGGTGACCGAGCCGGTGTACCAGGCCGCCTGGTCGTAGAGCGGGCCCGGCGCGGGGACCTGGATCGTCCCGTCGGGGTTCAGGCCCACCCGGTTCACCGCCGAGTCGACCCCGATCGCCGGGATCGCGATCCGCGTCGGGGGTGACGCCGGCAGGTCCGGGACCACTGCGGTGGTGGTCGGGGCCGGCGCGGCCACCGTCACGGGGGCGCGCGTGTCGGCCGCGGCGATCGGGGCGGCCGCGCGCGGGCCCGACGTCAGGCCGAGCGCGATCAGCACGATCCCCGCGACGGCGAGCAGGGCGATGCCCGCGGCCCATCCGCGTCGCCGGGCACGTGACATCGGGTGACTCCCACACTCGCCGGACCGGGGTGCCGCGCGGCCCCTCGTGGCCGCTCGGGTCGTTCGTCGTCGGCCCGGGTCAGGGCCTCGGTGGTGCCGTGACACCTCCGGGAACCGGGTCCTGGGGACCCGGTTCCCGGAGACGTCTCGTGTTGGGCTCACGCCTGGTGAGCCCGGTGGATCAGCCCTGGTCGGTCGCGCGACGACGACGCACGACGACGAGCGCGCCACCGGCCACCGCGAGCGTCAGCACGCCGCCGGCCAGCAGCGCCGGGTCGATCCCGCCGGTGGCCGTGCTGCCGCCACCGGTCTGGGCCCCGCCGGAGGGCATGGCACCCGGCATGGCGGCGGTGCTGCCGCCCTTGCCGGGCAGGTTCACGACGATCGTCGCGATGCCGACGGTGGTGCCGCCCTTGATCGCGTCGGTCCCGAAGGCCTTGTCCAGCGCGGCCGCGGCGTCGGCGGAGAGCCGCACCGTGGTGCCGGTGAGCGTGGCGGTGCCGGCCGAGGCGTCGGTGGTGATCGGCTTCAGCGTCGAGCCGTCGAGGTCGAACAGGGTGACCGAGTCGGCCACCGTCGAGCCGTTGGCCGAGACCTTGCCCTTGAGCGTGGCGGGCTGGCCCGGGTCGATCACGAAGTTCTCGAGGGTGACCTTCGTGCTGCCCTTGGTCAGGCTCAGGCCCGACCCGTCGTGCATGATCGTGCCCTGCACGTAGGGGGTGACCTCACCGGGCTTGTAGACGGTGACGTTGCCGCCGGTGATCGGGAACGAGGCGGTGCCGTTCTCGACCGTGGCGCTCCCGGTCGGGGCGGGCTTCACGCCCAGTGACGTGAGTGCCCCCGTGAACCCGGAGTCCAGCTTCACCGACGTGCTCTGGCCGGTGAGGCTGGGGATCGTGGCGACCGGCGGCGGTCCGGACTGGGCGACGGCGATGCCGGACCCGAGGCCGGTGAGGGCCAGGGCAGCCACCCCTGCGACGGCCATGGTGCGCATCTTCATCCTGCTTCTCCCTCGGTAGTCCCGGCCTCGCCGCCGGGGATCACACCGACATACGGGGCAGGAGCCTCACCTGTTCGGGGGCATCGTCGTGACCCCACGTGGACCTCACACGGAGGCGACACGGGCCGCGGGGGGAGGGAACAGAGACCGACCCGGGGCTGTTGTGGGGGACAGCGGGCAGTCCTGAGAGAATGCCCGGTGGCACAGATGCCTCCGGTTCACCCCGACGCACCAGCAGGGGACCCGGCGGCCACAGTTGAGAGGACCAGCCACATGAAGACGGGTATCCACCCCGAGTACGTCGAGACCCAGGTGACCTGCAGCTGCGGGAACCAGTTCGCGACGCGCAGCACGAAGCAGAACGGCGTGATCAACGTCGAGGTCTGCTCCGCCTGCCACCCGTTCTACACGGGCAAGCAGCGCATCATGGACACCGGTGGCCGGGTCGCCCGCTTCGAGGCCCGGTACGGCAAGCGCGCCGGCCGCAAGTAGCTCCCGCGACGCCCGCCGTCGCCGCTCCGCACCACGCGGGGCCGCGACGGCGGGCGTTCGTGCGTCCGGGTCGGGAGCGGGATCGCGCCGGCGGGACGAGGGACGGGTCCTGCCGCGGGGCTACCGTGGCGTGGAAGGGGAGTGGACATGACCCAGGTCGCCGGTCAGGACGCCAGCGCGGCGCAGTCGGTGCGCGCCCTGGTGGAGGAGCACGCCGGCCTGGAGGCACGGCTGGCCGACCCGGAGGTGCACACCGACCAGGCGCTCGCCCGCCGGTTGGGCCGGCGTTATGCCGAGCTGGCACCCATCGTGACGACCGCGGGGGACCTCGGCCACGCCGAGGCCGACCTCGCCGACGCCCGTGAGCTGGCCCGCGAGGACCCGGCCTTCGTCGCCGAGGCCGAGAGCCTGGAGGCGACGGTCGGCACACTGCGCTCGCGGCTGCGCGAACTGCTCGTGCCCCGCGATCCGGCGGACGGCAACGACGTCGTCATCGAGGTGAAGTCCGGCGAGGGCGGCGAGGAGTCGGCCCTGTTCGCCGGCGACCTGCTGCGCATGTACTCCCGCTACGCCGAGCGCCGCGGCTGGAAGGTCGAGGCGCTCTCGGCGACCGAGTCCGACCTCGGCGGCTACAAGGACGTCACGGTCACCATCACCGCGCCGGGCCAGGACCCGGACGGCGTGTGGGCCTGGCTGAAGTACGAGGGCGGGGTGCACCGGGTGCAGCGCGTCCCGGTGACCGAGTCCCAGGGGCGCATCCACACCTCGGCCGCGGGCGTGCTCGTCTACCCGGAGGTCGACGCGGCGGAGAGCGTCGCGATCGACGACAAGGACCTGCGCATCGACGTCTTCCGCTCCTCGGGCAAGGGCGGGCAGGGCGTCAACACCACCGACTCCGCCGTGCGCATCACCCACCTGCCGACCGGCATCGTCGTGAGCTGCCAGAACGAGCGTTCGCAGCTGCAGAACAAGGCCCGCGCCATGGAGGTGCTGCGCTCCCGGCTGCAGGCGATGGCGGACGAGGCGGAGGCCGCGCAGGCCTCGGCCGACCGGCGCAGCCAGGTCCGCACCGTCGACCGGTCCGAGCGCGTGCGCACCTACAACTATCCCGAGAACCGGATCTCCGACCACCGCATCGGCTACAAGTCCTACGACCTCGACCGGGTCCTCGACGGCGAGCTCGACGGCGTGCTGGACGCCCTGCGCGCCGCGGATCGGGAGGAACGTCTCTCCGAGGCCGCGCAGGAGGCCGGGCACGGGGGCGGGCGATGATCGCGCCGACCCGGACCCACGTCGCCGACGCCGCCGCCCGGCTCGCCGCGGCCGGCGTGGAGAGCCCCCGCGTGGACGCGGAGCTGCTCGCCGCGCACGTCCTCGGCATCGCCCGCAGCCGGCTCGTGCTGGCCCCCGACCTGGACGACGACGCTGCCGCCCGGCTCGACGCCCTCGTGGCCCGCCGCGCGACCCGCGAGCCCCTCCAGCACCTGCTCGCGAGCGCGGTGCTGGGGCCGGTGTCGGTGGCGGTCGGGCCCGGCGTGTTCGTGCCCCGGCCCGAGACCGAGCTGCTGCTCGGCGAGGCGGTCAGCGCGCTGCGCGGCATCGGCGGCCCGCGTGTGGTCGACCTCTGCACCGGCTCGGGGGCGCTCGCGCTGGCCATCGCCACGGCACGCCCGGACGCCGAGGTGCACGCCGTGGAGCTCGACCCCGCGGCGCTGGCCTGGGCGCGCCGCAACCTCGAGGGCTCGGGCGTGCTGCTCACCGCGGCGGACGTGACCGACCCGGCCACCCTGGCGACCCTCGAGGGGAGCGTCGACCTCGTGGTCGCGAACCCGCCCTACGTGCCCGAGGGGACGGCGGTCGCGCCCGAGGTGGACCACGACCCCCACGAGGCGGTGTTCGCCGGGCCCGACGGGCTCGCGGTGATCCGCCCGCTCGCGACGACGGCGGCCCGGCTGCTGCGCGAGGGCGGCCGCGTCGGCGTGGAGCACGACGAGTCGCACGCGCCCGCGGTCCGCGAGGTGCTCGCCGACGCCGGGTTCGCCGAGGTCACGACCCGCGACGACCTCGCCGGGCGCCCCCGCATCACCGTCGGCCGGCGCGGCTGACCGGTCCTGGCCTCGGCCTCGGCCTCGCGGCAGCAATGGCGCGTTGCTGCCGTCTGGCGGGAGAACGGCGCCGTTCGCTCATCGGGCCTCTCGAGGGCCCGGTCGGCTGTCGGAGCCGCGGAATACCCTCGACGTCGTGACGACCTTCGACTGCCGCGTCCCCGACACCCGGGCGGCCGGGCTCGCCGCCGCCGCGGCCGCCGTGCGGGCCGGCCGGCTCGTCGTCGTCCCGACCGACACCTCCTACGGCATCGGGGCGGACGCCTTCGATCAGGCGGCGGTGCGCTCGCTCCTCGCCGCGAAGGGACGTGGGCCGGAGACGCCGGTGCCGGTGCTCGTCGGGAGCTGGTCGACCATCGACGGGCTGGTCTCCGTGGTCCCGAGCACCGCCCGGGACCTCGTCGAGGCGTTCTGGCCGGGAGGCCTCTCGATCGTCCTGCCCCACGCACCGTCGCTGGCGTGGGACCTCGGCCGGACCCGCGGGACCGTCGTCCTGCGGATGCCGCTGCACCCGGTGGCCCTGGAGCTGCTGCGCGAGTGCGGGCCGATGGCCATGACCGGCGCGAACTCCGGCGGGGGAGCGGTCCCGCACGACTGCGCCGACGCCTACGCCCAGCTCGGCGAGGCCGTGGAGATCTACCTCGACGGCGGACCGCTCGAGGCCGACGCCGGGTCCACGATCGTCGACCTCACCGGGTCCGAACCGGTCGTGCGCCGCGAGGGCGCGGTGTCGACGGCCGAGATCGCCGAGGTGCTCGGACGGACCCCGGCGATCGCCTGAGGCGCCGGGCCACGGGGCCGCCGGCGGGGCTCCTATCATGGGGACCGAGATGGACGAGCAGGTGAACACGCGAGAGACGGTGCTGCACGCGGACGGCCCGGAGGGCACGGCCCGCGTCGCCGCCACCCTGGCGCCGCTCCTGCGCGCGGGCGACGCGGTGCTGCTCACCGGCGAGCTCGCGGCCGGCAAGACCACCTTCGTCTCCGCGCTCGTCGCGGCCCTCGGCTCCGAGGCCGCCGTCTCCAGCCCGACCTTCTCGCTCGCGCAGTTCTACACGACCCCCGGGCCGCGGGTGCTCCACGTGGACACCTACCGGCTCACCGACCTCACCGAGTTCCGCGACCTCGGTCTCGACGAGTACCTGGACGAGGTCGTCGCGCTCGTCGAGTGGGGCGATCTGGTGGCGGGCGAGTTCGTCGACCCGCTGCGGATGCACCTGGCCGCCTCCGACCCGGAGGACCCGGCACGCCGGGAGATCACGGTGCGCGGCGGGCCACGGTGGGCCCCCGTGCTCGACGCGCTCGCCCCCAGCACGACCCCCTGAGCAGTACGAACACCCCCCTGAGCAGTAGGAACGTGGAGCCCGGCATGACCCTCACGCTCGCCGTCGAGACCTCCTCGCGGGTCTACGGCGCCGCGCTGCTCGACGACGACCGCGTCGTCGCCCGGGCGACCGCGGACCGCGGCGATCCCGGTTTCGTCGACGTCGGGGTGCTCGCGGGCGGGGTCATCCGTGACGCCGGGCGCTCGGTGGCCGACCTCGACCGGCTCGCCGTCGACGTCGGGCCCGGCAACCTCGCCTCGGTGCGCGCCGGCATCGCCTACGTCAACGCCGTCGCGTTCGCGCGGGGCGTGCCCGTCGTCGCGCTCGACTCGCTCTCGCTGCTCACGACCCAGGCCGCGCGCCTCCCGGCCCTGGTCCTGCGCCCCGCGGGCGGCACCGCGGTCTACGCGTCGCTGACCGGCGAGGACGGGCACACGACGGTGCGCCACGGCGACCTCGACGTCGTCGTCAAGGAACTCGCCGAGCGTCTCGGCGGGACCACGGCCCCCGTCGCGCTGGCCGGCGCCCGCCGCGGCCCGGCCGCCGCACTGCTCGCCGAGCACGGCCTCACGACCCACGACACCGGGCTCGACGCCCCCGACGTCGACGCCCTCACCGCCCGCCTGCGGGCCGGGGAGCACGACGCGCCGGTGGTCAGCGCCGCGCCGCTGACCGAGTCGTCGGTCCGCTTCCGCGGCGACGGGTTCACCGCGGCCCGCGAGGCGCTGCTCGACGGCGGGGTGGCGCTCCTGCCCACCGACACCGTCTACGGGCTCGCCGTGCACCCCCGCCGTCCCGGTGCGATCGACGCGCTGTTCGCCCTCAAGGACCGGCCCCGCACCCGCAACCTGCCGATCATGGTGGCCACCCCCGACGAGCTCCCCGCGCTCGGCGTGCAGGTCACCGAGGCGGCGCGGCGCCTGCTCGCGGCGTTCTCGCCCGGCCCGCTCACCGTGGCACTGGGCATCGACGCCGCGGTGGCCCCCGGCTGGCTCGCCGGCCGCGACGAGATCGGCGTCCGGGTCCCCTCCGACCCCGACCTGCGGGCCCTGCTCTCCGACGTCGGGCCCCTGCTCGTGACCAGCGCGAACGCCCACGGGGAGCCCACCGCGCAGGCGCCGGGGCCCATCCTCGACCAGCTCGTGGGACGTCCCGACGCGGTCGTCGACGGCGGGGTCCGCTCCGGGGTCCCGTCGACGGTGGTCAACTGCCACGTCGGGGCGAGCACGGCGACGGGGGAGGTGCTCGACGCACCGCGGATCGAGCGGGAGGGCGCGATCGAGGCCGCCGAGATCGAGCGGGTGCTGGGGGAGACGCGAGAGGAGACGCACGCATGACCACGGTGCTGCCGGCGGACGGCCTGATGCTGGGCATCGAGACCTCGTGCGACGACACCGGCGTCGCGATCGTGCGTCCCGACGGCGAGGTGGTGTCGGCCGCCGTCGCCTCGCAGGTCGAACTGCACGACCGCTACGGCGGCGTCTACCCCGAGATGGCCAGCCGGGCCCACGTCGACGCGATCCTCCCGACGGTGCGCAAGGTCCTCACCGACGCCGACCTGCGCCCGGCGGACCTCACGGCCATCGGCGTCACGCGCGGACCGGGCCTGATCGGCTCGCTCGTCGTCGGGACCAACTCCGCGGTCGGGCTCGCCGACGGGTGGGGCCTGCCGGTCTACGGCGTGAACCACCTCCGCGGGCACCTGCGCAGCGCCGACCTCGACGAGCGCCGGGTGGAGTACCCGGCGATGGTGCTGCTGGTCTCCGGCGGGCACACCCTGCTGGCGCACCTCGCCGGGTCGGGCGACGTCGAGCTGGTCGGGTCCACGCGGGACGACTCGGTGGGGGAGGCCTACGACAAGGTCGCCCGCATGCTCGGGCTCGGCTACCCGGGCGGCCCGGCGATCGACCGGCTCGCGAAGACCGGCACCCCGGACGTGCCCTTCCCGCGCCCGGCCAAGGACCTCGAGCTGGACTTCTCCTTCTCGGGGCTGAAGTCGTCGGTGTCGCGGTTCCTCGCGGCGAACCCCGGCCATCCGCACGCCGACGTGGCGGCCTCCTTCGTGGACGCCTGCCTCGACGTGCTGGTCACCAAGTGCCGCCGGGCCCTCGAGCGGTACCCGAGCCGCTGCCTCGTCGTCGTCGGCGGGGTGGCGGCGAGCCCGCAGATCCGCGCGGCCGCGCAGCAGCTCTGCGACGAGGCCGGGGTGTCGCTGTGCCTGCCGCCGCTGCGCTGGTCGACCGACAACGGCGCGATGATCGGCCTCGCGGCCTGGGACTACGTCGCGCGCGGCCTCGACGCGCGTCCCCGCCCGGACACCTCGCTCACCATCGCCGACTGGTGAAAGCCGGTTTCCTGACGCCCAGTGTCCGCACAGCGACTTCTCTGACGTTCCGGAGGCCGTGACCGCCCGCACAATCCGCCCGACCGGGCACCACGGGCCCGGGTAACCTCGGTCTCCGGTTCCGGATCGACGCCGTCGTCCCACTCCGGGGACGCCGCCGCTGTCGGTCCACCCCCGATCAGAGTGAGGTAACACCGACGTGGCAGCCACGAGCGAGCATTTCTGGGGCCCGGACTACGACGCCCTCGCAGCGGTCGACCCGGAGATCGCCCAGGTCGTCGACGACGAGCTCGCCCGGCTCCGTGGCGGTCTCCAGCTCATCGCGAGCGAGAACCTGACCAGCCCCGCCGTGCTCGCCGCCCTCGGGTCGACGCTGTCGAACAAGTACGCCGAGGGCTACCCCGGGCGCCGGTACTACGGCGGCTGCGAGGTCGTCGACCGCGCCGAGGAGATCGGCATCGAGCGCGCGAAGACGCTCTTCGGGGCCGAGCACGCCAACCTGCAGCCGCACTCGGGCGCGAACGCGAACCTCGCGGTGTACGCGGCGTTCTGCGAGCCCGGCGACAAGGTGCTGGCCATGAGCCTGCCCCACGGCGGCCACCTCACCCACGGCGCGAAGGTCAGCTTCTCCGGCAAGTGGTTCGAGCCGGTGCCCTACCACGTGCGCGAGTCCGACGGCCTCATCGACTACGACGAGGTCCGCGACCTGGCCCTCGAGCACCGTCCGAAGATGATCGTCGCGGGCGCGACGGCCTACCCGCGCCTCATCGACTTCGAGCGCTTCCGCGCGATCGCCGACGAGGTCGGCGCGATCCTCTGGGTCGACGCCGCGCACTTCATCGGCCTCGTCGCCGGCAAGGCGATCCCCAGCCCGGTGCCCTACGCCGACGTCGTCACCTTCACCACGCACAAGGTCCTGCGCGGCCCCCGCGGCGGCATGCTGGTCTCCAGGGCGGAGCACGCGAAGGCGCTGGACAAGGCGGTCTTCCCGTTCCTGCAGGGCGGTCCGCTCATGCACGCGGTCGCCGGCAAGGCGGTGGCGCTCGCCGAGGCGGCCACGCCCGAGTACCAGGAGTACGCGCGGAACGTCATCGCGAACGCCCAGGCGCTGACCGCCGGCCTCGTCGAGCACGGCATGCGCGCCATCTCGGGCGGTACCGACACCCACCTCGCGCTGCTGGACCTCCAGCCGCTCGGGGTCACCGGCAAGGAGGCCGAGGCCCGCAGCGGCCTGGCCGGGATCACGCTCAACAAGAACGCGATCCCGTACGACCCGCAGCCCCCGATGACGGCGTCGGGCATCCGCGTGGGTTCGCCGTCGATCACCACGCAGGGGATGACGCCTACAGAGATGCCCGAGGTCGCGCGCCTGATCGCGGCCGCGGTGACGGCCGACGAGACCAGCGAGGACGGCAAGCGCGCCCTCGCCGACCTGCGCGACGAGGTGGCGACACTGGTCGCCCGCTTCCCCGCCTACCCGAGGGGCTGAACCCCCCGGTCTAACCTGGCGGCGTGGGCCCGCTGCCAGCCTTCGCCCCGCAGGGGCTGCCGATCAGGGAGTACCTCCTGGTCGGGCTCTGTGCGGCGGTGGTGACGTTCCTGATCACCGGCGTGATCCGGCGGCTCGCGATCCGCGCCGGGGCCATCGCGGTCCCGCGCGGTCGCGACGTCCACACCGTGCCCATCCCGCGCCTCGGCGGGGTCGCGATGTACATCGGCGTCCTCGCCGGGGTGTTCGTGGCCTCGCAGCTGCCGGTCCTGCGCCGCGCCTTCGACTACTCCTCGGAGACCCGCGCGGTGATCGTCGCGGGCGGGCTGATCGTGCTGGTCGGGGCGCTCGACGACCGCTTCGGCATCGACGCGCTCACCAAGCTCGCCGGGCAGGCCACCTCGGCGGGTGTCCTGGTGCTGCTGGGCGTGCAGTGGTTCGTGCTGCCCATCCCCGACGGTTCCGACGGCTCGGACTGGACGCTGCTGATCCTGGACCCGAACCAGGGCGTCGTGCTCACGGTCTTCCTGTGCGTGGTGCTGGTCAACGCGGTCAACTTCGTCGACGGGCTCGACGGTCTCGCCGCGGGGATCGGGCTGATCGCGTCCTCGGCCGTGCTGGCGTTCTCCCTCGGGCTGCTCGAGCAGCGCGGCGGCGACGTCACCGCCTACCCGCCCGCGCTGATCGCCGCCGTCCTCGCGGGGGCGTGCGCGGGGTTCCTGCCCCACAACTTCCAGCCGGCCCGCATCTTCATGGGCGACTCCGGCTCGATGCTGATCGGGCTGATGCTCGCCGCCGCCACGACCAGCGCGTCCGGCCGGATCACCTACGCCGACTCGGCGCCCCGCAACGCGCTCGCCCTGCTCGCGCCGATCGTCGTCGTCGCCGCCGTGGTCCTCGTCCCGCTGCTCGACCTGCTGCTGGCCGTCGTGCGGCGGACCCGCGCCGGCCGCAGCCCGTTCGCGCCGGACAAGATGCACCTGCACCACCGGCTGCTCGAGATCGGGCACTCGCAGCGGCGTGCGGTCCTGCTCATCTACCTGTGGGCCGGGGTGTTCGCGTTCGGCGCCGTGGCCCTCGCCCTGATCACCGACATGGCTCTCGTGGTGGGTGTCGTGGGTGCGGGACTGCTGATCGCGGTCCTCGCCTCGGCGATCCCCCGATTGCGAGCCCGGTGATCGTTCCCGTGCAGGTCAGTTCGATCACCGATCGGGTCCTGACCAGCCGTCTGCCTGCGACGACAGGGTGTCGTAGGGGTGTGATAGGTTCCTCGCGTCTCGTCGAAACGGGGCAAATCGAGTGGTCCTGATGAGTGAGTCGGGCCGCCCGAGGACGGCACGGGAACGTGACGCCGGGCAGCCCACGTCGCCGAATCGTCGTCGAGGAGGACTGACCATGAGCGTGTCAGCCCTGCGTCCCGCATGACGGGAGAGGCGACCTGCCATGACGGACTCTCGAGCGGACGGATGGGCCCTCCTCGGATTGGGCACCACACTCGCTGGCTGTCTCGTCGCACCCACACTCCTCGGGTGGCTGATCGATCACCTGGCCGGTACGTTCCCGGTCTTCCTGCTGATCGGGCTGGCGCTGGGGATCGTGGCCACGGCGCGAGTGGCCTACACGGAGATGCGGAAGTTCCTCGGGAGCTGATGTGAACGAACCCCTCGGTCACGCACCGATGCTGACAGTTCCTGGGGCCACGCGTGAGGCGTTCCGCCTCTCCCTGATCATCGCCCTCGTCGTCGGGGTCGCCGCGCTCGTCGTCGGCTACTTCGTCGGCCAGGCCGGTGTCGCCGCATTCGGGTGCGTCGGGCTCGCGCTCGGCGCCGCGAACGCCCTCATGGTCCAGCGGTCGGTGCTGCGGCAGTCCGCCGCGGACCTGCCCAGCAAGGCCGCGCTGGTGCGCGGTGTCGGGGCGCGCCTCGCCGTCGTGACGGCGATCGCGGTCGCCCTCGCCCTGATCTTCCTCCCGACCGGCCTGGGGACCTTCCTCGGGCTCGCGCTGTTCCAGGTCATCAACACGATCGTCGGATCCGTGCCTGCGCTCAAGGAGCTCCGCAAGTGACGTCCGGATTCCTCACGCTCGCCGCCCAGGGCGGCAGCAGCTCGATCTCGCCGAGCGAGCACGTCGGCGAGTTCGAGTTCCTCGGCATGACGTTCTACGGCGACACGATGTGGACGTCGACGATCGCCGCGATCCTCGTGGTGGGCGCCGGCTTCTACGTCCGCTCGCGCGTGACGTCCCAGGTCCCGAACAAGGTCCAGCTGGCCTACGAGGCGCTGACCGGCTACATGGTCGAGCAGGTGCAGGGCCGGATGGGTCGCCGCCCGGCCGAGTTCCTCGCCCCGCTGACCGTCGCGCTCTTCGCGTTCATCCTGTTCTCGAACTGGATCGGCCTGATCCCCAGCGGCCACCCCGAGTACCTCCGGCCGCCGACGGCCGACGTGAACCTCGCCTACGCACTCGCGATCTTCGTGTTCGTGTCCGCGTGGGTCTGGGGCTTCCGGGAACAGGGCGTGCGCACGCTGCGCCGGTTCGTACAGCCCTACGCCGCGCTCGCGCCGCTGAACGTCATCGAGGAGATCGCGAAGCCGATCTCGCTCTCGCTGCGACTGTTCGGCAACATCCTCTCGGGCACGATCATGATCTCGGTGATCGCGCTGATCCCGTGGTGGGGCCTCTGGCTCCCGAACGCGGCGTGGAAGCTCTTCGACCTCTTCATCGGCGCCATCCAGGCGCTGATCTTCGCGCTGCTGACCATCATGCAGTTCTTCAGCCCGGCCGTGAGCGAGGAGGGCCACTAGGTCCTCCCCGCCGTCGACCGCACCCGGCGGTCGACCGGCTTCGTCCACACCGAACGACCTCAAAGGAGCGTCATGTCGCTTGTGCAAGCCGTCCTCGCCCAGGGCGGAGGAGACTCGACCGGACTGAAGTCCGGTGGCGCCTTCATCGGCGGTGGTATCGCACTGGCCGGCGGTGCGATCGGCGCCGCCATCGGTGACGGCCTGGTGGGTGCCCAGACCATCGCGGGCGTCGCCCGTCAGCCCGAGGCGCAGAGCCGCCTCTTCAACATCTTCTTCCTGACCGTCGGTCTGGTCGAGGCCATGTACTTCATCAACCTCGCCTTCATGGCCCTGTTCGTCTTCGTCCTCGGCAGCGGGTGATCGACGTGGCCGGACAGCCGAGCACGGAAGCCGTGCTGGCGCAGGGGGGCGGGTCGCAGAACTTCCTGCTCCCCAACGGCACGTTCTTCTTCGAACTGATCCTGTTCGTCGTCGTCTTCATCCTGCTCTCGAAGTTCGTCGTCCCGCCGATCCGGAAGGCGATGGAGGAGCGGGCGGAGCGGATTCGGCAGACCCAGCGCGACCGGGAGGAGGCCGACGAGAAGTACCGGGCGGCCGAGAACCGGCACGCCGAGGTCCTCTCCGAGGCCCGCAACGAGGCGTCCTCGATCCGCGACGAGGCCCGGGCCACCGCCCGGGAGCAGGCCGCGGAGCAGCGCGCACAGGTCGAGCGGGAGATCTCCGAGATCCGTGAGCGGGGCGAGCGCGAGCTCGACCAGCAGCGGTCCCGGGCCCGGGGTGACCTGCTCGAGAAGCTGCCCGACCTCTCGCGCACCCTCGCGGAGCGCATCCTCGGGCGGCCGCTGTCCGACGAGGAGGCCGCGCGCTCGACGATCCAGTCGTACGTGCGGTCGCTGGACTCGTCGGAGTCGTCCTCGGACGGGGACGGGGCGACGACGGTCGCCGCGGGCTCGTCGGCGGGGTCGGCGGGGTCGTCCACGACGGAGACGAGGGAGGGCTGATGCACAGCGCGAGCCAGTCGGCGCTCGATCACGCCCTCGAGAAGCTGGAGGAGGTCGTCTCCGACTCCTCGAGCGGCACCGCCGAGCACCTCGGCCAGGTCTCGGCGGAGCTCTACGAGGTGGCAGGCGTCCTCGGTGAGCACATCGAGCTGCGCCGCCACCTCGTCGACCCCACCGGGTCGGCGTCGTTGCGGCGCAGCCTCGTCGAGAACCTGTTCGGGGAGAAGGTCGACCCCACCACGGTCGAGCTGCTCACCACCCTGGTGGAGACGCGGCTGACCACGCCGACCGACCTCGTCGAGGCCACCGAGATCCTGGGGCGGACCGCCGCCCTCGCCTCGGCGGAGAAGGACGGATCGCTCTCCGACACGGAGGACGACCTGTTCCGCTTCGGGCGGATCCTCCAGCGCGAGCCGCGGTTGCGGAGCCTGCTGGCGGACACCTCGGCGCCGGTCGACAAGCGGCTGGAGCTGCTCTCGCAGGTGCTCGGGGACAAGGTCACCACGACCGCGCACCGGCTGCTGGAGCACGCGGTGCGCCACCCGTACTCGAAGGCCCTGGACCACGCGGCGGAGCGTCTGGCCGACGCCGCCGCGGCCCGCCGGGACCGGTCGATCGCGCGGGTCGTCGCGCCGGTCGCCCTCTCGGACGAGCAGGAGGAGCGGCTGAGCGACGTGCTCTCGCGTCTCTACGGTCGTTCGATCTCGGTGCAGTCCGACGTCGACGAGGACATCCTGGGTGGCCTGGTCGTGCGGGTGGGCGGGGAGCTGCTCGACGGCAGCGTCGCCCGTCATCTGCGCGGTGCCGCCGACGCCTTCCCGACCTGAGCGCCGCGGCCCGCCCCGGTTCGGGGCGGGCCGCCCCCAACCCCCAGACCATCAGCAGTCGTGAGAACAGTTAGCAGGGAACCATGGCGGAGCTGACGATCTCCTCGGACGAGATCCAGAGCGCGATCGAGAACTATGTGTCGTCCTTCTCGGCGGAGTCGTCCCGCGAGGAGGTCGGAACCGTCGTCGACGCGGGTGACGGCATCGCCCACGTCGAGGGTCTCCCCTCGGCGATGACGAACGAGCTGTTGAAGTTCCCGAGCGGGACCCTCGGCCTCGCCCTGAACCTCGACGAGCGCGAGATCGGCGTCGTCGTCCTCGGTGACTTCGCCGATGTCGAGGAGGGCCAGCAGGTCAGCCGCACCGAGGAGGTCCTCTCGGTGCCGGTCGGCGACGGCTTCCTCGGCCGCGTCATCAACCCGCTCGGGGAGCCGATCGACGGGCTCGGCGAGATCGAGTCCGAGGAGCGGCGCGTCCTCGAGCTGCAGGCGCCCTCGGTCGTCCAGCGCCAGTCGGTCAGCGAGCCGCTGCAGACCGGCATCAAGGCGATCGACTCGCAGACCCCGATCGGTCGCGGCCAGCGCCAGCTGATCATCGGTGACCGCAAGACCGGCAAGACCGCGGTCTGCACCGACACGATCATCAACCAGCGCGAGAACTGGGAGACCGGCGACCCGGACAAGCAGGTCCGCTGCATCTACGTGGCGATCGGCCAGAAGGGCTCGACGATCGCGGCCGTGAAGGCGTCCCTCGAGGACGCCGGCGCGATGGAGTACACCACCATCGTCGCGGCCCCGGCGTCCGACCCGGCGGGCTTCAAGTACGTCGCGCCCTACGCCGGCTCGGCCATCGGCCAGCACTGGATGTACCAGGGCAAGCACGTCCTGATCATCTTCGACGACCTGTCCAAGCACGCCGAGGCCTACCGCGCCGTCTCGCTGCTGCTGCGCCGTCCTCCGGGCCGCGAGGCGTACCCGGGCGACGTCTTCTACCTGCACTCGCGGCTGCTGGAGCGTTGCGCGAAGCTCTCCGACGAGCTCGGTGCCGGCTCGATGACGGGTCTCCCGATCATCGAGACCAAGGGCAACGACATCTCGGCCTACATCCCGACGAACGTCATCTCGATCACCGACGGCCAGTGCTTCCTCGAGTCCGACCTGTTCAACCAGGGCCAGCGGCCGGCCATCAACGTCGGGCAGTCGGTCTCGCGAGTCGGTGGAGACGCGCAGATCAAGGCGATGAAGTCGGTCGCCGGCTCGCTGCGCGTGGACCTCGCGCAGTACCGCGAGCTGGAGTCGTTCTCCGCGTTCGCCTCGGACCTCGACGCCGCGTCCCGCGCCCAGCTCGACCGTGGTCAGCGCCTCATGGAGCTGCTCAAGCAGGGCCAGGGCGAGCCGTACCCGGTGGAGCAGGAGGTCGCCGCGATCTTCCTCGGCACCTACGGCCACCTGGACTCGGTGCCGGCCGAGGACGTCCGCCGCTTCGAGAGCGAGTTCCTGGAGTACCTCCAGCGCAACGGCTCGGAGATCCTCTCGGAGATCCGGGACACCGGGAAGCTCGAGGAGGACAACGAGAAGCGGCTGACCGACACGGTCAACGAGTTCAAGAAGTCCTTCGAGGCCAGCGACGGCTCGTCGGTCGAGGCCACCTCGGACGACGACCAGGAGTCGAAGTCGGAGTCGACGTCGGACGAGAGCTCCGCGACGGCGTCCGAGTCGGACTCCGGGTCGAACTCCGACTCCGAGTCCGGGTCGAACTCCGAGTCCAGGTCCGAGTCGGACTCCGACTCCGACTCCGACTCGTCCGGGTCCGACGACAGCTCCGACGAGAGCTGAGGTAGCGGATGCCGGCCCAACTGCGCGTCCTGCGGCGACGAATCCGGTCGTCGCGGAACATCGCCCAGATCACCAAGGCCCAGGAGACCGTCGCGACGTCGCGCATCTCCAAGGCCCAGGCGAGGGTGGAGAGCTCCCGGCCGTACGTCCAGGAGTTCACCAACGTCCTCACCCAGGCCTCGAAGGCCGCGGCCACCGACCACCCGCTGCTCGTCCCCCGGGAGAACGTGTCCCGGGTCGGCGTGCTGGTCATCACCAGCGACCGCGGGCTCGCCGGGGGCTACAACGCCAACATCCAACGGCTGGCCAACCGGCGGCTGCAGGAGATCGTCGACGCCGGCCAGGAGCCGCTGCTCTTCGTCGTCGGTCGCAAGGGCCGGGACTTCTTCCGGTTCCGCGGCCGCGACATCGCGCAGAGCTGGACGGGGTTCTCCGAGCTGCCCGCGTACGAGAACGCGGTCGAGGTGGCCGACTCGATGGCCGCGGCGTTCCTCGCCGGGAGCGAGAACACCATCGAGGGCCCCGAGGAGGACGAGGACCCGCCGGTCGTCGCCCCCGAGGCGGTCCGGGGCCTGAACGGGGTGGACGAGCTCCACGTCGTCTTCACCGCGTTCACCTCGATGCTGTCCCAGACGCCGGAGGCGCGCCAGATCGCGCCGCTGTCGCTGGAGGAGCTCGAGGGCGACTCCGACTCCGACTCGGACTCCGAGGGGTCCGAGGACGGCGACGCGAGCGACGCCGAGTACGACTTCGAGCCCGAGGCGGACCAGCTCTTCGACGTGCTGCTGCCCAAGTACCTCCGGACGCGGATCTTCGCCGCGCTCCTGGACGCCGCGGCGTCCGAGTCCGCGGCGCGGCGCCGGGCCATGAAGGCCGCCACCGACAACGCCAACGAGCTCATCGAGGACCTGACCCGCGAGGCCAACCAGGCCCGCCAGGCCCAGATCACGCAGGAAATCAGCGAGATCGTCGGTGGTGCCGACGCCCTCGCCACGGCAGGGGAGTGACATGACGCAGGCACCCGAGCAGCAGAAGGCCGGTACCGGGCGGATCGCCCGCGTGCTCGGTCCCGTCGTCGACGTCGAGTTCCCGCGCGACGCCGTGCCGGACCTCTTCAACGCGCTCACCTTCGAGGTCACCCTCGACGGTGAGACCAAGTTGCTGACCCTGGAGGTGGCCCAGCACCTGGGCGACAACCAGGTCCGCACCATCGCCATGCAGCCCACCGACGGCGTCGTCCGTGGCCAGGAGGTCACCGACACCGGGCACTCGATCACCGTGCCCGTCGGGGACCTCGTCAAGGGCCACGTCTTCAACGCCCTCGGCGACTGCCTGGACGAGCCGGGCTACGGCGAGGACGCCGAGCGCTGGTCCATCCACCGCGACCCGCCGCCCTTCGACCAGCTCGAGGGCCGCACCGACATGCTGGTGACGGGCCTCAAGGTCGTCGACCTGCTCACCCCCTACGTGCAGGGCGGCAAGATCGGCCTGTTCGGCGGCGCGGGCGTGGGCAAGACGGTGCTCATCCAGGAGATGATCCAGCGCATCGCCCGCAACTTCGGTGGCACCTCGGTGTTCGCCGGGGTCGGGGAGCGCACCCGTGAGGGCAACGACCTCATCACCGAGCTCACCGACGCGGACGTCCTCAAGGACACCGCGCTCGTGTTCGGTCAGATGGACGAGCCGCCGGGCACCCGCATGCGGGTGGGCCTGTCGGGTCTGACCATGGCGGAGTACTTCCGCGACGAGGTCGGCGTCGACGTGCTGCTCTTCATCGACAACATCTTCCGGTTCACGCAGGCCGGCCAGGAGGTCTCGACCCTCCTCGGCCGCATGCCCTCGGCGGTGGGCTACCAGCCCACGCTGGCCGACGAGATGGGTCAGCTGCAGGAGCGGATCACCTCGACCAAGGGCCGGTCGATCACCTCGATGCAGGCGATCTACGTGCCCGCGGACGACTACACCGACCCCGCGCCGGCCACCACGTTCGCCCACCTCGACGCGACCACGGAGCTCTCCCGCAACGTGTTCGCCAAGGGCATCTTCCCCGCGGTGGACCCGCTGACCTCGACCTCGACGATCCTGGACCCCCAGTACGTCGGCGACGAGCACTACCGCGTCGCCCGCGAGGTCATCCGCATCCTGCAGAAGTACAACGACCTGCAGGACATCATCGCGATCCTCGGCATCGACGAGCTCTCCGAGGAGGACAAGCTCACCGTGGCGCGGGCGCGCCGCATCGAGCGCTTCCTCGGGCAGAACATGTACGCCGCCGAGCAGTTCACCGGTGAGGAAGGCTCGTACGTCGACGTCAAGGACACCGTCGAGGCGTTCGACAAGATCGCCAAGGGTGAGTACGACGACTACGCCGAGCAGGCGTTCACCATGTGCGGTGACCTCGACGACGTCGAGGAGAAGCAGAAGCAGTTCAACAACTGATCCGCTCCCCGGGTGGGGCGCCTCCGCGGCGCCCCGCCCGGGATCGCTCGACGAAAGGACTCTTCCGTGGCCGAGATGCAGGTCGATCTCGTGGCGGTGGAGCGGAAGGTGTGGTCGGGCACGGCCGAGTTCGTCTTCGCGCGCACCAGCGTGGGCGAGATCGGCATCCTGCCCCGTCACGAGCCGCTCATCGCCCAGCTCGTCGACGCGGGCATGGTGCGGATCGACCCGACCGACGGCGAGTCCGTCCGGGCCGCCGTGTTCGGCGGCTTCCTGTCGATGGACGGCGAGAAGCTGACCATCCTCGCCGAGGAGGCGGAGCTGAGCGACGAGATCGACGTCTCCGCCGCCCAGCAGGAGCGCGACTCGGCGGACACCGACGACCCGAAGGGCCGGGCGACCAAGGCACGCGCCGAGGCCCGCCTCGCGGCCGCCGGCCAGGCGTCGGACTAGGCGAGACGGGCGGACACGGGGCACGTGCAGGGCCGACCACCGATGGCGCGACGCGCATGACCGTCTCCGGGATGGTCGTGGAGATCGTGCTCGTCGTCGTCGCGGCGGTCCTGCTCCTGCTCGCCCTCGTGGCGCTGCGGCGCCTCCAGCAGCTCCGTCGCGGTGGCGTGGACGTCGCGTTGCGCCGGGCTCCGTCCGGGGACGCGGCGTCCACCCCCTCCGCCGGCGACGACCAGCGGGGCTGGCACTCCGGGATCGCCCGCTACCGCGGCGACCAGTTCCGCTGGTACCGCGTGAGCGGGCTGCGCTCCGGGCCGAACGTGGTCCTCGACCGCTTCGAGGTCGAGATCGTCGACCGGCGCCCCCCGCGCGCCACCGAGCTGCACGCCCCGGGCGCGACGGTGCTGCGATGTCGCACCGCGAGCGGGACCTTCGAGCTGGCGATGGGCGCCGACGTGCTCACGGGGTTCTCCTCGTGGCTGGAGTCGACGCCGCCCGGGCGCTCCACCGGCTACCGCCAGGCCAGTTAGGTCTTCTGGGCCTCCGGCCCGCCGGGGACCCAGAGGACGTCACCGCCGGGGTTCGCGACCCGGCCGAGGATGAACAGCAGGTCCGAGAGCCGGTTGAGGTAGCGGGCCGGGAGCACGCTCGTGCGCTCCGGGTCGGCCTCGACCACCGCCCACGTCGCACGCTCCGCGCGCCGGGTCACCACCCGCGCCACGTGCAGGTACGCCGCGCCCGGCGTCCCCCCGGGCAGGATGAACGAGTCGAGCGTCGCGAGGCCCTCGTTGAACTCGTCGCACCAGCCCTCGAGCCGCTCCACCTGCGCCGCGGTCACCCGCAGCGGCGGGTACTCCGGGTCCTCGACGACGGGGGTGGCGAGGTCCGCCCCGACGTCGAACAGGTCGTTCTGGATCTGCCGCAGCGGCGCGACGATCGCCTCGGGCAGGTCCCCGAGGGCCAGGGCGACGCCGATGGCCGCGTTGGCCTCCTCGGAGTCGGCGTAGGCGTCGAGCCGGGGGTGGGTCTTCGGCACCCGGGAGAAGTCGGAGAGACCGGTGGTCCCGTCGTCACCGGTGCGCGTGTAGATGCGGGTGAGGTGAACGGCCACGGCGGCCAGTCTAGGGGCGGGGCGGCCGGGGTCGGGGGCCCGCAGCACGGCCGGTAGCGTCGCGGAGCGTGAACGAGCACTTCGTCGTGCGCGCGGCGGGCCCCCTGAAGGGCACCGTCGACGTCGTCGGCGCCAAGAACAGCGTGCTCAAGCTGATGGCCGCGGCGCTGCTCGCCGAGGGCCGGACGACGATCACGAACTGCCCCCGCATCCTCGACGTGCCGCTGATGGGCGACGTGCTGCGCAGCCTCGGCTGCGAGGTGGCGGTGGAGGGCGACGTCGTCGTCATCGACGTCCCGGCCGAGCTCAACTCCGAGGCCGACTACCGGTCGGTGTCGCGGCTGCGCGCGTCGGTGTGCGTGCTGGGGCCCCTGGTGGCGCGCTGCCGGCGGGCCGTGGTGCCGCTGCCCGGCGGCGACGCGATCGGTTCCCGCCCGCTGGACATGCACCAGGCCGGCCTGCGGCTCCTGGGGGCGCGCTCGGAGATCTCCCACGGCTGCGTCGTGGCCGAGGCGGACGGGCCCGGTGTCGCGCTGCGCGGCGCGCAGATCTGGCTCGACTTCCCCTCGGTGGGCGCCACCGAGAACATCCTCATGGCCTCGGTGTACGCCGAGGGCACGACGGTGATCGACAACGCCGCCCGCGAGCCGGAGATCGTCGACCTCGTCCGCATGCTCCAGGAGATGGGCGCGAAGATCTCCGGGGGCGGCACCTCGACGCTGACCGTGCACGGCGGCGCCGAGCTGACCCCCACCACCCACCGCGTCATCGGCGACCGCATCGTCGGCGCCACCTGGGCGTTCGCCTCGGTGATGACCGACGGGGACGTCACGGTCCGCGGGGTGGACCCGCACCACCTCGACCTCGTCCTCGACAAGCTGGCCCAGGCCGGGGCGACCGCCGAGACGGTGCCCTCCGCGCCCGACGACAGCCACGTGCCGGCGTTCCGGGTGCGCGGCGGCGGCCGGCCGCGCTCCGTGGACTGGGTGACGCTGCCCTACCCGGGGTTCGCGACCGACCTGCAGCCGATGGCGATCGCGCTCTCCGCGGTCTCCGACGGCACCTCGATGATCACCGAGAACGTCTTCGAGGGGCGCTTCCGCTTCGTCGAGGAGATGGTCCGCCTCGGCGCCGACGCCCGGACCGACGGTCACCACGCCGTCGTGCGGGGTGTCCGGCGGCTCTCCTCCGCCCCGGTGTGGGCCTCCGACATCCGGGCCGGGGCGGGCCTCGTGCTCGCCGGCCTCGTCGCCGACGGGGAGACCGAGGTCTGGGACGTCGCCCACATCGACCGCGGCTACCCCCGCTTCGTCGAGAACCTCACCGCGCTCGGCGGGGACGTCCACCGGGTGGACGCGCCGCCCCAGCGCTGACGAGGCCCTCCGGAGCCGATGGGTGAACGGCGCCGTTCTCCCGTCCGACGGCAGCAACGCGCCATTGCTGCCACGAGGCACGGGGGTCGTCGGGCCGGGTCAGGACGCCCGGAGGACCACCCTCGCGTCGTCCAGGTCCCCGGGGAACACCAGCAGGTTCCAGCCGGCCTCGCTGTGCGCGATCGTCGCCCGCACCTTCTCGCGGGCCAGCCGGGCGGCGAGCACCTCGGCGGCCTCACGGGTCGGCACCGTCGTGACCGTCTCGAGCAGCCCGACGTCGCCGTCGTCGCTCGGCAGGGCGCCCTTCGGGCCGGTCCCGAAGGTCCAGCGCAGGACGCCGGCGAGCAGGATCACCGCGGCGATCGCCGTGAAGATCTCGCCCACCGACCCGATCATCTCCCCATCGTGACCGATCCTGTGAAAAGCAGCATGGCCAGGACGGATGGGTGGCGCGCCGACCCGCCGGTAACCTCGGCAGGTCCAGCCCCCGCGCGGAGGTGCCCCACCTGATGCCGTACCCCACCGACGACGCCCGTGACCGCCCCTGGGTCATGCGGACCTACGCCGGCCACTCGTCGGCGAAGGCATCGAACGAGCTCTACCGCCGCAACCTCGCCAAGGGGCAGACGGGCCTCTCCGTCGCCTTCGACCTCCCGACGCAGACCGGGTACGACCCCGACGACGAGCTCGCCCGCGGCGAGGTCGGCAAGGTCGGCGTGCCGGTGAGCCACATCGGCGACATGCGGGCGCTGTTCGACCGGATCCCGCTCGACGAGGCCAACACCTCGATGACGATCAACGCGACGGCCATGTGGCTGCTCGCGCTCTACACGACGGTCGCCGACGAGCAGGCCGACGCCGCGGGCAAGGACCGCGCCGAGGTCCGGGCCAAGCTCGCCGGCACCACGCAGAACGACATCGTCAAGGAGTACCTCTCGCGCGGGACGTACGCGTTCCCGCCCGCGCCGAGCGTCCGGCTGATCACCGACACGATCGCCTGGACGGTGTCGAACGTCCCCAAGTGGAACCCGATCAACATCTGCAGCTACCACCTGCAGGAGGCCGGGGCGACCCCGACGCAGGAGGTCGCCTACACGATCTCCACGGCGATCGCGGTCCTCGACGCCGTCCGCGACTCCGGTCAGGTGCCCGAGGCGGACTTCCCGACGGTCGTCGGGCGCATCTCGTTCTTCGTCAACGCCGGGCTGCACATCATCGAGGAGATCGCCAAGCTCCGGGCGTTCGCCCAGCTCTGGGACGAGCTGTGCCAGGAGCGCTACGGCGTGACCGACCCGAAGATGCGGCGCTTCCGCTACGGCGTGCAGGTCAACTCGCTGGGCCTGACCGAGGCGCAGCCGGAGAACAACGTCCAGCGCATCGTGCTGGAGATGCTGGCCGTCACCCTCTCGAAGGACGCCCGCGCCCGCGCCGTCCAGCTCCCCGCGTGGAACGAGGCCCTCGGGCTGCCGCGTCCGTGGGACCAGCAGTGGGCGCTGCGCATGCAGCAGGTCCTCGCCTACGAGACCGACCTGCTCGACTACGAGGACGTCTTCGAGGGCTCCCACGTCATGGAGGCCAAGACGGCCTCGATCGTCGAGGGGGCCCGCGCCGAGATCGCCAAGGTCGCCGAGATGGGCGGCGCGGTCGCCGCGGTCGACTCCGGCTACATGAAGTCGCAGCTGGTCTCCTCGCTCGCGGGCCGGCGGAAGCGCCTCGAGTCCGGTGAGGACACCGTCGTCGGGGTCAACAAGTTCACCTCCACCGAGCCCAGCCCGCTGCAGGCCGAGGGCGCCGAGGCGATCTTCGTGGTCGACAAGGAGGTCGAGGAGCAGGCCCGCGAGGCCGTGGCGGCCTGGCGCGCCGACCGCGATCCCGGGACGGTCAAGACGGCCCTCGAGCGGCTCACCGAGACCGCCGCCGGCACCGAGAACCTCATGGACGCGACGCTCGAGTGCGCCCGCGCCGGGGTCACGACGGGGGAGTGGGCCGGGGCGCTGCGCGGGGTCTTCGGCTCCTACCGCGCCCCGACCGGGGTGACCGCGGCCTCGTCGTCGGGATCGGCCGCGCCCGGCTCGCGGACCGCCGACGGGGAGCCCGACGACCTCGAGGCCGTGCGGCGGCGGGTGCGGGGGACCGCCGAGGAGCTCGGTGTGTCGGCGCTGCGCATGCTCGTGGGCAAGCCGGGGCTCGACGGGCACTCCAACGGGGCCGAGCAGATCGCCGTCCGCGCCCGTGACGCCGGGTTCGAGGTCATCTACCAGGGCATCCGGCTCACCCCCGCCGAGATCGTGGCGGCCGCGGTGCAGGAGGGCGTGCACGTCGTGGGGCTCTCGGTGCTCTCCGGGTCCCACCTGGAGGTGGTGCCGGCGGTGCTCGACGGGCTGGCCCGCGCGGACGCGTCCGACATCCCCGTCGTCGTCGGCGGCATCATCCCGCCGAAGGACGCCGAGCAGCTGCAGCGCCTCGGGGTGCACCGGATCGTGACGCCGAAGTCGTACTCGCTCACCGGGATCATGGGGGAGTTCGTCGACGTCATCCGCGAGGTGCACGGGCTCGACCAGGGCGAGCGGAGCGACGGGAGAGGGCGACGCGAGGGGACCCCGACCGGCGTCTGAGCGACCTCCCCGGCGCGCGGTCCATGACCTGCCGGGTCATGGACCCGGTCGGTCGGTCCCGGCAGGCTCGTCGTCGTGCCGGACGACCTGCTCGACCTCATGCCGTTCGCCCGCACGCTCGGGATCGGGCTGACGACGGCGGGTCCGGACGAGGTCGTCGGGACCCTGCCGTGGTCGGACGCCCACACGACGGCGGGCGGGCTCGCCCACGGCGGCGTGCTCATGGCCCTGGCCGACACCGTCGGGGCCGTGTGCGCCCACCTGGGGCTGCCCGAGGGGGCGACGACGGCCACGACGCAGTCGGCCACGAACCTGCTGCGCGGGGTGCGGCAGGGGACGGTGACCGCGACGGCGCACCCGGTGCACCGCGGGCGCACCCAGGTCGTGGTGCAGACCGACCTCACCGACGAGTCCGGCCGGCTGATCGCCCGCACCACGCAGACCCAGGTGGTCTCCGGCCCGTGAGCCGGGCGGTGCGACGTCCGACGGCCCGAACCGTGCCTGGTGCCGGCCCTACCGGGCGAACGCCGCGGCGTGGTCGCGGGCCCACGCGCGGAAGGTGCGCGGTGGGGTGTCGAGGAGCCGGCTCAGCGCGCGGTCGGGGACGGCGACACCGGGCTCCAGGGTGGTGGCGGCCTTGGCCACCACCGCGTCGGCCAGCTCCGGCGGCATCCCCCGCTCGACCATCGCCCGGTGCGCGTCCTCGGGGGAGACCTCGACGTAGCGCAGCGGGCGTCCGAGCACCTCGGCGAGGATTCCGACCTCCTCGGCCGGACCGAGCGCCTCCGGCCCGCACAGCGGGTAGGCCTGCCCCTCGTGCCCGGGTCGGGTGAGCACCGTGGCGGCCACGGCGGCGATGTCCCGGGGGTCGATGAGCGCGACCCGGCCGTCGCCGTAGGGGTGGTAGACGGTGTCGTGGCCGGCGATGGTCCCGGCCCAGTTCAGCGCGTTGGACATGAAGCCGGTGGGCCGCAGGAACGTCCACGCGACGCCGCTGTCGCGCACGGCGTCCTCACCGGCCCGGTGCCACCGGGTGATCGGGTCGTGGATGCGGTCGTCGTCGACGCTGAGGGTGGAGAGCTTGACGATCCGGCCCACCCCGGCCTTCGCCGCGGCGACCGCCAGGTTGCGGTCCTGCACCGGTCCGTCGGGCCCGGTGGAGACCAGGAGGACCCGGTCGACGTCGCGGACGGCGTCCTCGAGCGAATCGGGGTCGTCGAGGTCGCCGCCGACCACCTCGACGTGGTCGGGCAGGTCAGCGGTTCCGGGCCGGCGGGTCATGGCGCGCACGGGCTCGCCGGACGTGGCGAGCTCGTCGATCACGGCGCGTCCGACGGTGCCGGTGGCACCGGTCACGAGGATCATGGCGGTCCTTCCGAGGGTCGGTGGCAGCGGATGGCCCCCGTTCGACCGGGCGCTCCCGCTGTCGTCGATCCTCGACACGTCGCGCGCCGAAGGACGCTCGTTCCGCCCGAGATCGGCGGGTGTCGACATCAGGGTGGCCGGCGCCGGCGGAATCCGACGCCAGGTCTCCGGCCCGTGCGGACCTAGTCGTCCTCCTTCGACTCCCCGCGGCGCTTGAGGAACGAGAAGCCGGGGATGCCGTCGATGGCGCGCCGCAGGTCCTTGGTGACGTCGAGCAGCTCGGAGAGGTCCGGGCCGACGCGGTCGAGGGTCTCGAGGATCGGCAGGACGTCGTTGCTGAGGTGGTGGGCGAGCGCCGGGAGCTCGTCGACGAGCGTGATGGCCGCCTCGATCTCCTCGGGGGCGAGGTCGTCGACGAACTTCCCGGCCAGCGGGGCGGCGCGCTCGAGCATCGGGCGGTAGAGGTCGAGCAGCTCCTGGGCGTGCCGGCTCGTCGCGCCCGCCGAGGACATCACCTCGTCGGCGCCGGCGGTGATCGCGCGGGCGGACTCGACGACCTCGGACGCGCCCCGGGTGATGGTGCGGGCCTCGGAGACCACGCCGTCGGCGCCGCGGGTGATGCCTGCGGCGTCGTCGACGACCGACGCGGCGCCCTTGGTGATGCTGCCGGCCTCGTCGACCACCGACGCGGCGCCCCGCGTGATGGAGCGGGCCTCGGTGACCACCCCGTCGGCGCCGGAGGTGATGGCGCGGGCGGACTCGACGACCTCGGACGCCCCGCCCGTGATGCCGCGGGCCTCGTCGACGACGGACGCGGCACCCGTCGTGATCCCGCGCGCCTCGTCGACGACGGAGGCGGCGCCCGTCGTGATCCCGCGGGCCTCGACGATCACGCCCTCGATCTCGCCGACGATGCCCTCGGCGCGGTCGACCAGCCCGTCGACCCGCTCCGCGACCTGCCCCAGCGCCCCGAGCAGGCCGGAGACCTCGTCGAGCAGCCCCTCGACGCGGCCGGGGAGCCGGGACCCGACGTCGACCAGCTCGGCGGTCCAGGTGAGGAGCTCGGACGGCGTGGGGACGGCCAGCGGACCGAGGCGCACGAGTGGCATGGCTCCAGTGTTCCCGCGCCGAGCAGGGACCCGGGGTGTCGACCCGATCGGGCGTCCCGGACCCATGATCATCGAGATGAGGAGGATCCGGACGCCAGGGCCTCGGAACCTCGTCGCCCTGGTGATCATGAAGCGGGTGGTGCCGACTCGACGAGCGGTCAGTGCCCGGCGAGCATCAGCATCGCGTAGGCCGCGATCGACTGGGCGTCGGTGATCTCGCCGGCGCGTACCCGGTCCTCGAACTCCGTGCGGGTCACCCACGCGGTGCGCATGTCCGCCTCGGTCTCCTCCCGGTCGGGCTCGCCCACGACCAGGTCGGTCGCCAGGAACGCCCGGCCGCGCTGCGAGGACAGCCCCGGCGCGACGTCGAGCAGCCCGAGCGGCTCGAGGTGACCCGCCTGCAGGCCGGTCTCCTCGCGCAGCTCCCGCGCGGCCAGCGTCGCGGGCTCCATCTCGGCGCGGTCCGGGGCGGTCCCCTGGGGGAACTCCCAGCGGCGCAGCCCCAGCGGGTAGCGGAACTGCTCGACCAGCATCATCCGCGCGTCCGGGCCCGTCCCGTCCAGCGGGATCACCAGCGCGTAGTGCGGCTTGTCGACGACGCCGTAGATCCCCTCGCCGCCGTCGGGGCGCCGGAACGTGTCCTCACGGACCGTCATCCAGGGGTTCGCGTACACCTGCCGGCTCGAGAGCGTGTCCACGGTGGGGATCATGCCCGCCGTCGTGGACCCGGCGTCGCACTCCGCCGCCCGGGCGAACCGCACCCTTGCTAGGCTGCGCCGCGAACAGGCGATACCGGTCACCGCGGAACGGGAGCACGGCAGAGCACATGATCAGCACCATCATCGCCGAGATCGTCGGGTTCCTGATCGTCCTCTACGTGCTCTACCGGTACGTCGTGCCTCCGCTGAAGTCGATGACGGAGAAGCGCGAGAAGGAGATCGGCCAGCAGGTCGAGGACTCGCGCAAGGCCAAGGAGCGCCTGGAGGCCGCCGAGGCCGCGTACCGGGAGGCCGTCGAGAACGCCCAGAACGACGCCGCCCGCATCCGGGACGACGCACGGGCCGACGCCCAGCGCATCGCCGACGAGATGCGCGAGAAGGCCGAGCAGGAGATCGAGCGCCTCCGCCGTCGTGGCGAGGAGCAGCTCCAGAACGCCCGCGCGCAGGTCGTCCGCGAGCTGAAGGCCGAGCTCGGTGCCCACTCGACGGACCTGGCCGGCCGCCTCGTCCGTCAGGAGCTGGAGTCCGACCAGGCCAAGAAGGAGTCGGTGGACTCCTTCATCGAGGAGCTCTCCCGCTCGGTGTCCTCGAACTGACGCGGCGTCCCCCGACGTGCGACTCGTCATCGCCCGCTGCACGGTCGACTACGCGGGCCGCCTGACCGCGCACCTGCCCAGCGCGACGCGCCTGCTGCTGGTGAAGGCGGACGGCTCGGTGAGCGTCCACGCCGACGACCGCGCCTACAAGCCGCTGAACTGGATGAGCCCGCCGTGCTGGCTCACCGAGGAGCCCGGCGGCGACGGGCGGACCGGACAGTGTCTGGACGGTGCGCAACAAGGCCGACGAGACGCTGACGATCACCCTCGAGGAGATCCAGCACGACTCGCAGCACGACCTCGGCATCGACCCGGGCCTGGTGAAGGACGGCGTCGAGGCCCACCTGCAGGAGCTGCTCGCCGAGCACGTGCACACGCTGGGGGACGGCTGGACGCTGGTCCGGCGCGAGTACCCCACGGCGATCGGGCCCGTCGACCTGCTCTGCCGCGACGACTCCGGGAGCTCGGTCGCCGTCGAGATCAAGCGCCGCGGGGAGATCGACGGCGTCGAGCAGCTCACCCGCTACCTCGAGCTCCTCAACCGCGACCCGCTGCTCGCCCCGGTGGCGGGGATCTTCGCCGCGCAGCAGATCAAGCCCCAGGCCCGCGTGCTCGCCACCGACCGCGGGATCCGGTGCGTGACGCTGGACTACGACGCGCTGCGGGGCATCGAGTCCGACGAGTTCCGGCTCTTCTGAGTGCCGGAAAAGTCTCTTTCCAGACACTGGACGTCCGGAAACCGTCGTTGATCATGCGCATGCCCCCGATCCGACGGACGCCGCGGCGCCGCGTCCTGCCTGCCGAGGTCGACGGCGAGTGCGTGTTCTGCGCGATCGTCGCGGGGCGGGCGGAGCAGAGCCTCGTCGGGTCCTCGGAGCTCGCGCTGGCCTTCCTCGACGTGCAGCCCGCGGTCACCGGCCACACGCTCGTCGTCCCCCGCCGCCACGCCGTCACCCTCGCCGACCTGACCCCCGACGAGGGCGCCGCCATGTGGGAGCTCGGGCGCCGGGTCGCCGCCGCGGCGCGCACCGCGGGCGTCGCCGACGCCGTCAACCTCTTCCTCGCCGACGGTCCCGCGGCGGGCCAGGAGATCTGGCACGCCCATCTGCACGTCCTGCCCCGCACCCCCGGCGACGGCCTGCGCCTCGACGGCCGGTTCCGCCTGGTCGAGCGGGGTGCCCTCGACGCCGTCGCGACCCGGATACGGACGTCCCTCCCTCTCGCGCAGTAGGTGTACCCGCCGGTAACGTCTGTTTCATGACGAGCACGGCACCGAAGCCCGCGAGCACCGCCCCCGGCACCGCGGCCGCCCCCGACACGTTCGACTCGTTCGATCCGCGGGACGGTTCCGTCGTCGCCACCCACCCGCGGTCCACGCCGGAGCAGGTCGACGCGGTGGTGGCCCGGGCGCGAGCCGTCTCGGGGTGGTGGGCCGACCTCGGGTTCGACGGGCGCCGCAGCCGCCTCGCCGCGTGGCGCAAGCTGCTCATCTCCCGCACCGACGAGCTCGCCGGCCTGGTCAGCCACGAGACCGGCAAGCCGCTCGACGACGCCCGCATCGAGGTCGTCCTCGTCATCGACCACCTGCACTGGGCGGGCAAGCACGCCAAGGCGGCGCTGGGGCGGCGCCGGTCCGAGGCCGGCGCCCTCATGGTCAACCACAAGGCGACCGTCGAGTACCGGCCGCTGGGCGTCATCGGCGTGCTCGGGCCGTGGAACTACCCGGTCTTCACCCCGATGGGCTCGATCGTCTACGCGCTCGCCGCGGGCAACGCCGTCGTGTTCAAGCCCTCCGAGCTGACCCCCACCGTCGGGCAGTGGCTCGTCGACACCTTCGCCGAGGTGCTGCGCGGCACCGACCCGCACCAGGAGGACACGGCCGCGGTGTTCGGCCTGGTCACCGGGGAGGGCGAGACCGGCGCGGCGCTGTGCCGCTCGGGCGTGGACAAGATCGCGTTCACCGGCTCGACCGCCACCGCGAAGAAGGTCATGGCGACCTGCTCCGAGACGCTCACCCCGGTGCTCGTCGAGTGCGGCGGCAAGGACGCGCTGCTCGTCGACCACGACGCGGACCTCGACGACGCGGCCGCGGCGGCGGTCTGGGGCGCGATGTCGAACGCCGGCCAGACCTGCGTCGGGGTCGAGCGGGTCTATGTCGTGGACTCCGTCGCCGAGGCGTTCCTCGACAAGGTGGCCCAGCGGGCCGCGAAGGTCCGCCCCGGGGGCGGGCCCCGCTCGATCTACGGCCCGATCACGATGCCCAGCCAGCTCGGGATCATCTCCGCGCAGATCGACGACGCCCTCTCCCGCGGCGGCCGGGCCGTCGTCGGCGGCCGGGACTCGGTGCACGCGCCCTACGTCGACCCGGTGGTGCTCGCCGACGTCCCCGAGGACTCGACCGCGGTCACCGACGAGACGTTCGGCCCGACGGTCGTCGTGAACCGGGTCCGCGACATCGACGAGGCCGTCGAGCGCGCCAACGCCTCGCGCTACGGGCTCGGCGGGTCGGTCTTCGCGAAGAAGCGCGGCTACGAGGTCGCCCGGCGGCTGCGCTGCGGGATGGTCTCGGTCAACGGCGTCATCGCGTTCGCGGCCATGCCCTCGCTGCCCTTCGGCGGCGTCGGCGACTCCGGCTTCGGGCGCATCCACGGCCGCGACGGGCTGCGGGAGTTCACCCGCCCGCTCGCCGTCTCCGAGCGGCGCTTCAAGAGCATCAACGTCATGACGTTCGACCGGCCCGGCTGGGTCGTGAAGGCCATGACGGTGCTGGCCGGCCTCATCTACCGACGGAACCGGTAAAGCCCCCCGAGGGGTGCGTCACGGGGCCTGGTCGAGGGCTGGGTCGGGTCCCGGGGCCATGACAGGATCGCCGGAATCCGGGTCGACGAGGACCCGGGGCAGTCGACGAAGGGACAGTGGACGTGGCTCGCGAGTTCGCCCGGGTGGGTGTGGTCGGTCTGGGCACGATGGGGGCGGGCATCGTCGAGGTGTTCGCCCGCGCGGGCATCGAGGTCGTCGCGGTGGAGGTCGACGCGGCCGCGGCCGCCCACGGCCGCGAGCACATCGAGAGCTCCACCGCCCGCGCCGTGTCCCGGGGCAAGCTCGCCGAGGAGGACCGGACGGCCCTGCTCGAGCGCGTCCGGATCTCGACCGACCTCGCCGACCTCGCCGACGCCGCGCTCGTGGTCGAGGCCGTCCCCGAGCGCCTGGAGCTCAAGGCCGCGGTGTTCGCCGCCCTGGACAAGGTCTGCGGGCCGGACACGATCTTCGCGTCCAACACCTCGTCGCTCTCGATCACCGAACTGTCCGTGCGGACCGAGCGGCCCAGCCGCGTCGTCGGGATGCACTTCTTCAACCCGGCCCCGGTGCAGCTGCTCGTCGAGCTGGTGCGGACCGTGGTCACCGAGCCCGAGGTCGTCGAGGACGTGCGGGCGCTGGCCGTGCGGCTGGGCAAGTCGCCGGTGGTCTGCGGCGACCGCGCGGGCTTCATCGCGAACCAGCTGCTGTTCACCTACCTCAACCAGGCCGTCGGCATGTTCGAGTCGCACTACGCCGGCCGCGAGGACCTCGACGCCGCCATGAAGTTCGGCTGCGGCTACCCGATGGGCCCGCTGGCCCTCATGGACCTCATCGGCCTGGACACGGCCTACGAGATCCTCGAGGAGATGTACCGGCAGTCGCGCAACCAGCGCCACGCTCCCGCCCCGGTCCTCAAGCAGATGATCACGGCGGGCCTGCTCGGCCGGAAGAGCGGCCGCGGCTTCTACACCTACGCCGAGCCCGGGTCGTCCGAGGTCGTGGCCGACGGCCTCACCCCGCCGCCGCCGGGCGCCGACGACGCCTCGCTGCGGACGATCAGCCGGGTCGGCGTGGTCGGCACCGGCACGATGGCCACGGGCATCGCGGAGGTGTTCGCGAAGACCGGGTACGACGTCGTCGTGCGCGGCCGGTCCGAGACCAAGGGCGACGGCGCCGTGGCCGCGGTGCGCAAGTCGCTGGAGAAGCAGGTCGTCAAGGGCCGGCTGTCCGAGGAGGCCCGCGACGAGACGCTCGGGCGGATCTCGACGACCGTCGAGTTCTCCGGCCTGGCCGAGTGCGACATCGTCGTCGAGGCCATCGCCGAGGACCTCGGGGTCAAGCAGGCCGCGTTCTCGGCCCTCGACGAGGTCTGCAAGCCCGGGACGATCCTCGCGACGACGACCTCGTCGCTGCCGGTCGTGGAGTGCGCCGCCGCGACCTCCCGCCCCGAGGACGTCATCGGCATGCACTTCTTCAACCCGGCCGCGGTGATGAAGCTCGTCGAGGTCGTCTCGCCGATCACCACCGCCCCCGAGGTCACCGCGACCGTGCGGGCCCTCTGCGCGAAGATCAAGAAGAACCCGGTGCTCTGCGGCGACCGCGCCGGCTTCATCGTCAACGCGCTGCTCTTCCCGTACCTGAACGACTCGGTGTCGATGCTCGAGGCGCACTACGCCACCAGCGACGACATCGACCTGGCCATGAAGAACGGCTGCGGCCTGCCCATGGGGCCGTTCGCGCTGCTCGACGTGGTCGGCCTCGACGTGTCGCTGGCGATCGAGCGCTCGCTCTACCAGGAGTTCCGCGTCCCGGGCTTCGCCCCCGCGCCGCTGCTCGAGCACCTCGTGACGGCGGGCCGGCTCGGCCGCAAGACCGGGCACGGGTTCCGGGACTACAGCTAGGTGGCCTTCGGCCTCGTGAGCACTCATCCGTGCCGTAGCGCGGATCAGTGCTCACGGGCGCCGGCGCACTGATCATGGCGAGGAAGAACCGACGGGGAGCGGCCGGGGAGCCCCGGCCGCTGTTCGGCGGCGCCCTGTCCTACGTCGAGCGGGCCGGCCGGCGCTGGGCGGTGCGCTCGATGAGCGGGTCGGCGGCGACGAAGACCTACCGCTGCCCGGGCTGCCAGCAGGAGATCCGGCCGGGGACGTCGCACGTCGTGGTCTGGCCGGTGGACGGCCCCGACGGCGGGGGTGACGAGCGGCGCCACTGGCACACCGGCTGCTGGCGCCGCTGACGGCCCGCCCGGCCATGATCAGCGGGACGTCCTGGTTCCGATGTCACGGCGTCCGGAACCACTGTGTCCCGGTGATCACGGGACCCGGTCGGTCCGTCAGTCCGTCGGCCGGGCGGTCCGTCGCTCGGTCGGTCCGTCGGTCAGGAGGACGACGTGGCGGCCGCGCTGCGGGCGCCGTAGGCGCCGCGTCCGGGGCCGCCGGGGTGCTCGTCGTCCGCGCTGCCGGTCGACCGGCCCGCGTCGCGGGGATCGGGGGCGGACGACGCGCCCCGGTCCGGCCCGGCGGAGCGCATCGGGCGGGTCTCGTCCGATGCCTCGTCGGGGAAGGCGTCCAGGCCGGGCAGCTCGGTCAGGGACTCACGCAGCGCCGCGAGCTGGTTCGTCACGCGGCTGCGCAGGCGGCGGACCTCGGAGACCTCGGCGTCGGCCTCGCGCAGCCGCCGGCCGGCCTCCGCGGCCGCGTCCCGGAGCTGGGTCTCGGCGCGGGTGCGGGCGTCGGCCTCGCTGCGGGCGAGCACCCGCATGGACTCCGTGCGCCGCGAGGCCATCGCGATCTCGAAGTCCTCCTCGATCTGGACCCGCCGGGCGCGGGACTCGTCGTCGAGACGGCGACGCTCGGCCTCGGCGTCGGCCCGGATGCGGGCGGCCTCGGCGCGGGCGGTCTCCATGAGCGTGCGGTGCTCGTCCTCCATGTCGCCGCGCCGCCGGTCGTTGTCCTCGACCCCGGCGTCGTAGCGGGTGCGGACCTCGGCCGCCTCGGCCTCCGCGGCGTCGTGCATCTCCTGCGCCTGGCGGCGGGCCTCGTCGAGCGTGGCGCGGGCCTGCTGGTCGGCCTCGGTCACCGTCCGCCGGGCGTGCTCGTCGGCCTCGGTGATCGTGCGGTGGGCGTGCTCGTCCGCCTCGGCGACGGTGCGGCGGGCGCGCTCGTCGGCCTCCTCGCGGGTGCGCCGGGCGGCCTGCTCGGCGCTGGAGCGCATCTCGCGGGCCTCGTCCTGCGCGAGGCGCAGCATCCGCTGCAGGCGCTCCGAGAGCCCCTCCATGGAGTCCGGCGGGGCCGCCAGCCGGTCGATCTGGGCCCGGAGCTCCTCGACGTGCGCCCGGGTGCGGTCGAGCGCCCTGGCGAGCTCGGAGGCCTGGGCCACCGCCGCGTCACGGTCGGCGGTGAGGATGCGCAGGTCGGCCTCGACGCGGTCCAGGTGCTCCTCGACCTGACCGCGGTCGTACCCGCGACGCACGACGTCGAAGCCGGTGCCCAGAGGCAGCAGATCACGCTCTCCCGACGGCATCGTCCCAGGTTACTAGGGCTGTGTGCGACACGGCCACGGACGGGTGACGGACACGCCGGGTGCGGCCGGATCGCTCCCGGTCACGCCCGGCGTGAGTCCGATCACCCTCGGCCGGGCTACACGCCGCGGAAGCGGTTGATCTCGGTGAGGTGCCGCTCGCGGAGCTCGGGGTTCGTCACGCCGAGACCCTCCTCGGGGGAGAGGCACAGGACGCCGACCTTGCCCTGGTGGTTGTTGTGGTGGACGTCGTTGGCCGCCTCGCCGGTCTCGGAGAGGGCGTACGTCTTCGACACCGTGGGGTGGATCTTCCCCTGGGCCACCAGCCGGTTGGCGAGGTAGGCCTCCTTGTAGTTCGCGAAGTGCGACCCGATGATCCGCTTGAGGTTCATCCACAGGTAGCGGTTGTCGTACTGGTGCATGAAGCCCGACGTCGAGGCGCAGGTCACGATCGTGCCGCCGCGCTTGGCGACGTAGACCGAGGCGCCGAACGTCTCGCGGCCCGGGTGCTCGAAGACGATGTCCGGGTCGTCGCCGCCGGTCAGCTCACGGATCTTCGAGCCGAAGCGCTTCCACTCCCGCGGGTCCTGGGTCTCGGGGTCGGCCCAGAACTTGTAGCCCTCGGCAGAGCGGTCGATGATCAGCTCCGCGCCCATCTTGCGGCAGAGGTCGGCCTTCTCGGGCGAGGAGACGACGCAGACCGGGGTGGCGCCGCCGTTGAGCGCGAACTGGGTGGCGTACGAGCCGAGCCCGCCCGAGGCGCCCCAGATGAGCACGACGTCGCCCTGGGTCATGTTCGCGCCGTTGTGGCTCACGAGCTGGCGGTAGGCCGTCGAGTTCACGAGCCCCGGGGAGGCGGCCTCCTCCCAGGTGAGGTGGTCCGGCTTGGGCATGAGCTGGTTGGTCTTGACCAGGGCGAGGTCGGCCAGGCCGCCGAAGTTGGTCTCGAAGCCCCAGATGCGCTGCTCGGGGTCCATCATCGTGTCGTCGTGGCCCGCGGGGCTCTCGAGCTCCACCGACAGGCAGTGCGCGACGACCTTGTCGCCGGGCTTCCACATCTGGACGCCGGCGCCGACCTTCAGCACGACGCCGGACAGGTCCGACCCCACCACGTGGTACGGCAGGTCGTGGCGCTTGGCGAGCTCGGAGATGCGCCCGTAGCGCTTGAGGAAGCCGAACGTGGACACCGGCTCGAAGATCGAGGTCCACACGGTGTTGTAGTTGATGGCGCTGGCCATCACGGCGACCAGCGCCTCGCCGGGAGCGACCTCGGGCGTCGGGACGTCGTCGAGGTGCAGCGACTTGCGCGGGTCCTTCTCCTTCGAGGACATGCCGGCGAACATCTCGGCCTCGTCGGCGTGCACCGTGATGCCCCGGTAGGACTCGGGGACGGCGACGCCCGCGAGGGCGGCGGTGTCGTCGGCGAGGATGGCGTCGCGGATCTCGTGCACGGTCAGATGCCTCCGGGGTGTCGGTTGCGGAGAGGCTACCGACGAGTAGGGACGGCGGAGAAGGTGGCTGTGACGGGGGTTTCTACTGAGCGGCCGCGGGCTGGACCAGCTCGACGAGGACGCCCCCGGCGTCCTTGGGGTGCACGAAGTTGACCCGGGAGTCGGCCGTGCCGCGGCGCGCGTTCTCGTAGAGCAGGCGCACGCCCTTCTCGCGCAGGGTCGCCGCGGCGGCCTCGACGTCGGTGACCCGGTAGGCCACCTGCTGCAGTCCCGGCCCGTTGCGGTCGATGAACTTGGCGATCGTCGACGACTCGTTCAGCGGGGCGAGCAGCTGGACCGCGGCGCCGCCGTGGTCGCCGGGCGCGTGCAGCATCGCCTCGCGGACGCCCTGGTCCTCGTTGGTCTCGGTGTGGGTGGCCTCGAGGCCGAGGGTCTGCGCGTACCAGTCGATGGCCGCGTCGAGGTCGGGAACGGCGATCCCGACGTGGTCCACGGCCACGATGCCGACGCTCGCGTCCACCAGTGCAGTCATGCTCGGGACGGTAAGCGACTGAATCGAGATACACAGCAGGTGACGGCCACCACCCCGACCTCGGACGGGTGACCCCCTCCGACCGGCCCGGGGCCGTGCACCGGGATGCCAGGATCGTCACCGATGGCGGCTGCTCGCACGGACCTCGACGCCCTCGTCGCGCGCGCCCGCGACGGCTCCGCCCGCGCGGTGGCGCAGTTGATCTCGCTGGTGGAGGACGCGAGCCCGCTGGTGCGGGACCTCGCCGCCGCCCTCGCCCCGCACACCGGGCACGCGGTCGTCGTCGGGCTCACCGGCTCTCCCGGGGTCGGGAAGTCGACGACGACGTCCGCGCTCGTCTCCTCGCTGCGGGCGGACGACCGCCGCGTCGGGGTGCTCGCCGTGGACCCCAGCTCCCCGTTCTCCGGCGGCGCGCTGCTCGGCGACCGCGTCCGGATGAGCGACCACGCCACCGACCCCGGCGTCTTCATCCGCTCGATGGCCACCCGCGGTCACCTCGGCGGGCTCGCCGCGGCCGCCCCCCAGGCGCTGCGCGTGCTGGACGCGGCGGGGTGCGACGTGGTGCTCGTCGAGACCGTGGGGGTCGGGCAGTCCGAGGTGGAGGTCGTGGCCCTGGCCGACACCACCGTCGTGCTGCTCGCCCCCGGTATGGGCGACGGCGTGCAGGCGGCCAAGGCCGGCGTGCTCGAGATCGCCGACGTCTTCTGCGTCAACAAGGCCGACCGGGAGGGCGCGGACGCCACCGTCCGCGAGCTGCAGAACGCCATGGCGATGACGCGACGGGAGAGCGGTCCGGGCTGGCGCACCCCGGTGGTGCGCACGGTCGCGTCGGCGGGCGAGGGCGTCGACGAGCTGCGGGCCGCGATCGACGCCCACCGCGCCTGGATGGTCGAGCAGGGTCGCGGCGACGAGGGCAGGCGCCGCCGCGCGCGGGCGGAGATCGAGGCGATCGCGCTCGCTGACCTGCGGGCACGACTGCGGGCGGTGTCGGGCTCCGCGGCGCTGGACGCCCTCGCCGAGGAGGTCGCGGGAGGCGGGCTCGATCCGTTCTCCGCGGCTGACCGGCTCCGGGAGGCCGCCGTCGACGAGGGTTGACTCACCGCGTGTCGCTCCCGGGTGGACGCCTGGTGAGTGGATAGCGTCTCCTCGTGGTGAGAGGAGTCGACGATGCTGTGCTGGTGGATGGTCGGGGTGCTCGCGCTCCTGGAGACGGCCGGGGTCGCGGGACGGTTCCGGCGGCGGCGCCGGCGGGGCGCGCACCGTGGCCGTGAGGGCGGGGCGATGCGGGACTGGCCGGGGGACCGTCCGGAGCGCTAACGGACCCCGACCGTCGGGAGGGCGTCGACGAGCCAGGGGATGACGATCGTGACGGTCGGGACGACGACGAGGGCGACCGCGGCGAGGTAGGTCCCGACGGCGAGCGCGCGTCCGCCCCGGACGTGGGCGCGGATGCGGTCGCGGCGCAGCAGGACGTCGTCGCGCTCGGCGCCCATCCCGGCGTTCGAGGCGAACGCGTCCAGCGCACCCGCCATGGCGTCGTCGCCGTGGCGACGCCGCCCGGCGTCGTCGGCGAGCATCTCCAGCAGCAGCGCCACCGCGTCGCGGGCCTCCCGGCTCCGCGCCACCACGGGGAACGCCTTGTGCAACGCGGTGAAGCCCTCGCGGACGAGGTCGTGGCGGGCGCCGAGGTGGGCCTGCTCATGGGCGATGACCGCACTGAGCTCGTCCGGACAGAGCGTGTCGAGCGCCGCGCCGGTGACCACCACCCGGCCCTCGCGCCCGACCCGGCCGGGCACGCAGTAGGCGAAGGGCACGGCACCGTCGAGCACGCGCAGCACCGCCCCGGCCCGGCACGGGCCGACGGCGTCGTTCTCCTCGGCGCGGGCGAGCAGATCGACCATGTCCCGGTGGCGGGCCCGGCGCACCCGGGTCCGGACGGCGAGCAGCACGAGCACGCCCAGCAGGCGCGCGACGATGAGGCCGGCGAGGAGGGCGGCGACCCCGACCGCGATCACCAGCGGCAGGCCGGTGCGCTCCTGGGGGTGGGTGAGGACGCGCAGCAGGGCCTCGGGTGCGGCCAGGGCGCTCCCGACGGCGGCGAGCACGGCCGCGACGGCCACGGCCTGCCAGAGGACGATCGCCGCGCGCGGGACGGCACGGGGCCACCGGGCGCGCGCGAGCAGGGCAGGCACGGGCCCGGCGAGCACGAGGGCGAGCCCCGTCAACCACACCGACGCCATGACACGTCAGTGTGGCGCGCTGTTGGCCCTTCTCACGACTCGGGTGATCGCGGGAATCCCTGGGCCGGGGTGTCGAGCGCGCGGCGCAGTGCTTCGGCCTCCTCGGGTCCGACGCGGTCGACGAACGCGACGAGCGCGGCCGTCCGATCCTCGCCGACGTCCCCGAGGGCGTCGATCATGACCTCGGCGGCCATCTGCTCCCGGCTCGACGCGGCGGCGTAGCGGTAGGCCTTGCCGTCGCGCTCCTGGCGGACCAGGCCCTTCTTGGCCAGTCGTCCCAGCACGGTCATCACGGTCGTGTAGGCGAGCTCGCGCTCCAGCCGATCGTGGACGTCCCGCACGGTGAGCGGCCCGTCGGCCGACCACAGCTGTGCCATGACCGCGCGCTCGAGCTCTCCCAGGGCCACGCGGGTGAGTGTACCCAGCGACACCGTGTGTCAACGACCAATGTCGTACTACCCTTCGTCGTAGGTACTACGAGGTGTCGTAGGACCGCCGCGCGAAGGGAGGCGCGTCGTGACCGCACTGGAGCTCTCACGACTGCAGTTCGCCGTCGTCACCGTCTACCACTACCTGTTCGTCCCGCTGTCGATCTCGCTCTCGGCGCTCACGGCGGGCCTGCAGACGGCCTGGTGGCGCACCCGGGACCCGCGCTTCGGCCGCGCGACGATGCTCGTCGGGAAGCTGCTGATGGCGACGTTCGCCGTCGGGGTCGTCACCGGGCTCGTCCAGGAGTTCCAGTTCGGGCTCTCGTGGTCGGCGTTCGCGCAGTTCTACGGCGACGTCTTCGGCCCGACGCTCGCGATCGAGGGGATGCTCGCGTTCTTCCTCGAGGCGACCTTCCTCGGGCTGTGGTGGTTCGGCCGGGACCGGCTGCGGCCCCTGGTGCACCTCGCGACGATCTGGGTGGTCGCGGTCGGGACGCTGATCTCGGCCTACGTGATCCTCGCGGCCAACGCGTTCATGCAGCACCCGGTCGGCGTGGCCCTGGATCCGGCGACCGGGCGGGCGCGGCTGGGCAGCTTCGGCGCGCTGATGACCAACGAGGTCGTGGTGGCGTCGTTCCCGCACACGATCGCGGGGGCGTTCATGGCCGGCGGGGCGCTGCTGCTGGCGATCGGGGTGTGGCGCCGGTGGCGGGGCAAGCCTGCATGTCAGGAAGGGTTCATCGTGACGTCAGGTGTCAGCGACGGACCATCGCTGACAACGGCTGAGGCCCCCACCTGGCGGCTCCTGGCCCGGGTCGGGGCGTGGACCACGCTCGTCGGCGGCATCGCGGTCTCGCTGACCGGCGACCTCCTCGGCAAGGTCATGACCGAGGTCCAGCCCATGAAGATGGCCGCGGCCGAGGCGCTCTACGAGACGACGTCCCACGCCCCGTTCTCGGTGTTCGCCGTCCAGCTGCCCGGGCAGGCCCAGCCGAGCTCGCTGGACATCCCGTGGCTGCTCTCGTTCCTGGCCACCGGCGACCCGACGGCCACCGTCCGGGGCATCGACGACCTCCAGGCCCAGTACGCGGCCCAGTTCGGCGCCGGGAACTACACGCCCTGGATCCCGGTCGCCTACTGGACGTTCCGGCTGATGATCGGGTTCGGCGTGCTGGCGACGGCGGTCGCCGCCTGGGTGCTCTGGCGCACCCGTCGGGGCCGGGACCTCGAGCCGTCCGGGCGCGGCTGGTTCGCGCTGGCGGACCGCTGGCTCGTCCGCGTCCTCGTCGTGATCCCGGCGCTCCCCGCGGCGGCCGCGACGTTCGGGTGGTTGTTCACCGAGACCGCGCGCCAGCCGTGGCTGGTCTTCGGGCTCTTCCGCACCGCCGACGGCGTCTCGCCGACCCTCACCACCACCGAGCTCGCCCTCTCGCTCGCCGGGTTCGCGCTGGTCTACGGGGTGCTCGCGGTGGTGTGGGTCCGCCTGGTGCTGCACGTGTCGCGGGCCGACCTCGTCGACCTGCACCCGGAGCCGTCGGCGGACACCGACGACGCCGTGCTCGAGCCCAGCTACTGACAGGAGGCCGGTCATGGATCTCGCGATGCTCTGGTTCGCCCTCGTCGTGCTGTGCTGGGTGCTGTTCGCCGTCCTCGAGGGCTTCGACTTCGGGGTCGGCATGCTCGCCGGCGTCCTCGGGCGCGACGAGCACGAGCGCGGCGCCGCCGTCCGCACCGTCGGGCCGGTCTGGGACGGCAACGAGGTGTGGCTCGTGGCCGCGATCGGCGTGACGTTCGCGGCGTTCCCCTCCTGGTACGCGGCGCTGCTCTCGGGGCTCTACCTCCCGCTGGTCGGCGTGCTGCTCGCCCTCGCGGCGCGCGGCGTCGCGCTGGAGTTCCGCGGGAAGGTCGACGCGGCCCGGTGGCGGCGCCGGTGCGACGTCGTCCTCGGGCTGTCGTCGCTGGTCTGCGCGGGGGGCTTCGGTGCGGTGGTGGCGCTCGCGACGACGGGCCTCGCGCTCGGCCCGGGCGGCGCGGTCGCGGTCGGTCCCGGCGGAGCGCTCGCCCGCTCGCTCGCGCCGCTGGTGTCCGCGCCCGCCCTGGTCGGGGCGCTCCTCGGGGTCCTCGCCGCGCTGCTGCAGGGAGCGGCGTTCCTCGGGCTGCGCACGACGGGTCCGGTGCGGGTCCGGGCACGCGGTGTCGCGGTGGCGACGGCGGGCCTGATGGCACTCGTCCTCGCCGTGCTCGCGGGCGTCGCCGCCCCGATCGCCGCGCCGGTGGCGGTCCTCGCCGTCGTGGCCGGGGTCGCCGCCGCCCGCCGTCGGGAGGGACTCGCGTTCGGGGCGGCCTCGGTGGCGGTGCTCGGCGGCGTCGTCGCGGCGTTCACCGCGCACGTCCCGGTGGTGCTGCCCTCGACGCTCGACGCGGCCGCCTCGCTGACGATCGCGGGCGCGGCCGCGTCACCCGAGGCGCTGCGGGTGATCACGATCGGCGGGGTGCTGATCCTGCCCGGGGTCGTGGCCTACCAGGCGTTCTCGTACTGGGTGTTCCGGCGGCGGGTGGCCAGCGGACGGCGGGAGACGGAACGAGGAGGAGCTCGACCGGACGGACAGGAGGTACCGGCATGACCCGCACCGGCCCCGTCGACCCGCGCCTGCTCCGCCTCGCCCGCCCGGCGCTGCCGGGGGTCGCGGCGCAGGTGGCCCTGGGCGTGCTCGGCGCGGTCGCCGACGCCACCGCGCTCGTGGCGGCCGGGCTGCTCGTCGCCGGCCTGGTCGGGCACACGACGACGTCGACCCCGCTCGCCGCCCTCGCCGCGGCCCTCGTCGTGCGCGCGCTCGTCGCGGCGGCCGCCCCCCGGATCGCGGTCGGGACCGCGGGCCGCGTCGTCGAACCGCTGCGGGAGCGGCTGCTCGACGCGCGGGACCCCGACGCCGAGCGACGTGACCCCGGCGGACGCCGCCGGCGTGAGCTCGCCTCGGGCGGGATCGACGACCTCCGGGCCTGGTTCACCTCCTACCTGCCCGCCCTGGTCCTCGCCGTGGTGCTGCCGCCGCTCGTGCTCGTCGGGCTGCTGGTGGCCGACCCGCCGTCGGCGCTGGTCGTGGTGCTGACCCTGCCGCTGCTGCCGGTGTTCGCCGCGCTGGTCGGGTGGGCGACGCGGGCCCGCGCGGCCCGGCAGTGGGCGGCGGGGGAGCGGCTGGCGGGTCATGTGCTCGACGTCGTCACCGGGCTCGCGACACTGCGGCTCTTCGGCCGTGCCCACCGGCAGGTCGACGAGGTGGCCCGCGTCGGGGAGGCCCACCGGCGCGCGACCGGCTCGGTGCTGCGGGTGGCGTTCCTGTCGACGACGGCGCTCGACCTGGTCGCGACGGTGTCGGTCGGCCTCGTCGCGGTGTCGGCCGGGCTGCGGGTGGTCGACGGGTCGCTGGGCCTGGGCCCGGCCCTGGTCGCGATCCTGCTCGCCCCCGAGGCCTACCGGCCGATCCGTGAGGTGGGCGCCCGGTTCCACGACACCGCGCGGGTGGCGACGATCATCGACTCCGTCGATGTGAGCGGATGTCGTGGCCAGGACGACGCCATCCGTTCACATGGCGCTCGCGCCTCCGGGGTCCGCGTCCGCTACCCCGGCCGGCGGGCCGACGCGCTCGTCCTCGACCACCTCGACGTCGCGCCCGGGGAGCTCGTCGCGCTCGCCGGGGAGTCGGGTGCGGGCAAGACGACCCTGCTGCGCGTGCTGTCCGGCGCGGTCCGCGCCGACGTCGGCACGGTCGCCGTCGGGTCGCCGCTGCTCCTGCTGCCGCAGCGCCCGACGCTGCCGCACGCCCGCACCGTCGCGGCCGCGCTGGCCGACGACGACGTCCCCCGCGCCCGCATGCTCGCCGTCCTGAGCGCGGTCGACCTGCCGTGCGACCCGGACGACGCGCTCGCCGAGGCGGGCGGCTCGCTCTCGGCCGGGCAGCGCCAGCGCCTCGCGCTCGGCCGCGTCCTCCTCGCCCTGCAGGACTCCCCGCACGCGACGGTGCTGCTCGACGAGCCGACCGCCCACCTCGATCCCGACGCCGAGGCCCGGGTCCTGGGCCTGCTGCGCGCCGCCGCCGACCAGGGCGCCGCCGTCCTCGTCGTCGCCCATCGACCGGCCGCGCTGGCCGCCGCCGACCGGGTCGTCACCCTCGCGCGCCCACCGGTCGAGGGGATCGCCGCCGGACGTCCCCGGCGCGCCGAGCACGGCGGCCCGCCCGCGCTCGCGGGACCGCGCCGGGGAACGACGGCGGCCGGGGTCGCGCTCGGCGCGGGGTCGGTGCTCGCGGGCCTGCTGCTGACCGCGGTCTCGACGTGGCTGATCGTGCGCGCCGACGCCCGCCCGCCGGTGCTCACGCTCTCGATCGCCGTCGTGCTCGTCCGCGCCACCGCGGTGCTGCGACCACTGCTGCGCCACCTCGAACGGCTCGCGGTGCACGACGCCGCGCTCGCCCGGGTCGCCGGCTGGCGGCGGGCGCTCGTCGCGACCCTCGTCGAGCGCGTGCCTGGCGCGGTCGCCGGCCGCCGCGGGGAGCTGCTCGCCCGGGCCGTCGACGACGTCGACACCCGCCTCGACGGCCTCGTACGCGGCCGCCAGCCGGTGCTCGTGGCCGCGGTCGTCGTGCCCGTCGTCCTCGTCGTGGGGTGGCTCGCGGTCCCGACGACGCTGCCCGCGCTCGCCCTCGGGCTCGGCGCGGCGGCCCTCGTCGTCCCCGCCCTCGCGGCCGGTGCCGCCCGTCGGGACGGGCGCGCGCTCGACTCGGCGGGGGAGCGGCTGCGGGCGGCCGTCGTCGAGACCCTCGCGGCGCGCGAGGAGCTGGCCGTCCGGGGGCGGGACGCGGCCCTCGCCGTCGTGCGGGACCGGGCCGCGGCGCTCCAGGGTGCTCGGCGTCGCGCCGCGTGGCGGAACGGGCTCCTCGACGGCGCCGCGCACCTCGCGCTCGGCGTCGCGACCCTCGGGGCCGCGCTGGCCGCCGTCGGGCTCGGTGCGGGGGCCTCGCCGGAGCTCGTCGGCATCGTCGTGCTCCTCCCGACCGCGCTCGCCGGGACCGTGCTCGCCCTCCCGGGTGCCGCCCGGGCGGTGGTGCGGGGCGTCCAGGCGCGCCAGCGGCTCGTGGCGCTCGGGTCCACCGCCCTCCCGGCCGCCGATCCAGAACGTCCTCGTGGCCTGCCCTCCGGCCACGACCTGCGGATCCGCGGCCTCGCGGCGGGGTGGGCCGGGACGACGGCGCTGCACGGCCTCGACCTCGACCTGCCCGCGGGCGCCCGCGTCGCGGTGACCGGTGCGTCCGGCTCGGGCAAGTCGACGCTCGCGGCGCTGCTGCTGCGCCTGCTCGACCCGGCCGCCGGGAGCGTCACCCTCGGCGGGGTGCCGGTCACCGCGCTGGCCGGCGACGACGTGCGGCGCCGCATCGGGCTCCTCGGCGACGCCGACCACGTCTTCACCGCGAGCGTCCGTGCGAACCTGGCCCTCGCCGCGCCCGACGCCGACGACGACCGGCTCCTCGCCGCGCTGCGTCGCGTCCGGCTCTCCGGCTGGGTCGAGGGCCTCGCGGAGGGGCTGGACACCGTCATCGGCCCCGACTCGGTCTCCGGCGGGGAGCGGCGCCGGCTCGCGGCGGCCCGGCTCGTCCTCGCGGACCCCGACGTCCTCGTGCTCGACGAGCCCACCGAGGGCCTCGACACCGACACCGCCGAGGCACTCATGGCGGACCTGCTCGACACCTCGGCGACCGTCCTGCTGCTGACCCACCGCCGTGAGGGGCTGGACCGGATGGATCAGGTCCTGCACCTCGAGGAGGGCCGACTGGTCGCGGCGGCGCGAGGGGAACCCTCGGTCGCTCTACCGCGCTGAAGGGTCCCCTCGTGGGACCGCTCGGCGGCGGCGAGGGGAGGATCCGGTCGCTCTACCCGCACGAGGGTTCCCCTCGTGCGGGGTGGCGGCGACCCGTCAGCTGAAGTCGCCCGCGGCGCGGCGGACCTTCGCGAGCAGCGCCGTCAGCGACGTGACCTCGTCGTCGTCGAGCCCGACGAGCCCGAAGTCGACCGCCGTCACCGACGCCGTCGCCTCCTCACCGCGCCGGCGGCCCGCCTCGGTGATCTCGACGAGGGTGGTGCGCTTGTCGGTGGGGTGCGGGCGGCGGCGCACCAGCTCAGCGGCCTCGAGGCGGTCGACGATGTTGGTGATCGACGTCGGGTGCAGCTGCAGCCGCTGCCCCATGAGGCTCATCGGCAGGGCGCCCGACCGCGAGAAGCGCAGCAGCACGAGGGCCTCGTAGCGGGCGAAGGTCAGCTCGTGGCGGCGCAGCGCCGCGTCGACGGCCTGCTGGAGGATTCTGCTGGACCCGGAACACGCTGGTGACCGCGGCCATCGGTGCCGACGGACCGATCTTCGAGGTCCAGATGTCCGCAGCCCGCGCGATCGGGTCGAACGGGAGGGGATCGGACGCGGCCATCAGGCGCGGAATCTAGCAAGGCCGGGGTCGGCGGGGGCTGGCACGCTGGGGCGATGAGGCACATGCAGCAGGCCCGGGTGGGAGCACCGTGATCGTCGCGTTCAGCGTCGCGCCCTCCGGTCCCGCCCCGGACGCCCCCGACGGCCCGGTGTCGGACTCGGTGAGCGAGGCCGTGGCCGCCGCGGTCCGGGTGGTCCGCGAGTCCGGGCTGCCGCACGAGACCTCCTCGATGTTCACCTCGCTCGAGGGCGAGTGGGACGAGGTGATGGACGTGGTCAAGCGGGCGACCGAGGCGGCGGGCCGCTACGGCTCCCGGGTCTCGCTCGTCCTCAAGGCGGACATCCGGCCGGGCTGGACCGGGCAGATGGCGGCGAAGGTCGCTCGGGTGGAGCAGCACCTGGGTCAGGACCCGGCCTGACGGGTTCCCACGACGACCACGGGGGTCGGGCTTCGAGCTGCCAGGCCCTATCCCGGACCGTCGGGCTCCGCTCCGCCGTGCCTCCTGGCAGGATTGGTGACGTGGCACGTCCCGATCCCCGCCAGCAGGCCGCGCAGGCGGCCGCGATGTCCTCGGCCATGGCCGGGGCCGTCGACCTGTCCGGCCTCAAAGCTCGCGCCGAGCAGCGCGGCCCCGCCCAGCGCGGTGCTCCCGCGGGCGGTGCCCCGCAGGCACCCGCGGGCGGTGACGGCGCTCCCGCGGTCGAGGGGGCCCCGCCGCCCTCCGGCTCCTTCGTCATCGACGTCACCGAGGACAGCTTCCAGACCGAGGTGCTCGAGCGGTCGATGACGGTGCCCGTCGTCGTCGACCTCTGGGCCGACTGGTGCCAGCCCTGCAAGCAGCTCTCGCCGACGCTGGAGAAGCTCGCGACCGAGGCCGGCGGGGCCTGGATCCTCGCGAAGGTCGACGTCGACGCGAACCCGCGCATCGCCCAGATGTTCCAGGTGCAGTCGATCCCGACGGTGTACGTCGTGGTCGCGCAGCAGCCGGTCACCTCGTTCTCCGGGGTCCAGCCCGAGAACGAGCTGCGGGGCTGGATCGGGCAGATCCTCGACGCGCTCCGCGACCGGATGCCGGCCATCGCCGAGGCGGAGGCCCGCGTCGCGGCGGGTGGCGGCGCTCCGGCCGCCGAGCCCGAGCCGGAGCCGGACGACCCCCGCTTCACCGCCGCCGAGGAGGCCCTCGAGCGCGGCGACTACGACGCCGCGGTCGCGGCCTACGAGCAGATCCTCGCCGCGGAGCCCGCGAACACCGAGGCCCAGGCCGCCCTCGCCCAGGTCCGCTTCATGTCCCGGGCGGAGCAGGCCGACCCCACCGCGGTGACGCGGGCCGACGCCGCGCCCGACGACGTCGAGGCCCAGAAGGCCGCCGCCGACGCCGAGCTCGCCTCCGGCCAGGTGGAGGCGGCGTTCGACCGGCTGGTGAAGACGGTGCAGCGGACGGCCGCCGAGGAGCGCGACGCCGCCCGCGAGCACCTGGTCGGGCTGTTCGAGCTGTTCGCGGCGGACGACCCACGGGTCACCGCCGCGCGCCGCGCCCTGGCCCGGGCCCTGTACTGAGTCGCCGCGCGGCGGCGGGGCTCAGGTCTCGTCGTCGACGCGGACACCCGGGTCGTCGCGCTCGCGACGACGGGTCTCGACGACGATCGCGACCAGCACGGCGAGGATCGCCGCGGCCGCCGCGAACGCGGCCGCGCGTCCCGCCGCCGTCGTGAGCGCGGCACCCGCGGCCGCCCCGGCGGCGAACGCGGCCACGATCCCGGCGAGCACCGCGGCGGGGCGGCCGGCCTCGGGCGTCCGGTCGCCGGCCCAGCGCGCGATCTCCGCGACGAGGCTGCGCAGGTTCCCGGTGGTCACCGTGGCGTTGTAGGGGACGTCGCCGACCTTCTTGAACGTCGACACCTGCAGCGCCACCACGAACGCGACGGCGACCGTCACGACGACGTCGGGCAGCGCGACCGCCCCGCACACCACGAGGACGACCGCCTCGACGCCCAGGACCACGCGGGTGGGTCGCCGGAGCGTCCGGCGGGCCCAGGGCCGGGCGAGGGACTCGGCGACCCCGAGGCCGACGAGGAACGAGAGCAGCGGGGGCAGGTGGCGCAGCCCCTGCCCGGCCTGGCCCTGGACCAGGCCCACCCCGAGGAGGACCACGTTGCCGGTCTGCGCGTTGGCGAACACCCCGCCGTGGCCCACGAAGGTGTAGGCGTCGAGGAACCCGCCGACCGCGCTGAGCAGGAGACCGACCGGGACGATCTCGGGCCGGCTGCGGATGGAGACCGCCACGTGATCAGCCTGCCAGGCAGCTCCCGGACCCGCTGGTGACGCCGCGCCGGAAGTCCTCGATGCGGGCGTAGGCCCCGCCGGGCGCGGTGGCGCCGTCGGTGCCGCGGGCCGCCGAGTCGTCGGTCTGGAGCAGGCCGACGGCCTCGTCGAGGTCGCCGGGGGAGAGGCTGAAGTCGGTGCCGGGCTGCCCGACGTCGCCGGTGTAGGCCCCGGCCAGGCACAGCGCGGTGGTCCCGGCCTGCGCCCCCGTCGTCGGGCGCCCGAGGGCCGCCATCGCCGCCAGGGCGTACCGGGAGGCGATGACGGTGCCGCTGGCGTAGTCCCCGATGCCGTCGTGGACGCGGGCGAGGGCGGCGTCGTCGACGGCCAGCGTCGGCGGGCCGGTGCCGGTGCACAGGTCGACCGCGTCCTTCCCGCAGCCGGCACCGCCCTCCCGGATGGTCGGCGGCGTCCACGGGCGGCCGTTCTGGCGGACGAGGCCGCCGAAGTAGCGGTCGAGGTCGCCGCCCATCGCGCGCAGCAGGTCGGGCAGCGGGAGGTTCCCGCCGCTCTGGGCGTCGGAGAGGCTCGAGAAGGACTGCTGGGTGAAGGTGCGGTTCTGCAGCGTCATCCCCGCGCACGCCGGGGCCCCGCCGTCGTACCCGTCCTGGAACGAGGAGACGCGGTCGAACGCGTTGCCGTGCGCGCGGTCGTCGGTGGCGTCGGTGCCGACCGGGTCGCGGAACGTGATCAGCGCGCTCATGGCGGCGTCGATGCCCTTGGCGCCGGTGCGCAGGTCGGGCGTCGCGCCATCGTGCACCGCGCGCAGGAAGCCACCCGCGTAGCAGTCGGCCTGGCCCTCGGACAGGATCGTCGGCGCCCCGGAGCCCAGGCCCGCCGCCGTGGGTGAGGTCGCCTCGAGGCGCTGCTGGACGGAGTGGCCGAACTCGTGGGCGAGCACGACGATCACCGCGGAGTCCCCGAACTTCTGGCGCAGCACCGGCAGGAGCGCCGCCCGGTCGTAGGCGATGATGTCCGCGCGCGGGCAGTAGAACGCGTTGCCCTCGACGTCGGACGCGCTGTCGGTGCACGGCGGGCCCGGCCCGTCGCGCGAGGAGTCGACCGAGAAGTAGCCCTTCAAGCGGGGTGAAGCGGGCGCCGTTCGCGATCTTCGGGAACTCCCCGCCCCACCACGTCTCGAGGTCGTGCAGCACCGCGGCGGCCAACCGGTCGTCGTCGCCGCCGTCGCTGCCCTGCACGAAGGTCGGGTCGATCCCCGCGGTGACCGCCGAGGACGCGAAGGCCTGGCCGTCGACCGAGGCGGCGCACCCGGAGCCGAGCAGGGCCACGACGGCGCACAGCGCCGTCAGCAGCACCGCTCCGACCCTCGACCGCACCCGCTCAGTGTGGTCGACCAGGCGGGTCGGTGGTGGGCGATCGAGGTGATTCCCGCGCCGGTGTGAACGACGCTCTCCGGACGTCCGGTGTCAATCGAGGGGAGCACGCCGAGAGGGGGACTTCTCTGACGAGGGTGCCGGGTCCTCCCCGTCGTGCACCAGCCAGAGCACGCCCGACGCGGGCAGGGTCATCTCCGCCGACGCGGGCCGCCCGTGCGTCGACACCGACGCGGCGAACACCGACCCGAAGTTCCCCGCACCGTCGCCGCCGTACAGCTGCGCGTCGGTGTTGAGGACCTCGCGCCACCGGCCGGCGCGGGGCAGCCCCACGCGGTAGCGGTCGTGCACGATGCCGGCGAAGTTGGCCACGCACACCACGTCGGGCGTACCGGGCGGTCCCTGGCGGACGAACGAGAACACGTTGCCGGTCGCGTCGTTCGCGTCGATCCAGGAGAAGCCGGCCGGGTCGGTGTCGGCCGCCCACAGCGCCGGGTTGTCCCGGTAGACCGTGTTGAGGTCGGCGACGAGGCGCGCGACGCCGGCGTGCAGCGGGTCGTCGAGGAGCTCCCAGTCCAGCGAGCGCTCCTCGGACCACTCCCGGACCTGCCCGAGCTCCTGTCCCATGAACAGCAGCTGCTTGCCGGGGTGGGCCCACATGTAGGCCAGCAGGGCGCGCAGCCCGGCCGCCTTGCCGTGGTCGCCGCGTCCCATCTCCGGCATGCGCGTCCACAGCGAGCCCTTGCCGTGCACCACCTCGTCGTGGCTGAAGGGCAGCACGTAGTTCTCCGACCAGGCGTAGGTCAGCGAGAACGTCATCTGGTTGTGGTGGTACCCCCGGTGCACCGGGTCGCGCATGACGTAGTCGAGGGTGTCGTGCATCCACCCCATGTTCCACTTCATGCCGAACCCGAGGCCGCCGAGATGGGTGGGCCGGGTGACGCCGGGCCACGCCGTGGACTCCTCGGCGATGGTCACGACCCCGGGGTGGTTCTTGTAGACGGTGGCGTTGACCTCCTGGAGGAACGACACCGCTTCGAGGTTCTCGCGCCCGCCGTACTTGTTGGGCACCCAGCCGCCGTCGGAGCGGGAGTAGTCCAGGTAGAGCATCGAGGCGACGGCGTCGACCCGCAGCCCGTCGACGTGGAACTCCTCGAGCCAGTACAGGGCGTTCGCGACGAGGAAGTTCCGCACCTGGGAGCGCCCGAAGTCGAACACGAGCGTGCCCCAGTCGAGCTGCTCGCCGCGTCGCGGGTCGCCGTGCTCGTAGCAGGGGGTGCCGTCGAAGCGGGCGAGCGCCCAGTCGTCGCGGGGGAAGTGTGCGGGCACCCAGTCGACGATCACGCCGATCCCCGCCTGGTGCAGGGTGTCGACGAAGTAGCGGAAGTCGTCCGGGGTGCCGAACCGCGAGGTCGGGGCGTAGTAGGAGCTGACCTGGTAGCCCCACGAGCCGCCGAAGGGGTGCTCCGCCACGGGCAGCAGCTCGACGTGGGTGAAGCCCTGCGCGGTCAGGTAGATCACGAGCTCGTCGGCCAGCGCCCGGTACCCGAGGCCCTGGCGCCACGAGCCGAGGTGCAGCTCGTAGACGCTCATCGGCTCCGCGTGCGGGACCGAGCGTGCCCGCTGCGCGAGCCAGGAGGCGTCGTCCCACTCGTAGGTGGACGCGGTGACCACCGAGGCGGGCGTCGGCGGGAGGTCCGCGGCGAACGCCATGGGGTCGGCCTTGTCCAGCCAGTGCCCGTCGGCGGTCAGGATGCGGAAGCCGTAGCGGGTCCCGACGCCGACCCCGGGCAGGAAGATCTCCCAGACGCCGGAGCCGAGCGCGCGCATCGGGGTCGCGACGCCGTCCCAGCTGCCGCGCTCGGGCGCCCAGTCGCCGACGACGCGCACGCCGCGGGCGTTCGGCGCCCACACCGTGAACGACGTGCCCTCGACCGGCCCTGAGGGCGTCGGCCAGCGCCGGAAGTGGGCGCCGAGGGCGTCCCAGAGCCGTTCGTGGCGGCCCTCGCCGATCAGGTGCAGGTCGACCGGGCCGAGCACGGGGGAGAAGCGGTACGGGTCGTCGACGATCGTCTCGACCGCGTCGCCGTGGGTGTCGCCGCCGGACTCGTCGGTCCGCCGCAGCGCCAGCCGGTAGTGCGGCAGCGGCCCGGGGACCGTGCCGGCGAACACCCCGGCGGTGCCCACCGGCGCGAGCGGGTAGCGCCCCGCCGTCGGGCCCTGCTCGACGACGACGTCGACCTCGTCGCTGGTGGGCTGCAGGGTCCGGACGACGACGGTGCCCGGCGAGTCCGGGCGGCGGTGCGGGCCCAGGACGCCGTGCGGGTCGCGGTGCGAACCCTCGAGCAGCAGGTGGAGGTCGAGCTCCCCGGGCGCGACCGGGAGCGGGCCCGTGGACGGCGGCGGGGTGGAGCGGGTCATCGGCGGTGTGACTCCGGGGGTGTCGGGCGTGTCGTGCGATCCGGGGACACACGACGGCGGGTCCCGGTCTCCTACCCCGTGGGTCGGGGTCGTGAACCGGGGGTGGGGCGTCGGGGGCTCAGGGGCTCCCGAGGAGACGCTCCATCGAACGGAGCGGGATGGCCAGCCAGTTGGGCCGGTTGCGGGTCTCGTAGAGCACCTCGTAGACGGCCTTGTCGAGCTCGTAGGCACGCAGCACCGCGAGGTCGGCGCGCGGGTCGGCGCCGGCGATCTCGGTGTAGCCGTCGCAGAACGCCGCCCGGTTGCGGTCGGCCCACTCCTGGGCGCGTCGCTGCAGGTGGCCGGGGGACTCCGCGCCCGGCTCCCACTCCGCGAGCTGGTGGAACGCCGCGTAGTCGAACGACCGGAGCATGGCCGCGACGTCGCGCAGCGGCGAGTCCGGGCGCACCCGGTCGGTCAGCGGCCGTGAGGGCTCGCCCTCGAAGTCGATGATCAGCCAGCCGCGCGGGGTGCGCAGCTCCTGGCCGAGGTGCAGGTCGCCGTGGATGCGGTGCACCAGCAGCCCGGTCGAGGCGGCGGAGTTCACGCCCTCGAGGACGGCGGCGATGGCGGCGCGACGCTCGGCGACCTGGGGCACCGCCTCCGCCGCGTGGTCGAGTCGGGCCAGCATCCAGTCCGCCACCGCGCGCACGCCGTCGGCGTCGAGCTGTGCGGTCCCGAGGGACCGGGCCAGCTCGGTGTGCACGGCGGCCACCGTGCGGCCGAGGCGGGTGGCCTCGCCGGCGAAGTCCCCGCCGACCTCGTCGGGGCGCAGGTCGCCCTCGGCGAGCAGGTCGCGCACGCTGGTCAGCGCCATCGACCAGCCGTCGGCGGAGTTCGACGCGTAGTCCTGCAGCATCGCCACCGTCATCGGGGCGGTGCCCCCCGCCGGGTCGGCCAGCTCGCCCTCGATCGCCCCCAGCAGCGGGGCCACCTCCTGCGAGTGCTCCCGGCCCAGGGCGCGGTGCAGCTCGAGGTCCGGGTTGAGGCCCGGCGTGGCACGACGGAACAGCTTGAGGATGGCGCGCTCGCCGTAGATCACCGAGGAGTTCGACTGCTCACCGAGCAGCGGCCGTCCGGGTCCGACGATCGGGGCCTCCGTGCCCGGCTCCGGGACGAACCGCAGGGATCCGACGGCGGTGTCGGAGACGATGAGCGAGAGCAGCAGGCGGCTGATCTCGCCGTCGGCCAGCCCGTCGTAGACCGTGCGGTCGCCGACCATGCCGATGATCGCGTGGTCGAGGTCGCCCGGCACGCCGGCACGGGAGCCCAGCAGCAGCTGGAACCAGTCCTCGGGCCCGCCGTCGGCGAACTCGACCGCGATGACGACGTGGCTGACGGCAGGCGCCGCGTCGGGCGCGGTGACGTCCTGGTGGCCGAGGATCCGCACCGCGGCGACCGCGCGCCCCTTCGCCGCGAACCACCGCTGCCCCGGCAGCCACTCGATCAGCGCCGGGAGCAGCGCTTCGAGGGCCGAGGTGGCCTCGGTCGGTCCTCCGGGGGCCGTCATCAACGCTCCTGGGCCGGGTGGATGGAGAACCAGTAGAAGCCGTGTCCCGGCAGCGTCAACAGGTACGGCAGCTCACCGATCGCGGGGAACGGCACGCCACCGGTCAGTTCGGTGGGCGTCCAGTCCTTCCAGGCGATCAGATCGAGCTCCACGGGCTGGGGGAAGCGAGACATGTTGTTGACGCACAGGACGACGTCCCGGGTGCCCTCCTCGTCGACGAACTCGCGGACGTAGGCCAGCACCGAGGAGTTCGAGCCGCCGAGCTCGTGGAAGTCGCCGAGCCCGAACGCCGGGTGCTGCTTACGGATCTCGATCATCCTACGGTTCCAGTGCAACAGGCTGGCCGTGGAGTTCGACTGGGCTTCGACATTGACCGCCTGGTACCCGTACACCGGGTCCATCACCACGGGGAGGTTGAGCCGCCCCGGGTCGCAGGTGGAGAAGCCGGCGTTGCGGTCCGGGCTCCACTGCATCGGGCTGCGCACGCCGTCGCGGTCACCGAGCCAGATGTTGTCGCCCATCCCGATCTCGTCGCCGTAGTAGATGACGGGGGACCCGGGCAGGGAGAGCAGCAGCGCGGTGAACAGCTCGAGCTGGTTGCGGTCGTTGTCGAGCAGCGGGGCGAGGCGGCGGCGGATGCCGATGTTCGCCTTCATGCGCGGGTCCTTGGCGTACTCCGCGTACATGTAGTCGCGCTCGTCGTCGGTGACCATCTCGAGCGTGAGCTCGTCGTGGTTGCGCAGGAAGATGCCCCACTGCGCGTTCTCCGGGATCTCCGGCGTCTGCGCGAGGATCTCCGAGATCGGGAAGCGGGACTCGCGCCGCACCGCCATGAAGATGCGCGGCATCAGCGGGAAGTGGAACGCCATGTGGCACTCGTCCCCGCCGACCTCGGCGTCGCCGAAGTACTCCACGACGTCCGCGGGCCACTGGTTGGCCTCGGCCAGCAGGACACGCCCCGGGTACTCGTCCTCGACGACCTTGCGCACCCGGCGCAGGAAGGCATGGGTCTCGGGGAGGTTCTCGCCGTTGGTGCCGTCGCGCTCGAAGAGGTAGGGCACCGCGTCGAGGCGGAACCCGTCGATGCCGAGGTCGAGCCAGAACCGCAGCGCGTCGATCATCGCCTCGCACACGGCGGGGTTGTCGAAGTTGAGGTCCGGCTGGTGGGAGAAGAAGCGGTGCCAGTAGAACTGGCCGCGCACCGAGTCGTAGGTCCAGTTCGAGGACTCGGTGTCGACGAAGATGATCCGGGCCTCGGACCAGCGGGTGTCGTCGTCGGACCAGACGTAGAAGTCGCCGTAGGGGCCGTCCGGGTCGCGACGGGACTCCTGGAACCACATGTGCTGGTCGGACGTGTGGTTCATGACGAGGTCGGTGATCACGCGGATCCCGCGGGCGTGGGCCTGGTCGAGGAACTCCACGAAGTCCTCGACGGTGCCGAACTCGCCGAGCACCTTGCGGTAGTCGCGGATGTCGTAGCCGCCGTCGCGCAGGGGGGAGTCGTAGAACGGCGGCAACCACAGGCAGTCGACGCCGAGCCAGGCCAGGTAGTCCAGCTTGTCGGTCAGGCCGCGCAGGTCCCCGAAGCCGTCCCGGTTCGAGTCGGCGAAGGCGCGGACCAGCACCTCGTAGAAGACCGCGCGCTTGTACCAGTCCTCCTCGACCGGCAGCGTGCGCGCGCTGCGGAAGTCGTCCGACGAGGGCTCCGCAGGTGGTTCAGGCGGTTGGTCCGGCCCCCGCTGCGCCAGGGCGGTGCCGGTCGTGCTCGTGACGGGCGCGCTCGCGGGGCCCGTGCCGATCCCCTCGTTCATCAGGCGTCACGCTAGTGGTCAGCCCGCGCGACGCGTGCCCCCGGGCCCGTTCTCGTCCGGGCTGTCCGCATCGGGGTCGTGGGCCTCGATGACCTGCCCCTCGATGACCCGGCCGCGCCACGGGTCCGGCCCCGCCGACGGGCCGCCCCAGGCCCCCGACGCCGGGGCGCCCGCGCCCACGACGGTGATCGTCGGGCCCATCCGCGCGCTGCCCGCGCGCACCGCCCGCGCCGCCGCCCGGCGGGCGAGGGCGCGGCGGACCGGCGGGACGAGCAGCAGCAGGGCGGCCGCCGTGGACAGCAGACCGGGGACGACGAGCAGGACGCCGGCGAGTGCCACGTACATCCCGTCGGCGACCTCGGCCTCGGCCGGGCGGCCGGAGCGCACGGCCCCTCCGAGGTCGGCCAGCGAGCGCCGGCCCTCGCGCTTGAGGGCCCACGCGCCGACCACGGCCGAGAGGACGAGCACGCCGATCAGCCCGAGGAACCCGATCGTCTGGCCGACCAGGACCAGGACCCAGATCTCGAGGGCGACGTACGCCAGCAGGGCGAGCAGGACGGGCACGGCGACCTCCAGGGTGTCTCACGGTGTCCAACGTCCGGGCGGCCCGAGAAGTGCCCGACTCGGTGTTCGCCGCAGGGGAACGCCAGCAATGGCGCGGTGCCGGCGTCCGACGGCAGGACGGCGCCGTTCGCCCACCGCGTCAGGCCGTGGCGGCGACCGCCCGCGGCATCTCGGGCAGCGTCAGGGCGGTCGCGGCGCCGGCGATGCCGCCGCCGGAGCGCGCGAGCAGCGAGAACAGCGGCCTGGCCCGGAACAGGGCGTTGCGGGTGTGCAGCTGCAGCGGGGTCGCCGGGGAGGTGATGCGCGCGCCGGAGGTCGCGAGGTCCTGGTTGCGGGTGGCGAAGTCCCGCATCCGCGCCTCGTAGGCCGGCAGCGCCGCGGCCGGGTCGTCGGGGTGGGCCGCGATCTCGGCGGCGAGGACGTAGGCGCCGACCGTCGCGATGCTGGTGCCCTGCCCGGACCGGAACGAGGGGGCGTACGCCGCGTCGCCGACCAGCCCGATCCGGCCCCGCGTCCACGACGGCATCCGGATCTGGCTGACGGTGTCGAAGTAGAAGTCCTCGGCCTCCCGCATGCGCACGAGCAGCTCCGGGACCAGCCAGCCGCTGCCGCCGAAGGCGTGCTCGACGAGGCGGCGCTGCCCCTCGGTGTCGCGGTGGTCCAGCGTCGGGGTGGGGCCGGTGAAGGACAGCAGCGCGGTGATCGGCTGGTTCCGCACCGCGTAGAGGGTGGCGGAGCGGCCCGGGGTGTTCATCATGACCGCCTCGCGGTCGAGCCCGTAGGCGTCGGCGGGCACGGAGAACGCGGCGTACCAGGCGTCGAGGTCGCGGCGGAACGGCGCCTCGGGGCCGAAGGTGAGCGCCCGCACCCCCGAGTGGAGCCCGTCCGCGCCGATCACCAGGTCGAAGACCCGGGCCGCGCCGCGCCGGAACGTCACGTGCACCCCGTCGGGCCGGTCGTCGAGCGCGGTGACGCGGTCGTCGAACACGTACTCGACGTCGTCGCGGGTCGCCTCCCACAGCACGGCGGTGAGGTCGCCGCGGGGCAGCTCGACCGCCCGGATCGACTGCTCGCCGAGGAGCGTCTCGGTGTCGAACGCGGCGATCCGGCGCCCGCTCTCGGCGACGAAGGTCAGGGCGCGGGTGCCGGTCCGGGCCGCCTCGACCTGCTCGAGCAGCCCCATCCGCTCGACGACGTCGACAGCCACGCCACGGAGGTCGATGGGGTAGCCGCCGCCGCGGACGGTGTCGGCCTTCTCGACGACGGTGACCTCCACTCCCGCCCGTCGCAGCCAGAACGCCAGGGCCGGTCCGGCGATGCTCGCGCCGGAGATGAGAACGCTGGTCACGGGACGACCTTCCTCGCATGGTTACCTGCCGCACGGTAAGCTACTGACCGTGCGGCAGGTAGTCAACGGCAGGTAGGGTCCTCGTCGTGCCCCGAGCCACCGTCGACACCCGGGCGGAGATCCGCGCCGCCGCCCTCGAGCTGTTCTCCGAGCGCGGTATCGACGCGACGAGCCTGCGCGAGATCGCCGAGCGGATCGGCATCACCAAGGCGGCGCTCTACTACCACTACGCGTCGAAGGACGCCCTGCTCGGCGAGCTGGTCGACCCCATGTTCGCCGAGCTCCGCGAGCTGGGGGACGAGCTCGAGGGCCGGACCGTCGACGCGGGTGACGAGGCCGCGGTGCGCGCGGTCGTCGAACGGTTCTGGGAGCTGTGCCTGCGCAACCGCCGGGTGATGCGGGTGCTGATCCACAACCCGACCGTCGTCGCCCGCGCCGAGATCGCCCCGAAGATGCTGCACTGGCGCGAGCGGGTCGACGCGGTGATCGTCGGCAGCGGCGACGCGACGGACCGGGTGCGCGCGGTCGTCGCCCTGGGCGGGATCCAGGACGCCGTCATCGTGTTCGAGGAGGCCGAGCTCGCCAGGGTGCGCGAGCCGGCGATCGAGGCGGCGGTGCGGGCGCTGCGCACGTGAACGGATGTGGTCGCGTGGACGACCACATCCGTTCACATGTGCGCGTCAGCGCTTGCGGACCGAGATCACGTGCGCGACGTCGCGCCAGGGCTCCAGCCGCACGTAGTTGGCCTGGCCCCAGTCGAAGACCTGGCCACTGACCTCGTCGTACGCGCCGAAGCGGGCGAACGGGTCGAGGCCGAGCGCCTCCATGTCGAGGTGCACGGTGCCCTCCTCGGCGCCGAACGGGTTCAGCGTCACCACGCACAGCACCGTGTCGCCCGTGATCGGGTCGGTCTTGGACCAGGCGAGCAGCGCGTCGTTGTCGACCTCGTGGAACCGCAACGTGCGCAGCTGGCGCAGCGACGGGTGGGCCCGGCGGATCTCGTTGAGCCGCGTGATCCACGGCTGCAGGCTGCGGCCCTCGGCGAGCGCGCGGTCGAAGTCGCGGGGGCGCAGCTGGTACTTCTCCGAGTCCAGGTACTCCTCGCTGCCCGAGCGCACCGGCTGCCACTCGAACAGCTCGAACCCGGCGTACACGCCCCAGCTCGGCGCGAGCGTGGCGGCCAGCGTGGCCCGGATGGCGAACATCCCCGGCCCCCCGACCTGCAGCGACTCGTGGAGGATGTCCGGGGTGTTGACGAAGCAGTTCGGTCGGCACTCGTCGAGACGGTCGCGGTGCATCTCGAAGAACTCGCGGATCTCCTCCTTGCCGGTCCGCCACGTGAAGTACGTGTAGGACTGGCTGAACCCCGCCTTGGCCAGCCCGAACAGCCGCGCCGGGCGGGTGAACGCCTCCGCCAGGAAGACCACGCCGGGGTCGACCTCGTGGACCTTGGCGATGAGCCAGGACCAGAAGTCGGCCGGCTTGGTGTGCGGGTTGTCCACCCGGAAGATCCGCACGCCGTGCGAGAGCCAGTAGAGGACGATCCGCAGCGACTCGCGGTAGATGCCCTCGGGGTCGGTGTCGAAGTTGACCGGGTAGATGTCCTGGTACTTCTTGGGCGGGTTCTCCGCGTAGGCGATGGTCCCGTCGGGGCGCACCGTGAACCACTCCTGGTGCGACGCCGCCCACGGGTGGTCCGGGGCGCACTGCAGCGCGAAGTCCAGCGCCACCTCGAGGCCGAGCTCGGTGGCGCGGGCGACGAAGGCGTCGAAGTCGTCGATCGTGCCGAGCTGCGGGTGGACCGCGTCGTGCCCGCCGTCGGCCGACCCGATCGCCCACGGCGACCCGACGTCGTCGGGACCCGGCGTCAGCGTGTTGTTCGGTCCCTTGCGGTTCACCACGCCGATGGGGTGGATCGGCGGCAGGTACGCCACGTCGAAGCCCATCGCGGCCGCCCGCTCGAGCTGGCGCTGCGCGGTGGCGAACGTGCCGTGCACCGGGCGGCCATCGTCGTCCCACCCGCCGGTGGAACGCGGGAAGAACTCGTACCAGGCCCCGTCGAGGGCGCGGGCCCGTTCGACGAGGACGTGGTGGTCGGCCCCACGGGTGAGCAGGTCGCGGACCGGGCGCTCGACCATCGTGCGCTGCACCGGCTCGGAGAGTGCCTTGGCCAGCCGCTCGGGCAGGCCCTTGTCGGTCTCGCGCAGGCTCGCGGCCGCCTCGCGCAGCTCGGCGGCGAAGGTCAGCGTCGGCGGCATCTCGATCGGGGTCGTCGACTCGGTCGCGGGCTGCGCCGGGACGTCGTTCGCGCTGGCCCGGTCCTCGATCTGCGCGGCCCCGCGCTCGAGGAGGCGGGCGCCGCTCTCGAGGTCGTTGGCGAGCTCGCCCGGCCCCTGACCGGCGGCGACCTTCACCTCGACGGCGTGGCGCCAGGTGGCCCACGGGTCGCTCCAGGCGTCCACGCGGAAGCGCCAGAGGCCCTCGGTGTCGGCGACGAGGCTCGCGGCGACCCGGTCGGTCTCCGGGCCGAGGCTCGCCATGCGCACGGAGCGCGCCTCGCCGACGGTCGGGGCGCCGGCGACGGCCGCGGCGTCCGCGTGGTCGACGTCGGCGCAGCGCTGCCAGACCAGCGTGGCCGCGACGGCGTCGTGCCCCTCGCGCCACACGGTGGCCGTGACGGGCACGACCTCCCCGACGACCGCCTTCGACGGGAACCGCCCGCCGGAGACCTCGGGGGTCACCTCGTCGATCCCGAGGCGGCCCTGCGCGAGGCGCTGCCGCTCGGAGGCGACCGGCTCGGTGGTGGGCGTCGGGACGGGACGCTCGGCGTCGGGCGTGGGGTCGGCCTGGGCGAGCGCGGGGACGACGGTGGCGGTGGGGGCCTCGTCGGGCGTGACGGTGCCCGTCTCCACCGCGGTGGGGGTCGCGACCTCGGGCTCGTCGGCGGCGGGGGTGTCCTCGGGCACCGGGGCCGGGGTGGCCGCGGGCGCCGGGTCGTCGTGCGGGGCCGGGGTGCTCGAGGCGGTCGGGGTGCTCGAGGCGGTCGGGGCGCTCGGGGACGTCAGGGGCTGCCGGGCCGGCGACGTCAGGGGCTCCCGGGTCGGCGAGGCGGCGAACGGGGCCCAGGTGGAGGTGCCGAGCGACTCGCCCGGGAGCTCCGTGTCCCGCGGCGACGTGTTCTGCGGCGACGTGGTGACGCCGGTCGGCGGGTCGTCGGTGAGCGCCGACGACGCGGAGCCGGACACGGACGGGGCGGACGAGGACGACGGGTCGACCGGGGTGGACGCCGCAACGGCGCGCGCGTGACGACCGGCGGCCGGGGAGGCCGTCGGCGCGTCGTCGACCGCGGAGCGGTCCTGCGCGGACACCCCGGGGTCGTCGGTCGGCCGGTCAGCGGACGACGAGGTCATGTCGGGCGCCCTACCCGATGTGGCGCCGTTCGATGCCGCCGGAGCGCCCGGACGACGGGTGACCGCGGTCAGCGCCTCCTCGTCGGCGGGGGGCGAGGAGACGGAGCGGGCGCTCGCGGTCGGCGGTTCCGGCGCGGACTGTGGCACGACGGGGCGGCGCCACGGCGGCACGACGGCGCGGAACCCGCCGGTCGGGGTGGAGCGCGACCAGGCGGGCGCGGCGGGGCCGGACGCGTCGGCCGACCCGGCGCCGGCGCGGTTCGCGGGCCCCTGGCCCGCGGGCCCGGCGGGGGAGGACGGGCCGGAGGGTCGGGTCGGGCGTGGGGTCTGGCGGCCGACCGCGGGGAGCGGCGTCGAGGGGATCGTCGGGCCGGCCGCGATCGAGGCGTCGAGGTCACGACGCTCCGTCGGGCGCCCGGCGGGACCGGCCGACCCGTCGTCGGCGAGCGCCACCGCGGGGCGCGAGGCCCGCCCGGCGCCGTGCCCGACGACGGGGATGGGGCCCGACGGCTCGCCCGGGTTCAGCGGGGCGTCCGGGGGAGGCGGCGGGCCGAGCTCGACGTCGTGCGCCGAGCCCCACCCGGGCACCGCGGACCGGTGGCCCGGGACGCGGGGGTCGTAGCGCGGCGGGAGCTCGTCGGCGCGCAGGCCGGGCGTGGTCGGGGAGGCGTCGACGGCCGGGGCGGGGCCGGTCGTGTGCCCCGCCGCCCGGCCGGCGTCGTCGGGCTCGGGGACCCCGCGCCCGCCGTCGTCGGGACCCTCGTCCCGATGGCCGGTCAGGACGGCCCGGAAGCGACCGCTCCACGGACCCGTCCGGCGTCGCGAGATCTCGTCCGAGCTCCCGGGCAGCAGGTCGAACCCGCCGCTCGCGGGGCCCGTCGTGGGCTCGTCCGGCCCCTCGTGACCCGTATCCGGGTCCCCGTCCAGGGAGTCCTCGGCGCGTCGTCCGGACCCCCACCATTTCCCCAGCACGCTCACGCCACGCAGCGTAGTGGTGGAATCGATCCAGGGGCGACGGGCGATGACGGCGCGTCGGAGGGGTGTGCCTAGGCTCCTGGGGCGTGAGAGCACTGCGCCGTTTCTCCGTCCGCGCCCAGCTGCCGGCCCCGCTCGCGCCGCTGCAGGACCTGGCGACGAACCTCCGCTGGACCTGGCACGGGCCCACCCAGGACCTGTTCGCCGCGGTCGACGAGACGGCCTGGCGGACCTCGGGCGGCGACCCGGTCCGCCTCCTCGGCGAGGTCCCTCCGTCGCGGTTGGCCGAGCTCGCCGCGGACGAGGGTTTCGTCCGGCGGGTCCGCGAGTGCGCCGACGACCTGCGCGAGTACCTGACCGCGCCCCGCTGGTACCAGGGGCAGGCCGACCGCGCGCTGCCCGCGGGGATCGGCTACTTCTCGATGGAGTTCGGCGTCTCCGAGGTGCTGCCGAACTACTCGGGCGGCCTCGGCATCCTCGCCGGTGACCACCTCAAGGCGGCGTCCGACCTCGGCGTGCCGCTGATCGCCGTCGGCCTGCTCTACCGCTCCGGCTACTTCCGCCAGTCCCTCTCGCTCGACGGCTGGCAGCAGGAGACCTACCCCGCCCTCGACCCGCAGGGCCTGCCGCTGCACCTGCTCTCCGACGCCGACGGGGCGCCGCTGCTGGTGCACGTCGCGATGCCCGAGGGCCGGGTGCTGCGGGCGCGCGTGTGGGTGGCCTCGGTCGGTCGGGTGCCGCTGCTGCTCCTCGACGCCGACATCGAGGACAACGACGCCGACCTGCGCCAGATCACCGACCGCCTCTACGGCGGCGACGCCGAGCACCGCATCCGGCAGGAGATCCTCGTCGGGGTCGGCGGTGTGCGGGCGGTGCGCGCCTACTGCGGGGTCACCGGGCACCCCGCGCCCGAGGTCTTCCACACCAACGAGGGCCACGCCGGGTTCCTGGGCCTGGAGCGGATGCGGGAGCTGGTGACCTCGGCAGGTCTCGACGTCGACCAGGCGCTCGCGGCGGTCCGCGCCGGCACCGTCTTCACCACCCACACCCCGGTGCCCGCCGGCATCGACCGCTTCCCGATCGGCCTCGTCCAGCACTACTTCGACGCCGACCTCCTGCCCGGGATCCCGACCGAGCGGGTGCTGGCGCTGGGCCGCGAGCCCGACACCGACATGTTCAACATGGCGCACATGGGCCTGCGGCTGGCCCAGCGCTCCAACGGCGTCTCGCAGCTGCACGGCGAGGTCTCCCGCGGGATGTTCTCCTCGCTGTGGGGCGGGTTCGACGCCCCGGAGGTGCCGATCGGCTCGGTCACCAACGGCGTGCACGGCCCGACCTGGACCGCCCGGGAGATCGCGGGTCTGACGGCGGGCGCGGCGGCCGCCGGCGCGGGGCCGGAGCTCTTCGGGGTCTCCGACTCCCTGCTCTGGGAGATGCGCGGCACGCTGCGGGCCCGCCTGGTCCACGAGGTACGACGCCGGGTGCGGGCGTCCTGGCTGGACCGCGGCGCCTCCGAGCCGGAGCTGGGCTGGACCGAGCGCATCTTCGACCCGGGCGTGCTCACCATCGGCTTCGCGCGCCGCGTGCCGACCTACAAGCGGCTGACCCTCATGCTCCGCGACCCCGAGCGGCTGCGCGCCCTGCTGCTCGACCCGGAGCGCCCGGTGCAGCTCGTGATCGCCGGGAAGTCGCACCCCGCCGACGAGTCCGGCAAGGCGCTCATCCAGCAGATGGTCCGGTTCGCCGACGACCCGGCCGTCCGCCACCGCATCGTCTTCCTCCCCGACTACGACATGTCGATGGCCCGCTACCTCTACTGGGGCTGCGACGTCTGGCTCAACAACCCGCTGCGCCCCCTGGAGGCGTGCGGGACCTCGGGCATGAAGTCGGCCCTGAACGGCGGCCTGAACCTCTCGGTGCGCGACGGCTGGTGGGACGAGCTCTACGACGGCCGCAACGGCTGGGCGATCCCGACGGCCGACGGCGTCGACGACCCCGACCGCCGCGACGACATCGAGGCCAGCGCGCTCTACGACCTGCTCACCACCCAGGTCGCGCCGCTGTTCTACGACCGCGGCGCCGACGGGGTCCCGGACCGCTGGACCGCCCTGGTGCGCCACACCCTCGCGACGCTCTCGCCCAAGGTGCAGGCCTCGCGGATGGTCCAGGACTACGTGAACGACTGGTACGCGCCGGCGGCCCGGGCGGCCCGCAGGGTGGCCTCCGAGGGCTTCGCGGGGGCGAAGGAGCTCGCCGAGTTCCGTGCCCGCCTCGACGCCGCGTGGCCCGACGTGCGGGTGGCGGAGGTGGACGTCAGCGGCTCGGCGGACACCCCGGTGCTGGGGGCGCCGATGACGGTGCGTGCGTCGGTCGAGCTCGGGGGCCTGTCGGCCTCGGACGTGCTGGTGCAGGCCGTCGTCGGGCGCGCGGACGACGCCGACGAGCTGTCGGGCACCGTCGTGGAGCCGATGGCCCACGTCGGCGGCCCGGGCGGCGCGGAGCTGTTCGAGGCGACCCTGGCCCTCCCGCACGCCGGGGTGCTCGGCTACACGGTCCGGGTGCTGCCGGCGAACCCGCTGCTGGCCTCGCCGGTGGAGCTCGGGAAGGTGGTCCTCCCGGCGTAGGCGCCGAAGGCCGTCACGGCGCGGGCGTTCTCGGGCGCGGGCTGCCGGTTCCCGCGCCCTCGCCGGTCCTTGATCGACTTCCGGGCGGCAGAGTGATCGCCCAGCGAGCACTCTGCCGCCGAGAAGTGGATCACGGCCGAGACCGATGGATCCGCGACGGCGGCGGCGCCGTCGGAACGGGTGTGAGCACCGACAGGGATGACGTCCGCCGTCGCCTGGAGGCCCGGTTGCGGGCACTGATCCGGCGGCAGGACGGTGCGATCTCGCTCGAGCAGGCCCTCGCGCACGGGATGAGTCGTCAGGCGGTGCGTCGGCGGGTCGCGACCGGGCAGTGGCGGCGTCTGGCCCACCGCGTGTACCAGGACGCCTCCCACGAGTGCACGCCACGCGCCCGGGTGCGGGCGGTGCTGCTCTCCCTCGGTGACCACGCTGTCCTGGTGGGAGAGGCCGCGGCGTGGTGGTGGGGCCTGCGCGACCAGCCGCCCCAGCGGATCGAGGTCGCCGTCGGGCACGAGTGCCACCAGCGATCCCGGCCCGACGCGGTGCTGCTGCGGCGCTCGGTGCCCGACCGGGAGGTCACCACCCGGCACGGAGTCCGGGTGACCACGCTGGCCGCCTCGGTCCTCGACGGCGCAGCCAGCCTCGGGACCGACGAGGGCGCACGGCTGATGGACCGAGCGCTGCAGCAGGGCCGGGTGGCTCTCGTGACCCTCCGGCATCTCCAGCTACGGCGGTCCGGCCGGCGCGGAGCGCCCGTCACCGCCCGCCTGCTCGCCCTCGCCGCCGGCGGCGCGGTCTCGGAGGCCGAGCGGCTCGCGCACACCGTGTTGCGGATGGCCGCGATCGTGGGGTGGATCGCCAACCTGCGGATCGAGATCCCTGGCTACGGTCGGGCCGTGGTGGACCTCGCCTTCCCGGCGCAGAAGGTGATCGTCGAGATCGACGGCTGGGCCTACCACCGGGATCTGCGGGCCTTCCTCATCGACGGACCCAGACAGGCGGCGCTGACGGCGGAGGGTTGGGTCGTCGTGCGCACCCACTGGTACGAGCTCACCGAGAACCCGCAGGTCTTCCTGGACACCCTCGAGCGGGTCCTCGAAGCAAGATCATGACGCGGGCGGCAGAGTGATCGCTCAGCGAGCACTTCGCCGCACGGAAGTCGATCATGGAAAACCGGGGCCGGCCGAGCCGGGGTCCGGCGCCTACACCGAGCGGAACACCAGGAACGTGTGGGCGGCCACGGTGGTGCTCGTCCCCGCCGCCAACGGGTCCCGCGAGGCCGGCTCCCCGTCCGGCGTGCCCGAGTCGAGCTCCGGCGCCCACGCGGTGTCGCCGAACCGCTCCGGCAGGGACACCTCGACCGGCTCCGTCCCGGCGTGCAGCACCACCAGCAGCGACGAGGCCGAACGGACCCGCACCACGAGCGTGCGCCGCGGCGTCGCCCAGTCCGTCGGGCCCAGCTCGCGGCCGGTCTCGGAGAGCCAGGCGATGTCGGGCACCTCGCCGTCGGCCAGGCCCGAGTGGCCGTAGAAGAAGTCGTCGCGGCGCAGCTCGGGCACCGACCGGCGCAGCGCGAACACCCGCGCGACGAACTCCACCAACGACGGGTCCGCGTCGGCCCACGACCGCCACGAGGTCTCGTCGTCCATGCAGTAGGCGTTGTTGTCGCCGTGCTGGGTGTGGCCGAGCTCGTCGCCGCCGAGCAGCATCGGGGTGCCCGCGGAGAGGCCGAGCGTCGCGAGCAGGCACCGCATCCGCCGAGCGCGCAGTGCCACCACCGCGGCGTCCGACGTGGGCCCCTCGACGCCCGAGTTCCAGGAGCGGTTGTCGTCGGTGCCGTCGCGGTTGCCCTCGCCGTGGGCCTCGTTGTGCTTGTGGTCGTAGGAGACGAGGTCGCGCAGGGTGAACCCGTCGTGGGCGGTCACGAAGTTCACCGAGGCCGCCGGCGACCGCCGGGGCCAGTACAGGTCCGACGAGCCCGCGAACCGCGTCACGATCTCCGAGACCGGCCCGTGCCCGCGCCAGAAGTCGCGCACCCCGTCGCGGTAGCGCCCGTTCCACTCCGCCCAGGCCGGCCCGAACCCGCCGACCTGGTAGCCCTCGCCGGTCGCGTCCCACGGCTCGGCGATCAGCTTCGCGTCCGCGAGCACCGGGTCCGTGGCGATCTCGTCGAGCAGCGGGGCGTGGGCGGAGAACGCCGACCCGCCGGGCCGGCCCAGCGTGGAGGCGAGGTCGAAGCGGAAGCCGTCCACGCCCACCGTCGTGACCCAGTACCGCAGGCAGTCCAGGACCAGCGCGCGCACCAGCGGCGACCCGGCGTCGAGGGTGTTGCCGCAGCCGGTGAGGTCGATGTCGCGGCCGTCGGCCGAGAGCTGGTACCACGACGGGGCGTCGAGCCCGCGCCATGACAGCGACGGCCCGCCGACCCCGCCCTCGCAGGTGTGGTTGAACACGACGTCGAGGACGACCTCGAGGCCGGCCGCGTGCAGTGACTCGACCATCGCGCGGACCTCGGCGAGCTCCTCCCCGGGGACGGCGGCGTAGCGGGGCTCGGGGGCGAGGTAGGCCAGGGTCGAGTAGCCCCAGTGGTTGCGGGCGCCGCGGGCCATCAGGGACGGCTCCGGGGCGTTGGCGAACACGGGCAGCAGCTCGACGGCGGTCACGCCGAGTCGGCGCAGGTGCTCGACGACGGCCGGATGGGCTACGCCGCCGTAGGTACCCCGCAGCTCGGCGGGCACCTCGGGGTGACGCATCGTGAGATCGCGCACGTGGGTCTCGTAGAGGACCGTGTCCCGCCACGGCACCCGGGGGCGCTCCGCCGGCGCCGCGGCCACGGGCGCCGTCACCACCCCGAACGGCACCGACCCCGCCGAGTCCACGTCGGAGCGCGGACCGAACGGGTCCCGGCCCGCGTGCGCCAGGGCTGCGTCCAGATCGGTGAACCTGCCGCTCACCCGGGTGGCCCAGGGGTCGACCAGCAGCTTCGCCGGGTCGGTGCGCACCCCCGTCGTCGGCGACCAGGGCCCGTGCACCCGCAGCCCGTACCCCTGACCGGCGACGACGCCGGGGACCGACCCCCGCCACCAGCCGTCCGCGGCGTCGCGGGCCAGGGGGATCCGGCGCTCGGATCCGTCCCCGAGCAGGCAGAGCTCGACGGCCTCCGCGGTGGCGGTGGCGGGGACCGCGACGGCGAGGACGCCGTCGTCGTCGAGGGTGGCGCCGACGGGCGTGACGGTCGGGAGGGCCGCCGTGGCATCGACGGTCCCCTGGCTCGTGGGGCGCATGGCGATCGATCGTGCCGGATCCCGACCCCGGCCCACACGGTGCGCGGCGAACCGAATCGGAGAGGATGGCCACGTGAGTGCCCCCCGTCCGGTGCCGACCGAGCACCCCGAGCTCGCTCCGACGCCGCTGCCGACCGACGCGACCACCGCCGGCGATCGCCCACACGCCGACGAGATCGTCCGGATGCGCGACGTCTCGGTGCGCCGCGGGGGCAACACGTTGCTCGCGGACATCTCCTGGTCGGTCGAGCTCGACGAGCGCTGGGTCGTGATCGGCCCGAACGGGGCGGGCAAGACGACGCTGCTGAGGCTGGCCGCCGCCGAGATGCACGCCACCACCGGCACCGTCGACCTGCTCGGCGCGCGGATGGGCCGCGTCAACGTCTTCGACCTGCGCGAGCGGATCGGGCTCGCCTCGGCGAGCCTCGCCGGGCGGGTGCCGGCCGACGAGATCGTGCGCGACGTCGTGCGCAGCGCCGGCTACGGCGTCGTCGGGACCTGGAACGAGGCCTACGAGGCGATCGACGAGGAGCGCGCGGAGGCGATGCTCGAGGTGCTGGGCGCCGCCCAGCTCATCGACCGCGAGTACGGGACGCTCTCGTCGGGGGAGCGGCAGCGCACGCTGCTCGCCCGGGCCCTGATGACCGACCCGGAGCTGCTGCTGCTCGACGAGCCCGCGTCGGGCCTCGACCTCGGGGGCCGGGAGGACCTGGTGGCCGGGCTGACCGCGCTCGCCGCCGACCCGGACGGCCCGACCATGGTGATGGTCACCCACCACGTCGAGGAGATCCCTCCCGGCTTCACGCACGGCATGCTGCTGAACGAGGGCCGCGTCGTCGCCCAGGGTCTCCTGGACGACGTCATGAGCTCGGAGAACCTCTCCGTGGCGTTCGACCAGCCGCTCGAGCTGCTCAGCCGCCGCGGCCGGTTCACCGCCTACCGCAAGTACTAGCTTCGCTCGTGCGTGCGTTCCCGTGCCGAGCGCGGACACGTACGCACACGTCGACGAAGGAGACACAGTGACGGAGTTCGTGCGGCTCGAGGTCGACGGCGGCGTCGGCACCATCCGCCTGGACCGGCCGCCGATGAACGCGGTCAACCGGCAGGTCAACATCGAGCTGGCCCAGGTCGCGGCCGAGGCGGCGCAGCGCGAGGACGTGCGTGCGGTGGTCGTCTACGGCGGCGAGAAGACCCTCGCGGCCGGCGCGGACGTCAAGGAGATGGCCGACCTCACCTACTCCCAGATGGCCGAGCGGTCCAAGGAGCTCTCGCACGGGTTCGGCGCCGTCTCGGAGATCCCGAAGCCGACGGTCTGCGCCCTGACCGGCTACGCCCTGGGCGGCGGATTCGAGATCGCGCTCTCCTGCGACCGCCGCGTCGCCGGCGACAACGCGACCGTCGGCCTCCCCGAGATCCTGCTCGGCATCATCCCGGGCGGCGGCGGCACCCAGCGGCTCGCGCGCCTCATCGGCCCGGCGAAGGCCAAGGACCTGATCTTCAGCGGCCGCTTCGTCAAGGCCCCCGAGGCCCTGGAGCTGGGGATCGTCGACGAGGTCGTCGCTCCCGACGAGGTCCTGACCCGGGCGCGCGCCTGGGCCGAGCAGTTCGCCAACGGCCCGACCCGCGCGCTCGCCGCCGCCAAGAACGCCGTCGACCGCGGGCTGGGCATGGACCTGCGCGACGGCCTGGACTTCGAGTCCGAGGTCTTCGCGGCGCTCTTCGGCACCGAGGACCAGGTCATCGGCATGCGGAGCTTCGTCGAGAACGGCCCGGGCAAGGCCCAGTTCCTGGGGCGCTGACCGTGACCATCCCCAATCCTCGACCGACCCGGGCCGAGGTCGACGCCGCCCGGACCGACCCCAAGCTCGCCAACGTGCTCTACCACGACTGGGAGGCGGGCACGTACGACGAGAAGTGGTCGATCTCGTACGACGAGCGCTGCATCTCGTTCGCCGTCGACCGCTTCCGGGCGGCCGCCGGAGACGTGGGCCCCTTCGAGCACGCCCTCGAGCTGGGCTGCGGCACCGGCTTCTTCCTGCTCAACCTCATGCAGGGCGGCGTCGCGAAGAAGGGCACGGTCACCGACCTCTCGCCCGGCATGGTCGAGGTGGCGGTCCGCAACGCCGAGGGGCTGGGTCTCGACGTCGAGGGCCGCGTCGCCGACGCGGAGACCATCCCGATGCCCGACGCGTCGGTCGACCTGGTGGTGGGCCACGCCGTCCTGCACCACATCCCCGACCTCGACCGGGCGTTCCGCGAGATCCTGCGGGTGCTCAAGCCGGGTGGCCGGTTCGTGTTCGCCGGCGAGCCGACGAAGATCGGCGACCTGTACGCCCGCAAGCTCGGGCAGGCCACGTGGTGGGCCACCACGAACCTCACGAAGCTCGGCCCGCTGCAGGCCTGGCGACGCCCGCAGGCCGAGCTCGACGAGTCGTCGCGGGCGGCGGCGCTCGAGGCGGTCGTCGACCAGCACGTGTTCACGCCGGAGCGGTTGGAGCGGTTCGCGCTCGGGGCCGGTGCGGTCGACGTGCGGTGCGTGACCGAGGAGCTCACCGCGGCGCTGTTCGGCTGGCCGGTGCGGACGTTCGAGGCGGCGGTGCCGCCGGAGAAGCTCGGGTTCCCGTGGGCGATGTTCGCCTACCGGACCTGGCAGCGGCTCTCGTGGCTCGACGAGACGGTGCTCTCGCGGGTGGTTCCGCGCGGGCTGTTCTACAACGCGCTGGTCACCGGGGTGAAGCCGGAGCCGCCGGTGGCGTTGTAAGTCAGAGAAGTCGCGTTGCAGACGCTGGACGTCAGGAAACCGGCGTCGATCACCCGCGGAGGGCGCCGCCGTGGCCTACCGCTTCACCCCGGACGACGTCGGGTTCCTGACGTCGGGTGCCGGGCGCGCGGCCCTCGCGGCGCTCGTCCCGGGCGGGGACCGGCTCGCGGACGTCGCGGCGGCCCGGCGGCTGGTCGGGCCCGAGCACGCGGCGGCGCTGCTGGAGACGGTGCTGCTGCGCGAGCGCGCCCGCGGCCGCTTCCCGGACGGCTGGCTCTGGACCGCGGACGCGCTGGAGCAGGCGACGGCCCTCCCGGTCGCCCGGCACCGGGCGGCCCGGCTCGCGGCGGTGGCGGGCGACCGCGTGGTGGCCGACGTGACCTGCTCGGTGGGCGTGGAGACGGCGGTGCTGTCGGGGGTGCTCGACCGGGTCGTCGGCGCGGACCTCGACCCGGTGCGCCTCGCGATGGCGCGCGCGAACGTGCCCGAGGGCGCGGCTGGTGCGCGCGGACGCGCTGGCCCCTCCGGTGCGCCCCGGGGCGGTGTTGGTGGCGGACCCGGCGCGGCGGACGGCGTCGGGGCGACGGGTACGCCGTCCGGGGGAGATGATGCCGCCGTTGGATGTCCTGGCCCGGGTTCGTGAACGACGGTTTCCTGACGTCCAGTGTCTGCAACGAGACTTTTCTGCCACGGACCTCGTCGTCTCCACCGCCCCCGGGCTCGACTTCGGCCTGGTGCCCTGGGCGCGCGAGGTGGAGCTCGTCTCGCTCGACGGGCGGGTGCGGGAGGCGGCGCTGTGGTCGGCCGGGCTGGTCGACGATTCAGGGGAGCACGCCGACAGGGGCCCCACCCGGCGCGCCACCGTCCTGCGCACCGACGGCGCCGGGTACGCGCTCACCGACGCCGACGACGACACGTGTCCGACCCGCGACGTCGGTGACTGGCTCGTCGACCCCGACGGCGCCGTCGTCCGCGCCGGCCTCGTGCGCCAGTTCGCCGCCCGCCACGACCTCGGGCAGCTCGATCCGCACCTGGCCTACCTGACCGGCGACCACCCGCCCGACGTCGGCCGCGCCTTCCGGGTCCTCGAGCACGGCCCGTACGCCGAGAAGACCCTCCGCCAGGTGCTCCGGCGCCGCGAGGTCGGCCGCGTCGAGGTCCTCGTCCGCGGGCTCGACGTCGACCCCGACCGCCTCCGCCCGCGGCTCAAGCTCGCCGGCCCGCGGGCGGCCACCGTCGTGCTCGCCCGGGTCGGCCGTGGCGCCCGCGCGTACGTGTGCGAGCCCGGGTAGCCCCGGAATTCGTCGCTCCGGGCTTCCGTCCACCGGAAGACCCGTAGGTGTGCCCGGGGTCACGCACGACACTTCGGTCCGCCCGCAGCCACCGAGCCGTGACCGGAGACCCCAGCCATGACCGCGCCCACTGCCGTGCCGGCCCGAGTCGCCGTCCACACCCCGACCCTCACCATCGGCACGAGGGTGGCGACGACCTTCGCCGTCCTCGTCGCGCAGGTCGGGCTGGCCATCCCTGCCGTGCTCAACGGCCTGTTCCAGCAGGACCTGCACACCACGTCGTCGCAGCTGACCTGGATCTCCGACGCCTTCCTCGTCCCGATCACCCTGCTCGAGCTGACCACCGGCGTCCTCGGGGACCTGTTCGGTCGCAAGCGACTGCTGATCGGCGGCAGCCTCCTGATGGCGGTCGGGGAGGCGCTCAGCGTGCTCACCCCGGCCGCGGCCGGGTCGAACAGCCTCTCGATCGCGGTGCTCTGGACCGGACAGGCGCTGGCCGGGATCGGGGCGGCGGTGCTGTTCCCGACGACGCTCGCGATGGTCGCCGCCGGGACCCACGACGTACGCAGCCGCGCGAAGGGCATCGCGATCTGGGCGGCCGGGCTGTCCTCCGGCGGGTTCGTCTCGCCGCTGCTCGGCGGGCTGGTGACCCAGCTGCCGTGGGGCGGCAGCGCGGAGGCCTCCTGGCGCTGGGCGTTCGTCGCCGTGGCGATCCTCGCGGTGGCCAGCGCGCTCATCGGCACCGCCGCGGCGAACTCGTCCTCGCCCGCCGGCCGGTCGTTGGACTGGAGCGGGCAGGTGACGATCGCGATCGCGCTGTTCGCCCTGCTGTTCGCGGTGATCCAGGGATCGACGACGGGGTTCTCCGACGGGACCATCATCGGGGCCTTCGTGGTCGCGGCCGTCTTCTTCGTGCTGTTCCTGGTCGCCGAGCGCCGCTCCGCCGCGCCGCTGCTGCGGCTCGACCTGTTCTCCAGCCGCGCGTTCTCGGTCAACTCGGTCGTGACCGTGCTCGGGATGTTCGCGTTCCTCGGCACGGCCTACGCGACCAGCATCCGGCTCTCCGCGATCCAGGACTTCAGCCCGCTGGAGACCGCCGTGGCGTTCGTGCTCCTCCAGGGGTTCGCGCTCGTCCTGATGCCGCTGACGTCCCGGGTGATCGATTCCCTCGACCCGCGCTGGGCGCTCGGCCCCGGGTTCCTGCTGATCGCGATCGGGGACGCGTGGCTGTCCCTCGTCCCGGTCTCGGATCTCTCGCTCGCCCCGGTGATCGCGCCGCTCGCCCTCGTCGGGATCGGCTTCGCCTTCGCCCTCTCCGGGGTCACCGCGGTCGCGGTCAACACCGTGCCCCCGCACCTGGCCGGGATGGCCTCCGGCACCACCAGCCAGCTGCGGGACTTCGGCTTCACGCTGGGTCCGGCCATCATCGGCGCGGTGGCGCTGAGCCAGGCGGCGTCGGTGATCGCGGCCGAGCGGGCCGCCGATCCGTCGATCGACGCGGCCGTCGGGGCCTTCGTCGCGAAGGCCCCGCCCGCGGCGGCCGGCGCGATCGAGTCCGGCCCGCTCGGGCAGGTCAGCGTCCCGGGGAACCCGCTGCACGACATCGCGTTCACCGCGCTCGGGGACGCCTACTCCGTCGGCTACGTGGTGTGCGCGGTGGCGGCCCTGGTCGCGGCGGTGCTCGCCGGGTTCGCGCTCGGTGGTACCTCGCAGCGCCCGAACATCACCGAGGACGACGGCGCCACCGAGGCCGCCGGTACCCCCGGCGCGGCCGGCCTCACCGGGGAGGACGCGCGCTGAGCCGACGCCGGAGCTCGGCGCGGACGAACGTCGCGTCCGCGTCGAGCGCCACGTCCACCGGGCGCACCCCGTCGACGGCCACGGCCTCCGCGCCGCGCAGGTCGCCGATCGTCGCGCCGCGGCCCGGGCCGGTGGAGGTGTCGACGTCGACAGGCACCGGCGTCGTCGACACCGTCCCGGGCGTGATCGCCTCGAGCAGGGCGACGGCGTCGTGCACCGCCATCGCGGCGTGCCCGAACCGGGCCGAGTACGCCGCGAGGTAGGACTCCCGCGTCGAGGCCAGCGCGGCGCCCACCGGCCCGGTGCCGGCCAGGTCGTCGAGCCACGCCTCGGACAGGGTGATCCGCATCGTGAGGTCGAGCGGGACCATCGTCGTCGGGACGGTCGAGCCCGCGAGCACCCGCCGCGCGGCCTCCGGGTCGCCCCAGACGTTGAACTCGGCGGCGGCCGACACGTTCCCGCCGAAGGCGATCGACCCGCCCATCAGCACGAGCCTGCCGATCCTCGGCTCGAGGTCCGGCCGGGCCGAGAGCAGCGTCGCGACGTTGGTGAACGGCCCGATGGCCGCGATCGTCACCGGCTCCTCCGACGCCTCGATCACCGACGCCATCAGCGCCACCGCCCGCAGCGGTGACTCGGCCACCGGCGGCCCGAAGTCCCGCGAGCGCCCGCCGAGGCCGTCGTCGCCGTGCACGCCGTCGGAACGCTGCTCGAGCAGGTGCACCAGCGGCACCCCCGCGCCCCGGCCCACGGGCACGTCGGGGCGGCCGAACGTCCCGAGCAGTCGCCGGGCGTTCTCGGTGGTCTGCTCGACACCCACGTTCCCGTGCACGGTGGTCACGGCCCGCAGGTCCACCTCCGGGGCGAGCGCGGCGACGGCGAGGGCGAACGCGTCGTCGACGCCGGGATCGGTGTCGACGATGAGCGGGGTCATCCTTCAGGCCTCCAGGAACTGCTCGAGCTCGGTCAGCGTGGGCAGGGCCGGTTGGGCGCCCGCCCGGGTCGCCGTGAGGGCGCCCACCGCGCACGCCCGCCGCAGCGCGGCCTCGTCGTCGAGCCCCGTGGCCAGGGCGAGGGCCAGGGCGGCGGTGAACGCGTCGCCCGCCGCGGTGCCGTCGACGGCGTCGACGGGAGGCGGTTCCGCGGTCGCGACCTCCCGCCCGTACCGCCGCAACGACGCGCCGGAGGCTCCCCGGGTGACGACGACGGCGGGCAGGGCGTCGAGGTCCGCGGTGCGGCCCAGCACCTCGTGCTCGTCGGCGTTGACCGAGAGGAGGTCGACGGTGCGCAGGACCTCGGCCGGGACCTCGCGGGCCGGGGCGGCGTTGAGCACGGTGAACCCGGGGAGCGCCATGGCGGCCGCGACGGCCTCGTCGGGGACCTCGAGGACGGTGAGGACCACGTCGGCCGCGTCGAGCCCGTCGGGCACCGTCACCGCCGCGTTGGCGGCCGCGTCGATGACGATCGTCGTCTCGCCGTCGTCGTCGACCTGGATGAGCGCGGTCCCGGTCGGGCGGTCGTCGACGGTGACGACGCGGCCGAGGTCGACCCCGCCCTCGCGCAGCAGGGCCAGGGCCTCCTCGGCGAACGGGTCGTCGCCGACCGCGCCGACCAGCGAGACCGCGGCCCCGAGCCGCGCGGCGGCGAGCGCCTGGTTCGCGCCCTTGCCTCCGGGGTGGCGGGAGACGCCGTGCGCGGGAAGCGTCTCGCCCGGACGGGGGAGACGCTCGACCCGGGCGACCAGATCGAGGTTGACGCTGCCCACGACGACGACCGTGGGCGCGTCGGTGTCGCTCGGTCCGGTGCCACTCACGCGGGGCATCCTGCCGTCCGGCGGCCGGGCCCGCCGTACGCTGCGCCGGTGAGTGGGAGGAGGGCCCGCTGGGCCACCCGGCACGATCCGGCGCAGGCGCGGCTGGTCTCGTGGGCATCGTTGCGCTGGATCGTGCGTCACCGGGCGTGGACGCCGTTCTACCTCGTGCGCTACTGGCGGTTGCTCAAGGTCCGCCTGCGGCAGCCGCACATCGTGCTGCGCGGGATGGTCTTCCTCGGCAAGGGCGTGACCCTGGAGTGCCGGCCCGGGTTGGGGCGCCTGGAGATCGGCCGGTTCGTGCACATCGGTGACCACACGAACATCCGCTGCCACGAGGGCTCGCTGCGCATCGGCGACAAGGCCGTGTTCGGCGCGGACAACACCGTCAACTGCTACCTCGACGTCGAGTTCGGCGAGTCCACGCTGCTCGCCGACTGGATCTACGTCTGCGACTTCGACCACCGTTACGAGGACATCCACCTCCCGATCAAGGACCAGGGCATCGTCAAGACCCCGGTGCGCGTCGGCCCGGAGACCTGGATCGGCACGAAGGTGACCGTCCTGCGGGGCGCGACCGTCGGCCGCGGCTGCGTGCTCGGCGCCCACGCGGTGGTGCGGGGCATCATCCCGGACTACGCGGTGGCCGTCGGCGCGCCGGCGCGCGTGGTCCGGGACCGGATCGCCGACTACGAGGCCGCCGCCTCCGAACGGGCCGCCCTCGCCGACATCGCCCGCAAGACGGCGCGGGCGGCCGAGTCGGCGCAGGCCGCGGAGGTCACCGGGGAGTGACCTCCCGGCGGCGGCGGCCCACCCGGCTGCGGTGTCGGCCCGTCCTGCGGTGTCGGCCCGTCCTGCGGTGTCGGCCCGTCCTGCGGTGTCGGCCCGTCGGCACGCCGTGGCCGGAACAGCACCTGGACGATCGTCAGGGCGATGGCGGTCACGATGACCCCGGCGACGGTGAACCCGACGCGTTCGACGTCGAGGGCCAGCACCTCGCCCGTGCCCGCGTTCAGCAGGACGATCGCGGCGGTGAGGCTGAGCGAGTACACGAGGTAGTTCGCGTGCTTGAGCTGCAGCAGGATCGCGGCCGTGAGCGCGACGGCTCCCACGATCGTCAGGACGAGGTGCACGGGGACGAGGACGGCCAGCAGCGCGGCGGCGACACCCCCGGCGACGGTCCCGCCGGAGCGCTCGAGCACGCGCCGGCGGGTGTCCGACCAGGCCGGGCGGGCGATCACCAGGATCGTCAGCAGCACCCATCCGGCATTGGTGCCGTGCCACCACTGCGCGGCCACGAAGGTGCACGCGCCCAGCAGCGTCGCCAGCCCGGCCGCGTAGATGATCGCCGAGCGCAGCGCGACCGGCTCGAACGACGCCCGGGGCAGTGACGGCAGCAGCGTCGCGACGACCCCGATCGCCCACAGGCCACCGACACCGGCCACCAGTGCCGTGACGACGACGCTCCCGCCCGTGCCGGCGAGCCAGGCGGGCGTCGCCACCACAGGCGGGCCACCGATCAGGAGGGCCGCCGGCCACGACACGATCACCGAGGCGACCGTGTGCCACCCCCGCAGACTGCTGAACCCGATCGCGGCGCCGATCACCACCATGAGCAGGGTGGCGCCGAGCGGGTGGGGACTCGCCCAGACGACCGCTCCGACGACCACCGCCGTCGTGGCCGCGGTGGCGAGCGCGAACCGGTAGCCGTGCAGGCAGGCGACCAGCGTCGGGATCATGCCGATGTAGATCAGCTGGGTGCCGTGCGCCCAGGGCGTCAGGGTGAGGGCGAGCGGCGCGACGACCAGCGCGAGCACCGCGAGGACGGTCCGCACGATGGCCATGGCCCGTGAGTATGCGCGTCGGTGCTCCTCACCCGGCGATGTCGAGAATCGCCGCCGCGGTCAGCTCCGGCCGAACACGTTGCCCGTCGGGATTCTGGGTCGGCCCAGCGGCGGCCCCGGGGCCCGACGGTCGGTGCGGGCGTAGAGCGCAGCGGTGTCCGCGGCGATGGCGGGCCAGGCGAAGTCGGTCGCGAGGCGCTCGCGGGCCGCCACCGCCCGCCGTCGGGCCGCGTCGGGGGCGTCCAGGGCGGCGACGACGGCGGCCGCACAGCCGGCCACGTCGCCCGGGTCGAACGAGAGCCCCGTGACGCCGTCGAGCACCACCTCGCCGAGGCCGCCCGCCCGGGAGGCCACCAGCGGTGCGCCCGCCGCGGCGGCCTCGAGGGCGACGATCCCGAACGGCTCGTACCGGCTGGGCAGCACGACGGCCGAGGCGCGCCCGAGCAGGTCGACCAGCGCGGCGTCGTCGACGTGCCCGAGCATCGTCACCGCACGACGCACCCGCGCGGCCCGCGCCCGTCCGGCCAGCCACGCGGCGTGCGACCCGGTCCCGGCCACCATGAGCCGGGTGCCGGGGTGGGCGCGCCGGATCGCGGGGAGCGCGGCGATGACGTCCTGGATGCCCTTCTCCCACTCCAGCCGCCCGAACGTCACGAGGGTCGGCGTGCCGACGAGTGAGTGGCGCCGTGCTGCCGTCAGATGGCAGGAACGCGCCATTGCTGTCTCGGGACGCGCCGACCAGCCGGACGCGTCGATCCCGTTGTGGAGCACCGTGATGCGGTCCGGGTCGACGTCGAAGAGCCCGGCGACCTCGTCGCGCATGGCCCGCGAGCAGGTCACGAGCGCGTCGGCGGCGTTCGCCAGCCACCACTCGGCGGAGTGGACCTGCCGGTTGAGCGGCGCGGAGAGCCAGCCGCCGTGGCGCCCGGCCTCGGTGGCGTGGATCGTCGCGACGAGGGGCGCCCCGGTCAGGTCGCGCAGCGTGATCGCCGCGTGCGCGACGAGCCAGTCGTGCGCGTGGACGACGTCGGGGTGCCAGTCGCGCAGCAGCGGCAGGGCCGCCCGGACCAGCGCGTGCCCGAGCCCCAGCGTCCAGGCCACGAGGTCGCTCGTGAACTCCAGGTGCGGCGGGTCCTCGGCGACGCGCACGACCCGGACGCCCTCGACGGCGCCGTCCGTCGTCGGGTGCGTGACGGCGTCGGTGCCCGTCGGCTGCCGGGTGAGGACGACGACGTCGTGCCCGGCCCCGGCCAGGTGGGTCGCGAGCGCGCCGACGTGCCGTCCGAGCCCGCCCACGACCACCGGCGGGTACTCCCACGAGACCAGCAGGACGCGCATCAGGGGGCACCCACCAGCGTCTGCGCCCGGACCCGCGCCAGCCCGCGGGCGTCGAGGTGACCGAAGAGGTCGTCCTGCGCGGCGAACTCGGCGGCGCGCCGCGCGGCCTCGGCGTGGTGGCCGGCGGGGAGCAGGTCGGTGAGCTCGCGGACCCGGTCGCGGTGCCGGGCGGCCCGGCGTCGGGCGTAGTGCGCGGCCGAGTCCTTGGTGACCATGAAGGCCCAGTCGCTGGAGAGCGCGAGCGCGGCCTGTACCGCGAGGGCGTCGAGGGTCGCGTCGCGCCCGGCCGAGCGGGGGACGCCGTCGACCGCCGCGAGCAGCCGACGGGCCACGTCGTCGTTGTCGGCGACCATGTCCGCCACGGCGGACCCGTCCCACACCCGCCAGTCCTTGCCCGACCCCCACGACGACGCCGGGAGCACCACCGGCTCCTCGACGTGGCCGGCCTCGACCGCGCCGCGCAGCGTCGTGACGTGCACCCCCGCCTCCGGGAGCCTCGTCAGGACCGCCTCCAGCCAGGCCGGGCCCTCGTGCCACCAGTGGCCGAAGAGCTCGGTGTCGTAGGCGGCGACGACGAGGCCGGGCCGTCCGCGGCGGGCCCGGATCCCGCGGAGGCGTTCGACGACGGTGCGCACGAAGTCGTCGGCGTCACGGGCGACCGCGGCGGCCGCGCGCTCGGGGTCGTAGGGCGCCTTGTCCGCGACGCGTTTCCCCGTGACGCGGAAGGGCTTGAAGCCGGAGGCGTGGTCGAACGCGTGGAAGTCCCGGTAGTCCGGGCCGCCGGGATAGCCCGCCCGCGGCGACCAGACGCGGTAGGTGACCTCGAGGTCGCGGCCGAACGCGACGACGTCGGTCCCGTCGACCGGGTGCGCGGCCGCGGTGTCGCCGCGCAGGGCCGGTCCGTCGACGAGGAAGCGTCGGACCCCGGCGGCCGCGTAGTCGTGCTCCATGCCCGGCGCGTAGCCGCACTCGGGCGCCCAGATGCCCTCGGGTCGCGTGCCCAGACGTCGCGCGGTGTCGCGGAGGCCGCCCTCGAGGAGGAACCGGCGCACGCGGCCGGGCAGCAGCGGCCCGAACGGGTGCGTGGCGGGACCGCCCAGGAGCTCCACGACGCCGTCGTCGGCGAGGGCCCGGAACACCGGCGACGCCCCGTGCCGCCAGGTGCCCTCGAAGGTCCGCAGAGCCGCGGCGGCGTCCCGGTGCTCGCGGGCGGCGACGTCGGGCCGGTGGCGGTGGGTCGCGTGGGCGCGCAGCTGCCAGTCGGCGAGCCAGGCGTGCATCGCGCGCAGGCAGTACGGGTGGTCGAGCTGCGCGGCGAGGACCGGGGTGACGCCGAGGGTCAGCAGGTCACGGTGTCCCCGGTCGGCCAGGCGGTGGAGGACGTCGACCACGGGCAGGTACGAGTGGGCCCAGGCCTGGTAGAGCCAGTCCTCACCGACCGGCCAGGCGCCGTGGCGGGCCAGCCACGGCAGGTGGGAATGGAGCACCAGGCAGAACGTGCCCTCGCGGCCCATCACGCTCCTCTCGCGTCTCCCCCCGCCGGAGGTTACCGACTGGTAGAGGGTGATCTCCCCGGCCCCGTCTCCTGCCACGGGGGCACCGTGTTTCCACCACGGAGAGAACTCATGGCGGCGACTCCCTCGCCCCGAGGATCGAGCAGCGCCTTCCCACGAGATTTCGGCGTTGACTCTCCCTGAAAGCTCCAACTACAGTTGCAGATAGTTGGTAAGCAGGGATGCAGATAAGAGCGCTCAGGCCGGTGTGGTCGTGACCGGAGGAGGTGTTCAGCGATGCCACTCGTGCTCGACGCCGCGTCGATCGTGGGCCCGTCCCCCGCTGGCCCGCCTGGTGGACGTGCGGGCCGGGGCGGTGAGCCGGCCGCGGAGTCGGCCCGATCGGTGATCGAGTCGCGGCGCCGACCAGGCGATGTTCGATGCCGAGTTCGTCGCCATCGTGCTTACCGAATATCCGCCGGGCCATGGCGAGAGGGCGCCTGGGCTGATCCCGCCGCGGTCGGCGACCCGCACCCACCGTGGCGGCTGGCCGGGTCCGCCGCCCGCCCACCGTCGCGGCGCACCCCGCCCTCCGACCACCGAGCAGGCGCACGTCGGGTCCCGCCGACGACCCGGCCCGGGGCCCCGTTCCCCTCCGTCACCCCTGCGCGACGGCACGCTGTCGACCGGTCTGACACCGAGGAGGTGAGTGGATCGCCGGAAGCCTCTCTGAACAGGGTCTGATATCGCCGGGGGCGGCTCCGAGCCCGCAGCGCCGACGCGATCCCCGACTGGACCGACCACCCAAGCGGCGGCACGCCGCGCTCCACCCTCGATGATCGGGTCGGTACCAGGCGGCGGGCGCAGGCTGCGGCCCGGGCCGCCCCTGACGCGTCTGCTCTACCACCCAGGGCGCGTGGCACGAGCGATGTCAGGGCCACCCACGTACTCACATCGACCGTCGAGCAGCGGATCACATCGAGCACCGGATCCACGGCAGGCGCCACGGAAGGGGAAGACGAGGTGGGACTGGAGCGAGTGTGGATCGAAACCCTCGACCACGGGCTGGTCCGCGCCGATCACGTCGTCGAGGTACTGGCACACAAGACCGCGCCGTTCGCCGGGAAACCCGCGCACTGGCTGCTCGACGTCGTCACCGCCACCAACCAGGGCGCCGGCTCCGCGCAGGCCTGGACCCTGACCGCCTCGCATCGCACCCTGATCCAGACCGACCGGCCACCCCACGGCGCCGCCGGGCAGCTGGCGGGGCTGCTGGCGGCCCTGCACACCGCGGACACCGCGGGAATGATCACGACCAGCGCGAGCACCGACCCCGCCGCCCAGGACAGCGCGACCATCAACTTCCGGTTCCAGCTCTTCCCGCCACTGCCTGCTCCAGGCGCCCTGAGCGCGCCCCCGGCCGGGTCGTCCACGCTCCCGCCCAGCTCGCCCGCCGAGGACACCCAGTACCTCTGATGACGGACGTCATCGCCGGCGTACCGCGCTGACGACGAGGTCCAGCGAGGCGTCGACGTCGTCGGGACGCAGGTCGAACTCGTCGGCCGTCACCGCGGCCACGTCGTCGGACAGGGCGTCCGGCCACGCTTCCCCGGAGATCGCGAGCGCCACCTGCGCGGCGACGATCGACCCGCCGTGCCGGGCGTCGCGGGTCGTGAGCGCGGCCCCGTGGTGCAGGCCGCGCATCGCGGTGACCTGCAGACCGGCGCCGGTGGCGAGAGCGTCGAGATCGTCGGCCGCCAGCTCGTGGGTGTGGAAGGGGTTGAGGGGGCGGTCGGTGAGGGCGTTGCCGGGGGAGAACGTCAGCCGGTTCGGCGTCGAGCAGTGCAGCCGCCCGCCGGGACGCAGGACGCGGGCGCACTCGCGCAGGAACCCCGGCTGGTCCCAGAGGTGCTCGATCACCTGGAGCGTGACGACGACGTCGACGGTGGCGTCGGGCAGGGGGAGGGCCTGCAGGTCGGCGCGGACGACGTCGAGGGCCTGCCCGTAGCGGCGCGCCACGTGCACCGCGGTCGGCGCGTCGAGCTCGAGGCCGATCACCCGCTCGGCCACACCGCCCAGCAGCGCTGCCCCGTAGCCCTCCCCGACGCCGGCCTCGAGCACGGTGGCGCCGCGGCAGTCGGCGGCGAGCGCCCGGTAGACGGCCTCGTGGCGGCGGAACCAGTAGTTCTCGTGCGCGATGCCGGGCACGGTGCGCTCGCCGGTCAGGGGCAGGGTCGCGGTGCTCTCCACGGGCGGCTCCTCCTCGGTGGGCGCGGACCGCGGCACGCTATCCGGCTCCTGTCACGCTCGGCAGTTGATCATGGATTCCGCGACGGGCGGGACGTCGCGCGACCCCTGATCATCTGCCAAGCCGCCATCGGGGGGACGTCGTTCGCACGTCCGCCGTGGCCGCGAGGTGCTGGGGGAGAACGCAACCGGAAGAATCACCCGCACGGGCGGCAGGCCTCGACCGCCGCGTCGCGCCGCGTGGCCGCAGAATGGACCGATGTCGACCGACGCGCGCCGAACGGCTCCGGGAGCGCGATCGACGGTCGACGAGGTGAGTCGTGCCGGGTGGGGATCCTGGCCGCCGCCGACTCCGGGTGACCGACCGCTGTCCATGACCTCCCGGGCCGACGGCGCCGAGCACGCCGTCATGGCGACCGAGCTCGAGCAGGCCAACCGCACCGGTCAGCAGCCCGTCGGCCTCTGCGGGTCCGTCGTCGACATGGCGCCGCTGGGGGCGACCGCCCAGCACGTCTGCCGCCCGTGTCGCGAGGTGGTGGCCCGTCGTCGTCGGGAGACCCGCGCGCCCGCGGCGCCGTGGACGCTGCTCGTCCAGTGGTACGAGGCCCTCGTCCGTCTCCTGCGGGGCGGCCTGACCGACCCGGTGCCGAAGGCCCTGGTCGCGGGCTCGCGCCCGGCGCTCGCGCTCCCGCCGTCGCCGACTCCTGCTCCGCCCGTGCCGGCGGACCGCGCGGTGCCCGCACCCCGCCCGCCGCGAACCTCCCCGCCGCTGCGCGCTCCGCACCCGACCCGCGAGACGGGCGGACGGCACCGCCGCCCGTAGGCGCTCTCGTGCGCGGGCGGGCGCCGAGTGGACCCCCACGGCTCCCGACGCAGCCCTCGAGGTCCACTCGGCCGCGCGACCTGGCCGAGTGGACCGCCACGGTCGCCACCCCAGCCCTCGAGGTCCACTCGGCCGCGCGACCTGGCCGAGTGGGCCGCCACGGTCGCCCTCCCAGCCCTGGACGTCCACTCGGCGCCGTCCTCGACACGCCCTCCGGCGATACGCAGTGCTCACGAGCACGTAGCGCACCGACCGTTGCGATCCGCCTGACGGCCACTTCACAGTGGGGCATGCGCCGACCACGTCCCGTGATGCTCGTCAGCTACGGCCTCCTGGTGCTGATCACCGTCGGCCTGCTGACCGCACCCCTGCTCGGCTTCGTCAACCGGCCCGCGCTCTGGTTCGGGCTGCCGTCGATCATGGTGTGGATGGGCGTGCTGGTCCTGCTGATCACCCCGGTCCTGGCGCTCGTCGAGAGCGCCCGAGGTCCCGACGACGAGCCGGCGGAGGCTCCCGCGATCACCGAGGACCTCCGGTGAGCACCACGCTCGTCGTCACCCTCGTCGGGATCCTCGTCATCGCCGGGGTCGGGGCCCTGGGGCGGCGCGGGGCGATCACGGACGTCTCGGACTGGGCCGTCGGCGGCCGGAAGTTCGGCGCCTGGACGATGTGGTTCCTGCAGGCCGGCGAGGTCTTCACGACGTTCACGTTCCTGGGGATGGCCGGCCTCGCCTTCGCCGGCGGCGCCGCGGCGCTCTACGCGCTGCCCTACGTGCCGCTCGCCTACGCGGGCCTCTACTTCCTCGGCCCGATGATCTGGCGGCGGGCGCGCGACCGCGGGCACGTCACCCAGGCCGACTTCCTCGCCGACTTCTACGGCTCGCGGGGGTTCGGCGCGCTGGTCGCGGTGCTGGGCGTGGTCTTCCTGCTGCCCTACCTGCAGCTCCAGATCACCGGGCTCGGGCTCGCGGTGCAGCTCGCGACGGGGCAGAAGGCGTCCGGCACGGTGAGCATGGTCGTCGCGTTCGTCCTCGTCGTGGCCTTCGTCCTGTGGGCGGGCATCCGGGGCGTGGCCACCACGTCCTACCTCAAGGACGCGCTCATGCTCGTCGTGCTGATCGTGCTCGTGGCGGTGATCCCGGCGGCGGTCAACGGCGGGATCGGGCCGACGTTCGAGCGGATCCTCGCCGAGGCGCCGCGAATGCTCACGATCCACGCGGGGGAGTACGACGCCGGATACTTCATCTCCTCGACGGTGGCCTCGGCCCTCGGGGTGCTCTTCATGACGCTGCCCCACTCCTGGCCCGCGCTGCTCTCCGCCGGTTCGGAGCGCGCGGTGCGCCGCAACTACGCCTACCTGCCGGTCTACTCGGTGTGCCTGGTGATCCCCATGATCATCGGGTTCGTCGCGTTCACCGCGCTCCCGCCCACCACCAGCAGCAACGGGGCACTCCTGACCATCGCGGGGCTGGTCTTCCCGTCGTGGTTCGTGGGGGTGGTGGTCGTGGCGACCGCGGCGACGGCGATGGTGCCCGCCGCGGGCCTCCTCGTCGGGATGTCCACGCTCGTCGCCCGCAACCTCGTGCGCACCACGACCCCGCGCGGCCAGACGGTCACCAACCAGCTCTCGGTCGTCGGGCTCACCGCCATCGCCCTGGTGCTCGCGATCGTGCGCCCCGACCTGCTCGCGAACCTGCTGCTGCTCACCTACTCCGGGCTCGACCAGCTCGTCCCGGCGCTCGCCCTGGCGCTCTTCGCACGCCGCTGGGTGGGGCTGCGGCCGCTGCTCGCGGGGTTGATCGTCGGCGAGGTCGTCGTCGTCGCGCTGACCTTCGGGCCCTACACCGGCACCGTGAACGAAGGACTGATCGCGCTGGTCCCGAACATCGTCGTCGTCGCGCTCGGGGCGCTGCTCGAGCGGCGGCGGGGGCGAGGTGCTCCCATGACCTCCGACGAGCGCGACGCGGCCCCGGTCCCGGCGCGAGGGGAACCTGCGGGCGGATAGAGCGACCGAGGGGTCCCTTCGCACGAGGGCGGGGCGGGACGAGAGGACGGCGACGATGGCGCGGCTGCTCCTGCACGGCGGCGAGGTGCTGGACGGGACCGGGGCGGCGCCGGCACCCGCCGACGTCGTCGTCGACACCGCGACCGGGACGATCCTCGACGTCGGACCCGGTCTCGACGGCGACGACGCCCTGGACTGCTCCGGCGCGACCGTCACCCCTGGATTCGTCGACGCGCACGTGCACGTCACCAGCTCCGGGGTCGACCTGCTCTCCCGGGTGACGACGCCGTTCTCCTACCAGTTCTTCGCGGCCGCCCGGAACCTCACGGCCACCCTGCGGGCGGGGGTGACGACGGTCCGCGACGCCGGCGGCGCCGACGCCGGGGTGCGGCAGGCGGTGGCCGACGGGCTGGTCGAGGGCCCGCGGATGCGGATCGCGGTGTCGATCCTCGGTCAGACCGGGGGGCACTCCGACGGATGGATGCCCTCGGGGCACTGCGTGCCGCTCTCGGTGCCGCACCCGGGCCGGCCCGACGGGGTGGCCGACGGCGTCGACGGGGTGCGCCGCGTGGTCCGTGAGGTGCTGCGCGCGGGCGCCGACGTCGTGAAGATCTGTACGACGGGGGGCGTGCTCTCGCCGGGCGACGACCCGGAGCACTCGCAGTTCTCCCCGGAGGAGATCGAGGTCGTCGTCGCGGAGGCGGCGGCCCAGGGACGCGAGGTGATGTCCCACGCCCAGGGCGCGCGGGGCATCAAGAACGCGGTGCGCGCCGGGGTCCGCTCGATCGAGCACGGCATCTTCCTCGACGACGAGGCGATCGAGCTGATGCTCGCGCGCGACACCGTGCTGGTGCCGACCCTGGTGGCCCCGCGGGCGGTCCTCGAGGCCGCGGCCCAGGGCGCCCGGCTGCCCGCCGAGGTGGTGGCCAAGGCGGCGGCCGTCGTGGACGTGCACACCGAGTCGATCCGGCGGGCCGTGGCGGCCGGGGTCCGCATCGCGATGGGCACCGACTCCGGGGTCGGCCCGCACGGGCGCAACCTGGAGGAGCTGCCGTTGATGGCGGCGTGCGGGATGGCCCCGGAGGCGGTCGTCGCCGCGTCCACCTCGTCCGGCGCGCGCCTGCTCGGGCTCGGCGAGGTCACCGGCCGTGTGGCGCCGGGACTCGCGGCGGACCTGTGCGTCGCCGACGGCGCGCTGGACGGCGAGGGCGGGCTCGACGATCTCTCCGCCCGGCTCCGGGCGGTCCTCCGGACGGGTGTCCCGGTGAACCGCGCCTGAGCCCGCGGTGGGTCAGCGCTTGCCGCGGAACCGGCTGAGCAGGTCCTGGGCCTTCGCGCGGTTCTTCGGGTCCTGCGCGTAGCGCTTGGCCTGGTCGGTGTACTTGCGGCCCTGGGGGCTCTTGAGGAACTGCTGGACCTTCTCGATCAGACCGGGCACGGCACACTCCTGAGGCGTTCATCCGATGTGTCCGGTTCAGGCTACGCGTCCCGCGGCACCTCGCTTGTTACCCACGAGTAGCTCCCTACTACCTACTCGCGAGTAACATGAGAGGGGTACGCCACGTCGCCGTCGGCCCGCGCTCGTGGGACAGTCGGCTCAGAGCGAATAGCTACCGGCGGGTAACAGCTGCCGTCGGCGGTCACGGGATCCGCAGGCACAGGAGGTCACAGCAGACCCATGAACATCGTCGTGCTCATCAAGCAGGTGCCGGACACCTGGTCGGAGCGCACGCTCTCCGACGGAGACAAGACCCTGGACCGTGCCTCGTCGGACGCGGTGCTGGACGAGATCAACGAGCGCGCCGTGGAGGAGGCGCTCAAGATCAAGGAGGCCGGCGACGCCGAGGTCACCATCCTGACCGCCGGCCCCGACCGCGCCACGGACGCCGTCCGCAAGGCCCTCTCGATGGGCGCGGACAAGGCGGTCCACGTGAACGACGACGCCATCCACGGCTCGGACGCGGTGGCCACCGCGAAGGTGCTCGCCAAGGCGATCGGCACGGTCGGCGAGGTCGACCTCGTGCTCGCGGGCAACGAGGCCACCGACGGCCGCAGCGGCGCCATGGCCGGGATGATCGGCGAGGTCCTCGGCTGGCCCTCCCTCACCCACGCCAACGCGCTCTCGGTCAGCGACGGCACCGCGTCGATCAAGCGGGAGACCGACGAGGGCACCTGCGACGTCACCGCGTCGCTGCCCGCCGTCGTCAGCGTCGGCGAGAAGATCAACGAGCCGCGGTACCCGTCGTTCAAGGGGATCATGGCGGCCAAGAAGAAGCCGGTGAGCACCATCGGCATCTCGGACCTGGGCCTCGACGCCTCGGAGGTCGGGCTCGAGGGCTCCCTCGTGCAGGTCGACTCGTTCGCCCCGCGCCCGCCGAAGTCCGGCGGCCAGAAGGTCGAGGACGAGGGCGACGGCGGTCAGAAGATCGCCGAGTTCCTCGTCGGCCAGAAGCTCATCTGAGCACCGTCCACGAGCAACGCGAGGAGAACCCAGATGGCTGAGGTACTGGTCCTCGTCGACCACGTCGACGGTGAGATCAAGAAGAACACCTACGAGATGCTGACCGCGGCCCGCCGCCTCGGTGAGCCCTCCGCGGTCGTCGTCGGCACGCCCGGCACGGCCACCAAGCTGGCCGAGGGCCTCGCCGCGCACGGCGCGGAGAAGGTCTACGTCGCCGAGTCCGACGACGCGGTCAACTTCCTCTCGACCCCGCAGGTCGACGTCCTGGCCGCCCTCGTCGAGCGCGTCTCGCCGCCGGCGGTGCTCCTGGCGGGCGGCGCCGACGGCCGCGAGGTCGCGGGCCGCCTGGCCGTGCGCACCAACTCGGGCTGGCTGAACGACCTCGTCGACCTCGACGGCGACCGCACCGGGTCGCACTCGATCTTCGGTGGCGCGTTCACCGTGCAGTCGCACGCCACCACCGACACCGCGATCATCTCGTGGCGCTCGGGCTCGCTCGAGGTCGAGGAGCAGGCGGCCGCGGGCACGCAGGAGACCGTCGAGGTCCCGGCGGTCGACGCCGCGCGCTCGGCGAAGGTCTCGAACCGTGCCCCGATCGTCGGTGGCGACCGCCCGGAGCTCACCGAGGCGAGCGTCGTCGTCGCCGGTGGCCGTGGTGTCGGCTCGGCGGACAACTTCGAGGTCGTCGAGAAGCTCGCCGACTCGCTGCACGCCGCCGTCGGCGCCTCGCGCGCTGCAGTCGACTCCGGCTACTACCCGAACCAGTTCCAGGTGGGGCAGACCGGCAAGACCGTGTCGCCGCAGCTGTACCTGGCGCTGGGCATCTCCGGCGCGATCCAGCACCGCGCCGGCATGCAGACCTCGAAGACGATCGTCGCGGTCAACAAGGACCCGGAGGCCCCGATCTTCGAGATCGCCGACTTCGGCATCGTGGGCGACCTGTTCTCGGTGGCCCCGCAGCTGACCGAGGAGGTCGGCAAGCGGGCCTGATCCCGCCGCTCCTCCACGGACGCAGGGCCCCTCCGGTCGATCCACTCGACCGGAGGGGCCCTTCGCTCGTCCGTGGGTCGACGTCCGGGCCCCCGTCGTGCGCGGTCCGGAGGTCGTGGGAGCGCTCGACCATCGGACGGATTACGCTCGATCAGCGATGACGTACCTCGACCACGCGGCCACGACGCCGATGCTGCCGGTGGCCGTCGCCCGGTACACCGAGGCGCTCGGCCGCGTCGGCAACCCCTCCTCGCTGCACACCGCGGGACGACGCGCGCGCCGGGAGGTCGAGGAGGCCCGCGAGAGCATCGCCGAGTCGGTGGGCGCGCTCCCGACCGAGGTGGTGCTCGCCACCGGGGGCACCGAGGCGGACAACCTCGCGGTCAAGGGCGTGTTCTGGGCCCGCCGGGCCGCCGACCCCCGCCGCACCGGCGTCGTGGTCTCCGCCGTCGAGCACCACGCCGTGCTCGACGCCGCGGAGTGGCTCGCCGAGCACGAGGGGGCGACGCTGCACGTGCTCGGCGTCGACGAGGCCGGCCGGGTGGACCCCGCCGACCTCCGCGCGCTGCTCGCCGCCCACGCCGACGAGATCGCCATCGTCAGTGTGATGTGGGCCAACAACGAGGTCGGCACCGTCAACGACGTCCGCGCGCTCGCCGACGTCGCCCACGAGTTCGACGTGCCGCTGCACACCGACGCGGTCCAGGCCGTCGGCTCCGTGCCGGTGGACTTCGCGGCGTCGGGCGCCGACGCGCTCTCGCTCACCGGGCACAAGCTCGGCGGCCCGGTCGGGGTCGGCGCGCTGCTCCTGCGCCGCGACGCCACCTGCGTCCCGCTGCTGCACGGCGGCGGGCAGGAGCGCGACGTCCGGTCGGGCACCCTCGACGTCGCCGGGACCCTCGCCCTGGCGGCCGCGGTCCGCGCGGCCGTCGACGACGTCCCGCGGCGGGCGGTGGAGCTCGCGGCGCTGCGCGACGACCTCGTCGCGCGGCTCGTCGCCGAGATTCCCGACGCGACGCTGAACGGCGTCCCGCTCGACGCACCGTCGGTCGGGGGCGGTCCCGCCCGGCTACCCGGCAATGCGCACCTGTCCTTCCCCGGCTGCGAGGGCGACAGCCTGCTCATGCTGCTCGACGCCCACGAGATCGAGTGCTCGACCGGCTCGGCCTGCACCGCCGGGGTGGCCCGCCCGTCCCACGTCCTGCTGGCGATGGGCGTCGAGGAGGCCGCCGCCCGGGGCTCGCTGCGCTTCTCGCTCGGGCACAGCTCGACCGCCGCGGACGTGGACGCCGCGGTCGCCGCGATCGGCCCCGTGGTGGAGCGCGCCCGGGGTGCGCTGGCCCGCTCGTGAGGGTCCTGGCCGCCATGAGCGGCGGCGTCGACTCGGCGGTCGCGGCCGCGCGCGCCCGCGACGCCGGCCACGACGTCGTCGGGGTGCACCTCGCGCTCTCCGCCAGGCCCGCGACGATGCGCGAGGGCGCGCGCGGGTGCTGCTCGGTGGAGGACTCCCGCGACGCCCGGCGGTGCGCCGACGTGCTCGAGATCCCGTTCTACGTGTGGGACATGGCGGCGCGGTTCACCGAGGACGTCGTCGAGCCGTTCGTCGCCGAGTACGCGGCGGGCCGCACCCCGAACCCCTGCCTGCGCTGCAACGAGAAGATCAAGTTCTCCGCGGTGCTGGACCGGGCGCTGGCGCTGGGCTTCGACGCGGTCGTCACCGGGCACTACGCCCGGCTCGAGGACGGCGTGCTGCGCCGGGCCGCCGACCCGGACAAGGACCAGTCCTACGTGCTCGGGGTGCTGACGGCCGACCAGCTCGCGCACGCGATGTTCCCGCTGGGGGACTCCCCCAAGTCGGAGGTCCGGGCCGAGGCCGCGCGGCGGGGGCTCGTCGTGGCCGAGAAGCCCGACAGCCACGACATCTGCTTCATCCCCTCCGGCGACACCGGCGGGTTCCTGGCCGACCGGCTCGGCGAGACGCCGGGGGAGCTGGTCGACGCCGCGTCCGGGGCCGTGCTCGGGCGGCACACCGGGGTCGCGCACTTCACCGTCGGCCAGCGCCACGGCCTCGGGCTGGAGCGGCCCGCCCCGGACGGCCGGCCGCGCTACGTGCTCGGCATCGAGCCGGTGTCCCGCACGGTCACGGTCGGCCCGGCCGAGGAGCTCGACGTCCGCGCGCTGTCGGCCTCGGCGCCGGTGTGGCACGGCGAGCCGGGGGTGACCGACGACGTCGTCGTGCAGGTCCGTGCCCACGGCGGGCTGGCGCCGGCGCGCGTGACGGTGTCGGCGACGGGTCTCGAGGCCGAGCTCGCCGAGCCGCTGCGCGGGGTCGCGCCCGGCCAGGCGGTCGTCGTGTACGACGACGACCGCGTGCTCGGCTCGGCGACGATCACCACGACGGCCTGAGGGCGTCGGACGCCGCGGTCGTCCGGCCCGAAGACGCCCGAAGACCCGGCGACGCCACGCCGCCGCACCTCGACGGACGCACGGGACGAGCGGGTGGCCCTACGATCACCGGTCATGGCGTTCGAGGCCGAGAACATCCGCGACTGGCTGGGCAAGAAGGTCGTCGACCCGTCCGGGTCGAAGATCGGCGACATGGAGGCGGTGTACTACGACACGGCCACCGACCAACCGACGTTCGCGACGGTCGAGACCGGGATGTTCAACCGCAAGCGCCTGGCGTTCGTCCCGCTGCACGGCGCGCTGGTGCACCCCGACCACGTGAAGGTCACCGTGGCGAAGGACCTCGCCAAGGAGGCGCCGTCCATCGACACGGACGGCGAGCTGCCCGTCGAGGACGAGCCGGCGATCTTCGCCCACTACGGGATCGACTACGGGCCCCGGACGGGTCGCCGGCTGGCCCGGCGGTAGTCCGCGCGCCGGGTCCTCGATGAGCGCCGACCCCGACCTCGTCGCGGGGGAGCCGCGCGCCACGCTCCGCGACGCCCTCGCCAGCATCCGGACCGACCGCCTGCCCGACGGCACGCTGGATCTCTCCGGTGACATCTCCGCCGACCTCGCCCAGCCGTTGCTGCGCGCCCTGGACCGCGTGGCCGCGGAGCTCGTCGCCGACGACGAGCGCCGCGGCGGCGAGGTCCGGGCCGGTGGGCGCCTGCAGGCCGACGCCTTCGTCGCCCTGCTGCTGCGCGTCACCGACCCGGCCTGAGCGGTCAGCCCTGGCGGGCCTTCCACTTCGGGTTCGTCTTGTTGATCACCACGGTGTTCCCGTGGCGACGGACGACGCTCGAGCCCGGCTTCTGCTTGAGCGCCTTCAGCGATGTACGCACCTTCATGGTCGTCTCCTGTCCTCAGCGCTCTTCGCGGAACTCGACGTGCCGCGCCACGCGCGGGTCGTACTTGCGCAGCAGCAGCCTGTCGGGGTCGTTGCGGCGGTTCTTCCGGGTCACGTAGGTCGTGCCCGTCCCCGCCGTCGAGCGCAGCTTCACGATCTCGATGGTCCGGCTCCGCTTCGCTGCGCGTCCTGCGGTCCGGACGTCGTTGCGAGCCATCAGCCACCTCCCGTTGTCGGTATCGATTACCGATAACAACGGGCGGGCGAGGGGGATTCCCCGCCGCCGCCGCGGGTCAGGCGCCGGTGGCGGAGCGCAGCACGCGCCGGATGTCGGCGGCCATCACCGCGGAGGTGTGCTCCTCGACGACCCAGCGCCGGGCGGCCTCGCCCATCGCCCGCGCCCGCTCCGGGTCGGCGAGCAGCTCGGCGATCCCCTCGGCCATCGCGTCCGGGTCCTGGGGGTCGACGAGCAGCCCGCGCACCCCGTGCTCGACGAGGCCCTCCATGGCGGGGTTGCGGGTGACGACGACGGGTCGTCCGCTCGCGGCCGCCTCGAGGACCACGGTGGAGCCGCTGCCGCGCCGCGTCGGCGCGAGGGCCACGGCGATCACCGAGGACCGTGCGTACATCGCGCGCACCGCGCCCTCCATCCGGCGCCGGTGCAGCACGCCCATGTCGGACGGCATGTCGACGTCGGCGCGGGTGGTGCCGAGCTCCAGGCGCGCGTCGACGCCCTGCTTGCGCACCCGGGCGACGGCCTCGACCAGCAGCGGGTGGTCGCGGAAGTGGTCGTCCCCGACGCTCGCCACGGTCGTCGTCGCCTCCGACCACGGCTGCGGGGGGAAGAACTCGGTGTCGATCCCGAGCCGGATGTGGTGGACCCGGGCGGGGTCGAGGTCCCAGGCCTCGGTGAGGTCGACATCGGCGCCCGCCGCCTGGGTGATCACCCCGGAGAGCCGGCCGATGGCCCGGCCGACCAGGGCGCGGTCCACGCGGGAGTAGTCCTCGGGTCGCCCCGCCCAGACGATGTTCGACACCGCGGGCGGACCGCCGGGCACGAGGGCGGCGGGGAAGCCGGTGAGCTCGTCCATGCACAGCACGACGTCCGCGCGGCGGCGCGCGGGGGTGAGGGCCGCGACGGCCGCGGCGACGGGCTCGTAGCCGTCGAGCCGATTGCGCACCTTCCGCGACACCCACGCCGCGGGCGCCGCGTGCAGCGACGGGCGGAAGTGGACGTGCACGTCCGGGTCGTCCTCGAGGTGGTGCAGGCCGTAGGGCGTGCGGTCCGGCACCTCGTCGCGCGCGTGGGCGGCCTCGTGCGCGGCCACGTCCATGTTCTCGGGCAGCTCCACCTGCACCTGCATCGCGATCCCCCTCCCCGCCGTCCCGACTCTCCGGCAGCCTGCGGCACGGAGCTGTGACGATGATGTGGGACGAGCGAGAAGAAGCGACGGCAGGCCGGGAGGCTGCGGCGGTGGCCCTCCCGCGTCGGTGGCGGAGACCCTAGTGGTTCACGAGAGTGCCCAGAAGACGCTGTCGCAACACCGTCCCGCGGGCCGCGAACCCGCGCTGGGCCTCGGCGTACTCCGCCTTCCCCGCCGCGGTCTCGATGCGGATCGGGAGGTAGCCGTGCGCGGCGAGGTCGTAGGGCGAGGCCCGCATGTCGAGGATCCGGACGTCGCGGGCCAGGGCGAAGCAGTCCAGCAGGAGCTCACCGGGCACCAGCGGACCCAGCTTCGTCGCCCACTTGTAGAGGTCCATCGTCGCGTGCAGACATCCCGGCTGCTCCAGCTCCACCTGGCGCTCCCGGGTGGGGCGCTCGGTGTTGCGGGGCACGGCGTCCGCGGTGAAGAAGCGGTGGGCGTCGTAGTGGGTGCAGCGGATCCGGTGGTTCTCGACGACGGCGTCGGTCCCGTCCGCCCCGAGGCGCAGCGGCACCGGGTGACGGGTCCCGCCCGCCCGGTAGACCATGGCCCACTCGTGCAGCCCGAAGCAGCCCAGGTGCGCGGGACGGGTCGCGGTGGCCTCGAGCAGGTCCCGGACGAAGGCGATCGTCTCCGCCCGGATCGTCGTCGGGTCGACCCGGGAACCGTCGGGGGCGTAGTGCTTCCACCCCGCGCGCTCGTCGGCGTTCTCGAGCTCCACCCCCGCGCCCGGGTGCCAGACCCGCAGGCGTCCCGGACGGGTCGGGTAGTAGGTGAAGAGGAAGTCCTCGACGGGGTGGGCCTCGCCCGTCGCGGCGCGCGCCCGGTGCCCCGCGGTGAACGCGTCGGCCCGCTGCGCGTGGGCGGCGGCGCGGGCGCGCCAGGTCGGTTCGTCGAGGCGGGGCATGGCGCCCTCCAGGGTGCCAGAACTGCTGGTAGACCTGGGGGGTGAGCGACCCGCTGTCCGCCCTGGTGCTGCCCGGTCCCGACGACGCCGAGCGGGGTCCCGACGCGGGCCCGGCGCCGGTCCCGGCGCGCCGACCGGAGGAGCGGGCGACCGGGCTGGGTTCGCTGCCCGGGACCGACCACCGCGAGGCGGCCCGCACGGTCGTCGGCGAGCTGCCCGACTTCCCGTACCTCCCGGAGCTGCCCGCCCGCGGGGTGGGGGCGGACACGGTCGGGCGCGCGACGGCGCTGCTGGTCGACCTGGCCGTCGAGGTCCGGCCCTCGGGCTACCGGGTCACGGCCCGTCCGGGCATCCACCACCGGCGCGCCGTCGAGCTGCTCGCCCGCGACCTCGACTCGCTCGACGAGGCCCTCGGCGAGACCGCGGCCGCCCCGCGGCGGGTGAAGACCCAGGTCGCGGGCCCGTGGACGCTCGCCGCCGGGGTGGAGCTGCGCAGCGGGAACCGCGTGCTGACCGACCCGGGGGCGGTCACCGAGTTCACCGAGAGCCTCGCCGAGGGGCTGCGCGGCCACGTCGCCGACCTCGCCCGGCGGACCGGGGCCGAGGTCGTGGTCCAGCTCGACGAGCCGACCCTGCCCGCCGTCCTCGCCGGCGCCCTGTCCACGCCGAGCGGCTACGGCACGGTCCGCGCGGTGCCCGGCTCCGAGGCCCGCGCCGGGCTGGCGACGCTCGTCGCCGCGGCGAGGGAGGCGGGCGCGGTCGGCGTCGTCGTCCACTGCTGCCACCCGACGCCGCCGCTGGCCCTGCTCGGCGCGACCGGCGCGGACGCGGTGGCCGTCGACCTCACCGCGCTGGACCGCTCGGGCACGGTGCTCGACGCCCTCGGCGAGCTCTGGGACACGGCGACCGAGCTGTGGCTCGGGCTGGTGCCCTCGACGGACCCGACCGGGCGTCCGGAGCTCGAGGCGCTCGCCCGTCCGGCGCTCGAGCTCGCGGACCGCCTCGGCTTCGACCGTGAGCGGCTGGCCGACCACGCCGTCGTCACCCCGACCTGCGGACTGGCCGGCGCGAGCCCGGGCTGGGCACGCACCGCGATGGCGCGTTGCGTCGAGCTCGCGCGGGCGTTCGCGGACCCGCCCTCGTCGTGGTGAGCCGGGTTAGCCCTCGTCGTGTGAACCGGGATTGACTGTCGGACCCCGCGGCTAGTCTCGGCCGCGTGACCAGCGAGACCCCTGCAGCAGCACCGCTCGCCTCGCCGCCCGTCGTGCCCGATGTGCCCGCCGACGCCCTGGCGCGGCACAAGGAACTGGCCGACGTCCTGGCCGACCACCAGTTCCGTTACTACGTGCTGGACGCGCCCATCGTCACCGACGGCGAGTTCGACGAGCTGTTCGGCGAGCTGGCGCGCCTGGAGGAGCAGTACCCGTCGCTGGTCACGCCCGCGAGCCCGACACAGCGGGTCGGGGGCGGCTTCTCCACCGACTTCGTCGCGGTGGACCACCTCGAGCGGATGCTCTCGCTGGACAACGCGTTCGAGGCCGAGGAGCTGCGCGAGTGGGTGCTGCGGGTGCAGCGCGAGCTGGACCACCCCACCGAGGAGCTGCAGTACCTGTGCGAGCTCAAGATCGACGGCCTCGCGGTGAACCTGCTCTACGAGAACGGCCACCTCACCCGTGCGCTGACGCGGGGTGACGGGCGCACCGGCGAGGACATCACGCTGAACATGCGCACCCTGGCCGACGTGCCCACCGAGCTGACCGGCACCGACGAGTTCCCCGTCCCGGAGCTCATCGAGGTGCGCGGCGAGGTCTTCTTCCGCCTGACCGACTTCGAGGAGCTCAACGCCGGGCTCGTCGCCGCGGGCAAGCAGCCGTTCGCGAACCCCCGCAACTCCGCGGCGGGCAGCCTGCGCCAGAAGGACCCGCGGGTCACCGCGACCCGCCCGCTGCACCTGATCTGCCACGGGATGGGCAAGCGCCGCGGGTTCACCCCCGAGCGGCAGTCCCAGGCGTACGACGCGCTGGCCACGTGGGGGCTGCCGGTGTCCACGCACACCCGGGTGCTGCACGGGGTGGACGCCGTCATCGACCACACCCGCTACTGGGGCGAGCACCGGCACGACGCCGAGCACGAGATCGACGGCGTGGTGGTCAAGGTGGACGACGTCGCGCTCCAGCGCCGCCTCGGCTCCACCTCCCGGGCCCCTCGGTGGGCGATCGCGTACAAGTACCCGCCCGAGCAGGCCACGACGACGCTGCGCAACATCAGCGTCAACGTCGGGCGCACCGGGCGGGTCACCCCGTTCGCCGAGATGGACCCGGTGCTGGTGGCCGGGTCCACGGTCTCGCTGGCCACGCTGCACAACGCGGGGGAGGTCGAGCGCAAGGGCGTCCTCATCGGGGACCGGGTGATCATCCGGAAGGCGGGCGACGTGATCCCCGAGGTGCTCGGGCCGGTCGTCGAGGCCCGCACCGGCGACGAGCACGCGTTCGTCATGCCGACCCACTGCCCCGAGTGCGGCACCGAGCTCCGCCCGATGCGCGAGGGCGACAAGGACCTGCGCTGCCCCAACGCGCGGTCCTGTCCCGCGCAGCTGCGGGAGCGGCTCTTCCACGTCGCCGGGCGCGGCGCCTTCGACATCGAGGTGCTCGGCTACGAGGCGGCGACGGCGCTGCTGGCGGCGGGCGCGGTCCAGGACGAGGGCGACGTGTTCGCCCTCACCGAGGACGAGCTCGAGCAGGTCCCGCTCTTCCGCACCAAGGCGGGCGCCCTCTCGGCGAACGGCCGCAAGCTGCTGGCCAACCTGGAGAGCGCCCGGCACCGCCCGCTGTGGAAGGTGCTCGTCGGGCTCTCCATCCGCCACGTCGGGCCGACGGCCGCGCAGGCCCTCGCCCGGCAGTTCCGCTCCGTCGACGCGATCGACGCCGCGAGCGAGGAGGAGCTGGCGGCGGTCGACGGCGTCGGGCCGACGATCGCGGCGGCGGTCCGCGAGTGGTTCTCGGTGGACTGGCACCGCGAGGTCGTCGAGAAGTGGCGGGCCGCCGGGGTGGACCTGGCCGAGGACGTCGACGAGGCCGTGCCGCGGACGCTCGAGGGCCTCTCGATCGTCGTCACCGGGTCGCTGCCCACGCTCTCCCGGGACGAGGCCAAGGAGGCGATCCTCCTCCGCGGCGGACGGGCCGCGGGGTCGGTGTCGAAGAAGACGGCGTTCGTGGTGGTCGGCGACGAGCCCGGCTCGAAGTACGACAAGGCGGTCGCCGCGAAGGTGCCGATCCTCGACGAGGACGGGTTCCGCGTGCTGCTGGAGCAGGGGCCGGATGCGGCACGGGAGAACGCCCAGGTCCCGGAGGAGGACGCCCAGGTCCCGGGGGAGGACGCCCCGGTCGCGGAGGAGGCAGCGCCGGCTGACGGGTAGCCCTGCCGCTCCGCGCTCACCCGGTCACGCAGCGGGGTCCCGTGTAGCGGATGGGTGGCTTCCACCGAAAACGCGTGCAGACGCACGTGCAGACGTTGATGTCGACGCCGAAAAGGTTGAAGCTGGTCGCATATCCTGGTGAGGGTCCGCGCGAGGGCGACGCGGCGGGACGTACGAGGAGGTGGCGCCGAGATGCTCCAGTGCTGTCCCAACGGCGCCCGCCCGGCCGACGTCTACCCCGCCGTCCCCATGACCCCGCGGCACCTGGCGAGGGACGCCCGAGCCGTGGCGGCGCTCGGGGTGACCAGCTTCCACGTCCATCCGCGCGACACCGACGGCCAGGAGAGCCTCGACGCTCGCCCGATCGGCACCGTCGTGTCGGCCATCCGCCAGGCCGTGCCGTCGATGGAGATCGGCGTGACCACGGCGCGGTGGGTGGAGCCGGACCCGTTCAAGCGCACCGACCTCGTGCAGCAGTGGGCCCGCCTGCCCTCGCACGCCCGCCCGGACGTCGCGTCGGTGAACGTCCACGAGCGCGGCTGGGAGATCGTCTGCGAGGCGCTGGACTCGGTCGGGATCGGGATCGAGCTCGGGGTCTGGACCACCGGCGACGCCGTCCAGCTCAAGCAGGCCGGTGTCCCGCACGGCACGGTGCGGGTGCTCGCCGAGGTCACGGTGACCGACCCGGACACCGCCGTCGCCGAGGCCGTCCGCATCCTCAAGGCGCTCGGCCCGATGCAGGTGCCGATCCTGCTGCACGGCGAGGAGGGCGGCGCCTGGCCGGTCCTCGACTACGCGCGCCGCAACAACCTCGACACGCGGATGGGGTTCGAGGACACGCTCAAGGGGCCCGACGGCACCTGGCTCGCGACCGGCAACGAGGAGCTCGTGCGCTACGCGCTCGGCCAGGCCGTGTCACCCCGGCTGGCGGAGCGCCGCCGCCCGGGCTGGGGGCCGAACCTCGGCGGGTTCCGCACCCGCTCCGAGCCGCGCCACTGACCGCTCGGGCCGCTCGGGGGAGTCTCAGCCGGTCATGGTCGCGACGATGCCCGCGAGATGCGAGATCCGCGCGAGCTCGGAGGGACGGAACGCCGGCCCGCCCGGACGTCCCAGCACCAGCGCCCGGTCCGGGCGCCCGAGGGGCGCGGCGGCGAGCTCGGTGTCCAGGTCGGTCCACGCCGAGGGCACCTCGTGGCCGCCGGTCGGGTCGAGGACCGTGGCCTTCGTCAACGGCAGCCACGGGAGCGTCTCGGCGTCGGTCTCCGGGGCGGCCGAGCTGGCCGCGACCCGGTGCACCCGTGTCCCGCCGTCGCCCCACACGTCACCCGTCGAGGCCTCCACCACCATCGCCCACGCCGACCGGAAGATCCGCGGCACCGCGTCCGTCAGCAGCGCGATCCCGGCGTCGGGGTCGGCCGCGACGGACTCGACGAGCTCGAGCTCGCGGGCGGTGTCCAGCGGTCCGAAGAACGGCCGGACCGACTCCACCGTCACGTCACGCACCGACTCGGCGGCGGTGATGAGCACGTCCGGGGGGCGGGCCGAGGGCAGGTCGACCACGAGGTCGTCGACCGCGACGCCCTGGTGCCGCTCCACGACGTCCACCGACAGGATGTCCGCGCCCTCGCCGCCGAGGGCGGACGCGACCGCGCCGAGGGTGCCCGGCCTGTCGGGCAGCACCACTCGCAGCAAGTAGGTCACGTCGCCTCCGTCCTCGGTGTTCGTCCCGTCGTCGCACCGCTCACCACCGCACGGCCGTACCCCGGAAGGCCCGGTCGGGCGCGCCGTGGGCACACCGACGAGCCCGCCGGTGTCGTGCACGCTCCGTCGGGCGCGGCGAGTGTGCCAGTCGGGACGGATGCGGGGCGAGGACCCGGGTCGGGGCCCGGCGGGAGGTGGGCAGCGCGGCGCCCCGGTAAACCTGGGCGGCCGGCCCGGCGCCAAACCGTGTCGAGGGGTCCCGGGCGTGGCGCCTAGGATGGATCGGTCCAGGTACGACACGGAGGATCCCCGCGGATCCCCACTCGGAGGATCATGTCCGACATCACGCGCGAGGACGTCGCCCATCTCGCCCGACTGGCCCGGCTGGCCGTCACCGACGACGAGCTCGACGTGTTCTCCGGCCAGCTCGACGCGATCCTCGACACCGTGGGCCGGGTGTCGGAGATCGACGACGACGTCCCGCCCACCAGCCACGTCGCGCCGCTGACCAACGTCCTGCGCCCCGACGAGCCCGCGCCCAGCCTCGACCGGGAGGTCGCCCTCGCGGGCGCTCCCGCCGCCGAGGAGGGCCGCTTCCGCGTGCCGCGCATCCTGGGGGAGGAGCCGTGAGCGCCGGGGAGGAGCTGACCCGGCTCGACGCCGCCGAGATCGCCCGCCGCGTGCAGGCCCGCGAGGTCTCCTCGGTGGAGGTGACCCGCGCACACCTGGCCCGCATCGAGGCCGTCGAGGCCGCTGGTCAGAACGCGTTCCTGCACGTCGCCGCCGAGCAGGCCCTGGCCACCGCCGCGGCGATCGACGACGAGATCGCCACGGGCACGGTGCGCAGCCCGCTCGCGGGCGTGCCGGTCGCGATCAAGGACAACATGGTGACGGCCGACATGCCGACCACCTGCGCCTCGCGGATCCTCGAGGGCTGGCGCCCGCCGTACGACGCCACCGCGGTGAGCCGCCTGCGCGACGCCGGCCTGGTGCCGCTGGGCAAGACCAACCTCGACGAGTTCGCCATGGGCGGGTCGAACGAGAACTCGGCCTTCGGCGCCGTCCGCAACCCGTGGGACCCCTCGCGGGTGCCCGGCGGCTCCAGCGGTGGCTCCGCGGCCGCGACGGCGTCGGGCGAGACCCCGCTGGCGATCGGCAGCGACACCGGCGGGTCCATCCGCCAGCCGGGCGCGTTCACCGGCACCGTCGGGTGCAAGCCCACCTACGGCACCGTCTCGCGCTACGGGCTCGTCGCGTTCTCGTCCTCGCTCGACCAGGTCGGGCCGTTCGGGCGCACCGTGCTCGACGCGGCGATGCTGCACGAGGTCATCGGCGGCCACGACCCGAACGACCAGACCTCCATCGACGCGCCGCTGCCCCCCGTCGTCGAGGCGGCCCTGGCCGGCGCGCGCGGCGACCTGTCGGGCGTCCGCGTCGGGGTGGTCACCGAACTGTCGGGCGAGGGCTACCAGACCGGGGTGCTCTCGGCGTTCACCGACGCCGTGCGGGTGCTGACCGACCTGGGCGCCGAGGTCGTCGAGGTCTCCTGCCCCTCGTTCTCCTCGGCCATGCCGGCGTACTACATCATCGCGCCGAGCGAGGCGTCCTCGAACCTCGCCCGCTTCGACGCGATGCGCTACGGCCTGCGCGTCGGCGACGACGGGTCGCACTCGACCGACGAGGTCATGTCGCTCACCCGCGAGGCCGGCTTCGGGCCCGAGGTGAAGCGCCGGATCATGATCGGCACGCACGCGCTGTCGGCCGGGTCCTACGACGCGCTCTACGGCAAGGCCCTGAAGGCCCGGACGCTGGTCGTGCGCGACTTCGCCGCGGCCTTCGAGCGCTGCGACGTGCTCGTCTCCCCGACGGTGCCGACGACGGCGTTCCCCATCGGCGACCGCGTCGACGACCCGGTGGCGATGTACCTCGCCGACCTCTGCACGATCCCGGCCAACCTCGCGGGCACCGCGGGGCTGTCGGTGCCGTGCGGCCGGGCGCCGGAGGACGGCATGCCGGTCGGGCTGCAGGTGATGACGCCCGCCCTGGCCGACGACCGCGCCTACCGGGTCGCGGCCGCCTACGAGGTCGCCCGGGACGCCGCCGCCGGCGTCCCGTTCGCCTCGACCATCCCCGATCCCGCCGCGCTGCAGGGGGCGTCATGACCAGCACCGTGGAGGCCGCGCCCTACACCGTCGAGGAGGTCGTCGAGCGGTTCGACCCCGTGATGGGGCTCGAGGTGCACGTCGAGCTCAACACGGCCACGAAGATGTTCTGCGGCTGCCGCAACGAGTTCGGCGCGGAACCCAACACCCACGTCTGCCCGGTGTGCCTCGGCCTGCCCGGCTCGCTCCCGCGGGTCAACGCCCGCGCCGTCGAGAGCGCGGTGACCATCGGCCTGGCGCTGAACTGCTCGGTGCGGGAGCGCAGCGGCTTCGCCCGGAAGAACTACTTCTACCCGGACATGCCGAAGAACTTCCAGATCTCCCAGTACGAGGACCCCATCGTCTTCGACGGGTACCTCGACGTCCCGCTCGACGACGGGACGACGTGGCGGGTCGACATCGAGCGCGCCCACATGGAGGAGGACACCGGCAAGTCGCTGCACATGGGTGGCGCCACCGGCCGCATCCACGGCGCCGACTACTCGCTGCTCGACTACAACCGGGCGGGGGTCCCGCTCATCGAGATCGTCACCCGGCCGATCGTCGGGGCCGGGGTCCGCGCCCCCGAGGTGGCCAGGGCCTACGTCTCGGCGCTGCGCGACATCGTGAAGGGCCTCGGGGTCTCCGACGCGCGCATGGACCAGGGCTCGATGCGCTGCGACGTCAACCTCTCGCTCATGGCGAAGGACGCGACCGAGTTCGGCACGCGCACCGAGACCAAGAACGTCAACTCGCTGCGCTCGGTCGAGCGGGCGGTGCGCTACGAGATGGGCAGGCAGGCGGGCGTGCTGCTCTCGGGCGGGACGATCCGCCAGGAGACCCGCCACTTCGACGAGCAGTCCGGCACCACCTCGCCCGGGCGCGCCAAGGAGACCCTCGCCGACTACCGCTACTTCCCCGAGCCCGACCTCGTGCCGATCGAGCCGTCGGCCGAGTGGGTCGAGAAGCTGCGCGCGGCCCTGCCCGAGCGGCCCTGGGAGCGGCGGGCGCGCATCCAGACCGACTGGGGGCTCTCCGACGAGGAGATGCGGGACCTGGTCAACGCCGACGCGCTCGACCTCGTGGCCGACACCGTGGCGGCGGGTGCCCCGTCGGAGTCCGCCCGGTCCTGGTGGGTCTCCTACCTCTCGCAGGAGGCCAACACCCGGGGCGTGGCCCTGACCGCGCTGGCGATCAGCCCGGAGCACGTCGCCCGCGTCATCGCGCTCGTGGCCGACGGGACGCTGACGAACAAGCTGGCCCGCCAGGTCGTCGACGGGGTGCTCGCGGGCGAGGGCGCGCCGGACGAGGTCGTCGCCGGGCGCGGTCTCGCGGTCGTCAGCGACGACTCGGCGCTCACGGCCGCGGTCGACGAGGCCCTCGCCGCCCAGCCCGCCGTCGCGGAGAAGATCCGGGCCGGCAAGACGAAGGCCGCCGGCGCGATCGTGGGCGCCGTCATGAAGGCCACCCGCGGGCAGGCCGACGCGGCCCGGGTGCAGTCGCTGGTGCTCGAGCGGGTCGCCGCCTCGTCCTGATCCCGCACGTCCCGGAGGGCACTTCCGGCCGCCCCAGGTGGCCGGAGGTGCCCTTCGTCGTTCCCGCACACGACTGGTGATCACCATTCGTGCCCGGCGGTCGCGCAGTGTGACGTGGCGTACTCCGACAGACTCACCGTGACCAATCCGTAACCCGATCAGGACTCACCCGTTGGAGTCTGCGGAGAACAGCTCGTGGCTGGACTCCAGGCGGACCAACTCTTGATCCGCCGACCGGTCGTACTCGCAAACACCGATAGGAGGAGGCCTCCGCATGGGCGTTCACCACGCTCCCCAGCCGTCGTCCCACGCCGCTCGCCTCGCCGGCCGAGGGGCCCTCACGGCCGCTGCGGCCCTGGCGCTCGCCGGCGGCACGGCATCCCTCGCGTTCGCGTCGGAGGCGCCGAGCGTCCCGACGACCCACGACATCCAGGGGCAGGCCGGCCACGGCGCGCACGAGCTGCAGGACGCCGCCAAGGCCTCGCCGCTCTCGCACGCCCCGCACGTGTCGGCGCACGACGTGTCGAGCTCGTTCGAGCACCACGCCACGGGCGCGAAGGACACGGCGACCCACGCCGCGTCGACGCTGAAGGACAAGGCGCCGTCGCTCCGACCTCGGCCCCGTCGCTGCCGACCTCGGCCCCGTCGCTCCCGACGTCGGCCCCGTCGCTGCCGACCTCGGCCCCGTCGCTCCCGACCTCGCTGCCGATCGCGGCCATGAAGACCGACGCCGGCCACTTCGCGGACAACACGAAGGCCGACGCGCAGCACGCCGCGACCAACTGGTCCGCCGCGGCCAAGGGCGGCCTCACCCCGCACGAGGCGTCCGACCAGCTCGGGCTCATGTCGACCGACGTGACCCACGCCGTCTCGAACGGCAAGGCCGACGCCACGCACTGGGGCGCCGCCACGACCGGGAGCGCGCCGCAGCTCGGCAGCGTGCTCTCGTTCGCCTAGGAACGGTCCGGGCTCCCCACCCCGGACCTCGCGGCGGTCCACCCCCGGTCCGTCCGACCGACTCCGACACGGTCGGACGGCCCCGAGGGCCCGTCCGCTCCCCGAAGCACCACGGCCCCGTCACCAGACCGCTGCCCCGGTCGGTGACGGGGCCGTGGTGTGGTGCTGTGTTCTCGCGCCAGGGCGACGTAGCTGGGTCAGCGCTCCTCCGTCGCGCTGCGCACCAGCCGTCGCCGGCGCGGGGCGAGCAGCCTTCCCCGTCGTGCTGCACCAGCCGAGGCGGCCGCGTCAGTCCGGGCCGGAGCCGCCGCCCGACGGCGGACGGATGCGGATCACGCGGTCGTCCGTCGGGCCCGGCGTGCCGCCCGGGTCCTTGTTCACCGTGCCGATCCAGAGCATCCCGTCCGAGGCGAGATCGGCCCCGGAGATGCGGCCGTAGGTGTTCGGCAGGACCGTCTCGGGCGCGCCGACGAAGCGGCCCTCGGCGGTCGGCTTGAGCACGTACATCGCCTTCGTGCCGCTGAGCCCGACGAACAGCGAGCCCCCGCCGGCGGCGCACCCGTCCACGCCCGGCCGGTCCGGCCACGTCCAGGCCGGGGCGGCGGCCGCGGCCGCGCCGGGCACGGAGCCGGGCCGGACGGCGAGCAGGACGTCACGGGTGCCGGCGCGGTCGGTGACCCACGTCGTGTTCGACGTGGCGTCGGGGCACACGTCGCCGGGGGCGTGCAGCCCGGAGCCGATGACCGGCGACGCCGGGTCCGGGTCGCCCGGCGCGGGACGGCCGAACGGGTCGATGCGCAGGAGCTTGCCCGCGAGGGAGGTCGGGGCGGCCGCGGCCGTCGCGTCCCCGGCGTCGCCGGTCGCGACGAGCAGCGTCCCCGTCGGCTCCACCCCGACCGCGCCCCGGTTGCCCGACGCCCCGCGCGGGATGCCGGTGAGCACCGGCTTGGGCACGTCGCCCTCGGCGATACGCAGCACCGCGTTCCCGGCCGCCGTCGTCGCGTAGGCGTAGATCAGCTGGTCCTCGGTGTAGGTGGGGGAGAGCGCGAGCCCGGTGAGCCCGCCGTCGCCGGTGGCGTCGACGGGCACGGTGGCGACGACCTGCGGCGGGGTGTCCGGCGCGACCCGCAGGATGCGCCCGGTGGTCCGCTCCGCGACGAGGGCGGCCGACCCCCCGGGCAGCGTGACGACCGCCGACACGGGCGCCAGGCAGGTCGCGACGACCTGCGGGTCGGGGTCGACGCACGGGCCCGGGGCCGGGACGGGGCCACCGGCCGGCGGAGCTGGGGGTGCCGACGGCTCCGAGGGCGCCGGCGACTGCGGCGACGGCGCCTTCTCCGGGCCGATCTCGGGGTTGTCGCGCCACGGCTGGGACGACGCGTCCGGGAAGCTCGCGCAGCCGCCGGCGAACAGGGCGAGCACGACGAGCAGCACGGCGACCGCGACCCGGACCGCTGCGGACCGACGCGGACGTCGCCCATCCGGCACGGGGCACGACGGACCGGACACGGGCGGACAGCCTAGGCGCCGGCGGCTGAGCGCACCGTGAACCGGTCCGGCCACTAGCCTGGGCGGCGATGTCCGAGAACAACGAGCTGATCGTCCTGGTGCCCGACGAGGTCGGGGAGCGCACCCTCGGGGCGCTCGACGGCGTGCGGGCGGTCCGCTACGACGAGTCCGCCGGTCCCGAGGGCCTGCCGCCCGAGGCCGCCGAGGCCGAGGTCCTGGTCCCGGGGTTCCTCGCGCAGGACGCCGCGGCGGCGATGATCCGGGCCTGCCCGAAGGTCCGGCTGGTGCAGCTGCTCTCGGCGGGCGCGGAGAAGTTCGTCGGCCACCTGCCCGAGGGCGTCGCGCTCTCCGACTGCAGGGGCGCGCACGGCGGCGTCACCGCGGAGTGGGTGCTCGCGACCGTCCTCGCCGTGGTCCGGGAGATCCCGCCGTTCGTCCGCAACCAGCTCACCGGCACCTGGGACCAGCACGTCACCGACACCCTGCTCGGCAAGCGGGTGCTGCTCGTCGGGGCCGGTGACCTCGCGGAACAGACCTCGCGCCGGCTCGCGCCGTTCGACGTCGGCTCCGTGACGCTCGTCGGCACCCGTGCCCGCGAGGGTGTCCACGGCGTCGACGAGCTCCCCGACCTGCTGCCCGATGCCGACGTCGTCGTGCTCCTCGTCCCCCTGACCGACACCACCCGTGGCCTGGTCGACGCCGAGTTCCTCGCCGCCATGGCCGACGGCGCGATCCTGGTCAACGCCGCCCGCGGGCCCGTGGTGCGCACCGACGCGCTGCTCGCGGAGCTGCACGCCGAGCGGCTGCGGGCCGCGCTCGACGTGACCGACCCCGAGCCGCTGCCCGCCGACCACCCGCTCTGGAACGCGCCCAACGTGCTCATCACCCCGCACGTCGGGGGCAGCGTGCCCGGGCACCTCGAACGCGCCTACCGCGTCGTCGTGACCCAGATCGAGGCGGTGCTGGCCGGGGAGGACCCGCCCAACCTCGTCGTCGGGCAGTACTAAATCCCCGATCCCGCGTGGCGAGGTGATCACTCGATCGTGGCGCCCTAGGCTGCGCTGTCGTGGGCTGGCGCCGATCATGGGGCCCCGGGGAGCCGGCATCCGTGCTGGGCTTCGAGGGTGCGCCGAACGACACCGCGGTGTTCCCCTGGCGTGCGGGTGACGATGCGCTGGGCTCCGTGGCCGACGAACCGGTCGCGACGCGGGCCGTGCTCGTCCGGCCCTGGGGCGCCGACGCCGGGCTGCTGCTCGTCCGCGTCGTCCTCGGCCTGACCGCGCTGCTCGACGGGGCCCGCGCCCTGTTCGACCTGCCCCGGGGCCACGGCGGCGCCGACGCCCTCGCGGGCCTCCTGGCGGGCTACGGCTTCGCGCCGGTGCCGCCGCTGGTCACCGCGTACGGCTGGGCGCAGCTCGTGGCCGGGGTGCTCGTGGGGCTCGGGGTGTTCGCGTCGTTCGCCGCGTCCGCGCTGGTGGCGATCGGCGTCGTCGCCCTCGGCGTGAGCCTCCCGGCGGCGTGGGCCGCGCTCGCCGTCGGGCCGGTCACCGGGCCGCTGTTCGGGCTGGTGCTGGCCGCCGTGGTGGTCCTCGTGGGGCCGGGACGGATCAGCGGCGACGCCGACCGGGCCTGGTTCCGCGCCCAGACCCCGGTCGGCATCACGTGCCTGATCATCGGCGTCGGCACCGGTCTGACGGTGCTCTTCGCCTTCCGGTGATCCCTGCGACTACCCGTTCCCCCGCGGTGACGCCGGCTGACACTGCGCGAGGCACGAGCGGAGGGTCAGCGTCGGCGTCCTGCCGCGACTAAGAGCGCGCACCGCGCCGGTGGCCCCGGAGGTCACGAGCTTCGCGTAGGCCCGCAGCGCGCTGGTCAGCTCGCGGTGGCGCTCCTGCGCGGGCTGCCAGGGCCGCTCCGAGGCCTCCATCTTGGCGCGGCGCTCGGCGAGGACCTCGTCGTCGACGAGCAGCTCGATCCGGCGCGAGTCGACGTCGATGAGGATCTGGTCGCCGTTCTCGACGAGCGCGATCGTGCCGCCCGCGGCGGCCTCGGGGGAGATGTGCCCGACGCTGATGCCGGACGACCCGCCGGAGAAGCGCCCGTCGGTGATCAGCGCGCACACCGCGCCGAGACCCGCGCCCTTGAGGAACGCCGTCGGGTGCAGCATCTCCTGCATGCCCGGCCCGCCTGCGGGGCCCTCGTAGCGCACGACGACGACGTCGCCGGGCTTCACCTCGCGCTTGAGGATGATCGAGACGGCCTCCTCCTGGGAGTCGACGACGCGCGCCGGGCCCTGGAAGTGCCGCCCGTCCTCCGGCAGACCGGCGCTCTTGATCACCGCGCCGTCGGTGGACAGGTTGCCGGTGAGCACGGCGAGGCCCCCGTCGGCGGAGAAGGCGTGCGCGACGTCGTGGATGCACCCGGTCGCCGCGTCGGTGTCGAGCGAGCTCCAGCGGTTGTCCGTCGAGAAGGGCTCCGTGGTGCGGACCCCGCCCGGGGCCGCGTGGTAGAGCTCGACCGCCTCGTCGGACGGCGCCGCGCCGCGGATGTCCCAGCGACCGAGCCACTCCTCGAGCGAGTCCGCGTGCACCGCGTGGACGTCGCGGTGGAGCAGCCCGGCCCGGTCCAGCTCGCCGAGGATGGCGGGGATCCCGCCGGCGCGGTGCACGTCCTCCATGTGGAAGTTCGAGTTCGGCGCGACCTTGCTGACGCACGGCACCCGGCGGCTGACCGCGTCGATGTCGGCGAGGGTGAAGGGCATGCCTGCCTCGTGGGCGGCCGCGAGGATGTGCAGCACCGTGTTCGTGGAGCCGCCCATCGCGACGTCGAGCGCCATCGCGTTCTCGAAGGCGTGCCTGTCCGCCACGTTCCGGGGGAGGACGGAGTCGTCGTCGTGGGAGTACCAACGACGGGCCAGTTCGACGACGGTGCGCCCGGCCCGCTCGAAGAGCGCCTTGCGGGCGACGTGCGTGGCCAGGGTGGAGCCGTTGCCGGGGAGCGAGAGCCCGAGCGCCTCGGTGAGGCAGTTCATCGAGTTCGCCGTGAACATGCCGGAGCAGGAGCCGCAGGTCGGGCAGGCGGAGCGCTCGACCTCGGTGAGGCCCTCGTCGTCGACCTCGCTGGACGCGCTGGCCGAGATGGCGGTGATCAGGTCGGTCGGTGCCTGCGCGACGCCCCCGACGACGACGGCCTTGCCCGCCTCCATCGGTCCACCGGAGACGAACACCGTCGGGATGTTCAGCCGCAGGGCCGCGTTGAGCATGCCGGGCGTGATCTTGTCGCAGTTGGAGATGCAGACGAGGGCGTCGACGGCGTGGCCCTGGACCATGTGCTCGACGGCGTCGGCGATGACCTCGCGGCTCGGCAGCGAGTGCAGCATCCCGCCGTGCCCCATCGCGATGCCGTCGTCGACGGCGATGGTGTGGAACTCGCGCGCGACGCCGCCCGCCTCGCGCACCGCCCCCGCCACGAGCTCGCCCATCTCCTTGAGGTGGACGTGGCCGGGCACGAACTGCGTGTAGGAGTTCGCGATGGCGACGAGCGGCTTGTCGAAGTCGCTGTCGGTCATGCCGGTGGCCCGCCACAGGGCGCGGGCGCCGGCGGCGTTGCGACCCTGGGTGGTGACGCGGGAACGGAGCGGCGGCACGGGACATCCTCCTGGAGCAGCGCGGGGGTACGCCGCGCGAGATTACGCCGGACCTCCGCGGCCTCCGGTCCACGCGGGCGGGTCACCGGTGATCAGGGGCAGGTGGCGCAGGTCGGCGGGCGTGCCCCGATGCGTGGCGTGCCCCTCGCGAGGACGGCGTCGTCAGGCGGGGTCGGTACCGGGTTCCCGGGCGTCGGGGCGCGTCTCCTCGGCCTCCGGGGCGCTCCCGTCGTCCTCGGTGTCGGGAGCCTCGGTCCCGTCGGCACCCCCGGCGTCGTCGGGTCCGTCCGCGTCGGTCGCGACGGCGCCCTGGCGCTCCCGGAGCCGCGCGATCCGCATGCGGGTGGCCTCCAGCTCGCGGGCGTGCTCCGCGGCCGCCTCGGCCTCGTCGGGGCTCGGCGCGCTGACCCGTCCGCCGCTGGCCTCCCCGACCCGGCCGAGGTCGCGGATGCGGACCCCGCGCAGCTCCAGGTCGGCGCCCTCCTGCGGTACCGCGTGCACCCACCCGCGCTCGACCAGCCGCAGCGTCGCCACCTCCGGCCACGTCATCGACCGCGTCCCCACCAGCCCGCGCACGTGCAGGCCGGCCTCGTCCACACGGGTCCGGGTGCGCACCACCCATACCGCGGCCGCCACCGGGACCAGGAACAGCAGGAACCACGCCCCACCCTGGAACGCGATGGGGGACAGGCACAGGGCGAGGAAGCCGATGGCGACCAGCGAGACGGTCGGGACCGCCCGGAACGTCGCCGGACGCGCGGCGGGGCCGGCTCCCGGGGCGTCGGCCTGCTCACCGGCCCGCCCGTCGCGCGCCACCGCCTCGTCGGTCACGGGTCGGTCGGGGACCTCCGCCGGCATCGCGGTCGTCCCCCGCTCCTCGCTCACCTCCGCGATGGTGCCAGTCGGGCGACCCGGTCGCCGCAGCGTGCCCTCGAGACGGTGCCCCGGGCGTCGCTGCGGCGCTAGCCTGGTCGGTCTCGGTCGGTGACGTCCGTCACCATCGTCAGGGGGCCGTGGGGGGCGGGCCGGTGTGGCACAGCGGAGTGTCCGGTGGTGGGGCCGGCGGAGCGCGCCCCCGACGGCGAGGTCGCCCCCGGCGCCTCCTGGCGCCCCTCGCGATGCTGGCGGCGACGCTGCTGGCCGCGTGCGGGGCTCCGGCGCCCGGGCCGGGCGACACCCCGCCCGTCCCCGGCATGCGCGTGGTCACCACCGGTCTGGCCGCACCGTGGGAGCTGACGTGGGGGCCGGACGGCTGGCTCTGGGTCACCGAGAAGATCGGCAGGCGCGTCGACCGGATCAACCCTGCGGACGGCACGCGCACGGTGGCGCTGACCGTCCCCGACGCCGCCGCCAGCGGCGCGCAGGACGGTCTGCTGGGCCTCGCCCTCGCGGGCGACTCGGCCTTCGTCGCCTACACCTACGACGCAGTCCCGCCGCCCGCCGAGGACCTGCGCGCCAGGATCGTGCGCTACCACCGTGATCCGGGAGGCACCCTCTCCGCGCCGGTCGAGGTGCTCGGCGGGCTCCCCGCCAGCCACGACCACGACGCCGGACGGTTGGTGCTCGGACCGGACCAGAAGCTCTACTACTCCATCGGCGACCAGGGCAACAACCAGTTCGACCGGGCCTGCCGGCCGATCCGGTCCCAGGATCTCCCCACCGCGGCGCAGGTCGCCGCGAAGGACTGGAGCACGTACGCCGGGAAGGTCCTGCGTATCGACCCCGACGGCTCGGTGCCGCCCGACAACCCGGTGCTCCGGGGCGTGCGCAGCCACGTCTTCACCTACGGCCACCGCAACCCCGAGGGCCTCGTCGTGGGCCCCGGAGGCCGGATCTTCTCCGATGAGCACGGGCCCAAGAGCGACGACGAGATCAACCTGCTGCGGGCCGGGGGGAACTACGGCTGGCCGAACGTGTCCGGTTTCCGCGACGACCAGGCCTACCGGTACGCGGACTGGTCGGCCGCCCCCGACTGCCCCCAGCTGACCTACGACGACTACCAGGACCCGCCCAGCGTGCCGCGGGGCCCGCCCGAGACCGTCTGGAACGCGCCGGACTACGTCGAGCCGCTCCGGACGATGTACACGGTGCCGACCGGCCACACCTTCCAGGACCCACAGTGCACCCAGGACGAGTACTACCTCTGCTGGCCCTCGATCGCCCCGGGCGGCCTCGACTACGTGCCCGCCGAGGGCGCCCCCGACCCGGCGGTGGCCAACGCGCTCCTCGTGCCGGCGTTGAAGACGGGTTCGGTGTTCGTGTTCAAGCTGACCGGCGACGGCGGCTCGCTGCAGGGCGACACCAACCAGCTCTTCCGCACCCGCAACCGCTACCGCGACGTGGCCCTGAGCCCCGACCACACCCACCTCTACGTCGCCACCGACAGCGACGGGCAGGCCGGGCCCCAGTCCGGCTCACGCACCGGCACCCTCGACGACCCGGGCAGCGTGCTCGAGTTCCCGCTGACCGGGCTCACCCCCGCGAGCCGGTGACGAGTCGCGGGGGCCGGGGCCGACGGGTCACGGATCACCCCCGGCGGGCTGGTCGTGCCCCATCGGCCTCGTGATAACGTCATCCACGTGCAGCAGCGAATTCTCGTACTCGCCGGGCGCGTCAGCGTCTGACGAGCCTCGTGCTCGCTGCCCGATACCGCTGACGCGCCTGCCCTCTCCGCCATCCCGGCGGCGGGGGCTTTTTCGTGTTCGCTTCCAGCTCGTCCCGACCAGAGGCTGATCACCGATGACCACAGCCAGACCGCGTCCCGCTCCGCGATCCGGAGCGCCGACCGAGCAGCAGGACACGTCCGCGCAATCCGCGACGCGCCCGGCCGCGCCTCGTCCGGCCCGCGTCGACCCGACGCCGGCCACGGGCGCACAGTCCCTCGTCCGCGCGCTCGAGGCCGTCGGGTGCGACGTCGTGTTCGGGATCCCCGGCGGAGCGATCCTCCCCGCCTACGACCCGCTCTACGACTCCACGCTCGTGCGCCACATCCTGGTGCGCCACGAGCAGGGCGCCGGACACGCCGCCACCGGGTACGCGCAGGCCACCGGCCGCGTCGGCGTCTGCATCGCGACGTCCGGGCCGGGCGCGACGAACCTCGTGACACCCCTGGCCGACGCGATGCTGGACTCGGTGCCGATCGTCGCGATCACCGGGCAGGTGGGGCGCAAGATGATCGGCACCGACGCCTTCCAGGAAGCCGACATCTGCGGCATCACGCTGCCGATCACCAAGCACAACATGCTGGTCACCGATCCGGCGGACATCCCGCGGGCGATCACCGAGGCGTTCCACATCGCCTCGACCGGCCGTCCGGGCCCCGTCCTGGTCGACCTGCCCAAGGACGTCCTGCAGGCGCAGACGACGTTCTCCTGGCCCGTCGACATGCACCTGCCCGGCTACCGGCCGACGACCAAGCCGCACGGCAAGCAGATCCGCGAGGCCGCCCGGCTCATCGCCGCCGCGCAGCGTCCGGTGCTCTACGTCGGCGGCGGCGTCCTCAAGGCCGAGGCGTCGGCCGAGCTGATGGAGCTCGCCCGGGTGACCGGGGCACCCGTCGTCACCACCCTGATGGCGCGCGGCGTGTTCCCCGACTCGCACCCGCAGAACCTGGGCATGCCCGGCATGCACGGCACGGTCGCGGCCGTCGCGGCGATGCAGCGCTCGGACCTGCTCATCACCCTCGGCGCCCGCTTCGACGACCGCGTCACCGGCGACCTGACGACGTTCGCCCCCGAGGCGAAGGTCGTGCACGCCGACATCGACCCGGCGGAGATCGGGAAGAACCGGATCGCGGACGTCCCGATCGTCGGCGACGCCCGCGAGGTCATCGGCGAGCTCACCGCCGCTCTGCGGGCCACCGAGTCCGGCGTCCGGGACCTCACCACCTGGTGGAACCAGCTCAACTCCTGGCGCGAGACGTTCCCGCTCGGCTACGACGAGCCCGACGACGGCACGCTCTCCCCGGAGTACGTCATCGAGCGGATCGGGAAGATCGCCGGTCCCGAGGCGATCTACGCGGCGGGCGTCGGGCAGCACCAGATGTGGGCCGCGCAGTTCATCGGCTACGAGCACCCGCGCACCTGGCTCAACTCCGGCGGCGCCGGGACGATGGGCTACGGCGTGCCCGCCGCGATGGGGGCGAAGGTCGGGAAGCCGGACACCACCGTCTGGTGCATCGACGGCGACGGCTGCTTCCAGATGACCAACCAGGAGCTCGCGACCTGCGCGATCGAGGGCATCCCGATCAAGGTCGCCGTCATCAACAACGGGAACCTCGGCATGGTCCGGCAGTGGCAGACCCTGTTCTACGGGGAGCGCTACTCCAACACCGAGCTCGGCACCCACAAGCACCGCGTGCCCGACTTCGTCCTGCTCGCCGAGGCGCTGGGCTGCGAGGGCCTGCGCTGCGAGTCCAAGGACGACGTCGACCGGGTGATCGAGCAGGCGATGGCGATCGACGACCGCCCGGTCGTCATCGACTTCACCGTCGGCGCGGACGCCCAGGTGTGGCCGATGGTCGCCGCAGGCACCGGCAACGACCAGATCATGGCGGCCAAGAACATCCGGCCGCTGTTCGACGACCCGGAGGCCGGCGGCGCCGACGAGGTCGTCACCGACATCGAGCAGCCGGGAGACGCAGCGCAGCGGAGCTCGACCCTCGGGAAGGACGATGCCCGATGAGCACCCACACCCTGTCGGTCCTCGTCGAGGACAAGCCCGGTGTGCTGGCCCGGATCTCGGGCCTGTTCTCGCGGCGCGGCTACAACATCCAGTCGCTCGCGGTCGGGCCGACCGAGGAGGCCGGCATCTCGCGGATGACCATCTGCGTGAGCGTCGAGGAGTTCCCCCTCGAGCAGGTCACCAAGCAGCTCAACAAGCTGGTGAACGTCATCAAGATCGTCGAGCTGGAGCCGACGACGTCGGTCCAGCGCGAGCTCGTCATGCTCAAGGTCCGCGCCGACGCGACCGTGCGTTCCCAGGTCCTCGAGGTGACCCAGATGTTCCGGGCCAAGGTGGTCGACGTCGCTCCCGACGCGGTCACCGTCGAGGCCACCGGCACCGCTGACAAGCTGTCGGCGCTGCGTCGGATGCTCGAGCCCTACGGCATCCGGGAGATCGTGCAGTCCGGCATGGTCGCGCTGTCCCGCGGGCCGCGCGCCATCGCCGCCAATCGTTGAGCAGGAAAACCCCAGGAAGGAACCCGTAGTCCCCATGAGCACCATCGGTAACGCCGAGGTCTTCTACGACGCCGACGCCGACCTCTCGATCATCCAGGGCCGCAAGGTCGCCGTCATCGGTTACGGCAGCCAGGGCCACGCGCACGCGCTCTCGCTGCGCGACTCCGGCGTCGACGTCCGCGTCGGCCTGCCCGAGTCCTCGAAGTCGCGCGCCGCGGCCCAGGAGGAGGGCCTGCGGGTCGTCACGCCGGCCGAGGCGTCCGCCGAGGCCGACCTGATCATGATCCTGGCGCCGGACACCAAGCAGCGGACGATCTACGCCGACGACATCGCGCCCAACCTCAACTCGGGCGACGCGCTGTTCTTCGGGCACGGCTTCAACATCCGCTACGACCTGATCCAGCCGCCGTCGGACGTCGACGTCGCGATGGTCGCGCCGAAGGGCCCGGGCCACCTGGTCCGCCGCCAGTTCGTCGACGGCAAGGGCGTGCCGTGCCTCATCGCCGTCGAGCAGGACGCCACGGGCAACGCCCAGGCGCTCGCGCTCTCCTACGCGGCGGCGATCGGCGGCGCGCGGGCCGGCGTCATCAAGACGACCTTCACCGAGGAGACCGAGACCGACCTCTTCGGCGAGCAGGCCGTGCTCTGCGGCGGCACGTCGGCGCTGGTCCAGGCCGGGTTCGAGACGCTGGTCGAGGCCGGCTACCAGCCCGAGATCGCCTACTTCGAGTGCCTCCACGAGCTCAAGCTCATCGTGGACCTCATGTACGAGAAGGGCATCTACGGCCAGCGCTGGAGCTGCTCGGACACCGCCGAGTACGGCGACCTCACCCGCGGCCCGCGCATCGTGAACTCCGCGGTCAAGGAGGAGATGGGCCGGATCCTCGGCGAGATCCAGGACGGGTCGTTCGCCCGCGAGTGGATCGCCGAGGACGAGAACGGCCGGCCGAACTTCACCAAGCTCGAGGAGGAGGGCAAGGCCCACCAGATCGAGCAGGTCGGCGCCAAGCTGCGGGGCCTCATGCCGTGGATCGGGCGCGACCGCACCTGAGTCTGCCCGGGTCCGGGTGCCCCTGGCCTGGCGGCAGCAATGGCGCTTTGCTGGCGTCTGACGGCAGGACGGCGCCTTTCACCCACGGGCTCGAGCGAGGGATCCGACGACGGCGGGCGTACCGGTTGGTACGTCCGCCGTCGTCGTCCGTCCCCAGCCGTATCGGCGGGCCGAGTTGTCCACAACCCGGTCGGACCGATCTACCGTGCTTCGGCGGATCCCGCCCACGATCCGGATCATGACCCGACGGAGCTGGGCGGACGACATGGAGCGTCTCCGCGCCGAAGCCATCGACGACGTGATCCACGTCTGCAGCCTCATCCGCCTCGGCCTCGCCGAGACGACGATCTACCGACGATGCCGGGACGGCGGGCCGTGGACGCTCATGGCGCCGGCGACGGTCCGGCTGAGCACCGGCACGGCCACCAGGCGACAACTCGTCCGGGCCGGGCTCGTCTACGCCGGTGACCGCGCCGTGCTCACCGGTCTCGACGCGGCCCGCGCGCACCAGTTGCGACGCGGCGAGCTGCCACCCGCCGTCCATCTCCTGATCCCCGCGAGCATGCGCGTGCAGTCGACGCCCACGATCAGGATCGAGCGCACGGCGCGTCTGCGTCCACCGCTGCTCCGGGACGACCTGCCGGTCGCGCCGGTCGAGCGGTGCGTGCTCGACGCCGTGCGCCGGATGCGGTCCCGCTCCGACATCGCGGCGATCCTCACCGAGCCCGTGCAGCGACGGATGGTCCTGGTGGACACCCTGCGCGAGGAGCTCGACGCCGGGAACCGACGTGGCAGTGCGATCCCGCGTGCGGTCCTGGGGGCGATCGAGGACGGGGCGCGGTCGGCGGCCGAGTTCGACTTCCACGCCTGGTGGTTCGCGCACGCCGACCTACCGAGCGGCGTGCTGTTCAACGTGCGGCTCACCGACGCGACCGGCTTGCTCGGCATCGCGGACGCCTACCTGCCCGAGCTGGGGCTCGTGCTCCCCATCGACTCCACGGAGCACCACTTCACGACCCCGGAGCAGGTCGTCGAGACCGAGCGGCAGCACCGGGCCTACCGATCGGCGGGCCTGCACGTGTTCGGGATCCGGCCGGGTCGGATCGCCGGCGATTCCGTCGGGCTCCACCAGGACGTCCTCGACGCCATCTCTGTCGCCGCCGGTCTGCCGACGCCTCTCGTACGGTGGCAGCCCGATCTGCCGCGATCCGCCTGAGCGAGGCAGCGGCGCCGTGAGTGGACGGCGCCGTTCTGCCGTCAGACGGCAGCAAAGCGCCATTGCCGCCATCGGTGGGACGGCGGCCCGGCGAGTGAACGGCGCCGTTCTCCCGTCAGACGGCAGCAAAGCGCCATTGCTGCCACGGAGGCGAGGGCGGCGCTCGCAGGGCGAGGGGCGACGGGGCGAGGGGGCCACGGGGCGAGGCGGCCACGGGGGCGAGCCGGCCCCTCAGGTGAGAGCGGGTTCACACGGCGGCGATAAGCTGGCGTGATCCCGGGCACGATGCCCACAGGCACGCCGACGTGCTCGTCCTGGACGGCGTGCGTTCCTGCCGCCGACCCCACAGGAGCACCGTGTCCACGCCGCAGCCCAAGCCCGTGGTCCTGATGGCCGAGAAGCTCGCGCCGTCGACGCTGGAGGTGTTCGGCGACGAGGTCGAGATCCGCCACGTCGACGGTACCGACCGCGCCGCGCTCCTCGAGGCGGTGAAGGACGCCGACGCGCTGCTCGTGCGCAGCGCCACCCAGGCCGACGCCGAGGTGTTCGCCGCCCAGACCCGGCTCGCCGTCGTCGGGCGCGCCGGGGTGGGCCTGGACAACGTGGACGTCCCGGCGGCCACCGCGGCCGGCGTCATGGTCGTCAACGCCCCGACCTCGAACATCGTCTCCGCCGCCGAGCACGCCCTGGCGCTGCTGCTCGCGACCGCGCGGCACATCCCGGCCGCCGACGCGAGCCTGCGCCGCGGCGAGTGGGCCCGGTCGAAGTACTCCGGCGTCGAGATCCAGGGCAAGACCGTCGGCGTCGTCGGCCTCGGCAAGATCGGTCAGCTGTTCGCCAGCCGGATCGCCGCGTTCGACACCCACGTCATCGCCTACGACCCGTACCTGCCGCAGAGCCGCGCCGCCCAGCTCGGCATCGAGCTCGTCTCCCTCGACGAGCTCCTCGCCCGCGCCGACATGATGACCATCCACCTGCCGAAGACCCCGGAGACCCAGGGCCTCATCGGCAAGGAGGCGCTGGCCAAGACCAAGCCCGGCGTCATCATCGTCAACGCGGCCCGGGGCGGGCTCGTCGACGAGGAGGCGCTGGCCGAGGCGATCCGCTCCGGGCAGGTCGGCGGTGCCGGGGTCGACGTCTACGTCACCGAGCCGACCACGACGAGCCCGCTGTTCGAGCTCGAGCAGGTCACCGCCACGCCCGCACCTCGGGGCCTCGACCGCCGAGGCCCAGGACCGCGCCGGCACCGACGTCGCCCACAGCGTCCTGCGGGCCCTGCACGGCGACTTCGTGCCCGACGCGGTCAACGTGCAGGGCGGCCCCGTCGGCGAGGAGGTCCGGCCCTGGCTGGGCGATCACCCAGAAGCTCGGGACGCTGCTCTCCACCCTGGTCGGGCAGCCGTCGCGCGATCACCGTGCAGGTCCGCGGCGAGCTCGCCGCCGAGGACGTCGGGGTGCTGGAGCTGGCCGCGCTGCGCGGGGTCTTCGGCGAGGTCGTCGACGAGCCGGTCACCTTCGTCAACGCCCCCGCGCTGGCCGAGGAGCGCGGCGTGACCGTCGACGTCGAGACCGCCAGCGAGAGCCCGAACCACCGCAGCGTCGTCACCCTGCGCGCCGTGCCCGACGGCGGGTGACCCGGTCACCGTCTCCGGGCACGCTCACCGGCTCCGACCAGGTGGAGAAGCTCGTGGAGATCAACGGGCGCTCCTTCGACATCCGCGCCGAGGGGCACGTGCTGCTCATCGAGTACACCGACCGGCCCGGGCGCCCTGGGCACCGTCGGCACCCTGTTGGGGGAGGCGGGCATCAACATCGAGGCCGCCCAGATGTCGCAGACCCGCGACAAGGTCTCGTCGGTCATCCTGCTGCGCATCGACCAGGCGGCCCCGGACGACGTCCTGGCCCCGATCGGGCAGGCCCTCGGCGCCCGCACCACCCGGTCATCCGCCTGCGGGTGACCCCGAACGGGTGAGGCGTGCCTGCCACGACCCGTCGCACGGGTGATCCGGTGCGGAGCCCTTGCACACGCGCGGTAGCCTCCACCGCAGGTGAGCCCGGTCGCACCATCGAGGTCGACCCGTCGGGGGAGGAATGCTGGACATGCGACTCGCGGTGGTTCCCGGCGACGGTATCGGGCCCGAGGTCGTCGGTGAGGCGCTGAAGGTCCTCGAGGAGGTCGCGCCCGCAGATCGAGTCGACGCACTACGACCTGGGCGCCGCCCGCTGGCACTCGACCGGCGAGCTGCTGCCGGAGTCGGTGCTCACCGAGCTGCGCGACCACGACGCGATCCTCCTCGGCGCCGTCGGCGACCCGTCGGTGCCCAGCGGCATCCTCGAGCGCGGCCTGCTGCTGCGCCTGCGCTTCGAGCTCGACCACCACGTCAACCTGCGCCCGGCGCGGCTCTACCCCGGGGTCCGCGGCCCGCTGTGCGCCCAGCCGGAGATCGACCTCGTCGTCGTCCGCGAGGGCACCGAGGGCCCGTACGCCGGGACCGGCGGCCTGCTGCGCAAGGACACCCCGCAGGAGATCGCCACCGAGGTCAGCATCAACACCGCGTTCGGCGTCGAGCGGGTCGTGCGCGACGCGTTCACCCGGGCCGCGAACCGCCCGCGCCGCAAGCTGACGCTGGTGCACAAGACGAACGTCCTCACCCACGCCGGGCTCGCTGTGGTCGCGCGTGGTCGAGGAGGTCTCGCTCGAGCACCCCGAGGTCGCCGTCGACTACCAGCACGTCGACTCGACGACGATCCACCTGATCACCGACCCGTCGCGCTACGACGTGATCGTCACCGACAACCTGTTCGGCGACATCCTCACCGACCTCGCGGCCGCGGTGACCGGGGGCATCGGGCTCGCGGCGTCGGGCAACCTCGACGTCAGCCGCGCGAACCCGAGCATGTTCGAGCCGGTCCACGGCTCGGCGCCGGACATCGCGGGCAAGGGCATCGCCGACCCGACGGCCGCGGTGCTCTCGGTCGCGCTGCTGCTCGACCACCTCGGCGAGCCCGAGCTCGGCCCGCCGCGTCGAGGCCGCCGTCGCGTTCGACCTCGCGACCCGCGACCACCAGAACCCGGGCGGCACGCACGCCGTCGGCGACCGGCTCGCGGCGCTCGTCTCCTCCGCGGCGGGGACGCGCAGCCTGGCCTGACCTCGTGAGGGGCCCGTCGATCGACGACGTCCTCGCGGTCCTCTGGGGCGCGTGCGGCCTCGGGATCGCCGCGTACTTCGTCGTGCATCGGGCTGCGAGACGCCGGGACATGGGCGCGTCGCCCGTCCGCGCTGCTCGCCCTCGCCGGCGGTCGTGCTCGTCGGGTTCTCGGTCGTCGCGGTGCGCCACGGACGGCGGGGCCGGGAGGCCCGCGAGGCCCGGAGCTCCGGGCCCGTCGGTGGGTGGGGCGGGTCGAGCGCCGACCGCACGCGTCGGCCCGGGCCCGCGCGACGACGAGGACGGCCGCCGACCGTTCCGCGCCGCCCGAGCTCTCGCCGTCCGGCCGGGCGGCCCTCGCGCACGTCGTCGGCGTCGCCGACCGCGCCGGCCTCTTCGCGCCCCGCACCCCCCGCGCGGCCGACCTCGTCGAGGCGGTCGCCGACGCCGGTGAGCCGGTCACCCTCGACGTCGTGCTCGCGGCGGTCGAGGAGGCGAGCTTCTGGCGCCCGGGGTTCCGCGCCGAGGACCACCTGCGGGCACTCGCGTTCCACGACGCGCACGTCGAGCAGCTGCCCGAGACGCTCGCGGGGCAGGTCGCGGACCTCGACCGGCTCGCCGGCGACGCGCTGCGGGTGCGCCTGGCCGCCGTCGACCTCGCCGACGACGGGCGGGCGGTGCGGACCCGGCTGCGGCTGGCGCTCGGGCCCGGTGCGGGGGACGACGACGGCGGGGGTCCCGACGACGAGCGCGTCCTCGACTACCGCGGCGCCGGCTCGTACCTGAGCACCGTCGTGCACGTCGAGGTGGCCCGCGCCCTGCACGCGGCCGCACCGGACGGCCCGTGGTTGGCGTGGACGTGGTCGGACCAGGGGGTGTGGCTGGCGGCACTGCGCCCGGCCGCCCTCGAGCCCCTGAACCGCGAGCTCGGCCGGGCCCTGGTGGACCGGTGGCGCTGGGTCCACGAGGAGGAACCGGTCGCGGCGGGTGACCTGCGCCGCTCCCGGTAGCGGCCGGGGACGCGACGTCCGCCGGGGATAGGGTGGGACACCGTGCGTCTCGCTCGGATCGCCCACCCTGACGGTGTCTCGTTCGCTGCCCTGCAGTCGCCCACCACGGGGGGCGGGGAACCCACCGCAGGCGACGTGTGCGCGGAGATCGCCGAGCACCCCTTCGGTGACCCGACCTTCACCGGCCGCACCTGGCCGTTGGCCGACGTCCGGCTGCTCGCGCCGATCCTGCCGTCGAAGGTCGTCTGCATCGGCAAGAACTACGCCGAGCACGTCGCCGAGATGGGCGGCGGCGACGCGCCCGCGAACCCGCTGATCTTCCTCAAGCCCTCGACCACCGTCATCGGCCCCGGCCTGCCGATCCTGCGGCCGCCGGACTCGCAGCGGGTCGACTACGAGGGCGAGCTCGCCGTCGTCATCGGGCAGCCGTGCCGCGACGTCGCCGAGGCGCGCGCCCGCGACGTCGTCCTCGGCTACACCGTCGCCAACGACGTCACCGCCCGCGACCTGCAGTCCGCCGACGGGCAGTGGACCCGCGCGAAGGGCTACGACTCGTTCTGCCCGCTGGGTCCGTGGATCGAGACCTCGCTCGACCCGTCCGACCTCGCGATCGAGACCACCCTCGACGACGCGACCGTGCAGAAGTCGCGCACGAGCATGCTCATCCACGGCATCGAGAAGCAGATCGCCTACATCAGCCGCGTCATGACGCTGCTGCCCGGCGACACCATCCTCACCGGCACCCCCGCGGGCGTCGGGCCCGATGGTCGACGGGCAGACCGTCTCGGTGACGGTGGAGGGCATCGGGACGCTGACGAACCCGGTGCGGGACCGCCCGTGAGCAGGCGCCGGGGTGGGGGCGGCGAGGCGGAGTCGACCTCCCAGGACTGGGTGGCCACCCTCGCCGACGAGGTGATCGCCGCGGCCCGCAAGGAAGACCCCGACGAGGGCCGCACCATCGTGTGCGCGTCCGGGCTCTCGCCGTCGGGCCCGATCCACCTGGGCAACCTGCGCGAGGTCCTCACCCCCCACCTCGTCGCCGACGAGATTCCGCCGCCGCGGGATCGCCTGCGAGCACCTCATCTCCTGGGACGACTTCGACCGCTTCCGCCGCGTCCCGAAGGGGGTCGAGGGGATCGACGACTCCTGGGCCGAGCACATCGGCAAGCCGCTGACCTCGGTTCCGGCGCCCCGGGGCAGCGGGTACGCGAACTGGGCCGAGCACTTCAAGGCCCCCATGATCGACGCGCTGGAGCGGCTCGGCGTCCCGTTCCGCGGGGTGTCGCAGACGCAGATGTACACCTCCGGCGCGTACATCGAGCCGACGCTGCTCGCGATGCGCGAGCGGGCCCGGATCGACGAGGTGCTCGGCCGGTTCCGGACGAAGAAGTCGGACGCGGAGCCCGTCGGTGACGCGGGCGTGGATCTGGACGACGACGCGGGCGGCGGCTCGGCGTCGGGGGAGTACTTCCCCTACAAGCCCTACTGCGGCGCGTGCGGCACCGACGACACCACGATCGTCGCGTACGACGACGCCACCACCGAGATGACCTTCACCTGCGCCTGCGGGTCCTCCGAGACGGTGCTGCTGCGCGAGTTCACCCGCGGCAAGCTGGTCTGGAAGGTCGACTGGCCGATGCGGTGGGCCTACGAGGGCGTCGACTTCGAGCCGTCCGGGGTGGACCACTCGTCGCCGGGCTCGTCGTACGAGGTCGGCGGTCTGCTCGTCGCCGAGATCTTCGGCGGGCGGCAGCCGATCGGGCCGATGTACGCCTTCGTCGGCATCTCCGGGCAGGCGAAGATGTCGTCGTCGAAGGGTGGCGTGCCGACGCCGTCGTCGGCGCTCGAGGTCTTCGAGGCCCCGCTCCTGCGCTGGCTCTACGCCCGCCGTCGTCCCGAACCAGGCGATCAAGGTCGCGTTCGACGCCGAGCTCTCCCGGCTCTACGACGAGTGGGACGCGCTGGGCCGGAAGGTCGCCGCCGGGACGACCGGGGCGATCGAGGCACTCGGCCACGCGCGCTCGGTGGCGACCGCCGAGCGGACCCTGCCGACGACGCCGCAGCCGGTCTCGTTCCGGACCCTGACCTCCGTCGTCGACGTGACCACGGGCGACCCGGAGCAGCTCGGCCGGATCCTCTCCGGACTGGTCGCGAGCGGCCCCGAGGACCCGGTGACCCTCGACGACCTGCGCCCGCGGCTGGACTGCGCGGAGCACTGGGTCGAGCACTACATGCCCGAGGACGCCCACACCCGTCTGCTGGCCGCCCCGGACGCGGAGCTGCTGGCCTCGCTGGACGACACCGACCGCGAGTCCGTGCGGTTGTTGCTCGACGGGCTGGAGCAGGACTGGTCGCTCGACGGGCTGACCTCGCTGGTCTACGGCGTGCCGAAGATCCAGGCCGGGCTGCCGATGGACACCAAGCCCACACGAGGACCTCAAGGTCGCCCAGCGCCGCTTCTTCGTGCTGCTCTACCGGCTGCTCGTCGGCTCCGACACCGGCCCGCGGCTCCCGACGCTGCTGCTGGCGGCGGGGCCGGAGACAGGTGCGTCGCCAGCTGGGTGCCTGACGGCTTCGGCGCGGTGGTGGCGGGCCGCGGCGCCGGCTCCGGGGGCAGAAGTGCTGTCGCGCAACCGAGTCGCGGCGACTCGGTTGCGCCGTCGCGGATCCGACTGACGGGGCCGGCGTCGGGCCGGGCCCACGCGCTGGTCACCGCAGGAAGCTGCCGAGCACCCCGCCCACCCCGTTGACGCCGCCCACGCCGCTCTGCTGCCCCCCGCCGGTCCCGGAGATCGCGCTGAGCGGCACCTCCTCCGAGGCCTGGACGATGACGAACCCGCGCCCGGCGAAGGCCATCGTGAACGACTCACCGGTGGTGCGGCCGATGAACATCCCGAGCCCGAACTGCTCCACCCGGTGCACACCGACCTGCAGCCCGGCCGACCACGCGATCGCGGCCTGCGGGTCCGCGTAGGTGGGGGCGTCGACGGTGAGCACCACCGGGGAGCCCTTCGCGGTGATCGCGAGCCGGCCCTTGCCGCGGAACACGCAGTTGAACAGGCCCGCGCCGCCCATCGAACCGGCCCCGGAGACCATCTGGATGTCGTAGGAGAGCGTCGGCTCGAAGGCGAGGACGTTCTTGCCGTTGATGGTGAGGGCGTCGTCCGGGCCCTCGAGGTCGATCAGGTGCACGTCCGCGGCGGCGTCGGCGAGGAAGACGTCACCCCGCCCGGAGAGCCGCATGAGGGGCACGCCCTCGCCGGTGAGCTTCTGCTTGACGAAGTTGCCGACCCCACCGGAGCCCTGGGCCTCGAACGCGACGTCGCCCTGGTACGCGACCATCGAGCCCTGGCGGGCGAGCGCCTCGCCGTCGAGCTCGATCTTGAGCATCTTGGAGTTCTGGAGGCGCAGACCCGGTTGGGTGGACTCCTTCTCCTGGTTCTCCGGGGCGAAGAGGTTGCTGCGCATCGAGGTCTCCTCGTGACTCACGGTGCTCGGACGGGGGAGTGATCGCCCGAATCATCCGCCTGGCGATCACGAAGCGTCAACGCTGGGCCGGTCGGCCGGGTTCCCTTCGTCGTCCACCCGCCGCGCCATGATCAGCGAGGAGCGCAGCGAGCCGTCGCGGCGCCGGTAATGGCGGTCGCGCAGGCCCTCGACGGTGAAGCCCGCCGCGGCGTAGAGCGCGATCGCACGACCGTTGTCGGGCCACACCTCGAGGTCGACCTTGTGCGCCCCGGTCTCGCGCGCGTGCTCGAGCATCGCGTCGAGCAGGGCCCGCCCGCCGCCGCGCCCGCGTGCCTCGGGCAGCAGCATCATCCCCAGCGACAGCACCCCGCCGATCCGCTCGAGCGCCGTCGTGCTGCCCACCACCCGCTCGCCGTCGCACAGCACCCACACCCCACCGCGGCCGGCGTCGGCGAGCAGGGCGCGCACCCCGGCGGCGCGGGCCTCGACGTCGACCGGCGGCTGCGCGCCGATCGAGCCCTCCTCCGCCACCACGGCCGTGATGGCGGCGATCGCCTCGACGTCCTCGTCCCGGGCCGGGCGGATGTCCACGCCGCGCAGCATCCCCCGCAGGGGTCAGCGGGGCGAGGCGTAGACGACGACGTTGTCGTCGTAGGAGAGCTCCGACCGGTCGAACGTCCCGCCGCAGGTGATCAGCCGCAGCGACGGGCCCGCCGTCGGGGCGTAGACCCGCTCGGCCGGGAAGGCGTCCTTCGGGACGGTCTCGACGGCGTCCACCGCGAAGTGCGCGACGGTGCCGTCGCTGCGCGGGACGTCGATGGCGTCGCCGGGCCGCAGGTCGCGGAGGTGCCAGAAGACGCCGGGGCCGCGCCAGGAGTCGACGTGTCCCACGAGGACGGCCGTGCCCGGGTCGCCGGGGGTCGCGCCCTCGCGGTACCAGCCGACGTCGTTCGGCGTCGCCGGGGCCTGGAGCTCCCCGGTCCGGTCGAGGCCCAAGGAGGCCAGGTCGTCGGCGTCGATCCCGGCCGCGGGCACGACGAGGCCGTCCGGACGGGCGGCGGTCGTCGGGGCGGCGGGCGCGAGCGGGGCGGCGGCGGCCGGGGCGGGTGCGGTCGCCGGGCGGGCCGTCATCGGCACGAGGGCCGGGGCCGGGGCGAGTGCCGGTGCCGGTGCGGCGGCGGGTCGGGCGGCGAGCGGAACGAGCGCCGGTGCCGGTGCGGCAGCGGGTCGGGCGGCGAGCGGGACGAGCGCCGGTGCCGGAGCGGCAGCGGGTCGGGCGGCGAGCGGGACCAGCGACGGGCCGGGCGCGGCGTCGAGGGTGTCGAGGGCCGGCGCGGCGGAGAGGGCCGGGACGGCGGCCGGGAGCGCCGGGACCGACGCGGCGGGGGCGGGTGCGACGGCGGGTGCCGCGGCCGCGGGGGCCGGTGCGGCCGCGTGCACGTTCACGGGGGCGAGGCGGCTCTCCTCGTCGGCGAGCCCCCCGAAGCCGGCCGGGACCCCGCCGCGGGGGAGCCGATCCGGTCGCGGGGTCTGGCTGGGGTGCGACGCGGGCGGCGTCGTCGGGGCCGTCGTCGTCGGGGCGGGCGAGGTGGTCGTGGGCGCCGCCGAGGACGGGGGAGCGGGCGTCGACGGCGGAGCGGGCGTCGACGGCGCGGCGGGAGCACTCGCGCCGGGCGCGGCGGGTGCGCTCGAGGCGGGCGCGGCGCTGAACGCCGAAGCCGCGTCGGGGACCGCGGTGACCGCGAGCGCCCCGCGGGCGTCGCGTGCGACGACGACGGTCGCGACCGCGGTGCTCGGCACCGGCACCGTCGCGGTCGCGGTCTCCCCGTTGTTGGTGCGGACGTCCATCGTCCAGGTCTTGGCGTCGACCTCCGTGTAGGAGGAGCCCGAGCCGTAGAACAGCCCCTGGGCGAGCGCCCCGCCGCCGCGGGCGACGACGTCGACGGGCCCGACCCCCGCCGCCGCGGACACGACGCGGACGAGCGCCTTGCCGGGCGGGGCGGGCGTGCTGCCGTCGGTGAGGACCTCGGCCTGCGGGGTCGAGTTCGGCCCGACGTCGACGAACGCGGCGGTCTGGGCCGAGTGCGGCGCGACGGCGACGGAGGCCGTCAGGGCCGGAGGCGTCGACGGGTCCGCGCCCGCCGGGCGCGCCTGGAGCGTGTAGACGCCGGGCGTGGCGGCCAGGTAGCTGCTCAGGGTCCGGTAGGTGACGTCGGAGGCGACGCGCGTCAGGGGGAGTCCGGGGCCCTCGACGTACATGTCGACGGCGCCGGTCGAGGGCGAGAGGTGGGCGACGCGCAGCACGCCCTGGTCGCCGGTCGGCGGGCCGAAGAGCGGCAGCGACGGCGAGAGGGTCGGGGTCGCGACGATGCTCGCGAGGACGTCGACCGGCGAGATGAGGGGCGCGGACAGCGCGAGCGGGTTCGTCGGCGTGAGCACCGGGAGGGGCGCGACCGGCAGGGCGATCGGCGGCAGGACGACCGGCGGCACCGAGACCGACGGCAGGGACACCGGCGGCAGGGACACCGACGGGAGCGAGACCGACGGCACCGAGACCGACGGCACCGAGACCGACGGCACCTGCACGGACGGCAGGGACACCGACGGGACCTGGACCGAGGGCAGGGAGACCGGCGGAACGGAGACCGACGGCACCTTCACCTCGGGGACCTGCACCGCGGGGACCTGCACCGCCGGGACCTGCACCGCCGGGACCTGCACCGGCCGGGACCTGCACCGCGGGCAGCTTCACGGCCGGGGCCTGGACGGCCGGCAGCTTGACGGCCGGGGCCTGGACGGCGGGCGTGCTCGCCGACGCCACCTTCGGTGCGGCGACGGCGGGCAGCGGGAGGGTGGCCGACCCCGAGTCGTGCGACCCCGCCGAGCCCGCGGACCCCGCCGAGCCCGAGGACGCCGCGGACCCCGTCGTCGCCGCGCCCTCCAGCACGTGCGGCACGAGCCCGCCGTGCGAGCTGCTGTCCGACGACGAGTCGGACGAGGACGACGACTTCGAGGATGACGACGACGTCGAGGACGAGGAACCCGCACCGGAGTCACCCGAATGCGAGTCAGCCGAATGCGACGACCCCGAGCCCGAGAGCGCCCCGCCCAGATCGAGCGCCGCGCCCCCGGACCCCGAGCCGTGCGACCCCGACCCCGAGCCGGACCCGGACGAGCCGCCGTCGTCGTCGTGGTCCGCGAGCAGCACCTGGGCGCCGTCCGCGAGCACCGTCGGGTGGCTGCCCGGCGTCGACGTCGCCGCCACCACGAGACCGAAGGCCGAGGTCACCACCACCGCCGTGGCCGTGCGCGCACTACGTCTCATCGGGCGTCGCTCCCGTCACGCTCGGGTCACTCCCTCCGGCGGAGAGCGACCACTCGTCGATGGAACGACCTTCACCCGTCCGCGTGACGCCGTTCGGGCGAGTATCGGAGTGTGACGAGGAGCGGACTGCTCCGGGAGGCGGGCACGATCGAGACCATGAGCGACTCCGCGTCCGCGAGGGCGCTGCCGCTGGAGGGTGTCCTCGTCGTGTCCTGCGAGCAGGCGGTCGCCGCGCCGCTCGCGACCCGGCACCTCGCCGACCTCGGCGCCCGCGTGATCAAGGTCGAGCGCCCGGGGCGCGGCGACTTCGCACGCGACTACGACACCGTGGTGCACGGCCTCTCCAGCCACTTCGTCTGGCTGAACCGCTCGAAGGAGTCGGTCACCGCCGACCTCAAGGATCCCGACCAGTTCGGTCGGGTCCGCGAGCTGATCGCCGGCGCCGACGTCTTCGTCCAGAACTTCGCGCCCGGGGCGGCCGAGCGGCTCGGGCTCGGCGCGGACGACCTCCGTCGGGACCATCCCGGCCTGATCCACTGCAGCATCTCCGGCTACGGCTCGTCCGGGCCCTACCGCGACGCCAAGGCCTACGACCTGCTCATCCAGGCCGAGGCGGGTCTCGTCTCGGTGACCGGCACCGAGGAGTACCCGGCCAAGGCGGGCATCCCGGCGGCCGACATCGGCGCGGGCATGTACGCGTTCTCCGGCATCCTCGCCGCCCTCTACGACCGGGAGCGCACCGGCGAGGGCGCCGCGTTCGAGGTGAGCCTGTTCGACGCGCTGTCCGAGTGGATGGGCTTCCCGCTGCAGTACGCCGCGGGCAGCGGCCGCGCGCCGGTCCGCGCCGGGACGAGCCACCCGGCCATCGCGCCCTACGGCGCGTTCGCGGCGGGCGACGGGGTCGAGGTCGTGTTCGGCATCCAGAACGAGCGCGAGTGGCAGCGCTTCTGCGAGGTGGTGCTCGGCGACGCGTCGGTCGCCGACGGACGACCGCTTCGTGACCGGGTCGGCCCGCGTCGAGAACCGTCCGGCCCTGCACGCGGCGATCGACGCGGTGCTGGCGGACCTGACGGGCGACGAGCTCGTCGACCGCCTCGAGCGGGCGGGTGTCGCCAACGCCCGGCGTCGCACCCTCGACGAGGTGCTCGCCCACCCGCAGCACGAGCAGCGCGGGCGGTTCGTCGAGGTGGACTCCTCGTCCGGACCCATCCGGACGCTGCTGCCGCCGATCACGTTCGCCGACGGCCGCACGCCGCGGATGGGCCCGGTGCCGGACGTGGGGCCCTCGGTCTGACCTCCGGGGCCCCCGTCCGACGGCGGGCCCGGGCCGCGCCTCCCGGGCCCCACCGGTCCTCGGGCGCTACTCCTCCTCGGTGACCTCGATGCCGAGGGGACGCGCCGCGCCCAGACCAGGAAGATCACGGCGACGACGAGGAGGCCGATGCCGGTCCAGAGGTTGATCGTCGGTCCCGGCGGCCCGGGCGAGCTGTTCGGGGCCGTCGAGCGCGCCGCGGATCACGAGGACCACGCCGTAGAGCCCGAGCAGGGCGCCGATGACGTAGGCGCAGGTCGAACAGCCGCTGCATCCGGCTGCCGGTCTCGACGGTGGTCTGCGGGGTGGCGGTCTCTGTCGGGATGGCGGGCTCTGTCGGTCCGCTCGTGGCCGGTTCGCTCATGATGTCTCCCGGTCTCAGGCGAAGATGATGTTGAGGACGACGGTCATGGCGAGCGCGATGCCGCCGAGCAGCACCGGCTTGCGGTACCAGACCTTCTCCCGGGGCTGGCGCAGCGTCGGGACGATGCCGTCGGCTCCGGGGACGCCGTAGACGATCCCGGCCAGCCGCTCGGGCTCGGGCCGGGCCGTGGCGAGCGAGACGACCACGGTGACCACGAGGTCGACGATGAACGCGGCGCCGGCCTGGTAGAAGCTCGTCGCGATCCCGGAGCCGAAGTCGACGAGGCCGGCCTCGGCGACGACGAACACCAGCGTGCCGGCGATGACCCCGGTGAAGAGGCCGGAGAAGCCGCCCCAGCCGGTGGTGCGCTTCCAGAACATGCCGAGGATGAACGTCGCGAAGATCGGCGCGTTGAAGATCCCGAAGAGCGACTGCAGGTACGTCATGATGTTGTTGAAGGACGACGCCAGCAGCGCGGTGAAGATCGCGATCACGACGCCGACGACGGTCACCCACCGGCCCGCCGTCAGGTAGTAGCGGTCGCTGCGGCCCTTCGCGAGGTAGGGCTGGAGCAGGTCGTAGGTGACGACCGTGTTCAGCGAGCTGACGTTCGCCGCCACGCCCGCCATGAACGAGGCGAACAGACCGGTGAGCGCGATCCCGAGCACGCCCTCGGGGAGCAGCTGGCCGATCAGGGCCGGGATGGCGTCGTTGTACTCGAGGCCGCCGGCGTTCTCGTTGCCGAAGTTCGGGATGGCGACGAGCGCGACGAGGCCCGGGATGATCGTGATGGCCGGGATGAAGATCTTCGGGAAGGCGGCGATGAGCGGGGTGCGCTGGCTCGCGCTGCGGTCCTTCGCGGAGAGGGCCCGCTGGATCTCGGCGAAGTTGGTCGTCCAGTAGCCGAAGGACAGGACGAAGCCGAGGCCGAGGACGATGCTGATCCAGTTCGCGCCGATGGGGTTGGTGACGTCGCCGATCCCGGTGCCCTGCCAGGCGTGCAGGCCCTCCGGGCCGAGCGCGGACTGCGTGACCTTCTCGGTCGAGCGCGTGCGAAGCCGCCGACGTGGCGGACCGCGACGATGGCCAGCGGGATCAGCCCGGCGAGGATGACGAAGAACTGCAGCACCTCGCCGTAGATCGCGGAGCCGAGCCCGCCGAAGCCGATGTAGACCAGCACGACCGCCGCCGAGAGCACGATGCCCCAGATCTGCGGCAGGCCCAGCAGCGCGTTGAGCACGATCGCGAGGGCGTAGAGGTTGACGCCGGCGATGAGCACGGACGCGACGGCGAAGACGACCGCGTTGAGGACGTGCGTCCCGTTCCCGAATCGGAGCCGGAGGAACTCCGGAACCGATCTGACCTTGGAGCGGTAGTAGAAGGGCATCATCACGATGCCGAGGAAGACCATCGCCGGGACGGCGCCGATCCAGTAGTAGTGCACCGTCGCGACGCCGTACTCGGCGCCGTTCGCGGCCATGCCGATGATCTCGGTGGCGCCCAGGTTGGCGGCGACGAACGCGAGGCCGGTGACCCACGCGGGGAGCGCGCGGCCGGCGAGGAGGAAGTCGGCGCTCGTCCCGACGGCGCGGCGGGCGACGACGCCGATGCCCAGCACGACGACGAAGTAGATCGCCAGGAGCGTGTAGTCCAGCCATCCCGGGTTCAGGCGCAGCATCGCGACCCCTTGCAGTCGAGCGTGTTCCGGGAAGGTTCCCGTGAACGTTATCGTCAGGTGGGCCACAGGGTCGTCCGAGCGGTGGCGCCCGTCAAGAGGGCGTGAAGTCACCGAGGTGAGGAGGCGGTCGATGACGACGCCGCACGAGGACGGATCCGAGGGGCGGCCGACACCGCGAGCGAACGGCCCTGTCGGCGTGCTCCCCTTGACTCTGCCGTCGGACGGCAGGAAAGCGCCGTGCTGCCACGGGACGCTGCCACGGGGACGGGCCACGGCCGAGCCGCCACCACCCCGGGCCTCGTCGTCACCGAGGAGCGCCTCGCCGACGGCCGGCACATCACCTACTTCGGGATCTCCCGGTGAGCGAGCGGCGCTACGACCCCACGCACGACGAGTGGGTCACCTTCGCCACCCACCGGCAGGACCGCACCTACAAGCCGCCGACCGCCGCCTGTCCGCTGTGCCCCACGCGGCCCGGCGGGCCGGAGACCGAGATCCCGCGCGAGCACTACGAGATCGCCGTGTTCGACAACCGCTTCCCCTCGCTCACCACGACGCCGCCCGAGCCCGACGTCGCCGGTACCGACCTCGTCCCGGTCGAGCCCGCGTACGGGCACTGCGAGGTCGTCGTCTTCACCGACGAGCACGAGGCCACCCTCGCCTCGGTCGGGACGCAGCGGATCCGGCTGCTCGTCGACGCCTGGGCGCACCGCTTCGCCGCCCTCGCCGCCGACCCCGGCGTGGCCTACGTGCTGCCCTTCGAGAACAAGGGCGAGGCCGTCGGGCGTGACGCTGCACCACCCCCACGGGCAGATCTACGCCTACCCCGACGTCCCCCCGCGTCCCGCCCGCGAGCAGCGGGCCGCGGCGAAGCACCGCGACCGCACGGGGCGCTGCGTGTTCTGCGACGTCGTCGCCCAGGAGACCGGCGGGCCGCGCGTCGTCGTCGAGGGCACCCACTTCCTCGCCGGGGTGCCGCCGTGGGCGCGCTTCCCCTACGAGGTCGACCTCTGGAGCCGCGCCCACGTCGGGTCGATGCCCGAGCTCGACGCCGCCGCCCGCGACGACCTCGCCCGGGTCCTCGCCCGCGTGCTCGCCGGCTACGACGCCTTCTTCGGGTTCCGCGACCTCCTACCTGCTCGGCATCCACAGCGCCCCCGTCGGCGGCAGCGGCGTCGAGGGCGATCCGACGCTCGGCCACCTGCACCTCGAGATCTGCCCGCCCCACCGCGGCGAGGGGAAGCTCAAGTACCTGGCCGGCTCCGAGACCTTCGGCGGGGCGTTCCTCACCGACGTCGCCCCCGAGGTCGCCGGCGCCCGGCTGCGGGACGGCGGCCGCCGACGTCGAGGTCCCGGCGTGAGCACGCCCGACGAGGTCCGGCAGGCCTTCGTCGCCGCGCACGGCCGCGAGCCGGAGGGCCTCTTCTCCGCGCCCGGCCGGGTCAACCTCATCGGGGAGCACACCGACCACAACGAGGGCCACGTGCTCCCCTTCGCGATCGACCGGCGCACCTGGGTCGCGGCCGGGCGCCGCTCCGACGGCACCGTCACCGTCCGCTCCTCCGACCCGGGCACGGAGCCGGTCGCGGCCGCCGTCGGGACCCTCGCGGGGACGACCGGCTGGGCGGCCTACCCGCTGGGCACGGTGTGGGCGCTGGAGCAGGCCGGCGTCGAGCCGGCCGGGTGGGACCTCGTCGTGCACGGGGAGGTGCCGCTGGGCGCGGGGCTCTCCTCCTCGGCGGCTCTCGAGAGTGCGGTCGCCCTCGCGGTCGCCGAGCTGACCGGCGCCGACCTCGACCGGTTCGCGCTGGCGGCGGCCGGGCGGCGGGCCGAGAACGAGGTCGTCGGCGCGCCCGTGGGGATCATGGACCAGGCGGCGTCGCTGCTGTGCCGGGAGGGCTCGGCGCTCCTGCTGGACTGCCGCTCGATGGCCACCGAGGACGTCGCGCTCGGCCTCGAGGACGCCGGACCTCGGCATCCTCGTCGTCGACTCCCGGGTGCGCCACGACCTCGCCGACGGCGGGTACGCCGACCGCCGCGCCGCGTGCGTGGCGGCGGCCGCGGCCCTGGGCGTGCCCGCCCTGCGCGACGCGGACCTCGCCGGGGTGCGAGGCGCTCGCCGACGACGTCCTGCGCCGGCGGGCCCGTCACGTGGTCACCGAGGAGGCGCGGGTGCACGAGGTCGTCGGGCTGCTGCGGGCCGGGCGCCCCGCCGACGTCGGGCGGGTGCTCGTCGGCCTCGCACGCCTCGCTGCGCGACGACTTCGAGGTGTCCGTGCCGGAGGTCGACGCCCTGGTCGGCGCGGCGGAGGACGCCGGCGCGCTGGGGGCCCGCATCGTCGGGGGCGGTTTCGGCGGGTCGGTGCTCGCGCTCGTGCCGCGCGCCGCGCTCGACGACGTCGCCGCCGCCTGCCGGGCCGCCGCGGTCGGACCCGAGCCCACGATCCGCGAGGTCGCGCCGGCCGCGGGCGCCCGCCGGGACCTCTAGGGTCGCCGACGTGGGGACGCGGGTGACGGCTGAGACTGCCCACCCGAGCGTGCGGGTGACGATCGACGACGTCGCCCGCGTCGCCGGGGTCTCCCGGCAGACGGTGTCGCGCGCCATGAACGGCAAGGGCGAGATCAGCGCCGCGACCCGCCGCCGGGTGCTCGCGACGATCGAGGAGCTCGACTACCGGCCCTCGGCGTTCGCCCGCGGGATGCGCACCCAGCGGGCCGGGACCCTCGCGCTGATCCTCTCCGACATCGCCAACCCGTTCTTCCCCGCCGTCGCCCGCGGGGTGTTCGACGCGGCCGTCGGCGCGCGGGCTCGCCGTCGTCGTGCACAACACCGACGCCGACGCCGCCGCCGAGCAGGAGGCGACGCGGGCCATCGTCGACTCCGGTGCGGCCGGGGCGATCGGGTTCTTCGAGGCCCTCGACGACGAGTCCCTGGTCGCCCTGGGACGCCGGCTGCCGCTGGTGGTCGCCGACCGGCGCGCCCCCGGGGAGGGCGTCGCCTCGGTGATCTCCGACTTCGCCGCCGGGACCCGCGCCGCCGTCGATCACCTCTACGCCCGCGGGCACACCCGGCTGGGCATGCTCGACGGGGCCGTCGGTGTCGACCCGGTCCGCCGGCATGGCGTTCCTCGCCGTCCTCGGCGAGCACGCCCACCCCGACCCGGGCGGCCACGTCGTCACCGGCCCGCCCACCGTGACCGCGGGGGCGGCCGCCGTCCGCGAGCTGCTCGCCCGCCACCCCGACGTCACCGGGGTGTTCGCGTTCAACGACCTGCTCGCCATCGGCGCCGTCCGCGCGCTGCGGGAGGCGGGGCGACGGGTCCCCGACGACGTCGCGGTGGTCGGCTACGACGACATCACCATGGCCGGGCTCCTCGACCCGCCCCTGACCACGGTGCACACCGACAAGTACGAGCTGGGCCGGACCCTGCTCGACGTGCTCGGACGGCGGATGGACGGGCACCCCGCCGAGCACCGGCTCCTCTCGCCGCGCCTGGTGGTGCGGGGGAGCGCCTGACCCCGGGCCGCCACCGGGCGACCGAGGCGCGGTCCGGCTGGTCGATCGGCAGGCTTCCCGGACCAGGATGTCTCGCTACGCCTTCGGTGAGATCTGTTCGTCCATCCAGTCGAACATGCGTTGTTCGGTGAGCTCTCGGGCCAGGGGCTGGCAGTGGTAGCTGGCGCCTTCCTCCTGGGTGAAGCGCTGGCGGGTCGCTCCCGGCGCGAGAGCGGCGAGCTCGGCGGGCTGGCCGCCGAAGAACTGATCGCCGTCGGCGTCGATGACGTAGAGCGGGGTCGTGATCCGGCCCGCGACGTCGCGGAGGTCGTACTGGGCCACGGCGTCGAGCCCACCGGAGTAGCTGGACACCCCGTAGGGGCGGGAGCGTCGCCGCGGCCCGCCGGAGGGCGACATCGTCAGAGGACCCTTCTGCAGGTATCGACGTAGCTGGTGCCCGAGCCAATCAACGCCTCGAGACCTCTGGCTCGCCGATCGCCACCGAGTGCACCGGAGCACGTGCGGCAGGCTCCGGCCTTCGCCGCGGCACAAGACGCTGGTGGTGTTCCCGGCCCCGAAGCTCGACGCGGCCAAGGGGGTCACCCTTGACCCGGCCCACCTTCGCCGGGTTGATCACGAGCCCGTCACTCGGTCCTCCTCGGTCCTACCGCCTCGCACACGCCAGGGCCCCACGCGCAGCGCGAAGGATGACCATGTCTCGAGCATCTGGTCCGACGGCCGATTCCACACCCGCGACGGACTCGAGCCGTCCCACCAGGAGTTGGACCAGGGCCCGGCCAGCTCGTGCTGCTGCGCGGCTTCCCCTCCTCCGCCGAGCTCTGGTGCGACTACGGACGCGGTCGGCACCTGGCCGCCGCCGGGCACCGGGTCGTCGCCCCCGATCTCCGCGGCCACGCCCGCAGCGCCCGCTCCCACGACCCCGGCCTTTACCCGTCCAGTGTCTGGCCATGACGGCCTCACACTTGATGGAGCAAGGCCAGAGGCCGGTCGTGTGCACGACCGGCCTCTGGGTGTGGTGAGAGGTGGGGCGCTATCGGCTGAGCACCAGAGCGTCGGTGCGGACGGTGGTGTCCTCGATGCTGCGGGTCCGCCGCAGCGCCCAGGCGTGCCACAGCACGAAGGCCAGCCCGACCGCGTTGATCGCGATATCCGAGAAGAGCAGCAGGCCGGTGTTGTTCACCGCGTAGTCGTGGTTCACGACGATCTGGTAGACGTGTCCGGCGGCGGCGCCCCAACCGAAGATCACCGTGGCGACGACCAGTGCGACCTTGCCCCGGAACGCGCTGTCCTTCGAGGCCAGAATGAAGCCCATCACGCCGACTCCGAGGCTGCTCAGGGCGAGCTCGAGCTGGAACGGGCTCTGCGCCCAGCCGATGGACTTGGCGGCGAAGTCACCGAAGACGGAGTGCATGACGAAATTGACGACCTGCGCACATCCGATCGCCCAGAAGACGAAGGAGTTCAGCAGGGTGCCGGAGATCGTGACCGGCGATCGTCCTCGACGGTCCCGCACGATCTTGACGATCGCGACGATCAGGCCGACCACGAACAGTGTGGCCATGTAGTTGCCGATCAGGAACGCGATGGTGTCAGCGATCGGGCCGTGGGTTGCGGTGGTCACGGGGCTCCTCGAGGCTTCGGACTGGTTGTTCTGGACACCGAGAAGCGTCGCGGCCCGAGAGCGACGAAACATCCGCCACATCACCCGGTTCGCCCCGTGCCGCGCCCTAGGGTGGTCGACGTGAGCACGATCGGAGTACTGGTCTTCGACGGGGCCGAGGAGCTCGACGTCGTCGGCCCGTGGGAGGTCCTCACCGCGTCGGCCGCGCTGCTCGAACGGGACGGTGTGCCGCCGGACCGGGCTCTGACGGTCGCTGCGGGGCTCGATCCGGTCCGCTGCCGCAAGGGAATGCGTCTGCTGCCGGACGCGACGTTCGACGACCATCCGGCGCTCGACGTCGTCGTCGTGCCGGGCGGCGACGGGGTGACTCTCGCCTCCGCGGACCGGACCGTGCTGGACTGGCTCGCCCGGGTCGGCGCGAGTGCGTCCTGGGTGGCAAGTGTCTGCACCGGTGCGCTGCTGTTGCACACCTCGGGGTTGGCCGCCGGAAGACGCCTCGCCACGCACCGGGCCTACGAGGACCGTCTGGCCGAGCTGGGTGTCGACGTCGTGCGGGACGCGCGATGGGTGGTGGACGGAAACGTGGTCAGCAGCCAGGGCGTGTCGGCAGGGATCGACATGGCCCTGTGGTTGGTCGGCCGACTGCACTCACCCCGCCACGCCAGGGCCACACAGCGCTACATCCAGTACGACCCGGCACCGCCGTATCAGGCGGATGTCTGAGCGACGAGTTCCACCGGCGCACCCGGGGCAGGCAGGGCGCGCAGGGTTAGCCCGAACTGATCACGCGGACGGGCGGCCGAGATTCGTACGATCCGAGGGTGGCGACCCCCACGGACACCGTGCATCCTGACGGGCTCGACGCCCTCGGGGACACGGTCGACGCCATGGCGGACGGCCGGGCTGGGCAGCAGGTCCTGCTCCTCTCGGGGGCGCCCGGAGCGGGGAAGTCCACCGCGCTCGACCGGCTGGGTCGCATGCTGGGCGAGCGCGGTGTGCGGGTGCACCGGGTCGTCGCCGACGAGATCGGACGACGCCGGCCCTTCGGGCTCATGTCGGCCCTGCTCGGCCTCGAGGAACACTACCCGCCGCTCGCCGAGACTCCGGACCTCGTGATGGAGGCCGTCGAGAAGCGGTGCGCCGACGGGCCGGTCGCGCTCTGCGCCGACGACGTCCACCACGCCGACGCGGACTCGCTCGCCCTACTCGGGCGACTCACGAACGCCGCCCGGGATCTGCCGTTGTCCCTTGTCCTCGCCCGTCGCGCGCTGCCCGTCCGCGAGACCCTCGATGCGCTGGCCGCCCGACCCGACGTCGGGACCATCGAGGTCGTCGGGCTGGGGCCGGACGGCCTGGAGCAGCTGGTCCTCGCACGGCTCGGGGCTCCGCCCGGGCCTCGGCTCCGCGAGCTGCTCGCCGTCACAGGCGGCAACCCCTTCCACGCCGGCGTGCTGCTCGACGACCTGGAGCGCCAGGGTCGACTCGGGGTGATCGAGGGCTCAGTCGCCGTCCGGGGCGACGGCCACGACGTCCCCACCTCGGTCCAGGCGAGCGTGCGCGCCCACCTCGCCCTGCTCGAGTCCGGCGCCCGGGACCTCCTGCGGCTGCTCGCGGTCTGGGGGCGCCCGTCGAGCATCGAGCAGCTCGCCTCGGTGGGAGGGACATCAGCCATCGGCCTGGTCGGCGCGGTGGAGTCCGCGGTCTCGGCCGGGATCGCGGGCTGGAACACCGACGACGAGCTCGCCTTCCGGCACGATCTCTTCCGCGACGTGATCCTCGCCGACCTGGCCCCGCCGCTACGCAAGCTGCTCCACGAGGCGTGCGCGTCACAGCTGCGGGCCACCGGCGGCATCTCCACCCAGAATCCTCCAGCACGACACCGACGCCGCCGACCCCATCCCGCCCGCGGAGGCGCTGCGGATCGCCGGTTCCGACCTCGCGCACGCGCCCGCCCAGGCCGCGGACGTGCTCGCGGCGGCGGCGCAGCGGTGCGGGAACGGCCCCGAGGCCGACGCCATCGCCCTGGCCCGCGCCGGCGCCCTCGCCGCAGCCGGGCAGATCGCGGACGCCGAACGCGTCGCGCGGGAACGGCTCGACGCGCACGGCGACCGGGCGGCGCGCTACGACCTGACCCGAGTCGCGCTGCACGCGATGGTCAGCAGCGCCCACGTCGACGCGGCGCTGGCGACCATCGACGACTACCTCGCCAGGGATCACCCGGAGTCGGAGCGGACGACGCTGAACCACCTGCGCCGCTGGGTCGAGGTACTCGCCGGCCGCGGGCCCGTCGACCGCACGGTCCCGCCGGGTCGGGCAGGTACCCGCACCGGCGCGGCGCTCGTGCCCGCCGCCATGGACCTCTTCCTGGCCGCCCGGTGCGAGACCGCGCTGGAGCTGGCCATCGAGGCCCGCGACGCGCGGGAGACCGGAGGCTCGCCTGCCTGGGCCGACGGGGCGACGGCCCCGATCTGGCCGGCCTGGTTCGCGCTCTACGCTCGCGGGCCCGAGGCCGCCCGCACACTCTCCATCGAGGCCCGCCGACGAGCCCAGGAACGGGGCCAGGGCTGGCTCGGCCCGCTGCACCTGTTCGTCGCCGGCGAGATCGATCGCGTCGCCGGGCGCTGGGACGACGCGCTCGCCGAGCTGGACACGGGGCTGGAGTCGGCGGCGCTCACCGGGAACGGCTGGCTCTCCCGCGGGACGGCCGGAGTGCTGCAGATGCGGATCCGCCGGGGTGAGCTCGAAGGCCTCGAGGCCGCCCAGGAACGCTGGCGGCTCCGCGGCCTCCCCGAGCAGTTCGGCCTCCCGGTGACCGCCCTGACCACGATCCTCCTGGCCGAGGCCCACGGTCGGCACGGCGACGTCACGGACCTCGCGCGCGCGACCTGGACGACCGCCCTCGACGGCGGTCGGCTGCTCTGGGCGCTGCTCGCCGGACCGGACATCGCGCGCCTGGCTCTCGATGGGGGCGACCGGGCCCTGCTCTTCCAGGTGGCGGCGGACACGGCGGCGGTCCCGGTCGAGGAGGCCGTGGCGCTCGCGCCCGCGGTCGACCTCGTGGCGGCGATGGCCGACGCCGACACCGCCCGTGCCGCGGCCGCTGCCACCGCGTACGCCAACCGGGGCTATGCGGCGGGCGCGCTCGGCGCCTGGGAGGAAGCCGCGGTGGCCGCCGCGGCCTCAGGAGACGGTGATCAGGCCCGGAGCTGCGCGCGCCGGTGCACCGACCTCGCCGCCTCCCTCGGGGCGGCCGGGACCGTGCGCCGGCTCACCGCCCGCCTGCGGACCCACGACGTCCGCCTGGGCGTCTCCGGCTCCCGGCGGCGCCCGGCCAGCGGATGGCAGAGCCTGACACCGACCGAGCGTCAGGTCGCCGAGCTCGTCGGGCAGGGCCTGACGAGCCCGCAGATCGGTGCCCAGCTCTTCATCTCGCCGCGGACCGTCCAGACCCACATCTCCCACAGCCTGCGCAAGCTGAGCCTGCGCTCGCGGGTGGAGCTGGCGACGACGGTCGCCCGGCACCGGTCCTGAGGCCGGGGGCCCGCGGACCCCTATCGACCCGACCGTCGCTGGGCAGCTCTCCCGCGGCCCTGGGACCGGAGACCCGGGACGTCGACATGGCGCGGGACGCCTACTAGGCCGCGACCGGGGCCGACGACGAGGCCGCCCTGCTGGCCCGCTGGGTGTACCCGGCCGCCCACCAGACGAGCAGCCCGGGGATGACCCAGTTGAAGACGAGGTCGGCAGGGCGGTGCAGCAGCCCGAAGCCGGGGTCGGGCACCACGAGGGCGCCGGCGATGGTGTGACACACCGCCATGACCGCGACGACCCCGCCCCACGTGGCACTGATACGCCGGTTGACCGAGCGGAACTCCGGGCTGTGCCAGTACTGCCGGGGCACGCTCTCCCGGGCGTACTGCTCGGTGAACGGCATCACCGGCAGCAGGAGCAAGATGATCAGGGCGAGGATTGCCGCGGCCAGTCCCCGGCCGTAGTCCGCCAGCGCTGGGTCCAGCCCCGGTAGGGCCCCGGCGAGGACGGCGAAGACGAGGAACACCACGGCGCCCGACACCTCGATCAGCTTGGGCGACTCCCCGCGCACCACCGAGCGGATGATCAACCCGACGGCGACCAGGAGAGCCAGCACAGCGGCGGTACCGACCGCGCCGGACCCCGCGCGGGTGGCCACCAGCGAGAACACGATCCAGGGCGTGAAGCCCACGAGAACCTTCGTCATCGACATGCCACCAGGCTGTGGGGCGCCGCGGTACGAAACATCAGCCATTACGCGGAGAATCCGTCCTGGTGACCCCCGGCGAGATGGTCGTTCGCAATCCGGGGTGCTCGGGCCACGGTCTTGGCCCCGGCCTGGATCCCTCTCACTGACCGATACGTCAGATGTCGCGATGAAAGGGAACTCATGGCGGAACGTCGAGACAGGGCACGCACGAGCGTCAGCGAGTGCGGGCCCACACCGTCAGGCCGAGGTCCTCGGAGCGCTGCGGGGTGAGCCCGGCGGGTCCCTCGCCCTCGGTCACCGACACCGCGAGGCACTCGGTGGCCAGGGTGTCGGCCCCGTGGCGGATCGCGGCGGCGGTGTCCTCACGGGAGGCGGTCCACCACAGGTCGATCCGGTCGGAGACCTCGAAGCCGAGCTGCTTGCGGGCGTCCTGCACGAACCGCAGCACGTCGCGCAGCAGACCGGCCTCGCGCAGGGCGTCGGTCAGCTCGGTGTCGAGCCCGACCGAGAGCCCGCCCTCCGAGCGGACCGCCCAGCCCTCGCGCGGCGTCTCCGACACCAGGATCTCGTCGCCGGACAGAGTCACCGCCTCGCCGTCCACGGTCACCGTCAGGACCCCGTCCACCGGGGCGTCCGTCGAGGCCTTCACGGCGTCGGCGACGGCGGGTGTGCGCTTGGCGAAGCGCTTGCCGAGCGCGCGGTAGTTCGGCTTCACCTCGATCTCGACGAGGTCCGAGCCCGCCGTCTCGACCGCGGCGACGTTGAGCTCCTCGGCGATCTCGGCGAGCAGCTCACGCTCTTGGCCCGGGTGGTCGGCGGCCGCGGCCGCCAGCTCCCCGAACCCGGGGGCGGAGACCACCGCGCGGGACAGCGGCTGCCGCGTCCGGACTCCGGACGCTGCCCGCGTCGAGCGCCCCAGCTCCACCACGCGACGGACCAGGTCCATCTGCGTGCGCAACCCCGTCTCGGCGTCAGGAGCCGCCGTCACCTGTGGCCACGGCGCGAGGTGCACCGAGTCCGGCGAGCCCTCGGGCAGGCCGGCGCCGCCCTCGCCCTGCAGCAGCGTCCACAGGTAGTCGGTGGCGAACGGCGTGAACGGCGCCATGAGGCGGCTGACCGTCTCCAGGCACTCGTGCAGCGTCGCGAGCGCGGCCGCGTCGCCGTCCCAGAAGCGGCGGCGCGAGCGGCGGACGTACCAGTTCGACAGGTCGTCGACGAACGCGACGATCGCGCGGCCGGCCCGCGCGGAGTCGAAGTCGTCGAGCGCCGCCGTGACCTCGGTGACGCAGGCCCGCAGCTCGCCGAGGGCCCAGCGGTCCATGGCGTTGCGCTGCTCGGCGGCCGGGGCCGGGTCGGTGGGCGACCAGCCCGAGGCGTTCGCGTAGGTGACGAGGAACGACGCGGTGTTCCAGTAGGTCAGCAGGACCTTCCGGACGATCTCCCGCAGCGCCTCGTGGCCGACGCGCCGGTCCACCCACGGGGAGCCGGACGCGAGCATCAGCCACCGCACGGCGTCGGCGCCGTGGGTGGAGAACAGCTCGAACGGGTCGAGGATGTTCCCGAGGTGCTTCGACATCTTGCGGCCCTGCTCGTCGAGCAGCAGGCCCAGGCAGACCACGGTCTCGTACGACGACCGGTCGAACACCAGGGTGCCGACCGCCATCAGCGAGTAGAACCATCCGCGCGTCTGGTCGATCGCCTCGCAGATGTACTGCGCCGGGTACGCCTGCTCGAAGTCCGCCTCGTGGTGGTGCGGCGCGCCCCACTGGGCGAACGGCATCGCGCCGGAGTCGTACCAGACGTCGATGACGTCGGGCACGCGTCGCATCGTGCCGGTGCCCGACGGCGCCGGGAACGTCACGTCGTCGACGTAGGGGCGGTGCGGGTCCAGCGCGCTGAGGTCCTGGCCCGCGTGGGCCCCGAGCTCGG
>CAWKGY010000021.1:0-38060 GCA_963849235.1 uncultured Actinomycetota bacterium | reverse complement strand
GGTGTCGGGGCGGGCCTCGGCGCGCACGGCGGCCGCGGTGAAGGTGGTGCCGAGGTCGATCCCCAGGTGAGTGGGGGTGTCCGGGTGCGTAGGGGAGACAGCGTGAACGGGCTGGGCGGCGAACGGCGGCGACGCGGGCGGCCACGGCGCCCCACCCTGGTGCTGTCCCGTCATGTGCACTCCGCTCCCCGTCGTCGGCGTCGCCGGCGCCGGTCCCGGCTACCCGGCAGGGCGGCACGCGTCCTGATACGTGGGCATCATCGACCCGCAGAGAGCGTCGTTACACAGCTGTAGCTCGATCGAGTGACGGCTCCGACACTCTCCGCTGGGGTCCGCCACGGCCGGTGACGGGAATCCCCGGGGGTGCCGCCCGGGGGTGGGTCCCGGACCCCCTAGGGGCCCCGATCCCGAACCCGGAGCGAGCCCCGATGGCCGGCGGACGCCCCGGCGGCACGGTGGTGACCACGCCGCCCCGGCACCACCGCCGAGGGCGCTCCGCGCATCACGATCACGGGGGCACCACGACATGAGCAGGCGCAAGACCCTGCTGCAGTTCCTGCTCGACCTGCTGCACGACAAGAGCGCGCTGGCCGACTTCCGCGAGGACCCGCAGGGCGCGCTGCACGCCGCCGGCCTCCAGAACGTGTGCGCCGACGACATCCGGGACCTGCTGCCCGTCGTCCTCGAGAAGGTCGACCCGCAGAAGGCCGCGCAGTACGAGGACGACTGCGACCACGGGCGGGACCACGACGACGCCCCCAAGCACCACGACCCCCACCACCACGACGGGGGCCACCACGGGAGCCACGACCCGGGCCACGACAGCGAGATCGACAAGGTCATCACGCACCTCAACTACGTGACGAACAACTACTCGTTCGACTCGCACGACACGATCTACAACACGAACAACGTCACCAAGATCTGGGCCGACCACGGCGCCAAGGTCGACGTCACCAACGACACCCACAACGTGGGCGCCGGGGGCGTCAGCGTCGAGGGCGACAACAACGCCCCGGTCGCGACCGGTGGGCACAACCAGATCGGCAACGGCAACGAGCAGTCCGGGGACGGTTCGACGACGTCGTTCGGCAGCGGTGCGGCCCAGTCGCACGTCAGCGCGAGCGACGGCGCGGCGGTCTCCGGGAACGGAGCGGCCGCCGGAGACTCCGAGCACCTCAACGCCCAGGCCTTCGGCGGGGGCAACGTCACGGCGGCCTCCCACGCCCCGGCGACGAGCGCGACGACCGACTCCCACGACCACACGACGACCACGACCGACACCAACTCGCACAACGACAGCTCGCAGCACGACGTGGGCAACACCGACACCGACTCGTCGACCCACCTCGACCACAGTGGGAACACGTTCTCGGCCACCGACGACTCGACCCACCTGAACGTCCACGACAACCCGGTCGACCTGCACCCGGTGCACCCGTGACGCCGAGGTCGTCCGACCAGGGGGGAGTCACGGCCGCGTAACGTCCGCGACGTGACGACACAGCCGGGGCACGGTGCACAGGCGCCGTGCCCCGGCTGTCGTCGTCGGTGCAACGGGGGCAGCAGCGAGCAGGGGGACCACGCATGACCGAGCACGGCGCGGGCGGTGAGCTCACCGAGCTCGTCGCGCTGGCCCGTCGGGCGGCGACCGCCTACGACCGGCCGGATTTGGAGACGCGGCTCGCCGTCGTGGACCGCGCCGTCGCGGACGACCGGGCCCGGGTCCTCGTCGTCGGGGAGTTCAAGGCGGGCAAGACCGAGCTGGTGAACGCCGTGCTCGGGGGTCGGGCGCTCCCGACCGACGCGCACCGCGCGACCACCGTGCCGACGGTGTGCACCCATGCGGAGCAGGCCGGCGTCGTCCTCGTCCGCGGTGTGGGTGGCCCGGAAGGATCAGGTCCGAGCACGGAGCAGCAGACGATCTCCCCGGCCGCGCTCGCCGAGCACGTCACCGAGCGGGGGAACCCGGACAACCGCGCCGGCTGGTCGCACGCCGAGGCGACCCTCCCGCGCCCCGTGCTCCGGGGCCTGCGGCTGGTCGACACCCCGGGCGCGGGCGGGCTCGCGTCGCCGACCTCGGTGTCGACGATGGCCGAGCTGCCGGGGGCCGACGCGGTGCTGGTCGTCGTCGACGCCGGGCGCGAGCTCACCGCCCCGGAGCTCGCCCTGATCCGCACCGCCGCCGCGGTGAGCCCGGCCGTCGTCGTCGTGCTCACCCGGATCGACCTGCACCCGCACTGGCGCCGCGTCGCCGAGATCGACCGGGGCCACCTGGATCGCGGGCCGGAGGCGCTGCGGGCGGTGCGGGTCCTGCCGACGTCGGCGGCGCTGGCGCTGCACGCCGCCGAGGACGGCGACCTCGACGCCGACACCGCGCGCGGCCTGCACGCCGAGTCCGGGATCGAGGAGCTGCGCCGGGTGCTGACCGAGGAGGTCGCCGAGGGCAGGCAGGCCCGGCGCATCCGGATGGCCGCCGACGAGGTGCTGGTCGCCGCCGAGCAGTTCGCGACCACCTTCCGCGCCGAGCGCGACGCCCTCGCCGACCCGCGGCGCGCCGAGCGGATCGCCGCCGAGGTCGAGCGCTCCCGGACCCGGGCCGCCGCGCTGCGCGACCGCGCCGCCCGCTGGCAGCAGACGCTCAACGACGGCGTCGCCGACCTCGTCTCCGACATCGAGTACGACCTGCGCGACCGGCTGCGCAGCGTCGTCACCGACGCCGAGGCCGCGCTCGAGGACACCGACCCGGCGAAGACGTGGGAGCAGTTCGCTCCGTGGTTGCACCAGCAGGTCTCGGCGGGGGTGTCGACGAACCTGGTGTGGGCCGAGGAGCGCACGCGCTGGCTCGCCGACCGGGTCGCCACGCACTTCGCCGAGGACGGCGCCGGCGTGCTGCCGCCGGTCACGGTCGGGGCGTCGCCGGACGGGACGGGGTTCGCGGCCGACCCGGTCGGGATGCTCGCCGCGCCCGACCACGAGAAGTTCGGGTTCACGCAGTCGCTGATGATCGGGATGCGCGGGTCCTACGGCGGCGTGCTGATGATCGGCATGATGACGACGATCGCGGGGATGGCGCTGCTCAACCCGTTCTCGGTGGGGGCCGGGCTGCTGCTCGGGTCGAAGACGCTGGTCGACGAGCGCAAGCGGGCCCTGCGGCGGCGCCAGTCCGAGGCCAAGCAGGCGGTCCGCCGCCACATCGACGACGTCATCTTCCAGGCGGGCAAGAACTCCCGCGACATGCTCCGCGAGGTCCAGCGCACCCTGCGCGACCACTTCACGACGACCGCCGAGCAGCTCGAGCGCTCGCTGGCCGCCACCGCCGCGGCCGCCCGCGCGGTCGAGGCGGACGGGGCGAAGCGCACCGCGCGGCTGGCCGACGTCGAGGCCGAGCTGGAACGCGTGGAGCACCTCGCGGACCGCGCGCGGCGGCTGCGCTCGCGGGCCACGTCGGGACCGACCCCGTCGCGCGGTGCGCGGCTGGTCGGGGCGTGAGCGCGCCCGACCCGAGCGGCCTCGTCGACGCGGCCCGACGCGTCGTCGACGGTGCGCTGTACCTCTACGGTGCCGGCCCGGCCGACCCGGCGACGACGTGGGCGCGCGCGGTCCTGCACGACGCCCGCGCCCGCCTCGACGAGCCGCTGCGGGTGGCGCTCGCCGGCACCCTCAAGGCCGGGAAGTCGACACTGCTCAACGCGCTGGTCGGCGAGCGGATCGCGGCCACCGACGCGGGGGAGTGCACCCGGCTGGTGACCTGGTACCGCGACGCGCCGAGCGCCGCCGTCGTGCGTGAGGACCTCGACGGACGCCGCGTGACGGTCCCGTTCGTCCGCGACGGCGAGGGCCTGCGGATCGACCTCGGCGGGATCGGGGACCCGGCGCGCGTCGGGCGCCTGCTCGTGGACTGGCCCTCGCGCGGGCTGGCGCAGGCGACGCTCGTCGACACCCCCGGCCTCGAGTCGATCCGCGAGACGAACTCGCGGCGCACCCTCTCCTTCGTCACCCCCGACGACCGGCCCTCCGGCGCCGACGCCGTCGTCTACCTCATGCGCCACGCGCACCGCTCCGACGTCGGGTTCCTCGAGGCGTTCGCCGACCTCGCGCAGGGCGGGGCGGGCGGGCTCGGCGCGGTCGGGGCGTCGGGCACCGTCGTCGTGCTCTCGCGTGCCGACGAGGTCGGCGGCGGCGGGCTGGACGCGGTGACCACGGCGGGCCAGGTCGCGCAGGCCTACCGGGAGGACCCGGCGCTGCGGCCGCTGTGCCAGACGGTGGTGGCGGTCGACGGGCTGCTCGCCGAGACCGCCCGGACGCTGCGCCAGTCCGAGTTCACCGCGTTGCGGGCGCTCGCGCGGGCGCCGCGCGCCGAGGTCGACGCGCTGCTGCTCTCCGCGGACCGGTTCACCGCGGCCGAGCCGCCCGCCGTCGTCGCCGAGGCCCTCGCGTCCGACCCCGACGGGGTGCGCCTCGACGAGCCGGCCCGGCGGGCACTGATGGAGCGGTTCGGGGTGTTCGGGATCCGGTCGGCGACGACGGTGCTGCGGCGGGGAGCGCGGACCGGGCGCGGGGTGGTGGACTCGCCGTCGTTGGCGGAGGAGCTGGTGCGCCGCAGCGGGCTGGGCGAGCTGCAGGACGTGCTCGTCTCCCGGGTCCTCGGGCGCCGCGACGTGCACCAGGCCCGGTCGGCGCTGCTCGCCGTCGACCTCGTGCTGGGGAGGGCACCGCGTCCCGACGCCGGGCCGGTCGCCGCCGAGCTGGAACGGTTGCTCACCGGGGCGCACGCGTTCACCGAACAGCGGCTGCTGGCGGCGATGCGCCAGGGACAGGTCGCGATGCCCGAGGGGACCGCGGCGGAGGCGGAGCGGCTGCTCGGCGGGGACGGGCCGGGGCCGGCGGAGCGGTTGGGGCTCTCCGACGACGGGACCGACGTGCGGGCGGCCGCACTCGAGGCGCTGGACCGGTGGCGGGTCCGGGCGGAGAGCCCGTTGACCTCGCGGGCGGCCGCGGAGGTGGCGCGGGCGGTCGTGCGCTCGTGTGAGGGCCTGGTGGCGTCGCGGTAGGTGCGCTCCGCGCTCGTGAGCAGTAATCCGTGCTCTGACACGGATTTGTGCTCACGAGGCCGGAGGCCACCTACGGCCGTTCGGCCGCCGCGAGGGGTGCAGATGGCCGCTGACCTGCGGAAAGAGTGTCCCACGAGGTGCGTGGAGTCCGTGACCGGCGTCATCATCATCGGATGGGGCGCATCGTGGGCTGGATCCTCGGGATCCTGATCCTGTACGCCATCATCTCCGCGCCGACGCAGGCCGCCGACACGACGAACAACCTCGCGTCGGCCCTGGCGAGCGCCGGGCAGCAGGTCGTCGTGTTCGTCGAGTCGATCGTCGGGTCGACGCAGTACTCCCAGATCCACGGGGTGCCGGCGTCGGGCGTCGAGACCGGGGACGGGAGCTACCCGTAGGTGCGCTCCGCGCCTGTGAGCAGAAATCCGTGTCAGGGCACGGATTTCTTTTCTGACGCTGACGGGCGCGGAGCGCACCCCGCGGCGACCAGGTCCAGCAGCCGGCCCACCCGCTCGCGGTCGTCCGACCCCCCGGTCGCGACGAAGATCCCGACGAGGACGGTGACGACGTCGTCGGCCTCGACGTCGCCGCGCAACGACCCGGCCGCCGCACCCGCGGCGAGGAGCTTCCCGACGGCGGCGTCGATCGACTCCCGCGTCCGCGCGGCCGCCAGGGTCCCGTCGGCGACCATGGCCCGGAAGGTGTCGGCCATGCCGCGCTTGGTGGTCACGAACTCGGTGTAGCGGTCCATCCACAGGCGCAGCGCGACCGCGGGCTCGTGCTCGGCGAGCAGGCCGTCGACCGTGTCGCAGACCGTGGCGAGCTCGGTGCGGTAGACCGCCTCGACCAGGGCCTCGCGGGTCGGGAAGTGCCGGTACAGCGTGCCGATGCCGACCCCGGCGTCGCGGGCGATCTTCTCCAGCGTCGGGTCGGCCCCGGAGGCGAAGCCCGCGGCGGCGGCGCGCAGCAGGGCGTCCCGGTTGCGACGGGCGTCGGCGCGCAGCGGGGGAGACGTGTCGACCATGGAAGCGGAGGCACCTCCGGTTGTGTGCTAGCGTCGGGACGCAGAACGGAGGGACCTCCGTTTACCGCGACCAGTCTGCCATCGCACGGGGAGAACCACCATGACCAGTACAGATACCCGTCCGCACCCCGGCGGCCTCGCGACCCTCGCCGGCCACGAGGTGGCCAGGATCGGCTACGGCGCCATGCAGCTGCGCTGGGCCGAGCGCGACGACGAGCCCGTCGCCGTCCTCCGTCGGGCGGTCGAGCTCGGCGTCGACCACCTCGACACCGCCCAGTTCTACGGCGACGGCGTCGTCAACCGCCGCATCCACGCCGCGCTCGCGCCCTACCCCGAGCACCTGGTGCTGGTCAGCAAGGTCGGAGCGACCCCGAACCCGGGCGGGGAGCTCGAGCTGCGGCTCGCCCAGAGGCCCGAGGAGCTGCGGTCACAGGTCGAGGACAACCTGCGCTCGCTCGGGGTCGAGCGGCTCGACGTCGTCAACCTGCGCCGGGCCGACGTCGAACCCGGCCTGGTCGCCGAGGGCGACCAGATCGTCGACCTCGACGACCAGCTCGCGACCATGACCGCGATGCGCGACGAGGGCAAGATCGCCGCGATCGGCCTCTCGCACGTCTCGGCGGACCAGCTGCGCCACGCGCTGCCCGTCGGGATCGTCTGCGTGCAGAACGCCTACAGCCTCGTCGACCGCAGCAGCGAGCCGGTGCTCGACCTGTGCCGCGAGCAGGGCATCGCGTGGGCGCCGTACTTCCCGCTGGGCGGTGGCTGGCCGGGCCAGCGCCAGGTCACGGACCTGCCCGCCGTCGTCGACGTCGCCGGGAAGCTCGGCGTGACCCGGTCCCAGGTGGGGCTGGCGTGGCTCCTGGCCCATGCACCGGAGACACTGCTCATCCCGGGCACGCGCAGCGTCGCGCACCTCGAGGAGAACCTCGCCGCCGGCGACGTCGTGCTCGATGCGGAAGCCATGGCCGCCCTCGACGCGTGAGGGTGTCGATTTCTCGGGGTCGGTGACGACAACCCCGGACGACCCCGACCTCCAGGAGTTCGCGTGACGACCTTCGTCCTCGTGCACGGCGCGTCCTCGGACCACCGCTACTGGTCCCGCGTGGCGCCGCTGCTCATCGCGTCGGGGCACACCGTCGTCACCCCGGACCTGCCCGTCAGCGACGAGACCGCCGGGTTCGGCGAGTACGTCGAGGCCGTCGTGACGGCCATCGGGAACCGGGCGCCGGTGGTCCTGGTCGGGCAGTCGATGGGTGCCTTCACGGTGCCGTTGGTGGCACAGCGGGTCCCGACGACGTTGCTGGTCCTGCTCGCTCCGATGATCCCGGCCCCCGGGGAGAGCTGCGGGGAGTGGTGGGCCGCCACCGGGCACCGGGCCGCCGTCGAGGCGAACGCCCACGAGCTGGGCCTGGACCCGGCCCGGCTCGACCCGACCGTCGACCACCGCACGGTGTTCTTCCACGACCTGCCCAGCGACCTCGTCGCCGAGCTCGAGGCCGCGGGCCCGCTGCCGCAGGCCGGGTCGATCTTCGGGATGCGCTACCCGCTGCAACGCTGGCCCGACGTCCCGACCCGCGTCGTCGCCGCCCGCGACGACCGCATGTTCCCGCTGCCGTTCGTCCGTCGGCTGGCCTCGCAGCGGCTGGGGGTGGAGGCGGAGGTCGTCCCGGGCGGGCACCTGGTCGCGCTCGGGCACCCGCGGGAGGTGGCGACGACGCTGCTGCGCCTGGTCGGGGAGGTCGGGAACGGCTGACCCGGGGGAGCCGTGGCACGGTTGGGGGCGTGGCTGTCCCGGACACCGAGCAGAACCAGGTCGAGCGGGCGCGGGAGCTGATCGCGGAGGCGCGGTCGGTCACCGTGCTCACCGGGGCCGGCGTCTCCACCGACTCCGGCATCCCGGACTTCCGCGGCCCGCAGGGGGTGTGGACGCTCAATCCCGCGGCCGAGCGGATCTGGACCTTCCAGCACTACCGCGACGACCCCGAGGTGCGGCGCGCGGCGTGGCAGGAGCGCCTCGAGCACCCGATGTGGTCGGCGACGCCGGGCCCGGCCCACGACGCGCTCGTCGCCCTGGAGCGCTCGGGCAAGCTCACCGCCCTGCTCACCCAGAACATCGACGAGCTGCACCAGGCCGCCGGATCCTCGCCCGACCACGTGGTGGAGCTGCACGGCACCAACCACCACACGGTGTGCCTGACCTGCGGTGCCGTCGCCCCCATGGCCGAGGCGCTCGACCGGGTCCGGGCCGGCGAGGACGACCCGGGGTGCTGGGGCTGCGGCGGCGTGCTCAAGGCGACGACGATCATGTTCGGCGAGAACCTGGACATGGGCGTGCTCCAGCGCTCCCGCGAGGCCGCGCTCGCGTGCGACGTGTTCCTCGCCGTCGGGACCTCCCTGGGCGTGCACCCCGCGGCCGGCCTCGTCGACCTCGCGGCCATGGCCGGCGCCGAGGTGATCATCGTCAACGGCGAGCCGACGCCCTACGACGGGCTCGCGAGCGTCGTGCTCCGCGGCGGGATTCTCCGAGGTGCTGCCGGCGATCGTGCCGGGCTGAGGAGGTCCCGATGTCAGGACGTCGGGAGGGCCGGAGTTGCGTTCGAGCGCACTCGAAGGCCTAGCGTCGACCCGTGCCTGGTTCGATCCTGGGAACATCCGTCCGCCGCGTCGAGGACCCGGAGCTCATCCGGGGCCACGGCACCTACGTCGACAACATCGTCCCGACCGGGGCGCTGCACGTCGTCTTCGTCCGGTCCCCGGTCGCGCACGCGCGCCTCGAGGCCGTCGACGCCCAGAAGGCCCGCGAGGCGCCCGGCGTCGTCGCCGTCCTGACCGGGGCCGACCTCGCCGACCTCCCCGACCACCGCCCCTTCATGGTGCTCAACGACGCCTGCGCGCGGCCGCTGCTGGCCCGCGGGAAGGTCCGGTTCGTCGGTGACATGGTCGCGGCGGTCGTCGCGACGACGAAGGCCGACGCGGTCGATGCCGCCGAGCTCGTCGAGGTCGACTACGACCCGCTGCCCGCCGTCGTCGACGCCGAGGCCGCGCTCGCCGACGGTGCCCCGCTGCAGTTCGAGGAGCTCGGCTCCAACCTCGCGAGCGGCGTGCGCGACCCCGACGACGTGCGCCCGCTCGACGGCGCCGACGTCGTCGTCCGCGCCCGCATCGTCAACCAGCGCCTCGCCGTCGCGCCGATGGAGGGCAACTCGGTGACGGCCACTCCCGGCGGCCCGGACGAGCCCTACGACGTCACCGTCCACGTCTCGACGCAGATGCCGCACGGGCTGCGCGGGCAGGTCGCGACGCAGTGGGGCTGGGAGCCCGAGCGGGTCCGCGTCGTGGCCCCGCACGTCGGCGGCGGGTTCGGCGGCAAGGCCGGGCTCGCGCCGGAGCACGCCGTCGTCATCGAGACCGCGCGGCGGCTGGGGCGGCCGGTGACCTGGACCGAGACCCGCTCGGAGAACCTCACCGCGATGCCGCACGGCCGCGGGCAGGTGCAGTACGCGGAGCTCGGGCTGCGCCGCGACGGCACGATCGTCGGGCTCCGCGCGCGGGTCGTCGGCGACGCCGGGGCCTACGCCGGCTTCGGCGGGGCGCTGGCCCTGGGGCCGACCCGCAACATGGCCCAGGGCGTCTACCGCATCCCGACGATCGCCTACGACGCGGCCGCCGCGCTCACCACGACGACGCCGATGGGCGCCTTCCGCGGCGCGGGCCGGCCCGAGGCCGCGGCGATGCTCGAGCGGCTCATGGACATGGCCGCGGTCGAGCTGGAGATCGACCCGGCCGAGCTGCGCAGGCGCAACTTCCTCGCCCCCGAGGACTTCCCGCTGACGACGGTCACCGGCTCGCTCTACGACTCCGGCGAGTACGCGAAGTCGCTGGACAAGGCCCTGGAGCTGGCCGGGTACGCCGAGCTGCGCCGCGAGCAGGCGGCCCGCCGCGAGCGCGGCGACCGGGTCGTGCTCGGCATCGGCCTCGCGGTCTACGTCGAGGTCACCGCCGGCGGCGCGGCCCAGGAGTACGGGAAGGTGTCGGTCGACGACGACGGCGGGGCCACCGTCGCCGTCGGGACGTCCGGGCACGGGCAGGGCCACGCGACGTCGTTCGCGATGATCGTCGCCGACCGGCTCGGCATCCCGATGGAGCAGGTGCGTTTCGTCCAGTCGGACACCGCGGTCGTGCCGCACGGCGGCGGGACCGGCGGCTCGCGGTCGCTGCAGCTCGCCGGGTCGAGCGTGCTGGTGGCCGCCGACACCGTGCTGGGGCGGGCCCGCGAGGTGGTGGCGAGCGTGCTGGAGGCCTCGCCGGACGACGTCGTGGTGACCGACGAGGGCGCGCTCGGGATCGCGGGGGTGCCGGACCGGACGCTGAGCTGGAGCGAGGTCGCGGCGGCCGCCCACGAGCAGGGTGTGTCGCTGGCCGAGGCCCGCGACGAGTCCCAGCCCGGGGCGACGTACCCGTTCGGCGCGCACGTCTCCGTCGTCGAGGTCGACCTCGACACCGGGCGCGTCGTCCCGCTGCGCCACGTCGCGGTCGACGACTGCGGGCGGGTGCTCAACCCGACCCTCGTGGCCGGCCAGCAGCACGGCGGGCTCGCGCAGGGCATCTCGCAGGCGCTGTGGGAGGGCTTCTCCTACGACGAGGACGGCAACCCGACGACCGGCTCGTTCGCGGCCTACCTGCTGCCGACCGCCGTCGAGGTCCCGTCGTTCGAGGCGGCGAGCACCGAGACCCCGACCCCGTACAACCCGCTCGGCGCGAAGGGCATCGGCGAGGCGGCGACGGTCGGGTCGACCCCGGCGGTGCAGAACGCCGTCGTCGACGCGCTCTCCCCGCTCGGCATCCGCCACGTCGACATGCCGCTCACCCCGGACCGGGTGTGGCGGGCGGTGCGCGACGCCGAGTCGGGCACCGTCGCCGACCCGTGGGTCGAGCCGCCGGCGTTCTTCGCCTCGCTCCCGGTGCGCGGGGCGTCGGCGGACCCGGAGGCCGCCTCGGTCGACGTCTGAGTTCGCCCGAACCGGCCCCGACGGCGGGCGTCCCGGAGCACGCTGAGGGGTGTGACGGGAGCTGAACGGGCCGCGCGCCACGCGGTGCTGTGGGAGGTCGCGGACGAGCTGACCACGCTCGTCCTCGACGACGTGCTCCCACACGCGCTCCGTCTGCGAGCCGAGACGGCGCGCCGGCTCGGGCTCACCCTGCCCGAGCTGGCGTGCCTCGACGCCCTGCGCCGTGCGGGACCGCAGACCAGCGACCTGCTCGGGAATCGCACCGGTCTCGGGCGCAGTGCGGTCTCGAAGATGGTGCGTCGGCTCGAGGCGGCCGGGCACGTGGAGCGGACGCCGAACCGGGCCCACGCGCAGGGGGTCATCGTGCGCCTGGTGCCGCACCAGGAGCGGGACCACCAGCTCGAACGCCTCCGCTTCCGGCTCCGGACCGCCCTGTGGGGTGCGGCCGCCGACGCCGGCCTCGATCGGCCCCGGCGCCTGGCCGGCGTCTCGCTCGTGCTGCAGTCGATCACGGGGTGCCTGTACGAGGCGGCGACCCAAGCAGCGGTGTTGCGGGAGGCGCGGCAGGCGCGGGAGGGAAAGCGCAGGTGAGGGGGTCGGGGTCTGGAGTGCTGCGCGAGAACCGGGTCGTGGGGACCCGGTTCTCGTGAATGGTCGGAGACGAGAGGTGACTGCCGGTGACGCGCCGCCGGCCGTGAGCCGGGCTCATGGCTGCTCGGCGCTCCCGGCCGCACGGCTCCGTCCGGGTCCCGCCCGGCGGAGAGCGCGGAGCTGGGAGATGCGCCGACCCGCCGGGCGGAGCACGATCATCGCCGTGACGCGGCGCACAGGGTGGGGCCGGGCGACGGCGGGTCTCGTGCCGCTGGTCGTCGGGATCGTGGTGCTGGCGGGGTGCTCGTCGGGGTCCTCGGACTCGGGCGGGTCCGAGGGATCGTCGGCTCCGCCGCCGGCTCCCGCCACCGTCGCGCCCTACCCGGCGCCGTCGGTCCCGGCGTCGGGGGCGGGTCTCGTGCTGCCGCCGGTGGCCGGGGGACCGGCTCCGCCGCCCGCGCCGACCGGTGGGGTGCGGCCCGGTGCGGACTGGCCGACCTACCACGGCGACGCCACGCGGACCGGCTACGTCGCCTCCGGGCCCGACCCGGTCAACCCGGCGCTGGCCTGGCAGACCCCGCTCGACGGCAAGGTGTACGGCAGCCCGGTCGTCGTCGCGGGCGAGGTGGTGGCCGCGACCGAGGGCGGGTCGGTCTACGGGCTCGACGCGGTGACCGGGGCGGTCCGCTGGCGCACCCACCTGGCCGATCCGCTGCCCGGCTCCGCGCTGCCCTGCGGCAACATCGACCCGATCGGGATCACGGGCTCACCGGCCCTCGACCCGGCCAGCGGCCAGGTGTTCGTCGCGACCACCGAGGCCGGCGTGAAGCACTTCCTCTACGGGATCGACCCGGCCGGCGGCGGGGTCCGCAGCCGCCGCGACGCCGACGTGCCCGGCGTCGACCCGGCCACCCACCTGCAGCGCGGCGCCCTGCTCGTCTCCGCCGGCACCGTCTACGTCCCCTACGGCGGGAACTACGGCGACTGCGGGCAGTACCGAGGCAGCGTCGTCGGGCTCCCCGCGACCGGGACCGGCGCGGCGAAGACGTTCGTCGTCCCCACCCCGCGCGAGGGCGGTATCTGGGCCGCCTCGGGCCCCGCCGCGCTGCCCAACGGCGACCTCGTCGTGACCACCGGTAACGGTGAGGCCACCTCGGGCGAGTGGGACCACAGCGACTCGGTCCTGCGGCTGTCCCCGAACCTCGCGCTCGTCGACGGGTTCGCGCCGCAGCAGTGGGCGGAGGAGAACTCCGTCGACGCCGACCTGGGCTCCATGGGGCCGGTCCTGCTGCCCGGGACCCACACCGCGCTGGCCGCCGGAAAGGGCGGCGGGGTGTTCCTCGTCGACCTCGCGGGTCTCGGGGGCGTCGGTGGGCAGAAGGGCGAGCTCACCGGGTGCGAGGCCTACGGCGGGGGAGCGGCGGCGCCGGTGCAGGGCGGTGGGACGGTCGCCTACCTGCCGTGCTCGTCGGGGCTGCTGCAGGTGCGGGCGGGCACGGACGGTCGGATCACGAAGGGCTGGCAGGCACCGTCGCAGGTGCAGGGGTCGCCGTTGATCGTCGGGACGACCGTCTGGTCCCTCCAGCAGGACGGCGCCCTCATCGGGCTCGACGCGGCGACCGGGGCGCAGCGGGCGACGGTCTCGGTCGGCGACGCCACCCGCTTCGCGACCCCGGCCTACAGCGGGAACGCGCTGTTCCTGCCGACCAACAGCGGGATCTCCGCGGTCCGCCTGAGTGGCTGACGCCTACGCACCCAGCACCTCGCGGAGCTCGCTGAAGAGCTCCGCGCGGCTCTCCGACCCGAGGCGGCGCCGGATGCGGGAGACGTGGTGCTCCACCGTCTTCGCGGAGAGGAAGAGCCGGGTCGCGATCTCGCGGTAGGTCAGTCCCTCGAGGACCAGCTCGGCGATGTCGTGCTCCCGCTCGGTGAGCACCGCCGCCCCGGCCCGGCGGGCCCGGACGGTGGCGGCCGCGCGGGCGGACGCCTCGGCGGGGGTGGTCCGCGTGGGGTCGGGGGTCGGGGGCGTCGCGGCGGCCGGGGCGACGGGCGTCCGCCCGGCCTGCAGGGTGCGTGCGCAGGCGAGCAGCGCCGCCGAGTCGGTGCGGTCGGTGGTGCGGATGGCGGCCTCGCCGGCCAGGCGCGTGCCGTCCCACCCGAGCCCGACCGCCCGCAGCCCGGCGGCGGCCTGCGACACCTCCTCGGCGTCGACGACCCCGTCGAGCACCGCGAGCCACACCCGCGCGGCCCGGGCGGGCGCGGCGGCGCGGTCGTTGGCGACGACGGCGGCCTCGAGCGCGTCGGCGTGCGCGGCCGCGGCGGCGGCATCGCCCCCGGTGATCGCCGCGTGCAGGCCGGCCCAGTGCCAGGAGGTGCTCCACGACGCCGGGTTCCCGAGGGCGTCGAGCAGGGCCGTGGCCTCGGCGAGGTGCGGCTCGACCCAGCGGGTCTCGCCGAGCCGGGCGGCGGCGATCGCCAGCTCGCCGACCGGCAGCAGGCAGTACAGGTCGACCGGGTGGCGCAGGAGGGCCTGGCGGGCGCGGGACCAGAGGTCGAGCAGGCCGCGGGTCTCGCCCGCCCGGCGAGCCAGGGCGACCTCGAGGGCGACGGTCGCGAGCTCGTCGCGCGGTTCGGTGACCCCGGGGAGGTCGGCGGCGACGCCGAGGGCCTTCCGGGCGGCGTCCTCGTCGTCGCGCATCAGGGCCACCCAGCCGCGCAGCAGGAGGTGGCGGCGGCGCAGGGCCGGCCCGCCGAGGTCGGCGTCGACGGCGAGGTCGAGCAGCGGGTCGGCGAGCTCGGGCTCCCCGCGGTGCAGGGCGAGCAGGGCGCCGAGGGCGGCGGGGGAGTCGCCCATGGGCGAGCGCTCGACCGCCGAGGCCAGCGCGGTCGTCGCCCGGACCAGCAGCGAGAGCGCGGTGCCCGCCGACCCCTCCACCGACGCGAGGAGCCCCTGCGCGGTCAGTGTGTCCGCCGTGTCGCGCAGGCCCGGCAGCCCGGCGCCGCCCGAGGCGGCCCGGCGGCCCTCGTCGAGCGCGCCGGTGCCGAGCAGCGCGACCGTCGCCCCGGCCGCGGGCCGACCGCGGCGGTCGGCGAGCCAGCGGTGCACCTCGGCGGCGCGGGCGAGCAGGCCGCGCTGCGGCAGGACGGCCGCGAGCACCGTCGCGCCGGCGACCTGCTCGCGCGGGTCGTCGTCGTTCAGCGCGGTGTCGGCGAGGTGCAGCGCGGTGTCGAGATCGCCCTCGTGCGCGGCGCGAGCGGCGGCACCCGAGCCGGTATGGGCGGGGTCGGGGGCGCTCACGACGCGCCGCCCGGGGTCGTCGGGGCGGAGGCCGGGGCCGACGACGACGGGGCCGACGACGCCGGGGACGAGGGTGCGGCCGGCGAGGTCGCCGACGCGGCGGCGGGCGCGACCGGGGTGACCACGACGGGTGCCGCGGGGCTCGACGCCGCGGGGGCGGCGGGCGCCGACGAGGCCGGGGCCGGAGCCGGGGCCTGGGCGGCCGGCGCGGCGGCGCCCTGGCCGGCGGGGGCGACCGCGGCGGGCGCGGCGTGGGTCGAGCGGGTGGCGCTCGGGCGGGCGGCGGTCGACCGCTTCCCGGCCGCGGAACCGCTGCCGGAGCTGCTCCCGGAGGACCCGCTGCCCGAGGACGAGCCGCTGCCCGAGGACGAGCCGCTGTCGGTCGAGTCGCTGTCGGTCGAGTCGCTGCCCGAGGACCCGCCGTCCGACGAGGGCGCGACGGCGCTCGGCGTGGGGGTCGGCACGGGCGACGGGGGTGCGGCGGGCGTCGGGGCGGGGCTCGCCGACGGCGCGGCCGGGGTGCTGGTCGGCGCGGGTGCCGGGGTGTCGGTGCTCCGCGACGAGGTCAGGCCGGGGATCGGCACGGTCGTCGCGGCCGCGCCGAGCACGACGACGGTGAGGCCCGCGAGGATCCAGGACCGGTACCGGCGCAGCGGTCCGGGCTCGGCCTTCGGCCCGATGGGGGCGTCGGCGGTGTTCACCGGGGGACGGGGGACGTCGTCGGCGAACGAGCGCGGCCGCTCCAGCAGCGCCGTCCCGGTGCGACCGGGCGCGGCCGAGGTCTCCGCCGAGGCCCCGGCGGAGGGCCGGCTCTCGCCGGACATCCTCGCGACGCCGACGGGGATCGCGTCGGGGTCGTGACGGTGGTCGGCGGCCGCGCTCGCGCCCGTCGCGACGGCCGCGGTGATGGCTGCGGTGGCGGCGGCGCCCGCACGCGCCGCCGCCGCATCCGGTTCCGGCGCGCGGTGGCGGGCTCCGCGTGCGTCGAGGGCGGCCGCCAGCGCGGCGGGGCCGGCCATGGCGGGGCCGGGAGCAGCGCCCGCGAGGGCCCCGTCGTGGCGACCCCCAGGTACGGCACCCGTCGGCACGTGACCAGTCGGCACGGCATCCGAGGGGGCCCGGTCGGTCGCCTCGTGCCGGCCGGACGCGACGGCCCTCGTCGGGACCCCGTCGGACCCGACACCGTCGGGACCGCGTCGTATCGGTCGACCCGGCCCTCGTCGGCACCGCTCGTCCCGGTCCGACCCGGCTCCCGTCGGGACCGCGTCGTACCGGTCCGCCGTGGCGTGCTCCGCCGCCGCGAGGGCGGCGCCCTGGGCGACGACCGTCGCGGGGTCCGCGACGGGGTGCACCGGGCGGCCGAGCTCCTCGGCCAGCAGGCGGGCGACCAGCGGGATGCGGGAGGAGCCGCCGACGAGCACGACGTCGTCGAGGGCCCGTCCGGCCGCGTCGACGGTGCTCGCGAACGACTCGACGGTCGCGGCCACCAGCGGCGTGATCCGGGCCTCGAGGTCGGCGCGGGTGATCCGTACGGTGGTGCGCAGCGAGCCCAGGACGACGCCGACGCGGGCCTCCGTCTCGGCGGAGAGCTGCTCCTTCGCGGCGTGCGCGGAGTCGCGCAGGCCGGCCAGGGCGACCCGGGCCTCGTCGTCGGGGAGCTCGTCCAGGGCCGTCCCGAGGTCGTCGCCGAGCTGCTCGCGGACCAGGGCGAGGACCGCGGCGTCGACGTCGGTGCCGCCGGCACGGTCCGGGGTGCCGGAGTCCGCGACGATCTCGACGGCTCCGGAGGCGGTCCGGCGCACGACGGCGGCCCGGAAGGTGCGGCCGCCGAGGTCGTAGACGCCGGCCACCGTCCCGCGGGATCCGGCGAGGGCGGCGGCGCGCGACTCCGCGATCAGCGTCGCGTGGCCCAGCCCGACGCGCACCAGCGCACGGCGCAGGGTGCGCTCGCGATGCGGGCCCCAGCCGGCGGGGTGCGTGACGGCGAGGGCGCGGGCGGCCCCGCCCTCGTGGGCGGCGACGCGGCGCACGGCCGCGAGGACGATCTCGGCGGCGACGTCGTCGGCGCGCCAGGGTTCGCCCCCGACGACGAGCGGGACCTCGTCGCCGAGGCGGGAGGTGACGTCGCGGACGACGCCGTCCGGCTCCAGGGCGGCGCGCTCCTCGGCGTCCTCCGCCGTACGGACCGTGCCGTCGCTCCCGCGGTGCGCGGTCGCGGGCAGGCTCGCGGCTCCGTCGACGCCGAGGGGGACCGGCTCGGCCCGGTGGGCGCCGGAGCGCAGCACCGCGGCCACGACCGTCGTCCCGCCCAGGTCGATGCCGAGGTCGTAACTCACCGTGCTCCCCCCGTCACCCGCTCGACCGCACAAGGCCATTGCGCCGTCAAGTTGAACATACTGAGCCATTCGGAGTAATAGATGAGAAGGTTGAGGCAAACCCCCCGAGTGGGTGTCGATGGTCGCGATGGGTGAGAAGCCCCGGGTCGGCAATCGCGGATCGATCGGGGTGGGGTTCGGGGGGTGGTCGGATCCCCCTCCCCGGGCCGGCGGAGTCGCGGGGGAAACACCGATGGCAGGGCCGTTCGGCGTTCCTACTGTTCGTCTCAACGCCGGAGTGCAGTGCTCCGGAGAGCCGAACGCCCGACGCTCATCGAGGAGTCACCATGCCCGTCACCGAGGCCAAGACGATCCTGCAGTTCCTGCTCGACCTGCTGCGCGACCCGAACACCCAGGCGGCCTTCGCCGAGAACCCCCAGGGCACGCTCGCGGCCGCCGGCCTCGACAACATGTGCTTCGCCGACGTCCGGGACGCGCTGCCGCTCGTCATGGACCACGCCCCCGCCGCCGTCGCCGCCCGCTACGACGACGACCTGCGCGCCGGCACCGCCTCCACGGCCGCGGTCGTCTCCGACCCCGACCACCACTGGGACCGCCCGGCGTGGCACCACGACGACCAGCCCGCCCACCACTGGCACCCGGCGCCCGCGCCGCACGGCCCGGAGATCGACAAGGTCGTCTCGCACCTGAACTGGGTCACGAACAACTACTCGTTCGACTCCCACGACACGACGTTCTCGACCGACCTCAACCAGCACATCATCGCCAACGGTGACGTCACGACGACCGTCGACACCCACCCGCAGGTCGCCTCGGGCGACGGAGCCGTGGCCGTCGGCGGCGACCTGACCGCGCCGGTCGCGACCGGCGCCGGCTCGGTGGCCGGCGAGGGCAACAACGTCAACCACGACGGCACCGCGTCCTTCGGGACCGGCGACGCCACCACCGTCGGCGGCTCGGTCGGCGCGTCCCACGGCGGTGCGGTCTCCCTGACCGACCCGGCCACCGGCACCGAGGAGAACTCGGCGGCCACGTCGTTCGGCGCCGGCGACGCCACCTCCGCCTCGGGTGCCTCCACGGCCACGCCGACCCACAACCCGACCACGACCGTGACGGCCACCGACACCAGCCAGCACGACAGCAACAACACCGACAACTCCACCCACGACGCCACCTCGTCGGGCCCCGGCGACGCCGACGCGGGCAGCCGCGACGCCGGCCCGCTGTTCGCCCACGAGACCGCCGCGCCGGACGCGCACGACGACGGCGTCCTCGCCGCCCACGAGGCGCACACCCACGAGGTGGTCGCTCACTGACCTCCCTCACCCGGCCGTGGCGTCCGCGCCCGCCACGACCGGCCGAACAGCCGGACCCCACCACGTCGGGGTCCGGCTGTTCGTGTGTCCGGGGCCCGTCCCGGCGGTCACCGGGGCTGGTCTCCCGCGAACGCTCACGTCCGTGGGGGAACCGTCCACCGACCGCGCCGAATCGAGCGGGCGTCCGTCGGGCAGGGGCGTGGTTATCGTCGGCCTACGGCTGAACGGGCTAATTCACTAGTCCTTTCCGCGGGCGAAGGGGGACGTGTGAGCAGGCAGACGGGGGCCGACCGCGAGGAGGCCCGGGCGGTCACGGCGCTGGCCGTGCGCGCCGCCTCGGCGTACGGACGTCCCGATCTCGCCGCCTCGCTCGCCGCCGACCGCGACCGGCTGGCCGACACCGGGGCCCGGGTGCTCGTCGTCGGCGACTTCAAGCAGGGCAAGAGCGCGCTGGTCGGCGAGCTCGTCGGGACCCCGGTCTGCCCGGTCCACGACGACGTCGCCACCCGGCTCCCGACGGTGGTGCGGCACGGGTCGGAGACGACGGCGACGCTGGTGGGCACCGCGAGCGGCGCCGGTGAGGACGGCCCCGACGCCGACGTCCGCCGCCCGGTCGGCGCCTCCGACCTCGCCCGCGCCGTCACCGGCGACCTGCCCGCCGACCCCGGCGCGACCTGGACCGCCGCCGAGGTCACCGTGCCGCACGGCCTCCCCGCCGAGGGCCTCGTCCTCGTCGACACCCCGGGCGAGAGCGGCCTGCGCTCCGCGCGGGGGCTCGCGGTCCGGGCGGGCTTCCCCGAGGCGCACGCGGTCGTCGTCGTGAGCGACGCCTCCCGCGAGCTGACCGCCCCCGAGATCGCGCTGATCCGCGCCGCGACCGAGCAGTGCGGCACCGTCGTCGTCGCGCTCACCAAGGTCGACCTGCACCCGCGCTGGCGCGAGGTCCGCGATCTCGACCGCCACCACCTCGCCGCGCACGGCCTCGACGTCGAGGTGCTGCCGGTCTCGGCGACGCTCGCCGCGTACGCCCGCCGGCAGCGCGAGCGCGACGACCCGGCCGCCGAGGCCGTCGCCGTCGAGTCCGGGCTGCCCGCGCTCGCGGCGCTGCTGCGGAACCGCGTCGCCGACCCCGCCGGCGCGGGGCTCGCCGTCGGGATCCTGGACCGGGTCGGCGGTGCCGTCGCGGAGATGGGGGCGGCGCTCGAGGCGGAGCGGGTCGGGCTGGAGGACCCGGAGCGCGCCCGGGAGATGGCCGCCGGCCTCACCGCCGCCCGCGACCGGGCCGCCGAGCTCAAGGAGCGCAGCGCCCGCTGGCAGCAGACCCTCGCCGACGGCGTGTCCGACCTCGTCTCCGACATCGACTGGGACCTGCGCGACCGGATGCGCCACGTCGTGCGCGCGGCCGAGGAGGCCCTCGACGCCGCCGACCCCGGCGCCTCCTGGGAGACCTTCTCGCCGTGGCTGACCGAGGAGATCGGCGAGGCGGTCGCGACGACGTTCGTGTGGGCCGGCGAGCGCACCTGGCGGCTGTCCGAGCGGGTCGCCGAGCATTTCGCGCTCTCCGGCGACGACGTCCGGGGTCGGCTGCCGGGTGCTTCCGGCGGCGCGATGGTCACGACGACGGAGAGCCGCGTCGAGCAGACGATGCCCGGCGGGATGGTGGTGCGCGCCGAGCTGCCGCAGGTCCCGGGCATCGAGGTGCCCGAGCTGGAGCGGATCGGGTTCGCCAACGGGCTCGTCGTCGGGATGCGCGGCTCGTACGGCGGGGTGCTGATGGTCGGGATGGTGACGACGCTGTCCGGTCTCGCGCTGATCAACCCGTTCTCGGTGGGCGCCGGCGTCCTGCTGGGCTCCAAGACGATCCGCGACGAGCGCAAACGCGCCCTGCAGCGTCGTCGGGCGGAGGCCAAGCAGGCGGTCCGCCGGCACGCGGAGGAGGTCCTGCACCTGGCCGGCAAGCGCTCGCGCGATCTCCTCCGCGACGTCCAGCGCACCCTGCGCGACCACTTCACCGCCCAGGCGGAGACCCTCGCCCGCTCGGTCGCCGAGGCGGTGACGGCGGCCGCGGCGGCGCAGGAGATCGCGACGAGCTCCCGCGAGCGGCGGCTGCGCGACGTCCGCGCCGAGCTGGGGCGCATCGACCTGCTCGCCGACCGGGTGGCGGCGTGCCGGGACGGGTTCGCGGCGGAGCTGGTGGCCGCGGATTCGAGCGATGGGCACCTTCGGTCGACCAGATCGAGCGAGGGGGCCCTTCGCTCGGAACCAAAGGCCTCGGAACCGGGGCGCTCGGAACCGGGGCGCTCGGAACCGGGGCGTTCAGGTCCGGAAGGCGCCGACGGGACGAGCCGCTCGCTCGCCGAGAGCGGCGTCCGGTGAGCGGGCTGCTCGAGTCCGCGCGGGGAGTGCTCGACCGCGCCTCCGAGGTGTTCGCCGCCGACCCCGACGCACGCGCCCTGCTCGACGCCCACCGCGACCGGCTCGGCGGCCCGCTGCGGGTGGCGCTGGCCGGCTCGGTGAAGTCGGGGAAGTCGACGCTGCTCAACGCCCTGGTCGGCGAGCAGATCGCGCCGACCGGCGTGGGGGAGTGCACCCGCCTGGTCACCCACTACGCCGACGCGCCCAGCTCGCGCATCGGTGTCGTCTACCGCGGCGGGGCCCGCCCCCAGGACCCCGTCGAGCTGCCCGCCCTGCACCGGCGGGGCTCCCTGGTGCTCGACCTGGACCGCCTCGCGCTCGACCGCGTCGCCGCCCTGCACGTCGACTGGCCCTCCCAGCACCTGCGCGAGGTCACCCTCGTCGACACGCCCGGCGTCGACTCCGCGGCCCTCGAGGGCCGGCCGCGGCCGTGGGTGGGCCAGGGTCCCGACGGTGCCGGGGCCGACGAGCACGGCGGGTGGGGCGCGGACGTCGTCGTGCACCTCGTCCGCCACCTGCACGAACCCGACGTCGCGTTCCTCGAGGCCTACGGCGACCGGGTCGCGGCGGGCGTCGGGGCCGCGGGCACCCTCGTCGTCCTCTCCCGGGCGGACGAGGTCGGCGGCGGGCGGCTCGACGCCGTCATGGCCGCGGGGCAGGTGGCCCGCCGCTACCGGACCGACCCGTCGCTGCGGCCGTGGTGCGCCACGACGACGACGGTGGCCGGGCTGCTCGCCGAGACCGCCCGCACGCTGCGCGGCGTCGAGTTCACGGCGCTGCGTGCCCTCGCCCGGGTCGAGCGCGCCGAGCTCGACGAGCAGCTGCTGACCGCGGACCGGTTCGTGTCCGCGGGCCGGGGCGGCGACGCCGCGGGGCTGCCCCAGGGCACCCGGCTGGCGCTGCTCGACCGGTTCGGCCTGTTCGGGGTCCGCCTGGCCCTGTCCCTGCTGCGGCGCGGGATCGAGGACTCGGCGACGCTCGCCGCCGAGCTGGCCCGCCGCAGCGGCCTCGACGAACTGCGTGGCGTGCTCGGCGAGCGCTTCCTCGCCCGCCGCGACGTCTTCCAGGCCCGTGCGGCCCTGCTCGCCGTCGACCGCCTCGTCCGCCGGGCGCGGGCCGAGGAACCGGACGTCGAGCCGCGTCGCCCCTCCCCGGTCCCGCGGCCGACCTCCGGGCCCTCGCCCGCCGCCGTCACCGCGCTCGCCGCGGAGCTGGAGCGGGCCCGCTCGGGCGCCCACGAGATCGTCGAACTGGATCTCCTGACGACGTTGCGGCGCCGCCCGCTCGGGCCGGGCGGTCGGCGCGACGCCGACCGGGCGGCGGAGCTCACCGAGGAGGCCGAGCGGCTGCTCGGCGACCGGGGGCCCTCGGCGACGGCGCGGCTCGGGCTCGACGAGGACGTCGCCGACGGCGAACTGCGGGCCGTGGCGCTCGCCACTCTCGCGCGCTGGCGGGCCCACGCCGAGGACCCGTTCGCCGACCGGGACACCACGGAGACCGCCCGCGTCGTCGTGCGCAGCGTCGAAGGCCTGCTCGCGGCGCGGCCGAGCCCCGTCGGGGTGGGCTGACCGCTCGTCGTCGACGGACCTGAGCCGCCCCGGCTCACACACGTCCGACCCGGAGACCTCGTCTCGCCTACGATGGAGAGTCGGGTTCGGACGAGCCGGCGGGAGGAGGTCCGACGACGATGAACAGCGAGGAACGCCGCATCGCGGTCCTGCGCGCGATCGTCGCGGACTTCGTCGCGACCAACGAGCCGGTGGGCTCGAAGGGCATCGTCGACCGGCACAACCTCGGGGTCTCCTCCGCCACGGTGCGCAACGACATGGCCGCCCTGGAGGACGAGGGCTACATCATCCAGCCGCACACCAGCGCCGGCCGGATCCCCACCGACAAGGGCTACCGGCTCTTCGTCGACCGCCTCGCCCAGATCAAGCCGCTCTCGCCCGCGGAGCGCAAGGCCATCTCGACGTTCCTCGAGGGCGCGGTCGACCTGGACGACGTGCTGCGCCGCAGCGTGCGGCTGCTCGCGCAGCTCACCCGCCAGGTGGCCGTCGTGCAGTACCCGACGCTCTCCCGCTCGACGGTGCGCCACCTCGAGGTCGTCTCGCTGACCCCCGCCCGCCTGATGCTGGTGCTCATCACCGACACCGGCCGGGTGGACCAGCGGGTCGTCGACCTGGGGGACGTGCTCACCGACGACGACGTCGGGCACCTGCGCACCCTGCTCAACTCCGTGCTCGTCGGGCAGCCGCTCACCACCGCGGCCGCCCGCGTCGCCGCCCTGCCCGAGGAGGGACCCGACCACCTGCGCCAGGTGATCACGACGCTGTCCTCGGTGCTGGTGGAGTCGCTCGTCGAGCACCCGGAGGAGCGCCTCGTGCTCGGCGGCACCGCCAACCTCGCCCGTCAGGGCGCCGACGCCACCTCGCTGCGCGGGGTGCTCGAGGCCCTCGAGGAGCAGGTGGTCGTGCTGCGCCTGCTCACCGAGTCCAGCGACCCGGCGCAGGTCACGGTGCGCATCGGCGAGGAGAACGAGGCCGAGGAGATGTGGGCGACCTCCACGGTCTCCATCGGCTACGGCCCGCTCGCCACCCCGGGCGCCGCGGCGCTCGGCGGCATGGGCGTCGTCGGCCCCACCCGCATGGACTATCCGAGCACGATCGCGGCGGTCCGGGCCGTCGCGCGCTACGTGGGGGAGATCGTCGGCGGCGCCTGATCCCCACCATGAGTTCCCCGGGCGCCCCGACGCCCGTACGACGACGAAGGACGACGAGGACACACCAGCGTGGCCACGGACTACTACGACATCCTCGGTGTGAGCCGGGAGGCCGACGAGGCGGAGATCCGCCGGGCGTACCGCAAGCTCGCGCGCGAGCTGCACCCCGACGTCAACCCCGAGGCCTCCGAGCGCTTCCACCAGGTCAAGAACGCCTACGAGGTGCTCTCGGACCCCGAGAAGCGCCGCATCGTCGACCTCGGCGGCGACCCGCTGGCCACCGCGAGCAGCGGCGGCTCCGGGTTCGGCGCCAGCGGGTTCGGCGGTGCCGGCTTCGGCGGGCTCGGCGACATCATGGACGCGTTCTTCGGCGCCGCGGGCGGGTCGGGACGAGGCCCGCGCGGCCGCGTCCAGCCCGGCGAGGACGCGCTGATCCGCATCGACCTCACCCTCGAGGAGTGCGCCGCGGGCGTGGCCCGCGAGCTGACCGTCGACACCGCGGTGCTCTGCGAGCGCTGCCACGGCGGCGGGGCGGAGGCCGGCTCGCAGCCCATCCCGTGCGACACCTGCGGCGGACGCGGCGAGATCCAGAACGTGCAGCGGTCGTTCATCGGCCAGGTCGTCACCGCGCGGCCCTGCCCGGTCTGCCGGGGCCTCGGCGAGATCATCCCCAACCCCTGCCAGCAGTGCGGCGGCGACGGCCGGGTCCGCGCGCGGCGCACCGTCACCGTCCAGGTCCCGCCCGGCGTGGGCGACGGGATGCGCATCCGCATGGCCGGCCAGGGCGAGGTCGGCCCCGGCGGCGGCCCGGCGGGCAACCTCTACGTCGAGGTCTCCGAGGAGCGGCACGACTACTTCGAGCGCGACGGCGTCGACCTGCACTGCCACGTGACGCTGCCGATGACGGCGGCCGCGCTCGGGACGACGCTGCGCCAGCGGACCCTCGAGGGCGACGAGGAGCTGCACGTCGAGCCCGGCACCCAGCCCGGCACCGTCTACACGCTGCGGGGCAAGGGGATGCCGCGACTGCGCTCGTCCGGGCGCACCGAGGGACGCGGCGACCTGCTCGTGCACCTCGACGTCGGGGTCCCCGAGAAGCTCGACGCCCGCCAGACCGAGCTGCTCCGCGAGCTGGCGACGCTGCGCGGCGAGGAGCAGCCGGAGTACGCCGGGCAGCACCGCAACGGGCTGTTCGGGCGACGGAAGACGGCCGGCCGGGGTCGATGATCAGGGTGGCCCCCTCCCCGTGGCAGCAATGGCGCGTTGCTGCCGTCGGACGGCAGGACGGCGCCGTTCACCCGCGCCCCGGTGCTCGCCCCCCGTGGCAGCAATGGCGCGTTGCTGCCACGGGACGGCAGTGACGGGACACTCACCCCGCGGCCTCTGGTCCCGCCCGGCGCTGTTCCTCGTCGACGCGGTGCCCGACGCCGGCGAGGTCACCCTCGACGGCGCCGAGGGCCGGCACGCCGCGGACGTGAAGCGGGTCAAGCCCGGCGAGGTGATCCTGCTCGGGGACGGTGCCGGGACGCGCGCCCGCGCCGAGGTGACCGCCGTCGCCAAGGGCCACGTCACCGCGACGATCCACGAGCGCCGCCACGACGAACCCCCGGCCGTGACGATCACCCTCGCCCAGGCCCTCGCCAAGGGGGACCGCGGTGAGCTCGCCGTCGAGCTCGCCACCGAGGCGGGGGTCGACGGCGTCGTCCCCTGGCGCGCCGACCGGTGCGTGACCCGCTGGGACGACGGACCGCGCGGCGCCAAGGCCCTCGCCCGCTGGCGCGCCACCGCCACCGAGGCCGCCAAGCAGGCCCGGCGCCCCCGGGTCCCGCACGTCGAGGACCCGGTCACCACCCCGCAGCTGGCCGCCCGCCTCGCCGGGGCCACGACGCTGCTCCTCGAGGCGGCCGCCGAGGAGACCCTCGCGACCGTCGCGCTGCCCGACGCCGGCGAGGTCGTCCTCGTCGTCGGACCCGAGGGCGGTGTCACCGACGCCGAGGCCGCCCGCCTCGCCGAGGCCGGCGCGACCCCGGTCCGGCTCGGCCCCGACGTGCTGCGGACCTCCACCGCCGCGGCCGTCGCCCTCGGCGCCCTCGGCGTGCGCACCGCCCGGTGGGACCACCGGTGATGACCCGCCGCTCCGTGCTCGCCACGCTCGCCGCCGCCGCCAGCGGCCTGCTCGCCGCCTGCGGCGGTCCGGGCGGCGCGGTCCCCGACGCCCGCCCCGGGACGCCCCGGCCGACGACGCTGCGCTACGGCCCCGACCCGGCCCAGTACGCGATGCTCCACCTGCCCCCGGGCGGGCCGGCCGACGGTGGCGGCGCCCGCGGCGGGGAGGGGCCGCTGCCCGTCGTCGTGATCCTGCACGGCGGGTACTGGCGCGCCCAGTACGGCCTGGAGCTGGGCACGCCGCTCGCGGTCGACCTCACCAACGCCGACGTCGCCGCCCTCAACGTCGAGTACCGGCGCGTGGGCGCCGGGGGCGGGTTCCCGACGACGCTGGACGACGTCGCGGCCGCCGTCGACCTCCTCGCCGGGCCGGCCGCCCAGGCCGCCCGCCGTGCCGGACGGGTCCTCGACCCGACCCGCGTCGTCCTGCTCGGTCACTCCGCGGGCGGGCAGCTGGCCGCCTGGGCGGCGTCGCGGGCCCGGCTGCAGGCGCCCGCGCCAGGCACGGGACCCCGGGTCGCGCCGCGCGGGGTCGTCTCGCAGGCCGGCGTGCTCGACCTCGTCGCGGCCGCCGACCAGGGGCTCGGAGCCGGGGCCGTCGTCGACCTCCTCGACGGCACCCCCACGACCCAGGCCGGCCGCTATGCGGTCGCGTCACCCACCGCGCTCGTCCCCGCCCCCTGCCCCGTCGTCGCCGTCCACGGCACCGCCGACACCGTCGTGCCGCCCGACCAGAGCCGCCGCTACGTCGACGCCGCGCTCGCGGCCCACGGGCAGGCGCGGCTGCGGATGCTCGACGGCGTCGACCACTTCCGGCTCATCGACCCGGCCGACCCGGCCTGGCACGCCGTCCGCGACGAGGTCATGACGCTGCTGGGCTGACGGCGCCCGGGCGTCGTGAGCGCGTCGGAGTGGAGCGTGCGCGTGTCGCCCGCGAGATCGTGCTCGCGGAAACCTGCTCGACCCCCCAGCACCTGCCGGGTACCGTCGTGATCACCATGGAGCTCTGACGACGTCCCGACCACCGGCCGCGGCCCTTCCGTGTGCCCACCGGGGTCCTTCCTCCGCCTCCGGAGACGTCGCCCGTGTCAGCTCCCACCGCCACGTCCGTGCCGCTCGTCGCCCGCGGCCTCGTGCGCACCTTCGGCGCGCGTCCCGTCCTCGACGGCGTCGACCTCGTCGCCGCGCCCGGCACCCGCGTCGGCCTGATCGGCGAGAACGGGACCGGCAAGTCCACGCTGCTGCGGTTGCTCGCCGGGCGGGACGTCCCTGACGCCGGAGCCGCGCAGGTCCCCGACGACGTCGTCCACCTGCCCCAGGAGCCGGAGCTGGACCACGCCGGGACCGTCGGGACCCTGCTCGACGAGGCCCTGCGCCCGCTGCACGACGCGGTCGCCGAGCTGGAGCGGCTCGCCGAGCGGATGGCCGCAGGTGAGGACACCGCTGCCGCGTACGACCGCGTCCTGGCCTGGGCGATCCAGCACGACGCCTGGGACGCCGACCGGCGCGCGGAGATCACCGCGACCGCCCTCGGCGTCGCCGACCTCGGCCGCACCCGCCCCGTCGCGACCCTCTCCGGTGGGGAGCGCACGCGGCTCGCCCTCGCGGCGGCCCTGGTGCGCCGGCCCGGGTGCCTGCTGCTCGACGAGCCCACCAACCATCTCGACGACGAGGCCCTCGACCTGCTGGAACGCTCGCTGGTCGAGATGTCCGGCATCGTGGTCGCGGCGAGCCACGACCGGACGTTCCTCGACCGCGTCGCCACCGAGCTCGTCGACCTCGACGCCGGGGTCCTCGGCACCGACGGGCGGGGCGGACGGCGCTTCGGCGGCACCTTCACCGCCTACCTCGACGAGCAGGCGCGCAGCAGGCGGCGGTGGGAGGAGACGTGGGCCGCGCAGCAGGAGGAGATCACGCGGCTGCGCGGGAAGACCCACGCCGACCTGCGCTCGGTGGCCGCCGGGCGGGGCCCGACCGACAACGACAAGTTCATCCACGCCTTCAAGGGCGCGGGAGTCGAGCGGGCGCGGGCGCGCCGCGTGCACGACGCCGAGCGCCGGCTGGAGGTCGCCGAGCGCGAGGCCCTGCCCAGGCCGCCGGCCCCGCTGCGGTTCCGCGGGGCCGTGACCGGCGACTCCGGCACCGGGCTCGTGGTGAGCGTCCGGGGCCTGCGCGTCGCCGGGGCGCCCGGGGCACCGCCGCGGGTGTCCGTCGACCGGCTCGACGTGCCCGCGGGACAGAAGCTGCTGGTCACGGGGCCGAACGGGGCGGGGAAGTCGACGCTGCTCGCGGTCCTCGCGGGCCGGCTCGCTCCCGACGCCGGGCGGGTGGACGTGGCGGCCCGGCGGGTGGCGCTCGTCGAGCAGGATCCCGACGTCGGGCCGGCGGACCGGAGCGCCGCCGTCGCCTATGCGGCCCTGGTCGGGGCGTCGACGGCCGGGGAGGTTCCGCTGCGCACGCTCGGCCTGCTCCACCCGCGGGACCACGGCACCGCGGTCGGGGCGCTCTCGGTCGGGCAGCGGCGGCGTCTGGCGCTCGCGGTGGCCGTCGCGGCGGGCCCCGACCTGCTGCTGCTCGACGAACCGACCAACCACGTCTCGCTGCGGCTCGCCTCCGAGCTGGAGGAGGCGCTGGGGCAGGCGCCGGGCACCGTCGTCGTCACCTCGCACGACCGGTGGCTGCGCGCCCGGTGGGTGGGCGCGACCCTCGCACTCGGCGGTGCCCGACCCGCCTCACGCGGGCAGTCCGGTGTCGGGGGTGGCGGCTAGAGTGGAAATCGACAGTGATACCGCGATGTACCTCGCGGTCACCCACGAAGCGGGGAGCGGGGGCCGCTCCCAGGCAGGAAGCAGGACCGATCTGCACGTGACCGGCCAGGGACCCACGCCAGAGCCCACCTCCGGGAGCGCGACCACGTCCGGCGAGTCGCGCATCGTCGTTCCCGAGTCCGCCCTGCTGACGCTGCTCGGCAAGCGCGACGAGAACCTCCGCGAGGCCGAGGAGCTCCTCGACGCGGACGTCCACGTCCGCGGCAACGAGCTGACGCTGACCGGCGACCCGGCGGACGTCGGGTTCGCCGAGCGGGTGTTCGCCGAGCTCGTCGTGCTCGCCAGCCGCGGCCAGCAGATCGACCCGGACGCGGTGCGCCGCACGGTGCGGATGCTCTCCGAGGCGGAGGGCCCGTCGCCCGCGGAGGTGCTCAGCCTCGACATCCTGTCCCGGCGCGGGCGCACCATCCGGCCCAAGACGCTCAACCAGAAGCGCTACGTCGACGCGATCGACGTCAACACGATCGTCTTCGGCATCGGCCCGGCCGGCACCGGCAAGACCTACCTGGCCATGGCCAAGGCGGTCCAGGCGCTGCAGGCCAAGCAGGTCACGCGGATCATCCTCACGCGCCCGGCCGTCGAGGCGGGGGAGCGGCTCGGCTTCCTGCCCGGCACGCTCTCCGAGAAGATCGACCCCTACCTGCGCCCGCTGTACGACGCGCTGCACGACATGCTCGACCAGGAGTCGGTCCCGAAGCTGATGGCCGCCGGGACCATCGAGATCGCCCCTCTGGCGTACATGCGCGGAAGAAGTCTTAACGACGCGTTCATCATCCTCGACGAGGCCCAGAACACCACGGCGGAACAGATGAAGATGTTCCTGACGCGGCTCGGCTTCAATTCCAAGATGGTCATCACCGGCGACATCACGCAGGTCGACCTGCCGGGCGGGCAGATGTCGGGCCTGCAGGTGGTGCGCCAGATCCTCGACGGCGTGGACGACCTGCACTTCAGCGAGCTGACCAGCGCCGACGTCGTGCGGCACCGCCTGGTCGCCGACATCATCGACGCCTACGGGCGCTGGGACGAGCGGCAGAGCGGGCCGAAGGCGGTCCCGAACGCTCCCCGCAACGGCCCGCCGCAGACCCGCCGCGACCGCCGGGGACGCTGAGCGCGATGAGCATCGAGATCGCCAACGAGTCCGGGGTCGACGTCGACGAGGCACCCATCGTCGACGTGGCCCGCTACGCCCTCGAGCAGATGGGCGTGAGCCCGCTGGCGGAGCTGTCGATCCTGCTGGTGGAGCTGGAGCCGATGTCGGAGCTCCACGAGCGCTGGCTCGAGGAGCCGGGACCGACCGACGTCATGAGCTTCCCGATGGACGAGCTCGACACCGCCAAGCGGCCCGACGCGCCGCCGAGCGGGCCGAGCCTCCTCGGCGACATCGTGCTGTGCCCCGCCTTCGCGCGGGACCAGGCGGTCTCGGCCGGACATGCGCTCGACGACGAGCTGCACCTGCTCACCGTGCACGGCGTGCTGCACCTCCTGGGGTACGACCACGCCGAGCCGGACGAGGAGAAGGAGATGTTCGGCCTGCAGGGCGAGCTGCTCGCGGGGTGGCGCAGCGAGGTGGCCGAGCGGGCCCGCGCCGAACGGGAACGGCTCACCCGGGAGCGCCAGCGGGCCGCGGACGCGAAGCTCCTCGGCACCGTCGGGCTCGACGATCCCCCCGGCGACGCGGCGCAGCGGAGCTCCAGCGGCGACAGCGGCGGACCGGACCCGTCGTGACCGGGGCCCAGGCCGCCGAACTGGTCGTGGCGCTGCTGCTGGTGCCGCTGGCCGGGCTGTTCGCGGCCGCGGACGCCGCGATCACCACGATGTCGCCGGCCCGGGTCGACCAGCTCGTCCGCGAGGGCCGCACCGGGGCGCGCGCCCTGGCGGCGGTCGTGGCCGACAAGCCGCGTCACCTCAACCTCGTGCTGCTCCTGCGGCTGGCCTGCGAGGCGGTCGCGACGGTGCTGGGCGCCTACGTGGCGCTGCAGCTCGTGGCCGACGACGCGCTGGCGGTGCTGATCGCGTCGGTCGTCGTCATCGTCGTGTCCTACGTGCTCATCGGGGTCGGGCCCCGCACCCTCGGCCTGCAGCACCCGTACTCGATCGGCCTCGGCGTCGCGCTGCCGATCCGCGCGCTCGTGCGCCTGCTCGGTCCCCTCGCGAGCCTGCTGATCCTCGTCGGCAACGCGATCACCCCCGGCCGCGGGTTCCGCGACGGCCCGTTCAGCCACGAGGTCGAGCTGCGCGAGCTGGTCGACATGGCCGAGGCGCGCGGGCTCGTCGACGACGACGAGCGCTCGATGATCCAGTCGGTGTTCGAGCTCGACGACACCCTCGTGCGCGAGGTGATGGTGCCGCGCACCGAGATGGTGTGGATCGAGCGCGAGAAGACCGTCCGCCAGGCCCTCGCGCTCGCGCTGCGCTCGGGCTACTCCCGCATCCCGGTGATCGGCGAGAACGTGGACGACACCGTCGGCGTGGCCTACCTCAAGGACATGGTCCGGTTCACCACCGCGCGCGCCAACGACCCCGGCCACGGTCCGCCCGACCGGCAGGGCGCCGTCGCTGAGATCATGCGCCCCGCGGCCTTCGTGCCCGACTCGAAACAGGCCGACGACCTGCTCCGCGAGATGCAGCGCACCCGCAACCACATGGCCCTCGTCGTCGACGAGTACGGCGGCACCGCGGGGCTGGTGACGATCGAGGACATCCTCGAGGAGATCGTCGGTGAGATCACCGACGAGTACGACACCGCCGAGCACCGCCCGCTGGAGCGTCTCGACGACGGGTCGCTGCGGGTCTCCGCGCGCCTGCCCGTCGAGGACCTCGAGGAGGCCACGGGCGTCGAGTTCGACCGCGAGGACGTCGACACCGTCGGCGGGCTGCTCGCCCAGCGCCTCGGCCGGGTGCCGCTGCCGGGCGCGGAGGCCGAGGTCGGCGGACTGCGGCTGCGCGCCGAGGGCGGCGAGGACGGTCGCGGTCGGATGCGGATCGTGTCGGTGCTGGTGTGGGACCCCGACGCCGGCGACGCGGCCCCGCCCCGCGGCCCGAGCCGGGACACCGCCCCCGAGGCGGGCGTCGAGGACGGCGACGGGCAGGGTGGGGAGACCGAGGAGGACCACGAGTCCGGGCTGGTCGGGGCCCGGGGAGAGGAGCACCGTGGCTGACGCGCCGCGCGCAGCAGCACCAGCGACGAGGGGCGGGACCCCGGGATCCCTGCCCGGTCCGAGCCCGCGCCACGACGTCGTCGTCGTCGGGGGCGGGATCGTCGGGCTCGCCGTCGTGACCGCCCTGCTCGACGCCGGCCACACGTCCGTCGCGCTGGTGGAGCGGGAGTCCTCGCTCGCCTCGCACCAGACGGGACGCAACTCCAACGTCATCCACTCCGGGCTCTACTACGCCCCCGGCTCGCTGAAGGCGCGCCTCGCCGTCGCGGGCTGCGCGGAGACCAAGGCGTTCTGCGCCGAGCAGGATCTCCCCTACGTCGAGTGCGGCAAGGTCGTCGCCGCCACCGACGAGAGCGAGCTGGACCGCATGGCCGAGCTGGTCCGCCGTGGACGGGCCAACGGCGTGGAGGTCCACGAGCTCGACGCCGCCGGGGTGCGCGAGCGGGAGCCCGCGGTGTCGGCGGTGGCCGGGCTCTGGGTGCCCTCGACCGGCATCTGCGACTACGAGGCGATCACCCGGCGGCTCGCCGAGCTCGCCGTGGCGCGCGGCGCCGTGCTGCACACCGGGCGGACCGTGCGCTCGACGGTGCGCCGGCGCTCCGACGTCGTGGTGCACACCGACGGCGGGGACCTCCTCGCCGGACAGGTCGTGGTGTGCGCGGGGCTGCGCTCCGACGAGATCGCGCGGGCCTCGGGCTTCGACCCCGGGGTGCGGATCGTGCCCTTCCGCGGCGAGTACTCCGACCTGCGCGGACCCAAGGCGGACGCGGTCCGCGGCCTGGTCTACCCGGTGCCCGACCCGGCGTTCCCGTTCCTCGGCGTCCATGCCACCCGCGGCGTCGACGGCTCGGTCCACGTCGGGCCGAACGCCGTGCTGGCGCTGGCCCGCGAGGGCTACGACTGGCGGACGCTGAAGGTGCGCGAGCTCGCCGGCACCCTCACCGACCCCGGGTTCCTGGCGCTCGCCGCGAAGCAGTGGCGCTACGGGCTGGGGGAGATGCACCGCTCGGTGTCGAGGGCGGCCATGGCGAAGGCGGTCTCGAAGATGCTCCCGGGCACGACGGCGGACGACCTGCGCCCGCCGCACGACGTCATGCGCCGGGCCGGGGTGCGTGCGCAGGCGGTCCGCCCGGACGGCTCCCTGGTCGACGACTTCCTGTTCGTGCAGGACGGCACGTCCTCGGGCAGCGACCCCACGGTGCTGCACGTGCTCAACGCCCCCTCGCCCGCGGCGACGGCGGCCCTGCCCATCGGGCGCGAGATCGTGGCACGCCTGGAGGGCAAGGACGTGGCTGAGTTGGCGGAAGCGTGACGCAACCCTGGCCCGACGACTTCCGATCCGGGTTCGCCTGCTTCGTCGGGCGGCCCAACGTCGGGAAGTCGACCCTGACGAACGCGCTGGTCGGGCAGAAGGTCGCGATCACCTCGTCGCGCCCGCAGACGACACGGCACGCCATCCGCGGGATCGTGCACCGCCCGGACGGGCAGCTGGTGCTCGTCGACACCCCGGGCCTGCACAAGCCGCGGACCCTGCTCGGCGAGCGGCTCAACGACGTCGTGCGCACGACGTGGGCCGAGGTCGACGTCGTCGGGCTCTGCGTACCCGCCGACCAGGCCATCGGCCCCGGGGACCGGTTCATCGTCTCCGAGCTCCGCAAGGTCGCCGACCGGACGCCGCTGGTCGCGGTCCTGACCAAGACCGACCTGGTGAGCCGCGACGTGATCGCCGAGCGGCTCATGGCGCTCTCGCAGCTCGCGGAGTTCACCGAGATCGTCCCGGTGTCCGCCACGAAGGGCGACCAGGTCTCGCTGTTGGCCGACCTGCTGCTCGCCCAGATGCCGCCCGGCCCGCCGCTCTACCCCGAGGGCGAGCTCTCCGACGAGCCGGAGACGACGATGATCGCGGAGTTCGTCCGCGAGGCCGCCCTGGAGGGCGTGCGCGACGAGCTCCCGCACTCGCTGGCCGTCGTCGTCGAGGAGATGGAGGAGGGGCGCACCCTCCACATCCGTGCCGAGATCTTCGTGGAGCGGCAGTCCCAGAAGGCGATCGTCATCGGTCGCGGGGGCTCCCGGCTCAAGGAGGTCGGGACGAACGCCCGGGCGCAGATCGAGGCGATGCTCGGGACGAAGGTGCACCTCGAGCTGTTCGTCAAGGTGGCCAAGGACTGGCAGCGGGATCCGCGGCAGTTGCGGAAGCTCGGCTTCTAGGGAGGCCGGAGGCCACCGAGTGGAAGGATGGGGACGTGGGCCTCTACCGTGACACCGGCGTGGTGCTGCGGTGCCAGAAGCTCGGTGAGGCGGACCGCATCGTCACCCTGCTGACCCAGCGGCACGGCAAGGTGCGTGCCACGGCCAAGGGGATCCGGCGCACCACGTCACGGTTCGGGGCGCGGCTGGAGCCCTTCGGGCACGTCGACCTGCAGCTGCACACCGGCCGCAGCCTCGACATCATCACCCAGGTCCAGACCCTCGACGCGTTCGGCGGCGCCCTCGTCGCCGACTACCCGCGCTACACCGCCGGCTGCGCGCTGCTCGAGACCGCCGACCGGCTCACGCCCGAGGAGGGCGAACCGGCGCGCGAGCTGTTCCTGCTGCTCGTCGGCGCGCTGCGCGGGCTCGCGGGCGGGCAGCGCGACCCGCACCTGGTGCTCGACGCGTACCTGCTGCGCGCCATGGTCATCGCCGGGTACGCGCCGGCGATCACCGAGTGCGCCCGGTGCGGCACCGAGCCCGAGCCCCCGCTCGCCGGGGCAACGGAGCACGCCGACAGGGGCACCCACGGCTTCCACCACCGGTTCGCGATGACGGCGGGCGGGGCGGTGTGCGACGGGTGCCGGCCCGGCGGCACCGTCGTCCCGTCGTGGTGGACGTGGCGGCTGCTCGAGGCCCTGCGCGACGGCGACTGGGCGGCCGCCGAGCAGAGCCCGCCCGACGCCCGCCGGGACGCCGCGGGCCTCGTCGCCGGCCACCTGCAGTGGCACCTGGAACGGCGGCTGCGCTCCCTCCCGCTGGTCGACCGGCGGGGGGTGCCGCGGGTGGATCTCGAGGACGGCGTCCCGGATTCGAGCGAAGGGGCCCTTCGCTCGGAAGAGTCGAGTGATGGGCCCCATCGCTCAGAAAACCTCGACGACGCCGGAGTCGTTCCGTGAGCCCTCTCCGCCAGCGCTCCGAGAAGAGCACCCCCGGGACCGGCCGCACCAGGACCGGCCGCCCGCTGCGCGGCCCCGGCGACCCGACGGTCATGCCGCCGACCCCGCACCCCTCGGGCGCGACGCCGCCGCCCATCCCGGCCGACCTCGTGCCCAACCACGTCGCGCTGGTCATGGACGGCAACGGTCGCTGGGCCAACCAGCGGGGCCTGCCCCGGATCGAGGGCCACCGGCAGGGCGAGGGGCAGCTCCTCGACGTCGTGCGCGGCTGCATCGACGTCGGCGTCAAGTGGATCAGCGCCTACGCGTTCTCCACCGAGAACTGGCGGCGCAGCCCCGAGGAGGTCCGCTTCCTGCTCGGGTTCAACCGCGACGTGATCCGCCGCCGCCGCGACGAGATGCACGCCATGGGGGTGCGGGTGCGCTGGTCGGGCCAGCGCCCGCGGCTGTGGCGCAGCGTCATCAAGGAGCTCGAGATCGCCGAGGACCTGACGCGCGACAACGACGTCGTCACCCTCACCATGTGCGTGAACTACGGCGGGCGCGCGGAGATCGTCGGCGCCGCGAAGGAGCTCGCCCGGCGGGCCGCCCGCGGTGAGATCGACCCCGAGCGCATCGACGAGCGGGCGATCGCCCGCCACCTCGACGAGCCCGACATGCCCGACGTCGACCTGTTCGTACGCAGCTCGGGGAGCAGCGGACGTCGAACTTCCTGCTCTGGCAGTCGGCCTACGCCGAGATGGTCTTCCTCGACACGCCGTTCCCCGACTTCGACCGTCGCCACCTCTGGCAGGCCTGCGAGATCTACGCCTCGCGGGACCGGCGGTACGGTGGCGCCGCCGACGCGCCCGGTGCCGCGAACGACGACCCTGCCGAGGAGAACCCGTGAGCCGCGAGGCCGCGACGACCGCGACGCTGCTCATCACCGCCCGCGAGGCGCTCGAGAAGTTCGTCGACGTACACGTCGACGACGACGGCGCACTGTCGTTCCGGCACGGTGACGTCCCCTGCGCGGTCCAGGGGATCGAGCTGGTCGAGGGCCTGGCGGTGCTGTCGCTGACCTGCGTCGTCGCCTGGGACCTCACCGGCAACGACGTGCCGCGGCAGGTCGCCGAGCGCGCCGGCCAGGGGCTGTTCGGGACCCTCGGCGCCATCGGCACCGAGGCCGGGTGGGACGTCACCCTGCGCTATGCGTTCCCCGCCGAGGGCCTGGCCGCGGACCCGCTCGGGACGCTGCTCATGCTCGTCGTCTCCACCGCCTCCCAGGTGCGGGGCGACCTCGTCGGGGCCGCCTGATCGGGCCCAAGATCACCTGGCCGACGATGTCCTGAGGCCCTGGTGTCCACCGCGTCCTCATCCCGGTGATCATGGCGCGACGAGGACCGGTACCCGGAGGTGCTCAGGCCGCCCGGCAGGTGGCGCACAGCCCGATGATCTCCACGGTGTGGTCGATCTCGGCGACCCGTGCTCGGCGGCGACCTTCTCGGCCCAGTGCTCGACGGCGGGTCCCTCCACCTCGACGGTGCGCCCGCAGCTGCGGCACACCAGGTGGTGGTGGTGGGTGTCCGAGCAGCGCCGGTAGGAGGCCTCGCCCGCCGCGGTGCGCAGCACGTCGATCTCGCCGGCCTCGGCCAGTGCCTGCATCGTGTGGTACACCGTCGTCAGGCCGATGCCCTCGCCGCGGCGGCGCAGTTCCTCGTGGATGTCCTGGGCGGAGCGGAAGTCGTCGAGCTGGTCGAGCAGGTCGCCGATCGCGGCCCGCTGGCGGGTCGCCCGCTGGCCCGGCACCACGGTGGCCGCGGCGAGCCCTCCGTGGTGCTCATGCGTCCTCCTCGGCGTGCTCGACGGCGTCGACGACGATGTGCGCGAGGTGGTCGTCGACCAGGCGGTCGGCGAAGCGCGGCCACGCCGTTCCCCGCGCACCACGCCTGCCGACTTGAGCACCCGCAGGTGCTGGCTGATCAACGGCTGGGTGACCCCGAGGACGTCGACCAGCTCGTGCACGCAGCGCGGCGAGGACCGCAGCTGCAGCGCCACCGCGATCCGCACCGGGGCGGCCAGGGCGCGCAGCAGCTCCCCGGCGGCGGCGAGCGTCTCGACGGCGGGGGGCGCGGGGGCGTCGACGGGGGAGTGGTCGTCGGGCAGCTCGTCCGCGGCCCGGAATCTCGACGGCGGGGTTCATCGCAGCGCCACCCCGATCGCCACGGCCACGAGCACGGCCAGCACCAGGGAGCGGGCGAGGCGTTCCGGGGGCGAGAGCCGCGCCCAGGTGGTCGCCGGCAGGAATAGCGACCCCGACGGCGAGCAGCCCCAGCAGCACGGCCCCGATCGGCCCGCCCACGACGACGGCCACCACGAACACGGCGGCGACGACCAGGAACGCCAGCAGCGGCGACTTCCCGGCCAGCGGACCGGACCCGGGGAGCATCGGACGGCGCATGTGGCCCCGTCGGTACCCCCGGCGGGCATTTGTCCCGCACCATTTCGCGCGTCGCCACCGTCGTCCACCGTCCTCGTCGTGTCCGGCCCAGCGGGCCGGGACCGGCTCCCAGTCTTCCACCTCCTCCCGATACTGACACCCGGTGTCGATAAGGTCGACGGGTGCTGCTGGTGTGCCGGTTCGGTCCCGAGGAGGACGGCGAGGCCTTCCTCGAGCGCGCGCGGCGCGCGGTGGGGCTGCTCGCCCGCCAGCCCGGTTGCGAGCGCGTGGAGCTGGCCCGGGCCGTCGAGGAACCGGAGCAGTGGGTGCTGGTGGCGGTCTTCGCCTCGCTCACCGACTACCGCCGGGCGCTGCAGCCGTTCGAGGTCCGCGAGCACGTCGTGCCGTTCCTCTCCCGCCGCCCCCGCACGGACGCCCCCGCGACCTTCGAGCGCCGCCTAACCGCTCTCGGTGACGACGGCGAGGTCCGGGAGAACCCCCACGTCCTCGGGTGAGCCCACCCGCTCGCTACGCTGGGTAGGCCAGAGGTCCAGCGAGTCCGACGTGCCCCG
>CAWKGY010000020.1:0-39325 GCA_963849235.1 uncultured Actinomycetota bacterium | reverse complement strand
AGGCCGCCCACGCCGCGGGCGCGGTGGCGGTCGGGGTCGCGACGGGCGGCCCGGGCCACGCGCGAGCTCTGCGGCCGCCGGGGCCGACCACGTCGCCGCGGACCTCTCCGACCCGGCCGGCTCTGGTGGCGGTCGTGGCGGCGGCGGGTGAGGATCCGGAGCACACATCCGAGGGAGCGTGTAGACCATGGCCACTGCCACCCCGCCGCGACGGGCCGGCGGGCGCCCACCGGCCCCCTCGCCGCGGACTTCGCCGGTCTCCTGCCCGCGGACTGCGTCATCACCGACGAGGTCGGGCTGCGCAGCTACGAGTGCGACGGGCTCACCGGCTTCCGGCAGTCCCCGCGCTCTCGTGCTGCCGCGCGACGCCGAGGAGGTCGCCGCCTGCGTGCGGATCTGCGCGCGCCACGGCGTGCCGTTCGTCGCGCGCGGGGCGGGCACCGGCCTGTCCGGCGGCGCCCTGCCCGTGGCCGGGGGCTGGTGATCTCGCTGCAGAACTGCGCCGCATCCTCGAGATCGACGTCGAGAACCGCCGGGCGGTGGTCGAGCCGGGCGTGATCAACCTCGACATCACCAAGGCCGCCGCCCCGCACGGGCTCTACTACGCGCCCGACCCGTCGAGCCAGCAGGTCTGCACGATCGGCGGCAACGTCGCCGAGAACTCCGGCGGCGCGCACTGCCTCAAGTACGGCTTCACCACCAACCACGTGCTGGAGATGGAGGTCGTGCTGCCGACGGGTCGCTCGTCACCCTCGGCGGCCCGACCGGCGAGCAGGCCGGTCCCGACCTGCGCGGGGTCTTCCTCGGCTCCGAGGGCACGCTCGGCATCTGCACCAAGGTCACGGTGCGGCTGCTGCAGCCCGCGGAGTCCGTGCGCACGTGCTCGCCGACTTCCCCTCGGTGCAGGCCGCCGGCGACGCCGTCGGCGACATCGTCGACGCGGTCGATCGTCCCGGCGGCGGTGGAGATGATGGACTCGCTGGCCATCGAGGCCGCCGAGGCGGCCGTCGGCGCCGGCTACACCGTCGACGCCCCGGCCGCGCTGATCGTCGAGCTGGACGGGCCCGCCGACGAGTGCGACGCCCAGTTCGACCAGCTCACGGCGATCTGCGAGCGCAACGGCGCGACGCGGATCCACGTCGCCGACACCGCCGACGAGCAGGCGAAGGTGTGGAAGGGCCGCAAGGCCGCGTTCGCCGCGGTCGGGCGGATCAGCCCCGACTACATCGTCCAGGACGGCGTCGTCCCCCGCACCCGGCTCGCCGAGGTGCTCGCCCGCATCGCCGAGATGGGCTCCGAGGTCGGGCTGCGCGTCGCCAACGTCTTCCACGCCGGCGACGGCAACCTGCACCCGCTGGTGCTCTACTCGGAGGCCGCCGGCGAGCACGACGCGGCCGAGGAGCTCTCGAGCAGCATCGCCGAGCTGTGCGTCGAGCTCGGCGGTTCGCTCTCCGGCGAGCACGGCATCGGGACCGACAAGGCCTGCTCGATGCCGGCGATGTTCACCGAGGACGACCTCGCCGTCATGCAGCGCGTCCGCTCGGGCTTCGACGCCGCACGGACTGTGCAACCCCGGCAAGATCTTCCCCACGCCGCGCCTGTGCGGGGAGAAGCCGGGCAAGTACCAGGCCCACCCGCTGGAGGAGGCTGGAGTGATCGAGCGCCTGTGACCACCTCGTCGGCCACCACCACCGTCGCGCCGGAGTCGCTGGACGACCTCCGCGCCGCCGTCCTCGACCACCCCGGACCGTTGCTCGTCGCCGGCGCGGGCACCGCCGCCGACTGGGCCGGGACGCCCGAGCCGGGCGCCACGGTCCTGTCCACCACCGGCCTGACCGGCGTGATCAGCCACAACCCCGGCGACATGACCGTCGAGGTGCGCGCAGGCACCCCGCTGGCCGCGCTCCAGGAGATCCTCGGCGAGCACGGGCAGCGCGTCGCCTTCGACGCCGCCCGGGTCGGGCGCGGCGCCACCCTCGGCGGCCTGTTCGCCACGGGGGACACCGGTCCGCTCGCCCTGACCTACGGGTCGCTGCGCGACCTGGTCATCGGGGCCACCGTCGTCCTCGCCGACGGCACCGTGGCCCGCAGTGGTGGCCACGTGATCAAGAACGTCGCGGGCTACGACCTGACCAAGCTGCTCCACGGGGCCCAGGGCACCCTCGGCGTCGTCGCCGAGCTGATCCTCCGGCTCCACCCGACCCCGGTCGCCACGGCGACCGTCGCCCTCCCCGTCCCCCTGGCCGACGCCGCGGGCCGTGCCCGTGCCGTGGCGGCGAGCCCCGTCGAGGCCTCGGCCGTCCAGTGGCGCCAGGAAGGGACCGGAGGTCGGCTGCTCGCCCGCCTGGAGGGCACCCGCGACGGCGTCGACGGTCGGGTCACCCGGCTCCGGGAGACGCTCGGCAGCGACGCCGGACTGCTCTCCGAGGCCGACGCGGCTGCCGCCTGGGCCGCCCACGAGGCCGCCGTCGACGGCACCGACGACCACGCCGTCCTGCGGGTCGGGGTCACCCCGTCCCTGCTCACCGGCCTCCTCACCGAGCTCACCGACCACGCCGGGGCCACCGGAGTGACCGCCGCACCCCTCACCGGGGTCGCGACACTCTCGGTCCCCGCCACCACCGGGGCCGTGGACGAGGTCCACCGGCGGGTCGCCGCCCTGGGCGGCACCTCGCTGCTGCGCCGCCGCCCGGCCGGGCGCACCGACCTGGCCGCACTCGGCCCCGCACCGAGCTCCGCGGCCCTGCTCCGCGCCGTCGCCACCTCGCTCGACCCCGACCAGCGTTTCGGCCGGGGGCGCCTCGCGCCCTGGCTGCCGACGGGAGTGACCGCATGACCCAGACAGGTCCCGCCGAGGCGACCGGACCCTCGCCCGACTTCTCCTCGCAGCGCGGCGAGCAGTCGGCGCCCGAGCGCGTCGACCACACCGGCGCTCACGAGGGCCAGGACGTGCTCGGGTCCTTCGGCTCCTTCGACGACCACCACCCGCCGGCCCAGGAACTCATGGACGACTGCGTCCACTGCGGCTTCTGCCTGCCGTCGTGCCCCACCTACGCGCTGTGGGGCGAGGAGATGGACTCCCCGCGCGGCCGCATCTACCTCATGGAGATGGCGGAGAAGGGCGAGATCCCGCTCGAGGGCGCCTTCACCACGCACATGGACCGGTGCCTGGGCTGCATGGCGTGCGTGACGGCGTGCCCGTCGGGCGTCCAGTACGACCGGCTCCTCGAGGCCACCCGCCCGCAGATCGAGCGCAACGTGCCGCGGTCCCGGGCCGACCGGCTGTTCCGCGAGGCGATCTTCACCCTCTTCCCCTACCGGCGGCGGCTCCGGGCCGCCTCGCTCGGCGGGGCGCTGTACCAGAAGCTGCGGCCGAAGAGCATGGACCGCCTGCTCGCGCGGCTGCCGCGCCGGCTCGAGCGGCTCGTGGCGATGGAGTCGCTGCTGCCGCCGGTGTCGGTGCGCGACGCGTTCGCGAGGACCCCCGCCAGCACCCCGGCCGTCGGCCCCCGGCGCGGGCGCGTCGGCATGCTCGTCGGCTGCGTGCAGGACGTCTTCTTCCACCAGGTCAACCTGGCGACCGTGCGGGTGCTGGCCGCCGAGGGCTACGACGTGGTCGCCCCCCGGGAGCAGGGCTGCTGCGGGGCGCTCGGGCTGCACGCCGGGCGCGAGGAGGAGTCGATCGAGCGCGCCAAGGCGCTCATCGCGGTGTTCGAGCAGGCCGAGGTCGACGTCGTCGCGGTCAACGTGGCCGGCTGCGGATCCTCGATGAAGGAGTACGGCGAGCTGCTCGCCGACGACCCGGCCTGGGCGGAGCGGGCGACGGCGTTCAGCGCGAAGGTGCGCGACATCTCCGAGGTCCTCGCCGAGGCCCTCGAGGACTCCCGGGCGCCGCGGCACCGGGTCGAGGCCTCCGTCGTCTACCACGACGCCTGCCACCTCGGGCACGCCCAGAAGATCCGGGAGCAGCCGCGGGAGGTCCTGCGCTCGATCCCGGGCGTCGAGCTCGCGGAGCTGCCGGAGTCCGAGATCTGCTGCGGCTCCGCCGGGATCTACAACATGCTCCAGCCGGAGGCCGCGGGCGACCTCGGACGACGCAAGGCCGACAACATCCGGGGCACCGGGGCCGACCTGCTGGTCACCGCGAACCCCGGCTGCCTGCTGCAGATCCGCAAGTACCTCGAGGGCGAGCTGCCGATGCTGCACCCCGTCCAGCTGCTCGACGCGTCGATCCGCGGGGTGCGGCCGCCGGGGATGTAGCCGAGGTGCCGGGGCCGGCGGTTCAGTGCCAGTGCCGCCAGCCCGGGTCCCCGGCCCCGCCCCAGCGGTCGGCGTCGACGCTGACCCCGGAGCCCAGGCGGACGTCGGCGCACACGTCCCACCCCTCGGGCACGGCGTCCTCGGTGGGGAAGCAGGCGACCAGGGCGTGGTCCTCGCCGCCGGTGAGGGCCCACGTCAGGGCGTCGCGCCCGAGGGCGGAGGCGACGTCGCGCAGCTTGGCGGCCACCGGCACGAGGTCCGAGCGCACGTCGATGCGGACGCGAGAGGCCTCGGCGATGTGCGAGAGGTCGGCGAGCAGCCCGTCGGAGGTGTCGACCATCGCCGTGGCCCCCGCCCGGGCGGCGACCGGCCCCTCCGTGAACGGCGGTCGGGGCGTGCGGTGCGCGGCCACCATCGCGACCGGCGAGCGGAAGCCGCGCCGGAGCACCTCCATCCCCGCGGCCGACCAGCCGAGGGTGCCGCGGACGGCCACCACGTTCCCGACCTTCGCCCCGGATCGCCGCACCGGCTCGCGGCCCTGCAGGTCGCCCAGCGCTGTGATCGTCACCACGATCTGCTCGGCCGACACGGTGTCCCCGCCGACCACGCCGACCCCCGCCTCGGAGGCCGCGTCCCAGATGCCGGCCGCGAGGCCGTCGACGACGTCGGTCGGCGTCGAGGCCGGGCACGCCAGGGAGAGGAGCAGGGCGGTCGGGACGGCGCCCATCGCGGCCACGTCCGCGAGGTTCGCGGCGACGGCCTTGCGCCCGACCTGTTCGGGGCCGGACCAGTCGAGGCGGAAGTGCACGCCCTGGACCAGCGTGTCGACGGTCGCGACGACGCGGCCGTCCGGGGCCGCCACCACCGCGGCGTCGTCACCGGGGCCGAGGAGGGTGCCCTCGGGTTGGGGACGGTCCGCGGTGATCCGGTCGATCACGGCGAACTCGCCGACGTCGGCCACCGTTCCCGCACCGCCGGCGACCCTCCCCGTGGCGTCTCCCGCCCCCCGGGTCGAGCTCCGCTGCGCGTCTCCCGTCCCCCGGGTCGAGCTCCGCTGCGCGTCTCCCGTCCGGCTCACCCGTCTGCCCCCTGCGGTACCTTCCGACCGTTCGTGTCACGTCCCGTGCACGCCTCCCCGCGCGGGCGAGGGTGCCCGTTCCCCGAGGAGGCCCGTCCGTGGTCCAGGCCTACATCCTGATCCAGACCGAGGTGGGCCGTGCTGCCGCGGTCGCGTCGGACGTGGCCGGGATCGAGGGCGTCACGCGCTCGGAGGACGTGACCGGGCCGTACGACGTCATCGTGCACGTCGAGGCCTCGGACATGAGCGCGCTCGGCGACGAGGTCATCGCGGCCGTGCAGAAGATCCCCGGCATCACGCGCACGCTCACGTGCCCGGTGGTGGCCGCCACCGCCAGGGCCTGAGCCCGCACCGGCGGTGACCCCCACACGTGCTCCGGAACTGGACCGCAGACTCCCGCGGATCCTCCTCGGGCTGGCGCTCGCCCTGCCCGTGCTGCTCGTCGTCGGGGTCCTGATCGCCTCGCAGGTGCTGGGCCGGCAGACCGACCCCGACCCGTCGACCGGCCCCCTCGCGCTCGGCCCCGTGCCGGTGCCCGCGGCGGCGTCCGCGGACTGCGCGCGCTTCCTCTCGGGGCTGCCGCAGGACATCAACACCGGCGAGGGACTGCTCCCCCGCCGCGCGCTCGCCGCGCCCGTGCCCGCCGGGACGGTGGCGTGGGGCGGGGAGAAGGAGGCGACGGGGCGCCCGGAGGACCAGCCGATCGTCCTGCGCTGCGGGCTCGCGACCCCGCCCGAGCTCACCGCGACGAGCCCGCTGCTCGACGTCGACGGCGTCGACTGGCTGCGCCTCCCCGGCACCGGGGCGACGACGTGGGTGACGACCGACCGCGCGGTGTTCGTCGGGCTCACGCTCCCCGACGGCATCGGCAGCGGCGCCATCCAGGACGTCTCCCGCGGGGTGAAGATCACCCTGGTCAATCGGGACACGTCGTTGCCGGTGCCCACCCCGACGCGTTGACGCCGGGGCGGGCCCGCGTCACCGGACGCCGGTGCCATGGGCGAGGGCGGTCTCGACGAGCGTCGTGAGCAGCGTGGGGTAGTCGACGCCCGTCGTCGCCCACATGCGCGGGTACAGCGACGTCGCCGTGAAGCCGGGCATCGTGTTGAGCTCGTTGACCAGCACCCGGCCGTCGTCGGCGACGAAGAAATCGACCCGGGCGAGACCCGCGCAGTCCAGCGTGCGGAACACCCGGACGGCCTGCTCGCGGATCGTCTCGGCGACGGCGTCGTCGAGCTTGGCGGGCACGTCGAGCTCGCAGCCGTCGTCGAGGTACTTGGTGTCGAAGTCGTACCAGTCGTCCGGGCCGGGCAGCCGCACCTCGGCGGGGACGCTGGCCTCGACGCGGCCGTCGGGGAACTGGAGCACCCCGCACTCGATCTCGCGCCCGACGACGGCGGCCTCGACGAGCACCTTCGGGTCGCTGCCGCGGGCGAAGGCCACCGCGTCCGGGACGTCGCCCCAGGCGGTGACCCGACGGATCCCGACCGACGAGCCCGCGCGGGAGGGCTTGACGAACACCGGCAGGCCGAGCCGGTCACGCTCGGCGGGCGTGAGGTCGGTCGCGGTGCGGTCGAGGGCGACGGCGTCGCCGACCCCCAGCCCGGCGTCGCGCAGCAGCGCCTTCGTGACGACCTTGTCCATCGACGCGGCGCTGGCGCAGACCCCGGCGCCGACGTACGGGATGCCGGCGGTCTCGAGCAGGCCCTGGACCTCGCCGTCCTCCCCGGCCGGGCCGTGCAGGACCGGGAAGACCGCGTCGATCGTCGCGAGCACCGCGCCCCGGCGTCCGTCGGCGAGGCTGATGAGCTCCCGGCGGGTGGGGTCGGGCAGCAGCGCGACCGGCTCGCCGGCGTCCCGGGTGACCTCGGGGAACTCGCGGCCGTGCAGCCGCCACCGGGTGGTGTCGTCACCGGTGGCGAGCCACTCGCCGTCGCGGGTGATGCCGACGGGGACCACGTCGAACCGGTCGAGGTCCAGGTTGTCCAGGATCGCCCCGGCGGAGACGCAGGACACGGCGTGCTCCCCCGAGCGCCCTCCGAAGAGGACCAGCAGGGTCGGGCGCCGTGCAGGTGCTCCCATGCGCGCGGAGCCTACGCGGGCCCCACAGCGCTCCGACGCGGCGTGTCGGGCACCCCGGCGAGCACGGCGCGCCACCGCGCCAGGGCCGCGACGAGCTCCGCTCGGGGTGGCGCGGCCCAGCCGAGGAGCACCCCGTGCGTCAGTGGTGGGCGGTCGCTGACATCCGGGAGCCGGCCGGGCAGGTGCGCCGCGAGCCGGTGCGCGGCGAGCCCGTCGACCAGCAGGCCGGCCGCCGCGGCGCGGGCCACCACGGTCTGCTCGTGCTCCGCCGACGCGAGCGGGACGACGAGGTGCGCACCCGCCCGGTCCCCGACGACGCCGTGCCCCGCCTCGCCGACCGCCGCCACGACGAGGGCCCGCCGCGCCCCCAGCTCGCGCCGCAGCCGGGCGAGGTGCCGGCCCAGCGCACCGTCGGCGGCCCACGCCGCCAGCACCGCCTGCCCGGCGGGCGCCGGACGGGTGCCGGTCGCACGCCGGGTGTCGAGGACGGCGTCGTGCAGGGCGGGCGGGGCCACCATCCAGCCCACGCCGAGCGTCGGCGTCGCGATCTTGCTCGCCGTGCCGAGGTGCACCACGACGTCCGGCGCGAGCGCGGCCAGCACCGGCAGGGGTGCGACGTCGTAGCGCAGCTCGCCGTCGTAGTCGTCCTCGATCACGACGAACCCCTCCGCACGGGCCCGCCGGGCGAGCTGCCCGCGCCGTCCCACCGGCAGCCGGCCGCCGAGCGGGTACTGGTGCGCGGGGCTCGCGTAGACGACGTCGAGGCCGGTCGGGACGGCGCTGACGACGAGCCCGTCGGCGTCGACCGCGAGCCCGACCACCTCGTCGCCCGCGGCCCGCGCGACCCCGGCCGCCCGCCGGTAGCCGGGGTCCTCGATGCCCACGCGCAGTGGCCGCCCCCGCTCGGCGCGCAGCACCGCGAGGATCTCGGCGAACCCCGAGGTCGTGCCGGCGGTGGCGAGCAGGCCCGCCGCGCCGGTGGTGATCCCACGGTGGCGGAGCAGGTGGTCGGCGACGGCGGCGCGGTAGGCGTCGGAGCCCGCGTGCTCGGGACGGGCCGCCGGGTCGAGGTCACCCGCGCGCCGCCAGGCCCGCCGCCACGCCGCCGGGTCGAGCACCTCGAGGCAGGGTGCGCCCGGCCGGAGGTCGGTCGGCCGGGGTGAGGACGGCGCCTTCCTGACGTCGGGTGTCGGCGGGGGTCCCCCATCGACGTGCTCGGTTGCCTTGCTGACGGCCGGGCCCGGGGGCGCCGCCGTCACCACCGTCCCCGACCCGTGCCGGGCGCCGAGCCACCCCTCGGCCACGAGCTGGTCGTAGGCGGCGGACGTCACCGTGCGGCTCACCCCGAGCTCGCGGGCCAGCACCCGCGTCGCCGGGACCCGGTCACCCGGCCGCAGGCGTCCGTCGAGGGCCGCGCGCCGCAACGCGTCGGCGAGCTGCACGGCCAGCGGGACACCCGACCCGCGCTGCAGGCCCACGACGACCGACGAGACCGGGCTCGCCACGAGTGGCCTCCTCGATCGGCGGGGAAATGGCCCTCGCAGCATGCCACCGTCGGCGGCGAGGATCGACACCGTGACCCTCTCCGCCACCCCGCGCACCCAGCTCCGTCGCAAGCGCGACCGCCAGGCCGACGACCGCGCCGTCCTGCACGCCGTCCTCGACGAGGCCCTCCTCTGCCACCTCGGGCTCGTCGACGACGACGGCGCGCCGCTGGTGCTCCCGACGATGCACGCGCGGATCGGCGAGACCGTCTACGTGCACGGGTCGACGGGCGCGGCGAGCCTGGCCGCCGAGCGCGAGGTCTGCCTGACGGTGACCCTGCTCGACGGGCTCGTGCTGGCCCGCAGCGTGTTCTCCCACTCCGCGAACTACCGCAGCGCCGTCGTCCGGGGGCGCGCCCGTCGGGTGACCGACCCCGAGGAGCAGATGCGCGCGCTCCACGCGGTCGTCGAGCACCTCACCCCGGGCCAGTGGGACCACGCGCGCCGCCCGGACCGTCGCGAGGCCGCCGCGACCGCGGTGCTGGCGCTGGACCTCGCCGAGGCCAGCGTCAAGATCCGTCAGGGGCCGCCCGGGGACCCGGAGGCGGTCGCCTCCGGCGACGGGCGGTGGGCGGGCGTGGTGCCGGTGACGACGGTCCTCGGCTCCCCCGAGACCTGCCCGGCGCTCCCGGGCGACGTGGCGGTGCCGGAGCACGTGCGGGCATGGTCCGGGCGCACCGTCAGCCGTCGGTGATCAACGACGGTTTCCTGACGTCCAGTGTCTGCAGAGAGACTTTCCTGACGTCCCCGCGGTGGCGGTCAGGCCGGCACGAGCGCCGGAGCGGGCGCCACCCGCCGGCGCAGCTGCACCGTCGTGCCGCCGTCGCCGGAGATCACCGACGCGTCGGCGAGGGTGCGCATGAGCGGCAGACCGCGCCCGCGCCAGCCCGGCGCGCGCATCCGCCGCCAGGCGCCGTCGTCGGAGACCGTCACGACGAGGTCGCGCCCCCCGGACAGCGGCGGGGAGACCGCCGCCCACAGCCGCATCTCGCCGCGGCGCGACGCCGTCGCGTAGGCGTGGTCGACCACGTTGGCGAGCGCCTCGTAGACGGCGAGCGTGAGGTCGTCGACCGTGTCGGGGTCCGCCAGCTCGGCGAGCCAGTCGCGGAAGTCGCGCCGGAGTGCAGAGGCGTCGGCGCGGGTGGCGGCGGCACGGCGGGTCAGCGCGCCACCGGTGCCCGTCACACCCGCCCGAGGCGGCCCCATCCGCTGCAGCACGTCCACGGACCGTGATTTCCTCACACGGAGCGCGACGAAACCCGGCCACCACCAGCCGTACACGGGAGCCGGGAGCAGATCACTCCGGCTTGCGTTCACGGTTGATCAGTTCGTCACCGACCTCACGGGCGGAGACCACGCCGGCACACACCCGGCGCACCGCGTCCACGATCGGCGTATCGACCCGGTGACGGCGGGAGAGCTCCGCGATCGCCTCGCAGGACTTGACGCCCTCGGCGACCTGGCCGTGGTTGGCCTCCTCGGCCTCGACGACCGACATCCCCGCACCCAGCGAGGCGCCGAAGCGCCGGTTCCGCGACAGCGGCGAGGAGCACGTCGCGACGAGGTCCCCCATCCCGGCCAGCCCGGCCAGGGTGAGCGCCTGTCCGCCGAGCGCCACGGTGAGCCGGGAGATCTCGGCGAGCCCGCGGGTGATCAGCGAGGCCGTGGTGTTGTCGCCGTAGCCCATCCCGACGGCCATGCCGCACGCCAGCGCGATGACGTTCTTGCACGCCCCACCGAGCTCGCAGCCGATGACGTCGACGTTGGTGTAGGGCTTGAAGTAGCCGGTGGAGCAGGCGTGCTGCACCGCGACGGCGCGGTCGTGGTCGGAGCAGGCGACGACGGTGGCCGTGGGCTGCTCGGCGGCGATCTCGCCGGCGAGGTTCGGGCCGCTGACCACGGCGATGCGGTCGGGCTCGACCGCCCCGGCGTCGGCGACGACCTCGCTCATCCGCTTGAGCGTGCCCATCTCGACGCCCTTGGCCAGGCTGATGACCGTGGCGTCGCCGCGGGAGCGCGGTACGCCAGTCCTCGAGGTGGGCCCGCAGCTTCTGGGCCGGGATCGCGAGGACGACGGCGGTGACCCCGTCGAGAGCCGCCTCGGCGTCGTGGGTCGCCCGGAGCCGGTCGGGCAGGACGATGTCGGGCAGGTACTCGGCGTTGACGTGGTCGGCCTCGATCGCCTCGGCGACCTCCTGGCGGCGCGCCCACAGGCACACGTCGGTGCCCGCGTCGGCGAGCACCTTCGCGAACGTCGTTCCCCAGGAACCGGCCCCCAGCACCGCGTACCGGGTCACCCGGCGGTCCCGGGGTCTCCCACGGGGGCCTTCTCGCCCCGGACCTCCTCGAGCAGCTCGCGCACGGCGATCATCATCCGCTCCGTCGTCTCCCGGAGCAGCGCGGCACCCGGGCCCTTCTCCCCCACCCGCGCCCGGAGGTCGGACAGGTCGAGCGGCGTCGTCGCGCGCACCGTCACCGTCGCGCCGAACGGCGAGGGCCGGATCCGCTTGCGGTAGTGGTCGTAGATCCGCAGCGTCCCCCAGTGCACCGTCGGGATCACCGGGACGTCACTGGCCAGGGCGAGGCGCGCGGCGCCCGACCGGGCCTCCATCGGCCAGCCGTCGGGGTCCCGCGTGATCGTGCCCTCGGGGTAGATGACGACCACGCCGTCGTCGGCGAACGCCCGTTGCGCCGCCGCGATGCTGGTCCCGGCGTCACGCGAACCGCGCGCCACGGGGATCTGCCTGCTGCCGGCCATGACCCGGCCGAACACCGGCACCTTCCACAGCGAGTCCTTCGCGAGGAACCGCGGGGTGCGGCGGGCCCGGTGGACGAACACCGCGGTGTAGACGGGGTCGAGGTAGGAGACGTGGTTGCACACCAGCATCGCCGGGCCCTCGGCGGGGACGTTCTCCAGGCCGATCATCCGGCGCCGGGCGACCGCCAGGGTGATCGGGTAGAACACCGCCGCGCTGAGGGCCACCCACGGCCCGCCGGGCTCCCGCCGCCGGCGGCGCACCTCGTCGGGCATCGCCACCGCCGCGTCCGCGGCCTCCGCGCGCCATCGCCACTGCCGTGACCTCCCTCGCCGCCGCCCCGCCGATCCGAGCGCGCAGTCTTCCCCGGGCGGTGATCGTCCGTCCAGACTCCACCGTGGTCGGCGCCGGGACGACGTGGTGCCGACGCGGTACGGGCGTCGCGGCGCGGACGGGCGGACACTGGTGACCATGGCCGTCGCGGTGGACCTCGTGGTCCCCATCAAGGAGCTCCGGCGCGCGAAGTCGCGGCTGGTCGGCGCCACGGTCGAGGTCGTCCCCGTCCCGCGGCGACCGGTCGTCCGCGCACGCCGGCCTCGCGCTGGCGCTGGCCTCCGACACCCTCGCCGCGGTGCTCGCCTCCTCGGTGCGCCGCGTCGCGGTCGTCACCGCCGACCCGCGCGCCGCGGCCCTGGTCCGGCCGGCCGACGAGGACGGCGGGCGCGACGGCAGGGACGACGACGGGCGGGGCGGGGATCGGACGTGCCCCGCGCGGTCGTCGTCGACGACCCCGGCACCGGGCTCAACGCCGCCGTCCGGGCGGGCATGGACCACCTGCGCCGCGTGCCGGGCGACCGGTCCCGGGACCGGTCGCCGCGCTGCTCGGCGACCTGCCGGCGCTGCGCCCGGCCGAGCTCGACGAGGCGCTCGACCCGGGCCACGGCGGTGCTCGCCGACGGGGCGCCCGCGGCGTACGTGGCCGATCACACCGGGGAGGGGACGACGCTGCTCGTGCTCGCCCGGCCGGGCCACGGGGGCCCGCACTTCGGCGCGCACTCGGCGGTCGCGCACGCGACGGCGGGTGCGGTCGCCCTCTCCGGCGCCTGGCCGGGGCTGCGCCACGACGTCGACCTGCCTGCCGACCTGGAGCAGGTCCGGGCGCTCGGGGTCGGCCCCGCCACCGCGGCCTGGCCCGACGTCGCCGTCCCGGCCGCCCCGCTCGCCGGCTGCCGCTGAGCCCGTCCGGTGTGACCGGAACGCCGGAGGGCGACGGCCGTCGCCCTCGCCCGGGCGCCCGCCGCTGGGGACAATGCTCCGTGTGAGCGACTCGGATCCCGCCGGTGCGGACACGGCCCTGCAGGACGGCGTCGACACGACGGCGGGCAACCACACGCTCGCCGAGCCCGGCCCACCACCGCCGGCGCCCCCGACGACGACGACGACGACGACCGGCCGACGACCGGTCCGACGGCCGGGGCGCGGAGAACCGCGGGCGGTTGCCCCTCGCGCCCGCCGCCGCGACCCCGGCGAGCGACGGGACCGCGGACCTGCCCGAGGACCGCTACCTCAACCGCGAGCTCTCCTGGCTGGAGTTCAACGCCCGCGTCCTCGCGCTGGCCGAGGACCCCAGCCAGCCGCTGCTCGAGCGCGCCAAGTTCCTGGCGATCTTCGCGTCGAACCTCGACGAGTTCTACATGGTCCGCGTCGCCGGGCTGAAGCGCCGCGAGGAGACCGGGCTCGCGGTGCGCAGCGCCGACGGGCTGACCCCGCGCGAGCAGCTCGCGCGCATCGCCACCCGCAACCAGGAGCTCGCCGAGAAGCACGCCCGGCTCTGGATCGCCGACGTCGGCCCCGCGCTCGAGGACGCCGGGGTGCACGTCATCGGCTGGGACCGCGTCACCCCCGAGGCCCGCGAGCGGCTCACCGCGTGGTTCGACGCGCAGGTGTTCCCGGTGCTCACGCCGCTGGCGGTCGATCCGGCGCACCCCTTCCCCTACATCTCGAACCAGTCGCTGAACCTCGCCGTCGCGGTCCGCGACCCGCAGACGGGCACCGAGCACTTCGCCCGCGTGAAGGTGCCGAACAACGTGCCGCGCCTGGTGCGGGTCGGCCCGGAGCCCGGCGACGACGGCGACGAGGACGGTCCCGACGCGGTCGACCTCGACCGGCGGTGCTGGTTCCTGCCCATCGAGGACCTCATCGCCGAGCACCTCGACCGGCTCTTCGAGGGCATGCAGGTCGCCGAGCACCACGTGTTCCGTGTGACCCGCAACGCCGATCTCGACGTCGAGGAGGACCGGGACGAGGACCTGCTGCAGGCCCTCGAGCGCGAGCTCGCCCGGCGCCGCTTCGGTCCGCCGGTCCGTCTCGAGATCACCGACCGGATGAGCGAGCACATGCTCGAGCTGCTGCTGCGCGAGCTCGACGTCGACCCCCACGACGTCGTCCAGGTGCCCGGCCTGCTCGACCTGTCGGCGCTCATGGAGCTGCTGTCGCTGAACCGTCCGGAGCTCAAGGACCCGGTGTTCGTGCCCGCCACCCACCCGGCGTTCAGCGAGGGCGAGACCCCGAAGAGCGTCTTCGCCACGCTGCGCGAGGGCGACGTGATGGTGCACCACCCCTACGACTCGTTCTCGACGAGCGTGCACCGGTTCATCGAGCAGGCCGCGACGGATCCGAAGGTGCTCGCGATCAAGCAGACGCTCTACCGGACCTCGGGCGACTCCCCGATCGTCGAGGCGCTGATCGACGCCGCGGAGGCGGGCAAGCAGGTCGTCGCCGTCGTCGAGATCAAGGCCCGGTTCGACGAGCGCGCCAACATCAACTGGGCCCGCGCGCTGGAGCGTGCGGGGGTGCACGTGGTGTACGGCCTGGTCGGGCTGAAGACGCACGCCAAGGCGGCGCTGGTGGTGCGCCAGGAGGGTTCGACGATCCGGCGCTACTGCCACCTGGGCACCGGCAACTACAACCCGAAGACCGCGCGGCTCTACGAGGACATCGGGGTGTTCACCGCCGACGAGACCATCGGCGCCGACCTCACCGACCTGTTCAACGTCCTGACCGGCTACGCCCGCCGTCGCAAGTACCGCCGGCTGCTCGTCGCGCCGTACGGGGTGCGGCGCGGGGTGATCGAGCGGATCGACGCCGAGCGGGAGCGGGCGCAGGCGGGATTGTCGTCGGGGATCCGGATCAAGGTCAACGGCCTGGTGGACGAGCAGGTCATCGACGCGCTCTACCGCGCGTCGCAGGCCGGCGTGCCGATCGACCTCGTCGTGCGGGGCATCTGCGCGCTGCGGGCCGGCGTGCCGGGGCTCTCGGAGAACATCCGGGTGCGCTCGATCCTCGGGCGCTTCCTCGAGCACTCGCGGATCTTCCACTTCGTGGGGGCGGACGAGCACTGGATCGGCAGCGCCGACATGATGCACCGCAACCTCGACCGCCGCGTCGAGGCGCTGACACCGGTCACCGACCCGCGGCTGGTGGCCCAGCTCGACGACATCCTGGACTCCGCGACGGCGCCGACGACGCGGTGCTGGGTCCTCGCCCCGGACGGGTCGTGGACACCGTGGCCGGTGGCGGCCGGGGAGGGCACCGAGGGGATGCAGGTCTGTGACCACCAGGTGCAGCTGCTGATGCGGCGCGAGGCGAAGGCGTGACCGGACCGTCGCCCGGCAGGAACGGCAGGCACGGCGCCGAGCTCGACCCGGAGGCGGAGATCCGCGTCGCCGCAGCGGCGGACGAGGACCTCGCGCCCAGCATCCACGCCGCCGGGGCGGTGCTCTGGCGCGCCGCCGGGAGCGGCACCGAGGTCGCCGTCGTGCACCGGCCGCACCACCAGGACTGGAGCCTGCCCAAGGGCAAGGTCGACCCGGGCGAGTCGCGGGCCCGCACCGCGGTGCGCGAGATCGCCGAGGAGACCGGGTTCGCCGCCACCCTGGGCCGGCACCTCGCGACCGTCCGCTACCCGGTCGGGGCGGACCGGAAGGTCGTCGACTACTGGGAGGCCCGGGCCGGCGAGGGCACCTTCTCCCCCAACGGCGAGACCGACGAGCTGCGGTGGCTGGCCCCGGCGGACGCGGCGGGCCTGCTGACCTACGACTCGGACCGGGACGTCCTCGACACGTTCGCCCGCAGCCCCCGGCCGGTCCGTTCACTGCTGCTGGTCCGGCACGCCAAGGCCGGGAAGCGCGGGTCGTGGCCCGAGGACGCCGCCCGGCCCCTCGTCGAGGCCGGGCGCGACCAGGCGCGGCGGGTCGCCGACCTGCTGACCGCCCACGGCGTCGCCCGCCTGGTCACGGCACCGCGGGTCCGGTGCCGCGAGACCCTCGAACCCGCCTCGCACCGCCTCGGCGTCGGGATCACCGAGGACCCGGTGTTCTCCGACGAGGCGGTCGCCGACGACCCCGCCCGGGCCCGGGCCCGCCTGCTCGAGCTCGCGTCGGGCCCGACGACCGCGGTGTGCGCGCAGGGCTACGGGATCCCGTCGCTCGTGCGCGACCTCGCCGCCGACGGCTCCGGCGGGATCCGGCCCGAGGTGCGGAGCAACCGGCGCCTGGCCGACCCGCCGTCGCGCAAGGGCAGCGTGTGGTCGTTGTCCTTCCACGACGAGGGCGACGCCCTGCGGCTCGTCGCGGCCGACTACGTCCGGGATCCCGCGATCTGACGGACACGCCGCGGTCACGGCACGGTCACGGGGCCGCCGTCAAGGGCCCGGACCGACTCGGTTAGCGTGAACCACGGCCGTCCACCGGGTCGGCCTCCTGGCCGCCCGGTGCGCCGGGCCGGCTCCGGTCGACCCGGTTCCCAGACCGTGGAGAGTGGGCTTGCGCGCGAAGACCCGTCGCTACCGCCAGATCGCTCTGGTCGTCGTGGCCGCAGCCGTGCTGCTCGGGGTCAACGTGCCTCCAGCGTTCAACTACGTGCAGGAGTGGCGCCACGAGCGGCTGATCAACAGCCCGCAGTACGAGGCGCAGTACGGCCACTGGGACACCGTCGAGGTGCCGCCGGACAACCGGGTCAACTCCATCCACGCCGCGCTGCTGGACGACGGCAAGGTCCTCCTCATCGCCGGGTCCGGCAACAAGGAGGACATGTTCGCCACCAAGGCGCTCAAGAGCATGGTGTACGACCCGGCGACCGGGCAGTCGAAGATGATCCCGGTCCCCGACGACATGTTCTGCGGTGGCCAGACGGTGCTCCCGGACGGCCGCATCCTCTTCGCGGGCGGCACGCAGCGCTACGAGAAGCTCGACGGCGCCGTGACCAACGCGGCGGGCGCGATGCGGATCAAGAACGAGAACCCGGCCGCCCCGCGCTTCCTCCCGGCGGGCACCGAGTTCGTCTCGCCCTCCGGCCAGAAGTACCGCTCCGACTTCGACACGACGATCCCGCCGGCGGTGAAGACCGGGACGGGCGCGCGGACCAAGGTCACCTCGTCCGAGCAGAAGGTCTTCGTCGAGGCCGAGCAGGCCGGACCGGCCGCGGTCAACGGCAACCGCGACAAGTACTCCATCACCGGGCTGAGCCCCGTCGACGCCAAGAACGTCTACGGGCTCGGCGAGCCGATGACCCTCGACAAGCAGGACTACCAGGGCACCAACAAGGCGTACACGTTCGATCCGAAGACCGAGCAGTGGTCCGAGATCCCGAACATGAACCAGTCGCGCTGGTACCCGACGCTGACGCCCCTCTCGGACGGCGACGTGCTGACGGTCGCCGGTCTGGACAACGTCGGGCAGGTGATCAACGGCCAGACCGAGGAGTACGACTCGAAGGCCAACACCTGGAACGAGCGCCCGAACCTCACCCAGTACTTCCCGACCTATCCGGCCCTCTTCGAGACCGAGACCCCGCACCAGATGGTCTACACCGGCTCCAACGCGGGGTACGGGCCGTCGAACCAGGGTCGGATCCCGGGGTTCTGGAACATCGACACGAACCTGTTCTCCCCGATCCCGGGCCTGCGTGACCCGGATCTCATGGAGACCTCCGGGTCGGCGTGGATCGGGCCGGTGCAGGACCAGCGGCTCGCGGTGGTCGGCGGCGGCGGGGTCGGCGAGAGCCCGATCTCGACGGCGCGGATCGACTACCTGAACCTCAAGGACCCGTCGCCGCACTTCACCCCGGGCCCGAACCTCGCCCAGCCGACGCGGTACCCGAACCTGGTGAACATGCCCGACGACACCACGTTCATCACGAACGGGTCGCTGGACTACCGCGGCAAGGGCGCGACGAACAACCACCTCGCGTACACGCTGGACCCGACGACGAACCAGCTGACGCCGATGGCCGACCCGAACATCGGGCGCGACTACCACACCGAGGCGCTGCTGCTGCCCGACGGCCGCGTCCTCGTGGCCGGGTCGGACCCCCTGTTCGACGACCAGAAGAACACCATCCCCGGGACGTTCGAGCAGCGCATCGAGATCTTCACGCCGCCGTACCTGGAGAAGGGCCTGCCGCGCCCGACGATCACCTCGGCTCCCCCGACGGCGGCCCGGGGCCAGACGCTCGACATCCCGACCCCCGACGCGTCGCGGATCGCGAAGGCCCGGCTGATCCGGACCTCGACGGCGACCCACGTGACCAACACCGACATGCGCGACGTCGCCCTGCCGATGCAGAAGACGCCGGACGGGGTGTCGGTGACGGTGCCGCAGGAACCGACGATCGTGCCGCCCGGGCCGTACATGCTCTTCCTCGTCGACGACAAGGGCGTCCCGAGCGAGGCCAAGACCATCGACATCCCGTAGGTCCGGCGTGACCATCGGAGCATGACCATCGGGCCCGTCGACGGGCAGCAGGTCCCGCGCTTCGCGGGGCCCCCGACGTTCGCGCGTCTGCCGCGGCTCGACGAGGTGTCCCGGGCGGACGTGGCGATCGTCGGGCTGCCGTTCGACGCCGGCGTGAGCTACCGGCCGGGCGCGCGGTTCGGCCCGGCCCACATCCGGCAGTCCTCGCGGCTGCTGCGGCCGTACCACCCCGGCGTCGGGGTGTCGCCGTTCGCGGCGCTGCAGGTCGCCGACGCCGGGGACCTCGCGCTGAACCCGTTCGACATCCCCGAGGCGCTCTCGGCGTGCGAGGCCGGGGTCCGCGCCCTGGCGGAGGACGGGGCCACCGTCGTCGGCCTCGGTGGCGACCACACGCTCGCCCTCCCGGCGCTGCGGGCCCTGCACGCGCTGCACGGCCCCGTCGCGGTCCTGCACTTCGACGCCCACCTCGACACCTGGGACACCTACTTCGGGGCCCCGTACACGCACGGCACGCCGTTCCGCCGGGCGAGCGAGGAGGGGCTGATCGACCGCGAGCGCAGCATGCACGTCGGCATCCGCGGTCCCCTCTACTCGGCGGCGGACCTCGACGACGACACCCGGCTCGGGTTCGCGGTGGTGCGCGCGGACGACTACGAGACCGACGGCGTCGCGCGCGCCGTCGAGCGGCTGCGCCGCCGCCTCGCGGGCGGCCCGGTGTACGTGTCCGTGGACATCGACGTCCTCGACCCCGCCGCGGCGCCCGGGACCGGGACCCCCGAGGCCGGCGGGCTGACCTCGCGGGAGCTGCTGCACACCCTGCGCGGCCTCGGCCCGACGGGAGATCAACCGGGCCTCGACGTGGTGGGCATCGACGTCGTCGAGGTCTCCCCGGCCTACGATCACGCCGAGATCACCGGCATCGCCGCCGCCCACGTGATCTACGACCTGCTGGCGGTGCTGGCGGCGAACCGGGGCTGAGCGTCCCGCGGAGGAGCGGCGGCATGCGCATCGCGGTCTGGCAGGCGCGGGGTCCCGACGCCGGTGCGGTGCGGCTCGACGAGGCCGTCGCGCGGGCCGCCGCGGCAGGCGCGGACGTCGTCGTGACCCCGGAGCTGTTCGTCACGGGGTACGGCGCCGCCGGGCCGGACGGCGACTTCGGCGCCCCCGACCCGGCGCTGCTCCCCCGCCTGCGGGAGATCGCCGCCGGGCACCGCATCGCCGTCGTCGCCTCCGAGCCGCACGAGGGCCACATCACCGCCGTGGTGGTCCGTGCCGACGGGACCGTGGCCGGCCGCTACCGCAAGACGCACCTCTGGGGGGACGACGAGCGGGCGGCGTTCTCCCCCGGCGACGGGACCCCGCTGATCGTGGATCTCGGGGGCCTGCGCTGCGCGGTGATCGTCTGCTACGACGTCGAGTTCCCCGAGGTGGTGCGCGATCTCGCCCTGGCGGGTGCCCAGGCGGTGCTGGTCCCGACGGCGCTCGACGACGAGGCGATCGCCCGGGTGCTGGTGCCGGCGCGGGCGATGGAGAACCGGGTGGCCGTCGCGTACGCCAACCAGATCGGACCTGGGTTCTGCGGGGCCTCGGTGATCGTCGGTCCCGACGGCCGCGAGCTCGCGCGGGCGGGCGGGGACACGGAGGAGCTGCTGGTCGCCGACGTCGGGCTCGCGGACCTCGAGCGTGCCCGCGGACTCGGCGACTACCTCGCCGACCGCCGACCGGACACGTACGCGACGGGGCGAGCGGAGCGACGGGAGATCGGGCCGTGACCGGGGACGCGGCGCAGCGGAGCTCGACCCGGCGCATCGACCCGGGCCCGTCGATGCTCGTCCCCGACTTCCCCTTCGCCTACGACACCTACCTGGCCCACCCGGCCGGGCTCGGTTCCGTTCCGGTGGCCGCGCGGGGCACGGAGGTCGCGATCGTCGGCGCGGGCATGGCCGGGCTCGTCGCCGCCTACGAGCTGATGCGGCTCGGGCTGCGGCCCGTGGTCTACGAGGCAGGCGAGATCGGTGGCCGGCTGCGCTCGCAGGCCTTCCCCGGGACGCCCGGGGCGGTCGCCGACCTCGGCGGCATGCGGTTCCCCGCCTCCGGCCGGGCGTTCGGGCACTACCTGCGCATCCTCGACGTCCGGACCTCGCCGTTCCCCAACCCGCTCGCCCCGCAGACGCCGTCCACCGTCGTCGAGCTCGCGGGGCGGGCGCACTACGCGGAGCGTCCCGAGGAGCTGCCGCCGGTCTTCGGCGAGGTCTCGCGGGCCTGGGCGACCGCTCTCGCCGACGGCGCCGAGCTCCCCGCCCTGCGCGCGGCGATCGGCGCCCGGTCCCCCGGCGCGATCAAGCAGATCTGGAACCGGCTCGTCCCCCGCCTCGACGACGAGAGCTTCGCCGGCTTCCTGGCCCGGTCCGCGGCGTTCTCGCGACTTCTCGCACCGCGAGCTGTTCGGCCAGGTCGGCTTCGGCACCGGCGGCTGGGACACCGACTTCCCGAACTCGATGCTGGAGATCCTGCGCGTCGTCGCGACCGACGCCGACGACCAGCACGTCCGCATCTCCGGCGGCGCCCAGTCGGTGCCGCTCGCGCTGTGGCGCCGGGCCCCGTCGTCGCTGGTGGGGTGGACGCCGGGCGCGTCGCTGGAGTCCCTGCACGGCGGCTCGCCCCGGCCCGCGGTGCGCGCGATCCGGCGCCTGGACGACGGGCGGATCGGTGTCCTCGACCGCTGGGGCACCGAGCGGCCGTACGCCGCGGTGATCTCGACGGTGCAGTCGTGGCTGCTCTCGGCCGGGATCGACACCGACGAGTCGCTGTTCACGCACGAGGTCTGGATGGCGCTCGAGCGCGCGCACTACATGCAGAGCTCGAAGACGTTCGTGCTGGTGGACCGGCCGTTCTGGCGTGATCGCGATCCCGACACCGGGCGCCACGTCATGTCCACGACGCTCACCGACCGCATGACCCGCGGGACCTACCTCCTCGACGGCGGCAGCGGTCTCGAGGACGCCGACGCCGCCACCCGGCCCGCCGTGCTGTGCCTCTCCTACACCTGGAACGACGACGCGCTGAAGTGGCTGGCCCTGCCCACCGACGAGCGGGTGCGCCTCATGCTGCACTCGCTGCGTCAGATCTATCCGGACCTCGACGTCGCGTCGCACATCCTCGGGGAGCCGATCACGATCTCCTGGGAGCGCGAGCCGCACTTCATGGGAGCGTTCCGCGGCAACCTGCCGGGCCACTACCGCTACCAGCGGCGGATGTTCACCCACTTCGTCCAGGAGGCGTTCGCCCCCGAGCACCGCGGGATCTTCCTGGCCGGCGACGACATCTCCTTCACCCCGGGCTGGGCCGAGGGCGCGGTGCACACTGCCCTGAACGCGGTGTGGGGTGTGGTGCGCCAGCTCGGGGGTTCCTCAGCGCCCGGCAACCCGGGTCCCGGTGACCGGTTCGCCGAGCTGGCGCCGGTGGAACTGGACTGACGTGCTCGACTGCCTGCCGGGATCCTGACCTGGGCGTCGCCTTCCGCGGGCTTCCGCGGGCTTCCCCGGCGTCCCGGCGTCCCGGCGTCCCGGCGTCCCGGCGTCCCGGCGTCCCGGCGTCCCGGCGTCCCGGATCGTGACCAGAGCGTGATCGACCAGGTCGTTCGCATCCCGGCTTCGGGGCCCGAGATTGTCGGACCCTCGAACTAGTGTTCGAGTCATGGCAGTGATGGTGGGCGCTCTGCTCGACCCGGAGTCCGACGGCTCCGAGGCCGAGCTGATCGACCTGCCCTGCCCCGAGCCGGACGAGCTCCTCAGTGCCGACGACGCTCCTTCGGCGGCGGTGCTCCTGGCCGGCGTGCCCGAAGGGTTGCCCGGCCAGTGGGTCGACGCCGGCGCGAGCGCGTGGTTCGCCGAGACGAATCGGGCAGCGTGGCAGCAGGCCCGCTGGACGCTCGAGGCCAGTCGCGCCCGGGCCGATGTCAGCGACCGCGTCACCGACCGCCCACGGGCCGCCAAGATCGTGGCGGCGTCGTTGGGCTGGTCCGAGGGCTACGCCGAGCAGCGCCTCGAGTTCGCCCGCCAGGTCCTGGAACGCCTGCCCGCCCTCGGCGAGGCGATGGCCGACGGACGCCTCGAGGAACACAAGGCGTCGATCTTCACGACGACCCTGGCCGATCTCGACACCGATCAGGCCCGCACGGTGGTCGAGCGCGTCCTCCCCGCGGCCCCTCGGCTGGCGTTCCGGGCGCTGCGCAACAGGATCGAGAAGGAGGCCGAGGCCGTGGACCCCGCCTGGGCTGCCGCGCGCCGTGCCGCCGCGATCGCTCGACGCCGGGTGTCGTTCCGGATCGCGCCGTCAGGAGCAGCGGAGCTGTGCGGGCTCGACCTGCCCGAGGAACCGGCGCAGGACGCGCACGACCGGATCGTCGCCCTCGGACGCGTCGTGGCCCGACGACTCCGGAGCGCCGGCCTGGACGCCCCGACAGGACCGATCGAGTCCGAGGTGATGCTGACCCTGACCGGCCCCGAGGGTGTCGGCATGTGGGACAGCGACGTCGTCGAGCACGTGGTCGCCCGCTTCGGCGGACCTCCTGGCGACGGCTCCGATCCGGATACCGACCCCGAAGACCACGGGCCAGACGACCAGGGCCCCGACGACCAGGGCCCCGTTGACCACGGGCCCGACGACAGCGGCCCGATCGACGTGGCGCCCGAGCGCCGATGAGCCCGAACGGCGACGAGCCCGAGCAGCGACGAGCCCGACTCCGCGCCGGGCCGGCACCGACGACGACAGCGCTCCCGGTGACACGGAGACGGGACGGGATGACCCCGGCCCCGCCAGCGATGATCCCCCGGGTGGGAACGCCCCGAGCGGCGGTGCCGGTGAACCTGCTGACCACGGCGGTGGCTGCGACCACGAGCCGCGGTGGCGGGTGCCGTTCGTTCCGCGGGTGGCGCTGCGCGTCGGGCTGACGACGCTGCTCGGACTCGATCGGCGTCCCGGCGACATCCCCGGCCGTGGTCCGGTCGTCAGCTCGGTCGCGGTCTCGATGGCCTGGAGCCGAACTCACAGTTCGTGGCGCCTCCTGCTCTACGACCAGAACGGTGCCCTCGCCTACGTGCTGACCATCCGGCCGCCCCGTACCGGAGGGCCGTCGTCGTTCGCCGAACAGCGGCGCCACCACGTCGTGGAGGTGACCGCTACGACCGCCGAGCTCGATGCTCTCGTCGCCGCACTCCATCCCGGCGCGCCCTCTCCCGGAGACCCGGCGGCCGAGGTGCCCGAGGTGCTGCGCGGACTCTCGGCCGGCACCACGCTGATCCGCGGTGACGCCCTCGGGCTGCTCGGGCGCGCGGGCCGTGCCCTCTCCGCCGCCCGCGCCCGCCCGCTCGACGAGCACCCCGCCCACACCCTCGCCGAAGCCGGCAACCGCTTCCCGAGCGCGGCGCTGCGCGCCTGGGTCCAGGCTCGCGACCGCACCTGCCGTGCTCCGGGGTGCGCCGCTGACGCCGTCGGCTGCGACATCGACCACACCGTCCCCGTCACGCAGGACGGGCTCACGGTCGCGACCGACCTCGGCCCGTTCTGCCGCAGCGATCACGTGTTCAAGCACGACCCCGACACCGGCTGGACCGTGGAGCAACCGACCGCCGGTCGGTTCGTGTGGACCGCACCCACCGGTCGGGTCCACGTCGTCGAGCCCGAGCCCTACGACCCCTTGCCGGACCCCGTCCCGCGGGCCGACGGCAGCCCGGTCTCCCTCCCCGATGCGCGGTCGGAGCCGCCCCCGCCGGTCCACCCACCCGGGAGCCCGCGGCGCAACCGACACGGCTTCATCACCGCCGCTGCGCGCGCGAGCTCCACGCGCCTGCGACGACGCGCGGACGACCGCGACGGGCGCGGCGAGCACGAACCCGAGCTCGACGTGCCCCCCGACCGCTACCCCGAGGAGCCGCCGTTCTGACCGATTTGCCCGCTACAGTGCCCCGATGGCCCGCTGGGAGCAGTTCTCCACGCTGGCGCCGGCGATCGCCGAGGTCTTCGCCCGACGCCACGCCGCCACCGGCAACCTGTGCTTCCTCGGCACTCTGCGGCCCGACGGGTTCCCGCGCGTGAGCCCGATGGAGCCGCGGTTCTTCGAGAGCGACCTCTGGCTCGTCGGCATGCCCGAGACCGCCAAGTTCGACGACCTGGTCCGGGACCCGCGCTTCACCCTGCACACGGCCACGGTCGACACCCACGTCGGCGACGGCGACGCCAAGGTGTGGGGCAGCGTCGAGGACGTGCACGACGACGCCCTGCACCAGCGCTTCGCCGAGGCCCTGTTCGCCGAGACCGGCCTCGACCTGCGCGGACAGACCTTCGAGCACTTCTTCCGGGCTCACGTCGTGGGCGCCTCCGCCGTCGCCGTCGGCGGTGGGCACCTCGACATCACGACCTGGCGTCGGGGCCACGAGGAGAAGGTCATCCGCAAGCACTGACGACCCGCGCCGGCGGACTCGCGCCGACGGACGCCGGCGTCAGGCCAGCGTCGTCGGCTTGTGGGAGGGCCGCGTCTTCTCGTACGCGGTGATGTCCTCCTCGTGGCGCAGGGTGAGACCGATGTCGTCGAGGCCCTCCATGAGGCGCCACCGCGTGTAGTCGTCGATGTCGAAGCGCACGACGAGGTCCTCCGCCGTGATCGTCTTCGCCTGCAGGTCGACCGTGAGCTCCATGCCCGGCCGCGACTCGATCTTCTTCCACAGCAGCTCGACGTCGGAGTGCTCGACGGTGGCGGCGAGCAGGCCGGCCTTCGACGAGTTGCCCTTGAAGATCTCGCCGAAGCGCGACGAGATCACCACGCGGAACCCGTAGTCGAGCAGCGCCCACACGGCGTGCTCGCGGGACGACCCCGTCCCGAAGTCCGACCCGGCCACCAGCACCGAGCCGTGGCTGTACGGCTCGACGTTGAGCACGAACGACGGGTCCGAGCGCCAGGAGGCGAACAGGCCGTCCTCGAAGCCGGTCCGCGTCACGCGCTTGAGGTAGACGGCCGGGATGATCTGGTCGGTGTCGACGTTCGAGACCCGCAGCGGGGTCCCGATGCCGGTGTGCGTCGAGAACTTCTCCATGACGTCTCCCCTCAGGCCAGCGTCAGCGTGGTCGGCGTCAGGTCCTCGGGCGAGGACAGCGTGCCCCGGACGGCGGTGGCGGCCGCGACGAGCGGGGAGACCAGGTGGGTGCGCCCGCCCTTGCCCTGCCGGCCCTCGAAGTTGCGGTTCGACGTCGAGGCGCAGCGCTGGCCCGGCTCGAGCTGGTCGGGGTTCATGCCCAGGCACATCGAGCACCCGGCCGAGCGCCACTCGGCGCCGGCCTCGGTGAACACCGCGTCGAGCCCCTCCTCCTCGGCCTGCGCCTTGACCTTCATCGAGCCCGGCACGACGAGCATGCGCACCGAGTCGGCCACGTGGTTGCCGCGCAGGACGTCGGCGGCCGCCCGCAGGTCCTCGATGCGGGCGTTGGTGCACGAGCCGAGGAACACCACGTCGACCGCGACGTCGCGCAGCTTGGTGCCCGGCTCGAGGGCCATGTACTTCAGCGCCTTGCGGGTGGCGGCCGCGTCGTCGTCGTCCATCTCCGCGGGGTCGGGCACCGACTCGCCGAGCGGCAGGCCCTGACCGGGGTTGGTGCCCCAGGTGACGAACGGCGTGAGCGACGAGGCGTCGATGTGCACGACGGTGTCGAACTCGGCGTCGTCGTCGGTGCGCAGCTCGCGCCAGGCCTCGATCGCGGCGTCCCACTCGGCGCCCTCCGGCGCGTGCGGGCGGCCCTTCAGGTACTCGAAGGTCGTCTCGTCCGGGGCGACCATCCCGGCGCGGCCGCCGGCCTCGATGGACATGTTGCACATCGTCATGCGCGCTTCCATCGTCATGTTCCGGACCGCCTCGCCCCGGTACTCCAGGACGTAGCCCGCGCCACCGCCGGTGCCGATCTGCGCGATGACCGCGAGGATGACGTCCTTGCTGGTCACGCCGGGACGCAGCTCCCCGTCGATCTCGATGGCCATGGTCTTGAACGGCCGCAGCGGCAGCGTCTGGGTGGCGAGCACGTGCTCGACCTCGGAGGTCCCGATGCCGAACGCGAGCGCCCCGAACGCGCCGTGCGTGGAGGTGTGCGAGTCGCCGCAGACGACCGTCGTGCCCGGCTGGGTCAGCCCCAGCTCCGGACCGATCATGTGGACGATCCCCTGGTTGCGGTCGCCGATGGAGAACAGGCGCACGCCGAACTCCTCGACGTTCTTGCGCAGCGTCGCGACCTGGGTCGCCGAGGTCTCGTCGGCGATCGGCGCGAGGATGTCGATCGTCGGGACGTTGTGGTCCTCGGTGGCGACCGTGAGGTCGGGGCGACGGACCGGGCGACCGGCCAGCCGCAGCCCGTCGAAGGCCTGCGGGCTCGTCACCTCGTGCACGAGGTGGAGGTCGATGTAGAGGAGGTCGGGCGCGGCGTCAGCCCCGTCACCTGTTCCGCCCTCTCGGACCACGTGCTGGTCCCAGACCTTCTCCGCGAGTGTGCGTCCCACCGTCTCACCTCTTGTGATCCCACATCGTGGGACTAGTGTGTCGTCCCGTGGGACAGACTAGCGGAATCGGCGTGCTCGACAAGGCGGTGGGGGTGCTGCGGGCCGCGGCCGTCGCCCCGTGCGGCCTGGGCGAGCTGTGCGAGCGGACCGGGCTCCCCCGCGCCACCGCGCACCGCCTCGCCGTCGGCCTCGAGGCGCACCGCCTCCTGGAGCGGGACCCGGACGGTCGCTGGCGTCCCGGGCCCGCACTGGCCGAGCTCGCCCACGGCCACCACGACCCGCTGCTGACCGCCGCCGAGGAGATCCTGCCGACGCTGCGCGACCTCACCGGCGAGAGCGTCCAGCTCTACCGGCGCGAGGGCGAGTCCCGGGTCTGCGTCGCGGCGTCCGAGCCGGCGTCGGGCCTGCGCGACACGGTGCCGGTCGGGGTACGGCTGCCCATGACGGCGGGCTCGGGCGCGCGGGTGCTCGCCGCCTGGTCGGACGCCCGACGCGGCCCTGGTCGACGGGCGCTCGCCGGCCGAGGTGTTCGGGGCCGACCTGCTCGCGGAGGTCCGACGCCGCGGCTGGGCGCAGAGCGTCGCGGAGCGGGAGGCCGGGGTGGCGAGCGTGTCGGCGCCGGTGCGGGGTCCCGACGGCGGCGTCGTCGCGGCGGTCTCGGTGTCCGGGCCGGTGGACCGCATCGGGCGCAAGCCGGGCTCGCGCTGGGCGAACGACCTGCTCGCGGCCGCCCGGGACCTGGAGAAGGCCCTGGCCTGAAGGCGCCCACCCGATGGCAGCAATGGCGCGTTCCTGCCGTCCGACGGGAGGATGGCGCCGTTCGCGCCGGCGGAACCCCCTTGCCGCCCGACCTACCCTCGGGACGTGAGCCAGGAACGGGGAACGGCACAGCAGATCACCACGCCCGAACAGCTCCGCGAGGTCGTCGGGGAACCGGTGCGCCGCGCCGTCGTCAAGCAGCGCGACCGGCTCGACGACGTCGACCGCGCGTTCATCGCGCGCAGCCCGTTCCAGATGATCGCGACGGCGGGCGGCGACGGCTCCCTCGACGTCTCCCCCAAGGGCGACCCGGCCGGCTCGGTGCACGTGCTCGACGACCGCACGCTGGTGCTGCCCGACCGGCCGGGGAACCGCCGCGTGGACGGGTTCCTCAACATCCTCGAGAACCCGCACGTCGGGCTGATCTTCCTCGTGCCGCGCCGCACCGACACGCTGCGCGTGAACGGGACCGCCCGCATCCTGCTCGACCCGCCCTACGCCGAGGAGCTGCGGCACAAGGGTCACGTCCCGCGGCTGGTGCTCGAGGTCGGCGTCGAGGAGGTGTTCACGCACTGCGCGAAGGCGTTCCTGCGCTCCGGGCTGTGGGAGCCGGAGAAGTGGCCGGCCGACGACCTGCCGAGCATCGCGCAGATGGCGACGCGGACCACCGACGACATGACGCTCGCCGAGATGGAGTCGTACTACTCCGAGGAGAACACCCGCTCGATCCTGTACCGGCCCACCCCGCCCTGAGGACCGCTCTACCGGTCCCGGTCCCGGTCCCGGTTCCCGTCCTCGTCTCGCCGCCGCCGCCCGCGCGTTCGGGCGAAAACGATGCCGCCGAGAGGGATGAGCAGGAAGAAGACCCAGGAGTTCGAGATCGGGACGACGAAGAAGAGCACGAGCGCGAGCAGCGGCAGGGCGGCCATGACGCCGGAGCCGATGCGGTCGAGCGCGGAGCTCCCGTCGCCCGCGGTCGCCGGAGCCGGAGCTGCCCCCGAGGTCGAGGCAGCGGGCGCCGGAGCCCACGCCGGCAGATCCGACGCGGCCGGCTGACCCGCGGGTGCCCCCGCCGGCGGAGGCGGCGATGACGGATGCGGCGGCGCCGGACGCGGCGGCGCCGGACGCGGCTCGGGCAGGTCGGCGAACAGCGGCGTGAGGTCCTCGGCGGTCCGGGCCACCGAGACCCGCCCGCTGCGCTCGCCGTACTCCTCGGCGTCGAGCCGCCCGGCCTCCAGGTGCGCGTCCAGCGCGTGCTGCGCCGCCTCACGCTCGGCGTTGCCGATCCGGGGCGACGGCGCGGCTGGTTCGTCCACGCATCGCATCCTCGCGCACGCGCGCGCTCCTGGGGAGCCGGAGAGGTGCCAGGATCACCGGGTGATCCACGACCGTCCGAGGACCCCGTGAGCGCGCCGGGACCCGCCGTCGACGCCCTGACCGCGCGCTTCGTGGCGGCCCTGGGCCGCCGCGGGGCGATGGCCGAGGTCATGGCGCTCGCGAGTCTCGGCGGAGCCCCGCAGCTCACCGCGACCCCGCCCGACCTCCCCGTGCTGGCCCATCTCGACGAGGCCGTCGCCCGGGTCGGGGAGGAGGTCGACCCCCAGCTGCAGCAGGCGGTGGCGCTGGTGGCGAGCCGCGCGATCTGGACCCGGACCGCCGGCTACTCCTCGGACGAGGCCCTCTTCGCCGGCTACGCCCACGCGATGCTGCGCGGCCCTGCCGACGCCGAGCGGGCGGATCCCGACGACGACGTCGCGGTCGGGCTCGTGCTGCTCGGCCCGGACGTCCACTATCGCGCCCACCACCACCCGGCCGAGGAGTACTACTTCCCGCTCGGCGCGATCCGGTGGGACCACGGCGAGGGCTGGGTCGAGGAGCCCGCCGGGGAGCTCATCCACCACGAGCCGTGGCAGCCCCACGCGATGCGCACCGACGCCCGTCCGGTGCTGCTCGCCTACCTGTGGTTCGGCGAGGTCACCACCCCGTCGGCGTTCGTGACGGCGGACCCGGCGTAGCGACCCCCACGGACACGCCCCCCTGCACGACGAAAGAGCGCCGTGGTCCGCACTGGACCACGGCGCTCGACGTGTCGTGATGTAGCCCCGAGGGGATTCGAACCCCCGCTACCGCCTTGAGAGGGCGGCGTCCTAGGCCGCTAGACGACGGGGCCCTAGGAGGAACAGCGCTGGAGACCCTACCGGGCCGACGGAACGCCGCTCGCAGCTGGGGTACCAGGACTCGAACCTAGAACAACTGAACCAGAATCAGCCGTGTTGCCAATTACACCATACCCCATGGCGATCACCGAGCGTGACCTCGCGGCCCTGCCCGACGACGGCATCCATCCTAGAACACCACCGCGGACCTGTCCGACGCCCCCCGGGCGCCCTCGCTCCGCCCCAGGTCACGGCAGGTGACCGCGCCCGCTCCGGCCCCGAGCCGCGCTCGGTAGGCTGGAGCGGTTGGCCCGTACCGACCAGTGCGAGGGAAGCAACACCCGTGAGTCCCAGTTTCGCCCCCCTGCCCGCGAGCGTCGACCTGCCGGCCGTCGAGCAGGAGATTCTCGAGCGGTGGGACAAGCGCGACGTCTTCCGCCGTTCCCTGGAGCAGACCGCGCAGGGCGAGCCCTGGATCTTCTACGAGGGCCCGCCGACGGCGAACGGGACGCCGGGCACCCACCACGTCGAGGCCCGGGCGTTCAAGGACCTCTTCCCCCGGTTCAAGACGATGCGCGGCTACCACGTGCCGCGCCGCGCCGGCTGGGACTGCCACGGCCTGCCCGTCGAGCTCGCCGTCGAGAAGGAGCTCGGCTTCACGAGCAAGAGCGACATCGAGCGGTACGGCATCGCCGAGTTCAACGCCGCGTGCCGCGAGTCGGCGCTCAAGAACGTCTCGGCCTTCGCCGCGATGACCGAGCGCATGGGCTACTGGGTGGACCTCGACGAGGCCTACCTGACGATGGCCCCGCGTACGTGGAGAGCGTGTGGTGGTCGCTCAAGGTGATCTTCGACAAGGGCCTGCTCGTCGAGGACCACCGGGTCACGCCGTACTGCCCGCGCGACGAGACGCCGCTGTCGGACCACGAGGTCGCCCTCGGCTACGAGGACGACGTCGACCCCTCGGTCTACGTGCGCTTCCCGCTGACCGACGGCCGCTGGGCCGGCGCGGACCTGCTGGTGTGGACGACGACGCCGTGGACGCTGCCGTCGAACACCGCGGTCGCCGTGGCCTCCGACGTCGAGTACGTCCGCGTGGCGCGGGACGAGGGCCCGGACCTGGTGCTGGCCGAGGACCTCGTCGGGCACGTCCTCGGCTCCGACGCGCAGGTCGTCGACCGGCGCCACCGGCGGCCGAGCTGATCGGCTCGCACTACACCCGGCCGTTCGAGCTCCTCGACGGCCGAGCGCTTCGGGGACGCGTTCCGGATCGTCCACGGTGACCACGTCACCACCGACGCCGGGACCGGCCTGGTGCACATGGCGCCCGCGTTCGGCGCCGAGGACCACCAGGTGGCCCGCGTCGAGGGCCTCGAGATGGTCAACCCGGTGCTGGGCAACGGGCACTTCGCCGACGACGTCCCGCTGATCGGCGGGATGTTCTTCAAGGCGGCCGACCCGACGCTGGTGGCCGACCTGCGCGAGCGGGGCGTGCTCTTCCGCGCCGAGGACTACGAGCACTCCTATCCGCACTGCTGGCGCTGCCACACGCCGCTGATCTACTACGCGCTGCCCAGCTGGTTCATCCGCACGACGGAGATCCGCGAGCGCCTGCTCGAGGAGAACGAGAAGACCTCCTGGTACCCGCCGCACATCAAGCACGGCCGGTACGGGGCGTGGCTGGAGAACAACGTCGACTGGGCGCTCTCCCGCAAGCGCTACTGGGGCACCCCGCTCCCGGTCTGGCGCAACGACGCCGACCCGTCCGAGCTCGTCGTCGTGGGCTCGCTCGCCGAGCTCGGGGCCCACGCGGGCCAGGACCTCAGCGCGCTCGACCCGCACCGCCCCTACGTCGACGACGTGACGTTCCCGGCGCCGTCGGGCACCGGCACGATGCGACGCGTGCCCGACGTCATCGACGTCTGGTACGACTCCGGCGCGATGCCGTTCGCCCAGTGGGGCGCGCCGCACCACCACGAGGCGGACTTCGAGGCAGGCCTACCCGGCGCAGTACATCTGCGAGGCGATCGACCAGACGCGCGGGTGGTTCTACTCGCTGATGGCGGTCGGCACCCTGGTGTTCGACCGGTCGTCGTACGAGACCGTGGTCTGCCTGGGCCTGCTGCTCGACGAGCAGGGCCGCAAGATGTCGAAGCACCTCGGGAACATCCTCGACCCGTTCGAGCTGTTCTCCACCCACGGCGCCGACGCCGTGCGGTGGCTGATGCTCGCGTCCGGCTCCCCGTGGGTGGACCGGCGCGTCGGCCACGAGGCGCTGCGGGAGATCGTCCGGAAGGTCCTGCTGACCTACTGGAACACCGCGTCGTTCCTCGTCACCTACGCGAACGCCTCGGGCTGGTCGCCCTCCGACGCCGGCCCCGGCCGCCGAGCAGCGCGACGCCATGGACCGCTGGGCCCTCGGCGAGCTGCGGGCCTGCGTCACCGAGGTCACCGCGGCGCTCGACGACTTCGACTCCGTCGCGCGCCGGCCGCGCGATCGTCGCGTTCGTCGACGACCTGTCGAACTGGTACGTCCGCCGCTCGCGCCGCCGCTTCTGGGACGGCGACGCCGCCGCGCTCGCGACGCTGCACGAGTGCCTCGAGACGGTCAGCCGGCTCATGGCGCCGTTCACGCCGTTCGCCACCGACTACCTGTGGACGCTGCTGCAGGGCGAGGGCGGCGCCGGACTGCCCGAGGGCTCGCCGGACTCGGTGCACCTCGCGCCGTGGCCGCAGGTGACGGCGGCTCCCGACGCCGAGGCCGCGTTGCGCACGCAGATGGACCTGGTCCGCCGCGTGGTGGAGCTGGGGCGCTCGACGCGGGCCGCGTCCGGGGTCCGGACGCGCCAGCCGCTGTCCCGCGCGGTCGTCTCCGCCCCCGGGTTCGCGGAGCTGGCGGCCGCGGCCGCCGACCACCCCGGCCAGGAGCGTGAGCTGCTCGCCGAGATCGCCGAGGAGCTCAACGTCGCCGCGGTCGAGACCGGCGGGCTCGGACCTCGTCGAGATCGAGGTCAAGCCGAACTACCGCGCGCTCGGCAAGCGCTTCGCCAAGCGCACGCCCGCCGTCGCCGACGCCGTGAAGGCCTCGACCGACGCCCCGGTCGACGGGGTCCTGACGGTGACCGTGGACGGCGAGGCGGTGGCCCTGTCCGGCGACGAGATCCTGGTGTCGGAGACGCCGCGCGAGGGCTGGGCGGTCCGCTCGGAGGGCGGGCTCTCGGTCGGGCTCGACACCGAGCTGACCGACGAGCTGCGCGAGGCCGGTCTGCTGCGCGACGTGCTGCGGTTCGTGCAGGACGCCCGCAAGCAGCTCGGCTTCGAGGTCTCCGACCGCATCGACCTGTGGTGGACCGCCTCCCGCCGAGGACACCGCCGCCGCGATCCGCCACGGGGCCGACACCCTGGCTACCGAGTGCCTCGCGGTGTCGGTGACCGAGGGCGAGGGACCGGCCGGGCTGACCCCGCAGCGCTCCGAGGACCTCGGCCTGACCGTGTGGGCCCGCGTCTGCGCGTAACGCGTGCGTGCCCTGTCTCGACGTTCCACCATGAGTTCCCTTTCATCGCGACATCTGACGTATCGGTCAGTGAGAGGATTCCAGGCCGGGGCCAAGACCGTGGCCCGAGCACCCCGGATTGCGAACGACCATCTCGCCGGGGGTCACCAGGACGGATTCTCCGCGTAATGGCTGATGTTTATCTAACCGCGGCGCCCCACAGCCTGGTGGCATGTCGATGACGAAGGTTCTCGTGGGCTTCGTGCCCTGGATCGTGTTCTCGTTGGTGGCCACCCGCGCGGGGCCCGGGGCGGTCGGGGCCGCCGCCGTGCTGGCGTTCCTGGTCGCGGTCGCGCTGATCGTCCGCTCGGTCGTCCACCGGCGGTCGCCGAAGGTGCTCGAGGTCTCGGGGGCCGTGGTCTTCCTCGCCCTGGCGGTCCTCGCCGGGGCCCTCCCCGGGGCTGGACCCGGTGCTGGCGAGCTACGGCCGGGCGATCGCGGCGGCGGTCCTCGCCGTCGTCATCTTCCTGCTGCTGCCGGTGATGCCGTTCACCGAGCAGTACGCGCGGGAGACCGTGCCCCGGCAGTACTGGCACACCGCGGAGTTCCGCTCGATCAACCGCCGCATCAGTGCGGCGTGGGGCGGGGTCGTCGCGGTCATGGCGGTCGGCCACGCCCTCGCCGGGCGCGTTCGAGGTGCCCGACCCCGGGCGTCGGCCTGCTCCACCGTCCCGTCGACCTGGTCTTCAACTGGATCATCCCGGGCCTGCTGGTCTGGTGGGCCGCCCGCTACACCCAGCGGGTCAGCGGCGCGCCCACCTCGTCGGCCCGGGCGGCCTAGTAGGCTTCCCGCGCCATATCGACGTCCCGGGTCTCCTGTCCCAGGGCCGCGGGAGAGCCGCCCAGGCTGGGCGCCGATCTGCGGGCTGGTCAGGCCCGGCCCGACGAGCTCGGCGACCTGCCGCTCGGTCGGCGTCAGGCTCTGCCATCCGCTGGCCGGGCGGCGCCGGGAGCCGGAGACGCCCAGACGGACGTCGTGCGCGCGCAGGCGGGCGGTCAGCCGGCGCACAGTCCCGGCCGCGCCGAGGGACGCAGCGAGATCGGTGCACCGCCGCGCGCAGCTCCGGGCCCGCTCCCCGTCGCCCGACGCCGCGGCGGCCACCGCGGCCTCCTCCCAGGCGCCGAGTGCTCCCGCCGCGTGGCCCCGGTTGTCGTACGCCGCGGCCGCGGCGGCGGCACGGGCGGTATCGGCGTCGGCCATCGCCGCCACGAGGTCGACCGCGGGGGCCAGTCCCACGGTCTGCTCGACCGGGACCGCGGCCGTGTCCGCCGCCACCTGGCGCAGCAGCGCCTGATCGCCCGCGTCGAGGGCCAGGCGCGCGATGTCCGGGCCGGCGAGCAGCGCCCAGAGCAGCCGGCCGCCGTCGAGGGCGGTCGTCCAGCTCTCGCGCGCCAGGTCCGTGACGTCGCCGTGCCGACCGTGGGCCTCGGCGAGGAGGATCGTGGTCAGGGCGGTCACCGGGAGACCGAACTGTTCGGGGAGGCCGCGGAGCCGCCAGCGTTCCTGGGCGGCCTCCAGGCCCTCGAGCTCGCCCCGGCGCATCTGCATCTGCAGCACCCCGGCCGTCCCGCGGGAGAGCCAGCCGCCCCCGCTGAGCGCCGCCGACTCCAGCCCCGTGTCCAGCTCGGCGAGCGCGTCGTCCCAGCGCCCGGCGACGCGGTCGATCTCGCCGGCGACGAACAGATGCAGCGGGCCGAGCCAGCCCTGGCCCCGTTCCTGGGCGCGTCGGCGGGCCTCGATGGAGTGTGCGGGCGGCCTCGGGACCGCGGGCGTAGAGCGCGAACCAGGCCGGCCAGATCGGGGCCGTCGCGCCGTCCGCCCAGGCGGGCGAGCCACCGGTCTGCGCGTCCGCGGGCCTCGACGGCCAGCTCGAGCGCGGCCTCGGAGTTCGCCGGCGCTCGGCCACGCTCGGCGGCGCTCGCCCTGGCGCGGGCCGTGAGCTCGACGGGCCTACGTCCCGCGAGCACCTCGACCCAGCGGCGCAGGTGGTCCAGCGTCGTCCGCTGCGACTCCGGATGGTCCCCGACGAGGTAGTCGTCGATCGTCGCCAGCGCCGCGTCGACGTGGGCACTGCTGACCATCGCGTGCAGCGCCACCCGGGTCAGGTCGTCGCGCGCCGCCAGGTCGCCGTGCGCGTCGAGCCGTTCCCGCGCGACGCGCTCGGCCTCCGCGATCTGCCCGGCCGCGGCGAGGGCGCCCGCGCGGGCCAGGGCGATGGCGTCGGCCTCGGGACCGTTCCCGCACCGCTGGGCTGCCGCCGCGAGCACGTCCGCGGCCTGGGCGGGAGCGTGCGCGAGGTCGGACCCCGCGATCCGCAGCGCCTCCGCGGGCGGGACCGGCTCGGCGGCGTCGGTGTCATGCTGGAGGATCTCCGTGGAGATGCCGCCGGTCGCCCTCAGCTGTGATGCGCACGCCTCGTGGAGCAGCTTGCGCAGCGGCGGCGCCAGGTCGGCGAGGATCACGTCGCGGAAGAGATCGTGCCGGAAGGCGAGCTCGTCGTCGGCGTTCCAGCCCGCGATCCCGGCCGAGACCGCGGACTCCACAGCGCCGATCAGACCGATGGCCGAGGTCTCGCCCACCGCGGCGAGCTGCTCGATGCTCGATGGGCGCCCCCAGACGGCCAACAGTCGTAGGAGGTCCCGGGCGCCGGGGTCGAGCAGGGCGAGGTGGGCGCGCACGCTCGCCTGGACCGAGGTGGGGACGTCGTGGGCGTCGCCCCGGACGACGACCACGCCTCGGTCACCCCGAGTCGCCCCTGGCGCTCCAGGTCGTCGAGCAGCACGCCGGCGTGGAACGGGTTGCCGCCCGTGACGGCGAGCAGCTCGCGGAGCCGGGGCCCGGGCGGCGCCCCGAGCCGTGCGAGAACCAGCTGCTCCAGGCCGTCCGGCCCCAGCCCGACGACCTCGATGGTCCTGACGTCGGGTCGGGCGGCCAGCGCATCGAGGGTCTCGCGGACGGGCAGCGCGCGACGGGCGAGGACAAGGGACAACGGCAGATCCCGGGCGGCGCCCGCCAGCCGCCCGAGCAGGGCGAGCGAGTCCGCGTCGGCGTGGTGGACGTCGTCGGCGCAGAGCGCGACCGGCCCCTCGGCGCACCGCTTCTCGACCGCCTCCATCACGATGTCCGGGGTCTCGGCGAGCGGCGGGTAGTGCTCCTCCAGGCCGAGCAGGGCCGACACCAGCCCGAAGGGCCGGCGCCGTCCGATCTCGTCGGCGACGACCCGGTACACCCGCACGCCGCGCTCGCCCAGCATGCGGCCCAGCCGGTCGAGCGCGGTGGACTTCCCCGCTCCGGGCGCTCCCGTGAGGAGCAGTACCTGCTGCTGGAGCCCGGCCGTCCGCCATGGCGTCGACCGTGTCCGCGAGGGCGTCGAGCCCGTCAGGATGCACGGTGTCCGTGGTGGTCGCCACCCTCGGATCGTACGAATCTCGGCCGCCCGTCCGCGTGATCAGTTCGGGCTAACCCTGCGTGCCCTGCCTCCCCGGGTGCGCCGGTGGAACTCGTCGCTCAGACATCCGCCTGATACGGCGGTGCCGGGTCGTACTGGATGTAGCGCTGTGTGGCCCTGGCGTGGCGGGGTGAGTGCAGTCGGCCGACCAACCACAGGGCCATGTCGATCCCTGCCGACACGCCCTGGCTGCTGACCACATTTCCGTCCACCACCCATCGCGCGTCCCGCACGACGTCGACACCCAGCTCGGCCAGACGGTCCTCGTAGGCCCGGTGCGTGGCGAGGCGTCTTCCGGCGGCCAACCCCGAGGTGTGCAACAGCAGCGCACCGGTGCAGACACTTGCCACCCAGGACGCACTCGCGCCTACCCGGGCGAGCCAGTCCAGCACGGTCCGGTCCGCGGAGGCGAGAGTCACCCCGTCGCCGCCCGGCACGACGACGACGTCGAGCGCCGGATGGTCGTCGAACGTCGCGTCCGGCAGCAGACGCATTCCCTTGCGGCAGCGGACCGGATCGAGCCCCGCAGCGACCGTCAGAGCCCGGTCCGGCGGCACACCGTCCCGTTCGAGCAGCGCGGCCGACGCGGTGAGGACCTCCCACGGGCCGACGACGTCGAGCTCCTCTACCCCGTCGAAGACCAGTACTCCGATCGTGCTCACGTCGACCACCCTCGGGCGCGGCATGGGGCGAACCGGGTGACGTGGCGGATGTTCCGTCGCTCTCGGGCCGCGACGCTTCTCGGTGTCCAGAACAACCAGTCCGAAGCCTCGAGGAGCCCCGTGACCACCGCAACCCACGGCCCGATCGCTGACACCATCGCGTTCCTGATCGGCAACTACATGGCCACACTGTTCGTGGTCGGCCTGATCGTCGCGATCGTCAAGATCGTGCGGGACCGTCGAGGACGATCGCCGGTCACGATCTCCGGCACCCTGCTGAACTCCTTCGTCTTCTGGGCGATCGGATGTGCGCAGGTCGTCAACTTCGTCATGCACTCCGTCTTCGGCGACTTCGCCGCGAAGTCCATCGGCTGGGCGCAGAGCCCGTTCCAACTCGAGCTCGCCCTGAGCAGCCTCGGAGTCGGCGTGATGGGCTTCATCCTGGCCTCGAAGGACAGCGCGTTCCGGGGCAAGGTCGGGCTGGTCGTCGCCACGGTGATCTTCGGTTGGGGCGCCGCCGCCGGACACGTCTACCAGCTCGTCGTGAACCACGACTACGCGGTGAACAACACCGGCCTGCTGCTCTTCTCGGACATCGCGATCAACGCGGTCGGGATGGCGTTCGTCCTGTGGCACGCCTTCGCGCTGCGGCGGACCCGCAGCATCGAGGAGACCACCGCCCGCACCGACGCTCTGGTGCTCAGCCGATAGCGGCCCACCTCTCATCACACCCGGAGGCCGGTCGTGCACACGACCGGCCTCTCGGCCTTGCTCCATCAAGTGTGAGGCCGTCATGGCCAGACACTGGACGGGTAAAGGCCGGGGTCGTGGGAGCGGGCGCTGCGGGCGTGGCCGCGGAGATCGGGGGCGACGACCCGGTGCCCGGCGGCGGCCAGGTGCCGACCGCGTCCGTGGTCGCACCAGAGCTCGGCGGAGGAGGGGAAGCCGCGCAGCAGCACGAGCTGGCCGGGCCCTGGTCCAACTCCTGGTGGGACGGCTCGAGTCCGTCGCGGGTGTGGAATCGGCCGTCGGACCAGATGCTCGAGACATGGTCATCCTTCGCGCTGCCCGTGGGGCCCTGGCGGGTGCGAGGCGGTAGGACCGAGGAGGACCGGGTGACGGGCTCGGCGATCAACCCGGCGAAGGTGGGCCGGGTCAGGGTGACCCCCTTGGCCGCGTCGAGCTTCGGGGCCGGGAACACCACCAGCGTCTTGTGCCGCGGCGAAGGCCGGAGCCTGCCGCACGTGCTCCGGTGCACTCGGTGGCGATCGGCGAGCCAGAGGTCTCGAGGCGTTGATTGGCTCGGGCACCAGCTATGTCGATACCTGCAGAAGGGTCCTCTGACGATGTCGCCCTCCGGCGGGCCGCGGCGACGCTCCCGCCCCTACGGGGTGTCCAGCTACTCCGGTGGGCTCGACGCCGTGGCCCAGTACGACCTCCGCGACGTCGCGGGCCGGATCACGACCCCGCTCTACGTCATCGACGCCGACGGCGATCAGTTCTTCGGCGGCCAGCCCGCCGAGCTCGCCGCTCTCGCGCCGGGAGCGACCCGCCAGCGCTTCACCCAGGAGGAAGGCGCCAGCTACCACTGCCAGCCCCTGGCCCGAGAGCTCACCGAACAACGCATGTTCGACTGGATGGACGAACAGATTCCCACCGAAGGCGTAGCGAGACATCCTGGTCCGGGAAGCCTGCCGATCGACCAGCCGGACCGCGCCTCGGTCGCCCGGTGGC
>CAWKGY010000019.1:0-41692 GCA_963849235.1 uncultured Actinomycetota bacterium | reverse complement strand
GCCTCGGACGAATTTCCTCGATCGTGGCCCGCTACGAGAACGTCTCGGACATCGCCTGGGTCCAGGAGGAGCCGGCGAACCAGGGCGCGTGGCCGTTCCTCGGGCTCAACCTCCCCGACAAGGTCCCGTCGCTGCGCGGGCTGCGTCGCATCTCCCGGCGTCGCATGGCCGCGCCCGCGGCCGGCGTCGCGAAGGTGCACGAGGTCGAGCAGAAGGCGCTGATCGCGGAGGCCGTGGAGCAGTAGGACACCCAGCGGAGCAGAGCTGGCCCGGGGAGACGTCGTGTACTTCACCGATCGCGGGATCGAGGAGCTCGAGGAGCGGCGCGGCGAGGAGGAGGTCTCCCTGGCCTGGCTCGCCGACCGCCTCCGGGCCTTCGTCGACGCCCACCCCGAGCACGCCGGTGCCGCCGACCGGTTCGCGACGTTCCTGGCGCGGGACGACGAGGTGGACTAGGGGCGCTACCCGATGCCCGCCGAGGACAGCCAGTCTCGCGCGACCTGGGCCGGGTCGGGTCTGTCGGGGCCGTCGAGCCGGCGGTTGAGGTCGGTGAGCGTCGCGGTGTCGAGCTTGAGCGAGATCCGGTTGAGCACGTCCGCGACGGCGGGGTTCGACAGCTTCGACGCGTTGATCACCGGCACGACCTGCTGGGCGGCGAAGTTCGAGCGCGGGTCGTCGAGGATCACGAAGTCGTTCGCCGGGATCGACGGGTCGGTGGTGAACAGGTCCGCCGCCTGCACGGTGCCGGTGCGCAGCGCGGCGACGGTGAGCGGGCCGCCCGCGTCGAGGGGTTTGAAAGCGGCGACCCTGCACCCGTAGTGCTGCTGCAGGCCGGGGATCCCGTACGCGCGGGTCGCGAACTCCGGTGGGCCGCCGAAGGTCAGCGTCGGGCAGAGCCGGGTGAGGTCGGCGATCGAGCGGAGGCCGTTCTGCGTCGCGAACGCGCGGGTGACGACGACGGCGTCCTGGTCCTCCGCGGCGCTGGGCTGCAGGAGGCGCAACGATGGCGGGAGCGTCCGGTCGATCCGGGCGTAGACGTCGGCGGGGGCCGTGGCACCGGACTGCGGGTCGAGGTAGCGCAGCAGGTTGCCGGTGTAGTCCGGCACGAGGTCGACGGTGCCGTCGCGCAGCTGGGGGAAGTAGGTCTCGCGGTTGCCGATGCCGAACCGGCGCTCGACGGTCACCCCGCGGATCGACAGCGCCGTCGCGTAGATCTCCGCGAGCAGCCGGTTCTCGGGGAAGTCCGCCGACCCGACACGGATCGTGCCGGGGGCCGAGGGCCCCTGCGGGGACTCCGCGAGCGGGTCGCCGGAGTCGCCGCACGCCGCGAGCAGCAGCCCGAGGACCGTGAGGACCACGGCGACGAGGCACGACGGCGCTCGACCGGTTCGCCGAGGCACGGGACGGAGGGAGCTCACCGGGACCGATCCTCGCAGGTCGGCCCCGGGGACCTCAGGAGGCGTCGGCGACGTCCGTCGTGATCGGGCCCCGCGCGAGGATCTCCGCGAGCGCCGCGGAGGGCATCGCCCGGGCGAACAGCCATCCCTGGTAGGCGTCGACACCGAGGTCGCGCAGCACCGCGAACTGGTCGGCGTCCTCCACGCCCTCGGCCACGCAGGTCTGGCCGATGGCCGCGGCGAGCTCGACGACCGCGCGGGCCACCGCCCGGTCCGACTCCCCCGTCGCGACGCCCCGGACGAACCCGCGGTCGAGCTTGACGATCTGGGCGGGCAGCCCGGTCAGCCGCGACAGCGACGAGTAGCCGGTGCCGAAGTCGTCGACCGCGAACCGGACACCCGCCGCGATCAGCTCGTTCATCTCGCGCAGCGTCGAGGGCGGCAGGTCGGCGAGGCAGGTCTCGACGAGCTCGAGCACCAGCCGGTCCCACGGGAGACCCGACGAGGTGACGATCTCGTGCACCGTCGTCAGGAAGTCCGGGTCGCCGGGCAGCAGGCCCGCGAGGTTGACCGCGACGGAGGCCGCCGGGAGGCCGTCGCACGTGGGCCACGTCGCGGCCTCGCGCACCGCGGTGCGCAGCACCCAGCGGTCGAGGTCGCCGAGCAGGTCCGCGGCCTCGGCGATCGGGAGGAACTTGTCCGGGAAGATCATCCCGTGCTCGGGGTGCTGCCAACGCACCAGCGCCTCGGCGGTCTGCACCCGCCCGTCCGCCCCGACGACGGGCTGGAAGTGCAGCACCAGCTCGTCGTTGACCATCGCCTGCCGCAGCTGCGACTCCATCTTCAGCGCCTCGTCGGCGCCCCGCATGATCGCCTCGTCGGCCAGCGCGACGCGGTTCGACCCGCTCTTCGCCTCGAACAGGGCGGCGTCGGCGAACCGGACGAGGTCACCGGTGGCGGGGTGGTCCGGGGCGTCGAGCGGGGCCACGGAGAGGACCTGCTCGATGGGGTCGCCCGTGAGGTCGATGTCCGGCTCGCCGGGCAGCGCCGGCAGGCCGAGGGTGGCGCCGACCGCCGCGCCGATCGTCGCCGAGACCCGGACCAGCTGGCCGTGCACGGGCACCGCGGTGCGCAGGATGCGCCCGACGACGGCGGTGAGCTCGTCCAGCCCGCCGTGCGCGTCGACGTCGGCGCAGACCACGACGAACTCGTCCCCGGAGTGCCGGGTGGCGCTGCAGCCGGACGGCAGGCCCTCGCGCAGCCGGGCGGCGAGGACCACCAGCAGCTCGTCGCCCGCGTCGTGTCCGAGCGAGTCGTTGACCCGCTTGAAGTTGTCGAGGTCGCAGAACAGCACCGCCGTGCGGCGCGCGCTCGGCCCGGCGAGCAGGTGCGAGACCGCGCGGGAGAGCGCCCGGCGGTTGGGCAGGCCGGTCAGCTCGTCGTGCATCGCCTGGTGGCGCAGCGACGCCTCGACCCGGCGGCTCTCGGTGACGTCGGTGAAGACGACGAGGTGGGTGGCCCGCCCGATGTCGTCGACCGACACCGACACGTGCAGCTCGCACCACACCGGCTCGGTGTCGGCGCCGCGCGCTCCCCGCTCGCGGCGTCGCAGGGCCCGGGCGGCGCACGACCAGGAGATCGAGCCCGCGGAGCCGGCGGGGCGGGCGAGCAGCGGGGTCGCGCCGGTCGGGTCGGCCCCGGGGGCGAGGGCCGCGCGCTCGGCGGCGAGGTCGAGCAGTTCGTCGGCGCGGCGGCCCCGCAGCGAGTCCTGCCCCTCGCCGATCAGCCGGCAGAGCGACTGGTTGGCCTGGACGAGGCGCTCGTGGTCGTCGAAGAGGGCGACCCCCACCGGGGCGACCGCGAGCAGGTCGGTGAACCGCTGCGTGGAGGCCCGCATCCGGGTCTCGATCGCCCGGCGCTCGGTGACGTCCTCGACCGCCCCGGCGACGACCACCCGGTCCCCCACCGCCGTGCGTGCGGCCCGCACGTGCAGCACGCGCGTCGGGTCGTGGGCGGGGCGGACCTCGAGGTCGAGCGGCGCGCCCTCCTCGAGCATGGCGCGCCACCGGGCCCCGACCTGCGCCCGGTCGACGGGGTGGACGCTCTCGCCGACCGCGTCCCGGCCCGTCGCGCCGAACGGCGGCAGGCCGAGCAGGGTGCGCGCCACCGGGTTGATCACCCAGGTGCCGTTCGTGCGGTCGTTCTCGAAGGAGCCGACGCCGGCGAGGCGGCTGAGCTCCTCGAGCCGACGGCGCTCGTCCGCGACGGCCGCGTCGACGTCGTGGCGCCCGGGCGAGGTCGTCAGGTCGCTGACGTCGACCACGAGCAGCGCCTGGTACGGCGTCCCGGGGACCTGGCGCCAGCGCACCAGCCGGACCGGGAGCGGCGCCTGTCCGGCGCGGGGGATCTCGCCCTGCTCGCCGGACGCGCCGGTGGAGGGCCGCGCGACGACGACGGCCTCCAGGGGCCGGCCGACCAGAATCCTCGGCGGGCACACCGGCCAGGCGCGTGAACTCGGGCGAGACCGCGACGACCGTCCCGTGCGCGTCGTGGAGCACGACGGGCCCGTCGGGCATCAGGGCCCGCCCGCCCGCGGGGACCTCGGCCGGCACGGCCACGGTCGGGGTCGCGACGGTCGCCGACGGGTCCGTCCGGTCCTCGGGACGCGGGCGCACCGACGGGGACGGCCGCTCCGCGGGGACGACGACCGTGTCCTCGCCGTCGTCGGGCTGCGAGGACGGCTGCGGGGCCGGAGAGGACGGGAGCGGGGCCGGGAGTGCGGGCAGCCGGCGGCCGGCGTCCGGGACCGAGGGCTCCTCGGGCGCCGGGGCCGGGACCTCCGCGCGGGCCGGGCGACGGCGGGGCACGGTGGGCAGCGTGGGCACCTCGGGGTCCACCGTGCCCCGGTGCCCGTCCTGCTCCTCCGAGGTCGACGCGATCGGTCGGGCGAAGGCCCCGGAGGCCTCGGGGCGGGTCGGCGAGGGGACGGCGGGCAACTCGGCGGGGGCACGGTCGCGGGTCGCCTCGGACGCGTCCCCGTCCGACACCCGGACGACGGCGAGTCGTGGCGTGCGCCCCGCTCCGTTCACCTGGTCGCTCCCTCACCGGCGGTTTCCGGCGCGACCCGTTCGGGTCGGTCTGCCGCCTTCTGATCACCGCAACGAAGGAGACCTCAGTGAGGTCCGGGCACATCACTCCGTCGAGTGGTCCGTGGCGCCGACCGTCCTTTGTTGCGCGGTCAGAAGGCATCAAGTCGAGGGTTCTGTCTCAACTCGAACGATGAACGGTCTCTGAACTCCCTGTGGAAGCGACGAACGGCACACGCTCGACCGCGTGTCGCTCACGGGCGGAGTAGTTCACCCAGACGCGTGTCGGAATCGCACGGAACGTGCAGCGGAGTCCACGTCAGCGGTCACCAGCGGGCCTCGACCGGTACCCGGTCCCCGATCGGTTCACACCTGATCACCCGAACGACGGCGTCGTTCACCGGTCCTCGCGGTCCGCCACCTCGGCGACGTGCCGCCGGACGACCCCGTCCGAGCCGGCCGCCTCGGCCACCGCGGCGGCCACCGCGGGCGCGACCCGGGGGTCGAGCGCACTGGGCACGATGTGGTCGACCCCGAGGTCCTCGGAGGCGATGCCGAAGATCGCGTCGGCCGCGGCGAGCTTCATGTGCTCGGTGATGCGCCGCGCGGCCGCGTCGAGGGCCCCGGCGAAGACCCCCGGGAACGCGAGGACGTTGTTGATCTGGTTCGGGTAGTCGCTGCGGCCGGTCGCCACGACCGACGCGTGCTTCCGCGCGACGCCGGGGTCGATCTCCGGGTCCGGGTTGGACAGTGCGAACACGATCGCGTCCTCGGCCATCGACTCGATGACCGACTCGGGCACCGTCGACCCCGACAGGCCCAGGAAGACGTCCGCACCGGCCAGGGCCGTCGTCAGGTCGCCCCGCAGCCCGCGCGGGTTGGTCTGCTCGGCCAGCGCGTACTTCGCCACGTTCATGTTCTCGCGCCCGGTGTGGATGACCCCCCGGGAATCGAGGACGGTCACGTCGGCGACCCCGGCCTCGAGCAGGATCTTCGCGCAGGCCACCCCGGACGCGCCCGCCCCGGAGACGACCACCTTGAGCGGCTCGAGCTCGCGGCCCAGCGCGGCCGCGGCCCCCCGGAGCGCGGCGAGCACGACGATCGCGGTGCCGTGCTGGTCGTCGTGCATCACCGGGCAGTCGAGCGCCTCGATCAGCCGGCGCTCGATCTCGAAGCAGCGCGGCGCGGCGATGTCCTCCAGGTTCACCGCCCCGAACGACGGACGCAGGTGGGTCAGGGTCTCGACGATCTCGTCGACGTCGGTGGTGTCGAGCACCAGCGGGATCGAGTCGAGGTCGGCGAACGCCTTGAACAGCGCCGACTTGCCCTCCATCACCGGCAACGACGCCCGCGGGCCGATGTCGCCGAGGCCCAGCACCGCGGTGCCGTCGCTGACCACGGCCACCAAGCGGTGGGTCCAGGTGTAGCGGGCGGTCAGCGCGGGGTCGTCGGCGATCGCCCGGCTGACCTTCGCCACGCCGGGCGTGTAGGCGATCGAGAGGTCACGTCGGCCCGCGAGCGCCACCGTGGGCGCGATCGAGAGCTTGCCGCCCTCGTGCGGGGTGAAGATGTCCTCGTCGGTGAGGTCACGGCCGTCGACGGTCGGGGGGCTCGTCCCGGCGGGGGTGCTGCTCACGCGGTCCTCCTGCGGTGTCGCAGTGGTGTGGGTGGGTCCCGGGGCACCACCTGCGCGTCACGCGGTCGTGACGGGGCGGGGGGTGGCCGGTGAGGGCTGCCCTCGGGATCGGACGGGTGCGGTGGGATCACGGGTGCGGATCCCGCGGCGGGTCCGGACGGTCGGGGTGGGCCCGGACCGGTCGATCCTGACGGTCCGTGCTCCTGGTGTCCGTACCCCGTCGCGTCGGCCTGGTCACGTCGGGCCACCGTCCGGCCGGTGTCTGCTCCGGCCGCTAGGGTGCGTCGGCGTGAAGGCCGAGGAACTCGCGGTGCCCGGCGCGTGGGTGTTCACCCCGCCGGTCTTCCCCGACGCGCGCGGCGCATTCGCCGCGCCCTTCCAGGCGGAGGTGTTCGCCGGGACCGTGGGGCACCCGCTGCATGTGGCGCAGGCCAACACGAGCGTATCCCGTCGCGGCGTCGTCCGCGGCGTCCACTACGCCGACGTGCCGCCCGGCCAGGCGAAGTACGTGCAGTGCTCCGCGGGCGCCCTGCTCGACGTGGTGGTCGACATCCGTGTGGGCTCGCCCACCTTCGGTCGGTGGGACGCCGTGCGGCTCGACGCCGAGGGTCTGCGCGCCGTCTACATCTCCGAGGGCCTCGGCCACGCGTTCCTGGCGCTCACCGACGGCACCGTGGCGACCTACCTGTGCTCCACGGCCTACAACCCGGGCGCCGAGCACGGAGTCGACCCGCTCGATCCCGAGCTCGCCCTGCCCTGGACCGAGTACCTCCCCGCCGACGAGCTGGTCCTCTCCGCCAAGGACACCGACGCCCCGTCCCTGGCCGAGGCCCGCGACGCCGGCGCCCTGCCCGACCTCGAGGCCTGCCGTGCGCGCGTGGCGGCGCTGACCGCCGCCGGCTGACGGGCTCGACGCGGGCCGGACGCCGTCGGGCCCGGCGACCAGCCCCGGTCGGTCCCGAGCAGCTCCCGCAGCACCGGGTCCTGAGGACCCGGTTCTCCGGGACGTTCGGGAGCGGGGACGTGTGCGCGGGACGCCCGGCGCTCAGCCCCAGGTGGCCGCGAGCGCGGCGAGGGCGGTCCGGGCCTTGTCGGCGGGCATGCCGCTGGCGGCGGGGACGGTGAGGACCGTTCGTCCGCCCGGGACGGGGCGGCTGATCCCGGTCGCCGGTGGGGCCGGCGCCCCGGGCGCGGCGGTGACCGCCACGACGAGCGGACCGTGCGGGCCGCGCACCGTGCAGGTCGTCCGTCCTGCTCCGGGGCCGGCGGTACTCGCCGCGGAGAGCTGGGCGGCCGGAACCCCGAACGCCCGGGCCGCGGCAGGGAGCACGGCCGTGCAGTGCGCCGCGGAGGTCGCGGCCGCCGGGGAGGAGGCGCTCGCGGGCGCCGGCGTCGAGGAGGTCGGCTTCGGGGGCGCCGGCTTCGAGGGCGTCGACGCGGGCTTCGGGGGCGCCGGGGTGGAGGGCCGCGGAGCGGGGTGGGCCGAGGACGGCAGGGAGCTCGACGACGCCGGGGCCGGCGGACGCGCAGGGCTGTGCGAGGTGCTCGACCCGGCCGAGGTCGACGTCGCCGGCGTCGTCGACGTGCCCGACGAGGCGGGGGTACCGGCGGCGGCAGAGGCACCCGGCGGGGTGGAGGTACCCGGCGGGGTGGAGGTATCGGGCGGGGTCGAGGTGCCCGAGGGAGTGGAGGTGCCGGGCGGGGTGGAGGTCGTGGCCGAGAGGGGGCGGCTCGACGCGGGCGCGGAGCTCGCGGCGAGCGGGGCGGCGGCCACCGCACGTGGGGCGGCCGGCGCGGCGCTCCGCACTCCCCCGGGTGCCGACGGGAGCGCGACCGGCAGCCCCGCGACCGGCACCCCGTCCATCGTCGGGACCTGGGTCGTCGGGAGGGCGGCGAGGGAGGGCGCGCCGTCCACGAGGGCGTCGTCGGACCCGGACCCGGCTCCGGAACCCGTCGAGTCCGGGACGGGGAGCGCGCCGGAGGCGTAGGCGTCGGCCCACCGGAGCACGGTGGCGACGTAGTCCTCGGAGTGGTTGTAGCGGAACACGGCGTCGTGCCGGGCGGAGGCGTCGGAGAGGTCGCCACCGGAGGAGCAGAGGTAGCGGGCGGTCGCGAGGCCGGCGTCGAAGACGTTGTCCGGGTCGGCGCGGCCGTCGCCGTTCCCGTCGGCGCCGTAGACCCGCCAGCTGGACGGGATGAACTGGGTGGGGCCGACCGCGCGGTCCCAGGTGGCGTCGTGGTCCAGGGCGCCGCCGTCGGTGTCGGGAATGGCGGCGTTGCCGTCGGTGCCGGTGAGCTGCGGACCGAGGATGGGGCGGCGGGTGGTGCCGTCGGCGGTGACCGCCCCGTCGGACGCGTGACCCGACTCGACCTTCCCGATGCCGGCGACGAGCGGCCACGTCAGGCGACAGGCCGGGGCCGTGCGGTCCACGGTGGTCGCCGCGGCGCGGTAGGCGGCGAGGACGGTCCCCGGGATGCCGAGCTCGGAGCCGCTGATCGTGGCGGTGCCCGGGAGCGGCGCGGGGTCGAGCGGTGGCGTCCCGGGTGGGAGGGGCGCCGGCCCGGCCTCGGGGAGGCGCCCGGTGGGACCGACGGCGCTGGTGTCGGGCGGCGGGAGCACGTCGGACGCCGTCGCGGGCGCGGGTGGACCGGCGGCGCCGAGGCCGGCGAGCAGCACCAGTGCCCCGACCAGGCACGCGACGAGGGGCAGACGGCGACGGGGCGGACGGCGACGGGGCCCGGCCCGACGGGAACCGTGGCGGGGCCCGCCCGCGGACGTGGCCGCGACCGCGGGCACCGTCCAGGCCGACGCCGGCGGCGTGCGGTGCTCGTCGTCCACGGTGCGCTCGATCCCCCCGAGTGTGGACCGGGCGCGGCCCCCCGCCGCCCGGTGCGTTCCGGGGATCGTCGTGCGCGGGGCCGTCAGTGCTACCGGCTGTCACCCGGTCCGGGGGCGTTCGTCGCCGTCCCGTGACCCGGCGGTGCCCGCAGCGCTACCTCAGGCCCCGACGAGGGCATCGACCCGCCGGACCGCCTCGCGCAGCCACGCGCGCAGCGCGGCCGGCTCGGCCGCGGGATCGTCGGCCGCGAGCCGCCGGACCTCCGGTGCCGTGAACGAGCGGACGATCCCGACGAGGCCGATCGCCGCGAGCCGGTCGGTCGGGTCCGCCGTCGTGCGCCCGGCGTCGTGGGCCAGGACCTCCGCGACGGCGTCCTCGTACTCCGCCCACAGCCGCAGCAGCCGCGACCGGAGCGCCGGCGCGTCACCGGCCCGCCGGAAGTAGCCCTCGATGCCCGTCGACGCCTGATCGGGTGCGTCGAGGGCGGCCCCGAGCACCGCGCCGACCGCCTGCGCGGGGGTGATCCGCGGGGCCCGGTCGCGCACCGCCGTGACCACGGCGTCGAGGAGGCCCGTGTCGGCGACCGCGAGGTCCTCCTTCGAGCGGAAGTACACGAAGAGCGTCTTCACCGAGACGTCGGCGGCGTCGGCGATCTCGGCGACGGTGACGGCGTCGTAGCCGTGCTGCTCGAACAGCCGTCCGGCGACCTCGAGGATGCGCGCCCGCGTCGCCGCCTTCTTGCGCTCCCGCAGCGGGAGCCGCTCGCCCGCGGTCACCGCGCCATCCCACCACGGTGACCTCCGGGAACACGAGTAGCACTCACTTAGGTAAGTGACTTACCTTGGTGAGCAGCTGAAGGAGGAGCGCCCATGGACTGGACGGGTCGGGTGGCCGTGATCACCGGCGGGAGCAGCGGCATCGGTCGAGCGACGGCGGCCGCCCTGAGCGCACGGGGCGCGGCCGTGGTGATCGTCGGTCGCGACGAGGGACGGCTCGAGAGGGCGCGGGCCTCGATGCCCGGACCGGGCGCGGTGACGACGGTGGCGGCCGACCTGCGGGAGGAGGACGACGTCGACCGGGTGGTGGCCACGGTCGGTGCCCGCCACGGCCACGTCGACCTGCTCTTCGCCAACGCCGGCGTCTCCGACGCGCCCCCACTGGCGGAGACCACGCGGGCCGACGTCGACCGCCTCCTCGACATCAATGTGCGCAGCGTGTTCACCACGATCGTCCGCGGGCTGCCGCTGATGGCCCGGGGCGGCGCCGTCGTCGCGACCAGCTCGGTGGCCGAGGCGAAGGGCCGACCGGCCGACCCGCTCTACGCCGCGAGCAAGGCCGCCGTGCGGAGCCTCGTGCGCACGCTCGCCCTCGACGACGACGTCCTCGCCCGGGGCGTGCGCGTCAACGCCGTCACGCCCGGCTGCATCGCCACCCCGCTGACCGACCAGGACGACGCGGAGTCCCAGGCCGCCATCGACGCGTGGGTGGCCGACGCCGTGCCGATGGGGCGGTGGGGCCGTCCCGAGGAGGTCGCGCAGGCGGTGCTCTTCCTCGGCGGTGACGAGGCCGCGTACGTGACCGGCAGCGAGAATCCTCGTCGACGGCGGGCTGGCGCAGACCTGAGGGCGACCGGAGCCCCTCCTGGCCCGGCCCAGGGTCAACGACGCGGGAGCCGTCCGGGCCGGGGCCACAGCCGATGGGTGACGACGGCGAGGGCGACCGCCGGACCGAGGGTGCGGGAGTCGGTGGACTCGGCCGGCGCGTCGCCCACGGCGAACCAGCACGCACCGTCCCGGCCGTCGGCGTCGCAGCCCTCGTCGGGGAAGCGCAGCGCGAGCCGCTTCACCGAGAGCTGCCCGGGCCGGGCGGGCCAGCGCACGAGGGCCACCGCCCCGTCGCGGGGTCGTAGGCCGGGGACGGCGAGCACGATGTCGCCGTCGTGCAGCGTCGGGACCATCGACCCACCGCGCACGGCGACGCGCCGCGCTACCCCGCCCACACCCGGGGGAAACTCCGCCCGTCGCCCACCGAGGCTCATCCCACGACCCTCCTCACCAGCACGAATGACACCCGCACCCCACTGGGCACCCCCTCCTCGACCGTGACCGCGGCGCGGCTGCCCGGTGGCCCGCACCGGAGTAGGTTGGGCCGCGGTCGGAACGATCACCGTGATCCCCCGTGGAGGGGAGTTGGGAGGCGACATGGGACTGCTCGCGAGCATCCTCCGTCCGCGCCTGGAGGCCACCGCGCACTGCGACCTCCCCTGCGGCGTGTACGACCCGGCTCAGGCCCGTATCGAGGCCGAGTCGGTCAAGGCGATCCAGGAGAAGTACCAGGGCTCCGACGACGCCGAGTTCAAGGAGCGCGCCATCCAGATCAAGGAGGAGCGCTCCGACCTCGTCAAGCACCACCTCTGGGTGCTGTGGACGGACTACTTCAAGCCGCCGCACTTCGAGAAGTACCCGCAGCTGCACGAGCTGTTCAACAAGGCCACGAAGGCCGCGGGTGCCACCGGCACCAAGGGCTCGACCGACCCGAAGACCGGCGACGAGCTGCTGGGCTACATCGGCGAGATCTCGGACATCTTCTGGGAGACCAAGAAGGGCTGAGCCTCGACGCATCCTCCGGCGCGCCCGTCCCGTTCGCGGGGCGGGCGCGTCGTGGTGTCGGGGCCGCTCCAGCGCACGAGAGGAGTCGCGGTGAGCGAGAGCCCGCTCGGGCGTCTCTACCTGTTGCGCCACGGGGAGACCGAGTGGTCGCGCACCGGACGCCACACCGGGCGCACCGACCTGCCGCTGACCGAGCACGGCGAGGAGCAGGCCCGCACCGCCGGCCGGCTGCTGGAGACGCTGCGGGGAAAGGACGCCCCGCCGCCGGTCGTCTGGTGCAGCCCCCGACGCCGGGCGCGGGACACCGCCGCGCTCGCCGGCCTGACCCTGGACTCCGTGCGCGTGGACCTCGCCGAGTGGGACTACGGCGACTACGAGGGCCGCACGACGCCCGACATCCGCACCGAGGACCCGGGCTGGACGATCTGGACGCACCCCGTCCCCCACGGCGAGACCGCGGAGCAGATCGCGAAGCGCATCGACGGCGTGATCGCCGACGCCGACGAGGAGCTGTCCCGGCACGACGTCGTGCTCATCGGCCACGGGCACGCGAGCCGGGTCCTCATCGCCCGCTACCTGGGCCTGTCGCCCGCGGCCGGGGTGGGGTTCGCGTTCGACCCGGCGTCGGTCACCGTGCTGGGCCACGAGCGCGGCGCGCACCGCATCGACCTGCTCAACGCGCCCGGCGGGCTCGTGGAGGCACCGCCGCCGCCGGCCGATCGCCACTAGGTGCCGGAGGCTCGTGAGCACAGAATGCGGCCATAGCGGCACTTTCTGCTCACGAGCGCGCAGCGCACCTACCTACTGCTCCGCCCAGTCCCGCCCCGCCCGGGTGAGCACGCCCGCGAGGATCGCCGCGCACACCACCGCGATCGGCACGCCCCACTCCGGGCGCCCGCTCGTGACGCCCGCGTAGAAGGCGACGCCGAGCCCGAGCAGCTGCACGACGACGACGGGGCCCCGCGCGCCCCGGGTGCCCCGGGCCAGCGCGATCCCGGCCGCGGCGATGCCGAGGCCGAGGAGCACGACGAAGGCCCAGACCTGCGGTGTCCCCTCGAGGACGAGCAGCACGACGCCGGCGACGACCAGCGCCGCGCCCTCCAGCGCCGTCGCGAGCGACGCCACCACCAGCGAGCGCGGGGGCGCGTCGGTCCCCGGGGCGGGTGGAGTGCCGGACACACCGCCAGGGTAGGCCGCATCGTTCTCAGCGATCCGTGCACCACGCCCGGCCCAACCCCGCGGGGGGCGGCGCTACGGTGAGTGCCGTGCGCGCCCTGCTCGTGGCCAATCCCTCGGCCACCACCACCACGGCAGCAGGACGCGACGTCATCGCCCACGCCCTCGCCAGCGAGCTGAAGCTCGAGGTGGTGGCCACCCGCTACCGGGGGCACGCCGCCGAGCTCGCCGCGCGCGCCACCACCGAGGGGGTCGACCTCGTCGTCGTCCTCGGCGGCGACGGCACCGTCAACGAGGCCCTCAACGGGCTGCTCGTCGACGGCCCTGGCGACCGGGTCCCCGCGCTGGGCGTGGTGCCCGGCGGGTCGGCCAACGTCTTCGCCCGTGCCCTCGGCACCCCGCGCGACCCGCTGGAGGCCACGCACCAGCTCCTCGAGGCCCTCGCGGCGGGACGCAGCCGCACGGTGGGCCTCGGGCGGGCCGACGAGCGGTGGTTCAGCTTCAACGCCGGCCTCGGCTGGGACGCCGACGTCATCGCGGCCATGGAGCACGCCCGGGACCGCGGCCGCGAGGCGTCGCCGGCGCGCTACGTGGCCACCTCGTTCCGGCGCTGGGCGACGGCACGCACGCGGCCGCCGTCGCTGCGGGTCGAGATCCCCGGCCGGGAGCCGGTCGAGGACGTCAAGCTCGCGCTGGTCTCCAACACCGACCCGTGGACCTATCTCGGCGGGCGGGCGGTGCGCACCAACCCGGGCTGCTCGTTCGACGGCGGGCTGGGGTTCTTCGGCCTGTGCAAGCTCGGCCTGCCCACCATCGGCCGGATCGTCAGCCAGAATCCTCTCCGAGGAGGGGTTCCGCGAGCTGGGCTCGGTCCTGCGCGACGACGACGTCACCGCGCTGCGGGTCACCTCGGAGGAGCCGGTGAACCTGCAGGTGGACGGCGACCACCTGGGCCGGCGCAGCGACGTGGAGTTCCTCGCGGTACCGCACGCCCTGCGGGTCGTCGTCTAGCCGACGTGACCCCGGTCACACCACGGCGGTGAACGGGCCGCCGGGCAGTGGTCGCGGACCGACGAACGGGGCCTGAATCCGGCCTTCGGGGGACGTCGGCCCCTGCTTCACGGGCACGCAGCAGCTCCGAGGAGATCATAGCGACCGTTCGTCGCCGTCCGACGGCAGGGTCGACGCCTCGTCGTGCGGCGTTTTCCGCTCGTCGCAGTGACTGTGCGGTCACGGTCGGCCGATATCCACTCACCGACCGACCATGCCCGTCGAGCCGCTTGGGACTCGATCCAGACCCGATCCTCCTGCAGATTCTTGGTCATCCCCCGCGAGAGCCGGGCAGGAATGCACCAGCAGAACTGCTCGGCCGGGTCCCCGGGAACGGAGAGATTCTCTCCGCGACCGGAGGGCACGGGGGGCGGACACGCCGGATGTCCGACCACGGCATCGTCGCCGCAGGTCGGGCGGACGACGGGGTCGGCCTCCCAGGAACGACAGAACGATCAGAACGACACGAGGGGCCGCTGGAGGCCCCGGGCGATTCCCGCCCCAAGGAATCGTCGACGACCACCGCAACTAGGTGTGCTCCCCGAGGCGCACCCAGCGAGGAGATCAGCACGATGGACTGGCGGAACGACGCTGCTTGCCGCGACGAGGACCCGGAACTGTTCTTCCCGGTCGGGACGAGCGGCCCCGCGCTCTCGCAGATCACGCAGGCCAAGGCCGTGTGCCGTCGCTGCCCCGCGATGTCGGAGTGCCTGACCTGGGCCCTCGAGTCCGGTCAGGACGCCGGTGTCTGGGGCGGTGCGAGCGAGGACGAGCGCCGCGCCATGAAGCGCTACGGCGTCCGGGTCGACGCGCAGGCCTGAGCCCGCGCCCGACCGGCGGGGAGGCGGACGCTCGCTCCCCACGCGTTCGCCTCCGGTCGGCAGCACCACCTGACGTGACCGAAGGGCCCCGTCGATCGCCTCGAGCGACCGACGGGGCCCTTCGTGCGTCCGGGCCCTTCGTGCGTCCCGGGCCCTTCGTGCGTCCGGGGCCTCCCGCCGACGTCCGGGACGGGCTCAGCGGGGGCGTACCTCGCCGCGGTGCGGCAGCGGGATCGTCAGCTCGGCGCGGGTCCCGCCCTCGGCGCCGGGACGCAGGCTCAGCGTGCCGCCCAGCTCGGAGTCGACGAGCGTGCGGACGATCTGCAGGCCGAGGCCCGGGGCACGCTCCAGCGAGAAGGTCTCCGGCAGCCCGCGGCCGTCGTCGACGATCTCGATGAGCAGCCGGCTGGCGGTGCGCGTCGCGACGATCCGCACGCTGCCGGAGGTCCCCTCGCCGAAGCCGTGCTCCAGGGCGTTCGAGACGAGCTCGGTGACCACCATGACCAGCGGCGTGGCCATCACCGCCGGGAGCACGCCCGCCCGTCCCTCGCGGCGCATCTCCACCCCGGCCCCGGGTCGCACCACGTCGTTCAGCATCGGCACGACCCCGGCCAGCACCTCGTCGATGTCCACCCGCTCGTCGACCGACGCCGCCAGCGCCTCGTGCACCAGCGCGATGGACGCGACGCGGCGCATGGACTCGGTGAGGGCCGAGCGGGCCTCGTCGTGCCGGGTCCGGCGGGCCTGCAGGCGCAGCAGGGCCGCGACCGTCTGCAGGTTGTTCTTCACGCGGTGGTGGATCTCGCGGATCGTCGCGTCCTTGCTCATCAGGGCGCGGTCCCGACGGCGGACCTCGGTCACGTCGCGCACGAGCACCAGCGCCCCGCTCGGGACGCCACGGGGACGCAGCGGCAGCGCGCGGACCACGGCGGTGGCCCCGCGGCTCTCCACCTCGACCCGCGGGGAGGGCGTGCCGGCCAGCGCCTCGCGCAGCATCGTCACCGCCTCCGCGCCCTCGAACGGGTCGGCGGAGACCTTCCGGGCGACGGTCGGCAGGTCGGCGCCCACCAGCTCGTCGCTCCAGCCGAGCCGGTGGAAGGCCGACGCGGCGTTGGGGCTCGCGTAGAGCACGGTCCCGACGGCACTGGCCCGCACCAGCCCGTCCCCGACCCGGGGCATCGACCGGCCCTCGTCACCGCTCTCGGCGGTCGGGAAGGTGCCGTCGGCGATCATCTGGCACAGGTCGCCCGCGACGGCGAGGTAGGAGATCTCGAGGGTCGACGGGACGCGGGGCGAGGCCAGGTTGGTGTCCCGGCCGAGCACCGCGATCATCCGGCCCTCGTAGCCGACCGGGACCACCTCGCGGCGGATGGAGCGCCCGCGGTGCCAGCGCGGCTGCTCCTCGCGCCGCATCGTGGTGTCGGCGAGGGCGCGCAGCAGCTGCGGGTGCTGGGCCGCGGTCGCGGTCCCGCCGACCATGTCGTCGGGGTGGGCGGTGGGCGCCGTCGTCGGCCGGCTGTGGGCGACGCACAGGAAGGTCGGGGCCTGCTGCACCGTTGGGCCCGGGCCGTCGCCGTCCTCGGGCACCGTCACGGGCACCCAGAGCAGGAAGTCGGCGAAGGAGAGGTCGGAGAGCAGCTGCCACTCGGAGGCGAGGCGCTGCAGGTGCGCGACCTCGTCGCCGGACAGCGTGGTGTGCCTCGCGAGCAGGAAGCTCAGCGTCGACATGGATGGGGTCGGTCGGTCGGCGGTCAGTGGTCCTCGGATGCCCGTTCGACGACGGCGATGAGGTCGCCGCCCTGCACGACGTCCCCCTCCTTCACCGCGACGGAGACGACGGTGCCCGCTCCCTCGATCAGCACGGGGATCTCCATCTTCATCGACTCCAGGAGCACCACGGTGTCCCCGTCGGCCACCGCCGTGCCCTCGCGCGCGACGACCTCGAGGACGTTCGCGACCATCTCCGCGCGGATCTCGTCAGCCACGACGGTCATCAAACCATCGACCGGACCCAAAACCCCCTCGTGGGAGAATGGCGTCATGTCGAAGCGTGCGCGTCAGAAGCGGGACCGGAAGAAGAAGAGCAGCAACCACGGCAAGCGCCCCAACTCCTGAGGTGCCCGCCCCGGAACGACGTCGGGCCCCCGGACCGTGGTCCGGGGGCCCGACGTGTGTCCGGGGTGCGGGGCTCAGCTCCGCCAGGTCTCGACGCGGGTCTGGTTCACCTCGACGACGGTGCCCGACGCGGTCCGCTCGACGGTGACCTGGGCCTGCTCCAGCACGGTCGCGCGGATGCGCTCCCGCAGCTTCTGGTGCAGCTCGTCCGGTGCGCGGTCGCCGCCGCAGGTGCGGGCCAGCAGCGTCTTGACCTTCTCCTCGAGCCCGTAGCGCGCGAGGCACGGCCCGCACTCCTGGAGGTGGCGGCGCAGCTGGGCGTCGCGCTCCTCGCCGCACTCGTGGTCCAGCAGCAGCCAGACCTCCGCGAGGACCTCCTCGCAGTCGGTCTCGTGGGGCTCTCCGCAGCTCACGACTGCACCCCCTCGTCCACGGTCGCGTTCTGCCCGGCCGCCCTGGTCGAGCTCCGCTCCGCTGCGTCTCCCCGCAGGAACCCACGGTCCCGCGCGGTCCCGGTCAGGGCGTCACGCAGCTGCTTGCGGCCGCGGTGCAGCCGCGACATCACGGTGCCGATGGGCGTGCCCATGATCTCGGCGATCTCCTTGTAGGCGAACCCCTCGACGTCGGCGAGATAGACCGCCATCCGGAAGTCGTCCGGCAGGGCCTGCAGGGCGTCGCGGATGTCGTTGTCCGGCAGGCGGTCGAGCGCCTCCACCTCCGCGGAGGGCAGACCCGCCGAGCTGTGCTCCGCCGACTGCGAGAGCTGGTAGTCGGTGAACTCGTCGGTCGGGCTCTGCTGCGGCTGGCGCTGCCGCTTGCGGTAGGTGTTGATGTAGGAGTTGGTCAGGATGCGGTACAGCCAGGCCTTGAGGTTGGTGCCCGGCTTGAAGGACGTGAACGACGAGTACGCCTTCAGCACCGTCTCCTGGACCAGGTCCTCGGCGTCCGGCGGATTGCGGGTCATCCGCATCGCGGCCGCGTAGAGCTGGTCGACCATCGGCATCACGTCCCGCTCGAAGCGGTCCGCGCGCTCGGCGACGGTCTCGGTCTCGAGGTCGGCAGGGCTGGATCCACCCTGGGCGACGGACTCGGACGCCGTGGTGCCGTCCTGCTGGGCGGGCACCGCCGCGCCGTCCGTCGCCACGTCGCGGTCCGCGCGCACGGCTTCGGCCACCGGACTCCCTTCGCGCCGCGCGTCGGACGCGGCGTCGGAACTCCGGGAGGCTACCCCTGCGGGGGCGGACGCACCCCCCACGTGTGAGCCGTCCGGGTCCATGTCCGGGAGCAGGATCACGACCCCGTCGGTCGCATCCCGGGTACCGCCCCGGACCTGCGTCCCGCGCTCCATCGTCATCGCTGGCATCGTCACCTTCCCTCGGTCGCGGTACGACGACCGCCACCCATCTCTGCAGGTCTGGAACGTCCGCGCCGCCGTGGCGATTCCCCGCTAGCCTCCCGCGGCGTGGCCCGACGAACCACCGGCGGGACCCCCGCGCTCACCGCCCTGGAGCGTGCGGGGATCGCGCACCGGACCCACCCGTACGAGGCACCCGGACGGGCCCACTCGTACGGCGTCGACGCAGCCGAGGCGCTCGGGCTCGATCCGCGGCGGGTGTTCAAGACCCTCGTCGCGGAGGTCGACGGCGCGCCCGTCCTCGCGATGGTGCCGGTGACCGGGACGCTCGACCTCAAGGCGCTCGCCGCCGCGCGCGGCGGCAAGAAGGCGGTCATGGCCGACCCCGCGGCCGCGGAGCGGCTCACCGGCTACGTCACCGGCGGGATCAGCCCGCTCGGCACCAAGCGGCGCCTGCCCGTCGTCGTCGACGTCTCCGCCCTGGAGCACCCGACGATCTGGTGCAGCGCGGGCCGGCGCGGGCTGCAGCTGGAGCTGGCCCCCGCCGACCTGGTGGCCGCCGCCGGGGCGACGACGGCGCCGGTCGCCGACGCGTAGCGGCCCCTGGCTCACCGGCCGGCAGCATGATCACGAACTGTGCGGCGAAGTGATCGCTGAGCGAGCACTTCGCCACCCGGATCATGATCTTGGTCCGAGAGGGCGGCGGGGCTCACCCGGCGGGGCTGGACGGGACCGGCAGGAGCGACGCCACCCACGGCGCGACGGCCTCGCGGATCGGTCCCTTGGCCCGCAGCGAGTGGTCCCCGCGCAGCGTCACCACCTGGCGGTGCGCCGCGGTGGGCGGCACCCCGAACCGGTCGCGGTCCCCCGACACCGCCAGCACCGGGATCCCGGCCGCGTCCACCGCGTCGATCTCGGGCGAGCGGTCCGGGCGCGTGCCGTCCTTCCGGGCGGGCGCGAGCAGCGGGAAGGCCAGGGCCAGCACGCCGACCGGCGCCGGGTCGGCGACGACCGCGCCCCGGCACGCCACCCGCGCCCCCGACGACCGCCCGCCGTGGATCTGCGGCGCGTCCGGGAACCGCTGCGTCAGCGCCGCGAGCACGTAGGCCCAGGCCTCGTCGAGCTGCGCCGCCGGGGCCGGAGCCCGCCGGCCCGCCACGCGGTAGGGCTGCAGGACCCGCGCGACGGCGACCGAGCCGTCGGCGGCGTCGGCGGCCGCGAGCAGGTCGGGCGCCTCGATCCCGCCGCCCGCGCCGTGCCCGAGCACCAGCAGCCCGGACGGGGCGCCGGCCGCGCGGAGGGCGACCCGCGCCGGTCCGTGCGGCGTCGCGACCTCGAGCTCCTCCGCGGTGACGGTCACGAGGGGTTGGCCGCCTCGAGGTCGAGCCCCTGCTGCTCGGGCTGCTCGTGTGCCTCCTCGATCAGCTCGGCGCCGTGGTTGCGCACGTTGTTGACCTTCGACGACACCTGGCGCATCTCGAGCGCGGCGACCACCTCGTCGGAGGGGACGAGCAGGCTCGTGGGGTCCTCGTGGTCCGGGTCGAGCCACTCGGCCCAGCGCTCCCGCGGGAGCACCAGCGGCATCCGGTGGTGGATCTCGGTGAGCGGACCGGTCGACGCGACCGTGACCACCGTCGTCGAGACGAGCGGCGCCGTCCCCTTCTCCGCCGAGCGCGGCCGCCACGTCTCCCACAGCCCGGCCAGGGCGAGCGGGTGCCCGGCGAGGCCCGACTCCTGCGAGTAGGTCATGAAGTACGGGATCTTGTGGCCGGCGTCGCGCAGCCACTCGTACCAGCCGTCGGCGGGCAGCAGGCAGCGTCGGGACGCGGCCGCGCGCCGGAAGGCGGGCTTCTCGGTGACCGACTCGGCGCGGGCGTTGATGAGCCGGTTGCCCACCGACTCGTCCTTGGCCCAGGACGGCACGAGCCCCCAGCGCATCGCGCGCAGTGACCGCTCGACCGACGACGGGTCCGCTGTCCCCTCGTCGTCGCGCGGGTGCCGGTCGACGACGCCGGGCACGGTCAGGGTGGGCGCCACGTTGAACTCGGGGACGTCGAGCCGGTCCTCGGTCGCGTCGCGCGCGTCGAACTCCTCGGCCAGGTCGGCCGGGTCCTTGGCCAGGGCGTAACGACCGCACATGGCACCGATCCTCCCACCGCCCACCGACACCGGCCCCGACACGCGAGAATGGCCCGGTGAGCACCTGGAGCGCGCCCCTCGCCGAGGGCCCCGTCCGCGGCACCGTCGCGGTCCCCGGCTCGAAGTCGATCACCAACCGGGCCCTCGTGCTGGCCGCGCTGGCCGCCGACGGCGCCACCCGCACCGTGGCCGGCGCCGCCCGGTCCCGCGACACCACGCTGATGGTCGACGGGCTGGCCGCGCTCGGGGCGGCCACCGCGGTGACCCCGGGCCGTGACGGCACCCTCGACGTCGCCGTCACCGCCCCGACCCACTTCCACGGCGGGCGCGTGGACTGCGGGCTCGCGGGCACCGTCATGCGCTTCCTCCCGCCGGTCGCCGCGCTCGCCGACGGGCCGGTCGAGTTCGACGGCGACCCGCACGCCCGGTCCCGGCCGATGGGCGGGGTCCTCGAGGGCCTGCGCGGCCTCGGGGTCGCGGTGTCGCCCGCCGAGACCGACCGGCTGCCGTTCACCGTGCTCGGGCGCGGCGGGGTCACCGGCGGCCCGGTGGACGTCGACGCGTCGGCGTCGTCGCAGTTCGTCTCCGGGCTGTTGCTCTCCGGTGCCCGCTACGACGGCGGGCTCGCCGTCAGTCACCGCGGGCCCGGGACGGTGCCTTCGCTGCCGCACGTGGAGATGACGGTGACGATGCTGCGGGCCGCGGGGGTCACGGTGACCTCGCAGACCGACGAGGGGGGCTCCCCGTCGCGCTGGGCGGTGTCGGCCGGGCCGATCACCCCGGCCGCGCGCCACGTCGTCGAGCCCGACCTCTCCGGCGCCGCGGTCTACCTCGCGGCCGCTCTCGTGACGGGCGGCGAGGTGACCGTCGCGGGGTGGCCGGAATCGGTGCCGGACCTCCCGGACCTGCAGCCGATCAGCGCCGTCCGCGCCGTCCTCGAGGCCTTCGGCGGCACGGTGACGATCGACGACGCGGGTCTGACGGTGCGCGGCGACGGCCGGCTGGCGGGGGTCGACGTGGATCTCGCCGAGATCGGGGAGCTCACGCCCACGGTGACCGCCCTCGCGATCGTCGCCGCCCGGGACGGGGCGCGCTCGCGGCTGCGCGGGGTCGCGCACATCCGCGGCCACGAGACCGACCGGCTCGCCGCGCTGGCCGCCGAGGCGACCGCGCTCGGGGCGCGGGTGTCCGAGACCGACGACGGGCTCGTCGTCGAGCCCTCCGCCACGCTGGCCCCGACGCGGGCCTGGGGCGCCTACGCCGACCATCGGATGGCCACCGCCGGGGCGCTGGTCGGCCTCGTCGTGCCCGGCCTGGAGATCGACGACGTCGCGGCCACCACCAAGACGCTCCCCGACTTCGCCACCGACTGGCCGGGGCTCGTGCGCGGGGTGGGGATCCCGGCGTGACCGCGTGTCAGCGATGGTCCGTTGCTGACGTCGGGTGTGAGAACGGCGCCGTCCTGACATCGGGCGGCCACCGATGACCCGGCCCGGCGCGGCGGGGCGCTACGACGAGAGCGACGTCCGGGTCCGGCCCGGCAAGGGCACCCGGCCCCGCTCGAAGCGCCGTCCCGAGCACGCCGACGCCCGCACCGCGATGGTCGTCGGCGTCGACCGCGGCCGCTGGACCTGCGCCCCCGACGACGAGCCGGAGGTGCGCGTCATCGCGATGCGCGCCCGCGAGATGGGGCGCACACCCGTCGTCGTCGGGGACCACGTCGACCTCGTCGGCGACACCACGGGCACCGACGACACCCTCGCGCGCATCGTCCGGGTCGCCGAGCGCTCCAGCGTCCTGCGCCGCACCGCCGACGACACCGACCCCTACGAGCGGGTCGTCGTCGCCAACGCCTCGCACCTCGTGATCGTCACCGCCCTCGCCGACCCGACGCCGCGCACCGGGTTCGTCGACCGCTGCCTCGTCGCGGCCTACGCCGGCGGCCTGATCCCCGTGCTGTGCCTGACCAAGGCCGACCTGGTCGACGACGGCGGCGCCGCGTTCGCCGGCGAGTACACCGACCTGGAGCTGCCCATCGTCGTGACCCGGGCCGACCAGGACCCCGCGGCGCTGCGCGACGTCCTCGAGGGGCGGCTCTCGGCGCTGATCGGGCACAGCGGGGTCGGCAAGTCGACGCTGGTCAACGTGCTGGTCCCGGACGCCGAGCGGGCGGTCGGGGTGGTCAGCGGGATCGGGAAGGGGCGGCACACGTCGACGTCGGCGGTGGCGCTGGCCCTGCCCGAACGCGACGGGCCGAGCGGCCGGACCGGGGGCTGGGTCGTCGACACCCCGGGCATCCGGTCGTTCGGGCTCGCCCACATCTCCCCCGACGACGTCGTGGCCGCGTTCGGCGACCTCGCGGCGGCCGTCGAGAACTGCCCGCGCGGGTGCTCGCACCTGGGTCCGCCGGCCGACCCGGAGTGCGCGCTGGACCCGTTGGTCGCCTCCGGCGCGCTGTCGGCCGGGCGACTCGAGGCGCTGCGCCGGGTCCTGACGGCCCTGCGCACCCCGGCGTGGGATCTCTGAGCCCGCTCAGGTGACGGTGTAGGCGTCGTAGACGACCGTCGAGGCGCGGCGGCGGGCCACGGCCACCGTCAGGACCCGCGTCAGCCAGGCGTGCTGCGGGGCGCTCGTCTCGAAGGTCGCGGTGACGCGGAAGTAGTACGACGCAGGGTCGACGTCCTCGCCGCGGAGCAGCGCGGCCAGCACCTCCGGCGCCCCGGCGCGCACGCCCGCCGTGCGGAGGTACACCAGGGCCCCGTCGTCGGCGCGCAGCAGGTAGCGGGTGTCGATGGTGGTCGCGCCGTCGGCCTGGATCACCTGCCAGTCCGCGCCACCCGGGACGACGACGCCGGAGAACCGGTCTCCGGTCACGGTCCCGCCGACGATGGGGACGATGCGGCGGTGCCCGGCGTCGGTGACGCCGAGGTCGTGGGGCTCGTCGAGCTCGACGACGACGTGGGCGAGGAACTCCAGCGCGGGGACGGGGAGGGTCACCGGTCGAGGATCCCCGGGAGGGAGTCCTCGGCGACACGGAGGTCCGCGCGGGCCGCCGTGCGGGCGATGACGGCGGCATTGGCGGCGTCCGGGCCGTCGGCGCGCGCAACGGCCTCGTCGGGGGCCCGCCCCACCTGGCGGTGGCGGGCGATCAGCCGTTCGCGACGGGTGGCCTCGTCGGGCTCGAGGAACCAGGCCTCGTCGAGCAGCCCGTGGATCCGGTCCCAGGGCGGCTCGTCGAGCAGCAGGTAGTTGCCCTCGGTGACGAGCAGGGTCACGTCGGGCGGGATCTCCAGCGCGCCGCCGATGGACTCCTCGACGCTGCGCCGGTACTCGGGGGCCCAGATCGTCGTCGAGCGGTCGCTGCGGAAGCGCTCGAGGAAGGCGACGTAGCCGGCGGCGTCGAAGGTGTCCGGGGCGCCCTTGCGCTCGAGGCGCCCGACGCGCTCCAGGGTCGAGTTCGCGAGGTGCCACCCGTCCATCCCGACGACGGCGACCCGGCGCGGGTCGGTCCGCTCGGCGATCGCCGCGGCGAGGGTGGACTTCCCGGCGCCGGGGCCGCCGACGATGCCGAGAATCCGGCGGTCGGGGCCCGCGGCGAGCTCACGGACGCGGTCGATCAAGAAGGCCTCCTCTCGCCGAGTGGACCTCAAGGGCTGCCGGGACGGCCGTGGAGGTCCACTCGGAACCGATGGTCGACCATGGTGCCCGCCGAGTGGACCGTCAGGGTCGCGGCGGCAGCCGTGGGGGTCCACTCGGCGATCCCGGGTACGCCCCCGTGTGCAGCTCCCCGTCCCGGACCCCGGCCCCGACGCCGCCGTCGCCTTCGTCCGCGAGCACCTCGGCGACCTGACCTGCGACACCCCCGCGGCCTCGCCGGCGTTCCGCGGCGGGCAGAGTGCCGCCGACGAGGCGCTCGCCGCCCTCGACGTCACGAACTACGCGCGGCGCCGCAACGAGGTCTGGCCACCCGAGCGGCGGGGCGCCTCGCGGATGTCGCCGTGGATCCGCCACGGGCTGCTCTCCCTGCCTGCGCTGTGGGAGCACGTCGCCGACGCCCCGTCGCGCGACCGCACCAAGTACCGCGACGAGCTCGCCTGGCAGGAGTACGCCCGGCACGTCTACGCCCGGGTCGGTCCGGCCCTCGGCGACGACCTGCGCGCCCGACCCCCACGGCCGCCTGTGGTCTGGGACGACCCGTGGCCCCGCGACATGGCCTGCATGGACGCGACCCTCACCGAGCTCTACGACGACGGCTGGCTCGTCAACCAGACCCGGATGTGGCTCTCGAGCCAGTGGACGGTGCGGGCCGGGGCCCGCTGGCGCGACGGCGAGGACGCGTTCTTCACCCACCTGCTCGACGGTTCCCGCGCGGCCAACCGGCTCGGGTGGCAGTGGACGGTCGGCTCCGGGACCGGGAAGGCCTACGGGTTCTCGCGCTACCAGGTCGAGAAGCGCGCCCCGAAGCTCTGCGCCGGCTGCGTGCTCAACGCGGACTGCCCGATCCAGGACTGGCCGCCGGACCAGCGCACGGAGCGCATCGATCCCCCGTCGTCGCTCCGTGCCGACGACGATCCCGAGGCGACCGCGGGCCCGTCGTCGTCACCCTCGACGGTGCGCCGCCCGTCGACGCCGGAGACGCAGCGCAGCGGAGCTCGACCATCGAGGCCGTCTGGCTCACCGCGGAGTCCCTGGGCGACGACGACCCGGCCCTGCTCGCCCACCCGGACGTCCCCGCGGTGTTCGTGTTCGACGAGCCCCTGCTCCGCCGCCTGCGGCTGTCCGGCAAGCGGCTGGTGTTCCTCACCGAGACCCTCGCCGACCTCGCGACGCGCCGTCGGGTGGAGCTGCACCGCGGCCGGGTCCCCGACGAGCTGGGCGACCGGCGGGTGGCGACGACGTTCGCCCCGGTGCCCGGCTTCCGGCGTCTGTCGGGGGAGATCCGACCGTCGGAGGTCCACCCGTGGCCGTGGCTCTTCCGCCCCCGCGCCGGGCGGCTGCAGAGCTACACCGCCTGGCGCAAGGGCATGCCGTCGGCGCCGGACGGGCCACGCGCCCCGCGACCGGCGCCGTGAGGGAGCGTGCCCGGCGCTCGTCGCGGGCACCTTGACGCCGTGCCCCGTGTCGCCGTCGCCTGTCAGGGCGGGGGCAGCCAGACGGCGTTCACCGCCGGTGTGCTGCGTCCGCTGCTCGAGTCCCCCGAGGTCGACCCGGTGGCGTTCACCGGCACCTCCGGCGGGGCGATCTGCGCGCTGCTGGCCTGGTACGGGCTGCGCACCGGCGGACCGCGTCGGGCGGTCGAGCTGCTCGACGGGTTCTGGCGCGACAACGCCGCCACCTCGCCGCTCGACGCGGTGACCAACGCGCTCGGGGTGGGCCTGCTCCGGCTGCGCGACCTCAACCTGGTGCCGCTGCTCTCGTTCGACCCCTACCGGTTCCCCGAACTGGCCCGCACGCAGCTGCGCGACCTGCTGGAGCGCTGGGTCGACTTCCGCCTCGTGGCCGCGATGCCCCGCGACGAGGGCCCGGTGCTGCAGGTCGGCGCGGTGGAGGTGCGCAGCGGGGAGTTCCGGCGGTTCGACTCGCGTCGCGGCGAGATCACCGTCGACACCGTGCTCGCGAGCGCCGCCATCCCGACGCTCTTCCGCGCCGTGGAGACCGAGGGCGGGGCCTACTGGGACGGCGTGTTCTCGGAGAACCCGCCGATCCGCGACCTCCCCGCGCTCCCCGTCGACACGATCTGGATCGTCCAGCTCTTCCCGCGCGCGATCACCGGCGAGCCGCGCTCCCCCGGCGCCATCGCCGACCGGCGCGCCGAGCTCACCGCGAACCTCTCGCTGGAGCAGGAGATCGACGCGATCGAGCGGATCAACGGGTTCGTGCGCGCCGGCACCCTGACCGATCCCGGCTATCGCGAGGTCGGCATCGAGCGCATCGAGCTGGACCGGGCGCTGGACTCGGCCTCCGCGGCCGACCGCTCCCCCGCGTTCCTGCAGGGCCTCGTCGCCGACGGTCAGCGCGCGGGCGCCGCGTTCCTCGCCGGCCGGGGCACGGTCCCCGGTGAGCTCAGCTCTCGGTGAGGCCCTCGAGGTCGAGAACGAACGGCAACTCCTGCAGCCCGTACCAGGCGAGGTCGTGGTCCTCGGCGTCCCCGAGCGTCAGCTCGGCGTCCTCGTCGCCCAGGTCGGCCGCGTCGACCACCGCGGCGGCCGCGCGGACGGCGTCGACGGCCTCGGCGAGGTCGAGGTGCACCGCGGCGAGCCGGCGCATCGGGATCGGCCCGGCCACGCGCACGACGGCGGCGTCGAGGTCGGGGCGCAGCGTCACGTCGTCGACGTCGGCCGCCACGACCGCCCGTCGCGCGGGGGCGTCCGGGTCGGAGGCGAGCTCGGCGGCGAGCAGCCGCAGCGAGGCCCGGGCGGCCTCGGTCATCGCGACGTACTCGAGCTCCTCGTCGTCGCCCGCCACGTAGGCCTCGCGCAGCGCCGGGGTGAGCGCGAACGCCGTGCCCGAGAGCGGCTGCACCTGCTCGTCGACGAGCAGCTTCTGCAGCCCCGCGACGGTCGTCGGTACGTAGACCCTCACTCGTGTCCTTCCTCGTCCGCCGCGTCCCGGTCCTTGCGGCTCCACCAGGCGGCCGTCGTCCGGAGCGCCGTGCGCAGGACCTCGGCCTGCTTGCGGGCGTCCATGACGTTCCACCCCATCGCCGCGCGGTCCTCCGGTCCGGGCGCGTGCGCGGTGACGTGGACCCCGGCCGTCCGCAGCCGGGCGATCTCCCGGGCGCTGCGGCCCCCGACGATCCCACGGAACAGTCCGTCGGCGGCCGCCCCCGCCCCGCTGAGGTGGATCCGGCCGCGGCGGGCGAGCGGCACCAGGACCAGGGCCTCGTCGACGGGCGGCATGTCGGGCCCGAGCAGCAGGTCGGCGGACGTCGCCGAGCACACCCCGCCGTCGACGTAGCGCCGACCGTGGATCCGCACCGGCGCGAACCACCCGGGGACGGCGCAGGACGCGCTCGCGGCGTCCGCGGGTGACGCGGGCGGCGCCCCGGGCCGGCCGAAGGGCACCCGGTCCCCGGTGTCGTAGTCGGTCGCGATGATGCGCAGCTCGGGCGCCGACGGCGGGCGCGGCCACGCCTCGGGCGCGAACGACGACACCAGCTTCACGACCCCCGACGTGTCCGCCCGCCCCACCGGGAGCAGCGCCGACGCCACGGCCAGCGGCGGGAACCGCCGGGGCGCCCGCGCGATCCGCCCGAGCAGCCGGACCGAGCCCGGCCCCATCCGCGGCAGCGGCGGCAGTCCGCCGCGGGCGCCGCGGCGGCGGGGGGACCCCGACGACGACGGGCGCGACGGCGGGTCGAGCAGGTGGTCGACGAGGTCGTCGACGGCGATCCCGCTGGCCAGGGCGGACGCGATGATCGACCCCGCGGAGGTCCCGATGACGACGTCGGCGTCCCGGGCGTCGAGCCCGGTCGCCTGCTGCCACGTCGAGAGCGCCGCGATCGCCCAGGCGTAGCCGAGCGAGCCGCCGGTGCCGAGCACCACGGCCCGCCGTGACGGGGTCCGGGCGGAGGTCATCGGGGAACCGTGGCGACCAGCTCGGCGAGGGCCTCACCGACCAGGTCGCCGAACTCGTCGACGTCGGCCATCGCGTCGCGGTCGGCGTTGAAGCCGTAGAACACCCCGCCGTCGTACGAGGTCAGGCCCACCGCCAGCGACTGCCCCTTCGCCAGGGGCACCACCGGGTACATCTCGAGCATCCGGGCGCCGCCCGCGTAGAGCGGGTGCTGCGGCCCCGGGACGTTGGACACGACGACGTTGAACAGCCGCCGCGAGAGCCCGCTCGCCGCCCGGGCCCCCAGGGCGTGCAGCGTCGGGGGCGCGAACCCGCCGACCTGGACCAGGGCGTTCGCGCCCACCGACTGCCCCGACTGCTTGTGCTCGCGCATCGCGTGCGCGACGTGGTGCATCCGCAGCACCGGGTTGGGCTCCCCGACCGGCAGGTCGACCAGGTAGGAGGCGATCCGGTTCCCGAGCAGGCCCGCCCCGTTCATCGCGCCGGTGGCCTCGGCCTCGCCGCGCACCGACAGCGGGACCATCGCGCGCATCGTCGTCGTGGGGGTCACGGACGCCCCGCGGGAGAGCAGCCAGTTGCGCAGCGCCCCGGAGATGACGGTGAGGACCACGTCGTTGATGGTGCCGCCGTGGGCGCGGCGCACGAGCCGGTAGTCGTCGAGGTCGGTGCGGGCGTGGGCGAAGCGGCGCTGGGTGGAGATCGGGACGTTGAGCGGGCTCGTCGGGGCGGGCCGGACGGCGGTGCGCACCGCGGAGAGCAGCCCGCCGGCGACGCCCGCCACCTGCGCGACGGTGTCCGTCGCGTCCCGGACGGCCGCGCGGGCGGCCTCGACGGCGTTCCCCGGCCGGGCGACGGCCTCGCCCATGGCGTCGAGCACCAGCTTCCACGGCGGCGGCTCGGGGCGCGCCCGCCAGTCGTCGGCCGGGTCCTCGCGTCCCTCGGGGGCGTCGTCGAGGACGACCTGGCTGATGTCGAGCGACGCGATCCCGTCGACCATCGCCTGGTGGGTCTTGGTGACGATGGCGACCCGGCCGCCGGACAGGCCGTCCACCAGGTACATCTCCCACAGCGGGCGGGTGTGGTCGAGGGGGCGCGACATCAGCCGGGCGACGAGCTCGTTGAGGGCCCGGTCGGTGCCCGGACCGGGCAGCGCGGAGCGACGCACGTGGTAGGTCACGTCGAAGTCGGTGTCGTCGACCCACACCGGACGGGCGACCCCACCGGGCACCTGGCGGATCTTCTGGCGGTAGCGCGGGACGAGGCCGATCCGCCCGCTGATGAGCTCGACGAGCCGCTCGTAGTCGAAGCCGGAGCGCGGTTTGCGGAAGACGGCGACGCTCCCGACGTGCATGGGCGTCGTCGGTTGGTCCATGTAGAGGAAGGAGGCGTCCAGGGCCGAGAGGCGGTCCGGCATGACCCCGATCCTCGCACGCCACCCGATGGCGCCCCGTCTGCCAGAGTGGTCGCCGATGTCACCCCGCGAGCCCGCCGACGAGGCCTCCGAGCCGTCCCCGAAAGATCGCTTCGTCACGGTCTACGGACGCAAGCCGGTCCTCGAGGCGCTCTCGGACCCGGCGCTGCAGGTCGACAAGGTGATCCTCGCCGAGGGCGCCGACCAGCGCGCCGTCCGGCCCCTGCTCGAGGCGGCGAAGACCCGCGGGATCCCGGTCCGGCGGGCGTCCGCGCAGCGGGTGAAGGTGCTCGCCGGGAACGGCCGTCAGGACCAGGGCGTGATCGCCGACGTGATCGCGCCGGGGATGCGGACCGTGGAGCGGTTCACGGCTTCGCTGGACGCGGACGCCCCGGCCCGGGTGCTCGTCCTCGACGGCCTGACCAACCCGGCGAACGTCGGGATGATCCTGCGCTCGGCGACGGCGGCGGGACTCGACGGGGTGCTCCTCCCCCGCCGCGGCGCGCCCTCGATCGACCCGCTCGTGGTCAAGGCGTCGGCCGGGGTGGCGTTCCACGCGCCGGTGCTGCGGGCGGGTACTGCGGCTGCCGGGCTCGCGACGCTGGCCGAGGCCGGGTTCGTGCTGCTGGGCCTCGACGGCGCCGCCCAGACCTCGTTGTTCGAGGTGGAGCTGCCCGAGCGGGTCGCGATCGTGGTCGGCGGCGAGACCGACGGGCTGACCCCGGAGGTGCGCGGCGAGCTGCACGACACCGTGGTGGTCCCGATGGCGGCGGGCGTGGAGTCGCTGAACGCGGCGTGCGCGGCGACCCTGGCCTGCTTCGAGCTCGTGCGCCGCTGACTTCTCGCGCGGGTTCGGCGGAACGGCCCCGCGGCGGCCCTGGTCTCTCCTAGGGTCGTCGTCGGATCGAGCGCGGGCCTCCCACCGCGCGCGTCGAAGGGCCGCGACGACGGGAGGACGGGTCATGAGCGTGGCGGCGAGCGAGGTCGTTCCGGAGCCGGTGGGAGGCGGAGCCGGGGCGGCGGCGCCCGCCGGTCATGCCCTGCTGCGGCCGCGCGACGGGGCTGCGGAGTGCTCGGTTCCGGCACTGGCCCGGCGGATGGACCGTCGTCCGGTGCCACGAGCGCGTCGGCTGTCCGAGGTGCTGGCCGAGGCCGGCGCCCCGCTGCCCGGCGAGGACGTGGCGGTGGAGCACGACGGGGTCGGTGCCGACGACGCGTCCGGCGGCCCGGCGTGGGACGCGGCGCTGGCGGGGGCGACGGCGCAGGTGGGGCCGCTGGCGGTCGGGCTCCTCACCGCGGTGGCCGAGGTGCTCGACGGGCGGCGGCCGCTCGCGCACCTCGTCCGCCTCTGCCCGTCCCCGTTGGGCGAGCGCCTGCAGGCCGGCCTCGCGCGGGTCGGCCCGGGGTTTCCTCGGGGTGCGCGGGTGCGGGGTCTCCGGCTGTGCCCCGTGGTGGGCGTTCCGGGGCCGGACGGGTCGCCGGGGCTCGCCGTCGAGGTGGCGGCCGCGCTGTGCGGCGACGGCGGGCAGCGGGCGCGCGCCGCCGCCGCCCGCTTCGAGCTCGACGCGACCCGCACGTGGCGCGCCACCGAGCTCACGGTCCTCTGAGGAGACCAGCTCGGGCCGCTGGTGGGGCGACCCGCCTCGGACCACTTGCTCCGTCCAGCGCCGCCATGATCAGGAGCACCTGAGACAGCCCCAGGAGCCGATCACCCTGCCCAGCGTGCCCCTCGTGGGGGCCGGAGCCGGCCCATCCATGATCACGAGCACGTCAGGACGAGCGGAGGACCCACCACCCTGCTCAGGGTGCCCCTCGCGGGGCGGTCGGGAGACCTCAGCCGAGCGGAGGCCCCACCACCCGGCCCAACGCGCCCCTCGTGGGGCGGTCGGGAGACCTCAGCCGCGCGGGGGCGCTCCGTGGCACTGCTTGTACTTGCGGCCGGAACCGCAGGGGCACGGGGCGTTGCGCGACGGGGTGTCGGCGCGGCGGGCCTGCTGGGGGTTCGCCGCGCGGCGTCCGTTGCCGGCCGCGGCGGCCTGCCCGTCCTCGTCCGGACCCGAGTAGTTGAGCTGCTGCGGCCGGTGCCCGCCCAGCCCGGCGCCCCGGAAGGCGTTCGGGACGGGCGCGCCGGTCTGCGTCATGGCCGGGCCCGCGGGGGCGTCCTGCGGGGGCGGGACCTGGCCCGGCTGGGCGCCGTTCGGCGGAGCGTGGCGTCCGCGGCGGCCCGTCGGGACACCCTGACCATGACGCCCACCGTTGCCCGGTGCGGGCGGGGCCGGCGGGGCGGCGGGCATCGGCGCGGCCGGGATCGCCGCCGTGGGCTCGAAACCGGGGCGCCGGGACTCCGGCGGGACCATCATCGGCCGGCCCGGGCCCTGCGGCGGCACCGGACCGGGCTGCGCCGGGCCGACGGGCCGGGTGGGGGCACCGATCGGCGCCGCGCCCGCCGTCGAGAGTGTGCGCGGGTCCTGGTCCTGCGGGCGGATGGCCGGCTGCATCGCGGTGTCGGTGGTCGGGTTGGCGCCGGGGACTGCGTCGACCGGGGCGATCTCCTCGACCTGGATGGTCAGGTTGAACAGGAAGGCGACGGACTCCTCGCGGATGCCCTCCATCATCGCGGAGAACATCTCGAAGCCCTCGCGCTTGTACTCGATCTTCGGGTCGCGCTGGGCCATGGCCCGCAGCCCGATGCCCTGCTTGAGGTAGTCCATCTCGTACAGGTGCTCGCGCCACTTGCGGTCGAGCACCGAGAGGACCACCTGGCGCTCGAGCTCACGCATCCCGCCCGTCGGCACCAGGGCGTCGATCTCCTCCTCGCGGCGCCGGTAGGAGTCGAGCGCGTTCTCGGTGAGGATGTCGACGAGCAGGTCGCGGTCGAGGTCGTCGTGCTCCTCGACGACGTCCTCCCAGGACACCGTCACCGGGAAGAGCTGGCCCAGCCCCTCCCAGAGCTTCTCGAGGTCCCAGTCCTCGCTGTAGCCCTCGGAGGTCGCGCCGTCGACGTAGGCGCTGACGACGTCGACGATCATGTTCTGGATCTGCTCGGACAGGTTCTCGCCGTCGAGCACGCGGCGGCGCTCGTCGTAGATCACCGTCCGCTGCTGGTTCATGACCTCGTCGTACTCGAGGATGTCCTTGCGGATCTCGAAGTTCTGCTGCTCGACCTGGGTCTGGGCGCTGCGGATCGCCCGGGACACCATCTTCGCCTCGATGGGCATGTCCTCGGGCAGGTTGAACCGCGTCATGATCGTCTCGACCATGGCGCCGTTGAACCGGCGCATGAGCTCGTCGCCCAGGGAGAGGTAGAACCGGGACTCGCCGGGGTCGCCCTGGCGGCCCGCGCGGCCGCGGAGCTGGTTGTCGATGCGGCGGGACTCGTGGCGCTCGGTGCCGAGCACGTAGAGCCCGCCGGCCTTCTTGACCTGCTCGGCCTCGCGCGAGACGTCGCTCTTGACGCGGGCGAGCGTGTCGTCCCACGCCGCCTCGTACTGCTCTCGCATCTCGACGGGGTCGAGACCCCGGGCGCGCAGCTCGAGGTCGGCGAGGAAGTCGGGGTTGCCGCCGAGCACGATGTCGGTACCGCGACCGGCCATGTTCGTCGCGACCGTGACCGCCTTGCGCCGGCCGGCCTGCGCGATGATCCCGGCCTCCTGCTCGTGGAACTTCGCGTTGAGCACCGAGTGCTCCACGCCGCGCTCCACCAGCAGCTTGGCCAGGTACTCGGAGCGCTCCACGCTCGTCGTCCCGATGAGGACCGGCTGGCCCCGCTCGAAGTGCTCGGCCACGTCGTCGGCGACCGCCTCGAACTTCGCCGCCTCGGTCTTGTAGACCAGGTCGGCCTGGTCGACGCGCTGCGGCGGCATGTTCGTCGGGATGGTGACGACGCCGAGCTTGTAGGTCTTGGAGAGCTCCGCGGCCTCGGTCTGGGCCGTACCGGTCATCCCGGAGAGCTTCTCGTAGAGCCGGAAGTAGTTCTGGAGCGTGATCGTCGCGAGGGTCTGGTTCTCCTGCTTGATCTCGACGGCTTCCTTGGCCTCGATCGCCTGGTGCAGGCCCTCGTTGTAGCGCCGGCCGGCGAGCACACGGCCGGTGAACTCGTCGACGATCAGGACCTCGCCGTCGCGGACGATGTAGTCCTTGTCCTTGAGGAAGAGCTCCTTGACCTTGATCGCGTTGTTCAGGTAGCCGACCAGCGGGGTGTTCGCGGCCTCGTAGAGGTTCTCGATGCCGAGCTGGTCCTCGATGAACGAGACGCCGTCCTCGGTGACACCGACGGTCTTCTTGCGCTCGTCGATCTCGTAGTGGACGTCCTTGGTCATCTTCGGCGCGAGCCGCGCGAACTCGCTGTACCAGCGGGCGCTCTGCTCGGCGGGGCCGGAGATGATCAGCGGGGTGCGGGCCTCGTCGATGAGGATCGAGTCGACCTCGTCGACGATCGCGTAGACGTGGCCGCGCTGGACGCACTCGGCCTTCGCCCACGCCATGTTGTCGCGCAGGTAGTCGAAGCCGAACTCGTTGTTGGTGCCGTAGGTGATGTCGGCGGCGTAGGCGGCGCGGCGCTCGTCGGGGGGCATCTCGGAGTAGATCGCGCCGACGGTGAGGCCGAGGAAGCGGTGGACGCGGCCCATCCACTCCGAGTCGCGTCGGGCGAGGTAGTCGTTGGTGGTGACGACGTGGACGCCCTCGCCGGCGATGGCGTTGAGGTACGCCGGCAGCGTCGAGACCAGGGTCTTGCCCTCACCGGTGCGCATCTCGGCGACGTTGCCCAGGTGCAGCGCGGCGCCGCCCATGAGCTGGACCCGGTAGTGGCGCTGGCCCAGGGTGCGGGAGGCGCCCTCGCGGACCACGGCGAACGCCTCGCCGAGCAGGTCGTCGAGGGACTCGCCGTCGGCGTAGCGGTCGCGGAACTCCTGGGTCTTGCCCCGGAGCTCGGCGTCGGAGAGAGCCTCGATCTCGTCGGTGAACGTGTCGACGTAGTCCGCGATCGCCCCGAGACGCCTGACCGTCCTCGCCTCGCCCGCCCGCAGCAGTCGGTTCAGCACCACGATGGGTGACCTCGCTCGTCCTCGTCGCTGGCTCTGTTCGGCTCCGGCCGGCCCGTGCGGACCGCCCGGTTCTCGCCGGCGGCGACCGGCCCGTTGCCCGGGCCCGACCCCGCCGCGGCACGCGATGCGTGCCCGCGCGCTCTCGCCCCATGGTAAGCGCGACGCGTGGGGGGACGGCCCGGGGCGGGGCAGTGCGGGACCGGGGACCGGTGGTCCGGCCGTCCTACGACCGGACCACCACCCCTCTCGGGAGCCGGTTCAGACCAGCGAGATGACGCCGTAGTCGTAGCCGCGACGCCGGTAGACCACGCTCGGGCGGCCCGACGACTTGTCGGAGAACAGGAAGAAGTCGTGGCCGACCAGCTCCATGTGCGAGAGCGCGTCGTCGACGGACATGGGCACGCCCTCGTGCTCCTTGACCCGCGCGATGCGTCCCGGCCCGTCGCCCTCGACCGCACGGCCGAAGCGGTCGTCGAGCGCCTCCCGGGCGGCGGGGACCGCGGACTCGGGCAGGTACTGGTCCTCGGGGTCGTCCGTGGAGTCCCGCAGCGCTGCGGGCAGGGCCTCGTCGAGGTCGGCGCCGGACGAGGGCAGCCCGTCGCCGGGGCCTCCTCCCACCCCGACGGCGACGCGGCGTCGTCCGGCCTTGTGCAGACGACGGTCGTGCGCCCGGCGCAGGCGTTCCTCGATGCGGCCGAGGGCGAGGTCCAGCGCGGAGTAGAAGTCGCCGGCGCACGCGACGGCCCGCACGACGGGCCCCTTCCCGCGGCCGGTGATCTCGATGCCCTGGCAGGTCTTGGACTGGCGTGGATTGGGCTCGTGCGAGAGCTCCACGTACAGCCTCATGATCTTGTGGTCGTAACGCCCGAGTCGGGCCAGCTTCTCCGTCGTGTGGTCGCGGAAGTGCTCCGGGACCTCGACGTTGCGGCCGCAGATGACGATCTCCACATCAACTCCCGAGGGAAGTAGGAGCGACGCCGCGATCGGCCCGTTCACGGGGGCCATGTCCTCGGTGGAGAAGACCGGTCGGGGGAGGGGGTGGACGCGCCTCCCGAGACCTGCGGCGTTCGCGGTACGGCGTTCGCGCCTCCTCTCGGTCGACCTGACCGGTGAGGTGCGCCACGCTACTGACTCGGGCGGGTGTCCGGAAGGTGTCGAGTGGGCGGCTGCTCGGTCGAGGGAACACCACGTCCGGACGAACGCACGACGTGGGTGATCGGCCGCGTGAGGGACCATCCGCCCGCGTGAGGGCCGGACGCGCCGGGCGCGGGGCGGATGCCGGGCGTGGCGGGAGCCCGCCGGGCACGCGCGGGCGTCGGGCCCCGACCGCGGTGACCACGAGCACCAGGTCCACGGGCAGGCCCGCAGCCTCCAGCGCGGCGGCGCCCGCGGCCGCCGTCGCACCCGTGGTGAGGACGTCGTCGAGGAGCACGACCGGCCCGTGCCGCGCCGGGACGTCGGCGAGGGCCTCCGGGCGGACCCGCAGGTTCGTGGCGAGGTTCGCGGCCCGGGCCGCCGCGTCGAGGCCGACGGAGTCCCGCGCGCCCCGGGAGAGGGCGAGCGCGCGCACCACCTGCCCGTGCCCGTCGCGGGCGAGCCGGTGGGCGATGCGCAGCATGTGGTCACCCCCGCGGGCCCGAGCGGCCGAGGCCCGGGAGGGAGCGGGCACGAGCAGGCAGCCGCCGTCCGCGATCCGGGTGAGCACGCCGCCGAGCGCGTCGGCCAGCGGGACCGCCGAGATCCCGCCTCCCGCGCTCCTTGTAGGCGATCACCGCGTGCCGAGCGGGCCCGGCGTAGGGCGCGAGCGCCATCGCGGGCGGCAGGTCCGGCCGCTCGGAGGCGGGCAGCGGGCGCCGCAGGGAGTCCAGGCACGCCCCGCACATCCCGGTCCCCGGGGGCACCGTGGCCCCGCAGCCACCGCAGGGGGCGGGCAGGACGAGGTCGACGAGGGCCTGCAGGAGTCGTGTCAGCACGCCGTCGAGGCTGGCGTGCGCCGTGCTCTCCCGACCAGCGTCACGAGGTCGCCCTGTGGACAACCGCCGGTCCGGTGCCGGCTGTGGACAGGTGCGCACCTACCCCGGATACGAGGGCACCGACGAGTTCGAGCCCCCCGGCACCGAGCGCCAGACGTCCCCGCCGTCCGACCCGTCGGCGGGCAGGGACCACAGCCCGCCCTGGTCGACGACGAGCGTCGGCCGGTCCTGGGCGGCCGCCACCGCGGTGACCGGGGGCGTGAGGTTCGTGGTGGGGCCGTCGTCGAGGTCCAGGCCGTCGGCCGACGCGAGCTGCACCGGGTGGCCGGGAGCCGACCCCACGGCGACGAGACGGTCGGTCTGCGACCAGCTCACGTCCACGACCCCCTCGAGCGCCTCCCCCGGCGGACCGGCGCGCAGGACGCGGACCGCCCCGAGCCGCGCGCCGCCGCCCGCGTCGCGCACCACCGTCGCGAGGGCGACCCGGCCCCCCGCGACCATCGCGATCGTCGTGCCGTCCGGGGACAGGCGCAGCGCCGTGATGGGCCCGAGGCCCACGAGCGGGGTGGGGTCGACCGGGGCGGGGGTGAGCACCGGGGAGTCCGCCGGCGACCCACTACGGACCGCCCGCACCGGCCGGCCGTCGACGACCGTCCAGACCTCCGCCCCGTCCGGGGTCCAGGTCGGCCGGGCGATGGTCGTCCCGGTGATCGTGGTCGGCGACGCGGCCGCGCCGGTCCGGCCCACGGACAGGCGCATCGTCGCCCCCTCGAGACCGACCACGGCCACGTCGCGCCCGTCGGGCGAGAGGCTCGCGCTGCGGGCGTCGTCGACCCCGGTGACGAGGTCGGGCGCCGCCGGCCGCCCCGGGTCGGTGGCCGCGTCCTGGGGCACGGCCCGCACGCGCCCCCCGGTGACGACGACGGCCGGGGACAGCATCGCCGCGTCGCCCGCGCCCCGGTCGCTGGGCAGGTCCTGGCGGTCGCGCACGGTGGGCGGCAGGCCGGCGAGGACGTCGGCGACGCCGAGCACGGGGTGCCCGTCCAGCAGCGGGGCGCCGTCGACGGTGAGCTGGACCCGGTCGATGCCCACGCCCGCGAGGGTGAGCACGACCTGCTGGGCGATCTCGGCGCGCCGGGTCTCGTCGAGGGCCCCCACGGGCCCCATGCGGGTCAGGTCCACCGTCGTCGTGCCGTCCGAGGTCGTCCCGACCGCCGAGCGGAGCAGCACCCCGGTCGGCAGCGCGGAGAGCGCGGCGCCCCGCAGGTCGTCGGACGGGCCGGAGAACAGCTCGTCGAGCACCCGGGCGGGCACGGAGCGGACGGGGCTGGTCGCCAGGTAGCGGGTCTCCCCCACCGGCGCGACCCCGACGGCGGCCAGGAACCAGATGCGGACGGGGCGGGTGTTGGCCTTCAGGTCCGAGCGCCGCACGATCGTGCCGGGCGGCAGCGCGGAGATCCGCCAGACCCCGTTGTTCTCGGTGAGCCCGACGGTGACGTCGACGGTGCCCGGGTCCGCGACGAACGCGCCGTCGGGCTGCAGCGTGCCGAGCTTGTCCGCACGCACGCGCACCGACGCGGTCCCGGACTGGCCGCTGCCCGGGGAGAAGACGGTGTCGACGCGGTCGGACACGACGGTCGGTGTCGACCCGTCGTCCCAGGACCCGGCGGCGGGCGGGGAGAGGAAGCCCCGTGCCGCGCTGTGGCGCTCGGCGGTGGCACCGGAGGCCAGGATCCAGCCCCGGACGATCTCCAGCGGCTGCGCGCCGCGGGCGGGGCCCGGTGGCGCGCTCGGCTCGGCCGGGTCGCCGACCCGTCGCAGCACGGTCACGTCGGACGAGCCGGGCACCGTGGCGCACCCGGCGAGCAGCAGGGCGACCAGACCGAGGACCGCGACGAGGACGCGAGGAGCGAACGGAGCCGTCCTGCCGCCGGATGTCAGCAACGCGCCATCGCTGCCACCGGGACGGCGGCGCCTCACCACGCCTCCCCGCGCCCCGACACCGCTCCCGGCCGGTCACCCCCCGAGGGGCCCGCGTCGTCGGCGCCGGCCTCGTCGTCGTCGCCGGTGCGCGTCAGGGGGACCTCGCCGGTGGGCGGCGGTAGCGCGGTCCCGGTGGTGACGGCCGCGTCGCGGATGCCCGGCTCGGTGTCGGAGGGGGTCGCGGTGACCGGGATCAGCGGCAGCGGGCTGGTGCGCAGCAGCTCGCCCGCGATGCGCGGGAGGGTCAGCCGGAACACCGCGCCGTGGTCGGTCTCGCCCCACGCCTGCAGCCAGCCGCCCTGCAGCCGGGCGTCCTCGAGGCTGATCGCGAGCCCGAGGCCGGTGCCGCCGCTGCGGCGTTGGCGGGAGGGGTCGGCGCGCCAGAACCGGTTGAACACCAGGCCCGCCTCGCCCGGCTTGAGCCCGATCCCGTGGTCCCGGACGACGACCGCGACGGCGTGCTCGTCGGCGGCCGCCCGCACCTCGATCGGCCGGGACTCGCCGTGGTCGATGGCGTTGGCCAGGAGGTTGCGCAGGATCCGCTCGACGCGGCGGGGGTCGACCTCGGCCTCGGCGGGCTCGGCGAGGTCGAGCAGCAGCGGGGTGGCGGTGTCGTCGACGAGGTGGCGGACGGTCTCGGCGGAGCGCCGGACGATGTCGCGGAGGTCGACCTGCTCGATCGCCAGCTCGGCCACCCCGGCGTCGAGTCGGCTGATCTCCAGCAGGTCACCGAGCAGCGACTCGAAGCGGTCGAGCTCGTCGACGAGCAGCTGGGCGGAGCGCTGCGCGACGGCGTCGAGGTCCTCGGCCTGGTCGTGGAGCACCTCGGCCGCCATCCGCACCGTCGTCAACGGGGTCCGCAGCTCGTGGCTGACGTCGGAGGTGAACCGCCGCTGCAGCGCGCCGAACTCCTCGAGCTGGTGGATCTGCTGCTGGATGCTCGCGGCCATCTCGTTGTAGGACTCCGCGAGCCGGGCGACCTCGTCGTCGCCGTACACGGGCATGCGCTCGTCGAGGTGGCCGTCGGCGAAGCGTTCGGCCACGTCGGCGGCCTGCCGGACGGGCCGCACCACCTGGCGGGTGACGATGCTGGAGATACCGGCCAGCAGGCCCAGCAGGGCGAGCCCGGCCAGGGCGAGCGTCGACTGGATCAGTGCGAGGGTCCGCTGCTCGGCCGACAGCGGGAAGATCAGGTAGAGCTGCAGGTTCCGCCCCGCCGTGCGGACCGGCTGCCCGACGATGAGCGCGGGCACCCCGGCGTGCCCCGCGGAGGAGACCGTGACGTACTTCGTCGCGAGGAACCCCTTGAGCACCGGGTCGCGCAGCTGCGGCGGGACGGCGTCGGCGGGTCCGGACGACGGGTCGGTCGGGCCCTGGCCGGCGCCCGTGGTGCTCGCGGTGCCCAGCGGTTCGGTCCCGGCGACGAGGACCGCCTCGAACGCCCCGGCGTCGCGGGAGTCCGAGCTCGAGCCCGACGACGTCAGACGGTCGAGCGCCTCGTCGAGGGTCGCCTGGGTGCCGTCGCGGTCGGGGTCGACGCGGGCGAGGTCCCGCTCGAGGTTCTGGCGGCTGATGTCGGCCTGCACGAGCGCGGCCTGCTGCTTGCCCTGGAGCAGGCGGTCGGCGATCTGGGTCTGCAGGACCAGGCCGAGGACGAGCACGACGACGCTGGACATGGCGAGCGTCGAGAGCACCACCCGCAGCTGCATCGAGCGGCGCCACAGCACACGGACCGCGCCGACCCGCTCGGCGAGGGCGAGCTCGACGCGGCGACGCAGCCCGCCGATGCGGTCAGCCACGGCGGCTCACCGCGCCCGGGTGGACCGCGGCGGGCCGGATCGGGTGGGGCCCGATCAGGGCGGGCCCGCCTTGTAGCCGACGCCGCGCACCGTGAGCACCACCTCGGGGTGCTCCGGGTCCTTCTCGACCTTCGAGCGCAGCCGCTGGACGTGCACGTTCACCAGCCGGGTGTCGGCCGCGTGCCGGTAGCCCCAGACCTGCTCGAGCAGCACCTCGCGGGTGAAGACCTGCCGGGGCTTGCGGGCGAGGGCCACCAGCAGGTCGAACTCCAGGGGCGTCAGCGGGATCGGCGACCCGCCGCGCCGGACCTGGTGGGCCGGGACGTCGATCGTGACGTCGCCGATCTGCATCTGCTCGCTGGGCTCGGTGGGGAACTGCCGCAGGCGCGCCCGGATCCGGGCGACGAGCTCCTTGGGCTTGAACGGCTTGACGATGTAGTCGTCCGCCCCGGACTCCAGGCCGAGCACGATGTCCACCGTGTCGGTCTTCGCCGTGAGCATGACGACGGGGACCCCCGACTCCGCCCGGATCGCCCGGCAGACGTCGATGCCGTTCATGCCCGGCAGCATCAGGTCGAGGAGCACGAGGTCCGGCGCCGACTCCCGCACGGTCGGCAGCGCCTGGGCGCCGTCGGACACGACCGTGGTGTCGAAACCCTCGCCCTGAAGGACGATCGTCAGCATCTCCGCGAGCGAGGAGTCGTCGTCCACCACGAGGATCCGGGAGCTCATGTCTCAATGGTGTCACTTCTCACCGACGATCCGGGAGCGAACTCCGCGCTCAGCACGGCTTCGATCACTGAGTCAGCCGTCCGGGTGAGTGCTTTGTCCCCCGAATGCCGATTCTCGGCCAGCCACCAGCGGCACCACCACTGCCGATCGGCGAGCTCGTCGTAGACCTCGGCGCATCGTTGCTGCAGTGCGGCGTCGGCCTCGAAGCCGTCGGGGGCCCGGTCCGGTGCCGAGCGGGCGCGCTCGCGGACCCGTTCGGCGGCCAGCTCGGGGGGCACGCGGACGAGCACCTGGGCGTCCGGGGCGGGCACGCCGAAGCGCTCGATCTCGGTGGCGTGGACCCAGGCGGCGAACTCCCCGACACCCTCGTGCAGGCGCGCCGAGCCGTAGGCCGCGTTGGAGGCGACGTAGCGGTCGACGAGGACGAGGTCGTGGGTGTCCCGGAGGTCGGCGAGCACCGGGGCGGCGGCGCGGCGGTCGAGCGCGAACAGCAGCGCCATGGCGTACACCGAGGCGGCGGTGTCGCCGTGCTCGCCGTGCAGCGCCTCGCCGGCGAGCGCGGCGTGGACGTCGGCGTCGTAGCGGGGGAAGGCGAGCGTCGCGACGGTGGCCCCGCGAGCCCGGGCGGCCCGGCCGAGCGCGTCGACCAGCGTCGCCTTGCCCGCCCCGTCGAGGCCCTCGACGGCCACCATCACGCCCACGGCGGTCAACGCTAGCCAGCGACGGGGTGTGACCGGGGTGGAGGGCCGGTCCGGGTCGCGGCGGCTCCGTATCAGGAGCACGTCGGGCAGCGGCGCGGGCAGTCCGAGCTGCCCTACGTGCCCCTCGCGAGCGGACGGGCCGGCCCCGAACACGCGAAGGGCCCCCTCGCTCGAATAGATCGAGCGAAGGGGCCCTTCGGTCAGAACGTGCTCAGGTGCTCACCCGCGAGGGCGACCCCCCGGGAGTTAC
>CAWKGY010000018.1:0-21648 GCA_963849235.1 uncultured Actinomycetota bacterium | reverse complement strand
TCGAGGGCCGTATGGCCGGCGAGGACGTCGAGGTCGAGCGCGACGTCGTGCTCTCCGAGATCGCCGGGCGCGACGACGACCCCGAGGACCTGCTCGCCGACGACTTCGACGACCTCCTGCTCGGGAGCCACCCCCTGGGCGGCCCCGTGGTGGGCTCCGAGGAGTCGGTCAGCGACATGACCCGTGACGTCCTCGCGCGGTTCCACGACGCGCACTACGTCCCGTCGCGCGCGGTGCTCGCCGTCGCCGGGAACGTCACCCACGCCGCCGTGCTCGACGCCGTGGCCGCGGGCTTCGGCGACCGCGTGCGCGGCGGCGGGTCCGCCTGGACCCGCCCCGACGCGGCCGCACCGCCCCCGGCGCCTGCCGAGCGGCTCGCCGTCCGCGAGGACGACACCGAGCAGGCCCACCTCATGCTCGGGGTCCCCTCGGTCCGCCGGGGCGACCCGCGGTGGGCCGCGCAGCTGGTGCTCTCGACGGTGCTCGGCGGCGGGACCAGCTCGCGGCTCTTCCAGGAGGTCCGCGAGCGGCGGGGTCTGGCCTACTCGGTCTACTCCTCGACCACCGGCTACTCCGACCTCGGTGTGCTCTCGGTCTACGTCGGCTGTGCTCCGGAACGCCTCGGCACCGCCGCGGGCGTGCTGCGGACCCAGCTCGACGACCTCGCCCGTGACGGCGTCACCGAGGAGGAGCTCGTCCGCGCCCGCGGGCAGCTGCGCGGCGAGTACGTGCTCGGCCTCGAGGACACCTCGTCGCGGATGAGCTGGCTCGGGCGCCGCGAACTGGACGGGCGTGGGGCCTCGCTGGACCTCGCCGACTCGCTCGCCCGGATCGAGGCCGTCACCCGTGAGGACGTCGCGACCATGGCCGCCGACCTGTTCGCCACGCCGGTGACCGCGGCCGTCGTCGGGCCCTACGCTGACCTCGCCGATCTCCCCGACGAGCTGCGTGAGGTTGCCGGATGAGCACGGATCAGGACGTGCTCCGGGTCGGCGTCCTCGGGGCCCGCGGCCGGATGGGCACGGAGGTCAGCCGCACCGTCGAGGAGGCCGACGACCTCGACCTGGTCGCGATGGTGGACGAGGGCGACTGGCTGTTCTCGCTCGCCGACGCCGGCACCCAGGTCGCGGTGGACTTCACCCACCCCTCGACCGTCGCCGAGAACATCCGGTTCTGCATCGACCAGAACATCCACTGCGTCGTCGGGACCAGCGGCGTCACCCCGGAGCTGCTCGACACGATCCGCGGGTGGCTCGAGCCCAAGCCCGAGCTCGGCGTGATGATCGTTCCCAACTTCGGGATCGGCGCCGTGCTCTCGATGCGCTTCGCGGCGCAGGCGGCCCGGTTCTTCGACTCGGTCGAGATCGTCGAGCTGCACCACCCGAACAAGGCCGACGCGCCCTCGGGCACGGCGACCCGCACGGCGCAGATGGTCGCCGAGTCGCGCACGGCGGCCGGCCTGGGCCCGAGCCCGGACGCCACCACGCACGACCCGGACCACGCCCGCGGCGCCGTCGTCGACGGGGTCCACGTGCACGCCGTGCGCATGACCGGCCTCGTCGCCCACCAGCAGGTCATGCTCGGGACGGCGGGGGAGACGCTCACGATCCGGCACGACTCGCTGGACCGCGCCTCGTTCATGCCCGGCGTGCTGCTGGCGATCCGCTCGATCTCGGCGCGCCCGGGGCTGACGGTGGGCCTGGAGTCGGTCCTCGACCTGGATTAGCCCCGCCGTCGCCCCCCGGACCCCGTGGCCTCGTGGCAGCAATGGCGCGTTGCTGGCGTCTGACGGCAGCACGGCGCCGTTCACCCACCGGGTCCGCGGCGCCCCCGTGGCAGCAATGGCGCATTGCTGGCGTCTGACGGCAGGGCGGCGCCGTTCACTCGGAGCTCAGAGGAGCGGTAGGCCGAGGTCGTCGGCGGTCGGCTCGGGGGCGAACTCGAGGTCCAGCGGGCCACCGAGTCGCACCTCGCGCAGGAGCCGGCCCCCGGCGTCGAGGGTGCGCACCGTGCCGTCCGGCTCCCAGCCCACGCGCGGCGTAGAACGCCCGCGACGCCGCGTCCCGCTCCGGCACCCATGTGATCCCGCGGGCCGCGCCGGCCGTCCGCAGCCCCTCCGCCGCGGCCACCAGCAGCCGGCCGCCGTGCCCGCGCCGACCCCACCGCGGCGACACCAGCAGCGTCGCGACCAGCCCGACCCGTCCCGCGTCGTCGGGGACCGCACCCACCGCGTCCGCCACGTCCTCCTCGGTCGCCGGCCCCGCGAGGCAGAACCCCGCGACGGTGTCGCCCTCGGTCGCCACCCACAGACCGGGTCCGGCGGCCGTGCGGGCCCACGCGGCCGTCACCGCGTCGTCGTCGAAGCCCTCGGTGAGCCCGGCGGGCAGGAAGCCGGCCCACGCGGTGGTCCACACCTCGCGCTGGACGGCGGTCACGGCCGGGGCGTCGTCGGGGGTGGCGGGGCGGACGTGGGCGATCGCCATGGCGCGAGGGTGGCACGGCGGCTGTCGGCCCGATCACGCGGACCGACCCGCGAAAACGGTCGTGCGACACGTTCCGGACGACGACCGGGGCCGGGTCCGGTAGACCTACGGGCCCACACCCGAGGAGGAGCCGTGTCCGTCACCGACGAGCTGGTCGCCGCCAACGAGTCGTTCGCCGCATCGTTCTCCGGCGGCGGGCTGCCCGGGCCGCCGTCGCGCCACGTCGCCGTGGTCGCCTGCATGGACGCCCGGCTCGACGTCTACCGCGTGCTGGGCCTGGGCGACGGCGAGGCCCACGTCATCCGCAACGCCGGCGGCGTCGTCACCGACGACGTGCTGCGGTCGCTGACGATCAGCCAGCGCAAGCTCGCGACCACCGAGGTCGTCCTCGTCCACCACACGAAGTGCGGCATGGCCAGCTTCGCCGACGACGAGTTCGTGGCCGAGCTGGAGTCCGACGCCGGGCAGCGCCCGGCCTGGGCGCCCGGCACGTTCACCGACACCGAGCAGGACGTGCGCGAGTCGCTGGCCGCCGTCCGCTCCTGCCCGTTCCTGCCCCACACCGACGCCGTCCGGGGCTTCGTCTACGACGTCGACGCCGGCACCCTGACCGAGGTCAGCCAGGGCTGACCCCGGGCCTCAGGCCGGACGGGGCAGCGGCAGCGCGGGCGGCTCGTCGTCGACGAGGCGCACGGTCGCCGAGGCCGGGTGCTCGACGAGGGCGAGCACCCGGGAGGACATGAAGCGCGCGGTGCGCACCGGGGTCCCGCCCCGGGTCACCTCGCTCACCTCGACGACGCCGCGCCCGTGCGCGACCTCCACCCGACGGCCCGCCCGGGTCGCCTCCACGTCCCAGGTACGCGTGGTGCCCCCGGCGTCCACGACGATCTCGACACGATCTCCGATCATGGGCTCTCCTTCACTGTTCTCCCTGGTCAACGCCGGTGCGGAGGCCTCGATTCCCGAGGCTGTCGGGGGTGGCTGGCACGATCAGGGACGTGGAGCGGATGACGGCGGCGGGGGCGCGGCGGACGGCTCTCGCCGCGCAGGGGCTGGACTCGCCGGTCCGGCCGGGCGCGCCGGACCGTGGCGCGCTGCGCCGCCTCGTGCGCCGGCTCGGGCTGCTGCAGCTGGACTCGGTGAACGTGGCCGTGCGGGCGCACTACGCCCCGGTCTTCGCGCGGCTCGGCGCCTACGACCGTGACGTCCTGGACGCTCTGGCCTGGCCGCTGACGGCCGCCGACCGGCGTCGCCGGGCGTTCGTCGAGTTCTGGGCGCACGAGGCGAGCCTGGTCCCGGTGGAGGACTGGCCGTTGCTGCGCTGGCGGATGCGGGACAACGCCGCGCGCAGCAGCCGCTGGCTGGGGAGCGCCCTGGAGCAGCGGCCCGACATCCTCGACGCGGTGGCGGCGGCCGTCGCGGCGCAGGGCCCCCTCGAGGCCCGCGAGGTCGAGGAGGTCCTCGGCGACGGCGGGGAGCGGCGCGCCCGCGCCCACGGCGGCTGGTGGCATCGCTCGGACGTCAAGGTCGCGTGCGAGCACCTGTTCGCGACGGGGGTCCTGACGACGGGCACGCGGCGCGGCTTCCGGCGCGCCTACGCCCTCACCGAGGACGTGCTGCCCCCCGACGTGCTGGCGCGCGACCCCGACCGGGACGAGGCGATGCGCGAGCTCACCCGGCGCGCGGCGGCGGCGCTGGGGGTGGCGACCGAGCCGGACCTGCGCGACTACTACCGCCTGCCGCCCGCCGAGAGCCGGGCCGCCGTGGCCGAGCTGGTGGACGCGGGTGAGCTCGTGCCGGTCGAGGTGGCCGGGTGGGACGCGCCCGCGTACCGGTCGGCAGCCGCCCGGGTCCCCCGCAAGGCCGAGGGCCGGGCGCTGCTCGCCCCGTTCGACCCGCTGGTCTGGTTCCGCCCGCGCACCGAAAGGATCTTCGGGTTCACCTACCGCATCGGGATCTACACCCCCGCCGAGCAGCGCACCCACGGCTACTACGTCTTCCCGTTCCTCCTCGACGGGCAGCTCGTGGGCCGCGTGGACCTCAAGACCGACCGGGCCGCGGGGGTGCTGCGGGTGCCGGGCGCGTTCGCGGAGCCCGAGAGCGTCGAGCGCGGCGCCGACGAGGCCCGGGTGGCGGGGGAGATGGCGGAGGCGCTGCGGGACATGGCGGCGTGGCTCGGGGTGGGCGACGTCGTCGTCGAGGGCGGGCCGCTCGCCCCGGCCCTCTCCCACGCGCTGGTCCGCCCGGCCGCCGTCTGATCGGGTCCGGCTCTCCCCGGCGAGGGGTACCTGGGGCAGCGCGGGCGGCCCTCGGGCGCGGCTGCCCGTCGACGAGGCTCGCTCGCCCCGGCGAGGGGTACCTGAGGCAGCGCGGGCGGCCCTCGGGTCTGCCTGGTGTGCCCGTGACCACGATGCGGCTAGGGATGGATGAACCGCACGCCCGGCGGCAGGCTGCCGGTGCGCGAGGTGCGGGCGAGGACGGCGAGGAGGGTCTCGCGGAAGGCCTCGGCCGCGCGGGTGGGGGCGACGTCGGTCCGGTGGGCGAGCGCGATCGTGCGGTGGGTCCAGCCCGATCCGTCGAGGCGGGTGATGTGCAGCCCGTGCCGGCCGGTGAGCACCAGGCTGGGGACGATCGCGACGCCGAGGCCGCGCTCCACCATCCGCAGCACCGCGTCCATCTCGCCGCCCTCGACGGCGATCCGCGGCGTCACCCCGGCGGCGGCGCACGCGGAGAACACCACCTCGCGCAGCTCGTAGCCGGGCCGGTTCACCACCAGCGGGTGGCGCGCGATCTCGACGATGCCCGCGTGGTCGCCGAGGGCCTCGTCGAGCCCGACCTGGCCGCCCGCCGCCGAGACGGCGACCAGCTCCTCGCGCAGGATGGGGGAGAGCCGCAGCGGGGAGTCCCCGGTCGCCGTCCCGCCGACCCGCCCGGTCGACCCGCCGCGTCCCGCAGCCCCGCGCCGCCGCGCCCCGGTCCTGCTGGTGGATGAGCAGGGCGAGGTCGAGCTGGCCGTCCTCGAGGTCGGCGACCAGGTCCTGTGACCCGCCCTCGCGGATCTGCAGCGAGATGCCCGGGTAGCTGGCGTGGAACACCGCGAGCACGTCGGCGAGGACGCCCACGCACAGGCTCGGGGTGGCGCCGACCCGGAGGCGTCCGCGCCGCAGCCCGGCGAGCTCCGCGATCTCCAGGCGGGCGGTCTCGACGTCGGCGACGATCCGGCGTGCGAGGGGGAGCAGCGTCTCCCCGGCCGCGGTGAGTGTGACGTGATCCCGACCGCGTGTGAACAGCGTCTCGCCGAGATCATCTTCGAGCGACTGGATTTGTCGGCTGAGGGTCGGCTGCGCGATCCGCACCTCGCCCGCTGCCTGCACGAACCGACCGGAGTCGGCCACGGCGAGGAAGTAGACGAGCTGTTTGAGGGTCACTCCAATAGCTTAAGAGCATCGCTGGACCGACTTGCATGCATTGGCAGTCGGCGTGTTCCTCGGCTTAGCGTGTCGCCCGTGGTCATGACCCAGCGCAACATCGTCACGAGGACGTGGGGATCGTCCGTCGGCAAGAAGTCCGTCATGGCCGTGACGGGCGTGATCTTCTTGCTGTACGTCATCGCCCACATGATCGGGAACCTGAAGATCTTCTTCGGGCTCACGACCTTCGACAACTACTCGATCCACCTGCGCACGCTCGGCGAGGACATCTTCGGGTACGGCGGCGTGCTCTGGATCATCCGCACGGTGCTGACGGTCGCGGTGCTGCTGCACATGTGGGCCGCGTTCTCGCTCTGGTACAAGGCCAAGAAGGCACGCCCGATCGGCTACCAGCACAAGAGCTACCAGGGCAGCTACGCCGCCCGGACCATGCGCTGGGGCGGCGTGATCATCGCGCTGTTCGTGATCTGGCACATCCTCGACCTGACCCTCGGCGTCGTGAACCCGCTGCCCGAGAACGCCGGGGCGTACCAGAAGCTCGTGGCGAGCTTCGACCGTCCGGTCGTGGCGATCTTCTACATCGTCGCCATGATCGCCCTGGGCTTCCACATCCGTCATGGTTTGTGGTCGGGCATCCAGACCCTGGGCGGCAACTCGGCCGTCCGGCAGAACTCGTTGAAGGCGTTCGCGCTCGTCGTCGCCGTCGTGGTGACCGCCGGCTTCGTGATCATTCCGCTGTCCGTCATGTTCGGTCTGGTGAGGTGAGGAATGTCTGAGCTGCAGCAGGAGCCCACGTCGACGCAGGGCGAGGGCCGCTACGTGCTCGGCGACCCGATCGCCGACACGAGGGCGCCCGACAGCCCCGTCGGCGACCGCTGGGACGACCGCAAGTTCTCGGCCCGCCTGGTCAACCCGGCGAACCGACGCAAGATGAGCGTCATCATCGTGGGCACCGGCCTGGCCGGCGGTGCCGCGGCGGCCACGCTGGGCGAGGCCGGCTACCACGTGAAGGCGTTCTGCTACCAGGACTCGCCCCGGCGCGCGCACTCCATCGCCGCGCAGGGCGGGATCAACGCCGCCAAGAACTACCGCAACGACGGCGACTCGGTGCACCGCCTGTTCTACGACACCGTCAAGGGCGGTGACTTCCGCTCGCGGGAGTCGAACGTCCACCGTCTCGCCGAGAACAGCCTCAGCATCATCGACCAGTGCGTCGCGCAGGGCGTCCCCTTCGCCCGGGAGTACTCGGGCCTGCTCGACACCCGGTCGTTCGGCGGCACCCAGGTCTCGCGGACGTTCTACGCCCGCGGCCAGACGGGCCAGCAGCTGCTGCTCGGGGCGTACCAGGCCCTGGAGCGCCAGATCGCGGCAGGCACCGTCGAGATGCACCCGCGCACCGAGATGCTCGACCTGATCATGGTCGACGGCCGCGCCCGCGGGATCGTCACCCGCAGCGTGCTGACCGGCGAGATCGAGACGTACATGGCCGACGTCGTGGTGCTCTGCACCGGCGGCTACGGCAACGTCTACTACCTCTCGACCAACGCCAAGGGCTCCAACGTGACCGCCGCGTGGCGGGCGCACCGGCGCGGCGCGCTGTTCGCGAACCCCTGCTACACCCAGATCCACCCGACCTGCATCCCGGTCAGCGGCGAGTACCAGTCGAAGCTGACGCTGATGTCGGAGTCGCTGCGCAACGACGGCCGCGTCTGGGTGCCGAAGGAGCGCGGCGACGACCGCGCCCCGAACGACATCCCCGAGGAGGAGCGGGACTACTACCTCGAGCGCCAGTACCCGGCGTTCGGGAACCTGGTCCCGCGCGACATCGCCTCGCGTGCCGCGAAGAACATGTGCGACGCCGAGCACGGGGTCGGTCCCGGTGGGCTCGGGGTGTACCTGGACTTCAAGGACGCCATCGGGCGCCTCGGGCGGCACGCCGTCGAGGCGAAGTACGGGAACCTCTTCGAGATGTACCAGCGCATCACCGGGGACGACCCGTACGAGGTCCCGATGCGCATCTACCCCGCGATCCACTACACGATGGGCGGGCTCTGGGTCGACTACGACCTGCGCTCGACGATCCCGGGCCTGTTCGTGGGCGGCGAGGCCAACTTCTCCGACCACGGCGCCAACCGGCTCGGTGCGTCCGCCCTGATGCAGGGGCTCTCGGACGGCTACTTCATCCTGCCGACGACCGTGGCCGACTACCTCGCGGACGCCCCGTTCGAGCCGGTGCCCGACGACCACCCCGCCGTGCGCGAGGCCGTCGACGCGACGCGGGCCCGCATCGACAAGCTGCTCTCGGCCAACGGGAACCGCAGCGTCGACTCGTTCCACCGCGAACTGGGCCAGCTCGTGTGGGACCAGTGCGGGATGGCGCGCAGCAAGGAGGGCCTGGAGAAGGCCCTCGACCGGATCCCGTCGCTGCGCGAGGAGTTCTGGCGCGACGTCAAGATCGTCGGGACCGGGGACGGCTTCAACCAGTCGCTGGAGAAGGCCGGCCGCGTGGCCGACTTCATGGAGCTCGCGGAGCTCATGTGCCTCGACGCGCTGCACCGCGAGGAGTCGTGCGGCGGTCACTTCCGCGTCGAGCACCAGACCGAGGACGGCGAGGCGGCGCGCGACGACGAGAACTTCTCGTACGTCGCGGCCTGGGAGTGGGGGGACGGCGGCAAGCCGATCCTGCACAAGGAGGACCTCGAGTTCTCGTACGTCCACCCGAGCCAGCGCAGCTACAAGTAAGAGGGCATCAACCGATGAAGCTCACCCTGCGGGTGTGGCGTCAGAAGAACGCCGACACCAAGGGCAAGATGGTCAAGTACCACCTCGACGACGTCGAGGAGGACATGTCGTTCCTCGAGATGCTCGACGTGCTCAACGAGAAGCTGGTCCTGAACGACGAGGAGCCGGTCTCGTTCGACCACGACTGCCGCGAGGGCATCTGCGGCTCGTGCGCGATGGTCATCAACGGCATCCCGCACGGCCCGCAGAAGAACACCACGACGTGCCAGCTGCACATGCGGCACTTCTCCGACGGCGACACGATCGACGTGGAGCCGTGGCGGGCCCGGGCGTTCCCGGTGATCAAGGACCTGGTGACCGACCGGTCGGCCTTCGACCAGATCATCCAGGCCGGCGGCTACGTCAGCGTCAACACCGGCTCGGCCCCCGACGCCCACGCGACGCCGGTGGACAAGGTCTCCGCCGACGACGCCTTCGACGCGGCCACCTGCATCGGCTGCGGCGCCTGCGTGGCGGCGTGCCCGAACGGCAGCTCGATGCTGTTCACCGCAGCCAAGATCACCCACCTCGGCCTGCTCCCGCAGGGCCAGCCGGAGCGGCAGACCCGCGCGATCAACATGCTCGCCAAGCAGGACGAGCTCGACTTCGGCGGGTGCACCAACGTCGGCGCGTGCGCCGAGGTGTGCCCCAAGGGGATCCCGCTGGCGTCGATCTCGCGGCTCAACCACGACGTGCTGGGCGCGACCCTCTCGGGGGCCCGCGCCGACTGACCGGCACACGCATGACCGAACGGCCCCCTCGCTGCCTGCACCGCAGCGAGGGGGCCGTTCGTCCGTCCGGGTCCTAGGCCGGCGTGGCCGACTGGACCCGGGCGCTCCCGGCCGCGGCCCGGCCGCGGATGCGCAAGGGGGCGGCGTCGGTCGTCCCGGCCCCGCCCTCCGGTCGGGTGCGCGAGACCGGCAGGTCCGACGACGCCGAGCCCGCGGCCGCGCGCAGGTCCACCGACGCGTCCACCCCGGAGTGCACCCCGACGCGGACCGAGCCCGCCCCGGTCGTGAGGTCGACGTCGCCCGCCGAGGCGTCCCGGACGGTGATGTCGCCGCTGCCGCAGCGCACCACGAGGTCGGCGGCGAGCCGGTCGACCAGCACGGAGCCGCTCCCGGTGATCACCTCGACCGGGGCGGACACGTCGGCGAGCGTGACGTCGCCCGCGCCGCCCTTGACCCGCAGCACGCCGGCGACACGCGCGATCGCGACGTCGCCCGCCCCGCAGCGCACCGAGCTCCGGGAGACGACCTCGTCGACGGTGACGTCGCCGGTGGTGGCGATCTCCACGCTGCCCGGCCGACCGCTCACCTCGACCGGCGCCGCGCCCGCCCGCACCGACACCCCGGTGCCCGCGGGGGCATGGACGGTGACGGCCAGCGGCACGGTGCGCAGGACCACCTCGCGGGGTCCGCGGACCGACAGGCGACCCTCGTGGACGGTGATCTCCACGGCCTCGACGGCGCGCGCCGCCCGGTCGTCGGGGGCCTCGCCGGAGCGGACGCCCAGCCCGGGGATGGCCCCGAGGTCGAACCCGAACCGGCGCTCGAGCCCGCCGGCGGCGTCCACCAGGCCCGCGAGGCCCTGGACCCAGCCGGGGGCGCCCTCCGGGTCGGCGGCCACCTCGACGCGCAGCTCGGCGGTCGCGGCGGGGGACTCCGCCGCCGGGGTGGTCGTGGTGCCCGGGGTGGACGTGGTGCCCGGGGTGGACGTGGCGCCCGGGGTGGTCGCGGCGCCCGGGCTCACCGGGGCGGCGAGCCGCACCTCGACCCGCCCGGCGTCGATCTGGACGGCGGCGTCGACGGGGCCGCCGACGTCGAAGCGTTCCTGCCTGGTCGGCGCGCTCATCCCCGCACCCACCCCGACACGCCGGAGCCGCCCTCGTCGTCGTCACCCGACGCCGGCTGCTGCCGCGACTCGTCGTCGGCCGCGCTGCCCTGGCGGGCGTCGTGAGCGGTGTCGTGACCCGAATCGTGGCCGGCGTCGTGACCGGAGCCGCGGCCCCCGTCGTGACCCCATCCGTGGTCGCGGGCCTTCCGGCCCCAGGAATCGCGCAGCGCGCCCTGCACCGCCTGCGAGAATCCAGGAGTTCAGCGACATGCCCTGCGCGGCGGCGGCCTGCTCGGCCTGGCCCTTGATCTGGTCGACGAGGCGCAGCGTCATCCGGGAGATGTCGCCCATGTCGCCCGGACCGGCGCCCGGCCGCCCGGGCGGGGTGAACCCGGGGTGGTCGAAGCCCGGGCGGCGGAACGGTCCGCCCGGCCCGGCGAAGGGGCTCGACGTCGGGCCGGCGAAGAAGCCGCCCGCGGCGGCCTCCTCCTCGGGGGCGGCGGCGGGGGAGCGTTCGACGGCGACGTCCACCTCGCGGCCGCGCAGGCGCAGCGAGACGGAGTGGTCGTCGAGGTGGTCGGAGACCTCGGAGGCGAGGTCGGAGAGCGCGTTCATCAGGGCGAGGCGAACGGCGGGCTCGAGGGCCCCGGCCAGCGCGGTGCCGGCCCGGGCGGTCTGCTCGTCGCCCACCGACGCCGCGGCGGCGAGGTCGTCCCGCAGTGCGGTGACGTAGGGCGTGAGGTCCATGACGCCACAGTGACACCATCACGACACCACGGCAAGAGAGATGGTGTCGGTCAGCGCCCGGCGAACACCGTCATGGTGTCAGCCTGACGTCAGAAATCGTCCGCGCTCTCGTGGTACCCGTTCCCGGAGGCCAGCCGACGCAACGTGAACCGGCGCGAGAGCCGGATCGCCGGGCGGATCGCCAGCTGGGCGGAGCCCACGACGAACAGCCACACCCCGACGTCCTGGTGCGGCATGCCCTCGAAGAAGAAGAGCGAGCCGACGAAGAACTCCGCCGCGATGAGCGCGTCGTTGACGATGCTCGCCGTCTCGTAGCGGTCGCGGATCGTGATCTCCCGTCCGGCGACGGTCATCGTGATGTTCGGGTCGTCGGGGTCGTCGCTCACGGGCTTGGTCATGCCGCTCCCGTACCCACGACGGGTGTCGGTGATCGCCCCGGATGAGCGGTTACCGTGGGCGGGTGCCGGAGACCGTGACGCCGCAGGTGACGCTGATCGCGAAGACGGAGTTCATCCCGCCCGCCGGGGTGCCGTGGGAGACCGACGCCGACGGCGGGCAGGCGCTCGCCGAGTTCGCGGGGCGGGCCTGCTACCAGTCGTGGAAGAAGCCGAACCCCGCGACGGCGACGAACGCCGGCTACCTGCACCACATCCTCGAGGTGGGCCACCTCTCGGTGCTCGAGCACGGCACCGTGAGCTTCTACCTCACCGGTATGTCGCGCAGCCTCACCCACGAGCTCATCCGCCACCGGCACTTCTCCTACTCGCAGCTCTCGCAGCGCTACGTGCCCGAGCGGGACGCGGCGATGGTCGAGCCCGAGGTCATCGCCTCCGACCCCGAGCTGCACGAGCTCTTCGCCGAGGCCGGCGCCGCGGCGCTCGCCTCCTACGAGAAGCTGCTCGCGGGGCTCGAGGAGCGCTTCGCCGACGAGCCCGACCGCACGCTGCGGCGCAAGCAGGCCCGCCAGGCCGCCCGCGCCGTGCTCCCCAACGCCACCGAGACGCGCATCGTCGTCACCGGCAACTACCGGGCCTGGCGGCACTTCATCGCGATGCGCGCCACCGAGCACGCGGACGTCGAGATCCGTGACCTGGCGATCGCCTGCCTCGAGCTGTTGCAGGCCGAGGTGCCCAACGTGTTCGCCGACTTCGCGATCAGCGAGCTGGCGAACGGGTCGCGCGTCGCGTCGAGCCCGTTCATCGCCGAGGGATGATCCACCCGCCGGTCCCACGGGTCGAGGTCCGCTTCGCCGCGTCTCCCACGGGGTAGCAGGTGACCATGAGTGCTCCCCGGTCCGCAGGCACCGTGGCCGTCGCCGAGCGCAACGCGCTCGCCGACCTCTTCCTGGAACGCGGGCCCGACGAACCGACCCTGTGCGGCGACTGGACGACCAACGACCTGCTGGCCCACCTCGTCATCCGCGAGCGGCGCCCGGACGCCGCGCCCGGCATCCTGATCCCGCCGCTGGCGTTCTGGACCCAGCGCGTGCAGTCGCAGGCCGCGCAGCGTGACTACGGCGCCAACGTCGCGCTGATCCGCAGCGGCCCGCCGTCGTGGAGCCCCATGGCGCTGCCGTTCCTCGCCGGCATCGACGTCCAGGAGTACTTCATCCACCACGAGGACGTCCGCCGCGCCGTCGAGGGCTGGGCGCCCCGGCCCGCGGAGCCGGCACGCGACGCCATCCTCTGGAAGCAGCTCGGGGTGCTGGGCAAGCTGTCGTACCGCTCCAGCCCGGTCGGCGTGACCCTGCAGGCCCCGGACGGGCGCGAGCACGCGGTCAAGCAGGGCCCGCGCACGGTCACCGTCGTGGGGGAGCCCGGGGAGCTCGTGATGTTCTCCAGCGGCCGCGAGCAGGCCGTCGTGTCCTTCGAGGGCGAGCCGGCCGACGCCGCCAGCGTGAAGGGCCTCGACCGCGGGTTGTAGGCAGGGACCCCTCGCGTATCACCGGCCCCAGGGGTGGGCGGTACGCTGAGGACGGCATGAGCACGCCCGTCGACAGCGCCGACCGCGCCACCGGACCCACTGGGTCGCCGGTCGGGCGCTCCGGGTGCCGTGCCGTCCATGACATCCCGCGACCCCCGAGGGGTCGCACCGAGGGCGTTCGCCCCGTGACCCGGCGTCGATGCGACGCCCGCCCGGCGACGCCCCTTGACCAGGAGGAACCGACATTCCCAGCGAGAACCCCACCGGGGTGACCCGGTGAGCCGATCGACCGCACAGCGCCGCCGGGGCAACGGCGGCAACCCGAACCAGAACTCACCGAAGCCCGACCAACCCAAGGCGCAGGACCAGGGCGGGCACGACAAGCACGACTGCGGGCAGGGCTCCGGCGTGCCGACGCAGTCGGTGCCCCGGACCTCGGGCGTCGTCGCCGACACGCCGCCGAAGCCCCTCGAGGCGGGCGCGCTGCGCGTCGTCGCGCTCGGCGGCGTCGGCGAGGTCGGCCGCAACATGACCGTGCTCGAGTACGGCGGGCGGCTGCTCGTCGTCGACTGCGGCGTGCTCTTCCCCAGCGAGGAGTCGCCGGGCGTCGACCTCATCCTCCCGGACTTCCGGGCCATCGAGGACCGGCTCGACGACATCGACGCGCTGGTGCTCACCCACGGGCACGAGGACCACATCGGCGCGGTGCCGTTCCTGCTGCGGCAGAAGCCGGACCTGCTGATCGTCGGGTCCCGGTTCACGCTCGCGCTGGTGGCGGCCAAGTGCAAGGAGCACCGCCTCACCCCGCACCTGCTCGAGGTCCGCGAGGGCGAGCGCAACCACTTCGGCACGTTCGACTGCGAGTTCTTCGCGGTCAACCACTCCATCCCCGACGCCCTCGCCGTGGCCATCCGGACCCCGGGCGGCACCGTGCTGCACACCGGCGACATCAAGCTCGACCAGCTGCCCCTCGACGGGCGCCTCACCGACCTGGCCGGGTTCTCCCGGCTCGGCGACGAGGGCGTCGACCTGCTGCTGATCGACTCGACGAACGCCGAGGTGCCCGGCTTCGTGACGCCGGAGCGCGACATCGCGCCGGTGATCGACGACGTGTTCCGCAAGGCGCCCAGCCGCCTCATCGTCGCCTGCTTCGCCAGCCACGTGCACCGCGTGCAACAGGTGCTCACCGCGGCCGCGAAGCACGAGCGCAAGGTCTGCTTCACCGGGCGCTCGATGGTCCGCAACATGGGCATCGCCGCCGACCTCGGGCTGCTCGACATCCCCGAGGGCCTGCTCGTCGACCTCGACGACGCCCTGCAGATGCCCGAGAGCGACGTCGTGCTCGTCTCCACCGGCAGCCAGGGCGAGCCGCTCTCGGCCCTCGGGCGCATGGCCCGCGGTGACCACCGGCAGATCACGATCACCCCCGGCGACACCGTGGTGCTGCTCTCGAGCCTCATCCCGGGCAACGAGACGGCCGTCTTCGCCGTCATCAACGGGCTGACCCGGCTCGGCGCCGAGGTGGTCCACTCCGGCGTCGCGAAGGTGCACGTCTCCGGGCACGCGAGCGCGGGGGAGCTGCTGTTCCTCTACAACGCGCTGCGCCCGCGCAACGTCATGCCGGTCCACGGCGAGTGGCGGCACCTGCGCGCCAACGCCGAGATCGCGAAGCGCGTCGGGATCCCGGCGAACAACATCGTGATCGCCGAGGACGGCGTCGTGGTCGACGTCGTCGACAAGCACGCCGCGATCGCCGGTCGGGTCGAGGTCGGGCACGTCTACGTCGACGGCAACCAGGTCGGCGACGTCGGCGAGTCCACGCTCTCCGACCGGCTGGTCCTCGGCGAGGGCGGCTTCATCGCGATCACCGTCGCCGTCGGGGCGACCACCGGGCGGGCGGTCTCGCCCCCGCGGGTGTCCGGTCGCGGGTTCTCCGACGACCCGAAGGCGCTCGAGGACGTCGTCGCGCTCGTCGAGATGGAGCTCTCCCGCACCGAGGCCGAGGGGATCACCGACACCCACCGGATCGCGCAGTCGGTGCGCCGCGTCGTCGGCAAGTGGGTCGGCGAGACCTACCGCCGTCGGCCGATGATCGTCCCGACGGTGCTGCCGGTCTGACCGTGAACGGATGTCGTCGCCCCGGCGACGACATCCGTTCACATGGAGCGGAGCACCTTCTCCAGGTACTGCCGGACCGGGGCCCAGAGCTCCGGGAGCACGAGGTCGACCTGGTCGAGGTGGTACCAGGCGACCTGCAGGCTCACGGCGACCTCGCCGGCCGGCGGCTCGGTGACCGGGCGGGCGGCGACGTAGGTGGTCGCGATCCCGTCGGTCACCAGCCGTCCGAGCTGGCGCCCGGTGCGGATGCGGACGCGGGTCTCCTCGAGGCAGCCGCGCTCGGCGGTCGCGCCCGGTGACTCCCGCGGCTCGGGGCGCCCGCCGGGCAGGACCGCGGGCGGGGTCTCGCCGGGCCGGTGCAGGAGCAGCAGGCCGGGAGCGGCGGTCACGACCGCCAGGACGAGGTGGTTCTCCCGGCTCATCGTCATTCCCTACCACGGGTGATCGGGCAGACTCGCGTCGGTGACCACCGAGGACGCCGTCGCCCGGGCGCGCTCGGGGGACGACGCGGCCTTCGCCGAGGTCGTCGAGCCGTGGCGCCGCGAGCTGCACGCCCACTGCTACCGGATGCTCGGGTCGGTCGACGAGGCCGACGACGCGGCCCAGGAGACCCTCGTCCGCGCCTGGCAGGCGTTCGCGGACTTCGAGGAGCGCAGCTCGGTCCGGACCTGGCTGCACCGGATCGCGACCCGCGTCTGCCTCACCGCGATCGAGCGGCGCGGCCGCCGCGCGCTGCCCATGGACCTCGGGCCCGCCAGCGAGCGCTCCGTGCGCGGCGAGCCGGTCACCGACGTCGCCTGGCTCGGCCCGTACCCGCAGGACGCGACGCCCCGGGGACCGGAGGACCGGGTCGAGGACCGGGAGTCGGTCGAGCTCGCGTTCGTCGCCGCCCTGCAGCACCTGCCGGGCAACCAGCGCGCCGCGCTCCTGCTCTTCGAGGTCCTCGGGTTCACCGCCGACGAGATCGCCGACACCATGGCGACCAGCCGGGCCTCGGTGAACAGCGCCCTGCAGCGGGCCCGGGCCGTGGTGCGGGACAGGGTCCCGGACCAGACCCAGCAACGGACGCTGCGCGCGCTCGGCGACGCCCGCCTGGCCGAGATCGTCGGCCGGTACGCGGCCGCGCTCGAGCGCGGGGACGCCGACGGTCTCGTCGGCCTCCTCACGCAGGACGTGACCTGGGCGATGCCGCCGCTGCCGCACTGGTACCGCGGGCTCGCGGCGGTCACCGACTTCCTGCTCGACCAGCCGCTGACGTTCTCCTGGCGTCACCGGTCCACGACGGCGAACGGGCAGCCCGCCGTCGTCGGGTACCGGTGGAGCGACGACGACGGGGCGTTCCTCGCCTTCGTCGTCGACGTCCTGACGCTGCGCGAGGACCGGATCGCCCAGGTCACGGCCTTCCTCGGCTCCGAGCACGTGGCCCGGTGCGGGATGCCCGCCGAACTCCCCGGCGACGAACCGATGAATCCGCGGCCCTGAGCTCGTCAGCCCCCTCGACGGCGGGGAGACGCCCCGCCGGGGAGAGGAGCCCGACGATGGCCCTGCCGGAGATCGTCACCCGCGAGGAGTGGCTGGCCGCGCGCCGGTCGCTGCTGGTGAAGGAGAAGGAGCTCACGAGGGCGCGCGACGCCGTGAACGCCGAGCGGCGCCGCATGCCGATGGTCGAGGTGACCGAGGACTACCGGTTCACCGGCCCGGACGGCACCGTGACCCTCGCCGAGCTGTTCGAGGGGCGTCGCCAGCTCGTGGTCCACCAGTTCATGTGGGACAACGACGTCGACGACGACGGTGTGGAGCACCCCCGGGACGCCGGGTGCCCGAGCTGCTCGGCGACCGCCGACGACATCGCCCACCTCGAGCACCTGCACGCGGCGAACACGACGCTCGCCGCGATCACCCGGGCGCCCTACGCGAAGATCGCGGCGTTCCGGGAGCGGATGGGCTGGACGTTCCCCTGGTACTCGTCGGTCGACTCCCGCTTCGGCTACGACTTCTGGTCCACCGTCGACGACCGCGTCGCACCGGTGCTGCTCAACTTCCGGACCGAGCCCGAGGTCGTCGCGGCGGGGATCGACTGGGGACCCCACCGCCGCGGAGACCACCCGGGCGTGAGCGCCTTCCTGCGCGACGGCGACCGGGTGTTCCACACCTGGTCGGGCTTCGGCCGGGCGATCGAGGACACCGGGACGACGCGCGCCTACCTCGACCTCACCGCGCTGGGACGCCAGGAGGCCTGGGAGGAGCCGGCGGGGCGGGCCGAGCCGCTCGGCCTGCACGCCGGCGGGCCCGGGCTGCGGTTCCGCGACGAGTACCCCCCGGGCACCTGAGACCGGGTCAGCCGCGGGGCCCCGGGGCGAGGAGCTCGATCGCGAGGGCGCGCCGGGCCGCCGCCCCGTCCGGGGGCAGGCGACCGGCGCGCGACAGGGTCGCGAGCCCGTGCAGCGTGGCCCAGGCGAGCTCGGCGTACCGCCCGGGGTCGCTGGTCGCGGCCGGGGCGAGCACGTCGCGCAGGACGGCGAACCCCTCGGTCAGCGGCGCCGGGGTGTCGTCGCGGCCGAAGGGCAGCGCGGCGGACTCGAACATCGCCGTGTAGACGGCCGGGTGCGCGGCGGCGAAGTCGAGGTAGGCCCCGACCAGCGCCGCCGGCGCGCCGCCGGGCCCGGCGGCGTCGACCGCCGCCCGCAGCGTCGTCGCCAGCTCCGTGAAGCCCTCGAGCGCGACGCCCGCGACGATCTCGTCCTTGCCGCCGGGGAAGTGGCCGTAGAGGACGGGCTGGCTGAACTCGATCCGGTCGGCGAGACGGCGGGTGGTGACGGCGTCCCAGCCCTGGTCCTCGGCGAGCTCCCGGGCGGCCGCGACGATGCGGCGGTGCCGGTCGGCACGCTCGCGCTCCTTGCGTTCCCGGACGGCCATACGCCGACTCTAGCACCGCTAGATATCCGAGCGACGATCCGCTAGCGTCGGTAGTCGAACTAGCAGTGCTAGAAACCCGAGGAGGCGTCGTGGTGGTGCTGGGTGTGGTGACGGTGGTGGTGATCGGCCTGCTCGTCGGGGTCGAGTTCGCGGTGGCGGTGTTCGTCAACCCGATCTTCGACCGGCTGCCCGGGGACGCCGGTCTGGCGGCGCGCAGCGACGGCGGGCGGGTACTCGGGCGGGTGATGCCGTTCTGGTACTCGGGCGCGGTCGTCCTCGGCGTGGTCTGGGCGGTGCTGGCGTGGGGCGGGCCCGGGACGGTGCCGGTCGTGGTGGCGACGGCGCTGCTGGTGGCGGCCGTCGTCGCCTCGATCACGCTGCTCGTGCCGATCAACGACCGGGTGAAGACGTGGACCGCCGGCAGCGCGCCGAGCGACTGGCGGGCACAGGTGGGGCGCTGGGACCGGCTCCACCACGGCCGCGTCGCGCTGCTGGTGGTGGCGTTCGCGCTGGTGGCGGTCGGCCTGCTGGGCGTCTGAGGGCGTCCGTGGGGAGAGGATGGGCCGGTGCGGACCGCGACCCTGATCTCCCGGGTGTTCACGCCGACCCTGCTGCTCGCGGTGCTCTACCCGGTGGTCGGCGCGCTCGCCGCGGGGTGGCCCGGCGTCGGGTGGTCGCTGGTCGGGATGGTGTTCACCGTCGCGATCCCGGCGGCCATCGTCGACGTCGGGGTGCGGCAGGGTCGCTACACCGACCACCACCTCTCCCGGCGCGAGCAGCGCGCGGTGCCGCTGGGCCTCTCCGCGGCGTCGGTCCTGGTCGGGCTGGCCGTGCTGGCGCTCGCCGGGGCCCCGCGGGCGATCGTGGCCCTGCAGGTGGCGGTCCTGGTGACGGTGCTGGTGGTCACGGCGGTGACGCTGGTGTGGAAGGTCAGCCTCCATGTGGCGGTCGTCGGCGCGGCGGCGTGCGTGCTGACCCTGCTCGGCGGGGGATGGTGGGCGCTCTCGTGGCTGGCGGTCCCGGCGGTGGGCTGGGCCCGGCTGCGGCTGACCGCGCACACGCTCGCCCAGGTGATCGTCGGGTGCGTGCTCGGCGCCGGCGTGACGGGGGCCGTGCTGTTGATCGCGGGCGTAGGTTCCGTGCCGTGAGCAGCGCGACCACGTGGGATCCCGATCTCTACCTCGACTTCGACGATCTCCGCTCCCGGCCCTTCGCCGACCTCGTCGCGCGGGTCGGTGCCCGCGCGCCGCGCCACGTGGTCGACGCCGGGTGCGGGCCAGGGCACCTGACGACGGTGCTCGCCGGGCGGTGGCCCGCGGCGCGGGTCAGCGCGTTCGACTCCTCGCCGGACATGGTGGCCGCCGCCCGCGGCCGCGGGGTGGACGCCGTGGAGGCCGACGTCGAGACCTGGACGCCCCCCGAGGACGTCGACGTGATCGTCACCAACGCGGTCCTGCAGTGGGTCCCCGCGCACCGGGAGCTGCTGCGGCGCTGGACCCGCGGGCTCCCCGCGGGGGGATGGCTCGCGATGCAGGTCCCGGGCAACTTCACCGCCCCGTCGCACGAGCTGGCCCGGGAGGTGGCCGACCGGTTCGGCGTCCCGCTGCGCGACGCCGCGACCGTCGTCGAGCCCGCCGACTACGCCGACGACCTCGTCGGCGCCGGGGCGGGCGCGGTCGACGTCTGGGAGACCACCTACCTCCAGCGGCTCACCGGCGAGGACCCGGTGCTGCACTGGGTCTCGGGGACGGCGCTGCGCCCGGTGCGCGATGCGCTCTCCGACGCCGACTTCTCCGCCTACACCGCCGAGCTCGCCCCGCGGCTCCGCGAGGCCTATCCCCGCAGCCCCGACGGCTCGACGTGGTTCCCGTTCCGACGGATCTTCGCGGTGGCCCGCACATAGGGGACCTTGCGCGTGTGGCTCCCGGGACGGATGGGGCGGCCCGGTTACCGTGTCCGCCATGGCCCGTACCGACACCTCCGCGCGCAGTCGGCCCCTCACGCGGGGCCGCACGCCGGCGCGCACCACGGAGTCGGCGCAGCCCGCGCCGCGGGCGGGCTCGGGTCGTGGCACCGCGGGCCGGGGTGGCTCGGGTGGTGGTGCCTCCGGCCGCCGGGCCCCGGCCAAGGGCGGCGGGAACCGTCGCGCCCCGGCCCGGAGGCCCGCGTCGCGTCGGGGTCCCGGGCCGCTCGTCCGCGGTCTGAAGGGCACCTGGGGGCTCGCCGCGCGCGGCCTGGGTTCCGTCGCCCGCACCATCGGGCGCGGCCGGGAGATCGACGCGGCGCACCGCCGCGACGGGATCGCCCTCGGCCTCGTCGTCCTCGCGCTGGTCACCGCCGCGGGCCTGTGGCTCGGTGCCGGGGGCCCGATCGGCACCGGTATCCAGGTCGCGTTCCGCACCGTGCTCGGGTCGGTGGCCCTCGGGCTGCCGGTGATCCTCGTCGGGATCGCCGTGGTGCTCATGCGGACCGACCCCGACCCGGAGACCCGCCCCCGCACCGTCGTCGGGGCCCTCCTGCTCACCCTCGGGGTGCTGGGCGTCTGGCACCTGTCCGTCGGCGCGCCGGCGCTGCTCGCCGGCCGGCAGGCCGCGGGCGGGGTGATCGGTGCCTGGGTGGCCGACCCGATCACGGCCGGGGTCACCGTCTGGCTCGCGATGCCGGTGCTCGTGCTCGTCGCCGCGTTCGGGCTGCTCGTGCTCACCGGCACCCCGGTGCGCGACGTGCCGCGTCGGGTCCGCTGCCTGATCACCGGTGAGGCGTTCGACGACGACGCGTACGACGACGAGTGGGGCGGGATCGACGACGTCGACCCGGAGGCCCCGGACGCCGACGACCCCGACGCCGAGACCACCGCGCTGCCCCGGTCCCGGCGCAGGCGCGCCGCGGACGCCGCGACCACCGGGGAGCTCGAGGCCGCCGACGCCGCGGCGCACCCGGCCCGGCACCGCGACGCGGCCCTCGCCGGCGACCCGGCGGTCGATCCCGCCGACGCCGTGGCCCCGCCCGTCGTCGCGCCCGTCCCCGACGAGCCCGCCCCGGTCCCGCCGGCCCGCACCCGCAAGAAGGTCCCGGCCGCCGAGATCCCCGAGACCCCGCCCGTCGTCGACGTCCCGGACTCCGAGACCGACCCGCACGCCGCGACGAGCTTCAGCTCGCACCGCGAGATCGCCGACCCGGACGCCGCCTACCACCTGCCCCCGCCGGACCTGCTCATCGCGGGCGACCCGCCGAAGGCCCGCAGCGCCGCCAACGACGCCATGATCGAGGCGATCACCGGCGTGCTCGAGCAGTTCAAGATCGACGCGCAGGTCACCGGGTTCGTGCGCGGACCCACGGTGACCCGCTACGAGGTCGAGCTCGGGCACGGGGTCAAGGTCGAGAAGATCACCCAGCTGCACCGCAACCTCGCC
>CAWKGY010000017.1:0-154702 GCA_963849235.1 uncultured Actinomycetota bacterium | reverse complement strand
CTCGGTCCCCACCTGCGACGACGATGATCGTCGCGGGTGCCGAGGGACGGCGCTCGTGCTTCGCCCCCTGCCCTGCTGAGCCGAAAGGGTGTGAACTGGGCGACCGGGTTGCGCGTCGACCGACTAGAGGCCGACGCGGCAACCGCCAGCTACGGAAGGTTCACCATGAGGCTCCCCCTCAAGGGCCGTCACATCCCCGGGCGCATCGCCACCGGGGCGTTCATCCTCAACTCGGGGATCGAGAAGTCCCACGGCGACGAGGCAACCGCCGGTGCCCTGCACGGTATGGCGACCGGCACCTATCCGTTCCTCGGGAAGCTGACGCCCACCCAGTTCCTGAAGGTGCTCTCGACCAGCGAGATCGCCCTCGGCGCCGCGCTGCTGCTGCCCGTCGTGCCCACCCTGGTCGCGGGCGCCGGCCTCGCGGCGTTCTCCGCCGGGCTCCTCGGCCTGTACCTGCGCACGCCCGGGATGCGGCAGGAGGGCAGCCTGCGCCCGACCCCGCAGGGCCTCCCGATCGCCAAGGACGTGTGGATGCTCGGCGTCGCCGCCGGCTTCGTCATCGACGAGCTCACCTCCTCGAAGGAGCAGGCGCCCGAGCGGACGATCATGCTGTACGACGCTTCGGCGGACGACGAGGCAGCATCCGACGACCCCGACGAGCTCGCCGCCCGGAGCCGGTTCGTCATCGTCAGCGGCGCCGACGCCTGAGGTCCGCGGACGGGTCCTCCGTCGGATCCGTGGTCGAGTGACCGAGTCGCCGCGACTCGGTGGCGGCTTCCACCGATCGCCGAGGAGAGCCCTGTCCATCGGACACGGTTCCGCCGCCACAGAACGACCGAGCGACCGAGTCGCCACTCGGCCGCCGTCCCCTTGACCTCGAGTGCGGTCGAGGTCGGAAGCTCGGCCCATGACGGCACCGGACCCGGTCGACGCACCGGTCACCTTCCTCAACATCTTCGAGATCCCGCGCGAGGACGTCGACGCGTTCCGGGCGGGCTGGGTCGAGCGCATCCGGCTCGTCGAGGGCGCGCCCGGCTTCCGCGGCGCGCAGCTGCTCGAGGCGGTCTCCGACGACGAGCGCTTCCAGCTCGTCAACGTCACGCAGTGGGACAGCCGGGAGGCCCAGCAGGCGGCCACGGGCACGCCGCAGCTGCAGACCTCGGTGGCCGCCGCCCGCCGCACGCAGCGCGTCGTCCCGAACCCGGGCTTCTACCGCGTGGCGGCGAGCGCGGCCCCCGACCCCGCGAGCTGACACGGGAAACCGACGTGGCCTGCCCGACCAGGACGAGCTCGACCGCAGGCTCGACGCCGAGGGTTGAGCCGATTGGCGGGCGTCGGGAGACCTGCGAGTCTCGACCCCGTGCTCAACCCGTCGGCGCCCCCGGGCAAGGAACGGCAGTACGCCAAGCTCGAGCTGGAGCGCCGGTTCCTGCTCTCCCGGGTGCCCGGCGAGTCGGTGCGGCGCGTGCACCTGGTGGACCGCTACCTCCACGGCACCCGCCTGCGGCTACGGCGCCAGCAGAACGACGACGGATCGGTCTTCCACAAGCTGACCCAGAAGATTCCGCAGCCCGACGGGCGGCCGGGCCTCATCACGACGGTGTACCTCGACGACGACGAGTACCGCGCGCTGGCCGCGTTGCCCGCCGACGTCCTGCGCAAGGTCCGGCTCGACGTGCCGCCCTTCGCGGTGGACCTGCTCGCCGGGCCGCTCGCGGGACTCGTCATCGGCGAGGTCGAGTTCACCACCGAGGCGGAGCGCGACGCGTACGTGCCGCCGCCCGACGTCGTGCTCCGCGAGATCACCGGTGACCGCCGGCTGGCGTGCGCCGCGCTGGCCGGGTCGGACGGCGCGCGGATCGCCGAGGCCCTCGCCGTCGCGGCCGCCCCGGTCCAGCGGCCGGCCTAGCGGCCCGGATCGCGGCGTAGCGCGACGGGCGCCGGGGAAGTCCCGCGCCATGTCGGTCATGGAGAACGGCCACGTCCGCATCCACTACGAGGAGATCGGTGAGGGGTTCCCGGTCCTGGCGTTCGCGCCCGGCGGCCTGCGCTCGACGATCGAGGCGTGGTCCTACGCGCCCTGGGACGTGCCGGGGGCCGTCGCCGCGGACCACCGCGTCGTCGCTCGTCGACCAGCGCAACGCGGGCGAGTCGTGGGCGCCCGTCCACGCCTCCGACGGGTGGGACTCCTACACCGCCGACCACCTGGCGCTGCTCGACCACCTCGGCATCGAGCGCTGCCACCTGCTCGGCATGTGCATCGGCGGCTCCTTCATCGCCAACCTGCTGGCGACGGCCCCGGACCGCGTCGCGTCGGCGGTCTGCCTGCAGCCGATCGGCTTCGACGACAACCGCGACGCCTTCCTCGGCCGGTTCGACGAGTTCGCCGACGAGGAGGCGAAGCACCACCCCGAGGCGTCGGAGGCCGACTGGCACGCGATGCGCGGGAACCTCTTCGGCTCCGACAACACGCTCTGGAGCGTCCCCGACACCGCCGTCGCCGGGTTCGACGCGCCGATCCTCGTCTTCGCGGGCGGCGACGAGCCCCACCCGGCGTCCGCCTCGGCGATGCTCGCCGACGTGGCGCCGCACGCGACGCTGGTCGAGCGCTGGAAGGCCCCGGAGTACAACGACGCGGCGCGGGAGAGCATCGCGAGCTTCCTCTCGGTGCACACGCCACTGGGCTGATCAGGGCGCCCGCTCACCGGACGGCCGTCACCGCCCGGGGTGAATGAGCGATTCATCCACAGGGCGTCGCCGTAAAGTCACTCGACGTGAGTGTCATGTCCGACGCGACCCGAATCCGGATGATCGCGCGCACCGCCATCGTCGAGCTGGACGTGCTCGTCGACGACGGTCTCTGGGGGTCGAAGCTCGACGCCCTGATCGACCATGCCGAGGCGCTCGCCGTGGCCCCGTTCGCCCGCGTCGGCCGGGACCCCCTCGGGCACCTGTGCGGGCTGCGGGACGTCCTCTCGGGCACCACGGGCCGGACCGCGCAGGGGCTGGTCGCGACGCTGGACGACCTCATCGCCCGCGCCGTCGCCGTCTAGATCGCCGTCTGGATCACACGGCCCTGGGGCGTTTCCGGGACACGCGGCACACTCGCCCCCATGACGACCGTGGACCCGTCCTTCGACGTCCTGCTCTCCCGCGCGAACCGCGGCGAGGTGCGCACCGACGAGGCCCTGGCGCTGTTCGACACCCTGCCCGCCGTGACGCCCGACGAGATGCTCGGGGAGTGGCGCGGCCAGGAGTTCCCGACCGGCCACCCGATGGACGGCCTGCTCGGGGCGACGGGGTGGGCGGGGAAGCGCTTCGACGGGGCCGACCGCGTGCACCCGCTGCTCTTCTGGAACGCCGACCGGACCGCCACGTTCGCCGTCGACCCGATCCGCGTCCCCATGGGCCTCCCGCTCCCCGAGGCGGTGCGCCGCCCGTGGCTGCACCGGGTGATCACGCTCGGGCGTCCCCTGCTCGCGACCTCCCGGTACACCGCGCGGCTGCGGACCACGGAGTACCGGGGCGTCGCGACCGCGACGATGATCTACGACGCGCGGCCCATCAACGACGTGTTCCGCCGGGTCTCGGAGACCCGGCTGCTGGGCCTGATGGACCACCGCGGCGACGCCGCGCCGTACTTCTTCGTGCTCGACCGTCCCTGAGGTCCCGGGCCCACGGCGTCGGCCCAGATCGCTGCGAGCCGCGCGGCCCAGCGGGGCGCCGAGTAGGCCTCGGCGTCCTCCCGGGCGTGGCGACCCAGCGCGACGCGGCCCTCGTCGTCGGCGAGCAGCGTCTCGAGCGCGCGGGCGAGGGCGTCGGGATCGCCGACGGGGACGACGACGCCGTTCACGGCGTCGTGCACCAGCTCGGGCAGGGCGCCGACCGGGGTGACCACCGGCACCACGCCGAACGCCATGGCCTCGAGCACCGCCATCGGGAGCCCCTCGGCGGAGCTCGGGAGCACGAGCAGCTGGGCGCGCCGCAGCAGGTCGTCGCGGTCCGCGCGGTCGAGCCACGGGGCGACCTCGACGACGTCGGCGACCCCGGCGTCGGTGATGGCGTCGCGGACCTCGTCGATCTCGCCGTCGCCCGCGGCGACCAGCCGCAGCCGACGCCGGTGTTCGGGGGCGAGCCGGGCGCACGCGTCGATGAGGTCGTAGATGCCCTTGCGGGCGCCGAAGCGGCCGAGGAAGAGCGCCGTCACGGGCCCGGTCGGGTCGACGGGCGGGAGGGTCGCGGGCCATTCGACGGGATTGGGCAGCGCGACGACGCGGTCGGCCGGCCCACCCAGGCGCCCGGTGTACGGCTCGCGGAGGGACTCGGAGAGCACGACGAGGCGGTGCGGCCGCAGCAGCCCGCGCACGACGCGGCGGGCCGGGTGGGGGAGTCCGTCGAACCAGTCGAGGAACGCCGAGCCGTGCAGGTGCATGACCACCGGCACGTCGCACGCCCGGGCGAGCAGCCCGAGCAGGCCCTTGCGGAGCACCGATCCCCGCTGCGAGACGTGCATGTGCGCGACGGCGGGTCGCCCCACGACGATCCGGCGCGCGGCCCGGGCGGTGCCCAGGGCCATCGCCCGCAGCCGTGTCCCGACGGGGCCGTCGCGGTGGGTGGTGACGACCTCGAGGTCGGCGAGCGCGGAGGCGTACTGCTCGAGCACGTGCTGGACGCTGCCGATGCCCCCGCGGGCGTCGGCGCGTGGACCGACCACGAGCACCGTCGGTCGCGGCTCGACGACGGCGGGTTGCTCCGACCGGGGGATCGGTGGGGCCGGCACCGCAGCCTGGACGTCCGTCACAGCGGTTCTCCTCTGCGTCGTTCGGGTGGTCCGCCCCCCTCTCGGCCCAAGCCACTCGATCGCGGCCCCGTGTCGACCATGTGACGCCCGTGTGCGGGTCCCGTGTCGGACCGGTGACCGGCACGACCTCGACGTCCGGCGGTTGTCGGACTGCCCGCGATGTCCCATGATCGGCGGATGTGACGACCATCCTCGAAACCGGTGTGCCCACCGGCGGGGTCGGCACGGAGCAGGCGAACCCCGACCGACCCCGTGCCACCCCCGCCATCGATCTCCTCGAGGGACGGCGCTACCTGCGCCGCCTGCCGGGGGACGGGCCGGACCGCTGGGACGAGGAGTACGGGCACCTCGGCGTGACCCCGCTCGGGGTGACCCTCGGCGCCGAGATCACCGGCGTCGACCTGGCGTCGCCGCTGTCGGACGAGGTCCGTGCCGAGATCCGTCGCGCGCTGCTCGAGTGGAAGGTGCTCTTCTTCCCCGGCCAGCACCTGAGCAGCGAGGCGCAGCAGGCGTTCGGGCGGCTCTGGGGCGAGCTCGAGACCAACCCGCTGCTCGAGGCGGGCGAGGACGCGACCGTGGTCCGCTTCGCCAAGGGCGGCGACGGCCCGCCGACCTACGAGAACATCTGGCACGTCGACACGTCGTTCCGGCCCGCGCCGGCGATGGGTGCCGTCCTGCGCATGGTGACCGCGCCGCCGTTCGGCGGGGACACCATGTGGGCGGACATGGCGGCCGCGTACGACAACCTCTCCGACGAGGTGCGGGCGCGGATCGACGACGCGGAGGCGGTGCACGACATGGTGCCCGGCTTCGCGCGGTTCCTGGCGCCGGAGAAGATCGCCCGGCTGGAGGACGCCTTCCCGCCGGTGACCCACCCCGTCGTCCGGACCCACCCGGAGACCGGGCGGCGCACGCTCTTCGTCAACGCCTCCTTCACGACGCGGATCGTCGGGATGGAGCAGGCGGAGTCCGACGCGCTGCTGCGCCACCTCTTCGCCCAGGCGCACACCCCGGAGTTCCAGGTCCGGTACCGCTGGACCGAGGGCACCGTGGCGTTCTGGGACAACCGGGCGACGCAGCACTACGCGGTCGGCGACTACCACCCGCACCCGCGGGTCGCCGAGCGCGTGGCCATCCAGGGCGGCGTGCCCTACTAGGGCTCAGCCCAGGACGCGCTGCCAGACGCGTTCCGAGGGGCCGCCGACCATGCCGACCTCGGAGAGGAACGCGAGCACCTTCTCCAGCATGAACCGCCTGGTCGCGCGGTGGTGCGGGTTCGCCTGCGCCGCCGCGCGACCCGTCCGGCCCGAGAGCCCGACGCTGCGGTAGACCCGCGCCTGCCACAGCGAGTTGACGACCTCGGTGCTCACGAGCGCGGTCAGCCACCGCTCCTTCTCGAGCTGCGCCCGCGACAGCGTCGGCACGAGGCGGGCCAGCTCCTCGCGGGCGAACCGCACGTGGCGGGCCTCCTCGACGACGTGCACCCGCGCCACCGAGCGCATCAGCGGGAGCACGCGCTCGTCGTGCATCGACTCGCGCTGCAGCCGGTCGGTGGCCTCCTCGGCCACGAGGACGGACGCGAACATGCTCGCCCCGGCGCCGAGGTGGCCGTACCAGCCGCCGATGCGGTGCAGCCGGCCGTGCGGGCGGTAGTCCGGGCACCCCATCGCGTCGACGGCCCGGGCGAACATCACCGAGTGCCGCGTCTCGTCGCCGACCTCGGTGAGTGCGTACTGCGCGTGCGGGCGGCGCAGGTCGAGGTCGAACGCGTGGCGCACGAGCATCTGCATGAGCAGGACCTCGAACCACAGTCCGACCGAGAGCAGGCTCGCCGCCTCGTGACGCGCCAGCGTGCGCCGGGCGTCGTCGTCGAGGTCGTCCCAGAGGGCCGTGCCGTAGAGCGAGATCCGCTCCGGCGGGACGGCCCAGCCCGCGGGGTCGACGGGAGCCGTCCAGTCGACCTCGAGCGCCGGGTCCAGGGTGTGCCGCGCGCTGGCCGTGAGCAGGCGGGCCGCGGAGTGGTCACGGTCGAGCGTGGTCATGCGACGCAATGTACCCCGTACACGGTGTTGCGCATAGTTGTCGCTACCCGCGGGTCGGGAGCACTCTGGTCGGACCATGGACGGCAGGACACGACGCTGGGCTGGCCACCGCGAGGCACGACGCCTCGAGCTGGTCGACGCCGCCGTGCTCGCCATCGAGGAGCACGGGCCCGAGGTCACCACCGAGCAGATCGCCGCCCAGGCGGGCGTCTCGCGGCCCGGGCTGTACCGGCACTTCGACGGCAAGGACGACCTGCAGGCCGCCATCGCCGCGCGCAGCGTGGAACGGCTGGTCACCGAGCTGGAGCCGGTGTGGCGCCCGTCGGGCAAGCCCTACGAGATGCTCGACCGTGCGATCGCCGCACACCTGCGCTGGCTGGCCGCGCACGAGAACGTCTACCACTACCTCAAGCGCAACTCGCTCCCGACGAGCGACTCCGTCGAGACCGCGAGCACCAACGTCCGCGGCGTGGTGTCCGCGCACGTGGCGCAGATGCTCGTCGACGGTTCGCTGGGTGCCGAGATCCCGCCGCCGACGGCGCACCCGCTGGCCTACGGCCTCGTCGGGATGGTCGACGCCGCCGCGGCGCACTGGCTCGACGAGCCGCACGGGGCCGACGTCGAGGCCCTGGGCGCCCAGCTCACCGAGGCGTGCTGGGCCGTGATCCGCGCGACCGTCGGGACACGCGTCATGGACGCGCTCGACCGGGTGGGGGCCGAGACCGCGTCGTGACCCCTCCCGGTCGGCCCCGTCGGGGGCATCGCCCATGATGGGCACGACCCGCGAGGAGGCCCCGATGGCGCTGCGTCGAGCGTTCCCGACCATCCTGTCCGACCGCCTGCCGGAGACCCGCGACTTCTTCGTGGGGCTCCTGGGCTTCGAGGTCGCCTTCGACAGCGACTACTACGTGGCGCTCACGACGACGCCCGACGGCGAGGGTCATCCGGCGTGCGAGCTCGGCATCTGGGCCGTCGGGCACGAGATGGTGCCGCCGCCCTACCGCGCCGACCCCGCGGGCATCGTCCTCACCTTCGTGGTCGACGACGTCGACGCCCTGCACATCGAGGCGCGACGCCAGGGCGTCCCGGTCGTCGCGCCGCCCCGCGACCAGTTCTACGGGCGCCGCCGCATGCTCCTGACCGACCCCAACGGCCTGCTCGTGGACGTCTCCACGCCGTCGACGCCGTCGCCGGAGTTCCGCGCCGAGATGATGCGGCGCGGGGTCGCGCCGGCGACGACGCCGTAGCCGGGCCCTCGCCGCTCGCAGGAGGCGAGGCTGCCCTCACCTAGGGTGGAGCGCGTGCGGATCAGGCGCCGGGACGATCCCCTCCTCGAGATCCTCGCGGGCACCGGGCGCCAGATGGCCGACGCGGCCCTGCCCACCGTCGCCTTCGTCGTCGTCTGGCTCCTCGCCCGGACGCTGGGGTGGCCGGAGCCGATCCTGCTCGGCGGGCTCGCCGCGGTGGTCGTCGCGCTGGTGATCGCGGTGGTCCGGTGGCGCGGTGGGGAACGGCCCCGGGCGGCGTCGGTGGGCCTGCTGATCGCCGTCGCCGCGACGCTGATCGCGCTCTACACCGGCCGCGCCGAGGACTTCTTCCTCCCGCGCATCATCGCCAACGCCGGGAGCCTCGCGGCCTGGTTGGTCTCGATCGCGATCCGCTGGCCGCTGCTGGGGCTCGTGGTGAGCGCGGCCCTGGGCAAGCCGCGGTCGTGGCGGAACGACCCGGACCTGGTCCGCGGCTACTGCCGCGCGAGCTGGCTGTGGGCCGCGCAGTACCTGGTGCGGATCGTGGTGCTGCTGCCGCTGTGGTTCACCGACCACGTGGTGGCGCTCGGCATCGCCCAGGTCGTGCTCACGTGGCCGCTCGTGATCGTGTGCGCGCTCGGGTCGTGGCCGCTGGTGCGCTCGGCGCTCCCGCCCGGGCACCCGGGTCCGCGGCACCCGGTGGAGGCACCGTCGTCCAGCCCGCAGGCCTCCGACGTGGCGTCCGACCCGATGTGAGGATGGACCCTTCCTGACGGGGTCAGCGGACCGGCGCCGGCTCCGGACGCTTCGGCGGGCGGCCGTCCCCGGTGCTGCGGCCCTGGACGCGGCGCCCGACCCACGGGATGAGGTGCTCCCGCGCCCAGCGCAGGTCCTCCTCGCGGCGGCGGACCCACGGCGTGGGCTGCGCCGGGGGCCACGGGTCGCGCCAGTCGACGTCGGTGGGCACGCCGAGGACCTCGCACACCCGCGCCGCGACCCGGCGGTGGCCCTCGGGGTTGAGGTGCAGGCGGTCGTCGGCGCGGGCCCGCGGGTCGGCCAGGGTGTCCATCTCCCAGAGGTCGACCAGCCGGGCGCCCCGACGGTGGGCGATCTCACGGATGTGCTCGTTCATGGTCGCGAGCCGGCGGCCCACGAGGTCGACGACGGGCGTCGCGCGGGTGTTGAAGCCGGTGAACACGAGGACGTCGGCGCCCTCGTCACCGAGCCGCACCACCGCGGCGTCGAGCCGTCGTGCCAGGTCGGCGGGCCGCGCGGAGGGGCGGAGGAGGTCGTTGCCCGCCGCGCAGACGCTGACGAGGTCCGGCGCCATGGCGTGGGCGGCCTCGACCTGGGTGGCCACGATCTGGTCGAGCAGCTGACCCCGTACGGCGAGGTTGGCGTACCGCAGATCGGGTGATCGTGCCGCGAGGGCCTCCGCGACCCGGTCGGCCCAGCCACGCTCGATGCCGGTCCGGGGGTCGACGTCTCCGATTCCTTCGGTGAAGCTGTCGCCCACGGCGACGAAGGTGCTCCAGGACATGCCCAGATCATCCTCGGCCGTGCCGATCGCGTCTCGCTGCCCCGTCCGGAGCACACCGCTCCGCCGGGCCGACCCACCTCCGGAACGGGCGGGGGGTGAACGTCCTCACCGCGGAGCCACACTGGCACCCTGGTGGACGTCTCCCGAGACGAATCCGCGCAGCGGCGGCGCACTGGTGCTGCCCGACCGGAGAGACCGAACGACCCCGATGTGACGACGAGCCCTGGGAGCCATGGCACAGACCTCGACGAGGACGGCGGGCGGCGACGCGACCCCACCGGACGACTCGAAGAGCACGTCCTCCGGTTTGTCGATCCCGCAGATCGTGGCGGGCGCGCTCGCCGCGGCGACCGCGGCGATCCTCGGATCCTTCATGGGGGTGGCCGGGACCATCGGTGGCGCGGCCGTCGCCTCGATCGTCTCGACGGTCGGCTCGACGCTCTACCAGCGCTCGCTCGAGCGCACCCGGGACGCGGTGAAGGACCGGCTCGTGGTCAACGCGGCCGCCGGGACCAAGGTCGCGCACGCCGTCGCGAAGGTGACCGGCGACGGCGCCCCCACCGCCGTGGCCCGGCCGGGCGTGCGCGGGGCACCCGCTCCGGGCGGCAGCGCCCGCCCGGGTGCGCCCGGCGCGCGTCCGCCGGGGGCCCCGGCCCCCGCCGGGCCCCCCAACCGGCCCGGCGCCGCGCCGCAGATGCCCACCCACCGGCTGCCCGACGGCGGGCTCGCCCCCGGGCGCCGACAGATCGGCACCCCGCAGCCCACCCAGCAGGCCGGCGCCCCGCAGCAGCTGCGCGCCGGGGGCCGCACGGTGACGACGCGCCTCGACGCCGGCGGGCGCCCGGTGCCGCCGAACGCGGACCCGACCCGCCGCATCCCCGATGCCCGCACCCCCGACGGTCCGCCGCGCGGCCCGGACGGCCGCCTCCTGCCCCCGGGCCCGCCCGCGGGTCCGGTCGATCCCACCCGCCGTGTCCCCACGCCCGGCATCCCCACCCCGCCCCCGGGCATGCCGTTGCCGCCCGGCGCGGACCCGACGACGGCGCTCATCGGCGGCCCGGGACCCGACGAGCAGCCCACCCAGCTCGCCGGGGCGGTCGACCGGCCGCGCCGGAAGGTCTCGTGGAAGACCTGGGTCACCCTCGGCGGCGTCGCGGCCAGCATCTTCGCCATCGGGCTGCTCGCGAGCTTCGCCGTCGAGTCGGCCGCCGGGCACCCGCTCTCGGGAGGCGACTCCGGCACCTCGGTCGGCTCGCTCTTCGGGCAGACGACCGGTGACGCCACCTCGACGAGCGAGACGCCGACCACGGACAGCTCGGGCAGCTCGGACTCGTCGACGACGCGCTCGACCGAGCGCTCCGGAGCGAACGACCAGCAGGGCGGGACCGGGTCGAACTCGACGCGCACGTCGTCCCCGACCACCAGCAAGCAGCAGAGCGGCGGCGGGGTCCTGTCCTCCCTGGTCCCGCAGTTCCAGGGCGAGACCGGCAGCTCCGGCAACTAGCCGGGCAGGTCACCGAGGAGGGCCCGCGCGGCGGCCTCCGGGTCGTCGGCCTCGGTGACCGCCCGGACGACCACGACCCGCGTCGCCCCCGCGGCGACCACCTCCCCGAGCCGGGCGTGGTCGATCCCGCCGATCGCGAACCACGGGCGCGACGGCGCGGCCGCGGCGGTGGCCCGGACGAGGTCGAGACCGGGGGCCGGACGGCCCGGCTTCGTCGGGGTCGGCCAGCACGGACCGGTGCAGAAGTAGTCGACGCCGGGCTCGACGGCGCCGGCCCGGGCCTGGTCGACGTCGTGCGTGGAGCGCCCGATCGAGCACGTCGTCGCCGAGGATCCGGCGGGCCGTCGCGACGGGCAGGTCGTCCTGCCCGAGGTGCAGCACGTCGGCGCCGGCGGCGAGGGCCACGTCGGCGCGGTCGTTGACGGCGAGCAGCGCGCCGTGCCGGCGGCAGGCGTCCGCGAGGACCTCCAGGGCGGCCAGCTCCTCGCGCGCCTCCATCCCCTTCTCGCGCAGCTGCAGCAGGTCCACCCCGCCGCGCAGCGCGGCGTCGGCGAACTCGGCGAGGTCGCCGCGCTCGCGGCGGGCGTCGGTGCAGACGTAGAGCCGGGCCCGGGCGAGCCGCTCGCGGCGCCGGGCGCCGAGGTCCTCCGGGGCCTGCGTCGAGGTGGTCATCGCGACCGACGCTAGCGCGTAGGCTGGCGGCCGAGCAGAACCACGGGAGCCCGGAGCCGCCGGGCTGAGAGGGGACGGCGCGCGAGCGCGAGGGTCCCGACCGTCGAACCTGATCCGGGTCATGCCGGCGCAGGGAGGGAATCATGAGCGAGCGTGCCGACCGCGTGGTGGTCGTCGGCGCCGGCGTCGTCGGGACGACGGCGGCCTGGGTCGCCGCGCGCGACCACCTCGCCCGTGAGGTCGTCCTCGTCGATCCCGAGCCGGGCTCGGGAGCCTCGTGGGTGGCCGGCGGCATGCTCGCCCCGATCACCGAGGCCTGGCCCGGGGAGCGCGACCTGCTGGAGCTGGGCTCCGCCTCGCTGGCCCGGTGGCCCGCCTTCGCCGAGGCCGTCGAGCAGGCCTCCGGGCGCTCGGTCGGGCTGCGCCGGGCGGGGACGCTGGCGGTGGTCGTCGACGCCGCCGACCGCGAGGACCTCGACCGCGTCGTCGAGCACCTGCGGGCGTGGGGACGCGACGCCGAGCGCCTGACCGGCCGCGAGACCCGTCGTCGGGAACCCGCCCTCGGACCCGCCGTCCGGGCCGGGCTCGCGGTCCCCGACGACCTCGCCGTCGACAACCGCCTCCTGCTCGCCGCGCTGCGGGCGGCGGCCGAGCGGGCCGGCGTCGTCGTACGGGCCGAGCCCGTCGTGCGGGTGGCGGAGTCGGGGGGCGCGGTGTCCGGCGTGGAGCTGGCGTCGGGGGAGCGGATCGCGGCGGAGCGGGTCGTCGTCGCGGCGGGCGCCTGGTCGGCGACGCTGCACCCGGCCCTCGACGGGCTCGTCCGCCCGGTCAAGGGGGAGATCCTGCGGGTGCGGGCGCGCCCCGGGTCGTTGCCGCCCCCGTCGCGGACGGTCCGCGCGGCGGTGGCCGGGCGCGCGGTCGTACGCCGTGCCGCGCGACGGCGGGCGGCTCGTCCTGGGCGCGACGCAGTACGAGGTCGGCTTCGACGCCGACGTCACCGTCGGTGGGGTCCGTGACCTGCTCGCCGATACCGAGCGGGTGCTGCCCGGGATCGCCGACTACGCGCTCGAGGAGTCCTCGGCCTCCTTCCGCCCCGGGACCGCCGACAACCTGCCGGTGCTCGGCGCGGTGCCGGGCGCACCCGAGGGTCTGCTCGCCTGCTTCGGGCACGGCCGCAACGGCATCCTGCTCACCGCTCTGACCGCCGACGTCGTCGGGAACCTGCTCGCCGGTCGTCCGGTCCCGGACGAGTCGGCGCGCGGCCTCGGCGTCCCGGCTCGCCACGCTGGAGGTGTCCCCGTGACCGTGCTCCTCAACGGCGTCGTCATCGAGGTCGCCCGCGACGCGACCCTCGCCGACGTGCTCGCCGCCCACGGCGTCCCCGAGCGCGGTGTGGCGGTCGCGATGGGGGGCGAGGTGGTCCCGCGTGCGTGGTGGGCGTCCACGCCGCTGCGCGAGGGCACGGTGCTCGAGGTGCTGACCGCGGTGCAGGGGGGCTGATGTGAGCGTGGCGAGCGAGGCGACGGCGGACGTGGGTGCGGATCCGCTGGTGATCGGTGGCCGGGCGATCGGGTCCCGGCTGATCATGGGGACCGGGGGCGCCGCGAACCTGGCGGTGCTCGAGCGGGCGCTCGTCGCGTCCGGGACGGCGCTGACGACGGTGGCCATGCGCCGGCTCGACGCGGGCGGCGGGCCGGGGGTGCTCGCGCTGCTGGAGCGTCTGGGCATCGAGGCGCTGCCGAACACCGCGGGCTGCCGGACGGCGGCGGAGGCGGTGCTCACGGCCCGGCTGGCCCGCGAGGCGCTGGGGACCGACCTGGTCAAGCTCGAGGTCGTCGCCGACGAGCGCACGCTGCTGCCCGACCCCATCGAGCTCCTCGACGCCGCCGAGCAGCTCGTCGACGACGGGTTCACCGTCCTGCCGTACACGAACGACGACCCGGTGCTGGCCTCGAAGCTCGCCGACGCCGGGTGCGCCGCGGTGATGCCGCTGGGCTCGCCGATCGGGACGGGGCTGGGCATCCGCAACCCGCACAACATCGAGATGATCGTCGCGGCGATGGCGGACCGGCCGGTGCCGGTGGTGCTCGACGCGGGGATCGGGACGGCGTCCGAGGCGGCGCAGGCGATGGAGCTGGGCTGCGACGCGGTGCTCCTGGCGACGGCCGTGACCCGGGCGTCCGACCCGGAGGCGATGGCGACGGCGATGCGGCTGGCCGTGCGGTCGGGCCGGCTGGCGCACGGGGCGGGCCGGATCCCGCGGCGGTTCTGGGCGCAGGCGTCGTCGCCGACGGTGGAGCAGGGCTAGCGGGCGAGGAAGTCCTCGAGGATCGGGAGCACGACGTCGGCCCGGTGCAGGAGGCCGTTGTGCGTCGCGGCGGGGACGACGGCGAGCCGGGCGTCCGGGATGAGCTCGAGCTCCAGCGCCGCGTGCTCGACCGTCACGAAGTCGTGGTCACCGATCATGACGAGGGTGCGGGCCGTGACCCGGGCCAGCTCGTCGTCGGACCAGCCGGTGAACCCCTGGACGGTCGGCCGCAGCTTCGCCATGAGCGTCGGCAGGTCGGGAGAGCCTGCGGGGGCCAGGCGTTCGTGCTCCTGCTGCATCGCCGCGAAGTCGTCGGCGGTGGGCATCCGCGTGGAGGTGGCCCAGCGGGAGGGATCGAAGATCTCGGGGTGGTACCCGTCGGGGCGGACGTGGCCGGAGGCGAACACGAACCGCTCGAAGCGGTCGGGCCACCGGGTCGCCGCCTCCATCAGGGCGAGGCCACCCAGGCTGAACCCGAGGGCGTCGACCCGGTCCAGGCCGAGGTGGTCGAGCAGGCCGACGAGATCGCCGGCGAGGTTCGCGAGCGTCGGCGCCCGGTCGATGTCCGCGGTCCGGCCGTGACCCTGTTGCTCGACCGCCACCACCCGGCGTCGGGACGCGAGCTGCGGGAGGACGTCGTCATAGGTGAGGTCGATCGTGAGGTGCCCGCCGGGGACGAGCAGCAGCGGCACCCCGCCCTCGCCGTGCTCCTCGTAGTAGAGCGAGAGGCCGTCGACGGAGGCGTAGGGCATCTCAGGAGCCTGCCCGGTCCTCGACGTAGGACTTCAGGCGCGGCAGCGTCGCCTCGATCCCGCGGGTGTTGGTCGCCGGGTAACCGACCAGCTCGAGGAGCTTCGGGGCGCGGGCGGTCGACCAGTCGAAGGTCTCGGTCACCTTCGTCGAGCCCTCGCCGACCGGCTCCAACTCGTAGCGCCAGCGGTGGTGGCCGACGTGACGCCAGGCGATGCGGCGGTCCTCCTCGAACTCCACGACCTCGTTGCTGATCACGTACGGCACACCCAGGCGCATCGACATGCCGAAGCGGGCGCCGAGGGAGAGCCGGTCCGGGCCCTTGACCGCGGACCGGACGGTGCCGGAACCGTCGAACCGGCCGTGCTCCCGGGGGTCGGCGAGGACCGCGAAGACGGCGGACGGCGGGGCGTCGACGACGATGTCCCGGCTGACCCGGCGCTCGCTCATCAGTTCAGCGTCACCGGCAGCGCGTCGACCCCGTACACGATCGACGTGGTCCGCAGCGGCAGCGTCCGCTCGTCGACGGCCATCGCGATGCGCGGGAACCGCCGGAGCAGCGCCGGGTAGGCCGTCCGCAGCTCCATCCGCGCCAGTTCCGCCCCGATGCAGCGGTGGATGCCGTGGCCGAACGCCAGGTGCGGCGTCGGGGTCCGGCGCGGGTCGAAGACCTCGGGGTCCGGGGTCAGGCGCGGGTCGCGGTCGGCCGCCGAGAGCGAGACGAGGATGCCGTCGCCCTCCGCGAGGTCGACGCCGCCGATCGTCATGGGCTCGGTGGCGAACCGCGGGAAGGCGATCTGGACCACGGTGAGGTAGCGCAGCAGCTCCTCGACGAAGCCGTGCACCGAGTCGGGCTCGTCGCGCACCATCGCCGCGACCTCCGGGTCCCGCAGCACCAGCACCGAGCCGAGCGCCAGCATCGACGCCGAGGTCTCCAGCCCGCCGGTGAGCAGACCGTCGGCGAGCTCGGCGAGCTCGTCGGTGTCGAGCTCGTCGCCGTGCTCGCGGATGAGCATGCCGAGCAGGCCGTCGCCGGGCGTCTCCCGCTGCCGCTCGACGACCCCGCGCAGGTAGACCAGCGACTCGGAGATCTTGTCGAAGGCGGCCGTCGCGCCGGCCAGCAGGTCGAACCGGGCCGTCGAGAGCGCCTGGAACTCGTCGCGCTCGTCGTAGGGGATGCCGAGCAGCTCGCAGATCGTCAGCGACGGGATCGGCGTGGCGAAGTCGCGGACGAGGTCGACCTCCTCGCCCCGCTCGGCCATCGCCGCCATCGCGTCGAGCCGGCCGTCGACGATCTCGGTGATCCGCGGGCCCAGCCGGGAGAGCCGCCGGCCGGTGAACTCCGGGGTGAGCAGGTGCCGCAAGCGGGTGTGCTCCGGCGGGTCGGTGAACCCGAGCCCGCCGGGGTTCTGCCCGGAGCCGATCCCGGCGCGGCCGACGAGGTGGCCGAAGTCGGTGGACAGCCCACGGGTGCGGCCGAGGACCTCGCGGGCCTCCTCGTGCCCGGTCACCAGCCAGGCCTTCACCCCGAACGGCAGCGGGAAGTCGCGCACCGGGTGGTCCTCGCGGTACTCCCGCAGCGCGGGCACCGGGTCGAGGCCGTCACGGCGCAGCGGCATGAGCGCGTAGTCGGGGATGAGGCTCATCGGGTCGAGGCCCCGCCGGCTACGCCAGGAGAGGTACTGGCGGGCGACGAAACCGGTCACCCGGGAGCGCACGGCCGTCACACCGCGCGCGACGGCGTCGCGCGTCGTCCTGCCGGTGCCCACGGTGACCACGTCCCCACCCTCCCGCATCGCCCGAGCTGCCCTTCCGGACGGGTGCAGGGTAGGACGTGCGGGTGGCGTCCCGGTGTGACGGCCCCCGTGTCACCCGTCTCCCGACGCGTCCGGACGGGTGATCGACGGCGCGCGAGTGGTCACCGAGTTCGCCCCGCGCAGGCCCATCCGTCGCAGTTCCACGTCGGCCAGCCGGAGCAGTACCGCGGCATCTCCGCGTCGCCACGCCCCCGCGGGGTCCCCATCGGGGCCCGCGGCCCGACGCACCCGCCCGGGTGCGCCCCCGACGAGCGCCCGCAGCGCGAGCAGGTCCACGTCGAGATCCCGTGCGGCGAGGGCGTTCCGGGCGCGGAGCACCCACCGGAGGCGCAGCGTGAACCAGGCGACGAGGACCGGGAGGGCGGCGACGACCACCACCAGCCACCCGAGGCCGGTCGCGACGGCCGCGACCGCCTCGACCTGCGCCCGCCCGGCGTCGGCGATCGCCGTCCCCGCGTCGGTGCCGGGGGAGAAGGCGCCGGAGAGCCGGTCGCCGACGAAGGGCACTCCGCCCGCGGCCTGCGCGGCCCCGTCGAACACCCCGCGCACCCGGTCGCCCGCGTCGGTGAGCCCGCGCCCGGGCGCCTGGAGGGCGAGGACCGTGTCGTGCAGCGCGATCGCGGCCGTGACGACCAGCACGACCCACACGACGACGGCGAGGTCGCTGAGCACCTGCAGCATCCGGCGGCGCGGTCGCTCGGCGTAGAGGAGGAGGCGCGGGCCGCGGGGGGCCAGGGTGAGGCTCACGTCGAGGTGTGTGCCCGGCCACCCGTGGGGGCACACCGCCGACGGGGCCGGTCGGCCCTTCGCCGCAGCACCGTTCCCCAGGAGGTCACCCGCCGTGCCCGAGGTCCGCAAGGTCGCGATCCTGGACGACTACCAGCACGTGGCCCTGGAGAGCGCGGAGTGGCACCGCGTCACCGACGGCCTCGGCGCGGAGATCACGCCGTTCCACCACCACCTGGGCGAGCCCGACGACGTCGTCGCCGCGCTCGAGCCGTTCGACGCGCTCGTCGTCATGCGCGAGCGCACCGCCTTCCCCGCCGAGGTGCTCGAGAAGCTCCCGAACCTGCGCCTGCTGGTGACGACGGGCCCGGCCAACGCCGCCATCGACGTCGCGGCCGCGCACCGGGCGGGGATCACGGTGTCGGGGACGGGCGGCGTGATGGACAACGCGGCCACGGTGGAGATGACGTGGGCGCTCATCCTCGCGGCGGTGCGCCACGTCCCCGAGGAGGACCGGCGCCTGCGCGAGGGCGGCTGGCAGCAGACCGTCGGCGGCGACCTCAAGGGGCGTCGCCTCGGCATCGTGGGCCTCGGCGGGATCGGCAAGCCGGTCGCCGCCGTCGGGCAGGCGTTCGGGATGGACGTCGCGGCCTGGAGCCGGCACCTCGACCCGGAGGACGCCCGGTCGGTCGGGGTCACCCCGGTCGACAAGGAGGAGCTCTTCGCCACCTCGGACGTCGTGACGATCCACATGAAGCTCTCCCGGGGCAGCCGCGGCCTCGTCGGGCGGGAGGACATCGGGCGGATGACCTCGCAGGCGATCCTGGTGAACACCTCCCGCGGGCCGATCGTCGACGAGGACGCGCTGCTGGAGGCCCTGCACGCCGGGTCGATCGGCGGCGCGGGCCTCGACGTCTACGGCATCGAGCCGCTCCCGGCGGACTCCCCGTGGCGGTCGGCGCCGCGCACCGTCCTCACCCCGCACCTGGGCTACGTGACCGGCAAGACGTTCACGACGATGTACGCCGACGCCGTCGAGGACATCGAGGCCTACGCCGCCGGGTCGCCGGTGCGGGAGCTGGCCGCACCCTGATCCCGGACCGCGCCCTGATCCCTGACTAGGACGCGTCGTCCCAGTCCGCGACCGCCCACAGCGGCGACACCGGGCCCGTCCCGGCGCCGAGCGGGTACGACGCCGCCACCGCCCGGCGGATGTAGCGCTCCGCGTAGGCCACCGCCTCGGGCATCGCGAGGCCCCGGGCGAGGCCCGCGCAGGCCGCGCTGCCCAGGGCGTCGCCCGCGCCGTGCACGTGCGGGGTGTCGATGCGGGGGCCGGCGAACTCCCAGGTCTGCTCGCCGTCGGAGAGCAGGTCGGTGACCTCCGGCGAGCCGTGCAGGTGACCGCCCTTGACGAGGACCCAGCGGGCGCCGAGGTCGTGCAGCGCGTCGGCGGCCTTCCGGGCGGAGTCCCGGTCGGTGACCGTCACCCCGGCGAGCAACCGGACCTCGTCGAGGTTGGGGGTGACGAGCGCGGCGCGGGGGAAGAGCAGGGTCCGGATGGCCTCCATGGCGTCGTCGGCCAGCAGCGGCTCGCCGTACATGGAGGCGGCGACGGGGTCGACGAGGAACGGGGTGCGGCCGTCGTCCCGGCCGATCCCCACCTCGTCGACGACCCCCGCGACCGCCTCGATGATCCCCGCCGTCGCGAGCATCCCGGTCTTGGCGGCACCGACGCCGATGTCGCCGACGACGGCCCGCACCTGCGCCGCCACGATCTCGGGCGGGACCAGGTGGACGTCCGAGACGCCGAGCGAGTTCTGCACCGTCACGGCCGTGACCGCGACGCAGCCGTGCACGCCGCAGACCGTCATCGCCCGCAGGTCGGCCTCGAGACCGGCCGCGCCCCCGGAGTCGGAGCCGGCGATCGTCAGCGCGCGGGGAGGCGTCTCGGCCATGCGTCGCAGGATGTCACGAGGCCGGGTGGGGAGCCGGGGCCTACAGCGCCGCGGCCCACAGCGTCGACACCGGCCCGTGGCCCGCGCCCAGCGGGTAGGAGTGCTCGACGGCGCGGGTGATGAACGCCTTGCCCAGGGCCACGGCGTCCACCAGCGACATCCCGCGGGCGAGCCCCGCCGTGATCGCCGCGGCCAGCGAGTCGCCGCCGCCGTGGGTGTGCGTGCCGGGCAGCCGCGGCGAACGGAACTCGTGGACCTCGCCGGAGTCGAACGAGAGCAGGTCCACGCACTCCGGCTGGGATCGGCCCGTCGTCGCCTCCAGGTGCCCGCCCTTGACGAGGACCGCGGCCGCGCCCATCGCGTGCAGGGCGGCGGCCGCCTCGCGGGCCGAGGCGTCGTCGACGACCTTGACGTCCGCGAGCAGCGCGATCTCGTCGAGGTTGGGGGTCACGAGGGTGGCGCGGGGGAGGAGCTCGGTCCGGACGGCGTCCAGGGCGTCGTCGGCGAGCAGCGGGCTGCCGTGCATCGACGCGGCGACCGGGTCCACGACGAACGGGACGCCCGGGCCCACGGCCGCCCGTCGGCCGATGCCGACCGCGTCGCACGCCCCGACGACGGCCTCGATGATCGCCCGCGACGCGAGCATCCCGGTCTTGGCGGCGTCGACGCCCATGTCGCCGGCGACCGTGCGGATCTGGGCGGCGACGACGTCGACGGGCACCTCGTGGAACCCCGAGACCCCGAGCGAGTTCTGCACCGTCACGGCCGTGACCGCGACCGACCCGTGCACCCCGCACGCGGCGAAGGCGCGGACGTCGGCCGTCATCCCCGCGCCGCCCCCGGAGTCGGTACCGGCGATCGACAGCGCGACCGGCGGCTGCCGGACCGGGGCGGGGGTGTTCGGGGGCGCGCTCATGGTGATCTCGACGGTGCCACCGCGTCCCGGGTGCGGCAAGGCGGCCGGCGGGGTCTAGCGCGTGAGCTCGGTCGGCACCGCGAGGACGTCGACCATGGCCTGCCCGCGCAGCACGGTCACCGGCAGGGTGCGCCCGATCGAGGAGGCGAAGAGCCGACGCTGGAGGCCCTGGGCGTCGGCGACCGGCTCGCGGTCCGCGGACACGACGAGGTCCCCGGGCCGCAGGCCGGCCTGGGCCGCCGGGCTCCCCGCGACGACGTCGGCCACCCGCAGACCGGTCCCGCGCCCGAGCCGGGCCGCGATCTCGACCGGCAGCGGCGCGGGCGACCCGACGACGCCCAGGTAGCCGCGACGCACCCGGCCCTCGGAGCGCAGCGCCCCGAGGATGTCGCGGGTCGTCGTCGTGATCGGGACGGCCAGGCCGAGCCCGACGCCCGCCACCGCGGTGTTGATCCCGACGACGTGGCCCGAGGCGTCGGCCAGGGCCCCGCCGGAGTTGCCGGGGTTCAGCGCGGCGTCGGTCTGGATGACGTCCTCGACGACGCGGCTCGCGCTGCCGTCCCGGGTGGGCAGCGAGCGGCCGAGGCCGCTCACCACGCCCGCGGTGACGCTGCCGGCGAGGCCGAAGGGGTTGCCGACGGCCACGACGAGCTGGCCCACCCGCAGGTCGGCGGCGTCCCCGAGGGCGACCGGCGCCGGGGTGGTCGCGTCGGGGTGGATGCGCAGGACGGCGAGGTCGGAGAGCGGGTCGGCGCCGAGGACGCGGACGTCGGCGTGGGTCCCGTCGGCGAAGGTGGCGCGGCCGGTCTTCGAGCCGGCGACGACGTGGGCGTTGGTCACGAGGACGGCGCCGGGGCCGTCGGGGTCGGTGACCACGACGGCGGAGCCCGCGCCGCGCGGGCGTTCGGGGTCGCCGACGGCGAGGGCGGCCACGGCGGGGCCGACCGTCTCCGCGACGGCGACCACGGTGCGGGAGTAGGAGTCGAGCTCGTCCACACCCTCGTGCTTACACCGTTGCAGCAGTAACGGGCGAGGATGTGCGCTCTGGGCGAACCCGCCCTGGGGGAGGCCAGCAATGGCGCTTTCCTGCCGTCGTACGGCAGGAAAGCGCCATTGCTGCCGCGATGGCCGAGGGTCAGTGGCCGAACGGGTCCGGGTCGACGCCCGGCATCCACGAGAGTCCGGGCACGCCCCAGCCGTGGTCGCGCACCGCCCGCTTGGCCGCCCGCTTGTTCCGGCCGATGAGCCGGTCGGTGTAGACGAGCCCGTCGAGGTGGTCGGTCTCGTGCTGGAGGCACCGGGCGAAGAAGCCGAGTCCCTCGACCTCCAGCGGCTCGCCCTCGACGTCGCGGCCGGTGACCTTCGCCCACTCCGCCCGCCCGGTCGGGAAGTTCTCCCCGGGGATCGAGAGGCAGCCCTCGGCGTCGTCGTCCTCGTCGGGCATCGTCTCCGGGACGGGGCCGGACTCGAGGACCGGGTTGACGACGACGCCGCGACGGCGCTCGCCGTCGAGCTCGGGGTCGGGGCAGTCGTAGACGAACACCCGGCGCCCGACACCGATCTGGTTCGCGGCCAGCCCCACGCCGTGGGCGGCGTCCATCGTCTCGAAGAGGTCGTCGACGAGGGTCCGCAGGGCGTCCGTGCCGAACTCGTCGTCGTCGAACGGCCGCGTGGGGGTGTGCAGGACGGGTTCGCCGGTGATCAGGATCGGGCGGACGGTCACGGCGGGGCAGCCTAGTGAGCCGCTCCGCGGGGGTGACGGTGTGCGTTGCCTCGGTGTTGTCGGGGGGCCGTGGTTGAATGGAGGCACGCGAATGACACCCGTGTCATTCGGTAGGGGGACCCCGGTCGTCGGTTCAGGAGTGGACACCGTCGAGATCGCCGGGCGCCCGGAGGAACGAGCCTCTCCGAGGAGAGTGATGGACGCTCCAGCAGCCTCGACCGACCCGGCGCCCGCCGCTGCCCTGTCCGGGCGGCACGCCTCGGCGCCGCAGGACGGTCTCACCCGGCGTGACCGGGAGATCCTCGCCTTCGAGCGCCAGTGGTGGAAGTACGCCGGCGCCAAGGAGCAGGCGATCCGCGAGCTCTTCGACATGTCGGCCACGCGGTACTACCAGGTCCTCAACGCGCTCGTGGACCGTCCCGAGGCCCACGCGGCCGACCCGATGCTCGTGAAGCGCCTCCGCCGGCTGCGTCAGACACGTCAACGTGCCCGTGCGGCGCGTCGCCTCGGTGTGGAGCCCAGCTAGTGGTCTCCTGACTCCCTGAACGCGACGCCTGTGGGTGAAGGGGCGTCGGCACCGGAAGGGGAGCAGGGTCATGACGGGTCCCGGGGCGTCCGGCGCCTCCCGCTTGCGCATCGCGGCCGTCGCGCTGCTCGGCGTGGCAGCCATCGCCGCCGTCGTGGGTCTGATCAGCCTCGGCGGGCAGGGCACCTCGAGCGCACCCGCCGCCCCGCCGACCGCGGCCGCCGGGCCCGCTCCCGGGACCCAGCCCGGCGACGCCACCCCGCCGGCTCCCGCCCCGGGCCAGGCCAACCCCGCGGCCCCCGGCCAGCCCGGTGCCCCCGCGCCCGCTGCTCCGCTCCCCGGCGCCCTGGCTCCCGGCGCGCCGGCGCCCGGTGCGGCCCCGCCGGTGGTCGGCGCGCTGCCGCCGGTCGCGGTGGCGCCCCCGATCGTGCCGGGTGCCACCGGCGGCTCGGCCGGCTCGGTCGGTGGCGGGTCCGGCGGCGGTGGCGGTGGTGGCTCGGCCACCTACGCGGGCGTCCCGGTCCGCGTCTACAACAACTCGATGATCGTCGGGCTCGCGGAGAAGGCGGGCGACCAGATGCGCTCGCGTGGCTTCGACGTCGTCGAGACCGGCAACTACGCGCAGGGCGTCGTCCCGGTGAGCACCGCCTACTACCGGCCCGGGACCGACGAGCAGGGTGCGGCGGACGCCGTCGCGGCCGCGTTCGGCCTGCGCTCGGAACCCCGCTTCCCCGGCCTCGCGAACGCCTCGCCCGGCGTCATCGTCATCGCCACCAACAACTGGGGCCAGACGGCGCAGAAGGGCTCCTGAGGCCCGTCGAGGCCCGGTGGGTGAGCGGCGCCGTCCTGCCGTCGGATGGCAGCAAAGCGCCATTGCTGCCATCCCGGGACGAGGCCACGGATGCGTGAACGGCGCCGTCCTGCCGTCGGACGGCAGCAACGCGCCATTGCTGCCACGGCAGGCGCCGCGCTCACCTCCGCGACGCGTACGCCTCCAGGTCGGCGAGCTGACGCGGGTCCAGCGAGGGACGCACGGCCTGCCGGGCCGCGGCGAAGTGGGCGGCGGTGACCTCGGTCGAGTCCAGCGAGGCCCGCATCGCGGTCAGCGCCGCCTCCCGGACCAGCGCCGCGCAATCGGCGGCCGAGTAGCCCTCGAGGTCCTCGGCGAGGGCGTCGAGGTCGACGTCGTGCGCCAGCGGCGTCGCCTTCGACGCGGCGCGCAGGATCGCGGCGCGAGCCGGTGCGTCCGGCGGCGGCACGTAGATCTGGCGTTCGAGCCGGCCGGGCCGCAGCAGCGCCGGGTCGATGAGATCGGGTCGGTTGGTGGCACCGAGCACGACGACGTCGCGCAGCGGCTCCGCCCCGTCGAGCTCGGTCAGCAGCGCGGCCACCACCCGGTCGGCCACCCCGGCGTCGGTCGAGCCGCCGCGGCGGGGCGCCAGCGCGTCGACCTCGTCGAGGAAGACCAGCGCCGGAGCGGCGTCCGACGCCCGCCGGAACAGCTCGCGGACCGCCCGCTCGGACTCGCCGACGTACTTGTCGAGCAGCTCGGCGCCCTTGACGACGAACACGTTGAGCCGCCCCGTGCCGGCCAGCGCCCGCATGAGGAAGGTCTTCCCGCCGCCGGGCGGCCCGTAGAGCAGCACCCCGCGCGGCGGGTCGACGCCGAGGCGCGCGAACGAATCGGGGTAGCTCAGCGGCCACAGCACGGTCTCGGTGAGGGCCTGCTTGGTCTCGACCATGTCGCCGACGTCATCGAGGGTCAGCCCGCCCGAGTGCAGCGTCTGCGAGCCCGACGACGAGAGCGCGACCGGCCGCACCGAGGTCACGGCCCCGAGCAGGTCGTCCTGGGACAGCCGCAGCTCGTCGTCCTCGGCGCCCGGCCCGCGCAGCGCCGCGCGCACGGCGGCCTCGCGGCGCAGCGCGACGAGGTCGGCGGCGACGAAGCCGGGGGTGCGCAGCCCGATGACGCCGAGGTCGACGTCGCCGGCCAGCGGCACCTCGCGCAGCAGGACCCGCAGCAGCTCGGCACGGCCACGGTCATCGGGGGCCGCCAGGCCGAGCTCGCGGTCGACGAGGTCGGGGGCGCGCAGCCGCGGGTCGACCGACTCGGAGCCCTGCGTGGTCGCGACGAGGGCGACCCGACCGGACGCGACCACGGCGCGCAGCTCGTCGAGCACGACGGTCGCGAGCGGCGGCGGGTCCGAGGCGGGCAGGAGGATCTCGATGTCGGGCACGAGCAGCACGGCGTGCCGGTCGCCGGAGGCTGCCTCGCGGGCGCGGCGGCAGGCGGTGCGGACCCGCTCCGCGGCGGCACCGGCCTCCAGCGCGGCCGCCCCGGGAGCGTCGAGCACGACGACGGCCACGTCGGCCTCGGCGGCGACCGCGCGCACGAAGGTGGTGCGCCCGACGCCCTCGGGCCCCACCACGAGCACCGCCAGCCGCGGGGCGGCGCCGAGCCGGGTCAGGAGCTCGGGGCGGCGGAACACCAGCTCGAACCACTCACCCAGCCGTCGGGCCGCGTCCTGCTGCCCGACGAGGTCGCTGACGGCGGGCGGGGGCGGCTCGGGCGCGGCAGGCGGGGCAGCGGGAACGGGCGCCGCGGTCGACCCGGCGGCCGCGGCGGCGACCCCCGGTCCGGGTGCGGCGGGAGCGGTCGACGGCGCCCCGGCGAAGAACCCCGACGGTGCCCACTCCCGGGACCCCGTCGTCGCCGGCTCCGCCGATCCGGTGCGGGCCCCGCCCTGCCACTCCACCACGGAGCTCGGCCCGACGGCGTACGCGGCGTTCGCCTCGGGCTCGGCCGCCACGACGGTGACCAGCTCCGTCGTCCAGGTGCCGCCCAGCTCCGCGGACAGGCGGGTGCGGGTCCCGACGGCGTCCGCCCCGGGCACGGGGGCGAGGTCCTGGGGGAGCAGCGAGACCGTGTCGCCGGGGGTGACCACCTTGCCGGTCAGGGCGAGGCGCACGGTCTCCGGTGCGACGGCGGCGGAGGCGAGCCGCGAGCCCGCGACGGTGATCGTGCGTGCCGCCGTCACGGCCACCGGCTCGACGGCGACAGGGGTCCCGGCGACGATGCCGGCGTTGACCATCGCGGTCTCGTCGAGCGTGGCGGTGCCCGGCGAGACGGGGCCGGTGGCCGGTGCCGCCAGCGCGACGGTCGCGCGGGTGCCGACCACGCGCACTGCGTCCCACGCGGTCAGCCCGAGCGCCGCGAGCACCTCCGCGTGCAGCCGGACCACGCCCCGGCGGGCGTCGGCGGCCGACGTCGAGAGCTGAGCGGTCAGCGTGACCTGCGGGACCGACGGCCCGGTCACGTCCGGTCCTGGGGGCCGGGCCGGTCGGGGCCCGAGCGGTCAGGGCGGTCGGGCCCGGGGCGGTCGGGGCCGGGACGATCAGGGCTGGGACGGTCCTGGCCGCGCCGTTCCTGGGCCCGGCGCTCCTGGGTGCGCCGTTCCTGCGCGCGCCGCCGGGACCCGCGCAGCCCGAGCTGGCGTGAGCCGGTGCCCGCCCGGTCGCGGTTCATCGTGCGGCGTCCCGCCCGGGCGGCGGCACCGGCCACGCGCCGCGGCAGTGGCCGCCGCGGCGGCAGCAGGCCGAGCCGGCGGTGGGCGCGCCGGACGGCCCGGCGCTGACGCGGCGGGACGTGCCAGACCTCGGGGTGGCGCTCCAGCCAGCGGTACCGGTAGACGGCGTACGGGATGTGGGCCAGGTAGAGCAGGATCGCGACGGGGTAGAGCGCGAACGGGACGGCGACGACGGCGGCCGCGGCGAGCGCGACCAGCACGAGCGCCGGGGCCACGGCCTGCGGCGGCACGCGGACGCTCTTCAGCGACGCCGTCGGGATCCGGGAGATCATCAGTCCGGCCGAGAGCACGGTCCAGATCGCGACCGTCACCGGCGCCGACCACCAGCCCGGGCCCAGGAGCAGCTCCGTCGCCAGCGGGGTCAGCGACACCAGTGCCCCGGCGGGCGAGGGCACGCCGACGAAGAACTCCCCGGCGAAGGGCGGGGCCTCGGCGTCGTCGGAGAGCGTGTTGAAGCGCGCGAGCCGCAGGGCCGTCGACACCACGAGGACGAGCGCCACCACCCAGCCGACCCGCAGGTCGTGCAGCTGCCAGAGGAAGAGGATCAGCGCGGGGGAGACGCCGAACGAGATGCAGTCCGACAGCGAGTCCAGCTCGGCGCCGATGCGGCTGGTGGCGTCGAGGAGCCGGGCGAGCCTGCCGTCGAGGGCGTCGAAGACGCCGGCCAGCGCGATCGCGGCGATGGCACCCACGTGGTTGTCGGCCAGCATGAACTGCACGCCGGAGAGCCCCGAGCACAGCGCGAGGACGGTGACGGCGTTGGGCAGCAGGCGGACGCCGGGTGCGGTCGACGCGGGCACGGGCTCAGTCCCCGTCACCGGGTGCCGCCTGCGGGAGGGTGTCGGCGGCCGGGAGGGTGGCCAGCACGGTCTCGGCGCCGACGGTGCGCTGACCCACCTCGACCGCGATCTCCGAGCCGGGCGGCAGCAGCAGGTCGACGCGCGAGCCGAAGCGGATGAGCCCGTAGGTCTCGCCCGCGGCCACCTCGTCGCCCGGGGCCGCGTCGCACACGATCCGGCGCGCGACGAGGCCCGCGATCTGCACGACGGCGAGGTCGCGGCCCGCGGTGTCGCGCAGCCACATCGAGGTGCGGGCGTTGCCCTCGCTGGCCTCGGGCAGGTCGGCCGAGACGTACGTGCCGGGGCGGTGCTCGACGGCGAGGACCTGGCCGTCGGCCGGGATCCGCTGGACGTGCACGTCGTAGACCGACAGGAACGTGCTGACCCGGGGCCGCGGGCCGGCGGGGAACCCCTTCGCCACGAGCTCGGGCGGGGCCTCGGCGTCGCCGATCACGGACAGGGTGCCGTCGGCCGGGGCGACCGCGACCCCGGCCCGGCGCGGGGTGGTGCGCCGCGGGGCGCGGAAGAACGCGGCGACGGCGGCCGTGCTCAGGACGGCGCCTGTCGTCCCGCGTCCCCGCACGGCGCGCAGCGCGAGGGCACCGGCGGCGACGGCGCCGATGACGGGCCGCCCGCCCGGGTGCAGCGGCGGGAGGGTCTCGCGGACGAGGTCGATCGCGTGCAGGACGGGGTGGCGTCGCGGCGCGGGGAGCTGCTCACGGGCGGTGGCTCCCGGGTCGCCGGGCGCGGGGGAGCGGTCGGGCACGACCATCGGTATGGGGATCCCTGCGTCGAGGAGCGGACACGGCGAACCTATCGGGCGGTGCCCGGGAACCCCGCGCTCGGGAACCATCGGCGCAGGAACCGCGCCCCCCGGGTCGCGGAGCGGGGCGGGGGCCGGGGCCGCCATCCCCCGAGACGGCGACCCCGGCCGAGAACCGCTCGTCCGCTCCCCAGCGACAAGCGGTTGGTCGACGACGATCATCACTCGATCGCGCATCGGACTACCCCGGTCGAACTCCGTGGCGTGTCTGCCATGAGAGTTCTCACACATGGTGCCCGATCTTCGTCGGGATCCCAAGGCCGAGTCCCTCGGCCGGCGTAACGAAAGCACTCGCCCGGCGGCTCGACGGGCCTCGATGGCACGTCGGGCGCCCGGGAACGGTTCAGCCGGGTCCGCCGGATCACGGCGGCGCGTCGAGGAGCCAGACCTCCACCTCGGTGCCCGCCGCGACCTCGGTGACGTCCTCGCCGACCACGAACAGGCAGTCCGCGTGCGCGAGCGCGGCGAGCAGGTGGGACCCGGCGGCCCCGACCGGGCTCACCGTGCCGGTGAGCGCGTCGAGCCGGCCCCGGCGGAACTGGCGCCGTCCCGCCGGGGAGCGCAGGTCCTCCGAGACCCGGGCGGTCACCCGTGCCCGTCCGGGGTGCGGCTGGCCGGCCGCCGCGCGCAGCACCGGCCGGACGAACACCTCGAACGACACCAGGGAGCTCACCGGGTTGCCGGGGAGGGTCACGACGGGGACGGAGCGCCCGTCGTGGGCGTACCGGCCGGCTCCCTGCGGCATGCCGGGCTGCATCGCGACCTTGGTGAAGGTGACGCCCCGCGGGGCGAAGGCGTCCTTGACCACCTCGTAGGCCCCGGCGCTCACGCCCCCGGAGGTGATGACGAGGTCGGTCGGCTCCGCCAGTGCCGCGTCGAGCGTTCCCAGGAACTGGTCGACGTCGTCGGGGACGAAGCGCAGCAGCCGCGCCTCTCCCCCCGCGTCGTCGACGGCCGCGGCGAGCATCGGCCCGTTGGACTCGTGGATCTGGCCGTGCCGCAGTGGCTGCCCGGGGGCGACGAGCTCGGAGCCGGTCGAGAGGACGAGCACCCGCGGGCGCCGGTGCACCGCGAGCTCGGCGGCGCCGACCGCGGCGGCCAGCCCGATCTGCGCCGGGCCCAGCACCGTCCCGGCCGTGAGCACGACCTGCCCGGCGGTGACGTCCTCGCCCGCGCCCCGCACGCTCTGCCCGGCGTCGACGGCCTTCTGGACGGTCACCGTCGCGCCCGGCAGCCCGCCGTCGGTCCACTCGACCTGGACGACGGCGTCGGCGCCCGCGGGCAGCGGGGCGCCGGTCATGATCCGGTGCGCCGTGCCCGGCGCGAGCGGTGGGCCGTCGACGCGACCGGCGGGCACGTCCTCGGTCACGGGCAGGGTGACCGGAGTGCCCGCGAGGTCGGCGGCCCGCACCGCGTAGCCGTCCATCGCCGAGTTCGCGAACGGCGGCAGCGCGACCGGTGAGCTCGAGATCCGCGGCGAGCACCCGGTCACGGGCCTGCGCCAGCGGCACCGTCTCGGTCCCCGTCGGGGCGACCAGGGCGGCGACGGCGGCGGCGTGCTCCTCGACCGGGCGCATCGCGGCGGGGTCCCCGTGGTCGTGCCCGTGCCCCTGGTCGTGCCCGTGTCCGTGCGCCTGAGCCCCTGCGTCCTCACCCACCGCCACATCGTGCCCGCCCGGGCACGCCGGGGCCCGATCGGACCCGCTCGGCGGAGCCCGGCGACTACCCTCGGCGCGGTGTCGGTGCCCCCGTCGGACCCAGGGTCGTCGGACCCGGCGGCGCCGGGTGCCTCCCGGTCGGGTGCCCCGGCGCGCGGCGAGGAGGACCTCAGCGGGAGCTCCCTCGGCCGGTTCCGGGTCGAGTCCGTCATCGGCCGCGGCGGCATGAGCACCGTGTACCGCGCCACCGACACCCGGCTCGACCGCCGCGTCGCGCTCAAGGTCATCGACCCCGCGCTCGCCGGCGACGACGAGTTCCGCGAGCGCTTCCTCGACGAGGCCCGCAACACCTCCGCGGTCGACCACCCGCACGTCGTGCCCCTCTACGACGTGGACCACGCCGCCGGGCCCGACGGCGAGGAGCGGCTCTACATCGCGATGCGCCACGTCGACGGCCGCGACCTGGCCACGCTGATCGGTGGGCGCCCGCTCGCGCCGGAGCGCGCGCTGCGCCTGCTCGACCAGGTGGCCGACGCGCTCGACGCGGTGCACGCCCACGGCCTGGTCCACCTCGACGTCAAGCCCGCGAACGTCCTGGTCGAGAGCCGCGGCGGGCACGAGCACGCCTACCTCGCCGACTTCGGGCTCACCCACCGCGGCGCGACCGGGCACCGCACGCACGCGGGCGACTTCCTCGGCTCGCCCACCTACGCGGCGCCCGAGCACCTGCGCGGCGAGCCGGTCGACGCGCGCGCCGACCTCTACTCGCTGGGCTGCGTCCTCTTCACCTGCCTGACCGGCCGGGCGCCCTACCGGGGCACGGTCACGGAGGTCATCGACGCGCACCTCGCCGGGAAGGTGCCCGCGGCGACGGCGGTCCTCGGGGCCGCGGGCGCGCCGCCGCTGGGGCGCCAGGTGGACGACCTCATCCGCCGGGCCCTCGCCGCCGACCCCGCGTCCCGCCCGGCGAGCGCGCGGGACCTGGTCGTGGCCGCGCGCGCCGCCCTGCCTCGCCGTCCGCCACCGGCCCTGCGCGAGGGGAACCCCGGTGCGCCGAGAGCGGCCGGATCGTCCCCTCGCGGCCCGGTCGGGGCCGGGGCGCCGTCGCACCCGGGCTCGCGACCGCCCGGCGGCACGGCCGGGGCCGGGGCGCCGTCCCATCCGGGCTCGCCGCCGCCCCGCACGCCTCCGGGAGCGCCCACCAGCGCGCCACCGCGGCGCCTGCAGGCCCCCGCGGCACCGGCCGACCTCGGGGCGTTCGGGCCCGGGGCCGCGACGCGCCGTCCGGTGGTCGCCCTCGCCGTCGTCGGGGCGGTCGTCGTCGTGCTCGTCGTCGTGCTGATCCTGGTCCTGACCTGATCCCCGCCGGGGCCCGCCGGTCCTGAGTCGCTTGCACTCACCCCACCCGAGTGCCAAACTCGGATTGGCACTCGCTAGGTTCGAGTGCCAGGTCGGGACGGTGAGGCCGGCGGAACGGAGCCGGTCGTCCGTCGCGGGCACCGCGCCTGGCCGAGCACACGTGTCCCACATCGGAGGACCACCAAGCATGGCCAAGATGATCGCGTTCGACGAAGAGGCCCGTCGCGGCCTCGAGCGGGGCATGAACGCCCTCGCGGACGCCGTCCGAGTGACCCTCGGCCCGCGCGGCCGGAACGTCGTCCTGGAGAAGAAGTGGGGCGCCCCCACGATCACCAACGACGGCGTCTCGATCGCGAAGGAGATCGAGCTCGAGGACCCCTGGGAGAAGATCGGGGCCGAGCTCGTCAAGGAGGTCGCGAAGAAGACGGACGACGTCGCCGGTGACGGAACGACCACCGCGACTGTCCTCGCGCAGGCGCTGGTCCGTGAGGGCCTTCGCAACGTCGCCGCCGGCGCCAACCCGATGGCCCTGAAGAAGGGCATCGAGAAGGCCACCGAGGCGGTCTCGCAGGCGCTCCTGAAGTCGGCCAAGGAGGTCGAGACCAAGGAGCAGATCGCTGCCACGGCCTCGATCTCGGCCGCTGACCCCCAGATCGGCGAGCTGATCGCCGAGGCGATGGACAAGGTCGGCAAGGAAGGCGTCATCACCGTCGAGGAGTCGCAGACCTTCGGGCTCGAGCTCGAGCTCACCGAGGGCATGCGCTTCGACAAGGGCTACATCTCGCCCTACTTCGTCACCGACCAGGACCGGATGGAGGCGGAGCTGGACGACCCCTACGTCCTGCTCATGGCTTCGAAGATCTCGTCGGTGAAGGACCTGCTCCCGCTGCTGGAGAAGGTCATGCAGTCCGGCAAGCCGCTGGCGATCATCGCGGAGGACGTCGAGGGCGAGGCCCTGGCCACCCTGGTCGTCAACAAGATCCGTGGCACCTTCAAGTCGGTCGCCGTCAAGGCCCCCGGCTTCGGTGACCGCCGCAAGGCGATGCTCGCCGACATGGCGATCCTGACCGGCGGTGAGGTCATCTCCGAGGAGGTCGGCCTCAAGCTCGACACCGCCGACCTCTCGCTCCTGGGCCGCGCCCGCAAGGTGACGGTCTCCAAGGACGAGACCACGATCGTCGACGGCGCCGGCGACGCCGAGCAGATCGCGGGTCGCGTGACCCAGATCCGCTCGGAGATCGAGCGTTCCGACTCCGACTACGACCGCGAGAAGCTCCAGGAGCGCCTCGCGAAGCTGGCCGGCGGCGTCGCGGTGATCCGCGCCGGTGCCGCCACCGAGGTCGAGCTGAAGGAGCGGAAGCACCGCATCGAGGACGCGGTCCGCAACGCCAAGGCCGCGGTCGAGGAGGGCATCGTCGCCGGCGGCGGCGTCGCCCTGCTGCAGGCCTCGACCGGCGACGTCTTCACCGGCCTCGGGCTGGACGGGGACGAGGCCACCGGCGCCAACATCGTGCGCACCGCGCTCGAGGCGCCGCTCAAGCAGATCGCGCACAACGCCGGCCTCGAGCCCGGCGTCGTGGCCGAGAAGGTCCGCGGTCTCGCGCTCGGTGAGGGCCTCGACGCCGCCACCGGCGAGTACAAGGACCTGATCAAGGCCGGGATCATCGACCCGGCCAAGGTCACCCGCTCGGCGCTGCAGAACGCCGCGTCGATCGCCGCGCTGTTCCTCACCACCGAGGCCGTCGTGGCCGACAAGCCCGAGAAGGCGGGCGCCGGTGCCGGCGCCGACCCGACGGGTGGCATGGGCGGCATGGACTTCTGAGTCCAGGCACCGTCTGACGCCGTACTGACGAGGGCCGCATCCCGCTCCGGCGGGGTGCGGCCCTTCGTCGTGTCCTGGGGGTGTCGGGCCCGGGCCGGCCCCGGTCGGGCTGCGCCGGCCTCGGTCGGGCTGCGCCGGCCTCGGGGTCCGGCGCTGCGCCGGCCGCGGGCGACGTCCGGCCGCGCGGTCCGGCCGGCGTCCGGCCGCGGTTCGGCCCGGTCCGTCCGTGGGTCTGCGCCCTCCCTAGGCCGGCCATGATCACCAGGATGACGAGCCCCTGAGGCTGGGGCGTCCGGATCCTCGTCATCTCGGTGATCTTGGTGAGAGGCCGGCCACGAGGGATCAGGGCGCCAGTCGGGCCAGGGTCCGCCGGACCTGGCCGATCACCTCGTCGGGTCGGCGGAGCAGGTCGTCCCAGGTCACCTCGACGACGGTCCACCCGTCCGCCACGAGCGCCCGCTTGCGGATGCGGTCGCGCACGAACCGCTCGGGGTCGACGTGGAACGCCCACCCGTCGACCTCGATGGCGAACCTCACCGCGGGGAACGCCACGTCGATGATCACCCGCAGACCGTCGGACAGGGTGACCTCGAGATTGACGGTCCACCCGGTGATCCTGGCCTGGCGGAGCAGGGCGATGACGAGGCGTTCGGGCTTCGAGGCCGCCCGGTCGCCTGCCTGGACGAGCAGTCGGTGCGCAGCGGCCGAGCCGCGCCGGCCGAGGTGGCGGGACTGCACGACGCGCAGTTCCTCGAGGCTCACCAGCCGCCGTTGGAGAACCCGGTCGAGGAAGGTCTGGCCGTCCTCACCGAGCGCGACGGCGGCGTCCAGGGTCGCCAGCGCCCGACTCACCACCGGCAGTCCGCGGTGGTCCGTGCGGTCACCACGCAGGTCCCGCTGCTCCACCGTCACACCCTCCGGAGCCTTCCGGGAGCATCCGCGGGGGAGCACGACGGTGACGGGCCGTGGGTCGCTGACCCCGAGGTCGAGCCACCACGCGGCGGTGACGCCGCCGAGCACCCCGGCCGGACGCGCCCATTCGGCGGCCACCCGGACCCGGGCCGCGACGCCGTACGGCCAGGCGATCGCGAGGAACACCGCGGAGGCGCACCGCAGCCAGTCGCCGCGCGCGAGCAGTCGGGCGATCTGGTCGTCGCTCAGCCGACAGACCGTCCGGGCCTGCGCGCGCGAGATCACGCCGTCGTGCGAGGCCAGGAAGCGTTGGAGGTCCATGCGGGTTGGACGCGGCCCGGGGCCTGACGGCTCCCGCGGTCTCCAAGATCATCGAGATGAGGAGGATCCGGCCGCTCAGGCCTCGGAATCTCCTCATCTCGATGATCATGGCGGGGGATGGCAGGTCGGCGGGGTGGCAGGCCGGCGGGGGTGGCAGGCCGGCGGGGTGGCAGGCCGGCGGGGTGGCAGCCGGATTGCCCGGGTCGGGGCCGCACCGGGGCGCCCGAGGCCGGAACCACCACCCGCCGTCGGGAAAATAGTTCCCCGACTCCTCAGGGGTCGCTCAGGCGTTCCGGGCATCCTGGAGCCATGGAGGCCATCCGGATCGTGCTGAACCTCGTCTGGCTCGTGCTGGCCGGGGTGTGGATGGCGATCGGGTACGTCGTCGCCGGCGTCATCTGCTGCGTGCTGATCGTGACCATCCCGTGGGGGATCGCGTCGTTCCGGATCGCGCTGTTCGCGCTCTGGCCCTTCGGTCAGCGCCTCGAGCGCCGGCCGGACGCGGGGCTCGGGTCGACGCTGGGCAACGTGATCTGGTTCGTCGTCGCCGGGTGGTGGCTGGCGATCGGGCACATCGTCACCGCGATCGCGCTGGCCGCGACGATCATCGGCATCCCGTTCGCCTGGGCGAACCTCAAGCTGATCCCCGTCTCGCTGACCCCGCTGGGGCGCCGCATCGTCGACGTCGACGACCCGCGCTCGTTCGGGGTGGCCCCGGCGCGGCCGACGGCCGCCCCGGTCGCGCCCGGCGGGCAGGCCGAGATCCCCTGGTACGGCCGCTGAGCAGCCGCACCAGGGGAAGGGGTCAGTCGACCTCGGGGACCGGCGGGCCGAGGAGGTCGTCGGCGTCCACGATGCGGTACGCGTAGCCCTGCTCGGCGAGGAAGCGCTGCCGGTGGGCGGCGTACTCGGCGTCGACCGAGTCCCGCGAGACCACCGAGTAGAAGTGCGCCTGGCGGCCGTCGCCCTTGGGGCGCAGCAGCCGACCCAGCCGCTGGGCCTCCTCCTGGCGTGACCCGAAGGTCCCCGAGATTCTGGATCGCGACGGAGGCCTCGGGCAGGTCGATCGAGAAGTTCGCGACCTTGGAGACGACCAGCCGGGGCAGCTCACCGCGACGGAACTCCCCGAAGAGCCGCTCGCGCTCCTTGTTCGTCGTCGAGCCCTGGATGATCGGGCAGTCCAGCGCGGCGCCCATCTCCTCGAGCTGGTCGATGTAGGCCCCGATGACGAGGGTGGGCTCGTCGGGGTGACGGGCCAGGATCGACTGCACCACCGGGATCTTCGTCCGGGCGCAGGCGCACATCCGGTAGCGCTCGTCGGCCTCCGAGGTGGCGTAGATGATCCGCTCGTTCTCGGTCATCGTCACGCGGACCTCGACGCAGTCGGCGGGCGCGACCCAGCCCTGCGCCTCGATGTCCTTCCACGGCGCGTCGTAGCGCTTGGGTCCGATGAGGGAGAAGACGTCGCCCTCGCGGTTGTCCTCGCGCACCAGGGTCGCGGTCAGGCCGAGGCGACGCCGCGACTGCAGGTCCGAGGTCATCCGGAACACCGGCGCGGGCAGCAGGTGCACCTCGTCGTAGATGATCAGGCCCCAGTCGCGGGAGTCGAAGAGCTCCAGGGCCCGGTACTCGCCCTTGGTCTTGCGCGTCATGACCTGGTAGGTCGCGATGGTGACCGGGCGGATCTCCTTGCGCTCGCCGGAGTACTCGCCGATCTCGTCCTCGGTCAGCGACGTCCGCGCCACCAGCTCGCGCTTCCACTGCCGCCCGGCGACGGTGTTGGTGACCAGGATCAGCGTCGTCGCCGACGCCCTGGCCATCGCCGCCGCGCCGACCAGGGTCTTCCCCGCGCCGCAGGGCAGGACCACGACGCCGGAGCCGCCCGCCCAGAAGCCCTCGACGGCGTCGGCCTGGTAGTCGCGCAGCTCCCAGTCGGTCTGGTCGAGCTCGATCTCGTGGGCCTCGCCGTCCACGTAGCCGGCGAGGTCCTCGGCCGGCCAGCCGACCTTGAGCAGCATCTGCTTGAGCCGGCCGCGCTCGGAGGGGTGGACCCCGACGGTGTCGTCGTCGATCCGGGTGCCGAGCATCGGGGCGATCTTCTTGTTGCGCAGCACCTCCTCGAGGACCGCGCGGTCGAACGAGACCAGGACGAGCCCGTGCACGGGGGAGTTGGTCAGCTGCAGGCGCCCGTAGCGGCCCATCGTCTCGACGACGTCCATGAGCAGCGCCTGCGGCACCGCGAAGCGTGAGTACTTCACGAGGGCGTCGACGACCTGCTCGGCGTCGTGGCCCGCGGCCCGGGCGTTCCACAGGGCGAGCGGGGTGACCCGGTAGGTGTGGATGTGCTCGGGGGCCCGCTCGAGCTCGGCGAACGGCGCGATCGCGGTCCGTGCGGCGCCGGCGTCGGCGTGGTCGACCTCGAGGAGCAACGTCTTGTCGGACTGGACGATCAGCGGTCCGGTCCCGGGGGTGCTCACGTTCTCCGGTCCTCCTCTCGGCGATGTTCGATGACGCGGCGGCGATCCGCCGGCCCATGCCATTGTCCTCGTCTGCGCGGACGATCACCGGGCCGCGCCACCCGAGGGGCTCACCAGCCACGTCCCGTGATCGAGTGCGCGCGGACGAGCGGTCTCGTCGACGGGGCGATGATCTCGTCGGGGGGTGCGGATACACTTCCCGGCCACCGACACCTGCTCCGAGGAGTGACGCACCACCCGACGGGGCCGCCGTGGGGGCACTGATCGTGTCCTCGCTCCGGCCGACCTGCCCAGGCCCTGGATTTCTCGCCCAGGCCCGGCTCTCGTTCGCGGATGCCGTCCGCGCACCTCCGGACCGACACAACGACGGACCCACCGATGCGATTCCCCGCCCTGCACTGCGCACGCTCCGCGTACGCAGACCCCTCTTCCGGAGGGACGCTGTCACTCCGGTGGCCCCGTGGCGAACGCTGCGGCGGGAGTGTAGCCGATGAGCAACTACGCAGGGTGCGGCAGGCGTCCGTTCAGGGGCCGTGTCCCACAGCAGGCGACCGACCGACCGGTGCAATGGGAAGGATGAGCGCGTGACCGCTCCCGTCCGCCGACCCGACGCGCGTGGTGAGGCCCGTGTGGGCGGCGCTCCCGACCCGGGGGCGTCCGACCGCGTGCCGCTGGGCGAGCGGCTGGCCCTGCGCAACTGGAGCCTTCCGGTCAAGCTCGCGGCCGTCCTGCTCGTGCCGACGCTGTTCGTGATCACGCTGGGTGTGCTGCGGATCGTCGAGCAGACCGAGAAGGCCCGGTCGTACGACGCCGTGCAGCAGGCGGTCGCGCTCGAGGGCGACAGCTCCCGGCTGCTCGCCGGTCTCGACGGCGAGCGCCGCGCGGCGGCGGTGTTCCTCGCGACGAACCGGGCCGGCGGGTTCGGGCCGGTGCAGGACAGGGTGGACGACACGAACGACACGTTCGCCCGGATGCGCAGCACCTACGAGGCGGCGAACTCGGTCGACGACCAGACCCGCTCCTCCTACCAGGACGCCGCGAGCGCGATCGGGCAGCTCGACCGGGTGCGCGACGACGTCCGCAACGGCGCCGTCGACCCGGCGGGGGCGATCTCCCGCTACACCGACGCGACCTCCGCGGTCCTGACCTTCGACGAGTCCCTCACGCGGGAGGCCGCGGACCCGTCCATCGCCGGACTGTCGAACGGCCTCTACGCGCTCTCGGAGGTCCGCGAGCAGGACGCCTACGTGCAGGCCGTGGTGGCCTCCGCGATCGCGGGCGGGCGGATCGACGCCCCCTCGATCGACCAGGCCCGCAACGCCACGCTGCGTCGCAGCATCGCCGTCGACGAGTTCCGGACGGCGGTGGGTACGGACAACGCCGCCCTCGCCGACGCGGTGGTCGGGCCCGACGTCGATGCGCGCGACCGACTCGCCCAGGTCGTCCTCGGCCGGGGCAGCGCGGGCCTGCCGCTGCAGGTCTCCGCGCAGGACTGGGACGCGGCGTCCGACGCCGTGCAGCAGAAGGTCACCGCCGTCTCCGACCAGCTCCGCCAGCGCCTCCAGGCCAACGCCGCCTCGCTGCAGAACGGCGCGCGCAACGCGGCGGGCGTGGCCTCGGTGGTGCTGCTGCTCGCCCTCATGGCGGGCGCGGCCGTCGTCTTCTTCGTGACCCGCTCGCTGCTGCGGCCCCTGCGGCTGCTGCGCCGCACCGCCCTCGACGTCGCCGAGCGGAGGCTCCCCGCGGCGGTGCGCAGCGTCCGCGAGGGCGAGGCACCCGACACCGAGGTGAGTCGGACGCCGATCGAGACGCGCGAGGAGATCGGCGAGGTCGCCCGCGCGTTCGACCAGGTCCACGAGCAGGCGGTGCGGCTGGCGGCCGAGCAGGCCGGCCTGCGCACCGCCTTCAACAGCATCTTCGTCAACCTCTCGCGCCGGTCGCAGGCCCTCGTCGAGCGCCAGCTGCGGCTCATCGAGCAGCTGGAGAACAAGGAGGAGGACCCGGAGGCCCTCGCCGAGCTCTTCCAGCTCGACCACCTCGCGACGCGCATGCGCCGCAACTCCGAGAACCTCCTGGTCCTCTCCGGCACCGACGTGGCGCGGCGGGGTGGTCGCCCGGTGCCGCTGGTCGACGTGCTCCGTGCGGCCGCGTCCGAGGTCGAGCAGTACCAACGGGTCGAGCTCGCGTCGCCGCCGCCGGTCCAGCTGCTCGGCCGGACGGCGGGCGACGTCGTCCACCTCGTCGCCGAGCTGCTCGAGAACGCCGCGGCGTTCTCCGCCCCGGAGACCCGGGTCGACGTCATGGCCCGTCCCGAGCAGGACGGCTCGATCGTCCTCGAGATCGCCGACCGCGGCGTCGGGATGCTCGACGAGGACCTCGCCGACGCCAACCACCGGCTGAGCTCCCCGCCCACCATCGACGTCTCGGCGTCGCGGCGCATGGGGCTCTTCGTGGTCGGCCGGCTCGCCATCCGCCACGCGATCAGCGTGACGCTGCGGGCCCGCGACGGCGGCGGTGTCGTCGCGGCCGTGCGGGTCCCCGCCTCGGCGGTGCTCTCCGGTGGCCCCGGCGGCCGCGTCGGGGGTGGCCCGTCCACCCGCGCGCTCGGCGGCACCGGCCTCCCGGTCCGGGCGCCCGGCCCGATGCCGATGGGGGTGCAGGCGTCCAACGGGTCGGCACGCCCCGAGACGGCCGGGACGTCGATCCCGCGCCAGGAGTCGCGCGAGGCCGCCGGAGCCGAGGCCCGCGACGGTGCGGCGGGTGGCCTGCCGCGCCGCGCCGCCTCGCGCGGCGGTGCCGCGCGCCTGCGGCCGGTGTCGCGGGGGCTGCCGGCGCGGCGGCCTTCTTCGCGCCCCGGGTCGACCCGGAAGACGCCGGGGACGCCGCCACCCCGGAGGCCGACGGTCAGGAACAACCGCGCCGCAACGGGCTCGGCGCGTCGCTCGCGTCCGCGTTGCCGCGGCGCCCGGCCCGGTCCACGCCGCCGGTCTTCGGAGGCCCCGGTGGCACGGCGCAGCCGGGCCAGGGCCCCGACGGCGCGCCGTCCGGTCCCCCCGAGCCCGCCCCGGCCTTCGAGCCCCACGACGCCGAGCCCGACGACTCCGATGACGGGGACGACGAGGACGACGACCGCGTCGCCTCCGTCGTCGGCCAGGAGGCCGGCGACGAGAGCGTGACGGTCTGGTCCCAGTCGGTCGCCGACCCCGACGAGGCCGACGACGCCAGCGGTACCGAGGCCCCGGTCGACGGGTTCCGGTCCGGCGCTCCCGCCGGACCGGCCCCGGCCGGCCCGCCCCCCGCCGGACCGGCCCCATCCGGCTCGTTCCCGGCCGGGCCGGCCCCCTCCGGGTCGACCCCGGTCGGACCGGTCCCGTCGGGGCCGCCCCCCGGCGCCATCCCGACCCGTGCGGTCGCGGCCCACGCCTGGCGGGGACCCGACGGCGAGCTCGTCGAGGACGAGGGTGCGCCGACCGAGGCGGACGACGCCGAGGTGGACGCTCCCGCCGGCCGGCACGGGTTCCAGTCACCGCCCTCGGCCCCGTTCGGCTCGCCCGACGGACGCCCGGGCCCGCGGCCCCACCCCAGCCCACGGCCCGCCGAGGGCTGGTCGCCCGCCGAGCAGGGCCCGCCGCCCCCCGGGACCCGTCCCGGTCCGCCGAGCCACCCCGGGATGCCCGCCCGCCCGGGGTTCCCCGGCGGCCCGTACCCGCAGGGTCCCCGCCCGGGGCCCTGGGGCCCGCCCGGTCGCGACGATGCCGGGCAGCCGGATGCGGCGGACCCGTCGTCGGCTCCGGCCGGGCCACCGGCCCCCGCCCGACCCGCGATGTGGAACGGCGCCGGAGCCATCCCGCCGTTCCCGACCGGCCCCACGACCGGGACCGGACCGGCGCAGCAGGCACCGGGACCCGACGAGGCGGAGTCCTTCGTGGGCGCGTCACCCCGGACCGACGAGGCGAGCGGGGAAGCCGCCTCCGTCACCGAGGACGCCAACCACGCCGAGGACGCCGGACACGCCGAGGACGCCGGACACGCCGAGGACACCGGGCACGCCGAGGTCAGCGGACAGGCCGAGGACACCGGCTATGCCGAGGTCCCCGGGCCCGAGGCCGCCGAGGCCCCGGCCGGGGCGCACGGCACGCAGGGCGCCGGCGTCACGGACGGCGCGGTCACCCCGGAAAGCACAGAGAGCCCGGAGAGCACGGAGACCCCGGACGTCGTGGACGGTGCCCCGGCGGTCGAGGAGGCCGGAGGAGCCGAGGAGCCCTCGATCCCGCGGCCGTCCCGGCTGTCGCTGCGCCCGCTCTCGCAGCGCCGCCAGACCGAGGCCGGGTCGCTGCTGCGGCCGGGTTCGGCTCCCCGCCTCCGGCCCCGCACCGCCCAGGAGTCCGACGCCGCCGAGGACGCCGGGACACCGGTGGAGCCGGCCGCCACCGGGGACGAGCTGTTCGCCGAGGACACCGGGGCCCAGCCGCCCGCGGCCGCCGCCGGCCCCGGAGCCGTCATCGGCTCCGGCCCGACCGGTGAGGAGCCCGAGGCGCCCGCCCCGGAGTTCGGGCGGCACGAGGTCGCCCCGGTCGGGGCCGGCTTCCCGGGCCCGACCGGCGCCGGACCGTTCGGCGACGGCCACACCAACGGCAACGGCCACACCAACGGGAACGGCCACACCAACGGCAACGGCCACGGCAACGAGAATCCGGTTCGCGGACGGCCGGGACCGGCTCCCATGCCCCGCCGACCGGCCGCGGTGCTCAACAACCGGGAGCGCACGCCGATCTTCGACGAGGTCGCCTCGGTCTGGTTCCGCGAGGCGGAGCCGAACGGTCCCGTCGGCGTCGACCCCGAGTGGGACGCCTCCGAGGCGCCCGGCTTCGACGCCGGGGCGCCGTCCCTGGCGTCGGTGGACGCGGGCACCACCGAGGCGGGCCTCCCGCGCCGCCGCCCCCGGGCGCACCTGGTGCCCGGCAGTGCCCGGGCCGCCGCGCCCCCGGCCGCGCCCCCGGAGCCCGGCACCCCCGCGGCGCCGACGCCCGGTACGCCCCGCCGCAGCGCGGAGGCCATCCGGGGCCGGCTCGCCAGCTACCAACGTGGTGTCGCGGACGGCCGGTCGAGCCGCCCGCCGCAGCGTCCCGACGGCGATCCCGCCGGCGAGACCCCGACCCGCGGACCGGCGCACGCCGCCGATCCGTTCACCGAGGAGGAGGAGCAGTGACGGCACCCCAGTCGCAGCCCAGCAGGTTCGGCTGGCTGGTCTCGAACTTCGCCGAGCGCGTGCCCGGCGTCGCGCACGCCGTCGTGGTGTCCGCGGACGGGCTGCTGCTCACCGGGTCCAGCCGGCTCCCCCGGGACCGTGCCGACCAGCTCGCCGCCGTCGCCTCCGGGCTGATCAGCCTCACCCAGGGCGCCGCGCGGTGCTTCGAGGCCGGCGAGGTCGTGCAGACGGTGGTGGAGATGGAGCGCGGCATCGTGCTCCTCATGTCCATCAGCGACGGCTCCTGCCTCGCGACGCTCGCCGCGCCGAACTGCGACATCGGGCTGGTCGGGTACGAGATGACCCTCCTGGTGGACCGCGTGGGCCAGCTGCTCACGCCCGAGCTGCGCGCGGAGCTGCAGGGATCGGGATTCCGATGAGCCGCCGGAAGAGGTGAGCGACGGTGAGCCAAGGACCGGAGGACGACGCCTTCGCCAACGTCCTCAACGGCATCACCGGTGGGCCGACGCGCCGCCCGGGGGAGCGGCGCGGGCTCTTCGGGCGACGCCGCAAGGACGACGCGGACGACGGCGGCTCGCAGGCCGACCGTGACGCCGCGCAGGCGCTCGACGGCTCCCCGGTCGACGGCGGCGGCGCCCACCGCAGCCCGCCGCAGGGCGTCCCGGCCGGTCCACCGTCCGGCCCCCAGCCCGGCGGGTGGCGCCCCGTCGTCGGACGCCCCGACCAGGCGTACGTCGACGCACCTGCGCCGGCCGTCGAGCCCGCCGCACCGACCACGCCGGACGGCATCCCGATCGGGAACCGCCACGAGGACGGGACCCCCGACTACCCGGACGGCCCCCGCACCGGCGACGAGCCGCCCGAGTCCTCGTTCGTCCGGCCCTACGCGTGGACCCGGGGCCGGACCCGCCCGGCGTACGACCTCGCCGTCGAGACCCTGCTCTCGACGACGGACCGGGGCCGGGACCCCGAACTGGTCACCCAGTACGAGCACCGCATGATCGCCGACATGTGCCGTGACCCCCGGTCGGTGGCCGAGGTGGCGGCGCTGCTGTCGCTGCCGCTCGGTGTCGCCCGCGTCCTGCTGGGCGACATGGCCGCGCACGGATCGATCGTGGTGCACGAGACCGCCTCGTCGACGGGCGACGGCCCGGACATGGCGTTGATGGAAAGGGTGTTGAGTGGACTACGACGGCTCTGAGGCGGCGGCGCCGACCACGACGTCGGCCAAGATCGTCGTCGCCGGTGGCTTCGGGGTCGGCAAGACGACCTTCGTCGGCTCGGTCTCCGAGATCGACCCGCTGACCACCGAGGCCGTGATGACCGACGCGAGCGCGGGCGTCGACGACCTCACGGCGGTGCCGAACAAGCGCACGACCACGGTCGCCATGGACTTCGGGCGCGTGACGCTCGACGCCGACCTGATCCTCTACCTGTTCGGCACGCCCGGGCAGGACCGGTTCTGGTTCATGTGGGACGACCTCGTGCGGGGCGCGATCGGGGCGGTCGTGCTCGTCGACACCCGGCGTCTCGCCGACTGCTTCGCGGCCGTCGACTTCTTCGAGGACCGCAACCTGCCCTACGTGCTCGGCGTGAACTGCTTCGACGGGGTGCTCTCCCACTCCCTGGAGGACGTGGCCGAGGCGCTCGCGCTCGACCCCGCCGTACCGGTCATCACCGTGGACGCCCGCAACCGCGAGTCGACCAAGGAGGCCCTCATCGCGCTCGTCGAGCACGCGATGCAGGTCTGGGCGGTCGGCGCCCGGGCCTAGCGAGGACTAGGCGAGGACCGATACCGACGTGATGCGGTGCAGCGCGAAGCTCACCGAGGGACCGGGCCCGGCGTCGTCGTCCACGGCGGCGTCGGTGCCCTCGAGCAGCCCGCCGCCCACCCGCAGCGGGCGGACCACCCGCTGCGACGCGGTGCCCTGCGCGTCGACGTAGCCGATCCAGACGGTGCGCCCGGTGCGGGCCGCGTCGGCGAGGACGGCGACGGTGGCCGACGCCGTCTGGCGGGTGGAGCCCGGCACCGACCCCGACACGGTGGGCCCACGCGATGCCATGGCCGCCTTGTCCCCGGCCCGGAGCTGGGCGACGAGCGCGGCCACCTGGTCGTCGGACAGGCGCGGGGCTCCGCCGTTGCCGGCCCGGTCGGGTCGGCGCGGGGCGGTACGGCGCCCGCGCGGCCGCAGGTCCAGCACCCCGCCGTCGGCGTCCTCGGCGACGGGGGCGAGCCCGGCGGCGCGCAGCGCCTCGAGCACCTCGGCCAGCGGGTGGGTCGACACCACGACGGTCGGGGCGATCCGGCGCAGCTCCAGGGCCTCCGCCTCCGGCCGCGACACCACCTCGGCGAGCAGCGCCTCGTCCTCGGAGCGCAGGAAGGACGCCGCGGACCCGCCGCGCAGCCGGCCGTGGCGCCGGGCCACGTCGTCGACGAGGTAGGTGAGGCCCTGCGGGACCGGGGTCGCGGAGCGCGTCGTGAACAGCTCGTGCACGTCGGCCGCGGTCCAGCCGAGGTCGAGCGCGCGGCGGATCGAGCCCTCGCTGATCCGGTAGACGGTCGCGCCGCCCGCGGACTCGACGTCGGCGACGCGGTCCATCGCCGCCGCGAGCTCCGGCTCGAGCCTGCCCGGGGCGACGGCGGTCAGGTCGGCCTGCAGCAGCACGTGCCCGACCGGGTCCGGTAGCGCGGGGCGCAGGGCCGCGGCGGCCGCGGCGTCGGGGTCGTCCTCGGGGCGCCGCGCCGTGCGCAGCAGCTCCCGCCCGGCCGAGGTGAGGGAGTCGAGGGCGACGACGCCGAGGGCCGTCGCCTCGCGGACGACGGCGCGGACGAGGTCGTCGCGCATCCGCCCGCCGCGGCGGGGGGCGCGCCAGGCGAGCGAGGCGACGAGGTCGTCGAGCGAGGGCGGGCCCGCGCCCTCGTCGAACTCGGCGAGCCGGTCGAGCACCCGCCGCCGGACCTGCGGTGCCCACGGCCGCCGGACCTCGTCGGACAGCGGCCCGACGAGCTTGTCGTTCGAGTCGCGTGCGCCGATCGCCGAGGGCTGGCGCGGCATCTCCAGCCAGGCGCGGGCCAGCGCGACCCACTGCGTCTCGGGGGGTGCGGCGAGCCACCGGTCCGCGGTCGTCGTCGGGCACCACACCGCGTCGGTGTCCTCGCTGACCGCCACGAGCGAGGCGGCGGAGAGCGTCTCGACGATCAGCCCGGCCGCGGACTCGTCGATCTCGAGGTCCCGTCCGAGCCGGCGCAGGTCCCGCACCCCGAGACCGCCCGAGCGCAGCACCGCGGGCGGGGACGCCGACCAGGCGGCGATCACGCCCTCGGCGCGCCGGATCGTCTCGAGGGCCTCGCCGGCGGCGGTGGCGTCGACGGTGTCCGGGTCGTGCTCGCGGGGCGCGGGCATGGGGTCGGCCGCGACGATCTCGCCGAGCGGGTGGTCCCCGCGCAGCGCGAGCCCGGCCTCGCGGGTCAGCTCGACGGTCTCGTCGTCGATCCGGTGCAGGATCCCGGCGGCGAGCAGCCGGGCGACCGGGTTGTCGTCGCCGTCGCGGGCCCGGCTGCGCCCGACCGGCCCGTCGCGGTCGAGGGCGTCGACGACGGCCCGCTGGTCGTCGGGGAGGGCCGCGACGACGGCGGCCGGGTCGCCGCTGCGCAGCACCGACGTCTCCGGCGCCGGCCTGCCGATCCCCGCCGGGTGGCGGCGGGCGGCGTCGCGCAGGGCGGGCACCGCCCGGATCCCGGCGTGTTCGCCCGCGTCGAGGGTGCCGGCCCCGCCGACGTCCCAGGCGAGCGCGAGGGCCCGGAGCCGGTCCAGCGCGGCGCGGGCCGCCTCGGGCGCCACCCCGGATCCCAGCAGACCGAGGACCGACTCCGGGGGCACCGGCTCCTGGTCGGCGCCCGCGACCAGCAGTGCGTCCACGACGGCGAGGTGCAGCGCGTCGAGCTCCTCGAGGGCGCGACCGACGGAAGTGCGCACCCCCGCGCGGGTGGCGACGACCCCGGTGTCGGCGGGCGCGGGCAGCGCGAGGTCGGGGCGGGCGCGCAGCAGGGCGCCCAGGGTCGCGTCGTCCTGGGCGCGCAGGTGATCCAGCAGGGTCCCGGGTCGGGCGGCCATCGGACCCAGCGTAGTCGGCGCCGCCGGCGCGCTCCGGGGGAACGGTGACCGGCGCGACCGGGCGAGCGGGTCGCCGGGCGCGCGGCGGGTGCGGCAGACTGGGCACACGAGCGAGCAGGGCCGTCGAGGCCGGGCAGGGAGGAACCGATGGCAGCGCAGAACGAGGACGAGAAGGCCGTCACCCCGCGGCAGGACCCGTGGTGGCCGGAGGTCGACGGCGGCCACCCGGTCACCGAGCTGATGGCCCCGACGCAGGGCGCCGCGTCCCCGTTCGGGGACACCGAGTTCCCGCTGCCCGCCGAGGAGCTCGGCTACCAGCACCCGGTCACGGAGATCAACCGCTAGTGCGGGTCGCCGGCCTCCTGCTCGCCGCGGGGGCCGGCCGCCGCATGGGCGGGCCGAAGGCGCTCGTCGAGCTCGACGGCGAGCCCCTGGTCGCCCGGGGCCTGCGCGCGCTGCGCGACGCGGGACTCGACCCCCGCCTCGTCGTGCTGGGCGCGGAGGCCGACCGGGCCCGCACCGTCGTCACCGGAGCCGATCCCGGGGCGGACGTCGTCGTGGCCGCCGACTGGGCCGACGGCATGGGCGCGTCGCTGCGGGCCGGGCTCGCCGCGCTCGCCCGCGACGAGCCCACCGTCGACGCCGTGCTCGTCCTCCTCGTCGACACCCCCGGCATCGGGGCGGAGGCGCTCGCCCGGGTGGCCGCCGCGGCGACCCGCGAGGGGCTCGCGCGGGGGAGTTACGACGGCCGCCCGGGGCACCCGGTCGTGCTCGGCGCGAACCACCTCGCCGGGGTCGCGACGGCCGCGCACGACGACGTCGGGGCGCGGGGATACCTTGCGGGTCGCGACGACGTGCGTCCCGTCGAGGTCGGGGACGTGGCGACCCGCGACGACGTCGACACCCCGGCCGACCTGGCGCGGGTCAGCGGCGGCAGTACCGACCGGGAGGGGTGAGCAGCGTGGCGGTCCCGGGTCCGGGCTACGCCATCACCGCACGTGTCGAGGCGCCGGCCAGCGCCACCGCGGCGGGGGACCTCGCGGTCGCCGTCGGGCGCGTGGGCGGGGTCATGACGGCGTTCGACGTCGTGGAGTCCCGGGCCGACTCGATCATCGTCGACATCTCGTGCAACGCCCTGTCCGAGCGGCACGCCGAGGAGATCACCGACGCCCTGGACACCCTCGACGGGGTGCGGGTCCGCAACGTCTCCGACCGGACGTTCCTCGTGCACCTCGGCGGGAAGATCGAGGTCACGCCCAAGGTCGGCCTGCGCACCCGTGAGGATCTCTCCCGCGCGTACACGCCCGGCGTCGCCCGGGTCTGCCAGGCCATCGCCCGCCGCCCGGAGGACGCGCGCAGCCTGACCATCAAGCGCAACACCGTCGCCGTCGTCACCGACGGGTCCGCGGTGCTGGGCCTGGGGAACCTCGGGGCCGCCGCGGCGATGCCGGTGATGGAGGGCAAGGCGGCGCTGTTCAAGCGCTTCGCGGGCGTGGACGCCTGGCCGGTGGCCCTCGACACCCAGGACACCGAGGAGATCATCCGGACCGTCGAGGTGCTCGCGCCGGCCTACGGCGGCATCAACCTCGAGGACATCGCCGCGCCGCGCTGCTTCGAGATCGAGGCCCGGCTGCGGGAGTCGCTGGACATCCCGGTCTTCCACGACGACCAGCACGGCACCGCGGTCGTCGTGCTCGGCGCGCTGCGCAACGCCCTGCGGGTGGTCGGGAAGCGCTCGCAGGACTGCCGGATCGTGGTCTGCGGCGTCGGGGCGGCCGGCTCGGCGATCATCCGGCTGCTGCTGCCGCTCGAGCCCGCCGACCTGATCGCGGTCGACGTCGAGGGGATCATCCACCGCGACCGTCCGGGGCTGCACGACTCGCTGCGCTGGGTGGCCGAGCAGACCAACCACGCGGGCCGCACCGGCGACGTGCACGACGCGCTGCCCGGCGCCGACGTCTTCATCGGCGTCTCCGCGCCGAACCTGCTGGCGGCCGACGACGTCAAGGGCATGGCCGAGGACGCGATCGTCTTCGCGCTCGCCAACCCGGACCCCGAGATCGACCCCGGCATCGCGCAGCACCACGCGGCCGTCGTCGCCACCGGGCGGTCCGACTACCCGAACCAGATCAACAACGTGCTCGCGTTCCCGGGCATCTTCCGCGGGCTGCTCGACGCGCAGGCCCGCGGGATCACCGACGCGATGCTGCTGGCCGCGTCGGCGGCGATCGCCGACGTCGTCACCGAGCCGAACCCGCTGTTCATCGTGCCGAGCGTCTTCGACTCCACGGTCGCGCCCGCGGTCGCCTCGGCGGTGCGGCGGGTCAGCGAGGCCGAGCGCGCGGGACGGGAGGCGGCGTCGGTCCAGGAGGCCCTCGACACCGGGGCGGCCTCCGCGGACGGCGTGCGCGCGGCGGAGGAGGAGTGAGCGCGCCCGACGGCGAGCGCCGCCTGACCCACGTCGACGCCTCCGGCGCGGCGCGCATGGTCGACGTGGGGGACAAGGAGGTCACCCGCCGGGTCGCCACCGCGAGCGGGGTCCTGCGGACCACGGCCGAGGTGTGCGCCGCCCTGCGCGACGGGACCGTGCCGAAGGGCGACGCCCTGGCGACCGCGCGCATCGCGGGCATCATGGGCGCCAAGCGGACGCCCGACCTCGTCCCGCTCTGCCACCCCATCCCGCTCGCGGGCGTGACGGTGGACCTCGAGGTCGGCGAGAGCGAGGTGCGCGTGGAGGCGACCGCGCGCAGCGCCGACCGCACCGGCGTGGAGATGGAGGCGCTCACGGCGGTGTCGGTCGCCGGTCTCGCGCTGCACGACATGATCAAGGCGCTCGACCCGGCCGCGACGATGGACGGGGTCCGGTTGGAGCGCAAGGAGGGCGGGCGCTCCGGCGTCTGGACCCGCCCGGACGGGAGATGACGGTGGCCGAGCCGCGCACCCAGGAACCGCTGCGCCGTGCCCGCGTGGTGACGGCGTCGAACCGGGCCTCGGCGGGGGTGTACGAGGACCGCGGCGGCCCGCTCATCGTCGACTGGCTGCGCGCGCACGGGTACGGCGCGGACGACCCCGTCGTCGTGCCGGACGGCGAGCCCGTGGCCGAGGCGCTGCGCGCCGCCGTCGCCGACCGGGTGCAGGTGGTGATCACCACCGGGGGCACCGGCATCTCGCCGACCGACGGCACCCCGGAGGCCACCCGGGCGGTACTCGACTACGAGGTGCCCGGCCTCGCCGACGCGGTGCGCGCCGCGGGCGCGGACAAGGTCCCGACGAGCGTGCTGTCCCGTGGCGTGGCCGGGGTCGCCGGGCGCACCCTGGTGGTGAACCTCCCCGGGTCACCGGGCGGGGTGCGCGACGGGCTGGCCGTGCTCGAACCGGTGCTCGACCACGCCGTCGACCAGATCCAGGGAGGGGACCACCAGTGAGTGCAGACGTCTCGGCGGCCGGAGCCGTCGTGCTGCGCGCGGCCGTCGGGGAGGAGCCGCTCGACGTCTCCGAGCACGCGGCGCTCGTCGACGGGCCCCGCAGCGGCGCCGTCGTGACGTTCTCCGGCGTGGTGCGCGACCACGACCACGGCCGGTCGGTGCGCGCCCTGGACTACGAGGGCCACCCGAGCGCCGGGTCGGTGGTGGAGCGTGTCGCCGCCGAGGTCGCCGGCCGGTACCCGGGGGTCACCGCGCTGGCCGTGTCCCATCGCGTCGGGTCCCTCGCGATCGGCGACGTCGCGCTGGCGTGCGCGGTCGCCGCGGAGCACCGGCGCGAGGCGTTCGACGCGTGCAGCGACCTGGTCGACGAGGTCAAGCGGGCGCTGCCGGTCTGGAAGCGCCAGGAGTTCGCCGACGGCTCGCAGGAGTGGGTGAACTGCCCCTGACGGGGCTCCCGGCCCCGACGCGCCGCGGCCCCCGTCCCTGGTCGGACGGGGGCCGTGTGCGCGAGCGGAGGATCAGCCGACGGTGATCTTCTGGCCCGGGGTCAGGGCGTCGGGGTTCGCGATGCCGCTGTGCTGCGCGATCGACTGCACGGTGGTGCCGTGCGCGGCAGCGATGTCGGACAGCGTGTCGCCGGAGGCCACGGTGTAGGAGCCCGCCGTGGTCGCCTCGACCGGCGTCGTCGAGCCGGTCGGGACCGAGACCGCCTCGGAGGAGCCCGAGTGGGACGAGCCCGAGTGGGACGAGCTGGACCCGGACGAGCTCGACCCGGACGAGCTCGACGTCGACGAGCTCGACGAGGCCTGACCCGCCTTCTTCGAGCACACCGGCCAGGCGCCCATGCCCTGGCTGCTCTTGACCTTCTCGGCGACCTGGATCTGCTGGTCGCGGCTGGCGTTCTCCGGCTGGCCCGTGCCGCCGAAGGCGTGCCAGGTCGAGTCGGTGAACTGCAGCCCACCGCCGTAGCCGTTGCCGGTGCTGGTGTTCCAGTTGCCGCTGCTCTCGCACTGGGCGATCGCGTCCCAGTCGGTCGCCGAGGCCGTCCCTGCCGCGAGCGCCAGCGGGGTCGCCGCGAGCGCGCCGATCAGCGTCACCTGGGCCGCCCGACGGGTGAGGGCGCGCGTCAGTGACTCATGGGTACTACGAAACATGACCTCTCGCTCGCACCGCGCCCCATCAGGCACGGGTCGGGAGCGTCGCTCCCCAGTGGGTCGTCGACCGGTTCCACGCGGTCTCTCCACCGGGCACACCCATCGGGTGTGCCGGCCCCGTCCTGCTCACGCCTGCCCGGTCCGCACCTCTCGTGTGGGGTAACCCGGGACCGCTGGACAGGCGGCGGGCGCGGCGGCCCCGGGGATGTGTCCGGGCCGTCCGTGGGACGGCCGAGATCGAACGGTACGGAGCACCGGCGAGGTTTCAACCCGGTGCCGAGATGGCAACGATCTCGGCGAATGGCGGCGTTGACTCCGCCCTGTCGTCGTTCTCCCTTCTCAGTGCGTCGACCACAGTCGTTTCGCGCTCGTCACACGACCGTGACCCGATCAGTGAATGTCGTGGGCGTCACCGTGGTTCGGCCGTGTTCTGCGGTGTGGGACACAGGTTCGTGCGGTATGGACAGGGCTCTGGTGGCCGCCCGAACGCGGCTGGGGGACGATGGTTCCGTGACCGTTGCCACCGATCTGACCGGGCCCGACGACGTCGCCGCCGCGCTGGAGCGCACGGGGTACCTCGCCGACGCCGGGCTCGCCTCGGCCGCGTTCCTCGCCCTGCGCATGGGCCGCCCGCTGTTCTGCGAGGGCGAGCCGGGGACCGGCAAGACCGCGCTCGCCCAGGCCCTCGCCCAGGTGCTCGGGGCGCCGCTCATCCGGCTGCAGTGCCACGAGGGCATCGACGCCGCGCAGGCGCTCTACGACTGGGACTTCCCGCGGCAGCTGCTGCACCTGCGCACCGTCGAGGCGGCCGCGACGGCCTCGGGGACCACCCTCGACGCCGACGCCACCGAGGCGTCCTTGTACGACCGCCGTTTCCTGCTCGCCCGCCCGATCCTCGAGGCGCTGCAGACGACGCCGAGCGTGCTGCTCGTCGACGAGGTCGACCGCGCCGACGACGAGTTCGAGGCGTTCCTGCTCGAGGTGCTCGCGGAGAACTCGGTCACGATCCCGGAGATCGGGGTGGTGCGCGCCGAGACGCCGCCGCTGGTCGTCCTCACCTCCAACCGCACCCGCGAGGTGCACGACGCGCTCAAGCGGCGCTGCCTCTACCTGTGGCTCGAGCACCCCGACCTGGCCCGCGAGATCGCCATCCTCAAGGCGCGGATGCCCGAGCTGTCGACCGAGCTCGCCGAGCAGGTGGCCCGGGCGGTGCAGCGGCTGCGCGGGCTCGACCTGCTCAAGCCGCCGGGGGTCGCGGAGACGCTGGACTGGGCCGCGGCGCTGGAGCTCATCGGCGCGCGCCACCTCGACCTGGAGTCGGCGACCGCGACGCTCGGCGCCGTGCTCAAGTACCGCGAGGACGCCGACCGGGCCCGCGACGCGCTGGATGCCCTGCTCGCCTCATGAGCAGCGGAGACCGGGGCGGGAGCACCGACGGACCGGCTCCCCGCCCGCACGCCGGCGCGGTGCTGGCCTCCGACGTCATCGCCGGGCTCGACGGTGGCCACGCCGCCGCCACCGCCGTCCCCGCGGCCCCCGACGAGGACGCCGTCCTCACCGACCTCGTCGCCTTCACCCGGCTCCTGCGCAACGCCGGGGTCCCGGTCACGCCGGACCGGACCGCGACCTACCTGCGGGCGCTCCGCGAGGTCGACCTGGCCAGCGAGGTCGCCACCTACTGGGCGGGCCGGCTGACGCTGTGCTCCGACCCCGACGACGTGGCCCGCTACGACCAGGCCTTCCACGCCTGGTTCTCCTCCGACCCCCGCGAGCAACGCATGGGCCGCCCGGCCCCGCCGAAACCGCGGGCCGCGACGATCGCCGCGCTCTCCAGCCCGGAGCGCTCCGGCAGCGGCGACGACGACGGCGACGTCCCCGAGCTGCGCGTGGCGGCCTCCGGCGAGGAGGTGCTGCGCGACCGCGACATCGCGGACCTGACCATCGGCGAGCGCGAGCACCTGCGCCGGATGCTGGCGCTGCTGCGGCCGAAGCCCCCGCACCGCCGGGCCCGCCGCCGGCGGCCCGCGCGCCGCGGCGAGGCCGACGCCCGCCGCACCCTGCGGGCGACCCTGCGCCACGCCGGGGAGATCCCGGGCCTCTCGCGCCGCGACCGCCACGAGCGTCCTCGCCGCGTCGTGCTGCTCCTCGACGTCTCGGGGTCGATGGCGCCGTACGCCGACGCGCTGCTGCGCTTCGCCCACGTGCTGACCCGCCGCACCCCGCAGGCCGTCGAGACCTTCACCCTGGGGACCCGGCTCACCCGGGTCACCCGCGAGCTGCGTCAGCGCGACCCCGAGCGGGCGCTGCGCGACGCCGGGAACGCCATCCCCGACTGGTCCGGGGGCACCCGGCTCGGCGAGGTGATGGCCGCGTTCCTCGACCGGTGGGGCCAGCGCGGCGTCGCGCGCCGCGCCGTCGTGGTGGTGTTCTCCGACGGCTGGGAGCGCGGGGACACCGAGCTGCTCGGCGAGCAGATGGCGCGCCTCGCCCGGCTCGCGCACGCCGTGGTCTGGGTGAACCCGCACGCGGGCAAGCGCGGCTACGAGCCGGTGCAGGGGGGAATCGCGGCGGCCCTCCCGCACGTTGACCGGTTGTTGGCCGGTCATTCGCTGGCCACGCTGCAGGAGCTCACGGAGGTGCTAGCCAATGCGTGATGACCCAGATGCGTGACGTGCTCACGAGTCTCGAGTCGTGGTGGGCCGACGGGCGCTCGACCGCCCTGGCCACCGTCGTCGGGACGTTCCGTTCCGCCCCTCGCCAGCCGGGCGCCTCCATGCTCGTCGGTCCCGACGGGCAGGCCGTGGGCAGCGTGTCCGGCGGCTGCGTCGAAGGTGCCGTGTACGAGCTGGGCAACGAGATCCTCGAGGGCTCCGACCCGACGCTGCAGCGCTACGGCGTCTCCGACGACGACGCCTTCGCGGTGGGCCTGACCTGCGGCGGCATCCTCGACGTGTTCGTCGAGCAGGTCGACCGCGAGAGCTTCCCCCAGCTCGGCGAGATCGCGGAGGCGGTCCGGGAGCACCGTCCGGTGGCCACCGCGACGATCGTGTCCGGGCCCGGCGTCGGTCGTCGGCTGGTCGTCTGGCCGGACCGTGCCGAGGGGTCGCTGGGCAGCAAGCGCCTCGACGACGCGGTGCGCGACGACGCCCGCGGCCTGCTGGCCGCCGGGCGGACCACCCTGGTCACCTACGGCACCGACGGCGAGCGCCGCGGCGAGGGCCTCGGGGTGTTCGTCGAGTCGTTCGCGCCGGCCCCGCGCCTCATCGTCTTCGGCGCCATCGACTTCGCGGCCGCCGTCGCGCGGATCGGGACGTTCCTCGGGATGCGCGTGACCGTCTGCGACGCCCGTCCGGTGTTCGCGACGTCCAGCCGCTTCCCGGAGGCCCACGAGGTGGTCGTCGAGTGGCCGCACCGCTACCTGGCCGCCGAGGCCGAGGCCGGGCGGATCGACGGCCGCACCGCCCTCGCGGTCCTCACCCACGACCCGAAGTTCGACGTGCCCCTGCTCGAGGTGGCGCTGCGGCTGCCGGCGATCGGCTACATCGGCGCGATGGGCTCGCGGCGCACCCACGGCGACCGGCTCGACCGGTTGCGCGAGGCCGGCGTCACCGAGGCCGAGCTGGAGCGGATGTCCAGCCCCATCGGGCTCGACCTCGGCGCCCGCACCCCCGAGGAGACCGCGGTGTCGATCGCGGCCGAGATGATCGCCCGCCAGTGGGGCGGCGACGGGACGCCGCTGTCCGACCGGGAGGGCCCGATCCACGGCGACTCCAACGTCGAGCCCGGCATCAGCGCCGACGAGCTGGACCTCGATCGCGGGGGTCTGGAACAGGCCGAGCTGGCATCCGGACCACGCTGAACGGCCGGAGGTCCCCCTACCGACGGGTAGGTGACACCATCGGTCGTAGAGGGCGTTTTTCGGCCTGGGCGTTGTCCGCGAGACTGCCGCCGCTCGCCACGCGTCTGTAACGTGGGCAACACCGAGCACCCGACGGTGGGAAGGGGGCAACGTGGTCCTCGTCGACTCCGTGACGCGCGCAGGTCAGTCCATGGTGACCTGCGGCAGGCAGAGCCGGGAGGAGGACACGACCCCGCCGCGTGCCTCGTCCGAGGCCACGCGCTCGCCGGGCGCCGGGCACGTCCAGGCCACGCCGGAAGGCCCCCGCCTCGCGAAGTTCCACGTCCCCGAGATCGTCTTCGGCCCCGGCTCCCTCCCCGAGGCGGCCCACGCCGCGGCGCGGCTCGGGGCCCGCCGCCCGATGCTCGTCACCGACGACGGCCTGCTCGCCGCCGGCTGGCCGCAGCAGCTGCTGGTCCACCTCGCGGACGCCGGGATGGACGCCGCCGTCTGGAGCGGGGTCACCCCGAACCCCAAGGACCACGAGATCACGGCCGGGCACGAGGCCTACCGCGCCGCGGGGTGCGACGTCCTCGTCGCGGTCGGCGGCGGCTCGGTCATCGACGCCGCGAAGGGGATCGCCCTGCTCGCCGGCAACGGCGGCGTGATCACCGACTTCGAGGGCGTCGACCGGATGGTCGCCCCCATCCCGCCGATGGTGATGGTGCCCGCGACGTCCGGGACCGGCGCGGACGTCTCGCAGTTCTGCATCGTCACCGACACCCTGCGGAACACCAAGATCACGATCCTCGGGCGGGCGCTGGTCCCCGACGTCTCGGTGGTCGACCCGCACCTGCTGACGACGATGCCCGACTGGCTGAACGCCGCGACCGGGCTGGACGCGCTCACCCACGGCATCGAGGCCTACGTCTCGCGGGCGCACAACCCGCTGACCGACCACCACGCGCTGCAGGCGATCTCACTGGTCGGCGGCCACCTCGAGCGCACCATGGACCATCCGCTGGAGCAGGAGTCGCGGACCCACATGGCCCAGGCCGCGCTGGAGGCCGGGCTCGCGTTCACCAACGCGATCCTCGGCGCGGCGCACGCGATGAGCCACCAGGTCGGCGGGCTGCTCGACCTGCCCCACGGCGTGATCAACGGGATCCTCCTGCCCCACGTCGTGCGGTTCAACGCCGAATCCGACCCGGGGCGCTTCGTCCCGATCGCCCAGGCCCTCGGCTTCCCCGGCGAGGTCGGCCGGTCGTGCTCGCAGGCGCTCGCCGAGGACGCCGCGGAGTGGGCGGCGTGCGAGGTGCGGCGTCTGGCCGACGAGCTGGGCGTGCCCAAGGGCCTCGGCGAGATCGGCGTCACGGCGGACGACGTCCCGACCCTGTCCGCCATGACGATGGCCGACGCCTGCCTGTCGACGAACCCCCGCGACGCCGACCAGGCCGACATCGCGGCGCTGTTCCGGCAGGCCCTGTAGCCGCGTCCCCGTGGAGCCCCGTATCGATCCCGCACCCGCCGAGCACCGCGCCGAGGGGCCCGACCTCGACCTCCTGACCGGGATCCGGTCGGGCAAGCCGTCGTTCTACGTCGAGTACCTCGCCTCCGCGGAGCGGCTGCGCCGCGTGATCCACGCGCTGGACCGGATCAGCCGCGCGTTGGTGCGCACCACCGAGGGCCCGGGGACGCTGGTCCGGTCGGTCGCCGAGGCCGCCGCGGAGCACCTCACCGCGCACTGGGTGGTCTTCGCGCTCGCGGACGGCGCGCTCCCCGAGGCGGCCCCGCGGGCCCTGGTGCTGGGACCCGACCTCGTCGAGTCCCCGACCGACACCCCGGACGAGCTCCCGCCGTTCGTCCTGCGCCACCTGCAGGCCGTCCGCCGGGGCGAGCACGACCCCGCCGACGCCGGCGACGTGGGCCCCACCGGGCACGCGGTCACCGACGGGCCGAGCCCGGCGACCCGCCCGCACGACCCGCACCACCTGCACGTGCCCGTCCGTCTCGACGGCGCCGTCGTCGGCGAGATCGTCGCGTGGACCGGGGTGGACCGGCGGATCGACGCCACCGACGCGTCGGTCCTGCGCGTGCTCGCCAGCCAGACCGCCGCCGCGCTGCAGAACTCCGCGCTGCACCAGCGCACGCTGCGGCTCTACGACGAGGCCAGCCGTCACGCCGAGGACCTCGCGGCCCGCAACGAGCAGCTCCAGCGCACCCGGGACGCGCTCACCGTGGCCCGCCAGCGCGAGGTCCTCGACTCCGAGCGCCACCGCATCGCCCGCGAACTGCACGACTCGGTCACCCAGTACGCCCTCTCCGCGGGCATGCAGATCGAGGTGGTGCGCTCGGAGATCCGCGACGAGGGCCAGCGGGAGCGGCTCGAGACGGCCAAGCAGCTCACCCGGCGCGCCGTCGAGCAGCTGCGGTCGGCGATCTACGCGCTCAACCACTCCGGCGAGCACGGCCACCGCACCCTCCCCGCGATGCTCGAGGAGCTCTCGGCGGTCCACATGCCCTCCGACCTGCGGGTCGAGGTGCGCATCGAGGGCCGCCCCGTCTCGCTGCCGGCCACCGCGGAGCGCTCGCTCTTCCGCGTGGCCGGCGAGGCGCTGTTCAACGCCGCCGTGCACGCCGAGGCGACCGTCGCCGTCGTGCGCCTGGCCTTCCGCAAGGACCGCCTCGTGCTCTCCGTCGCCGACGACGGCACCGGTGACCCCGAGCAGGTCCGCCGGAGCCTGCGCGTCGCCGCCGCCCGCGACCTCGACGGCTCGCACCGGGGCCTCGCGAACATGGCCGAGCGGGCCCGGGAGATCGGCGGCACGCTCCAGGTCCAGCGCGCCCGCCAGGGCGGCATCCGCATCCAGGTGAGCGTCCCGCTCCCGATCGGCGCCGACGCCGAGCGGGCCGCGGCCGTCGCCGTCACCGCCCCGGGCCCCTCCGGACCCGGAGAACCCTCCGAACCGGGAGGGACCACGGCGGCCCGCGACGGCGAGACTGGACCCCGGACCGCCGTCCCCGCACGCGGCGCTGCCGCGACCGACCCCGCCGCGAACGCCGGCGGCGGGGACGACCCCACCGCGCACGATCTTGGGAGCACGACATGACCGACATCCGCATCCCCGCCCGCGCGGCGGTCCGTCGCGGCGAGGTGCGCATCGTGCTCGTCGACGACCACGCGATCGTCCGGCAGGGTCTGCGCTCGGTGCTCGAGCGGGAGCCCCAGCTCTCGATCGTCGGCGAGGCGTCCAGCGCCGCCGAGGCCCTCGCCGTCGTCGCGCACGAGCGCCCCTCGATCGTGCTGCTCGACCTCAAGCTCTCCACCAGCTCCGACTCCGAGGGCCTGCAGCTGTGCCGTCAGCTCACCCAGGCCCACCCCGGGGTCGGGGTGCTGGTCCTGACGACGTTCCTCGACGACCGGCTCGTCGTCGAGGCCGTGCACGCCGGTGCCCGCGGCTACGTCGTCAAGGACGTCGACACGACCGAGCTGATCGCGGCGATCCGCGCGGTGTCCCGCGGGGAGTCGGCGTTCGACTCGCGGTCCGCGGCCGCCGTCGTGCGCTCGCTCAACGGTCAGCAGCCGCACGGCGAGACGTTGACCGGCCGCGAGCTGGACGTCCTGCGCCTGCTCGCCCGCGGCATGAGCAACCGCACGATCGGCCGGGAGCTGTTCATCTCCGAGACGACCGTGAAGTTCCACGTCGGCAACCTCATGCGCAAGCTCGACGTCTCCCGTCGTGCCGAGGCCGTGTACGCCGCCTCGAAGATGGGGCTCATCTGATCGCGGCACGGTGACGGCGCCCGGTGGGGGCGGGGGCCGGCCCGTGGCAGCAATGGCGCGTTGCTGCCGTCCGACGGCAGGACGGCGCCGTTCACTCGTGGCCGTCCGCGCCCGATGGCCTCGCCCGGGACGGGCACGGTGGCGTTCCGGGGGAGCGATGCCGGCCAGGAGGCCACGACGAGGCGAGTGCGGCGGACCCGTGCGTGGCCGCCGGCGAGGAGGCCAGGTGTTCGCCGTGAGTGCCCGCCCGGACGAGGTGACGGCATCGCTGCCGGGGGACGGGCTGGTGCCCGACGCGCAGGTGACCATGGACCGGGCGTTCGACCTGCCGGCGCCGCCCGAGGCCGTCTGGCCATGGTTCGCCCAGCTCGGGAAGAACCGTGCCGGGTGGTACCTCCCGGCGTGGGCGGAGCGGGCCGTCCCGGCCCGGGGTCGGGGCCTGCGCCGGATCGAGCCGAGCCTGCAGCACCTCGCCCCGGGCGACGTCATCGACGACTGGGGCGGGCGCGACGCGACGTTCGAGATCGTCGAGCACACCCCGCCGACGACGCTCGTGCACCGCTCGCAGCGCGGTGACCTGCGCATCAGCTGGGCGATCGTGGTCCGGCCCGAGCACGGGGGCTCCCGGGTCCACCTGCGCTTCCGCATCGCGGGGGTGCGCCGGGTGTGGCTCGTGCGCACCGGCGGTGAGGTGATGGACCTCCTGACGGTCGCCGGGCTCGCGGCGGGTCTGCGCGAGCGGGTGGCCTACTCCGCCGACGAGTCGTAGCGCATGAGGCCGATCGGCGTCCCCGACGGGTCGGCGACGAAGGCGAGCTCGCCGACCCCGGCGATCACGGTCGCCTCCATCAGCACCCGGCCCCCGGTGGCGCGCGCGGCGGCGCAGCAGGCGGCGACGTCGTCGACGGCGACCGTGATCTCCACCGGCGCCGCGGTCCCGTCGTCGAACCTCCGGCGCCCCTGCAGCGCTCCCGACGGGCCGGGCGCGGCACCGTCGGGACCCTGGATCCGGAAGAACTCCGGCGGGCCCCACGGCTCGAACCGCCAGTCGAGGACCTCCTCGTAGAAGGCGCGGCTCGCGTCGAGGTCGTCGGAGTTCACGGCGAAGTGGGCCACGGTCCCGGCCCGGGGGCGTTCGTCCATGCCGGAATCCTGGCGCGCCCGAGGGTGGCGCTCCACCGAGAGCACGCCGCAGGATGTCGAGGATGCGACACGAGCCGGACGTGCGCAGCTACGCCGTCAGCCATCCCGCGGGCACGCTCGTCCCGCCGCAGCCACCGGGCTGGTCCCAGGTCCTGTTCGCCGCCGCCGGGGCGATGACGGTCGAGGTGCCCGAGGGCACGTGGTTCGTGCCGCCCGGCGCGGCCGTCGTCGTCGCGGCCGGGCGGACCCACCGGATCCGCACCACGTCGTACACGCGGCTGCGGAACCTCTACCTGCGCGGGGCGGACCCGGGGCCGACCCGGGTCGTCGCGGTCACCGGCCTCCTGCGCGAGCTGCTGCTCACCGCCGTCGCCCGCGCCCCGCTCTACCGCGCGGAGCCGCACGCCGCCGCGCTCGCCGCCCTCGTCGAGCTGGAGCTGGCCGCGGCCGCACCGGTCGAGCCGCTGCGCCTCCCGATGCCGCGGGACCCGGCCGCCCGCGAGGTCGCCGCCCGCATCCTCGCCGACCCGGGTGAGCCGGTCGGCGTGGACGCGCTGTGCGCCGGGTGCGGTGCCGCGCGTCGGACGGTGGAGCGACGGTTCGCCGAGGAGACCGGACTCGGCGTGGCGCGGTGGCGGCGCCGGGCCCGTCTCGCCGCCGCCCTCGAGGCGCTCGCGCGCGGCGACCCGCCGTCCCGGGTGGCGGCCGAGATCGGGTACGCGAGCGCGAGCGCGTTCGGCGCCATGGTCAAGGCCGAGCTCGGGCACCCGCCCGGGAGCGTCAGGTGAACACGACGTCGACCGTGGCGACGGTCTGCGGGTCGGCGACCAGCTCGATGCCGGTGATCCGGCCGTCGAGCACCGTCATCCGGAACAGCGAGACCGTGCGGCCGCGCATCGCGAACGCCAGCCCGGGCTCGCCGTCGAGCAGCGCCGGAGCCGCGGCGCGGGCCCGTCCCGCGAAGACCCGCGCCACCGCGTCCGCCCCGGTGACCTCGGCGGCGAGCTCGGGTGCGCCGCGTCCGGCGTTGGCCGCCGCCACCCGCACCGCGACCGGGTCGGCGCGGAGCACGACGTCGGGGTCGAGCACGGTGAGCAGCGCGCCGAAGTCGCCGTCGCGGGATGCCGCCAGGAACGCCTCGACGACCTCCCGGCGCCGTGCGACGTCGTCGCCGCCCGCCGCGGTCCCGCCGCCGCGCACCCGACGCCGGGCGCGGCTCGCGAGCTGACGGGTCGCGGGCACGGAGCGCTCGACGATCGGTGCGATCTCGTCGAAGGGGAGCCCGAAGACGTCGTGGAGCACGAACGCGAGGCGCTCGGCGGGCCCGAGGGTGTCGAGGACCAGCAGCAGCGCCGGCCCCATCGCGTCGGCGGCGACGGCCTGCTCCTCGGGGCCGGCGTCGTCGGCCCCGGGCACGTCGGCCCCGTCGTCGTCGATGGGGTCCTCGCGGTGGGTGCGGCGCGCCCGCAGCAGGTTCAGCGCGATCCGTGCCACGACCGTCGTGAGCCAGGCGGCGAGGTCCTCGATCTCCGGGTCGACGGACGCGTGCGCACGCTGCAGGCGCAGCCACGCCTCCTGGACCGCGTCGTCGGCCTCGCCGGTGGGGCCGAGCAGGCGTCGGGCCACGGCGAGCAGGTGCGGGCGGTGCTCGGTGAAGCGGGCGGCGAGCGCCCCGGTCGGATCCATCGGTCACGTTCCTCCGCGCGTCGGTGTCACCACCTTGACCGACCGGCCCGGCAGAACGTGACCGGCGGTCCGACACCCGAGGAGCACCCCATGACCACGACGACGACGCTGCAGGCACGCATGGCCAACCCGGCCGCTCTCCTCCCGGGCGTGGGGGAGGCGATCGGCGGGCTGGCCTCCGCCGCCCACGCGGGCGGACTCCCCGAGCACCTGCTCGAGCTCGTGCACCTGCGGGTCAGCCTCATCAACGGCTGCGCGTCCTGCGTCCACGCGGGGACGACGGGGGCGCGCGCCGCCGGCGAGACCGACGACCGGCTGGCGACGGTGGGGGTCTGGCGCGAGGCCCCGTGGTTCACCGACGCCGAGCGTGCGGCCCTCGACCTGGCCGAGCACGTCACGCGCCTGGCCGACCGCAGCGACGCCGTCCCCGACCCGGTCTGGGAGGAGGCCACCCGCCACTTCGACGAGCCCGCGCTCGCGGCGCTGCTGCTGTGGATCGGGACGTCGAACCTGTTCAACCGGATGAACGTGCCGACGCGCCAGGTCGCCGGCACCGGCTGGTGACCCAGCTCAGGGCAACGGCGTCAGCAGGCGGTGGGGTTCCCGGAGCGCCCGGCTGACGGCATCCTCGCGGCGCGGGACGTCCGGCCCGCCGACCGGTCGCACGACGAGGTCGGCGGGCCGGGGCACCGTGCCGCAGCCGGGACACCACCCGTCGGGTGTGGTGTCCGGCTCGCCGCCCGCGGGGCAGTCGGCGTGCGCGAACCGGCGCACCGTGCCGCCGGCCGCCTGCTGGTCGGACTCGCCCCAGGCGGCCAGCGCCCGCAGCGCGGGCCAGAGCGCCGTCGCCTGCTCGGTGACGCGGTAGCCCGCCTCGTCGCGGGCGAGGATCCCGGCCTCGACGAGGCGGGCGAGGCGGTCGGAGAGCACGGCGCGCGGGATGTCGAGGCGGGCCACCAGGTCGGCGAAGCGGCGGACCCCGAAGAAGCAGTCGCGCAGCACGAGCAGCGTCCAGCGGTCACCCACCACCTCGAGGGCACGCGCGATCGAGCAGTCCTGCTGCGGATATCCCTGGCCGAGGGGCACATGGGCGACGATACCCGTCGATCGGTTCAATGACCGAACCGATCGTGCTAGCGTTCCGGACCGTGCGGTCCAGCTCCGGTGCCACGGTCGGCGTCGCCTCCGCGGCGACCTTCCTCGCCCTCGTCTCGTTCACCACACCGCTCGCGACGCTGCCGGCCACGTCGGCCGCGCTGGGCTCCGGCCCCGAGGGGCAGGCGTGGATCCTCAGCTCGATGAGCATCGGGCTCGGGGTCGCGCTGCTCTCCAGCGGTGCCGTGGCCGACGACCTGGGACGACGCCGGGCGCTCGTGCTCGGCAGTGCGGTCCTCGCGATCGCGTCGGTGGTGTGCGCGCTCTCCCCGACGACGGCCGTGCTCGTGGCCGGACGGATCGGGGCCGGGGTGGGCGGCGCGGCGCTCATCGCGGCCGGCCTCGGACTGATCGGCCACACCTACACCCCGGGCTCGCCCGAGGCGCGCCGCGCGGGCGGCATCTGGGGTGCGGCCCTCGGGGGCGGGATCGCGGTCGGTCCGCTCCTCGCGGCCGGGGCGCAGGAGGTGGCCGGCTGGGCGGCGTCCTACTGGCTGGAGGCCCTGCTCGCGGTGGTCCTCGGCCTCGTCGCCCGGTTCGCGCTCGACGAGTCCCGCGCCGAGCACCCGCGTCCCGTCGACGTGCCGGGCGTGGTCCTGCTCGCGGCGGGCGTCGGGGTCCTGCTCACCGGGCTCGTCGAGGCCCGCAGCGGCCCGACCCGGCCGCTGGTGATCGTCCTGGTGCTCGGCGGACTCGTCCTGCTCGGGGTCTGGCTGGCCGTCGAGCACCGCAGCCACGCGCCGATGATCGATCCCGCGCTGTTCCGGTCGCCGACGTTCCTCGCCGCGACCCTGGCCGCGCTCGCGACCGGGGCGGGGATCATCTCGACGACGTCGTTCCTGCTCACCGTGATGGCGCGCGGTCTCGGGGCCTCGGTGGTGACCGGTGCCGTGGTCCTGCTCGCGTGGTCGGCGACGGGGGTCGTCACCTCGCTGCTCGCGCGACGGATCCCCCGACGGTCAGTGGGCGGATCCAGCTGGCGGTCGGGCTCCTCGTCGTCGCCGTCGGGCAGCTGATGCTGCTGGGCGCCACGCCGGAGTCGTCGCCGTGGCGCTACGTCCCGGGCCTGCTGGTCGCCGGGATCACGAGCGGGATCGTCAACTCCGCCCTCGGGCGGGAGGCGGTCTCGAGCGTGCCGGCCGGGCGCGTCGCGATGGGCAGCGGCGCGAACAACACCGCGCGCTACGTCGGGTCGGCGATCGGCACGACCGTCGTCGCGGTCGTCGCCACCCGTCCCGGCCTGCCCGCGGGTCCGGTGGGCCTGCTCGAGGGCTTCAACTCCGCGGTGCTCGTGGCCACCGCCTTCTCGGTCCTCGGCGCGATCGCGGTGTTCGCGTGTCGCCCGCGCCGATCGCGCCCATCGCGCCGAGAGGGCGCGTCTCTTCGGGGGGACACGGCGGCACCCGAACAGGCAGACTCGGGTGATGGACAAGGCAGCGCTCGCCGAGACCCAGGGCCCCCTCAAGCAGCAGTACCGTGACGACCCCGGGTCGGCCACCGTCGTCCTGAAGGCGGACGGTGACCTCGACGGCTCCGGCATCGCGTGCCGCGTGCAGACCGCGCAGGCGATGGTCGAGGCCGGCCTGCACCCCGCGACCGGCGGCTCCGGCGAGCTGCTCTGTTCCGGGGACATGCTGCTGGAGGCGCTCGTCGCCTGTTCGGGCGTGACCCTGCGCGCGGTCGCCACGTCGATGGGCGTCGACGTCCGCGGCGGGACGATCCACGCCGAGGGCGACCTCGACTTCCGCGGGACGCTCGGCGTCGCGAAGGACGCCCCGGTCGGGTTCAAGGACATCCGGCTCTCGTTCGACCTCGACACCGACGCCGACGACGAGACCCTCGCGACGCTGCACAAGCTGACCGAGCGGTACTGCGTCGTCTACCAGACGCTGGTGAGCTCGCCGCAGGTCTCGCTGGAGCTCGGCAAGCAGTCGGCCTCCGCCCAGGCCTGACGACGACGAACGGCCCCCTCGCTCACCGGGAGCGAGGGGGCCGTCGTCGTGTGCAGGGGACCGTCAGTCCGTGTGGTACGGGTCGTAGTGGATCTGCATGAAGGGCGTCCCCGCGTCGAGCATCGCCGAGACCGTGGAGCGGACCATCGGGGGCGAGCCCGCGACGACGGTCTGCCGGTCCGCCCAGGCGCCGTAGCGGGCCACGACCTGGCCGAGGGTCCCGGTCTCCGCGCCGTAGCGGTTCCCGTCCTCCTCGACGACCGGGACCACCGTGAGCCACGGGTTGTCCTGGGCCATGCGGCGCAGCGTGTCGATGTCGTAGAGCGCGTCCCAGGTGCGACCGCCCACGAACAGCGCCACCTTGCGGTCCGACCCGTCGATCATGAGCTGCTCGATGAGCGCCCGCGCCGGGGCGAGGCCCGTCCCGCCGGCGACCATCAGCAGATCGGCCCGCGAGCGCGGGTCCAGCGTCATCTGGCCCATCGGCGGGCCGATGCGCCAGACGTCCCCGACGTGCGCGTGCGACACGATCGCCCGGCTCACCCAGCCGCCGGGCACGGTGTGGACGTGGAACTCCATCACGCAGTCCGGACCGGGGGCGTTCGCCGGGGAGAGCGAACGCCACATCCGCGGCCGCTGCGGCGTCTCCACCGAGACGTACTGGCCGGCCAGGTAGGGCACGGGTTGGCTGGTCTGGACCCGCACGACGGCGAGATCGGGCGCGATCTTGCGGTGCTCCATGACGCGGGCCATCCACACGGCCGGGCCGCGCTCGGCGTCGGCCGCGTCGCGCATGGCCTGGGCGACGATGCCGTAGGCACCGACCCAGGCCTGCTTGACCTCGGGCGTCCACAACGGACCGGCGATCTCGCCCAGCGCGCCGAGCAGGGCCTCGCCGACCTTGTCGTAGTGCTCGCCCGCCACGCCGAACTTGCGGTGGTCGCGGCCGAGCTGGCGCAGGAAGACCGTGAGCTCGTCGGGCCGGTCGACCATCTGGACGACCTGGATGAGCGCGCGGAGCAGCCGGGTGCGCTGGAGCTCCATCGTCACGGGGAAGAGCTCGCGGGTCTCCGGGGCGATCCGGAACAGCCAGCCGTAGAAGAGCTGGGTGAGCTCGTCGGCCCGCGGGGCGACGGCCTCGAAGCTGGTCCGGATGATCGTGACCATGTCGGAGGCGTCCGAGGCGGGCGCGGGGGCCGCCTCGCGCGGCGTCGGCAGCCCGAAGCCCTCGGACCCGCCGGCGTACCCGCGGGGTGCCGCGACGGCCGTCGTCCGCGGGGCGTCGTCGTAGCCGCGGGAGTCGTACCCGGACGAGTCGTACGACGGCGAGTCGTACCCGGGGGAGTCGTAGGCCGGCGAGTCGTACCGGGACACGCGGCCGGTGTCGTACGACGAGGACGGCTCCGACGGGCGCTCGGCGCTGTGCCGGCTCGGGGAGCGGCCGTCCGACGGGTCGCCCGCGCCGTACCCGTAGGGACGTGAGGTGTCGCCCGCCCAGCTGAACGACGCGGACCCGACGGACGAGTAGCCGCCGGTGTCGTAGCCGCCCTGCCCGTTGCCGCCGGTGTCGTACCCGTCCGGCTCGCGGCCCCGCTCGGGCGGGCGGGACGAGGGCCAGGGGTAACCGTTGTTGCGTGGAGGCACCGCGCCACTCCCAGGGGTCCCGCTCGGCGTCCAGTGATCCCGACGGTCGTCGGCGATGTCGAACACGGCGTCGTCCGGGTCGTCGTACCCCGGAGCGTGGTGGTCCCGGCCCGGCAGCCCGGAGCCAGGTGATCCGAAGCCGGACGGAGTGCCGGAGCCCGGCACCGCCTGCCGGTCGAGGGCCTCGGCGCCCCAACCCCCGGAACGCGTCTCGGGCCAGGTCGATCCGAAGTCGTCAGGGCGGGCCTGCGCATCACGGGGATCGGCCGGCCCGCCGGGGCCGCGTCGCCCCGCGTCGGGACCGTTGTTCCTCGCTGCGGTCACGTCCGGTCGACTCCTCATCTCGCGATGACGCTCGGGCTCCCGGAGGGATTGTCACCCTACCGGTGGGCACGGAGAGCCGACGTTACTCCGCGTCTCCGCGCGGATGCCGGCCGTCCCCTGCCGTGCGGCCAGCGTGCCATGACGACCGGTGAACGGTGAACGCGACGCCCGGATCGTGGCGGGTTCCTCGGTCGGGTGTCACCCGCCGTCGCTACCCGACCGCTCCTCTCAGCCCTGCGCGCCGCCCTCGTCGCCGGTGGGCGCGACGGCCGTGGTCGGCACCGCCGAGGAGGTGCCCGACGCCTGCCCGTGGCCGGTGGTCGTCCCGGTACCGCTCGGGGTGAGGGACGTGCGCTGGGCCACGGGGCGCGGGGTCGCCGTGGCGGTCCGCGCCCCCGCGGGGCGGGTGGAGGTGGAGCGCGGCGTCGCCGAGCGGGTCGTCGTGGGGGTCGGTCGCGACGACGTGGGCCGGGGGCGCGTCGAGGTGGGGCCCGGGCGCGTGGTCGTGGACCGCGGGGCCCGCGTCGTCGGCGACGGGGCGGCCGGGTGGCCCGCGGGTCCGGCGGGGGCGCGCGTCGCGGCGCCGCCGGGGGACGACCCGTGGTCGTCGGTCCGGATGAGGTCCGCGCCGGCGACCGCCGGGTCGGCGACGGCTCCGAGCCCGGGAGAGCCGGTGTCGGCGGTCGAGGTGGGCGCCGGCGAGGCCGGGTCGGCGAGGGCGGGGGAGGGATCGGCGGGCAGGATTCCCTCGGCGCCGGTGGGGGTCAGGCCGAGCGCCAGACCGACGCCACCGATGCTCAGGGCCCCGAAGGCCGCCACCGCCGCGGGCACCGCCGTCGTGCGTCGCCGGCGGCTGCGCGCCGCCCGCGGGGCGGCCTCGTCGAGCAGCGCGGCCATCTCGTCGGCCTGCGCGCGGATCTCGCCCGGGCGCCACCGACGGCCGCTCCCGCCGGGACGGCCTGCTCCGGCTCGCCTCACGCGTGGTCCTCCCGCCGTCGTCTCGTCACGCACGGTTCACGTGACGACTACTGCCGGTCGTCGAAGCAGGGTGCCAGACGACGGGGGGCGAGGGCATCGGGGTCCGGGCACGGACGGCCCGATGGAGTGACGGTCGGTGAGACGGTGCCCCGGCACCGGCGAGTGACGGGTGACTCCTAGAGTGGTCGGTCGTGACCTCCCCGACGGCGCCCGGGTCCCGCGCCACCCAGGCGGTGGACGTGGTCCCCGATCCGGGTGGGGTTCGGGAGACACGCCTCGTCGAGAAAGGTGCGACCGGGGGCGAATGGTCCGAACGGCCGATGATCACAGGGCCGGACACCGAACCATGTGGGTCCCAACGGCCTGATTCATTCCCGCCCCGCACGGGTGACGATGGACAGGAGCGCGCGGGGGCCCGGCTCGGCCCGTCAGTGAGAGCGGCCACGGTGATCGCCGTGGTCCCTGTCGCGACGGGTCCACGGCGCACACATTCGCGAAGACACGGAGGTGGCATGGCGCGCGGCGTGGCCACGGCGGTCGTGATCGGCTCCAGCACGGAGCCGACGTCGGGGGAGACCCCGATGGGCGGAGTCCCGTCCCCCCGGGCGCAGGCGGTGGACGCCGAGCACGGCTCGAGCGGGGAGGCGACGGCGCCGCTCCAGGCGCCCGGCGCCACCGCGGAGGCCGCGCCCGCGCCGACCGACGAGTCCGGGACCGGACGACCCGAGGCCGGTGACCAGCCCGATCGTCCGGAACCGGCCGAGACCGACGACCGGCCACGTCCCCGGCCGCGCCCTCGTCCGAAGCGCGCGGCGGCCGCGGGCAAGGAGTCCGTCCCGGACGAGGACCCCGCACCCGCCGTCGCCGCGCCGACCGTCGCCGTGTCGGCCGTCCCGGCCGACGCCCCCGAGGACGGGCGCGCCGACGCCGACGCGACGGACTCCGAGGACGAGACGCCGTGGGGCGCCCCGGCGTCGACGTCCGGCTCGGTGGCACCCGTCGACCCGGAGGAGGCGGAGGAGTTCCTGCGCCTGTTCTACGCCGAGGCCGACGAGTCCGGGCCCGCCACGGTGCGGGGCGCCCGGGACCGGAGCGCCCCCTTCGAGGACCGCCTCGCCGAGGTGCTCGACGAGATCGAGAGCACCGGGACCTACGTCCACACCTCCGCGGAGCTCACGTTCGGCGCGCGGGTGGCCTGGCGGAACTCGGCCCGCTGCATCGGCAGGCTCTACTGGCGCAGCCTCTACGTGCGCGACCGGCGCCACGTCGTGGCCCCCGACGAGGTCGCCGCGGAGTGCGTGACCCACCTCGACGAGGCGACGCGGCGCGGCCGGATCCGGTCGACGATCACGATCTTCGCGCCGGACGGACCCGAGTCGTCCGGCCCGCGGGTGTGGAACGAGCAGCTCATCCGCTACGCGGGCTACCGGGCAGGCGGGCGCGTCCTCGGCGACCCGCGGCACGTCGGCTTCACCGACCACCTCCGCACGCTCGGCTGGACCCCGCCCACCCCGATGGGGCGCTTCGACGTGCTCCCGCTCGTGGTCTCCGGCGGCGGCGAGTGGGCCGAGAAGGGACCGCAGTACTTCGACATCCCGGAGGCGTCGGTCCTCGAGGTGGAGCTCACCCACCCCGACCACCCGTGGTTCGCCGAGCTCGGCCTGCGCTGGCACGCCCTCCCGGTCATCAGCAACATGCGCCTCGACATCGGCGGGGTCTCCTACCCTGCCGCGCCGTTCAACGGCTGGTACATGGCCACCGAGATCGGCGCGCGGAACCTCTCGGACTCGGAGCGCTACGACATGCTCGGCGAGGTGGCCGAGCGGATGGGGCTCGACACCTCGAACGACCGGACGATGTGGCGCGACCGCGCCGCCGTCGAGCTCACCCTCGCCGTCCAGCACTCGTTCGACCGCGCCGGCGTGTCGATGGCCGACCACCACGGCGAGTCGCAGCGGTTCCTGCGCCACCTCGAGCGCGAGGAGGACGCCGGCCGGAAGTGCCCGGTGGACTGGAGCTGGATCGTCCCGCCGATCTCGGGGGGCCTCACGCCGGTGTTCCACCGGTACTACGACCTGCCGACCGACACCGGACCGATGTTCCGCCTCGACCCGCAGCAGGCGGCCCGCGCGCAGGGGTGCCCGGTCTAGAGGTCGGCCACCAGCCAGCCGCCGTGGTCCTCCTCGACGCGGAAGCGCGCGCCCGTCCCGTCGCCGAGCGCGGTCAGCGTGTCGGGGGTGAAGCGGCACAGGTGGCCGTAGACCGGGTCGGGCACGTCCTCGTACGGGACCGCGACGACGACCCGCCGTCGGGCGATCCGGCACATCTCGGCCACCACGGCGGCCGCGTCCCCGGCCGGCAGGTGCTCGAGCAGGTGGACCGCGGTGACGGTGTCGACGGCGTCGTCGCGCAACGGCACGGCCCGTGCGTCACAGGCCGCCGTGCGCAGCCGGGACACCGCCTCCGGGACGACGCCGGCCCGGGCGACCGCCGAGAGCAGCCGCATCGTGCCCGGGGTGTGGTCCGTGGCGACGACGTCGAGGCCCCGCTCGGCCATGAGCAGCGGGAGGAAGCCGAAGCAGGTGCCGAGGTCGGCGACGGTGGACCCCGCCACCTCGTCGAGGGCCCGCGTGTGGACCGGGGCGAACCCGGCGAGGGAGGCCTCCGGGGGAGACGACGGCGCGAGCGCGGGGGTGGCCGCCCGCTCCGGGTGGCGCAGCACGGCGAGCGAGTTCGCGTAGAACGTCGACCACGCCGTCAGCGGGTCGCCCACCGTGGAGCGCACGATCCCGGTGACGACCCGTTCGAAGACCGGCGCCGACCCCACGACGCCGCCGAGCTCGTCGGCGACGAGGGTGGACACGTCGTCGTCGAGCTCGTCGGGGCGGAAGCGGTGCAGCACCAGCAGCCGCCCGCCCGGCCGGTGCACCTCGAAGTGGTCGGTGACGAGCGCGGGGGTCCGGCCGGAGGCGAGCCGCACCGGCACGGCGGCCCGGTCGACGTGGCAGACCACGACGGGGCCGTTCTCCCACCGCCCGGGGTGGGCGGGGGCGAGCGGGTCGATGCGGGCGCTGCCCGCCGCGGGCGGGGTGAGGGTCACGCGGGTCAGCGACCGATCATCTCGGCCGCCATGTCGTGGCTGACCTCGGAGAGCCCGGTCAGGTCCCGCACGACGCGGATGCGGTCGCAGAACTCGGCGTACTGCGGCAGGTCGCACGCGCCCAGGCCCCACGAGTACCGGGGCTCCGGGGTCAGCCAGATCGTCTCGCGGGCGCGCCGGCTGATCTCGGCGAACGCCTCGATGTTCGGGTCGTTCCCGTTGCCCCGCCCGTCGCCCAGGACGATGACCGTGGACCGCCGGTTCACCGCCGACGAGTGGTCCTCGAGGAACGTGCCGAACGCCTCGCCGTAGTTCGAGTTGGCGTCGACGTCGATCATGTCGCCGCCGAAGATCAGCCCGAGGGCGTCCTCGACGGTGTGGTCGGCGAAGAGGTCGGTGACCTCGACGAGCTCCTCGACGAACGCGAACGAGCGCACCTGGCCGAACATGTCCTGCAGGCCGTGCACCAGGTGCAGGGTGAACCGGGCGGTGGCCCGCACCGAGAGGGAGACGTCGGCGAGGATCACCAGGCGCGGCTTGTCCTCGGTCCGGCTCACGGTCACCGGGGCGAACGGGATGCCGTCGAAGCGCAGGTTGCGCCGCATGGTGCGCCCGGCGTCGATGCGCCCGCGGGGGGACTGGCGGCGGCGGTGGGTCAGCGCCCCGTGCAGCGTCTTCGCGAGCCGGCGCAGCGAGTCCTCGAGCTGCTGGCGCTCGTGCTCCTCGGCCCGGTCGACCTCCGCCTGACGGGCCTCGTCGGCGTGGCCGCCGTCGACGACCCGCTGCTCGATCTCCATGAGCCGCTCGAGGTGCGCCTTGATCGCCTCCGGGAGGTTCTCCAGCATCCCGGCGAGGCGGCGCCGCAGGGCCATCGCGTCGGTCTCGTCGCCGTCATTCGCCCCGTCCGCCTCGTCTTCGATGCCCTGCAGCCACCCGAGGAGGGCCTCCTGCTGCGCGACGTTGAGGTCGGCGTCGACCTTCGTGCCCGACGCCGTGGCGATCTCGCCGGGGATGCCGCCACCGTGCAGGTGGTCGGTCTCGATCTGGACCTTCTCGCCGGTGTTCGTCTGGTCGGTGGCCCCGTCCTTGGAGAAGACGATCTCGTCGGTCATCGCCGCGAGGTCGATCTTGTTGGCCTCCTGGTGCAGGTTGTACTGCTGGGCCAGGTCGTCCGGGTCGAAGAACTCCTTGATGTCGACCGGCTTGCCGTGGTCGTGGCCCTGCTCCGGGGTCTCGCTGGGCTCCTCGGAGAGCGTGAAGTCCTCCAGCGCGCCGTCGTCCGAGAGGTCCTCGTGGCCGTGCCCGTGACCGTGGCCGGTGTCCTCCTTGCCGATCCGGACCAGGGCGAAGAAGGCGTCGAAGATCTCGTCGAAGGCGTCCTGGTCGCGGATGTCCTTGATCAGCGAGACCTGCAGCGCCGCCTTGAGCGTCGGGCGGTCGGCGAGCACTCCCGGCTCGCCGGCGCACCGCATCGCGTCGAGGACCTCCGAGGTGGAGATCCGGACCTGGCGGATGCGCAGGAGCCGGACGAAGCGGTGGATGGTGGCCTCCATCAGGTGGCCTCCTCTCTGGGCCTGCCGGGGACTACAGGGCGCGCTTCTTGCCCAGCCCGAACGACCGGCTGCCCTGCGAGGAGCTCACCGCGCCGCGGCTTGACCCCGAGCTCCTCCGCGCGGCGGGCGGCCTCCTGCGCGTCGCGGCCCGGCGCGCCGTAGGTGCCGGCGTGCCTGCCCTCCTGGTCCTTCGCGGCCCGCACCGCGCGACCGTCGGGCCCGTCGTTCTCGTCGTCGTCCTCGATCACCGGCGCCGGGCCGGCGGAGCGGCCGTTGGTGGGCGCGTCGTCGCCGGACGAGGTGTGGCCGTGGTCGGAGTCGTGGCCATGCCCGTGCCCGTGCCCGTGGCCGTGCGCGTCCTCGACCACGGCGTTCGGGTCGACGAGCTTCGGCAGGGCGCCGAGCGCCTTCGTGACGTCCTTGTCGTACTTGACGACGACGGAGACGGTGTCGGAGAGGATCTGGGAGTTCAGCTCGTCGACGCCGAGCACGGCGAGCGTGCGCGCCCAGTCGATCGTCTCGGAGATGCTGGGCGCCTTGCGCAGCTCCAGCTCGCGCAGCCCGCGGACGACCTCGACGAGCTCGCGGGCCGCGGCCTCGGGCAGGCCGGTGTCCTTGGAGCGGACGATCTCCAGCTCCCGCTCGGCGGTGGGGTAGTCCAGGAACAGGTGCAGGCAGCGGCGCTTGAGGGCGGCGGCCAGGTCGCGGGTGTTGTTGCTGGTCAGGATGACGTAGGGCTTGTTGCTCCGCGACGAACGTCCCGACCTCGGGCACCGAGATCTGGAACTCGCCGAGCGTCTCCAGCAGCACCGCCTCGAGGGCCTCGTCGGCGCGGTCGACCTCGTCGATCAGCAGCACGACGGGCTCGTCGGAGCGGATCGCCTCGAGCAGCGGGCGCGGGGCGAGGAAGCGCTCGGAGAAGAAGACGCGAGTCCTGGGCGCCGATGCGGTCGACGGCGGTCGGGATGTCGGGGGCGTCCTCGACGACCTGCCCGATCTTCTCGCGGAGGATCTGGGTGTAGAGCAGCTGCTTGCCGTAGTCCCACTCGTAGAGGGCCTTGGTCTCGTCCTGGCCCTCGTAGCACTGCAGGCGCAGGAACTTCCGGCCGGTGGCGGCGGCGAGCATCTTCGCGAGCTCGGTCTTCCCGACGCCGGCCGGGCCCTCCAGCAGGAGCGGCTTCTCCAGGCGGGTCAGGAGGAAGACGGTGGTGGCCAGCCGCCGGTCGGCGATGTAGCCCTGGGCCGAGAGCGCCTCGACGACGTCGTCGACCGAGTCGAAGGGGCCGGCCTGCGCGGCCGCGGTCTCGGGGGCGGGCTGCTCGGACGTGCTGGTCACGCGGGGTCCTTCCTACGGTGCGAGGACAGAGGGAGACGCACCGGTGCCCGGCGGGCCGTGACGGCCCGCCGGGCACCAGTGATCAGCCAACGAGCTCAGCTGAGCAGGTCGTCGAGGTCACCGTTGAGGCAGTGGTCGACGACGGGGCGCACCGTCGTGAAGGTGCACTCCTTCGGGTTGCCCGGCGTGCAGGCGTCGCCGAGGACGTGGTTGGTGATGCGGTCCACGTCGGCGTCGTTGCCCGTGATGGTCTTCTCGTTCTCGTAGAACTTCGTCGGGCCCTGGCCCGAGACGGTTCTTCGAGTACGAGTCCTGGGTGACGTCGGTGAACTTCTCCGGGATGCCCACGTCGCGGAGGAGCCGGATGGACGCGGCGAGCGCGGCCTCCGCGGCCTGCACGTCGGTCATGTGCGTGGTGTCCACGCCCATGGCCGTCGCGATCTTCGCGAAGCGCTTGTAGGCGACCGGCATGTTGAACGCCCACACGCGGGGGAGCGCGACGGCGTTGTTCAGGCCGTGGTGGGTGTCGTAGAACGCCGACACCGCGTGCGAGATCGAGTGGATGATCCCGAGGCCACCGGAGTTGAACGCCTGGGCGGCGATGTACTGCGCGTACATCATGCCCTCGCGGCCGGGGAGGTCCTGGCCGTTCCACACCGCCGGCGCGGAGGTTGTTCGAGGTGAGCTCGATGGCGTGCAGCGCGTTGCCGAGGCTCGGCTCGAAGTTCAGCCGCGAGACGTAGGGCTCCGAGGCGTGCGCGAGCACGTCGAACCCGCACTGGGCGGTGAAGTCGATCGGGCAGTCGTAGTAGAGCACCGGGTCGTCGATGGCCAGCGAGGTCGTGACCGAGTTGTCGTCGAAGGCGACGTACTTGTGCGGGTTGTTCGGGTCCGTCGTCGTGTCGGTGATGACGTAGGCCCACGAGGTCTCCGAGCCGGTGCCCGCCGTCGTCGAGACCGCGATGTGCGGGGGGTTCTTCGGGTTCTCGGACTGGTTGAAGCCCTCGAACTCGTTGACGTTGCGGCCGTCGTGCGAGACCGAGATGCGGGCGCCCTTGCAGGCGTCGTGCGAGGAGCCGCCGCCGATGGAGACGAAGCTGTCGCAGGTGTTCTCCTGGTAGAGCTTCACCGCGTCCATGACGTTGTAGTCCTTGGGGTTGGACTCGACCTGGTCGTAGATGACCGTGTCGACCCCGTGGTACTTCATGGACTCACTGATCTTGTGCACGATGTCGGTGCCGCGCAGGCCCGACGTCATGATCAGCGTCTTCTTGAAGCCCATCTTCAGGGCCTCGGGGCCGATCAGCTCGTGCGAGCCGGGCCCGAGGAGTGCCCGCGGGAACGGGTGGAACTCCTTGATCGGGAACGGCTTGAGCAGCTCGTCGACCTGCATCGTGATCCTCTCGTCGTCGGGCGGACCCGCTGTCGCAGCCGGTCTGGCGTCCGCCGCGGACGCTAAGGGTGCTCCGGGTCACCCGCGAGGGCGCGGACGTGATCCCGTTCACGGAGCGGGGAGATCACCCCGACGTTCGGAGGGTTTCCGGTGCTGCCCTTCGTGCCGGGCGGCCGTCTTGGGCAAGTGCCAGCTGATCGGCGACAGTGGTGACGGGGGTCGGCGGCGGGTTCGCGCGGTCGGCCGCGGGCAACTCGTCGGGATGGACCTCGGATCTCGCGCGGGCGCACGGCGGTCGTCACCGGGGCGAGCCGGGGTCTGGGCCGCGAGATCGCGTCGCGGCTGGCCGTCGTCGGGGGCGCGGGTGGTGGCCCTCGCGCGGGACGGGGACGGACTGGCGGCGGCGGTGGGCGCGATGGCCGGCGACGTCTCGGCGCTCCCGGTGGACCTCGCCGACGTCGACGGGATCGCCGACGCGGTGGCGGGCCTCGGGGACGTCGACGTGCTGGTCAACGCGGCGGCCGTGATGAGCGAACGACGCTCGAAGACCCTGGAGATCTCGCTCGACGACTGGCGCTCGGTGCGGGCGGTGGACCTCGACGCGCCGTTCGCGCTGATCTCCGCGCTCGTGCCGGGCATGGTCGAGCGCCGGTGGGGGCGCGTGGTGAACGTGACCGCCTGCCTGGGGCGGATGACCGGCCCGGGGACGGCGGGCGGGCTCGCGCCGTACCGGGTGGCCAAGGCGGGGCTGAACGCCCTGACCCGCAACCTCGCCCACGAGCTCGGGATGGGCCGGCGCGGCGTCCTGGTCGACGCCACCTGCCCGGGCCACTGCCGCACCGACATGGGCGGGCCGGACGCGCCGCGGTCGATCGAGGAGGGGGCGGACACGGCGGTCTGGCTGGCCTGCCGCTCGGCCACCCGCCGGGACCCGCCGCCGACCGGCCGGCTGTGGGAGGACCGCGTCGAGGTGCCCTGGTAGGGCTGCGTCGGGTCGCTGCACGGCGTTGTCTCCCGGCGGGCGGTGATCAACGGGCCCTGGAGGGGTTCGGAGGCCGTGTCGACCCCTCCAGGGGCCCGCTGATCAAGGGGCGACGTCGGCGGTGGAACCGAACGGCCACGGACCGACTCCAAGCGGTGTGGAGAGCACCGACGCGATGGACCCGCGTGCCGTTCCGGGGGTCGATCGCGGTCGGGCTCGGGCTGATCTCCAAGGACCGACTGCGTGGCCCCGACTTCCTCAAGCTCTACCGCGACGTCTACGTGGGCGCCGCCGTCGAGGTCGACATCCGGGTGCGCGTGCAGGCACTGGATGCCTGGGGCCGCGGCAGGGGTGTCGTCGCCGGGCCGTTCGCCGCGTTGGCCTACAGCGCCGACTGCCCCTGGGACGACGCCCAGATCGTCGTCCCCCAGCACTGTCGCTCAGCCCCGACCGAGGTCACCGTCCGCACGGACCATCTGCGACCCGAGGAGATCGCCGAACGGTTCGGCTGCCCGATCACCTCACCGGGCCGCACCGCGTTCGACCTCGCCCGACGGGGCCCTCTGACCGAGGCCGTCGCCGCCGTGGACTCCGTGGCCCACGCGTGTCACCTCACCGGCGAGCACCTGCGCCGAGTGGCCGCGCTCCATCCCGGGGCGCGCGGGACGGAGCAGGTCAGACGGGTCCTCGACCTCATGGACCCCCGGGCCGAGTCGCTGCCGGAGACCCGCCTGCGACTGGGGCTCAGCGACCGCGGCGTTCCTCCCGGTGTCCCCCAGTACCGCGTCACCCTGCTGACGGGGGAGGACAAGCGACTCGACCTCGCTTGGCCGGAACGGATGGTCGCGCTCGAGTACGACGGACCCGGCCACCGTTCGATCACCGGCCAGAACCGCGATGCGTTCCACCGCGGACGTCTGGGTGATCTGGGGTGGGACATCACCGTCGTGACGTCGGCGATGATCGCCGACGCGGTCGCCTTCGACGAACTGGCCGCTCGCGTGCTGCGCAAGCTCGGCTGACCGGTCACGTCCTCGGACCCAGCGCCCCGCCGCGGTGATCAACGGGTACCGGGAGGGGTCATCGGGCCCGGCCGACCCCTCCAAGGGCCTGTTGATCACGGGAAACGGCTCGACGGCCTACCCGTCGGCCAGGGCCGCGCGGGCCAGGTCCAGCGCCCGCTCCGGCGAGACGCCCAGCTCCCGCATCCGGGCCGCGTACTCCGCGCGCCGCCTCCCGGGCCTCGTCGCGCCCCCCCCCGGACGACGACGCCGGATCCACCACGAACGTCCCCAACCGACCGCGCGTCTCCACCACGCCCGCCGCCTCGAGCTCCCGGTACGCCCGCGCGACCGTGTTCGCCGCCAGCCCGAGGTCCACCGCGAGCCGCCGCACGGCGGGCAGCCGGGTGTGGGGAGCCAACTGCCCCGAACGCACCAACGAGGTCACCGACGCCCGCACCTGCTCGTAGGGCGCGACGGACGAGTCGGGGTCCACGTCGATCAGCGACACCGGGTCGGTCACGCGGACATCATCCCGGGGCGTCATCCCGTGGACGCCGGGAGCGGCGAACCCGCGGCCGAGGTCGTCGAACGCCTCCGCCGCCAGCGCGCGCAGCGCCTCGCCGTCGGCGCCCGGCGTCGCGAGCCACGTCGTGAACACCCCGCGCATCGCCGCGACCACCACCCGCGCGAACACCTGCGGGCGCAGCGCCCCGACGCCGCAGCCCCAGCGCGCGGCGGCGTCGCGGGCCACCGCCCGCTCCCAGGCGTCGTACCGGACGGCGGCGCGCGCGGCGAGCTCGGGCACCGTCTCGATGAGCCCCAGCCGGCGCCGCAGCAGCGGGACGTCGTCGTCGGCGTACGCGTTGACCTGCAGGAACGCCTGCCGGGCCGCCGCCACGGGGTCGACGTCGGCCGGGAGCGCGCGCAGCGTCGAGACCAGCGCGGCGAGGCCGTCGTCGAGCTCGCCGAGGACCACGTCGAGCTTGGTCGGGAAGTAGCGGAAGAACGTCCGGCGCCCCACGCCGCCCGCCGACCGCGAGATCGTCCACGGTGACCGCGTCGAACCCGCGGACCGAGAACAGCTCCAGGGCCACCGCCTCCAGGTGGCGGACCCGCACGGTGCGGGTGGTGGCAGAGGTCACCGACCCCAGTGTCCCCCGCCCGTGACCTCGACCGCGAGCAACGGCCTCGCGCGTAGCAAACGAGATCGCGGTCACGCCCCGGCCGTTCGGGCGGGACGCCCTGTCCGCGCCGACCGTGGCGAATGGCACCGAGTGCCGTCTACCGTCCTGCTCGCCCGAGGTGATCCCACCCGCAGGAGGTAGCCATGGCCGAGCCCACCACCGACGTGACCAGGAGACCCCGCTCGTCGAGGAGACCCTCGTCGAGGAGGTCTCGATCGACGGCATGTGCGGCGTCTACTGATGACCGCGGCACCGGTGGGGAGGCCTCGACACGCCGAGGCCTCCGCCGGCGCCTTCGACCCCGCCCGCCCGTACCGGCTGTCCTCGTCGGTCTCGGTGCGCCCGGAGTCGTTCGGCGCCCTCGTCTACGACTTCCACACCCGGCGTCTGTCGTTCCTGAAGACCCAGCCGCTCGTCCGCGTCGTGGAGGCCCTCGCGCAGCACGACGACGTCCACGGCGCGCTCGACGAAGCGGGCGTCGACCGAGGCGGAGCGCGACCAGTACCTGCGGGCCCTCGCGGGCCTCGCCAGGCCGGCACGATCAAGCCCCGGTAGAGCAGGGAGCCACCACATGAAGCTCGTCGAGCACTTCACCCACGGCCTGACCTCCCCGATCTGCCTGACCTGGGAGCTCACCTACGCCTGCAACCTGTCGTGCGTGCACTGCCTGTCGAGCTCCGGGCGTCGCGACCCGAACGAGCTCTCGACGGACGAGGCCAAGGCCGTCATCGACGAGCTGCAGCGCATGCAGGTCTTCTACGTCAACATCGGCGGCGGCGAGCCGACGGTCCGCAGCGACTTCTGGGAGCTGCTCGACTACGCGATCGCCCACGACGTCGGCGTCAAGTTCTCCACCAACGGCGTCAAGCTCGACGAGGCGCGCGCCGCGCAGCTCGCGCAGACCGACTACGTCGACGTCCAGATCTCCCTCGACGGTGCGACGGCGGAGGTCAACGACCACGTCCGCGGCCCCGGCTCGTACGACACCGCGATCCGGGCGATGGAGAACCTGTACGAGGCCGGCTTCGGCCAGTTCAAGATCAGCGTGGTGGTGACGCGCCAGAACGTCGACCAGCTCGACGACTTCAAGGCGATCGCCGACCGCTACGGCGCCCAGCTGCGGATCACCCGCCTCCGCCCGTCCGGCCGCGGCGCCGACACCTGGGACGAGCTGCACCCCACGCAGGCCCAGCAGAAGCAGCTCTACGACTGGCTCGTCGCGCGCGGCGAGGACGTCCTCACCGGCGACTCGTTCTTCCACCTCTCCGCCTACGGGCAGGAGCTGCCGGGCCTCAACCTGTGCGGCGCCGGGCGCGTGGTCTGCCTGATCGACCCGGTCGGCGACGTGTACGCCTGCCCGTTCGCCATCCACGAGCAGTTCCTCGCCGGCAACGTCCGCTCCGAGGGCGGGTTCAAGACCGTGTGGCAGGACTCCGAGCTGTTCGCCGAGCTGCGGGGCCCGCAGTCGGGCGGGGCGTGCACCAAGTGCTCGCACTACGACGCGTGCCAGGGCGGCTGCATGGCCGCGAAGTTCTTCACCGGCCTGCCGCTCGACGGCCCGGACCCGGAGTGCGTGCTCGGGAACGGTGAGACGGCGCTCGCGAAGCTGGAGATGGACACCGATCGTCCCCAAGCCCTCGCTGGACCACTCGCACAAGACGACGAGGGGCCCGCGCAAGGACGGCGGACCGGTGCCGCTGACCCTCTCGGTCCGCCGCCCGGACAAGGCCTGCGACTCCGACCCCCTCGCCGGGGAGGGCAGGCGCCTCCCCGCGGGCGTCCGGGTGAATTGACGGGGTGAACTGAGCCGGGTCACCCGAGCCGGGTCACCCGGAGCCGGGTCGGCCGAGAACCTCCCCCGGTGCCGTGGCCACGTGGGCGCGGCACCGGGGTGAGCCCACGGCGCCGGATCACTCCGCGTCGGGCGGCCCCGGCCGCCACCCCGCGACGCGTCCGGCGCACACGTCGCGCACGAGCAGTTCCGTGCTCGCCGTGGCGTCGGGGTGGGTGACCAGGTGCCACGGGCGCGCGAGCGGCGTGCCCGCGAGCGGCAGCTCCACCAGCGCCCCCTCGGCGAGGAGGTCGCGGACGGCCTCGCGGGACACGAGCGTCGCGCCGAGCCCCGTCCGGGCGGCCGCGATGGTCGCGCCGTGCGAGCCCATCGTGAGGCCACGGGGCACGACGCCGAGGTCGTCGAGCAGGCCCGCGAGGGTGCTGCGCACCCCCGACCCCGGCTCGCGCAGCAGCCAGGTGGTGGTGGCCGCGTCGAACCCGTCGGCCAGCGCGGGCGCCCCGACGACGGCGAGGGTGTTCTCCCGGGTGGCCCGGACCCGGGCGGGGGAGCCCGCGGGCGGACGTCCCGCGACGACGACGTCGACCTCGTGGTGGGCGAGCATCGCCCACACCCGCGTGCTCGGGGCGACGTCCACCCCGAGCTCGACGTCGGGGTGACGGGTGCGGAACGCGGCGAGCAGCTCGGGCAGCAGGTGCTCGCCCGCGGTGGTCACGGCGCCGAGCCGGACGTGGCCGCGCTCGGGGTCGGCCTCGCCGCGCGCCGCGACCGTGGCCTCGTCGAGCAGACCGAGCACGCGCCGGGCGTAGTCGGCGTAGCGGCGGCCCGCCGGGGTGAGGCGCACGCCGCGTCCGTCGCGCTCGAGCAGCGGGACCCCGATCTCCTCGGCGAGCGCGCGGACGGCCGCCGAGACGGTGGACTCGGTGACGACGAGGTGGGCCGCCGCACCGCGCACCGAGCCGCAGTCGGCGAGCGTCACGAACGCGCGCATGCGGGCGCTCGTGGTCACGGGGTGCCTCCGGCTCGTGAGCGGACAGTGCGGCTGTGACGACATCTTCTGCTCACGAGCGCGCAGCGCACCTACTTCCCGCCGCGGAACACCCGGCTGGCGCGCAGGTCGGCGGCCTCGAGCGTGGTCAGGTCGGCGAGCCCGACGACGCGGTCCGTGCCCTCCCCGAGACGGCGGGCCTGCCTCATCCGGGCGCGGTCCAGGCCGTTGCGCACGCTCCTCGCGCCCGCGAACCAGGGCTGCTCCACCCGCAGCTCGAGGTACTCCCGCAACGCCTCGCGGGCTGCGTCGGAGAACGTCAGCCCCTGCTCGGAGGCCATCCCCTCGGCGATGGTCGCGAGCTCGGGCACCGAGAAATCCGGGAAGTCCACGTGGTGGGCGACCCGGCTCTGCATGCCGGGGTTGGCGGAGAAGAACGTGTCCATCCGGTCGGCGTAGCCGGCCAGGACCACCACGAAGTCCTCGCGGTGGTCCTCCATCGCCTGCAGCAGGATCTCGATGGCCTCGCCCCCGTAGTCGCGCTCGTTGCCCGGGCGATGGAGGTAGTACGCCTCGTCGATGAACAGGACCCCGCCGAGCGCCTTCCCGACGATCTCCTTGGTCTTCGGTGCGGTGTGCCCCACGTACTGGCCCACCAGGTCGTCGCGGGTCGCGGTGACGAGGTGGCCCCGGCGCAGGAAGCCCAGACCGTGCAGCAGCTCGCCGATCCGCTGCGCCACCGTCGTCTTGCCGGTGCCCGGGTTGCCGGTGAAGCACATGTGCAGCGTCGGGCGGTCGACGGCGACCCCGAAGCGCTCACGGACCCGGTCGACGACGAGGAGCGCGGCCAGCTCGCGCAGCCGCTCCTTCACCGGGGCGAGGCCGACGAGCTCCCGGTCGAGCGCGTCGAGCACGTCGTCCACCCCGGCCTCGCGGCGGACGACGTCGAGGTCGACCGTCGCGTCGGCGGACAGGGCCTCCTCGGCCCGCTTCCGGGCCTCGGCCTCGGCCGCCGTCTCCTCGCTCACGGCGGTGGACCGGCCGGCGGTCCCGAAGGAGGTCCGCCCGTCAGCCCCGGCCATGGCCGTTGCTCCGGGCGTCGCCGTTGCTCCGGGCGTCGCCGCCCCGGCCGTAGCGCTGTCCCGCCGGACGTTCGGTGGCGTACGAGTGGGTCGTGTAGGCGATCTGGCGGTCTCTCCCCTCCTGGCGGTCCAGGCGGAAGCCCGGTTCGTGCGAGGGCCGGTTCACCAGGAACGACAGCGCGACGGTCTGGCGGCCGAGGCTCGCGTCGTAGGCGATGACGCGCACGTAGTGCTGCGGGTGCTCGTCGCGGCAGGCCCGGACCTCGTCCAGGACCGCGGCCGGGTCCCGGAGGTCGAACATCGGCAGGCCCCACATGTCCCAGTAGGTGTTGCGGGGGTGCGGGTCGTCGCTGAACTCGATCGAGATCGGCCACTCGTGGGTGAGGGCGTACTCGATCTGGAGCCGGATCTCGTCGTCGGTCAGGTCGGGCAGGAACGAGAAGGTTCCCTGGGTGATCCTCACGGCGTCCTCCTCAGGCGGGGGTCGGGGTGGCGTCGACGGTGTCGGTCGAGGCGTAGTCGAAGGTGACGTCGCCCCAGGTCGAGAGGGCCATCTCCAGCGGCTTCGAGTGGCGGCCGGCCTTGCGGAGGATCTCGGGACCCTCCCGGAGGTAGTCCACGCCCTCGTTCCGGGCCTTGATCATCGCCTCGACGGCGACGCGGTTGGCCTCGGCGCCCTGCGCGATCCCCATCGGGTGGCCGATGGTGCCGCCGCCGAACTGCAGGATCGTGTCCTCGCCGAGGTGGTGCAGCAGCTGGTGCATCTGTCCGGCGTGGATGCCGCCGGACGCGACCGGCATCGTCGCCGGCATCGAGACCCAGTCCTGGTCGAAGTACAGGCCCTTCGACGGGTCCGCCCGGTACGTGTTCTTGCGCAGCACGTCGTAGAACCCGTGCACCGATGCGGGGTCACCCTCGAGCTTGCCGACGACGGTGCCGGCGTGGATGTGGTCGACGCCGGCCAGCCGCATCCACTTGGAGATCACGCGGAAGCTCACGCCGTGGTTCTTCTGGCGGGTGTAGGTGGCGTGCCCGGCGCGGTGCAGGTGCAGGATCACGCCGTTGGCGCGGGCCCACCGCGACATCGACTGGATCGCGGTGTAGCCCACGGTCAGGTCGAGCATGACGATGACGCTGCCGAGGTCCCTCGCGAACTCGGCCCGCTCGTACATCTCCTCCATCGTCCCGGCGGTGATGTTGAGGTAGTGCCCCTTGACCTCGCCGGTCTCGGCCTGGGCCTTGTTCACCGCCTCCATGCAGGCCAGGTAGCGGTCCCGCCAGCGCATGAACGGCTGCGAGTTGATGTTCTCGTCGTCCTTGGTGAAGTCCAGGCCGCCGCGCAGCGCCTCGTAGACGACGCGGCCGTAGTTGCGCGACGAGAGCCCGAGCTTGGGCTTGGTCGTCGCCCCGAGCAGCGGGCGCCCGAACTTGTTGAGGTACTCCCGCTCCTGGACGATCCCGTGCGGCGGGCCGGGGAACGTCTTGACGTAGTGCGCCGGGATCCGCATGTCCTCGAGCCGCAGCGCCTTGAGCGGCTTGAACCCGAAGACGTTCCCGATGATCGAGCTGGTGAGGTTCGCGATCGACCCCTCCTCGAACAGGTCGAGGTCGTAGGCGATGTAGGCGATCCACTGGCCCTCGACGCCAGGAACGGCGTCGACCCGGTAGCACTTGGCCTGGTAGTGGTCGTAGGTCGTGAGTCGGTCGGTCCAGACCACGGTCCAGGTGGCGGTGCTGGACTCGCCCGCGACGGCGGCGCCCGCCTCCTCCGGCGGGACGCCGTCCTGCGGCGTCACGCGGAACGCGCACAGGATGTCGGTGGGCTTCGGTTCGTAGTCGGGCTGCCAGTACCCCATCTCCGCGTAGGGGATGACGCCCGCACTCCATCGATCGGCCATGACCCGAGAGTGAGGCGTGGGAGTGTCACGGACAATCAAGTGTTCCGGGCCGACACTTCGCCATTCGTCGAAACGTTCGGGTCGTCGTCGCGTCCCGGCAGCGGCGCGGTGACCGCGAGCGTCGTGCCCTCCCCGGGGCGCGACGTCAGGCGCACGGTGCCGCCGATCAGCTCGGCCCGCTCCCGCACCGAGGACAGCCCGAACCCGCCGGACTCGTCGACCGGGCCGTCCGGCGGGCCGAGCGCCGACGGCAGGAACCCGACGCCGTCGTCGCCGACGGCGAGGCGGACGTCGGCGGCCCCGACCGCGAGCCCCAGCGTCACCCGCCGGGCACCGGCGTGCTTGAGGACGTTCTGCAGGGCCTCCTGGGCGATGCGGTAGAGCGCGACCTCGAGGTGGTCGGGCAGGCGGTGCTCGTCGAGGTCGAGCGCGACGTCGACGTCCGGGAGCCCGCGGCCCAGCGCGGCGAGGGCACCGGCGAGCCCGAGGTCGTCGAGCACCGGCGGCCGCAGCGCCCCGATGGCGGCGCGGGCCTCGCCGAGGGTGGTGTCGACGAGCCCGCTCGCCACGCCGATGTCGCCCTGCGCCCGCTCCGCGTCGCCGCGGCCGAGGTGGGTCAGGGCGGCGTCGAGGTGGTAGGAGAGCGACACGAGCCGCTGGGAGATCCCGTCGTGGATGTCGCGGGCGAGGCGTCGGCGCTCGGTCTCCTGGGCCGCCACGATCTGCTCGGCGAACCGCTCGTGCGCCCGCTCCCGGGCCGCCAGCCGACGGTGCATCCGGGCCTGGTGCAGCGCTCCGGCGAGCATCCGCCCGATCGCGAGCAGCAGCCGCACGTCGTGGTCGTCGAACGAGCGCCGGGCGACGGTGTGGACGTTGAGCACCCCGGCCAGGCCGCTCGGGGCACTGATCATCGGCACCGACACCATGGACGTGAAGTCCTGCCCGCGCAGCGCCGGGATCGGCACGTACCGCGGATCGGACTCCTTCTCCTCGACGATCACCACCGGTTCGCGGTGGCTCGCGACCCAGCCGCTGACCCCCTCGCCCAGCGGGAGGTGCACCGCCCCGACCTGGGCGTCGAACGGCGGTGTCGCACCGAGGAGCGTGAGGGCGCGTTCGGAGTCGTCGAGGACGTGCACGAAGCACACGTCGGTCGCGGTGGCCTCGGTGATCACCCGGGCGACGGCCGCGGCGCGGGTCTCGACGTCGGGGCCGCTCGCCGTCGCCTCGATGATGTCGAGCAGGACGGCGTTCTCGCGTTCCGGATCGTCGAGGCCCAGTCCCCGCAGCCCGAGCGGACCCGTCATCCCGCCGGCTCCCCCCATCGGCGTGCTTCGTGGTCGCATCACCGGAACACCCCCTCGCGCAGGGCGGCCGCCACGGCGGCCGTCCGGTCGGTGACCCCGAGCTTGCGCAGCACCGAGCGCACGTGGCTCTTCACCGTCTCGTCGCCGATCACCAGCCGCGAGGCGATCGCCCGGTTGCTGCACCCGGCGACCAGCAGCGCCAGCACCTCGCTCTCCCGGTGGGTGAGCCCCAGGTGCGCGCCGGGCCAGAACTCGTCGCGCTCCAGGCGGGCCGCGGACTCCACGACCCGGCCGGCCATCGTCGTGTCGATCACCGTGGTGCCGGTCGCGGCGAGCTCCAGCTGCCCGACCAGCTCCTCGCCGCGGATGCGCTTGAGCAGGTAGCCCGCCGCACCCGCGCGCAGCGCCTGGAACAGGTACTGCTCGTCGTCGTAGACCGAGAGCAGGACGACGCGCTGCTCGGGCATCCGCTCGGCCAGGCGCCGGCACAGGTCGAGGCCGCTCTCGCCCTGCATCCGCACGTCGGCGAGGACGATGTCGGGGCGCAGGGAGGTGATCACGTCGAGCGCCCCGGCGACGCCGTGCGCCGTGCCGACGACCCGGATACGTCCCGAGAACGGCGCGAGCATGGCCTTGAGGCCCGCCACCACCATCTCGTGGTCGTCCACCACGACCACCCGGAGCGGACCTGCCGCGGGCGGTGTGACGGAGGCCATCGGTCAACGATAGGTGCTCGCGAGGGCCCTGACGGCCCGCTGGGAGGAGCGCCGTCCGGGCGTCTCCCCCCGTGGCGTCTCCCCCACGTCCCCCCGCTGTGGGGGGAGTGGCCGGGCGCGGACCCACCTAGCGTCGGTCGCCGCCGGGAGGTGCGCCGATGCCCGTTCCCGCCGCCCCCCGACCACCCCGAAGCCTGTCCCGAACGGCAGGAGAGGAGCGACCGATGCCCGACAAGAGCCTGCGCATGCGCCGCGCCGGACCCGACGAGTACCGGCGCCGCCCCGTCATGATCGCGATCGCGGGGGACAGCGCCGCGGGCAAGACGACGCTCACCCGCGGTCTCGTCGAGGCCCTCGGCCCCGAGCGGTGCGTCTCGATGTGCACCGACGACTACCACCGCTACGACCGGGCCGAGCGCAGGGAGCTGCCCTTCACCGCGCTCCACCCGGACTGCAATCACCTCGAGATCATGGAGCAGCACCTGCAGCTGCTCGCGACGGGATCGCCGATCCTCAAGCCGGTCTACGACCACGCCACCGGCGAGCTCGTGCGGCCCGAGCTCGTCGAGCCCGCCCCCATCGTCATCGTCGAAGGGCTCTTCCCGCTGCACAGCAAGCTCGCGCGGGCGTGCTTCGACGTGACCGTCTACCTCGACCCGCCCGAGGAGATCCGGCGCGGGTGGAAGGTCGCCCGCGACACCACCAGGCGCGGCTACACCACCGGGGCCGTGCTCGCCGAGCTCGCCCGGCGCGAGGACGAGTCCGCGGCCCACATCCGGCCGCAGCGGGCCCACGCCGACCTCGTCGTGCGGTTCGCCCCGATCGAGGGTCGCGACGACCCGTCGGACACGCCGCTGTCCGCGACGGTGATGCTGCGCCCGACGATCGACCACCCGGACCTGTCCGAGGTCCTGCGGCCCGGGCTCGGCCGCGCGATGCACCTCAAGCTCGAGCGCGACCCCGACGGGAGGCCGGTGGAGTCGCTGCACGTCCACGGCTACGTGCCGCGCGAGGAGAGCATCGCGATCGAGAAGGCGATCTGGACCTCGCTCGGCGCGCCGGACACCGCCACCCCGGACAGCCTCGGCCGCATCGGGGACACCCGCAACGAGCCCCTCGCCATCGCGCAGCTGCTGCTGCTCTACCACCTGATGGATCTCGACCGGGGCCGACCGTGAGCCGGCTGCCCGCGGCGGTCGTCTTCGACGTCGACGGCACGCTCGCCGACACCGAGCGCGACGGACACCGGGTCGCGTTCAACCGGGCCTTCGCCGAGCACGGGCTCGACGTCTTCTGGGACATCGCGCACTACGGTTGCCTGCTCGCGGTCACCGGGGGCAGGCGGCGCATCGTCGCCGACCTCGCCCGGCGCGCCGAGACCGCCGACATCCCCGCCGACGAGACCGCGCTCGAGGAACTCGCCGCCGCCGTGCACCGGACCAAGACCCGGCTCTTCGTCGAGGAGGTCCGCCGGGGCGCCGTCGCGCCGCGTCCGGGTGTCCGTGCCCTCGTCGCCGACCTGACCGCGCACGGCGTCGCGATCGGGGTCGCGACGACGGGCACGCGGGAATGGGCGGAGCCGCTGGTCGAGCAGCTGCTCGGCGCCGGGACCGCGCGGGCGACGGTGTTCGGTGACGACGTCCGGGCGCTCAAGCCCGACCCGGCGGCCTATCTGCTGGCGCTGGAACGGCTCGGGGTCGCCGCGGCGGACGCGGTCGCGGTGGAGGACGCCGCTCCCGGGCTCGCCGCCGCCCGGGCGGCCGGGCTGGCCACCGTCGTCGTCACCAACCACTACACGCGCTGGCACGACCTCCGCGGCGCCGCCCTGGTCCGCGAGGAGTTCGACCGGCCCCGGCCGTTGACGGCGGTCGCGCTCGGCGAGGTGCTGGCGGTCCAGCGGGCTGGTGCGTGGGCGGGATAGCGTCCCGGAAGTGCTCACCACGCCGGGGCGCGTCGCCGGGCGCACGACGCCGTCGCGGGTGCTGTTCGGCCCGCACGCGACCGACCTGGCCGACCCGGCCCGGCCCGGTGGGTTCTCCGCGGACCACGTCACCTACTACGCGCGGCGGGCCGCCGGCGGCGCGGGCGTGATCGTCACCGAGGTCGCCTCGGTGCACGACTCCGACCGCCCCTACGAACGTGCCCCGCGCGCCGCGGACGCCGGGCCGGGGTGGACGGCGATCGCGGCGGCGTGCCGGGAGCACGGGACGCTGGTGCTGGCCGGTCTGGGGCACACGGGCGCGCAGGGCAGCTCGGCCCACCACCGCCGCCCGCTGTGGGCACCCTCGGCCGTGCCCGACACCGCGACCCGCCAGGTCCCGGTGGCCATGGACGAGGCGGCGATCGCGGCGGTCGTCGACGGGTTCGCGGCGGCGTCCACGGCGGCCCGCACGGCGGGTCTGGACGGCGTCGAGATCCAGGCCGGTCAGTACGCCCTGCTGCGTCAGTTCCTCTCGCCGCTGACCAACCACCGCACCGACCGGTGGGGTGTCGAGCGGGACCTGCTGCTGCGCGAGACGGTCGCGGCGGTGCGCGCCGCAGTCGGGGACGACGGCGTCGTCGGCCTGCGCCTCGCCGTCGACGAGCTCGCCCCGTGGGCGGGGCTGACGCCGGACACGGTGAGGGTCCCCGACGGCGTCGACTACGTCGTCGGGATGCGGGGGAGCGGCCTCGCCGCCGGCGCCACCCGCCCGGACGCCCACACCCCGCCCGGCCACGGCCTGCCCCTCGCGGCGGCGCTGCGCCGGGCCGCGCCGGCGGGGACAGCCGTGGTGCTCGTGGGCGGCGTCGTCGAGCCGACCGACGCCGACGCGGCCCTCGCGGACGGCGCCGCGGACCTCGTCGAGATGACGCGGGCACTCGTCGCCGACCCCGACCTCGTCACGACGGTGCGAGCCGGTCGCGCCCCGCGGCCCTGCGTGCTCACCAACGAACGGTGCCGGGTCCGCGACGCCCGCAACGTCGTCGTCTCCTGCAGCGTCTCGCCGGTCGAGGAGGCCTACGGGACGCCACCGGTCGTGGGCCACGACGGGCCGGACGTGAGGGTCGTCGGCGGCGGGCCGGCCGGGCTGGAGGGTGCGCGGGTGCTGGCGGCGGCGGGCCGTCGGGTGACGCTGCTCGAGCGCGACGACGACCTCGGGGGCGCGCTCCGGGCGGTGGCGCGGCTGCCCGGGCGCGGCCGCTACGGCGCGCTCGTCGCGTGGTGGCGCACCGAGCTGGACCGGCTGGGCGTCGACGTGCGGTTGGGTGTCGACGTGCGGCTGGGTGAGGCCGCGCGGCTGGGCGAGGCCGCCCGGCTGGACGGGGCCGCGTGGCTCGACGACCGGACCCCGACCCTGTGGGCCACCGGCGGCCTCGAGCGCGACCCACCCCTGCCCGAGGCGCCGACCAGCACCGCCGCCGCCGTGCTCGCCGGCATCGACCCGCCGCCCGGGCCGCTCGTGGTGCTCGACCCGGTCGGCGACGCCACCGGGGTCGGCCTGGCCGAGCTGCTCGCCGCCCGGGGCCGGGAGGTCGCGCTCGTGACCCCGGACCCCGTCGTCGGGCACGAGCTCGGCCCGAGCGGCGACCTCGTGCCCGCGGCGGCCCGGCTCGCGGCCGCCGGGGTGCGCCGGGTGGTGCGCACGGTGCCGGTGAGCTGGGTCGACGGCGTGCTGCACGTGCGCGACGCCGCCACGGGGGAGCCGTCGACGCTGCCCTGCGCCGCGCTCGTGGACACGGCCAGGGGGCTCCCCGGCCCGGTGCCGCCGGGCGCGGTCCCGGCGGGCGGGCTGCTCGTCGCGGGCCGGACGGTGCTGGCCGGTGACGTCCTCGCCCCGCGCACCGTGCACGACGCGGTGCTCGAGGGTCGCCGCGCCGCTGCGCGACTCGCCGCCCTCGCCGTCGGGACCCCGTCGTGACCGTGCCCCGTCCCGGTGACCCGGTCACGGTCGGCCCGCTGCGCCTGCGCAACCGGATCGTCTTCCCGGCCCACCTCACCAACGCCGCCGTCGGCGGGATGCCGACCGCCCAGCACGCCGCGTACTACGCCGCCCGGGCCGAGGGCGGGGCCGCGCTGGTGATCACCGAGGAGCACTCCGCGGGGGAGCACGACCACCCCTACGAGAAGCTGATCCGCGGGACCGACCCGGCCATCGTCCCCGGTCTGCGGCGGATCACCGACGCCGTCCACGCCCACGGCGCCGCGGTGCTCGCGCAGGTCGGCCACAACGGCGGTCAGTCCTCGTCGCGGTACTCCGGGATGGCGGTCACCGCGCCGTCCCCGCTGCCCGACCCGATGTTCCGCGAGGTCCCGCGCGCCCTGACCCCGCCCGACCTCGACGACCTCGTCGCCGGGTTCGCCACGACGGCCGCGCATTGCGTCGCGGGCGGCTACGACGGCGTCGAGATCCAGTGCTCGCAGGCCTCGGTGATCCGCCAGTTCCTCTCCCCGCTGACCAACCACCGCGACGACGCCTTCGGGGAGGACCCGATGCTGCTGCTCGTCGAGATCCTCGCGGCGGTGCGGGCGGTCCTCGGGCCGGACCGCGTGCTCGGGGTGCGGCTGCAGGGCGACGAGGGTCTGCCGGGCGGGTTGCGGGCCGCCGACGCAGCCGAGATCGCCCGCGGCGTCGAGGGCGCCGTGGACTACGTCAACACCGCGGTGGGGGTGGCGACGGCGACCCTCCCGCTCATCGAGCCGCCGATGGGCGTACCCGCGGGGTACGCGGCGGCGGTGCCGACCGCGGTGCGCGCGGCGGTGTCGGTGCCCGTGATCGGGGTCGGACGGTTCACCACGCCCGCGCACGTGGTGGCGACCCTCGCGGCCGGGGCGTGCGACCTCGTCGGCGTCGTGCGCGGTCAGATCGCCGATCCGGGGTTCGCGCGGCGGACGCTCGACGGCGGACGGGTCCGGCGCTGCCTCGGGTGCAACCAGGAGTGCATCGCCGCGGTCGGGATGAACCGGCGCCTCGGGTGCGTGGTGAACCCGCGGGCCGGGCGGGAATCCGTGCCGGTGCGGCTGCCGGGGGTACGACGGCGGGTGCTGGTCGCGGGCGGCGGTCCGGCCGGCCTGGCGGCGGCGGTCACCGCGGCACGGCGCGGCCACGACGTCGAGCTGGTCGAGGCGGGGGAGCGGCTCGGCGGGCAGGTGGCCTGGGCGGCGACGGCGCCCGGGCGCGGGGAGCTGGCCCATCTCGTCGAGGACCTCGCGGCCGAGCTGGCGGGGCTCGGCGTCCGGACCTCGCTCGGCGTCGCGGTGGACGACCGCCTGATCGCGGCCCACGCGCCCGACGTCGTCGTCGACGCGACCGGCTCCGTGGCCCTCCGCCCGCGGTGGGCGGGGGAGGCGGTGCTCGACGTCGAGGACGTGCTGCGCGGCGGGGCGCGGCCGCGGGGCCGGGTCCTGGTGGTCGACGAGGTGGGCGGGCACGCCGCGCCCTCGGTGGCCGAGCTGCTGGCGCGGGCAGGGGCGTCGGTGACGACGGTGACCTCGGCGCTCGTGGCCGCCGGCGACCTCGGGCCGACGCTCGAGGGTCCGCGCTGGGCCCGGCGGGCGGCGGCCCTGGGCATCCGGCAGGAGGTGGAGACGGTCGTGCTGGGTGCCCACCACGACGGGGCCGTCCGGCTGCTGCACCACCTCACCGGGGAGCAGGAGATCCGCGTCGTGGACGCCGTCGTCGCGTGCGGGCCGCGGGCGGCGCGGGAGCCGGTGGCGGCGGGCGTGCCGGTGGTGCGGGTCGGGGACGCGGTGGCGCCCCGGCTGCTCGACGCGGCCGTCCGCGAGGGGCACGAGGCCGCCGTCGCGCTCTGATCGGCAACCTCACGGTTGCCTTTTCTGACAGGCAACCGTAAGGTTGCCCATCGTGGACGACGACGCGGTGTTCCGGGCCCTCGCGGACCCGACGCGGCGCCACCTGCTGGACGCGCTGTACGAGCGCGACGGCCGGACGTTGTCGGAGCTCGCGGAGGGCCTCGCCATGAGCAGGCAGGCGGTGACCAAGCACCTCGCCGCCCTGGAGGAGGCGGGCCTCGTCACGGCGGTGCGCCGTGGCCGGGAGCGCCACCACCACCTCAACCCGGCGCCGCTGGCCGACGTCGGGGACCGCTGGATTCCGCCGCTACCACCGGGCGCGGGTGGATGCCCTCGCCGACCTGAGACGAGCCCTGGAGGACCCCGTGACCGAGACCCCGACGACCACGACGAGGACGACGGGCGACGCCACCGCCTTCGTCTACGTCAGCTACATCCGCACCAGCCCCGAGAAGCTGTGGGAGGCGCTGACGACGCCGGCGTTCGTCCGCCGCTACTTCGGGGGCGGCGGCCCGGACTCCGACTGGCGGGTCGGCTCGCCGGTGCGCTGGAGCATGGGCGGGGAGCCGCCGCGCGACTGGGACCAGCACGTCCTCGAGGCCGACCCGCCCCGCCGGCTCGTCTACACCTGGCACAACTACCAGCCGGAGATGCAGGAGATGTTCGGCTGGTCGGACGAGCAGCTCGCGGCCCTGCGGCAGGAGCCGATCTCGCGGGTGGCGTTCGAGATCGAGCCGGTGGGCAGCCCGGATTCGACCACTCCGGCCGTCAAGCTGACGGTGATCCACGACGGCTTCGTCCCCGGCAGCGAGATGCTCGCGGGCGTCTCCGGCGGCTGGCCCGGCATCCTGTCCAACCTGAAGTCGCTGCTCGAGACCGGCGAGATCGTGTCGGCGGGGTGACCTGACAGGCTGCCCGGCGTGGACGTCTCACCCCAGGAGGTCAGCAGGGTCCGGTCGAGCGACTGCGTCGACGTCCCGCTGCTGCTGGTCCCGGTCGGCGCGCTCGAGCAGCACGGCCCCCACCTGCCGCTGGGGACCGACACGACGGTCGCGACGACGGTGGCCGGGCGCACCGGGCTGCCGGTGACCCCGCCGGTCACCTTCGGCGCCTCCGGGGAGCACGAGGCCTTCCCCGGCACGATCTCGATCGGCACCGAGGTCCTCGCGGCGGTGCTCGTGGAGGTCGGCCGGTCGGCGTCGCGGTGGGCGGGACGGCTGTGCTTCGTCAACGGGCACGGCGGCAACCTCCCGGCGCTCGTGGCCGCGACGACCCTGCTGCGCACCGAGGGCCGCGACGTCGCCTGGCACTCCTGCGGGGTCCCGGGCGCCGACGCGCACGCCGGCCGGCACGAGACGTCGCTGATGCTCGCGCTGGCCCCCGACGACGTCCGGCCCGAGCTCGCCGCGGCGGGCAACACCGCCCCGCTCCGTGAGCTCATGCCCGCCATCCGGGCCGGGTCGGTGGCGTCGGTGAGCCCCACCGGCGTGCTCGGCGACCCGGCCGGTGCGAGTGCCGGCGAGGGCGCGGAGACGACGTCGGTGATGGTCTCCGCGCTCCTCGCGGCCCTGGACGACTGGCGGGTCGACGAGCACGGGCGCCTGGCCTGAGGGCCGCGCACCTACGCTCCTGTTCCGCCATGACCTCCGCCCGCCCTCCCCGGCTGCCCGACGGCTGGACCGTCCGGCCCGACCCGCGGACCTGGCGCGTCGACGGCGGCGCGACCTGGATCGGCGGCTCGCCCCCGCGGGTGCTGCGGCTCTCGGCGGCGGCGCGGTCCCGGCTCGGCGGCCCCGAGCTCGTCGTCGCCGACGCCACCACCGCCGCGCTCGCCCGCCTGCTCGCCGACGCCGGCGTCGCCCACCCCGACCCGGACCGCGCCCCCGGCGCACCCGGGCCGGGCGAGGTCACCGTCGTCGTGCCCGTGAAGGACCGGCCCGCCGAGCTCGAGCGGCTGCTCGCGGCGGTCGTCGCCACCGTGCCGGGACTGGGCGGGATCGTCGTCGTCGACGACGGGTCCGCCGACCCCACGACGACGGAGCGGATCGCGGCCGCGCACGGCGGGCGCGTCGTGCGGCACCCGTCGTCGCGCGGGCCCTCCGCGGCGCGCAACACGGGGGCGCGGGCGAGCGCGACGCCGATCGTGGCGTTCCTCGACTCCGACGTCGTGCCCGAGCCGGGCTGGCTCGCGACGCTGCTCGGACACCTCGGGGACCCGGCGGTCGGGGCGGTGGCCCCGCGGATCGTGGCGTGGGGGGACGGCGGGCCCGAGAACGCCGTGACCCGCTACGAGCGGCGGCGCTCGTCGCTGGACCTGGGCGCGCGGCCCGCCCCGGTGACGGCGCGCTCGCGGGTGGCGTACGTGCCGAGCGCCGCGCTGGTGGTGCGGCGGTCGGCCTTCGGGGACGGGTTCCGCGAGGACATGCCGGTGGCCGAGGACGTCGACCTGGTGTGGCGGCTGGTCGCGGCGGGGTGGCGGCTGCGCTACGAGCCGGCGGCGCGGGTGGCCCACGAGCACCGGGCGAGCGTGCGGGCCTGGCTGGGCCGCAAGGCGTTCTACGGCACCGGCGCGGCGCCCCTGGCCCGGCGGCACCCCCGACGGGTGCCGCCGGTGGCGTTGGCCCCGTGGACTGCGGCGGTCATGACGCTGCTGGGGGTGCAACGGCGCTGGTCGGTGGCGGCGGCGGGCGCGGTGACGGTGGTGGCGACGGCACGGCTGGCCCGCGGGCTGCGGAAACCGGGCGAGCCGTGGATCGGGCGGGGCGCTCGTGAACGCCGGTTTCCTGACGTCCAGTGTCTGCAACGCGACTTTTCTGACGTGGCCACCGGCCCGGTCCCGCTCGCCCTCGTCCTCGCCCCCTGGGGTCTCGGCGGCGCGGCGTGGCAGGCGGCGGGCGCGCTCACCCGGCACTGGTGGCCCGCGGCGGCGCTCGGTGCGATGGTGAGCAGGCGCGTGCGGCGGGCGCTGATGCTCGCCGCCGTCGTCGAGGGGCTCGCCGACTGGCTGCGGTTCCGCGATCCGGGCGCCGGCCCCGTCGACGCGATCGCGCACGTCGCCGCCCACCGCGCCGACGACCTCGCCTACGGCGCGGGACTCTGGTGGGGGGCGTGGCGCCACCGCACGGCCGCACCGCTGTGGCCGGACCTCTCCGGGAAGGGACCCGATGGCTGAGACGGCCGAGCCCGGTGGACCTGCCGTGATCCGTTCCGTCGCCGTCGGAGCGCCGGTGGAGATCGACGGTCCGAAGCCGGGGAAGCGGACCCTCACGGCGTACGGCAAGCGCCCGGTCACGGGGCCGGTCGCGGTCCTCGACGAGAACCTCGACGGCGACCGGCAGGCCGACCCCGAGAACCACGGCGGACCGCACAAGTCGGTGTACTGCTACGCCGACGAGGACGTGGCGTGGTGGCGCGACGAGCTCGGGCGCGAGGTCGACCGGCAGACCTTCGGCCAGAACCTCACGACCGCCGGGATCGACCTGCGCGACGCCGTCGTCGGCGAGCACTGGCGGATCGGGAGCGCGGAGTTCGAGGTCGCACAGCCGCGGATCCCGTGCTTCAAGCTCGGGCTCTACGCGAAGGACCCGACGATGCCCCGGCGCTTCGTGGCCGCGGTCCGGCCCGGCGCATACCTCCGCGTCGTCACGACCGGCGCGCTCGCCGCCGGCGACCGCATCGAGGTGCTCGACCGCCCGGCGCACGGCGTCACGCTGGCCGAGGTCTTCCGCATCTACCACCACGAGCGGGAGCGGGCCGCGGTCCTGCTCGACGTCCCGGAACTGGCTCCGATGTACCACCGCTGGGCCCGCGAGCGGCGGGTGAAGGCCGGGTGAGGGCCACCCCTCCGAACGGAGGGGGGAGCCGCTGTCCGGACCGCCCCATTTTGAACGACCTCGGTGCGTGTCCGACCGATTACGCACGTCTGCACGGCGCACCTGCGGTCGCATCCGCCCCGGGAGTCCGCATCTTCGGAACCTCGTCGGAGACGGCCTCTGACCAGCACGAAAGGTGTCCCCGACCCACCCCGGCCGGGCGTTGCGCGCAGACGATCTCGGGAGTGTGATGTGGCCGCCACCACGCTGACGGGCGTGGCGGCGTCGTCGTGCCGGACGGGTGCTGAGTCCCTGCCCGACACGACGGGTCCCACCACCACGACGACGTGCTCGCCCCATGAGGTCCGCGGTCAGCGGGCCGGGGCGTACAGAGGAGTGAATCCATGGCACGCATCCGGACCACCGTCGACGGCCTCGTCTACGAGGACGACGTCGAGCCCCGCATGCTGCTCGTGCAGTACCTGAGGGAACGTCTCGGCAAGACCGGCACGGTGATCGGCTGCGACACCAGCAACTGCGGTGCCTGCACGGTGCACCTCGACGGCCTCTCGGTGAAGTCCTGCTCCGTCCTGGCCGTCCAGGCCAACGGCAGCGAGGTGCTCACCGTCGAGGGTCTCGAGCGTGACGGTCAGCTGCACCCGGTCCAGCAGGCGTTCCACGACAACCACGCCCTGCAGTGCGGCTACTGCACGCCGGGCATGATCATGCAGTCGATCGACCTCCTGGGCGACAACCCGGACCCCTCCGAGCACGAGGTCCGCGAGGGCATCGAGGGCAACCTCTGCCGCTGCACCGGCTACCAGAACATCGTCCGGGCGGTGCAGGACGCGGCCCAGAAGATGAAGCCCGGGGCCCACGCGTCGCAGCCGGCCACGCAGTCGGTCGCGGGCGGGGGTGCCTGAGATGACCGCCGTGGAGAACCCCCGCGGTCCAGGAGATCGGGCGCGACCGCCGCCGCAAGGAGGACCGCCGCCTCATCACGGGGCGGACGCGCTGGACGGACAACCAGGCCATCACCGGCCTGCTGCACCTCGCGATCGTGCGCAGCCCCTTCGCCCACGCGGAGATCAAGGCGATCGACACCAGCGCCGCGAAGCAGGTCCCGGGCGTGGTCGCGGTCTACACCGCCGCCGACATCGGTGCGGACGCGGTGCAGCTGCCCTGCGCGTGGCCGATCACCAAGGACATGAAGTCCCCGCAGCGTCCGGCCCTGGCCGGGTCGCGCGTGAACTTCGCCGGTGAGGGCGTGGCCGTCGTCGTCGCCCGCACCGCGGCGAACGCGAAGGACGCCGCCGAGCTCGTCGAGGTCGACTACGACGAGCTCGAGCCGGTCCTGGACATGGAGGACGCGCTCAAGGACGGCGCCACCCTCGTCCACCCGGAGCTCGGCACCAACCAGAACGCCCAGTGGGTGTTCGACTCGGGCGAGGCCGGCTCGGGCGGCTCGGCCACCGAGGCCATCGCCGCCGCCGAGAAGGCCGACGACCAGATCGTCGTCCGCCGCCGGTTCCGTCAGCAGCGCCTCGTGCCGGTCTTCATGGAGCCGCGCTCCACGGTGGTCGACCCCAACGGCGAGCAGCTGGTCATGTGGTCGTCGACCCAGGTGCCGCACATCCTCAAGACGATGCTCGCGCTGACCCTCGGCCTGCCCGAGCACAAGCTCCGCGTCATCGCCCCGGACGTCGGCGGCGGGTTCGGCGGCAAGATCGCCGTGGCCCCCGAGGAGGTCGTGACGCTGCTGGTGGCCCGCAAGCTGGGCAAGCCGGTGAAGTGGACCGAGACCCGCTCGGAGTCGCTGCTCACCGCCCACCACGGCCGCGACCAGAATCCAGGACCTCGCCGTCAGCGTCACCAAGGACGGCAAGATCACCGGCCTGGACGTCAAGCTCCTGGCCGACATGGGCGCCTACCTGGGCCTGGTCGGCCCGGGCGTGCCGATCCTCGGCGCGTTCATGTTCAACGCGATCTACAAGATCCCGGCCTACCGGTTCGACTGCACCAACGTCTTCACCACCAAGACGCTCACCGACGCCTACCGCGGGGCCGGTCGCCCGGAGGCCACCTTCGGCATCGAGCGGATGATGGACGAGGTCGCGATCGAGCTCGGCATGGAGCCGATGGAGCTCCGGAAGAAGAACTGGATCACGCACGAGGAGTTCCCGTTCACCACGGTCAGCACGCTGACCTACGACACGGGCAACTACGAGGCCGCCACCGACCAGGCCATGGCGATGTTCGACTACGACGGCCTGCGTCGTGAGCAGCAGGAGCGCCGCACGCGCGGCGACGTCAAGCAGCTCGGCATCGGCATCTCGACCTTCACCGAGATGTGCGGCCTCGCCCCGTCCCGCGTGCTCGGCTCGCTGGACTACGGCGCCGGCGGCTGGGAGACGGCGTCCATCCGGATGCTGCCCACCGGCAAGGCCGAGGTCGTCGTCGGCGTCAGCCCGCACGGGCAGGGCCACGAGACCGCGTTCTCGCAGATCCTCGCGGACAAGCTGGGCATCGCCTACGAGGACATCGAGATCCTCCACGGCGACACCCAGTCCTCCTACCGCGGCCTCGACACCTACGGCTCGCGCTCGCTGGCCGTCGGTGGCATCGCCATGGTCAAGGCGGCCGAGAAGGTCGTCGAGAAGGCCAAGCCGATCGCCGCGCACATGCTCGAGGCCTCCGAGGACGACCTCGAGTTCACCGCCGGGCAAGTTCAGCGTCAAGGGCACCGACAAGGGCGTGGGCATCGCGGACGTGGCCCTGGCCGTGTTCGCCGCCCACGACATGCCCGAGGGCGTCGAGCCCGACATCGACGCGCACGCCACGTTCGACCCGGAGAACTTCTCCTACCCGCACGGCACCCACCTGTGCGCGGTCGAGGTCGACACCGAGACCGGCTTCGTGCAGCTCTACAAGTACGTCTGCGTGGACGACGTCGGCACGGTGATCAACCCGCTGATCGTCGAGGGCCAGGTCCACGGCGGCCTCGCGCAGGGCATCGCGCAGGCGCTCTTCGAGGAGGCCGCCTACGACGAGTCCAGGGACGCTGCTCTCGGGCACGCTGGTCGACTACACGCTGCCCTCGGCGGCGGACCTGATCAACTTCGACACCGCGAACACCACGACCCCGTCGACGACCAACCCGTTGGGCGTCAAGGGTGTCGGCGAGGCGGGCACCATCGCCTCCACGCCCGCCGTCGTGAACGCCGTGCTCGACGCCGTGCGCCAGTACGGCGTCACCGACATCGACATGCCGACCACCCCGTACCGGGTGTGGACGGCGATCAACTCCGCGCAAGGGCACCGCCGGTCGCGGCGACGAGGCCGACGTGGCCTCGCCGGGAGCCGGTCTCGGCTCCACCGCGGGCGACATCTCGAAGGGCGACACCCAGGGAGGGCACCTGTGATCCCGGCATCGTTCGACTACGTCCGGCCGACCACGGTCGACGAGGCGGTCCAGGCGCTGGTCGACGGCGGGGACGACGCCAAGCTCATGGCCGGCGGCCAGAGCTTCATCCCCGTCCTGCGGCTGCGCATGGGTGACCCGTCGCTGGTCGTCGACCTCGGCGGCATCTCCGAGCTCCGCGGGGTGCGCGACGAGGGCGACGCCGATCGTCGTCGGGGCCATGACGACCCACCACGAGGTGACCCGCGACGAGCTGCTCGCCCAGCACGTGGCGCTCATCGGCGAGGCCACGAAGACGGTGGCCGACCTCGCAGGTCCGTCACCGCGGGACCCTCGGCGGGGCGCTCGCCCACGCCGACCCCGCGGGCGACCTCGCGGCGCCGACGCTCGCGCTCGACGCCGAGCTGGTCATCGTCGGGCCAGAGCGGGGAGCGTCGGGTGGCGGCCGCCGACTTCTTCGAGGACTACTTCGCGACGGCCATCGGCCCCGGGGAGATCCTCACCGCGATCCGGTTCCCGAAGTACACCGGCTGGGGCGCGCGGTACGAGAAGTTCAACCGCGTCGCCCAGGCCTGGTCGATCGTCGCCGTCGCCGCCACGGTCAAGGTGGACGGCGGCAAGATCAGCGACGCCCGCATCGGCCTGACCAACATGGCCGGTACCCCCGTTCGGGCCCGCGCCGTGGAGTCGGCACTCGTGGGACAGTCGATGTCGGAGGAGACGGTCCGCGCCGCGGCGCAGGCCGCCGCCGAGGGCACCAACCCGACCTCGGACGCCGACGCCGGCTCGGACTACCGGGAGCACCTCGCACGGGTGCTCACCGGCCGGGCGGTGCTCGCCGCGGCAGGCTGAGCCCTCGCCGTACCCGCCCATCCGGGTCGGCTGCGAGGCCCGTCCCCGCCACCCCGCTGTTCTTCAGTGGCGTGGCGGTGACGGGCCTCGCGCATGTCGTCCCTCGTGCCGTATGGAGGTTGGTTATGCAGCTGGAGAACTCGTTCACGGTCCCCGTGGACATCGACACCGTCTACGACGCCCTCAACGATCCCGAGAAGGTGACCCCCTGCTTCCCGGGGGCCGACCCTGACCTCCGCAGACGGTGATGACTTCACCGGCACCGTGAAGGTCAAGCTCGGCCCGATCTCGATGACCTACAAGGGCAAGGGCACCTTCGTCGAGCGGGACAGGACCGCCCACAAGGTCGTCGTCGACGCCCAGGGCCGCGACTCCCGCGGCAACGGCACCGCCTCGGCCAAGGCGACGCTGACGATGAAGGACGGGGGCGACGGCAAGACCACCGTCACCGTGCTCACCGAGATGCAGGTGACCGGCAAGCCCGCGCAGTTCGGCCGCGGCGTGATGGCCGACGTCGGCGACAAGATCCTCGGGCAGTTCGCGTCGTGCCTCGCCGACGAGTTCGCCGACGCCCCGGCGCCCGCGTCGTCGGGGACCGGGTCGGCGGGCACGTCGAACGGTGCCGCGCCCGCGGCCTCGTCCGGTGCCGCGCCGGTGTCCGGCGACGCCACCCCGGTCTCGCAGCCCGCCGCACCCGCGCCGGTCGCCTCCGGCTCGGGAGCGCCCGAGGCCGCGCCGATGGCGTCGACCGTCGCGGAGGCCCGCACGGAGAACGCCACCGCGGCGAAGCCCGGCGCCTCGCCCGCCTCGGGCGCCGGCCCGCAGCCGGTGTCCGCCGCGCCGCGCTCGGCCTCCCCGGAGCGTCCGAAGCGCCAGCAGGCCGAGGCGATCGACCTGCTGGACGCCTCGAGTGGCGCGCTGACCAAGCGCGCTCGTCCCGGTCGCGGCCGGCGCGGGCGTGCTCGCGCTGATCATCCTGATCATCCGGCTGGCCCGCCGCTGATCCCCGGCGTCCGCCCGGCCCGCCCGGTGGCAGCAATGGCGCATTGCTGCCACCGGACGGGCGGACGGCGCCGTCCACGCACGCACCGGCGCGCCGGGCCAGAATGTCGACCATGACGACGACGCCTGCCGCCGAGTCCGTCGCCGGACCCCTCGCGGGCCTGCGCGTGCTGGAGATGGGCACGATCATCGCGGGCCCGTTCGCCGCGCGGATCCTCGGCGACTACGGGGCCGACGTCGTCAAGATCGAGCCGCCCGGCCGCCCGGACCCGGTCCGCGAGTGGGGCCAGGGCGACTACCACGGCCACCGGTTCATGTGGACCGTGCTCGGGCGCAACAAGCGCTGCATCACCCTCGACCTGCGCAGCGAGCGCGGCCAGGAGGTGCTGCTGCGGCTGATCGAGCAGACCGACATCGTCGTCGAGAACTTCCGCCCCGGCACCCTCGAGCGCTGGAACCTCGGCTACGACCGGCTCGCCGCCGTGAACCCCGGGCTCATCCTCGGCCGCGTCTCCGGCTACGGGCAGACCGGGCCGTACGCGTCGCTGCCCGGGTACGCCTCGGTCGCCGAGGCGATGAGCGGGCTGCGCGGCATCAACGGCTACCCCGACCAGCCGCCGCCGCGCACCGCCGTCTCCCTCGGGGACTCCCTCGCCGGGATGGTCGCCGTCCAGGGTGTGCTCGCCGCGCTCTACCGGCGCTCGGTCACCGGGCAGCGGGCAGGTCGTCGACATCGCGATCACCGAGGCCTGCCTGTCGGTCCTCGAGTCGTGCATCCCGGAGTACGACAAGCTCGGCCGCGTGCGCCGGCCGTCGGGGACCCGGCTCGACGGGATCGCGCCGTCGAACATCTACCAGGCCGCCGACGGGCTCTGGATGGTCGTCGCGGCGAACCAGGACACCGTGTTCCGGCGGCTGTGCGCGGTCATGGGCCGCCCGGAGCTCGCCGAGGACCCGCGCTTCGTCGACCACGTCGCGCGCGGGGAGAACCAGGACGAGATCGACGGCATCGTCGCCGACTGGGTCCGGCGCCCGCCCGGCCGCCGAGGTCCGGAGCCTGCTCGACGAGGCCGGCGTGATCGTCGGGCCCATCAACACCATCGCCGAGGTGGTGCACGACGAGCAGTTCCTCGCCCGCGACATGCTCGTCCCGCACCACGACGAGCGCTTCGACGAGGACGTCCTCGGCCCCGGCGTCGTCCCGCGGTTCGACGCGACGCCGGGCAGCGTGCGCCGGGCCGGCACGGCGCCCGGCGCCGACAACCACGCGGTCTACGGCGAGCTGGGGCTCTCGCGCCGACGAGGTCGACGCGCTCGCCGCGGACGGGGTGATCTGAGGGTGCGCGGTCGGACACGCCCAACGGATCGGCGACGGCGCCCTGACCGGGCACGACGGTGGTGGTGCCGGGTCCCGACGGTGCCGTGGCCGGCGTGGACGTGCGCGGCGGCGGGCCCGGGACGCGGGAGACCGACGCGCTGGACCCGCGGACCCTCGTCGACCGGGTGCACGCCGTGGTCCTCTCCGGCGGCTCGGCCTACGGGCTCGCCGCGGCCACCGGTGTGATGGACGCGCTCGGCGACGCCGGGGTCGGCTTCCCGGTGGGTCCGCGACCGGGCGAGGTGGTGCCGATCGTCCCCGCGGCGGTCGTCTTCGACCTCGGCCGTGGCGGCGACTTCCGCGCGCGTCCCGACGCGACGCTCGGGGCCGCGGCGCTCGCGGCCGCCGTCGAGGGCCCCATCGGCGCAGGGGGTCGTCGGCGCGGGGACCGGCGCGCTGGTCGGGGGCCTCAAGGGGGGCGTGGGCACCGCGTCGGCGGTGACCGCGAGCGGCGACACCGTGACCGCGCTGACCGTCGTCAACGCCGCCGGCTCGGCCGTCGACCCCCGCACCGGCGCGCTCTGGTCCGCGCCCCACCTGACCGCCGACGACGCCGTGCCCCCGGCCCTGCCGGACGACCGGAGCGCCCTGCTCGCGCGCCTCGCCGCCGCGGCCGCCCCGCCCACGCTCAACACCACCATCGGCGTCGTCTGGACCGACGCGACGCTCACCGTCGCCCAGTGCTCGAAGCTCGCCGCGGTCGCGCACGACGGGCTGGCCCGCGCGATCCGCCCGGCGCACGGCATGACCGACGGCGACACCTTCTTCGGCCTCGCCACGACCGTCCGGCCCGCGCCCGGACCTCCTCGGGCTGCAGGCCCTGCTCGACCGCCGCGGCCGACACCGTCACGCGCGCCGTCGGGAACGCGGTCCTCGCGGCGGAGACCGTCACGACGAGCGGCGGGGTCCTACCGCTCGTACCGCGAGGTCGTGGCCGGGTGAGCGGCGGGCGTCTGCGGGTCGCGACCTGGAACCTCTGGTGGCGCCACGGCGAGCCCGAGCGGCGGCGGTCCGCGATCCTCGCCACCCTCCGCGAGCTCGACGCCGACGTCGTCGCGCTGCAGGAGGTGTGGTGGCACGCCGAGGGCAGCCTCGCCGACGAGCTGGCCGCCGACCTCGGGATGCACGTCGCGCTGCGTCCCTCGCGGGACCCGTCGACCTGGACCTCCCGGCTGCCCGACACCGAGGCCTACGGGATCGGGAACGCGGTGCTCGCCCGCGACCCGCTCGGCGAGCCGACCGTCGCGTCGCTGCCGGCGCCGCCGCGGGAGGGCCCGGGCCGGCTCCTCCTCGACGTGGTCGTGGCGACCCCGGCCGGCTCGTGCCGGGTGGTGACGGTGCACCTGACGTCGACCCCGGCGTCGGCCCTGCGCTGCGACCAGGTCCGGGCGGTCGCCGCGCACGTCGCCGCGGCGCCGCGCACCGACCTGCCCCCGATCGTGCTCGGTGACTTCAACGCCGAGGCCGACTCGGACGAGATGCGCCTGCTCGAAGGGCTCCTGACCGCACCCGCCGAGCCGGGGCTGCTCCTGATCAACACCCGGCGGTGGGCGGCCGACCCGGACGCGCCGACGTGGACCCCGGCCAACCCGCACGTCGCGGCCACCGGGTCGCCGCCGGTGCGCATCGACCACCTGCTCGTCGGGCTCGGCCGGGGCACGGTGCCGGTGCGCGTCGAGCACGCCGCCGTGTTCGGTGACCGTCCGGTCGACGGGGTGTGGCCCTCGGACCACGCGGGCGTCGTCGTGGACCTGGGGGTGGGCGGTGAGTGAGTGGGGCGCGAGCGTGCACCCCTGGGCGCGCGACGCGTCCGGCCCGGCGCTGATCCTCCCGGACGGCTGCCTCGACGTGATCGTGCGGCCGGACGGGGTGGCGGTGGTCGCGGGGCCCGACGTGACGGCCCGGGTGCACGACGCCGAGGGCCCGTTCGTCGGGGTGCGGTTCTCCCACGGTCTCGGGCCGTTGGTGCTGGGCGTCCCGGCCGACGAGCTGACCGGCCGGGTGGTGCCGCTCGCGGACGTGGTGGGCCGCACCGTCGCGGCCGGGCTGGAGTTGCCGGGTGCGGGGTCGTCGGGTGCGGGGCGCTCGGCTGCGGGTCGTCGGCTGCCGGGTCGTCGGGGACGGCCGACGCCGCGGCGCTGCGACGCTGGGTCGCACGACGGCTCGCGACGGTGCACGACGACGACCCGTGGGCGCCGGCCGCGTTCGCCGCGGCGGCCGTCGGCACCCCGGTGACGGCCATCGCCGGGCGGGCCGGGCTCTCCGCCCGCACCCTGCAGCGCCGCTGCCACGCCCGCTTCGGCTACGGCCCGCAGCACCTCGCGCGGGTGCTGCGCCTGCAGCGGGCGCTCGCCCTGCGGCGCGCCGGCCGGGCGTGGGCGGTCGCCGCCGCCGACGCCGGCTACGTCGACCAGCCACACCTCGCCCGCGAGTGCCGGGCGCTCACGGGGCGGGCGCCGACCCGCCTGTGAGTCAGGTGGGGAGTCCCGGCGAGTGCCGTCCGTTGACGAGGCGGGCGTCGACACCTGCTGAGGCCCGGGGGTGCCCCGCGACTGCCGTCCGCTGACGAGGCGGGCGTCGACAGGCCTGCTGAGGCCCAGCGGGTGCCCTGCGAGTGCGTTCGCTGACGGGGCGGGCGCCGATGGGACTGTGAGTCAGGGGAGCGGTCTCCGTCCTCGACCGTCGGCCTGGTCTCCGTTCGCCCCGAGACTGTCGGGGGGTCGCGCTATCGTTCGAACATGAGTTCGAACACTGAGGTGAAGGTGGGTGACGCGGTCACCGCCGAGCTGACCGCGCTCCTCGCCCGCCTCGGCGAACTCGCCGACGCCCCGCTCGAGGACCCGGCGGTCCCCGCGCCCGTGCGGATCGACCGCATCGCGGTGCTCGAACAGATGCGGGCCGCCCTCGCCGCCGCGCAGCACACCGAGATGGTCGCCTTCGGGCGTGCCCAGGTCGCAGAGCAGGCCGAGCTGGTCGCCGCCGGGCGCCTGGACCCCGAGAAGCTGGGCCGCGACATCGCCCCCAGATCGGGCTGGCCGCCCACGTCTCCTCCGCGCAGGGATCGCGGCGTCTCGGGGTCGGCCCGCGCCCTGGCCACCGACCTGCCCCACACCCGGGCCCTGCTCGCGGCGGGGCGGATCAGTGAGCGGCTCGCCGAGACCGTCGTCACCAGACCAATCACCTCGACCCCGAGACACGCACGCTGGTCGACAAACAGCTCGCCGACGCGGGCTCGAGGACCTGGGGTTCCGCCGCGCCGAGGCCGCGGTGAAGAAGGCCGCCTACGAGACCGACAACGCCGGCTACACCAGCCGTAGCCGCACCGCGCGCAAGGACCGGCGGGTCACGCTGCGCCCCGCCCCGGACACCATGAGCGTCCTGTCGGGGCTACTCCCGGTCGAGCAGGGCGTGGCCTGTCTGGCGGCGCTGCGCCAGCACGCCGACGGGCTGATCGCCACCGGTGCCACCGACGGCCGCACCCGCGATCAGATCCTGGCCGACACCTTCGTGGAACGCCTCACCGGGCAGGCCCGGGCCGCCGATGTGAACGTCGAGGTCGGGATCGTCTCCCCCTCGACCCGCTGATCGACCCCGACAGCCCCGCGACCGGCGACCTGACAGGTCATGGCCCGCTGCCGGCGGGGATCGTGCGGGACCTGCTGCGCGACACCGGTGGGACGCGGTGGTGGCGGCGGCTGTTCTCTTCTCCAGCCCACGGCACCCTGGTCGGTGGGGACCCGCAGCGACGGTTGTTCGACGGGTTCCTCGCGAAGCTGATCGACCTGCGCGACGGTGGCCGCTGCCGCGACCCCTACTGCGACGCCCCCATCCGGCACCACGACCACATCACACAATCCCGGGCCGGTGGGCCGACGAGCTTCACCAACGGCCGTGGGGTCTGCGCTCGGGGCAACTACGTCCGCGAGATGCCGGGCTGGCAGGTCGAGACCGTCCACGACGGGCTCGGCGAGCACCCGCACACCGTGCGGACCACCACCCCGACCGGACACACCTACACCAGCCGCGCCGGACCTTGAGCTCAGGGAATCCAGGCGAACAGGTCCACCCCGACGCCGTCGGGGTCGAGCACCGTCGCGTAGCGCTGCCCCCAGAAGGCGTCGAACGGGGTGCGGCGTCCGCGGTACCCCGCTGCGGTGAGCTGCGTGAACCAGGCGTCGACGTCGGCGGGAGTGCCGCAGTCGAAGGCGATCCCCACCCGGCCCTCGCCGGTGGGCGGCGTGAAGTCCTGATCGAAGGAACGGATGGTCGTCCTCGGTGTCGAGGGCCAGGACCAGCGGGCCGAACGGGATGTTGACGTGCGGCTCGGTCTCGGCGCCGTCGGGCACGTCCAAGCCCGATCGCGCGGTAGAAGGCGACGGAGGCGGCCATGTCGGCGACGACGATCCCGACGAAGGCCGGCTGCGGGGATCGGCAGGATGTCATGCCGTGGGACGCTAGGACCGTGCCGGGGCCCGCGTCGTGGATCCATCGGACACGGGAGCTCCCGTTCACCCCGCCCCTGAACCCGGACAACCTCTACGGGCACCTGGTGGCCACGGCGGTGCCCGGCGTCGAGGAGTGGCACGACGGGGCCTACCGGCGCACCCTGCGCCTCGCCGGCGGGCCGGGGGTCGTCGTACTGCCGCCGCCGACGGGCACCGTCGTGACCGCGACCCTGCAGCTGTCGGACCCCGCCGACGAGGACGAGGCCGCGGGCCACGCCCGCCGCATCCTCGACCTGGACGCCGACCCCGCGGCGATCGACGCCGTGCTGCGTGCCGACGAGGTCCTGCGCCCGCTGGTCGAGGACTCGCCCGGGCGGAGGGTGCCGGGCAACCCCGATCCCGACGAGTTCGCGGTCCGCGCCGTACTCGGCCAGCAGGTCTCGACGGCGGCCGCCCGCACCCACGCCGCCCGGCTCGTGGTGGCCCACGGGACGCCGCTGCCGGAGCCGGCGTCCCCGGGGTCGTCGCTCACCCACCTCTTCCCCTCGGCGCACCAGCTCACGGCGCTGACCGACGACGAGCTCGGCATGCCCGCGAGCCGCAAGCGCACCCTGCACGGGCTCGTCGCGGCGCTGGCCGACGGCAGCGTCGACCTCCACGCCGACCTCGCCACCGCCCGCGAGGAGCTCGGTGCCCTCCGCGGGATCGGGCCCTGGACGGTGGACTCGGTGGCGATGCGGGCCCTCGGCGACCCCGATGCGTTCCTCCCCGCCGACCTCGGGATCCGGGTCGCCGCCCGCGCGCTGGGCCTGCCCGGAGCGCGACCGCGACCTGATCGCCCGCGCCGAGGTCTGGCGCCCGTACCGCGCCTACGCGACGCAGTACCTGTGGGCGGCGCTCGACCACGCCGTCAACACGATGCCCGGCTGATCGTCAGAACAGCATCGTGTCCGCGGCCTCGAGGTCGAGCAGGGTGCGCTTGCGGTCCAGCCCGCCCGCGTACCCGGTGAGCGACCCGTCGGAGCCGATCACCCGGTGGCACGGCACGACGATGGCGACCGGGTTGCGGGCCATCGCGCCGCCGACCCGGCGGGAGTCCGAGAGCGGCAGCCCGACCGCCGTGGCCAGCTCGCCGTAGGTGATCGTCTCGCCCCAGCCGACGGGATCGAGCCCCTCGAGGACCCGACGGTGCGCGGCGCTGATGCCCGACAGGTCGACCGGCACCGTGAACTTCCGGAGGGTCCCGTCGAGGTAGGCGTCGATCTCGGCCTGTGCGGCGGCGATGATGCGGTCGCCCGCCTCGCTGCGGGGGCCGGGGACCTCCGGCGGGGAGAACCCGAGCAGGGTCAGCCCGAGCTCGGAGGCCTCCAGGTACAGCGTCCCGATGCTGGTCTCGTGCGCGACGGTCATGTCCAGGAGAACACCACCGGGCCCGTCGGCGTTGCGAGCGCCGATCGGGGAGCGGCTCAGCCGCCCGCGAACGGGGGCAGGACGTCGACGGTGGCCCCCTCGGGCAGCGGGACGTCGCGGCCGTGCACCGCGAGACCGTCGAGCAGCAGGCTGCTGGCGGCGAGGACCCGGGTGAGGGCCTCGCCGTGGTCCGCGGCGATCGCGGCGACGAGGTCGGCCACGGTGGTCCCGGCCGGGAGCGTCACGGCCTCACCGGCGACGCCGGCCGCGGCCTTCGCGCCGGCGAAGTAGCGCACGGTCGCGGTGACGTGGGTCCGCGAGGTACCGACCCGCCGGGTGGGGGTCTCCAGGGAGCTCGTCACGTGCTGGTCATCCTCCGATCGCGCTCATGGGCCGGTCGGGCTGCAGGAACCCGGGGTCGTCGATCCCGTGGCCGGCCTTCTTGCCCCACATCGCGACCCGCCAGGCGTCCGCGATCTCGGCGTCGGTGCCGCCACCGCGGAGCAGGCCCCGCAGGTCGTTCTCGGAGCGGGCGAACAGGCAGGTGCGGACCTGGCCGTCGGCGGTGAGCCGCGTCCGGTCGCAGGTGCCGCAGAAGGGCCGGGTCACCGAGGCGATGATCCCGACCCGCGCCGGGCCGCCGTCGGGACGAACGTACCCGGGCACCAGGAAGCGCTCGGCCGGGGCACCGCCGCGCTCGGCGGGGTCCGGGGTGAGCGTGAAGCGCTCGGACAGCTGGGCGAGGACCTGTTCGGCGGTGATCATCCGGTCGCGCTGCCAGGAGTGCCCGGCGTCGAGCGGCATCTGCTCGATGATCCGCAGCTCGAAGCCCTCCGCGAGCGCCCAGGCCAGCAGGTCCGGCGCCTCGTCGCCGTTGAGCCCCGGCATGAGCACCGTGTTGATCTTCACCGGGGTGAGCCCGGCGTCGCGGGCCGCCGCCAGCCCGGCGAGGACGTCGCCCAGACGGTCGCGGCGGGTGATCTCGGCGAACCGCTCGGGGCGCAGCGTGTCCAGCGAGACGTTGACCCGGCCCAGGCCGGCGTCGGCGAGCCGACGGGCACGTCGCGCGAGACCCAGCCCGTTGGTGGTCACCGACGTCTCGGGGCGCTGGGGCAGTGCCGTCGTCGCGGCGACGATGTCCTCGAGGCCGCGCCGCAGCAGCGGCTCTCCACCGGTGAACCGGATCTCGGCGGACGCCGAGATCCTCGACGGCGATGCGGACGAGCCGCACCACCTCGTCGTCGGTGAGCGCCTCCTCCGTCGGCATCCACTCCAGGCCCTCGGCGGGCATGCAGTAGGTGCAGCGCAGGTTGCAGCGGTCGGTCAGCGAGACCCGGAGGTCGGTCGCGACGCGGCCGAAGCGGTCGACCAGGCGACCGTCGCCGGGGCGGTCGGAGGTGTCGACGCGGTCCGCACCGGGCGAGGGCACGGTCGGGACGCCGAGGTCGAGGATGGTCATCACCGCCACGATAACCGCGTCACGACGGTGCTTGTCAGCACTGTCTCCGCAGGTCGCAGCGATGATCCGCAGATGCGGGAAGCGTTGCGCGGCGCATACGCAGGTGCGGGGACCGACTCGCGCGGACCCTGCGATCGGACAGGGTCGACGACCCCGAGGGACGGCCTGGGCCGTCCCTCATGCGTGGTCGCCCGTCCGAGTGACACGCCGACGGGTTCCCGCGTCCGGGCCGGTGGACACCCCGGTCACTACCGTGCGGGAGTGCCCTCCGTCGGGACCGCCACCGCCCTCGCGCCGGTGGTCCCGCCTCCGCCGCGCCCACGTCGTCGGCGTCCGCTCCTCGCCGCTCTGCTGCTGATCGTGGTGGCCGCCGCCGTCGGGCTGCTCCTGCTCGGTGGCGACGGGCCGCCGCCGTCCGGCACGACCGTCGCCGTCGTGCGCGGGACCGTCACCGCCCAGGTCCGCACGACCGGCACCGTCGTCAGCGCGACGTCGTCGACGCCCGGCCTTCGCCGCCGACGGCACCGTCGCCTCCGTCCCGGTCACCGTGGGGGCCGAGGTGCACACCGGAGACGTCCTCGCCACGCTCGACGACGTCACCGCCCGGGCCCGCACCGAGCGCCGCGTCCGCGACGCTCGCGGCCGACCAGCGCGCCCGGGACGCGGCCGCGCGGGTCCCCGTTCCCGACCCGGTCGCGCTGGCCCGACTGGACGCCGCGATCGCCGTCGACCGCGCCGGGGTGACCGAGGCGGAGCGGGCCGTCGCCGCGACGGTGCTGCGCGCCCCCCAGGACGGCACCGTCACCGACGTCGCCGTCCGTCCCGGCGACCGCATCACCGCCACCTCACCCCCGGCCGTCAGCCTCGCCGACCTCCGCACGCTGGTCGTGTCGGCCGGGATCGGACCGCGCGACGTGGCCGGGGTCCTGGCCGGTCAGGAGGCGGCCGTGGCGGTGGACGGGGGTCGGGTCACCGAGGGCCGGGTCGAGGAGGTGGCGCCGGCACCGGGCCCCGACGGGCGCTACGGGATCGTCGTCGACACCGCGCTCCCGACGACGGCGCGGGTGGGCCAGCCCGCCGACGTCACCGTCGTGCTCGACCGGCACACCGACGTCCTCGTCGTGCCCGCGGCCGCGCTCCGGGCACCCGTCGCACCGACCGGGCCGGGCACGGCGTCGGTCCTGGTCAGCGCCCCGGACGGGGTCCGGCCCCGGTCGGTGACCGTGGGCCTCACCGGGCCGGAGGGCGTGGAGATCGTCGACGGGGTCGTCGCCGGCGACCTCGTGGTGGTGCCCGGCCCTCAGCGCACCGATCCGTAGCTCGTGCCCATCGCCGCGGCGAGCGAGGTCGGCGCTCGCGGTGCCGGAGTTCGCGGTGTCGCGGTAGAGCCCGATCTTCCAGTAGCTCGACAGCCCCGGGTACAGCGTGCCGCCCGGGGGTCGGAACCCGGTGATCTTCTGCTGGCCGTCGATCCAGACGTCGACCCGGCTCTTCGCGGAGTCCGAGGAGAACGTCACCCCGACGACGATGTCGACCGGCCGCCCGGTGATCACGGGGGCGATGTCGTCGGAGAACAGCTTCGACCCGCCGGGCCGGCCGTAGCCGCCGCCGAGCACGAAGCGGCCCTTCTCGACGCGCAGCTCGAGGGGCGGGGAGCCGGTGCCGTCGTTCTTCCACTGGGTCGCGAGCTGGAAGCCCTGCGGGTCGGTCGGGAAGGACGGGGGCAGGACGTAGGTGAGGCGGAAGTAGCGCGTCTGGCCCTCTCGGAACTCGGGGACGTCCGGCTCGATCTCGGCGCGCTGCGACCCCGACGGGACGGTGAACCGGATCGCCTTCGGCGGCCCGTCGACGACGGTGATGCTCGACTCGCCGGTGACGTTGTACGGGGTGTCCTTGAACCCCTCGAGCCCGGTCGACGCGATGGCGCCGTTCCACAGGGCCGCGGGGGACGGCGTGGTGGTGGTCGTGCTGGGCGTCGTCGTGGTGGTGGGCGTCGTGGTGGTGGGCGTCGTCGTGGTGGTGGGGGCCGTGGTCGTCGTCGTCGGCGCGGTCGTGCTCGTGGGGGTCGTGGCAGTGGTCGGCGGCGCGGTCGTCGTCGTGGTGGGTGTGGTCGTCGTGGTGGTCGGCGTCGTCGTGGTGGTCGCCGCCCTCATGAACGCGGGGAGGACCTGCGGCACGACGGCGGGTCGTGGCGGCGGGGGTGCCTTCGTGGTGGTCGTGGGGGCCGCCGGGACGATCGGGGGAGCCGGCTTCGGCGGGATCGTCGTGGTCGGCGTCGGTCGGGTGATCGGGATCGGCGGCAGCGGCGGCCTGATCGGGATCGGCGGCACCGTCGGCTTCGGCGGCGGCGTGGGCTTGCCCGGGACGGTGGGCTTCCCCGGCGACGACGGTGTGCCCGGGAGGCCCGGCTTCGTCGGGGGACCGGGCTTGGTCGGGGGACCGGGCTTCGTCGGGGGACCGGGCCTCGTCGGCCGCGTCGGCGGCGTGGTCGTCGTCGGCCTCGGCGGCCGGGTCGTCGTGGTGGTGGGCCGGGTCGTCGTGGTCGGTGGCGGCGTCGGGACGGTCAGCGCCGTCAACCACACCTCCCGCACCACCGGTGTGGCGGAGCCGTTCGCCGCGCCGTGCAGGAGCAGCCGGACCTGGACGTCGACGGTCGGCGCCGTGAACCGGGCCGGGGTCCCGCCGCGGACCGGGAGCCAGTCGCCCCAGGACCCGCGACGGTCCAGCCCGCGGACCTGCACGTCCACGCTGGTGCCCGGGGGGAGGTCCGCGGTCAGGACGGCCGCCAGCCCGGGGGCGGGCGCGGCCAGCCGGCGCGGCGCGAGGGTGAGCACGCCCTCCGCGGGTCGCCCGGGGACTGCCGGCGTCAGGCGGACCCCGCCGTCGGAGAGCACGACGCCCGAGTCGTCACCGCCGTCGATCGCGAGCTCCGCCGCCCACGACTCCCCGAGGTTCGCCGTGCTCGTCGCGGGCACCGGCGTCGAGGACGAGAGGGGCACGGCGGCTCCGGCCGCCGTGGTGGCGGACGCGCCGGGAGCCGCGGCGAGCAGCAGACCGACGGCGAGGGCACCCGCCGCCACGACCCCGGCCGCTCCGCCCCGACGCAGCGTGCAGCGGGGGCAGCCGGGCACGGTGCGCTCAGCACGCGGGGACATCGGTGACCTCCAGGGCATCGGCGGGGACGTAGCGGTCGGCGCCGAGGCGCAGCCATCCGCCCGGGCTCGTCCCGGTGCGGACGGCCGCCGTCGGGGACGCGGTCGCGCACTGCACCGGGACCCGGGAGTGGGGTGCCACGACGCCGACGTCGCGGCCGGTCGCGCCGGCCGAGGCCCGCACCGTGATCGGGGCGTCCCCGCGCGCCGTGCCGGACCGTCCGGTGCCCGTCCAGAGGTAGGTGACCTGGACCCAGGAGTTGTCCCGCAGGCCGAGGTCGTCGGTGAAGGTCCCGTCCGCCAGGTCGATGCCCGCCGGGTTGCCGACCTTGCGTCCGGAGCCGTCGTGCCCGCCCGCGTAGCCGTCGAGGACGGCCGCCTGGGCCTCCGGGACGCCGCGGGGGAGGTCGCCGAAGGTCTCGCGGGACGCCGGCGTGGACCAGTAGTCGTCGCGGGTGTTCCACGGTCCGACGTCCCACACCGGGGCCCACGCGCACCGGCCGGCGTCCGTGCAGACCTGCGCGGTGTAGTCGCCGGTGCCGTCCGCCGCGAGGCCGCGGCGTGAGGGCAGGGCGACGAACCGGTCGTCGGCGACCACGCGGTGCCCGTTCGCGGTGTGGTTCCCGACGAGGCCGACCCGGGTGGCGAACACCCGCGCGGTGAGGGCGTCGGTCGCGGGCGGGGGTGCCGAGGCCGGGGCGCGGTCGGCGGTCAACCACAGCCGGCGCAGCGACGGGGACGCCCCACCGGCGCCGGCGACGAAGGTGACACGGACCTGCACCTCGAGGGTCGCCTCGGGCAACAGGGCCGGTGCCGTGGTGGTGGCGGTGGTCCACTGGCTCCACGACCCGTCGCTGCGCAGACCGCGCACCGTGACGACGACGTCGGAGCCCGCCGGGCGCTCGGTGGTCGCGTCCGCGGTGACGCGGTCGGTCACCGCCGCGACCCGGCGCGGCGGCAGGAGGAGCTCGCCCTCCGCCGGTGCCGGTCCCGTCGACGTGACCCGCGGGCTCGTGCTCGCCAGCCGGATCGCGCCGTCCCGGGCGACGACGTTCGCGTCGTCCCCGCCGCCCACCGAGAGCTCCGCCGCCCACGTCTCGCTGCCCGCGATCGCCCACGCCGTCGCCCCCGGGACGAACGCGGCGCCGAGGACCAGCAGGGCCACGGCCCCCGTCCGTGCCCACCGGAGGCGCCCTGGCGGACCGTGCCGACTCTCCATGACCGCTCCCGGACCGGGGCCCGCGCTGGTGTGGGCCATCCGCCGAGCAGCAAACGATCATCGCTGAGCGTGGTCAATCGACACGCCCGTGACGCGTGTGAGTGAGACCCCGCCGGGTGAATTACACCGATGTCGTGAGCTTGGGGGTCCGGAGGGATCTCGGGGGTGCACTCGGAGGGGTGACGCGGTAGGACTCCCCCGGCAGAGCCACGCGGTCGGGGCCGGGGGAGGGGGGTCGATGGGTCGGATGTGCGTGGTGCACGACGCCCGGGAACAGGCGCGCCACCGGCTCGAGCTGCTGCTGCGGGCCCACGCGGACGTGGACGAGATCGTCGCCACGGCCGACGAGGACGACCTGCTGGCCCGCGCCGGCGAAGGGCCGACGGATCTCGTCGTGCTGGGGATGTCCCCGAACGCGGACGCGGCCGACGTCGTCCGACGGGTGCGGGAGGTCTCCCCGACGACGGCCGTGCTGCTCGCCGGGGAGACCGAGGACTCCGAGTCGGTCGCGGCGGCGCTGGCGGCCGGTGCGGTCGGGTTCCTGCGCTGGGAGGCGCCCCGGGCGCTCGTCCGGACCCTCGTCGAGGTCGCGGGGGAGTCGTCGAGCGGTGAGGACCTCCTGCCCCTGACGGCGTCGGGGTCCCGGGACGAGCCCCGCGCCGGCGGGAGCCGGGTGGACGTCGCCGTGCAGCGGTCGCTGGGCCTGTCGGTCCGCGAGGTCCAGGTGCTCATCGGGGTCGGCCGCGGCCTCACCAACGCCGACATCGGCCGGCGGCTCTACCTCTCGGGCGAGACCGTGAAGACCCACGCCGCCCGGCTCTTCCGCAAGCTCGGCGCGACCGACCGCGCGGAGGCGGTCGGCCGCGCCTGGGCCCTCGGGTTGTTCGTTCGCGCCAGGTAGACGTCCTTCGGCCTACTGGCGGGCCTTGATCTCCTGGCGGGCGACCGAGCGCAGGTGCACCTCGTCCGGGCCGTCGGCCAGGCGCAGTGCCCGTGCCCACGCGTAGGCGTAGGCGAGCGGGAAGTCGTCGGAGACCCCGCCGCCGCCGTGCACCTGGATCGCGCGGTCGATCACCGCGCACGCCATCCGCGGGCAGATCACCTTGATCGCCGCGATCTCGGTCGCCGCGCCCCGGGCGCCCACCTCGTCGATCAGGTAGGCGGTCTTCAGGACCAGCAGCCGGGCCTGCTCGATCTCGATCCGGCTCTCGGCGATCTGCTGCTGGACGACGCCCTGGTCCGCCAGCGGGCGGCCGAAGGCGACGCGCTCGTTGGCGCGGCGCACCATCGCGTCGAGGGCGCGCTCGGCCATCCCGATCAGCCGCATGCAGTGGTGGATGCGGCCGGGGCCGAGGCGGGCCTGGGCGATGGCGAAGCCGCCGCCCTCCTCGCCGAGCAGGTTGGTCACCGGCACGCGGACGTCGTCGAGCTCGATCTCGCAGTGCCCGTGCTGGTCCTGGTAGCCGAAGACCGGGAGCGAGCGGGTGATCGTGAGCCCCGGGGTGTCCCGCGGGACGAGCACCATCGACTGCTGGCGGTGGGTCGAGGCCTCGGGGTCCGTCTTGCCCATGACGATGAAGATCGTGCAGCGCGGGTCGGCGGCCCCCGAGATCCACCACTTCCGGCCGTTGATCACGTAGTCGTCGCCGTCGCGCCGGATCGACGTCGTGATGTTCGTGGCGTCCGACGAGGCCACCGCGGGCTCGGTCATCGCGAACGCCGACCGGATCTCCCCGGCGAGCAGCGGCACGAGCCAGTCCTGCTTCTGCTCGGCGGTGCCGAAGAGGTGCAGCGTCTCCATGTTTCCGGTGTCGGGCGCCTGGCAGTTGATCGCCTCGGGCGCGATCACGGGCGACCAGCCGGTGACCTCGGCGACCGACGCGTAGTCCAGGTTCGAGAGGCCGGACTCGGCGGGCAGGAAGAGGTTCCACAGCCCGCGCTCGCGCGCCTCGGCCTTGAGGGTCTCCATCACCGGCGGGCACTCGTGCTCGGCGGGCGTCCCGCGGCGCGCCTCCCGCCAGGCCTCGTACTCCGCCTCCGCCGGGAGGATCGACTCGTCCAGGAAGGCGCGCATGCGCTTGGTGTAGTCGTCGGCCACGGCGCCAGGTGCGAAGTCCACGGTTCGGACTCTCCCACCGGGCGCCGTGGATCGCGAGGTCTCGCCGGACGTGCCCCGGCGGTGCCGCTCGGGCGATCACGGAAAATCCTGACGTTCACCGGCAGCGCGACCGCACCTGCGCCCCTACACTGCGTCGCCGTGACGCAGTTCAGGATCGCCGAGGCAGCCCGTCTGCTCGGCGTCAGCGACGACACCGTGCGTCGCTGGACGGACGGCGGGGCGCTCCCCGTCGAGTCCGACTCGAGTGGCCGCAAGGTCATCGCCGGGGCCGATCTGGCGGCCTTCGCCCGGGCGCAGGCGCACGCCGTCCCGGACCCGTCCGGGGTCGGTCGGTCCGCGCGGAACCGCTTCGTCGGGCTCGTCACGGACATCCAGAGCGACAAGGTCATGTCGCAGGTGGAGATGCAGTGCGGCCCGCACCGCGTGGTCTCCCTCATGAGCACCGAAGCCGTGCACGAGCTGTCCCTCGAGGTCGGCTCGCTCGCGGTCGCCGTCATCAAGGCCAGTCACATCATCGTCGAGACCCCCGGAGGCACCGCGTGAGTTCCCAGCCTTCCCCTCGGACGGCGCGTCGTGGTGCCGTCCTCGTCGCGGCCCTGGTCGCCCTGCTCGGGCTGGCCCTGGCCGCCTGCGGCGGCTCGGGCTCGTCCGACCAGTCCTCGGCGCAGGCCCCGCCGAAGACCCTCACCGTCTCCGCGGCCTCGTCGCTGACCGACGTCTACCAGAGCCTCGGCAACCAGTTCCAGGCCGCCAACCCCGGCGTCACCGTGAAGTTCAACTTCGGTGGCTCCGACCAGCTCGCCCAGCAGGTCGTGCAGGGCGCCCCCGCCGACGTGCTCGCGACCGCGAGCGCCAAGACCATGCAGACCGCGGTGGCAGGCCGGCAAGATCCAGGGTGAGCCGATCGTCTACGCGACGAACCAGCCGCAGATCGCGGTCGCGCCGAACAACCCGAAGCAGATCACCTCGTTCGCCGACCTGGACAAGCCGGGTGTCACCACCGTCGTGTGCGCGCCCGCCGTGCCCTGCGGCGCCGCCGCCACCGCCGCCGAGAAGGCCACGAACGTGACCCTCAAGCCGGTCAGCGAGGAGCAGGACGTCCGGAGCGTGCTGACCCGGGTGGAGACCGGCAACGCCGACGCGCGGCCTCGTCTACGTCACCGACGTGAAGAGCGCCCAGGGCAAGGTCGCGGGCGTCGACTTCCCGCAGGCCACCGCCCAGGGCGTCATCCAGACGTACCCGATCGGCGTGGTCACGGGCAGCCCGAACGCCCAGCTCGCCCAGTCCTGGGTCAGCTTCGTGACCGGGCCGCAGGGCAAGGCGGCCCTGCAGCAGGCGGGCTTCACCACGAAGTGATCCGGCGGATCGACACGGTGGCGGGGGGCGCGTGAGCGGCGTCCCCCGCTTCCTGTGGGTGCCGGCGGCGCTGGCCTGGCTCCTGGTGGCGGTCCCGGTCGTCGGGCTCCTCCTCCGGGTCGACCTGTCGAACTTCTTCGGCCTGGTCACCTCGCCGCGGCACTCGCGGCCCTCTGGCTCTCGCTGAAGACCGGGCTCGCGACGATGGTGCTGTGCCTGCTCTTCGGCGGGCCGCTCGCCGTCGTCCTCGCCCGATCGCACCTCCCGGGCCTGCCGTTCATCCGCTCGGTCGTGCTGCTCCCGCTGGTGCTCCCGCCGGTGGTCGGCGGACTCACCCTGCTGTTCCTCCTGGGGCGGACCGGCCCCGATCGGCGGCGTTCCTCTACGAGCGCTTCGACATCACGATGCCGTTCTCGACGACGGCGGTGGTGCTCGCGCAGACCTTCGTCGCGATGCCGTTCCTCGTGGTGTCCCTCGAGGGCTCGCTGCGCACGGCGGGGGAGCGCTACGAGTCGGTCGCGGCGACGCTCGGGGCCTCGCCGCTGACGACGCTGTGGCGGGTGACCATCCCCGTCGTCCTGCCCGGGCTGCTCTCCGGGCAGCGTGCTGGCGTTCGCCCGCGCCCTCGGGGAGTTCGGCGCGACGATCACCTTCGCCGGCTCGCTGCAGGGCACCACCCGGACGCTGCCCGCTGCTGATCTACCTGCAGTCCCAGGACGACATCGACGGTGCCGTCGCCATGTCGCTCGTCCTCGTCGTCGTCGCGATCCTCGTGATCGTCGTCAGCCGCACCCGGGACCTGCGGTGAGCCGGCTCGCCGCCGACGTCGGCCGTCGTCCGCGGCGTCCTTCGAGCTCGACGTGTCGCTCGCCGGTCGCCAGCCGGCGAGGTCGTCGCGGTCCTCGGGTCGAACGGCGCGGGCAAGTCGACGCTGCTCGGGGCGCTCGCCGGGCTGCACCGGCCGACGCGCGGCGAGATCGTGCTCGGCGACGGACCCTGGCCTCGCCGACGGAGTCGGTGCCCGTGCACCGCCGCCGCGTCGGGCTGCTCAGCCAGCAGGCCCTCCTGTTCCCGCACCTCACCGCGCTCGACAACGTCGCCTTCGGGCCGCGCTCGACGGGCGCGGGACGGCGGGCGGCCCGCGAGACCGCCGAGCGCTGGCTCGGGGAGGTCGACGCCACCGCGCTCGCGGGACGGCGACCGGCGCAGCTCTCCGGCGGCCAGGCGCAGCGCGTCGCGATCGCGCGGGCGCTCGCCGTGCGACCCCGAGCTGCTGCTGCTCGACGAGCCCTTCGCCGCCCTCGACGTCGACGCCACCCCGGCGATCCGCTCGCTGCTGCGCCGCGTCGTGCGCGCGACCGGGGTCACGACGCTGATGGTCACCCACGACGTCCTCGACGCCGTCGTCCTCGCCGACCGCATCGTCGTGCTCGACGCCGGCCGCGTCGTCGAGTCGGGCACCACCACCGAGGTGCTCACCCGGCCGCGCTCGGCCTTCGCGGCCCGGATCGCCGGGCTCGACCTCGTCCCCGGCCGCTCCTGCGTCGACGGCCTGCGGACGGCCGAGGGCACCGTCGTGGCCGGTACCCACCCGGAACCGGTCGACGACGGCGAGTCGGCGGTCGCGCTCTTCGCGCCCGCCGTCCGTGGCCGTGTTCCGCGACGAGCCGAAGCGGGTCGCCCCGGACCGCCCTGCCCGTGCGGCTCGCCGCGATGGAGCCGCACGGCGAGCTGATCCGGCTGCGCGCGGCGCCCGTGACGGGTGGACCCACCTGGGTCGACGGGCTCGCCGCCGACGTCACGCCCGCCGCGATCGCCGAGCTCGGCGTCGAGCCCGGCGACCAGGTGTGGTTCGCCGTGAAGGCCGCCGAGGTGTCGGTGCACCCGGCGGGTCGCTGCACGCTGCTCAGAGCGGATCCGCGCTGCCGGCAGCGGAGTTCGTGGCGACCGTGGCCGACCGCCCCGACGGTGGACCCATGACCGATTCGACCCCTCGCACGTTCTCCCCGGAGCTGCGGGCGCACCTGCTCCGTCACCGGGTGCTCCTGCTCGACGGTGCCCTCGACGACGACAACGGCACCGCCCTCGCCGCCCACGCTGCTCGCCCTCGCGGCGGAGAACGACTCCGCCGACATCGCGCTCTGGATCCACTCGCCCGGCGGCTCGGTGCCGGCGATGCTCGCGATCCGCGACGTGATGCGCCTCGTCCCGTGCGACGTCTCGACGCTCGCGCTCGGGCTCGCGTGCAGCGCGGGCCAGTTCCTGCTCTCGGCGGGGACGCCGGGCAAGCGGTTCGCCGCTCCCGCACGCCAAGATCCTGATGCACCAGGGCTCGTCGGGCATCGGGGGATCGGCCGTCGAGGTGGAGGTGCAGGCCAACGACCTGCGGCACACCCGCGACACCGTCCTCGGCCTGATCGCCGAGGACACCGGCCAGCCACCCGAGCGCGTCTTCGAGGACTCCCTGCACGACCGCTGGTTCACCGCCGAGCAGGCCCGCGACTACGGCTTCGTCGACGGGATCGTCGACTCGTTCGACCAGGTCATGCCGGTGCGCCGGCTCCGCGTCGGCATGTCCGCCGCCTGAGGAGGAGTCACGCCGTGAGCAGCTACACGATCCCGAACGTCGTCACCCGGGACTCCCGCGGCGAGCGCATCGTCGACGTCTACTCCCACCTGCTCTCCGAGCGCATCGTCTACCTCGGCACCGGCATCGACGCGGGCGTCGCCAACGCCCTGATCGCCCAGCTGCTCCACCTCGAGGCGGACGCCCCGGAGCAGGAGATCTCGATGTACGTCAACTGCGAGGGCGGCGACATCGCGGCCATGCTCGCGGTCTACGACACCATGCAGTACATCCGCGCCCCGGTCGCGACGACCTGCGTCGGGCAGGCCGTCGCCGCGGGCGCGGTGCTCCTCGCCGCGGGGGCGCCCGGACGCCGCTCGGCCCTGCCGCACACCCGGGTGGTGCTGCACCAGCCGGCGGCCCAGGGACGGGGCGCGATCCCCGACCTCATCCTCGCCGCCGACGAGGTGGTCCGCGTGCGGGCCGAGATGGAGGCGATCCTCGCCCGGCACACCGGCCGCGACACCGACGACGTTGCGCCACGACACCGACCGCGACCTCGTCCTCACCGCCCCCGCGGCCCGGGACTACGGCATCGTCGACCAGGTGATCGAGGCGCGGTAGGGCAGGGCCGGCCGGTCGGCCCGGTGGCTCTCCGTCTGAGGGCCGGGCCCGGTCACGCCGCGAGCAGCACGGGCCCCGGGGGCGGCCGGCGTGGGCGCTGCGGGCGAGCTCGGCGTGGGCGAGCCCCACGACCTCCCCCAGCGACGACCCCGAGCGCCCCGGCGGCGGCCGCGAGGATCTCGCTCGACGGATCCTTGCGGCCCCGCTCCAGCTCCGAGAGGTACTGCGGCGAGATGCCCGCCCGCGCGGCGGTGTCGGCGAGGCGCTCCCCGCGGGCCTGCCGCAGATCGCGGAGCCGTCGGCCCACGACCTCCCGCCACAGCGGCTCCGCGGACGGGGCCGCGTCCGTCCGTCGGGACCCCGCGACGGGGCCGGGGATCACGCGGTCCCGGCCGGCGCGATCCGGGGTGCCCCGGTCCGCGGCCTCGGGGTCTGCGGCCTCGGGGTCCGGAGCGACGCGCAGTGGAGCCACGTCCGTCCGGGACCCGCGGTTCCGGCGCCGGCTCTCGAGAGGGATGACCTCGCCCATGGCCGGAAGGCTAGGAGGTCCCGACGCTCCTGGGGCGCGGTTCCGCCGCGGGCGAACGCCCGGGATGGCGACCACGACGTCGGCGGCGTCCCCCGAGCGTGTCGCGCCGACAGGGTCACCACGGTCGAGGGTGACCGATGGAGATCCGGATCCTGGTCGCGAGTCGTGGCGGCGCTTGGGCGTGTCGCGCCCGGATTCGGGATCTACGACGGCGCGCGCTCAGAGCTGCCGGCTCCACAGCCACACGAACCCGATCGCCGCCACCAGCAGCGCCGTCGCCACCGGGACCGACCACGCCGCGGAGCGCTCACCACGCACGTGCGCGGCGACCCGGTCGTCCAGCGCCGCGACCGCCCACCACATCCCCACCGCCACGGCACCCACGCCGACCCACACCGCGGCGTGCACCACCCACGCGCCCGCGAGCGACGGCCCGCCCCAGGCGTCGTCGTAGGGACCCGGCACGACGAACCCGTAGAGCGGGCCCCGGAGGAACCCGACCACCACGAGGAACGCCACGAACCACGTCCACATCCCGAGCCCGGCGCCGAACACCCCGACGACGACGTCCCTCGGCCGGCCCCGGACCGCGGCGAGAGCCACGGCGAGCACCGAACGCGGCAGCAGGAGCAGCGCCCGGAGCACCGTGGCCGGCAGCGTCGTCGACGATGTGGGCTCGGACGGGCGATGGATGTCGGTGCTGGTCACGGGGCCTCCCGGGTGCGTCGGAACGATCACCCGACGCTAGGGAGCCGCGGCCCGCCCGGGCGTCACGCCACGGAGCCGGATCGGCCGTCCCCCGCCAGGGCTACAGCACCGGCATGGCAGGAAGGGTTCATCCTGACGTCAGGTGTCAGCATCGAGCTCAGCACGCCGATGGGGGACCACCGCTGACGACGCGTCCCTCAGGTGTCCGACGGCCCTCCGAACAGCGGCTCGTCGACCGAGCGGATCTCCTGGCTCGGCAGCCCGCCCGGGTGCTCGCGGCGGACCCGGTCCAGGGCGGAGAGCGCGATCCCGAGGTGGTGGCGCTTGGAGGTCTCGTAGAAGTGCTGCGCGTCGGCCGAGAGCTTCGGCGACCCGTGCAGCGGCTTGTCCGAGACGCAGAGCAGCGTCGCGTTCGGGACGCGGTAGCGGAAGCCGTTGGCGGCGATCGTCGCCGACTCCATGTCCACCGCGACGCTGCGCGAGGCCTGCATCGCGGCGAGGGTCGTGCGCTGGTTGAGCTCCCAGTTGCGGTTGTCCGTGGTGTGCACGGTGCCGATGCGGTACTCCGCGCCCGCCGCCTCCAAGCGCCTCCAGCAGGAACGTGTTGAGGCGTTGGTTGGGGATCACCGGGACGTTGAGCGGCAGCACCTCGTCGAGCACGTGGTCGAAGCGCTGGTAGCCCGTGGCCAGGACGAAGTCGCCCTTCTGCTGGTGGTTCCGCAGGCCGCCGCAGTGCCCGATCATGATCATCGTGTCGGGGCGCAGCACCGCGACGTGGTCGGTCGCGGTCTTCGCGTTCGCCGGGCCGACGCCGATGTTGACCAGCGAGACGCCGTCGCCGTCGTCGGTGACGTGGTGGTAGGCGGGCATCTGCACGCCGCCGCGGTCCGGCGCGACCGCGTCCGGGAACCGCTCCAGGAACGCCTCGACGTGCATCGCGTAGTTCGTGAAGAGCACGTGGCGCTGGAAGGCGTCGGCGGGCGTGCCGGTGTAGTGGCCGAGCCGGTCGACCGAGAGCCCCATCCGCTCCGGGCCGAAGAGGAAGAGCTTCTTGGACCGCACGTCGACGCGGTCCTCGTCGAGGGCGGCGAAGAACGACGGGTCGTCGAACCCGAGCGCGGGCCGCGACGGGCGCACCGTGATCCGCGCGCCCGCCCGCAGCAGCGCGGCCAGCTCGCGGTGGAGGTAGCGCCGGATGGCGTGGGTGCGGGAGAACTCCCCGGTCAGCCGCGGGTTCACCGCCGACCACGGCCGCACGACCTCGATGGTCGAGTACCAGCCGTCGTCGTCGATGGCGGCCAGGGTGTCGACGAGGGCCGCGACGGCCGCGTCGACGTCTCCGGGCGCGAGGGCCGCGCCGTCGACGCTCGCGCTCGTCGTCGCGGCCGAAGCTGAGGAGTCGGTGGCCGTCACGGGAGACGATCGTGCCAGCCGGGCCGGCGCCCCGACCCGGCGACCGGGACGACCGGCAGCTCCGAGGGGTGCGCGAGGACCGCGGACGCGGGCATAGTGAGCGGGACCACGATCGTCAGGCCTGGAGGTCGCCCCGGTGAGCGCGCCCGTCGTCCCGTCACTGCCCTCGTACGCCTCGGGGATCTCCGACGAGCCCCTGCTCGGGGACACGATCGGCGACAACCTCGACCGCACCGCCGCCCGCGTCCCGGACGGCGAGGCGCTGGTCGACCGCGCGCAGGGCCTGCGCTACACCTGGGCCGAGTTCGTCGCCGAGGTCGACGCGCTGGCGGTCGGGCTGCTGGACCTCGGGATCGAGAAGGGCGACCGCGTCGGCATCTGGGCGCCGAACTGCGCGCAGTGGACGCTGCTGCAGTACGCCACCGCCAAGATCGGCGCGATCCTGGTCAACATCAACCCGGCCTACCGGACCCACGAGCTGGAGTTCGTGCTCAACCAGGCCGGGATCCGGCTGCTGGTCGCGGCGCGCAGCTTCAAGACCTCGCAGTACGCCGAGATGATCGAGACGGTGCGGCCGAACACCCCGGGGCTCGAGCGGGTCGTCATCACCGACACCGAGCAGTGGGCGGCGCTGTTCGTCCACGACGGCGACGTGGGCCGGGTCCGGGAGCGGGGGCTGACGCTCAGCGCCGACGACGCGATCAACATCCAGTACACGAGCGGGACGACCGGCTTCCCCAAGGGCGCGACGCTCTCCCACCACAACATCCTCAACAACGGCTACTTCGTGGGCCGGCTCTGCGGCTACACCGAGGCCGACCGGGTCTGCATCCCGGTGCCCTTCTACCACTGCTTCGGCATGGTCATGGGCAACCTCGCGTGCACCAGCTCCGGCGCGACGATGGTCATCCCGGCGCCGGGGTTCGACCCGACGCTGACGCTCGAGGCCGTGCGCCGAGGAGCGGTGCACCAGCCTCTACGGCGTCCCGACGATGTTCATCGCCGAGCTGTCCCTGCCCGACGCCGACTCCTACGACCTCGCTCCGCTGCGCACCGGGATCATGGCGGGCTCGCCGTGCCCGGTGGAGGTGATGAAGCAGGTCGTCGAGCGCTTCGGGATGACCGAGGTGACGATCTGCTACGGCATGACCGAGACCTCGCCGGTGTCCACGCAGACCCGCGCCGACGACTCGCTCGACCGGCGTGTCTCGACCGTCGGGCGGACGATGCCGCATCTCGAGTCGAAGATCGTCGACCCGGAGACCGGCCTGACGGTCCCGCGGGGCACCCCGGGCGAGCTGTGCACCCGCGGCTACTCGGTGATGCTCGGCTACTGGGACCAGCCGGAGAAGACCGCCGAGGTGATCGACCGCGCCCGCTGGATGCACACCGGCGACCTCGGGGTGATGGACGACGAGGGCTACGTCAACATCACCGGCCGGATCAAGGACATGGTCATCCGCGGCGGCGAGAACGTCTACCCGCGCGAGATCGAGGAGTTCCTCTACACGCACCCGGACATCCTCGACGCGCAGGTCATCGGGGTCCCCGACGAGCGCTACGGCGAGGAGCTCATGGCCTGGGTGCGGCTGCGCGAGGGCGTCGCCGACCTCACCGCCGAGGCGGTGCGCGAGTTCGCGACCGGCAAGCTCGCCCACTACAAGATCCCGCGCTACGTCCGCGTCGTCGACGAGTTCCCGATGACGGTCACGGGCAAGGTCCGCAAGGTCGAGATGCGCGCCGAGGCGGTCGAGCTCCTCGGGTCTGGGACAGACCAGCCCGACCGCCTGAGGCCCCCGTCGGGACCTGCTCGAGTCCGCATCTCGGATGCGCGTCGCGGGATACGATGGTCCGACGCGCTCCGGCACCACGCCGGGGCGCGTTCTCGTCGACGAGAGAACGGGTGAGCACGGTGCCGACCGGCAAGGTCAAGTGGTACGACGCCGAGAAGGGCTTCGGCTTCCTCTCCCAGGAGGAGGGGGCCGACGTGTACGTGCCGAAGGGGTCCCTCCCGCGTGAGGTGGAGGCGCTGAAGTCCGGCCAGCGGGTCGAGTTCGGCATCGCCGAGGGCCGGCGCGGTCCGCAGGCCCTGCAGGTCCGGCTCGTCGATCCGCTGCCGTCGGTCGCCGAGGCCAAGCGCCGTTCGCCCGACGAGCTCCACGGGCTCATCGACGACATGATCAAGCTGCTCGAGGCGAAGGTGCAGCCCGATCTGCGCCGCGGCCGCTATCCCGACCGTCGCAACACCAAGCGGCTCGCCGAGGTCGTCCGCGCGGTCGCCCGCGAGCTGGAGGGCTGACCGCGGGCGGCTCAGCCGCTGACCAGCACCCAGGTGGAGCGCGTCGAGAACAGGCTCCCCTGCGCGGTGACGGTCTCGCTCGCCCCGAACTGCTGGACCTCGACGCGCTGCAGACGCCAGCGCGGGTCCGGCAGGGCGAGCCGGAACCGTCCCTGGGTGTTCGGCGCGAAGACCTCGCTCCGGCCGCTCTGCTGCGCGCCGTTCTCGTCGACGTAGGCGAACGCGACCTGCCACGGCGTCGTCATCACGGTGTCGGGGACGGTGATGTCCACGGCGGCGCCCGGCGGCAGCGGGAGGGCGACGACGGCGGTGGGCTCGTTCTCGCAGTCGGTGACCTTCGAGGTCGCAGTAGACGGTCGGCTGCGCGGACGTGCGACTGCCCGCCGGCCGCGAAGGTGACGGCACCGGGGGAGTCGGGCCCGGAGGTCAGGACGAGGGCGACGACGACCGCGGCCACCACGACGACGACCGCGACGACGGCGAACCACACCCACCGCGGCACGGCGCGCAGGCGGGCGCCGAGCCGACCGCCGCGGGCCGTCGGGCGGGACTCCTGGTCGGAGCGCGGTCACGACGCGCGCCGCCGGCGCGGGATCAGCGAGCGGTCGCGCGTGGTGAGCACGGTCTGCACGGTACCGACCGCCAGCACGCGCGCTGATCACGGTGAACCCGATCCACCACGTCGGCGGGAGCAGCACCCCGAGCGCCCCGCCGAACACCCACGAGAGCTGCAGGATCGTCTCCGACCGCCCGAACGCCGAGGCCCGCGCCGCCTCGGGCATGTCCCGCTGCACGACGGCGTCGAGGCACACCTTGAGCAGCGCGGACGCCGTGGCCCCGACGAGCGCGACGACGGCCGCCGTCGCGAGCCCGACGACGACCGCCGCGACCACCGACGCCGCGAGGCTCGCGGACAGGCCGGTGACGAGGACCGTGGCCGGCCGGTCGAACCGGCGGCGCGCCCCGAGGGCGTTGCCGAGGAAGCCGCCCGCGCCCGCCGCGGCCCCGACGATGCCGAGCAGCAGCAGCTGACGACCCGGGGTGCCCTCGGTCTCGTGCTTGACGACGAAGGCCGCGAAGAGCGTGAGGAAGCCGGTGAGGGCGCGGATCGTCCCGTTGGCCCACAGCGCGGTGACGACGTGGGCGCTCATCGAGACCCGGGGTGCCTTCCCGCTCGCTCCCGGCCGCGGGATGAGGACCGTCTCCTCCTCGCCCTCGGTGATCTCCACCCACGACGGGATCCGCAGGCACAGCCACACCCCGACCCCGCAGATCGCCGCGGTCAGCCAGGCCGCGCCGGGCGAGCCGAAGAGGTACGAGATCCCGGCACCGATCCCGCCGAAGACCCCGGACGCGACCAGCCCGAAGACGGTGAGGCGCGAGTTCGTCGTCACCAGCGTGATCCCGGGCGGCAGCACCCGGGGCGTGACGGCCGCCTTGAGCACCCCGAACGACTTGGAGAGCACCATGATCCCGAGCGCGGCCGGGTAGAGCACCCAGGTGTCCATGAAGAGCGCGAGCACGACGGCGAGGGCGCCCTGCCCCGCCGTCGAGAGCGCCAGGGCCCAGCGGCGGCCGCGCTGGATGCGGTCGAGCAGCGGCCCGATCACCGGCGCGATCACCGCGAACGGCGCGACGGTGATCAGCAGGTAGAGCGCGACCTTGTCCTTCGACTCGGCGCTCGCGGCCGAGAAGAACAGGGTGTTCGCGAGGGCGACGGCGAGGGTGGCGTCGGAGGCGTAGTTCGCCATCCACGCGTAGGTCAGGGCGGTCAGCCCGGAGCGGTCGGCACCGTCCGCGGAGGCCGCGCGGTGGAAGGCGCGGACACCGGCGCGGGTGAGGTTGCGTGTGCGCCAGGCGGCGACGCGGGTGACGGTGATCTTCTTCGGGCCGGGGTCGTCGGCGTCCTGGCCGGTGAGGCGGCGGGTGGGCGGGGGCTCGTTCGGTGTCGGGAACGTCTCGTTCCTGACGTTGCGGTGTCAGTCTCCGGGCTCTCACGCGTCCACGCGCTCGTCGCTGCGCCTCCGTCGGCCCGCCGACCACCCCGGACGCCCGGGGTCGGGGGAGGGGTCGCTGCGCGTCACGGTCCCATCGTCGCCCACGCGCAGCCTCCGGGAGGGACCGGTCACTCCCGGTGGCCCCCGCGCGGCCCGCGCCGGGGAAGGGCCGAGGCTGTCGGGGTGTTCTCCTAGACTGGAATCGATCGTTCACGCTTCTGCGAAGGGCTCTGGTGTCCTCTTCCGACACTCCCCCGACCGACCCCCGATCGGCGCTCTCCGGTCTCGCCTCGGCGCTGCTCGCCGACCCCGGCCTGCGCACGGTCGTCGACGCGGCCGGACGTGACGCCGCGGTCGAGGGCCCGACGGCGCTGCGCCCGCTGCTGGCCGCCGCCCTGGCGGCCGACCCGCACGGCGAGCGCGGCGGCGCCGGGCGCACCGCGCTGCTCGTGTGCGCCACCGAGCGCGAGGCCGAGGAGCTGGCCGAGCGCGACCGGTGACCTCCTCGGCGAGGACGCCGTCGACTACCTGCCCAGCTGGGAGACCCTGCCGCACGAGCGCCTCTCGCCGCGGGCCGACACCGTGGGCCGCCGGATCGCGATCCTGCGCCGCCTGGCCCACCCCGAGCTCGACCCGCGCGGGCGCCTGCTCGTCGTCACCGCCGCCACCCGCAGCCTCATCCAGCCGCTGGTCCCCGGGCTGGGCGACCTCGAGCCGGTCGTCCTGCGCGAGGGCACCGAGATCGAGCTGGAGCACCTCACCGAGCGCCTCGTCGACCTCGCCTACGCGCGCGTCGAGATGGTCGAGAAGCGCGGCGAGTTCGCGGTGCGCGGCGGCATCGTCGACCTCTTCCCGCCGACGGCCGAGTCGCCGGTGCGCATCGAGTTCTGGGGCGACGAGGTCTCGGAGCTGCGCTGCTTCTCCGTGGCCGACCAGCGCTCGCTGCCGGACTCGGCGAACGCCCGGCCGAGCGAGGTCGTCGCGCCGCCGTGCCGTGAGCTGCTGCTGACCGCCGACGTCCGCGAGCGCGCCGCCGAGCTCGTCCCGCACCCACGCGGGCACCGGCTCCTTCGGCGGCGACAAGGCGCTCTCCGAGCTGCTCGGCAAGGTCGCGGCCGGGATCCCCACCGAGGGCATGGAGTCGCTGATCCCCGCGCTGCTCCCGGGTGACCTGGCGACCGCTGCCGCAGCTGCTGCCCGAGGGCGGGCACGTCGTCGTCTGCCACCCGGAGCGCGTCGAGCGCCGTGCCGCCGACCTGGTGCGCACCGGCCAGGAGTTCCTCGAGGCCAGCTGGCTCGTGGCCGCCGACTCCACCGAGGGTCGCGCCCCCATCGACCTCGGCGCCTCCGCCTACCGCGACCTCGACGTCCGTGCGCGCCGACTCGCGTGCGGCGGGGCACCCGTGGTGGACGCTCTCGAGCCTCGCGACCGACCCCGACATCGAGGACGACTCCCACACCCGTGACGGTGCCCGCGTCCTGCGCCCCGGCTTCACCGGCGTCGAGTCCTACCGCGGCGACTGGGAGAAGGCCGCCGTCGACCTGCGTGCCCACGCGGCGTCGGGCGGCGCCGCCCTCGTCGTCGTCCCCGCCGCGGGCACCGCCCAGCGGGCCGTGGAGCAGCTGCGCGAGTTCGTCGGCGAGGACGTCCCCGTCCTGCCGGGCGCGGACGACGCCGACACCCCGGCCCGGCAGCATCACCGTCGTCCGCGGACGTCTCGGCGACGGGTTCGTCGCCCCCGAGAGCCGGCTCGTCGTGCTCACCGAGGCCGACCTGACCGGCGCCCGCGCGGGCTCCGGGTCCACCCCCACGAAGCGGGCCGCGGTCAAGCGCCGCAACGCCGTCGACCCGCTGACGCTGCAGGCCGGCGACTACGTCGTCCACGCCCAGCACGGCATCGGCAAGTTCGTCGAGATGACCCAGCGGACCACCGGCACCGGCAAGGCCGCGACCACCCGTGAGTACCTCGTGCTGGAGTACGCCAGCTCCAAGCGCGGCCAGGCGTCCGACCGGCTCTTCGTCCCGACCGACCAGCTCGACCAGATCAGCCGCTACGTCGGCGGCGAGCTGCCGACGCTGAACAAGCTCGGCGGCTCGGACTGGTCGAAGACGAAGTCGAAGGCGCGCAAGGCCGTCCGCGACATCGCCGCGAGCCTGGTGCAGCTCTACGCCGCGCGGCAGGCCGCCCCCGGGCACGCGTTCGCGCCGGACACGCCGTGGCAGCGCGAGATGGAGGACGCCTTCCCCTACACCGAGACGCCGGACCAGGCGTCGGCGATCGACGAGGTCAAGGCCGACATGGAGAAGCCGGTCCCGATGGACCGCGTCGTCTCCGGCGACGTCGGCTACGGCAAGACCGAGATCGCGGTGCGGGCGGCGTTCAAGGCGGTGCAGGACGGCAAGCAGGTCGCGGTCCTGGTCCCGACGACGCTGCTCGCCCAGCAGCACCTGCAGACGTTCACCGAGCGGATGCGGAACTTCCCGGTGACGGTGAAGGGGCTCTCGCGCTTCACCTCGGGCAAGGAGGCCGACGCGACGATCCGCGGGCTGGCCGACGGGTCGGTCGACGTCGTCGTCGGGACCCACCGGCTGCTGCAGACCGGGATCACGTGGAAGGACCTCGGCCTCGTCGTCATCGACGAGGAGCAGCGCTTCGGCGTCGAGCACAAGGAGCACATCACGGGGCTGCGGGCCCACGTGGACATGCTCTCGATGTCCGCGACGCCGATCCCGCGCACGCTCGAGATGAGCCTCGCCGGCATCCGCGAGCTGTCGACGATCCTCACCCCGCCCGAGGAGCGGCACCCCACGCTGACCTACGTCGGGGCCTACGACGAGAAGCAGGTCGCGGCCGCGATCCGCCGCGAGCTGCTGCGCGACGGGCAGGTCTTCTACATCCACAACCGCGTGTACTCGATCGACGAGTCCGCCGCGAAGCTGCGCCGCCTCGTGCCCGAGGCCCGCATCGCCACCGCGCACGGGCAGATGCCCGAGGAGCGGCTCGAGCGCACGGTCAACGAGTTCTGGGAGCGCGAGCACGACGTCCTGGTCTGCACGACGATCGTCGAGAACGGCCTGGACATCTCCAACGCCAACACGCTGATCGTGGAGCGCTCGGACGCCCTCGGGCTCTCGCAGCTCCACCAGCTGCGCGGCCGGGTCGGTCGGGGACGCGAGCGCGGCTACGCGTACTTCCTCTATCCCGAACGACAAGCCGCTGACCGAGACCAGCCACGAGCGCCTCGCGACGATCGCGCAGCACTCCGAGCTGGGCGCGGGGACGGCGGTCGCGATGAAGGACCTCGAGATCCGCGGCGCGGGCAACATCCTCGGGGCCGAGCAGTCGGGGCACATCGCGGGCGTCGGGTTCGACCTGTACGTCCGGCTGGTCGGCGAGGCCGTCGAGGCGTTCAAGGCCCACACCGGCGCGGGCTCGGACGCCGACGAGCCGTTGGCCGAGGTGCGCGTCGACCTGCCGATCGACGCCCACGTGCCGCACGACTACGTCGACACCGAGCGGCTGCGCCTCGACGTCTACCGCAAGATCGCCGAGGCGACGGACGGTCCGGCGCTCGACGCGGTGCGCGAGGAGCTCGTCGACCGCTACGGCGAGCCGCCCGAGCCCGTCACGAACCTGCTCGCGGTCGCCGCGTTCCGGCACGCGTGCCGCCGCTACGGCATCACCGAGGTCGCGGGGCAGGGCAACCTGATCCGGTTCGCGCCGGTCGACCTGCCCGAGTCCGCGCAGATGCGGCTCAAGCGGCTGCACCCCCGCGCGCAGCTCAAGGCCGCGTCGCAGACGCTCTCGCTGCCCCGGCCCACCGAGGGCCAGTCCGGCGCGGGCGGGGCGAAGGGCCCGGTGCGGATGGGCGCGCCGCCGATGCGGGACCTCGAGCTGCTGGCCTGGTGCGAGCAGCTGTTCGTCGCGCTGTTCGGGGAGCGCCCGGCCGCACCGACCCCGGAGAAGGTCCCGGCCGGGGTCTAGGGCGCGAAGGGCTCGAAAGCCGACGCGTAGCCCAGCTCGCAGAGCTCGGTCCCCGGGGCCCGGCGGGCCAGGGCCTCGCGGATCGGGCCGACCTCGACGGCGTCGGCGAACCCGGGCAGCCACGCGTCGTGGTGGGAGAGCACGAGGCGCCGCGGCGCGAGCCAGGACGCCTCCTCGGCGACGAACTCGGCGAGCGAGCCCTGCACCGGCTCGCCGTCGCGGTTCGCCCGTCCCGCCGCGGCGAGGATCGCGACGTCGGGCGACTCGGCCGACGAGCACGCCCGGTCCAGGCCCCGACGGTGTCCTGCACCAGCAGCGACCCCTCGGAGGTCTCCAGCACGTAGACGAGCGCGCCGCCGTCACCGCGGTCGCCCTGGGCGGAGGCCTGCAGGTGGGCGACCACGTCGGGGCCGAGCGTCCCCAGCCCGGCGAACATCGCGCGGAAGCGCTCCTGACGCTCCTGCCAGGTCGTGCCGAGCTCGCCGAGGCACACCTGGTCCGCGGCCGGGAACGACACCTCCGACCAGACGCACGAGTGCAGGCTCGGCAGCACCCGCACCGTCGTCGCGTCGTCGAGGCGGACCCGCTCCCCGCCGGAGACCGGCACGAGCTGCTCCTCGGGCACCCCGCACGCCGCCATCATCCGCACCGTCTCGTAGGACCCCACGATGCGCGCGCCCGTCGCGGCCAGCCGCTCGGCGCCGTAGAGGTGGTCGAAGTGCGAGTGCCCGACGAGGATCCAGTCACCCGGACCCATCCCGGCCGCCACGTCGGCGACCCCGACCCCGCTCTGCGCCGCGTCCGGCACCCGGTCCAGGTAGGCGTCCAGCATCACCGTGAGGCCCTCGGCCGTGACGAGGCGGAAGGTCGCACAGCCGTACCAGTCGAGGGTCGCGGTGGTCATCCCAGGAGCGTAGGCAGCAGCAGGACGATCCCGCCCGTGGTCTGCCCGTTGCCCCCGGACGCACCGCCCGACGCGACCGTGAACAGCACGACACCGAGGATCACGATCACCGCCAGGAACGCGGCCGAGGTAGACGCCGACCGGGATGCGGGAGCCGGGGCGTTTCTGCGGCACGTCCGGGCGCTTCTCGAACAGCGTCGGCTCGGGAGGTCGGGTGTCGTGCTCGTCGTCGATGGCCACCCAGGGGCGTACCCGCCCGTTCCGGACGTCAACGTGGCGGCGGGCCGACGCGCTGCACGTCACCGTCGACCTAGGGTCACGCCCGTGACCAGACTCGCCCTGCTCGCCACCGGAGGCACCATCGCGACCCGCGCCACCGCGGCCGGGCCGGGCGGTCGGCGCGGACGCGGCGGAGCTGCTGGGGACGGTCGTCGTCCCGGAGGGCGTCGAGGTCACGACGACGGACGTGGCCGGCCGGTTGAGCTTCGCCGCGGGACTCGACGACCTCGCGGCGCTCGCCCGCACGGTGCGGGCCGTGGCCGCGGAGCACGACGGCGTCGTGGTCACCCATGGCACCGACACCCTCGAGGAGACCGCCGCGCTGCTCGCGCTGACCCACGACCGCGTCACCCCGGTCACCGTCACCGGGGCCCAGCGGCCGTTCGACGACCCCGCGCCCGACGGCCCGGTCAACCTCGACGCCGCGCTGCGCTGGGCCGCGCACGGCCGGCCCGGGGTGACCGTGACCTTCGCGGGGCAGGTCCTCCCCGCGATCGGGGTGCGGAAGGTCCACACCGCGGCGCTCGCCGCCTTCGCCGCGCCCGGCCGCGGACCGCTGGCGAGCGTCGACGCCGCCGGGGTGCGGGAGCACGCGGTGGCCCCGGACGCGGCGCTGCTCGGCCCGGCTCCGGCAGCCTCGGCGTCGTCGGACTCGGCGTCCGCCGGCCCCGCCCCGGCCGACCCGGCGCGCGCCGACCCGCCGGAGACGCTGCCGCGCGTCGACGTCGTCGCGCAGTACGTCGGCGCCGACGCCCACGCCCTCGACGCCGCCGTGGCGGCCGGGGCGCGCGGGATCGTCGTCGCCGGGTTCGGCGCGGGCAACGCCACGCCCGCCGTCGTCGCCGCCGCGCGGGGCCTGCTCGAGCGGGGGGTGCCGGTCGCGGTCGCGAGCCGGACCGGCGCGGGGCCGGTCGAGGGTCTCTATGCGGGCGGCGGGGCGGAGCTCGCGCGGGCCGGGGCGCTCTTCGCCGGCGACCTCTCGCCCTGGCAGGCGCGGCTGCTGCTCGCCGTGGCCCTCGCGACGGCGCCCGAGGACCCGGTCGGTGCCGCCCGCGCGTGGATGGCGCGGACCGGGGTGGGCTGAGCGCCGCGCGTGGGTCGGCCCGGAGTGCCCCGAGGGCCCGGACGACCCCGTGAGAAGGTGGCGGCGTGATCGGGCGCACCTCGGAGACGCAGCGCAGCGGAGCTCGACCAGGAGCCCGGCCGCGCCGTGTCCTCCCCGCGCTCGTCGCCGGGTTGACCGTGCTCGGTGTCCTCAGCTCCTGCTCCTCGGCGCCCCGCCGGGCCCGAGCTCGGGCCGGGTGTGGCCGCCGTCGTCGGGGACCAGGTCGTGACGACGGATCTGCTGACGCAGCGGGTCCGCACCGCCGCGCCCGACCTCGCGCAGGCCCTCGAGCGCGCAGTCCGGCCCACAGGGCCGTTCGACGCTCGACCCCGCCACGCTCGCCGACGAGAGCCGGGAGCTGCTGAGCACCGCCGTGCTGCACGAGGTGATCGCGGAGGCGAGCAGGCGCGAGGGGATCGTCGTGCCGCCCGCCCAGGTCGACGCGCAGGTCGCGGCGGCGGGCGGGCCGCAGGCCGCGGCGGGCTCCGGCTACGACACCGCCACGTTGCGCGAGCTCGTCGCCGACCAGATCGCCGTCGCCGAGATCGGGCGCCGCGAGTTCGACCGGCTCGCGGTCACCGTGGACATCGGGACCTTCCCGTCGCGGGCTGCCGCCGAGCAGGCGGCCGCGCAGCTCGCCACCGACCCGGGCACCGGGGCCCTCGCCGCCCTGCCCCAGGACGCACAGGTCGTCGACTCGACCCTGCGCCCGGGCGCCGTGAGCCCGGACTCCCGGGTGCGCACCGCGTCGTCGCTGGTCTTCGGTCTGCCCGGGCGCACCGTCAGCATCTCGGGCCCGGCCCCCGCCTCGCCGGGACAGTCGGCTCCCGACCCGGCGACGCAGCCGTGGACGGTCGTGCGCGTGCGCGACCGGGACCTCGCGGCCCCGCCCGCCGGACCCGACAGCGTGCCCGCGGCGCTCGTCGACGACACGACCATGATCCAGTTCGGGCTCCGCGCGATCCAGCCGCTGGCGCTCGAGCTCGGCGTGCGGGTCAACCCCCGCTACGGGGTGTGGGACCCGACGCAGGAGCGGGTCGCCCCCACCGCGGCGGACGCGGGCACGATCACGCCCCTGCAGGTGGCGGTGCCGGTCGGCCCGCCCGGGCCCGCTCCGGGCCCGTCCACCCCCGGGCCGGTCGCCCCCGCCCCCGCTCCGGCGCCGTGAGCGGGCAGGCACCCACCCCCGTCGTCGTCGACCCCCGGCTCGGGGCGGTCCTGCCGGCCCGGGCGGTCCGTCTCGTGGCGGCCGCGCCGGTCGTCCTGCTGGACCCCTCGCTGCCCCCGCCGCTGGCCCGTCGGTTCGCCGACGACCTCGGGGCCGTCCCGGTGGGGACCGACGGTGACGAGGCCCCGCCCGGCGCCGTGCTGCTGACCGCCGGACCCGACCCGGAGGCACCCGCCGGGGCGGAGCTGCTCGAGGCCGTCGCGGTCATGGACCGGCTGCGCTCGCCCGGGGGCTGTCCGTGGGACGCCGAGCAGACCCACGAGAGCCTGCTGCGCTACCTGGTCGAGGAGACCTACGAGCTCTACGACGCGCTGGCCGCCGGGGACGTCGCGGCGACCCGCGAGGAGCTCGGCGACGTCCTGCTCCAGGTGCTCTTCCACGCGCGGGTCGCGGCCGAGGCACCCGGTGCCGCCCGGTTCGACGTCGACGACGTGGCCGCGGAGCTCGTCGCGAAGCTCGTCGGCAGGCACCCGCACGTGTTCGCGGACGAGGCCGGCGTGCTGACCTCGAGCGACCAGGACGTGCGCTGGGAGGAGCTCAAGGCCACCGAGAAGCGCCGGGAGTCGGTGCTCGACGGGGTCGCCCTCGCCCAGCCCGGTGCCGCCCTGCTCGCCAAGTACGTCAGCCGCGCGAAGCGTGCCGGGGTCCCGCCGGAGCTCCTCACCGCCGCGGTCCCCGAGGGCGTGCCCGCCGCCGTGGTCGCGGCCCACCTCGCCGGCGGGGACCCCGAGGGCGAACTGCGTGCCGCGGCGACCGCCCTGGGCGAACGGCTGCGCGCTGTGGAGGCAGAGGCTGCCCACACCTACCGACGGTGAGCCTCGGCGTACCGCGCCGGAGGACTGGCGAGCGCACTGGCAGTGACCCCTGACGACGTGCTGTAGTCGATTGTCCCGATTCAGGGGCCCGTCACCCGACGGTGCGAGGCAAGTCGATCGTCTTTCCTTCGTCGAGCGCTTGACGTGAAGGTGAGGCAAACCTAAGACTGCCGCGAGCGTGAGGGTCGCCCCGACCCGAGCGGGACGAGGAGGAGGCGCGGCCGTGCTCGCGACGTTCGTCATCGGACTCCGGGAGGGGCTGGAGGCCGCCCTCATCGTGGGGATCGTCGCCGGGTTCCTCCGCCGCCGCGGAGATCGCGCGGCGCTGCGGCCGATGTGGGCGGGCGTGATCCTCGCCGTCCTGATCTGCGTCGTCGTCGCCGTCGTCCTCGAGGTGGTCTCCGCCGACCTGCCCCAGCAGGAGCAGGAAGGGCTCGAGACGGTGATCGGCCTGGTGGCCGTCGGGATGATCACCTACATGATCGTGTGGATGCGCAAGCACGCGCGCTCCATGCGGGGCGAGCTCGAGGCGGCCGCCGAGAACGCGGTGGCCAAGGGCTCCACCTGGGCGCTGGTCGGGATGGCGTTCCTCGCGGTGCTGCGCGAGGGCTTCGAGACCACGGTCTTCCTGCTCGCCGCCTTCCAGTCCTCGACCAGCCCGGTCGCCGCGGGCGGCGGGGCGGCGCTCGGGATCGTCGTCGCCGTCGGCCTCGGCTACGGGATCTACAAGGGCTCCGTCCACATCGACCTGGGTCGGTTCTTCACGGTCACGGCCGCGTTCCTCGTGCTCGTGGCGGCGGGCCTGCTCGTCAGTGCGGTGCACACCGGCCACGAGGCCGGCTGGGTGAACGTCGGCCAGACCCAGGTGGCCGACCTGTCCGCGATCGTGCAGCCCGGCACCCCGATCTCCTCGCTGCTCACCGGCGTGCTCGGCATCCAGCCGCAGCCGACCGTCATCGAGGCCGTCGCCTGGCTGATCTACCTGATCCCGATGCTCGTGTTCGTCCTCTGGCCCGTCCGCCGGCCGTCGCGCTCCGCCGCGTCGGCCACGGCCGGGGCCCGAGCATGACCCCGGCCTCGTCCTGATCCCCGTCTCCGCCGCGTCGCCGGGACCCGTGTGTCCCCGACCTCCCGAAAGGACCCTCGCCGTGTCCCCCGACTCGCCCCTCCAGGCGCCACCGCACCGCCGCGGCCGCGCCGTGGTCGGTGCCCTCGCCGTCGCCGTGGTCGCCGCCGGGCTGATGGCGGCCTGCTCCTCCGGTGGCTCCGGTGACCAGGCCGCGGGCACCAAGGTCACGCTGGCGCTCTCCGACGCCGGGTGTGCCCCGCAGCCCGCGTCGATCCCCGCGGGTCCGGTCGACTTCACCGTCACCAACTCCGGGTCGGCCAAGGTCACCGAGGGTGAGATCCAGAAGGACAACCGGATCGTCGGCGAGAAGGAGAACATCACGCCCGGGCTCTCGGGCGACTTCTCGCTGCGCCTGGACCCCGGCAACTACACGGTCTACTGCCCCGGAGCGGCGCAGGACACCGCGCAGCTCACCGTGACCGGCCAGGGCGGCCAGTCGCAGGCGCCGGCGGAGGCCTCGCTGGCGACCGCGACGGCGGGCTACAAGCAGTACGTGATCACCGAGGTCGCCGCGCTCGTGCCGGCCACGAAGCAGTTCACCGACGCGGTGCGCACGGGCGACATCGCGGGGGCGGAGAAGGCCTACGCGCCGGCCCGCTACCACTACGAGCAGGTCGAGCCCGTGGCGGAGAGCTTCGGTGACCTCGACCCGGCGATCGACCAGCGCATCGCCGACGTCGAGCCCGGCACCGAGTGGACCGGCTTCCACCGCATCGAGCAGGCGCTCTGGGTGAACAGGACCACCGCCGGGATGGCGCCGATCGCCGACAAGCTCGACGCCGACGTGGCGAAGCTGCAGGCCCTCGTGGCCACCGCGGAGTACCAGCCCGCGCAGCTCGCCAACGGCGCGAGCGACCTGCTGACCGAGGTCTCGACGTCGAAGGTCACCGGTGAGGAGGACGCCTACTCCCACACCGACCTCTCCGACTTCGACGCCAACATCGCCGGCGCCCAGAAGGCGTTCGAGCTGCTCGAGCCGTCGCTGCAGACCAAGGACCCGGCGCTCGCCACGCAGCTGCAGGCCCGCTTCACCGGGATCACCGACGAGCTCCAGCCGTTCCGCACCGGCGAGGCGGCGCCGGGGGTCCCGGCCTACGTCGACTACTCGACGGTGACCGACGCGCAGCGCCGTGTGCTGGCCGACCGCGTCAACGCCCTCGCCGAGCCCCTGTCCCAGGTCTCCGGAAAGGTGGCGTGACCACGTCCGCGTTCAACCGCCGTCGTTTCCTCGGCCGCGCCGGCCTCCTCGCGGGGGCCGGCGCGGCCGGCGGCGTGCTCGTCGCCTGCTCGACGGACACCGGCACACCACCACCACAGACCGTCCCGTTCCGCGGCACCTACCAGGCCGGGATCGACACCGCGGCGCAGGACCGCCTGGCCTTCGCGGCGTTCGACGTCGCTCCCGGCTCGTCGCGGGCCGACCTCGTCGCGATGCTCACCTCCTGGACCGCCGCCGCCGAGGCGATGACGCTCGGGCAGCCCGTCCCGGGGGACAACGACGCCCAGCAGAGCCCGCCGGCCGACACCGGCGAGGCCTTCGGGCTCGCGCCCGGCAACCTGACGGTCACCGTCGGGTTCGGCCCGGGCCTCTTCGACGGCCGGTTCGGGCTGGCCGCCAAGCGCCCCTCCGAGCTCGCCGCGCTCCCCGCCCTCCCCGGGGACTTCCTCGACCCGACGAAGTCCGCGGGCGACATCTGCGTCCAGGCCTGCTCCGAGGACCCGCAGGTCGCCTTCCACGCCGTGCGCAACCTCGCCCGGCTGGGGCGCGGCACCGTCGTCACCCGCTGGACCCAGCTCGGGTTCGGCCGGACGTCGTCGACGTCCACGGCGCAGGTCACCGCCCGGAACCTCATGGGGTTCAAGGACGGCACGCGCAACCTCAAGGTCGAGGACCCGACGGCGATGTCGCAGTCGGTGTGGGTGGCCCCCGGTGACGTGCCTGCCGGCCCCTCGTGGATGGCGGGCGGCAGCTACCTGGTGTCGCGGCGCATCCGCATGATCATCGAGGCGTGGGACCGCGACGTCCTGGCGAACCAGGAGGACGTGTTCGGCCGGGCGAAGGCCACCGGCGGGCCGCTCTCCGGGGGCGACGAGTTCGCCGCGCCCGACTTCCACGCCACCCTCGCCGACGGCACCCCCGCGATCCCGGTGGACGCGCACATCCGCCTCGCCGCCCCCGAGAACAACAACGGGACGGCGATCCTGCGGCGCAGCTACTCCTACACCGACGGCGTGGACCCCCAGACCGGCATGCTCGACGCCGGGCTCTTCTTCATCGCGTTCATGCGCTCGCCCGCCCAGTTCATCCGGCTGCAGTCCCAGCTGGGGGCCCACGACGCGCTCAACGAGTACATCCAGCACACCTCGTCCGCGGTGTTCGCCTGCCCGCCGGGGGTCGCGCCCGGGAACACCGGTGACTACTGGGGTCGGGCGCTGCTCGAGGGCTGATCGGTGGTGTCGAGGGCTGCCCGTCGCGCGCCCGGTGGGCCGGACGAGGAGCACGGTGACCGGGCCGTAACCTGGCTCCCCGATGAGCTCGAGCGTCGACTCCCTGCGCGGGGCGGGCCCGCCCGATCCGTCCGGTGACGACGGCACGGCGACGGACCGCTTCCGCGCGCCCGAGGTCGAGGACGCCACCGAGCGCTTCCGGGCCCCGCGCGTCGAGGCACAGGCCGACGGGTCGGTGCTGTCGGGGGAGGCGCCGGCGTCGCCCGAGGACGCTGCGGGCGCTGCCGACGCCGACGGTGCCGCCTCCGACGCTGCCGGCCCCGGGGCCGCCGAGGTCCCGGCGGACGAGGAACGGGCGGACGAGGAACGGGCGACGGAGACCACCGGAACCCTGTCGTCCGGAGGTGCACGGTCGCGGCGGCTCTCGCGGGGGCTCCGGGTGCCCGCCGCGCCGCCGGGTGGCGCCGCCCCGACGTCGACGACCGCCACCCCCGACGGAGCCGCGACACCACGGCGGCCCGGCGGATCCCGGCCGCCGACGGCGTCGGGCTCGACGGCCACGGTCGCGGCGGCCCTGTCGGCGACCGCGCCCCCCATCGGACCGGGCGCCCGCACGTCCGCGGGCGGGTCCGTCCCGCCGCTGCCGATGGGGGGACCGCCCCCGGCGTCGTCGTCACCCACCCCGCCGCGCCGGACCGCCGCGCTCGGGCGGCTCGCACTGGTGCTGGTGCTGGTCGCCGCGGTGATCGGGACGGTGGTGTTCCTGCAGCAGCGGAGCCAGTTCGGCCGCACCGACGCCGGGCCGGACGAGATCCCGGCGCTCGAGGTCGCGCCGGCCCAGGTCGACCTCGGCACCGTCGGGCAGCCGACCGCCCTCGCCCCGCCCTCGGCCCTGCTGCCCGGCACGAACACGGCCACGGCCGGCGCCCAGGGCGCCCCGACCGTCTCGGCGTGGGCGAACGGCCTCGGGCCGAAGACGAACATCCCGCCGATCGCGCTGCAGGCCTACGGCATGGCGGACCTGACGATGCGGCAGGTCGACCCCCAGTGCCACCTGTCGTGGGTGACGATCGCCGGCCTCGCGCGCATCGAGTCCAACCACGGGCGCTACCGGGGCGCCCACATCGAGGCGAACGGCGACATCGAGCCGCGGATCGTCGGCGTGCCCCTCGACGGCACCAGCGGCAACCGCACGATCAGCGACACCGACGGCGGCCTCCTCGACGGCGACCCGACCCTGGACCGCGCCGTCGGCCCCCTGCAGTTCATCCCCTCGACGTGGATGAAGTGGCGCGCCGACGGCAACAACGACGGACGCGCGGACCCCGACAACATCTTCGACGCGGCCCTCGCCGCCGGGCGCTACCTGTGCGCCGGCGGCCGGGACCTCGCCTCGGGCGAGGGCTGGCGCTCCGCGGTGCTCTCCTACAACAACTCCGACGACTACGGCCGCCGCGTGTACGCCGCCGCCGAGGCCTACGCCAACAGCACGACGCCGTAGCCGATCACCCGCGTCGCCGGGTTCAGGCCCCCCGACGCAGCGCGATCGACGCGCTGACCTCGCCGAGCGCCTCCTGGTACTCGGGGCGGGGATCCATCGCGGCCGCCATGCGGAGCTGGGCCCGGGCCTCCTCCAGCCGCGACTGCCGCTGCAGGGTGCGACCGAGGGCGAAGCGGGCGTAGTGGTCCGCGGGGTCGATCTCCAGCACCCGGAGGAAGCCCGCCTCGGCCCGCCGGAACTGGGCCGACGCGAGGTACGCGCGCGCCGCCAGCAGGTGCACCGACGCGGCGTCCGGCTCCACCTCCAGCAACGGCGCGAGGGTCTTCAGCGCGTCCAACGGGCGGCGGTGCTCGAGCAGTTGTTCCGCCCGGCGGAAGGCCGTCACCATGCCGCCCGCGGCGGGTCCGGAGTCCGCCCAGACCCCCGCGCTCCCGGGCGACGAACCGCCGCCTGGTCCGGCACCGTCCCGTTCCGTTTCCCGCGGCGACGACATTCCCGCACGGTAGGTCCCCGGCGCGCGCGACGCGAGACCGGACCGTGTCAGCCACCCGGGTGGCAGCCCCGCGTACACAGGGCGACGTCGCCCACGCCGTGGCTCACCCCGCCCGGAGGGCGCGGCAGCTAGCATCGGCGCCCGATCACGTGTCGACGCAGTCGCAGCAGGAGGAGGCCGATCCGTGGCGGTCATCGAGCAGGTCGGTGCCCGGGAGATCCTGGATTCCCGGGGGACCCCGACGGTCGAGGTGGAGGTGGCCCTCGACGACGGCACCCTCACCCGGGCCGCGGTCCCCTCGGGGGCGAGCACCGGTGAGCACGAGGCCGTCGAGCTGCGGGACGGCGACAAGAGCCGCTACCTCGGCAAGGGGGTCGAGAAGGCGGTCGGCGGGGTCCTCGACGAGATCGGCCCCGGTCTCGTCGGGATGGACGCCACCGAGCAGCGGGTGGTCGACCAGAAGCTGATCGACCTCGACGGCACTCCGGACAAGTCCCGTCTCGGCGCGAACGCGCTCCTCGGCGTGAGCCTGGCCGTGGCCCGTGCTGCCGCCGAGTCCGCCGAGCTGGACCTCTTCCGCTACATCGGCGGCCCCAACGCGCACGTGCTGCCGGTGCCGATGATGAACATCCTCAACGGCGGGGCCCACGCGGACTCCGGCGTCGACGTCCAGGAGTTCATGATCGCCCCGGTCGGCGCGGACACCTTCCGCGAGGCCCTGCGCTGGGGCGCCGAGGTCTACCAGGCGCTCAAGGCGGTGCTGAAGAAGAACGGCCTCTCGACGGGGCTCGGCGACGAGGGCGGCTTCGCGCCGGCGCTGCCGAACAACCGCGAGGCGCTGGACCTCATCTCCACCGCGGTCGGCCAGGCGGGGCTCACCCTCGGCCGCGACGTCGTGCTCGCCCTCGACGTGGCCGCCAGCGAGCTGTTCTCCGACGGCACGTACACCTTCGAGGGCCAGAAGCGCAGCGCCGCCCAGATGAGCTCCTACTACGGCGAGCTGCTCGACGCCTACCCGCTCGTCTCCATCGAGGACCCCCTCGGCGAGAACGACTGGGACGGCTGGAGCCGCCTGACCGCCGACATCGGCGACCGCGTCCAGATCGTCGGCGACGACCTCTTCGTCACCAACATCGAGCGGCTCGAGGAGGGCATCGAGCGGCGCGCCGCGAACGCCCTGCTCGTCAAGGTCAACCAGATCGGCACGCTCTCGGAGACCCTCGACGCGATGAGCCTCGCGCAGCAGTACGGCTACCGCTGCATGATGAGCCACCGCTCCGGCGAGACCGAGGACACGACGATCGCCGACCTCGCCGTCGCCACCAACTGCGGCCAGATCAAGACCGGCGCCCCGGCCCGGTCCGAGCGGGTCGCGAAGTACAACCAGCTCCTGCGCATCGAGGAGGCCCTCGGCGACGCCGCGCGCTACGCCGGCGACCTCGCCTTCCCGCGCTTCGACCCGGAGAGCTGACCCGGGAGTCCGGGGCAACCGCACCCAGGAGGAACGCGACACCGTGCCGACCCGGCCCCGCCCGCCGTCGCCGCCCGACCCGGCACCCCGCCGGTCGAGCGGGGCAGGCGCGACGGCGGGTACGGGTCGCCGGACCACGACGGCGTCCGGCTCGGGCGCGACGGCGGCTACGAGGACGGCGGGTTCGACGACGACGGGCACGACGACGACGGGTGCGACGGCCACGTCGACCGCCGCCGCGACCGCGGGCACGGCCACCGTCGCACCCGGCACCGACCAGACCGCCGCGACCACCCGGGCCCGCACCCGCGTCCGGGCCCGCCAGGGGCCGCGCCGCGACGCCCAGCGCACCGCGCTGCGTCGCCACCCGCTGTCGGGGCGACGCGGCGGCGGACCCGCTCCCGCGGCCGCGCAGGCGGCCGCACGCGCCGCCCGGGCCACCCGCGGCGCGCTGGGGCTGTCCACCGCGCGCCGGGCGGCACTGCTCGCCGTCGTCGTCTGCGCCCTGGCCCTGACCGTGGCGGTCCCGCTGCGCAACTACGTCTCCCAGCGCCACGAGCTGGCGGCGGTCGCCGAGCAGCAGCGGCACCTCGACGCCGACGCCGCGTCCCTGCGGGCCGAGCGCGCCGCGATGGACGACCCGGCGCACGTCGAGGCCCTCGCCCGTGCCCGCCTCGGGTACGCCCGGCCGGGGGAGACGCCCTACCGCGTCGAGCTGCCCGGCGACGCGGCGGCGAGCGACCGGGCCGCGTCGGGCGTCGCGCTCGCGCCGTCCGAGGCGGATCTGCCCTGGTACACCCGCGTGGCCCGCGGCACCCTCGGGACGGCCCCGTGAGGTCCCCGGCGCCGTGAACGAACCGCTGCGCGAGGGCGACCGGGAGGCCGTCGCCGAGCAGATCGGGCGAGCCCCCCGCGGGCTGCGCGCGGTCGCGCACCGCTGCCCGTGCGGCCTCCCCTCGACGGTGCAGACCGCGCCGCGCCTCGAGGACGGCACGCCGTTCCCGACGCTCTACTACGCCACGTGCCCCCGCCTGACCTCCCGGATCGGGCGGCTCGAGGCCGACGGGCTCATGCGGACCCAGACCGAGCGCCTCGAGAGCGACCCCGCGTTCGCCGCCGCCTACACGGCCGCCCACCGCGCCTACCTCGCCGAGCGGGACGCGATCGAGCCGCTCGGCACCGACGTCAGCGCCGGCGGCATGCCCGACCGGGTGAAGTGCCTCCACGTCCACGTCGCGCACACCCTCGCGACCGGTCCGGGGGTCAACCCGGTGGGCGACGAGACGCTCGCGCTGCTGCCCGAGTGGTGGGCGGCGGGGCCGTGCGTCGGCGGGGCCGACGAGACCGACGAGACCGGCGACGCCGACGGGACGAACGCCGCGCACGGGACCGCGAACTCCTCCGTGCCCTGACGACTCCGGTAGCGGTGGGGGCGCCCCGTCGCCGGGTCGTGTCGCTGTGCCGCAACCATCGCGAGCCCGATTCCGCGACGCAGCGTCGCCGCCGGTCGCGACACGGGTGATCCCGCGACACGGCCCGGTGCAGACCCCGCTCCCGGATTGCCGCGCCGATGGTCACGGCGCCACCATGGACGGTGCCGGAGGTGCGCGGCAGCGCCCGACCGGCCCGGATCTCCGGTGGTGCGGACGGCCCACCGGGACGCGGGGTCCTCCGCCGGACCGCGCGGCTCGAGAACCGGTCACCGGGTGGCGACACCCGCCGTCCGCCACCCGGTGACCGGTTCGGAGCCCTTCCGGCACTCCACTCCCTCCCCGGCGCCTCCGGGGTACGTCCGGCTTCCTTGCTAGCGTCGCCGTCGCACCAGGCCACCGCCTCAGCACGACGTCAGGGGAGTGCCCATGCCGCGCGTCGCGGCCATCGACTGCGGGACCAACTCGATCCGGCTGCTCGTCGCCGACGTCACCGTCCGCGAGGACGGTTCGCAGTGGCTGCGCGACGTGCACCGCGAGATGCGCATCAACCGCCTCGGCCAGGGGGTGGACGCCACCCACCGCCTCGCCCCGGAGTCGCTGGCGCGCACCAAGGAGGCGCTGCTCGCCTACGGCGAGATGCTGCGCCGCACGTCCACCACGACGGTGCGGCTGTGCGCCACCTCCGCCACCCGCGACGCGGAGAACCGCGACGAGTTCTTCCAGATGGTGCGCGACATCCTGGGCGTCGAGGCCGAGGTGATCACCGGCGAGGAGGAGGCGCGGCTGTCGTTCGCCGGCGCGGTCGCCGACCTCGACCCCGACGAGGGGCCCTTCGTCGTCGCCGACGTCGGCGGCGGGTCGACCGAGCTCGTCACCGGAACCTGGGACGCGGTCACCGCGGAGGTCGCGGCGGCGTACTCGTCGAACGTGGGCTGCGTGCGGGTCGCCGAGAAGTTCCTCCACGACGACCCGCCGAGCGCCGCGCAGGTCCGCGAGGCCGAGGAGTTCACGCGGGCCACGCTCGCGCCCGCCTTCGAGGCGGTGGACGTCGGGCAGGCCCAGACCTGGGTGGCGGTCGCGGGGACGGCCACGACGATCGCGGCGGTCGCCATGGACCTGCGCACCTACGACGCCGAGCGCATCCACCTCGCCCGCCTCGGTCTCGACGACGTGCGCGCCACCTGTCGGCGCCTCGAGGCGATGCCGCGCGCCGAGCGGGCGGCCCTCGGCCCGATGCACCCCGGGCGGGTCGACGTCATCGGTGCCGGGGCGCTCGTCGTCCGGGTCCTCGCCGACGAGCTCGCGGAACGGGCGGGCATCACCGAGCTGGTGATCTCCGAGCACGACATCCTCGACGGCATCGCCCGCGAGTGCGCGCTGGGCGAGAGGCGCGGCCGCGGCGGCGACGCGGCGCCGGGGCCGGACCCGGAGGCGTGAGCGGGGCGGCCGCCGGTCGCGCCGCCGCCCTCGCGGCGCTCGACGACGAGATCGCCGGGTGCCGCGCCTGCCCCCGGCTCGTGGCCTGGCGCGAGCAGGTGGCACACGAGAAGCGGGCGGCGTTCCGCGACTGGACCTACTGGGGCCGGCCGGTGCCGGGCTTCGGGCCCGCCGACGCCCGGCTGCTCGTCGTGGGTCTCGCGCCCGCCGCGCACGGGGCGAACCGCACCGGGCGGATGTTCACCGGCGACCGCAGCGGCGACGTCCTCTTCGCCGCCCTGCACGCCGTCGGGCTGGCCTCCCAGCCCACCGCGACCCGCATCGGCGACGGGCTCGAGCTGTCCGGCGTGCGCATCGTCGCCCCCGTCCGCTGCGCCCCACCGGAGAACAAGCCCACCCCCGCCGAGCGCGACACCTGCCGTCCGTTCCTGGAGCGCGAGCTGGCGCTGCTCGGCGACGCGCGCACCGTCGTCGTCCTGGGCGCCTTCGGATGGCAGGCCCTGCTGCCGGTGCTCGCCGACCGGTGGGTGATCCCGCGCCCGCGGCCCGCCTTCGGGCACGGGGTCCACGTCACCCTCGCGCCGCGCGACGACGGCGACGAGCAGGTCCCGATGCAGCTCTTCGGCTGCTACCACGTCAGCCAGCAGAACACGTTCACCGGACGGCTGACCCCCGCGATGCTGGAGACGGTGCTGTCCCGCGCCGCGGGCGCGGCGGGTCTGGCGCAGTAGGGTCGACGACCGCGCCCCTGTAGCCCAATCGGCAGAGGCAGGCGACTTAAAATCGCCGCAGTGTGGGTTCGAGTCCCACCGGGGGCACACCGCGCGCGGCCGTCGCCGGCACACCTCGCGTTCACCGGACGGACGCCGTCGACCGGACCATCCGTTCACCCGTGTTCACCTCCGCGTCGCCTCCGCGGCGAGGTCGACACCCCCGGTTCCTCACCCGGCCAGGTCACGCTGTGACCCGGACACCGGACGCGTCCCACGTCGTGTGACCGCTCGCGTCCCGACCCGGACCGCTCGGCGTCCCGATCGTGGACTGCTCCGAACGGGCGAGATCCGTGCGCCAGAATTTCGGCCAGGGAGGTGAGCACAGTGGCTGACTTCGACGACGTCCGCGCTGCGGCGCCCGACCGGCCTGCCGCCGCACGACCCGGGGGAGCCCGTCGCCCGCCCACCGTGGCAGGAACTGGAGTCCCTCCGCCCGCTCACCCTGCGGTCCTGCCGCCGCATCGTGGTGGTCGCCCCGCACCCCCGCGACGAGATCCGCGCCGCCGGCGGCCTGCTGCGCCGCCTCGCGTCCCGGCACGCCGAGGTCGACGTCCTGAGCCTCACCGAGCGCCCCACGCGCACGTGCCCGGCGCCGTCGGCCGTCGACGACGCGGCCCGCGACGGCCGCCTGCCCGACGGACGCCCGCGCAAGGACCACCTGCCCGACGACCACCTGCCCGACGACCACCTGCCCGACGACGGGCCGGGCACGTTCACGCTCGAGGACCTGCTCGCCGGGCGGCTCGACGACCGCCTGGGCGACGCGGACGACGACGCCGACGACGAGGCCGGGGAGTCCGGCGCGGCCGACGGGTTCGTCGACCCCGACGAGGCCGCGGCGGAGGCCGCCTACCGCGCCCTGGGGCTCACCGTCGTGCGCCGGCACCGGCTCGGCCTGCCCGACGGCGGCGTCGCAGAGGTCGAGGCCGACGTCGTGGGCGCGATCAGCGAGATCGTCGGGTTCGCCGACGACCCGTCCGGGCTCTGCGTGCTCGCCCCCTGGTCCGGCGACGGCGACGACGACCACGAGGCCGCCGGACGGGCCGCGGAGATCGTGACCGCGGCCTACCGGGTCCGGCTCGTCCGCTGGCTGGACCGTGCGTGGACCTGGGCGGGCCCCGACTCCGACGAGGTGCCGTGGCGGCGGGCGCGCCAGATCGTGCTGAGCGACACGGTGATCGCGCGCAAGCACGCCGCGAGCCAGGCGTTCCGGGCCGCGCAGGGGACCGGCGCGGCCGGGCACGAGTCGGATCTCCCGGACGGGTCGGCGCCGGGCCCGCGCGAGGTCTTCCTGGTGTGAGGATTCCCCCTCTCGGGCAGCACCGGCCCGATCCTCCGTCCGGTGGCGTGTCGGGCCGAGACGCACACGGGTGGCTAGGCTTCACCGGGTGACGGGGAGGGCGAACGGCGACGGCGTCGAGGTGGCGACGTCGCGTCCGGACGAGCACGGCCCGGCGTCGCACGGCGCCGTCGAGGGGGTGGACGTCGCGCGCGGTGACGTCGGGGGAGCGGACTGGCCGGGGTCCGGCTACACGGACGGGGGGCTGGCCGACGTGGCCGCCCGCGTGCGCGACACGGTCACCCTCGACGTCGGCGACGGCGACCTCCCGCAGGTCCTGCACACCGCGCCCGCCGCGGTCGCCCTGATCGACCTCGACGCCGGCACCGTCACCTACGCCAACGGCTCCGCGCCAGGAGCTCACCGGCGGGCGCGCGAACCTGCCCCTCGACATCGACACCTGGAGCGAGGCCGCGGGCCTCACCGACCTGTCCGGGCGCCCGATGCGCGACACCGCCTCGCCGCTGTCCCGGGTCGCCCAGGGCATCCCGGTGTCCGGGGAACCCGTCGCCGTCGCCGACGCCGCCCGGAAGGGCTCCGTGGCCACCGAGGAGGAGCGCGAGGAGGCCGAGGGGCGGCTCCTGTGGGTCACCGGGTTCCCGCTCTCCGAGGCCGAGGACGACGAGCGCCGCCGTCTCGCGCTCGTCGTGTTCCTCCAGCTCTCCGGGCGCGGGCGCGCAGCGTCACCTCGAGATGATGCGCGACCGCGCGGTCGTCGCCACCGAGCTGTCCTTCACGATCTCCGACCCGTCGAAGGACCAGAACCCGCTGGTCTGGGTGAACCCGGCGTTCACCCGGCTCACGGGGTACGACCTCGACGAGGTCCTCGGCCGCAACTGCCGCTTCCTGCAGGGCCCGAACACCGACCCGACGTCGATCTCGCGCATCCGCAGCGCCCTGGCCGACGAGCGCCCGATCACCGAGGTGCTGCTCAACTACCGCCGCGACGGCACGGCCTTCTGGAACCAGGTCTCGATCTCGCCGGTGTTCGACGGCTCCGGCAACGTCGTCAACTTCGTCGGCGTCCAGGCCGACGTCACCGAGCGGGTCATGGTCGAGAACGAGCGCCGCGCGGCGCTCGCCGCGGCCGAGGAGACCCGCGAGCAGCTGCGGCTGCTCACCGACTCCACCGCCGCGATGACGGCCTCGCTGGACGCGGGCGGCGCCGCGCGGGCGCTGGCCCGCATCGTCGTGCCCGCGCTCGCCGACTACTGCTGCGTCGACCTGCTCGACGAGGTCGGCCTCCCGACCTCCTCGCACCGGGTGGCGGTCAACCACCGCGACGACACCAAGACCGACACGGTCGGCACGCTCGGCCGCTGGATCACCCCCACCGAGGACGGCGACGACCCGGTCGACCGGGTGCTCTCCGGCGGTGCGCCCTCGCTGCTCCCGGAGCTGCCCGTCCGTCCCGAGGGCCTGCGCGGGCAGCCGGAGCTGATGGCGCTCTACGAGCAGCTGCGCCCGCGCTCGTCGATCGTCGTGCCGCTGCGGGCCCGCGGCCAGGTGCTGGGCGCGCTGACGCTCGGGACCGAGCTCCCCTACGGCCGGCGCTACTCCCAGCGCGACCTGTACCTCGCGAGCGACCTCGCCGCCCGCGCCGGGCTCGCCGTCGACAACGCCCGCCTCTACGCCCGCGAGCACGGCGCGGCCGAGACCCTGCAGCGCAGCCTGCTGCCCGCCGTCCCCGAGGTCGCCGGCCTGACCGTCGCCTCGCGCTACCTCGCCGCCACCGACGGCGCCCAGGTCGGCGGCGACTGGTACGACCTGCTGCCGCTGCCCGACGGCGCGGTGGGGGTGGCCGTCGGCGACGTCGTGGGGCACGACCTGCGGGCCGCCGCGGCGATGGGCGAGCTCCGCGGTGTGCTGCGCTCCTACGCGTGGGAGGGCCTCGGCCCGGACGCCGTCATCGACCGCTGCAACGACCTCGTCCAGGGGCTGGGCATGGCGGCCATGGCCACCGCGGTGTTCGGCCGGCTCGAGCGGGCCGAGCCGACGACGACGGCTGGGTCCTCGGGTACTGCAACGCCGGGCACCCGCCGCCCCTGCTGCGCCGCGGCGACGGCACCGTCGAGCTCCTCACCGGCAACCTCTCGCCGCTGATCGGTGCCACCCGCGGAAGCGCGCGCGGGACTGCACCGAGGTCCGCTGCCGGCCCGGCGACGTGCTCGTGCTGCACACCGACGGGCTCATCGAGGGCCCGGGCTTCGACGCCGACGAGCGCACCGACCTGCTCGGCGCGCACCCTCGCCGCCGAGAGCGACGTCGCCGACGTCGGGGCGCTGTGCGACCAGGTGCTCGAGGTCGCTCGGCGCGGACGGCCTGCGCGACGACGCCGTGCTGCTCGCGATCCGGCTCGACGCCTGACCCGGCCCGGGCACCGACCCCCGCAGACGCGCGACGGCCGGCGGACCCGGTAGGGTCCGCCGGCCGTGGTCGTCGTCGACCGGGACCGCTGCTTCGCGCGAACTACTGCGGCGGCGGGGGCGGGGGCTGCTCGCCCTGCGGCGGCGGCGGGGTTCTCGCCACTGCCGTGCAGGAACTCCTTGGCCTTGTCGCCGGCCTGGTCGAACTGCTCGTCGTGGCCGCCGAACTTGCCCTTGAGCGGCGTCGCCGCCCTTGTCGACGAAGGAGTCGGCCTTCTCCGGGTTCTCCCCGGCCCACTCCTTGGCCTTGTTCACCATGTCGCCGAGCCCTGCCACGGCGTCCTCCTCATCCTCGGGAGCATGTCGACCGGAGGGTTCCCCGTCGATCGGGATCGACACCCGATCGGCCCCCGGCGGAGTGATCAATCGTGACCCCCACCACGAGTAAACGACTTTTTACCCGCTGGGGAACCTCCTTCCGGCCTCGCGCGTTGGGCAGGATGAGAGCGGTCGACCGACGCGGGGAACACCCCGCGGGCGGGCCCACGGTTGGGCGGCCGCCCTTCGCACGTGAGGAGGACGAGTGCGCACCAGCAGCAACCCGGCGTTCCGCAACCTTCCGACGTCGCCGGGTGGGTATGCGCGGTTCGGGGACGCCCCGGCGGGGCTCGGGGGCGGCTTCGGCGGCTCCCCGGGGATCCCGGGCCGCGAGCGGGTGCCGCCGACCGGCCGCTGACCGTCGACGACGTCGTCCAGAAGACCGCGCTCAACGCGGTCGTCGCCATCGCCGTCGGTGTGCTGACCGCGATCAGCGGGCTCTACCTGCTCGGGATCGTCGGCTTCATCGTCGGCCTGGTCGTCGCGCTGATCATCATCTTCAAGCAGAGCACCAACCCCGCGCTGGTGCTCACCTACTCGGTGGCCGAGGGCATGGCGCTGGGCGCGCTCACCGGGGCGCTCGAGTCGTCGAGCAACCAGTACGCCGGCATCGGCTTCCAGGCGATCCTCGGCGTGGTCGGCGTGTTCATCGGGATGCTGGTCGTCTACAAGACCGGCGCCATCCGGGTCACGCCCCGCCTGACCAAGATGGTCATCGGCGCCGCCATCGGCGTCATCGTCCTCATGCTCGCCAACCTCGTCGTCAGCTTCTTCACCGCACGACGGCCTGGGCCTGCGCTCGGGCGGCCCGCTGGCGATCATCTTCAGCCTGGTCTGCATCGGGATCGGCGCGTTCATGCTGCTGCTCGACTTCGACCAGGCCGACCAGGCCGTGAAGGCGGGTGTGCCCGGCGCGGTTCGCCTGGTACCTGGCCTTCGGGTTCATGACGACGCTGGTCTGGCTCTACATCGAGATCCTGCGCCTGCTGAGCTACTTCCGCGACTAGCACTCGCGACACCCACGAGGGGCCGTCCCGGAGTTCCGGGGCGGCCCCTCGTCCGTGCTGGTGTCGCGGTGTCCGTGCCGAGGGTCAGGACAGGCGCTCGAGCACCATCGCCATGCCCTGCCCGCCGCCGACGCACATCGTCTCCAGGCCGATCGTCGCGTCCTTGCTGCGCAGCCCGTTCATGAGCGTCGTGGCGATGCGGGCGCCGGTCATGCCGAACGGGTGGCCGACGGCGATCGAGCCGCCGTGCACGTTGAGCTTGGCCTCCATCGCGGAGTCGGACAGGCCGAGGCCGTGCGCCGACGGGATCACCTGCGCCGCGAAGGCCTCGTTGATCTCCACCAGGTCGACGTCGTCGATCGTCAGCCCGGCACGGCCCAGCGCCTGCTTCGAGGCCTCGATCGGGCCGAGGCCCATGATCTCGGGCGACAGCGCCGTGACGCCGGTGGAGACCACCCTGGCGAGCGGGGTGAGGCCGAGGTCGGCGGCGCGTGTCGAGGACATCACCACGAGTGCCGCGGCGCCGTCGTTGAGCGGACAGGCGTTGCCGGCGGTGATGCGTCCGTCGGGCCGGAAGACCGGCTTGAGGTCGGCCACCGCCTCGTAGGTGGTGCCGGGGCGCGGGGAGTCGTCGGCGGCGACGACGGAGCCGTCCGGCAGCGTCACCGGGGTGATCTCGCGCTCCCAGAAACCGTCCTGCTGCGGACTGCCCGGCGAGGTTCTGCGACCGGACCGCGAACCGGTCCATCTCCTCGCGGGAGACGTCCTCGTGGCAGCGCCACGTTCTCGGCGGTCTGCCCCATCGCGATGTAGGCGTCGGGCAGCAGACCGTCCTCGCGGGGGTCGTGCCACTCGCTCGCGCCGGAGGCCGCGACCTCCGCCGTGCGGGCCTGCGCCTCGGCGAACAGCGGGTTCTGCGTGCCGGGGATCCCGTCGGACGAGCCGTGCTCGAACCGCGAGACCGTCTCCACGCCCGCCGCGAGGAAGACGTCGCCCTCGCCGGCGCGGATCGCGTGCGCGGCCATCCGGATGGTCTGCAGCGACGACGAGCAGTACCGGGTGATCGTCGTGCCGGGCAGGTGGTCGAAGCCCGCCTGCACCGCGACGATGCGGGCGAGGTTGTGCCCCTGCTCGCCGCCCGGCAGGCCGCAGCCCAGCATGAGGTCCTCGACCTCGGTCGGGTCGAGCGCGGGCACGGCGTCGAGGGCGGCCCGCACCATCTGCACCGCGAGGTCGTCGGGACGCATCCCGGCGAGGGTGCCCTTGCGGGCGCGGCCGATGGGGGAGCGGGCGGCGGAGACGATCACGGCGTCGGGCGTCCCGGAGTTCTGGGCCATGATGCCGACCCTAGGCGCGGTGAGCGGTCGCGTCGCCGGTCACGGCCCCCACACCGGTGATTCGCCGCACAACCCGACCGTCGCCGATCCGGACCGGCAGGATGGGCGCCATGCAGTACGTCGAGCACGTCGGGGACCTCGTCGGTCACACCCCGCTGGTGAAGCTGAACCGCGTCGTGCCGACCGGGCCGGACGCGCCGCTGGTGCTCGCCAAGGTCGAGTACTTCAACCCCGGCGGCAGCGTGAAGGACCGCATCGCGGAGAAGATGATCACCGCGGCCGAGGAGTCCGGGGAGCTCAAGCCCGGCGGCACGATCGTGGAGCCGACGTCGGGCAACACCGGCATCGGGCTCGCGATCGTCGCCCAGCAGCGCGGGTACCACTGCATCTTCGTCTGCCCGGACAAGGTCAGCGTGGCCAAGCAGGACGCCCTGCGCGCCTACGGCGCCGAGGTCGTCGTCTGCCCTGCCGCGGTCGAGCCCGAGCACCCGGAGTCCTACTACTCGGTCTCCGACCGGCTGGCCCGCGAGACCGAGGGCGGCTGGAAGCCCAACCAGTACGCGAACCCGAACAACCCGGCCTCGCACCTCGAGTCGACCGGCCCCGAGATTTGGGAGCAGACCGAGGGCCGGATCACGCACTTCGTCGCGGGCGTCGGCACCGGCGGCACCATCTCGGGCACCGGGCGCTACCTCAAGGACGTCTCCGACGGGCGGGTGCAGATCATCGGGGCCGACCCGCAGGGATCGGTGTACTCCGGCGGCGACGGCCGGCCCTACCTCGTCGAGGGCGTCGGCGAGGACTTCTGGCCCACCACCTACGACCGGGGGATCGCCGACCGCATCGTCGCGGTGTCCGACGCCGACTCCTTCCTCATGACCCGGCGGATGGGCCGCGAGGAGGCCCTGCTCGTCGGCGGGTCCTGCGGGATGGCGACGGTGGCGGCCGCGCGGGTCGCGGCGGAGCTGGGTCCCGACGACGTCGTGGTCGTCCTGCTGCCCGACGGTGGGCGCGGCTACCTGTCGACGGTCTTCAACGACCAGTGGATGCAGTCCTACGGCTTCCTGCGGGCCGACACCGGCGAGTACACGATCGGCGACGTCCTGCGCGGCAAGGACGGCTCGATCCCCGACCTGGTGCACGGGCACCCGAACGAGACGGTCTCCGACATCGTGGCGATCATGCGCGAGTTCGGCGTCTCGCAGATCCCGATCGTCAAGGCCGAGCCGCCGGTGATGATGGCCGAGGTCCGCGGGGCGGTGACCGAGCGGGACCTGCTCGACCGGCTGTTCACCGGCAAGGCCTCGCTGACCGACCGCGTCGAGGACCACCTGGCGCCGCCGCTGCCCACCGTCGGGATCACCGAGCCGCTCTCGCAGGGCATGACCGCGCTGCAGGGCGGGGACGGCCTGCTCGTCATCTCCGACGGCCGCCCCGCCGGCATCGTCTCGCGCGCCGACGTGCTCGCGTTCCTCGCCGGCAGGTAGAGGACACTGGTGTGGTGAGTGATCACGGCTTCGCCACGCGCGCCATCCACGCCGGCCAGGACCCCGACCCGACCTCCGGGTCGGTCGTGGTCCCCGTGCACGCCACGTCGACGTTCGCGCAGGACGGGGTCGGTGGGCTGCGCTCGGGCTACGAGTACGCCCGCACCGGCAACCCGACCCGCGCCGCGCTGGAGGCCCAGATCGCGGCGCTCGAGGGCGGGCGGTACTGCCGCGCGTTCGCGTCGGGCATGGCGGCCGAGGACACCCTGCTGCGCGCGTCCTGCGCCCCGGGTGACCACCTGGTCATCCCGATCGACGCCTACGGCGGCACGTTCCGGCTGATCTCGACGGTGCTCGCCGACTGGGGCGTGCGCTACTCCGCGGTGGACCTGGCCGACCTCGACGCGGTCCGGGCGGCGATCCTCCCCGAGACGAAGCTGCTCTGGTGCGAGACGCCGACCAACCCGCTGCTCTCGATCGCGGACGTGGCCGCGCTGGCGGGGATCGCCGGTGAGCACGGGCTGCGGCTCGTGGTCGACAACACCTTCGCCTCGCCGTACCTCCAGCAGCCGCTCGCGCTGGGCGCCTACGTCGTCGTGCACTCGACGACGAAGTACCTGGGCGGGCACTCCGACGTCGTCGGCGGGGCGCTGGTGACCTCGGACGAGGAGCTCGCCGCCGACCTCGCGCGCCTGCAGAACGGCATGGGCGCGGTGCCCGGGCCGTTCGACTGCTTCCTGACCACGCGCGGCATCAAGACGCTGGCGCTGCGGATGGAGCGCCACTGCGACAACGCCGAGCGCGTCGTGGAGGCCCTCGAGGCGCACGACGCCGTGGCCTCCGTGCTCTACCCGGGGCTCGCCGCGCACCCCGGCCACGAGACGGCGGCCAAGCAGATGCGCCGGTTCGGCGGCATGGTGTCGATCCGGCTCGCCGGTGGGGACGCGGCCGCCCGGGCGCTCTGCGCGGCGACGCGGGTCTTCACGCTGGCCGAGTCGCTGGGCGGCGTGGAGTCGCTGATCGAGCACCCGGGGGCGATGACCCACGCGTCGACCGTGGGCTCACCGCTCGAGGTCTCGGCGGACCTGGTGCGCCTCTCGGTGGGCATCGAGGACGGCGACGACCTGGTGGACGACCTCCTGCAGGCCCTCGCCACGCTCTGA
>CAWKGY010000016.1:0-126947 GCA_963849235.1 uncultured Actinomycetota bacterium | reverse complement strand
CGGACCGGGTGGCCGTGCAGAAGCTCTTCACCGGCTCACCTCCTGGCCAGCTGAGACCGGTGCCACCCTGTCGGAAACGTCCGCGTAACGGCGCCGTTGCTGGTCCGCGCCGGTTCCGTGGTCCGATGTCGCTTCCGCCGTCGGTCGGCCACCGGACCCCGCGTAGGTCTATGCGCCTTCAGCAGATGGTGTGTGGGACGGTTCCACCCGAGACCGACGGAGGGTCCCGGCCTACCCGCCGGTCCTCAGCCCGACGGCGGCCGTCGTCGACGCGTGCCCCGCCCGGTCTGGCCCGCTCCCCGCGCACCGGACCACCCTCGCCCCGCTCGCCGCGGCGGGCCTGCTCGCCGCCCCCGGCGCCGTCGACGCGGTCCTCGTCGACGGCCGCGTACCGGCCCCGGGCCGCCGTCGGGCTCGCCGAGGCCGTGACGCGCGCCCGGCCCGGTGTCCCCCGGCTCCTCGTCCTGGGCCCGGACGCCGACCTGCCGACCGACGCCGAGGGCTCCCTCGACGGGCTGCTGCTCGCCGACGCCGGGCCCGCCGAGATCGAGCTGCGGCTGCGGCTCGCGACGACGCCGTCCCGCTCCCCCCGCCCCGAGGGCACCCCGACGCGGGTCAACCGCGAGCCCGGCCCGGGGGCTTTCGCCGTCGGGGACCTCGTCGTCGACACCGACGCCTTCACCGCCCGCCTCGCCGGCCGTCCGCTCCCGCTGGCGCGTCGCGAGTTCCTGCTGCTGAACGAGCTCGTCGAGCACGCCGGCCGCCCGCTGACGCGGCGCCACCTGCTCGCGAGCGTCTGGGGCCGCCGCTACGACGGCAGCGCCCGCACCGTCGACGTGCACGTCAAGGCTCTGCGACGTGCCCTGGGCACCCGGCACCGCGACATGATCCGGACGGTCCGCGGGACCGGGTACGTGCTCGTCGCCGGTCCCGCCCCGATCCCGGTCCGCCCGGCCGTCACGCCGCCGCTGCTCGCCCGCCCGCTGCCCGGCCACCGTCCGGAGCAGCGCGCGTCGCGGTCCGGCGGCCGGGACACGCCGGGCGACGTCGTCGCGAGCAAGCGGGCGGGCCTCCCGTTCGATCCCGTCTCGCTGGGCGCCGGGACCCTCGGCGCGCTCGAGCGCTACAGCCTCAAGACCCTCGGCGTCTGCCGCAGGCCGCCGAGCGGCGCTTCCTGGTCCGCGCCCGGACGCGGGCCGCGCTGACCGCCGACGGGGCCCGGACGCTCGCCGCGCTCGCCCGCCGCCACAGCGACGGCCGGGTGCACCTCACGACGCGCCAGCAGGTCGAGCTGCACGACGTCCCCGCCGCCGAGGTGGCCGATGCTCGCCGGCTCCGCGGCGCCGGGCTGGAGACGACCTCGACGTGCGGGCACACCGTGCGCGGCGTGACCAGCTGCCCCGACGCGGGTGTCTCGGCCGAGGAGCCGTTCGATCCACCCCCGACGCGGCCCGGCTCACCGACTCGCTGCTCGCGCTCGGCCCGGACCTCGACGCCCGGCTGCCGCAGCGGCTGACGATCGGCATGGGCGGCTGCGGTCCCTGCCGTGACCAGGCGAAGGTGTCCGACATCGGGCCGTGGTCCCCGTCGACGGCCGCCCGGGATACGAGCTCTGGGTCGGCGGTGGCCTGGGCCGGTCGTCCCCCACGCTCGCGAGCCGGATCGTCGACTTCCTCCCCCGCGAGCGGCTGCTCCCCGCGGTGGACGCCGTGCTTGAGGTCTTCCTCTCCCACGGCGCCTTCGACACCCCCAACCGGGCCGGCTAAGTTCCTCGTGGCCCGGCTCGGCCTCACCCGCTTCACCGCCCTCGTCGCGGAGGCCGAGCACGCCGGCCGGCACCGGCCGTGGCCCGCGCCGGAGCCGCTCGCCCCCCGCCCCGACGTCGAGGCCCCGCGGGAGGCCCCCGACGGCGGGTGGGGCGCCGACGTCCGGCCCCAGACGACGGCAGGTCTCGCGACCCTCACCGTCACGGTGCCGCTGGGCGAGCTGCCCGCCGACGCGCTCGACGCCCTCGCCGCGGTGTGCGAGTCCGACGGCGACGGCGTGCTGCGCCCGACCCGCGAGCAGAACGTCGTCGTGCGCGACGTGCCGGTCGGGCGGGTCGGGGCGGTGCGGAGCACGCTCGGTGAGCACCGGCTGGTCGTGGGCGCCGAGCACCCCGCGCACGACGTGCGCTCCTGCGTCGGCGCCCCGGTCTGCGCCCTGGCGATCACCACCACCCACGACCTGGCCCGCGCGCTGTGGGAGCTCCCCGACTGCGGCGCACGACGGGCTGCGGGTGAGCGTCTCGGGCTGCCCGGCCCGGTGCACCCGGCACCAGACCGCGGACCTCGGCCTGGCAGGCAACCTGGTCTCGATCGGCGGTCGTCGGGTGCCCGGCTACCGCGTGCACCTCGGCGGTGACCTGCGCCGGGACCGGCTCGGACGGATCCTCGGCGCGTGGCCGCCGACCACGTGCCGGCGCTCGTCGAGGCCGTCGTCGGGGTCTGGGAGGAGCACCGGATGGGCCGCGAGTCGCTCGCCGACACCGTCGAGCGCATCGGGCTCCGCGTCGTCGTCGACGCCCTGCGCGGGCTCCCTGCGGTCGCGTGGGCGGCAGGGGACGAGGAGCCGGGCGAGAACCGGGCGCTGACGCTCGCGGTGGCCCGCTGAGTCGGGCGGTGGCCGCGCCGGGCTCCTAGGCTCCGGCGCGTGACCATCGATGACTCGATCTTCGACGCGAGTGCCTGGCGCGCGGTGGAGGGCTTCTCCTTCACCGACATCACCTACCACCGGGCCACGGAGGTCTCCGGGGGCCGGGAGCTGGGCTGCGTACGGATCGCGTTCGACCGCCCGGAGGTGCGCAACGCGTTCCGTCCGCACACCGTCGACGAGCTCGCGACCGCCCTGGAGCACGCCCGGACCTCCCCCGACGTCGGCGTCGTGCTGCTCACCGGCAACGGCCCCTCACCCCGCGACGGCGGGCACGCGTTCTGCTCCGGCGGCGACCAGCGCATCCGGGGCCGGACGGGCTACCAGTACGCGTCGTCGGAGACCGAGGTGTCCCCGACCGAACAGGGCCACGCGGGCCGGCTGCACATCCTGGAGTGCCAGCGGCTGATCCGGTTCATGCCGAAGATCTGCATCGCGGTGGTGAACGGGTGGGCCGCCGGCGGCGGGCACTCGCTGCACGCGGTGTGCGATTTGACGCTGGCCTCGGCCGAGCACGCCCGCTTCAAGCAGACCGACGCCGACGTCGGGTCCTTCGACGGCGGGTACGGCTCGGCCTACCTGGCGCGCGCCGTCGGGCAGAAGTTCGCCCGGGAGATCTTCATGCTCGGGCGGACCTACGACGCCGAGGCCATGCACCGGATGGGGGCGGTGAACGAGGCCGTCCCGCACGCCGAGCTGGAGACGACCGCGCTGCAGTGGGCGCGGGAGATCCTCGGGAAGTCGCCGCAGGCGCAGCGGATGCTCAAGTACTCGTTCAACCTCATCGACGACGGACTGGTCGGGCAGCAGCTCTTCGCCGGGGAGACGACCCGGCTGGCCTACATGACCGACGAGGCCGTGGAGGGCAAGGAGTCGTTCCTCGAGAAGCGTGCGCCCGACTGGGCGCCGTTCCCCTGGTACTACTGAGGTCGGAGCGCGTCGGGGAGCCCTCCGCCTGGACGGCCGGCCCAGGCGCCGTCCTCGACGAGCTTCGTCAGGCGGGGCAGGACGGTGTCGCGCCAGCCCGGGCCCATGCGCTCGCACGCGTCTCGCTGGCGCTTGTCGTCCAGGTCGAAGCCCGTGTGCTCGAGCAGGAGACGCGTGCCGTCTCCCTCGGGGACGAGGCGCCAGGTCAGCGTCCAGAACTCGTTGAAGGTGTAGACGAACCTCTCGTGGGGCTCGGAGGCGACGACCCTGCACGGCACGGACCCGAAGCCGGGCATCTCCAGGTGGAACTCGTGCCCCACCACGTCGGCGACGTCGCCGGGAGCCCACCACTTCGCGTGCATCTCGGGGTCGGTCAGCGCCGCCCACACCGCCGCCGGAGCAGCCCTGATGAACTGGTCGACCTCGATCGCGCCGACCCGTCGGTAGATCATGTCTCGTCCTCGCTCTCCAGGAGATCGGCCATGGCACGCAGGCGATCGCGCCAGAACCGCTCGAACGGCACCAGCCAGTCGCCGACCTGCTCCAAGGGCTCCGGGTTCAGCGAGTACACCCGCTGGCGTCCCCGGGCCTCGTCCGTCACCAGGGACGCCTGCCGCAGGACCGCGAGGTGTTCGGCGACGGAAGGTCGACTCATCTCGAACTCGGCGGCGAGATCGCCCGCTGTCCGCGGACCGTCCATCAGGAGCTCCAGCAGCCGGCGACGGGCCGGGTTCGCCAGGGCGAGGAAGACGTCCGTGGTCACGTCCTCACCATATGTAGGAGACTTCCGACATGTCAACTCTTCCCTACACGTCGTCGGGCGGCTGAGACAGGCCGTGACGGGGCACTCCCCGGTACCGCCGATCACGGAGGACCGCATGCGTGTCACGAGGGTCCACGCCGACCTGCACGTCGCCGACATCGCCTCGGCGAGGAGCTTCTACGCCGACTACCTCGGGATGAGCGACGAGAGCATCGGCATGGACTGGGTGACCCGGTTCTCCGCCCCGGACACCGGCGCGAACCTCCAGCTCGTCACCCGCGACGCGACGGCGCCGGAGAACCCCGTCGTCACCATCAAGGTCGACGACGTCGAGGCGGCGTGGGACGAGGCCCGGCAGCGCGGCTACGAGATCGTGCACCCGCTCACCACCGAGCCGTGGGGCGTGCGTCGGTTCTTCGTCCGCGCGCCCGACGGCAACGTCGTGAACATCGCGCAGCAGGAGTGACGCTCGATCGGCGCCGGTCGAGGCGGCGGCGCGATCGCCACGGCCGCACTCATCGGCTTCGGCGGCGGCGTCGCCCAGGCGGACGAGGCCCCGAACGGCACCATCCAGGAGGTCGGGCACGGCGTCCAGGGCGTCGAGGAGAAGACCGGCGTCGCCCAGACCGAGAAGAAGATCGACGACGCCACCGGCGTCACGACGATCGACGACGAGACCGGCGTGACCAAGGCCGAGGCAGGCCTCGGGCTGGGCTGAGTCCCGTTCCGGGGGCACGGGACCGGGCTGCCGGGGGTGGCCCGGTCCTGCGCCTCTCGCCGGGTCCACCCGGATCCGGCATCCCGGTGATGTGGTGGAGCAACCGCGTCACGACGACGCGGTTGCTCCACCACGGTTCGGCCCGTGGTCACGCATCCGATCTCAGCTCCCGGGTCGACGGAAGCCGGGGGCGGCCTCCTGGGCCCGGCCCAGGACGGACGTGGCGTCGGCCGCCGACGTGAGCTGCTGGAAGCGCACCGAGGCGAACGCCCCCGACCCCGTGATCACCAGGTTGATCGCCGCTGCGGTCTCGGTGTCGGGTGCGTCGATCAGCGCCAGGCCGCCCAGGTCGTCGAGCGTGTAGTAGAGCGCCGTCAGCTCGCCGCCGGCGTCCTCGACCGTGCGACGCACTGCGGGGGTGCGGTCGCCGGGTTCCGCGATCAGGTGCGCCCACGTCTCGGGCAGGTACGAGAAGAAGAACGCGAAGCTCGCCATGCGGACCACGTCCTCGCCGATGAGTGCCGGGATCGGACACAGCCTGTGTCACCCCTCAGGCGTCCCGGAACCCGAGTCACCCCGATGGCGGCACCGACCTCTCGTAGGGCACCGGCCGGGCGTACCGCGCGTGGGTCTCGCAGCGGTCGGTGAACCCGAGCCGGCGGTAGAACGCGTGCGCCTCGGGCCGCGACCGCCCGCTCGAGAGCTGCAGGGCCGAGCAGCCCCGGGACCGCGCGAACCGCTCGGCGACGTCCACGAGCACCCGCCCCACGCCGGAGCCCCGCGCGGCCGGCGACACCACCAGGCTCACGACGACCGCGAGCGGCTCGGCGTGGTGGAAGCTCGGCTGGACGATCACGGCCACCAGGCCGACCAGGACGCCGTCGTCCTCGACGACGGTCAGGTCCGCGGCCGGGTCGTCGTTCCACGCCGTGATCCGCTCGGCCACCCCGGGCTCGTCGGGATAGCCGAGCTCGCCCAGCAGGCCCGACGACGGCGTCGGTGTCGGCGGTCGTCGGGCGGCGCAGCACCCCCGGATCCTCCCTCGGAGAGGTGCCGCGACGGCCCCCGCGGTGCCACGATCGTCGATGACGCGGCCACGCGACCGGAGGGCCTGACGATGTGCACCGAGACCGGGGCCGACCCCGCCGCCGTCGCGTTCGCCGCACCACGTGCCGCCGAGGGCGCCGCCGTCGACCCCGTGGTCCTCGAGCCGGTCGACGCCCTGACGATCACCGTCCTCGTCGACAACTCCTTCGACGCGCTGCTGGCCGACACCGACGTCGCCACCCGCGCCCGCCTCGGCACCGGCGACCCCCAGCAGGCCCCGCAGTACGTCGGCGGCACGACGACCAGCGGGCTCGTCGCCGAGCACGGGTTCTCCGCGCTGGTCACCGTCACGCGCGACGGGCACGACCACACGCTGCTGTTCGACACCGGCGTCTCCCCCGACGGCATGGCCACCAACGGCCGCCGTCTCGGGCTCGACCCGTCCGACGTCGCCGCCGTCGTCCTCTCCCACGGCCACGCCGACCACACCGGCGGCTTCCCCGGGCTCGAGCGCTGGCTGGGCCGCGTCGCCGAGCCCGCTCGTGCTGCACCCGGTCGCGTTCACCCAGCGCCGGCTCGCCCCGCCCGGCGCCGAGCCGTTCGTCATCCCGCTGCTCGACCGGGCGGCCCTCACCGGCGACGGCATCGAGCTCATCGAGCGCCGCGACCCGTCGTTCCTGCTCGACGGCAGCGTGCTGATCACCGGCGAGGTCGACCGCACCACGGAGTTCGAGCACGGCATGGCCTTCCACGAGGCGCTCCTCGACGACGTGTGGCGCCCGGACCCGTGGATCGTCGACGACCAGGCGCTCGTCGTGAACGTCCGCGACCGGGGGCTCGTCGTGCTCACCGGGTGCGGGCACGCGGGCGCGGTGAACATCGCCCGGCACGCGATGCGGCTCACCGGCTTCGATCGGCTGCACGCCCTGCTCGGCGGCCTGCACCTCACCGGCCCCGGCTTCGAGCAGATCATCGAGCCCACCGTCGCCGCCCTGGCCGAGCTGGCGCCCGACGTCGTCGTGCCCGCCCACTGCACCGGCTGGCGCGCGCAGATGCGTCTGGCCCAGGAGCTCGGCGACGCGTTCGTCCCGGGCGCGGCCGGCAGCCGCTACGCCTTCGCGGCCGGCTGAATCCCGCGCACCACCCCCGGCGGGATCGCCTGACGACGGCCTCCGCGCCGGTATCGTCCGGTTCCCCGACGCCGAGGAGGACCCGTGGCACGCCTGATCTTCTCGGCCGCCGCCTCGCTCGACGGCTACATGGCCGGCCCGGGCGGGGACATGAGCTGGCTCACCGAGTACGCCGGCGAGCCGAACCCGGCCGCCGACCGGCTGCTCGCGGACGTCGGCGCCCTGCTCGTCGGGCGCCGCACGTACGACGGCGACGACCCGAACCGCGGCACCGACGCCGAGGGCGCCTTCGGCGGGCAGTACGACGGGCCGGTCGTCCTCCTCACACACCGGCCGCCGGAGTCCGTCCCGGCCGGGACGATCGTCGCCACCGACCTGCACGAGGCGGTCGCCGCCGCCCGGGAGGCCGCAGGCGACGGGTACGTCACCATCCTCGGCGCGAGCGTCGCGGCGCAGTGCCTCGCGGCGGGCCTGGTCGACGAGGTGTTCGTGCTCGTGGTCCCGGTGCTGCTCGGGGACGGCACCCCGATGTTCCCGCACCGGCCCGGCACGCCCCGGGTCCGCCTCGAGTCGATCGCCGACGACACGCCGCACTGGTACCGCGTCGTGCGCTGACGGGATCCGCGCGCAACACGACGACAACATCACCGGCGTAGGAACGCGACCGTGTCGCCTCCCGACCCCACCGGCCCGATGCCGATCGGCTCAGTTCCGATCGGTAGGGCCCTGGACGTGCTCGCCGACCGCGATCCCGACCGGGTCGCGGTGCACGAGGTGGGCGCCGGGCGCGCGGTCACCCGACGCGAGGTGGCCGAGGGCTCCGCAGCGCTCGCCGCGGCCTGGGCTCCCGAGGTGGCCCGCGACGACGTCGTGGCCCTCGCCCTCGGCAACACCGCCGACCTCGTCCTCGCGTGCGCGGCGGTCTGGCGCCTGGGGGCGACGCCGCTGCCGCTCGACCCCGAGGCGGACCGGGGCCGGGTGCTCGAGGCCGCCGCACCCGCCCTCGTCGTCGGGACCCTCCCCGACACGTCGGGGGGCCGGGTTCCGGACCGGGACCCGGCGTCGTCGTGGAAGGCCACCGCGTCCGGCGGCAGCACCGGCCCACCGAAGATCGTCGTGTCGACCGGGACGGCGCGCGTCGACCCCGACGCCGACGTCGCGCCCTACCTGCCGCGCGAGCAGGTCCAGCTGGTCAGCGGCCCGCTGCACCACAGCGCCCCCTTCACCTACGCGCTGCGCGGGCTGATGACGGGGCACACGCTCGTCCTGCTCCCCCGCTTCTCCCCCGACGCGGTGCTCGACGCGGTCCCCCGCTTCGGCGTGACGTGGGCGCTGCTCGTCCCGACGATGCTGCACCGGCTGCGCCGCCATCCCGACGTCGAGGGCGCGGACCTGTCGTCGCTGCGCCACCTCGTGCACCTCGGCGCGCCGTGTCCCCCGGAGCTCAAGCGGTGGTGGCTCGCGCGGGTCGGACCGGAGCGGGTGGTCGAGGTGTACGCGAGCTCCGAGTCGGCCGGGATCACGATGATCCGGGGCGACGAGTGGCTCGCGGCGCCGGGCTCGGTGGGGCGGCCCGTCGGCGGGTCGTCGTTCCGGGTGGTGACGCCCGAGGGTCGGGAGCTGCCGGTCGGGGAGGTCGGCGAGGTGATCATGACCCGCACCGGCGGCCCGCGGTACCGCTACCTCGCCGCGGACCCGGATCGTGCCGCCCCGCGACGCATCCCGGGGTGGGCCGACTGGGACGCGCTCGGCGACCTCGGATGGCTCGACGACGACGGCCGGCTCTACCTGGTCGACCGCGCGGTGGACGTCATCCGCGTCGGCGGCGTCGACGTGCACCCGGCGCGGGTGGAGGCGGCGCTGGAGACGCACCCGGCGGTGCGCTCGTCCGCGGTGATCGGGCTGCCGGGCGAGGACGGGGAGCGGGTCCACGCCCTGCTCGACCTCGACGCCGACGCCGACCCGTCCGAGGTCCTCGACGCGGCCCGGGAGCGGCTGCCCGCGGTGGCGGTGCCGGCGGGCGTCGAGGTCGTCGAGGGCCCGCTGCGCGACGACGCCGGGAAGGTGCGCCGCTCGGCGCTGCGGGCGGCCCGGGCGTAGCCCCCCTCGTCATGATCAGGAGCACGTGAGGCAGGCCGAGCGGCCCGGAGGCCTGGGTCAGGTGCCCCTCGCGAGGACCGGCCCCGAACTCCGGTGATCACGAGCACCTGAGGCCGACCGGCCCACCCGGAGGGCTGCGCCAGGTGCCCCTCGCGACGGCCGACGCCGAGCCCGCCCCGGGTCAGCGGCGGTGCCGACTCGGGGTGCTCGGGTCGTGCGCGGCGGTCGTGTCGCTCGGCGCGCGGTGGGAGCCACGGCGCGTCGTGGGGGCCGCGTCGTCGAGGCGCGGCGGTGTGCCGTCCGGCGTCCGTGGCGTCGGCCGGTTCGTCCTCGCCGAACGAGAGCAGGCGGCGCCGCCCGGTCGGCGCGCGGCCCACGACGCCGGTGACGGCCTCCTCGTCGTGACCTCGGGGCGGTCGGGTGGGCACGGGACCGGTCGGTGGGCGGACGGTCGCCCCGGGGTGCGACGCCGGGCCGGTGCGGTGGGAGTCGGGAACGCGAGCGAGCGGCCCGGAGGGCACCGCGCGGAACGGCACCGAGGGCGCCGGACCCGGCGGCACCATGCCCGAGCCGCGTCCGGACGGCCGCGGTGCCGGTCCGGGCGTCCCACCAGGAGGCAACGAGCGCATCGTGACGGGGACCGGTGTGCCGCGGGCGCCCGTGGCGGGGCTCGGTGTCCCGCGGGCACCCGCGACGGGGCTCGGTGTCCCGCGGGCGCCCGTGACCGGACCCGCCGTGACCGGACCGGGCGTTCCCCGGGCACCCGTCGCCAGACCAGCGCTATCGGACCCGCCGTCACCGGACCCGCCGTCACCGGACCCGCCGCGACCGGCGCCGGCGCGGCGAACCGCGGGTCCCGTCGGAAGTCCGACGCCGGGCGGAGGGCGTTGAGCGCCGCGAGCGAACTCTCCTCGGTCTCCGAGGGCAGGGCCAGCCCGCCGTCGCCGATCACCGGGGGCATGGGCGAGGGGCGTCGCGAGACGCGCCGGCGCAGGGCCCGCTGGTTCGGGCCGGGAACGAGGGCGGGACGTCGCCCGGCGGCGAGGTCCTCCATCCACCCGAGCCCGAGGGCGAACACCGTCGTCAGGACCACCGAGGTCCCGATCAGCGCGCCCGTCGACGGCCAGCCCAGCCGCGCGTCGAGCGGGATCGCGAGGGCGATCGCGACGTTGTGCCAGAGGTAGATCGTCACCGCGCGGGCGTTGATCACGGTGATCAGCCGCCCGAGGCCGGGCACGCGCTCGATCCACGCCAGACGCGGGGTGTAGCGCAGGACCAGCAGCACCGCGCCCAGCGAGACCAGGGCCTGGCCGAGCGGGATGTCGTTGAGGTCGATCCCGTCGTCCCCGGCGGGGTGGGCCAGCGCCCACGCGGTGCCGGCCCCGATCGTGACGACGGCGATGAGCACCGCCCGGCTCGCCGCCAGGCGGCGCAGGCTCCCGTCGCGATGGGCGAACCCGAGCATCCAGCAGCAGGCGAACACCGACGCGTCGACGAGCGCCGTCCCGACGGAGCCGAAGTCCGCCACACCCCCGCCGAGCAGCGCGTCGATCCCGACGATCGCCCAGCGGCACCGCCATCGCGACCACCGGGCGGCGCCGCCACGCGGCGAGCAGCAGGGGGGTGAGCAGCACCAGCCACAGGTACGTGCGGATGTACCAGAGCACGACGGTCGCGTCGGACGCCCAGTCGCTCCCGGGCGGGTCGAGCACCGGCACGGCCCAGAACAGCCACTGGGACGCATCGGGCACCGGCTGGTCACCGAACCCGTGCCAGAGCATGACCGGGACGACGACGAGACCGAACAACCAGAACGGCGGCAGCAGGCGCTTGAGCCGGCGCCCGATGACGTCCACCGCCTCGGCGCGGCGCAGCGAGGCCAGCATCAGTGACCCGCCGAGCGCGAACATCACGCCCATCGAGGGGAAGACGAACGACAGCCAGCCCCAGCCCAGGACGTGGTAGCCGATGACGCGGACCAGGGCGACCGCCCGCAGCACGTCCAGCCAGCGGGTCCGTTCCCGCGGGCCGTCGGACGCCTGCGCGGCACCGGGTCCGTCGACCGCGGCCTCCGACGCGGGTCGCCTCCAGCCGGGCGGCCGGCGCCTGCTCGCGGGCCGGCCGGGCCCCGGGCGCGAGCACGACGGCGGCTGACGACGGGGCTTTCCTGTCACTGGGTGCAGGCATCGACGCTTTGCTGGCGTCCGGGGGGCTTGCATCGCTGGGACCCACAGCCGCCCCCGCCGGCACCGGCGCCGAGACCCCCGGCATCAGGGCCCGCAGCGCCCCGAGGCGCTGGATCCGCTGCCAGCGCACCCGGCCACCGGTGACCGCCGAGAGCAGCGAGCGGACCAGCACCGCGTACATCAGGGGGCGATAGAGCAGCTGCTGCACCGGGGCGACCCACAGCGGCGCCAGCGGCTCGCCGTCGAGCCGGAACGCGTAGGCCGCCGCCGCGGTCTGGACCAGCAGCATCGAGCCCCAGAGCACGAGCGTCGTCGCCGGGTCGCCGAAGAGCAGGCCGTAGACGAAGAAGATGTCGACCAGGGGCGCCGCCAGCGGGAACAGCACCTGGAACACACCGATGTGCCCGAGCCCGAGCCAGCCGGTGCGCCCCGACGCCCCCCGCTCCCGCAGCGAGCGGCGGTGCTTCCAGACCGCCTGCATCGTCCCGTAGGTCCAGCGGTAGCGCTGCCGCCAGAGCTGCGTGAGCGTGGTCGGCGCCTCGGTCCAGGCGACGGCCCGCTCCTCGTAGACGACCCGCCAGCCCTCGCGCCCCAGCGCGATCGTCAGGTCGGTGTCCTCGGCGAGGGTGTCCAACGACAGGCCCCCGACGTCGAGGACGGCCTGCCTGCGGAACGCGCCCGCCGCGCCGGGGATGGTGGTGATCGCGCGCATCGTGTCCTGGACGCGGCGGTCGATGCCGAACCCGACGACGTACTCGATGTGCTGCAGGCGGGGGATCAGCGCGGTGCGGTTGGCGACCTTGACGTTGCCCGCGACCGCCCCGATCTCCGGGTCCGCGAACGGCGCCACCAGCCGGCGCACGGTGTCGGGCTGGAAGACGGTGTCGCCGTCCATCATGACCACGAGGTCGTGCTGCGCCCGCGCGACGCCGGTGTTCAGCGCGATCGGCTTGCCACTGTTGGGCTGGCGGATCACGCGCACCGCGGGCAGCGCCAGGGACTCGACGAGCTCCGCGGTGCCGTCGGTCGACCCGTCGTCGACGACGAGGATCTCCAGCGGGTGGTCGTTCGCGAGGATCGAGCGCAGGGTGGCCTCGATGTTCTCGGTCTCGTTGTACGCCGGGACGATCACCGAGACCGGCTCCCGGACCTCGGGGCCCCACCGGAACGCCGGGTCCCGGCGCCGCTTGGCGTGACGGCGGGCGACGACGAGCGTGAGCAGCAGGCGCAGGACGACGATCGCGCCCACCGCGACGAGCAGTCCCTCGAGGAAGCGCACGGCGCCGGTCGCGAGGTCGACGGCGGTGACCAGGCCGCCCCCGACCACCCGGTCGCGCTGCGGGGCGGGGGCGTACGACGGCGGCGCCCCGACCGCGTCCGTCGTGGTCGCGAAGCGGTACCCCTCGGCCTGGAGCTCGGGGATGAGGCGGTCGAGCGCGGCGACGGTCTCGGACCGGTCGCCGCCCGCGTCGTGCATCAGCACCGTGGCGCCCGCGCCGCCCTTCGGGGAGGCGTTGCGGACGATCGCGTCGACCCCGGGTCGCTGCCAGTCCTCACCGTCGACGTCGGTGAAGACGTTGACGTAGCCGTCGCGGCCGGAGGCGAGGATCGCGGCGTAGGCGCGGTCGTCGATGGCGTCGACGGTCGAGGAGAAGGGCGGCCGGACGAGGTAGGTCGTCTCGCCCGTGGCGCCCGCGATCGCGAGCTGGGTCTCGCCGAGCTCGCGCTGGAGGCGCCAGTCCGGGACCTGCGACAGGTCGACGTGGGTGAAGGTGTGGATGCCGATCTCGCTGCCCGAGGCGCGGATCTGGCGCAGCAGCTCGGGGTGGCGCACGGCGAGCGACCCCACGACGAAGAACGTCCCCGGCACGTGGTGCTTCGCGAGGACGGCCAGGATCTCCGGGGTCCAGGTCGGGTCCGGGCCGTCGTCGAAGGTGAGCGCGACGGTCCGGGGCGGGATCGCCGTCGAGTGGGCGGGGTCGGTCCGGCCGTCGACGAAGGTCCCGCCGTGCGCGATGTCCGCCGGGACGTGCGAGCTGTCGCCCTGGCTGTGGGAGTCCGCGTCGTTGCCGATGGAGGCGTTCACGAGGCCGGTGACGGCGAGGACGGTCGCGATCAGGACCGCGAGGACGGCACTGAGGATCCAGGTGCCCCAGGACCGCCGCGGACGGGCCGCGTCACGCCGTCGAGCCACGTCCACCCCTCGCGATCGTGACCGCCGCGTGGGGCGATCGTGTCCTCAGTGTGACATCACGGTCGTCCGGTTCATCCGTCGGTGGGCGTCGAATCGTTACTGTGTGTCGCGTCTCGCGGCGGGGTCCGTCCGGTTCCGCCGTTCTCCGTCTCCAGTGGCTCGCAACCGGGCACGTCGCGTGCGCCACCCGGGGTCCTGGGTCACCGATCCGGCGCGCTCAGGCGCCTCCGGCTGGTGTGCGGGCTGGTCGTCCTCGAGGTCGTGACCGTCGGTCCGACCTGGACGGCACCTGCCTCTGTCCCACGACCGCGGCGCTGTTCGTCGCGCAGGCCCGTGGGGCGGATTCGCCGTTGGGCGTGCGGATCACGCGGTGGGGCTGATGATGCTCACGTCGCAGGGCGCAACGGGCGTCGTCGTTCGGCGCGAGCTCGTAGGTGGCTTGCGGCCCCGTGAGCACTGAGTGCGGCTGATGGCCGCACTCAGTGCTCACGGGCCGGAGGCACCTAGTACGTCGGCAGCGACGTGTCGACCTGCTGGGCCCAGCCGGTCACACCGCCGCCCACGTGCACGGCGTTCGAGAAGCCGGCGTGCTGCAGCGCGGAGAGCGCCTCGGCCGACCGGACGCCGGACTTGCAGTACAGGATCGTCTGGCGGTCCTGCGGGATCTCCGCGAAGGCCTCGCCCGAGAGGATCTTGTCCTTCGGGATGAGCTTCGCGCCCGGGATGCGGACGATCTCCCACTCGTGGGGCTCGCGGACGTCGATGAGCTCGAACTTGTCGCCCGCGTCCATCTTCTCCTTGAGCTCGGCCGGCGTGATCGTGTGCCCGGCCGCCGCGGACTGCGCCTCGTCGGAGACGGTGCCGCAGAACGCGTCGTAGTCGATGAGCTCGGTGACCTCGGTGGCGTTCGGGTCACGACGGATCTTGACCTGGCGGTACTCCATGTCCAGGGCGTCGTAGACCATCAGCCGGCCGAGCAGGGTGTCCCCGATGCCGGTGATCAGCTTGATCGCCTCGGTGACCATGATCGAGCCGATCGAGGCGCAGAGGACGCCCAGCACGCCGCCCTCGGCGCACGACGGGACCATGCCCGGCGGCGGGGGCTCGGGGTAGAGGTGCCGGTAGTTCAGGCCCTGGCCGTTCGGGGCGTCCTCCCAGAAGACCGAGACCTGGCCCTCGAAGCGGAAGATCGAGCCCCAGACGTAGGGCTTGCCGAGCAGCACCGCGGCGTCGTTCACCAGGTACCGCGTGGCGAAGTTGTCGGTGCCGTCGAGGATCAGGTCGTAGTCGCGGAAGATGTCCAGCGCGTTCGACGAGTCCAGCGGGACCTCGTGGAGGTTCACCGTGACGAGCGGGTTGATCTCGGCGACCGATTCCTTGGCCGACTGCGCCTTCGGCTTGCCGATGTCGGACTGCCCGTGGATGACCTGGCGCTGCAGGTTGGACTCGTCGACGACGTCGAAGTCGACGACGCCGAGGGTGCCGACACCCGCGGCGGCCAGGTACAGCAGCGCGGGGCTGCCGAGGCCACCGGCACCCACCACCAGGACCTTCGCGTTCTTCAGGCGCTTCTGACCCTCGACGCCGACGTCCGGGATGATGAGGTGCCGCGAGTAGCGCGCGACCTCTTCCTTCGTCAGCTCGGCGGCCGGTTCCACCAGGGGCGGCAGGGATGCCATCGCGTGCGTCTCCTTCGTCGACTGCTCCCCCATTCAACCCCACGGGGCAGGCGGCTGTTCCCGACGCGAGATCAGCGCGGTGCCGGGCCGCCGGTCGGGAACGGCCAGGCGTTGGGCCGGCAGACCTTGCCGTCGCGCGGGACCTGGAGTCCCTGCGGGGTGTCGTCGGTGAGCTGGGCGAGGAAGTCGTTCGAGACGCCGAAGCTCTGCTGCATCATCACCGGCGCCAGGGCGCCGCCCGCGCCACAGGGCACGTGCTGGTTGCGGAAGACGTGACCGACCTCGTGGTTGATCGCGTACTGCCGGTAGAGCCCGAGCTGCCCCTCGAACGCCGCGGCGCCCCGGACCCAGCGGGCGCCGTTGATCAGCACCCGCCCGAGGTCGGCCTTCCAGCAGGAGGCCTCGTAGCGGATCTGGTAGCCGCACCGGGCCCGCGTCGTGAGCTGGGAGGTCAGGCTGACCCGGACGTCGGGCACCTGGCCCGACGCGGCGTCGATGCGCCGCAGCGCGATCTGGCCCGAGCCCGCCCAGCTGCGCGGATCGTCGAGCGTCGCGTCGACGGCCGTCGCGAACGCCTGGTCGCCCTCGGCCAGGACCGCGCCGTCCTCGACCTCGACGGTGTAGGTGTACGGCCGCCCCTGCCCGACCTGCGGCGTGCTCCCGGGGACCACGTGCCACGTGCCGCGCCCGGAGACCGGGAAGTCGCCCCCGACGGGCAGGTCGGCGCTCGGGACGCCGGCGGGGTCCCCGCTCGCCGGTGCCTCCCCGACGACGGGTCCGTCCGCGGCCGGGCGCACCTCGACCGGGTCGGCCGGGAGCAGCGTGCGGGCGAGCACGACGCCGGTGAGCACGAGCAGGACGACGGCCAGCGCGCCGAGCACGACGCGGCGGCGCCGGTGCGCGGGGTCGTCGGGGAACGGCCGGTCGGGCGGGCGTGGTTCCCACGACGCGGCGAGCGGCTCACCTCCCCGAGAGGAGCGGGCGCCGCTGCGGACCGTCTCCCGCCGGCTGGGGCGAGCCCGGGAGGGGTGAGTTCGGGTGGGGCGAGCTCCGCCCGATCCGGTCACCCAGGCACGTTCTCACACAGGTCGGACACGTGTGGGTCCCGGTCGGCGGTGTCCCAGCGACCGGCGGCGACGGCGTCGTCCATGCCGAGGATCCCCCGCGCGACGAGGGCGGGGACCTCCATCTGCGCCACGTGCCCGACGTCGGGCAGGCGCAGCAGCCGTGCCCGGGGCACCGTCGCGACCGTCCGCCGGGCCTTCCGCACCGAGATCAGCCGGTCGCGCTCGCCCCACACGACGAGCGTCGGGGTCCCGACGCGGGCCGCGGTCGCCCAGAGCGAGCCGGCGCCGCGCGCGAACCAGGTGCCGACCAGCCCGCCGAAGGAGCGGTGCATCGCCTCGGCCACCCAGGGCAGGTCGAGCCGCTCGGCGGCCTCCGCGGCGGCCTGGGCGAACGCCGCGTCGCTCACGCAGCCGGGGTCGGCGTAGCAGAGCCGCATGGTGCGCCGCAGGCGCGTGCCGGCGTCCTCGGCGGCGAGCTCCCGACGCGTCCGGGCCCCGACGACCGGGATCGCGGCCAGCGCCATCTTGCCGTCGCCGAGCCGCGCCGGAGCGGGACGCAGGTCGGGGACGGCGGGGCTGACGAGCGTGGTCGTGCGCACCAGCGCCGGGTGGTCCGCGGCCACCGAGAGCGCCACCGCCCCGCCGAGGGAGTTCCCGACGAGGTGCACCGGACCGTCGAGGGTCCCGAGGAACGCCGCGACCGTCCGGGCGTGCGCGGCGAGGGAGTAGTCGCGGGAGGGCAGCGGCTCGGAGCGGCCGAAGCCGGGGAGATCGACGGCGAGGCCGTGCCAGCGCGAGGAGAGGGCCCCGGCGAGGTCGGTCCAGTTGGTCGACGACCCGCCGAGGCCGTGGACGTACACGACGGTGCCGTCGTGCCCGGAGCCGGGCGCGCGGGGCGTCTCGCGGACGTACAACCGCGCGTCCCCGACGGTCACGTGACGTCCCGGCCAGTGCGGCGTCGGGTCACCGATCGGGCCGAGCGCGTCGGCCGGGGCGAGCGGGGCCGGCGGCGCCGGCTCGACGACGGCGGGCGCCCGACGGCGCGTGGCCAGCGACCACCCGCCGGGCAGCGGGTGGCCACCGGTCGGCGCGGTGATCGTCACGGCACCAGCATGCAGGTGTCCGGCAGGTGACGCGAGCCCGACCCCCGGGTGTCCACAGGGCGACCGGCACGGAACTGCGTGTGACGGACGCGCGTCCGTGAATGGGTCGGTAGGGTCGACCGATCGGGGCGGGCGCTTCATGCCAGAGGTGTCCGTGACGGTGGACCCCGGTCGATGGCGGAAGGACGGACCGGATGAGCGAGACCGGCGCGGTGGCGCCGACGGCGGCCGGCCGCCCTCGGATGTCACGTGCGCAACGGCGCGCACAGCTCCTCGCGGCGGCGCGGGCGGTGTTCGGCGCCCAGGGTTACCACGCCGCGGCGATGGACGAGATCGCCGAACGGGCCGGGGTCAGCAAGCCCGTGCTGTACCAGCACTTCCCCGGCAAGCTCGACCTCTACCGCGCCCTCGTGGAGTCCGCGGCCAACGAGATGGTGCGCACGGTGCGGGCGGCGATGCGCTCGACGACGGACAACAAGGCCCGCGTGCACGCCGCGGTGCAGGCCTACTTCGACGTCGTCTCCTCGCGCGACGGCGCCATGCGCCTGGTCTTCGAGACCGACACCCGCGCCACCCCGGAGATCGCCGAGATCGTGGACCGGGCGACGTCGGACTGCATCGACGCCGTCACCGAGGTCGTCACCGCCGACGCGGGCCTCGAGCCCGAGCGGGCGCGGTTGCTGGCGGTCGGGCTCGTCGGGCTGTCCACGACGGCGGCCCGGTACTGGCTCGACGCCGGTCTGCAGCCCCCGCGCGAGGACGCGATCGCGCTGATGTCGACGCTGGCCTGGCGTGGGATCGGCGGCGGGTTCCCCCGCCAGGAGCCGTGACCCGGCCCGACCGGTTCTGAGCGAAGGGGCCCTTCGGTCGGCTAGATGGGCCGGGGGCGCCCCTCGCCGGAAACCCGCGCCCCGAACCCGTGACGAGCGAAGGGCCCCATCGCTCGGTCTAGCAGCGCGATGGGGCCCTTCGCTCAGAACGAGCGGTGCCGTCCCTCAGCCGGTGCTCGTGCCGACGCCGAAACCGACGCGGCGCACCTCGGACGGCGCGATCTCCACATACGCGATGCGGGTGGACGGGATGAGGTAGCGACGCCCCTTGTCGTCGGTGAGCGACAGGGTGCCGCTGCTGCCCTTGAGCGCGGCGTCGACGAGCTCCGACACCTCGTCGGGCGTCTGACCACTCGAGACCACCAGCTCCCGCGGGCTGTCCGCGACGCCGATCTTGACCTCCACGCGACCCTCCGGTCTGCTCCGACTCCCCGGCCGTCACCTGTCACGACGACCGGTGCGCCCGCGCAGGTTAGTCCAGATCGACGCCGGGAGCGGGCCGCCCACCACGTCGTCCGCGCAGGGCGAACGCGCGCTACAGCCCGAGCGAGGACACCCGCTTGTTGTGCTGGGACTTCAGCCGCTTGAGCACCGCGGCCCGCGCCCGGCCGCCCGAGGTCCCCTCGACCACCGCCGCGAGCCCCGGGTGCTCGTCGAACGCCGCGACGACCGCGGCCAGGGCCTCGCCCAGGAGCCGCCGGCCCCACATCGCCAGGCGCGCGTGCACCTGGGGGTCCTCGCAGGCCTCGCGGATCCGGGCCTCGACGAACGCGCCGTGACCGGTCTCGGCGATGACATCGCGGACGAGGTCGGCCTCGTCGCCGGAGAGACCCTCGAGCGCCTCGGTCTGGAGGTCGGTGACGAGGCCGCGTCCCAGCGCCGTCGCGACGAGCGCCTCGGGCCAGTCGCGGGCCCCCACGTTGCGCAGCAGCGCGTCGACGCGGGCGACGAAGGGGCCCATCGCGTCGAGCACGTCGACCCCCCGCGTGGCGAGGTGGTCCCGGACGCGGACGTAGTGGTCCATCTCGACCGCGGCGAGGGTGGCGAGCTCGGCGCGGCCCGCGAGATCCGGGGCGCGCTGGGCGTCGGCGGCGAGCTGGGAGAACGCGGAGAGCTCGCCGTAGGCCACGAGCCCGAGCAGTGCGACGGACTCGTACCCGGTCGATTCGACGCTCCCGGCTCCCGACCCGACATCCGTCACGACGGAGCACCCTAGGCGCCACACCCCCCGCGGTGCTGCCGGGACAGCGCCCGTGCGGGTATCATCACCAGTGGTCCGAGCCGGTGACACCCCACTCGACCGATGTGGCCCGCCCGGGCCGCTCCCCCACGCACCGTCCGTCGCCGGCTCCGGCCTCCCGCGGACGCGTCGCCCGGTGGCCCCAGCCACCCGACCGTCCCGGGACGAATCCAGCGCGCGGGCGCCTCGTCGGCTCTCCCGCCCAGGGTGACGTCGTGGACGACGTCCCCTCCCCCGACCGGGCACCGAAGCCCGGGACCGGGGAAGGCGGTCGAGCCAGCCGGCTCACCTCGCGTGCACGAGCCGTGAGGAAGGCAGTCCCCTGAGCACCGAGAACGACACCACCACCCCCGATCCCCGATCCGAGGATCCCCAGTCCGCCGAGGAGCTCGCCACCACCGCCGTGGCGACCACGACCTCCGCGCAGGACTCCCCCACGTTCGCCGAGCTGGGCGTCGCCCCCGAGATCGTCGAGGCGCTCGCCGCGAACGGCATCGAGCACACGTTCGCGATCCAGGAGCTGACGCTCCCGCTGGCGCTCGCCGGCGAGGACCTGATCGGCCAGGCGCGCACCGGCACCGGCAAGACGCTGGGCTTCGGCGTCCCGCTCCTCCAGCGCCTCGGCACCCCCACCGAGGACGGCACGCCGCGCGTCCTGGTGGTCGTCCCCACCCGCGAGCTGTGCCTGCAGGTCGCGAAGGACATCGAGGGCGCCTCCAAGGGCCTCGGCACCCGCGTGGTGTCGATCTACGGCGGCCGCCCCTACGAGCAGCAGATCGCCGCGCTGCAGACCGGCGTCGAGTTCGTCGTCGGCACGCCCGGTCGCCTGCTCGACCTCGCCCAGCAGGGCCACCTGGTCCTCGCGAAGATCGGCGGCCTGGTCCTCGACGAGGCCGACGAGATGCTCGACCTGGGCTTCCTGCCCGACGTCGAACGCATCCTCTCCATGCTGCCGACGAAGCGGCAGACGATGCTCTTCTCGGCGACCATGCCGGGGCCGATCATCACGCTGGCCCGCACGTTCCTGACCCAGCCGACGCACATCCGCGCCGAGCAGGTCGACGCGAGCGCCATCGGCGAGCGCACCGCCCAGTTCGTGTTCCGGGCCCACGCCCTGGACAAGGTCGAGATCCTCGCCCGCACGCTCCAGGCGACCGACCGCGGCCCGACGATGGTGTTCACCCGCACCAAGCGCACCGCGAGCAAGGTCTCCGAGGAGCTCGCCGAGCGCGGCTTCAAGGTCGGCGCCGTGCACGGCGACCTCGGCCAGGGCGCCCGCGAGCACGCGCTCAAGGCGTTCCGCACCGGGCGCATCGACGTGCTGGTCTGCACCGACGTCGCGGCCCGCGGGATCGACGTCACCGGCGTCACCCACGTCATCAACTACCAGTGCCCCGACGACGCGAAGACCTACATCCACCGCATCGGACGCACCGGCCGCGCGGGGAAGACGGGCATCGCCATCACGCTCGTCGACTGGGACGACCTCCCCAAGTGGAAGCTGATCTCCGACGACCTCGGGCTCGGCGCCCCGGAGCCGCCCGAGACGTACTCGAACTCGCCGCACCTCCACCGCGACCTCGGGATCCCCGACGACGCGACCGGCCGGGTGGCCCGTCGCCGCCGGCCCGCCGAGGAGGAGGACGAGGACGCCCCGGACGGCACCCCCGCCGCACCCGACGCCGGTGAGGACGCGTCCCGCCCGCGCAAGCGGCGCTCGCGGTCCCGCACCCGCAGTCGGGGTGGCGAGGTCGTGTCCGGCCCGGGCGAGGACTCCGGGACCGCCGCGGCGGGCTCCGAGAGCTCCGACGACACCGGGTCCACGGACGCTCCGGCCGACGCGGCCGGTGACGGCGAGGGCGGCGGGTCCTCGCGGCCGCGCCGTCGCCGTCGTCGCGGGCGTGGCGGGCGTGGTTCCGGCGACGGCGAGACCGCCACCGCCGGCGCGGCGAACGGCGCGGGCGAGGACTGATCACGCGGTGACGGCCCCGAGCGGGCGGCGCACCCCGAGCCGCCCGGCCGGGGAGGACGACGAGGACCCCACCGGCCGCCGCGCCGTGTGGTGGCCCCGCGCGGAACGGCGCCGTCGCGTCGACCTGCTGGCGATCGCGCTGATCGTCGTCGCGGCCGTCGTCGGGACCCTGCTGGTGCTGCGCGCCGGGGACGAGTCCTCGACGACGCTGCGCCCGGCGAATCCGCCGCTGGCCCAGGTCGTCGAGGCGCCGGTGCCGACGGCACTGGCCCCGGTCTGGCGCGCGGCGAACCCGGCGGGCACCCCGCCCGGGGCGGACCTGCTCGCCGGGCCGACCGTGGTCGGTCCGGCGGTCGCCGTCGGGCGCACCGACCCGGACGGCAGCGGCGTCGTCACCGGCCTCGACGCCGCCACCGGCGCGCCGGCCTGGGAGTACCGCAGACCCGAACCGCTGTGCACCCTGGGCAGCGGGTTCGGCGAGGTGCTGGCGCTCTTCCGCACGACGTCGCCGGTGGGCACCTACTGCAGCGACGTGGCCACGATCGACCCGTCGAGCGGGCAGCGCGGCCCCACCCGCAACGCCGACGTGCGGCCCGGGACCCGGCTGCTCTCGGACGGCTCCCACGTCACCGCCACCGGCCGGGACTACCTCGAGGTGTGGCGGGACGACCTCGTCGCCACCCTGGAGTACGGCGCGCTGCCCACCCCGGTCCAGTCGACGCCGCAGCCGCGCGCGAACTGCCCGCGGCTCTCCGAGGCGGTGGGCGACGACTCGGTGGCCGTGCTCGAGCGCTGCCCCGGCGAGGCCTCGGACCGGCTCAGCGTGCTCACCGACTCCCCCGCGGAGTACGACAAGCCGGAGGACCGGTTCAGCGTGCTCTCCGGGGTCAGCGGCGGGCGGCTCGTCGCCGTCGCGGACGACCGCGTCGCCCTCGAGGCCCCCGACCGGACGCTACGGATCTACGACGGCGCCGGGACCCCGATCGGCACGGTGCCGCTCGGGGCCGCGGCGCCGACCGTGGACGCCGGTTCGGGAGACCGCCACCGACCCGCCCGGCCAGCCCCTCGGCGTCCGTCTGGCGGGACCGGTCCTGCTCTGGTGGACCGGCACCGCGACCGTGGGGCTCGACCCGTCCACGCTGCTGCCGCGCTGGACGCTGCCGAACACCCTCGGCCCGGGGGCCGCGGTCTCGAGCGGGGTCCTCGGAGCGCCGACGACGGTGCTCGTGCCCGTCCCGGGGGGCCTCGCCGTCGTCGACGCCGCCACCGGCGCCCCGCGCCCCACCATCCCCGTGGATCGCCGCGCGGACCCGCCGGGACCCGTCGGGGTCGAGGTCGTCGGCAGCACCGTCGTCGAGCAGCGCGGTGGCACCGTGGTCGGCCTGCGCCCACCCCGCTGACGTCACGGCCGCGCCTGTCCGTCTCCGCTCCGCCGCAGGCCCCGGGTTTGGCAGACTGATCCGGGTGACCCCGGCGCGTGAACCCCTCCCGGTCCGCGTCGACGAGGCGGCCGGGCCGGGGACCGCCCAGCTGACGCCGCACCGGGCCGCACGGGTCGAGCTCCCCACACCGTCGGGGCCGCTCGCCGCGCTGCGGGCCGAGGCGCGGCCGCCGGCGGCGGACGAGGCGTGGGACGCGGTCGCCCTGCTCGTCCCGGGCTACTCCGGGTCGAAGGAGGACTTCGCGGCGCTCATCGACCCGATCGCGGACGCCGGGATCGGGGTGCTCGCGGTCGACCTGCCGGGGCAGTACGAGTCCGCGCCGCTGCCCGGGGAGCTCGACCACCGCCCCGGTCCGCTCGGGCTGCTCGTCGCCGACCTCGTCCGGGCCGAGGCCGCCGCGGGCCGGACCGTCCTGCTGCTCGGGCACTCCTACGGCGGGCTCGTGGCGCGGTCGGCCGTCCTGTCCGGCGCCCCCGCCCGGGGGCTCACCCTCATGGACTCCGGGCCCGGCGAGCTGCCGATGGGCCCCCGACGCACGCGCCTCGACGTCCTCGAGCCGGTGCTGCGCCGCCGCGGCCTCCAGGCGGTCGTCGCGGTCCGCGAGGAGGCGGGCGACTGGGAGGCCGCCGACCCCGCCGTCGCCGCCTTCCTGCGTCACCGCCTCGCCTCGTCCTCGCCGGCCGCGCTGCTCGGGATGGGCGACGCGCTGCGCAGCGAGCCCGACCGCGTCCCCGAGCTCGTCGCCGCGCTGCGGGGCCGTCGACTCGCCACGCTCGTGGTCTGCGGGATGAACGACGACGCCTGGCCGGTCACCACCCAGCGCACCATGGCCGACCGGCTGGAGGCCGAGTTCGCGGCCGTCCCCCGCGCGGCGCACTCCCCCAACGTCGAGAACCCGCGGGCGCTGCTCGACGTCCTGGTCCCCACGTGGCGGACCTGGCTCCGCGAGGACACGCTGGACTCATGACCGCTCTGGCGCCGCCCTCGGACCCCGCACTGGGCTACTTCGGACCCGGCAGCGCCACGTGGCAGGTCATGGCGGACCCGGCGGCGGGCGCGGGCGGGCTGGCGGCGCTGTTCGTGCAGGCGTTGCATCCCCGGGCGATGGCGGGCGTCGACCAGCACTCCGACTTCGGCACCGACTTCTGGCCGCGGCTGGGCCGCACCGCCGAGTACGTCATGACCGTGACCTTCTCCCCGCGCGACCGGGTCGACGCGATCGCCGCGAAGGTCCGCGCCGGGCACGAGCACGTGCGGGGCGTCGACCCGGTGACCGGCCGGACCTACCGGGCCTCCGAGCCGGACCTGCTGCGCTGGGTCCACGTCACCGAGGTGTGGGGCTTCCTCGACGCGGTCCGGCGCGCCGGGGCCGGGCTCTCCGACGAGACGGCCGACCGGTTCCTCGCCGAGCAGGTCCGGGCCGCGGAGCTGCTCGGCGCCACCGACGTGCCGGCGAGCCGCGCCGAGGTCGAGGCCTACTTCGCCGCGGTGCGCCCCGAGCTGCGGGCCTCCGGCACCAGCCGGCGCGCCGTGCTGCGCCTGCTCGCGCCGCCGATGCCGACCCGCGTCCAGCTCACCACCCCCGCCCGGCCGGCCTGGGCCGCGCTGGCGACGCTGGGCTTCGCGCTGCAGCCGCGCTGGGCGCGCCGGATGCACGGGCTCCCCGGCCTCCCCACCACCGACCTGGCCGCGGGCCTCGCGGTGCGCGGGCTGCGCGCCGGGGCGCTGGCCCTGCCGGAGACCTGGCGCCAGGGCCCGACCGCCCGCGAGGCCCTCGCCCGGGAGAGACAGCTCGGGGACGCGGCGTGAGGACCGTCGGGTTCGCGGTCCGGGCCGCCGAACTCGACGCCGCCGACCCCCTGGGGCCGGTGCGGGACCGCTTCGCCCCGGCCGACGACGTCGTGGCCTACTTCGACGGGAACTCCCTCGGGCGCCCGTTGCGCGTCACCGGGGAGGCGCTCGCGGCCTTCACCGCGCACGACTGGGGCACCCGGCTCATCCGCAGCTGGGACGAGCAGTGGGTGGACCGGCCGACGGCGCTGGGCGACCGGCTCGGCGCGCTGCTGCTCGGCGCCGCCCCGGGGCAGGCGCTGGTGGGCGACTCGACGAGCGTGCTGCTCTACAAGCTCGCCCGCGCCGCCGTCGACGCGGCCGATCCGGCCCGCGACGAGATCGTGCTCTCCGACGACGACTTCCCCACGGACCGCTACCTGCTCGAGGGCATCGCCGCCGAGACCGGCCGGACCCTGCGCTGGATCCCGACGCCGGCCGACGGCGGGGTGTCGCCGGCGCAGGTGGCCGCGGCGGTCGGGCCGCGCACGGCGCTCGTCGTGCTCTCCCACGTGGCCTACCGGTCCGCGTTCCTCGCCGACGCGGCGGCGATCACGCGGGTGGTGCACGACGCGGGCGCGCTCGTCTGCTGGGACCTCTGCCACTCGGTGGGTTCGGTGCCCGTGGCCCTCGACGCGTGGGGGGCCGATCTCGCCGTCGGGTGCACGTACAAGTACCTCGGGGGCGGGCCGGGCTCGCCGGCGTTCGCCTTCGTCGCGGCGCGGCACCAGGGCGTGCTGCGCCAGCCGGTACAGGGGTGGTTCGGGCGGGAGGACCAGTTCGCGATGGCCGCGGGCTACGTGCCGGCGGCCGGGGTGCGGCAGTTCCTCTCCGGGACCCCGCCGGTGCTCGGACTCGTGCCGCTGCAGGTGGGCCTCGATCTGTACGCCGAGGTGGGGATCGACGCGGTGCGCGCCAAGTCGGAGGCGCTCACCGCGTTCGCCGTCGAGATCGCCGACGAGCTGCTGGCCCCGCGGGGGGTCACCCTCGCCTCACCGCGCGACCCCGCCCGCCGCGGCGGGCACGTGACGCTGCGCCACCCCGACGCCCGGGCCGTGGTCGCGGCGTGCTGGCGCCGCGGCGTGATCCCGGACTTCCGGGCGCCGGACGGCATCCGGGTCGGGCTCGCCCCCCTGTCGACCTCGTTCACCGAGGTCGCGGTGGGGCTCGGTGAGGTGGCCTCCGTGCTGAGCGCCTGAGCTACCTCCACCAGAAGACGGCCAGGACCACCAGGACGTCGAGCGGGACGACGAGCGCGGCCACCGTCGCGGCCCACACCGGCGTCCGCCGCCACGCCGCGAGCCCCGTCGCGACGAGCGCCACCACCGCCCCGACGACGTGCCCCGCGAGCGCCCCGGCTCCCGGCCCCGTCGAGGCCAGGGCGAGGGGCGCGACGACCACCACGACGGTGAGCACCATCAGGCCCCCGGTGAGGACGCGGGCGACCTCGACGAGCCGGTGCAGCGCGGTCGGGCGGTGCTTGCCGATGGGGCGGCCGAACGCCCCGGTCCGGACGCCGGTCACCACCGTCGGGTAGGCGTCGGGGACCGCCTGCAGCCGCCGCGGGGTGGCGGTCCGGACCGGCTCGGGGACCGCATCGCCTGCCGCCTCGACGACCGCCTCGGGCCGGGCGACCTCCGGCCGCGTCGGCTCCTCCGCCGCTGCCGAGAAGCCCGCCGGAGGGGTGGGGATGCCGTCCGGGGGCGTCGGGTCCTCGGGCGGGATGGCGGCGTGGCCGGTCATCGGGGTCGGTTCCTCGCAGGGGATCGAGGTGCGGCGGGGGCGGGTGCTCACGGGGCGAGCAGCGCCCAGGGGTCGAGCGGGGGCGCGGCGGCGCGGCCCTCCGGGCAGTGGCGGCGCACGTCGCAGCGTGCGCACCGGGGGCCCGGCGAGGGCGGGAACAGCGCCTCGGGGTCCCCGCCGGCGGCCAGCGCCTCGCCCGCGGCCGCCATCTCGACCGCCGACTCCTCGGCGCGGCGACGGTGGCGGCCCAGGGAGGTCTCGTCGTGGACCGCGCCGGCGACGATGCCCGACGGCAGGTGGTGCAGCTCGACCCGCCGGCAGGCCCGGCGCAGGGTCCGCGTCGTGGCCAGGGCGTAGAGCGCCAGCGCGCGGGAGGACCGGGCGTCGTCCTCGCCCGGCACCCACCGGCCGGTCTTGTAGTCCACGACGACGGCCTCGCGGGCCCCGTCCTCGGCGACGCCGGCGTCGATCCGGTCGACCCGGCCCTCGGCCACGATCCCGCCGACCGGAGCCGCCACCCAGCGCTCGACACCGAGCGGCTCGCCGACCGCGGAGCCGTGGTCGGCGGCGTAGCGCGCGACCCAGTCCTGCGCCCGGGCCCGGTACGTCGCCGCCTGCGCGTCGTCCCGGAAACCCTCCGAGGACCAGTGGCGCTCCACCAGGGAGGCGGCCCGCTCGGCGCCGCGCCGCGCGACGGGCAGCTCGAAGAGGGCCCGCAGCGCGTTGTGGACGACGGCGCCGAGCGTCGCGTGCGCCCACGCGCCGCCGCGGGGCGGGCTCGGCCGGTCGAGGTAGGTCATCCGGTAGCGGCGCCGACAGTCGTCCCAGGTGGCGAGGCGGGCGGGGGTGACCTTGACCAGTGGAGAGGGCATGTCCTGGAGAGTCAGCTGCCCGCTCATCGGTTCCAGCCTATTGCCCACCCGTCACGACGCCCGCACCGGTCGCCCGCGCGACGAGGGCGTCGAGCACCGCCGGGGCGGTGGTCTCGGCGGCGATCGGGATCGTCTTGTTCTCCCCGTGGTAGTCGCTCGAGCCGGTGGCGAGCAGGTCCAGGTCGCGGGCCAGCGCCCGCAGCTCCTCGCGGTCCTCGGGCGAGTGGTCGCGGTGGTCCACCTCGATCCCGGCCAGCCCCCGGTCCGCGAGGTCGGCGATCACCTCGCGCTCGATGACGTCGCCGCGCAGGCGGGCCCACGGGTGCGCCCACACGGCCACCCCGCCGGCCGCCCGGATCGTCGCGATCGCGTCCGTGATCGGGGTGTCCGCCTTGGGCTCGAAGTACCTCCCGTCCTTGGACAGCAGCCGCTCGAACGCCTCCGGCACCGACGCCACGGCGCCGATCTCGACGAGGGCACGCCCGAGGTGGGGGCGCCCGATCGGGACCTCCGGGTCCAGGCGCGACTCGAGCTCGTCGGGGTCGACGCCCCACCCGTCGTCGGCCATCCGCTGCGCCATCACCCGGATCCGGCGCCGGCGCTCGTCGTGCAGCCGCGCCTGGTCGGCGAGCACGGCGGGGTGTGCCGGGTCGAACAGGTAGCCCAGCAGGTGGGCCGGGACCTCCCCGCCCCGGCCGTCCGGGCTCGTCGTCGAGAACTCCGCGCCGCGCACCAGCCGGACCCCGGCCGGCTGCTCCGTCATCGCCTCCGCGGCCGCCGCCCAGCCCGCCGTCGTGTCGTGGTCGGTGAGGGCGAGCGTCGTGACCCCGGCCGCGACCGCGAGGCGGACGACGTCGCCCGGGTCGTCGGTGCCGTCGGAGGCGTTCGAGTGCAGGTGGAGGTCGATCACACGCGCGATGGTGTCAGGGCCACCCGGGCGTCAGGGCCACCCGGGCGTCAGGGGGCGGCCGGCCGTCACGGGCGGCTGGGCGTCTGGCGCTTCTCGCCGAACACCAGCTCCGAGATCGCCTCGTAGACCTCTTCGGGGTCGGGGAGGAAGTCGATGCGGTTGAGCGCCTGGATCTGGCCGGCGGACTCGATGATCATCGTCCCGTAGCCCATCATGCGGCCGTTGAGGGTGCGCTCGAAGGTCAGGTCGGTGACCTTCCCGAGCGGCATCATGCCGACCTTCTGCGTGAAGACGCCCTGCGTCAGCATCACGCGCTTGTCGGTGATGACGACCTTCTCGACCCACCACTCGCTGACCTTGTAGCAGGCCTTGATCAGCACGAGCAGGCCGCCGTACCAGAGCAGGTTCGAGAGCACCGGGCCCTCGGGGAGCAGGTGCGCGGCGACCATGAGGATCACCATCAGGACCGTCGCCTGGACGACCTCGCTGACGATGACGACCCAGTGGCGCCGGAAGCGGATGACCCGCCGTTCGGTCGGCAGGACGTACTCGTCGACCTCGCGAGGTGCCAGCACGGCGCCCTCCCTCCTGCCCCCGGTGGACCCGGGGTCGAGCCTAGCCCCCGCAGGTCCTCAGAACAGCCGGCGCAGGAAGGTGACCACCGACTCGGCCGCGGCCTCGAGCAGGTGGAGGATCGTGAGGACGAGGTTCGCGGCGGCCTGGGGCTGTGAGATCACGAAGAACAGCAGGAAGATCACGACGATCGCGATGACGAGCTTCCTCACGTCCACGCCGCTGGATGCTAGGGGCGCGACCGTGACCGACCGTGACCGACACACCGAAGAGAGTCGATCCCTTCGGGTCAGCGCTCCTGCGGAACCGGTCGGTTCGGCTGCTCGGCGGCCAGCGCGGCCTCGTCCGAGTCGGTGACCGGACGCTTGGGGACCATCACCTTGCGGCGGTAGATGCAGACGACGACGCCGTCCTGGTTGTAGCCGATCGTCTCGACCGTGACGATGCCGCGGTCGTTCTTCGAGCTCGACTCCTTCTTGTCCAGCACCGTCGACTCGCCGTAGATCGTGTCGCCGTGGAAGACCGGCTTCACGTGGCGCAGCGACTCGACCTCGAGGTTCGCGATGGCCTTGCCCGACACGTCGGCGACGGACATGCCGAGCAGCAGCGAGTAGACGTAGTTCCCGACGACGACGTTGCGACCCTGCTGGGTGCCCTCGGCGTAGTGGCTGTCGAGGTGCAGCGGGTGGTGGTTCATCGTGATGAGGCAGAAGAGGTGGTCGTCGTACTCGGTCACCGTCTTGCCGGGCCAGTGCTTGTACGTCGCCCCGACCTCGAACTCCTCGAAGTACCGACCGAACTGCACGTGTCCACTCCCTGAACGTCGTCGTCACCGGGCCGTCCGGACGGCACACCGTCCGCGACGACCCGTAGGATGGACCATCGCGGATGCGCACGTGGACGCACGGATGCGTGACACGTACGACACCGGGACCACCCGGCCGGCTGTCCGGCCGTCCACGGTGCGGTCCGCCAGGAGCTCTCCCGAGCGCGACGAGCGAGGAGGTGGACGTGGCCGAGCAGCCGAGCGCCGATCCCGGCGCCGACGGAAGTACCGGCCGCGTCCTCTCGAGGGGCCGCTGACGGCGCCGGACGCCGTCGTGGTCCCCCGAGGTGACGCGGAGATCCGTCCGAGATCCCGCTGACCGGCCCGGCGCCGGTCGACCCTCCGGAGACCCCCATGCCCGCTCTCCCCTCCCTGCGCTCCACGGCCGCCCGCGCGCGCCGACCGCGCGCCCTCGACAACGGCGTCCACGTCCCGCACGTGCCGCTGTCGGCCTTCGTCGTCGACTGCGCCGTCTACGTCGACGGGCACCGTCTCGAGGGGCGGTGGAGCCACCGCGACGCGATCGAGGAGGTCCGCAGGCGCGAGGAGGGCTTCGTCTGGGTCGGCCTGCACGAGCCCGACGCCGAGCAGATCGACGACATCGCCGAGGTCTTCGGGCTGCACCCGCTCGCCGTCGAGGACGCTGTCCAGGCCCACCAGCGGCCGAAGATCGAGCGCTACGACGACATGGTCTTCTCGGTGTTCAAGACGGTGCGCTACGTCGCCCACGCCTCGCCGACGACCGCGAACGAGATCGTCGAGTCCGGCGAGCTGATGTGCTTCGTCGGGAAGGACTTCGTGGTCACGGTCCGCCACGGCCAGCACTCCGGCCTGCGGCGGGTGCGGCGCATGCTCGAGGACGAGCCCGAGCACCTGGCCCTCGGTCCGGCAGCGGTCCTGCACGCGATCGCCGACCACATCGTCGACGCCTACCTCGAGGTCTCGGCCGCCGTCGAGGGCGACATCGACACCATCGAGGCCGAGGTGTTCGCGCCGTACTCCGAGCTCGGCGCCGACCAGATTATCTGATGAAGCGCGAGGTGCTCGAGCTGCGCCGCGCCGTCCAGCCCCTCGTGGCGCCGCTGCGACGGCTCTCGGAGGGCTACTCGCCCCTCGTGCCGACCGACGTGCGCAGCTATTTCCGCGACGTCGACGACCACCTGGTGACGGTGTCCGAGCGCGTCGCCCAGTTCGACGAGCTCCTGACGACGCTGGTCGACGCCGTGCTCGCCAAGATCACGCTGCGGCAGAACAACGACATGCGCAAGATCACCGCCTACGCGGCGCTGCTCGCCGTGCCGACCATGTTCGCCGGCATCTACGGCATGAACTTCGACTACATGCCCGAGCTGCACTGGACGTTCGGCTATCCGCTGGTGATCGTCGTGATCCTGGTGATCTGCGGCTGGCTCTTCCGGACGTTCCGACGCAACCGGTGGTTGTAAGCGCCTACGACGATCGCCCCCCGGCGTGGAATTCGGGTCTGCCACTGCGTGACTGTGTGGTTACGCTCACGGCGTTCCAGCGGTGGACGGCGGGGAGGCTCGCGTGACGGCGACAGAGGGGACCCAACAACCGGGGAGCGTGCGCTCCCTGATCCCGGCGCGGATCGACCGATTGCCCTGGTCGTCGTTCCACACGCGCATGGTCGTGGCGCTGGGGACCTGCTGGATCCTCGACGGGCTCGAGATCACCATCGCGAGCAACGTGGGCGAGAAGCTGACCGACAGCGACCGCCTGGGGTTGTCGACCACCGCGGTGGGGTTCCTGGCCACGGTCTACCTGCTGGGGCAGGTGGTCGGGGCGCTGGTCTTCGGCAACCTCTCCGACCGGCTCGGCCGACGCCGGCTGTTCTTCATCACGCTGGCCATCTACTTCGGCGGCAGCGCCCTCACCGCCTTCACGCTCGGCTCCGGGGCCCTGTCGCTCACGTTCCTCTACGCGACGAGATTCATCGCGGGCGCCGGCATCGGCGGCGAGTACGCGGCGATCAACTCGGCCATCGACGAACTGATCCCGGCCCGATACCGCGGCCAGACCGACATCGCCGTCAACGGCACGTACTGGGCGGGCGCCGCGATCGCCGCGGCGATCCAGTACCCACTGCTCTCGGGCGCCATCAGCCCCAACCTCGACTGGCGGATCGCCTTCCTCATCGGCCCGGTGCTGGCGATCGTGATCGTCATCCTGCGTCGCGCGGTGCCGGAGAGCCCCCGGTGGCTGATCATGCACGGCCGGGGCGACGAGGCCGAGCGGTCCATCGAGTACATCGAGCGCGAGGTCGCCGCGACGGGCCGGGACATCGCCCCGGTGGACGAGAGCCGGGCCCTGGAGATCACGCCCAGTCCGCAGACCGGGTACATCGCGCTGCTGAGAGTGCTGTTCCGAACGTATCCGGGCCGCTCCACCCTCGGCGCGGTCCTGATGATCACCCAGTCGTTCCTCTACAACGCGATCTTCTTCTCCTACGCGATCGTGCTGGCGAACTTCTACCTCGGACCGAACGCCGACACCTCGATCTACTACATCCCGTTCGCGATCGGGAACTTCCTGGGCCCGATCCTGCTGGGCCGGTTCTTCGACACCCTCGGGCGCCGGAAGATGATCGCCGGGACGTACATCCTGGCCGGCGGGCTCCTGATCATCAGCGCGTTCCTGTTCAAGGCGGGCGCGCTCAACGCGACGACGCAGACGGTCGCCTGGTGCGTGATCTTCTTCTTCGCGTCGGCCGGCGCGAGTGCCGCGTACCTGACGGTGTCCGAGATCTTCCCGATGGAGGTCCGCGCCAAGGCCATCGCGGTGTTCTTCGCGATCGCCCAGGTCTTCGGGTCGGTGGCGCCGCTGGTCTACGCCGCGATGATCGGGCCGAAGACCGCCCCGAGCGAGACCGGGCTCTTCTACGCCTACATCCTCGGGGCCATCGTGATGATCGTCGGCGGCGTCGTCGCGGCGGTCCTCGGCATCGACGCGGAGCGCAAGTCGCTCGAGGACGTGGCCATCCCGCTCTCGGTGGTGCGGGCGACCGGCGTGAGCGGCGGCGGGCCGTAGCCGGCCGCGCGTCGGGAGCCGTGGGGGTCCACTCGGCCCGGGAGCGGCCAGCTCGCGCGGTCGAGTGGGCCCCGAGGGCTGGCGTCGGGAGCCGTGGGGGTCCACTCGGCCCGGGAGCGGCCACTCGCGCGGCTCGAGTGGACCCCGAGGGCTGGACCGGGAGCCGTGGGAGTCCACTCGGCCCGGGAGCGGCCAGCTCGCGCGGTCGAGTGGACCCCGAGGGCAGCGTCGGGAGCCGTGGGGGTCCACTCGGCCCGGGAGCGGCCAGCTCGCGCGGCCGAGTGGGCCCCGAGGGCTGGGCCGGGAGCCGTGGGAGTCCACTCGGCCCGGGAGCGGCCACGCCGCGCGCTCGAGTGGACCCCGAGGGCAGCGTCGGGAGCCGTGAGGGCCCACTCGGCAGGTCCCGTCCGACAGGCTCCACGGCACAGACCAGGGGGACCACGCCCGAGAGGGCTCGCGGCCGGAGGGGTCTACGTCTGCTCGGTGCCGATCGCGAGCTTGGCCAGCATGTCGCGGGCCTTCTCGGCGTTGCGCGGCTGGACGAGCACGTCGTAGCGGCCGGCCACCATCTGGCTGGCGGAGGTGAAGTCCCGCCTCCCGCGGCTGGCGCCGTACGTGATCGCGCCGGAGACGACGCCGAACACGATGCCCATCCCGAGGCCGAGCAGGATCGCGGCGAGCGAGCCGTTCGGGCTGAACAGCGAGAGCACCACGCCGACGAACAGGCCCAGCCAGGCCCCGGACGCTGCGCCGGTCGCGAGCACCCGGCCCCACGTCAGCCGGCCGATCACCCGCTCGACGAGCATGAGGTCGACCCCGACGATGGTCACGTCCGCGACGGGGAAGTCGTTGTCGGCGAGGTGGTCGACCGCGCGCTGCGCCTCCTCGTACTTCGCGTACGACCCCACCGGCCACCCGGAGGGCGGCTCGGGCAGGTTGGGCAACCCGGGGGCTGCCCCGGGACGGTTCCCCAGGAACGGCGCGCTCACGACTTCCTCCGCTTGCTGATCGGTCCGAGCATCCTTCCAACGGACCGGAGCGGACGAAAGTGCCCACAGGGGGTGTGTGTGCCCTCGCACGATGGACCGAACGGCGGCGCGCCCGCGTCCGGGGCGCGCCGCCGCCGATGTGTGAACGGCGCCGTCCTGCCGTCTGACGGCAGCAAAGCGCCATTGCTGCCGAACAGGGGGCGGACAGGGGGCGGACAGGGGACGAGCTCAGCGCAGCTTGTAGTCCTTCAGCAGGCCGCGGCTGATGATCGTCTTCTGGATCTCCGAGGTGCCCTCGCCGATGAGCAGGAACGGCGCCTCGCGCATGAGCCGCTCGATCTCGTACTCCTTGGAGTAGCCGTAGCCGCCGTGGATGCGGAACGACTCCTCGGTGACCTCCTTGCAGTACTCCGAGGCGATCATCTTGGCCATCCCGGCCTCGACGTCGTTGCGCTCGCCGCGGTCCTTCAACCGCGCGGCGTTGACCATCATCAGGTGCGCGGCCTCGACCTTGGTGGCCATCTCGGCGAGCTTGAACGCGATCGCCTGGTGCTGGGCGATCGGCTTGCCGAAGGTGGAGCGCTGCTGGGCGTAGTCGATGCCGAGCTCGAAGGCGCGGATCGCGATGCCGCACGCGCGGGCGGCCACGTTGACGCGGCCGACCTCGACACCGTCCATCATCTGCGCGAAGCCCTTGCCGGACCGCCCGCCCAGGACCTGGGTCTGCGGGATGCGGAAGCCGTCGAACACCATCTCGGTGGTGTCGACGCCCTTGTAGCCCATCTTGTCGATCTTGCCGGGGATCGAGAGGCCCTCGGCGACCTTGCCGAACCCGCGCGGCTTCTCCACCAGCAGCGTCGTCAGGTTCTGGTAGGGCTTCTCGGCGCCCTCGTCGGTCTTGACGAGCACCGCGGTGAGGTTCGAGGAGCCGCCGTTGGTCAGCCACATCTTGGCGCCGTCGACCACGTAGTCGTCGCCGTCGACCTTCGCGCGGGTCTTGATGGCGGCCACGTCGGAGCCCAGGTCCGGCTCCGACATGGAGAAGGAGCCGGTCATCTCCCCCGTCGCGAGCTGCGGGAGGTACTTCTCCTTCTGCTCCTGCGTCCCGTGGTGGATGAGCATGTAGCTGACGATGAAGTGGGTGTTGATGACGCCCGAGACGCTCATCCACCCGCGCGCGATCTGCTCGACGACGAGCGCGTAGGTCAGCAGCGACTCACCCAGACCGCCGTACTCCTCCGGGATCATGAGCCCGAACAGGCCCATCTCCTTCATCCCGTCGACGATCGCCTGGGGGTACTCGTCGGCGTGCTCGAGCTCCTGGGCGTGCGGGATGATCTCCTTGTCCACGTAGTCGCGGACCGTGGAGAGGATCTCGTCCTGGATGTCCGTGAGACCCGCGGTCTGGGCGAGGCGTGCCATGCGTCGTGCTCCCTGCTCTGGGGTGGTTACCGGCGAGTATGCACCGCCGACGGGCGGACGGTCAGCTCTCCGGCGGCGTCCAGCGCTCGCCGCGGGTCATCCCCGCCGCGCGGCCCTTGCCCGCGATGACCAGCGCCATCTTGCGCGAGGCCTCGTCGATCATCTCGTCGCCGATCATCGCCGAGCCCTTCTTCCCGCCGGCCTCGGAGGTGAAGTACTCGTAGGCGTCGAGGATGTTCTCGGCGTGGTCGTAGTCGCTCTGGTCGGGCGAGAAGACCTCGTTGGCGGCGTCGATCTGCCCCGGGTGCAGGACCCACTTGCCGTCGTAGCCCAGCGCGGCGGAGCGGGCGGCGACGCGGCGGAAGGCCTCGACGTCGCGGATCTGCAGGTAGGGGCCGTCGATGGCCTGCAGGTCGTAGGCGCGTGCCGCCATGAGGATCTGCATGTAGATGTAGTGGTACGCGTCGCCCTCGGTGTAGCCGGGCGGCTGCTCACCGACCACGAGCGACTTCATGTTGATCGAGGCCATGAAGTCGGCCGGGCCGAAGACGATGGTCTCCATGCGCGGCGAGGCGGCGGCGATCTCGTTGACGTTGGTCAGGCCCAGGGCGTTCTCGATCTGCGCCTCGATGCCGATGCGGCCGACCTCGTAGCCCATGGTCTTCTCGATCTGCGTCAGCAGGAAGTCCAGGGCGTGGACCTGCGCGGCGGTCTGCACCTTGGGCAGCATGATCGCGTCCAGCGACGCGCCCGCCCCCTCGACGACCTCGGTGACGTCCCGGTAGGTCCACTCGGTCGTCCAGTCGTTCACGCGGACGACGCGGGTCTTGCCCTCCCAGCCGCCCTCGTTCAGCGCGGAGACGATCGTCTTGCGGGCGCCCGGCTTCGCCAGCGGCGCGCACGCGTCCTCGAGGTCGAGGAAGATCTGGTCCGCGGGCAGGGTGCGGGCCTTGTCGATGAACTTCTGGCTCGACCCCGGCACCGCGAGACACGACCGCCGCGGACGGTTCTCGACACTCACTCGCACTGACCTCCTCGTGGGCCTCCACGTCGTCGTCGTGGAGACATGTGGTTGACCGGATGCTGACACGCGCGGGCGTGGCTGTGCCGATTCAGGTGAAGACGCTCTCAGGGGCCGCCCCCACGGCCCGTCTTCCCGCACGGGTCACCTCCTGCCCACCCTCTCAGCACCGACAACCCACCCCCCGCCGCTAACCTCGCGTGGTGACCCGCGCCGCCAGCACCGCCATGACCAGGGTGTTCGTCGCCCGAATGGTCGGACTGCCCGTTCTGGGGCCGGACGGGGAGAACATCGGACGGGTCCGCGATGCGGTCTCGGCCGTGTCCGTCGGACCCCGCCCGCCCCGCGTCCTGGGCCTGGTCGTCGGCGTCGGGTCCCGACGACGGATCTTCGTCCCCATGCTGCGGGTCACCGCGATCGACGCCGGCGCCGTGACGCTGTCCACCGGCCAGGTGAACCTGCGGCCCTTCGCCCAGCGCCCGAACGAGGTCCTCGTCGTCGGCGAGATGCTCGACGCGGCCGTGCGCGTGGTCGACAAGGGGACCGACGCCACCGTCGCCGACGTGCTCATGGAGCACACCCGCAGCCGGGACTGGCTCATCACCCGCCTGGCGGTCACCGAGCGGCTCGGGCGCCTCGGGCGACGCGGCCCGGTCCAGGTGCTGCCGTGGGCGGCGGTGAGCGGCCTCTCCCTCGCCGAGGAGGGTCAGGGGACCGAGCAGCTGCTGGCCACGTTCGAGGACATGCGCCCGCCCGACGTCGCGCAGGCGCTGCTCGACCTGCCGATGCGCCGTCGGTACGACGTCGCGGACGGTCTCGGCGACGAGCGCCTGGCCGACGTCCTCGAGGAGCTGCCCGCCGTCGACCAGCGCGACCTGCTGCGCCACCTCGAGTCCGAGCGCGCCGCCGACGTCCTCGAGGCGATGGACCCCGACGACGCCGCGGACCTGCTCGCCGACCTGCCCGACCCGGAGTCCGAGCAGCTGCTGGGCCTCATGGAGCCCGAGGACTCGCAGTCGGTGCGCCGGCTGCTGACCTACTCGGCCGACACCGCGGGCGGCATGATGACCCCGGAGCCGATCGTGCTGGCGCCGGACTCCACCGTCGCCGAGGCCCTCGCCCGCGTCCGCAACCCCGACCTCACCCCCGCGCTCGCCTCGATGGTGTTCGTCGCGCGACCACCCTCGGCGACCCCCACCGGGCGCTACCTCGGCTGCGTGCACTCCCAGCGGCTGCTGCGCGAGGCGCCGTTCGCCCTGGTGGCCGGCGTGCTCGACGCCGAGCTGACCCGGCTCCACCCGGACGCCTCGCTCACCGAGGTCACCCGCTACTTCGCGACGTACAACCTGGTGTGCGGCCCCGTGATCGACGACAACGACCACCTGCTGGGCGCCGTGACCGTCGACGACGTGCTGGACCACCTGCTGCCCGAGGACTGGCGGACCCAGGACCCGGACCCGACGACGACGGGTGGACTGCGCATCCCGCCGTCCGCCCTGCCCCCGGAACGGCCTGCCACGTCGTCCCCCTCGACCACCGCCCGCCCCTCCCACGGAGGCCGCCGTGCCTGAGCGCTACAGCCGATACCGGCTCGACACCCCGGCCGGCCCCCAGCGGCGGCTGCGGGTCGACCTCGACACCGAGGCCTTCGGCCGCGCCGCCGAGCGCCTCGCCCGCTTCCTCGGGACCGGCACGTACCTGCTGTGGCAGACGATCTTCGTGATCATCTGGATCACGCTGAACCTGATCGGGATCCTCGGGAGCTGGGACCCCTACCCGTTCATCCTGCTCAACCTGGCCTTCTCCACCCAGGCGGCCTACGCGGCGCCGCTGATCCTGCTCGCGCAGAACCGCCAGGACGACCGGGACCGCGTCTCGCTCGACGAGGACCGGACGCGGGCACAGCGGACCATCGCCGACACCGAGTACCTCTCGCGCGAGCTCGCGGCCCTGCGCCTCGCGGTCGGCGAGATGGTCACCCGCGACTTCCTGCGCAGTGAGCTCTCCGAGCGCGGACCCGAGCGCGGCGGCGTCGACCGGGAGACGCAGAAGGCGCTCACCCGCGCGGTGGACCGGTCGTTGGACCGGTCGTTCGACAAGACGCTCGAGAAGTCGCTGGACCGGGTCGTCGACCGAGCCGTGGAGAAGGCCGTCGAGCGCGCCCTCGAACGGGCACTCGAGCACTCCGGGGTCGGCTCGGGTGGGACGAACCACGCGACCCCCGGTGCGGTGGACGGCGCCACGTAACATCGGGTCATGGCTGGTTCACCGTCGGTCGAGGCGATTCGCACCGCGCTTTCCGGTGTCGAGGATCCCGAGATCCACCGTCCGATCACCGAACTCGGGATGCTCAAGGACGTCCGCGTCCTGGACCACGGCAAGGTCGAGGTCGCGATCTACCTCACGGTCTCCGGCTGTCCGATGAAGGACACGATCACCCGCCGGGTGACCGACGCGGTGTCGGGTGTGTCCGGCGTCTCGGCGGTGTCCGTCGAGCTCGACGTCATGGACGACGAGCAGCGCAAGGAGCTGCGCCGCAAGGTCAAGGGCGACGCCGACGAGCCGGTGATCCCGTTCGCCCAGCCCGGCTCGATGACCCGCGTGTACGCGGTGGCGTCGGGCAAGGGCGGCGTCGGCAAGTCGTCGGTGACGGTGAACCTCGCCGCCGCGATGGCGAACAAGGGCCTCTCGGTCGGCGTGGTCGACGCCGACATCTACGGCCACTCCGTGCCGCGCATGCTCGGCACCGACACCCTGCCGACCAAGGTCGACGAGATGATCCTGCCGCCGCAGGCCCACGGCGTGAAGGTCATCTCGATCGGGATGTTCACCCCCGGCAACACCCCGGTGGTCTGGCGCGGCCCGATGCTGCACCGCGCGCTGCAGCAGTTCCTCGCCGACGTCTTCTGGGGCGACCTCGACGTGCTGCTCCTCGACCTGCCGCCCGGCACCGGGGACATCGCGATCTCGACCGCGCAGCTCATCCCGAACGCGGAACTGCTGGTGGTGACGACGCCGCAGCAGGCGGCCGCGGAGGTGGCCGAGCGCGCGGGCGCGATCTCGCTGCAGACCCGGCAGCGCCTCGTCGGCGTCGTCGAGAACATGTCGTGGATGGACATGCCCGACGGGTCGCGGATGGACCTGTTCGGCTCGGGCGGCGGCCAGCAGGTGGCCGACTCGCTGACCAAGTCGATCGGCTCGCCGGTGCCGCTGCTGGGCCAGATCCCCATCGACACCCGGCTGCGCGAGGGCGGCGACGCCGGCGTGCCGCTGGTCCTCTCGGCGCCGCAGTCGGCGGCCGGGGAGGCGCTGCGCGCCGTGGCGGACCGGCTCACGGTGCGGGCCCGCGGGCTCGCCGGGATGTCGCTGAACATCTCGCCGGCGGGGCGCTGACCCAGCGTCAGGAAAGTCGCGTTGCAGACGTCCAGCGTCAGGAAAGCGGCGTCGATCACTCAGAGGTCCCGCTGCATCCAGGCGACGTCGTACCAGGCGCCGTCCTTCCAGCCGATGCGCGGGAACGTCCCGACGGTCTCGAAGCCCATGGCGGCGTGCAGTCCCACGCTCGCCTCGTTCGGCAGCGTGATCCCGGCCGCCGCACGCCGGTAGCCGAGGTCGGCCAGCCGGACGAACAGTGCGTCGTAGAGGGATCGACCGGCACCGGTGCGCCGGAGACCGGGTTCCAGGTAGACGCTGACGCTGCAGGCCCAGCGGTACGCCTCGCGCGGGTTGAAGGGCCCGCCGTAGGCGTAGCCGACGACCCGCTCGTCGGCCTCGCCCATCAGCCAGGCGTGGGAGGCCTCGATCCGACCGGCCATCTCGGCGGCGTCGGGCGGGGACGTCTCGAAGCTGATCACCGTGTCCCGCACGTAGGGCGCGTAGATCGCGGCGCAGGCGGCGGCGTCCTCGACCGAGGCGTCCCGGATCGTCAGCATGGTCGACGAAAGTAGCACTTCCGGCCACTATGGTGGCCACCATGAGCGAGGACGACCCGGCGCAGCTGACCGCCTCCCTGGCCACCGCGGTCCGCGAGCGACGTCGGGAGCGCGACCTCACCGTGCGCGCGCTCGCCGACCGCGCCGGCGTCTCCCGCGCCATGATCGCGAAGGTCGAGGCGGGCGAGGCGCAGCCCACCGCGGCGCTCCTGGGCCGGCTCTCCGGCGCGCTCGGCCTCAGCCTGTCGGAGCTCGTGGCCCGCGCGGAGCGCACCGGCCGTGTCTCGCGGCGCGACGACCAGCCCCGCTGGACCGACCCGACGTCGGGCTACACCCGGCGCGCGGTGTCGCCCCGTGCGGGCGGCGACCTGGAGCTGGTCGAGGTGACGATGCCGCCGCGCGCGCAGGCCGCGTTCGCCGCCGACTCGTACGCCTTCCTGCGCCACCAGGTCTGGGTGCTCGAGGGCGAGCTGGAGTTCGTCGAGGGCGCGACGCCCCACCACCTCGCCACCGGCGACTGCCTCGAGCTCGGACCGCCCGAGGACTGCGTCTACCGCAACACCTCGGACGCCCCGGTCCGCTACCTCGTCGCGGTCACCCGACGATGAGTCCCGACGACGGGTCCGGGGCGAACGGGTCCGGGCGGACGGGTCCGGGCGGACGGCTTCCGACGACGGGTCCGGGGACGGCTCTCGACGACGAGGGGGTCACCGCACGCCGTCCGGATCCCCCTCCGGCCGTGTGGGGGCTCCCCGATCACGGCGGCGCCGACCTGCCGCCCACGCCGTCAGCCCACCGGCCACCGAGGCCCCCGACGCCAGGACCAGCAGCAGCCGGTGACCCCCGGGACCGTCGAGGGCCCCGTACCCGGCCAGCGCGACGGTGCTCGCCAGGTACTGCGCCGCCGCCACCAGGGCGCCCGCGGCTCCCCGACCACGCTCCGGCACGTCCCGGCCGGCCAGCGCGAACACCGCGGTGAACGCCGCGCCACTGCCCAGCCCCGCGACCAGCGAGCACCCCGCCGACCCGATCGCCGGACCGCCGGCGAGCGCCGACCCCGCCGTCCCCAGCGCCCCGACCGCGAACCCGAGGGCGGCTCCCCGCTCCTCGCCGACCCGCGCCACCAACCGTCCGGCGGCCGCACTCCCGGCGACGACCCCGAGCGTCAGCGGCAGGAGCAGCAGACCCGCGGCCCCGGGCATCTTCGCGAACAGGAAGTACATCGCGCCCGGACCGGCCATGTAGACCGCGGCGAGGCCCGCGCCGAGCCGGACGTCGGGTCGTCGGCGCAGGTCCGGCCGCGGCGCCACGGACCCTCCGTCGGCGGCCGGCGGGGCCGGCAGGACCGCGGCGCGGCCGGCGACCAGCAGGCAGACCGGCACGACGACGCCGACCGCGAGTCGCCAGTCGACGGCGACCAGCAGCCCGCCCAGCGTCACCCCCGCCGCCAGACCGGCGGCGCCGACGGCGCTCCACACGCTCCACGCCCGGGTCCGCGCCGGCCCGGTCGCCACCTGCGTCATCGCCCCGAGGACCGCCGGCTGCAGCGCCGCCGCCGCCAACCCCTGGCCCGCCCGGCCGGCCAGGAGCAGCGCGGGTGAGGGGGCGAGCGCGACCACGACCGTCGTCGCCGCCAGCGCGAGCGGCGCGACCGTGACGACCCGCCGGGCGCCCTGGCCGTCCACGAGCCGCCCGGCCACGAGCAGACCGCCGCCGAACGTGGCCGCGTAGGTGCCGGGCACCCAGGCCACCAACGGCGACGGGACGTCGAGGTCGGCCACGATCGCGGGGAGCGCGACGAAGGCGACCGTGAACTCGTAGGTGGCGACCGCCTGGGCGAGGGCGAGGACCGTGAGTGGTCCGCCCCCGCGGCGCATCAGGCGCCCGGGCCGACCGCGTGGTGCATCGCGGGCGACGGTAGCCGATCAGGCCAGGGAGAACGACCGCCGCGAGAGGCCCCACATCATGCCGTCGATCTCGGTGGTCACCGGGGTCTCCGCGTCCGTGGCGGCCCCGAGGGTGACGAACAGCGGCACGTAGTGCTCGGCGGTCGGGTGGGCGTAGGGCATGCCCGGCGCCGACCGGAAGCGGCGCAGCTCCTCGACGTCACCGCGGGCGAGCGCGTCGGAGGCCCAGGCGTCGAAGTCGTCGGTCCACCCCGGCACGGAGTCGCCCCGCAGCATGTCGCGGGTGAGGAACGGCAACCCGTGGGTCATGAAGCCCGACCCGACGACGAGCACGCCCTCGGCGCGCAGCTCCCGCAGCCGGGCGCCGATGCGCATGAGCCGCTCGGGGTCCTCGTCGGGCATGCTCACCTGCAGCACCGGCACGTCGGCGTTCGGGTACATCACCGACAGCGGCACCCAGGCGCCGTGGTCGAGCCCCCGCTCCGAGCGGTGTACCGGCTCGTTCCCGGCGAGCATCGCCGCGACCCGGTCGGCGAGCGCGGTCGCGTCCGGCGTCGCGTAGGTCATCCGGTAGTAGCGCTCCGCGAAGCCCCCGAAGTCGTAGACGAGCGGGGTGCCCTGGGCGGGCGAGGAGATCGTCAGCGGCGCGGACTCCCAATGGGCCGAGACGATGACGATCGCGCGCGGCTGCGGCATCCGGTGCGCCCACCCGAAGAGCTCCCGCATCCACTCGCCGTCGTCGTAGAGCGGCGGCGCCCCGTGGGACAGGTAGATCGCCGGGAGCGGGCCGTCCTCGGGGGTCCAGGGACGGCGACCGGCGGCCGTGGACCGGGCCGGCCCGACGAAGGCGTCGAAGGCGGCACCCGGGGTGGCGGTGGCGAACGGCGAGCTCATGGGTCGTGCTCCTCAGGTGAAGGTTCAACCGTGACGGTACACGCTGTACAGTTGAAGCATCAAGTGTATGGTGACTCCATGGCCGAGTGGTTGACCACCGAGGAGCAGCACGCCTGGCGTCGCACGGCTGCCGTGATGACGCTGCTCCCCGCCGCCCTGGATGCGCAGCTGCAGCGCGACGCCGGCCTGACCCAGTTCTCCTACCTCGTGCTCGCCATGCTCTCCGAGACCGAGGGCCGGGTCATGCCGATGAGCGAGCTGGCGTCGACGGTCAGTTCCTCGTTGTCCCGTCTGTCCCATGTTGTCTCGAGATTGGAGCAGCAGGGCTGGGTCGCGCGCGAGCCCTGCGCGGGCAACGGACGGGTCACGATGGCGCGGCTGACCGACGCGGGCTGGGAGAAGGTCGTCGCGACCGCCCCCGGGCACGCCGCCGAGGTGCGCCGCCTGGTGATCGACGCCGTGGGGCCGGGCCGGATCGCGGACCTGGACGCCATCACGGGCGCGATCCTGCGCCGCCTCGACCCGGGCGCCCGCATGCGCGCCAACCCGATGGCCTCCGAGGCCACGAACAACCCCTGATCGAACGCGCCAGCCGGCCGTTCCCGGGCCGAGTGGACCCTCACGGCTCCCGATGCAGCCCTCCAGGCCCACTCGGCTGCGCTGCCGAGGCCTGCGAGCCCCGAGTGGACCCCCACGGCTCCCGACGCAGCCCTCGACGTCCACTCGGTGGGGCCAGGCACGGGTCCGACCCAGCGCGCAGCGGACCTACGTCGCGTCCGGGTCGAACGGGGCCGCCTCGCCCGGAGCGAGCGGGGTCGCCCGGTCCGACCGGCCCTTGACCACACCGCCCGGCCCCGCGGCTGGCAGGCCGTGGCTCCCGTTCCCGTTCGAGCCGGCCGGGATCGCCCCGGCCACCCCACCGGCGCCGGCGATCGTGGCCGGGTCCGGGCTCGCCGGTGTGGCGGCGCCGCTCCAGGTGCCGTCGGCGATGGGGTCGAACAGCGTCCGCCGCACCGCCCGGCGCGGATCCAGGTCGCGGATCGAGCGCAGCTCCTCGAGGGGCTTGCGGAGCTCCTCGAACTCCGGCCCGATCTCGTCGCGCAGCTGGTCGCGCGCACCGGCCGCGTACTCCCGGACGGTGCGCACGGTCTCGGACACCCAGCGGACGGCGCCGGGCAGGCGCTCGGGACCGAGCACGAACAGCCCGATCAGCGCGAGGACGAGGATCTCGCCCCACCCGACGCTCTCGAACACGGCGTTCCTTCCTAGAGCTGCGCCTGCAGCGACAACGGCCGGCCGCCGCGGACGACGCCGAGGGTCACGGTCTCGCCCGGGCGGTGCTCGCGGATGGCCACGGTGAGCTCGTCGGCCGAGGCGATCGGCCGGTCGTCGACCTTCGTGATGACATCGCCCTCGAGGACGCCGGCCCGGGACGCGGGACCACCCTGGACCACGTTGAGGATCTGTGCGCCGTCCGCGGTCCCGTCGGTGACCGACTTGGCGTTCACGCCGAGGTCGGTGTGGGTGAAGGTGCCGGTCTGGATGAGCGACTGCGCGATGATCCGGGCGTCGTCGATCGGGATCGCGAAGCCCAGCCCGATCGAACCGCCCTGCCCGGAGCTGTCGGTGCCGCCGAGCGTCCGGATGGCGCTGTTGATGCCGACGACGGCACCGGTCGAGTCGACCAGCGCGCCCCCGGAGTTGCCGGGGTTGATCGCGGCGTCGGTCTGGATGGCGTCGATGACGGGGTTCGCGTCGGCGGACTCGGCGTCCAGGCGCACCGGGCGACGCAGCGCGCTGACGATGCCGGTGGTGACGGTGCCCGCGAGGCCGAGCGGCGAGCCGATGGCGATGACGCCGTCGCCGACCCGCAGGTCGGAGGACTGCCCGAGCTGCGCCACCACGGGGTTCGCGACGTCGACCTTGATCACGGCGATGTCGGTCTCCGGGTCGCGCCCCACGATCCGGGCCGTGGCGCGCAGCCCGGAGGCGAAGACGGCCTCGAGAGTGGCGCGGGGGTCGGTGGCGGCGAGCGAGACGACGTGGTTGTTGGTGACGATGTCACCACGCGGGTCGATGACGACGCCGGAGCCGGTACCGCCCGTGGTGCCCGACCGGACCTCGATGGACACCACGGCGGGCAGCACCCGACCGGCGACGTCGGACACCGAGCCGGCGGGCCGTTCCTTGCCGGGGTCGACCTGGGCGAGGGTCGCGCCCGGGTCGATCAGCGCGTCGGAACCCTCGGCGGTGAGGTGACCCACGACGCCGCCGACCGCCCCCACGAGCAGGGCCACGACCGCGAGGAGCACGAGCGCGCTCGGCGCCACCCGCTTGCCGAAGAGCAGTTCACGGGCGGAGAGCCGGGGGCCGACGGCGCGCCGGTCCGGCCCGGCCCGGCCCTCGCGCACCGCGGGGGCACCGAGCTCGACCGGGGCCACCGGGTCACGCCAGGGATCGCGCTCGGCGGTCTCGCCGTCCCACAGGTCGTCCACGGCGGGCCCGGTGAGGCCGGTGGGCTCGGCCGGGCGCTGGAGGGTGTCCCCCGTTCCCTGCGGGCGGCCGAACGCGCTGGCCAGCGCGACGGAGGGCTCGCGGGAGCCGGGCCGGTCGTGCCGCCGGGTCCCGGTCGCCTCCGCGGCACCGTCCGTCCCGGCGGACGACCCCGACTCGCCGGCGGGGCGGGCGAACGCGGCCGCCATCTCGTCGTCGTCGAGCGTGTGTCCGTTCCTCGCCGGCGGGGCGGCGTCCGGCCCGCGGTCCTCGGGACCCTCGGCCCCCGTCGCCCGGGCGTGCCCGTTGGCGCGGTGCCCGTTCGTCGCGGAGGTGTCGTCGCCGGGGCCCCCGTCGTCGCCACCCTCGCGGGTGACGGCGTCGGGTGTCGCCTCGTCGGGGATGCCGCCCCCGGGGGCGGCGTCGTCGTCGGGCGCGCCGGGGCGCTCCGTCGTCGCCTGACGCGACCAGGGGCTGCTCATGGCTGCACTCCCGTGGCCGCCCTACTCGCCGTGGGCGTGCGCGCGCGGTGGGTGGTCATCGTCCTCCCACGGTAGAGCGCGGAGGACGGCAGGGCGACACCACCCGATCCTCGGCGCCCGGGAGTGAAGGAGCGGTCAGGCCGGGGGGTGCTCGGGAGTGGTGCGCGACGCGGACGGCGCCGCGGGCGACGACGTCCGGGGCGGCCCGAGCGCGGGGATCGCCCCGGCGGGACCGGCGTGCTCGACGGCGCCGGCGACCGGGTTGCCCTGCTCCCCGACGGGCGGTCGGGGGACGGGGGCGGTGAGCGAGGCCCCCGCGGGCGCGGTCCCCGCCGGGGTGATCGCCGGCACGGCACCGGCGGCGACGACGGGCCCGACGACGGCCGCCGCGCCCGCGACGAGCCCGGACGCGACGACCACCGGGAGCCGACGGCTGCGGGGTCCGCCGGCGCGCCGCGCGCGACGCCGGATGGCGGGCGGCGGGACCTCCGCGGGCACGACGAAGCGGCCCTCGGCGTCGAGCGTGAGCCCGGCGGGGGCCTCGGGCAGGTCGGCGACCTGCGGGATCGCCCGCAGCGAGGACAGCAGCGAGTCGGGGACGCCGGGGGTGTCGGCACCGCGCAGCCGCCGGCGGGCCTGGCGCTGGGCCATCACCTCGCCGGCACAGGCCGGGCAGCGGTCCACGTGGGCGGCGGCGCGGTCGGCCGGGCCGGGAGGGAGCTCGCCGTCGACGTGCGCGACGACCGCGTCGAGCGAGAGGTGTCCGCCGGGGAGCGCGTCCGAGACGGCCTCCACCCAGCGCGACCAGGGACCGCTGCGGGACCGGCCGATCACGGCGCGGACCCGGCGCGGAGCGTCACCGGCGTGTGCCCGCCGGCCCCCTCGTCGGCGGCGCGCTCGGCGCGACGGCGTTCGAGCGCGCTGCGGAGCGCCTGACGTCCTCGATGGATGCGACTGCGCACGGTCCCCAGTTTGACATCAAGCGTGGCCGCGATCTCCTCGTAGGAGAGCCCCTCCACGTCACAGAGCACGACGGCGGCCCGGAACTCGGGAGCCAGCTCGTCGAGCGCGCCCTGCAGGTCGGGGTCGAGGTGGGCCTCGGAGAACACCTGCTCCGGGTCCGGCCCGCCACCGGGGAGGCGGTCGGTGTCCTCGGGGAGGCCCTCCATCCGGAGGCGGCCGCGCCGTCGGACCATGTCGAGGAAGAGGTTCGTGGTGATGCGGTGCAGCCAGCCCTCGAAGGTGCCGGGCTGGTAGGCGGCGAGCGAGCGGAAGACCCGGATGAAGGTCTCCTGCGTGAGGTCCTCGGCGTCGTGCGCGTCACCGGTGAGCCGATAGGCCAGGCGGTACACGCGGTCGGCGTGCTCGCGCACCACGTCGTCCCAGGACGGCGGGGTCCAGCCCTCGGCGGCGTCGGAGAAGCCCGCGCGCGTGCCGGTCGCGTCGGTGTCCTCGTCAGGTCCGACGGGGCGCGCGGCGAGCGTCTCGGTCATGGGTTCACTCTCTCCGGTGGGTATGACACGCGGGTGAGGGGCGTCTGAGAGACGGCTGAGGATCCGGGCCGTCGGGCGGGGGTCGATGCCCGGGGGTGCCCCACGACCGGAGGTCGACCCATCGGGGCCGGGCGCGGCGCGGCGCGGTCGGAGGCGACGCCTCGCGATCTAGCCTGGGCCACGTGACGGAGGACGGGGGTCGCCGGGGGCGGGGGGACGGTGAGCGTCGCGCTCGCGCATCCCTGCGCGTCGTCGACTCCACGGGCACCTCCTCGTCGTCGTCCTCGTCCTCTCGTCGGAGGCCTCGCGGGGCGCCGCCCCGCCGCCGCACCCGCCCACGACGCCGCGACCCTCCACCGACCGGACGCCCCCGGCGACGGCGGATGACGCGGCCGGCGCGGGTTCGTCGCCGGGCGCCCCGGGCCTCGCCGGTCGCCGGCGTGGTGCGGCCCGCCCGCCGGGGACACGGGGTGCGCACGGCGCCCGGATCCCGGTCTACCCGCGGGTCCCCACCGGCCCGCTGCGCCCGCCCGCCACGGCCACCCCACCCGGGCGACGCGGACCGGGGCCCGGCGAGGCCGCCGGGAGGGAGCCTGCCCGGCCGCGCCCCGTCGACGCCGCGCCGATCACCGAGGAACCGACACCGGACGCCGCCGACGACGCCGCGGTCACGGTCGCGCTCGACCCGGAGGACGCCGCCGAGGCGGGGGCCACCGAGCAGCTGCGCGCCCGCGCCGAGCGCTTCACCGACGAGGACGAGGTGCTGACCGCGGCGCGGGAACGGGCCGCCGAGCACGGGATCGTCCCGATCGGACCGGGCGCCTGCTCGGCGCTGACGTTCCTGGCGTCGGCGACCCGCGCCCGCAGCGTCGTCGAGATCGGGTCCGGCGCGGGCGTCGGCACCGTGAGCCTGCTGCGGGGGATGCCGCGCGAGGGCCTGCTGACCAGCATCGACTGCGAGGTGTCCCACCTGGGGCTGGCGCGCCGGGCCTGCGTCGAGGCCGGGTTCCCGGCGGGCCGGGTCCGGATGATCACCGGCCGGGCGCTCGACGTGCTGCCGCGCCTGTCCGACGCCGGCTACGACCTCGTCCTCGTCGACGCGCTCACCGTCGAGTACCCGCGCTACCTCGAGGAGGCCGTGCGGCTGCTGCGCCCGGGCGGGGTGGTGGCGCTGGACAACGTGCTGTGGACCGGCCGGGTCAGCGACCCGGTGCGCCGCGAGGCGATCTCGTCGGCGCTGCGGGAGACGGTGCGGGCCGTACGGACCGACGAGCGGCTGGCCCCGCTGCTGCTCCCGGTGTCCGACGGCCTGCTCTGCGCGTCGCTGAAGGCCTGATCGCGGGGTCCCGTGTCAGAAAGTCCCGTTGCAGACACTGAATGTCTGCAACGGGACTTTTCTGACATCAGGCCGCGTACCCGGCGACGAACTCCACGAGCGTGCGCGCCGAGAATCCCGTCGCGCCCTTGGCGACCTCCTCGTGCGGCGAGTCGCAGCGGGCGGGTCCGGCGATGTCGAGGTGCGCCCAGGGCAGCCCGCCAGTGAAGTGCCGCAGGAAGAGTGCCGCGACGACCCCGCCGGGCCCGGGCGGTGCCTGGCGGACGTCGGCGATGGTGGACTCGACGTCGGGGGCGTGTGCCGCGGACAGGGGCATCTCCCACCACGTCTCGCCGGTCGCGGCCCCGGCGTCGACGAGGGAGCGTCCGAGCTCGTCGGAGGTGGCGAACAGCCCGCCGGTGCGCACGCCCAGCGCCACCTTCATCGCGCCGGTGAGGGTGGCGACGTCGACCATCACGTCCGGTTCCAGCGTCGCGACGGCCCAGCCGAGCGCGTCGGCGAGCACCATCCGGCCCTCGGCGTCGGTGTTGGTGACCTCGGACGTGCGGCCGTCGTAGTGGCGGACGATGTCGCCCGGGCGGTAGGCCGAGCCCGAGACGTGGTTCTCCGCCAGCGGCACGAGCCCGGTGACCCGTACCGGCAGCTCGAGGGTGGCGATCGCCGCCAGCGCGCCGACCACGGCCGCGCCCCCGGAGCAGTCGGTGCGCATGTCGGCCATCCCGGCGTTCGGCTTGATCGAGATGCCGCCGGTGTCGAACGTGATCCCCTTGCCGACCAGCACCACGTGTCGCTCGGCGCCCTCCGGGGACCACCCGATCTCGAGGAACCGCGGCGGCCGGGAAGACCCGCCGCCGACGGCGAGCACGCCGCCGAAGCCCTGCTCGGCCAGCCAGGCCTCGTCCCGGACGGCCAGCTCGAGGCCCGGCACCGTGCCGAGCAGCGCCGTGGCCTCGTCCGCGAACCAGGCGGGCGACTTGGCGCCGGAAGGGCTGTCGGCGAGGTCCCGGGCGGTGGCCGTGGCGCGGGCCAGGACGAGCGCGCGCTCGACGGCGGGCCGGGACGGCTCCGGGACGGCGACGCGGACCGTGGGCGCCGCGGCCCGGGGTGACGACTTGACCCCGAACCGATGGGATCCCAGCAGCAGCCCGGTCGCCAGGGCCGCCCAGGCGGCGTCGTCGTCCGGGCCCGGCTGGCCCTCGTCGAGGGTCACGAGCACCCGGGCCACCGGGTCGTCGTCGCCCTCCACCGCGCCGTAGAGCGCGCCGGGCTCGGTCCGCCCGGACACCACGCGCACGGCGGCCGCGCCGGCGGCTCGCCAGTCCGACGCCGAGCCGCCGCCGGCGCCCACCAGCCAGCGCCCGGCCCCGTCGGCGGGTGTCAGCGCGGCGACGGCGCCCGCGGAGGCGGTCCAGCCGCTGGGCGTGGGTTCCGGCGCGGACACCGACTCCCCGCCGGCGTCGGCGGTGCGACGAAGCAGGACGAGCGCGTCACCCGACGGTGCGGTGCCGGGGTCGACGCAGACGACGTCGGCGAGTGGAGTGGGGAGGGACGGTTGCGCGAAGGGCGTGCCCGCGGCCGGGGCGCCCGACGAGCCCGGTCCCGTCGTGACGGTCACCCGGTCAGGGCGAGACGGAGGTGAGCGCCTCCCGGAGGTCACTCGCCTCGTCGGCGGTCATCTCCACGACGAGCCGGCCCCCACCCTCGAGCGGCACGCGCATCACGATGCCGCGCCCCTCCTTGGTGACCTCGAGGGGACCGTCACCGGTCCGGGGCTTCATGGCCGCCATAGTCGCACTCCCTCCACACGGTCCTCGGCGACGTCGGACAGGCGCCACCAGCGGTGGGCGTCGTACGCCGCGCGGTGATTCTTCCCCATCCGACCGTCGGGCACGACACCGGAGCGATCATCGGGCGTGGCGGGCCGGTCGGACGGTCACCCGACGCCGCTGCGGAAGCACCCGGCGAGGTGTTCGTCGACCATGCCGGTGGCCTGCATCAACGCGTGACAGGTCGTCGGCCCGACGAAACGCAGGCCACGCCGGCGGAGCTCCTTCGCCATCGCCGTCGACGCCGGCGTGGTGGCCTGGACGGCGTCCAGGGTCTCGGGGGGCGCCGGCCGGGGGTCGGGGGCGAACGACCACAGCAGCGCGTCCAGCCCGGGACCCTCGCGCTCCAGCTCGAGCACGGCGCGCGCGTTGTCGATCGCGGCGGTGATCTTCTGCCGGTTGCGCACGATCCCGGCGTCGGCGAGCAGCCGCTCGACGTCGGCCTCGTCGAACGCGGCGACCGCCTCGGCGTCGAACCCCGCGAACGCGGCGCGGAACCCGGGCCGCTTGCGCAGGATGATCAGCCACGACAGGCCCGACTGGAACGCCTCGAGCGAGAGCCGCTCGTAGAGCGCGTCGCGGCCGTGCAGCTCGTTGCCCCACTCGGTGTCGTGGTACTCGCGCAGCACCGGGTCCTGCGCGCCCCACGGGCAGCGCCCGACCCCGTCCTCGCCGACGATCGCGCCGCTCACCGGGCCTCCGGGTCCGACTCGGCCGCGCACCGCCGGGCGAGGCGGCGCAGCGAGAACACGAGCCCGAGCTTGAACAGGGGCGTGACCAGCGGCCAGCCGATCGCGCCGAGCAGGCCCAACGGCAGGTCCAGCCGCTCGCCCCACTCGAACCGCGAGGCGCCCGGCCCGCGCTCGAGCACGGTGAAGGTGCCCGAGCCCCGCACGATCGACCCGGTGTGCACGACGGTGGCCCGGTGCGGCGGGTCCCAGCCGACGATGCGCATGGTGTCGGTGACGCCGAGCGGGCCGATCCCGGTCGTGGCGGCGAGCTCGGAGCCGACGCCGACGCCGTGCCCGTGCGTCACGCGCACGGCGGTGCCGAGCATCCACTCGCCCTGACCCTCCCAGTCGGTGACCGCCTTCCACACCAGCTCCTGCGGCGCCTCGATGTCGACGCCCACGGTGATGTCACGCGTGACCATGCGCGGTGCCCTTCGTGGTGCCGGACGTCGAGGGGACGCCGGCGGTCGGGTCGGTGGGTGTGGGGTCGGCCTCCGGGCTCACCACGTCGGTGAGGGCCTCCGGCTCCTCCGGGTCGACGGGGGGCGGCGCCGATCCCTCGTGGACGGCCAGCCGGGCCCGCAACCCCTCCACCTCCGCGGCGAGCCGGTCGAGCGCCCAGTCCACCTCGCTCATCCGGTATCCGCGGAACGCCTGCTGGAACCGCAGCTCACGGATGTCGGCCCCGGTGAGGTCGCGCGCGGGCAGACGGGTGGGCGTGGCGCCCGGCGACATGGGCTCGAGCTCCTCCCCGCGCCCGGCCAACAGCGCCGTCGCGAAGTAGATGATCGCCGCGACGACCCCGACGACGAGGACGTAGACCAGCGCGCTGCCCATGGGTCGATCGTGGCATGCGGGTCCGACGGCCACCGTCGGGTGCCCGCGCGGCCCCGGGCCTCGTGGCAGCAATGGCGCGTTGCTGCCGTCAGACGGCAGGACGGCGCCGTTCACCCACCGCGGGCCCCAGGGCCTCGTGGCAGCAATGGCGCGTTGCTGCCGTCAGACGGCAGGACGGCGCCGTTCGCCCACCGCGGGCCCCAGCGTCCCGTGGCAGCAATGGCGCGTTGCTGCCGTCAGACGGCAGATCAAGAAGGAGCACGCCGATAGGGCCGTTCGCCCACCGCGCCGAGGAGGTCCCGGATCGGCGGGCGGTCGCCGGTGGCCACGTCGTGGACCTCGGGGAGCCACTGCCCGCCCACCGGCACGAACTGCGTCAGCGGCCGCGGCCCCTCGCCGAGGCCCGCACATCGGCGCAGCGCGACGTCGAGCACCTCGGACGCGGTGACCCCCAGCGCACGCAGGCTGCGGTGGCGGTGCTTGCGGACCCCGAGGTCGACCTGCCCGATCGCGTGCAGCCCTCGCGTGCGGTGGGTGTCGAGCAGCAGGCCGAGCTCCACGCCGTACCCGCCGGCGAAGGGCAGCGACTCGAGCAGCGCCCGCGTCGCGGCGTACTCCCCGCCGAGCGGCTGGACGATCCCGGCGAGCTCGGGGCGCAACGCGGCCAGCGCCGGGCGCGCGACCAGCTCGGTGACCCGACCCCCGCCGGTGGCGAGCACGTCGTGCTCCGAGAGCCGCAGCGGGCGGTGGTAGAAGCCCTTCACCAGCTCGACCCCGGGGACCGTGAGCAGGGGGCCGAGCAACGAGGTGACGAACCGGGAGTCGACGTCCACGAGGTCGGAGTCGAGGTAGACGACGACGTCGCCGGAGGTCGCCGCGAGCGCCCGCCACAGCACCTCACCCTTGCCGGGCCGCACGTCCACCCCCGGCAGCGCCTCCTCCCGGGTGACCACGCGCGCGCCGGCGGCCCGGGCGACGGCGGCGGTGTCGTCGGTCGACCCGGAGTCCACGACGACGACCTCGTCGACGAGTGTCCCGACCAGCGGCGTCACCGCGCCGACCACACCGGCGACGGTGGCCTGCTCGTCCAGCGCCGGCAGGACCACCGAGACGGCGCGCCCGGCCTTCGCGGCCGCCAGCTCCTCCGGCGTCCACGGCGGGTCCGCCCACGTCCGGGCGGCGAACCAGGGCTCGTCGGCCGACGTCACGAGGCGGGAGCCGTCACGAGGCGGAGCCGTCACGACGACCGCAGCCGGGCGCCGGCCACGGCGTCCAGGGCCGCACCGGCCGTCGTCGTGCGGATCAGGGCGTCCAGCGAGGCCACCGAGACGAACCCGGTCCCCGTCAGGCCCTCCACCCAGCGCAGCAGGCCGTCGTAGTGACCGGTCGGGTCGCAGAGCACGACCGGCTTGGCGTGCATCCCGAGGTAGCGCGCGGTCCAGGTCTCGAAGAGCTCCTCGAGGGTGCCGAGCCCGCCCGGGAGCGCGACGACGGCGTCGCTGCGGGCGTCCATCGCGGCCTTGCGCTCGCGCATCCCGTCGACGACGACGAGCTCGTCGGCCTCGTCGTCGGCGACCTCGCGGTCGACCAGGCCGGTGGGGATCACCCCGACGGTGTGCGCTCCCCCGGTCCGCGCGGCCCGCGCGACCTCGCCCATCATCCCGACCCGGCCGCCGCCGGAGACCAGCGTCCAGCCGCGGGCGGCGATCCCGGCGCCGACCTCGCGAGCGAGCCCGAGGTGCTCGGGCGCGACCGGCCCGGACGCGCAGAAGACGCAGACCGCGAGGCTCACTGCTCCTGGCCCGTGTCCGCGACCAGCTCCTGGAAACCCTTCTCGACGATCGCGACGACGTCGTCCACGTCGTCGGTCACCGTCATGAGCTCGACGTCGGCGGGACTGATGACACCGTGCTCGATCGCGGAGGTCCGCAGCCAGTCGACGAGCCCGCCCCAGTACGCCGACCCGAGCAGCACCACGGGGAAGCGGGTCACCTTGCCGGTCTGGACGAGCACGAGCGCCTCGAAGAGCTCGTCGAGGGTGCCGAAGCCGCCGGGCAGGCAGACGAACGCCTGGGCGTACTTGACGAACATCGTCTTGCGCGCGAAGAAGTAGCGGAACCCGACGCCGAGGTCGACCCACGGGTTGAGGCCCTGCTCGAAGGGCAGCTCGATCCCGAGGCCGATCGACAGCCCGCCCGCCTCGGAGCAGCCGCGGTTGGCGGCCTCCATGATCCCGGGGCCGCCGCCGGTGATCACCGCGTAGCCGGCCCGGGCCAGCGCACCGCCGAGGGCCATCCCGGTCGCGTAGTCGGGGTGGTCGGGCTTGGTGCGGGCGGAGCCGAAGACGGTGACCGCCCGCGGGATCTCGGCGAGCACGCTGAAGCCCTCGACGAACTCCGCGTGGATCCGCTGCAGGCGCCAGGCGTCGGAGTGGACCCACTCGGCGGGGCCGCGCGAGTCGAGCAGCCGCTGGTCGGTGGTGGACGAGAGCCGGGCCGGGTCCTTGTGCTCGGGGCGCCGCTTGTCGATGGTCGTCGGCCGTGGCGTGGTCAGATCGTCCGCCTTGAGGGGATCGGAGGGTGGGGACCCGGTCATGTCCGCCAGCGTAGGGACGCCCGTTCGTGGCGCACGCCGTGGTCGTCGGCCCGCCATCCGTTGTTGGGCCGGACGCCGCGTGTGCCCGGGATGCGGCCCGGGTACACCGGTTGAACCTGCAACTACTTCTCGACACTGAGGACACACCACCGCATGGCCACGAAGATCGCCGTCATCTACTACAGCCAGACCGGCACGGTCCACCAGCTCGCCCAGGAGTACGTGGCCGGGGCGGAGAAGGCGGGCGCCGAGGTGCGGCTGCGGCAGGTCGCGGAGCTCGCGCCGCAGCAGGCGGTCGACTCGAACGAGAAGTGGAAGGCCCACCGCGAGGAGACCTCGAACGTCCCCGAGGCCACCGCGGACGACGTGCTCTGGGCCGACGCGGTGATCTTCGGGTCGCCGACGCGCTACGGCAACGTGGCCGCCCAGCTCAAGCAGTTCATCGACCAGCTCGGCCCGCAGTGGGCCCAGGGCCAGCTCGCGGACAAGGTCTACAGCGGGTTCACCGCGTCGGCCACGGCTCACGGCGGCCAGGAGTCGACGCTGCTCGCGCTGTACACGACGATCCACCACTTCGGCGGGTTCATCGTCTCGCCCGGCTACACCGACCCGGTGATGTTCCGGACCGGCAACCCGTACGGCGTCTCGCACGTCGACGGTCAGGGCACCATCCCGATCGCCGACGAGACCCGCCAGGCCGCCCGGTACGCCGCCGAGCGTGTCGCCGGGGTCACCTCGCAGCTGCTCGCCGGCCGGGACGCGGCTCTCGCGGCCAGCTGAGCCCGCCCCGCTACGCCAGATAGCGCCGCAACGTCTCCGCCCCGGCGGTGATCCGTTGCACGTCGACGTGCTCGTCGCGGGTGTGCGCCAGGTTCGGGTCGCCGGGCCCGAAGTTCACGGCCGGGATCCCGAGCGCCGAGAACCGGGAGACGTCGGTCCACCCGTACTTCGCGACCGGCGTCGCCCCGCTCGCCGCGACGAATTCGGCCGCGGCGGGCGCGGACAGGCCCGGCAGCGCCCCCGGGGCGGCGTCGGTCACGCGGACCTCGAACCCCTCGAGCACCGACCGCACGTGGGCCTCGGCGTCGGCGAGGGAGCGGTCGGGGGCGAAGCGGAAGTTCACCGTCACCGACGCCGCGTCGGGCACGACGTTGCCCGCGACCCCGCCGCCGATCCGCACCGCCTGCAGGCCCTCCCGGTAGACGCAGCCGTCGATGTCGACCGACCGCGCCTCGTACGCCGCCAGCCGCGCGAGCACCGGCGCCGCGGCGTGGATCGCGTTCTCCCCCAGCCACCACCGCGCGGAGTGCGCCCGGCGCCCGTGCAGGTCGACGACGACGCGCATCGTGCCCTGGCAGCCGCCCTCGACCAGGCCCGACGTCGGCTCGCCGAGGATCGCGAGGTCCGCGTCGAGCCACGCGCGCAGCTCCTGCTCGACGCGGTTCAGCCCGTTGCGGGAGGCCTCGACCTCCTCGCAGTCGTAGAGCACGAGGGTGACGTCGTGGGCGGGCTCGCGGATCGCGGCGGCCAGGTGGGCCATCACCGCGACGCCGGCCTTCATGTCCGAGGTCCCGCAGCCGTAGAGCAGGTCGCCGTCCCGGTGCGAGGGCACGTTCTCGGCGATCGGCACGGTGTCGAGGTGCCCGGCGAGCAGGACCCGGCGGTCGCGGCCGAGCGCGGTCCGGGCCAGCACCGTCTCCCCGCTGCGCACCACCTCGAGGTGCGGCTCGCGACGCAGCGCCACCTCGACGGCGTCCGCGAGCACCTTCTCCTCGCCCGAGACGCTGGCCACGTCGACCAGGGCGGCGGTGAGCTCGACCGGGTCGCCGTGCAGGTCGAGGTGGGGCGGGTCCGGATCAGCGCTCACGGCGCCCCACCCTAGGAGGCTCCCCGATAGGCTGGTCGGCGATGAGCACCCCGGCCCCCGAGACCCCCACCCGCGCCATCGGCGTCGGCCTCGCGACCGTCGCCCTCGACGGCACCGTCCTCGACACCTGGTACCCCCTGCCCGAGCTCTCGGAGGCCGATCCGGTCACCGAGGAGCCCGGCACCGTCCTCATCCCGGCCGGGGAGCTGGAGCCGTCGCTGATGGACGCCCTGGGCACCGACGAGGACCGGGGCGTCGAGGTCGTGGCCGTGCGCACCGTCGCCGACCTGTCCGGGCCGCCGACGAGCGCCTACGACGTGTACCTGCGCCTGCACCTGATCTCGAACCGCCTGGTCCGCCCGCACGGCGTGGACCTGACGGGCCTGTTCGGGCTGCTCGCCAACGTCGTGTGGACCAACCACGGCCCCTGCCCGGTCCCGGAGTTCGAGCGCGTGCGGGCGCGGCTGCGGGGCCGGGGACCGGTGACGGTGTACTCGGTCGACAAGTTCCCGCGGATGGTCGACTACGTGGTCCCGTCCGGGGTCCGCATCGGCGACGCCGACCGGGTCCGCCTCGGCGCGCACCTCGCCGAGGGCACCACCGTGATGCACGAGGGCTTCGTCAACTTCAACGCGGGCACGCTCGGCGCCTCGATGGTCGAGGGCCGGAATCTCGGGCGGCGTGGTCGTCGGCGACGGGTCCGACGTGGGCGGCGGCGCGTCGATCATGGGCACGCTGTCGGGAGGCGGCAAGGAGGTCATCTCGATCGGCGAGCGCTGCCTGCTCGGCGCCAACGCCGGCATCGGGATCTCGCTCGGGGACGACTGCGTGGTCGAGGCCGGGCTCTACGTCACGGCAGGCACGCGGGTCACCCTGGCGGACGGAGACGTCGTCAAGGCCGTCGACCTGTCCGGACGCTCCGGCCTGCTCCTGCGCCGGAACTCGACGACGGGTGCCGTCGAGGCCCTGCCCCGCACCGAGGGCGCGAAGGTCGAGCTCAACGAGGCCCTGCACGCCAACTAGGTGCCCCCGGCACCTACTCCCGCCACGCCAGCGCCAGCATCAGCCGCGCGCGGACGGCCGGGTCGTCCAGCGAGTCGCCGAACAGCTCGTGCAGCCGGCCCATCCGGTACCGGACGGTCTGCGGGTGGACGTGCAGCTCCTCGGCCATCGACTTCCGGTCGCCCATGTGCCGCAGCCAGGAGCGCAGCGTCTCGCGCAGCCGCTCCCGCGAGGAGGGCGGCGACGCGTCGAGCGGGGCGAGGACCTGGTCGCCGAGGGCGTCGAGCAGCCGGCGGTCACGGTGCACGATGATCGCGTCGAGGTGGTCGGCGACGAAGACCGGGTCGTCGGAGAGCAGGTGCTCCTTGGTCAGCCGCGCGGCGATCTCGGCCAGGTGCAGGCTGCGGCCGAGGTGCTCGGGGGGCACCGCGGCGCCGACCGTCGCGTGCGCCCCGCGCAGCAGCCCGGTGAGCGCCGCACGCTCGGTGAGGCGTGACCCGCTCGGGACCACCGCCCCGACCAGCGGCGGACGACGGATCGGCAGGGACCGGGCGTCGAGCCGGGACAGCGCGCGGCGTCCGGTGGCGTCGTCGGGCTCGACGAGGACCACCGACACCTTCTCGGGCACCGGCCAGTCGGCGCGGCGGGCGGCCGCCCGGACCGCGGCCGGGTCCTCGGACTCCGAGAGCATGAGGTCGACGAGCTCCTCGCGGTGACGCTCGCGCAGCGCCCCGGACTCCTCCTGTTCGAGCACGTAGCCGTGCGCGGAGGCCGAGGAGAGCTGGTCGACGAAGAAGAACACCGTCTCGGCCAGGGCGGCCAGCGCGTCCGGGGCGAGCCCGACCTCGAGCGCGGCCGCCGAGACGTGGTGCCAGAAGACCCGGACGCCGATCTGGTAGACGGCGAGCAGGTCCGGCAGGTCCCGGCCCTCGCGCCACTGCGAGCGCCCGAGGTTCTCGAAGAACTCGCGCTCGCCCGGGCGGTCGATCGTGCCGTCGTTGGCGAGCGAGATGATCCGCCCGAGGACCGCACGGACCCCCGCCGTCACCTCCTGCTCGTTCTCGGCGAGGAAGTGCGCGTAGTCGGGGACGCGGGCCGCCAGCGCCCCGCGGACCTCCACCATGAGAGCAGGAACACGGCGCCCGACGGCGGCGGACAAGGCGTCGAGCGACGGAGCCGAGATCTCGGTCAAACCCCACCTCTGCCTTCTGACGGGCCGCGGACGTGCGGCGACCCTGCCGCTCACGACGATAATCCGGTGCCTTCTGTGCCGCGATGACAAAAACGGGTGTTCGAACTGATCGTCCGGGTCAAGACTTGTCGCGTCGACCACAAGGACCATCGGGACATGCAGGATCGCGGGTCGGCCCTGGCCGACGGGATGTCGCGATTACGTGTCGCGGAGAGCGAGGAGAACTTCCCCGTCGCGCTGCGCGTGCTCCCCGCCCGCCGGCGCTCGGTGCTCCGTTCCGTCTACGACGTGGTCCGGACCGTCGACGACGTCGGCGACGAGGGCGACGCGACCCGGCAGGAGCGCCTCGCGGCGCTGGACGCGCTCGACGACGACCTCGACCGGGTCTTCGCCGGAGCGGTCGCCCGGGCCCCGGTGATCACCGCCCTCGCGCCCCACGTCGACCTGCTCCCCGTGGCGCCGTTCCACGACCTCGTCCAGGCGAACCGGGTCGACCAGACCGTCACCCGCTACGGCACCCACGGCGAGCTGACCGACTACTGCCGGCTCTCCGCGGTGCCGATCGGGCGGCTCGTCCTCGCGGCGTTCGAGGTCGGGGCGACCGCGGGGATGCTCGAGGAGTCGGACCGCATCTGCACCGCCCTGCAGCTGCTCGAGCACCTCCAGGACGTCGCCGAGGACCGCGCCCGCGGCCGCGTGTACCTCCCGGCCGACGCCCGCGACGCGGCCGGTGTCACCGAGGCCGACCTCGACGCGCCCGCCGCCTCCCCCGCGCTGCGCGGTCTCGTCCTCGCCGAGTGCGCCGCCGCGCGGGAGCTGCTCGTCTCCGGCACGCCGCTCCTCGGACGGCTGCACGGCGCCGCCCGCCTCGCCGTCACGGGCTACGCCGCCGGGGGGCTGGCGGCCGCCGACGCCGTCGACCGGACCGAGGGCGACGTCCTGGCACGGACCGCCCGCACCCGTCGTCGGGACGTGGTCCGCCACCTGGCCCGTCTCGGGCTCCGCCCGCCGCCACCCCACGACACCCCCCGCCGACGAGGAGGTCCCCGCCCGTGACGACCGTCGTCACCGACCCGCGGACGGCGCGCGCGTACGCCACCTGCGAGGCGATCACCCGTACCCAGGCCCGCAACTTCCACTACGGCATCCGGCTCCTGCCCCCGGAGCGTCGGTCCGCCCTCTGCGCGGTCTACGCGCTGGCCCGCCGGGTCGACGACATCGGCGACGAGCACGGCGAGACCGGCGCGAAGCAGGCCGCCCTCGGTGCCCTGCGCGCCCAGCTCGCGACGCTGCACGACGACGACCCCGGCGAGGACCCGGTGCTGCTCGCCGTCGCCGACGCGTCTCGTCGCTTCCCGATCCCCCTGGGCGCGTTCGACGAGCTCGTCGACGGCGTCGAGGCCGACGTCGTCGCCGACGACCGGCACGCCCGGACCGGGACGCCGTCGGCGCCGTACCGCACCTTCGACGACCTGCTCTGGTACTGCCGCTGCGTCGCCGGGTCGGTGGGTCGGCTCTGCCTCGGGGTGTTCGGCACGCGGCCGGGCGCGGACCCCGACGGCCGCGCGCCCGGCCTCGCCGACTCGCTCGGGCTCGCCCTGCAGCAGACGAACATCCTGCGCGACGTGCGCGAGGACCTCGCAGGCGGCCGCATCTACCTCCCGGCCGACGAGCTCGCGTCGGCGGGTGTGACGCTGCGGCTGCGCTCCGACGGTGCCCTCGACGACCCCCAGGGCGCCCTCGCCGACCTGCTGCGCGACGCGGCCGTCCGGGCCAGGGGCTACTACGACGAGGGCCTGCAGCTGGTCGGGATGCTGGACCGGCGCAGCGCGGCCTGCACCTCGGCGATGGCCGGCATCTACCGGCGCCTGCTCGACGACATCACCGCGGACCCCCGTGCCGTCTACGACCGTCGTCTCTCCCTGTCGGCTCCCAAGAAGGCCCTGGTCGCGGTGCGCGCCCTCACCGGGCTGGACGCGGCGGCCGGGGCGGGGAGGGGCCGACGCTGATGGCGGAGGACACGGCCGGACGTCGACCGGCCCGGCGGGAGGGCTCGTCGCGGATCGCCGTGCTCGGCGGCGGGCTCGCCGGCCTGACCGCCGCGCTGCGCGCCGCCGACGCCGGGCACGAGGTCACGCTGCTCGAGCGGCGGGCGCGCCTCGGTGGGCTCGCCGGCTCGTTCCGGCGCGGGGACGCGCACGTCGACACCGGCCAGCACGTCTTCCTGCGCTGCTGCGACGCCTACCGGGGCCTGCTCGACCGGCTCGGCGTCGCCGGATCCACCACACTGCAGGAGCGCCTCGACGTCACCGTGCTGCGCCCCGGTGCCCCGCCGGCGCGGCTGCGCCGCGACCGCACACCCGCCGTCGTGACCCGTCTCCCCGGCCTGCGCCACGTCCCCGCCCCACACCTGGCCCGGGCCCTGCTGCGCTACGACGCCGTGCCCTGGCGCGAACGGCTCGCGCTCCCCCGCGCCGCGGCGGCCCTGCGCCGGCTCGACCCCGCCGACCCCGCCGTCGACGCCCAGAGCTTCGGGGACTGGCTGCGCCGCCACGGGCAGGGGCCGGCCGCGGTACGCGCGTTGTGGGACCTCATCGGCACCCCCACGCTCAACGCCACCGCCGACGACGCCTCCCTCGCGCTCGCCGCGACCGTCTTCCGCATCGGGCTGCTCGGCGACCCGGACGCCGCGGACATCGGCTGGGCCGCGGTCCCCCTCGGCGAGCTCCACGACACCGCCGCCCGCCGCGCCCTCGACGCCGCCGGGGTGCGGGTGGCGCTGTCCACCCGCGTCCGGGACGTCGCCCGATCCGACGACGGCTGGCGGGTCACCGTGGCGGGCCGCGACGGTGCCCACGAGGCCCTCGACGTCGACGCGGTGGTGTGTGCCCTGCCTCCGGAGACGGCCGCCGCGGTGCTCCCGGAGCCGGTCCGGACGTCGGTCGCCGCGGCGGCCGAGGGCCTGGGCGCGAGCCCGATCGTCGACGTCCACCTGGTCTTCGACCGCCCGGTCCTCCCCGTGGCGTTCGCCGCCGGGCTCGACACGGACGTGCAATGGGTGTTCGACCGTTCGGGTGCACACGGTGCTCTGTCACCCGGTGCGCAGTACGTCGTCGTGTCACTCTCGGCCGCCGACGCCTTCCTCCCCCTCGGAGCGGAGGCGCTCGTCGACCGCTTCACGACCGAGCTGGGTCGGCTCCTGCCCGCCGTGGCGGGGGCCCGTCTCCTCGACGGCTTCGTCACCCGGGAACCCCGGGCGACCTTCCGGCCGACCCCGGGCAGCGCCGCCCACCGGCCGGCCGCCAGGACCACGTTGCCGGCGCTGGCGCTGGCCGGCGCGTGGACCGACACCGGATGGCCCGCGACCATGGAGGGTGCCGTGCGCAGTGGAGAGACCGCGGCCGCAGTGGTGACCGAGGGGCACGGAGGACCGGGCGCGGGCGACCGCCCCGGGTCCGACGGCCGGGCGCGGGTCGCCGCGTGACCGCCGCGACGACCGGGGACGGCGCCCTCGGCACGACCGTCACCGACCCGACGACCGTCGACGTGGCCGCGGTGCTGCGCCGCTGTCGCGACCTGGTGGATCCCGCGCTGCGGACGGCGGTGGCGCGGCTGGACCCGACCAGCGCCGCCCAGAGCGCCTACCACCTGGGCTGGGTGGACCGGGACGGCCACGTGGCGCAGGGCGGCGGCAAGGCGCTGCGCCCGGCGCTGACCCTGCTCGCCGCCCAGGCGTGCGGCGCCGAGGACGGCCTCGCCGTCCCCGGCGGGGTGGCGGTGGAGCTGGTGCACAACTTCTCGCTCGTGCACGACGACCTCATCGACGGCGACACCGAACGCCGGCACCGGCCGACGGTGTGGGCGGTCTGGGGTGCGGCGTCGGCGGTCCTCTCGGGCGACGCGATGCTCGCCCTCGCCCAGGAGGTGCTGCTCGAGAGCCCGGCGCCGGGAGCGGCCGCGGCGGCGCTGCTGCTCGCCAGGACGGTGCGCGAGCTCGTCGGCGGGCAGGTCGCCGACGTGGCCTTCGCCGACCGCGACGACGTCGGCGTCGAGGAGTGCCTGGCGATGGCCCACGGCAAGACCGGCACGCTCCTCGGCGCCAGCACCGAGATCGGTGCCGTGCTCGCGGGCGCGCCCGCCGGGGCCCGCGCGGCGCTGCGCACCTTCGGCGAGGAGCTCGGGCTCGCGTTCCAGCTCGTCGACGACCTGCTCGGCATCTGGGGTGACCCCGCCGTCACCGGCAAGCCCGTCCTCGCCGACCTGCGGGAGCGCAAGAAGTCCCTCCCGGTGACCTGGGCCGTCGTCCACGGCGGCGACGCCGGGCGCGACCTCGCGGCCTGGCTCGCGCGCCCGGAGTCCGGCGCCGACGGGGACGACGAGCTGACCCTGCGCCGCGGCGCCGCCCTCGTCGAGGCGGGCGGCGGGCGTGCCTGGGCGGGCGAGGAGGCCCGCCGCCGGCTCGCCGCCGCGGAGGCCGCCCTGGCCACGCTGGCCGACCACCTGCCCACCACCGATCCCGCGACGACGCGGGCCCGGGCCGAGCTCATCGCGCTCGGCCGCCACCTCGCCGATCGGGAGGCCTGAGGATGACGCTGTCGGTTCCCGCCGACACCACCACCACGACCGACGTCCGCACCGCCGAGGACGCGCTCGCCGCCGGGGTCGACCACCTCCGCTCCCGCCAGGACGCGGCGGGCTGGTGGAAGGGCGACCTCGACACCAACGTGACGATGGACGCCGAGGATCTCCTCCTGCGCCACGTCCTGGAGATCAGCGACCCGGAGCGCACCGCGGGCGCCGCCCGCTGGATCCGGTCGCAGCAGCGCGCCGACGGCACGTGGGCCACGTTCGCCGGCGGCCCCGGTGACCTGTCCACCACCGTCGAGGCGTGGGTCGCGCTGCGGCTGGCCGGCGTCGACGCCGCCGACCCGGCGATGCGCGCGGCCGCGGCGTTCGTCCGGGAGCAGGGTGGGGTGGAGCGCACGCGGGTGTTCACCCGCATCTGGCTCGCGCTCGTCGGGCTCTGGTCCTGGGACGACCTGCCCGCGATGCCGCCCGAGCTGATCCACCTGCCGCGCTGGTTCCCGCTCAACGTGTCGGACTGGGCGTGCTGGGCGCGCCAGACCGTCGTGCCGCTCACCGTGGTCTCGACGCTGCGGCCCTGTCACCCGGTCGACTTCGACATCGAGGAGCTGCGCGGGAGACGGAGCGGAGCGGAGCTCGACCCGGCGGCGCGGCGTGGTCCGCGGCCGGGCCGTGACCCGATCTGGACGTGGGCGGGTTTCTTCCAGCGCCTCGACGTCGGGCTGCACGCGTACGCCCGCGCGGCACGTCGGGGCCCCCTGGCCGTCGTCCGCCGCGGTGCCATGCGCAAGGCCGGCGAGTGGATCCTCGCCCGCCAGGAGGCCGACGGCGGGTGGGGCGGCATCCAGCCGCCGTGGGTGTACTCGGTGATGGCGCTCGTGCTGCTGGGCTACCCGCGCGACCACCCCTCCGTCGTCGCCGCCATCGCCGGACTCGACGGGTTCACGCTGGTCACCGAGTCGCCGGAGGGCCCGGTGATCCGCCTGGAGGCCTGCCAGTCCCCGGTGTGGGACACCTGCCTCGCGGTCAACGCCCTGCACGACGCCGCCGTCCCCGCCGACGACCCCGCCGTCGTCGCGGGCACCCGCTGGCTGCTCGACGAGCAGGTCACCGCCACCGGCGACTGGGCCGTGCAGCGGCCCACGCTGCCCTCCGGCGGCTGGGCCTTCGAGTTCGCCAACGACGTCTACCCCGACACCGACGACACCGCCGAGGTCGTGCTCGCGCTGCGCCGCTCCGAGCACCGCGGACTGTCCGACGCCGAGCGGACCCGGCTGCGCACCGCCGTCGACCGCGGGCTGGACTGGGCGGCAGGCATGGTCTCCGCCGACGGCGGGTGGGGCGCGTTCGACGCCGACAACACCCGCGCGCTGGTCACCAAGCTGCCGTTCTGCGACTTCGGCGAGGTGATCGACCCGCCGTCGGCCGACGTCACCGGCCACGTCGTGGAGGCGCTCGCCGCCGAGGGCCGCGCCGGCTCCGAGGTCGGACGGCGCGGGGTCGCGTGGCTGCTCGCGCACCAGGAGGCCGACGGGTCGTGGTTCGGGCGCTGGGGCGCCAACCACCTCTACGGCACCGGCGGCGTGGTCCCGGCGCTGGTGGCGGCCGGGGTGGACCCCGCCTCGACGCCGATCCGGCGGGCGGTGCGCTGGCTGCACGACCACCAGAACGACGACGGCGGGTGGGGCGAGGACCTGCGCTCCTACGTCGACCCGGCGTGGATCGGGCGCGGGGCGTCCACCCCGTCGCAGACCGCGTGGGCCCTGCTGGCCCTGATCGCCGCGGGCGACCGGGGGCCGGCCGCCGAGCGCGGGGTCCGGTGGCTGGTGGAGGCGCAGCGCGCCGACGGCGGCTGGGACGAGGAGCAGTTCACCGGCACCGGCTTCCCCGGCGACTTCTACATCGCCTACCACCTCTACCGCGTCGTCTTCCCGATCTCCGCGCTCGGGCGCTGGGTGCACGGGTGGGACCTGCTCGGGGAGGCGTCGTGACCCGAGCCGTCGTGCCCCGGGCCGCTGTGACCGGACCCGTCGTCGCCACCCCGCTGGCGATCGAGCGGCGCGCCCTCGCCGGGCCCGGCGACGTCCGGGTCCCGACGGCGGAGGTCGTCACCACCGGCGCGGGGCCGCGGCGCTCGCGGGCGGCGGCCGCGGCGCTGGGTGCCCGCCCGCGGCTGGTGGCCGGGGTCGCCGGGGCGCTGGCCGACGGGATCGCGCCGGGTGACCTGGTGGTCGCCGACGAGGTGCGCGATCCGGCAGGCAGGTCGGTGCGGCTGGCCGGCGCGCCCCTGCTCGCCGCGGCGCTGCGGGCGGCCGGGCTGACGGTGCACGTCGGGCCGGTGGCCTCGACGGACCACGTGGTGACGGGGGCCGAGCGGACGGCGCTGGCCCGGGGCACGGTGGCGGGCCGATGCGCGAACGGCGCCGTCCTCCCGTCCGACGGCAGCAACGCGCCATTGCTGCCACCCGACCGACCCCCGCTCGCCGTCGACATGGAGTCCGCCTGGCTGGTGTCGGACGAGGTGCCGTCCGCGGTGGTCCGCGCCGTCGTCGACACCCCCGACCACCCGCTCGTGCACCCGGGCACCGTGCGCCGCGGGATCGCCGCGCTCACGGCCCTCCGCCGGGCCGCCCCGGCGATCGCCGCCTGGTGCGCGGCCCTCGGTGAGCGCGAGGTGCTCCTCGCCGAGCCGCGGTCGTTCTGCGCGGGCGTGGACCGGGCGATCGGCACCGTCGAGCAGGCCCTCGAGCGGCACGGCGCCCCGGTGTACGTCCGCCGCCAGGTCGTCCACAACAGCCACGTCGTCGCCGACCTGGAACGCCGCGGCGCGGTGTTCGTCCAGGAGGCCGACGACGTACCGACGGGCGCCACGCTCGTGCTCGCCGCGCACGGGGTCGCCCCCGCGGTGCGGCGGACGGCGGCCTCGCGCCACCTCGCCGTCGTCGACGCCACGTGCCCGCTGGTCACCAAGGTGCACGCCGGGGTGCGCCGCGCGGCCGGGCGCGGCGACACGGTGCTCCTCATCGGCCACGCCGAGCACGAGGAGGTCGAGGGCACCGTCGGGGAGGCCGCCGAGGTCCCCGGCGACGTGATCGTGGTGGGCACCGAGGCCGAGGCCGAGACGGTCACCGTGGCCGACCCGGCCCGCGTCGCGTCCGCGGTCCAGACCACCCTCGCCGTCGACGAGGCCGAACGGATCGCCGCGGTGCTGCGGCGGCGGTTCCCGGCGCTCACCGAGCCGCGCTCCGCGGACATCTGCTACGCCACCACCAACCGCCAGGCCGCGGTGCGGGCGGTGGCGGCCGAGGCCGACCGGCTCGTCGTCGTCGGCTCGGCGAACTCCTCGAACTCGGTGCGGCTGGCGGAGGTCGGCGTCCGCGCCGGGACCGACGCCCGCCGTGTCGACCGCCCTGACGAGCTCGAACTGACCTGGCTCACCGGGGCGCGGCGCATCGCGGTCACCGCGGGCGCCTCCGCACCCGACCACCTCGTGGACGGCGGGGTCGGCAGCGTCGTCGACCTCCTGCGCGGGCTCGGGCCCGTGACCGTCACCCCCCGGCCGACCGCGACCGAGGACGTCCACTTCACCCTCCCCAAGGAAGTGAGCTGACGATGGGTTTCCCCCTGCGCCAGAGCATCCGACTCGGTACCTACCTCATGCGACAGCGGATCCAGGGTCGGGAGAAGTTCCCGATCCTCGTGGAGCTGGAGCCGCTGTTCGCCTGCAACCTCAAGTGCGCGGGCTGCGGGAAGATCGCCCAGCCGGCGTCGCTGCTCAAGCAGCGCATGCCGGTCGAGCAGGCGGTCGGCGCCATCGAGGAGGCCGGCGCGCCGATGGTCTCCATCGCCGGCGGCGAGCCCCTCATGCACCCGCAGATGGACGAGATCGTGCGGCAGCTGCTGGACCGCAACAAGATCGTGTTCCTGTGCACGAACGCCCTGCTGCTGCCGAAGCACATGCACAAGTTCTCGCCGCACAAGAACTTCGCGTGGATGGTGCACATCGACGGTCTGCGCGAGCGCCACGACGCCTCGGTGCGCAAGGTCGGCGGGTTCGACGCCGCGGTCGACGCGATCAAGCAGGCCCAGGCGGCGGGTTTCAAGGTCTACACGAACACCACGTTCTTCGACACCGACACCCCGCAGGACGTCATCGACGTCCTCGACTACCTCAACGACGAGCTCGGCGTCGACAACATGCAGATCTCGCCCGCGTACGCCTACGAGCGGGCCCCCGACCAGGAGCACTGGCTCGGCGTCGACCAGACCCGGGAGCTGTTCCGCAAGGCGTTCGCCGACGGGCGCCGCAAGAAGTGGCGGCTCAACCACTCCCCGCTGTTCCTCGACTTCCTCGAGGGCAAGAAGGAGTTCGACTGCACCGCCTGGGCGATCCCCTCGTACTCGCTGCTGGGCTGGCAGAAGCCCTGCTACCTGCTCGACGACGGGTACGTGTCGACCTACCGCGAGCTGATCGAGGACACCGACTGGGACTCGTACGGACGAGGGCGCAACGCCAAGTGCGAGAACTGCATGGCCCATTGCGGGTACGAGCCGTCGGCCGTCTTCGCCACGATGGGGTCGCTCCGGGAGTCGATCCGGGCCGCCACGGATACGGTCGGTGTGCGGTAACGCGTGAATACCCCGTGAAATCAGGGGGTCCGGGCACTCGCGGTCATCGAGGTCGCTACCGTCGACCTCGACCGGTACCCGGCCGAGAGGCAGCGCATCCGCATGGCGCATCACGGCACGACGATCCACCTCCCGCACTGGCGGGACATGGCCCGGCACGCCGTGGTGCCGCTCTGCGAGTCGATCCTCATCCCGCTCGGGCTCTTCGCGCTGCTGCTCCACACCTCGGGCTTCGACGCCGGCCTCTGGGCTGCGCTCGGGTGGTCGGCGCTCGCGGTGCTGGCGCGCCTGCTGTGGGGCCGGGCGCTGCCGGCGATCCTCCTGATCTCCACGGCGATCCTCGTGGTGCGCACGGCGATCGGGCTCTGGACCGGCAGCGCGCTGGTGTACTTCCTGGAGCCCTCCGCGCAGAACTTCATCTTCGCGGCCGCGCTGCTGGTGACGCTGTTCGGCGGGGGGCGCCCGCTGCTGGCCCGGCTCGCGGACGACTTCGTGGCGTTCCCGGAGTCGCTGACCTCGCGCCCGAAGGTCCAGCAGTTCTTCCGGCGGGTGTCGCTGCTGTGGGCGCTGGTCTTCCTCGTGAACGGCGCCACCACGCTCGTGGCGCTCGCGGTGGCCACGGTCGAGGCGTACCTGGTGGTCGCCACCGCGGGGTCGTTCGCGCTGGTGGGCGTGGGGATCGCCATCTCGCTGTGGTGGTTCCGCTCCTCGCTGGCCGGCGAGGGCGTCCGACTGCGCTGGGGTCCGGCCGCCGCGGCCGCCTAGTCCCTCTCGGCGCCCACCGGGCCGGCCCCGGTTCTGGCGGCGAGGCCCGCGAGGGCACCGTCGAGATCCCCGGCCGAGAACGCCCGGGCCGCCGCGGCCAGCCGTTCCCGGTGCCCGGGCTCGTCGCGCAGGTCCGCCACCGCGGCGGTGACGTCGGACGGGCGCGGGCAGACGACGGCGAGGCCCGCGCGGGCGAGCGCGGCGGCTCCGGCCCGGCCGTGGCCGGGCACCGGGGTCGCGAAGAGCACCGGGCGGCCCACGGCGAGCGCCTCGCTGGCGATCATCCCGCCGCCGGTGGTGAGCACGACGTCGGCCGCGGCCATCTCGGCGGGCACGGTGTCGGTCCAGCCGAGGGCCCGCAGCCGCGGGTCCCGGCGGGCGTCGAGGCGGGCGCGCAGGGCCTCGTTGCGCCCGCAGAGGACGACCGCCCGCACCCCCGGGCCGGCGTCGAGCACCGCGTCGACCGCGTGCTCGAGCGCACCGAAGCCCAGCGAGCCGCCGGTGACGAGCACCGTGAGGCCGTCGTCGTCGGGAACCGGGGCCGGGGCGGAAGCGCGGGTCGACGACGGGCGGGACCACGTGGACGTCCCGGGCGCCGAGCCGGCGGGCCGCGTCGGCGGCCTCGTCGAGCATCACCCAGGTCTCGTCGACGTCGGGCCAGATCCAGAAGGGGTGCACGGCCGGGTCGGTGACGACGGCGACGGTGCGCGCGGTGAGCTCGCCGCGGCGGCGCAGGAGCGCCAGCCCGCCGGAGGTCACCGGGTAGGTGCAGAGGACGAGGTCGGGGGCGCCGCGACGCAGCACCGGGCGCAGCGCGCGGGCGGTGGCCGGGGCCCCGGCGCGCTGGAAGAACGCGGCCACGCGCGGCAGCCGGCCGAGGACGTCGTAGGCGAGGCCGTAGAGACCGGGGGCGCGGCGCATCACGACGCGGTAGGCGAGGGCGAGCAACCGGGTGCGGCGCGGACCGCCGGCGACGGTCTCGACCTCGGTGACCTCGGCGTCGGGCCACGCGACACGCATCCGCGCGGCGAGCGCCCGCGCGCCGGCGACGTGGCCCTCGCCGACGGGGGCCGAGAGCAGCAGCACACGCGAGGGGGTCCGTGGTGACGACGACGGGACGGCCGTTCCCGGATGCCGGTCCGACCAGCGCGGCGGGGCCTGCTGCCCGCCCCGGTTCCGCGGGCTCCGCTGTTCCCGGCTCACCCGGGCACGCTAGCGCCGCGGCCCTCGGTGGGCCGGGCGGAGCACCCCGACGGGTGCTGCTGCTCTCCGGCTCGATCGGCGCCGGGCACCACGCCGCGGCGGCGGCCGTCGCGGAGGCGGTCGGGGTGGCGTGGCCCGACGCCGAGGTCGTGACGAGCGACGTCCTCGCCGGGATGGGCCCCACCGCACCGCGGACGTTCTCGGGGATCTACGCCACGTGCGTGCGGGCACTCCCCTGGCTCTACGGGCTCTACTACCGGCTGCTGCTCCACGTCGGGTTCTTCCGGGCGGGGACGCGAGCGGTGCTCGGACGCTGGAGCGCGCGCTCGATCGCGCCGCTGCTCGCCCGGCACCGCCCGGACCTCGTCGTCGCCACCTTCCCCGAGGGGGTCGCGGGTCTCGGGCACCTGCGCCGGACCGGGCGGCTGCCGGCGCGCGCGGTGGTGGTGCCCTCCGACCCGGCACCGCAGCCGCTGTGGTGCGACGCCGACCTCGACGCGGTCCTCGTGACCACCCCGGAGGCGGCGCGACGGGTGCGTCGGTCGGCGCCGGGAGCGACGGTGCACGTCGTGCGCTGGCCCGTGGTGTCGGCGTTCCGCCCGCCGGAGCCGGAACCCGGGCGGCTCCGCGTCCTCGTCGCCGCCGGCTCGCTGGGCTTCGGCGACCTCCCCACGATCGTCGCCGCGGTCCTCGCCGCCGGCGCGGACCCCGTCGTCGCCGCCACCGACCCGCGGGTCCGCGACCGCCTCGACGGCCTCGCCGCCGCCCACCCGGGCCGCGTCGAGGTCCACCGCTGGATCGACGACCCGGCCACCGTCACCCGCGGCGTCGACGTCGTGGTCACCACGGGCGGCGGGGCCAGCGCGTTCGAGGCGCTGGCCTGCGCCCGTCCGCTCCTCGTCGTCGACCCCATCCCCGGCCACGGCCGCGACAACGCCCGCCTGCTCGCCCGCGCCGGCCTCGCCACTCGGTGCGCCGGCCCCGCCGCCCTCACCGCGGCCGTCCGGGCCCTCGCCGACCCGCGGGTCCACGCGGCCCGCGTCGCCGCCGTCCGGGACCGCGCCCCCGGCGATGACCTCGCCGTCGCGCTCGCCGGGACCGGACGGGTCGAGCGGATGCGCTCGGAGGACGCGCTGTTCTGGCACGCCTCCACCGCGCGGGTCCCGCAGGTGCTCGGCGCGCGGATCACCATCGCCGTCCCGGACGACGACGCGACCGACTGGCCCGCCTTCATCGCCGACCGGGTCCGCGAACGCGCCGCCGGCATCCCGCTGCTCGCCCGGCGCCTCGACGACACCGGTGCCCTGCGCTGGCGGCCCACCACCCCGGACCCCGCCCGGCACGTCGACCCCGTCCTGCGCGAGGGCGACCGCGACGTCCTGACCACGCTCTGGGTGGTCGGCGCCCCGGTCGACCCCCGCGACGTCGGGTGGCGGCTCACCGTCACGCGGACCGGGCCCCGCGAGGTCGCCGTGCTCGCGGCGGTGCACCACAGCCTCGGCGACGGGCTCGGGGTCACCGACGCCCTCGTGCGGCTGTTCACCGACGAGAGCGCGGGCGTCCCGGTGGGGTCCCGACGCGACGAGCGCCCGGACGCTCCCGACGACGACCGTGCCCGCCGGTCCGCGCGCCGTGCCCTCGCCCGCCGGCGACTCACCGGCGTCGCGGCCCTCGCCCGCGCCGGCGGGGCCCGCGCCGGGGCCCTCGGCGACCGCTCCCGTGGGGGCGCCACCACGACCCGGCTGGTGAGCCGGGTCGTGGACGCCGCCGAGGTCCGTGCCCTCGCGCGGGCGCTCGGGACCAGCACCACCGTCGTCGTCGTCGCCGCGGTCGCCGAGGCCCTCGCCGGGCCGGGGGCGACCACGGTCCGGGCGATGGTCCCGCTCACCGCCCGCCTGCGGGCAGGCGCCGACCACGCGCAGACCGGCAACCGCACGGCCGCCGTCGCCGTCGACCTGCCCGTGGCGCCGGGACCGGTCCGGAAGCGGGTCGGCGACGTCGCCGCGGCCCTCGAGCGCGGCCAGGGGTCCGGGCAGGCGGAGGGGTCGGCCGCGGTCCTCGCCGCTCTGGGCCGGTTCCCGCGGATCGTCCAGCGCGTGTTCGCCCGCCTCACCTACGGCGGCCGGTTCTTCCACCTCATCGTCTCGGTGATGCCGGGCGTCCGCCGGCCCCTGCACATCGGGGGCGGGCTGGTGGCCGAGGTCGTGCCGGTGCTGCCGCTGGCGGAGGGGGTCGGGGTGGCCGTCGGGGCCATCGCGTGGGGCCGCACCCTGGGCATCGGGATCACGGTCGACGACGCCGTGCTGGCCGACGACGACCTCCCCGAACGCGTGGACGCGGCATGGGCGGCACTGATTCGTGAAGCAGGCGTTGCCTGAGAGGAGGATGATGGATCTGACGAGGGATTGACACGGCCCACCGAGCCCCGGGGGCCGGCACGGAGGCGAATTGCGGTGACCGAAGCCGTATCGATGCTGGTCGCCGTTCCCGCAGCGGTCGTCGGAGCCGCCGGGTTCGGGATGGCCAGTGCCGCGCAACAGCGCGCCACGCACGAGGTACCGGTGTCCTCGACGCTGAGCCCACGGCTCGTCGTCGACCTCATCCGGCATCCCTGGTGGCTGCTCGGGCTCGTGATGACCGTGCTCGCCCTCTCGATGCAGCTCGTGGCCCTCGCGTTCGGCCCGCTGACCATCGTGCAGCCGCTGCTCGTCACCGGCGTCGTCTTCGCCGGCGTCTTCTCCGCCCTGCTGCACCACCGCACGCCGGACCGCTGGGTCGTGGGCGGCGGCCTGCTCACCGCGGCGGGGCTGGCGGCGTTCCTGCTGCAGGCGCGCCCGGTGTCGGGGCCGGGGTCCGAGCACCTCGACGTGACCGCCTCGCCGGCCTTTCTCATCACGATCGTGGCCGTCATCGCGGGCTGCCTGATCTTCTCGGGCCTGTCGAACCACCCCATCCGCATCCTCGCCCTCGCGCTCGCCACCGGGATCCTGTTCGGGATCACCGCGGCGCTGATGAAGGCCGTGACGACGGCGGTGCGGGGCGGCTTCGGCGAGCTGTTCACGACGCCGGCCCTCTACGCGGCCTGCGTGGTCGGCCCGATGGGCTTCCTGCTCAGCCAGAACACCTTCCAGCAGGGCCGGCTGGTCTCCCCCTCGGTCGCGGTCATCACCACCGCCGACCCGATCGTCGGGGTCTTCGCCGGCATCGCGTGGCTCGGGGAGGACCTCGACACCTCGGGGCCGCTGATCGCCGGTCAGGCCGTTGCCGGGCTCGTCGTCCTCCTGGGGATCGCCGCGGTGACCCTGCGCAGCACCGTCCTGCTCCGCCGCGGCGAGGCCCCCGAGGACGCCGCCATCTGGGAGCAGCGCGACCGGGACCCGGTGCCCCACGACCAGGCCCGCCACGGTCCGGTCCCCCAGGATCCGGCGCCGGAGTCGTCGGCCTCCAGCAGCTGCCCCGGATGACCCCGGACGGCGCGCCCGCCCTGGTCACGGGCGCCTCGTCGGGGATCGGGGAGGCGATCGCGCGCCGGCTCGCCGGACGATCGGCCCCGCTGGTCGTCACCGGCCGGGACGCGGGCCGTCTCGACGCGGTCGCCTCCGCGACCGGGGCCCACGGCGTCGTCGCCGACCTGACGACGACGGCGGGCCGCTCGGCCGTCGTCGCGGCGTGCGGCGAGCACGGGGTCGGGCTGGTGGTGCACGCCGCGGGGATCGGGTCGGCCGGGCCGTTCCGCGAGGCCGACGCGGGTGAGGTCGACGCGGTCCTGGCCGCGGACCTCGTGGCGCCGGTGGCCCTCACCCGGGCCCTCTGGCCCGCCGTGCGGGACGCGCGGGGGCACGTGGTGTTCGTCGCGTCGATCGCGGCGCTGGGAGTCGCCGGCGAGGCGGCCTACTCGGCGGCCAAGGCGGGCCTGCGGACGTTCGCGGACGCGCTGCGCCTGGAGGAGCCGGGCGTCGGGGTCACCACGGTGCTGCCGGGCGCGGTGGACACCCCGTTCCTGGCGCGCCGGGGCTACGACCGCTCGTTCCCCCGCCCGGTCCCGGCCGACCGGGTCGCGGCGGCGACGCTGCGCGCGGTCGAGCGGGACCGGGCGGAGGTGTTCGTGCCGCGCTGGCTGCAGGTGGCCTCGGTGGTGCAGGGCGCGGCGCCGGGTCTGTTCCAGAGGTGCGCTCCGCGCTCGTGAGCACTCAGTGCGGCGATGACCGCAGTTACTGCTCACGGGCGCGCAGCGCACCTACAGCCGGGCCGCCGCCGCCGCGATCCGCTCGTCCGACGCGGTCAGCGCGACCCGCACGTGCTGCGCCCCGGCCGGGCCGTAGAACTCCCCCGGCGCGACGAGGATGCCGCGCTCGGCGAGCCACCCCACGGTCTCGCGACAGGGCCGGCCCGCCGTCGCCCAGAGGTAGAGCCCGGCCTCGGAGTGGTCGATCCGCAGCCCGGCCTGCTCGAGGGCCGGGCGGAGCACGGCACGGCGCGCGTCGTAGCGCTCCCGGGTCTCCGCGACGTGCGCGTCGTCCGAGAGCGCCGCCGTCATCGCCTCCTGCACGGGCCGCGGCACGATCATCCCGGCGTGCTTGCGGACGGCGAGCAGCTCGGCCACCAGTGTCGGGTCGCCGGCCACGAAGGCCGCCCGGTAGCCCGCGAGCTGTGAGGTCTTCGACAGCGAGTGGACGGCCAGCAGCGACTCCACCGATCCGCCGTGCACCCGGGGGTCGAGCACGGACACCGGGTCCGCGCCCGGCGCGGGCAGCCCCAGGTAGCACTCGTCGGAGGCGACGACGGCGCCGAGCCGGCGCGCCTCCGCCACCCGGGCCGCGAGCGCCTCGACGCCCAGCACCCGCCCCGTCGGGTTCGACGGCGAGTTCAGCCAGACGAGTCGTGCCCCCGCGGGCAGGGGCTCGTCGTCGGCGACACGCACCGACGACGCGCCGGCCAGCAGCGCCCCGACCTCGTAGGTCGGGTACGCGAGGTCGGGGATGGCGACGACGTCACCGGCCCCGAGCCCGAGCAGCGTCGGCAGCCACGCCACCAGCTCCTTGGAGCCGATGGTGGGCAGCACGGCGTCGGGGACCACGCCCTCGGCCCCGAACCGGCGCTCGAGCGCGTCCACGGCCGCCGCCCGCAGCCGCGGGGTCCCCCAGGTCTGGGGGTAGCCCGGGGAGTTCCACGCCCGCTGCAGCGCCGACGCCACGATCTCGGGGACCGGGTCGACGGGGGTGCCGACGGAGAGGTCGACGACGCCGTCGGGGTGCGACCGCGCCGTCGCCGTCTCCGCCGCGAGGCTGTCCCACGGGAAGTCGGGCAACGCGCGGCGCGCTCGGCCCGCCGCCCCCGCCTCGCCCGGGATCGTCGTCACTCCCCCTGCGGCGGCAGGTTCGGCACCGGGCCCACGTCGCGGTCGGTCTTGCCGACCTTGGACGCCCCGCCCGGCGACCCGAGCTCGTTGAAGAAGTCCACGTTGGCCTGCGTGTACACCGACCACTGGTCGGGGACGTCGTCCTCGTAGTAGATGGCCTCGACCGGGCACACCGGCTCACAGGCCCCGCAGTCGACGCACTCGTCGGGGTGGATGTACATCATCCGGCCCCCTTCGTAGATGCAGTCGACCGGGCACTCCTCGATGCACCCCTTGTCGAGCACGTCCACACACGGTTCGGCGATCACGTACGTCACGTCGGTCTCCTGCTCCTCGCTCTCGTCACCGCCGCGGGACGCGGGTCGACGGCAGCCGGTGGTGGTCGGTGCGTCGGTGGTCCCGCGACGTCGGTGAAACCGCCCTGCAGTATTCCGTTCGGCGGCGCGTCACGCCCGGGCGGGTCGACCCCTCGATGAGGAGAGTGACGCCACATCCGGATCTTGTCCGCGCCTCCGGTCCGTCAGGGCCGCGCCCCGCCGACCTGCGCGGCTGCCCGCCGGGCCGCCCGCTTCAACCCGGAGCGTTCGCTCTTGTAGGCCGCGAAGGCCCCGACGACCGGCAGGTTCGCGAGCGTGCGCCACCACCAGCGGCCCTGCGGGCGGCGGTCGAGCTCCTCGTGCAGGGCGAACAGCGAGCGCCCCATCCGCCAGACGGCGCGGGCGAGGGCCCGCAGCCGGCCGTCCCGGGCGTGCTCCGGGGTGGTGGGCAGCTCGCCGGTGAGGTCGCGGGCCTCGCGCTCGACACGGTCGTCGTGCGGGTCCCCGTACTCCCCGGGGCGCAGATCGCGCTCGAAGAGGACCCTGCCGAGCAGGCGCACCTGGTCGTCGCGCCCGGTCACCCCGTGCTCCCCGGCGATCGCGCACACGACGAGGCCCTGGGCGGCCAGCCCCATGACGTCCGAGACGGGGAGCCGACGGGCCAGGGCGCCGCCGATCCCGGGGATCGACGCCACGGCGGAGGTGAACCGCCCCACCCGCGCCACCCACCAGTGGTCGCGCTCCTCCGGCGACATGGCCGACCACCGGGGCGTGCCGGGCAGCCGGGAGGTGGCGAGGCGGTCGAGGGCGCGGCGCCGGACGGTCCCGACGGCCCGTCGGACCTTGCCGCGCCGCGTCGTCGGCGGCGGCTCCGGCGGGGCGTCGGACGGGGCCGACTCCAGCTCGAGGGCGCGCTTGCGGGCGAGCCGGCCCAGCCGGAACGGGTCGGCGTCGCGCAGCCCCGTCAGCACCGGGCCGGTCGCGGCGACGAACGGTCGCAGCACGCTGATCATGTACTGGTCGGAGACGGCTGCCATGTCCACCTCGTGCCCGATGCGCACCCCGGCGAACCGCCCGCTGCGCCTGGCCGCGGCGTGATGACGCGTGTCACAGTCGTCGTCCGGGGGGTGGGGCCGTGACGGGTGGGATCTGGGCGAACGCCGTGCGCGCGGAGGTCGGGCCGCAGCTGACCGCGCTCGGGGCGCACTACGGGGCGTGCCGCACCGGGCGCGACGGCACCCGCTCGGTGTCCTGGTGGTTCCCGCCCGGGGCGCGGCGCCGTGAGCGACGACTCGTCTTCCGCGCCGCCGCCGGGCGCCTCGACGAGTGGGAGGTCGAGTACGCCGAGCTGGCCGCCACCGACCACGGTCACGCCACGCTGGTCCACGCCTCCCGCACGGTGCGCGCCGGGCGCGGCGCCCTCGGACCGGCGGTGGACGACCTGCTCGGGGCGGGGTTGCGGGGCCGCGGCCGCGCGCGGGTGGTCGACGACGACGGCTTCCGGGCCCCGACGGCTCCGCACGGCGCCGACGGTCCGATGCCCGGCCCGCGCGCGATGGCCGCGGCGGCCTCGGCGCGCCGTCCGCCGCCCCCGCCGCGGGGCATCCGGGTCGCCGACGGGCTGCTCGGTGTGGTCGTCGCGGTCGCGCTGCTGGTGGCCTGCCGGGTCGACATCGACCTGGCGCCGTCGATCGCCTCGTTCGCGGTGCCGCTGCTCGGGGTGTCGGCGGCCTGGACGCTCATCGGCCTGGTGGGTGCGGAGCGTCGTCGCTGACGGGTGCCGGACGCACCGGGCGGGCCGCGACCCACGCGCCGGGCAGCAGTCCCGCCGCGATGAGCAGGATGCCGCGCCAGTCCGGCGGGAACATCCCCGGCCCGGCGGGACTCCAGAAGCCGGTCACGAGCACCACGACCAGCCACACCACGACGGGGGCCAGCGCCAGCCGGGTGCCGGGCCGGACCGTGTCGGCGGCCCGGACGAGCAGCGGGGTCGTCACGGCCGCGACCAGCGCCGAGACCGGCAGGGGCACCGTCCCGATCCGGATCGAGAGCCACGCGACCTCGCTCATCGCGAGCAGCACCGTGTCGAGCAGCAGGACGGCGGCCGCGACGCCCTGCAGGACGGCCCGTCCGCTCACGCCGACAGCGCCGCCAGCGCGGCCACGGCCCCGGCCGGTCCGCGCAGCAGCACGAAGCCCTCGACGCGCAGGACCGGCTGGGCCAGGCCGTTCGAGAGCGCGAACGCCGGGGGCTCGTGCCCGTCGTCGAACACCTGGATCTGCGTGGCGTGCGCCCGGAGCGCGGCGAGCTTGCGCACGCGCGCCGGGCCCAGGGCGAGGCGCACGGTGACCGCGTCGTCGGGCATCGTCGGGAGGTCCTCGACGGGGGGCACGGGCAGCGGCAGCCACGCCCGGCGGCGCAGCGCGTCGAGCCCGTCGGCGACGTCGTCGTGCGGGGCGGCGGTGGCCCAGAGCGCGATGCGCTCGCCCAGCGGGTCGAGCCGCTCCACGGCACCGCCGGCGATCTCGTGGGCCCGGACGTGGTCGGGGTGCCCGTAGCCGCCGGCGGCGTCGTAGCTGACGACGACGTCGGGCTCGACCTCGGTGAGGATCTCGACGAGCTGGGCGACCTGGAGGTCGACGTCCGCGCGGCGCGAGAACGCCCCCTCCCCGAGGTCCTCGGGCGCGGCGGCGCGGATGCCCTCGCCGGTGGCCACCATGCCGGAGTCGTGCCAGCGGCCCCGCCCGCCGAGCAGGCGGTGGTCGCTGACGCCGAGCGCGGCGCAGGCCCGGTCCAGCTCGCCCGCGCGGTGGTCGGCCAGCTCCGGGGAACCCTCGAGGGCCTTCAGCTCGGGCGGGATCACCTCGCCGAGCTCTCCGAGGGTGCAGGTCACCAGCGTGACCCCGACCCCCGCCTCGACGGCCCGCGCCATCAGCCCGGCGCTGGTGATGGTCTCGTCGTCCGGATGGGCGTGGACGAGGACCAACCGGCGGGGCGCGGGCACGTCGCGCACCCTAGCCGCGGGTCGATCGGACGGCCGGGCGCCACCGAGTGGACCCCCACGGCGGCCCGGGCGACCACCCAGGTCCACTCGACGGCGGCCTTTCGAGCCGAGTGGACCCTGATGGCGGGCCGGGCCACCATCCAGGTCCACTCGACGGCGCCTACTCCTGCCGGTCGTCCTCCGGGAGCGCGCCGAGGGTGGCGAAGGCGTCCAGCACCGGTTCGACGTCGCCCGACCGGGTCCAGGATCGGATCTGGCCGGCCGAGCGGCGGGCCATCAGCGCCCGGGCGAGCTCGAAGTCGGGGGCCGCGACGACGACGTCCGCCTGCTCCGGATCGCCGCCGTCGGAGGCCCACGACCACGAATCCCCGACCAGGCCCAGCGTCGTGCCCTCGGGCAGCCGGTCGGCGACCCGCGTCGTGAACCGGTCCCTGATCGCCGCGAGCCCCTCGGTGTCCTGGCCACCGGAGACACCGAGGGCGCCCCGCAGGTCCTGCTCGTGGATGACCACGTCGCCGAGGGGGCGGGTGCCGTGCTCGGTCATCCACTCCCGCAGCGGCTCGGCGGTCTCGCGCCACTCGGTGACGAGGTCGTCGACGGTCGCGTCCTTGCGCTTCTCGACCTGCTTCGCGGTCCAGTCCGGGTTGTGGTCGTCGGGCTCGTCCCCGGCGACGACGTCGCTGCCCAGCCCGACCATGTGCGAGAACAGGTCCCGCGCGGTCCAGTCCGGGGCGGCGGGCACGGTGCGCGCCACCTGCTCGTCGGTCGCGGCCTCCATCAGCGCGATCACCCGCGCCTGGGCCCGGCTCCACTCCTCGATCTCGTCCACGGACGGATGGTGTCGTCTCGCGATCCCGCTCGCCAGGGCCGGGAGGGGTGGAGCGGCCCGGAGGGGATCCGGGAGTGGCGCACGACCGTCCGAGTCCGGACCATATCCGGCCGGCTCGACCACGTCTCCTTTCTTGCCTGATCGGCGTAATCACAAACCGGGCACCTTCACCACCCGCCACAACATCCCCGATATCCACGTAACACGGAAGATCCCGCCTCGAATGTTGGGCCTTCGGAGTGATGCCCACAGACGCCGGCTCTCTCTATGGTCACGAGCCGTGAAAAGAACCCGGGTGTCGGGCGTGCGCGCCGCATCGATCGTCGTCCTCACGATCGGACTCATGGTGTCGTGGGCCCTCGCGGCAGAGGCCGCGTCCAACGTGGTCTGGAACTCGGCGTTCACCGAGAAAGGTTTCGCGAAGTTCCGCGACACCCCGTACAACGACGTCGGGGCGGCCGCTCCGGTGCTGGTCACCAGCACGGTGGACCCGCCGTCGAAAGCGGCCCGGTTCACCGTTCCGGGTGGTGGCACCCGGTCGGAGATCGAGCCCAAGGTCTTCACCTTCACCGAGGGCTCGAACTACTACTTCGGCGACTCGTTCACCCTTCCGCCCGGCTTCCCGATCGCCGAACCCAGCTGGCAGGTCATCACCCAGTGGAAGAACGACGGTGACGGTTCCCCGCCGGTCGAGCTGAAAGTGGGGAACGGCAACGTCTTCATCGACGGCGGATACGGCTATCCGAAGGGCCCGGCGGGCAAGAAGTACTGGTCGCGTCCGATCGGGCCGGCGGTGACCGGGGCGCAGACGAACCTGGTGGTCCACATCGTCTTCTCGCGCACGCCGTCGGTCGGCACGATCGACGTCTGGCTCAACGGCAAGCAGGTCGTCTCCGGGTACCACCCGCCGAGCGGCACGCTCTACCCGAAGGTCAGCAAGAAGAAGGCGAGCGCCCAGGAGGCGGCGACCCAGGCCGCGGCGCAGGCGGCCACCCCGCAGCCGACCGGCACCCCGAAGGAGCCCGGGGCCTCGACGGACGAGGACGTCACGGAATCGGCCACGGCCGCCCAGTTCGACTACTGGAAGATGGGCATGTACCGCGATCCCGCGATCACCTCGACGGCCGTGTACGACATCGAGAGCGCTCGTGTCGCCACGACCTATGCGGCGGCCGCCAAGTAGGACGTCAGCGCAGGATCTCGATCGCCGCCGCGGGCCTCGCCGGGCCACCCTGGAGCGATGATCCAGGTCCCCGACGAGGCCCGCCGCCGGCTCACGGTGCGCTTCGGCGCCGAGGTGTCGGCGTGGCTCGACGCGGTGCCGGCGCTGGTCGCCGGCCTGGCGCGTCGGTGGGACCTGCGGCTCGACGGCACCGTGCTCTCCGGGAACTCCGCGCTGGTCCTGCCCGCCGACCGCGCTGTGCTCAAGCTGCACCCCGACGCCGGGATCGCGGGCGCCGAGGCCGCCGCCCTCGCCCACTGGGCCCCGGCGGCGCACGTGGTCGACCTGCTCGAGCACGACGAGGGCGCGGTGCTGCTGGCGCGCGTCCGTCCCGGGGACGCGGTGGCCGACGCCCGCGCGACCGACCCCGCCGTCATGCCGGCCCTGCGGGAGCTCTGGGCCACGCCCGGCGTCGTGCCCGGCCTGGAATCGCTGGCCGACCGGATGGCGTTCGGGCTCGGGCTGGTCCGCCGCCGCGCCGACGACGAGCGGGTCCGGCCGTTCCTGTCGCCCGGGCTCCTCGACCGCGGGGAGGCGCGGGCCGCGGAGCTGGCCGCCCGGCCCGGTCACCTCGGGCTGGTCCACGGCGACCTGCACGGCGGGAACCTGCTCGCCGGGCCCGACGGCGCCGTCGTCGTCGACCCCCGTCCCTGCACCGGCGACCGCACCAGCGACCTCGTCGACCTCGTGCTCGTCGACCCCGTCCGCGTCGAGGCGACGATCGCCGCCCTGGCCCGCGAGCTCGACGGCCTGGACCCCGACCTGCTCCACGCCTGGTGCCGCGCCCTCGCCCCGGCGAACGCCGTCGCCGCGCTGCGCGCCGAACCGGGGTCCGAGCGCACGCGGGCCCTGGTCGCGCTCGCCCACGCCGGCCCATGAGCGAACGGCGCCGTTCACCCGCCTGACGGCAGCAACGCGCCATTGCTGCCACCGGGCCCCAGGCCGGCCCATGAGCGAACGGCGCCGTCCTGCCGTCAGACGCCAGCAACGCGCCATTGCTGCCGTCCGAAGGAGGGGGCCGAGGCCGAGGGAGCGTCACACCGCCGAGTCGGCGTCCCCCTCCGGGAAGTGGCAGGCGAAGGTGTGCCGGCCCGCCGGGTCGGAGGGCCGCAGCACCGGCGTCTCCTCGGCGCAGAGCTGCTGCGCCTTCGGGCAGCGGGTGCGGAACCGGCACCCCGACGGCGGGTTGGCCGGGCTGGGGATCTCGCCGGCGAGCACCACCCGCGACTTGCGGCGCCGGCGCTCCGCGGCCGGGTCGGGCAGCGGCACCGCCGAGAGCAGCGCCCGCGTGTAGGGGTGGCGGGGGTTGTCGTAGACCGAGGCCGCGTCGCCCACCTCGACGACCCGGCCCAGGTACATCACGGCGACGCGGTCGGAGATGTGGCGCACCACCGACAGGTCGTGGGCGATGAACAGGTAGGAGAGCCCGAGGCGTTCCTGGAGCTCCTCGAGCAGGTTGACCACCCCGGCCTGCACCGAGACGTCCAGCGCCGACACCGGCTCGTCGAGGACGATCAGCCGTGGGTTCGCCGCGAGGGCCCGCGCGATCCCGATGCGCTGGCGCTGCCCGCCGGAGAACTCGTGGGAGTACCGGCTGCGGTGCTCCGGCTTGAGACCGACGAGCCCCAGCAGCTCCTCGACGCGCGCCCGCAGCGCCGCCTCGTCGGGGTACACGCCGTGGATCCGCAGCGGCTCGGCGATGAGCTCGGAGACGGGCAGGCGGGGGTCCAGCGACCCGAACGGGTCCTGGAAGACCATCGCGAGCTCGCGCCGGAGCGGCCGCATCTGCTTCGCCGAGAGCCCGACCAGCTCGCGGCCGTCGTAGCGGACCGACCCGGAGTCGGGCCGGACGAGCTGCAGGATCGACCGGCCGGTCGTCGACTTCCCGCACCCGGACTCCCCGACGAGACCGAGGGTCTCGCCCTCGTCGACGTCGAAGGACACGCCGGAGACGGCCTGGACCTGCCCGACGACGCGGCGCAGGACGCCCTGGCCGCGCACCGGGAAGGTCGTGGTGAGGTCCCGGACCTGCAGCAGGGCACCGTCGCGGGGCTCGCCGGTCGCGGGAGCGGTGGTCCCGGCGGGGGCGGAGCTCATGCGGTCACCTCCACGTCGTTCGCCCCGTCGGTGTGCGCGAAGAGATCGGGGGCGCCACCTTCGGCGAGGACCCGCCAGCGCCGGCAACGGGTGTCGTGCTCGGCGTCGTCGGGAGCCGCCGTCACGTTCTCCAGCGGCGGTTCCTCGGTCCGGCACGCGTCCTCGACGAGCGGGCAGCGCGGCGCGAAGGAGCAGCCCGGCGGGAGGGCGACCAGCGACGGCGGGGCGCCCGGGATCGGGGTGAGCCGCCCCCCGATCTGGTCCACGACGGGGAGCGAGGACAGCAGCCCGACCGTGTAGGGCATCCGCGGGTGGTCGAAGACCTCCTCGGTCGGCCCGGTCTCCACGATCGTGCCGCCGTACATGACCTGCACGCGGTCGGCCGTGCCGGCGACCACGCCGAGGTCGTGGCTGACGAGCACCATCGAGGCGCCCGACTCGACCCGGACCTGGTCGAGCACCTCGAGGACCTGCGCCTGGACGGTGACGTCGAGGGCCGTCGTCGGCTCGTCGGCGATGATGAGCCGCGGCCGGTTGACCATCGCCATGGCGATCATCGCGCGCTGGCGCATGCCGCCGGAGAACTCGTGCGGGTACTGCTTCGCGCGGGCCTCGGGCTGCGGGATGTCGACGAGGGCGAGCGCGGCGATCGCGTCGGCCCAGGCCTCGTCCTTGGACACCTCGCCGTGCGCCCGGCGGGCCTCGGCGATCTGCCTGCCCACGGTGTGCACCGGGTTCAGCGAGCTCATCGGGTCCTGGAAGATCACCGCGATCTCGGCGCCGCGCAGCCCACGCAACGTCTCCGCCGACGCCCCGACCAGCTCCTGGCCGGCGAAGCGGATCGAGCCGGTGACGCGGGCCGAACCGGGCAGCAGCCGCGGCACGGCCATCAGCGACACCGACTTGCCCGACCCGGACTCGCCGACGACGCCGAGCACCTCCCCGGGCTCGACGGAGAAGCTCACGTCCCGCACGGCGTGGACGTCGCCCTCCTCGGAGTCGAACGTCACCGAGAGGCCGTCGACCTCGAGGAGTGCCTCGTCCTGCGACACCGGGCTCACCTCCGGGTCTGGCGGGGGTCGAACGCGTCGCGCAGCCCGTCGCCGATGAAGTTGATGGTCAGGGAGATCAGCACGATCGCCACGAAGGGCGCCCAGAACAGCCACGGCCGCGTCGCCAGCTGGGTGTAGTTCTGGTTGAGCACCAGCCCCAGCGAGGTGTCCGGGATCCGGACGCCCAGGCCGATGAACGACAGCGCCGCCTCGGTGAGCACGGCCAGCGACAGGGTCAGCGTCGCGTTGACGACGATCGTCCCGACCATGTTCGGCACCAGGTGCCGCGTCACGATCCGCCAGGTCGTGGCCCCGGCGGCGCGGGCCGCCTCGATGAACTCGCGCTGGGAGAGCGACAGCGACTCCGCCCGGGTGACACGCGCGATCGGCATCCACAGGAAGAACCCGAGGACGAGACCGACGAGCCACCACGAGCCGCCGACGCCGTTGATCAGCACCGCGGCGGCGGCCTGCAGCGGGACCACGAGGAACAGGTCGGTGAGGCGCGAGATCGCCGTGTCCGCACCCCGGCGGAGGTAGCCGGCGAGCGTCCCCAGCAGCACGCCGATCACCGTGGCGATGACCGTGGTCAGCAGACCGATCTGCAGCGAGAACTGGGAGCCCTTCATCACCAGCGAGAAGACGTCGGCGCCGACCTGGTCGGTGCCGAAGACGTGCGCGGGGCTCGGGTCCTCGTAGGAGCCGGCCGAGAGGTCGGTCAGCGAGTAGCCGAGGAACGGGGGCGCGACGTAGACGAAGAGGACGAACAGCACGAGGATCGACAGGCTGGTCATCGCCGCGCGGTGGCGCAGGAAGCGCCGCAGGACGAGCTGCCCCTGCGACAGGTACACCGCCCCGGGCTCCCCGCCGTCGCCCTTCGGGTCGGGCGCCGGGACCTTGCCGGGATGGGTCCGTGCGACGTCGGTGGTCTCAGCCAAGGCGGATCCTCGGGTCGAGGTAGCTGTACGCGATGTCCGCGATGAGGTTGAACAGCACGACGATGGTCGCGGTGACGAGCAGCCAGCCCATGAGCATGTTGGGGTCGTACTGCTCGATGGAGCGCACGAGCAGCGAGCCCATCCCGTTCCAGCCGAAGACCTGCTCGGTGACGATCGCCCCGCCGAACACCGCGCCGAAGTTGTAGGCGAAGTAGGTCGTCACCGGGAGCAGCGCGTTGCGCAGGGCGTGCCGGAGCACCACCTGCCGCTCGGAGAGCCCTTTCGCCCGCGCCGTCCGCACGTAGTCCTGGCGCATGACCTCGAGCATCGAGGCCCGCTGGAACCGGCTGTACGCGGCGAAGCTGATGGCGGCGAGCGCGATCGTCGGGAGCACGTAGGTCCCGGTGAACTTGAAGAAGACCTCGCCCGGGCTGCCGGTGAATCCGCCGTCGGGCGGACCCGCCGTCGTCAGCCAGCGCTCGCCCCCGAGGTCGATCAGCAGCAGGTTGAACTGGATGCCGTAGGTCTTGAGGATGATCGCGATGCAGAAGACCGGCATCGAGAACAGCACGAACGCGAGCGTCGTGGCGACGTAGTCGGTGATCGAGTACTGCCGCAGTGCGGCGATCGCGCCGACCGCGGCGCCGCCGAGGAGTGCGATGAACTCGGCGATCACGACGAGCCGGATGGTGACCCAGAGCGCGCGGACGACGGTGGAGAACACGGGCGCCTGCGCCGACCCGAGGGCGACGCTGGTGCCCCAGTCCCCGGAGAGCACCCCGGTGAGCCAGTTCCACCAGCGCACCAGCACGGAGTGGTCGAGCCCGAGGTTCCGGGCGGTGGCGTCGATGGCCGCCGGGGTGATGCCCGGCCGGGCCCGGAGCGCGGCGAGCGGGTCGCCCGAGCTCGCCACCGCGAGGTAGAGCAGGAACGACGCCACGAAGAGCACGCCGATCGAGATCAGGACGCGCCGCACGATGTAGGCGGCCACGTGTCACCTCACATTCGGACTCCTCCTGCCGGGCCGGGATCGCCGGCCCGGCAGGAGGTGATCAGTGATCGGAGAAGTGTGGACTACTGACTGACGGCCCACTCGTTCGCGTGCAGCATGGCGCCCAGGTTCGGCTGGTACCACACGTTGTCGATCTTGTCGGTGTAGCCGACGGTGTTCGGCTGCACGTAGAGCGGGATCGACGCGACGTCCCCGGCCATGAGCTTGTCGGCCTGCTGCCACTGCGCGACGTAGCCGTTGGGGTCGAGGTTGGACGTCGCCTGCGCCATCAGCGTGTCGAGCTGGGGGTTCGAGTAGTTCTGGTGGTTCTGTCCGCCGCCGGTCTGGTAGATCGACTGGTGGGAGGAGACGAACGGGTCGTTCTGCCAGGCGTACATGGCGACGTCGAAGTCCCCGGACCCGACGCGGGTGTCGAGGAAGTTCGGGTCGTTGTCGTCGACCACCTTCATGCCGGCCTGCCCGCACGCCGCCTGGATCAGCTGCACCGTCTGCTCGCGGCGCGGGACGTTGGTGTGGCTGATCCGGAACGTGAGCTCCTTCCCGGCCTTGGCGTAGACGCCGTCGGGTCCCTTGGCCCACCCGTCGGCGGCGAGGGTCTGGTTGGCCTGCGCGACGTTGCCCGTCGCGATCTGGGAGTACGAGTCCTGGTAGCCCTTCTGGGTCGGCAGGAACATCAGGCTCTGCAGCGGCGCCGCGTCGGGCTGGATGCCCTTGATGAGCTTGTCGACGATCTCCTGCCGGGGCACGCACTGGGCGAAGGCCTCCCGCACCGCCTTGTCGGCGAACAGCGGGTTCTTGAAGTTCATGTCCAGGTGCTCGTACGAGGCGCCGGACGTCGCCTGGAACTTGATGCCCTGGGCGGCCAGCCCACGCAGCAGGTTCGCCGAGTTCACGTCGGGCTGGTTGGCCGTCACCTGGATCTCGTTGTTCTGCAGCGCCTGCGCCGCGGCCGTGGCGTCGGCGATGTTGCGGTAGGTCAACGTCTCCGGGCCGCCGGGGTTGCCCTTCCAGGCGGGGTTGCGCGTGAGCTTCACCGACTGGTCCTGCACCCAGCTGTCGAACTGGTACGGGCCCGACGACAGGTCGACCGACTTGTCGAAGCCGTTCCACCCGGTGTTCCAGAACTGGGTCAGCTTCGCGAGCTGGTCGGGCGGCGACTGCGGGGTGATCTGGCGGACGTCGGGGATCCCCGTCTTCTGCTCCAGGACGTGGGCCGGCAGCAGGTCGCCGTTGTTCTGGCTGAACAGGCCGATGTAGTCCGCGAAGGGCTGGGCGAACGTGGCCTGGAACGTCGTGTCGTTCAGGCACTGGGCCTGCCCGATGTTGCCGTAGCCGTTGGTGCTCGCGGCGGTGAAGCCGGGGATCTTGCCGCTACCGGCGAGGTAGGCGAGGTAGAAGTCCTTGCAGTTCCACGGCTGGCCGTCGGACCAGGTCACGCCGGGCTTGATCTTCCACTGCACCGTCTCCGGGTTCGACGAGACGAGGTCGATCCCGTCCATCATGTCGCCGTTGATCAGCGGGGTGCCGTCGTTGTCGAGGACGGTGGCCGCGGAGAGGACCGGCAGCAGCGGGTAGAGGTTGTAGACCGAGTTGGCCGCCGCCGTGTCGTTGTTGTACGCCGTGTACGAGGTGTCGGCCGCCACGACCACGCCGGGCCCGGACGCGACCTGGGGAGCGTGGTAGACGTTGCCCTGCCGGCCCTTCGCCTGGGGCGCCTGCGTGGAGCCGAAGCCGCTCCCGCCGCCGCCACCGCCGCAGGCGGCCACGAGGGCGACGAGCGCCGTCGCGGCCGCGACGAGAATCCAGCGCGACCGACCGCGCCCGGTGAACCTGGTCACCACACCTCCCGGTGATGTTTGAGCGACGAACCACCTCGCCGCGGGCAACCTAAGTGGTCCAGACCTGTCACGCCACCCCGCGGCGTTTCCGCAGTGTGACGAGTTCGTCGCTCGGAGTCCGCGACGCACCCGGACGGAGGATCGGGGCGCCGACCGGTCAGTTGTTCGCGTCGCCATTGGCCTGCGCCTGGCGCGCGGGCGGGCGCCACCCGCCCGCCGCGGCGAACGGGCTGACCCCGAGCGGCGGCACGACGACGTCCGTGCGGCGGGCCGGGCTGACCAGGGTCGTGGCGGCCTGGAAGAGCGGCACCACCGGCGTCGCGCGCCAGAGCATCGGCTCGGCCAGCGCGAGCGCGGTGTCCTCGTCGATGGCCCCGGACGAGGCCCCGTCGAGCACCGACTGCAGCGTGGGGTCGCAGAAGCCCGTCACCGACAGCGCCTCCGAGGTCTCCGGGGTGCCGTCGGTGTCCAGCGGGGAGGTCGTGGTGGCGCCCGGCGCGCCCGACGTCGTGACCGGTGGGCTGGTGCTGGTCGGCGGCACGGTCGTCGTGGGGACGGGGGCGGGCGGCACGACCGTCGAGGTGGTCGCGGGTGCGGTGGCCGTCGTGGTCCGCGGGATCGCGGGCGAGGTGCCCGAGGTCGTCGGCGCACGGCGGCCGGGACAGCCGACGATCGAGTCGAGGTCGGCGATCTTGTCGCCGCCCACGGGCAGGGCGAGCACCGTGATGTCCGCGACGGCCATGTCCGAGGCCGACTTCGGGATCGGCGGGACCGAGGTCGTCGTCTCCGGCGACGTGGTCGGGGTCGTCGTGGTGGCCGCCGTGGCCGGGGCGGCGGGCGAGGTCGTCGTCGTCCCCGGCAGCGCGGAGGACGTGAGCGGGCCCGGCGTCGACGGGGTGGCCGGCGCCGACGCCGTGCTCGACGGGATCGGGCCCCGGCCGGCCGGGAAGGGGTTGGCCCCGGCGTCGGCCACGACGGTCGTCGCGATGCCCGCCGCGTTGAGCTCGGCGGCGGCGGTGGGGAGGAGCCGGCCGTAGGGCGAGGCCTGCGCGGGGGCGGCGAGGCGCAGGCGCAGCGCCTTCCCGTCGAGGGTCCAGCGCCCGTCGGAGCCGCGCACGTACCCGGCCGCGGCGAGCAGGCGGCCGGCCCCGGCGGGGTCGGGGGCGAGGGCGGGCGAGTCGGGCGTGATCGTCGGGGCGTACCCCGCCTCCGACGGCGCGGTCGCGAACGCGTCGGCGCGCAGGCCCGCCGCCGGTCCCCCGCCCGTGCCGGCCGCGACGAGCGCGTTGCGGTCCAGCAGCGAGACCACCGCGCGGCGGACCCGCGGGTCGGCGAGCGGGCCGTCGTCGCTGCGCAGCGCGAGCTGCACGACGCTCGCCTCCGGGACGGTGTGGACGGCCAGCGGACCCGCCGGTCCGGGTGGGGCGGCGCCGAGCGCCGTGAGCGCGGCCAGGTCGGCGGAGTCGGAGCGGAACTGGGTGGCCTGGACGTCGCCGGTGCGCACCCGGTCGATGAGGGAGGCGTGGTCGGCCGCCTGCAGCACGATCTGGTCCGGCACCGGCGGCGGGCCCCAGTAGACGCTGTTGCGGGCCAGGGTCACCTGACCTCGGATCCGGTCCACGAGCCGGATCGCGTACGGGCCGCCGGACACCGGGATGCTGTCCTGCAGCGCGCCGCCCCAGGAGCCGGGGGCGTCCTTGAGCAGGTGCGCGGGCAGCAACGAGTCGAACAGCGTGGGCCACGCCGGGTAGGGCCGGTCGAACACGACGTCGACCGCCTTGCCGCCCGCGCGCGAGCGGACGTCGGAGATCGCCCGGTACCCCGCGGCGTCGACGACGCCGGGCTGCGAGCGCATCTGCTGCCACAGGTAGACGAAGTCCTCGGCGGCGATCGGGGCGTTGTCCGACCAGGCCGCGGCGGGCGTGATCTCGTAGGAGACGGTGTAGGGCTGGGTCGAGGTGACCCGGGCCGACGTCACCACCGTCGGGTCGAGGCGGCGCACGCCGTCGGCCCCGACCCGGAAGGCCGAGGGCAGGACCAGGGCGGCGGTGGTCCGGCTCGTCGGGGTGAGGTCCGCGATGCGGTGCACGTTGAACCCCACGCCGAGGTCGTCGACCCCGATCCGCAGCTGGGTGGGGTCGGGCTCGAGCTGCGGCTTGGCGGGTGCCGGGGTCGGGGCCTGCCCGACGAGCGGGGGCGGCGAGCTCGCGCACCCGGCGACGACCGTCAGGGCCAGGAGCATCCCCAGGACCAGCGTCCGGAACCCGACCCGAGACGATCTCGCGCCACGGCGGACGACTCGCGGTGTCGGGCCCATGTCGGGGTGGGGGGAAACCTCTCCGCCGGCGCCCGAGGGACGACTGCCATCGGGCCCGCGGCCTGCCGGGGTGCGGGATCGCCATCGTGGCACGCGGTCCGACGCGGGGCGCCGCGGGGCCTTCCGTGACGGGCTGCGCTCAGGTTAGCCTCACCTCATGGGCTCGGCGGCGGCGACGAGGACGAGTTGGGTGGATGCCCTCTCCCGCCTGCGTCCCCGTGATCGGGTGCGGGCCACGGGCACGTCCCCGGTGCGCGCGGTGCCGGACCCGGTGCCGGACCGGATGAGCCCCCAACAGGCGTGCGCGATCACCGGCGCCAAGCGGGTCAAGAAGAAGTGCTGCCGTTCCACCCCGCGCTGCAAGGGCTGCCCCGTCGTGCTCATGCGGGCCGCCCGCGCCGCCGAGTCGGGCCTGACCGGCAAGGACCTCGCGAAGGCCGTCAAGCGCGCCCGCGCGGCGTAGCCACCGCTCACCGCTCCCCCGCGGGGTCGTCGACGACCGCGCCGGCCTCCAGCGCCGCGCGCAGGTCCGGCAGCAGTGCCCGGTCGGAGGGCAGCCAGTCCAGGTCGTCGAGCTCCTCGGGCCCCACCCAGCACAGCGCGAGGTGCTCCTTCGCGTGCGGAACGGCGCCGTCGACGGGGGCGCACCGGTAGAAGCGCAGCAGCAGGTCCGTGCCCCGGCGCCCCTCGACGGGCATGTCCGGCCCGATCCGCTCGCCGACCACCACCGGCAGCGCCAGCTCCTCGCGCAGCTCCCGGGCCAGCGCCTCCGCCTCGGTCTCCCCCGGCTCGACGGACCCGCCGGGCAGCTCCCAGCACCCCCGCATGTCCGCCGGCTCGGCGCGCTGCGCCGCCAGCAGCCTCCCGTCGGCGATGACCGCCGCCCCCACCACGACCTGCACCACGCCATCGTCGCCCGGCACGCGCCGACGCGCTGCCCCGGGCCCGCCCGGCGTGCCAGGATCACGGGATGACCGACCTGCTCTCCGACGACGCCGTCGCCGACGCCCTCTCCGGGCTGCCCGGCTGGGAGCGTGACGGCGACGCCATCGTCCGCACCGCGAAGCTGCCGTCCTTCCGTGCCGCCGTCGCCACGGTCGACGCCGTGGCCGACGCCGCGGAGGCCGCCGACCACCACCCGGACATCGACATCCGGTACGACACGGTGACGTTCCGGCTCTCCACACACTCCGAGGGCGGGCTCACCGCGAAGGACCCCGACCTGGCCGGGAAGATCTCCGCCGCGGTCGACGCGCACTCCTGACCCGCGTGAGCGGGTCGCCCCTGCGCTCCCGCCCGTTCCTCGCCGTCCTCGCCGCCACCCTCGCGGCGTTCGGCGGCTACGCGCTCCTCCTGCCGGTGCTGCCCCTCTGGCTCGCCTCCGGCGGCGCGGGCCCGGCCCTCGCGGGCTCGGTGACCGGCGTCTTCATGGCGGCCACGGTGCTCACCCAGCTCGGGGTGCCCGCGCTGCTGCGCGCGGTCGGGCACCGGGCGGCGCTGATCGGCGCGGCGCTCGCCCTCGGGGCGCCGGCCGCGCTGCTCGTGCTGACGCCGTCGCCGTGGCTCGCGATGCCGGTGGCGGTGGTCCGCGGCGTCGGCTTCGGGGTCCTGACGGTGGCCGGCGCGGCCCTGGTCTCCGACCTCGTGCCCGCCCGCGTCCGCGGCCGGGCGACCGGGGTCTACGGCGTGGCCATCGGGGTCCCGCAGCTGATCCTGGTCACCGGCGGGGTCTGGGCGTGGGCGCGGCTCGGGCCGGCGAGCGTCCTCCTCGCCGGGGCGGTCCTCCCGCCGCTGGCCATCCCGGCGATGGCGCTCCTGCCGCGGCGGGTGGCGTCCGAGCCGGTCCCCGAGACCGGTCGCGGGGAGGCGCCCGGGCACCTCCCGGCGATGGACCGGCGCGCGTTCCTCGCCGCGGCCGTCGCCCCGTGGCTGGTGATGCTCGTGTGCGCGGCGAGCGCGGGCGGGGTGATCACGGTGCTGCCGCTCGCCCAGCCGGCGGGGGTCGCGGCCGCCGCCCTGTTCGCGCTGACCGCGGCCCAGCTCGTGGGGCGCAGCGTCTCCGGGGAGCTCGGCGACCGCCTCGGGCTGACCGGCCGGATCACCGCCCCCGCCCTGGTCCTCGCGGCGCTCGGTGCGGGCGTGGTCGCGTGGGGACTGGTCGGTGCCGGGACGGCCGGTGTGGTGGCGGGCGCCGGGCTCGTGGGCCTCGGCTTCGGCGCCGTGCAGAACGACACGCTGGTCACCCTGTTCGCCCGCGCGGGCCCGGGGCGTTCCGGCCCTGCCAGCAGCGTCTGGAACACCGCCTACGACAGCGGCACCGGTCTCGGCGCCACCGTGCTCGCGGCCGTGCTCGGTGCGGCGGGCGCGCCGTGGTCGTTCGTCGTGGCCGCCCTGGCGTGCGTCCTGACACTCGGAAGCGCTCCGTGGTTGTCTCCCCGATCCGCTGCGACATCCGGGTGACGCGGACCCGGCGTCCGGGTGGCGCTCGCGGGTCACGCTGACGTCCGGACGCCTCCGAACGATCACGTCGACGTCCGCCGTACCGAACGGCGGATCGCGCGAGGACGCGCGGATCGGAGAGGGGCCTCGTGCGCCGGATGCTGCTCGCCGTCGCCGCGGGCGCGGTGGGGATGATGGTCCTCGCCCGGGTCGCGACGATGCTGACGCTCGCCCCCGTGGGCTTCCCGGAGCCGTGGGAGCTGTCCGACCCGCCCGCCGTCGCCGCCCCCGGCGACGCGGCCGCGGTGCCCGCCGTCGGCGGGATCACGCCGGCCCCCGCGGTCGCGGCCGTCGTCACCGGACTGCCTGCCCCGCCCGCCGCACCGCCGCCGAGCACCGCTCCCACCCCGACCCGGGCCGCCACCGCCACGACCGGCCGCCCGGCCCCGGCTCCCGCGCGATCCGCCGCCGCGTCGGCGGGGTCCGGTACGGCCGGCTCGTCGTCGGGCTCGGGATCGGGCTCGCCCGCACCGGCGCCGGCCGCGGTGGCGAGCTCCTCCGGATCCGACTCGTCGAACTCGGCGGCGCGCAGCGCCTCGAGCGGCTCGGGCTCGTCGGGGACCCCGGCTCCGGTGCTCCACGCGTGCGTCGGGTCGCTCGCGTGCCTCACCGTCCCCTGACCATCGCCGGTCCGGACCCGGTCAGATCGAGCCGTGGTCGGCCACGCCGGCGTCGGACCGAGGTCCGGACGACGCCGGCGTCCCCGGTGGGCTACTCCGCCGGCACTTCCGCGCCGCCCGTGACCGCCATGGCCGGGGTGAGTCCGGCCCGGGTCGCGGCGAGGCAGTCGTCGAGCAGCGCGATCAGCACCGCGTCCCGCTCCGCCGCGTCGAGCCCGGCGGCGCGGGCCGCGACGAGCAGGTGCGCGCAGGCGTGGTTGACCGGGCCGACGTGCAGCAGGGTGGCGATGCGACCGCCCGACCCGTCCCCGGCGTCGCGCCCCTCGGCCCGCCGCTGTGCGGCCTTCGCCTGCGCCTCCTCGACGCGGCGCGCGAGGCGGGTGAAGAACCGGCTGGTGGGGTCGAGACGCAGGCCGGCCCGGGCGACGGCGGCGAGCACCACCGGGCGGACCGGGCCGTCGGCGTCGCGCCCGGAGCCCACGAGGTCGACCGCCCGCAGCCCCAGCTGCTGGCGCGCCTCGTAGGAGACGGCGTCGTTGACCTGCCACGCGAGCGCCGCCACCGCGGGGTGGGTGCAGCGTGGCCGGTCGGTGAAGCGCTCGCCGGCCAGCACGGACACGTACTCCATGACGCAGCTGCCCGATCGCGCGTCGCGGTGGGCACCTGCCTCGAGCACGGGCATGCCGTCGGGCGCGACGGTCGTGTCTGGGACGAACGGCGACGACGGGTGGTTGATCGGCATGGCGTGCCCCCTCGGTCCGGGCGCTGCTCGCGGAACGGATCGAGCCTAGACCGCTCGGCGCCCGATCGGGACCCGTCGGCGCCACGGGTTCTGCCCGTGTGAGGTCTCAGTGCCCCGAGCTGAGGACCTCGGTGGCGGTGAGCGCGGCGAGGACCGCCTGCACGGTCGGGCTGACCAACCGGACGATGTCCTGGTCGACGCCCGCCGGCGCGAAGCGTCCCCCCGCGATCGAGCGGGCGCGCCCGACGGCGGCGTGCACGTCGAACGGGTCGAGCGCCCGCACCCGCCGCCCGTGGTGGAGCAGCACGGTGATCATCGCGGTGTCCTCGTCGGGGTCCGCCCCGTCGAGCACGGCCCGGACGACGGCACGGTCGTGGTGCAGCGCCGTGGTCTCGTGGACGCGCAGCGCGGACCCGAAGACCGGCATGGCGAGGTAGCCGAACACCCGCCGGGGCTGGCGGTGCGCCAGACCGCGTTCGACGAGCCGGTCCATGGTGTGCCGGATCATCTGGGCACCCCGGGGTCCGGTCACGGCGTGGCCCAGGTCCGACTTCTGCCCGCCGCCGCGCAGCAGCCCGTCGGCCACCCACTCGAGCAGCGGGTCGGACGGGTCGACCGGCCCGCGGCGGTAGGTGGAGCCGGCGTCGAGCAGGGAGGCGTCGAGCAGCAGCTCCACCAGGGCGGCCGCGATGAGCAGGCCCGCCGGCTCGGTGAGGCTCGAGACGGGTCGGCCGTCCTCGTTGCCGAGCACCCAGGCGATGCGCTCCGGCAGGGTCAGATCCCGGGTCGGGGTCGACCACCGTTCGGAGCGCACGGGTGACAGCCTAGGCACACGAACCCGTGATTCCTCACCCGGACGGGCGCCCCGGATCGGGACCAGTCGCCACGCGGTGTCCACCACACGACGGGCGGCCCGGGTAGGGCTCCGGACGGACCACCCGTCTGCCCCGCATCCCCACCGATCGGCGTCCGACCGCCCGCGGCACGTCCCACACGAGCGGGCGAGAACCCCGCCCGGGGGGAATTGGTTGTGCACCATCGAAGTTGGAGGACATATGAGCACCCTCGACAAGGCCCAGGAGCTCCAGCGGCTGCACGCCGCCCCGGAGCTGCTCCTCGTGGTGAACGTGTGGGACGCGATCACCGCCCGCACCGTCGCCGACATCCCCGGCACGACGGCGCTGGCGACGGCCAGCCACGGCATCGCCGCCTCCCGCGGCTATCCCGACGGCGAGGTGATCCCGCGCGACGAGATGATCGCCGAGGTCGGCCTCATCGCCCGTCAGACCGAGCTGCCCGTCAGCGCCGACCTCGAGGGCGGCTACGGCGACCCGGGCGGCACGATCTCCCGCGCGATCGACGTCGGCATCGTCGGCGCCAACCTCGAGGACCAGATGAAGCCGCTGGACCAGTCGGTGCGCGCCGTCGAGGCGGCGGTGAAGGCCGGCGAGCAGGCCGGGGTCCCCTTCGCGCTCAACGCCCGCACCGACGCGTTCCTCAAGGCGGGTGACCGGGACCCCGAGGAGGTCATCACCGACGCCATCGCGCGCGGGAAGGCCTACCTCGAGGCCGGGGCCACGAGCTTCTTCGTCCCGGGCAAGCTCGACGAGGCCCAGCTGACCCGGATCGTCGGCGAGCTCGGCGAGCGCAAGGTCAACATCATCGGCATCCCCGGCTCGATCTCCCTGGAGGCCGCGCAGCGCATCGGACTCGCCCGGGTCTCCTACGGGCCCTGGAGCCAGAACACCGCGCTGACCGCCCTGGCGAAGCTCGCCGAGGACGTCTACGCCGGCGGCGGCCTGCCCGCCGACACCCGCAAGCTGAACTGACGGCCCCGGTCACGGCTCCGGCGGCGACGTGCCGCCGGGGCCGTGATCGAGGAGGCCGGGGACGACGGGTACGGCTCCCGGCGCCGATCAGGCGACGGGCTCGAGGAACTCCAGGCGGTTGCCGAACGGGTCGTGGGCGTAGAAGCGGCGGAACCCGGGGAAGTCGGCGTCCCAGGTGACGTCCTGACCCGTCGTCGCCACCCGGCGCGCGGCGTCGTCGAGGTCGACGACGACGAGGCCGGGGTGCGCCTTGCGCGCGGGCGCGAACGGGTCCTCGACCCCGAGGTGGATCTCGACCCCTCCCCCGCGGAACCACGCCCCGCCCCGCGCCGCGAGCACGGGTGGCTTCTCGATCTCGGTCATCCCGAGGACGCCCGTGAAGAACGCCCGGGCCTCGTCCTCGCGCCCGGGCGGCATCGCGAGCTGGACGTGGTGCAGGTGGCTCAGCACGGCGCCCAGTGTGGACACTCCCGGTCGAGGACGCGCGCGAATTCCCGGGGCCGGTGACCCGGTTCCGCCGAGGCCGTCGTCGGGCGCTCAGGCGGTGAACCGACCGCGCGCCGCCGCGAGCCCCTCGCCGTCGCACCCGTCCAGACCCGCGACGCGGCCGTTGGCGGCCAGCAGGAGGGCGCCCACCGGCCCGCGGACCTCCGGGCCCTCGCCCTCCGCCCAGTCGGCGTCGGTCGCGACGAGACGCAGGCCTGCGAACCGCTTCGCCGCCCCGACGAACGGCGCCGCCCAGACGTGGCGCAGGCACGGCAGGGCCCGACCGACCGGCAGGTCCCGGCCCCGCCCGAGCGGGACGGCGAGGTCCTGGGAGTGCACGAGCAGGTCGTTCAGCGGGTCGAGCTCCCCGGACATCGCGAGGCGCCGGTCGACGTGCGCCATCTCGCGGAGCTGCGCGATCAGCTCCGTGGGCCCGAATGCCGCCGCCCGCTCCCGGGCCATGTCCGCGAAGGCCCGCTCGAGGTCCCCGCGGGCCCGGGCGACCCGCCACAGGGTCCACGGCACCGACTGGCGCGTGGACAGGGTCAGGTGGGCGACGACGTCGTGCACCGTCCACCCGGCGCACAGCGACGGCGTGGCCCACTGCGCCGTCGTCAGCTCCTCCAACTCGTCGGCGAGCCCGAGCCGCTCCGCGGCGACGTCGTCGAACATCCCCACCCGTGCAGTCATCCGTGTCTCCTCACCTCGGTGGCCTCATCGGGTAGGACCGGGCGGACCAGCGGAACTCATCGGCCTTGACGGGGCCCGCGGGCGGACCCACGGTGGGCCCCTCGGTCGGGGCGCACCCGGTCGCGGGGAGGAGGCACCCACGATGGCTGCCGAACACGGTCGGGACGAGGACCGCGGGGACGGGCACAGCCCGTCGCTGCCGGAGACCGAGAAGCGCGAGCGGGAGGAGGAGGCGGCCGCGGACGGCGGAGCCGACGAGCCCGGTCGGACGCCGTCGCTGCCCGAGACCGAGCGCCGCACCCGCGAGCAGGAGCGCCGGGAGGACTGACGCCGCTCGTCGGCGGAATGCCGGCCGCCGTCGCGAAGTTGGTTGAAGTGTGAAGAAGATCGGGTTCCTCTCGTTCGGGCACTGGTCGCCGTCGGGCCACTCGCTGGTGACCTCCGCCGCGGACTCCCTGCTGCAGTCGATCGAGCTCGCGGTCGCCGCCGAGGAGGTCGGCGCCGACGGCGCCTACTTCCGGGTGCACCACTTCGCCCACCAGCTCGCCTCGCCGTTCCCGCTGCTGGCGGCGGCGGCCGCGCGCACGAGCCGCATCGAGCTGGGCACCGGCGTGATCGACATGCGCTACGAGAACCCGCTGTACATGGCCGAGGACGCCGGCGCCGCGGACCTCATCTCCGGTGGCCGCCTGCAGCTCGGGATCAGCCGTGGCTCCCCGGAGCAGGTGATCGACGGCTACCGCTACTTCGGCTACGAACCGGCCGCGGGCACCTCGGACGGCGACCTGGCCCGGGAGCACACCAGCCGGTTCCTCGAGGTCCTCGGCGGCGAGGGCTTCGCGCAGCCCAACCCGCGGCCGATGTTCGCCAACCCGCCCGGGCTGCTGCGGATCGAGCCGCACGCCCCGGGGCTGCGCGAGCGCATCTGGTGGGGCGCCGGCAGCCGGGCGACCGCGGAGTGGACGGCCGAGCAGGGGATGAACCTGATGAGCTCGACGCTGCTCACCGAGGACACCGGCGTGCCGTTCCACCAGCTGCAGGCCGAGCAGATCCAGCGGTTCCGGGACGCCTGGGACGCGGCGGGGCACGACCGCGAGCCGCGGGTGTCGGTGAGCCGCAGCATCTTCCCGATCGTGTCCGACCTCGACCGGCAGCTGTTCTGGCGCGAGCGCCACTCCACCGACCAGGTCGGCCACCTCGACGGCGGCGACGCGCGCTTCGGCAGGACGTACGCGGGCGAGCCGGACAAGCTGATCGCCGAGCTCGCGGAGGACGAGGCGATCGCCGCCGCGGACACCCTGCTGCTGACGGTGCCGAACCAGCTCGGCGTCGACTACAACGCGCACGTGATCGAGAGCGTGCTCACCCACCTCGCCCCGGAGCTGGGCTGGCGCTGACGGTCCCGCTGCCCGGCCCTCGACCGACCTCGAGGGGTACACCGCGCATGCCGTGACGTCCGGCTGGATGCGTGACGTGCCCGTCGTCGGGCGGCTGGGGCGGCTGCCCCTCCCGAGGGACACTCCGCGCATCCCGGCGACCCCGCCCGGGTGCCCGGTGTGCCCCTGATCAGGGGAGCGGACCGACCTCGCCGGCCTGCACCCCGATCACCCGGGTCGGGCGGTTCATCGCCCGCAGCGCACGCTCCAGGACGCCGCACACCTCGTCGACCGCCGCCCGCGCGTCCGGGGCGTGGGTGCTGCCGGTGACCTCGAGGACCCCGAACGGGACCGAGGGGACGCCACCGACCTCGACGAGCCGCTCGAGGAGGTCGGCCAGCCCGTCCTCGTCGAGGCGCGTGAGGTCGGTCATGAGGTGGACCCGGTAGCGCGTCATGGCGCGGAGTCTGCCCCGGTCCGCCCGCCCCGTGTGACGGGGCACACCCTGCGCTTCGCCTCGACACGGCGGCACGTACGGCGGCCGAGTGGACCCGCAGGGCTGCGTCAACAGCCGTGCGGCGCCCACTCGGTGTCCGGGTGAGCGACCCGGTGCTCGGGGAAACAGCCCCCGCTACACGTTGAAGCGGAACTCGACCACGTCGCCGTCGTGCATGACGTAGTCCTTGCCCTCCATGCGGACCTTGCCCGCACTGCGCGCGGCGTTCATCGAGCCCGCTCCACGAGGTCGTCGTAGGAGACGATCTCGGCCTTGATGAAGCCCTTCTGGAAGTCGGTGTGGATGACCCCGGCCGCCTCGGGCGCGGTGGCGCCGATCGGGATCGTCCAGGCCCGCGACTCCTTCGGCCCCGCCGTCAGGTAGGTCTGCAGGCCGAGGGTGCGGAACCCGGCACGGGCGAGCGCGTCGAGGCCCGGCTCCGGCTGACCGATCGACTCCAGCAGCTCCTGCGCCGACTCGTCGTCGATCTCGAGCAGCTCCTGCTCGACCTTCGCGTCGAGGAACACCGCCTCCGCGGGCGCCACGAGCTCGCTCAGCTCCTTGCGGCGGGCGTCGTCGGTGAGCACGCCCTCGTCGGCGTTGAAGACGTAGAGGAACGGCTTGACGGTGAGCAGGTTCAGCTCGCGCAGCGCCGGCGAGTTCAGCCCCGCCGAGAACAGGGTGCGGCCCTCGTTCAGGACCGTCGCCGCGTGCTGGACCTCCTCGAGGACCGCACGCCGGTCCTTCTGCATCCGCGACTCCTTCTCGAGGCGCGGCACCGCCTTCTCGACGGTCTGCAGGTCGGCCAGGACGAGCTCGGTCGCGATGGTCTCGATGTCGGCGCCCGGGTCGACCCGGCCGTCGACGTGCACCACGTCGTCGTCGTCGAAGACGCGCACCACCTGGCAGATCGCGTCGGCCTCGCGGATGTTCGCGAGGAACTTGTTGCCCAGGCCCGCGCCCTCGCTCGCCCCGGCGACGATTCCGGCGATGTCCACGAACGACACCGTCGCCGGGACGATCTTCTCCGACGAGTACATCTCGGCGAGTCGGTCCAGCCTCGGGTCCCGCAGCGGCACCACACCGACGTTCGGCTCGATCGTGGCGAACGGGTAGTTCGCCGCGAGGACGTCGTTGCGGGTCAGGGCGTTGAACATCGTCGACTTGCCCACATTGGGCAGCCCGACGATGCCGAGGGTCAGGCTCACGGTGGCCAGTCTAGAGACCAGGTAGGACAGCCTCCGGAAACCGGAGGGAGCCGATCGGGCCCCGGCTGCGTCCAAGCCCCCGAGAACCACTCCCGACCTCCCGGAGGCCCTGATGTCCGACGACCGCCCCGGCGCCCGCGCCACCCTCGACACCCCCTTCGGCCCCTTCACCGTGGTCGTCGACGCCGACGGCGTCGTCCTCGCCGCCGGGTGGACCGCGGCCCCCGACGACGAGCTCCTCCCGCTCATCCACCCGTCCCTGCGCCCGGCGGAGATCGCCGAGCTCGACGACCTCGGCCCGGTGACGGCCGCGGTCGCGGCCTTCCACGACGGCGAGCCGGGTCCGGCCGCGACGCTGCCGGTGCGCCAGTACGGCGGGCCGTTCCTGCAGGAGGTGTGGGCGCGCATGCGGGAGATCCCGGCGGGCACGGCGCTGTCCTACAGCGAGCTCGCCGGCCGGGCGGGCCGCCCGCTCGCCCCGCGGGGTGCGGCCCAGGCCTGCATGCACAACGCGATCGGGCTGTTCGTGCCGGACCACCGGGTCCGGCGGGGCGACGGCTCGCTCGGCGGGTTCCGGTGGGGGCTGACGGTGAAGGAGGGCCTGCTGGCGGCCGAGGCGGCGCACGCCGCGCGGGCGGCGCAGGAGGCGGCGGAACGGGGCGGACTTCCCCGCCCGGAGGCCGACGACCCGGAGGGCGCGCCGGACCCCGTCCGGTCCGCGTCCGACGCCTGACCGGCGGGTCGCCGCAGGCTGTCGGACCCCTCTGGCACCGTCCGCCCCATGACGATCACCGGGGAGGGCGTGCTGCTCGGCCTGCTGCTCGGGGCCCTGCTGGGGGCCCTGGGCGGCGCGGTCGTGGCGAGCCGCTTCGCCGCCGCCCGTCAGGACGCCGCGGTGGCCGAGGCGGTGCGGCGGGCGGGGGCCGCGGCCTCGGCGGCGCGGGCGGAGCTGGACGCCGAGCGGCGCTCCGCCGTCGAGCGGGAGGCGGCCGAGGCCCGGCGTGACGCCGCGGTCCGGGAGGCCTTCGCGTCGCTCTCGGCCGAGGCGCTGGCGGCGAACTCGGAGAGCTTCGCCCGGCTCGCGGAGTCCCGGATGCGCGAGGTCACCGGGGCCGTGGCCTCCTCGGCGGCGGCCGACGCCGGGGCCCGGGAGCGGGCGATGACCTCCCTGCTCGACCCGGTGTCCTCCACCCTCACCCGGCTCGAGGGCCAGCTGCGCTCGGCCGAGTCCGCCCGCGAGGCGGCGTTCGCGGGGCTGCGCGAACAGGTCGGGGCGGTCGCCGAGTCCGCCCGTGGCGTCGCCGGCGAGACGCGGGCACTGACCACCGCGCTGCGCACCCCACACGTGCGCGGGCGGTGGGGGGAGATGCAGCTCGACCGGGTCGTGCACCTCGCCGGGATGGTCGAGCACTGCGACTTCACCCGGCAGTCGGTGGCCGGCGCCGAGGGCACCGCCCAGCGGCCGGACCTCGTCGTGCACCTCGCCGGCGGCAAGCAGGTGGTGGTCGACGCCAAGGTGCCGTGCGAGGCCTACCTGGAGTCGCTCGAGGCGGCCGACGAGAGCGGGCGCCGGGAACGGACCCTGGCGCACGCCCGGCAGCTGCGGACCCACGTGGACACGCTCTCCGCGAAGGCCTACTGGCGCTCGTTCGACCCCACCCCGGAGTTCGTGGTCATGTTCGTCCCCGGCGAGGTGTTCCTGTCCGCCGCGCTCGAGGCGGACCCGGGGCTGCTGGAGCACGCGTTCTCCGCGGACGTGATCGTCGCCACCCCGACCACGCTCATCGCGCTGCTGCGCACCGTCGGGCACGCGTGGCGCCAGGAGTCGCTGGCCCGCGACGCCGCCGAGATCCACACGTTGGGTCGGGAGCTGCACGCCCGGCTCGCCACGCTCGGCGGGCACCTCGGCAAGCTCGGCCGGTCCCTCGACGCGGGGGTGCGGGCCTACAACGACACCGTCGGCTCGCTCGAGTCACGCGTGCTGGTCACGGCGCGCCGCTTCTCCGAGCTGTCGGTCACGCGCGGCACGCTGGAGGAGGTGGAGCAGGTCGACCGGCGGGCACGGGTGCCCGGCGCACCGGAGCTGACGGGCGACCACGACGGGACCGTCGCTGGGCCCGGCGACGAGAACGAGGACGATCCGGATGATGCGGACGATCCGTACGGAACGGACGATCGTTACGGAACCGGCGGCACGGGCGGCAGCGAGGGGAGTCCGGACGGCGCGCCCGGGGTCCACCGCCTGACGGGCTGACCGGGGACGCGGCGGACCGGGTCGGGACGACCGGCCACCCGGGCGTGCCGAGGCGCGACGAGGGGGCCCGGATCGGCGAGGACCGACCGCTACCGTTGATCGGGTGACCACCACCCGGGACGACGCGTCGCCGGCGTCCCCCGAGGTCGGGGAGGCGTCCGCGTTCCCCGCACTGCGGGGGATGCGGTGGTGGGCCGTCGTGCTGCTCGCCCTGGTCCTCACCGCGGGTGGGGTGGCGGCCGATGTGCTGCGCACGGGGAGCCTCGGCGGGATCTTCCTCGCCGCGTACCCGGCCGGCTGCGTGCTGTCCACCCTGCTCGTGCAGCGTCGCGACCTGTTCGTGGCGATGGTCCAGCCGCCGCTGCTGCTGGCGGTGTCGGTGCCGGTCGCGGTCGCGGCCACCGGCTCCCTCCCCGCCTCCGGGGGCCTCGTCTCCACCGCCCTCGCGGTGGGCGCCCCCTTGATCAACGGGTTCCCGGCGATGGCGATCACGACGGTCGTCTGCGTCGTCATCGGCGTCATCCGCATCCGGGTGCAGCGCTGGAAGCGGACCGGCGACGAGGCCGCGCCCCGGCGCGAGCCGGTCCGGTCGGGTCCGTCGGGCGGGAAGGACCGGGAGCGCCCCGCCGCCTCCCGCGACCGCGCACCGAAGGCGCGGGACGACCGCGACCGGCGGGAGGCCGCGCGCTCCGAGCGCGAGCAGGCCGAACGTGAGCGCCGTCGGGCGCAGGAGCGGACCCGCGCCGAGCGGGACCGCGCGCCGGCGGAGCGGGACCGCGTCGACCGGGAGCGTCGGGAACGCGAGCGGGCCGACCGGGACCGCCCCCGCCAGGAGCCCACGCGCGTCGAGGGCACGCCGGAAGGACGTCCCGCGGCACAGCGCAGCTCGCCTCCTCCGGCGGCGCAGCGCAGCTCGCCCCCTCCGGCGGCCCAGCGCAGCTCGCCTCCCCCCGCGGCGAAGCGCAGCACGCCACCCCCCGAGCCCGGACCGGCCGCCCCGGTGTCGGGCGGACCGGGTCCCCGCGAGCCCCGCAGCCGCGAGGACCGGATGCGGGAGGAACGGCTGCGCGAGGAACGACGCAACGGGCCGGGCCCGAAGCCCCCGGGTGTGCACCCGGTCCGGCCTCCGGGAGACCGTCCGCGCTAGCCGGCGCTCAGCGCACGGCGTCGGGCCGCATGTCGCGCTTGAGCTCGCGCGGCAGGGAGAAGGTCAGCTTCTCGTTGGCCGTGGTGATCTCCTCGACCTCGCCGTACCCGTGGTCGGCGAGCCAGTGCAGCACGTCCCCGACCAGGATCTCGGGGACCGACGCGCCGCTGGTGACCCCGACCGTCGTCGCACCCTCGAGCCATGCCTCGTCGATCTCGCCCGCGTGGTCGACGAGGTGCGCGTCACGAGACCCGGCCTGCAGGGCGACCTCGACGAGGCGCACCGAGTTCGAGGAGTTCTGCGAGCCCACCACCAGGACGAGGTCGCACTGCGGGGCCATGGCCTTCACCGCGACCTGGCGGTTCTGGGTGGCGTAGCAGATGTCGTCCGAGGGCGGGTCGGAGATCGCCGGGAAGCGCTCGCGCAGGGCGGACACCGTCTGCATCGTCTCGTCGACCGACAACGTCGTCTGGGAGAGCCAGATGACCTTCTCGGGGTCACGGACCTCGACGGCGTCGACGGCGTCCGGCCCGTCCACGACCTGGATGTTCTCGGGGGCCTCACCGGAGGTGCCCTCGACCTCCTCGTGGCCCTCGTGGCCGATCAGCAGGATGTCGTAGTCCTCGCGCGCGAACCGCTTGGCCTCCTGGTGGACCTTGGTCACCAGCGGGCAGGTGGCGTCGATGGTGCGCAGCTCGCGCTCGCGGGCCTCCGTGTGCACCGCCGGGGAGACGCCGTGCGCCGAGAAGACGACGATGGCGCCCTCGGGCACCTCGTCGGTCCGCTCGACGAAGACCGCGCCGCGCTCGGCGAGCGTCGTCACCACGTGACGGTTGTGGACGATCTCCTTGCGGACGTACACCGGTGGGCCGTACGTCTCCAGGGCCTTCTCGACGGCGACGACGGCCCGGTCGACGCCCGCGCAGTAGCCGCGTGGCTTGGCGAGGAGGACCCGCTTGGTGTCGGGGTCGCCCGCGCGCTCGACGGTCGTGGTGTCGGGTCCCGGAGAGACGGACATGCCCCCGAGCGTACGGGCCGAGGACGCGCCGGGCCGTCCGTGCGCGGCACCGCGACCGCCCCGCGCGCCGTGGCGATTCGCACAGCCACGGCACCGGCTGGCAGGCTGGACGCCATGAGTTCCCTCCCGTTCCCGGTGCGCGTCGCCGCCGGCCTCGTCGTGACCGCGGTGGAGGAGGTCCAGTCCCTCCCGCGCACGATCGTGGGGCTGCCGATCACCGCCGCCAGCCGCGTGCTGCAGCTCTCGATGCGCGCGCAGCAGGTCGTCACCGAGTTGGCCATCAAGGGCGACACCGCACTCGAAGGCGCGCGGCCGGTGGAGGAGGCCCCGTCGTGGGCACGCTTCGACGAGGACACCGACGACCGCGTGCTCCCGACCAACGGCGTCGACGGCCTCCGCGCGGGACCTCCCGGGCGTCGCCTCCCGGGTGAGTCGACCAACGGCCACGCGCGACCGCTGGACCGCCCGGTGCTGACCGCGGCGGACACCGCGGGCGACACGCCCGACGCCCTGCCCGGGTACGAGTCGATGACGATCGCCCAGCTCCGGGCGCGGCTGCGCGGGCTGTCGATCGACCAGCTCACCGAGCTGCTGGCCTGGGAGTCGGCCCACGCCGATCGCCCGGCGTTCGTGACCATGCTGACCAACCGCATCGCCACGGTCACCGCCGAGCAGTGACGACCGCCGAGGCGCCGTGGCCGGTCCGCACGGTCGCCCTCAAGGTCTCGAAGTGGATCGACCGGCTCGGGCCGGTGTGGGTGGAGGGCCAGCTCACCCAGGTCACGGCCCGACCGGGCACGGGGACGGCGTTCCTCGTGCTGCGCGACCCGGCGGCGGACGTGTCGCTGTCGCTGACCGCCCCCGCCGACATCGTGCGGGGCGCCACCCCACCGCTCACCGAGGGGCAGCGGGTCGTCGTCCACGGCAAGTTCTCGTTCTACTTCGGGCGCGGGACGCTCTCGCTGCGCGTCGACGAGGTCCGCGCGGTCGGGGTCGGCGAACTGCTCGCCCGCATCGAGCGGCTGCGCGCCCTGCTCGCGGCCGAGGGGCTGTTCGACCCGGCCCGCAAGCGCCGCCTGCCGCGCCTGCCCCGGTGTGTCGGCCTCGTCACCGGCCGGGCGAGCGCGGCGGAGCACGACGTCGTGAGCGTCGCCACTGCGCGCTGGCCCAGCGTGTGCTTCCGGGTCCTCAACACCGCGACCCAGGGCGTGCAGGCGGTCCCCCAGATCCTCGACGCGCTCGAGACGCTCGACCGGGACCCGGAGGTCGACGTCATCGTCCTGGCCCGCGGCGGCGGCAGCGTCGAGGACCTGCTGCCGTTCTCCGACGAGGCGCTCTGCCGCGGGGTGGCGAGCTGCCGGACCCCGGTCGTGACCGCGATCGGGCACGAGCCGGACACCCCGCTCGTCGACCACGTCGCCGACGTTCGGGCGGCGACCCCCACCGACGCCGCCAAGTGCGTCGTCCCCGACCTCGCCGAGGAGACCGCCCACCTCGAGCACCTGCGCACGCGGGCCCGCCGGGCGCTGCACGCCTGGGTCGAGCGCGAGGAGGCGCGGATCGCGCGGCTGCGCTCCCGCCCGGTGCTCGCCGACCCGCTCCGGACCGTGGCGATGCGCGACGACGAGGTGGCCGGGCTGGTCGTCCGCGGGCGGCGGGTGGTCGAGGGCGGGCTGCGCGAGCGGGAGGCCGACGTGCGGCACCTGCGCGCGTCCCTCACCGCGCTCGGGCCGGCGGCGACCCTGGCCCGGGGGTACGCGATCGTGCAGGCGGGCGGCGAGGTCTCGGCGCCCGTGCTCCGGTCGGCCGACGACGCGGCGCCGGGCGACGTCCTGCGCGTGCGGCTGGCCGACGGGGCCGTGCGCGCCAGGGTGGAGCCCGCCGAGTGACAGCGACGGTCCGTCGCTGACACTGGACGTCAGAGTCAGGGGAGCACGCCGATAGGGGTACATCGTCGATCCGCTCCGGGGAGGAGGACCCATGGCCGACGACGGCACGTCCGCCGACGAGCCCGGCTACGAGCAGGCCCGCGAGGAGCTGGCCGCGGTCGTCGCGAAGCTCGAGGCCGGCGGGCTCTCCCTGGAGGACTCGCTGGCGCTGTGGGAGCGCGGCGAGTCGCTGGCGCGCACCTGCGAACGCCACCTGGCCGGCGCCCGCGAACGGGTGGAGACGGTCCTCCGCGAGGCCGAGTCGCGCGAGTAGCCGCACCCCGCGCCCCGCCGTCGGTCACACTGTGCGTCCATGAGCGCCGCCAGGGGCAGTGCGGAGAGCGCCGACGACGGGTGGGCGCGGACGATCCGCGACGCGCACGACGGCTATCACGCCGAGACGCGCGTCCACCGCGATCCCGACGTGCTCGTCGACGACGTCGTCACCTGGCGCATGCTCTCGCCCCACCTCATCCGGGCGCTGCTCTTCCTCGTCTCGCCGACCGTGCTGCTGCTGATCTGGCTCCTGCTCGACTACCTCGCGAGCACGTCCAGCCCGTCGATCACCGGCCGGCTGATCATGAACGTGATCGCCGCGATCACCGCGGTGCTCTACCTGGCCGGGCTGGCCTCGTTCTTCGCCCCGGCCAAGGAGCCGATCGCCGAGTACTCCCGCCTGCTCGAGGGCCGGGCGGGTGCGGCCCGGGGCGCGTACCAGTGGGTCAGCCGCGCCGCGCAGGCCCGCCGGACGCCCGCCGAGGTCGAGCCGAGCACCGTCGCGGGCGTCCCGGTGCTGGTGTTCCGCCAGCGCAGCGAGCGGGCGATGCTGCTCGTGCAGCCGTACGGCGCCGACCTCTACGTGGGCTGGACGATGTGGCGCTCCCGCTCGACGGCGACCCTCCTCGCCCACTTCCTCCGCGACACGTTCGGCCGCTTCGCCCCGCTCCCGGTGTTCTCGGCCGAGCTGCGCGCCGCGTCGACCCGCGCGATGCGCGAGAGCGTGCACTCCCTGGCCCGCGAGGGGGTCGCGGCCGCCGCCCACGTCGACGAGGCCCGCGGGCGGCAGGCCGCCGCGGCCGACCGCGACGGGTACGACGACGGCCGCTCGGCGCCGGCCGGGCACGACGAGCGGCGGCTACGACGAGCGGGGCTACGACGAGCGCGGGTACGACGACCGGGGATACGACGACCGCCGGGAGACCCGTCGTGCCGTGGCCGAGGACGTCCCCGACCCGTCCGTCGCGGGCCGGCCGGGCTCCGGCGCGCTCCCCCGCGCCACCCCGGCCGCCGATCCGACCGCCGGCTGGCCGACCGACGAGCGCGCCCGCGAGCAGGTCACGCGCCGTGGCACCCCCGGCTGGGGACCCCCGCCGCGCGACTGATCGCGGAGCCCGTGACGACCATCGACGGCCTTGTCGCGGCCTCCTGCGCCCGGCGCCCCACCTTGTCGTTCTGAATCACGACGACAAGGCACCGAGGTGGCTGCTGGAACCCACGACAAGGCCGAGGAGGCGGGGACCTGGAGCCCCCCGCCCTCACCCCCGGGAGCACCGTCCCGCCACCCGGAGCCCGTCCCGCCACCCGAGCCCATGTCAGGAAGGCGCCATCCTGACGTCAGGTGTCAGCAACGGACCACCGCTGACGACGCCTCACTTCAGCTCCGCGGCACCACCGGCGACCCCAACGCCGTCGTCACCAGCTGCGTGAACCGCGCGGGCGACGCGTCACCCGTCACGACCCAGCGGACCCCGCCCACGTCGGTGACCCACAGTCCCTCGCCACGGATCCCGGGGTAGGTCGTCCAGGTCAGCCCCCCGGCGGAGACCGGGCCCAGCGCCCGGGGCGTGCCCTGCTCCGAGGTCACGAGTGCGTCCTCCGGCGCGTTCGACTGCACCAGCCGCAGGAACCCGCTCTCGGGGGTCACCCAGCCGAGGCGGAACGCCTGACCGCCGCCGACGGGGCGCACGTCGGAGGACTGCGCGATCCAGTCGGCGGGCATCGCGGGCGCCCGCACGGCGAAGGGCACCGCGCCTGCCGCGTCCTGGGCGGCCTGGGCGACGTCGATGCGCTGGACCGAGCCGCGGTCGACGGTCGGCGCGGTCGGGGAGAACGAGCAGGCCCGCGTCAGGCCGGTCAGCGCGAGGACGAACACGGCCAGCACGATCGTGCCGATCGCCAGCGGGCCCACGCCTCGGCCCGATCCTCCGCGCGGCGCGCTCACGACCACCTCGGTTGCATGCCTCCATCGTTCCAGTGGTGAGCGCCCCGGACCCGGCCGGACGATCCCGGTCCCGCGTCCGGGCGGGTCTGGGAGACTGGTCCCCCCGACCGCACCTGCCCGACAGGGAGACAACTCGGTGAGCCCCTCGCAGTCCTCCGCAGGCCCCCGTCGCGCCGAGGCGCCCGATCGGAACCTCGCGCTCGAGCTCGTGCGGGTGACGGAGGCGGCCGCGATGGCCGCGGGGCGGTTCGTGGGGCGCGGCGACAAGAACGGCGGCGACGGTGCGGCCGTCGACGCGATGCGCAAGCTCATCGGCTCGGTGTCGATGCGCGGGACGGTGGTCATCGGCGAGGGCGAGAAGGACGAGGCGCCGATGCTCTACAACGGCGAGGAGGTCGGGAACGGCGACGGCCCGGAGTGCGACGTCGCCGTCGATCCCGTGGACGGCACCACCCTGATGGCCAAGGGGATGCCGAACGCCCTCGCGGTGCTCGCCGTCGCCGAGCGGGGCGCGATGTTCGACCCGTCGGCCGTGTTCTACATGGAGAAGCTGGCGGTCGGGCCGGAGTACGCGGACGTCGTCGACATCACCGCCTCGGTGAAGGACAACCTGCGCGCGATCGCGAAGCGCAAGGGCGCGGGCATCCCGGACGTGACGGTCGTCGTGCTCGACCGGCCGCGCCACGAGGGCCTCGTCCAGGAGATCCGCGACGCCGGCGCCCGCATCCGCTTCATCTCCGACGGCGACGTCGCCGGGGCGATCGCGGCGGCGCGGCACGAGAGCGACGTCGACCTGCTGCTCGGGATCGGCGGCACGCCGGAGGGGATCATCGCGGCGTCGGCGATCTCCTGCATGGGCGGCTCGTTCCAGGGCCGGCTCTGGCCGAAGGACGACCAGGAGCGGGAGAAGGCGATCGCGGCGGGCCACCAGCTCGACCGCGTGCTGCACACCCAGGACCTCGTCGACGGCGAGAACATCTTCTTCTGCGCGACCGGCGTCACCAACGGCGACCTGCTGCGCGGCGTGCAGTACCGGGCGGGCGGGGCGACGACCCAGTCGCTGGTCATGCGCTCGAAGTCGGGCACGGTCCGGCTCATCGACGGCTACCACCGCCTCGCGAAGCTCCGGGAGTACTCGACGGTGGACTTCGGCTCCGACGAGACCGAGACCGACGAGAGCCCCTGGGGCTGACCGGCCTGCGGCGAAGCCCACCTCCCCCCGACTCGTCCGGCGCCGCGGCAGGCGCGAGGATGCGGCCATGGGCAACGACGCAGGTGGGAAGAACACGGAGTACCGGACCGAGCACGACACCATGGGCGAGGTCCAGGTGCCGGCCGACGCGCTCTACGCCGCACAGACGCAGCGCGCCGTGGAGAACTTCCCCATCTCGGGCCGCCCGATCGAGCCGGCGCAGATCCGGGCGCTGGGCCTGGTCAAGGGGGCCGCGGCCCGTGTGAACAAGTCCCTCGGCGTGATCGACGGGGACATCGCCGACGCGATCTCCGCCGCCGCCGAGGAGGTCGCCTCCGGTGCGCACGACGGCGAGTTCCCCATCGACGTGTTCCAGACCGGCTCGGGCACCAGCTCGAACATGAACGCCAACGAGGTCATCGCGACGCTGGCCTCCCGGGCTCTGTCTTCGTCCGGGGCTGGGCAGAAGGTCCACCCGAACGACCACGTCAACGCCTCGCAGAGTTCGAACGACGTCTTCCCGACGACGATCCACCTGGCCGCCACCGAGGCCGTCGTCACCGACACGATCCCCGGCCTCGACCACCTCGGCGCCGTGCTCAACCGCCGGGCCCAGGACTGGAAGCACGTCGTGAAGTCCGGCCGGACCCACCTCATGGACGCGGTGCCGATCACGCTCGGCCAGGAGGCCGGCGGCTGGGCCACGCAGTGCAGCCACGGCACCGAGCGGCTGCGGGCCGCCCTGCCGCGCGTCGGCGAGCTGCCGATCGGCGGCACCGCGGTCGGCACCGGGATCAACACCCCGGAGGGCTTCGGGACCAAGGTCGTCGACGAGCTGCGCCAGGCCACCGGCATCCCCGAGCTGACCGAGGCGCGCGACCACATCGAGGCCCAGGGCGCCCGCGACGGCCTCGTCGAGCTCTCCGGCGCGCTGCGCACCGTCGCCGTCAGCCTCTACAAGATCGCGAACGACCTGCGCTGGCTCTCGTCGGGCCCGTCGACCGGCCTCGCCGAGATCCACCTGCCCGACCTGCAGCCCGGCAGCTCGATCATGCCCGGCAAGGTCAACCCGGTGATCTGCGAGGCGACGATGATGGTCGCCGCGCAGGTGATCGGGAACGACGCGACCGTGGCGTTCTCCGGCTCCCAGGGCAACCTCGAGCTCAACGTCATGATGCCGGTGATGGCGCGCAACGTGCTGGAGTCGGCCCGCCTGCTCGCGAACGCCGCGCGACTGCTCGCCGACCGGGTGCTCGAGGGCACCGAGGCCGACGAGGAGGCGTGCCGCCGCTACGCCGAGTCCTCGTCGGCGATCGTCACCCCGCTCAACCGCCTCATCGGCTACGAGGAGGCCGCGAAGATCGCCAAGAAGGCGATGAAGGAGCGGAAGACGATTCGCGAGGTCATCGACGAGGACGGCTACGTGAAGGACGGCAAGCTCACCCAGGAGCAGCTCGACGAGGCCCTCGACGTCCTCGCGATGACGCGCGTGGACGCCTGACCCGCCCGGACATGCTGCTCGCCGCCGTCGTCGACGCGTCCACGCAGGTCGCGGCGACCCGCTCGCGCAAGGCCAAGACCGCGGCGCTCGCCGCGGTCCTGGCCGCGGCCGACGACACCGAGGTCCGCCCGGTCACGGCGTGGCTCGCCGGCGACATGCTGCAGGGCCGGACCGGGATCGGGTGGCGGACGCTCTCGGGCGTCGACGTGACGCCGGCCGCCGAGCCGGGCCTGTCGGTCGGTGACGTCGACGCCGCACTCGACCGGCTGGCCGCGATGGCCGGCTCGGGGTCCGGGGTGGGCGCCCGCCGCAGCGCGGAGCTCACGGCGCTGCTCGGCGCCGCGACCGCCGACGAGGGCCGGTTCCTGGTGCGGCTGCTCGGCGGCGAGCTGCGCCAGGGCGCGCTCGAGGGGCTGATGATCGAGGCGGTGGCCGCGGCGGCGGCCCTGGCGAGCGAAGCGGCGGGCAGTCGGGTGGAGGTGCCCGCCGACGCGGTCCGGCGCGCGTTCATGCTCTCGGGCCGCCTCCCGACGACGGCCGTGGCCGCGCTGACCACGCCGGACCCGGTCGCGGCCCTCGGTGCGATCGGGCTCGAGGTGATGCGCCCGGTCCGTCCGATGCTCGCCTCTCCCGGCGACTCGCTGGAGGCCACCCTCGCCGACCTCGGACCGCCCGACGGCGAGCCGGGCGTCGTCGTCGAGCACAAGCTCGACGGGGCCCGGATCCAGGTGCACCGCCGCGGCGACGAGGTCCGCGTGTGGTCACGCACCCTGCACGACATCACCGACGCGGTCCCGGAGATCGTCGAGCTGGTGCGGGGGCTCGACGTCGAGACCGTGGTGCTCGACGGCGAGACCCTGGCCGTCTCGGAGGACGGGCGGCCCCGGCCGTTCCAGGACTCGATGAAGGGCCTGGGTTCGGGCGCCATGCGCCCCTGGTTCTTCGACTGCCTGCACCGCGACGGCACCGACCTCATCGACGAACCGCTCTCCACCCGCCGTCGGGAACTGGCGGAGGTCGTGGGCGACCGGCTCATCCCCGGCGTCGTGCGCCCGACCCCGCAGGAGGCCGCCGAGGAGATCGAGGCCGCCCTCGCCGCCGGGCAGGAGGGGTCGATGGTCAAGGCGCTCGACTCGCTCTACACGGCGGGGCGGCGCGGCAAGTCCTGGCAGAAGATCAAGCCGGCGCACACCCTCGACCTCGTCGTGCTGGCCTGCGAGTGGGGCTCCGGGCGGCGCCGCGGGTGGCTCTCGAACATCCACCTCGGAGCCCGCGGCCCCGACGGCGACTTCGTCATGATCGGCAAGACCTTCAAGGGCATGACCGACGAGACGCTGCGCTGGCAGACCGAGACGTTCCCGCGGTACGAGACGCACCGGGACTCCTTCACCGTGTACCTGCGCCCGGAGATCGTCGTGGAGATCGAGCTCGACGGGGTGCAGACCTCCACGCGCTACCCGGGCGGCGTCGCGCTGCGGTTCGCGCGGGTGGTCCGCTACCGCGACGACAAGCCGGCGTCCGAGGCGGACACGATCGAGACGGTGCGGGCCCTGCGGCTCGGGCAGTGACGACGACGTCGGGTCACAGACCGCAGCTCAGCTCCGCGCCGTCCCCGAGCGGGAGGTGCTGCTCCTCCCCGTGAGCGGTGATCGGGAGCAGTCGGCGGGCGGGGGTGGTCCGGTCCGGGGCGCGGCGGTCGCGGATCGGGGCGGCCACGGACGCCGATCCGCCGGTAACCTGTGCGCACGTGCGGTTCCTCGACGGCCACGCCCCGGCCCATGACCTGACCTACGACGACGTCTTCCTCGTCCCCGAGCGCTCGGACGTCTCCTCCCGGTTCGACGTCGACCTCGCCGTCGCCGACCCCTCGGGCGCGACGATCCCGATCATCGCGGCGAACATGACCGCGGTGTCCGGGCGGCGGATGGCCGAGACGCTGGCCCGACGCGGCGGGATGGCGGTCATCCCGCAGGACGTCGACGCGGCGGCGGTCGCCGACATCGTCGCCGGGGTGAAGTCGCGGCACACCGTCTGGGACACCCCCGTCGTGCTGCACCCCGGTGAGGCCGTCGCGGACGCCCTGAACCTGGTCAGCAAGCGCGCGCACCGCGCGGTCGTCGTGGTCGACGACGGCGGGCGCCCGCTCGGCGTCGTCCGCGAGGCGGACTGCGCGGGCGTCGACCGGTTCACCCGGCTCGCGGACGTGCTCGTCCCGGCGGTGACCGTGCCGGTCGCCACCTCACCGCGCGACGTGTTCGACAAGCTCTCCGCCCCCGGCGCCGGTGACCTCGCGCTGGGGGTCGACGACGACGGCCGGCTCACCGGGGTGCTGACCCGCACCGGCGCGCTGCGCGCGGAGGTCTACTCCCCCGCGCTCGACGCCGACGGCCGGCTGCGGGTCGCCGCGGCGCTCGGCGTCAACGGCGACGTGGCGACGCGCACGAAGGAGCTCGGGGCGGCCGGGGTCGACGTGCTCGTCGTCGACACCGCCCACGGCCACCAGGAGAAGACGATCAGCGCCCTGCGCACGGTCCGCGCGACCGCACCGGGTGCCGTCGTCGTCGCGGGCAACGTCGTGACGGCCTCCGGGACCGCGGACCTCGTCGACGCGGGGGCGGACATCGTGAAGGTCGGCGTCGGGCCGGGCGCGATGTGCACGACGCGGATGGCGACCGGCGTGGGCCGGCCGCAGTTCTCCGCGGTGGCCGAGTGCGCGGCGGCGGCCCGGGAGCGCGGGGCGCACGTGTGGGCCGACGGCGGGGTGCGGCACCCCCGGGACGTGGCGCTGGCGCTGGCGGCGGGCGCGTCGGCGGTGATGGTGGGCTCGTGGTTCGCCGGCACGTACGAGTCGCCCGGGGACCTGCAGCGCGACGAGTCGGGCGCGCCGTACAAGGAGTCGTTCGGGATGGCCTCGAAGCGGGCGGTCTCCGCGCGCACCCGCACCGACTCGGCGTTCGACCGCGCCCGCAAGGGCCTCTTCGAGGAGGGCATCTCCTCCTCGCGGATGCGCCTGGACCCGGCCCGGCCCGGCGTCGAGGACCTGCTCGACGAGATCTGCGCGGGCGTCCGCTCGGCGTGCACCTACACCGGGGCGGCGACGCTGGAGGAGTTCCACGCCCGCGCGCTGCTCGGGGTCCAGTCCGCGTCGGGGTTCGCGGAGGGCCGGCCGCTGCCGACCGGCTGGTGATGATCCGGGCTCGTTCTGAGCGAAGGTGCCCTTCGGTCGGCTAGACGGGCCAGGGGCGCCCACCGCCGGAACGCCGCGGCCGAGCCGGGCTTGAGCGAAGGGCACCTTCGATCGACTGGATCGACCGAAGGTGCCCTTCGCTCAACAAGGAGTGGGCGGGTCAGCCCAGGCCCTCGCCCTCCAGCATCTCGGTGACCAGCGCGGCGATCGGCGAGCGCTCCGAGCGGGTCAGCGTGACGTGGGCGAACAGCGGGTGGCCCTTGAGCTTCTCGATCACCGCGGCGACCCCGTCGTGGCGCCCGACCCGCAGGTTGTCGCGCTGGGCGACGTCGTGGGTGAGGACCACGCGGGAGTTCGTGCCGAGGCGGGAGAGCACCGTGAGCAGCACGTTGCGCTCCAGCGACTGGGCCTCGTCGACGATGACGAACGCGTCGTGCAGCGAGCGCCCCCGGATGTGGGTCAGCGGGAGCACCTCGAGCATGCCGCGCTCGATGACCTCCTCGACGACGTTGGTCGAGACCAGCGCGCCGAGCGTGTCGAAGACCGCCTGCGCCCAGGGCGCCATCTTCTCGTTCTCGCCGCCGGGCAGGTAGCCGAGCTCCTGGCCGCCGACCGCGTACACCGGCCGGAACACGACGATCTTGCGGTGCTGCTGGCGCTCGAGGACCGCCTCGAGGCCGGCACACAGCGCGACCGCCGACTTCCCGGTGCCCGCGCGCCCGCCGAGGGAGACGATCCCGATGTCGGGGTCGGTCAGCAGGTCGATCGCGATGCGCTGCTCGGCGGAGCGGCCGTGCAGCCCGAAGACGTCACGGTCGCCGCGCACCAGGCGGACCTGCTTGTCCGGGGTGACCCGGCCGAGGGCGGACGAGCCGCCGCCGAGCAGGCGCAGCCCGGTGTGGCAGGGCAGCTCGCGGGCCGCCTCCACGTCGGTGACGCCCTCGGCGAACAGGTCGGAGACCTCGCCCGGGTCGGCGGAGACCTCGGCCATGCCGGTCCAGCCGGAGAGCACGACGTCCTGGGCGTGGTACTCGTCGGCGGGCAGCCCGACCGCGGCCGCCTTGACCCGCAGCGGCATGTCCTTGGTGACGAGCGTGACCGAGAGCCCGTCCTTGGCGAGGTTCGCCGCGCACGCGAGGATGCGGGAGTCGTTCTCCCCGGTCCGGAAGCCGGCGGGCAGCACCGACGGGTCGGTGTGGTTGAGCTCGACGTGCAGCGTCCCGCCCTCGGGCGTGATCGCGATCGGCTCGTCCAGACGGCCGTGCGTGATGCGGAGGTCGTCGAGCAGGCGCAGGGCCTCCCGGGCGAACCACCCCAGCTCCGGGTGGTGGCGCTTGCCCTCGAGCTCACTGATGACGACGAGGGGGACGACGACGTCGTGCTCGGCGAAGCGGGTCGGGGCCCACGGGTCGCTGAGCAGGACGGACGTGTCGAGTACGTACGTGATCCCGGCCCGCGGGGCCGTCGTCGGGGGGTGACCTGGGGTGCGGTCCGCGTCCACGGGAGCTGGCTCCGCGGGGAGGGGGACAGTGCCGGACACCGACGGGGGACGCTCGACGTGCTCTGCGCTCACGGCTACTCCCTCGGCGGTCGCGGCACCCACGACCACATTCCTCGACGGACGAGTCGGTCGGGACTAGGTCGCGATGCGGAACCGGTGGCGCAGTCCCCCGCCGGGGGACCTGCCTCTCCGGCGCCGAGCGGGTGGACCGGGTGCCGGCCCTCCCGCCGAGCCCGCCCGGTCGAGGACGCCGAGCGCCGCCGGGGGCGGCGACGACGGGACATGGTCCGGCCTTCGCACCCCGGCGGTGCCGTGGCACCGCGATCCGAACCGACCCGTCACGTTCTCCGGCCTCCCCGGACGGTCCGCATCCGCTACGGCGCCGTCGAGGCGGACGGTACAACCGATGGCCGGTCGTTGTCGCGCGCCGAACGTGACGACTTGGTGACGTGGCTCATACGGTCGGTGACATCGGTGGGTCCTCGACCGTGCGTGGGTACCGCTCGGCGCGGCCCGGACCGCTGTCGCTCTGCGTGTCGGAAAGTCCACGCCCCGTGATCGTCTCGCGCCGGAGACGGTCCGGTGTCCACGGTTCGTCGAGCAGCCGCGCGAAGCGTGACCCGACGGTCCCGTCCTCCGCCCGGGCGGCCAGCCAGCGACGCACGAGGTGCGCACCCTCGACGTACGTCGTGGTGTGGATCCGCCAGCGGGGGTGGCCGAGGAACTCGAGCATCCGCCCGGCGCGGTCGTCGTCGATGAGCAGCCAGCGCCGCAGGTGGGCCCGTGCCTGCTCCTCCCGGTCGGGCGCACTGCTCCCGTGGAGCAGGAGCGCGGCGTCCTGACGGACGGCGCCCAACGGGACCATCGCGTCCTCGACCGCTTCCCCGACGGCGCCCTCGCCCGGCGTCGTCGGGACCCCGGCGTCGACCAGGTGCCCGGCGGCCCAGGCACCCCACCCCGGCCCGACGACGGCCTCGAGCCCGCACTCCGCGGCGCCCTCGGCCACCAGGCTCTGCGGGGTGCGCGCGAGGAAGAGGGCGCGCTCGGGGGCGGGCGTGCCGGCGAGCTCGGTCCGCGCCATCTCGGTGTGGTGCCCGGGGTAGGCCTCGTGCGCGGCCAGCAGCGGCAGGTGGGCCCGGCGGTGCCCCGCCTCCCGCGAGACCTGCACGACCGACCGGGCGCGGCCGACCCGGCGCGCGAACCCCGCCCACGGGACGCCCGCGACGACCTCCAGGTCGACGTGCTCGCCCTCGGGCAGCCCGACCGTCTCGCGGGTGCGCTCGCGCAGCGCCGCCGTCATCGCCGCCATCCCGGGACGCAGGTGCTCCGGGGCGACCCGGTCCCGCGCCCGGAACGCGGCCAGGGCGCGGGGCAGGCGCCGCACCGTGGTGTCGAGGACGTCGGCGAGGCGGGCGTGCGCGGCCCGGTACCGCTCGGGGTCGCCGGGGACGACCGCGACCCCGAGGCAGGCACGGATCTCGTCGACGACGCCGACCTCCTCGCCGGCGGCGCGCGCCGCGATCACCTCGCAGGCGGCGAGCTGGGCGTCGAGGTACTCGGCCCGGTGGGGTCCGAGGGGCGCGGTGCCGAGACGGCGGCGCAGCGCGGCCGCCTCCTCGCGCAGTGCCGCGGGGACGGGGAGGGGTTCGTCGTCGACGTGGCGGGCAATCCCGGGATCGCCGACGTGGGCGTCCACGAGGCCCGGGACGACGCGCCCGAGGCGCAGCCCGAGGGCCACGTAGGCCCGCGGCGAGCCCCTCGGGGTCGTTCTCGTCCACCGAGCGCGGACAGTACCCGTCACGGGGCCGGAACGCCTCGGCGCGGACACGACGTCACTGGATACGACACCCGTGTGTCGAGGTCGGTGACGGATCGCGGCTCGATCCGCCACGTGGGGCGGGTCGGTGGCCCCGTCCGGCACGGGTCCCACTCGAATCGCGCACTCAAGTAGCAGTACGAATTGCCCACCACTCGATCAGGGAACGGGCAATGCCCCCGGCCCGGTGGCCTCGTTAAGTTTCACGTCATCGGCCACACCGTCCGTGAGGTCGGAACACACGAAAGCGGTCACCCCGGACCCCGGATCGGGAACCGCACTCTGACGAGGGGATTTCTCCGCATGCTGCTGAAGAAGGCGGGAATGGTCGTGCTGGCTGCGGGTGCCGGGATGGTGGCCCTGACGCCGGCCGCGTTCGCGGGCGACATGCCCGACGCCGGGCCGTCCGACAACGGCGGGCACAGCTGGGGCAACGACCACGGCGGCAAGGACCACGGCCACCGGGGCCACCACGGCTCGTGGGACAAGGGCTCGGACAACCACCAGTCCTCGTCGTCCTGCTCCAACGACGTCACGGCGCTGAACGCGTCGAAGGGCGGCGGCCTCCTCGACGTCCTGGGCGGCGCCCAGACCGTCGTCCCGGTCAACGCCTGCCACATCCTCGACGACAACAACATCCTGAACCACGTGGACCTCGACGTCCTCTGACGCAGGCCGCAGACGACCACGACGCGGGTTCCCCTCACCTGGGAGCGTGACCGGGAACCCGCGTCGTGGTGACCCACGCACCGGCGAGTCCGTGCCCATCGGGGGATGGCACGGGCACGCCGGTGCGTTCTGCTGCGCCCGGGCGGAGTTCAGCTGCCGTACCGGCGGTGCCGGTCGGAATAGTCGCGCAGCGCGCGCAGGAAATCGATGCGCCGGAACTGCGGCCAGAACGCCTCGGTGAAATAGAACTCCGAGTACACCGACTGCCACATGAGGAATCCCGAGAGGCGCTGCTCGCCCGAGGTCCGGATGACGAGGTCGGGATCGGGCTGACCGGACGTGTAGAGGTGCTCGGCGATGTGGTCGACGTCGAGGACCTCCGCGAGCTCCTCGATCGACGTACCCGCCTCCGCGTGCCGCAGCAGCAGCTTGCGCACCGCGTCGGCGATCTCCTGCCGCCCGCCGTAGCCGACCGCGGCGTTGACCTGCATGCCCTCGCGGCCCTCGGTGCTCGCGGCCGCGACGGCCAGGCGCTCGGCCGTGGGAGCGGGCACGAGGTCGGGATTGCCGACCACCCGCAGCCGCCAGCGCCGGTCCGGCGCCGCGAGTCCCTCCACCGCCGTGGCGATGATCTCCAGGAGCTGCTCGAGCTCGTCGCTGGGACGGCCCAGGTTGTCGGTCGAGAGCAGGAAGAGCGTCACCACCTCGACCCCGGCCTCGTCGGCCCAGTCGAGCATGTCGACGATCTTGCGGGCGCCCACCCGGTGCCCGTCGCTGGGATCGGTGAGCCCGACCTCGCGGGCCCAGCGCCGATTGCCGTCGAGGATGACGCCGACGTGCCGTGGCGGGTGACTGGCCACGACCCGGCGGCGGAGCCGTCGCTCGTAGAGCGATTCGGCGACCTCGCGGATGTTGCCCCGGACGCTCACGGGCGGCGAGGCTACGCCGCCGAGGTCACGGTTCCGACCCTCGTCCCCACCCGGACGGATGGCGCGCCGTCCGCCCCCGCCGGGTCGCCGGCCCGTCACCGCGCAGTAGCGCGACGTTCCCTCGGGGCCGTCCGGGCCTCGCCTACCCTGGGCCCCGTGAGCCTCACCGACTCGCCGTCGCCGACCGCGCCCGTCAAGCCGCGCCTGCGCGGCTGGCTGCACCTGTGGTCGTTCGCGGTCGGCATCGCGGCGGGCGCCACGCTCGTCGCCCTCGCGGGCTCGACCGTCTCGGCCGAGGCCGCCGTGGCCTGCGCGGTCTACTCGCTGACCGTGCTCGGCCTGTTCGGCATCAGCGCGCTCTACCACCGCCGGTCGTGGACCTCACCGCGCGCCCGCACCATGATGAAGCGGCTCGACCACGCGATGATCTTCATCTTCATCGCGGGCACGTACACGCCGTTCGCGGTGCTCGCCCTCCCGCACACGACCGGGCTCGTCGTACTGCTCGTCGTCTGGCTCGGCGCGCTCGGGGGCGCGACCCTCAAGGTGGCCCGCCCGCACGCCCCACGGTGGATCGGGGTGCCGTTCTACCTGGCCCTGGGGTGGGTCGCGGTGTTCGTCATCCCCGACCTGCTCCACCGCGGGGGCGTGGCGGCGCTGGTCCTGCTCCTCGTGGGCGGCGGCTTCTACACCCTCGGCGCACTCTGCTACGCCTTCCGGCGGCCCGTCGGGTGGCCCAGGACGTTCGGGTACCACGAGTTCTTCCACGCGGCGACGGTCGTGGCGGCCATCTGCCATCACGTCGCCATCTGGCTGGTGCTCTACGCCTGATCGGCCGGGGCGTCCGCCGAGGCCTCGCCGTCGTCGTCGCCGTCCAGTCGCGGGCCCCGCGCGCGGAGCTCGTCGACGGTGCTCATGGCCTCGCGCAGCTCGGCGAGCCACGGCTCCGTGTGGTCGCCCACCAGCGCGACCGCCCACGCCAGGGCCTCCGAGCGCGACCGCGCGACGCCCGCGTCGACCAGGGTGTCCAGCACCCGCCGCTCGGGCTGGCGCAGCCGCGTCATGACCGGCACGGACAGCGTCGTGAAGAGCTCCTCCACGCCGTCCTCGTCGCCCTCGCCGGCGATCCGCGCACCCCAGGCCACCTTGCGCCCGTAGCGGTGCTCGGCCTGCCGGGCGATCTCCATGCGGTCCTCGCGCGTCTCCTCCCGGAACCGGCTGATCCGCCCGGCCGCGCTCGCCGCCCGGGCCGCCGGGTCGGCGTCCGCGGGGGACTCCGGCGCCGGCAGCTCGCCGACCACCAGGATCTCCTCGCGGTCGACCGTCACCTCCGGGGCGCCGGTGAACCAGCCGTCGGGCAGGCGGCCGGCGAGCCAGGCCGTCAGGTCCTCGGTCGGGGGCAGCTCGCTCGCGGGGCGCCCGCCCCGGCCGACCCGTCCGCCGCCGCCGGGGCGTCCCCGGTGTCCTCGTCCCACCATCATCATCCGCTCCTCGTGTTCGTGCTGCTCTGATTACAGCATTACACGCATGCAGGAGTCGACGGTGTTCGCCGACGGAGGACGGCCCTCGGATGTCGGAAAAGTCCCGTCCCTGACGCTGGAGGTCAGGAACGGGACTTTCTGACCTCCAGCGGGGGCTCAGACGGCGCGCAGGGCGTCCGCGAGCTCCTCGGGGGACGTGGTGGGGCGCTCGCAGACGTAGCCGCGGCAGAGGTAGGCCGCGGCGGCGCCGTCGACCAGCGGGCGCTCGGCGAGCAGCGGCACCCCGGCCGCGTCCGGCTCGCCGGCCACCACGACGGATCCGCCCGGCGCGGCCCGCCGCGCGGCGGTCGTCAGCGCCTCCCGGGCGGCCTCGTCCGGCCCGACGACCGCGACCTGCAGCGGTCCGCGCAGCGTCGCCTCCGCCGCGGCCCCCCACCCGCCGGCGAAGCGGGCGTGCCGGGCGAGCAGCGTGCCCGCCGTGGTCAGCGCGGCCTCGGCGACGCCCCGGTACCGCCCCGCCCGCTCCGGCCCGGCGAGCACCGAGGCGGTGACCAGCGCGGACGTCAGCACCGACGACCCGCACGGGGTGGCCCCGTCGGTGATCTCGCGCGGGCGGCTGACCAGCGCCTCGGCGTCGTCGGCGGTGTCCCAGAAGGCCCCGGTCGGGGAGCCGGCCTCGTCGTGCTCGGCGAACCGGGCCAGGACGACGTCGAGCAGTGCGCAGGCCTCGTCCAGCCAGCGCGCCTCCGCGGTGGCCTGGTGCAGGGCGAGCAGACCCTCGGCCACCGCCGCGTGGTCCTCGAGGACGCCGGGCGCGTCCCCGACGACCCCGTCGCGGGAGGTCCGGCGCAGCCGCCCGTCGACGACGTGGGTGCGCAGCAGCAGGGTCGCGGCGCGCCGGGCGGCCGCGAGCCAGTCGGGCCGGCCGAGCGCCGCGGCACCCTCGACGAGCGCGGTGATCGCGAGGCCGTTCCAGGCGGCCACCACCTTGTCGTCCCGCGCGGGCTGCGGGCGCGCCGCCCGGGCGGCGAGCAGCGCCTTGCGGGCGGCCTGCCAGCGGGCCGAGTCCTCGGGATCGACCGGCATCTGCAGCGTCGACCGGCCGTGCTCGAAGGTCCCGGCCTCGGTCACCCCCAGCAGCTCGGCCGCCCAGGCCCCCTCGGACGCGCCGAGCACCTCGGCGAGCTCGGCGGGCGACCACACGTAGGTGGAGCCCTCCTCACCCGCGGCGTCGGCGTCGAGGGCCGAGGCGAACCCGCCCTCGGGCGTGCGCAGGTCGCGCAGCAGGAAGCTCCCGGTCAGCTCCGCGGCGTGGCGCGCGAGCCCGGAGCCACCCGGACGCTCGGGCGCCAGGCGCACCTCGTGGGCGTAGCTGCGCAGCAGCAGGGCGTTGTCGTAGAGCATCTTCTCGAAGTGCGGGACCACCCAGCGCGCGTCGACCGAGTAGCGGGCGAACCCGCCCGCGAGCTGGTCGAACAGGCCGCCGCGGGCCATGCGCTCGTGCGTCGCGGTCGCCATCCGCCAGGCCGGTTCGCTGCCGGTGCGCTCGTGGTGGCGCAGGAGGAACTCGAGCACCGACGACGGCGGGAACTTCGGGGCACCGCCGAACCCGGCGGCCACCCGGTCGAACTCGCCCTCGAGCACGTCGACCGCCCCGGCCAGCGTCGCCTCGTCCACCGCGGCCGCGGGGAGCGACCGCGCGACCCCGGCCAGCCGGTCCGCGATGCGGGCGGCGGCGTCGCGCACCGTGTCCCCGTCGGTCTCCCACGCCTTGGCCACCGCCGTGAGCAGCTGCGGGAACGACGGCATCCCGCCCTGCGGCTCGGCCGGGTAGTAGGTCCCGCAGTGGAACGGCCGGCCCTCGGGGGTCAGGAAGCACGTCATCGGCCAGCCGCCCTGGCCGGTCATCGACTGGGTGGCCTCCATGTACACCGCGTCGACGTCCGGGCGTTCCTCGCGGTCGACCTTGATCGCGACGAAGTGCTCGTTGACGAAGGCCGCGATCCGCGGGTCCGAGAAGGACTCGTGGGCCATGACGTGGCACCAGTGGCACGCCGAGTACCCGACCGAGAGCAGGACCGGGACGCCGCGGCCGCGGGCCTCGTCGAAGGCCGCGGTCTCCCAGGGGCGCCAGTCGATCGGGTTGTCCGCGTGCTGACGCAGGTACGGACTGGTGGAGTCCGCGAGCCGATTGGCCATGCCTGATGGTCGCACGGAGTCACCACCGGGTGGCTGCGCCGGCCGTCCGGACCGGGACGGGCGATCAGCCGTCGGGCGAGGACCGTTCGCGTGCCGCCCCGGCCTCGCCGCCGGCCGGCCCGCCCGGGCCCGGCGTCGTCGGTTCCTCCGGGGCGTCGGCCGCCGGGGCGTCGTCCTCCGGCGGGTCGAACGACTCGGGGATGTTGCGCAGCCGCTTGCTCATCGAGCGGATGAGCAGCGCCGTCGCGACGGCGAGCAGCAGGATGACCACGAGGGCGATCGGCGAGCTCTCGCCGAACTCCTCGCCGCGGTCCGACCCCGGCGCCGGCGGCTGGGCCTGGGTGACGACGACGGCGAGCGTCGTCAGCGGTGAGGCGAGGACGGCGGGGATCACGGCGTCAGCACCCGCTCCCGGACCCCGGCGAACAGGTCGCCGTCGTCCTTCGACTCGGTCTCCTCGGGGTCCCCGACCAGGGACCGGGCGAGCTCGTAGTCCTCGGTGGGCCAGATCCGCTGCTGCATCTCCATCGGCATGGAGAACCACCGGCCGTTCGGGTCGATCTGCGTGGCGTGCGCGAGCAGTGCCTGGTCACGCACCGGGAAGTACTCCCCGCAGCGCACCCGCGTGGTCACGCGGGTGCCGGGGTCGGGGCGATCGTTGTCGTCCCACCGCTCGAGCCACTCGGCCCAGGGGGACTCCATGCCCGCCGCGAGCAGCGCCTCGTGGAAGGCGACGACGCGCCCCTTCGAGAAGCCGTGCGAGTAGTAGAGCTTGAGCGGCTGCCACGGCTCGCCCGCCTCGGGGAAGCGGTCCGGGTCGCCGCACGCCTCCCACGCGGCCATCGACACCTCGTGGCAGCGGATGTGGTCCGGGTGCGGGTAGCCGCCGTTCTCGTCGTAGGTGACGACGACGTGCGGGCGGAACTCCCGCATGACCCGCACCAGCGCCTCCGTCGGCACCTCGAGCGGCTGGAGCGCGAAGCAGCCCTCGGGCAGCGGCGGCTTCGGGTCGCCCTCCGGGAGCCCGGAGTCGACGAAGCCCAGCCAGCGGTGCTCCACGCCCAGGATCTCCGCGGCGCGGGCCATCTCGGCGCGGCGCACGCCCATCATGTCGGCGAGCACCTCGGGGCGGTCCATCGCGGGGTTGAGGATGCTCCCCGCCTCCCCGCCGGTACACGTGACGACCATGACCTCGGCGCCCTCCGCGACGTAGCGCGCACAGGTCGCCGCACCCTTGCTCGACTCGTCGTCGGGGTGTGCGTGCACCGTCATCAACCGCAGCTGATCTCCCACGCCCTCCATCATCCCCCGCACCCCCGACAGCCCGTCGGGCCGTGGTCCCCCGACCCCGGTGATCACACGATCGTCGCAGGTGACGCAGGCCGTGTGAGATTCTCCGGAGATCCGGGAACCTCCCGGGGGCATCGTTCGTACGGGTCCCGCGGGGCCCCGACCGTGTTAGTGTCGCCCGACACGGCCCGCATGCCGCGGGTCGTGTTTTTCCGTCTGTGGACGCCCCGCACCCGGCGTACCGGGACACGTGGGCCACCCCGACAGGCAGCCGCCCCGTGACCGCGGGACCGGACCTCCGAGGAGTTGATCGCCGTGACCGAGACGCAGACCCAGGTGACCTGGCTCACCCAGGACGCTCATGACCGCCTCAAGGCCGAGCTCGACGACCTGGTGGCCCAGCGTCCGGCGATCGCGCAGAAGATCAACGCCGCCCGCGAGGAGGGCGACCTCAAGGAGAACGGCGGCTACCACGCGGCCCGCGAGGAGCAGGGCGTGATGGAGGCCCGCATCCGCCACCTCCAGGAGCTCCTGCACACCGCGAAGGTCGGCGAGACGCCCACCGAATCGGGGACCGCCGTCCCGGGCACGGTGCTCACCGTGCGCTTCGAGGGCGACGACGACACCGAGACCTTCCTGCTGGGCTCCCGCGAGGAGGGCTCGCACGGCGACCTCGAGGTCTACTCGCCGAACTCCCCGCTGGGCTCGGCCCTGATCGGGTCGAAGGCGGGCGAGACCGTGAGCTACTCGCTGCCCGACGGTGGGTCCATGGAGGTCACGCTGGTGTCGGCGGAGCCGTACACCCCCTGAGCCACCGGCTCGTCCCCTCAGGCCGCGTCCTCCGCGACGGCGTACCCCGCCTCGCGGAGGGCCTCGACCATCGCCGCCCGGTGGTCGTGCCCGCGCGCCTCGAGGGTGAGCGCCACCTCCACCGAGCCCAGGGTCAACGGCCCCAGGTCCGGTGACGGCGCGAGGCGGCGGTGCTCGACGTCCACGACGTTGCCGCCGAGGCGCCCCAGCAGCGCGAGCAGGTCGCCGAGGTAGCCCGGGCGGTCGGGCAGGCGGACCCGCAGCGTCGCGTAGCGCCCCGCCGCGGCCATGCCGCGACGGACGATCTCGTCGAGCATGAGCGGGTCGACGTTGCCGCCGGAGAGCACGGCGACCACCGGCGTCGGCCACCGTCCGGGGTACTCGGCGACGGCGGCCACCGCCGCCGCCCCGGCCGGCTCGACGAGCAGCTTGCCGCGCTCGAGGCTCTGCAGCACCGCCCGCGACAGCGCCTCCTCGCTGACCGTCACGATCTCGTCGACCTGCGTGCTGACGTGCGCGAACGTCAGGTCGCCCGGGCGCGGCACGGCGATGCCGTCCGCGATCGTCGCGCCCGCGACGGTGACCGGCTCGCCCGCGGCCAGCGAGGGCGGCCAGGCCGCGAGCCCCTCGGCCTGCGCGCCCACCACCCGCACCCCGGTCCCGGCCAGGGCGGCGGCGATCCCCGACACCAGTCCCCCGCCGCCGGTGCAGACGACCACCGTGGCGGCGTCCGGCACCTGCTCGAGGATCTCCAGCCCGACGGTGCCCTGGCCCGCGACGATGTCCGGGTGGTCGAAGGGGTGGATGAGCACGGCACCGGTCCGCTCGGCGAACTCCGCGGCCGCGCCCAGCGTCGCGTCGAACGTGTCGACGAGCCGGACGTCGGCGCCGTAGTCCCGGGTGGCCGCGAGCTTGGGCAGCGGCGCGCCGGCGGGCATGAAGACCGTCGCGTGGGTGCCGAGCAGGCCGGCGGCGAGCGCGACCCCCTGGGCGTGGTTGCCGGCACTGGCCGCGACGACGCCGCGGGCGCGCTCGGCGTCGTCGAGGCGCTGGATGCGGCGGTAGGCGCCCCGGATCTTGAAGCTGCCGGTGCGCTGCAGGTTCTCGCACTTGAGCCGCACCGGGCCGCCGGCCGTCCCGGAGAGCACCCGCGAGGGTTCGACGGGCGTCCGCCGCACCACGCCGTCGAGGGCCGCCCGGGCCGCCTCGACGTCCGCGCGGGTCACCAGGGGATGCGACACGACCGTGATCGTGCCTGGCCGACGCGCTCCGGACCGGTCGGGGTCGGCGCCGGGGGCCCGCGAGTTCCCGGCGGGCCGGTGACGTCGCCGACCGGTTCACTCCGGCGACGGGCGGGCACCCGCGACCGTGACGGTCCTCGTCGTGGCCCGGTCGGCGACGCCCGTGACTCGCCGGTCGGACGGGTCGAACCGAACGCCCGACGAGCGCGGACGTGGTCGGTAGCCTGTGTTGAGAGCGTGAACGGGCCCGAGAGGACAGCGATGACCGGAACACGGAGCGGCGGCGCCCGCCCGGTGCGCCGGGCGGCGCGCGTCGGGCTGCTCGCCCCGCTCGTCGTGGCCGCCGCGCTGACCGGGGCGGCCGTCTTCACGGTGTCCCAGGCCGGCTGTGACGACCCCGGCACCCTCGTCGCGACCCACCACGGGCCGGTCCTCGTCGGCGGCTGCACCGTCCCGGGCCTGGTCGTGCCGGGTCACACCGCCCCGCACGCCTCCACGAACGACCAGGCGGACGCCCGCCGCGGGTGAGGACCGCCGGCCC
>CAWKGY010000015.1:0-62801 GCA_963849235.1 uncultured Actinomycetota bacterium | reverse complement strand
CCGGGTCGTGCTCCTCGATGCGACCCGCTCGCCGAGCCTTCGGGCTGCCTGTCCTGACGATCTCCCGCGCGGATGAGCACCTGATCCTCGGGCGCGCCGAAGACGGCGGCAACCTCTGCCACGTCCTCGCCGAAGCCGCCCACCTCGCGGTGCAGGGCCAGAACGGCGCCGGGAAGTCCGCACTGTCCTACGGGCTGCTCGCCCAGCTCTGCGCGGCCCCCGACGTCCTCATCACCGGCTCCGACATCACCGGCCTCGCTGCTCGGCCGCGTCTGGCACGGCACCGCCCACCGCGACTGGCAGGTCACCGGTTCCCGCGACCTCGCCGCCCACGCCGACCACCTCGACCGGCTCGTGGCCTGGATGGACCGGCGCCTCGACGCCATGCCACCGCGCCAGGACTCGGTCACCCCGACCGTTCAGACCCCGCTGGTCCTGGTCGTCCTGGAGGAGTTCCCCGGCCTGCTCCGGGCGGCCCAGGCCAAGGACAAGAAGCTGGCCGAGCGCATCACGAGCGCGGTGCTGCGACTGCTCTCCGAGGGCCGCAAGGCGGCGTTCCGGGTCCTGATGCTGGCCCAGCGGTTCGAGGCCAACGCCGTCGGCGGCGGCTACGCCCGCGACCAGTTCGCCCTCCGGCTCTCCTTCCGCGTCCCCGGCGAGTCCCTGGTGATGCTCCACGGCGAGGACGCCCGCAACCTCGGCCCCGAGCACGCCAACGCCGCCCCCGGCGTCGCCTACCTCTCCGCCCCCGGCCGCGACTGCGTCCGGCTCCGCGTCCCTACCTCGGCTACTACGGCGACTATGCGACCGCATCGCCCGCCACGGCCGCCGGCCGACACCACGAGGAGGAGCGGCAGGGATTAGGTCTAGGAGGTCGCCCGTCTGTGAGCGCGTTCGGGCGGTGACCCGATGAGCCTGGGCCGCGATCGTCGTTATCGCCTTCCTCATCACCGTCCTGCCCGGCAGCCACCAGCGCCGGCCCTCGACGCCCAGCCCCGTGCTCCGCCGCCAGCTCTGCCTGCTCGCCGCCTTCCCCACCCTCGGACCGACCCGTCTCCTCAGGCACCGCCGAGTTCGCCCACCAACTCGGCGCCGCCACCGACCGCGCCGCCGACACCACGAGCGTTGATACCCGATGAACCGCCTCGCGGTCGCCGTCGACCAAGCCGCCGACCAGCTTCGCAGCGCCAACCACGCCACCGTCCGCGGCGCCGTCACCGCCACCGAGGCCTACGACGTCGTCGGCAACCTCGACGACCTCGCCCGCCGGCTCCCCCAGCTCTGGACTTCCTGACCAGGTCCCTGCGACGAGCCGACGCCGCCGAGTACTTCGACGACCGCGGCTCCGACCCCGGCGACGCGCTCGGGCTCGCCGACGGCCACCTCGACGGCGCCCGGCACCACGCGGCCGAGCTGGCCGCCGATCTGACCGCCACCCACAACGAGCTCGGCCACCTCGGCCGACTCAACCCGGAGGACGATCTCGATGGAACTGCTGACCTACACCGTGGAACAGGTCGCCGAGATGCTCGGCACCGCCCGGAGCGCGACCTACGAAGCCGTCCGCGAGGGCCGCATCCCCGCCGTGCGGATGGGCCGGCGCTGGCTTATCCCCGCGAGCGTTTCCACGCATGGCTCAACGGCGCGGCCGTCGAGAAGGCCGCCTGATGGGCTGGTTCGAGAAGGTCGAGAACAGGAAGTGGCGGGCGTTTTGGCGCGACCCGACCGGCACGCAGCGCTCCAAGATGTTCCCGACCAAGAAGGACGCCAACGGCGTCCTTGCCGAGACCGAGTCCTCGAAGAGCCGCGGCCTCTACGTCTCGCCGCACGCGGGGCGGACGACCTTCGGCGACCACGCCACCGCGTGGATGGCCTCGTGGAACACGGAGCACACCACCACTGCCCGGGATCGCTCGGTGATGCGGACCCACGTGCTGCCGCAGTGGGAGGCATGGCCGCTCGGGAAGATCGATCACCTGTCGGTGCAGTCGTGGATCACCGACCTCGGTCACCGCCGGCTCGCCCGGCTGACGGTCGCCGAGGCCCACCGGCTCACCTCGGCGGTGCTGCGCTCGGCAGTCCGGAACCGGTTGATCGCCTTCAACCCCGCTCTCGACGTCCGGATCCCGAAGCGGCGCAAGACCGACACCGACGAGCAGATCATCAGCCGGCCCGACGCTGCGTCAGGTCCTGCTCCCCCAGGTCCCGGAGCAGCACCGCGCGCTCATCGCCACGGCCGCCGGCTGCGGGCTGCGGTGGGGCGAGGTCGCCGGGCTGATGGACGACGCGCTCGACCTCGAGGCGGGCGTCGCTGCGGGTGATCCGCACTGTCGTGGAGGTCGCCGGGCACCGGTCGTTCAAGCCCTTCCCCAAGTCAGTCGCCGGCCGGCGCGACGGTCCCGATCCCGCCCTGGGTGCGCCGGCTGGTCGCCGAGCACGTCGAGCGCTGGCCCTCCCCGACCACGTCACCGGTCTTCGCCAACGAGATTCAGGGCCCGATCGGGCGGACCGCCTTCCGCGCCCGGGTCTGGCGGCCCTCGCTGGTGCGAGCCGGATTCATCGGCGAGGTCCGACCCGGAAGGCAAGGCTTCCTCGCGATCTGGCAGGACCGGGACGGCGAGAAGCAGTCGCTCCAGACCCGCACCCACTACCAGGCGGTCATGGAGGTCTCCCGGCGCCACTACGGCGGGCTGCGCTTCCACGACCTGCGCCACTCCTACGCGACGTGGCTGGTCGACGACGGCGTCCCGCCGAACATGGTCCAGCGCGTGATGGGCCACGAGCGGGCCTCGACGACCCTCGACCTCTACACGAGGAGGACGGCCGACCCGAGCCGCATCCTCGCCGCCCTGACCGACGACGAGGAGGACGACCGCTGATGTCCGCTGCTGCTTTTTCGCTGCCTCGATCTTGCTCCGGAACGACGAAGGCCCTGGCCTCGGCTCCTTGCGGAGCCCTGACCAGGGCCTTTCTGCGTGGGCGATACTGGGATCGAACCAGTGACCTCTTCGGTGTGAACGAAGCGCTCTCCCCCTGAGCTAATCGCCCGCAGCGTCGCCCAGCCTAACTCACGCCATGATCGGGCTGTGCAGCCAGGTCCAGTGACCGAGGCCCACGATCTTCGCCACGAGGTAGAGCGCGTCGAGCAGCCACAACGTCGTCAGGACCACGGCCAGCGTCGCGAGCCCGAGGAGCAGCTGGACCGCCGTGTTCTGGCGGCGCACCCACGCGACCCAGCGGTCGTAGTACCGCCGCGCGAACCTCAACACCCGGCCCGCCCAGGTGAACTCCGTCGCCAGGATGCCGAGGCCGGCGAACACGATCAGCCAGCCCGGCCCGGGGTACGGGATCGCGAGGACGCCGAGCACGAGCACGAGGGTGCCGAGCACCCCGATCCCGATCCGCCACGCGAGGTTCCAGCCCGGGTGGGCGCGAATCCTGGCCCGGAAGGCCAGCAGTCGCACGCGAGCCGCGTGCAATCGGCGCTCGCGCGGCGGCGTCGGGGGCTCCTCCTCGACGGGAGCCGGACGGTCGGGGCTGGCCTGGGGCTGCGTCATCGCCTTCCTCTACGGCGTCGGCCGGCGGTGCCGGTCGGGGCAGGACGGTCGCGCTCGCCGTCGTCGCGCCCCGCTCGGTCAGCCCGCCGTCTGACCGCTCGCGACGACCTGGGTCGGCGTGGCGGGGACGGAGTGCCCGGGTTCGCGGGAGACCGCGAACCCGGCGAACCGCCCGGCCGCCTCCACCGAGGGTACGGACTGCACGACAGGACCCGAACCGGACATCTCGAACGCCGTCAGCCCGACCGGCGTCCCGTTCGCGAGCCCCCAGAGGACATAGGTGTGGTCGCTGTCGTTGGGGGCCAGCCCGGTCGCGAGCATCTCGGGCCCACGTCCGCGGTCGACGACGAGGCCGACGAAGGCGCCTTGCGGGGTGGCGAGGACGGCGTGCGGGGTGCCGGGCTGCGCGGCGGCGGCCACGAGCTGGGAGACCTCCTGGCCGCGGGCCGCCTCGGCCGCGGCGGCGTCGCGCTGCTCGCTCAAGGACCGGTTGGTGGCGACGAGCCCGCCGATCGCGACGACGAGGGCGAGCACGGCCGCGACGGCGACCCCGGCGGTCGCGCGACGGACCCACCGGCCGCGGCCCGCGCCGGGACCCCGTCGTCGGGGGAACGGGACGACGGTGGCATCGGACCCGCGCTCCGACGGTGTCCCGGGACCGACGTCAGGTGTCAGCGATGGTCCGTTGCTGACATCGGCTCCCGGGCTCCCCCGACGACGGGGCTTTCCTGTCAGTGGGTGCAGGCATCGACGCTTCGCTTGCACTGGGAGGGGCACCGGAACCCGAGGAACCAGCACCGTCGGCCTCCGCCGCCGCCAGGATCCGGCCCCGCAACGACGACGGCGGGTCCACGACCGTCACGGCCGACCCCAGCAGCGTCGTGACGTCCTCGGTCTCGGCCACGATGCGCAGGCAGCCCGGGCAGTCGCCGAGGTGCGCGGCGAAGACGGCGTCCTCGTCGGGCTCGAGGCCGTGCAGCACCCAGGCCACCGCGAGCTCGGGGTGGCCGTCCGACGACGCGGGCAGTGGGGCGCTCACGACGTCCCCTCCTCGTCCCCGCGGTCCAAGCGGCCCTCCAGCAGCCCACGCAGCGTGCGGACCGCGGTGAACATGCGCGACTTCACCGTCCCGAGCGGGATGCCGGAGATGCTCGCCACCTCACGCTGGGTGAAGCCGCCGAAGTAGGCCAGCGTCAGCGCCTCCCGCTGCTCGGCGGGCAGCGCACCGAGCGCCTCCCGGACGTGGCCGGCGACGACGGCGTCGAGCGCGGCCTCGTCGGCCCCGGGTCCGGGCGGTAGCCACTCGTCACCTTCGTCACCCGGCGGGACGGTGTGACGACGGCGGGTCGCCTCGCGGCGGACCGCGTCGACCGCACGGTGGTGGACCATCGTCATGAGCCAGGCCGAGACGCTGCCGCGCGACGCGTCGAAGCGCTCCGGGTTGCGCCAGACCAGCAGGAACACCTCCTGGACCACGTCCTCCGCGAGTGCCTCGTCCACGCACACCCGGCGGGCCAGGGAGTACGCCCGGCGGGAGAAGCGGTCGTAGAACGCCTCCAGCGACCGTGGGGCCCGCGCGACGACGGCCCGGAGAAGTGTGGCGTCGGTCACTTCGCCGTCGACCGGTTCGTCACGCTGCGCAGCCACCTCGGCACCGCGCTGCGAGGCGTCCGACACTGCTCTCTCCTGCCTCATCGTCTCGTGTCCGGGGGAGACGCTGCCCAGGCTAGTGCTCCCGGGGGGCCCTGGCCGCTCCGGCGGGGAGGGTGCGTCGTTACGGAACCGGACCATGTAAGGCCTCGACCGGGTACTCCTACGATGCTCTCGGTGCGTGAGCCGGGTGAACCGGCGTCACATGCTCGGCCCGCGGTCGTTCCCCACTTCGACAGCAGCGTGCGCGAAAGGCAGCCTTCGAATGCACAACGACGACGTGACGATCCGGTCCACGGCGGTCTTCGACCTCATCGGTCCGCCCAACCCGCCGGTGCCGGTCCAGGTCGAGCTCCGGTACGACACGCGGGACCCCTACGCCGTCCAGGCGGCCTTCCGCACCGGGCGGGCCGGGTGGGTCGAGTGGGTCTTCTCCCGCGACCTCCTCACCGAGGGGCTCATCGACACCGCCGGCGACGGCGACGTCCGCATCCGCCCCTCGGAGGGCGAGACCGTGGAGATCGAGCTCTCCTCGCCCTCGGGCCACGCGACCTTCCGCGCCCTCGCGCGTGAGGTCTCGGAGTTCCTCCAGCGCACCCACGAGGTGATCGAGCCGGGGTCCGAGGACGACTGGCTCGACCTCGAGCACGCGCTGGGTCTTCTGCTGTCGACCGACCCCTCCTGATCGACCCCCCTCTCGGGGGGCGCGCGCGATGCAGTAGAGTTTCGGTCGTCGGCAGGGAGCCCGGGAGTCACCGGTTGTTCTCACCGACGACATGCGGACGTAGCGCAGTTGGTAGCGCATCACCTTGCCAAGGTGAGGGTCGCGGGTTCGAGTCCCGTCGTCCGCTCGGGAGGCAGGCCCCCTCGGCGCCGGGCCGTTCTCCGAACTCCCGGCGGAGTGGCCGAGTGGTTTAGGCAAGGGCCTGCAAAGCCCTGTACGCGGGTTCGATTCCCGCCTCCGCCTCGGGCGATTAGCTCAGTGGGAGAGCGCTTCCTTGACACGGAAGAGGCCACTGGTTCAATCCCAGTATCGCCCACCACAAAGGCCCTGGTCAGACCCCTTTCGGGGGTCACCGACCAGGGCCTTTCGTTCGTCCTCCCGGGTTGCGGCCCACGGGCCACGGGTACGTCTCCGGTAATCCATGACGAACTCACCCGGGTCGCGCAGCGATCTCCCCAGGACCGAGGGCATCCCCGTCGACGGGACCCGCACCGCCGCATCCGGCAGGCACCGTGACCCGACCGGCAGCTTCCCGTCGCCCCCGCCGGTGGCCGAGCAGCGGCGACGCCTCGACCGCCGTCGCGTGACGGCCCTGTCCGTGGCCGCGCTCGCCGGGACGGTGATCATGGTCTTCGGCGTCGTGAGCCTGCTGGCGCCCGACCATCAGGGGTGGCTCGGTGTCGCCGTCGGGTTCGCGATCGTCGCGGTGTCGACCCTCGTCCTGGTCCTGGACCCGCCGCGAGCGGCGTTCGCGCGCCGGCACCTGCTGCGGCGCTCCCGGCCCGGCTGGGACTGAGCTCCCGGCCGGACCGAGCCGCGCCGGCAGGTGCTCAGGCCCGTGAGGCCGGGAGCGCGCCGAGGCGCACGAGGTCGGCGCCGAGGAGGTCCGCGATGCGTTGGTGGCCTGCCCACGTCGGGTGGATGTGGTCCGCGCCGATCAGCGGCGCCTGCGCGTCGGTGAACCAGCCCTCGCCGATCGCGTCGATGTAGGGGAGCCCCGCCGTGCGGGCCGCCGAGCCGACGGCCGCGTCGACGCCGGCCAGGGCCGCGGCCTGGTCCGAGTTCGACGCGATCGGGCCGACCACCACGATCCGGGTCTGCGGCAGGGCCTCGCGCAGCCGCGCGTAGAGCGCCGTCGCCGCCGGTCCGACCGCCCGGACGTCGGCGTGCAGGTCGTTCTGCGAGCCCTCGACCACGAGGAGCGTCGGGTGGGCGGCGATCATCGCGTCGACCTGCTGCGCCTGGTACGGCTGGACCCCGGCCGGGTGCGCGACGTAGCCCGTGCCGCCGACGGCGGTGGTCCCCCACTGCCAGCCGGCCCGCTCGGCGATCATCCGCGGGAAGCCCTGGCCGCCCGCTCCCCCGATCGCGGTGCCGGCGGCGAAGGAGTCGCCGATGACGCCGAGCACCGGGCGGGGGGCGGCGGCCGTCGCGGCGACCGGGGCCGGGCGCACGACGGCGGCCGCGTCCGCGTCGGCGCGGGTCTTCACGACGAGCAGTCCGGCCAGCACGGCGAGCACGACCGCCGCGCTCACGGTGACGATGCGCATGGTCCCCCTTGTCATCGGTCTCCGGAGGACCTCGTCGCCCGAGCGCCGTCCGTTATGCCCCCGGCCCGGACCTCACCCGGTGGAGTGACGCGGTGACCGCTCGGCGCGGACCTGAAGGCACGGTTCGGCGTTCGGAGCAGCCGCTGCTGACGTCCGGCCCTGAGCGGCACCGTTTGCCGCACGACGACGCCCCCTGCACGGCCGCTCGGCCCGTGCGCTCTCAGCTCCGGCGTCCGGCGGCGCCGGCTTCCCTACCGTCGTCGCCGCGCCCGCCACAGCTCCCCCGACGCCGTGGCGGGACCCGCTCCCCATCACCGGAGGTTCTCGTCCATGCGCCCCGACCTGCAGCAGGACCCGCGCCCGGAGTTCGGCATCCCCGTGCCCCGTGACACGGCCGCCGGCGGCCGGCACGACGCGGCCGGCCAGCAGGCCCCGTGGTCGGGCCCGCAGCCCGCGGCGGGGCCCTGGTCCGGAGCCACCCCGGCGCCCGGTCCGTACTCCGGCCCCCAGCCCGCCGTCGGGCCGTACTCCGGGCCCCAGGCCGCGCCGCGCCAGACGGCGACGGGGTCGTGGACCGCCGGGCACCCGGCCGCCGCCCGCCAGGCCGCCGAGCCCACCGTCCGCCACCAGCAGCGCGCGGAGGCCTACGAGCCCCCCGCCTACGAGCCCACCGCCTACGACGCGGCTCCGGCGGGCTACGAGCCGGCCGGGTACGACGCGGCCCGCTACGCCGAGCGGTACGAGGCGGCCCGGCGCGACGCGGCGGGCTACGACCCCCGCGACGGGCACCCCAGCGGCCCGCTCCCCGTGGGCTCCGGGCACCGGCGCGGCGGTGAGCGCCGCAACGGGACCGGACGCGGCCGCCGTCGGGCGCTCCTCGCCCTCGTCGCGGCCGGCGCGGTCGTCGCGGGTGCGGCGGGCTACGTCGCGATCGCCAAGTGGGGCAACTCCTCCGACCAGCCCACGGCCCCGGCCGCGGGCGCCCAGGTCGCCACCACCACCCTGACCGGCCCGAACCTCGCGACCCGCCAGACGCCGCTCGGGCTGGTCGCGACCAGCGACGGCTTCACGGTCTACGAGTACACCAAGGACACGAACAAGCCGTCCGCGTCGAACTGCACGGGCGCCTGCGCCACGGCGTGGCCGCCGGTGCTCGCGGGCGACACCCCGTGGCTCAAGGGCGTCTCCGCCGACAAGGTCGGCAGCGTCGACCGCCCCGACGGCACCAAGCAGCTGACCCTCAACGGCTGGCCGCTCTACCGCTACGCCAAGGACACCAAGGCGGGCGACACCACCGGCAACGGCGTCGGCGGGACCTGGAAGGCGCTCAACCCCGAGGGCAAGCCGGTGGCGCCGAACGCCCCCGCCGCCGGCGGGACCGCGCCGGCGCCCGCGGGTGGCGGGAACGCCGGCACGACGTCGGGCGGCGCGGCGTCCGGCGGCTCGGGGTCGTCCTACGGCTCGGCGAGCTCGGGCGGCTCTGCGGGCTCGGGCGGCGGGGCTGCGTCCCCGGCGCCTGCGGCGTCCGGTGACTCGTACAGCTCGTCGTCCGGCTACTGATCCCGAGGGCCGACCCGTCCGCTCAGCTCCGGCGCAGCGGCGGGTCGGTCACCGGTAGTCCGGTGGCCGCGGCGATCCCGAGCATGCCGAGCAGTTCACGGCAGTCCTCGACGTCGGTCGACCGGCCGGCCACGACGCGCGCGGCCCGACGCTCGGCGACACCGCGGGCGGCGACCTCCTCATCGTGCGCGAGGGTCACCCGGTTCCCGACCGCCTCGGCCTGCGTGCGGCCGATCACGAGACACCGCCGTGGCGGGTCGTGAGGGTGGAGGACCCGTCCGTCGCGGTCTTCGCCTTCTTGATCGCCCGCTTCTCCTTGATCGTCTTGTCGGACTTCTGACTCGAGGACTGGCGGGGGGACTTGTCTGACACGGGAGACTCCCTCGGCCCACACGAAGCGGTGAGCGGGGTGGTGCGCGGACCGACGCGGATCGGAACCGAGGGCGCGACAGCCTTTCTTCCTCCCGGAGGCGACATCCGGGGCCTCGCCCCGGGTCGGTCACCTCACACTCTACCCGGTCAAACCCCTCACCAGGGATTTCCGACCCCCGGGTCGACCGTCACCGGGAACGCGACCGACCGCGCGATGAAGCAGGCCTCGTGCGCCCGGTGGTGCAGCGCCGCGAGAATCCGCGTCCGGCGCGGTGACGCGGACCTCGGGGTGCAGCACCACCGAGGCGAACGACCACCCGCCGTCGTCGTCCTTCGTCATCCGCCCCACCGGGTGGTCGGTGTAGGAGGTGACGACGACGCCGGCGTCGGCCGCCGCGTGCAGGAAGCTCAGCAGGTGGCACTGCGAGAGCGCCGCGACCAGGAGCTCCTCGGGGTTCCAGCGGGCCGGGTTCCCGCGGAACGCGCGGTCGGACGACCCGTCGAGCGGCGGCTTGCCCTCGGCCGAGACGACGTGGTCGCGGGTGTAGGACCGGTAGTCGACGGTGCCGGGGTCGTCCTGCCAGGCGACGGTCAGGCGGTACTCGTGGGCCACGTGCGTCAGGTCCGCGCGAGGCGCGCGTTGCCCAGGATCACCTCGGCGACGAGGGCCGGGTCGTCGGCCATCGGGATGTGCCCGCAGTCGGGCAGGACCACGACGTGGGCGTCGGGCAGGACCGAGCGCAGCCGACGGATCTGGGCGCGGGGCAGGAGGTAGTCGCGGTTGCCCCAGGCGACCATGGTCGGGACGTCGGACCGGCGCGGCGCGGTCCACCGGTCGAGGCCCGCCATCATCGTGGCGAAGCCCTCCCGGGGCCGGGCGAGACCCTGCAGGTCGCGGCCGAGCACGGCGGGGTCCTGACGACCCGGATGGGCCATGATCAGCCCGGTGAGCGCCACTCGCCCGGCGGCCCCGGCGAGGACCCGGTCGAGCTGCTCCCGGGACATGGCCTGCAGCACCTTCGAGGCCCCGGTCAGCACGCCGCGGGCCCACAGCCGCCCCAGGGGCGACCAGAACCCGGCCGGGGAGAGCGCGGTCGCCGAGGCCACCGTGCCGCGGGCCGCCATCTCGAGGGCGATCAGCCCGCCGAGCGAGTTCCCGGCGATGTGCGGCCGCTCCAGGCCCAGGTCCCGGACGAGGCCCTCGACGGCGTCGACGAGGGGCGCGGACCCGCCGTCGTAGTCGGCCTCCACGTCGGCGGACTCGCCGTGGCCGGGGAGGTCGACGGCGATGACCTCGTGCTCCTTCTCGAGATACGGCGTCACCGTGTCCCAGGCCTCCCGGCGGTGGGTGACGCCGTGGACGAGGATCAGCGGCTCACCGGAGCCGCTGCGCGAGTGGGCGAGCACGGGGACCTCCGGGCAGGGGCGACGGGCGGGTCCGCAATATTTCACACGACGACGACGGGGCGCGTCACTCCTGAGGACGGACCACGACCTTGCCGGCGACCCGGCGCTCCGCCAGCTCGCCGACCGCAGCGGCGGTCTGGGCCAGCGGGAACGTGGCGCTGATCGGCGGCGCGAGCCGGCCCGCGGCCACGTCGTCGACGATCTCGTCCCACTGGCCGCGCATGAAGCCCGGGGTCCCCCACGCCCACTCGCCCCAGGCCGCGCCGACCACCTCGATGTTGCGCAGCAGCAGCCGGTTCACCTTCACCGTCGGGATCTCCCCCGCGGTGAACCCGACGACGAGGAGCCGGCCGCCGCGGCGCAGGCTGCGCAGCGAGTCGGTGAAGCGGTCCCCGCCGACCGGGTCGACGACGATGTCCACGCCGGCCTTCCCCGTGATCTCCAGGACGGCGTCCTTGAAGCCCGTGCCCTCGGCGTCGGTGACCAGGACCGCGTGGTCGGCGCCCGCCGCCCGCGCGACCTCGGCCTTGCCCTCGGTGGACACCACGGCGATCACCGACGCGCCCCGGGCCTTGGCGAACTGGATGCACGCGATCCCGACCCCGCCCGCCGCGCCGTGGACCAGCACCGTCTCCCCCGCCGCGAGCCGGCCGCGCCGCCCGAGCACGAAGTGGGCGGTCAGGTAGTTCATCGGCAGCCCCGCGCCGACGTCGGCGGACACCGCGTCCGGCAGCGGGAACGTCTGGTCCACCGGCGCGACGACGCGCTGCGCGAAGCCGCCGATCACGCACATCGCCGCGACCCGGTCCCCCACGGCGAACCCGGAGCCCTCGGGGGCGCTGCGGACCGTGCCCGCCACCTCGGACCCGAGCACGAAGGGCAGCTCGGGGCGCATCTGGTACTCGCCGCGGCTGAGGAGGAGGTCGGGGAACACGACGCCCGCGGCCTCGACGTCGACGAGCACCTGGTCCGGTCCGGCGACCGGCTCGTCGACGTCGACGACCTCCAGGGCCTCGGGTCCCTCGAGCTTGCTCACCTGCACCGCGCGCATGCGTCTCCTCCGACTCCGCCTCGGGCATCCCTGCCGACGACCCTAGGCGGAGCCGATCATGCCGAGCGCAGGACGGCGATCTCGTCCTCCGGGGCCGGGGACCAGGAGCCGGCGGGCGGGAGGCCGATCGAGGGCGCGTGTCCGCGGAAGTTCTCCAGCCAGTGGCGCCAGTCGTCGGGGAGCAGCGTGAACGGTGCGTCGTGGCCGAGCTCGCGGGCCGCCCACACCGGCCAGTGCGGGTTGGAGAGTGCGGGCCGGCCGAGCAGGACGACGTCGGTCATGCCGGTCTCGACGGCGCGGTTCGCGTTCTGCGGCACGCCGAGGTTCCAGGAGCACACCGTCGGGATCCCGACCTCGCGCTTGATCCGCGCAGAGCGCTCCAGCATGAAGCCCGGGTCGTTCATCGGGGGCTTCTCGGTCATGTCGTCGGTGTTGAAGCCGAGGCTCATGTCGGCGGCGTCGAGACCGTGCTCGGCCATCCAGCCCACCGCGGTCACCGCGTCGTCGAACTGCACGCCGTCGCGGTGGAAGTCGTCCGAGCCCAGCCGCATCGTCAGCGGGTAGCGCTCGGGCCAGACCTCGCGGACGGCGTCGAGCGCCTCCAGGAGGAACCGTGCCCGGTTCTCGACCGAGCCGCCGTACTGGTCGGTGCGCTGGTTCGCCAGCGGCGAGAAGAACTCGGCGGCGAGGTAGCCGTGGGCGAAGTGCATCTCGAGCCACTCGTAGCCGGCCTCGGCGGCGCGGCGGGCGGCGTCGGCGTAGGACCGGTGCAGCCCGCGGATCTCCTCGACGGTCAGCTCGTGCACGTCGAAGGGGTGGTCGCCGCCGTAGGGGATGTTCGACGGGCCGGAGACCTGCCAGCCGCGCGGGTGGTCCGGCGGGAGCTGGGCGCCGGGGCCGTACTCGCCGACCTGGCCGTGCGCGGCGACCTCGCTGCCCTTGCGCCCGGTGTGCCCGAGCTGGATGCCGGCCACGCCGCCCTGCCGCCGGATGATGCCGGTGACCCGGGCGTGGCCCTCGATCTGCTCGTCGGACCAGAGGCCGGCGCAGTCCACCGTCGTGCGGCCCTCGGGAACGATCGCGATCTGCTCCGGGAAGACCAGGCCGAAGCCGCCCGCGGCGCGGGCCCCGAGGTACATCACGTGGTAGTCGTTCATGGCGCCGTCGACGGACGCGTGCATCGTCATCGGGGACATCCCGATGCGGTTGCGCAGGGTCACGCCCTTGATGGTCAACGGGGAGAAGAGGTCGGGCACGGTACGCCTTTCGGGTCGCCGGGAAGGACTCTCCGTCGAGGATTGCGCGCAACCGTTTCCGGCGGCGCGCAACCGTGTTGCGGCCAGGTGTCCCCCGGCGCGGTCCTGATCACACCGTCGTCGCGGCCTCGGGCGAACGGCGCCGTTCTGTCGTACGACGGCAGCACCGCGCCATTGCTGGCACGGGGGCCGCGCGCTCAGGCGAACCGGTGCACCGTCGTCGGCGTGACGGCGCGGCCCTCGAGGTCCCCGGTGCCGGGCACGTCGTAGGTGGCGAGCGCCGTGACCCGCCGGCGCGGCAGGTACTCGCGGCCCGGGTCGCCGACGAGCACGTCGATCCCCGCCCCGGCGGCCTCGTCGAGGAACTCGAGCATCAGGCGCGCCATCGGCTGCTCGTAGAACACGTCCCCGGCCAGGACGACGTCGACGTCCAGCACGACGTCCTCGGGCGCATCTCCCACCAGATCGCCGACGACGCGGAGGCTGACCCCGTTGAGGGCGGCGTTGCGGCGGGTGGCGATCCGGGCGCGGGCGTCGGAGTCCGAGGCGACGACGTGGACCGCACCGGCCCGGGCGGCGGCGATCGCGACGATCCCGGAGCCGCTCGCGAGGTCGAGCACCCGACGACCGCGGACGGCCTCCGGGTGGTCGAGCACGTGGCGGGCGAGGGCCTGTCCGCCCGCCCAGGCGAAGGCCCAGAACGGCGGGGCCTCCTCGTCGGTCTGCGACCAGGTGCGGTGGATGTCGTCGGCGAGCAGCAGCGTCACCTCGCGGACCAGCGGCGCGGTCCCCGGCGCGGTCCAGCCGCTGACCTGCGCGTCGAGCTCATCACCACCATCCGTGGGCTTGCGCTCACCGGACGTCACGAGTTGACCCCGGACGGACGCAGCGCACGCGCGGTCCCCGACCTACCCTGTTCGGCAACCGCGAGACCCCGGGGAGGCAGACCTTGTCCGACGACCACGATTCGGAGGATGCCGTCCTGCTCTACCTCGGGGGCCCGCTCGATGGGCGCGTCGAGGTCCGGGAGGCGCGACACGGCGCCCCGCTGCCGACGGTGACCCACACCCACCTCCACGACGGCCCGAAGGTCGTGCACCACTACGACCTCCACCCGCTCGCTGACGGAGCCGGTGTCTACCACCTGCGGGTCGAGCCCGCGGCCGAGGTCGAGTCCCTGGACCAGAGCACCGCCTGAATCGCGGCGTCCGTCCGGGCGCCGTCAGGCCGCCCAGAGACCGACCGCGCACAGCGCACCCCAGCCGGCCGCGACCGCGGCGGCCTTCGTCCGGGCGTCCCGGTCGGGCAGCGTCGTGCCCAGCAGGACGAGGTCGACGACGTCGGAGCCGACGCGGACCGCCACCGCGGTGCGCAGCGGCGTCCCCTCCGGCGCGAACGCCATGGCCAGCCCGGACGCGAGGTCCCGGCCGCCGAGGGCGCGGATGCCGATGGCGGTCCCGGTCGAGAGCTGCTCGCGGCTGTTCGCGAGCTTCGTCGGGCGGGCGAACAGCTCGGGCTTCGCGATGATCGCGACGCTGTAGGCGGCGGTGGCCACCCCGAGCACGCGGGGGATCCAGGACGTGGACGAGCGACGGCGTGCCATGGGCCGGTGGTACCCGATGGACGCCCCGTCACCCGTGGGCGTCACCACGGGCCCGGGAGCGGGACAATGGCGGGTGATGAGCACCCCGACCCTCCTCCCCTCCCCCGGCGCCGACCCCGACGAACTGTTCGAGGGCTTCTCCGCCTGGGCGGCCGAGCGTGGGCTGGAGCTCTACCCGGCCCAGGCCGAGGCGCTCATCGAGCTGGTCACCGGCGCCAACGTCATCGTCTCCACCCCCACCGGGTCCGGGAAGTCGCTGATCGCGCTCGGCGCCCACGTCACGGCCATGTCCCGCGGCGAGCGCAGCGTCTACACCGCGCCGATCAAGGCCCTGGTCAGCGAGAAGTTCTTCTCCCTCGGCGCGCAGCTCGGGTACGCGAACGTCGGCATGCTCACCGGGGACGCCGCGGTGAACCCCGAGGCCCCGGTCATCTGCTGCACCGCCGAGGTGCTCGCGAACTGGGCTCTCCGCGAAGGCGCCGGGGCCGACATCGGCCAGGTCGTCATGGACGAGTTCCACTTCTACGCCGACCCCGACCGTGGCTGGGCGTGGCAGGTCCCGCTGATCGAGCTGCCGCAGTGCCAGTTCCTGCTGATGTCGGCGACCCTCGGCGACGTCTCGTTCTTCGCCGAGGACCTGACCCGGCGGACCGGGCGCGAGACCGCCGTCGTCGCGCACACCGAGCGCCCGGTGCCGCTGTCGTTCCGCTGGTCGACCACACCGCTGCACGAGACGATCTCCGAGCTGATCGCGGGGCAGCAGGCGCCGGTCTACATCGTGCACACCACCCAGGCGGCCGCCGTCGAGCAGGCGCAGGCGCTGATGAGCCTCAACGTCACGACGAAGGCCCAGAAGGAACAGATCGCCGAGCTCATCGGCTCGTTCCGCTTCACCGCCGGGTTCGGGAAGACCCTGTCGCGGCTGGTCCGCCACGGCATCGGGGTCCACCACGCGGGGATGCTGCCCAAGTACCGCCGCCTCGTGGAGACCCTCGCCCAGGCCGGGCTCCTCAAGCTCATCTGCGGCACCGACACCCTCGGCGTCGGGATCAACATCCCCATCCGCACGGTGCTGTTCACCGCCCTGACGAAGTTCGACGGCCAGCGCGTGCGCCACCTGCGGGCCCGCGAGTTCCATCAGGTCGCGGGCCGCGCCGGACGCGCGGGGTACGACGTCGCGGGCTACGTCGTCGTCCAGGCCCCCGAGCACGAGGTGGAGAACGCCAAGCGCCTCGCCAAGGCCGGCGACGACGTCAAGAAGCAGCGGCGGGTCGTGCGGGTGAAGCCGCCGGACGGGTTCGTCTCCTGGTCGGAGCGCACCATGGAGAAGCTCGTGGAGGCCCAGCCCGAGCAGCTGACCAGCCAGATGCGGGTGACGACGGCGATGCTGCTGCAGGTCGCGCAACGCCCCGGCCCGTTCTTCCCGGCGATGCGCCACCTGCTCGAGGACAACCACGCCGACCGCCCGACCCAGCGCAAACTGATCCTGCGGGCGATCCAGCTCTTCCGCGGGCTGCTGGAGGCCGACGTCGTCGAGGTCCTGCCGCAGCCCGACGACGCCGGGCGCACGGTCCGACTGGTCGACGACCTGCAGGTCGACTTCGCGCTCAACCAGCCGCTCTCGCCGTTCGCGCTCGCCGCGTTCGAGCTCCTCGACGACGAGTCCCCGACCTACGCCCTCGACCTCGTCTCGGTGGTCGAGTCGACCCTCGACGACCCGAAGCAGGTCCTGCGCGCCCAGGAGAACGCCGCCCGCGGCGAGGCCGTCGGGGCGATGAAGGCCGAGGGGATCGAGTACGAGGAGCGCATGGAGCGCCTCGAGGAGATCACCTGGCCGAAGCCGCTGGCGGAGCTGCTCGAGCCCGCGTTCGAGACCTACCGCAAGGCGCACCCGTGGGTGGGCGACGCCGAGCTCTCCCCCAAGGCCGTCGTCCGCGACCTCTACGAGCGCGCGATGAACTTCGTCGAGTTCGTCTCGCACTACAAGCTCGCCCGCTCCGAGGGCCTCGTCCTGCGCTACCTCACCGACGCCTACCGCGCGCTGCGCCAGACGATCCCCGAGACCGCGGGCACCGAGGACCTCGACGACCTCATCGCCTGGCTCGGCGAGCTGGTCCGCCAGACCGACTCCTCGCTGCTCGACGAGTGGGAGACCCTCTCCAACCCCTCCGAGCTCGACGCCGCCGGGTCCGACGCGGCGCCCATCGACCAGGGCCCGCCGCCGGTCACCCGCAACGGGCGCGCCTTCCGTGTCCTCGTGCGCAACGAGCTCTTCCGCCGGGTCGAGCTCTTCGCCCGCCGCTGGCCCGCCGACCTGGCGGAGCTCTCCGGCGACGACGGCCCCTCGCTCGACGAGTGGGCGTCGGCGATGGAGGCCTACTTCGCCGACTACCCGACCCTCGGCGCCGGCCCCGATGCCCGCGGTCCGGCGTTGTTCCGCGTCACCGAGCACGGGCGCACGTGGGAGGTCCGCCAGGTCTTCGACGACCCCGAGGGCGACCACGACTGGGGCATCACCGCCACCGTCGACCTCGACGCCTCCGACGAGCTCGGCTCGGCCGTGGTCCGCGTGACCCACGTGGGGCCGTTCCCCTCGGTCTGAATGGTCACCACTGCCACGTCGGCCGCCGCCCGGCCGTTCCCGCTCGCGGCGTCGCCGACTCGGCGCGCCTCGCCCGAGGCCCCGCGCCGCGTCTCCCGGCCTCACGACCGAGTCAGGCCATGCGACCACCTGGATCAGCGGCCCGGCGGCGACGCGACGGCCAGGTTCCTGGTGGTGTCCAACGCTGGGCCGCCACGGCCGCTGCACGGTGGCCCGGAGTCGCGCCCGGACAGGCGGCGATGCACAGGTCGCGATCGCTCCTGCGGGAGCAGGCTCGACCAGCTGCCCTGTCGGTGCACCCCGCTCGGCGCTCCGCGACGACGTGACCACCCTCCTCCAGGCGGCGCACGATCTTCGTCGACCGCGCTCGGGTCAGACCGCACCCGCATCCCCGTCGTCGCCGCCGGCGTCGGACCCAGCCGCCGCAGGAGGTCCTCGAGGCACAGCAGTCCCGGGTAGGCCCGGCCCAAGCTTGCCGCCAGCTGGCCCGATACCAGCCGCACGGCGGGCAGCAGGTCGATCGACGACCAGGCCAGCAACTCGTCCGGGCGGCCTCTCGCCGCCCGGCGCTCCTATCCGGCCACGTCCACGAGCATGTCGGGATCATGGGCGACCCGCGGGGTCGCCTCGCGAACCCGCCCTCCGCCAGCACTCGCCGCTCCCCGCGGAGCTCCCCGACCCCAAGTGCTGTAGCACAACCGTGTCGCGGCGACTCGGTTGCTCGACAGCAGTTCTGCCGCAGCCCGACGCTGGCCTCGCGGCCGCCGTGACACCGCTCCGCGCCACCGCACTCGCCGCTTCCAACCGGTCCGCGACGCGCGACCGAGTCGCGGCAACCGGTTTCCTGATCAGACTTCCGGTTCTGGACCAGCCGTCCCGGAGCGAGCGCTCTCAGCCGTTCCTCCGTGAGCCTGCCGACCCGCTGCCACGGAGTCCGGCGCGCGCCTTCAGCTCTTCTTGCGGGACCGCCCCTTGTTGGCGCCCATCGAGGGTGGCGGGACGACGGGGCCGAGGTCGCCGTCGGGAGCCTCGTCGAGGTCGAGCATCACGGGGGCGTGGTCGGACGGGCCGGTGCCCTTGCGGGCCTGGCGGTCGATCCAGGCGGCGGCGCGGCGCTCGGCGATCGGCGCGCCGGCGAGGATGAGGTCGATGCGCATCCCGCGGTCCTGGTGGAAGGCGCCGCCGCGGTAGTCCCAGTAGCTGAAGACGCGCTCGGAGGGCCAGCGCTCGCGGACCACGTCGTGCAGGCCGGCCTTCTGCAGCGCGGCGAGGGCGTCGCGCTCCGGCGGCGTGACGTGGGTGGACTCGGCGAACGCCTCGACGGAGTACACGTCGGCGTCGGTGGGGGCGATGTTGAAGTCGCCCGCCACGATCGTCGACGACGGGTCGCCCGCCTCCACGACGTCGCGCAGGGCGGCGAGCCACTCGAGCTTGTAGGCGTAGTGCGGATCCTGCGGGTCGCGCCCGTTGGGGACGTAGACCGAGGTCACGCGCATCCCTCCGCAGGTGGCGGTGACGGCGCGGGCCTCCTGCTGCGGGTAGCCGGGCCCGCCCGGCAGGCCGTCCACGACGTCGTCGAGACCCACCCGCGAGAGCAGCGCGACCCCGTTCCACCGCCCCTCGCCGTGGTGCGCGACGGCGTAGCCGCGCTCGGCGAGCGGCGCCCCGAAGGTCTCGTCGAACGCCTCGTCGGAGAGCTTGGTCTCCTGCAGACACACGACGTCGGGCGCGCGCTCGTCGAGCCAGCCGAGCAGGCGGGGCTCGCGGGCCTTCGCGGAGTTCACGTTCCAGGTCGCCACTCGCACGCCCGCCACGCTAGCCCGGCCCCCCGACAGGCCGCTCAGCCCTCCACGCGGCGCTTCACGGAGGCGAGCGTCTGCTCCATGCCCGCGCGGTTGTGCGACGGGCTGTCGCTGGTCCGACCCTTGCCGACCAGGGCGGCGATCGGCGTGCGCTTGTCCTGCCAGCGCTGGACGATGCGCGTCTTCTGCCCGTCGGGCTCCAGGGTGAAGCTCCAGCGCGCGACGCTCTGCCCGACGACGTCGACGTCCCAGCTGATCGTCCGCTCGGGCTCGTACTCGGCGATCGTGCTCGTCGTCGGCCAGCGCAGCAGGCCCTTGCGGTTCCAGCCGATGAACCGGGCGCCCGGCTTCGGGCCGCTCGCCCCGCCGAGCCAGCGGACCGAGTAGGTCTCGGGCGAGATCTCGGAGATGCGAGCCGGATCACCGACCAGTTCCCACACCGTCGCGGGCGGAGCGTCCACGACCTCGCTGACCACCACGTCCGGGGCTTTCTCCGGCACGACCGACCTCCTCGTCGTCACGCGGTACCCCCCGGTACCGCTGATGGCCGCGCACTCTAGGGGCACCGGGTGGCCGTCCGCTCGTCTAGCGTGGGAGCACGGCTCGTCGTGGCGCCGATACCCTCCCCTCGGGATCGATACAGCTCCCTTTCTCGGGGTGCAGCCCTCGGACGGACGGACCTGCCATGCCGTTGGACCTCGACGACCTCCGGGTCCGCTCCCTCGGGGACTGCGAGTACGACTCGCCGTTCGCCGAGCTGCTCTCCACCAAGCGCACCTCGGCGCACTACGTCGCCGAGGACGACCGGGTGCTCGTCGACGACACGGTCTCGGTGCTGCTCTCGCACGGCGTGCCGATCGACCGGGTGCCGAGCTTCGAGGCGGCCGGGCCCCGTAAGAAGATTCTACTTCGACCCCGCCGAGACCACCGTCGGCATCGTGACCTGCGGCGGGCTGTGCCCGGGACTCAACGACGTCATCCGCGGCATCGTCCAGGAGCTCACCGAGCACTACCGGGTCAAGCGCATCGTCGGGTTCCGCAACGGGTTCAAGGGCCTGTCGAAGGACTCCCGGAACACGGTCACGGAGCTGACCCTGGACGCCGTCCGCGACATCAACAACGACGGCGGCACGATCCTCGGCAGCTCCCGCGGCTCCCAGGACGCCGACGAGATGGTCGACTCGCTCCTGATCCACGAGGTCGACGTGCTGTTCGTCATCGGCGGCGACGGGTCGATGCGCGGCGCGATGTCGCTGGTCGAGCGGATCGAGGAGCGGGACCTCCACGTCGCGGTCGTCGGGGTGCCCAAGACGATCGACAACGACCTGCCCTACACCGACCAGAGCTTCGGCTTCCAGACCGCGTTCGCCCGGGCCACCGACTTCATCGCCTCGGTGTTCATCGAGTCCCAGGCCGCGGAGAACGGCGTCGGGATCGTCAAGCTCATGGGCCGGCACTCGGGCTTCATCGCCTGCTACGCGGCCCTGTCGGTGAACGACGCCGACTTCGTCCTCATCCCCGAGGTGCCCTTCGGGCTGGACGGCGACGACGGGCTGCTCTGCCGGGTCGAGAACCACCTGCGCGAGCACGGGCAGGTGGTCATCGTGGTGGCCGAGGGCGCGGGGCAGCACCTGCTGGAGTCCGACGACACCACCGACGCCTCCGGGAACTCCAAGCTCGGCGACATCGGGCTGTTCCTCAAGGAGCGCATCACCGACCGGCTCACCGAGGTGGGCCTCGCGCCGACGGTGCGCTACCTGGACCCGAGCTACGCGATCCGCTCCGTCGCGGCCAATGCCTACGACAGCGTCTACTGCGTCCGGCTCGCGCACGCCGCGGTGCACGCGGCGATGGCGGGACGGACGCAGACGGTCGTCGTGCGCTGGCGGCGGCGGTTCGTGCACGTGCCGATGGCGCTGATCACCGGGCACCGCAACCAGGTGGACCCGGACGGCGACCTCTGGATGTCCGTGCTCGAGGCGACGGGCCAGCCGGCGACGTTCGGGGCCTGACGCGGCCCCTGATGTCGGTCCTAGTTGACCTTCACGAGGTCCACGACGAACACGAGGTGGGCGTTCGGCGGGATGACGCCGCCGGCGCCCTGCGCGCCGTAGCCCTGGTGCGGCGGCACGACGAGGATGCGGCGCCCGCCCTCGCGCATGCCGGAGATCCCCAGCTTGAAGCCGTCGATCACCTGGCCGAGCGGGAACTCGACGGGCGTCGCGCCCCGGCCCCACGACGAGTCGAACTCGCCGCTGTCGGCGACGCGGATGCCCTGGTACTGCACCTGCACGGTGTCGCGGACACCCGCCTCGGTGCCGCTGCCGACGACGAGGTCGGTGATGTCCAGGTCGTTGGGCAGGGTGTCGGGGGTGACCGACGCGCCCGGCGAGCGGGTCAGGTCCTCGGCGTTCTCGACGGTGACAGCCATGGGTCCCACCGTAGGGGGCGGAGTGGAGCTAGTCCTTCGGGGCCAGCCCGAGCAAGGAGCGCGCCTTCGCCCCGACGGTCTCGCGGACGCCGTTGGCGATGATCGACAGCGCGTCCGACTCGCCGTCGACCTGCGAGCGCGCGGTGTTCAGCGCCTGCTGCAGGGTCACGTGCGGCGGGACCAGCGGGATGTCCTTGTCCACCTTCGCGTCGACGACGAAGGGCCGGTCCGCGGCGAAGGCCTGGTCCCAGACGGAGCCGACGGCGGTGCGATCGGTGAGGGTCGCCCCGTCGAGCCCGAGCAGCTTGGCCCACTCGGCGTAGGGCACGTCCGGGACCGACTGCGACTGCGGGTCGGGCGCCTTCCCCAGCATCCCGCGGGTCTCCCACGAGACGAAGGAGAGGTCGTCGTTGGAGAGCACGAGGATGACGAACCGGGGGTCGGCCCACGACCGCCAGTACCGCGCGACCGTGATCAGCTCGTTGACGCCGTTCATCTGCATCGCGCCGTCGCCGATCATCGCCACGACAGGTCGCGACGGGTGCGCGGTCTTCGCCGCGAGCGCGTAGGGCATGGCCCCGCCCATGGAGAGCAGCGTCCCGGAGAGGGAGCCGCGCTGGCCGGGGTGCAGGCCCAGGTCGCGGGCGTACCAGGACGTGGCGGTGCCGCAGTCGACGGCGACCTGGACGTCGTCGGGGAGCCGGTCGGAGAGCTCCCGGACGACGAGCTCCGGGTTCAGCGCGGTGGTGTGCTCGTGGGCGCGCTGCTCGGAGTAGGAGTCCCACGACGACGTCCACCGCTCCACGTGGGCGCGCCAGTCGAGGCTCTCCCGCTCGCGCAGCAACGGCAGCAGCGCGGTGAGCGTGGCCGCGGTGTCGCCGGTGAGGTTGACCTCGGTGTCGTAGCGGATCCCGCACCGGGACCCGTCGACGTCGATCTGCACCGCCCGCGCCTGACCGGGAGCCGGGTAGTACTCGGTGTAGGGCATCGTCGAGCCGACGATCAGCAGCGTGTCGCACTCGCGCATCAGGTGCCACGACGCGGTCGTCCCCAGCAGGCCGATGGCGCCGGTGTTCCAGGGCGAGCGGTCGTCGACGACGCCCTTGCCGAGCAGTGCGGTCGCGAGGCCCGCGCCGAGCCGGTTCGCGACCTCGATGAGCTCCTGCGACGCCCCGAGGGCCCCGGCGCCCGCCAGGATGGCGACCTTCTCGCCGGAGTTGAGCACCTCGGCGGCCCGGACGAGCGCCGCGGGCGGCGGGGCGCCCGGATCGGAGCTCGGGACCGCGGACGTCTGGTAGTAGCCGTGGGCGTCCGGGGGCTCGGGGACGGCCTTCTCCTCGAGCACGTCGCTCGGCAGGATCACGACGGAGACGGTGCGGTCGGCGAGCGCGCTGCGGCACGCCCGGTCGACGATGTGGCGGACCTGCGAGGGGTCCTTGACCTCGGCGACGTAGCCCCCGACGTCGGAGAACAGCGTCGGGAGGTCGACCTCCTGGTAGTACCCGCCGGCCTGCGCGGTCTGGGCGGTGTGCCCGAGCAGGGCGACGACGGGCTGGTGGTCGAGCTTGGCGTCGTAGAGCCCGTTGAGGGCGTGGATCGCGCCGGGCCCGCTCGTGACCGCGCAGCAGCCGATCGGCGAGCCGCCGTACTTGACGTCGGCGCACGCGGCGAACGCGGCGGTCTCCTCGTGGCGGACCTGCACGAACTCGGCGTCGTCGCGCTCGGGCAGGGCGGTGAAGATGCCGCCGATGCCGTCGCCGGGGTAGCCGTAGAAGCGGTGCACACCCCAGGCGGCGAGACGGTCCAGGACGTGCTCGGCGACGTTCTTCGGTGCACTCACGTCCCAGGGTGCCTCCGGCTCGTGAGCACTAATCCGCGTTCTGGCACGGATTGGTGCTCACCAGGCCGGAGGCCACCTACAGCGGACGCAGCGGCTCGGCCAGCGGCTCCGGCGGCGTCCCCTCCGGACCGAACGGGGAGCCGCCCAGCTCCTCGCGGTGGTGCGGGGTCGACCAGGCCGAGGGCTCGGGGCCGAGCGGCACGATCTGCGTCGGGTTGATCGTCGTCTGGACCATGTAGTAGTGCCGCTTGATGTGGTCGAAGTCGACCGTGTCCCCGAAGCCGGGGGTCTGGTACAGGTCGCGGGCGTACGCCCAGAGGGCCCCGAACTCGGCGAGCTTCTGCCGGTTGCACTTGAAGTGGCCGTGGTAGACCGCGTCGAACCGGGCCAGCGTCGTGAACAGCCGGATGTCGGCCTCGGTGATGTGGTCCCCGACCAGGTACCGCCGGGTCTCCAGGCGTTCGTCGAGCGCGTCGAGCCGGGCGAACAGCGCCGTCCAGGCCTCCTCGTAGCGGGCCTGCGTGGTCGCGAAGCCCGCCTTGTAGACCCCGTTGTTGACGTCGTGGAAGACGCCGGAGTTCACCTCGTCGATCTCGTCGCGCAGCTCCTCGGGGTAGAGCACGGGCGCCCCGGAGCGCTGGTGGGCCGCCCACTCGCGGCCCAGGTCGATCGTGATCTGCGGGTAGTCGTTGGTGACGAGCTTCCCGGACGGGACGTCGACGATCGCCGGCACGCTCACGCCGTTCTCGATGCCGTCCTGCGGGTCCCGCGCGAGGTAGGCCTCCTCGAGGTAGCGGTAGCCCAGCACCGGGTCCACCCCGCCCTCGTCGAGGCTGAACCGCCACGACCGGTCGTCCTGGAGGGGGTCGGTGATCCCCAGCGAGATCGCGTCCTCGAGCCCCATCAGGCGGCGCACGATGACCGAGCGGTGCGCCCACGGGCAGGCCAGCGAGACGCAGAGCCGGTAGCGGCCGGGCTCGGCGGGCCACTCGTCCGGGCCGGACGGCGACGCGACGATCCGGTCGGTGAAGCGCGGTCCCCGGCGCGTGAACGAGCCGCTCGAGTCGGCGTAGGCCTTCGTGTTCCCCGCTGTCGTGGTCACGCCATCGAGGTTCCCACGTTCCCGGCCGCCGATCCGGCCGATCTGTCGATTCCGGCCGGGCGTGCGCGACGTCATGATGAGGGCCCCGGAGACGCCGAGGCCTCCTCACCCCGAGGGAGACACGACCATGGCCGGCTACCTGATCCTGCTCTACGTCGACGAGGCCGCGTACGCGGCGGGCGCGCCCGACGACCTCCTCGCCGCCCACCAGAAGTTCCAGGCCGCGCACGGCGACGCGCTCCGCGGCGGTGGCCAGCTCGCCCCGTCCGCGACGGCGACGACCGTGCGCGGCACCGTCTCGTCCCCCGACTACGCCCCCGGGGACGACGCCGAGGTGACCGACGGGCCGTTCGTCGAGACCAAGGAGGCCCTCGGCGGCTACTACCTGGTGGATCTCCCCGACCTCGACGCCGCGCTCGCCCTGGCCCGGGAGGTCCCGGCGCTGTTCGGCGGGGTCGAGGTCCGGCCCGTCATCTATCCCTGAGATGGGATCGGCCGACGAGGCCCTCGCCGACGCGCACCGTCACGAGTGGGGCCCGGTCCTCGCCGCGACGGTGCGCGTCGCGCGCGACCTCGACCTCGCCGAGGAGTGCGTCCAGGACGCGTACGCGCAGGCCCTCACGGCGTGGCGCGCCGACGGGGTCCCGGCCCGGCCCGGGGCGTGGCTGACGACGGCGGCGCGGCGGCGGGCCACGGACCGGCTCCGGCGCGCGGAGGTCGCGGCGCGGGCGCTGCCGCTGCTGGTCACCGACGAGGTCGCCCCGGACGACCCCGAACCGGCGGCCACCGACCTGCTCGCCCTGGTGTTCACCTGTTGCCACCCCGCGCTCGCCGAGCCCGCGCGGGTCGCGCTGACGCTGCGTCTCCTCGGCGGGCTCACGACCTTCCAGATCGCGAAGGCCTTCCTCGTGCCCGAGCCGACGATGGCGGCACGGATCACCCGGGCGAAGAAGAAGATCGCGACGGCGCGGGTGCCCTACCGGGTGCCCGCGCCCGCCGAGCTGCCCGAGCGCCTGGACGCGGTCCTCACCGTCGTGCACCTGGTCCTGACGACGGGCCACACCGCGCCGGACGGCGACGAGCTGGTCCGCCCCGACCTCGTCGGCCGGGCGCTCGACCTGGCGCGGCTGCTGCGGGCGCGCTTCCCCCACGAGCCGGCGGTGGCCGGGCTGCTCGCGCTCGCCCTGCTCACCGAGGCCCGGCGGGAGACGCGGGTGGGGCCGGACGGGTCGCTGACGCTGCTCGCGGACCAGGACCGCTCCCGCTGGGACGCCGGGATGATCGCCGAGGGGACCCTGCTGGCCCGCGAGGCGCTGGCGCGGTCGTCCCCGGGGACGGTGTCGCGCCACGCGCTGCTCGCCGCGATCGCGGCCGTGCACGCCGAGGCGCCGTCGTTCGCGGCGACGGACTGGGCGGAGATCGTGGGGCTCTACGACGTGCTGCTCGTGCGCTGGCCCAGCCCGGTCGTGGCGCTCAACCGGGCGGTGGCGGTGGGTCTCGCCGACGGTCCGGCCGCCGGGCTCGAGGCGCTGGAACCGCTGGCGGACGAGCCGCGGCTGGCGTCGTACCACTACCTCGCGGCCGCGCGGGCCGATTTCCTGCGCCGCCTGGGGCGCGACGACGAGGCCGCGCTGGCCGCGTCCGAGGCCGTCCTGCTCGCGGCGAACGTCACGGAGCGGGCGTTCCTCTCCTGCGCCGGACAGGTGTAACGAGGCGGCTCGCCGGGGCACAATCGAGCACGTCCCCGGTGCCGTGGGCGTCCGTACCCGCGAGGACCGAGGAGACGTCTGTATGAGCACCGGCCGCCGTTCCGCCCGCGCCGACTCCGTGCCCGTCGAGGGCAGCGTCTCCTCGGAGACCGAGCACTCCGCCCTGCGCGGTGACATCCGGCGGCTCTCCACCCTGCTCGGGCGCACCCTGGCCCGGCAGAACGGCGACGAGATGCTCGAGCTGGTCGAGCAGGTGCGCCGGCTGGTCCGCGAGGCGCCGGAGAAGGGCGACACCGGCATCCAGGACGTGCTCTCCGATCTCGACCCCGGGACGGCCGCGGTGCTCGCGCGCGCCTTCGCGACCTACTTCCACCTGGCGAACGTCGCCGAGCAGACCCACCGCGCCGCCGAGCGCCAGGCCCGCCACCAGCACGGCGAGGGCCCCATCCGCCAGCTCGCCGACCGGCTCGCCACCGAGGCCGACCCCGACGAGCTCACCACCGCGCTCTCCCGCCTCGAGCTCAAGCCGGTGTTCACCGCGCACCCGACGGAGGCCCAGCGCCAGTCGGTGCTCGGCAAGCTCCGCGGGATCGCGGAGGTGCTCTCCCAGGACCTCCCCGACGAGGTGGAGGAGACGAAGCTCAACCGGCTCGTCGACCTCATCTGGCAGACCGACGAGATCCGCCCGGAGCGCCCGACGGTGCTCGACGAGGCCCGCTCGGTGGCCTACTACCTGGAGCAGCTCGGGCGCCGCGCGGTGCCCCAGGTGCTGACGGAGCTCGACGAGCAGCTGGCGCGGGTCGGGCTCTCCCTGCCCGACGGTGCCCGTCCGCTGGTGCTGGGCTGCTGGGTCGGCGGCGACCGCGACGGCAACCCGAACGTCACCGCGGAGCTCACCGACGAGGCCATGCGCATCTACGCCGACCGCGGGGTGCGCATCCAGCTCGCCCTCATCGAGGAGCTCGTGCAGGAGCTCTCGGTCTCGACGCGGCTGGTGGGTGTCTCCGAGGACCTGCGCCGCGGCCTCGCCCGCGACCGCCGCCACCTCCCCGAGGTCTACGACCGCTTCATCCGGCTCAACGCCGAGGAGCCCTACCGGCTCAAGTGCTCCTACGTCTACGCGCGGCTGGAGAACACCCGCGACCGGTACGCCCACGGCACCCCCCACGTCCCCGGGCGGGACTACCTGGGCTCCGCGGACTACCTGCGCGACCTCGAGGTGATGGACCGCTCGCTGCGCGAGCACCAGGGCGAGGCGATCGCCGACGGGATGCTGCGCGACGTCATGCGCACCGCCAACGCCGTCGGGCTGCACCTGGCCAGCGTCGACGTCCGCGAGCACACCAACTTCCACCACACCGCGCTCGCGGCGCTCTTCGACCGGCTCGGCGAGCTGGAGACCCCGTACGGCGAGCTCGACCACGCCGGCCGGATCGAGGTGCTCTCGAAGGAGCTGGCCGGGCGGCGGGCGCTGACACCGCGGCGCAACTGGCAGCAGATCGGCGACGACAGCTTCCGCGAGACCCTCGAGGTCTTCGACTGCATCCGGGGGATCCAGGAGACCTACGGCGAGGAGTCCCTGCACACCTACATCATGTCGATGGCCCAGAACGTCGACGACGTCCTCGCCGTCGCGGTCCTCGCGCGGGAGGCCGGGCTGATCGAGCTGACCGCGGGCGAGGACGACGCCCACGAGGCGGTGGCGTCGATCGACATCGTGCCGCTGTTCGAGACCGCCACCGAGCTGAAGATCTCCGGCGACCTGCTCGACGGGATGCTCTCGGACCCGTCGTACCGGGCGATCGTCGCGGCCCGCGGCGACGTCCAGGAGATGATGCTGGGCTACTCGGACTCCAACAAGGGCGCCGGGATCACGACGAGCCAGTGGTCGATCCACCAGGCCCAGCGCCAGCTGCGCGACGTCGCCGCGAAGCACGGGGTGCGGCTGCGCCTCTTCCACGGCCGCGGCGGCTCCGTGGGCCGCGGCGGCGGGCCGGCGGGCGAGGCGATCGCCGCGCAGCCGCACGGCGTCGTCGACGCGGTCATGAAGGTGACCGAGCAGGGCGAGGTCATCTCCGACAAGTACTCGCTGCCGACGCTGGCCGAGGACAACCTCGAGATCATGCTCGCGGCGGTGCTCGACGCGACGCTGCTGCACCAGACCAGCCGCGTCCCCGCCGACCAGCTCAAGCGCTGGGACGAGGCGATGGACGTCATCTCCGACGCCGCGCAGGACGCGTACTCCGAGCTGATCGACCACGACGGCCTGCCGGACTTCTTCACCCAGGCGACGCCGGTCGACGAGCTGTCGATGCTCAACGTCGGGTCACGTCCCGGCAAGCGCCCCGGCGCGGGCGGCCAGGCCTCGCTGTCCGACCTGCGGGCGATCCCGTGGGTCTTCGGCTGGACGCAGACGCGCATGATCGTGCCGGGCTGGTTCGGCCTCGGCTCCGGGCTCAAGGCCGCGCACGACGCCGGGTACGGCGACGTCATCGACGAGATGCGCGACTGGGCGTTCTTCGCGAACCTGCTCTCCAACGTCGAGATGACGCTCGCGAAGACCGACATGCGCATCGCCGGCTTCTACGTCTCCGAGCTCGTCGATCCCGAGCTCCAGGACGTCTTCGAGATCATCAAGGCCGAGCACGCACTGACGCTGCGCCAGGTCCTCGCGCTCTCCCCCGGCGACGCCCTGCTCGCGAACCACCCGCTGCTGCGCCAGACCCTGGAGGTCCGCGAGAGCTACCTCGAGCCGCTGCACCACCTGCAGGTCCACGCCCTCGCCGAGCGCCGCAAGGTCGACGAGCCCGACCAGGACCTGCAGCGCGCGCTGCTCCTGACGGTCAACGGCATCTCGGCGGGGATGCGCAACACGGGCTAGTGCGCCCACCCCCACATGGGTGGATGTGTCAACCCGTTGCAAATCGGGGTGGCGCCGATCACCATCGCATTCGATCTCGGATACCCGATGGCTCGGCGAGGAGCTGCGCATGGTCTCGATCATCGAATTCGTGCTGGGTATCGCGGTGCTGGTGTACAGCGCCGAGAAACTGATCGCGCACCTGGTCGGCGTCGCCAGCCGGTGGGCGGTCTCGCTCTTCCTCATCGCGGTGATCTTCACGGGGATCGAGTTCGACGACCTCGCGTACGGCATAGCGCTCAACATCGACGACCTCAAGCAGGCCGCCCTGGGCACCGTGATCGGGACGACGGTCGCGATGACCGGCATCGTGCTCGCCCTCGCCGCGATCATCGCCCCCTGCGAGTTCGACGTCCCGAAGTCCTACCTCGTCCTGTTCGTGGCGGCCCCGGTCGTCATGTACGCCTTCGCCGCCACCGGCGCACTGACCCTGGTCACCGGCGTCGTCCTCGTCCTGCTGTTCGTGGCGTTCGTCGGCTGGATCGCCTACCGCGAGAAGGCGTCCCGCCGCCCGGTGTGGCGCAACGCCGAGTACTACGAGCAGCTCGAGGAGGTCGGCGCGGGCGTCGGCGGCGGGGCGGCCACGGCGACCCTGACCCGCGGGGGCGGCGGGGACGGCGACGTCGCGACGGGCAGCTCGGCCGGCCCGGGCCCGGGTGGACCGGGCTCGGGTGGCTCGGGCGGCGGCGGGCTCGGCGGCTTCGAGCTCCCGCCCGACCTGCGCATCGACCAGGGCTTCCTGCGGGCCCGGCAGAACTCCCCCTGGACCGCGATCGCCTATGCGGTCATCGCGCTGGTCGGCCTGGTCATCGGCGCCATCGTCGCGGCCCAGGGCACCGACGGCATCCTCGACACCTTCGACATCGACGGCACCGTCTTCGGGGTCACCATCGGCACGCTGGCGCTCTCGCTCGAGGACATCTTCCTCACCGTGGAGCCCCAGCGCCGGGGCGCGCCGGAGATCGGGATCGCGAACGTCCTCGGCAGCGTCGTGTTCTCGGTGACCGGCAAGCTCGGGATCGTCCTGCTCATCGGCGGGGCGATCACCGTCGACGCCGACGTCCTGGCCTGGCACCTGCCGGTGCTGATCGTGATGACCGTGATCGCGGCACTCTTCCTGGCGACCGGCCGGCTGCGTCGCTGGCACGGCTTCGTCCTGCTCGGGCTGTACGTCGTCTACTTCGTCCTCAGCCTGGTGGTGTTCAACGGCGTGCCGCTGGATTCGTCCTAGGACACCGACCTCCGCCCGACAACACCCCCAGGAAACCGAGTCCCGAGGACCCGGTTCCCTGGGGGGTCGCGACATCGGCTCACCGTGCTCGGCCCGGCAGCGCCGAGTGGACTCCCGCGGCTGCTCCGACAGCCCCTGGGGTCCACTCGGCGACGTCCCCCTAGGCGTGCGGGCGGGCCACCAGCGGCAGGTCCGTGCGCGTGTCCTCGTTGGCCGTCTCGACGGCGGACTCGACGAGATGGTGGTCCGGCGAGAGGTGGCAGACCGGGTCGGTGCGGGTGGCGTCGCCGGTCAGCGCGAACGCCTGGCAGCGGCAGCCCCCGAGGTCGACCTCGCGGCGCGAGCAGCTGCGGCAGGGGTCCTGCATCCAGTCGGTGCCGCGGAACGCCGAGAACATCGGCGAGTCCTCCCAGATCCAACGCAGCGACGCGTCCCGCACGTTGGCCTGCGGCAGCGGCAGCTCGTGCGCCGCGAGGCACGGCATCGCGTCGCCGGTGGGCACGACGACGAGCTGGCGCGCGCCCCACCCGCCCATGCACGGCTTCGGGTAGGTGGCGTAGTAGTCCGGCACCACGTAGATGATCTCCATCTGACCGCGGAGGCGTTCCTTCGCGGCGCGGACGGTGACCTCCGCGGCGGCCAGCTGCTCGCGGCTGGGCAGCAGCGCGGTCCGGTTGTGCCAGGCCCAGCCGTAGTACTGGGTGTTGGCGAGCTCGATGCGGTCGGCGCCCAGGTCCTCGGCAGCCGCGAGGACCCGGTCGACGCGGTCGATGTTCTGGCGGTGCAGCACCACGTTCAGCGTCAACGGCCAGCCCAGCTCCCGCACCGTGCGGGCGGCGGCGATCTTGCGCTCGAACGACGGCGTGCCGGCGATGCGGTCCGAGAGCGTCGGCTCGTCGGCCTGCAGCGAGACCTGCACGTGGTCGAGCCCGGCGTCGTGCAGCTCCGCGGCGCGCTTCTCGGTCAGCCCGAGGGCGCTGGTGACGAGGTTCGTGTAGAGCCCCTGGTCGCGGGCGGTGGCGACGATGTCGGCCAGGTCGCGGCGCAGCAGCGGCTCGCCGCCGGAGAGGTGGCACTGCAGCGCGCCGAGGTCGGCGGCCTCGGTGACCACGCGCTGCCAGTCCGCGGTCGAGAGCTCGTCGCGGTAGGCGGCGATCTCGATCGGGTTCGAGCAGTAGGCGCAGGCCAGCGGACAGCGGTAGGTCAGCTCCGCGAGCAGGCCCAGCGGTCCCTCGGGGGTCGCGGGCGTGCCGGGCGTCGCCGGGATCTCGGAACTGCTCACTTCGTCATCTCCACGTGCCGCCTCGCGACGAGACGGCTCAGATAGGCGTGCACCTGCTCCTCGGGAACGTCCCCGTAGCGCTCGCGCAGCGCGGCGACGATCTCGGCCACGGTCCGGGTCCCGTCGCACAGCTCGAGGATCGCGGTGCCGGTGCCGTTGAGGACGACGACGGTCTCGGGGAGCAGCAGGACGTGGCGGTCGCGGGCCTTGTCGTAGCGCATCCGCACCCCACGGCCCAGGCGGGGAACGGCGTCGGCGTCGATCGTGGAGCTGCTCATCCCGGGTAGGCCCGGTCGATGGCGTCCATCATGCTCCAGAGCACGTCGTTCTTGAACGCCAGCGCGTCGAACGCCGCCTGCTGCTCGGCCTCGCTGTGGCAGTGCTCGAGCACCACCTCGAGGGCGTGCTCGGAGTCGCGCGGGGCCTGGTAGAGGCGGTTGCGGAAGTACTGGAGGCCCTCCGGGTCGATCCAGGTGTAGTACTTCTCGAACGCCGCGAGCCGGTTCGCCATGAGGTCCGGGGCGAACAGCTCGGTGAGTGACGAGGCCACGGCGATCACCCAGGGCTTCGTGCGCGCGAAGGTCACGTAGGCGTCGACGGCGAAGCGCACCCCGGGCACGACGTGGCGGTGGTCGAGCATCTCGGTGCGCGGCACCCCGCACGCCTCCCCGAGGCGCACCCAGGCCTCGATGCCACCTTCGGTCTCGGCATCACCGTCATGATCGGTGATCCGCCGGATCCAGCGCCGGCGCACCGCGACGTCGGGGCAGTTCGACAGGATCGCCGCGTCCTTGATCGGGATGGCCTCCTGGTAGGCGAAGCGGTTCGCGACCCAGCCCTCGATCTGCTCGCGCGAGAGGTCGCCGGCGTTCATCCGCACGTGGAACGGGTGCGCCGCGTGGTAGCGCTCGGCCTGGGAGCGCAGCCGGTCGACCAGGTCCCCGGTCCCGTTCTCCGTCACGCTCATACCTGGATCTCCAGTCCGTCGATACCGATCTCGACCCCTGCCTCCTCGATGACGGCCCGCTCCGGCGAGCCCTCGAGCAGGATCGGGTTCGAGTTGTTGATGTGGACGAGGACCGTGCGCGCCACCGGCAGCCCGGCCAGGCGCTCCAGGGAGCCGCCCGGCCCGGCGAGGGGCAGGTGGCCCATGTCGCCCGCGGTCTTGGTGCCGAGGCCCTGGGTGATCAGCTCGTCGTCGGCGAAGGCGGTGCCGTCGATCAGCAGCGCCGACGCCCCCTCGCAGGCGTCGAGCAGGGCCGGGACGACGTCGGCCACGCCCGGGGCGTACACGACGGTGCCACCGGTGCGGCGGTCGCGGAACCGGTAGCCCACGACCCGGCCCGGGTCGTCGGCCGAGCCGACCTCGGCGAAGCGGGGCTCCTTGCCGGTCGGGAGGTCGACCGCGGTGTAGGAGAGGTCGTCGGTGAGGTCGACCTCGACGCCGGGCTCCACCCCGACGACCCGCACCGGGCAGTAGCGCTCCAGCGTCGTCAGGAACCCGGTGCCGCGGCGCAGCGTGGCCTCGGTGGCCGGGGTGGCGTGGACGGTCACGCCGCGACCCTCCCGCAGCAGCAGCAGGCCGAGCGTGTGGTCGAGCTCGGCGTCGGTGAGCAGGATGCCCTCGAGCGGGGTCGCCCGGCCGTCACGCGGGTGCAGGCCGGGACAGGCCGTCATCTGCTGACGGACGTCGGGCGAGGCGTTGACCAGGAACCAGCGGTCGCCGGCCTCGACGGCGATCGAGGACTGGGTGCGGGGTGTCGCGGTGCCCTCGCGGGCCGCCCGGCAGCCCGCACAGGAGCAGTTCCACTGCGGGAAGCCCCCGCCCGCGGCCGATCCGAGCACTCGTACGCGCACGCGGCCTCCTCGCCGTGGGACGCGGCCGGACGCCGGGCTCGCGGGGCCCGGCGTCCGCCTTCGATCGGCTGGCGGTCAGTCCATCCGGGCGACGTACATCGTCACCTCGGGAGCCACCCCGATCTCCTCGAACTCGGGCGTCTCCCACACGACTGCGGACTCCATCGTCGGCACTCCTTCCTGGCGACCACGAGGTCCTCGTGACCGCCTCACGACTGCGGTGGGCCGGACCCGACCGTAGGAGTGTTGGCGATCACGTCCCAGGGACGCGAGGGCATCCCCTCCGAACGGAGGGGGCGACCGGACCGTCCGGACAGGAGCGGGTGTTCCGCGCCGTCGGGAGATCATCATCCGGTGCCGCACGGGGAACCCCCGCACCGTGATCCCCTCCTCGGAGACGTGGGACGGCTGTCCCAAGCGCATGGTGTTCGGTCCCTGCGGCGGTGTCCGTCCCGGCGGGGCGTGCGAGCTCGACGCGGCGCACCCCTGCCCCTGGGCCGACCCGGCGGGCCCCGTGCCGGTCCGCCCGTGGGACGGGCCCACCCCCGACCCGGTCGCGCCGACGCCCGGCGGCCTGCTCGACACGGCGACGCGGCGGCCCGTGGTGATCACCGACCTGTCCGTCCCGCCCTACGACGTGGCCACCCTGCGCGACGTCGTCCGTGTACTCGCGCCGCACAGCGACGCGCTGCTGGTCGGCGAGCACCACGACGTCCCCGACTTCCCCCCGACGATGATGGCCGCCGAGCTGCAGGCCGCCGGCGCGCGGCCGTGGATCACCCTGACCTGCCGCGACCGCAACCGCGTCGTGCTCGAGCAGGAGCTCGCCGGTCTGGCGGCGCTCGGCGTCGAGGGCGTCCTCTGCGTCACCGGCGACGGGCGCGGACCCGGGGTGCGACCCGAGGTCACCGGTGTCTACGACCTCGACTCGACCCGCCTCGCCCACCTGGCCGCGACGGCCGGGCTGGCCGCGACGGTCGCCGTCGCCCCCGCGGTGCCGCCGTCCGGCGCCCGCGCGCAGGTCCTCGCCGGGAAGCAGCGCGCCGGGGCCTCCGTCGTGATCACCAACCACGTGGGCGACCCGGACGCGCTCGCCGCCTTCCTCGCCGAGGCCCGCGCCCTCGGGGTGGACCTCCCGGTGATCGCCGGCGTCGCGGTCTACACCGACGAGGCCACCGCCCGCGGCCTGTCCGCGCTCCCCGGGCTCACGCTCGACGAGGAGGCCGTCGCGGCCGTCGTCACCGCCGCCGACCCGGTGGAGGCGGGCATCGCGACCGCGGTGGCCGAGGCGCAGTCGCTGCTCGCGGTGCCCGGCGTCGTCGGTGTGAATCTCTCCGGTGTCGGGTCGCGCCGGGGATGGGTACCAGCCGCCGACATCAAGGCGGAGGTGGGACGGCGGCTCGCGCTGGAGCGGGTGGGCGCCCCCTCCTGACCCCGGTCGCCGGCCGGGTGGAGGTGGCCGTGCTCGCGCAGGACGACGGGACCGACGAGCTCCGGGCGAGCGGCGCCGACCCCGCTCTCGAGGCCGAGTTCGACACCGTCGCGGCCTGGACCGAGGCCGCCGTCGCCGAACTGGGCGAGGACTACGCCATCCCCGCGGCGTGCCGCGGCTCCGGCAGGCCCGCGGACCTCGCCTGGCTCGCCGAGCGCCTCGACCTGCACGACGACGACCGCTTCCTCGACGCCGGGTCCGGGCTCGGCGGGCCGACGGCGTGGCTCGTCCGTGAGTACGCCGACCGGTGGGACGGCCCCGTGGTCCTCGCGGAGCCGATGCCCCACGCCGCGGCCGCCTCGCACCGCCTCTTCGGCCGGCCCGCGGTCGCCGCCTGGACCGAGCACCTGCCGCTGCCCGACGACGCCGTCGACGCGGCCTGGTGCCTGGGGGTCCTGGACACCGCGGAGGTCAAGCGGGACCTGCTCGCCGAGCTGCACCGCGTCCTGCGCCCGGGCGGGCGTCTCGGGCTGCTGCAGCTCGTCGCCCGCCGGGAGCTCTCCGAGGAGCTCGCCACCAACAGCTTCCCGACCGACGAGTCCCTCGAGCGCGACCTCACGGCCACCGGTTTCCGGGTGCTCGACCGCATCGACGCCTCGACGCTCCCGCAGACCCCGTCGGACTGGGAGCAGCGGGCGGCGGCCGTCGGCGAGGTCATCACCCGCGACCACGGCGACGACCCGGCGAATCAGGAGGCCGACCGGCAGCAGGGAATCCTGGGGCGGCTGATGGAGTCGGGAGAGGTCGTCACCGTGCTGCTGCTCGCCCGGGCGAGCTGATCAGGCCCTCGCTGGCCGCGACGAGCACCTCGGCGCCCTCGCGCACGGCGCGGTCCGCCGGGAGGTGGGCGGCCAGGCGCTGCCACCGGGCGCGCTGCTCGCGGGCCGCGGCGGCGACCTCGTCCGGGCCCGCGTCGGTGGCGAGACCCAGCCGGGCCGTCGGCGACGGCCCGTCCCGGCCGAGGAGGCGGGCGGCGGGCTCGCGGTGCGCGGCGGGCAGCACGATCCGGCCGGCGTCGAGCGCCTCCGCCAGCTCGCCCTCGGCGATCTCCTGCGCCCCGGCGGACCGGACCCGCTCGACGTCGACGAGGACCCGCCGCCCCCACGGCTCCCCGCTCCCCCGGCGGGCCAGCGTCTCGATCCCGTCGAGCACGGCGCGCGCCCGGGCACGCGCCGCCCGGGGGCGGCACACGTCGACGAGGGCCTCGACGACGGGCTCGAGGTCGCCGTCCGGCAGCGTGACGCGCAGGGCCCGACCGGCAGGGGCCTCGTCGGGGACCGGGGCGTCCCCGGGCGCCACGACCCGCACGTTCACCGTCGGCACGACCGCCAGCCACCCGGGCACCCACGGGCCGGCCTCGTCCTCGGCGAGCAGGACGAGCTCGTCGACGACGTCCTCGGGGGCGACCGGGCCCCGGGCCGCGAGCGCGGACAGGTCCACGACGGTGGCCGCGCGCGGCCCGAGCGCCACGAGGCCGCGGGCGACCGCGGCGGCGCCCGCCGGGTCCGGGCCGGCGACCCCGACACGCCAGGGCGCCCCGTGGCGGGCGAGGAGCGCGGCCAGCGGACCGGCCGCCGGGTGGCGGTCGGGGGTGCGGGTGATGACCTGGCGCAGGAGGTCGAGGGACGCGTCGAAGAGCGGGGAACCCGACGACGGGAGCAGGGCCGGCGCCGTCGTCGGTGGTCCGTCGGGCGAGCGGCGGGGCGGGCCGAGCTCGGGCACGACGGCGGCCCGGCGCGCGACGACGGCCCGCACCGGGGGTGATGCGGCCGGCACGGGCTGCGCGGCCGTCTCGACGGGCTCCGGTGGTGCCGGGTGCCCGTCCGGGCGGGGTGACGTGGGCTCGGCGGGTCGCCGGAGTGCCGTGAACTGGGGTGAGGGTCCGGGTTCGGCGGGGTTCGTCGTGGCCGCTGCGGCCTCCGGCGCGGCGGCCCCGGACCCCGCGGGCAGGGGCACCTCGACGCGGACCGTCGTCCCGGCGCCCGGGGCGGACTCCACGTCGACCCGCCCGGACACCGCGGCCAGCCGGGTCGCGAGGTTGCGCATCCCGCGGCCCGGACCCCGGCCGGGCGTCGGGGTGAACCCCGGGCCCTCGTCGCGGACCACGGCCCGCAGCACGCCGTCGGCCTCCCCCAGCCACACCGAGATCGGGGCGCCGTCCGCGTACTTGCGGGCGTTGTTCACCGCCTCGAGCGTGCTGAAGTAGACGGCCGCCTCGATCGCCTCGTCGTGGCGCCCGACCCCCTCACCGACGACGGCCACCGGCGGCTCGGACTCGGCGAGGTCCGCCCGGAGCGTCTCGACCGGGCCGAGGCGGCGCAGCGTCGCCGACGACACCCCGCTCGCGGTCTCGGCCAGCACGGCCTCGGCGTTGTCGAGCTGGCCGACCAGCAGGTCGAGGCGCTCCCGGGCCGCGTCGAGGCGCCCCGCCGAGGTCAGGTGCTCGACGAGGCCGAGGGTCAGGCGCAGCGACACGAGGTGGTGCTGGGCGCCGTCGTGCAGGTTGCGCTCGATCCCGCGGCGCTCGCTGTCCATCTCCGAGACGAGCTGGCGCCGGGAGGCGGCGATCTGCTCGGCGTGCGCGACGGCGGCACGCAGCTGGCGCTCCAGCTCGATCTCCAGGCGGTGCGCGGCGAGCACCCCGCCGAGCCCGTCGGCGACGTCGGCCACCAGCCGCCGGCGCTCGTCGCCGCCCGCGAGGGCCTCGGCGTCGACGGCGAGCGCCCCGACCTCCACGCCCTCGTGCCGGACGGGGAACGACGTGTCCGGCTCCCCCACCCCGCTGCCGGGCGCACGCCAGCGCGAGGTGCGGTCGCTCATGCCCTCGCGGTGCGTGGTGAGCCGGACCGAGCGGGCGCCGAGGGCCCGGCCGACGGCCTCGGGGAGCCGGTCGAGACCGGTCGGGTCCGCCCCGGTCCGGCGGGCCAGCTCGGAGACCTCGGCCAGCACGCCGGCGGGGGTCGCGCGGGTGCCGTAGAGCAGGCGTTCGGCGAGCCGCTCGGTGGAGGTGTGCGTCGGCTGCCACAGGGCGGCCACGACGACGGCGGCCACCGCCCAGCCGGCGACCGACGACCCGGTGACGGTCTCGATCACCGTCGCCAGCAGCACCGCGAGCCCGCCGAGGGCGACGATGACGACGAGGGCGGCGAGGCCGCCGCGCAGCCACCGCTCGGCGGGGCGGGCCCGCCGCGCGGCGAGCACGGCCAGGGCGATCGCCGCCGCGGTGAGGCGGGCGAACCAGAACAGCAGCGCCGTGGGTTCGCCGCCGAGGGCGCTGTGGCGGGCGGTCGGGTCGTCGAGGGTGAGGCCCTCGTGGCCGAGCAGGACGAGCACCACGGTCAGGACCGCGAGCACCGTGGCGGCACCCAGCGAGGCGGCGAGCACGCTGGTCATCAACCGGGCACGGGCCCGCGCCTCGGGCGTGGGTGCCCGGCGCACGGCGGGTGCGATCGCGCCGACCCCGAGCAGCGGCACGAGGAACCCGAAGAACACCACGCAGCTCACGGTGTGGGGCAGCAGCGCGGTCCCCAGCCCGGCGACGAACAGCACCACCGCGGCGACGACGGGGACGACCCGCCCCCGTTGCGGGATCCCCGCGATCTCGGACGGGAGGAGCAGCAGGGCGCCGGCGAAGGCGGCGCCCGCCACCCCGTGCAGGAGGACCTGGTGCGCCTCGCCGATGCCGATCCCGGTGGCGTCCTGCACCGCCATCGTGGCCGCGTGGGCCTGCAGGTTGAACGCGCCCGCCGAGCCGACCATCGCGAGCGCCAGCAGCCGCCCGGACCAGGTGCGACCGCCGTAGCGCAGGAGGACGCCGGCCACGACGAGGTTGACCGCGCTCGCGAAGTAGTCGACGACGGCCTGGCCGGGCGGCTCGTTGAGCGGGGTCGTGACCATCGCGCCGACGGTCAGCCAGATCAGGGCCAGCGCCGAGACCGCGACGAACACCACCCAGAAGGCCACGACCCGTACCCGCTCGGTGCCCGGCCCGGGCCGACCGGCGACGGCGGCCGGGCCGGGGCGTCCGGCCGGGACGGGACGGCCCGCCGGGGAGCGGCCGCCGGGGGCGGGGACGCCGCCCGGGGTCGCGGCGGTCGTCGCGCTCATCCGAGGAGCCCGGCGTCGACGAGGGGGCGGAGCTGGGTGGGCAGGCGGGCCCGGAGCACGGTGCGCCCGCCGTCGTCGGCGGTGAGCACGAGGGAGCCGCCGAGGGCGGCGAGCCGGTCGGCGTCGTCGGCCAGGGCCGCGCGGGTGGCCTCGGGGTCGGCGGTCGCGTCGGTCACGCGGATCTCGGCGTGGTCGCGGGTCTGCTCGAGGGCCAGCTCCAGCGGTTCCTCCCCGGCCCGCGCGCCGAGCAGGTGCAGGGACGCGGCAGCGGCGTAGTAGAGCCCGGACTCGACCTCCCACGGGAGCCGCTCGGCGAGGCGGCCGGAGAGGTGCACCGAGCGGGGCAGGTCCGCGACGACCTCCTCCAGGGCCGACCGCGGCCCCTGGTCGCGCAGGACGGCGGGGTGCACGCCGCGGGCGATGACGCGGAAGCGGTCGAGCAGCTCCTCGAGGCGCTCGCGGGCCGCCTCGAGGTGGTGGCCGGCGAACCCGGCGGCCTCCTCGCGGGCGGGGTCGCCCTCGGGCTCCTCGAGGCCCTCGTCGAGCGACTCCCCCGCGGCGGCGACGGCGGCCCGGAACCCGGCGAGGCGCTCGGCGGTCGCGCCGCCCAGCTCGCCGACGAGGCGCCGCCGCTCCACCTCGCGGGCGCGGCCCAGCCGCCGCCGGGACGCCTCGGTCTCGTGGGCGAGCTCGTCCGCGCGCGACACCCGGGCGGCCAGCTCGGCGCCACGGGCCACGACGCGCAGCAGCAGCCCCGCGCCCGCCCCGACCTCGGCGACGAGGGCCCGGTCGGCCGCCGTCACCGGGCGCCCGGGCTTGCCGAGGGTGAGGACCGCGCGGAGCTCGCCGTCGTCGAGGACGGGCAGCGCGTGGTCGACGTCGGGCCGGAGGAGCAGCTCGGTCATCGAGGCGACGCGGTCCGGCCCGGAGTGCGCGGCGAGGCCGTCCGGCACCACGAGCCACACCTCGGCGTGGGCGGCGCCGGTCCCGTCGCGGAGCACCTGCACCAGGGCGGAGAGCGAGGCAGGCGCCGTGGCGGCGACCAGTGCGGAGCGGCCGCCGGACCCGGTGACGGCCTCGTCGTCGTCGCGACCCCGCGCCATGAGGGCGAGCACCGCCGCCGCCAGCCCGGCGCCGCCGAAGGGCGCGAGCAGCGGGCCGACCGCGGGCCCCAGGACCGCCTCGCCGACCACCACGGAGACCACGAGACACACGGCGACCACGGCTGCGACGGAGAGTGCCCGCCACACCCGCGCCCCGCCCGTCCGGTCCATCGTCGCGCTGCTCCGTCCCCACCGTCGAGCACGGAGAGTAGGGGAGCTCCGGGTCATGACGCCAGGGGCTTCCGCGGCGTCCTCAGCCCTCCCCGCGCTGGGAGCGCAGGTAGGTGAGCACGGCGAGCACCCGGCGGTGGTGCACGGAGGCGTCCCCGTGCAGGCCGAGCTTGTCGAAGATGCTCGCGATGTGCTTCTCGACGGCCTTGCCGCTGACGTAGAGCTCGGAGGCGATCCCGCCGTTGGACCGGCCCTCGGCCATGAGCCGCAGGACGTCCCGCTCGCGCTCGGACAGCGCGGCGACCACGTCCTTGCGGTCGTTGCGGGGCCGCTCGACCAGGCGCTTCGCGAGCACCGGCTCGATGACGATCTCGCCGTCGGCGATGCGGGACAGGGTGTCGGAGAGGACCTCGACGCTGCCGACCTTCTCCTTGAGCCGGTAGCCGATGCGGTCGGTCCCGATCTCGAGGATGCGCACGAGGTAGTGCGACTCGGCGTAGTGCGAGAGGAACAGCAGCCCCATCTCGGGGTGCGCGGCACGCAGGCGCTCGGCCGTGACGAGGCCGCCGTCGGGCTCCGGGGGCATGCGGATGTCGAGCAGGGCCACGTCGACCGGGTCGTTCGCGAGGGCCGCGACCAGCTCGTCGCCGCCCGCCACGCAGGCGACGACCTCGTGGCCGGCCGCCTCGAGCAGCATCACCAGGCCCTGCCGGAAGAGGGCTCCGTCCTCGGCGACGGCTACGCGCACGGGAACCTCGCGGTGATCGTCGTGGTGCCGTCCGCCGCGTCGTCGACCTCGACGGTGCCCCCGAGCGGACCCGCCTCGTCCAGGACGGACGGCGCGAGGGCGGGGTCCGCCCCCTCGATGACCACGACCACGTCGTCCTCCTCCGGTGCGGTACCGCGCTCGGTGCGGATCCCGATGGTGAGCGGACCCGTCGCCGACTCCAGGCAGCGGGCGAGCGCGAAGTACACCGCACCCTCCACCGCGGGCTCGGCACGGCCCACGGTGACGTCGAGGACGGTGTCGGTCCCGCGGATCGTGACCAGCTCCCGCAGGGCGGGACCGAGGCCGGCCTCGTGCAGCAGCGGAGGATAGATCTGGCCCGCGACGGCCCGCAGCTCCTCCAGCGCGGCCTCGACCTCGCCCTGGAGCGCGGCGAGGTCCCGACGCCAGGTGCTGGTGTCGGCCGCCGCGGTGTCGCCCTGGTGGTCGCCCGCGGTGCGCACCTCGCGGTCGAGCGCCCCGAGCCGCAGGGCCATCGAGGAGATCCGCAGCGCGGCCCCGTCGTGGAGCTGGCGCTCGAGGCAGCGTCGGCGGCGCCAGCGCTCCTGGTGGCGTCGGCGGTCGTCGCGGGCGTCCCCCTCGGGTACCTCCACGGCGACGTCCCCCGATCGGTGCTGGTCGGGTCGGCGATCGGCCTGGGCGGGCCGGTCGACGGCCACCGCGGGCCTCATGGCGCCACAGCCTCCCGCGCGCGCGACCCGGCGGGGAGGGGGCCCGCCCTCCGGCGGAGGTAGGGCTGTCCCCCTTGACACCGGTGTCCGTGTCCGTCCGCTGCCCCTGTGTGATCACGGTGCGGGCCTGCCCCGGACGGGGTGGATGTCATTACGATGCGTGGGCTCGTGTGCGGAGGGAGAGGGCGCCGTGACCCATGTCCTCGGGGTCGACCTCGGGGGGACCGCCGTGTCCGCGGCGATCGCCGACGAGGACGGCCGCGTCGAGATGGTCTCCCTCGGGGACCGGTCGACCACCGTCCCCTCCGTCGTCCACCGCCGCGACGCCGACTCCCTCGTCACCGGGGAGCTCGCCGCCCGCCGCGCCGCGGCCGACCCCGCCCACGCCGCCTGGTTCATCCGCCGCCGGCTCGGTGATCCGGCCCCGGTGCTGCTCGGCGAGCACGCCGAGCCCGCGGGCGACCTGCTGGCCGCGATCCTGCGCGACGTCCTGGCCCGCGTCGAGGCGGTCCGTGGCCTGTCGCCGGGGCGGGTCGTGCTGACCCACCCCGCCGGCTGGGGCCCGTACCGCCGCGGGCTCTTCGAGGACGTCGCCGTGGCGGCCGGCCTCGAGGACGCGGTGACCGTGTCCGACCCCGAGGCCGCGGGATACCAGCACCTGGCGGTCCACGGGCTCGACGCCGGCGCGACGCTCGCGGTCTACGACCTCGGCGGCAGCGCCTTCGAGGCGGCCGTGCTCACCGAGCGCGCCGGCGCGGTGGAGCTCGTCGGGAGCCCGGTCGGCATCGAGCGGCTCGGCGGGGTCGACTTCGACGAGGCCGTGATCGCCCTCGTCGACGAGGCCACCGGGGGGCTGCTCGCCGACCTCGATCCCGACGACGAGACGAGCGCGGCCGCCCTGGCCCGCCTGCGGCAGGACTGCGTCGCGGCGAAGGAGGCACTGTCCACCGACGACGAGGCGGAGGTGTCCGTCCTGCTCCCGGGCCGGCACACCGACGTGATGGTGGCGCGGGCCGCGTTCGAGGAGCGGATCCGCCCCGCGGTGGCCCGCAGCGTCGAGGCGCTGGGACGCGCGATCGAGACGGCTCCGGTGCGCCCCTCGGCGGTGCTGCTCGTGGGCGGCTCGTCGCGGGTGCCCCTGGTCGGGCGCACCGTCGCCGACCAGCTCGGGCTACGGGTGGTCGCCGACAGCCGTCCCGAGCAGGTGGTCGCGCTCGGCGCGGCCCGGGCCGCGCAGGCGGCGGCGCCGTCCGTCACGCGGGTCACGAGCATGGTCGGCCTGGGATCGCCGACGCCGACCGGACGGTCCACGACGACGGGGGCGGCCGGCTCCGGGGCGTCGACGGGAAAGGGGTCGGCGGGAACGGGGTCGGCGGGAACGGCGCCGGCGGCAAGCGCGCCGTCGGGCCAGCCACGTCGTCGGGCTCCGCCACGTCGTCGGACAGGGACTCGTCGTCGGACACGGTCTCGTCGTCGTCCACCCTGCCGTCGGCCCCGGCCCCGGCCCCGGCCCCGGCCGCTGCCTCGTCGTCGGACACGAACCCCACGTCGGCCACCGCACCGTCGCCGCCGCCCTCGACGAACGCGCCGTCGCGCGCTCCATCGTCGACCACGCCGTCCCCGCCGAAGCAGACGCCCCCGAAGCAGGCGCCGCCCGACGACGAGCCGGCCGCCACGACCCTCGTGCCCACTCCCCTCGTCGACGGCCGCGTCCCGGCGACCCCCGACGAGTCCCGCACCACCGTCTCGCGGATGCCGGCGACGGACGAGGAGAAGACCTCCGTCTCGCGGATGCCGCCGACCGACGAGGGCAAGACCTCCGTCAATCGCCCCAGCTCCTCCGACGAGGCGAAGACGACCGTCGTCCGCCCCCCGCCCGGCGGTGCTCGCCCGAAGCCGCCGGGGCCGCCACGCCCCGCGGCCGGACCCGGCGGAGCCGCCGCCCCGCCTCCCCCGCGTCCCGCCCCGGGCCGTCCCACTCCCCCGAGCGGGGGCTTCCCCGCGCAGGGACGCCCGGGTGGGCCCGGACCGGGTGGCCCGGGGCCCGGTGGTCCGGGTCCGCGTCCCGGCGGTCCGCCTCCGCGGCCCGGGTGGCCGGGCACCCCGCCGGGGCCTCGTCCCGGGATGCCCGGCGGCCCTCCCGCGGGTCGCCCCATGACCGGGCCGTTCCCGGGTCCGCCCGCGGGTCAGGGCCCCGTCCCGCCGACCGCTCCACCGGAGAAGGCCGGCGCCGGGCGCACGCGCACGGTCGTGCTCCTCGTCGCGGGCGTCGTCGTGCTGATCATCGTCGTGGTCGCGCTGGTGGTCCTCGGCGTGCTCTGAGCGCCCGGGTAGGGCTGGCCCCCCTCCGGATCGGAGGGGGCGCACCCGTCGTCGTGGGGCCGCCTCCACCGCGCCCGGGCGGGGTCGGCGGACAGGCTGAGAGCCGTCAACGAGACGCCCTCCACCGCCCTCCGGGAGCACGCCATGAACGCCACGACCAGCACCCTCGACCGGCTCAGCCGCCGTGACCGCGCCGTCCTCGCCGCCGTGACCGCGGGCCGCGGCACCGTCGTCGCCGGGCGCCTGCTCATCGACGGCCTGCCCTGCGCGGACCAGTTCGTCGCGGCCCGTCTCCGTGCCGCCGGCCTGCTCGCGACCCAGGTCTCCGGCCCCGCCCGGCTGACCGGCACCGGCGCCGAGGTCCTGGCCGCCTGAGGTTGGTCCGGTCAGCCCCGCAGCTGGCGCGCCAGGCCCATCGAGTCCTGGTGCGCCCAGGTCTCGACGACGAGGCCGTCGGCCAGCCGGTAGATGCGGATGGCACCGAAGTCGATGCTCCGCCCCGTCGGCGCCATCCCCTGGAACGGCCCCTGGTGGGTCCCGGTGAAGCGCAGGCGCACCACGACACGGTCTCCCTCGGCGACGATGTCCTCGACGGTGATGACCAGGTCGGGGAACGCCGTCGTCAGCATCTCGTGCAGCCCCGCGGCCTCGGCCCGCGTCTCCTCGGCCCAGAACTCCGGCAACCGCTCCGCGCGCCCCGCGTTCCAGACCTCCTCGAGCATCGCGCGGACCTGCTCCTTGTTGCTCTCGACGTCGTTCTCGTCCGCCGTCGGTCGGCCCATGGTCGTCCTCCTCCGTCGCCGTCAGGACACGTGTCCTGAGATTAGGACACGCGTCCTGACATCGGTAGGGTGGCTGCCATGGCGAGTCCGCGACAGCAGGACGTGGTGGCGTCGAGCGCGGCGGAGCTGAAGCGCAAGCAGATCGTCGAGGCGGCGCGGACGGTCCTCGCCCGCGACGGCGTCGCCGGCTGCACGGCGCGCGCGGTCGCCGACGAGAGCCCGTTGACCAAGAGCGCGATCCACTACTACTTCCGCGACATCGACGAGATCGTCGACGCCGCCGTCGCCGCCCACCTCGACGCGATGCTGAGCGGGCTGCGGGCGGTCGCCGCCGAGCACGACGACCCGGACGAGCGGCTGCGCGCCGTGATCCGCGCCTACCTCGCCACCTTCGTGGACCGGCCCTACGCCGCGTTCCTGTGGTTCGAGCACTGGATCGCCGCCGGTCGCCGCGGGGAGCGTGCGGCGGTCGAGACGATGCTCGTCGCGGTGGAGGCGCTGTTCGACGAGCTCCTCGGCGCGCGTGGCTCCCGGGGCCCCGGAGCCGCGCGGACGCTCGTGTCGTGGTTGCTGGGGACGGTGGTGCAGCAGCACGTCCACCCGCTCGACGACGCCGCGCTGGCCGGCGAGATCGACCGCGTCGTCGGGCCTCCCGGCTGACGGACGTGGCGACAGTCCGGACGCAGCGGGCACCGAGCCGCCACCCTGGTGGGGTGAGCGACGGAGGCTGGTCCTGGGACCCGACCCTCTACGCCGGCAGCGCCCCCTTCTATCCCCTCGGGCGCGTGCCCTACCCGGGCGAGCTGGCCGAGCGCCTGGCCGAGGAACTCGACCTCGACGGCTCCGGGCGCCTGCTCGACGTCGGGTGCGGACCCGGGTCGCTGACGCTGCTGCTGGCGCCGCTGTTCGCCGAGGCGGTCGGCGTCGACGCGGACCCCGACATGCTCGCCGAGGCCGCCCGCCAGGCCGGGGACCACGGCCTCCCCGACGTCGTCTGGCGCCACCTGCGCGCCGAGGAGCTGCCGGCGGACCTGGGCCACCCGACCGTCGTGACCTTCGCGCAGTCGTTCCACTGGATGGATCGGCTGCACGTCGCCGCGATCGTGCGGACGATGCTCGCCGACGACGGCGCGGTGGTGCACGTCGGCGCCATCACCCACGCGGGCGTGCCCACGGACGAACCGCTGCCGCACCCGCAGCCGCCCCGGGCCGCCGTCGGGACCCTCGTCCGTGCGCACCTCGGGGAGGCGCGCCGCGCCGGCCGCTCGGTGCTGCCGCACGGGACGCCCGGCGACGAGGACGACGTCCTGCGGGCCGCCGGGTTCGCCGGCCCGCAGCGCCTCGAACTGCCCGGACGGACCGTGCGGCGCAGCGCGGCCGAGGTCCGCGCGTCGGTCTACTCGCTCTCGAGCGCCGCCCCGCACCTGTTCGGCGCGGACCTCGACCGCTTCGACGCCTCGCTGCGCGCCCTGCTCACCGAGGCCTCCCCCGACGGCTGGTTCAGCGAACGGCTCGGCGCGATCACCCTCTCCGTCTGGCGCTGAGCCCGTCAGCCCACGACGACCCCTCCCAGGTGCCGGGCGAAGAACCGCACCGCGCTGTCGGCCTCGAACCGGGGCAGGTCGTGGTGGCGGCCGGCGTTGGCGTGCAGCGTCTTCTCCGTCGAGGCGAAGGCGTCGAAGAGGGCCAGGCCGGACTCGCGGGGGATGTGCTCGTCGTCCCACTGCAGCGAGAACTCGACGGGCACGGTGATCGACCGAGCCGTGTCGGCGAGCGGCCGGTCCCAGAACTGGCCGAGGACGGCGGCGGCGATCCTCGGTTCCTCCGCCACGAGCGGGATGCCGATCGCGGTGCCCATGTTCAGGCCGAAGTAGCCGACCGGCCCGCGCACGACGTCGGGTCGTTCGAGCAGGGCGTCCAGCGTCGCCCGCCATTCCGGGACGGCACGGCGGGCGATGTCGGCGTTGTACCGGACGACGATCTCGCCGACCGGCTCCCCGGCCGCCTGCGCCCGCGACAGCGCGGCACGCTCCTCCTCGTCGACCGGGGTGAGCGGACGACCGCCGTGCGCGGGTGCGTCGAGGGTGACGACGGTGAACCCGCCGTCGACGACGAGGCGGTGCGCGCGGCCGGACATCGGGGCCGCGCGTCGGTGCACGCCGCCGCCGTGGCCGAGGAGCACGAGGGGGCCGGGTGCGGCGGAGGACCAGAGGGTCCCCGGGATCTCGCCGACGGTGAAGTCGCGCTCGAGGACACCGTGCGCACAGGTCTCGGTGGTGAACTGCAGATCAGGCATGGCGTGTCGCCCTTCGGGAGTGCGTGGAGAGGCGCTCCCGGCGACGACTACGTCGTTCGCCCGGCCGTGACGGGACGGGTGAGCACCCACGTCGAACCAGCGGTCATGGGTCCCACCTCCTCGTGCCGTGCCACGGCGCCGAGGACGCTAGCGGCGACGGGTCCTCCCGCTCCACCGGTTTTCGCGACGGGGCCGGCCAGGGGGCCCGATCGTTCCCGGTCGTCAGCGCCCGGGGCTCGTCTCGGGCTCGTCGCCCAGCACCCAGCGGCTCCGGACGACGGCCCGGTCCAGCGCCGGGAAGCCCGACGAGGGCAGCGGCGCGACGTGGGGCCCGGACAGCGGTGCGCCGAGCCCGGCCGGGGCCGCGGCCGCTCCGCGGGGCACCGGGACGGCCGGGTACGCCGAGGGCGGCGGGTAGCCGAACCCCGTCGGAGCCGAGGACGGGTTCATCGCGGCCCGGAGGCGGGCGATCACGGAGGTCGGAGCGGCAGCGGGACGGGCAGCGGCGGGACGGGCGGCGGCGGGGCGGGACGGACGGCGGCGGGACGGACGGCGGCGGGACGGACGGCGGGACGGTTCGCGGAACGCGACGGCGACGAGGCGGACGGCGCCGACGGCCCGACCGGCCGGTTCCCGTGCACGGACCCGCGCATCGGGACCATCGCGGTCAGCGCGTCGGGTCGGTCCGCGACGGCGGTCATGGCGTCTCCTCCGGCCGGGACGGTCCGGGGTGGACCGACCGGACGAGCGTCGCAGCGCACGGCCCCGGGGCCGATGGTGTCGACCCTCGGACCGGGTGGGGTTCTCCCTCCTCCGCGACGACGCCGTCGCCCGCCCGGCGCCGCCGTTCACGACACCGCCACCTCCGAGGTGACGGGGCTCTCGGCACCGGACGACGGGCGGTACGTCCTGTCGAGTGAGGCCTCGACCGGCCGCACCATCCGGCGCGGAATCGGTTCAGTTCGGCGCGGTCTCCCGCGTGTCCGCTGGTCGCGTCGCGCACGGGTCCGTTGTGTGGATCAGGACGCAGTCGAGCCCCGGTCCACGGGGCGTGAGGAGGGTCCGTGACGTACGACGCGGTCAGTGCCTACACCGTGCTCGTCGGTGACGGTGTCGGCCCGACGACGGTCAGCGTGCACGGCAGCGCCGTGGACGCCTGGACCGCGCTCGGAGCCGCGCTGGCCACCGCGCCGGTGGCGCGCCGCCCCGGTCACGCCGGCACCGCCCCCGCGCCGCGCCGCCGTTGGCTGCCCGGCCCCCGCACCCATGCCTCCGTCGCGGTCGTGCCGCGGGACGGCCTCTCGCACGAGCAGGTGCACGAGGCGGCGGAGTCGTGGCGCCTCGTCGATCCCGAGCGACGCTTCTGGCAGGTCACCGCGCACCGCCTGCAGGTGACGGTGCCGGCCATCAACACCGGGCCCGTGGTGAGCCGCTCGGCCTGATCCCCTGGCACCCGTCGTCGGACGGACGAGGGCCCGGTCGCCGTGCGGCGGCCGGGCCCTCGTCGTGTGGTGCGGCGTCGATCAGGACGAGCGGCCGCCCCGCAGGACGGCGGCGATCGAGGCACCGGCGAAGCGCGACACCGAGGTCGCGACGGTCACCGGGAAGAACAGCGTCGCCCCGACCAGGTCGGTCACGGAGGCCGACGTCGAGCGCTGGGCACCGGAGTCCTGGTCGCTGCGGTCCTGGTCGGTGCGGTCCTGGGCGGTGCGATCGGCGTAGCGGTCGGTCTGGCCCGCACGCATCTGCTCGCCGGTACGCGCCTGGCGGACCTGCGGCTCCGGGGCCCGGCCCTGCCGACCCTCGGGTCCGGGTGCGCCCTGCGCGCCCGGGGCGCCCTGCGGTCCGGGCGGGCCCTGGGGTCCGGCCTCGCCCTGCGGCCCTGCCGGGCCCTGGGGTCCGGCGGGGCCGGGTTCGCCCTGCGGGCCCTGCTCGCCGCGCGGACCGGCGAGACCCTGCGGTCCGGGAGCACCCTGCTCCCCCGCCGGGCCCTGCTCGCCGTGGTCGCCCTGTTCACCCTTGTCGCCGGGCGCGCCCTGCCACCCGGTGGTGCCCTGCTCGCCGCGGTAGCCGTTCTCCCCGCGGAGACCCTGCTCGCCCTGCTCGCCGGACGCACCCTGCTGGCCCGGGTAGCCGTGGACGCCCTGCTCACCCTGGTCGCCCTGCAGACCCTGCTCACCGTGGAAGCCCTGCTCGCCACGGACACCCTGCTCGCCGCGGAAGCCCTGCTGCCCCTGCTGGCCGGGCAGACCCTGCTCGCCGCGGAAGCCCTCCTGGCCCTGCGGGCCCTGGTCGCCCGGCCGACCCGGGGCACCCTGCTGACCGGTCGCCCCCTGGTCACCGGTGGAGCCCTGCTCGCCGTGCGGTCCGGTCGCGCCGGTGTCGCCGGTGTCGCCCTTCGCGCCCGTCGAGCCGACGGCACCCGTCGAGCCCTGGTCGCCGTCGGGACCCTTGTCGCCCGAGGGACCCTTGTCGCCCGAGGGGCCCTTGTCGCCGGCCGGACCCTGCGGGCCGGGGCGTCCCTGCGGCCGCGTGTCCTCGGAGCCCGCGTCCTGGCGCCGCGCACGGGCAGGGCTGCGCGACTCGGACGCGGTCTCCCGAGCAGGCGTACGCGACTCGGACGCCGTCCCGCGAGCGGGGGTGCGCGGCTCGGACGCAGTGTCCCGGGTGCGGGACTCGGACGCGGTCTCCCGAGTAGCGGTGCGCGGCGCGGGTGCGGTCTCCCGCTGACCCGTGCGGGCCGGGGCCCGGGTCTCGGACGCGGAGGTGGTGGCGCGCGTCTTCGCCGGCTTGGGGGCGGTCGCGGCCGTCACCGGGGTGGCGTCGGTCGCGGCGTTGCCGGACGCGGGACGGCGGGCGGGCGTCGTCGCGGGGACAGGGGACTCGTTCGGTGCCAAGGGAGCTCCTCGTACCGGCCCGCGATCACCGTCCAGGGGACGGCGGCGGGACCGGCGATGATGGTGCGGGCGGTCGCGTCGGCAACGTCCCGCGGTCGACGGGCTGCCTCGATGGTCGAGCGGCTCCGCGTTCCGGGGATGCCCGCACCGGTCGGATCGGGACCGCGATCGGCCCATGACGAGTCGCACCGGGGCGCCGGTTTGGGGTACGTCGGCCATCGGCCGGACGCCGAGCCGCACGCGGCCGGGGCGCGAGCGTTTGCGCGCCCGGACCGGTCCCCCGTCCCGTGCCCGCGGACTCGCCGTCCTCCCACCAGGTCCGTCGCCGACCCCCACCCCCGCGCGACGGGCACCCCAGGCAGCTCCCAGCGCCGCGAGACCTGCCTGACGTGCTGATGATCAACGAGACGCGGGCTCGCCCGGACCCCACCCCACCCGACCCCTCACCCCGCGAGCCGCCGCCCGCGTTCTGGCGAAGGGCGCCCTTCGGCGATCTAGTCGACCGATGGGGCCCTTCGCTCAGAACGTGCCCGAACGACGAGCCGTCAGGCGAAGGCCCGGTCCCCCGGGTTGATCGGGCGCGGCAGGACGTCGCGGCCGGTGAGCTTCTCGTCGACCCCCGCCGCGGCGGAGCGGCCCTCGGCGATCGCCCACACGATGAGCGACTGGCCGCGGCCCGCGTCGCCGGCGACGAACACGCCCGGCACCGAGGTCTCGTAGGACGCGTCGCGGCGGACGTTGCCTCGGTCGTCGCACTCCACGCCCAGGGTCTCGAGCAGGCCCTCCTTCTGCGGCCCGAGGAAGCCCATCGCGAGGAACACGAGGTCGGCCTCGAGCTCGCGCTCGGAGCCCTCCACCGGGGCGAACTTCCCGTCCACCCGCGCCACGTCGACGATCTTCAGCGCCCGCAGGTTCCCGTGCTCGTCGCCGAGGAACTCCTCGGTGTTGACGGAGAACAGGCGCTCGCCGCCCTCCTCGTGGGCCGAGGAGACGCGGAAGATCGCCGGGTAGGTCGGCCACGGGTTGGTGGCGGGACGCTCCGACGGCGGGATCGGCATGATCTCCAGCTGGGTGACCGACGCGGCCCCCTGCCGGTGGGCCGTCCCGACGCAGTCCGCGCCGGTGTCGCCGCCGCCGATGACGACCACGTGCTTGCCCTCGGCGTCGATGTCCGAGCGGGCGTAGTCGCCCTGCTGCACGCGGTTGGACGGCGGCAGGTACTCCATCGCCTGGTAGGTGCCCCTGAGCTCCCGGCCGGGGATGGGGAGGTCCCGCCAGGCGGTGGCGCCGACCGCGAGGACGACGGCGTCGAAGCGGGACCGCAGGTCCTCGACCGACAGGTCCTGCTCGCCGGTCCCGCCGACCTCGACGCCCGCGATGAAGTGCGTGCCCTCGGCCGACATCTGCTCGAGGCGGCGGTCGAGCCGCTTCTTCTCCATCTTGAACTCGGGGATGCCGTAGCGGAGCAGGCCGCCGATGCGGTCGGCGCGCTCGTACACCGTGACGTCGTGGCCGGCGCGGGTGAGCTGCTGGGCCGCGGCGAGCCCGCTCGGGCCCGACCCGATCACGGCCACCCGGTGCCCGGTCAGCGCCTCGGGCGGCTGCGGGCGGACCCAGCCCTCCTCCCAGGCGCGGTCGATGATCTCGATCTCGACCTGCTTGATCGTCACCGGGTCGTTGTTGATCCCCAGCACGCACGCCGCCTCGCACGGGGCGGGGCACAGCGTCCCGGTGAACTCCGGGAAGTTGTTCGTGGCGTGCAGGCGCTCGATGGCCTCGGACCAGTCGTCGCGCCAGACCAGGTCGTTCCACTCCGGGATCATGTTCCCGAGCGGGCAGCCCTGGTGGCAGAACGGGATGCCGCAGTCCATGCAGCGCCCCGCCTGCTTGCGCAGCGTGGTCTCGTTGAGCTCCTCGTAGACCTCGTGCCAGTCGCGCAGGCGCAGGTCGACGGGCCGGCGGCGCGGCAGTTCGCGGCCGGTGGACAGGAATCCGCGGGGGTCAGCCACGAGCCGCCTCCATGATCGCGTCGTTGACGTCCCGCCCGTCGCGCTCGGCGTCGGCGGTGGCTTCCAGGACCCGCTTGAAGTCCACCGGCATCACCTTGGTGAACCGCATCGTCGCGGCCTCCCAGTCGGTGAGCAGCCGGTGGGCCACCGCGGAGTCGGTCGCGGCGTAGTGCTTCTCCACCAGGGCCCGCAGCTCGTCGAGGTCGGTCGCCGAGGGCACCTCGAGCTCGACCATCTGGTGGTTCACCCGGTTCTCGGCGAGGTCGAGGACGTAGGCCACGCCGCCCGACATGCCGGCCGCGAAGTTGCGGCCGATCTGGCCGAGGATCACCGCGCGGCCGCCGGTCATGTACTCGCAGCCGTGGTCGCCGACGCCCTCGACGACGGCGTGCGCCCCGGAGTTGCGCACGCAGAACCGCTCGCCGACCTTGCCGCGCAGGAAGAGCTCCCCCGCCGTCGCGCCGTAGGCGATGACGTTGCCCGCGACGATGTTCTCCTCCGCGGTCAGCGGCGCCTCCGGGTGCGGGCGCACCGTGATGCGCCCGCCGGAGAGGCCCTTGCCGCAGTAGTCGTTGGTGTCCCCGATGAGGCGCAGGGTCACGCCGCGGGGCAGGAACGCGCCGAACGACTGGCCGCCGGAGCCGGTGAAGGTGACGTCGATGGTGTCGTCGGGCAGGCCCTTGCCGCCCCACCGCTTGGTCACCTCCGAGCCGAGCATGGTCCCGACGGTGCGGTTGACGTTGCGGGCCGGCAGCTCCAGGCGCACCGGCGAGCCGTCGGCCAGCGCCCCCTCGGCGAGCTGGATCAGCGTGTGGTCCAGGGCCTTCTCCAGGCCGTGGTCCTGGGTCGTCGACTGGTGCAGCGTCTGCTCGGCGAAGGCCGCCGGGAGCTCCGGGCGGTGCAGGATCGGCGACAGGTCGAGCCCCTCGGCCTTCCAGTGCGACTCGGCGGCCCGGGTGTCGAGGACCTCGGTGTGCCCGATCGCCTCGTCGAGCGTGCGGAAGCCCAGCGCCGCCAGGTGCTCGCGCACCTCCTGGGCGATGAACTCCATGAACGCCACGACGTAGTCGGCCTTGCCGTCGAACTTCGCCCGCAGCACCGGGTTCTGCGTCGCGACGCCGACGGGACAGGTGTCGAGGTGGCAGACCCGCATCATGATGCAGCCGCTGACCACCAGCGGGGCCGTGGCGAAGCCGAACTCCTCCGCCCCGAGCAGCGCGGCGATCATGACGTCGCGCCCGGTCTTCAGCTGGCCGTCGGTCTGCACGACGATCCGGTCGCGCAGCCCGTTGAGCAGCAGCGTCTGCTGGGTCTCCGCGAGCCCCAGCTCCCACGGGCCGCCCGCGTGCTTGATCGACGACAACGGCGAGGCGCCCGTCCCGCCGTCGTGACCCGAGATGAGCACGACGTCGGCCTTCGCCTTCGACACCCCCGCGGCGACCGTCCCGACCCCGACCTGCGAGACCAGCTTGACGTGGATGCGCGCCGCCGGGTTCGCGTTCTTGAGGTCGTGGATGAGCTGGGCGATGTCCTCGATCGAGTAGATGTCGTGGTGCGGCGGCGGGCTGATCAGGCCCACGCCCGGCGTCGAGAACCGGGTCTTCGCGATCCAGGGGTAGACCTTGTGGCCGGGCAGCTGCCCGCCCTCGCCGGGCTTGGCGCCCTGCGCGATCTTGATCTGGATGTCGTCGGAGTTGACCAGGTACTCGCTGGTGACGCCGAAGCGCCCGGACGCGACCTGCTTCACCGCGGACCGGCGGGAGTCGCCGTTGGCGTCGCGGGTGAAGCGGTCGGGGTCCTCGCCGCCCTCGCCGGTGTTGGACCGCCCGCCGAGGCGGTTCATCGCGATCGCGAGGACCTCGTGCATCTCCTGCGAGATCGAGCCGTAGGAGATGGCCCCGGTGTTGAACCGCTTGACGATCGCCGAGACCGGCTCGACCTCCTCGATCGGCACCGGCTCGCGCTCGTGGGTGAAGTCGAACAGGCCGCGCAGCGTCAGCAGCGCCGAGTTCTGCTCGTCGACGGCGCGGGTGTACTCCTTGAACACGTCGTAGTTCTGGGTCCGCGTGGAGTGCTGGAGCTTGAACACGGTGTGCGGGTTGAACACGTGCAGCTCGCCCTCGCGGCGCCACTGGTACTCGCCGCCCACCGCGAGCTCGCGATGGTTGGCGCGCACCCCGTCGCCAGGCCAGGCCAGGCGGTGGCGGATCGCGACCTCCTCGGCGAGGACGTCGTAGCCGACGCCGCCGAGGCGGGAGGTGGTGCCGGCGAAGCAGTCGGCGACGACCTGCTCGCCGAGCCCGACGGCCTCGAAGATCTGCGCACCGATGTAGGACGCGACCGTCGAGACGCCCATCTTGCTCATCACCTTGCGCACGCCCTTGGCCAGCGCCTCGACGACGTTGCGGGTGGCCGTGGGGACGCCGACGCCGGTGATGACGCCGCGGTCGATGAGGTCGGCGACCGTGTCGAGCGCGAGGTACGGGTTGACCGCCGAGGCGCCGTACCCGAGCAGCAGCGACACGTGGTGGGTCTCGCGGACGTCGCCCGCCTCGACGACGATGTCGGTCTGGGTCCGCGTCTTCTCCCGCACCAGGTGCTGGTGCACCGCGCCGGTGAGCAGCAGCGTCGGGATCGGCGCCCGTTCGGCGTCGGAGTGCCGGTCGGACAGGATGATCACGCGGGCGCCGTCGGCGACGGCCGCCGACACCTCCTCGCGGATCTCGGCCAGGCGGGCCGCGAGGGCCTCGCCGCCGCCGCCGACGTGGTAGAGCCCCGAGACCACGTGCGGGGCGAAGCCGGGCAGGTTGCCGTCCTCGTTGATGCCGATGAGCTGGGCCAGCTCGTCGTCGTCGATGACCGGCAGCGAGAGCACCACGCGGCGGCAGGAGGCCGGGGAGACCTCGAGCAGGTTGGTCTCCGAGCCCAGCGAGACCTGCAGCGAGGTGACGAGCTCCTCGCGGTAGGCGTCCAGCGGCGGGTTGGTGACCTGCGCGAAGAGCTGGATGAAGTAGTCGAAGAGCGACCGGCTGCGCGCCGAGAACGCCGCGAGCGGCGCGTCGTTGCCCATCGAGCCGGTGGCCTCGCCCTGGCCGATGGCCATCGGGCGCAGCAGCAGCGTCAGCTCCTCGCCGGTGTAGCCGAAGGTCTGCTGGCGGCGGACGAGGACCTGGCGGTCGAAGGGCACGCGGTCGCGGGCCGGGAGGTCGGGCAGGTCGATCATCCCGGCGTGCAGCCACTCGTCGTACGGGTGCTCGGCGGCGAGCTCGCCCTTGATCTCGTCGTCGTCGACGATCCGGCGCCCGACGGTGTCGACGAGGAACATCCGGCCGGGCTCGAGTCGGCCCTTGCGCACGATCGCGGCCGGGTCGATCTCCAGCACGCCGACCTCGGACCCGAGCACGACGAGTCCGTCCTCGGTGACCCAGTAGCGCGCCGGCCGCAGGCCGTTGCGGTCCAGCACCGCGCCGATCACCGAGCCGTCGGTGAACGCGGCCAGGGCCGGGCCGTCCCAGGCCTCCATGATCGTCGAGTGGTAGCGGTAGAAGGCCCGCCGGGCCGGGTCCATCTCGGCGTGGTTCTCCCACGCCTCCGGGATCATCATCAGCACGGCGTGCGGCAGTGAGCGCCCCGCCAGGTGCAGCAGCTCGAGCACCTCGTCGAAGCTCGCCGAGTCGCTGGCGTCCGGCGTGACGATCGGGAAGAGCCGGTCGATGTCCCGCTCGGAGAAGGCGCCCGTGGACAGCAGCGACTCGCGGGCGGTCATCCAGTTGCGGTTGCCGCGCAGCGTGTTGATCTCGCCGTTGTGGGCGAGGTAGCGGTACGGGTGCGCGAGGTCCCAGGCCGGGAAGGTGTTCGTGGAGAACCGGCTGTGGACCAGGGCGAGCGAGCTGGTGGTCCGCTCGTCGCGCAGGTCGGCGTAGAAGGGTGCGAGCTGGGGCTCGGCGAGCATGCCCTTGTAGACGATGGTGCGGCCCGAGAGGCTCGGGAAGTAGGCCCCGCAGCCGGCGGCCCGGGTCTCGTGCTCCACGCGCTTGCGCAGCGCGAAGGCCCGCCGCTCGAGGGTCAGGACGATGCCGGCCTCGTCGTCGCCCGCGTTGGGGGTGTCGACGACGGAGGTGACGTCGTCGGGCAGGCCGACGAAGAGCTGGGTGAAGCGCGGCATGACCTCGCGCGCCGTCGGGCCGATGCCCGCGCCGTCGGGGTCGGTCGGCAGGTCGCGCCAGGCCAGGACCTCGAGGCCCTCCTCGCCCGCGAGGCGCTCGACGATCGCGCAGGCCTCGTCGGCCCCGTCGTCGGTCGTCGGGAGGAACACGACACCGGCCGCGTAGCGGCCCGCGGGGGGCAGCGTGACGCCCTGCTCGGCCAGCAGCGGACGGAAGAGCCCGTCCGGGAGCTGGATGAGGATGCCCGCGCCGTCGCCCGTCTCGTGCTCCGCGCCCCGGGCACCGCGGTGCTCGAGGTTGACCAGGGCGGTGAGGCCCTTGGTGACGATGTCGTGGTCGCGGCGGCCCGCGATGTCGGCGACGAACGAGACACCGCAGGCGTCGTGCTCGTACGCGGGGTCGTAGAGGCCCTGGGCGTGCGGGCGACCCGTGGTCGAGCCGCTGCTGCTGGTGCCGGTGGCGGTGGTGGCCACGTGCCCCTCCCGTCGTCGACGAAGTGGTGGTGAGCCGTTCCGCCGCGGCGTGCGGCCGGACGGCCGAGCACCGGTGCGGAGGGCGGTGGGTCTGACTGGTCCCGGCGGACGACCGGGTGTCGGCGGGTGGCGGCAGGAGGCCGCCGCCCGGTGTGGGCGGTGATGAGGGGGCCGGGCCGGAGCGGGAGTCGGGGGACGGCGTCCCGGGTCGGGCCGGAGCCTGTACCGCCGGCCCGAGGGCGGACGGCTCCGTGGTGCGGTCCGAAGCAACCTGACGTTAACGGTGTGGAGGCCCCTGTGCACGACCCCGGACGAGATCGGGAACGTGCTGATCGCCACGCCCGGGCAACCTTGTGGCCACCCGGGATGTCCGCGCACCACCTCCGCGTGACGTCGTTGTCACCGGCTGTGGTGGCCCGCCCGCGGGCGGCGTCGCCGGCCGCGGGTGCGCGCCCCGCGCGCCCGGCGACCGCTCCCCGTACGCCGACGGTCCGCGCCGCAGCCCGATCTGCGGGGACCGACGGGTATCGAGGCCCTGGTGTCGGGGTATGCCCCTATGGTCTCGAACGGGTGTTCGATCGCACGGGGCGCCCACGGCATCCCCACTCCCGATCCGCGGAGTGCGTGGCACGTCTGTGGCGCCCCGCGGCGATCGGATCGCCCGTGCGAGCAGTACGACCCACGACGGCCACGACCTCGGGAGCCATCATGAGTGAGACCGACACGCACGACAGTCTGCCGTCCGACACGCCGTCCGGCCAAGACCCCGGTGGTCACACGGGCGACACACGCCCGTCCTCGGCGCCGGATCCGCACGACGTCAAGACGCAGGGCGCGGGCTCCGCGGCCGAGAAGGACCCGGCGAACTGGGTCACCGGGGACGAGCCGATGACGGGGCCGCAGGCCAGTTATCTCGAGACCCTCGCGCACCAGGCGGGCGAGGAGGTCCCCGAGGGACTGACGAAGGCGCAGGCCTCCGACGCGATCGAGCGACTCCAGTCCTCCGGGTCCGACCCGGCGGGCAGCCCCGATCGCCAGGAGCGGCCCACCGACCAGTGGGTCACCGGCGAGGAGCCGATGACCGGGCCGCAGGCGAGCTACCTGGAGACACTGGCCCAGCAGGCGGGCGTGGAGCCGCCGAAGGACCTGACCAAGTCGCAGGCCTCGCGGGCCATCGACGACCTCCAGGCCAAGGCGGGCACGGGACAGTCCGGCACCGGACGACAGGGCGGATGAGGCACGTCTGGCCTCCCGGCGGACCGTCGGGCGAGCTCGACCGCCCGGCGCTCGCCGGGGTGTACGCCTACCCCGACGCGCTCGCGCGCCCGTTCGTGCGGGTCAACTTCGTCGCGAGCGCCGACGGTGCCGTCAGCGACGCCGCCGGCCTCTCCGGCGGGCTCGACGCGCCGGGCGACCGGCAGGTGTTCGGGCTGCTCCGGGAGCTGGCGGACGTCGTCGTCGCCGGGGCGGGCACGGTGCGCGCCGAGGGCTACCGCGGGGTGCGCACCTCGCCCGAGCTGCGCGCCCGGCGCCGGGAGCGCGGGCAGGCCGAGGTCCCGCCGGTCGCGGTGGTGACGACGAGTGCATCCGTGGCGCCCGACGCCGCGCTGCTCACCGACACCACGGTCCCGCCGCTCCTGCTCACCACCGCCGCGGCCGCGGACGGGGCGCGGTCCCGGCTCGGGGGCGCCGCCGAGGTCGTCGCGGTCGGGGACGCCGACGTGACCCCGGCGGCGGTGCTGGCGGCGCTGGCCGAGCGGGGCCTGCACCGCGTGCTGTGCGAGGGCGGGCCGTCGCTGTTCGGCTCGTTCGCGGCGGCGGACCTCGTCGACGAGCTGTGTCTGAGCCTGGCCCCTCAGCTCGCGGGGGCGGGCCCGGGCCGCATCCTCGACGGTCCCGCCGGCGGTGCCGCACCGGAGACGATGCGGCTGGCCTCGGTGCTCGCGCACGACGACGGGCTGATGCTCCGCTACCGCACGACCCGGGGCGACGCCGCCGCGTCCGAGGGCGACCATTAGCCCATTCGGATGACATCCCGTGACGATCCTGCGGCGGGTGGAGTCCTACGGGTAGTCGCCGCCCGCGAGGGCGGTCGACTCTCAGGTACTCGACCCCCGTTCCCGAGCGCAGAGGAGCGCCCCCATGACGTCCGCTTCGGACTCCCCCGTGACGAGCTCGGCGCCGCTGTCGGCGTCGCGCACCGGCGGCGGCGCGAACCCGTCCCGTCTCGCCGACGACTCCGGCCAGGGCAAGACGACGATCGCGTCCGGCGTGGTCCAGAAGATCGCGGGCATCGCCGCCCGCGAGGTCTCCGGCGTGTACTCGATGGGCGGCGGCGTCTCGCGTGCCTTCGGCGCGATCCGCGAGCGCATCCCCGGCGGCACCGGCACCTCCCAGGCCGCGGGTGTGCAGGTCGAGGTCGGCGAGAAGCAGGCCGCGATCGATCTCGACATCATCGTCGAGTACGGCGCCGGGATCGTCGAGCTCGCCCGCGCGGTGCGCCGCAACGTGATCGGGGCCGTCGAGCAGATGACCGGCCTCGAGGTCATCGAGGTCAACATCTCGGTCAACGACATCCACATGCCCGGCGACGACAACGACTCGCAGGAGCCGGCGCCCGCCACGACGTCGCGCGTCGAGTGACGGGCGCCGATCGACCGGACACGAGGCTGCGCGGCTCGGCCTCGGGCACGATCCCGGCCGCCGCGCCGGGCGTGCGCGCCACCAGCCCGCACGACCCCACCGCGCCCGGCCGGGGCCCGCTCTCCGAGCGGGTCGCGGACGCCCTGCTCGCCCACCCCGACGTGGTCCGGCTCTCGGGGGGCACGTTCGGGTCGATCGCGACCTACCTGCCCGGGCGCCGTCTGCTCGGCGTGTCGCTCGGGGAGGGTGAGGAGCCCACGCGCATCGGCGTCGTGCTCCGTCTCGGCGCGCGCGTGCGCCCGACGGCCGAGGCGCTGCGCGCCCTCGTCGCCGCCCAGACCGGCGCACGGCGCGTCGACGTCGTCGTCGCCGACGTCGAGCCCGCGGGCGGGACGCCGTGACGACCCTCGCCGACGCGGCCGACGCCGCCGGCCGGGCCGCGCGGGCCCGGGCGGCCGCGGCCACCTTCCGGGCCTTCGCGCGGCGTCACCACCCCGACGTCGGCGGGGACCCCGAGAGCTTCCGCCGGGCGTGGAGGCCTTCCGCGCGGGTCGCTCCCCGTTCGCGGCGGTCGGCGAGCGCGAGCCCGAGGACGGCACGACGCGATCGTCGCGGCCCGCGCACTCGTGGTCGATCCCCGACGACGACCCCCGCCTCGACGCGCCGATCGTCGCGGTCTCCGGCCACGTCATGCCCCGCACGCTGCGCGCCGGCAGGCGCTGGCTCGGTCGGGCGCCCCTGCGCCCGGTCCGCCACCGCCGCGTCGTCTGATCCCCATCCCGCACGACACCTCGCACGACCCGCCCCTCGCCAGGAGGTCCATCCCATGAGTGCCACCACGGTCGGCTTGTTCGTCGGCCTGCTGCTCGGCGTCGCCGCCGCCGCGGGCGGTCTCGTCGGCTTCTTCATCGCCCTCGTCCTGGGCATCCTCGGGCTCGTCGTCGGGCGGGTGCTCGACGGCGAGCTCGACCTCACCCAGTTCACCGGCCGCGGCCGCGACCGATGAGCGAGCCCTCCCGCGACGCCACCACCCCGGTCCCGGTCACCCCGTCCGCGGCCCGGGGCGCCGCGGACGACGACGCCCGGGGAGCGCGGCAGCCTCGAGATCGCGTTCTCGGTGGTCCGCCGCATCGCGGAGTACGCGGCGGACACCAGCGAGGGCACGGTGCGCACCGAGCGCCGCGTGGTGGGCGTCGGCCTCGGCGAGTCCGGCGCCACCGCCCGCGTCTCGGGCTACGGCGATCAGGTCGACCTGCGCCTGGAGGTCCCGCTCGCCTACCCGGCGCCGATCGCGCTGACCGTCGAGGCGGTCCGGGGCAACGTCCGCGAGCGCGTGGAGACGCTGACCGGCTACGCGGTGCGCGGCCTCGACGTCACCGTCTCCGCGCTCGCCGTCCCGGCCGGTCCCGCGGCCCCCACCCGACGGACGGAGTGACCCCGTGCGATTCCTGCTCCGCCTGCTCTCGCCCCTGCTCGGCCTCGTCGTGGCCGCGGTCGGCGTCCTCACGCTGATCGAGGTCGTCACGGCCTGGGTCGCACCCGCCTCGTCGCCCCTCGTCGTCCCGTGGCCCGACTGGCAGGCCGCCCTCACCAGCGCCACCTGGTCGTCCGGGGCGGTCCGCGCCCGCGGTCGTGGTCGCGGTCGTCGGGCTGCTCGTCCTGCTGGTCGGGCTCGTCGCCCGCCGCCACGACGTCCGCCTCACCGACCCCGTCCCGGAGGTCACCGTCACCACCTCGCCGCGCTCGCTGGCGCGGGCGGTCGGCCACGAGGTCCGCTCGCACGCCGACGTGGTCTCCGCGTCGGTCGTCGCGTCGTCGAACAAGGTCGTGGTCAAGGCCGGGACGCTCGACGCGCCCGACGAGGTCCGCGCGGCGGTCCGCGAGCGGATCGACACCCTGTTCACCCGCCTCCCGCTCGGCGCCGCCCGCGGGTGTCGGTGTCCGTCGCCGCCACCAAGGGGGTCAAGTGAGCCGCCGCTCCCGTGCCGCCGTCGCCCGCTCCACCGCCTCCGACCGCACGCTGGTCCTGCTCTCCGGGCTGGTGCTGCTCGCCGTCGGGGTGCTCGTCGTGCTCCTCGGCCAGGGCACCTTCGGGGTCAACCGGGCGCAGCGCCCGCTCATCGACCCGCAGGTCAGCTCCTGGATCACCGCCAACGCCACCGCGGCGCGCTGGATCGCGATCGGCGCGGGGTGGTCCTGCTGATCGTCGGGCTCATCTGGGTCGTCCGCTCGCTGCGACCCGAGCCCCGCCCCGACGTCCTGCTCTCCGAGGTCCCGGGCCAGCGCCTCACGGTCGAGCACTCGGCCATCGCGGACGCCGTCCGCGGGCGACGCGGAGTCCATCGACGGGGTGAGCCGCGCGCGGGTCCGTTGGTCGGCGACGAACGCAGGCCCGCGCTGCGCATCACGCTGTGGCTGGTCGAGGACGCCGACGTGCGCGACGTGTGGGCCGAGGTCGACGGCCGGGTGCTCGCCCGCGCCCGCCAGGCCTTCGCGGTCGACGCGCTGCCGACGGCGGTGCGCATCGAGCTCGACGCCGCGGCCGTGAAGACCCCGCGCGTGCTCTGACCGGCGCGCTCCGGTACAGACTGGGCCCGTGGACCTGCCCGTGATGCCGCCGGTGCTGCCGATGCTGGCCAAGCCCGTCAAGATCCGTGCCGGAGGGGCAGCACTACGAGCCCAAGTGGGACGGCTTCCGCGCGATCGTCTTCCGCGACGGCGACGAGGTCGAGATCGGCAGCCGCAACGACCAAGCCGATGACGCGCTACTTCCCCGAGGTCGTCGAGGCGCTGCGCGAGCAGCTGCCGACGCGGTGCGTGGTCGACGGCGAGATCGTCGTCGCGACCGCGACGGGCGGGCTCGACTTCGAGGCGCTGCAGCAGCGCATCCACCCCGCGGCGTCGCGGGTGAACATGCTGGCCGGAGACGACCCCGGCGAGCTTCGTCGCGTTCGACCTGCTCGCCCTCGGCGACGACGACCTGACCGCGCCGGCCGTTCGCGCGAGCGCCGCGCGGCGCTGGAGGAGCGCGCTCGGCCGCGGCGCCGGCCACCGGTGCACGTCACCCCGATGACGTCGGACCGCGGACGAGGCCCGGGAGCTGGTTCGTGCGCTTCGAGGGCGCCGGCCTCGACGGGCTCATCGCGAAGAAGGGCGACCTGCACTACCAGCCCGACAAGCGCGTGATGAGCAAGATCAAGCACGAGCGCACCGCCGACTGCGTCGTGGCGGGCTACCGCGTGCACAAGTCCGGGCCGACGCGCTCGGCTCGCTGCTGCTCGGCCTGTACACCGCCGACGGCACGCTCGCGTCGCGTCGGCGTGGTCGGCGCGTTCACCATGGCCCGGCGCCGGGAGCTGTTCGCCGAGCTCCAGCC
>CAWKGY010000014.1:0-127127 GCA_963849235.1 uncultured Actinomycetota bacterium | reverse complement strand
AAGCGGAGGTGCCGGGTGAGCGTGGCCGTGCGGATGTCGTAGGTGTGGCGGTACTCGAGCACCTCGACGTTGTCGAGGGTGACGGCCTCCTCGCCCTCGATGCGCAGCATGAGGACGAGCCAGTTGGGCAGGTTGACCAGGTCCTCGTTGAGCACCGGGCGGCCACCGAGGATGGTCGTCTCACGGTTGTAGGCCCCGTGGGCGTAGGTGCCGGCGTAGTGCGCGGGCGGGTCGGTCTCCTCCCACTCCGCGGCCCCGCGGGTGCAGAAGTAGCCGTTGCCGGTGGAGGACAGCGCCTCGCGCAGGCCCTCCTCCTCGGGGTCGACGCCCTCCCAGGTCAGGGTCCAGCCGTCGGAGGCGTCCTCCGGGATCGCGGCTGCTGCGGCGTGGTCGGTCGCGGGAAGGGTCACCGCGGTCTCCTCCCGGCTCGGTCGGACGTGGACATGGGTGGGTTCGGCAGGCCCTCCCGCGCAGCGGAGCGGAGCCGGGTCATCGGGCCAGCGCGTCGAGGAAGCGGGCCACGCCCTCGACGTCGGGGATCACGGCGGACGCCGCCGTCTCGCGCGCCGGGGCGTCGGCGGGGTCGATGACGAGCACCCCGAGGCCGCCGTGGGCGATGCTGGGGGCGTTGAAGGCGTCCTCGTCGGTGACGTCGTCACCGAGGTAGACCGGCAGGACGTCCGGGCCCCGCAGGTCGAGGACGTCGAGCAGGTGCTCGACGGCGCGGCCCTTGTTCCAGTCGATCTTCGGCTGGATCTCGTGGACGAACTTGCCGGGGGTCACCCGCAGCTCGCCCGGGTGCGCGGCGAGCACGCCGTCGACCAGTTCCTGCACCTCGGCGTGCCGCGAGGGGTCGACCGCGCGGTAGTGCAGCGCGACCGACGCGTGCTTGGGCTCGACGAGCGTGCCGGGGATCGCGCCCGCCCGGTCGGAGACCTCCGCGGTGACCTTCTCGACGAGGTCCTCGAACCCGGAGGACGCGTCGTGGGTGATCACGCCGTGGCGCGGGTCGTAGATGTCGAAGCCGTGGCTCCCGGCGACGATGAGGTCGTCGAGGCCCATGAGCTCGGTGACCACCCCGCGGTCGCGCCCCGACACCACGCAGACGCTGGCGCGGCGGGCGAGGTCCGAGACGATGCGGCGCATCTCGGGACCCATCACGGCGTCCGAGGGGTTGTCGACGATCGGGGTGAGCACGCCGTCGTAGTCGAGGAAGACGGCCGGCGTCCGTGCCTCACCACGCTCGGCGAGGACCGCCTCGGGGGCGGGCAACTCGGACGCTCGCGCGCTCATCGGTCCGACCTCCACGTCGATGTACGCCCGCGCCGATCACGGCGTGTGACGCGGTTCACAGGCTAGGACCGTGCGCTCTCGCGGTCAACGGATGAACGCACGGACGCGATCTTGGCATGGTCCGGTGTTACCCGTCGCCCCTGCGGCCACCCCCACCGCCCGCGCGATCACCCCGGCGTGGCGAGGACCAGCTCACCTGCCAGCGCGACGGCCCCCAGGACGTGGGCGCGAGCCCCGAGCCGGGCCGGGACGACCTCGACGCCCTCCGCCGCCCCCGGCAGCGCCCACCGCTCCAGGGCGACCTGCAGCGGCGCGATCAACAACTCGCCCGCCTGCGCGAGCTCGCCCCCGACGACGACGCGGGCCGGGGTCAGGACGCTGCACAGCCCGCCGAGGGCGCGCCCCACGTGGCTGCCGGTGTCGGCGAGGACCCGCCGCGACGGGGCGTGGCCGCCGCGGGCCCGGGACACGACCTCGGCGATCGTCAGCGGCGCGCCCAGGAGGGGCGCGAGCAGCCCGACCACGGTCGTCGTCGACGCCCACGTCTCCAGGCAGCCGCGATTGCCGCAGCGGCACACCGTGCCGCCCGGCCCGCTCGTGGGCCCGCCCGGGTCGTCCGCCACCACGACGTGTCCGATCTCCCCCGCCGTCCCCGCCCGCCCGCGATAGGGGCGGCCGTCGAGGACCAGGCCGGCCCCCACGCCGTCGGAGAGCTTCAGGTAGAGGGCGTCGCGGACCCCGGTGAGCGCCCCCCAGGCCCGTTCCGCGAGCGTGCCGAGCAGGGCGTCGTTGTCGACGGCGACCGGGACGCCCAGCCGGGCGGCGGCCCGCGGGGCGGCCTCGACCCCGACCCAGCCCGGCAGGATGCCGGGCTCACCGACGGCGCCGCTGCGGACGTCGACGGGGGCGGGCAGCCCGATCCCGACGCCGCACAGCCCGGAGGGCGCGACCCCGGCCGCCCGCAGGGCCTCGGCGAGCAGGGCGGCGGCGGTGTCGAGCCCGTCGTCGACCCCGTGGCCGCCGGGCAGGTCGGCCTCGCACTCCGCGAGCAGGGTCGGGGGCGGCTCCGGGGACCCGTCGGGCGCGGACCGCGGCACGGTGTCCGCCGCGCGGGCGAGCCCGACGCGGACGTGCCGGTGGCCGAAGTCCACCCCGGCGACGTAGCCGGCGGGCGGGACGAGCCGGACCGCCCGGACGCGGCGCCCACCCCGGACCGTGGTCGTCGCGCTGAGACTGCCCGCACCCACCAGGTGCCGCACGATGTTCGACACCGTCGCCGGCGCGAGCCCGGTGGCCGCGGCGATGCCCGACTGCGTCGGCTCCCCCGCCGCGAGCACGGCGTCCAGGACGCGTCGACGATTCGCCTCGCGCAGTCCCGCGGGCGATCCGGGCCCCGCCGCGTTCATTCGATGAACGTAGCGCGTTGCTGTGGTCCATGTCACCATCGAGCCCGGGCAACCTCGGTGGAGTGGTGCACACGCGCCCAGGGCGCGGGATCGGACGGCGCACCACTACCGTCCGTTCGGTGGACGACCGGCTCCCCGGGCTCCGCCAGGCCGTCATCGACGCGCTCGAGGCGAGCCGCACCGCCTCCCAGGTCTACGACGAGGACGGCCGGCTGCGCTGGGTCTCCGAGCAGATGCTCCAGCTGGCCGGGGCCGACTCCTCGACCGAGGTCGGCTACGGCATGCACATCGCCGAGGGCATCGAGCTGCCGCTGTGGGCGGCGATCCTGTCGCCGGACGCCCGCCGCGCGCTGCGGGAGGAGCTCGAGCCGCGCATCACCGCCGGTCACGACTCGGCGCCGGTCTGGGTCTCGCCGCTGGAGCTGGACCTCGCGCAGCGGCGGCGCCCGGTCGGGATGCTCGGTGTGACGGTGCGCGCGTCCGACGGCACCCTCGCCGGCACCGCGCTGGTGTTCGCCCCGCTGCTGCCCGCCCGGGTGCTCGCGCTCGTCAGCGAGGGCGACGAGGCGATGTTCACGCGCATGGCCGACCTCACGGAGCCTCGCCGTCGACCGGCGGCGGTCGTGTTCGCGGACATCGACTCCTCCGGGCGGCTCTCCCGCCTGCTGCCCACACCGGCCTACTTCGAGCTGATCCGCCGGTTCACGACGACGTTCGACGACCTCGTCGCCCGCCACGGCGGCATCGTCGGCAAGCACGCGGGCGACGGCGCGAGCGCGTTCTTCCTCGCGGCGCAGACGCAGGAGGACGGGCACCACCCCGTGGAGTCGGACGCCGCCTCGGCCGCCCTCGCCGTCGCGCTCGCGTTCCCCGCGGCCGTGCGGGCGCTCGTCGAGGCGCTCGCGGCGGAGGGCGTCGGCGTCGAGGTCGCGGACTGCCGGGTCAACCTCGGCGTCCACTGGGGCGCCAACCTCTACATCGGCCAGATCGTCACCGGCGGCCGGCTGGAGGTCACCGCCCTCGGCGACGAGGTCAACGAGTGCGCCCGCATCGAGCACGTCGCGACGGGCGGGCAGACGCTGGTGACCAAGACCGTCCTCGAGCGCCTCGACACCGACGCCGCGCACGACCTCGGCATCGAGCCGATGACGCTGACCTACCGCGTGCTCGCCGATCTCGCCGACACCGACCGCAAGGCCCTCCGCGACGCGGGCTCGCTCGCCGTCGTGGACCTCGCGGGACTCGGCGCGTCCGAGGCAGACTCCGCGGGATGACCGGCCTCCAGGCGCTGATCACGGTCCCCGCGTCCACCGAACCCGGGGCGTCGGGCGACCCCGGGGCGTTGGGCGACCCCGCGGCCTGGACCGACTTCGCGGTCGCCACCGCAGGGGCCGCCGCCGCCCTGGCCGGCCTGCTGTTCGTCGCCCTCTCGATCAACATCTCGTCGATCCTCGGTTCGTCACGCATCACCGACCGGGCCGCCTCGGCGCTCGTCCTGCTCGCCTCCCCGGTGTTCCTGGCCCTCGCGCTCCTCGTGCCGTGGGGGTCGACGACGCTGGGCGTCGTCCTCGTCGTGCTGGGGGTCATCGTCGGGACCGGCCTCGCCGTGACGCTGCCGCGGCCGATCCCCGAGGTCCCCCGCGTCGCGTGGGTCGCCACGACGCTGCTGCCCCCGGTCGTGCTGGCCGCGGGCACGCTCCTCGCCGGGATCGCGCTCCTCGTCGGCGGGCTCGGCGGGCTCGTGTGGCTCGCCCCGGCGATCGGGTTCGCGCTGCTCGGCGGGCTGGTGGGGGCGTGGGTGCTGCTGATCGAGATCCTGCGCTAGCCATGGGGCGGAGCCGGACCGCCGAGCAGGCCCGCGTCACCAGCCGTGCTGGGTGAGCCAGTGCTCGCTGATGGTGAGGCGTGCCTGGTTGCCCAGGGATCCGTCGCCCAGGGTGTCGTAGGCGTGGTTGGCGTAGGGCATCCGCACCAGCGTGGCGTCGACCCCGGCGGCCCGGGCCTGGTCCACGAACCGGGAGACGCCGCCGGGCGGGACCAGCTCGTCGCGGGTCGGTCCGATCACCAGGGTGGCCGGGGCGCGGGGCGTGATCGCCGGGCCCCCGGAGACCGCCTGGTAGCGACCGGGCACCTGCTGGGGCGTGCCCCCGGTGTAGAGCTGCGCGAGGTAGGCGCCCGGGGTGCCGGGCTGGCCGGGGAAGTGACCGTGCTCGTAGGCGTCCACCAGGTCGACGGCCGGGTACTGCACGAGGACCCCCTTCGGGACCGGCACGACCCCGCCGCACGAGGACGGCTGCGTCCCCGACGCGGCGTGGTACGCGACCGACACCGCGAGCTGGCCGCCCGCCGAGTCGCCGGCGAGCACGATCCGGTTCGGGTCCCCGCCCAGGCCCGGGGAGAGCGCGGCGACCTTCGTGAGCGCGCACGCGACCTGCGGGCCCGCGACGTCCCAGGTGGACCGGGTGCCGCTCGACAGGGTGTAGGCGACGCTGACCACGAGGTGCCCGTGGTCGGCGAACCAGCGCAGGTCGTCGGTGTTCCCCAGCTCCGAGCCGCCGTTCCATCCCCCGCCGTGGACGTAGACCAGGACGGGGGCGGGTCCGGTGGCCCCGCGCGGGTTCCACACCGCGGCGTGCAGCGGGGCGCCGTCGGGCCCCGTCGTGTACACGGGGTCGCCGTCGGGCAGGGCGAGCCCGGAGCTCGGCACGACCGTGGTCAGTGGGTTCACCGAGCCGCCCGCGGCCAGCGTCGCCGCGACGACGATCCCGACGACGACGGCGAGCGCCACCGTCCCGACACCGCTCACGGTCGCGACGACGGTGCCCCACCAGCGCAGCCGCCGGCGCAGGAGGAGTGCGAGGACGGTGGCCACGAGACCCGCGACCACCAGGGTCGGGCCGCGCGCCGGGACGGTGATGGTGGCCCAGCCGGAGAGCGGTCCGAGCCCGGGGACGAGCGCGCCGAGGGCCACGAGCAGGACCACCAGGCCGACGAGGCCCAGGACGACGAGGGCCAGGCCCGCCACCACCGCGGTGAGGCGAGGCGCGCGCCGCCGCGGGGGCGCGATCGTCGTCATGGGCGGGAGGGTACGACGGCGGGTGTGTGCCCCGGCGTGCGAGCGGGCCCGGCCGGGTGACCCGGGCGGGGTCAGGGCGAGCGGCGGCGCGGCCGGGCGATCTCGACCTCGATGAGGTAGCGGTCGCCCCGGACCAGGGCGTCCACGCGTTCGACGACGGTGCCTCGCTCGTCGCGCGAGGTCCGCAGGAACCGCCACCCGGCGCGCCCCGAGGGGACGCCGAGCAGCGCGGCGTCCTCGCCCTCGACGAGCACCGGCTCGACGGTCTGGACCCCGTCGACCACGCGGCGCCCGTAGCGCGACTCGAGCAGCGCGTACCAGGAGGCCTCGCCGTCGAGGTCGGAGCCCGCGATCCCGGGGACCACCCGGGTCGGGACGTGCAGCAGCTCCCGCGCCATCGGTTCGCCGTCGGCCAGCCGGAGACGGGCGAACCGCCGCACCGGGTCGCCCACCGGGACCTGGAGGTGGCCGGCGAGGTCGTCGTCCGCGGCGATCTCGTCGCACCACAGCAGCCGGGAGGACGGCCGGAGGCCGCGGCGGGACATGTCGTCGTGGAACGAGAGCGCGTCGAGCGGCTGGGCCGGGGCCGTGCGGCGGGCGTAGGTCCCCGCACCGTGGCGGCGCTCGATGACGCGGCGGCTGGTCAGCTCGGCCAGCGCGAGGCGGACCGTGGAGCGCGAGACGCCGCACTGCTCGGCGAGGTCCCGCTCGCCGGGCAGGAGCGCGCCGGGACCGAGCTCACGGCAGAGCCGTTCGACCTCCGCCTCGACGGTGGCGGTCCGGGACTGCGGCACGGACCGGTCCTACCACGACGGATCCGTCCCGCCCCCGCCGAAAGCGGTTGCGCGTGACGAGATCGTTGCCCGCCCCGCTCAGGGGACCACGACGAGCTTGCCGCCGGCATGCCCGTCCTCCATGAGCCGGTGCGCCTCGGCGATCTCGTCGAGCCGGAACACCCGGCCCCGCGGGACCGTGGCGCGGCCGGCCGCGACGTCGTCGCAGAACTGCTGCAGGACCGCCGGGGGCAGGTCGGAGGCGTCGCCGCCGTACGCGGCGAGCCGGACCCCGCGGGGCAGGAGGTCGATCGGGGAGAAGTCCGGGATCGTCCAGACGTTCGAGAGCATCCCCGAGACGCAGGCGACGCCGTGGACGCGGACGGCGGCGAGGGTGTCTGGGAGCGTGGGGGTGCCGACGAGCTCGAGGGCGCGGTCGACGCCCTCGGGGACGATCGCCCGGACCCGCGAGGCCACGTCGCCGTCGTCGAGCACCACGTGGTCCACCCCGACGCCGGTGAGCAGGTCGGAGCGGGCGAGGTCCCGGGTGGTGGACAGGACGGTCATGCCGCGCTGCTTCGCCAGCACCGCGGTGGCGAGCCCGATCGACGACGTCCCGCCGCGCACGAGCAGCGTCTCCCCCGCCTGCGCGTCCAGCCCGACGGTCAGCGACCCGTACGCGGTCTGCAGCATCTCCGGGACGGCGCCGAGGACCGCGTCGTCGAGGTCGGTGTGCACCTCGGTGACCTGCGCGACCGGCACGCTCGTGTACTCGGCGTAGCCCCCGTCGTACTGCCGGCCCATCCCGCCCATCATCGCGACCACCCGCGCGCCCTCGGCGAACTCGCCGCCCGGGCAGGCGGCCACGGACCCCGTCGCCTCGATCCCCAGGACGCGCGGGAACGTCACGCCCACGGCCAGGCCGAGGCGGGTGTGCAGCTCCGAGCGGTTCAGCCCGGACGCGGCGACGCGGATGAGGACGTGGCCGGGGCTCGACGCCGGGACCGGCAGCTCGCGGACCTGCAGGGCCTCGGGGGGTCCGGGCGCGTCCAGGACGACGGCCCGCATGGTCTCGGGGATGGTCATGCCCCGGGGAACGTCCTTCCACAGAAGATGATTCCATGGAAGATCCAGGCGTTCAGCCGAGATCGGGCCAGATGCGCTGGAGCATGTGCCAGTCCTGGGGGCGCTCGGCGATCTCGGCCGCGAAGGCGTCGGCCATCGCCTGGGTCGCGGCGGGGACGTCGTCCTTGGTCGCGACCGGGACCGGCGGGTGGATCCGGAACCCCCAGCCCTCCTCGTCGTCGCCGGTGGCCGGGCCGGTGAACCAGCAGCCCAGCGGCAGCAGCGCCGCCCCGGTCGCCGCCGCGAGCGACGCGGGTCCGGGCGGCATCGCGGCGCGGTGACCGAAGAAGTCGACGCCGACGCCGTGGCGCGAGAGGTCGCGGTCCGCGACGAGGCACACGATGCGTCCGGCCCGCAGCGCGCGGAGCAGGCCCCGCACCGGCGCCTCGCCGCCGGTCATCGGGAGGATCTCGAACCCGAGGGACTCCCGGTAGTCGACGAAGCGCTGGAACAGGGCCTCGGGACGCAGCCGCTCCGCCACCGTCGCGAACCCGCCGTAGCGCTGCACCGCCCAGGCCCCGACGACGTCCCAGTTGCCGGAGTGCGTCAGCGCCACCACCGCGCCGCGCCCGCGCGCGAGGGCCGCGTCGAGGTGCTCGCGGCCGTGCACGGTGGGGTCGACCCGGCCGGCGAGCTCCTTGAGGTCCATCGCGGGCAGGCGGAACGCCTCCCGCCAGTACCGGGCGTAGGAGCGGACCCCGGCGCGCGTCAGCTCGTCGAGTTGACGGGGACCGAGGTCCGGCCGGACCCGGGCGTAGTTCGCCCGCATCCGGGCGACGCCGGGCCCGCGCCGGTGGGCGGCGAGATCGGCCCCGGCGTCGAACGCGACCCGGGCCAGCGGCGCGGGCAGCTCGCGGACCAGCCGCCAGCCCGCCGCGTACCCGACGTCCGCGGCGCGACCGGCCAGATCGGCGGCGGTGTCGCGCGTGGTCCGGGCCGGCCGGGTCGGTCCGGTCACCGTTCGACGTCTCGGATCTCGTGGGCGGCGGGGAGCTCGGTGGGGGCGGCGTCGCCCTCGGTGCGGCCGGTCGCGGCACCGTACTGCTCCCTCGCGGAGACCCAGACCGTGTGCATGCGCTGGCCGACCGTCACGACCGACCCCACGGCCAGCAGCCACAGCGCCACGTCGACGGCCCACCAGAGGCCCAGCCCGGTCAGCCCGATGCCGGTCAGCCCCAGGATCAGCCGCTCGGCCCGCTCGACGACGCCGCCACCACCACGCAGGCCGTCGGACTCGGCGCGCGCCTTCACGTAGGAGATCAGCTGACCGCTGACGAGGCAGACCAGGGCGAGCGCGGCGACGACCCACCGGTCCTCACGCGCGGCCCACCACGCGATGCAGCTGAAGATCGCGCCGTCGACGAACCGGTCGCACACCGAGTCGAGCACCCCGCCGAACGGGCTCGACACCCCTCGCGCCCGGGCCATGGCCCCGTCGAGCATGTCGAGCATCGCGAAGCCCCAGACGATCATCGCGGCCGCGAAGAGATGCCCCGTCGGGATCAGCCAGATCGCGAAGCCGGCGGCGCCGACCGTCCCCAACACGGTCATGGCGTCGGGGTGGAGGCCGCGACGGACCAGCCAACGGCCCGCCGGCTCGACACTGCGGTTGAGGGCCGCCCGTCCCCATTCGTTGATCACTTCGAGTTCCAGACCTCCGCCAGCCGGGCCCGGGTCTCCGCGAGCAGCGCGGGGATGACCTTGGTCTGACCGATGACGGTGATGAAGTTGGCGTCGCCACCCCAGCGGGGGACGACGTGCTGGTGCAGGTGGTCGGCCAGCGATCCCCCGGCGACGTGCCCGAGGTTGATGCCGACGTTGAAGCCGTGCGGGGACGACATCGTGCGCAGCGCCCGGATCGCCTGCTGGGTGAAGCGCATCAGCTCGACCGACTCGTCGTCGGTGAGCTCGTCGAGCAGGGCGACGTGCCGGTAGGGCACGACCATGAGGTGGCCCGGGTTGTACGGGTGCAGGTTCAGCACGGCGTAGACCAGGTCGCCGCGGGCGACGACGAGCCCGTCGTCGTCGGAGCGCCCCGGGATGGCGCACAGCGGGCAGCCGCCGTCGATCTCCCCGGTGCCGGACTCCCCCGCGATGTAGGCCATCCGGTGCGGCGCCCACAGCCGGCGGAAGCCGTCCGGAGTGCCGGCGCCGGAGAGCTCGTCGGCCTCCGCGGGGTGGTCGGCGGGGACGCCGGAGTCCGGCCGGCCCGGCTGCGGGGGCAGGCCGGGCGTCGCGGCCGCCTCCGGCGCCCGGTCGCTGGTCACCCCGTCGTCGTCCATCGCGGACCCATCGTGCTCGTCAGGTCAGGCACGCGTCACGAGCGGGCCGAAGTTCGTCTCGTCGGGCGAGGCGTTCTCGCGGCGCCCGACCCATCCGGTCAGCGCCGCCACCGCGTCGTCGATCGGCACCCCGTTGAGCTGCGAGCCGTCGCGGAAGCGGAACGAGACCGCCCCGGCCTCCGCGTCCTTGCCGCCGGCGAGCAGCAGGAACGGCACCTTCTGCAGGGTGTGCGTCCGGATCTTCTTCTGCATGCGGTCGTCGGAGTGGTCCGCGTCGACGCGCAGCCCCGCCGCCCTCAGCTTCCCGACGATGCCGTCGACGTAGTCCGCCTGCTCGCCCGAGACCGGGATCGCGACGGCCTGTACCGGGGCGAGCCAGGCCGGGAAGGCGCCGGCGTAGTGCTCGGTGAGGACGCCGAAGAAGCGCTCGATGCTGCCGAACAGGGCGCGGTGGATCATCACCGGTCGCTGCCGCGAGCCGTCGCTCGCGGTGTACTCGAGCTCGAAGCGGTCGGGCAGCATCAGGTCGACCTGGATGGTCGACATCTGCCAGTACCGGCCGATGGCGTCCTTGGCCTGCACGCTGATCTTCGGCGCGTAGAAGGCGGCGCCACCCGGGTCGTCGACGAGGGCGAGACCGAAGCTCGACGCGGCGTCGCGCAGCGCCCGGGTGGCCTCCTCCCACTCCTCGTCGGTGCCGATCGACTTCTCCGGGTTGCGGGTGGAGAGCTCCAGGTAGAAGTCCTCCAGGCCGTAGTCGCGCAGCAGGTCGAGCACGAAGGTCAGCAGCGAGGTGATCTCGCCGGCCATCTGCTCGCGGGTGCAGTAGATGTGCGCGTCGTCCTGGGTGAACCCGCGCGCCCGGGTCAGCCCGTGCACCACGCCCGACTTCTCGTAGCGGTACACCGTCCCGAACTCGAAGAGCCGCAGCGGCAGCTCGCGGTACGACCGCCCGCGCGCCCGGTAGATCAGGTTGTGCATCGGGCAGTTCATCGGCTTGAGGTAGTAGTCGATGCCCTGCCGGCGCAGCTCGCCGTCGTCGCCGTACTCGGCGTCGAGGTGCATCGCCGGGAACATGCCCTCGCGGTACCAGTCGAGGTGGCCGCTCGTCGCGAAGAGCTCGCCCTTGGTGGCGTGCGGGGTGTTGACGAACTCGTAGCCCGCCTCGCTGTGGCGCTGGCGGCTGTAGTCCTCCAGCTCCTTGCGGATGATCCCGCCCTTGGGGTGGAACACCGCGAGGCCGGAGCCGATCTCGTCGGGGAAGCTGAACAGGTCCAGCTCGGCGCCGAGGCGGCGGTGGTCGCGGCGCTCGGCCTCGGCCAGGCGCTCCAGGTACGCGTCCTGGGCCTCCGCCGACTCCCACGCGGTGCCGTAGATCCGCTGCAGCTGGGCGTTGCGCTGGTCGCCGCGCCAGTAGGCGGCCGCGCTGCGGGTGATCTTGAAGGCGGGGATGTACCCGGTGGTCGGGATGTGCGGGCCGCGGCACAGGTCGCCCCACACCCGCTCCCCGGTGTGGGCGTGGATGTTGTCGTAGGCGGTCAGCGCGCCGGCGCCGACCTCCATGATCTCGCCGTCCTCCTCGGCGTCGCTCGTCCCCTTGAGGTCGACGAGCTCGAGCTTGAACGGCTCTCCGGCCAGCTCCTCGCGGGCCGCCTCGAGCGAGGCGTACTCGCGGCGCGCGAACCGCTGCTTCGCCTTGACGATCTTGCGCATGGCCTTCTCGAGGGACTCGAGGTCCTCCGGGGTGAAGGGCCGGTCCACGGCGAAGTCGTAGTAGAAGCCGTCGGTCACCGGCGGGCCGATGCCGAGCTTGGCCTCCGGGAACTGCTGCTGGACGGCCTGCGCGAGCACGTGCGCCGCGCTGTGGCGGATGACGGCGCGCCCGTCCTCGGTGTCCGCGGGCACCGGCTCGACGTCGACGTCCTCCTCGGGACGCCAGGCGAGGTCCTTGAGGGTGCCGTCGGGAGCGCGGACGACGACGACGGTGTGCGGCCCGGTCCCGGAGAGGCCCGCGTCGCGGACCGCCTCGCCCGCCGTCGTGCCCGCGCCGACCCGGACGGTGGCGGCGGGCGCGGGGGCTGCGAGCGAGGACACGGCGGTACTCCTGGGTCGAGAGGGGTGGTCGGGCGCGGGTGTGCTCCGCGCGTACCAGCCTATCGACCGGCGACGAGCGGCTTCGTCAGGCGCTCACGCGCCGACCTCGAGGGCCGGGCGGGCGGGGCGGCGACCGAACGCGGTGACGAGGAACGCCTCCACGGCGCGCACCACGAGCAGCGTCCGCGGGGTGGGCAACAGGTCGAACCCGTGCTGCGCGTGCGGCAGCTCGGCGTAGGCGACCGGGCTCCCCGACGTCCCGCGCAGCGCGCGGACGAAGGCGCGGCTCTGCTCCGGGACGACGATCGCGTCGCCCGTGCCGTGGAGCACGAAGAACGGCGGCGCCCCGGGGTGCACCCGGTGGGCGGGTGAGGCCTCGGTCCACGTCGCGGCGTCGTGGGTGAGCGGGCCGGGCATCATCGTGTCGGCGAGCAGCAGGTCGAGGGTGCCGCTGCCGTCGTCCTCGGTGAGGTCGTAGATGCCGTAGAGCGTCACCGCGGCGTCGACGCGGGTGTCGCCCTCGCCGGTCAGCGCGGCGAGCGCGGCCAGGTGGGCCCCCGCCGAGCCCCCCGAGACCGCGACGAAGTCCGGGTCGCCGCCGTGCTCGCCGACGTGGGCGTGCACCCAGCGCAGGGCCGCCCGGACGTCGTCGATCATCGCGGGCCAGCGGGACCCCGGCCCGAGCCGGTAGTTGACCGTCACGCAGACCCAGCCCCGCTCGACGAGGTGGACCATCAGCGGGTTGCCCTCGCTCTCCTTGTGCCCGGAGGACCAGGCGCCGCCGTGGATCTCGACGAGGACGGGGGCGCCGGCATCGGCGGGGAGGTCCGGGTGGCGCCAGACGTCGAGGAGGTTCTCCTGGCCGTGCGGGCCGTAGGCGACGTCCGTCGCGCCGGCGGTGCGGAACCGGTGCGGGGCGGTGATCGCGCGGGGCGAGAGCCAGCCCGGCGCCTCCGGGGCGGGCGCACGGGGGCCGAGGGCGTCGGCGAGCGCCCCGGCGAGGATCTCCTGGGTGGCGCGGGCGCGCCGGTCCAGTGTGAGCAGGGCGACGACGGCGGCCCCGGCGAGCCCCAGCCCGACCCGGCCGGGGGCGGTCCGCGCCGCCCCGCCGCGCGCCGCGCCCGCCGCCACGCCGGCGGTGAGGGCGGCGGTGGGACGGGGCAGCTCGGTGGCGAAGGCGGCGAGCACCGAGGCCGCGACGGCCTCCGGCCAGCGTCGCGTGAGGGGCCGGAACCCGGCGGCGGCGACCAGGGCGGCGCCCGCGCCCGCGATCAGCGCGGTGAGCGCCGGGGCCCGGGGGGCACGCCTGCGTCGGTCGGCCGGTCCGCCCGCGGTCCGCACGTCCGCCACCTCCGCCGTCCCGCCCGTTCCCGGCTCCAGGGTCCCGCCGCCCCCTGTGCGGGGCCTGTGCCCAGATCCTGCGCGTCGCGCGCGACACGCGCCGGTCGGGGGCACCGGGGCGTGGCGCGGGTCGCGACGGAACCCACCGATCGGGTCAGGTGGGCCACAATGGCGCTCGTGACGGACGGAGCGCGGGCCGACAAGGCCCCGGGGTGCGCGGCGGGCACCGGCCTGCCGCCCCTGCGCGCCGTCGGGGAACCGGAGCGGGGGCCACGGCGCCACCCGTGGGCCGAGGTCCCGGCGGAGGCCGCGGACCGGATGCGCTCGGTGGTCCTGGGCACCGGGGACGACATCATCGAGCAGGTGCGCGGCGAGGTCGCCGAGTACGCACTGTCGATGGACGGGGTGTTCGGCCAGAACATCCGACAGGGCGTGTCGGTGGCCCTGGAGCAGTTCCTGCAGCTGCTCGGCACCGACGACGACCTGCCCGACACCCGCGTGTACTTCGAGCTCGGGCGCGTGGAGCACCGCCACGGCCGCACGATGGACGCGCTGCAGAGCGCCTACCGGGTCGGCTCCCGGGTCATGTGGCGGCGCATCTCGGCGGGCAGCGACGCGTACGGCCTCGGCCCGGACGGCATCTTCCGGCTGGCCGAGGCGCTCTTCGAGTACACCGAGCAGCTCGCCGCCGCCTCGGTCGCGGGCTACGCGCACGAGCAGAGCCTCACCGCGGGCTCGCGCCAGGCCCGCAGGCACAGCCTCGTCTCGGCGCTGCTGCGCACTCCCCCGCCCGAGGGTCCCGAGCTGGAACGGCTGGTCCGGGAGGCCGAGTGGGCGCTCCCCCGCTCGCTCGCGGTGGTGATCTGCGAGGAGGACGCGGTCCAGGCGGTCTTCCGGCGCCTGCCCGCCGACGTCCTGGGCTCGCGGGTCGACGGTCTCGGGGTACTCGTGGTGCCCGACCCCGACGGGCCGGGGCGCAGCGACGCGCTGCTCGACGCCACCGCCGGGGTGGTCGCCGTGCTCGGTCCGACGGTGCCGCCGGACCAGGTGGCCCGCACCGTCGAACGGGCCCGCGCGGCGTGGCCCCTGGTGGCGGCCGGGGAGATCCGGCCGGAGGCCGAGGACGACAGGGTGCGCGTCGACCGGCCCCGCGGGGCCCGTCCACCGTCGTGCCTGGTGCGGGCGGACGACCACCTGCTCGCGCTCCTGCTGCACGCCGACGTCTCGGTGACCGCCGACCTCGTCGCCCAACGCCTCGAGCCGCTGCGCCGCATGACGTCCACTGCCCGGGACCGGGCGGTGACGACGCTGCGGGCGTGGCTCGACGCGCACGGCGACATCGCCGAGACCGCCGGCCAGCTGCACGTGCACCCGCAGACGGTCCGTTACCGGTTGGCGCGGCTGAAGGAATCCTTCGCGGGCGCCCTCGACGACCCGGTGGCCCGCCTCGAGGTGGCCCTGGCGCTGCGGTTCGGCGGGTCGTTCGCCGAGCCCGCCACCGAGGGCTGAGCCGGCCCGGCCCTCAGCGGGCCGGCGGCTCGTCGTGGACCGTGTAGGTGGTCGCCGGGGAGGCGCCGAGCTCGGCGGCCAGGGCGGGCGGGGCCCCGTGGACCTCGACGCGGGCTCCCGCGGTCAGCCGCTGCACCCGCAGCTGGCCGAGCACGCGCACGAGGGCCGGTCCGCAGTCGCCGTCGAGACCGGAGAGGTCCACGACGAGCTCCGCCCAGGCGTCCCGGGCGAGCCGGGACCGTAGGGAGCGCAGCATCCGGACCTGGGCGGGCCCGCTCGACCCGACCGCGGCGAGGGCGACGCACCCGTCGTCGTACCGACAGAGGCCGACGCCTCCACTGATCTCGGGCCGCTCGCGCCCACGCCGCGCGGCGGCGATGCGGGCCTGCCGCCGGCGCTGGGCCGCCGTGCCGAGGGAGGTGGACTCGCCGAGGACCTCGGCGGGACGGGACACTTCCGTGGCGGGGACGGTGGACGTCATGGCGCACCTCCGCGAAGCAACGATGCCTGGGGGTGAGCCCGCACGGTCTCGGCGGGAGGGTTGCAGAGAGTATCGCCGAGATAGCCGATCGTGAATCGTGACCCAAGTCACACCACGGTCAGAGCTCGGCGCGTCGCTCCGCGAGCGTCTGGGCGAGGTCCCGGAGCTTGACGTTGAGGTCCTGCGACGTCCGGCGGAGCGTGTCGAACGCCTCGTCGGCGTTCAGGCCGCGTCGCTCCATGAGGATGCCCTTGGCCTGGCCGATGACGTCGCGCGAGCGGACCGCCTCGGTGAGCTGGGTGGCGCGCAGCTCGGCCGCCTCCACCACCTGGGCGCCGCGCAGGGCGACCGAGGCGTGGGTGGCGAACACGAGGGCGACGTCCTTGTCGACGTGGTCGAGCCCGCCCGGGGTGCGCGAGTAGTAGTTCAGGGCGCCCATCCGCCGGCCGGCGTCCCGGGGGAACATGCCGGTGGCGAACACGGCGTGCAGCCCGAGGTCGGCGGCCGCCGGGCCGAAGCGGGTCCAGCGGGTGTCGTGGCGCAGGTCCGACGAGGCCGCGAACCCGAGCCCGTCGTCGAGGGTGGCCTCGACGCACGGGCCCTCCCGGTGCTCGTACTGCACCGCGTCCGCCTTGCTCGCGATCGGGTCGGTCTCCACCGGCGTCGTGAACTCGTCGCCCTGGCGCCAGGTGACGGAGATGACGTCCGCCCCGACGACCGCCTTGGCGGCGCGCACGATCCGCTCGAGGACCTCGCCGACCCCGAGGCCGCTCTCGGCGACGGACAGCGACTCGCCCAGCGAGAGGAACTCCTCGGCGAGGGGCCCGAGGGCCTCCTGGTGTCCGTTCACGAACCGTTCCCGCTCCTCCCGCCACCTACGACTCTCGACCACCCCGGGATCATCGCATCCCGGGCGTCCGAGCAGGAGGAGAGCGACCCTCAGGCGGCGACCGGAGCAGCCCGATCGCGCAACCGGCGCAGCGTCGCCACCGCGCCGCGGCCACTGGGCAGCGCCCGACGGCGCCGCTTCTCGATGACCTCGTGCCCGCCCGGGAAGGAGAGGCGCGCGATCTTCCACAGCACGCCGCCGTACTGCTTCCACATCGGGCCCGCGTGGTAGGGCAGCCCGTAGCGCCGGCAGAGATCGCGGACCTGGGGCGCGATCCGCCGGTAGTGGTTCGAGGGCATGTCCGGGAACAGGTGGTGCTCGATCTGGTGCGAGAGGTTGCCGGTCATGATGTGCAGCAGCGGCGAGCCCTCGATGTTGGCCGAGCCGAGCATCTGCCGGACGTACCACTCGGCCTGGGTCTCGTTCTCCAGCCGCTCCTCGTCGAAGGTCTCGACCTCGACCGGGAAGTGACCGCAGAAGATCACCGCGTGCGACCAGACGTTGCGGATCAGGTTGGCCAGCAGGCCGCCGAGGGCGGCCGGGACGAACGACGGGCCCGAGAGCGCCGGGAAGACCACGAAGTCCTTCAGCGCCTGCTTGCCTGCCTTGCGCGCCATCTTCTTGATCTCGGGCATCTTCTCGGCCCAGGTCTTCTCGCCGCGCTGGACCTGGTCCAGCTCGAGGTCGAAGGCCGCGATGCCCCACTCGAAGATCATCGCCAGACCGGCGTTGGTGAGCGTCTGGAACAGGTGGACCGGCTGCCACGGCTGCTCGGGGTCGACCCGCAGCACGTTGTAGCCGATGTCGCGGTCCTTGCCGTGGATGTTGGTGTACGTGTGGTGCAGGTAGTTGTGCGTCTGCTGCCAGCTCGCGGCCGTGGAGACGTGGTCCCACTCCCACGTCGTCGAGTGGATCTCCGGGTCACGCATCCAGTCCCACTGGCCGTGCAGGACGTTGTGCCCGATCTCCATGTTCTCGAGGATCTTGGCGACGCCGAGCGAGGCGGTGCCGGCGACGAAGGCCGGCGGGAACAGCGCCCCGAGCAGCAGGATGCGCCCGGCGATCTCCAGACCGCGCTGGGTCTTGATCACCCGGCGGATGTACTGCGCGTCGGCCGCGCCGAGCGAGGACATGACCTGGTCGCGCAGGGCCTCGAGCTCGGCCCCGATGCGCTCGATGTCCTCGGTGGACAGGTGCGCGGTCGAGGGGGTGATGTGGGCGGTGCTCGCCCCCGGACGGCCGGGACCGGTCGGGGTCTTGGCCTCGTTGATGCGGGTGATGTGCTCGGGGATGACTTCGGTGTTCGCGAGGGTCTGGGGCGAGCGAAGCGACGGGGAAGTGATGGTCATGCGGTCCTCCTGGATCGCCGGGGAGCGGTGGTCGTCGAGGTCGGGGCGGCACCGCCGGGCCGGGCGGCGCGGACCGGGATGGCGGGGACCTGGCCATCCGGCGAAGTCGTGGCGCTCACGGTCGGGTGTTCGTCACCGGGCGCGCTGGTGATCGAGCAGGTGCGCAGGCCCACGGCGGGAGCCGGTACTCGTGCGATCACACGCTCGACGGTAGGGAGGCCGTCGGTCCGCCTGCTACGCCGGAAACGAGGAGGTACCGCCCGGTTCTGTTGCATCTCCACAAAACCGCGGTTCTCCGGGGTCGGTGCTCACCGCGTGTGACGGTCGGAGCTCGCATCCGCGCGACGACCGTCGGGATACGTGTCGGCGACGTCGCAGCGTGACGACGCCGCCCGCCGCAGGGGTCGGCCTCGCGGGATCGGCCGCCGTCGGGGTCAGCGCAGCGAGCGCGTCAGCAGCGTGACGAGGGCTCCCCGGTCCGCGGCCCGCGGGGCGTTGCGCCCGACGGGGTCGGCGGCCGCGGTGCCCGCCAGCGCGTCGACCTCGGCGCGCCCCACGCCGAGCGCGCCGCCGTCGATGCCCGTCGCGACCCCGACCGCCTCGCACCAGCCGGCGAGCGCCCCGGGCATCGTCGCGACCGGCACCCCGAGCGTCTCGGCCACCCGGGCCCAGGCGCCCTCGTCGGGCCCGACCGGGACCACGCCGGGCGCGGCGACGGCGCCCTCGAGCGACCACGCCACGACCTCCGGCAGCACCATCCCGAGCGCCCGGCCGTGCACGACGCCGTGGTGGGCGGTGAGCGCGTGGCCGAGGGCGTGGACGATGCCGAGGCCGCTGCGGGTCAGCGCCTGCCCCGCGAGGTGGGCCCCGAGGAGCATCTCGGCGCGCGCGGTCGCATCGGCGCCGTCGGCGACCGCGATCGGCAGCCAGCGCCACACCCGGCGCAGCGCCTCCGCCGCGAACGCCTCCGAGACGGGGCTGCGACCGCGGCTGACCAGTGACTCCACGGCGTGGACCAGGGCGTCGACCCCGGTCGCGGCGGTCGGGCCCGGCGGCAGGCCGTGGGTGAGCACCGGGTCGAGCACGGCGACCCGCGGGGTCGTGCTCGCGTCGCCGCAGTAGACCTTGCAGCGCCGACCCGGGTCCTCCAGCACGCCGAACCCGTTGGTCTCGGCGCCGGTGCCCGCCGTCGTCGGGACCGCCACCAGCGGCAGCCCGGGACCGGACGGGTCCGCGGCCAGCCGCGCGATGCCCTTGGCGGCGTCGAGGGCCGAGCCGCCGCCGAGGGCCACGATCACCGGACGCGTCCCGGGGAAGGCGCCGGCGACGACGGCCGCCCCGGCCTCCACCGAGGGCACGGTCGGGTTCCCGGGGACGTCGTCGACGACGACCGTCGGGCAGCCGGCCGCGGCGAGCACGGCCAGGGCCTCGTCGACGATGCCCGCCGCGCGCAGACCGCGGTCGGTGACGACCACCGCGCCGCCGCTGCGGGCGCCCGCGTGCACGTCGAGGACGTGGTCGCCCAGGCGGGCCAGCGCGCCCGGCCCGGAGTCGACCGCGGGTCCCGGCTCGTGGACGAACGGGGTCGTCGCGGCGCACGCGCACGCCGCCGCGGCGGGGGCGGCCGGCCGGGGCTCGACGGCGTTCACAGCGCGAACCAGGTGGTCTTGGGCGCGAAGCCGGCGGCGCGCTCGCGCCGGCCGGCCCGGTCGATCGTGCTCACGCGGGGGTCTCCTCGACGACGGGGGGGACGGCAGCTGGACGTCAGACGGCGAGCGTGGCGCCCAGCCCGGGCGCCTGGGGGACGGCGAGGGTGCCGTCGGGGCCGGGCCAGAGCGCCTGCTCCAGCAGGAAGTCGCGGCGTTCCGGGGTCCAGCCGCCGGCGGGGTCGTAGGGGAACTCGAGGTACGGCCCGGCGCCGACCCCCGCCGCGACGTGCAGGTTCGCCAGCAGCCCGAGCCCGTTGGACCAGGTGTGCGGGGTGAACCGGCGGTGCCGGGCCGCGAGGTCCTCGGCGAGGCGGCGGGTGCGCGACATGCCGAGGGAGAGCACGACGTCGGTCTGCACGACGTCGAGGGCGTCGGCCTCCACGAGCGCGCGCACCTGGGCGGCGTCGTCGAGCATCTCCCCCGAGGCGATCCGCACGCCCGGGTTCTCCGCCCGCAGCAGCTGGTGGCCGGCCACGTCGGCGTAGGGCAGCGGCTCCTCGACCCAGCCGGGCGCGTACGCCGAGAGCCGGCGCACGATCCGCCGGATCACCGCGAGCTCCACCGCGGGCCGGGTGTCCCCCGGCATGCGCCAGGCCTGGTTGAGGTCGACGAGGATGTCGAGCCGGTTCCCGACCGCCTCCCGCACGGCCGCGACCGAGGCGATCCCGGGCTCGGGGTCGCGCGGGTCGACCCGGATCTTCACGGCCCGGAAGCCCCGGTCGACGAGCTCGGCCGCGTCCTCGGCGCGCCGTCCCGGCGCCTGCACCGAGCACCACGACGCGTAGACCGGGAGCCGGTCGGCCACGCCGCCGAACAGCACCGACACCGGCAGGCCCGCGACCTGACCGAGGATGTCCCAGAGCGCCACCTCGAGGGGCCAGAACCGCCCGCCGTGGAACGCGATGGACTCGATCCGCCGCACCTGGGGCTCGATCGCGAGCGGGTCGGTCCCGAGGAAGTGGTGGGTGTGCGGCGCGAACCCCGCCATGGTGTCGCCGGAGCCGACCCCGACGACGCCCTCGTCGGTCTCGACGCGCACCACGGCCGCCGCGAAGCGCCGCCGCGGGTCGGGATCCCACGCGGCGTGCATCGGGGGGTCGAGCTCGATCTCGTGCTCGGTCACCCGGATCGCGGTGATCTTCACTCTGCCGTCTCTCGTCGACTCGGCGGGACTGCCCACGGCGAGTGCACGCCGGGCCCGGGCACCCCGACAAGGACGTCTTGCGGTGAGCGCAAGAGCCCTGGTGAGGTGGGCAGGTGGACGGCGGTGCGGGCTTGCGGCGCGACGTCGATCTCCTCTCCGCCCTCGCCGCCCCCGAGGCCCAGGCCTCCGGCCTCGGGGTGTCGCGGCTGGCGACGCTCACCGGCCGCACCGAGAGCCAGGTGTCCCGCGCCCTGGCCGTGCTCGCCGAGGAGGGCCTGGTCGAGCGGGATCCCGAGAGCAGGCGCTACGCGCTGGGCTGGCGGCTCTACGCGTTCGCGTCGCGGACGACCGAGGCGCGCCTCGTCCGCACCGCGGGCCGGGTCCTGGCGCGGCTCGCCGACCGGCTCGGGGTCGGCGCCCACCTCTGCCGGCTCCACGGCGAGGCCGTCGCGACGGTCCTGACGGTGGCCGGGGACGGATCCCCGCCACGTACCGGGTTCGACGTGTCCGACATCCCCATCGTCGTCAGCTCGGCCGGCCGGGTGCTGCTCGCGTTCCGCGACGAGGCCGGGCTCGCGCGGCGGCTGTCCGCCCGCGGCCTGGACCCGCGCATCGCCGCCCGGGTGGTGGGTGACGGGATGGCGGTGGTCGACGGCGAGCTCGACCCCCGCCTGGCCGGGGCCTCCGCCCCGGTCCGCGACGTGCACGGCGGCGTGGTGGCCGCGGTCAACGTCTCCGGACCGGTGGCGCGGACGCGCCCGGTGCTGCCCGCCCTGGCCGCGGCGACCGTCGAGGCCGCCGCCGACCTCTCCTCGCGCCTGGCCTCGCCCCGCGCCTGATCGCGGGTACTCCCGCCGCCGTGGGACTCCTCGTCGTGCACCTGGCCGCCGTGTGGTTCTGCGTCGGCCTGGTCTGGGTGGTGCAGGTGCTCGTCTACCCGGGGTTCCGCGGGATCGACCGGGCGCGGTGGCGCGAGCAGCACGACCGGCACACCCGGCTCATGGCCTGGACGGTCGGCGGGCCCTGGGCGGTCCAGGGCGTGACGTGCGCGGTGCTGCTGGTGTGGCGCCCCGAGGGGGTCCCGTTCTGGCTCGCCGTGCTCGCCGGGGTGTGCGGCGCGGCGACGGTGGCGGTGACGGTCGGGATCTCGGTGCCCTGCCACCAGCGGCTCTCGGCGGGTTACGACGACGCCGTCCTCGACCGCCTGGTGCGCACCAACTGGTACCGCACCGTGGCCTGGTCCGCCGGCGGACTCGCCGGGGCGGCGATGGTCCTCCTGGCGACCTGACCGCTTCCGGAGGCCGGGGCCTTCTCCTGGACGTGTGTCCGGCCGGGTCGAGACAGACGGGCGGCGCCGCCGGGGTTCGGCGCTCGTAGGCAGTTGATCATGCCGAGGGCACCACAGGGATCGCGGTGCCCTCGGCACGATCAATTGCCTGGCGCGGGCGGGGCGGGGACCGAGGTCCGGCGACGATGGGTCCCGACGGCGGCGCGGGCCGGGTCGAGGCGGCCGGCGAGCAGGGCCGCGTCGTCGGCGTCGGCGAAGAGCGACTCCCCCGGCGGGAACGTGACCGCCAGCGGACCCACGCGCAGGGTGCCGCTGCCGAGCACCGCGAACCGCACGCCGGCCCGGCCGCGCAGGGCGGCGTGCGCGCCGGGGGCGAGGACCGCGTCCATCCAGGCACAGGGCGCGGCCGGTCGGCGTCCGCCGAGGAGGACGGGGCCGTCGCCGGAGTCGAGCAGCACGTCGGTGCCGCGCAGGGCCTCGACGTCGAGCCCGCGGGTGACGACGGTCCGGCGCGCGAGGGCGGGGTCGAACGGCGGGACGCCGAGCTCGTCCGCGACCGCCTCCAGGGCCTCGGCCGCGATGATCGTCAGCGCCGCGTCACGGTGCGCGGCCCGGCCGGCGTAGCGGTCCCCGACGACGCCGAACCCGGCACGCAGCTCGATCGACGCGGGCGAGGACGTCTCGACGGGGACCGGTCCGTCGGAGGGCCGCCCCTCGTAGGCGTGCCGGGGCGACACCACGAGTCGTTCGATGCGCAACAGGTCCGTACCTCTTGAATTCGTGCAGGCCAGAGGTCTATACCTCTTCCGTGCGGGCCACCAGATCGACCGAGGTGAGCGCTCGGATCGCCGCGCTCTGCGTCGAGCTCGGCCCCGGTGCCATGTTGCCAGGCGAACGGGAGCTCTCGGGACGGTTCGGGGTGTCCCGCGCGACCGTGCGCAAGGCGCTCGAGGAGCTGATGGCCCGCCGCGTCGTCGAGCGCCGGCACGGGGCGGGCACGTTCGTACGCCGTCCCGCGGTCGCGCAGCCGCTGATGGCGACCTCGTTCGGGGACGACATGCGGCGTCGGGGGCTCGCGCCGTCCTCGCGGTTGCTGTGGTGGGACACCCTCGTGGCCGACACCGAGCTCGCGGCCCGGCTGGAGATGGGCGGCGGCGAGTCGGTGCTGCGGGTGTGCCGGGTCCGTCTCGCCGACGGCGAGCCGATGACGCTGGAGACGCTGCACGCCCCGGCCGACCGGGTCCCGGGCCTGCGGGGCGAGGACCTGGAGGGCACCGCGTCCTACTACGAGATCCTCGCGACCCGCTTCGGCCGACGGATCCGCTCGGGCACGCAGTCCGTGGCCCCCGTCGTGCTCGGGCGCGAGGAGGCGGCTCTGCTGGGGGTCGAGACCGGCGCCGCGGCCCTGCGATTCGTGCGGACCTCGCGGGACCAGCACGGCGAGGTGGTCGAGCGCGTCGAGTCCCTGGCGCGTGGGGACCGGTACCTCATCGAGATGGACATCATCCCGCCCGGAGACGTAGCGCAGCGGAGCTCGACCATCGAGACCGGAGACGTGGCGCAGCGGAGCTCGACCGTCGAGGCGGACGACGTCAGCGCAGCGTCGACCACGGCGGACGTCGCGACCGTCGAGGCGGGCGTCGCGGAGCCGTGCTCGTGACCGTCGTCGCCGTCGACATGGGTCGGTCGGGGGCCCGCGTGGTGCGGCGCTCCCCGGGCGGGGCGGAGGTCCGCCGCACGACGTCGACCGGAGCCGGGCTGGGGACCCCGGCGGTGCGGCGACGGTGGCCGCGGCGGTGCGGGCCGCGGTCGGTGAGCCCCCGACCGGGTCGTGGGCGCTGACGGTCGGCGTGGCCGGGGCGCTGACCCATCCGGCGGCCGCCGGGGAGCTCGCCGACCTGCTCGCGGCGGGCTGGGCCGGACCCGGAGCCGACCGAGGTCGCCGTGACCTCCGACGTCGTGGGTTGGCACGCCGGGGCGTTCGCGACCGCGGGGACGGCGACCCAGGTGGTCCTCGCGATCGGGACGGGGGCGGTCGCCCTGGGGGTCGCCCCGGACGGCCGGGTGCGACGCGTCGACGGGCACGGCCTGCTGCTCGGTGACGCGGGCGGCGGTGCCCGGCTCGGGCAGGAGGGGCTGCGCGCGGCGCTGCGGGCCCTCGACGGCGCGGGTCCGCCGACCGCGCTCGCCCGCCCGGCGCGGGAGATGCTCACCGCGCACCCGGACTCCCCCGCCGCGCTCGCGGGCTTCGCCCCGGCCGTGCTCGCCGCGGCCGAGGGCGGCGACGGGGTGGCGCGTCGGATCGTCGACGACGCCGTGGCCGCCCTCTCCGCGACCGTCGACGCGGCGAGGGGCTCCGTGCGGGGGACCGAGGTCGCCGTCGTGGGCGGACTCGCGGGCGCCCTCGCACCCCGGCTGGCCGCCCTCCGGCCGGACCTGGACCTGCGCGGGCCGGACGGCGACGCGGTCTCGGGTCTGTTCCGGCTGCTGGACGACCGCTCGACGCCGCACGAGCCGAGCGTCGTCCGACGTCGTCCGGCCGCTCCGGAGGCCGGGGCGGTGGGGACGGCCGCCGAGGTCGACCGGTTGCCGACCGAGGGCGTGCGCGCCGGCACCGAGGCGCTCGACGCGCTGTGCACCGCGGACCTGGTCGCCCGCCTGCTCGACGGGCAAGCGGCGGCCCCGGCGGCGGTCGCCGCCGCGGCGGGTCCCCTGGCGATCGCGGTCGACGTGCTCGCCGAGGCGTTCCGCACCGGTGGGCGGCTGGTCTACGCCGGGGCGGGCACGTCCGGGCGGCTCGCGATGCAGGACGCCGCCGAACTGCCGCCGACCTTCGGGATCGACCCGGGTCGCGTGCTCGCCCTGCTCGCGGGCGGAGCCGGCGCGGCCGGGGCGGCGGTCGAGAACGCCGAGGACGACGACGCGGCGGGGCGGGCGGACATCGAGGGGATCGGGGTCGGGCCGGGGGACGTGGTGGTCGGGGTCGCCGCGTCGGGGCGCACGCCGTACGTGCTCGGGGTGCTGCGGGAGGCCGGGGAGAGGGGGGCGGCGACCGTCGCCGTCGTCAACACCACGGGCAGCCCGGCCGCCGCGCTCGCCGGGACGGCGATCGAGCTGGTCACCGGCCCGGAGGTGCTGGCCGGCTCGACCCGGCTCGCGGCGGGCACCGCCCAGAAGGTCGCGCTGAACACGCTGACGACGGCGGCCATGGTGCGGTTGGGGGCGACCTACGGACCGTGGATGGTCGGCGTCCGCGTGACCAACGCGAAGCTGCGCCGCCGGGCGGAGCGCATCGTGCGGGATGCCGCCGGCGTCGACATCACCCTCGCCCGGGAGGCACTGGCGTCCGCCCGGAACGACGTCGGCGCCGCGCTCGTCGTGCTCCTCGCCGGCCTCGACGGGGACGCCGCGCGGGAGCGGCTCGCGGCCGCGGGGTCGGTCCGGGCTGCCGTGGCCGGGACGAGCGCCGGGGAGCCCGACGGATGATCGTCGTCGGCCTGCTCTCCGGGACCTCGATGGACGGCCTGGACGCCGCGGTCTGCGACATCGGGATCCCCGCCGACGGCGAGGCACGACTGGCGGTCCTGGCCCACCGCGCGGCGGTCTGGCCCGCCGACCTGCAGGAACGGCTGCTCGCGGTGCTCCCGCCGGCCACGACCACCCTCGAGGAGATCACCGCGCTGGACAACGCGATCGGCTGCGCGGCCGGCGCGGCGGCGGGCGCGGCGCTCGAGGAGGCCGGGGTCGAGGGCGACCTGGTGGCGTGGCTGGGCCAGACCGTCTTCCACGGGATCGCGGCCGGCCGGGCGACCGGTGGCCTGCAGCTCGGTCAGCCGGCGTGGATCGCCGAGGCGACCGGGCTGCCCGTGGTCTCGGACCTGCGGGCCACCGACATCGCCGCGGGCGGGCACGGGGCGCCGCTCGCGAGCACGCTGGACGCGCTCTGGCTGGCCGGCGGTGACGGGCCGCGGGTCGCGCTGAACCTGGGCGGGATCGCGAACATCACCGTCGTGGGGCCGGGCCCCTCCTCCTCGCACGAGGGGAGCCCTCGTGCGAGGCGAGCGACCGGATCGTCCCCTCGCGGCCCGGGGTCGGTGATCGCGTACGACACGGGGCCGGCCAACTGCTGGCTCGACGTCGTCGCGCAGCGCGCCACCGGCGTGCCCTACGACGTCGACGGGGCGCTGGCCGCGGCGGGCACCGTCGACGACGCGCTGCTGGACCACCTGCTCGCCGAGCCCTACTACGCCGCGCCCCCGCCCAAGACCACCGGCCGCGAGCTCTTCACCGCGCCCGCCCTCGACGCGGCCGTGGCGGCGGTCCGCCCGGGCATCGGCGCGGCGGACCTCGCGGCGACGCTGGTCGCGCTCACCGCCCGCACGGTCGCCGACGCGTGCCGGGCCCACGGGCCGGTGGAGGTCGTCGGCTCCGGGGGCGGCATGGACAACCCGACGCTGCGCGCGGCGCTGGCGGCCGAGCTCGGCGTCGTGCCCCTGGTCCGCTCGGACGACCGCGGCCTGCCCTCGGCCGCCAAGGAGGCGGTGCTGACCGCGCTCCTCGGTGCGCTGACCTGGCACGGCGTCCCCGGGGTGCGTCCCGGCGCGACCGGCTCGCGCGACCCCTCGGGTGCTGGGCCGGATCAGCGCGGGCCACGCGCCGCTGCGGCTGCCCGAGCCGGTGGGGGCGGTGCGCTCCCTGACCATCGCCACCGCGCGAGGGGAGGATCCCGACGCTCTATCCGCACCAGGGCTCCCCTCGCGCAGGAGCGGCGGGAGCCGGGCTGACGGGGTACCGCCGTGAGGCGGCGGCTGGGAGTGTCCGCGGCGCTCGTCGGCGGCGCGCTGCACCCGGGCGACGTGGCGGTCGCCGACGGCGTCGTCGATGCGGTCGGGCTTCCCCCGGCGGCGGGCGGGGCGATCGCGGTCGCCGGGCTGGTGGACGTGCAGTGCAACGGCTACGCGGGGATCGACCTCACGGCCCTGGGGGACGCGTCCGACGATGCCGTCGACCGGGTCACCGCTCTCCGCCGGGCCGTGGCGGCCGACGGCGTGACCGCGCTCGTCCCGACGATCATCACCGCGCCCCTTCCGACGGCGACCCGCGCCCTGGCGCTCCTCGACGACGCCCGCGACACCGATACCGCGGGCGCCCGCCTGCTCGGCGCCCACGTCGAGGGCCCCTTCCTCTCCCCCGCCCGCGCCGGAACCCACCCGCCGGCCCACCTCCGCGCGCCCGACCCCGCCGCGTTCGCCGCCCTCCTCGACGCCGGCGAGGTCGCGATCACGACCCTCGCCCCCGAGCTCGACGGCGCCCTCGACCTCGTCCGCCTCGCCACCGGGTCCGGCGTCACCGTCATGGCCGGGCACTCCGACGCGACCGCCGCGCAGGCGCACGCCGCGTTCGACGCCGGCGCCGCGGGCGCGACGCACCTGTTCAACGCCATGAGCGGGTTCGACCACCGCGCGCCCGGCCTCGCCGCGACCGCGCTGGCCCGCCCGGGCGTCGTCGTCACCGTCATCGCCGACGGCCACCACGTCGCTCCCGAGGTCCTGCGCGTGGTCGCGGCCGCGGCGGCCGGCCGCTGGGCGCTGATCACCGACGCGACCGCCGCCGCCGGCATGCCCGACGGCACCTTCTCGCTCGGCGAGGTCGCGCTGACCCTCGCCGACGGCGCCGTCCGCAACCCCGACGGCACCCTCGCGGGCAGTGCCGCCACCCTGGTCGCGTGCGTCCGCACCGCCGTCGCTGCGGGGATCGACCTCACCGCCGCCCTCGTCGCCGCCACCGCCACCCCGGCGCGTCTCGTCCCCCCGGCTCGCCGTCCGCATCCCGACCTCGGGATCCTGCGCCCCGGCGGAGTCGCGGACGTGACCGTCGTCGACGATGCGCTCGAGGTGACGACGGTGCTCGTCGGCGGGCAGGAGGTGCCGCGCTGATGCGGCGCCGAGCCACGACCACCCGTCCGGACTGACCCAGCAGCCCGACCAGAAGGAGGCGCCGCCGATGCACGACGCCGTCAACCTCGCCGTGATCGTCGCCTACCTGGTGGCGATCGCCGTGATCGGCCTGAAGCTCTCCGGACGGCAGCGATCGGCCACCGACTACTTCACCGGTGAGCGCTCGCTGCCGTGGTGGGCGGTGATGTTCTCGATCGTCGCCACCGAGACCTCGACGCTGACCGTGATCAGCGTGCCGGGGGTGACCTACGCCGGGTCGTTCTCCTACGTCGAGCTGGCCGTGGGCTATCTCGTCGGCCGGATCCTGGTGGCGTTCGTGATGCTGCCGCTGTACTTCCGCGGCGGGTTCGTCTCGGCCTACCAGTACCTCGGGCAGCGGTTCGGCCGGAACACCCAGGGGCTGGCGTCGCTGACGTTCCTCGTGACCCGGCTGCTCGCGGAGGGCGTGCGGCTGTTCGCCGGTGCGATCCCGATCAAGCTGCTGCTCGCCGAGTTCGGGCTCGACGTGAACTACTTCGTGATCGTCCTGGCGATCACCGCCGTCACCGTCGCGTACACCTACGTCGGCGGCATCAAGGCGGTGGTCTGGACGGACTTCCTGCAGATGGGGCTCTACGTCGTCGGCGCCGTGATCTGCGTGGTCGTGCTCGCGACGCAGGTCGGGGCCGGGGGCTGGGCCGCCGCCTGGGACGCCGGGAAGTTCACGGTGTTCGACTTCTCGAAGCCGATCCTGACCAGCCCGTACGCGTTCGTCACCGCGGTCATCGGCGGCGCGCTGCTGACGATGGGCTCGCACGGCTCGGACCAGCTCATCGCGCAGCGGGTGCTCTCGTGCCGCTCGCTCTCCGACGGGCGCAAGGCGATGATCGGCTCGGCGGTCGCGATCGGGGTGCAGTTCGCGCTGTTCTCGCTGGTGGGGGCGCTGTTGTGGGCCCGCAACGGCGGGGCGTCGCTGTCCTCGCTGCACCTGACGAGCGACCAGCTCTTCGGCGAGTTCATCCTGCGCGACCTGCCGACGGGCCTGTCCGGGCTGCTCGTCGCGGGCATCCTCGCCGCGACGATGGGGTCGCTCTCGAGCGCGCTGAACTCGCTGTCGACCTCGACGCTGGCCGACCTCGTGGAGTCGTGGGGCCGGTGGCGGCCCGGCGAGGAGACGCTGCTGAAGGTCGCCCGGTGGATGACCGGGGTGTGGGCGCTGATCATGGTCGGGTTCGCGTCGCTGTTCACGACGACCGAGGACCCCGTCGTCGAGCTCGGCCTCTCGATCGCGTCCTACGCCTACGGCGCGCTGCTGGGCGCGTTCCTGCTCGGGCTGCTGATCCCGCGCGCCGACGGGGTCGCCTCGTTCCTGGCGTTCCTCGCGACGCTGATCGGGACCGCGTGGGTGGCGCTCGGGGTCGACATCGACGGCCAGCCGTTGGCGTTCCCGTGGTTCGTGGCGCTCGGCGTCGTCATCACCCTCGTCGTGGGCGGCCTGATCTCGCTGGTCCGGCCGCGGTCGGACGCCCCGGAGCCGGATCGCGAGCCCCTGCCGTCGGCCTAGCGATCGGCCTTCCCGATCCGGATGCCCTCGCCGTCGAGCCGGGTCGGCCGGCGGGTCGCCTCGAGCACCGAGGCCCAGAGCTCGCCGACCGGGTCGACGCGGTGCGGGACCTCGGTCATCAGCGTCATCGGGACGAGCACGTACCGGCCCCGCCAGCGTGCGACGACGGCGCCGGTCCGCCCGCACATCGCCGCGTGGACCGCGGCGTGGGCGAGCTGCACGCAGTAGACGCTGTCGTAGGTGTCGGCACGGACCGGGCGGATCGCGGGAGTGATCGACGACCGCTCGTTCGGAGGAGCCGCGGGCGTCAGTCCAGGTTGTCGACCGGCACCGGTTCGATGCCCTCGGCGGCCGGCAGCGTGAACCCGAACAGCCGGGCGTAGAAGGCGAGCTCGGCGTCGAGTGCGCGCCGGATGTTCGCGGCCTGGCGGAACCCGTGCTGCTCCCCCGCGAAGAGCAGGTAGGCCACCGGGACGCCGCGGGCCCGGAGCGCGTCGACGATCATCTGCGACTGGTTCGGCGGGACGATCGCGTCCTCGTCGCCCTGGAGCACGATCAGCGGGGTCGCGAAGTCCTCGACGTGGTGCAGCGGCGAGCGCTCGACGTAGACGTCCCGGTCGGCCGGGTAGGGCCCGACGAGCCCGTCGAGGTAGCGCGACTCGAACTTGTGCGTGTCCCGCGCGAGCGCCTCGAGGTCGGCGACGCCGAAGTGGTCGGCGCCGGCGGAGAAGGGGGTGTCGGCGCGGGCGAGCGCGGCCAGCGTCGTGAACCCGCCCGCGGAGCCGCCGCGGATCGCCATCCGCGCCGGGTCGACCCGCCCGGCGTCGGCGAGCGCGCGGGCCGCGGCGAGGCAGTCGGCGACGTCGACGATCCCCCAGGCGCCCTTCAGCTGCTCGCGGTAGGCCCGCCCGTAGCCGGTCGAGCCGCCGTAGTCGACGTCGACGACCCCGAACCCGCGGCTGGTCCAGTACTGCAGCCCGACGGCGAGCACCGGGACCGCGGCACCGGTCGGGCCGCCGTGGATCACGACGAGCAGCGGGGGCAGCTCGCCCTCGGGGGCGGCGTGCGCGCTGGAGGGCGGGTAGTAGAGGGCGTGCGCCTCGCGGGGCGTGCCCTCGCCGTCGACCGATCCGAACGTCATCGGCTCCGGCACCGAGATCGTGGCCGGGTCGAGTCCGAGGTCGCGGGGCGGGCGCAGCGTGGTGACGGTGCCGTCGGTCCCGACCCGGTGGACCCCGGGCTCGGTGGTCGGCGAGCCGGCGACGCAGAGGACCGCGTCGGGCCCGTCGGAGCGGACCGACCGGATCGTCGTGAAGCCGGTGTCGAGGGTGGTGAGCGAGCCGTCGACGTCGCGGACGACCAGCGCGTCGAACCCCTCGGAGGAGCGGGCGAACACGACCCGGTTGTCCTCGAGCACGGCGTACCGGGAGCCGCCGAGCTGCCAGGCCGGGACCCCGATCTCGGCGTCGAGGACCACGAGCGGCTCGGCGCCGTGCGAGGCGGTCCAGCGGTAGAGGTTCCACCAGCCCGTGCGGTCGGAGAGGAAGGTGAGCGTCCCGTCGCGGTGCCAGGTCGGCTCGCCCACCGACTCCCCCGGGCCGCCGGCGACGACCACCTCCTCGCCGGTGGTCAGGTCCCGCACCCGCAGGACGGTGTCGTCCCACGGCATCGACGGGTGGTCCCAGGCCACCCAGGCCAGGCGGCCGCCGTCGTGGGAGATCCGCGGCGCGGCCACGAAGTCCGGGCCGGTGACCAGCACCTCGGGCGTCGAGGGTCGGCGGGCGTCGAGCCGCACGACCTCGTTGACGACCTCGGTGGCCGGTGCATCCGCGCTCGGGTGGTGCTCGCGGACGCAGACGAGCCAGGTGCCGTCGGGAGCGACGTCGCCGTCGGCGTACCGGTCACCGCGACGCACCGTGGGCTCGGGGCTCAGCACCGTGACCTCGCCGGGCCGGCCGGCCTCGCCCGGCTCGAGCCGGCGCAGCCGCTGGTCGGCCCAGTCGACGTAGAACACCACGCCCGGCTCGCCGGCGTGGGTCCACCAGGCGCCGCCGCCGTACTCGTGGACCGCGGTGCGGACGTTGGCGTCCTCGTCGAGCAGGTCGGTGCGCGTCCCGTCGGGGTCGCGGCGCACCAGCGCGATCCGGCCGCCCTCGGCGGCGCGCCCCTCGCCCCAGAGCACCCCGCCGTCGCCGTCGGGGCGGACCTCGTCGAGCCGGACCGCGGCGGCGACCACCAGCTCGCTGGTCACCGGGGTCGGCCACGAACCGTAGGCGGAGATCGACACGGGCGTCACGCTAGTCCGCGGGCACCGGATCCGGGGCCGGGGTGCGCGCCGCCAGGGCCGTGCGGGCCGGACGGTCGAGCAGGCTCTGCACCCAGTCGACCGTCGTGTAGTCCAGGCCGGCGAGCACGGTGGGCAACCGCAGCAGCGGCGCCCGCCCCCGGCTCGTGCGGGCGAGCTGGAGGCGGTGCCAGCCGGTGCCCGAGGCGACGGCGACCCGGGGTCGCCGCCGCCTGGCGGGGACCCACCGAGTGGACCCTGAGGGCTGCGCGAACAGCCGTAAGCGTCCAGTCGGCGGGCCGGGCACGGGGCCGGCCGACCGAGTGGACCCGGAGGGTTGCCGGAGCAGCCCTACGCGTCCACTCGGCGCCGGGTCACCCGTTGGTCAGGCCGCGACGCGCGCCGCAGCTTCCGCGGACGGGCTCGTCGTAGCGTTCTCCCGGCGCAGGCCCTCGGCCTCGTGGGCCTCGTGCTCGGCCGCCGCCTTCTTGTTCGGCAGCGCGAGCCGCCAGATGGTCCGGATGGACTTCCAGAACTGCTTCGGGAACGGGCCGACGGTGTAGGGGATGTCGTACTTCGCGCAGAATCTCCTGGACCCGCTCGGCGATCTCCGGGTACCGGTTCGACGGCAGGTCCGGGAACAGGTGGTGCTCGATCTGGTAGCCGAGCGAGCCGGACATGACGTGCATCAGGCGGCCGCCGGTGAAGTTCGCCGACCCGAGCAGCTGGCGCAGGTACCACTCCCCCTGCGTCTCGTCCTCGAGCTGCTCCTCGGTGAAGACCTCGGCACCGTCGGGGAAGTGCCCGCAGAAGATGATCGCGTAGGACCAGACGTTCCGGATGAGGTTCGCGGTCATGTTCGCGGTCAGCGTGGTGAGGAAGAACGGGCCGGTGAGCAGCGGGAAGAGGAGGTAGTCCTTCCCCATCTGCCGGCGCATCTTGCGGCCGACCTGCTCGAGCTTGGCCTTGAACTCCTCGGGGTCGGAGAGGTCCCGCTTGAGCAGGCCGTCGATGTCGAGGTCGTGGATCGCCACGCCGTGCTGGAAGAGCAGCATCAGCAGGGTGTTGAAGATCGGCTGCCCGAGGTTGATCGGGTTCCACTTCTGGTCGGAGGTGACCCGGAGGATCTCGTAGCCGACGTCCTTGTCCTTGCCGAGGACGTTCGTATAGGTGTGGTGCAGGTAGTTGTGCGAGTGCTTCCACTGCTCGGCCGGGCAGACGTTGTCCCACTCCCAGGTGGCCGAGTGGATCTCCGGGTCGTTCATCCAGTCCCACTGGCCGTGCATGACGTTGTGGCCGATCTCCATGTTCTCGAGGATCTTGGCCACGCCCAGGAGGGCGGCGCCCGCCACCCACAGCGGCGGGATCGGGCTGCCGAACAGCGCCACGCGTCCGGCGATGTTCAGCCGACGCTGGGTGCGGATGATGCTGCGGATGTACTCGGCGTCGGCGTCACCGCGCGAGGCCTCGACGTCGCGACGGATCTGGTCGAACTCCTCGCCGAGGGCCTCGACGTCGGCCTCGGTCAGGTGGGCGAACTCGGTGATGTCGGAGATGGCCACGGTGGGCTCCTCTCTTACAGGTCGACGGTGCAGTCGCCCGCGGCAGCGGTGACGCACGTCTGGACGGTTCGGGTGGCTTGATCGGTGTCGCCGGCGCGTGCCTCGGTCCCGTCGCGCAGATCGCGGACGGCGCCGACACGCAGCGGGGCGACGCAGGTGTGGCAGATGCCCATGCGGCAGCCGAAGGGCATCGGGATGCCGGCGTTCTCGCCGGCCTCGAGCACGGTGGTCGCGCCGTCGACCTCGACCGTGCGTCCCGAGCGGGCGAACGTGATCGTGCCGCCCTCGGCCTCGCCGCCGCTCAGGTCGGCGGAGAAGCGCTCGAGGTGCAGGGCGTCCCGCAGCCCGGCGTCGACCCAGGCCTTCTCGGCGGCGTCGAGCATCGCGGTCGGTCCGCAGGCCCAGGTCTCGCGCTCGCGCCAGTCGGGGACGAGGTCCTCGAGCGTGGCGCGAGGGGACGATCCGGCCGCGGCGTCCGCACGAGGGTTCCCCTCGTGCGAGCCGGGACCCAGCTCGAGGCGGCCCTCCGTGCCGGTGTGACGCTGCACGACCCGCCAGCCGGGATGACGGCGGGCGAGCAGGTCCAGCTCGTCGGCGAAGAGCGCCCGGTCCGCGTCGGGAGCGGAGTGGACGACGGTCACGTCGGCGAGCGAGCCCGAGCCGTGCCGGCGGTCCAGTGTCCGCAACATCGCCATGATCGGCGTGATGCCGCTGCCCGCGGTCAGCATGAGGACCTTGCCGGGCAGCGGGTCGGGCAGGACGAACTCGCCCTGCGGCGGCGCGAGCCGCACGATCGTCCCCGGCGCGACGCCGTGGACGAGGTGGCGCGACGCGAAGCCCTCGGGCATCGCGCGCACCGTGACCACGAGCCGCTTGCCGTCCCGGGACGGCGGCGTGGTCAGCGAGTAGGAGCGCCAGTGGATGCGCCCGTCGATCTCGACGCCGATGCCGATGTACTGGCCTGCGGCGTGCTCGAAGGTCCACCCCCAGCCGGGTTCGACGACGAGCGTCGCCGCGTCCTCGGCCTCCGGGGTGATGCTGACGATCCGACCCCGCAGCTCACGGGCGGACCACAGGGGGTTGACGAGGGTCAGGTAGTCGTCGGGGAGCAGCGGGGTGGTGAAGCGGGTCGCTGCGGCGCGCATGCGGCGCGCCAGCGGCGAGTGTCCGATCGCTGTCACGGTCTCTCCTCTGCCTGGCGAATTACTAGGTACCAGGAGTACCGGAGACCGGCGGTTACCGCTACCCACGGTACCGGGTTGTCCGCACGATGCCGGTCACAATCGCCGGGGTGGGCCGGCACACACCACGCTGCGAGCCGGGAATTAGTTCCCGATCGCGTCCGCCTCCCGGGGCCGTCGTCCGGCTTGACTCGAGGTCGACATGGTTGCCGGACCCCGAGGAGGACCCGTGACACCCGGGACCGACGTGGTCGTCGACGTCGTGGTGCTCGTCGTCGTCGCCCTCGCCGCATGGCGGGGCTGGCGGCGCGGGGGCACCGCGCTGGTGCTCTCGCTGGCGGGGGCGGTGGCCGGGGTGTTCCTCGGCGGCTGGCTCGCGACCTGGTGGAACGCGTCGTCGACGGTGCTGCTCGTCGTCGCGATCGTCGTCGGCGGGCTGATCGGGCTCGGCCTCGGCCGCCGCCTCGCGGACGCCCTCGCCCGCCGCGGCGACGGGCGGGTGGCGCGCCCGCACCTGCTCGAGCGGGTGGTCGGGGTCGTCGCGCACGGCGCGCTCGCGCTCGTGGTGTGCGTGGCGATCGGCGCCGCCCTCGTCGTGATCGCCCCGGGCGGCCTGGGCGAGGCGGTGCGCGGCAGCTCGGTGCTGTCCGCGACCGCTGCCCACCTGCCCACGACGGCGCAGCTCGCCGACCGCGTGCCCGGCCTGAGCCGCGTGGTGGCCGCCGGGGGGACGTCGTGACCGCCCCGCAGCCCACGACTCCTGCACGCCCGCCCCTGTTGACCCCACGGGCACGGCTGGCACTCGCCGGCGGCGTCGTCGGGGTGCTGGCGCTGTGGTGGCTGTCCGGGTCGCTGCTGGTGGCGCTGCTCGTCGTCGTGCTGCTGGGTCTCGCGGCCGGGCTCGCCGTCGTCGTGTCGGCCTGGGCGCGCCCGCGGCCCGAGCCCCTCGACCACCCGACCGCGGACCGCCCGACCACCGACCTCTCCCTCGCCCCGCCCGCGGGAGCCCCGGTGCGGCGGGTCCTCCGGCTGCTGCTGGCGCGCCCCTGGGTGCACGGCGACGGGCTGCTGCGCGCCACCGCGACCCGCCTCGACGGCCAGGACGCCCTGGTCTGGACGCCGCGCGGCCAGCAGGTCGCCGCGCCGCACCTGTGGGTCGAGTGGAACCCCGTCGACGCCGCCGAGGTCGCCGGGCGCCGCCCGCTCGAGTCGCTCGCCCGTGAGCTCGCCGAGGGCTACGTGGCCCACGGCGGCGAGCAGGGAGTGCGTCGGCTCGCCGACCGCACGTGGGTGCACCTGCTCGTCTCGCCCGACGTGCCGCTCGGGCGCGTCGTCGTCACCGCGGCGTTCTCGGAGCCGCAGCAGCCGCCCGTGGCCGCGGCGTGCGCGTCGACCGCGACGCCGCTGGCCCCGGCGCGAGGGGCTACGCCGGCCCGGGGTGCCGCGCCGGCCCTCCCCCCGGCGCCGCGGGCCGCCCGACCGGCGCCGGCGCCTCCCCGGGGCGCGCCGGCGCCCCGTCGACCTCGCCCACCGTGGGCCGCAGGGGCGCTCGCCGCCATGGCGACGGTGTCCGTCCCGGCGCGGCTGCGGACCATGGTGGGCGGGACCGCCGCGACCGCCCGCACCCCGGCGCCCCGCGCGGTCCTCGTCGTCGACGACCCGGCCGGCTCCGGGATGACCGACGCGGACGTCGTGGGGCGGGTCGAGCTCGGGCGCGACCCCGCGTGCGACGTCGTCGTCGACCACCCGAGCGTCTCCTGGCGCCACCTCGTCCTGGACCCGGCGGGCGGGTGGACGGTGACCGACCTCGGGTCGACCAACGGCACCACCGTCGACGGCGTGCCGGTCACCGGCCCGACGCGCCTCGCGCCCGGGGCGGAGCTCGCGCTGGGCGCCGACGGACCGCGCCTGCGCCTGCAGGTCCCCGAGCCGCGGTCCGACGCGACGACCACGGCCCCCGTCGTCGCGCGGGGATACTGAGCGGGGAGGAGCGACGTCGGGAGGGCGCGTGAGGCAGGTCCGCGAGCCGGTGCGGCGGCTCCCGCTCGGCGGGCTGGCCCTGCTCGACGTGCGCACCGAGCGGCGGATCTCGGTGCCCTGGGGCGAGACCGCGACGATCGGGCGCAACACCGCGTCGGACCGGCACCTCCACGTCGGCGACGACCAGGTCTCGCGGGTGGCCGCCGAGATCGAGATCCGCGACGACGCCTACCTCGTGATCAACCGCCAGCGCCACGGCGGGCAGCTGACGCTCGTCGTCCCCGGGGTCGCGGGGCAGGACCGCATCCGCGCGGGGAACGGGCTGCTCGTGCGCGACTCGCGGGCCTCGCTCGGGCTCTGGCTCGCCGACGGGCGCGAGGTGACGCTGGCGCTGCTCGCGTTCGGGCCGATCGGCGGCGCCGTCTCGGTCCCCGACCTCGCCGGCGGGGCCACCGTCAACGCCGCCCTGCCGACCGACGAGACGTGGTGGTCGGTGCTGGTCGCGGCGTGCGGGCCGACCCTCATCGCCGCCGCGCAGAGCCCCGACGGCGTCGCCGGAGTCGGTACCCCGTCGCTCCGCTCGCCTCGCGACGTCCACGGCGACGCCGACCAGATCGCCACCTGGCACCGCGAGGCCGGCCGCCCGGTACCGAGCCCGAAGACCCAGAGCGAGGCCTTCCGGCACGCCCAGCGGTGGCTGCGGGGGGTGCGGCTGAACGACAAGACGCGGGGCTGGCGCATCGCGGTCGTCGAACAGGTGATCGGCTTGCGGCTGGTCACGCTCGACGACGTCCGCCGCCTCTTCCCGGCCCAGGTCCCGTCCGACCTGCCCGGTCGGGCATGAGAACCCCTTCCCGACCCGCCGGGCCCCACGACTCGCTTCGGTGGGGGTCGAGCACGTAGCGTGCAACCCATCGTCGCGACGCGGCGTGCAGGGGGAAGCGTCCTCGTCCCGCCCGGACGGGTGACGTGCTGTGAGCGGTGGGGTCCTTCGTGGGCCGATCACCTCGTCGATGTCGACGCCACGTGATCGGCGGCGGAAAGGGCCACCCAGGGGGGAACGAGGGCGGCATGACGCGAGACGACGGCGCGGTGGGGGCGTCCGGGGCGCCCCCGGACGAGTCGAGGAGCTCCGCGGTCGGTGGTCCACCGAAGACTCCGGAGCCGCTGCGCAGCGCGCCGGGGTTCCTGGTGCGGCGGCTGCACCAGGCCTACGCGGCCGCGTGGTTGCGGCACGTGGACACCGCGCTCACGGGGCCGCAGTTCGCGGTGATGTCCGCGGTGCACGCCTATCCGCGGGTCGACCAGGGATCGCTGGCCGCCTGCGTGGCGCTGGACCGGTCGACGATGGCCGACGTGTGCCGTCGCCTCGAGGACCGGTCACTGATCAGCCGGGACACCGCCCCCGCCGACGGGCGACGCAAGCTGCTGAGCCTGACCGATCAGGGCGAGACGCTGCTCGCCGAGGTCACGCGACGTGTCTCCCGGCTGAACATGCGGCTGATGAACGGCGGCGACGAGTCCGGGGAGCCCGACTCGGTGCTCATGACGCTGGACCAGCTCAGCGAGCGTTGGGAGCAGGTCGCGGACGAGGACGCGGTGTAGCCGCGGGCTGCTCGGCGACCGGCGCCGCGGGCGCGGTCCCGTCGGGACCGGGCCGGGTGCCCGTCTCGTCGTCGGTCGTGCCGTCCCGGCGCTGCGCGCGCATGAGCAGCAGGCCGATCCCGAGCATGAGCGTGACCGCGATCAGCAGGACCGCGACCACGTACGGCAGCAGCCCGTTGCTGACCAGGGCGAAGGTCAGCACGTACGCGGAGGCGAGCACCCCGATCGGGAAGCCGAGCCGGAAGAGGAAGCGGTTGCGGTCCGTGTCCGGCGGCGGCCAGGTCGGGGTCCGGAGCATGCGCAGACGGTACGCCCGGCCTTCTCCGGCCCGACGAGGTCGTCGGGGTCTCGACGACGAGGCGGTCAGGCCCCGCGCGAGGCGTCGCTGAGCAGCGGGACGACCCGCCGTCGTGGCAGCTCCCGGGGGTCGATCCCGAGCTGGTCGGCCAGGCCCAGCAGGTCCCAGACGAGCCGGACGCGGCTCACGAGTCCGCGGCGCACCACGACCACGGTCACGAGATCGACCTCGACGACGTGGCCCGTCGCGGCGACGCCGGGCAGCAGCCAGGGCATCTCGCGATCGTGCGTGAAGGACACCGTGGCCTCGTCGACCACCCGCCACCGGTCCCCGGTGCGGGAGTCCCGACGCACGACGAGGTCGGCGGGCACGCCGGGAGCGACCTGCTCGGCGACGAAGCGCCGGATCGGCTCCGCCCCGGAGGCGCCGGTGCCGGCGGGGTCGACGTCGAGCACGGCCTCCCGGGCCAGCAGCGCGTGGACGGCGTCGGGGTCGGCCCGCAGGAACGCATCGAGGAGGGAGTCGCGGATGCGCTCCACCTCGACCATGAGGTCCTGCACGGCCTTCGTCACGGGGCACCTCCTCGGCGCTCCCACCATGCGGGACGCCGGGATCCCCCGCAACCGACGGCCGCGGCGCTGACGGCTGAAGCGGCGCGAGGGACGAGCGCCGACACAGCAGGCGTCACCGTGCCGCGACGACCCAGCGCGGCGGGGACGGCTGGAGCCGTGCGAGGAACGAGCACGGGAACAGCGTCACCTTGCCGCGACGACACAGCGGTGACGGCCCCGACGCCGCTGTTGGCTCAACGAGGGCCGGAGCCGCCCCGATCGGCGGCACTCGGCCCCCGACGCCGCCAAGATGCCCGATCGGCCGGGCCGCACGAAACAGCACCGGCCCCCGACCGGTCCGTCACCAGGTGACGGGCAGGGCCTTCACACCGCCGGTGAGGTGCTGGGTGCGCACCTCGATGTCGTCGATCCCGGCCGCGAGCCGCAGGTCGGGCAGGCGCGTCGCGAGCGTCCGGAACACCGTGCGCAGCTCGGTGCGGGCGAGGCTCGCCCCGATGCAGAAGTGTCCGCCGTGCCCGAAGCCGACGTGGGCCCGCTCCTCCCGGTCGGGGTCGAACGCCTCGGCGTCGGCGAAGGCCTGGGGGTCCCGGTTGGCGGCGTTGATCGAGAGGATGACGGCGTCCCCCTCGGCGATCGTCACGCCGCCGACCTCGACGTCGGTGTGGGCGTAGCGCAGCAGCCCGAGGTCGCCGGGGGCGCCGAGCCGCATGATCTCCTCGACGTGGGCGTCGGTGCGCCCGTCGGGGTCGGCGGTCAGGTCCTCCCAGCGCTCGCGGCGGGTGAGGAGCAGGAGGGTGCCGAGGCCGATGCGGTTCACCGTCGTCTCGTGGCCGGCGAACAGCAGCCCGACCGAGAGCCGGACCATCTCGCCGTAGTCGTACGAGTCGTCCTCGGCCTGGGCGCGCACGAGGTCGGAGATGACGTCCTCGCACGGCTCGGCGCGCTTCTGCTCGGCGAGGCCCGCCATGTAGCGGCCGAACTCGGCGCGGGCGCCCGCGGCGTCGACGTCGGGGTCGAACGAGGCCATGCGGTCGGAGAGGTCGCGGAAGTGGTCGCTGTGCTCGTGCGGGACGCCGAGCAGGCGGCAGATGACGGCGACGGGCAGCGGGACGGCGAGGTTCTCGTGCAGGTCGGCGACCCCGTCGGGCGAGGTCTCCTTGGCCGCGACCAGGTCGTCGACGTACCCGTCGACCAGTGCCTGCACGTCCTCGCCCATCTGCCGCATCCGCTTGGCGGAGAAGGCCGGGGTGAGGAGGCGCCGCATGCGGATGTGGTCGGCCTCCTCGGTCTCGTAGTTGCCGGAGGGGCCCTCCTGCACGGCGCCGTGGGTGATGCGCGCGGCCTTCTCCGGGTGCGGGTGCGAGCGGCCGAGGCGCTTGTCACCGAGCAGGTCGCGCACCTCCTCGTACCGGGTGACGAGCCAGGCGGGGTCGCCGGCGGGGGTGGTCACCGCGGCGACGGGCGCCTCGCGACGCAGGACGTCGTAGAGCGGGGCCAGCTCGAGCACGTTGGGCCGGGTGAAGGGCAGCGCGGGACGCTCCGGGGCGACGGTCATGAGCACTCCTCACGGTGGTGTTCTCGTGACCGACGGTACGTCTTATTGGCAGTCTCTGCCGCAAATATTGATCGCTAGGGTGAGCGGATCCCGTCACCACCGGACGGAGGGGACGACGTGAGCACCGAGCGGGCCGAGGACGTCGGGGCGCGTCGTGGCCGCCCGCCGGAGTCCGACGAGCAACGGGCCCGTCGTCGGCTCGCGATCTCGCGCCACGCGGTCCGCCTGTTCCGCGACCAGGGCGTGGCCGAGACGACGGGCGAGCAGATCGCGCACGCGGCCGGGGTCTCCGAGCGGACGCTCTGGCGGCTCTTCCGGGCCAAGGAGGCCTGCGTCGAGCCGGTGCTCACGATCGCCCTGGACGACTTCGTCGCCGTCCTGCGCACCTGGCCCGCCCACCTCGAGCTCGACGAGCACCTCCGCGCCGCCTACGGCGCGGAGCTGGGCTCCTCGCTCGACGACGCCGAGGCCGTGCTCGCGGTGGTCCGTCTGACCCGGGACGAACCGGGGCTGCGCGCCGTGTGGCTCGTCCTGCACGAGCGGGCCGAGCCGACGATCGTCGCTGCCCTCGCCGCACGCCTCGGCCGGCCGGCCGACGACCTCGACGTCCGCCTGCGCGCGGCCGCCGTCAACGCCGCGCTGCGCGTGCTCACCGACGAGCTCGCGTGGACCGTCGCCGACGCCGCCGTCACCCCCGTCGCGCTACAGCACCACCGTGACCGGCTGGCCGAGACGCTGCGCACCCTGACCCGCCTGCCCGACGCTGCGAGGACCCCGTGAGCAGAGTGTTCGTGACCGGCTCGGCCGACGGGCTGGGGCTGATGGCCGCCCGCCTCCTGGCCGACGAGGGCCACGCGGTGACGCTGCACGCCCGCGACGAGGCTCGTGCCCGCGCCGCCGCGGAGGCGCTCCCGGCCGCCGAGCACGTCGTCGTCGGGGACGTCGCCTCGATCGCGGGGACGCGGCGGGTCGCCGAGCAGGCCGACGCCCACGGGGCCTTCGACGCGGTGATCCACAACGTCGGCGTGGGCTACCGCGAGCCGCGCCGCGTCGAGACCCCGGACGGGCTCGAGCACGTCTTCGCGATCAACGTCCTCGCGCCCTACCTGCTCACCGCACTCATGCAGCGTCCCGCGCGGCTGGTCTACCTCAGCTCCGGGATGGCGCGGGGCGGGCACGGCGACCTCGGTGTGGGCGCTGACCCGCAGTGGACCCGGCGGCGCTGGGCCGGGGCGCAGGCCTACTCCGACAGCAAGCTGTTCGACCTGATGCTGACCTTCGGCGTCGCACGCCGGTGGCGGGAGATCCTGGCGAACGCGGTCTCCCCCGGCTGGGTGGCGACGCGGATGGGTGGCTCCGGCGCGCCCGACGACCTCGAGGCGGGCCCGGTCACCCAGACCTGGCTGGCGGTCTCCGACGATCCGGCGGCCCGGACGACGGGGGGCTTCTTCTATCACCAGGAGGCGATACGGCCGCCCGACCAGGCGCTCGACGTCGCCCGGCAGGACGCGCTGCTCGACTACTGCGCCGAGCTCACCGGGACCGCGCTCCCCGGCTGACGCGCGCCCCTCAGTCCTCCTCGACGACCCGGGCGGCGACCTCGTAGGTCGACGTGCCGGTATCGCGGGCACGCTCCAGGATCAGGGCGTAGGCCGCGTCGACCCCCAGACCGAGGCGCGACATGAGCACCTCGGCCGCCCGGCCGATCACCACGCGCTGGATCGACGGGTCGACGGTGGTCCGGGCGGCGGGATTCTCGGAGGGCGCGACGTCTCCCGCGGGTGCGACGTTGCCGGCGGGCGCCACCGCTCCGGTGGGCCGGGGCACGTCGCCGTGCGGGCGCACGTAGGGCGTCGGGAACGGCACGACGCGGTCTCCCCCGGACGCCGTCCGCCGGTACCGGGCGTCGGGGTGATCGCGGACGGCCCGGACGAGGCGCTCGCAGTGCTCGTCGACCGCCGACCTCAGCTCGCTGACCATCCGGTCGACGGCCGGGTCGTCGTCCCCGACGACGCGCCCGACGGCGCCGGCGAGCCGGTGACCCGCCCGGACGAGCTCCTCGAGCATCTCCAGCCGCCATGCCGTCTCGTCCGCCCCGGTCGGCCGCAGCACGTGTCCGTAGCGCTCGAGACTGCCCAGGGCGCGTGTCGCCTGTTCGGCGATCGCCAGCCCCGAGTCGTCCAACGACATGACTCCAAGTTACTAGAGCACGGTCGGATTGGACACACTCGGACCTGTGGACTGGGCCGTCCGCGTGGCGCTGTGAGGTGCCGTCCGGGTGCCCTCGTCCGCGTCAGGTGGAGGACCCTGCCGCCTCCAGCGGACCCCGGCGACGCCGACACCGCGATGAGCCCGCGTCGGCCTCACCCGCTGCGGGCACGGCTGCGCCGCACCTACTGGCCGCGCTCTGGCAGTCGCGGTGTGCCGTGGTGTGTCCTGGCACGGAGCAGCAGACCACCCTGCAGGACGTCAGGAGCGCCCGATGTTGATCTCCTTCACCTTCACGCGCCTCGCGGTGAACGTCCGGCGCTGGTTCGAGATCTCCTCCGACGCCGTCAAGGAGCACGGCGCCCGCGTCGAGCTCCGGCTGCTCGACCCGCAACCCCACCGGGGTACCGAGTCGGCCGCGCAGAAGACCGTCATCGACGGCGCCTTCTGGCGCGCCGACCTCTTCAACCGCCTCGACCGGCCGTCGACGTCGTTCTCCGCTGCCCACTACCACCCCTGCTTCGAGGGGGTCGAGCCCTCCGAGCGGACCTGGTCGGTCGACCTCACCGCCGACCCGTGGACCTGGCTCACCGAGCAGCTCGAGGACGTCGAGGCCCGGTTGGAGCAGGCCGGCCTGGACCCCGGGCTCGGCGCCGACGACGCGGACGACCTCAGGTCGTTCGTCCCGCAGATCGTCACCACCGCCCGGCAGTTCAGCCCCGAGAGCCCCCTGTCGCGCGACGAGGACTTCCGTCTCACGCGCGACGCCGCCGAACGGGTCCGGCGCATGGTCGCGCTCATCGGTGACCTCAGCCCGGCCGACCGGGACTACCTCGGCCCCTGGCTCGACCGAGGCCGGTGACGAGGTCGGCGATCGGATCGGTCGCCGCGCTCCCCCATTCGTGGTGGAAAAACCCGGCGATGTATCGCTCACGGTGACCGGACAGCGCTGATCGGTACCGCCGACCCTTGCTGCGCCGTGTATCGGACCGCATAGTGGAGTGATGGCAGTCACGGTCCGGCTTGCCGGTCCGTTGCGGGTCGAGCAAGGCTCTCCACCCGAGGAACTGCGCATCGGGAGCGCGAAGGAGCGCCGGCTGCTGGCGGTCCTGGCCGCGCAACATCCCCGAGCGGTGGCTCCCGACCGTCTGGCGGACGCGCTGTGGTCCGCTCGACCACCACGGAGTCCGGCTGCGAACGTCGCGACCCTGATCAGCCGCCTCCGAGGGCGGCTCGGTGCTGGAGCTGTCCTCGGTGACCGCCTGGGATACCGGCTCGGTGAGCCTCCGGCCGTGCGGGTGGACCTCGACGAGGCCGCCGACCTGCTCGCTCAGGCCTCCCGTCGCCTTGCCGAAGGTGCCCCGGGGATGGCGACCACGGCGGCCGGGCGAGCCCTGCAGCTCCTCCGAGCGGAGCCGCTGGTCGAGGAGGACGACGCCCCGTGGGTCGTCGACGTCCGCCGACGGTGGAGCGAACTGCGGCGGGCCGCGCACCACTGTGCCGCCGAGGCGGCGCTCGACTCGGGCGATGCCGTCGCGGCCGGCACATTCGCGTCGGACTCCCTGGTGTCCGACCCGTACGACGAGCCGGCGATGCGCCTCCTGCTCGCCGCTGACCAGGCGGCGGGGGAGCCTGCCCGGGCGATCGTGGCCTACCACGCGTTCCGTGCACGGCTGGTCGACGAGCTCGGTGTCCAGCCCTCACCGCCGACCCGCGAGGCCTACCTGGCCCTGCTGCACGAGACGCCTGCCGTGCCGACGACTCGCACCGCCGCGCGCACCCCGCGCCGGCCGGGCGCCCCGCCCGGCGCGGCACAGATGATGGTCGGCCGTGCGGCGGAGACCGCGCGCCTGGTCCGGCACTGGGAACGCTCCGGTACCGGCGACGCCGGGGTCGTCCTCGTCGTCGGTGAGGCCGGGATCGGCAAGACGCGGTTGACCGCCGAGCTCCAGCGCATCGCGGGCGAGAACGGCGCTCGGGTGGCCGTCGGTCGCTGTCACGTCGCGGAACGCTCGCTGTTCCTCCAGCCCCTGGTCGATGCCCTCGGCGCCACCCTGGCGGGACTCCCGACCCGGGAACTGCGTGCGGCGGCCGGGCACCACGCCCGGGTCCTCGGAGAACTCTTCCCCGATCTCGCCGACGCACTCGGCCTGCCGGACCTCGAGGCGTCGGCATCGGACGCCCGACGCACCTTCGAGGCGATCGGTGCACTGCTGCGCGCCCTGACCACCACCCGGGCGATGCTGCTGGTCCTCGACGACCTGCACAACGCCGGGATGGCCACGACGGAGCTGCTGCACCACCTGGCGTTGCGGGTCGGAGACGCCCGCTTGCTCGTCGTGGCCACGGTGCGCCTCGAGGAGGGGAGCACGGCCCTCGCGGCCCTCGATCGGACGGTCGGCCGGATCGACCTCGGGCCGCTGTCGCCCACGGACGTCGCCGAGCTCGCCGGACGCGCGGGGCACGCCGGCCGGGAGGCGGCGATCACGCGCCGGACGCGCGGCAACCCCTTCTTCGTCGTCGAGGTACTGCGGGGGTTGACCGCCGGCGACCAGGACATCCCCCAGTCACTGCAGGCCGCCGTGGTGGCCCGGGTCCGCCGGCTCGGTGGAGCCGTGGAGGAGCTCCTCCGGGCCGGCTCGGTACTCGGCGCGACCGTGGACCCGGTCGTCGTGGCGCGCCTGCTCGGGCTGGACCCGGCCGAGGCCGGGCGGCGGTGTGAGCAGGCCGCATCGGCGCGACTCCTGGTCGTGGCGGGCCCCACGTACGAGTTCGCGAACGACCTGATCCACGAGATCCTGTACGTGACCACGCCGGTGCCCACCCGGCGCCTCCACCACCGCCGTGCGGCCGACCTGCTGACCGCGACTCCGGAGGCCGTGGGCGTACACGCGCTCGCGGTCGAGGACTGGGACCGGGCGGCACGCGCGTTCCTGCTGGCCGGGAGGGCCGCGACCCGCCGGGGAGGGGTCGGCGACGCCGAGGCCCTCCTGGGCCAAGCCCTGGACGCCGCCCGGTATGCGGGCTCGACCGAGGTGATCGGCCGTGTGCTGCTCGCCCGCGCCCGCGCCCGCGAAGGCCTGGAACACTTCACCGCGGCCTGGGCAGACCTGGACGGCGCGGCCGACGCGGCCCGACAGGCCGGCGACCGTCGTCTGCAGATGGCTGCACTGCGCGAACTCGGCGGCGACGTCCCGGTCGCCCTCGGCCGACCGATCAGCGAGAGCACCGCCCGCCTGCACCAGGGGTTGCGACTGGCCCTCGGCTGCGGTGACGCCGGCGCCGAGGCGGACTTCCGAGCCCGTCTGGCGGTCCTCGCGACGCACCGTCTGGCGTTCGGCGAGGCTCTGGACGAAGGCGCCCGCGCCGTGTTAGCCGCCCGCGTGGCCGGCGACGAGGAGACCCTCGTCGTGGGACTCGACGGGCTCAAGACGGCGCACGCCTACCTCGGGAACGTCGTCGATCTCGCCGAGGTGATCGAGGAGATGGAGCCCCTCGTGCGACGACGGGACGACCGCTGGCTCCTGCCGTGGGCGATCTTCGAGGGTTCCTTCGGCGCCATCGCGGGCGGACGGTGGGACGAGGCCCGCGAGCGCATCGGTGAGGCCGTCGACGCGAGCGCGCACAGTGGTTACCCCGGCCACGCGACGTGGTTCGTCGCTCATCTCGGCTGGGTGGCCCGCTTGCAGGGGGACCTCGATGAAGCCCTGGAGCTCGGACGGCGTGCGGTCGAGCTCGGCGGACGAGCGGCCCACTCGTGGTGGTGGCCCACCGCTCGGGCGCTGCTCGCGAGCTCCCTGCTCGAGGCCGGGGAGGTGCGCCGGGCCCGGCTCGTGGCCGGTGAGGCCGTCGCCGCCGCCGGGCCGGACGCCGTCGCCGCGTGCCGCTTGCGGTGCCTGGCCCCGCTCGCCGAGGCGGAGGTGCGGACCGCGACCGACGGAGACGCGCCACCGACTCTGCGCGAAGCCGACCGGCTGCTCGCCGACATCACCGCGCCTCCTGGCTCGGCGTGGCTCCTCGGAGCGGACGCCTACCTCTGCGTCGCTCGGGCATGGCGGAGGGTCGGCCGACCGGAGCGGGCGGGCGCTGTGCTGGCCCCCCTGGTGGCCGCCGCGGAGCGGCACGGGTGGCAGACGGTGCGCGCCGCGGCCTCGTCGGTCGAGGGGTGCCCGTCCGTGCCCACCGACGCGGCCGCGGCGCAATGAGCGCGCAACGGCTCCCGGCAGCGTCGTCGTCGTGACCCACACCCGAGCGAGGAGACGACGATGACGGTGGACCAGGACAAGCTGATGGCGTTCGTCGGACGGATGGTGACCGACCTCGGCGCCGCGAGCGTGGCCGGTGGCGTGGTCATCGGCCACCGGCTCGGGCTCTACCGGGCGCTGGCTCAGGGACCCGCGAGCCCTGAGGAGCTCGCCCGGCGGACCGAGACGAGCACCCGCTACGTCACCGAATGGCTCGCCGCGCAGGCCGCGAGCGGCTACGTGCAGTACGACGCGGACACCGGCACGTTCGCGCTGGACGAGGAGCAGGCGTTCGCCCTCACCGACCCCGACGGCCCGATCTACCTGCCGGGTGCGTTCGTCCTCGCCCTCGGCGCTCTGCGGGCGGAACCTCGGATCACCGAGGCCTTCCGCACCGGCGCGGGGATGGGCTGGCACGAACACGACCCGGACGTCTTCGACGGCTGCGAGACCTTCTTCCGCCCCGGGTACGTCGCCAACCTGGTCTCCGCGTGGCTCCCTGCCCTGGACGGGGTCGAGGACAAGCTGCGCGCCGGGGGCCACGTGGCGGACGTGGGCTGTGGGCACGGAGCGTCCACCATCCTCATGGCGCAGGCCTACCCGGCGTCGACGGTCACCGGCTCCGATTACCACGACGGGTCCATCCAGATCGCGCTCAAGCGCGCCGCCGAGGCGGGGGTGGCGGACCGGACCTCCTTCGAGGTGGCCTCCGCCGCCGCGTTCTCCGGCCGCGATCTCGACCTCGTGACCTCCTTCGACTGCCTCCACGACATGGGGGATCCCCTCGGGGCAGCCCGGCACGTCCGCGACTCGCTGGCCCCGGACGGGACGTGGATGGTCGTCGAGCCCCACGCCGGGGACTCACTCGCCGAGAACCTGAACCCGGTGGCCCGGCTCTACTACGCGATGTCCACCTTCCTGTGCGTTCCCAGCGCACGCTCGCAACCCGGTGGCTACAGCCTCGGAGCCCAGGCCGGCCCCGCAGCGATCCGTCAGATCGCGACCGACGCCGGCTTCACCCGCTTCCGTCGGGTCGCCGAGACACCGTTCAACATCGTCTACGAGATTCGGCCCTGAACGGGCTGCAGAGGGGGCGGGGGCCGTGCGCGCACGGGAGCCCGACGAGGTCGGGACGATCGAACGGGACGGGGTCCGCGTCGGCTACGAGCGATTTGCCGGGCCCGCGGGAGCACGCACGGCCGTGCTCCTGACCTCGTGGGCGATCGTGCACATGCGGCAGTGGAAGGGGCAGGTGCCCTTCCTCGCCCGCGAGTTCCACGTCATCACCGTCGAGGGACGGGGCAACGGCGCAGCCGACCGCCCCGCCGACCCCGGGGCGTACCTCGACCGCGAGGCCGTCGAGGACGTCGTGGCGGTCCTCGACGCCACCGACACCGGGCGGGCCGTGGCGATCGGGCTCTCGCTGGGCGCGCGGCGCGCTCTCCAGCTCGCCGCGTGGCACCCCGAGCGGATCGACGGCGTCGTCGCGATCGGCGCAGCACTCCCCTGGCCACTTCCCGCCGACTTCGACGAGGTCCGGGACCACCACGAGGGATGGGGGAAGGCCAACCGCCACTACTGGAAGGCCGACTACCGGGACTGGGTCGAGTTCTTCGCGTCCCAGATCGTCACGGAGCCCCATTCGTCGAAGCAGTGGGAGGACCTCGTCGGGTGGGGCCTGGACACCGACGGCGAGACTCTCGCGTGCACGGCGGTCGGCGTCGGCGAACCGACGGCCCGCGACGCCGAAGCCGTCTGCCGGGCGGTGCGCTGCCCGGTGCTCGTGGTCCACGGTGACGCGGACGCCGTCACCCCGTACTCGAACGGCGTCGCCATCGCGACCTGGACCGGTGGTTCGCTGGTGACGATCCCGGGCGGCGGGCACGCACCACCGGTCCGCGAACCGGTGCAGGTCAACCTCCTCCTCCGGGAGTTCCTCCGGTCGGTGTCCGGCCCGCGCCCACGACGCGCGAGCTGGACGCCGGCCCGCTCCCGGCCCCGCCGGGCGCTGTTCGTCAGTTCGCCGATCGGCCTGGGACACGCCCGCCGCGACGTCGCGATCGCACGGGAGCTGCGGGCCCGTCGCCCGGACCTCGAGATCGACTGGCTGGCCCAGCACCCCGTCACGACGGTCCTGCACGCGGAGGGGTCGCGCATGCACCCCGCGAGCGCTCTGCTCGCCGGCGAGAGCGCCCATATCGAGTCGGAGGCCGCAGGTCACGACCTGCACGCCTTCCAGGCCATCCGGCGGATGGACGAGATCCTGCTGGCGAACTTCCACGTGTTCGCCGACGTCGTCGAGGCCGAGCACTACGACCTCGTCGTGGCCGACGAAGGCTGGGAGATCGACCACTTCCTGCACGAGAACCCGGAGCTCAAGCGTGCCCCCTTCGCCTGGCTCACCGACTTCGTCGGTTGGCTCCCGATGCCCGACGGGGGGCGCGAGGAGGCGGCCCTGACGGCCGACTACAACGCCGAGATGGTCGAGCACGTCGCCCGCTATCCGCGGATGCGCGACCGTTCCGTCTTCGTCGGTGATCCACAGGATCTGGTGACCGTCCCACTCGGACCGGGCCTGCCGACCGTGAGGGACTGGACGTCCGAGCACTTCGCGTTCAGCGGCTGGGTGCCCACGGGACGTCCGCTCCCCGAGCCGGACGAGCTGCGTGCCGAGCTCGGGTGGGGGCCCGACGAACGCGTGTGCCTCGTCAGCGTCGGCGGGTCCGGCGTGGGTCGCGCTCTGCTCGAGCGGGTGGCCGGCGCCTTTCCGCTGCTGGCCGGGCAGGTCCCCGGCCTGCGGATGGTGGCGGTCGCCGGACCACGGATCGACCCCGCCTCGCTCCGTGTTCCCGAGGGCGTGGAGGTGCGCGGCTACGTACCCGACCTCGAACGCGAGCTCACCGCGTGCGACGTCGCCGTCGTGCAGGGCGGGCTCACCACCACGATGGAACTCGCCCTGGCCGGTCGCCCGTTCCTGTACGTCCCCTTGCTCCACCATTTCGAGCAGCAGTTCCACGTGCCGCACCGGTTGGCGCGGATCGGTGCCGGGCGGCGGATGGACTACACCGAGGCCACCCCGGAGCTGGTGGCAGCCGCGGTCGTCGAGCTGCTGGACAGCGGGGTACGACCCACGGCCGGCCCGGCTGACGGGGCTGCGCGGGCAGCCGACCTGCTCGTACCGCTGCTCGGGTGACGGGACCGTCCCGTGATCGACCTACCGGTGACGCCACCACCCATCGACGGGGACGCCGCGGCTCTCGCCCTTCACGAGAAGTCGAGGCTCCGCGCGGCCGCCCACCACGCTCGGCGGGCCTTTCCCGGCCCCGTGGGCGACCTGATACACCGCGAGCTCCTCGCCCACGCGGAGTTCGGCTACCGCATGTATCGCGACGCCCTCATCCCCCGTCTCGCGGCGGACGTCCTGTCGAGGCCCGCCACTCTCGCCGACGGCCGGCACAGGGGTACAGACGGGGCGACGACGCCGAGCCCGGGATCGAGAGCGGCGCGATGAGCGGCGCGTCCGGTTCGCGCCACGGTTCGCCTGACCCGGGCTCCGCGCAGCCCATGGAACTGTCGGCCAAAGAAGTGCTCCTCCTCGCGTCCAGGCGCGCCCAGCTGCTCTACCCCGGCCCGGTGGGAGAACTGCTGCATCAAGAACTGGTCTCCTGGCTGCAGTTCGGCCACCTGCTCGGCAGCGCTCTCATCTTTCGGGTCGCCGAAGAACTGGTCCAGGCACCGATCCCGACCGAACCTGATCGATCGGACGGCCCGGCAGCCCTGTGGCCACCGGCCGCGAAGCACCACTCCTGACTCCCGCGCGGCTCGACGACCCGTCCGCGACACCACGCCCCCGGCTCGCACCCCTGTACACCTCGTCGAGCAACCCGTAGGCTCAATATCAGATTTAACATCTGCGCTCGACATCACGTGTGCGTTGGTCGCTCCTCCGGGCGTGCCGCCGCGGCGTCGGCGCAGCTCCTCGGAGTGGTTCCGGCGGTCACGTGCCCGGCCAGGCTCCTGGTGGTCGGCCTGACGACCGGTCGGTGCGTAGGCCGACACGACCTCGCGCACATGGTGTCCAAGCCCCCGGCACCGGTTTCCGACACAGGTGTTCGCCGCGGAACCCGATACGGGCTGGGGATGGTCAGAGGTGGCGCTCGACGACACCGAGGTCCGAGACGACTCCACGCCGTCACGGAGAGGACGCCGAACCCCGCGCGCCATCTCGATGGTGGTGCTGCTGACGTCGATCTCACGATGGCGGCGCGCGGCAGACCCCGCGACCCCATCGCCCCGAGAAGGCGACGCTGCTGATCCACCGGGGGGTGGCGGTCCGGAGGACGGGAAGACTCCCCCGCCGGGCGCGCCGCACGCCGGGCCCGTGGAGCCGTCGGCGCGCTCGGCCGGGTCCACTCGACAGCGGGCGCTGATCTCCGTCTTCCTCGTCGTGACCGTCGCAGCGGTCCTCGTCCAGAACATGCCGGACTCGGTGATCAAGAACGGCCTGATGGGCGCGGACCAGGTGTACCTGAATCTGACCGGGCTGGATCAGAGCTGGTCGATCTTCTCCCCCAACCCGCGCCAACAGACCGTCTACGTCCTCGCTCGCGTCGAGCACGCCGACGGTTCGGTGGCGGTTCACCCGATCCCGACCGGCATCGGGCTGTCGGCCTACTGGGGCTATCGATGGCAGAAGTACGAAGAGTCCCTGTCCGATCCCGTCGGGGGCCGGGCGCTGTGGAGGCCGTACGCCGAGTGGGTCGTCAACCAGGATCAGCAGCAGGGCGGGAAGCCGGTCCGTGTGACGCTGGTGCGGCGGGTATCGGACAACCTGCCGCCGGGTCGGGAACCGGACTCCCTGCCCTTCGTCGACCAGGACCTCTACACCGCGTCGGTGACGGCCCGATGAGGGCGAGCGCGGACCGCGTCCGGTCGGGGTGGAACACGTTCTGGTTCCGGCCCGAACCCACGTCCACCATCGGCATCCTCCGCATCGCGTTCGGCTTCGTCGCGACACTCTGGGTCCTGTCGCAGGCACCGAACCTCATGGCGTTCTACGGACCGGCCGGCGTGCTCCCGGCGACGCCGGCCACCGGCCCCGGGACCTGGTCGGTGCTGCAGTTCTCCAGCAACGCGTCGGTCGTGCTCGCCCTCTGGGCGGCGACACTGGTCGGAGCGGTCGGCGTCATGGTCGGTTTCCGGACCCGTCTCGCGACGGTCCTGCTGTTGGTCGGGGTGATGTCGTTCGAGCGCCGCGACCCCCTGATACTCAACGCCGGCGACTTCCTGCTTCGCAATCTCACGTTCTACCTCGTGTTCTCCCCCGCCGGCGAGGCCCTGTCGGTGGATCGGTGGCGTCGTGCACGGGATCAGTTCTGGGAGTTCCCGCTCCGTGCGCCCTGGGCGCTCCGGCTCATCCAGATACAGCTCAGCGTCGTCTACTTCGCGACGTTGTGGGGAAAGTTGCAGGGCGACCTGTGGCGTGACGGAACCGCGGTCTCCTACGCCCTGCGCGTCGGCGACATACATCGCTTCCCGACGCCGAGCTTCGTGACCGACTCCGTCGTCCTGACCGAGCTCATGACCTTCGGCACCCTGCTGCTCGAGCTCAGCCTCGCCATCTTCATCTGGAACCGCGCTCTCCGCCCCTGGGTACTCGCCTTCGGGGTCCTGCTCCATCTGTCCATCGGGCTCTCGATCATGGTGGGCTTCTTCAGCATGCTCATGCTCACCACCTACCTGGCCTTCGTGCCCCCGGAGTACGCCGGCAACCTCGTCCTGTCCGCCCGGCTGAGGTGGCGACGACGAAGAGCCCGGTCGCGACCCGATTCGCCGGCCGAACCTCGACGACCCGACCGAGTCGCGGGTCGGGAGCGCGCGGGCGACACCATGGGCGCCGTCACGACGACGCGGGCGGAGCCCGGCGACCTCACCGCCGATACCGGCGACGGTCCCCGTGGACTCCGGTGACCTTCGCCGCCGTGGGGCCTGGGCCTCGACGGGCGATGCGTCGTGTGACCGAGGCGGGCTGGTAGCCACGCCTCCCGGAGTTCTCATCCGCCGCGCGTCGGGCATGCATAATGCGCGCTGCCCCCTGCGGAAGACGATCGGGATCACGCAACGCCGACTGTGAGCGAGCAGCAGTGTCCGAGGACGAATCACGCGCGAAGTATTACTCTGCGTTGTCGCTCCACGATCTCATCCGTGCCTGCATGAAGGAGCGCGGCTGGTCCTACAGCGACCTGGAGCGCGCCTCCGGACGCGCTCTCACCCGCGGGAGGTGGCAGCAGTTGGGATCCGGCGTCCAGCAGCGGAAGTTCCCGGACCCGGCGTCGCTCACCGTCATCTCCCAGGTGTTGGAAGTCGACATCACGACCGTCGTCCTCGCCGCCGCGCGGAGCGTCGGTCTGGACGTTCGCTCGCGCGGCACAGATTTGGCGCATCTCCTGCCCGCCCTCACCGAACGGCTGTCGGAGCGGATGCGTGACGCCATCCTGACCCTGGTCCGTGCGGCCGTCGCCGAGACTCGGGGCGACGAGGCGAGCGGTGCCGCCGGATCCGACGCACTGCAAGGGTTGAGATTGGAATGGCCCAAGAGCACGTCGCCGTCGGAATCGAACGTGGGCCACTCCGACCACTCTCACCAGGAATAGGGGCGCATGGTCACGCCACCCTCGTCGCGGACTCGGCAGCCTGGGCCCCGAAGGCCAGGACCTCCAGCACGTCGAGCATCGCCCAGCAGTGATCTTCCGAGGGGCTGCCCGAGTCGAGGCTCAGAACCCACGCTGCCGCTGTCGTGTCCAGAACCGCGACGAGGTCCGGCATCGGGACGTAATTCACGGTGATCATCGTGCGCAAGCCGTCGACCAACACGTGCGCCGACGTGGAGCATCTAGTGCACATGGTGGAATCGCGCGGTTACGTGCAGAGGAGCCGGTACGGCGCTCGGGCCTCGGGGTCGCCGAGGACGTCCCGACCGACACGCGATCGTCCGCGCGAGGCACTCGCCCCACGAGCCATGGCGGCCCGCTGTCCGTGCAGCGCTGGAGGTCACCTGGCGGAGTGTCGGAGGATGGCGAGTCGAGTTCATGTGCGTTCTCCTGCCACAGCTGACCGGAGGGTGCGATCTGGTTCGGTGGTGACCAGCACGGCAGGCCCTCGCCAGCGCGAGAGATCACGACGGATGCGTACCGACCCAGGACTGGAGCGTCGAGCGCAAGATAGTAACTAGACACTGAGCCTAAGTTGCCGGGCGGCCACGGACAAGGTGGCGCGGGGATCGACGCCGAATCGACACGTGCCGAAGCGCGCTCGTGTCGGAGCGAGGGGGCAATGCATCCACCCGGCCGCGTTCATCGAGCTCCGTCTTCTGCTGCCCGGCCGTCGGCGAAGCAGCAGGCCGCCGCGATGAAGGCACACCCCGAGGAGATTCCTCCGGTGCTGAACCCTCGTCCAGGCGCTTGCAGCACATCGGCAGGAACTCGCCCCGGCCGATCGTCGATATCGATGAATTCGTGGGCCGAAAGCCGAGTCAGGCGCATGTCGTTAATTCGGACTTGAGCCCAGATCGCGTGGTGCTGATCGCAACTCACCGGTATCGCGCACACTGCGTCGTCCCGACTCGGACTCGGACGCTATCGGGTGGCGCTTCCTGGCCTACTTCGGTTCGTCTGTGTCACTAGGTGGGCGCCCCGTGGCCGACGCACCGTACAGTGACGTCCTGTGGAGCGGAGCCTGGGCGAGATCCTCCGTGAGGCAATGCAGCGACGCGGAGTGAACATCAAGCAGCTCGCTCGACTCACGGCGGATCTCGGCGACCCGGTTTCCGAGGGCACCGTCCACAACGTGCTCAAGAGCCGGGTCTCGCACTCTCGATACGACACCATCAGACCGCTGTGTGCGGCGCTGGACCTGGACTACAACGCCGTGCTGGCCGAGATCAGCCGCCCGGCCTACCTCGCGCGCACCCTGCCCGAGGACTTCCACCACCTCACGGACGACCAGTGGCGGGCCTTGGTCGAGTTGGCGAAGCAGTTCCGCATCGCGAACGAAGGTCGCCAGCGGACGAGCGAGTACCGAGGCGACGGGTGTACGACGACGGACACGTCGGAAACGTGAGGGCGGCAGCCGGACCGGCGCGCCGCTCAGTCGCGGAGACCCCCGCGGAGGGACAGGAGATGCTCGGCCAGGGAATCCAGGTCCTCCGCGGCCAGCGCGATCTCGCCCGGGTGATCGGGGTTGTCCACCTGCAGGACGACGGCCGGGGTCTCCTCACCGCCGTCTGCGTAGCAGATGCGGCGCAGCCACCCGACCACGACGACCTCGGACAGGTAGGACGACCGCCAGACGAAGAGGCGTGAGTAGTGCTCGACGCCGCCGAGGGCGCCCGGAGCGTCGAAGTCGCACCATGCGGGGTGTGCCTGCTGGGCCACCTCCGGGCCGACGAGCTGAGCGGCTCCGCCCGATCTCTCGTCGCCCGACCCGGGGGTCCGTCGCATCGCCATCCCCCATCCTCAGGCTGCTCGCCTGATTCCCCAACGTAACAGATTCTGTGACTGTGCGTGCTCTCCCGTTGAGTATTCGCAGCAGCCGGCCCGGGTGTTACTCGATCGCCGGGACGTGAGGTGAGGACCCGGAGACCGGCGCTTCCTCCGACATCGGGATCACAGGACGGCGGCGGACCTGGCGAACAGTCCGCAGCGGTACGCAAGCGCGACGGCGTGGGCCCGTTCGTGGACGCCGAGCTTCCCGAACAGCCGGCGCGCATGGGACTTGACGGTGTTGTCGGACAGGTAGAGCTCCCGGCCGATCTCTGCGTTGCTCAGCCCCTGGCTGATGCCGCCGAGAACCTGCATCTCCCGTCGGGAGATGCCCAACTGCGCCTGCACGGTCGACCGGACGGAGACGTCGCCGACCAGCCCCGGTGCTTCCCATGCTTCGGTACTCCGGATGGGCGATCCCGCGGCGGGTGGGTCGGCGTCGACGCGCGAGGCGAGACGGACGGGTGACGGCTGCGCGGTGCTCGCGTCGATGGCGTGTACGAGACCGAGCGCGACCAGCGGCGACGCGTCCCACCGGACGTAAGCTCGGACGCCCGCGGCGACCGCTGCTCGGACAGTGGCGCAGTCGTCGTACGACCCCACAGCGATGATCGCGGCACCGGGCCGGAGCGCGAGGACACGGCGGATGGCATCGAGTCCGGACGGCACGGCCCGCTGGGTGCCGACGACGGCCAGGAGTTCCGGCTCCTCGACGAGTCGACTGACCAGTTCGTCCGCACTCGTCACCCCGATCACCCGCTGTACACCGGGCACCCTGGCGAACATGATCCCCAGCCGCTCGCGCGCGTGACGACGGTCGTCGTAGAGCAAGCAGATGGTCACCGCACACCCACCTGCGGCGGAGCACGTCCAGGTGCCCGCGCGGTAGCCCTGCCGATGACAACGCCGACTTCCACAACGGCCCCCTGATGAACGGTCCACGTCCGCATGAACGGGCGCCGGGGTCCAGGGCACTAAGCGCAACTATGTCTTTCGCACGGCCGCCGGACAAGGCGGCGGAAGGGTGGTCTGATGTCGTCAGACGACGATTTCGCTGTTACACCGTGTTCACGGTCGGCGCTCAGCCGCTCGACACGAGCCCTGTGTCCGGCTTCGCCACGATGCGTTGTCGTTGCGGTCGGCAACTACCGCGGTGCCGAGCTTCGCGGTTGGGCCTTGTCCACTCGTGCAGTCCACGAGAATGAATGTCGGTTCGCGGCGGCGGTCATCGTGCGCGTGAGCGCTCAGACGCCGGAGCTCCGCTGATACCCGTCCCCGACTCCCCCGGCGGTCGCCGCGGGCAGCTGCGGCTCCGCGAGGGTCTTCATGGCCGTGCTCAGGCGCTTGTGGGCGGCTTCGGCATCAGCCGCTCGGATGAAGGCACCCAGGACGAGGCCGATCCCGCAACTGAGGAGGAACCACACCGCCAGACCCATCATGATCCAGCCGATCATGGGCACGAAGGCTCCGCCCTTTCTGCTCTCCGCCATCGAGGGAGCGCATCACCCGCGCGAGCAGCGCTCCCTGGGGGAGCGTGGCCCGACCATGCGGAGATGACTCGGTCTCGGCGCATGCTGTGAGGTATCGACACAACGCTCGTCGGCGACGTCGACGATCGAGACTGATCCGACACGGGTCCGGGTGCGGAGACATGACGCAGAACGTCAATGTGCTTGTGAGCCTAAGGACACGGCCGAGTGATCGCAACTCGCCGATATGATGAACGCCGAGTCGTTCTCGGCCGGTTTCGCGTGCGCAATCGAGTGACGGCCGACGGTCCACTACGCCGGTTCGGTGACCCTCGATGACGGGCGCCGGCTGCAGCACCGAACGATGCCCGCCTCGCCGGCACATCGGGCCAGGGCGAAGGCCCAGCGCAGTCGAGAGCAGGGACCGGCTGCCCGACCGTGGCATCGGGCGCGGGCCCCTGCAGGGATGGTGACCGCCACGTCGTGCCGCTGGCGGCCGGCTGTCGGTCCGTCCTGGACCGCCGACGACACTCTCACCGTCGCGGTCGGCGGACAAGGGAAGACAGGCAGCGCCCCCAGCACGGTCTGACGAGTCCTCGGTCCGTCGAAACGAATGGCTCCGGCCTCTGGGGAGAGGTCGGAGCCATTCGGTCGCCACTACTGCCTTACGGCGTCAGGGGCTGCGGATCGATCAGGACCGGAGCGATCATTCCTTCCGTGCTCGGTGCGTTCGGCTCGGTCGTGGTCGGTGCCTTCGACTTGTCTGCGCTCGGCGCCTTCTGGTCCGAGCTCGGTGCCTTCGACTTGTCTGCGCTCGGCGCCTTCTGGTCCGAGCTCGGTGCCTTCGACTTGTCCACGCTCGGCGCCTTCTGGTCCGAGCTCGGCGCCTTCGGGGTCACCGTTGTCGGGACCTTCGGGGTCACCGTTGTCGGCACCTTCGGGGTCACCGTCGTCGGCACCTTCGGGGTCACCGTCGTCGGCACCTTCGGGGTCACCGTTGTCGGCACCTTCGGGGTCACCGTCGCCTTCGGGTCACCGTTGTCGGCACCTTCGGGTCGGTCGGCACGATCGCCTTCGGGTCAACCGTTGTCGGCACCTTCGGGTCGGTCGGCACGATCGCCTTCGGGTCAACCGTTGTCGGCACCTTCGGGTCGGTCGGCACGATCGCCTTGTCCGTCAACGGTCCGTTCGTAGTGGCCGGGGCCAGCACATTCGTTCCCACGCTCGGGGTCTGATCCCCATAGCTGATGGTGTTCTGACCCGTGCCCGTGGCTGTGATGGTGTCGTCGCCGGCGCTTCCGGTGAGGGTGTTGTTGCCGTTCCCAGTAACACTGATCGTGTCGTTGCCGGGCCCACCGGTGACGGTGTTGTTGCCGCTGCCGTTGACGATGATGGTGTCGTCGTAAGCCGATCCGGTGATGGTGTTGTTTCCACCGTAATCGATGATCGTCTTGGCGGAGCCCGCGTTGGTGCAGTCGATGGTGTCGTCACCGGAAGTTCCGGTCACCGTCGTGGCTGTCTGAGTCACGCCCGCGCTCACGACGCAGTCCCCGCCGCCACCCCCGGTGGTTCCGGTGTCCGGTGTCCGGTGGTTCCGGTCGTGCCGGTGGTTCCGGTCGTGCCGGTGGTTCCGGTCGTGCCCGTGGTTCCGGTCGTGCCCGTGGTTCCGGTCGTTCCAGAAGTCGTCCCGGTGGTGCCACTAGTGGTGCCGGTCGTGCCGGTCGTGCCACTGGTGGTGCCAGAGGTCGTCCCGGTCGTGCCACTGGTGGTGCCGGTCGTGCCCGTGGTCCCACTGGTGGTGCCAGAGGTCGTCCCGGTCGTACCCGTCGTGCCGGAGGTGGTGCCGGTCGTTCCGGAAGTCGTTCCGGTCGAACCGGTGGTCCCACTGGTGGTGCCAGAGGTCGTCCCGGTCGTACCCGTCGTGCCGGAGGTGGTGCCGGTCGTTCCGGAAGTCGTTCCGGTCGTGCCGGTGGTCCCACTGGTGGTGCCAGAGGTTGTCCCGGTCGTGCCGGAAGTCGTTCCGGTCGTGCCCGTGGTCCCACTGGTGGTGCCTGAGGTTGTCCCGGTCGTGCCACTGGTGGTCCCGGTCGTACCGGTGGTGCCAGAGGTTGTTCCGGTCGTGCCACTGGTGGTGCCGGTCGTACCGGTGGTGCCAGAGGTTGTTCCGGTCGTGCCACTGGTGGTGCCGGTCGTACCCGTCGTGCCGGTGGTAGTGCCGGTCGTGCCGGAAGTCCCACCCGTAGAGCCGGTCGTGCCACCCGTGGAACCGGTCGTGCCGGTCGTGCCACCCGTGGAACCGGTCGTCCCGGTCGTGCCACCCGTGGAACCGGTCGTCCCGGTCGTGCCACCCGTGGAACCGGTCGTCCCGGTCGTGCCACCCGTGGAACCGGTCGTCCCGGTCGTGCCACCCGTGGAACCGGTCGTCCCGGTCGTGCCACCCGTGGAACCGGTCGTCCCGGTCGTGCCACCCGTGGAACCGGTCGTCCCGGTCGTGCCACCCGTGGAACCGGTCGTCCCGGTCGTGCCACCCGTGGAACCGGTCGTCCCGGTCGTGCCACCCGTGGAACCGGTCGTCCCGGTCGTGCCACCCGTGGAACCGGACGTGCCGGTCGTGCCACCGGTGGAGCCGGTCGTCCCGACAGGCTTACCGCCGGTGTCGTGCTCGCCGTGGCTCGCGGTCGGGCGCCCGATCATCTCGTTCGTCGGAGTGACGAGCTCGAACTCGTTGATCGCCACTGCGGACGGGCTGATCACGCTGACGTGCTCGGAGGAGAGGCCCTGCCACTTCTCACCCGTGAAGTTCGTGGGCCCGCTCGAGCCCTGGGGTCCGTGGAGGGGGTTACCGCAGGAGCATCGGACCTGAGGCACACCGAACTTGTTGACCAGGACAGCACTACCCGCCTGGAGAACCGCCTGGAAGGGCGTGGCGACGCCGTTGGCGAACCCGTTGTTCGTCACGGCCGTGTCCGACCGGAGCGTGACCGGGGTGAGCCCGGCGACGTAGCTCGGGATCGCGGTGGGCGCGATGCCCTCAGCGGAGGCGAACGCCCGACCGCGGTCGGGGTTCTGCATCAGGAAGGCGACCATCGACTTGCCGTCGCACGCGTTCTGGCTCGTGCCCCCGTAGAGGCCCGGCGTGTTCCCGGCGACGGCGCCGCTGGTCTGAGCGACCAGCACATTGCCGGACCCACCTGGCCCCGGAGGAGCGAAGGGGTCGGGTCCGGGCGCGGCCGCCGGTTCGGCTCGGACATCGGTCGGTGGCGGGGCTGCCAGGGGCACTGAGGGGGTCGCGTTCGCCGTAGCGACGCCGACGACCCCACCTAAGATCATCCCGGCCGCGGCGAGCGAGGCGAGGATCGGTCGATACATCACATGGATTCCCTCATCGCCGACGACTGTCAGCGCGCGGATAGGTCGAGCGCTTTCTGTGGCTTGACAATCGCGAGACTGCGGCTTGCGCTCCGCTGCGTCAAGCGCATGCATCACTTCTGGCAAGCGCAGCTAGACACAGAGTGACGATGGCGGGCGCGTGCTGCCGACCGAGAAAACGCCGGGCAACACGGACGAGGCCCCCGTCGAGGCCCGCCACGGGCCCACGAACTCGCCGCCGGACCGCGGGCGACAGCCAACCTCGGCGAGCGCGAATTTCACCGTGATCGGAGCACACTCCCGCGTGCCGATAGCGGGAGGAAACCATGAAGACCGCCTACCGCGTCCTCGCCTACCTCATCGCGCTCGAGGTCCTCGTGCAGGCCGCCGCGATCGCCTTCGCCACCTTCGGACTGCTCAGCTACATCAGCGGTGGCGGGACCCTCGATCGGGCCACGCAACGCGCACACGCCTACGACGGAGCCGTGGGCTTCGTCGTCCACAGCGTCAACGGGCAGATGATCACCCCGGCGATCGCGCTGATCCTGCTGATCGTCGCGTTCTTCGCGAAGATCCCGGGAGGAGTCGTGTGGGCTGCGGTCGTCCTGGTGACGGTCGTCGTCCAGGTGCTGCTCGGCCAGTTCGCGCACGCCGTCCCGACTCTCGGTTGGGTGCACGGCGCCCTGGCCATCGTGCTGTTCGCCGTCGCGATCGTTGCGGCCCGTCGATCCGAGGCCGACGTGGACGCGCCGCTCGTGGCATGACACCGAGCGAGAGACAGATCGGCCGTGGTGACGGGGAGCGTCACGGCCCGTCCCCGACCTGCGACGACGCCGTCGAGCGCAACCCGGACAACCTCAGGTTCTGGGGCGACCTCGCCGACCTGAGCCGGCGCACCGCGCGGACGGCTGCGCCATGGCGTCGACTGCCCCGGGATGGCGCCTGCTGCCGAGGCACAACGACCCCTGGAGCGGTTGCGGCGGTGATAGGTTCCCGACTCCCGCCTGGGGGGCTCCGCACCCAGCCCTTCGAGGAGTGCCCATGCGCCGCCGCGGTCTGTCGTTCGGAGGCTTCCTCTGGCTGATCATCGGTTTGGTGGTCGCGCTGTCGAACGGCTACGGAATCACGAACTTCTCGAGCCTGATCTCGTTCCTGCTGGCGCTCTTCCTGTGGCCCCTGGTGCTGCTCGGCGTGAACCTGCACGTGCAGTTCTGAGGCGTCGGAGACACAGACCCGACGGCTACTGACGACGAGAACGTCGTCAGCTCATCGCAGCGACGGGAGCCGGCCGTGAGCCGGATACCGACCGCGCGTCAGGCATACGCGTTGACTCACCGCGTAGCTGAGAGCGAAGGTCGTCCGCGGGACGTAGCGCCACCAGCTCAAGGCTGGTGGCGCCACGCGGACGGTCCGCCCATCAACAGGGCGCGACATGCCCTACTCGACCAAACCTGCCGGAGAAACCCCCCACCCTCTCCGGCCTGGCCCCCCGGTCGAGCACCCGCTACCGTCAAAACATACCGACCGTCCCGTACAAGGCAACCCCCATCATGAGCAGTCGACACGACGACGTCCCCGCCGCACCTCGGGCCGACGGAGAGGCCGACGGAGAGGCCGACCCTCGCCGGGCCGGCCGTCATCAGCAACAGCGTGCTGCGGCCACCCGCCACGCCATGCTGGTCGCCGCGGGCGAGCAGTTCGCCCTGCACGGCTACCACGCCACCAGCCTGAACGACCTGCTCAGCCACGGTCCGGCCAGCAAAGGGGCGCTGTACTTCCACTTCCCGTCCAAGCACGCCGTCGCCGCCGCCCTGGTCGAGGCGATGACCGCCTCCTGGGACCGCGTCATCCCCGACGCCGAGCGCAACACACCCGACCCGCTCCACGCGCTCATCGCGGTGACCGACAACGTCGTGGTCCGCCTGAGTGACCCCATCGTGCGCGGCGCAGCACGCGTCCTCCGCGACCAGGTCCTCGACCGGCCCACCCTGGCCGAGACCAGCAACGAGTGGGAGTCCGACCTCGCCCGGCTGTTCTTCCTCGCCGCCGACGACGGCCTGCTCAGAGCCGCGGTCGACCCGCAGTGGGCCGCGCACGAACTCGTCGTCAGTCTCGCCGGCCGCGCCACCCTCCTCGAGTCCCTGGCCCCCAAACAGGAGCTCTGGGACCAGATGAACCAGTTCTGGACCGGCTTCCTCCCGCTCATCGCCACCGAGGCATGGCTCGGCGCGTGGGACGCGAGGAGCTGGCTTGCCCGCCTCCGCCCACCCACCGGCCTCGACGGATGATCGAGCGACCCGCCGAGTCAGCCATCCGTATGCCTCCCCCTCGCCCGCACGCAGCCCCGTCGGGGCGACGCCGATTCCGGCCCGTCGCCGGCGCCGGATTCTGTCTCGGTCCGGCGCAGACCCCTTCCTATCGTGGGCGCGTCGAGAACGGGCGTACGCGCGCGCCCGGTCGGTAGCGACGGTGGATGGAGCGTTCGCCGTCGTCTCGTGAGTGAGGGCGGTGGAATGGGACGGGACACGACGCCGGATGTCCCCGAGCTGCGACGACTCGCGGGCCGGGTCGCGCCCGAGAGCGATCGTCGGGACGTGCTCGACCTCGACGCACGGATCGAACTGCTCGAGCGCCGGGTGGACGGGCTGATCGACGCGCTGCGCTGCCGCGACGTGATCGGGCAGGCCAAGGGCGTGCTGATGTCCCACCACGCGATCGACGCCGAGGCGGCGTTCGAGCGGTTGCTGGAACTGTCCCGGGCCGCCGGCGTCGAGGTCGACGAGCTCGCCTCGGCCTTCGTCGGTCAGGTGCGGGCCCGTGGCCCGGTGGGCGCGGAGGACCGCCGGGCGATCGACGCGATGCTGGACCAGCTCGTGGCGACGGCTCCGACGCGCCCGGCGACCGGGACGGAGCCGCGCTGATCCGACGAGGGTCCCGGCGAGCCTGCGGCTGCTGTCCTCGACCCAGCACCCGGCCGCCGTACCGGACCGTGACGATAGTGTCGGCGTCCGCCCACCGGACGGAGCGCTCACGTCCAGGTCGGGCGGCCAGGAGGCCCTACCGGGAGCTGGTGCGGACGATGACGGGCGGTCAGCGGGTCGGCGCGGCGCTGGTGGAGACCAGCGACCTCGACGAGCTGGTCGAACAGGTCAACGCCCTGATGTCCCACCACACCGTGACACCGATCAGGACCGGGGACTTCACCGCGTCGGTGATGGGGTTCCAGCGGCCCGGGCTCTCCTTGTTCCGGATGGACTACGGCATGCCGGTGCGCCTGCGGGCCGCCCCACTGACCGACTACCTGGCGGTGTGTCTGCCTCTCCGGGGCTCGATGGCGGTCCGCCACAAGGGCGAGTCCTGCACCGTCGACGGGCGGCGGACCGGCTTCGTGGGCACCCCGGACGACGAGCTGGTCATGGACTGGGGCGAGGACCTCGAACTGCTCGTGATGCGGGTCGAGCTCTCCGAGCTGCGCAGGCTGGCCGCCAGGATGCTGACCGCGGAGGACGACGAACCCGATCGGCTGCAGTTCGACCCGGTGATCGACTCCCCCGCCGCGACGACGGCCCTCATCAGCCAGGCGACGCTGCTCGAACAGCTCGTCGACGTCGCCGACGCCGAGGCCGTCAACCCGCTGGCCGAGGCGCATCTGCGGGACGCGGTGATGGGCACGCTGCTCCTCGCGCACGACAACACCTGGCGCGAGGTCCTGACCACCCGCCGGTCCGTCCCGGCGCCGCGGTCGCGCGTTCACCAGGCCGCCGAGCTCATGGCCGCGCGCGCCGGCGACCCGCTCAGCATCGGGCACCTCGCGCGGGAGGTCGGGCTCTCGACCCGCGCGCTGTACACCGGGTTCGTCCGCGAGTTCGACACCTCACCGAAGCAGTACCTGACCAGACTGCGTCTGGAACGGGCCCACCGCGAACTGCAGGCCGGCGGACCGGGTCTGCGCGTCATGGACATCGCCCACCGGTGGGGCTTCACCAACGCCGGCCGCTTCGCCGCCCTCTACCGGGAGAGCTACGGGCAGGGGCCGGCGACCACCCTGACCGCCGGCTCGGGATGCCACGGCGACCCGGGCGCGCCATGAGGCCTGCGGAATTCTTCTCGTTCCGCGAGCACGACCTCGACGGCGCCAAGGCGGCGGTGGGCCAGGACTTCTTCACCACGTCGATGGATCTCGTGGACCGCACGGCGAGCTACGACTTCCGCTTCGACGGCGTCGTGCTCGGTGCGCTGGCGGTCGGGGTGTCCACCATCAGTTCCGGTCTCGAGATCGGGACGGCGGACCTGGAGGACTGCTACTACGTCAACTACGCCGCCTCCGGCTCGATGCACGCCCGCCACCGCCGGCGCACGGTGGACGTCACGCCGGGACACGGCGCGGTGTACCACCCGGTCGGTCCGGTGGCGATGACGACGAGCGACGACTACGGCTCGTACGCCGTCCGCATCGAGCGGCGCGCGGTCAACGAGGCGCTGGAGGAGGAAGTCGGTCACCCGCTGCCGCCGGATCCGGTGCTGGAACCACACGTCGACCTGCGCGCCGGTGCAGGGCGGCGCTGGGAGCGGCTCGTCCGGCTGCTGTGCGACGAGGCCGGCACGACGCCGAGCGTGCTGTCCCATCCGATGATCGCCGCGCCCCTGCACGACGCCGTGGTCACCGGCTTCGTGCACGCCACCGATCACCGGTGGCGTGACGCGCTGGAACGCCCCACGCGCTGCTGGAGCCGGACGCCGGTGTGTCGTGCCGTCGAGGCCATCCGCAGCGACCCGGCGCGGCCCTTCACGCCCACCGGCCTCGCACGGATCGCCGGCGCCTCGACCCGCACCCTGCACGACGGCTTCCGGCGCCACCTGGACACCACGCCGATGGCCTACCTCCGGCTCGTCCGGCTCGAGCGCGCCCACCACGAGCTGCGCACCGCGGAGCCTCAGGCGACCACCGTCGCGGACGTGGCCCACCGGTGGGGCTTCAGCCACGTCAGCAGGTTCTCCCAGGCCTACCAGGAGATCTACGGCCGCCCTCCGGCAGCGACGCTGCGGAGCCGTTGATCAGTCGCCGAACGGTCGAGGGTTGCCGTGGACGGATGGACCGCCGCACGCCGTGCTCGGTAGACCTCTCGTCGTTCACCCAGCACACACTTCGGGAGCCCCCGTTCGCCGCCCGGCGGCGTGAGAGCGAGCCATGACCACCCACCACGACATGACCGTCCCCCACCACGGGCCCTCGGTGTCCATCGTCGACACCCCGTGCGGGACCGTGGTGCGCACCCGCGAGGTGGTGGACTTCGTCGCCGCCGTGTGGTTGCGCCGGGTCGCCCTGCGCCACCATCCCGGAGGGCTCGTGCTCCTCGACGTCAGGGACACCCGCGTCGCGGCGCCGGTCGTCACGTCGGCGGTCGTCGACCTCGCGCGCGGCCTCCGCACACGCGGCGACGCCCTGCGGATCGTGTGCTCGCCGGGGACGCCGGACGCCCTCGTCGGGGTCGCGGGTGCCGCGGTGTACGCCTCGCCCGCCGACGCCCTCGGGTGTCGGTACTGCGCATCGGACTCGCACTGGGTGAACCTCCCGACCCGGCCGTCGGATCGTCGCGCCCCGACGAACGGCGGTCGTGGCGGGATGGGTCCGGACCGGTCTCCCCTCACCCCAGGTACGCCGGTCCGGACCCATCCCGCGTTTCTCCCCATGCCCCACCCCCGGCGCCCCGAGGAGCGCTGACCTCCGACCCCTCCCCCGCACCCGGATCAGGTGGCGGCACGCGCGGGCGCGGTGAGGCCGCTGAGGTGCTCGTGGACCAGCCGGACGGCCATCGCGCCCTCACCGACCGCCGAGGCGACCCGCTTGACCGACCCGCTGCGCACGTCCCCGACGGCGAAGACCCCGGGTGCGCTGGTCTCCATGGGCAGCGGGGCACGCCCGATCTCGGAGAACGCCTCGGCTCCGCCCTCGGCCGCCGAGGGGCCGGTGAGCACGTACCCACCGGAGTCCAGACCGACGGCGTCGGCCAGCCATCCGGTGCACGGGTCGGCGCCGATGAACACCATGAGCTCCCGGGCCTCCACGCGTTCCCGCTCCCCGGTGCCGGTGTCCTCGACGACGACGGCCTCCAGCACCCCCTGCTCGCCCACCAGCTCACGCACCTCGTGGTGCACCATCACCTCGATGCGCCCGTCCGCGAGGATCCGGTCGGCGAGGTAGCTGGACATGAACTCGTCGAGCGTCTGCTCCCGGACCACCATCCGGACCGAGCGGGCGTGGTCGGCGAGGAAGAGGGCGGCCTGGCCGGCCGAGTTCCCGCCGCCGACCACCACGACGGCGTCGCCGGCGCAGAGGTGGGCCTCGATCGCCGTGGCCGCGTGGAAGATGCTCTCCTCGAACTCGTCGAGTCGCGGGACCGGGAGCCTGCGGTACCGGGCGCCGGTGGCGACGATCACCGTGCGCGCGGTGGCCGAGCCGCCGCCGTCCAGCCGGACGACGTAGTGGCCGTCGTCGCGGTCCAAGGCGGTCGCCGTCGCCGGAATCCGGGTGCTCGCGCCGAACTTGTCGGCCTGGAGCACCGCCCGCTCGGCCAGTTCAGCGCCGGAGATACCGGCCGGGAACCCGAGATAGTTCTCGATCCGGGACGAGGTCGCGGCCTGCCCGCCGGCCGCCACCGCGTCCAGCACCACGGTGCGCAACCCCTCGGAGGCGCCGTAGACGCCCGCCGCCAGACCGGCCGGCCCGGCCCCGACGACGAGCAGGTCGCAGGTGGAGGGCTCGTCGGACGGCACGGAGAGCCCGATCATCGCGGCGAGTTCGGCGTTGCTCGGATTGCGCAGCAGGCGATCTCGCCACACGACCAGCGGGGTGTCGCTCGGGTCCATGTGCAGCCGGCGCAGCGTCTGCTCGGCTTCGGCGTCCGTCTCCAGGTCGATGCAGCGGTGCGGGAGCCGGTTGCGACTGGCGAACTCACGCAGTCGCGCGGTGTCCGCCGAGAACCGGGAACCGAGAATCCGGAAGCCCGCACCCAGTCCGAGCGTCAGGGTCCGCCGGACCAGGTAGGCCCGCAGGATCTCATCGCCCAGCCCGGAGTCCTGGGCGACCAACCGGCGCACGTGCTCCACCGGCACGGCGAGCACCTCACCGGCGACGGCGACGACCGACGTGAGGAACGAGACCTGGCCGGTCAGCACGCCCAGCTCGCCGAGGAAGCGGCCCGGGCCGTGGACCCGCACCACCCGCTCATCCGGGTTCTGGTAGGCCTCGAGTACGGAGACCTTGCCACTGAGGACGACGAAGAACGCCGGGTCCGGCTCGCCCTCGGTGATCAGCACCTCGCCCGCGTCGACGGGGCGGCGGTCTCCGTGTGCCGCGAGCACCTCGATCTGCGCCGGTTCCAGTCGCGGGAAGGCACCGTAGCGGTCCGGCGTCTCCGTCGGCGGTTCTCCGGTGTCGGGCAACTCGGTGGCGCGTGACGTGCTCATGTCATCCTCTCGTCGACGAAGCACCAGCGCCACGACTCACCGGGCTCGAAGGACTCGACGATCGGGTGGCCGTCCGCACCGGCGTGTGCGCGGGCGTGCCGGTTCGGCGAGGAGTCGCAGCACCCCACGTGACCGCAGGTGAGGCAGAGCCGCAGGTGGACCCACCACGAGCCGATCCGGAGGCAGTCCTCGCATCCTTGCGTGGTGTGCGGCACCACGGGGCGGACGAGGGCCAGGTGCGGGTCGGGTGGCAGGGTCACGTCTGCTCCTCGGGCGGGGCTGGCTGATCGGAGACGGTCGGCAGCGCGCCGTGCACCCAGTCGCGCAGGGCGGCGAGCGGCATCGCGCCGGACCGGCGGTCCAGGACCTGCCCGTCACGCTGGACGATCAGGGTGGGCACCGCCTGGACGGCGAAGCGTTGCGCGATCGTGGCTGACCGGTCGATGTCGACCTTGACCAGCTTGATGCGGCCGGCGAGCTCGCCGGCGAGCTGCTCGAGGGCCGGGCTGACCATCCGGCACGGCCCGCACCACGTCGCCCAGAGGTCCACCAGGACCGGGACGGACGCGTGGTCGGCCACCTCGGTGAAGTCGTCGTCCCCGGCCTCGGTGATCCAGGGAAGTGGCCGGTGACAGTTGCCGCACCTCGGGCTGCCCTCGGCGGCCGCCGGCACGCGGTTGACCTTGTGGCAGTGCGGGCAACGGACCGTCGAGGCGCGCTGCCCGGTGGAGGCGCTCACGCCGGGCTCTCCGCCGGCTCCTCGTGCGTGATCACGAGCTGTCCCTCGTGCACCTCGACGCGCACCACCGCTCCGTCCGGCACCGCGTCGCGCAGGAGCGCTCGGGCGATCCGCGTCTCCACCTCGCGGGCGATGAAGCGACGCAGCGGGCGGGCACCGTAGACCGGGTCGTAGCCCTCGCGGGCGATGAGGTGACGCGCCTCGTCGCTGATCTCGAGCACGATGTCGCGGTCGGCGAGGCGCCGGCCCAGATCCAGCACCATCAGCTCGACGATCCGTTCGATCTCGTCCGGGGCGAGCGGCGTGAAGAGCACGGTCTCGTCGACCCGGTTCAGGAACTCGGGCCGGAAGTGGGCGCGCAGCTCGGCCATGACCAGCTCCCGGGCATCGGGCTTGAGCTGGCCGTCCGCGGTGACGCCGTCGAGGAGGTACTGGGACCCGATGTTCGAGGTCATGATGATCACGGTGTTGCGGAAGTTCACCGTGCGCCCCTGCGCGTCGGTGAGCCGGCCGTCGTCGAGCACCTGCAACAGGGTGTTGAAGACGTCGGGGTGCGCCTTCTCGATCTCGTCGAAGAGCACGACGGCGTACGGTCGCCGGCGCACCGCTTCGGTGAGCTGCCCTCCCTCGTCGTACCCGACGTAACCGGGGGGCGCGCCGACCAGCCGGGAGACCGTGTGCCGCTCCTGGTACTCGCTCATGTCGATGCGGACGACGTTGTCCTCGGAGTCGAACAGCGCCTCGGCGAGCGTCTTCGCCAGCTCCGTCTTCCCGACACCGGTGGGACCCAGGAAGATGAACGACCCGGTCGGCCGGCGGGGGTCCTTCACCCCGGAGCGGGCACGGATGATCGCGTCCGCGACCACCTGGACGGCCTCGTCCTGGCCGACGACCCGGTCGTGCAGCACCTCGTCGAGGCGCAGCAGCTTGTCCCGCTCGCCCTCGGTCAACCGCGTCACCGGGATACCGGTCCAGAGCGCGACGATCTCCGCGACCTCGTCCGCGGTGACCACCTCGCGCAGCAGGCTGTTCCCGGACTGCTTGCCGGCCAGACGCTGTTGCTCGGCCTCGAGCTTGCGTTCCAGCTCGGTCAACCGGCCGTAGCGCAGCTCGGCCGCACGGTTGAGGTCGTACCGGCGCTCGGCGTCCGCGATGTCGCGACGGACCTGCTCCAACTCGGCGCGGAGATCCTGGACCCGGCGGATGGCCTGGCGTTCGGCCTCCCACTGGGCGCGCATCGCGTCGGCCTCCGCACGCAGGTCGACGAGCTCACGGCGCAGCTGGTCGAGCCGGGCCACGCTCGCCGGGTCGTCCTCCTTCGCGAGGGCCGCCTCCTCGATCTCCAGGCGCATCACCTTGCGCGTGATCTCGTCCAGCTCCGCCGGCATCGAGTCGATCTCGGTCCGCAGCCGGGCGCAGGCCTCGTCGACCAGGTCGATCGCCTTGTCGGGCAGGAACCGCTCGGTGAGGTACCGATGGCTCAGGGAGGCGGCCGCGATGAGCGCGGTGTCCTGGATGCGGACACCGTGGAACACCTCGAGCCGCTCGCGGAGCCCGCGCAGGATCGAGATCGTGTCCTCGAGGGTCGGTTCGTCGACGTACACGGGCTGGAACCGACGTTCGAGGGCGGCGTCCTTCTCCACGTGCTTGCGGTACTCGTCGAGCGTGGTCGCGCCGATCATGTGCAACTCGCCGCGGGCGAGCATCGGCTTGAGCATGTTGCTGGCGTCCATCGAGCCCTCGGCCGCGCCCGCCCCCACCACCGTGTGCATCTCGTCGACGAACAGCAGAATCTGTCCCTCGGCGGCCTTGATCTCGGCCAGCACCGCCTGGAGCCGCTCCTCGAACTCTCCCCGGTACTTCGCGCCCGCCACCAGCAGACCCATGTCCAGGGCGAAGATGGTGCGCCCGCGCTGGCCCTCGGGCACGTCGCCGTCGACGATGCGCTGGGCGAGCCCCTCGACGATCGCGGTCTTCCCGACGCCGGGATCGCCGATCAGCACGGGGTTGTTCTTGGACTTGCGGGACAGGATCTGCACCACGCGACGTATCTCGGCGTCCCGTCCGATGACCGGGTCCAGCCGACCGGCGCGCGCCGCGGCGACCAGGTCCTGGCCGTACTTCGTCAAGGCCTCGTAGGCGCCCTCGGGGGTGGCCGAGGTGACGCGCTGGTTGCCGCGGACGCTGGTGAGCTCGGCCAGCAAGCGGTCCCGGCTCACGCCGTGTCGGTCCAGGACCCGCCCGGCCGCGCTGCCCGGTCCCTCGTCGGTCAGGGCGACGAGCAGGTGCTCGACCGAGACGTACTCGTCGGAGAGACGTCTGGCCTCCTGCTCGGCGGCCTGCAGCAACCGGGCGAGCCGCTGGGTCATCGTCACCTGGCCGGGCTGGGCGGCCGGTCGGGTGGTGCGGGGCTTCTTCGCCAGCTCGGATTCGAGGTCCCCCCGCAGCGCGTCCAGGTCGACGCCGATGCCGGTCAGCAGGCGGGGCACCAACCCGTCCGGTTGATCGACGAGCGCGAGCAGCAGGTGCTCGCCGTCGACCTCGGTGTGCCCGGCCCGGGTCGCCAGGTCCTGGGCGTCCGACAGGGCTTGCTGGGACTTCTGGGTCAGTCGGTCGAGGTCCATTCACGCACTCCGTCCAGCGTCGCTCCGGTCCGGGCCGGTGGCGGGCTGCCTGCGCAGCTCGTCCTCGAGGGCACGGATCTGGTCCAGCAGCTCGATGACGAGACCGACTGCCGCGTAGTTCAGTGACAGCCCGGAGCGGAGCCGCTCGATGCGCGCCACGACGGCGAGCTGGCTCGGCGGGAACCACAGCCGGCCGTCGGCGTCCCGCTCCACCCGCAGCAGCCCGAGCGCGACGAACCGCCGCAGCAGGCCGGGGTGTATCCCGCTCCGACGGGCGAGCTCGTCGGCGCTGAGCCCACGCAGTGGCCGGCGGACCGGCAGATAGCGGACCATCATCCCGTCGCCCTCCGTCTCGGACCGTCTCCCGGGCTGTCGGCGCCGCGGGTGGTCACCGGGTCGCGCCGCGGGTCGAAGGCGGACGCTTCGGACAGTTCCTCGAACAGCTCCCGCTCGCGGGGAGTCGGCCGTGCCGGGACCATGATCTTGACCTCGGCGTACAGGTCGCCCGGCACGCCTCTCGGGTTGGGCATGCCCTCGCCCCGCAACCGCAGGCGTCGCCCGGTCGAGGAGCCGGCCGGGACGGTCACCTTCGTCTCGCCACCCGGCGTGGTGACCGGGACCGTGGCACCCAGGGCGGCCTCCCACGGCGCCAGGGGCAGGGAGACGGTGATGTCGCGACCATCCACCCGGTACCGCGGGTGCGGCAGGATGCGGACGACCAGGTAGAGGTCCCCGGACGCGCCCGAGCCCCGTCCCTGCCCGCCCTCACCGGCGAGCCGGATGCGCTGCCCGTCGGTCACCCCCGGCGGGATGGTGACGGTGTAGGTGCGGGGCTCCGTGGTCCCGCTGAGGGTGATCGGCCGCCGGCCGCCGCGGTACGCCTCCTCGACGCTCAGCGGCAGCTCGGCCTCCTGGTCCGCCCCGGCTATCGGCCCCGCGCGGCCGCGTCCGAACATGCCGCCGAAGAGATCGTCCAGGTCGATCCCGTCGATGCCACCGAAGTCGCCGAAGTCGCCGTCGGTCGTGTAGACGCTGCGACCGCCGCGCTCCGCTCGGCCCGCGCCGGCTCCCGCCCGGGCACCGCCGGCCCGGACACGTTGGTCCCAGTCCTCCGGGACCTGCCGGAAGTCGTCGCCGAACCGGTCGTAACGCGCCCGGAGCTGGGGATCGGACAGCACGTGGTACGCCTCGTTGACCTCCTTGAACCGCTCCTCGGCGGCCGGGTCCCGGTTGACGTCGGGGTGGTTGTCCCGGGCGAGCTTGCGGTAGGCCTGCTGGAGCTGGTCGGCGTCCGCGTTCCGCGGGACACCCAGGACCTCGTAGTAGTCGCGGGCCATCGCCTCAGCCCTCCGGGTCGCGGGCGACCGTCACCGCGGCGGGCCGCAACGACCGCTCCGAGTCCCCGTAGCCGGGGCGCACCACCTCCACGACCGACCCCGGCTCGGAGCCCTCCGCCGCCGGGACGACGGCCACCACCTCGTGGCGGGTCGGGTCGAACGGCCGCCCGACCTCGTCGCGACGCGGGTAGCCCAGCTGGGCGAGCACCGCGAGCGCCTGCTCGCGGATGGCCCGCACGCCCTCGACGATCGCCCCGGGCGCCGCCTCGGCGTGCTCCACCGCCAGGTCGATGTTGTCGATCACGGGAAGGAACGCCGCGGCGACCCGTTCCCGTTCCGCGGCCCGCTCCCCGGAGAGCTCACGGCGGTGGCGCTTGCGGAGGTTGTCCAGATCGGCGAGGGCCCGTCGCCACCGGTCCTCGAGCTCGGCGACCTCGGACCTGTCCTGCGACGCGGGGTCGGCCCCGGCGTCGTCCGGCCGCTCCGCGTCCCCCGGGGGCGGGGACGCGTCCGCGCCGTCGCGAACCGCGTCGCCCGGGCCCCCGTCCCGACCGGGATCGGCGGGAGGCCCGGGGCCCTCGGCCTCGGCCCCGCGGGGCGGATCCTCCGCGGTGGCCTCCGAGGGCGCCGGACTCTGCGGCGCTCCCCACGGGGTGTACCGGTGCTGTGTCATCGTGGCTGCCTCAACCGCGATTGAACTCGGCGTCGATCACGTCGTCCTCGGCGCCGGCGTCGGCGGACCCGGCTCCCGGCGACCCCCCGGCGGACGCGCCGTCGGTGCCCGCCCCGTTCGTGGAGACCGCCCGCAACCCGCTCAGGACCCCCTGGAGCTCGGTGGTGAGCTCCCGGGTCCGCTCGAGCGGCGCCTCGTCGGCCACGGCCTGACGGGCGTCGGTCACCAGCATCTCCGCGCGGGCCCGCTCGTGGGCGGGAGCCGCGTCGCCGAGCTCGTCCAGGCGACGTTGCACCTGGTAGGCCACCGCGTCGAGCTCGTTGCGCGCATCGATCTCCTGGCGCAGCGACGCGTCCGCCGCGCGGTTGCTCTCGGCCTCCGCGACCATCCGATCCACCTCGGACCGGTCCAGGGTCGACGTGTCCGAGATCGTGATGCTCTGCTCGGCGCCGGTGTCCTTGTCCCGGGCGGTGACGTTCAGGATCCCGTTGGCATCGATGTCGAGGGTCACCTCGATCTGCGGCTCGCCCCGTGGCGCCGGCCGGATGTCGGTGAGCTGGAAGCGGGCCAGCACCCGGTTGTCGGCCGCGCGTTCCCGTTCGCCCTGCAGCACCACGACGTCGACCGCCGGCTGGTTGTCCGCCGCCGTCGAGAAGGTCTCGCTGCGGCGGACGGGGATCGTCGTGTTGCGCTCGATGATGCGGGTCATCACCCCGCCCTGCGTCTCCAGGCCCAGGGACAGTGGTGTGACGTCCAGGAGCAGGACGTCCGAGACCTCGCCCGTGAGCACCCCGGCCTGGATCCCGGCGCCGGCCGCGACGACCTCGTCCGGGTTGACGGTCATGTTCGGATCGGTCCCGCCGGTGAGGCCGCGGACCAGCTGTTGAACCGCGGGGATCCGGGTGGAGCCGCCGACCAGGATGACCTCGTCGATGTCGTTCTCGCCGACCTTGGCGTCCGCCATCGCCTGCCGGACCGATCCCCTGGTGCGCTCGACGAGATCGGCGGTGATCTGCTCGAAGGTCGAGCGCATCAACGTCGCGGTGAGGTGCTTGGGGCCGTTGGCGTCGGCGGTGACGAACGGCAGGCTGACCTGTGTCTGGCTCACCGAGCTGAGCTCGATCTTCGCCCTCTCCGCGGCCTCGAACAGGCGCTGGAGCGCCTGCGCGTCGTTCCGCAGGTCGATCGCCGTTCTCCTTCTGGAACGCGTCCGCGAGGTGGTCGACGATGCGACGGTCGAAGTCGTCGCCCCCGAGGTGGGTGTCGCCCGCGGTCGCCCGCACCTCCACCACACCGTCGCCGACGTCGAGGATGCTGACGTCGAAGGTCCCGCCGCCGAGGTCGAAGACCAGCACGGTCTCGTGCTCGCGCTTGTCCATCCCGTAGGCGAGAGCGGCCGCCGTGGGCTCGTTGATGATCCGCAGGACCTCCAGCCCGGCGATCTTGCCGGCGTCCCTGGTGGCGGTCCGCTGAGCGTCGTTGAAGTACGCGGGCACCGTGATCACCGCCTGGGTGACCTTCTCGCCGAGGCCGCGTCCGGCGTCGTCGGCGAGCTTGCGCAGGATCATCGCGCTGATCTCCTCGGGCGCGTACAACCTGCCGCGGACCTGGACCCGGGCATTGCCGTTCTCGTCGGGCACGACGTCGTAGGTGACCTGACCGGCCTCCTCCTCGACCTCCTCGAACTTGCGCCCGATGAACCGTTTGACGGAGTAGATGGTCCCCTTGGGGTTGAGGATGGCCTGGCGGCGCGCGAGCTGTCCGACGAGCCGCTCGCCGGTCTCGGTGAACGCGACGAACGACGGCGTCGTGCGCCCGCCCTCCGCGTTCTGGATCACGGTCGGCTCGCCGGCCTCGTAGACCGCGATCACCGAGTTCGTGGTGCCGAGGTCGATTCCCACTGCCCTGGCCATCAGCTCTCCCATCCCAAGGTCCGGACGGCGTCCGCGGCCACGTCCTCGTCGACCATCAGCTCGTAGGTCCGTGGGCGCATCGCCGTGGCGGAGGCGAAGTCCCGCCGTCCGCCCTGCAGCGCATGGACCAGCAGTCCGAGCACGGCTCCGACGATCGCGCCGAAGATGAGCCCGTACACCGTGAGGAGCAGCCAGCCGATCAGCGGGGTGATCCAGCTGAGCAGCGCGAACAACCACCCGAGCAGTGCGCCGGTGACGGCACCGCCCGCCGCTCCGCGCAGGGCTGCCCGGGGGTAGTCCAGCCGGCCGGTGATCTGCTCGACCAGCTCGAGATCACGCCCCACGATGGCGACTCGTTCGACGGGGAAGCCGCGGTCGGAGAGGGCGTCGACGGCCTGCTCGGCGTCGGCGTAGCTCTGGAAACTGGCGATCGACCGGCGTGATGGGGCGCTCGACACGGCGGTGTGCGCCGGTGGTGTCGTGACCCGGGAAGGTTGCTCGCTCATCGTCAAACGTCCTCGGTTCGTCCTCACTGGGTGTGTGCCGGCAGCGGATGGGCCGGCGACGGCCGCACCGCGGCCGACCGGGACCGACGTGCTCCTGAACCGTCACACCCCGGGACGCGGGACCGCATCGACTCCCGAGCGGCAAGACCGCGGCCCCGGCTCGCCCCGTCAGGTCCAATGCGACGCATCCGCCGCTCGGCCACCCCGGAGTGGCCCTGGGAGCACGAGTCGTCCGGCCGCTGTTCCTGCTCCCGGGCCGGTATGCCCGGCAGGACCGAGATGCGAGTGTGCGGCTCGCTCACGGACCGTGGTGGGCGGGGAGGTGACCTGAGGTGACACGACCCACCGGGGTCCGGGTGTTCGAGCGGTTGTTCCACGCCGCGGCGGGAGTGAAGATCGGCAAGCAGGACGTCCGGCGCTACCGTGAGTTCGTCGACGCCATGATCGACGACATCGCGATCACGGGGCGCAATTCGGCGAAGTGGAACGGGCGAGACGTCATCGCCCCCGCCGACCTCCCGATCACCAAGGGCCTTCGTGAGCGGATGCGCGAGTTCGACGGGCTCGACGTGGCCGACGAGGTCCGTGAGCTGCTCCGGCAGGATCTGCGGACTCCGCCGGGCGACGTCACGTTCTCCGAGGAGACCGACGATCTCCTGCCCGAGGTGTTCGGCGGCCTGAGCGTCGTGTTGGCGCGATCCTTCACGCTGATCGACCCGGGTCTGGTCACCCCGGGGCCGGAGCACTGGGATCGTGCCTTCGAGCTCTTCCGCCTGATCATCTGAGGCGAAGGTCCGCAGCGGCGCCCGGCCGGCCGGGCCGGGGTGAGGTCAGCCGTAGGGCTCGTGCCTGCTCCACCCGTCGCTGCGGGACCAGAGGAACACCGTGCGCCCCAGGACGGGGGCCAACCACAGGTGCGAGAGCCGGTCCTGCTCCGGCGGGGGGACCGGTGGAACCCCGGCGGCCCGGACGAGAGCGTCGAAGGCCTCCGGCGAGAGTCCCGTACAGCCCACGGTGAGGTAGAGCTGGCGCTCCATCGCGCTACTGCGCTGCCGCAGCGCCCGCAGCGCCCGCGCCGCCGGTCCACCCGCCAGCGAGGCCCGCAACGAGGGCACCACGCTGGACATCCCCCGGTCCGCGGCGTGGCCCGGGCGAAGGGTCACCGTGGCCGGGAGACCCGGCGAGTCGGGGTGACCGAGCAGCTCCGCGGGTCCGGTGTGCACCAGCCAGTGCAGGTCCGGCACCGCCGCGATCAGTGCCGCGGGGAGATGGCTGGGGCTGGGGACGTCGTGGGCCTCGCACATCCGGGCCGCCACCGGGAAGATCTCCCGTACTCGGGGCAACCGGCGTACGTCGTTGATCGCCACCTGCCACCACCAGCAGGCCGGCGCGGTCCACTGCATGTCCGACTCGTGGAGGAGGTGCGCCAGGAGGAGATCCTCGAGCTCGCCGAGCGCGGCCTCCTCGAGGGCGGCCCGCCGCCCGTCCGGATAGACCAGGCTCATCTCGTGGGCGCCCGCCGGGTTCTCGGCCTTCGCACCGAGCACCCGGGCCGCCACCTCGGCCGCCGCCACCTCCCTCGGCGTGAGGGTCGTCGGCGTCCGGGATCGGGGCTCCCGCGCGTCAAGCACCGTGTCCGGGTTCCGGCCGCGGCCCGTGGGTGAGGCGCGGGCGCTGCTCGGCTCGTCCAGGGGCGCGACTGCCCGCCCTGGTGTGGATGATCGCGCGGTGGCGAGCCGGCGTGTGCGGCTCCGCCACCTCGTCGAGTCCGGCCGGACAGCGGACGGCGGCCCAGGACAGCTCCCGCGGCTGTGCGCGGTCGAAGGCGGCCCGGTAGAGCGCGAACACCCGGGCGAGCGGGTCGTCGTCCAGGTCGTGCAGGACCCTGGGGGTGAGCCCGGTCAGCTCGAGCGTGCCTCCCCGGGCCGCCATCCGCACCTCCACCCTGCGCAGCAGTGCGAGGAGGCGGTCGTCGAGCCGTTCGACACCGGACAGATCGACGACGAGGTGACGTGACCCGCCGTCGAGCAGGCCGCGCAGCTGCGCGCCGACCGCTCTCGTCACCGCAGCCTCGACCGCGCCGCCGAGCACCATCGCCGCGTGCCCGTCGCCGCGTTGAGCCGAGGCGATGGTGACCGGATCGGTGACCTCGGCGAGTGCCTTGGTGATCGCCACCCGAAGGGTGTGCTCCAGCTCGGCGAGCGCCGCCCGGTGGGCCGACCCGGGGCGCGCCTCGACCGACGTGAAGATGCCGCTCTCATCCGCAACCGGCATGCCCGTCCTCCTGGTCGACATGGGCACCACGGTGCACCGTGGCCGAGCCGGGGGCTTCGTCCTGCCGTTCGCAAGTAGCCCTCTCGTCATCGACATGCCGGGACATGTCCGCCCGGTCGAGACGCCGGCCGGGTCGGACCCGGACCCGACGTTCCCCGAGCCGGCCTCCGATACGGAGGCCCCCGGGCCCCGGCCCGCCGACCCGGCGGGCCGAGGGCATCGGGTCAGGTTGACTCCCTCGGGCCGGTCCGGCTCGCCGGCGCCTCGGCCAGGGTGGCTCCGGTCCGGTGGGCGCGCCGACACCCACCCACCCCGTCAGGAACCAGGAGACGACCCGGTGACACTGATGCGATTCGACCCGTTCCGCGAGTTCGACCGGATCATGGAGCAGAACTTCGCGTCCGGGGCGCGACTGCCCCGGAGCATGCCGATGACGGCACGGCGCCGGGGCGACACGTTCCTCGTCGAGCTCGACATGCCCGGAGTGAGCATGGATGACGTCGAGCTGACCGTGGAGCGGAACGTCGTCACCATCCGAGCGCGACGATCCCGGATCGACAGGACGGCGACGAAGTGCTCATCGACGAGCGGCCGTACGGGGAGTACTCACGCCAGCTCTTCCTCGGCGACAACCTCGATCCGGACGGACTGACCGCCGAGCTGCACGACGGTGTCCTGCACCTGACGATCCCGGTCGTCCGAGGCGAGCAAGCCCCGCCAGATTCCGCTCCAGTCCTCGTCATCGGAGTCCTCCAGCACATCGGGGTCCTCCAGCACATGGGGTCCTCCAGCACCGTCATCGGGGTCCTCCGGCACATCATCGGAGTCCTCCACCACGTAGGGCCGCCGCCGAGGTCGACCCGGAGACGTCCACGGGTCAGGACGAGGCAGTTCCCGATCCGGGGTTTGCCCTCCGGGCGGCGGCGTTCATCCTCGCCGCCACTCCGGAGAGCCCCGGAGCGTGCGGTGAGGAGGACCGATGGCCGACCTCGAGCAGCGACGCGACGCGCGGTCGGCGCACCGCGGGGGATCGACGCACGATGGTCGTGGGCCTGCTCGCCGATCCCGACACCCCCGCGGAGATCGCTTCCAAGCTGGTCCACGAGCTCCCGACCCTGCTCGGGAAACGGGTCAAGGCCGACATCGTCTGGGACGTCCGCACGATGACCCACCCGGTCACCGCCTCGGTCCAGGACCCCGAGGAGGTCCTCGAGGCGGTCGCCCGGGAGGCCCACGACGCCGGGTGGGACATCGGGATCTACCTCACCGACCTCCCGGTCCAGCACGGCGACCGACCGATCCTGGTCGACATCGACCATCGACCGCCGCGTCGCCGGCCTCTCGCTACCCGGCTTCGGTCCGTTCCTGCAGTACCAGAAGGTGCGCAACGCGATCGTGCGCCTGGTCGCCGACCTCGACGGGATCGCCGACGCCGGTCTCGACCGCGGGCAGTCACCACCCGAGCCGCCTCGCACGCGCCGCGGCGAGGTACCTCCAGCCGATCCGCGTCGTCCGGTCCGGGAAGGGCCGGCACACGCGGCGCTACGTGACGACCCCGTGGCGCGGTCGGGCCCGCCTGCTGGCCGGCATGGTGCGCACCAACGAGCCCTGGCGCCTCGTCCTCGGCATGCGCACCGCGCTGGCCGCCGTGCTGGGGACCAGCGCCTACCTGACCATCAACTCGACGATCTGGCTGCTGGCCACCCGGCTCGGGGCGGGCCGGCTGACCCTGACCATTCTCGTGGCCTCCGTGGCGCTGATGGTGGTCTGGATCATCAATGCCCACCACCTCTGGGAACACGCCCGCGACGAGGACGACCGCGAGGAGACCTTCCTCTTCAACGCCTCCACCGTGCTGACGTTGAGCATCGGCGTGCTGTCATGTCCGCCGCGGTGTACGTGCTCACCCTGCTCGGGTCGCTGTTCTTCCTCGACGCGTCGGTGTTCGCCTCGACCCTGGGCCGCGTCCCGGGGACTCGGCGACCACCTCAGGCTCGCCTGGCTGGCCACCGGCCTGGCCACCGTCGCCGGGGCGCTGGGCTCCGGTCTCGACAGCGAGGAGGCCGTGCGCCGCGCCGCCTACGGCTACCGCGAGCGGCAGCGCCGCGACGAGATCGGCCAGGACGAGGAGAACACCGGAGACGAGGAGTACCACCGGAGAGCGGACCGCCTCGTCGTCGTCGGCCTGACCGCGTCCGCAGCCCGTCGCCGGCTCCGAGGTCCGGTCACCGGCTCCGGGGTGCGGTCGCTAGCTCCGACGTCCGTCGGCCGAGCCGGTCTCGACCGACCGGAGCGCCGTGTCCTCGTGGTCGCCGGCGTCCCCGCGGCGGGCCTGCGCGGCGACCGCGCGCGCCCGTTCGGCGTCCCGCTGCTCGTCCTGCAGCCTCACGTACCCGTCGTCGTCGCCCCCGACGGGTTTCGCCGCGCCCTCGAGGACCTCCCCGATGAAGCGGACCGGCAGCGGGAGCGACCGGTGCGTCAGCATCGCGAGGACCGGGACCGCAGCGATGAACGCCGCCAGGGGCGGATCGACCACCCCGAGGGCCAGGGCGGCGCCGACGCCGCCGAAGTAGCCGATCGAGCGTGGGACGTCGATGAGCACCGGGCCCACCTGGATGTCGCAGAATCCCGGGTTCGTCGGACACGTCCATCTCCTGACTCGTCGTGGAACGGCGAACGGCGAACGGCGAGGCAGGGCCCCACGTCGCTAGGGCGTGAGGACGACCTTCTCGCAGCCGTCGGCCTTCTCCAGGAAGGTCCGGTAACCCGCCGGCGCGTCGTCGAGCGGCATCCGGTGGGTGACGACGAAGGAGGGATCGATGTCGCCGTTGCGGATGTGCTGGAGGAGCCGCGGCATGTAGCGGTGGACGTGGCACTGGCCGGCGCGCATCGTGAGGGAGCGGTTCATGAACGACCCCATCGGGAACTTGTCGGTGAACCCGCCGTAGACACCGATGACGGACACGATGCCGCCGTTGGCGCAGCTCCTGACGGCCTCGCGCAGCACGTGCGGCCGTTCGGTCTCCAGGCCCACGGCCTGCTTGGTGCGGTCGTAGGCGTGGACGGCTCCGGCGGCGTGGTGGGCCTCCATCCCCACCGCGTCGATGCACTTGTCCGGGCCCCGTCCCCCGGTCATCTCCTCGAGCGCCTCGGGCACCGACACCTGCTCGTAGTCCAGGATCTCCGCCCCGGTCTCCCGCGCCATCCGGAGGCGGTGGTCGATGCGGTCGATGGCGATGACGCGCTCGGCGCCGCGGAGGAAGCAGCTCGCGACGGCGAACTGGCCCACGGGGCCGGCACCCCACACCGCGACGACGTCGCCGGGGCCGACCTCGGCCATCTCGGCACCCATGTACCCGGTGGGGAAGATGTCGGAGAGGAACAGGACCTGGTCGTCGGGCAGGTCGTCGACCTTGAGCGCGCCGAAGTCGGCGAACGGGACGCGGGCGTACTCGGCCTGCCCGCCGGGGTAGCCGCCGAGCATGTGGGAGTAGCCGAACAGGGCGGCCGGGGAGTGGCCCAGGAGCTTCTCGGCGAGGCCGGCGTTGGGGTTGGAGTTCTCGCACAGCGAGGTCATCCCGCGCTCGCACGCACCGCAGACGCCGCAGGCGATGGGGAACGGGACCACGACGCGGTCCCCGACCGACAGGCTCGTCCACCCCGGCGCCGACCTCGACGACCTCGCCCATGAACTCGTGACCGAGGACGTCGCCCTCGCGCATCGTCGGGATGAAGCCGTTGTAGAGGTGCAGGTCGGAGCCGCAGATCGCGGTCGAGGTGATCTTCACGATGGCGTCGCGCCGGTTGAGGATCGTCGGGTCGGGAACATCCCGGACCTCGACCGACCGCTTGCCCGTCCAACAGTTGGCCCGCATGGGTCTCTCCCTCGTCGTGCGTGGGTCAGGCGACCGGCTGGGCCGGGCGCTGGGCGAGCTGCCGGCGCGTCGACGGGCCCGACGGGCTGCCCTCCGACCGGACCACCTCGCCGAGCTCCACGACCTGCTTGAAGCGCCGCAGGTCGTCGCGCAGCTGCTGGTTCGGCTCCTCGCCGAGCAGCGTCGCGACGGCGGCGCCCGCGCGGCCGCCGGGCGGGCGGTAGTGCAGGTCGACCACGACCTCCGTGCCTCGTCCGCCCGGGGCGTCGTCGAACTGCACCGAGCCGGTGGTGTCGACGTCGCCGTGCCCGGTCCAGGAGATCACCTCGCCCTCGCGGTCCTCCTCGATCTCGGCCTCCCAGCGGACCGTCGTCCCGGCGGGACCGGCGGCCTCCCAGTGCGAGCGGCCCGGGCCCGCGGTGCTGACCGACCGGAGGTGCGCCATGAACTCCGGCAGGCGCTCGACGTCTCGCCAGTGGCGGTACACCTCCGACCGGGGGCGGTTGACGGTGATGGCGGCGAGAGCCCGGCACCCGTCGTCGCCGGTCCGTCGGGTCAGCCGGCGGGCGGTCACGACATCCGCGACGGTCACCCCCGCGAGCGCGGTGAGACCCGCCCCCAGACGGCTCGGGGCGGCTCCGGTGAGCCGGGCGCCGCCCGCCACCGTGGCGATGTCGAGCACGTCGCCGGCGACCCGCGACCACACCCAGGCCGCCGTGGCGCGACCGCTGAGGATGCCCGCGCCGTGCACCAGCTCCCGTACCCCGTACAGCGAGGTGACCGCACGGACGGCCGGGCCGTCCCCTCGGACACCCGCCAGCCGGGCGACGACACCCGGGGCAGCGAGCTCCGCCGATCCCAGCGCCAGACTGAACATCCCCAGACCCCACGCGAGGTCCGCCGTGACGTCCCGCTCGGGACGCCTCCCGCCCGACCGTCCTGCCCTCATCACGTCCTCCTCCCGTCGCCCGTCAGAGGGAGTCGTAACCCCCCACGACGGTGCCGAGAGTGCGGAGCGCGCAATCTGGTGCGTCCAGGTCGACGTCGCGCCGCTCGAATCCGGTCCGTCGGGTCGAGGTCGCTGCGGGATGCGACCCAGGGCACGGGCGGCGGGCCCGGCTCCCGCCCGGCCGCCCTGCCGACGGCGACGGGCACCGCTCGTCCCCCCAGGCGAGCCGCGGCCCGTGCCTTGTGACCGGCGGGGCCGATGCCCGACCGGTCGACCCGGGGCCACGGTGGCGAGAGCGGTGACCCGAGCGACGGAGGTGTCAGGTGACGAGGCATGTCGAGGACACGGCACTCGCGGCGTGGTCGGTCGAGGAGGAGGACGAGGAGGACGCGCTCCTGGCCGCGTTGCTGGCGTCGGCCCGCGAGATCGCCGGGAGCGAGCGGGTCGCCGACGCGCTGCCCCGGATCGCGGAGGGCGCCGCGGCGCTGGTGCCGGGCGTCCGCGACGCCGGCGTCACGGTCCGGGTCCGCGGCGACCTGTCCTGCGCGGCGCACACCACCGAGACGGCGCAGGCCGTCGACCGGGCCCAGATCCGGATGGCGGAGGGTCCGTGCATCGACGCGGTCGCCCGCGCCGACACCGTGGTCCTCCCCGACGCGGCGACCGAGACACGGTGGCCACGGTTCGTCCGGGAGGTGGTCCGCCACGGCGTCCGCGCCAGCCTGTCGGTGCCGTTCACGGGCACCTGGCCGGTGGGCGCCCTGAACCTCCACCTGACACGGCACGCCCTCGACGACCGTTCGGCGGGGACCCAGCGCTACGCGCGGATGTTCGCCGAGTACGCCTCGCTCGCCCTCGCCGGGACCCGTCGGGTCGAGAACCTGGAGAGGGCGGTCGCCCGGCGGGACGTGATCGGCCAGGCCAAGGGCATCCTCATGCACCACCACGGCATCGACGCCGACGAGGCCTTCGCACGCCTGCGGGGCGCCTCCCAGACCACCAACACCAAGCTCTACGACGTCGCGGCCTGGCTCACCGCCCGCGGGACCCCCTGATCCGACCATGCCCCTCGACGGCCCTCGAGAGGGCGGTCGTCCGGCTCCGGAGTAGCGGCGTGCCACCGCCTTCGGCCGGACGGCGGAGGGGTCGTGCCGGCTGTTGACCCGGAAAGATCGTTGCGGTTACGTGTATGGATGGCGGGCACGCAGCGCAATGACGCCCATCCGATCGGCAACGATCGGACCGTGCCCGATGCGGGTGTCCTGAGCGACCAGCAGGCCCGGGCCGAGGTGGAGGCCGCCCTCGCCCGCGAGTACCGGTTCCAGGACGTGCTCAGCCAGGCCCTCGCCGCCGACGCCCCGGAGCAGGGACTCGCCGACGTCCTCCACGAGCACCTCGGCCTGATCGTGGCCATCGAGGACCCCTTCGGGCGCGTCCTCGCCAGTGCGGGCGCCTGCGGCCAGGCGCCCTACCCGCGGCTGACCCGCCCGCAACGCGACCGACTGATGGACACGGCGCGGCGGACGCCGGGCCCGCTGCGGGTACGGGATCGGCTGGCGACCGTGGCCGTCTCGCACGGCACCGTCCTCGGCCTGCTCGTCGTCCTCGATCCGGAGTACGTCCTCGAGCCCTCCGACAAGAAGGAACCCGAGTCCGATGCCGAGCCCGGGAGCCCCCGGGCCGGAGCCCTGCACGCGATCGGTCTCACGAACGGCGCGCTCGCCCTGCATCTGCTGCACCGCCGCCACATGGCCAGGACCGAACTGCGGCTGCGCCACGACCTCGTGGAGACGGTCCTGCTCGAGTGCGACCAGGACGACCTCGAGGCCGAGGTCGAGCGGCGGATCGGGCGGGCGTCGGCGCTGAGCCACGACCTCACCGGTCCCCACCGGGTGCTGGCCCTCCGACCCCGTCACGGGAGCTGGCCCGACGGCGAGGCCGTGGGTGACCTGGTGGAGCAGGCCGCGCGAGCCCTCGACATGCCGTTCCTGGGCACCCTGCGGGGCCAGACCGCGGTCCTGGTGTGCGGGGCCCCGAGTGGGTGGCTCGCCGAGAGCGGGTCGGCGGTCGCCCCGTGGTCGGGCCGCCCCGACCTCGGCGGCGAGCGCGGGGACGGCCGGATCGGACACGCCGCGTCCCCCGGATCGGGGTGGCAGGTCGTCCTCGACGCGTTCACCCACGTGCTCCAGGACGTCCCCGCCGTCGGGGTCGGCGGGTTCGTCGACCGGCCCGAGCACCTCCCCCGCTCCTACCGCGAGGCCATGCAGGCCCTCACGGTCCGCACCCGCCAGGCCGACCCCCGGGGCCTGATCACGTTCGAGGACCTCGGGCTCTACCGACTCCTCGCCACTCCCGAGGGCCGCCGCGAGGCGAGCGCGTTCGTCGACGACTGGCTGGGCGGCCTGCTCGCCTACGACACGGAACGGCAGGCCGGCCTGGTGCACACCCTCGGGGTCTATCTCGACCACGGCGGCAACTACGACGACACCGCCGCCGCGCTGCACATCCACCGCTCCACGCTGCGCTACCGCCTCCAGCGCATCCGGGAGCTCTCCGGGCACGACCTCACCGACACCGACACCCGGCTGAACCTGCACGTCGCCGTGCGCGCCGCCGTCGTCGCCGATCCCCCCGTCCTGCCCGCCTCGCAGCCCCTGACGACGTCGTGAGGCGGGCAGGATCGAGGGGGTCTCAGGGCTGGAAGACCGCGCGGACGCAGCCGTCCTCCTTGTTCTTGAACAGGTCGTAGCCGTGCGGACCCTCGTCCAACGACATGACGTGGGTGGCGAGGTGGCTGGTGGTGATCTCCCCGCGGGCGATGCGGTCGAGCAGCATGGGGACGTACCGCTGGCCGTGCTGCTGGGCGCCACGCAGGGTCAGACCCTTGTTCATCAGCGCCCCGAGCGGGAACTTGTCGACCAGCCCGGCGAAGACCCCGAGCGAGAACACCGATCCGCCCTTGCGGCAGGCCATGATCGCCTCGCGGATCGCGATCGGCCGGTCGTTCTCCAGGCGCAGCTGCTGCTTGACCTGGTCGTAGAGATAGGCCGGACCCGTGGTGTGGGATTCCTGCCCGACGGCCTCGATGCACACGTCGGGCCCACGGCCGCCGGTGCGCTCGCGCAACTCGGCGCCGACGTCGGTGGCGCTGTAGTCGATGGTCTCGGCGCCGACGTGGGTCGCCACCATGTTCAGGCGCTCGGGGAGACGGTCGATGACCATCACCCGCTCGGCGCCGAGCAGCATCGCCGCGCGGGCGGCCATCTGCCCGACCCCTCCCGCGCCCCACACCGCCACCGTGTCCCCCGGTCCGACCCCGCCGAGGTCCGCGCCCATCCAGCCGGTGGGGACCCCGTCGGAGGCGAACAGCGCGGAGAGGTCGTCGACCCCCTCCGGGACGGAGAACGCCCCGTGGTCGGCGAACGGGACCCGGACGTACTCGGCGTGGCTGCCCATGAACCCGCCCATGGCGTGGGAGTAGCCGAAGATGCCGCCCGGATCCTGGCCCCACAGGCCCTGGGTGATGCCGGGGTTGGTGTTCGTGTTGTCGCACAGCGACCACAGGTCGTGGTCGCAGTACCAGCAGGTCCCACAGCCGATGAACGACACCACCACCACCCGGTCCCCGACCTGGTGTCTGGTGACCTCGGGCCCGATCTCGACGATCTCGCCCATGAACTCGTGGCCGATCACGTCGCCGGCCTCCATGGCCGGGATGTACCCGTCGAGCAGGTGCAGATCCGATCCGCAGGTGACGGTGTTCCGCACCTTGACGATCGCGTCGTGGGCGTTCTGGATTCTGGGGTCGGGGACGCGCTCGACCGCGAGCTTGTTGACGCCCTCCCAGCACAGCGCCTTCACAGTCGCCCCTCTCCCCACGCCCGCGCGGTGACCGCGCGCAGCACCTGTCCGGCCGGTCCCGGGTGGCTCGACCCCGGGCGGGACGGTTCGACGACCTCGCCGCACTCGAGGATCGACTTGGTCTCGCGCAACGCCGCGCGCAACGCCCGACGCAGGTCGGCCGAGCCCCCGTCCGACGCCGTCGGACGGACCGCGAGCTCGGTGCCCTTGTCGCCCGGCGCCGGCCGGACGGTCAGCTCGATCTCGCCACGCATGCGGCTCAACGGGCCGGAGCCGTCCACCTGGGTCCGGACGTCGTCGGGCTGCCGGTAGATCGTGACCACCAGCCACCGGCCCGAACCCGCGGCCTCCTCGGCGGACGGCTGGTCGGTGTGCCCGACCAGCCCCCGGACCGCGTCGATCGCACGGTCGGCCCAGTTCGTCGTATCGACCACGACTCTGCTCATCTGTTCTCCTCTCGGGTGGCCGGCCCGGCGGTCCGCGCCGGCCCTGGTCCGCCACGGCGCGGCCGCCGCCCTCACCCGGGGCACGGCGGCGGACCGCGTCGTAGACGGTGAAGGCCTCGGACAGGCTGACCTCGTCGAGGCCGGCCCCGAGTGCCTCCGACGGATTGCACAGCTCCACCCGGCACCCCTCGGCGAGCCGCCGGATGCGCACCCGGTCCAACAACCGCGCCAGGCCCGGCACGCAGGTGCGCACCTCGGACAGGTCGATGACCAGCTCGGCGGAGCTCAGCTCACGCACCAGGTGCTCGTCGAGCAGAGCCCGGAGCCGCTCGACGACGCCGGCGTCGACCGCGCCGGCCACCGCCAGCGCCAGCCGGCCCGCGCCGAACGAGCGGATCGCGATCACCGGCTCGTCCTCGCGGGCCGGCGTGGACGCCACCTCCGCGAGGACCCCCAGCGTCGCTTCCAGGCGCCGCCGTTGTTCCCGGCCCCATGAACTCGTCACCACGGGCACCGCGATCAGCCGCTCTGACCGGTCTGGCCGGGGTGGAGGACGACCTTCGTCCAGCCGTCCTCGCGGGCGTCGAAGTGCTTGTAGGCCTCCGGCGCCTGGTCCAGGGGCAGGTCGTGGGAGACGATCCAGGAGGGCTGGACCTTGTCCGCGGCGATCAGGTTGCGCAGGTGGCGGTTGTAGCGCTTGATCGGGGCCTGCCCGGTTCCCATCTGCTGGCCCTTGAACCAGAAGTTCCCGAAGTCGAAGCGGGCCTTGCCGTGCTTGGCGAGGTCGTCGGGGCCACCCGGGTCCTGCGGGACGAACACCCCGACGGTGCCGATCCCCCCGGTGAACCGCACCGAGGACACCAGCTTGTTGAGGGTGTCGGAGTTGTCCTCGTGACCCTGCGGATCGTGCGCCTGGTACCCGACGCACTCACATCCGCGGTCCGCGCCCATGCCCTTGGTCTGTTCCATGACCTGGTCGACCGGCGAGCCCTGCGAGTCGTCGATCGGGATCGCCCCGATCTGCTCGGCCAGCCGCAGCCGGTCGGGGTGGCGGTCGACGACCATCACCTTCGCGGCGCCCTTCGTGACGGCCGAGAGCGCGGCCATCTGTCCGACGGGGCCGCCGCCGTAGATGACGATGCTCTCCCCCGGCTTCAGCCCGGACATCTCCGTCGCGTGCCAGCCGGTGGGGAAGATGTCGGAGAGCATGACGTAGTCGTCCTGCTTGTCCCGGGCGTCCTCGGGCAGGCGCAGGCACTGGAAGTCGCCCCACGGGACGCGCAGGTACTCGGCCTGCCCGCCGGGCCAGGGGCCCATGTCGGCGAACCCGTAGGCAGCGCCGGCGATCCCGGGTTCGTTGGCCCGCAGGCAGTAGTTGGTCAGGCTGTGCTCGCAGTTCTCGCAGTGCCCACAGCTGACGTTGAACGGCGCGGAGACCATGTCGCCGACCGCGACCTTGTCGACGGCGTCGCCGACCTCCACGACCTCGCCGAGGTTCTCGTGACCGAAGATGCGGCCCTCCTCGAAGTCGGTGCGCCCCTCGTACATGTGCAGGTCCGACCCGCAGATGTTCGTCGAGGTGATGCGGACCAGGACATCGGTGGGCTTCTCGATGCGGGCGTCGGGGACGTCGTCGACGCTCACGTGGCGCGGGCCGTGATAGACGATGGCTTTCATGGTGGTGGTCTCCTTCGACTGTGACGTGGTGGTGGCGACGGGAACGTGCCGTCAACCCCGGGCGGGCACGGCGGCGAACTGGTCGACGACCGCGGCGCAGAACGCGGCCATGTCCTGCGGGCCGCGGCTGGTGGTGAGCTGGCCGTCGATGCAGACTTCCTCGTCGACGACCTCGGCCCCGGCGTTGCGCAGATCGGTGCGGATGCTCGGCCACGAGGTCAGCCGCTTCCCGCGTACGCAGTCGGCCTCGGCGAGCGTCCACGGGCCGTGGCAGATCGACGCGATCGGCTTCCCGGTCTCCACGAACGAACGCACGAAGGCGACCGCATCGGGGTTGGTGCGCAGCTGATCGGGGTTCATCGTTCCGCCGGGCAGGAGCAGGGCGTCGTAGTCGTCGACGGAGGCGTCGCTCACCTGCCGGTCGACCTGGAACGAGCCGGCGGGGTCGAGGTCCATCTGCCGGGCGGCGATCTCGCCGTCGTGGATCGACAACAGCTCGGTGCGGGCGCCCGCACCGTAGAGCGCGCCGCGCGGCGCTTCGAGCTCCACCCGCTCGACGCCGTCGGTAGCGAGGATCGCAACGGTGAGGCCGCGTAGGTCGTCTGCCATGGAGATCGCCTCTCGGGAGTGACATCAGGGATCGTTCGGGCCGAGGTATAGCCGCGACGAAGACACCGGCAGACCGGCAACGGGGCATCCCGTGCGAGCGGGTCGACGCCGCGGAGACGATTCCGACCCGTCGGGTCGAAGAGTGGTCGGTACCGCGGGCGCCGACCGTCGGCCGGCCGCCGATCCCCGATCCGGCGAGGTCGGCGTGGTCCGCGCCGGTGCCCGGGGAGGGCTCGACCCGAGGGGCGGGGCTCCACCGCGCGGATGTGACCTGCCGAGCCGATGTCCCGCCGACGACGTGCCTGCACGGTGTCGGTGCAGTGACCGTCGGTGCAGTGACCAGGGCGGTCGAGAGCGGAGGAGGCACGCGGTGAGCGGGTGGGCGGAGACGGCGTCGACGGTGGGCGCGATCGACCTGGCACCGAAGCGGGAGGGCAGCACGGCCATCCGGAGGTCCCCGATCGTCGACCCGCTCGGGAGCAGGCACGGCGAGCACGCCGAGGCCCCGCTCCGCGTCGCGGTCGTCGCTCCGCCCTGGATGGAGCTCCCGCCCGACGCGTACGGCGGCGTGGAATCGGTGTGCAGCGACCTCGTGGACGCCCTGGTCGATCGCGGCGTCGAGGTCACCCTGCTGGGTCCGGGACGTCACGGGACCACGGCTGCCTTCCGCCCGACCGGTCCGGTCGCCGACCCCCGGCTGATGGGCCGGGCGCTGCCGGAGGTGGTGCAGGCGGCGCGCCTGCCCGAGCTGCTGGCCGACCTGGCCGTCGACGTGGTCCACGACAACACGCTCGCCGGCCCGCTGGTCGGCGCGACGCACGGGCTCCCCACGGTGGTGACCGCGCACGGACCGGTGCACGGCGACCTGGGCGTCTACTACCGCACGATCTCCGGCCGCGCCTCGCTCGTCGCGCTCTCGCGCGCCCAACGGGAGCACCTCCCGACGGCGCGGTGGGCGGCGACGGTGCCCAACGGGGTCCGCCCCGACCGCTTCCCGTTCCGTGCCGCGAGGGGCGAGTACGCCGTCTTCCTCGGACGGATGAGCCCGGACAAGGGCCCGGTGTGGGCCATCGAGGCCGCGCGCGCGGCGGGCATCCCGCTGGTGATGGCGGCCAAGTGCCTCGAGGACGGGGAGGTGGAGTACTTCGAGCGCGCCGTGGCGCCGCGGCTCGGCGGCGACGTGGAGTGGATCGGCGAGGTCGGCGGCAGGCGCAAGGCCGAGCTCCTGGCCGGCGCGCGCTGTCTGCTGTTCCCCATCGACTGGGAGGAGCCCTTCGGCCTGGTGATGATCGAGGCCATGGCCTGCGGGACCCCGGTGGTGGCCTTGCGCCGGGGCGCGGTGCCCGAGGTGGTCGACCACGGACGGACGGGCTGGGTCTGTGACCGGCCGTCCGAGCTGCCCGCGGCGCTGCTGCGGGCACACGAGCTCGACCCCCGGGACTGCCGCGCAGCCGTCGAGGAACGGTTCTCCGCCGCCGTGCTCGCCGCCGGCTACGAGCGCGTGTACCGCCGGATCGCCGCGGCCGGCCGGCCCGCCGGCTGCCTCGCGTCCCGCCTCGTGACCGGTCAGCCGCAGCCGGGTGGCGTCGGCGTCGCCACCACGTGGGGCGGCAGGCCGTGGACGTCCCACCCGTTCACGTCGACCTCGAGCGACAACCGCGAGCCCGCCAGCGCCAGGTTGCCGACCCGGAACGGCAGCATCTCCGGCGGCAGTGCCGGGTCGAAGCCCAGCCGCCCGCACCGCAGGTCGGGGTGGAAACGCAGCAGGGTCCGGAGCAGCGACACCGGGGTGGCCGCCGCCCACGCCTGCGGCGAGCACGACGTCGGGTAGGGCACCGGCGCCGGGAACTCGTCACGATCGAATCCGCAGAACAGCTCCGGCAGGCGGCCACCGAATGCCCGGGCGGCATCGAGGATCCCCGTCGCCACCTGCTGGGCCTCGGACACGCGCCCGTAGCGCATGAGCCCGGCGGCCAGCAGTGCGTTGTCGTGCGGCCACACCGAACCGGTGTGATAACCCATCGGGTTGTAGGCGCCCATGTCCGAGGCCAGCGTCCGCACGCCGAACCCGGTCCACATCGTCTCCCCCACCAGCTGGGCGGCCACCCGACCGGCTCGCTCCGGCGGCGCGATCCCCGACCAGAGACAGTGCCCGATGTTGCTGGTCAGCGCGTCCACCGGACGCTTCTCACCGTCGAGCGCCATCGCGTACCACCCGAGATCGGGCAACCAGAAGTGTTCGTCGAAGCGGTCGCGGAGCACGTCGGCGCGCTGCCGGTGCTCGGCCGCGGTCCCGGGGTCGTCGACCGCCTCCGCGAGCTCGGCACGGGCGCAGTGCGCCGCGTACACGTAGCCCTGCACCTCGGCCAGGGCGATCGGCGGCTCGGCGATGCGCCCGCTCGCGGTGGTCACCCCGTCGAAGGAGTCCTTCCAGCCCTGGTTGACCAGACCGCGGTCGGAGGCCCGCCGGTACTCCACGAAGCCGTCGCCGTCGCGGTCGCCGTAGCGCTGCACCCATGCCATCGCCCGGTCCGCCGCGGGCAGCAGCTCGCGCAGCTCCTCGCCCGCCAGGCCCCAGCGGTGCAGCTCGCCCAGCAGCACCACGAACAGCGGGGTGGCGTCCACGGTCCCGTAGTAGGCCGAGGACCCGACCCGGCCGACACTCCCCTGCCGTCCGCACCGCACCTCGTGGACGATCCGTCCGGGCTCCTCCTCGGTGAGCGGTTCGACCCGGGTGCCCTGCAGGTCGGCGAGCATGCGCAACGTCCCCAGGGCCAGCTCCTGGTCCAGCGGGAGCGCCATGAGGCTGGTGATCAGCGAGTCGCGGCCGAACAGCGCCATGAACCACGGCGCACCGGCCGCCACGACACGTCGGTCGGGGTGGGCCGGGTCCTCGATCTGGAGCGCGCCGAGGTCCTCGGAGCTGGTGTGCAGGGTGGCCTCCAGACCCGGCCGCGGTGTCTCGGCCACGGGTGCCGACAGCCGCCACCGGGCCATCCGGCGGGCGGCGTCGCCCTCCGCGGGTGCCTCGTCGTGCGCGGGCAACGTGCCGTGCGGGCCCAACGCGACCGTGACGACCCACCGGGTCGTCCACGTCGCCCGGCCGGGGACGACGACCGTGTGCCGGAACGTCCCGCCCGCCGTCTCCGGTTCCCCGTCGCCGACCACACGCATCCGCGACAGGTACGGCGAGGACGCCAGCACGAAGGTCACCGCGTACTCGTCGTCCTCGAGCGCGACCCGCGGACGGGTGTCGACGCGGCTCTCCTTGACCTCGAAGAGGTCGGCGAAGTCGGCCTCCACCTCGAGCTCGACGGTCAACCCGGCCGCCTCCGCGGCGAGGTTCCGGATGCGGATCTCCTCGACCATCCCGTTGCCGACGCTGCGGGTGCGTTCGACCAGGAGGGTGGCGTCGGCCCGACCCATCCGCGGCGGCATGCGACCGACGAACGTGGCGCGGAAACGCTCGCCCTCGAGGACGCCGAGGGGATCGACCGGGGCCCCGTCGATCCGCAGCCGCCAGCCGGACACCACACGGGTGTCGTCGACGAAGAGACCCTGTACCCCGCCCGGGACCAGGTCCCCGTCGGCCGCGGACAGGCAGAAGGACGTCCCCGCGACCAGGGTCGTCGTGCCACCGTCGCCACTGACCCGCGGCGGAGCCTCGTTGGAGACCCCGACGCCCGACGAGGGTGACGTCACCGGGCGGGTCTCGTCCGCGGTCCGGAGCGGCGAACCCCGGTCACGTCCGGGCCCGCCGTCCCGCCACGAGGCGGTAGATGCCGAGCACGATCAGCGAACCGATGAGCGCGAGCACCCAGGTCCGGAGATCGAAGAAGGTGCCGAGGTCGGTGCCGAACAGCACCCGGCCCACCAACCCGCCGATGAGGGCGCCGACGATCCCCAGCACGCCGGTCACGATCACGCCACCGGGGTCGTCACCGGGCATGATCAGCTTGGCCAGGGCGCCCACCACGAGTCCCAGCACGATCCATCCGAGAATGCCCATCATCGCTCCCTCGTCATGCTCTCGATCGATCTGCCAGAGCCCGGGGCGCGGCCGGAGGTCCGACCGCGCGTCCCGGGAGGCGTCCACGATCCGCCGGGCGCGTCCCGGTCGTCGCGGTCACGCCGGGTCGAGAACCCCGGACCCCGCTCGTCCTGACGTGCGAGGGCGGCGCCCGGTCTGTTTCCGCCTGCCCGCGCGGCCACCACCCTCGGGCGGGTGTTCCCTCCCGCGGGCCAGCCCTTCCTGGAGCAGGCGCGCCAGCTCCAGGCCCTCTCGTTCGCCGCACACATCCCGTTGGTGTGCTTCGGCATCGCCTTCCCGGTGCTCGTACTGCTCCTCGAGGGACTCCACCAGCGCAGCGGCGAGGCGCTGTACCGCGAGCTCGCCCGTCGCTGGAGCCGGGTGATGGCGGCGCTCTTCGCGGTCGGGGTCATCACCGGCACCGTCCTCAGCTTCGAGATGGCGCTGCTCTGGCCCGCGTTCACCGCGACCTTCGGGGGCGTCTTCGGCCTCGGGTTCGCCATCGAGGGTTTCTCGTTCTTCACCGAGGCGGTGTTCATCGGCATCTACCTCTACGGGTGGGACCGGCTCCGGCCCCGCGCACACCTCGCGAGCGGTGTCCCGATCGCGGTGGCCGGACTGACCGGGTCGTTCATGGTCATCTCGGTCAACGCGTGGATGAACCACCCCGGGGGCTTCACCGTGCGGGACGGGCGGGTGGTCGACGTCCGGCCCGCCGAGGCCCTGTTCGCGAATCCGTACCTCTGGCACGAGTTCGTCCACATGTACGTGGCGGCGTTCGTGGTCACGGGGTTCGTGCTGGCCGCCGTGTACGCCGTGATCCGACTGCGCCACGGCGAGACGGCGTACACCCGGCTGGCTCTGGCGGTGTCCCTGACGGTCGCGTCCGTCGCGGCGCCCCTCCAGGTGCTCGTCGGCGACTGGGCCGGCCGGGCGGTGGCGCGGTACCAGCCCGTCAAGCTCGCCGCCCTCGAGGGCCTCGGGCACACCGCGGCCGGGGCACCGATCCACGTCCTCGGCTGGTACACCGACGGCGAGGTCGTCGGGGGGATCGAGATTCCGCGGATGCTGTCGCTGCTGGCCGTCCACGATCCCCGCGCCGTCGTGATCGGGCTCGACGCGTTCCCGCCCGACCAGATACCCCCGGTCAACGTCGTGCGGGTGTCCTTCCAGGCGATGGTGGGTCTGGGGACGCTGCTGGCCGTGCTGGGGGTGGTCTCGCTGGTCGTCCTGGTGCGGCACCGGCGCCTGCCCGCGTCGCGGTGGTGGACACGGGCCGTCGTCGTGGCCGGACCGGCCTCGGTGGTGGCGCTGCTGTGCGGCTGGGTCGTCACCGAGGTCGGGCGCCAGCCCTGGATCGTCTACGGCGTGATGCGCACCCCGCAGGCCGTCACCGCGGCCGCGGGGATCCCGGTGGGCTATGCGGTGCTCGGCACGGTCTACGCCGGAGTCGCCCTCGCGGTGGTGTGGGTGCTGCGCCGTCTCGCGGCGGTGCCTCTCGAGGAGGAGTCCGGAGGCGATCGTGCCGGCGGTGAACCGCCGGTACCGTCGCGCTCCGGCACGCGCGGAGGCGATCCGGCATGACCCTCGCCGAGCTTCCGCTGGTCGTCATCCTCATCGGGGTCGCCGCCTACACCACGCTCGGCGGGGCCGACTTCGGCGCCGGGATGTGGCAGCTGACCGCGGGCCGCGGTCCGGCCGCCGACCGGCTGCGCGACCACGCCAACCACGCGCTGGCCCCGGTGTGGGAGGCCAACCACGTCTGGCTGGTCTTCGTGCTCACCGTGGCGTGGACCGCGTATCCCGTGGTGGTCGGCGCCGTCGCCAGCACGCTGACGGTGCCGCTGTTCCTCGCCGCCCTCGGCGTCCTCGCCCGCGGCGCGGCCTACGCGCTGCACGCCGGCACCCGGACGTCGGGTGAGCGCCGCACCGTCGACACCGTCTTCGGAGCCGCGTCGGCACTGACCCCGTTCGCGCTGGGCGCGGTCGTCGGCGGCATCGTCTCGATGCGGGTGCCCGTCGGCAACGCCGCCGGCGGGCTGTGGGCGAGCTGGCTCAACCCGTCCTCGGTGACCATCGGGGTGCTGGCCGTCGTGCTCTCGGCGTTCCTCGCGGCCGTCCATCTCGCCGCGGACGCCGATCGCATCGGGGCGCCCGACCTCGAGCGTCGGTTCCGGGCGCGTGCACTCGTCAGCGGCGTCGTCGCCGGCCTGATCTGCCTCGCCGGCCTGGTCGTGCTGCGGGTGGACGCCCCGATGGTCGGGGAAGGTCTGCTGCGCCTGCCCGCGCTCGTCGCGCTGGTGCTGTCCGCCGCGGCGGGCCTCGCCACGCTCGGTCTGGTGGGCGTACGCCGCCACGGCGCGGCGCGGGTCACGGCGACCCTGGCGGTGGCGGCCATCGTCGCCGGCTGGGGACTCGCACAACGTCCGGTGCTGCTGCCGGGCCTGACCGCCGACGAGGCGGCTGCGCCCGCTCCCACCCTCATCGGCCTGCTCATCGCCGTGGCCGGCGGAGCGGTCGTGCTGGCGCCGTCACTCGGGCTGTTGTTCACCCTGGTGCTGCGCGGCCGCTTCGATCCCGGCGCGTCGGCGCCGGCCGAGCCCGCCGATGCGGCCCGCGAGGTCCCGGACCGGGCGCAGGAGGCGCCGCCGCGGCCGCACCGTCTGCGCCCCGCGATCCCGGCTGTCGGCCTCCTCGTGGCCGGGACGGGGCTGCTGACCGTCGCGGAGTCCGGACCGGCCCACGCCGTCGGCGTGCTCGTCCTGGTCGGCGCGGCGGTCGCTGCCGTCGCGGCGGCACGGCCGTGGGCGCTGGACGAGACCGACCCGCTCCAGCCGACGACCCCGGAGCGGTCGTCGTGACCCGGTCACCGTGTCACGGGCCCGGAACCGTGCTCTGAGAGGACTCGTTCACAGCTTGTTGGCGAGCACGTCCATCGAGCTGATCTCCGGTGCCGACGCGAAGAGCTCGTCGGCGCGCGCGCCGAGGGCCTTGCCCACCGGACCGTCGAGGTGCGCGTCACGGGCGGACTCGTCGGGGAAGGCGTCGATGATGCCGAAGGTCGTGGCATCGAAACGGACCGCGAACCACGGGTACGTGCCCGGTTCTCCCTGGACCAGCGACAACGCGGAGAGCAGGAACTCCTCGACCGCGTCCTCCTTGCCGGGCTTGGCCTCGAGTTTCACGAACAGTGCCTTGGTCGCCATCGATCTGTCTCCGGTCTGCACAGGGACAACACGGAACAACTGCGCCTGGTCATCGAGTTCCTCGGACCGACGGACTGACGCAAGCACCATGGCGGAGCGGCCCGGGACGCGCCTCGGCCCGGCATGACGGGGCACTGCGGGCCCGTTCGGCCCCTCGGGGCATGTTCCGTGATCTGCTCGACCGGGTCGGCTACGGACTCGCCGGCCGGGGTGTCCGGGCCGGGCCGGGCGCGCCGATCACCAGGGGGCGGGGCCGGTTACCGGGGACTCGCGCCCCGCGGTCCGGGCGCCGGCGAGCAGCTCCGTCACGACGGCAGTGACCGCTCGGCACCGTTCGGGCGGAGCCGAGCCACACTCGCGGACGCCCGCGACGAAGGCGACGGCGATGTCGGCGACCTTGGTGTTGGTGTTCTGCGACAGTCGCACCAGCAGGCCGAACGCCTCCTCCGGGCCTATCGCGTAGTGGCTGAGCAAGATGCCCTTGGCCTGCCCGATGGAGTCGCGGCTCTGCAGCGCCCGCCTCAGGCCCTCGACCTGCCGCTCGAGCTGCGCGATCCGGTACTCCTCGGTCCCGGCAGCGTCGTGGAGGGTCTGGTCGCCCACGGTGTGGTCGCGGGCGGCGAACATGGACGACATGCGTGGCGCTCCCTCCGGTGCCTGGCCCCCTGGCCTCCGATGACCACGACGCTAGGGCTCGCCACGACCGGGTCAGAGCCGTTTCCGGCCGGGTGGTGGTGCGGAATCGGCGTGCCACCGCATCTCCACGTTCAGCGCAGCGGGCGGGCCAGGGTGGCGGCGGGGGTCTCGCCGTAGTGGTGTCGGTAGGTGGTGGCGAAGCGGCCGGGGTGGCTGAAACCCCACCGGTGCGCGACGTCGATGACCCGGGTCCCGGTGCCCGGCTCGGCCGTGGCCAGGTCGGCGTGGGCGCGCTCGAGGCGCACGTGCTGGAGGTACTGCTTCGGGGACCGGTCGAGCTCACGGCGGAACCCTGCGTGCAGCGCCCGCACCGAGAGCCCCACCGTGCGCGCGACGCTCTCGATGGTCAGCGGCTCGTCGGGGTGGGTGCGCATCAGGTCCGCGGCCTCGGCGACGATCGAGCGGTGCGCGGGTGCGGGGCGGTGGCGCAGCGCCGGGGTCCAGCTGTTGGGCTGACCCAGCAGCAGGGTGCACATCACCTGCTCGCGTAGCTGCGCGGCGACCAACGGGTTCACCGCCTCCGCTCCGGCCTCGGCCAGGGTGTGCTGCATCAGCCGCGCCTGTCCCAGCGCCGCCGCGGTGATCTCCGGGGCGTCCATGGCGGGGTCGAACTGCAGGTCGGGCTCCTCGGGCTGGTCGGTGACCAGCCGGGCCGCCAGCGAGCGCAGCGCGCCGAGGTCGATGCGCAGCACCAGCAGCCGCAGCGCCTCGTCCCAGTCCATGACCAGCTCCGAGGCCGGGGTCCCCACCAACGCCGTCCGTCCGGCGCGCGCGTCGAGCCGGCGGCCCTGGTGGCGCGCGGTCAGCGACCCGGTCAACGGCAGGCACACCGCGACGTAGTCAGGCAGGGGATCCGCGGTCAGCCGCACCGCCATCCCGTAGTCCATCTCCAGCAGCGACAGACCCGGGGTGTGGACCCCGGAGACCGCAGCGGTGAACCCGCCCGCGCGGGCCGGGGCCAGCGTGTGACTCGACATGATCGCGCTGACCCGCGCCACCAGGTCGTCGAGATCGCTGGTGCGCACCAGCGGCCGACCCCGCGGACTGTCGTGCATGCCCTCGCTCATCGGGCACCTCCCCGCGCCCGGCACCGCGAGCTGTGAGGCGCTCGCCGTGATCTGGGGCGAGCCGGGGACCAGCACCGGTCCTCGCGATACGCATCACGACCACGGTACGAGCGGGGCGACCGGTACGGAACCGCCGCCGGACCGCGCATCGGTGGGCGGGCCACGCCCATCCTCCGGTCCGTCGCCCGCCGCGCGGGAAGGCCCGCCCGGGCCGGAGCCGGGGCCGATTCCGCACCGGGGCCCCGACCGGTTACGGCTCGGCCCCACCCCTGCGAGCTCCCTACCTTTTCCCCCACGCACTGCGGCGCGAGCCGGTGCTCCACGGACACACGAGCAGCTGATCAGAGGGGAACTCCGATGCACGACCTCCGCACGACGACCATCACCGCCGCACCCCGGCCCCTGCCCCGGCCCGCCGCTGACCGGCCCCCCACCGAGTCCGAGTCGCTGACCACCGCGGTCGAGAACGCCCTGAAGCGCCTGCGCAACCTCGCCCTCGTCGACACCGTGATCGCCGCCGCCGACGTCGAAGATCGCCTGCGCATGGCACTGAGCACGAGCCACCCCGACGCGCGCGGACGCGTCGCCGTCCGCGTCGCCTGCGCCCATCTCGCCGCCGGCGACCTCACCGACGCCTACTTCGCCCTGCTCACCGCCCGCGACCAGCAGTAGGAACCCCGGTGAGGGAGCCGCGTCCGACGGCCGTGAGTCATCGCCCGTCCGGGTCGAGCTCGTCGGCGGCGCTCGGGTATCGCCACTGCATCGCTCTCCCCGGGACAGGGCGGGCCGGGAGCCGGTTCCCCGACTCGCTGCGCATCGGCGGCAGAGGGTCGTGGAGCTCGGCGCGCTGCATGGCGGAAACGAGCCGTGGTCCGAGGGCGACCGGCGACAGTGCCTGGCCGGCCTCGACGTAGGCGCGAATCTCTCGGCTGATCAGTTCGCCGACGGCACCTGGATGGGCTGCCGCAGCGTAACGAGCGGCGCGACGAGCCTGCTTCTCGGCGTCGCTGCTCAACGGCGCGGAATGGTGGAGGCCGCGATCCGTGACGGTGGGGTCGACGTGCGAGTCATCCATATCGATTCTCTCCTGGATGTCGGGACTCGGGCCGCCACCCGGCGAACTTCTCTCGCGGACGCGATGACGGTGAGTGTGGTGGCGAGTGGACAGCGAGCGTCATGCGGTCTCGTCGTAGGGACGACGCAGGGAGGCGGCCCGGAGGGCGTCGGCGACCAGACGGCTCTCGGTGCGGGTCAGTTCGAGGCGAAGATCTCGAACGGTGAGCGTCACGTACGGGTCGCAGTCCTCGGCCAGGACGGTGAGGACTTCCTGCCCTGTCGAACTGCAGATCGTGGCCAGCGCGATCACGGGTCTTCCTCTCGCTCGAGCGACGCTCGCGCGGCGAGCACCGGGACGTACGTGCGGTCGAGATCTCGGAGCGAGAACGCTGTGACGTATCGATTCCGGATCACCGCCTGCACCTGGCGATCAGCGCCTGCTACGGCTCGCGTCGCCGTTCACGCTCTCGTCGAGAACGTCGATCACGTCGATCCCCGGCCTGATGAGCGCTTGCTCGCGAACAGCCCGGTCCAGGTCCTGGACGTGGATCGCCTGGGCAATCAAGAAGTGGGTCACGGCCAACCCCCGACGTTCGCTCGTGGAGCGGGTCGTCGCCGGTCACGGTATCGAAGGCCGCGGGTCGGGTCCGACGTCACGAAGGTTGGTGCCCGGAATGCAGCGAAGCGTCACCGGGTCGGCCGTGTTCCCATGGGGACGGTTCCTGGGGAATCGGCTTTCGCGGTGACGCATCTCGGACACGAGCCGAGGGGCGATCTGACGGCCAGGGACGTGCGTGCCCGCCCTCGACGTAAGCGCGGATTTCTCGGGCCATCAGCTCTCCGACAGGACCCGAGAAGGACGCCTCCGCGTAACGCGCAGCCTGCAGCGCCGCGGCCCTCGCATCATCGCTCAACGCCGGGCACATCGCGTCCGACACGGCCTGTCCTCGGCTCCACAGCGCGGCGTGCGCGATGAGGACGGCCGTCTGGTCGGGCCGGGTTCGAGGCTGATCGCTCATACGAACTCCACGGTGCGGTGCGGTTGCCCGGCCGGCTCTCGGTCGGTCCCCAGTCCGAGGGCCTCGTCCGATTCGGGACCGACCCCGCTTCGACTGCGGTTGCCCCGGTGAACCCCGCGCCCACGACCGTGGTTGCACCTGCGTGGGAGACCGACGCGCTGCGGTGATCGCCGGTCCACGCGGGCAGATCCCCGACCACGACGAGCGCCCGGCCGAGGTCCTCTACGACTCGGTCGGCTCGCGAACATCGACCCCCAGGGCGGGCAACAGAGCACCGTCGACCAGCCGCACCACATCGCTCTCGGTGAGCACCAGCCCGCGGGACGCCGCGCGCTCGTAGGCGACTGCTGGAGGACGCCGTTTACCTGCCGACCGACCCGGGCGGTGGGGTGTCTGCGGCGGGGCGGTCGTCCGCCCCTGGGGGCTCTCCCCCGGCGGTTCCCGGGCTTCTGCTCAGGGTGTCGGGCAGGACGCGGTGGGCAGGACCGGCGGGTCGGCGACGACGGCGGCGCGGACGGCGACGTGCAGGTTCAGGCGGGTGTCGGGGTGGGTGAGGTCGTGCCCGGAGAGTTCCCGGATGCGTTGGAGGCGGTAGCGCAACGTGGAGCGGTGGATGTGCAGCGCGGCGGCGGTGTCGTCGTAGTTCCCGCCGTGATCGAGATAGACCCCGAGGGTGTGCACCAGGTCGGCCTGGCGTTCGGTGTCGTAGGCCAGCAGGCTCCCCAGCCAGTCCTCGACGAACGCGCTCGCCTCGCGGCGGCCCTCGGGAGTGGCCAGCAGCCGGTAGAGCCCCAGGTCCTCGAACGCGACCAGCCCCCGCGCGCCGGGCTGGCGCAGCCGCACGGTCAGGGCCTGCATCGCCTCGCGGTAGGAACGCGGCAGCTGCTCGGGCCGGTCGACGAACCCGCCGACCCCGACGACCGGGACCTCGTGCAGCACCTGGGTGAACGCATCCAGCACCACCTGCCACGACGCCCCCGACCGCCCGGCCCGCCGGCCACGCCCACCCCCACGCTCGCCACTGCGCTCGCCACTGCGGTCCGACCAGGGGAGCGTCGCGGACCCGTCACCATCGACCCACGGGCCCGGCGTGCCGCACACCAGCACCGCGGTCCGGCCCCGCAGCGTGCCCAGGAACGGCATCTCCAGGATGCGCGCGGCCCGCTCGAGCAGATCACCCACGGCCTCCCCCGCCGGCCAGCGCCCGTCACCAGGCTGCAGGGCCAGCACCCGATGGGGACCGGTGAGGTCATGGCAAAGCGCCGACGCCCGCCCCACCCGCCGCTCCACCTCGGCCTGCAGACCCTCCGCGGCGGGCTCGGCCAGCACCGTCTCCACCAGATCGTGGCGCAACCGCAACTCGGTGCGAGCCAGATGACGACGGTGCAGCAGATGCAGCGCCAGCGCATCGGCGGACAGACCGATCGCCCGCGACGCCCCCACCCGACCGCCCCCGCCCCGGGGACCCGCGACCCGGGCGCTTCCCGGTGGGCCGCCGGACTCGGGGCCCTTCCCGGTACCGGGTTCCAGGGTGCCCTGCGGGTCGAGGACCACGATCACCCCCAGCACCGCCCCCCGCGAGGCGGCCACACCGGCCCACCGGTCCCCGACCCGCAACGGCCCCGAGGACCACCGCGCCGCCTCGACCAGACGCTCACGCTGCACCCGGGTCAACCGCGGACAGCTCACATCCGCACCCGCACGGGCCAGGACCCGCCCGAAGGGATCCTCCACCACCACGCCCAGACCGAGACGCTCCCCGAGCACCTCGGCCAGCCCCTGCTCCGGCGCGTCACCGCCCAACGCGTGACTCAGCGAGGCCTGGAAACGGTCCTCCCGAGCCAGCGCAGCCTCCACCTCCGCCCCCGCCGCCCCATCAGCCAGCACACCCCCATCGGCCGGGGTCGCGTGACTGGCGTGCTCCACCGCCCCGTCCGGGCCGGCCAGCAACGACGACATCGACGACATCGGCGACACGCTCCCCTCCGGTGCTCGCGACGAACCCCGCGGTCCATTCCGGTCAGCCCGCGACGAGACGACGCAGCACACGACGCTAGGAACCCCCGACCCCGGACAAGAGCCGATTCCGGTCGGAGTGGCGATGCGGAATCGGCGCACCACCACGCACGGTCAACACAACGGGCGGGCCGGGGTCGCGGCGGGGGCTCGCCGTGCTCAGTGGGCCGGGCCTGTGTCTCCCCTGCTGTCCTGCCGCGTCGAGTGGGGTGTGGCCGGCTGCCGGGGGGCAGGGACCGACGCCGGCGCCGGTCCGGCAGGGAGCAGGTTCGCGTCGGCGAGCAGCGCGTCCAGCGTGCGAGCGCACTCGGAGAGCGTCTCCGACGCCCCGTAGACCTCGGCGTCGTAGTGGCTCGCGACGGACGTCTTCTCCTCCCACCCGGAGCGGGTGTACGCGTCGGCGGCCGCACGATGCCACCGTTCGGCAAGCCCGTGGAGGTCGGCGCGCATGCGGGAGAGCAGCACCTCCGGATTCGAGGGCTGGTCAGCCACGTCGCCGGCCGAGCGCCCGGGCCCGCGTGGGGTCAGCATGACCTCGCCCCGGATCTCCCGACCTTCCGGACGCCTGCCTTCGTCGGCTTCGCGACTCCCGGTGTCGTTACGTGTCCGATCGCCATCTTTTTTCCCCGTGGTAGATCTCAGCTTCCCCTCGTCGTTCGGGGACCGAGGGATTACTGAAGGACACGACCATCCACGGGGCCGGGTGAGCTGTCGATAGTCCGAAGGCGTGACTCCATCGAGCCTGATTGCGTAGGCGGAGGGCCTTTCCCGATTTCTCGGTCGACCGGCACCAGCGAGTAGTGATCCCGACGCAGTCCGTGCACAACGGACGCCGATGTCTTTCATCAGACGCCGAGGTGTGGTTGCCGGACCGATCGGCGATCTTCATCGGGGCCCGAGAACAGCCTGACCCCCTACCGGGGATCTCGGCTGACGCCAGGCGCAGTCCTCCCTCCGGAAGGTTGACCGGTGGACCTCGTCGCGCTCATTGTTTCCGCGACACGAAAATCGACAACCCCGCTGCCCCGATGAGGACCACTGCGACCAGGACGACGGCCACACCAGAATCCCGTTGCAGGGCGAAGTAGACCATCGCGGCGACGAGCACCAGCAGCACTGCAGCTCCGACTGCTATCTGAGCGGTCCGTGACATGCCGACGATCTTTGCAAACCAACGTCCTCCCGGTGTCATGCCGCGCGCACTGCTTGCTCGATCCAGCTCGTCCGTAGATCACCGGTCGCGCTCGCCCACGAAGGGCGCCGCCGCCGACGCCGAGGACCGCGGGACCTTCGAGGTCGCCTCCGGGTTGCTCGTGGCACAACGCGTCCGAGCCGCATGAGGGGTCTCGAGTGGCATCTGCTGCTGGGGACTCTGGATCGGCGTGGGTCGAGCATTCGCATGCTCGACCGACGCTCCCGGAGTCAGGCGAGGAGCCGCTGCAACGCCGCTTCGGAGTCCGCACTCGGGAGTACTCCCAAGTCATCGCGGAGTGCAGCACGAAGGCTGTGGTACACGCCGACAGCGGCGCCCCGGTCTCCGCTCTCGTCCAGGACTTCCATGAGGAGGCGGTAGTCGCGCTCGGCGACCGGGTTCAACTCGATCAACTTGCGGGCGCTTCGTTCCGCGCTCGCCAATTCGGCCCCACCCAGCCCGAGGCATGCACGCGCATAGCTGCGGAGGGCCCGCACCTTCGCCTCAGCAGCCCGAGCCCGCTCCCGCACGACCCACTCGCACTCGAAACTCGGCATGAACTCCCGCTCGAGCACGAACACCGCACTCAGACCTCGTGCCCATCCGGTCCGCCAGTCACACCTCGCCACGGCAGCTTCGGCAGCGTGGAGGGCCCTCCCTGCGACCTCACTGTCGACGTAGGAGTCGCTCGGCAACGGCAGACCGAGACAGCCTTGACTACTGACCAACGGTAGCGGTGCGAGGATCTTCCTGATCTTGGAGAGCAAGGCGGCGAGGTTCGCGGCGCCTCGGGCCTCGCCGGCACAGAAGGGCCAGAGCGCGTCGATCACCGCAGATCGCGGCAAAACGCTCCCGTGACGCATCGCCAGGAGAGCCACGAGCTGTTGACCTTGGCGTCCGGTGGTCGCGAAGTCGATCGGCACGTCATCAATGGTGACCATGAAGAGCCCATGTAGCTGGATGCGTACCACGGCAGGCAGTCCAATGTTTCTCCAGCCTCACGTCAACCGAGATCAGGCATCATCAGCCGACAGGCCCAGCCCTTCCGGGAAGTCAGGAGTACGTGATGCAACAACAGGTCAACTGCGAGTGCGGCTACCTCGTTCGAGACGACAACGAGGAACGCGTGGTGAGCGACGTACTACAGCACGTGAAGACCGATCACCCCGAGCTCGTCGAACATGTGACACCCGACGTCGTGAAGGGCTGGATCGAACTGGTCCCCTGAATGGCGCTCCCATGGACAAGAGGGAATGTCATCGCAGCTCTGGCCCTCGTCGCCTCCACCGACCGTCTCGGCCCACCGACGTCGGGCAACCCGTCAGGGGGTGTCGAAGTCATGGAGGACGCGTTCCAGCGGGGCCGAGTCGACCGAGACGTCGCCCGCGAAGGGGTGATCGATCGCGATCGCCACGAACAGCAACACCCCGATCAGCGCGGTCAGGCTGGCGATCATGAGGCTGTGGAGCAGCGTGCTGCTCATCCCGAAGATCATGGCGAAGCCGATGGTCACCGCGGCGCCGACGCCCAGCGCCACCCACAGCACCCCGGGAACTCCCTGGTCGACGAAGTCGAGGCGCCGGGATCGGGCGGTCACCAGGTCGTTGAACCGGTCGGCTTCCACGCCCACGTACTGCTGCTGGGTCAAGGTCGTCGCCGGGAGAGCGGACAGGTCCTGGGAGAAGGTGTCGAGCACCCCGGCGACCTCGGGGTCGCCGGGTTCTCCGCGGCTCATCGCCGGCCATTCGCGTTCGGCCACGGTGCGCGCGTAGTCGCGGACGTCGTTGTGAATACGCTCGCGGACCTCGGGAGGAAATGTGGTGCTGTCCCGGTAGATGTTGCGCAGCGCGCTCGCCTCCTGCCCGACCACGTTCTCGGCGCCGCTGAAGTTCTCCCAGCTGACCACGACGACGAACGCGAGCAGCACGGCGTAGATGACGCCGACGACCGCGATGATGAACCCGGCGACGTCGTTGTGGTCTCCTTCGCGCAGCGCGGGCCAGTGCCGACGGAGCAGCAACTGCAGGCTCACCACGGCGGCGGGCAGCACGACGATCAGCAGGAGCGCGTTCAGCCAGATCGGCACGGTGACACCGATCAGACGCGGCCGGACGCGGACCGGGCGGCGACGGACAGGCCGGGCGAGATCATCGGGGCTGACCGGCGAGTGGCGCGGGGCTCTCGAGGATCCGGGCGAGTCCGCGCCCGATGATCTCGGCGGCGGCCGGGCAGCCGCGGACGAAGCCGAAGAAGGGCCCGAAGTCGTGGGTGGCGGCGAAGCCGGTGAGGAACAGGCCCGGGACGCTCGTCTGCATCTGCTCGTCGAGCACCGGGAACCCGTCGACCGTCTCGAGCCCGGTCAGCTCCCGTAGGTAGGGCACGGCGGTGATGTCGGCGCGGTAGCCGGTGGCCAGGACGACGTGGTCGACGAACAGGACCTGCCCGGTCGAGAGCTCGACCCGGATGTCGCCGTCCGGTTGCTCGACGCAGCTCGTCACCTCGGTGAGGGGGTGGCGGTGCACGATCGCCTCGGGCATGCGCGGGGTCAGCCACGGCTCGAGCGTGAGGCGGCCCACCGACCAGAACTCTCGGGCGATGGCGTCCCGTCGTTCGGCCGGCAGACCCCGGAACCAGCCGGGTACGGCCAGCGTCTCGTCGATCATCGGGTCGACGAAGTGCCAGTCGGCGGGGCTGAAGGCGGGGGTGTCGTGGCGGTAGACCACATGGACGGCCTCCACGCCGGCGTCGGCCAGCAGCGCGGCCCACTCGAACGCGCTCTGGCGTCCGCCGATGATGAGGGTACGGGCGTCGCGGGCGCGGTCGACCTCGGTGAGGAAGCAGGTGTGGGTGACGCGGTCCGGCCGCAACCCGGCCACGGCTCGGTGCGGGATGTTGGTGAAGTGGCTGATGCCGGGTGCGGCCACCACGGTCGTCGCGGACAACCGGTCGCCCCCCTCGAGCTCCACCTCGAAGGCGTCGTCGGTGCGGCGCACCCCGGTCACGAACTCGCGGCGCACCTGCAGGCCGGTGATCTCCTGGAACCAGGCGGCGTACTCGATGAACAGGTCGACCGGGATCGGGTCGACGTCGACCGGGTCGATGCCGCGCTCCGCGAGATAGGCCTCGAAGGTGTGCACGCCCGCCGCGTCGAGGTGCCAGTCCGGGCCCGAGCGCAACAGCATTCCGCGGGGCATGTGCTCACGCCAGAAGCCCATCGGCTCGCCGATCACGATGGGCTCCATGCCGAGACGACGCGCGTAGGCCGCCGCGGCCAACCCGTACGGGCCAGCACCGACGACAATTAGTGACGTATCGACCACTTTGCCCCCCTCGCCAGGGCGGAGCCGGTTCCGACAGGCACCACCAGCAGGAAGACTGCAGTGCGGCGAGCACAGAGAGCAACCGCCGACCGGACTAGCAGGGCGGCAACGAAGCTGGTGCAGTGCCCCCGAGCGCGAACTCGCCTCCGCGATCAGAGCACTCAGCAGCTCTGCCATTCCCGCCGGTGCAGCCGGCCGTCAGGTCCGTGACCTCATCCAGCAGCTCGGGGACGACCCCGGAAGGACCACCGACAGCCAGGAAGGGCCGCATCAACAGCCGGACGCGACCACAACTGAGCGTCACTCCTCCGGTACCGACACGGGGCTCGTCGGGCCGGGACGCTGGTGATGACCACTGCTGCCCGACGGGTCCGGGCCGCGGACGGCGTCGATGAACAGATCGATCTGGCGCTCCATGAGAGTGGCCCAGTTCTCGGCGCCCGGCTGTGGCACCGCGATCAGGGAACCGAAGGTGACCACGTCGCGCATCGTCAGGTCCGGACGCAGGGACCCGTCTCGTACCCCTCGCTCGACGACGGCGGCGATCCGCCCGTGGAGTTCTCCGCGGCGCTGCTGGATCTCCGCCGACGGCGACAGCGGCACGCCGTGTGCGGGCATGGCGAGCTGGGAACCGTGATCGACGGTGCGCTCGAGGAACATGCGCACCGCGTCGATCCCCACCAGCTCCTGGCCCTCGATCTCTTTCACCAGGTCGATCACGAGCCCGAACGCCCGCGACTGCAGGGCCTCCAACAGGTCCTCGCGGGTCCGGTAGCGCCGATAGAGCGTGCCGATGCCGACGCCCGCCTCGTCCGCGATCTGGGACAGGGTGGCGCCGGAGCCGTGGCGCAGCAACGCGGTGACAGCCGCGGCGAGAAGCCGTTCGCGGTTGGCGGCGGCGTCCTTGCGCAGAGGCCGGCGTGGCGCGCCCGTCGCCGCTGCTCGATCGCCACCCACCACACGATGCTATCCGGCCACCGGGCACGTGCGATCCCGCTCCGACGCGCCCTCGTTCCCTCGCAGCATGGTGATCCGGAGCATTTCCTCCGTATCATGGGTGTGCTGTCCGGCCAGTCCACCCGACCCAGGAGCTGTCATGACCGCGAGCGGCCGAGCACCCGTCCCACCCGACGACCCGTCGCGCGAGCTCAGGGTCGCTCGGCCCGACACCGACGAGGGCCTCACCCACCTCGGGCTGGTCGGGGACACCTACACGATCCTCGTCCGCGGCGAGGACACCGCCGGCAAGTACACGCTCATCGACATGCACGTGCCGCCGAAGGGCGGTCCGCCACCGCATCGGCACGACTTCGAGGAGATGTTCACCGTCCTCGACGGCGAGGTGTCGGCGACCTTCCGCGACCAGACACTGCTCCTGCGCGCCGGGGAGACCATCAACGTGCCCGCGAACGCTCCGCACTCGTTCACCAACGCCGGCTCGGCACCGGCGCGGTTGCTGTGCCTGTGCGCGCCCGCGGGCCAGGAGGAGTTCTTCACCCTCGTCGGCCAGCCCGTCCCGACCAGGACCGAACCACCGGCCCCGCTGACCCCGGAGGAGGAAACGGCCTTCCGCGCGAAGGCGCAGGCGTTGGCCCCGCGCTTCGTCACCGAACTGCTGCCACCGCCCGGCGTCGGATGACGACAGGCCACTCGCGGGTCACCGGCGGCCACTCCACGCGAGGGTGGCCCACGAGATGGTGGAGGGACACACGTGACCGACCAGCAGCTCCGCGCACTCGACGAGATGCTGCGCAACGGACCACTCGATCTCGGTGGTGAGCTGGTCGAACAACGACGGTTGCTCGTCGAGATGCTCACCGCGACACCGCTCCCGGAAGACGTACGGTCCACCGTCGGCCAGCTCGCCGGCGTCCCGGCCGTCACCGTCGACATCGCCGGAGTCGGTGACGACGTCGACGGTGGCAGCGCAGTGGTGCTCTACCTGCACGGCGGGGCCTATGCGCTGGGCACGGCACAGGCGTCGGTGGGACTGACCCAGGACGTCGCGCGTCGGGCGCGGGCCCGCGGGGTCACCCTCGATTACCGGCTCGCGCCGGAGCACCCCTACCCCGCGGCGCTCGAGGACACCGTCGCGGCCTACCGGGCCCTGCTGGAGACGACCGATCCCACGCGGGTGGCGCTGGTCGGCGAGTCCGCCGGCGGCGGGCTGGTCCTGGCCACGCTCGTCGCCCTGCGCGACCGTGGCCTGCCGTTGCCCTCCTCGGCCGCGGTGTTCTCACCCTGGGCCGACCTCACCCTCGGCGGCGCGACGATCACGACGAAGGCGGACGTGGACGTGGCTCTCACCGCGGGGGGATTGCGGGTGCGCGGGGCCGAGTACGTCGGCACGGCTGACCCGACGACACCGACGGTCAGCCCGGTGTTCGCCGACCTGACCGGACTGCCACCGCTGCTCATCCAGGCCGGATCGCATGAGATCCTGCTCGACGACGCCATCCGCATCGCCGCGCACGCGGCCGCCGCCGACGTCGCGGTCGATCTGCAGGTCATCCCGGGCGCCCCACACGTGTTCCAGGGATTCGCCGGCATCCTCGCCGAGGGTGACGCCGCACTGACCGCCGCGGGCGCCTTCCTGCGCTCACACCTGGGCCGCGGCGATGACGCACCAGACGGTCTCCCGACGACGCGGCAGGAATAGGCGAACCTGACGAAGGACGGCCCGGGGGGCGTCGGAGGCCACCTGCTGGGGTGCTCCCCCGACACCGCTGCGGTGCTGCGCGGCGACCGGCGCTACGCCTCGAGCGTCGATGTCGCCGATTCCCTGACAGCCGACGTCACCGATCAGAAATCCTCCGCCAGGTCGTCAGTTCTGGTAGCCCCTCGCACCGGTGGAAGGATCGATGACCATGACCGACGCCAGCCTGCTGGGCGCCGACGAGGCCACGTTCATCGCGGCGGTCCGCGCAGGCGACTCGTCGCGGTTCGCGCTTCTCACGGAGCGCCACCGGCGTGAGCTGCAGGTGCACTGCTACCGGATGCTCGCGAACTACGAGGACGCCCAGGACATGACGCAGGAGACGTTCCTGCGGGCGTGGAACAAGCGGGATTCGTTCAGGGGCCACGCTGCGCTGCGGACCTGGCTGTACCGGATCGCGACGAATGCCTGCCTCGACTTCCTGGAGAAGCGCAACGACCGCACCGCCGTACCGTCCGAGCTGCCGGACCTCGGCTTCGAGGTGCTCTACCTGCAGCCGTACCCCGACCGGATGCTCCCCGAGGACCCGCAGGAATCGGTCGTGGCGCGGGAGACGATCGAGCTGGCGTTCATCATCGCCGTCCAGCACCTGCCGCCGCGGCAGCGGGCGGTGTTCATCATGCGCGACGTCCTCGGCTGGCCGGCGTCGAAGACCGCTGACGCCCTCGAGGTGACTGTCGCATCGGTGACCAGCGCACTGCAGCGGGCGCGCGTGACGATGCGCGCGCACCTGCCCGACCGCCGCCTCGACTGGCGCAGCCCCGCCACCCACGAGCTGTCGAACGGCGAGCGCGGCGTGGTGAAGTCGTATATCGACGCCCACGAGCGCAACGACCTCGACGCGCTGACGTCCCTGTTGCGCGACGACCTGCGCTTCGCGATGTTGCCCGAGCCCGGCACCTTGATCACGACGGCCGGAGACGCGGTGGACGGCTGGGTCTCCGGTGGGCTCTTCCGGCGCGGCTACGACGACTGGCGCTGCACCCCCACGACGATCAACCGCATGCCTGCCGCCGTGCTGTACCGCCGCACCCCCGGCGACCCGGAGTACCGGCTGCTGAACATCGCGGTCCTCCACGTCGTCGACGGCAGGATCGCCGAGCTCACCGGATTCGACGCCACCGACAAACCATGGCTGGGCCTGCCCACGACATTGTGATCAGGCACGTCCCGTCTCGTATCGGGTCAGGACCACTCCGCCGGGAAACGTCCGTGTCTCCGCCAGGGTCAGGTTCACCCAGCGGTCCAGCGCCGTGATGAACGGTGTGCCACTACCCACCAGGACCGGATGGGTGATGATCGCGTACTCGTCGATCAGCCCGGCCCGCATGGCGGTCCCGGCGAGCGTTGCGCCGCCGATGCCCATCGGTCCGCCGTCCTCGGTCTTGAGGCGGGTGATCTCGGCGACCGCGTCGCCGGTGACCAGGCGGGTGTTCCAGTCGACCTCGTCGATCGTCGAGGAGAACACCACCTTCGGCGTGTCTCGCCAGTTCCGCGCGTACTCGATCTGCGCCGGGGTGGCGCCCGGTTGCCGGTCGCCGGTCGGCCAGTAGGCGCTCATGGTCTTCCAGAGCCTGCGTCCGTACAGCGAGAGGCTGATCGCCTGCTCCTGGTCGAGCCACCATCCGAACAGCTCGTCGCTCGGCGCGCTCCAGCCGAGGTCGTCGCCGGGCGCGGCGATGTAGCCGTCCAGGGTCACGTTCATGCCGAAGATCAGTTTCCGCATGGTGCAGCCTCTCCGTGAGTCGGTCTCACACAGACAGACGGGCGCAGCGCGGAAACCTCACCGGTGCGGGACCTGCTCGCTCGGTGCTTGCTCCGCCGAAATATCCGCTGACAGATCGGCGCGGAACGCGAATCCCCCTGCGCTCTCGCGATCGTGCGGTGGCTCTCATCAGCGGCGCCGACTGGGGGGCCGGGCGCGCTCTCGACCTATGAGCGGGCGACGGCAGCGGGGGTACGCGAGGGAGAAATCGTCGCCCCCGGCCGTCGTGGTGATGGTCGGTACGGGCGATCTCGGCGGGGCTCGGTCCTCGATGACAGGCGCCCGACCACGTCACCTGGTTCATGGATGACGGACCGCCCTCCAGTTTCCCGGGTCGGCAATTCGCCCGGCCCGGGAAGGTGCGGGACGGAGACAGGAAGGTCAAGCGCATGAGGTACACGCCGTACCGGTGGGCGCTCCCGCCGCTCCCGGACCGGGCGGGTCGAGCTGAGCGCCGGTGGCACACGTCCGCCGAGACCCAGGCGAAGAGTGAGATCCGTTGGGTCTGGAACGAGGTGTGCTCCGGAACGCACATGATCCGTCGGATGGTGCCGACCGGAACCGCGTCCTGGGAACCGCCCCGTATCGGCCGGGTCAGCCTGGGGCCGCCGACGACGTTCACCGTCGAGCTCCGGCCCGGGCAGCTGATCGACGACCTGCTCGCCATCGGTGATCGGCTCGCCGCAGCCTTCGGGGTGGATGACGTCGAGGTTCTCAAGCTCCCCGCCAGCTGGATTCGTGTCGTGCTCGTCGAGACCGAAGGCGTAGGCCATGAGCGGACTCGTCACGCCCCCGCGCGTCCGGGTCCCGGCACACATCGTCTCGACACCACAGGAGCAGATCGGCTGGCGTACAGCGTTCCGACGTCCTCGAGCGCCGTCGCCGCGTGCTGGGCCCCGACCACGCCGACACGCTCACCTCGGTGGAGGACGTCGAGAACCTGCGGTGACGGCGCGGTGCGCGACCTGGAAGACGTTGCCGAACGGGTCCTCGACCATCGCCCGGCGATCTCCGTAGAACGTGTCGACGGGATCCTCGATGCACCGCGCGCCGGCCCGCATCGCTCGCTCGAAGGCCGCATCAGCATCGTCGACATACACGTAGAGGAACGCGGGGAACAGGTCTCGCTCCCCCGCCGCGCTGACCATGACCGTCGAGCCACGCAGGTCGACCTCGGCCGGTCGGCCGCTCGGCACCTCACCCGTCGCGCCGAACACATCGCGCAGGAACGCCACCGCTCCCGCGACGTCGGAGACGACCATCCGCGGGATCACCGACCCAGCAGCTCCCTCGGGCACGGCGACGAGTCTGGCCGAGTTCGTTGCCTCCCGTCCACGGAATCGTCCGGCTCCAGCGCGTCCTCGAGCTTCCGAGCAGCGCCGCGGACCGTGTCAGGCAGTCCCTTGCCGTCGTGCTTGTCCGTCATGCCCTCCGCTTCCCCGGATCTTGACGCCTCACCCCGTCAGCGCCACTCAGGTCTGGACGAGTGCTCGGATTCCGTCGGCGGCCAGCTGGACGGCGATCGCGGCGAGCAACAGGCCCAACACCCGGGTGAAGAAGTGCAGCAGAGCGGCCGGGACCAGCCGGGCGATGGCGCCGGCCAGGAGCAGCGACACGGTCATCGCGACCAGGGCGGCCACCGCCCCGCCGAGCACAGCGGCTTCGGGGCGCTGACGGGCCAGCACGATGACCGTGGCGATCGCGCCCGGCCCGGCGACCAACGGGGTGGCCAGCGGCACCAGCGCGACGTCACCGTCCTCCTCGGGCGCCGCGTCCAGGCCACGGAGCATCTCGAGCGCGACGAGCAACAACAGCAGGCCACCCGCCACGGACAAGGCGCCCTGCGACACCCCGAGCTCGTCGAGGAGAATCCGGCCGAACAGCGCAAAACCGATGATCAACGCGCCCGCCGCGAGCATCGCCCGCACGGCCGCCCACTGTCGCTCGCGACCCGACATGCGGCGGGTGAGAGCGACGAAGATCGGCGCGGTTCCTGCCGGGTCCATGATGACGAGCAGCGTGACGAACACCTCGGCGAACGCCCGCCAGTCCACCGTCGGAGGGTACCGACGCGATCCGTACGCGTATCAGTTCCTCATGTCGCCTCGACGGTGATGAGGCGCCAGAGGGTCTCGGCGACGCGTTCGGCCAGGGCTGCCCCGTCGGTGTCCCCGCGCAGGAAGGCACCGAAAAAGCTCCCGAAGCACATCGTGGTGAGGGTGTCGACGTCGATGTCGGTGCGGACCTGTCCTCGCTCCTGCAGGTCACGGAGCACGCCGAGGAGCAGATCGAGGCGTGGTTCGACGGCGCGCTCGCGCAGGAGCTCCAGCAGTTCCGGCGCGCGGGGCTGCTCACCCATGAAGCCGCCCTGCAGGACGATCGCGTCGGGGTTGAAGTAGCAGGGATCCACTCGCCGCAGAGCCTCGAGGAATGCCTCGTAGGGCGGCAGCTCGGCGAGCTCGAGGGTCGGATAGCTGTCGAGCTGGGCTCGGAAGCCCCAGTCGAGAGCGTCCACGACGAGCTCGAACTTGCCCGGCCAGCGCCGATACAGCGTCGGTCGGGACACGCCGGCGTCGGCGGCGATGTCCCCGAGGGTCATCTTCGAGTAGCCGTCGAGGACCAGGCGGCGACGGGTGGCGAGGATGATCGCCTCGTCCAGCGCCGGATCACGGGGTCGGCCGGTCGGGTTGGGCGTCCCCGGTCCGGCGGACCCGGCCGCCGGCGCCGTCCCGCCCTGGTCGTCCACGGCCTGCACCCTACGAGCGGCCGGAGTGCGCAGGCAGGTCACGTCAGGTCGCCGTGGAAGGTGGCGAAGCGTGCGACGGGCTCGCGGGGCGTGGCCAGGTCGTCGAGCGGGTGCACCTGGTCCGCGTCCGACCATTCGGCCGGGCCGAGGTCCTCCTTCGACGTCGTCGTCCTCAGACCGGCAGGCCGAGGCCGCGGGCGATCAGCAGACGCTGCACCTCGGAGGTGCCCTCGCCGATGGTGAGGATGCGAGCGTCCTGGTAGTGGCGCGTGACAGCGCTCTCCTGCACGAACCCGTAACCGCCCTGGAGCTGGGTGGCCACGTAGGCCGCCTTGTTCGCCGCCTCCGAGGCGACCAGCTTCGCCGTCGCGGCCTCCTTGGCGATCGGCAGGCCCCGGTCGTACTTCCAGGCGCCGTCGTAGGTCATGACCCGCGCGGTCGAAGCGAGCGCGGCGATGTCCGCGAGCTGGAAGGCCACGCCCTGGTGACCACCCAGCGGGCCACCGAAGGACGTGCGGTCCCCGACGAAGCGCCGGGTGTCGTCGAGGCAGCCGAGCGCGAGGCCGGTGCTCATCGCCGCGATCGGCAGACGGGCCCAGGTCAGGAAGCCCAGGGCCTCCCGGTAGCCGCGGCCCTCCTCCCCCAGCAGGGCGTCGGCGGGCAGCCGGACCTCGTCGAAGAACAGCGGATGCGTGTCCGAGGCGCGCCAGCCCATCTTCGCGTAGGTCCCGCCCACCGTGACCCCCGGCGCGTCGAGCGGCACGAGGAACGCCGACACCGGCCGACGAGCCCGCGCGGCCACCGTGGCCGGGGTGCCGGCATCGCCGGTGGCGGCGAAGAGGATCACGTAGCGGGAGAACGGGGTGCCCGAGTTGGTGATGAACTGCTTGGCGCCGTTGATCACCCAGCCGTCGCCGTCGCGCCGGGCGGTCGTCGCGATGTTGCCGGCATCGGAGCCTCCGGTCGGCTCGGTGAGGCCGAAGGACACGAATGTCTCGCCCGTGCAGGCGCCGGGCAGCACCTCGCGCAGCAGGTCGTCGCGGCCCTGGGCGAGGTGTGCGAGCAGGGCCACGCTGATCGCCTGGACGTGCACGGTCACCGCCAACGAGGAGTCGACGCGGGCCAGTTCCTCGGCCGCCAGGCACAGCGTCCGCAGGTCAGCTCCCCCACCCCCGAACTCCTCCGGAGCGAGCAGCCCGTAGGCACCGAGGCGACCGGCGGCACGGGCGAGGTCGGCGTCGAAGCGGCCGTCGATGCTGCGCTCGGCCGCCCCCGGGGCGACCTCGCGGGTGCAGAAGTCGCGCATGGCGCGCTGCCACTCCAGGTGGTGTTCCTCGAGCGCCCACGGCACGCCGTAGTCCTCCTCGAGCAGCGCATCGGCCGCCTGGTCGACGGGCCGGTCGGTGGTCTGGGTCATCGCTGGCTCCTGGGGTGGTCGGCAGCTCTCGACGCTACGCTCGTTGTTCTAGTCGCCACTAGATTCTCAGGACATGCCTCGACCGTCCTGGGTCGCCTGTGGTTCAGGCGCCGCTGACCCGGCGGCCCTGGTGCGCCCAGTAGGGCTCCCGGAGAGTCTTGCGGAGCAGCTTCCCGACGACGTTCTTCGGCAGCGGCTCGTGGGTGAACTCGACCCCACCCGGTTTCTTGTAGGACCCCAGTCGACGGCGAACCAGCTCGATCACCTCGTCCGCGGTCACCTCGGCGTCCGGGGCCACACGACACACGGCCATCGGGGTCTCGCCCCACCGCTCATGAGGAACGGCGAACACGGCGACCTCGATGACGGCGGGATGGTCGGCGATGGCCGACTCGAGTTCGGCCGGCCAGATGTTGAAGCCCCCCGAGACGATCATGTCGTCGGCCCGGTCGAGGATGTAGACGTAGCCGTTCTCGTCGATGCGGCCGATGTCGCGCGTCCGGACCCAGCCGTCCACCAGCCGGGTGGCCGTGAGCTCGTCGTCGTTCCAGAATCCGGTCATCTGCGACTCGACGCGTGCGTACAGCTCTCCCTCGGAGCCCAGGGGCAGGACCATGCCGTCCTCGTCGCGTACCTCGAGCCGCGCGAACGGCAGGACCTTGCCCGCCGCACGCAGGGGCTCGGAGCCGGGCACCTCGGAGAACCACTCCTGCGGGGTCATCACCGTGAGCGGCACGGCCTCGGTCTGTCCGAACACCTGGTGGAGAACGTCCCCGAAGGCCGCGCGCCCGGCCAGGGCGGTGGCGTCGGTGATCGGGGCGCCCCCGATGAGGAGGCATTCCAGCGCCGACAGGTTCCGCTCGGCGAGCGAGGGCTCCGCGGTGAGCATCTGGACCATCGAGGGCGGCGCGAACATGTGCGTCACGCGGTGGCGCTCCATCATCGCGAGCACCTTCGCCGCGTCGAAGGCGCCGAACAGCAGGTTGACGCTCCCGTGCAACCAGGCGGGGAGGAACAGGTAGCCCGAGGCGTGCGAGATCGGGCCGGCGTGTCCGACCACGCTGCGGGTCTGCAGGTTCGGGAGCCGGTAGTACCAGTTTCGGCAGTTCACGAGCCAGTCGTGCTGGGTGTAGCCGATGCCCTTCGGGCGCCCCGTGGTTCCCGCTGAGTGCCGGATGATGTACCAGTCGTCGCCGCCCACCTCCAGCTCCGGGTCGACGTCCGACTGCTCCGCGAGCCAGGACTCGTAGCCGTCGTCGCGCACCAGGATCCGGCTCAGACCGTCGATCTCGTCGGCGAGACCCGCGACCTCGGCGGCGTGCGCGGCATCCACGAGGACGACCCTCGTCTGGGTCTGCTCGATCATGTGGCGGTGGGACTGGCGGGCGTTGCGCGCGTAGAGCGGGACCCGAACCGCGCCCGCGATGGCGCAGCCGAGGAACAGGTCGGCGGCACCCAGGTTGTTGTCCTCCAGCCCCGCGACACGATCGCCGGGGCGGACCCCGAGGGCCCGCAGACCGTTGGCCGTCCGCACACCCCGCGCCCAGGCTTCGCCGAACGTGTACGTCGCGGTCTCGGTCACCAGCGCGGTCCGGTCGCGGTAGAGGGCCATGGACTGGCGCATGAGGCTGGGGACGTCCACGCCGGAACTCCTCGTCGTCGAGCGGCGACCCCAGGGGGCCGCCGGGTGCACGACGCTATGCTCCAGATCACACCCCTGGTACCCACGATCGAGGGGGTCCGGTTCTCAGCTCTCCGAGGTGAAGAGGGAGAGAAGGGTGTCGGCCATCTCGTCGGCCAGGGCCTCCGGGTCGAGGCGTCCGGCCGGGTCGTACCACTCGGGGATGTAGGCCAGCGCGCCGAACACGACCGACATCCGTACCCGCAGCCCGTCGGGACCTGCACCGTCGACCACCCGGCCGGCCACCTCCTCGAAGATCGCTGCGTGCGCACGGCGCACCTCGAGGACGATCCCGCGGATCTCGGGAACCGCGACCGGCATCGTGAGGAAGAGCGGCGCGAACTCCGGGAAGTCCCGGACCTCGATGAGCACCTGCTCGCGGAGTAGTGCACGGAGGGTCGCCGCGGGAGGACCGGGCGCGTCGGTGAGGCCCCGCAGCCGTCCCAGCACCTCCTCCGAGGAGCTGCGCAGGCAGCGGCGGAGCAGGTCCTCCTTGGAGGAGAAGTAGTGGTAGAGGCTCGGTCCGCGCAGGTCGAGCTCGGCCGCGACGTCCTCGAAGTTGGTGCGGTCGTACCCGCGCTGCGCGAACAGCCTCGCCGCGGCGCGTTCCAGCTCGGCCACCCGCTGCGCCCGTTTGCGCTCGACCCGGTTCTGCGTGACCGGCCCGTTCGTCACGGCAGGAGGCCCATGGCGCGCGCTCGATGAACGGCTTCGCTGCGTGTGTGACTGTCGAGCTTCGCCATCGCCGACTTCAGGTAGGACTTGACCGTCTCCACACTGAGGAAGAGTCGGCGGGCGACGTCGGCGTTCCCGTGCCCGAGCGCGACGGCGGCGAGCACCTCGAGCTCGCGGGGAGTAAGAGGAGCGCGGACCGCGAATCCGACCTCCGGCTCGGCGCCCCGGGAGTCCAGGCGCTTCGCCCATTCATCCAGTCGCTCTCGGACCGCGGTATCGACGACGCTTCGGCGGGACGCGTCGACGAGGTCCCGGAGCTCGGCGACGTCATCCGCGGCCAGCACCATTCCCACTCCAGGCGAGGTCGTCGTCCTCGTCGCGGTGCGCACCGCGCGGACCGCGCCGCGCAGGAATCGTTCCCCGAGCTCCAGTGGCCGACGGGCGGCTCCGTACACCGCTCCACGGACTTCGTTCCCCACGCGGACGGGCAGGGCGAACACGGCGTGCAGCCCTTCGGCCGCGACGGCCTGGTCGAACTGGTGAGTGATGCCGGGGTCCTGTGCGTAGTCGGCGACGGCGAGGGGGCGATCCAGAGCGAGGACCTTGCCGCCCAGGCCGTCACCGAGGATGGTCTCGAGGCCGTCCATCGAGCCGACGCGGTGACCATGCATGTGACCGAGTCGGAACGTCCGTGGAGAGGGCATCGACGCCGCGAAGGCCATGTCGACGACGTCGAGTGCCGCCACGGCCCGAACCGCACGTCCGAGAAGCAGGTCGGAGCTGGCCGCGTCCGGCGTCGCCATGACCAGCACCTCGTTCCTCCAGACCGGACTAGAGAGACTACTCGCAGCTCGACCGGCGACGCGGCAATCAGCGAAGGATCAGGGCGGGACCGTGGACTCGTCACCGACGACGCCGGGGTCGGGCTGATCCCCACCCGGGGCTCCGGGAGGACCCCGACGTGAACGCCCTGCGCGGGGCCGAGCCGGCGCACCGGACGGAGGCACCCGGCCCCTAGTGGGGCAGTACGGGTGACGAGCTCGATGTCTGACCCTCCCGGCCGCTCCTCGCCGGATCGACGATCAGAGGATCCGACCGGCGGCGCTGTGCGGCGATGTGAACATGTGCAGCCCGAAATGGGTGGAGAGGTCGCGGCAGATCGCGACCCCACGGGCCGAGTTGCCGTACACATCGAGGCCGGGTGAATACACGGCGATCCCGATGCGGTCCGGGATCGCCGCCACGATCCCGCCGCTCACCCCGCTCTTGGCGGGAATGCCCACGTCGTAGAACCACTGCCCGGCCGCGTCGTACATGCCGCAGGTCAGCATGACGCTGGCGACATCACGGACGTTCTCGGCCGGCAGGGCCCGTCGGCCGGTGAGCGGGTTCGTCCCGCCGTTGGCCAGCGTGGCGCCGGCCAGGGCGAGCTCATCGGTGGTCACCGTGACCGAGCACGCCGACAGGTAGACGGCCACGTTCTCCTCGATGTCCCCGTCGAGCATCCCCAGCGACCGCATCAGGTAGCTCACTCCGAGGTTCCGATCGTTGGCCCGGAGCTGCTCGTCGAGGATGTCGTGGTCGATGTCGAGCCCGGCATTGCCGGTGAACAGGCGCAGCCGTTCCAGGAGGCGGCCGACCTTCTCGGTCCTGTCCGCGCCGTGGACCAGGCTCGCGGCGACGAGGGCTCCGGCGTTGACCATCGGATTGTGTGGTCGGTGATGGACCTCGTCGAAGGTGACGGAGTTGTAGGGGTCTCCGGAGGGCTCGACCCCCACCCGGGCCAGCGTGGCTTCCCGCCCGTTGTCCTCGAGGGCGAGGGCATAGGTGAAGATCTTCGAGATCGAGTGCAGGGGGAACCGTTCTGCGCAGTCGCCGATCCCCACTCGGGCGCCGGTGACGTGCACGCCGGACAACCCGAAGGTGTCGCGGCGGGCTTCCGCCTCGGGAGGGTAGAAGCTGACCACGCCCTCGACCGCCGACCCCGCGTGGCGCCGGTACAGCTGCTCCAACTGCGCGCGGACCCGTGCGGCGGCGTCACCGACACCGCTCCCGAGCCCCACGATCTGCTCGCGTATCGCCTCGCCCGGTGACGCGCCCGCGACCGGGACGCTGTTCTGCGGGTTCGTCATGTCTGCCTCCGCGGGCCCCTGAGCGTGTGGTGCAGCCTGCTCCGCGGTCCGGGAGCGCGTCGTCACCCGCGACAGGTGAGGGTCCGCCGTCAATGGAGCTTCGCCTTGAGCACGATGATGACCACGCCGACCAGCAGCGAGGCAGCTATCGACGCGACGCGCAGGGCCGCAGACCGCTGCGAGCCTCGACCCTCCGCGACGCTGCACCCCGTCAGCGCCAGAACTCCCAGCCACAGAGCGACGTCGATGCCGGTCTGCACGGCCAGCCCCAGCCCCTCGGCGACCAGCAGCACCAGGGCAGCGAGCACGCCCGGGCCGGCAGCCAGCGAGGAGGCACCCAGCTCCCGGCCGATCTCGGATCGGGGGAGCTTGCGCACGGAGGCCAGCGACGCCGACAACAGTCCCGCGTAGGCCTCGCCGAAGAAGATGACGACACCGGTCCCCGCCACGGTCAGGACTGCGCCCCTGAGGTCGGTGTCGTGTCCACCGAGATAGGCGAGGACCGACATCGCGAAGATGGTGCCGGTGAGCGCGGCACGGTAGTGGGGCTGCAGGCCGGAGTGTGGTCCGTGCTCGGCGGCGCTCGCTTCGTGGTCCTCCGGCGAGATCGCCATCCGGGTCCTCCACACCTCGGGCCCGATCCGCGAGGACGGGGTTCCAGCGAGCGCGGTCACGGTGGCTCCGTGGCGGGGCCGTCGCGCAAGGGTGCCGACGGTCGTCGACGGAGCGAGCCGTGGCATCGCCCGGTGCGGATGACCTGACGACGCGCTGATCGGCACGCGGCGGGGCGCGGTGGCGGGATCCGGGTCACGCTGACGGCAGGTCGGATCGGTCCTCGGAGGACCGGGCCCGGGCGAGGCCTCGGCGGACGGCTCCGACGACCGCCTGGAGCACGAGTCCGAGCACCAGCAGGTCGGCGATCATCTGGAGGGAGACCACCACTCGCGTGCCCTGGGAGACCGGGCTGATGTCCCCGAACCCGACGGTGGCGAACACGGTGATGGTGAAGTAGAGCGCGTCGATCCGCGTCAGCGGCTCCGAGAAGGACTCCGGCCGGGCCTGCGACGCGAGGAAGTACCCGGCGGCGAACAGCAGCAGGAAGCCCGGGATCACGACGGCCAGCGTCTCGACCGCTCGGAGGCCGGGATGACGGGCGAGCACGATCGCCCGGGTCTGCCAGGTGATGAGCACGCCGATCCCCACCAGCCCGGCCAGGAGGATCCAGACGGTCCGGACGTCGGGGCGCGGGGACAGGGGCAGCACGAAGTAGAGGACGACGAGCAGCGTCGTCGTCGCCGTGGCCCGCAGCGCGACCAGCAGCACACGGGCGCGCGAGGGCCGGGAGCCGGCTGGGGTGTCGAGCAGGGCTGTCACGACGGGACCTCGTCACCGTTCGGCGTCGGAGGCCGGAGCGTGCCCGGCAGGTCGTCGCCGGTGCGCCGTCGGCCGACGAGCGTGGCCCCCAACAGCGCCCCGCCGAGCATCACCACGCTCAGGGCGGTCAGCCAGGACAACAGCGCGAACACGACGCCGATCGGGCCGTACTCGTCGTGGTGGGTCACGATCGAGGTCGAGAGCAGCAGGTCGGCGAGGACCGCGAGGCCGACCAGACCGAGCGCCGTGGCGACGGCACCGGGCAGGAGGTGTCGCCACGCGACGCGTCCGCCGAGCAGGAAGTACTGCGTCCACCAGGACCACGCCAGCAGGGCCGGCACACCGAGCACCACGACGACGGCCCGTCCCACGCCCGAGGCCACGGGGTGGAGCAGGGCCACCACGGCCAGGAGCGCGACGAGGGTGATCAACCACGCCACGGGGCGCCACAGCTCGCGGATCGCGGCGCGAGAGAGGGTCCACGCCGATTCGTAGCCCCTCTGCAGGGTCAACGGCCAGGAGAAGGCGCACACCGCGGAGAGCAGGGCCCCGCCCCAGGTGGCCGTGCCCTGCACCGTGGTCCGCGCCGGGAACAGCTGTTGGAGGTCGTGGGTCGCTTCGTCGGTCAGCCCGAAGCGGTGGGCCAACCCGGTTGCCACGCCGCCGCCGGCGCCCAGGGGGACCAGCGCCGACACGCTGATCAAGATCGGCACCACCAGGAGGAACGCCAGCGCGGCGAAGACGAGGGCCTGGTGAAGGACGTCGAGCTCGACCGCCCGTCGCGCCACGTGCCCGGCGGTGGTCCGCTCGAGGCGGCGACGGGTCTGCTCGTAGCGGGCGGCGACCCCGGCCGTGGGGCCGGGGGAGGGTCGGTTCCGGCCGGCGGGGCGAACGGCAGCTCATCGACGGTCACGTCATCGAGGGGCACATCGTCCTGCTCAGGGCTCGGGGTCCCGGCCGCGTCGGCAGGGTCACCTCTCGGCGTCACGGTCGTGGCGGCGCGGGCGCAGCCTCGGCAATCGGAGCCCGCCCGTCACCGACGTCCGCAACCGCGACGCGTTCGTGGTCAGCGTCGGCCATGGTGTTCGCTCCTCGCCCCGGGTCGCCCGTGCTGCCTCCTGTCGTCCTGCCCCCGGGACTCAGTACGGCGCGTGACGAGGGCCCGAGCACCTCGTGCGCGACGGCGATCCGGCCGGACCGAGGAGACTCACCCCGATCCGGTCGTCCGTCTTCATCCGCAACGGATGACAAGGGGCCGCGTCGACGAGGTCTCAGCACCACCGGTGTCAACAGGCGGATGTCGTGAGCTGTCGATTCTCGAGGATGAACACGACGACGACCGCCAGCAGCACCAGCGCCACGAGCCATCGAGAGTTCGACGGTGTTCGCGCCGGCGTGGCCCGGCCTCGCGGAGTGGCATCGCCCGTACGTCCCTTCGAGGAGCGGCCACCCGAGCGCCACTGTCGCTCGGGGACCGGTCGGTCACCTCACCCGTCGGGGGTGACACCGGAAGGGTCGGCAGCCGCGACCGGGCCATGACCGTCAGGGGTCGCCTTCTCCGGGTGATGCGGCAATGGGCGCCTCCCAGGAACGGTGCTGGTGCGCGTCGACCGGGGCGCGGTGGTGATGGGACGCAGGCCGGGCTGACGGGGCAAGGGCACGTCGGAAACCGCGCTCGCTGTCCAGGACGTCGACCCGAGCGGGAGGACCGAGATGGATGATCACGACGGCCGGTGGACAGCAGCGGACGTACCTGACGGTCTACCGGTGCTCGGGGTGGGGAATCACCGCGGCCCCGGACGGTGCCTGCGTGATGGAGTTCGTCTCGGTCCTGGCCGGCGAGTCGTGGAGCGATTCGCCGGCGTGCACCGACCGGGCACTCGCCGCGTTGGCACGCCGGATCAACGACGACGTCGGGCCGAACGGACGGACCGCCCTCGCGACGCTGGCACCGCGCTTGGTCGGGGCCGTGGACCGCGTGCCGCGACCGCCACGGTGATCGCTGCCGTGGCCCGGGTCGGGCTCGAGATCGCCCCCGACGACCCGGCATTGATCCGCATCCAGCGACGGGCGCGAGCCCGGATCGCTGCTGCGCACCGCACGGGTTGCCGGGGCAGGACCCGTACCGGGCGGCTGCAAGGCGCGCTCACCCGCACCGGCCTGCGCACGGCCTATCTCCACCTCGGACGCGCCGTCTCCGCTCGCCCGCACGCCGAGCGGGACGCCCTCCGGGTCCGCACCCTCCTCGAGGCGATCGAGGACGTCCGCGATCACGTCGAGCCGGACGCCGTCGTGTCGCAGCGGTGGGCTCGCGGTGTGCCGGTACGGGCGGACGTCGGAAGCTGACCACCACCGCCGGCTGCAGGAGTGGGACGAGGACTGGATGGCGTTCCGACGGCACCCGCGCGGCGGCGGCCGGCTGATGCCCACCCTCGACCTGTCGTCGCCGCCCGCTCATCCGCCGAGGATGACCCGCGGCGCCGTCACGGTGACGACTCTCGACCCCGGCGCGGGCCGACCGGCAACGTCACCGCACCGTGGGCGGGAAGGACATCATGATGTCCGACGACGTCGAGGAACCGTGCTCGGGAACCGGATCCCGGTCGGCCGGACGGGACATCCACCGCGCAGCCGCGGTGGTCGGCAGACTGCGAGGGCTCACCGTCGACGACGGCCTGGTCGTCCTGCACGACCACGCCGCCCTCACCGGCTGTCGCTGCACACCGTCGCGCTGGCCGTACTGGCCGAGTGGCACCCGCACCGGTGGTCGAACCGTGGGGTGCCCGCAGCGCAGACCTACGTCACTCCCGACGGGTCCGGCTGCATCGTCCTGCGCTGGCAGGCCCGGGAGACGGCGCACCTGTCGGTCGGCGGGGTCTGGGTGGCGACCTCGCCGCTCGGCTGCGCCGGGCCGTCGACCGCGGGATGCGCGCGGGTCTGCGGCACCTGACCGTCGACGTCCACAGGACGAGCGGCAGGGCCGCCGAGTTCGACGAGACCCTCGACTGGGCCTGCCGTCGCCTGTGGGCCCGCCGTGGCGTCGTCCTCGTGCGCGGCGCGGCGCTCCACGACCCGGTCCCCAGGACGCCCGCGCCCGCTGCCTCGTCGGCGATCACCCGTCGCGGGCGAGGACGTCCCTCGACCATCGGGCGCCGGTGGGGATAAATCTCGATCGACGTAGAGGACTTCGACGGCGTTGTTGCCGTAACCCAGCCGGTCCCAGGGTGGGACGTCGGGCTGGACGTTGCCGGCGGCGTCGGTCGCGCGGGCGCGCAGGGTGTGGCGTCCGACCTGGTCGCTGTCCCAGCGGAACGACCAGTCCTGCCACTGGTAGGGACCGTTCGACGGTTCCAGCTGCGCTGGATACCAGTCTCCTTCTCCGGTCAGGCTGACGTCGACCCGCGTGACGGGCCCGGTGCCCGACCAGGCTTTGCCGCGGACCGTGCAGGGGCCGAGGTGCGAGGGCGGCGCCGGGCGCCGGGTCGGTGATCCGGGCGCGCACACGCATCAGGGTGACGGGCTCGGGGGGGGGGTCGGGCCACTGGTCGTCGTAATGGCCGGTCTGGAACTCTCCGGTGAAGGGCTGGGTGAGGACCTCGAGCCGCTTCAGCCACTTCACCGAGGCGACGGCATACCAGTGGGGCACGACGAGACGGAACGGGGCGCCGTGGTCGGGCCCAGCGGCTCGCCGTTCATCTCGTACGCGATCAGGATGCCGACGAGGGATCGGCCGCTTCGGCGAGTGGCAGGGCTCGGACGAAGGAGAGGTTGTCCTGGTCGGTCTCGGGGAGGATCGCCTGCAGGTGGTACGGGCCGTGATCGGCGCCCTCGACGGACGTCGACGCCGGCGGCGGCGGGCGGCGCCCGCCAGGACCTGGCTGAGGCGGGCGCCGTTCCAGGGCGCGGTGGAGACGTGGGAAGTCACCCCAGGGCTCCCCGGTGGGCAGCGGCCGCATGTCGAGGCGTCCGTTGCCGGCACACTCCAGCGTGACGGCCTCGTGGTTGGACGGGCAGCACCGAGGAGGTCGTCGAGGGTGAGGGTCCTGGGGGTGCCGACGGCGCCACCGATCTCCACCGTGCCGTCGTGCGCGGGCAGCGCGAAGTTGCTGCGCACGTAGTGGAGCTCGGTGGGCGTGATGTCCCCGACCAGGGCTCGGGGCGGTGCCTCGGCGTTGTAGGGAGCTGGATTGATCATCTCCAGCGCCCCCAGTGCCGACTCCGAGATCCTCTGCGACGGTCATGGTCAGGGTTCCTCTCGGGTAGTCGTCGACGCGAGCGCGCCGTGCCCTCTGAAATCGGCGTCGTCGAAGGTCGGGTCGCGGCCGTCGTTGAAGGCTCCGATCCCCTCGACGCGGTCGGGGTGCACCGCCGAGCGCCAGTGGGCGTCCATCGCTGATCGCGATCGCCTGTTCGATCGGCTGTCCTTCGCCCAGCTGGACGGCGCGCTTGACCGACTGCACGGCCGTGGGCGAGTTGCGCGCGATCGTGTCCGCGATGCGCCGGGCGGCGGGCATCAGGTCACCGGGGGTCGTCGATCTCGTTGACCATCCCGAGGCGGTGGGCCTCCTGGACCGGGATCGGGTCACCGGTCATGAGCATCTGCAGCGCCTTGCCGCGAGGCAGCACCCGTGGCGACAGGGCGGGCAAGCCACCGCCGGCCGCGAGCCCGAGCATGGCCTCGGGCTGACCGAACGTCGCCGTGTCGCAGGCGATGATGAAGTCGGTGCTCTGGGCCAGCTCGCAGCCGCCGCCGTAGGCGATGCCGTTGACGGCCGCGAAGATCGGCTTGCGCAGCTGACGCACGGTGTAGAGGGTGCGGTCGAAGGCCTGGCGCTGTCGGAGCCAGTCCTCCTTGGTGCATGGCTTTGCGCTGGCGCAGGTCGCTGCCGACGGAGAAGGCCCGGTCGCCGGCTCCGGTCAGGACCACGACCCGGATGGCGGTACGCACCGCGATGGTCTCGACGGTCTCCGTGAGCAGGGCGCCCATCTCGGTCGTGATCGCGTTGTCGGCGTGTGGTCGGTTGAGCGTGACCACGGCGACGCGGCCGTCGGCAACGTAGTCGAGGAGGACGGGAGCTTCGGTGTCGACGACATCGGGTGCAGGCGGCTCGAAGTCGAGGGCCTCCCATCGGTCCGTGCGGGAAGTGCTCATCGGGACACGGTCCTTTTCTGGTCGGTGCCGGCCGTTCTCTCGGTGGTCATGTGTCGAGCTCGGCGAGCCAGCACATGGCGGTCAGGCTGGGCGCGACTGGGGTACTCCCCGCCCCGGGTCACCACGAATGGCGGCAGGTCCTGCAGCCTGCGTCGGATCGGGCGCCGGGGAATGGTGAACCCGCTCGACCCGTCGTTCGTCCCGACGAGCGGATGCCTGCTCGGCCGGCGCCCCGATGAAGATGCCGTCGTTGAGCCACTGCCTCTTGACGAACTCGAACTGGCGCTCGAGGTGGGCTCCGGCGAAGACGAAGATGATCCCACGGTCGGCACCGTCGTCCTCGACGACACCCCGAGGCAGCATCGGTCCGTAGTTCGTGCCGCGTCGGATCATGCGGTGCAGCCGGACGTCCACGCTGCCGTCATCGTCCAGGGCATCGCGTGGGTTGGCGCGCCGGGTGTGGGACCCCACCGGGCACTTAAAGCCACGAGGGTCATCGGCGAAGCCGAAGTCGTTGTTGCGACGGATATCGGCACCGAGCCCGGGCTCGTCGCGTTCCGTGCGAGCGCGAGCGGAGCACCGCTCTGCCAGCGCCCGACCATCTTCGCGCCGAGCAGGTTCTCCTCGTCAGGGGTCGCCGCACGTGCACGGAGGTACCGCCGGTATGCCGCCACCTTCGTGTGGAGCTTGCGGAAGGCGACGTAGGTGCCGTTGCGGCCGAGGACCTCCGGGGTCGGCATCGGTTTCAACACGCCCATTCTACGTCGGGGTAGCCCAGGATGATCTCGCCG
>CAWKGY010000013.1:0-74979 GCA_963849235.1 uncultured Actinomycetota bacterium | reverse complement strand
TACGGCAGCTGCAGCGGCACCACCCGCGGCGGGGCGGTCGACACCGGGACGTTCCCGTGCGCCGCGAGGTAGGTCGCGATGTCGTGGAACAGCGGCGCCGCCGAGTCGCCGCCCGGCGGGGCGTCGAGCATGAGGGCCACGACGTAGCGCGGGTCGGCCGCCGGGAACATGCCGGCGAAGGTGATCCAGTAGGTCGACTTGGCGTAGCAGCCGCAGGTCGGGTCGACCTGCTGCGCGGTGCCGGTCTTGCCCGCCACCGGGTAGCCGTCCATGGCGGCCTTCGCGCCGGTGCCCTCGTTCGGGCTCTTCGCGTCCTGGATCACCGACTGGAGCATCTGGCGCAGCGTCTGCGCGGTCTGCGGGGACATCGCCCGCACCCCCGCCGGCTGCGGGGTGGGCGTGCGGACCCCGTCGGGACCGACGGTCGCGGAGATCACCCGCGGCGGGATGCGCACCCCGTCGTTGGCGACGGTCTGGTAGATGCTGGCCATCTGCAGCGTCGTCATCGACAGGCCCTGGCCGATGGGCAGGTTGCCGAACGTCGAGCCCGACCAGTCCTGGCGCGGCGGCACCGACCCCGAGCTCTCACCCGGCAGCTCGACGCCGGTCTTCGTGCCGACGCCGAGGTTGGAGAGCATCTGCGCGAACCGGTCCGGACCGAGGCGCTGCGCGGTCATCAGCGTGCCGACGTTGGACGACTTGCCGAGGATGCCGTTCATCGTCATCTGCACCGGGCTGTGCACCCAGGCGTCGTTGATCGTGCGGTCGGCGACCTTGATGCTGCCGGGCACCGTGAGGACGTCGTCGGGCTTGATCAGCCCGGCCTCCAGCGCCCCGGCGAACGTCACCACCTTGTTCACCGAGCCCGGCTCGAACGGGGTGGTCACCGCGGCGTCGCCGGAGGCGGGCGCGCCGCCGGCCGCGCTGTTGGCGAGCGAGAGGATCTGCCCGGTCTTCGCGTCGAGGACCACGGCGCTGCCGTCCTTCGCGCCCGTCCGGGCCACGTAGGCGGAGAGCTGCTGCTGGACGGTGTACTGCAGGTCGGAGTCGAGGGTCAGGACGATGTCGCGGCCGGCCTGCGCGGGCTGCTCGGCGCGGGTGCTGCCGGGGATGACGGCGTCGCTGCCCTCGGCGGTGTCCACGATCCGGTACCCGTCGGAGCCCGCGAGGATGGAGTCCTCGGCGCTCTCGAGGCCGACGTTGCCGTTGACGCGGCCCTTGTCGAGGCTCCACGACGCACTGCCCACCACCGAGCTGCCGACGTCGCCCGCCGGGTACTGGCGCGACTCGCGGTCCTCCGAGGCGATCTCCGGGAACTGGGCCTGGATGGTGCGCGCCGCCGTCGGGTCGACCAGCGGGGCCAGCACGACGTAGCTCTTGTCGCTCATCAGCTCACCGAAGAGCGCGAGCGGGTCGGCGTGCAGGATCGCGGCCATGCCCTGGGCGATCTGGGCCTTGCGCTGGTCCGGGGTCGGCGTGCCGGGGACCGCGCGGACCTCGGGCTTCGACCAGTCCGCGGTGATGCGGCGCGGATTGGCGACCAGGGCCTTCGCCTCGACCGAGAACGCCAGCGGGGCGCCGTTGCGGTCGAGGATCGCGCCGCGCTCGGCGGGGACGACCAGCCGGGTCATCCGCTGCTTGGCGGCGTCGGCGGCGAGCGAGCCCGCGTTGATCGCCTGGACCTCGACGAGCTTGCCCGCCGCCACGAGCAGCAGGACCACGAGCAGGAGCCGCCCGATCCGCAGGCGGCGGCGGGGGTCCGGCGGGGAGGGGGCGCGACGGGCGCGCGGCGGGGGTCCCGACGGCGGCCCGGGTCGGCGGGGCGGCCCGCCCCCGCGGCCCGACGGGGGCACCGGTCGGCGCGGTCCGGACGCGCCGGGGCCCCACCGGTCGCTCCGCCCGGTCTGCCGGGACGGCGGCCGGGTGAGGGTCGCGGGGAGCCGCGCCATCAGCGGCCTCCGGGCGTCGCGGGGACGGGCGGGCCGACGGGCGCGGTCGCGGCGGCGGGGCTGGTGGTGCCCGCGCCGGCGGGTGCGGGCGCGGGGGCGCCTCCGGTGGAGGCCTGGACCCCGGAGCGGGGGTCGTTGGCCAGCGCCTCGGGGTCGGGCGCGGTGCCCTGGGCCCCCGGGGCGGCGGGGCTCGCCGGGGTCGCCGGGTTCACGGGGGTGGCCGGCGCCGGCGGCGGGGCGGCAGCCCGGGCCTTCGACGGCGTGCCGACCACCTGCGAGGTGCCGTCGGGGTGCACGAGGATCACGGCGGGCACGCCGGCCGGCACCATGCCGATCCGCTGGGCGGCCGCCGCGAGGGCGGGGGCCGACTGCATCGCGGCGACGTCACGGTGGAGCCGCTCGACCTCCTCGGAGCGGTCCCGGGTGGCCTGGCGGGCGGAGTCGAGGCGGTAGGAGTCCGCCGCGGCCGCCGTCGAGAGCCAGAGAGTCGCGACCAGACCGGTGGTCAGCAGCACCATGATCAGGAGCACGAAGGGCGCGGTGCCGCCGGAGGTGTCGGTGGCGGTCGTCGTGGTGGCGCGCGTGCGGGTGCGGGCGGCGGCCGGGCGCGCGGACGCCCCGCGTGAGGTGGCCGTGCGCGAGGTGGCCGTCCGCGGGGTGGCCGTGCGCGAGGTGGCCGTCTCCGCGCGAGGTGGCACGGGCCGCGGTCGTCGCACCCGCCGTCGTACCCGTCGTACCCGTCGTCCCGCGTCCTGGCGGTCGAGGTCCCCGACCGCGTGCCGCGTCCGTCGCCGGAGCGACCGCGTTCAGCGGTCCCCGCGCGTTCGATCGTGCTGGAGCTCATGCCGCCTCCCGGACGCGTTCCGCGGCGCGCAGCCGCACCGAGGCCGCCCGCGGGTTCGCGGCGACCTCCGACTCGTCGGCCTTCTCCGCGCCGCGGGTGAGCAGCGCGAGCTCGGGCTCGTCCTCCGGGCGCAGCACCGGCATGTCCGGTGGCGCCGTCGTGCGCGAGCGGGCGCCGAGCACCCGCTTCACGATCCGGTCCTCGAGGGACTGGTAGCTCATGACGACGATCCGACCGCCGAGGGCGAGGGCGTCGACGGCGTCGGGGATCGCGCCGGCGATGGCGTCGAGCTCGCCGTTCACCTCGATGCGCAGGGCCTGGAAGGTCCGCTTGGCGGGGTTGCCGCCGGTGCGCCTGCTCGCGGCGGGCATGGCCTGCTCGAGGAGGGCGACGAGCTCCGCGCTGGTCCGCAGCGGAGCCCGTCGCCGGGCACGGACGACGGCCTCGACGATCCGCTTGGCCTGTCGTTCCTCCCCGTGGTCTCGCAGGACGCGCACCAGCTCGCCGGGCGCGTAGGTGTTGAGCACGTCGGCGGCGCTGAGGCCCGTCGTCGGGTCCATGCGCATGTCGAGGGGGGCGTCGCGGGAGTAGGAGAACCCGCGGTCGTCCTCGTCGAGCTGCAGCGAGGAGACCCCCAGGTCGAACAGGACGCCCTGCACCGGGCCGAGCCCGAGGTCGTCCAGGACGTCGGCGAGCTCGTCGAACACGGCGCGCACCAGGTGGATGCGGTCGGCGTAGGGCGCGAGCCGCTCGGTGGCCAGCCGCAGCGCCTCGGGGTCGCGGTCGAGGCCGACGAGGGTGAGCCGCTCGTGGCGGGCGAGAAGTGCCTCGGCGTGCCCGCCGAGGCCGAGGGTCGCGTCGACGACGACGGCGTCCGGGGCCCGGAGCGCTGGATCGAGCAGCTCGAGCACGCGGGCGAGCAGCACGGGGAGGTGCCGCTGCGGGGTCGGCGGTTGGTCGCCGGGGGCGTCCTGAGCGTCGGAGGGCGTCGTCACCCTCCGCATTGGTGCGCATGTGGGTGATTTCGGAGGCGTCGTCAGCCTCATCCCGTGGCTCCGGGCCCATCGTCGCCTCCACCGCTCTCCACCGGGCCGCCACGCCGTGCGCCGTGCCGCATGCACTTCTCGGCGTGCGACCGGACGGGTCCGACCACACCCCGGGCCCGGACGGGGCGGATGCCGTCACGTCCCGGCCCGCAGGGCGGGCGGACCTGGCACCGGGGAAGGTGTGCCAGGGCCGTCACCCTGCGGACCGGGGCCTCACGGCACCCGAATCGCCGGTGGGCTCTCTCCTCGTCTGCTCGGGGGTCTAGAAGACCCCGGGGAGCACCTCCTGCTGAGCCTGCGCGTAGCTGTCCTCGTGGGCGTCCTGGTACTGCTGCCACGCCGCCGTGTCCCAGATCTCGAGACGGCTCACGGCTCCGATGACCGTGCAGTCCCGTTCCAGGCCGGCGTAGCGGCGGAGTTCCGCGGTGATCGGGATGCGTCCCTGGGAGTCCGGGCGCTGCTCGTCGGTGCCGGCGAACAGGTAGCGCTGGTACGCGCGCACCCGCTCGTCGGTGAACGGCGCCTCGGCCACCTTGCGGGCCATCTGCTCGAACTCGTCACGGGGGAACACGTACAGGCAGTGGTCCTGCCCCTTCGTGATCATCAGCCCCCCTGCGAGGTCGTCGCGGAACCTGGCGGGCAGCGTCAACCTGCCCTTGTCGTCCAGCCGCGGGGTGTGGGTGCCGAGGAACACGGCTCCACCTCCCCGGTGAGGCCCCCTGCGCCCCACTGCTCACCACAATACCCCACAACGCTCCACCCACAACCTCGGGGCACCGGCGTGTGTGACCCGATGGGTGGAGTTCCTGCAGGTCAGGTCCAGTGGGGCCAGGTGGGGGACGCGTGGCGACGATTCCCGACCCGGCGCGTCCGCGGGCGCTCCGACACGCGTTCCGGGCCGCTCGGACCCCTCGTTCTCCCTGCTCGGGGGCCGGAGTGGGGCACGGTGGGGCCTCTGGTGGGGGCCGGTGGGGTGGCGCGGGGCGGGTGGTGGGGCGAGGTGGGGGCGCCGGTGGGGCGTGGTGGGGACGCCGGTGGGGCGGGGTGGGGACGCCGGTGGGGTGGCGCCGGAACCGGCCGCCGCCTGCGAAGGGCACACCGCGCACCGCCGGAGGCCGACCCGCGTGCCCCAGGTGCTCCTGATCAAGCTCCCGCCACCGGTTGCACGCCGCTCGCCCGGGCCGCCATCCGCGAAGGGCACACCAAGCACCGCCGGAGGCCGACCCGCGTGCCCCAGGTACTCCTGATCGAGCTCGGGCTCGCCTCGCCGGGCAACCAACCAGAATTCCGGCCGACACACGACGACGCGCCGCCGACCACAGGGGTCGACGGCGCGTCGGGAGAATGCGGGAGCGGACTACTCCTGCTCGAAGCGCTTGCGGAAGCGCTCCTCCATCCGGCTCGTGAAGCGGCTCTTCTCCTTGTCGCTCGCCGGGGGCGTCTTGCCATCACCCTCCGCGGCGGCGGCCTCACCCTTCTTGCCACCCGTCGCCGTGATCGCGAGGACGGCGCCGGCGAACATCAGCAGGAAGCCCACGACGCTCACGATCGGGAACCCCGCGACGAACCACTGGAACACGAGCCCGAGCACCAGGGCGACCACACCGAGGACGAAGAGGACCACGCCCTGGATTCCGTCGGCGCCGGGACGGGCGACGCAGCCGACCCCCTCGGACCGTCGACGCGAACTTCGGATCCTCGGCATAGAGAGCGCGCTCGATCTGGTCGAGCAGGCGCTGCTCGTGCTCGGAGAGCGGCATGATTCTCCTCCGGCACCGGAACGAGAGCGATGATCGACCCGGGTGAGTGGGGCGATCGGCACATCATCGGGATGGCTGACCTCATCGTACGAGCCGTCCGGCACTCCGACTACCCGGACCGGTGTGTTGCCCCGACGATCATTCTTTCGGCCGGTGAGAACGGCCACGCCGCGACGCGCCGCGATCATTCCGACGCGCAGCGTGGCCGTCGGTGACGATCACCGGCCGCCGCCCGTCGCGATCACCGGCCCGCGGGCCGCCGGGCCAGGACGTGGATGCGTGACGCGAGGTCACGCAGCGGCGGCGTGTCGGCGGCGAGCTCCTCGAGCGCGGCGAGGTCGGCCGCCCCGGTCGGGCCGTCCGGCGCCTCCGGCACGAGGTCGGCGAGCACCCGGTGCCCGCGGACGTGCTCGACCACGAGCCCGCCGTCGTGCTCGAGGAGCGCCCGGACCTCGTCGGTGTCCATCCGCCGCAGCAACGAGTCACCCGGCCCCCAGCGGCCCGCAGGGTCGGTGAGCAGACGACGGGCCTCCGCCACCCGTCCCGCGACCACCCGGGCGAGGACCGCCGCCCAGCGGCCCGCCACGAGGACCGACACCGCTCCCCCGGGCGCCGCCGCCGCCGCGAGCGCGCGGACCGCGGCCGCCGGGTCGTCCACGTACTCGAGCAGACCGTGGCCGAGCACGAGATCCGCACCGTCGTCGCCGTCGCCGATGTCGGCGAGCGCGTCGACGTCGGCCTGGACGGCGCGCACCCGGTCGGCGACGCCGGCGTCGCGTGCGCGGCTCCTCAGGACGGCGAGGGCGTTGGCGCTGGAGTCGACGACCGTGACCTCGCAGCCCTCCACGGCCAGCGGCACGGCCCAGGTCCCGCTGCCGCCGCCGACGTCGAGCACCCGCGGCGCGGCGCCCCCGTCGCCCCGGGCCCGGATCCCGGCGAGCTCGTCACGCAGCGCGGCGGCCACCACGTCGACGGCCGTGGGTGCGGACGGGCGTGCGGTCACGGCCACACCGTAGTGCGCACCCATCGGGGATCCGCGCCCCAGCCGGTACGTTGCTCCCGTGTACGTGACGGGTGTGCTGAGCCTCAAGGGCGGGGTCGGCAAGACCACCGTCACCCTCGGCCTCGCCGGGGCGGCGGCCCGCCAAGGGCTGCGCACCCTGGTCGTCGACCTCGACCCGCAAGGTAATTCGACGACGGCGCTCGAGCCGGCCGAGAGCGAGACGACGATCGCGGACGCGCTGGAGAACCCCTCCCCGGCGATCCTCGCCAGCTCGATCGCCCCGAGCGCCTGGGACGACGCCATCGACGTGCTCGTCGGCTCCGAGGACATCGAGCGGCACAACCACCCCGATCCCGGCTCCCAGCGGCTCGGTCGGTTGTCCCGCCTGCTCGCCGCGCTCCCCCGCGGCACGGCCGCCGACGACGCCGGCGGGTCGCGCACGCCGGCGGGTGCCCGCCTCCCCCAGTACGAGCTCGTCCTCATCGACTGCCCGCCCTCGTTGGGCCAGCTCACGCGCTCCGCACTCGTGGCGGTCGACCGCGCGGTGCTCGTGACCGAGCCGACGATCTTCGCCGTCTCCGGCGTGCAGCGGGCCTTCGAGGCGGTCCAGGCCGAGCGCGCCCACAACTCACGCCTGCAGCCCCTCGGTGTGCTGATCAACCGCTACCGGGCCCGCTCGGCGGAGCACGAGTTCCGCGTGAACGAGCTCCGCGAGCTGTTCGGTCCACTCGTGCTCCCCGGCGTGCTGCCCGACCGCACCGCGGTGCAGCAGGCCCAGGGCGCGGGGGTGCCGATCCAGCGCTGGGACACCCCTGGCGCCCGGGAGATCTCCCAGCACTTCGAGAACCTGCTCGGACGCATCGTGCGGGCGGGCCACAGCGCGCGCCAGCAGCGGGACCCGCGCCGCACCGGCTGAGCGACTCACGACGGACGGCGCCCGGCCACCGTCCGCGTCACCAGCGCGAGGAACAGGTCGGCCTGGCGCACCATGTCGTCGGCGTCGCGCTGCCCGACCCGGCTGCGCGCTCCCGCCTCCACCGCCGACCGCGTGGCCGAGTGCGCGGCGAAGAACGCGGCCCACTCGCCGTACTCCGGCGCGACCGAGGTGAGCAGCGTCCACGCGTCGGTCGGGCGCGCGGAGCGCCGCGTCGTGGCCCGCGCCGCGAGCACCGCGGCCGCCGAGCGGAGGGCGGACAGGTGCGCGAGCCGGAACCGCTCGGCCGGGGTGTCGGCCTGCTGCGCCTCGCGCAGGCCGTCCCGCGCGGACTCCAGCAGCGTCACCACCGACCGGGACGGTGGCGGACCGGGCGGACGGGGACCGCTCGGCGAGGGGTGCGCCGCCCGGCGGGGGCGCGCCGGGCGCCCGCGGGAGCCGCTCCGGGGCACGGGCGCGTGCACCAGGCCGGTGTCGAACAGGCTCGCGGCCTCGGCGGCGGCATCGGGCGTCGGGGCGGGGATCGTCGGGATCGTCATGGTGTCCTCCCGGACTCGGGGTGATCAGGTCAGCCAGCGGAGGTCCCAGACCCCCGGCCCGGAGCGCATCCGGAGCACGAACTCCCCGGGCGGGAGATGCGGCTCGTCGGAGCGGCGGGCCAGCACCCGCCAGCACCGGCACCGGTCTCCCCCGATGGGCATCATCGAGCGGAACGGCCAGCGCGACTGCTCGATCCAGCGCTCCTGGACCTCGGTGACCAGGTAGTGGCTGTCGCGTCGGTTGGGGCGGCGGTGGAACTCGACGGGATCGCCGTCGACGCACCGCACCTGGACCGGCGAGGGGCTTCGAACCATGCGTCCTCCACGGCGGCGCGCTCCCCCGCCCCGCCGTGCGCGGGACGGGCTGTGCCTGCCACCGTGGGGAAGCCGGCGGCGCCCCGGGTGCGACGGGACGCTTCCCCACGGCCCGCCGCACCCGGCAGTCGAACACGTGTTCGACTGCCACGAGTGAACCGTGCCGCCCGGCGCGCGTCAAGTCGGCCGGACGGGTCGTGTCCCGGCACGCGTCGGGCCCTCTCGACGGGCGTGATGAGATGGCGCGATGCAGGAGGCGCGCCCGCGGGGATGGCCGGGGCCGACGGTGCCGGGCCGCGAGGGCGACCCGCGGTGACGGCCGCCCCCGAGGAGGCGCGTCTGGTCGACCTCGCCCCCTCCGAGCTCCCCGCCCTCCTCGACGAGGCCCTCGACCTCTACGTCGCCGCCATGGGCTACCCGCCCGGGACGGCTCGGCAGCGGGCGCCGATGTGGCTCGAGCACTCCCGCCGCGTCGGCTGGCGGGCGGTGGCCGCGCTGGACGAGCACGACGCGCTGCACGGGATCGCCTACGGCTACCCCGGGGCGCCGGGTCAGTGGTGGTACGAGGAGGTGCGCCGCGGGCTGCGCCGGGCCGGGCGCCCGGCCCGGTCGCCCGCCTCCGGGCTCTTCGGCGCCGGCCTCGGGCGGCTGCTCGGCGACTCCTCGGGGGGCTCCGGGGCGGCGGGGTCCGCGGGCGCGGTGGGCACCGGGTCCGCCGACCTCGACCCCTGGCCGCTCGAGGGCGACCCCGAGCGCTACCTGGCCGACTACTTCGAGCTCACCGAGCTGCACGTGCGCACCGACGCGCAGGGCCACGGGCTCGGGCACGCCCTGCTGCGGCGGCTCCTCGACCGCGCCGACGCGGGCCACGTCCTGCTGTCCACGCCGGAGGCGCCGATGCCGACCCGTGCCTGGCTGCTGTATCGGCGCTGCGGGTTCCGCGACGTGCTGCGTCACCACCGCTTCTCCAGCGACCCGCGCCCGTTCGCCGTGCTCGGTCGCCCGCTCCCCCTCGAACGGGAGTCCGCTCCCTGACCGGAGCGCGCGCCCACGACGACCGCGCGTCCCGTCCGAGGGCCACTCCCCGGCCGCCCCGACCGGCCCGAGCGGCCAGGCCCTGTCCGGCCACCCTCCCAGCGCCACGCTCCGACCGGACGGCACCCGACCGGACGGCACCCCGACCGACGGCGCGCCGCCGTCCGCCCGCCGGGTGCTGTCGGACCCGCCTGGCACGATGTCGCCGTGCCGTTGTCCCGTCCTCCCCGGCCGCGTCCCGCCTCGCGCCGGCGCTCCCTCGTCCTGCTCGCCGCGATGCTCGCGCTCGTGGCGCTGCTGGGCACGGGCTGCGTCCGCGTCCGGGCCGGTCTGGCGGTGTCGCCGCAGGACACGGTCTCGGGGACGATCGACGTCGGGACCCCCGACGGGGCACCGGGCGGCAACGGGCCGCCGCTGCAGATCCCCTCGGACCTCTCGGGGGACGTCACCGTCACCCGCTACGAGCAGGACGGCTACGTCGGCTCGCACCTGGCCTTCGAGGACCTGACCTTCGACGACGTCTCGCGGCTGCTCCCGCAGATCAGCCCGACGACGTCGTCGGCGATCCGGCTCCAGCTGCGCCGCGCGGGCGACCGGGTGATCCTGTCCGGCCAGGTCGATCTGACGCGGGTGACCCCGGAGAGCGCCGACGTCCAGCTCAAGGTGGCCTTCCCCGGCACCGTCACGCAGACCGACGGCACCGTCTCGCAGGGCGCGGTCTCGTGGACCTTCACGCCCGGCGAGGTCGGCGAGGTCAACGCCGTCGCCTCCTACCCGGACCCCAACGCGCCCTCGTGGGTGACCTGGGCGCTGCTGCTGGTCGTCGTCGTGCTCGTCGCCGCGGGCGTGGTCTTCGCCCTCGCCGCCGCGACACGCCCCCGGCTGGACCGACGGGCCCGGCGCTGAGGGATGACCGCGTCAGAGCGACGCGGTCAGAGCGACGCGGTCTGCTCCGACCCGTGATGGCCGGCGACGCCGAGACGCTGCACCACGTCCACGACGGCGGGGTGACGGTTCATGCTGATGTAGTGGATGTTGCCGACGCCCTCGTCGTACATCCGCTGCGACAGCTCGACACAGAGGTCGATGCCCGCCTCCCGGAAGGCGGTGGCGTCCTCGACCAGCGGCTCGAGGCGGTCCGTCATGGCCTGCGGCAGGGCGGCGCCCGAGAAGTCGGCGCCGCGCTCCATCGCCTTGGGGTTCGTGATCGGCATGAGGCCCGGCATGATCGGGATTTCGCACCCGGCCGCGGCGATACGGTCACGCATCCGCAGGAACTGCTCGGCGTCGTAGAACATCTGGGTGATCGCGAACTCCGCGCCCGCCTTCACCTTCTGCACGAAGAAGCGGGTGTCGACGTCCTCGTCGGCCGAGCGCGGGTGCAGGTACGGGAAGGCCGCGACCCCCACGCAGAACGAGCCGAGACGACGGACCATGTGGACGAGTTCGTCGGTGTACTGCAGGCCGGCGGGGTGCGGGACCCACTCGGCGTCCTTGTCGTTCGGGGGGTCGCCCCGGATCGCGAGCACGTTCGAGATGCCCGCCTCGGCGTAGGAGCCGATGACGTGGCGCAGGTCCTCCATCGACGCGTCGACGGCCGTGAGGTGCGCCATCGCGGTCAGCGTGGTGTCGGTGGCGATCCGGCCGGTGGTCCGCACGGTCCGGTCCCGGCTCGACCCGCCGGCGCCGTAGGTCACCGACACGAACGCCGGGTCCAGCGGCTCCAGGGAGCGGATCGTGTTCCACAGGGTCCGCTCGCCCTCGTCGTTCTTGGGCGGGAAGAACTCCACCGAGAAGGTCGGCGTCCCACGCTGGATGCGTTCCGTGACAGTGGCCATCCGGTGACCATACGTGGTCAACACGCCGACCGGGACCACTCGTGTGACGGCCGCCGCCCGGTTCGACGCTCGTCCGGCCGGGCAATCCGGACCTGTCTACCCTCCATTCGGCGGGTCCGGCGAGAGGAGCACGGATGACGGGTGGCCGGACGCTCGCGACCCCGGGAGAACCCCTGACCTGGGACGATCCGACGGATCTCCTCGCCACCGTCGACGCCGACCTGCCCGTGGCCGTCACCGAGGCCCTCCGGGGCTTCCTCGACGCCCGCCGGCAGACCTGCGACGCGCTGGCCCCCGAGTTCGTCGACGCCGTGGACGACCTCGCCGACCTCGTCCTCGGCGGCGGCAAGCGGCTGCGCCCCACCTTCGCCTGGTGGGGCTGGCGCGCCGCGGGCGGCCCCGGCACGCCGGACTCCCCGCCCCCCGGGGTCGTCCTGGACACGGTGGCCGCCCTGGAGCTCATCCAGGCCTGCGCCCTCGTCCACGACGACCTCATCGACGACTCGCTGCTGCGCCGCGGTCGGCCCACGGTGCACGCCCTGTGGGCCGCCCGGCACCAGGAGCGCGGCTGGATCGGCTCCTCCGAGCGCCTCGGCGCCGCGGTCGCGGTGCTGGTCGGCGACGTGGCCCTGGCCTGGGCCGACGACATGCTCCGGGCCGCGGGTCTCGACGCCGCCGCCCTCGCCCGGACCTCGCCGGTCTGGGAGGCGATGCGCACCGAGCTGCTCACCGGGCAGTTCCTCGACGTCGTCGGGCACGCCACCGACCTCTCGACGCCCGAGGGCGTGCTCCGGATCAGCCGGTACAAGACCGCCGCCTACACGATCGAGCGCCCACTGCACCTCGGTGCCGCCCTGGCCGGGGCCGACGAGGAGCTGGTCGCGGCCTACCGCCGCTTCGGCACCGACCTCGGCATCGCCTTCCAGCTGCGCGACGACCTGCTCGGGGTCTTCGGCGATCCCGCGGTCACCGGCAAGCCCGCGGGCGACGACCTGCGGGAGGGCAAGCGGACCCTGCTCGTCGCGCTGGCCCGTCAGCACCCCGACCCCGCCGCCGCGGCCCCCGTCGAGCACGCCCTGGGCAAGCCGGACCTCACGGCCGAGGACGTCGCCGCCGCCCGGGACGCCCTGGAGAACCTCGGGGTCGTCGCCGAGGTCGAGGAGCGGATCGCGACGCTGACCACCTCGGCGCTCGACGCCCTCGCCGGGGTCGAGCTCGAACCGGCCGCCCGCGAGCGGCTCGTCGCGCTCGCCACCGCCGCCGTCCAGCGCACCCGCTGAGGACGTGACCGTGACCCCTGCGCCCGAGGCGTGGACCCGAGGAGAGGGTGCCGAGTGATCGCGCCACGTCGAGCACCCCGCAGGACCGTCCCGCCGACGGGGCACGTGGTCGTCGTCGGCGCCGGCCTCGCGGGCCTGACCGCCGCCCTGCACCTGCGCGGCGCGGGGTGCGAGGTCACCGTCGTGGACCGCGAGGAGTTCCCCGGCGGTCGCGCGGGCCGGCTCGACGTCGGCGGCTTCCGCTTCGACACCGGGCCGACGGTCCTGACGATGCCCGACCTCCTGGAGGCGCCCCTGGCCGCCGTCGGGGAGAAGCTCGGCGACCGGATCGACCTCGTCCGCCTCGACCCCGCCTACCACGCCCGTTTCGCCGACGGGTCCGCGATCGACGTCCACACCGACGCCGACGCCATGGAGCAGGAGGTCCGGGAGAAGGTCTCGGCGGCCGACGCCGCGGGCTACCGCCGCCTGCGCGACTGGCTCGGCGAGCTCTACCGGGTGCAGATGGCGACGTTCATCGACGCCAACTTCGACTCCCCGCTCGACGTCCTCTCCCCCGACCTCGCCCGCCTCGGAGTCCTCGGCGGGTTCGGCCGGCTCGGGCCACGCATCGCGAAGTTCATCGACGACGAGCGCCTGCGCCGCATCTTCTCCTTCCAGGCCCTCTACGCGGGGGTGCCGCCGGCGAAGGCCCTGGCGGCCTACGCCGTCATCGCCTACATGGACACCATCGCCGGCGTCTACTTCCCGCGGGGACGCGACGGGGCACCCGGCGGGGTCCGGGCGCTGCCGCAGGCCTACGCCGACGCGGCCGTCGACGCGGGGGTCGAGCTGCGCCTCGGCACCGAGGTCACCGAGCTCGAGCGACACGGGAGCCGGGTCACCGCGGTCATCGCCACTCCGTCCACGGTCGAGCTCCGTTCCGCTGCGTCTCCCGCGACCGAGCGCATCCCCGCCGACGCCGTCGTCCTCACCCCCGACCTCCCCGTCGTGCACCGCCTGCTGGGGCGCGCCCCCCGGCGGGGACTGCCGCTGCGCTGGTCGCCGTCGGCGTTCGTCGTGCACCTCGGCCTGGACCGCCCGCAGCCCGACCTCGGCCACCACACGATCTCGTTCGGCGGGGCCTGGGCGTCCACCTTCGACGAGATCATCACCTCGGGGCGGCTCATGGGTGATCCGTCGCTGCTGGTCACGCGGCCGACCGCGACGGACCCGGCGCTGGCGCCGCCCGGCGGCGACTACGTCTCGGTGCTCGCCCCGTGCCCGAACCTCGACCGCGCGCCGGACCTGGACTGGGACCGCATCGCGCCGCGCTACCGCGACGAGCTGCTCGGGGTGCTCGCCGACCGCGGGATCGCGATCGACGAGTCCGCGGTCGTCGCCGAGCACCGCATCTCCCCCGCCGACTGGGCCCGGATGGGGATGGCGGCAGGCACCCCGTTCTCCGCGGCGCACACGTTCGCGCAGACCGGCCCGTTCCGGTCGGGCAACCTCCCGCACGGCGTCGAGAACGTGGTGCTCGCCGGGTGCGGCACGACGCCGGGCGTCGGGGTCCCGACGGTGGTCGTGTCCGGCAAGCTCGCCGCGCAGCGCATCGTCGGGGACGCCGCGTGACCTCCGGGGTGGCGCTGACGACGGGAGTGGAGCCGAAGGGTGCGGCGGGCGAGCTCGACGCCGCCGGGATCACCACGCCCGCCCTGCGCGGGGCCTACGCCCGCTGCCGGGCGCTCAACGCCGCCCACGGCCGCACCTACTTCCTCGCCACCCGGTTGCTCACCCCCGCCCAGCGCCCGGCCATCCACGCGCTCTACGGCTTCGCGCGGATGGCCGACGACGTCGTGGACACCCCGGGCACCGCGGGGCCAGACGAGGTGGTGGCCCGCCTGGAGGAGGTCCGGGCCCGGATGCGGGTGGCCCTGGCCGGGCCGACCGACCCCGAGGACACCGCGACGCTGCTCGACCAGGAACCGGTGGTGGCGGCCCTCGCCCACACCGTCGAGCGCTACGGCATCGACCACCGCCACCTCGAGGACTTCATGGACTCGATGGCGATGGACCTCGTCGTGACCGGCTACGAGTCGTTCGAGGACCTCGACGTCTACGTCCACGGCTCCGCGGCCGTCATCGGGCTGCAGGTGCTCCCGGTGCTGGGGACGGTGGTGCCGCGCGCCGAGGCGGAGCCCGCGGCGGCGGCGCTGGGCGTGGCGTTCCAGCTCACGAACTTCCTGCGCGACGTCGGCGAGGACCTCGACCGCGGGCGGGTCTACCTGCCCGCCGACGAGCTCGCGGCGTTCGGCGTCGACCGCGAGCTGCTGGCCTGGTGCCGGGAGAACGAGCGCACCGAGCCCCGGGTGCGCCGGGCGATGGCCCACCTGGTCGCGCGGACCCGGGCGATCTACCGCCGCGCCGAGCCGGGGGTCGCGCTGCTCGACCCGGTCTCGCGGCCCTGCGTCCGGACCGCCCTGGTGCTCTACGGCCGCATCCTCGACGAGATCGAGGCGGTCGACTACGACGTCCTCGCCCACCGGGTCGTCGTCTCCGACGCCCGCCGGGCCGCCGTCGCGGGGCCCGGGCTGGTCCGGGCTGTCGCGGCCCGCCGCACCCGGCGCCGGGCCGTCGGCGACGGGAACCCCGCACCACGGCGGTGAGGTCCCCCGACGAGCTCGTCCTCGCCTTCGACGCGGACTGCCGGCGCTGCCGGGCCGTCGCCGCGGCGGTGCGGGAGCGGACCGACCGGCTGGAGGTCCTGCCGCTGCGCGACTACCGGGTGGCGGCCTGGCGCCGCGAGGCCCTCGGCGACGACCCGCCGCACGCGCCGACGTTGCTCGCCGTCACGGTGGCGCCCGACGGCAGCGACCGGGTGCGGGCCTGGACCGGCCCCGCCGTCGTCGTCGGCCTGGTCGCGACCCTCGGCGCGCGGCGTACCGCGGCGCTGGCGCCCGTGCTCGCGGCCCTGGTCAGAACGCCATCGCCTGGGCGCGGCGCTTGACCTCGCCCCCGCGGTCCGAGCGCAGCGCCTCGATGGGCGCGCCGGGCAGCGTCGGGTCCTCGAGGAAGAGCCAGCGGAGGATCTCCTCGTCGGTGTAGCCGCCGTCGCGCAGCACCGTGATCAGACCCGGCAGGCCCTTCACGACCCCGGTCTCGACCAGGAAGGCCGCCGGGACGATCCACCGGTCGCCCTCGCGGACCCCGAGGAGCTGGCCCTGCTTGATCATCTGGCTGATGCGGGTCCGGGGCACATCGAGGCGCTCGGCGGCCTCGGCGAGGCTGAGGGCCTCGATCTCCCGACCCACGAGGGCGGTCAGCGCGGCGGTCATCCGGCCACTGTGCCAGAGGACACGCCGTGCTTCAGCGGGTTCACGCTCGGCGCGGCCGTCACCACCGGGTCCGCGCGTCGCCCGGGGCATCGCGGTCCCCCGCTCGTAGCATCCGCTCATGGCGCGCGACACCTCCGGTCCCCCGCGGACGGGGGCGCCGATGGTGCTCGAGGGGCGCTACCGCGTCGAGGAGGTCCTCGCCCGGGGCGGGATGTCCACCGTCCACCGCGGCACCGACACCCGGCTCGACCGGCCGGTCGCGGTCAAGATCATGGAGCCCTCGCTCGCGGCCGACCCCACCTTCGTGCGCCGCTTCGAGCGCGAGGCGCGCGCCGCCGCCCGGCTCTCCCACCCCGGGATCGTCGCGGTGCACGACCAGGGCCGCCACACCGACGGCACCGTGTTCCTCGTCCTCGAGCTGGTCGACGGCGGGACACTGCGCGACGTGATCCGGGAGCAGGTGCGCCTCGCCCCGGCGACGGCGCTCACGGTCGTCGAGCAGGTGCTGGCGGCGCTGCGGGTCGCGCACCGCCAGGGCATGGTCCACCGCGACGTGAAGCCGGAGAACGTGCTGGTGTCGCGCTCGGGGCAGCTCAAGGTGGCCGACTTCGGGCTGGTCGCCGCCGCCTGGGACGGGGCCGCCGACGGCTCCCTGGACACCGGGGGGTCGACCTCGGACGACCTCATCCTCGGCACCGCCGCCTACCTCGCGCCCGAGCAGGTCCAGCACGGGCGCACCGACGAGCGCAGCGACGTCTACGCCGCGGGCGTCGTGCTGTTCGAGCTGCTCACCGGCGCCCCGCCGCACGGCGGCGACACCGCCCTCGCCGTCGCCTACCGGCACGTCAACGTGGACGTGCCCGCCCCGTCCACCCGAGCGCCCGGCATCCCGCGCGCGCTGGACCGGCTCGTCGTCGAGGCCACCCGCCGCGACCCCGCCGAGCGGCTCGCCTCCGCGGTCGCGTTCCTCGAGGCCTCCCGGCAGGTGCGCCACGAGGAGGAGCTGCCGTTCGCGCCGGTCGCCCCGCCGCGCCGGCCCCGCGTCGGCTCGGCGGTCCCGCCGCCGCCCCCGCACACCGGGACCCGCGTCTTCAGCGAGCCGACCCCGCGTGCGGCGCCGGCCGAGGACCCGCCGCCGCCACCGCCGTCGGCCGGGGAGGAGGACGACGACGATCTCGACGACGAGGCCCCGGTCCGCGAGGAGAGCACGCGGACCGGGCACGTCGACGACGTCGTGGACCGGGTGGAGCGCCACGCCCGGCGTCGGGACCGCATCCGCTCGCGGCGGGTGTTCGCGGCGTGGATCGTGCTGGTGTCCGCCGCGACGGTGGCCGCGGGGATCGCCGGGTGGGGCGTCGGCGGTGGCTTCGCCTTCTGAACCGGTGCCGCCACGCCCCGGCCGCCGGGAGCGGATCGCCGGACGACACCGTCGCCCGACGACCCGTCGCCGTCAGCGCAGGTCGAGCTCGGAGACGGCACCGTCGATCAGGTCGACGACGTCGCCGGGGCGTGAGGCGAGCGAGGCGTGCCCGGTGTCGAGCTCGATCGTGCGCCGTGCTCCCAGCCGCGAAGCCATGTAGCGCTCGGCCTCCGGGTTGATCATGTGGTCCTCGGTGGAGATCTGGTACCAGGAGGGGACGGTCCGCCACGCCGCCTCCTTGACGACGTCCCCGAACGTCGACGCCGGCGGCGCCTTCTGGGTCACGGCCATGACGAACGCCTCCTCCTCCGGCAGGTCCTGGGCGAAACTCTCCCGGTACTTGTCCTGCGCGATCCACAGGTTGCCGTCGGGGTCCGGCGCGATGTTGCCGAACCCGGCGGCGGGCTCGAACCCCGCGGCGATCTGGCCGGGGCTCTCCCCGGAGTCGGGCGCGAACGCAGCCACGTAGACGAGTCCGGCGACGTTCGGCGTGCCCCCGGCCTCGGTGATGACCGCGCCGCCGTAGGAGTGCCCCACGAGGACCACCGGCCCCCCGACGCGGGCGACCTGCCGGCGCACCCGGTCGGCGTCGTCGGCGAGGGAGGCGAACGTCAGTTCCACCGCGTGCAGGTCGTCGTAGCCACGCGTGTGCAGTTCGGTGATGACCTTGGCCCAGTGGGCGGCGCCGCCCCAGAACCCGTGGACCAGGATGATGGCAGGCTTCGTCGACACAGAGGTTCCTCTCGATCAGTGCATCCGGTGCCTCGCACCACCGGGCCCCGACGACCGGTGCAGCGGCCCGACCGACCGCCGATCCCTGTCTAGTTCCTGATCTCCTCGGAGCCGTGTGCGTCAGCTGATCGGACCTGTGCACGGCCTGCACGGTCGCGCCACCGCCCGGGCGTCTCGCCGTACGCCTCCCGGAACGAGCGACCGAAGCTGGACATGTCGGAGAAACCGCATCGCCGGGCGACGGACGCGACCGTGGTCGTTCCCGAGGCGTCCGCGAGGGCCTGGCGGCACGCCTCCAGACGCCGCGTCCGGATCCAGTCCGACAGCCCGATGCCGTTGCGGGCGAGCACCTTGTAGAGGTGCCGGACAGAGATGTAGTGCGCGGCGGCGATCTGCTCGGCCGTCAGATCGGGCTCGTGCAGGTGTGCGCGGGCGTAGGCGAGGACACGGAGCGGGAGGGTCGCCGCCATCGGCTCGGCCGCGGAGTCCTCCGACCGCGCGTGGACGAGGATGACGGCCCGCAGCATGTCGATGATCGGACGCGCGACCAGGTCGGCGCCCGGTGTGCCGGGCAGCGCCGGCTCGGCAGCCAGCCGACACAGGAAGTCGTGCGTCAGCGAGGTGACCGGGTGGCCCGGGTTCAACCTCACCGCACAGGCGTCTCGGACGAGGTCGTGCGGCAGCGCCAGCGCGGCGTGCGGGATCCGGAAGAAGTCGCCGGTCACCCCGGTCTCGTTGAGCAGGGTGTAGGGCGACGTGGCGTCGTACATCACCAGGTCGCCGGGCCGGCCCACGGCTTCCCGGTCGTGCTGCACGACGACGCTCGACCCGAAGTGCTGGACGTTGACGAACACGCTGGGTTCCATCGAATCCCGAGCCAGCCGGGGGGTGCGCTCCACCTTCCAGGCCGTCGTCCGGCCCGAGCAGATCGTCAGGTCCCCCACGTCGGTGATGGTGCCGTGGGCACTCACCGCATCCGTCTGCCCGGGCCAGTGCAGTTCGATCGGCACCAGGGTCGAGCCGAGGGCCTCGTGCACGAACTCGGGGCGATCGCGCTCGTCGACCTCGGTGGTGTCCAGGACGAAGGACATGTCGGCGTCATCCTCGGGCGGAGTGGCGGACCGGCGCCCAGGTACGACGCGCCTCGCGCAGAATATGCTATGCAACATGGCATAGACGACGTTGTGGTCCACCCGACGAACCACCGGTCGTCAATACTGGCGTGGTGTCACACGATGTCCGGGAAGACATGGTCGACGCGGCGTGGATGTTGATCGCCGAACGCGGCCTGGAGGGGATGTCGACCCGAGAGGTCCTGGCGCGCACCGGTGCGCCGCGGGGTTCGGTCTACCACCACTTCCCACGTGGTCGGCTCGAGCTCGTCGAGGAGGCGATCGAGCGCGCGCGGCAGTGGATGCGCAAGCAGGTCGCCGCCATCGCGCCCACGGACGCCGCCGACGTCGTGGACGGCTACCTCGACATCTGGCGGCGAGTCCTGACGGGCACGGACTTCCGCGCCGGGTGCTCCGCCGCCGGTCTCGTCACCGGGGCGCAGGACGCCGATCTCCTCGACCGGGGCGCAGCCGCCTTCGCCGACGCCACCGACGGCCTCACGGAGCTGTTCACCTCGGTCGGCCTGCCCCTGGACGAGGCGGCCCGGAACGCGACGCTGCTGACCTGTGCCGCCCAGGGCGCCGTGCTGATGGCCCGCGCCCAGCGCACGACGGAGGCCCTGGACGTCGTGGGAGAGCGGCTGCGTGGCTTCGCCTCGTGAGCACTCTCCGACATGCTCTGTGGCACCGAACAGTGCTCACGAGCCGGAGGCACCTACGTGCGCAGCATCTCCGCGGTCAGGAACGCCAGCTCGAGGGACTGCTGGGTGTTGAGGCGCGGGTCGCAGGCCGTCTCGTAGCGCCCGCTCAGGTCGGAGTCGGAGATGTCCTGGGCGCCGCCGAGGCACTCGGTGACGTTCTCGCCGGTGAGCTCGACGTGGATGCCGCCCGGGTGGGTGCCCAGCCGGTGGTGGACCTCGAAGAACCCCTGGACCTCGTCGACGACCTGGTCGAAGTGGCGGGTCTTGAAGCCGGTGGTGGCCTCGTAGGTGTTGCCGTGCATCGGGTCGCACTGCCAGATGACCTGGTGCCCCGAGGCGGTCACCTTCTCCACGATCCCGGGCAGCACCTCGCGCACCTTGCCCGCGCCCATGCGCGAGATCAGCGTCAGCCGGCCGGCCTCGTGGCGCGGGTCGAGCCGCTCCACGTACTCCACGGCCTGCTCCGGGGTGGTCGACGGGCCGATCTTGATGCCGATCGGGTTCGCCAGCAGCTCCGCGAACGCGATGTGCGCGCCCTCCAGCGCCCGGGTGCGCTCCCCGATCCAGAGGAAGTGGGCGCCGAGGGAGAAGAGCCTGGGGTCGTCGCGCCGGGTCGAGTCCAGGCGCAGCAGGGCCCGCTCGTAGTCGAGCACCAGGGCCTCGTGGCTGGCGTAGATGTCGGTGGAGTGCAGCGAGTGGTCGGTGACCCCGCAGGCCGACATGAAGCGCAGCGCCCGGTCGATCTCCGCGGCCACCGCCTCGTAGCGCTCGCCGGCCGCGGAGGTCCGCACGAACTCGCGGTTCCAGTCGTGCACCTCGTGCAGGTCGGCCATCCCGCCGCTGGTCAGCGCCCGGGTCAGGTTCATCGCGGCGCTGGCGTTCGCGTAGGCGCGGATCATCCGGCCGGGATCGGGCACCCGCAGCTCGGCGTTCGCGGCCAGCGAGTTGACCATGTCCCCGCGGTAGGACGGCAGCCCGAACGCGTCGATGTCGGACGAGCGCGGCTTGGCGTACTGCCCCGCGATCCGGCCGATCTTGACGACCGGGGTCGAGGCGCCGTAGGTCAGCACGACCGCCATCTGCAGCAGCGTGCGGATGTTGCCCCGCAGGTGCGGCTCGGTGTTGTCGGCGAAGGTCTCCGCGCAGTCCCCGCCCTGGAGCAGGAACGCCTCGCCCCGGGCCACCGCCGCCAGCTGGCCGCGGAGGCGGTCGATCTCGGCGGGCACCGTGATCGGCGGGACGTGCTCGAGCACGGTCCGCACGTCGAGCACCGCCGACGGGTCGGGCCAGTCCGGCTGCTGGGCCGCCGGCCTCGAGAGCGCCGTGTCGAGGCGCTCCCGGAGTTCGGCGGGCAACGGGGGCAGGCCGGGCAGGGCATCCACGGGCAGATCGACGGACCACACGGGGGCGAGCTTACGGGCGCGACCCGGACGGCCCTCAGCACACGCGGTTCTGGATCTCCTCGCCGCGCACGAAGCGCCCGACGTTGGCGACGAATCCGCGGGCCATGCCCGCGTAGGACTCCTCGGTGATCCCCCCGACGTGCGGGGTCACGACGACGTTCTCGGCCAGCAGCTCGTCGTGCGGATCGATGGGTTCGGTCCACGTGACGTCGAGGCCCGCGCCCGCGAGGTGGCCCGAGCGCAGGGCCGCGAGCAGGGCGTCGTGGTCGACGACGGGGCCGCGCCCGACGTTGACGAGGTACCCGCCCGGGCGCAGGGCGGCGAGGGCCGCGTCGTCGACGATGCCGCGGGTGTCCGGGGTGAGCGGGCAGGCGACGACGAGGTCGTCACACCCGGCGAGGGCCGCGGGGAGGTCGTCCGCGCGTCGGAAGGTGTCGAGCACGGGCGTCGCGGCCGGGTAGGCGTCCGCGTCCCGGCGACCGATCCCGACGACGTGGACGCCGAACGCGCGGAGCCGGGCCGCCACCTCGACGCCGATGTCGCCGGTGCCGAGCACGGCGACCGTGCGGCCGCGCAGCAGGATCCCGATGGGTGCGCCGACCACCTTCTCGGCGACGTTCGCGCGCGCCTCCTCGAAGTGCCGCAGCTGGGTCAGCAGCAGGAGCAGGGCGAGCTCGGCGACGGCGGTGGCGTTGCCGGAGTCACCGCCGGGGACGTTGGCGACGGGGATGCCGCGCTCCCGCGCGGCGTCGAGGTCGACGCCCGAGATCCCGACGCCGAACTGTTGGACGAACCGGGCCCCGCACGCGTCCATGAGCGCCCCGTCGATCGTGCTCCCGAGCGGCGAGAGCACGTCCACGGCTGCCGGCGCCGCGTGCGGGACGTCGACCAGCTCCACCTCGTCCAGCCCGGGGACCCCCTCGGCGAGGGCCTCCTCGAGGCAGCGCCGCACCTCCGGGAACCCGCCGCCCACCAGTCCGATGCGCATGGTCCGATCATGCCCCCCGGCTCGCGGCTAGGGAGCGGCACCGGCACAAGCGGCGTCGTCGGTGACCGGACCCAGGGGGTCGGTGGTGTCCTCGTCGAGGACGCGACCGTCCGCGGCGCGCAGCTGGCATCCCACGGTGATGCCGGCAGGCCGGTCGGGGGACGCCTGCGCGCGGGCCTGCAACCAGTCACCGCGGTCGTAGGGGACGGCCAGCACGGCCGAGCGACGCTGGGGGGACAGTTCCACCGGGGTGGGGCCGCTGGAGGGCCCGACCAGCCCGGAGGGGTCCTGCTGGCGGGTGTCGACGTACACGGTCACCGGCACGTCGGTCGCGGCGGACACGGCCAGGCTCATCGTCGAGGAGGTGTCGGCCGGCCCGTCCGCGCAGCCCGCCAGCACCCACAGCCCGGCCGCGCACGAGACCGCGAGCCCGGCGAGGGGGGACCTCGACGCCGCGACCCGGCGCCGCGGGGACCGGTGTGCTCGTCCCGGGGTGGGCGGGCCGACGGCGGGGATCACGCCTCACGAGGATGGTGGTCGTCCTCCGGCCGGACCTGGCTCCACCGGGTCGAAATCGCGGCCACGGTCTGCGCACGCCGGGCCCACGGCCGGCGGCACACCGCACGAGGACGCCGCCGTGCGCTACGACGCCATGCCGCGCTCGCGCCAGATGGCGTCGATGACCTCCCACTTGCGCAGGTTGTGGCGCGCGTCGGCCAGCGCGTCGTGGGCGTCGTCGGGGGCGGCGGGCAGTGCGGGGCGCCCGACGTCCTCCCAGCGCTGGCGCAGGTCACGGGTGAAGCGGGGCAGGGCGCGGGGCAGGTCGGGCATCGCACCCCAGAGCTGCGCGATGACGACGTGGTCGTAGGGCGCGTTCCAGGCCCACAGCTCGACCGGGCCCGTCCCCTTCGTCACGAACTCGTAGAAGTCCTCGCGGATCTGCAGGCGGCTGCGCCAGGCCGGGTCGGAGCCCGGCGGCAGCTTGTCGAGCACGTTCTTGCGCACCCACGGGCCGGCCCGCATCGGGTCGAACCCGCGGGAGACCGCGTAGAACTCGCGCCCGGACTCGTCGACGGCACCGAGGGACACGAGCTCGATGGTCGTCCCGTCCTCGATGAACTCGCAGTCGTAGAAGATCCGTGCCACGGGGAACCATTGTCCTCCGGGCGGACGCGCTCCTCCCGCACGCCCCGGGTCGCCGCTCTCAGGCCGCCTGGCCCGACTCCTCCTTGGCCTTGGAGGCGTAGACGTCCACGTACTCCTGGCCCGAGAGCTCCATGAGCGCGTACATCACCTCGTCGGTGATGGCGCGCTCCACCTGGCGGTCGTCGGGGATGTCGAAGTAGCGGGAGAGGTCGATCGGCTCGCCGATCACGATCTTGATCTTGACCGGGCGCCAGAAGCGGGACCCGACGGGGTTGGCGCGGTCGGTGCCGACCATGGCCACGGGCACGACGGGGACCTTCGCCTCCAGCGCCATGCGGGCGACGCCGGTGCGGCCCTTGTAGAGCCGGCCGTCGGGCGAGCGGGTGCCCTCCGGGTAGATCCCGAAGAGCCGACCCTCGCGCAGCACGCCGATGCCCGTGTCCAGGGCGGCGCGGGCGGCGCGCCCGTTGCCGCGCTCGATCGGGACGTTGCCCATGCCGGAGAAGAACCAGCGCTGCAGCGTGCCGATCACACCCGGCGTCGTGAAGTACTCGGACTTGGCCGGGAAGGCCATCCGCCGGGGGACCATCAGCGGGAGCACGAACGAGTCCAGGACCGCGAGGTGGTTGGAGGCCACGAGCGCACCACCCGTCCGGGGGAGGTTCTCCGCCCCCCGCACCTCGGGCCGGAACGCCAGACGCATCAGCGGCCCCAGGAACACCCACTTCATCAGCCAGTAGAGCACGTTCGGCCTCCTCGGACCCCGGATGTCGCAGCGTAGGCAGCGGCCTCACCGGCGGACAACGACGCCGCGTCGTCCCCGTCGCCGGAGAGTGTGTCGACTTCCCCACCTGTTCGGGCACCTGGCCGTACCGCAGAGGTGTGGGACGTGCCACGATGGGCTCGGGCCGCCCACCGCTCGGCGCCCGGACGACCCTGGGTAGGAGGCGCTCGTGCCCGTGATGCTCGGGGCGGAGCCCTTCTCCGCCGACCCCGAGGGCGAGCCCGGGATCGGTGTGGTGCTCTCGCACGGCTTCACCGGTACCCCGCAGAGCATGCGTCCCTGGGGAGAGCACCTCGCGGCCGAGGGCTTCGCCGTCCGCGGCCCGCGGCTCCCGGGCCACGGCACGCACTGGCGGGACATGCAGGCCACCCGCTGGCCCGACTGGTACGGCGAGCTCTCCCGCGCGGTCGACGAGCTGGCGGCCCGCTGCCGCTCGGTGTTCGTCTTCGGGCTGTCGATGGGCGGCACGCTGACCCTGCGCCTGGCCGAGGAGTACGGCGACACGATCGCCGGGATCTGCCTGGTCAACCCGTCGGTGACGACGCTGCGGCGCGACGCCGCCTTCGCCCGCTACCTCGTCCGGGTGTGGCCTTGGGCGAACGCGGTGGCGAACGACGTCGCGAAGCCCGGCGTCACCGAGCTGGCGTACGACCGCGTGCCGCTCAAGGCCTTCGTCTCGCTCACCGAGCTGTGGACCCTGGTCCGGGGCGACCTCGCGCGGGTGACCTCGCCGGTGCTGCTCTACCGGTCCGCCGCGGACCACGTCGTCGAGCCCGTCAACGCCCGCCTCGTGCTCGACGGGATCTCCTCGACCGACGCGACGGAGGTGGTGCTGCACGACAGCTACCACGTCGCGACCCTCGACCACGACGCCCCGACGATCTTCGAGGGCAGCACGGCCTTCGCCCGCCGCGTCGACGCGGCGCGGGCGCTCCCGAACCCGATCACCGGCCCGACCGCAGGGAACCGCGCATGAGCTCCCCCGACCCCGAGGACACCCCCCGGCCGGAGACCCCCCGCCGCTCCGAGGACGTGCCCCGGTCACCGGGGTCCGCCGACGCCCGGCGGTTCGAACTGCCCGAGGACGTCGACGCCGCGTTCGCGGCGATCGTCGCCGAGTGGGCCGGCTCCGACGCCCCGCGGTGGCCCGAGGTCGACGGCGACGGGCCGTCGTCGGGGATCGGGCTCGCCACGCCGCCCCAGGGTCAGCCCGAGGCCCACCCCGAGCGCCGCCCCGGCGACCTGTTCGCCGAGGGCCCGGACGCCCCGACCATCCCGCCGGACACGACGCGCGCCCGGCCGCGGCGCCCGGAGGCCGACGGGCCGCCCCCGGCGTGGCGCGAGCCCACCTCCGGCCCCACCGACCCCACCCGGCCCGGCCCCGCGGACCACTTCGTGCCGCCGGAGCCGCCCCCGCTGCCGCGGATCGGCATGTCGAGCCTGCTCGGTCTGCTGCTGCTGGTCGTCGGCGTCGTGCTGCTCGCCCTGCCCGCGCTCGTGGGCGGTGAGCTCGCCGGGCTCGGCATCGTCCCGGGGCTGCTCGCGATGGCGGCCGGCCTGGGCTGGCTGGTGGTCGGGATGCGGCGCTCGTCCGACGACGACGGCGGCTCGTCGGGTCGGGACGGGACGTTGTAGGTAGGTGGCCTTCGGCCTCGTGAGCACTAATCCGTGCCCTGGCACGGATTAGTGCTCACGAGCGCACAGCGCACCTCTCGCGGGCGTCCAGGGCCGCGCCGATCATCCCGGCGTCGCCTCCCAGCACCGCGGGGCGCACCTGGGCGAGCCGCCGGTGGCCGCGGCCGGTGATCTCCTCGCCGTACGTCCGGACGGCGGCGTCGAGGAAGAGCGAGGCGGAGGCCGACACCTCGCCGCCGATCACGACGACGTCGGGGTCGAACACGTCCGCGACGAGCGCGAGCCCCCGGCCCAGCCAGCTCGCGAAGTCGGCGACCACCTGCAGGGCCAGCCCGTCCCCGGCCGCGGCCGCGTGGGCGACGTCCCGTCCGGTCAGCGGCAGCCCGCGCTCCCAGGGGGCCCGCAACGTGGAGAAGTCCTCGCCGGCCGAGACGAGCTCGTCGCCGCCGGTGCCGAGGGCGGTCCCGCTGCAGTAGCGCTCGAAGCAGCCGCGCTTCCCGCACGGGCAGGGTCGGCCGCCGGGGACGAGCACGAGGTGCCCGAGCTCGGGCGCGACCCCGGACGCCCCGCGGAACACCGTGCCCTCGACGAGCAGCGCGGCGCCGATCCCGGTGCCGATCGCGACGAGGACCGCGACCCGCGCGCCCGCCGCGGCGCCCACCCGGTGCTCGGCGAGGCCAGCGGCGTTGGCGTCGTGCTCGAGGGTCACCGGCAGCCCGAGGCGCTCCGACATGCGTTCGACGACGGGTTCGTCGCGCCACGGCAGGTGGGCGCCGAAGGAGACGGTGCGGCGGTCGGAATCGACGAACCCGGCGACGGCCAGACCCACGGCGGCCACCTCGGCGCCGTCGGTGCGCGCCTCCCCGACGAGGTGCTCGACGAGGCCGGCGACCGTCCCGTCGAGCTCGGCCGCGGCGCGCGGCGTGGGGGCGACGCGGGTGGCGAGCAGGGTGCCGTCGGCGGCCACGAGTCCGGCCTTGGCCGTGGTACCGCCGACGTCGACGCCGATCGTCAGCACGGGCGCGACTTGCGACGGACGGGGATCCGCTGCACGCCGCGGGTGGAGCGGGCCGGGGCAGGGGTGCGGGTCACGCCCGACGGTGCGGGGGACGGGGTCGACGGTGCCGGACTCGGGCCCGGTGCGGGCGTGGCCGGTGCGGGCGTGGCCGGTGCCGTCGCGGTCGGCGTCTCGTTCCCGGTGGGCCGCGGACGGGGGCTCGGGCGCGGGCCGCGCTTCCCGGTGGGCCGCTCCGGGACGGTGCGGGGCGGTCCGTCGGGGGTCGGGGCGCTGGGTGCGGGGTCGAACATCGCGTGCGGGGGGACGTCCCAGGGCACCTCGGGCCCGCTCCCCTCCGCGCCGGGGTCGGCGACGGGGCCCGCCGCGGGTTCCGGCGACGGGTGCGGGCGCTCGGGCGTCGGGTGCTGGTGGGCCGGGTGCTCGTGCGCCGCGTGCTCGTGCGCCGCGTGCTCGTGCGCCGCGTGCTCCGGCGCCGGGTGCTGGTGCGCGTGGCTCTGGACGAGCAGGCGCAGGACGACGAGCAGCGCGGAGGCCTGCTCGGCGAGGTGGGCGGTGAGCTCGGGCTGCTCCCCGCGCACCGCGGCGACCAGCGCACACACCGGGCACCACGTGCACGGCCCGGCGCTCTGCGGCGGCCGGGCCGAAGCCCCCGCGGGCCCCGCCGGCCGCGTCGACGCCCCGTCGACGCGGGTGCCGACCCAGTCCAGCAGCGCCGTCGCCGTCGCGCGCGCCTCCCGCGCCAGCGCCTCGCGCGCCGCCCGGTCCGCCTCGCTTCCCCCCGGCCCCGTCACGTCACTGCATCCAGACGGCCGGGTCGGGCCGGAAGGCGATGGACAGGACGTCGTCGTCGAGGTCGGCGGCGACCACGTCGCAGCGGCGCAGCACCGGCGGGAGGGCCACTCTGCGTCGGCGGCCGGCGACCGTCACCGCGAGCTCGTCACCGATGCGGGCGAGGTCGACGTCACCGTCGCCGATGCCCGGCACCTGCAGGTCCAGCACGTACTCGCTGTCGGCGGACGTGCCCTCCCCCGCGGTGCGCCGCAGCTCCAGCAGCGGGCGGGCGACCCCGCCGTCGAGGGGATCGTCGCCGCCGTAGAGGTCGTCGGCGAGCTCGCCGAGCTCCTCGGGCCCGACCGGCTCGCCGGCGCGGTGGCCGACGGCGCGCACCGGCACCCCGACGCCCGCCATCAGCTCGCCGAGCTCGGTGAGCACCTCCTCCTGCTCCCGGCGTCGCTCGCGGAGCCAGGAGGCGGCGGCGCCCCGCCCGGCCCCTGCGTCGGGCACCACGCGGTTCGCGATGACGCCGTCCACGTGCAGCTCGTGCAGCGCGAGGGCGGTGAGCGTGCGCCGGGTCTCCGCCGCGACCACCCGCTCGGGGGTGAGCACGAGGCGGATCGTCGTGGTGTCGCGGTCGGCGAGCAGGGAGCGCAGACCCGAGAGCTGCTCGGCGAGCCGGGAGAGCGACGCGGCCGCGGCGTCCCACTTCGCGACCTGGGCGCCGCTGCCGGCCAGGCCCGCGAGGACCCCGCGCACGGCGCGGCGATGCGCCGGGAACAGGCGTTCCAGGTAGCCGCCGAACGCCTCGGGCAGGCTGAGCAGACGCAGGGTCTCGGCGGTCGGGCCGCAGTCGACGACGACGACCTCCCAGGGGCCGTCCTCGGTGGCCCGCCGGACCTGCTCGAGCGCCAGCAGCTCCTCGACCCCCGGCAGCACGGTGAGCTCGTCGGCCACGATCTCCTCGACGCCCGCGCCGGCCAGCAGCGTCCGGAGCTGGGCCCGCAGCGGCTCCCAGGCCTCGTCGACGAGCGCGCGGGTGTCGACGTGCGCCGCGAACAGCCCGGGCAGGCTCGTCGTGACCTCGGTGGGCTCGGCGCCCAGGTCGGCGCCGAACGCGTCCCCGAGTGAGTGCGCCGGGTCCGTGGAGAGCACGAGGACCTTGCGCCCCGAGCGGGCGAGCGCCACCGCCGTCGCGGCGGCGGTGGTCGTCTTGCCCACCCCGCCCTTCCCGGTGAAGAGCAGGACGCGCACTAGCTCTCCACGCGACGCTTGAGGCCGCTCAGCGCCGTGTCCATGATCCGCTTCTCGGCACGGCGCTTGATCATCCCGGGCATCGGTACCGCCAGGTCGACGGACAGGGTGTAGGTCACGGTCGTCTCCTTCTCGGAGCCCTCGAGCCGGTACCGCCCGCGCTGGCCGCGCTGCATCTGACCGGAGACGAGGTCCCAGGTCACGCCGTCGTCGACCCAGTCGTAGGCGAGTACGTAGGTGTCCTTGATGGGACCGGCGTCGAGGGTGAACCGGACCTGCTCGGGGCGGCCCTCGTCGTCGTTGGTGAGGACCTTCGCGGACGTGATCGAATCCGCCCATTGAGGATAGGCGGGGAAGTCGGCGATCACGTCGAGCACGGTCGCCGGAGCGGCCGCGATGGTGATGGACTGCGTGGACTCGTCCGCCATGGCGCGGAAGGCTACCGTCGCGGCCGGAGTGGTTCGTCCCCGCCGTCGTCCAGGACACCCCTGGCCCGGCGCGACACATCTCACGCGTGACCGTGCTCCGGCCCGCGGGCGTGTCCGTCACCACCGCACGGTGGCCGCGGTCCCCCGGCGTCGGAAGTGTCCCACGTTGAGGCACTCGGTCGGCCCGATCCGGATCCGCGGCGTCAGCGGCGCGTGGACGTGCCCGAAGAGCGCCAGCCGGGGACGGTGGGCCCGGATGTGCTCGAGCAGGGCGGGCGAGGTCAGCTCGTGGGTCCGGGCCACCACGTCGTAGGCCAGTTCGCCGACGGCGGGCGGCGCGTGGCTGCAGAGCACGTCGACCGGCCCGAGCGCCCCGACCGCCGCCGTGTACTCCCCGGCCTCGCGCATGTAGGCACGGAAGACCCCCGCCCGTGGGTCGAGCCCCGGGGGCAGCGGCACCCCGCCGACGAAGCCGACGCGGGCCCCGCCGAGCTCGACCACCTGGCCGTCGACCGACCGGATCTGCGGGTACTTCGCGAGGAACTCCGGCCACATCGCGGGGACGTCGACGTTGCCCGGGATCAGCCAGACGGGCACGTCGAGGGCCCCGAGCACCGCGAACATCTGCTCGTAGCGGCGGTGGACGGCCGAGATCCACCTGGGCCGCGGGTTCGTCGACGTCGGCCCACAGCTGGCGCGTGTACTCCCGCAACGCTCCCGGGCCGCCCTCGGAGCGCAGCCGTGCGAACTCGACGGTGGCGTGCGGCCCGAGGATCTCGGCGAGGATCCCCTGGCTCGGCTCGTCGTAGTCGACGAAGTCCAGCAGGTCGCCGAGGACGAGCAGGGCCTCGGCGCCGTCCGCGGCCCGGGTCAGGGCGTCGGCGTTGCCGTGGACGTCGGACACGACGTTCAGGAGCACGAGGCGCCGGTCACGCCGGGACCGCGGGCTCGCCGGGACGGCGGCCGCGCTCGAGGGAGTCCTTGAGGCCGAAGGCGATCTCCTTGGCCCCGCGCTGACGGCGCAGCGCCTCACGCGCCGGTCCCGACCGTCCCCGCAGCGCACGGCGCGCCGGCGCCCCCTCGGGCCCGGGGGCCGGGTCCACCCGCAGGAACCAGTGCAGCAGGGTGCCTTCCTCGCCGCCCGCCTCCGGTCCCGGACCCAGCGCGACCGGCTCGCACCAGACCTCGGCGCTGCCGACCCACTGCCCGGTGACCGACCAGCGGATCCCGGCCTCCCCGCGGTCGGCGAAGACCGTCAGCTCGAGGTCCGGCCAGAGTCGCGGCCACTGCGCGGGGTCGGCGAACGCGGCGGCGACCTCGGCGCGCCCGGCGAGCACGAACGTCTCGTCGATCACGTCCAGGGCGGCCACGGGGCCAGCCTGCCCGACGATCACCTGCTCCGCACCGGGAGGTCCGACCGATCCGCCCCGTTGCGGCGTTTCGTCCGGTTACCTCTGGGTAGTGACGGGCCGTCGGCCTCGCCCTAGGCTGCGCGCACCGAGGGTCGTCGAGGACCTCGGCCGATGCGCGAGAGGGTGTGTTCGGGGTGCAGGAGTACAGCGTGCCGGCCGCGGCGAAGGTGGCGGACGACGACCGACTCACCGACGCGGTATGGGCCAACGCCGACGAGCACCCCGACGAGATCGCCTACCGACGAGCCGTCGACGGCGAGTGGACACCGGTCACGTTCCGGGAGTTCCGCGACGACGTCGTCGCCGTGGCGAAGGGGTTCGTCGCGGCCGGCCTGGAGCCGGGTGACCGGGTCGGGATCGTCGCGCGCACCCGCTACGAGTGGACCCTGCTCGACTACGCCCTCTGGACCGCGGGCTGCGCCGGCCTGCCGATCTACGAGACGTCCTCGGCGTCGCAGTACGAGTGGTGCCTGTCCGACTCGGGCGCCCGCGGCGTGATCATCGAGACCGACGAGCACCGCGCGACCCTCGACCAGGTCACGGGTTCCCTGCCCGATCTCGAGCACGTCTGGCAGATCGACGGGTCCTCCCCCGCGGTCGACGCGCTCAAGGAGGCCGGCGCCGACGTCTCCGACGCCGACGTCGAGTCCCGCCGCACCGGCGTCCGCGCCGACGACCTCGCCACGCTGATCTACACCTCGGGCACCACCGGGCGTCCCAAGGGCTGCGAGATCACCCACCGCAACCTGCTGTTCGAGGTGCGCGCGGCCGGCGAGGTGTTCGGCTCGCTGATGGAGGCCGGCAACTCGACGCTGCTCTTCCTGCCGCTCGCCCACATCTTCGCCCGGGTCGTGCAGATCGCCGCCCAGGAGCACCGCTACGTCATCGGGCACTTCGCCGACACCTCGAAGCTCTCGGCCGAGCTGCCCCGGTTCAAGCCCGACTTCATCCTCTCGGTGCCGCGGGTGTTCGAGAAGGTCTACAACTCGGCCAAGCAGAAGGCCTACCAGGGCGGCAAGGGCCGGATCTTCGACCTCGCCGAGTCGACCGCGGTCGCGTACAGCAAGGCCCTCGACGGCTCCGGCCCCGGCCTGGTGCTGCGCGCCCGACACGCCCTGTTCGACGCGCTGGTCTACGGGAAGCTGCGCGACGCCCTCGGCGGGCAGTGCCGTGGTGCGGTGTCCGGCGGGTCGGCGCTCGGGGCGCGGATCGGGCACTTCTTCCGCGGCGTCGGCGTGCCGATCTACGAGGGCTACGGCCTCACCGAGACCAGCGCGGCCATCACCGCGAACGGCGAGAACACGCTGCGGGTCGGCACCGTCGGGCGCCCGCTGCCGGGCATCACCGTCGCGATCGCCGACGACGGCGAGGTCATCGCCAAGGGCGACGTGGTCTTCGGCGGCTACTGGCGCAACGCCGAGGCCACCGAGGAGACGCTGGTCGACGGCTGGTTCCACACCGGCGACATCGGCACCCTCGACGACGGCTTCCTCTCCATCACCGGCCGCAAGAAGGAGCTGATCGTCACCGCGGGCGGCAAGAACGTCGCGCCCGCCGTGATCGAGGACCGCATCCGGGCCCACCGCCTGGTGAGCCAGGCCCTCGTCGTCGGCGACAACCGGCCCTACGTCGCCGCGCTGATCACCCTCGACGCCGAGGCCCTCCCGGACTGGGCCGCCGAGCACGGCAAGTCCGCGACGACCGCGGAGGACCTGGCCGGCGACGCGGACCTGCGCGCCGAGATCCAGGCCGCGGTCGACGACGGGAACTCCGCGGTCTCCAAGGCCGAGTCGGTGCGTCAGTTCCGCATCCTGACCTCCGACTTCACCGAGGAGTCCGGCGAGCTCACGCCCACGATGAAGCTCAAGCGCAACGTCATCGCCGACCAGCGCGGCGAGGACATCGAGCAGGTGTACGCGCAGCGCTGAGCCGCCCGTGGGGGTACGAGCGGCCGGTCGGTGACCGTCGACGGTCACTCACCGGCCGCTTCGTGCGGGCGGTCCCGGGGCCGGAGCTGGTCCGGACGGGCCAGCGCGGCCAGCCGGCGGGCGCGCGCCGCCCACGTCCACTCCGCCTGCATCCACCGGCGGCCGGCCGCACCTGCCGTCGCCGCCGCGTCGGGGTCGGCGAGGAGGTCCCCGACGACCTCGGCGACGTCGGCCGGGTCGCGGCCGTCGGTGAGCCGCCCGGTCCGCGTCCCGGGCGGCCCGGGGCGCACCGTCTCCGGGGCGCCGCCCGAGCGGCCCGCGACGATCGGCACGCCACACGCGGAGGCCTCGAGCAGCACGATGCCGAGCCCCTCGACGTCGAGCCCGCCCCCGAGGGTGCGGCACGGCAGGGCGAAGACGTCCAGGGCGGCGTGGTGGGCGGGGATCTCCTCCTGCGCGACGGGGCCGGTGAACACCACGTGGTCGGCGACGTCGTGGTCGCGGGCGAGGCGGCGCAGGCGGTCGCGGTCGGGTCCGTCGCCGGCGAGGAGCAGCGCGGCGCCGGGCACCCGCCGTCGCAGAGCGGGCAGCGCCCGGATCAGCACGTCCTGCCCCTTGCGGCGCACCAGCCGCGACAGGCACCCGACGAGGGGCCGGTCCCCGAGCCCGTGGCGGGCCCGGATCGCGGCCCGCCCGGCGGGGTCGGGGGCGAAGCGGTGGGTGTCGATGCCGGGCGGGAGCGGTTCGAGCGCGGCGTCCGGACCCAGGGCGGCCGCGATGCGCCCGCGGGTGTAGCGGCTGACGGTCGTGACGACGTCGGCGTCCCGCCCGATGCGGTGCAGCGCCTGCCGGGACCCCGGCAGCATCGACCAGCCGACCTCGTGCCCGTGGGTGCTGGCGACGACGCGCGACACCCCGGCGCGTCGGCGCAGGACCGGCGCCATCAGCCCGAGCGGGGCCGCCGCCCCGAACCACACCGTCCCGCAGTCCTCGGCCCGTGCGAGCTCCACGGCCCGGCGGATCGTGGCGGGGCCGGGCAGCATCATCGTGGTCGGGAGGCGGTGCACGGCGAACGGCTGGGCGGCGTCGAAGCGGGCGCAGCGGCCGTCGGCGTCGTGGGCGTCCGGCCACGTCGAGGCGAGGACGGTCAGGGAGCCCGGCGGGAGGCGCACGGCGAGCTCGTGCAGGTAGGACTGGATGCCGCCGGGACGCGGGGGGAAGTCGTTGGTGACGAGGAGCGTCCTGTCGGGCACGGCCACGCCCGGCACCCTTGCAGAGGGCTAGGCCGGGGCGATGCGGCGGATCGCGGAGACGTTCCCGCGCAGCTGTGCCACCTTGACGACGTCCCCGGACTGCGGCGCCTCCAGGAACTGACCGCCCCCGACGTAGATCCCCACGTGGTAGGCCGGGTCGCCGAAGAACACCAGGTCGCCGGGCTGGGCCTGGTCGGGGGTGACCGGGATGCCGACCTGCTGCTGCGCGGCGGCGACCCGGGGCATCGCGATCCCGATCTGGCGGTAGGCCCACTGCACGAGCCCGGAGCAGTCGAAGGTGCCCGGCCCGGTGGCCCCCCAGACGTAGGGCGCACCCTGGCGGGTCAGCGCGGCGCGGAGGGCGTCGATGCCGAGCGAGTCACCCGCGATGTTCCTCGGGAAGTTCGTGACGCCGCCGCTGCGCAGCTGGGCGCGCTCCGCGGGCGTGAGCCGGGCCAGGGCCGCGTTCGCGGTCGCGACGTCGTGGTCGGCCTCGGCCTTGGAGCGGGCGGCGTCGGTCACGGCCTGCGCGGCGTCGTCGGCGGCCCGCCGGGCGTCGGTGGCGCGGGCGTCGGCGTCGCGCTGGGCGGTGTCGGCGGCGGAGGACGCGTCGAGGTAGCCCTGCAGCACCGCCTGGTTGGCGCCGCTGATCGTGTTGAGGAGCGCGACCTTGTCGAGGTAGGCCTGCGGGGACGGGCTCGAGAGCAGCGCGCCCAGCTGGTCGAGGTCGCCGCCCTGGTAGGTGCTGCTGGTGACCTGGTCGACCGAGACGTAGGCCTGCTCGAGACGCCGGTGGGCCGCGTCGACCGCGGCGCGCGCCGCCGTGGCGTCCTCGGCGGTCCGGGTGGCCTCGGCGCGCTTGACCGGCAGCTGTTCGCGGGCGCCCATCGCCTGCTCGTTGGCGGCCTCGGCGCGGGCGTTGGCGTCGGCGAGGGCGCGGACCACGTCGTTCGCGTTGGGCGGCACGATCGGGTCGGCCGAGGCGGCCCCCGGGGCCAGCAGCCCGGGCCCCAGGACGGCGAGCAGCACGAGGAGAACGAGGACCGCGGGCGCGGCGGCCGGCCGCGCACGACGGGGAGCCGGTCCGGAGATCACGGGCGGGGAGTCCCTTTCTCGTACAGGGGCACCTGCTCGTCGGACCGGGGCGGGGAGCTCGTCCGCGAAGAGGCGACGGGACGGTAACGAACCGGTCGCGGCTCCGTTCCGCCCGGGGGCGTGCCCTCCTCGGCGGCGCGCCGGACGGCCGTCCCCCGGCGCCCGTCAGCCGGCGTCGCGCCTGCGCCGGACCCCGCGACCCGTCGGCGCCCGTTCGTCGCCGGCGACCTCTGGGGCCTCCGAGGCCGTCACCAGGCGCAGGTGCGGGATCAGGCCGTGGTCGGCCAGGACCTCGAGGGCCCGGCGCTCCACCGGGCCGAACTCCACCGGCAGCGGGGCCCCGGGCTCGGCCGGCTCCCGGGGCTCGACCGGGTCCGTGTCGCCGGGCCGGGCCGGCACCTCCGGCGTCCCGAGCAGGACCCCGACGACGCAGTCGTCGCAGGCCTGGTGGCGCACCACGCACGTGTCGCAGTCGATGAGCATGACGACCTCCGCCGGTCGGCCCCGGGCTCTCCGGGGAGTCGTGGCGGACGCTAGGCGGGGGGTCCGACAGCCTCGGGGGACGCGACCCGGGGATGTGACCCAGGTCTCAGATCCGGGCGAGCCGGGCGAGCAGCACGCTCGAGGGCACCGGGTGGGCGCCGCGGCGGCGGACCGAGTCGACCACCGCGCGATCGGACGTGACCACCACCAGGGCCCGGCCCTCGGGCTCGGCGTCCACGAGGCGGCGGATGAGGTCGTCGGCGATCACCCCGGGGTCGGAGAAGAGCACCCGCACCCCGCGCACGGACGCGGTCGGCACCCCGGTGATCCCCGCCCCGTCGAAGACCAGCGTCGTCTCGGCGTGCGTGCGGGCGGCCAGCGGGGCGACCGCGGCGACCAGGCGCTCGCGCTGGGCGGCCAGGGAGAGGCTGGGCCAGCCGGTCTTGGTGACGTTGTAGCCGTCCACGAGCAGGTGGACCTCGGGCAGCGCGAGCAGCCGGTCGAGGGTCGCCGGGTCGGTCACCCGGGCCAGCGGCGCGCGCTCGGCCGAGCCGACCAGCTCGGCGGGCCGCGGCCCGACGCGCTGGTCGTCGGCGCGCAGGCCCAGCTCGTGACGCAGGCCCGCCGCAGCGCCCGCGACGGTGTCGACGAGCAGTGCCAGGCGGGCGTCGTCGGCGCGGCGGGCCTCGTGGGCGGCGCGGCGGGCGGTCTCGAGCTCGGCGGTGGCCCGCCGGGCGCGCGCCTCGGCCGCGGCCAGTGCCTCCCGGTCCCGCGACCGCTCGCGGCGCAGGTCCTCGAGCTCGCGGTGCTCCTCGCCGCGGTCCTGGGCCAACCGGGCGGCGGCCTCGGCGGCGGCGTCCTCGGCGCGACGGACCCGGACCCCCTGGTCGCGCAGCCGTGTCCGGAGCTTCGCGACCTCCTCCGACTGGTCGGGCCCCGCCTCGGCCACCCGGGCCAGCGCCTCGTCCCGCTCGGCGGTGACCCGCTCGAGCTCCGCGGCGAGCCGGTCCGCCCGGGTGGCCGCGGTGTCGCGCTCGGCGCGCAGCCGCGCGGTGTCGGCGCGCTCCCCCGCATCGCGCAGCAGCGCCCGCGCGGCGTCCTCGTCGCCGGTGAGGACGGCGACCGCCGCGGCGTGGACCGGCTCGTCGACCGGCGGGGCCCACTCGTCGGGCCGGTGCTCCCGCCACCAGGACACGACCCCGTCGGCGAACCCGTCGGCGGAGCCGAGGGCGGCGAGCATCGGGCCGGCGCCGACCTTGGCCCGCTTGGCCGGGGCGAAGCGGGCGACGGTCCGGACGGGGGCGGGGAGCTCCGTGGGGGGCATCTGCCCGACGGCCTGCGACACGAGATCCGCGACGCGGGCCCGGACGGCCTCGGGCGCGGTCTCGAGCAGGGCCGCGCGGACCGCCGGCGAGACCGTCGTCGGGACGTCCGGCGCGGGGGTGTGGCCGTCCTGCCCGTCGGCCGTCGCCACCTCCCCGTCCGCCATCGGCCCAGGTTAGCGGCCATGGGGCCCGCGAGCGGGGCGTGACTGTCGGGGGGTCGCCCTACCGTCCGCGGCGATGGACGCACCCCGCCCGGTGACGGGTCCCGACCCCCAGCTCACGTTCGAGGAGCTGGGCACCCCGCTGCACGCCGCGACCTTCGTCGTGCTCGACCTGGAGACCACCGGGGGGCCGCCCGCCGGGCCGGAGGCGCCCGACGCCGATCCGCTCGCCGCCCCCCGCCCCGACGCGATCACCGAGATCGGCGCGGTGAAGGTGCGGGCCGGGGAGATCGTGGGCGAGTACGCCACGCTGGTCGACCCGGGGATGGCGGTGCCGCCGCAGATCGTGGCCCTCACCGGCATCACCACCGCCATGGTGCGCGACGCGCCGCGCCTGCCCACCGTGCTGCCGGGCTTCCTCGAGTTCTGCGCCGGCGCGGTGGTGGTGGCGCACAACGCGCCGTTCGACGTCGGGCACCTGCGGGCCGCGTGCCGGCGTCACGGCGCGGTCTGGCCCCGCCCGCCCGTGGTGTGCACCGCCCGGCTGGCCCGCAAGGTGCTCACCCGCGACGAGGCACCGTCGTGCCGGCTCTCCGCCCTCGCGGTCCTGTTCCGCGCCGCCACCCGCCCCGTGCACCGAGCGCTGGACGACGCCCGGGCCACCGTCGACGTGCTGCACGGCCTGCTCGAACGGGTCGGGGGGCACGGCGTGTCGACGCTGGAGGACCTGCTCGCGCTGCAGGTCGAGACCACGCCGGCGCAGCGCGGCAAGCGCCACCTCGCCGACGCCGTGCCGCACGCCGCGGGGGTGTACCTGTTCCGCGGGCCCGCCGACGAGGTCCTCTACGTCGGCACGTCGAACGACCTGCGCCGTCGGGTGCGCTCCTACTTCACCGGCTCGGAGAAGCGGGCCCGCGTGAAGGACATGGTCGGGCTGGCCGAGCGGGTCGACTGGGTGGAGTGCGCGCACGCCCTCGAGGCCGAGGTCCGGGAGCTGCGGCTGCTGGCCGGGCACGCGCCGCGGTACAACCGGCGCTCCCGCTACCCGCACCGGGGCTGGTGGGTGGCCCTGACCGACGAGCCGTTCCCGCGCTGGTCGGTGGTGCGGACGCCCCGGGACGACGCGGTCGGCCCGTTCGGGCGGCGGCCGGACGCGGTCCGCGCCGTCGAGGCCCTCGCGGACGCGTCCCGGCTGCGGCCGTGCACCCAGCGGATCCCGGCGCGGGGCGGGCGCGGCAGCCCGTGCGTCCTGCACGGGATGGGGCGGTGCGGGGCACCGTGCGCGGGGCTGCAGACCGCCGAGGACTACTCCCCCGCCGTCGCCGGGGCGCGCGCGCTCGTCCACGGCGGGTCCGACGACGGGCTGGTGCGGCTGCGGGAGAAGGTCGCGAGCCTCGCCGCGGGCGAGCGGTTCGACGACGCCGCCACCCACCGCGACCGGCTCGCCGAGCTCGCCGCGGCGCTGGCGCGGGTGCAGCGGCTGTCCGCGATCGCCCGCGCCGAGGAGCTCGTCGCGGCCCGCCCGGACGGTTCCGGCGGCTGGGAGCTGGCCGTGGTGCGGCACGGGCGCCTCGCGGCGGCGGGCACGGCCCGGCGCGGGGTGCCGCCGATGCCGGTGGTGGACGTCCTGGTCTCCGCCGCGGAGACGGTGCGCCCGGGGGCGGGGCCGCTGCGGGGGGCGCCGCCGGAGGAGGTCGCCGTGATCACCCGGTGGCTGGAGCGGCCCGGCACGCGGATGGTGCGCACGACGACGCCCTGGGCGGTCCCGGCGCGTGGGGCGGGGGCCTGGTCGGGGTGGATCTCGCAGGCCCGCGAGGCCGGGCGCGGGGCCGTCCGGCCCGGTGGCGGACCCGGGACCGGCGCCGGGGCCTAGAGTTCCCGCCGGACCCGGCAGCGCCCCGTCGAGCCGGGCGCCCGCCGGTCCCACCCCGCCGACCGTCGCCCGCGGCGCCGACCCAGGGAGCCCCCGTGATCACGGCCATCGTCATGATCCACGCGAACGCCGACCGGATCCCCGAGACCGCCCAGGCGATCGCGGATCTCGACGGGGTCGCCGAGGTCTACTCCTGCGCCGGCGACGTCGACCTCATCGCCGTGGTGCGGGTGCGCGAGCACGAGGAGCTCGCCGACGTCATCGCGGGGAACCTGAGCCGCGTCCCGGGCGTGCAGACCACCTCGACGCACATCGCGTTCCGCTCGTACTCGGCGAGCGACACCGACGCCGCCTTCGCGGTCGGGCTCGACTAGACCCGAGGGCCGGGCACCCCGCCGTCCGACCCCAAGATCACCGGGATGAGGCGATTCCGGACGCCCAGCCCTCGAATCCGCCTCATCCTGGTGATCATGGGCGGCAGTGTGGGCACGGGCGGCTGCGTGATCGTGGCCAGCGACGAGGAGACCCGCCGTCGCCCCCGTGACCGCACGACCTAGCCGCGGAGCCGTTTCGCGGCCGCGGACCAGCGATCCAGCAGCTCCGACGCGGCCCCGGCGTCGACCGCCGCCGCCGCCCGGTCCCGCCCGCGGGCGACCGCCTCGTGCAGCTCGGCCACCGTGCCGGTCAGGGCCTCCTCGTAGGCGGCCAGGGCGGCCCCGGCGTTGAGCAGCACCGCCTCGCGGACCGGCCCGGGCTCGCCGGCGAACACGGCGTGGGCCGCGCGGGCGTTGACGGACGCGTCGCCGCCGCGCAGCTCGCCCGGCACGGAGACCGGGACCCCGATCCGGGTCGGATCGAGGGTCTCGACGGTGACCCCCGTCGGGCCGGTCCGCCAGACGGTCGTGGTGGTCGTCGTCGTGATCTCGTCGAGCCCGTCGTCACCCCGCACGACGAGCGCGGTGTCGCCCCGCCCGGCGAGGACGCCGGCGAGCACGGGCGCGAACCGGGGATCCGCGCAGCCGATCAGCGCCGCGGCCGGGCGGGCGGGGTTGGTGAGCGGGCCGAGGAGGTTGAACGCCGTCGGCACACCGATCTCGCGGCGCACCCCACCGACGTGGCGCATCGCGGGGTGGAAGGTCTGGGCGAAGCAGAAGCCGATGCCGACCTCGTCGACGCTCGCCGCGACGGCCTCGGGACCGAGGTCGATCGGCACCCCGAGCTCCTCGAGCAGGTCGACCGAGCCGCAGGCCGACGACGCGGCCCGGCCGCCGTGCTTGACCACGCGGGCGCCGGCCGCGGCCATGACGACCGCGGCCATCGTCGAGATGTTCACGGTGTGGGCCTGGTCGCCGCCGGTGCCGACGATGTCGACGACGACGCCGTCGACGGTCACCTCCCGCGCGTGCGCGCGCATGACCTCGGCGAGGCCGCCGATCTCCTCGGCGGTCTCGCCCTTGGCGCGCAGCGCGACCGCGAAGGCGGCCACCTGGGCGGGCGAGGCCTCGCCGGACATCATCCGGTCCATCGCCCAGGAGGCGTCGTGACCCGACAGGTCCTCCCCGCGCAGCAACCGGCCCAGCAGCGACGGCCACGTGGGAGCCGGCGGAGCGGCGGAGCCGGGCTGCGTCCCGGCCGGGGCGGCCCCGGCCGGGGACATCCCGGCGGTCACCCCCGGGTGGCCGGGAGCGGCTGCCCGGCGCGCAGGACGTCGGCCACGGTGCGGGCGGCGGTCACCGGGTCGAGCGGCTGCACGAGGACCGCGTCGGCCTGGGACCACGTCGCGAGCCAGCGGTCGTCCTCGCGCCGCACCACGACGATCACCGGGGCGGGGTCGGTCCGCTCGTTCTTGAGCTGGCGGCACACGCCCATCCCGCCGGTCGGCTGGGCCTCGGCGTCGAGCACGGCGAGGTCGAGCCTGCCGCCGTCGGCGGCGCCGAGGACGTCGGCGATCCCGTCCGCCTCGGCGAAGCGCAGCCGCGGCAGGTCGCGGGCCGGGCGCCGGCCGACCGCGGACATGACGGCTTCCCGGACCTCGGGACGGTGGCTCATCACCACGACGTCCAGCGTCTGTCCGGCACCACTGTCGGCGGTCATCTCGCGGGCCCTCCCCGGGGTGTCAGAAGACGGTCCGCGCAGCCTAGTCGGGCGACCCCCCGCGGGGGCGGACACCGGGCCCGCGGACAGGCCTCCCGGGGGTCGGACGTGCCGCCCCAGCACCGACCCGAGGTCTCGACTACGGCACGACGTACGACACCTGGTAGGAGAATCCGCAGGTGAGCGGCGGTGCAGGTCGGCGGGGTGATCACCACCCCTCGCCCCGACCGGCTGATGTCGGGACGAGGTGACATGATGTCGCCCGTGACGACCGCCTCGAGTGCGCCGGCGCCCTCTTTCAGCGCGAGGATCCACTCCCTCAACCGGCCCAACGTGGTCAGCGTGGGAACGATCATCTGGCTGTCCAGCGAGCTGATGTTCTTCGCCGGCCTCTTCGCCATGTACTTCGTGGCCCGGGCCGCGAACGTGGGCGAATGGCCCCCGCCGCCGACCGAGCTCGACGTGCCCTACGCCCTCGTGAACACGATCGTCCTCGTGGCCTCGTCGTTCACGTGCCAGTACGGCGTGTTCGCGGCGGAGCGCGGCGACGTGTTCGGTCTGCGCCGCTGGTACGCGGTGACGTTCGTGATGGGCCTGATCTTCGTGCTGGGCCAGGTGAACGAGTACCACACGCTGGTCACCGAGCACGGCACGACGATCGCCTCGAGCGCCTACGGCTCGGTCTTCTACATCACGACCGGGTTCCACGCGCTGCACGTCACGGGCGGTCTGATCGCGTTCGTCCTGCTGATCAGTCGGACGTTCCTCAGTAGGTTCACCCCGGCCCAGGCGACCGCGGCGATCGTCGTCTCGTACTACTGGCACTTCGTGGACGTGGTCTGGATCGGCCTGTTCGCGGTCATCTACTTCATCCGTTAGCGGCACGGTCGCGATGACGACACGACGAGAGTCAGAGGCTGGGGAGGACATGAGCGACCGGACGCCACGCCCGCGCAGGAGGCCGTGGGCGCGCGCGGGGACCAGGACGCGCCGTCGCGTCGCGGGCTTCCTCGCCCTCGGGGTGGCGCTGCTCGCCGTCGGCGGGATCTACGCCGCGGTGCAGCCCGCCCCGCAGACCGCCACCGGCCAGGACGCGGCGCTGGTCCGCGAGGGCCAGACGCTCTTCGACAACTCCTGCATCACCTGCCACGGCTCGAACCTGCAGGGAGTGAACGGGCGCGGGCCGAGCCTCATCGGCGTCGGCCAGGCCTCGGTCTACTTCCAGGTCTCCACCGGCCGGATGCCGCTGAAGGTGCAGGGCGCGCAGGCCGACCGCAAGAAGCCCCAGTTCGACCCGGCGCAGATCGACGCGCTGGGGGCGTACATCGAGGCCAACGGCGGCGGTCCGACGGTGCCCGCGGTCTCGGACGAGGCACTCATCGGGTCGGACCTCGGGCGCGGCGGCCAGCTGTTCCGCCTCAACTGCGCCCAGTGCCACAACTTCACCGGCCGCGGCGGCGCGCTGTCGTCGGGCAAGTTCGCCCCGGTCCTCGACCCGGCGACTCCGAGTCGAGATCTACGCCGCGATGCTGGCCGGCCCCGGCAACATGCCGACCTTCGCCGACTCCCAGCTCTCCCCCCAGGAGAAGCAGGACATCATCGGCTACATCAAGTCGGTGGGCTCCGACAACACCGGCGCCAACCCGGGTGGCAACGGGCTCGGCGGCTTCGGCCCCGTGCCCGAGGGCCTCGTCGCCTTCTTCGTCGGCCTCGCCGCCCTGATCGGAATCTCCCTCTGGATCGGATCCCGCCAGTGAGTGCACCGCCCGAATCTGAGTCCCACCGCGCCGCCAGCCCCTCGGGCCCGCAGAGCCACGGCTCGGACGAGCTGCGCATCCCGACCGATGCCGAGCTCGCCGAGATGAGCACCGACGACCTGGTGCGTCTCGGCAACCGCATGGACGACATCGAGGTCGTCGCGGACCGCCCCCGCTTCCCCACGCCCGGCACCCGGGCCGAGAAGCGGGCCGAGCGCCAGGTCGCCGGCTGGTTCATCCTCGCCGCGATCTCCGGGCTGGCGTTCATCGTCGCCTTCATCGCCTGGCCCCACGAGTGGGTCCCGCCGGGCGACCCCGGTGCGGTCGCGTACGCGCTCTACACGCCGATCATCGGCGTGACCCTGGGCGTCTCGATCCTCGCGGTGGGCATGGGCGTCATCGCCTACTCGAAGAAGCTGCTGCCCGAGGACCTGACGATCCAGCAGCGCCACGACGGCCGCTCGGCCGAGGTCGAGCGCCGCACCGCGGCCGCCCGCCTGGTCCAGGCCGGGGAGCAGAGCGGCATCGGACGCCGCAAGCTCATCGTCCGCTCGATCGGGGCCGCCGGGGGCATCCTCACCGCCGGCCTCGCGGTCGCGGCCTTCGGTGGCCTCGTGAAGAACCCGTGGAAGGAGGGCGACGAGTCGCCCCTCCTCGTCACGGAGTGGCGCTCCGACGACGGCGAGCGCGTGTACCTGAGGAAGTTCGACGGCGAGGCCACCGACGTCGTCCTCGTCCGCGCGGGCGACCTCCAGCCGGGGTCGATGGAGACGGTCTTCCCGTTCAAGGAGTCCGACCGCAACGACCCGGAGAAGCTCGCCGAGACGGTCCGCTCGTCCGACTCGCCCGTCATGCTCATCCGGCTGCGTCCGTACGTGGACGTGATCAAGCGGGCGGGCCAGGAGGACTTCAACTACGGCTCGCTGTTCGCCTACTCGAAGATCTGCAGCCACATGGGGTGCCCGACGTCCCTCTACGAGGACCAGACGATGCGCATCCTCTGCCCCTGCCACCAATCGCAGTTCCAGGCCAACGAGTACGCCCGTCCGGTCTTCGGACCGGCAGCCCGCCCGCTGGCGCAATTGCCCATCACCGTGGACGATCAGGGATATCTGTACGCCCGCAGTGACTTCATCGAGCCGGTGGGGCCCGGCTTCTGGGAGCGCAGACCATGAGTGCCATCACCACACCGAGACGCAGCGGCAGCACGGCGATGAAGCTCGTCGGGACGGCCGCTGACGAGGTCGACAGCCGGATCCATCCCGCGGGCGGGATCCGTCGTCAGATCAACAAGGTCTTCCCCACGCACTGGTCGTTCATGCTGGGCGAGATCGCGATGTACAGCTTCATCGTGCTGCTCATCTCGGGCACGTGGCTGGCGGTCTTCTACGACCCGTCGATGGCCGAGACGACCTACGAGGGCACCTACGCGGGCCTGCGCGGCGTCACGATGTCGATGGCGTACGAGTCGACGGTCAACATCTCCATCGACGTCCGCGGCGGCCTGTTCATCCGGCAGGTCCACCACTGGGCCGCGCTGCTCTTCGTCGCCGCGATGATCGCGCACATGATGCGGACGTTCTTCACCGGAGCGTTCCGCCGCCCGCGCGAGACCAACTGGGTGCTCGGCGTCGTCCTGCTGCTCACCGGCATGATCGAGGGCTTCATCGGCTACTCGCTGCCCGACGACCTGCTCTCCGGCACCGGCATCCGCACCGGCCTCTCCGCGATCATCCTGTCGATCCCGGTGATCGGGACCTGGCTGCACTGGGCGATCGTGGGCGGGGAGTTCCCCGGGACGATCATCATCCCGCGCTTCTACATCGTCCACGTCTTCCTGCTGCCGGGGATCATCCTCGCGGTGATCGGCGTGCACGTGGCGCTGGTGTGGTTCCAGAAGCACACCCAGTTCCCCGGGCCGGGACGCACCGAGCGCAACGTCGTCGGCGTCCGCATCCTGCCGACGTTCGCGACCAAGGCCGGCGGCTTCATGGTCGTCGCGGTCGGCGTCATGGCGATCATGGCCGGCGTGTTCCAGATCAACCCGATCTGGAAGCTCGGCCCGTACGACCCGACGCAGGTCTCGGCCGGCTCGCAGCCCGACTTCTACATGGCCGTGTTCGACGGCGCGGTCCGGCTGTGGCCCTCGTGGGAGATGTACCTGTTCGGCCGGTACACCATCCCGGCGATCTTCTTCCCCGCCGTGATCGGGATGGGGATCCTGACGACGCTGCTGGCCCTCTACCCGGTGATCGAGCGCAAGTTGACCGGCGACGGGGCCCACCACAACCTGCTGCAGCGTCCGCGCGACGTCCCGGTGCGCACCGCCACCGGCATGATGGCGATGGCGTTCTACTTCTGGCTGGTCGTGGCCTGCGGGAACGACATCATCGGGTACACGTTCGACATCTCGCTCAACGTCATGACGTGGATCGGGCGCATCGGACTGTTGGTGATCCCGCCGGTCGTCTACTTCGCGACCTACCGGATTCTGCCTCGGCCTCCAGCGCGGCGACCGCGAGATCCTCGAGCACGGCATCGAGACCGGCATGATCAAGCGGCTCCCGCACGGCGAGTTCATCGAGGTGCACCAGCCCCTCGGTGGCGTCGACGAGCACGGGCACGCCATCCCGCTCGCCTACCAGGGCGCCACGGTCCCGAAGCGGATGAACGACCTGGGCTCGGCGGGTCACCCGGTCAAGGGCGGCTGGTTCCGTCCCGACCCGGCCATCGAGCAGGACGACGTCAACCGCGGCAGCGGCACCGACCCGCTGCAGGTCGAGCCGGGCAGCGACCGCGAGCTCGCGGGCCGGCCCGACGCCGGGCGTCCCCGCGACGTGCGCGACTGACACCGCCCGACACACCGCACGACCGCCGACGGGGCGGGGAGCCAGGTGGCTCCCCGCCCCGTCGGCGTCTGTGGCCCTGGACCCGGGTCAGCTCATGCCGGAGGCCGCGAGGGGGTCGTAGCCCGGCGAGAGGAACAGGCTCTGCAGCTGGCGGCGCCGGACCCCGATGTTGCTGCCCTCGATGACCGGGTACGCCAGCGCGTCGGCGAGGTGCCCGACCAGGGGGAGTGCAGCGCCAGCTCCGGCGCGGAGGGGTGCTGCGCCATCACGGCGTCGAGCGCCCGCCACGCGAGCAGGCGCACGGCCTCGATCCGCCCCTTGGCGTCAGCGAGGGCGTCCGAGACCGCCTGGTGCTCGTAGAGGATGAGGGCACGCCATGCCCCCCGCGGGTCTCGCGGTCCGGGCGCGAGACCGGGGGATCAGGCCCGGCGAAGGAGATCGTGAAGTCGGGGCTCCGCGCGGCCCACTCCTCGACGAAGATCGCGGCGTCGACCCCGCTGCCGGCCGCTCCCCCGACGGCGGCGGGGACGAGGCCCTTGAGGAAGCCGTGCCCGACGGCCTTCTCGAACACCGGCGGGGCCAGCAGCGCCCGGGTGAGCGGGTCCGGCCAGGTCGTCCGCCCCCGCCGTCGTCGCCGCCAGGGGCCACAGGGCCGCCATGAGCGCGGTGACCGCGGCGCCCGACCCGGACGCGTCGACCGGCCGTCCCAGGGCGGGGCGGCGCCCGTGGAGGGCCTCCGCGAGGGCCGCGTGGGGCAGCCGGTAGGACACCATCTGCCAGGGCCGGTCGAGGTGGAAGAAGTACGGCTCGGTGGTGTCGACGACGACGAACTGGCCCTGCTCCACGACGACGGTCTCGTCGCGCACCGTCGTGACGCACCGGCCGGCGAGCTGCAGGTTGACGAAGTAGAACGCCCCGTCGGTGCGGGCGACCTCGCGCGGCCCGTGGTCGGTCCGCTGCGGCCGGGCGCGGAGGCGGGCCCGGGTCAGCCCGGCGAGCTGGCGCGTCTCGACCTTGGCGGTGAAGCCCTCCTCGTCGAGGGTGCGGTGGGGCGTCAGCGGGACGAAGGCCTCGCAGATGACCTCGCGCCAGTAGCCGAACTGCTCGCGCGGCGGGAGCGCCGCGATGTCCCACACACCCACCCGAGACCTCCCGACGCAGCGTCGGGGGCCAGTCCAGCGCACTGCGGTGACGACCGCGTCACGACCCGGCGACGGAGACGACGGACGGGCGCCGCCGGCCGGAGCCGACGACGCCCGTCGTCAGGAAGGAGACCTGGCCGGCCTCAGTGGGCCTCGGGGCCCGCGTGGTACTCGAACACCAGCCCGCACACCGCGATGATCAGGCCGATGACGGCGAGCACGATCAGCCACCACTGGTAGAACGCCAGCCCGAAGCCGGTCAGGGCCACGGCTCCGGCCACGGTGATGGGCCAGTAGCTGCCGGGGCTGAAGAACCCGACGTCGCCGGCGCCGTCCGAGACCTCGGCCTCCGGGTTGTCCTCCGGGCGCTCCTCGAGGCGCCGGGCGACGAACCGGAAGTAGGTGCCGATGATCAGGCACAGGCCGCCGGTGAGGGTCAGCCCGACGATGCCGACCGCCTCCTTGGAGAGGAGGCCGTAGACGAGCGCGCAGACGAAGCAGAACACGGTGAGGATCTCGAAGATGCGGGACTCGACTCTCATCGCCGCGTGCTCCTCGGGGTGGTCGTCGGGGGGATGGTCACGTCAGAACGCCAGACGGGTCGTCGGGTCCGGGTTGAACGGGTGCGTCGTGGTCGCGGTGGGCGAGCACAGCGGACCGCAGTTCATCCGGGCCAGCGCCTCCGCGGCGGAGTACGGCTGACCGGTGGCCTGGTTGGTCGACTGGCGCAGCTGCATGTACTGGTCGTAGAGGTTCCCCGGCAGCGCCCGGACCTCGAAGTTCATCATCGAGTGGTACGCGCCGCAGTACTCCGCGCAGCGGCCCACGAAGGCGCCGGGCTGGTCGATCTTGCTGATGACCCAGACGTTCTTCTGGTCGTTCTTCTCCGGGTCCGGGAAGACGTCCCGCTTGAACAGGAACTCCGGGATCCAGAACGAGTGGATGACGTCCTCGGAGTGCTGGGTGAACGAGATCGGCCGGTCCGTCGGCAGCACCAGCAGCGGGACCTCGGCGGTGGTGCCGATGGTCGCGACCGTCTGGCCCGCCGGGTTGCGCGTACCGGGGTAGGAGAATTCCCAGTTCCACTGGAACGCCGTGACGTCGATCTTCAGCTCGTTGCCGGTCGGCTCGCGGTCGACGACGTTCTGGACGACGACGGTGAAGTAGAAGAGGACCGCGACGATGATCAGCGGCACCACCGTGAGCACGAGCTCGAGCGGCAGGTTGTACTGGAACTGGCGGGGCAGCTCGGTGTCGCCGGCCTTGCGGCGGTGGAACGCGACCGCCCAGGCGGTGAGGCCCCAGACGATGACGCCGACGGCGAGGGCCGCGATGGCCGAATAGGTCCAGAGGGTCCGCATCTCGGTGGCCTCGGGCGTGACGCCCACCGGCCAGCCGAAACGGATCACGTCCTGGATCGAGCACCCGGTCGAGAAGATCGCGACGACCCCCGCCAGGACGGCGAGCTGGAGAACGCGCGTGACCCGGCCGGATCGACGCGCAGGCCCCCGGCCACCACGCTGGTCCCGGCGGGCCGGCACCTCCCCGGCCTGCGCAATGCTCGCTGCTCGGCGCACTGCTGGCTGCCCTCCTCGAGGCCGTACGACCTCGGGCGACGCCACCCTCGGTCCGGACACGGGGAGACTAGCCGAGCCGACCACTACGCGCTGTCGGAGGGGCGCGCGCATCCCCCCGATCCGTGCACGTCGGGTGGGTGGCGCGCCGGGACGGTCGGACCCCCTCGCCATACTGGTCCCCGTGTGCGGGCTGATGGGTTGGATCACGGCGGACGGCACGGCGGCACGGCATGCGACGGACGTCGAGGCCGCGCTCCCCTGCATGCGTCACCGCGGGCCGGACGAGTCGGGGGTGTGGCACGACGACGACGTGGCGCTCGGCTTCAACCGGCTGTCGATCATCGACGTGGAGGGTTCGCACCAGCCACTGGAGTTCCCCGGCGGTGGGGCGCAGCGGGGCGACCCGGCCGGGCGCTACCGGATCGTCTTCAACGGCGAGATCTACAACTACCTCGAGCTCCGGGAGGAGCTGACCCGTGAGCACGGGGTCCGCTTCGCCACCGGGGGCGACACCGAGGCCGTCGTGGCGGCGTACGCGGTGTGGGGCGCCGACGCGGTCCCGCGCCTGCGCGGCATGTTCACCTTCCTCATCTGGGACACGCAGGACCGCGTCCTCTTCGGCGCGCGTGACCCGTTCGGCATCAAGCCGATGTTCTTCGCCGCGGGCGCGCACGGGGTGGCGTTCGCGAGCGAGAAGAAGTGCCTGCTCGAGGTGCTGGCGCCCCTGGGCGCGTCGTCGGCGGCGCCCGACCCCACGGCGCTGCAGCAGTACCTGACGCTCCAGTACGTGCCGGAGCCGGCGACGCTGCACCGCGCGATCCGCCGTCTGGAGTCGGGCTCCTCGTTCACGGTGTCCCCCGGTGAGCCGATCAGCGTGCAGCGGTACTTCACCCCGCGGTTCGACGAGCGGCCCATCGCGCGCGGGGACGCCGCGGAGGAGACGCGGCGCCACGAGGAGATCACCGAGGTGCTGCGCGACTCGGTCGCCAAGCACATGCGCGCCGACGTCACCGTGGGCGCCTTCCTCTCCGGCGGCATCGACTCGACGGTCATCGCGGCGCTCGCCCGCGAGCACAACCCGGACCTCATCACCTTCACCACCGGGTTCGAGCGCACCGGGTACTCCGAGGTCGACGTCGCGGCCGAGTCCGCGGAGGCGATCGGGGTCCGCCACGTCGTCCGCACCGTCTCCGCCCAGGAGATGATGGACGCGCTGCCGCTCATCGTCTGGTACCTCGACGACCCGGTGGCCGACCCGGCCCTCGTCCCGCTGTACTTCGTGGCCCGCGAGGCCCGCAAGCACGTCAAGGTGGTGCTCTCCGGCGAGGGCGCCGACGAGCTCTTCGGCGGCTACACCATCTACAAGGAGCCGCTCTCCCTCGCGCCGTTCGACAAGCTGCCCGGCGCGGTGCGCAAGCTCGCCGGGGCGCTCTCGGAGCGGCTGCCCACCGGGGTGCGCGGCAAGGACCTGCTGCGCCGCGGCGCGCTCCCCCTCGAGCAGCGCTACTACGGCAACGCCCGCAACTTCTTCCCCGCCCAGCTCGACGCGGTGCTGCGCGGGTACGACGACGAGCTCTCCCACACCGCCGTGACCGGCCCGATCTACGCCGACTCCGGCTCGCTGGGACCCGGTCGCGCGGATGCAGCACGTCGACCTGTTCACGTGGCTGCGCGGGGACATCCTGGTCAAGGCCGACAAGATGACGATGGCGAACTCGCTGGAGCTGCGGGTCCCGTTCCTCGACCCCGAGGTGTTCCGGGTGGCCTCGGCGCTGCCCACCGACCAGAAGATCGCCCACGGCACCACGAAGTACGCCCTGCGCCGCGCGATCGAGGGCATCGTCCCGCCGCACGTGCTGCACCGTCGCAAGCTCGGGTTCCCGGTGCCCATCCGGCACTGGCTGGCCACCGACATGCTCGACTGGGCCCGCGGCATCGTCCGCGACTCCCAGACCGACGCGATCCTGGACAAGGCCGCCGTCCTGCGCCTCATCGACGAGCACCGCGCCGGGCCGGTGGACCACTCGCGACGGATCTGGACGCTGCTGGTGTTCATGCTGTGGCACGGCATCTTCGTCGAGGGACGGATCCACCCGGCGATCCCGGAGCCGCAGTACCCGGTCTATGCCTGAGCGCCGGGGATAGTGCCCGACGCAACGATCGGGCTGTGGGCCGTGGGCCCATCACATACCGTGGTCCGTTGATCCGAAGCGAGTCACCGCTGTGGAGAGGACATCCCGGCCCATGGACGTTCTGGGAATCGGCAACGCGATCGTCGACGTGCTCACGAAGACCGACGACGACACCATCACCGCCTTCGAACTGCCGAAGGGGGGCATGACGCTCGTCGACCAGGACCAGGCCGAGGCGCTGTACGCGAAGGCCGGGGAGACGACCGAGCGGTCCGGCGGGAGCGTCGCGAACTCGATCGCGGTCGCGGCCGCGCTCGGCGGGGACACCGGCTACGTCGGCAAGGTCCACGACGACCAGCTCGGCGCCTCCTTCACCTCCTCGATCCGCAGCCACGGCGTGAGCTTCCGCACCCCGCCGCTGACCGAGGGCCCCTCGACGGCGCGCTGCCTCGTGCTGGTCACCCCCGACGGCGAGCGCACGATGGGCACCTACCTGGGTGCCTGCACCGCGCTCGGCCCGTCGGACATCGACCAGGACGAGGTCGCCGGATCGTCGGTCACCCTCATCGAGGGCTACCTCGCCGACACCGAGCACGCCCGCGAGACCATCGGCAAGGTCATCGACGCGTCCGCGAAGAGCGAGGCCCGCGTCGCGCTGACCCTCTCCGACGCCCTCTGCGTGGAGCGCCACCGCGAGTACTTCCGTGAGCTGGCCGCGGAGAACGTCGAGATCCTCGTCGCCGACGAGGACGAGGTCGCCGCGCTGGTGGGCGACGAGCCGATCGAGTCGCTGCTGCGCGGCAACGGCGGCAACTGCGAGCTCGTGGCCGTCACGCACGGCGCGAAGGGCTCGACGATCTACGCCGAGGGCGGCGTGAAGCACTCGATCGAGGCGCGGCCCGCCGACGAGCTCGTCGACACCACCGGCGCGGGCGACGCCTACGCCGGGGGCTTCCTCTACGGCGTGGTGCGCGGGTTCGACCTGCCGGTGGCCGGGCGCATCGGCTCGGTGGCCGCGTCGCACGTGGTCGCCCAGCTCGGCGCGCAGCCGCCCGAGAACCTCAAGGCGAAGGTCGCCGCCGAGGTGCCCGAGGCCGGCTGAGGCCCACCCCCGGACGCACGAGAGCCCCGGCCCACCCGTAGAGGGTGGGACCGGGGCTCTCGTCTCGTCAGAGCCGGCGTCGTCAGAGCCGGCGGCGGCTCAGTTGAAGCTGTCGCCGCAGGCGCAGGAACCCGTCGCGTTCGGGTTGTCGATCGTGAAGCCCTGCTTGTCGATGGTGTCGACGAAGTCGATGGTGGCGCCCTGCACGTACGGCGCGCTCATCCGGTCGACGGCCACCTTGAGTCCGCCGAAGTCGCGGAGGAGGTCGCCGTCGAGGCTGCGGTCGTCGAAGAAGAGCTGGTAGCGAAGACCCGCACAGCCGCCGGGCTGGACGGCGATGCGCAGGTGCATGTCGTCGCGGCCCTCCTGGTCGAGCAGGGCCTTCGCCTTGCTCGACGCGGCCTGGCTCAGCTCGACGCCGTGCTCAGCCGGCGCCGCGGTCTCGGCGGCCGGCGCGGTGGGGTTCTCGACGGTCATGGTTCTCCCTGGAGCTCCCGGTGCGTTCCGCGGCGTGCAACCCCACCGGGCGGCGGGATGTTCCCGCCCGGCACGGCCCGCTCCGTCGGGGCCGGACTCCGGGTTCCGACGGGGCACGACGCAGCTCGCCTGCGATCTCCATGGTGTCACATCACGGGCCCGTCATCACGCCGGCCGAGGGGACGTACGCCACGCCGACGCCACCGGGTCAGGCGCCCGCGGGGTCCGGCGGCGTCGTCGGCGCGGCGGCCGTGCCGCGCCACGAGACCCCGTTGCGGCGCAGGAGCGCGAACACCCCGAGGATCACGAGCCAGGCCACCTGCCAGCCGGTCGAGACCACCAGGGCCAGCGGCCCGGTGATGAGCACGAGCATCGACAGGGCGTCGTCGCGGTCGTCCATGACTCCCCTCCCGACTCCTCACGCTGCCCCGCAGAGTGCCGGATCTTCGTGAGGTGATGCGGTCAGTCGCCTCCATCGTCCTCGTTCGAGGGACGGCGTGGGCCGGGGACGACGGGGGTCGCGGGGCGCGTCCGGGGCAGCAGCTCCGGGCGGAGGGCCTCGCGTCCGCGGCGGCCGCCCCAGTGGTGGGCGACGCCCTCGGCCAGCGCCTGGAGGCTCCCTCCCGGGTCGGCCATCGCCGCCTCCACGGACCCGACGTCGGCCGCCGCGGCGTAGGCGCCGTGGATGCCGGACTCCAGGGCGACGCGGGGCCCGACGTGGACCTGACCGGCGAGCACGATGCACGGCACCCCGCGCGCCATGGCCGTCGTGGACAGGGCGGCCAGGGCGGTGTCGCGCAGCGAGCGGAACTCCAGGCTGCCCTCGCCGGTCACGACGAGATCGGGCAGGCCCTCCTCGGCGACGGACTCGAGGGTGGCCGCGGCCTCGCCGACGGCCGTGCACACGAGGTCGTCGGTCGCCGCCGCACGGATCCACCCGTCCCGGATCGCCGTGGCGGCCTGTTCGCCGGTCAAGGTGCCCTGGAAGGCGTCCGGCGCGATCAGCACGCGCATGACGATCGACGCTAGCCGCGCCGGGCGGTGCGTGGGTCCCCGCGCGGCGAACGGGGATCGGCGCGCTGTGAGGTGACCGGCGGGGGCGCCGAGTGCCTTATCCTGTGCGCGTGAACTTCCTGCGCCGCGGCTCCAGCGCCACCTCCGCGCCCGCCTCCCCGGACGGCGACGCCGACGCCGAGGAGCAGGAGGTCGTCTCGGTCGGCGCCCGCCGCACCCAGACCCAGGGCAAGGGCCGCCCGACGCGGTCCCGGCGCGAGGCCGAGGGCCGCCGCCGGGGCCCGGTGGCGCCGGCGCCGAAGACGCAGCGCGAGGCGATGAAGCGCGCGAAGGCGACGCGCGGGGACAAGGCGCAGCGCCGGGAGGCCTCGGCCGAGCGCCGCAAGCGGATGATGGCCGGGGACGACCGTGTGCTCCCGGTCCGCGACCGTGGGCCGGTCAAGGCCCTCATCCGCGACCTCGTCGACTCACGCCGCCACCTGATGGGCCTCTTCATGCCCCTCGCGGTCCTGATCTTCATCACCGTGGTCGTGCCGGTGCCCGGCCTGCAGAACATCGGCAGCCTGCTGTGCCTGTGCATGCTGGCCGCGATGGTCGTCGAGGGCACGCTGCTCGCCCGCCAGATCGTGTCGCGGGTGCGCGCCAAGTTCCCGAACGAGGAGGTCAAGGGCCTCACCGTCGGCTGGTACGCCTTCACCCGCGCCACCCAGATCCGCAAGCTCCGCATGCCGGCCCCGCGTGTGGCGGTCGGCGAGGCGGTGGCCTGACCCCCACGGCCCGCACCCTCGTCCTCGGGGGGACGCGCTCCGGGAAGTCGGCCTGGGCGGAGTCGACGCTCGACGAGTCCGCTCCCGCGCTGTACGTCGCGACGGCCCGCGCCGTCGATCCGGGCGCCGACCCCGAGTGGGCCGACCGGATCGCCGTCCACCGCGCCCGCCGCTCCGCGCGCTGGGAGACCGTCGAGGACCCCGACGGCACGGTGACCGCCGCGATCGTGCGGGAACGGACCGACGTCGCGGTGCTCGTCGACGACCTCGCCACGTGGGTGACGGGGCTGCTCGACGACGCCGGGTGGGCCCGGGACGCGGACTCGGTCGCGGCGGCCCGGTCCGCCCTGGTCGAGGCGGTGGCCTCACGGCGCGGCGCGCCGCTGGTACTGGTGTCGGCGGAGGTCGGGCTCGGCGTCGTCCCCGCCACGTCGGCGGGACGCCGCTTCCGCGACGAGCTGGGCCTGCTCAACACCGACCTCGCCGTCGTCTGCGACGAGGTCCGGCTGCTCGTGGCCGGTCTGCCCCTTCGGCTTAAGGTGGCTGGCGCCTCGTGAGCACAGGTGGCCGGCGCCCCGGGAGGACCAGCGGTCGCCGTCGCCGCTCCTCGTGACTCACGGGCGAGCGAAGGGAGCACCCCAGTGCCGTCGGTGGCACCCCCGGACGAGGCCGCACGGGCCGACGCCCGTGCGCACCTGACCCACCTGCCGCTCGCCTCGCACGCGCTGGGCCGGCTCGAGGACGTCGCCGCCTGGCTCGCGGCCTGTCAGGCGCGCTCCCCCGCGCGGCCGCCGGCCTCACCACGGGTCGTGCTCTTCGCCGCCGAGCACGGGATCGCCGCGGCGGGGGTGTCGGCGTTCGGGCCGGAGGAGACCGCCGCCCGCATCGAAGCCGTCCGCGAGGGCAGCTCCCCCACGAACGCCCTGGCCACGGTCGCGGGCGCCGACGTCCGGGTCGTCGAGGTCGGCGACGGCCCCAGCGGCCGGATCGACCGCGAGGACGCCCTCACCGAGGACGGCCTGCGCGCTGCCCTCGAGGCCGGCCGCGCCGCCGCCGACGCCGCCGTCGACGAGGGCGCCGACCTGCTCGTCCCCGGCGAGCTCGCCGTCGGGATCTCCACCCCGACCGCCGTGCTCGCCGCCGCGATGACCGCGCGCGAGCCCGTCGCCGTCGTCGGGCGCGGCAGCGGCATCGACGACACCGCCTGGATGCGCAAGGCGGCCGCCGTCCGCGACGGACTGCGCCGCACCCGGTCCGCCGGGCGCGACCCGGAGGCCCTGCTGCGCGTCGCCGGCGGTGCCGACCTCGCCGCGATCGTCGCGTTCCTCGCCCAGGCCGCCCGGCGCCGGACCCCCGTCCTGCTCGACGGCGCGGCGGTCTGCGTCGCCGCCCTGCTCGCCGACGCCTGGGCCCCTGGCTCGCGCGCCTGGTGGCAGGCCGCCACACGGGACACCGAGCCCGCCCAGGCCCTCGCCCTCGAGGTACTCGGCCTCGACCCGTTGCTGCTGCTCGACCTGCGCGCCGGGGCCGCGACGGGCGCGCTCGCCGCGGTCCCGCTGGTCACGATGGCCGCACGGGTCGCCGCGGGCTCGTGAGCGGCGACGTGTCCGGTCCCGACGACGGGTCCGCTCCCGACGGCAGGTCTGCTCCCGACGGCGCGTCCGGTCCCGACGGCAGGCCCGGTCCCGACGGCAGGTCTGCTCCCGACAGCAGGCCCGGTCCCTACGACCGCCCGGGCGCGATCGCGCCCCACCTCCCCGCCCACGCCGACCCCAGTTCCTGGGTCGACGCCGCCGTCCTCGCGCTGTCACTGTTCAGCGTCGCACCGGTGCCCGTCCGGTCGACCAGCAGGCAGGCGGCGGGCCGGGCGCTCCTCCTCGCGCCGGTGGTGGGGCTGGTGATCGGCGGGATCGTCGGGGGGATCGTCCTGGGCCTGCTCGCCCTCGGGGCCCCGCCCCTGCTGGCGGGCGTCGCCGGGGTGGCGGCGGCCGCGGGCCTGACGCGCGGGCTGCACCTCGACGGGCTCGCCGACCTCGCCGACGGGCTCGGCAGCTACGGCGGCCCGGAGCGGATGCTCGCGGTGATGAAGGACCCCTCGACGGGCGCGTTCGGGGTGATCACGCTGATCGTGGCCCTGGGCGCCCAGGCGGCCGCGCTGCCCGCCGTGCTGGAGCGGGGCCCGCTCGGGGTCCTCGCCGTCGCGGTCGCCTGGGCCGCGGGGCGGGCCTCGTTCACCTGGTGCGCCCGGCCGGGCGTGCCCGCCGCGAGCCCGGGGGGGCTCGGCGCCCTCGTCGCCGGCAGCCAGCACGTGGCCGCGCCCGTCGTCTGGGCGGTCGCCCTCGCCGCGGCGGCGATCCCGGCCGTGCCCGGCCGGCTGTGGCTGGGACCGGTCGCCGTCGTCGTCGGCGCCCTCGTCGCGGTCGTGCTCGCGCGTCACGCGATCCGGCGCCTCGCCGGGGTGAACGGGGACGTGTTCGGCGGGGTGTGCGAGGCGACGGTGACCGTGACCGTGGCCGTCCTCGCGCTGGGCCCCTGAGCCGGACCGTCAGGGCGAGTGGCACATGAAGCAGGCCGGCCTGCCGCCGGGCATGCCTGAGGTGCTCCTGATCATGGGGCCGCGCGCCAGGGCCTGCTCAGCCCAGGCGTTCCATCCAGCCGTGGTGGTCCGGGGCCGCGCCGCGCTGGATCGCGGTGAGACGCTCCCGCAGCCGCGCGGTGACCGGACCGGGCGTGCCGTCGCCGATCTCGAAGGACCCGCCGTCGTACTTGACCGACCCGACCGGCGTGATCACCGCCGCCGTCCCGCAGGCGAACACCTCGGTGAGCGCCCCCGAGGCGACCTCCTTCTCCCACTCGTCGGTGGAGATGCGGCGCTCGGTGACGGTCGCGCCGTCCTCGCGCGCCAGCTCGAGGAGCGAGCGGCGCGTGATGCCCGGCAGCAGCGATCCCGAGAGCTCGGGGGTGACGACCTCGTGGTTGCCCTCGGCGTCGGTGAAGACGAAGAACAGGTTCATCCCGCCCATCTCCTCCACCCAGCGGTGCTCGAGCGCGTCGAGCCACACCACCTGGTCACAGCCCTGCGCGGAGGCCTGGGCCTGGGCGGCCAACGAGGCCGCGTAGTTCCCGCCGCACTTCGCCTCGCCGGTGCCGCCCGGCACCGCGCGCACGTAGTCGGTGGACAGCCACACGCTCACCGGGGCCAGACCGCGCGGGAAGTAGGCACCGGCCGGCGACGCGATGAGCAGGTAGAGGTACTCCTCGCTGGGCCGCACCCCCAGCCCGGACGACGACCCGAACATGAACGGCCGCAGGTAGAGCGACTCCTCGCCCCCGGCCGCCGGCACCCAGCGCTCGTCGACGGTGAGCAGCTCACGGATCGAGTCGAGGAACAGCTCCTCGGGCAGCGGCGGCATCGCGAGCCGCTCCGCCGAGCGGGCCATCCGCTCGGCGTTGGCCCACGGGCGGAACGACGCGATGGACCCGTCGGGCTGCCGGTAGGCCTTGAGCCCCTCGAAGATCGTCTGGCTGTAGTGCAGCACCACGGCTGCCGGGTCGATCGACAGCGGCTGGTACGGCCCCACCGTCGCGTCGTGCCACCCGCGGGCGGCGTCCCAGGACACCGTGACCATGTGGTCGGTGAAGTACTTGCCGAAGCTCGGCGCGGCCAGTACCTCCGCGACCCGCTCCTCGGTCGCCGGACCGGGGTGCGGGAGACGCGCGAAGGCCGTGCTCGACATGCCAGCCACCCTAGACCGCCCCTCCGACACCCGGCACCGTCCGCGGCGTGATCACGAGCCCGCCACCAGGCTCGCGCCGGGGCGCCGCGTGCCACCGGTGTCCAGCTCCACCTCGTGGGTGGCGGGCGCGCCCAGGACGACGGACACGACGGCGGGCGCCGAGCACCCGTCGCGGCCGCGGACCACGAGCAGCCCGGCCCCGGAGGCGCTGCCCGCCGGCAGGCGGAACTCCCCCTGGGTGTCGGTGGCGCCGCGGGCGACCTGGTGACCCCCGCCGTCGACGAGGGTGAGGACGGCGTCGACGGGACGCCCGGCGTGGTCGTGGACGTGGCCGGTGAGCTCCGGTCGCGCCTCGGCCGGCTCGTCCGGCCGATGTGAGGATGGCGCCGTTCTGACGTCAGGTGTCAGCGACGGACCATCGCTGACAACCCGGCCGGCGCCCATCCCCGCCGGGATCACGACGACGGGGCGGTCGGCGTGCTCCCAGAGGCCGCGGTCGGCGCTGGGGCGCGCAAGTGCGGCGAGCGGGCCGCCGTGCGGGCTGCCGACGACCACGGCCCGGGCGTCGCGGCGCCGCGCCAGGTCGGCGAGGGCGAGTCCGACGGCGTCGTGCGAGGCGACCGGGCGCAGCGACTCCGCGCCGACCCGCAGTCCGGACGCGGTGAGCTCCGCGACCCGCCCGGTGAGGACGCCCGGGTCGTCGCCGACCGGGATCGCGTCGCCGGCGACGGCGTCCTCGGGCACGTGCACGAGCAGCACCGGCGCGTCCACCGCGCGGGCGAGCCGCGCCCCCGCGGCCACGACGTCGTCGGTGTGCGGGGCGTCGTCGACGGCGACGAGGACGGGGCGCTCGAGCGTCACGTCGTCGGCGACCGGCTCCGGCTCGGTCGACGATTGCGACTCCGTCTCGGCCCGCCGCAGGAGCTTGTGCGCGCTGGACAGGACGAGCACGCCGACCGCGACGACGATCGCGGCGACCCAGAACGGGGTGTTCGGCAGGAACGCCTCGGCGATCAGACCCGAGACCCAGGGGGCGAGCCCGCCGCCGAGGAACCGCACGAAGCTGTAGGACGCCGACGCGACCGGGCGCGGCACCGGCGCGACCGACATGACGGCCTGGGTGACCAGCGTGTTGTTCAGGCCGATCATGGCCCCGGCCACGATCACCGCCCCGATGACGACGGCGGGGGTGGTCTGCCAGATCGCGATGACCAGCAGGTCGACGGCCAACAGCCCGAGCACGAAGTACAGGACCCGGACGGTGCCGAAGCGCCGTTCCAGGGCGGGCGCACCGAACACCGCGAAGATCGCGACGAGCACGCCCCAGGCGGTGAACACGCCGCCGAGGCCGAGCGGCCCGAGGTTCCCCATGGAGTAGGGCGAGTACGCGAGCAGGGTGAAGAAGCCCCAGTTGTAGGCGAAGGCCGTGACGGCGATCGTCGCGAGGCTGCGGTGGCGCAGCGCCTTGATCGGGTCGAGGAAGCCGATCTTCTCGGCGGGCTTCGGCGTCTTCTCCAGCAGGACCAGGGTCGCGACGAGCGCGATCGCCATGAGGACCGCGACCCCGAAGAACGGGGCGCGCCAGCTCACCGAGCCGAGCAGCCCCCCGACCAGCGGGCCGAGCGCGATCCCGACGCCGAGGGCGGTCTCGTAGAGGATGATCGCGCCGGCGAACCCGCCGCTCGCGCTCGCGACGATCACGGCGAGCGAGGTGGCGATGAACAGCGCGTTCCCGAGGCCCCAGCCGGCGCGGAAGCCGACGATCTCCCCGATCGAGCCGGACAGCCCGGCCAGAGCGCGCGAAGACGACGATGATCGTCAGCCCGGTGATCAGCGTGGCCTTGGCGCCGATGCGGCTCGAGACCCACCCGGTGACCAGCATCGCGACGGCGGTGATCAGCAGGTAGCTGGTGAACAGCAGCGAGACCTGCGCGGGCGTGGCGGCGAGCTGCTGCGCGAGCGCGGGCAGGATCGGGTCGACCAGCCCGATCCCCATGAACGAGATGACGCAGGCGAAGGCGACCGCCCAGACCGCCTTCGGCTGGCGGAACGGACTCACCCCGCCGCCCGGAGACGATGCGGCTCCGTGTGACGACGACCCCGTGGCCACGACGACCTCCCTGACACGACTGGCGGGCCTCGGCCGGGGCCCCCGTCTAGTTGTACCAAGCTAAGTAAAGATCGCACCAATGTCGGCGCATGATCTGTGCGACAGGCCCGGTCACAGCGCGGGCTCCCGGGGTTCGGCCCCGGTCCGGGCGGGGCGGCCCCGGCCCCCGCGAGGGGCACATGGCGCAGGTTTTCGGCGCTCTGAGCTGCGTGGCGTGCCCCTCATGGCCGGGTGGCGGCCGGCTCGTCCGGCTCGCGCCCGCGAGGGGCACGGGCCGCAGGATTTCGGGCGCTCTGAGCTGCGTCGCGTGCCCCTGATGCGTCGACTGCGCGGGGCCAGCCGGCTCGGACGCCGGGGTGCAGACCCCCGTTGAGGACGCGGGTTCCCCCGCCGTCCTCGGGGGCGCACCCGATCGTTCCGGCGGCCGCGTGACGTCACCGTTCTCCTCATCGCCTACAGAGCGGCGAACCACCCGGTCGAGGACCGGCCAGTGACGAGGAGCACGACCATGGACTCGACCCAGCCTCCGTATGCCCGTCGCGCCCCGATCCGTTGTCCGGACGGCCGGCTCCCGATGGATTCCGCGGATGACCGTGGCGCACACGACGGTGCCCCACATGACGGTGCCGCCCATCACGGGCCGCCCGGTGTGGACGGATCCGGGAGGCCAGGCCTCCCCCGCTGGCACGGCTCCCCGGACGCAGGACGGACCGCAGCGGCCACGACGGCGGCGGAGCGCGCTGCGTCTGGTCGTCGCGGCGGCGGTCGTCGTCGGTGTCGGCGCCGGGGCCTGGATCGGCTTCGGGGCACCACAGGCCCGCGCGGAGGTGCTGGAGTCGGCCGCGGAGGTCGGTCCCGCACCGTTCGCCACCTCGGTGGACCCGGGCGGGCGGCCGGTGTGCGACGTGCGGGGCCTGGTCGGCCAGATCACCGCCGACCCGGTCAAGGCCGCCGCCTGGGCCCAGCCGTTCGGCATCCAGGCCCGTGACATCCCGCAGTTCGCCTCCGGCCTCACCGCGACCACGCTCAGCGCCGACACCGAGCTCACCGAGTACGGCTACGCCGGCGGGCAGTACTCGCCGTACGCCGCGGTGCTGCAGACCGGCACCGCGGCCCTGGTCGACGCCCACGGGACGCCCCGGGTGAAGTGCGTCAACGACGACCCCCTGACGGCGGCCACGACCCACTCGGCGTCCTCCGTCGGGACCCCGTGGCCGGGCTACTCCCCCAACAGCACCGTCGTGATCACCTCGCCGCCCGTCGTCGACCCCGGGCCTCCGGTCGACCCCGCTCCCCCGGTCGTGGTCGGGCCCCCGCCGAACTGCGACCCGGCCGCCTGCATCCCGCCGATCGTCGTCCACCCGCCGATCTGCGATCCGATCGCCTGCCAACCCCCGATCTGCGACCCGATCGCCTGCCAGCCCCCGGTCGTCGTCCACCCGCCGAACTGCGACCCGATCGCCTGCCCGGTCGTCGTCCACCCGCCGAACTGCGACCCGATCGCCTGCGTCCCGCCGGTCGTCGTCAAAGGTGGCGACGGTGTCGTCGTCAAGGGCGGCGGTGGCGTCGTCGTCAAGGGCGGCGGTGGCGACGTCGTCGACCCCGGCACCGGCACGTCCCGTGGTGGGAGCGCCGGCAAGACCGGTGGCACGACCGAGGGCGCCAAGACCGGAGGCGACGAGACCGGTCACTGAGCCGGACCGGCGACGATCGCGGGGCCGGCACGGCGCCCTCGTCGAACGAGCCCCCGGTGCCTTCGAGCATCGGGGGCCTCGCCGCGCACGGCCACGGCGCGAGGTCTGGGCGGAGTCAGGCCTCGGGGACCGGGTCGCTGCGCCAGCCGCGGAGGTTGACCTGGTCGCACTCGAGGGCCATCGCGTCGATCTCCTCGGCGCTCGCGCCCCGCCCGAGGTGCTCGGCGAGGCGCCGGAAGTACTCCTCCCGCGGGGCCCCGGGCACGAAGAGGATGAGGAACCGGGCGAGGTCGTCGCCGACCGCCCGGAACGCGTGGACCCCGTTCACCGGGACGTGGGCGAAGTCCCCGCTCCCGAGCACCTCCCACCGCGTCCCGCTCATCACCGCGAGCCGGCCCGAGATCACCCAGAACGACTCCGAGAACCCCTGGTGGTAGTGCGGCACGGCGCCGATGCGGCCCGGGGTCGCGGCGCTCTCGAACAGACCGAACCCGCCGCCGACGACGTCGCCGGGCGCGGTGAAGATCGCCGGCCCCGCCTGTTCGGCCTGCGCCCGGAAGCGGTAGACGCCCGGCTCGGCGTCCGGAACCCCCGGCTCCGTCGGGAAGCTCATCGCCGCTCCCTACCGCACGTGGGACGGCACGAAGGGCGGGCTCACGACCTCGCACTCCAGGGGACGTCCGCGGACGTCGATGGCCACGACGTCGCCCTCGGACAGGCCGGCGGCGGTGTCCAGCAGCGCGAGCGCGATGCCGGTCCTGAGCGTCGGGGAGAAGGTGCCTGACGTCGTCTCCCCCACCCTCGAGCCGCCGAGGGTGACCGGCATGTGCGGCCGCGGGATACCCCGGCCGGTGGCGCGCAGCCCCCACGCGCGGCGCCGCGGTCCGGCCTCGCGCTCGGCGAGCAGGGCCTCGCGACCCCAGAACTGCTCCTTCTTCCAGCCCACCGCGAACCCGCACCGCGCCTGGTTCGGGGTGATCTCCGGGCCGAGGTCCTGGCCGTGCAGCGGGAGGCCCGCCTCGGTGCGCAGCGTGTCGCGGGCGCCCAGCCCCGCGGGCCGTCCGCCGGCCTCGGCGACCACCGCGGCGAGCGCGTCCCACAGCACCTCCGAGCCCTGCGCGGGAGCGATCAGCTCGTAGCCGTGCTCTCCGGTGTAGCCGGTGCGGCAGAGCCGGATCGCCTGGCCGTCCCAGTCGACGTCGACGAAGGCCATGTAGTCGAGGTCGTCGTCACCCAGGTCGCGGGGCAGGACACCCGCCTCGGTGAGCACCCGCGCCGACTCGGGCCCCTGGACCGCCAGCACCACGTGCTCGTCGTGCTCGTCGGACACCGTGATCCCGTCGGGCGCGGCCGCGGCGAGGAGCTTCCCGACGCCGGCCGAGTTCGCCGCGTTGGGCACGGCGAAGACCTCGTCGTCGCCGACGAGGTAGAGGATGAGGTCGTCGACGACGCCGCCGTCCTCCGCGCAGCACAGCGTGTACTGGGCCTTGCCGGGCACGATCCGGGTGATGTCGTTGGTCAGGCAGCGGTCGACGAAGGCCGCCGCGCCCGGCCCGCTGATGCGGACCTTGCCGAGGTGGCTGACGTCGAAGAGACCGACGGCCTCCCGGGTGGCGGTGTGCTCGGCGACCACCCCGCCCTTGCCCGACCCCTCGCCGCCCGCGTACTGGACGGGCATCTCCCACCCGCCGAACGGCGCGAAGGTGGCGCCGAGCGCCTCGTGGCGGGCGTGCAGGGGGCTGTGCCGCAGTGTCGGCGCTGGCGTGGATCCCGGGTCGCTCACGGGTCAGGGACCGTACGGCACGCACACTGTCAGGGGGGCGTCCTAGCATGCCGATCACAGCGGTTCCGGCCGCGTCACCCCAGCGATGGAGGCATGCCCGTGAGCACCCCGCCCGACCTCCGGCTCAGCCACGAGGCGGCCGACGCGGCCGAGGTCGACGTCCTCGTCATCGGGACCCGCCCGGGGACCTCCACGGAGGACGGCGACGCCGAGGAGACCGCAGCCCCGCCCGTCCTCGTGGGCCCGGACGGCCTCGACGCGGCCTTCGACGGCGAGCTCGCGTCGCTGCTGGCGCTCGCCGGCGCCGTGGGGACCGCCGAGGAGGTCGTGAAGCTCCCGACGCGCGGCGCGATCTCCGCCCCGCTGCTGCTCGCCGTCGGGCTCGGACCCGACCCGGCGTCCCGCCCTGCCGACGGGGCCGCCGGCGCCCCGGACCTCGCCGAGCAGGTACGCCGCGCCTCGGGGGCCGCCGCCCGTGCCTTCGGGAAGACGGCCACGCGGATCGGCACCACCCTGTCCGCACTCGACCTCGCGGCCGCCGTCGAGGGCACCGTCCTGGGCTCCTACACCTTCACCGAGTACCGCACCTCGGGCGACGAGACGCTGCGGACCATCACCTTCCTCGGCTCGCCGGGCGGCAGCGACGCCGGCGAGCAGGAGTCCGCGCTCCTGTCCGACGCCGCGATCACCGCGCGGGCCGTGTGCTCCGCGCGCGACCTCATCAACACCCCGCCGAACGACCTCTACCCCGCCGAGTTCGCCCGCCGCGCCGTCGAGTTGGCCGAGGCGGTCGGCGTCGAGGTCGAGGTGCTCGACGAGTCCGAGCTCGCGGCGGCCGGCTACGGCGGGATCCTCGGGGTCGGCACCGGCTCGTCCCGCCCGCCGCGGCTGGTCCGGCTGCGCCACACCCACCCCGACGCGACGAAGACCGTCGCGCTCGTCGGCAAGGGCATCACGTTCGACACCGGCGGCATCTCCATCAAGCCCGCCGCGAACATGGACCACATGACCTCGGACATGTCCGGGGCCGCGTGCGTCGTCGCCACCGTCTGCCTGGCCGCCGAGCAGAACCTGCCGCGTGAACGTCACCGCGACCGTGCCGATGGCCGAGAACATGCCCTCGGGCACCGCCTACCGCCCCGGCGACGTCCTGACGATGTACGGCGGCAAGACCGTCGAGGTGCTCAACACCGACGCCGAGGGCCGCCTGATCCTCGGCGACGCGATCGTGCGGGCCTGCGAGGACGGCCCGGACTACCTGGTGGAGACCTCCACGCTCACCGGCGCCCAGGTGGTGGCCCTCGGCGTCGCGCACCGCCGGGATCATGGGCAGCGAGGCGTTCCGCGACCGGGTCACCCGCGACGCCGACCACCGTCGGCGAGGGCGCCTGGGCGATGCCGCTGCCCGAGGAGCTGCGCGGCGACCTCGACTCGCGCATCGCCGACATCGCGAACGTCACCGGCCACCGGTTCGGCGGCATGCTCGTCGCCGGCCTGTTCCTGCGGGAGTTCGTCGCCGAGGGCGTGCCCTGGGCCCACATCGACATCGCCGGCCCGGCGTTCAACACCGGCGGGCCGCACGGCTACACCCCGAAGGGCGGCACCGGGCTCCCCGTGCGCACCCTCGCCGCGGTGCTCGCCGACGTCGCCGGCCAGGGCTGAGCCCGGCGCCCCGGGGAGCACCCCGGCACCCGTTTGCCCGCGGTGGAAGGATGGTCTTGACCGTCCGATCCGACCAGCGGGTCCGGACACGAGTGCCCGGTCCGGAGACCACCGTCGCCGACCGGTCCACCGGACGTCACACACCGACGCGGGAGAAGTGAGAGTTGAGCGAGAGCGACACCTACGACGTCCTGATCCTGGGCGGGGGTTCCGGCGGGTACGCCTGCGCGCTGCGCGCGGCCCAGCTGGGCCTCTCGGTGGCCCTCGTCGAGCAGGACAAGCTGGGCGGTACCTGCCTGCACCGCGGCTGCATCCCCACCAAGGCGCTGCTGCACGCCGCCGAGGTCGCCGACAACGCCCGCGAGGGTGAGCAGATCGGCGTCAAGAGCTCGCTGTCGGGCATCGACATGAGCGGCGTCAACTCCTACAAGGACGGCGTCGTCGGCAAGCTCTACAAGGGCCTGCAGGGACTGGTGAAGTCCCGCAAGATCACCATGATCGACGGCCACGGCACGCTCGTCGGCCCCGACACCGTCGAGGTCGACGGGCAGCGCTACACCGGCCGCAACATCGTGCTGGCCTCCGGCTCGTACTCCAAGACGCTGCCCGGGCTCGAGCTCGGCGGCCGGGTGCTGACCTCGACCGAGGCGATCAACCTCGACTACGTGCCCGACCGCGTGGTCGTGCTCGGCGGCGGCGTCATCGGCGTCGAGTTCGCGAGCGTGTGGCGCAGCTTCGGCTCCGAGGTCACGATCGTCGAGGCCCTGCCCCACCTGGTGCCCAACGAGGACGAGTTCCTCTCCAAGCAGCTCGAGCGGCAGTTCCGCAAGCGGAAGATCAACTACAAGATCGGCACGAAGTTCACCGGCGTCGACCAGACCGCCGACGCGGTGACGGTCAACCTGGAGAACGGCGAGCAGCTCGAGGCCGACATCCTGCTGGTGGCCGTGGGTCGCGGGCCCGAACACCGCCGACCTCGGCTACGAGGAGCAGGGCGTCACCCTCGACCGCGGCTTCGTGACGACGAACGAGCGCCTGCACACCGGGGTCGGCAACATCTGGGCGGTCGGGGACATCGTGCCCGGCCTGCAGCTGGCCCACCGCGGCTTCGCGCAGGGCATCTTCGTCGCCGAGGAGATCGCCGGGCTCGAGCCGCCGGTGATCGACGAGAAGGGCATCCCGCGGGTCACCTACTGCGAGCCCGAGGTCGCCTCCGTCGGGCTCACCGAGGCCCAGGCCAAGGAGGCCTACGGCGAGGTGCAGACCGTGACCTACGACCTCGCCGGCAACGGCAAGTCGCAGATCCTGCGGACCGCGGGCGCGATCAAGCTGGTCAAGGGCGGCACCACCGACGACGCACCCGTCGTCGGGGTGCACATGATCGGGACACGAGTCGGCGAGCTCGTCGGCGAGGCGCAGCTGGTCTACAACTGGGAGGCCCTGCCGGCGGACGTGGCCAACCTCATCCACGCCCACCCGACGCAGAACGAGGCCTTCGGCGAGGCGCACCTCGCGCTGGCCGGCAAGCCCCTCCACAGCCACAGCTGCTGACCCACCGGTTCTGCGAAGGAGTTCCGAGCACGATGGCCTACACCGTCCAGATGCCTGCTCTCGGCGAGAGCGTCACCGAGGGCACCATCACCCGGTGGCTGAAGCAGGTGGGTGACCACGTCGACGTCGACGAGCCGCTGCTGGAGGTCTCGACCGACAAGGTCGACACCGAGATCCCCGCGCCGCAGGCCGGGATCCTCCAGCGGATCGTCGCCGACGAGGACGACACCGTCGAGATCGGCGGTGACCTCGCGGTCATCGGCGACGAGTCCGAGGGGACGGGTGGCGACGACGGGTCCGGCGGGTCCGCCGCGCAGGAGAGCTCCCAGCAGCAGGAGGCCCCGCAGCAGGAGGAGCCCCAGCAGGAGGAGGCGCCCCAGGAGTCGTCGCAGCCCTCGGAGCCCGAGCCCGCCGCGGCGTCGTCGTCGGGCGGGTCCTCCTCGGGGGGTTCCTCCTCGGGCGGCTCGTCGGGCGGTACCGAGGTCGAGATGCCGGCGCTGGGCGAGTCGGTCACCGAGGGCACGATCACCCGCTGGCTCAAGCAGGTCGGCGACTCCGTCGAGGTCGACGAGCCGCTGCTCGAGGTCTCGACCGACAAGGTCGACACCGAGATCCCCTCACCCGTCGCGGGCACGCTGCTCGAGGTCCGGGCGAACGAGGACGACACCGTCGAGGTCGGCGGCGTCCTCGCGGTCGTCGGGAGCGGGAGCCCGTCGTCGGGCGGGGCGGGGGCTCGTCGTCGGGCGGGGGCTCGTCGTCGGGCGGGGCCTCGCCGCAGCCGCAGCAGCAGTCGTCGCAACCGGAGCCCGAACCCGAGCCGGAGCCGCAGCCCGCGTCGAGCGGGTCCTCGGGTGAGTCCGACGGGGCGATCGCCGCCTCCGGTGCCGACGACTACGTCTCCCACGAGACCGAGCAGCCGACCGGCCCGAGCGGGCCGGCCAACGCGGGCGGCCTGCGACCGCAGGAGTCGGGCGGCGGATCGTCGTCGTCCTCCTCGTCGTCGCGGGAGAACGGCGACGGCCAGGGCTCGTCCGGCCAGGCGCCGTACGTCACCCCGCTGGTGCGCAAGCTCGCCGCCGAGCGCGGCGTGGACCTGTCCGCGGTCAGCGGCACCGGCGTGGGCGGGCGGATCCGCAAGCAGGACGTGGTCGCGGCCGCCGACGAGCAGGACCAGCAGCGGGCCGCGGCCTCGAAGGCGCAGCAGTCGCAGGACTCGCCGCGTTCCGGAGCCGCCTCGGGCGGGTCCGGGCCGGGCGCGGTGCACGGCGGCGAGGTGCAGAAGCCGGCGAGCGGCGGGGGTGCGGCGATCCCGCAGCCCGACGACTCCGGCCTGCGCGGCACCACCCAGAAGCTCTCGCGGCGCCGGGCGACGATCGCGCGGCGCATGGTCGAGTCGCTGCAGACCTCGGCGCAGCTCACGACCGTCGTCGAGGCCGACCTCACCCGCATCGCCCGGCTGCGCGACCGCGCCAAGGCCGACTTCGCGGCGCGCGAGGGCGTGAAGCTGTCGTTCCTGCCCTTCATGGCGCTGGCCACCGTCGAGGCGCTCAAGGCCCACCCGGCCGTGAACTCCTCGATCGACACCGAGAAGGGCGAGGTGACCTACCACGGCGCCGAGCACCTCGGGATCGCGGTGGACTCCCCCGCCGGGCTGATCGTGCCGGTCATCCACGACGCCGGGGACCTCAACCTCGGTGGGCTGGCGCGCAAGATCGCCGACGTCGCCGACCGCACGCGGGCCAACAAGATCGCGCCGGACGAGCTCTCGGGCGGCACGTTCACGATCACCAACACCGGCTCGCGTGGCGCCCTGATCGACACCCCGATCATCAACCAGCCGCAGGTCGGCATCCTCGGCACGGGCGCCGTCGTCAAGAAGCCGGTCGTGGTGACCGACGGCGACGGCGGCGAGTCGATCGCCATCCGCTCCATGGCCTACCTCTGCCTGTCCTACGACCACCGGATCGTCGACGGCGCGGACGCCGCCCGGTTCCTCGGCTCGGTCAAGGCGCGGCTCGAGGCGGGCGCGTTCGAGGCGGACCTGGGGCTGTAGGCGCCCCGGCCCGGCCCCTGTTCTGAGCGAAGGGCCCCCTCGTTCGACCAGATCGAGCGAGGGGGCCCTTCGCTCATCCCGGCACCGCGCCGGCGTTCCGGCGGTGGGCGCCCCTGGCCCGTCTATTCGAGCGAAGGGCCCCCTCGCTCAGAGCAGGGACCGCGGCGCGCCAGGGGAGGATCCGGCCGCTCCAGCCGCACGAGGGCTCCCCTCGCACGGACAAGGCGACCGCGCCCGACCCCGGACCGGGCGCCGCACCGGGCGAACCGGACACCGGGTTCGTCGGCGGACGTGCCGCTCCCGGGTCGCGCCGTGCTCGGGACTCCGCGACGATCACGGCATGCGCGTCGTCATCTCCGGGTCGTCCGGCCTCATCGGCACCGCGCTGGTGCCCCACCTGCGCAGCGCGGGCCACGAGGTCGTCCGCCTGGTCCGCCGCACGCCGCAGGCCCCCGACGAGCGCGGGTGGGACCCGCCGTCGGGACGCATCGACGACGGTGCCCTCGACGGCGCCGACGCCGTGATCAACCTCTCCGGGGCCGGGATCGCGGACAAGCGCTGGACGGGCGCCCGCAAGCAGGAGATCCGCGACAGCCGCCTCGTCCCCACCGACGTGCTCGCCCGCGCCGTCGCCGCCCACGGCATCCCGATCATGATCAGCGGTTCGGCGGTGGGCTACTACGGCGAGACCGGCGCGGTCGCCGTCGACGAGTCCGGCGCGCGCGGCCGGGGCTTCCTCGCCGACGTGGTGCGCGACTGGGAGAACGCCACCGCGCCCGCGGCCGAGGCGGGCGCGCGGGTCGTGACCATCCGCACCGGGCTCGTGCTCTCCCACGCCGGCGGGCTCATGGGCATCATGCGGCCGGTCTTCAAGTTCGGGCTCGGTGGCCGGCTGGGCTCCGGCGAGCAGTACTGGCCCTGGATCAGCCTCGACGACGAGGTCGGGGCGATCACCTGGGCCCTCGAGCACGACACCGTCGTCGGGCCGGTCAACGCCACCGGCCCTGCCCCGGTGACCTGCCGCGAGTTCGTCCGGACGATGGCCTCGGTCATCCACCGGCCGGCCCCGTGGATCGTGCCGGGCTTCGCGATGCGCGCCGTGCTGGGCGAGTTCGCCGACGAGGGCGTGCTGGTCAGCCAGCGGGTGCTGCCGGGCGTCCTCGAGCGCGAGGGCTACGGCTTCTCCCACGCGACGGTCCAGGCCGCGCTCGCCTCGGTGCTGGACGGCTGAGGCCGTGACCAACCCGTCCGGGCTGCCGGACGCGGTCGACGTCCTGGTCGTCGGCGCCGGTCTCGCCGGGCTCAACGCGGCCCGGACGGTGGCGCGGGCCGGACGCTCGGTGGTCGTGTGCGAGGCCTCGGAGGGCGTCGGCGGGCGGGTGCGCACCGACGTCGTCGACGGGTTCCTCGTCGACCGCGGGTTCCAGATCCTCAACACCTCCTACCCGGCGCTGCGGGCCGCCGTCGACCTCGAGGCTCTCGACCTGCGCCGGTTCGTACCCGGCGCGGCGGTGCGCACCGAGGACGGCCGGCTGCACCGCGTCGCCGACCCGAGGCGGCGCCCGACGTGGGCCGCGCGGACCGCGCTGACCGGCCTGCTCGGGCCGCGCGAGAAGCTCGGGATCGCGGCGTACACGCTGCGCTCGCTCCTCGTCCCGCCCGCCCGTCAGGCCCGCGCCCCGGAGCGCCCCGCGGCCGACGACCTCGCCCGCTTCGGGCTCTCCGGCGCCGCTGCCGACCGCTTCCTGCGCCCGTTCCTGTCCGGGGTGCTCGGGGACGCCGAGCTCGCGACGTCGTCGCGGGTGGTGTCGCTGTTCTGGCGCACGTTCGCGCTGGGCGACCTGACGCTGCCCTCGCGCGGCATCGGCGCGGTCCCCGCCCACCTCGCGGGGCGTCTGCCCGCGGGGACGGTGCACCTGGCGACGCCGGTGTCCGCGCTCGCGCCGTCCGGCACCGGGGTGGTGGTCACCACCGACCGCGGCACCGTGCGCGCCGGGGCGGTCGTCGTCGCCGCGGAGGGGACGGACGCCGCGGCGCTGCTCGGCGGCCGTGTCGAGGCCCCGCGACCGTTCGCGCTGACCAGCCACTACCACGTGACCGACACCCCACCGAGCCGTCAGGCGCTCCTGCACCTCGACGGGACCGGCGGACCCGTCGTGAACACCGTCGTGCTCACGGCGGCGGCGCCCTCGTACTCCCCGGACCACCGCCACCTCGTCGTGTCCACCGTCCTCGGCGACGAGCCGCTGCCCGAACCGCGCCTGCGGGCCGAGCTGGAGCGGATCTGGGGCGTCGGGACGGCGTCGTGGGAGCACCTGAGCACCGTGGCGATCCCGCACGCCCTGCCGGCCGCCCTCCCGCCGACCCCGCCGCGCCTGCGACGCCCGGTCGACCTCGGCGACGGCCTGTTCGTGGCCGGGGACCATCGGGACTCGCCGTCGGTGCAGGGCGCCCTGGTCAGCGGCCGGCGCACGGCGCAGGAGGCGCTGGCGCGGCTCGGCCGACCCCCGTCAGCGACGGCCCTCCGCTGACACCTGACGTCACGACGCCGCCTTCCTGACATGGGCTCGCCGAGTACCGTCGGGCCCATGGGCTCCCACCGCGCGAGCAGCGACCCGATGCAGGTCCTCGAGCTGGGCACCGTCGAGTACACGCAGGCGTGGGAGCAGCAGCGGGCCCACGCGGCCGCGCGCGTCGCGGGCACCGGCCCCGACGTCCTCATGCTCCTCGAGCACCCCAGCGTCTACACCGCGGGCAAGCGCACCCAGCCCGAGGACCGCCCGGCGGACGGCACCCCCGTCGTCGACGTCGACCGCGGCGGGCGCATCACCTGGCACGGCCCCGGCCAGCTCGTCGGCTACCCGATCCTGCGGCTGGCCGAGCCCTTCGACGTCGTCGCCCACGTGCGCCGCCTCGAGGAGGCCCTCATCCACGTGTGCACCGGCTACGGGCTCGAGACCGGCCGCGTCGACGGGCGCTCCGGGGTGTGGCTCGCCGCCGAGGCGGGGCGGCCCGAGCGCAAGATCGCCGCGATCGGGGTCCGGGTGGCCCGCGGCGTGACGCTGCACGGGTTCTCGATCAACGCCGACCCCGACCTCACCGCCTTCGGCGCGATCGTGCCCTGCGGGATCACCGACGCGGGGGTGACGAGCCTGTCCGCCGAGCTCGGCCGCCGGGTCACCGTCGACGAGGTCCGGCCCGCCGTGCGCGAGGCCGTGCTGGCCGCGTGCGCCGGCGACCTCCCGATCAGCGAGCACATCATCGCCCGGCCGGAGACGACGACCGTCGGCGGCGTCGCCGTGGAGATGCTCGCGGGACGCTGACGGTCACCCGCTACAGCGCCGGCGCGACGTGCCCGGCGACGAACTCCAGGTGCTCGAGGTCCGAGAGGTCGAGCACCTGCAGGTACACCCGCTCGACGCCCACCTCGGCGAAGCGGCCGATCTTGTCGACGACCTCGTCGGCCGTGCCCGCGAGGCCCCGGGCCCGCAGCTCGTCGGGATCCCGGCCGATGGCCGCCGCCCGCCGTCGCACCGCCGCGTCGTCGTCCCCGGTGCAGAGCACCTGCGCGGTCGAGCGGACGAGCGTCGCCGGGTCCCGCCCGAGGGCCCGGCACGCCTCGTCGGCCCGGCCGAGCTGGGCCGCGACGGCGTCGACCCCGGCGAAGGGCACGTCGATCTCGTCGGCGTAGCGGGCGGCCAGCGCGGGCGTGCGCCGCCTCCCGGAGCCGCCGACGATGATCGGCGGCCGCGGCCGCTGCACCGGCTTGGGCAGGCCGGGACTGTCGGCGAAGGTGTAGTGGTCGCCGGCGAAGCTGTAGCTGCGCCCGACGGGCGTCCCCCACGCGCCGGTGAGCACCTCGAGCTGCTCGGCCAGCATCCCGAAGCGGTCGGCGACCGACGGGAACGGGATGCCGTAGGCGAGGTGCTCGGCCTCGTACCACCCCGTCCCCAGACCGAGCTCGACGCGCCCGCCGGACATGTGGTCGACCTGGGCGACCGCCACCCCGAGCGGGCCGGGGAGCCGGAAGGTGGCCGCCGTCATCAGCGTGCCCAGCCGGATCGTCGTCGTCTCCCGGGCCAGCGCGCCCAGCGTGACCCAGGCGTCGGTCGGGCCCGGCAGCCCCGACGAGTCCCCCATGGCGAGCAGGTGGTCGGAGCGGAAGAAGGCGTCGTAGCCCGCGTCCTCGGCGCAGCGGGCGACGCGGAGGAGGTCGTCGTACGTGGCGCCCTGCTGCGGCTCGGTGAAGATCCGGAGGTCCACGACGGATCAGCCTATCGGGCTAGCGCGCGTAAACTCTGGCCCGTGACCACGACGACCGGACCCGCGGCCGCTCCCGAGGGACGCAAGCTGCTCCGCCTCGAGGTCCGCAACTCGCAGACGCCGATCGAGCGCAAGCCCGAGTGGATCCGGACCCGGGTCCAGACCGGGCCGAACTTCTCCGAGCTCAAGAGCATGGTGCGCTCCGCCGGGCTCGCGACCGTCTGCGAGGAGGCGGGCTGCCCCAACATCTACGAGTGCTGGGAGGACCGCGAGGCGACCTTCCTCATCGGCGGCGAGCAGTGCACCCGCCGGTGCGACTTCTGCCAGATCGACACGGGCAAGCCCTCCCCGCTGGACCGTGACGAGCCCCGCAAGGTGGCCGAGTCCGTCCGGCAGATGGGCCTGCGCTACTCGACGATCACCGGCGTCGCCCGCGACGACCTCGACGACGGCGGGTCCTGGCTCTACGCCGAGACGGTCCGGCAGGTCCACGAGCTGAACCCCGGCACCGGGGTCGAGCTGCTGATCCCCGACTTCGACGGCCGGCCCGACCAGCTCGACCCGGTCTTCGACGCCGCCCCCGAGGTGCTCGCGCACAACCTCGAGACGGTGCCGCGGGTGTTCCGGCGCATCCGGCCCGGCTTCCGCTACGAGCGCTCCCTCGACGTGATCCGCCAGGCCCGCGCCGCCGGGCTGGTCACCAAGTCCAACCTCATCCTCGGCATGGGCGAGACCCCCGAGGAGGTCACCGCGGCGATGCAGGACCTGCACGACGCCGGGTGCGACCTGCTGACCCTCACGCAGTACCTGCGTCCCTCGCTGCGCCACCACCCGGTCGAGCGGTGGGTGAAGCCCGAGGAGTTCGTCGAGCACCGCGACGAGGCCACGCGGATCGGGTTCGCGGGCGTCATGGCGGGGCCGCTGGTCCGCTCGTCCTACCGCGCGGGCCGGCTGTACGCGCAGGCCAAGCAGCACCGCGGCGAGGAACTCCCCGCGGGGATGGCGGAGCTCGCCGAGTCCGGCGAGGCCCGTCAGGAGGTCGGCTCGGTCCTGGCCCGCCGCGGGTAGCACCCTTCCGGCAGAATGTGCGCCATGGCGAAGGGTGCGGCCGGCAAGGCGACCAAAGAAGAGAAGAAGGCCGCCAAGCAGGCTGCGCGCGCGCAGCGGCGGGAGCGCTGGACGCAGATTTGGCAGGCCTTCCAGATGCAGCGGAAGGAGGACAAGCTCCTCGTCCCGCTGATGGTGGGCGTGATCGTCCTCACGGCGCTGGTGTTCCTCGTCGTCGGCCTGCTGATCGGCCAGTCGTGGTTCCTCGTGCCGATCGGCGTGCTCCTGGGCGCCGCGCTCGCGATGCTCGTCTTCGGGCGCCGCGTGCAGAACAACGTCTACGCGAAGGCCGACGGCCAGCCCGGGGCGGCCGGGTGGGCGCTGGACAACATGCGCGGCCAGTGGCGGGTGACGCAGGCCGTCGCCGGGACGACCCAGCTCGACGTCGTGCACCGCGTGATCGGCCGCCCGGGCGTCGTGCTCGTGGGCGAGGGCGCGTCGCACCGCACGAAGAACCTGCTGGCCCAGGAGAAGAAGAAGGTCTCGCGCGTCGCGGGCCAGGTGCCGATCTACGAGTTCACCGTCGGCAACGAGGAGGGCGACGTCCCGCTCTCCAAGCTCCAGCGCCACATGACCAAGCTCCCCCGCAACATCGACAAGGACCAGATGGAGACGCTGGAGAAGCGCCTGGCGGCCATCGCGGGGCGTGGCGGACCGGCGATGCCCAAGGGCCCGATGCCCAAGGGCGCGGGGATGAAGGGCATGCAGCGCACCGTCCGCAGGCGCTAGCGACCCGCGCCGGTGGACGCTGGTGCACCACGAGGAACGAGTGGTGACCCAGCGCCACCGTGGCGCGACTAACGCGTCTTCACGACGACGGTGCGGCTGACGCGGTCGTGCAGGCCGCGCCCGTCCCCGTCCATGATCAGCGCAGGGACGACGAAGAACAGCGAGAACGTCCGCGCGAGGGCCCACGCCCCCACGCGGCGCGCCCCGTCGACGCGCACGGCCCGCAGCCCCGTCAGGACCATCGCGGGCGTCTGGCCGATGATCGCCACCGGCAGGGTGACCAGCACGGCCCACACCGCGAGGCTGAGGTAGGCCGGGGCCGGGAAGCTGATGGCCGACGCGACGAGGCCGCCGACCAGCAGGTCGAGCAGGAACTGGCCTGCGCGGGGCAGCGGGGCGGCCACCGACCCGGGTCCGTCCTGCGGGAGCCCGAGATCGCGCCCCGGGTGACCCCCGGCCTCGGTGTGCCTGCCGCCGGCGGCCGTCCCCGGTCGCGACGAGGCCCGGGCCCCGTTCGGCCCAGCGTCGGGCACACGACGTGTCGGCGTGCCGGGCTTCTCCGGACCAACCGGACCTTCCGGGCGCGGTGGCGAC
>CAWKGY010000012.1:0-123760 GCA_963849235.1 uncultured Actinomycetota bacterium | reverse complement strand
CGGGGGTGAACGCGACCAGATTGACGGCGCCGGTCGCGCAGCCCGCGCAGAGCCCGAGGCAGAAGCGCGATGCGGTCGGCGAGGCGGTCCTCGGTGCCCGCGCCGACGACGTCGAGGTCACGGACGTTCTGGCGGGCGATCTGGGCGTTGGAGCAGAGGTACACGACGTCGATCCGCTCGACACTAGGGTCGTCCCACAGCGCATCGACGGTGGTGGCGACGACAGCGCGAGCGATCTTGGTCTTCCCCAGCCCGACCTCGTCGGCAACCAGGAATCGGCGTTGCGGGGCCTTCGGGTCGAACATCCGCGCGGTCACCGCGTCGACCGTGGCTCGCTGGAAGTCCTTGAGCTCGTCCGCGGATCGCGTCCACGTCGGGTCGTTGCTGGGTCACGCGCTGTCCCCCGCCGCTGCCCAGACCGGCTCCCAGACCGTGCGGAAGTCGTCGGGGATGACGCCTCGGCCCCGCTCAGTGCGCTCCAGCTCGATGATGAGGCAGCTTGAGCTGCTGAAGACGTTGCGGAGAGCGAGAAGCGGCGAGGAGGAGGCTCTCCAGGACTCGCTCCGGGTCGAGCCACGCGCCCATCGCAGCCGATGTCCAGGCGCCATCATCGCTGCCGGCGACCGGGTCGTCCTCACCGAGCAGTGCGAGCACATAGCGCAGGAAGTTCTTCCTCCGGGGAGGACATACAGCTGGCCAGGACAGCGCTGCGGCGATGGCCCGGGTCGCCATCGATCTCGGCGTGGACGAGGACTTCGTGCCGACGGTCGTCTCGCACGAGTCCGAGGACGACGTAGGGCGTGATAGACGTGGTGGCCAAGCCGCTCCACCGTGCCGCACCCTCGTGGACCGGTAGCCCGCCCGGGAGGGTGAGGAGGCGCGCGTCCAGCTCGAGGTCTGGGAATGTCTGGCCGAGCTGGACGGCCACGTCCCAGGTCTCGACGTCGACTGACGGCTCCACCGTGAGCTGGACGCCAGCGGCCGCGATGTCGATGCCGAGACCCTGGAGCACGCCGTCTTCTGGCTCCGGCTCGACGTCCACGCTCGGGCCGTAGTCGGTCAAGAGGTCGCGGAGACCGAGCTTGCGGTCGGCGCGCTCGGTGCCGAGGACAGCGGCGGTGCCGTAGTCGCCGCGCTCTCCGTCGATCCGCACCAGCAGCTCGGTGTTCCCACCGAGGCCGGCGTCGGTGAGGTTCGCTGACCCGACCCACATCGAGTACGGACCGCCTCGATGATCCTGGACGTAGAGCTTGGCGTGCAGCCCCTGCAGCGTCGTCGGGTCGAGATCTTCTTCGGCTGGCTCTGATTCGGGCAGCGGAACTAGCGTGGTTGCGCCTCCGGGGAGAGACCCTGCGACCTCGTCGAAGGCCGCCGGACGTGAGACCGCCGTCGCGCCGTGCTTGGCTGTGCGGAGGAAGCGGTCGGCTGCCTTCGACGTGAGGAACGGGCTCACGACGAGGGCGTCGCGGCACTGCTCGTCGAACGGCCACTCCGTCGAGTCGTCGTCCCACCCGAGCGGCACGAACCCACCCGCATGGGCTCGGGGAGGCAAGGGCAGGCGCGCCGACGCGAGCGTCGTAGCGAGGTCGTCGAGGGGGGCGAGCTGGTCGACGCGGCCGTTGGTCAGCCGCGGAGGCGCCGGAGAGCGGCGAGGAGGCCGGTCGTGTCGAACGCGCGCTCGGCGTCGGGCTGCTCGTCTGCGCTGACCATGACCTCCAAGAGCGGTCGAAGGTCAAGTTGCGGGTGAGGATGACGACGCGGTGGTGGACCTCCCCGGTCTTGCGCCGGAACCGCATGGCCCAGCTTGGGGTGGAAGATGCGCCCGGGCCGGGGCCGCCGACGGGGACGACGCTGTCCTCGATGCAGGCGTACAGCGGCCGGTAGCGCTTCGGCACGGCTGTCATGCCGGCCTGGGCGAAGATGACTACGCGGTCCGCGAGTTGGCGCACCGTCTCGAACAGGTCCAGGCCTCCAGCGCGGTATCTATCGCCTCCGGGTCCTGGTCCGGCGTCGCCCTATCACGCAATGCCGCGGCGAGCGGGACGGCGAGCAGCGCGGTGAGGTCGAGGGTGAAGGTGGTGCCGATGGCGATGTCGAGCCGGTGACCCGCCGGCGGGCGCAGCGCGTCGAGTAGCAGCGTGCGGGTGTCGAGCTCGAGCATCAGGCTCCTGCCGTAAGGCCGGCGTGGACGTCGTCGAGCACTCGTCTTGCGATCCACCAGTTGTAGTCGTAGTGCCGGATGCCGGCGTCGCCCTCGTAGAGGTCGAGGCGCCGACTGCCACCAGGTCGGAGGCGGGCGAGGGACTTCTTGAGCTGCACCTCGCGCTCGGCGAGCAGGGCTCGGGCGGTGGCATCGTCCGCGATGGACATGCCGGTGTCCTCTAGGGCGCGCATCCATCGCGAGTGAAAACGCTCGACGCGAGCGAGCCCGCTCGGCCGAGCCACGCTCATCCACGCCCAAAACTCGCGGGCCGGCCACGCACTGGTCATTTCGGCCGCGATTGCCCTCGCTCGCCACTCCTCCAGGCCCTTCCGGTACTTGTCCTGGAGGTCGTCCTTCTTGACGAGCTCGGCGCACTGGAGGTTGTAGAGCAATCGTGCGCCGTGGACCGACAGGTCGAACAGCGTGCCCCAGCGGAGGATCTGTCGCGTTCGGGCGGGGAGGCGCTCGTCGTCCACGAGGCTGGCCGGCTCGAGCTCCGGGTCCCAGTCGTCTTGCGCGGCGAACCAGGCGAGCATCGACTGTTCCTCCGGAGTGCGGTGGCGCGCCTCGGACCTGACGAGGCGCTCGCGGAGGAACTGCGCCTCGGCCGCGTTGAGATCGAACGACACCTCGTCGAACCGCAGCGGATCGACCTCCGGGAGCTCCGCCCACAGCTCGGTCACGTTCTCCGGTGGGTCGTCCCCGGCGCGGAGAAGAGCCTCCCTGTGGCGACCGTCCTGATAGCCCGCGAGCAAGTGGCAGTAGGCGTCCACCGAGCCAGAGGCGCTCTCGTGGCGGATGCCGTAGCGCCGTAACGCGGCCCAGTAGACGGCGCTGGGTAGGCGCTTGAGGGACTCACCGGCGCGGACCCCGATGATCTCGCCCTGCTCCCCACGCTCGCTGTAGTGCTTCGTCAGCGCCTTCCGGACACGGTGCTCGTCGCGCTCACCGCGTTCGACGGCCTTCGGTCCGGCCAGCCCGCTGTGGATGAGGTCCCGGTACGTCCACGCGATGAAGAGCAGGTACCGCGGCCGGCGGTGCAGCGTCGAGGTGCCGGGGTAGAGCGCTTCTGACAGTGCGTCGCGCACGACCCCTAGCCCGAGCTCGTCGACCGCCGACTTCTCGGAGAAGTCCTCGAGGATCTCGCGCATCGCCCGGCGCGCGTCCTCGTCGTGATCGACCCATGAGATCGACGTCGACATCCATCCACCCCCGAGGGGATGTTCGCACGGCACCGTTGGATCGAAAGCTCCGCCCATGAGGAGCCCCGAGGCGCACGTCGTCTAGCATCCGGCGCTGCCGCACCAAAGCCCGTGGAGATACATGACTCAGGCGATCGCATCTGTGATCACGGCTATCGGCGTCATCTTCGCCGGAATCAGCCTTCGCGGAAGCCAGCTGCAGCGCAATCGGCAGTTCGAGGCGCTCTACATCGAGCGCTACTGGTCCCTGATCGACCGGCTCTCGCAAGAAACCGCTGCGGGCGGTGATCACGCCGTCTCGATCGAGGACAGGCACGCCATCACTCTGTATCTCCAGCTGTGCGAAGACCAAATTGAGATGTATAAGCGCGGGTGGATCACTCGAAGGACATTCTCCGAGTGGAGTGAAGGCATGAGCGCTAGTGCCACGCCTATCCCGTCAAGAGCGTGGGCAACGCATCTTACGCGACACGGAGCAATCCAACGGCGCCGAACCACCGTTCAAGTACCTGCGAGAGCTCCACCGTACGGAGGGCTTGCCGAAGAGAGAAGTCGGGGCGTTGCGGCGCTGGCTGCGGGGAGTGTGAGCGGCGTAGCCGTTCAGCCCGCCGCACGGAACTCCTCGTAACGCTCCTCGACCCGCTCGCGGTCGGGGTGCTGAGCCCGCTGCTTGGGCAGAGTCAGCGAAACACCCTCCATCGCTTGCAGCCCGTGCTTGAGCATAGGACCGTCAATCTCGTCGAGAATGTCGCGGCGGACGGCGACCTTCATGTTGGGCCGTACGCCGAGGACATTGGCATCGAAGGCCCGGTGGTGAATCGAGCAGAGGGACAGCCCGTTGGGAACAATCGGCGTACCGCGCTCCTTGCCATCCGGGATGATGTGCGCAGCGTCGAGCAGCTCGACGTGCTTGAGACGGCACATCGCACAGGAACGTTCGTACGCGCTGAGGACCTGAGCGCGGAAGACAGGCTGATGCAATCGTAGCTTCGTCAGCCGCTTGACGGTGCGCCGGCGGTCGACCTCATCAGGTTCCGGTACACCCAGCCATCGCTGCTCCTTGCCGATCGCCAAGGCCACTCGAAGTTGCTCGGGCTCGTCGGCAACGACGTAGACGGGGTACTCCGCTATGTAGACGCCCTGCGCTACGGCAACGAACCAGATGAGCGGCAGCTGGAATTCCAAGGCGCGGCGGAGAGCGCGGTTGTCCGGAAAGTCCGGGTTGGTTCCGCGGTAGGCGTAACGAACCAAGCCATCAGGCCCCTCGACGTCTTCGTAGGGCGCGTTGCCGCCAGGTGGCGTCCAGGTCGTTCGGATCGAGAGAGCCGCATCGAGCTGACGCGGCTTACAGATCCCCTGCTGGCGCAGCAACAGCGACACCGACTCGCCCTGGAACGGGAAGTTCGCGACGTCGGGGCCGCTGACCGGCTGCGTCCCGAGCTGGGTGCGCTCGTCGAGCCAGGCCATCGCCGCCTCGCGGGCCGCGAGCTTGATCCTGAAGGAGCGCCACGGCGAGCAGCTTGCCACCTTGCTCTTGTCGTGCCGACCGAGACGCCGTCGCGTCCAGCTGAGGAAGGATCACTAAGCTCCGGCCGAGCGACCAACGACGGCGGGAGAGCCGATGGGTGGCCGGCGGTCGGGTCCCTACGAACTCGAGGAGCTACTCGGGCGTGGCGGAATGGGCGAGGTCTGGCTCGGCGCCCTCGACACCCGCAAGGCGCGGACCGTCGCACTGAAGCTGCTGCCCGGGGAACTCACGGGCGACGAGGGCATCGAGGAGTGGTTCCGCCGGGAAGCCCAGGTAGCCGCCCGCCCTCAACGACCCGCACGTAATCCCTATCCACGACTACGGCGAGCTGCCACGGACGTCTCTACCTCGACATGCGGCTCGTGGAAGGCGATCGACCTCGCTAAGACCCTCAGAGCCCACTGGCGCGCTGCCGCCCGGCTCGAGCAGTCCTCCCATCTTCGAGCCAGGTCGCGGACGCACTCGACGCAGCGCACCGACGATGGGTTGGTGCACCGCGACGTCTAAGCCGTCGAACATCCTGCTCGCCGCCGCGCGACGTGGCTCCGACGACTTCGTCTACTCATCGACTTCGGGATCGCGGCGGGGATCGATGCTCGGCACGACTGACCGCGACCGGCCATGCCGTGGGGACCGCGGCCTACATGGCGCCGGAGCGCTTCACGGAGGACCGCGACGCGGACCGGCGCGTCGACGTCTATGCCCTCGGCTGCGTCCTCCACGAAATGCTCACCGGATCGACGCCCTTCGAAGGCACGAGCTTCCCGAACCTGATGTACCAGCACCTCAACGCGCCGCCACCCCGTCCATCAGCCTCCGGCGAGTTGCCGCCAGGGTTCGACGAGGTCGTGGCTACGGCGCTGGCCAAGAACCCTGACCAGCGCTATCGACGCGCCGGCGATCTGAGCGACGCCGCACGAGCCGCGCTGAGGTCGGCGGCCCCTCGAGCCGCGGCTCCTGCTCCCGCACCGCCGAGTCCTCGTTCGCCTCCGGTCCCCATGCAGCATCTGCGGGCCACGCGCGCCGCACCGCCGCCGACCCTTCAAGCTCCGCCTGGGCCACCGATCCAAGCCCGTTGGGCGAAGTCCCCAGAAGCTGTCGGACCGGCCGCTGCCCCGCCTGCCCCCGCCTCGCCGCCGCACGCCGGCGACGCACCCTCGGGGCACACCAAGCGATGGATCGTGGCCGGCGCCGTCACGGCCATCGTCCTACACGCGCTCTGGTTGACGATCACCATCTTCGGCACGGTGGCGACGTTCGGCGAGTGCAGAGTGTCGCCGCTTGGATGCGTTGGCGGGGTCGTAGGACTGCTCTCGGCAGCGACTGCCGCCCTTGGTGTGGTCGCGAGCGTCGCTGTCCTACGGCGGCGTGAACGCAGACCCGGCGCGGTGTCGGCGTCGTCTGGTTGACGGTCGCGGCCGTCGTCGTTCTCACCTTCATCATGGCCGGTTTTGGCAGCGCTGCTTCGGGCTGAGTTGTCGATCGGCACTGAGGCCCCTACGTGACCGGTCGATCACGGTTAGTACCGTGCCCCTACCGACCCGCGGGGACGGATGAAGTTGACGGCCGCTCGCGCAGCACGAGACATGAGCGCCGACGATGCCCGCCACTGGCAGGCGGTACAGGACTGGAAGACCAAGCGCTTCTCGTCGGCTACGCGACGCTTGGTGCCCGAGAAGTGGAGGACGAGGGCCTCGCGGTGGCTGGGCAGGGAAGGGAGCGGGCTGGCGCGACCTTCGAGAAGTTGCCGGGCGCTGAAAAATTCGCCGAGCTGCTCGCTCAGTCACTGCAAGGTCCGACCGATGCGGAGCGCGGGCCGGGGCGGCCACTGCCGCACCGAGGCCGTCCTCGAAGCTTTCCGTAAGCGGGGCCACGAGGTCGCCCGCCTCGCTGACGTGCGCAAGCTCGAGGTCGGCGACATCCACACGGTCAAGCCGCGTCTCGACCTCGCCTACATCACGGGTTCCGCCCTACAGGGCGCGGGCACCGGGTGCTGGCCTCAGGCGGCACCATGCTCGCGGCGGGTGGTGCGGTCGGCACCGGCGGTGTCGCGGCTGCGCCTGGCGTTGGCGCCGTGGTAAGCGCCATGGCAGCCGATGCCGCGGCTGGAATCGTCGCGAGCAACCGAGCAGTCGCCCACGTCGCGCCCTACTACGGCTACGACATTGACGACCCAGCCGAGCGCGTCTTTGCCCTTGGCGTTCTGTCCATGGGACTTGCCGAAGATGCCAGCAAGCTCGTCGCGTATCGCGAGCTGAACAAGATCGTCCAGGCACTGGCACGGAAGCAGACCTGGAAGCAGCTGAGCTCGAATCAGGTCACCCAAGTCGTCCGGGCTGTCTATGGAGCGCTCGGTATGCGTCTCACCCAGCGCAAGCTCGCCCAGGCGGTACCGGTCATCGGGATCGTCGTCGGTGCAGGCCTCAACGCTCGTGCGTTGGCCCAGTCGTCGACGATGCCGAGCACCTCTACCTTGAGCGGTTCCTACGCGAGAAGTACGGCATCCCGGTCGAGGTCGACGACGAAGAGCTGCGGGGCGGTCTCGTCGAGATCATCGACGCCGAGATCGTCCAGGAGGCGTCTTCGTGAAGAACGTCGACACTCCAGCCCTGGTCCGGACGACGAGCTATCCCGACGGGCACGAGGAGGTCGCTACCGCCGCGCCCGGCGAACTTGCCGAGGTCGTGGCAAGAACGCGCACGTTGCGCGAACTGGCCCGCGGGACGATCAACTCGTACCAACTCGGCACGTCGGTGCTGCGACTCGAACGCTCGTAAGCCTCCTGGCCGTGATCGGCGCCGATCGACCCTCGTAGGGAACACCGAGGTCCCGCGACGGCTACCGGTCCGCCTACGGTGCTGCGGTGTGGCCACATCCTTGACCGAGGACGACCTCACCGGCATCGCCTACGACGCCCATCGCGCCGACGACGCGCGGCCGTACATCGCTGAGCTGGTGGCCGCGGTCGAGGAGGAACGGCTCGCCGATGCGGACGACGCGTCGTACGCGTTCGGGCTCGCGTCGGACCTGTCCGAGGCACGAGGCGACGGGGACGAGGCGCTCGCCTGGGCACGGCGGGCCGTCGCGAGCGCCCGGGACACGCGCGACGAGCACTGGCTGCGCGGCCGACTCGCCGACCTCCTGCTGCGGTTCGGTCACGACGACGAGGGCATGCGCGAGCTGCAGGCCTTGCGACCCCTGCTGACCCGCGACGAGATGGCCGAGTTGTACGTGATCGAGGCGCTCACGGAGAACGGGCGCGCCGAATTGGCCGAGGAATGGCTGACCTCGGCCCTGATCACGGCCGCGGACATCGTTGAACGGGCGGAACCCGGCTCCGAGGCCGCGGAGGAGGCCGGGATCATCGAGATCAGCCTGGCACGCCGGCGCCGCGTCGTGCGACGGGAGCTGGGCATTCCCCCCGACGACATCGACCGGGACGTCGACGACCTCGATGACCAGGGCCCCCTCCCCGAGATGCTGTTCTGGCCGGAGGCTGCCTTCGGCCAGATGCTCGCCGCGTTCCCCGACCGGGCGAAGACGCTCGGGTCGACCTGGGACGAGCACCGCACGTGGATCGAGCAGGTCCTCCAGGAGGAGGGGCCGATGCCGGTCGAGGTCGCGACCCCGGAGCTGCTGGCCGCGAACCTCGCCGGCGAGAACGTCGAGGACGTCCCTGCCGGCCCGATGCTCGAGTGGCCGCCCGGCCGGAACGATCCCGTGCTGGTGCGGCTCCCGCGTCAAGTACAAGAAGTGCTGCCTCCCGCGGGCCCGGAGTTGAGCCGCCGACCCCGCCTCACTTTCTCGGAACCGCCACCGCGAGCGGGAAGCGCTTGTCACACTCCTGACGCCTCGGGCGGAGGGAGCCGGCGTGCCGGACGGCTTCGACATGCAGCCGGAAGAGCTCAGACAGAGCGCAGCCGGTCTGCGCAACGACGCGAGCCAGGTCGACGGTGCCCGAGGGCAGGCAATTGCTGCGGCCCAAACGGCCGCCGGGGCGGCGGGCACAGGTCCGCTGACGGGGGCCGCCTACGACTTCGCCTCCGCCGTCGACAAGGCCGTCGGGACGGCCCTCCGCAGCGTCGCGGACACCGCTCACGCCCTCGACGTCAACGCTGCGACCTACCAGAGGTCCGACGGGGCCGCGTCACACCGACTGTCGGACGTCCCTCTCCCGGGCTTCGACGGGCCTCGCTGATGCCGCTACCCGGCGACCCCGACGCCGTGCTGGCCGCGTCCGACAAGCTGCGGGCGGCTGCGGCGGCCCTCCAGGACGGCCGGGACGCGCTGGCCGCCCGAGGGCAGGCGATGTCGGGTTGGACCGGACAGGCCGCCGACGCCGCTCGCGCCACCATCGAGGGCCACGCGCGCGACCTCCAGCGAGCGGCCGACGCCGCATCGCAGGCGGCGGGCCCGCTCGGTAGGTATGCCGAGGAGCTCCGCGCTGCCCAGGCCGACTACGGCCGCGGCGAGCAGGCGATGCTCGACGGCAGGGCCGCGCTCGGTGCCGCCGGTTCGGGCGCGGCAGCAGCCGCGGACGCGGCCCGCGACGCCGCAGAGCAGGCGATGGACGACGCGGCGACGCTTATGGTCAACGCGGAGGAACGAGCCGCCGTCGCCAACGAGGCCGCGGCGCGGGCGGTGGCCGAGGCGGGCTCAGGGCTCGGAGGGATCGCTCCGTCGGCACCCTCGGCGCCGACGGGCGGCGGCACGGGCTTGACGGTCGCCGACGTCGGGAACGCCTTCGCCTCCCTCGGCAACGCCGCTCTGCACGACCCTGGCGCGGTGGCGGCCATGGCCCTCGGTGCGGGAGAGGTCTTCCTCGGAGCAGGCGGCGAGATCGGCGGGTTCGCCCTCGACCTGACCGGGGGCGGGACCGTGGCGGGTGTGCCCCTCGGCATCGCGTCCGCCGGCCTCATCGCGACCGGCCTGACCACAGTGGGGGCCGGTGTCATCTCCGTGGCGCAGAGCGCCACAGGTCCGGATCGGATCGAACCCCTCCAGCCCGGCCCGTCTGGATCGCCAGCCGCCCCACGACCCTCGGTGACGGACCCTGACCTCGACAACATCGTGAATGATCTCTATCGCGGGACGCGGTCGTCGACTCGAACAGGCGACGGCACCACTGCTGACGCGGTGCGATTTGAACGATCGACCGGAGAGTCGGTGCAGGACAAATTCCACACGGCGAAGGCGAACAACTACGTTCGAGCGTTGAGGCGGTGGCTGCGGCGTCACCCACGTGCCTCGACCGCGGACCGCGAGGTCGCTGAGCGCGAGTACGAGAACCTGATGGATGCCCTGGGGAGGACGCCATGACCGACCTTGACGACGAGCCCCCAGACGCAACGGGACCCCCTCTCGCTGACGCGCTCCGATCGTCCTCTACGGAGGCCGCGGAGATCGTGGACCGCCACATCGAATGCAACGACGAGGTGCTTTCCACCGTTCTTCTCGGCGACATCGCCAGGTGGTACTGGCGGGCTGTTCACCGACGCACGTCGGACGCCACAGCGGCGCTCAGAGCCGCGAAGGTACTCGGCGACCTCTTTGCCGCAGGGGACGAGGAGATGGAGACCGTGATCGCCACGGGGTTCCTGGAGGGCCTTCCCCACCCCGACGAAGAGGGCCGCGAGGTCGTGGAGCAACTCCCTCCTTCGCTCCGGGACTGGCTTCGGCACATGGAGGACTGGAAGCCGTCAACTCAGTGGAATCCGAAGCGCTGATTCGCCCGTCAGCATCGTCAGCCACCCACCGACCGCGGTCCGAGCACCGGCTGACCACCCCGCCGGCTCCGGAACCCGACGTCCCACGGCCAGTGGCCGCGGTCGTCGGACCACACGATCTGCAGCGCCCGCAGCGGCACGCCCGGGAACAACGACACCGCGGTGACCAGGTGCGCGTCCGGATGCGCGAGCTCGACGATCTCCATCTCGCGTCCGTGCGGGACACCGCAGCCGCTCCCCCGGCGTCAGACGCTCGTCGTGGTGGACCACGCCGTCCGCGAACTCGTTCAGCAGCTCGCCCGACTCCGGGGCCCGCAGCCCGGTGACCACCAGCTCCGGCAGACCCCGCAGCGTCAGCCCGACCGTGTAGGCCCACGGCGGGTGCACCCGGTCCCCCGCGACCGACTGGATCGCCCAGCCGTACTCCTCGACCAGCCCCGCCATCCGGGCCAGCGCGTCGGTCTTGGTCATCGTGGGGTCGTCACACATCCAGCACATCTCGTCCTCCGCGTCCCGTTCGAGGACTTCGTCCCCGACGCGCGAAGGATGCGCCCGACCACCGACACTCACGGGCGATGACTCAGCCAGAACGGTTCGACGGGTGGATCGGCGGCGTGGGCACGGCGTCGGGGCTGCGGCTCGTCGTCGGGCACTGGCCGAATTCGCCGTACGGGGCGTTCACCGACGTGATGGTCGAGCAGGCCGACGGCCACCGCGTCCTGCTCGCCCCCACCCAGCAGGTCGCCGACTTCGTCAGCACGACCTACACCTTCGACGAGGTCCGGCTCCTGCCGGTGTCGATGCACGTCGAGGGCACGACGGCGAGCCTGCAGGCCGGGGACCTCACCGCCACCCTCCACCTCGGCCGCCGCACCCCGCTCGGCTACCTGCTCCGCGCCGTCCCCACCCGGCTCGCCACCGCCCCACGGTGGATCGCCACCATCGACGCGATCGCCCGACGCGTCCTGCCCGGCGTCCGCACCGTCGGCAGCGCCGGCCACGGGCGCACCGAGTACTACGGCGCCCGCGACCTGCACCGCATCACCGACGCCGACGTCCGCGTCGGCGGCGAGCACCAGGGCCGCATGACGAAGGTCGACCCGCCCGTGCGGTTCGGGTTCGGGTCGACCCCGACGACGCCGTCGTGGGTCCGGATCACGACGCTGGTCGAGACCAGCGCCTGAGCCGGGCCTCGATCAGTCGGAGCTGATCCAGATGCGCACGATGGAGCCCGTCTCGACGGGGGTGCCGGGCTCGGGGTCCTGACGGCCGACGTGGGCGCGTCCCGCGGCGGTGTGCCACGCGTTCTCGGCGACGGCGAGGACGCCGGCGTCGAGCGCCCGGTCGTGGGCCTCGTTGGCCGGGACGCCGGTGAGCTCCGGGACCCGGGCGGCGGGAGCGGTCGAGATGGTGCTGGTGTCCTCGGACATGGGTGACCTCCTGGAATCACTGGGGACAACGTCGCTGGGGCGGTCGGTCATCTCATGCGGCCGGGCGCGGGGTCGGGTCGGACGGAAGACGGGCGGGTCGCCGACCGCGCAGGATCGCCCGACGCTCGTCCTCGCTCTCGCCGCCCCAGATGCCGTACGGCTCCTCGACCTGGTGGGCCCAGCTCAGGCAGGCGGCCGCGACGGGGCAGTCGGCACAGATCGTCTTCGCGCGGGCCACGCGCTGGGCACGGGACGGGTCCCGCTCGCCGTCGGGATGGAAGAAGATCTCGAGATCCATGTCGCGGCAGGCGGCGTGACGTTGCCAGTCCCAGTGGGTCACCAGCGCAGCCGGCAGGCGGGAAACATCGGCCACGACGAACACCTCCTCCTACGGAACGTCGTAGGCGAGGCTACCCGCGGGTAAAGGCTCCAACCGCTGTCGTCACGCCCGGTCCGGAGGTGGACGTCACCGGCCTGGAGCAGCGCACAGTGCTAGTGCCCGTAGGTGCTCAGGACCATGGCGTCGCGGCCGCCCGGGAACCAGCGCGAAGAGACGGATGGCGGTCGACAGGACGCCCCCGGTGCGGGTCGCGGTGGCGTCGACGAGGGAGATCTCGTCCCGCTTCGGGTACGACGTCGCCGCTGCCGCCAGGTCCGTGGTCGAGGACCGGAAGCCGGTGTCGGCGGCGCGCATCGCCGGCTGCCAGCCCGCGATCCAGGTGACCCACGGAGCGACCGTGTCGGCGACGAGGGTGCCGCCGGGCTCGAGCGCGTTGCTGACGACCGCTGCGGACGCCGTCGGGGTCGAGGTACATGAGCAGGCCCTCGGCGAGGACGAGCCGTGGGAGGTCGTCGGGAACCCGCGACCACCAGGCGGGGTCGGTGACGGACGCGGCGATCGTCGTGACGTTCTCGTGGTCGTCGTAGAGCTGGCGGCGCAGCTCGATGACCGGCTCCTGGTCGACGTCGAACCACCGCACGCCCGGGCCGGGGTCGAGGCGCAGGACGCGGCTGTCGAGGCCGCACCCGAGGTGCAGGACGACGGCCTCGTCGTGCCGGTCGAGGAAGGCGCGGGCGGCGTCGTCGATCAGCTTCGCGCGGGTGCAGATCAGCGGGGTGTTGCCGTCGATGGCGGCGCCTTGATTCGGGGGCTGATCGACGCGGTCGAGCAGATCTCGGCGGCGAACCGGTCGCCGAGGATCGGCTGCGGGGACGCGGCGTCGCGGGCGTGCATGGCGAGCGTCCAGAGCATCGTCTGCTGCTCCTGGCGGAGGTGCACGGTCATCTCCGGCGAGTTCCTCGGCGGAGGCGGCGATACACACAGCCGGAACCGAGTCGCGGCGACTCGGTTGCGGCGGAGGTGATCGGGCTCGGCGCTCCGAGGACGGCCTGACTCTGCGTCCGCGATGCCGATCCGCGCCGGTCCGAGCGTCGAACTGACGCCGGACGGCATCGTCTCGAAGCGCCGGTACTCGGACCCGGTCGTCAGAGAAGCCGCGCCACCGACTCGACGTCGTCGGGAAGGCCCTGGATCGCGATCTCGTCGACGACGGTCGCCTCCCACCGGTCGAGGTCCCGGCGCACCTTCCCGACCGGGCCGATCAGCGCGACCTGCTCCACCAGCTCCGTCGGGATCGCTGCTGCGGCCTCCGCCTTCCGGCCGGACAGGTAGAGCTCCTGGACCCGCTCGGCCACCGACCCGTGGCCCATCCGCACGAAGACGTCGTGGTGGAAGTTCGCCCCGCGGGCGCCCATCCCGCCCATGTAGAGCGCCAGCTCCGGGCGCAGCCGGTCGGCGGCCGCTTCTACGTCCGAGGAGAGCACCACCGGCACCGTCGCCACCACCTCGAACCCGGCCGGACGCCCACCGGCCCGGCGCGCGAAGCCCTCGTCGAGCGCGGACCGGTAGAACGAGTCGAACTCCGGGGCGAAGAACATCGCCTGCCAGCCGTCGGCGATCTCGGCGGACAGCGCGATGTTCTTCGGCCCCTCCGCGCCGAGAAAGATCGGCAGCGAGGGGCGGTACGGGTGCAACGACGACCGCAACGGCTTCCCCAGCTCCGAGCCAGGAGACGGCAGCGTGAAGAACTCCCCCGAGAACTGCACCGGCTCCGACGCGCCAGCGCGGCACGCACGATCGACACGTACTCCCGCGTCCGCGCCAACGGCCGCGCGTACGGGACCCCGTGCCAGCCCTCGGAGACCTGCGGCCCCGACGCCCCGAGGCCGAGCACGACCCGCCCGCCGGACAGGTGGTCCAGCGTCATCGCGGCCATCGCCGTCGCCGTCGGGGTCCGCGCCGGCAACTGGGCCACCGCCGCCCCGAGCCGCACCCGCGACGTCAGCGCCGCGCAGAACGCCATCGGGGTGAACACGTCCGACCCGTAGGCCTCGGCGAACCACAGCGACGCGAAGCCGGCCGCGTCGAGCGCCTGGACCCGCGCGGCGAAGTCCGCCGGCGGGGACCCGATGAAGTGCCCGACGTTGACCCCGATCCGCACGTCAGGCCTTCACCGCGTACAGGTCCGCGTACGCCGCCCGCAGCTTGTACTTCAGGATCTTGCCGCCGACGGTCTCCGGGAGGTCCTCGGCGAACACGACCGCCTTGGGCGTCTCGTACCCGCCCAGCCGCGTCCGGGCGTGCGCGATCAGCTCCTCCGCGGACGGCGAGGCGCCCGGCGCGGGCACGACGACGGCCGTCACCGCCTCGCCCCAGTAGTCGTGCGGCAGCCCGATGACGGCGGCCCGCGCGACGCCGGGGTGCTCGTAGAGCGCGGCCTCCACCCGCAGGCTGGACACGTTCTCGCCGCCGGTCTTGACGATGTCCTTGATGCGGTCGACGACGATGCGCAGGCCGTCCTCGTCGAACGCCGCGCTGTCGCCCGGAGTGGAACCAGCCGGTGCGGAACGCCTCGCGGGTCGCGTCCTCGTTCTTGTAGTAGCCGGCCGTCACCGTCGGGGTGCGGTACACGACCTCGCCCGGAACGCCGGGCCGGTCGCGCAGCGAGACGCCGTCGTCGTCGAACACGTCGGAGGCGAGCAGCGGGCTCGGCAGGCCGACGTAGTTCACGACGGGTGCCGTGGCCTCGTAGGTCTCGGGCCAGCGGCGCGGCCAGAACCGGTGGCACGTGATCGCCTCGGTCTGGCCGAAGATGCCGAGCACGACGAGCGACTCGCCGGTCTGCGAGAGCAGCTTCCGGTAGATCTCGGGGGGCAGCGCGCCCCACCCGTAGACGACGACGTCGAGGCACGTCACGTCGAGCGACTCGAACTCCTTCGTCAGCGCCGTGACGAACTGGGGCGACCCCGCCCAGAGCGCCGTCACCCGGTCCTCGGCGACCATCGCGGCCACGTCGGCGGGCACCGGGCGGCGTCCGATCACCAGTGTGCCGCCGGAGACGAACGCGCCGAGCGCGAAGATCAGCTCGCCGACGTGGTAGATCATCGGCAGGAACGTCCCGACGCGCAGCTCGTTCTCCAGCCCGGTGCCGCGGGTCAGCGAGAGCGCGAAGCTCATCGCCGCGACGTGGCTCGCCGAGTGGGAGATCATCGCGCCCTTGGGCATCGCGGTCGTCCCGGACGTGAACAGCATTTCCCAGATGTCGTCGCCGTGGATCTCGACGACGGGCTCGTCGTCGGCCTGCGCGTCGACGAAGGCGCCGAACCCGAGGCTGCCGGGCACCGGCCCGCCGCCGATCTCGATGGTCACGTCGGCGGCCAGCCCGGCGCGGGCGAACGCCTCCGCGGCCCGTGGCCAGGTCTCGGCGTCGGTGATCGCGAACGTCGGCTCGGCGTGGGCGACGAGGTGCTCGAGGACGTCGGGCGCGAGGTTGGGGTTGAGCGGCATCGCGACGAGGCCGGCCTTCGCGATCCCGATCTTGGCGACGTAGGCCTCGACCGAGTTCTCGCAGAACAGGAGCACACGGGCACTGGGTTCGAGGCCGCGGGCGAGCAGGCCGTGGGCGACCTGGTTGGCGAGCTCGTCGGCCTCGCGGTAGGTCACCTGCCGGAAGCGCTCCTCGGAGTACGCGCCCGGGCGGCCGATGATCGCGACCTGGTCGGGGTAGCTCCAGGTGAGCCGTTCGAACACGTCGCCGACGGACGTGCGCTCCCACCGCTGCACGGCGCGGCGGCCTCGCAGGGTGGTGACGTCGAAGGTCGTGGTGCTCAGGTCCACGCGTGCCTCCCAGCCCACTGCGGTGTGACCTGCAGCATTCCCAGCCGCGGGCCGATGGCGCAAGGGCCAGTCATCGGCGATTCACTCAGCGGGCGCGCGCTCCGGCAGCCCGAGGCAGCGTCGGCCCATGTCCTCGAGCAGCTCGGCGAGCCGGTCGGCGGGCAGGCCGCTGTGGTGGAAGAGCACGGCCTGGGTGGTGCCGAGCGCGGCGTGCACGGCGACGCGGAGCTCGGCGTCGGAGAGGTCCCGGCGCAGCGCCGCCAGCGCGATCACCCACTCCTCGATGTAGTGCCGCTGCGCCCGCCGCAGCCCACGGAGGGCCTCCTCGGGCAGGTGGTGCGCCTCGCGGTAGTACACCTGGAGCAGCCGGCGCTCCTCGATCGCGAACCGCACGTGGGTCGCGACGAGGCGCTCGAGCGCGTCGCGGTCGTCATCGGCGCTGGCCACGGCGTCGGCGGCCGCGCGCTCCATCTCGTCCATGAGCTGCTCGAGCAGCGCGGAGAGCAGCGCGGCCTTGCTGTCGAAGTGCCGGTAGATCCCCGAGCCGACGATGCCCGCGGCCGCACCGATGTCGGCCATCCCGACGGCGTGGTAGCCGTGGCGGGCGACGAGGTCGGCGGCCGCGGCGAGGATGCGGTCCTTGCGCGCGGGGTCACGACGACCACGCTTCGCCGGGGACGGCGCGTCGTCGTCCGGCCGACGGAGCTCGCTCACCTGGGCGTCGCCCTCTAGTGCTCCCACGCCACGTCCTTCCCGGCGCTCCTGGTGCCCGCTGGTGAACGGGAGCCACACTCCCCGCGTCCACCACGGCCCCGAAGGCCCACCACCCGACGACCCCGGAACTCGTGCAGGTCCGGACCCCGTCGTGGGACGGGAGACTAGCGGGTCCGCGGCCGTCGTGGCTCTGGTCACTCGCCCGATGAGCCGCTACGGTCGCCCCTGAGTGAACGACGAGTCACAGCGTAGCGAGGAGTCGGCGTGGACTTCGTGGAGACCGACGAGCACCGCGACCTGCGGGACGCCGTCGGCCGGATCGCCGGCCCCTTCGGCGGTGACTACTACGTGGACCACGCGCGCCGCGGCGTCGAGTGCACCGAGCTCTGGCACGCGCTGGGCGACGCCGGCTACATCGGGGTGTCGGTCCCGGAGGCCTACGGCGGCGGGGGCGGCGGGCTCGTCGAGCTCGCCCTGGTCTGCGAGGAGACCGCCGCGGCGGGCGCACCGATGCTGCTGCTGCTGGTCACGCACGCCATCTCGGCCGCGGTGATCGCCGAGTACGGCACCGAGGAGCAGCGCAAGGAGTGGCTCCCCGGGCTGGCGGGCGGTCGCGAGAAGGTCGTCTTCGCGATCACCGAGCCTGGCGCCGGCTCCAACACCCACCAGCTCGCCACCACCGCCCGCCGCGAGGGCGACGAGTGGGTGATCCGCGGCGAGAAGTACTACATCTCCGGCGTCGACGATGCGGAGGCGCTGCTGCTGGTCGCGAAGTCCGGCACGGACGCGTCGGGCAACGCGCAGCTCTCGCTCTTCATCGTCCCGACCGACGCGCCCGGACTCGTCAAGACCCCGCTCCCGGTCGACGTGATGCTCCCCGAGGCCCAGTTCACGCTGCACTTCGACGACGTCCGACTGCCCGCGTCGTCGCTGGTCGGCGACGAGGGCCAGGGCTTCCGCCAGGTCTTCCACGGCCTCAACCCCGAGCGCATCACCGGCGCGGCGCTCTGCGTCGGGATCGCCCGGTACGCGCTGGCCCGCGCGGCCCGCTACGCGAACGAGCGCGAGGTCTGGGGCCGGCCGATCGGCGCGCACCAGGGGGTCTCGCATCCGCTCGCGAAGGCGCGGATCGAGACCGAGCTGGCCGCGCTCATGACGCGCAAGGCCGCCTGGCTGCACGACCACGGGCTGCCGGCGGGTGAGGAGTCGAACATGGCGAAGTACGCCGCGGCCGAGGCCGCCATCGCCGCCACCGACGCCGCGATGCAGACCCACGGCGGGAACGGCGTGGCCTCCGAGTTCGGCCTGCTCCCCTACTGGGGCCTCGCCCGGCTGCTCCGGATCGCCCCGGTGAACCGGGAGATGATCCTCAACTTCGTCGCCCAGCACGGCCTGGGCCTGCCCCGGTCGTACTGAGTCGGCTCGAAAGACGGCGGTCATGGATCTCCCACGCAACCTCGCCCAGCGGATCAACGTCGGCGACGCCCTCACCCGCTCGGCGGCCGCCCACCCGGACCAGCTCGCGGTCGTCGACGGCGACCGTCGGCTCACGTACACGGCCTTCGACGCGTGGGTGAACCGTCTCGCCCACGGCCTGCTCTCGCGGGGGTACGCCGTCGGTGACGCGCTCGCGCTGGCCTCGGGCAACAGTGCCGAGTTCCTCGCCGTCTACTACGCCTGCGCCAAGTCCGGCGTCGTGTGCGTGCCGGTCAACCTCGGCTGGCGGCCCGACGAGGTGGCCTACGTGCTCCGGCACTCGCAGGCGCGCGGGATCGTCGTCGAGTCGCAGCTCCTCGAGACCATCTCGCAGGCGGTCGCCCAGGTCCCGACGGTGGCCGACGTCGTCGTCGCGCCCGGCACCGGGGGCGCCGAGATCAACGACGGTTCTCTGACGCTGGACGAGCTCGCCACCAGCGACGACAGCCCGCCCGAGGTCGCGATCGACGACCGGGCGCCCCTGTCCTACCTCTACACGTCGGGCACCACGTCGTTCCCCAAGGGCGTCGTCGGGACCCACCTGGCGATCCACCTCGAGTCGATGTCCGCGGCGCTGGACTCCGGCTGGCGCCACGACGACCGGTTCATCGCGATGATGCCGATGTTCCACACCGCGCAGCTCAACGCGTTCTGCACGCCGGCGGTCATCCTCGGCGCCACGCTGTTCGTGCACCGCGGCTTCGACCCCGTGCGGTTCCTCGAGACCATCGAGCGCGAGCGGATCACGCAGGTCTTCGGGCTGCCGATGATGTACCGCGCCGCCCTGGAGCACCCCGATTTCGCGACGCGGGACGTGTCGACGCTGCGGCGCGCCGTCTACGCCATGGCGCCCATGCCCGAGGCACAGATCAAGGCCTGCCTCGACGGCTACGGCTGCGAGTTCGCGCTGATGTTCGGCCAGACCGAGATGTCGCCGGCCACCACGTTCTTCCGCCCCGAGCACCAGCTCAGCCACGTCGGGTCGGTCGGGACACCGCTGATCGGCGTGCAGGTCGGGATCATGGGTCCCGACGGCGAGCTCCTCGGCCCGGGTGAGCGCGGCGAGATCGTCTACCGCGGCCCGTCGACGATGCAGGAGTACCTGCACGACGAGGCCGCGACCGAGACCGCGTTCGCGCATGGCTGGTTCCACTCCGGCGACGTCGGTTCCTTCGGCGACGACGGCGTGCTCTGGTTCGCCGACCGCACGAAGGACGTCATCAAGACCGGCGGCGAGAACGTGGCGTCCCTCGAGGTCGAGCGCGCGGTGTACGACGCCGAGCCGGACGTCGCCGAGGTCGTGGTGGTGGGGCTCCCCCACGCGCGGTGGAGCGAGGCGATCACGGCCGTCGTCGTGCCCAAGCCCGGCACGCAGGTCGACCCCGACAAGCTCATCGCCGCCCTCAAGGACCGGCTCGACGGCTACAAGGTCCCGAAGGCGGTCATCGTCGCCGACGAGCTGCCGAGGACCTCCACCGGGAAGATCCAGAAGAACGTCGTCCGTGACCTCCACACCGACCATTACGGGGGCCGTTGATGGCTGTCCTGCAGTCCCTGCTCGACACCAGCTCCGAGAGCTACATCAGCAACCGCAAGAACCAGCTCGAGGTCGTCGCGGCGCTCGACGAGCAGCTCGAGCTCGTCGTCGCCGGCGGCGGGGAGCGGTACATGCAGCGGCACCGCGACCGCGGCAAGCTCCCCGTCCGCGAGCGGCTCGCGCTGCTGCTCGACCCGGACTCGCCGTTCCTCGAGCTCTCCCCCCTCGCCGCGTGGGGCACGGACTTCACCGTCGGCGCGTCGGTCCTGACGGGCATCGGGGTCGTCTCCGGCGTCGAGTGCCTGGTCATCGGGCACGACCCGACGGTGCGCGGCGGCGCCATGAACCCGTACTCGCTGCGCAAGACGCTGCGGGCACTGGAGATCGCGCGGACCAACCGGCTCCCGGTGATCAACCTCGTGGAGTCCGGCGGCGCCGACCTCCCGACGCAGGTCGACCTGTTCGTCCCCGCCGGGCGCATCTTCCACGAGCTCACCGAGCTGTCCTCGATGGCCATCCCGACGGTCGCGCTGGTGTTCGGCAACTCCACCGCCGGCGGCGCGTACGTGCCCGGCATGTGCGACTACGCCGTCCTCGTCGACCGGGCGGCCAAGGTGTTCCTCGGCGGCCCGCCGCTGGTCAAGATGGCCACCGGGGAGACCGCCGACGACGAGTCCCTCGGCGGCGCCGACATGCACTCGCGGGTCTCGGGCCTCTCGGACTACTTCGCCACCGACGAGCGCGACGCCATCCGGCTCGGGCGCGAGATCGTCTCCCGGTTCCACTGGCGCAAGCTCGGCCCGCCGCCCGCGGCGCACGCCCCGGAACCGCGCTACGACCCGGAGGAGATCCTCGGGATCATCCCGCCGGACACGAAGGTGCCGTTCGACCCCCGCGAGGTCCTGGCCCGCACCGTCGACGGCTCCGAGTTCGACGAGTACAAGCCGCTCTACGGGACGTCGCTGGTCACCGGGTGGGCGAACATCCACGGCTTTCCCGTCGGGGTCCTCGCCAACCACCGCGGCGTGCTGTTCAGCGAGGAGGCCAAGAAGGCCAGCGAGTTCATCCTGCTCGCCAACCAGACCGACACCCCGCTGGTCTTCCTGCAGAACACCACCGGCTACATGGTCGGCACCGACTACGAGCAGGGCGGGATCATCAAGGACGGCGCCAAGATGATCAACGCGGTGACGAACAGCGCCGTCCCGCACCTGACGATCAACATGGCGTCCTCGTTCGGCGCCGGGAACTACGGCATGTCCGGGCGCGCCTACGACCCCCGGCTGATGTTCGCCTGGCCCGGCGCGAAGCTCGCCGTCATGGGCGCGGCGCAGCTGGCCGGGGTCATGTCGATCGTGGGCCGGGCCTCGGCGCAGAGCCAGGGCAAGCCGTTCGACGAGGACGCCGACGCCGCCCGGACCCGCGCGATCGAGGCGCAGATCGAGGCCGAGTCCCACAGCTTCTTCATCTCCGGGAAGCTCTACGACGACGGCATCGTCGACCCCCGCGACACCCGCACCGTGCTCGGCATGTCGCTCTCGGCCGTGCACTCCAACACCGTCGCCGGCCGCCGTGGCTTCGGCACGTTCCGGATGTGAGCCCGGTGCGCTGCGCGCTCGTGAGCACTTTTCCGTGCCCTGGCACGGAAAAGTGCTCACAGGCGCGAAGCGCACCTCCGCGGAAAGGCGCTCCATGATCGAGAAGCTCCTCGTCGCCAACCGGGGCGAGATCGCCGCCCGCGTCATGCGCACCGCGCACGCACTCGGCATCGGCACCGTCGCGGTGTACTCCGACCCGGACGCCGACGCCCCCTTCGTCGCGCTCGCCGACGAGGCCGTACGCCTGCCGGGCGCGTCGCCCACCGAGACCTACCTGCGCGCCGACCTCGTCATCGCGGCCGCCCGGGCCACGGGCGCCGACGCGGTGCACCCCGGCTACGGGTTCCTCTCCGAGAACGCCGGGTTCGCCCGCGACTGCGCGGCGGCCGGGCTGACCTTCGTCGGGCCGACCCCGGACGCCATCGCCTCGATGGGCTCCAAGCTCGAGGCGAAGGCGCTCATGGAGGCCGCGGGGGTTCCGGTGCTGCCCGGCGCGACCGTCACCGACGAGACCGACCTGAGCGCGGTGGCCGAGAAGATCGGCTTCCCCGTCCTGGTCAAGGCCGCGTTCGGTGGCGGCGGGCGCGGGATGCGGATCGTGCGGACGGCCGCCGAGCTGCGCGACGCCGTTGACGGAGCCCGCCGCGAGGCCGCGTCGGCGTTCGGCGACGGGACGGTGTTCCTGGAGCGGTACGTGGAGGACCCGCGGCACGTCGAGGTGCAGATCGTCGGCGACACCGGCGGCGAGGTGGTGCACCTCTTCGAGCGCGAGTGCTCCATCCAGCGCCGCTACCAGAAGATCGTGGAGGAGAGCCCCTCCCCCGCGGTCGACGAGACGTTGCGCGCCCGGCTCGGGTCGGCCGCCGTCGCCGCCGGGAAGGCGATCGGCTACACCGGTGCCGGCACCGTCGAGTTCGTCCTCGACCAGGACGGGGCGTTCTTCTTCCTCGAGGTGAACACCCGCCTGCAGGTCGAGCACCCGGTGACGGAGCTGGTCACCGGGCTGGATCTCGTGGCGTTGCAGCTGCGCATCGCCGAAGGTCATCCACTGCCGGCCGAGGTGACCGGCGCCCGGATCGACGGGCACGCGATCGAGGTCCGGCTCTACGCCGAGGACGTGCCCGCCGGGTACCTGCCCGCGACGGGGACGCTGCACCGGTTCGCCATCCCCGCGCTGCGCGGCGTGCGCGTCGACGCCGGGGTGACCGACGGCTCCGTCGTCAGCCCGCACTACGACCCGATGCTCGCCAAGGTCATCGCCCACGGCGCCACCCGCGCCGAGGCCGCCCGCACCCTCGCCCGCGCGCTCGCACAGGCGGCCATCCACGGCGTCACGACCAACCGCGACCTGCTCGTCGGCATTCTGCGCGACGAGGAGTTCCTCACCGGCCGGACCGACACCGGCTACCTGCCGCGCCACCCCGAGCTCGTCACCCCGGAGCCCGACGACGGCGAACCGGCGCGAGCCGTCGCGGCCGCCCTCGCACTGCAGGCCGAGCACCGGGCCGCGACGCCGGTGCTGCGCGGCCTGCCGTCGGGCTGGCGCAACGTCGGGGGCCCGCCGCAGTCGGTCGCGTACGCCGTCGGCGACCGCACGCTCGAGGTGACCTACGCGTTCCGGCGCGAGGGCCTGACGGCCCAGGTGAACGGATTTGGTCGTCAGGACGACGACATCCGTTCACACGGTGCGGCGCCTGATGAGGTCGTCCTGGAAACCGCGGGAGTCCGCCGCACCTACCGGATCCACCGCGCCGCCGGCCAGACCTTCGTCGACGGACCCGACGGGTCCAGTGCGTTCCGCGACGTCCCCCGCTTCGCCGACCCCAACGCCGTCGCGCACGCCGGCTCGCTGCTCGCGCCCATGCCCGGGACGGTCATCCGGGTGCTGGCGTCGACCGGGGACACCGTCAGTGCGGGCGCGGCCCTCGTCGTCCTCGAGGCGATGAAGATGGAGCACACGGTCGCGGCACCCGTCGACGGCGTCGTCGGGGAGCTGCACGTGGCGCCGGGCGACCAGGTCGAGACGCGGCAGGTCCTCGCCGTCGTCGAGGAGCCCGAGGAGGCGGCGTCGTGAGCGCGGGGGCGACGGGCACGGCTCCGGCGCCGGAAGTACCCGCCCCGGCGCCGGGTGCCCCGGCGACCCGTGCCCGTCCGACCGTCGTCGAGCAGGCCACCGGCATCACGGTCGACGCCCTGTTCCGGCGGGCGTTCCGGGTGTTCGCCGACCGGGTCGCGATCACCTCCGACCAACCCGACGAACCGTCGTGGACCTACCGCGAGCTGGGCGAGCGCACCGACCGGCTCGCGGCCGGGCTGCACGCCTCCGGGCTGCGCCGCGGCGACCGGCTCGCCGTGCTCTCCGAGACCCGCCCCCAGTACGTCGAGCTCTACACCGCGGCCGCGCGCCTCGGCGTCGCGCTGATCACCCTCAACGTGCGGCTGCACCCCGACGAGCTCGCCGCCATCGTCGCGAGCGCCGCCCCGACCGCCCTCGTCACCTCCGGAGCCCTCGCCCCGAGCGCCGCCGCGATCCGCGACCGCGCCCCGTCGGTGACCGCCTGGTACGCCTTCGACGCGACCCCCGGATTCGTCGCGCTCCCCCGCTCCGACGCGCCACCCCCGCCACCGGCCGCCCAGCCCGACGACCTCCACGTCGTGCTCTACACCTCCGGCACCACCGGCCCGCCCAAGGGCGCGATGATCACCCAGCAGGCCGCCGCCATCCGCGGACTGCGCCTCGCCCAGTGGTTCGGGCTCACGCCCGACGACGGGTTCATCGGCTGGCTGCCGATGTTCCACTGCGCCGGCGACGAGTCGCTCTACGGCACGCTGCTCACCGGCGGCCGGTTCGCCTGCCTGCGCCGCGCGGACCCCGCGCGGATCCTCGACCTCGTCGAGCGCGACCGGCTGAGCTGGACGCTGCTGCTGCCCGGCGTCATCACCGACGTGCTGGCCGAGCCGGTCGGGTCGCGGAACCTGGACTCGTTCCGCTTCGCGATCGGTTACGCGAACATGATGCCGACGGTCGTGGAGCAGCTCACGACGAAGTACGGCATCCGGTTCTGCGACGCGTTCGGCCAGACCGAGACCAGCTACGTCCTCGCGCACGGCTTCTCCGGCCCCGGTGAGGCGCCGCACCTGCGCAAGGACGTGACGCCGCTGGTGGACGTGCGGATCGTCGACCCGAGCGACCCGGAGCTCGCCGAGGTGGCGGACGGCACGCCGGGCGAGTGCGTCGTGCGCGGACCGGGCCTCATGGCGGGCTACCTCGACGACCCGACGGCCACCGACGAGGCCTTCCATGGCGGCTGGCTGCACACCGGCGACGTCCTGCGTCGCAACGACGACGGCACGCTCTCCTTCGTCGACCGCGTCAAGTACCTGATCAAGACCGGCGGGGAGAACGTCTACCCGGCCGAGGTCGAGCAGGCCATCTCCGGCCACCCGGGGGTGCAGGAGGTGTGCGCCTACGGCGTGCCCGACGCCCGGTGGGGCGAGACCGTGAAGGTCGCGGTCGTGCGGGCGCCCGGGGCCACCGTGACCGCCGAGGAGATCGTCGCGCGCTGCCGTGAGCGGCTCGCCGGGTTCAAGCGCCCCCGCTACGTCGCCTTCCTCGAGGCCGCCGAGCTGCCGCGCAGCACCACCGGCAAGCTGCAGCGCCACGTCCTCGCCGCGCGCGGGGCCGACCCCTCGGAGCGTGTCCGGTGAGCGACGAGTGCGGGGTCGCCACCTCCGACCGCGGCCCGATCCGCATCCTGTCCATCGACCGCCCCACGCGGCGCAACGCGATGAGCACCGCCACCGCCGAGGCCCTCGAGCTGGCGATCCGCGCGGCCGGCGACGACGAGGACGTCCGCGCCCTGGTGCTCACCGGCACCGGCGGGCACTTCTCGGCCGGCGGCGACGCCGACTCGATCCTCGAGCACATCGCCGGCGACGACCCGGGCCTGCTCGCCCTGATGCGGGCGTTCCACCGGCTCGTCGTCGAGATTCTGGGAGTCGCCGCTGCCGGTGGTCGCGGCGGTGTCCGGCATCGCCTACGGCGGCGGGATGAACCTGGCGCTGGCGTGCGACCTCGTCGTCATGAGCGAGGACGCGCGGCTGTGCCAGATCTTCGTGCGGCGCGGGGTCGTCCCGGACGTCGGCGGCGCGTGGCTGCTCCCCCGGCTGGTCGGGATGCAGCGGGCCAAGGAGCTCATGCTGCTCGCGCCGGAGATCGACGCCCGGCACGCCGAGCGGCTCGGTCTGGCCAACGCCGTCGAGCCCGACGCCGAGGCCGCGCTGGAGCGCGCCGTCGTCCTCGCCGAGCAGCTGGCCGCTCTCCCGCCGTACACCGTCGCCCTGTCGAAGCGGCTGATCAACCACTCCACCGGGGACGACCTGCGCGGCTCCCTGGAGCGCGAGGCCGTCACGCAGTCCGCGGCGCTGCGCTCGCGGGCGGCGACCGAGGGGTTCGAGACGTTCCGGAGGGGAGTTCGCGGATGAACATCGCCACCCTGCTGCGGCGTGCGGCGGCGGATCACGCCGACCGCGTCGCACTGCGGCTCGACGAGGAGGAGGTCTCCTACCACGAGTTCGCGGACCGGGCGGCCCGGTTCGCGACCCACCTGCGCACGAGCGGGGTCGGGGAGGGCGAGCGCGTCGCGGTGTTCGCGCCGAACTGCCTCGAGTACCTGATCGCGCTGCTCGGGGCCTGGCAGGCCGGCGCGGTCGGCGTCCCGCTGAACTACATGTTCCCGGACGCGCCGCTGCGCCACGCCCTCGTCGACTGCGGCGCCCGCGTCGTCGTGCTGCCGCCCGGTGACGTCGACCGGGTGGAGACCCTGCTCGAGGGCAACGGACCGGCGGTCCTGACGACGGGTCCGGAGGGCTCGTTCGCCGCGGCGGTGGCCGGGGCGGAGCCGTTCGCCGAGGTGGTGCCGCGCCTCGACCGCGACGACGCGCTGCTGATGTACACCTCCGGGTCGACCGGCGTGCCCAAGGGCGTGCGCCAGACCCACCGCAACACCACCGCGGAGGTCGACGGGGTCATCGACCTCTACGAGCTGACCGGCGACGACCACGTCCTCAACTGCATGCCGATCTTCCACGTCGGCGGGCTGCAGCTCGCGAGCCTGCCCGTCCTGCTGCGCGGCGGGCAGATCACCTTCATGCCGCGCTGGGACGTCGTGCGCTGGCTCGAGCTCGTGCAGGCGCTGCGCCCCACCTACGGGGGCCTGATCTCGACGATGATGATCGACGTCGGGAACCGCACGGTGCAGGATCCGGTCACGCTGGACTCCTTCCGCATCTGCATGTTCGGTGGTTCGCGCACCCCCACCGCGGCGATCGAGCGACTGGAGAAGGGCACCGGCATCCAGGGCACCGAGATCTACGGGCAGACCGAGCAGAGCGGCCTCGTCGTCACCTACGCGCCGGGCGACACCCGCCGTCCGGACTCGATGGGCAAGCCGCTCTCGCAGGTGGTGCGGACGCGGCTGGTGCCGGTGGACGGCGACCCGGACCTGGAGCCGGGTGACCCCGGCGTCGGCGAACTGTGGGTGTCGGGCGACGCGGTGACGCCCGGGTACTGGGGGGTCGAGACGCCGGAGAAGTTCCCGGTCTCCGAGGACGGGACCCGGTGGTTCCGCACCGGCGACCTCATGTCCCGCGACGCCGACGGCTACCTCTACTACGTCGACCGGATCGACGACATGATCGTCTCCGGTGGGGAGAACGTGTTCCCGCAGATGGTCGAGGAGCACCTGGCCGACCATCCCGACCTCGCCGAGGTCGCCGTGATCGGCACCGCACACGAGCGGTGGGTGGAGCAGGTGACCGCGGTCGTCGTGCCCAACCGGCCCGGCGTCACCGTCGAGGCCCTCGACCAGTGGTGCGCCGTGCACCCCGACCTGCGCGGCATGCACCGACCCCGTCGGATCGAGATCGTCGACGCGCTGCCCCGCACCGGCAGCGGCAAGCTCAACCGACCCGAGCTGCGGAGGAAGTTCCCGTGACGGACATTGTCAGCTACGAGGTCGTCGACGGCGTCGCCTGGCTGACCATCAACCGGCCCGAGGCCCGGAACGCGCTCAGCAAGGACGTCCGCGACGGGCTCTGGGAGGGCGCGCACCGGTTCGTCGCCGACGACTCCGCCGCCGTCCTCGTCCTCACCGGCACCGGCGACAAGGCGTTCTGTGCGGGCGGCGACCTCAAGGAGATGGCCGAGACCTCGCTGGAGATCCCGCCGCCGGACTTCCTGCCGCAGTTCGGGCGCAACATCGAGATCGAGAAGCCGACCATCGCCGCCGTCAACGGCGTCGCCTACGCCGGCGGGTTCCTGCTCGCCCAGCAGTGCGACCTCGTGGTGGCCGCCGAGCACGCGCGGTTCGCGATCTCCGAGGTGAAGGTCGGCCGGGGGTCGCCGTGGGCGGCGCCGCTGTCGTGGCTGGTCCCGCCGCGGATGGCGCTGGAGATCCTGTTGACCGGCGACCCGGTCGACGCCCAGCGCGCCTACGAGGTGGGCCTGGTCAACCACGTCGTCCCGGCCGGCGACCTGCACACGCGCACCCAGGAGCTCGCGGCCCGGATCGCCGGCAACGCGCCGCTCTCGGTGCGCGCGGCGAAGCGGACGGCGTACCTGTCCGCCGAGGGTTCCCGCGACGAGGCCTACGAGCGGGCCGAGGAGATCTGGGCGCCGGTGTACCGGTCGGCCGACGCCCAGGAGGGGCCCGCGGCGTTCCGCGACAAGCGCACACCGATCTGGACGGGGAGGTAGCGGCATGCCGGTCTCGATGGCGGCGCTCTGCGAGGACCTGGCGGACGAGTCCGCCGAGCTGCGGACGGTCCTGGCGGGGCTCTCCGAGGCGCAGTGGCGGGAGGACACGCCGGCCGCGGGCTGGACGATCGCCGACCAGGTCTCCCACCTGGCCTACTTCGACGACGTCGCGCTGCGCTCGGCGACCGACCCGGAGGCGTTCGACGCGGAGAAGGCCCAGATGGACGCCGAGGGCGGGGTCAACCCCGACACGATCGCGGAACGGTTCCGGGATCTGACCGGCTCCGAGCTCCTGACCTGGTTCGACGAGGCCCGGGGCCGGTTGATCACCGAGTTCGGCAAGCTCGACCCGTCCACCCGCGTGCCGTGGTTCGGGCCGGCGATGAGCGCCGCGTCGTCGTTGACCGCCCGGATCATGGAGACGTGGGCGCACGCCCAGGACATCTACGACACCGTCGGCGCCGCCCGCGAGCCCGTCGGGCCGGCTGCGTCACGTCGCGCACATCGGGGTCGGGGCGCGGGCGTTCAGCTACGCCGCGCACGGCAAGGCCCAGCCCACGACGCCGGTGCGGGTGGAGCTGACCGCGCCGGACGGGTCGACGTGGGGCTGGGGTCCCGACGACGCCACCGACCGCATCACCGGTCCCGCCCTCCACTTCGCCCTGCTGATCACCCAGCGCCGCCACCGCGACGACCTGGAGCTGACCGTCGTGGGTGAAGCCGCGGAGGAGTGGGTCACGATCGGGCAGGCCTTCGCCGGCGAGCCCGGGACCGGCCGGACGCCGCTCGGAGGTGTGCGGTGAGACCGATCCGTATCGGGAACTGCTCCGGCTTCTACGGCGACCGGCTGAACGCCGCGCGGGAGATGCTCGACGGCGGGCCGATCGACGTCCTGTGCGGCGACTACCTCGCCGAGCTGACGATGCTCATCCTCGCGAAGGCCCAGGCCAAGGACCCCGACGCCGGGTACGCGAAGACCTTCCTGACGCAGATGCGCGACGTCCTCGCCGACTGCGTCGCCCGCGGCGTCAAGGTCGTCTCCAACGCGGGCGGGCTCAACCCGGCCGGGCTCGCCGCGGCGCTCGAGGAGCTCGGGACCGGCGCGCGGATCGCGTACGTCGAGGGCGACGACCTGCGGGGCTCGCTCGACGCGATCACGCCGCCCGTGACCGGCAAGCCGGTGTCGGCGAACGCCTACCTCGGAGGTTGGGGCATCGCCGAGGCCCTGGGCGCGGGCGCGGACGTCGTCGTCACCGGCCGCGTCACCGACGCGTCGCTGGTCGTGGGCCCGGCGGCGTGGTGGCACGGCTGGGAGCGGGACGCGTTCGACGCGCTCGCGGGCGCGGTCGTCGCGGGCCACGTCATCGAGTGCGGCCCGCAGGCCACCGGCGGGAACTACTCCTTCCTCGACGAGGTCACCGACCGGCGCTACCCCGGCTCCCCGATCGCCGAGGTCGAGGCCGACGGGTCGTCGGTGATCACCAAGCACCCGGGGACGGGCGGGCTCGTCTCGGTCGGCACCATCACCGCGCAGCTGCTCTACGAGATCGCCGCGCCGGCCTACCTGGGTCCCCGACTGCACGACCCACTTCGACTCCCTCGAGCTCTCCGACGACGGCGAGCACCGGGTCCGGATCCGCGGGGTGCGCGGGTCGCCTCCCCCGGCGACGCTCAAGGTCGCGCTCAACGACGCCGGCGGCTACCGCAACACCATGACCCTGGTGCTGACCGGGCTCGACATCGAGGCCAAGGCGGCGTTCGCCGAGCAGCAGCTGTTCGAGGTGCTCGGCGGGCGGGACCGGTTCGCCGAGGTCGACGTACGCCTGCTGCGCTTCGACCACCCCGACGCGCCGACGAACGCCGAGGCCACCGCCCACCTGCGGGTCACCGTGAAGGACCCCGACCCGCGCGTGGTCGGCCGCTCGTTCTCCAACGCCACGATGGAGCTCGCCCTCGGCGGGTACGCCGGCTTCCACACGACGACCCCGCCGAGCGCCGAGTCGGCCTTCGGCGTCTACCGCCCCGCCGCGGTCCCGCGCGAGGCCGTGACGCAGACGGTGGTGCTGCCGGACGGGGAGCGCCGCGTCGTGGCCGACCCCGCCGGACGTCAGAAAAGTCCCGTTGCCGACGCCAGCGTCCGAGAAGCGTCGTCGATCATGCCGGCCGGGCCCACGACGCGGGCCGCGCTCGGCACCGTCGTCGGCGCCCGGTCCGGCGACAAGGGCGGCGACGCGAACATCGGGCTCTGGACCCGCGACGACGCGTCCTACGCGTGGCTGCGGGAGTTCCTCACCGTGGAGAAGGCCCGCGAGCTGCTCGGGCCCGAGACCGCGGAGCTGGCGATCGAGATCCACGAGCTGCCGAACCTGCGGGCACTGAACGTCGTGGTCCACGGGATCCTCGGCGACGGCGTGGCCTCCTCCACGCGGCCGGATCCGCAGGCCAAGGGGCTCGCCGAGTACCTGCGCAGCCGCGTCGTGGACCTGCCGGAGGCGTTGCTCGCGGGGCGGTGAGTGAGGGTCCGGCCGGGTCCCGCGACCGCGCCACCGGGTCGCGGCGACTCGGTTGCGGTGTGACCGTGTCGCGGCGACTCGGTCGTCGCGCGACCGTGTCCATCGGACACGGTCGCGCAGCCCCGGCGTCAGGGACCCGTCAGGTCAGGACCTCGTTCCACTCGCAGACCTCGTGCCCCGCCACGACCCCGTACGCCACGAACGGATCCCGGCCGGCGAACTCGCTCGGCCGCCCCGGGGTTCGTGAAGATCGCCATGGCGCCGCGGCCGGCCAGGTCGGTGAACGTGCCGACCATGAGCAGATCCCCGCGCCGATGGAACTCGTCCAGCAGCTCCCGGTGCGCGGGGAAGTGGGCGGGCGCGATCGTCGCCGCGTCGGGCGACGCCTCGTAGAACAGCACGTACTTCACGACGCCTCCCCGGCCACCGCGGCGTAGGCCGCGAGGGTCGCCGTCCACGCACCCTCCGACTCGAACGTGCCGTGCATGGCATCCGCCGCGTCGCCGAATGCCTCGAGGTCGCGGTGCTCGAGCTCCACCCGTGTGCGCTCGGGCGTCACCTCGACGAAGCGGACCTCGACCACCGTCGCGAGGTCGTCGTGGAAGCGCCAGTCCGCCCCGATCTGCCAGGTGAGGGTCACGCGCTCCGGCGGGTCCCAGGCCGTGACCCGACCGGTCGAGGTCTCGGTGCCGTCCTCGTGGCGGGTGAACCAGCGGCCACCCGCGAACGGCTCGACGACGATCTCGGCGATCGGCGCCGACCCGATGTGGTGCGCCGGCGGCCACCACGACGTCATGTCGGCCGTGAAGATCTCGAAGGCGCGGGCGCGCCCCACGCCGACGGTCACCTCACGACGGATCGCCGGAATCGTTCTGGGCATCGGGGTCCTCCTCGGATCGGGTCCGTTGTTCGAACGCGGCCAGCGAGCGCTCCCAGAACGCGTCGAGATGGCGCCGCACCTCGGCCAGGGCGTCGGGGTCCACGCGGTAGAGCCGTCGCGTCCCCTCCTGGCGGTCGAGGACGAGCCCGACGTCCTTGAGCACCTTCAGGTGCTGCGACACCGCCGGGCGGCTGATCGGCAGCACGCGCGCCAGCTCGCCGACCGCCAGCGGCTCCCGGGAGAGGGCGTCGACGATCGCCTGTCTCGTCGGGTCGCCGAGAGCGGTCAGCATCGCGGAAGCGTTCGTCATGACGAACCGTAAGCTAGCACTTACCGATACCCGCGCCCAGAGATTTCCCCGAACCGGACCTGCGGTCGAGCGGGCTCCCCTACCGTCGATCACATGGGACGCGGAGCGGGCGGCTGACGCGGTGGGGGTCGACGAGGTCGTCTCCGAGGTCGGGCTGTGGTGGCCGTCGGCGGACGAGGACGGCCTGCGCGAGGCGTCGCGGGCGTGGGCGCACGTGGCTGCTGCGCTCGAGCACGCTTCCGACGTGGGCCGCGCCGGGGCCGCGCAGGCCACGGCTCGCTGGACCGGCGACGCGGCCCAGCGCTTCGCCGGCGCCTGGCACCGGCACGAGCAGGCCCTGCACGACGACGCGGCCGGGGCCCGTGCACTGGGCGACGCCCTGACCCGCTACGCCGACGCCGTGGCCGACGCGAAGCGCCGCATCGAGGAGCTCGCGATCACGGCGGGGGCGACGATCGCGGCCGGGGTCGGGCTCGCGTGGCTCACGTTCGGGACGTCCGCCGCGGCCGCCGCCGGGGTCAGCGCCGGGCTCGTGGCCGCCGCGAGCGCGATCGGGGTCGAGCTGTCGGCGACGGCCGCGACGATCATCGGGGGTGCGCTCGCCGGGGTCGGCGTTCGGGGCGGTCGAGGGCGCCGTGGTCGACATGGCGGTCGCGCAGCCGCTGCGCGTCGAGGCGTTCCACGACGGCGCGTACTCGGCGTCGGAGATCGCGACCTCGGCGATGAGTGGCGGCGCCTTCGGCGGCCTGCTCGGCGGGGTCGCGCCGGCCGTCGCGCCGGCGATCGCGCGGGCGCTCGGCACCGAGATCCCGACGACGGGTCCGGGCATGATTCCGCCCCAGGTCCCGACGACGGAGCCGGCCACGGTCCCGACGCATGTCCCGACGACGGGTCCGGACCTCGTCCCCACGACGGTGCCGCGCACGACCGCCGACGACCTCGCCGAGATCGACGGCCGCATCAGCGCCGCCCTCGACCCCGTGAACCGCGGCGCGCTCGGACCGCTCTTCCGGCCCGGCGTCCACGAGACCCCGATCGCGTCGTTCACCCCCGAGCAGCTCCCCGCCGCCCGGCTGCTCTCCGCGGAGGGCCACAGCGTCCACGCCCGCCCCGACCCGGCCGCACTCGTCCGCTCCTCCCCCGCCGACGGCGGACGGCTCACCGAACTGATGCGGCCCGACCGAGCCGACCAGCGCCGCCGTCGAGCACGCGATCCTCGACGCCAACGGCCGGCTCGCCCGCGCCGGCAGCGGCGACATCGTCATCGACGCCCGCGGCACCGGCCTCGACGTCGACACCGCCGGCGAGGGTCTCGTCGCCGCCATCACGCGCGTGATGACCCAGGGCCACGAGCCGCCCGACTCGATCCGCTTCGTCTTCGACGACCGCAGCATCTACTTCCCCTGACGAGCGCGGTGGAGGCCGGGGTGGACGACGGGTTCGCGACGCAGCCGGGCGAGCTCACCGCGGCGGCCGCGCGGTTCGACGAGGCCGCGGGCACCGTCGCGGACGCCCTCGGCGCGCTGCGGACCACCCTGGGCGCCCTCGGCGACTACCTCGGGACCGACGAGCAGGGCCGTGCGTTCGCGGCCCGGTACGACCGCGCCGCGACCGAGGGGATGGCGGCCATCGACCGCGAGGCCGCGACCACCCGCTCGCTCGGCGACGCCCTGCGCGCCACCGCGCACGAGTACGGGACGAACGACGCGGGCGCGGCCGACGGGCTGCGTCCGCCGCTGACGAAACCACCGGGACGAGCGACCGGCACGACCTCGTCGGTTGACGCGACCCCTCGGCATTCGGGCGTACGTTCGTCGCCGGAAACAGGGCTGACGGAAGGTCGTCGAGGTCATGCGGATCATCCGGGACGTGCTGGTCGAGGCCGTCCTCGCCGGGGCCCTGACGGCGCTCGTGCTGGGTCACCCGGGGATCGGGCTGATCCTGCTCGCCATCGGCGGCACCATGCTGAGCCTGGTGCTGAGCGGCCACCGGTACATGTCGTTCGGCGCGGCCAAGAAGCTGACGACGATCAACCTCTGACGTCGGGGATCGCGAGGCACCGGCCTGGCTCTCGGACGGTCTCGCGTTGCCCGCCTGGAGGCCGGGCGGCGACTTGTCGCGGGTTCCGGCGGCGCCGCCCTCGCCTTGTCGTTCTGATTCACCACGACAAGGCGGCGCCGGGGCGGATGTTTCCCGCGACAGGACGCCGTCAGAAGCCCCTGGCCCCGCTCATGGCGTTGCGAGCCGCTCGAGGAACGCCCCGAGGTGGTGGTTGACGACGTCCGCGTGCCGGGCGGGGAGCCAGTGGCCGGCGTCGGGCACCGTCACGCACTCGAAGGGCCCGCTCACCCAGGCGGCCGACCCCGCCATCTGGGCCTCGCCGAGTGCGATGTCGGCCTCCCCGATCAGCCCCAGCACCGGGCACGTCACCGGTGGGAGCTCGAGCGGGTGCTCGTCGGTGAAGGTCCGGGGATCGACGTTGGCCCGGTACCAGGACAGGCCGGCCGTCAGGGCGCCCGGGCGGGAGAGGTCGCGGATCTGGGTGCGCACGAGCTCGTCGTCCTCCGTGCCGGGGTGGGCCCAGCGGCGGAGGAACGCCCAGTCGTCGGCGGGCAGGACCGTCTCGGCCGCCCCGGGGTGGAGGAACCAGAGCATGTACCAGGAGAGGGCGCGCTGCTCGAGGCCCGCAGCCCGGAACGCGTTGGGGTGCCCGACGGAGAGCGCCACGTAGCCGGTGACGGCGTCGCTGCTCATCGCGAGCGCCCAGCCGACCGCGGACCCGTAGTCGTGCCCGACCACGACGACCCGCTCGACGCCGCGCTCGCGCAGCAGGGCCACCATGTCGCCCACCGACCGACGTAACCGGTAGGCCTCGACGTCGTCGGGACGGTCGCTGTCGCCGAACCCCCGCAGGTCGGGCGCGACGACCCGGTAGCCCGCGGCGGTGAGGAACTCGATCTGCGAGCGCCACAGGGTCGCCCGGTCCGGGAAGCCGTGGAGCAGCAGCACGGCGGGGCCGGACCCCACGTCGAGCACCGAGAGCGTGATGCCCGGCAGCGCCACGCGGACCGGCTCCGGGAGCACCGTCACGCACCCGTCAGCGAGATCGCGACGCCGTCCGCGAGCAGCCGCCCGCGTCGGGTCAGGACGGCGCGCCCGTCCTCCCAGGCGGAGCCCGACAGCAGGCCGTCCGCCGTCGCCCGCTCGCCGGCCGCGCGCCCGTCGTCGTCGAGCGCCGTCACCGCCAGCCCGTCGACCGTCCGCAGTTCCAGCAGCACCTGCTCGACGTGCTGCTCCCCCGGTCCGAGCAGCTCCCGCGCCTCGGCGGGCGACTCCCCCGCCGCGAGCAGCTTCGAGTACCGCGCCGGATGGCGGACGTTCCACCAGCGGACGCCGCCGACGTGCGAGTGCGCGCCCGGTCCGGCGCCCCACCAGTCGCCGCCGGACCAGTAGCCGAGGTTGTGCCGGCACCGCGCCTCGACCGAGGACGCCCAGTTCGACACCTCGTACCAGCCGAACCCCGCCGCCGTGAGGACGTCGTCGACGATCTCGTAGCGGTCGGCGAGTACGTCGTCGTCGGGCATCGGCAGCTCGCCCCGGGCCACGCGCCGCGCGAGCGCCGTCCCCTCCTCGACGATCAGCGAGTACGCCGAGACGTGGTCGGCCCCGGAGGCGAGCACGGCGTCGAGAGAGCGGCGCAGGTCGTGGTCGGTCTCGGTGGGCGTGCCGTAGATGAGGTCGAGGTTGACGTGGGCCAGGCCGGCCGCCCGGGCCGCGGAGGCGACCGACACCGCGGCCCCGGGGGTGTGCCGGCGGTCGAGGACGGCGAGCACGTGGTCGACGTCGGACTGCATGCCCAACGAGAGCCGCGTGTAGCCGGCCCCGGCGATCGCGGCGAGCATCTCCGGCGTCGTCGACTCCGGGTTGGCCTCGGTGGTGACCTCGGCGCCCGGGGCCAGCCCGAACGACGACCGCACCGCGTCCAGCACCGCCACCAGCCCTTCGGGGCCGAGCAGCGAGGGGGTGCCGCCGCCGAGGAAGACGGTGTCGGCTCGGGGAGGCGATCCGAGGACGCGTGCGCCCAGGTCCAGCTCGCGGCGCAGGCCCTCCAGCCACGACGCGGGCGAGGCCGGGTCGTCGGTGCTCGAGGCGGTCAGCCCCAGGTCGGAGGCGGTGTAGGTGTTGAAGTCGCAGTAGCCGCAGCGGGTCGCGCAGAACGGAACGTGGACGTAGACGCCGAACGGGCGCGTGCCGAGCCCGTCGAGCGCGGACGGGGGCAGGGCGCCGTCGGCCGGGGCGGGCTCGCCGCCGGGGGGCACGGAAGGCATGGCACCGATTGTGCCCGCGCCCGACCCGTCGTCGGCGGGACCGGGCTGCAGCGGCGGTCGACCGCCACCAAGATCACCACGATGAGGAGGTTCCGGGGCGTGGGCGTCCGGATCGTCCTCATCCCGGTGATCATGGAGAGCCGGGCCGGCGCGACGGGCAGGTCAGCCGAGGCAGGGCGGCCGGGGCCGGGCCGGGACCACGACCAAGGGCAGCCGGGCCGGGACCACGGCCCTGGTTCCCGACGACGAGGGGCACGAGGGGCACCTCGTCTGGCGCGTTCCCCTGCCCCACGTGCTCATGATCATGGTCGAGGCCGGCCCGGGGAGTCGTCCCGGTCACGCCGGTGGAATCGGGACACCGCCCATGGCACTCTGGGGCCCGTGCGTGCCCTGGACCCGTTGCTCGTCGGTCGACCCCATGTCGACCTCGGGCGCGTCGCCAGCGCACTCTGCCCGGGCTGCTGAGCAGCGCCGCTGACCGCCCGCCTCGTCGGGCACCCACCACCACGATCGTCAGCAGGTGCGCGCGGGCTGCCCGTGCGTCCTGCTCACCGGAGGACGCACCACCGATGACCAGCGCCCCGTCCAGCGAAGGTGCCTCGACCCCCGAGGAGTCCTACGCCGAGACCACTCCGCTCGGCGTCAAGGACGTCCCCGACGACACGCCGGTGGCGCCCAGGAAGGCCAAGCCCCGCAAGGGCAAGGCCGAGGGCCAGTGGAAGCTGGGCTACCGCGAGCCGCTCAACAAGAACGAGCAGTCCAAGAAGGACGACCACCCGCTCAACGTCCGGGCGCGGATCGAGAACATCTACGCCCACCGCGGGTTCGACTCGATCGACCCGGCGGACCTCCGCGGGCGCTTCCGCTGGATGGGCCTCTACACCCAGCGCGCCGAGGGCTTCCCGGGCACCGACACCGGCCACGTCGAGGAGGAGTTCCTCGACGCCCGCCACTTCATGATGCGGGTGCGCGTCGACGGCGGGGCGCTCTCGACGGAGCAGCTGCGCGTCATCGGCGAGATCAGCCAGACCTTCGCGCGCGACACCGCCGACGTCACCGACCGCGAGAACATCCAGCTGCACTGGATCCGCGTCGAGGACGTCCCGGAGATCTGGCGCCGCCTCGAGGCCGTGAACCTCTACACGACCGAGGCCTGCGGCGACTGCCCCCGCGTGGTCCTCGGCTCGCCGGTGGCGGGGATCAGCGCCGACGAGGTCATCGACGGGACGCCGGCCATCGACGAGATCGTCGAGCGCTTCATCGGCGACCGCTCGCTGGCGAACCTCCCCCGCAAGTTCAAGACGGCGATCTCGGGCCAGCAGGACGTGGCCCACGAGGTCAACGACATCAGCTTCGTCGGCGTCGTCCACCCCGAGCACGGCCCGGGCTTCGACCTGCACGTCGGCGGCGGCCTGTCGACCAACCCGAAGCTCGCCGTGCGCCTCGGCGCGTGGGTGCCGCTCGACGAGGTCGCCGACGTCTGGCAGGGCGTCGTCCAGGTCTTCCGCGACTACGGCTACCGGCGGCTGCGCACCCGCGCCCGCATCAAGTTCCTCGTCGCCGACTGGGGCCCCGAGAAGTTCCGGCAGGTGCTCGAGGACGAGTACCTGGGCCGCAAGCTCGTCGACGGCCCCGCGCCCGACCCGATCGCCGGGACCATCGACCACGTCGGGATCCACGACCAGGTCGACGGCAAGAAGTACGTCGGCGTCGCACCGCCGGCGGGCCGGACCAGCGGGTCGACGCTGGTCGGGGTCGCGAAGGCCGCCGAGGACGCCGGGTCGACCCGCGTGCGCCTCACGCCGTACCAGAAGATCGTCGTGCTCGACGTCGCCGAGGAGCAGCTCGACTCGCTGACGACGGCCCTGGACCACCTGGGGCTGCCGGCCCGGCCGAGCGTCTTCCGGCGCGCGACGATGGCCTGCACCGGCCTGGAGTTCTGCAAGCTCGCGTTCGTCGACACCAAGAACCGGGCCGGCGAGCTGGTGACCGACCTGGAGTCGCGCCTGGCCGAGGTCGCGCCGTCGCTCGAGACGCCGATCTCGATCCACCTCAACGGCTGCCCCAACTCGTGCGCGCGGGTGCAGGTCGCCGACATCGGGCTCAAGGGCCAGATCGTCAACGACGCCGAGGGCAACCCGGCGGCCGGCTTCCAGGTCCACCTGGGCGGCGGCCTCGGGCTCGACTCCGGCTTCGGCCGCAAGCTGCGCGGCCACAAGGTGCTCTCGGCCGACCTCGGGCCCTACGTCGAGCGGGTGGTGCGCAACTTCGTGGAACACCGCGAGGACGGCGAGCGCTTCGCCCAGTGGGTCGTGCGCGCCGAGGAGGACCACCTGTCATGAGGTCGTTCCCGGTGCAGTACTGCCCCTACTGCGGCGAGCAGGACCTCCGGCCCCGCGAGGAGCCCGGCCAGGAGGAATTGAGCGGCGCGTGGGAGTGCGCCGACTGCCGCAGCACCTTCGTCGTCACCCGCCCGGTGGCGCCCTCAGCGTTGACGGGAGCAGGCCAGTGACCAGCACCACTGCGTCCACCACCGAAGCCGACACCAGACGGTCCGACGCCCTCGCCGCGGGCCGGCGCTTCGCGGCGCTCGAGGCGACCACCGACCACGTCGAGCTGACCCGTCAGATCCTCGCCTGGGCCGCGGCGACCTACGGGGACGGGCTGATCGTCGCGTCGAACATGCAGGACGCGGTGCTGGTGAAGCTCGGCGCCGAGGCCCGCGCGGGCGTCGACGTGCTGTTCCTGGAGACCGGCTACCACTTCCCCGAGACGCTCGGGACCCGCGACGCCGTCGCGCAGGTCTACGGCGTGAACATCGTCGAGGCCCACCCGGAGCACACCGTCGCCGAGCAGGACGCGCTGCTCGGCAAGGACCTCTTCGCGACCGACCCCGGCCAGTGCTGCAACCTGCGCAAGGTCATCCCGCTGAAGCAGACCCTCGCCCGCTACGACGCCTGGGTCACCGGCGTGCGCCGCGTCGAGGCCCCGACCCGGGCCACCACCCCGCTGGTCACCTGGGACGAGCGCCACGAGCTGGTCAAGGTCAACCCGATCGCGCACTGGACCGACGAGCAGATGGACGCCTACATCGCCGAGAACGCGGTGCTGGTGAACCCGCTGGTCGGCGAGGGCTACCCCTCGATCGGCTGCCAGCCGTGCACCGCGAAGCCGGCGCCGGGCGCCGACCCGCGCAGCGGCCGCTGGGCGGGCTTCACCAAGACCGAGTGCGGGCTGCACGGATGAGCGCGACCGTGAACGACGGTTTCCGGACGTCCAGTGTCATGACAGGGGAGCACGCCGACAGGGAGCCTTTTCTGACGCGGATCGACGAGCTGGACGCCCTCGAGTCCGAGGCGATCCACATCATCCGCGAGGTCGCCGGCGAGTTCGACCGCCCGGTGATCCTCTTCTCCGGCGGCAAGGACTCGATGCTGCTGGTGCACCTGGCGCGCAAGGCGTTCTGGCCGGCGCCGGTGCCGTTCCCGGTCCTGCACGTCGACACCGGGCACAACTTCGACGAGGTCATCGAGTTCCGCGACGCGGTCGTCGAGCGCTACGGGCTGACCCTCGAGGTCGCGCGCGTGCAGGACTACATCGACGACGGCCGGCTCGCCGAGCGCGCCGACGGCACCCGCAACCCGCTGCAGACCACTCCCCTGCTCGACGCCATCGCCGACAACCGCCACGACGCGGTCTTCGGCGGCGGCCGCCGCGACGAGGAGCGCGCCCGGGCCAAGGAGCGCATCTTCTCGCTGCGCACCGCGTTCGGCGCCTGGGAGCCCTCCCGGCAGCGCCCCGAGTTGTGGAATCTCTACAACGGGCGCCACAAGGCGGGCGAGCACGTGCGCGTGTTCCCGCTGTCGAACTGGACCGAGCTCGACGTCTGGCGCTACATCGCCCGCGAGGAGATCGAGCTCCCGACGATCTACTACGCGCACACCCGCGACGTCTTCGCCCGCGACGGCATGTGGCTCACCAGCGGCCCCTGGGGCGGCCCCCGCGACGGCGAGGAGGTCGTCACGAAGACCGTCCGCTACCGCACCGTCGGCGACGGGTCGTGCACCGGCGCCGTCGAGTCGGACGCCACGTCGCTGGACGAGGTGCTCGCCGAGGTCCGCGGGTCCCGGCTCACCGAGCGCGGCGCGACGCGGGCGGACGACCGGCTCTCCGAGGCCGCCATGGAGGACCGCAAGAAGGAAGGTTACTTCTAGTGACGACAGACCTCTTGCGGCTCGCGACGGCGGGCTCGGTCGACGACGGCAAGTCCACGCTCGTCGGACGCCTGCTCTACGACACCAAGTCGGTGCTCGCCGACCAGATGGAGGCGGTGGAGCGCGCCACCCAGGGCGGCGGCGACCCCGACCTGTCGCTGCTGGTCGACGGCCTGCGCAGCGAGCGCGAGCAGGGCATCACGATCGACGTGGCCTACCGCTACTTCGCGACGCCGAACCGCTCGTTCATCCTCGCCGACACCCCCGGCCACGTGCAGTACACCCGCAACACCGTCACCGGCGCGTCCACCGCGAAGCTGGCGATCCTGCTGGTCGACGCGCGCCACGGCGTCGTCGAGCAGACCCGCCGCCACGCGGCCGTGATGTCCCTGCTGCGGGTGCCGCGCCTCGTGCTCGCCGTCAACAAGATCGACCTCACCGAGTACGACGAGGCCACGTTCCTGACGATCGCCAAGGAGTTCCACGAGATCGCGGAGGTGCTCGGGTACGACGACGAGTCCGTCGTCGCGATCCCGGTGTCGGCGAAGGTCGGCGACAACGTCGTCCTGCCCTCGGAGAAGACCCCCTGGTACGACGGCCCGACGCTGCTCGAGCACCTCGAGAGCGTCCCCGTCGAGGGTCCCGACGCCGGGGCCCCGTTCCGGTTCCCGGTCCAGACCGTGATCCGCCCGCGCACCGCCGACTACCCCGACTACCGGGGCTACGCCGGCCTGGTCGCCGCCGGCTCCGTGCGCGTCGGCGACCCCGTGGTGGTCCTGCCCGACGGCCAGCGCACGACGATCGAGGGCATCGACCGCTTCGAGGGTCCGCAGGAGCAGGCGAGCGAGGGCGAGAGCGTCGTGCTGCGCCTCGCCGACGACCTCGGGGTCGCCCGGGGCGCCGTGATCGCCGCCGCCGACGACGCCCCGGAGCCGGTCACCGAGTTCGAGGCGACGCTGGCCTGGCTGCACGAGAAGCCGCTGGTGCCCGGGCGCCGGCTGCTGGTCAAGCACGGGACGCACACCGTGCAGGCCATGATCAGCGGGGTGCTCGACCGGCTCGACGTCCAGACCCTCGAGCGCGAGCCCGACCCGGACGGCCTGGAGATCAACGACATCGGCCACGTCGCGATCACCGTGGCCGAGCCGCTGCCCCTCGACGACTACGAGCGGGTGGCCGCCACGGGCGCGTTCCTCGTCATCGACCCGCAGGCCGGGGACACCCTGGCCGCCGGGATGCGGGTGTAGGTGCCTGCGGCTCGTGAGCACTAATCCGTGCCCTGGCACGGATTAGTGCTCACGAGGGCTCCGCCCACCTAGGAGATGAACTTGAGCAGGTCCTCGTCCAGGGCCTGCTGGTACGGGCCCGCGATGCCGTGCGGGGCGCCGGGGTAGACCTTGAGCTCGGCGTTCGTGACCAGCTCGACGGACTTCAGGGCCGCGTCGTGGATCGGGACGATCTGGTCGTCGTCGCCGTGGGCGATCACCATCGGGACGTCGATCGCCTTCAGGTCCTCGGTGAAGTCGGTCTCCGAGAAGGCCTTGACGCAGTCGTACGCGGCGGCGAGGCCGACCGTCATCCCCTGGCGCCAGAAGTCGTCGCGGGCGCCCTGGGAGATCTGGCTGCCCTCGCGGTTGGTGCCGTAGAACTGGGCGGACAGGTCCTTGTAGAACTGTGAACGGTCCGCCAGGACGCCGGCGCGGATCTGGTCGAAGGCCTCGAGCGGCAGGCCGTCGGGGTTCGCGTCGGTCTTGAGCATGAGCGGCGGGACGGCGCCCGCGGTGAAGACCTTCGCGACGCGGCCGTTCGCCTTCTGGGCCGCGTAGCGCACGACCTCGCCGCCGCCGGTGGAGTGGCCCACGAGGATCACGTCGTGCAGGTCGAGGTGCTCGATGAGCGCGGCGAGGTCGGCGACGTAGGTGTCCATGTCGTTGCCGTCCCAGGTCTGGGACGAGCGGCCGTGTCCGCGGCGGTCGTGGGCGATCCCGCGGAAGCCGTGGTCGGCCACCAGCTTGAGCTCGACGTCCCACGCGTCCGAGGTCAGCGGCCACCCGTGGCTGAACACCACGGGCCGGCCGCTGCCCCAGTCCTTGTAGAAGGTCTGGGCGCCATCAGGAGCGGTGCTGTAGGGCATGAGGCTTCTCCGTGCGGTCGGGGGGAGGGCCCGTCGATGGTGTCCCGCCCCGTCCCGCGCCCGCATCGGTCAAGCGACCGTTACGGAGGTGCGCTCCGCGCCCGGTGACCACTCACCGTCGCCACGACCGCACCGTCAGCTCACGAGCGCGGAGCGCACCTCCGCCATCGACCCGACGTGCAGGTCCGGCTCGGTGACCTCCGACGCTGCCGGCGTCGCCCCCGAGCCCGCCCGGCCGTGACGCCGCTCCACCCAGCACGTCGCCAGGCCGAGCCGCCGGGCGGCACCGATGTCGTGGTACTGGCTCTGGGCCACGTGCAGGACCTCGTCGCGCCCGATCCCGAACGGCTCGAGGGTCGCCAGCCCCGCCTCGAACATCCGCGGATCGGGCTTGTTGACCCCGACCTCGTCGACGGTGACCCCGGCGGCGAACGGCTCGCCGAGCGTCGCCGCCATCGCGTCCAGGGCCTCGCGGTCGGCGTTGGTCACCGCGACCAGCACGAACCGTTCCCGCAGCTCCGCGAGCGCCTCCACCGCGTCGGGGAACGCGGGCCACGACCCGATCGAGCGCCGCAGCGGCGACGGCCCCGACCCCCCGTCGAGCTCGGGGATGTCCAGCACCTTCGCGAGCCGCACCGAGATCGGGTCGAGCATCGCGGTGAACGGCATCTCCGGGGTCAGCCGCTGCTGCACGCCCTCCTCGGCGCCGAACGCGGCCAGCACCGCCTCGTCGTCGGGACCCCCGGGACCCGCCGGCGCCAGCGACCGGACGCACCGCAGGATGCCGGTCTCGAAGTCGATCAGGGTGCCGACGACGTCGAACGTCAGCGCCCGGATCGTGCCCGTCTCGATCACGCCGAGCTCGGTCACGGCTCCACCACCAGCTTCCCGACGAAGTCCTTCGCGACGAAGTCCGCCTGCGCGCGGCCGAGGTCCGCGAGCCCGTACCGGCCGGCGACGAGCGGCCGCAGCGCGCCGCGGTTCGCCAGCTCGACGACGGCGGCGAAGTCGGCGTGGGTGCCGAACGACGAGCCGACGAGGGTGAGCTGGCGCAGGTAGACCGTGCGCAGGTCGGTCTCGACCAACGGTCCCGCGATCGCCCCCGCGACCACGTAGCGCCCGAGCGGGGCGAGCGCCCGGAGCAGGTCGCCGAAGGCCGGGCCCGCGACCACGTCGGCGACGACGTCGACCTCGTCGATCCCGTGCTCCGCCAGCGCCGGCAGCAGCGGTTCACCGCGCCCGATGACGACGTCGGCCCCGAGAGACTTCATCGCCGCGTGCTTGGTCTCCCCCGCGACGGCCACCACCCGGGCCCCGCGGTCCACCGCGATCTGCACCGCCGCCGACCCGACCCCACCCGAGGCCCCCGTCACCAGCACCGTCTCACCCCGCGCCAGCCCGGCGCGGCCGAGCATGCGCATCGCCGTCGTGGCCGCGGTCGGGAGGCTCGCGAGCTCGGCGTCGTCGAGGTCGCTGTCGACCGCGTGGGCGTTGCCGGCCGGCACCGTGACCAGCTCGGCGAACCCGCCGTCGCGCTCGCTGCCGAGGTAGTCGGTGACGACGAGGGCGCGCTCGCCGCCGTCGTAGATCATCGGGTCGACCAGGACGCGCTCCCCGATCCGGTCCGCGGGGACGTCGGAGCCGACCGCGTCGATCTCGCCCGCGACGTCGGCCCCCTGGATGCGCGGGAACACGAACGCCTCCCGCCGCCAGCCGTTGCGGGCCTCCGGGTCGTCCGCGGCACCGTAGGCGCCCTCGCGGGTCCAGAGGTCGGTGTTGTTCAGCGCGGCGGCCCGGACGCGGATCCGCACCTCGCCCGGCGCGGGCTCGGGATCCGGCACGTCCTCGCGGTACTCCAGCGCCTCCGGCCCGCCGTGGCGGGTGAGCAGCACGGCTCGCATCGTTCTCCTTCGACGAGTAAACCAGTCGGTATAGCCACCGAGGCAACAGCACGTTGTCCTTGATGTCAACCCACCGGTCGGTATAGTCACGGGCATGACGACACCCGCCGGCCGCGTGCTCCTGGAGCGCGCGTCCGAGCTGTTCTACGACGAGGGGATCACCGCGGTGGGGGTCGCGGGGATCGCCGAGGCGGCCGGCGTCACGAAGAAGACGCTCTACGACTGCTTCGGCTCGAAGGCCGCGCTGGTGGCCGCCTACCTCCAGCGTCGCCATGACCTGTGGTGGACCTACCTGCAGGAACGGCTCGAGCAGGAGCCCTCGGTGTTCACGCTCTTCGACAGCTACCTCGCGCACCCGTGGTTCGACACCGACCGCGGCTGCGCCTACCAGCGCGCCGCCGCCGAATTACCCGAGGGACATCCCGGCTGGGCGGTGATCCGCGCACACAAGGCGGCGGTGCGCACGGAGATCGGGCGGCTCGTCGACGGCGACGACCGGCTCGCCGACCACCTGTTCCTGCTGCTCGAGGGAGCAGTGGCCCGGCGTGGGGTGGAGGGGACGACGGCGGGTCTGGACGCGGCCCGGGAGGTGGCCTCCGGCCTCGTCGAGCACTAATCGCGGTGCCATGGGCACGCGATTAGTGCTCACGGGCGCGAAGCGCACCTACGAGACCTCGTTCAGCTTCCCCGTCGCGACGTCGAAGACGAATCCGCGGACCGAGTCCTTGTTCTTCACGAACGGGCTGTCGGTGATGCGCTTGATGGAGTCGCGGACGTCGCCCTCGAGGTCTCCGAAGGCGTTGGCGGTCCAGTTCGGACGCTCGCCCGAGGCCTCCTCGAGGATGCCGGCGAACTGCTCGTCGGTGAACGTGAGCATGCCGCAGTCGGTGTGGTGGATCAGGATGATCTCCTCGGTGCCGAGGAGGTGCTGGCTGATCGCGAGGGAGCGGATGGTGTCGTCGGCGACGATGCCCCCGGCGTTGCGGATGACGTGGGAGTCACCCTCGTTCAGGCCGAGCACGCCGTAGACGTTGATGCGGGCGTCCATGCACGCGACGACGGCGGTCTTGCGGGCGGGCGGCAGCGGGAGGGGGCCGGAGAAGCCGGCGGCGTAGCTCTCGTTGTTCTGCAGGTAGTCGTCGGTGACCGACATGGTGGGGTGCGTCCTTCCGGGACGTCGAGGAGGTGACGTGGGCGTGCGCACGGACCGGCCGCGGAGAACGCGCGGGGCTGCGTCGAGAAGGTGCAGAACGAGGAGGCGCGGCTCACGCGGCCGGGCGACACCACTCGTCGAACTCGTGCGCGCGGCGACTCGGCCAGAAGAACTCGAGGCCGCACGCGCACATGCGGATGATTCGATCGCACTCGACCACACGGGCGCAAGGACACCCCCGCGCACCTGAACTCCCGCGCGCCCAGCGGTGCCGGTCACGTCCGGGACGACGATCCCTGCGGCCGCCCCGGTTGAGAGTGTCGGGCCCGGCCCCTAGCGTCGGCCACCATGACCGGTACGCAGCTCGTGGTGCGCGAGCACATCGACCTGCTCCGGGTCGCCTCGGCGCTCTGTCGCTGAGCGCCTCTCGCCGGCGGCACCTGTCCCCGGCCGCCCCGCCGGACCCCCGCGCCCCGTCACGCCGGGCCAGGAGCCGCGTCCCACGCCGTACCCCCGTCCCCATCCAGGAGACCCCATGACCTCCGGGCAGCAGACCCCGGTCGAGTTCATCGGCATGATCGGCACCCGGGTCGTCTCCGAGATCCACCCGGCGTCCGCAGCCGCCGCTCGACCCGGAGGTGGTCCGCCGCTTCGTCGACGCCCACGAGCAGGGCGGCTTCGACCAGGTGCTCGTCGGGCACTCGGCGTCGACGCCGGACGGGCTGCAGGTCGCCGCGTACGGAGCCGCGCACTCCGAGCGGCTCGGGTTCCTCGTCGCGCACCGCCCCGGGTTCGTCGCCCCGACGCTGGCGGCGCGCTCGTTCGCCACGCTCGACCAGTTCTCCGGCGGCCGCGTCGCGATGCACGTCATCTCCGGCGGGAACGACGCCGACCAGCGCCGCGACGGCGACCACCTCGACAAGGAGGCGCGGTACCGGCGCACCGACGAGTACCTCGAGGTCGTCACCCGCACCTGGACCAGCACGACGCCCTTCGACCACCACGGCGAGCACTACCGCGTCGAGGACGTCTCGCCCCAGGTCCGCCCGGTGCAGCAGCCGCGCATCCCCATCTACTTCGGCGGGTCGTCGCCGGCGGCGTACCGGGTCGGCGGGAAGCACGCCGACGTGTTCGCGCTGTGGGGCGAGCCGCTGGCGGAGACCGCCGAGCAGATCGCCGCGGTCCACGCGGCCGCACGGGAGGCGGGGCGCACCTCCCTGCCCCGGATCAGCGTCTCGTTCCGGCCGATCCTCGGCGCCACCGAGGAGCAGGCCTGGGCCCGCGCGTACGACATCCGCGACCGCATCGCCGGGTTCGACGGCGGCGCCGGCAGCTTCACCGGGAAGAAGATGCACGACCGCGCCCCGGCCAGCGTCGGGTCCCAGCGCCTGCTCGCCGCCGCCGAGCGCGGCGAGCGCCACGACCGCGCGCTGTGGACCGCGACCGCCGCCGCCACCGGTGCCGCCGGGAACTCGACGGCCCTCGTCGGGACCCCGGAGACGGTGGCGGCCGCCCTGCTCGACTACGTCGACCTCGGCGTCACGACGCTGCTCATCCGCGGCTACGACCCGATCGACGACGCGATCGCCTACGGGCGCGACCTGCTCCCGCTGGTCCGCGCCGAGCTCGCCCGCCGGGCACCCGTCGGCGCCCCCGCGTGACGACCCCCGTGACGCCCCCACCCGACCCGGCCGGCACCCGCGCCGTCCGCATCACCGAGGAGCCCCGCTCGTGACCGCGACGACGAGCCCGACCCCGCCCCCGACCACCCCGACGCGCGTCGCCCTCGCGAGCGCCGTCGGGACCGCCATCGAGTGGTACGACTTCTACCTCTACGCCACCGCCACCGCGCTGGTGTTCAACACGCTGTTCTTCCCCTCGATCAGCCCGACCGCCGGGACCCTCGCGGCGTTCGCGACCTACGCCGCCGGGTTCGGGGCCCGCCCCATCGGGGCGATCGTCGCCGGGCACATCGGCGACCGTGTGGGGCGCAAGGCCGTGCTGGTCGCCGCCCTGGTGACCATGGGTGGCGCCACCACGCTCATCGGGGTGCTGCCCGGCTACGCGAGCATCGGCGCGCTGGCCCCGACGCTGCTCGTGGTGCTGCGGCTCCTGCAGGGCTTCGCGGTCGGCGCCGAGTGGGGCGGCGCCGCGGTGCTGTCCACCGAGCACGCCCCGGCCCGCCGACGCGGGTGGTACGGCAGCTTCACCCAGATCGGCTCGCCCGCCGGGATGCTGCTCGCCACCGGCTCGCTCGCCCTGGTGCGCGGGCTGACGGACACCGGGTCCTTCCTCGCCTGGGGCTGGCGGATCCCGTTCCTCGCGAGCGCGCTCCTCGTCGTCGTCGGGCTCGTCATCCGGCTGCGCCTCGAGGACGCCCCGGAGTTCCGGTCGCTGCGCGAGCAGGGGACGGTGCTGCGGATGCCCGTCGTCGAGGTGCTGCGGACCGCCCCGCGCGCGGTGCTGCTGACCACCGGGCTGCGCCTGTCCCAGATCGGCCTCTACACGCTGATCACCACCTACGGGCTGACCTACGTCGCGCAGAAGATGGGCAAGGCGTCGTCGGCCGGGCTGCTCGCCGTCGTCGTCGTCTCGGCGATCGGGCTGGCGACGACGCCGCTGTGGGCGCTGCTCTCCGACCGGGTCGGACGACGGCGGCCGTACCTGCTCGGGGCGGTCGGCGGCACCGTCGGGCTCGTGCTGTTCTTCCTCGCCGTCGACTCCGGCTCGACGCTGCTGGTGGTCCTCGCGGCCGTGATCGCGATCAACCTGCTGCACGACGCGATGTACGGCCCGCAGGCCGCGTGGTTCGCCGAGATGTTCGACGTCCGCGTGCGCTACAGCGGCGCCTCGCTGGGCTACCAGATCGGCTCGGTCATCTCGGGCGGGTTCGCGCCGCTCGTGGCGGCCGCCCTGCTCGTGGCCGGCGACGGGCGCCCGTGGTGGATCGTCCTCGCGTTCGGCGGCCTGTCGGTCCTGACGACGGCGGCCGCCCTGCTCGCGCCGGACCCGTCACGCCGCGAGGCGCGGGAACTGGAGCCGAGCGCCGCATGAGCACCGCCACCTCGCCCGCCGTACCGGGCTCCCCCGCCGTCGCCGCCCTGCTCGCCGAGATCGGGGCGGGCGCGGCCGAGCGCGAACGCCTGGACGAGAGCCCCTACGAGCAGGTGGCGGCGGTGGCCGCGGCGGGGCTGGGCCGGTTGTCGCTACCCGTGGACGAGGGCGGGGCGGGCGCGTCGATCCGCGAGCTGTTCGGGTTCGTCACCGACCTCGCCGAGGCCGACCCGATCGTCGCGCACGTCCTGCGCACGCACTACAGCCAGGTGCTGGGCTTCCTGCGCCTGCCCGACCCCGACGTGCGCCGCCGCTGGCTCGACGAGGTCCGCGCCGGGAAGGTCTTCGGCAACGCGATCAGCGAGACCGGGCCGGTGACGGCGGGGTCGCACGAGTTCGCGACCCGGCTCGACGAGGTCGACGGCCGACTCGTCCTGAACGGCACGAAGTACTACAGCACCGGGACCCTGTACGCGGACTGGATCGCGGTGGCGGCGCGCGTCGAGGGGGACCGGTTGGCGACGGTGCTCGTGCCCGCCGACCGCCCGGGCGTCGACGTGGTCGACGACTGGGACGGCATGGGCCAGCGCCGCACCGGCACCGGGACGACGTCGTTCACCGACGTCGTGATCGAGCGCGACGACGTGCTCGTCGTGCGGGACCGGCTGACGCCCCGCCCGGCCGGCGACGTGCCGTTCCTCCAGCTCTACCTGCATGCGGTGATCGCCGGGATCCTGCGCAGCGTGGTCTCCGACGCCGCCGAGCTCGTCCGCAGCCGCTCGCGCACCTTCGATCACGCCCCCGCCCCGCGCCCCGTCGACGACCCGATCCTGCAGGAGACGGTCGGGCGCCTCGTCGCGACGGCGTGGATCGCGGAGTCGGCGGTGGCGACGGCGGCCGACGCCGTCCAGGCCGCCGAGGACGCGGTGCGGGCCGGGGAACCCACCGAGGAGGTCGGGCGGGCGGCGTCGATCGCGAGCTGCGCGGTGAAGGTGCACCTGGACCGCGTGGCGGCCGACGCGGCGACGGCGCTGTTCGACGTCGGCGGGGCGTCGGCGTCCGGTCGGGCCCGCAACCTCGACCGGCACTGGCGCAACATCCGCACGATCACCCTGCACAACCCGGCGTCGTACAAGGCGGCGGCGCTCGGGCGGCTGGCCATCAGCGGCGACCCGTTGCCGGTGAACGGGTACTTCTAGGTGCGCTGAGCCGGAGGCCACCGGGGAACGTCTCGTCGTGGGACCGTGTTGTAGCCGATGTCAATCGAGCACGAGGAGGACCACACGATGGCCACGGAGACCGCGATCCTCGCGGGCGGGTGCTTCTGGGGTGCCCAGGACCTGCTGCGTCAGCGGCCCGGAGTGATCTCGACGCGCGTCGGCTACTCCGGCGGCGACACCCCGAACGCGACCTACCGCAACCACGGCGACCACGCCGAGGCGGTCGAGGTCGTCTTCGACCCCGAGAAGATCTCGTTCCGCGAGATCCTGGAGTTCTTCTTCCAGATCCACGACCCGTCGACGAAGAACCGTCAGGGCAACGACATCGGCCGCAGCTACCGGTCGGCGATCTACTACACCTCCGACGAGCAGCGTCGCGTCGCCCTCGACACGATCGCCGACGTCGACGCCTCCGGCCTGTGGCCGGGCAAGGTCGTCACCGAGGTGGAGCCGGCCGGCGACTTCTGGGAGGCCGAGCCCGAGCACCAGGACTACCTGCAGCGGATTCCCTACGGCTACACCTGCCACTTCCCGCGTGCGGGATGGGTGCTGCCGAAGCGGGCCGCGCAGAACGCCTGATCCCTCACCGGCGGAGGACCTCCAGGAGGACCTCCGCCGGTGCCGCATCCGCCTCAGGCCGACCAGGCCTCGGCGAGCAGCTCGTGGCTGCGGACGCGATCGGCGTGGTCGGTCGTGATCGTCGTGACCAGCAGTTCGTCGGCACCCGTCGCCTTGACGAGGATCTCCAGGCCGTCCCGCACGGTCTCCGGCGAGCCGACGAACTGGGTGTCCACACGGTCGGCGACCCCGGCCCGCTCGGCGTCGGTCCACGCCCGTTCCCGGGCCTGGGCAGGCGTCACGTACGGCTGCGCGCCGCGACCGGTGCGGATGTCGAGCACCCACTGGCCGTAGGGCGCGGCCAGCTCCTCGGCCGCGGTGTCGCTGGGGCCGACGACGACGTCGGCGGACACCATCACGTACGGCGCGTCGAGCGTCGCGGAGGGCACGAACGCCGCGCGGTAGGCCGCCACCGTGTCCAGCACCGTCGTCGGGATCGTGTGGTAGTTGACGGCGAACGGCAGGCCGAGCGCGCCCGCGGTCTGCGCGCTGATGCCGGGGCTCGAGCCCAGCAGCCACACGTCGAGGTCGGCGCCCTCGGCGGGGAGCGCGTGCACCGGGGTGCCGTCGGGGGCCGTGGCGGTGCCCTCCAGGTAGGCGAGGATCTCGCGCACCTGCGCGCCGTGGTCCGGCGCCTCGCCCTCGATGCCCATCCGGTCGGCGAGGGTGAGGATCCAGGAGAAGTCGGCGCCGGGCACGCGTCCCGGCGACGGGAGCAGCAGGCCGTCGACGTAGCGCGACGGCGGTGGCGGCGGGGCGTCGGCCGGCGGGGCCGCCCGCTCGCGCACCTTGGCGAGGATCTTGTGGATGTCGAAGCGGCCGAGCCCGAGGTCGACCCGGCCCGGGTGCACCGCCGCGACCGTGCCGAACTGTTCGGCGATCTGCAGCGGCGGCGTCATCGGCATCTGCACCGCGCCGGAGCCGACGCGGATCGTGCTGGTGGCGCTCGCGACGAGCCCGGCCAGCACGGGTGTCGACGACGAGGCGACGCCCGGGTTCAGGTGGTGCTCGGCGACCCAGTGGCGGCGGTACCCGGCGGCCTCGACCGCACGGGCCAGGTCGAGGGTGTTGCGCAGCGCGTCGGCGGCGGTGCCGCCGGGCGGGACGGGGCCGAGGTCGAGGACGGACAGTGGGACGGACGCGGGCACGGGAGGGCCTCCACAGGACGAGGGGTCGGGTCCGGGCGTCCCGGACAGACCGCACTCGCCGTGCGCACCAGATCGACGTGGCGCCGGTGGGTGCCGAGGAAGGAAGCCAGCACCGCGCCTCCCTCCGCCGTCGTCGGATCTGTGCCTACCCCGGCTCCGTGTCGACGGCAACCGGTCGTCCGCCACCGTCGGCCGGCTCGTGCACCCCCGACCGGACCGCGATGGGGAAGATCACGAGCGCCCACGCCGCGACGACGACCGTGTCCCAGGGCGCCGGCAACACCCCCGCCCCGTCGAACGAACCGAGCCCGGAGAGCAGCGTCAGCACCAGCAGGTGGACGACCAGCCACGCCCCGCGGCGCAGCTCGCGCCCCAGCGGCTCCTGCCGGTCGGTGCGCCAGAGCAGCACGAACAGCGGAACCCCGATGAGGGTCAGCGGCAGGGCGAGGCGGAGGTCGTCGAACCCGGACCAGTAGACGAACAGGGTCGAGAGCACGAACGAGATCGGCGCGATCACCCGCAGGCCCGGCACCCACCCGGAGAGCCGGTCGGGCTCGCGGCGCCGGAACACCTCCGCGGCGACCGCCGCCGCGAGGTAGAGCAGCAGGTACAGGTCCCCCATCACCGAGACGATCGCCTGCCACCCGGAGAACGGGAGCAGGTAGACGACGATGACGGCGAGGTTGAGCGCGAGCGCCCGACGCGGCACGCCCGAGCCGGGGTGCACGACCATCAGCGCCCGCGGCAGCAGCCGGTTCTTGGCCAGCGCGTAGGTGTGCCGGGCGTCGACCGCGACCCCGACGTACGCCGACCCACCGGGCGAGACCACCGCGTCCCCGTAGAGCAGCGCCGCGAGGAACCCGAGGCCGAGCACCACGGCGAGCTGGCCGAACGGCGAGTCGAAGTTGACGCCCTGCCAGCCCCCGGCGAGCGCCGAATCCGGCACGGCGCCGATGAACGCCAGCTGCAACCCGAGGTAGAGCAGCAGCGCGGCCCCGATCGACCCCAGCACCGCCAGCGGCACCGTCCGGCGGGGGTTCTCCGCCTCCCCGGAGAAGTCGACCGGCGCCTGGAACCCGTTGAGCGAGTAGACGATGCCGCCGCCGGCGAGCGCCGAGAGCACGGCGCCGTAGCCGTAGGGGGCGAAGCCGCCGTGGTCGGTGAGGTGCGCGGCGTCGAACCCGGAGGCGAGCAGCAGGATCACGGTGAGCAGCGGGACCACGACCTTGACCACCGTGATCGTCGTGTTCAGCCGCCCGAAGAGCCGCACCCCGAACCAGTTCAGGGCCGTGAGCACGATCGAGAGCAGCACCGCCGCGACGACGCCTGCGCCGGTCAGCGAGTCGTCCCGGTAGAGCCACGGCAGGTAGTAGCCGGCGTACTGGACGATCGCGGTGAGCTCGGCCGAGGTCGCCCCGACCGAGAGCAGCACCGAGAACCCGATCACCGAGCCGACCAGCCGGCCGCTGGCGTAGAGCGGCCAGCGCACGGTGCCGCCGCCCTCGGGCCGCGTCGCGCCGAGCTCCACCATCACCAGCGCGACCAGGGCCACCAGGACTCCGGCCACCACCCACGCCAGGAGCGCGGCCGGCCCGGCGATCTGCGCGGCGTACATCGCCGCGAAGAGCCACCCGGAGCCGACGATGTTGGAGAACCCGATCGCGGTCAGGCTGCCGACGCCGAGGTGACGGCGCAGCCGCCCTTCCTCGACCTCGACGTCCTCGTTCGCCGTCGCAGTCATGACCCGTCCTCCGGGGGTGTGTCGGAGCCGCGCGACGTCCGCGCGACGGCACGCCGGTGCCTCATCGGCGCGCCGGCCGACACCTCGCCGTCGCCGTCCGGCAGAGGTCCACGGACCGCCGCCGGGTCAGGGCGGTCTCACCTCCGCTCACCACGGACGAAGGGGAGCACCGGCCCCTCACGGTGTCAACACGGCGTGAGGGCACCCGGGGCCGTTGTGCGCGCCTTCACCCCGACGCGGCCCGCCGGACGTGGTTACGGTGGTGAGGTGATCCCGACCCGGGTGCAGGAGACGACGCCGCAGTGTGCGGTCGCCGTCGCGCTGACCGCCCGGCGCTGGCTCGACGGCGTGGGGTCCCCGCCCGGCCTCTAATCCCTCCGGGCCCGGGACGCGGTACGCCGTCCCGGGACACGACGTCGGCACGGACCGAGGCCGCACGCCCGCGGCGGGGAGGGACGACGGTGGAGGCGACTCCCGGGAACGGCGGCACGGCGCTGCTCGAGCTGCAGGACGCGCTCGACGAGCCGGTCCGCACCGCACTCGACGGACCCCACGCGCACCTCGCGGTACGCCACGGCCGTGCCGTGCGCTACCACCCCGACGTCGCCCCGTTCCTCGCCCCGCCGCGCGACGCGGCCGAGTGGGACGACGCGACCGCGCTCGCCGGCCCGGGAGGGGTCGTCATCGTGCGCACCACGTCGCCGCTCGACCCGCCGCCGGGATGGGAGATCGCGCGCGACCTGCCCGGCGTGCAGATGGTGCTCGACGACGCCGTGCCGACGCCGGCCGCCGAGGACCCCGACCTCGTCGCGCTCGGCGACGCGGACGTCGACGCCATGCTCGCCCTCGTCGGGCGCACCAGGCCCGGCCCCTTCGCCCGTCGCACCCACGAGCTGGGCACCTACCTCGGCGTCCGCGACGACCTCCTCGGTCTCGTCGCGATGGCGGGCGAGCGCCTGCGCGTGCCGGGGGCCACCGAGATCAGCGCGGTGTGCACCGACCCCGGCGCCCGCGGCCGCGGCCTCGCGACCCGTCTCGTCCTCGCCGTCGCCGCGGGCATCCGCGCCCGCGGAGAGCTGCCCTTCCTGCACGCCTCCGCCGACAACGTCACCGCCATCCGGCTCTACGAGCAGCTGGGCTTCCGGCTGCGGGCGCAGCCGAGCTTCGTCGCGGTCCGCGCCCCCGCCGATCGGTCCGCTCCGTCCGTCCCGTCCACCGAGGAGGCTCGGTCATGAGCACCCCACCGCCGTTCCACCTGGCCATCGCCCTGGAGGCGACCGGCTGGCACCCCGCGTCCTGGCGCGAGCCGGGCGCGCGCCCCGCCGAGCAGTACGGCGCCGACTTCTGGGTCGACCAGGTCCGCGAGGCCGAGGCCGCCTTCGCGACCTTCGTGACGATCGAGGACGGGTTCACCGCCGCCCGCGTCCCCGGCGACGAGGGCCGCACCGACCGGTCGGAGGGCCGCCTCGACGCGACCCTCGTCGCGCAGCGGGTGGGCCCGGCGACCGAGCACCTCGGGATCGTCCCCACCGTCGTCGCGACCCACACCGAGCCGTTCCACGTCTCCACCCAGATCGCCACGCTCGACTGGGTCACCTCCGGCCGGGCGGGCCAGCGGATCAAGGTGTCGGCCGACCCGCGGGAGGCCGCCCTGTTCGGGCGGCGCGACCCGGCGAGCGAGAGCCGGGAGTCGCTGTTCGACGAGGCCGCCGACCACATCGAGGTCCAGCGCCGGCTCTGGGACTCCTGGGAGGACGACGCCGAGATCCGCGACGTCGCCACCGGCCGCTTCGTCGACCGCGAGAAGCTGCACCACATCGACTTCGTCGGCTCGCACTTCGCGGTGCGGGGCCCGTCGATCACCCCGCGTCCGCCGCAGGGCCAGCCGCCGGTGACGGCGCTCGCGCACGTCGACACCGCGTACCGCCTCGCCGCCCGCGCGGCCGACGTCGTGTTCACGACCCCCGACGGTGCCGGGCGCGACGGGCCGACCGGCGACGCCGCCACGACCCTCGCCGCGGCCCGCGCCGCCGAGGCCGAGGTCGGGCGCACCGGTGAGCCGCTCGTCGTCGTCGGGGACCTGCTGGTCCTGCTCGACGACGACACCGCGTCCGCCCGCGCACAGCTCTCCCGGCTCGACGCCGTCGCGTCCCTGCGCAGCGACGCCGCCGTGCTGGCGGGGACCGTGGCCGAGGTCGCGGACACGCTCGAGTCCTGGGCCGCCGCCGGGCTGGCGGGCGCGCGGCTGCGACCGGCCGTCACCGCCTCGGACCTGCCGCGCATCACCCGGGAGCTCGCCCCCGAACTGGCCCGCCGGGGCCTCACCCGCAGCGCCTGGGGGCAGCCCGGCTCGCTGCGCGACCTGCTCGGCCTCCCGCACCCCGCCGACCGCTACGCGCACGCCTGAGAGGAGGGCTCTCGATGACCACCGACAAGCCCCGCAAGCAGATCCACCTCGCGGCGCACTTCCCCGGCGTCAACAACACGACCGTCTGGGGCGACCCGGCCTCGGGGAGCCACATCGCGTTCTCCTCGTTCCGGCACTTCGCGCAGACCGCCGAGCGGGCCAAGTTCGACTTCCTCTTCCTCGCCGAGGGCCTGCGCCTGCGCGAGCAGGGCGGCAAGATCTACGACCTCGACGTCATGGGGCGTCCCGACAACGTCTCGATCCTCATGGCGATGGCCGCGGTGACCGACCGCATCGGGCTCGCCGGGACGATGAACTCGACGTTCAACGAGCCGCTCGACGTCGCCCGCAAGCTCGCCTCGCTCGACCACCTCTCGGGCGGTCGCGCCGCGTGGAACGTGGTGACGAGCTGGGACGAGTTCACCGGCGAGAACTTCCGCCGCGGCGGCTACCTGCCCAAGGACAAGCGCTACCTGCGCGCCCAGGAGATGCTCTCGACGGCGCAGACGCTGTGGGACTCGTGGGACTCCGACGGCATCGTCGCCGACGCGGGGTCCGGAGAGTTCCTCCGTCGCCCCGACGAGGGCGCCTTCGAGGTGCACAACGACCAGTTCGACATCACCGGACGCTTCCCGCTGCCGCGCAGCCCCCAGGGCCGGCCGGTGATCATCCAGGCCGGGGACTCCGAGGAGGGCCGCGAGTTCGCCGCCCGCAGCGCCGACGCGATCTTCACCCGGCACGCGGAGTTCACCGCCGGGCAGGAGTTCTACGCCGACGTGAAGGCCCGCCTCGCGCAGTTCGGGCGTCGCCACTCCGACCTCAAGATCCTGCCGGCCGCGACGTTCGTCCTGGGCGACACGGAGGAGGAGGCCGCCGAGAACGCCCGGCAGGTGCAGTACCAGCAGGTCGGCCCGCAGACGGCGATCGCGTTCGCCGAGCAGATCTGGAACCTCGACCTCTCCGACGTCGACCCCGACGGGCCGGTGCCCGCGTTCGACCCGAAGACCGAGGACGACGTCGACAGCGGCGGCCACATCTCCAAGGGCCGCGCGAGCGTGCGCATGTACCGCGACCCGGTCGCCACGGCGAACGAGTGGCGTGAGCTCGGCGAGCGGGAGAACCTCTCGCTGCGCGAGGTGGTGATCCGCAAGAACGGGCGGCACACGTTCGTCGGGACCCCGCAGCGGATCGCCGACACCATCGACCACTTCGTGCAGAACGACGCGTCCGACGGGTTCGTCCTCGTCCCGCACATCACGCCGGGCGGGATGGACGCGTTCGCCGACCGGGTCGTGCCGCTGCTGCAGGAGAAGGGCTCGTTCCGCACCGAGTACGAGGGCACGACGCTGCGGGAGCACCTGGGGCTCTCGCCGCTGCGGGGGGAGACGGAGCAATCAGGGGAGCACGCCGACAGGGGAGCTCGACCCGTCGACTCGGACGTGCTGGCGCAGTCGTAGATGACCACTCCGGATCGACGGGCCGCCGACTCGCTGCTGAGCCTCGTCGGCGGCACGCCCCTTGTCCGGCTCGTCCGGTCCGCGCCCGGGGCCGAGGTCCACGCCAAGCTGGAGTACCTCAACCCAGGCGGGTCGGTGAAGGACCGGGCGGCGCTCGAGATGGTGCTCGACGCCGAGGAGTCCGGGTCGCTGCGCCCGGGCGGCACGATCGTCGAGGGCACCTCGGGCAACACCGGTCTCGGCCTCGCGCAGGTCGCGGCCGCGCGGGGCTACCGGTCGCTGTTCGTGCTGCCGGACAAGACCGCGGTGGAGAAGGTCGACGCGCTGCGCGCGTACGGCGCCGAGATCGTGCTGACCCCGTCGGCGCTCCCCCGCGAGCACCCGGACCACGTCATCGCCTACGCCACCCGGCTGGCGAAGGAGATCGACGGCGGGTGGCTCGCCGACCAGTACGGCAACCCGGCGAACCCCGCCGCCCACCGTCGCACCACCGGCCCGGAGATCTGGGAGGCCACCGGCGGGCGGGTCACCCACCTCGTGTCGACCATCGGCACCGGCGGGACGATCACGGGGACGGGCGGGTACCTGCGCGAGGTGTCCGGCGGGCGGGTCGAGGTCGTCGGCGCCGACCCCGTGACCAGCGCCTACGGCGGCGGCGACGGCAGTCCGTTCGCGATCGAGGCGGCCGGGCACTACATCCATCCCCGGACCGCGCAGGACGAGTACCCCGAGATCTACCGGCCCGAGGTGGTCGACCGGTTCCTGACGATCCCCGACCGGGAGTCGATCCTCACGGCCCGCGCGCTGGCGAGGACCGAGGGGCTGCTGGTGGGTGGCTCGTCCGGGACGGCGGCCGCCGCGGCGCTGCGGATCGCGCGCGAGGCGGGGCCCGAGGCCGTCATCGTCACGATCCTCCCCGACTCCGGGCGCGCCTACCTCACGAAGTACCACTCCGAGACCTGGTTGCGGCGCCAGGGCTTCCTCGACGACGACCGCCCGGGGACGTTGCTGCCGTGGGTGTCGCCGGTGGTCAGCGTCCCGGCCGGGACGTCGGTGGGGGCGGCGCGGGCGGCGCTCGAGTCGTCCGGCCAGCCGGCCCTGCCGGTGGTGCTCGCCGGGCGTTCCGACCGGTTCCCGCCGGCGGCGGCCGAGGTGCTCGGCCTGCTCACGGCGTCGGACCTGCGCGGACCGGTCGACGCCGAGGTGCCGCTGCCCGGGACTCCGCCGGTCGGGATCGGCAGCGGCGAGACGGCGGCCGAGGCGCTGGACCGGCTGGACCCCGACGTCGAGGTGGTCCACCTGGTGCGCGACGCCCGGTTGGCGGGCGTGGTGCCCGTCGGTGCGCTTCGCACTGAGGGGCGCTGACGGCGGCTCTCGACACACCGTCTGCGCGCGGGCGCGGCTCGAGCCCACGGCGCGCGGGGAACGCGCCACCACCACCGTGAGTGGTGGGGCCGGGCCTCGCGGCGCCTGGGGTAGGGAGAACCCCCGACGGGTCGGCGGGTCCTCCCCGCGCTGCTCGGGGGTGCACACGATCGTTCCGCGACCCGGATCGCGACAGGCTTCTCCCATCACAGAGCGGGCCGACCGAGGCCCTCCCAAGGACACCGAGGAGCCTCCGATGACCACCTTCGACCCCCGCACCGTCCAGCCCACCCACCCCCACCACGTCGGCCAGTCCTACGCCGCCCAGCAGACGTACGCGGCCCAGCAGCAGTTCGCCCAGACCTCCCCGGGCCAGCAGTTCCCCGGCCTCGTCCCGCCGCCGTCGCTCTCCAAGCCGCCGCGCAAGGGCCGCCCGCTGGCCGCGAAGATCGTCGCCGGCCTCGTGGCCGCCGGGATCGTCGCCGGTGGCGCCGGTGCCTGGATGGCCTTCTCGGGCCCGTCCGCCGAGGCCGCCGTGCAGTCCACCTCGTTCGCCGGGGCCAACCCCACCACCGTCCCGTTCGGCACCGACGCCCCGCAGGTCGCCGCCGTCGCCGCCACCGGCCCCCAGGCCGGCGACACCGCGGGCCTCTACGCCGCGACCACTCCCCCGGCCTGCACCACGGCCGACTTCCTGGCCCAGCTCCAGGCCGACCCGAACAAGCTCGCCGCCTTCGGCGGGGTCTACGGCCTCGGCGCCACCGACGTCCCGGCCTTCGTCAACAGCCTCTCCCCGGTGGTGCTGCGCGCCAACACCTCGGTCACCGACCACCCGTTCGTCGACGGCGCGTTCGTCCCGCAGTCCGCGGTCCTCGCGGCCGGCACCGCGGTGCTGGTCAACAGCTACGGCGAGCCCACCGTCAAGTGCTACAACGGCAACCCGCTGACGGCGGGCCCGTACGCCGCCGACGCGGTCACCATCACCCCGACGACCCAGGTCATCGCCCAGTACAGCTTCACGACGATCGACAACAGCCGCGTCGTCGTCATCCCCGGCAAGCCCGACCCCAAGCCGCACAAGGGCCCGAACCCCGACCCGTTCCTGCAGGCCAAGGCCGACGCCGCCGAGCAGCTCGCCGACAACGCCCGCAAGGACGCCACCGCCGCCCGCGACGACGCCACCAAGGCCGCCACCGCCCAGAAGGACGCCCAGACCGCGCTCACGACGGCGAACACCACGGTCGCCACCGCGCAGAACGAGGTCCTCCAGGCCTTCCTCGCCTTCCCGCCCAACCCGGCTCGGGTCGCCCAGGCCCAGCAGGCACTGGCTCAGGCCCAGGCTGCCCAGGCGAAGGCCGCCCAGGACCTGAAGACGGCCACGGACCAGTCCGCAGCGGCCGACAAGAAGGCCAAGGACCTCGAGGACAAGGCCACCGCCGACCAGCAGGCCGCCGACAAGGCCAAGCAGGAGGCCGACGACTCCAAGCACCCGCACAAGAAGGACACCCAGGGCGCCGACAAGGACGGCACGGCCACGACGGGCGAAGGCGACCCGGCCACCGCCGGCCAGCAGGGTCAGGCCCCGGCCGCAGGTCAGAACCAGCCGGCCCCGAACAAGGTGGCGACGGTCCAGGAGCCGGGCATCCCCACCGCGCAGTGCCCCCAGGTCGTCGCCGACACCGCGGCCGTCCCGGCGGGCTGCACGCTCCCGACCGGCTCCGCCGACGCCGCCACCGGCACCACCCCGGCCACCTCCGGCACGACGAGCACCGGCGGCGAGAAGGCCGCCACCGGGTCCTCCTCCTCGCAGGGCTCCGGCAGCAAGGGCTCCTCGAGCAGCAGCTCCTCCTCCACCTCGGGCTCGGAGAGCGCGAAGAAGGGAGGCTCCGACAAGTGATCTGACCTCGCGACGAACGCCCGGCCCCTCGTCAAGGGCCGGGCGTTCACGCGTGTCCGGACCATGCCGGGACCCGGGTCCCGAGGACCCGGATCCAGAGCACCCCGCGCGGACAGCCCTACGCCGAGGCCCACCGCCGCCGGTACGCCAACGGCGACACCCCGAGGGTCGCGCCGAGGTGGGCGCGCAACGACGAGGCGCTGCCCAGCCCGGACGCGGACGCGACCCGGTCGACCGGCAGCGTCGTCGTCTCCAGCAGGTGCCGGGCGTGGGCCAGGCGCTGGGCGAGCAGCCAGGCCGCCGGGGAGCGGCCGGTCTCGGCACGGAACCGTCGGGTGAAGGTCCGGACGCTCATCGCGCACACCGCGGCCATGTCGGCCACGGCGACCGGTTCGGCGAGGTGCTCCGACGCCCAGGCCCGGGCGGCTGCGGTGCCGCCCACCCGGTCGTCGGGGACCGGCGCGGCGATGAACTGGGCCTGCCCGCCGTCGCGCCACGGGGCGACCACGGAGTAGCGCGCGACGGCGTTGGCGACGTCGCTGCCGTGGTCGCGGCGCAGCACGTGCAGACAGAGGTCGATGCCCGCCGCCAGGCCGGCCGAGGTGAGCAGGTCGCCCTCGTCGACGAAGAGCACGTCCTCGTCCAGCTCCACGGCGGGGAAGAGCCGGCGGAAGTCCGCGGCGCGCGCCCAGTGCGTCGTCGCCCGCCGTCCGTCGAGACGACCCGCCGCGGCCAGCACGAAGGCCCCGGTGCAGATCGACATCCACCGCGCGCCGTCCGGGACCAGGGCGAGCGCGTCGGCCACCGCCGGGGGCAGGACGCCGTCGCGGCGCACCGGGACGCAGTGGGTGCCGGGCACGACGACGGTGTCGGCCTCGGCGAGCGCCTCCGGCCCGTGGTCCAGCTCGAGCCGGTAGCCGCTGGTGACGCGCACGCTGCGCTCGACGCCGCAGACGCGGACGTCGTAGAGCGGCTCGCCGTCGCGCCGGGCCTCGCCGAGGATCTGCGAGGCCATCGGCAGGTCGAACCCGACCACCTCGTCGAGGGCGAGGACCGCCACGCGATGCGCCATGGCCCGATCCTGGCACATATCGACGTTCCGGCCACTGGTCCGTCGGGATCGTGATCACGATGCTGATCTCTCGTGTCCACCACCACGCCCGTCCCCTCGCGCCTGAGCCGGACCAACACCTGGCCCTGGGCGGTCGCCGCGACCGCCTTCGTCGCCCTCATGTGCGCGGCGGGCTTCCGCTCGGCGCCCGGGGTGCTGATCGACCCGCTGCACATGGAGTTCGGCTGGTCCCACGGCGAGATCTCGTCGGCGGTGTCGGTCAACCTCGTGCTCAACGGCGTGATCTCGCCGTTCGCGGCGGCGCTGATGGAGCGCTTCGGGATGCGCCGCGTCGTCACCGCCGGGCTGCTGCTCGTCGCGGCGGGCAGCGGGCTGACGGTGTTCGTGGACGCGCCCTGGCAGCTGATCCTGCTCTGGGGCGTCTGCGTCGGGGTCGGCACCGGGGCGACCGCGCTGGCGTTCGTCGCGACGGTGACCGGACGCTGGTTCGTCAGCCACCGCGGCCTGGTCAGCGGGGTCCTGACCGCCGCGCAGTCCGCCGGTGGGCTCGTCTTCCTGCCGCTGATGGCCTCGCTCGCGAGCAACCACGGCTGGCGACCGGCCTCCCTCGTCGTCACCGCGGGCGCGCTCGCCGTCGTGCCCGTCGTCGTGTTCCTGCTGCGCGACCGCCCGAGCGACGTCGGAACGGTCGCGCTGGGCGCTCCGCCGGTCGACCCCGCCGCGCCGGTCGCCGTCGCCACCACGGCCCGCGGGGAGCGCCGTCCGCCAGGCGCTCCAGGCGCTGCGCGACGCCTCGCGCACCAGGGTGTTCTGGCTGCTCGCGGGCAGCTTCGCGATCTGCGGGGCGACGACGGTCGGGCTGGTGAACACCCACTTCGTCCCCGCGGCGCACGACCACGGGATGCCGGCGACGACGGCGGCCGGACTCCTCGCCGTCGTCGGGGTGTTCGACGTGGCCGGCACCGTCGCGTCCGGCTGGTTCACCGACCGGATCGACCCCCGGGGCCTGCTGGTCGCCTACTACCTGCTGCGGGGCACGTCGTTGGTGCTCCTGCCGATCCTGCTCGGGCCGGCCGCGACGCCGCCGATCTGGGCGTTCGTCGTCTTCTACGGGCTGGACTGGGTCGCGACGGTGCCCCCGACGGTCGCGCTGGCCCGCGAGCACTTCGGCGACCGCGCCCCGGTCGTCTTCGGGTGGATCTTCGCGTCGCACCAGGTGGGGTCGGCGATCGCCGCGGTCGGGGCGGGCGTGCTGCGCGACACCACCGGCTCCTACACCTCGGCCTGGCTCTCCGCCGGCGGGCTGTGCGCCCTCGCGGCGGTGCTGTGCCTGGTGGTCCCGCGGTGGGCGCGGTCCGCCGCTTGACCTCGACAATAGTTGAGGTTCCACGCTGGGGTGCATGACACCGAACCGCACACCGACCGCCCTGGTCACCGGCGCCTCCCGGGGACTGGGGCGGGCCCTGACCGACCAGCTCGTCCGCGACGGGTGGCGCGTCGTCGTCGACGCCCGCCACGCCGCGGACCTCGTCTTCGACACGGCCGCCGTCACGGTCGTCCCCGGGGACGTCGCGGACCCCGATCACCGTCGCCGACTCGCCCGCACCGTCGCCGAGCTCGGCGGGCTCGACCTCGTGGTCAACAACGCCAGCCTGCTCGGACCGAGCCCGCAGCCGCGGCTCGTCGACTACCCCCTCGACGTCCTCGCCGACGTCCTGACCGTCAACGTCGTCGCCCCGCTCGCCCTGGTCCAGGTGCTGCGCCCGTTCCTCCGGCCGGGCGCGCGGGTGATCGACGTGTCGTCCGACGCGGCCGTCGAGGCGATGGACGGCTGGGGCGGCTACGGGGCGTCGAAGGCGGCGCTGGACCACCTCACCGCGGTGCTCGCCGTCGAGGAGCCGGACCTGCGTGTCTACGCCGTCGACCCCGGCGACATGCGCACGGCCATGCACCAGGAGGCGTTCCCGGGCGAGGACATCAGCGACCGGCCGCTGCCGACGTCGGTGGTCCCGGCGCTGCGGGGCCTGATCGCCGGGGAGCTGCCCAGCGGCCGGTATCGCGCCGCGGACCTGGTGGTGGCGTCGTGAGCGCGCCCGTCACGCGCTTCGTCCTGCCCGCGGACCGCGAGGCGACGGCCCCGCCCGAGCGGCGAGGGCTGACCCGCGACGGGGTCCGGCTGCTGGTCGCCGAGCCCGGCCGGATCACCCACCGGCGCTTCGCCGACCTGGCGGACCACCTCGGGCCCGGCGACCTCCTCGTCGTGAACACGTCGGCGACGCTGCCCGCGGCGCTCGACGCGCGACGTCCCGGCGGGGGGTCGACCGTGGTGCACGTGTCGACCACGCTCGACGACGGCACGTGGGTCGTCGAGCCCCGGCGTCCCGACGGTCCCGACCTCGGCGTCGTCGCCGGGGACGTCCTGACCCTCGACGGCGGGGTCGCGCTGGAGCTCGTGACGCCCTACCCCGATCCCGGTGTGACGGTGACGCGGCTGTGGCGGGCACGGACGAATCCGGAGCGGATCGCTCCGGAGTTCCTGGCCGCCCACGGTCGGCCCATCGGCTACGGCTACCTCGCGGGCGCCTACCCGCTGGCGGAGTACCAGACGGTGTACGCGACTGAGCCCGGCAGCGCCGAGATGGCCAGCGCCGGCCGCCCGTTCACCGAGCGGCTGCTGGTCCGGCTGATGGCGCGCGGGGTGGTCGTCGCACCGATCGTGCTGCACGCCGGGGTCTCGAGCCCGGAGAAGCACGAGCCGCCGATGCCCGAACGGTTCACGGTCCCCGCGACGACCGCACGGTTGGTCGGGTCGACGCGGGCCGCCGGCGGGCGCGTCGTGGCGGTCGGCACCACCGTGGTCCGGGCCCTCGAGACCGCCGCCGACCCCGACGGCACCGTGCACCCGGCGTCCGGCTGGACCGACCTGGTGCTCGCTCCGGACCGTCCGGCCCGGGTGGTGACGGGGCTCGTCACCGGGCTGCACGCACCGGAGGCGAGCCACCTGCTGCTGCTCGAGGCCGTGGCCGGACCGGAGCTGGTCGGGCGCGCGTACGACGCCGCCGTCGAGCACGGCGACTACCTCTGGCACGAGTTCGGGGACTCGACGCTCTTCCTGGGTGCGCTCCGCGCTCGTGAGCAGTAAATGCGGCGATACCAGCACTTAGTGCTCACGAGGCCGGAGGCCACCTAGGCTCGGGACCGTGGTGGTGAGGGCGAGCAGCGTGATGACGCAGGGCGTGGTGACGGTGACGCCCGACGACCCGCTCGAGGACGCCCGGGCCCTGCTCACCAACAACCGCTTCAGCGCCCTGCCGGTGGTCGACCGTGGCTACCGCCTCGTCGGGATCGTGTCGACGCTGGACGTGCTGCGCGCCGACGTGGACGGCCGGGCGCACGTGCGGGTCGGCGCGGTGATGACCCCCGACCCGCTGACCATGAGCCCGGACTCCCCGGTCACGATCCTGTCCCACCGCCTGCGTCGCTACGGGGAGCGGCGGGTCATGCCGATCGTGGAGCGCGGCATCCTCGTCGGCGTCGTGACCCGCGGCGACCTGCTGCGCCCGCCCGAACGGCGCTCGTTCTTCGACCGCCTGCTCGGTGGTGAGCTGCCCGATCCCGACGTGCCGCCGACCGACGAGGCCCGGGTCGGCACCACCGCGGGCGAGGTGATGACCCCGCTCGCCGACCTCGTCGTCGCCTACACGTCCACACCCGTCGAGGCGGCGGCCGCCTGGCTCTCGGAGAACCGGCTCACCGCCCTGCCCGTGCTCGACGACGACGACCACCTGCTCGGCATCGTGAGCGAGGCCGACCTGGTCACCGACACCCTCTCCGGCCGACGTGGACCGGTCGCGAGGCAGGTGGGTGACGCGATGACGACCCGTGTCACCCGGGCACGACCCGGGGCGCCGCTCGTGAAGGTCGCCCGGAAGATGATCAAGGACAAGCTGCGGGTCGTCCCGGTGCTCGACGCCGACGAGCGGGTCGTCGGGATGCTCAGTCGCGGCGACCTGCTGCGCGCCGAGTCCCCGCCGCCGGAGGTCCAGGAGGCCGGGTCCCCGCCGCCGCCCCGCCGCCTGGCTCCCCACCACCGACGACGTCGCGACCGGAGTGACGATGTCCACCCCCGCCTGCGTATCCGCTCCCGGTGCAGCACGGTGGCCGGGGGTCCGGACGAACAGGTAGGAGCAGCAGGGTGAGCGACGAGTCCGCGGAGACGTCCGACCGGGAGAAGACGCTGGTCGCCCCGCTGGTCGCGACCGACCCCGACGTCCCCGAGACGCAGACCTGGACCGGCACCCCGGTCCCGCCCGGATACACCGACATGGTCGACGAGCTCCGGGAGCTCCTCGACCGGGTGGCCGCCGGGGCGCCGGACGCCGAACTGGTCGCCGACACCACGAAGGCCGTCAGCGAGCTCAACGCCCGGCTGGCCGAGGTCGAGGTCGACGAGACCGCCCAGCTCAGCGGCCGGTTGCTCACCGCGCCCGGCCGGGCCCAGCTCGCCGTCCCGGCCCTGCACCTCGACGAGGTCGACGAGCGGCACGCGTCCGGCCACGTCCGGTTCGGGGCGCACTTCATGGGCAGCAACGGCGTCGTGCACGGCGGGTCCATCCCGCTGCTCTTCGACGACCTGCTCGGCAGGCTCGCCGTCGTCGGCGGCCGCCCCCGCTCCCGGACCGCGTACCTGCACGTCGACTTCCGCTCGGTCGCGATGATCGACACCGAGCTGCGGGTCGAGGCGTGGCTCGAGCGCGAGGAGGGACGGAAGCGCTTCCTCAAGGCCACGCTGAGCGACGGGGACCGGCTGTGCGCGGAGGCCTCGGGACTGTTCGTGGCGCTGCGGCCGGGGGCGACATAGGTGCGCTCCGCGCTCGTGAGCAGTAATCCGTGCCCTGGCACGGATTACTGCTCACCAGCCTCCGGCACCTAGCTCGTCGTCGCCGGCGGCAGCACCGGCGGCAGCGAGGCCTGGGGGCTGAGCCCGAGGGCCCTGGGCAGCGGGACCGGCCCGGACGGGCTGATGAGCAACGGGCCGAAGAAGCGGATGATGTGCTCGCAGTTCACGAACGTGTCGCCCGGGTCGCCGTAGCACGTGTCGTTGCCGGGGCCGCCGTCGACGAGGTCGTCGTTGCCGCCGTCGGAGGCGTTGAGGATGTCGTCGCCCGGCCCGCCGTACTCCTTGTCCTGGTCGGCCGGGTAGGGGTCGTTGATCAGGTCGTTGCCGGCGTCGCCGTAGAGCGTGTCGCTGTCGAAGATCCCGTCCAGGGAGTCGTTGCCGTTGCCGCCGTGCTCGATGTCCTTGCCCGGTCCGCCGGTCAGCGCCGCCTGCGGGTCGACGAAGGCCGTGAACTCGCAGGGCACGTTGTCGTCGCCGTCGTCGCCGAACTGCTGCGAGACGCCGCCGCCGCCGTCGATGCAGTCGCGCCCCGGGCCGCCGTGGGCGTCGTCGCTGCTGCCCGACAGGAAGACGAGGTTCTGCTCGATGTCGTCGTCACCGGCACCGCCGAAGATGTGATCGACCGACTGGCCGCCGATGAGGGTGTCCGCCTGGGGGGTGCCGAGGCACGTCCCGCCCAGGAGGTCGTTGCAGAGGATCACGGGCTTGAGCGGGTTGGTCGGCGGGAGCGGCGGCGGTGCCGGGGCCGCGTGCGGGATCGCCGGCGCCGCGGGGGCGGCGGAGGCCATCGGACTCGCCGCGGCGAGGGGGATGACGACCGTGGCGGCCGCGACCGCGATCCATCGCGTTCTGATCATGAGAGGTCCTTCGGGGAGCAGGCGGGGCCCGGACGCGATCCCGCCCACGCGAGCAGACGCCCGAGGGCCGTCTCGTGCGGTGGGCAGGCATGCCGGGGTTCCCGGGGAGCGGGGAGCACGCAGCGCCGACGCCACCGGGGCGCCGGAGCCGGAAAGGGACCGCGCGCCACGGTCTCGACGCGCGGGCGGAGCGACGCCGCTCCGTGCGGGAACGGGCGACGGCTCAGGCAGCGGCCGGTTCGAGGCGCCTCGAAACGGCGTGCCGTCGTGCGAGCGAGCGCGGCGCAGTGCCGCGCCGCGGTGGGTGCAGGGCCGTGGTCACCGATCGCCGCGAGTCGTGACGCCGGTGCCGGACGACGCCCGGTCCGAGCTCACGGACAGAGCGCGCTGCACGTGCGCAGCAGGTCCACGTGTCGCCGCGCGGCGGCGAACAGGAGATGGCTGCGCACAACGAGAACGTTCGCAGCAGAAATGAGCAGGGGTCAAAACGACGTACGGTGCTGACCAGCCGTGCTCGCCCGTGCACCCATCGCCGAGCCGTGACCTGTGTCACCAGGGGAACACCTGACCAGGGCATGAACTTTCCGCGGGTCACGGCGACGGTGTCCCACTTCACACGCCCGTATCCCCCCGAACGGGTGAACGATCCGGATCGTTCCGCACTCCGTCCGGCCGCGAGCGATGCACCTCTCGGCCGATCGCCGGGGCGGTGACGGCCCAGGTCGGGAACCGCGCCGTCGCCGCCCGACGGAGCACCTGTCGAGGGCCTCTCCCGGAGTCACCGGGCGCGCCCCGAGCCACGGACGACCGCGCGCCCGTGTGGGTGAAGCCCCGCTCGACTTTCGCGGGGCCGACCCGTCGGGCACGATCCTTCTCCGTGCCCGGGACGCGTGTGGTCATCCGCCGCCCGGGCTCCGTCACGCCGTCGGTGCCCCTCGCCCGGCGCCGGCACGTCGACCACGGCCGCATCCGCACCCAGGCCTGTCGCGCCTGACCGCGTACGTCTCCCCGGCCCGCCCGCCCCCCGGGCCCTGCCGGCGAGCGCCCGTCGCGGTCCGGTCCGGCCCCGCCCTGCGCGGTGGTCGCTCCGGAGCGCCCCTCCCCCGGCCCGGCTCTCCGCCGCCGGGTCGACATCCCGCGAGGACGCCCCGCATGACCACGACCGACACCGCCGCGACCGACGAGGACCGGACCGAGCCGCCCGCGCAGGCACGCACCGTCCTCGTCGCCTCCCTGATCGGCACGACGATCGAGTGGTACGACTTCTTCCTCTTCTCGACCGCCGCGAGCCTCGTCTTCCCGCAGCTGTTCTTCCCCGCGGGCAACGAGACCGTCGGCACGCTGCTCTCGTTCGCGACCTTCGCGGTCGGGTTCATCGCCCGGCCGATCGGCGGGCTCATCTTCGGTCACCTCGGTGACCGGGTGGGGCGGCGCGCCACCCTCGTCGCGACGATGGCGATCGCCGGCATCGCGACGGCGGCGATCGGCGTGCTCCCCTCCTACGCCTCGATCGGCATCTGGGCCCCGATCCTGCTCGTGGTGCTGCGCGTCCTCGGCGGGATCGCCCTGGGCGGCGAATGGGGCGGGGCGGTCCTCATGGCCGTCGAGTACGCGCCGCCGGGGAAGCGCGGGCTGTGGGGCTCGAGCCCCCAGATCGGCCTGGGGCTCGGACTCGCCCTGGGTACCGGCGCGTTCGCCCTGCTCGGCGCCGCGATGGACAACCAGGACTTCCTGGCGTGGGGCTGGCGGATCGCCTTCCTCGTCAGCATCGTGCTCGTGGCCATCGGGCTCGTCGTCCGGCTGCGGGTGTTCGAGACCCCCGCCTTCCGGCGCGTCCAGGACGGCGCGGACATCTCCCGCGTGCCCGTGGTCGACGTCGTCCGCGAGCCCGAGTCGCGGCACAACCTGCTGTTCGGCCTGCTCGCGCGCTGGGGCGAGGGTGCGGCCTTCAACACCTGGGGCGTCTTCGTCCTCACGTACGCGGTCACGACCGTCAAGATGCCGAAGGTCGAGGTCCTCATCGCGGTGACCGTGGGCGGGCTGGTCAGTGCCGCGGTGGTCCCGCTCGCCGGGCGCCTCGCCGACCGCTTCGGTCGCCGCGCGGTCTTCGCGACGGGGTGCGCGGTGTTCGGGCTCGCCGTCTTCCCGGCCTTCGCCGGGCTGGGCACCGGATCGTTCGCCGTGGTGCTCGCCGTCCTCGTCCTGGTGCTGGGGCTCGTGTACGGCGTGCAGTCCGGCTCCGAGTCGACGCTGTTCGCCGAGCTCTTCCCGACGAGGACGCGCTACACCGGCATGTCGCTGGTCTTCCAGGGCAGTGGGATCTACGCGTCGGGCCTGACGCCGCTCATCCTGACCTCGCTGCTGGCCGCGACGGGTGGGTCACCGTGGCTGGCCTGCGGTTTCCTCGTGCTGACGGCGGTGATCAGCGTCGTCGCCACGGTACGGCTGCGCCCCGTCGTCGACCTCTGAGGCGCGAAGGGTGGACGACGACGCGGGCCGGGCGCGCCGGTCAGTCGCGCCCCCGCGTCGTCCCCCACCGCTCCCAGTGCACGACCTGCTCGACCGGCTGCCGGCGCGGCGTCGACCACCGGCCCCGGGCGGGGTAGCCCAGCGGCACGAGGCCCATCGTCGCCGCGTCCTCGGGGAGCCCGAGCAGCCCGTCGATGTCCTGCTCGCCGACCAGGTACAGCGAGGTCAGGACCCCGCCGATCCCGTACGCGCGGGCGGCGAGCAGGAGCTGCTGGACCGCGCCGTAGATCGAGGCGCCGAGGCGCTTGTCGGTGGAGTCCGCGGCGTTGCGCAGCACCGGCACGACGAACACCGGCGCCTCGGCCAGGTGCTCGGCGAGGTGCTCGGTGGCCCGGTAGGACGCCGGGGTCAGGCCGGTGTCGGCGGCGTCCCGGCCCGGGTCGGTGAGCTCGTCGCGCCGCACCCCGTACGCGGCGTCCCAGCCCTGCCGGTACCAGCTCGCGATCCGCGTCCTGACCTCCGGATCGGTCACCACGACCCAGCCCCACGACTGCCGGTTGCCGCCCGACGGGCCCCGCACCGCGGTGTCGAGCAGCTCCCAGAGCACCGCGTCGGGGATCGGGGTGTCCGCCAGGTAGCGCCGCGACGGGGTGGTGCGCAGGGCCTCCAGCAGGTCCAGCCGGTCGGGTGCGGTCTCGGACACGGTGCCTCCTCGGCGCTCGGCGGATCACGATCACCGTAGGCGCAGAACCACCCGTGGCCCTGCGAGGCGCGACCTCGTCCGGGGCTGGTGGATACGGCCGGGATCCGGTACCTGTAGTCCCGTGACCCCCGGCCGGACGCTGGTTCGACGTCTGCACGTCGACCTGTGCCGTGCGCCCGCGACCACGTGTTGTCGCCCGGGTCCCCGCCGCTCGCGTTCCTGATCGGCCTCGTCCCGGCGCGTTCCCCGGCCTGACGGCCGGTCGGAGTGGGCCGTCGCGACGCCGTCCGCTCCGCGCTCGTGGCCCGCGCCCCGGAGCCGAGCCGGCGTCCGCGCGCGAGCACGACGCCCCACCGAAACGGCCACCACGATGACGCTCCTGGTCGACCCGCCCACCGGCGGCTCCACCCGCTCCCCCGCCCCGCGCCGACCCCGGTCGTCGGCCCTCCCGCTGCTGCGCGCCGTCTCCGCCGCGGTCGCGAGCCTCGACGGCGTCGGCGGAACCGTCTCGCTCACCATGCGCCGGCGCATCGACCAGGTGCTCCGTGAGGCCGTCGACCGCCACCTCGAGCGGGTCGGCGAGGCCGGCCCGGTCGCCGCCGTGCCCGCGATCCGCGTCGCCTGCGCGCACCTCGCCGCCGGGGACCTCGAGGACGCCTACCTCGCCCTGCTCACGGCCCGCGACCTGCTGCGATGAGCCGTCCGGGGCCCCGCCGCCACCCGTCGGCCGGGGCCATGGCGGCCGACGGGCGCACCACCGCGCCCTACCTCGTGCCTGCGGTCCCGGAGGTCGCGGGGCTGCTGGGCGCCTCGGAACGGGTGCTCGTGGCGTGCGGGCGCGCCGAGGACGCCCACGCCGACCGGGCGTTCCGGATCGCGGCCGCCGTCGACCCGTGCACCCTGCCCGTCGGCGCCGTCGTGGGACCCGCGCTCCCCGTCCCCCTCGCCCGCCGCATCGCGTTCCGTGCGCTGCAGCGGCTCGCGGTCGCCCTGCGGCCCGCGCTGCGCCCGGACCCGCAGCCGTGGGCCACGCCGGACGGCGACGACGTCGTGGCCTTCCGGGCGCTGCGCGTCGACACGACCGACCTCGCGATCCTGGGGCAGGCCGCCGCCCAGCTGACCCACCCGCGCCGCACCCGGGAGGGCACGCTCGGCGGTGCGGTGGAGTCCCTGGGTCCCGGGCGCGGCGAGCCGCCCGAGCACCGGCATCCGGCTGCGCTCGGCTGCCTCCTCGCCGTCGTCGTACCCGTCGTGGACCCGGTCGCGGTCACGGTGCACGACGCGGCCGGCAGACCGTGCCCGGGCCGCCTGGCCCTCGACACGGCGACGGCCGAAGCGCACCGCGAGATGGGCCGGCGCGTGCTCGCCCGTCTGCAGCGCGCCCGGTGAGGACCCCCGTCCACCGTCGAGCAATCTCGGTCACGTGGCGCCTCGAATGGTTGACACCTCACGGGGATCTCTCCATACAGTGCCGATCAGCCATCCCGAGCGGCCGAGAGATCCGGCTCCACGACGCCGCAGCAACCCCCCGCACGCGGGCGAGGGTGCTCATGCCGGAGGCGATGGAGGCCACGATGCGGGGAACGGTCCGGGGGACGCCGACGAGCGCTCCCGCCCCCGCCTCGCACCGCGGGTGCTACCGCAGGCACGTCGACCTGCTCCGGGTCGTCAGCGCGGCCTGTCCGGCCTGACGAAGACCCGGCACCCCACTCCCCCCTCCGCGCGGCCGCCGCCGCAGGAAGCGGTTCCCCCATGTCCGCACCGGACACCCCTGTGCCCGATTCTCCTGGGCCCTCCCCGCTCCACCTCGCCGTCGCGCTCGACGGCGCCGGCCGGCACCCCGCCGCCTGGCGGGAGCCGGGCGCCCACCCCTCCGAGGTGGCCTCGTGAGGACCAGGCTGACCCTCGCCGCCGTCGCGGCCGCGGCCGCGCTGACCCTGACCGCCTGCGGCGGGAGCGGATCGGGCTCCGATGCCGACGCCGGGCCGCCCCGCCCCGGGGGCGACCTGATCTTCGCGGTGTCCAGCGACCAGGGCTGCGTCGACCCGCAGCAGGTGCAGAGCAACGACACCATCTACTCGGTGCGCCAGATCGTCGACTCGCTGACCGACCAGGACCCGAAGACCGGCGCGATCGTCGGGTGGCTGGCCACCTCGTGGTCGTCGAACCCGACCGCCACCGAGTGGTCCTTCACCCTCAAGCCGGGCGCCACCTTCTCCGACGGCACCCCGGTCGACGCGAACGCGGTCAAGGCCAACTTCGACCGCATCCCCTCCCTCGGCGCCCGCGGCACCCTCCCGAAGGGCTACCTCGCGGGCTACCAGGGCACGACGGTGACCAGCCCGACCCAGTTCACCGTCCGGTTCGCCCAGCCCAACGTGCAGTTCCTCCAGGGCACCTCGACGCACAGCCTCGGGCTGCTCTCCCCGGCGAGCGTCGCGAAGACCGACGACCAGCGCTGCGCCGGCGTCATCGGCTCCGGTCCGTTCGTGCTGGCGTCCTACGTCAAGAACCAGAGCACGGTGCTGACGAAGCGCGCCGGCTACTCCTGGGGCTCGTCGCTGTTCACCCACCCCGGCGAGGCCTACCTCGACAAGGCCGAGTTCCGGGTCGTCCCGGAGTCCGGGGTCCGCACCGGCAGCCTGCAGTCCGGCGAGGTCGACGCCATCGCGAGCATCGGCCCGCAGGACGAGCAGCCGCTCCAGGGTGCGGGGGACGCGCTGCCCTCGCGGGCCAACCCGGGCATCCCGTTCGGGATCGGGTTCAACCTGTCGAACCCGATCGCGGCGGACCAGGCGGTGCGCGACGCCGTCTCGCTCGGGATCAACCGCCCGGAGCTGGTGTCGGCCGTCTTCACCTCGCAGACGAAACCGGCGACCAGCCCGCTGGCCTCGACCACCCCGACCTACACCGACCAGTCCGCGCTGCTCGGGTTCGACCCCGCGAAGGCGAACACCGAGCTCGACGCCGACGGCTGGGTCAGGGGCCCGGACGGCATCCGGACCAAGGGAGGACAGCGCCTCGCCATCCCGCTGACCTTCGCCGAGAACCTCTCGACGGTGAAGCCCGCGGTGGAGCTGCTCCAGCAGCAGCTCCGCGCGGTGGGCATCGACCTCCAGCTGCAGGAGAAGCAGATCTCCGATCTCGCGCTGGTGCAGCAGAGCGGGCAGTTCACCGCGCTGTGGGGCAACCTCACGCGAGCGGATCCGGACATCCTGCGGGCGCAGTACTGGAGCGGCGGCGCGAACTACTACCGCTTCCCTCCCGGCCCGCTCGACGCGCTGCTCACCGGCCAGGCGGCGGCCACGGACACGGCCCAGCGCGCGCAGCTCTCCGGCCAGGCGCAGCAGCTCCTCGCGAGCCAGCACCTCGTGGTCCCGGTCGTGGAGCTGACCACCACGCTCGGGGTCGGCCCGAACGCCCACGACGTGGCGTTCGACGCCTCGGCGCGCGTCCAGCTGCACGACACGTGGAAGTCCGGATGAGCCGGGGGACGTCGTGACGCTGCCCTACGTGCTGCGGCGACTCGGGTTCGCCGTCGTCGTGATCTGGGCGGCGTTCACCGTGTCGTTCATCGTGCTCTACCTGCTGCCCGGTGACCCGGTGGCCACGATGGCCGCCGGGTCCTCGGACGGCGAGCCGGTCACCGCGGCCCAGCTGGACGCGCTGCGGCACCGGTACGGGCTCGACCAGCCGCTGATCGTGCAGTACGGGCACAAGCTCGGGGCCGCGCTGCACGGTGACCTGGGCACGTCGTTCGCCACCGGCGAGACCGTGCGGGGCGCGATCGGTGACGCGCTGCCGCCGACCCTGCAGATCGCGGCGGGCGGGCTGGTGTTCGCGGTGCTGTTCGCGGCCGTGGTGGCGCTCGTCGCCACCTACACGCGGGTGCGGTGGCTCAACCAGGTGCTCATGGCCCTGCCCTCGCTCGCGGTGTCGCTGCCGGTGTTCTGGGTCGGGCTGATGCTGGTGCAGCTGTTCTCGTTCCGGCTCGGGCTGCTGCCCTCGGTCGGCGCCCGCGGCCCGCAGTCGCTGATCCTGCCCTCGATCACGCTGGGGCTGCCGCCCGGCGCGCTCATCGCGCAGGTGCTCGCGAAGAGCATGAGCCAGACCCTCGAGGAGCCCTACGTGACCACGGCCCGGGCCAAGGGCGTCGGCCCCGGCGCGGTGCACCTGCGCCACGCCCTGGGCAACGCGGTGATCCCGGCGCTGACCGTGTTCGGCTACGTCGCCGGCAACCTGATCGCCGGGTCGGTCGTCGTCGAGACCGTCTTCACCCGCCCCGGGCTGGGACGGCTGACGGTGACCTCGGTCGGCGTGCAGGACATCCCGGTGGTGCAGGGGGTCGTGCTGTTCGCCGCGCTGGTCTACGTCGTGGTGAACCTCGTGGTCGACCTCCTCTACCCCCTGCTGGACTCCGCGCATCGCCACGGCGGTGCCGGCGTGAGGCCGGGAGACGAAGCGGAGCGGAGCTCGACCCGTGGTGCGGGAGACGAAGCGGAGCGGAGCTCGACCCTCGAAGATGGAGGACATCCCCGATGACCGAGCTCCTCGCCCGCGGGGCCGACCACGCGGACCCGGGCCCGCCCGTCGTCCCCCCGGAAGCGGACGACCGCCGCGCCCTGGCCGCGCGCCTGGGCCGGTTCCTGCGCGGCCGTCCGGGCCTCGTCGTCTCCGTGCTGGTGATCGTGTTCGTGCTGCTGTCCGCCTTCACGCCGGCTCTGCTCGCGCCCGGCGACCCGGATCTCGCCGTGCCCGAGATCAAGCTGCGCCCGCCCGGCACCCCGGGCCACTGGCTCGGCACCGACTACCTCGGGCGCGACGAGTGGACCCGCCTGGTCCACGGGGCGTCGCTCTCGCTGCAGGCCACGGTGATCGCGGTGGCGGTCGCCCTCGTCGTCGGCGGCCTGATCGGCCTGTTGTCCGGTTTCGCGGGCGGCTGGCTCGACGACGTCCTGATGCGCGTGGTGGACGTCCTGCTCTCCTTCCCCCCGATCCTGCTGTCCCTGGCGCTGATCACCGCGCTGGGCTTCGGGACGATCAAGGTCGCGATCGCGGTCGGCGTGGCGAGCGTCGCCAACTTCGCCCGGGTGATGCGGGCCGAGACGATGCGCATCCGCCGCACGACCTACGTCGAGGCCGCCCGCGGGGTCGGCACGCGCTGGTGGGTGAGCCTGGCCCGCCACGTCCTGCCGAACGCCGGCGGCCCGGTGGCGGTGCTCGCGGTCCTCGAGTTCGGGCTCGCGATCCTCGCCGTGTCCTCGTTGTCGTTCCTCGGCTACGGGGCTCCGCCACCGACGCCGGAATGGGGCTCGCTCGTGGCCGAGGGCCGCAACTACCTGGCCACGTCCTGGTGGCTGTGCACCATCCCCGGGGTGGCGATCGCGGCCACCGTGCTCTCGGTCAACCGGATTCTCGCGGGCTCTCGACGGCGAGTGGGGGCGGTCGCGGTGAACGCGTTGCTGCAGGTCCGCGGGCTGGAGGTCGACTACCAGGCGCGCGGGCGGACGATCCCCGCGGTGCGCGGCGTCGACCTCGACGTGGCGCCGGGCGAGGTCGTCGCGATCGTCGGCGAGTCCGGCTCGGGAAAGTCGACCCTCGCGCAGGCCGTGATCGGCCTGCTCCCCGCGAACGGGGTGGTGCGGGCCGGGACGGTGGGTCTGGGCGGCGACGAGCTGACCGGGCGCTCCGAGCGTGCGATGCGCTCGGTCCGCGGCGCCCGGATCGGTCTCGTCCCGCAGGACCCGACGGTCTCGCTCAACCCGGTGCAGAAGATCGGCGCCCAGGTCGCCGAGGTGCTGCGCACCCACGGGCTCGCCGATCGCCGCGCGGCGCCGGTGCGGGCCGTCGAGCTCCTCGAGCGGGCCGGCCTGCCCGACGCCGCGGTCCGCGCCGGCCAGTACCCCCACGAGCTCTCCGGCGGCATGCGGCAGCGGGCCCTGATCGCGGTGGCGATCGCGGCCGACCCCGGCCTGCTGATCGCCGACGAGCCCACCAGCGCCCTCGACGCCACCGTCGCGCGGCAGATCCTCGACCGTCTCGACACGCTGCGCACCGAGACCGGCAGTGCGATGCTGCTGATCACCCACGACCTGGGTGTGGCCGCCGACCGCGCCGACCGGATCGTCGTGATGTCCGGCGGGCAGGTGGTGGAGCAGGGCCCGACGCGCGCGATCCTCGACGACCCGGCCGAGCCCTACACCCGTGCGCTGCTCGCCGCGGCGCCCGGCCTCGCGGTCACCGCTCCCCCGCCGCCCCCACCGCCCGCGCCGGGTCCGACCCCGGTGGCCGAGGTCCGCGGGCTCGTCCGCGACTTCGGGCTACCCCCCGGCGGCGGCTCCTGGCGGCGGGGGACGCTACGCGCCGTCGACGACGTGTCCTTCACGGTCGGGCGCGGCGAGACCCTCGCGCTCGTCGGCGAGTCGGGCTCCGGCAAGTCGACGACGGCCCGGCTGCTGCTGCGGCTGGACCGGCCGACCGCCGGGACCGTGCTGCTCGACGGCGTCGACATCACAGCGGTCCGGGGCGAGCAGTGGCGGCTGCTGCGTCGCCGCGCGCAGCTGATCTACCAGAACCCGTACGCCAGCCTCGACCCGCGGTTCACCGTCCGGGACGTGATCACCGAGCCGCTGCGGGCGTTCCGCGTCGGGTCGGGGCCCGAGCAGGCGGCCCGGGCCGCGGAGCTGGTCGACCGGGTGGCGCTGCCGAGCGCGGTGCTCGAGCGCCGGCCCGTCGAGCTCTCCGGCGGGCAGCGGCAGCGGGTGGCGATCGCGCGGGCCCTCGCCCTGTCGCCGGACCTCGTGGTGTGCGACGAGCCGGTGTCAGCACTCGACGTCTCGGTGCAGGCCCAGGTCCTCGAGCTCTTGCGCGAGCTGCAGGAGCGCGACGGGCTGGCCTACCTGTTCATCTCGCACGACCTCGCGGTCGTGCGCCGGATCGCGCATCGTGTGGGGGTGATGCAGGGCGGACGGCTCCTCGAACTGCGGCCCACGGCCGAGCTGTTCGACGACCCGCAGCACGAGTACACCCGCACGCTGCTCGGCGCCATCTCCGGGCGCCGCGCCGTGCCCGCGACCGACCTGGGCGCCACCGGATGACCCCGACCGGGGACGACACCCCGCCCGTGCCCGACGTCGTCGTGGTCGGCAACGGCGCGGCGGGCACGATGGTCGTCATCGGCCTGCTGCGCGCCGCCACGGCGGCCGGCACCCCGCTCGGGATCACGTGGGTGGGCGACGGGGTCCCGGCGCACGGCGTCGCCTACGCGACGAGCCACCCGTGGCACCGGCTCAACGTCCCCGCCGACTCGGTCACGCTGGACGCCGCCGACCGGGACTTCCCCGACTGGCTCGTCGCCCGCGGGGTCGAGGTCGACACGGCGCAGACCGCACGGGACGCCGAGTTCGCCCCGCGGTGGGCGTTCGGGGCCTACCTCGCGGAGACCCTGCGCGACGTCCGCGCCGCGACGGACCCCGGGCTGGTGTCGCTGACCGTCGAGATCGTACGCGCGACGGACCTGGCCACCGGCCCGGACGGGGTCCGGGTCGGCCTCGCGGACGGCCGCACCGTGCGCGGGCACCGGGCGGTGCTCGCGCTCGGCCCGTTCACCTCGCCCCCGGTACCGGGGGTGACCGAGGCGGCCGCCGAGCACGCGGCCCTGGTCACCGACCCCTGGTCGGAGGCCCTGGAGGCGGACCCGCCGCCGCGACTCGCCGTCCTGGTCGGCACCGGGCTCACCATGGTCGACGCCGCGCTGTCGCTGGTCCGCCGCGACCCGCGCACCCGGTTGCTGGCGGTGTCGCGCTCCGGGCTGCTGCCCCGGTCCCACAGCCGCCGGCGCGGCGAACCCCTCGAGCCCCCCGTCGCGCCCGACCCCGATCTGGGCCTCGACGAGCTCGTCGCCGCGGTCGAGGGGCGCGTCGCCGAGGACCCCGACCGCTGGCGCGACGTCGTCGACGGCCTGCGCCCGGTCACCCAGGACCTGTGGCGCTCGCTCTCCCCCGCCGACCGGGACCGGTTCCTCGCCGAGCACGCCCGGCGCTGGGAGGTCCACCGCCACCGGATGGCCCCCGCCGTGGCCGACTCGCTGGACCGCCTCCGCGAGGAGGGCCGCCTCGAGATCCGGACCGCCCGGATCGTGCGGATCGACGCCGCGGGGCCGCGGCTGGAGGTCACGCTCGCCGACGACGACGGGGCCGAGGAGACCGTCGCGGCCGACCGCGTCGTGTCGTGCATCGGCGCGCAGGAGGACGTCACCGCCGTGGACGACCCCCTCGTCGCGTCCCTGTTGCGAACCGGTGCCGCCCGGGCGCACCCCACGGGGAAGGGCTTCGACACCGACGACGACGGGGCGCTGCGCCCCACCGACGAGCGCGAGCGGCGCCTCTTCACCCTCGGGGCGACCCGGCGCGGCGACCTCTACGAGACCACCGGGCTCGCCGAGATCCGGGAGCAGGCGACGGCGCTCGCCGACCTCCTGGTCCGGACGCCGGTCGTGGTGGGCTGACACCGACCCGGCGCTGACCCGCGGCGCACTGCGCCGAGGGAGTCGTCACACGTCGAGCGGATCCCCGACCCGCCATGCGGCGACTCCTCGATCTCGGAGCGCGAACGCCGGGATCTGTCCGGCCGAGCTGCGCCGGTGGGGCAGGGCCTGACAGAGGGTGAACGCCACCGCCGCGACCACCAGCCCGCCGAGGGTGTCGAGGACGAAGTGGTGGCCGGTCGCGAGGACGACGGCGATCGTGACGACGACGTGGGCGACGCCGAGCGCACGCACCCAGGCGCGCGTCGAGAGGAGCGCCAGCCCGATCGCCGTCACGCCGGCCCACGCGACGTGCAGCGAGGGCATCGCCGCGAACGGGTCCGGCGGCGACGGCTCGCTGCAGCTCAGGCCCGAGCCGGGCAGCAGGCACGGCGGCGCGACCGGGTAGAGCCAGAAGGTCCCGTAGGCCACCAGCGTCGACACGACGAAGGCCGTGCGCATCCGCCGGTAGCCCTCGACGTTGCTCACGACCAGCAGGATCGCCACCATCGCCGGGGCGAGGTAGATGCTGTCGGCGTAGTAGAGGTGCGCGGCGCCCGCCACGAGCGGGTGGCCCGCCAGCGCCGTGAACCAGGACCGTTCGACGTCGATCCCCCACGCGCTCTCCAGGGCCCACACGGCCTGGCTGTGCACGTCCGCGCCTGCGACATCGCCGGCCGCGTGCGGCACGACGAGGTCGTAGATGTCGAGCAGGACGACCAGGAGGACGACCTCGGTCACCACGAGCGTGACGCTCTCCCACCACCGCTGGTGGGTGAGGCCTGCCTCGGTCACGGCGCCGGGCGACCGGGCCGGCGTCAGGATCACGATCGACACAGTATGTCCCGGGGGTCGGTCGCCCTCCCCAGGGGCCAGCCGCGGCAGGTCTGGTGATCACCGGCCGAGACGGCCCGCGGGGCAATCAGCCGTGTCGCGGGCCCGATGAGGAGCGGCGGAGCAGGGAGACCGCCGGGACCAGCGCCCCCACGGTGCACAGCACGCCCAGCGCGACGAGCACCGGCGTCGGCACCCAGGCGGGGGTGAGGACGGCGAGCGCGATCATCACCAGCGAGTTCCTGACGGTGCTGCGGGGCGCCTGGGGCGCGGAGCCGTTCGACTTCTCCGGCGCCGACTACCGCGTCGTCGACGCCTCCACCTACGCGCCGCCGGACCCGACGCCGCCGGTCTACTTCGGCGGGTCCTCCGATCCGGCGCTCGTCGTGGCCGCCCGGCACGCCGACGTGTACCTGACCTGGGGCGAGCCGCCCGCGCTGGTCGCCGAGAAGATCGGGCGCGTGCGGAAGCTGGCGGACGAGGCCGGCCGGCCGATCCGCTTCGGCATCCGGCTGCACGTGATCACCCGGGACACCGCCGAGCAGGCCTGGGCCGAGGCGCGGCGCATGCTCGACGCGCTCGACCCCGCCGCGATCGAACGGGCCCAGGCGGCGCTGCGGACCAGCCAGTCGGTCGGCCAGCAGCGAATGCTCGCCCTGCACGGCGGCTCGGCCGACGACCTCGAGATCAGCCCCAACCTGTGGGCCGGCGTCGGGCTCGTCCGCGGCGGCGCGGGGACCGCCCTCGTCGGGAGCCACGAGCAGGTCGCGGAGCGGATCGCCGAGTACCACGAGCTCGGGATCGACGAGTTCGTGCTGTCCGGCCACCCCCACCTCGAGGAGGCCTACCAGGTGGGCGAGGGCGTCCTGCCCCTCCTGTGAGGTAGGACGGGGTTGGCGTGGCGGGTCCGATCGACTAGGAACGGTGGTCGTGACCGTGATCCCGGCTCTGGTGCGACGTCTGCACGTCGACCTCTGCCGCACGCCGTCGATGGGCTGTCGACCCGCCCGCTGAGCTGCGGCCGTCCGGCCCGCTCCTCCCTCTCCCGCTCCGGCGGGCCTCCGCGCGCGCCCGTGTCCCGGCGCGCGCCCACCCTCGACCGGCCGTGTCCACGCGCCGGTGCCCCCACCCTCTCGAAGGAGAGCCCCCTCATGGCCATCAAGCCCAAGGAGACCGTCGTCCCGTTCGCCGTCCACGGCGAGGGGACCGGGGTCTTCCAGACCCTCACCGCGGGCGGCGAGGGCGGCCACGTCTTCACCGCGGACGCCTACCCCGCCTTCGGCGGCGCGGACTCCGCCCCGAGCCCGCTCTTCTACGCCCTCGGCGCGCTGACCTCGTGCAACCAGGTCACCGCGAGCCTCGTCGCCAAGGACCTCGGCATCACCCTCGGGCAGTGGACCTTCGACATCGTCGGCGACCTCGACACCGCGGTGCTCGTGGGCGGCGCCGAGGGCAACGCGAACTTCGACCGCGTCGAGGTCCGCGCCACCGTCGAGACGGATGCGACTCCGGAGCAGTTCGACACCCTGATCTCCGAGACCGCCCGCCGCTGCCCGGTCACCCAGCTCTTCGAGCGCAGCGGGCTCGAGTTCGCCAACGACTGGACCCGGGCGGAGCTGCCCGCGCGCGTGTAGGTGCGTGTCGCGCCCGTGAGCGGGGAGTGCGGTCGTCCCGACACCCTCTGCTTCCGACACCCTCTGCTCACGGGGCGGGGCCACCCGTCCCCGGAACGGGTCACATCCCTCTTGACCCTCCTGCATCCTGCGTCACAGGATGCAGGGGCCGACCGACGGCGATCACCGGGTCGGGACCACCACCACGAGGAGGACGGCATGGGCGAGCTCGCCTTGTCCCGCCGTCGTCACCTCGACTTCAAGCGCACCGCCAGCGCGGTCTGTCGCTCTTCCCAGAGCTGACCCCCGCGCACGGCCACTTCAGCCGTGCGCCCCCGAGTCCTCCCGGGCCGCGCTGTCTCCGCACGCCACCCTCCGCCGTCCTCCCTCTCCCTCGGGGGACGGCGGGTGGGTGCTGCGCGTGCCCGGGGTCCACCTGACCCCGAAGGGCCCCCGTGTCCGCACCACCGGTCGCCACCGACCAGCCGTCCCCGGCCGCCCCGGCCCTGCGCGAGCTCCCGCTGCGCGCCGCCCGGGCCCGCCGCAGCGTCCCGCGGCCGCTGCGCCGCGGTCTCGTCGTCGTCGCCCTGCTCGTGATCTGGCAGCTCGCGTCGGTGACCGGCCTGCTCTCCCCGGAGACGCTGTCCTCGCCGTGGGACACCCTGCACACCGCGGTCGACATGGTCGCGTCCGGCGACCTCGACACCGCGCTGCTCGTCTCCCTGCAGCGCGCCGCCATCGGGCTCGCGCTCGGCGTCCCGGTCGGGCTCGCGCTCGCGCTGGTCTCCGGCCTGTTCCGGGCGGGCGAGGACCTCGTCGACAGCCCGATGCAGATGCTGCGCACGCTGCCCTTCCTCGGGATCACCCCGCTGCTGATCCTGTGGTTCGGGATCGGCGACACCCCGAAGATCGCGCTGGTGTTCCTGGGGGTCAGCTTCCCGGTCTACGTGAACACCCTCGTCGGCATCCGCAACGTCGACGGGCGGCTCGTCGAGGCCGCGCGGACCTTCGGGGCGGGCCGCTGGAGCGTGATCCGCTCCGTGGTGCTCCCCGGTGCGCTGCCGAACATCCTCGTCGGGCTGCGCCTCGCCCTCGGGATCGCCTGGCTCGCCCTGGTGGTCGGCGAGCAGATCTCCTCCGACGGCGGCATCGGGTCGCTGATGCTGGAGGCGCAGGACAACCTGCGCACCGACCGGATCGTGGTCTGCCTCGTCGTCTACGCCCTGCTCGGGCTCGTCTCGGACCTGATCGTCCGGGTCCTCGAGCGGGTCCTGCTCACCTGGCGCCAGGGTCTGGAGGCGAGCTGACATGACCTCGTTGCTCCCGGGAACGGTCCCGACCGACGAGACCCGCGACGCCGGCGTGGTCGATCCCGCCCTCGCCGTCGACGCCCGCGGGGTCCGCCGCCGTTTCGGCGAGCGGGAGATCCTGCGCGGGGTCGACCTGCAGGTGCGCCCCGGCGAGTTCCTCGCCCTGCTCGGGGCGAGCGGCTCGGGCAAGACGACGCTGCTGAAGATCCTCGGCGGCCTCGACCGCGAGGCCGAGGGCCGGGTACGCGTCCCGCCCCGTGTGTCGATCGCGTTCCAGGAACCGCGGCTGCTGCCGTGGCAGAAGGCGTGGCGCAACGTCGCGTTCGGACTGCGGGAATCCGGCGTCCGGGAGCGCGCGACCGAGGCGCTGCGCGAGGTCGGCCTCGCCCACCTCGCCGACCAGTGGCCGAAGACCCTCTCGGGCGGTGAGGCCCAGCGGGTCGCGCTCGCCCGCGCGCTGGTCCGCGACCCCGACCTGCTGCTGCTCGACGAGCCGCTCGCCGCCCTCGACGCGCTGACCCGGCTGCGCATGCAGCGCCTGATCGCCGACCTCTGCGCCCGCCGGGGGCTCACGGCGATCCTCGTGACCCACGACGTCGACGAGGCCGTGACCCTCGCCGACCGGGCCGTCGTCCTGGGCGACGGCGCCCTCGCCCACGAGCTCCCCGTCGACCTCGACCGCCCCCGCGACCCCAGCGGGGCCGCGTTCGGCACCCATCGTGACCAGCTCCTGAGCTGGCTCGGTGTGGAGAGCCCCGCGACGCCCTCCGAAAATTCGCTCCCCGAGGAGAAGACCCCGTGATCCGCCTGCTCCGGCGCGCCGTACGTCCCGTCGTCCCGCTGGCCGTCCTGCTGCTGCTCGCCCTCGCCGCGTGCAGCTCCGGCGGGTCCGGCGGCCCGGGCGGCGCCACCCTCCGCGTCGGCGTCATCGTCACCGGCAGCCAGCAGGGCTACGGCGTCGAGCAGTGGGCCTACGACCAGGGCATCCTGCAGCGCCACCTGCGCGACGCCGGGATCAGCGACGTGGCGTTCACGTCCTTCCCGAACGGCCCCAACCTGAACCAGGCGCTCAAGGGCGGCTCGCTGGACATGGGCGTCCTCGGCGACACCCCGGCGGTCTCCGGGCGCGCCGCGAACCTGCCCACCGTGCTCTCCGGGGTCAGCCTGCGCGGGCAGGACGCCTGGCTGATCGCCGGGCGCGGCATCACGTCGCTGAACGACCTGCGCGGCAAGACCGTCGCGACGCAGCAGGGCTCGTACATGCACCGCTACCTCGTCGGACTGCTCCAGCAGACCGGGCTCGCCTCCCAGGTCAAGATCACGTTCCTGCTCGCGAACAGCGCGCAGCAGGCGCTCGACAAGGGCGACATCGCGGCCTACGCGGCGCCGGTCCCGGTCGCCCCGCAGCTCGCGTCCAAGGGCTACGCCGTGATCGACAAGGCCAGCGCGCACCCCGGCCTGCCCGGCAACAGCTACATCACCATCGGCACCGACGCGACCCAGAAGTACCCGCAGCTCGCGCAGGCCTGGAACGCGGCGGTCGCGGAGGCCGCCGCCGGGATCGCGAAGGACCCGACGGCCTACCAGGCCTGGGCCGCGAAGGTCTCGGGACTCCCGCAGCCGATCATCGCGCAGTCCTACCCGGCCTCGGAGTTCGGGAACCCGGCGGTGACCCCGACCGACGTGACCACCGCGAAGACCACGCTGGACTTCCTGGTGTCCCAGCAGCTCGCGGCCGCACCGTTCGACGTCGGGTCCTGGGTCGCGCCGGGCGGCCGGGCATGACGGGGCCCGCCGTGAGCGGACGTGTGCGCCGCAGCGCGCGTCGGCCGGTGGCGATCCCGGCCCGCGTCGGGGTCCTCGTCCTCGGCGGCGGCCCCGCCGGGACGTGGGCCGCGCTCGCCGCGGCCGCCGAGGGCGCGAGCGTCGCCCTCGTCGACAAGGGCTGGTGCGGCACCAGTGGCGCCGCGGCGGCCGGCGGCAACAACCTGTGGTTCGTGCCCCCGGAGGGCGACGCCCGGGAGCGGGCGATCGAGACCCGGACCCGCGAGGGCGGGTTCCTGACCGACCCGCACCGCATGGCCGCGGCCATGGCCCGCACCTGGGACGCGGTCCACGAGCTGGCCGCCGCCGGCTACCCGTTCCCGGCGGACGAGTACGACCCGCAGGGCGGCCGGTACCTCGGCAGCCTGCAGGGGCCGGAGTACATGCGGCTGCAGCGGCGACGGGTCCGCCGGGCGGGGGTGCTGGTGATCGACCAGTCCCCCGCGACCGAGCTGCTGCACGACGGCGAGGGGGCGGTCGTCGGGGCCGCCGGGGTGCACCGCCAGCACGGCAACGCGCCCTGGTCGATCGAGGCGGGCGCCGTCGTCGTCGCCACCGGCGGCTGCGCGTTCCTGTCCGGCGCGCTCGGGTGCAACGTCGACACCGGGGACGGCGCGCTCATGGCCGCCGAGGTCGGGGCGGAGCTCTCCGGGATGGAGTTCTCGAACCAGTACGGCACGGCCCCGGCGTTCGGGGCCGAGACCAAGGGCCTGATGTACCAGTTCGCGAGCTACAGCCGCGAGGACGGCCGCGAGCTCGACATCGGCGGCATGGGCCGGCCCGCCCTGCAGCGCGCCATGGTGGAGGGCCCGGTGTACGCCCGGCTCGACCGCGCCGAGCCGGAGCTGCACGAGCGGATGCGCTGGTCGCAGCCCAACTTCTTCCTGCCCTTTCTCAAGATGGGCATCGACCCGTTCCGCGAGCGCTTCCGGGTCCGGGCCGTCCTCGAGGGGACCGTCCGCGGCACCGGCGGGATCGCCGTGCCGGGCGAGGGCTGCGCGACGACGGTGCCCGGGCTGTTCGCCGCGGGCGACGCGGCGTCGCGCGAGGACGTGACCGGCGGGATCACCGGCGGCGGCAGCCACAACGGCGCCTGGGCGATCTCCTCGGGGAGCTGGGCCGGCGCCGCGGCCGCCCGGAACGCGGTCGGCGCACGCCCCGCGGCCGACGTCCTCCCGGCGGGACGCGCGGGGCTGCGGCCGTCGGGTGCCCCGAGCCGCGACGTCGGCGAGGTCGTCGCCGCCGTCCAGGCCCGGGTGCTGCCGCTGGAGCTCAACCGCTTCCGCACCGGGGCGGCACTGCGCGACTCGCTCGCCGTCCTCGACCCGCTGTGGGAGGAGGTCGTCGACGGGCTCGCCCCCGCCGACCGGCCGGGCACCCACAGCAGGCAGGCGGCGGCGATGGTCGCCCACGCCCGCTGGATGTACCGGGCCGCGCTGGCCCGCCCCGAGTCCCGGGCGATGCACGTGCGCGACGACCACCCCGACACCGATCCCGCCCAGACCCGCCGGCTGCGGGTGCGGGGTCTCGACGAGATCGCGGTGCTGGCCGGGACCGGACACCGGCCGGAGGTGATCGCGTCGTGATCGAGGTGATCAGCGGGTCCCGCTGCATCGACTGCGGGATCTGCGTCGACGTCTGCCCCACCAACGTCTTCGACGGCGACGAGCACGGCCACCCGAGCATCGCCCGCCAGTCCGACTGCCAGACGTGCTTCCTCTGTGAGGCGCACTGCCCCACCGACGCGCTGTTCGTCTCGCCGCTCTCCGGGCCCGCGCCCGACGGGTCGCCGCTGCGCGACGAGGAGGCCCTCGCGGCTGAGGGGCGCTTCGGGGAGTACCGGGGTTGGATCGGGTGGGGTCACGGACGTGCCCCGGGCAGCCTGTCCGACCGGAACCAGGTCTTCACCCTCCGGCTGCGCGGCGTGCGCGCCCCGGAACCCCGCTCACCGATGCCCGCCGATCAGGAAGGACCGCGGTGATGGCCGAGGACGTGCTGGAGATCGAGACCGACGTGCTGGTGGCCGGCGGTGGGCCCGCCGGGGCCTGGGCGGCCCTGCGCGCCGCCGACGCCGGGGCCGACGTCGTCCTCGTCGACAAGGGCTGGTGCGGGGCGAGCGGCGCGACGGCCGCCGCGGGCACCGGCGTCTGGTACGTCGAGCCCGAGCCCGCCGCCCGCGAGGCGGCGATGGCCTCCCGCGAGGCGCTCGGTGGCTACCTCGCCGACCGCGGCTGGATGACCCGCGTCCTGGACGAGACCTACGCCGGGATGAACGAGCTCGCCGACCGCGGGCGCTACCCCTTCCCCGTCGACGACGACGGCCACCAGATCCGCCGCGGCGTGCAGGGCCCGGAGTACATGCGCCGGATGCGGGTGCTCGTGCGCCGCGCCGGCGTCCGGATCCTCGACCACTCCCCGCTGCTCGAGCTGCTCACCGACACCGACGGTGCGGTCGTCGGGGCGGTCGGGCAGCGCCGCCAGGCCGGCGGGGACTACCGGGTGCGGGCCGGCGCCGTCGTGCTCGCCACGGGCGGGTGCGCCTTCGCCAGCGGCGCCCTCGGGACGCACGTCGACACCGGTGACGGGACCCTCGCCGCCGCCGAGGTCGGAGCGCACCTCTCGGGCATGGAGTTCTCCAACGCCTACGCCATCGCGCCTGCCCACAGCTCGGTCACCAAGACCGCCTACTACAGCTACGCCTCGTTCTACCGGGCCGACGGCACCGTGCTCGAGGGCGCGGGCAGCACCCGGGGCCGGTCGGTGATCGCCCGGACGCTGCTCTCGGAGCCGGTGCTCGCCCGCCTCGACCACGCCGGTCCGACCGAGCGGGCGGCGATGCGCCGCGGCCAGCCGAACTTCTTCCTCGCGTTCGACCGCGCGGGCATCGACCCCTTCACCGACATGTTCCCGATCACGCTGCTCGCCGAGGGCACCGTGCGCGGCACCGGCGGGATCGCGCTGGCCTCGACCCGCTGCGACACCGACGTCCCCGGGCTCTACGCGGCGGGCGACGCCGCGACCCGCGAGTACATCTGCGGCGGCTTCACCGGCGGCGGCAGCCACAACGCGGCCTGGGCGCTGTCCTCGGGCAGCTGGGCCGGGCGGGCCGCGGCGCGGTACGCCCGCACCGCGCGAGACCGGCGCCGCCCCGCGACCGGAGCCGGTGACGCCGGCCGGCGCCCGGGCGGCGTCGGGACGATCACCGCGCGGGAGGTCGTCCGCGCGGTGCAGGCCGAGGTCCTGCCCTACGACCTCAACTACCTGCGCCACGCGGATCGGCTCGCCCCCGCACTCAATCGGCTGGACGAGCTCTGGCGCGGGGTGCGCACCGGCCTGGTCGACGCCGACCCCTGGCGGGCCCGCGAGGCGGCCGCCATGACGGCCGTCGGCCGCTGGATGTACACCGCCGCCCTGGCCCGCGACGAGTCGCGCGGCATGCACAAGCGCGAGGACCGGCCCGGCAGCGACCCGGCCTGGCAGCACCGCCTCGACGTCGGGGGCCTCGACGAGCTCTGGACCCGCCCGGCCGGCCTGGCGGTGGCGGCATGATCGAGATCGTCTCGGCCGAGCGCTGCATCGGGTGCGACCGCTGCGTCGACGTCTGTCCCACCGACGTGTTCGACCGCGGACCCTCGGGCGTTCCCGTCGTCGCCCGCCAGGCCGACTGCCAGACCTGCTTCCTGTGCGAGGCCTGGTGCCCGGTCGACGCGCTGTTCGTGGCCCCCGAACGGGATCCGCTGACCGAGGCCCTGGACGAGGCCTCGGTCGGCGCGACACTGGGGAGCTACCGGGAGGCGATCGGCTGGGGCCGCGGCCGCACCCCCGGGGCCCGGATCGCCGTCGGCCCGCCGTTGCGCCACGAGCCCGGGGACCGGCCGGGCCCTCCCATGGTCTGAACCCGACGCGACCCGGACCCGGGCCGCACCCGTAGTGAAGGAGTCCGGCCATGAGGTTCCAGGTCCTCGACATCGTCCCGCACGCCCCGCACCCGGTGACCGGCGAGATCATCAGCGTGCACGAGCGCCTCGAGCGCGTGGTGGAGACCGCCGTGCGCGCCGAACGGCTGGGGTTCGACTCCTACGCCGTCGGCGAGCGCCACGCCGGCGAGTTCGTGTCCTCGGCGCCCACGGTGCTCCTCGGGGCCCTGGCCCAGGCGACCGACCGCATCCTGCTCTCCACGGGCGTCACCGTGCTCTCGCTGCTCGACCCCGTCCGCGTCGCCGAGGACTACGCCACCGTGGACCAGCTCTCCGGCGGCCGGCTCGAGATCGTGATCGGGAAGGGCAACGAGGACCGCCACTTCGCCATGTTCGGCCTCGAACTGGGCCGTCAGTACGAGTACCTCACCGAGAACTACGAACTGCTGCGCCGGCTGCTGCGCGAGACCGACGTCGACTGGACCGGGACGCACCATGCCGACCTGCACGGCGTCACGACCTTCCCCCGCCCCTTCGACGGGCCCTTCCGCATCTGGCACGGGTCCGCGACCTCGACACAGGCCGTCGACCTGGCCGCGACGTGGGGCGACCCGCTGTTCTCGGCGAACGCGCTGCAGCCCCGGGAGGCCTACCAGGCGCTCATCGACCGCTACCGCGAGAAGCTCGTCGAGCACGGGCACGATCCGTCGGTGGGCTACGTCGGCTCCGGGTCGGGCGGGCTCTTCCTCGCCGACAGCGACGACGAGGCCATCGCGCAGTACCGCCCCATCTACGAGGCCATGGCGGCCAAGCTCGCCGCCGCGCACGCCGGGGACACCCGCAAGGGCAAGACGATGTCGTTCACGACGATCGAGGACGCCGTCGCCCACGGGCCCGCGCTGGTCGGCACCTCCGAGCGGGTCGCCGAGAAGATCGTCGACTACCACAAGAGCTACCGCCACGACGTGCAGTCGGTCTCGATCAACCCGGTGCTGCCCTACGCCCAGCAGCAGGACGTCCTCGAGCGCTTCGCCACCGAGGTCGTCCCGGCCGTGCAGCGCGAGCTCTCGACGACGCTGTGGGGGCCCGACGACCCCGGCCGCGCCGCCGGCCTCAGGTAGCCACCCAGTCGCCCAGGTCCCACCCGGTGACCGACTCGAGCCGGGCCACGTCGTCGGCGAACCACGGCACCGCGGCGGCGCGCTCGGCAGGCGTCGGCCCGCTGGTGCGCCCGGTGACGTCGGGCCGCACGTGGTGGCGGGGCACCTCGCCGACCCGTCCGGTCTCGACGCCGAGGAAGGCGCACACCCGGTCCGCCGTCGTGACCGGGTCGTCGCGCAGGTCCCGGTAGCGCAGCAGCAGCACCTGGTCGCGGTCGAAGAGCGAGTACAGGTGCTCGGTCTGCTCGCCGTAGCGGCCCTGCGCGACGTAGTGCCAGAAGTGCGCCCAGCCCTCGGCGCGGCGCTGCGGCTCGAGCCGGCACGCCGTCAGGAAGTCGGCCTCGGGCTCGAGGCCTGCCCCGCGCAGGTGCGACCAGTTCGAGTGCGCCCGCTCCACCGGGTCGCGCAGGACGGCGACGAGGCGGGCGTCCGGGACGAGGTCGTGGATGCGCTTCTGGGCGTCGGTGTCGTAGAGGTAGAACACGGTGCCCTCGCCGCGCAGCGCGCCCTCGGGCGCCGGGTCGAACAGCGCCTCGTAGTCCGCGCGCCGCCACACGTGCTCGCCCCACGTCGGCACGTCGCCCGGGCCGCCGCCGGAGCGGGGCGGGGGCCCGTCGGTGAGGAAGAACTTCGGTTCCTTGACCTCGGGCAGGAAGAGCTGCGGGTGCTTCTGCAGGGCGTTGTGCAGCGCCGACGTGCCGCACTTGGGCGCGCCGAGGAGCAGGAAGTCCGGGAGGGCCATGGTTACCCGGGGGGGTCAGGCGGCGCCGACGAGCGGGGCGGACGGCAGCGCCGCCACGGTCTCGGTGCGCAGCTCGTGGGCGCCGTCGGCGCGGGTGACCTCGTAGAACAGGCGGTAGCTCCCGCCGGGCAGCGCCACGACGTCGAGGTAGCGCAGGCCGGCGCCGTCCCGGGCCGGGGCGGGGGCCTGGACGGCGGGCTCGTCGCCGACGGGGCGGAACCGGCCGAACGCTGTGCCGTCCTGCGGGGTCGGGTCGTCGACGGCGACCCCGGTGCGCTCCTCCCAGTTCTCGGCGGCGCTGGCGCGTCCGTCGTAGGTGGCCACGAGCCGGTCCCCGAGGTCGACCACGGAGCTGATGCGCACCCCGCGGGAGTCCCAGCGGCCCGCGTCGGCGCGCAGCGCGGTGCCCTGCCAGGTCCAGGCGATGCCGTCGGGGCTGGTGTAGTGCTCGGTGGTCATGCGGTCGGTGGCGTCCGGGTCGTCGAGCGGGTGCACCGAGGCCCACAGGTGCCAGAGCCCGCCGTGCGACTGCACCACCGGGTCCTTCACCGCCCAGCCCCCCGGCCCGGCGTCGCCCGGCAGCACCGTCGTCGACTCCGCGGTGGCCAGGCCCTCCGGGGTGTCGGCCTCCAGCAGCTCCACCCACCAGTGCTTGGTGCCCGGCGTCGCGCAGCTGACGTAGAGCCGCCAGCGCCCCTCGGGCGTCACGACCAGGGCGGGCCGCTCCAGCGACTCCGCACCGAACCGCTCCTTGTCGATCACCGCGAGGACGCCGAACTGCACGCCGTCGGTGGAGCGGGCGAGGACGTTGGCGTACCCGCGGCCCTCCGTCTCGGGGCGGCGCAGCCGGTAGGCGAGGTGGAAGACGCCGTCGCGGTACACCGCGCTGGGTGCCCCGGCCCAGGTCCCCGGCCGCCCGTCCGGGGGCGGGACGACGACGGTGCCCGACGCGCCGTCGGGCAGCGGGACCCCCCAGATGCCGTTCCGGGGCGGGTCGACGCGGGTCATACGTGCTCCGTTCGCGCGTGCTCGTCGGTGCTCGGGGTGGGTGTGCGGCGCTGCTCGTCGCGCACGCCGGTGTGGGGGTGCTCGGTGATCCCGGCCTCGACGAGGTGGTCGACGAGCGCCGTCACCGACTCCTCGACGGTCTGCTCGTGGGTGGGGAGGACGAGGTCGGGGCGCTCGGGCACCTCGTACTCGTCGTCCACCCCCGTCAGGCCGGTGACCTCGCCCGCCCGTTGGCGGGCGTAGAGGCCCTTGACGTCGCGCACGCTGGCGACCTCGAGCGGCGTCGAGACGTGCACCTCGACGTAGGGGACGCCGTGCCCGTCGTGGTCGGCCCGGACCTGGTCGCGCACGTCGGCGTGCGGGGCGATCGACGCCACCAGCACGATCACGCCGTTGCGGGCCAGCAGCCCGGACACGAACCCGATGCGGCGGATGTTGACCGCCCGGTCCTCGCGGCTGTACCCGAGCCCCTTGGACAGGTTGGTGCGGATCACGTCCCCGTCGAGGATCTCCACGCCGCAGCGGACCGTGCGCAGCCGGTCGGCCACGCCCGCCGCGATCGTCGACTTCCCGGCGCTCGGCAGCCCGGTCAGCCAGACGGTCGCGCCGCCCGCACAGGGCACCGACGACGGGTGGACCTGCATGGTCTCGCTCATGTGTCGGTCAGCTCCCGGTCAGGGTCCGGTGGCCAGCCCGCGGGCCTTGAGGATCCGCCGCTCCGCGGGACGGAAGGCGATCAGCTCCACGCCGATGCCGACGATGAGGATGAGGATGATCGCCGCGATCACCGAGGGCATGTCCGAGAGCGACTCCCCCTGGTTGAGGTAGGCACCCAGGCCGAAGCCGAGGCTCGGCGAGGTCGCGATGATCTCGGCGGCCATGAGCGAGCGCCACGAGAACGCCCAGCCCTGCTTGAGGCCGGAGAAGAACCCCGGCAGCGCCGCCGGGAGCATGATCAGCCGGGCGGCCTGCGACCGCGTCGCGCCCATCGCGTACCCCACCCGCGGCAGCAGCGGCGGCACCTGCTCGATGCCCGACACCAGACCGTTCGCGATCGAGGGCACCGCCCCCATGAGGACGACGAAGTAGATCGTGCCGTCGGTCAGTCCGAACCACAGCACCGCGGCCGGCACCCAGGCCACCGACGGCAGGCTCTGCAGGCCGGTGAGGACCGGCCCGATCGCCGAGCGCACCAGCGGCACCGTCGACACCAGGAGCCCGAGGGGCGTCCCGATGATCACCGCGAAGATGAACCCGAGCACGGCGCGGCTGATCGAGGTCCAGATGATCGAGACGGCCTGGCCGCTGGCGAACTCCCCGCCGATCTGGCCGAACACCGCCTCCGGGGAGGGCAGCTTGAACTCCGGCAGGATCGCCGAGGCCCACAGGATCTGCCACAGGACGACGAAGAGGACCACGGCGACGATCGGCGGCACCACGCTGGTCAGGAACCGGCGCCACCAGGGCACCCGCCGCTCGGTCGGGGTGTCGAGCGCGTCGAGCCCGCGCCCGACGTCGATCGACCCGTCGACGTCCCTCTCCTCGGTGAGCGTCCCGCCCTCGTCAACGGCCATGGGCGGAGATCACCTCGCGCAGCTCGGTCGTGATGTGGTCGTGCAGCTCCTCGGGGTCGGTGTCGGCGCCGGTGCCCCACTCCCGCACGACGCGGCCCGGGCGCGAGGACAGCAGCACCACGCGCTCGGCCAGGCGGACGGACTCCCGCACGTCGTGGGTGACGAAGAGGATCGTCGTGCCCGTCGCCTCCCAGACGCGCAGCAGCTCGGCCTGCAGGAAGTCGCGGGTGATCGCGTCGAGCGCCCCGAACGGCTCGTCCATGAGCAGGACGCCGGGTTCCACCTCGGTGGCGCCCGACCCGGACGTCCCGGTGGCGGCGGCCAGCGCCCGGGCCAGGGCCACGCGCTGGCGCATGCCGCCGGAGAGCTCGTGGGGCCGCTTCTCGGCCAGCCCCTCGAGGCGGACCAGGGTGAGCAGCTCGCGGGCCCGCTCCCGCCGTTCGCTGCGCCCCACCCCCGCGAGACGCAACGGCAGCTCGACGTTGCGCCCCGCGGTGAGCCACGGCAGCAGCGCCGCCTCCTGGAACATGACCGCGGGCCGGGACGTGGTGGCCTCGACGGTGCCCGAGGTCGGTTTGTCGAGCCCGGCCACGAGGTTGAGCAGCGTCGACTTCCCGCACCCCGAGGCCCCGAGCAGGCAGACGAACTCCCCGGGGGCGACCGTCAGGTCGACGCCGTCGAGGGCGACGACCGCGTCGTCGCCGGTCCCGAAGACCTTCGAGACTCCCGCGACCTCGACGGCGGGCGGGCCGGTCCGGGGCGTGCGGCCCTGACGATCCAGCGTGGCGGTCATGGTGCTGCCCTTCCGAGGGTGGTCACTTCTGGTCGAGTCCGCCGGCGTTGACCGTGGGCTTGCCGGCCGCGGTCAGCGCCTGGTTGAGCGGCCCGACGTCGAACAGGCCCTTGACGTTCGTCGCGGACTGCGCCGTCCCCGCCGTCACCGCGTCCTGCGCGAGCTGCGGGAAGATCGACGCCAGCGGGTCGGGGTTGAGGCTGACCTCGCTCCACGCCCGATCGAGCACGTTCTGCGGCAACGGCTTGCTGCCCGAGGCCCCCAGGCCGGCGTTGGCGGCGGCCTTCGCGGCGGTCGGGTTGTGGTCCCGAGGTCCTCGGCGGCGACGAGGCCCTTCAGGAACGCGGCGACGGTGGCCGGGTGGGCCTGCACGTAGTCGGTGCGGGCGATGACGACCGTCGTCGGGAACTGGCCGTTCGGCCACAGCGTGCGCTCGTCGACCAGCTGCGTGGCGCCGGCCTGGAGGATGAACTGCGAGGAGTACGGCTCGGGCAGCCAGCCGCCGTCCAGCTGGCCGGTCTTGTAGGCGTCCAGCGCACGGGCGTTGTCGATGTTGACGACCTCGACCGCGTTCGGCCCGGTGCCGATCGGCAGGTTGTTCTGCTTGAGCCACTTCTTGAGCGAGATGTCCTGGGTGTTCGCCAGCTGCGGGTCGGCGATCTTCTTGCCCAGGAGCTGCTGCGGGCTCGTGATGCCGGGCCGCACGACGAGCTGCGCGCCGCCCGAGGTGGCGCCGGAGATCACCCGGATGCCGTCGGGGTTCTGCTTGTAGGCGTTGATGGCCGGGCCGGAGCCGATGAAGCCGATGTCGATCGAGTTCCCGAGCAGCGCGGCGGTCTCCGCGGGGCCCGCGTTGAAGGTCTGCGTCGCGAGCTTGGTCTGGCCGAGGTTCTGCGCGAACAGCCCGTTCTGCACCCCGATCAGGGCGCCGGCGTGGGTGATGTTCGGGAAGTAGCCGAGGCGGAGCTGGGCGGCGGGGCCCTGGTCGGCGACGGGCGCCGGGGCGGACTCCTGCGCACGGGAGCACCCGGCGGCGGCCAGCGCGAGGACGGCGAGCGCGGCGACGGCGAGCGCGCGCCAGGAACGGGAACGGGTCACGGGTGGGGTTCTCCTGGGGCGGCCCCGCGCGGGAATCGGCGGGGTCGTGGACGAGGACGGGGCTGCTCCCGGCACGCGGCGGCGCGGGCGTCGTCAGGACGACGAGGCCGGGCCGATCCGGGCGGGTCTCAGGAGAACAGACAGGAGCAGCTGTACACGCGGCCGAAGTCGACGTGGCGGCGAACCACGAGACGGACTCCGGAGGCGGTCACGATGGACCACCCTGCCATGCGGGGCGCCCACCTGCCACGTTCGTGATCCGGACGACGCAGCGTGATCTCCGGACGGTCGTCGTCGGGGGCGCCGTCGGCCCCGGGTGGGTCCGGGTGTCGGTCCGCCCGTGGGTCCGCCCTGGGCCCCCGGCCGTCGGTCCGCCCTGGGCCCCCGGCCGTCGGTCCGCCCTGGGCCGTCGGTCCGCCGTAGGTCCGCCGTGGTCCGCCCATGGGTCCGCCGTCGGTCTGCCCCTGGGTCAGCCGTGGTCCGCCCATGGGTCCACCGTCGGTCTGCCCCTGGGTCCGGCCCGTCGGCCCAGCTGTTGGTCCCCCGTCAGTCCGCCCATCGGCCTGCCTTGGTCCGGCCTTGGTTGGAGATCTCGATCCTGGGTGCGACACGCCCAGGCGGCGCCAGGACTCGCGACCAGGATCGAGATCTTCGTCCTGAGGTGGAGCCGATCGGCCGCGGGCCGCGTCGGACCCCCGTGAGGATCGACGAGCAGGCCGCGCGCTTCCGCCGGGTCCGGCGCGACCAGGACGGCGTCTTCAGCACCGCCCAGGCCCACGCCGCCGGCTACTCCCGGGCCGCCGTGGCGGCGAAGGTGGCGCGCGGGGAGTGGGTGCCCGAGTGCCACGGGGTGCTGCGGGCTGCCGACCACCCGTCGACCCCGCGAACCCGGGTCCGCGCCGCGATGCTCTCCCTCGGGGACGGGGCGACGCTCGTCGGGCAGTCGGCGGTGCACTGGTGGCGGATGACCGACGTGGCGCCCGCCGAGGTCGTGGTCGCGGTCCCCCACGAGCACCGCCCCCGGCCACGGCCAGGTGTGCGCCTGGTGCGGCGGTCGGTCCCGGCGCACGACCGGGTCGTCGTGGACGGAGTCGCCGTGACGACCCGTCCGGTCGCGGTCCTCGGCGCGCTCTCCGATCTCGACCTCGTGGCAGGCGCCCGTCTCGTGGACCGCATCCTGACCTCGGGCGCCGTGAGCCTCGAGCAGCTGCGCTCGGTGCACGTGCGGACGGCGGGCCGGCGCGGCACGGGACTCGCCCGCACGGTCCTGGCGTTGGCCGACGGCGGGGCACGCTCGGAGGCGGAACGCATCGCCCACGGCGCGCTGCGCAGCGCGGGGATCCACGGGTGGGTCGCCGACCACGAGGTGCGGCTGACGAGCTACGGGCTCGCGGTCCTCGACCTCGCCTTCCTCGAGCTGCGCGTGCTCGTGGAGATCGACGGCTGGGCCTACCACCGCGACCAGCGGGCCTTCGTCCGTGACTCCGCCCGGCAGAACGCCCTGGTCCTCGCGGGCTGGGTGGTCATCCGGACCACGTGGTACGAGCTCACCGAGGACCCCGACCGGTTCGTGCGCAACGTCGCCGAGGCCCTCGCCGCCCAACGTGCGGTCAAGATTCTGAACTTTGGTCGCGAGTCCTGGCGTCCGTTAGGCGTGTCGCACCCGGAACGAGGATTCTGGACAGGGAGCACGACGGCCAGACCATAGCGGCGCAGCGGGCGAGCTCGAAGATCCGAGTTCTGGTCGCGAGTCCTGGCACCCGGTGGGCGTGTCGCACCCGGAACGAGGATCTTCGACAGGGCTCAGCACCGCGAGGCGGTGTCCGGTCCGCCCGCCGTCACGCGAAGCAGGCCAGCCGGCCACCGAGGCGGTGTCCGGTCCGCCCGCCGTCAGGCGAAGCAGGTCAGCGGGCCGCCGTGGTAGGTGACCATGTCGTCGAGGGCGGCGAACACGTCGATCGACCCGCCGCGCTCCAGCCCGTCGAGCTCGGCGTAGGCGCGGTGGAGGTTCCCGACGATGCGCTCGGCGTCGGGCCAGTCGGTGAACCGGCCGAGGTCGGTGTCGCGGGCGGCCTGCAACGGGCTGACCCCGGCCGCCCGGCCGCGCTCGGCCACGTCGAGGACGAACCGCAGGTAGTCCAGCGTCGCGTCGATCGGCGCCCGGTCGTGGAAGACCGGCCCGTGTCCGGGCACCACGGTCTGCGCGCCCAGCGGTGCGAGCACGTTCTCCAGCACGTCGACCGCGCCCGTGACCGAGCCCATCAGCAGGAAGGGGGTGCCGCCGTTGAACACCAGGTCGCCGCAGAACAGCGTGGAGCGCTCGGGGAACCAGACGATCGAGTCGTTGGTGGTGTGGGCGGGGGTGCCGACGTGGATCACCTCGGCGCGCAGGTCCCCGGAGTGCAGCGCGACGCGGTCGGTGAAGGTGAGGAACGGCGGGTCGAGGGGCAGGTCGCCCCACTCCGGGTTCTGCCAGTACGGCAGCTCGCGGGCCGGGCCGAACGCGATGGCCTCGGCGCGCGCCTTCTCGTGGGCGACGATCGTGGCGCCGGAGAAGAGGACGTTGCCGAACGTGTGGTCGCCGTGGTGATGGGTGTTGACCAGGGTGCGCACCGGCGCGGAGCTCACCGAGGCGATGGCGTCGAGGAACGCGCGGGTGCGCCGCTCGGTGGAGCAGGCGTCGACGGCGATCACGCCCTGCGGGCCGACGACGAAGCCGGTGTTGTTGATCCACCAGGTCCCGTCGGGCTGCACGTAGGCGTGGATGCCGTCGGAGACCTCCTCCAGCCGGGGCGGGCCGGGCACGGTGATGTCGTCGTGGCGGGCGCTCATGACGGGATCCTCCTCAACGCAGCGGTGTGACGGGGGCTCCGGGTACGACGCGCGCGTCGATCGCGCCGAGCCCGTCGGCCTCGAGGTGGACGAGGTCGCCGGGCCGCAGCCACGGGTACGCGTCGGCGCCGTGGACGCGGGAGAGCTCGAGCACGCAGCCGGTCCCGACGGTGCCGGAGCCGATCAGGTCGCCGGGCACCACGCGGGTGCCGCGGGAGGCGTAGGCGATCATCTCGGCGAAGGTCCAGTAGAGGGCGTCGAGTCGCCCGGCGCTGTAGGGGCGGTCGTTGACCGACGCGTGCATGCCCGCGGACACCACCAGCTCGTCGGGCGTGACCATCCAGGGCCCGCAGCTCGACGCGAAGTCCTTGCCCTTGGCGGGGCCGAGGTTCAGGCGCATCTCGGCGCCCTGCAGGTCGCGGGCACTCCAGTCGCAGAACAGGACGTAGCCGACGATGTGGTCGAGGGCCTGCGTCGGGGAGAGGTCGCGGCCCTCGCGGCCGATCACCGCGGCGATCTCGAGCTCGTAGTCGAGGGCCTCGCTGCCGGGTGGGACGGCGACGTCGTCGGCCGGTCCGAGCAGGGACGCGGGGTTGGTGAAGTAGAAGACCGGCTGGGAGTACCAGAGCGGGTCCACCGTCAGCCCGATCGCGGCGCTCGCGGTGACCACGTGCTCCTCGAAGGCCATGAAGTCCCGGATCGAGGGCGGCCGCGGGATCGGCGGCAGCAGCGCGAGGCCGGCGGGGTCGAGCCCGGGCTGTGCCTGCGCGGCCGCGGCGGCCTCGTCGAGCCGGTCCTCGGTGATCAGCGCGAGCAGCGTCGTCGGGCCCGGTACCGGGTGGAGGCGTCCGTCGGACCAGACGCCCACGGCCTCGTCGCCGTCGGGCGTGCGGAACGTGCTCCAGCGCATCGGACTCCTGTCACCGGGCGGCCGGGTCGCGTACGAGGCCGCCCAGGAGGGTCTCGGCGTACGCGGCGCCGATCTCCTGCGCGGGCACCGTCGACGTCTCGGGGTTGAACCAGCGGTTGGACCAGGCGACCATCCCGATGATCCCGTAGGCGATCACCCAGGGCTCCGTGCCGGCGTGGAAGCTGCCGTCGGCGACGCCGTCCTCGACGATCGCCACCACCGCGTTCTCGTAGCGCTTGTTGTACCGCGCCATCGTCCGGCCCCACTGCGAGCGGCCGGCCGACGGACCGAGGTCCTCCTGGATGTAGATGTAGAGGTACGGGTAGGACTCGGCGTAGGAGACCATCAGGTCGGTGATCAGCGCCCGCAGCTTCTCGGTGGGCGTCCCGGAGCCGGACAGGATCGTCTCGGCATGCAGGCAGTTGCGCTCCACCGCGTCCCCGACGGCCTGGTGGAACAGCTCTTCCTTGCTGCCCACGTAGTAGTAGATCGTCGCGCGGTCCATGCTCACGGCCTCGGCGATGTCGCCGATCTTCGTGCCGCGGAAGCCGTGGCGCTTGAAGACCCCGCCGGCCGCCCGGATGATCTCCGCGCGCCGCTCCTGGTAGGCCGCGCCGCCGTCGTCGAGCGCGGCCGCCCGGCGTCTGGAGATGTTGCTGGGTCTCTCGGTGTCGTTGGTCATCCCGCGTTCTCCCCCGTCCGGTGAGCGGCCCGCAGCTCGCGCTTGAGGACCTTCCCGGACGCGTTGCGGGGCAGCGCGTCGACGACCTCGATCGACGTCGGGCACTTGTAGCGGGCCAGGCGGGTCCGGACGTCCGCGAGCAGCGCGTCCGGGTCGATCGTCGCACCCGGGACGGGGACGACGACCGCCTTGGGCGTCTCACCCCACCGTGGCGACGGCACCCCGATGACCGCGACGTCGGCGACGTCGGGGTTCGCGGCCAGGGCGTTCTCCACCTCGGCGGGGTAGATGTTCTCGCCGCCGGAGATGATGAGGTCCTTGATCCGGTCGTGGAGGTAGAGGTAGCCCTCGTCGTCCCGCCAGGCGGCGTCGCCGGTGCGCAACCAACCGTCGGGGGTCAGCTGCGCGGCCGTCTCCTCCGGGAGCCGCCAGTAGCCGACGGTGTTCTGCCCGGAGCGCACCCGGATCTCCCCGACGCCGCCCGGCCCGACCGGCTCACCGGTCACCGGGTCGGCGACGTCGACCTCGAGCCACGGCAGCGGCCGCCCGACCGAGCGCAGCAGGTGCGCCCGCGGGCCGTCCGGGTCGTGCTCCTCGGGGGCGAGGCTCACGACGGTGCCCGCGGTCTCGGTCATCCCGTAGACCGCCATGAACCCGCAGCCCAGCCCGTCGATCGCGCGGCGCAGCAGTGCCTCGGTCATCGGCGCGCCCCCGTAGGCGATGCGCTGCAGGCTCGACAGGTCGGTGTCCGCGAGCTCCGGCGCCGCCAGCATCCCCGCGATCACCGCGGGGACGGCGAAGGAGTGCGTGACGCGGTGACGCTCGATCTGCGCGAGCAGGTGCGCGGGCGTGAGGTCCGAGAGCAGCACGGTGTGGCCGCCCTGCCCGAGGGTGGTGAGCCCGTAGCCGACGCCGCCGATGTGGAACAGCGGCGACGGCACCATGTTCACCGAGTCCGGGCCCATCCCGTAGAACTCGCGGCCCATCCGCGGGGTGAACAGCAGGTTGGCGTGGGTGAGCCGGGCGCCCTTGGGCCGGCCGGTGGTGCCCGAGCTGTAGAGCTGGAGCACGACGTCGTCGGGGGCCGGGGTGTGGTCCTGGCCGCCGGCCTCGGCGGGGTGGTCCACCGGCCACGCGGCGAAGTCGTCCTCGAGGACGACGAGGGCACGGGTCGGGTCGTCGGGGACGAGGTCGAGCTGGTTCTTCCCGGCGACGAGCAGCCGGGGTCGGCGTCGTCGAGGATGGCGGCGACCTCGGGCGGGGCCAGGCGCCAGTTCAGCGCGACGAGCACGACGCCGGCACGGGCGGCCCCGAAGAGCAGCGCGTAGAACTCCGGGACGTTGCGCAGCAGGACCGCCATCCGGTCGCCCGGGGTGAGGCCGGACGCCACGAGGGCACGCGCCACGCCGTCGGCGGTGCGGTCGAGCTCGCCGAAGGTGACGGTGCGGTCGTCGAGGGTGATCGCGGGACGGTCGGCCCCGAGCGCGGTGACCCGGGTGAGCAGGTCGCCGAGGGTGCCGGTCGTGTCGGTGGTGTCGGTGGGCGCGGCCATGATCAGTAGCTCTTCGGCAGGCCCAGGTTGTGCTGGGCGACGTGGTTGAGGACCATCTCGCGGCTCACCGGCGCGGTGCGGAACATCCGCGCGGCGAACCAGAGGTCGGACAGGCCGTACTCGTTGGACAGCCCGTTGCCGCCGTGGGTCTGGATCGCCTGGTCGACGGCCTTCGTGACCGCCTCCCCCGCGGCGTACTTCGCGACGGTGGACGCGCTCCCGGTCGCGGCCGGGTCGGCGCCGGAGTCGGTGAGCTGCGCGGCGTGCATCGTCATGAGCCGGGCGAGCTGGACCTCGACGAAGCACGCGGCCAGCGGGTGCGCGATGCCCTGGTGCGCACCGATCGGCGTCGACCACACCGAGCGGTCGGTGGCGTAGCGCGCCGCCCGGGCCAGCGCGAAGCGGGCGATGCCGTTGGCCTGCGCGGCCGCGGTGACGCGCTCCGGGTTCAGCCCGGCGAACACCTGGCGCAGGCCGGCCCCCTGGGCGCCGACGAGGTCGTCGCGGGTGACCTTGACGTCGTCGAAGAACGTCGTGAACTGGTTCTCGGGGATCTGCAGCGCCGAGTCGATCGGTTGGAAGCTCAGGCCCGGCGCGTCGGTGGGCACCAGGAACATCGTGATCGGGTGCCGGCCGTCCGGGCCCGCCTCGGCCTCGCGGCACACGACGATGACGGCGTCCGCGTCGTCGATGCCCGACGTCCAGTACTTCTGGCCCCGCAGCACCCAGCCCTCGCCGTCGGGGTGGGCGGTGGTGGTGATGTTGTGGGTGTTCGTGCCCGCGTCCGGCTCGGTGATGGCGAAGGCGATGCGCTTGGTGCCGTCGGCGATCCCGGCGAGCCAGGTGTCCTTCTGCTCCGGCGAGGCGTGCGCGGTGAGCAGCGAGCCCGCGATGGCCGGCGAGATGACCAGCATGAACATCGGGCAGCCCTGCGCGGCGGTCTCCTCGATGACGATCGCGAGGTCGGTCAGGCCGCCGCCCCCGCCGCCGTACTCCTCCGGCAGGTGGACCCCGAGGTAGCCCGCGCGGCCCATGTCGGCCCAGAGCTCGTCGGGCCGCCCGCCGCGGCGCGTGACGTCCTGGAAGTAGCGGCGCCCGTAGCTGCCGACGAGCTTCCCGACGCTCTCCCGCAGCGCCCGACGCTCGTCGGTGTCGATGAGCAGATCGTCCCGGACGATTCCGTCGGCCACGTCGCCTCCACGCTAGTCAACAACAGTGTTGACGCTAGTCCCGCGCGAGCGCGGTCGTCAACGTGACCAGTCGTAGAAGCCCTGCCCGGTCTTGCGACCGAGCCGGCCCTCCGCCACGAGCCGCTCGAGCAGGGCCGGTGCGGCGTACCGCTCGCCGTACACCGACTCCAGGTGGCGGGCGATGTCGAGCCGGACGTCGAGCCCCACGACGTCGGAGAGGCGCAGCGGGCCGATCGGGTGGCCGTAGGCGAGGACGGCGGCCTTGTCGATGTCCTCGGCGGTCGCCACCCCCTCCTCGACCATGCGCATGGCCTCGAACGCGGCGATGTTGTCCAGACGGCTCGTCGCGAAGCCCGGGACGTCGGCCACGACGATCGACTCCTTGCCGATCGTCGTCACGTGCCGGCGTGCCGTCTCGACGGCGTCCTCGGTGCTGGCGGCGCCGCGCACCACCTCGACCAGCGGCAGCGACCACACCGGGTTGAAGAAGTGCATCCCGAGGAAGTCGTGCGGGCGCGCGAGACCGCCGGCGAGCGAGTCGATCGAGATCGAGCTGGTGTTGGTGGCGAGCAGCCGCGGGGTCCGAGCCTCCGCCGCCGCCAGCACCTCGGCCTTGAGCGCCGGGATCTCGGGGACGGACTCGACGACGAGCGCGAGGCCCTCGGCGAGCGCACCCACGTCCTCGACCACGTGCAGCAGGCCGGGCATCGCCCGGGCCGCCGCGGCCTCGAGGCGACCCTTCTCCACACCGGTGCTCGCCCGGGTGAGGAGGCCGTCGACGAGGCTGCCGGCCCGTGCGGCGTCCGACTCGACGACCGTGGTGTCGACCCCGGCGGCCGCGAACACGTAGGCGATCCCCTGCCCCATCGTGCCGCCGCCGATCACGGCGACACCACCCGTCGCTCCGCTCACGTCCCGACCCCCTGCAGTTCGTCGGCGATCCAGGCCACGAGCCCGGCCGTCTGCGGCAGCTCGCCGGCCATCCCGAGGAAGCCGTGGATCATCTCCGGCCAGTCCCGCAGGTGCGTGTCGACGCCCGCGGCGCGCAACCGCTCGGCGTAGGCCACGCCCTCGTCGTGCAGCGGGTCGAACCCGGCCACGGCGATCGACGCGGGCGCCAGACCCTCGAGGTCGTCGGCGAGCAGCGGCGCGGCGTCGGGCGGGGTCTCGAGCGGTCCGTCGAGGCGGTCGCGGTCGAGGTAGTGCCGCCAGAACCAGGCCATGTCGGCGCCGGTGAGCATGTAGCCCTCGCCGTTGCGGGCGTGGGACGGGTGCGCGACGGGGTCGGGCGGGGCGAGGGCGGGATAGACGAGCAGCTGGCGCGCGAGCGCGAGCCGCCCACGGACCCGGCGGGCCACCGCGGCCGCGAGGTTCCCGCCGGCGCTGTCCCCGCCGACGACGACCTGGGCCGGGTCGGCGCCCAGCTCGGCGGCGTACTCGGCGAGCCAGGTGGTGGCGGCCTCGGCGTCGTCGAGGGGCCCGGGGAACGGCGTCTCGGGTGGGCGGCGGTACTCGACGGAGGCCACGACGGTGCCCGACGCCCGGGCGATCGCCCGGCACGCCCGGTCGGCGTAGGCCACGCTGCCGGCCACCCAGCCGCCGCCGTGGAACCAGACGGTCAGAGGCAACGTCGTCCCCGGCTCGGGGTGGTAGACGCGGACCGGCACCTGCCCGTCCCCACCGGCGGCGAGCACGTCACGGGTCGCGACGCCCTCGGGCTTGTCGCCCTGCATCCAGCGCGAGGCCTCGACGGCGTGCCGCGCCCGCAGCACCCCGATCTCGTCGTAGGGCCGCATCCCGAGCTCGGTGAGCCGTCGCAGCAGGTCAGCGGCCTCGGGGGCGAGCTCGGCGCTGTCGAGTCCGGCGCCGTCCGGGCCGGCGCTGTCGAGTCCGGCGCCGTCCGGTCCGGCGGCGTCCGGGCCGGCACTGTCGAGTCCGGTGGCGTCCGGTCCGGCGGCCCGGCTCATGCCTGTGCCCCGGCGGCGTCGGTGAGCGTCCGGCGGAGCCCGAGGCGGTCGCGGACGACGTGCCCGGTCACGGTCCCGTCGGCGCCGACCTCGACGAGGCCGACGATCCGCAGTTCCGCGGGCGTCCCCGGCTCCGCCCCGACGTCGGGCAGGCCCCCTCGGTACGCGCCGCGCTGCACGGCGTGGAAGGCGACCCGGCGGCCCGCGGCGAACAGCGCGTCCGTCGTGCCGCCCTCGACGTCGAGCAACCGCTCGGCCGGTGTGCCGGGGCGGGCGTCGTCGAGGACGAGCCCCGGCTCGTCGCCGCGCGGCCCCCCGGCGTCGAGCCAGGTCCGGACCGCCTTCTCCGCCTCCGGATCCGGAGCCGCCGCCGGCTCGGTCCACGGCGCGACCATCGGCGGGTCCACGGGGTCGGACTGCCCGGCGAGGAGCTGGCGGCGGCGCCCGAGGTAGTCCTCCTCGCAGTCGTTGTCGACCAGCACCCCGTCGCGGACCCGGAAGAGGCCGATCCCCCGCCAGGCCGCCGCCCCTCCCCGGACCGACGCGCCGTGCTCGGTGAACCGCAGGGCGGTGCGGCCGTCGTCGGAGTAGATCGCGTCGTGCACGGTGATCGTGAGACCGGGGAAGCGCGCGAGCTGCCCGGACGTCGTCTCGACGTAGGACTCGCGGTCGGAGAGCACGTAGCCGCCGATGCGGATCGTGTAGTCCGGCGCCATGATCTCGCGGGGCACCGCCGGGTCCGCCCGGTCGAGCCAGTCCACGGCGAAGCGCCGCATCAGCGCCCCGAGGGGATGGATCGCGACCCCTGCACCGCCCACGCCGGCCTCCTCGCCCTCGCGAATCAACTCCAGTGTTGACCAGCGCGGGCGGTGGTGTCCAGCGACGCGTCGCGAGGGGCACCCGAGGACGGTCCCGGGCCGCGCCGGGGTGCCTGAGGTACTCCTGATCACCGAACGCCGTCCGAGCGTCGCGTCCCGGCCCGGGCGCCGAACCGTGACGGGTACCTGGGACAGGTCCCGAGGCACACTGGAGCGCCTGAGGTGCTCCTGATCATGAGAACAAGCCCACGGTCGACACGCGACGGGAGACACGGATGACGACGGAGGCCGACACCGCGCCGATCCGCACCGAGCGACCCACCGACGGGGTCCTGCTGATCACCCTGGACCGCCCCGCGAAACGCAACGCCGTCGACGGGCACACCAGCCGCGCCCTCGCCGCCGCGCTGGACGAGCTCGACACGGACCCTGACCTCGCCGTCGGCGTCCTCACCGGCGCCGGCGGGACGTTCTGCTCCGGGATGGACCTCAAGGCCTTCCTCGACGGCGACGCCCCCGAGGTGCCGGGCCGCGGGTTCGGCGGGCTCACCCAGGCGCCGCCGGCGAAACCCCTGATCGCCGCCGTCGAGGGGTTCGCGCTCGCCGGGGGCTGCGAGCTGGTGCTGGCGTGCGACCTCGTCGTCGCCGCGGAGGACGCCACGTTCGGCCTGCCCGAGGTCGGCCTCGGCCTCGTCGCGGGCTCCGGGGGCCTGCTGCGGCTGCCCCACCGCCTCCCCCGGGCCGTCGCCACGGAGCTGGCGCTGACCGGCGACCGCTTCACCGCCGGCGACGCGCACCGCTGGGGACTGGTGAACCGCCTCGTCGCACCCGGGACCGCCGGGGCGGGGGCGGTCGAGCTCGCCACCCGGATCGCCCGCAACGCGCCGCTCGCCCTGGCGGCGACCAAACGGCTGCTCGCGGCCTCCGACCTGCCCGTCGACGAGGCCTGGGCCCGGCAGCAGACCGAGCTCGACGCCATCAAGGCCACCGCCGACGCCCGGGAGGGCGCGCGGGCCTTCGCCGAGCGCCGCCCGCCCCGGTGGACGGGAGCGTGAAGCCTCAGCGCGGTGAGATCGGCGACCAGCGGGCCGCCGCCGTCACCCCGCCGTCGACGGGGATGACCGCGCCGTTGAGGTAGCCCGACGTCGCCGCCCCGACGATCACGTCGGCGATCTCCTCCGGGGCGGCCGCGCGCCCCAGCGGCAGTTCGAGGTCCTCCCCCGCCGTCCGCGCCGTCATCGGGGTGGCGACGACGCCGGGCGCCACGCAGTTCACCCGGACGCCGCGTCGGATCAGGTCGGCCGCCCAGGCGCGGGACAGCGCCACCACCGCGCCCTTGGACGCGGTGTAGGCGTCACGGCGCGGGATCCCGGCCAGCGCGGCGAGGCTGCCGAGGGTCACGACGCCCGCCCCACGCGCCAGGGCCGGCGCGAACGCCCGCAGCGTCAGCATCGTGCCGGTGACGTTGACCCGCCACGTCGTCTCCCAGACGTCGAGATCGACGTGGGTGTAGCGGTCGTCGCCCTCGAGCCAGACCCCCGCGGCGCAGACCAGCGCACCGACGGGACGGTCGGCGAGCCGGGCGGCCGCCGCGGCGAGGGCGTCGGGATCGGTGACGTCCGCGGCGACCACCCCGTCGGCGGCGTCCCGGTCCAGCCCGAGGACCTCCCAGCCGTCGGCGGTGAACCGCGCGGCCACCGCCGCCCCGATGCCCGACGCGGCCCCGGTGACGACGGCGACCGGAGCCGGCGCCTCCGTCACGTGCGGCCCGCCTGTTCCGAGGGTCGAGCTCCCCTATCGGCGTGCTCCCCTGATCGCTTCGTCTCCTGGTAGGCCTCCCAGTACGTGCGGTGCTCCTTGAACGGGGCGTCACGGTCCTCGACGGCGGCACGGACCCCGGAGGCCCGCTGGATGCGCTCGAAGTCCTGCATCGCGGGGCCGGCGATGGCCATGGCGTCGGCGTCGTTGGCGGCGGCGATCGCGGCGGTGATGCCCATGGCGTCCCACCAGCGGTTGGTCGACTCCTTGTGCGCGTAGATCATCTCCAGCGGCACGTTGGCGACGCGCTCGGCGTAGGCGTACGCGACGTCCTCCACCTCGTCGGCGGGGACCGCCCGGTTGGCCAGCCCGAGCTCGGCGGCCTCCACCCCCGTCATCTCGTCGCCGGTGAAGAGCCACTCCTTGGTCTTGCGCATCCCGAGGTGCACCGGCCACATGCCGAACATGTGGATCTCGCCCATGGTGCGGGCCTCCGGCTGACCGAAGCGGGCGTCCTCCGCGGTGAACACGATGTCGAGGACCCCCGCGAGGTCCAGACCACCGGCGACGCAGGCGCCCTTCACGACCCCGATCGTCGCCTGCCGGATGCGCCACAGCCGCATCCAGCGCTCCCGCGACTCGTGGAACTCGCGCCGGGAGAAGATCGGCGCGCGACGGTGCGGGCGGGCGTCCTCGGGCCGGCTCGGCGTCTCGGCGGTGCCCCACAGGTAGGCCCACTCCGTGAGGTCGTACCCCGTGCAGAAGTTCTTGCCGTTGGACTTCACGACGAGCACGCGGGTGTCGTCGTCGGAGTCGAGGTCGTCGAGGACGAGGTCCATCTCGTCGCGCAGCGCCCGACACAGGGCGTTGCCGCGGTTCGGGCGGTTGAGCGTGAGGGTCGCGATGCGCCCGTCCTTCTCGTAGATGAGGTGCTCGAAGTCCACGTCCCACTCCTTCGTCGGGTGCCGCGCCGCTCACGGGCCAACCTAGGCAGGACCCCCGACATCGTCAACACAAGCGTTGACGGTGTCGGGGGGTCCGCCTAATCTCGGGCGCACCAGGTGCTCGAGGAGGAGTTCGTGCGACAGGTCGACATGATCGTGGTCGGGGCCGGCTTCGCCGGGCTCCGGACGCTCCACACGTTCCGCGAGCGCGGGCTCGACGTCGCGGTGATCGAGGCGAACGCCGGGCTCGGCGGGGTCTGGTACGTGAACCGCTACCCGGGCGCGCGCTGCGACGTGGAGAGCTACGACTACTCGCTCTCCTTCTCCCCCGAGCTCGAGCAGGAGTGGCGCTGGAGCGAGCGCTACGCCACCCAGCCCGAGATCCTGCGCTACGTCGAGCACGTCGCCGAGCGCTTCGACCTGCGGCGCGACGTACACCTCTCCACGCGGATGACGCGCGCGGCGTACGACGAGGACGCGCACCGCTGGACCGTCACGACGCAGCCGGCCGAGGGCGGGGCACCCGAGACCTGGAGCGCGCGGTACCTCGTCATGGCCACCGGCCAGCTCTCGGTGACCAAGCAGCCGCAGCTCGAGGGCCAGGAGACCTTCCGCGGCCGGATCCTGCACACCGGCGCGTGGCCGCACGAGCACGTCGACATGGCGGGCAGGCGGGTCGGCGTCATCGGCACGGGCTCCTCGGGCACGCAGCTCGTCCCGATCCTCGCGCAGCAGGCCGAGCACCTCACCGTCTTCCAGCGCACCCCGAACTTCTCGATCCCGGCCAACAACGCCCCGCTCTCCGACGAGCGCGACGCCGAGGTCAAGGCCACCTACCCCGACCGTCGCGAGCGGGCGCGCTGGTCCCCCAGCGGCCTGGGCTTCAGGCCCAACAAGCAGTCCGCGGTCGAGGTGTCCGACGACGAGCGCCGCGCCCTCTACGAGGAGCAGTGGAAGACGGCGGGCTTCGGTTTCCTGCTCGCCTACTACGACCTCATGCTCGACGAGCGCGCCAACGACACCGCGGCCGACTTCGTGCGGGCGAAGATCGCGGAGAAGGTCGACGACCCGGCGACGGCGGAGCGGCTGATGCCGCGCGGCTACCCCTTCGGCGCCAAGCGCCCGCCGGTCGACTCCGGCTACTTCGAGACGTTCAACCGCGACGACGTCGACCTGGTCGACATGCGGGAGACCCCGCTCGAGCGGATCACCGAGAACGGCATCCGCACGACGGCGGGCGAGATCGAGCTGGACACGATCGTCTTCGCCACCGGCTTCGACGCCATGACGGGTGCCCTGCTCAAGCCCGAGATCGTCGGACGGGACGGGCTGACGCTGCGCGAGCACTGGAACGCCGGCCCGCGGACCTACCTCGGGGTCGGGGTCGCCGGCTTCCCCAACATGTTCGTCATCGCGGGGCCGGGCAGCCCGTCGCTGCTGTCCAACGTGCTGCTCTCCATCGAGGCCCACGTCGACTGGATCGCCGGGCTGCTCGACCACGCCGAGGCCCAGGGCGCCGACGAGGTCGAGGCGTCCGAGCGGGCCGAGGCCGACTGGGTGGCCCACGTCAACGAGCGGGCGGAGGCGACGCTCTACCCGCGCGCGGCGTCCTACTACATGGGCGCCGAGGTGCCCGGCAAGCCGCAGGTGTTCATGCCCTACGTCGGCGGTGTCCGCGGGTACCGACGGATCCTCGACAAGGTCGTGGCCGACGGCTACGAGGGCTTCGTGTTCTCGGGGGCGCGGGAGGCGGTGGCGGCGCCGTGACGACCCACGCCCTGCAGCGCGGCGCAGCGCCGGGACGCGATCGAGAAGCGGCACCCGACGTGGGTGCCGCGCACGCTGGCCGGGGCCCTCGACGCCGCGTGCGCCGACTTCGCCGAGCGGCCCTTCGTCGTCACCGAGGACGGCGCCTGGACCTACGCGCAGATGCGCGACTGGTCGAACCGGCTGGCGGGCGGGCTCGCCGGCCTCGGCGTCGGCCCGGGCGACCACGTGGCCGTCGTCCTCGCGAACTACGCGGAGTTCGTCGCCGTGCGCTACGCCATCGCTCGCCTCGGTGCGGTGACGGTGCCGATCAACGTCGCCAACCGGACCGCCGAGCTGGGGTTCATCGTCCGGCGCTCCGATGCGTCGGTGCTGATCACGATGGACCACTTCCGGGGTCTGGACTACCTCGCGATGCTCGACGAGCTGGGCGAGGCGGCGTTCCCGGCGCTGCGCCACGTCGTCGTGCACCCGACCGGGCACGGCGAGCCCCGCGCCGGGGTCCGCACCCTCGCCGACCTCGCCACCGCCGACCCGGTCACCGAAGCAGCCGGACATCCCGACGACGTCGCCGACGTCCTGTTCACCTCCGGCACCACCGGGGAGCCCAAGGGCGTGCAGCTCACCCACGACATGCTGCTGCGCACCGCGTACGGCTCCACCTGGGGCCGCGCGTACACCGACGCCCACCGCGTGGTGTTCTCGCTGCCGCTCTTCCACGTCTACGGCTACGTCGAGGGGCTGCTCACCGTCCCGTTCGTCGGCGGCTGCATCGTCACGCGGCTGACCTTCGACCCCGAGGTCGTCCTCGACACCATCGAGGCACACCGGGCCGACGACGCCCTGATGATCCCGACGATGACCGCGGAGCTCATCCGGGTCCAGCGCGCCGCTCCGCGCGACCTGTCGTCGCTCACGCACCTCTACTCCTCGGGCGGGGTGTCGCCGCACGGCATCTGGCCCGAGATCGACGAGGTGCTCTCCCCCGGCGAGGTCGTCACCGGCTACGGGATGAGCGAGACCACCGCCTCGACCACCTGCACCTGGCCCGAGGACCCGCCGGAGCGGCGGATGACGACCAACGGCCGCATGAAGCGCGCCGGCGTGGCGGGCGACCCCGAGCTCGACGGTCGGCTCGTCGTCTACAAGGTGATCGACACCGCGACCGGCGAGGACCTCCCCTTCGGCTCGGTCGGCGAGCTCGTCTGCCGCGGACCGGGCGTCACCGCCGGCTACTACCGCAACCCCGAGGCGACGGCCGCGGCGTTCACTCGGGATGGCTGGCTGAAGACGGGGGACCTGGGGATCCTCGACGCGGACGAGTACCTGCACCTCGTCGGGCGCACGAAGGACAGCTACCGGTGCGGCGGCGAGCAGGTGGTCCCCGGCGACGTCGAGACGGTCCTCGCCCGGCACCCGAGCGTCCACCAGGCCTTCGTCGTGCCGGTGCCCGACGACCGCCGGGGCGAGGTCGGCTGGGCGTGGGTCGTGCCGCGCGAGGGCCAGACGGTCGACGCCGAGGTCCTCGTGGCCTGGTGCACCGAGAACCTCGCCCGGTTCAAGGTCCCCCGCCACGTCGTGGAGATCGACGTCGCCGACGTCCCGCTCACCGCGTCCGGCCGGGCCCGCAAGTTCCTGCTCGCCGAGCGCGCCGCGACCGCCCTGCACTCCACCACGCCCTGATTCCCGGATCCGTCGTCCCCGACGCCTTTCTCGGCGCCTCGTCAACGGGTACGTTGACTGTGTCGTGATCGGTGTCACACAGTCGATCACCAGCCGCCGTCCGGCCGACGAAGGAGTCCCCGTGTCCCGTATGCGTTTCGGCATCTTCCTGCCGCCGCACCACGTCCCCGTCGGACAGAACCCGACGTACTCGCTGCAGCGCGACGTGGAGCTCGTGCAGCGCCTGGACGCCATGGGCTTCGACGAGGCCTGGTTCGGCGAGCACCACTCCTGCGGCGTGGAGCTCATCGGCGACCCGATGCTGTTCATCGCCCACTGCGCGCAGGTCACGAAGAACATCAAGCTCGGCACCGGGGTGCTGTCGCTGCCGTACCACAACCCCTTCCTCGTGGCCGACCGTCTCGTGCTGCTCGACCACCTGACCCGGGGTCGCGCGATGCTCGGCGTCGGCCCCGGCGCGCTGGCCACCGACGCCGAGATGCTCGGCCTCGACCCGGCCGATGCCCGCGCGGCGCTGGAGACCGACACCGCGGTGCTCATGCACCTGCTGACGAACGACGAGCCGATCTCCATCGACACGGGCCGCTACAAGCTGGTCGACGCCCGTCTGCAGCTGGACAGCTACTCGGACCCGCACCCCGAGGTCGCCACCGCGGCGATCGTCTCGCCGTCGGGTCCGCGCCTCGTCGGGAAGCACGGGCTGGGCATGATCTCCATCGGCGCGACCATGAGCGCCGCCGGCTTCGACGCGCTGGGCCACCACTGGGACGTCGTCGAGGAGCGCGCCGCGGAGTTCGGCACGACGCCGGACCGCGAGGGCTGGCGCCTCGTCGGGCCGATGCACATCGCCGACACCAGGGACCAGGCGATCAAGGACGTCGAGTACGGCATCAACGAGTGGTTCGACTACCTGCAGCACACCGCCTCGGCACCGCAGCTGGGCGTGGAGGGCAAGACGACGAAGGAGCGCATCGAGTTCGTCATCGAGAGCGGGATGGGCGTCATCGGCACCGTCGACGACGCGGTGAACCAGATCGAGCGCCTGCAGGAGCAGTCGAAGGGCGGCTTCGGCTGCTACCTCATGTTCGCCCACAACTGGGCCCCGTGGGAGGCGACCCTGCACCACTACCACCTGTTCGCCAACCACGTGATCCCGAAGTTCAAGAAGACCGACCGCCGTCTGATGGCCAACGAGGCAGTGGACCCGCAGCGTCCGCGAGCCCCTGGCCGCGAAGCAGTGGGACGCGATCAACGCCTGGTCGGCCAAGCACCAGGCCGAGCGCGAGGCGAAGCAGGCCGGGCAGAACGGCGCGGACCGGACCCCGAGCGCGCAGGCCTGAGCAGCCCCGCGGGCTGAATCTCCCGGTCGGCGGCGGCGCCGTCGGCCGGTGAACCGGCCCGGGCCACGTCGTCGCCGACGGCGTGGCCCGGCACCGGGCCCCGGTCAGTCCGGCTCGACGAACTCGCAGAGTCGCTCGAGGGTGGCCGCGAGCCCGTCGGCGTCGACCACGGGCAGGTAGGGCAGGAGGCGTTCCAGGGTCACGCCCGACCAGTCGTAGAGGTGGGTGACCCGCGTGCACCCGCCGCCGTTGCAGGGCTCGAGCCGGTAGGTCCAGACCTGCCCGCCCCGGTCGCCGCCGTGGGTGGCCGGCGCCCAGGCGATCTCGCGGTCGGTCTCGAAGGCGACGACGTGGTTGTCGACGAGGTAGTCCCCCATGTCCTCGCCGTGCATCTCCATGACGAACACGTCGCCGACGCCGTGGAGCGGCTGATGGGTCCGCGTGCCGAGCACGGTGCCCGAGGCGTCGAGGTCCACGTGGCGGTCGGGGGTCGTGAGCAGGGCGAAGACCTTGTCCGGCGGGGCGTCGACGACACGGGTGGCCTGCAGGGATTTCTCGCTCACGGGGCGCGGATGCCCATCAGGAGCGGCGGCCATGTCTAGTGCGCCGCCCAGATCCCGCCGTCGACCGGCAGCACCGCCCCGGTGACGTAGCCACTGGCCCGCGAGGCGAGGAACACCGCCGCGCCGGCCATGTCGTCGGGTCCCCCGATGCGACCGAGCACGCTGCTGGCCGCGATCTCGTCGCCCCGCTCGGCCAGGGTCGCGGCCATCATCTTCGACTGGAACGGGCCCGGGGCGATCGCGTTCACCCGGATGTTCCGCGGCGCCCAGTTCGGCCGCGAGCACCCGCGTGAGCTGGTGCACGCCGGCCTTGCTCGCCGAGTAGGAGTACGTCGGGAGCGGGGTGACGCGCAAGCCGTCGATGCTGCCGACGTTGATCACGCTGGCCGTGTCGTCCGCCGACGCGGACGCCTCCAGCAGCGGCAGGAAGGCGCGGGTCAGGAAGAACGGGGCCTTCAGGTTCAGGTCGACCACCTTGTCCCAGGCCGACGCCGGGAACTCCTCGAACGGGGCGCCCCAGGTCGCGCCCGCGTTGTTCACCAGCACGTGGACCCGCTGCTCGCGCGCCGAGACCTCGCCCGCGAGGCGCGAGCACTCCTCCTCGGTGGAGACGTCGGCCGGGATCGACACGACGGTGCCGTGCGGCGACAGCTCCGCGACGGCGTCGTCCCCGGCCGCCGCCTTGCGCGAGCTGATGTAGACGGTCGCGCCGGCGTCGAGCAGCCCGCGGGCGATCATCAGGCCGATCCCGCGCGTGCCGCCGGTGACCACGGCGACCTTGCCGGTCAGGTCGAACAGGTTCACGGTGCCCTCATCCCTTCGTCAACGTGATTGTTGATGCCACGTCCTGTCGAGAGCAGTATCTCGACCATGACGAGCACCGACGCTCACACACTGCTCGACGGTTCCGTCGCCGTCGTCACCGGCGGCGCGAGCGGCATCGGGCGGGCGATCTGCGAGCGGTTCGCCCTCGCCGGGGCCCGCGCGGTCGTGGTGGCCGACCGGCTCGCCGAGCCCCGCGAGGGCGGGACCCCCACTGTCGAGCTGGTGCGCGCGGCCGGCGCCGAGGCCGTGTTCGTCGAGACCGACGTCAGCGACCCCGCGCAGGCCGACGCCGCCGTCGCCGCGGCCGACGCGTTCGGCGGGATCGACGTGCTGGTCACCGCCGCGGGCGTCGCCCGGCGCGGCCCGGCGCTCGAGGTCACGGCCGCCGACTACGACGCCGTCATGGACGTCAACGCCAAGGGCACCTTCTTCACCGCGCAGGCGGCGGGGCGGCGGATGGTCGAGCGTGGCCGCGGGTCGATCGTGCTGGTCTCGTCCACCGGCGGCATCAAGGGCGGCTCGGACATCGCGGTGTACTCGATGTCGAAGGGCGCCGTCCGGCTGCTCGCCTACGCCCTCGCCGCCGAGCTCGGGCCGGCCGGGGTCCGCGTCAACGCCCTGCACCCGGGCCTCACCGAGACCGAGATGACCCGCACCGACCTGGCGCGCATCGACACCGGCTCGGCCAGCCAGACCCGCATCCCGCTGGGGCGCGCCGCGCAGCCCGGCGACATCGCCGACGCCGCCGTCTACCTGGCGAGCCCGATGTCGGCGTTCGTGCACGGCTCGTCCCTGGTGGTGGACGGCGGGTCGACATGGGCGTCCTGACGTTCCCGGCGGTGGACCCGGCCGTCGCGGCCCGGTGGCGCGCGAGCGGCCACTGGCCCGGCCGGCTGCTCGACAGCTACCTCGACGACGCCGTCGCCGGCGTGCCGGACCGGCCCGCCGTCGTCGACGGGACGACGACCCTGACCTACGCGCAGCTCGCCGAGCGGGTCGGCGCCGCGACCGCCGGGCTGCGGGCGCTCGGGGTGGCCCGCGGCGACGTCGTCTCCCTGCAGCTCCCGAACTGGTGGGAGGCCCTCGCCGTCCACCTCGCCGTGATCCGGCTCGGTGCGGTGTCGAACCCGCTCATGCCGATCCTGCGCGAGCGCGAGCTGCGGTTCGCGCTGGCGACGGGGCGGTCGCGGGTCCTCGTCGTGCCGGGGACGTTCCGGGGGTTCGACCACGCGGCGCTGGGCCACCGGCTGCGCGACGAGCTCCCCGACCTCGAGCACGTCGTGGTCGTGCGCGGCTCCGGGGCCGTCGCCTTCGACGAGCTCGACGGCCCCGACCCGACCCCCGCTGACGGCCGCGAGCCCACCGACCCCGCCGTCCTGCTCTACACCTCGGGCACGGAGTCCGACCCCAAGGGCGCCGTCCACTGCCACGAGACCCTCGCCGCGGAGGACCTCTCGATGATCGCCCACCTCGGGCTGACCGGCGACGACGTGGTGTGGATGCCCTCGCCGGTCGCGCACGTCACCGGGGTGCTCTACGGCTTCCACCTCGCGACGATGCTCGCGACCACCGTCGTCTACCAGGACGTGTGGGACCCGGGAGCCGCGCTCGACCTCGTCGAGGCGCAGCGGTGCAGCGTCACCGTCGCCGCCACCCCGTTCCTGCACGGGATCGTCCACCACCCCGAGCGCGACGCCCACGACCTGTCGTCGCTGCGGGTCTTCGCCTGCGGCGGCGCCGACGTCCCGCCCGGCCTGGTCCTCGACGCGACCGCGGCGCTCGACTGCCTCGTCGTGCGCGTCTACGGCTCGACGGAGATCCCGACGGCGACGGCGGGGCACGCGTCCGACCCGCCGGCGCTGCGTGCGGGCACCGACGGCCGCCCGGTCGGCGTCGCGGAGCTGCGGGTGGTCGACGAGGAGGGGACGGAGCTCCCGGCCGGGACCGCGGGGATGCTGCTCGCGCGCGGGCCGGAGATGTTCGCCGGGTACCTGGGGCGGCCGACGCCGTTCGACGCGGAGGGCTGGTTCGCCACCGGCGACCTCGGGTCGGTCGACGACGACGGGTTCCTGACGGTGACCGGGCGCAGCAAGGACATCATCCTGCGCGGCGGGGAGAACCTCTCGGCCAAGGAGATCGAGGACCTGCTGTACGCCCATCCGGACGTCGCGGACGTGGCCGTCGTCGCCGTGCCGGACCCGGTGATGACCGAACGCGCGTGCGCCGTCGTCGTCGCACGTCCCGGTGCCGAGGTGACGCTGGAGTCGCTCGGGGCGTTCCTGCTCGGCCAGGGCGTGGCGCGGCAGAAGTGCCCGGAGCGCCTCGAGGTCGTCGCGGAGCTGCCGCGCACCCCGACCGGCAAGGTGCAGAAGTTCAGGCTGCGCGCCGCGCTCGGGAGCTGACGCTCACCCCTCGATCGGCACCCCGCCCGCGAGCACGAGCCGGACACGGCGCAGCGCGTCGAGGTCGTCGAGAGGGTCGCCGTCGACGACGAGCACGTCGGCCACGAACCCCGGCGCCAGCCGACCGACCCGGTCACCGATGCCGAGTGCGGCGGCTGATCCGGAGGTCGTCGCGGCGAGCACCCGCGCCGGGGTCCAGCCGGCGGCGACGTCGAAGGTCATCGCGTCGTGCAGGTCGTCGAAGTACCCCTTCCCGACCCCCGCATCGTTCCCGACGATCGTGCGGATTCCGTGCCGGTCCACCCATCGCTGGCGCTCGAGGTGTGCCTCGAGGCCCGCCTCGGGCGGCCAGTCGCGCCACCCCCGGAACCGGGTCGGGACGATCGCCGCCCCGCTGGCCGCGACGAGGTCCGCGACCTCGTCGGAGCAGTCCCGCTCGCCCCCGGCGGCCTGCCATCCCGCGTGCTCGATGGTGTCCACCCCGGCGCGCGCGGCGCGGGCGATCGACTCGGTGCCGTGCGCATGAGCGGCCACGGGGAGACCGGCCTCGTGCGCCGCGTCGACCACCACCCGCAGCTCGGCGAGCCCGAACTGGCTCTCCCACATCCTCGGTCCCGACGGTGTCAGGTTCCCGCCGCTGGCCATCACCTTGACGACGTCGAGACCGGACGCGGCTCGAGCCGCGACCGCGGCACGCACCTCCGCCGGGCGCACTTCGCCGCCCAGGAACCAGCAGTGGCCGCCGGGCGGGGTGAGCGGGGCACCGGCCGTCACGATCCGAGGGCCCGGCACGACCCCGGACGCGACCCGGTCCCGATGGAGCGCGACGAGGCCGTCGCGGTCCCCGAGGTCGCGCACCGTCGTGATCCCGGCCTCGACGTGCGCGGAGGCGTTCGTCTCGATGGTCGCGCGCAGGGCGTCGTGGTCGGCGTCGCGCAGGGCCGGCACCGGGTCGCGGGTGACGTCGAAGGCCAGGTGCGCGTGCGCGTTGATCAGGCCCGGCAGCACGGTGGCGCCCGGGTGGGCCCGATGCTCGACGCCGTCCCGGGCGAGCTCGGCGGCCGGCCCGACCGCGCTGATCACGCCGTTCTCGACGAGCACCCCGCCGTGGTCGATGACCGGCTCGTCCGGGGCCACGACCACGCGGCGGCCGCTGATCAGGCACACGCTCACGGCCGCCGAGTACCCGCTCACGCGGGTTCACCCTGTTGCCACACCGTGTCCGCTGCCCCACGGCCACGCCGTCGCTCAGGATCCGTCCCGTGGCACCCCGTCGTCGCGCCGTCCTGCTCGGTGCGGCGGGCGCCGCCGTCCTCGCCGCCTGCGGGACGTCCTCCCCGACGCCGGCGCCCACGGCCTCACCACCCCCGTCGTCCCCGGCCCCGCCGACCGCCGTCGACCTCGCCGCCCCGGTGCTCTCCCGGGCGGCCGACGTCCCCGTGCTGTGCTGGCACCAGCTGCGCGACTGGCGTCCCGGCGACTCGGCCTCCGCCCGCGCCACCCTGATCTGCCCGCCGGCCGCGTTCCGCGCCCAGCTCGACGCCCTGCACACCGGCGGCTACACCACGATCTCCCCCGACGAGCACCTCGCCCACCTGACGACCGGCGCTCCCCTGCCGCCGAAGCCGGTGCTGCTGACCTTCGACGACTCGCAGGGCAGCCAGATCACCACCGGGGTCCCCGAACTGGCCCGGCGCGCGATGCGGGCGGCCTTCTTCGTCATGACGGTGCCGCTGGGCAAGCCGAAGTGGATGTCGCGCGACGATGTCAGGCGCCTGCACGACGCCGGGCACACCGTCGCCGCTCACACCTACGACCACCACCGCGCCGACCGCTACGCCGGCACCGACTGGACCACCCAGCTCGTGGCGCCCCGGGCGGAGCTCGAGTCGATCATCGGCGCCCCGGTCCGCCACTTCGCCTACCCCTACGGCGACTGGAACGCCGGCGACTTCGCCCACCTCGACCAGGCCGGCTACGTCACCGGCTACCAGCTCGCCGAAGCGCCGGTCGACCCGACGCGGCCGTTGCTCACCCTGCGGCGGACCCTCGTCGGGTCGACGTGGGACGGGCCGGCGCTGATGTCAGCGATGGCCCATCGCTGACATCAGGCGAGCGACTTCGCCCGAGCCGCCACGCCGGCCGACCCGAGCAGGCCCGCCCCGAGCGCCGCCAGCGCGACGCCCGCACCCGAGGTCTCGATGCCCAGGGCGTGGTCCAGCGACAGCTCGCCGGGCCCCGCGGCCGCGACCGCGAAGACGGCCGCGGTGAGGACGGCGTTGTACTCCCAGCCGCCCTTGGTCACCCAGGGGCCGTTGGGCGCGTGCACGTGGTACACGGCCGAGCCCATCGCGCCGGAGATCATCGTCGTGGCCAGCGGGGTCGCGAGGCCCAGCGCCAGCAGCGCGCCGCCGCCGGCCTCGGAGACCCCCGCGGCGACGGCGTTGTCCCGGCCCGGCTTGAGGCCCATGCCCTCGAAGCCCGCCGCGGTGCCCTCGATGCCGCCGCCCCCGAACCAGCCGGTCAGCTTCTGCATGCCGTGCCCGAAGAACAGCAGCCCGACCACGAGCCGCAGCACCGCCATACCGATCTTCACGAGAGCTCCCGTCACTGCCACGAACAGTTGTGCCGTCAACCTAGACCCGGGTGTGGCGTGGCGCCGCCGCGGGGAGTCGGACGAGGGTCACATGTGCCGGACCCCCAGATAGGTGCACACTACAATCGTTCTGCTCGTTGCCCTGACTAACGAATCGGACCGCCCATGACGACGACGGCGCCTGCCGCACCCGTCTCGCGCACCCACCCGGACCACCCCGGGTACAAGTGGCTCGCGCTGTCCAACACCACGCTCGGCGTGCTCATGGCGACGATGAACTCCTCCATCGTCCTCATCTCGCTGCCCGCGATCTTCCGTGGCATCGGCATCAACCCGCTGCAGCCGGGCAACATCAGTTACCTGCTGTGGATGATCATGGGCTACATGCTGGTCACCGCGGTGCTGGTGGTCACGCTGGGCCGGCTCGGCGACATGTACGGCCGAGCCAAGATCTACAACGCCGGCTTCGCGGTCTTCACCGTCGCCTCGATCGCGCTGGCCCTCGACCCGTTCTCGGGCGGCGGCGGAGCGCTCTGGCTGATCCTCATCCGGGTGGTGCAGGGCATCGGCGGCGCCATGCTGATGGCGAACGCGACCGCGATCCTCACCGACGCGTTCCCCGCCGAGCGCCGCGGATTCGCCATCGGCACCAACTCGGTGGCCGCGATCGGCGGCTCGTTCATCGGCCTGCTCGTCGGCGGCGTCCTCTCCGAGGTCGACTGGCGCCTGGTCTTCTGGGTCAGCGTGCCCTTCGGCGTGCTCGGCACCGTCTGGGCCTACAAGACGCTGCGCGACCCGCCGCCCGTCGTGCCCACAAGATCGACTGGTGGGGCAACCTGACCTTCGGCATCGGGCTGATCCTGCTGCTCGTCGGGGTCATCTACGCCATCCAGCCCTACGGCGGGCACGCCGAGGGGTGGACGAACCCGTTCGTCCTCGGTTGCCTGATCGTCGGCGTCGTCGTGCTCGCGATCTTCTGCTTCGTCGAGACGCGCGTCGTGCAGCCGATGTTCAACCTGCAGCTGTTCCGCATCCGGGCGTTCGCGTCCGGCCTGATCGCGACGCTGATGAGCGCGCTCTCCCGCGGCGGTCTGCAGTTCATGCTGATCATCTGGTTACAGGGCATCTGGCTGCCGCTGCACGGCTACGAGTACGAGCAGACCCCGCTGTGGTCCGCGATCTACATGCTGCCGCTGACGATCGGCTTCCTCATCTCCGCGCCGATCTCCGGCGTGCTCTCCGACCGGTTCGGCGCGCGGTTCTTCGCCACCGGCGGCCTGGTGATCGTCGCGCTGACCTTCGTCGGGCTCCTGCTCGTGCCGACCGACTTCAACTACTGGCTCTTCGCGATGATCCTGTTCGTCAGCGGCATCGGCTCGGGCCTGTTCATCTCCCCCAACATGACCGGGATCATGAACTCGCTGCCCGCCGACCAGCGCGGCGCGGGCAGCGGCATGATGTCGACGCTGCAGAACTCCGGCATGGCGCTCTCGATCGGCATCTTCTTCTCGATGCTCATCGCCGGCCTCGCCTCCTCGATGCCCGCGGCGCTGTTCTCCGGCCTGACCGCGCAGCACGTCCCGGCGAACGTCGCGCACCAGGTGGCCAACCTGCCTCCGGTGGGGACCCTGTTCGCGGCGTTCCTGGGCTACAACCCGATGCAGGAGATCCTCGGCCCGCAGGTCCTCGCGTCGCTGCCCCCGGGCAACGCCGCGACGCTGGTCGGCAAGCAGTTCTTCCCGAACCTGGTCACCGGCTCGTTCCACGACGGCCTCGTGGTCGTGTTCGCCGTCGCCATCGGGGTCTCGCTGATCGGCGCGCTCGCCTCGCTCTTCCGCGGCGGCAAGTACGTCCACCAGGAGTCCCCGGAGCGAGCGCATCGAGCCCGCCGAGGGCGACCCGGCCGGCCCGGCGCTGCCCGCGCCGACCGTCGACCACCGCCCGCAGCACGCCGCCGCCGGCCGGCGGCACCCGGGCCGGCACGGGAACGGCCACGGCCACGGCAACGGCCACGGCAACGGACATGGCAACGGCGGCGCCCCGGCCGCCGCGCCACCCCGCGCCCGTCCGGCCCCCGCCGGAGACGACGAGGGCGGGTTCGTCACCGGCCGTGTCACGAGCCCCGACGGCCGCCCGGTCGGCGCGACGCTCACCGCGACCGACCCGAGCGGACGCCAGCTGGGTCGGGCCCACAGCGACCCGAGGGCACGTTCACGCTGCGCGCCCGCCCGGGTCGGCGCTGCTCATCTGCTCGGCGCCCGGGCACCGCCCGCGCGCCGAGACGGTGACGATCGGGGCAGGCGGCGTGCGCCACGACGTCGTGCTCGAGCCGTCGGGCCGCCGGTCCAGACGCCGTCGCGGGGAGCTGATCGGCGACGGACCAGCTCCGGTGAGCCGTGGCGGGGACCGCCACCGAGCCAGCACCACCTCCGCGGGCGCAGACTCGATGGCATGAGCGAGCTCCCGTCCTCCCCTCGCACCGCCGCTCACCGGCCGTCTCCCGGTGCTCGACCTCCGTCGGCTGCGCGGCCCGGACCGGCAGGCGTTCCTCGACGAGCTGCGCCGCGCGGCCCGCGACGTCGGGTTCTTCGTCGTCACCGGGCACGGCGTCGACCCGGCGCTCGAGGCGTCCCTCGACGACGCCGTCCGCCGCTTCTTCGCGCTGCCCGCGGCCGAGCGGCGGGCCATCGAGAACACCGGCTCGCCGCACTTCCGCGGCTACAGCCGCGTCGGGACCGAGCAGACCGCCGGCCGGGCCGACTAGCGCGAGCAGATCGACATCGGCCCCGAGCGCGAGGCCCGGGTCCGCCACGACGGCGACCCGGCCTGGACCGGGCTCATCGGCCCCAACCGGTGGCCCACGGCGCTGCCCGGGCTGCGGACGACCGTGCTCGCCTGGCAGGCCGAGGCGCTGCGGGTCAGCCGGGAGGTCCTGCGCGCGCTGGCCGAGTCGCTCGGCCAGGACGCGGAGCACTTCGACGGCTGGTTCGACGCCGAGGCCCCCGTGCACCTCAAGATCGTCCACTACCCGGGCCGGCCGGCGAGCCGAGCAGGGCGTGGGCGCGCACAAGGACTACGGCTACCTCGCGCTGCTCCACCAGGACGAGGTCGGCGGGCTGCAGGTGCAGCTGCCCGCGCGCCCGACGGGACCGCGACTGGATCGACGCCGACCCGCTGCCCGACGCGTTCGTGTTCAACATCGGCGAGATGCTGGAGATCGCCACGCACGGCTACCTCAAGGCCACCGGCCACCGCGTGGTCAGCCCGGCGTCCGGCGTCGACCGCTACTCGATCCCGTTCTTCCTCGGCCCGCGCCTGGACGCGGTCGTCGAGCCGCTGACACTGCCCGCGGAGCTGTCGCCGAGCTGGGCACGACTTCGACCCCGACGCGTTCGACCCGCCCCGACCCGGACAACCCGCTGCACGCCGCGTTCGGCGACAACGCGGTGCGCGGCTGGCTGCGCTCGCACCCGGAGGTCGCGCAGCGCTGGGGGTGGACCAGGAATGCGATCGCGGGACACCGGGGCGCGGCCTAACCTCCACGGCCATGAGCGAACTGGTGCACCTCGACGTCGAGGCCGGCCGCGCGACGATCACCCTCGACTCGCCGGCGAACCGCAACGCGCTGTCCGCCCAGCTGCGGCGGGAGCTCCGCGCGCACCTCGACACCGCGCTCGCCGACGACGCCGTCCGGGTCGTCGTGCTCACCCACACCGGACCGGTGTTCTGCTCGGGGATGGACCTGCGGGAGTCGCGCGGCGCCGGCGCCGGGGAGCAGGGCGTGCAGGAGTTCCCGGCGATCCTGGCGACGCTGTGGCACTCCCCCAAGCCGGTGATCGCCCGGCTCTCCGGCCCGGCCCGCGCGGGCGGGGTCGGCCTCGTCGCGGCCTGCGACATCGCGATCGCGGCCCGGGGCCGGGCGACGGGAAGGGCGCGACCTTCGCGTTCAGCGAGGTACGCATTGGCGTCGTGCCCGCCGTCATCTCGGTGCCCGTGGTGCCGCGCCTGCTCCCCCGCGCCGCCGAGGAGCTCATGCTCACCGGCGAGACCTTCGACGCCGACCGGGCCGCGGCCATCGGGCTGCTCAACCGCGCCGTCGACCCGGACGCGCTCGACGCCGAGGTCGCCCGCTACGCCGACATGCTCGCCCGCGGCGGCCCGGCCGCGCTCGCCGCCACGAAGGCGATGCTGCGGCGGGCCCCGGCCGGGACCATGGCCGACGACTTCGACGCCATGCTGCGGCTCTCGGCCGAGTTCTTCGCCTCCGAGGAGGGCCAGGAGGGGATGACGGCGTTCGCCGAGAAGCGCTCGCCGAACTGGGTCCCGGAGGGCTGACGCCCGGAGCAGCGCGAGACGTTCCACGAGAATTTTCTCGCTTGGGTCCTCAAGCCCAATCGGGGGTCCGCCGATGGAGTGGTGTGTTCCCGCTCATGGACCGTCAGTCGTTCGTCCGGGACGCCCCGACCCCCTCGGGGCACGGCCTCACCCGTCGGAGCGTGGTCGCCGGTCCCTTCGGGACGGCGGCGGCGCCCGCCGTCCCCGCCGCGCGCACCCCGCTCGCGGAGCAGCCGATCGTCGCCGGGGCGCTCTTCACGCCCGCCGGGGACCAGGAGGGCACGGCGCGCGAGCGCATCTCCCTGCTGCTCGTGGACGCGGACCCGCACCGGCGCGAGGTCGTCTCGCGCTCGCTGGTGACGGCCGGCGCGGGCCACGGTGCCCGCAGGGGCCGAGTCCACCGACGAGGCCCGGAACCGCGTGCTCACCGGGGCGCCGGCGCTGACCTCGCGGTGGTCGACCTGAACCTCCCCGACGGCGGCGCACTGGGCCTCGTCGGCGACCTCCGCG
>CAWKGY010000011.1:0-251049 GCA_963849235.1 uncultured Actinomycetota bacterium | reverse complement strand
CCACCGGCTACGGGGTCACGATGGCGAAGTCGGGATCGGGGGCGTCGGTCAGCGCCGTGAGGCGGGGCAGGACGCCGAGGTCACCGGACAGCTCGACACCGTCGGTGTTCCCGGTGGTGAGGAGCCCCAGCAGCTGGGGCCGGGACAACGTGACCGAGAGGTCGGCGGCGTCGTCACCCACCGTCGGGTGGTGGATCAGGGCGCCGTTGCTGAGCTCCATGCGGTAGCGCTCGTCGGCGTCGGTGAACCGCCAGGCGATCGAGAAGTGTTCGTCCCACGCCTTCGGACCGACGATGCGGATGGCCAGCGAGTCGAACAGCTGGGTCACGGTCAACGCGGGTGCCAGCCCGGCCGCGTTGATGTCGGTGTGGTCGATCCCGGCCGCGCGCAGCTCGTGGGCGCCGGTCAGGTAGGCATTGCGCCAGGTGGCGTTCTCCGCGCCGTGACCGAGCCGCTCCAGCGCGACCGCGAGCAGCTCGCGGGCGAGCGTGCTGTCGGGGTCGGCGAAGACGGCATGGCTGCCGAGCTCGGCCGCGAACCGGAGATCCCCGGCGTCGATGAGCTCCTGCACCGTCGCGAGGGTGGCGTCGAGCCCGCCGAGCGCCGCCACGTACCGGGTCCCGGCGGCCTGCGGCGGGTGCTGCCACAGGTGTGCGGGGTTGGCGTCGTACCAGCCCAGGTAGCGCTGGTAGATGGCCTTGACGTTGTGGTTGACCGACCCGTAGTAGCCGTGGGTGTGCCAGGCCTTCTCGAGCTCGGGCGGCATCTCGATCAGCTCGCCGATCTCCGAGGCCACGTACCCCTGGTTGATCAACCGCAGCGTCTGGTCGTGCAGGTAGGCGTAGAGGTCGCGCTGTTGGGTCAGGAAGGCGACGATGGCCTCGGTGCCCCACGTGGGCCAGTGGTGGGAGGCGAACGCGACGTCGGCGTCGCGGGCGAAGACGTCGATCGCCTCGGACAGGTACCGCGACCAGATGCGCGGGTCCCGGACCTGCGCCCCCCGCAGCGTCAGCAGGTTGTGCAGGTTGTGCGTGGCGTTCTCGGACAGGCACAGGGCCCGCTTGTCGGGGAACGCGAAGTTCATCTCGGCCGGGCACTCGGTACCCGGGGTCATCTGGAAGACCATCCGGACCCCGTCGACCGTCTCCTCCTGGCCGGTGTGGGTGATCTCGAGCGTCGGGGCGATCAGCCCGGTGCTGCCGGTCGAGCCCCCGGCGCCGAGCCCGACCCCGAGGGTGCCGGCCGCGCTCTGGGGCAGGTGGACCCCGGCGTAGTAGTAGCTCCGGCGCAGCATCGCCGTCCCGGCGTACACGTTCTCCGAGACCGCGTGCTCGAGGAAGTGCTCGGGCGCGATGATCGGGACGTCGGTCTGCGCGTCGACCACACCCAGCACACCACCGAAGTGGTCGATGTGGGCGTGCGTGTAGATCACCGCCGTCACCGGACGGTCCCCGCGGTGGCGCCGGTACAGCGCGAGCGCCGCGGCAGCGGTCTCGGCCGAGATCAGCGGGTCGATGACGACGACCCCGCGGTCGCCCTCGACGAGGGTCATGTTGGACATGTCGAACCCACGGACCTGGTAGATGCCGTCGGTGACCTCGTACAGCCCGTGCTTCGCGGTGAGCTGGGCCTGGCGCCAGAGACTGGGGTTCACCGTCTCCGGGCAGTCGTCGTCGAGGAAGCTCCACGCGTCCATGTCCCAGACCACGCGTCCGTCGGCCGCGGTGACGACCATCGGCTCGAGCGTGCCGACCAGCCCCCGATCGGCGTCGACGAAGTCGCTCCGATCGGTCAGGTCGCCGGTCCCGGCATCGTTCATCATCACCATGTCTGGTTCTCCTCGGTTCGTGCGGTGCGGACCCCCCGGGGCTCGACCTCGCTCACGCGGCGGGCCGGGCGCGCTAGGCGCCCTCGAGACCGGCGCCGACCTCCCGCAGCACCGGGGAGTCGTGGTCCCGGGCGAGGACGTGCCCGACCGCCAGCGCGGTGGCGACCGGCCACGACACGACCTCGAAGGCGGCGAAGGCGACCATCACGCCGAGGAAGGCGAGGCTGCCGGTCGGCGGCCACCCGACCGGGCCGACCAGGGGGACCTCGACGTGCCATCCCCGCGGTGGGTCGGTGGCCGGGACGTCCGTCGGCGGCTGGGCCGCCGTCGGTGCGCCGGTCGTGGGTGATGCCGTCGTCGGTGCGTTCATCGTGCCTCCGGGGAGCGGGCGCGGGCGGGTCCCCGCAGGTCCATCGGATCGGGCCGCCGGCCGGGACGCATCACCCGATGCGGACGACGTCTGCCTCGCACCGCGTCATCCGGCGGCGGGAAGGTCCTGTGTCCCGCCGACGACGAGGGAGACCTGGACCGCGACGTCGGCGTAGCCGGCGTCGTCGAGCTCCCGGCGCAGTACGGCGACGTCCGGTCCGGGTGCCGGGCCGATCACGGCGACCTGGACGGTGCCCGCGTTCCCCGTGACGCTCGCGACCCGCCACGCCCGCGTGTCCGCCCACTGCACGGCCACCGAGCGCACGCCCGCGAGCGTGGTGCTCGAGGTGAACACGCGATAGCTGCCCACCCCGAGCGGGACGGCGACGAGCACCACGAAGCCCGCGACGACGACCATGGTCGTCCTCCCCGAGGCTGCCGATCGGTCGACCGGCGGCCTCCGCGGCCGCGCGGACCCGGTAGGCGAGGAGGAGCCCGGTGCCGGTGGCCACGATCGCGGCGACGTTCGAGGCGAACAGCAGCAGGGCCCCGAGCGCCTGGTCGGGTTCACCGGCCTCCAGCGTCAGCCCGACCACCGTCAGGGGCGGGACGAGCGAGATGGCGATCGCGACACCCGGGAGCGTGTCCGAGACGTCGGCACGGACCAGGGCGAAGGCGCCCACCAGGCCGGTCGCCAGCGCGCCGACCAGGTCGATGAGGTCGGGGCTGACCCGGGAGGCGACCTCCGAGTTCGTGGCGGCGACGACCGGTTCCGGCACGAGCAGCCCGAGCAGGAAGCCGACGGCCACGACGAGCGCGGCACCGGCGAGCACGGTGGTGACGCCACGGACGATCCGGGCCCGGTCGGCCAGGACGACCGCGAGGGCCGTGCCGAGGATGGGCGTCATCAGCGGGGCGACGATCATGGCGCCGATCACCGTGGCGTCCGAGTCGGCGACGATCCCGGAGCCCGCGATGATCGCGGCCAGCGTCAGCAGCACCCAGAAGGCCGACTGCTTGCGTCTGCCCTCGAGGAAGAGCCGATCCGTCATCCGATCGAGGTCGGCCCCCGTGACCCTCGGCGGCTCGGGTGCCCCGGCATCCGCTCGTCACGCCTGGTCCGCCTGGTCGTCCACCGGCCCAGCGTGGAGGCGGCGGGCCCGCGGCTGCCTCCCCCGTGGTGGATGAGACCCGGGGCGGCACCGGTCATCAGATGCGGGTGATGTGGTGGTGGAGCCCGCGAGGAGACGGTGGACGTCCGCGTATCCCCTCGGAGGTCCTCTTGTCCTCGAACCATTCGGATCAGCTCGTCAACACCCGCCTGCTGCTCAGCGGCGCCGCGCTCACCGGGATCGGCGGCTCGATCGCCGCCCTCGGCCTGGGGCTCGCGAGCGCGGCGATCGTCGGCGCGGGTCGTCGGTGGCAGCAGCGCACGGAGATGACGCCCGCCCAGCTCGCGAAGCACGCGTTCAGCGCGGCCCAGATCGCGACGAACGCCGGCTACGGCGCCTGGCGTGGGTCGCCCTCGGTCGGGACGGGGCAGCCCGTCCCCGCGCAGCGGGTGTCGGCCGACGGCGCCGCGGTGCCCGTGTCGTGACCGAGGCGGCCCGCGTCGTCCTGTTCGCGACGGCGGGGGCCGCCGCCACGCGCGATCCGGCGTCCCCGTCCCGGGCTCGGGACGGGGATGCCTCGGGCGCCCGCCCCGCGGGCTGACGGACGTCGTCGATGGACCACCGGTCAGGAGCGGGTCCAGGGCCCGGAGGCGAAGTCGGTGGCGCGGTTCGGGCAGGAATCGGCCACCGCGGTGAGGTGCAGGCCCACGGAGTCGACGGTGGCCTTGTACAGCCCGGACTGGCCCGCACACGGGGCGCCCGCGGCGCTCGTGAACGTGACGCGGTCCGAGGAGTCCTGGGCGACGGTGCCCGGGATGCTCTGCCGGGACGCGGTGTTGAGCTGCGTGTAGCTGGTCCCGGACGTGAGGGTCAGGGTCTGGGGCCCGCTGGGAGTGTCGGCGTTCTGGTACGTGCCCGAGGGGATGGAGGTGACCGCTGCCGGGGGTGCCGGCGGGGCACCGTTCGCCGGCGCCGAGCACGCCGCGGCGCCCAGGACGAGAAGACCTCCGAACAGGACGGCCCAGCGGCCCCTCGCACGATGCCGGTCCGGCCCGCGGTGGGTGGCAGGAGGTGTCACGGTGGGGCTCCCTGCTCGTTCGGGATGGGCTCGTTCGGGATGGGGTGGCGGGAGCTCGGTCAGTCCGGGACGCCGCGACGGTTGGTCGCCAGCGCGAAGATCACGGCGACGTCGACGGCGATCACGATGATCGCCCACATCGGGTACGCGGCGATGAAGACGAGGTTGGCGAGGGCGCTCAGGCCGGCCAGCACGATCCCGACCACGCGCGCCCAGGTCTTGCCGGCCATGACGCCGAAGCCCGCCGCCAGGATGAGGACACCGAGCAGGAGGTGGACCCAGCCCCAGCCGGTGTAGGACACGGCGACCACGAGGTCGGCCTTGCCGACGAGGTAGTAGGCGGGACGGAACAGGGCCACGAGGCCCTCGACGAGCTGGAAGGCGCCGAGCAGGATCATCATGATCCCGGCGAACGAGATCCACCCGCTCCAGTCGTCGGTGTCGGACCCGTAGGACTGCGGGCCCATCGTGTACGCGGCCTGCGCTCCCACGGCGGGTGTCCGTTCGGTGTCGGTCACGTCGTCCTCCTCGGTGCTCGGCGGCGGCTGCGCCGCGTTCGACCCACCAGATCAGCGGGCCGTGATCGAGAGTGTCGACGGCCGCCGCGGCGGTGGCGTCACCCGCGGAAGATGACTCCGGGGCCGTCCGGCTCATCCTCTGCGGACGATGTGGTCGCGGTCGGTGATCCGGACGCTGACCCCGTGACCACCTCGAAGTCCGCCGCAGGCGTCGCCACCGCCGGGGTGCTCGGCACGAGCTGCGTCTCGACCTTCGTGGTCAACGCCAACACCTCGGCCGTGAGCATCCTGCTGCCCTCGATCGGCGTCGATCTCGACGCCTCCCTCGAGCTGCTCCAGTGGGCGGTGACCGGATACCTGCTGGTCGGCGCCGCCGTGATCGTCACCTCGGGGGCGCTCGGCGACGTCTTCGGGCGCCGGAGACTGTTCCTCGGTGGGCTCGCGCTCTTCATCGTGTCGTGCGCGCTCATCGCCCTGGCCACGGCCGGCTGGATGGTCGTCGCCGGGCGCATCGTGCAGGGCGCGGCGGGCGCGACGATCCTCGCCTCCGGGCTCAGCCTGCTCTCGGTCGCGACGACGGGGCCCGCCCAGATGCGCGCGGTCGCGCTGTGGGGCGCCGCCTCCGCGGCGGGCGCCGCGGCCGGACCGCTGGTCGGTGGGGTGCTCAACGAGGCGACCGGGTGGCAGGGCCTGTTCTGGATCGACGCGGCGATCGCCGTGATCTGCATCCCGTGGGCACTGCGCACGGTGCCGGAGTCCCGCGACCCGAACCGCCCGCGCAGCATCGACCTCGCCGGAACCGTCCTGGTCGCCGCGGTCCTCGCCCCGTTCGTCTTCGCGGTGACGAAGGGCTCGACCTGGGGCTGGTTCTCCGCACCCACGCTCGTGTGCCTGCTCGTCTCCGTCCTCGCTGCGGTCGGCTTCGTCCTCGTCGAGCGCCGCGTCGCGGCCCCGCTGGTGGACCTGCGCCTGCTCCGCAACGCCCTGCTGGTGGGCTCGACCTTCGCGATCCTCATCGGGGCGGGCGCCATCGCAGGCGTCGGCTTCCTGTTGAGCCTGTACTTCCAGGACCCGGCGACGTTCGGGATGAGCAGCCTCGAGGCCGGTCTCGCGACCCTGCCGGTGGCGGCGCTGGTCATCGCGATCGCCCCGGCGGTCACCCCGCTCGCCCACCGTTTCGGCGCACGACCGGTGGTCGTCACGGGGTTCGTGCTGCTGACCGGCGGTTTCGTCCTGCTCGCGTTCGTCGAGCCCTCGTGGTCGTACCCGACGTTCCTCCCGGCGCTGTTCGCGATCGCCCTCGGGCTGGGGCTGTCCAACGGGCCGGCCTCGTCCATCGCGACGGCGTCGGTGTCGGTGGACGAGGTCGGTGCGGCCTCGGGCATCTCGAACATGGCCCGCTACGTCGGGGGAGCAGTCATGACGGCGGTCGTCGCCGGCATCTACGCCTCGACGAACGTCGGCTGGCAGGCCGGTGGGGGAGCGGCCGCCGACGGCCTCGCCGCGGGGCTGTCGCACGCCTCGATCGTCCTCGCGGTGTTCTCCGCGCTCGGGATCGTGCTGTCGGTCCTCGTCGCGCGCCGGCCGCCCTCGCCGCACGCCGTCGACTACGCGGCCGCGGCCGCCTCGACCGCGCACACCCTGCCGGTGGCGAGCCCACGCCTAGGCCCGGGGCGCACCGCGGACAGCCCGGACAGCGGCCGCCGACTCATCCCGGAGAGGTGATGCCCGGCGCCGCGTCGCCGGGCGAGAGTCCACCCCGGACGGCGGCCCCGCCGGCCGCCGACGCGATCGGCGGCCCGGGTCCGCACACACACGGATCACGAGGAGTGACGACCGATGGCAACGCTGACCGCGGTGAAGTTCCCGACGGCGTCGGGAGCCGACGAAGCCCTGCAAATCCTGGAGCAACTGCAGCGGGAGGAAGCGATCAGGGTGCACGACGGGGCGATCGTCTCGTGGCCCGCCGGTGCGAAGAAGCCCAAGACCCGGCAGCTGAACAACATCACCGGGGCGGGAGCCCTCGGAGGCGGCTTCTGGGGTCTGCTGTTCGGGCTGATCTTCTTCGTCCCGATCCTGGGGCTGCTCGCCGGCGCCGCCATGGGCGCGGCGGCCGCCTCGATGCGCGACGTGGGGATCGACGACGACTTCATCCGGGAAGTGCAGGAGAAGGTGACCCCCGGGACCTCGGCACTGTTCGCGCTGACCTCCGACGGGGTGCTGGACAAGGTCGCGGAGGCGTTCCACGGGATCGACGGGGAACTGCTGCACACCAACCTGTCGGACGACCAGGAGAAGCAGCTCCGCGAGGTCTTCGACGAGGCGCACGCCGTCTGATCCGTCGCGATCGATCCGCATGACCGGCACCCCGAGGAGAGGACGTGGGAGGTGACCACCGAGGTCGCGCCGACCGCACCGCCTGACGAGCCCGTCTCCCCGATGACCGTCCTGCGGTCGAGGAAGTACCTGGGGCTGCTCGGGGTCGCCGCGGTCCTCGGGGTGCCGATCTCGGCGGTCGCCTACTGGTTCCTCGCCCTGGTGGGCGGGCTGCAGCGGTGGGCCTTCACCTCGCTGCCGCTCGGCCTCGGCTTCGCGGCCCCGCCGCTGTGGTGGCCGCTGGTGACCGCTCGTGGTCGCCGGCGCGATCGTCGGCGCCGTCATCCGGTACCTCCCGGGTCACGGCGGCGAGTCCCCGGCCGACGGGTTCAAGGCCGGCGGCTACCCGGGCACGGTGGAGATGGGCGGGATCGCGGCAGCGGCGATCGCCAGCATCGGACTCGGGGTCGTCGTCGGCCCCGAGGCGCCGCTGATCGCCCTCGGTGGCGGGCTGGCCGTCCTCGCCGTGCGCCTGGCGAGGCGGGGGGAGGTGCCCGCGAACGTCGCCTCGGTGGTCGCGGCCACCGGCAGCTTCGCCGCCGTCAGCACCCTCTTCGGCTCCCCGCTGGCCGGCGCGTTCCTCATGATGGAGGCCGCGGGACTCGGGGGCGCCACCGCGACGATGGTGCTGATCCCCGGACTCCTGGGCGCCGGGATCGGATCGCTGATCTTCCTGGGCCTGGACTCCTGGACCGGGCACGGCACCTTCTCCCTCGCCGTGTCGGACCTGCCCCACGTCGGGTCCCCGACGATCGCGGCGTTCCTGTGGGCGCTGGTGGCCGGGGTCGGGGCGGCCCTGCTCTGCTGGGTGATCCGCGCGACGGCGCTGCGGGTCCGCCCCGTGGTGGCGCGGCGGACCCTGCTGCTGACACCGGTCGTCGGGCTGGCCGTCGCGGGGCTCGCGATCGGTTTCGCCGCAGTGACCGGGCACGCGGTGTCCGAGGTGCTGTTCTCCGGCCAGGACGCGCTGGGGCCCTTGCTCCGTGACCCGGCGGTCTACGGCGTCGGAGCGCTGCTCCTGCTCATCGTGTGCAAGGGACTCGCCTACGCGGGCGCCCTGGCCGCCTTCCGCGGCGGGCCGACGTTCCCGGCGATGTTCATCGGCGCCGTGGGCGGCACCGCCCTGGCGCACCTGCCGGGCCTCGACGCCCTGTCCGGAGCGGCGATCGGGATGGGCGCGATGACCGTCGGCATGCTCCGGCTGCCGATGACCTCGGTCCTCCTCGCGACGCTCTTCCTGGGCGCGACCGGTCTCACCGTGATGCCGCTGGTGATCGTCGGCGTCGTCGTCTCCTACGTGGTGACCCTCCGGCTGCCCGACGCCGCACCGTCCACACCCGGGACCACCCCCGCGTCCGACGAGCCCGACCCATGAGAGAGCGGGAGACCCGATGTTGACCGAAGCGGTCCCGGCGGCCTTCGGGGCGGCGCTCTATCCCCCGGCCTGTTGTTCGTGGCCTTCCTGCTCGTCAACCCGCAGCCGCGCAAACGCGCTCTGGTCTTCATCGCGGGTGCCGTGATCGCGACCCTGGGCTTCGGCTTCGCGCTGGTGTTCATCCTCCAGGGGACCGGCGTCGAGCGCAGCCCGCACCACCGCACGGTGCCGACGTGGGTCGACCTGGGCATCGGCATCCTGCTGCTGGGATCGGCGATCTACGTCTGGTTCCGGCCGCCCCGTGGCCCGAAGGCGGCGAAGGAGCGTCGGGAGCTCGGCCTCGTCGGGCTCCTGGTCATCGGCCTGCTGATGTACACGCCGTCGCCGCTGTACCTCGCCGCCCTGCACTCGATCGCGAAGGCCCACGACAGCGTGCTCGTCACGATCCTGTCCGTGGTGCTGGTGGCCGTGATCTACATGCTGGTCATCGAGATCCCGGTCGTCGCCCACGCCATCTGGCCGGAGCCCACCATCCGGGTGGTCACGGCGGTCAACGCCTGGCTCGGCCGGTACGGGCGCACGATCGTCGTGCTCGCCGCCGGCGCCTTCGGCCTCTACCTCGTCATCTCGGCGACCGTGCACCTCATCGAGGGCCCGCCCCCGATCCCGCCGCCGACCTGATTCATCCCGTCGGGGTGAGCCGCGGCACGACGGCGGGGACCACGCTCGACCACGCGGCGGGCGATCCGGGAACGACGCCCCGCCGCGATCTCCGAAAGGACTCCACGATGCTCGACGACGCGGAACGCACGGTGCTGGAGGAGACCGAGCAGGAGCTGGCCCGCAACGACCCGGGCCTGGCCCGCCGGATGCGCCTGGCCGGCGGCGGGGGCGGACGTGGCCGGCGCATCGCCGTCGCGGTCGTGACCGTGGTCCTCGTGGTCGGGCTGCTCTGGCTCGGTCTCGCCGGGCAGGCCCTGCTCGTCGTGCTGGTCGGGCTCGGGTTCCTCGTGGCCCTCGGGTGGCGGCCCGCCGGCGGGGTCCTGGCGATCCTGCGCACGGACGAGGACCCGACCCGGTCCTGACGGCACGCCCGAGACAGCTCCGCCAGGGAGGCGACCGATGCTGTTGTTCATCTACGTCCGGCACATCCGGCGCTACGCCCACGACGTCCCCTGGGTGCACCTGGGCGTGGCCCTGGTCGGGAACTTCGCGTTCGTGATCGGGAGCCTGTTCTTCCTGTATCCCGCGCTGACCCGGGCAGGCACCTGGTTGTTCGTGGTGGCCTCGTGGGGCCTGCTCATCGGGGTGATCGGTGAGATCTTCGTCCGGTACGAGGCCAAGCAGCGGCTCAAGGCCGTCCGGGCCGTCGCCGTGGCCCCCGAGGGGGACCCGGCGTGATGGCCTCCGTTTCCCGGGCGAGGAGGTGATCCGGTGTCGGGGTACAAGTACGAGCTGCGGGTGGCCGGACGGCTCTCGGATCGCGCCCGCGGTGCCTTCCCGCAGATGGCGGTGGACACCGCGCCCACCGAGACCGTGATCTCCGGGGACGCCGTCGACGAGTCCGGCCTGCACGGCCTGCTCGCGCTGTGCCGGTCCCTCGGGCTCGAGGTGACCTCGTTCCACCGGGTCGTCCCGGACCCGGAGGTCGCTCCGGGCGAGGAGCCCCGACCCGAGTGAACCGACGCGGGTGAGCCGAGGCGGGTGATCCGACCCGGGTGATCGGCCCGCCGACGCGGCGGGCCGACCGTGCTCAGCCGAGGATCCGGCGCTTCTGGGCCTCGAACTCCGACTCGGTGAGGACTCCCTGGGCCTTCAGGTCCGCGAGGTCCTTGAGCTGCGCGATGACGTCGCCGCTCCCGGCGGCCGCGGGCGGCGGGGCCTGCTGGGGCGGGGCCTGCGGCGGCGGTTCCTGCTCGTCGTACTCACGGGACCAGCGGCCCGCCTGGCGCCGGGAGACGCGGTTGGAGACCGCCGTCGCCGTCCCGGCGACGACGGCGGTGCGGGCGATCCCGCGGAGCAGACCGGGCATGGTGGGTCCTCTCGATCTTCGGGTGTGCGGAGGGCGCCGGGCCCTCAGGCGGCCGTCTCGGTGGCGGCGAGCGCGTCGAGGAGCTCCTCGTGCGGGATGCGGCCGCCGGCCACGACCTGCGCGCCGCTGCGGCGCAGCGCACCGACCAGGGGACCGGCCCAGCTGTTCTCGTAGACCACGAGCACCGCGGTCCGTCCCGGCTCCAGGATCCGGCCCGCCTCGTCGAGGTCGTCGCGATCGACCAGGCCCGACCCCGCGCCGTCGAAGACGGTCAGGTCGAGGTCCTCGTCGGCGTCGATCTCGGCGATCGTCAGGCTCGCGACCGCGCCGTCGGCCTCCTTGCGCACGAAGGCCAGGTCGAGGATCCGGATGGTCCCGGCGGCGGCCAGATCGCGCAGGATCGGCAGGCTCTCCCCGGTCAGGCGCTCGGTGGCGAACTCCATGACCAGGTAGTCGATCGGGCCCATCTCGGGGGCGTCGTCGGTCATCGTGTCGTTCCTCCCGGGGTCGCGCTCCGGCTCGCCCGACGGGGTGCCGGGACGGACACGTGGGAGCCACGTGCCTGCGATGTTCGTGGGCCCGGTCCGTCGTGACGTCACCCGGCGCGGATGAGATCGGCCGCGGGCCCTAGTCCTCGTCGGGCTCGTCGTCCCGGGATGCCGCGCGTGCGTTCACCGCGCCGAAGTTCGAGACCAGCCGCGCGACGAGCGTGACCAGGAAGATCTGGCCGAGGAGGGCCTCCAGGACGGCGACGGCGCGGCCGGCGTTGTGGGCGGCGGTGAAGTCGCCGTACCCGAGTGTCGTGAGCGTGGTGAAGCTGAAGTACTGCACGGTGGCGGGGTCGGGGAACTGGCCACCCGCGAAGAACGGTGACGGGCTCAGCCGGGACATCGAGGTGTAGATCTCGGCGAACATCAGCCCGATGAGCAGATAGGCGCTCAGCGCGCCGGCGATCGTCTGGAGCGTGACGACCGGGTGCCGCAGGATGTGCCGCACGACGAGGACGACGGTGGCGCCGAGGACCAGCGCGACCCACAGCGACGCCGTCCCGCGGACCCCGTTCCCGGCCCCGGCGATCAGCACGGCCAGGGTCGCCGCCGAGCCGACCGTCAGCGCGATCCGCAGCGCCCACACCTGCGCGCCCCCGAGCCGGGCCGCCCGGATGGCCAGGACCAGCGCGCCCACGTAGAGCAGCAGCGTCAGGACGCTCACCCACGTGCTCGTCGCCAGGGCGGACGCGAGGTAACCGGCCACGAGCAGCGCGAGCACGATCCCGTAGTGACCGTTCTCGGGCGGCCCGGCCCAGCGGCGCGGACGCCTCATCCCTCGAGGAACACCTGCACGACCAGGAGCACCGCTCCCAGTACCCCCGACGCCACGGCGCACCCGACGATCCCCCACCGGGCGAAGCCTGCCCGACGCCCCCCGAGCCCGCCGACGAACACCAGGAACGCCACGCCGACCGTCATGATGATCTGGATGGCGGTCTCCGGTTGCCACGCACCGAGCACGCCGACGACGAGGACGACGACGGGGACGACGGGAAGCGCCAGGAAGACCAGGTCGACGCGGGCGAGGCCGCCGACCGTCCGCCGGTCCGCGGCGTGGGAACCACCGGTGTGGGCGAACTCGGCGAGCACGTCGGCGAACAGGTGCGCCAGGAACGTCGCGGCCATCGCGCCGGCCACGGTGAGGGCGGAGTCGAGGTAGGTGGGCGCGCCGTGGGTGCTGTCGATCGCGAGCACGGTCATCACGAGGACCGTCCCGTACACCGACCGGCCGATGTCGACGGGGACGGGGCCCAGACGGACCGGTGGGTGCGCCTCGGTGGAGCTCGCCACCGTCCCCGGGACGGCGTTTCCGGTCACGTCAGCGCCCGGTGCTGGCCGGTGAGGCCGTTCGTCGGGGGATCGTCGGAGGTCGCCGCGGGTTCGGGGTCCGGCTCGGGGTCGGGCTCGTCGGCCGAGGTGCGCAGCAGGGCGTCCGCCCAGCGGGCGCGCGGGTCGATGTCGACGAGCAGGGCCTTCGCCAGGAGCGTGAGCGGGATCGCGAGCAGCGCACCGAGCGGGCCGAGGACCCACGCCCAGAACAGGAGGGTCACGAAGGTGACGGTGGCGGAGAGCCCGACCGAGTTGCCGATGAAGCGGGGCTGGATCAGGGACTGGATGACCAGGTTGAGGACGCAGTAGACGATGACCACGGCGAGCAGCAGTGGCCAGCCCCCGGTCAGCAGGGCGAGCAGCGCCGGGGGCACCAGGCCGAAGATGAAGCCGATGTTGGGGATGTAGTTGGTGATGAACGCCAGCACCGCCCAGAGGATCGCGAGCGGGACCCCCATGATCTCCAGCGCGACCCCGTCGAGCACCGCGACGATGAGCCCGAAGACCGTGGTGACGACGAGGTAGCTGCGGGTGCCGCTGGCGAAGGTGTCCAGCGCACGGACGATGTGCGGACGCTCCGACGCGATGCTGTCCAGCCGGGTGCCGAAGGTGGCCGCGTCGGCGATGAAGAACAACAGCAGCGCCAGGATGAGCACCACCACGGTGAGCACACCGCCCACGCCGGAGACGATGCCGCCCACCGCGCCGGCCACCGAGCCGAGGCTGATCGAGTGCGTCGCCGCCTGGATCTGGGCCTGCCCGATCCCGAAGCCGGCGAGGGTGTGCTCGACCGACGCGATCAGGGCGTTGAACTGGTCCGAGTACTGCGGCAGGACCGTGGCCAGCTGGCCGACCGAGATCAGCAGCACGAGCGCCAACGCCAGCAGGCCGACGTAGACCACCAGGACCAGGGCCAGCGTGGCGACCCATCCGGGCCATCCCCGAGCGCGCAGCCACCGCTGCACCGGGGCGGCGGCGATGACGATGATGAGGGCCAGGAACACCGGCCCGACCAGCCACGCGATCGCCTTGATGCCGGCCACGGTGATCACGGCGGCCGCGATCCCCAGCAGCATGACGAGGGCCCGGGGCAGGCCGCCCGACGGGATCGTCGGGGACATGCGGCGGCGCGTCCCGTTCGTCGACGGCGCCACGACGGTCGCGTCGGGCTCCTCGTCGGGCGCGGCGGGCTCCCATGATGCGGTCACCGGGCCAGCGTGGAGCCACGTGCCCGGAGGGCGCCTCACGCGCAGAGGATGAGTCGTCCCCGGGGAGGGGACCCGCTCACCTCGTGACGAGGTCGACGACCCCGACCCCGACGAGGTACACCCCGACGAGGGCGAACACCGCGACGACCAGGGCCTTCTTGTGGGCCTGGACCCCGGCGGTGAGCCGGGCGGCGGTGTCGCGGGTCGTCTCCGGGTGCCACGTCCAGGACGCGAGCGCGGCCAGCGGGACGGCGTACCAGAGCAGGTTGTAGAAGCCGACCTGCAGCAGGCCCCCGACGAGACCGGGTCTGCTCGCCACGATGGCGGCGAGCGCTCCGAGGTAGAACACCCCGGGCAGGTGGGTGGCGACGCCGGCGAGGGCCGCGCTCGAGACGGTGGGCTGGCTCAGCCTGCGCCGCAGCCTCGAGGGGGTCCGCGCCGGGCGCTCCACCACCGGGGTGTCCGGTGGCGTCCGGAGCCCGTAGTACCCCGCGGCCCCGAGCGCGAGGGCGCCCAGCACGATGTCGACGAGGTCGCGGGCCACGGTGGTCACCGTCGGTGGGGGCGGGCTGACGTGGACGATCGCCACCGCGGCCACACCCACGGACAGGCTGAGGGTCAGCCCGGCCAGGAGGTAGGCCAGCAGCAGCGGGGTCGGCGACCGCGCGGCGAGGAACGCGTAGACCGCGGCCACCGACGTCGGGCGTACCACGCTCGCCAGGCCCAGCACGAGAACGTCCAGACTCACTCGGGTACCGGCGGGCCGCCCCGGCGTCGGACGGCGGTCGTCCCCGCCCGTGCCCCCACCGGCCACCTCCTTCCGGAGGGCGACGTTCCCCGCCCGCCCGGTGGGCGGTCATCACCCGGTGAGGATGGGGCGACCCGTGCGGCCGGGAACGGTCGCTCGTCGGCGGAGACGCCGACAGCCGGTCTCATCCGTTCCGGGTGAGGCGCGGGCGGGCCGGATGCCTCACGCTGGCGACGGACCTGTGGCGCGCGGTGGACGAGGGGGTGGAGCGACGCTGGAGCGAATCCCGCGCGGGAAGGTGACCCCGCCGGAGGTGCCGGTCGACGTCGTCGACCGCCCGGCGCTCACGGCCCGGGTGGACGCGCCGGGCCCCGCGGTCGGCCTCGTCGTGGCCCCGGCAGGCTTCGGCAAGACGCTCCTGCTCGCCGAGCGCGCCGCCCGGGACCCGGGTACGGCGTGGGTGACGGTCGACCGCAACGACGACGCCCCTCGACTGTGGGCCGCGATCCTGGCCGCACTCGCGTCGTGCCCGGCGCTGCCTCCCGCCGGTGGACTGCGCGACCTCCGGCCCCCCTCCGGGCCGGGCGGGCTCGCCTTCCTCAGCCGCTTCCGCGACGGGCTCGGGGGCACGGCGACGCCGTTGACCCTGGTCCTCGACGACGTCCACGAGCTCGACGACCCCGCGGCGCTCGATGAGCTGCGCGCGCTGCTCGAGCACCGTCCCGCGGGCCTGCGGGTGCTCATGGCGAGCCGCTTCGACCCGCCGATCGCGCTCTCCCGGCTGCGGGACCGGGACGAGCTCTGGGAGCTGCGGGCGGACCGGTTGGCCTTCACCGTGGCGGAGACCGAGGTGCTCACCCGACGTACCGGTCTCGTGCTGACGGACGACCAGATCGGCGAACTGCACCGACGGACGGGCGGATGGGCGGCCGGGCTCCGACTGGCGGTCCAGGCGATGCGCGGCGGCGCCGACCTGCCCACCTTCCTCGCCGAGTTCTCGGGTGAGGACCGCTCGGTGGCCGACTACCTGGTCGGCGAGGTGCTGGCCACGCTGCCCGCCGACCTCCTGGAGTTCCTGACGCTGGTCAGCATCGGGGTGCCCCTCCCCGCCGAGCTGGCCGTCTCCCTCACCGGCCGGACCGATGCGGCCGAGGTGCTCGACCGCGTCGAGCGCGAGACGTCCCTGGTGAGCGGCCTCGTCACCGATCCGGGCACGGGAGCGCGGGAGTACCGCATCCTCGAGCTGCTGCGGACCTACCTCGCCGCCGACCTGCACGGCCACCGTCCGTCGCTCGCCGCCGAGCTCCACGGGCGGGCCGCGCGCTGGTGGGCCGAGCAGGACCAGCCCGCCGCAGCCCTCGAGAACGCCGCGCACGCCCACGACGAGGCCCTGACCGCAGACCTGACCGTGCGGTTCGCCCTGCGGCTCGCCCTCGCCGGCGAGCACGCCCCCCTGCGGCGCGTGCTCCCCGCGACCCGCTCGGACGGCGGACCGGGTGACCCGACGAGCCACGCGGCGACGGTGGCGACCTCGCTCGCCAGGGTGGGTGGCGACGTCGAGGCCCTGCACGAGGCGGTCCGGGCGCTGCCGGCTCCCCACTCCGCCGACGGGCCCGCCGTGCGGGCGCTGCGTGCCCTCGAACACGGGGTCGACAGTCTGCTCGCGGGGGGCGACCCGGATCGCGCGGTCGGCGCGCTGGAGGAGGCCGTGGAGCTCGCCCACAGCCACGGGTACGACTTCGTCGCCATGCAGGCCCAGGTCGTCCTCGCCGCGGTGGCGGCGGTCCGGGGCGACTTCCGGACGGTGGTCGCACGCGCCGACGAGGCCGTGTCGACGCTGATCGAGCACCGGTGGGAACCGTCGGCCTGGTCGACCCTGGGACGGACGCTGCGGGCCTACGCCGCGCTCTACCGGGCCGAGCCCGACGAGGCCCGCGCCGAGGCCGCCGAGGCGCTGGCCCGCGAACCCGGCGTGGTCGACCCCCGGCTGCACCACGCCCTGCGGATCGTGCGGGGCGCGGCCCTCTCCGACGCCGGTGACCGGGCGACGGGGCTGGCCGAGATGCGCCGGGCGCGGATCGACCTGGCCGGGCTGCCCGTGGTCGCGGAACAGGCCGCCGCGGCGGCGCTCTTCGAGAACCGGGCCGCTCTCCGGCTCGGGGACTCGGTCGGTGCGGCCCGGGCCGCCCGCGAGCTCGCCGAGCGGATGGACGCCCCCGGCGAGGCGGCGCTGATGGCCGCGTGGGCCGAGCTCGGTGGCGGGCACCTCGACGCCGCCCGCCACCGCATCCGCCCCGTCCTGGCCGGGACGGTGGTCCCGCTGATGCCGCACACGCTCGTCGAGGCCCACCTCGTCGCGGCGACACTCGCGGTACACGCGGGCGAGCCCGCAGCCGCGCAGCTCGCGCTGCGGTCGGCCCTCGCCGGCGCCGAGGCCCTCGACCTCCTCCGCCCCTTCGCCCTGGGCGGCCCCGAGGTGGGCACGCTGCTGGCCGAGCACCGGCCCCGCCCGGGCGCGGCCGCGGCGTTCGCCGCCCGCGCCCTCGCCGCCTACCGGCGGATCGCGGACCCGGCCGCGAGCCCCCTGCTGAGCGAGCGCGAGCTCGCGGTGCTCGAACTGCTCCCGTCCCTGATGTCGTCCGACGACATCGCCGCGGCCCTGTCCGTCTCGGTGAGCACCGTGAAGACCCACATCCGGATGATCTACACCAAGCTCGCCGTCGCGAACCGTCGCGCGGCGGTGGAGACGGCCCGGACGCGCGGCCTGCTCCGCTCGCACGCCGACGCCCACCTCTGACGCCGGAACCACGGCGGGTGACGGACCGCGCCGGCGGCCCCTACCCGGTGCGGGCGCGCTCGGCCGCGTCGGCGAGCAGGCCGGCGTCGTAGGCCGCGACGACGGCGGCGCGGCGGTCCCTCACCCCGAGCTTGCTGTAGATCGCTCCCACCTGGGTCTTGACCGTGTTCGGGGAGACGTGCAGGTCCGCGGCGATCTCGGTCGTGGTCGCGAGCGAGGGCAGCAGGTGCAGGATCCTCGACTCCCGGTCGCTGAGGAGGGACCGCGCCACCGGACGCCCCTGGACGCCGATGGCCAGCGCCCGCCGGGCGAACCCGTCGGCGGACCCGAAGGTGCCCACCTGGTGCGCCAGGAGCTCCCGCACACCTCCGGCGCCGCGGGTGAAGGGACGCAGCAGCTCGCGCGGGGCGGCGCGGTCCAGAGCATCGATCAGCAGCCGGCGGGCGCCCGCCTGGTCCTGGGCGGCGTGGGCGTCGGCGACCTCCACGAGCAGCGCCTCGACCGCGGTGTCCGGGAGCACGGCGGGCACCGTCCCCTCCACCACCGGCCGGAGCGTACGGCCGACCGACGCGCCCGGGTCGGCGGCGCGGGATTCGCGGACCGACATGAGCAGGACCTCGCCGGTCGGTCCGAGGCGAGCGGCGAGCCAGCGGCGCACCACCCGCGCGTGGGTCGGCCGACCCGTGGCCACCGCGGTCTGGTGCTCGAACATCGCGACCAGCGCGGCCTGGTGCGCCGAGAGCGGTCGGTCGAGGAGGCGCGTCCGGGCCAGCTGCATGGCCTCGAGACCCTGGGTCGGGCGACCCGAGTCGGCCTCGGCGGCGCCGCGGAGAACGGCCAGGACGTGTCGCCGGACCGGGTCCGGGCCGTCAGGACCGTCGGGGACGGGCGCCGCGTGTCGGCGGGCGTCGGCGGGCCGCGCCAGCAGCAGCGACCCGTGGGCGAGCTCCGCGCGAGCCGAGACCGCCCAGTCGGACCGCTGCCAGCCGTGGCCCTCGGCGATCGCGACGGCGTCCGCGCCGGCGGACACCATCCCGGCCGCCTCGCCGGCGCCGGCGTGCGCGGCGGCGAGCAGGGAGGCGGACTGCATCGCGAGATGGTGGTGCCCGAGAGCCCGGGCCTGCGCCGACGCCGAGGTCAGGAGCGCGCCGGCGCCCCGGGGATCGACGTGCGCGAGGAGCCGGGTCGCGCCGTCGATCGCGGCAGGTGAGCGCGCGGGCGCTCGCCGGGCTCGCCCGTCCCGGTCGCTCGTCGCCGGGCTCGTCCGCCCCGTCCCGGGCGGTCAGGACGTCGGCCACGGCACGCAGCGCGCGCAGTTCGGCGGCGGCCTCCGGCCCCGTCTCCTCCCGCCCGTCCCCGTCCCGGCCGCCACCGGCGACGGCGTCGAGCGCGGGCGCGACGAGGCGCAGGGTGTGATCGGCGGCGATCGCGGCCGGCGGCAGCGTCGCGCAGGCCCGGCGCAGCGCGTCGTGGTCGCCGTTCAGCAGCAGCGGCACCGCCCAGGTCCGGACCAGGTCGGCGACGAGGCCGCCGTCTCCGGCCGCGCAGGCGTGGTCCACCGCCTCGGCCGCCCGGTCGTTCGCCGCGAACCAGGCCGCCGCCCGGCGGTGGAGCTCCGGGCGGCGGTGCCCGAGCCCGTCGGACAACGAGGTACGCACCGGGGCCAGGATCGTGAGCTGCCCCCGGACGGGATCGGCGGAGACCAGCGGGATGGACCGCGCGAGGCGTTCCAGCGTCGCCCCGGCGTCGTCGCGCCCGGAGACCGCGGCGGCCAGGGCGGGCGTGATCGCGTCGCACACGCTGACGTCGCGCAGCAACGCACGGTCGTCGTCGGTCAGACCGCCCAGGACCTCGTCGAGGTAGGCCGCGAGCGAGGGTTCCGGCGGACCCGCGGGCTCGCCGCGCCCGCTGGTGGAGCCCGCGACCAGGCGCAGCGCGGCCGCCCATCCACCCGTCATCGCGTGGCTCCTCCGCAGCTGCGCGGGCGACATCCGTATCCCCCGACGGGCGACGAGCGTCGCGGCCTCCTCGAGGGTGAACGCCAGCTCGTCACCGTCGAGGTCGACCACGTCGCCCCGCAGCCGCAGCCGCGGCCACGGCAGGGCCGGCGACGTGCGGCCGGACAGGACGAGGCGCAGGCCGGTGGGGCGGTACCGGACGAGCGTTTCCAGCCCCTCGAGGACCACGGGTTCGACGATCCGTCCGACGTCGTCGAGGACGAGGCGGAGCGCGCCCGGCAGGGTGTCGAGGACGGACAGGAGAGCGGTGGGGAAGTGCGCCGTCGCCGGGTCGAGGACGGATCGCCCGAGGGTGTCGGCCTGGTCGGGGGCGACCTGCGCCACCGCGCCCGCGATCGCGGCCCACAGCCGGCCCGGCTCGTCGTCGGCGGCGACGACGGACACCCAGGCCGTCGCGACCGGACCGGTGCGGGCCCAGTCGGCCAGCAGCACCGTCTTGCCCGCACCGGCGGGCGCGCAGAGCGTCGTCACGCCGCCGGCAGCGGTCCCGGCCTCCACCAGCGCGCCCAGCCGTGCGCGGTGGACGAACCCCGGGATCGGCGCGGGTGGCCCGACCGGCCGATCGGGGGCCCCTGGATCGGTGACGCGGTGCATCGGAAGACCTCCGTGGTCGAGGGACACGATCTCGAGGTCCGGGAGGTCGCCTACTCAGAGTGGGGGAACCGGGATGAGGTTCGGTCATTCTCCGAGCATGAAAACGGTGACGGATCAGAGTATCCGGAGTTCCCGGGCGCGACGGACGGCGTCGCGGCGCCCGGTGACCCCGAGCTTTCGGTAGACCGAATGCTGATGGGATTTCACCGTGTTGACCGAGACGCTGAGTTCTGCCGCCGTCTCGGAGTTCGTGAGCGTACTCGACAGGTAACGGAGAATGACGGTCTCGCGCATCGTCAACGGTTCCGGCGGAGGGGACGACGACGGCGGTACGACGGGTGATCCCGGACTCATCCGCTCCAGGAGGTCGACGGCGAAGGCGGCGGAGCCCGTGCCGCGCTCGATCCGACGGGCGAGGAGCTCGCGCAGGCGGGGCGTCCGGTCGAGGAAGGGGCGGCGCAGTTCGTGCGGCGCCGCGGCGCGCAGGGCCTGGTCCAGGTGACGCAGGGCCGGGACGGTGTCGTGCTGCATCGCGGCGGTGAGCGCCCGCACGATGTCGGTCGTGATCTGGGCGCGCGGCGTCGTGGGGCCCGGATCGAGGGTGGCGAGGTCCTTCTGGGCAGCGTCGGGATCGCTCTCCAGCAGGTGCAGGTCCGCCGCGGCGACGACGGCCTCCGCGGCGAGGGGAGCGTGCAGATCGCCGAGGACGCCGCGGGCGCGGTCCGTCTCGCCGAGCCGTCCCAGGAGCTCGGCCCGGAGGACGACACTGCGGTCGAGCACCGGAGCGGGGAGGGGTGCGCGGGCGAACCGCCTGCTGCCCTCCTCCAGTTCGGCGAGGGCGGCCTCGGGGTCGGTGGCGGCGTGGTGCCGGGCGAGCAGGACCGCCGCCGCGAGCTGGACGTGGCGTTCGGGCGTCGTGGCCTCGACCTCGTCGACCCGCTCCAGCCAGCGCTCGACCTCCTGGGGATCACCCCGGTCGAGGTGGGTCCACGCCAGCGCGAGGTAGGCGGCCACGACCTGCACCGTCCCCGCCGCCCCTGCCCTCCCGGCGCGGTCGACGGCCGCACGGGCCCGGGCCTGCGCGGACCCCAGTTCGCCCTGCTCGCACGCGAGGAGCGCCAGGTGGGCCTGCGCGTTGAGGTGCGGGAGCAGCACGCCCTGTTCGGGTTCCGCCTCGAACGCCGCACCGAGGTGGGTCGCGGCGGCGTCGAGCTCGCCCAGCCACAGTTCCGCCGTCCCACGGTTGCTGAGGGTCAGGATGCGGATGAGGTCCCAGCCCGTCAGGCCGAGCTCGGCGAGCTCGGCGGGGTCGTGGGGGATACGCCGGCAGACGGCGGCGACGTCGTCCAGGTCCCCGCGGAAGCGGGCATCCGCGATGCCGATGAGGTCGAGCACCACGCCCACTCGTCGGCCCCGCAGATCCGGGAGCTCACCGATCCGCGCGGCGGCGGCGGTCGTCAGTTCTTCGACCTCCTCGTGGCGCCCGTAGACCATGCGGGCTCCGGCCAGCCCCGCCGCGAGCTCGGGGTGGGCGAGCACCTCGTGACGGGGGAGCGACGAGACCATCGCGTCGAGCTCGTTGCCACGGCCACGCAGCACGAGCCCGACGTCGTGGATGCCGACGAGCTCGGCGGCGAGCGGGAGCAGACGTCCCCGGAGGGCGAGGCGGATCGCGGGCTCCGGCAGGGAGTGGCGCCGGTACCACTCCGCCGCCCTCCGGTGCCGATCGCGGCGCACCCGGGGATCGCTCATCCCGCTGCCCAGCACGTCGGAGACGATGCCCGGGAGGCGGAACCACGGTCCGCCGTCCCCCTCGGAGTGCACGAAGAGGTTCGACGAGGAGAGCTCCGCCAGCATCGCGGTCCCGTCCTGCTCGCCGGTCACGGCATCGGCGAGCTCGGCACAGACGACGTCGAGGAAGCCGACGGTCCCCAGGAAGTGCCGGACCGGCTCCGCCAGCGGGGCGAGGACCTCACCGACCACGTACGCGGACACTGCGCGGTCGTTGCCGGAGAAGCTCTCGAGGTAGCTCGGGACGTCCGTCCCGGGCAGGCGCAGATGGATCGCGGCGAGCCGCAGGACGGCCGCCCACCCGTCGGTCCGTGACAGCAGGAGGTCGAGCTGGGGCTCGGTGAGCCGGACGCCGACCTCGTCGAACAGTGCCCGCGCCTCGTCGCGACCGAACGCCAGCTCCGAGGCCCCGATCTCGTGGACGTGCCCCGCCAGCCGGAGCCGGTGCAACGGCCAGGGCGGATCACGCCGCGTCGCCGCGATCACCCGCAGACCCCCGACCCGGGACACCGCCAACTGCACGAGGCTCGCGTGCACCTCGGGCGAGGAGATCTCCTGCAGGTCGTCGAGGACCAGCACGACCGGCATCCGGCGCGTGATGCCAGGGCGGCGGTGACGCGCCCGGCCACCCCGGTCGTGGGTCCGTCGTCGCCGGCGGCGCGGTGCAGGAGGGCGGCGGTCGCCTCGTCCACGACGCCGGCGAGCGCGGTCGCCGCGGCCCGCCAGAACGCGTCGAGGTCGTCATCGGCGGGACCGAGGGTGAGCCAGGCCGCCGGCCCGCCCGGTGCCGCGCGGGCGCCCAGCCACGAGCCGAGGAGCAGGGTCTTGCCCCATCCGGCCGCTGCCGACACCAGCGTCACGGGAGATTCCCCGCCGGCGTCGAGACGTTCGTACAGACGGGGGCGGTCGATGACGTGGAGGGCCACGGGAACGGCGTATTTCAGGTCCGCGGGATCGTGCTCGGACGGATGTTCGGGAAACTCGGCGTCACCGTTTTCGGGCACTCTCATCCCCAGCCCGTGATTCGGCCCCCGCGCGACGACGCTAGCACCGGGAGATGGAGCAGGCCCACTCCTGGCGGGCGGCCTCGATCGTCACCACGAGCCGACGGGGAGCCCAATTCGGCACTCGTGCTCGAGGCACGTGTGAACACGGCGCGTCGATCGCCCTCGTGCGGTGGACGACACGCTGACGGTGGGGGACAGTCAGCATGCGCGACCGGGACCCCGTCGATGGCGCCTCCGTGACGCGGAGGCCGGACCGACCTGGCGGGGGACACATGCTCGGACACGGACGAAGTGAGTACGCGTCGCAGGCCGACCGTGAGGTCGGTCGCGCGGAGGCCTTGTTGACCGACCTGTTCGGCGTGAGCGCCGACGAAGCGTCCGAGGCGTTGCGGGACGAGGCCGCGGCGGTCGGGGTCTCGGTGCACGCGGCGGCCCTGGCCGTCGTCGCGAACTGGGCGACGCGAGGCACCGGTCCTCGGCCGGGCGCTGCAACGGTAGTAGGAACGCCCCCTGTCATCGCGAGGTCCGGATCCGGGCGGCACCGGGGCCCGCCCCGGGCCTGGAGCCCGGGACGGGCCCGTCTCGAGGGTCGGCTCAGCCCGGCGTCATCACCCCTGAGGGATGAGGCCGAGCTGCTTGAGCGCGGTGACCCCGTCGTCGAGACCGATCTCCTCGGTGATCAGGCCGTTCTCGACGCGGAGCACCGTCGTCCCGGTGAAACGCATCGTCTTGCCGGTCGCGGCCGGCAGGGAACCGACGGGAACGTCGTCGAAGGCGGAGCCGCTGTGGGTACCGCCTCCCTCCCACTGGCCGACGACGTAGTCGCCCTCGGCGATGAGGTCTGCGGTGCCCCAGAAGTTCAGGTCGGGGAACGCCGCGCGGAACGCTTCGGCGAACTTCCGCACCTCGTCCCGGCCCCGGCACGGGTCGTGCATGGAGTACTCGAACCGGATGTCGGGTGCGGCCAGCTCGTCGATGACTGCGGGGTCGAAGTCCTTCCCCCAGAACTCGGTGAACCAACGGCCGACGACGGCCTTGTTGTCCTCGGTGCTCACGGTGTTTTCCCTTCGTGCGACCGGCGGTCGGTGTGCGTAGTGCCCCGTCGGACCCCATGAGGTCGCGATCGGTTGCACCCGTGCAGAGGCCGCTCGGCCCCGCAACGGGGCACGGCTGGGCGGTCCCGCGCCGGGCCGGGCGCGCGGCGGGCACGGCTGCCGAACGGTGCGCAGATGAGCGTGTCGACGGTCTGCCTCGGCCGGCACTGGATCCCGTACCGGTACTCGGCGACCCGCGACGATCAGGACGGCTCGCAGGCTCTCCCTCTCCCGGTCTGGCTCGCGTCGTTGTCCCCGGGTGCAGCAGGCGTGTTCTGAGCGACAAGCTGCTGGTGGTCCTCGGACCGAGCGAGGCAGAGGGCGCTCACGGGATCAGCACGATCTTGCCGTGGGTGTGGTGGGTCTCGAGCTCGGCGAACGCGTCCGCCACCCGCTCCAGGGGATAGGTCGCCGCGATCGGGACCTCGAGCTCGCCCCGGGCCGCCCGTTCGGCGAGCTCGGTCAGCACACGGGGGTCGGTCCCCACGGTGCTGCCGTCGGTGTGGGCGCCCACCCGCGCCGCCGAGGCGAAGGCGATGATCGTGTCGATCCGGTCCGGGGGGACGCCGAGCTCGACCGCCAGGTCCACGTAGGGGTCGCCGTAGGTGTCGACGAACGCGTGGATGCCGGCGCCGTCCCCCTGGGCCGCGGCCCGCAGCCGGTCGGCCACGCCCTCGCCGTAGGCCACCGGATGCGCGCCGCGATCGCGCAGCCAGGCGTGGTTCGGCTCCGAGGCGAGGGCGAGCACGTCGACCCCGGCCGCGATGAACAGTTGCACCACGAGCGATCCCACCCCGCCCGCGGCGCCGGACACGACGGCGACCTCTCCGGGCTTCGCGGCCACCGCCTGGGTCGCGGCCCACGCGGTGGCGCCGGCGACGTAGAGCGACCCGGCCACCTCCCATGACAGCTCCGCCGGCTTGGCCACCAGCTGCCCGGCGGGCACGACGGTGTGCGAGGCGTGGCTCGACCGTGTCCACGACCACCCGAGGACCTCGTCCCCGAGCGCCGGTCCGGTCACGTCCGGCCCGAGCCCGACGACGACGCCCGCCAGGTCGCTGCCCTGCCCGGACGGGAACGTCGAGGGGGCGAACGCATCGAGTGCGCCCTCGCGGATCGCGGCCTCACCGGGGTTGATCCCTGCGGCGCGGACCTCGACCAGCACTTCACCGGGGCCGGGCTCGGGCATCGGGACGTCGCGGACGGCGAGGACCTCGCGGCCGCCGTAGTGGTCGAACCGGACCGCGCGGGCCGTCGTCGGGAGGGTGCTCACCTCCTCGACGCTAGACGCGCCACGGGAACTGCTGGGCGCGGAGGATCCCGCGGTTCGGCCAGCGGGCTCGTATTGCCGAGCTTCTCGCGCGGCGCCCGTCGGCGGCACCCATCCGGCCCGGCGCTTCGCCCGACCGGACGAACCCGCCGTATCCGGGTAACGATCGCCGACCGCTCATCGGATACACGCACGTCGAGCGGTTCAGGGCTGGCGACGAACGGGATGAGGTGGTCGGGGTGGGCGTACGGCTCGGGACGCAGGACGCGTCGGCCCGTCGCGCGGACTGGCGCCGCGAACTCGTGTCCGTGCCCGCGCCGCGGACGGACCCCACCGAGGCCGACCGGCCGCGTCCGCGCTGGTCGCCCGAGGTCGGTGCGGCGGTGCTCCTCTCGGTCCTCGGGACCCTGCGCGACGAGGACGCGACGACGAGCGCATAGCGATCGAGTCCCACGAACCTCGGCGGTCGAGGCACCGACGTGTTCAGGCCGGTCGGGCGGCGGGCCGGAGGCCGTCCATCAGGAGGTCCAGCAGACGGGCGGCCTGGGCGGCGTGCTCGGGCCGGGAGGCCACGGTGAAGATGCCGATGAGGGACGCGGCGATGTCCTCGGCGGTGACGTCGGAGCGGAGCTCGCCCGCCGCGCGCCCGGCCTCGAGGATCGTGGTGATGGCCGCCAGGAGCTCGGTCCGGGTCCGGGCATGGGCGATCTCGCCCGACTCGATCATCGCGAGCAGCGTCTCGAGCATGCCGCTCTTGGTCGCGATCCAGTCCCCGAACAGGTCCATCCAGCGCCGCATCGCCGATGCCGGCGAGAGCTCGTCGAGCAGCTCCCGCGCACCGGCGGTCAGCCGCTCGACCTGGTTCCGGTAGACCGCGTCGACCAGCGACTCACGGGTCGGGAAGTGCCGGTAGAGCGTGGCGATCCCGACCCCGGCCTCGCGGGCGATCGCCCGCATCGAGGGCTCGGTGTCGGCCGACCCGAACACGCGGGTGGCCACCGCCAGCAACTGGTCGCGGTTCCGGGCTGCGTCCGCCCGTTGCGGCGGCACCTCCGCGTCGGCCAAAACGGATCACGCTCCGATTGTGCTACGGTCGCCCATGGAAACGGAGCATAGTCCGTTTCGGTGGGATCCCGGAGGAGACTGGCGTCCATGTCGGAACAGCGCGAGCGATCGCAGACGGACCGGAGCAGGGCGGTCCGGCTCGAGGCGTTCGGGGGCCCCGAGGTCCTGCACGTCCATGAGGTCCCGGCCCCGCACGCCGGTTCGGGACAGATCCGGGTGCGGGTCACGGCGGCCGGTCTGAACCCGATGGACTGGATCATCACCGCCGACGCGGACACCGCCGCCCGGTTCGGCCTGAGCCTCCCGGCCGGCTTCGGGACCGACTACGCGGGCGTGATCGACCAGGTCGGTGACGGGGTGCGCGGCTTCGCACCGGGCGACCGGGTGTTCGGGGGCGCCCTGTCCCGCGCGGTCGCCGACTTCGTGGTGATCGACGTGGACGGGGGGACAGCGGCGAACGAGGCCTGTCGCACCCCCGACGGCGTCGACGACCGCACCGCCGCCACCCTCGCGATCGCCGGTCGCACGGCATCCGCCGCCCTCGCCGTGGTCCACCCGGGTCCGGACGACACCGTGCTCATCGGCGCCGCGGCGGGCGGGGTCGGGGTGTTCGCCGTCCAGCTCGCCCGGATCGCCGGAGCGCGCGTGATCGGGACGGGATCGGCGGCGTCGTCCGACTTCCTGCGCGATCTCGGAGCCGAGCCGGTCGCCTACGGCGACGGCCTCGCCGACCGCGTCCGAGCCCTCGCCCCCGACGGTGTGACCGCCGCGATCGATCTGTACGGGACGGAGACGGTGCACGCCGCACGGGAGCTCGGCGTCCCGGACGACCGCATCTGCACCATCGCCGCCCAGGTCGACGGGGTGTCGGCGGGCAACGGCGCGGACGCCGCTCCCGGCGCGCTCGCCGAGGTCGCCCGCCTGGTCGCGCTGGGCCGGCTCCGGGTGCCCATCGCAGCGAACTTCCCGGTCGAGCAGATCCGCCGTGCGGCCGAGCTCCAGGCGGGCCGGCACGTGCACGGCAAGGTCGTCATCGACCTCTAGACGGGTCCGCTCGGGGAACGCTGCCGCCGACGAGGCCTTCGGCTCCGTCCTCGGGACGATCTCGCCCCGCGGCACCCGACGATCGCCGACGTCCGGAGTCGCGGGCTGCTGGTCGGGCTGGAGGTCGACGACGACCCGGGGCGGACCGGCCGGGACGCCGCCGTGACCGACGCGACGGCTACGGCGTGGCCGACGACGTGACCGGCTGTCCGCTCAGGGGTCCGGAGTCCGGCACCGCGGCGTAGTCGGGCAGCTCCGGTCCGTGGATCGCCCGCCCGAGCAGGTCGGTGAACCACTCGGACTCGTAGTCCGGGGGCGGGTCGGCGTCCGCGCCGGGGAGGCGGCTGTGGGCGTGCATCCGGCCGATCTCCTGGTTGGCCTCGACGAACGGGCGCATCCGCTCCTCGTAGGCGGCGAACCCGGCCTCCGGGTCCCACCCGGCGGCGGCCAGCTCTCCCGCCAGCAGGTAGGCGCCGACGAGGGCGATCCCGGTGCCCTGCCCGGACATCGGCGACGAGCTGCACGCCGCGTCCCCGATCAGCCCCACCCGCCCGGTCGACCAACGGTCCATGATCACCTGGGCGACCTGGTCGAGGTAGAAGTCCGGGGTGTCGTCGAGGTGGGCGAGGATGCGTTGGGCCGACCAGCCCAGGCCGGCCATCCGGTCGTGCAGCAGTCGCTTCTGGGCCGGGATGTCGCGGTGGTCGACGTCGAAGTCGGCCGCGGGGAACGAGAACATGGCCATCGCCTGCGTGGCGTCCCGGATGGGGCGCAGGCCGGCGGAGCGCCCGGACCCGGACTCCTGGTAGTCGATCAGCCAGCGGTCCAGTCCGAACTCGTTGGGCACGCTGTAGAAGGCCAGCACGTGCCCGAGGTGGCGGATGAACTGCTCGCGCGGCCCGAAGACCATCGCCCGCATCGCCGAGTGCAGCCCGTCCGCCCCGATCACCAGGTCGAAGCGCCGCCGGTCGCCGCCGGCGAAGGCCACGTCGACCCCGTCGGCGTCCTGGGTGAGCTCGGCGATCCGGTCGCCGAAGACGTACTCGACTCCGTCCCGGGTGTCGTCGTGGAGCACCCGGGACAGGTCTCCGCGCAGGATCTCGATCTCCGCGATGAACCCGTCGCCGCCCTCGTCGTCGGCGCGGTAGGTCTCCAGCACGTTCCCGTCGGCGTCCACGGTGTACGCGCCGGCGGTGTCGGTACAGGCGGCGCGCACGGCGGCGTCCAGCCCCATGCGCCGGATGACCTCCCTGGCCACCCCCCGCGCGTCGACCGCCTGACCGCCGGGGCGCAGCCCGGGGGCGCGCTCCACCACGGTCACCTCGGCCCCGCGTCGGTGCAGCCAATGGGCCAGCGCCGGCCCGGCGATGCTCGCCCCCGCCACCAACACCCTGGTACCGCTCACCGTGCCCCCCGCTCGCCCGTCCGGCATGCCGGCCGGATCGTACGGTGGGCCCCGGCCCGGGGTGATCGACGATCCCGGCCCGCCCCGCCGTCCTACGCGGCGTCGTCGACGGCGCGGAGCGTGGCGTTCCCGGAGAGCAGCCACACGAGGGCGCCGGACGCGAGGAGGCGCTCGCGGTGGATCCGGTGGTGGTGGCCGCAGAACAGGAGCTCACCCCCGGCGGGGAGGACGGCGAGGTGGGCGGCGCGGGCGATGCAGCGGTCGCAGGTCTGCTGCGGCGCATCGTGGATCTCGGTCATGACGGTCGGCCCTTCGTGTCGGCTGTCGGCTCGGTGTGGCTCCCAGGCTGCGTCGGCGTCGTCCCGACGGGCAGGGTGCGGACCCCCCGACGACAGGGGGCGGGCCCCCGTTCTCCCGAGGACGCCGGCGGCCGGACCGGGCGAGCAGCACCGGCCGACACGTGAGGCCGTGATGACCCCGAACAGCGACGACCCTTCCGGGCAGCGCTATCGCGAGGCGCGGTGGGCGTCCCGGAAGGCCGGCACGGCGTCCGCCCCGGCCACGGCGTCGGGACTGATCACCTCGTCGATCGGACGGCCGCGCAGCACCTGCTTGACGGGACGCTCGAGCTTCTTGCCGGTCAGCGTGCGCGGCACCGCCGGGACGGCCGCGATCAGGTCGGGCACGTGCCGCGGGGACAGGTTGCGGCGCAGTCCGGCGGCGATCCGGGCCCGCAGGTCGTCGTCGAGCTCGGTGCCGGGCTCGAGCGCGACGAACAGCAGCAGCTCGCCCGATCCGCCCTCGTCGTCCTCGAGGTGCACCACCAGCGAGTCGGCCACCTCGGGCATGTCCTCGACGACGTCGTAGAACTCCGCGGTGCCCAACCGCACGCCGCCGCGGTTCAACGTCGCGTCCGAGCGTCCGGTGATCACACAGCTGCCCCGGCGGGTGAACCGCACCCAGTCCCCGTGCCGCCAGACTCCCGGGAAGACGTCGAAGTAGGCCTCGCGGTAGCGCTCGCCGTCGGGGTCGTTCCAGAACCCGACCGGCATCGAGGGCATCGGGGCCCGCACGACGAGCTCACCGAGCTGCTCGACGACCGAGTTGCCGTCCTCGTCGAACGCGGCGACGTCGTGCCCGAGCCCGGGGCCGGCCATCTCCCCGCGGTACACCGGCTGCCAGACGCTGCCGCCCACGAACCCGCTGCACACGTCGGTGCCCCCGCTGAACGGGTTGAGGACGACGTCGGGCCCGAGGTGCTCGTACACCCAGTCGAACGCCTCGGGCGGCAAGGGCGCCCCGGTCGTCCCGAGCTGGCGCAGCTCCGGCCAGCGCGGCGGGACGACGCCGGCCTTGCGGCAGGACGTCAGATACCCGGGGCTGGCACCCAGCAGCGCGACGCCGGTCCCGGCCGCGAGCTGCCACTGCGCCTCGAGATCGGGCCACAGCGGGTTCCCGTCGAGCAGCACGATCGCGCCGCGGTGCAGCAGCACCGAGATCGTGATGTTCCACATCGCCCAGGCCGTGGTGGTGAACCAGAGCGTCCGGTCGCCGGGGCGGATGTCGAAGTGCAGCCCGAACAGCCGCAGGTGCTCCAGGAGGATCCCGCCGTGGCCGTGGACGATCGCCTTCGGCAGCCCGGTGGTGCCCGAGGAGAACAGCACGTAGAGCGGGTGGTCGAACGGGACCCGGGCGAACTCGAGGGGCCCCGGCTCGGCGAGCAGCTCGTCCCACGTCATCGCGTCCGGCACCGGGTGGGTCCCGTAGTCCAGGCCGACGACGTGGCGCACCGTCGGCAGGCCCGCCCGGATCGTCGCCAGCTCGTCGCGCTGGTCGATGTCCTTGGCGCCGTAGCGGTACGACGCGACGGCGAGCAGCACCGTCGGTTCGAGCTGGCCGAGCCGGTCGACGACGCTGCGGGCGCCGAACTCCGGCGCGCACGCCGCCCAGATCGCGCCGAGGCTCGCCGCGGCCAGGAACACCACGATCGTCTCCGGGACGTGCGGCAGGTACCCGACGACCCGGTCGCCCTCCCGCACGCCGAGGCGCACCAGCCCGGCGCGGGCCCGCGCCACCTGGTCGCGCAGCTCGCCGAACGTGAGCTCGGAGTCCTCGCGGGACTGGGAGCGGGCGATGATCGCGGTGCGGTCGGTGTCGGCGTCGGTGCCCAGCATGTGCGCCGCGTAGTTCACCCGGGCGCCCGGGAACCATTCGGCGCCCGGCATCTCCGCGGAGCCCAGCACCCGGTCGTAGGTGCCCTGCACCCCGTAGTGGTCCCAGATCGAGGCCCAGAACGCCTCCGGTTCGGCGACCGACCAGCGCCACATGTCCCCGTAGTCCTCGTGGACCAGCCCACGCGTCGTCGACAGGTGCTCGCGGTAGGCCTCGATCCCGGTCCCCTCCAGGGGGCCCGGTGCCCGCAGCTGCCTCGCTTCGTCGGGGGCGCTCATGGTCTCCAGATCGTGCCGTGACCGACGCCTCACCGCGAGCCCTCACCGGCGCCCGGTGCGCAACCAGCCTGTCTTGACAAGTCGGTGAACGTCGGTGGAGGTGCTCCGCCGACGCCCGGCGGCGTCGCCCCCGTCGGGCAGGCTCCTCCTCCTGGGTCCGTCTCGACCGTGCTGCGGCCCGGGATGCTCATCCGGTCGTCGCCGGTTCGTCACGGGCAGCGCCCACCATGGGGGGAGCGCTGCGCCCGACCCGGAGCCCGGCGCGTTCTCGACGTCTCCCTCCCGAACCAGGTGATCTGCTGATGTCCGACCGTCATGTCGTGCCCGCCGAGGATGGCTGGCACGTCGAGAAGGACCACGCCCAGCGCGCGAGCGCCAAGGCGCCGACCCAGGCCGAGGCCATCGCGCGGGCGGTGGAGATCGTGGCCCACGACGGCGGCGGGCAGGTGATCGTGCACGGCAACGACGGCGAGGTCCGCGAGAACCGCACCGTCGCGGCCGGTGAACCGCACACCACCGGCACCGCGGCCGCGGCGGCCACCGAGGCCGCCGTGACGGGGGCGGAGGTCACCGGTCGAGCCGCCGCCGAGGAGCTCGCCGATGCCGGAGAGACCGTCGCCGACGAGACCAGCGCCGCCGCGACGAAGGCCGCCGACGTGACGCGGGTCGGCGTGGAGCACGCCACGGCCACCGCCGAGGCCGCCGCCTCCGGGGTCTCCGAGCAGGCCGCCGCCGCCGTCGAGGGGGACAAGTCGCCGAGCGCGGCCGCCCGCGACGTGGCCGCGATCGCCGAGACGACGGGCGGACAGATCGCCGACCAGGCCGAGCGCACCGCCGGGCAGGTCCGCGACGAGACCGCGGCGGCCGCCTCGCGGGTCGAGGACCGGGTGGCCACCACGGCGGCCCGGGGAGCGCGCGCCGCGCGCAAGCAGGTCGACCGCGCCGCCGTCGCCGGGGCCGGGGTGGGCGAGGAGCTCGACTCCGCGGCCGACCGCACCGGGCGGCGCATCCACGCCAGGACCGAGTCCCTGGCCGCCCCGCTCGATCACCTCAGCGACGACGTCCTCGACCGGGTCGGGTCGCTGTCGCACGTGCTCAACCCGGTCCGGGTCGTGGGCCGGGTCGTCGGGGCCACCGTGGCCCTCGGCCTGTACGTCGCCTCCCTGGTCCCCGCCCGTGGCACCCGTGCCGTGCAGCGCACCGTCCACGACGCCACCGGAGGGCACTGACCCGTTCCGGGCCCGGGGTCCGGACCTCGGCATCCCCCGCGGGGAGGGTCAGCCCGCGGGGGAGGCGAGAGCGTCGGCCCCGGCGACGGGCTCGACCCGGCTCGGACCTCGGCTCAGCGACCGCGGCCGCTGGAGGCGAGCCAGATCGCCTCGTACTGCTCGGCGGTGACCCGTCCGTCGCCGTACGCGGCCTCGACCGTCTTCACCCAGCCGCCGGCCGGGTACGGGTCCGCGGAGCTGCCCCCGAGGGTCGAGATCGCCGGGGTGGAGTCCGGCCACTGGTACGCGGCCAGCGCGGCGCACGTCTCGTCGAGGCTCGCCGAGCCCGCCTCCAGCGCCAGCAACCACCGGTCGGGCACCGAATCGCCCGGACGCCACTGTCCAGCCATGTCTTCTCCTCCGTACGGAACGACGTCGGGTCCTGCCGCGATCTTGGTTGATCGGCCCGCCGCCGTCCAGGCGTGCGAGGCCGCCGGCGTGGACGGGCCTCGCAGCCCTCGGCGAGCGCGCGTCCGGGTCACGCCCGGGCCGTCTGCCGGCGCTTCGCCGCCGCGCGCTCGCCGAGGGCTGCGAGGACGGCGTCGTCGTAGCCCATGGGCTCGAAGGGGACGACGCTGCGGATGCTGTCGTCGCGGACCACGACCTCGTTGGTCATCGAGTCGATCAACGATCTCCCGGTCCGGGTGTCGACGTCGGTGACCAGCGCGAGCCACCGCGACGACAGGCTGGGGGAGAGGAGGGGCACCGGCACGACGATCATCGTGCGGCCCTCGATGGCTGCGACGCGACGCATCATGTCGAGGTAGGCCAGCACGTCGGGGCCACCGATGTCGAAGGCGCGGCCCGCCGCCTCGGGCACCTCGAGGACGCCGACGAGGTAGCGGATGACGTCGGCGATCGCGATCGGCTGGGTCCGGGTGCGGACCCAGCGCGGGCAGACCATCGCGGGCAGGTGCTCCACGAGCTGGCGGGTCATCTCCCACGACACGCCGCCGTAGCCGACGATGATCCCCGCCCGCAGCGTCGTGACCGGGACCCCGCCGCTGCCGAGCAGGTCCTGGACCTCGCGGCGGCTGCGCAGGTGCGCCGAGAGATCGTCGTCCTCGTCGCCGAGCCCACCGAGGTAGACGATCCGGCCGATCCCCGCGTCGGCGCCCGCGTGCGCGAAGGACCGGGCGGCGTCGGCGTCGCGGGTCTCGAAGTCGGCGGCGTCCAGGGAGTGCACGAGGTAGTAGGCGGCGTCGCATCCGCGCAGCGCTGCCCGCAGCGAGGCGGGGTCGTGGACGTCGCCGCGCACCGCCTCGCCCGCTCCCCGGTACGACCCGGGTTTCCGGGTCATGGCCCGGACGGTGTGTCCCGCCTCGTCGAGGGCGGCGCACAGGCGCTTACCGACGAATCCGGACGCACCGGCCACCAGGACCTTCATCGTCGCGTCCCTCGTGGCCGGAGGTCGGGGAGCTGCTGGGTCGCCGTGGTCCTCAAGCGACGACGTGCTGCTTCTCGACGAGGAGCTTGATGGTGGCGAGGGTCCGGTCGATGCCGTCCTTGACCTCGTCGCTCTCCGGGTCGACGCGCGTGGTGTGCAGGTGCACCTCGACCTCGCTGCCCGCGTCCTTGCCGCGGACGTCGAGCGTTCCGTGGTACTCGCTGCTGCCCTCGGCACCCCAGGCGATGTGCTGGGCCGACTGGTCGACGGTGAACCAGGCGTTCCCCTCGACCTTCGTGCCGTCGGGCAGCGTCGCCGTCGTGTGGACCTCCTCGCCCTCCCCGCGCTCGGCGGACGTCATCTGCGCGAAGTAGCGAGGGAGGTTGCTGACGTCGGAGAGGAAGTCGAACAGCTCGCTCTCCGGAGCGTCGACCGTGGTGGTGCCGGTGAAGTCAGCCATCAACGCGGGTAACCGCGATGGCCCCGTTCTACCCTCCCGACGCCTCCGTCCGGCGAGGACATCCCCGGGCGTGACCGCGCGTCCCGAGAACTGATGTCGACGTGACCCGGGCTCCGCTACGGCAGGAGCTCGACGTATCCGCTCGTGCCGTCCACGCGGATTCGCTGCCCGTCCCGGATGCGCCGCGTGGCGCCCTCCACACCGACGACGGCGGGCAGGCCGTACTCCCGGGCGACGACGGCCCCATGGGTCATCATGCCGCCCACCTCCGTGACCAGGGCGTCGATGGTGACGAACAGGGGTGACCAGCTGGGGTCGGTGAAAGCCGTGACGAGGATGTCGCCCGGTTCGAGGTCGGCCTCGGACATGTCGAGGACGACGCGGGCGCGTCCCTCGACGGTTCCTCCGGACACCGCCAGCCCCACCAGGGCGCCGGCCGGGAGATCGTGGCGTCGGTAGGCCCCGGTGAGGGCCTCGCCGTCCGAGGTGAGCACGCGGGGCGGGGTCAGCGTCCGGTACCCGGCCAGCGCCTCCCGGCGGTCGCGGATCAACTGGTCGTCCACCCGCCCGGTGCGGACCACGTCGTGCAGCTCCGCGAACCGGAGGAAGAAGACGTCGTCGGGGTCGCGGAGCACGCCGTCCCGCACGAGGCGCTCGGCCTCGCGCAGCAACGCCTTCTTGTAGAGGAAGTACCGGCTGATCATCACGAACTTCGGATACTCCCGGTACCCGATGAAGGTGCGCAGGCGAGCGATCATCGCGCTGGTCTCGCCGGCCTTGTGCTTCCCGTCGGGCAGCGCCCGCAGACGTTCGAGCAGTTCCCGTTCCTTCGTCCGCGCTCGCTGCTCGCCGTCCTCGAAACGCCGACGCCCGGCGCCGCTCTCGACATTCTCGATGTTTCCGAGGATCACGGGGACCAGGGAGGCGGGGCGCTCGCTCCACCGCGGCCTGCCGATGTCGATCTCGCCGACGCAGCGCATGCCGTAGGTGCCGAGGTAGGCGCGGATGGCCTCGCTCGCCTCGCGGCCGCCCTCGACCCGGGCCAGGTCGTCCAGGAAGTCGTCGTCCTCGACACCCCGCAGGAAGGCCACCGCCTCCGGGTGGGGACGGATCACGTCGGCCACGTCGAGCAGGGCGAGCCCCATCTCCGACGTCACGTTGTTCGGGGCCGACAACGTGAGCGTGTCGGCCGCGCCGTCCTCACCCAGCCAGGCGCGCATGTGCTCGTCGATCCACCACGCCGCGTCCATCGCCGTGGTGAACACCTGGTGGCTCCGTCGGTCGAACAGCAGCCGCCTCAGCTCGCCGAAGTCCTCGACGACGAAGTCGAAGAGGTCCGGTCCGTGGTGGATCCGGATGTCGCGGGCGAGGGCGGCGAGCGAGGCGCGGCTCTCCGCGACCAGCTCCTCGACGAGGGCCGGATCGGCGTCGATCATCGCCGCCACACCACCGGTGGGCGGGCGGTCGGGCCCCTCGCCCGACGGCGCCGGGACCCCGTCGCGGTCGAGGACCGTCTCCAGCGCGTCCCGGAGCAGCGGATCGGACCGTCCCGCCATCTCGAGGAACGCGTCGCGGCCGGTGGGGGAGGCCAGCATCCGGGTGGCGTCGGCGAACAGCCTCCCGCCGGCCTCGGCCATGGGCCGGGACGTGGTCATCTGCCACACGGACAGGCCCAGCGGCGTCATCGCGTCGGTCATCATCTGCTGGTGCCCGACCGAGACGTAGATGTGGGCGTCCTCGTCGCCGGCCTCCGGGACGGGGAACAGCGTCGTGATCGGTCGGCTCTGGACGATCCAGACGTACTCGCCGACCAGGCACCACTCGATGTCCTGCGGGCTGCCGAGGTGCGCCTCGATCCGCCGTCCCAGGGCCGCGAGGCGAACCACCTGCGCGTCGGTCAGTGCCGGCCGATCCTGCTGCCCGAGGTGGACGGCCTCGTCCCGGGTCCCGCCCCCCGGTGAGGCGCGGACGGCTCGCTCCTTGACCGCGACCGCCCGGTCGACGACCTCACCGTCGCGCACGCGGAAGCTGTCCGCGTTCACGGACCCGGAGACCAGCGCCTCACCGAGCCCGAGGACGGCTTCCACGCTCGTGACCTTCCGGTTCGACGTCACCGGGTCGGCCGTGAAGAGCACGCCCGACGCGTCCGGCGTCACCATCTGCTGCACGATCACGGCCATCCGGGCCGTGCGGTGGTCGATGCCGTGGCGCGCGCGGTACGTGACGGCCCGCTCGGTGAACAGCGAGGCCCAGCACCACCGGACGTGCTCGAGGACCGCCGCCGGCCCGACGACGTTCAGGTACGTGTCCTGCTGGCCGGCGAAGGAGGCCGTGGGCAGGTCCTCGGCCGTGGCACTGGAGCGCACGGCGTACGCGGTGTCGACGCTCCGGCGGGCGAGCGAGCAGGTGATCGCCGCCGCGAGGTCGTCGGGGATCGCGACCCCCCGGACGGCGTCGCGGATCTCGGCGCTCATCGCCCCGACCGCGTCCCGGTCGTCGGGGTCCAGGCCCGACAGACGGTCGAGGCGGTCCGCGAGGGACGGGACCTCGTCCATGACCCGACGGAACGCGTCGGTCGTCACGCAGAAACCAGCCGGCACGTCGACGCCCGCGATCCGGGCGATCTCTCCCAGGGTGGCGGCCTTTCCGCCGACGTCGGCGATCCGGTTGCGGTCCATCTGCTCGAAATCCAGCACGAGGGAACCGAGCGGGACGGTTCCCGTCGTGCGGCCGTCGACGTCCACCAGCGCTTTTCTCCCGTCACGAATGGCCACGCCGGGACGAATTCTCGTCGCAGGTCCCGGCGTCGGACGGAGATGATGCGACCCGACCCGGGCCTTGCCGCAAGCCCCACCATCCGCTATACGTTGAGAATGGCGAGAGGTGGTTCTCCCTCTCCTACGGGATCGTCGGGGGAGCGGGCGTCCACCCGCCGGTGAAGGTCGGTGTGCGCTTGTCGCGGAAGGCGGCGAAGGCCTCCGCGCTGTCGGGTCCCATGAGGTTGACCGTCTGGGCGTGCGCCTCGCGGTCGAGGGCGTCCTCGAAGGACGACGTCGCGGCCTGGTCGAGCAGCCGCTTGGTCAGGGCCATGGCCGTGGGCGGCCCGGCCGCGAGCTGGGCCGCCCAGGCGTCGACGTAGGCGTCGAGCTCGTCGACGGGCAGCACGCGGTTCACCAGGCCCAGCTCGGCGGCCCGGTCGGCGGGCAGCACCTCGGCCAGGAGGCACAGTTCCTTCGCGACGTGGAGCCCGACCCGCTGGACGAGCAACCAGCTGCCGCCGAAGTCGACGGACAGGCCGCGCTTGCTGAAGATCTCGGAGAACCTCGACCGGTCGGACGCGACCACGAGATCGCAGCCCAGGGCGAGGTTGAGCCCGGCCCCGACCGCGACCCCGTCGACCTTCGCGATCGTCGGCACCGAGAGTCGGTGCAGGGCGACCGCCGCGCGGTTGACCGCCTCCATGGCGAGCAGGGGATGTGGCTGCTCGCCGTCGTCGTCGGCGAGGTCGGCGCCGGCGCAGAACTCCCCGCCGGCCCCGGTGATGACCACGACCCGCACGTCCGGGTCCCGCTCCAGGGCCGTGAGCTCGGCAGCGAGTTGGTCGAAGCCGTACGGGTCCAGGGCATTCTTGCGGCCCGGGCGGTCGATGGTCACCGTCGCCACCCCGTCGCGGCGCTCGGTCGTCACGCTCATCTGTTCTCCTCACGGGTGCCGGGGTGTGTCGACGTCGTCGGGCGCCTCGTCGGTCGTGGCCGGAGCTCAGCATCGCAGGGCCCACTGCCGGGGATCTCTGACGTGGGACGGCAGCGGTTGGTGGTATCCCGTCGTCCGCTCGAGGGCCCGCCGCTGCTGCGGAGCGGGGCTCGGGAGGGCCGGTGCAGCGGTGTCGGCGTCGCCGCAGGGCCACCAGGTCGGCCACCTGCTGCCCCGTCGACGCACCACCGACGGTCACGACGCGCCGGTCGACGAGCGGAACGCCCCGACCGCGAGCACGGCCAGACCGGCGTAGGTACAGCACGGAGAAGTCCATCGCGACGAGGAACGTGGGCAGCCCGAGCAGGGCCAGCCCGATCCATTCCCGCCGACCGGCTCCGGACCGGGGCGTCGCGGGCGCGGTGGTGGTGACGGACACGGTGGGACCCCGGGTCGCCGGTGACCGGCCGGATACCGGTCTCTCACCCGGGCAACGAACGCGGCCCGCGTCGTTCGACACCGTCGGCCGCGATCAGTTCCTCCAACGTCCGTCCGCTCAGGACGGAGTTCGCCCAGCCGGCGAGGGGCACCGGGTCCGCGACGGCGTCGTCGTCCCGGGTCTTGACCAGCAGCCAGCGGTCACGCTCGCCGCCGGCGGTGCGGGTCAGGGCGAAGCGTCCTCGCAATTTGACGCCGAGCAGGACGAACGACGCGTGCCCCTGCTCGAGTGCCGCCGAGAGGGAGTGCTCCGGATCGTCGACCTCCTCGGGCCACGCCCAGTCCCCGCGGTCCCACACGATCACCGCGCCCGAACCGCGTCGACCACCTCGTCGCACCCCTTCGAAGTCACCGGCCGCGAGGTCGTGGTCCGGGGTCGACGTGGCGAAACGGGGGTGGGCGGGATCGAGGGACGGGCCTTTCGGGACCGCCCAGCACCGGAAGACCCCGGCGACCTCGAGCCGGAGGTCGAAGTGCCGGGCCGTCGCGTCGTGCTCCTGGACCACGAATCGCGGCACGGCGACTCCTCGGCCTTCTCCTGGTTCACGTGCCCGACAGTCGCTCCACCAGCGGGGCGAATTCCTCGATGAACGCGCTGTTCACGCTGACGTAGGAGACGCCCAGCTCGGTGCGTCGGCGTTCGAGCTCCGCGGCCATGTCGTCGACGCTGCCGCGGAGGATCGTCAGCGAATCGTGCTCGACGAGGGTCTCGGCGTCGACGCCGATGAAGCCGCGGATCCACGGCGGGACGTGCTCGCCGACGACGAAGATGTTCATCGCCAGCTCGATGTCCCGGCCGTCCGCCGCCGACCGGACCTCCTCGACGTGGCCGGCGAACTCGTCGCGGGTGGCCAGCGGGCCGCTGGCGAGCGTCACGATGTCGGCCTTCGCCGCGGCGAGCCGCCGGGCCTTCGGGCCGCCCGCGGCGATCATCACCGGCGTGTGCGCGTCGCCGTCGAGCCGGCGGACGTGGTCGATCGTCACGGAGATCGAGTCGAGCCGCTCCTGGCCGTTGCCGTAGGGCAGCCCCAGCTCGTCGGCCTGCTCGCGCATCGAGGGCAGGCCGGTGCCGAGACCGAGCTCGAAGCGGCCGTCGGTGAGCGTCGTCAGGCTGTGCGCCTCCCACGCCGCCGCCCGCGCGGTCCGCAGCGGGCTGGCCAGCACGAACGATCCGACGCGCAGTCGGGTGGTGACCGCGGCCGCCGTCGCGAGGGCCGCCGTCGGGCTCGGTAGGTGGAGGTTGTCCGGGGAGAGCAGCGTCGAGTAGCCGAGCGCCTCCGCGCGCTGCGCCGTGGCCCGCCACGCCGCGCCGCCCTCGGCGGCAGCGGCCACCACACCGAATCGGAATGCCGTCACCGGAAGACCCCCAGGTCCGTCGTCGAGCTGATCCAACCACTCGTGATGTCGTGTCACCGCGAGCCGGCAGTCGCCCGGGCGCGGTGGGCGGGTCGACCACCGGATCGCTCCTTGACAGGATCATTCGAGCGTCGAAAGATACTGTGGAGCGGTTGCCGGGACGGGCGAGGTACGTATTCGCGTGAACCGGACAATCGCGACGTGGCTGCTGATGGCATCACGACACGAACTGCCCGGTGTGGTTCTCCCCCCGGATCACAGCGGGCACCGAGGGTCGGCTGGCCTGCTCCGATCTGTCGGAGCGGTCAGTCGAGCCTCGGGGAGCGGTCGACGACGTCTCCCGGCGCCGGGCCCCCTGCAGCGGTGGCGGCATCGATGGTCGATCGAATGCGGGCACTGTCCGTTGCACGGCTGTGCAACGACGCCGCCATGGCGCGGAGGAGCTCGGCGAGGGACTCCCGGAGCTCCGGATCGTCCGCCAGCTCCGGTCGGACGCGCCAGAGGGCCTCGCCCAGGTCAGCGGTGAACAGCGAGAACATCGTCTCGATCGCGGCCCGGCCCCGCGCCGTCAGGTCGACGAGGACCCGTCGTCGGTCGTCCGGGTGCGCCGACCGTTCCACCAGGTCGGCCGCTTCCAGCCGGTCGATCAGGGCGGTGGCGCTGGCCGCCGTCAGTCCGGTCCGGGCCCCGATGTGCGTGGGGGTCAGCGCCCCTCGGTGGAGCAGCTCGCCCAACACCGCAGCCTCGTTCGTGCTGATGTCGACGCCGTCGGCCATCGCGCGTCGATAGGTGTCGCTGGCGACGATCAGCTCGCGAAGGTGCCGAGCGACCTCGTCCATCCCGACTTCCGACATGACGCTCACCCCTGCGAAGTCTATGGGGATGACCACCTGATGATCGAGCAGTCCGCACCGCGCCGACCCGAGCGCCACCGGAAATCGGTCGTGGGTCCGCGGTCGCCGCTGCTAGCGTCCCGGCAGCCGTGGGGAGAACGAGGAGGTGGTACCCGTGAACACATCGACATGGGTGCTCCCCTCCGGGGTCACGGTCGGGCGATAGGTCGTCCGGGAGCGCCGTTCGCGAGCACTCCCGAAAGGCACGACCATGCGATTCACCGCACAACGGCGCCTCGACGACGGCGTCCTGGAACGCGCATTCACCCTCGGCGGGATCCCCGGTGTGCTCTGGACACCCGGGGCCGGGCCGTCCCCGCTGATCCTGAGCGGGCACAACGGCGGCCTGCACAAGCGCGAGGCCCGGCTGGTGGCCCGGGCCCGGCACTGCGCGGCGCAGTACGGCTTCGCGGTGGCCGCCATCGACGCGCCCGGGCACGGCGACCGACCCCGGTCCGCCGTCGACGAGCAGCACCGCGCCGACCTCCGCCGGGCGATCGCGGCCGGCGAACCGGTCGACGAGATCGTCGACGCCTTCATCCTCCCGCTGGTCGAACAGGCGGTCCCGGAGTGGCGGACCACCCTCGACGCCCTCCTGGAGCTGCCCGAGATCGGCGGCCCGGTCGCCTACGGAGGGATGACCGCCGTCGGCATCCGGCTGGCCCGGGACGAGTCCCGGATCGCGGCCGCCGGTCTCTTCGCCGGCGGTTTCGTGCCCGGCGCTCTTCGCGACGAGGCCCGGCAGGTCACCGTTCCGCTGCTGTTCCTGCTGCAGTGGGACGACGACGGGAACGACCGGCGGGCGGCCCTCGACCTGTTCGACGCCTTCGGTTCCCGGGAGAAGACGCTGCACGCCAACCTGGGCGGGCACGCCGGTACCCCGTGGTTCGAGGTGGACGACGGGGCACGGTTCTTCGCCCGGCACCTGGCGTGAGGCGCCACGCCACAGACGTCGGGACGATGCGGGTTCGCGTGAACCCGCACCGGCCCGACGACGCGGTGTGCCGGGGAGCCCGGCATCGTGCGTCAGCGCTGGCGGGGGCCGATCTTCTGACCCACCATGCCGCCGGCGGCCGCCGCGATGACGGTCAGGCCGAGCGCGAGGGCGGCCCATCCGGCACCGGACTGGGCGGCGTGCAGCGCCGCAGCAGGGTTGACCTGGCCGGCCGCCTGGCCTGCCTGGCCGGCCTGCTGCTGCAGCCCACCGAGCTGCGAGGCCGCGGTCGCGAGGTTGCCGAGCAGGGCACCGGCACCGAGCAGGGCGAAGCCGAGGATGGCGACGATCCCGACGGCCCAGGTCAGGACGCCGTGCAGGAGCCCCTCGTCCGAGTCGCGCGAGGCGGCCGTGGAGCCGGCCATGAGCCCGCCGACGAAGAAGGAGACGAGAGCCAGCACGGCGCTGACGATGCTGGCCGTGGTGCTCTGGCCCCCGCCGTTGCCGCCGAGGTCGATCACGCTGAGCGCGAAGAAGAGCAACTGCAGGACGATGAAGACGGGCAGCGCGACGAGCACTCCGGCCCAGACGGGCCCCCAGTGCACGCGGTCGTGCCAGCGGTCGGGGGTGGGAGCCGTCCCGGCGCGGTGGCCGTTGGCCGGCGTGACGTCCCTGTCGCTCGATCGTTCGGCGTCGAATGCGGTACTCACAGGCTGCACCTTCTGTGTCGGGTCACCCGGGCGCGACGGTGCCGCGTGGACCGTGGGTGGAATGGGAGGTGCGGCTGCTCGAGGAGTGAACCCAGCACCGTGTCAGCGGGCCTCGAGAGGCCGTGGCCAACGGCGGCGGATGCCCACGGCCGGCTCCTGACACACCGGCATCGCGGGTGATCGACGACTCCCGCGCCCGGTGCGATCCCGACCTCGAGGCGCTGCGGTGCTCGCCGGGCGGACGACGCCACGTTCAGGATCGGCACCCCAGGTGGACGCGATCGTGTCGCTGGGGGATGGTGAACCTTCGACCTCGGTCCAGACCCCTCCGTGCCACCCGTCGCGCTTCCGTCGCGGCCCGACCATGCAGGGGTTCCGATGGAGTCGAGCACGGTGATGGTTGCTTGGTCGACGGACGCCACCGTCCATCGCGCGCAGGGCGTGCTCGCGGCGCTGCTCGGTGTCTCGATCGAGGACGCGGCCATCAGCCTCGGTCTCACGTCGCAGTTCGGTGGCCTGTCGCTCGGGGAGGCCGCGCAACGGATTCTGGCCGCCCACACGGCGCGCATCGGTGTCGACGGACCCCCGACCATCGACGACCGAGCACTCGCGATCCTGCGTCAGCACCTGGACTCCACGGTCGGCCCCCTCGACGCGGAGACACGCCCGGCCCGACGGATCGACGTCGACCCGACCGGCGGCCGACCGACCGCCGCCTGATCGACCGCGGCTCCGGAACGGTCCCTCGGGCCTCCGGGTTCGGACGCCGGGGCAGAGATCACTCCGGTCGGGGAGATGGGCATGGACGACGACGATCTCGGCCCGGGTGCGGCCGGGGAGAGCCCCGACAATGCCCTCGGCCGTCTGCTCACCCTGTCCGACGGGGTCTTCGCGATCGCGATGACGCTGCTGGCCCTGGACCTGCGCGTCCCCGATCTCGGCGACGAAACGGCTACGAACGCCCAGCTGCTCCACGCCCTGGGCGCCGAGGTGCCGAGCATCGTGACCTACCTGCTGAGCTTCTACGTGGTCGCGAGTTACTGGATGACCCACCACCGCCTGATGCGCTCGGTCAGCGTCACCCACCCCCGGTTGCAGATCCACACCCTGATGTTGTTGACGCTGGTCGCGGCCCTGCCGTTCCCCAGTGGCCTGCTCGCCCGGTACGCGAGCACGCCGGTCGCCCTGAGCGTGTACGGGGTCGTGAACGTGCTCGCGTCGCTGGTGCTGCTGTGGCTGCGCCACGACGTACGTACCTACGGCCTGTCCACCGGGTCCACCGACGACGACGCCAGGTTCCGCACCGGCTGGGTGGGCTGGGGAAGGGTCGTGGTCTTCGCCTTGTGCATCCCGGCCGGCTTCGTCCTGGGCGGCAAGGGGCCCTGGGTCCTGGCGCTGCTGGCCGTGGTCGGGGCCTCGGCCCGGCCGTGGTCGCGGTGGCGACGACGCGGGCAGCGCGCCCGGATCAGCGGCGTCGGCGCAGCGCATGGGTGATGGCGGTGGCCAGGTACGCATCGACACACAGCACCCTGTCCAGGCCGGTGATGCGCAGCGGACGCAGCACCGGTGGGTGGTCGGCGATCAGCCGCAGCGCCACTCCGGCGGTGGCGGTGAGGGCCGCGGTCTCCACCAGGGCGGTCAGCCCGCAGGCTCCGAAGAACCCGACTCCCGTCAGGTCGCAGACCAGGTGAGCGCGACCGGACGCGCGGCCGGCACCGTCACCGCAGCCGTGCGGGTCGTCGTGCTGGCGGGCCAGCCGGTGGCAGGTGTCGTCGAGCGTCCGGGCCCACTGTGACGCGGTCAGCAGGTCGATCTCCCCGATCGCGCGGACCACCCCGACGCCCGCTGCCGGCCAGGACACCGTCACGGCCAGCCCGTGGTCACGCCCATCACCGGGTGGGCCGTCGTCGGCGCCCTCCCCGTCACGGGGCGGCACTCCGGGAGGCGGTCCCGTATCCATCGCGATGATGATCGACAGGCCTCCGTCAGTGGTCGATAGGGCGGCGGACCGATGGGTACACGCCCGTCCCGGGAACGGCCGTTCGTCCAGAGCTCCGGGGCGGAGGACGAATGTCGCGGCGACACACGAAACGCTATCCCTCGCGTCCAGCCGCCGGACGCCGAAATCATGACTCCTACCACTCCGACGGGTCGCCGTCAGCCGAGGCAATTCAACGGAAATGTCTCGTGGGTCAGGGTCGACGGCGGGGCGTCCGGCTCGGAAGGGTTTCTCGCCGGTCACCGACCGCCGACATGTCATTGTCCTGGGCTCGCCATCCGGCTCAACAGAAATCCGCGTTCAGCGCAACGCGCGCCGACCCGGCGGTCAATAACTGGGCTGTCCGAGTGACAGGTTGACTGCTCGGTAACGCCATTCGTGCACGCCCAGATGAGACGAACACCAATGGCGGGGTGACGGGCGAGAGGTCGGAACATGGGGCAGAGACGGGCGGTGCTCGGCGTCCTCGCCGGCACCGTGGTGATGGCCGGCGTGGCACTGGGCGCCGGCTCGGCGAGCGCCGCGGACGGCGACTCCTGCACGGTGCTCGGGACGGTCGGCATCGCCAGCGGCACCAATTGCGTCGACCCGAGCACCACCACGGTGCTCGGCCCGCTGGTCACGGCGGTCGGCGCGACCGCGCCGGGCGGCAGCGCGGCCACCTCGCCGGCCGGGTCCGGCGCGTCGTCCGACACGCCACCCTCGAGTTCCGGAACGACGGGCGGTGTGGCCGCGGGCGTCGGCGGTGTCACCGCACCCGTCGTGCTCCCCGGTACGGGCTCGTCCACGCCGGGCAGCAGCACCGGCGACCCGGCCGCGGTGGCGGCCTCGCGCGGAACGGGGGGACACCCACGAGTCGTCAGGCCCGCGCCGGCGCCGGTCGCTCCGGCCCTCCTGCCGGCGCCGGTACCCGTCGGGACGCCCGCCGCCGCGCTGCCTCGGCCGGCGACGGGCGTCGCCGTGCCGGCCGCGCGACCCGCGCCGGCCCTGACCGGGACGGCCGGCCTGCCCGGGCTGGCCGGGAGCGGTCCGCTGTCCCCGGCGCTCGTCGGTGCCGTCGGCTACGACCCGTCGCGGCTCTTCGCCGGTGCGCCCGCCACCCCGCTGGCCACCCTGCTCGCCGGGAACCCGGCGCTGTCCGCCACTACCGCGAGCCAGGTCCAGGCCATGGCCCTGGAGGGGCCGAACGGCACGCCCGGCACCCCGGCCACGCTCAGCGTGCTCGCCGTCGCCGCCCTGGCCGGGCTGGGGGTGCGCTATCGCGTGACCTCGCGGCTGCGGGGGCGCGAGCGCGAGCGCGACACACATGATGTGCTCGCGGAGTCCGGCGCCGGCGGTTGACAGCGGGGCGCACCGGGGAGCCACCATCGCCGGCCCGTGTTCGTCGCCGACGCAGCTCAACGGAGAGCGAGGTCCACCGTGACCGACACCAGGTCCGGCAGCCCCACGTCCACCGGGTCGGGGGGTGAGCCGCGTCCGCTCCCCGTGCCGGAGCATCCGAGCCCGGTGGGGGCCGCGGCCGCCGATCCCGCGCTGATCGGACTGCCGACCTTCATCGCCGGCGCCGTGGCGCTCGGTCTGGTGCAGGTCGGGTTCGTGTCCTCGGCCTCCCCGGGAGCGCCGGTCGCGATCATCATGTTCGCCACCGGGCTCGGTCAGCTGCTCTCCACGGTGTGGGCGGCGGCTGTCCACCAGGGGGCCGTGGCCGGCATCTTCGGCATCTTCACCGGGTTCTGGTGGAGCTACGGGGCGCTGGTGCTCGGGCTGGCCCACGGCTGGTACGGGGTGGCCGAGCCCGACACCGTGCACACCGAGGGGCTCTTCCTGATCGCCTGGGTCGTGGTCGTCGGCATGCTCACCCTGGCCTCCCTGCGCCTCCCTGCGGCATTCACCGTCCTGTTCGCCCTGGTCACCCTCTCCCTCGCGCTGGCCCTGGTGGGGACCCTCGCGCAGACGCAGGGCTTCCTGGTGGGGGCGGGCGTGGCCACGTTCGCGCTCACGGCGGTCGGCATCTACCTGTTCTTCGACGCGATGTTCACCGCCACGGGCGGCCGGTCACTGCCGCTGGGACGGTCGATCCTCACCTGAGGGCCGCACTCCGAGGCGAGGCCTGGCCGCCGGACGAGCGTGAGCGGCCACGAGCAGCGACCCGGCGCCACGATGCGTGGGGGCTCAGGTGTCGAGCAGCTCGGGGGCGACGATCTCCTCGACCGTCCAGCGGCGCTTCGAGAGCCCCTGCTCGTGGTGGTAGCGCAGGAAGGTGTCCAGCGCCGTCCGGTTCGCCGACACCCCGTAGGGCCACCAGTCCTCGCCGAGGAGCTCATCGTTCCGCTCCATCAGCGGATTGAGCCAGGGCACCATGACCGGTGTCTGGTAGAGGCGGCGGTACTTCCGATAGCGCTCGGCGCCGGCTTCCTTGGCGTCGTGGAACGCGGTGTACAGCGCGCGGGCGAGACCGGGGTGGTCCGCCAGCAGCTCGCGGCGGGCCACGACGGTGTGCATGATCGGGAAGTTCCCGGTGCGCCGGTAGTAGTCCCGCTCGAGGGGTTCGTAGTCGACGAACAGCCGGGTGATGTTCGGGGACCCGTCCAGGAACGGTTGCGGGACGTTGGCGGTGAACAGCGCGTCGATCTCGCCGGAGTCGAGCATGCCCGACAGGGTCCTGCCCTCCGGCGCGGTCGTGATCTCGACGGCGTCGGGATGCGGGTGGCTGGTGAACTCGAACGGCGGGGCCGGACGGTCGAGCCCACCGATGACCCATCGGTTGCGTTCCGGCCGGAACCCGTACTCCTCGGCGAGGATCCCCTTCATCCAGACGCCGGGGTCCTGGCCGTAGACACCGAACTCGCCGATCGTCCTGTCGACGAGGTCGGCGGGCCCGCTGATGCCGCTGTCGGTGTTCACGAACACGGCCGAGTGCCGGAACGCCCGGCAGGGGAAGGCCGGGATGGCCACGAAGGGGACACCCTCGTCGAGCGCGCGCAGCAGGAAGGTCATCCCGAACTCGGAGACGTCGACGTCCTCCCCCCGCACCATCCGCGTGAAGATCTCCGGCAGGGTCGCCGCGGTCGACATCGTCGTGCGCCCGACCCCCTCCACCGTCACCGATCCGTCGAACAGCGCCTCGGTCGTGTCGTACCGGAAGCTCCCGATGCGCAGGTCCAGATCGCTCATGTCCCACCACTCTCGTTGCCGGTCGGGGTCCCTCCGATCGTTTCCGCCCCCGCACTCCGGCGGCCAACACCGAGACGGGTGGCTCGATACCCGATCGGTATGGTGTGGCGATGGAGCTGCGGGGGCTGCGGTACTTCGTCGCCGTCGCCGAGGAGCGCCACATCGGTCGCGCCGCCGTCCGGCTGCAGATGACGCAGCCCCCTCTGAGCCGGGCCATGCGCCGGCTCGAGGACGACCTCGGCGCGACCCTGCTCGTCCGGACCCCGAGCGGGGTGGAGCTGACCGAGGCGGGCCGGACCCTCTACGACGACGCCCGGTCGCTGCTCGAGCACGCCGACCGGGTCGACGCACGGGTGCGCTCCACGGCCGGGCACGCGACCCTGACCGTCGGGTCGCTGGCCGACTCCGCCGACCTGGTGGGCGGCCGGATCGTCACGGCGTTCCGGCAGCGCCACCCCAACGTCTCGGTACGCGTCCACGAGGCCGACCTGGGTGATCCCAGCGCCGGGCTGCGAGCCGGGCTCGTCGACGTCGCGCTGACCCGGCTCCCGTTCACCGACGACGGCCTGCGCAGTCACGTCCTGCACACCGAGCCGGTCGGGCTCGTCGTGCGCGAGGACGATCCGCTCGCCGCCGAGTCATCGGTGCGGCTGGCCGCGCTGCCCGAGCGTCGATGGGTGCGGCTGCCGGCGGACACCGACCGCGTGTGGACCGCCTACTGGACCGGCGCCGGGAGCGCCGTCGACCAGGGCACCCCGATGCGCACCATCCAGGAGTGCCTGCAGGCGGTGCTGTGGGACGGCATGTCGGCGCTCGCCCCGCTGGAGCAGGTCACACCCCCGGGGTTGGTCACCGTGCCGGTCGCCGACCGCCCACCCAGCAGGCTGGTGCTCGCCTGGCCGGCCGCCGACCCGTCGCCGCTGGTCCGCTCGTTCGTCCGGGCCGCGGCCGAGGCCTACCACCGGGCGGGTACGCGTCGCGACTGACCAGTTGGTCACGCGAGGACGGGCCGTCTCGAGCACGTCACCGGAGACGGGTCCCCGGAGACCCGGTGGTGTTCCGGGCGGCCGGAGGAGCATGGGTCGATGGGCCTCTCCCGCACCGACGCGATCGTGGTCTCCCGCGCGGCGCTGACCGAGGTCGCCTTCCTGACCGGGAAGGACGCCGAGAAGGTGATCGCGCTGCGCCGCGACGGCGAGGTGTGGGAGCTCGAGGTCGACGTGGTCGACCTGCGCCGCATCCCCGACACCACCGACGTCCTGGCCACCTACCTGGTCCGTCTCGACGACCGGGGCGTCGTCCTCGACCTGCGACGTGTGCGCCGCTACATCCGTGCGTGGATCGGTGACCAGGGCTGATCCACGGCGGTCGTCACGGGAGCGTGGGTGAGGCCCGCGGGCGCGGCGACGGGCGACGGTCACTCCGGGGCCTCGGCTCGGGCGACTCCGCAGGAGGAGCCGGGGCCACGTCGCGCCGACGCGAGGGTCGCTCGAGGGTCGCCTCGATGTGGTGGAGGGCGACGGCCAGGACCATCAGCGCCGGCGCGATCAGGATCGAAATCCACATCTCGACCATGTGGAACTCCTCTGTCGGGGACGACCCGGGGCCTACCGGTCCCCGCGACGACGTCCTCGTCGGACCGGCCGCCCACTGTGACAGGTGGGACGCATGTGGGTGATGACGACGCGCCGGTCCTCGTGCGAGCAGGTCGGGCCTCGATCGACGCTGACGGGCGCAACGAGGGGAGTACCGATCCCGACCGGACCCTCGACGCGTCAGGTGCCGTCGGGGTCTACTCGTCCGTCGGACACCAGCTCGAGGAGGACGCGCGTGGATCCCGGTGACGAGCTCGCCAGGTACGTGCCGCCCATCGCCCCGGAGGTCGCCCGGGCCCGGAGGCAGAGCATCGGCTCCCTCCTCGCGCGCACGGCGAAGCGGTACGGCGCCAAGCTCGCGATCGTGCACGGGGACACCCGCCGCACCTTCGCCGAGCTCGACGCCGACGCGAACCGGGTCGCCGCAGGCCCTCATCGCGCGAGGCGTCGAGCGCGACCAGCGGGTCGCGATCTTCTCCCACAACTCCTACGCCTTCGTCGTCTCCTACTTCGCGCTCGCGCGGATCGGGGCGATCTCGGTGCCGGTGAACTTCAACTTCACCGCGCCCGAGGTGCGGTACGCGCTCGAGGACAGCGGCGCGACGGCCGCGATCGTCGAGGACTCGCTGGTCGAGACGTTCGGGGCCGCGCAGGTCGCCGTCCGGCTCGGGGTGGTCGTCGGCCGGAGCCCGGGCTGGACCTCGTTCGACCGGTTGCTGGCCCACGAGGACGCGAGCGAGCCGGACGTCGAGATCGGGGACGACGACCCGGTCCAGCTGCTCTACACCAGCGGGACGACGTCGGCGCCGAAGGGCGCGATCATGACGAACCGGAACCTGATCGCGCAGTACGTCTCCGACATCGTCGACGGCGAGTACCACCGCGACGACGTCGAGCTGCACGCTCTGCCGCTCTACCACTGCGCCGCGCTGCACGATTTCCTGACGCCCGACGTCTACCTGGGCGCGACCAGCGTCGTCGTCGATGCGGCCGACCCCGCGACGATCCTGCGGACGGTCGAGGCCGAGAAGATCACGAAGATGTTCTGCCCGCCCACGGTGTGGATCCGGCTGCTGCGCGCGCCGGAGTTCGACCGGTACGACCTGAGCTCGTTGCGCAAGGGCTACTACGGCGCAGCGATCATGCCCGTCGCGGTGCTGAGGGAGCTGGGAGAACGGCTGCCCGCCATCCGGCTGTTCAACTTCTACGGCCAGACCGAGCTCGCCCCCAATGCCTCGGTGCTCTTCCCCGAGGAGCAGATCTCGAAGGCCGGGACGGCGGGGCGCGCCAGCCTGAACGTCGAGACCCGGCTCCACGACGAGGACGACCGGCCGGTGCCGGTCGGGCAGATCGGCGAGATCGTGCACCGCACCCCGCACGCGATGCGGGGCTACTGGGGCAAGCCGGAGGCCACCGCGGAGGTGTTCCGCCACGGCTGGTTCCACAGCGGGGACCTCGGCGTCATGGACGCCGACGGCTACCTGACGATCGTCGACCGCAAGAAGGACATCATCATCACCGGCGGCGAGAACGTCGCGAGCCGGGAGGTCGAGGACGCGCTCTACGAGCACCCCGCGGTCAGCGAGGTCGCCGTGTTCGGGGTGAAGCACCCGGAGTGGATCGAGGCCGTCGCGGCGGCGGTGGTGCTGCGCGACGGCGCCACGGTCGAGACCACGGAGATCGTCGCGCACACCCGGGAGCGGCTGGCGGGGTTCAAGACCCCGAAGTACGTGGTCGTCGTCGACGAGCTGCCGAAGAACCCGAGCGGCAAGATTCTGAAGCGGGAACTGCGCGACACCTACGCGGATCTCGGCCGAGCGTGACGGGGCCGCGCAGACGTGACGATCGCTCAGACCCGACGATCCGCATCGGTCGGCCGGGGGAGGACGTCGTCCGGTCGCCAGGTGGCGCCGTCCTTGTCGAGGTAGCGGACCCGCATCGTCGGGCCGTCCAGGTCGAGGACGGCGAAGCCCGGCATGCGCCAGGTCAGGCCCTCGGGGTCGGTGAACGTGGCCGCGAACTCGCCGGGATGGGGGTGCTCGGCCGGGGTCTCGAGGATGGCGCCGTGGCCCATGCACGTCGCGTAGCCGATGCCGGAGTGCGCGCCGTAGGCGATGAGCTTGTGCTCGTGGCCCCAGAACCATCCGGTGATGCGGCCGGCGTCGCGCAGGGACCGCGTCCGGTCGAGGAGGTTCCCCTCGGGCTCGATCCCCTGGTCGCCGTAGGTGATCGGCTGGTGATGGCTGAACAGCACGGTGCGCCGCCCGGGCCGGGACTGGACCTGGCGGGAGATCCAGCGCATCTGGCGCCGGCCCAGGTGGCCCGCGCCGCCGCGGGGATCGCGCACGCGGAACTTCCAGCTGGTGTCCAGCCCGATGAGCGACCAGTGACGGTTGTTCAGCAGGAACTCGCTGGTGATCGCGCCGTGGGTGGTGCGCTGCGCGGCGAACCGTGGGTCGGTGAGCACGACCTGGGTGAGGCCCTGACCGGCCGAGTACATGTCGTGGTTGCCGTTGAGGCACCACGACGGGTGCGCCTCGCCGTCGGCGACGGGCCAGTGGTCGAGGAACCGGGTGTGGGCCTCGGTGCGGGTCCCGGCGTAGTAGATGTCCCCGAGGTGCACGACGTGGACTTCCCGGTCCCCGGCGTCCGCGATCGCCTCGCGCATCCGGGCGGCGACCTCGATCGCCAGCCCCTCGCCGGTTCCCCAGTCGCCGACGACGACGATCCGGGCGCGGTCGGCGAGCGGCTGCGGTCGCGGCTGGCCGGGCGGCAGCCGGAAGAACACCCGCCGGATCAGGTGCACCGGCAGGGAGCGCAGGAAGCCGACCACGAAGCCGCGGTCGATCCCCCGGCCCTCGCTGAACGGCTCCACCGAGCGGGAGCCCATCGGCCGCGGCTCCGGTGCGGTGGTGATCTGCTCGGGGTGCTCGCGGTCGAGGTGCTCCTCGTGCTCGGCCTGGAACAGCGAGAGCAGCATGTCGCGGGGGATGTAGGACCTGCGGTCGGCCTGACCGGGCTCGTCCGGCAGGGTCTTCCGCTCGGCGCGCACCGCCCCGCGCAGCAACAGGCTGCCCAGCCCGAGAGCGGGATCGACGAGCTTCCGCCAGCGCGGGGTGTGCTCGAGCAGGTGCGACGTCCGGGCCAGCACCGTGCACTTGTCCACCGCGTCGTCGATCACCCGGGGATCATCCCTTCCCGACGGCGAGGGGACCCACCGGTCCCGCGGTGTCAGGGCGCCTCGGCGGGCCGGTAGGTGGCGCACGGATCGGCTCGCTTGCCTCCCCCCTCCCTCGGCCCGTGGCCAGGGCGGCGTAGGCGAGGTCCTGCAGCGCCAGGCCGACCGAGTTGAACAGGGTGATCTCGTCCCGGTCGGCGCGGGCGGGGCGAGCCCCGCGAGGACATGACCGAGGTCGCGCCGGAAGTGCTCCTCGGTGGCGGCGCCCTCGCGCAGGGCGATCAGGACCTCGCCGGACTTCGCCAGGCTGACCTCGGTGCTGTCGACGACCACGCTCGCCCGGGCCATCCCGGCGGAGTCGATCTCGCGGTGGTCGGGCCGGGGTGGTGCGCCGACGGCGTTGACGTGCAGACCGGGGCGGAACCACGCGCCGTGGACGACCGGTTCGCGGGCCGGGGTGAGGGTGCAGAGGACGTCGGCGGTCTCCACGACCTCCCTGACGTCCCCGGCGACGACGCAGCTCGAGCGGCTCGGTGCCGTCGACGGCGTCGCGTTCCCGCAGGGCGTCACGGAACGCGCGGATCCGAGCGGGCGTGCGGGACCAGACCACGACGGTGTCGACGGCGCGCACCCGGCGCAGGGCCGCGACGTGCTCGACGGCCAGCGGTCCCGCACCGACCAGGCCCAGCACCCGGCTGTCGGGGCGGGCGAGGGCGTCGGTGGCGACGGCGCTGGTGGCCGCGGTGCGCATCCGGGTGCAGGTGCCGCCGGGAAGGACGGCCAGCCGGGTGCCGGTGGTGGCGTCGAGCAGGACCACGGTGGACTGCTGGACGGGTCCGTCGGCCGGCCCGTTGTCCTGCGCGTCGGTCATGACCTTGACGACGGTGAGCCCGAGCCGTTCGGAGGTGGCCACCATCGGCAGCAGGATCGTCGCCGGCGCGGTGTCGATGATGCTCGGGGCCGGTTGGGTCGCGTGCCCGAGCGCGTGGTCGACGTGCAGGGTGCGCACGAGTTCGATGAGCTCGCCGAGGTCGACCTCCCCGGCGAGGTCGGTGTGCAGGAGCGCGGTCATCGGTAGGTCTTCATGAAGCTGTCGTCGGTGAGCTCGGCGAAGCCGGGGCGCGGGTGACCATGGCGGCCTCGGCCAGCATCCGCATCCAGCGGTCACTGGCGGCGGGGTCGATCGCCACGGTCGCCCACACGGTGCTCGCGGTCATCTGCCGCGTGGCCTCGCGGAGGACGCCGAGGTCCTTGGCGGGCCAGCGGTTCGTGAGGATCGCGTCGACGGTCGCGGCCGGGGTGGTGGGCAGCGCCGTCATGGCGGCGTCGAGGCACGCGGTGAAGCGGGTGAGGCGGTCGCGGAGTTCCTCGACCCGGTCGGTGCGGGCGTAGTAGACGCTGTTGGGCATGGTCCCGCCGCCGTCGAGGTTGCGGAACACGATCGTCCCGGCACCGGTGGCCTCGACCTCCAGGGCGGTGACGAGGTCGAGGACGATCGCGTCGCCGAGGCCGGCGTGGAAGAGCTCGACGAACATCGGGGTGGACAGGTCCCGGAGGAACGTGATCCCGGCGGGGTCGACGCCGGCCTCCCGGATCAGCCCGGCCGTCACCGCGTAGGGGCGCTGCCGCCGATGCCGGGAGCGAGGACGACCTTGCCGAGCAGGTCCGCGAACTCGAAGGACTCCGGCGCGCCGCGGTGCACGATCGCCTTGGGCGCCTGGTGGTTGAGCTGGCAGATCACGGTGAGCTCGCGGGGGGTGCCTGCGTACATGCCCGGCACCCAGAGCCCGCCGAGGGCGATGTCGGCGGCGCCGGAGGCGAGGTCGTCGAGGACGCCCGTCCAGGGGTCGCAGGCCCGGGCGGTGACGTCCAGCCCGGCGTCGTGGAAGAGGCCGGTGGCCTCGGCCAGGTACTCCGGCAGGTAGTTCAGGCCGTTGGCCGTGGCGGAGATGTTCAGGGTGTCCATGGTCGGATCTCTCTTCCGGGGTCGGCGGTGAGCGGGTCAGGCGGCGACGGGCACGGCCGGCGCGGGGATGCCGTTGATCTGCTCGAGGGTGCGGGCCGCTGGTCTCGGGGGCGAACCGGGAGGCGAGGACCAGCAGGGCGTACATGACGGCGACCATGCTGAACACGCCGGCGAGACCGAAGCGCGGCGAACAGGGCGACGGCGAGGAAGGGCATCACCGCGCCGGCGATGTTGCCGATCCCGTTGACGATCGAGGTCCCGCTGCCGCGGATCGCGGTCGGGTAGAGCTCGGGGGACCACACGGCCAGCGTGGTGTTGGTGCATCATCGTGAAGAACTGGAACACGGCGCCCGAGCAGGAGGATCAGTGCGGTGCGTGTCGGCGAACACCGCGAACGCGACGGCCGTCAGAGCAGCCCAGCACGGCCGGCGACCGCCGACCGCGACCGCGACGCCCGACCCGGCCGGCCAGCAACGCCGCGGCACAGGCGCCGAGCAGCGACCCGACGTTCATGATCATGGTGAAGCAGCGAGGCTCTGGGAGATCGAGTAGCCGCGTTCGACCAGCAGGGTCGGCATCAGGAAGTTGCAGCGTGACCTGGGAGCCGAACGCCATCCACGACGCGGCGCCGAGCGCGAGGGTGCGCGTGAGAGTTCCGAGCGGGCGAAGACGGCGGCCGGTGAGGACGCGAGCTGGCGCGGCGGGATGTCCTTCGATCGTGAGCGGCCCGGTGGGCGCGGGGCCGGCCGACGGCTGCAGGGAGTCCGAGGTGAGGACCGCGAGCGAGCGGTTGGCGTCCTCGATGCGCCCCTTGGACAGCAGGAACCGGGGGTCTCCGGCAGCCGGCGGCGGTAGAGGACGACGAGCAGCGCGGGCAGGGCCAGCAGGAGGAAGGACCAGCGCCAGACCGTGTGGTCGCCGCCGAGAGCAGGCGCCAGCGGGCCGAGGAGCAGGAAGAACAAGCCGTAGGACAGGAAGTTCCCGACGCCGCCGGAGCCGATGTTGAGGGTGGCGACGAGGGCACCGCGGCGCCGGGTGGCGACCATCTCCGAGAGCATCGCGATACCGATCGTGAACTCGCCGCCGAGGCCCACCCCGACGATGAACCGGCTCGACCAGGAGCATCTCGTAGTTCACCGCCAAGGCGCTGATCAGCCCGCCCAGGGTGTAGAGGAGCAGGTTGAACGACAGCGCCGTCTTGCGTCCGTAACGGTCGGCGAGCCAGCCGCCCAGCAGCCGGCCGACCAGGCCGCCGATCACCGTGGCCGTATTGATCACCGTGAGCTGGGTGTCGGAGATGCCCAGGGAGAGCTTGAGGTTGGCGCCCATCGCGCCGACCGAGTTCTGTTCGAGGGTGTCGAAGAACATCCCGGCGAGGATGAGCATGAGGACCCAGAACTGGGCGGCTCGAGCGCCCGGGCGGATCACGTCGTGAAGTAGTGGCCCTCGTCGATGTCGGCGATGAGGCCGGGTTGCTCCGGCTTCCAGCTCAGGAGCTGCTGGGTGGTCTCGCTCGACATCGGGTTGTCGAGGGACATGATGAACCCGCCGAAGGGACCGAAGTGCTCGGTGGCCCGGTCGGGCGCGATGCTCTCCGTGGGGAGCTCCAGGTGGCGACCGATGGCCTCGGCGATCTCGCGGACCGGGATGCCCTCCTCTGCCGCCGCGGGCAGCTGCGATCCGGCCGGGGCATGCTCGAGCGCCAGTCGGAAGAGGTGCGCGAGGTCGAGCGTGTGCACCGCGGGCCAGCGGGTGGCGCCCTCGCCCACGTAGGCCGACACCCCCGTCCGGCGGGCGACTCCGATGAGCGTGGGGACGAAGCCGATGCGGTCCCGGGTGCTGTGCACCACCTGCGGGACCCCCACGAGCAGCGATCGGACATCCCGGTCGACGAACCCGGCGACCGTCCGGGCGACCAGGGCCCGCGGGTGCGCGGCGAGGGCTCCGTCGGCGTCGTCCCGGCCGAGACCGATCCCGATGAGCGGCCCGCCCGTGCCGGCCAGCGCCTCGCCGAGCGCCGTCACCACGGCGAGGTCGGCCTCGGCCGCCCCCGCGAGGTCCCCGGCGTGGGCGGCGTCGTGATCGAAGGCGAGGTGGACGACCCCGTCCGCGTCGGCCGCCGCGGCGCGGAGGCCGGCGAGGTCGGCCAGGTCGCCGCGGCGCACCTCGGCGCCCAGCGCCGCGACCGTGGCCGCCGATGCGTCGGAGCGGGCGAGGCCGATGACCTCGTGTCCGCCGCCGAGCAGCTCGGGGACGACGGCCGACCCGATGTGACCGCCGGCGCCGGTGACGAGGACGCGCATGGGAGCTCCCTGGGGTGTGACTAGTGATGAGACGTTGTCTCATCACGCTAGCACCGCCACGAGACAATGTCTCATCACTACAGTGGTGCCGTGGGTCGATGGGAGCCGAACGCGGGTCTGCGGTTGGTGCGCGCCGCCGTCGACCTGTTCACCGAGCAGGGCTACGACTCCACGACCGTCGCGGAGATCGCCGAGCGGGCCGGGCTCACCAAGGCCACGTTCTTCCGTCACTTCCCCGACAAGCGCGAGGTGCTCTTCGCCGGCCAGGCCAGCCACAGCTCGCTGCTCACCGAGGGGATCGCCGCGGCGCCGGCGACGGCCACCCCGCTCGAGGCGGTGGCGGCGGCCCTCGACGCCCTGACGGCGACCTTCACCGCCGAGCAGCGCGAGTTCGGGCCCCGGCTCCGGGCGGTCATCGCCGCCCACCGCGAGCTGCAGGAACGCGAGGCCTTCAAGCGCGCGGGCCTCGCGGGCGCCATCACCGCGGCACTGGGGGAGCGGGGCGTGCCGGACACGACCGCCCGGATGGCCGGTGAGCTCGGTGTCGAGGCCTACTACCGGGCCTTCGACCGCTGGACCGATGCCCCCGGGCGAGCCGAGTTTCCCCGCCCTCGCCCGCGAGGCGCTGGACGAACTGCGGACGGCGATCTCCACCCTGCGGTGACCCTGCTCCGACCCCGGCCCGGCGGTCACATGTGCGCCGCGACCTCGCCCATCTCCGTCCACTCGGTGTCGCCCAGGTCCTGGTAGACGATCGTCGGGACGCGCGCGACCACCGACGGGAGCCACCCGAAGAACCACTGCGCGTGGTCCGACGCGACGTGCGCCCGGCCTGCGGCGTCGTCGACGTAGTTGGCGACGACGACGAACTCGTTCCCGCCCTCCACGCTCTCGTAGCAGGTGAAGTGCCTGGTGCCCGGCTCGGCGCGGACCTGCGCGGAGTACCGCCTGATGCCGTCCAGGAACTCGTCACGCTCGTCCGGGCGGACGTCGATGCTGATCACGATGAAGATCACGGCAGGTCTCCTCGTCGGTGAGGTCGGGGAGGGATTGTCGCGAACGCCGGTGTCGGAGGGCCATGGCCCGACGGTCAGTCCCCTCCGAGGCCGTCGACGACCGTCCGGGCGAGCGCCGTCTGCGAGCGCCGGATCTCCTCGGGCGAGCGGCCGGCCGCGAGCAGCTCCTCCACGAGGTCGATGTGCAGCGCCCCCAGCAGGACGTGCGCGGTGTACCCGGCGTCGTCGGCCGCGGTGCCGGGCGCGGCGTCGGCGATCAGGCTCCGCAGCAGGTCCTGCATCCACGTGTAGCGCTCGGTGCGCAGCGCACCGGTGGACGCCACCTCCCGGGCGTGCAGGAGCTGACGGTTCTCCAGCTTGAACGCCAGCAGGGCCTCGAGGAACGCGAGGATCCGTTCCCGCGGGGGAGCGGCGGATCCGAGCGGAACCGCCTCGCCCTCCACGGCCTCGCGGATGGGCGCGAACTTCGTGGCCGAGAGCGCGTCGAGGAGGCCGTCGCGGCTGCCGAAGGCGCGGAACAGGGTCCCCTTCCCGACGCCGGCCGCGGTCGCGATGTCGTCCATCGTCACCGCGTGCGGGGCGTCGGCGCCGCTGAACAGCGACTCGGCGGGACTCGGCGGCGGCGAGCACCACCTGTCCTACGACGACATCCGCGTCCGCGAGAGCGGCGACGAGGTCATCATCGAGGCCGTCGGCCACAAGCGGCGCATCGCCGACGGCACGCCGTGGGACATGCACTACGTCCGGTTCCTGACGCGTGCGCGACGGCCTGGTGACCCACTTCCCGCGACTACATGAACCCGCTGGAGATCCAGGCGCGCTGACCGGTCCATGGTTCGCACGGGTGGTGCGGGGCCGGACGGGAGCCGGCGGCGCGGGCCACGATGCGTGGAGGCCCGGGAGGTTGCGCGAGCCGTCATTCGTTCTCGCTGTCGATGATGAAGCAGGCCGAATCGCACGAGCAGCGGGCGGCGTCACGGCCGGTGGAAGACTGGGGAATCGGCCCCTCGGGGCCCGCGAACCACATCTCGTCCGGTAAAGGAACCACGATGTCTTCCCCGTCGCTCGCCGCGCGAGCCGACAATTCCCGTCCCCAGACCCACGCCACGCCCGAGCCGCAGACCGAGGCGCCCCGGACGCCCGAGACCCTGGTGATCAGTGTCCGCGCCGACGAACGTGGCGCCGGCGCGGCCGCGTCGTGGGCCGAGCGCGTCGGAGGAGCGGGCGCGGGCGCTCTGGTCAGCAGCGACGCACAGCTCGAGAAGCAGGTCGACGCCGCGCGGCGGGTCCTGGTGCTCGACCCGGGCGTGCTCGCGGCTCGGCGGGGCTTCGGTGCCCGGGCGAGGTCGCGGGAGCGCCTCGCGCTCGTGTCGCGGCTCGCCGGTCACGCCGACCACGTCACCTGGGCCGCCACCGACGCCCAGGCGACCCGCTGGCTCCGCGCCGGCACGACCTGACAGCTGCGGACCGTCGAACGCCTGCGGGGTTACCCGGTGCTCAGGGCGGTCTCGGGGACGACGAGCTCGACGCGGCCGGTGTCGACGTCGTAGACCAGCCCGGAGACCACGAAGTCGGGGGCGTGGAGGGTGCCGAGGACCACGTCGACGTCGGCGCGGACCGAGCGGCGCGGGTCGAGGACGTGCTTCTCCGGCAGTCGCTCCTCGGGGATCTCGAAGTACTCGGCGAGCAGGTCGGGGAACGGGGCGATGTCGGTCATGCCGCAGTCGGTGTGGTGGAGGATCACGAGGTTCCAGGTGCCCGGCCGGTGGGAATCGGCGTTGGCCTGCCCGACCTTGCCGAGCATGGCCAGGGTGCGGAACGTCGTCGGGGTGATGCGTCCGCCGACGTTGCGGATCACGGCCGCCTCGCCGTGGCCGATGCCGAGGATCCGGGTCGGGTCGACCCGCGGGTCGACGCAGCCGATCACCATCATGTTGCCGCTGGGGTTGATCGTGAGCCCGGGGGAGAAGCCGTCGGCGGCGAACTCGGCGTTGCGGGCCAGCAGGTCGTCGGTGTCGGTCATGGAGGGCCTCTCGACGGGCGTGGCGAACCGGACGGGCAGCCACCAGCCTGCCCGCCGCGGAACCGGTTCGTCGCAGGAACTCCGCAGTGCGCGCGTTCAGCCCAGGCTCGTCGAGGTGATGCCGCCGTCCACCGCGATCTCGGCACCCTGGACGTAGAGGGCCGCGTCGGAGACCAACCAGGTGATCGCGGCCGCGACCTCCTCCGGCCTCCCGGGCCGGCCCGCCGGGGTGCGGGCCGTCATCGCGACCACGACCTCGTCGTCCGCCTCGTTGATCGGCGTCCGCGTGGCGCCGGGTGAGACGGTGTTCACCCGCACTCCGCGCGGCCCGAACTCGGCCGCCCAGCTGCGGGCGAGCTGGATCTCGGCGGCCTTCGTGGCCGAGTAGAGGCCGACGAACGGGTGTCCGACGTGCGCCATCCACGAGCCGACGACCACGATCGCGCCGCTCCCGCGCTCGGCCATCGCCGGGGCGAGCGCGGCGGTGAGCACGTGCGGGGCGCGGATGTTGACCGCGAGCGCGGTGTCCAGGTCGGCGTCGGTGAGAGAGACGGTGTCGACGGGCGGGCAGACGGCGGCGTTGTGGACCAGGACGTCGACCCGTCCGTCGAGCGCGGCGCTCGCGGCGCCGGCGAAGGCGCGCAGCTCGTCGGGGCCGGCGGCGAGGTCGGAGGGGACGAAGACCGCGCCGTGGCCCAGCTCGGCGACGAGCGCGTCGCCGCGTGTCTTGTCGCGGCCGGTGACGAGGACGCGGGTGCCGGTCGCGGCGAGGGCGCGCGCGGTCGCCGCGCCGATGCCGCTGGTGGAGCCGGTGACGATCGCGTGGGATGCCATGCCCCCAGAGGACACCCGTCATCGGACGGCCACCAGGTCACGTCGTGACCAGGCTGCGGACCCGTGGCCTTCGTAGGCTGACCCAGGTGCCCGACCGATCCGCCCTCGGCGCGTTCCTGCGCTCGCGTCGCGACCGGCTGACCCCGGCCCAGGCAGGCATCCGTCCCTTTCCGGGCCCGCGGCGCGTTCCGGGCCTGCGCAAGGAGGAGCTCGCCGTCCTGGCCGGACTGAGCGCGGACCACTACAGCCGCCTCGAGCAGGGCCGCCAGCACACGCTGACCGAGGAGGTCCTCACCGCGCTCGCCCGCGCCCTGCGGCTCGACGAGACCGAGCGCGCGCACCTGCGCGATCTCGCCGCCCCGGCCCGGCGTCGCGACTCCGGATGGGAGGCGTCCCAGCGCCCCGACCCCGGACTGCTGCGGCTGATGACCGCCCTCGGACACCTGCCCACCCTGCTGCTCGGACGTCGCTCCGAGGTCCTCGCGACCGGTCCGCTGCTGGCCGCGGTCCTCGGCGTGGAGCTCGAGCCCGGCTCGTCCTTCGCCCGGTGGCTCTTCCTCGACCCGGGTGCCCGCGAGCGCATCGTCAACTGGGCCGACTTCGCCGCTGCCGCGGTCGGGGCGATGCGCTACGAGGTCGGGCGGCATCCCGACGACCGCCGGCTCGCGGCCCTGGTCGCCGAGCTCCGCTCCGCCGATCCCGACGTGGCGCGCTGGTGGGACGACCACGGCGTCACCGACCGGACCTCGGTCACCAAGCGCATCGCCCACCCCGTGGCGGGTCCGCTCGAGTTCGGGATCGAGGCGGTCGTCGTGCCGCACGACCCGGAGCAGCGCCTCGTCGTCTACACCACGGAGCCCGACTCCTCGACTGCCCGAGTTCTCCCGCTGCTCGCGCCATGGTCTGTCAGGGCGTGAGCGAGGCTCCGGACGCCGGATCAGAGCCGGGTCGCGGCGCGGACCAGCTCTGCGACGGCGCGGGACCGGCTGTGCGGGGGCCAGGCGATCACCGTCGTCACGCTCGGGGCATCCACGATCGGGACGGTGGCGAGGTCCTCGCCGAGGTGGCCGCGGACCGATTCCGGCAGCACCGCCGACGCCCGGCCGAGCGCGATGAGCTGGAGCAGCTGCACGTTGTCGCGGACCTGCGGGCCGGGCCCGTCGGGGTAGGTCCCGTCGAGGTCGGGCCAGCGGGGGAGGGGCAGTCCGGGCAGGTCGCCGACGTCGGCGAGGTGGAGGTGGCTCCGCCCGGTCAGCGGGTGCCCGGCCGGCAGCACCGCGACCTGGCCCTCGGTGCGCAGCTCCTCGGTGTCGAAGCCGGCGGTGTCGTCGAAGGGGCGGTGGAGCAGCGCGACGTCGGCGCGTCCGTCGCGCAGGAGGCGCTCCTGCTCGCCGGGCCCGCACAGCAGGACCTCGACGGTGGCCGCGCCCGGCTCGGCGGCGTGGGCGTCGAGCAGCTTCGCGAGCAGTTCGCGCGACGCACCGGCCTTGCTCACCAGGACCACGGCGGCCTGCCCGCTCGCCGCCAGCGCCGCGCGACGCGTCCGTCGTTCCGCGGCCGCGAGTGCGTCGAGGGCCGCGTGCCCCTCGCGCAGCAGGACCGTGCCCGCCTCGGTCAGGGTCACCGCGCGGCTGGTGCGCTCCAGCAACGGGGCGCCGAGGCGTCGCTCGAGCTGGCTGATCGCGCGCGACAACGGTGGCTGTGCGATCCCGAGCCGTTGCGCGGCCCGCCCGAAGTGCAGCTCCTCGGCGACGGCGACGAAGTACTGCAGCTCCCGCGCCTCCACCCCGCCACGGTATCGAGCCGGACCGGGTTCATCGATACCCGTGCGGTATCGCTGGCCACCGGATCGGTCTTGGAGGCCGCCGTCCGGACCGGCGCATGCTCGGCGTCGTGAGCGGACAGACGATCGCGCTGGTGACCGGTGCGAACAAGGGCATCGGGTACGAGATCGCCGCCGGGCTCGGCGCGCGGGGCTGGAAGGTCGGGGTCGGCGCCCGCGACGACGGGCAGCGCGAGGCCGCCGTCGCGAAACTGCAGGCCGCCGGGGTCGACGCGTTCGGCGTGCCCCTCGACGTCACCGACGACGCGAGCGTGCGCGCGGCGGCCGCGCTGGTCGAGGAGCAGGCCGGCGGTCTCGACGTCCTGGTCAACAACGCCGGGATCACCGGGGGCGCTCCGCAGACCCCGACCACCGTGGACCCCGTGACGATCGCGGCGGTCGTCGAGACCAACGTGATCGGCGTCGTGCGGGTCACCAACGCGGTGCTGCCGCTGCTGCGCCGCTCCGCCTCGCCGCGGATCGTGAACATGTCCAGCTCGGTGGGGTCGCTGACCCGCCAGACCACCCCCGGCGGCGAGACCGGCCCCATCTCCGGGGCCTACGCGCCGTCGAAGACCTTCCTCAACGCGGTCACCGTGCAGTACGCCAAGGAGCTGGCGGACACCGACATCCTGATCAACGCCGGCTGCCCCGGCTTCTGCGCGACCGACCTCAACGGCTTCCGCGGCGTCCGCACCCCGGAACAGGGCGCCGCCATCGCCCTGCACCTGGCGACGCTTCCCGACGACGGCCCGACCGGGGAGTTCTTCGAGGACGACGGCGCCGTTCCCTGGTGAGCGCTCGCGGCGCTGACGGCCGCCACGCTCGGGACGCGGCAGGATGCCGGTGTGGATCTGCAGCTGGCGGGGTGCGTCGCACTGGTGACGGGCGGGAGCCGTGGGCTGGGGCTGGCGATCGCCCACCGGCTGCTCGACGAGGGTGCGGTGGTGCACCTGTGTGGTCGGGACGCCGACGCCGGGCGGGCCGCGCTCGAGGAGCTCGGTGAGGGCGCGGGCTGGAGCACCTGCGACGTCACCGACGACGGGGCGGTGTCCGCGATGGTCTCCGAGGTCCGGTACCGGCACGGCAGGCTCGACGTGGTGGTCAACAACGCCGGGCGCTTCGGCGGTGGGCCGCTGGCCGAGATCGACGACGCGGGCTGGCGCGACGGCTTCGACACCAAGATCCTCGGCGCCACGCACACGGTGCGGCACGCCCGGGAGGCGCTGATCGCCTCGGGACGTGGCCGGATCGTGAACATCTCCGGGATCACCGCCTCGCTCGCGGTGCCGAACGTGGCGGTCACCGGGGTGGCCAATGCGGGGCTCATCGCCCTGACCGCCTATCAGGCCCAGGACCTGCGGGCGCACGGGGCGACGGCCAACTGCGTCGTGCCCGGCTACACGACCAGCGGGGTGTGGCAGGACCGCATCGACGCGCGCGCCGCGGCCGACGGCATCGACGAGCCGGCCGCCCGCGCGGCCATCCTCGCCGATCGCGGCTTCGGGGCCGGGGCCCGCTGGGGGAGCCCGGACGAGCTCGCCACCGTCGTCGCCTTCCTCGCCTCGGGACCCGCGAGCTACGTCAGCGGCGCCACGCTGCGGGTCGACGGCGCCCAGTTCCCCGGGATCTCCCACCCCTGATCGCGAGCTCCGCGGCGAAACGCGCCTCCGATGTGACGCGCTGCCGCCGCAGAGAAGTCGATCACCGGCTCGGGGAGGGCCTCGCGGCGCTGTGACGGACCGACCCCGCCGGGTCCGTGTCAACGTCGGGGACCAGGGCATCCCGGGAGCAGTCATCCCGAGGAGAACCGTGTCCCGTCATGCCCTGATCTCCGGCGCCAGCATCGCCGGGCCCGCCCTCGCGCACGCCCTGACCGCGCGCGGCTGGCGGACCACCGTCGTCGAGCGGGCACCGCAACTGCGCGACGAGGGGCAGAACATCGACATCCGCGGGACCGGCCGCGAGGTCGCCCGCCGGATGGGCCTCGAGGACGCGATCCGCGCGGCGAACACCACCGAGGTGGGGCTGCGGTTCGTCGACGAGGACGGGGCGGCCATCGCCGAGTTCGCGGCCGGCACCAACGACACCGACGGGCCGACCGCCGAGCTGGAGATCCTCCGTGGCGAGATGGCCCGCATCGTCTACGAGCGCACCCGGGACACCACCGACTACCGCTTCGGCGAGCAGATCCGCGACCTGACCGACCACGGCGACCACGTGACGGCCCACCTCGCGGGCGGGGACGACCTGGACGCCGACCTCGTCGTCGTCGCCGAGGGGACGCGCTCGCGGACCCGGGCGCTCGTGGTCCCCGAGGCCGAGCTGACCGAGCTCGGCATGTACATCGCCTACGTGACGATCCCGCGGGTTCCCGACGACGACCGCTGGTGGCGCTGGCACCACGCCCTCGGCTCGCGCAGCGTCAGCCTGCGTCCCGACAACCGGGGGACCACCCGGGCGATGCTGATCTTCCTGTCCGACGTGCGCGGGCTCGAGGAGCTGAGCCGCGAGGCCCAGATCCTGATCCTGCGGCGCACGTTCGCCGACGTCGGCTGGCAGGCGCCCCGGGTCCTCGCCGCGCTCGACGACGCCTCGATGTACTTCGACGGGATCGCGCAGGCCAAGCTCCCGCGCTGGAGCCACGGTCGCAGCGTGCTGCTGGGCGACGCCGCGTGGTCGGCGGGCCCGTTCGGCACGGGGACGAGCCTCGCCCTGACCGGGGCCCACATCCTGGCCGGGGAGCTGGACCGCCACGACGATCCCCGGCCCGCGCTCGCCCGCTACGAGGAGCTGATGCGGCCCTTCGTCGACCGCGCCCAGAACGTCCGCCCGGCCATGCTCCGCGCGATGAACCCGCGGTCGGCCGCCGGCCGGGCGGTCCAGCGCGTCGTCTTCGGCGTGGCCGCCCAGGCCACCGACAAGCTCGGTGGGCTGTTCGATCGCCTCGGCCGTCCGCCGGCGGATGCGATCGACCTCCCCGACTACCCCGAGGTCTCGCGCCTCGCGGTCTGACCCGGCGCCCCCTGACCTCCACCCGCCCTCCCCACGCCCCCAGCGAGCGTTAGCCTGACCGGCGCGACCGGGTCGTTCCGGCTGCGTGGAGTCGTGAGTACTCGGAGGTCAGGGGCGAGATGGCGAGATCGACGGGCGGCAGCGAGCCCTCCGGCTTCGCCGAGCGTCTCGCTGCGGTCGGCACGGACGGAGGCCGCCGCGCCGCCCAGCGCATCTGCGAGTTGTGCATCGAGACCCTGCCCGTGACGGGCGCGTCGATCACCGCGATGACGAGCATCGACAACCAGGTCCTGTTGTGGGCCAGCGACGCCGTGGCGACCAGGATCGACGAGCTCCAGTTCCGGCTCGGCGAGGGCCCGTGCGTCCAGGCCTTCGAATCCCGCGCCCCCGTCCTGATCCCGGACATCACGGAGGGCTCGCACGAACGGTGGCCGGTCTTCGCCGCGGCGGCCAGGCGCGACACCTCGGCCCGGGGGATCTACGTGTTCCCGTTGCTCGGGGGACCGATCAGCGTCGGAGTGCTCGACTTCTACCACGACCAGCCCGGTGAGCTGCAGCCCGGAGCACCTGGCCCGCGCCCGTCGTGCCTCCCAGGCCGCCTTCTGGACCGTCCTCGGATCGCGCCCGTCCGCGACGCTGGACTCCACGGGGACCCCCGAACCCGACCACGACCCGGACGACTGGCCGTCCGACCTGCCCCTCGAGCGACGGGAGGTCTACCAGGCCACCGGCATGGTGATCGCTCAGCTCGACCTGTCGCCCGACGCCGCACTGGCGACCCTCCGTGCGCACGCCTTCGTCCACGACCGCCCGATCGACGCGGTCGCACGCGACGTCGTGGCCCGCACGCTGCGGTTCGACAAGGGGGAGTAGTGCCCACCTCGGAACCTCACCGGGAAGCGGCGCTGCTGGAGGCTTTCGTTCGGCTCACCGACACCCTGGTGGCCGACTTCGACATCCTCGACCTGCTCCACGGACTCACGCTCGACTGCGTCGTGCTCTTCCCCATCAGCGCCGCGGGGCTCCTGGTCTCCGACGAGCACGGGACCCTCGAACTCCTCGCGTCATCCAGTGAAGCGGCTCGCCTGGTGGAGCTGTTCCAGCTCCAGGCCGACGAGGGGCCGTGCCTCGACTGCTTCCGCAGCGCGCTGCCGGTGACCGCTCCCGAGCTCGTCGCGTCGGGCCGCTGGCCACAGTTCACCACGTGGGCGACCGAGCGGGGGTTCCGCTCGGTGCACGCACTCCCGATGCGGCTGCGCGGGCGGACCATCGGCGCGCTGAACCTCTTCGGCGCCGAGATCGGGGAGCTGCCGGCGGCCGATCTCCGGGTGGCCCAGGCCCTCGCCGACGCGGCCACGATCACGATCCTGCAGGAGCGCAACCTGCAGGCCCAGCAGGCGGTGACGGAGAGGCTCCAGCTGGCGCTGCGCCGGCGCGCGGTCGTCGAGCAGGCCAAGGGCGTGATCGCCGAGGTGGGAGGACTCGAGATGGGCGACGCCTTCGTCCGTCTCCGCGACCACGCCCACGAGACCCGCCAGCCCCTCACCTCGCTGGCCCGCGGCATCGTCTCCCGCCAGACCGCGATCGACTTCCTCGACCAGGGCGACTGACCGGGCGCGTCGCCCCCACCCTCCGTGCCGGCGGTACCGGCGATCACGGCCGCGAGCGGATGACCGTGGCGACGTCGACGGTGCGCTCGACGACGCCGCGCGCCAGGTCCGACAGATGGAGGCCCTGGCTGAGGGCGTGAGCACGGAGGATCGTGAACGCGTCCGCGGGGCTCACGTCGCCCTGTGCGGCGACCACGCCCTTCGCCTGTTCGAGGATCACCCGGTTCTGCAGGGTGGACCGGAGCTGCTGCGCGACGGTCTCGGCGCGACGCGCCGCCTGTTCGTGCAGCAGCCCGATCGTGGCGGCATCGGCCAGCGCCTGGCCGAGGCGGGCGTCGGCCGCGTCGAGGCGGCGCGGCTCGTCGTGCAGGAAGGTCACCGCCCCGATCGCCCGCTCGTGCGAACGCATCGGTACCGCATGGACGGCGGCGAATCCGGCCGCGGCCGCAGCGGCCCGGAACCGCGGCCAGCGGTCGGTGTCGCGCAGGTCGGCGGCGGACACCGGGGCGTCGCTGTCCACGCAGTCGCGGCACGGACCGGCCTCGGTCGCGGCGGCGAACACCTCGCGCAGCTCGGATCGTCGGAAGGAACCCGCGGCCACCGACAACCCGCCGCGGCCGTCCGTGAGCACGACCCCGGTCGCGGACACCCCGAGCAGGTCGGTGGATCGCTCGGCGAGCATCGTGAGGAAATCCACGGTGTCGAACTCCCCGGTCAGGGTGTCGGTGAGCGCCAGGAACGTCTCGATCAACCGTCGTTCTCGGGCAGTGCTCGTCACAGCGGAAAGCCTACGACGACCACGCCCCGGTCGGTCCCTCTCAACTGCTCCCGAGACGTTGTTGGCGGTGGGCCGCCATCCGGACCGGGGCATCGACCGAGCCGCTGCCCGCGTAGTCCCCCGTGCGCTGGACGACCTCGAAGAACACCCGCGAGCCCAGGACCGCGGTGGCGAGGTGGACGTACGCGCCGTGGGCGTCGCGGTCGTACAGCGCGCCGATCTCGCGGAGCGCCTCGAGCAGCGCCGGGTCGATCGTGAGCCGGGCGTCGAGGTCGTCGTAGTAGTTGTCGGGGATCGTCAGCAGCGGCGCCCCCGCGGCGCGCAGGGCCCGTCCGGTGGCGACGATGTCGTCGGTGGCGAACGCGACGTACTGCGGGTCGGGCACGCCGGGGGCCCATTCCCCGCGTCGCAGGACCGCCACGGAGAGCGCGAGGCGCACGCGTCGGGCCGGATCGACGACGGTGCGGCTGCGCATCAGCCCGAACGGCGCCGCGAACTCGCTGATGGTCTCGGGGTCGAGGCCGAGCACGGCGCGGTAGAAGAGGAACGCCTCGTCGGCGTGGTCGAACGGCTGGCTCAGCCCGACGTGGTCGACCCGGGTGATGCCCGTGCTCCCTTCCGGCCCGACCCCGGTCGGGAGGAAGTCGGCCATCCAGTTCCCGCCGCTGCGCGCGAAGAAGACCGACGTGCCGTCCGGGGCGGCGACCGCCGCCATGTCGGCCTCGGCGGGCCCCCGGGTCCGGGGAAGCACCGGCGCGCGCAGTGTCTCTGCCCTCGCGACCGACGAGTCGGGGTCGTCCGAGGAGACCGCCACGGCCCCGATCTCGGCCCCGCCGGGGCAGCCGGTGAGCAGGGTGGCGGCGTTGAGCAGCACGGTGGCCTCGCCCTGCTGCCAGCGCTCCACCGGCTTGCTGCGGTGCTGGCCGGTGTGGGTGAAGCCGAGCGTCGCCAGGGCGTGGCGGAGCTGGGGTCCGGACACGGCGTCGACGCCGATCTCGGTGAACGCGTGCCCCGTCAGCTCGGGAGCACGGGGCGGAGCGGTGAGCACCACCCGGTCGCGCAGGGTCGTCGCCGTGGGCGTCCGGGCGAGCTGCTCCTCCAGGTGGATCAGCGAGCGCATCGCGTCGACGGCCGTCCGGGCCGGGTCGGACTGGCGGTAGACGTCGTTGAAGACCTCCAGCGAGAGCGGGCCCCGGTAGCCCGCAGCGAGCACGTGCCCCAGGAATCCCGGGAGGTCGAAGGCCCCCTGACCGGGGAACAGACGATGGTGGCGGCTCCACTGGAGGACGTCCATCGACAGCTGCGGGGCGTCGGCGAGCTGCAGGAAGAACAGCCGGTCGGCGGGCACGGCCGCGAACCCGGTCGGGTCCGAGCCGCGGGAGAGGACGTGGAAGCTGTCCAGGCAGAGGCCGAGCGACGGGTGCCCGGCCCGGCGCACGATCTCCCACGAGTGGTCCCAGGTCGACACGTGCCGCCCCCAGGCGAGCGCCTCGTAGGCGATCCGCAGTCCCTGCTCGGCGGCCCGGTCGGCCAGGGCGGCGAGCTGCTCGGCGGCGAGGTCGTCGTCGTCGACGGCGTCCGGCGAGGTCGACGAGCACATCAGCACGGTGTCGGCGCCGAGGCTCGTCATGACGTCGAACTTGGCCTCGGCGCGGCGCAGGACGCGCGCGAACGCCTCCGGCGGGAGGGCCTCGGCGTCGCGGAACGGCTGGTAGAGCTCGACGGCCAGGCCGAGGTCGGCGCACCGGACGCGGAGCTCGGCGGGGGAGAGGGGCGCCGCGACCAGGTCGTTCTCGAAGATCTCCACGCCGTCGAAGCCTGCGCCGGAGGCCGCGGCGAGCTTGTCGCCCAGGGTGCCGGACAGGCAGACCGTCGCGATCGACCGGCGCAGGGTCGACCGGCGCAGTATCGATCGTTGTGGGGCGACGGCCGCGTCGGGACCCGTCATGCGATCCGCTCGGTGGGCGCACCGTCGACGAGCTCGGCGAAGTGGGCGAGCATGCGGTCGGTGTCGGGCTGACGGCCGGTGAACAGCGTGAAGGCGTGCGCGGCCTGGAACACGGCCATCGCCCCGCCGTCGAGGGTGCGGCACCGGCGTCGCCGGGCCTCCCGCAGCAGCGCGGTCTCCAGGGGGCGGTAGACGACCTCGGCGACCCAGAGCCGCGGGTGCAGCAGGTCGGCCGGCAGCGGGAGGCCCGGGTGCGCGGCCATCCCCACCGGTGTCGCGTGGACGAGCCCGTCGGCGGCGCCGAGCAGGTCCGGGAGCCGCTCCAGGTCCGCGGCGGCCGCGCGGGGCCCGAGGCCTGCGGCGGCCGTCGCGGCGCGCTCGGGATCGACGTCGAGGACCGTGAGCGTCCCGACCCCGAGGTCGAGCAGGGCGTGCGCCACCGCGATCCCCGCTCCGCCGGCCCCGAGCTGGACGACGTGGTCCCGGGCCACGCCCGGCAGCCCCCGGCGGAAGCCCGCCGCGAAGCCCGACCGGTCGGTGTTGTGCCCGATCGACCGCCCGCCCTCGAACACGACGGTGTTGACGGCCTGGAGCGCCTCGGCGTCCGGGGACAGGGCGTCGAGGTGGGGGATGACCAGCTGCTTGCAGGGATGGGTCACGTTCAGGCCGGAGAAGCCCTCCCGCCGGGCGTGCTCGACGAGGGCGCCGACCTCACCCGGCTCGACGCCGAGCCGGGTGATGTCGAACCGCCGGTACGAGTAGTCCAGCCCGTGGGCGGCGCCTTCGCGCTCGTGCAGGGCGGGGCTCAGGGACGGCCCGATCCCCGCTCCGACGAGGCCGACGACATGGCGTTCGCGGACCGTCATGCGGCGGCCAGCACGGGGGCGTGGGCGGGCTTCGCGCCGAGCTCGTTCATGGGGACGCGGTAGGTCTCGCGGGTGCTCAGCGCACACCCGGCGGCGATGACCGTGCAGACGCCGGTGAACACCGCGACCGGGACCCAGCCGCCGGCGCCCGGGCCGGCGATCGCGGTCGCGATGGTGGGGGCGAACCCACCCAGGGCGAACCCGATCTGGGTGCCGATGGCCATGCCGGAGCAGCGCACCCGGGTCGAGAACATCTCGCCGTAGAGGGACGGCCACACCCCGTTGGCGGCGCTGTAGACCACGCCGACCAGGGCGATGCCGACGACGAAGATCAGCGTGTAGTTGCCGCTGGAGATCGCGCCGAGGTAGGCGAACGTCAGCGCGCCGGAGCCCAGGGCGCCCCCGATGAACACCGGCTTGCGCCCGATGCGGTCTGCGAGTGCGGCCCACAGCGGGATCGCCGCCAGCGCGACGACGTTCGCGACGACCCCGACGGCGAGCACCGTGGCCTTGTCCAGCCCGACCGGCCCCGTGGCGTAGGACAGCGCGTAGACGCTGGTGATGGTGCTGACCACCGCGACCAGGGCACAGCCGACGACCCGGGCCACGTCGAGGCCGTGCTCGCGGAACAGCGTGGCGATCGGGAGCTTGGCGACCTCGCGCGTCTCGGCGGCCTCGGCGAAGGCCGGGGTCTCGGGCATGGTCCGGCGGACCCAGATGCCGACGCCGACCACGATGACGCTCAGGAAGAACGGGATGCGCCAGCCCCAGGTCATCAGGGCCTCGGTGGGCAGGTCGGCCAGCGGGATGAAGATCAGGGTGGCGACGATGAGCCCGGCCTGGGTGCCGCTGAGGGTGAAGCTGGTGAAGAAGGCGCGCCGGCGGGCCGGGGCGTGCTCGAGGGTCATCGAGTTCGCCCCGCTCTGCTCGCCGCCGGCCGAGAAGCCCTGCAGCAGGCGGAGGACGACCAGCGCGATCGGGGCGACGATCCCGATCCGGCCGTAGGTCGGCAGGCACCCGACCAGGAACGTCGCGGTGCCCATCATCACCAGGCTCATCATCATGACCCGCTGGCGGCCGAACCGGTCGCCGTAGTGCCCGAGCACGGCGGCGCCGATCGGGCGGGCGATGTACCCGACGCCGAAGGTGGCCAGCGCGGCCAGGCTGGCGAGGGTCGGGTTGCCGGAAGGGAAGAAGATCTTGCCGAACACGAGCGCGGCGGCCGTGCCGTAGATGAAGAAGTCGTAGTACTCCACGACGCTGCCGATCCACCCGGCGAGGGCGGCCTTGCGGGGCGCCCTCGTCCCGGGGGGTTCGAGGTCCTGGGCCGGGCCGACCACGTCGTCGCTCATGTCCATCTCCAGACTCGTAATGTACGAACTGGTACGTTCATACAGTGCCTGAGGCCGAGATCACAAGACCGCACTCGGGTTCGCCGGCCGTCGGAGCAGCGGTGTCTACGATCGGTCTGTCGGGGACCGTCGGGGCGAGGAGATCGATGTCAGCGTCCGGGGCGGTCGAGGGCGTCGAACGACGGCGCGACGCCGAGCGCACCAAGTCCGAGCTGCTCGCCGTGGCCACCGAGGAGTTCGCCCGACGCGGCTTCAGTGGGGCCCGCGTCGACGAGATCGCCGCGCGCACCCGGACCACGAAGCGGATGATCTACTATTACTACGGCGGCAAGGAACAGCTCTACACCGCCGTCCTCGAGAAGGCCTACGGCGAGATCCGGGCCGCCGAGCAGGCCGTCGACGTCGCCAACATGGACCCGGTCTCGGCCATCCGCCGGTTGGCCGAGCTCACGTTCGACCACCACGAGGCGCACCCGTCGTTCGTCCGCCTGGTGAGCATCGAGAACACCCACGACGCCGTGCACATCGCCCGGTCGCCGACGCTCTCGAACCTCTCCGCCCCGGCCCTCGACGTGATCGGCCAGATCCTCGACGCGGGCCGCGCGTCGGGGGTGTTCACCGTGGAGGTGGACGCCCTCGACGTCCACATGCTGATCAGTTCGTTCTGCATCTTCCGGATCGCCAACCGCCACACGTTCGGCGCGCTGTTCGGGCGCGACCTGGCCGACCCGGCGCTGCGCGAGCACTACCGCGTGATGCTCGGTGACCTCGTCGTCGCCTACCTGACGTCCGGGCGCAGCGGCTGAGTCAGCGGGCCTGCTCCGCGGCGAGGGCCCGCGGGTGGATGAGGAGCCGGTCGAGCCCGGCCCGGCACGCGGTGAGGAAGGCGACGTCGTCGCCCGGAGCGGGAGCCTCGCCCGCGTCGGCCGGGGGTGAGCCGATCACCAGCGGGACCTGGGGCGGCAGCGTGGCCAGCAGGCTGGTGGCCGGGCCCATGTCGGCGTCGAGCTCGTGGGCCGCCACCCGGACGTAGCCGAGCAGGTCACCGAGCTCGGCGATCAGGTCGGCCACCTCGTCGTGGTCCGCGCCCTGCGGGCGCACGTCGAGGACCACCCCGCCCCGGGTCCCGCGCACGATGTCCGCGGCCTCGCGGACCCCACCGGCGGCGGTCCCGGGGATCGGCACCAGCAGCGGCCGGACCGACCGCCGGGCGGCGGTGTCGTCCAGCTCGGCGAACCGGGCCCGGTTCTCCTCGACGCTGCCATCGGTCGCGCGCACCGTGACGAACTGGCACCCGAGACGTGACCCCAGGTCGAGCACGCGGTACTGCGGGCTGCTCACGTCCATCGGGTCGCCGTGGAGGGACAGGTCGACGCGGCCGACGTCCAGCGCGGTGACCCGGGCGACCAGGAGTGCGTCGACCAGCGTGGCGAGCATCGCCGACCCGGCGCCCTTGTCCCACAGCGCCTCCGCCGAGTCGATCGACGCGACGTGGAACCCGATCGAGTCCACCCCGGCCGCCCGCGCGGCGCCCACGGCGGCGACGGGGTCGCTCGAGGACAGGACCGACTGGTGCACGGCGACGCGGTTCACCCGGGGATTCTGTCAGCCGCTCGGGCCGCTGCGCCCGGGGCGGGAGCGGGCCGACCGTCCGCGGACGTCCCGGCCCACGAGGCGCACCCGGGCGGGTCACCGGCCTCCCGCGGGGACAGGAGGAGAGCCTGTCGTGGCGTCGGTCGTCGCCGGGCTGCCCCGGAGATGGCTGGGGGATGGCGTTGTCGATGAGGACGGCGGCGATGGCGGCGGCGGTGGAGAAGGACTCGCTGCCGAGGACCTGGGTGCGGGCCGAGGCGCCGTCGAGAAGGAGCGCCAGTTGTTCGCCGAGTTGCTCCGGGTCGAGGGCGCCGGCTTCGCGGGCGGTCGCGGTGAGTCGCGCGGCGACGGCGGTCTTGTACTCGCGCGCGTACCGGGCTGCGGGGTGTTCCGGGTCGTGGAGTTCCACGGCCGCCGCGATGTAGGGGCACAGGGGTGTGGACGCGGGCAGGTCGAACGCGGCGACGAGTCGTTCGCGGGGCGTGAGGTCGGCGCGGTCGAACACTCCGGGCATGACGTCGGGATCGAACCGACGCAGGTACTCGGCGACGAGTTCGTCCTTGGTGGCGAAGTGCTGGTAGGCCGTGCGCTTGGACACCTGGGCCACCGCGGAGAGTTGGTCCATGCCGGTGCGGTTGATGCCCTGATCGCGGAAGAGCTGTTGTGAGGCGCTGAGGATCCGCTCGCGCGCACCCCTGCCCCGACGCCGGCCCTGCGGGCCCTTCTCCACCTCCGCCATGTCCGCAGTCTAGCCCCGCTCGGTACGCATCGGTGTACATAGCTTGCGCTCCGGCCGACCCGCCGCTACGTTAAGCAAACAGAACGGTGTACTTAGCGTACGGACCGTCCCGATTGCCCCAGCTCAGGAGGCCTCATCGTGGGAAAGCTCGACGGCAAGGTCGCGGTGATCACCGGCGGATCGACCGGTATGGCGCTGGCCGGAGCCACGCTGTTCGTCGAGGAAGGAGCTCACGTCTTCATCCAGGCCCGGCGCAAGGAGGTACTGGACGACGCCGTCGAGCTGATCGGCCGCAACGTCACCGCCGTGCAGGGTGACGCCGCCGACCTGGACGACCTGGACCGCCTGTACGACACCGTCCGGCGGGAGAAGGGCTCGATCGATGTGCTGTGGGCCAGCGCCGGGATGGGCGAACCGGGCGTCCTCGGCGAGATCACCGTGGAACAGTTCGACCGCGCCTTCTCGCTCAACGCGCGCGGCACCCTGTTCACCGTGCAGAAGGCGCTGCCGCTGATCAACGACAACGGCTCGATCCTCATGACCGGCTCCAACGCCTCGCTCGGCGCCTTCCCCGGCTGGAGCCTCTACGCCGGGAGCAAGGCCGTCCAGCAGGCCTGGGCCCGTGTCTGGCTCAACGAACTGCGCGACCGGAAGATCCGGGTCAACGTCCTGACCCCCGGCCAGGTCGCTACCGCCAAACAGGAAGAACTGTTCGACGAGGCCACCAAGGCCGCGTTCGAGTCCCTGATCCCCCGCGGAGAGATGGGGCGCCCCGAGGAGATCGCCACCGTCGCCCTGTTCCTCGCCTCCGAGGACTCCAGCTACGTCAACGGCCTGGAACTGGTCGCCGACGGCGGCACCACGGCGCTCTAGACCACGGGAGTAGCCATGACCACGTTCGCCCAGCACCGCGCCACCGTCGAGTCCTTCGTCGACTGCACGCACGGCGGCGCGGACGAAGCCGCTCTCGCCCGGGTCCTCGCCGAGGACGTGATGCTGATCGGCCCGCTCAGCGATGAGCCGCTCACCGGTCGCGAGGCCGTCACGGCGGCCATCCAGGGCGTCTCCACGGTGGCGGCGGACCTCGACTACAAGGAGGTCCTCAGCGGCGAGACGCACCACGCCGCATTCTTCCGCCTGCAGATGGAGGACACGGTGGTCGACGGGATGGACTACATCCGGCTCGACGCGGACGGAAGGATCGCCGAGGTGACCATCTTCTGGCGCCCGCTGCCGTCCGCGGTCGAGATGCAGGGCCGATTCGCGCCTCTCCTCGGCATGCCGCCCTGGGCATTGCGGACCACGCGGTCGTGATCCTCTCGAAGGTCCGCGACCCCCGCCTCGTGACGATCCGCCGCGGCGGGACGCTCACCGACGCCGACCACCACCTCCTCGCCCTGTGGGCGGCCTCGTGCGCGGAGCACGTCCTCGAGCTGTTCGAGTCGGTCCGGCCGGACGACCCGCGGCCGCGCGCGGCCATCGAGCACGCGAGCTCGTCCTCGAGGACCAGCGGCGGCGCAACCATCTGTGCTGGTCGGTCTTCGACTGCTGAGAGCGTTCCGCAGATCGTGACCGGACGGTGGCTACCGCCTCGTGGTCCGGACCCTGGACACCCTCGACGTCCTCCGCCTGCCCGGACGCGCCGCCGGCGCGGGCCTCCCCGTGCCCGCCGTCTCGACGATGCGGAAGGTGGTCGCCGCGGCGGGCCCGAGGGCGACGGCGAGCGGGTCGGGGACGTCGTGGAGCTCGACGTGGGCGCCGGCGACGAGATGCTTGATGCGGGCACGGGCCAGGACCCGCGCCACGTGCGGGTGCCACGCACCGAGCCCGGCCAGGGTGATGATCAACTCGTGGTACCCACGGACGCGGACCTCGACCAGCAGATCCTCGAACCGCTCCGCGGTGTCCCGGTCGATCGGCCCGGCGAGTCCCAGGCACACACATCCGGGCCCGTACTCCCGCCGCGCCGCCACCGGCCGGTCCGGCCGGACGCGGAGACGGTCGAGCTCGGCACGGACGTCGCCGAGGGCGCGCGCTCGCGAGGACGGGTGGGTCGTCTCCCGGGAGGGGCGGGGCCCGATCAGCTCGAGATCGTGCTCGCTGATCATGACGCGGTGGCGGTGACGGATGCGCGCGCGACGCCGTCGCTCGCGAAGGGCGAGACGACCGCCGGCCTCCGCAGTTCGTCGATGAGCACCTGGAGGGAGTGCAGCCCCCGGACGGGTTCCTCGGCCAGAGCGCCGACGAACTGCCCCGTCCGCACCCCGACGACGTCGACCACGCACGGGTGCCGGGACGGCCGACGCCCGCGGATGGCCACGAGGGCGAGGAGCGCATCGCGATCGCAGGAGCCCACGGCTCGCAGATCCAGGACGATCCGATCGACCCCCGTCGCCTCGGTCTCCGCGATGAGCCCGGACAGCGTGGGCCACCGCGCACCCGTGAGGACCCCGCACACGACGAGGACGGTCTGCCGCCCGTGGCCGTACCAGGTGGGAGTGGACGTCGCTGTCACCGTGAATGTCACTGGAACCCCGTGGTCGTCGCCGTGCCGCGTCGACGCCGGGGGCTGGGGCGTCCTCGAACGCGACGGACCGTGTGACCCGTCGTCGTGAGCGCGCCTAACACAGTAACTGCTCCGACACCCCACCGGGTAGGTCCGGGGCTGCCTGCCCTGCGTGACGCTCCGGGTCCGGAGAGCCTCGCCGGGCCGTCACCGAGGTGTCGCGATCCCTTCCAGCCCGTCGACGACCCGGCGGAGGGCGTCGAGACCGGCGGCGATCGTCGGTTGTCCCGCGGACCCGGCGCGCAGGGCGGCGAGCACGCTGCGGGTGGGGATCGGGTCGGTCCGGATCGGGATACGCCGGGTGTCGTGGTGGGCGGGGAGGTCGGCCAGGCGGGGGACGAGGGCGACCCCGAACCCGCGGGCCACCAGTGCGGCGCCGGTGTCCCACTCGTCGGCGTAGTGGGCGATCTCGGGCGCGAAGCCCGCGGTGGCGCAGGCCAGGACGACGAGCTGGTGGTAGGCGCGGGCGGGCGTCCCGACGATCCACGGGTCGGCCGCGACGTCGGCCAGCGCGACACCCCTGCGGTCGACGAGGCGGTGCTCGGGGCCGACGAGCAGGTCCAGGGGCTCGGAGAACAGCGGGAGCTGGTCGAAGGCGGGGTCGGAGGCCGGCGGGATGCTCGGCGTGGCCACGACGACGGCGATGTCGGTGTCGTCGGCGGCGAGCAGGTCGAACGACCGTGCGGGCTCGCTCTCGCGCAGGTGCACCCGCAGGCGCGGGTGGTCCTCGCGCAGCCGGGACAGCGCGCGGGGCACGACGACCGCGGCGGCCGAGGAGAACCCGGCGAAGCGCAGCGAGCCGGTGACCTCGCTGGCCCGGTGAGCGGCGAGGTCGGCGCGGGCCCGCTCCCACTGCGCGTGCAGGGTCGCGGCGTGCTCGAGCAGGGTGTGCGCGGCCGGGGTGAGGCGGACGTTGCGCCCGGTCTGTTCGAGCAGCACCACGTCGAGCTCGCGCGCGAGGGCCTGCATCTGGTGCGAGACCGCCGACGGGGTCAGGCGCGAGACCTCGGCGGCAGCGGTGACGGTCCCGTGCCGGTCGATCGCCTGGAGCACCTGGAGGCGCCGGTCGATCATGTACGAAACGTACATGATCCTGTGTCGCAGCTTTCGATGGACGCCACGAATGATCGGTGGCGACACTGCCACGACGGCCCGGCGCTCCCGCCCCCGTCCCACCTCCGGAGGGAGGCCCGGCAGCGATGACGACCGAGACCACGGCCCGGACCGGCGATCCGTACGCCGCGCTGCCGGCGCGCCCCGTCGACCCGGCGCTGTTCACGCAGGAGAGCACCTACCGGGCCAGCCGCCTGCCGGTGGACCTGGCGTCCACGCTGCTGCCCGACGCCTACGCCTCGCCGGCGTTCTTCGCGCTCGAACAGGAGAAGCTGTTCACCACGAGCTGGGTCGCCGTCGGCATCGCCGCGGACGTCGATCGGCACGGAGCCTGCGTCGTCGTCGAGGTCGCCGGACGCTCGATCATCGTCACCCGCAACCGCCACGGCCGGCTGCGCGCCTTCCACAACCTCTGCCGCCACCGCGCGACCCGGCTGCTCGATGCCGACGCCCGCGAGGTCGGTCGCCACGGGCGCATCCGCTGCCCGTACCACAGCTGGACCTACGACTCGGACGGCTCGTGCCTGGGCACGCCGCTCTTCGAGGGCTCCGACATCCCGGCCGGGCAGGAGGCCATCTTCGACACCTCGGTGGCCACCGGCTTCGACCGCGCCGACTACGGGCTGCTCGAGGTCGCCGTCGACACCTGGGGGCCGTTCCTGTTCGTCACCCTTGCGCCGGACCCCGCGCCGCTGTCCACGCAGCTCGGGGACCTGCCGCAGCGCTTCGCCGACTACCGCCTCGCCGAGTGGCAGCCGCAGCGCCGGCGCACCTACGACGTCGCCGCGAACTACAAGCTCGTCGGCGAGAACTTCATGGAGTACTACCACCTGCCCTGGGTCCATCCCGAGCTGAACCAGGTCTCCCGGTTCTCCGACCACTACCGCTGGCAGGGCCCCGGCCTCTACACCGGCATGTGCACCACGCCGGTCTCGCGCAACACCGATGCCGGCGGCTGGGACGGGTTGCGGCCGTTGAGCACCCTCGGACCCGAGGACGCCGACAGCGGGCGCTTCGTCTGGCTCTTCCCGGGCACCGCCCTCGTCGTCCTGCCCAACCACGCGTTCGTGCTGTTCACCCGGCCCGTCGCGGCGAACCGCACCGTCGAGACCGCGGTGCTGCTCGCCCACCCCGAGTCGCTCGACGACCCGGACGCCGAGGACGGCATCGAGGCGCTCGCGACGTTCTGGGACCTGGTGAACACCCAGGACGTCGAGATCGTCGAGCGGGTCCAGCAGGGCATCGAGGACCCCGCCTACCGCGGCGGGCGGATGTGCTTCCGGTTCGAGGAACCGCTGCACCGCTACCAGAACATGGTGATCGACAAGATGGTCGGTATCGACCGGGTCCCCGCGGGCGACGATGCGGAGACGGAGCGCGGCGGACCGGGACGGGAACGCACCATGGTCCGGATGTTCCCCGACCCGTGACCGCCACGAGACGTCCCGTGGGTGCTATCGCGGCGCGGTGAGGACCTCGTCGGCCGTCAGGCCCCGGTCGACGCCGTGCGGGCTGACCTTCTGGCCGGGCTCGAGGTGGCAGCACCCGGCCGTCGAGGGTGACCTCCACCTGGTCGGGCTCGAAGGAGACCAGGTCGCGCACGGCGGCCACCTCGGGCCAGGCGTCGGGGTAGGACCAGGCGGCGCGTTCGGCGCCGCCGACCGTGTAGTAGCTGGCGAGGCCCTTGTACGGACAGAACGTCCGGCCCTCGACCGGGGTCAGGGCCTCGTCGTCGATGTCGGCGCGGGGCACGTACCAGCGGGGCGCGAAGCCGGACTCGTAGAGCACGAGCGGGGCGTGGCTGTCGGCGACGACGCGTCCGCCCTCGCGGACGACGAGGTGGCGCGAGGTCCGCCGGATGTCGTTGCGGTGATAGGGGTCGGCGGCGTGCCCGACGATGCGCTCGTCCTCTTCGTAGAACGCGTCCATCGCCCGCCAGGCGAACGCGACCCGGCCCTCGAGGACCGCGGCGTGGGCGGGGAGATCGACGTGCTGCCACGCGGCGCGCTCGGCGACCGAGCCACCGGCCCTGACGACGAACCACGAGGTGGTCCCGAGGTCGCGGTGCCGGGTGTGGTGGCTCATCACCTCGAGCGCGCCGGGCGCGAGATCGGCGAGGGGGAGGTAGGCCACCGGATAGCGGCCGGGCTCGTGGAGCAGCACGACGTCCTCGCTGTCGGCGATCCACTCCCCGCCGAGCCGCACCCGCAGCCGACGTCGTAGTGGCTCGGCGAACAGCAGCCGGGCCGGCAGCGGGTCGGGCACCAGGAAGTGGCCGGTCGCGCCGGGTGACAACGGTCCCTGTTGCCAGGACAGTCCCATGATCGGTCCCTCGTCGGAGTCAGGTGAGTTCCTCGCCGCCGTCGACGGGGATCGTCGCGCCGGTGAGGAAGGTGTTGGTCAGGGCGAAGAGCACGGCGGCAGCGATGTCCTCGGCGGTGCCGATCCGCCGGGCGGGATTGCGGGCGGTCAGGTCGGCGAACATCGCGGCCTTGCGTTCGTCGCCGAGGGCGTCCCACGCGCCGGTGTCGATGACGCCGGGGGAGATGGCGTTGACGCGGATCGGGGCGAGCTCGAGTGCCAGCGAGCGGGTGAGGGTGTCGGCGGCGCCGTTGGTGATCGCGACGGCCAGGGTCCCGACCGCGATCTTGAAGGCCGCGACGCCGGAGAACAGCACGAACGACCCGCCCGGCTCGATGCGCGGGCCGAGGTGCTTGGCCAGCATCAGCGGCCCGATGACCTTGGTGTCCAGCGAGGCGCGGACGGCGTCGCGGGACAGGTCGGCGAGCCGGCCGCGGGCGCGGGCCGAGGCGGTGGAGACGACGTGGTCGATGCGGCCGAGGCGTTCGCCGAGCGCGGTGATCGAGGCGTCGTCGGTGATGTCGAGCCGCTCGGTGCTGATGTCGGCCTCGCCGGCGTAGGCCTCGGCGAGCGTCTCCGGGTGGCGTCCGGCGGCGACCACGTGGGCGCCGGCATCGCGGGCGGCCAGGACCGTCGCCCGGGCGATGCCGCTGCCGCGGCCGATCACCAGCACGGTCCGGCCCTCCAGGCTCCGGCTCGGGGTGGCGGCGGCGGCGCTGTCGATGCTCATGGGATGACCTCGGGTTCCGTGGGGTGGGGGAGCGGCGTTCAGGCCGGGACGGGGCTCAGGGACCGCCCGAGGAAGCCCCGGATGTAGCTCGCGGTGGTGTCCAGGGCGCTCTCCAACAGGAAGTGGCCGCCGGCGAGGAGGCGGATCTCGGCGTCGGGCAGGTCCCGGGCGAACGCCCGTGCCCCGTCGGGTCCGAAGATCTCGTCGCCGGCACCCCAGATGGCGAGCAGCGGGACCTGCGAGGTGCGGAAGTACTGCTGGACCGCGGGATAGAGCGGCGGATTGGTGAGGTAGTCGCGGAACAGCGCCAGCTGGATCTCGGCCTGGCCCGGGCGGGAGACGTCGGCGTGGTCGAACAACCAGGTCTCGGGGTCGACCCGGTCGGGCTCGGCGACCCCCGTCAGGTACTGCCACCGGATGGCCTCGATGGTCAGCGCCCCGCGCACCCCGGGCTCGGTCTCCGCGCTCGGGTCGTGGCCGTAGTCCCAGACCGCCGACCAGAACTCGGGGACGAAGCCCTCCGCGTAGGCGTTGCCGTTCTGGGTGACGATCGCGGTCACCGCCTCGGGCCGGTGCAGCGCGAGCCGCCAGCCGATCGGGGCGCCGTAGTCCTGGACGTACATCGCGAAGCGTTCCACGCCGAGCTCGTCCAGCAGGCCCTCGGTGATCGCGGTCAGCGCGTCGAAGGTGTACGCGAACTCCGCCGTCGACGGGGTCGCCGAGCGTCCGAAGCCGACGTGGTCGGGCGCGATCACCCGGTAGCGGTCGGCGAGCAGCGGGATGAGGTTGCGGAACATCCGCGAGCTGGTCGGGAACCCGTGCAACAGCAGCACGACCGGCCCGTCGACGGGCCCGGCCTCCCGGTAGAAGACCTCCTGACCCCGGATGGTCGTCCGCCGGTGGCGCACCTCGCTCATGGCTAACTCCCTCAGTTCGTCGAGCCAGTTAGTGCTGCGAGTCATGGGACTCGTCCCATGCCTAACTTGTCAAGAGCCGCGAGGTGGTTAGGATTGCCGGTATGGAGGACCTGGTGCCCCGCGAGGACGAGACGGTGCTGCTCGAGCTGCTCAACACCACCCCGGTCGGCGAGTCCGGTATCGAGGACGTCCTCGACGACGGCGAGCGCGCCGCGGAGTGGGCCGTGGCTCACGGCGGGTCGGGGTCGCCGGCCGAGGTCGCGCACCTGCGCGAGGCCCGGGACGGGCTCCAGCAGGTGGTGTGGGGGCGTCGCCCCGCGAGCGAGCTCGCGCCCCTGGTCCGCGCGACGAGGTGGGAGCCCGTGCTCGACGCCACCGGCCTGGGCCTCCGACTCGCCGTCGACGACGAGGACCGTCGCCTCGCCGCGCGAGCGGTCCTGGCCTGGGGAGTGGTCACCCGGGATCTGCCCGGCCGGCTACGAGCGTGCGCCAACGACGAGTGCCGGCTCTTCCTGCTCGACCGCAGCCGCGCCAACACCGCCCGCTGGTGCTCCATGGCGATCTGCGGCAACCGGATGAAGGCGCGCCGCCACTACCAGCGCACCCGCGAGGCGTGAGGTCGCTCAGCCCGGGGCCGGCACGCGCACCGCTTCGTCCCGCCGTCCGCTCGGAGGCCGTGCCCACGGGGTGCGGCCCCACGGTGTGGCGACCGAGGCCCACGTCATGAGCAGGAACGCCGCCAGGCTCGTGAGCGGGCCGAGGGCGAGGTCGGTCGCGTAGGGGCTGGGAGCCGTCCCCACGGCGACGCTCTCCTCGACCCACACGCCGACGAAGAAGGTGCTGAAGGCGATCACCGCCGTCGTGAGCACCAGCTTGACCAGCACCCACCAGTACCGCGCGAGGCCCCACGGGGTCAGCAGCGAGAGCGCGACCCCGGAGACCAGGGCCGCGAACGCACCGGGGATCACCTCGACTGCGGGCTCATCAGGCAGCGCCGCGCGAGGGCCGACTGGGTCAGGCCGGGCTCGTGGTCGAGCTGCACCAGCACCCCGAACTGCGTGGGGGAGAGGCCGACCGGGGCCAACGTCGCGGCGAGCCGGGGGGCGACGAGCAGCGAGGCCCGGATGATCGCCCAGCTGGGCAGGGCCGCGATCCGCTCCTCGGACCACCGGGGCGCCTGGGACATCCGCGCACGATAGATCGGTGCGCGCGACGCCCGTCGCCTCCACCACCCGGTGGTCACTGCTCGCCCGGATGCGAGTCGATGTTCGTCGTCGGGGTCGGGCGTGCGCCACACCGCGCTCGTCGGCCGGTGTCCGGGTCCCGGATGCGGCCTATCGTCGAGCCAGGGTCGACGGGGGAGGGCGAGGACGGCGATGGGCGATCACCTGTTCGTGGGCCCACCCGACCGGCCGGACAAGTACCGGCTGGTCCGCCTCGAGGGGTCCGGGGGCGAGGCCTCGCTGTGGCGCGCCGAGGTCGAGGTGGCCGGGGAGTCCGAGACCGTCGCGGTCAAGGCGCTGCGCCCCGAGCACCACGACGACCTGGCCCGCATCAGCGCGCGGTGGGCCGAGCAGGCCGAGCTGCTGCGCTTCGTCACCCATCCCTGCGTGGTGGGGGTGCGCGAGCACTTCCAGGGCGACCCGCCGCACCGGGGCGGCGCCGACGCCGTGGGCGGCGAGCTGTACCTGGTCATGAACTGGGTGTCCGGCACGGTGCTGCGGGACTGGACGCTGCTGCGCCCCGGCCCCGAGGGCACCCTGGCCGGGCTCCGCGTCCTCGAGCAGGTCGCCGACGCGCTCGAGATGCTGCACAGCGGGCGGGCCACGTCGTCGGGTCGGTCGCTGATCCACGGCGACCTGTCTCCGGGCAACGTCGTGGTCACCGACGAGGGACGCGCGGTGCTCGTCGACTTCGGGCTGGTGCGGCTCGCGTCCCACCGCACGCAGGCCCCGGCGGGCACCCCGGGGTTCGCCGCCCCGGAGGTCTGGAGCCACGGCGAGTACACCCCGGCCGCCGACCGCTACAGCTTCGCCGCGCTCGGCTTCTTCATGCTGCTCGGGACGCCGCCGCCGGCCGACGGGACCCAGATCGCCGACCAGCTCTTCGGTCACCCGTTCCTGGCCAACACGCCGCCGGCCCAGGCCGAGCGCATCCTCGCGGGCCTGAGCAGCGACCCGTCGTTGCGGCCGGGGGCGGGCGAGTGGCTGCGTCTGCTCCGGGGCGCCGCCTCGACCTCGGCCCGGGCGTTCGGCCCGGTCGACGCTCCCCGGACCCGTCGCAACACGCCCCTCAAGCCGACCCTGCGGGAGGACGACGACGACGCGCGTCGCCCACGCCCGGAGCGCAAGACCCGGCCGCAGCCGGGGCCGGACACCGTGGCGGCCGCCGACGACGTCGAGGCCCAGCTGGCCGAGTGCCGTGAGGGGCCGGGCGCGCTGGTGTGGATGGCGCTGTCGAGCGGCCAGTGGGAGGTGCTGCGCAGCTGGTGGGCGCGGGGGATCGGCGGTCGGACCTACCACGTCAAGCTGCGCGAACGGTTCGGCGGCGACTGGGTGGTCGTGGAGATGCTGCTCCGCGACCACCACAGCGAGCTCGTGTGGGCCAGCGGCGCCGGCGGCGGGATGACCGAGTGCTCGAGCGAGCTCGCCGACTGGCTCGTCCCCGTCTGATCGCGGTCGCGTCCGGCCGGTGCTCACGGGGCCGGCGGGGTCTCACTCCCCGGGCTCGTGGGTGAGGACGCGTCGCCGGAACCTCACCAGGTAGGCGAGGTAGACGCCGCCGGCGAGGACGAGGCCGACCACGATCAGGACGGGGGCGGCCGTCTCCGAGGTCGCGATCGCGACGAACACCGCCACGAGGACCCACACGAGCGCCACGATCGCGACCGGCGTCTCGAACCGTCCGAGGTCCCAGGCGCCTTCCCGACGGTCGAGCCGGGAGCGCACGGCGAGGTAGAGCACGATCGTCATCGCGTAGGCGACGAACATGAAGATCGCGCCCGCCAGGATCAGCTGCAGCAGCGCGCCACCGGGCACCAGGAGCATCAGGACGATCCCCAGGGCGAGCACGAGCAGCGTGGCCGGGATCGGGGTCTGCGTCCGGGGATTCACCTTCTTGAAGAAGGTCGGCGCGGGGAACCGCTCGTCACGCGCCATCGCGAACACCACGCGTGACGCCGCGGCCATCGAGACCAGGGCCGCCGCGAAGAACGCGAACCCGATCAGGACCAGCAGGGGGCGCTCGAGCCCCGGCCCGAACTGGTCGTGGAGGATCTGCGCGACGGGGGAGCCGCTCTGCGAGACGCGCGGGACGTCGGTGATCGCGACGGTGAGTGCGACGACGAAGAGCATCCCGAGGACCGCGGCCGCCACGACGGAGCCGACGATGGCCCGCGGGACGCTGCGGAACGGGTCCTGGGCCTCCTCGGCCATGTTCGCGGAGGCCTCGAAGCCCACGAGCGTCGACATGCCCATGATCGTCGCCGCCATCAGCCCGCCCCCGATGCCGAAGTAGTGCAGGTCGCCGCCCGCGATCCCCGACGAGAACAGCGTGTCCGTCGAGCCGTGGCCGGTGATCAGCACCACGACGGTGAGCGCGACGCCCAGCAGGACGACGATCGCCAGTTCCACACCGACGGCGAGCGAGTTCGCCCAGCCGACGATGCGGACCGACGCGATGACGACCACGGCCTGGACCACCAGCAGCAGCACCGTGATCAGGCGCGCCGTCTGCTCGTCCGGCGCCAGACCGAACAACGGCATGAGGCACTGGCTGGCCAGCGCGTTGTCGATCGCGACCGGGGCGAGCCCGACGTTCCACACCGCGACCCAGCCGAACATCCACCCCACCGTCGGGTTGGCCAGTCGGGACGCCCACTGGTACGAGGAGCCGCTGAGCGGGATGCGTGCCGCGAACTGCGCGTAGACCAGCGCCACCAGGATCTGGCCCACCGCCACGACGGGGAAGAGCCAGATGCCGACCGGGCCCGAGTCCGCCAGCACGTTGTCGTAGGTCCCGAAGATGCCGATGACCACCGACACGGACGCGAACGAGATCGCGAACACCTGGAACGAGCCCAAGGTCCGCTTCAGCTCCGGCTCGTAGCCGTAACGCCGGCGGAACCCGTCGGGCGAGCTGACCTGCGGTGTGGTGGTCATGCCGGTGGATCGCCGGGTGGCCGGGCCCGTTAACGGGCCTCATCCGATCGGGTGGCGGCCGGGGCACTCGAAAAAAGTTCCGGCGACGTGTCGAACGGCGTCGATCCCGTTCGTCGCCTGGATGAGAGACCGGCGACCGAGCCGGTCCCCACACCCACCGGAGGTTCCCGTGTCCACCACCGTCCCCACCACCCACACCCCGGCCGCCGCTCCCACCACCACCGCCCCGAGCCTCGGGTCGATGCTCCTGGCCGGCTCCGTCGCCACCGTCGCGGCAGCGGTCACCACGGCCGTCGTCGCGGCCGCCGGTCGGGCGATCGGCATCAGCACGAGCGTCGGCGGTGCGCCGATCCCGACGTCCGGGTTCGCGGTCCTGACCGCGATCTTCTCCGTCCTCGGGCTGGTCATCGCCGTGGGGCTGCGCCGGTTCGCCGGCCGCCCGCGCACCGCGTGGATCCGCACCACGGTCGTGCTGACCGCGCTGTCGTTCGTCCCCGACCTGCTCGTCGACGCCGCCGGCTCCACGAAGGCGCTCCTGATGCTGACCCACGTCCTGGCCGCTGCGATCGTGATCCCCACCGTCGCCCGCCGCCTGTCCTGACCACCACCCCCACGAGGAGAGCGATCGTCATGCACTACCTGTTGAGCGTGGAGCACGACCAGAGCGGTCCGCGGCCCTCGGAAGCCGAGTTCGAGCGCACCTTCGGCCGGGTCGGGGTGGTCAACGACGAGATGAAGTCCCGCGGGATCTGGGTCTTCGCGGGAGGGCTGCTGCCCTACGACAGCGCCACCGTCGTCCGCGTGCAGGACGGCGTCACCACGATGACCGACGGGCCGTTCGTCGAGACGAAGGAACAGCTCGCCGGGTTCTGGGTCATCGAGGTCGACGACCTCGACGCCGCGCTGGCCTGGGCCGAGAAGTGCGCCACGGCCTGCGAGGCGCCCATCGAGGTCCGCCCCTTCGACGGCCTCGCCTGACGGGACCACGTGGACCTCACCAGCGTCTACCGGGCCGAGTACGGCCGCTGCGTCGCCACCCTGACACGCCTCCTCGGCGACATCGGGCTCGCCGAGGAGGCCGTGCAGGACGCGTTCGCGGTGGCGATGGAGAAATGGGAGGTGCTGCCCCCCAACCCGGGCGCCTGGATCGTCACGACCGCCCGCAACCGGGCGATCGACCGGATCCGCCGCGAGTCCACCCGCGAGGCCCGCCACGAGCAGGCCCTGCTGCTGCACCAGTCCGACGAGCCGGAGGAGGAGGTGGGACCGGTGCGCGACGACCAACTGCGGATGATCTTCACCTGCTGCCACCCGGCGCTCTCCCCGCTCGCCCAGACCGCGCTCACGCTGCGTCTGCTCGGCGGGCTCGAGGTGCCCGAGATCGCGCGCGCCTACCTCGCCCCCGAGGCGACGATCTCCCAGCGCATCGTGCGGGCCAAGAAGAAGATCCGCGACGCCGGCATCCCGTACCGCGTGCCCGGTGAGGCGGAGCTGCCCGACCGGCTGCCGCCGGTGCTCACCGTGCTGTACCTGATCTTCAACGAGGGCTACGCGGCGACGGCGGGCCCGCTGCTGCGCACCGACCTCTCCGCGGAGGCGGTGCGCCTGGCGAGGGCGCTCGCCGACCTGATGCCCGACGAGCCGGAGGTGCTCGGGCTGCTCGCGCTGCTGCTGCTCACCGAGGCCCGCCGACCGGCCCGCGTGGGACCCGACGGAGAGCTCGTGACCCTGGCCGAGCAGGACCGCACGCTGTGGAACCGGGAGCTGATCACCGAGGGCCACGAGCTCGTCCGACGCTGCCTGCGCCGCAACCACCCCGGCCCGTACCAGATCCAGGCCGCCATCAACGCGGTGCACACCGACGGCCCGGCGACCGACTGGCCGCAGGTGCTCGCTCTCTACGACCAGCTCCTGGCGCTCACCCCGACCCCGATCGTCGCGCTCAACCGCGCCGTCGCCCTCGCCGAGGTGCACGGGCCCGCGGCCGCGCTCGCCGCCGTCGAGGAGCTCGACATCCCCGGCTACCACCTGCTGCCCGCGACCCGCGCCGACCTGCTGGTCCGGCTCGGGCGGGTCGATGAGGCCCGCGCCGCCTACGACGAGGCCCTGACCCTGGCCGGCAACGACACCGAACGGGCGTTCCTCCAGGACCGCCGCGCGGGCCTCGCCCCCTGACGGATCTTCCGAGCGGCACCCCTCGGGCGGGGTGGCTATCCTGCGGGTTCAGCGTTCGGCGCCCGGGCCCCCGGTGCTTCACGGCGGGGTCACGTGAGCGAGAGCAGCTGTCCATGAGTCTGATCGACATGTCCCAGTTCGACCGGATCCAGCTCACCGGGGACCCGCCGCGCGCGTTCCTCGGACCGGCTCCTCCCTCGCCACCGGAGACGTCGACCGCGGACGTCACGGACGCCGAGCGCCGGAACGCCCGCGACGACGTCGACGCCGAGCTCGACCGACTCGGCTCGGAGTCCGGTGCGCCCGCGGTGGCCTTCCGGAGTTACCCCGGCGGGCACGTCGTCGTCGGCGTGTCCGGGGCGGTCGACAGGGCCATGGCCCGCCGGATCGGCACACTGCTGCGAGACCTGCGGCCGCACAGCAGCCAGGGACTGGTACTCACCCTGGCCCGGCTCGGCCCGTGGGATCCCCACCTGGCCCGCGTGCTCGGACAGGCCCGCATCCATCACCTCATCGACGGCGGACCGCTGGAGCTCCACGACGCACCCGTCCCGCTGCTCGCCGCCCTGCGGCCCGACGGCCCGATCACGGCCCTGTCGTCGCGCGGGCCCGCGGCCCGACGGCCACCGGGGTACGGTCCCGAGCCGATGGCCCAGACCCCCGCCGTCGTCCTGCCGCGACGCCAGCACCCGGGAGTGGCCATGGGGGTCGACGAACTCTCCGCCCTGCTGCGCAGGCACGCCACGGTCCGGCAGGCGCAGGGCGTCCTCGCGGCCGCCCTCGAGGTCCCGCTCCCGGACGCCGTCGCCGACCTCGAGCGTCGCGCCCGGTCCGCGGGTGTGTCCATCGAGGACGCCTCGGCGCAGGTCCTCGAGGAGCACGCGCAACGGGTCGCCGGGGCCCCGGCGGCGGGAGCGATGGACGAGCGCACGTTCGCCCTCCTGCGTCAGCATCTCCTGCGCGGTCCGTCGACCGAACCCTGACGCCTCACGGATGATCGGGTCCGGTGCTGCAGGCAGGGAGGGGCGGACCCCGCGAGGGGCCCGCCCCTGCCGGACCTACGACGTCGTCGGAGCGCGACCCGGGACGCAGAGCCCGATCGGGGTGGACGTGCGGCCCGCGTTCCTCGTCCAGGTGTCCGCCGTGCCGGCGGTGCCGGTGCCCGGTGGACTCGTCGACGCAGTCGACGTCGCTGCTGCCGACCACCGCGTTGCTCGCCACGGTGACGCCCTTGTTGCCGGCGGTGACCCGGATGCCGCGCCCGGGCGTCGTGCCGTTGCGGGTCGAGTTCTGGACGACGTTGCTGCGGACGGTGACGCTGCGATGACTGCCGTTGATCAGGATGCCCGTCGTCCGGTCACGGATGATGTTCGAGTCGATGAGCAGGTTCGTGCTCTCGGGGGCTGCGAAGGGTCCGTCGAGCCCGTTGGCCGAGATCCCGGTGCCGACGTCGCCGGAGAGGATGTTGCGGCTGACCGTCAGGTGGTCGGTGTTGCCGACGATGTAGATGATCGTGCCGTCGACCGCCGACGGGGCCTTCGTCGCCTGGTTGCCGTCGACGATCGCTCCGTTCGCGTTGTTGATGACCGCGAAGCTCGAGTCGTCCACGCTGCGGTTGGCCCTGATGACGATGCCGACGGAGCGGTCGGTCGGGTCCGGGTCGCCGATGCTGTTGACCGCGGCGCTGCCGTGACGCTCGAACAGGTTGTCCGAGACGGTCACGTCGTTGGCCGGGCCGGAGGTGAAGAGCACCCCGGTGCCGGCCTGCGGGTCGCCGCCGCGGTTGTTCGCGGTGAACCGGTTGCGGGCGATCGTCGAGCGCACCGGTCCGGTGGCGTTGACGTTCATCCCGTTCTGGTTGTCGGTGAACACGTTGTCGACGAACGTGAAGCCCGAGCCCCGGCTGAAGGCGTCGATCCCGTTGCCGGTGCTGCCCGAGAAGGTGAACCCGTCGACCGTCAGCCCGTCCACGGCGCCGACGACGAATCCGGGGCCGGTGGGAGAGGTGATCACGGACTCCTGGGCCGTCGTGGTGCGCCCCGCACGGGCGTCGCGGCCGTACTGCGCGCCGAGCAGGCGCAGCTTCTTCGTGATGTTCACGGTGCCGGTGTAGGTCCCCGGGCAGACGTAGATCGTGCCGCCTGCCGGGGCAGCGTCGACCGCCGGCTGGATGGTCGCGAACGCCGGATTCTTGCAGCTCGCGGACGGCGCCCCGACGACGGTCGCCCCCGGCGGCGGCGCCACCGCCGGCGCGGCCGCGGCCACCGTCGGGAAGATCAGCCCGACCGCGCAGGCCCCGACCGCTCCCAGGATCCCCAGGCGTCCCGCTCGTCCTCGCGCCACCGTCGCTCGCCCCACCACAGCCCCCTCGTCAGGTGTCGTCCCGGGCCGTGACCCGGAGCGACCCGACGACCGGATCGGCGATCCGCGGGAGCCCCGATGACGTGACCTCGGGTACGACGAAGACTGCCGCGCTGTGACGCGAAGGCGTAGCGAGTGCACCCGATCGAAGGATCAGTCATACCGTCGAGTGGCCTAGAAAGGGGTGGGTGTCGTCGCCGCCGGCGCTCTCGGTGCGTCGACGAGCTCCAAGCACAGGGCGGGTCGGAGCTCGGGCGGCCGTCGGAGCTTGCGCGGCCGTCCTCGACAGCCCGGAAACCCCGTCCTCGGACGCGACGCCGTGACGACCATCCCCCAGACTGCTGCGTCGCTCCCGTGCAGCTCGAGTTCGATGTCGTTCCGCGGTCAGCAGCACATTTCTTGTGGACCTGCGGGAAGAGCTCGCGCCCTTCGTCGACAACCGCCGGACTCTCGGAGAATCGCTTCTGTCGGACAGGGTCGACGTGGAGCAGCTCGATTGACCGGCTTGCCAGTGGCTCACGCGTGGTGAAGCGCCCGACGAACGCTGCGCGGCGATCGTCGCGCCGCCGCAGGCGTGATTCACGCGTTCACCATGGAATCGCTCCCATTCGCGACGTCCCGGATCGGTGGGAATGACCCGAACGGAGAGCGGCCTTTCCTGAGAAATCTGGACTTCTCCATCCTCGTACCCCGCCGGGAAAGACTCCTGAGATGTACCGGTACCTCGAACGGAGTAGCAGTAACAGCCGGACAGTCGAGCGCGATCCACGGGCTGTCACGGTTCGTCGGGGGAGGATCACGTGGGAAGCCATCACCGCGGTCGGCAGGTCGCCGGCCCGAGGAGCCTCGGTCGGGGGTTGCGCTGGCAGCATGTTGCGCTCGGCGTGGCTACCGCGGCAACGGTCAGCGGCGCCGGGGGAGTCGGGTACGCCCTGACCGCCGACGCTGCGCCGGTGCCCGTTCCGGCGGTTCCGGCGGTCGTCGCGACCCCGGTCGTTTCTCCCGTTGCGTCAGCACCGTCGGCGACGCGGGTGACGGTGAGTGGGCCGGCCCTGACCGACCAGGACGACCGCACCCTCGATCCGGCGCTTGCCCGTCGAGTGTCGGCCGTCTACTCGGCGCTCGCCGCGGATGACCTCGAGACGATCCGACAGGCCTACAGCCACACCGGCTCCGACGACTGGATCACCAGCAGCCCCCATCTGACTTCCGCGGCCGTGCGGACCAAGGTGCTCGCCGCCCTACGGACCGCCCCGGCCCACACAGGCACTGGGTCCTACCGCTACAGCGCGGCCGGATATCGCGTCACCTTCGCCACCGCCGACGCCGGCGCCGCGCCCGGCCTGGTCCTGATCAGCGGGCCGTGGACGACCACCAGTCCCAGGACGACGACTGCCGCACACCCGGCATCCTCGTCGAAGACGACGTCGACCTCGTCGGGCAGGACCGGCTCGGCGATCTGTGACCTGTCGGCCCCGCCGGTCTTCGGGGACCCCGCCCATCCGAACGTCATCACCAACCGGGACTGCGGCTACACCGACTCGCAGGGTCGCGCCCGCTCCCAGGACCCGTGGATCGACGACCAGCTCACCGCTGCCGGGCAATGAGCGACGAGGCGCGCGGCGGCTAGGGGTTCTCGGTGATCGAGAAGGCGTTCCCGTCGGGGTCGCGGAAGCCGAACATCGGCGGGACGCCGGGCCAGCGCAGGATGTCGTCGGTCTCGACGCCGGCGGCGACGAGCGCGTCGTGGGCCGTCTCGGCGTCGTCCGTGGTGAAGCGGATGCCGATGGCGCCGCGGGTGGTGCTCGGGGCGGCGGGTTCGAGGGTGACGACGACGCCGGGATCCCCGGGCGCGAGCTCGATGAAGCGGCCGCCGTTCGGCGTCGGGACGTCGCGCACGACCGTGAAGCCGAGGGCGTCGGTGTAGAAGCGCAGCGCGGCGTCCTGGTCCTCGACCGGGATGCTGACCGTGCGGATGCCGGTGATGGGTGTCGTCGTGGGGCTCATCGTGAGTTCCTCTCGGTGGTACGGCTCGTCGGGGACACCCCTCTACGCACGGGCGCCTCCCGGATCGACATGATTGCGGCTTTGGCACGATGACCGGATGGAACGCGTGCTCGGCATCGGCGGCTACTTCCTGCGCGCGGCCGATCCGGAGGCCCTCAGCGCCTGGTACCGCGACGTCCTGGGGCTGGACGTCGACGAGAACGGCATGTGGCACCAGGAACCGGGCCCGACGGTGTTCGCGACGTTCGGGTCCGGGACCGAGTACTTCGGGTCGAGCACCCAGCAGACCATGCTGAACCTCCGGGTCCGCGACCTCGACGCGACGCTCGCGCAGCTGCGCGAGAGCGGGGCGGACGTGGTCGACGACGTCCAGGAGATGGCGGGCATCGGTCGCTTCGGCTGGGTCACCGATCCCGAGGGCAACCGGATCGAGCTGTGGCAGTCCGCCTGACGTCCCCGCACTTCTCGTGCGCTAGGCCCTGGTGATGTCGTCGAGCTTCCAGGTGCGGTCGAAGTAGCTCTTCGAGCGGACCGTAGAGGCGGAAGTAGGCGAACCAGTGCCGCCCCGGGATCGTCTGGATCCGGTTCTCTGGCGGCCGGGCTCCCCGGGGCCGAAGGTGAGGTCGACGGAGCCGTCGGCGTTGGGGGTGAGGTCGGTGTCGCGGGAACCGCGGTCGCCGCGCTGCTGGTCGTTGTCGATCAGGCAGCGGGTCCCGACGTCGTAGACGGTCACCGACCAGAACAGCTTTGCGGGGACGTCGGGCGGGACGTGCAGGGTGTAGGTCGTCGCCGCCGTCGAGCCAGCTCGCCGTCCGCGTCGGTGTAGGCGCCGAGGTAGGCCTGCCCGAGGCCGGGAGTCCGGCTCTTCATCGCCGCCGAGAAGCTCACGGCCTCGTAGAACCACGAGGCGCGTTCGAGGAGCTCGTCGTAGCCCTCGCCCCGCTGGGCGGAGTTGGTCATCTCGATGGCCAGGTCCCACTGGCGATCCGGCCAGTGGTGCGCCCCGGGGAAGCGCTTGGCGAAGGTGTTCGCCTGGGCGATGAGCTCGCCCGCGGCCGCCGCGGTCGTCAGGATGCGCGCGTCAGCCGCGTATCGGGCGCGAACGGCTTCCCCTGCTCGATGCCGAGCTGACGGAGCATCGCCAGGTAGAAGCGGTCGCGTTCGTCGACGATCTCCCGCTGGTAGATGTCGTGCAGGCGGACCCAGTAGTCGAGCCCGCGCGGCTGGTCGCCCGACCACGGCCGGCCTGCGGGGGAGACGACCCGGGTGGCGGGAGCGTCCCGGCCGTCGAACGGTGTGATGCGCACCGCGTCCGACGAGGGCCCCGGCTCGGTCGGGGTCGGGGTCGAGGGCGCGGAACCCGATCATGACGTTCATGCCCGTGGCCCGGTGGACGTGGTCGTGCTCCGTCCCGGGAGGAACGTCGTGTCCGGGCGGCACGATCGAGGTGCGTGCCGCCCTCGCCCCGATCAGGGCCCATCTCGCCGAGAATTCCGAACTCGCGCTGCCAGAAGTCGGAGAACCCGCCCGCCGTGGGTCCGGGCGGGATCTCGACGACGACGGGACCGGTCCGGCCGAGGTCGATGAAGGTGAGGACGTACGGGGTGGTCGCGTTCGCGGTGATCAGCCCGAGGCGGTCGGCGTAGCTGACGTAGTGGACGAGGTCGTAGTCGGTCGCCCCGAAGACGTCCCGGTGCTGAGCCTGCCACTGGGCGTAGGAGACCAGCGGCAGCGACCACAGGTAGGCCTGGACGGCCAGCTGGTGGTCGAGCTCGTCGAAGATCAGCGGCAGGTCCTCGCGGCGGGGCAGCTCGCCGTCCATCCGGACCTCGCCGAGTCGACCGGGCAGGGCTGGGGTGGGCATGCGGGCTCCTCGCGGTGGTCGGGTCCTGACCGATGACCGTCGGTCTCGCCGCCTCTCCCGCGCATCGCCCGCCAGGGGTGAGGCCCCGCGCGATCAGCCGAGGAGCCCGAGGAATCCCTTCACCGTCAGGTAGACGCCTGCGGCCCCGAACACGACCAGGATGAGCAGCCGGCTGTTGCGACGCGTCCAGGCCTGGAGGCCGTCGACGACCGACCGGGTGGAGTCGGGTCGCGTGAGGACGAGGACGAGCGCGGCGATCGGGGTGGCGAAGCGCAGGACGTTGTAGACCACGACCTGCACGACGCCGTTCACCGGGGTGGGGTCCGTGCCGAGGATGGCCACGAGCCCGGCGAGGTAGAACAGGCCCGGAAGGTTCGTCACCGCCCCGAGACGCGGCTCGCGACGGGCCACGACGGGCGTCGCAGCACCTGACCGAACCGACCGTCCTCGAACGGGAGCCGACGCCGCGGCTGCCCCTCCGGGCGGTTGCCGATCCGGCCGCTCCAGAAGCCCGCCGTGTAGGACAGCGCGCCGACCCCGACGACGAGGTCCACGACGTCGCGCCCGGCGGTGGAGGCCGGTTCCCGGGTGCTCGCGCCGAGCACCGTCACGACCGCGATGCCCACCACGAGGCTGACGACGAGTCCGGCGACGATGTAGGCGGTCAGCAGTCGTCGCGGCTGCTGGCCGGCCAGGAACGCGTAGACGATGGCCAGCGGCGTCGCCCGGAACGCGCTGATCAGGCCCAGCGCGAGCGCTTCGGGACTCACCGGGTCTCTTCGCGCGTCATGCTCCGGACTCTGCTCCCGTGGTGGGTGGCGCCCTCGCGGCGGGTCCGGCGAGTGCCTGGTCGAGGATGACCTTGCCCGCGGACCTAGTTCTCCGCCGGACTGTGGAGCAGCTGGTCGTGGCGGGCGCGGATGACGGCTTCGCGCCGGCTGCCGGCGCCGAGCTTGGCGTAGATCGCCCGGAGATGGGTCTTGACGGTGTTCGGCGAGACGGTCAGGTCGTCGGCGATCTCCTGGAGCGACCGCTGGGTCGGCAGGAGGGCCAGCACGGTGTGCTCGCGGTCGGTGAGCTCCGCCGGGGGAGTGCCGGGCCTGTCCGGCTGCGGCTCGCCGACGGCGAGGATGCGGTCGATGAACCGCCGGGGCTTCCCGATGCCGTCGGCGGCCTCGGCCAGCAGCCGTCGGATCGGGTCGGGGGCGACGGTGAACGGGCGCAGCACGTCGAGGTCCGCCCCGAGGGCCAGGGCGTGGTCGAGGCGGGACCGGGCGGTGGTGCGCTCGCCGCGGTGCAGCGCGATCTCGGCGTCGAGCAGGTCGGCGGCGAGCACCGTCTCGGGCAGCACCACATCGATCCGCCCCTCGAGCACCGGCGTCAGGTGCGCGCGGGGCGTGGGGTCGCGGCGGGCCGCCCACTGCTGGCGGGCGTGCATGAGCGCGAGCTCCCCGCCGCTGTCCCCGAGGCGGCCCGTCGCCCAGCGCAGGACCTCCGCGGCCTCCCGATGACGGTCGAGGCCCAGGGCGGCGTCGTGCTCGAGCAGGGCGGCGAAGGCGACCTGTCGATCCTCGAGGTCGACGGCCCCGGCCTGGTGGCGGGCCAGTCGCATCCGGCGCCACCCGTCGAGGCGCTGCCCGAGGTCGTGCTCGGCGGCGCCGTCGAGGGTCCCGATCGCGGTGGCGAGCTGGGGGTAGGCGGCGAGCCCTCCCTGCCGCGCCTGGTCGACGTGCCCTCGAGCGGCGGTGGGCTCGCAGCGCATCAGCGCGGTGGCGGCCAGCACGATCTGGGTGCCGACCGCCCACGCCGAGTCCTGCCAGCCCTGGCTGGTCGCGCGGTCGTGGGCCGACCACGCCGCGGCGGTGGTGCGTCGTCGGGGATCGGAGGCGTCGAGGATGCCCATCGTGGTGAGGACCTGCATGCCCAGGTAGGGCCACTCGTGGCGGTCGGCGAGGGCGAGGGCGTGGTCGCAGTCGGCACGGGCGAGGTCGGGGTCGACGCCCATGAGGGCGTTGCCCCTGGTCAGCAGGGCCAGCGCGCGCAGCGGTAGCCCGTCCGCGGCGTCGGGTCGGAGGGCGCGAGCGGCGGCGACCGCGTCCGCGGTGCGGCCCTCGGCGAGGGCGCGCCGGGTGCGCACGACCTCGAGGAAGAGGCCGACGTTGCCGTCGTCGCCGTCCAGGTACCGCTCGGCGTCGTCGATCCGCCCGCTCGCGACGGCGACCGACCCCTGCTCGATCTCGACCAGGGCCGTGACGAGCTCGAGCCGGTGGTCCGGCCCGTCGTCGTCGGCGACCCGGGCGATGGTGTCGGCGACGACGCCGAACTGGCCGCGACCGATCAGCTCGACCGCGTGGGCACGCAGGGCGGCGCGGGTGGCCCGGGGGTCGCCCGCGAGGGCGGTGTAGCGCACCTCCTCCAGGTGCTCGCGACGCTCGCCGTGCCACTGAGCCGCGCGCAGGTGCAGCTGGGCGAGCGTGGCGGGGTGCCGGCGGCGCAGCCGGGCCAGGATGTGCGAGCGCAGCAGGTCGTGGGCGCGGTAATGGATGCGGTGGGCGTCGGTGGGGGTGAGCAGCGCGGTGCGCTCCTCGAGGCTCTCGAGAGCCTCGCCCGCGTCGTCGCGGCCGGAGAGGGTCACTGCGAGTTCCGCGGTGATGGTGTCGCAGACGCTCGTGGCGTCGAGCACGGCACGGTCGCGCTCCCCGAGTCCACCGAGGATCTCCCCGATGAGGTAGTCGGCGACCCCGCGGTCGTCCCCCGCGAACTCGTCGACGAACCCGGCCGGGTCGTCCCGGCCCCGCAGCGACACCACGGCGAGCCGGAGCGCCGCCACCCAGCCTTCGGTGCGGTCGTACAGCACGCCGACCTGCGCCGGGGTGAGCTGGGGAGCCTGGGCGGCGAAGAGCTGGGTGGTCTCGTCGGAGGTGAAGGTGAGTCGCCGCGCGCGGACCTCACCCAGCCTGCCCTCCAGCCGCAGGCGGTGGAGCCCGACCGGGGGGTCGAGACGGCTGATCAGCACGAGCGACAAGGTGGGCAGCCGGTGGGCCAGGAGGTCGTGGAGGCCCTGGAGGCCGGGGTGGGTGACCAGGACGTGGACGTCGTCGAGGACGAGCCGGACGGGGACCGGGAGCGCGTCCACGGCGTTGAGCACCGCGGTGACGAAGGCGGTGCGCGACCCGGACCCGGCGAGCGACCAGGCGGCGGTGAGGATCCGCAGCCTGCTCTCGGCAGGCACCCCGGGACAGGCCCGCAGAGCGGCGAGCAGCGAGTCCCAGAACTGCTGCTCGTCCCGGTCGCCGGTGTCGAGGCGGACCCAGGCCGTCGGGCGCGCCGGCGAGGCGCGCACCCAGTCGGCCACGGCGGCGGTCTTCCCGTACCCGGCGGCCGCGCTGACGAGCACGACGTCGCCGGGGCCCGCCGCGTCGGCCTGGAGGTCGAGCTCGGCGCGCAGGTCCGGCCGAGGGACGAACGGTGCGGGAACCGCCGGTATCTCGATCTTGCCGTGACGGACGGACCCGTCGGCGTCGGGGACCGGCGTGTCTCGCGCCATGTGAGCGGGCCCCCTCTCGAGTGCGACCGAGGTGGCTCCCCCACCCTCGACCGGCCACGGACGATGATCGATCGTGGTTTCCGGGGCCGGGAAACCGAAGCACCCGAACGTACGAGTCGATCGGCATTCTGTAAATCAACTGGTCGGTCGGCCCACCGACGTGCGCTGTTCGGCATGACGGAACCGCGCGACCGGAGGAATCAGAATTGATCGGATGTTCAGCGGCGGCGGCGCAGCAACAATCCGATGGCGATTCCGAGCAACAGGGCCACGGTCAATGCCGCCCACTGCGGCATGACGACCAGCGGGATCAGGAGGCGGATCGCGGCCGGCGCGCGGTTCTCCACCACGAAGATCACGGCGATCACGGCCAGGACGACGCCGAGGACCCACCGGGAGGTCCACCAGGTCTGCTGCGACGTGTGGTCGCTCCCTCGGGCGGTGCGTGGCTGGCTCACGGATGCTCCTCGAGGCCGTGGGTGGACGTCCCCATCCCAGTGCAGGCGGCGACGCGCGACCTCACCCGTCGAGGGTGATATCCCATCGGGAATCGGGAGGCCGCCCGGCTCACGCGGCCAGGGCCGAGACCCCGTCGCCGATCAGCTTGATGCCGATGAGGACCAGCAGCACCGACATGATCGCGGTGTTGTGCGCCGCCATCCACCCGCGCAGCGAGGCGAGCACGGCGCTGGACCGAGTCCCCAGGAGGACGTAGATCCCCAGGGGCACGGCGGGGCCGACGGTGCCCAGCAGCACGAAGACCGCCAGGGCCACCGCCTCGCCTCCCGGGGCCGTACCGGTCTGGGCGATGGCGGCAGCGGCACCGACGGTGATGAGCAGGTTCTTCGGGTTCAGCGCCGAGAGAGCGACCCCGAGCCCGGCCGACTTCACCGGCGTGACGGTGTCGATGGTCGTCATCCACGCCGGCAGGCCCGCATCGGCGCCGGTGCGGGGGCGGTGGCGCCACTGCACCGCGGCGAGGCCGACCAGACCGAGCCCGAGGACGAGCTCCACGATGTCGACCCAGGTCGCGGGCGCCCCGACGTCGCCGGCACCCGCGCCGCCCGAGATCAGCAGCACGACGGTGCCGGCGACGGCGAGGCCGACGATCCAGCCGAGGACGAAGCTGATCCCGTTCGCCCGCCCTCGCGGGGTGGCCAGCATGAGGACCACGGCGATGATCGGGATCGGGCTCAGCGCGACCCCGACGGCGAGGGGGAGGACCGCCCCGATGGCCTCACCCATGGCCCGGTCCGATCCGTCGCATCGGTGGCCGGGTCCAGCGGTCGGTCTCGTATTCGAGACCGGGAGTGCGATCCCCGATCGAATGCCGGTTGATCGGATCGTCGATCAGTAGTCGGCTGGGAAGGGCGTCCATTCAGGGGTCCTTCCCGGGGTGGGGCGTGGATTCGGTGGACGGGGCCGCGACGGCCGCGTCGACCTCGGTGAACACCCGCGGCACGGGTCCGCCGGTCACGCGCAGCACATCACGGACCTGGCCGATGTCCCGGGCGACGACGAGCTCGACGCCGCCGGCGGCCAGGGTGGTGGTGAGCTCGGCGAGCATGCGGGCGGCGGACACGTCGACGAAGGGAACGGTCCGGGCGTCGAGGACGATCCGGTGCACCCCGTCCGTCCTGGCCGCGGCACGCACGACGTCGCGCACGTGGTCGGCGTCGGCGAAGAAGAGTCCGCCCTCCACGCGGAGCGCCACCACCCCCTCGGTGGTGGCCGCCTCGGGGTGACGGTCGAGATCGACCCAGAGGTCGTCGCCGGTCGGTGCCCGGCCCAGCGTCGCGACGTGCGGGCGGGAGGCCCGGTAGAGCAGCAGCAGCAACGACAGGGTGATCCCGATGAACAGCCCGGGCAGGGTGTCGAACACCAGCACCCCGAGCATGGCGGCGACCGCCGCCGCGAAGTCGGCGCGGGCGGCCAGGCCGTAGATCGAGCCGAGCCGGCGCGTCCACATCCGGTAGAGCACGACGAGCGCCCCGACGTCGACCAGCTCGGCGACCGCGGCGATGACGATCGCGGCCAGGGCGGCCTCGGGAAGGCGCGTGAACAACCCGGTCAGGAACAGCAGCGTCACGATGGTGAGCACGGCCGCGACCAGCCCGGAGGCCTCCGTCTCTCGCGCCGGCGGAGCCGTTCACCGCCGTCTTCGACAGGCTGCCGTTGACCACCATCCCGGAGGCGAGGCCCGCCCCGAGGTTCGCGGCCCCGAGCCCGAGCAGCTCCCGGTTCGCGTCGACCTCGTAACCGTGGCGGGCCGCATAGGTCTTCGCCGCGCCCAGACCCTCGGCGAACCCGACCAGCGCCACCCCGAGCGCCCCGCCCACGATCTCCAGATAGGTCCGGGCGGGGACCGCGGGCAGCCCCACCCGCGGCAGACCCGGCGTGATCGGCCCGACCACGTCGACCCCGTGGGAGTCGAGCCCGAAGATCCAGACGGCGGCGATCGCCAGTGCCACCGCGACGAGCGACCCGGGCACCACCGGCAGCCATCGCCGGAGCCCGAGGACGACGACGAGGGTGCCGAGCCCGATCACCGCGCTGAGCAGGTCGGCGCTGCCGAGATGGGTCACGAAGTGCCAGAGCTGGGCGAAGAAGTCACCGTCGCCCTTCTCGACGCCGACCAGCTTCGGGAGCTGGCCCACCGCGATGGTCAGGGCGAGCCCGACGATGAAGCCCTTGAGCACGGGCTCGGAGATGAAGCTCGCGAGGAAGCCGAGACGGAAGGCGCCGGCCACGATCGCGATGAGGCCGACGGTGATCGCGACCGCCGTCGTCAGCGCGACCGGGTCGAGGCCCCCGCCCCCGAGGTCGGCCACGACGCCGGCGGACAGCGCGGCGGTCGCCGCCATCGGCCCGACGACGAGGTGCCGCGAGCTGCCGATCAGCGCGTAGAGCACCAGGGCGGGTGCAGCCGCGTAGAGCCCGACGACCGGCGGCACCCCGGCGATCGTGGCGTACGCCAGCGACTCGGGGACCAGGACCGCCCAGACCGTCGCGCCGGCGATCAGGTCCTTGCGTGCCCAGGCCGGCCGGTACCCGCGCAACGACGGCGCGATCACGCTCGTCATCGACCCACCCCTCCGCCCGATGGGCTCCGAACTCGCGTGGTCGCCGAGGGCTCGGGTGATGACGACGCGTCGTCGGGAACGGTGATCCGTCGCGTGTCGACCCACCTCGCCCCGACGGGGTGAGACCGCCGCTGCCCGCGGTCCCGGTCCGACCGCGGGCCGTGCGGCCCCGCGCCGTGCCCGGTCACCGGTCGCTCATCCCGGGTTCACCCGCTGGGGGTGAGCCCGTGACGGGCGCGGGCGTCGCATCCTCCGTCGACCTGCACGACGGCGCGGCGGAGGGAGACACACCATGGCCGCCGCCCGCTACGAGTTCCGCGTCCGGGGCCGCATGTCGGAGGACACGGCCGGCGAGTTCGACGAGCTCGAGGTCGAGCGGGGGAGCCCGGAGACCGTCCTGCACGGCGAGGTCGTCGACGACGCACACCTGCACGGCATCCTCGCGCGCTTCCAGTCCCTCGGCCTGCACGTCGTCTCGATGCGCGAGGTCCCCCCGTGAGCGACCGCGCGAGCTCCGGCGGGTCACCCCCTCCGGGCGAGGCCGAGCCGGAGGGGGCCGGGGATCGTCGGCCGCCCGTCTCGACGTCGTCGTCATCGCCGCGCTGCTCACCCGGGGCACCACGCCCGTGGACTGACCGACCCCGGACCACCTCTGCCCGCCCCGTCGCCGAAGGAGAACCGCCATGCCGAATGGTCAGCCGAACATCCTCGTCATCTGGGGCGACGACATCGGCATCACGAACCTCAGCTGCTACAGCGACGGGCTGATGGGCTACCGGACCCCCAACATCGACCGCCTCGCCACGGAGGGGATGCGGTTCACCGACTCCTACGGCGAGCAGAGCTGCACCGCCGGGCGGGCCGCGTTCATCACCGGGCAGAGCGTGTACCGCACCGGGATGAGCAAGGTCGGCGTGCCCGGCGTGGACATCGGGCTCTCGCCGGAGGACCCGACGATCGCCGAGCTCATCAAGCCGCTGGGCTACGCGACCGGGCAGTTCGGCAAGAACCACCTCGGCGACCTGAACAAGTACCTGCCGACCGTGCACGGATTCGACGAGTTCTTCGGCAACCTCTACCACCTCAACGCCGAGGAGGAGCCCGAGCTGCCGGACTTCCCGAGCGCGAAGGACGTTCCCCCGCCTGCACGAGCTCGTCCAGCCGCGCGGGGTCCTGCACTGCTGGGCCACCGAGGAGGACGCCGGCGAGGTCGATCCGCAGTACGGGCCGGTCGGCAAGCAGCGCATCGAGGACACCGGCCCGCTGAACAAGAAGCGCATGGAGACCATCGACGACGAGACGACCGAGGCCTGTGCAGGACTTCATCCGCAAGCAGCACGAGGCCGGCACGCCGTTCTTCGTGTGGATGAACATGACCCACATGCACCTCCGGACGCACACCAAGCCGGAGAGCCTCGGGCAGGCGGGGCACTGGCAGTCGCCGTACCACGACACGATGATCGACCACGACCGCAACGTCGGGCAGCTGCTCGACCTCGTCGACGAGCTCGGCATCGCCGAGGACACGATCGTCATCTACTCCACCGACAACGGGCCGCACGCGAACACCTGGCCCGACGGCGCGACGACGCCGTTCCGCAGCGAGAAGGACACCAACTGGGAGGGCGCGTTCCGCGTCCCGGAGATGATCCGCTGGCCCGGCCACATCGCGGCCGGTGTCGTCTCCAACGAGATCGTGCAGCACCACGACTGGCTGCCGACGTTCCTCGCGGCCGCGGGCGAACCCGACGTCGTCGAGAAGCTGAAGACCGGCCACCAGGCCGGCGACAAGACCTTCCGGTCCACATCGACGGGTACGACCTGCTGCCGTACCTGACCGGCGAGGTCGACCACAGCCCGCGCACGCGGGTTCATGTACTTCTCCGACGACGGCGACGTGCTCGGCATCCGGTTCGACAACTGGAAGATCGTCTTCATGGAGCAGCGCGCGCAGGGCACGCTGGGCATCTGGGCGGAGCCGTTCACCACGCTGCGCGTCCCGAAGCTGTTCAACCTGCGCACCGACCCGTTCGAGCGGGCCGACATCACCTCGAACACCTACTGGGACTGGTTCCTCGACCACGACTACATCACCATCTACGGCACCGCGATCGGCACGCAGTTCCTCGAGACCTTCAAGGAGTTCCCGCCCCGGCAGGAGCCGGCGTCTTCACCATCGACCACGCGGTCGCGAAGCTGCACGACGTTCCTCGCGGCGGACTGAGGATGGTGACCGGACTCGATTCCTGGCGCGACGGGCCGACCCGGGCGGCGATCGAGGACTTCGTCGCCCGGGTGTGCGACGAGTCGGGACCCGACCACGTGCCCCGGGAGGCGCGGGTCGTCGTCGCCGACAACGACGGCACCCTGTGGTGCGAGAAGCCGATGCCGATCCAGCTCGACTTCACCGTCCGCCGCCTCGGGCAGCTCGCTGCCGAGGACCCGTCGCTGCGGGACCAGCAGCCGTACAAGGCCGCCTACGAACAGGACCTGCACTGGATGGGCGCGGCGATGGTCAAGCACTACCGCGGCGACGACGGCGACCTGGAGCTGCTCATGGCGGCCGTTCCCCGGGCGTTCGACACCGTCACCGTCGAGGACTACGGCCGCCAGGTCTCGGCGTTCTTCGCCGACGCCGACCACCCGACGATGAAGCGTCCCTACCTGGGGTGCGCCTTCGCGCCGATGGTCGAGCTGTTCGGCTATCTCGAGGCGCACGGGTTCACCGTGCTACATCGCCTCGGGCGGCGACCGGGACTTCATGCGCCCGGTCGCCGGGGACCTCTACGGCGTTCCTCCGGAACGGGTCATCGGGAGTGCGCTGGGCCTGACCTACCGCGCCGAGGGCGGCCGCGCCGACCTGCTCTACAAGTCGGAGATGGACTTCTTCGACGACGGCGAGGAGAAACCGGTCCGCATCTGGAGTCGGATCGGCCGCCGTCCGATCCTCTCCATCGGCAACTCCAACGGCGACACCGCGATGATGGACTTCTCCGGCGCACCGGACGGGCCCGCGCTGCGCCTGCTCGTGCTCCATGACGACGCCGACCGCGAGTTCTCCTACACCGCGGGCGCCGAGGACGTCCTGGACCGCGCCCGCGACCAGGGATGGACCCTCGTGAGCATGCGCGAGGACTGGGACACCGTCTTTGCCGAGGCCGGGCGATGACGGCGTCGGCCGTGACCGGGGACCTCGTCCGGATCGAGGCGCAGACCGCGACCCTCGGCTCCGACGACCACTACCCGGAGGAGAGCCCCGCCCGGTCGGTCACCGTGGCGGCCTTCCGCATCGAGCGCCACCCGGTGACGAACGCGCAGTTCGCCGCGTTCGTCCGGGACACCCACTACGTCACCGTGGCCGAGCGCCCGCTCGACGCCGCCGACTACCCCGGAGCCCCGGCGGAGAACCTGCAGCCCGGGTCGCTCGTCTTCACCCCCACCCCCGGGCCGGTCGACCTGCGCCACCTCGACCAGTGGTGGACCTGGACCCCGGGGGCGTCCTGGCGCCGTCCGGAGGGCCGCGGCTCGTCGCTGGCCGACCGGGCCGACCACCCGGTCGTCCACGTGGCCCACGAGGACGCGGAGGCCTACGCGGCCTGGGCCGGGCTGGCCCTGCCGACCGAGGCCGAGTGGGAGGCCGCCGCCCGGGGTGGGCTCGACCACGCCACCTACACCTGGGGCGACGAGCCCGAGGCGCCGGGGGAGCGCCGGGCCAACTTCTGGCACGGTCGGTTCCCCTGGCGGGCCGACCCCGGGTACGGCCGGACCTCCCCGGTCGGGGCCTTCCCGCCCAACGCCTACGGCCTGGTCGACATGGCCGGAAACGTCTGGGAGTGGACCACCGACGCCTACTCCGAGCACGGAGCGGCCGCGCCCTCCTGCTGCGGCACCGGGGGACCGGGGTCCGCGGTGCCGCGCCGGGTCGTCAAAGGAGGCTCGTTCCTGTGCGCCGACAGCTACTGCCGGCGCTACCGCCCCGCCGCCCGGCGCGGCCAGCCGGTCGACACCGGGATGAGCCACCTCGGCTTCCGCTGCGTGGAGCGGGCCGCCGCCCCCTACAGGTCCACCCGCGACCCCATGACGACGGTGCGCTCGGTCGGCAGCTTGAAGGAGTTGGCCGGGGACGCCGCGTTGTGGGCGAGCCCGACGAACAGCCGCTTGCGCCACGGGCTCATCCCCGGCGCCTGCCCTCGCTCGATGGTGATCTGCGAGATGTAGAAGAAGGCCTCGTCGGGGGCGCCCGCGGCGAGCTCCGGGGAGAGCGTGCAGGCCTGGCGCAGCACCCCGGGCACGTCCTGCGTGTCCTGGAACCCGAAGCGGGCGCTGACGTGGACGATGCCGTCGTGGGGGTGCTCGAGGTCGTCGACCGTGAGCCGCTCGTCGAACGGGACGTGGGGGATCGAGGTCGGGACCAGGGAGACGATCAGGACGCGCTGGTGGAGCACGTGGTTGAAATCGACGTTCGCCCGCAGCGCCAGCGGAGCGGTCTCCTTGGTGGGGTGGGGGAACACCGCCGTCCCCGGCACCCGGACGACCTCCTCGGGCAGGTCGTCCAGGAACGCCTGCAGCGGCCCCTCCAGCTCGGTCCGCCGCTCGGTGACGGCCTTCCGGCCGCGCTGCCACGTCGTCATCACGACGATGACGGCGGCCGCCACCAGCAGCGGCAGCCAGCCGCCGTGGACGACCTTGGTGAGGTTCGCCGCGAGGTAGAGCAGCTCGATGCCGCCGAACGCGACGCCGGCGAGCACGAGCTTCCACCGCGCCCAGTGCCAGGCGGTCGCCGCATGGAACAGGAACAGCGTCGTCGAGATCAGCAGTGTGCCGGTGACGGCGAGCCCGTAGGCGGTGGCCAGGCTCGACGACGAGCGGAACGTGACGATCAGGATGAGCACGCCGCCGAACAGCAACCAGTTCACCGTCGGGCACGTAGATCTGCCCGCTCTCGCTGGCCGAGGTGTGGCGCACCGTCAGTCGCGGCAGGTAGCCCAGCCGCATCGCCTGCTGCGAGACCGAGAACGCCCCCGAGATCACCGCCTGCGAGGCGATCACGGTCGCCGCGGTGGCGAGGACGATCAGCGGGAGCCGGGCCCAGCCGGGAGCGAGCAGGTAGAAGGGGTTCGCGACCGCCGTCGGGTCGTGCAGGATCAGTGCGGCCTGACCGAGGTAGTTGACGATCAGCGCGGGGAACACGACGAAGAACCAGGCCCGCCGGATCGGCCGGCGCCCGAAGTGGCCCATGTCGGCGTAGAGCGCCTCGGCCCCGGTGATCGCGAGCACCACCGCGCCCATCGCGATGAACGCCGTGAACGGGTGGTCGGCGACGAACGACACGATGTAGGTGGGGGACAGCCCGAGCAGCACGTCGGGGTGCGCCACGATCCGGGGCAGCCCCAGCACCGCGAGGACCACGAACCACACGGCCATGATCGGCCCGAAGAGCCGCCCGACCCGCTCGGTGCCGACCCGCTGCGCGACGAACAGCAGAGTCAGGATCACCGCGCCGAGCGGCAGGATGACCTCCCCGAGCTCCGGGCGCACCACCTCGACGCCCTCCACCGCGGACAGCACCGAGATGGCCGGGGTGATCAGCGAGTCGCCGTAGAACAGGGCCGCGCCGAGCACCCCGAGGGCCAGCGCGAACGACGCCCGACGGCCCGCGTGCATCGCGCCGCGGACGAGGGCGGCCAGGGCCATGACCCCGCCCTCGCCGTCGTTGTCGGCGCGCAGCATGAACGTCACGTACTTGATCGTCACGATGATCGTGACCGACCAGAAGATCAGCGACACCACGCCGTAGACGTCGGACGGCGACGGGCTCACGGCGTTGTCGTCGATGGAGAACACCGTCTGCATCGCGTAGAGCGGGCTGGTCCCGATGTCGCCGAACACGACGCCGAGCGCCCCCAGCGCGAGGCCGGCCCCGCCGGCACCCAGCACCGACGGGTGCTCGGCCCCGGAACTACGGCTGCGTCGGGACGCGGCATCTCGCGTGGCGGCGCCGGACGTCGATCCGGGCGGCGCTGCGGACTCGGTCATGGTCCACAGTCTGCTCCGAACAGGGTGACTCCCGCGCTGCGCCGGGCCCGGACGGGCGTGATCCCGTGAGCCCCTGGACGCGTCTGGTGCGATGGGACGGCGCCATCACCTCGACCTCGGGAGGCCCGGAGTGCAGACCCTCGTCGACCTCAATGCGGACGCCGGCGAGAGCCTGGGTCGCTGGAAGCTCGGCCACGACGCGGACCTCATGGAGCACGTCACCTCGGTGAACGTCGCCTGCGGCTTCCACGCCAGCGACCCGGTGACCATGCGGGAGTCGGTGCGCACGGCCGCCCGCACCGGGACGGCGATCGGTGCCCACCCGGGCCTGCCCGACCTCGTGGGCTTCGGGCGCCGGCGGATGGCGCTGCGCCCGGACGAGGCGGCCCAGATCGTGCTCTACCAGGTCGGCGCGCTCCAGGCGATCGCCCGGGCCGAGGGCACCGAGGTGGTGCACGTGAAGCCGCACGGTGCGCTCTACGGGATGGCGCTGACCGACGACGCGATCACGACGGCGATCACCGAGGCGGTGATGCGCCTCGACCCGGAGCTGCGGATCTTCTGGCTGGCCGGGCCCACCGCGGAGCTGGCGCGGTCGCTGGGTGCGCACGTGGTCGCCGAGGGCTTCGCCGACCTGGAGTACGACGACGACGCGCGCATCATCGTCGAACCCGACCCGCTGGCGAAGGACCCGGACGCCGTCGCGCAGCAGGCCGTCGACCTGCTGGAGGGGCACGTGACGTCGACGTCGGGGAAGCGTCTGTCCGTCGAGGTCGACACGATCTGCCTGCACGGTGACCGGCCCAACGCCGTCGAGGTCTGCCAGGCGATCGTGCGCCGGTTCGACGCGCTCGGGGTGGAGCGGCGTCCGCCGATGTGAATGTCTTTCGTCGTCCGGACGACCACATCCGTTCACATGGCGAAGCCTTCGAGGAAGCCGATGTCGTAGCTGCCGGCGATCACGGTCGGGTCGTCGAGCAGGCGCCGGTGCAGCGGGATCGTCGTCGGCACGCCCTGGACGCGGTACTCCGCGAGGGCGCGGCGCCCGCGGGCGAGGGCGGCCTCCCGGTCGGGCGCCCAGACGCACAGCTTGGCGACCATCGAGTCGTAGAACGGCGGGATGACGTCGCCCGCGGCGAGCGCGGTGTCCACCCGCACCCCGGGGCCCCCGGGCAGCTCGAGCGCCGTCACCTCGCCCGGGGTGGGGAGGAAGTCGTCGTCGGGGTCCTCGGCGTTGACGCGGAACTCGACGGCGGCGCCGCGGCACGTGATGTCGTCCTGGCGCATCGGGAGCGGTTCGCCGTCGGCGACCCGGAGCTGGAGGGCGACGAGGTCCAGGCCGGTGACGAGCTCGGTGACGGGGTGCTCGACCTGGATGCGGGTGTTCATCTCGATGAAGAAGAACTCTCCTGCCCCGGAATCAGAAGGCGGGTCCAGGAGGAACTCGACCGTCCCCGCCCCGACGTAGCCGACCTCGCGGGCCAGGGAGACGGCCGCGTCGCACATCGCGGCGCGCACGTCCGGGTCGAGGCCGGGCGCGGGTGCCTCCTCGAGCACCTTCTGGCGCCGGCGCTGCAACGAGCAGTCCCGCTCGAAGCAGTGCACGACGCTGCCGTGGGTGTCGGCGAGCAGCTGGACCTCGACGTGCTTGGGGTGCTGGAGCGCCCGCTCGAGGTAGACCACGTCGGACCCGAACGCGGACGCCGCCTCGCGCTGGGCCTCCACCACCACGCGTCGCAGCTCCTCGTCCGAGGCCGCGGGCCGGATGCCGCGCCCGCCGCCGCCGGCCGCGGCCTTGACCAGGACCGGGTAGCCGATCTCGGCCGCCGCCGCGACGGCGTCGTCCGCCGACGCCAGCTCGCCGCTGCCCGGCACCACCGGGACACCGGCCCGTGCCGCGACGGCCCGCGCGGCGGCCTTGTCGCCCATCTGCTCGATGACGTCGGCGGGGGGACCGACCCAGACCAGGCCGGCGTCGGTCACCGCCCGCGCGAAGGACGCCCGCTCGGAGAGGAACCCGTACCCCGGGTGCACCGCGTCGGCGCCGGAGGAGCGGGCGGCGTCCAGGATCGCGTCGGGATTCAGGTAGCTCTTCGTCGCGGGAGACTTCCCGATGTGCACCGCGTCGTCGGCGTGCCGGACGTGCGCGGCGTCCGCGTCGGCGTCGGAGTGGACGGCGACCGAGCGGAGCCCGAGCTCCCGGCAGGCCCGCACCACCCGCAGCGCGATCTCCCCGCGGTTCGCGACCAGGACCGAGGAGATGCTCACGTGTCGAGTTCCACCAGGTCCTGACCGATGGTCACCTCGTCCTCGTTCTCCACCAGCCACTGGCTCACGGTGCCCGCGGTGTCGGCCTTCACCTCGCGGTAGGTCTTCATGACCTCGATGAGCCCGATGACGTCGCCCTCACCGACCGTGGCGTCGTCGGCCACGTAGGGCTCGGCGTCCGGGGACGGCCGGCGGTAGAAGACGCCCGGGGTGCGGGCGCTGATCCGGTGGCTGGCCACGGGTCCTCCTCGGGGACGTCCCTCAGCCGAGGGAGCTGCGGACGCGCTCGAGCCGGGTGGCCCGATCGCGGCGGATCGTCAGTGCCTCGTCGAGGTCGACGGACACGAACCGGGTGTGGTCGCCGGTCTTGGTCTGCGCGAGCCGGGCCCGGTCGGCGCTGACGACGGTGCCGAGGGTCGCGTAGCCGCCGCCGGTCACCGCGTCCTGGAGCAGCACGATCGGCTCCACCCCGCCGGGGACCTGCACCGACCCGACGGGGTAGCCGCAGTCGGTGACGTTGGCCGGGTCGCTGCCCGCCCCGAACGGCTGCTCGCGGGGCACGAACTCGAGCTCGGCGCCGCGGTACCGGTAGCCGACGCGGTTCGCGTCCGGGGTCACCTTCCAGGCGGTGGAGGTGAAGACCTCGAGGCTCTCGGGGGTCAGCCGGTAGCTGTGCAGACCGACGAGCAGGCGCAGCTCGGCGGTCGTCGGGTGGACGGGGATGTCGGCGTCGGCCACACGGCGTCCGGCGCGCGGGTCGACGGCGGCGTCCCCCAGGGGGAGTTCGTCGCCCTCGGCCACCGCGCGACCCTGGAACCCGCCGATCCCGACCAGCGTGTACGTGGAGCGGCTCCCGTAGTAGGTCGGGACGTCGATGCCGCCCGCGACGGCGATGTAGGGCCGCGCACCCGCCGCGAGCTGACCGAAGGCCAGGGTCTGCCCGGCGCGCACCGCGACCGACTCCCACGTGGGCACCGGCTCGCCGTCGAGGGTCACCGGGATGTCGGCGCCCGTGACGGCGACGACCGTGTCGGCCGTGAACTCCAGCGTCGGCCCGAGGTAGACCGCCTCCAGGGCCGCGGCGCCGGGCGCGTTGCCGACCAGGGCGTTCCCGACGTGGTACGCGTACGAGTCCAGCGCGCCGGACGGCGGGAAGCCGATCGCGTAGTGACCGAGACGGCCCGTGTCCTGCACGGTCGTCTCCAACCCGGGGTCGCGGACGATGACGCTCATCGGTCCAGCTCGCTGACGAGGGCGGCGTTGGTGCCGTCGGGGTCGGCGGTCCAGCGCGACGGGGAGAACTGCACCGGTTTCGTGTGGTACCGCCACGTCTTCGCGTCGACCTGGGCGCGGACCTCGTCGTACTGCTCCTGGTCGATGCGCCGGAACCGGATGAGGTCGCCGTGCCGGAAGAACACCACCGAGTCCTCCTCCGCGAAGTCCGGCTGCTCCTGGGCGCCGTCGAAGATCGGGGCGGGTGCCGATCCGAAGAGCTGGTAGCCGCCCGCGCCCTTGACGGGGTAGATCACCGCGAACGCCCCGCCGAAGCCGAACGCCCGTTCCGGGGTCTCGGTGCGCGGGCGGACGTACTTCGGGACCTCGACCTGCCGCTCGCGCGGGACGAGCTGGAAGCACCAGGGGAGCCCGGGGACGAAGCCCATCATCGTGACCAGGTACGGCGCACCGGCGAGGGCCTCGATGAACGACTCGGCGGAGTCGTGACCGTTGATGCGGGCGCCGTAGTCGAGGTCGGTGCCCGACGGGTCCTGGTGCCGGTCGCGGAAGCGCATGAGGACCTCGTGGGTCCACGGGTCCGCGAACATGATCGGGACGTCGACGATGCGGGTGTCGACGACGAAGTCGGGGTCCGTCGCTGCAGCCGACCCGACGTCGGACTCGATGCGCTGCAGCTCCCGGACCAGGTCACGCGGGTGCACCTGGTCGGGATCGACGCGGACCATGTACGAGGCGTTCGACGGGCAAATCTCCTCGACGCCCGGGAGGGCCTCCTCGCGCAGCCGGCGGGTGATCGCGAGCGAGGCGAAGTGGGCGGGCAGGCTCATCTCCGCCGAGATCTCGACGTAGACGAACTCGTCGCCCCCGAAGTCGTACCGGGTGCCGCTCTCGCTCGTGGTCCCGATCACGTCGGTCATGGGCCCACTGTGGCGGGCCGGCCGCCCCGGCACCAGAGGCGTCGCTTGGCAGCAATGCGCCATTGCTGCCACCGGGTCGGGGGCTCCCGGGAGCGAACGGCGCCGTTCTGCCGTGGGACGGCAGCAACGCGCCATTGCTGCCACGCCGCCGTGGGTTCCCCGCAGCCCCGGACCATGATCGCGGCCTCGTGAGCGACACGCGCAAGCCCTGGTGCGACTCGCTCACGAAGACCGGATCTCCGAGGGACCCGGCGAGCAGGCTGTCGTCAGCCCGCGCCGCACCCCGCGCACGCGCAGCCGCCCCCGCAGCCTGCGGGCGCGTCGGCGGTGGCTTCCGCGATGCCGTAGGCCCGCTGCAGCGTCTCCGGGTTCGGGGAACCGCCGAGCGCGGTGGAGATCCGGTCCCACGACCAGTCCGCCGCCCGCGCCTCCTGCACCGCACTCGTGAGCGCGGTCTGGGCGCGCTGACGGGCCTTCACGGCGCTCTGGATCATCTGGTCGACCGGTGCCGTCATGAGGAGAGCATGACCCGGGATCGCCCCCCGGGTCGAGACCCGTCCGGCCTCAGGCGAGCAGGGGCTCCAGGTCGGGCTGGATGTCCTCCGGGAGCACCGTCGGCTCGTAGCGGCGCAGCACCTCGCCGTCGGGGCCCACGAGGAACTTGGTGAAGTTCCAGCGGATGTCGGCGCCGTCCTGCGCCCCCGGGGCCTGCTCGCGCAGCAGGCGGAACAGCGGGTCGGCGTCGGGACCGTTGACGTCGATCTTGGCGAGCACGGGGAAGGTGACGTCGTAGGTCGTCGAGCAGAACGTCTGGATCTCCGCGTCGGTCCCCGGCTCCTGGCCACCGAACTGGTTGCAGGGAAAGCCGAGGACGTCCAGCCCGCGGGAGTGATCACTGCGGTAGAGCTTCTCGAGCCCCGCGTACTGCGGGGTCAGCCCGCAGCCGCTGGCCACGTTGACGATGAGCAGGACGCGGCCGGCGTGCTCGGCGAGCGGGTGCTCGTCGCCGTCGGCGGTGGTCACGGTGAGGTCGTGGACGGTCACCCCGTCACGGTAACCGCGCGCGGGGCACGGCCCCGCCGACGACCTCACCATGGGGGGACGCCTCCGGAGGACGGACGACGATCACCGTCGTCTCCGCGTGGACCACGCAGCTCAGGCTGACCGAGCCGATGAGGCGGCTCGCGATCCCGCCCCGTCCGCGGTGACCGACGATCAGGGCGCCGGCGCCCGTCGAGAGCCGCGTCAGGATCGCCGGGGCCGGACCGGACCCGACCTGGACCTCGACGTCGAGCCCGGAGGTCTCGTTCTCGGGGAACCCCGCCAGCACGGCCGCCACCTCGGCCGACGCCAGCTCCCGGGCGGCGTGGTGGAGATCGTGGGCCGACGGCACCGCCCCGGTCGCCACCGCGCCGGTCAGCGTCGGCTCGAACGCCACCACCACGAGCACCGGCACCGTGCGGCCGACGGCCTCGCGGATCGCGTACTCGAGCGCCGCCCGGGCTCCCGGGGAGCCGTCGACGCCGACGACGAGCGCACCCGGGGCCGTCACGACTCCCCCCGGTGGGCCGGGTCAGCCGATGCCGTGTCCATGTGTCCTCCCCGGTCCGGGGGCGTAGGGGTCATTTCCAGTAGTCGTTGGCGGCGGCGATCGTGGCGAACTCGACCGCGACGACGTGGCCCGCGGCGATCAGGCTGTCCGGCGCCGCGGAGTAGGTGGGCCGACCGGCCTTCAGCAGGTCCAGGTCGGGCTGGATGTTGTGGATGGTGTGACGGGCCAGGGTGAGGGCCAGGGCCCGACCTTCCTCCGGGCCGGGGGTGATCAGGGTTCCGCCGGGGACCAGCACCAGCTCGGCATCGGGGACTCTCGCCATGGTCTTCCTCCTGGGTGGTGGTGAGAGCCCACTGTGTCGCCGGCCGGGCCGGGCCGGATTCGGTCACATGACTGCGATCGGGGCGACGAGGACGGTCAGGCCCGGCGGGTGCCGAGGCGGGGGAGCGCCAGCAGCGGGAACAGCACGACCGACAGCAGCCCGGCGGCGACCAGCGCGACGTAGGTCCCGGGTCGGATCACCCCGAGCTGGACCCCGATCGCCCCCGCGACGACCGGGATGCTCAGCGAGGTGGCCTGGAGCAGGCCGGCCGCGAGCACCTGTCCGCGGCGCTCGGCCAGGGGCGCGTAGAGCAGCGCGGGGACGGCCCGGGTGACGAGCAGGCCCACCAGGAAGATCGGGACCTTCGCCGCGGTCGTCGGGTCCTCCACCAGGCTCGCGACGTCGAGGCTCATCCCGGTGGCGACGAAGAAGAACGGGATGAAGGCGCCGAAGCCCACGGCCTGCAGCTTCTGGTGGAACCCGGTGTGGGTCATCGCCCGGTCCCGGTCGAGGAGCCGCAACGTCGCCCCGGCCAGGAACGCCCCGAGGATGGCCTCGAGGCCGAACGCGGTCGCGAGGGCGGCGAAGAGCATGAGCAGCGCGACGGCGCCGCGGACACGGACCTCGGCGGTGGTCTCCGACAGCGCCTCGAGGGCCCGGGAGACCCGGTGCGACTGCTCGAACCCGACGATGAGCAGCCCGACGGCGGCGACGAGCCCGAGGAACGCGAGCAGGAGCACGAGCTGGGAGCCGACGCCGGACGCGTCGCGGGAGAACAACAGCGACAGCAGCACGATGGGGACGACCTCGGCGATCGACGCGCCAGCGACGACGACCTGCCCGAACGGCGTCTCGACCTGCCCGGCGTCCTCGAGGACCGGCAGGATGACCCCGAGGCTCGTCGCGGAGAGGATCACGGCGACGAGCAGGGGCGAGCCCACGAGCCCGACGGCGCCCAGGACGAGGCCGACGACGGCGGCCAGGCCGAAGGACAGCGCGAACGCGGCCGCTGTCCGGCGCAGGATGCGGCCGCGCAGGCGGGCGAGGTCGATCTCGATGCCCGCCAGCAGGAGCAGGAACGCCAGCCCGAGGAGCGAGAGCACCGCGACGGGCGCGTCGGCGTGGGCCCAGCCGAGGACCTGCGGGCCGATGACGATGCCGAGGAGGATCTCCAGCACCACCTCCGGCACCGGCAGACGCGCGAGCCTGCCTCCCAGCGGGGCGAGGAGGGCGGCGAGCGCGACCACGGCCGCGGAGGTCAGCGAGAGCACCGGGGTCCCTCGCTCGCGGCGGCCGAGGTCATCGGGGTGGGACCTGCAGGCCGTGGTCGACGATGTGGCGGGCGATCTCGAGGGCGGCCTCCCCGACGGGGTCGACGACCACCCCGCCCGGCCGGTGGGCGCGGGCGATCTCCTCGAGCAGCCGGGACAGGGCGAACAGACCGTAGTGCAGCGTCCCGGGCGGTGGTCGTTCCGCGACGAGGCGGCGCAGGGTCGCGACGGCCTCGTCGAGCAGTTCCCGTTCCTCGGCGGTCACCGGGACCCGACCGCCCCGTAGATGGCGGTGCGCTGTGCCGCCGGGATCAGGGCGTCGTCGGGACGGATGCCCGAGAGCCGCACCGACTGCGGGGGCAGCAGCGCACCGAGGAGCCAGTCGACGACCAGGCGGACCCGGTTCGCGGCACCCGGGACCGCGAGCAGGTGGTACCCCCGGGTGACGATCTTGGCGGGCAGCCCGGTGAGCGGGATCCCGAGGGGGTTGGCGACGGCGTCGCGTCCGCCGAGGTCGGCGACGAGGCCGAGGTCGCGGTGGGCGTAGCGACGTGACCGGCCCAGCCCGAGGCCGGCGGCGACGTTCCGGGCCAGAACGGCGCCCTGGCGTTGGGCATGCTGCGCCGTGGGTGGGGTCACCGCGCCGTCGGGCCTGGTCAGGTCGGGGACGGCAGCCGCGTCGCCGGCGGCCCAGACGTCGTCGAGCCCGCCGACCCGCAGCTGCGGGTCGACCACCAGGCGGCCGCGGACGGTCGGCGTGCCCAGCGTGGCGACCAGGGGGCTGGCGACCACCCCGGCCCCCCAGATCAGGGTGCGGGTGGGGATGGCGGTGCCGTCGGTCAGGGTGACCGCGCGGTCCGTCGCGGAGGTCACGGTCGTGCCGAGACGGACGTCCACCCGCGTCGGCGCAACACCGTGGTGGCGGCGGCACCCAGGCGCGGGCCGAGCTCGGGGAGGACCGATCGGCTGATGTCCAGCAGGAGCCACCGGACGTCGGCCGGCCGGACGCGTTCCCACCGGGCGGCGACCGTGTGCAGCCATCGCTGGAGCTGGCCGACGAGCTCGGTGCTGGTGTAGCCGGCGCCGACCGCGACGACGGTCAGCCGCTCGTCGCGCTCGGCGCGGCCCTCGACGGTGTCGGGGAGCGCGTCGGCGCGGTCGAGCTGGGCGAGCAGGTGGTCGCGGAGGAACAGGGCCTCGTTGAGGGTCTTGACCCCGTGGGCGACCTCGGCGACGCCCGGGATGTCCACCTGGCGGGACACCGACCCCGGGACCAGGACGAGCCGGTCCCAGTGCTCGTGGACCACGTGCCCGTCCGGGTCGCCGGGGTCGACGGTGACGGTGCGGCCCGCGACGTCGACCGAGGTGGCCCACCCGGGCACGACGCGGGTGCGGGGGAGTGCCCGGCGCAGGGACACCGCGACGTTGCGCGGCGCCAGCACCCCGGAGGCGACCTCGGGCAGCAGTGGTGTGTAGAGCATGTAGTCCTGCGGCGTGACCAGCGCCAGCTCGACGTCGGGACGGGCCCCGACGGTGCGTTCGAGGTGACGCAGCGCGGTGAAGCCGGCGAACCCCGCGCCGACGACCACGACGCGCGTCGGGCCCGTGGCGCTCACGGGGCCGCCACCGGGCCGCCGTCGATGGTGTCCATGACTCCTCCTCGCCCCGCGTCGTCCGGTTCCGCGTGGAGTCCACGGGACCGGGCGAGCCGTCGGCTTCGGTCGAGTGACTGCGCCTGACCCGCGGGGCCGCCGGGCATCGGGCGAACGCAGTCAGGTGACCGAATCGGCGACGGGGTCCCGGGTCCGACGCTTCGCAGCACCGACCACCTGCGGAGGCCCTTCCCCCGCGAGAACGGAGTACGACCATGCCCGCACCCCGCGAGGGAACCCCGACGGAGCCCGCGCCGTGAGCCCCGTGAGCATCGGCGTCGACGTCGGCGGCACCAAGATCGCGGCCGGCGTGGTGGACGCGGACGGCCGGGTGATCGCCCGGATCCAGCGGACCACGCCGGCCCAGCACGCCGACCAGGTCCGCGACGCCGTCGTCGACGCGGTCCGTGAGCTGCGGGCCGCACACGACGTGACCGCGGTCGGCATCGCGGCGGCGGGCTTCGTCGACGCCACACGCTCGACGGTGATGTTCGCGCCGAACCTGGCCTGGCGCGACGAGCCGCTGCGCGACGAGGTCGAGCAGCGCACCGGGCTGCCGGTGGTGGTGGAGAACGACGCGAACGCCGCAGCCTGGGCGGAGGCGCGGTTCGGGGCGGGCCGCGGGGTCCGGCAGGTCCTGGCGCTGACCGTCGGGACCGGGCTGGGCGGCGGCGTCGTACAGGACGGGCGGCTGCTCCGGGGCGAGTTCGGTGCCGCGGCCGAGGTCGGCCACGTCGTCATGGTGCCGGGCGGGCGGCCCTGTCCGTGCGGCCTGCAGGGCTGCCTGGAGCGCTACGCCAGCGGGACCGCGGTCGTGCGCCGGGCCCGCGAGCTCGCCGTCGACTCCCCGGTGCTGGCCCACGACCTGCTCGACCGGGCCGGAGGACGGCCCGAGGGCATCGAGGGTCCGATGGTCACCGCCGCGGCGCAGGCGGGCGACGTCGCCGCGCTCCAGGTCTTCGACGAGGTCGGCGCGTGGCTGGGGCTCGGCGTCGCACAGTTCGCAGCGGTGCTCGACCCGGGCGTCGTCGTCATCGGGGGCGGGGTCTCCGCGGCGGGTGACATCCTGCTCCGGCCCCTGCTCGACGCCTACACCAAGCACCTCACCGGCCGGGGCCACCGGCCCACCGCCCGCGTCGTCCTCGCCGACCTCGGCCCCGGGGCCGGCCTCGTCGGCGCCGCCGACCTCGCGGCCGCGGTGATGCGCGGCACACCCGACGGAGGCCCGGTCATGACGATCCGCGTGGGGATCAACGGCTTCGGACGCATCGGCCGGACGGTGTTCCGGGCCGCGCAGCAGCGCCGCGTCGAGGAGGACACCGAGATCGAGGTGGTGGCGGTCAACGACGTCACCGACGCCGCGACCCTCGCGCACCTGCTGCGCCACGACTCGGTGCGCGGCCGGTTCCCCGGCGAGGTGCGGGTCGGCGACGGCGGGCTCCTCGTGGACGGGCGCGCCGTGGCCGTGACCGCCGGACGGACGCCGGCCGACCTGCCGTGGGCCGAGCTCGGGGTCCAGGTGGTCGTCGAGGCGACCGGCCGGTTCACCGACGCCGCCGACGCGACGGGCCACCTCGCGGCGGGTGCGCGCTCGGTGCTGGTGACCGCTCCCGCCACGGGCGCCGACCTCACCGTCGTCATGGGCGTCAACGACGCGGCCTACGACGGCAGCCAGACGGTCGTCTCCGGAGCGTCCTGCACCACCAACTGCGTCGCGCCCATGGCCAAGGTCCTGCACGACGCGTTCGGGCTGGTCACCGGCTTCATGACCACGGTGCACGCCTACACCGGCGACCAGCGCCTGCACGACGCGCCGCACCCGGACCTCCGTCGTGCGCGCGCGGCGGCGGTCAACATCATCCCCACCACCACCGGGGCCGCCCGCACCGCCACCTCGCCCTGCCCGAGCTGGTCGGCCGGCTCGACGGGATCGCGATCCGCGTCCCGGTGGTGGACGGCTCGGTGACCGACCTGACCGCCACCCTCGCGACCGACGTGACCGCCGAACAGGTCAACGACGCCTTCCGGGTCGCCGCCGGGGGCGCCCTCCGGGGGGTCCTCGCCTACACCGAGGACCCCCTGGTCTCCACCGACGTCATCGGGTCCGCCGCCTCCTGCACGTTCGACGCGGCCATGACGAGGACCATGGGAGCGCGGACCGTCGAAGATCCTCGGCTGGTACGACAACGAGTGGGGCTACTCCGAGCGCGTCGTCGACCTCGTCGGCCTCCTCGGGCGGGGCTCGCGGTGAGCCCGCCCCGGCGGCGCCGCCCGGGGTGGGCACCGTCACGGGCGCACGCCCTGCTCGCCGAGCCACGTGAGCGCGTCCCGGGCGACCTCGGACCAGCCGTGGTCCACGGTCAGCGAGTGGGAGCGGTCGGGGAACTCGTGCAGTCGGTGATCGCTCCGGAGTCGCGGTACTTCTTGTACTCGGCCTTGGTGATCGCCTCGGGGACGGTCTTGTCCTGGCCGCCCATCACCAGCAGCAGCGGGCCGCGCTCGGCATTGCGGGTCTCGACGCTCGCCGGGGAGTGGGGGGAGAAGTTCGCGGCGGCGGCCTCGAAGAGCGGCTTCCCCGGCGACGGGATCGCCCACTGCTCCCAGAGCTGCTGGGACTCCTCCTCGGTCACGGCGCCGGCGAAGGCGTAGCGGAACTGTTCGGCGGTCAGGCTCACGGCGTGGTTCTTGTTCGACGGGCTCCGGAACACCGGGAAGGTGGCGTGCAGCGAGGACAGCGGCAGGGGCAGGACGCCCTTGAACTGGGCGGCGTCGATGGCGACGGCGGCCGCGGCGAGGTCGAGGCCGAGCAGCTTCTGGGCGAACATGCCGCCGAAGGAGTGCCCGACGAGGACCGGCTTGGCCGGTAGCTCGGCGATGAGTTTGGCGTGGTGGTCGACGATGTCATCGATCCCGAAGCCGGCGACCGCGTCCGGGTTCGCGCGGGCCTCCTCACGGTCGGGGCTTCGCCGGGCCAGCTCGCCGCGTAGGGGTCGAAGCCCTCGGCGGCGAACATCTCCATCCAGGGGGCCCACGAACTGTGGTGCAGCCACAGCCCGTGGATGAACAGCACAGGAGTCACAGCAGGCCCTTCGTCGTGGTGTCGCCCGCACCGGACGGGTGCGGGCGGGAGCGACGTCCCGGGGGACGCCGCTGACGGCGACGTTAGGCAGCGAATCGTGACGGCGACTTGGGTCAACTGACTGCCGCTGCGCGAGGGCCGGGTCCGGCCGTGCGGGCGTCACGACGGAGACGGCCGTCGACGCGGAGGCAACCGCGGACGCGCAGTCGCATGACGCAATCGGGCGCGGCGGTGCGGCTCCTACGGTCGCGGCCGTGGACGCCACGCCCGACGCCTCGGACCCCTCGCCGCGGCCGTCGTCGGGGACGGTCGTCGTGGGCCTGGCCCCCGAACCCCAGGAGCAGCAGGTCCTCGACCGCGCGGTCCAGGACACCGTCCGGTCGGAGCTCGCCCGGGTCCTGGCCGTGGTCGTCGTCGAGCCACCACCGTTCGGGTGGCTGCGGACGGAGCCCGGACCGGTCGGTGACCTCGCCGCGCTGGCGACGACGGTGCGCGCCCGGCTGGGGTGGGCGGGTCGACAGGGCCCGCCCCGGATGGACCTGCGGGTGGTCGAGGGCGCCCCGGTGGCCACGCTGACCGACGTCTCGGCCGGCTGTGCCGGCCTCTATCTCGGGCGCGGCCCGGTACCGACCGTCGGACCGGTCGCGCTGGGCTGTGCCTCCGCGGCCCGCTGCCCCGTGACGCTGGTGCCCGCCGACGAGGCGCCCGGGACGCGGGGACCCGTCGTCGTCGGTCTGGACGACTCGCAGTACGCCCGGGCGGCCGTGGAGCACGCGATCGACGAGGGCGGACGGGTCCGGAGCGTCGTGCTGGTCATCTCGGTGTTCGACGGGTCCCGGGGCGGGATGACGGACCCGGGTGCGGGGGACGAGGTCCGTCGCGCCGTCGAGGTCCGGACCCGGTCGACGGTCCGGGACCTGCTCGAGCGACGGGTGCGGTCGCGCCGGCCCGGGGTCAGCGTCGAGGTGCGGGTGCTCGAGGGCCCGCCGGCCGGCGTGCTCTGCGACGTGGCCGGCCGGTCGGGGCCTCGCTGCTCGTCGTCGGTGCCCGCGGGCGCGGCCACGTCGGGGGCGGGTCGAGCCCGATCGGCTCGGTCGCCACCCGGGTCGTGCTGCGGGCCCCGGGAGCGGTCCGGATCATCCGGGGCAGGCTCCGCTGACCGGTTCCTGGTGGGAAGGCGTCCGGTCACCGATGATGACCCGGGATGTCGGGTCGGGCGGGGGAGGCAGGGAGTCGTCGGTGTCGGGCACGGATCGCGAGCCCGCGACCTCCTCACGTCTGGTGCAGCGGAAGCTGGCGTTCCCCGACCTCGACGACCGGCTGGTCGCCCGGCCCCGCCTCGACGAGCACATCGCCCACCTCCTGGACCGTCATCCCGTCCTGGTGGTGGCGGCCGTCGCGGGGGCCGGGAAGACGGTCGCGGTGGCGCAGGCGCTCCGCGCGACCGGTCGGCGGGTGGCCTGGCTCCGGCTCGACCTCTCCGACCGCGCCGAGGGGCGCCTGCTGGTCTACCTCGAGGCCGCGGTCGAGGCGTCCTGGCCCGGGGCCGCGGGCCGGGCGACCGATGCGCTCCGCGACGGCGCGCCCCCGACCGAGGCCGCGGCGCTGCTCACCGAGTCCCTCGCGGGAGCCGGGCTCGTGCTGGTGTGCGACAACGCCGAACGGGTCGAGGCGAGCGCGCCGGCCATGGCCGTGCTCTCGGCCGTCGCGCGCTACCTGCCGGGCGCGACGAACCTCGTCCTGATCTCGCGCCGCTCGGTCGCGCTCACCTCGATGGCCACCGACGAGCTCGGGCGCACCGGCGTCCTCGACGCGGAGCTCCTGCCGTTCCGGACCCCGGAGGCGCTCGCCGCCCTCGAGCGGCGGGGCCTCGACCGCGCCGATGTCGAGAAGGCGATGCTCGCGACGGAGGGCTGGGTGACGGGCGTGCTGTTCCACCCCGACTCGTCCGGAGCGGCTCGTGGTCCGGGCAGCGCTGCTCCTCCAACCTCTTCGACCACGTCTGGAACGACCTCGACGACGGGTCCCGCCGGTTCCTGCTGCGGACGGCGGTGCTCGAGGACGTCTCCGCGGTCGACGCGGCGGAGCTGGGCGAGGTCGAGCCGGCCCGGACCCTCGAGCGCCTCCGGACCCTCCACCTACCCGTGACGTGGAGCGAGGGCGGGCGACAGGTGGCCCTGCACCCGCAGTTCCGCAAGTTCGTCGTCGACCTGCTCGCGGTGCAGGACCCGCAGTGGCGCGGCGAGGTCCGCCGTCGGCACGTGGCGCTGCTGCTGTCCCGGGGGCGGTCCGAGGACGCCGTCGAGGCCCTCCTCGAGCTGGGAGGCCTCGACGAGGCCTGGCCCCACGCGGTGGGCGCCCTCCCGCTGATCGTCGAACGCATGGACCTGACGATGGCGGCCCGGTGGCTCGACGCGCTCGACGCCGTCCGGCGCCCGCCCGTCCCGGCGGTGTCGACGGTGGTGCTGCGGGTGGCCTTCGGGCTCGAGCAGTACCGGCGCGGCGCGGCGCTCTGGGACGTCCACGGCCTGCCGTGGCTGGACGGGCTGGTCCGCGACGGTGCCCTGGAGCCGGTCGTCCTCCTGGTCTGGTGCCTGTGGCACCTCGGCCGGTTGTCCGAGGCGGATGACGTCGTCGCGGCCCTGCCCCCGGGGTGGCACCGGAGCGTCGCCGAGACCGTGCTCGCGCTCAGCCGGGACGACCCGCCGCCCTTCCCGGAGGTCCGGGGTCCCCGGGCCGGACCCCTCGAGGGGATGCTCCTGCGGGTCGCGTACTCGCGGGGCCGGCTGCCGTGGCTGCGGGAGGCCGACGGGCAGGGCGGGTCCTGGCGCGAGGTGCAGGGGGCGCCGTGGCGGATCGCCGCGCTGCGCGCGGCCGGCCGTCAGGAGGAGGCCCTCGCGGAGTGGGAGCTCCGGCGGGGGACCGGCCAGCCGCTGTGGCTCGAGGCCCTCGACGGGGCGGAGCTCCTGCTCGACGCCGGCCGCGGGGACGAGGCCCGCGCCGCCATCGAGCGGGGTCACGACCTCGCCCGCGCGTCGGGCTCGCAGATCTACCGGATCCTCGTCCAGATCTACGAGACGCGGACCCGTCTGCGCGGCGACCACGACGTCGGCGCGGCCCGCCGGGCACTCGCCCGGGCGGAGGCGCTGGGCGCGGACGACCACGCGTTCACCCGCGACCTCGCGGCCCTGTGCCACGGCTCGATCCTGCTCCGGGAGGACCGGGTGGAAGCCGCGGAGGCCACCTTGGCGGGGTGCGTGGAGCGGATGCAGGCCGGTGATCGGCTGCTCGAGCTGCCCGCGGCCGCGTGCTACCTCGCCGAGGCCCAGGGCCGCCGGGACGGTGCGCGGGCCGACGCGACGGCGAGCGCGGCGCTCGCGCTCCGGGTCGCCGACGACCGCGGGAGCCGGGCTCTGCTGCTCGCCGCGCTGGCCGACGTGCCCGACGTCGCGGTGCGCGCGGCTGCGGCCACCACGCCGCCGGACCCGCGATGGCGCGCCCTGGCCGACCGGGTCGCCGCGCCCGGGCCGGTCGCCGTGGGAGCTCCCCGCGTCGTCCTCGAGGAGTTCGGGGCCCCGGAGCTCCGCATCGACGGTCGGGTCGTGGTCGCGCGCCGCCGCAAGGAGATCGAGCTGCTGGCGTTCCTCCTCAGCCGCCCCGACCGGGCCGCGCGCCGCGAGGAGCTCCTGGACGCGCTGTTCTTCGGGCGCGAGGACCGCGCCTCGGCGGGCTACCTGCGCCAGTGTCTCCATCGGCTGCGCGCGGTCCTCCCCGGCGGCGTCGACCTCGAGCGCGACCACCGACGGCTCGTGCTCGTCCCGCGCGACGCCGCCACCGGGACCTCCGCCGACCTGCTGGCGTCCCTGCAGCGCGCCGACGGACACGGCGGCGCCGCCCGCCGCGGACTGCTCCTGGCGGTTCTCGGAGCCGCCGACCGGGGTGTCTTCCTCGACGGCATCTCGGGGCCGTGGGTCGACGAGCGCCGCCGGGAGATCGCCGACCGGATCGCAGCGCGCCGTCTGGAGGTGGCGACCCTGTCGCTCGACGCCGGGGACGTCGCCGCGGCGGAGCACCAGATCGACCGGGTGCTCCTCGAGGACCCCTACCGCGAACAGGCGTGGCGGATCCGGCTCGAGCTCGACGGCGTCACCGGCGACCACGACCGGTTGATCGAGCACTACCGCGGCTATCTCGCCGTCATGGCGGAGCTGGACATGGGCCCCTCGGCCGAGATGCACCACCTGGTCGAGACGATCCGGGCCGGGGCACCGGCCCGCTCCTAGGGCTCCGCCGGGTCGAGGCCGAGCACGAACCGGGCCAGCTCGACGCGCGAGGTGATCCCGAGCTTGGGGAACATGCGGTAGAGGTTGCTGCCGACGGTGCGGTGGGAGAGGAAGAGCCGCTGGCCGATCTCCCGGTTCGAGAGGCCCTCGGCCACCAGCCGGGCGATCTGGGCCTCCTGCGGGGTCAGGCTCTGCCAGGCGCGCCGGGCCGGGCGGTCGCCCTCGTCGCCCAGGTCGGACAGCAGGTGCGCGGTCCGGACCGCGAGCGGCGTGGTGCCGAGGGCCGCGAAGGAGGCGTGCGCCCGTCGCAGGACGCGTCGCGCGGACTCCCGCTGCCGCCGGCGGCGGAGCAGGCGCGCCTGCGCGACCTCGATCCGGGCGCGGTCGAACGGCCGGGGGGCCGCCCCGGCCAGGGCCTCCCGGAAGTGCTCCTCGGCCTCGTCCTCGGGACCGAGGACCGCCTCGGCGTAGGCGGCCGCGGTCACCAGGCCGGGCGGCAGGTCCGGGTCGACGCGCGCCGTCTCGCCGACGAAGGCACGGATCGCCGCCAGGACCGGCTCGCCGGGCAGGCGGCCCCGCGCCGTGGCGCCCGCGAGCGGGAAGATCGCCGGGATGCAGCTGCGGGGGTTGAAGTCGGCGGCGTCGCGGTCGAACAACGGCAGGAGGAGGGCCATCGCGGTCTCGGGGTCGTCGCGACCGGCGGCACGACGGCCCCGGCACAGGCGCAGCACCGCCTGGATGTTCGTGTCGCCCCGCGCTCGCAGCACCCGGTCGGCGTCCGCGTCGAGCCGGTCGGCGCGCGTCTCGTCGCCGTGCAGGGCGGACATCAGCGAGGTGATGGTCAGGGCCGGCCCGAGCCACGCGTCGTTGCCCGATTCCCGCGCGAGCCCGAGCCCTTCCTCCGCGGCCTCGAGCGCCGAGTCCCAGGCCCCGCGCTCGAGGTCGGAGTAGGCGAGCATCGTCTGCACCCCGGCGAGCGTCGCGAGACGTCCCTGGGCCCGCAGCTCGGTGGCCGCCTGCTCCAGCTGCCGCGCCGAGCCGGCGTAGTCGGTGACCACGTGGCCGGCCATGCCCAGCAGGAACCCGTCACCGTCCACGGCGTTCTGGCCCCGGCGAGCCAACCGCACCCGGACCTCGGGGTTCTCCTCCATCGGTGCTGCCTGCACCAGCATGGCCAGCACCCGCGCGTCGAGGGGCGCGGCGGGGAGGCGCCGGACGGCGTCGGTGAGGGCCTGCCGCGTCGCGGCGTCGGGGTAGGACCACCAGCAGTGCTGCGCGGCGACGGCGAGCAGGGCCACGGCGAGCTCGCCGTCCCCGAGGGTGCGTGCCTCGTCGGCCAGGGTGATCAACGCGGCCGTGTCGGGGCGGTCGGGCGCGCGGTCGTCGTGCAGCCGGGCGCGCACCATGGCGACGCGGATCCGGTCGAGGCGGTCGAGCTCGAGCTCCGCGGCCTCGTCGAGGAGGCGGGACGCGGCCTCCGGGCGTCCGACGCTCGACGCCACCTCCGCCGCCGCGAGGAGGCGCGCGATCCGCCGGGCCGGTTCGGAGGTCAGCCGCGCACTCCGGGTCAACGGTGTCACCGCGGACCCCGGGCGCCCAGCCGGCGGGCTCGCTGGGCGGCCGCGGCGAGCTCGTCCGCCAGCTCGTCGTCGACGCCCACCGCGACCGCGGCGCGGTGCGCGAGGCGCCGGTTCGGTGTCCCGGCCACGGCGGCCAGCGCCAGGTGGGCGTCGCGCCGGCGCGCGGCACCCGCCCGGTCGCGGAGGGCGGAGGCGAGCAGCGGGTGGGCGAAGCGCACGAGCCCGTCGGCCTCCAGCGTGACGAGCCCCTGGTGCACCGCGGCGCTCAGCACGGTCTCGTCGAGGTCGCGCCCGACGAGGCGCCCGGTCGCGGCCAGGACCTCGCCGACGTCGGCCTGGTTGTCGGTCGCGGCCACGAGCAGCGCGTCGAGGGTCGTCGGGTCGAGGGGATCGACGCGGCGGAGGAGGGCCCGTTCGATGCGGACGGTCAGCGGGACCGCGCCGAGGTCGGTGTCCGCCCCGGTCCCGGCGTCGGCGAGCACGGGGGGCAGCGAGACCAGGGCCAGGGGATTCCCGGCCGCCTGGTCGAGCACCGCCTCCCGGACCGCGGGGTCGAGGCCGGGACAGCGCGCGTCGAGCACCAGCCCGGCCTCCCGCTCGGCGAGGGGGAGGACGTCGACGACGGGGACCCCGGCGAGGGCGTCGAGCTCGCCGGGCGACCGCGTGGCCACCAGCATCACGACGGGGTCGCTCTCGAGGCGGCGGGCCACGAACCCCAGCACCTGCGCCGTCGGGTCGTCGAGCACGTGGGCGTCGTCGACGGTGGCGAGGAGGGGATGTCCGACCCCGGGCAGGGTCACGAGGTCCAGGGCGGCCAGCGCGACCGCGAACACGTCGGGCACCTCGGTCGGCTCCGTCCCGGCGGGGTCGGGGCCCCCGTGCAGGGCGGCCGTCCCGTACCCGAACACGCGGTGGAGGACCTCCGCCTGGCGTGGCGGGAGCGCGTCCACGTGGGCGGCGAGGGGAGCGAGGAGGCGCCGGACCCCGGCGTAGGGGACGACGGCCTCGGCCTCGGAACCCACGACCTGGAGCAGGCGCGCGCCCCGGGACCGCCACCGGACGGCGGCCCACCCCAGCAGCGTCGACTTCCCGATCCCGGTCTCACCCCGCAGCACCAGGGCGGCGCCGCCCCGGCCGGCGGCCTCGAGGACCGCGACGAGCTCGTCGGCCTCCGCGGCGCGACCGATCGGGAAGGGCGGCGGATCCGCTGCCTGCGCCACGGTGCTCCCTCCTGTGCGGGGAGCCCGACGGTAGGGACGCGACGTGACCCGGAGCGTGACCGCGCGGCGGGTGGTGGGCCCCCGGCCGCGCGGTCACGCCCCGGGTCACGCCGCGTTGCCTACCGTGCGTCGCGAGACGCCGGAACCGGCACGGGGGGCGATGGGTGGTCGACCAGGGTCCGCTGATCGGCCGTGACCCCGAACGGGCCACGGTCACGCGGCTGCTCGAGGGTGTCGCCGCGGGCGGTGGCGTCCTGGTGATCTCGGGGCCGCCCGGGGTGGGGAAGTCGGCGCTGCTCGACTGGGCGGGCGTGACGGCCGGCCCGCGATTCCGGGTCCTGCGCGCGACCGGGACCCCGGCCGAGGTCGGCCTGCCCTATGCCGGACTGCACCAGGTCCTGCGGCCGGTGCTCGGGCACGCGGCCCGGCTGACCGACCACCGGCGGGAGGCTCTCGACGCGGCCTTCGGCCGCCGTGCGGACACCCGGCCCGACCTCTACGCGGTCGCGTTGTCCACGCTCGACCTGCTCGCCGAGGTCGGCGCCGAGCAGCCCGTCCTCGTGCTCGCCGACGACGTGCAGTGGATGGACGAGGCGAGCCGGCGGTCGTTGGCGTTCGTCGCCCGCCGGATCGCGTCGGACCGCATCGTCGTGCTCGCGACGCACCGCGACGACGGGACCGTGCCGACATCGGACCCCGCCCTGCCGGTCCTCGAGCTCGACCCGCTGGGACCCCGGGCCGCCGCGGAGGTCCTCGACCGCGGCGCGGCCGGGCTCGACGCCCGCACCCGGTCGTTCGTGCTGGACGTCGCGCGGGGCAACCCGCTCGCCCTGATCGAACTGCCCCGCACGGTGACGGCGGCCGGCGTACTCGGCGCCGACCGCCTGCCGCTGACCCGGCGGCTGGAGAACTCCTTCGCCGCGCGCCTGGCCGACCTCGGCGCGGCGACGAGGACCGCGCTCGAGATCGCGGCGCTCGCCGATTCCGGGGACCTCGCCGAGATCGTCGCCGCAACCGGCCTCGTGCTGGGGTCGGCCACACCCGAGCTGCTGGACCCGGCGGTCGCGGTCGGGCTGGTCGCCGTCGAGGACTCCGTGCTCACCTTCCGGCATCCGCTGATCCGGTCGTCGATCCACCAGCGGCTCGCCCCGGAGACGCGTCGGGCGCGGCATGCCACGCTCGCCCGCGTCACCCGCCCGCACCCGGAACGGTCCACCCGGCACCGGGCGGCGGCGGCGCTGCACCCGGACCCGGACCTGGCCGTCGCCCTGGAGGACGCGGCCGACCTGGCCCTCGGACGCGGCGCCACCGCGGACGCGGTCCAGGCGCTCGAGCGGTCGGCGACGCTCTCCGCGGACCCGGCGGCCCGACGTCACCGCCTGTTCCGGGCCACGACCCTCATGTACGCGATGGGCTGGTCGGACGACGGGCACCGGCTGCGGGCGGCCCACCGTGAGCTCGTCCAGGACGAGCCCGACCGGCTGCGGTACGAGTGGTTGTGCGAGCTGGCGGGCACGGACCGGGGCGGCGAGCACCGCGTCGAGGCGCTGCTCGACCTGGCCGAGCGGGCGCGCGCGGCCGACGACGGCGAGCTGGCGCTGCAGTTCCTGCGGGCGTCGGCGCTGCGGTGCTGGAACTTCTGTCCCGATCGGCCGGTCGGCGCGGAGGTCGTCGCCGCCGCGGACCGCCTCGTCGTGGCGGACGGCCCGACCCGGGCCGCCGTGCTCGCCCACGGCGCGCCGTTCGACAGTGCCGACGACGTCCTGAAGCTCGTCGACGGCGTGGATGCCTCGGAGCGGGACGCGACGACGGCGTACCGGCTCGGCCACGCGGCGGCCTGCGTGGGGGCGTTCGACGTCTCCGAGGCACTGTTCGGCGAGGCGGTGGACGCGCTGCGCTCGGAGGGCAGGCTGCACACGCTGGGCACCGCGCTCGTGCTGCTGTCGTGGTCGGCGCTGCGCCGGGGTCGCTGGTCGACCGCGGTGTCCGCCGCCGACGAGGGCGCCCGCCTGTGCGCGGAGACCGACCAGCCCTTCTGGCTGGCCAGCGCCTTCTCCTCCCACGCCGTCGTCATGGGCCTGCGGGGCGATCCGGGTGCGGCCGACGCCCTGATCGACGACGCCCAGCGGGTCGCCGCCCCGCACCGGTTCGCCGCCGCCAACGCCGTGCTCCTGGTGGCGCGGGGCGCGACCGCGGCGGGACGGGGTGAGCACGACCGGGCCTTCGAGCACCTGGCGCGCCTGCACGACCCGGGCGACCCCGGCCACCACCCGGTGCACGGGTTGTGGTCCCTCGCGAGCCTCGCCGATGCGGCCGCGGCCTGCGGTGAGGTGCCGGCGGCGCGCGCCGTCCTCGCGGAGCTCCGTCCGGAGGTGCGGGGGACGTCCTCCCCGGCCGGGCGGATGAACCTGCGCTACGCCGAGGCGATCCTTTCCCCGGAGCACGAGGCGGAGGTCCGGCTGCGCGCGGCCGTCGAGGCCGACCCGGCGACCTGGCCCCACGAACGGCACCGGCTGGTGCTGACCTACGGCTCGTGGTTGCGGCGCCAGTACCGGATCCGCGAGTCACGCGACCACCTCCGGGCGGCGCGCGACGGCTTCGACCAGCTCGGATCGAGGCCCTGGGCACAGCGCGCCCGGGAGGAGCTGCGGGCCGCGGGCGAGCACAGCTCCTCACCGGTCGCGCAGGTGTGGGACGACCTCTCGCCGCAGGAGGCCCAGATCGCCTCGATGGTCGCGGAGGGCCTGTCCAACCGCGAGATCGGCGACCGGCTGTTCATCTCGCACCGCACGGTCGGCAGCCACCTGTACCGGATGTTCCCGAAGCTGGGGATCACCTCGCGCGTCGACCTGCTCCGCATGGCGGCCGGCCGGGCCGGGTCCGGCGGCGGCGGCCCGCGCCGGTAGTTGGCCTCAGCCAGGCTCGGACGCGGCGGTCAGCCGGATCTCCTCGGTGTCGAGGGTGTTCTGGACGCGCCGCCCGGATGATCCGGTCGTTCCCTCCCCGAGCCAAGGCGGTCCGGCGCCTACGGGCCGTCCGGGACGAGCGCGAGGTGCTCCAGCACGGCCGCGAGCGCGTCGCCGACGTCGAGCGGGACGGTGTCCGGGGGGAAGCGTTCCAGGAGGGCGGCGCCGAGCCCGGCGAGCGGCGGCGGGAGGGTGTCCCCGCGGCGGGCGACGAGGTGGACCGCGGCGACGGCCAGCAGGCCGAGCAGCACGTCGAGGGCCCCGCCGGCGTCGACCGCCCGACGCCAGGCGAGGACGTCCGGGGTGCTCGTGTCGGTCTGGCCGCTGCGCCCGAGCCCGATGAGGCTGGGCTGGGCCGCGGCGCGGGCCTGGTCGGCCCATCCCGAGGCCGTCATCGGGAACAGCGAGGTGCGCGGTTCGGGCTCGAGGGCGGAGAGGCCGTCGGGCGGGTCCGCCAGGCGGTTGAGCTGCGCGGTGACCAGCTGCGCGAGGTCGGCCCAGGCGTGGGCCAGCGCGTCGAGCGTGGGGGCGACGAGCGGGTCGTGGTACCCGCCGTTGGACAGCACCGCGCCCAGCGGCGGTCGTAGGTCCGGGCCGACGTAGACCGGGTTGTTCGACGCGGCCCGCAGCGCGGTTCCCGCGGCCTCCTGTGCCTGGGCGAGCGTGCGCAGGACGCCACCGAGCACCCGTGGCGCGCTGCGGAACGACACCGGCGCCTGGTAGGCCCGGCGGCCCCACCGGCCGCCGTCGAGGAGCTCGCGGAACCGGGCGAGCGCCCGGGCCTGGTGGGGGTCGCCCCACAGCACCCCGAGCTGCGCGTCGACGTGCATGTCGGGCAGCCCGGCGGCGACCGCGGCGAGGGCCAGCACCCGCTCGACCCGCGGGATCCGGTCGGTGGCCAGCAGCACCCCGTCCGCGAGGACCGCGGCGGCCAGTGGCGACCCGTTGATCAGGGCCATCCCCTCGCCGACCTCGAGCGTCCCCTCGAACCCGGGGCGCAGCAGCCGCCCGAGCGCGACGACGTCGCCCGGGTCGCCGTTGCCGCCCTCGGGCACCCCGGGCAGGTGGCCGTCCAGCAGTGCGGTGAGCCGCTCGGCGGTCTCCGGGCGCAGCGCCGCCGTGCCGTGCAGCACGTCGGTCAGGCGCGCGAGTACCGCGGCCCGCGTCACGCGCTCCGGCAGCGGTGCCCCCGTGGACGGGGGCGTCGGCGGGAGCACCCGCCCGAACTCGGCACGGGACGCGTCGTCGAGCACGGTCTTCGCCGCCACGTCGTGCTTGGTCGTGATGCCGTAGAGGTGGTCCCCGGCGTGCGCCCGGACGAAGGCGACGAACTCCGTCCGGCGCCGCCCGATCGCGTCCAGCGCCCCGCGGCCCAGCCGCACGCGCTCGCCCGCCCACGCCACCCGACGGACGGCCTCGAGGGTCACGTCGGCGGCCTCGTTCAGCTCGTAGGTCACGCCCCGATCCTGCTCCCGGCCCGCGGGCACCCGGCGCGGCCCGGTGGGGGAGGGGTAGAACTCGGACCCATGAGTCGCCTCGAGGTCACGATCCCGATGCCGGACGGCGAGTCCGCCGCGTCCCTGCACGTGCCGGAGGGCGCGGGACCCTGGGCCGCGGTCATCCTGTTCCCGGACGCCGGGGGAGCCCGGGAGACGTTCCGCGCGATGGCCGACCGACTCAGCGGCCTCGGCTACGTCGTGCTCCTGCCCGACGTCTACTACCGGCACGGTGGCTACGAGCCCTTCGACCTGGCCACGGTGTTCTCCGAGGAGGACGAGCGGGCGCGGCTGATGTCCCTGGTCCGCAGCCTCACGCCCGAGATGAAGATCCGCGATGCGGGCGCGTTCCTGGAGTTCCTCGCCGGTCGGCCCGAGGTCTCCGGGTCCGTGGGCACCACGGGGTACTGCATGGGAGGCGGGTACTCGCTGCTCGCCGCCGGCAGCTACCCGGAGCGGGTCGCGGCGGCGGCGTCCTTCCACGGCGGGAACCTCGCCGTGGCCGACGACCCGAACAGTCCGCACCGCCTGGCCGACCGGATGCGCGCCGTCGTGCACGTCGCCGCGGCGCAGGACGACGCGTCGTTCCCCGCCGACCAGTTCGAGCGCCTCGACGAGGCCCTCACCGAGGCCGACGTCGTGCACACGATCGAGACCTATCCCGCCGCGCACGGGTTCGCGGTGCCGGACAACCCCACCCACGACACGGCGGCCGAGGAGCGGCACTGGTCCGCGCTGGGCGAGCTCTACTCGTCGGCTCTCACGAACTGACGGCGGGGCGCCGCGTCAGTGGCTGACCAGTTCCGGCGCGGCGGTCGACTCGAGGGTCGGTGCCTCCCAGAGCACCCACGCGGCGACGTTCTCGACGTCGATGCACGTGTTCTGCGCCCATTCGCGGAGAATGGCGTCCGCCTCCGCGAGATCGCAGTCGTACCGGCGCGCGAGAACGGGGAGCGCCATCGAGGCCAGGTCGGTCGTGGAAGACATGCTCTGCTCCTGAACCAGTCGGGTACCGAGCAACGACCAGGAACGCGTCGCATGTCCCTGTGCGCCACAGATTCACCGGTTCGCGAGATGTGAAACGTCGGCCGTACCGGTTCCTCGATTCAGTGGGCACGGCGGCCCCGGGTGAACGGCGCCGTTCTGCCGTCGGACGGCAGCAATGCGCCATTGCTGCCATGGAGGGGCGCGCGGCGCCGAAACTCGCTCGACCATGTCTCGAGGTGCCGGGCGGATTGGCGCGCGCCGTGACGGCAGGTGGCCCGAAGGTGTGATTGTCGCGTCGTGATCCACCGGCCAGAGTGACGCGTCGTGAGATCATCCTGGGTGCTGCCCCTGGTCGCGGTCGTGGTCATGCTGGCGGGTGCGACCCAGGCCGTCGCGGCGCCCGGGGCCCGGCCGGTCCGCGAGGACGTGGCCCTCGACCAGGCGCTCCGTCGTCTGGTCGCGTTGCCCGGTGGGCCGCCCGGGGTGATCTCGGTGGTGCAGCGCGACGGCGACCTCGCGGTCCACGCCGCCGGCGTCTCCCAGGTGGGGCGCCCCGGCCTGCCGCGGGCGACCGACGCCATGCACATCGCCAGCACCGCGAAGGCATTCAACGGCGCCGTCGCGCTCTCCCTGGTCGACCGTGGGCTCCTGCGGCTCGACGACACCATCGGTCAGCGCCGCCCCGACCTGCCGCGGGCCTGGTGGCCGGCGACGCTGCGCCAGCTCCTGAACCACACCAGCGGTGTCCCGGACTTCGTCGACAACCCGGCCGCGCAGGCCGCGATCGGCGCGTCGCTCGACAAGGCGCCACCGCCCCGTCGGCTCCTCGACTTCGTCGCGAACGAGCCCCTGAAGAACCGCGGGACGTACCACTACTCGAACTCCGACAACATCGTCGTCGGCCTCATCACCGAGGCCGCCACGCGTCGTCCGTACGAGCTGCTCCTCCAGAGCCAGGCCTCCCGGCCGCTCGGTCTCCGCGACACCAGCCTCCCGGCCGGCCCGAAGCTGCCGAGGCCGTTCCTGCACGGCTACGTGGTCGAGAACGGGGACGCGCCCGAGGACGTCAGCGAGGTGCTGGCCGGCGGGTGGTCGTGGGCCTCCGGAGGCATCGTCTCCACCCCGCTGGACCTCAACCGCTTCATCCGCGGGTACGTCGGCGGCGCGCTGTTCGGGCCGCGGGTGGCCGCCGAGCAGGCCCGGTTCATCGCCGGCGGCTCGGAGCCCACCGGGCCGGGGCGCAACACGGCGGGTCTCGCCCTGTTCCGCTACGACACCCGCTGCGGCACGGTCTACGGCCACACCGGCAACACCCTGGGCTACACCCAGTTCATGGCCGCGAGCCGTGACGGCCGGCGATCGGTGACGCTGTCGATCAACGTGCAGCGGACGCAGAAGAGCACCGGCCAGGACGCCGTGGTGTTCGCCGCGCTGCGGGCGGCCGAGGAGGACGCCGTCTGCGCCGCCCTCGCCCGCCCCTGATCCGGGATCGGCGCGGTCGTCGGTGGGTCGCCGACCGGGGAGGTCCGGTCAGGCGGCGGCGTCGCGGTGGCGCACCACGGTCACGGTGCACGCGGCGTGCAGGAGGACGCTGAGGCCGGTCGAGCCGATCATGCGGCTGGCGACCGCGCCGCGACCGCGATGCCCGACGACGAGCAGGGCCGCGTCGGCCGAGAGCGTCTCGAGGACGACCGCCGCCGGACCGGACCGGACCAGCAGGTGCACCTGCGGCACGGGTGCACCCACGTCCTTCCGCGCTGCGACGACGGCGTCGATCGTGGCCTCGGCCTGCTCACGGGCGGCGTGCTGGAGCGCGGTGGCCGACGGGACCAGGCCCTCGGCGGTGATCCACAGGTCGGGACGGTCGAACGCGGTCACGGCGACCAGCGGTACGTCCCGCCAGTGGGCCTCGTCGAAGGCGTGGTCGAGAGCATCGCGGGAGCCCTCGGAGCCGTCGATCCCCACGAGCACCGACCCGGCCCCGGCGGACGCGCCGCTCGCCTCGGCGGCGGAATCCCTCGAAGGGTCCCGCGGAGCCGGGCACCCCGTCGTCGTCACGACGCCACGCCGATCGGCGACCCGGAGGACATCACGGACATCGGCTTTCCCCTGACACGTGGCGCGAACGCGGTGATCGGCGCAGAACCAGGTCCGGGGAACGGCGGTGGAGCGACTCTACGCCGGATCCGCGGCCACCACTCCCGATCCGACGAGCCGTCCCGACCCGGGGGAACCCTGGTCTCCGGAGTCCGTCACCGGGTGGGACGACCGTCCGTGACGACACGGTTGCGCTTCGCTGACCTGCGTCGATACCGTTCGCCGAGAACATGTGGGTGGCCCCAGACCTCGGTGCCTGCGCTACGGCAGCAGCGTTCGGGACGGGGCGGACATGACGCGTCACGTGCACCAGGAGCCGGAGCAGCGGACTCCGGCGCACCGTCCTCGCCGAGCGCGGCGGGACGCTCGAGCTGACCCGGGTCGCGCTCCCGGAGTTCCTCGCCGCCCTGCGCACCGCGCCGCTCGAACAGTCTTCCTGATCCACGACGCGGTCCGACGCCACCCCGTGGCCGGGGTTCCCGGCGCGGCCGAGCCACACAGCGATCGATGAGGGGTACCGACATGTCGAACGGCAAGATCGAACAGAAGGTGACGCTGTCGCGCCAGGAGGCCGCGCGGTGGCTCGCCGACCTGGCGAAGGCTCTCGCCGAGGGCGGCACCACGGAGATCGCCCTGGTCGGATCGCCCGTACCGCTGAATCTCCCCGACGCGGTCTCGTGCGAGCTGGAGCTCGAGCCGTACGGCGACAAGGTCGAGCTGGAGATCGAGTTCACGTGGCCGAACTCCCGCACCGACCCGGCGGCGAGCCAGGAGCGATCGTCCGTCCCGGCCGCGGACCCGGCCCGCTGACGTCGGTCAGCGCCTGACCGCGTCGGCCGGGCGGGAGAGCGCGCCCGGGAGGCGCACGTGGTCCACGAAGGCCGCGGCCCCGGCGCCGCTCCACCGGGCGACGCCCTGGGTCCACAGCGTCTCCGGGTCGGCGCGGCCGGTGACCAGCAGCAGGAGCGCCCGGGCCTCGATCTCGAGCGTGTCCGTCGCCGATGCCCCGAGCGCGCGGTCGAGGACGACGCGGCCCGGGCCCGTCGCCTCCCGCACGACGAGCCGCGGCGCCGCCGATCCCGGCCCGACGAGACGCGGCGCGAGGTCGGCGACCAGGCGACAGGCCTCGACGGCCACCGGGGTGTGCCGGGCGGGGTCGGCCCGGCCCGGGGACGGTCCCGCCGGGAGGGCGGCGGCGAGGTCGTGGGCGTGGACCCAGAGGTCGAGGCAGTGCGCCGCGAGCACCCGGTCACCCGCGGTGCGCCCGGCGAGACGACGGGTGGCGTCGTCGCGGGCGGCGGTCACCCTCGCGGCCAGGGAGCCCGGTCCCGGGAGGCCCGCGAGGTGGGCGCCGAGCGCGCCGACGTCCATCGCCGGGTCGGGTGTGGAGCGGGCGAGGTCGGCGGGGGCCAGTGCGGCCACCGTTCCGACGACACCGTTCCAGAGGTCCAGGAGGGACCGGGCCGCATCGTCCACCCGACTCCACCGCCCCTTGTCCGGCTACTCCGACCATGAGACCCTGTGTGATCCAAACCACAGGGTACATGGTCCCCCGGCCCCCGGGACCTGCGTGATCATCACGAGTATTGGATGGGCCCATGGGCGACTGCGAACCTCGGAACTTCCAGCGGCCCTGCCTGCTCCTCCTGCTCCAGGAGCGCTCCGCCCACGGCTATGACCTGGTCGAGCGCCTCCACGCCTCCTTCATCGACGACACCGACGCGGGCGGGGTCTACCGCACCCTGCGGGCGCTCGAGCGTGAAGGGCTCGTGCGCTCCTCGTGGTGCCTGTCGAACGCGGGACCGGCGCGGCGCACCTATGCGTTGACCCCGGCCGGCGTCGAGGCCCTGCGGCAGCAGGCGGAGACGCTCGAGGTGACCCACCAGCTGGTCCACACCTTCCTCGGCCGGTGCGGACGCGCACTGAACCCGGTCGCGGCGGTGTCGCCGTGACCGACCGACCGCACTGCGAGGGCCCGGTCTGCGTGACCTGCGCCGACGAGGCGGTGCCGGTGACGGTGCTCGAACTGCTCGACGCCGACCTCGCACGCGTCGACACCGGGACGGGCACCGAGACGGTGAGCGTCGCGCTCGTCGTCGCCGGGCCCGGCGACGTCGTGCTCGTCCACGCGGGGGAGGCCATCGCGTCGCTCGGGTCCGGGGACGCCGGCCCGTCGTGACGCGCGTCGCCGGCCGGCTGCGGGTGCGGGTCCACGTCGGCGGCATCGTGCAGGGCGTCGGGTTCCGGCCGTTCGTGCACGCGACCGCGACGCGCCTGGGGCTGGCCGGGTTCGTGGGCAACGACGAGTCGGGCGTCGTGCTGGAGGTCGAGGGCGACCCGTCGGCGGTGGAGGCCCTGGTCGACGCCCTGCGCGAGCACCCGCCGCCGCTGGCCCTCGTGGAGTCGGTGGACGTCGTCCCCGCCCCCACCACGGGCGCGGTCGGCTTCGACATCGCCGCCAGCAGCGTCGGGACGCGGGGCGGCGCCCCCCGGACGCTCGTGTCCGCCGACACCGCCACCTGCGAGGCCTGCCTCGCGGAGATGGCCGACCCGGCCGCGCGCCGGTACCGGTACCCGTTCACCAACTGCACCGACTGCGGTCCGCGGTTCACCATCGTCCGCGACGTGCCCTACGACCGCGCCACCACGACGATGGCCGGCTTCGCGATGTGCGCCGCGTGCGCCGCCGAGTACCACGACCCCGCGGATCGACGCTTCCACGCGCAGCCCCTGTGCTGTCCGGCGTGCGGCCCGACGCTGCGCCTCGACGGATCGGCCGACGACCCGGTCGGCCGGGCCGCCCGGCGACTGCGCGACGGCGAGGTGCTGGCGATCAAGGGGCTCGGCGGCTACCACCTCGCCGTCCGTGCCGACGACGAGACGGCCGTGGCGCGGCTGCGGGCCGCCAAGCACCGGGAGGACAAGCCGTTCGCGGTCATGGCCGCCGACCTCGACGCGGCCACCGCGCTGGTCGCCGCCGACGCCGACGGAGCAGCCCTGCTGACCTCCCGACGACGCCCGATCGTCCTGCTGCCGCGGCGCGCGGACGCGGCCGTGGCGCCGTCGGTGGCCCCCGGGACGAGCGAGCTCGGGCTGATGCTGCCCTACACCCCGCTGCACCACCTGCTCGTCGCCGGGCTCGGGGTCCCGATGGTGCTCACCAGCGGGAACGTCTCGGACGAGCCGATCGCCCACCGCGACGACGACGCCGCGACGCGGCTCGACCCGCTCGCCGACGGCTTCCTCACCCACGACCGCGCCATCCACACCCGCGTCGACGACTCGGTGCTCCGCACCGCCCGCGGCCTGCCGGTCCCGGTGCGCCGGGCCCGCGGGTACGCCCCGGAGCCGGTGCCGCTCGGGTTCGCCGTGGACCGGCCGATCCTGGCCGTCGGCGGCGAGCAGAAGAACACCGTCGCGGTGGCGTCGGAACGGCGCGCGTTCCTCTCCTCCCACATCGGCGACCTGGAGAACCTGGCCACCCTCCGGGCGTTCACCGCCGCGGTCGAGCACCTCGGCCGGCTGTTCGACGTCGCCCCGACGGTGGTCGCCCACGACCTGCACCCGGAGTACCTCTCCACCAAGTACGCGCTCGACCGCGAGGACCTCGAGGCGGTGGGGGTGCAGCACCACCACGCGCACGTCGCGTCGTGCCTCGCCGAGCACGGGTGGGGTGTCGACGACGGGCCGGTCCTGGGCATCGCCTACGACGGCACGGGCTGGGGCACCGACGGCACGATCTGGGGCGGCGAGCTGCTGCTCGCCTCCCTGGGCTCGGCGCGCCGCGTCGGGCACCTGGACACCGTCGGGCTGCCCGGGGGAGCGGCCGCGGTGCGGGAGCCGTGGCGGATGGCGGCGGCCTGGCTGGGCGGCGCGGGCGCCGACCTCGCGGTGGCCCGTCGCCACGAGGACCGCTGGGATGCGGTGGCGGCGCTCGCCGGCGCCCCGATCACGCTGCGCACCTCCAGCGCGGGCCGGCTCTGCGACGCGGTGGCCGCGCTGCTCGGCGTCCGCGACGTCACCAGCTACGAGGGCCAGGCCGCGGTGGAACTGGAGCAGCAGGTCGATCCGGACGAGGGGTCCGCGTACCCGGCCGGCGTGGCCGACGGGGTGATCGCGACGGGGGAGCTGGTGGCGGCCGTCGTCGAGGACCTCCGGGCCGGCGTCGACACGGGCCGGATCGCGGCGCGGTTCCACCACGGGCTCGCCGACGCGACGGTGCGCGTCGCCGTCGCCGCGGCGGCCGGGCACGGTGTCCGCACCGCGGCGCTGTCGGGTGGGGTCTTCCTCAACGCGGTGCTGCTGGAACGGGTCCGGGCCGGGCTGGAGGCCCACGGCCTGCGGGTGCTCGTGCACGAGCGCGTCCCCTGCACCGACGGGGGGCTCGCCCTGGGGCAGGTCGCGGTGGCCGCGTGCCGGAGCCGGGCAGGCGGGTCGGACGCCGACCCCGAGGCGGGGGAGTGATGACCGTGCCCACGGAGCCGACGGTGCAGGACGCCGTGGAGGCGTTCGCGCGGCGACGGGCACCGACCCGGGCGCTCGGCGAGGACGCCGGGCGGATCGCGGCGGCGTGCCACGACATGGCGGTCCGGTTCCACCGCGGCGGTCGCCTGATCGCGTTCGGCAACGGCGCGGCCGCCGCGGACGCGGCGCACCTCGCGGTCGAGTTCGTGCACCCGGTGACGGTGGGCAAGCGGGCGCTGCCGGCGATCTCGCTGGTCACCGACCCCGCCACCCTCACCGGGATCGCCCGCCGCTCCGGGTTCGACGACACCTTCGCCGCGCAGCTGCGCATCCATGCCCGCCCCGGGGACATCGCCGTCGGGTTCTCGGTGGACGGGCGGTGCACCAACGTGGTCCGTGCGCTGCGCGAGGCGCACGAGCGGCGCCTGCTCACCGTCGCGCTGGTCGGCGGGGACGGCGGTGAGGTGGCGGCGTCGACGGGCCTCGATCACCTCCTCCGAGCCCACTCGTCCGACCCCGCGGTGGTGAAGGAGGTGCACGTGACGACCTACCACGTGCTCTGGGAGCTGGCCCACGTCTTCCTGGAGCAGCCGGCCGCGATGGGGCCCTCGTCGTGAGCGGGATCGAGGAGCTCTACCCCTTCCTGTACTCGTCCCCGGACGAGGACGACGGTGAGGCGCGCGGCGCCGACGTCCGCGACCGGGTCTTCGAGGAGGTCCGACGCTCCACCCGGGAGAAGGCGGCGGAGATCGCCGCGTTGCGCGAGCAGGTGCTCGACTCCCAGGCCGACGCCCTGGTCGAGTGCGCCGCCGCGGTGGCGCGCTCGTTCGCGGCGGGCGGCCGGCTCTTCGCGTTCGGCAACGGCGGCAGCAGTACCGACGCCCAGGCCGTCGCCACGATGTTCGCCGCGCCCGACCTGCCCGACGCCGCGGGGACCGGCCTGCCCGCGACCGCGCTGACCGGGGACGTCGCCGTCCTCACGGCCCTGTCCAACGACGTCTCGTTCGAGGTCGTCTTCGCGCGCCCCCTCGCCGCGGCCGGGCGGCCCGGCGACGTCGCCCTCGGGCTCTCCACCAGCGGGAACTCGGGCAACGTGCTGCGGGCGTTCGCCGAGGCGCGCCGGCAGGGGATGGTCACCGTCGGGCTCGCCGGCTACGACGGGGGCCGGATGGCCGAGGCCGGCACGGTCGACCACCTCTTCGTCGTGCCGTCGGCCTCGGTCCACCGCATCCAGGAGGCGCAGACCACCGTCTACCAGGTGCTGGGCGAGCTGGTGTTCCGCGCCCTCGCGTGACGGCCGCCGACCCCGGGCCCCTCAGCCGCCCTGATCGCCCGGCCCGAGGTCGGGGCTCCCCTCGGTGACCGACGGCTGCGGATCGACCCCGCGCGCGTCCTCCCCGCTGCCGTAGGGGCGCCCCGAGGCGCCCTTGCGGCCCTCGCGGTCCGAGCCCCGCTTCTCCTCGGCCTTGCGCGCGATGTCCTCGGCGCGCTCGTTGATGCTCTCGCCCACCCCGAGGGGCGGCTGCGGGTTCATCTCGGTGTCCTTCATCCCCGCGCGCTCCTCGGGGGAGGGCTCGCGGCCCGGGCCCGGCGGTGGGGCGTTGCTTGCGTCGAACGCCTTGTCGGCGCCCTTCTCGGCGTCCTTCATGGTCGGGCTCCTTTGCCCAGTGGGGCCGTCCGTGCGAGGCAGGGACGGGTGTCAGCAGATGCGCGGCAGGGGATCGCCGACGAGCATGTCGACGATGCGGGTGCCGCCGAACGCGGTGCGCAGGAGCACCAGTCCGGGTGGGTCGTCGGCGATGTGCCCGACGACGGCGGCGTCGTCCCCGAGCGGGTGCGCCCGCAGGGCCGTCATCACCGCGTCGGCGCGGGCGGCGTCGACCACGGCGACCAGGCGGCCCTCGCAGGCGACGTAGAGCGGGTCGATCCCCAGGAGCTCCGAGGCGCCGGTGACGACCTCGCGCACGGGCACCGCCGTCTCGTCGACCACCACGGCGACCTGCGACGCGGCGGCGATCTCGTTGAGGATCGTGGCGACCCCGCCGCGGGTCGCGTCGCGCAGCACCCGCACCCCGTCGCCACCGGCGTCGAGCAGGTCCGCGGTCAGCTCGTGCAGCGGGGCGGTGTCGGAGACCAGGTCGGCCTCGATGTCGAGCTCACCGCGCGCGAGCATGATCGTGATGCCGTGGTCGCCGAGCGGCCCGGAGACGATCACGGCGTCGCCGGGACGGGCGGCGTCGGCCCGCAGGGCGACCGGCCGCTCGAGGACCCCGACCCCCGCGGTCGTGATGAAGCAGCCGTCGGCCTTGCCCCGCGGGACCACCTTGGTGTCCCCGGTGACGATCTGGACCCCCGCCGCCGCCGCGGCACGGGCCATCGAGGCGGCGATCCGCCGGAGGTCGGCGACCGGGAAGCCCTCCTCGAGGATGAAGCCCGCCGAGAGGTGCAGCGGCCGGGCCCCGCACATCGCCAGGTCGTTGACCGTCCCGTTGACGGCGAGGTCGCCGATGTCCCCGCCGGGGAAGAACAGCGGCGAGACCACGTAGGAGTCGGTGGTGAAGGCCAGCCGTGCCCCGCCCACGTCGAGCGACGCCCCGTCCTCGAGCTGCTCGAGGACCGGGTTGCGGAAGGCCTCGACGAACACCGCGTCGATGAGGGTGTGGGTGGCCTTGCCCCCGGCCCCGTGGGCGAGGGTGATGCGCTCCTCGCGCACCCGCGGCCTGCGCCGCCGCGCCCGCTCGATGCGCTCGAGGACCTGCTCCTCGGTCCGCAGGTGCTCGGCGCCGGCGTGCGTCGCCACGGCCTCCTCGGCCCAGCCGGCGTGGACCGTGGCGCCGTTCGGGGTGCTGGTGCTCCTATCGGCGTGCTCCCCTTTCAGCGTGCTCATCGCCGCACCACCACCGGGTCCGCGAGCATCGTGGTGCCGCCGGCGCGGACCCGCTCCCGGCTGAAGCGCCCGAAGTTGTAGTAGGCCGCGCAGGCGCCCTCGGAGGACACCATGCAGGTGCCGATCGGGGTCTCGGGGGTGCACGCGGTCCCGAAGACCTTGCACTCCCACGGCTCGAGCACCCCCTTGAGCACCTCGCCGCACTGGCACGCCTTCGGGTCGGCGACGCGGACACCCGGAACCCGGAAGATCCGCTCCGCGTCGAACCGCGCGTAGGCCTCGCGCACCTGCATCGCGGACTGGGAGATGAAGCCCAGACCCCGCCACTCGAAGTACGGCCGGAGCTCCATCACCTCGCCGATGACCTCGAGGGCCCGGCGGTTCCCGTCCCAGGGCACCACCCGGCTGTACTGGTTCTCGACCTCGCAGCGGCCCTCGTGGAGCTGGAGCATCAGCTGGTGGACGGACGCCAGGATGTCCAGCGGTTCGAACCCGGCGGTGACCAGCGGCTTCCCGTGCCGGGCCGCGATGAACTCGTAGGGCCGGCACCCGATGACGGTCGACACGTGCCCCGGGCCGAGGAAGCCGTCCAGGCGCAGGTCGGGAGAGTCGAGGATGGCCTTGATCGCCGGGATGATCGTCACGTGGTTGCAGAAGATCGAGAAGTTCTCGATCCCTTCGCGGGCCGCCCGCAGCACGGTCATCGCGGTCGACGGGGCGGTGGTCTCGAACCCGATGGCCATGAACACGACGCGCTTGTCCGGGTTGGTGCGCGCGATCTTCAGGGCGTCCAGCGGCGAGTAGACCATCCTGATGTCGGCTCCGGCGGCCTTCGCGTCGAAGAACGACCCGTCCCCGCCCGGCACCCGCATCATGTCGCCGAACGCGGTCATGATCACGTCGGGTTCCTGCGCGATGGCGATCGCGTCGTCCACGCGTCCCATCGGCAGGACACAGACCGGGCAGCCGGGCCCGTGCACGAGCCGCACCGACTCGGGCAGGTGGTCCTCGAGCCCGTGCTTGTAGATGGTGTGGGTGTGCCCGCCGCAGACCTCCATGAAGGCGTAGCGGCGGCCCGGCTCGGCCAGTGCGGCGATGCGGGCGGCCAGCGCCCGCGCGGTGTCCGCGTCGCGGAACTCGTCGACGTACTTCACAGCCCCTCCTGACCGACGGCGCTGGTGGTGAAGTCGGCCATCTCCTGGTCGAAGGCCGGGCCCATGGCGTGCAGCATCTGCAGCGCGGCCTGCGCCTCGCTCTCGTCGATCTTCGCGAGGGCGAAGCCGACGTGGATGAGGATCCAGTCACCGACGACCAGCTCGTCCTCGTCCAGCAGCAGGCCGACGTTGACCCGGCGCCGGACACCGGCCACCGAGACCAGCGCCAGGTCGGTGTCGTCGGCCGGCATCTCCATGAGCTCTCCCGGAATGCCCAGGCACATCAGCGCACCTCCTGCCCGCCGGCCACGCGGCCCGCGATGGTGATCGACTCCAGGACGAGGTCGTCGCCGTGGACCAGCTCGAGGTCGTGCCCACCGCAGCTCCCGCAGGCGGTGACGAGCTCGTCGGCGACCGTGGGGTGGTCGCAGCCGCGGCAGCGGACCTCGACCGCCACCTCGACGACGTCGACGTGGGCCCCGTCGGCCACCCCGCCCTCGCCGACCAGGGCGAAGGCCTGGTCGAAGACGTCACGGTCGAGCCGCTGGAGGGCGCCGACGTGCAGCCGCAGGGCCGCCACCGGACGCCCCGCGGCGCGCGCCTCGACCGCCTCGAGCACCGACGCGGCCACCCCGAACTCGTGCATCCCGGCTCCTCCCGCTCAGCGTCCGTGCCCGGCTACATCGCGCGCAGGCGCAGGTACCGCTTGATGTCGGGGATCGACTCCTTCACCGCCCAGCCGGCGCCGACCAGCACTGCCGCCGCGAGGATGATCTTCATCGGTGGTCTCCTTCGTCCGTGGTTCCGGGGATCGGGGTTCCAGGGGCCGGCCCTCGGCCAGCCGCTCGACGAGGCGGTGGACCGCGTCCACGGCCGCGTCGACGGCGGTGGCCACGGCCGGCGTCAGGCCCATCCCCTCGCCGAGGTGCGCCGGCTCGCACCCGAGGACGAGCACCCGCTCGAGCCCGTGGCTCCCGACGCCCCGGGCCAGGGCACCGATCAGCTCGAGCACCGCGTCCGGCTCCATGCCGTGCGGATCGAACGCCGCGTCCCCGGTCATGGCGGCCAGGTCGTGCTCGAGGAGGTAGAGCGACCCCGGCGGTCCGTCGCCGTGGGTGGTGTCCACGACGACGAGCACCCGGTAGCCGTCGAGCACCTGGTAGGCCAGGTGCATCCCGCGGATGCCGACGTCGACGACGTCGACCTCCCCGGGCAGGCCGCCCGCGGCGAGCAGGCGCCGCGCCACCTCGGAACCGAAGCCGTCGTCGGAGAGGAAGACGTTGCCGACCCCGGCGACGAGCGTCCTCACGGCGCACTCTCCTGTCGTGTCGACCTGTCCTCGACGGCGCCAGCTCCGCTGCGCTTCGTGTCGCACGCGAGCTCGTCGGGCCGGAAGTACCGGTACCGGCCGTGGAGGGCCTGGAGGTCCGCGCCCGGGTCGTCGTCGATCGAGACGGCGACGTGGGTCTGCCCGTCGACGTCGTGCAGGACGGCCTGCACGGTCGCCGCGACGCCGCGCAGGAACGTGTCCTGCGCGTCGCTGCCCGCCCCGGGCATGAGGATCACCGCACTGCCCCGCGACACGGGCTCTCCGCCGACCAGCGCGGTGTCGGTGTCCGGGTCGACCGAGGCGTCGGCGGCCGGGTCCCACCAGGGCGTGCCCGGGGTGACGAGGGTGGGGACCGCGTCGCCCGCTCCATGGTCCGGCTCCGCTGCGCTGCGCGTCCGTCTCGGGTGCCCGCCCGTCCGCGCGGACCGTGCCGTGCAGGCGCTCGAACATCGCCGGGCCCATCGCCTCGAGGGCGTCGAGGATCCCGGCCGCCCGCGGGTCGGTGGCGCGCGCCTCGCGCTTCTCCTCGTCGGTGAGGGCGAGGGTGCGCAGGCTGAGGATCTCGTCGTTCTCGGTGCCGTCGAAGAGGTCCGTGGGGCTCTCCGGCGCGAGCTGGGGGTGGTCGTCGAGGATGATCGGCGAGGCCAGCACGAGCCGGGAGCTGCCTTCGGGCCCCGCGAGCAACGGCCAGCTGTGCCGGTTGACGCATGCGGCCACGGCCGGACGTGCCCACTCCGGAGGGTCCGCGCTGGAGAGGAACGCTCCGGCGTCGAGGCCGAGCACGGTGTGCGCGGAGATCAACGACGAGCGGAGCACCTCCTCGCGGGGCTCGTCGTCGCCGGCGGTTCCGTCGTTGACCACGTCGACCCGCAGCCGGAGCGCCCCGTAGGGACCCGGCACCGGGACGGCGGCGACCAGGACGTGGCCCGTGACCGGCCGCGTGGTCCGGACGTAGGAGCCGTGCACGGTGCCGGAGGCGTCGGTGATCGGGTCGCGGGACTCGGTGCCCGGGAGCGTGATCGGCACGCTCGTGGTGCGCTCGCGCAGGTCGTCGACCCGGACGGCGGCGTCGACCTGGCGGGGGAGGGCCTCGTCCCACGCGAAGTGCGGGGTGCCCTCGACCGTGAGCTCCTCGAGGGGTGCGCCGTCGGGCCCGACGAGGGTCCGCTCCTGCACCTGCAGGAACCGCACCCGCAGGCGCAGGGTCGCCCCGGTGCGGGGTTCGAGCAGCAGTTCGGTGCGACTGCGGGCCGGCTCCGCGAGCCGCTCGGACGCGTCGGGCGGCACGAGGACGCCGAACTGCCAGCGGAGCGCGTTCTTCTGCGCCGACGCGCGGTAGGGGTAGAGGAGGTAGCCCTCGAACAGGACCGCGTCCGCCACCGCGGCCACCGCGTCGAGCGGGTCGGGGACGGTCATGACGAGGGCCCCCCGGCCTCGTCGAGCAGCGTGTCGAAGGTCTGCTCCCAGGTCGGGAGCGCCCGTGCGGCGCGCCAGGCGGAGAGCCGCGCCAGGGTGTCCTCGGGCAGCTGCAGCCAGGCGGTGCCGCCGTGGTGGGCGGCCATCATCCGCGTCCACACGGCGAGGGGGAGCCGGAACGTGGTCTCCGAGCTCCACGGGACCAGGCCGACCTGGACCCCGATCCCGGGATCGGGGGACTCGTAGAACACCGTGCCGCTGAACAGCAGGAGCAGCGGGACCTCGCCGTCGTCGTCGAGACCGCGGAAGTAGCGGGTCGCCGCGACCTCGGTGTCGTAGGTCAGCGGCACCTCGAGGGCGAGCTCGTGCTCGCCGGTGAACGAGGTGGTGACGCATCCGACGGTCGCGAGCTGCATCGGGTTGAGGGTCCGGCCCCAGCGCTCCGGGTCGCCGAAGAGCTCGACGAGGCGGCGTTGCTCGGTGGGGGAGTAGCGGCGGCGGGCGGGCTCGATGCGGATCTGGCTGCTCAGCGCGAGCGCGTGGATGCGGGTCCCGGTGGTCTCGGTGATCGTGAGGGACAGCCGCAGGGTCGGGCCGAGGGCGTGCCGGTCGTGGTCGGCGCCGGTCACCGCGAACCGGAACGCGGGCCCGGGGGCGCTGCGCGGGAACGGGAGGGTCATCGGGGGACCTCCCGGCTGCGGGCCTCGACGGCGTCGAAGAAGGCATCGATGTGCCCCCACGCCTCGGAGCCGCCGTCGAAGCCTCGCCAGTGGCGGCGGACGAGGCCGACGAGCCGGTAGCAGGCGTCCACCGGGACGAGCACGCAGCGGGTCGCCGCGGCCGCGTCGTGTCCGGTGCCGCGACGCACCAGCAGCGCCTCGACGTCGGGCTCGAGCAGCGCGGCGAGGCGTCCGGCACCGACGCCCTCGGACCAGTGGGCGAGGTCGAGCTCGCTCTCGGTGGCCCCGGCCGGGCTGGGGTAGCAGGCGAGCACCGATGATTCGGGCCCTCGGCCGCTGAGCAGGAAGAACGCCATGCCGACCGGGATCTGCAGGGCGTCCCACTGCTGGTCCGTCAGCACGAAGTCGGGGTCGCGGAGATAGCGGTCGGGGATCGTGCGGAAGCCCGAGAACGCACCGGCGGGCGCGTCGGCGGGGCGGTCCCGGAACAGCAGGGCGCACGGCCGGCACGCGCACTTCAGCGAACGCTCCACGATGTGTACGAGGTGCGGGTGCTCGGCGGCGACCTCGGTGCCGCACAGGTCGCAGCGCTCGACCGGGACGGACGGTTCCGCGGGCCCCGGACGCGGGGTGAGGAACCGCCGCAGGTTCCCGACCTGCGGGCCGGCCGTCATGACCCCGCCGCGGCGACCTTCGAGGTGCCCGGGGGCCCCAGTCCGATCTGCAGCAGCGCCGGCCCCGCGGCCTCCGCGGCGAACTCGACCGCGGCCACCTCGGGGGCGAGCTCGGCCACGGCGGTGCGCACGACGTCGCGCACCGTCTCCGACGACGACCCGCAGCCGGCGGCGAGCGTGACGTGCACCGTGCCGGTGTGGGTGTCCACCCGGTCGAGCGCGACGCCCGAGCCGTGGCTGCCCAGCCGCCGCCGGGCGGTGTCGAGGGCGTGTCCGACCCGCACCGGCAGCTCCACGGGGTGCAGGTCGTGGAGGGTCAACAGGGCGGCCACCAGCGGGTCGGCCGCCATCCGGTGGACCATCGTGTCGCCGGCGCCGAGCCGGACGATCGAGACCATCGTGGCGAGCCCGGCACCGTAGAACTCCATGAGGACCCGCACCAGGTCCTCACCGATCTCGCGGGAGGCGTCGTCGGCCGACAGCTGGTCGAGCAGTTCGGCGATGGCCCCGGCCACGGCGCCCGGGTCGGTCTGCTCCTCGGGGGGTGCCATCGTCAGGGCAGGTTCAGCTGGGTCGGCGAGGTCTCGCGGTGCAGCTGTCTCCCGTTGCCCAGGTACATGTGGACCCCGCACGGCAGGCACGGGTCGAAGCTGCGGACGGCCCGCATGATGTCGATGCCCTTGAAGTTCTCGGGCTTGTTCTCCTCGAAGATCGGGGTGTTCTGCACCGCGTCCTCGTAGGGCCCCGGCGTGCCGAACTTGTCGCGCACGCTGCCGTTCCAGGGCGTCGGCGGGTACGGGTGGTAGTTCGCGATCTTGCCGTCGCGGATCACCATGTGGTGCGAGAGCACGCCGCGGACGGCCTCGGTGAAACCGACGCTGATCGACTCGTCAGGGACCTCGAACGACTCCCAGGTCTTCGTGTTCCCGCCGCGGACCTCGGCCAGCGCCTTCTCCAGGAAGTGCATCGCCGCCGCCGCGGCGTAGGCCTGGAAGTAGGTCCGCGCCCGGTCGCGCTCGATGGCGTTCGACAGCGGGCGGCCCTGCTTGTCGACCGGCGGGGACCAGGTGAACGTCTTCTCGGGCCGGTTCACCGTCTTCGGGAGGTTGAGCTCGACGCTGTGCCCGGTGGAGCGGACGTAGTCGATGTCGACCTGGCCGGCCAGGGCGGTCGCCCACAGGCGGGCGATCGGGCCGCCGCCGGTGTCGAGCGCCAGGTGGTCCTTGCCGTCGAACCAGCGCGGCGACATCGTCCACGAGTACTTGTCGTCGAAGTCCCGCTTCTGCGGCGCGGGGATCGTGTGCTGGTTCCAGGGGTGGTCCTGGGAGACCGGATTGCCCAGGGGGTCCTGTTTCACGAAGACCTCCTGGTCCTCCCAGCCCCGGTAGAACGAGCTGCCGAGGAGGATCCGGATCCCGAGGTTGATCTCCACCAGGTCGGTGGTGACGAGCTGGCCGTCCACGACGACTCCCGGGGTGACGAACATCTTCCGTCCCCAGTTCGTCATGTTCTTGTACTGGAAGTCGCAGTGCTCGGGATCGTTGAACGCCCCCCAGCAGCCCAGCAGCACCCGCCGTCGACCGACCTCCTCGTAGCCGGGCAGCGCCTCGTACATGAAGTCGAAGAGGTCGTCGTGCATCGGCACGACGCGCTTCATGAACTCGACGTAGCGCATCAGCCGCGTCATGTAGTCGGTGAACAGCTGGATGGTCGCGACCGTGCCGACGCCGCCCGGGTAGAGCGTCGAGGGGTGGACGTGGCGTCCCTCCATCAGGCAGAACATCTCGCGCGTGTACCGGCTGACCTGCAGCGTCTCGCGGTAGAACTCGCCGGTGAACGGGTTGAGCGCCCGCATGATGTCGCCGATGGTGCCGTAGCCGTGCTCCTCGGCGCCGCGGCACGGGGTGCGGTTCGCGAGCTCGAGGACCCCGGGATTGGTCTCCGAGATCATCTTCTCGCAGAAGTCCACCCCGACCAGATTGTCCTGGTAGAGGTTGTGGTCGAACATGTACTCGGCGGCCTCGCCGAGGTTGATGATCCACTCCGCGAGGTGCGGCGGCCGGACGCCGTACGCCATGTTCTGGTTGTAGACCGAGCAGGTGGCGTGGTTGTCCCCGCAGATCCCGCAGATCCGGCTCGTGATGAAGTGCGCGTCGCGCGGGTCCTTGCCCTTCATGAAGATGGAGTAGCCGCGGAAGATCGACGACGTCGAGTGGCACTCGGCGACGGTCTTGTTACCGAAATCGATCTTCGTGTAGATCCCGAGGCTGCCGACGATGCGGGTGATCGGGTCCCACGCCATCTCGACGAGATCGGTCTTCTGGCCGGTGGTGCTCTTCGGTGCGGTGGTGGTCATGTCACGGCCTCTCAGAACGCGGTGGGCTGGTAGCCGGTCGTGAGCTGACGACCCTTCCGCCGCCATTTCGGTTCCTTGTCGACCGTCTTGGCCGTGATGCTGCGGAGCCTGCGGATGACGACGCCGTACGCGCCGCTCGCGGCTCCGGAGACCTTGCTGCCGGGCGGGCTGTCCATGAAGGGCATGAACTTGTCCGGGAAGCCGGGCATCGTGCAGCCGATGCAGATGCCGCCGACGTTGGGACACCCTCCGACGCCGTTGATCCATCCCCGTTTGGGGACGTTGCACTTCACGACCGGTCCCCAGCACCCGAGCTTCACCAGGCACTCGGGGGAGCCGTACTCCGTGGCGAACTGGCCCTGCTCGTAGTAGCCACCGCGGTCGCAGCCCTCGTGCACGGTCATCCCGAACAGCCAGGTCGGGCGTCCCGCCTCGTCGAGCGGGATCATCGGAGCCGAGCCCACCGCCTGGTAGAGCAGGTAGAGGATGGTCTCGGAGAGGTTGTCCGGGTGCACCGGGCAGCCGGGGACGTTGACGATCGGCAGGCCGGCGTGGGACTTCCAGTCCCAGCCGAGGTAGTCCGCCACGCCCATCGCACCGGTCGGGTTGCCCGCCATCGCGTGGATGCCGCCGTAGGTCGCGCAGGTACCGACCGCGAGAACGGCCAGGGCCTTGGGGGCGAGCCGGTCGATCCATTCGCTGGTGGTCATCGGCTGCCCGGTGGCGGGATTGTTGCCGAACCCGCACCAGTAGCCCTCGGACTTGATGGCCTCGTTCGGGATCGACCCCTCGATCACGAGCACGAACGGGCCGTCGAGCTCACCCCGCTCGGCCTTGAAGTAGTTCTCGATGAAGGTGTCGGCGCCCTTGTCCGGGCCCGATTCGAAATCGATCAGCGGCCAGTGGACCGCCACCTTCGGCAGACCGGGCAGCGCACCGAGCGCGATCTCCTCGATGCTCGGTTGCGTCGCGGCCGTCAGGGCCACGGAATCGCCGTCGCACGAGAGACCGGCATTGATCCAGAGGATGTGGACGGTGGTGTCGTCGTGCGCCGCGAACGTCATGGAGTGCCCCCGCACGGACCTGGCGACTGGAGCAGGTGGTGGTGTGGTCGCCGATCGCAGGTCTAACAGCGGGTCCGGGAACCGGTAAGTGACCGGGCCATCTAGGGGCACCGTGCCGGTGCGTCACCCGCGCCCGAGTGGCGGACGGACGGTCCTCGCGTCACCGTGGTGGGTACCGGCCAGGACCTCGTCGGATCCGGAGTCCCGAGCGGGTCGGGGCCCAGGCCGAGGGGACGAGGATGGTCCGGCCGGACGAGGAACTTCTCCACGCTGCGCGCGACATCCGTCGGGCGTACCTGCGCATCGGCAGACTGCGCGGGCTCGATGCCGACGACAGCGCCGCCGTGCTGCACGATCACGCGGTCCTGACGGGGATGTCGCTCCACGCGGCCGCCCGGGCGGTACTCGCCGAGCCGCGGCAGCCCGGGGTCGGGGAGCCGCATCGCACGCCCGCCGCGCGGGCGGACACGACCCCCGGCGGGAGCGGACGGATCCTGCTGCGCTGGCGGGGTCGCGACGAGGCCCACATCGCGGTCAGCGGACCGCGGGACGACGACCTCGCCTCCCGACTGCGCCGGGCCGTCGAGAAGGCCCTGCGCGCCGGGGCGTGCCACCTGGTCGTCGACACCCGCGGCACGAGCGGCGCCGACACCGGGTTCGACGACGTCCTGGCGTGGGCGGGCCGCCGGTTGTGGGCACGGCAGGGGTCGCTGGTCCTGCGGCCGTCGACGGCCCCCCGGGACACGAGCGATCCGGCATCCGCCCGGGCGTCGCCGTAACACCGGGCGCCGCCGGGACGACATGGTCGTCAGAGCCCGGACCGCCGGACCCCCGACCTGGCGGCTCCGGGCTCTTCCATGCGCACGGTCAGGGTGCCGCGGTCCGCCCGAGCAGGTGCCGGGCGACGACGAGCTTGGCGATCTGGGCGGTCCCGTCCCCGATCTCGAGGCCGATGACGTCACGGAGACGTTGGCCGACCGGGTTGTCGGTGGACCACCCGGCGTGCCCGAAGGTCAGCAGCGCCTGGTGCACCGCCTCGACGGCGAGCTTGGGGGCCCACCACTTGGCCATGTTCGCGGGGACGGCCGGGTCCTCGCCGGCGTCCTTGAGCGCGAGCGCCTCGTAGCAGAGGTGCCGGGCCGCCCGGATCTGCGTCGCGAACTCCACCAGCGGGAACGCCAGGCCCTGGAAGGTCCCGATCGGACGGCCGAAGGCCTCCCGCTCGCGGGCGTAGGCCATCGCGTCGTCCAGGGCCGCCGACGCGATCCCGAGGCACATCAGCCCGATCACCGCGCGGGAGTAGTCGAAGCCGCGCATCACGGCCACGAATCCCTCGCCCTCGGCGCCGATCATGTCCTCGCGCCCGACCCGGACGCCGTCGAAGTAGAGGCTGGCGCGGCCGATCGACCGGCTCCCGAGGTCGTCGAGCGGGGTCCGGTGCAGGCGGTCGTCGGTGAGGTCGACGAAGAACGCGCTCACCCCCCGCGCGCCCGGACCCCCGGTGCGCGCGAACACGACCCCCACCGGCGTGTACATCCCCAGCGAGATCGACGTCTTCTCGCCGACCAGCCGCCAGCCGTCGCCGTCGGGCTCGGCGCGCAGCGCGAGGTTCGCGGCGTCCGAGCCCTGACCCGGCTCGGTGAGGCAGACCGCGGGCACCGTCGCACCGGAGGCGATCGAGGGCATCCAGCGGGCCTGCTGCTCCTCGGTCGCCCCGGCGAGCAGGATGTCCGAGACCAGCGCCGAGTCCAGCAGCACGTAGCAGGCGTTGAAGTCGTGGCGGGAGATCTCCTCCGCCGCCATCCCCGTCGTCACCGCGTCCGCCTCCTGGCCCCCGAACCGTTCCGGGACGCGCAGACCGGTCAGCCCCATCCGGGCCATCGTCGGGATCAGGTCGGGGCGCAGCGCTCCGGCGAGGTCGTCCGCGCGGTAGTGCGGGGCCAGCTCCTTCTCGCCGAAGCTGCGCAGCTCCGCGAGGTAGGCCTCCTGCTCGGGGCGCAGGGAGAAGTCCATGAACGCGACCGCCTCGTCGATGGGTCCGTCGGCCCGCGGTGGGCCAGGATCGTCCGGACGACGATCAGCGACGCGGGCCCGCCCGTCAACGGCGGGTCGCGTGACGGAGGTGGGCGCATGGCGCGGGCGGACCAGGCCGGGTTCGGGGTGATGCTGCCGAGCTTCGACCCCTTCCGCACCGGTCCGCCGCCGCTCGTGGCGGGTGCGGCCCTGGCCGAGGACCTCGGGTTCGACAGCGGCTGGGTCGGCGACCACCTGGCCTTCCACCCGCCCGTCCTGGACGCCCTGGGCGCCCTCTGCGCGGCGGCGGCCGCCACCCGGCGACTGCTGCTCGGGACCGGGGTGCTGCTGCTGCCGATGCGCCACCCGGTGTGGACCGCGAAGCAGGTCGCGACCGTGGACGCGCTCGCCCCGGGCCGGGTCCTGCTCGGTGCCGGGGTCGGCGGCGAGAACCCCGCGGAGTGGGAGGCGGCCGGGGTGCCCGTGGCGGAGCGGGGCCGCCGGCTCGACGAGTCCCTCACGGTCGTCGGGGCGCTGCTGCGGGGCGAGGCGGTCGATCACCCCGGGCCGCTGCTGCCCACCCGGGCCCCGGTCCTCGAGCCCGTGCCCGCGAGCCCGCCCCCGTTGATCCTCGGCGGCCGCTCCGACGCGGCGCTGCGCCGGACGGCGAGGGTCGGGGACGGGTGGCTCGGCGTCTGGATGTCGCCGCGCCGGGTCGGGGAGGCCGCGGCGCGGCTGGCCGAGCTCGCGGCCGAGCACGACCGCCCGGTCCCTGCGGTGCTCATGATGGTGTTCGTGCACGTCACCGGCCCGGGGGACGACCCGGCGGTGGCGCGGGCCGAGGCGGCGGCCTTCGTCCGCGGCCAGTACGGCCTGCCCTTCGACGCCCTCGAGCGCTGGGTCGTGGTCGGCGACGAGCACGCGGTGGCGGACGCCCTGTCCGCCCTGCGGGCCGCCGGCGCGGCCGGGTTCGTGCTGCTCCCCGCCGCTTCCGCACCGTTGCAGCAGTACGAGCGTCTGGCCTCCGTCCGTGCGCTGGTCGATGCTGCGTCCTGACGACGGTCCGGGAGGCAACGATGGCGCTGGCGACGGATTTCTCCGACGGGTACCGGGCGGACATGGCCCGCCGGTCGTGGCCGGGTCGCACCCTGCTCGACCACCTCGACGACGCCGTCGCCGCCGCACCGGACTCCCTGGCGCTGGTCGGGTACACCCACGCCGACGACGGCCGCCGGGCCCTGACCTACGGCGAGCTGGCGCAGCAGGTCGACCGGGTCGCCGCCGGGCTGCTCGACCTGGGGGTCGCGCCGGGCCAGGTGGTCTCGATGCAGCTCCCCAACTGGTGGCAGATGCCGGTGCTGAGCCTGGCGTGCCTGCGCGTCGGCGCGGTCACCAACGCCCTCATGCCGATCTTCCGCAGCCGGGAGCTGGAGTTCATGCTCGGGCTCGCCGAGTCGGTGGTGCTCGTGGTGCCCGAGGAGTTCGCCGGCTTCGACCACGCGGCGATGGCCCACGACCTCGCGGGCCGGCTCCCGGCGCTCGAGCACGTCGTCACCGTGCGCTCCGGCGGCGGGGGGCCGTTCGACGAGGTCCTGGCCGGCCGGGCTCCGACGGACGCCGACCGCGAGGAGTTCGCGCGCCGCCGGCCCGACCCCGACGCCGTCGTGCAGCTCGCCTACACCTCCGGGACCACCGGCGAGCCCAAGGGCGTGATGGTCACGTCCAACACCGCGCTGTGCAACGTGCGCGACTTCGCGGCCCGGCTGGGCCTGACTCCCGACGACGTCCAGCTCATGGCCTCGCCGCTGGCTCACCAGACCGGCTACATGTACGGCTTCCAGATGCCGATCCTGCGCGGCGCGACCTCGGTCCTGCAGGACGTCTGGCGCCCGGAACGGGCCACCGAGATCATCCGCGCCGAGGGCGTCGCCTTCACGATGGCCTCGACGCCGTTCCTGTCCGACCTGACCCGCGAGGCCGAGGCGCACCCCGAGGCCTTCGCGACCTTCCGGGTCTTCCTCTGCGCCGGTGCCCCGGTACCGCGTGACCTCGTCCGGCGTGCCACGGTCGCGATGGACGCCCGCATCGGTTCCGGGTGGGGGATGAGCGAGATGGGGGCCGTGACGGCCACCGGCCCCGACGACGCCGACGAGCGGGTGTTCGAGACCGACGGGTCACCCCTGCCCGACGTCGAGCTCCGCGTGATCGGGCTCGACGGCGACGTCCTCGGTCCCGACGTCGAGGGCTCGTTGCAGGTCCGGGCGAACAGCCTGTTCGGCGGCTACCTCAAGCGGCCCGACCTGCGCGGGTGCGACGCCGAGGGCTGGTTCGACACCGGGGACCTCGCGCGGATCGACGCGGACGGCTTCCTGCGGATCACCGGGCGCAGCAAGGACATCATCATCCGCGGCGGCGAGAACATCCCGGTCGTGGAGATCGAGAACCTGCTCTACGCGCATCCCGACGTCGCGGAGGTGGCGATCGTGGCGATGCCCGACGAGCGGCTCGGGGAACGCGCGTGCGCCTTCGTGGTCCCGCGTGAGGGGACGGCGCCGACGCTGGAGGGGCTCGGGGAGTTCCTCGACGGGCGCGGCATGGCGACCCAGTACCGCCCGGAGCGCCTGGAGCTCGTCGACGCCCTCCCGCGGACCCTCACCGGCAAGATCCAGAAATTCCGACTGCGCGAACGGCTGGCGGCTCCCGTGGTCGGCGCCGGGGCACCCGCCCCCGAGGGGGCGTCGTGACCGACGGACCGGTCACCTGGACCCGCGAGGACCGCGTCGTCGTCGTGCGGCTGGCACACCCTCCGGTCAACGCCCTCGCCCCGGCCGTCGTCGCGGGCCTCGACGCGGCCCTCGACGCGTTCGACACCTCGGACGCCCGGGTGCTGGTGATCGTCTCCGACGTGCCCGGCTTCTTCGTCGCGGGCGCGGACATCAAGGCCATGGCGGCCCTCGAGCAGGAGGACTTCCTGGCCTACCTCGACACCCTGCGCCGGCCGATCGAGCGGATCGCGTCGGCCGACCGCCCCTCGATCGCCGTGCTCGAGGGACAGACCCTCGGCGGCGGGCTGGAACTGGCGATGGCGGCGACGCTGCGGCTGGCGGGCCGGGATGCCCGGCTCGGCCTGCCCGAGACCCGGCTCGGCCTGATCCCCGGCGCCGGCGGCACCCAACGCCTGCCGCGACTCGTCGGCCGCGGGCGCGCGCTCGACCTCATGCTCACCCCGCGCACCGTCGACGCCGCGGAGGCCCACGCCATCGGCCTCGTCGACCGGCTCGTCGACGCCGGCGCCGCCGAGCAGGCCGCCCTGGCGTGGGCGACACGGCTCGCGTCCCTCCCGACCTCGGCCCTGGACGCGGTCGTGCGCTGCGTCGACGACGCGCAGGACCGGCCGCTCGCCCAGGGGCTGGCGCGGGAGGCGGAGCGGGTCGGGGAGCTCTTCGCGGGGGAGGACGCCCGGGAGGGCGTGAGCGCCTTCCTCGAACGCCGGCCTCCGGAGTTCTGACGCGTTCACCCCGCCGGGGTGGTCGTGACGCCGAACATCTGCTCGGCGTTGCGCAGCGACTCCCGGACGACGGCCGTGCCGTACTCGATCATCTCGGCCTCGTACTCACCCAGGGCGGCAGGGACGGCCCGTCCGCCCGCCGCCGCGACCAGCGCCCGGCAGAGCAGGGCCGCGTCGCGCAGCGCGGTGTTGGCGCCTGCCCCGCCGGCGGGGGCCATCGGGTGGATCGCGTCCCCGAGCACGGTGACCCGGCCGGCGGGCCACGGGTCGATGCGCGTGCACGAGCGCAGCGTGATGGGGAACGCGGCCGCGGGGTCGGCGGCGGCCATCAGCTCGCGGACGGCGGGATGCCACGACGCGGTGTGGCGCACGGCGAGAGCCCAGAGCTCCGCCGGGGCGAGACCGAACAGCTCCTCGTCGCGCAGTCCCAGGGCCTCGTTCGTGCCGGTGAGCACGGTCATCAGGTAGTCGCCGTACTCGGCGGGGGGCTCACGGAACAGCACCGGGGCGAACGCCGCCCCGATGCCCCGGCCGTCGCCGAGGAAGCAGAACCCGCGGAGGAAGGCCGGCGGTATCCGGTCCCGCGCGACGGCGGCCAGCGGGAGCCGGCCGTAGATGCAGCGCACGCCGATGTCGAGGACGTCGACGTCCGGCAGCAGCTGCGCCCGGACCGCGGAACCGACGCCGTCCGCGCCGACGAGCACGTCGGCCGTGGCGGAACGCCCGTCGGCGAACCGCAGCTCGACGCCGCCGTCGGGGGCGTCGCGGTAGCCGGTGAACCGGTGGTCGAAGTGCAGGATCCCGTCGAGCCCGGTCATCAGGGCCCGACGGAACGCGTAGCGGTCCACGGAGGTGATCGCGTCCGGGTCGGTGACGGGGAAGACCTGCTCGAAGAGCGGCACGAGCTGGTCGTCGAAGCCCGCGAGGAGGTCCCCCGGACGGGTCGCGGTGTCGATGACCCGGCGGTGCACGGGGGTGGGCAGCAGTTCGGCCAGCGCGCGGCCGCCGACGTCGCTGATGTGGATCCGGTAGCCCTGGTGGCGGTGCCGGGGGTCGGGGTCCCGCTCGTAGAGCCGCACGTCGATCCCCGCCGCGAGCAGTCCCTGGGCGAGCGCGAGGCCCCCGACGCCGCCGCCGACGATCGCGACCCGTAGTGGTGCTCCCATGGCCGTCCTCCTCGTTCAGTCATCCTTGAGGACAAGTTAATCATCCGGATGGATGATTGGCTAGGATGGCGAGGTGACCGAGAAGCCGACGGGCCGGCGCTCCCCGGTGGGCGAGGACCGGCAGCGCGACGCCGAGCGCAGCCGGCGCCTGCTCCTCGCGGCCGGCGTGACCGAGTTCGCCGCCCACGGCCTGCGCGGGGCCCGCGTCGAGGCCATCGCCGCCCGGGCCGGCGTGAACAAACAGCTGATCTCGTACTACTTCGGGGGCAAGCAGGGGCTCTACGAGGCGATCGGCGAGCAGTGGCGGGACGCCGAGCAGGACTTCGCCCCGGCCGGCACGCCGCTGCCCGAGCTGGCGGGGGAGTACGCCCGTCAGGTGGCCCGGGACCCCGACCTGGCTCGCCTGCTCATCCGCGAGGGGCTCGACGGACCGGTCGGGCCGGCGACCTCCCAGGAGGCGCAGCACGAACGGTTCGAGCGGGTGCTTCTCGAGGTGCGGGATCGCCAGCAGGCCGGAGAACTCGCCCCCGACCTCGACCCGGCCACGGTCGCCGTCGCGATGTTCGGGATGTGCGCGGCCCCGGTGAGCTTCCCGCACCTGGCGCGGGCCGTCGGGCTCGATCCCGAGGCGCCGGGCTTCGCCGAGCGGTACGCCGACGCGGTCGTCCGCATGATCACCCACCTCGCGGGGGACGGCGCCGGCTGAGCCGGTCATCCCATCGGGGTGGTCCACCCGGCCGATGTGGGCCTCACCCGGCGGATTTGTTGCGGACGCGGACGGATCGGACCATGACCAACGGCGCGCTGCGTCGTTGGAGGGGCGTCGGAGCTCGATCGACCCGTCGGGGTGAGGTCGGGCGTGTCACGCACGGAAGGTCCCGCGATGGCGCTGGTCGCACGTCTGGTCACCACGACGGCCCTGGCCGGGGGAATGCTGGCCGGGTCGCTGGCGCTCGGAGCGGGCCTGGCGTCCGCGGCGCCGGCCCCCACCGGGCTCATCCCGGCCTCCTGCGGGCAGACGGTGTCCGCCCTGCCGGGGGACACCGTGCGGATCACGCCGCGCGTCGGCGTGCCGGAGGACTACGTCGTGGGCGGCTCGCCGGGCACCACGACGAAGATCCCCTCGTCGATGTCCCGCCCGATGTGCCAGGACGTGACGGTGCGGATGCTGGCGCCCGCCATGGTCGCCGCCCCGGCCATGGTCCCGATGGCGGCGGCCCCGGCCGCAGCGCCCGGGGCCGTCGCTCCCGCCGCGGTCGCCCCCGGTGCCGCGGCGACGCCGATCGTGCCCGCGGCCCCCGTCGCTCCCGCAGCTCCGGCCGCCCTCGCCGCGGCCCCCCGTGCGGCGGCCCCGGCTCCCGCCGCCAAGGCCCCCAAGGTCCGGACGGCCACGCCGAGCAGCGAGGGCGCCCTGGCGCCGCTCCCCGCCGGGCTGCCCGCCGGCTCCGCGGCCGGTCTGCTCGGTGCCCCGCTGCCGCCGGCGGCACCCGCGCCCCCGGCCGCCGACCCGGCGTCCCACGTGGTCGCGGCGAGCGACCGCTCGGCCCTCGGCCCGGAGGACTCCTCCGGCGGCCTCGGCGTCCCGGTCCTCATCGCCCTCGTCGCCGGCACCGGCGTGGCGGCCTTCGGCGTGCGGATGCTGCTGGTCCGTCGCGGTGCGGGCGCCGGCGCGGCCGCGGCGCACGCGGCCGGCCCGGACCCCGACACCGACGACGACGAGCCCACCCAGCTCGTCGGGGCCCACCGCAGCGCCTGAGCCGTCCGGTTCCGGGTCTTCCGCCGCGGTAACACCGGGAGGCCCGCGAACGACATGGTCGTCAGAGCCCGGACCGCCAGACCCCCGACCTGGCGGCTCCGGGCTCTTCCACGTCCCCGACCCGCCACAATGCCGGGCGTGCTCCCCGTCGAACGCCTCCACCGGTGACGCCGGACGTCGGCCGTGGCGCCCGCTTCGACGATCTGCGCGCCGGCCGCGCGCTGCGGTTCGACCCACCGGACGAGGTCCTGGTCGCCACCCGCCCCGACGAGGTCGCCGGCGTGCTCGCCGGGATCGACGCGGCGACCGCCGCCGGGGCGTGGGCCTACGGCCACCTCGCCTACGAGGCCGCGCCCGGGCTCGACCCGCACCTCGTCACCCACGACCCGGAGCCCCACGGGCCCCCGCTCGCCTGGTTCGGGTTGACCCGCAGCCCGCCGACCGCGGTCCCGGCGGTGGCGCCCGCCGGGGCACCGACCGGGCGGTGGACGCCCCGCGACGCCGTCGCCGGCCCGGCCGGGCACGCCGCGCGCGTCGCGCGGGTCCACGAGCACATCGCCGCCGGGCTGACCTACCAGACCAACCTCACCGACCGCGTCGACGGCGTGCTCGACCTCGCGGCCGACCCGGACCTCGCCGGGCTCTACGCCGACCTCGCCCACGCCCAGCGCGGTGCCCACCATGCGCTGCTCGACGAGGGCCGCTTCGTGGTGGTCAGCGCGAGCCCGGAGCTCTTCGTCCGCCGCACCGGCGACACCCTCACCGTCCGACCCATGAAGGGGACGGCGGCCCGCGGGCGCACCACCGCCGAGGACCGCGCGATCGCCGCGCGGCTGCGGGCGGATCCCAAGGAGCGCGCCGAGAACGTCATGATCGTCGACCTGCTGCGCAACGACGTCGGGCGCGTCGCGGTGGCCGGGACGGTGCGGGTGGGGTCGCTGTGCGCGGTGGAGCGCTACGAGACCGTCTGGCAGCTGACCAGCGAGATCACCGCGACGGCCTGCCCGGGCACCGGGGTACTCGCGCTGATGCGGGCGCTCTTCCCCTGCGGGTCGGTGACCGGCGCGCCGAAGGGCTCGACGATGCGGCTGATCGCCGCGGTCGAGGACGACCCGCGCGGGATCTACTGCGGCGCGCTCGGGTGGGTCGCGCCCCCGGGACACGGCACGGGCGTGCCGGACGTGCAGTTCTCCGTGGCGATCCGCACGGCGGTCGTGGACCGGGCCCCGCCGGGCGCACCGCCGGGCGTCGCGCACGCCGTCTACGGCACCGGCGGCGGCATCACCTGGGACTCGGATGCGGCCGCCGAGCACGCCGAGACCCGGACGAAGACCAGGGTGCTCACCCACCGAGCCCTGCGCGGCGGGTTGCTCGAGACGTTCGCGGTGCGGGACGGGTGCGCGCCGCACCGGGAGCGCCACCTCGCCCGGCTCGCCGACTCCGCCGCGTTCCTCGGGCTGGACGACACGGCGGTGCGCCCGACCGTCGACGCACGCCTGGCCGGGGTCCGGGACGCGCGCGTGCGGGTGGTGCTGTGCCGGGACGGGACCGTCGAGGTCACCCTGGCGCCGCTGCCCGACGACGCGGGCCCCGTCCGGCTCGCGCCACCGCTGTGCTCCGACCCGGTCGACGCGTCCGCCACCTGGCCGCACCACAAGACGACCGACCGCGAGCCCTACGCCCGGCGCCTCGCCGCCGCCCGTCGGGTCCACCCCGAGGCCGACGACGTCGTGCTCGTCAACACCGACGGCGAGCTCACCGAGACGACGATCGCGTCGCTCGCGGTGCGCCTCGACGGCCGGTGGTGCACCCCGCCCCTCGGCGGCGGTGCCCTGCCGGGCGTGGGCCGGGCGGTGCACCTGGAACGGGGGGACCTCGTCGAGCGGGTGCTGTACCCGACGGACCTGGAGCGGGCCGACGCGATCGCGGTGCTCAGCTCGCTGCGGGGCTGGCGGCCCGCCGTCGTGGTGAGATGATCCGTTACCTCATTATCTGCTCAGGTATTGCACCGTTGAGGCGGCGCTCCGTATCGTCCTCGGCGGTCGAGCCCGCGTGAGAGGACTTCCTGTGACGACTGCCGGCGCCACGGCGCGTGCCCGTGCCACCGCGACCACCGCGGTCGGCAACATGCCCTACCTGATCGGATCCCTGGTCGTCGGGCTGCTGCTCTTCTACGTCATCGGGTTCGACGAGGGCGCGACGTCGCTGTTCGGCAACACCATGGTCATCCACGAGTTCGTCCACGACTCGCGGCACTTCCTGGGCTTCCCGTGCCACTGATGCACGCCAAGCAGGTCATCCCGCGGGCGGCGCTCGCGGGAGGGATCGGCGGCCTCGTCGCGTTCGGCTTCGCCCGCGTCGTCGCCGAGCCGCTGATCCAGCAGGCGATCGACTACGAGAGCGACCGCGACGACGCCCAGGACGCCCTCGACGCGGCGGCAGGCATCCCGGCACCCCCGGGCGGCCCGGACATCTTCAGTCGCACGGTCCAGGCCAACCTCGGCATCGGCGTCGGGATGATCCTCGCCGGCGTGGCGCTCGGCCTGCTCTTCGCAGTCGTGTACACGGTGCTGCAGGGCCGGGTGACGTGGCGGCCGCGCGTGCTGGCCCTGGCCCTCGCGGGCGCCGGGTTCCTCACCCTCGACGCGACGCCCTTCGTGAAGTACCCGGCCAACCCGCCCGCCGTCGGGCACGAGGAGACGATCGGGGACCGGTCGGGGCTCTTCCTCGTGATGGTCGTCGGGTCGGTGGTCTTCCTCGTGGTGGCGACGCTCGTGGCGCGCCGGCTCTCGGCGCGGCTCGGCGGCTGGAACGCCGCACTCGTCGGCGGGGCGGTGTACCTCGTGCTGGCAGGGATCCTCATGGCCGTGCTGCCCTCGCTCGGGGAGCTCGCGGCGAACGTCGCGACCTACGGCCCGTCCGCCACCGAGACGCCGCAGCCGCTGCGCGACGCCGCGGGCCACCTCGTGTTCCCGGGCTTCGACGCCGACCTGCTGTACTCGTTCCGGCTGTCCTCCGTCGCGGCCCAGGTGATCATGTGGGGTCTGCTGGGCCTCGTGTTCGGGGCCCTGGCCGAGCGGGCCGCCCGCTCGGCGTCCGACACCGGGGGGACGCCCGCGAGCCCGAGGACCGAGCCCGCCCAGGCGTGAGCCTCGGCTCGGCGGTACGGGAAATCCTCGCGAACCGACCGGTTCCCGCTCCTATGCTCCCCGCATGGGCCCGGACCGGGATGCCGGCGTCAGCCTCGCCGACCTGCTCGGGGCGTTCTCGCTGGCCACCGACCTCGGCCTGGGGCAGCCGATGGAGCACGTCCTGCGCTCCTGGTGGATCGCCGCGCGTCTCGGCGAGCGGATCGGGCTCGACGACGCCGAGCGCGCGGACCTGTACTACGTCGCCGTCCTGGCGTGGGTCGGGTGCGTGGCCGACACCCCCGAGGTGGCGAGCTGGTTCGGCGACGACATCGCCTTCCGCGCCGACAGCTTCGGCGTGGACTTCGCCGGGCTGCCCGCGCTCGCGTTCATGGTCCGGCACGCCGGGGCGGGGCACTCGGCGTGGGACCGGCTCCGCCTGGCGACGACCCTCGTGGCCACCGGGGCGAAGGGCATCGAGCGCGGACTCGCCTCGCACTGCGTGTCGACCTCGGTGATGGCCGACCGGCTGGGGCTCGGGCCGCGGGTGGGCGAGGGGCTCCGGCAGTTCTTCTGCCGGTGGGACGGCACGGGCGTCCCCGACGGCGTGGGGGGCGACGACCTCGCGCTGACGATGCGGCTGGTGCACGTCGCCGACGTCGTCGAGGTCTTCCACCGGACGGCGGGCGTCGACGCCGCGATCGGGGTGGCCCGGGCGAGGAGCGGCACCAAGTTCGACCCGGCGGTCGTCGACGTCTTCTGCTCGGTCGCCCCGGAGCTGTTCGCCGAGCTCGGGGACGTGCCGGACCTCGCGGCCCTGGTCGCGGCGGACCCGCTCCTGCGGACGCCGCTCGACGCCTCCGGCCTCGAGGCCGCCCTCGAGGTCGTCGCCGACTTCACCGATCTCCGCTCCTCCTACCGGGCCGGGCACTCGCGCGCGGTGGCCCGGCTGGCCGGGACGGCGGCGGAGCTCGCCGGGCTCCCGGCCGCTGACGTCGAGGCCGTGCGGCGGGCCGGGCTGCTGCACGACGTCGGCCTGCACGGCGTCCCCGCCTCGATCCTGGACAAGCCCGGACCGCTCACGGCGACCGAGAGCGAGCGGATCCGCGCGCACTCGTACTACACGGAACGGGTGCTGGCCCGCCCGCCCGCGCTGGCCCGGCTCGCGGCGATCGCCAGCCTCGGGCACGAACGCCTCGACGGGTCCGGGTACCACCGGGGGCTGGCGGGGTCGGCGCTGCCGGCGACGGGGCGCATCCTCGGGGCGGCCGACGCCTACCAGGCCATGACCGAACCGCGCCCGCACCGGCCGGCCCTGTCCGCGCGCGCCGCCACGGCCGCCCTGCGCCAGGACGTGCGAGCCGGGCGGCTCGCCGCCGACGCGGTCGACGCGGTGCTCACGGCGGCGGGCGCCGCCCGGCCGCGTCGGCGGCGGGGACCGGCGGGGCTCACGCCCCGCGAGGTCGAGGTCTTCGTCCTGATCGCCCGGGGTGGGTCGACCCGTCAGGTCGCGCGCCGCTTGGGCATCACCCCGAAGACGGCGGGCACCTTCATCGAGCGCATCTACGCCAAGACCGGGGTGTCGACCCGGTCCGGAGCGGCCCTCGCGGCCGTCCAACTGGGGCTCCTGGACAGCCTCGAGCCCCTCGAACCGTAGGGAGAACTCCGGACGACGCCGTTCGTCGCCGTTCCTAGCGTGGATTCCACGAACGACGCCGTTTCCCCGCCCCGCACGTGGCGGCTCCGTCGTCGTCGAATCGATCGGGAGGACATGATGTCGAACAAGGCCGTCGTGAGTCTGACCACCGGCTTGGAGGACGCGGAGAAGGTGACCGTCGCCTTCCTCGTGGCCGTCGGGGCCGCCGAGACCGGGCGACCCACCCGGATGTTCCTCACCAAGGAGGCCGTCCGGCTGGCCGTCGGCGGAACCGCGACGGGCATCGCCTGCGAGGGCTGCCCACCGTTGGCCGAGCTGGTGAAGCGGTACCAGGCGGCCGGCGGGCAGTACTTCGTCTGCCCGATCTGTTTCCACGCCAAGAAGCTCGACGAGGACTCGCTCATCGCCGGCGCGGAACTGCAGGGCACCGTGCCGATGTGGCAGTGGATCGGCGACGAGGGCGCGACGACCTTCAGCTACTGACCGCCGACGCGCCGGCCCGGCGCAGACGCTCGTCGGCCTGGACGTGCAGCACGTCCTCCAGGAGGAACTTCTGGCCGTGGAGTGCCTCCCAGCGGGCGCTGTGCACGGCAGGCCACAGGCTCGCCGCCCAGGCGATCTCCTGCTCCGGTTCGGTGAATCGGCGTCCCCGGAGCTCCTGGTAGGTCGCCAGGAACGCGGCCGAGCTCTCGATCGGGGCCAGGGTGGGTGGGCGGGCGCTGGGGAACGACCCGAACGCCGCGCCGACCAGCGCCGCCTCCGGTTGCCAGGCCAGGCTGTCCCAGTCGTGCACGGCCCGGATCTCCGTGTCGAGCCAGCGCAGGTTCTGCGCCTCGAAGTCGGCGTGGCCCAGGACCGGGGGCAGGTCGGCGGCCAGCAGCCGCCTGCGGGCCCGTGTCGCGGTCCCGACGACGGCGTCGGGCACCGCACGCTGGTCGCACTCGTCGAGCTCGGCGATCGCCGGCCAGAGCCCGGGATCGGTGTGGTCCCACCGCACCCAGCGCGGGTTGGGCAGCGGCGGCGCCACCGTCACGTCGGCCAGGTCGGACATCAGCCGGGCGAACACCGCCGCGTAGCGTGCGGCGACCGCCGGCGAATCGCCGCGCAGCACCTCGCCCCCCGGCCGGTACTGCTCCGCGTGGACCGCCAGACCGCCGACGTCGACGACCTCCGTGAGCGGCCGGGCGCACGGGAATCCCCGCTCGGCCAGCCGTGCCTGCGCCGTGATGCAGGACGCCGCCCGGCCGTCGTCGTCGCGGGCCTTGACCACGACCTCGCGCCCGTCGGCCAGGCGGAGCCCGAACACCGCCGAGATCTGCCGCAGCGCGAACAGCACGCCGACCGGTTCCTGGCCCAGCCGGTCCGCGCACCAGCCCGGCAGCCAGCCCGGCAGGTCCTCCGACGGCATGTCGGCGACTGTGCCAGGACGACCCCGCCGGCTCCTAGGGCTCCAGGACGATCTTCCCGCGCAGCGTCCCGGCCTCGAGCTGGGTGTGGACGTCGGCGGCCTCGGCGAGCGGGACGACCGTCGGCTCGCGCACCGTCAGGGCGCCGGACGCGAGCGCGTCCGTGGCCTCGGCGAGGGCGGCCGGGATCGTGGCCGGGTCCGGGGCGGAGAGGGTGACGCCGTACTCGCCGGCCCGCGGGTCCGACAGGCTCAGGACGCGTGCCGCCCCGCCGGCCAGGGCGACCGCCGCCGGGAGGTCGCTGCGCCCCGAGGCGTCCAGGACGGCGTCGACGGGGGAGGGGACGGCCTCGCGCAGCGGCCGGTGGTAGTCGACCGGGGTGGCGCCCCGTGCGCTGACCTCGGCGAAGTCGTCCGGGCGCACCGTCGTGATCACCGTGGCGCCGCGGGCGACGGCGAGCTGGGTCGCGATCGCCCCGACCGACCCGTTCCCGCCGAGGAGCAGCAGCGTCTCGCCCGCCCGCAGGCCCAGCTGCGTCAGCCCGCGGACCGCCGCCTCGCCGGACGCGGGGAACGCCGCGGCGACCGCCCACGACACCGTCGACGGCTTGGGCGCCCAGAAGTCGGCGAGGACCAGCTCCGCGTAGCCCCCGAGCGAGCTCGGCAGGTGCACCGCCACCTCGTCGCCCACCGCGACGTCGCCGACCTCGTCGCCGACGGCGTCGACCGTGCCTGCCGCCTCGAACCCGATGACGCCGCCCGGCTTCACCGGGAAGACCGCGTCGAGGTGCCCGGCCCGGACGGCCAGGTCGGTCGGCCCGACCCCCGCGTGGCGCACGGCGACCCGGACCTGCCGCGGGCCCGGCCGGCCGATCTCGACGTCGTCGAGGTGCAGGACCGACGGGGGTCCGTAGCCGGAGATGGTCACCGCACGGGACATCGGGTCTCCTCGCTGGGGACTACGTGACATGTCACGTTATACCCGGAGCCAGCGTCCCCTGTCGCCGGACGTTCTCGTGGACGGTCTCCAGGGTCTCGCCCAGCCGGCGCACGACCTCCGGGTCCAGACCCTCGAAGAACAGCCGGCGCACCAGCTCGACGTGCCCGGGCGCGGCCGCGGTGAGCGCGGCCCGCCCACCCGCGGTCAGCGTCACCTCGGTGACCCGCCGGTCCTGCGCGGCGGGCGTCATGGCCACCAGCCCCCGGGCAGCCATCCGCTTGGCGTGGTGCGACGTCCGGCTGCGCTCCCACCCGATCACCGTGGCCAGCGCCGTCACCGACATCGACGCGTCCGGGGCGTCGGCCAGGGCGTTGAGGACGTGGTAGTCGGGCAGCGAGAGCGCGGTCTCGGCCTGCAGCTGGCGATTCATCTCGTAGGCCATCCGCAGCTGCAGCCGCATGAACGCGAGCCACGCCCGCTGCTGATCGTCGTCCAGCCAGCCGCCGGGAGGAGAGGACACGACGGAGACCTTCGCAGAACTACGCGCCGACGAGCTCCGCGGTCGGGGCGGAGCCGGCGAAGACGGTGTCGAGCCAGTCGAAGGCGCGCTGGTGCCAGAGGGCGATCGCACCCTCGTGGCAGTGCTCGCCGCCGCCCTCGTCCTCGCGGAACGTGATCAGGGTCTTCGGGCAGGTCAGCGCCTCGAGGACACGCTCCGGCTGACCCGCGAAGAACTGGTCGTTCTCGGCCTCCAGCACGAGGGTCGGGCAGGTGATCCGGTCGGCGATCCCCTCCAGCGTGTACGCCTCGGTCGCCGCGACGAGCGCGTCGGCGTCGTCGACCCCGAAGGTCCACCGGCCGTTGCGGACCGCCCAGCGCACCGAGATGTTCTGCGCCATCAGGGTCTCCAGACCGCCCGGGATCCCGGCCGCCGCCCCGACGATCGCGGCGACGGTGTGGTGGAAGTCGTAGACGCCGTCGTGCAGGACGCAGGCGGCGATCCGGTGCTCGAACGCCGCGGCCCGCGCCGCGAGGTACCCGCCGAGGCTGGTGCCGACGAGCACGAGCCGGTCCGGGTCGACCTCGGGCCGGGAGAGCGCGACGTCGACCATGGGGGTGACCACGGCCTCCCAGTCCGGCCGGAAGTGCAGTCCCTGGTTCCGCACGGTGCTTCCCTGACCGGGACCGTCGACGGCGAGGACGTGGTAGCCGCGTCGCAGCGCTCCCGCGGCGATGGCGAGGTAGTCCTCCTCGAGCGTGGAGTCGTACCCGCCGTGGTAGAGCACCGTCGGGCGCGGCTCACCCGAGTCGTCGGCGAGGAAGAGGTACCCGGGTAGCGACGTGTCCTCGTAGGGGATGCGGACCGCCTGGGCCGGGACGTCGAGCAGGGCCGCCGCGTCCGCGAAGGTCTGCTGGGAGGCCCGTGCCAGCCGGGCCGACTCGGCGTCGTTCGCCGGGTCCTCGCGCCGGTAGAAGTCGGCGGTCCGGTAGTAGTTCGACGCCCGCAGCAGCGCCTCCCGCGCACTGACGCGGTGCCCGGCGCCCAGCGCGTCCCGGCCGATGCGCTCGACCCGTGCCGCGGTCGCGCCCCACCGGGCCGACCACCCCTCCTCGTCGCCCTCCGGGATGTCCCGGCACGTCACCAGCACCTCGCCGAGCTCCGCCCCGGCGTAGGTGGCGTAGCCCGCGGCCCGCAGGGCCTCGAAGGAGAAGGACTCGTCGTCGTAGAGGAACTTCATGGTGCAGCCGCCTTTCGGCAAAATCGGAACGAGACGGTTCCGTTCCGAATGCACGACGCTAGCAGCCCGCGAAACGAGACGCCACCGTTCCGTCTGGGCTATGCTCGGCGGATCAGCACCGAACGGACGGCGACCGGCGGCGCGGCCCTGCGCCCGCGCGTCACCGACGCGATCACCGAGGCGACCTTCGCCGAGCTGGCCGAGGCCGGCTACGCCCGGCTGTCGATGGAAGGGGTCGCCCGGCGCGCCGGAGTCGGCAAGGCCGCCCTCTACCGACGCTGGTCGTCCAAGCGGGAGATGCTCAGCGAGCTGATCCGGGCCGCCGTCGAGGACACGCTGCCGCCGATCCCGGACACCGGCGCCCTGCGGACCGACCTGCGCGAGCTCCTCGGCACCTACCGTGGCCAGCTCGCCCATCCGGTGGTCAGCAGCGTCGGGCCCGCCCTGCTGGCCGAGGTCCGGCAGTCGAGCGATCTCGCCGAGGTGCTCCGGTCGGGTGTGGCCGCACCGCGGCGTGCGGCGGCCCAGACCGTGCTCCAGGCCGCGATCGACCGCGGCGAGCTCCCCGCCGGGCTCGACATGGAGCTCGCCCTGGACCTCCTGATCGCACCACTGATCTTCCGGATGCTGATCATGAACGGCACCGGCGACGACGCGTACCTGGACACCCTCACGACGGCGCTCGACGCGGCCCTCCGGGCGGCCACCCCCTGACCTGCGCCCCCGACACCCGCGATGGACGGCGGCGCACCCGTACCCTCGCTCGTCGTGGCGAGGACGGGGACGAAGGGGGTCTCGCGCGCCGACCGGGAGGAGCAGATCCTCGGCCTGGCGATCGAGGAGTTCGGCCAACGGGGCCACGCCCACGTCTCGGTCGCGGAGGTCGCCCGCCGCGCCGACATCTCGAAGCCGTTGATCTACAGCTACTTCGGGTCCCGGGAGGGTCTCGCGTCGGCCTGCGTGCGTCGGGTCGGCGAGCTGCTGGTGCACGGCGTCGCCGCGTCGCGGGTCGATGCGGACGCCGGTCGGCAGGCCCTGGACACCTTCGCGGCGATCTTCGCCGTCCTGGACGGCTGTCGTCACGCCTGGTCGGTGCTCTACGACCCGACGATCCCGCGGGGGAGCGAGGTCCACGCGCTCGCCCGCGGGTACCGGGCCGACCTGGCCGCGATGGGCGCCGCGGGCGCGGCCGACGTCCTGCGCCGGGCCGGCAACACCGACCCGCTCGACCACGACCTGCTCGGTCGGGTCTGGCAGTACTCGGTCAACGCGGTGGTGAGCTGGTGGCTCGAGCACCCCGAGCTGGACGCCGCCGCCATGGAGGCGCGGTGTGCCCGGGTCCTCGTCGCCCTGGGCAACCCGATCTGAGTCCGGCTTCTCGACCCGGGATATGACCCTGCGGTAACTTACCGCGGGATCACGAGGGGAGCGCGCGCCATGACGTCCTCGGTCTGGGACCAGATCAACACGCCGTTGCTCTACGCCCTGCCGTTCTTCGTGCTGTTCATCGCGATCGAGGTGGCCGCGGTCCGGCACGCGGCGCGCGAGGACCTGCGTGGCTACGAGGCCCGCGACGCCCGCACGAGCATCACCATGGGCGCCGGCTCGCTGATCTTCTCGACGCTGCTCAAGACGGTGTCGCTCGTCGTCTACGTCTTCCTGTGGACCTACCTCGCGCCGTGGCACGTCCCCGCGGACGCGTGGTGGAGCTGGCTGCTGCTGATCGTGCTCGTCGACCTGGCCTGGTACGTCACGCACCGGTTCTCACACCGTGTCCGCTTCGCCTGGGCCGGGCACCAGGCCCACCACTCCAGCGAGTACTTCAACCTCAGCACCGCGGTGCGGCAGAAGTGGAACCCGTGGGTGGAGGGAATCTTCTGGCTCCCGCTGCCCCTGCTCGGGTTCACCCCGTGGACGATCTACATCGCCTTCTCGGTGAACCTCGTCTACCAGTTCTTCATCCACACCGAGACCGTCGACAAGCTCCCGCGCGTCGTCGAGTTCGTCATGAACACCCCGTCGCACCACCGCGTGCACCACGGCAGCGATGCCGAGTACCTGGACAAGAACTACGGCGGCATCCTCATCGTCTGGGACCGCCTCTTCGGGACCTTCGCCGAGGAACGGCGGCGGCCGCGCTACGGGCTCACCGAGCCGGTCGACACCTTCAACGTGTTCCGCCTGCAGTACGGCGAGTACGCGGCGATGATCGCCGACGTCCGCGCAGCCCACGGGGTGCGCGCCAAGCTCGGGCACGTCTTCGGTCCGCCGGGGTGGCGGCCCGAGGAGGCGCCGCGCGTCCCGCAGGGCTGAGGGGGCCCCGCGGTCCGGAGCCGCGGCGGACCCGATCCTGTCCGGGAGAACCGTGTCCGACGGACACGGTTCTTCGTGGTCCGAGGTGCTCGGGAGTCGGCGACACCGTTCCGTGACCGGGTCGCCCCGACGGCTCCCGGACTACGAGACCGAGACCGACTTCGACTGCTCCACGGCGAGCCGGTCGACCAGGTCGTTCATCTCGTCGCCGGCGTGTCCCTTGGTCCACCGGAAGGAGACGTCGCCCCGCTCGTTCACGAGGGTGATCAGCGGCTCCCAGAGGTCCCGGCTGACCACCGGCTTCTTGGCGCTGGTCACCCAGCCCCGCGCGAGCCAGCCCTTCCACCAGCCGTCGCGGAAGCAGTTCACGACGTAGGTCGAGTCGCTCACGACGACCAGCGGGCCCTCCAGGGCGCGCACCGCCTCGAGCGCGGCCCGGATCTCCATACGCTGGTTCGTGGTCCCGGGCTCGCCGCCGCTGTCCTGCCGGCCGTCCCGGGTGGCCCAGGCCCATCCACCGGGGCCCGGGTTGCCCGAGCAGGCCCCGTCGGTCCACACCTCGAGGGCGCCCTCGGCCGCCGGCATGTCCGGGCGCGGGGCCTTCTCGACCTTGGCCGCACCGGTCTTCCCCGACCCCGCACCCGTCGTCGGCCGGGTCCCGGCGCCGTCCGCGCACGCCGCGTGCGCCCACCGTTCACCGGATCGTGCGATGGCTTCGCCGGGCTCGACCGGGGAGGCGCAGACCCCGCAGGTGGTGGCGTACTTGGCGGTCATCGGCACCCGACCATGGTAGTCGGCGCCCTCCGGCTCACCCCGTCGGCGAGGCCGAGGACAGCGCGTCGGTGAGCAGCGCGACGAGGGTGGCGTGCTGCGCGTCGCCGGACGACCCGACCTCCTCGTCGGACCCGTCGAGGGCCTGGGCGGCGAGCCCGGCCTTGTCGTCGATCAGCTCGGCGATCCGGGCGTCGATCGTCTGCGCGGCGATGATCCGCCAGGCGGTCACCGGCTCGGACTGGCCGATGCGGTGGCTGCGGTCGATGGCCTGGGTCTGCTCCGCCGCGGTCCACGGGAGCTCGGCGAGCACCATGTTGGACGCGACCTGCAGGTTGATGCCCACGCCGGCCGCGGTCAGCGAGCAGACCGCGACGGCGACGCCGGGGTCGTTGACGAAGGCGTCGATGTTGCGCTGCCGCACGGTCGGCGTCTGGTCCCCGCGGATCGAGGAGAAGCGGACGCCCTGCTTGGTGAACGTCTCCTCGGCGGCGTCCATGACGTCGACGTGCTTGGCGAAGAAGACCACCTTGCCGGCGCTGCGCGCGAGCTGGGCGGCGTAGTCGGCGGCGAGGGCGGCCTTGGCCTGGCCGATGCGCCGCATCATCGAGAAGACATTGTCACCCGACGAGGACGACTGGGCGTCCTTCTGCTCCCAGGTGGCCACCCGGCGCACGAGGTCGTGGTCGATGCCCTCGACCGGTGTCCCGGACTGTCGGGCGGCGAGGGCGTCCTCGTACCGCCTGACCATCCGACGGGCGAGGTCGCGCTCGGCGGCGCGGATCGAGCGGCCGGCCGGTCCGTCCAGCTCGACGGGGAGGTCGGCGACGCGGCGCGCGGGGATGTCGGCCGCCACGTCGACCTTGCGGCGACGGACGATGCCCTGGTCGATGACGCAGTCGCGGGCGGCCGCGTAGAAGCCGGGGTCGGCGGGGGTGAGACCGGTGGCCGCCAGGGAGTCCATCAGGCCGTTGAGCGGCTTCTTCTCGTCGATCCAGCCGAGGAACTCCCAGATCGCGAGGAAGTCCTCGATGTCGTTGATCAGCGGGGTGCCGGTGAGGGCCATCAGCAGCGGGCGCGCGGTGAACGAGCGGATGCGCTCGGAGAGGGCCAGCACGTGCTGCGAGCGCTGGGAGCTCTTGTTCTTGATGAAGTGGGCCTCGTCGACGACCATCCCGCGGAACCCGAAGTCCCCGAGCCACCCGACGTGCCGGTCGAGCACCTCGTAGTTGACGACGACGATGTCGGCGAAGCCGTCGACGGAGTCCCCGTTGCCCTGGATCGCGGTGGCGCGGCGTCGGGAGGACCACAGCCCGGCCTCGCGGACCCAGTTGGTCTTCACGACGTTCGGGACGACGACGAGCAGGGGGTAGGCCTTCGCGGCCTCGGCGGCGAGCAGCGCCTCGGCCGTCTTGCCGAGCCCGGGCTCGTCGGCGAGCAGGAAGGTCCGGTGACCGTCCGCGGCCGCGGCGACCACCTGGGCCTGGTGCGGCATGAGCTCCCGGCCGCCGGGCATCTTGCGGGACCCGGGCGCGGGGAGGTCCATGCACGCCGAGGTCCCGTCGCCGGCCCGCTCGAAGGAGCGGAGCAGCGGCCCCAGGAGCTCCCAGCCGGTCAGCGACGTCGCGCGGGGAGCGCTCGGCCGGGCGGCCGAGAAGTCGGGGGCGAGGAAGGGGTTGGACATCTGCCGCGAGACCACCGACTGCGGCACCACGCCCGGCTTGACGGGAGCGACGGGCTCCTCGACCGGGGGAGCCTCCTCGGGCGCGGTCTCGACGCCGGCCCTGCGGAGCATCTCGCGCTCGAGCGTGCGGGCGTCGTCCGAGACGACGGCGTCCTCGCCGAGGAGGGCCAGCAGCCCCGCGTCACGGACGGCGTTCCTCGCGAGGGAGGTCGCGAGGTCGTCGAGGCGCTTGAGGCGCTCCGCCCGCCGGGACTCGCTGATGTCGGCCTCCCGCACCCGGGCGCGCTCGTCGCGCAGCACCAGGGCGATGGCCTGGAACTTCGTCCGCGTCGCGGGCGTCACGCGGCCCCTCCCGAGGGCCGTCTGGACCTCCCGCACGGCGTCCGCGAGCACGGACATGACGTCCTCGCGCTTGCGTCCCCGCCGTCGGTCGCCGCCCGGGGCGCCAGGGGCGCCGCGGCGAGCCCTGTTCTGGGGCTGGCCTCGTCGAGCCATGTACCTCCTCCGACATGCCCGGGCAGTGCCTGCCGGGCATCGAGCTGCGGGCGGTGGGCCGCCGGAGAACCGAGGTGGTTCGTCCACGAGGCGACGTGACCCGCGGAACCGCAGGAGATCGCCGTCGCGGGGCCGAACGGCCCGCTGACGGTCGACGTTCACCGATCGACGGTGACGGGGTCCACCGCGCGGACCGACGGTATCGGCCGAACATGCGCGGTGCTCCAGGTTCGCTGTCCATAGTACCGCGCGCGGCCGGGACGGCGACGCGGCGCGCCGATCAGTGTCACGAGGGCCCCTCGACCCCGCGTGTAACGCACGGTGGCCCCCGTCCCGACAGGGAGGCCGGGGCCCGTCCTCTTGTCCGTCGCCGACGCGACAGGTTTCCTGGTCAACCCGACGCGGGCGCGGAGTCCGTCCGCGGTCGCCGACGAGAGGACATGGTCGTGGTCGTCGAGATGGCTGGTCCGGGGCCGGGTCGTTGACGAGCCGGGAGGTCGCCCGGGCCGAACTGTGGGCCGACGCGGTGAGCGAGCTGGTGCGCCGCTCGCACGTGGTCGTCGGCGACGGCATCGCGTCCATGCTCGACGAGCTGGTGATCCCGCTCGGGCTGCGTGCCGAGATCCTCCTCGTCGACCTGGCCCAGCGGGTCCTGACCCCGCTCGGTCCGCGCGAGTTCGCGGCCTCCCGGGAGACGCCGTCGACGGTGCCGTCGCCGTCGCGCGCGGGTGACCGCTCGAGCACGGTGCCCGTCGAGGGCACGTTGGAGGGGCGCGCCTTCCAGTACGGCGAGGTCGTCGAGGGGCGCGACGAGCAGGGGCGCCGGGTGCTGTGCGCGGCCATCCTGGACGGCACCGAGCGGGTCGGGGTGCTGCGGTTGGCGCTCGCCGCGGAGGTCGACGACGACGCCGAGCTGCGGCGCTGGGTGATGACCCTGGCCGGGCTGGCCGGACACGTGGTGATGGGGAAGCTCGTGTACTCCGACCACCTGCGGCGACTACGCGCCCCGGGCGGCCTCTCGGTGGCCTCGGAGCTCCTGTGGCAGCTCGTGCCGCCGCGCACCTTCGCCACCGAGGACGTGGTGGTGGCCGCGTTGCTCGAGCCCCACGACCAGGTCGGCGGCGACGCCTACGACTACGCCGTGGACCGCGGCACGCTCTACGTGGGGGTGTTCGACGGGGTCGGGCACGACCTCGCGGCCGGGATGACCACGGCGCTGGCCGTCAACGCGATCCGGCACGCGCGCCGCCGCGGGGACCGCGACCTGGCCGCGCTGGCCGAGACCGCGGACGCACAACTCCTCGGGAGCGTCGGGGTGACGCCGTTCGTCACGGCGGTGCTGGCCCGCCTCGAGACCGACACGGGGCGCCTGGAGTACCTGCTCGCCGGGCACCCCGCCCCGCTCCTGGTGCGGGGCGGCCACGTCGTCCGCGACCTCGACGCGTCCCTGCGCCCACCGCTGGGCGTCCACACCCCGGCCGGGTCGGTGACGGTGGGGCGGGCGCAGCTCGAGCCCGGCGATCGGCTGCTCTTCTACACCGACGGGGTCGTCGAGGCCCGGGACGAGCAGGGCCGGTTCTTCGGTGAGAGCCGCCTGGTCGACCTGACCGAGCGCACCGAACAGTCCGGGGTCTCGGCCCCGGAGACCCTCCGGCGCCTCACCACGGCGGTGCTGGACCACCAGGCCGGGAACCTGCAGGACGACGCGACGCTGCTGATGCTCGACTGGGTCGCCGGCACGAGCACCGCCCGCCGCCACGGCGCCGTGCTCAACCATCGCCTCTGAGCCGTCGTCCCGAGGACGCCGGGCCGGTGCGTGTCCGTCGAGGCCCCCACGAATGGGCCGATCGCCGGGGTCCGCCCGGGCGCGTGACGCAGTAGCGTCCCGGCGTACGTCCGGCTCCGGGGTCCGCCCCGGCGTGGCGTTCACCTTCGCCCCAGTCCCTGGCGGACCGACGACGACGACGGGCGGGACGGCGATGACCCGGACGATCGAGACAGCCACGATCCGCGGCGCGGGCGAGAAGACCCGGCGGGGTGGCGCGTGAAGCCGTTCGTGGTCAACCGGCACGGCAGGCTGGTCTTCCCGGCGAACGTCCTCGGCGAGCTCGACTTCTCGGTGCTCGACACCCTCGACCACCTCACCGCGGTGATCGAGCGGGACTTCGAGGCGAAGGCACCGACGGGGACCGACATCCTGGGACGCGTCGAGTCGGGGTCCTACCCGGACCGGTTCCCGCTGCTGCGCGACATCGGGCAGAACCTCTTCTGGGTCAACCGCTACGCGACGACCATGTACGAGAAGCGGCCCACCCGCTGGCGCGACCTGGCGAAGCACCGCGACGACGTCTTCCTCCCGGTGCTCACGCCCTGGGAGGACGGCGCGCGGAAGGTGGAGGCGGTCGAGCGGGCCTACCGCGAGCTGCCCCCGAGGTGGGACGCCGACGCCGAGGGCCGGGTGTTCGACCTGCTCTTCGACGTGTTCCGGAACAAGCGGCACCACGCGACCGAGCTGCCGGCGATCAAGCCGACGGTCGGCGAGTTCCTGGACGACCCGGAAGCACTGACGTTCGTCCTCCCCGACCACGATCCCGACTACCCCACGTTCACGATCGGGGAGATCCTCGATGCCGAGCAGCCGGTCCCCGAGCTGGAGGCCCTGCTGCGGTGGGCGATGGTGCTGCACAACCAGTACCCGTGGGAGCGCTCCCGCACCGAGCTGCGGCGCGGCGCCGACATCGGCGACGACGACTTCGTCGTCGCGTTCCACCCCCGCGGACGCGAGGTGAGGGCGTTCATCGACCGGGTCCGGAGCGCCCGCGGCGGTGCCGGGCCGCTCGCCGAGGCACCGGCCCCCGCGGTCGAGGCCGTCGCGCCTGCCACGCCCTACCCGCCGGTCCGGGTCCGGGAGCTCTTCGGGGTCCGCCCGGCGATCGAGGCGCTCGCGATCGTCCGGGGCGAGCACGTCTGCGACAACACCGACGTCATCCGGAACGCGAGCTTCTCCTGGTCGCCGATGACCGCGGACGAGATCGCCACGAAGACCGGGATCGAGGAGCGCCGCTACACGAGCCTGGAACCCCAGGAGCTGGCGCTCGTGGCCGCCCGGGCGGCCCTGGCGAAGTCGGGCCGGGAGGCCGCCGAGATCGGCGCCGTGCTGGTGAGCACCTGCACGAGCAACCGGCAGATACCGTCGACGGCGTGCTGGCTCTCCGGCGAGCTGGGCCTCGCGCAGACCCACACCTCGGTCGACATGGTGGCGGCCTGCGCGGGCCTGCCCTACGGGCTCGGCGAGGCGATCCGCCAGCTGCAGGAGGTCGACCGCCCGGTCCTGCTGGTCTGCGTCGAGAAGTTCTCCGACAAGATCGGCAGCGCCCGCACCTCGCGGATGATGTTCGGCGACGGGGCCTCGGCGATGGTCATCGCCCCCGCTCCACCGGGGAGCGTCGGGGACGTCGAGCTGTTCCAGACCTACGCGAGCGGGCCGCACAGCGAGGTCAACTCGATCATCTGGCCGAACCCGGCCTTCGACAACGACCTCACGGTGTACGGCCCGGAGGTCAAGGCGCTGGTGGCGCGGTACCTGGCCCAGATGCTCGCCGAGGTCGGTGCCGAGCCCGACCCGGACGACCCCTCGCGCACGTTGCTCGAGAGCGTCGAGCTGATCGTGCCGCACCAGGCCAACAAGACGATGATCCTCGACCTGGCGGGAAAGGCCGGAGTGACCAGCGAGCAGCTCTACTTCAACATCGAGAAGATGGGCAACGTGTCTGCAGCGAGCATCCCGATCGCCCTCCACGACGCCGTCCGTGACGGCGTGATCAGCCGGCCGACGCGGGTCTTCACCCCGGGGTTCGGCGCGGGCGCGGTCGGCGGCTACGCCGTGATGCGCATCGACCCGGCGATCGTGGCCGACGAGGTGGCGCCCGGGGACGGACCCGCGGTCGCCGCGCGGGCGACCGCCACGACCACCGATGACGTCCGCGTGGCGTTCGGGGAGTGAGCCCGATGAGCGACCACGCCGGACAGGGCTTCTCGCGGCTCGCGATCGTCAACCGGGGCGAGCCGGCCATGCGGTTGATCAACGCGGTGCGCGAGTGGAACGCCGAGGGCAGGCCGCCGCTGCGCACCATCGCGGTGCACACCGCCTCGGACCGCCACGCGATGTTCGTCCGCGAGTCGGACGAGGCCGTGCTGATCGGCCCGGCCGACCCGGACGAGGCCACGTTCGGCGCGTCCCCGTACCTCGATCTCGCCGAGCTCGAGCAGGCGCTGCGCGCGTGCCGCGCGGAGGCGGTGTGGCCCGGCTGGGGCTTCGTCTCCGAGCGGGCCGAGTTCGCCGAGCTGTGCGAGCGGCTCGGCATCGTCTTCGTCGGGCCGTCGTCGGCGGTGATGCGCCGCCTCGGCGACAAGATCGAGTCCAAGCGGCTCGCCGACGAGGTCGGGGTGCCGATGGCGCCGTGGAGCGGCGGCCCGGTCGCGGACGCCGAGGCCGCGCACGCGGCGGCCGAGAAGATCGGCTACCCGCTGATGGTCAAGGCGACCGCGGGCGGGGGAGGACGCGGCATCCGGTTCGTGGCCGAGCCCGAGCAGCTCGACGAGGCCTTCACGCGGGCGGGGGCCGAGGCCGAGCGCACCGCGGGCGACGCCACGGTGTTCCTCGAGGGCGCGGTCGCGGGCGGGCGGCACGTCGAGGTCCAGGTCGTCGCGGACGCCGACGGTGGCGTGTGGACCCTGGGCGTGCGGGACTGCAGCGTCCAGCGCCGCAACCAGAAGGTGATCGAGGAGTCGGCGTCCACGGCCCTCGACGCCGAGCAGGACGCGCAGCTGCGCACGGCGGCGGCCGACCTGGCGCGGGCCGCGGGCTACGTCAACGCGGGCACCGTGGAGTTCCTCTACGAGCCCGCCCAGAAGCTGCTCTCGTTCATGGAGGTCAACACCCGGCTGCAGGTCGAGCACCCGGTCACCGAGGCGACCACCGGCGTCGACATCGTCAAGCTCCAGCTGCACGTGGCCATGGGCGGCACGCTGGCCGAGGTCGCGCCGGCCGCGCCCGCCGAGCGCGGGCACGCCCTCGAGGCGCGCCTGGCCGCGGAGGACCCCGAGAACGGCTTCACGCCGGCCCCCGGCCGCATCCAGCACCTCGTGCTGCCGACGGGCCCGGGCATCCGGGTCGACACCGGGGTCGCCACCGGCGACGTCATCCCGCCGCAGTTCGACTCGATGATCGCCAAGGTGATCGCCTGGGGCCAGAACCGGGCCGAGGCCCGGGCGCGCCTGGCGCGGGCGGTGCGCCAGACCGCGGTGGTCATCGACGGCGGCACCACCAACAAGGCGTTCCTGCTCGACCTGCTCGACCGGCCGGAGTTCGTCGCCGGCGAGGTCGACACCTGGTGGCTCGACACCATGATGGCGCAGGGCTACGCCCCGCCCCGGCGGGTCGACGTCGCGCTGCTCGCCGCCGCGGTCGCGGCGCACGACGCGCACGTCTTCCGCCAGCAGGGCCGGCTGTTCCTCTCCGCCGAGCGCGGTCGGCCCGAGGTCGGCCAGGAGGTGTGGCACCAGGTCGACCTGCGCGCCGTCGGCCAGTCCTACCGGCTGCGCGTGGCCCGCACCGAGCCCGCCCGCTACCGCGTCGCGCTCGACGGCGTGGTCCTCGACGTCGACGTCGAGCGGTCCGGCCAGTACGAGCGCCGCCTGACCGTGGGCGAGCGCAGCTTCGGGGTCCTCTCGGTCACCCAGGGCCCCGACCACCTCGTCGAGGTCGACGGCGCCGTGCACCGCATCTCCGGCGGGGAGGCCGGCCTGGTCCGGGCCCTCGGCCCGGCCATGGTCGTCGACGTCCCGGTCGGGTCCGGCGACGTGGTCGCCGAGGGCGACGTGGTCGCGGTGCTGGAGAGCATGAAGCTCGAGACCGCGCTGCGCGCCCCGATCGCCGGGCGGGTCGCGGAGGTCCTCGTCCACCCGAACACCCAGGTCGAGGCCGGCGCCCGCCTGGTCCGGATCGAGCCCGACGAGGAGTCGGGCGGCGACGGGGCCGCCGCGTCGGGGGAGCGGGCCGACTTCACCGAGCTCGCGCGGACCGCGGTCACCGACCGCACCGCGTCCGCCCGGGCGCAGGACGCGCTCGCCGCGCTGCGCGCCCTGGTGCTCGGGTTCGACGTCGACGAGCGCGAGGCCGGCCGCCTGCTCGCCGAGCTGGACCAGGCGCGGGCGGAGCTGCCCGCCGACGACGCGGCGGTCCTCGCGGGCGAGTCCGAGGTCCTCGGCATCTTCGCGGACCTGTCCGCGCTGTCGCGCAACCGTCGCCTCCGCGACGGGAGCGAGCCCGACGACGAGTCCGCCGTCGACGCCGAGGCCGCCCGCAACCCGCAGGAGTACCTCTACGCCTACCTGCGGTCCCGCGACGCGGACGCGGAGGGCCTGCCCGAGTCGTTCCGGATCAAGCTGCGCCGTGCCCTGGCCCACTACGGGGTGACCGAGGAGTCCTCACCCGAGCTGGGCCCCGCGCTCTACCGGATGTTCCTGGCCCTGCGCCGGGCGGGCGAGCACGCGACGGTCGTCTCCGAGCTGCTGCGCCGCCGGCTGCGCGACCCGGACTCGCTGCCCGCGGACGCCCAGGAGGGCTACCGCCACGTCCTCGACCACCTCGTCTCGGCCACGCAGCTGCGGCACCCGGTGATCGGCGACCTCGCCCGCCAGGTCCGCTACCGCTGCTTCGACGCGCCGCTGATCGCCGACGAGCGCCTCCGGGTGCAGCAGAGCGTGCGGACCGAGCTGGACCGCCTCTCCGACGACCCGGCCACCCGTGCCGAGCAGATCGACGGCATCGTGGCCTCCGGCGAACCCATCCTCGGTGTGTTCTCCGAGCGTCACCACGCCGCGATGCTCGAGGTGATGACCCGTCGCTACTACGGCCTGATCCGCCGGCTGCAGAACGTCGCCGTCGCCGAGCACGACGGGCGCCCGCGGCTGACCGCGGACTACGTCCACGACGGCCACGACGTCGTCGTGGTGGCCACCGTCGTCGGGGGTGACGAGACCGAGGGGGCGTCCGCGGTCGCGGAGGACCTGCACCGGCTCGCCGACTCGCTGCCGAGCGGGCGCACCGCGCTCATCGACCTGTACGTCACCTCCGACGCGGACGGCGACGAGGGCGCCGACCCCGACGCCCGCTCCGCGCGGATCCGCCAGAAGGTCGGCGCGATCCCGGACTCGGTGGGCCGGGTGAGCGTCGCGGTGCGGCGCGCCGGGGGAGAGGACACCGGAGGGCCGACCTGGTTCACCTTCCGGGCCGGGGACGGACCGCAGGCCGAGGTCGTGGAGGACCGGACCCTGCGCGGCCTGCACCCGATGGTCGCCGAGCGGCTCGGGCTGTGGCGGCTGTCCGACTTCGCGCTGACCCGGCTGCCCTCGGCGACGGACGTCCACCTCTTCCACGCGCGGGGCCGCGAGGTGGCCGACGACGAGCGGCTGATCGCGCTCGCCGACGTCCGTGACCTCAACGTCGTGCGCGACGACGACGGCCGGATCCGGGCGCTCCCGCAGTTCGAGCACGTCCTCGACGCCTGCCTCGACAGCCTGCGGGCGGCCCGCTCGGCGGACCGCGCCGCGGCCAAGCTCGAGTGGAACCGGGTGCTGCTCTACGTGTGGCCGCGGGTCGACGTGCCGCTCACCGACCTCGACGAGGTCGTCCGCACCCTCGCCCCGCGCACCGAGGCCCTGGGGCTCGAGCAGGTCATGGTGCAGTTCCGCACCGCCGACGCCGACGGCACGCCGCGCGAGATGATGCTGCGGATGTCGCGTCCGCCCGGGTCCGGGCTGACGCTGCGGATCACCGACCCGCCGGAGCGCCCGCTGCGCGAGCTCGACGCCTACACGCAGAAGGTGGTCAAGGCCCGGCGTCGCGGCACGGTCTACCCCTACGAGCTCGTCCCGGCGATCACCCGGTCCCCGGACCCCGACGGCGCTCCGGGGACGTTCACCGAGTACGACCTCGACGAGGCCGGGAACGCGCAGCCCGTCGAGCGGGCTCCCGGGCACAACACGGCGAACGTGGTGCTCGGCGTCGTCACCACCCCGACCGCGCGCCATCCCGAGGGCATGACCCGCGTGGTGCTGCTGGGCGACCCGACCAAGGCGCTCGGCGCGATCTCGGAGGCCGAGGCGCGTCGGGTCCTCGCGGGGATCGCGATCGCCCGGCGCCTCGACGTGCCGGTCGAGTGGTACGCCGTGTCCGCCGGCGCCAAGATCGCGATGGACAGCGGCACCGAGACCATGGACTGGGTCTCGCGGGTGCTGCGGGGGATCATCGAGTTCACCCAGGACGGCGGCGAGATCAACGTCGTCGTCACCGGCATCAACGTCGGCGCCCAGCCCTACTGGAACGCCGAGGCCACGATGCTGATGCACACCAAGGGCATCCTCGTCATGACCCCGGACTCGGCGATGGTGCTCACCGGCAAGCAGTCGCTGGACTACTCCGGGGGCGTGTCCGCCGAGGACAACTACGGCATCGGTGGCTACGACCGGATCATGGGCCCGAACGGGCAGGCCCAGTACTGGGCGCCGGACCTCTCGGGCGCGGTGGACGTGATGCTCGCCCACTACGAGCACGCCTACGTGGCGCCCGGCGAGGACTTCCCCCGTCCCGTCGCGACCACCGACCCGACCGACCGCGACGTCTCCTCGTCCCCGCACGCGGGGGCGGACACCGACTTCACCCGGGTCGGCGAGATCTTCGAGCCGGACGTGAACGGCGAGCGCAAGAAGCCCTTCGACATCCGGTCCCTGATGCGCTCGGTCGCCGACGCGGACCACCCGACGTTGGAGCGCTGGGCCGACATGCACGCTGCCGAGTCGGTCGTCGTCCTCGACGCCCACCTGGGTGGGCAACCGATCGAGATGATCGGGATCGAGTCGCGCCCGCTCCCGCGGCGCGGCACGCCGCCCGTGGACGGCCCGTCCCAGTGGACCGCGGGGACGCTGTTCCCCCGCTCGTCGAAGAAGACCGCCCGGGCGATCAACGCCGCCAGCGGGAACCGGCCGGTGGTGGTGCTGGCGAACCTCTCCGGCTTCGACGGCTCCCCGGAGTCGCTGCGCGGGCTGCAGCTCGAGTACGGCGCCGAGATCGGCCGGGCGGTGGTCAACTTCGACGGCCCGATCGTGTTCTGCGTGGTCTCGCGCTACCACGGTGGGGCGTTCGTGGTGTTCTCCGGGACGCTCAACGACGACATGGAGGTCGCCGCCGTCGAGGGGTCGTACGCCTCGGTGATCGGGGGTGCGCCCGCGGCCGCCGTGGTCTTCGCCGGCGAGGTCGGCAAGCGCACCGCCGCCGACCCCCGCGTCGCCGACCTCGAGGCCCGGGTCGCCGAGGCCCTCGAGCGCGACGAGGACGTCACCGAGCTGCGCGGCGAGCTGGCCCTGGTCCGGCCCACCGTGCGCTCGGAGAAGCTCGGCGAGCTGGCCGACGAGTTCGACACGCACCACTCCATCGCCCGCGCCCAGGAGGTCGGCTCGGTGCACACCATCGTCCCGCCCACCCGGCTGCGGCCCTACCTGGCCGACGCCGTGCAGCGCGGGATGGCCCGGACGGTGGAACGTCGCCGGGGGTCGGGCTCCTGACACCTGCGTGACGGGGTGGACAGCCTCCGCCGCCCGCTGTCACTGTCGGACGGACACACCGCGCCCGGACCCTCGCGGGATCAGTCCCGATGTCCCGGCGGCGGAGAGCGACCCCATGACGATCACGGACACCACCCGTCTGCTCCTCGACCTCGAGCCCGTGGTCACCGAGAACCTCGACCGGCACCTCGGCGTCGCGAAGGACTGGATGCCGCACGAGTACGTGCCGTGGAGCCTCGGCCGCGACTTCGCCGATCTCGGCGGGGAGGCGTGGGACCCCGAACAGTCGGCGCTGTCGCCGATCGCCCGGACCGCGCTCGAGGTCAACCTCCTGACCGAGGACAACCTGCCCAGCTACCACCGCGAGATCGAGCGGGCGTTCGGGCGCGACGGGGCCTGGGGGACCTGGGTGCACCGGTGGACCGCCGAGGAGGCACGACACGCCTACTGCATCCGGGACTACCTCCTCGTCACCCGTGGCGTGGACCCGGACGAGCTGGAGCAGGCGCGGATGCAGGTCATGGAGACCGGCTACGAGACGGCCGAGAAGCCGATCCTCCAGGTCCTCACCTACGTCTCCTTCCAGGAGCTCGCCACCCGCGTGTCGCACCGCAACACCGGCAAGTTCGCGGGGGACCCGATCGCGGAGAAGCTGCTCACCAGGGTCTCGACCGACGAGAACCTGCACATGGTCTTCTACCGCAACCTCGCGAAGGCGGCCCTCGAGATCGCGCCCACCGCGACCCTCCGGGCGATCGTCGACGAGGTGGTCGGCTTCGAGATGCCGGGCGCGGTCATCCCGGGCTTCACCCGCAAGGCCGTGCAGATCGCCCAGGCCGGCATCTACGACCTGCGGGTGCACCACGACGAGGTGATCTGGCCGCTGCTGCGGCACTGGAAGGTGTTCGAGCTCGAGGGTCTCGACGGCGAGGGGGAGAAGGCCCGGACCGAGCTCGCGGAGTTCCTCGCCACCAGTGAGGCGCAGGCCGTCCGGTTCGAGGAGCAGCGGGACCGGGCCCGGGCGCGCAAGGCCGCCCGCGAGGCCGGCTGAGCCGGCAGCGTCAGCCGGTCTCCGCCGGCGGCTCCTCCTCGCTGTCGGCCGGGGCGGCCCGACGGCGGGCCGCGATCTCGCCGATCGCCGAGAGCAGGGACGGGTCGTCGGCCCCGGCGAACTCCCAGGCCCGGGCGATGCCGAGCGCGAACAGCACGAGCACCACGACCGTCAGCTGGTCGACCCCGGCCACGTCGTCGGGTCGGGTGTCGAGGTGCCACCCGCTCCACAGTTGAAGCCCGAAGAGGTAGCCCTGGCCGAGGAGCAGCACCACTCCCCGGATCAACTGGCGGGGCCGGTCGCGGCCCTGCGCGGCGAGCAGGACCAGCAGCGTGACCACGGTGCCGAGTCCGATGGCACCGAGCACGACGGCCGGCTGGCCGAGGTCCGCGCGGGGGCGCAGGGCCAGCAACGAGAGGAACAATGTGTCGACGAAGGCCGAGAGGGCGGCGACCGACCGCAGCCGGCTCGAGATGTGCGCCGTCCGCGCGGCGGCCTCCGGGCGCACCGAGATGGCGACGAACAGCAGCCCGATCAGCGCTCCGGCGACCGTGGCGGTGGCGACGAAGAACTCGCCGTAATCGTCGGGGACCACGGTGGCGGAGCGTAGCCCGCGGCCGACCGACCGGCCTCGTCCCAGGATCCCGTCGGGCTCTGCGCCGTGCCGGTGACGTCGCTCGGCCGTCGGGGTGGACGCCGGCGCGGACGGCGTGACGCGGGGTGACACTCGTCAGGTCCGCCGTCGCTGACGCCCACCGGAGCGCGCCATGACCGATCTCGTCGTGTGCTGCGACGGCACGTGGCAGGACGTCACCGACCGCAGCAACGTCGTCCAGCTCCACGACCGTCTCGGCCCGGAGGTCACCAAGCACTACGTGAAGGGTGTCGGGACGGGCGGGCTCCTCGACCACCTCCGGGGCGGGATCGCCGGGTCGGGGATCGACGACGACCTCCTCGAGGGCTACCGCTTCATCGTCGACCACCATCGCCCCGGGGACCGCATCGCGGTCTTCGGGTTCAGCCGCGGTGCCTACCTCGCCCGGAGCCTCGCCGGGATGGTCGGCACCGTGGGCATCGTCGACCGCACGGGCCTCGGCCCGGCCGCCCTCGCCGCCGCCGTCGACGCGGTCTACGCCCGCTACCGGACCCACAAGGCCGACCAGCGCGCGGCCCGGGACGCCGGCCAGGACCGGCCGCTCCCGCGGGCGGCGGACGACGGCGTCCCGCTGATCTACGACCCGCGGACCCCCGACATCCCGGTCGCGCTCGTCGGGGTCTGGGACACCGTCGGTGCCCTCGGCATCCCGAGCTACCTCGGTCTGCCGGACCTGCTGGGCTCGCGCGAGCGCTACGAGTTCCTCGACGTCGTCCTCGACCCCCGCATCCCGTACGCCCGCCACGCGGTGTCGCTGGACGAGATGCGCGGGCCGTTCCGACCGACCCTCTGGGAAGCCCCCGCGCCCGGGTCGACCCAGGACATCGCCCAGGTCTGGTTCCCGGGCGACCACTGCGACGTCGGCGGCGGCCACCCTGACGACAGCAGGCTCAGCGACGGCGCGCTGCACTGGATGATCGAGCAGGCGCGCAAGACGATCGGGTTGCCGATCATCGACGCCCCGCTGCACCCCGATCCCGTCGGGGGCACGCTGCACGGGATGGCGCAGGGCCTCTCCGGCGCGGTCGAGGAGGCCGCCATGCAGCCCCGTCCCCGTGCCGTCCCGTGCGTCGACCCGACCGCGCCCCGCGCCGACGTCGACCCCTCCGCCCACCAGCGCCAGGTGGGCACGGCCGACGGCCCGCCGGAACGGCGCTACCGCCCGACCCGGACCCTGCAGGTCGGCGAGTCCGCGGAGGTCGTGGTGGCGGCGGACCGTAGCTGGAACGCGACCGATCTCCACCTCGAGCCCGGCACCTACCGCTTCACCGCGGCCGGTCGCTGGAGCACACCGCTCGGCAGCGGCGGGCCGAGCGGGGCCGCGCGGTGGCCGGTGCTCGGCGACGGCTTCGGCGGCGTCGTCGACTCCCTCGAGCGCGGCCTCCGTGCTCTCCTCCACAACCCCGACGCCGAGCTGGTCGGCGCCCGGCGCGAGGCCGACGAGCCGCTGATGGTCCTCGTCGGGCTCGTCGCCGACGAGGTCACCGACGCGACGGGCCGGGTCGCCGTCGACGGGCAGGGCCGGCCGACGGCGGACGAGAAGTTCGTCATCGGCGACGCGGTGGACCGCGTGGTCGAGCGCGCCGGGTACCTGTGGGCGTTCGGCAACGACGCGTGGGGCTCCTACGGCAACAACCGTGGCCAGGTCACGCTCACGGTGCGCCGGCTCCCGGCGGACCCGGGGGCTCCGACCCCCGGTGGACCGCCCGGTAGGTAGGCCCGGGTCGGTCGGTCTCGATCTCCCAGGCGTCGACGGCGACGCCGCGGTCCTTCAGCGCCCGGACGGCGACCGCCTTGGCCTGGCGTGGACCGGCCAGCGGACCGGCACCGTGGGCGGCCAGATCGGCACACCAGCGCACCGACTCGCCCAGCGCGGCGCACAGGGTCCAGCCCGGCGACCGCTCGACGGCGGGGTTCTCGGGGTCGTGGTAGCTCACCCGGTAGATCGCGTCCGCCCCCGCGGGGCACTCCGCCGCCTCCGGGAGGCCCGCCCGCCCGCTCATCGGCTCGGCGCGGTGACCGCCGGCGCGACGAGCCGCGTCAGGCCGAGCAGTGCGGCGACGGCGTCGAGTGAGCGCCGCTCGTGGTCGCGGGGCATGTTCGGTCCCTTGATCGGGTGGGCCGGGGGAGGTCAGTCGCCGAGGTGGCTGGGGCGTCCGGCGTCGGGCCGGCCGGAGAGCTCCCGGGCCGGGTCGGGCTCGGCCTCCATCGGGTCCTGCCCGGAGTCCTCGTGCCGGGCGAGGGACTGCTCGTCGGCGGGGTCGGGCCGGAACCAGCCGCCCTTGAGGGGTGCGCCCGCGGCGCCGACGGCGTTCATCTTCTTCGGGACCGGGGCGCCCTGGTAGGTCAGCACCCGGCGGTCGCCATGGGCGTCGTTGCCGGCCAGGGACTGGTGCACCTCGACGAACCCGCCGTGCGGGAGGCGCTTGATGTGCCCGGTCTCGATGCCGTGGTCGAGGACCTCGCGGTCGGCGTGCTGGAGCCCGAGGCACACCCGGTAGGTCACGACGTAGACGAGCGGGGGCAGCACCACCAGGCCGAGACGACCGATCCACACCATCGCGTTCAGGGAGATGTCGAAGGTGTAGGCGATGATGTCGTTCCCGGAGGCCACCAGCAGCCAGAAGTAGAAGGTCATCGCGACCATGCCGGTGGCGGTCCGGACCGGGGCGTCGCGCGGGCGCTGGAGCAGGTTGTGGTGGGCGCGGTCGCCGGTGAGCCGGCTCTCGATCCAGGGATAGAGCGCCAGCAGGGTGACCAGGATGCCGGAGCCGATCACCGCGGGGAAGAAGATCGACGGGATCGTGTACCGGCCGAAGAGGTACATCTCCCAGGACGGCCACAGCCGGACCGCGCCGTCGAAGAACCCCATGTAGAAGTCGGGCTGGGAGCCGGCGCCGACCTTGGTGGGGTCGTAGGGGCCGAGCTTCCAGATCGGGTTGATCTGGAAGAACCCACCCATCGCCGCCATGATGCCGATGCTGGCGACGAGGAACCCGCCGGCCTTGGCGGCGAAGGTCGGCAGGATGCGCACCCCGACGACGTTCTTCTCGGTCCGCCCGGTGCCGGGGAACTGCGTGTGCTTCTGGAACCACACGAGCGCCACGTGCACCGCGATCACGGCGGTGAGGAGCCCGGGCAGCAGGAACACGTGGACGATGTACAGCCGCGGGATGATGATCGTTCCGGGGTACTCGCCCCCCAGGATCGCCCAGTGCAGCCAGGTCCCGATCACCGGGATCGACATCACGATCGCCGAGAGCCCGGTCCGCAGGCCGGTGCCGGAGAGCAGGTCGTCGGGCATCGAGTAGCCGATGAACCCCTCGATCATCCCGGCCAGCAGCAGCACCACGCCCAGCAGCCAGTTCGACTCCCGGGGTCGCCGGAACGCACCGGTGAAGAAGGTGCGCATCATGTGGGCGATCATCGAGGCGACGAAGATCAGCGCCGCCCAGTGGTGGACCTGCCGGATGAACAGCCCACCGCGGATCTGCATGGAGATGTCCACGGTGGACTCGTAGGCCTTCGACACCTCCACGCCCTGCAGCGGCAGGTAGACCCCCTGGTAGGTGGTGTCGGCCATCGACGGGTCGTAGAAGATCGCCAGCCACGTCCCCGAGAGCAGCAGCACGATGAAGCTGTAGATGTTGATCTCGCCGAGCATGAACGACCAGTGGGTCGGGAAGACCTTGTCGATCTGCCGGCGGATGCCCCCGGCGGGGTGGTACCGGCTGTCGGCCTCGTCGGCCGCCGTGGCCACCAGCCGCATGGCGGTCGAGGTCGGGGCGGCGGTGCGGCCGTGGGGGCGGGCAGGGGTGGTCGCCATCAGGTGCTGCTTCCTCGGGGTCTGGCCGTGGCTCGGGGGTACGGGTGGACCGGTGCATCACCGGTTCCGGGAGTCCTCCCCGGTGAGGCCCTCCTGGCGGGCCAGACCGGCCGCCTGCTTGCCGACGGTGGCCTGCCGGGAGCCGATGTGCGATTCGCTCCGGATGCGGGGCGACATCCGGGGGTAGTGCAGTTCGAAGGCGGGCCGTTCCGGACGGATGCGCGGGAGGTCGGTGAAGTTGTGCCGCGGCGGGGGGCACGAGATGGCCCACTCCAACGAATTGCCGTGGCACCAGGGGTCATCGACGTCCACGACCCGGCCGTGCCGGTAGCTGACGAACACGTTCCAGATGAACGGCAGCGTCGAGGCGCCGAGGACGACCAGGAACGTCGTGTGGAACCCGACGGACGTCGTCCGGAAACGGAACTTCCCCAGGCGCTCGTCGAGCATCCGCCCGGTCATCTTCGGGAACCAGAAGTAGATGCCGGCGAAGGTGGCGAACACGATCGTCCCGAACAGCACGTAGTGGAAGTGCGCCACCACGAAGGAGGAGTCCGAGAGCTGCCAGTCGAGGACGGGGCTGCCGAGCAGGACGCCGGTGAGCCACCGAGCAGGAACGTGATCCCGATGTCCTCGGGATCGGTGGTCCCAGGTAGTGCAGAATGCGCGACCCCGTCGGTGGCGAGGGGGCCGGTGCGGGACCGCGGACCGGTCGGGGTGCCAGCGCGGTCATGCCGTCAGCTCCTCATCGTCACGAATGGCAGCGGTCGAGGCCCATCCGCGCGTGTGGGGGTATGCGCAGGAGCGTGAGGGAATGGCGGATCCACCGGGCCGATGCGGCCGGGCGGGGGAATGTGCGACGACCCGGCTTCCTCGAGTCCGTGCGCGGCGACGATCGGTCACCGCCGGAGTCCGGGGCGGCGTCAGGACTCGCCCCGCTCGAGGAGAGGGGGCGTGTGCGACGGGGATCGGCAGGCCGGTGCGGCCTCAAACCCCAGCACGATCAGTCCGTCTCGAGCGCCGCCCCGGACATCGACCGCTCAGGAGTGCGGGAACGGGGTCAGGACGTCGGCGAGCCGCTCGGCGGTGTCGAGGTCGCGGTCGAGGCCGGCCAGGGCCAGGACGCGGCGCGCGATCCGGGTGCCCGTCACGATCCGCAACTCGGTCCCGTGCGCCCGGGTGGCCGCGGCGACCGCGACCAGGGCGCCGAGTCCCGCGGCGCCCAGGAACGCCACCCCGCTCAGGTCGCACACCACCCGCCGCGGCACCGGAGGTCGGGGAGCGGTGCCCTCCCCGGAGGCGAGGCTCCGGGAGGCCTCGAGGAGCAACCGCCGCAGGCAGGGCGCGGTGACCATGTCGATCTCGCCGGACACGGTCACCAGGACCGTGCCGGGCCGCGGCCGGTGCACGACGGTCTCGAGGTGACGGGCGACCGGTCGACCGATCACCGGGGGAGTGCCGTCGGTCGGCGGGGAGGAGGGCATCGGGCGGGCCCCTTCGGCGCGGCGATCGCGCGGGCCGACCCCGGCCCGTGCGCGAGCAGATGCGGTTTCGCTGCGACAGCGGGTCCGGGCAGTCGAGCGGACACCGGCCGTGGAGGTCGGTGTCCGCCGTCCCTCGATGGTGGCGAACACCCCCCGTGCCCGCAATCGGGCCCATCCGTTCGGTGGGGCCGGGCCACCGGGATCGCGACGCCGGGCACGACCCCGGGCGCCGCGCCGCCCGTGGTCGTGCCCGGCCGGTCTCAGACCCCGGCGGTCTCGTCCGTCCGGGTCATGGCGAAGCCCACGTAGTCGTTCCCCGCCACGTCGGCCAACTGCTGGCGGTAGGCCCCGATCCCGGCCATGTAGAACATCACGGCGTTCTTCTTGCCCGGGATGTTCGCTCCGAAGATCCACGAGTCGGCCTGGGGGAAGAGGGTCGCGTCGGCGATCTCCTGGCAGGTCGCGGTCCACCCGTCCTCGGCGTCCGGGGTCGGCTCGACCGTCCGGACACCGTCGCGCTCGGCCCGTCCGATGAGCTCACCGATCCACTCGACCTGGGTCTCGATGCTCGGCGGGAGGTTGGTGAACGGCCCGTTGGGGCCGAGGACCATGAACATGTTGGGAAAGCCGGACTTGGCGAGGCCCAGGTAGCTCGTCGGGCCGTCGGTCCAGTGCTCGTCGATGTGTCTGCCGCCGCGCCCGCGGAGATCCATGGCCCGGTAGTTGCCGTCGACGGCGTCGAACCCGGTGGCGAAGACCAGCACGTCGAGCTCGTGGACGGTCCCGTCCGCGGTGCGCACGCCGGCCGGGGTGATCTCCTCGATGGGGTTCTCGGCGATCGAGACGAGCTCGACGTCGTCACGGTTGTAGGTCTCGTAGTACCCCTCGTTGCACAGGGGGCGTTTCGCGTAGAGGTCGTGCGGCGTGAGCTTGCGGGCCGTCTCGGGGTCGTTGACGATCTCGGCGATCTTGGAGCGGATGAAGGCCGCGGCGGCCGCGTTGGACTCCGGGTTCGTCGCGATGTCGCTGAACGTGCCGAACATGAACCGGAAGCCGTTGCCCTTGTCCCAGTTCTCCTGGAACACGCGTCGGCGTTCCTCCTCGGAGACGCTCATCGCCTCGACACCGCTCTCCTCGAAGCCGAAGGCGACGACGGAACCGCGGACCTGGTCCCAGATCGCGTCGAAGTCGGCCTTCGTCGCGTCGACCTCGGCCTGCTCCACGGGGCGGTTGCCCGACGGGACGACGTACTGCGGCGTGCGCTGGAAGACCGTCAGCCGGCTCGCCGTCTGTGCGGCGGCGACGATGAACTGCGTTCCGGTCGAGCCGGTGCCGATCACGCCGACGCGCTTGCCGGTGATGTCGAGGTCGGCGGGCCAGGCGTTCGTGTGCACCAGCGTGCCCGCGAAGGTGTCCCGGCCGGGGATGTCGGGGAGGTTGCTCTTGGCGAGCAGCCCCAGCGCGTTGACCAGGTAGCGGCAGGTGAGGGACTCCCCGGACCCGAGGGTCACCGTCCAGAGGTCGGTGTCCTCGTCGTACGCGGCGCCGGTCACCTCGGTGTGCAGCCGGATGTCGCGGCCGAGGTCGTGGCGCTCGACGACGTGCTCGAGGTAGGCGAGCACGTCCGGCTGGTCGAGGTAGCGGGTGGTCCAGTCCCAGTCCTGGAGCAGGTCCTTGTCGAACGAGTAGCGGTAGACGAAGCCCTCGGTGTCCGACTTGGCGCCCGGGTAGCGGTTGAAGTACCAGGTGCCGCCGACACCTCCGCCCTTCTCGAAGGCCGTGACGGTCAGGCCGAGCTCGTTGCGCAGCGTGTGCAGCATGTAGATGCCGCCGAAGCCGGCGCCGATGACCACGGCGTCGACGTCGGGAGTACGGGCAGTGCTCATGGGTCGTCTCCTTCGGGTGGTGGGGAGGGGCGGCGTCAGCCGCGGTACCAGGCGGCGACGGCGGCGATCTCGTCGTCGGCCTCGGAGGCGTTGCCGGCCAGGAACGGGAAGACGTGCTGCATCCCGTCGGCGACCGACAGGGTCACGTCGACGCCCGCCGCGGTCGCCTTCTCGGCGAGCCGGGTCGCGTTGTCGACCAGCGACTCCGCCCCGCCGGCGTTGACGTAGAGCCGCGGGAACCCGGAGAAGTCCGCGTAGAGCGGGTTGGCCAGCGGCGTCGTGGGGTCGATCGCGCCGTCGGCCAGGACCCCGGCGATCATGCCCTCGAGGAGCGGCACGGTGATGAGCGCGTCGGTGGCATCGTTGCTGACCAGCGTCTCGCCGCGGTTCTCCATGTCCAGCCACGGCGAGAACGCGATGACCCGGCCCGGCGTCGGGAGTCCCTGCTCGCGCAGCGCGAGCGGGAGCGCGACGGCGAGGTTGCCGCCCGCCGAGTCGCCGATCGCCGTGATGTCGGCGGGGGAGACGCCGCGCTCGGTCAGGGCGACGAACGCCGCGACCCCGTCCTCGACCTGCGCGGGATGGGGGTGCTCCGGGGCGCGGCGGTAGTCCAGGACGAAGGCGGTGACGCCGAGCGCCTTCGCCACGTGCGCGGCGAGCTTGCGGTGGCTGGCCGCCGAACCGACGGCGAAGCCGCCACCGTGCAGGTAGAGCAGCACCTGAGCGGTGTCCGCCCCGGCCGGCAGCGTCCAGATCCCCGGGACCCCACCGACGACCTCCTCGCGGTAGGTCACCTCCTCGGGCTCACGGGTGGGCTGGTGCCACTCGTCGAAGATGCTGCGGAACAGCCGCGTCGTGAGGCCGGGCGTGGTGGCGATGATCTCCGACCAGTCCGCGTAGAGGGCGCGGAGCGGCTCGGCTCCCGCCGGCGTGGCCGCCGGGCGGGTCGATGGGGCCGTGGTCATCGGTGACCTCCGTGGAATCCGTCGTGCGTTGTGACCTGGACCTCACGGTGCCGAAGAGTCAACATCGACGGGTGTTCCGTTCTGGAACGCCTCCCGCGACGGTGGCGGGGGTGAACGTGAGCGGGTGACGTCGATGTCCCGAGACGAGAGCCGGCTGCCGGCCCTGTCACCGCGGCAGCACGAGCACGTCCGCCGCACCCGGGAGACGCTCGTCGTCGGCGGCCTCCTGGAGATCCCGCCGGGTCGGACCGGCGTCCCGCAGGCCATCGAGCAGAGCTGGCGGCGGTGCGTGGGTGAGCGGGTCCCGGTGGCGCCGGAGACGATCGACTACCGCGAGCCCGACGACGAGCTGCCGACCCTGCGGCGCGCGGCGGAACCGGTGCTGACCCGCCTGCGGTGGAGCCTCGCCGACGTCTCGGTGGCGATGGTGCTCTCGGACGCGAGCGGCCGGATCATCGCCCGCCACGCCGACGTCCGCCGTCAGCGCCGGCTGATGGACCGGGCGCACGCCGCGGAAGGCTTCGACTTCTCCGAGCCCTCGATCGGGACGAACGGCATCGGCACGGTGCTCGTCGAGCGACGGCCGCTGCTCGTCCGCGGGCCCGAGCACTACAACGCCGACCTCGAGGGCCTGACCTGCGCCGGGACACCGATCATCGAGCCCTACACCGGGCGGATGGTCGGCTCGTTCTCGCTCGCCTGCGCGACTCGCGACGTGCACCCGCTCATGGCCGCCCTGGCCGGCGACGTCGCCCGGCAGATCGAGGCCGGCCTGCACGCCCGGGCCGGCGAGCGGCACCGTCGTCTCGTCGAGGCCTACCTGGCCCTCGACCAGGCGACCACCGGCGCGCTCGTCGTCGACGAGGAGACCGTGCTCGCCAACCGGTCCGGCCTCGCCCACGTCGGCCCGGACCTTCACCCCCTGCTGTGGGGCTACCTCTCCGAGCACCGCCACCACCGCGCCCGGCAGATGCCGGTCCCGCTCTCGGACGGGTTCCACGACGCCGTCGTCGAGCCGGTCCACCAGGACGGGAGACCGGCGTTCAGCGTGCGGCTGCTGCCGCGCCGCCCCGACACCCCGCGCCCGACCACCCGCGGCATCGCGATGCCGTCCGCGCCCGTCCCGGAGCCGCTGCACCACGACCCCGAGGTCGATCGGCAACTCGGCGCTGCTCTCGGCCACGGGGAGGTCGTCGCGGTCGTCGGGCCGGGCGGGGCGGGGAAGCTGCACACCGCGCGGCGGCTCCTGCGCCGGGCGGGCCACGACGACCCGGCGGTCGTGGAGCCGCACCTGGACCCGGACTGGTTCGCCGCGGCGCGCGACGCCGTCGGGTCACGGCGGGGGCTGGTCGTGCGCCGCGTCCACCAGCGGCCGTACCCCTCGGTCGGCCAGGTCGAGGCCCTGCTCGCGGCGGGGGCCCCGGTGGTGCTCACCGCCGACCTCGATGCCGCCGACGACGCGCTCACCGGGCTCGTGCGGCGCCTCGCGACCACCGTCCGACTGCCGGCGCTCGCCCAGAGCCGCGAGTACCTGCCCTCCCTGGTGCGTGCGATGGTCGCCGACCAGCCCGTCCCCGAGGCCCGGACCCGGTTCTCCGCGGCGGCCTGGGAGCGCCTGCTCGCCTGGCACTGGCCCGGCAACCTCGCCGAGATGCGCACCACCGTCGTCGTCCTCGCTCGTCGGGCCGCGGGTGGCGTCGTCGAGGAGGCCGACCTGCCCGAGGAGCTCCGCGGCCCCGCGCGGCCGTTGGGCCTGATGGAGTCCGCCGAGCGCGATGCGGTGGCCGAGGCGCTGCGCACCTCCGACGGCAACCGCACCCTGGCCGCGCGGGCCCTCGGCATCGGCCGGAACACCCTCTACCGCAAGATGCGGGAGTTCGGGCTCTCCTGAGCGCGCCGCCCGCGCGCCCGCCGCGTCAGGCGAACTCCGCGCGGAACGGGCGGAAGAAGTCGCGCAGTTCCCGGGCGTAGAGCTCGGGCTGCTCGAACGCCGCGAAGTGCCCGCCGTGGGCCGGCTCGGTGACCCGGACCAGGTTGGTCGTCCGCTCCAGCCAGGCGCGCGGCGGGCGCAGCATGTCGGCGGGGAAGAGCGAGAACCCTGACGGGACGTCGACGCGCCGCGCGAGCTGCTCGGGCGGGATGGCCGCGTTCGCCTGGTACATGCGCATCGACGAGCCGATCGTCCCGGTGAGCCAGTAGATCGTCAGGTTCGTGAGGATCTCGTTCCGGGTGAAGGCGCGCTCGACGTCGCCCCCGCAGTCGCTCCAGCTGCGCAGCTTCTCGACGATCCAGGCGGCGAGCCCGACGGGGGAGTCGGTGAGCCCGAAGGCGGCGGTCTGTGGCTTGGTGCGGTGCATCCCCATGTACGCGCCCTCGCGCATCGCCCAGGCGGTGCCCGCGTCGAACCAGTCGAGCTCCTCGTGGGTGAGGACGGAGCGGTCGACGCCGGGGTAGGGCTGGCCGCCGTCGGTGCGGTGCACCGCCACGACCCGGTCGGGGTGGTCGAGCGCGAGGTAGCGGCTGACGTGGCTTCCGATGTCGCCGCCCGCGGCGCCGAAGCGCGGGTAGCCGAGGGTGGTCATGAGCTCGGCCCACAGCGCGGCGACGCCGATCGAGTCGTGGGCGGGTCCCCTCGGCCGGTCCGAGTACCCGAACCCGGGCATGTCCGGGACGATCACGTCGAACGCGTCGGCCGGGTCCCCGCCGTGGGCCCCCGGGTCGGTCAGCAGCTCGACGACCTTGGTGTAGCGCCAGAACGAGTCCGGCCAGCCGTGGGTGAGGATCACCGGCAGCACGGGCGCGCTCCGGTCGGCCGCGCGGGCGTGGACGACGTGGATGCCGATCCCGCCGACCCCGACCCGGACGTGCGGGAGGCGCGCCAGCGCCGCCTCCTGCACCGGCCAGTCGAACCCGCCCGCCCAGGAGCCCGCGAGCTCGCGCAGGTAGTCGAGGTCGGTGCCGAGGGCCCAGCCCGCGTCCTCCGGCGCGTCCGGCCAGCGGGTGGCCCGGAGCCGTGTCCCCAGGTCGGCCAGGGCCTGCGGGTCGGTGCGGAGGACGAAGGGTTCGACCGACATGACGGGAACCTAGCGCCGGGGTCCGACAGCCTCGGCATCTCGAGGACGGCCGCCACGACCGGCCGCCACGACCGGCCGCCACGACCGGCCGCCACGACCGGCCGTTACGACTCGGCCCCGCGCGCCTGACCCCGGGCACGCAGGGCCCACCAGGCGAAGCCCGCCGCGAGCAGGGAGAGGACCGCGTCGAGCGCGTAGGCGTGGCCCAGCCCGGGGACGAAGGCCCCGGAGAAGACGATCGTCCCCAGCAGCGCGACGCCGAGGTTGCTCCCGACCTGGCGCGACGTCGTGGCGATCGCCCCGGCCACCCCGGAGCGCTCGCGCGGCATCGTCGACACCGCGATCGAGTTCACGGGGGTGTTGGTCAGGCCGAGGCCCACGCCGAGCAGGACGTACCCCGGGACGACGTGCCAGACCGGACCGCTCGCCGACACCGTCAGCGCCATCCACGCGGTGGCCGCCGCGAGGCACGTCGCGCCCACCGTCGCCGGCACCCGGGGACCGATCCGCCCGACGATCCGTCCCGCGATCGGCGAGAGCAGGAACGAGCTGAGCGTGGCCGGGGCGGTCAGCAGACCGGCGTGCAGCGCGGACAGGCCGCGGACCTCCTGCAGCCAGAGGGTGTTGAAGAACAGGAACCCGCCGAGGGTGACGAACGCGGCGATCGCGAGCCCGACGGCCCCGAGGAGGGCGGGGCGGCGGAAGTCGCCGAGGTCGAGCAGTGGGTGGCTCGACCGCCGCTCGATCACGACGAACGCGCACCCGGCCAGGACGGACACGGCGACGAGCGAGAGCGTCAGCGGCGAGGCCCACCCGCGTTCCGGGGCGGTGATCAGGGCGTAGGTCAGCGGGAACAGGGTGGCGACGATCGCGGCCTGCCCGAGCAGGTCGAGACGCGGCGGGGTCTCGGAGCGCTCACCGTCGGACACCAGCCGCCACGAGGCCAGCGCGATGACCACGATCGGCACGTTGACCATGAACACCGAGCGCCAGCCCACGGTGTCGACCAGCAGGCCGCCGACCACCGGGCCGAGGCCCATCGCGATCCCGGTGCTGGCCGACCAGATGCCCAGGGCCTGCGCCCGGGCAGGGCCGGAGGGGTAGGCGCGGGCGAGCATGGCCAGCGTCGCCGGCGTCATCAGCGCCCCGCCCAGCGACTGCACCACGCGGAACCCGATCATCGCCCCGAGACTCGGCGCCAACCCGCAGGCCAGCGATCCGGCGCCGAACAGGACCAGCCCGCACATCCAGACCCGACGGTGCCCGAAGCGGTCACCCAACGAGGCGCAGACGAACAACGACCCGGCGCGGGCGAGCACGTAGGCGTTGACGGTCCACTGCAGCCCGCTGGTCGCGGCGCCGAGGTCGTGCCCCATCGTCGGCAGGGCGACGTTGAGGATCGTGGTGTCCAGGTTCGCCATGAACACCGTCAGGCACCCGAGCGCCAGGGTGAGCCGGGCCGCCCCCGCGCGGCCCCCGACGAGCGTTGTCATCGCCGAGAAGCTTAGTTCTGCTCACTATCCGCGGCGCTGCGTCGTACGTCTCGCTCCGCGCTGGTCCCCCTCAGGCGACGGCCTCCGGATCCAGCCGCAGGGTGGTCGCCGCGGCCGCGTCGCCGACCATGGTCTCGACGGTGGAGCGGCCGTGGCGCCCGTACTCGGCGCGGTAGGCGGCGTCGACGTCCGCCCGCAGTGCGGCCGGGCCGTCCCCGACGTCCTCGACGACGACGTCGGCCTCGACCCCCGGGGACGTCGACGATCTTGGGATCGGGGGTCGGCCGGGTTAGGGTCGCGGCATGATCGGCGCCGGGATGCTGACCACGCGGGGGCACATCGACCTCGCGCGCGTGGCGTCGGCCCTCTGTCGCCCCTGAGCCGATCCCTCTCGTCCGCGATCCGCGGGCGGCTCCCCGCCCGACCGGGCCGGTGAGCCGCGCCCTGCTCTCCTCCTCCAGCCCCGGCCCCGTCGCGCCTGCCGTCGGGGGGTGCCCCGGGCACCGTCGAAAGGACCTCCCGTGAGCGCCACGATCACCGAACCCACCACCCGGTACTCCGACGACCAGCTCGACGCGATCTTCGCCCCGGTCTTCGCCCGGATCGCCGAGGGCGCCGTGCAGCGCGAGCAGGACCGCTCCCTGGCCCACGACGCCGTCCGGGCCCTGAACGAGGTCCGCTTCGGCGCGCTGCGGGTGCCGGTCGAGTTCGGGGGCTACGGCGCCTCGGTGCGGCAGCTGTTCCGTCAGCTGATCCACCTGGCCGCCGCCGAGTCGAACCTGCCCCAGGCGCTGCGCGTGCACTGGTGGTTCGTCGAGGAGCAGCTCCTGGCCGAGCCGGGTCCCGACCGCGAGCGCTGGCTGCGGGCGGCGGCCGACGGCGTCCTCGTCGGGAACGCCATCTCCGAGCCGGGCGTCGGGGCCATCGACCGCTACCGCACGACGGTCACGCCGGACGGGGAGGACCTGCGCCTGACGGGCACGAAGTACTACAGCACCGGCAGCCTCTACGCCGACCACATCGTCGTCGCCGCCGACCAGGACGGGGAGCGGGTCGCCGTCCTCGTCGACGCCGACGCCGACGGCGTGACCCAGCACGACGACTGGGACGGCTTCGGCCAGCGCCTCACCGCCAGCGGCACCACCGAGTTCGACGAGGTGTCCGTGCCGGCCGACCGGGTCCTCGGCCCCGGGTACGGCACGCCGGGCCGGACCTACGGGACCGCCTACCTGCAGTTGGTGCAGCTCGCGGTGCTCGCCGGCATCGCCCGGCGCGCCACCGACGACGTCTCCGACTGGGTCCGCGAGCGCACCCGCAGCTACACGCACGCGGCCGCCGACCTCCCGCGCCACGACCCGCTGGTCCAGCAGGTGATCGGCCGGCTGTCGTCCGCGGCCTTCGCCGCCCGCGCGCTCGTGCTCGAGATCGCCGACCAGCTCGACCACCTGCTCGCGGGGGACAGCTCCGACGCCGACCTGCTCGACCAGGTCGAGTTCGACGTGGCGCGCGCCCAGGCCGGCGTCATCCCGACCGTCCTCGACGCCACCACACAGCTGTTCGAGGTCGGCGGGGCGTCGATCACCTCGGAGAAGCTGCGGCTGGACCGCCACTGGCGCAACGCCCGCACGATCTCGGTGCACAACCCGCTGATCTACAAGCTGCAGACCGTCGGCGACCACGTGCTCAACGGATCCGACCTGCCCTACGCCTGGAGCGCCGGGAACCGATAGGTGGCCTCCGGCCTCGTGAGCAGTCATCCGTGCCAGGACACGGATGACTGCTCACGAGCGCGGAGCGCACCTGGTCAGCCCTGGATCGCGCCCACGATGCTGAACCCCGCGAGGACGATCATGGCGACGGCGGCCACGCGGGCGATCCAGGTCAGGGACAGGAACCGCTGGAGCCGCCGGCCCCCGAGGATCGCCAGTCCGCCGACGGTCCACAGGGCGAGGACCGCGCCGACCCCGACCGCGAGCGGATCGTGGTAGTGCGCCGCGAGGTTGGCCGTGAGGATCTGGGTGAGGTCGCCGAACTCGGCGAGGAAGATCAGCCCGAAGCTGGTCGCCGCGATGCGCCACCCGGAGGTGAGCCGTTCCGGCGCGATCCGGTGCTCGTACTCCTGCTCGTCGACCTCCCCGCCGCCGTCGCGGGCGCGGCGCAGGAGCAGGACCGCGCCGCCGAGGAACAGGGCCGCGACGACGATCTCGACGGGGCGGTGGGGGAGCAGGGCCAGCAGCGACCCGGCGGCCAGCGCGATCCCGACGTGGACGGCGAACCCGGCCGCGACGCCCGCGAAGACGTAGCGGGGGTTGTAGCGACTGCCCAGGACGAGGCTGGCGAGCGCGGTCTTGTCGGGCAGTTCGGCGGGCAGCACGATGCCGAACACCACGGCGGCGGCAGCCAGGTTCACGGGGGAGCGACCTTCCGGCGGGTCACCGGTCGCCGCGCGGCCCTCGTCCGAGAGCTTCGGCGACCGTGTACGACACGGACAACGCCGAAGGTCTCGCCCACTCCGACCCCGCGGGGCGGAACCACCGGACCGGGTCTCGACGCCGGGTCCGCCGCAGCGGTGCCCGACTCGACCAGTGTGTCGATCACGGCGCGGGGGGCTACTCCCCTTCGCTGTTCTCCACCGTGTCCGCGACGCCGCTGATTGTCAACCACTTACGCAAATGATGTAGCTCGGCGCGGCTCGTCACCACGCGCCGGGTTCCCGAGGACGGACGCACGGGGACAGACTGTGCCGGACGGGATCGACCCGGTCGCCAGGTCGGCGAGGGCAGGGGCGGGGCAGGAGCCAGGGATGCCGCACAGCACGTCGGGTCCGGAGGTCGGCGCGCCGGGGCCCACGTCGGAGCCGACCGCGGCCCAGCTCGCCGCCGCGGCGGGCACGCTGGACCTGTTGTCGGTGCCGGTCCGGCTGCACCTGATGTGGCTGCTCTCCCAGCAGCCCTGGGACGTCGGCAGCCTGGCGACGCGGACCGGCGCCAGCGTCGCCTCGGTCAGCCAGCACCTGGCGAAGCTGCGCCTGGCCGGGCTGGTGCGCTCCCGGCGCGACGGGCGTCGGCAGATCTACCGCGTCGAGGACCCGCACATCCTGGTCCTGGTCGACCAGGTGCTCGAGCACATCGCCCCCGACGGGACGCTCGCGCCGGACCCGCCGAGCCCCGTCGTCGACCCGGCGTCACGTCAGGACGGCGCCGGCTGACCGGTGTCGTCCGGGTGGCACCGGGGCACCGCACCGAGCTCCGGGTCAGCGGGGCTGGATCTCGCCCATCGGCCCGAACCCGTCGTGCGGGGTGTCGATGTAGAGGATCTGCGGCTGCGCCGACACGAGGTCGGGCGCGGTGTCGAAGAACTTCTTCACGTAGGGCTGCGCGACGTGGGTCGCGCCGGCGTCGGCGTCCTTGAAGCCCTCGATGCAGACGAACTCGTTCTCGTCGGTGAGGCTGCGGGAGAACTTGAAGAACAGGCAGCCCTCCTCGGAGTTCACGTCCTCGGCGTAGGAATCGGCGAGCGCCAGCCAGTCGTCCATCTTCTCGGGACGGATCGGCATCACGATGTTGATCACGATCATCTGGGCGCTCCTTCGACGACGACGGGTGCCGTCATCGTCGTGAGGGGCCCGACGCCGGTCAACGTCGGTGCGTGACGTGCAGGATGTGCCGCGGGAAACCGGGCGACCCGGGTGCCTCGGGGGAATAGGCGCGGCGCCGCCCGGTTCTCCCGGGCATGAGGATCGGAATCATCGGTGCGGGCATGATCGGCGGGACGCTCACGCGGCGGCTCACTGCGCTGGGGCACGAGGTGCGGGTGGCGAACTCCCGGGGCCCGGAGACGCTGGCGGACCTGGCCGCGGAGACCGGGGCCACCCCCGTGTGGGCGCGCGAGGCGGCGCTCGACGCGGATGCGGTGATCGTCAGCATCCCGCAGAAGAACACCCCGGACCTCGAGCCCGGGATCGTGTCCTCGGCCAAGGCCGGGGCGCCCGTCATCGAGACGAACAACTACTACCCGCAGCAGCGCGACGGCCGGATCGACGCGCTCGAGGACGGCACGCCCGAGAGCGTCTGGGTGTCCGAGCTGCTCGGGACGCCGGTCTACAAGGTCTTCAACGGCATCTGGTGGAAGCACCTGCTCGAGAGCGGGAAGCCGCAGGGCACCGACGGCCGCATCGCCCTGCCGATCGCGGGCGCGGACGGGCCGGGCAAGGACACCGTCTCGGCGCTCGTCGACGAGCTCGGTTTCGACCCGGTCGACGCCGGCTCGCTCGAGGAGTCGTGGCGGCAGCAGCCGGGCACGCCGGTCTACGGCAAGGACTACGACGTCGAGGGCACCCACAAGGCGCTCGCGGAGGCGAGCCCGGAGCGTCCGGCGGACTTCCGCGCCGCCTGACACACCGCGATCCCCGACTCCAGGCGGCCGTTCGATCCCCCGATCGGGCGTCCGCCCGGGTTAGGCTGACGGCGATCCGTCCCGGACCCCGACGGTCGCTCTGGCCGACGTGTGGGGAGTCCGGCGATGGACGGTGTGGTGCTCGGCGTCGTGGTCGCGGCCGTGGTGGTGGTGATCCTCGGGGTCGTGCTGCTCGTGCTCGCGCGTCGTCGTGGCCGGCCCGGGACGGCCGCGCTGCGCAGCCGCTTCGGTGAGGAGTACGACCGCGTGGTGTCCGACTACGGGCGCCGCAGCGGCGAGAAGGAGCTCCGCGACCGGCTGAAGCGCCGCGAGCGGCTCGAGCTGCGCGACCTCGGCGCGGACGAGCGTGATCGGTACTCCCGCGCCTGGGACACCGCGCAGTCCACGTTCGTCGAGAACCCGTCGACCGGTCTGCGCGACGCGGACCTGCTCGTCCAGCAGGTGATGCGCGACCGCGGCTATCCCTCGGAGCGCTTCGAGGAGCGCGAGAAGCTCGTCTCGGTCGACTACCCGGACCTGGTCGAGCACTTCCGCTCGGCCCACGAGGTCGCGGTCGCCGACGAGCAGGAGGAGCAGGAGCTCGAGGAACGGCGTCAGGCCCTGGTCGACCACCGCTACCTGTTCGACGCGCTGCTGCAGGGCGGCGACGCCGAGCGCACGCGCCGGCTGTGACCCGGCCGTACACCGACGACGGCGGGATCGAGTCCGGGCCGTCCGCATCACGGGACGGGGTCGTCCTCGGCGAGCGGTACGAGCTGGTCGAGCTCCTCGGGCACGGTGGGATGGCCGAGGTGCACCGCGCGCACGACCGCAGCCTGGGCCGCGTCGTCGCCGTGAAGCTGCTCCCCGCGGGAGGGCGTCACGACGAGACGGACGCCCGCCGCCTGCAGGACGAGGCCCGGGCCGCGGCGGGACTGAGCCATCCGCACGTCGTCGCCGTCCACGACGTCGGCGCCTCGCCCTACGGGGTGTACGTCGTGATGGAGCTGCTCGGGGGCCGGACGTGGCGCGACGAGCTCGCGGAACGGGGGCGGGTGCCCGAGCTCGAGGTGGCCCGGGTCGGCGCGGCGATCGCCTCGGCGCTGGCCCACGCGCACGCCCACGGCGTGGTCCACCGTGACGTCAACCCGTCGAACGTCATGCTCCTGGACGACGGGACGCCGAAGCTCATGGACTTCGGGATCGCGAAGGTCGAGGACCTCGGGGGGCTCACCGAGACCGGGAAGGTCGTCGGGACCGCGGCGTACATGTCTCCGGAGCAGGTCTGCGGCGAGCCGCTCGACGGCCGGTCCGACGTGTACTCGCTCGGCTGCACGCTCTACGAGGTGGCCACCGGGTCGCCGCCCTTCCGCGGCCGCGGGTCCGCCGACGTCGCCTCGAGCCGTCTCCGCGAGCCGCCGATCCCTCCGCGCCAGGTCGCGCCGGGGATGTCGGTCGGCCTGGAGGACGTGGTGCTGCGGGCGATGGCGCTCGAGCGCGGGGACCGGCCGGACGCGGCGGGGCTGGCCGAGGCGCTGCGCGTCGTGGCGGTGCGGGCGGACGCGAGGGCCCGGGCCCCGGTTCCCGAGGAGACCGCGACCGAGGTCCTCGACGTGAGGAGCGGGGCCGCGGCCGCCGACACGGCGACCGGGCCCACGGACCCCGCCGTCACTCCCGACGTACCGCCGAGCCCGACGTTGCGCCGCCTCGGTGTCGCGCTCGTGGTGCTCGGCGTGCTCGCGATCCTGGTCGTGGGCGTGCTCCTGCTCCTGCCCTGAGACGCCCGAGCGCTCAGTCGCGCCGACGGGCGACCGCGCGGTCGTGGGCCAGGGTCAGCAGCCGGTTCGCGGTGGACCCCTGTACGGCGTCGACCGCGTCGCCGCGGCGCCACACGTCGAGGAACACGTCGTGGGTGACCTCCGCGGCCGCGGCGGCGTCCCCGCAGAAGCTGTGCGCCAGCGAGTAGACCCGCCCGGCGAAGCGGTCGTAGAGCTCCTCGAGGGCCTGCGGGTCACCCCCACGGACCCGCGCCAGCACGGCGTCGTCGGGGACCTCGCCGGGCGGTGGCCCGGGCTCCACCGGTGTGATCGTCCCCGTCACTGCCGTCACCCTGCTTCCGTCTCCGGACCGTCGGCATCCCCTCGGGCCGAGGAGGTGCCGGGCGTCGGGTCCGGGACGCCGGAAGCGTCGGCTGCCCTCGAACGGGCCTCTCGACGCGCCTCGCCGCTGGAACGTTCAGCTCAGGACGACGGGCCTGGTCGGACTATCCTGCTCCGCCCGCGGCGAAACGCAACCCTCGCCACCCCCGAGGGCGACCCGAACCGGGCATCCGGGTGCGCCCGCCGCCGCGTCGACACCACCGTCCCGGGATGGCAGCGTGGCCCGGAAGCGCTGCCCCGGCCCCGGCAGCCCGTGAACTTGCGCTGATCGAGGGGGCCCCGCCATGGAGGACGTCACGCGGGTGCCCTGGGGGATGCCGCTGCCCGACCGGGGCCGGCACCGGCATCCCACGGCGGGGGCGTGCCTCATGGAGTACGTCTCGGTGCTGGGCGGCGAGCGGTTCGGCGTCCGCCCCCGGTGTACCCACCCCGCGCTGGCCGCCCTGGCCCGCCACGTGGACGACGCGGTGGGCGAGCGCACCCGCACGCGGCTGGTCATGCTGGCCCCGGCCCTCGTCGGGACCGGTCGTCGGGACGCCGCGGTGCACGCCGCCACGATGACGGCCTGTGCCGCCGCCGGCCTGGAGCTCGATCCGGCCGACGCCGTGCTCGCCCGTGCCGTGTCGGTGGGCACCCGTCGACTCGGTGCGCTCACCGGGGCGCGCCTGGACGTCGCCCGGATGCTGGACCGGGCCCTGCACACCGGGGCCGTGCCCTGGCGGCGGCTGCTCGGGGTGGCCACCGCCCCGGTCCGCGCGCGGGTGGCCGCCCCCTGGCCGACCGTCTCGCTCCGGGCCGTGCTGCGCCGCCTGGACGCGTTGCTCGCCCCGCTCGACCCCGCCGACCGGGAGGCCCGCCTGGTCGCGCTGCTGACCGAGGTCCTCGACGAGGAGCTCGCGGCCACCGGCCGCCTGCTCGACCGCGGCCCCCGCTAGCGCCGCCGCGCCCGGCCCGTCCCGCTCGCGTTTGCAGGGCGGGTCGGCGGGTCGTAGCTTCGACGACGCCGAGCAGGGACCAGGTCCCGGCCGGCGGCCGCCCGGGACCCGGTGGCGCGCAGTACTCCCAGCGCGCGGCTCCCGGAGGGCAGATGCGGATCGCGATCACGGGCGCGACCGGCAACGTCGGCACGGCGGTCCTGCGCCGTCTGGCGCGCGACGACCACGAACTGCACGGGCTGGCCCGCCGGGTGCCGGGGACGTCCGACCCGGCCGTGCGGTGGACCTCGGTCGACCTGACCCGGGTCGCGCCGGGCGAGCTCGAGGACGCCTTCTCCGGCGCCGATGCCGTCGTGCACCTGGCGTGGGGCTTCCAGCCCTCCCACGACCTGGCCTACCTGCGCGAGCTGGGGGTGGGCGGCACCCGCCGGGTCGCGGAGGCGGTGGCGTCGGTGGGGGTGCGGCACCTGGTGCACATGTCCTCGCTCGGCGCCTACTCGCCGCGACAGGACGACACCCCGGTCGACGAGACGTGGCCGACCGGCGGTGTCCGGACCTCGCGCTACAGCAGGCACAAGGTCGCCGCCGAGCGGATCCTCGACGAGCTCGAGGCGCGCGGGACGGTCCCGACGATCACGCGCCTGCGCCCGGCGATCGTGGGCCAGTCCGCGGCGGGCAGCGCCCTGCTGCGCTACGGCGTCCCGGGGCTCGTGCCCGCCCGGGCGATCGGGTGGCTGCCCGTGGTGCCCCTCGACCGCGGGCTGCGGATCCCGCTGGTGCACGCCGACGACGTGGCCGACGCCGTCGCGCGGGTCCTCGCGCGGGAGGCGGGAGGGGCGTTCAACCTGACGGCCGACCCGCCCGTGACGGCGCCCGACATCGCCGCGGCGCTGGGCGCGCGGCTGGTGCACGTGCCCTCCGCGGTCCTGCGGACGGTGGTCTCGGCCGGCTGGAACCTGCACCTGCAGCCCCTCGACACCGGCTGGGTGGACATGGCGTTCGCCCTCCCGCTGCTCGACGCCGGGCGGGCCCGCCGCGAGCTGGGCTGGTCGCCGGGCAAGGACGGGATCACGGTCTTCCGCGAGGTCGTCGAGGGGCTGCGCACGGCGGCGTCCGGCTCCACCCCCTCGTTGCGACCGCGCACCGTCGCGGCGACGGTCGGCGACGCGGTGCGCCACGGGTCGGTCGCGCAGCGGCGGCGGCCATGACGACGACCGCGCCGCCCGCCACCCGCGTCCGCGGCCCCGTCGTCGGTCTGGCCGTCGCGTCCCACCCCGGACCCGCGGCGGCCGTGACCGTGGTCGCCGCGCTGCTCGCGGTCGACGCCGGTCTGCCGGGCCGGACCGTGGTCGTCGTCGCGCTCGCGGTGCTGGCCGGGCAGCTCACGGTGGGCTGGGCGAACGACCTGCTCGACGCCCGCCGTGACCGCACCGTCGCGCGGGCCGACAAGCCGCTGGCGACGGGGGAGGTCACGGCCGGGACGGTGGCCGCGGCCCTCGGGGTGGCCGCCGTCGCCTGCGTCGGCCTGTCGCTCGCGGCGGGGTGGCGCAGCGCGGTCGCCCACCTCCTGGTCGCCCTGGTCGCGGCGCACGCCTACAACGCCGGCCTCAAGCGCACCTGGTTCTCGTGGGTGCCCTTCGCCGTGGCGTTCGGCGCCCTGCCGGCGGTGGCCTTCCTCGCGGGGGCGCACCCGGTGTGGCCGCCGTGGTGGATGACGGCGGCCGGCGCGGCCCTCGGGGTCGGGGCCCACGTCGTCAATGCGCTGCCCGACCTCGCCGACGACCTGCGCACCGGGGTCCGGGGGCTGCCCCACCGGCTGGGGGAGCGGGGGTCGCGAGGGCTGGCGGCCGGGCTCCTGGTCGGCGCGTCGGTGCTGGCCGCCGGCGGTCCGCTGGTGACGGGACAGGTCGACCCGCCGGGCGGGGCCCGGGCCGTGCTCCTCGTCGTCGGGGTGGTGCTCGTCGTCGGGCTCGGGGTGGTCACGCTGACCGGCCGGGCCCGGTGGCCGTTCCGGGCGGCCATGGGGATCGCCCTGCTCGACGTCGTGCTGATCGTGGCGGCCGGCTGATGGCGACCTGGGATCTCGCCGTGGTCGGGGCCGGGCCGGCCGGCACCGCCGCGGCCCTCGCCGCCAGGTACGCCGCCCCGGGCCTGCGGGTGGCGCTGCTCGACCGCGCCGACTTCCCCCGGGACAAGGCCTGCGGCGACGGCGTGGCCGGGCAGGTGCTCGACCGGCTCGCCGAGGTCGGGGTCACCGGCCTGCTCGACGACCGGGTGCCGGTGTCGCGGTTGCGCCTGGACCGCGACGGCACCGGGGTCGAGCGGACCATGTCCCGGCCGGCCTACGTCGTGCCGCGCCGGGTCCTCGACGCCCGGCTCGTCGAAGCGGCCCGCGCGGCCGGCGCCGTCCCCGTCCGGCACCGGGTCCGCCGGGTCGCGCTCGACGACCCCCGGGCCGCCGTCGTGCTCGACGACGAGATCGACGCCGAGGTGGTCGTCGCCGCGGACGGGGCGCACTCGGTCGTCCGCCGCGCGGTGGGGGCCGCGCCGGGCAGGATGGCGCTGGCCCTGCGTGGCTACGCCCCGGTCCCGGCGGCGCGGGCCGCCGCCCAGGTCATCGCGTTCGGGACCGGCCGGCGGACGAGCTACGCCTGGTCGTTCGACCGCGGCGACGGCCTCGCGAACGTGGGGTACGGCGAGGTGCTCGACGATCGGCCCGCGCCCCCGCGCGCCGCGCTGATCGCGCGCCTCGAGGACCTGCTCCCCGGGTCGACCCGCGGCGGCGGCGACTGGCTGGGCCACCACCTCCCGCTCTCGGGCGCCCGCTGGCGCCCGCCGTCCGGACGGGTCCTGCTCGTCGGGGACGCCGCCGGGCTGGTGAATCCGCTGACCGGCGAGGGCATCTACTACGCCGTCGCCACGGGGATCGCCGCCGGCCGGGCCGCCGCCCGCGCGCTCGTCTCGGGTCGGCCCGCGAGCGCCGGGCGTGCCTATCGGCGGGCCGCCCGGGCCCACCTCTTCCCGCACCTGCGCCACACCGCCGCCGCGGCCCGGCTCACCCGCCGCCCCTCGATGCTCGACGCCGGCCTGCGCGCGTCGGCCCGGGACCAACGGGTCTTCGACGACCTCGTCGAGCTCGGCCTGGCGCGCGGGCGGATCACCCCGGCCGTGGCCGGCGGGCTGATCGGCGCCCTGCTCCGGGGGAGCCCGGCCCCGCGCGGTGAGGAGGGACGCCCGTGCGCATCCTGAGCGTCCGGGGCGCCCTCCCCGAGCACCGCTACCGCCAGGCGGAGATCACCGAGTCCTTCCTGTCCTCGATGGTCACCGCCGACGTCGAGCGGGCGGTCGTCGAGCGGTTCCACCGCAACGCGGGGGTCGAGACCCGCCACACCGCGCTGGCGCTGGAGCGCTACGGCGCGCTGCGCGACTTCGGGGAGTCCAACGACGCCTTCATCGCCGCGGGCGTGGAGCTCGGCGCCCGCGCGGTCGTCGACGCCCTCAAGGCGGTCGACCTCTCGCCGTCCGACGTCGACCTCGTCGTCTCCGCGACGGTCACCGGGCTCGCCGTGCCCTCCCTCGACGCCCGGGTCGCCGCGCTGACCGGGATGCGCGACGACGTGGTGCGGATGCCCCTCGTCGGGCTCGGCTGCGTGGCGGGCGCCGCGGGCGTGGCCCGGCTGCACGACCACCTCGTCGGCCACCCCGACGCCGTCGCCGTGCTGATGTGCGTCGAGCTCTGCTCCCTGACCCTGCAGCGCGACGACGCCTCGTTGCCCAACCTGGTCGCCAGCGGCCTGTTCGGCGACGGGGCCGCGGCGGTCGTGGCGGTCGGTGCGCGGCGCGCCGCGGGGCTCGTGGACGCCGACCGCGTCCAGCCGGAGGTCCTCGCCGCCCGCAGCCGGCTCTACCCCGACTCCGAACGCACCATGGGCTGGGACATCGGCGCGGGCGGGTTCAAGATCGTCCTCGACGGGGCGGTCCCCGACGTGGTGCGCCGGTACCTGGGCGACGACGCCCGCCGCTTCCTCGCCGACCACGGCCTGGGTCACGACGACGTCGAGTGGTACGTCGCCCACCCCGGCGGCCCCAAGGTGCTCGAGGCCCTCCAGGAGGCCCTCGGGGTCGACCGTGCCGCGCTCGGCGTCACGTGGGACTCGCTGCGGCGCATCGGCAACCTGTCCTCGGCCTCGGTGCTCCACGTCCTGGCGGACACCCTCGAGTCCCGGCCGCCGCGCCCCGGGTCCTACGGCCTGATGCTGGCGATGGGTCCCGGGTTCTGCTCCGAGCTGGTCCTGCTGCGGGCGCCCGCATGAGCGCGGTGCCCTACACGCTGCTGATCGCCGCCGTCGGTCTCGAGCGGCTGGTCGAGGTGGCGGTCTCGAAGCGCCACGCCGCATGGGCGCTGGCCCGGGGCGGCGTCGAGACCGGGCGCGGCCACTACCCGGTCATGGTGGTGCTGCACACCGGGCTGCTGGTCGGGTGCGTGGCCGAGACCTGGATCGCCGACCGCCCGTTCGTGCCGGCGCTCGGGATCCCGATGCTCGTCCTGGTCGCCGGCTGCCAGGCCGTGCGGTTCTGGTGCATGCGCGCGCTCGGGCCGCGGTGGAACACCCGGGTGATCGTGGTGCCCGGCTCGGCGCCGGTGACCTCCGGGCCCTACCGGTTCCTGGCCCACCCGAACTACGTCGTCGTCGTGATCGAGGGCGTGGCGCTCCCGCTGGTGCACGGCGCGTGGATCACCGCGGCGGCCTTCACGGTGCTGGACGCCGGCCTGCTGACGGTCCGTGTGCGCGCCGAGCGTCGTGCCCTGCGGTGGGCCGCGCAGGCGCCCGCCCCCCGGATGGAACCGTCCGCGTGACACCGCCCGTGATCGACCTGCTCGTCGCCGGCGGCGGGCCCGCGGGTCTGGTCACCGCCCTGCACGCCGCACGCGCCGGCCTCGACGTCGAGGTGTGGGAACCCCGCCCGGGCACGGTCGACAAGGCCTGCGGTGAGGGGCTCATGCCCGGGGCCCTGCGCGCCCTGCAGGGCCTGGGGGTCGACCCGGCCGGCCATCCCTTCCGCGGTATCCGCTACGTCGGGGCCGGGCGGTCGGCCGACGCGGACTTCGACGACGGCCCGGGCCGCGGGATCCGCCGCACGACGCTGCACGACGGGCTGCGAGCGGCGGCGGTCGCGGCGGGCGTCCGCATCGAGGCCCGGTCGGTCTCCTGGGTGGGCCAGGACGACGCGGGGGTGATCGTCGACGGTGCCCGCGCGCGCCACCTCGTCGCCGCCGACGGACTGCACTCGCCGACGCGCCGCGCCCTCGGCCTGCGGGGCCCCGTCGCCCGTCACCCGCGGTTCGGGCTGCGTCGCCACTTCCACGTCGCCCCGTGGTCGCCCTACGTCGAGGTGCACTGGGGCCGCGACGTCGAGGCGTACGTGACCCCGGTCGCCGCGGACCTGGTCAACGTCGCGGTCCTCGCCGCGACCAAGGGCTCCTTCGACGCCCGGGTGCGGACGCTCCCGGAGCTCGCGGACCTGCTGCACGGCAGCGAGCCGGCCGACGAGGTCCGCGGCGCCGGCCCGCTGCGCCAGGAGACCCGACGGCGGGTGGCGGGCCGGGTCCTGCTCGTCGGGGACGCGGCGGGCTACCTCGACGCGCTCACCGGGGAGGGCCTGGCGCTGGCGTTCGCCCAGGCCGACGCGGCCGTGCGCGCGATCCTCGACGGGGAGCCGCAGCGCTACGAGCGGGACTGGGTCCGCCTCACGCGGCGCTACCGCTGGATGACCGGGTCACTGCTGGCCGGCACCCGACCGGCCCTGGCCCGCCGGGCCGTCGTCCCCGTGGCCGGGTGGCTCCCGCGGGTGTTCCACGGGGCCGTCAACGGGTTGGCGGGTCCGGTCCACCGGGTGTGAGGGCCGGGCCGCCCACCGACGTCCGGACGCGCGAACGCCCCGGGAACCGGCGGGACGTGCCCGCCGGCGCCCGGGGCGCCCAGGACCGGATCCGGGGGGACCGGATCAGGGGGTGAGCTTCTCCTTCACCTTGCCGAAGGTCCCGTTGCCGTGACCGTTGGTGCTGCCGTCGGCCGCGCCCCAGATCGGGGCGGCGGTCTCGGTCATCTCCATCTCGGCGGTGGCCTGGACGAGCTCCATGAGCTCGGCGTCCAGCCCGGGGCCGAACTCCTCCGGCCGCTCGGGGGCGATCCCCGGGAAGGGGAAGCCCTCGGGTGCCTGCTCGGTGGACAGCGACGTGCCGTCGTTCGAGGGTGAGGCGCCCTGGTAGATCTTCCCGGCCTCGGAGAGCTGGTCGAGGCTGAAGGTGTACTGCTTCGACTGCAGGCCCTGGTCGAGCAGCGTCTTGACCTCGGGGAAGCGCTCGGCGTTGGTCTTCGGGATCGGCAGCAGCTTGTTCCACTGCACGCCGAGTGCCTCGAGGGCCTTCGCGTAGGCGTTCTCGTGGGCCTGGTCGCGCACGATCAGGTAGGCGATCGTCGAGCGCGCGGTCTTGTTGGCCGTCATCTCGTAGAGCCGGCACTTCTGCAGGCGTCCGGTCGACTCGAGCATGAGGTTGTAGAGCAGGTTCAGCGGCAGGTTCCCGCTGTCGTAGACGTACTTCCCGGTCCAGGGGTCACCCTGCGCGTCGACCGGCAGTGCGCCCTGGGCGCCGACCAGCCAGTGGTGGATGTTGCCGCCGGACAGGGCCAGCGAGAGCGGCGTGGCGCCGCCGGCACCGGCCTGGTCCAGCGGGTCGGAGTTGCTGCCCTGATAGCGCGGCGACCCGTCGAGGAGGCGGGCGATCGTGGTCGCGATGAGCTCGACGTGGCCGATCTCCTCGGTCCCGACGCCGTAGAGCAGGTCACGGAAAGGCTTCGCCGTCGGGCCCCGGAAATTGAAGCTCTGGAACAGGTACTGCATCATCGTGCGCATCTCGCCGAACTGGCCGCCGAGACCCTCCTGCAGGGCGTTGGCCGCTGCGGGGTCCGGCTCGTCGGACTCGATCTCGTTGATCATGCGCTGCACGTGGAAGAACATCGACACCGTCTCTTGGATGAGTGGAGTGACCCGGCGGACGAGGGCCCGGGCGACCCCGGCCGGTGCCGCAGGGTCGGGGATCGCGGGCCCGGGCAAACGTCCGTCTCGCGACCCCCGAGTCCCTCAGCTCCCGACGGACTGCTCCCCGAGGAAGTCGGCGACGAGCTTGGAGAACTCGTCGGGACGCTCGATGTGCATCCCGTGGCTCGAGCCGGGCCCGCTGACGAGCTCGAAGCGCGCGCCGGGGATCGCGTCGGCGACCTTCTTCGCCTGCCACGGCGGCGTGAGCAGATCCTGCTCGCCGACCAGGACGAGCGTGGGTGCGCTGATCGCGCCGAGCCGGTCGATCGTGTCGTGCGCCAGGTCGGCGTCCCACTGCTCGACGGTGACCTGCATCTGCGCCTCGTTCTGCGGGAACGCGGGCAGCATCGGCTCGAGCATCTGCGCGAAGTCCGGGTGGTCGAGCAGCTGCGGGGAGAACGCGAGGCCGGAGACGGCGAGCGCCGAGTCCATGTCGCGGAGCACGTAGGGCAGCCGGAACGCGGTGAGCACCGAGCGCTGGAACCCGTCGCAGCGGCCCCAGGTCCCGAACATCACCGCGGACGCGACCTGGTCGGGGTGGGCGAGCGCGAGCTCCTGCGCGATGGCCGAGCCGAGCGACCACCCGAGCACGTGGGCGCGCGGGATCTCCAGGGCCTCGAGGAGGGCCGAGGCGTCCTCGGCCATCGAGGCCACGCTGATCGGCCCGACGCCGCGGTCGCTGCCGCCGAGGCCGCGGTTGTCCATGGCGATGACCTGGTGGGTCTGGGCGAGGTGGGCGGCCACCTCGCCCCACAGCGGGATGGCTCCGGAGGTCCCCATGAGCAGGAGCAGCGGCTCGCCGCTGCCGCTGATCTCGTAGTTCAGGGTGACGCCGGTACGGACGGGGATCTGGGTCACGGGATCGCTCCTCGAGGCGGGGTGGTCAGCGGTACTGGAGACCGTCGTCGACGTCGGCCTGGGGGAGGACGACACGGTCGACGTCGTGCTCGTGCATGTGGGTCCACGGCTCGCGATCGCCCTGCTTGAACATCTTGTCCTGCGAGCGCATGACGTAGCCGGGGTTGAAGTTGTCCGGGTCGCTCCACGGCAGCAACGGCATGTCCGCGTCCTCGGGGCGCAGCGTCGGGACGACGGTGCTCGCCCCGCGCTCGACCATCCGTTGCTGGATGCGGGACACGAGGTCGGTGATCAGGTCCACGCGCAGCGTCCAGCTGTGCCGGAAGTAGCCGAAGGCGTACGCCATGTTCGGGACCCCGGTGATCATCGTCCCGTGCCAGGTGACGCGACGGGAGAAGTCGACCGGCTCGCCGTCGACGGTGAACGGGATGTCGCCGAAGACCGCCAGGTTGAACCCGGTGGCGGTGACGACGATGTCGGCCTCGATCACCTCGCCCGAGGAGAGCCGCACACCCTTCTCGGTGAACTCCTCGATCTTGTCGGTCACGACGGAGGCCTTGCCCGCGCGCATGGCGTCGAAGAAGTCGCCGTCGGGCACGAACGCGATGCGCTGCTGCCACGGCCGGTACGCCGGCGTGAAGTGCTTCTCGACGTCCGTCCCCTCGGGCAGCAGGGGCCGGATGGTCTCCAGGAGGAACTCGTGGAGCTGGTCGGGGTCGTTGCGCCCGGTGTCGGCGAGCCAGTCGAGCTGCTGGACGTAGGTCCGGCGCAGGATCTCGAAGGTCCACTCCTGCGGCAGGTCCAGCGGCTCGAGCATCGTGGCCAGCTCGTGCACCGTCGGGTTGGGGAACCAGTACGACGGCGAGCGCTGCAGCATCGTCACGTGTCCGGCGGTCTCGGCCAGCGCCGGGACCAGCGTCGCCGCGGTCGCTCCGGACCCGATGATCAGGACCTGCTTGCCGGCGTAGTCGAGGTCCTCCGGCCAGGTCTGGGGGTGCACCATCGTGCCCTCGAACCGCTCGACGCCGGGCCACTCCGGGACGTAGGGCTCGTCGTGGTTGTAGTAGCCCTGGCACATCCACAGGAACGACGCGGTGATGCGCAGCTGCTCGCCGGTGTCGGCCCGGGTGACCTCGGCGGTCCAGCGGGCGTCGTCGGAGGACCAGGTCAGCGCCGTCACCTCGTGGTGGTAGCGGATCTTCCCCGCGAGGTCGTCCTCCTCCACCACCTCGTCGAGGTAGTCGCGGATCTGCCCGCCGCCGGCGATGGACGGGCCGCGCCACGGCTTGTGCCGGTAGCCGTAGGTGAAGAGGTCGCTGTCCGAGCGCGCGCCGGGGAAGCGGTGGGTCCACCAGGTCCCGCCGTGGCCGCCCTTGGCCTCGAGGATCGCGAAGCTGCGCTCGGGGAACTCCTCCTGCAGCCGGTGGGCGGCGCCGATCCCGGAGATGCCCGCTCCGATGATCAGGACGTCGAGGTGCTCCTGTTCGCCGCTGCGGGGTTCCGCTTCGGCTGGTGCGGCAACGGTCATGCCGTCCTCCCGGGTCGACGGTGACGTGGTCGGCCGACCGTAGGGCGGGGGATCAGGGTCCGGCGTGTCCGAACTTCGGACAGATCTCGGCTTGACCCGGGGCGGCATGATGTGAGGCAGTGCACAGAGAGGTGTGCCGCATGGCTGATGTGCTGGCTCGACGCAGGCTCCTGACGTCCGCACGCGCGGACCTGTTGGAGCGCCCCGACGTCGACCTGCCCGGGATCCCCGGGCACGTGGCGGCGTCCTGGCGACGCAGCGTCGCGCTCGGCGTCGATCCGGGGATCGTCGCCAACCGCTTCCACCCGGACCTGGACGTGGAGTCCCGGCTGGTGCGCTGTGCCCGGCCGGTGATCGACCAGCTCGCCGAGCAGACCGCCGACATCCCGGTGTGCGTCGTCCTCACCGACGACCGGGCCCGGCTGCTCGTCCGGCTCGACACCGCCCTCACGATCGGACGGGCCGCGGACGGCAACAACTTCGCCGAGGGGTTCGGCTACGAGGAGGGGGCGGTCGGCACCAACGCGGTCGGCACCGTCCTGGAGTCCGGCGGGTCGATGCACGTCGTGGGGGCCGAGCACTTCGTCGAGGCGCTGCAGGAGTACGCCTGCGCCGGCGCCCCGGTACACGACCCCGTCACCGGGCGCATCGAGGGCGTCCTCGACATCAGCTGCCGGGCCGAGCACTCCTCGCCGGTCATCCACTCGCTGGTCCGCTCCGCCGCGGCCCGGATCCAGGACGCGCTGGTGCGTGACCGCGACGCGGGCTGGCAGGCGCTGTTCGACCTCTACACCCGCGTCGACGCCCGCACCCGGCAGGCGGTGCTCGCGGTGGGCCCGCGGTCCGTGCTGGCGAACACCGCGATGCAGACGCTGCTCGACCCGTCCGACCTCGCCGCGCTCCAGGACCACGCGCGGTTCGTCATGCTCCGTGCGTCCGACGTCGACGAACGACCGGTCCTGCCCTCCGGCGCCCGCGTCCGGATGCGCGGCACGGCCGTGACCGTGGGGGGCGCGGTGGCGGGGCTCGTCACGGTGGTCACGGTGCCCCGCGAGCTCGATGCCGCGGTGGTGTCGCGGGCGCTCCCGCGCGAGCGGCCGTTGCCGGAACCGGCGAGCACCAGCCCGGCGTGGAGCACGGCGTGGACCGCGGCCGGCGAGGCACTGCGGGCGCGCACACCGCTGCTCGTGGTCGGCGAGACCGGCTCGGGACGGCGGCGGCTGCTCACCGACCTGGACGCCGCGCTGCACAAGCCGGGGAGCACCGTCGAGCTCGGGCCCACCGACGCGGGGGAGGACCTCGCGGCCCGGATCCGCGCGGCCGGGCCGGCGCCGCTGGTGATCCTGACCGACCTCGACCGCCGCGACGGTGTCCCCGCGCGGGCCGCGGCCGCGCTGCGCGCCCCCGGGGTGCGGCTCGCCGCGACCGCGACGGACACCGCCCGGTGCGCGGCGGTGCTGGACGCGCTGCCCGCCCGGTTCGCCCGCTCGGTGACGGTGCCCCCGCTGCGGAACCGCTCGGGCGACCTGGAGGCGCTGGCGACCGGTGTGCTCGCCGACCTCGCCCCCGGGCGGGACGTGCGGCTCTCGCCGGACGCGGCGCGGACGCTGGCCCGCCACGGCTGGCCGGGCAACGTCCGGGAGCTGCGTGACGCGCTCGAGGCCGCGCTGCGTCGCCGTCCGGTGGGGGAGATCGGGGTCGGCGACCTGCCGGGCTCCTGCCAGAGCGACCCGCGCAGCACGCTGCGCCCGGTCGACCAGGCCGAGCGCGACACGATCGTCGGGGCGCTGCGCGAGTCCGGCGGCAACCGCGTGGCCGCGGCCGCCGCGCTGGGGCTCGCCCGCTCGACGCTCTACCGCAAGATCGGGCAGTACGGCATCACCGAGTAGGTGTGCCCAGCCCCTGGGTGACGAGCCGCTGCGCGGTGGTGATGACGCCCTCCAGGGAGCCCCGGTCGGGGTCCCACCACTCCGCGGTCCAGTTGAGCGCCCCGAGGACGACCATGAGGGACACCCCGGCGTCGAGGTCGGTGTCGATCTCGCCCGCCGCCCGGGCGTCGGCGATCAGCCCGCGCCAGATGTCGATGTAGGCCCGTTCGGCCTGGCGGTGCCGGGCACGCATGCTCTCCGGCAGCTGGGGCACCGTGCGGATGGCCGCCGCGGCGTGGTCGGAGTGGGTCAGCAGGGTGCTGAGGTGCGCCGCCACCGCGACGCCGAGCCGATCGAGGGCGGAGAGGTCCGGCGATGCCTGCGCCAGGGCCTCCTCGACCAGGGTCCGGGCCCGGGCCAGCCCGACGGCGACGGCCTCCTCGATCAGCTCGTCGCGGGAGGAGAAGTAGTAGTAGATCGCCGGGGCCTGCACCTCGGCGACGTCGGCGACGTCCGAGAGCCGGGTCCCCGCGTAACCGCGGTGCACGAGCGCGTGGGCGGCCGCGTCGACGACCCGACGGCGGGTGCGCGCCGACTTCGAGTCCCGGGCGTCGGGGGGCTGGACCACCCGGCGAGCCTAGGACCCGGCCCGGGAACGCGTCAGTACGACGCCGGGAGCCCGAGGCTGCGCTGGGAGACGAAGTTGAGCACCATCTCGCGGCTGACCGGCGCGGTCTTGAGCATGCGGGCGAGGAACCACAGGTCCGCCAGCCCGTACTCGAGCGACAGGCCGTTCCCGCCGTGGGTCTGCATCGCCTGGTCGAGGGTGCGCAGCGAGGCGTCGGCGGCGGCGAACTTGGCGATGTTCGAGGCCTCGGCGGCGTCGGCGCCCTCGTCGAAGAGCTCGGCCGCGCGGGTGGCCATGAGCCGTGCCTGCGTCACCGCGATGTAGCACTCGGCCAACGGGTGCGCGACGCCCTGGTGCGCGCCGATCTTCACGCCCTTCCACACCGAGCGCTCGTTCGCGTACGCCGTGGCCTTCTCCAGGGCGTAGAGCGAGATCCCGTTGCTGATGGCCGCCGCGGTGATGCGCTCGGGGTTGAGCCCGGAGAAGACCTGCCGCAGACCGTTGCCGTCGTCGCCGATCAGTGCGTCCGGCCCCAGCGGGACGTCGTCGAAGAACACCGTGAACTGGTGCTCGGGCTGGACGAGCGCCGCCGGGATCGGCTGCCAGGTCAGCCCGGGGGAGTCGGTGGGGACGACGAACAGCGACAGCGGCTTCCGATCGCCGCCCTGACCCGCCGACCCGCTGCGCGCCACGACGAGGATCGCGTCGGCCTCGTCGACGCCGGAGGTCCAGTACTTCGTGCCCGAGAGCCGCCAGCCACCCATCGCCGTCTCGGGACGGGCGGTGGTGGTGATCTCGTGGCTGTTGGACCCGGCGTCGGGCTCGGTGATCGCGAAGGCCATCTTCAGCGAGCCGTCGGCGATCCCGGTCAGCCAGCGCTGCTTCATCTCGTGCGAGGCGTGGCGGGCGAGGATCGTGCCGCAGATGGCGGGGGAGATGACCGTCATCAGCAGCGGGCACCCGGCCGCCGAGGCGGCCTCGACCACGACCAGCAGGTCGCCGAGCGTCCCGCCCCCACCGCCGTACTCCTCGGGCAGGTGCACCCCGAGGAAGCCCGCGGCGCCCAGCTCCTTCCAGAGCGCGGTGGGTTCCTCGTGCGCGTGGGCGCGCTCGACGAAGTAGCCGTGCCCGTACCGGCCCACGAGGGTGGAGACGCTGTCGCGCAGGGCGGCGCGCTCGTCGGTCTCGGGGACGATCGAGGACGTGTTCACGGCGGCTCCCGACGCTTGATTCGTATGAAGAGTAAAAACGCCGACGGACCGGCGTCAACTCACGGCATGGACGACCCGCCGCCGACGGCGACGACCTGTCCGGTCACCTGCCGGGCGGCCGTGGGGGAGGAGAGCCACACGACGGCAGCCGCCACGTCGTCGGGGGTGGTGAGACGGCGGAGCGGGGTCTGGCGTGTGACGTACTCGATCTGCTCCGGGGTGAAGATCGCGTCGCGGCCGGCCGCCCAGAGGCTCTCGGTGCCGACCCCGCCCTCGTCGGGCAGCACCAGGCCGGGGCAGACGACGTTGGCGCGGATGCCGCGGCGGCCCTGTTCCCGGGCCGTGGTGCGGGCGAGGGCGATCAGCCCGGCCTTGGTGGTGCCGTAGATCCCTTGGCGGATCGCGCCGAACGCGGCATCGCTGGAGATGAAGACGATCGACCCCGACTCCTGCCGGTTCATGGGCGCGAGCGCGGCCTGGGTGGCGTCGATGGCGGTGTAGAGGTTGGTCTCGACCGTCCGCTGCCACAGGGCGCGGTCGGTCTGCTCGGTGAGGAAGCCGGGCACGCTCCAGCCGCAGTTGTTGACCAGGACGTCCAGCCCGTCCCACGCGTCGACCGCCTCGGCGACGACGCGGGTCCCCGCCCCCTCGGTGGTGAGGTCGAGGACCACGACGCGCACCTCGGCGGCACCGCGGTCCAGGGCCTCGGTGCGCACCCGGTCGGCCTGCTCGGCGTCGCGGTCGGCGAGCACGATCCGGGCGCCCTCCCCGGCGAGCCCGTGCACGATGCCCCGCCCGACGTTCGACGCGCCGCCGGTCACGATCACCCGCGCGTCGGCCAGTCCGAGGTCCACCCGTCGTCCTTCCGTCGCATCGCGCTGTCTTCTGGTTGCGCTGTCATCTGGTCGCCCTGTCTTCTAATCTGGATTAGACCACGGTGCGACCCGAGGAGTGTGCGATGACGCCGACCGCGACCACCGACCGCCCGCCCTACGACGAGGTCTCGCTCTCCCCCCTGTCGTTCTGGGCGAAGTCCCCCGACGAGCGCGAGGCCGACTTCGCGGTGCTGCGCCGCGAGCGTCCGCTGAGCTGGCACCCGCCGGCCGAGGGCTCGATGATGCCGCCCGAGGACGGGTCGGGGTTCTGGGCGGTGACCCGGCACGCCGACATCGTGGCCGTCAGCAAGGACCCGGAGACGTTCTGCTCGGGGCAGGGGATCCAGATGGAGGACGTCCCGCCCGACATCCTCGAGGCGGCGAGCTCCTTCCTGGCCACCGACGCCCCGCGACACACGATGTTGCGCAAGCTCGTCTCGGCCGCGTTCACCCCGAAGCGGGTGCGGACCATCGAGGACCAGATCCGCGCCCAGGCCCGCCGGCTCGTCGACGAGCTCGTCGACACCCGGGACGGCGACTTCGTCGCGCAGGTCTCGCGGCGCCTCCCGCAGTGGACGATCTTCGAGATGATGGGCGTCGAGGACCAGGACGCGCGCGACCGCGCCACCGAGGCCGCCGACGGGATGGTCAGTTGGGCCGACGAGGACGTCCGGCGGGGCCGCGAGCCCGCCGAGCTGCTCACCGAGTCCCTGATGACGCTGATCACCATCGCCCTCGAGCACGCCGAGGCCCGCCGCGAGCACCCGGCCGACGACCTCATGAGCAACCTGGCGCTCGCCGAGGTCGACGGGGAGCGGCTCACCGACGAGGAGATCGCCGCGTTCTTCGTGCTGCTCTCGGTGGCCGGCAACGACACCACCCGCAACACCATCTCCAGCACGGTCCGCCAGTTCACGCTGCACCCCGACCAGCGGCGGCTGCTGGCGGCGGACTTCGACGGGCGGATCGGGCCGGCGGTCGACGAGTTCGTCCGGTGGGCCACCCCGGTGATGACGTTCCGGCGCACGGCGACCCGCGACGTCGAGCTGCACGGCCGCCACGTCCGGGCCGGCGACTGGGTGGTGCTCTTCTACGGCTCGGGCAACCGCGACCCCGAGGTCTTCGCCGACCCGCTGCGCTTCGACATCACCCGCTCCCCGAACCCGCACGTGGGCTTCGGGGGCGGCGGCCCGCACTACTGCATGGGCAACCAGCTCGCCAGGACCCAGCTCCGGGCGCTGTTCTCGGAGCTCCTGACCCGTGCGCCCGGCCTGGAGGCCGGCGAGCCGATCTACCTGGCCGGCAACTTCATGCAGGCCATCAAGTCCATGCCCTACCGCCTGAACGCCTGAGTAGTACTGGATGCCGCGAAGCACTGGATGCCTGAGGAGGACGACGCGGTGAGTGAGCAGCTCGTGGGATCGGGACCGGTCCTGCTGGACGTCGACGACCGGGGCGTCGCGCGCCTGCGGCTCAACCGACCCGAGGCGTCCAACGGGCTCGACGTCCCGCTCCTGCGGGCCTTCTACGACGCGGTGATGGCCTGCCACAGCCGGCCCGGCCTGCGGGTCCTGGTGCTGACGGGGGAGGGCCGGCACTTCTGCGCGGGCGGGGACGTGAAGACGTTCGCGAGCAAGGGCGACGGGCTGCCGGACTACCTGCGCGAGGCCACGTCGTGGCTGCAGATCGTGGTGCAGGGCCTGCTGAACCTCCCGGCGCCGGTCGTGACCTCGGTGCAGGGCTTCGCGGCCGGGGGCGGTGGGTTCGGCCTGGTGTGCGCGTCGGACCTCGTCGTGGCGGCCGAGTCGGCGAAGTTCCTCGGCGGTGCGACCCGGGTCGGCATGGCCCCCGACGCCGGGACCACGGTGACCCTGCCGGCGCTCGTCGGGCTCCGGAAGGCGCTGGAGATCTCGCTGACCAACCCGGTGCTGACTGCCGCCGAGGCGCTCGAGGCCGGGCTGCTCACCCGGGTGGTGCCCGACGACGAGCTCGGCGCGGCCACCGACGAGCTCGTCGACCGGCTGGTCGCGGGCGCCCCGCTCGCGCTGGCCGCGACGAAGCGCCTGATGTGGTCCGGGCTCGGCTCCCGGGTGGAGGCGCAGCTGCCGGAGGAGGCCCGCACCGTCGCCGAGCTCTCCGGCACCGCCGACTCCCTCGAGGGCCTCGCCGCCGTCATCGAGCGCCGCTCGCCCACGTTCACCGGGCACTGACCTCTCAGAACGACCTCCTAGAACGGCGGGTCGTCGTCGTAGGGATCGGGTGGCGTGGCTCGTCTGTTCCGTTCGTGGCGGCCGATCTTGACCGCGGTCCGGCGGGCGGCGTCGCTGATGCGGCCGTGGCGGTCACGGCGCGGGGTCCACGGCGCGGGCTGGTGGTCGCCGGGGGCGAGCAGCAGGGCGAGGTGGCGGCCGGGGTCGGTGTTCATCGGGGCGGCCGGCGGCGGGACGGGGTCGGGTTCGACGACGTGGATGGTGCCGGTGGGCGCGGTCCAGACGAACGTGCCGGGGCACGGCTGCTCCAGGGTCCAGCCGGCGGTGTGCTTGAGCCGGTGGTGGTACCGGCACAACGGCCCGAGGTTGTCGGCGACGGTGATTCCGCCGTCGATGACCGCGAGGGTGTGGTCGAGGTCGGCAGCGTAGGCGGGGCGGTCGCAGCCGGGGAAGCGACAGCACTGGTCGCGCCCGCGTACCCAGGTGTCCAGGGCGGTGCGGGGATGACGCTCCGCGGCGTCGGCCATCGTGTGCGCGGGATGTCGCTCCGGGTGGTCGCGGGCTGCGGCGAGTGCCACCCGGGCGTCCCTGACGAGGTCGGGGTGCAGGCAGGCGCCCGCGTCGAGGGCCTCCAGCTCCGCGGTGTGGGCGGTGAGCTCGACGATCTGGCGGCGATGCGGGTCGTCCGCTGCGGTGTCCCCGGCGTGGCCGGGTGGGCGCACGAGCAGGACGTACTCGAGGACGCCGAGGGCGTTGTAGAGCAGCAGCCGCCAGATCGCGGCGTGGCGTTGGTCGGCGAGGTGGCGGGCGGTGGGGCCGGCGACCGTGCCCCAGCCGGGCATGTGTCCTGGCCCCTGGTCGAGGCCGAGCAGGGTCCCGAGCGCGAGCCGGACGGCGACCCGCCGTCGGTAGGCCAGCCGACGTCCCGCTCCCGCCTCGACAGCTTCCGTCGCGTGGCTTGGTGCCCGACCTGGAGGTGAGGCGAACTCCAGGTCCAGCTCCGGCTCAGCGTCCGGCGCGGGGTCGGTACCGGGCTCCGGGTCCTCGGCATCGGGCGCGGGGGACTGACAGCCGGCGCCGGAGGAGTCGTGATCCGGAGGGTCGCCGCAGTCGCCTTCGCCTCCACCGTCGGCGGGGCCGCCAAGGTCGTCGAGATCCGGGCCAGCCCCGTCATCCGGGTCGGGATCGCTTGCGAGGCCGCGATCGCCGGGTCCGTCGTCGGGGCCGTCGAGACCAGGTCCGTGGGAGTCCGGCCCGCCGTGGCTGGGGCCGCCGCCGCTGGGGCCGCCGCCGCTGGGGCCGCCGCCGCTGGGGCCGCCACCGCTGGGGCCGCCACCGCTGGGGCCGTCGTCGTCGAGACCCGGGCCGTCATTCGGCTCGGGACCGTCGTCGGGGTCGTCGTCGGGTCTCGGGTCGTCGTCCGTGTCGGGGTCGTCGGGGTGGGGCTGGGCGGCGAGTTCGGCGGTGAGGCGGACGACGATGTCGGGGTCGTCGAGCCCGAGGTGCCCACGCCCGAGCAGCCGCAGGAACACGTGCGACTGCACCGTGCCCTCACTGCGACTGATCCCCCGGACGGCCAGCTCCTTGGCGACGGCGTCGGCGATCGCCACGACGTGGTCGTAGGCGTCCTTCGCGTCTTCCCAGGGCAGGTCCAGCCCGGAGAGCTCCGCGGCCCCGGAGCTGCGCAGCCGCGCCAGCACCCGCGCCCGAGCGACCGCGGCGGCCTTGCGGACCGCGTCCCAGGCGGGGTCGAGCTCGGCGGCGGTGGACTCGATCTGGTCGCGCAGCTTCTGGTGCGGGGTCTTCGCCGCGCGTCCCAGCAGCCGGTCGACGACCTCCCGGGCGGTCGCGACGTCCAGGTCGCGCAGCACCGAGACGAAGTGCCAGGCCTTGCGCTCCTCCAACCGCCCGGCCGCCATCTCCTGCCCCAACGCCGGCAACCGCTCCAGCACGCCGTGCGCCAGCTCCAGGCGCATCGCCGCCATCGTCGCCGAGGAGGCGAGGGCGGCCGCTGCGATCTGGGCGGCGTACGGGTCGTCGAGGACCCGCTCCGTGGTGCCGGCGCGGGCCCGGCAGGCCTCGAGGAGCCAGCGCAGCCGCAGCCACGTCGCGTGGCACTCCAGGGCGAACCCCGCGCGCATGCCCGCCTCGGCGATCTCGCCCACCACGGTGGCGGGGTCGGTGGACAGGGCGACCAACAGCCCCGGGCCGGGCACTCGCGCCTCGAGGATCGCCGCCACCTCGGCGGCGTCTCCAGAAGCGTCACCGGGACCGGCGGCAGTGGCTGCCGAGTCATCGGTGGGTGCGGTCATGCTCCCAGTATCGAACATGTGTTCGACAAGATCGAGAGTCCGGCTGCCGTAACTTGATCACCGCGAACGGAGCAGCGCTCGGCTGACCCCGCGAGCGAACGGCGCCGTGCTGCCGTAGGACGGCAGCAACGCGCCATTGCTGCCACGGCCACGGGGGCTCCGCCGGCGAGCGAACGTCGCCGTGCCCCCGACGCCCGGCGGCCGGCACCGGGACCGACCGCAGACTCCGCATGCCCTCCGAGGCAGTGCAGGGAGCCTCAGAGTCGCTCGAGGATCGTGACGTTGGCCTGGCCGCCGCCCTCGCACATCGTCTGCAGTCCGTAGCGACCGCCGGTGCGCTCGAGCTCGTGCAGCATCGTCGTCATGAGCCGGGCGCCGGTGGCGCCGAGCGGGTGGCCGAGGGCGATGGCGCCGCCGTTGGGGTTGACCCGGGTGGGGTCGGCCCCGGTCTCGATCAGCCAGGCCTGCACCACGCTGGCGAAGGCCTCGTTGATCTCCACGGTGTCGATGTCGTCGATCGTCAGGCCGGTCTTCTTCAGGGCGTGCTCGGTGGCCGGGATCGGTGCGGTCAGCATGATGACCGGGTCGGTGCCGCGCGCGGACACGTGGTGGACGCGGGCGCGGGGAGTCAGGCCGTGGTCGGACACGGCCTGCTCGGACGCGATCACCAGACACGCGGCCCCGTCGGAGATCTCGGCTCGCGACCCCCGCGGTGAGCCGTCCACCCGGGGCGAGGGTCTTCAGGCCCGCCATCTTCTGCGGGGTGGTGTCGGCGCGCGGCCCCTCGTCGACGGTGACCCCGGCGATCGGCACGGTCTCGCGCTCGAAACGCCCCTCCTCGATCGCGCGCAGCGCCCGCTGGTGGCTCTCGTAGGCGAACGCCTCCATGTCCTCGCGGGTGAGGCCCCACTTCTCCGCGATCATCTCCGCGGCTCGGAACTGGGAGATCTCCTGCGTCCCGTAGCGGGCCTCCCAGCCCTCGCAGCCCGTCCAGGGGTCGACCGCGCCGAAGGGCTCGCCCGCCGCGAACGAGGACAGGATCGGGTACTGGCTCATGACCTGCACGCCACCGGCGAGCACGACGTCGGCCGTGCCCGCCATCACCGCCTGCGCGGCGAACGAGACCGCCTGCTGGGACGACCCGCACTGCCGGTCCACGGTCACGCCCGGGACGCTCTCGGGCAGCCCGGCGGCGAGGGCCGCGGTCCGCGCGATGTCGCCGGCCTGGGCGCCGATCGTGTCGAGGCAACCCAGGACCACGTCGTCGATGGCCTCCGGGTCGATCCCGGTGCGATCGACGGCCTGTCGGATCGGGTGCGCCGCCAGGTCAGCCGGATGGATCCTCGACAGACCGCCGTTCCGACGGCCGACCGGGGTGCGGACCGCCTCGACGATGTAGGCCTCGGGCATGGCGAACCTCCGCGTGCGGTGAGGTGGGTCGGCTCCGAGTTTAATACAGAGTAAGAACGATGGGACGACGGATCACCGGCGCGGGCTCAACCCGGAGCGCACGATCTGCTGGGTGGTCGCGATGACCTCCTCCAGTGGGTTCCGGGCCGGGTCCCACCACTCCGGGGCCCAGTTCAGCGCGCCCAGCACGAGCATCCGCGCGGCCCGGATGTCGACGTCGCCCACCATCTCCCCGGCGGCGACGGCGTCCTCCACGAGGGTCCGCCAGACGTCCGCGTAGGCCCGCTGGCCGACCAGCTGACGCTCCCGGATCTCGGTGGGCAGCTGGCCGGCGTTGCGGGTCGCCGCCTGCGAGAAGTCCGACCGGCCGAGGACGACCTCGAGGTGGGCCGCGACGGCCTGCGAGATCCGCTCCATCGCGGAGGTGCCCGCGGGCAGCGCGTCGAGGCAGGCGACGACGTGCTCCATCGTGGCCTGCTGCCCGACGGTCACGACCTCCTCGAGGAGGCTCTCGCGCGAGGACCAGTAGTAGTAGACCGCCGGAGCCTGGACCGAGGCGACCTCGGCGATGTCCGAGAGCCTCGTGCCCGCGTAGCCCTTGCGACTGAGGATCTGCGCCGCCGCGAGCAGGATCCGCTCCCGGGTGCGGGCGGACTTGGGGCCGTCGCGCACCGGACCGGCGGGGTCGGCCTCCGTCGCGCGGGCGGAGCGGTCACGGGCCACGTCGGGAGCCTACGATCCCGCGGCCCCGGCCCCCGGGTCGCGCATCGATTCGGCGTCCGGACCGGGATCGGCGTCACGCCACCGGTGCCGCGACGGGTCGAGCAGCTCGCGGACCCACTGCTCGGGGGCCCAGACGATCGACTCCAGCTCGAGGGCGTCGAGATACCGCACGGCACCGGAGCGCAGGTCCTCGAGGCGCAGCCGCGGCCCGTTGCCCCGCGCGTCGACGCTCACCGACACCGTGGCGAACTCGCTCGCGATCACGCCGATCTCGACCGGCGGCTCGGTCGACTCGGTCGGCTCGGTCGACTCGGTCGGCTCGGTCGACTCGGGCAGCTCGGAGGGGTCGGGTGACGGGCCGGCGGCCATCAGACGAGGAAGGACATGGACGGCAGGGCACGGTCGGCATCGACCAGGACGATCTTCTTCGCCGCCATCCGCACCTGCCCGTCGACCCGGCGGAGACGATGGGTCACCCGGCCCACCCACCAGGTGAGGCCGCGGTCGCGCGACTCCAGGATCTGCACCACCGAGGTGACGACGGTGTCGGCGCCGTCCACCTCCAGCACCTCCACGTTGGTGACCGAGCGGCACAACCGCGACGGCGGCCGCTGGGAGTGGCGCTTGCCGGTCTGCAGCTGCTTGATCCGGGTGGCGATGCGGTTCCGGTTGTCGAAGATGATCGACATGTGCGTGCGCGGATCGGCGGTGTCGTCGACGGGGACGTGGTAGACGGCGTCGTCGGTCCAGAGCGCCTCCCAGGCCTCGAGCTCCCAGGCGTCGGCCAGCCGGGCCTCGCGGTAGAGGAAGGCCTCCGCCTCGGCGAGGGGGATCGGGGTCCCGTCACCGCGGGGGGTCTCGACGGGTCCCGGGGTCCCGCCGGGTGCGGGGGTCCCGTCGACGATCTGGTGGGCGGCCGCGGTCACGACGGGTCCATGAGCGTCAGGTAGTGCGCCCACATCGCGCGCATCGAGGTCTCGTCCGTCGCCGTGCCGATCGTGAAGCCGTGCTCGTCGGTGCGCTCGCGGTGCAGGCCCCGGCTGAGCTCGAGCCACTCGGGCTGCCGCTGGGCGACCCCGCGCTGGTTGCGCTCGTACATCTCGGCGTCGTCGGCGAGCAGCATCCCGGCGGGTCCGACCGACCCGACGCACTGGGTCACCAGCCGCTGGTTGAGGTCGCGCGCGCCCCGGAACTGGATCGCGGTGACGTGCTGGACGGTGCGGTCGACCGCGAGGGGCTGGATCACGAAGAGCTGGATCTCGGCGATGAAGAGGTTCGGGAAGATCATGACGTGCGGTGAGCCGTTGATCATGATCTCGTCGCCGGTCTCGGCCCCGTACGCGGCGCGCATCGCGGCGGTGTACTCGGGGATCTTCGCCTCGGGCGTGCCCGCCCAGCCCATGGGGACGCCGAGGCGGCGGAACTCGGGGCTGAGGTCGTTCTCCGAGTGCCCGCCCCCGAGTGCGCGGGTGACCGCGGTCGACTTGTCGCTGTAGAGCGCGCCGATCCCGCTGCCGGAGATCGAGAAGATCGACGAGTGCACGAACTGCGGGTGGTAGCCGTCGGTCTCGTTCTCGACGAGCATCTTCCAGTTCGCGGTGACCTCGTGGCGCACCCAGCCCGCCGTCAGCTCGACCTCGCCCTCGGGGGAGAGGCGGACGAGCTGGTCGATCCGCTCCGCGGCCGCGCCGAGGTGCTCGCGCAGCGTGGGCCCCTCGGCGGCGAGGCTGGCGAAGACGAACCCCCGGTAGCTCTCGACGCGCGGGGCGGCGGCCAGCCCGCCCAGCCGCTCGCGCGCCTCCCGGCCGCCGTACCCCTGGTTGAAGGGGAACCCGAGGAGCTCGCCGGTGTTCGCGAAGGTCCAGCCGTGGTACGGGCAGCGGAACGACCCGGAGTTGCCCTTGTCCGCGTCGCACACCAGGTTGCCGCGGTGCGAGCACCGGTTGTGCAGCACGCGGATGGTGCCGGCCTTGTCGCGGGTCATGACGACCTGCTGGGGGCCGATGTTCTTCCGGACGTAGTCGTTGGGCTCGGGGATCTCGCTCGCGTGCCCGACGTAGACCCACGTCGTGTACCAGATGCGCTCCAGCTCGAGCGCGTAGATCGCGGGGTCGGTGTAGACCGAGCCGTGCACCCGGTCCGGCTGCACCAGCGACCGCAGGTGCCCGGGCGCGGCGTCGACGGCGGTCATCGGGGCCCTCCTGCTGGTGCTCGCTCGGGCGCCACGATGCCTCGTTTCGAATCGAGAGTCAATTCCATGCGTGCCGCCTCACCGGCCGCGGAAATCGGGACGCCGCTTGGCGACGAAGGCCCGGATCCCCTCGCCCGCGTCGGCTCCGCCGCCGGCCGCGCTCATCTCCGCCGTCTCCGCGGCGAGCTGCTCGGTCAGGGTGCTCGTCGCGCTCGCCCGCAGGAGCCGCTTCATCCGTCCCAGCGCCGTCGTCGGGCCGGCGGCGAGCCGGTCGGCGAGCGCGCGGGCCCGGGCGTCGACCTCGTCGGCGGGGACGACCTCGGTCACCACGCCCCAGTCCAGCGCCTCGCTCCCGGACAGGCGCCGGTTGAGCAGGAACATCTCCTGGGCGCGCCGCATGCCGACCACGCGGGGCAGGTACCAGGTGTTCGCGCCGTCCGAGGCCAGGCCGATCGCCGCGTACCCCACGGCGAACACCGCGTCGTCGGCGGCGACGACGAGGTCGGCGACGTGCACCAGACCCATCCCGCCACCCGCGGCCGCACCGCGGACCGCGCACACGACGGGGGCGTCGAGCGTCGCCAGCCGGTCGAGCGCGAGGTGGTAGACGTCGGTCATCTGGCGCAGCCGGGCGGGGAGGTCCTCGTCGGCGGTGTCGGCGAAGAAGGGCAGGTCCCCGCCGACGCTGAGGTTCCGCCCGGCGCCGCAGAGCAGGACCGCGCGCACGTCCGGGTCGTCGCCGGCCCGGAAGACGGCCTCGTAGAGATCCTCGACCATCGTCGGGTCGATGGCGTTGCCGGCGTCGGGCCGGTTCAGCCGGATCGTCGCGACCCCGCCCTCGACGTCGTACTCGACCACCCGCAGCGGCCGCTGCCCGGCCGGCGGATCGGGGAGCGCGGCCGCCCAGCGGGCGCTGTCGGTGTACTGGGCGAGCCCGACGATGCGCCCGTCGGCGAAGCGCAGGACGTGGGCGAAGGCGGCGTCGAGCGGGGCGCCACCGTCGCGGGCGCTGCCGGTGTAGCGGCCCAGGACGACGAGGCCCCCGTCGGCGAGGGCGAGCATCCGCTCCGGCTCGGCACGCGCCCGGTAGTGACGGCCGATCGACCACCAGAAGTCCCGCGTCATCGCCTCGGGGCCGGTGTGCCGGCCGCCCAGGGAGAGCGGCAGCCCCTCGGTGGTCTCGCCGACGAAATCGGGGTGCAGCAGCCCGGCGAGGGTGTCGGCGTCGCCGGCGGCGAGGGCCTCGTAGAGCGTGCGCGCCAGCTTCTCGGCGGCCGCTCCGTCGTCCGTCATCGGAACCCCCTCGCTCGTGTTCTAATCCAGATTAGAACACGAGGAGGTCGGCATGACGAACGACCCGGAGCCCCCGGTGCTCGCCCAGGTCGAGGGGCGGGTCGGGCACGTGACGCTGAACCGGCCGCACGCGCGCAACGCCGTCACCGTCGCGCTCGCCGACGGCCTGCACGACGCCCTGGTGGCGCTCGCGCCGGAGGTCGCGGTGATCGTCGTCCGCGGTGCGGGCGGCACGTTCTCCGCGGGCGGCGACGTGGACGAGGTGTCCCGCCTGGCCGCCGAGGGACCCGAGGCGCTCCGGGTGCTCTTCGAGCGGTTCGGCCGGGCGTGCTCGGTGGTCGCGACGCTGCCGGTGCCGGTGGTGTCGGTCGTCGAGGGGTACGCGATGGCCGGGGGATTCGAGTTCATGCAGGCCAGCGACGTGGTGCTGGTGCGCGACGACGCCGTGATCGCCGACAACCACAGCGCGATCGGCCAGGTCCCCGGCGGTGGCGGGTCGCAGCGCCTGCCGCGGCAGGTGGGCCCGCAGCGGGCGCTGTCGCACATGCTGCTCGGCGACCGCCTCGACGGCCGGCAGGCCGTGGCGTGGGGGCTGGCGTACCGGTCGGCGCCCGCCGGGGAGTTCGAGGCGCTCGTCGAGGCCACCGTCGCCCGGTTGGCGAGCCGGGACCCGAAGGCGACGGCCCGCACCAAGCGGCTCGTGTACGAGGGCCTGCGCCTGCCGCTCGCCCAGGGGCTGGCGCTGGAGACCGACGTCGTCGTCGAGCACCTCGCCGACGGGGCGGCGCAGCGGCTGGCGGACGCGGTCCGCCGGACCGGGACGGGTGCCTCCGAGCCCTCGTCGCCGCTCACCCCGCGTGACGCCCGGTGACGCATGTGGACGTGGCCCGGCTCACGGCGTGTCGATATTCTTCTCTTGATTAAAAGGGCCGGGGGGTCGACGCGGGAGTGGATGCCGAGATGACCGACAGCCTCGACGAGCGACGCGACGCCCTCCGCCGCCGGTTCGCCGCGTGGACGCCGATGACGCTGCACGAACGGCTCGAGCAGTGCGCCGCCGAGTTCGCCGACCGGCCCTTCGTCATCACCGACGACGTCACGGTCACCTACGCCGAGACCGCCGCCTGGACTCGCCGGCTGGCCGACGGCCTCGTCGCCCTCGGCGTGCGGCCCGGTGACCGGGTCGGGCTGGTCATGGCGAACTACCCCGAGTTCGTCCCGCTGAAGTTCGCGATCTCCCGCGTCGGGGCCGTCGCGATCCCGTTCAACTACCTCTACCGGACCGAGGAGCTGCGCTACGTCCTCGAGCAGTCCGCGTGCCACGTCCTGATCACCATGTCCGGGTTCATGGGCCTGGACCACCTCGGGATGCTCGACGAGATCGCTCCGGGCTGGGACCGGGGGGAGCAGAGGTCACTCCCGGAGCTGCGCGACGTCGTCGTCCTCTCGACCGACCAGCGCTCCCGCGAGGGCCTGCGCGCGGTCGCCGATCTCGAGGCGCTCGGCGTGGCCCACCCCGGCGGGTCCGACGGGCGGGGTGCGGCCGCCGGGGACGTCGCCGACATCCTCTACACGTCCGGCACCACCGGATCGCCCAAGGGCGTGCTGATCACCCACGACGCCAGCCAGCGCACCGGCTACGCCTCTGCGCTGACCCGGGCGTTCGAGGACGGGCGCCGCATCCTGTTCTCGCTGCCCTGCTACCACATGTTCGGGTACGTCGAGGGCCTCATGGCGGCGATGATGGTCGGCGGCGCGATCGTCCTGCAGACCGCGTTCGACCCCGGCCGCTACCTCGAGGGCATCGAGCGGCACCGCGCCACCGACATCCTCTGCGTCCCGACGATGACGGTGGCGTTGCTCGAGCACCCCGACCTGCCGCGTCGCGACCTGTCGAGCCTCCGCGCGATCCTCTCCGGCGCGGCCCCGGCCCCGGTGTGGCTCTGGGAGAAGGTCCGCGACGTCCTCGGGGTCGACGAGATCGTCACCGGCTACGGCATGACCGAGCAGGGCGGCGCGATGACGCTCTCGCTGCCCGAGGACCCGCTCGAGGTCATGGCGACGACGGTGGGCCGGGTCAAGATGGCCGGGTCGGCCGGCATCCCCGAGCGGGACGGCGACCTCACCGAGTTCCGCACCCTCGACGTGCTGACCGGCGACCCGCTGCCCGACGGCGAGGAGGGCGAGCTGGCCGCCCGCGGCCCGACGAACATGCTCGGCTTCTGGGGCAAGCCCGAGGAGACCGCGCTGGCGCTCTCGGACGATGGCTGGGTGCGCTCCGGGGACCTCGGGATCGCCCGGTCCGACCGCTACCTCGTGCTCACCGGCCGCAGCAAGGAGCTCTACAAGTCCGGTGGCGAGCTGGTGATGCCCAAGGAGGTCGAGGAGGTCCTCTCCCGCCATCCCGGGGTCAGCCAGGCCTACGCCGTCGGGGTCGCCGACGAGCGCTGGGGCGAGATCGGGGTCGCGTGCGTCGTCCGCAAGCCGGGCTCCGACGTCGAGGGCGACGACCTCATCGCGTCGTGCAAGGAGCAGCTGGCGCGCTTCAAGGTGCCGCGTCGAGTCGTCTTCCTCTCCGCCGAGGAGCTCCCGAGCACGCCGACGGGCAAGATCCAGAAGTTCCGGCTCGCGCGGATGGTCGCCGAGCGGGAGGCGGTCCCGGGCTGAGGGGCCGCGAGGCACCCCGGCCGGTCAGGCCGGGGCGACCGCGGGGAAGCGCGCGGTGATCTCGTCGACGACGAGCTCGGCCGTCTCGGCGCACGCGGTCGTGCCGCCGTTGGCGTACTGCTTCACCGCGTCGCCGACGTTCCAGAGGTTCGCCAGTGGGGTCGTGTGGGCGATGTCGGCGCCCGCCACGGCCCGCTGCGGGGGCCAGCCGTCACGCCACACCGAGGTCGACAGGACGCGCGCGCCCGCGAACCCGGGCACGTGCTCGCGGAGGTCCTCGTGCAGGAGCGCGGTCTCCTCGGCCTCGTCGAACGGCCCGGTGGCCGGCTGCGGGACCGAGGTGCCGTTGTAGAGGTGCCAGCCCTCCGGGGCCATCTCGGGGCAGGTGGCGGTGAAGTTCGCGACGTAGGCCATGCGCCGGCTCCGCGCGAAGCTCAGCAGGCCCGGCGCCTCGACGAGGGGCTCCCGGCTCGCGAAGTTCACGACGATCATCGCGCAGGGCGTCGTGTCGACCCCGGCCACGTACTCGGCGGGGAGGCGGTCCCGCCCGACGAGGTCGGCGGTGGCGCCCGGGCCCACGTCGCTGACCGCGACCCGGCAGGTGACCTCGACCTGCTCGCCCGGGCGCGCGACGGTGGCGCCGGTGACGGTGCCCTCGGCGTCCGTGGTGAGCCCGGTGACCTCGCTGTCGAGCCAGACCTCGCCGCCGTTGCCGACCACGACGTCGGCGAGGGCCTGCCAGACGCCGATCGTGCCCTCCGGGCAGAACCCGAACTTCTTGAACGCCGACTTGCGGGTGAAGTAGGTGAGGAACACCTGGGCCGGCAGCTCCTCGGAGCCGACCGCGAACACCGAGCCGCACATGTTGCGGAAGATCCCGTGGACGTTCTCGTTGCTCGTGTAGCGCCGGATCCAGTCCGCCGTCGACAGCGAGCCGGTCGGCATCCCGTCGTCGGTCCGGGCGGCGCCGAGCCCGTCGAGGAGCTTCGCACCCTGGCGGGTCAGCTTCGAGAGCAGGAACCCCCATCCGCCGCCGGTGACGTCGACGTCCTTGCCGCCGATGCGGTAGAGGATCGGCGGCTTCGGGCGCCGGACGTCGAAGCGCGCCCCGACCTCGGCGAACGTCTCCTCGGTGATCCCGCCGACCTCGATGACGATGGCGCCGTTGTTGACGGTGAACCCGTCGATGACCTCGCTCGAGGCGCGGCCGCCGACCCGGTCGAGACGCTCGACGACGAGGGTGCGGTAGCCCAGGTGGGACAGCCGTGCCGCGGTGAACAGCCCGCCCGCCCCCGCGCCGATCACCAGCGCGTCGTAGCGGCGCTCTGCGGTGGTCATGGGCCCTCCTCGTCGACGGGTCGTTTTAATCGAGATTAGAACGCGGCGTCGGCGAGCGGCAAGGGCGGGTCGGGTCTTGACGGACGGGTCCTCCGGTGGTCGTCTAATCTCGCTTCAATTCCGGGCCGGGAGGGGTCGCGATGTCGGGAGTCGAGGGCCGCGTCGTCGCCGTCACGGGGGCGGGCGGCGGGCTCGGCCGGGAGTACGCCCTCCTGCTGGCCGCCCACGGCGCCCGCGTCGTCGTGAACGACCTCGGAGGCGCACGCGACGGGACGGGATCGGGCTCGACGGCGGCCGACACGGTCGTCGAGGAGATCCGCGCGGCGGGGGGCGAGGCCGTCGCGAACCACGACAGCGTCGCCGACCCCGCAGGCGGCGCGCAGGTCGTGGCCGACGCGCTCGAGGCCTTCGGCCGCATCGACGGGGTGGTGGCCAACGCGGGCATCCTGCGCGACGGCGCCTTCCACAAGATGGCGGCGGCCGACTGGGACGCGGTGCTGCGGGTGCACCTCGACGGGGCCTTCCACGTCGTCCGCGCCGCGTGGCCGCACTTCCGCGAGCAGCGCTACGGCCGGGTCGTCGTCGCGACGTCGACCTCGGGGATCTACGGCAACTTCGGGCAGGCCAACTACGGCGCGGCCAAGGGCGGCCTGATCGGGCTGGTGCAGACCCTCGCTCTCGAGGGCGCCCGCCACGGGATCCTGGCCAACGCGATCGCGCCCATGGCCGCCACGCGGATGACCGCCGACATCGCGCCCGCGGAGGTGCTCGAGAAGCTGGGGCCGGCGCACGTCGCCCCCGTCGTCGCGCACCTGCTCGGCGAGGAGTGCACCGACTCGGGGTCGGTCATCGTCGCCGGGGGCGGCCAGGTCCACCGGGTCGCCTGGTTCCAGAGCAAGGGCGTCACCTTCTCCGAGGTCCCGACGCCCGAGCAGGTCACCGACCGCTGGGCCGAGGTCACCGACTTCTCCGGGGCGACCCCCGGCGTCAACCCGGTCGGCTGAGCACCGTGCACGTCGGGATGGGGCTCTTCTTCCAGGGGCTGGAGCCGGGACGCGACGACCACGACGTCGTGCGCGGCGGGCTCGCGCTCGCCGACCAGGCCGAGCCGCGCGGCTTCTCCTCGATCTGGACCGCCGAGCACCACTTCACGCGCTATCACATGATGCCGAACCCGGCCCAGCTCCTGACCTACCTCGCCGGCCGCACCCGGACGGTGCGCCTCGGCACGATGGTCATGGTCCTGCCCTGGCACGACCCGGTCCGCGTGGCCGAGGAGATCGCGTGGCTGGACACGGTGTCCGGCGGGCGGGTCGTCCTCGGGCTCGGACGCGGCCTCGGCTCCATCGAGTTCGACGACTTCCGCCTCGAGATGGGCGAGTCCCGGCAGCGATTCGTGGAGTACGCGACCGCGATCTCGGGTGCGTTCGAGAGCGGCGCGATCGAGTCCGACGGCGAGCTCTACCGCCAGCCCCGCGCGGAGCTGCACCCCCCGGCGCTGCACACCTTCCGGGGCCGCACCTACGCCTCCGCGGTGTCGCCGGAGTCGGCGCGGGTCATGGCCACGCTCGGCTACGGGCTCATGCTCATCGCCCAGAAGCCGTGGGAGGTGACCGTCCGCGAGACCGCCGAGTACCGCGAGCTGTTCCGCGAGATCCACGGCGAGGACCCGCCCGCGCCGGTGCTGGTCAACTTCACGACCGTCGACCCCGACCCGGTCCGCGCCCGCGAGCTGCACGAGCAGTACGCGACGGCCTACGCGCGCTCGACGATCGAGCACTACGGCTTCACCGACCCGCGCCTCGAGCACGTCCCGGGCTACGAGTACTACGCCGGGCTGCGGCGGAACATCGAGAAGCACGGGCTGCCGGCCTTCAACCGGTTCCTCGCCGACCTGCAGATGGGCGGGACGCCGGCGGAGCTGGTGGAGCAGACCGTCGAGCGGGTCCGCGCCCTCGACGCCGGCGCCGTGGTGAACCTCTTCGCCTTCGGCGGCATGCCCCAGGAGGTCGCGCAGCGGGCGCTCGACACCTACTCCGAGCACGTCCTCCCGCAGCTCGCGGCCGTCGACCCGCACCGCGACGTCGGGGTGCGGCTCGCCCCGGTTCAGAGCGCGTAGCCGCCGTCGACGTTGAGGGTCTGGCCGGTGATCCAGCCGGCCCGGTCGGACACGAGGAACCGGACCACCTCGGCGACGTCCTCGACGCTCCCGAAGCGCCGCAGGGCGAGGTTGGCCCGGGCGGTGACGAGCAGCTCGTCGGTGTAGTCGCCGCGCGCGACGAGCTCCCGCCACATGCCCTCGCCCTCGAGCAGCCCCACCCCGACGCAGTTCGCGCGGACCCCGTAGCGGCCCTCCTCGGCGGCGATCCCACGGACCGTGGCCGCCACCGACGCCTTCGGGGCCGACGAGAGCATGTCCTTCTTCGAATAGCGCTCCACGGCAGGGGTCACGAGGGCGACCATCGAGCCACGGGTGCCCCGGAGCACCTCGATCGCCGGGTGCAGCAGGTTGTAGGCGGCCACGGTGTCCCCGAGGAGCTGGTCGCGGTACTGCGCCGGGGTGATCGCGGAGATGTAGCGCATCGGGATGTGCGGTCCGGCCGCGTAGACCACCGCGCCCAAGGGCTCCGGGGCGGCGTTCCGGACGACGTCCGCGGTCGCCTCCGCGTCGCACAGGTCGAGCCCGACGGTGATCGCCCGCCGACCGGCCGTCTCGACGTCCGCGGCAGTGGCCCGGGCCGCGTCGGCGTGGTGGCGGTAGGTGAGCACGACGTCCCAGCCGTCCTGCGCGAGCAGCCGGCAGACCGCCCGACCGATACCGCCGGAGCCGCCGGCCACGAGTGCCCAGGGTCCGCTCATCCGCGGGTCCCCGGCAGCTCGTCCAGGGCGCCCCGACCGGCGGACTCGGCGAGGCGGAACTTCTGGACCTTCTGGGTGGGCGTCAGCGGGAACTCGTCGACGACGAACCACCGGGTGGGGATCTTGTAGGGCGAGAGCCGCTCGCGGCAGTGCTCGACGAGCTGGTCGCGCAGGCCGGGGTCGGGCGCACCTCGCAACCGCAGGACGGCCGCGACGACCTCCCCCGCCTCGTCGTCGGGAAGTCCGACCACCGCCACCGACGCGACGGCCTCGTGCGCCTCCAGGCACGACTCGACCTCGGGCGGGGCGATGTTCTCGCCCTTGCGGATGATCAGCTCCTTGAGGCGCCCGGTGAGGTGGAGGTAGCCACGCTCGTCGAGGGCGCCGAGGTCCCCGGTGTGGACGAAGCCGTCGGCGTCGACGGTGGCCGCGGTCGCCTCGGGGTCGTGGAGGTAGCAGAGCATCTGCTGGTAGCCGCGGGCGCAGATCTCGCCGGGCTCGCCGAGGGGGACGAGCTCGCCGTCGAACGGGTCGACGATCTTCACGTCGACGTGGGGGAGGGGATGGCCGACGGTCTCGAGCTGGTCGACGCGGCGATCGCCGGGGCGGGTGGCCGAGAGGACCGGGGCGAGCTCGGTCTGCCCGAACAGGTTGATGACGGAGGCGCCGAAGACGTCCTCGGCGGCCTGGATCAGCGTCGGGGAGACGGTGGCGGCGCCGCCCATGACGACGTCGAGGGCCGGGGCCGGTCGGTCGGAGGTGCGCTGGGCCTCGAGGAGGGCGCCGAGGACGGCCGGCACGTAGAAGAGGACGGACGCGTCCTCACGGCGCAGCAGCTCCAGCGCCGCGGTCGGTTCGAACTGCTCGACGAGCACCTCCGTGCCGGCGACGCACAGCGGGCCGAGGGTGCCGATGACGCAGGACGCGGTGTGGAACATCGGCAGCGGGTTGAGGCACGTCGCGCCCTCGGCGACCCCGACGGCGGCCATGGTCATCCGGGCCACGTTGACCAGCGACCGGTGGCGCAGCAGGACGCCCTTCGGGCTCCCCGTCGTGCCCGAGGTGTACTGCAGCATGACCGGGAGCGACGGGTCGGTGGGCTCGGCGGCGACCACCGCGTCGTCGGCCGCCGCCGCCCGCCAGCGGTCGGTGTCGGCGAGGTGGATCGTCGTGAGCCCGGGGTCCGTCTCGGCGACCTGCGCGGCGACCGCGGCCAGGTCGTAGCCCCGGCTGCTCCCGGCGTGCAGGAGGACCCGGGCTCGGGAGTGGCCGAGCGCGTACTCGAGCTCCGGGCGCCGCAGGACCGGGTTGAGCGCGACCAGCACCACCCCGGCCAGCGCGGCGCCGTACTGGATCACCGGCCACTCGGCGACGTTCGGGGCCCACAGCGCGACCGGCTCGCCGGGGTCGGCGAGCCCGGCCAGTGCCGTGGCGACCCGCCGGGCCTCGTCCAGCAGCTCCCGGTAGGTCAGACGGACCGGCTCGCCGTCGCCGTGGCGGGTCCCGACCAGGGCGGTCCGGTCCGGGAATTCGGCGGCCCGCCGGGCCAGAAGGGCGCCGACGGTCTCCTCCCACAGGGGCGGTGTCGTCGGCCCGGGCAGCCAGGACGTCGTGAGCGGGTCGGTCATCGCCGGTGACTCCGTTTCCGCAGGCCAGAGAGGGAAAAGGCACGGCAGGGTCAGGTGGAGCGCCGCAGCTCGCGGAACGGGACGTCCCGGTCCGGCTGGGGCTCGCGGGGCAGGCCGAGGACGCGCTCGCCGAGGATCGTGCGCTGGATTTGCTCGGTGCCCCCGGCGATCGACAGGGACGGCGCGTACAGCTCGCCGTAGGCCCAGAGGTCGCCGCCCGCCTCGCCGGGCTCCCAGGCCAGGGCGTCCGGTCCGGCGACCTCGAGCGCGAGCGCGGCGACCTGCGTGGCCAGCCGTCCGGCCGCGAGCTTCCCGATGGAGGCCAGCGAGCCCGGGTCCTTCCCGACGCGGACCTCGCTCGCGATCCGTCGGGCGAACAGGTCGGCCTGGCGCTGCGCGACGTAGGCGTCGGCGACGCCGCGGCGCACGTGCGGGTCGTCGGCGCGCCCGAGCGCGACGGGCGAGGTCGACGACGGCGGCGAGGGTCACCGGTGAGCCGATGGGGCTGTCGCTGAGCGCCACGCGCTCGTTCATGAGCATCAGGGTGGCGGCCCGCCAGCCCTCGCCGACCTCGCCCACGACGGCGTCGGCACCGACCCGGACGTCGTCGAGGAACACCTCGTTGAACTCGGCGTCGCCGGTGGCCTGGCGCAGCGGACGGGTCGTGACGCCCGGGGCGGCCATGTCGACGACGAACATCGTGATGCCCCGGTGCTTGGGGAGGTCCGGGTCGGTTCGGGCGAGGAGGAGGCCGAGGTCGCTGTGGTGGGCGTAGGTCGTCCAGACCTTCTGGCCGTCGATCCGCCAGTCGTCGCCGTCGGGGACCGCCCGGCGTGGCGAGGGACGCCAGGTCGGAACCGGCACCGGGCTCGGAGAACAGCTGGCACCACACCTCGTCCGCCCGCAGCATCGGCGGCACGTAGCGGCGGCGCTGCTCCTCGGTCCCGAGGCTCATCAGCACCGGCCCGCACATGCCCAGCCCGATCGTGAACAGGTCGGCGAACGTCTCGTAGCCGGCCGCCTCCTCGTCGAACGCCCGCCGGAACTCGGGATCGAGCCCGTGGCCGCCGTACTCGACCGGCCAGGTGAGGCCGGCGAGGCCCGCGTCGGACAGCGCACGCTGGTGGGCGCGGGCGGCGGCGACGTACTCGCCCGGCTCGCGGGAGCGGCTCGGTGCCCGACCCGCGGGGCAGCCGTGCTCGGCGAACCAGGACGCGCAGCGGTGCCGGAACGCCTCGATCGTCTCGGTCACGACCCCTCCCCGGAGACGGCCGCCGGGCCGAGCCCGGCGTGGACGGCCAGGCGCTCGACGTCGTCGGCCTCGGAGCCGAACAACGCCGCGGAGGCGCGGGCCCGTCGGAAGTAGAGGTGGGCGTCGTGCTCCCAGGTGTAGCCGATCCCGCCGTGCACGCGGATCGCGTCGCCGGTGAGCCGGACGAACGCGCGCGAGCACGCGACGCGGGCCGTGCGGGCCGCCGCGTCGAGGTCGTCGGGTGGGGTGTGCGGGTCGGCGGCGAGCGCGACGGCGTGGCGCTGCGCGGACCGGGCGAGCTCCAGCTCGATGAGCATGTCGGCCAGCAGGTGCTTGACGGCCTGGAAGGAGCCGACCGGACGCCCGAACTGGACCCGTCCGCACGCGTAGGCGGTCGAGAGCTCCAGCACCCGCTCGGCACCGCCGATCTGTTCGCACGCCACCAGGACGGCGGCGACCGACGCCGTCCGGGCGGCCCAGCCGTCGGGGGCCGGGAGATGCCGGAGCGGGGCTCCGTCCAGGTCGACGTGGGCCTGCCCCCGGGTGAGGTCCATGGTCTGCAGCGGCGTCCGCCGGACGCCGGGGTCCGTGAGGTCGACGACCGCGGCACCGGAGGCGTCGACGAGGACCAGGACGTCGGCGGCGGCGGCGTCGGGGACGTGGCGGAGGCGGCCCGCGGCGGGCCCGAGGTGCAGGGTCGCGAGGCGTTCCCCGCGGGCCAGGGCGGGGACGAGGTCGGCGGCGCCCGCGGTCTCCAGCGCGAGCGTGCCGAGCACGGTCGTGAGGAAGGGCGACGGGAGGTTGGCGCGACCGATCTCCTCCAGCACCACCGCGAGCTCGACGACGCCGGCCCCGGACCCGCCGTGCTCCTCGGCCACCGCGAGGCCCGGCAGCCCGAGCTCGTCGCTCATGCGCCGCCACAGCGCCGCGTCGTGGGTCCCGCCCTCGATCGTCGCGCGCACCCGGGCGCTGTCGGCCGACTTCTCGAGCAGCCCGCGCACCGCGGCCCGCAGCTCGTCGTGCTCGCGGCTGTACACCCGTCACGCTCCCCTCGGCGGCCGTCGCGGCGAGGATTGAAACTACATTAGAAACCGGACGCTGTGACCCCCGTCCCCGGCTCCGTGTCGATCCCGAAGAGGGCGCGGGCGTTGCCGGCGGTGAACTGCTCGCGGGCCTCGTCGGTCGGGAACGCGGTGAGGAACTCGGCGATGTCCGCCCGGCCCGGGCGCTGGAACGGGTAGTCGGTGGAGAAGATGAGCCGGTCCGGCGTCGTGGCCTCGAGGGCGTGGCGCAGCAGCGTCGGGTTGAGCATCCCGGAGCTCGTGATGTGGACGTTGGCGCGCACGTACTCCGAGACCTTGCGATCCAGGCCCGATACGCGGGAGAGGCTGTCGGTGCGGTCCTGCCAGAACAGCAGGAGCTCGCCCCAGTGCCCGAGGACGAGCTGCAGGTCGGGATGGCGGTCGAACGTCCCGCGCACGATCAGGCGCAGGGCCGCGAGTGCCGCCTCGAGGTGCCAGCCCCAGCCGAACGTCGCGAGGGCGAGGTCCGTCAGCGGGTCGAAGCCGCTGTAGGCGGCCTCGCGGATCACGCGCCGCGGGATCTGCGGGTGGATGAAGATCGGCTGGGAGAGGCCGGCCGCCGCGGCGAAGAGGTCGTCGTAGCGGGGGTCGTCCAGGGGCGTGTCACCGGTGCGCCCGTAGACCATCGCGCCGACGGCGCCGAGGCCTGCGGCGCGCTCGAGCTCGGCCGCGGCGACGGCGCCGTCGGTCATCGGGAGGGTGGCGAAGGCGCGCAGCCGCGTCGGGTGGCGCGCGACGGCCTCGGCGGCGAGGTCGTTCGCCCGCCGGCTCAGAGCCAGCGCGTCGCCCGGGTCGAGCGGCTGCGTCCCGGGCGGCGCGAGGGAGAGAATCTGCACGTCGACGCCCTGGGCGTCCATGAACGCGATCCGGGCGTCCCCGATGTCGTCGAGGTGCTCGAGGTTGTCGCCCATCTCGTCGAACACGATGCTGTCGTCGCCACGCTCGGCGGGCAGCGCCTTCACCGCCGCCGTCAGCTCGGGCAGGTTCCAGTGCTCCTCGATCGCGATCAGTGCCATGGCGACCATCCTTCTCGGCCCGATCGCGTCTCGGCGGTCTCGGGTCAGGTCTGCGCCGGGCGAGCGACCGCCACGGCCACGGCGAACCCGACGGCGGTCAGCGCCCAGGCCGCGGCGTCGAGGACGTGGCTCGAGAGGACGACCGCGGCCACGAAGTGCAGGGGCTGGGACACGATGATCGCGATCGCGGCCCACCGGGGCACCGCCCGCCAGAGGGCGAGGCCGAGCAGCACCGTGCCCAGCACGTGGCCGGCGACGAACACCGTGCCCTGGAGCCCCCCGGGCCCGATGACCGCCAGCGTGTCCAGCAGCCGGGCGGTGGCGTCCTGGGGGATGCCGGCGTCGGTGGCGGCCAGCGGCACCGGATCGAGCCCGGCCGCCCAGGGCAGGGTCGCGAACCCGAGCCAGGCGACGACCGCCCCGATCCAGCCGAGCACCGGGGCCGCCCGGACGGCGCGGACGGCCACGAGGAGCACGGCCAGCGGCAGGGTCAGCATCGCGAGGTAGTCGAGCCAGAGCACGGTGGTCTGCAGCTCGGGATGGCTCAGGGCCTTGGCGATGACGGCGGCGGAGTCGTCGGTCGTGTCCGAGGGCAGCAGCAGGCGGAGGACGGCGACGGCGAGGGGGCCGACGGCGGCGACGGTCACGGCGAGGCCGCGACCGATGGAAGGCGCCGGAGCGGTGGGGGACGAGGTGGCGGCCGGGGCGATGCCGGGCGCGGAGGTCGAGTCGTTCATGACGACGACGGTGCCGTCGGCGTGCTCCCGGGGAGCAGGGCCGGAGGTGCCCGGGTGACCGGGTGTCCTCCCGGTCGGACCCGGGACACGGACCCGGGACTTCGGGCCGCTGACCTGCGACGCTACGGAGCGTGGAGGGCAGCGAGGGGGGCGGGCACGGCCGGACCCGGACGACGGCGGCCGTGGCCGGGCTGCTGTTCGTCCTGGTGCTCGTCGAGGTGGCCGCCGCGGTCGTGGGGGCCGCGATCGCGGGCATGTCGTTCGCCGACGCGGTGGCTGCCTATCTCGTGACCAACTCCGCGATCGGGCTGGCCGGGGCGCTCAGCGGGCTCCTGCTCGCGTGGCACCGGCCGCGCAACCCGATCGGCTGGCTGCTCGCGGCCGGCGGGGTGCTGCAGACCCTCACGGCGGCGTCCGCCCCGCTGATCCTCGCGGCGCTCGCCCGGGGCTGGTCGGAGGCCGCCGCGCGCAGCATCGCCACCGTCTTCTCCTTCGCGTGGCCGTGCGCGATCGGGTTCTGCCTCCCCGCGGCGCTGCTGCTCTTCCCGACAGGGCGACTCCCCGGGCCGCGGTGGCGCCCCTTCGCGGGGGTGCTGGTCGTGGTCGCGGCGCTGTTCGTCCTGGAGAACGGCACCGACCCGTCGGGCATCGGGCCGGACAACCAGCTGCACGGCTGGGTGCGGCTCGACGACGCGGTCTGGGGCGTCGTCTCCGCGGTGGCCGAGTGGGGCTTCGTGCTGGTTCTCGTCGGCGTGCTGGCCTCGCTGGTCGTGCGCTACCGCCGCGGGGACGAGCGCACCCGGCGTCAGCTGCTGTGGCTGGTGCTCGCCGTCCTCGTCGTCGCCGTCGACATCACGTTCTGGGGACCCGCGCCGATCGGGCTCCCCGTCCTGAACCTGCTGGTGATCACGCTGATCCCGGTGTCGATCACGATCGCGATCCTGCGTCACCAGCTGCTCGACATCCGGCTCGTCGTCTCCCGCGCCGTGCTCTACGTGCTGCTCAGCGCGCTGGTGCTCGCCGTCTGGCTCGGGCTGGTGACGCTGTTCGAGCTCGTGCTGCGCACGGAGGGCGGCTTCGGGACGTCGGCCGCCGCGACGGTCGTGGTGGTGCTGGCGGCCGTCCCGGTGCGGAACCGGCTCCAGCGGCTGGTCGACCGGGCCTTCTACGGCGACCGTGGCGATCCGCTGCGCGCGGTGTCCCGGCTGGGTGAGCAGCTGGCCGTGGGGGAGGAGCGGGACGTGCTCGCCGCGATCGGCGAGGCGCTGCGCCTGCCGTCGGTCGCGGTGCACGCCCCGGGCAGCGCCGGCGTGGCCTGGAGCCGGACGCCGGGGCAGGACGACGGCGGCCCGGACGTGGGGACGGAGCGCCTGCCGCTGCGCTACGGCGGCCGTGACGTCGGCGAGCTGGTGGTCGGCATCCGACGCGGCCAGCGTGCGCTCGACCGTCCCGACCGCGCGGCGCTGGAGCTGCTCGCCGCTCCGCTGGCCGCCGCGGTCCACGCGCGGGCGCTGGCCGAGGACGTCGCCGCGTCCCGCACCGCGATCGTCGCTGCCCGGGAGGAGGAGCGGCGTCGGCTGCGGCGCGACCTGCACGACGGCCTGGGGCCGGTCCTGACCGGCATCGGTTACCGGGCCGACGCCGCCCGCAACCTCGTGCCGGCCGAGCCGGCGCGGGCGACCGAGCTGCTGGCCACGCTGCGCGAGGAGGTGGCCGAGGCCATCGAGGACGTGCGCCGGCTGGTCCGCGCGCTGCGCCCGCCCTCGCTCGACGAGCTCGGCCTGGTCGGTGCCCTGCAGCGCCACCTCGAGTCCGTGGCGGCCGGCCCGGGACCGGCGGTCGTCCTCGACGAGCCCGACCCCCTGCCGCCGCTGCCGGCCGCCGTCGAGGCCGCCGCGTACCGCATCGTCACCGAGGGCGTCGTCAACGCCGTGCGGCACGCCCGGCCCACGCGCGTCGTGGTCGGGCTCGCGCTCGACGGCCGGGGGCTCGAGGTCACGGTGTCCGACGACGGCCCGGGCGGTGGGGCATGGACGCCCGGCGTCGGCCTTACGGGGATGCGCGAGCGGGCCGACGAGGTCGGCGGGCACCTCGAGGTGGGTCCCCGCGCGGGCGGCGGCGGGCGGGTGCGGGCCTGGCTGCCGCTCCCGGACGAGGCGGCGCCCGCCGGTGAGGTGCCTGCCGTCGCCGTCGTGGAGCCCGCCCGATGAGCCCGTCGTTGCGGGTGGTCCTCGCGGACGATCACCCGGTCGTCCGGGACGGGCTCGCGGCGCTGCTGGCCTCGGTGCCCGGGATCGACGTCGTCGGGACGGCGGCCACCGGCCGGGACGCGGTGCGGGTCGTGGTGACCCTGCGGCCCGACGTCCTGGTGCTCGACATCCAGATGCCGGAGCTGGACGGGGTCGGCGTGGCCCGCGAGCTGCAGCGCGCCGCCCCGGAGGTCTCCGTGCTGGTCCTGACGATGTTCGACGACGACGACTCGGTCTTCGCCGCCCTGCGCGCCGGGGCCGCCGGCTACGTGCTCAAGGGAGCCGCCCAGGACGAGATCGTCCGGGCCATCCGCGCCGTCGCCGCGGGCGAGGCCATCTTCGGGCCCGGGATCGCCCGCCGGGTGCTCTCCCAGCTCGGGGGCCGCCAGGCGGCCGCGGAGCCGTTCCCCGAGCTCACCGCCCGCGAGCGCGAGGTGCTCGAACTGCTCGCCGCCGGGCTGACGACGGCCGCCATCGGGTCCCGTCTCGGGCTGGCCCCCAAGACGGTGACCAACCACGCGTCGGCGGTGTTCGCGAAGCTGCACGTCGAGGGCCGGGCCCAGGCCGTCGAACGGGCCCGGCGCGCGGGGCTGGGCTGACCGCGTCCGCGCCTCACCCGTGGCGGACGCGGTAGCGCAGGTGGGTCACCCGCCGCGGGAGGTCCTCGGTGCGGGGGCTGTCGTCCCGGCGCCGTGGCAGCAATGGCGCGTTGCTGCCGTCCGACGGCAGGACGGCGCCATTCACTCGCGGCCGTCTGCGCCCGATGGCCTCGCCCAGGGACGGGCACGGCGGCGTTCCGGGGGAGCGATGCCGGCCTGTCGCGGGCTTTCGCGGTCCCCGGTCGGCCTTGTCGTGGTGATTCACAACGACGAGGTGGTCGGGTGACCGCAGGAGACCACGACAAGGCGAGTGCGGCGGACCGTTCGTGGCCGCTGACGAGCCCGAGGTCGTCCGGGGGTCGTCGGCTCCCGGCCCGCAGGAGGAGCACCCCGAGGCCGGGCAGGGTGGAGACCAGGGCGAGGACGCCGAAGGCGACCGCGGTGGCCAGGCCGGCGTCGGCGCCGAGCCCGGCCAGGCCGAACGCGACCGCGGTGGTGGCCTCGCGGGGTCCCCAGCCGCCGACGTTGAGCGGTAGGCCCATGGCCAGCAGGGAGAGCACCAGCAGCGGTACCAGCGCGGCGAGCCCGGCCTGGACCCCGACCGCGGCGGCGGCGACGGCGAGCAGCCCGAGGTGCCCGAGCATGGCGATCACCGAGAGCCCGAGGACGGCGGGGCCGGTGCGTCGGGTGAACAGCCCGGCGCGGGTGCTGGCGGCGAGCTCGGTCAGGGTGCGCCGGACCCGGGGGATCCCGGCCAGGGCCAGCAGCACCGCCACCGCGATAGCGGTGGTGGTGGCGATCGCGGGCAGGGAGTGGGTGAGGTCGGTGAGCAGGGCGTGGACCGGGCTGGGGAGCATCAGCAGGATCGCGAGGGCGCCGGCGATGACCACGGTCTGGCCGGCGAGGCGTTCGAGGACCACCGCGCGCACGCCGCGGGCGAGGTCGCCGGCGCGGCGGCCGTGATCGACCGCGCGGTGGACGTCGCCGAGGACTCCGGCGGGCAGCACGGAGTTGAGGAACTGGGCGCGGTAGCAGTCCCCGAGGGCGGGGCCGAATCGGATGGGGAGTCCGAGGCCGCGGGCGACCACGCACCAGCGGGCCGCGCACGCCGCCGTGGTGATCGCTCCGAGTCCGAGGGCGGCGATGACCGCGGTGGGGGAGACCGCGCGCAGGCCGTCGAGGACCGCCCCGGTGCCCAGGTGCACCACCACGGCCACGACCACCGCCACCCCGACCAGCAGCTCGAGCACCGCGACCGGCCGCCGGCGCGCCGGGACGACGGCGGGCGCGGGAACGGCGACGGCGCTCATCGGGACCGGGCCCCTCTCCGGCGAGCAGGAGGCTGACACCCGGGAACACGGGGCCCGGTCGCCGATGGTTCAGCGAGGGCGCGCCGGCGGTGAACCGAACGCGGGCCCGCTCCGTGTAGGGGAGCAGGGGGACCGGCTGCCCCAGGAGGTGGACGTGGAACGGACGACGCCGACCCGGCCGTGGCGAGGTGGGTCGGGGTGACGGACCCGGCCGTCGCCGAGGTCGTGCTGGGCCGCTACGAGCTCGGCGAGGTCCTCGGCCAGGGCGGCTCCGCGACGGTGCACCGTGCCTGGGATCGCCACACGGGACGCGCCGTCGCGCTCAAGCGCTTCGCGCCGGGCGCCGACGGGCCGGACCGTCGTCGTCAGCGGCTGGAGGTCCGGACGCTGGCCCGCCTCGATCACCCCGGGCTCGTGCGGCTGCTCGACGCCGGCACCGAGGACGGGCGCTCCCACCTGGTGATGGACCTCGTCGAGGGGCCCTCGCTCGACCGGCGCCTGGCCCACGGCTGCCTCCCCGTCCCGGAGGTGGTCGCCCTGGGGGCTGCCCTCGCCGAGGCGCTGGTCGTCATCCACGCCCAGGGGATCACCCACCGCGACGTGAAGCCCGCGAACGTCCTGCTCGACCCGCTCCACGGTCCGCGGCTGGCCGACTTCGGCGTCGCCCGGCTCGTCGACGCCACCCGGGTCACGGCGACCGACGCGGTGGTCGGGACCGCGGTCTACATGGCGCCCGAGCAGTTGCGCGGGACCGCCGTCGGGCCCGCCGCGGACGTCTACGCCCTCGGGCTGGTCCTGCTCGAGGCCGCCACCGGCGATCTCGGGCTCCCCGGGACCGGCTTCGAGACCGTCCTGACCCGGCTGAACGTCGCCCCCCGCGTCCCCGCGGACCTGCCGGCGGCGCTGCGGACCCTCCTGATGACCATGACCGACGGGTCCCCGGCGCGGCGGCCGTCCGCCCGGCAGGTCGCCGCGGCGCTGCACAGCGCCGAGGACGAGTTCTCTGCAGCGGCCCCACCCACGGCCCCACCCACGGCCACGATCGCGAGCCCTGGCCGGTCGGGGGTGCGGTCGACGGCGAGGCGGCGCGGCCTCGCCGTCGTGGCCGCCGGCCTCCTGGTGATCGTGGCCGCCGTCCTCGCGATCGTCCTCGGGCGGACGAGCGATCCGGTGCCGGCAACGCCCGCCGTCGTGACCCTGCCGTCGGTCGGGGCTCCGTCGTCGGCGCCCGGTCCGGCCGCGGTCGCCGCGCCCGTGGCCGGCGCGGAGCCCGCGCCCGCGACGGTGGCGGCGCTCGTCGACCCGGCGCCGGCCGACCGGAGGGCCATCACCCCGTCACGCACGCCCCGGCCGAACCCGGCGGCGGCCCCCGCGTCGCGGCGCGTCGCGGAGGACCACCACGGCGGTGGGGACGACGACGGCGGGAACTCCCGGAACTCCGGTCACGGGGGTGGCGGTGGCCGGCACGATGGCGGCGAGGGCTGAGGCCCCCGTCAGACGGTGCGGCGGCGCGTGAAGGTGAAGCCGGGCAGCTGCATCATCCCGGACCGCCGCAGGTAGACCTGCGTGATGACCTGCAGGATCACGTAGACCACGGCGTACTGGATGCCGTTGGACGCCGGGACCACGTCGACGGGCAGGGTGTAGGCGAAGACGACGCGGATGACGGCGTCGACGAGCAGGCCGACGCCCCACACGACCGTGAGCACCCGCCACACGTGGCGGAAGAGCGGGAACCGGTCCCAGACCGAGTCCCAGTCCTCCCCCGGCGGCCCGAGCCGACCCTCCGCGAGCGGGCGCGCGATGGAGAAGACGAACGGCCGCTTCGCGCGGAGCGTCACGAGGAAGAACAGGCCCGCGAGACCGGTGATCCAGCCGTCGCGGGCGAGCAGGGTGCGCGGGTCGGCGGCGGTGAGTGCCACCGCGATGTTGAGCACCAGCACGGCGCCGATGAAGATCGCGATGCCGTCGACCCGCCGGGTGACCAGGGCCTGCACCGCGAAGCTCACGATCGGGGCCACCGAGCTGATCAGCAGGGAGTCCAGCTCGGAGAAGCCGAGGCCGCGGCACACGTAGTACAGCGCGATCGGGACGACGACGTCGGCGATCGCGACGACGATCGCGACGGTGCCGCCGGGCCGGCCGGCCCGGCCCGGCGAGGTGCTCGGCGACGGGTCGTTCGTCGCCCCGGCCTCGTGGTCGGTGGTCCGTTCGGTCGCCATGTCCCGTCACTCCTCGTGCGTCGGTGCGGCGTTCGCCCGGCGCGGCTGCGGTCTTGCACGACCGTACAAGAGCTCGCTCGATCGTGCTAGGTTGAGGTCATGCCAGCAAGAACGAGCGAGGCGAGAGAGCGCCGGACGTTCACCGAGACGGCGCGGCGGGAGCAGATCGTGCGCGCGGCGGTCGACACCCTGGCCGACCTCGGGTACGCCGACACGTCGCTCGGGAAGATCGCCCGGACCGCCGGCCTGTCGAGCGTCGGGATGATCTCGTACTACTTCACGGGCAAGGCCGAGCTGATGAGCGAGGTCGTCACGACGGTGCTGTCGACGGCTCAGGACCTCGTCGCACCCCGGGTGGCGGCCGAGACCACCGCCGTGGGGCGGTTCCGGGCCTACGTGCAGGGCAACTTCGACTGGGTCGCGGCACACCGGGCCGATGCGGTCGCGCTCGTCGAGATCATGAGCGCCCGGGGGATGTCCGGGTCGGCGGACCTGGAGGCGGGGGCGACCACGGTGGTCGCCGACCTCGTGGCCGCGGCCCAGGCCGAGCGGGCCGACGCGCGTGACGGGTCCGGCCTCGAGCCGATCGACCCGGCCGTCGTCGCCGGCGCGGTCCGCGGCGCCATCAACGGCGCGGTCGGGCGCTCGCTGCGGCGCGTGCCCGGTCCGGGGACCGACCCGGAGCTCGCCGGCGAGGGCGAGCGCATCGCCGAGCTGTTCGTCCGCGCGCTGTAGCGGATCCGTCGTTGCGCGCGTCCTCGTCCTCGCCTTTCCCGCGACGGGACGCGTCGATCCCACGCTCGGCGCGCTGGCGCGTCTCGTCGCCCGCGGGGGCCGACGCCGTGGAGGCGGCGGTGCTGAGCGGGTCCCGCGGCCGCGGCGGGCTGAGGGCCTCGCCTCCAGCTGACCCGGCCGATCATGATCACCAGGACGACGAGGAAATGTGGCCCGGGCGTCCGGTTCCTCCTCATCGCGGTGATCATGGTCGGCCTGAGCCGGGCGTCGGGCCGCGCCGGCCCGGTCCGGTGACGGGGCCGACGGTGCGAGGTGGACCCGTTCTCGGCGTGTCCCGGCTGGGGTGACCCGCCAGTAGAGTGCTCCCGGGTCATCCGCTCCCGGACGTGTCGGGGCCGCGATCCGCAACTGCCGACGAGGGCCGTGGGGGTGGTGGGCGTGGACGTCGATGACCTCGAGGCCTACATCGACCGCTGGTCGCGGGCCCACGGCGGCTACGACGTCCGGTCCTCGCCCCTGACGATGCTGTGGCTGCGCATCGCGCACCGGCTCGCCGCTCCGGCGGCCCGGCGTCGCATCCCGGCGACCTGGGTGACCACCACGGGCGCGGTCGGGGCGATCGCCGTCGGCGTCGTCGCCTGGCTCGGCGGGCGGTGGCCGCTGCTCGCGGCGGTCCTCGTCGTGGTCGTGGCGCTGCTCGACGGCGTCGACGGCGCCGTCGCGGAGATCACCGACACCGCGTCGGCGTGGGGCCGGGTCCTGGACCAGCTGGTCGACCGCATCGGCGACCTCAGCATGGTCGCCGGGCTGTGGGCCCTCGGTGCCCCCGGTCCGCTGTGCGCGGCGGCCGCGGTCCTGACGATCCTCGACGAGTCGATCCGGGGGAGCGCCGCCGCCGAGCGCATGTCCGAGGTCGGCCTCGTGACGATCCCCGAGCGACCCACCCGGCTGCTGATCGGCGGCCTCTCGTTCGCGGCAGCCGGCATCGTCCCCTCGGCGGCCGGCGTGATCACGACCGTCGGCGCGGCGCTCTGGGCGGTCCTGACGCTGGTCAACACGGTGCAGCTGGTGGTCAACGTCCGCCGGCGGCTCGTCGGGGTCCCACGGAACGTGGCGCGGGACGCCGGCGAGGGCGACGAGCCCGAGGCGGCCTGAGTCCGCGCGGACCGGACGCTGCCGCGGGCCGACGCCGCGATCGGGAAGCGGCCCGGCTCGCCGTGACGGCCCTGCGCCTGGCCCGGGTCACTCAGCCCGTGGCTGCCGTCCACCAGTCGACGACCTGCTGGCGGTGCACCAGGGAGATCCCCGGCCGCGCGGTGAGGTGGGCGAGCACGTCGCGGACCGCGGCCGCCCGTGCGGCCTGCCCGCTCCACCGGGGGTGCAGCCCGATCGTCAAGAGGCGGGCGCCCGCGCCGTGGCGGGCCTCGTCGAGGAGGAACTCGGCGGCGCCGATCAGCGTCTCGGCGAAGTGGCGCGGCGTGGCGTAGGTCGGGGCGAGGAAGTACCGCGTGTCGTTGTGGACCTTGGAGTAGGGGACGACGAGCCAGCGACGCCCGTCGACCTCGGTCCAGTACGGGAGCTCGTCGTTCACCGCGTCGCTGTCGTAGACGAGGTCGGGGTGCGCGGCGGCGAGCCGGCGCGTGCGCTCGCTGGGGAACGACCGCACGTACCAGCCGCGGACCGGGCGCCCGACGAGCTCGGGGAGCACCCGCATCGCGTGCTCGAGGTCCGCCTGCTCCTCGTCCTCGCTCATCTGCGTCACCTCGGCCCACCGGTAACCGTGGCCGATCACGTCGTGCCCGCTCGCCCGCAGCCACGCCGCGAACGGCGGGTTGCGCTCCAGGGCGCGGGCGCAGACGCCGAACGTCGCGGGGGCGTCGAAGCGTTCGAGCAGGCGCACCAGCCGCCAGATGCCGACGCGGCTGCCGAACTCGAAGTGGCCCTCCGTGCCCAGGTCGCGGATCGCGGGGTCGACGGGCAGGGCGTACTCGCCCCACGCGTCGTTGCCCTCGCCGTCGGGCCAGGCGGCCTCGGCACCCTCCTCGACGTTCACCACGATGTTGACCGCCACCAGGGAGCCGTCGGGCCAGGCCTCGAGCGGGGCGTCGGGTCCGTGGCCGACGAAGTCGCGTTCCATGCGCCCCGGTCTACCGCCGCGGGCGGCAGCTGATGCCCCGGCCGGCGGCGAAGCGGGCGAAGTCGGCGTCCCCGACGACGGCCCGGTGCTGGGTCGCGGCCCGGTCACCGGAAGGATTGTTGATCACGACGCCGTCCCCGGTCCGGCCGGTGACGAGCACGAGGTGGCCCCCGACGGCAGGTGGGACGGCCGCGGGGTCGCGGATCGCCGGGTGCACCGAGGCGACGACGAGGCACCCGTCGTCGAGCAGTCCGTGCAGGCGATCCGTCGTGAGCTCCGGCTCGGTGGCCGCCTCGAGGGCGAAGCGGTCGGCCACGTAGTCCACGAAGGGGGCGTGGACCAGGCCGTGCAGGCCGCCGTCCCGCCGGACGTACGCGCCGTACCCGCACGCCTCCTTCGCCATCTCGACGAGCGGGCGGACCCCGCCGTCCCGGTGGCGCAGGACCATCTCCAGGCAGGCCATGCCGCAGATGCGCCAGCTCCAGAACTCGTAGTCCTCGGGGTCGTCGGCTCCCGACCGGGCCCAGCGCGGGTCCTCGGCGGCGCGCATCCGCCCGGCGAGGATGTCGGCGACGAGCTCCGGCGACTCCCACTGGGTGACCGCCGGGACGTCGAGGTCCGGGAGCGTGGGCATGGGGTCGATCATGGAGGACGGCCCGTCGCGAGGTCGCCCCCGGTCCCGTGGCAGCCCGCGGTCCGGCGGTCGCCCCCGGTCCCGTGGCCGCCCCCGGGCCCCGTGGCAGCAATGGCGCGTTGCTGCCGCCTGGCGGGAGGACGGCGCCGTTCGCTCCTGGGGCCCGAGCCCGCGTTCATGATCAGGAGCACCTCGGGCACTCCGGCGTCGCCCGGGGCCTGCCGGAGGTGCCCCTCGCGGTCCGGCGGCCCCGAGAGGGACGGCCGCAACTCCCTGCTCCATGATCACGAGTGCGTCCGACACCCGGGTGCGGC
>CAWKGY010000010.1:0-116362 GCA_963849235.1 uncultured Actinomycetota bacterium | reverse complement strand
CCCGAGGACCGGCTGCTCCCCGGCTACGGCTGGGTGTTCGGCATGGGCGACGGGACGGCCAACGTCGGGCTCGGGATCCTGTCGCAGTCCAACGCCTCCGGGTCGAACTACCGCTCGATGCTGCGCGCCTGGTGCGACTCGCTCCCGCCGGAGTGGGGGTTCACCGAGGAGAACGCGGTGAACGACATCGGCGGGGCCGCACTGCCGATGGGCCTCAACCGCACCCCGGTCTACGCCGACGGCCTGCTGCTCGTCGGCGACGCGGGCGGCATGGTCAACTCCTTCAACGGCGAGGGCATCGCCTACGCCATGCAGTCCGCCGCGCTCGCGGCCGAGGCCGTCCTCCAGGCCCGCGCCCGCCCCGAGGGGCCGGGCCGGGAACGCGCGCTGGAGGGCTATCCGGCGGCCGTCCGGGCGGAGCTCGCCAGCTACTACCGGCTGGGCAACCGTTTCGCGCACGCGCTGCGCCACCCGTGGCTGGTGCAGTACACCGCCCGTCACGGGCTCCCCCGCCAGGCGCTCATGCGGTTCCTGCTCAAGCTGCTCGCGAACCTGCACGACCGTCGCGACGGCGACGCCTCCGACCGGCTCCTGGAGCTGCTGCTGCGGCTCACCCCGCAGCTCTCCGACGCCCCGCCGTCCGCCGGGCGCCCCGCCCGGCACGCCAAGCCGACCACGCGCTCCGCGCCGGGGAGGGATCGGGCCGCATGAACCGGCGACAACCCCTCGGGTAAGGCGACCCTCAACAGGGGTGCGTACCACCGCGCTCCGTAGGGTCGACCTCCGTCCGGAGGACGTGACCCCGGACACCGGAAGAGCGGTGTCGACGGCCACGACCCACCCGGGTTTCGGGGGCCGGACCCGGCACGACCAGCGACGACGAACGACGAACGTGCAGGAGGTCTTCGAGATGCAGGGCCCGGGTACGGCGGGGCTGACCGCCTACGTCCCCCTCCTCGTCATGTTCATCCTCGCCGGGGGGTTCGCGCTCTTCTCGGTCACCGCCGCGCCCTACGTGGGCCCGCGGCGCTACAACCGCGCCAAGCTCGACACCTACGAGTGCGGCATCGAGCCGTCGCCGCAGCCGTTGGTCGGTGGCGGTCGCGTGCCGGTCGCCTACTACCTCACGGCGATGATGTTCATCCTCTTCGACGTCGAGATGGTGTTCCTCTACCCGTTCGTCATCAACATCGATGCCCTCGGCCTGTTCGGCCTGGTCGAGGTCGTCCTGTTCATCGGCACCGTCGCCTTCGCCTACGCCTACGTGTGGCGGCGCGGCGGCCTGGACTGGACGTAAGCCATGAGCCGACGCGCCACGAGTCGGAATGACAGGGAGCTCCGCTGACATGGGACTCGAAGAGAAGCTGCCCAACGGCATCCTGCTGGCCACCGTCGAGGGGCTGGTGAACTGGACGCGCAAGGCGTCGCTGTGGCCCGCCACCTTCGGTCTGGCGTGCTGCGCGATCGAGATGATGACCTCGGGGGCGCCGCGCTACGACCTCGGCCGGTTCGGCATGGAGGTCTTCCGGCCCAGCCCCCGCCAGGCCGACCTGATGATCGTCGCGGGCCGGGTGACCAACAAGATGGCCCCGGTCCTGCGCCAGATTCTACGACCAGATGGCCGAGCCCCGCTGGGTGCTCGCGATGGGCGTCTGCGCGTCGTCCGGCGGGATGTTCAACAACTACGCCGTGGTGCAGGGCGTCGACCACGTCGTCCCCGTCGACATGTACCTGCCGGGCTGCCCGCCGCGGCCGGAGATGCTGATCGACGCGATCCTCAAGCTCCACCAGAAGATCCAGCAGGAGCCGCTGGGCCCGGTGCGGGCCGAGCTCGCCGCCGAGCGCCGCGCGCAGGGCGAGAAGCTCGAGCTGCTGCCCTCCTCGGTCAAGTACGGGCGGGAGAAGTCCTGATGGCTGCCGAGAACGAGGACGTGGCCGACGACAAGCAGCCCGGGGTCCCCTCGACGGGGGCCGGCGGCGCGAGCGGGCCGACGGGAGCGACCAACGAGTCCTCGGCAGGCGCCGTCGCGCAGGGCCCGGTCGAGCAGCACCGCCCGCACGCGCCGACGGTCACCGGCCGGGCCCGCGAGGGCATGTTCGGCATCTCCGGGTCGGGTGACACCTCCGGCTTCGGCGGCCTGCGCCTGCCGGCCTATGCGCCGGCCCCGGCCGAGCGGCCCTACGGCGGCTGGTTCGACGAGGTCGTCGACGAGACCGCGGCCGCGCTCGAGGAGGGCGGTCCGGTCGGGTTCGACGAGGCGGTCCCGCAGGTGACGGTCGACCGGGGCGAGATGACCTGGTACGTCGCCCGCGAGCACCTCCCGACGCTGGCCCGCACCCTGCGCGACGATCCGGCGCTGCGCTTCGAGTTCTGCTCCGGGGTGTCCGGCGTCGACTACGGCGAGGGCATCCCCCAGCAGCTGCACTCGGTCGTCCAGCTGCTGTCGATGACCTACCGCAGGCGGCTGCGCCTCGAGGTGTGCCTCGAGCTCGCCGACCCGCACTGCCCCTCGCTCGTCTCGGTCTACCCGACGGCGGACTGGCACGAGCGCGAGACCTGGGACATGTTCGGCATCGTCTACGACGGCCACCCGAGCCTGACCCGGATCCTCATGCCGGACGACTGGAACGGCCACCCGCAGCTCAAGAGCTATCCGCTGGGCGGCATCCCGGTCGAGTACAAGGGCGCCGAGATCCCGCCGCCCGACCAGCGGAGGGCGTACACGTGACCGACATCGACCCCGGCCCCGACACCGCGGCCGACCCCTACGCCGCGTCCTCCCGCCAGACCACCGAGGGGACCGTCTACACGGTCACCGGCGGCGACTGGGACGAGCTGCTCGGCGAGGCCAGCGGCGACGAGCGCATCGTCATCAACATGGGGCCGCAGCACCCCTCCACGCACGGCGTGCTGCGCCTCGTCCTGGAGATCTCCGGCGAGACGGTCACCGACTGCCGGCTGGTGATCGGCTACCTGCACACCGGCATCGAGAAGAACTGCGAGTACCGCACCTGGACCCAGGGCGTCACGTTCGTGACCCGGTGCGACTACCTCGCGCCGCTGTTCACCGAGACCGCCTACTGCATGTCCATCGAGCGCCTCCTCGGCATCGAGGTCCCGACCCGGGCCCAGGTCATGCGGGTGCTCCTCATGGAGATCAACCGGATCGGCTCGCACCTGGTCGCCCTCGCCACCGGCGGGATGGAGCTCGGCGCGCTGACCGGCATGACCAACGGCTTCCGGGAGCGCGAGGAGGTCCTGCACCTGCTCGAGTTCCTCACCGGCCTGCGCATGAACCACGCGTTCATCCGGCCCGGGGGCGTCGTCCAGGACCTCCCCGAGGGCGCCGAGAAGCGCATCCTCGAGTTCTGCGACGTCATGGACTCCCGGCTTCCGGGGTTCCACCAGCTGCTCACCGGCAACGCCATCTGGCAGCAGCGCCTCGTCGGGATCGGCTACCTGCCCCTCGACGGCTGCCTCTCGCTCGGCGTCACCGGCCCGATCCTGCGCTCCGCGGGCCTGGCCTGGGACCTGCGCAAGATCGACCCGTACCTGGGCTACGAGCAGTACGACTTCGAGGTCCCCACCGACACCGCCGCCGACTCGTTCGCCCGCTACAAGCTGCGCGTCGAGGAGATGCACCAGTCGCTGCGGATCATCCGGCAGTGCGTCGAGGCGCTCGAGCCGGGCCCGGTGATGGTCGAGGACGCCAAGATCGCCTGGCCGGCCAAGCTCTCGATCGGCGCGGACGGCATGGGCAACTCGCTCGACCACGTCCGCAAGATCATGGGCCAGTCGATGGAGTCCCTGATCCACCACTTCAAGCTGGTCACCGAGGGCTTCAAGGTCCCGCCGGGCCAGGCCTACGTGCCGATCGAGTCCCCGCGTGGGGAGCTCGGCGCGCACCTCGTCTCCGACGGCGGCACCCGCCCGCTGCGGGTGCACCTGCGCGAGCCCAGCTTCGTCAACCTCCAGGCCGCCCCCGCCATGTGCGAGGGCGGGATGGTCTCCGACGTGATCGCCGCCCTGGCGAGCCTCGACCCCGTGATGGGGGGCTGCGACCGATGACGTCGACGGAAGACATGACCCACCGGGGCTCGACCCGGCCGACCGCCAACGAGGTCGACCTGTCGATCTTCGACGGCCAGCGCGAGCGGGCCGCCGCGATCGTCGCGCGCTACCCGCAGCCGCGCTCCGCGCTGCTGCCGCTGCTGCACCTCGTGCAGTACGTCGAGGGCCACGTGAGCCGCCGGGGCGTCGCGTTCTGCGCCGACGTCCTCGACATCACGCCCGCCGAGGTCTCGGCGGTCGCGACGTTCTACACGATGTACAAGCGCGAGCCGGTCGGCGAGCACCTGGTCAGCGTCTGCACCAACACCCTGTGCGCGGCGCTGGGCGGCGACGACATCTACGCCGCGGTCCGCGAGCGCCTGGGCGGGATCGGACACGAGGAGACCCACGGCACCCCGGGGGAGCCCGGCTCGCTGACGATCGAGCACGCCGAGTGCCTCGCGGCCTGCGACCTCGCGCCGGTGCTCACGGTCGACTACGAGTTCTTCGACCGCCAGACCGTCGACTCGGCGCTCGAGATCGTCGACGCGCTGCGGCGGGGCGAGAAGCCGCACCCCACCCGCGGGGCGCCGCTGACCGACTTCCGGCGCATCGAGCTGCTGCTCGCCGGCTTCTTCGACGAGCCCGAGCTCGGGGGCGCGGCGGCCAACGCCGGCCCGAGCGCGGACCCGGCCACCCTCGCCGGCGCGCAGCTCGCCGAGGACCGCGGCTGGACCGCCCCGCCGATGCCGGAGGCCGGGCCCGACCGGACGACCGAGTCCACCACCCTCCCGGGAGGCGCGTCATGACCGAGACGACCGGAGCGCCCGAGGAGTACCGACCCGACCCGCTGACGCCGGTGCTCACCCGGCGCTGGCTGCTGCCGGAGTCGTGGACCCTGCGCCACTACACCGAGCTCGGCGGCTACGAGGCGCTCGACACCGCGTTCGCCACCGCCCCATCCGACCTGGTGAGCCTCGTCAAGGACTCGGGGCTGCGCGGCCGCGGCGGCGCCGGCTTCCCGACGGGCATGAAGTGGTCCTTCATCCCGCAGCCCAAGCCGGGCGAGGAGCCGACCGAGGCCACGAAGGACGCCCCGCAGTTCAAGCCGAAGTACCTCGTCATCAACGCCGACGAGGGCGAGCCGGGGACCTGCAAGGACGTCCCGCTGATGATGGCGGACCCGCACAGCCTCATCGAGGGCTGCATCATCACCAGCTACGCGATCCGCGCGAACTTCTGCGCGATCTACGTCCGGGGCGAGGTCGTCCACGCCGTCCGGCGGCTGCACTTCGCCGTCAAGGAGGCCTACGAGGCGGGCCATCTCGGCAAGGACATCCACGGCAGCGGGTTCGACCTCGACATCGTGGTGCACGCCGGCGCGGGCGCGTACATCTGCGGCGAGGAGACCGCGCTGCTCGACTCCCTCGAGGGCCGTCGCGGGCAGCCGCGCCTCAAGCCGCCGTTCCCGGCGACGGCGGGTCTCTACGCCGCCCCGACCGTGGTCAACAACGTGGAGACCATCGCGACGGTCCCGTCGATCGTCGCGGGCGGCACGGAGTGGTTCCGCACCATGGGCCGCGAGCGCTCGCCCGGCCCGAAGATCTACTCGCTGTCCGGGCACGTCGAGCGGCCCGGCCAGTACGAGGCCCCGCTGGGCACGACGCTGCGCGAGCTCCTCGAGATGGCCGGCGGGATGAAGGACGGCATCCCGCTGAAGTTCTGGACCCCCGGCGGCTCGTCGACGCCGCTGTTCACCGACGAGCACCTCGACGTCCCGCTCGACTTCGAGGGCGCCGCCGAGGCCGGCTCCATGCTCGGCACCACCGCCCTGATGATCTTCAACGAGACGGTGTCCGTCCCGTGGGCGGTCATGAAGTGGACCGAGTTCTACGAGCACGAGTCCTGCGGCAAGTGCACGCCGTGCCGCGAGGGCTGCTACTGGCTCGCCGGCATCCTGCGGCGGCTGACCGAGGGCCACGGCACCGAGTCCGACATCGACACCCTGCTCGACGTCTGCTCGAACGTGCTCGGCCGCTCGTTCTGCGCCCTCGGTGACGGCGCCGTCTCGCCGATCACCAGCGGGATCAAGTACTTCCGCCAGGAGTTCCTCGACCTCTGCCAGGCCCAGCCCGCAGGCCATACGGATGACCGAGGCCCTGCCGTTCTCGCCGGAGCGCACTGATGACACAGGCCCCCCAGAGGGACGAGACGCAGCAGGACGCGCCCCCGGTCCCCGAGGGTCACGTCCGACTGACGATCGACGGGCAGACCGTCGACGCGCCGAAGGGCGAGATCCTCATCCGGACGTGCGAGCGCCTCGGCATCGTCGTCCCCCGGTTCTGCGACCACCCGCTGCTCGACCCGGCCGGCGCGTGCCGCCAGTGCCTGGTCGAGGTCGAGATGGGCGGCCGGCCGATGCCGAAGCCGCAGGCCAGCTGCACGATGACCGTCGCCGACGGCATGGTCGTCAAGACCCAGCACACCTCGCCGGTGGCCGACAAGGCCCAGCAGGGCGTGATGGAGCTGCTGCTCATCAACCACCCGCTGGACTGCCCGATCTGCGACAAGGGCGGCGAGTGCCCGCTGCAGAACCAGGCGATGTCCTCGGGGCGGGCCGAGTCGCGGTTCGTCGAGGAGAAGCGGACGTTCGCGAAGCCGCTGCCGATCTCCGACGAGGTGCTGCTCGACCGCGAGCGCTGCGTGCTCTGCCAGCGCTGCACCCGGTTCTCCGAGCAGATCGCGGGCGACGACTTCATCGAGCTGCTCGAGCGCGGCGCCCACCAGCAGATCGGGACCGAGGAGACCGCCTGGGGCGAGGGCGAGGACTTCCAGTCCTACTTCTCCGGCAACACCATCCAGATCTGCCCCGTCGGCGCCCTCACCTCGGCGTCCTACCGGTTCCGCAGCCGCCCGTTCGACCTGGTCTCCACGCCGGGCCAGTGCGAGCACTGCGCCTCCGGCTGCTCGACCCGCCGGGACTGGCGCCGCGGCGGCGTGACCCGCGTGCTCGCCGGCGAGGAGCCGACGGTCAACGAGGAGTGGCTCTGCGACAAGGGCCGCTTCGCCTTCCGCTACCCGACCTCGCCGCAGCGGGTGCTCCACCCGATGGTCCGCGGTGACGACGGCGAGCTGGCCCCGGTCTCCTGGATCGAGGCGCTCGAGCGGGCCGCCGAGCTGCTGCTGGCCGCCCGTGACGGGCAGGGCTCCGGCCGGGTGCTCGTCGGCGACGACGGCGTGGAGGTCGAGGGCGACCCGAAGCAGGGGGTCGGCGTGCTGCCGGGCGGCCGGCTCACCGTCGAGGACGCCTACGCCTACGGCAAGTTCGCCCGCCTCGCGCTCGGCACCAACGACGTCGACCAGCGGGCCCGCGCCCACTCCGCCGAGGAGCTCGACTTCCTCGCGGGCCACGTCGCGGGCGTCGCCCCCTCCCACGTCTCCTACGCCCACCTCGAGGCCGCCCGCACCGTGCTGTGCGTGGCGTTCGAGCCCGAGGAGGAGTCGCCGATCGTCTTCCTGCGGCTGCGCAAGGCCTCCCGCCAGGGCACCCGCGTGGTGCACGTCGGGTCCTGGACCACGCCCGCGGTGGTGAAGACCGGCGGCCACCTGGTGCGCGTCGCCCCCGGCGACGAGGCCGCCGCGCTCGACGCCCTCCCCGACGACGTCGCCGCCGCGCTCGCCGAGCCCGGCGCGGTCGTCCTCGTCGGCGAGCGCGCCGCCGAGGTGCCGGGCCTGCTCACCGCGGTCTCCGCGCTCGGCTCCCGGACGGGGGCCCGCATCGCCTGGGTGCCACGGCGCGCGGGCGAGCGCGGCGGGGTCGACACCGGCGCGCTGCCGTCGCTGCTGCCCGGCGCCCGGCCCGTCGAGGACCCCGACGCCCGGGACGCCGTCGCCGCGGTCTGGGGCGTGCCGTCCCTGCCCGACACCCCCGGCCGCGACGTCACCGCGATGCTGCGGTCCGCCGCGGACGGCGTGCTCGCCGGACTCGTCGTCGGCGGGATCGAGGTCGCCGACCTGCCCGACCCGGCCCTCGCCCGCGCCGCGCTCGCCGAGGCCGACGTCGTGATCTCGCTGGAGCAGGTGCTCTCCGAGGTCAGCGAGTACGCCGACGTCGTCCTCCCGGTGGCCCCCGCGGTCAACCGCAGCGGCACCTACCGCAACTGGGAGGGCCGCGACCGGCCGTTCGGGACGACCATCGACCCCGGCCAGGGCGGCTCCGGGCGCGTCGGCGGGACGGCGGCGGTCACGCTGCCCGACTGCCGGGTGCTCGACTCGCTGGCCGTCGAGATGGACGTCGACCTGTTCACCCAGACCCCGGCCGCGGCGGCCGCCGAGCTGGCGGAGCTGGGCACCGTCGCCGTCACCCCCACCACGCCGGCGACCCGCCCCCACGTCAGCGGTGGCCCCTCGCTGCCACCTGACGTCACGAGGGAGCCGTCCTCACATGCGGCCTCCGGGGACCCCGTCCGGCTCGCCACCTGGCGCCAGCTGATCGACGGCGGCGCCCTGCTCGCCGAGGAGACCGACCTGCCCGGCACCGCCCGGCCCGCCCGGCTGCGGGTGGCGGCGGCGACGGCGCAGCGCCTCGGCCTCGTCCCCGGCGAGCCGGCCCGCCTGCACGCGTCGGAACGCCCGGGACGCCACGCCGGGCCGGACGCCACCGCGGCCGGGCTCGACCTCCTCGTCGAGCTCGCCGACCTGCCCGAGGACGTCGTCTGGGCGCCCTCCCACGTGCCGGGCGCGAGCGGGGTCACGACCCTCGCCGGGCTCGGCCTGCGCCACGGCGCCCCGGTGCTGGTGACCGGGTCGCAGCCTCCCGGGGCGGGCGTCGCACCCCGGGACACCGTCACCGCCGCCCCGGGAGACCAGCAGTGAACCCGCTCCCCCCGCCCGGCACGCCGGGCTACACCCAGGCGCTGCTCGCCGGCGACCCGCTCTGGCTGACGATCATCAAGGTCGTCATCGTGTTCGCCCTGCTCCTGGTCATGACGCTGTTCATGATCTGGCTGGAGCGTCGCGTCGTGGGCCGCATGCAGCAGCGGCCCGGCCCGAACTGGAACGGCCCGTTCGGGCTGCTGCAGTCGCTGGCCGACGGGCTCAAGCTCGCGTTCAAGGAGGACATCCGCCCGACGCTGGCGGACTTCCCGATCTTCTTCATCGCCCCGGTGATCTCGACGATCCCCGCGTTCGTCGCGTTCGCGGTCATCCCGCTGGGCCCGGACGTCTCGATCTTCGGTCACCACACCGCGCTGCAGGTCGCGGACCTGCCGGTGGGCGTGCTCGTCGCGATGGCGTGCTCGTCGGTCGGCGTCTACGGCATCGTGCTGTCGGGCTGGGCGTCCGGCTCCCCCTACCCGCTGCTCGGCAGCCTGCGCAGCGCCGCTCAGGTCATCTCCTACGAGCTGGCGCTCGGCCTGTCGATCATCGGCGTGGTGCTCTACGCCGGGTCGCTCTCCACCGCCGACATCGTCGCCGCGCAGGAGACCGGCTGGTACATCTGGCTGCTGCCGGTGAGCTTCGTGGTGTTCGCGATCTCGATGGTCGGCGAGACCAACCGCGCCCCGTTCGACCTCCCCGAGGCCGAGTCCGAGCTGGTCGGCGGCTTCCACACCGAGTACTCCTCGCTGAAGTTCGCGCTCTTCTTCCTCGCCGAGTACGTCAACATGGTCACCCTCTCCGCGGTCGCCACCACGCTCTTCCTCGGCGGCTGGCGCGCCCCGTGGCCGCTCTCGCTGTGGGCGGGCGCCAACGAGGGCTGGTTCCCGATCATCTGGTTCATCTCCAAGATGTTCGTGTTCCTCTTCGTCTACATCTGGCTGCGCGGGACCCTGCCCCGCCAGCGCTACGACCAGTTCATGCGCCTGGGCTGGAAGATCCTCATCCCGATCAGCCTGGTGTGGATCGTCGCGGTCTCCGCGCTGCGCGTGCTGCGCACCCAGTACGGCACCGTGTCCGCGCCGGTCGTCCTGCTGATCGGCGCCGTCGTGCTCGTGGTCGCCGTCGTCGTCGCGGTCCTGCTGCCGGACCGGAAGCCCGCCGACGAGGCGCCGGAGGAGCCGACCCTCGTGTCCGACTACCCGGTGCCGCCGCTGGACCTGACGGTCCCGCCGCCACCACCCCGTCGGCGGCGCTCCGTCACCCCGGCGGCGAAGGAGACGGCCGCGGTCGGCTCCGGCTCCGAGAAGGAGGACGCCTGATGGGCATGTTCGACGGCATCGCGGGCTTCGGGGTCACCTTCTCGACGATGTTCAAGAAGGTCGTCACCGAGGAGTACCCGCTGGTCAAGAAGGTGACGGCGCCGCGGTACCACGGCCGCCACCAGCTCAACCGGCACCCGGACGGCCTCGAGAAGTGCGTGGGCTGCGAGCTGTGCGCCTGGGCCTGCCCCGCCGACGCGATCTACGTCGAGGGCGGCGACAACACCGAGGAGGAGCGCTTCTCCCCGGGGGAGCGCTACGGCGCGATCTACCAGATCAACTACCTGCGCTGCATCGGCTGCGGCCTCTGCATCGAGGCGTGCCCGACGCGGTCGCTGACGATGACCAACGAGTACGAGCTCGCCGACGACGACCGCCAGGCCCTGATCTACACCAAGGACATGCTCCTGGCCCCGCTGCTGCCGGGGATGGAGCAGCCGCCGCACCCGATGCGGCTCGGCGACACCGAGCAGGACTACTACGTGCAGGGGCCCGAGCTCGCGCGCAAGGGGCACGACCCCGCGGGGGAGACCGACCTGGACACCGACAACCGGGCCGGCGCGAACGTCGAGCCGGGTGCGGCGCTCGTCGGGAAGGGCCCCTTGGCGAAGCGGGGGACTTCCGGGGCGAGCGGAGCGACGGGGGAGGGGCGGGCATGACCACGTCGATCGGCGAAGCCGTCGCCTTCTGGATCCTCGGGCCGGTCGCGCTCGCCGGCGGGCTCGGGATGGTGTTCTCCCGCAACGCCGTGCACTCCGCGCTCTGGCTCGTGCTGACGATGCTCTCGCTGGGCGGGCTGTACATGGTGCAGAACGCGCCGTTCCTCGGCTTCACCCAGATCATCGTCTACACCGGCGCGATCATGATGCTGTTCGTCTTCGTGCTGATGATGGTCGGCCGGGACGCGTCGGACTCGGTCGTCGAGGTCCTGCGCGGCCAGCGGGTCGCGGCGGCGATCCTCGGGATCGGGTTCGCGGCGCTGCTGCTCGGCGCGGTGGCGAACTCGGTGGTCGTGCCACTGGCCGTCGGCCCGGCGCCCGGCTCCAACGTCGGCAGCCTCGGGCTGCTGATCTACCAGCGCTACCTGCTCGCGTTCGAGCTGACCTCGGCCCTGATCATCACCGGTGCGCTGGGGGCGATGGTCTACACGTTCGCCGGGCGGGCGAAGGCCAAGGTCATCACGCAGCGGGAGCGGGTCACCGAGCGGCTGCTCGGCCCGATCGAGAAGTACGGCTCCCGCTCCGGGCCCGGTGTGTTCGCCACCGGGGACTCGGTGGCCACCCCGGCGCTGCTGCCCGACGGGTCGGTCGCGCCCGAGTCGCTCTCGGCGATCATCGAGGCGACCGCGCGGGAGCGGCTGGGGCACGCCACCGAGCTCGCCCACGCGGGCGACGAGCACGACCAGAGCGCACGGGACCACGAGCCGCACCACGAGCGTGGCGAGATCCAGGGGAGCCAGGCGTGAGCCCCACGAACTACCTGCTGCTGTCCGCGATCCTCTTCGCCATCGGCACCGTCGGGGTGCTCGTGCGGCGCAACGCGATCGTCGTGTTCATGTGCGTCGAGCTCATGCTCAACGCGGTGAACCTGTCGCTGGTCACCTTCGCGCGCCTCAACGGCTCGCTCGACGGCCAGGTCATGGCGTTCTTCGTCATGGTCGTGGCCGCCGCGGAGGTCGTCGTCGGCCTCTCGATCATCATGTCCATCTTCCGCGCCCGCCGGACCGCCTCGGTCGACGACGCGAACCTCCTCAAGTACTGACGGGAGCCGGATGCACACCCTGCTGGCAGCAGACCAGCTGCCGCCCGTGGGCCCCGCCACCGGCGCCGGGGCCGCCGCATGGATCATCATCGCGCTGCCGGCGCTCGGCGCCCTGGTGCTCTTCCTCGGTGGACGCCGCACCGACCGGTTCGGCCACCTCGTCGGGGTCGCGACGGTGGTCCTGTCGTTCCTCTACGGGGTGGTGCTGTTCGTCCAGGCGCTCGCGCTGCCGGGCGAGGAGCGCGTCCGCGACCTGCCGCTCTACGAGTGGTTCGCCTCCGGGTCGCTGTCGGTGGAGTTCGGGCTGCGCCTCGACCCGCTGTCGTTGACGTTCGTCCTGCTCATCACCGGCGTCGGCTCGCTGATCCACATCTACTCCGTGGGCTACATGAGCCACGACCCGCACCGGCGCAAGTTCTTCGCGATGCTCAACCTGTTCGTCGCGTCGATGCTGGTGCTCGTCCTCGGCAACGGCTTCCTCACCCTCTACCTGGGCTGGGAGGGCGTGGGCCTGGCGTCGTACCTGCTCATCGGCTTCTACGTCGCCCGCCCGCTCGCGGCGAGCGCGGCGAAGAAGGCGTTCCTGATGAACCGGGTCGGCGACGTCGGCCTGGCGCTCGCGATCTTCATCCTGTTCCAGCAGCTGGGCACCACGCAGTACACCGAGGTCTTCGCCCGCGCCGGCGAGATGTCGACCGGGACGGTCACCGCCGTGACGCTGCTGCTCCTGCTCGGGGCGTGCGGCAAGTCCGGCCAGTTCCCGCTGCAGGCCTGGCTCCCCGACGCCATGGAGGGCCCGACCCCGGTCTCGGCCCTGATCCACGCGGCCACGATGGTCACCGCCGGGGTCTACCTCGTCGCCCGCACCCACCCGCTCTACGACCTGGCCCCGGCCGGCCAGTTGGTGGTGACGATCGTGGGGGCGGTCACGCTGCTGATCGGCGCGATCGTCGGCTGCGCCTACGACGACATCAAGAAGGTCCTCGCGTACTCCACGGTCAGCCAGATCGGCTACATGATGCTGGCCGTCGGGCTCGGGCCGATCGGCTACGCGGCGGGCCTCGCGCACCTGCTCGCCCACGGCTTCTTCAAGGCCGGGCTCTTCCTCGGGGCCGGCTCGGTGATGCACGGGATGTCCGACGAGACCGACATGCGCCGCTTCGGCGGGCTCTGGCGGCACCTGCCGATCACGTTCGCGACGTTCACCCTCGGCTACCTCGCCCTGATCGGCTTCCCGTTCCTGTCCGGCTTCTACACGAAGGACATGATCATCGAGGCCTCGCTCGGCGGGTCGCCGGTGCGGGGCTGGCTGCTCGGTGGGGCGGCGCTGCTCGCCGCCGGGCTGACCGCGTTCTACATGACGCGGCTGATGCTCATGACGTTCTTCGGGAAGGAGCGCTGGCGGGAGCTGACGCCGCGCTCGGCGCCCTGGGACCCGAAGGCCGAGAGCGAGGCGCCCCCGCAGGCGCCGGAGCCCGGGCACGAGCAGGGCTACCACCCGCACGAGTCGCCCGCCTCGATGACGGTGCCGATGATCCTGCTGGCGGTCGGCTCGGTCGGGGCAGGCGCGTTCCTCGTCATCGGCGAGCGGCTCGGTGGCTGGCTCGAGCCGGCGATCGGCCCGGTCCGCGAGGTCTCGGACACCGTGATCCCGACGGGGCTGGTGCCCGGCATCGCCGCGGTGCTCATGGTCCTCGGCGCCGGGACCGCGTACCTGACGGTCGGGCGCAGGCCGGTCCCGGTCGAGCGCCCCGCGCGGGTCTCCTGGCCCGTCCGCGCCGCCCGGGCGGACCTCTACGCCAACACGATCAACGAGGGGCTCGTCGCCCGCCCCGGCCTCTGGCTCTCGCGGGCGCTGGTCTACCTCGACAACCGCGGGGTGGACGGGGCCGTCAACGGCACCGCCGCCCTGCTCGGCGGCGCGTCGGGCCGGGCCCGCCGCACGCAGACCGGATTCGTGCGCTCCTACGCGCTGACGATGCTGGGAGGCTCGCTCGTGCTGGTCGCGGCGCTGCTGGCGGTGACGATCCCGTGAGTGCCCTCCTCCTGATCGTGGTCCTGCTGCCGCTGGTCGGCGCGGTCGTCTGCGGCACCCTCGTCCGGACCCGCGTCGGAGCCGCCGCCGGGCCCTCGAGCGGTGACGCGGCCGCGAAGACGATCGGCTTCGTCGTCTCCCTCGTCGAGCTGGTCCTCGTCGGCGTGGTGTGGGCGATGTTCGTGCCGTCCGCACCGACCCGCTTCCAGGGCGAGATCTCGGTGGCCTGGATCCCCTCGTTCGGGACCCGGTTCGCGCTCGGGATCGACGGCATCGCGCTGGCGATGATCGGGCTGCTCGCGGTGCTGGTGCCGATCGTCATCGCCTACACGTCGTTCACCCGGGCCGCCGAGCGGTTCCCCGACGGGCGCGGTGCGGGCGGCTTCGTCGCGCTGATGCTCGCGCTGCAGGGGGTGCTGGTCGCGCTGTTCGCCGCGACCGACGTCTTCCTGTTCTACGTGCTCTTCGAGGTCATGCTCGTCCCGATGTACTTCATCATCGGGCGCTTCGGCGGGGCCCGGCGGCAGTACGCCGCGGTGAAGTTCTTCCTGTACTCGTTCCTCGGCGGCCTGCTGATGCTCGGGTCGATCATCGGCATCTACGTGGCCAGCGGGACCCGGCTCGGCCAGGCCAGCTTCGACTGGGCCACCCTGCAACGTCTGGCCGCGCAGCTGCCGCTCTCGGTCCAGGTACCGCTCTTCCTCGGTTTCTTCGCGGCGTTCGCGATCAAGGCCCCGCTGGTGCCGCTGCACACCTGGCTGCCCGATGCCGGTGCCGAGGCCCCGGTCGGCGGCGGCGTCATCCTCGTCGGCGTCCTGGACAAGGTCGGCGTCTTCGGGTTCCTGCGCTACTGCCTGCCGCTGTTCCCGCTGGCCTCGCAGTCGCTCGCCCCGCTCGTGCTGGTGCTCTCGGTCATCGGGGTGATCTACGGGGCGCTGCTCGCCGCGATGCAGACCGACATGAAGCGGTTCGTCGCCTACACCTCGATCGCCCACTTCGGGTTCATCGGGCTGGGGATCTTCGCCTTCTCGCAGCAGGCGCTGGCCGGGTCGGCGCTCTACATGGTCAACCACGGCATCTCGACGGCGATGCTCTTCCTCGTCGTCGGCATGCTCGCCGCCCGCGGCGGGTCGACCCGGGTCGCCGACTACGGGGGCGTGGGACGCATCGCCCCGGTGCTCTCCGGGCTCTTCCTGCTCGCCGGCCTGACGACGCTGTCGCTGCCGGGCACCAACTCGTTCGTCTCCGAGTTCCTCGTGCTGCTCGGCGCGTGGCCGCGCGAGCCCGTCTACACGGTGATCGCGACGATCGGGATCATCTTCGCGGCGCTCTACGTGCTCTGGGTCTTCCAGCGCACGATGACCGGCCCGCTGCGCGGCGAGGCCGTGCTGGGCGGTGGCCCCGGGGCCGCGTCCGCGGCGGCGCTGGCGGGCGGGGGCCGCAGCGAGGTGGAGCCCACCGACGGCGGGCTGCGCGACATGCTCGAGGACGACGAGGCCGCGCGCGGCCGCGCCCGCTTCGGGGACCTGACCGGGCGGGAGATCGGGGTGCTCGCACCCCTGGTCCTGCTGATCTTCCTGCTCGGGTTCTTCCCGCAGCCGGTGCTGAACATCATCAACCCGGCGGTCTCCGCCACCATGAGCGAGGTCGGGGTCGCCGACCCGGTCGGCCCGAACGGAGTCGCCCGATGATGCCCACGACGCTCCCCGCCCAGGGCGGTGGCTCGCTGTCCGCCACGCTCGGGGTGGACTACGGCGCCCTGGCCCCGCTGTTCGTCATCCTCGGGGTGGCGTGCGTCTCGGTGCTCGTCGAGGCGTTCGTCCCGCTGGCCCGCCGGGCCCGCACCCAGCTCGTGCTCTCCCTCGCGGCGATCGTCGTCGCGCTCGTCCTGGTGATCGTGCGGGCGGTGAGCGGTACGCCCGCCACCATCGTGCTCGCCGGGTCGCTGTCGGTGGACTCGGTGAGCCTCTTCCTCTGGGGCACGCTCCTCGCGCTCGCGGTCCCCTCGGTGCTGATGATCGCCGACCGCTCGGTCGAGGCGGGCGGCGCGTTCGTCGCCGACCCCGAGGCGCTCGCCGAGGCCCAGGAACGGGCCCGTGCCCGGGTGCCGGCCACCGTGGGCGGCGGCTCCGGGAACGGCGACGGCCCCACCGCGACCGGCCGCTCGGCCCGGCTCGGCCAGGCGCCGCCGCCGGAGATGCACACCGAGGTCTTCCCGTTCGTGCTCTTCGCGCTGGGCGGCATGCTCGCGTTCTGCGCGGCGAACGACCTCCTGACGATGTTCGTCGCCCTCGAGGTGCTCAGCCTGCCGCTGTACCTGCTCTGCGGGCTGGCGCGCCGGCGTCGGGTGCTCTCCCAGGAAGCGGCGGTCAAGTACTTCCTGCTCGGTGCCTTCGCCTCGGCGTTCTTCCTCTACGGCGTGGCGCTGCTCTACGGCTACGCCGGCTCGGTGCGCCTCTCCGACATCGCCGCTTCGGCCGCCGGTGGGCTGCGCTCGGACACGCTGCTCTTCGGCGGGCTGGCGCTGCTCGTGGTCGGGCTGATGTTCAAGGCCTCCGTCGGTCCGTTCCACACCTGGACCCCGGACGTCTACCAGGGCGCCCCGACCCCGGTGACGGCGTTCATGGCCGCCTGCACGAAGGTCGCGGCCTTCGGGGCGATCCTGCGGGTGTTCTTCGTGGCGTTCGGGACCACGGCGCTGGAGTGGCGCGGCGTGCTCTGGGCCGTCGCGATCGCGTCCATGGTCATCGGCACGATCCTGGGCCTGACCCAGACCGACCTGAAGCGGATGGTCGCCTACTCCTCGGTGGCCCACGCCGGCTTCCTGCTCATCGGTTGCCTGGCGATCACCCCGGCGGGCCTGTCGGGCACGCTGTTCTACCTGCTGGCCTACGGGTTCACGACGATCGCGATCCTCGGGCTGATCTCGCTGGTGCGCACGAGCGAGGGCGAGTCGACGCACCTGTCGTCGTACGCGGGCCTGGCGAGCCGCTCCCCGGTGGTGGCGGCCGCGCTGTCGTTCTGCCTGCTCGCGCTCGCCGGGGTGCCGCTCACCAGCGGGTTCACCGCCAAGTTCGCGGTCTTCTCGGCGGGCCTGGGCGACGGCGAGGCGCCGCTGGTCATCGTCGGCCTCGTCTGCAGCGCGATCGCCGCGTTCTTCTACCTGCGCGTGATCGTGATGATGTACTTCTCCGAGCCGGCCCCCGACGGTCCGTCGGTCAGCCTCCCCGGACCGCTGACGACGGTGTCGATCACCCTCGGCGTCGTCGTCACCCTCCTCCTCGGCGTCGTGCCCACCGTGGCGCTGGACTGGGCGGCGGCCGCACATTTCCTCGGCTGAGCCGCCGACCCGACGGGTCCGGAGCGTCGGGAAGGTTGACAATGTGATCGTGCAGAGCTCCACGCCGGCAGGCACCTCGCCCACGGCCGCGACGCAGGTCGCCGGTCTCCCGATCGGGGACGAGGCGCTCGCCGCCGAGGTCACCGCGGGCCTGGAGCGGGTCGAGGACCTGCTGCGCCAGGAGGTCCACAGCGACTACCGCTTCGTCGCGGACACGTCGCTGCACCTCATCGAGGCGGGCGGGAAGCGGTTCCGCCCGCTCCTGACGCTGCTCGCCGCGCAGTGCGCCGGGGGCACCAGCGAGGACGTCGTCGTCGCCGCCACCTCGGTGGAGCTCGTGCACCTCGCGACGCTGTACCACGACGACGTCATGGACGAGGCCGTGCTGCGGCGGGGGGCGCAGAGCGCGAACGCCCGCTGGGACAACACCGTCGCGATCCTCACCGGCGACTACCTGTTCGCGCACGCCTCCCGTCTGGTCTCGCAGCTCGGCCCGGACGCGGTGCGGATCATCGCCGAGACGTTCGCCGAGCTCGTCACCGGACAGATGCGCGAGACCCGCGGGCCGCGGGGCGACGACCCCGTCGAGCACTACATGGCGGTCGTCGCCGAGAAGACCGGGTCGCTGATCGCCACCGCGGGCCGGTTCGGGGCCATGTTCGCGGGCGCCGACCCGGCGCACGTCGAGGCCCTGCGCCGGTTCGGGGAGATCATCGGGACGGCGTTCCAGGTCTCGGACGACATCATCGACATCGCCTCGCCGTCGGGGGACTCCGGCAAGACCCCGGGCACGGACCTCCGCGAGGGCGTGGCGACGCTGCCGGTGCTGTACGCGCTCGCGGACCACGGCCCCGAGGCCGACCGGCTGCGCGCGCTCGGCGTCGGCGAGAAGGAGATCACCGACGACGCCGTGATCGCCGAGGCACTGGGGATCCTCCGCGGTTCCCAGGGGCTGGTCCGGGCCCGGGCGGCGCTCGACGCCCAGTCCGACGCCGCCCGCGCCGAGCTCGCCGGGCTGCCCGCCGGGCCCGCGCGCGACGCGTTGTCCGCGCTGCTCGACTACACCGTCGAGCGGGTGGGCTGACGACTCACCGTCGCGACGACCTCGCGGCGGTGCGCCCGCCAGCCGTCGGCCGCGAAGACCGCGAGAGCGAGCCACACGAGCACGAACCCGATCCACCGTGCCGGCGGCATCGGCTCGTGGTCCACCAGCACGCCCCAGACGAACTGCAGCGTCGGGTTGACGTACTGCAGCAGACCCAGCGTGGCCAGGGGGAGCCGGCGGGCGCCGACGGCGAAGAGCAGCAACGGGGCCGCCGTGACCGGACCCGCGGAGATCAGCAGCAGGGTGTGGGTGGTGCCGTGCCCGAAGGTGCCGGTCCCGACCATCTGGAGCCAGACGAGGTAGCCGATGGCGACCGGGCCGAGGAGGAACCCCTCGGCGGTCAGGCCCGCGACCGGGGCGAGCGGCACCCGCTTCTTGAGCAGGCCGTAGAACCCGAAGCTCACCGCGAGCACCAGCGAGACCCAGGGCAGCGCCCCCGTCCCCGCCCAGAGCACGGCGACCGCGGCCGTCGCGATCCCGACCGCCACCCACTGGACCCGGCGCAGCCGCTCACCGAGGACGACGACGGCGAGCACCACCGACACCAGCGGGTTCATGTAGTAGCCCAGCGCGCTCTCCACGACGCGGCCGTGGGTCACGCCCCAGATGTAGACGCCCCAGTTGACCGTGATGAGCGCCGACGCCGCGGTGATCGTCACCCAGGTGCGCCACGACTGGCCGCGCAGCTGTCTCCAGCCCCGCATCGCGGTGAGCAGGACGAGCATCGCGACGAGGGTCCACGCGATCCGGTGCGCGAGGATCTCCACCGATCCCGCCGGCTCGAGGAGCGGCCAGAAGGCGGGGAACGTGCCCCAGAGCGTGTACGCGCCGAGCGCGGCGAGCAGCCCCGCGCGGGGCGTCCGCGCCGGCGGGTCGGCCACACCGGGCCCCGCGGGGTCCACGCCGGGTCGTGCACCGTCCACGTCGTCGGCCACACCCCGACCTCATCACGACGACGACGGCCGGCGCACCGGAGTTCCGTGTCTGACGCGGCACACCGGAGCCGCCGAGGGGCACGTGGCGCCTACCCGACGGCGCAAAGGGGCTGCGTGGTGTGCTCCTCACCGGCGGCGACAACCTCGGACGGCCGACGTGCGAACGTCGGGTCGTGCACCCCGTGATCGAGATCCTCCGGGCGCGTCGCGAGCGTGGCGACCGCGACGACCCCTACCGCGTCGCGCTGGCCGTCGAGGGCGGCGGCTCCCGGGCGACGCTCTCGGGCGGCATGGTGCTCGGGCTCGCCGAGGCGGGGCTCTCCGGGGCGTTCGACGCGGTGTACGGGGCGAGCGCGGGCACGATCAACGGGGCCTGGTTCGTGTCCGGCGCGACCCGGCGCGGCATCCCCGCCTGGTACCGGCCGGGCGTGATGCACCGGGTGACCGGCATCCCGCGTCTGGCGCTGGGCCGGCCGCTGGTGGACATGCGGTGGGTCGTCGACGAGCTCTACCGCCGCGTCGTCCCGCTGGACTGCGCGGCGGTGCGCAACGCCCCGACGCCGCTGCACCCCATGGCCACCGACGCGGACAGCGGCGCCTCGGTGGACCTCTCCGACCTGGTGCGCGACGACGCGACGTTGCGCGACGCCCTGCGCGCCTCGACCCACCTCCCGATCCTCGGTGGGCCCCCGGTCGAGCTGGCCGGCCGCCGGTACCTCGACGCCGCCCTCGCCGAGACACTGCCCTTCCGGACACCGCTGGCGCAGGGCGCGACGCACGTGCTGCTGCTGCGCACCCGGCGCGCCGACAACCCGGTGACCCCGCCGTGGCGCTCGGGCGACCTGCTCGCCCGCGCCCTGCTCAGCCGCTCCGCCCCGGGCGCGGCCACCGCCTGGACGACGCGCTACGAGCGCCAGCTCGCCGACGAGGCCGACCTCACGGGCCGGTACGCCGACGTGGTCCACGCCCTGCGTCCGCCGGCGGGCACCCGCTCGGTCGGGCAGCTGGAGACCGACGAGGCCCGGCTGCGCGAGGCGGTCGACGTCGGCCGGGCGGTGGCCGTCGGCGCGGTGTGACCGGCCGCCGGGTGAACGGCCGGCGGCGGGTGACCGGGTGCGGGCCGCCGCCGCCGGGTGACCGACGTCGGCCGCGTGGCCCACGCCGGTCACCCCGGCCGTCAGGCTTCGCCCTCCGGGGTGGGCATGACCGCCCAGGTGTCCTTGCCGCGCAGCAGCGCCTGCAGGTTGTCCCCGCGCTGCTCGGCCTGCTCGGTCGCCGCGGTGACCTGCGCGCGGGCGCCGTCGTCGTAGGTCGGGCGCTCGACGTTGCGGAAGATGCCGGTGACGGTGTGGGTGAGGTCCTGGTCGGAGAGCCGCGAGAGCGCGAACGCCTGCGTCGGGTCCTCCTCGGCCGCGCGGTGGGTGACCAGCGCGTCCTCGCCGACCTCGTCGACCCGGCGCACCTCGAGCCCGCCGGAGGCCGCGCGGACCACGCCGAACTCGCCGTCGTTGCCGAACCGGATCGGCTCGCCGTCGGTCAGCGGGATCAGCCGCTGCGCGACCTCGTCGCCCTTGCGCAGGACGTCGAAGGAGCCGTCGTTGAAGATCGGGCAGTCCTGGAAGATCTCGACCAGGGACGCGCCGCGGTGGGCCGCGGCCTGGCGGAGCACCTCGGTGAGGCCCTTGCGGTCGGAGTCCAGCGCGCGCCCGACGAACGTGGCCTCGGCGCCCAGGGCGAGCGAGACCGGGTTGAACGGGGCGTCGACCGAGCCCATCGGGGTCGACTTGGTGACCTTGCCGACCTCGGAGGTCGGCGAGTACTGGCCCTTGGTCAGCCCGTAGATCCGGTTGTTGAACAGCAGGATCGTGATGTTCATGTTGCGGCGCAGCGCGTGGATCAGGTGGTTGCCCCCGATCGACAGCGCGTCGCCGTCACCGGTGACCACCCAGACCGACAGGTCGGGACGGGTCACCGCCAGCCCGGTCGCGATGGCGGGCGCGCGGCCGTGGATGGAGTGCATCCCGTAGGTGTCGAGGTAGTACGGGAACCGCGAGGAGCATCCGATGCCCGAGACGAACACGATGTTCTCGCGCCGCAGGCCGAGCTCGGGCAGGAACGAGCGCACCGACGCGAGCACGGCGTAGTCGCCGCAGCCCGGGCACCAGCGCACCTCCTGGTCGGACGTGAAGTCCTTGGCCTTCTGGGTCTCGTCGGTGGTCGGGACGAGGTCGAGGCCGCCCAGCTTGGGGGCGGGAAGGTCGACGGCGGTCATGCGGGAAGGTCCCCCTTCACGGCGTCGGTGAGGACACCGGCGAGCTCTTCGGCCCCGAACGGCAGGCCGGCGACCTTGGTGTAGGAGCGTGCGTCCACGAGGTAGCGCGCGCGCACCATCATCGCCAGCTGCCCCAGGTTCATCTCGGGGACGACGACGCGGCGGTAGCGCCCGAGGACCTCACCGAGGTTGTCGGGCAGCGGGTTGAGGTTGCGCAGGTGCGCCTGGGCGACCGACAGGCCCGCGGCGCGGACGCGACGGCAGGCGGCACCGATGGGGCCGTAGGTGGAGCCCCAGCCGAGGACCAGCACTTCGGCGTCGCCGTCGGGGTCGTGCACCTCGACGTCGGGCACCTCGATGCCGTCGATCTTGGCCTGGCGCAGCCGCACCATGCGGTCGTGGTTGTCGGGGTCGTAGGAGATGGAGCCGCGGCCGTCGGCCTTCTCCAGGCCGCCGATCCGGTGCTCCAGCCCCGGGGTGCCCGGCACCGCCCATGGCCGGGCCAGCGTGTCGGCGTCGCGCAGGTACGGCCAGAACTCGCCGGACCCGTCCGGGGCGTTGGCCTCGGTGGCGAACTCGACCGACATGTCCGGGAGGGACTCGACGTCCGGCACGTTCCACGGCTCGGAGCCGTTGGCGATCGCGCCGTCGGAGAGCAGGAACACCGGCGTGCGGTAGGTCAGGGCGATCCGCGCCGCCTGGATCGCGGCCTCGAAGCACTCGCTGGGCGAGGCGGGCGCGATGATCGGGACCGGGGCCTCGCCGTTGCGGCCGTACATGGCCTGCAGCAGGTCGGCCTGCTCGGTCTTGGTCGGCAGGCCGGTCGACGGCCCGCCGCGCTGCACGTCGAGGATCAGCAGCGGCAGCTCGAGCGCGACCGCCAGCCCGATCGTCTCCGACTTCAGCGCCACCCCGGGCCCGGAGGTCGACGTGACGCCGAGCGCGCCGCCGAACGCGGCACCCAGCGCCGCCCCGATGCCCGCGATCTCGTCCTCGGCCTGGAACGTGGTCACGCCCATGCCCTTGTGCTTGGACAGCTCGTGCAGCACGTCCGAGGCCGGGGTGATCGGGTAGGTGCCCAGGAACACCGGCAGCTTCGAGAGCTGCCCGGCGGCGACGATGCCGTAGGCCAGCGCCAGGTTCCCGGTGATCTGCCGGTAGGTGCCGGTGGGCAGCGCGGCCGGGGCGACCTCGTAGGTCACCGCGAACGACTCGGTGGTCTCGCCGTAGTTCCAACCGGTGCGGAACGCGAGGATGTTCGCTTCGGCCAGCTCGGGCTTCTTGGCGAACTTCTCGCGCAGGAACTGCTCGGTGCTGTCCGTGCCGCGGTGGTACATCCACGACAGGAGCCCGAGCGCGAACATGTTCTTCGCCCGCTCGGCGTCCTTCTTGCTCATCCCCGTCGGCTCGAGCGCCGTGCGGGTCAGGGTCGCCATGGCGACCTGGTGCACCTGGTACGGCGCGAGCGAGTCGTCCTCGAGGGGGTTCGACTCGTAGCCGACCTTGCCCAGGTTCCGCTTCGTGAACTCGTCGGTGTTCACGATGAGGACGCCGCCGTGCGGCAGGTCCTTCAGGTTCGACTTCAGCGCCGCCGGGTTCATCGCCACGAGCACGTCGGGGCGGTCGCCGGGGGTGAGGATGTCGTAGTCGGCGAAGTGGAGCTGGAAGCTCGAGACGCCCGGCAGGGTGCCCGCAGGCGCCCGGATCTCGGCGGGGAAGTTCGGCAGCGTCGCGAGGTCGTTGCCGAACGCCGCCGCCTCGGAGGTGAACCGGTCCCCGGTCAGCTGCATCCCGTCACCGGAGTCACCGGCGAAGCGGATGACCACCCGATGGGTCTGCTTGACCTCGGTCTGCCGGATCTCGCCGTGTGCCACCAGGTGGTCGGGGAGCTCTGCCCCGACCTCGGTGTCCGTGCTCATCGAGCGATCCAACCCCTTCGTGCTCTCCGCGTCGTCCTCCGGCCCGACCCCCCGGCTCCTGCCTCGCGCGCGGCGGGCGACGTCACCAACATCCCACGTTAACCGTGTGCTGATCGGCCGAGCGCGCCGCCCGGTGCGGGTCACAACACACTTGACCGAACAAGCGGTCCGCAGGGGCGAACACCCGCGTCAGCGCCGGCGCCGGACCCGCTCCAGCCCGGCCCGGAAGGCGGGCGAGTGCAGCGAGGTGAGCTGCGGCCCGACCTCGACGTCGACCGCCGCCGCGTGGTCGGCGAGGTCGGCGGTGGCCCGCACGCTCGCCTTCGTGGCGACGACGAGGTCCCGCGGGGCCCGGGCCGACTGCGCGGCCATCCGCAGCGCCTCGGTGACCACCGGGGAGCGCGCCGCGGTGCCGTCGCCGTGCACCGGGGGATCGGGCATCTCCCCGGCCACCCGCCGCAGGGCCAGCCCGCTGCGCTCGGCGGCGGCGGCGTCCAGGCCCTCCCCGGCGAGCAGCATCGCGAGCGTCGTCTGCTGCCCCACCAGCCGCTGCGTCATCCACGTCATGCCGCCGCCCGGGTGCAGGCCCAGCCGCAGGAAGCCGGGCTCGAACCGCGCGGTGTCGCCGGCGAGGCGGATGTCGGCCGCGAGCGCGACGTTGATCCCCGCTCCGACGGCGGGACCGTCGACGGCGGCGATCGTCGGCACCGGGCAGGCGGCGAGCGCCAGGAAGCCCGCGTAGACCGCCTTGATGGCCTGCTCGCCGTCAGCGCCCTCGGTCTCCCCGATCGCGGCGAGCTCGTCGAGGTCGCCCCCGGCGCAGAACGCCGGGCCGCGGTCGGCGGCGCCGGTGACGACGACCGCGTGGACCTGCTCGTCGGCGGCCACGGCGTCGAGGGCCTCGACGAGCCGGTCGGACAGGGCCCGCGACATCGCGTTGCGGCGCTTCGGGTCGCGCAGTGTCAGCAGCGCGGTGACGCCGCTGCCCTCCGCCGGGTCGTCCGGGGGGAGGTGCTCGACGAGGACGGCGGGTGCGTCGGTGCTCTCAGCCACATCGGACATCGTGGCCGAGCCGGTTAGCGTGCGCACATGCCCCAGGCGCGCGCCCGCTCCCTCGACGTCCCCGACGACGCCACGATCCCGCCGCGACACGCCAAGGCGCCCGGTGTCGGGGAGCGCACCCCGCCGCACAACCCCGCCTGCCGCGGCTGCGCGGACGTGCCCGGCGGCCTGGGCATCGCCTCGTGGGTCGACGACGACCGCGGGGAGGGCGGTGAGGCCGGTCACGGCGTCGCCGTCCGCAGCCGGATGTTCGTCACCGACGACCAGCAGGGCGGGCCCGGCCTGATCCACGGCGGGTTCCTCACGGCCGCCTTCGACGAGTGCCTGGGCTCGGTCCCGGCGCTGGTGACCCGGGCCTGCGTCACGGCCCGCCTCGAGACCGACTTCCACCGGCCCGTCCCCGTCGGGACGACGCTGTGGCTGCGGGCCCGCCTGGACGGCGTCTCCGGGCGCAAGTACTTCGTCAGCGCCGAGGCCCGTCTCGACGCCGAGGACGGACCCGTCGCCGCCGTCGCGCGGGCGCTGTTCGTCAAGGTCGGCATCGAGCACTTCCTGCGCCACGGTCGCCCCGAGGACCTCGAGGCGGTCGGGGCCTCGGCGGACCAGATTCGCGCGGCCCGGTCCTGAGTCGCCCGTCCGTGGCGTGGGTCCCGGAACGGAGCACCCGTCCCGCACGTTGAACACGGTGGGCGAGCCGGGAGCCGCCTCCCGGTTCACGACGAAAGGGATCCCACGGTGCGCAACGGGCTGAAGACCGCCCTCCTCCTCGGGGCGCTGAGCGCGTTCATCCTGGTCATCGGGTCGCTGTTCGGGCGGGGCGGGCTGCTGATCGCGCTGCTCGTCGCGATCGGCGTCAACGGCTACTCGTACTTCTTCTCCGACCGCATCGCGCTGCGGGCCATGCACGCGGTCCCGGTCACCGAGGCCGAGCAGCCCGGCATGTACCGGATCGTCCGCGAGCTGGCCTCCGCGGCGCACCAGCCGATGCCCCGCCTCTACGTCAGCCCCACCGAGGCGCCCAACGCCTTCGCCACCGGCCGCAGCCCCCGCCACGCCGCGGTGTGCGCGACCACCGGGATCCTCCGGCTGCTCGACGAGCGGGAGCTGCGCGGCGTCCTCGGCCACGAGCTCTCCCACGTCTACAACCGCGACATCCTCATCTCGTCGGTCGCCGGCGCCCTCTCGAGCGTCGTGACCTTCGTCGTGCTCGGGGCGCAGCTCTTCGGTGGCAGCCGGAACTTCCTCGCGACGATGCTGCTGGCGCTGGTCGGGCCCCTGGCCGCCGGGATCGTGCAGATGGCCGTGAGCCGCACCCGCGAGTACCAGGCCGACGCCAGCGGCGCCGAGCTGACGCACGACCCGCTGGCGCTCGCGTCCGCGCTGCACAAGCTGCAGTACGGCACCCAGGCCGCGCCGCTGCCCCCGGAGCCGGAACTCGTCTCGCAGTCCCACCTCATGATCGCCAACCCGTTCCGGCCGGGCGAGGGCATGTCCAAGCTCTTCTCGACCCACCCACCGATCGAGGACCGGATCGCGCGGCTGCAGGGGATGGCGCGTCACGGCTGAGCCCGGACCGACCCGATGAGGTCGGCGACGTGGAGGAAGGCTCCGGCGTCGACGTCCTCCGGGGCCGGGATGCGGCGCAGTGGCTCCGTCGCGGGCGGCCTCGGCAGGCGGGCACGGTAGCGGCGCACCGCGGCGAGCCGGTACTCACCGCGCATCGGGATGTCCACGGGAGTCTCGAGGCCGACCAGGTCGACGTCGAGGTAGAACGAGCCCTCGACGAACACCCGGCGTCCCGGCTCCAGCTGCTCGGGCGTCTCGAGCCCGGCGCCGTTGATGACGACCTCCCGGTCCCCGACCCGCAGGATCTCCACCCCGACCGCCCCGCGCCCGTCCTCGAGGACCCGTGGCTCGCCGACCACACCGCAGGCCCCCACGATCCCGAGGGGCCCGGCCTCCCAGGCCGTGCGGGGCCGGCACCGCACGTCGTCCACCTCGCTGAGGTAGAGGACCGGGGCGGCCTCCAGCGGCTCCCCGATCGCCACGACCGGGAGACGCCCGGCGCGGAGGTGGTGCGCCTGCAGCTGCACCGTCGTCACCTCCCGGCAGCGCACCTGCGCCCGCGTGGTCCAGCCGGGGTGGGCGGTGCACGGCTCGGCGGTCACGACCCGCTCCCGTGCCCGCAGGCCTCGACGGCCGCCGCGGGACCGTCGGTCGTCTCGACGGTGAGGTCCGCGACGTACACGGCGTCGTCCGACGCCTCGGACGGGCTCGGGAACCCGCTCAGCGACACCGGCCCGAGCGGTCGGTGGTCCGTGCGCCGGTAGCGCCGCACGGCGGCGACCCGGAAGCGCCTGCGGCAGAGCGCCACGGCCTCGCCGTGCTCCGACCCCGCGTCGAGCACCGGGTCGAGGTACAGCGAGCCCTCGACGTGCAGCGGTCCGTCGCCCTCGAGCGGCTCCGTGGCCGCCCAGTTCACCGGGGCGAGCCAGCCGGCCGCGTCCAGCACGTCGATGCGGCACGTGCACTCGCGGCCCGGGTCGAGCGGGACCGCCGTGACGGTGCCGCGGGCGTCGACGCACCCGAACTCGTCCACCGACCAGTGGCTCGGCGCGTGCACACCGTGGTGCGGCCCGGCGTCGTGCAGGACGCCCGCGTAGATCGCGGGGACCACCTCCAGCACGTCCCCGACACGGGCCCGTGGCAGCGTCCCCGTCGCGAGCAGGTGGGGGAGCAGCTGCACCGTCAGCGTCCCGGGCGCCCGCATCGGCTCCCGCCGCCGGGGCGCCTGCACCCGCCGTCGTCGTGTCTTCCCGGTCCTCGCCATCGGTCCTCCCGCGGTGCGGTCCTCGTCTCGTCGAGCTCCGTCATGGGCTCGGAGGCCCGCGGGGGCCGATCGGTTCCATCGACTTCCGGGCAGAGCCCCAGCCGCCGCGTCCCCGGGACGCGCGGCGGGAAGTCCGGGGGCATGACCGTCGACTACGGCGCCCACGGCTCGAGCCTGCGCGACCTGCCCCGCCTGCGGCGCTCCCGCCGTCGCCGGAGCTCGAGCTGGGACCGCACGGGCGGCAACGACGACCGCGCCCACGTCGCCGCGGGGCAGACGGCGACGCTGCTCGACGTGACCGGGGCCGGCGTCGTCACCCATCTCTGGATGACCGTGGCGACGCCGCGCTCGCTGCGGAACCCGCGCGCCCGCCGGGCCGACCTGCTGCGCCGGCTGGTCCTGCGGATGTGGTGGGACGGCGAGGAGCACCCGAGCGTCGACGTGCCGCTCGGGGACTTCTTCGGCGTCGGGCACGGCCGCACCACGAACTTCGTCTCGGCCCCGCTGCAGATGAGCCCCGAGGACGGCAAGGCCCTCAACTGCTGGTTCGCCATGCCGTTCGGCCGGGGTGCGCGGATCGAGCTGGTCAACGAGGCGCCGGAGGAGGTCTGGGCCTACTTCTACGTCGACTTCGAGGAGCTCGACGTCCTGGGCGACGACATCGGCCGGTTCCACGCGCAGTGGCGGCGGGAGAACCCGACACGGGGTGTCAGGTCCGGGTGGTCGAACGCGCGGTACCAGTTCGGGGGCCACAACCTGACAGGGAATGACAACTACACGATCCTGGAGGCGCAGGGTCACGGGCACTACGTGGGCTGCGTGCTGAACGTCCGGCCGCGCCGGCGGTGGCGGTGGAACTGGTACGGCGAGGGCGACGACATGATCTTCGTCGACGGGGACGAGTGGCCCCCGACGCTGCACGGCACCGGCACCGAGGACTACGTCAACACCGCCTGGTGCCCGACGCAGTCGTACTCGGCGCCCTACCACGGGGTGACGCTGCCGGGCGGCCGGAACTGGCGGGGCCCGGTGTCGCTCTACCGGTTCCACGTCGAGGACCCGGTGGTGTTCGAGCGCTCGATCCGCGTGACGATCGAGCACGGCCACGCGAACCGCCGCAGCGACGACTGGTCCTCGGTCGCCTACTGGTACCAGGCGGAGCCGCACGCGCCGTTCGCCCTGGCGCCGGTCTCCGAGCGCCTACCCTGACCGGCCGCCCGCCCAGAGGTCGGCGAGCAGGACCGCGCGCGGCAGCAGCCACCCGGCCTCGGGCCCGGGGTGCCACGTCGGGCCGTCGCTCGTGATCTGCCCCAGCCCGCGGAGCGCGGGCCCGCACTGGCTCAGCGCCAGGTGCATGTCGTTCTCGTCGACCCGGCGGCCGTCCAGGGTCATGCCGTCCCCGACCAGGCCGCAGAGCGCGTCGGCGAGGTCGTCGATCCCGTGGCTCCCCGCGGAGAGCAGGACGGCGACGGCGAGCTCGCCGACGCCGCCGAGGAACATCTCGGGGTCGAACCAGCGCCGGAGCCGCCGGAGCACCTCGCGGTCGTCACCGGCCGCGCGGAGGGGGACGAGCTTCCCGCGGTGCATGCGCAGCAGCCCGGTCGAGTACAGGACGTCGTGCAGCCCGTAGAGCGCCGGGAGATCCCGCTCGCGGTGCGCCGGCTCGGTGCCGCGCGCCCAGTCCGGGCGTCGCTGCGCGACCTCGCGGACGACCGCGCGCGGCAGCCGTCCCGCCGAGGTCGGGGTGATCCCGTCGCCGACGACGTCGAGCAGCATCCGCACGGAGTCCGGGACGCGGCCGACCACCTGCGCCACCAACCGGTCGGCGCGGGCCTGGTCGAACGGACGGATCTCGTCGGCCTCGGCCTCGTCCCGCTCGATCGCCTCCCGGAGCTCGGTGTACCCGCGCGCCCCGCCGCAGTCCTCGGGCGGGCAGTCGCCCTCGCCGTAGACGCACCCGGGCGCCTCGCCGCCCGGGCCGAGCACCTCGACGTCGTGGACCCAGCTGTCGCCGAAGTCGTAGAGGTAGTCCCACCGGGTGGGCAGACCGGAGAGCCGCACCCGCCGCTCGTCCTCGACGTCCGGCCCGTCGGGGTCCGGCAGGCCGTAGTCGACGTCGCCGACCTCGAACTGGTGCACGTGCGACTCGGTCCAGCCCACCGCGACCTGGAGCACCAGGTGGACCTCGTCGAGCGTCGCGTCGGCGGGCACGTCGAGCACGCGGACGACCGTCGGTCGGACGTCGCGGAGCTGCACCCGGAGTCGGAGGGTCCGCACGGTCGGCGACCGTAGGGGACGACGACCGGTCGTGTCCTGCTCAGCGCCTCGCGTGACAGGCTCGCCCGTCATGGACACCGAGCGGGTCGGGCACTGGGTGTGGGTCGTCGGTCCGGACTGCTACCTCGACGACGACGGGGGTGAACACCCCAAGCTGGCGCCCGGTGCGCCCGCGATGCGCTGGGCCTGCCACCGCGACACGCGGCCCGGAGACCTCGCCGTCCTCTACCGCTCGCAGCGCGCGAAGGACCTCGCCTACCTGCTGCGGGCCACGTCGGACCCGGCGTACGAGCCGGGCCCGCGTCCCTGGAACTGCGCGGCGGAGGTCGTCGAGCGCCTCGAGCACCCCGTGCCGCTGGCCGACCTGCGGGCCGACCCGGTGACCGCGACGTGGCCGGCGCTGCGCGCCTCGTTCGTGCGCACCGGGGCGCCGGTGCCCGACGACGTCTGGGACCGGCTGATCGAGATGAGCCGCTGACCGGCGGGATCACCGGTCGGCCCGACGCTGCTCCTCGGCGAGGAAGTGCGCGGTGTCGGCCGTGGCCGCGTAGAGCTCGCGGTAGTGCCGGTGGAACTCGTCGTAGCGCGCGGTGCGCGCGGGGTCGGGCGCGACGGTGTCCACGACCGGGTTCCACGCGCGCACGTCGTCGGCCGCGCCGACCGCGGCCGCGGCGAGGAACGCGTCGCCGAGCGCGGCGCCGGTGGTGTCGGCCGGCACGTCCTGCGCCAGGCCCGTCACGTCGCTGACGATGCGCGTCCACAGCCCGCCCCGGGTGCCGCCGCCGACGGCCACCAGCCGTGGAGCCGACGGTCCGCCCGCGTCGGCGAAGACCTCGAGGTTGTGCCGGACGCCGTGCGCGATGCCCTCGAGCGCCGCGCGGTACAGGTCGGCGCGCCCGTGGGCGGTCGTGAGGCCGACGACGACGCCGCGGGCGTCCGGGTCGAAGATCGGCGTCCGCTCGCCGGCGAAGTAGGGCAGGAGCAGGAGCCCACGGCTCCCGGCCGGGACGCTCCCCGCGGCCTCGACGAGCTCGCCGTACCCGCGGCCGGTGAGCTCGCGCAGCCACGCCGTGATCGCGCCGGAGGTGGCCATCCCGGCGGCGGTGGTGAACGAGCCGGGCGAGATCCCGCGCGTCGACCACAGGTTCCGGTGGCGGGCCGGGGTGTCGGTGACCTGCACCAGGAACATCGTCGTGCCGTACATGACCATCGTGTCGCCGGCGTCGCGCACACCGGCGCTCACCGATTCCGCCCAGGCGTCGACGGTGCCGGTGGTGACGGGGGTGCCCGCACGCAGACCCGTCGCGTGGGCCGCCGCGGGCGTCACCGTCCCGGCGACCTCGGTCGGCCACGCGAGGCGTGGGAGCTCGAGACCCGGGGCGACGGCGTCGGACCAGTCGCGGGCCCAGTCGGCGGCGTCGAGGTCGTACATCGGGTCGCACTGGCTCGCGGAGTGGTGGTCGAGCACGTACTCGCCGGTCAGCCGGTGCACGAGGAACGAGCTCGCCATGAGGAAGAGCCGGGTCGCGTCCCAGACCTCGGGCTCGTGACGCCGCAGCCACCGCCACTTCGGCCCGACGGCCTGGCTCGACAGCGGCGTCCCGGCGCGACGCAGGATCGCGTCCCCGCCGAGCTCCTGGGTCAGCTCCGCGATCTCGGCGGTCGCCCGGGTGTCGACGCCGTAGAGGATCGCCGGGCGCAGCGGCCTCCCGTCCCCGTCGGCGGGCAGCAGCACCGGCCCGATCCCGGACACCCCGATCGCGTCCGGAGGGTCGTGGTCGTCCAGCAGCTCACGCACGATCGCCACGAAGTCCGACCACCAGACGTCGTCGGCGTCGTGCTCGACCCAGCCGGGGTGCGGGGACGACGTCGCGTGCTCCACCTCGGCCCGGGCCACGACCCGGCCTGCCGCGTCGACGAGCACGCCCTTCGACGACGAGGTCCCGACGTCGAGGCCGAGGAACGTGGGGCTCACCGCCGCGACCCTAGGGTGCGGCTCGTCAGTCGAAGAACTTCCGGGCCCGGACCTCCGCGTGCCGCCGCTGCAGCCGCCACCCCAGCGGCGTGCGCACCACGACGTCGCGGTAGTCCCCGGTCACCGGCTGGCCCTCGTTGGGGAAGCCGAGGAACTTGCTGTGTGCGCGCACCGTTCCGTCGTCGTCCTGGGTCAGCGTGGTGTTCGTCGTGACGTGGGCGTACATGTTGCGGCCCTTGAAGGTCGCGACGACGTCGGCGATCCCGTGCAGGTCGGGCCGCCCGTCGCCGCGCTCGAAGACGAAGTCCTCGGCGAACACCTCGTCGGCCCGGTCCCAGTCGTGGTCGTCGACGACGTGGCCGTAGTCGGCGAGCAGGGCGTGGATGGCGAGGACGTCGTCGGTGCTCAGCATGAGCCCATCGTCGCGCCGTGGGACGGTGTCGCGTCGGGCCCGGCGCAGTGGAGGAGCAGACGATGCACGACGCGGTGACCGAGCACGTCGACGCACCCCCGGCGACGGTGTGGGGGCTGGTCGCGGACGTCACGCAGACCCACCGCTACAGCGAGGAGACCTTCGAGGCGGAATGGCTCGACGGGGCCACCGCGCCGGCGGTGGGCGTGCGCTTCCGCGGGCACGTGAAGCGCAACGGCCGCGGGCCGACGTACTGGACGGTCTGCCGGATCACCGCCTGCGAGCCCGGCGAGGAGTTCGGCTTCGAGGTGCTCGCCGGCGGCCGGCCGGTCAACACCTGGCACTACCGGTTCGCCGCGGCGGGCGGCGGCACGGACGTGACGGAGTCCTTCCGGCTCCCGGACACCGTCGGGACGCGGATCTACTGGGCGCTCGCCGGGTGGGCGCGCGGGCGCACCAACCGCGCGAACATGCGCACGACGCTGCAGCGCATCAAGGCCGTCGTCGAGTCGGACGGGGCTGCTGCCGGCTGAGCGCGGGGCGCCCTCACCCGACCCGCGGCAGGTCGATCTCGTCGACCCCGGTCTCGACCGCCCGCAGGATCTCCTCGGCGACGTGCTCGGCGGTGTCGCCGGCGCGGGGCCCGCGGAACCGGTCCGCGCCCGCCTGGAGCGCGTCGTGGAACTCCGACTCGGTGTAGGTCGGCAGCACGGTCGAGACGACGATCCCGTCGTCGGCGAACTCCGCCCGCGCCACGGAGGAGAGCATGTTCAGCGCCACCTTCGTCGCGGCGTAGGCGCCGAGGCCGGGGATGACGCGCCGGCTCGTGCCGGAGCTGATGTTGACGATCGCGCCCTCGCCACGCTCCCGCATCGGCGGCACGACGGCCTGCATCATCGCCAGGGCCGAGGAGACGTTGAGGTCGAGGATCGCGGCGTAGTCGTCGGGGTCGACCTCCTCGAGCGGGAGGTGCAGGCCACGCCCGGCGTTGTTGACCAGGACGTCGAGGCGCCCGAAGCGCTCGAGGGTGGCGTCGACGATCCGGCGGCGGTCCTCGGCGCGGGTCACGTCGGCGGTGACGGCGAGCGATCCCTCGAGCTCCTTGGCCAGGGAGGCCAGCCGGTCCTCCCGCCGGGCCGCGAGCACGACGCGGGCGCCGCGGGCATGGGCGAGGCGGGCGGTCGCCTCGCCGATGCCGGAGGAGGCGCCGGTGATCACGACGACGCGATCGGTGATGTCCATGGAGCGGGACTTGCCGGTCCGGGCGCGCCGGAACCCTCCTCAGCCGGTGGCGCCGGAGCGGCGGGCCACGTCGATGACGTACTCGCCGTAGCGGGACTTGGCCTGGGCCTGCCCGAGGCGGAGCATGTCGTCGGGCGTGATCCAGCCCTCGCGCAGGGCGATCTCCTCGAGACAGGCGATGCGCACGCCCTGGCGGTGCTCGAGCACGGCGACGTACTGGCCGGCCTCGAGCAGGGAGTCGTGGGTGCCGGTGTCGAGCCAGGCGAAGCCGCGGCCGAGGTCGAGCAGGCGGGCGTCGCCGCGGTGCATGTAGGCGAGGTTGAGGTCGGTGATCTCGAGCTCGCCGCGGGGGGAGGGCTCGAGCTGGCTCGCGAGGCGCACGACGTCGTTGTCGTAGAGGTAGAGCCCGGTGATGGCGCGGTTGCTCCTGGGCTCGGTCGGTTTCTCCTCGATGGAGATCAGCCGGCCGTCGGCGTCGGCCTCGCCGACGCCGTAGCGCTCCGGGTCGCCGACGGGGTAGCCGAACAGGGTGGCGCCCTTGTCGGACTCCACCTGGGCGACGGCGCGCTGCAGGATCGTCGAGAAGCCCTGGCCGTGGAAGATGTTGTCGCCGAGCACGAGGGCGGCGGAGTCGTCGCCGATGTGCTCGGCGCCGATGAGGAACGCCTGGGCCAGCCCCTCGGGTTCGGGCTGTTCGGCGTAGGAGAAGTCCAGGCCGAGCTCGTGGCCGTCGCCGAGCAGTCGCTTGAAGGCGGGCAGGTCGACCGGGGTGGAGATGATCAGGATGTCGCGGATCCCGGCGATCATGAGCACCGAGATCGGGTAGTAGATCATCGGCTTGTCGTAGACCGGCAGCAGCTGCTTGGAGACCGCTCGGGTCACCGGATGGAGCCGGGTGCCGCTGCCCCCCGCCAGCACGATCCCCTTCACGTCCTACCTCCCCGTGGTCGCCGGCGCGTTCCTCGCGCGGCCGCGGTCCGGGCGACGGACCCCGTCGGCGACTGTAGACGGCGGTCCTCCGGGCGATCCCCGGCGTCGCGCGCACGGGCCTCCCGGGCAGCTCGTCGCCCGTTCGTGTGGTCCCCGCCCGACGCGATAACGACTCGGTCCGCGGTGACGACATCCCGGGCACAGCGGCCCCCGGCAAGCCTCCACAGGCGCCGGCTCGCGGCGCCGCTGCTTCCACACCAATCTCTCGGGGGAGATCCGTGTCTGCTCACCGTCGTGTCCGTCCGGCCCACCACGTCGTCGCCGGGCGCGTGGTGCTCTCCGGCGTCGCCGTCGTCGGCATGGGCGCCGGGCCGCTGGTCGGGCTCGCGGCCGCGGCACCGACGGTGCACACGACCTGCAGCTCGTACCGGTACCAGGAGGACGCGCAGGCGGCCCTGACGGCGGGCGGGCACGGCAACCTCGACGGTGACAGCGACGGCATCGCCTGCGAGTCCCTGCCCCACCGGGGCACGACGACGGCGCCGGTCGCCTCGAAGCCGGTCGTCTCGAAGCCGGCGGCGTCGACACCGGCCACGAAGCACACGGGCACGACGACGACGCGGGCAGCGTCGTCGTCGGCGTCCTCGACGCGCTCCGCGATCACCGACCTGGACTGCGGCGACTTCACCACGCAGGCCCAGGCGCAGCGCGTGCTCGACCGCGACAGCAGCGACCCGAACCGTCTCGACGCCGACCACGACGGCGTCGCGTGCGAGTCGTACGCCTACGGCACGACCTCGTCGTCGTCGGTCCGGCCGGTGGCGGACACGTCGTCGGCGACGGCCGACTCGACGGTCCCGCAGGTCGGGACCGTCCCGGTCGGTGCCGTCGCCGCCGGGGACGGCTCGACGGAGGGCGGCGGGAGCGACGCCCTCTGGTACGGCCTGCTCACGACGGCGGCCGTGGCGGGCGCGGCAGGCGCCCACCAGTTCGTCGGCGGGCGCCACCGGCGTCGCGCCTGAGTGCGGGACCCGCCCCGCGTGGGGTCCCCGGGAGGCGCGGACCCGGGGACCACCGACGTCAGGCGGGGAAGGGCAGCAGTTCCTCGTGGTGGTGCTTCGGGTAGGGCACCGGGCCCGCCTGCCGGGCGCGCTCGGCCAGGATCGCGGCGTACTGCTCCCGCGGGTCGGTGACCCCGTACTCCGCCCGGGCCTCGCCGGGCTCCCGGAGCACCGGGCGCACCGGCGGGATGCCGCGCAGCACGGGTTCCATGATCGGCGCGGTTCGCGGGCTGGCGAGCCGCAGTGCCCACATCTGGATCCAGGTGCTCGAGGCGACCACCCGCACGACGGGCCGCGTGATCGCGATGGCGACGCGATCGGTGAGCCCCGACTGGCGGGTGGCGCCGAGCTTGCGCATCCACCGCGGCAAGGTCGCGATGACGGCGCGACGGGCGACGGCGTTGAACAGGAACCGCAGTGGAGCGGGCATCCGTTCGGGCAGGACGATCGTGTTCGCGTCGAGCAGGAAGTCCATCATGCTCTGGGCGACCTCGGAGCCGACCAGCCGCGGGCGGTAGGCCGCGAAGTAGGCGCGGACGCCCTCACGGGTGCGGGGCACGTCGGACGGGTCGATGGTCTGGAACTCGGCGGCCAGCGCGCACTCCGCCCAGTACTGCTCCTCCTCGGCCTCGGTGAGCTTCCCCGGGCCGAAGATCTCGTAGGTGTAGAGGATCGAGTGCCACGCGGTGAGGTGGATCCACAGCTGCGACGCCGGGTCGTTGGCGTCGAAGCGCCCGCCGGTGATCGGGTCGTCCCCGACGGCGCGCGAGTGAATCTTCACGAGCGTGTCCGAGGCCCGCAGCACCGACTCGGCGTCGCCGAACTTCACCGTCGCGAAGTACTGCATCGTGCGGTCGTAGCGCAGCTTCGGGCGCAGCTTCACCTGCCCGGACTGCTCCACGGAGGCGACGAGGTGCGGATCCAACTCCTCGATGACGACCGCCCGGAGGAACCCGAGCACGATCGAGGTCGGATACCGCCACACCCGCCAGGTCACCGACCCGGGACCGAAGAACCCGTAGTCCTGCTGGCGCCGTTCGCCCACCGTCCACCTCCGTCGCTGTACGTGCGACCTACGGTAATACCAACAGCGTGTATGGGCTACCACCGGTAAGAGGTACAGCGAGTCGGGTCATCCGTTCGAGGGGTGGACCCGGAGGAACCTCGGGGGTCGCCCCCGAGGTGGCGGCCCGCGGGCCGGTCGAGGCTTCTCGCATGTGCCTGCCCCCTCGCCGGCCGAGCCGTTACGGCCGCGCGCTCGCCCACGCCCGGGACGAAGCGACCACCCTGGCGGCTCCGGCCCTCGGGACGGAGCACCTGCTGCTCGGGCTCGTCCGCGAGGAGCGGGCGTCCCGCGGCCGGGTCCTCGCCTCCGTCGACCCGGACGACCTGCGGGCGCTGCTCCCACGCAGCCGTCCGCCGTCCCGGCCGCCGCGGCGCGCGGTGTTCAGTCGCCGCGCGAGCGCCACGGTCGAGGCGGCGCGTCGCCTGGCCCACCGGCGCGGGGTCCCGGAGGTCGGGGCGGACCACCTGCTCGTGGCCCTGCTGGGCGACCCGGACTGCGCGGCGGTCGCGGCCCTCGAGCGCCTCGGGATCGACGTCGGGGACCTGTGGTCCCGCGCGGTCGCCGAGCTGGACGGCGGGCACATCCCCCGGCGTCTCGCGATGCGCTGAGCCGGGCGGCCGGCGCCCGGTCCGGTCGACTCGACGTCGGGGAAGCGGCGCCGTCAGCGGTAGTTCGTGAACTGCAGGGCGATGCCGAAGTCGTGGCCCTTGAGCAGGGAGATGACGTCCTGCAGGTCGTCCTTCTTCTTGCCGGTGACGCGGAGCTGGTCGTCCTGGATCTGCGCCTGGATGCCCTTCGGGCCCTCGTCGCGGATGAGCTTGGAGATCTCCTTGCCCTTCTCCTTGGAGATGCCCTGCACCAGCGAGCCGGTGACCCGGTAGGTCTTGCCGGACACGGCGGGCTCACCGATCTCGAACGCCTTGAGGGAGATGCCGCGCTTGATGAGCTTCTCCTTGAACACGTCGATGGCCGCGGTGCAGCGCTCCTCGGTCTCGGCCGCGACCGTGATCGCCTCCTCGCCGGCCCACGCCACCGACGCGCCCGTGCCCCGGAAGTCGAAGCGCTGGGTGAGCTCCTTGGCGGCCTGGTTGAGGGCGTTGTCGACCTCCTGACGGTCGACCTTCGAGACGACGTCGAACGACGGATTGGCCACTGGTCTCCTCCTCGGCTGACGTGGACGGCGGGGTCCGCGGCGTCCGGTCTACACCCACCCCCGGGTGCCCACCCCCCGGCCGTCGGCTTGTAATATTTCGTCGCCGTCCGGCGAGGGCGGCAGCCCGGCGGGTTGCCCGAGCGGCCAATGGGAGCGGACTGTAAATCCGTCGCGAAAGCTTCGAAGGTTCGAATCCTTCACCCGCCACCAGCACGGCCCGTCGTCCCCCGGACGGCGGGCCGTCGTCGTCTCCTGACCCGTTCGGGGGCACCCGTGGACCGTCCGGCGCAGCGAGCGCTCGGAAATGGTGTTCGTTCGGGTGTCGGCCGGTCCGGACTCGCAGGTCAGAGGCGTAATCTGCGCCATGGTCGGTCGTGCCCCCCGCGACCGGACCCGGCCCCGGGGATGCACCCCCCAGCGTCCCCGGGGCCACCGGCTCTCTCACACCGCGTCGTGGCCCCGCTCGCCCGTCCGGACCCGCTGCACGAAGTCCACGTGACGGACCCAGAGCTGGCCGTCGGCGCCCTCCAGGTTCCGCTGGATTCTGGTCGAGGACCCGCTCGACGATCTCGTCGTCCACGACGCTCTCGATCCGCAGGCGCGGGACGAGGCCCACCTCGACCCGGGCGCCCTTGTGGACCTCGACGTGGCCCGGCTCGCAGGTCCCGACCTCCGTGATCGTCATCCCGAGCACCGCGTGCCGCTCCAGCGCCCGGCGCACCGCATCGAGCGCGTGCGGCCGTACGAGCGCCGTCACGATCTTCACCCCGGGCCCCCTCGGGTCGCACCGGGCGACGGAGGAGCCGCCCGCAGGGATCATCACGCTAGGCCCTGACGACCGCCACCGTCACCGTGGCTGCGAGGCTGCCCGACATGTCCGGCACCGTCCTCGTCCTCGGCGGCCGCAGCGAGATCGGCGTGGCCCTCGCCCGACGCCTGGTCGCCGACGGGCGCGCGGCCACCGTCGTCCTCGCGGCCCGGCGCGCCGACGACCTCGCCGACGAGACCCGCACGGTCGCCGAGGCCGGGACGGTGCGGGTGGCCGCGGTGGAGTTCGACGCCGACGACGTCGACGCGCACGCCGGCTTCCTGGACGCGGTCGAGCGGGACCACGGCGCGCCGGACACCGTCGTCGTCGCGTTCGGGATCCTCGGCGACCAGCAGCGGGCGGAGACCGACGCCGAGCACGCGCTCGCCGTCGTGCACACCGACTACGCCGCCCAGGTCGGGATCCTCACCCGCGTCGCGGCGCGCCTGCGCGAGCGCGGCCACGGCGAGATCGTCGTGTTCTCCTCCATCGCCGGGTGGCGGGTCCGGCGGGCCAACTACGTCTACGGGAGCGCGAAGGCCGGCCTCGACGGGTTCGCCTCCGGCCTGGCGGACGCGCTGCGCGGCTCCGGGGTGCACCTGACCCTCGTGCGGCCGGGCTTCGTGATCGGGCGGATGACCGCGGACAGCGGCCTGTCGCCCGCGCCGCTGTCGTCGACGCCGGCCCAGGTCGCCGACGCGGTCGCCGACGGCCTGGCCCGGCGCCGGGACGTGGTCTGGGTGCCGGCGCAGCTCCGGGTGCTCGCCACCGTGATGCGGGTGCTCCCGGCGGCGGTGTGGCGGCGGATGCCGCGGTAGCCCCCCGGTGTCAGGAAAGTCCCGTTGCCGACATCCAGTGTCGGCAGCGGGACTTTTCCGACACAGAGCCCTACGACCGGTGCGCGATCTCGTCCGAGGCGCCGGGAGCGAGGCGGTAGCCGGTGACCGGGACGTCGCCGAGGGCCTCGTCGATCGCGGTGAGGGTGTCGGGCGTGAGCTCGATGCCCGAGGCCTTCGCGTTGGCGTACACCTGCTCGGGCCGGGACGCGCCGACGATCGCCGACGCGAGCTCCGGGCGCCGCAACACCCACGCCAGCGCCAGCTCGGCCATCGACAGACCCGCGCCCTCGGCGACCGGGCGCAGCCGCTGCACCGCCTCGAGCGTGGCGTCGGTGAGCTTCTGCTTGATGAAGCCGTTCATCTCGTCGCTGGCGGCGCGGGAGTCGACCGGGACGTCCTCGCCGGGCAGGTACTTGCCGGTGAGCACGCCCTCCGCGAGCGGCGACCAGACGATCTGGGAGATGTCGTGCTCGCGGCTCACGTCGAACACCTCGTCCTCGGGCACGCGCCACAGCATCGAGTACTGCGGCTGCGAGGACACGAAGGTGACGTCCGACGGGGCCGCCTCCAGACCCGCGCGGATCTGGTCCGGGGTCCACTCGCTGAAGCCCAGGTAGCGGGCCTTGCCGGCCCGGACCACGTCGGCGAGGGCCTCCATGGTGTCCTCGATCGGCGTCCGCGAGTCGAAGCGGTGGCACTGGTAGAGGTCGACGTGGTCGGTGCGCAGGCGCTGCAGCGAGGCGTCGATCTGCTTCGCGATCTGGGCGGGGGAGAGCCCGCGGTCGGTGTCCGACATCGGGAAGTACACCTTCGTCGCGAGCACGTACTGCTCGCGCGGGTAGTCGGCGAGGATCTCGCCCCACGCCGTCTCGGCCGCACCGCGCCCGTAGACGTTGGCGGTGTCGAAGAAGTTGATGCCGGCGTCGAACGCGGCACGGGTGCAGGCGGCGGTGGCGTCGGCCTCGACGCCGCCCGAATAGGTGAGCCAGGAGCCGAGGGAGATCTCGGAGACCTGGAGGTCGCTGGAGCCGAGCTTGCGGAAGCGCACGGCCCGACTGTACGAAGCTCCGCGACCCCTTCGCCGCGTGGCCGAGCGGTTCTGCCACTGGACGGTCATCGACGGCCGTTTGTCTCAGTCCAGCGACCCTTCGTCGCTGTGTCATGAAACATGGGTGTGAACTCGTCTCGTACGGGTTGGGTAGCCACCCACCTGTCCGACAGGATGGGGGTCACCGTGGCGGACGGCGTCCGTCCGTCGCTCCCACTTCACTCGTACGGAGGCTCCCAGGTCGTGACCTTGCTCACCGCACCCCTGCGCCCGCTCGCCGACGTCCTCGATCTCACCGCAGAGGCCGTCATCGCCCTCGGCACCGTGTCCCTCGGAGCGCTGAGCCTGATGCTCGCATCCGAGGACCGCGCCGAGTACCCCCCGCTGCACTCCGTCGAGCGTCACCGCTCCGTGAGCTGAGCACCTCGAGCACGACGGCCCGTCCGGACCCCTCGGTCCGGGCGGGCCGTCGTCGTTCCGGGGGCGGTCGTGCGGGAGGCGCGAGGGCCGGTCGCGAGGATCAGTCGCGGCGCTGGTCGCGCAACAGCCCGCTGATCGTCCGCAGCTCGTCGCGGATCTCCACGAGCAGGTCGGGGATCTCGTGGCTGCGCTCCCAGTGCGGGGTCACGTCGATGCCGAGCTCCCCGAGACCGCGGCCGTACAGCTCGGCCAGCAGCGTCCGGTAGGGCTCCTCGGGGACGGTGCCGTTCTCCCAGCGCGAGAGCTGCGTCTTCAGGCTCGCCGCCGAGGCGACCTCGACCCGTCCGGCATCCGCCAGCTCGCGCAGGCGGGCCACGGCGGCGGTCTGTGACCATCCCTTGTCGCGGCGCGCCTCGCGCAGGGAAACCACGCGGACGAGCGTAGACGACCGGGCGGCGCGGGCTCGGCGCCACGGCCCTACCCGTCGCGGCCGCGGGTGCGGCTCGCCGGCTTGGGCGCGGGCCGCCCGCGTCGCCCGGTCGCGCGCGGCGCGGGGGCGGGCTCCGCGGCCGCGGTCGGGGTCGCGGGGGTCTCGGCGGTGGACCCGGCGGCCGGCTCCCCGGGCGGGAGGGCCGGCCGCGCCGAGGGCAGCGGACGACGCACCGCCCGACGGGGCCGGCGGGACGTGCGCCGGTCGGACTCGATCTCCGAGGGCGGGTCGTGCCGGTCGAGGAAGGCGCAGAGGGCGGGCCAGAGCCGGTCACGGGACGCGCGCCCGCAGACCACCCCGAGGTGCCCGCCCGGGGCCGTCATGAGCGACGTGTCCGCGGCCGAGAGGACCGTCGACCCCGCCCGGACCGCGCGGGGTGGCACGACGACGTCGTCCTCGCCCGCCACGAGCAGGACAGGGCGTTCGAGGCTCCCGAGGTCGACCCGGCGCCCGCCGACCGAGACCAGCCCCCGCTCGAGCTGGCCCGGCGCGACCATCGCGTGGAAGGACGCCCCGACCAGCTCGGCCTGCGCGCCGACGAGCGCGCGCACGTCGTCCACCGCCTCGAGCTGGGCGAGGAAGTCGCGGTCGGCGAGGTGGGACACGACGGTCAGCGGCGTGGTGAGGAACGCGCCGACCGAGCCGACGGAGAGGAACTCCGGGATCGGGGGCATGGTCGGGACGAGGCCGAGCAACGTCTGCAGGGTGGCCAGCACGGGGCCGCCCGCGGCGATCGCGAGCGGGCGCGGGGGGACGTGCTCGGGCACCGACTCGAGCGAGAACGGGGTCGCGAGCGCGGTCAGGGAGGCGATCGGCAGCGTCGGGTCGTCGGCGGCGGCCAGCAGGCACGCGAGCCCGCCGAGCGACCACCCGACGACGTGCACCGGGGCCCCGTCGTGGTGCGCGGAGACGGTGCGGACGACGTGCGGGAGGATGTCGTCCACCCAGCGCGCGAGGTCCGCGGGCGAGGCCGGGGACGGTGCGTCGTGCCCGACGACGTCCTCGTCGTCGACCTGGTGGACGTGCCTGCCCTCCCCGACGAGGTGCTCGACGAGGCTGCACCCGCGTCGCAGGTCGAAGGCGACTCCGCAGGCGCCGAGCGGCGAGACCAGCAGGACGGGTGCGCCGCGCAGCCGGGCCGTCGGGTGCACCGCGTAGCGGTAGGTGCTCACCTGCCCGGCGCGGGCCAGGCCGTGGGCGCGCCCGACCGACCAGGCGTCCGGGTCGCCGGGGCCGGTGTCGATCGCGACACGGGGCATCCGGCGGAGATCGGCGATCGGCCCCTCGAGCACCCGGTCGCGGACGTTCACCAGCGCCCGCGCGAGCGTCCCCGGACTGATCACGTGGACCCCCTCGCCGCCATCGGCCGCCCCGGACGCGGTGATCGTGCCATCCGGCGCGCCGCCGCGCCGGGCGCGGCGGACGTCATGCCTGGCGGACCACGCCTGCCTGGCGCAGTTTCTCGACGCGATCGGCGTCGAGGCCCCAGTCGGTGAGGGCCTCCACGGTGTGCTGGCCCGGCGCCGCGGGCGGGCTGGGGGCGGCGCTCGGGGTGCGGTCGAAGCGGGGCGCCGGGGCGGGCTGGCGTACCCCGAAGGCCTCGGTGATCGTCCCGCGGGCGGCGACGTGGGGGTGCTCGGCGGCCTCCTCCATCTCGAGCACCGCGGCGACGCAGGCCTCGGTCGGCTCGAGGTCGGCGGCCCACTCGTCGCGGGTCCGGGTGGCGAACACCTCGGCGAGCCGGGCGGTGAACTCCGGCCAGCGCTTCAGGTCCCACTGGCCCGAGGCGATGTCCTCGCCCTCGAGTCCGAGCCCCGACATCAGCGCGGCGTAGAACTGCGGCTCGATGGCGCCGACGGCCACGTACTTGTCGTCGGAGCACCGGTAGGTCTCGTAGAACGGGGCCCCACCGTCGAGCAGGTTCCGTCCGCGCCCGTTCGGCCACAGGCCCTGCGCGCGCATGCCCCAGATCATCGCCATCTGCAGTGCGCCGCCGTCGACGATCGCGGCGTCCACGGTCTGCCCGCGGCCCGACGTGGAGCGCTCGACCAGCGCCCCGAGGACGCCTACGACGAGCAGCATGCCCCCGCCCCCGAAGTCGCCGACGAGGTTCATCGGGATGCCCGGGGAACCGTCGGGACCCTCGACGTGCCCGACGACGCCGGCCGTGGCCAGGTAGGTGAGGTCGTGGCCGGCGCGCTGGGACTGCGGGCCGTCCTGGCCCCAGCCGGTCATGCGCCCGAAGACCAGGCGCGGGTTGCGCTCGTGGCACACCTCCGGCCCGAAGCCCAGGCGCTCGGCGACGCCGGGCCGGAACCCCTCGAGCAGGACGTCGGCCTCGGCCACGAGGTCGAGCAGGACCTCGACGCCCTCGGGCGACTTGAGGTCCAGGGCCACCGAGCGTCGCCCGCGGGCGAGGACGTCCTTGGCCGGGTCGCCGAGCTGCAGGCCGCCGCCCGCGGTGCGGTCGACCCGCAGCACGTCGGCGCCGAGGTCGGCCAGCACCATCGCCGCGAACGGGCCCGGGCCGATGCCGGCCACCTCGACCACCTTGACGCCGTCCAGCACGCCCATGCGCCGTTCCTCCCGAAGCCGTCGTGTCCCGTCGTCGGGACCCTACGAGACAGTCAGCTCTGACCGGTAGTGCTTCCGGCCCCGGACGAGCGAAACGGCACCCCCGCTGCACCGGCAGCGAGGGCGCCGTCCACCCGTCACGACGAGGGCCGTCCCGCGGGACTCAGAGCGAGTCGCGCAGGTTCTGACCCTTCTCGGCCTTCGCGACCAGCGACGCCGGCGGCGCGAACCGGTCGCCGTAGGCCTTGGCGAGGATGCGGGCGCGCTCGACGAAGCCGGGCAGGCCGCCCGGGTAGCCGTCGATGTACTGCGCCACGCCACCGGTCCACGGCGGGAAGCCGATGCCCATGATCGAGCCGATGTTCGCGTCGGCGATGGTGTGCAGCACGCCCTCGTCGAAGCACTTCACGGTCTCGAGGGCCTCGGCGAAGAGCATCCGCTCCTGCATGTCCTCGAACGGCAGGTCGCCGGTGGCGGCGCCGAACTCGCCGGCGAGCCCCGGCCAGAGCCGGGTGCGCTTGCCCTCGGCGTCGTACTCGTAGAAGCCGGCGCCCGACGAGCGGCCACCGCGTCCGAGCTCGACCATCCGGTCGACGATCGCCTCGGAGGGGTGCGCCACCCAGGTGCCGCCCGCGGCCTCGACACCCTTGCGGGTCTCCTCGCGGATGTGCTGCGGCAGCGTCAGGGTCAGCTCGTCCATCAGCTGCAGCGGCGGGGCGGGGTAGCCCGCCTGCGAGCCGGCCTGCTCGATCGACGACGGTGCCGCGCCCTCGCCGAGCATCGCCACGGCCTCGTTGAGGAACGTGCCGATGACGCGGCTGGTGAAGAACCCGCGGGAGTCGGAGACGACGATCGGGGTCTTGCGGATCTGCAGCGCGATGTCGACGGCCTTCGCCAGGGTGGCGTCGGAGGTCTTCTCGCCGCGGATGATCTCCAGCAGCGGCATCTTGTCGACCGGCGAGAAGAAGTGCAGGCCGACGAAGTCCTCGGGCCGGTCGACGCCCGTCGCGAGGTCGGTGATCGGCAGCGTCGAGGTGTTCGACCCCAGCACCGCGTCGGGCGCGAGGTGCGGCAGGATCTCGGCGAAGACCTTCTTCTTCAGGTCGGGGCTCTCGAAGACGGCCTCGATGACGAGGTCCGCGCCCGCGGCGTCCTCGGGCTTCTCGGTCGGGGTGATCCGGGCGAGGACCTCGTCGGCCTTCTCCTGGGTCGACTTCCCGCGCGAGACGGCCTTGTCGAGGATCTTCTTCGAGTAGTCCTTGCCCTTCTCGGCGTTGGCCAGGGCGACGTCCTTGAGGACGACCTCGATGCCGGCCATGGCGCACGAGTAGGCGATGCCCGCGCCCATCATCCCGGCGCCGAGCACGACGACCTTGCGGGCCGCGTGCTTCTCGTAGCCGTCCGGACGCGAGCCGCCCTTGTTGATCGCCTGCAGGTCGAAGAAGAACGCGTTGATCATGTTCGTCGAGACCTGGCCGACGACGAGGTCGGCGAAGTAGCGCGACTCGATCTTCGCGGCGTTGTCGATGTCGACCTGCGAGCCCTCGACCGCCGCGCACATGATGTTGTACGGCGCGGGCATCGGGGCGTTCTTGAGCTGCTTGCGCAGGTTGGCCGGGAAGGCCGGGAGGTTCGCCGCGAACTTCGGCACCGAGGGCGTCCCGCCGGGAATCTTGTAGCCCTTGACGTCCCAGGGCTGCACGGCCTCGGGGTTGGCCTTCACCCACTCCTTGGCCTTGCTGATGAGCTCGTCCTGGGTGTCCACCACCTCGTGGACCAGGCCCGCCTCCTGGGCGGCCCTCGGGTTGCGCTGCTGGCCCTGGAGCAGGACCTGCAGGAGCGCGTCGGCGATGCCGAGCAGGCGCACGGTGCGCACCACGCCGCCGCCGCCGGGCAGCAGGCCGAGGGTGACCTCGGGCAGGCCGATCTTCGAGCCCTTGGCGTCGAGGGCGATGCGGTGGTGGGTGGCCAGCGCGATCTCGAGGCCGCCGCCGAGCGCGGCACCGTTGATGGCGGCCACGACCGGCTTGCCGAGGGTCTCGAGGCGCCGCAGCGCCGTCTTGATCGACTGCGACTGGTCGTAGACCTTCTGGGCCTCGGACGCGCCGTAGTTGCGCAGGTCGGAGAGGTTGCCGCCGGCGAAGAAGGTCTTCTTCGCGGAGGTCAGCACGACGCCGGTGATCGAGTCCTTCTCGGACTCGAGACGGTTCAGCGTCGCCTCGAAGTCCGTGCCGAACCGCTCGTTCATCGTGTTGGCCGAGGCGTCCGGGTCGTCCATCGTCAGCGTGACGATGCCGTCGCCGTCGGCCTCCCACCGGAACATGTTGTCGCTCACTGCTGGGTTCGCTCCTAGGTCAGGATCAGTAGACGGGTGAGGCGCTCTCCCCCCGCCGGGAAGGACGATGCGACGACGGAGGAGTCGCTGCGTCCTTCGCCGGCTCGGGGGGATCCCTAGACGCGCTCGATGATGGTGGCGACGCCCATGCCGCCACCGATGCAGAGCGTGACGATCGCGCGGCGCAGGTCACGCCGCTCGAGCTCGTCGACCATGGTGCCGACCAGCATCGCGCCGGTGGCGCCGAGCGGGTGGCCCAGCGCGATGGCGCCGCCCATGACGTTGGTGCGGTCGTGCGGGAAGCCCAGGTCGCGCATGAGCTTCATCGGCACCGCGGCGAACGCCTCGTTGATCTCGAGGAGGTCGATGTCGTCGACCGTCATGCCCGCCTTGGCGAGGACCTTGTGGCACGCGGGCGTCGGGCCGGTGAGCATGATCGTCGGGTCCGCGCCGGAGACGGCGGTGGCGACGATGCGGGCGCGCGGGGTGAGGCCGTTGGCCTTGCCCGCCGACTCGCTGCCCAGCAGCACGAGCGAGGCGCCGTCCACGATCCCGGAGGAGTTGCCGCCGTGGTGGACGTGGTCGATCTTCTCGATCCAGTGGTACTTCTGCAGCGCCACCGCGTCGAAGCCGCCCATCTCGCCGATGCCGGCGAACGAGGGCTTGAGGCCCGAGAGCCCCTCGAGCGTGGTCTCCCGCATGTGCTCGTCGTGGTCGAGGATCGTCAGGCCGTTGCGGTCCTTGACGGGCACGATCGAGCGGTCGAAGGCGCCGTCGGCCCAGGACTTGGCGGCGCGCGTCTGCGACTCGAGCGCGTAGGCGTCGACGTCCTCGCGCGAGAAGCCCTCGATGGTGGCGATGAGGTCGGCGCCGATGCCCTGGGGCGCGAAGCCGGTCTTGAAGTTGGTCTCCGGGTCCATGGCCCACGGCCCGCCGTCGGAGGCCATCGGGACGCGCGACATCGACTCGACGCCGCCCGCGATGATCATGTCCTCCCAGCCGGAGGCCACGCGCTGTCCGGCCTGGTTCACGGCCTCGAGGCCGGAGGCGCAGAAGCGGTTGAGCTGGACGCCCCCGGTGGTGTCGGGCAGGCCCGCGGCGATGGCGGCCGTCTTGGCGATGTCGCCGCCCTGGTCGCCGATCGGGGAGACGCAGCCGAGCACGACGTCCTCGACCTGCTCGGGGTTCAGCTCCGGGTTGCGCGTGCGCAGCTCGTCCAGCAGCCCGACGACGAGGGACACGGGCTTGACCGAGTGCAGCGACCCGGTCGCCTTGCCTCGCCCGCGCGGGGTGCGGATGGCGTCGTAGATGTATGCCTCGGTCACGGGCGGGAGTCCCTTCCACACGGCTCGAGCGGGGCGGACCGCCCTGCGCTCCTGACAGTCATGATGGACTGTTTCTGACAGCTGTCAACGGTCGCACCGGGGTCCGTCGCATGACGTTACCGACGAGTAGATGTGTACGGAAGATAGCGAGACACCCGTGCGGTGGGCCACGAGGCGTCGTGCGGCGCGTCGAGACGGTCAGCGTTGACCGTCAGCGGTCGGGTCGGCCACGATCGGGCACCGTCCGAGCCGGGCCGGGACCGACGAGGGGAGGGACACCGCATGACCGCAGGCAGGGCGGGGGAGCCGGAACCGCTCCTCGACGCGCCCTCGGACGACTCCCCCGAGCGGGCGCCCGCGCGGCGGCCGACCGGACCTCGGCGCTCCCGCGAGCAGCGGACGTCCGACAGTCGCCTGCGCATCCTCGACGCCGCCGTCGCCTGCCTCGTCGAGTCGGGCTACGCGGGCACGACGACGCTGACGATCCAGGCCCGTGCCGGGGTCTCGCGCGGCCGGCTGCTGCACCACTTCCCGTCCAAGGAGACGCTGCTCGTGGCGGCCGCCCAGCACCTCGCGGCCACCCGGTTCGCCTCCGACGGGCTGGCGGCCGCCGACCTGCCCGCGGTGGCGGACGATCCGGAGGGCCGGATCGACCGCGTGGTCGACGAGATGTGGTCGACGTTCCGCCAGCCGTACTTCTGGGCCTCGGTGGAGCTCTGGACCGCGGCCCGCACCGACCCGGCGCTGGGTGCGGCGCTGCTCCCCGCCGAGCGGCGCCTGGGCGCGGCGATCCGGCAGACCCTGGACGCGGTGTTCGAGCACCACCTCGAGTCGCCGAACTACCCGATGGTCCGCGAGATGCTGCTCACCAGCATGCGCGGCGTCGCCATGACGTACGGGTTCGACCCGCGCGACCACGCCACCGACCCGCACGTCGCGCAGTGGAAGCAGCTGACGAAGGCGCTGCTGCTCTGAGGTCCTGACGCGCCGCGCCGAGGTCCTGACGGCGGGTCAGCGCAGAGCCCGGGCGTAGGCCTCCGGCGTGCGGCCGAGCGCGGCGCGGAAGTCGCGCACGAGGTGGGCCTGGTCGGCGTACCCCAGGGCGCTCGCGACCTCCGCCCACACGACGCGCTCGCCCTCCCGCACCGCCTCGGCGGCCTCGAGCAGGCGGTAGCGGCGCAGGACCCAGGTCGGCGAGACGCCGGCGTGCCGGGCGAAGAGCCGCTGCAGGGCGCGCGGTGTGGCACCGGCCCGCTCCGCGAGGTCGTCGAGGCGCCGCACGCCGCGGTCGGTCTCGGCGATCCGGGCGACGGCCGCGACCTCGCGCGCCTGCTCGACCCGCGCCGGGTCGGCGTCGGCGACGACGGTCTCGAGGGCCCGACCGAGGACCTCGATACGGGCCGTCTCCCGCTCGGCCTCGTCCCCGGGTTCCGGGCCACCGGCTCCCGTCACGGCCGCGAGCAGCGCCCCGCCGTCGAGCCCCGGGACGACGTCGACGTCGGCCGTCCGTCCGACCAGCGACGACACCGGTTCGTCGACGAACGCGCCGAAGCCGCCGACGGTCGTCATCACCGCGACCGTCCAGCCCCGCCCGGCGAGCTCCCGGTCGACGAGGTCGGTCGCCACGCCGGTCACGCGGGCCTCGGGCGCCGTGCGGCCGGTGCGCGCGTCGGGCGTGCCGACCGTGAGGTTGACCGAGGGGTGCGTGAGCACCTCCTGGCGGTGCGAGGTGCCGGCGGGCAGGTCCCAGCGCACCGCCCAGAAGCGGTCCACGAGTCCGGTGAGCGCAGGGGTCGGTGGGTGGCGCGTGAACGACACCCGCCGGCGCAGCAGCCAGGGGTCGAGGATCCCGCGGCTGTCGTCCTGGATCTGGCGACGCTCGACGGGGACGGGCCCGGTCACGCGCCCAGACTAGGGCCGGGCCGCGTCGCGAATGTTCAATCCACCGGCGCCGGGATTCGGCAGGCTGCGGGCCATGACCGGAGCACCGACCGTCGCGGACACCCGCGGCCACCTGCAGACCGTCCTGACCGACCTCGCCGGCGTCGTCGACGGCCTCGACGACGTCCGGCGCGACGCCCCGACCCCGTGCACCCAGTTCGACGTCGCCGCCCTGCTCGAGCACGTCGTGGGCTGGCTCGAGACCTTCAGTGCCGGCTACGCCGACCCCGGGGGACGGGCCCCGCGGACCGACCTCACGGGCTACCGGGCACCCGACGACGCCGCAGCGGCCGTCCGCGCGGCCGCCGCGACGCTCGACGCGGCCCTCGCCGCCGGCGCCGGCTCGCGTCCGCTCGCGCTCGGGGAGGCGTCGATGCCCGGGGACATGGCCCTCTCGATGATCCTCTGGGAGTACCAGGTCCACGGCTGGGACCTCGCGGCCGCGAGCGGGCAGCCCTGGTCGCCGCCGGTCGAGGGCCTCGAGGCCTCGCTGGCCTTCGCGCCGATGATGCTCACCGAGGACTACCAGGGCGAGGGCAAGCCCTTCGCCCCGCGGGTCGCCGTCGCCGACGACGCGCCGGCGCTGGACCGCCTCGTCGCGCTCTCGGGCCGCGACCCGCGGTGGCCGCAGGCGAACGGTCAGGCCTGACCGCTCAGGCGAGCGCGATCCGCCCGATGATCTCCTTCATGATCTCGGTGGTGCCGCCGTAGATCGTCTGGACGCGGTTGTCGAGGAACGCCTTGGCGACGGGGTACTCGCGCATGTAGCCGTAGCCGCCGTGCAGCTGGAGGCACTTGTCGATGACCTCCTTGGCGGTCTCGGTGGCCCAGTACTTCGCCATCGACGCGTCGGCCGGCCCGAGCTTCTTCGCGTTCAGCTCGACGATGCAGCGGTCGACGAACTCGCGGGTCACGGCGAGCTTCGTCGTGAGCTCCGCGACCGTGAAGCGGGTGTTCTGCAGCGAGGCGATCGGGCGACCGAAGGCCTTGCGCTCCTTGACGTAGGTGATGGTGTCGTCGAGGACCTTCTCGGCCCCCGCCGTCGCGGCGATCGCGATCGACATCCGCTCCCGGGGCAGGTTCTGCATCAGGTGGATGAAGCCCTGGCCCTCCTGGCCGATGAGGTTCGACGCCGGCACGCGGCAGTCGGTGAACGACAGCTCGGCGGTGTCCTGGGCGACCATGCCGATCTTGTCGAGGTGACGGCCGCGCTCGAAGCCCGGCGTGTCCCGCTCCACCGCGATCAGCGAGAACCCGTGGGACCCGGCGTCGGGGTCGGTCTTGGCGACCACGATCACGAGGTCGCTCATGATCCCGTTGGTGATGAAGGTCTTGGCGCCGTTGATGACCCACTCGTCGCCGTCGCGGACGGCCTTGGTCTGGATGCCCTGCAGGTCGGAGCCGGTGCCGGGCTCGGTCATCGCGATCGCCGTGATCATCTCGCCCGAACAGAAGCGGGGGAGCCAGCGCTCCTTCTGCTCCTCGGTCGTGAGCTCGGTGAGGTAGGGCGTCACGACGTCGTTCGAGAGCGGGAAGCCCAGCCCGGAGAACCCGCTGCGCGAGATCTCCTCGGTGAGGATCCACATGAAGGTCAGGTCGTCGGCGCCGCCGCCGCCGAAGCGCTCCTCGACGTCCAGGCCGAGCAGACCGGTCTTGCCCGCCGAGAGCCAGACGTCGCGGCTGACGTGGCCCTGCGCCTCCCAGTCCGCGTGGTACGGCGCGACCTCCTTCTCGAGGAAGTCCCGGACCATCTCGCGGAACGCGTGGTGTTCGTCGTTGAAGATCGTGCGCTCCACCCGGGGCTCCTCCCGTTCGGACCTTGCTACCGAGCGGTAAGCGTCCCCGCGTCCACCCGTAACGGTCAACCCTGACTCTTCCGTGTCGTCCGTCGCTCCGGATACGGTGCCGCCGCGCGTGTGTCCGCGGTCACCGCCGTCCGATCCGTCCCTTTCCTGTCCTGGAGGTGCCGTGGCCCCGTTCCGGCTGACCGACATCGTGCGCGACCACGCCCGTGACCGTGGCGACCGGACGGCCCTCACCGGCGGCGACCGCTCGCTGACGTACGCCGAGCTCGACGACCGCGTGGCCCGGATCGCCACCGGCCTGCGCGAGCTGGGGGTCGAGGGCGGCCGGGTGGTCTGGCTCGGCAAGAACGCGGTGGAGTTCTTCGAGCTCCTCTTCGCCGCGGCGACGATCCGCGCCGGGGTCGCCCCACTCAACTTCCGGCTCACCCCGGACGAGCTGATCGACCTCGCCGACGACGCCGAGGCCGGCCTCGTCGTCCTCGGTCCGGACTTCGCCGAGCTGCGCGAGAAGCTCGACCGGGACGGCAGGCGGGTCCTCGTCGTCGGGGAGGACTACGACGGCTGGGTCGACGGGCTCACCGAGCGGACCGAGCCGTCGGCCGACGCGCAGGACGAGGACACCGTCCTGCAGCTCTACACCTCGGGCACGACCGGGCGGGCCAAGGGCGTGCTGCTCTCCCACCGCAACTTCGGGGCGCTGCTCTCGGTCGGCGGGCACTGGAGCTTCGACGACGAGTCGGTCGGCATGGTCGCCATGCCGCTGTTCCACATCGGCGGATCCGGCTTCGCGCTGGTCTGCCTGTCGTTCGGCGCCCGCGTGGTGCTCGTCGCGGACATCGTCCCCGACCAGCTGCTCGACACCATGGAGCAGGAGGGGATCACCAACGCCTTCCTGGTGCCGGCCGTGCTGCAGTTCCTGTGTCAGGTGCCCGGGGCGGCCGACCGCGACTGGTCGAAGCTGCGCGCCGTGGCCTACGGCGCCTCCCCGATCACCGGCGCCGTGCTGAACAAGGTCCTCGCGACCTTCGAGGCGCCGCTGTTCCAGGTCTACGGCTCGACGGAGACGACGGGCGCGATCACCCAGCTCGACCCCGACGACCACGACCCCGACGGCCCCCGCGCCCACCTCATGCGCTCCGCCGGCCGGGCCTACCCGTGGGTGGAGCTCAAGATCGTCGACCCCTCGAACGACGCGGAGCTCCCCGCGGACGAGGTCGGTGAGATCTCGGATCCGCTCCTCGCAGGTGACCAGCGGCTACTGGCAGCGCCCCGAGGAGACCGAGAAGTCGATCACCTCGGAGGGCTGGTTCCGTACCGGCGACGGCGGCTACCTCGACGAGGAGGGCTACCTGTTCCTCACCGACCGGATCAAGGACATGATCGTCACCGGTGCGGAGAACGTCTATCCCATCGAGGTCGAGAACGTGGTCGCGCAGCACCCGGCCGTCGCGGACGTCGCCGTGATCGGGGTCCCCGACGACAAGTGGGGCGAGACGGTGAAGGCCGTCGTCGTCGCCGAGCAGGGCGAGACGATCGACCCCGACGAGCTCATCGAGTGGACCAAGGAGCGGATCGCCGGCTTCAAGCGGCCGCGCTCGGTCGACGTCGTCGACGAACTGCCCCGCAACGCCTCCGGCAAGATCCTCAAGAAGGACCTCCGGGCGCAGTACGTCGAGGCCGAGGGCTCCTGACGGGCGACGGGGTCGTCACGCACCCGGCGGACGGCCGGGCGGCACCCGTGGTCCGGGTCGGCGCCTGGTCCATGATCGCGAACTCTGTGAGGGAAGGAGGCGAGGACCGAACGGTCCGTCACACAGCTCACGATCAAGCTCCCGACGACCGTCGTGCGGGCCCGACGACGGCGGCCAGGGCAGCCGAGGTCTGGTCGCGGCCGGGGCCAGCCCCCGGACCCGCTCCTCTGCCCGCACGTGCCGGCCTCGAGACCCGGGGCCGCTGGGCGAGGGGCACACCGCGCACTCCGCTGTGCTCAGGGGGCGTGCCTGACGTGCCCGTGATCACCGGCGCCGGTCGGTGAAGGTCTGCGGGCCCCGCGAGAAGCTGGTGTGCTCCACCTCGGGCATCGCGAACCAGCCCCGGATGAAGGCGACCGCACGCTCGGCGCGCCACCGCGGGCCGCGCTGATCGACCGACCTGAACCGATTTACCCGTCGTGCTCGTGTTTCCGCGACGCCGAGCTGGTCGACCCTGGCGTCAGAAGGTCACGGAACGGTCTCGGGGGCCGCGCCCGACCTCGCGGGATACCGGTCCCGCTCCTGGCGCTGGGGAGCCGCTCAGGAGCGGGACCGGATCGTTTCTCCGGGAGATCATCCCGACGGTGAGCCGGCTCCCGCGTCCTCGATCGTCGAGCGGAGACGCTCCAGCACCGGACCCAGGCTCGCCAGCGAACGCGATCCCAACGGCGATGCGACCCACTCGGCCAGGACGTCCTCGAACGTCGGCGTCGCGGCCTCGAGGAGGGCTCGCCCGGTGTCGGTGAGCACGAGGACCGACGACCGGCGGTTCGTCGGGTGCGGCACCCGTCGTGTCCAGCCGGACGCCTCGAGGCGGTCGACCCCCTTGCTGGCGGCACCGGTCGTGATGGCGAACTCCATCGCCAGGTCGTTGACGCGGCACCGATCGCGCCGCGCGATCACCTGGAGGAACTCGAACTGCCCCGCCGTGAGAGCGTGCCGCGTACGGAGCCGATCGTTGAGCGTGTTGTAGAGCCTCGTCTCGAACCGCACGAGGTCGGAGAACACCCGGGCGAGGTCGGTCACCCCGCACCTCCTCCCCGGTTCCTTCCCGAGAAGGTACATCGAGGCTCCGCCCGACCGTCGAGGAGAACGGACGACCCGTGACCCAGCAGCAGCGCGCGGAGATCGACCAGCTGATGCGCGCGGCCCGGCTCGACACCAGCCTCCCGCCCGAGGAGCTCCGCGAGATCTTCGAGATGTACACGACGTCGGGTCCGCCCCCGGCGGGCGTGACGCTGACCGACGGCACGCTGGGCGAGCTCCCGGCGCTGTGGATCACGCCCGACGAGGTGGTGGCCGACGCGACGATCCTCTACTTCCACGGCGGCGGCTGGGTCTACGGCTCGCCCCGCACGGCGGCGTCGCTGACGGCGGCGCTGGCGCGGCACGTCGGCGTGCCCGCCGTGTCACCGGGCTACCGTCTCGCCCCCGAGCACCCCTTCCCGGCGGCGATCCGGGACGGGCTCGCGGCCTACCGCGCGCTGCTCGAGCGGGGCACGTCCCCGGAGCGGATCGTCGTCGCCGGCGACTCCTCCGGGGGAGGGCTCGCCGTGGGCCTGTTCCTCCTGGCGCGCGACGAAGGCCTCCCCATGCCGGCCTGCACGGTGCTCTTCTCCGCCGGGCTCGACGCGACCCGCAGCGGCGCGAGCATGGACGAGAAGGAGGACGTCGACCCGCTGTTCGACCGGCCCTCCCTCGCGAGGCTCTCCGCGCACTACCTCGCGGGCGCCGAGCCCCGCCAGCCCCTGGTCAGCCCGGCGGTCGTCGGCGACCTCTCGGGACTGCCGCCGACCCTGCTCCAGGTCGGGACGAACGAGGTCCTCCTCGACGACTCGACGCGCTTCGCCACGCGGGCGGCCGACGCGGGGGTCGAGGTGGTCCTCGACGTGACCGACGACGTCCCCCACGTGTTCCAGAGCCTCCACGCCCACCTCGACGAGGCCGTCGACGCCCTCGACCGGGCGGCCGACTTCGTGCGCCGCCACATCCCCTAGGGCCCGGACGGCGGGACACCGCCCATGCGTACCGTCCGCGGCGGTCGACCCGTCAGCGGTCGTCGGGCGTCCCGAGCCATGCCCCGGACGTCCGTCGTGCCCAGCTCAGGAGCGACTCGCGCGCCGGTTCCGCGGGCTCCTCCGGCGGCGCGTCCACGTCGGCCGGGGGCTCACCGGGGGCGGGGAAGAGCACGTCCCGGACGGCGGTCACGGGCGCGAGCACGACGCCACCCAGGGTGCGGGTCTGCTCGGAGGCGTCGCCCACGAGGTCGCCCACGGTGTCGACCACCGGGACGTAGCCCTCCGCGTAGGCGTCGCCGAGCGCCTCCACGGCCGGTCGGAGGGCCTGCAGTTGCGTCCCCAGCTCGCTCAGCAGGACCTCGACGTCCTTGAGGACCCGGACCCCGGTCACCACGACCTCGAGGGGCAGCGCGACCGTCGAGAGCACGAAGCGGACGGGTACCGGGAGCCCCGCGAGCGCGGCGTACTCGATCATCGGCGGGAAGGTCCGCTCCCGGCGCGGGGCCTCGCGCCGGCGCGGGAGCCGGGCGCGTGCCCGCCGTGGCTCCACCCTGGGGTCGGTCACCGGCACCTCGCGCGGACCGTCGGGACGTGACCCGCGACGGTACGGCCCGCGTCGCGCCCCCGGCAGGACCTGTGGACCGATTCACCGGACGGGGAGATCCCCACAGGCTCGCGTGCTCGCTCCACCGCTCGGGTAGGAGGGAGAAACGTGACCTGGCTCGCGTCCATAGCATGATGCACGTTATGGTCCGGGCGTCGTCGACCGAGGAGGACCGGGAAGCATGCGGATCGCCGTGGACTACGACAAGTGCAGCGGGCTCGGGATGTGCGAGTCGATCGCGCCGGACGTGTTCGAGGTGGAGGACGACGGGTCGTTGACCCTCCACCTCACCGAGGTGCCGGAGGGCCGCGAGGACGAGATCCGCCAGGCCTGCGAGGCCTGCCCCACCGAGGCGCTCTCGCTGCAGGACTGACCCACCACGTACTCGACGCCGAGCCCGGGAGGCGACGGATGACCACCACCGCGGATGCCGCGACCAGCGACAAGCCCGACCACGACCCGGTCGATCTGTCCTCCCTCGCCTTCTGGGCCAGGTCGACCGCCGAGCGCGAGGAGTCCTTCGCGGAGCTGCGGGCCGAGCGACCGGTCTCCTGGCACCGGGCGGCCGAGGGGGTCATGGAGGACCCGGAGGCCCCGGGCTTCTGGGCGCTGGTCCGACACGAGGACATCGGGTACGTGTCCAAGTCCCCGAAGCTCTTCTGTTCCGGTCAGGGCGTCCAGTTCATGGACGCTCCGGAGGAGCTCCTCGAGGCCAGTCAGTCGTTCCTCGCCATGGACTCGCCGCGGCACGCGAAGCTGCGGAAGCTGGTGGGCTCGGCCTTCACGCCGAAGCAGGTAGCCAAGCTCGAGGACAAGATCAGCGAGCGGGCCGACATGATCGTGAAGGATCTCCTCGACCACGGTGACGGGGACTTCGTGCAGCTCGTCTGCCGGCGCCTGCCCATGTGGATGATCTACGACATGATGGGGCTGCCCACCGAGCAGCAGGACGCCCTGGCCGAGAACGCCGACCTCCTGGTCAGCGCGGCCGACGCCGAGGTCCGCGCCGCGCACGGCGTCGACGACCCGTTGGAGCTCATGGGCAACGCGCTCATGGGGCTCCTCGGGCCCGGCCTGGAGGCGGCGGACGAGCGTCGCAAGAACCCCCGCGACGACCTCATGACCAACCTCGTCCAGGCCGAGGTCGACGGCGAGTCGCTCACCGACGAGGAGATCGGCGCCTTCTTCGTGCTGCTCTCGGTCGCCGGGAACGACACGACGCGGAACACCATCGCCCACACCTCGCTGGCCCTGACCCAGTTCCCCGACCAGCGCCGGCGGCTGATCGACGACCTCGACGGGCGGATGCCGACGGCGGTGGAGGAGATGGTGCGCTGGGCGAGCCCGGTCGCGACCTTCCGCCGCACCGCGACCGAGGACACCGAGATCCGCGGGCAGCACATCGCGGCGGGCGACAAGGTCGTCATGTTCTACGAGTCGGGCAACCGCGACGCCGCGGTGTTCACCGACCCGCTGTCCTTCGACGTCACCCGCGACCCGAACCCGCACCAGGGCTTCGGCGGCGGGGGCCCGCACTTCTGCATGGGCAACATGCTCGCCCGCACGCAGTTGCGCGAGATTCTGGCGCCGCCTGCTCACCGTGGCCCCGGACTTCGAGGTGGGTGAGCCCGCGCGGCTGACGAGCAACTTCGTCAACGCCGTGAAGTCGCTGCCGATCCAGCTGAACCGGTAGGTGCCGCGAGCCGGCGCCGTCGGCCCGACCGCGAGGACGAGCACCAGCTCGAACTGGTCGAGCTGGGCGGCGAGGTCGACGGCCGGGCCCGCCGTGGTGGAGCTGCTGGTGGCCCACGAGCAGGCTCAGGCCGACCTCGGCGAGCGTCGCGGTCAGGTCCGGGTCGTCGAGGAGCGGGGCGATGACCTCGCGGACCGCCTCCCGGCGCCCGTCGTCCACCCGCTGCTGGGCGGCGGCCACGGCCGGTCGGTGCCCGCCCACCGCCGGATCGCCGTCTCCGCGTCGTGGGGGATCGTCAGCGCCAGGCCCTTGAGCAGGGTCACGCGCTCGACCGGGTCATCGACCTGCGCGCGCCGCACGAGCTCGAGCGGGCGGTCGACCTCCTCGGCGGCCCAGTGCTGGAGCAGGGCCGCGACGAACCCGTCCCAGCTGCCGAAGTGGTGGTAGAAGCTCCCGCTCGTGACACCGACCTCGCGGCAGAGCCTGCCGATGCGCAGTGCGGGCAGGCCCGGCCCGGCGAGCAGGCGCATCGCGGCGTCGAAGAAGGTCTCGGGGGTGGCCGTGCGGGCCATGGAGATGTCCCTCCGGTACGGGGTGGGCCGGATCGCCGCGTCGGGATCTCGCCGTGATCAACACCGTAACCTACGCTACGTTGTGTTCGCGGACACCTCGGCACCGTGACCGTCCGCGCGCGAGCAGACCGAGCCGCCCAGGAGGCCGCCCGATGAGCGCAGGGTCGACGACGACCGCCGCCGTCCACCGATCCGGGTCGGGCCCGCCGCTGGTGCTGCTGCACGGGGCCGCGATGTCCTGGCGGGCGTGGGAGCCGGTCCTCGGGCCCCTCGCCGAGCACCACGACGTCCTCGCGCCCACCCTCCCCGGCCACCGTGGCGGCCCGGCGTGGGACCGCACCGCCGGGGCCTTCACCATCGACCGCCTCGCCGACGGGGTCTGCGCGCAGCTCGACGCCGCGGGATTCGACACGGCCCACGTCGTCGGGAACTCCCTCGGCGGGTGGGTGGCCCTCGAGCTCGTCCGGCGCGGACGGGCCCGCTCCGCGGTCGCGATCTCGCCCGCAGGCGGGTGGCGCTCGGGCTGGGACCTGCGCCGGTTGCTGTGGACGTTCCGGATCCTGCGGGTCGTCACCCGCCCCGAGCTCGCCGGCGTGCTCGCCGACCACCCGGGCCTGCGCCGCGCGGTGCTGCGCCGGACCGTGGAGCACGGCGAGCGGATCGCCCCGGAGCTGGTGCCGGGGATGATCGCCGACGTCCGCGGGTGCGACGTCCTCGTCCCGCTGCTCGACGCGGCCGCCGCGCACGGGGCCACCCGCGCCCTCGAGCAGCTGTCCTGCCCCGTCCGGATCGCCTGGGCGGAGCGCGACCGCATGATCCCGTGGCGGGCCTACGGCGCGCCGATGCGCCGGATCGTGCCCGGCGCCGAGTTCGTCCGGCTGCCCGGCGTGGGCCACGTCCCGATGTGGGACGACCCCGGGCTCGTCGTCGACACGATCCTCGGCGTCACGCTCCCCGCCGCCGACCCGGCGCTGGAGACCGCCTGAGCCCCTGCGGTCAGCTCCCGACGTGGGCCGTGACCAGCTCGGCGAGCTGGTCCGGCGCCTCGTCCGGGATCCAGTGGCTGACGCCGGACAGCACCTCGAGCCGGTACGGGGCGAGGACGAAGCGCGGGTTCTGCTCGACGGCGGCACGGGTGATGAAGCCGTCGGCGTCGCTCCACACCATGAGCGAGGGACGCTGGACCGGCCGGCGGGTGTAGCCGGGCGCCGCGAGCGGCAGCGCCCGGTACCAGTTCAGCGGGCCGGTCATCGCGCCCGAGAGCGCCGCGGCGTCGCGGTGGGCGGCCTCGGCGCTCGCCCCGGTGCGCCGCAGGATCGCGGCCATGCGGGCCTCGTCGGCGAACAGCGCCTCGGGCAGCCGCGGGAGCTGGAACGCGCCCATGTACCAGGAGTGGATCAGCTGCGTCCCGTGCAGCATCCCGGCGAGGAAGGCCGCCGGGTGGGGCACCGAGACGCCGGTGACGGTCCGCACGAGCTCGGGTCGGTGCGCCGCGAGCGCCCAGGCCACCACCGAACCCCAGTCGTGGCCGACCACGTGCACCGATCCGGCGCCGGACGAGGTGATCAGCGCCGCGGCGTCGTCGACGAGGTGCTCGAGGCGGTACGCGGCGCGTCCCGTCCGGGCGGGCGCCGGGGGAGTAGCCGCGCTGGTCGGGCGCGAGCGTGCGCAGGCCGGCCGCGTGCAGGCGCTCGGCGACCGGACCCCAGCTCGCGCGAGGTCTGCGGGAACCCGTGCAGGAGCAGGACCGTCGTCGTCGGCGTCGGCGGGCCCGCCGTCGACGACGTCGAAGCTCAGGGCCCCGCGGGTGACCCGGGTCAGGCGATCGCCGCTCATGGGCGCCCATCCTGCCCGCCCGGCCGCACTGGGCCGGACGGGGGACATCGATCACGTCCGCGACACGTCCGCCGAACTGGGCCCCGGAGCGTGATCGCCGCGTTACCGTCGTGCCGCGCCCGGGTCGCCGGGCCCTGTTCGCCGCGGGAAGGACCCGATGAACGCGCGCCTGCGCCTCCTGCTGATCCTCGTCGTCGTGGCGGTCATCCTGTACTTCGTGATCGCGCAGCCGGACAACGCGGCCGCCACGGTCCGCGCGATCCTGGCCGCGCTGGGCGAGGCCATCGACCAGATCATCCGCTTCTTCCGTGGGCTGACGGCCTGAGCCGCCTCAACCCTCGGTGAGGATCCGCCGCACCAGGTGCATCGCCAGCACGACCGAGCGTTCCCGCACGTCCCCGCGGTCGCCGGGCAGCACCGGGTCACGGGCGATCTCGCGGCCGTCGGCGGTGCGCACCGAGAAGCAGACGTAGCCGACCGGCTTCTCCGCGGTGCCCCCGCCGGGTCCGGCGATGCCGCTGATCGCGACCGCGACGTCGACCCCGAAGCGTTCCAGCGCTCCGCCCGCCATGGCGTGCGCCGCCTCCGGGGACACCGCGCCGTGGGCCTCGATGATCGCGTGGGGCACGCCCAGCAGGTGTTCCTTGGCCTCGTTGGAGTAGGAGACGATGCCGCCCTGCACGTGCGCCGACGCGCCGGCGGGCGCGGTGAGCCGCCCCGCGAGCAGGCCGCCGGTGCACGACTCGGCGGTGGCGATGCTCCGGCCCTCCAGCAGGCCGAAGACGATCTGGTCGATCGTCTCCCCGGTCCGCGAGAAGACCGCCCGGCCGTGGCGGGCCTCGATCTCGGCGACGACGGCGTCGTGCGCGGTCCGCGCCGCCTCGTCGTCGGGACGGCGGCGCAGGTCGACCTCGAGGGTGAAGTCGCGCAGGCACGTCGTGATCTCGAGCGGCGCGAGGTCGGTGTGCTCGCCGACGGCGCGCAGGGTCGCCGCGATGTCGGACTCCGGGACGCCGAAGAGCCGCAGGTGGGTCTCGTCGAACGGTGCGGTGCGCTCGAGCAGGGCGCGCACCGGGGCGGCGGCGAGGGCGTCGTCCCACATGCCCCGGACCTCGCGCGGTGGGCCGGGGAGCACCAGCACGGTCGGCGCGAACCCGTCGTCGTCGCCCGGGGGGACCGCGAGCCCGGGGGCGGTGCCGACGGGCGGGATCGCCGTGGCGCCCCGGGGGACCAGGGCCTGCTTGCGGTTGGCCTCGGCGAGCGCGTCCGCGTCCCAGCGCAGCCGGTCGGCGAAGCGGGAGATGATGTCGCCGACGACCTTCTCCATGTGCTCGTCGAGCTCGAGCGGGCGGCCCGTGACGTCGGCGACGACGGCGGCGGTGAGGTCGTCGGCGGTCGGGCCGAGACCGCCGCTGGTCACGACGAGGTCGACCCCCGCCCCGGCCAGGTAGCGGAGCGCGGACTCCATCTCGTCCGGCCGGTCGCCGACCAGCAGGATGTGCGCCACGTCGATCCCGAGCTCGCCGAGCCGCTCGGCGATCCAGGGGCCGTTCGCGTCGTGCACCCGTCCCGCGAGCAGTTCGCTGCCGGTGGCCACGATGCCCGCCGTCGGTGCCTTCCCGGACCCCGGATCCAGGGACATGGTTCCTCCTCCGTGCGCCGACCCCGCCGGTCCTGACGCCGTCGACCATCCCACCAGGGGAACCGACGACACGCCGGGTCACCGCTCGGGGCCGAGGCCCGGCCCGGACGGACCCCTGGCCGGCGTGGACCGGACGCTGCGTGACCGAACGACTCGCACAATCCTGTCTCAATCACCACATTGGGCCATATGAGCTACCTTGACCTCTCTGTCATCGACAGGATTCTTGCGTAGAGTAAGCGGGTAACTGAGCTGACGACCGGAAGCGGGTCCGCCGAGCGAGGTAGTGGGGAGGCGTCGATGCACGGTCGGTCCGGCACGTCGCCTGCCGCTGCGTCGTGAGCGCGGTCGCGGGCGCGCTCGCCGTCGTCGTCCTCGTGGCGGCCCTCGGGGTCGTCGTGGCCTCGCTCCTGCGCGCCGCGCGGGTCCGCCGCTCCCGGGACCTGCGGGCCCTGGGCACCGTCGGGCGCGCCCTCGCCACGCACGCCGCGGCACGTCGCGACGACGACGGCCGGGCCGCGGCCCGGGAGATCGCGGAGGCGCTGCGGGTCCGCTACGCCGCGCGCCGGGTGGTCCTCGCCGTCGGGCCACTCGTGGAACGGGCGGGTGAGCCGCTCCCCGACACCGTGAGCGTGGTCGACCTCGTCGCGCCTCCCGAGGCCTTCCCACCCGGCCGGGGCGCCGCACGCCGGCACCGCCGCACGGCGCCCGCCACCGCCCGGGGATGGATGGACGTGCGGGGGGCGGGTGAGGTCCTCGTGGCGCCGATCACCGCCCCGGAGGTGGGGGAGTCGGTCGACGGCGGGGTCCCCGAGATGATCCGGTCCCCGCGGGGCGTGGTCGAGGTGCACGACCCCGCCCGGGTCGGTGCCGACCGGTGGCGGGGGCCGTCGCGCCCGGTGGTGCGTGGCGAGCTCACCCTGCTCGCGACGATCGCCCGCCAGGTGGGGGCCGAGGTGGAGAACAGCCGCCTCGAGGCCCGGTTGCGTCGCGACGCCCATCGCGACCCGCTCACCACCCTGCTCAACCGGCCGGGCTTCCTGCAGGCCGCCGCGGACCAGGTGCACGCGGGCACGGGCGCGATCGCGATCATCTCGTTCGGGCTGCTCGACCAGGTCAACGACACCCTCGGGCACGCCCGCGGCGAGGAGTTCGTCGCCCTCGCGGCGCGGCGTCTCGAGGCGGTGTGCGCGAGCGCGCGGGCCGCCGCGGTGGCGCCGGGAGCGCGGCTGGCGGCGCGCCTCGAGGGCGACACCTACGCGGTCGTCGTCGCCGGGGTCGACGGCCCGACCGCGCACGCGAGCGCCGAGGAGATGCGCGCGCAGCTGGTCCGGCCGTTCGTCGTCGAGGGGATCCCGTTCGAGGCGCCCGTCCTGGTCGGCCTCGCCGCGGTCGGCGCCCCGAGCCTGGCCGGCGAGCGGGACGGTGCGGTGCTCGCCTCGCGGCTGCTCGCCCGGGCCGACATCGCCCTCGCGGCCGCGCGGCTCGGGGGCGACCCGGTGCGGTGCTACGACCCGAGCATGGGGGAGCGGGCCGACCGCAGGCTCGCCCTGATCCGCGGCTTCGCGCCCGCCGTCGCCGACGGCAGCCTGCGCGTCTACTACCAGCCGACCGTCTCGCTGGAGGCCCGCACGGTCCTCGGGGTGGAGGCGCTCGCCCGCTGGGAGCACCCGGAGCTCGGGCCGCTGCTGCCCGACGAGTTCGTGCCCGTGCTCGAGGCGACCGGCCAGATCGCCGGCCTGACCGTCTTCGTGCTCGACGAGGCCCTCGCCGCGGCCCGGCGCTGGCTCGACCGCGGGCTGCGGCTCTCGGTGGCGGTCAACCTGTCCGTCCGCACCCTCGACGACGCCTTCCCGCCCCTGGTGGCCGAGGCCCTCGCCCGCCACGAGGTGCCCCCGGAACTGCTCACGCTCGAGGTCACCGAGAGCGGGGTGTCGGCCGAGCGGGAGTACGCGCTGCCCGCCCTGCGCCGCCTGCACGCCATGGGCTGCCGGCTCGCCGTGGACGACTTCGGCACCGGGCAGTCCTCGCTCGCCCACCTGCGGCGCCTGCCCGTCGACCAGGTGAAGATCGACAAGAGCTTCGTCCTGGGGATGGGCACCGAGACCGGGGACGCCGCGGTGGTCCGCGCGATCGTCGAGATGGGCCACACCCTCGGGCTCACCGTGGTCGCCGAGGGCGTGGAGGACGGCGACGTGCGCACCGCGCTGACCGAGATGGGCTGCGACGTCGCGCAGGGCTATCTGGTGTCCCGCCCGCTCTCCGCGGGGCACCTCGACCAGTGGTTGGAGTCCCTCGTGCGCGAGGGGGGTGCCACGCCCGGCGCCCCCGGGGGCCCTGTACGCTGGATACCGCCCGCGGGCACGGCGCCGGAGAGTTCCGGAGCCGCGTGACCAGCAGGTGGACTGGCCCCTTTAGCTCAGTCGGCAGAGCGTCTCCATGGTAAGGAGAAGGTCTACGGTTCGATTCCGTAAAGGGGCTCGGTGAGGGGGAACCGGCGGCTCGGCCCGCCGGTTTCGTCATGTCGGGGTTCGGCTGGACCGGCTCCCGGCGGCACCGTGGCGGTGTAGCTCAGGTGGCAGAGCAAGCGGCTCATAATCGCTGTGTCGCCGGTTCAAGTCCGGCCACCGCTACCGAACAGCAGACGTAGTCGAAAGGACACTCCCATGGCCGCGACCGATGTGCGCCCCAAGATCACGCTCGCGTGCGAGGAGTGCAAGAACCGCAACTACATCACCAGGAAGAACCGGCGCAACGACCCCGACCGGCTCACCCTGAAGAAGTTCTGCTCGCACTGCGGCTGCCACCGCGGTCACCGCGAGACGCGCTGAGCGCGGCTCCCGCCGTGCCGCTGGACACCTCGTTCGTCGGACGCAGCTGGCCGCCCCGTTCGTACGCGGTCGGCCGGGAGAAGATCCGGGAGTTCGCCCTCGCCGTGGGGGCGACCGACCCGGTGCACACCGACCCCGAGGCCGCCCGGGCGGCCGGGCACACCGACGTGGTCGCCCCGCCGACCTTCCCGGTGGTGTTCACCTGGGCCGCCACCCGGGACGTCGTCGACGACCCGGCGCTCGGGCTCGACTTCACGCGCGTCGTCCACCGCGACCAGTCCTTCGAGCTGCACCGGCCGGTCGTCGCCGGGGACGTCCTCACGACGGTCGTGACCGTGGACGACATCCGTGACCTGGCCGGGAACGACGTCGTCACCTTCCGCTGCGACGTCACCGACCCCGACGGCACGACGGTGCTGGTGAGCACCGCGACGCTGGTCGGCCGGGCCGGGGAGGCCGCGTGAGCGTCCCCCAGGTCGCCACCGGGGACGAGATCCCCGGCCGCACCGTGCCGATCACCCGCGCCGGGCTCGTCCGCTACGCCGGCGCCTCCGGCGACCTCAACCCGATCCACTGGAACGAGCGCACCGCGCTCGAGGTCGGCCTGCCCGGTGTCATCGCGCACGGGATGCTGACGATGGCCCTCGCCGCGCAGTTCGTGGCCGACTGGGCCGGCGACCCCGCCGCCGTCCGCTCCTTCTCCACCCGCTTCACCCGCCCGGTCGTCGTCCCCGACGACGACGAGGGCGCCCCGGTCGAGCTGGGCGCCACGGTGAAGGCGGTCGACGACGACGGCGCGGTCACCCTCGCCGTCACGGCGACCGGCCCCGACGGCAAGGGCGTGCTCGGCAAGGCGATCGCGGTCGTCCGCGGCTAGCTGGCGCTCGCCGTCGTCGCACCGCCGAGGGCCGCCACCACCGCCCGGGACAGCGCCGCGGAGCCCGCGGCGTTCGGGTGCACCGGGAACGCGGGTGCGGTCGGGACGATGCCCTCGATCCATTTGGTGCCGGGGGCCTGGCAGATGTCGTGCCCCACCGTCGAGGTGTAGGTGTCCACGTAGGTCGCGGAGCCGGCGGCCGCGCTGCGCTGGATCCGCGTGTTCAGGTCGGCGAGCACGCCGCGCAGGTAGTCGACGTCGCCCGGGGCGATCGGGACCGCCGGGTAGCAGCCCGGGCCCGAGGCCGGGAGCACCGCGGGGTAGCCGACGAGCGCCACCCGCGCGCCCGGCGAGCGACGGTGGACCTCCTTCAGCACCGTCGCGAGCTTGCCGCCGAGGGCGTTGATGCGCTGCCGGAGCTCGTCGGTGCCGCCCGCGGTGTAGTGGTCCTTGCACGGCGACCCGAACGGTGTCGCCGACAGGCAGGTCCGCACGATCTCGGAGAACCCGATGTCGTTGCCGCCGATCCCGATCGTCACCAGCTTCGTGCCCGTCGCGAGGGCCGAGTACTGGGCCGGGTTCACCCCGGCGTTCGTGGTCTGCGGGGCGCCGAACTCCGTGGTGGTGGCCCCGGAGCAGCTGACGTCGGTGAGCTGCGCGCCGAGCGCCGTCGCCGTGAGGTGCGGGTAGTTGTTCACCGACCGGAAGCAGCCCGCCGGCGGCCCCGCGTTGGTCCCGGTCAGCGGCGAGGCGGTGTAGGAGTCACCGAGCGCCACGTACGGGGAGGTGCCCCCGGTCGACGGCGCCCCGGACGCGACACCGGCCGCGCCGAGGAGCAGGGCGCCCGTGATCAGGCAGGACAGGATCGGGCGAACGCCCACGTCTCCCCCTCGCAGAGTTCGTTCGTCACCCGTCGCGGCGGCCGGCTCGCCCCGGCCGCCGTCGTCGTCCTCGTCGCCGGAGGACCGTCAGGACATCTCGGCGAGGAGGTCGGCCATCCGGCCGACCCCGGCGCGCAGGTCGTCGTCGCCCAGGGCGTAGGAGAGGCGGAAGTAGCCGGGCGTCCCGAAGGCCTCGCCGGGCACGACCGCGACCTCGGCGTGCTCGAGGATCGCCGCCGCGAGGTCCACCGAGGTCTGCGGGCGCGCGCCACGCAGCTCCCGGCCCAGCAGCCCCCGGACGTCGGCGTAGGCGTAGAAGGCGCCCCGCGGCGTCGGGCACTCGACGCCGTCGATGGCGGACAGCATCTCGACGATCGTGCGCCGCCTGCGGTCGAACGCCGCCCGCATCTCGTCGACCGCGTCCAGCGGGCCGGACACCGCCGCGAGCGCGGCGCGCTGCGCGACGTTGCAGACGTTGGAGGTCAGGTGCGACTGCATGTTCGCCGCGGCCTTGACGACGTCCTCGGGGCCGATCAGCCAGCCCACGCGCCAGCCGGTCATCGCGTAGGTCTTGGCGACGCCGTTCACGACGATGCAGCGGTCCGCGATCTCCGGCACGGCCACCGGCATCGAGACGTGCTCGGCGCCGTCGTAGACGAGGTGCTCGTAGATCTCGTCGGCGATGACCCAGATGCCGTGCTCGGCGGCCCAGTGGCCGATCGCCTCGACGAGCTCGCGCGGGGCGACGGCGCCGGTGGGGTTCGACGGCGAGCACCACAGCAGCGCCTTGGTGCGTGGGGTGCGGGCGGCCTCGAGGGCCTCGACGGTCGGGAGGAAGCCGGTGGAGGCGTCCGTGTCGACCTGCACCGGGTCGCCGCCGGCCATGCGGGCGGCCTCCGGGTAGGTGGTCCAGAACGGCGCGGGCAGCAGCACCTCGTCGCCCGGGTCGATGATCGTCGCGAAGGCCTCGAACACGGCCTGCTTGCCGCCGTTGGTGATGAGGACCTGGGAGGGCTTCACCTGCCAACCGGAGTCGCGCAGCGTCTTCGCGGCGACGGCCTCGCGCAGCTCGGGCAGCCCGCCCGCGGGGGAGTAGCGGTGGTTCTTGGGGTCGCTGCAGGCGGCGACGGCGGCGTCGACGACCGGCTGCGGGGTCGGGAAGTCCGGCTCGCCGGCGCCGAACCCGATGACCGGGCGTCCGGCGGCCTTGAGCGCCTTCGCCTTGGCGTCCACCGCGAGCGTCGCCGACTCCGCGATGCCCCCGATGCGCGCGGAGATGCGGCGATCGGTGGCGGCGGGCGCGAGGTCGCCAGAAGGTGATGTCCGGCTGCCGGAGGACGTGACTGCGGTCATGGTCCGGGATTCTCGCAGACACCCTCCCCCGGCCCGCGAGGCGATTCCGCCGTCCGTGCGCGCGCGAGGAGGGCGGGGCGGGGGCCCGTGGTGGGGGTGACGTACGATCGCACCGAGGGACGACGGGTCCTCGGTCTCGGCGTGCGTGCACTGTGGTGGGCGCCTGCCGTGCGGAGGATCCCGACGTCCGGCGGCTCCCGACGGGCCGCCACAGGGGCGTAGCTCAATTGGCAGAGCAGCGGTCTCCAAAACCGCAGGTTGCAGGTTCAAGTCCTGTCGCCCCTGCATTCCGGGTCGCCCGCGGCGCGGACACGACGGACGACGGTGGTCCGGCCCGACCGGGCCGCCGGGCGGAGCCGGTTGAGCAGGTGAGCCGGGGTGAGGACGGAACAGGTGAGCGAGGACAACGGCGGGCGGCGTCGCCCCGGTGCCGACGGCGCCGGGCGCCCCGACGACGCCGGGTCACGTCCCGTCACCGCGGCCGGACGTCGTCGCCGTGGGGCGACCGACGGGGACGGCGGTACCGGGGCCACCCGGGTCGCCCCGGCGCGCGGGGACAAGGGCGCCCCCACGCCGTCGCGGGACGCCGCCCGCTCGGCCTCCTCCGAGGGCTCGGTGATCGCCCGGCTGCGGCGGTTCCTGCGCGAGGTCGTCGCCGAGCTGCGCAAGGTCCACTGGCCGACGCGGCGCCAGATCGTCGTCTACACGGTGGTCGTCCTGGTGTTCGTCGCGTTCATGGTCACGCTGGTCGGGCTGCTGGACATCGGGTTCCAGAAGCTCACCTTCGCCCTGTTCGGCTGACCATGACCCGCCGGAACCACCGGAGCGCGGTCCTGCCGCGCACCCGAAGGAAGTGAGACGAGAAGTGACCTCCGCAGATGTTCCCGCCAGCGGGCCAGAGGGCGGCGAGCCCGAGCTCGTGGGCGAGGCCCGCACGCGTGGCGTGATGGTGCGCGAGGGCTCCGACCTCAGCACCGAGGAGGCCCCGGCGACCCTCGACGACGCCGAGGTGGCCCGCGCGGCCCGACAGGCACGCGAGGACGGCGAGGTCCCCGACGACGACGCGCACGACCCCGAGCCGGACATCGAGGCGGCCCGGGAGGCGCTCGGCGCGCCGACCGAGGACGAGCCCTCCGACCTGCCCGACCAGGCGGTGACCGACGCCGACGAGACCGCGGTGGGCGCCGAGGGCGCCGTGGCCGAGGAGCCCGTCGCCGAGGCACCCGTCGCCGAGGAGGACGCCGAGCCGGAGGACCCGGTGAAGGCGCTCAAGGAGTCGCTGCGCCTCGCGCCCGGCGACTGGTACGTCGTGCACTCCTACGCCGGCTACGAGAACAAGGTGAAGACCAACCTCGAGACGCGCGTGCAGACGCTCGACGTCGAGGACTTCATCTTCCAGGTCGAGGTGCCCACCGAGGAGGTCACCGAGATCAAGAACGGGCAGCGCAAGCAGGTCCAGCGCAAGGTGCTGCCCGGCTACATCCTCGTGCGGATGGACCTCAACGACGCCTCGTGGAGCGCGGTGCGCAACACGCCGGGCGTCACCGGCTTCGTCGGGGCGACGTCGCGGCCCTCGCCGCTGACCCTCGACGAGGTCGTCAAGTTCCTGCTCCCGCGGCAGGAGACGCCGAAGAAGGCCAAGGGCGCCGAGAAGGGCGCGGAGGCCACCACCTCCGGCTCGTCGTCGGCCGTCGAGGTCGACTTCGAGGTCGGCGAGTCGGTGACCGTCATGGACGGGCCGTTCGCGACCCTCCCGGCGAGCATCTCCGAGGTCAACGTCGACGCCCAGAAGGTCAAGGTCCTGGTCTCGATCTTCGGCCGCGAGACGCCGGTCGAGCTCGGGTTCAACCAGGTCTCGAAGATCTAGGCGGGAACACCACAACGTCCCTCGGCGCTGTACCACCAGCGTCGGGGGCGACGCCGGTCCGCGGTCCGGACGCGACCGGTCGCTCCGATGAGAACGTGAGGAAGCTCTAGGGATGCCCCCGAAGAAGAGGCGACTGTCAGCAGTCGTCAAGCTGCAGATCAAGGCGGGCGCGGCGACGCCCGCACCGCCCGTCGGCCCCGCGCTGGGTCAGCACGGCGTCAACATCATGGAGTTCTGCAAGGCCTACAACGCGGCCACCGAGGCGCAGCGTGGTCAGGTCGTGCCGGTCGAGATCTCGATCTACGAGGACCGCTCCTTCACCTTCGCGCTCAAGACGCCGCCGGCGGCCAAGCTGCTGCTTGCCGCGGCCGGCATCCCGTCGGGCAGCGCGACGCCGCACTCCAAGAAGGTCGGCTCGGTGACCGACGCCCAGGTCCGCGAGATCGCGCAGACCAAGATGGCCGACCTGAACGCGAACGACCTCGACCAGGCCGCGAAGATCATCGCCGGGACCGCCCGGTCGATGGGCCTGACCGTCTCCGGCTGAGCACTCCCCGCCGGAGTCCGTGGGAGGGCGAGCGCCGCCCGTCACCACACCTGATCCACGACACGCCCAGATCCTGGGCACCACCGAAGGACAGCTCATGAAGCGCAGCAAGGCTTACCGCCAGGCCGCAGAACTGATCGACGAGGACCAGCTCTACGCACCCCTCGAGGCCGTCGAGCTCGCCAAGAAGACGGCGTCGACGAAGATGGACGCGACCGTCGAGGTCGCCATGCGCCTCGGGGTCGACCCCCGCAAGGCCGACCAGATGGTCCGCGGCACGATCAACCTGCCGCACGGCACCGGCAAGACGGCCCGCGTGATCGTCTTCGCCACCGGCGACAAGGCGACCGAGGCCGAGAACGCCGGCGCCGACGTCGTCGGCTCCGACGACCTCATCGAGCGCATCCAGGGCGGGTGGCTCGACTTCGACGCCGCCGTCGCCGCGCCCGACCAGATGGCCAAGGTCGGGCGGGTCGCCCGCATCCTCGGCCCGCGTGGGCTCATGCCCAACCCGAAGACCGGCACGGTCACTCCGGACGTGTCCCGTGCGGTCTCGGACATCAAGGGCGGGAAGGTCAACTTCCGCGTCGACAAGCAGGCGAACCTGCACCTCGTGATCGGCAAGGCCAGCTTCGAGGCGGACAAGCTCGTCGAGAACTACGGAGCGGCTCTCGACGAGATCCTCCGTGCGAAGCCGTCGGCGGCCAAGGGTCGCTACGTCAAGAAGATCACCGTGACGACCACGATGGGCCCGGGCATCCCCGTGGACCCGAGTCGCACGCGGAACCTCTCGTCGACCGACTCCGACTGAGGTCCGTCGTGGCCTGAGGTCCTCCCGGCACGACGACCGGCCCGGACCACCCCGCTCGTCGGGGTGGTCCGGGCCGTCCCGTATCCTGGGCAGGACAGTTCGGTGGGCTCCCTCCTCGCGGCGGACCACCCACCGGCATCGTCACCGAGTTCCACCCGAGACCGTTGGTCTCCTCCCGCGCTGCGCCACCAGGGGCAGGTCGCGGAGGACGAAGGTCCTTCATCGGACGGCCTGCGCAGGAGGACGAGGCATCGGTGCGTGCGGGCCCCCGGCCCGCCCGAATCCAGCCCCGTGCGACTGCGCACGGGGCTTTTTTCATTGCCCCGATCAGGCTCGGGACGAACACCGAAGCCCGAGTGAGGAAAGGAGGCGCGGATGGCCGAACGTGCACCGGCCGCCGAGAAGGTGGCCGCCGTCGCCGAGATCACCGCGGAGTTCCGCGACGCCTCGGCCATGGTCGTCACCGAGTACCGGGGACTGACGATGTCGCAGATCACGAAGCTGCGGCGCTCGCTGGGCTCCGACGTCAACTACACCGTCGCCAAGAACACGCTGGTCAAGCGGGCTGCCGCTGACGCGGGCGTGGAGGGGCTCGACGACCTGCTCGTCGGCCCGACGGCGATCGCCTTCGTGTCCGGGGAGCCCGTCGACGCCGCCAAGGCGCTGCGCGAGTTCGGCAAGGACAACAAGGCGCTCGTGGTCAAGGGCGGCTACATGGAGGGCCGTGCGCTCTCCGCCGCCGAGGTCGACCAGCTGGCCGACCTCGACTCGCGCGAGGTCCTGCTCGCGAAGCTCGCCGGCGCCATGAAGGGCAACCTCGCCAAGGCCGCCGGGCTCTTCGCCGCGCCGGCCTCGCAGGTCGCCCGGCTCGCGCAGGCCCTGCAGGACAAGCGGGCCGCCGAGGGCAGCGCGAGCACCGAGGAGGCCGTGGAAGCGGTCGAGTCGGCCGACGCCGCCGCCGCCGACGCCTGATCCACCCCACCCCATTCCCACGTAGGAAGGAACGCCACATCATGGCGAAGCTGTCCACCGACGAGCTGCTCGACGCCTTCAAGGACATGACGCTGCTCGAGCTCTCGGAGTTCGTGAAGAAGTTCGAGGACACCTTCGAGGTCACCGCGGCCGCCCCGGTCGCCGCTGCGGCCGCCCCGGCCGCCGGCGGCGCCGCCGCTCCGGCCGAGGAGGAGAAGGACGAGTTCAACGTCGTCCTCGAGGGCGCCGGTGACAAGAAGATCCAGGTCATCAAGGTCGTCCGCGAGGTCGTCTCGGGCCTGGGCCTCAAGGAGGCCAAGGAGCTCGTCGAGAGCGCCCCGAAGCCGCTCCTCGAGGGCGTCACCAAGGAGGCCGCCGAGGCGGCCAAGGCGAAGCTCGAGGAGGCCGGCGCCAAGGTCAACCTGACCTGAGCCGGGCTCGCGCCCGTACCCCGGAAGGGGTAGGGGCTCTCCCACCGCCACGACGGGGCGGGGTCCTCCGGGACCCCGCCCCGTCGTCGTGTCTGGGCCCGTTCGGACCAGCGCGGACGCTCACTGCTCGTCCGCTCGCGTCGGTTCGGTACCTCCGAACGGAGGGGGTAGACCTCCCCGGGTGACGAGGGTTACCCGTCCAGTAACCTCCCCGAGAGCCCGTCGTTATCGATGTGATGCCCGACTCGTCGGGGAACCGCGTCGTCGGTCGACGTGCAGCGCGAGGTCGAGCCACGGCCGCACGTCGCGACGGGGTCGGACACCATGCCGGGAGGAAAGTAATGGGTGGCGTCGAGGTCGGGATCAAGAACCTCTCGAAGTCGTTCGGGAGTTCGAACATCTGGTCCGACGTGACCCTGACGCTGCCGGCGGGTGAGGTCAGCGTGCTGCTCGGGCCCGTCGGGGACCGGTAAGTCGGTGCTGCTGAAGTCGATCATCGGACTGTTGAAGCCGGAGAAGGGCTCGATCTTCATCCACGACACCGACCTGGTGCGGTGCTCGGAGTCCAAGCTCTACGAGATCCGCAAGCTGTTCGGGGTGCTGTTCCAGGACGGTGCGCTGTTCGGGTCGATGAACATCTTCGACAACATCGCGTTCCCGCTGCGTGAGCACACCCGCAAGGGCGAGTCCGAGATCAAGGACATCGTGATGGAGAAGCTCGACCTGGTCGGGCTCGGCGGCGCCGAGGACAAGCTGCCCGGCGAGATCTCCGGTGGGATGAAGAAGCGCGCCGGGCTGGCGCGGGCGCTGGTGCTCGACCCGGAGATCATCCTGGTCGACGAGCCGGACTCGGGGCTGGACCCGGTCCGCACGGCGTATCTGAACCAGTTGATCGTGGACCTGAACACCCAGCTGGACGCGACGATCCTGATCGTGACCCACCACCTGGGCACGGCGCGGTCGCTGCCGGACAACATCGGGATGCTGTTCCGCCGCAACCTGGTGATGTTCGGTCCCCGCGAGGTGCTGTTGACCTCCGAGGAGCCGGTGGTGCAGCAGTTCCTGCAGGGCCGCCGGGTCGGCCCGATCGGGATGTCCGAGGAGAAGGACTCGGCCCAGATGGAGGCCGAGATGGAGGAGCTGAAGAAGCAGGGCGGGTCGGCGGAGTCCGAGGAGTCGTTCATCGACCCGCAGCTGATGCCGACCGAGGGCATGGGCGAGCGGAAGGCGACCCAGCGGCGCAAGGACCGGGTGATGCAGATTCTGCACACGCTGCCGGAGAAGGCGCAGACCGCGATCCTGGAGTCGCTGACCGAGGAGGACATGCAGCGTTACGGCATCTCCAAGGATCAGGACCGCACCGAGCTGATCGAGGTCACCCGGGACAACCCGCCCGAGGACGCGGACCCGTTCGGCTACCAGGCGATGCAGGAGAACGACTCGGAGTCGATGGTCGAGGGGTCCCCGGCCGGTGAGGGCGAGGGCGAGGGCGAGAAGGCCGGCAGCGGGGATCCGAACGCCGACGCCGAGGCGCGCAAGGCCCCGCCGGACCCGCCGGAGTCCGACGAGCCGCTGGTCGGTGTCCCGGTCGACGAGTACGCCGGGGGCACGGTGGTGCTCCCCCAGGCCGGTGAGCACACCAAGTCCGAGGAGGACAAGGAAGCCGAGAAGTCCGGCGCCTCCTCCTCCGACGAGCAGGGTCAGGACCAGCAGTCCGACGAGGACCAGCAGTCCGACGAGGACCGGCAGTCCGACGAGGACGACAACGCCGACCAGCACACCGAGCAGATTCCGGTGGCGGGCGGCGACACGGACCAGCAGGAGCGCACCGAGAGCTCGGGGGCGAAGAGCTCCGACGGCTCCGGGACGAACGGCTCCGGGAACGGCGAGGCGAACGCTTCCGGGAACGGCTCCGGCAACGGCGAGGCGAACGCTTCCGGGAACGGCGAGGCGACCGACCAGGGGCAGTCCTCCTCCGGCTCGCAGAACCAGGACGGCGGGCTCCGCCGCCTCTTCCGCCGGAGCGGCTCGTGACGTCACGCATCGCCGCCGGACGCTTCCCGGGCGCCGGCGCGCTGAGCGCGACGGGCAAGCTCTTCGCGCTGGGTCTGGACATCTTCGTCGGCATCTTCCAGCCGCCGTTCCAGACCAAGGAGTTCATCGAGCAGTGCTGGTTCGTCTCGCGGGTGTGCATCCTGCCCTCGGCGCTGGTCTCGATCTCCTTCGGTTCGGTCATCTCGCTCCAGCTGGGGTCGCTGATCCGGCAGTTCGGCGCGCAGTCGTTCTCGGGAGCCGCCAGCACCCTCGCGGTGATCCAGCAGGCGGCGCCGGTCATCTGTGCGCTGCTGGTGGCCGGGGCGGGCGGATCGGCGATCTGCGCGGACCTCGGTGCCCGCACCATCCGTGAGGAGATCGACGCGATGGAGGTGCTGGGCATCAACCCGATCCAGCGCCTCGTGGTGCCGCGGGTGCTCGCGGCGATGCTCGTGTCGGCGCTGCTCTTCGGCCTGGTGTCGATCGTCGGCGTCGCGGGTGGCTACTACTTCAACGTCGTGCTCCAGGGGGTCACCCCCGGCGCCTACGTGCAGGGCTTCTCGGCCCTCTCCAAGCCCACCGACCTCGTCGTGGGCTTCGTCAAGGCGATCCTGTTCGGCCTCGCGGCCGGAGTGGTCGCGGCCTACCGCGGGCTGAACCCCTCGGGCGGCCCCAAGGGCGTGGGGGACGCGGTCAACCAGGCCGTGGTCATCACGTTCGTCCTGCTGTTCGCGATCAACGTGATCGTGTCGGCCGTGTACCTGAACCTCGTCCCCCCGAGCAAGTTCTAGGTCGGCACAGTTCCCATGCAGCTCGCTCCCCCGCTCGCTCCCCACAGGGCCGGAGATCCACGATGGCAGTGATCACCCGCCGGGCACGGTCGCTCGTCGACGCGCCCCTCGGGCTGCTCGACACGATGGGCGACCAGGCCGCCTTCTACGCGAAGACGATCGGCTGGATCCCACGCACCCTGCGCCGCTACAAGCGCGAGGTGCTGCGGCTGCTCACCGAGGTCGCGTTCGGCTCGGGCGCGCTCGCCCTCATCGGCGGCACCGTCGTCATCGTCGCGACGCTGACGTTCTTCACCGGCTCCGTCGTCGGTCTGCAGAGCTACTCGGCCCTGAACCAGATCGGCACCTCGGCCTTCGCCGGCTTCGTCACGGCGTACTTCAACACCCGTGAGGTGGCGCCGCTGGTCGGTGCGCTGGCGCTGTCCGCGACGGTCGGCGCCGGCTTCACCGCCCAGCTCGGCGCGCAGCGGGTCTCGGAGGAGATCGACGCCCTCGAGGTCATGGCGGTGCCCTCGCTGCCGTTCCTCGTGACCTCGCGCGTGATCGCCGGCTTCATCGCCGTGATCCCGCTCTACGTCATCGGCCTGGTGGCCTCGTACTTCGCGTCCCGGCTGCTCGTGACGAACTTCTACACGCAGTCGTCGGGGACCTACGACCACTACTTCAACCTGTTCCTGCCGCCGACGGACGTCGTCTACTCGTTCGCCAAGGTCCTCGTCTTCGCCTTCGCGATCATCCTGATCCACTGCTACTACGGCTACAACGCCGGCGGCGGGCCCGCCGGCGTGGGCGTCGCGGTCGGCAACGCCGTGCGGAACTCGATCGTCGTCTTCACGCTCCTGGACAACCTGCTGACCCTGGCGATCTGGGGCACCACGACGACGATCCGGATCGCGGGATGACCGCGCCCACGAAGGACCTCCGGCCGCCGCTCTCGCCGACCCGGCGCCGCCTCTCCGGCCTCGTGCTGCTGCTGGTGATCATCCTGATCATCACCGGCTGCCTGTTGAACTTCAACAAGGTCTTCAAGCCGGTCGACATGGTGACGCTGCAGACCTCCACCGTCGGCAACCAGCTCTCCAAGCAGGGCGACGTCAAGGTGCACGGCGTCATCGTCGGCGAGATCAAGTCCGTCGAGTCCGACGGGCAGAAGGCCACCGTCCAGATGGCGCTCGACCCCGACGCGATCACCGCGATCCCGAGCAACGTCACCGCGCAGCTCATCCCGAAGACGCTCTTCGGCGAGCGGTACATCTCGCTCGTCTTCCCGCAGGACCCCTCGCCGCGTCCCCTGCAGGACGGCGACCTCATCACCGAGGACCGGTCGCAGAACTCGACCGAGACCGAGGAGGTGCTGAACAACCTGCTGCCGGTGCTGACGGCGGTGCAGCCGCAGAAGCTCTCGGACACGCTCGGCGCGATCTCCCAGGCGCTCTCCGGGCGGGGCCAGCAGCTGGGCGGCACCCTCGTGCAGCTCAACCAGCTCCTCGAGGGCACCAACCCGTCGCTGCCGAACCTCATCGCCGTGATCAACCGGCTGTCGCCGACGGCGGACATCTACAACGCGGCCACGCCCGACCTGATCGGGGCGCTGAACAACCTCGTCACGACGAGCCAGACCCTGGTGCAGCAGCGGGCGGCGTTCGAGTCGACGTTCCGGACGGTGACCTCGGCGTCGAACGTGACGACCGACTTCCTCGCCGCGAACCGCGCCAACATCATCAACCTGGCGGCGACGTCGCTCCCGGTCCTCGACCTCCTGGCGCGCTACAGCCCGGAGTTCCCCTGCCTGCTCACGCAGCTGACCAACCTCACGCCGAAGATCAACCAGGTCCTGCACCCGGACACCGGTATCCAGATCGCGGCGGAGATCGTCATCGACCGCGGCAAGTACACACCGAGTGACTCCCCGGCCTACGCCGACAAGCGCGGCCCGCGTTGCTACAACATCCCCGGGCAGGCCCCGCAGTACCCGCCGGGCGGGCCGTTCGCGGACGGGTCCGCGGATCCGCCGGCGTCGCGGAGCTCGGCGCCCTACGACGGCACGAGCCCGACGGGGGCAGGCGGCACGACCCCGACCGGGACGGCCGCGACCACGACCGGGACCACGACCCAGGGCCAGGGCGCCGCGAAGATCGACGCCGCGAACATCGGCCTGCCGAACACGCCGAACTCCCCGGAGGAGCGCCAGCTGGTGACCACGCTGACCGGGATGCAGATGGGGCTCCCGCCCGGGCAGGTCCCCGCGTTCGCGCCGTACCTGACCGCCGCGACCATGCGCGGCACGACGGTGGGGATCTCGTGAGGGGCGTCGTCGCACCGCTGGTCAAGCTGGGCATCTTCGCCCTCGTCACGGTCCTGTCGGTGCTGCTGCTCCTCACGACGATCCAGAACCAGTTCTTCGGGTCGACGGAGACCTACAAGGCGGACTTCACCGACGCGTCCGGCCTGATCCCGGGCAGTGACGTCCGCATCGCCGGTGTCCGCATCGGCGAGGTCTCCGACGTCGAGGTGGTCGACCGGTCGGTCGCGCAGGTGTCGTTCAGCGTGGAGGAGGACCGGAAGCTCCCGACGGGCGCGCAGTTCGCGATCAAGTACCAGAACCTCGTCGGCCAGCGCTACCTCGACATCCAGCGCGGCAACGGGCCGATGAACCAGTACCTGCAGCCGGGGCAGACGGTCCCGGTCACGCAGACCCAGCCGCCGCTCAACCTCACCACGGTGTTCAACGGGTTCAAGCCGTTGTTCCAGGCCCTCAACCCGGACGACGTGAACCGGCTGTCGTTCGAGATCATCCAGGTGCTCCAGGGCGAGGGCGGGAACATCAACACGCTCCTCGCGAACACCGCGTCGCTGACCTCGACCATCGCCGACCGGGACGCCGTGATCGGCGACGTCATCAACAACCTCAACACGACGCTGGACACCGTGAACGCCCGCGACGACAAGCTCTCCGGGCTGATCGTGTCGCTCCAGCAGCTGGTCACCGGGCTGGCGCAGGACCGGGTCGCGATCGGCTCGTCGCTGCAGCCGATCGCCGACCTCACCAACGTGACGGCCGGCCTGCTCCAGCAGGCCCGCCCGCCGCTGGCCGACGACATCGTCAAGCTCGGTCAGGAGTCCGACATCCTCAACCGGAACCGAGGGCTCGTGGAGAACGCCTTGCGGAACATCCCGCAGAAGGCCAACAACTTCGGCCGAGCCGGTAGCTACGGGTCCTGGTTCAACTTCTATCTCTGCCAGGCGGGGGTCACCCTCGACACGCGGCTGCCGGGCGGCATCGCCATCCCCGGTCTGCCGCAGTCGATCTCGGCGTCGATCCCGGTCGGGGACACGGGGTACCGATGCGGAGGCTGAAGCCGTTCCGGAAACGGAACCCCATCGTCATCGGTGCGGTGAGCATCATCGTGCTGATCCTGCTGGTGATCGCGTCGCTGGACATCCGCGACCTGCCCCTCATCGGGCAGGGGGCGACGTACACGGCCCGGTTCACCGAGGCCGCCGGGGTGCAGCCCGACGACGACGTCCGGGTCGCGGGCATCCGCGTCGGGACCGTCACCGACGTCAACCTCGACGGCAACGACGTGGTCATCTCCTTCAAGGCGCCGGACACGTGGCTCGGGGACCAGACGCGGGCCTCGATCGAGATCAAGACGCTGCTCGGGCAGAAGTACATCGCGCTCGAGCCGGCCGGTAGCCAGCCGCTGAACCCGGATACCGCGATCCCGAAGACCCGGACCACCGCGCCGTTCGACGTCATCGACGCGTTCTCGCAGCTCACGACCACCGTCGAGGGCGTCAACACCGACCAGGTGGCGGAGAGCCTCGGCACCCTGTCGCAGACCCTGAACGGGGCGAGCGGACCGATCCGCCCCGCGCTCGACGGGCTCTCCCGGCTCTCGCAGACGATCTCGTCGCGGGACCAGGAGCTCGCCCACCTGCTCGCCAACACCCGGGCCACCACGCAGGTGCTCGCGGCCCGCGACGGCGACATCGCGACGCTGATCCAGAACGGCAACCTGCTCCTCGGTGAGCTGCGGAGCCGCAAGGCAGCGATCGACGACCTGCTCAACGGAACGGTCGCACTCTCGAACCAGTTGCGGGGTCTCGTCGCGGACAACCGGGCGACCCTCGGTCCGACGCTGGACAAGCTCAACGGCGTCCTCACCACGCTGCAGGAGAACTCGGCGAACCTCGAGAACGGCATCCGGCTCTTCGCGCCGTTCGTGCGGGTCTTCGGCAACGTCGTCGGCAACGGCCGCTGGTTCGACGCCTACATCTGCAACCTCGACCCGCCGCTGGACTCGAACTGCGTCCCCAACGACACGTCGAACCAGCTGGCGGCCGCGGGGTCGCTGCTCGGGAACCTGTCGCCCTCGCCGGGAACCATCACCAACGCGGTCAACGGGCTCGGCCAGCCGCTGCTGCAGGCCGGCCAGGCCGCGGGGATCGACCTGAACACGCTCTTCCCCGGCGGTGTCCCCCTGATCAACCCGGCCGCGATCGGCGCGACCCAGAGCAACGCCCGGGCGCAGGCCCCGGCTCCGGCCCCAGCCCCGGCCCAGGGGGGAGGTAACTGATGACGACCCGCATCTCGACCGTCTTCGACAGCCTGGCGCGCACGCTGGCCGTCGTCCTGATCGTCGCCCTCCTGGCCACGGCCGGGCTCTGGTACGCCCTGCAGCGGGGCAGCTCCCGCACGATCACGGCGTACTTCAGCAGCGTCGTCGGTCTGTACACCAAGAACACCGTCGACGTGAACGGCGTCCCGGTCGGCACCGTCGAGGACATCGTCCCGATGGGCAACGTCGTCCGGGTGAGCCTCAAGGTCGACAACAAGGTGCCGATCGCCGCCGGCGCCCGGGCCGTGATCGTGGCCCCGACCCTCGTCTCGGACCGCTACGTGCAGCTCGGCCCGAACTACACCGGCGGCCCGATGATGGCCGACGGCTCGGTCATCCCCGTGGACCGCACCGCCGTGCCGGTGGAGCTCGACCGCGTCTACAAGAGCCTCGACCAGATCGCCACCGCGCTCGGGCCGAACGGCGCCAACAAGGACGGCGCCCTCAACCAGCTCCTGCAGTCCTCGGCCGGTGCCCTCGGCGGCAACGGCGAGGCGATCAAGCAGACGATCACCCAGCTCGCCGGGGCGGTGGGCACGCTCTCCGACAACCGCGGCGACCTGTTCGCCACCGTCGACAACCTCGGGCAGTTCACGAACATGCTCGCGCAGAACGACGGCCAGGTGCGGGCGCTGAACAACCAGCTCGCCGACTTCTCCGGCTTCCTCGCCGACGAGCGGGGCAACCTCTCGCAGGTCCTGCAGGTGCTGCCGCCCGCCCTCGAGGACGTCGCCTCGTTCGTGCGGGACAACCGCGACGGCCTGCACACCGACGTCGCCCAGCTGGCGAGCATCACCGACATCCTGGTGCGCCAGCAGAAGGCCCTCGCCGAGACCTTCGACGTCGCGCCGCTCGCCCTGAGCAACCTGACGAACTCCTACAACGCGAGCTCCGGGACCCTCGACGTGCGCCCGGTCCTCTTCCCGGGGCTGAACCTGCCGGCGCTCAACCTGCAGCAGCTCCTCTGCGGGCTCCTCAACGGCAACCCGCTCGGCGGCATCCTGACCGGCCTGCCGACGGGCACGGCGCTCCCGACGAGCCTCGAGCAGGCCTACACGGTGTGCGCCACGCTCACCCCGGCCGGCGTGACCTCGCTGCAGAGCGCCCTGGCGCCCTTCCAGCAGCTGGCCACGCTGCTCAACGCGAACCGGACCGCCGCGGCCGCCGTCGGCAACGTCATCGACAACGTGGCCGGCGCGACGGTGCCCGCCCCGACGGCCACCGACCAGGCCGCTCCCACCCAGCCCGGCCAGGGCCTCCTCCAGGGGCTGACGACGCGATGAGGGAGACCGTGCGCATGGATTCCGCGGCGGCCGTCGTCGCCCCGTCCGGTCCCGGACGCCAGGTCCGGACGGTGTGGCGCCTGCTGCTCGTGGTCCTCGTGTCCGCGGTCGGCCTCGCCGGCTGCGGCTACCAGTCGGTGCAGGAGGTGCCGCTGCCCGGTGGTGCCGTGCTCGGCGACCATCCCTACACCGTGACGGCGCTGCTCTCGAACGTCGTCGACCTCGTCCCGAACGCCAGCGTGCGGACCAACGACGTCCCCGTCGGGGTCGTCCGCGAGGTCCGCCTCGCCCCGGACGGCTGGACCGCCGAGGTCCAGATGTCGGTCAACGGCGACATCTCGCTCCCGGCCAACGCGATGGCCGCCCTGCGCCAGACCAGCCTCCTCGGCGAGAAGTACGTCGAGCTCTCCGACCCGACGATGGGTCGGCCGGAGGGGAAGCTGGCGGACGGCGCGGTCATCCCGCTGGACCGCACCGACGTCGGCGCGCAGGTCGAGGAGGTCCTCGGGGCACTCTCCCTGCTGCTCAACGGCGGCGGCGTCGAGAAGATCCAGACGATCTCCCGGGAGCTCAACGCGGCCATGTCCGGGAACGAGGACCAGATCCGGGCCCTCGTCGACAACCTCAACGTCTTCGTCGGGACCCTGAACCAGCAGCGCGGCGACATCGTCCGGGCCCTCGACTCGGTGGACCGGCTCTCGCGGACGCTCGTGACCCAGCGCGCGCAGATCGCGAACGTCCTCGACAACCTCCAGCCGGGCCTGGACGTGCTCAACCAGCAGCGCGGCCTGCTCGTGGGGACCCTCCAGTCGCTGCAGCGCCTCTCCGGCGTGGCGACCGACGTCATCAACCGCAGCCAGGCGAACACCGTCGCCGACCTGCAGCGCCTCGAGCCGATCCTGGGCAACCTCATCGCCTCGGGCGACGCCCTGCCCGGGTCGCTCCAGATCCTGCTGACCATCCCGTTCGCCGACAACTCGCTCAACGTCATCAAGGGCGACTACGCGAACATCGACGTGTCGGTGGACCTGTCGCTGACCGACATCCTCACGAACATCACCAACAGCTCGACCGTCCCCGGCGTGGACGACATCTTCAACCTGCTGGGGAACACCACGACGGCCTCGACCGCCGGCGTGTCCCCGGCCCAGGCCGCGGCGAACCAGGTCCGGCGCAGCAACGGGGTTCCCCTGGCCGTCCCGGGCCTGACCCCCAGCCAGGGGAGCGGGAACTGAGATGACCAAGCAGATCCGGAACCTGTTGATCCTCTTCGTCGTCATCTCGGTGGTCGGGATCGGCTACATCGCCTTCCGCTACGTCGGTGCCGCCTCCCTGATCGGGCTCGGCCCCTACGAGGTCAAGGTCGAGATGACCGACTCCGGCGGCATCTTCCCGAAGGCCTCCGTCAGCTACCGCGGTGTCGAGATCGGCAAGGTCGGCGACATGCGGTTCACCCCGACCGGGCTGGAGACCGACCTCGAGATCGACCACGACGCCCCGGACGTCCCGGCCTCGGCGATCGCGGTGATCGCGAACCGGTCGGCGGTCGGCGAGCAGTACGTCGACCTCGAGCCGCCCCGCGACGGCGGCCCGTACCTGCAGGACGGGTCGGTCATCACGGCCGACCACGTGCGGACCCCGGTGCCGGTCGACTCGCTGCTGAAGGACGTCAACCAGCTGGCGACGTCGGTGCCCGTCCCGGCGCTGCAGACCACGGTCAACGAGCTCTACACCGCGTTCGACCGCACGGGGCCGGACCTGCAGCGCCTGCTGGACAGCTCGAACACGCTGGTCTCGACCGCGATCAGCCAGCTCCCGCAGACCACCGCGCTGCTGAGCACCAGCCGCACGGTGCTCACCACCCAGAGCCAGCTGGGCCCGCAGAATCCTCTCGTTCAGCCGCAGCCTGAACCTCTTCACCGCCCAGCTCAAGGCCGACGACCCGAACCTGCGGCGCCTGGTCAACGCGGCCCCGCCCGCCGCGACCCAGCTCGAGGGGCTGATCCGGGAGACCGGGCCGGACCTGTCGCGCACGCTCGCCAACCTGCTCACGACGGTCCGGATCGTCCAGCCGCGGCTGGCCGGGGTGGAGCAGTTCCTCGTGACCTATCCCGGACTCTCCGCGGCGGCGCCGTCGGTGGTCCCGGGCGACGGCCGCGTGCACTTCGGTCTGGTGCTGAACGTCAACGACCCGCCCTACTGCCAGAACGGCGCCTACCTGCACCAGGCGGGCGACGGCGACCCGCAGACCACGTGGCAGCAGGCCACCGAGCCGACGCCTCCCGACACGAGCAACCCCGTGACCGGTGGCCAGCCCGTGACCGATCCCAGCCACTTCCCGATGAACACCACCGTGTGGTGCAACCAGGGCGGCGCCATCGACCCGCGCGGTTCCCAGCACGCCCCGCTGCCCAACGGCGCCAAGCGGCCCTACGGGTCGCTCCTGGACCCGAACACGGCCTACAGCGGGCGGGCCCTCCCCGACCCGGCCCGTGCCGACTCCGGCGACACCAGCCAGCCCGTCCAGGGCGGGACCGCGTCGAGCCAGGCCTCCCCCGCTGCGTCGAGCGCCACGGCCTCGTCGCAGAATGCGAACCAGACCACTGCGTTCTCCGGCGTGTCGTCCTCCCCAGCGGACGTCCTGGCGGACTCGAAGCGCGGTGCCCCGCCGATCGTCATCCCGGGCCTGGGATGAGCCGCTGAGGCGGGGGCGACCCCGAGGAGCTGACCATCACGTCTCCCACCGACACCGCCACCGGGACGGACGCGACCCCGACGCGCCGGCGAGGCCTCCGGGCCCCGTCCCAGAAGACGAGGATCACCGTCCTCGCGGTCCTGACCGTGCTGGCCTTCGCGGCCGCGGTCGCGGCCGGGGTCTACTGGTGGCTCGGCACCCACGGCACGACGGCGACCCAGTCCGCCGACCGTGACGTGGCGGTCGACGCCGCCGAGCAGATCGTCGTCAACATCAACACGGTCCACCCGCAGACGGTCGACCAGGACCTCGCGGCCGCGCAGTCCTCCCTGACCGACCCGATGCTCACCGAGTACGGCAAGGTCCGCCAGCAGTTCGCCGACAGCCTCAAGAAGGCCCAGGCGTCCGTGGTGGCCACTCCCGCCGGTTCGTCGCTCACGGCGTTCGACGACGACAAGGGCACCGCGTCCGCCCTCGTCGCCATCAACGTGACGGCCTCCAGCGCCAACCAGCAGCCCGCCAAGAAGCAGCAGCTGTTCGAGGTCGACATGCAGCGCACGCCGGACGGCTGGAAGGCCGCGAAGGCGTCACCGACCGCCGGTCAGAGCTGAGGAGGGGACTTCCGCCGTGCCACCCCGTACCCGCACCACCAGCACCGCCCCCGCCGGTCGCCGCCCCAAGGTCGCGGGCCTCCGCGCCCCGGGCCGCTCCGGCGTCACCGCCGAGTCGTCGCGCCCCTCGGGGCCGCACGACGACGTCGACGGCGACGAGCCGGAACCGACCTTCGCCGACACCGCCGTCGCGGAGCCCGACGAGGACACCCCGGACACCACGACGGCCGGGTCCGACGAGGCCGGGGACACGGCCATCGGGACCGCGGCCGACGCCGACACCGTCGCGGACCGTCCGGCCGCCGCGCGCCCCGCGCCCGCGTCGAAGGCGCGTCGCGCCGGCGGGGCCACCACGACGCCGGGCGGCGGCTCGCGCTCCGGCACCGCCCTGCTCGAGCGCCCGGCACCGCGGCGCCCCCGCGATGCGGCGCCGCGGGAGCAGGCGGAGCGCGGGCGCCTGGCGGGGCTGCTCGCCGGCGCCGCGGGCCCGTTCCGCCGCCTCGGGGCCAACCCGAAGGCCCTCCAGGGGGTCCTCGGCGCGGTCGTCGTGGTCTGCCTCCTGCTGGCCGGGCTCGCCTTCTGGCAGGGCAGGCAGGAGTGGACCCAGGGGCCGGTGTCGAACCAGGCCGTGGTCGACGTGGGCGGCACGGCCGAGGTGGTCGGCCAGACCCGGCAGGGCATCGAGCAGATGCTCTCCTACGACTACACCAAGCTCGACGACTCGGTGAACGCCGCGAGGGCGGACTCCACCGGGGCGTTCCAGTCGCAGTACCTCGCGGTCTTCGAGCAGACGATCCGCGGGCCGGCCACGCAGCAGAAGCTGCGCCAGACGGCCAACGTGCTCAACATCGGCGTCAAGCAGCTCTCCGGCGACCACGCCACGCTGATGGCGCTCGTGCAGTTCACCGCGGAGCGCACGACGAACCAGCAGACGACCAACGCGCCCGGTCTGCTGAACGTCGACGTCGTCCGTCAGGACGGCCACTGGAAGATCAGCGCGCTGAACCCCATGTGACGCCTGGAGCGCATGTGAGGGGGTCCCTCGGGTGATCAGGCCCGGGTCGAGTGTTCCGCGGAATGCCTCGACCCGGGCCGACCTGTGTGTGGCCCGATGCCCTGACCTGCGGTGGGAGGGGGCGATCCCCCCGAGAGACGTGCGCGTCGGACTTGACGCGGACCCGGTCACCGGTCACTCTGTTTCCCAACGCGAGACCCCGCGTCCGACCCCCCGGTCGAGTACGGACCCGTCGAGGTTCCGGCTACCGGAGGCGTGTCACGAGGGGGGGCGTTCGACACGTGCTGCCGGTCGTGGCTAGACTGTCGGATCGCGCTGCCTTCACGTGTCTCCACCCCACGAATGTGGGGTCCCGCCAGGGCTGCGCGATCCGGCCGCCCGGGGCACTGCGCTGCGTCTCGAGCGGACGAAGCTACTGACAGCGTCAGACAGCGTTGTTCCGGAAGGACGCATCTTGGCAGTTACCCGCGCCACCAGGTCCTCGAACCACCACGCGTCGTTCCCCGGGGCTCCCCTCCGGGTGTCCTTCGCCAAGCTCGACCAGCCGCTGGAGGTCCCCGACCTCCTCGACCTGCAGACCAAGTCCTTCGAGTGGCTGGTCGGCAGCGAGGAGTGGTTCGAGCGCCGCGTGGAAGCGGGCGAGGACAGCCCGGTCGGCGGTCTCGAGGAGGTCCTGGCCGAGATCTCCCCGATCGAGGACTTCTCCGGCTCGATGTCCCTGTCCTTCTCCGACCCGCGCTTCGACGAGGTCAAGGCCTCCGTCGAGGAGTGCAAGGACAAGGACATGACGTACTCGGCGCCCGCTGTTCGTCACCGCCGAGTTCACCAACAACACCACCGGTGAGATCAAGTCCCAGACGGTCTTCATGGGCGACTTCCCCGTGATGACCGACAAGGGCACGTTCATCATCAACGGCACCGAGCGCGTGGTCGTCTCGCAGCTCGTGCGCTCGCCGGGCGTCTACTTCGACCGCTCGGTCGACAAGACGACCGACAAGGACGTCTTCAGCGTCAAGATCATCCCCAGCCGCGGTGCGTGGCTGGAGTTCGACGTCGACAAGCGCGACACCGTCGGGGTGCGCATCGACCGCAAGCGCCGCCAGCCGGTCACCGTGCTGCTGAAGGCGCTGGGCTGGACGACCGAGCAGATCCAGGAGAAGTTCTCGTTCTCCGAGACCCTGCTCGCGACCCTCGAGAAGGACGCGACGGCCGGCCAGGACGAGGCGCTGCTCGACATCTACCGCAAGCTGCGCCCGGGCGAGCCGCCGACGCGCGAGTCCGCGCAGACGCTCCTGGAGAACCTGTTCTTCAAGGACAAGCGCTACGACCTCGCGAAGGTCGGCCGCTACAAGGTCAACAAGAAGCTCGGTGAGGCCGTCGACCCGGCCACCGGCACGCTGACCGAGGACGACATCATCCAGACGATCTCCTACCTCGTGCGTCTGCACGCGGGGGAGACCGAGGTCGAGGCGCCGGACGGGTCGGGCGAGATCCCGGTCGAGACCGACGACATCGACCACTTCGGCAACCGTCGTCTGCGCACCGTCGGCGAGCTCATCCAGAACCAGATCCGGGTGGGTCTCTCCCGCATGGAGCGCGTCGTGCGCGAGCGCATGACGACCCAGGACGTCGAGGCGATCACGCCGCAGACCCTGATCAACATCCGGCCGGTCGTGGCCGCGATCAAGGAGTTCTTCGGCACCTCCCAGCTCTCGCAGTTCATGGACCAGACCAACCCCCTCGCGGGGCTGACGCACAAGCGTCGGCTCTCCGCGCTGGGCCCGGGTGGTCTGTCCCGTGAGCGCGCCGGCATGGAGGTCCGCGACGTCCACCCGTCGCACTACGGCCGCATGTGCCCGATCGAGACCCCGGAGGGCCCGAACATCGGCCTGATCGGGTCGCTGTCGAGCTTCGCGCGGGTCAACCCGTTCGGCTTCATCGAGACGCCGTACCGCAAGGTCGTCGAGGGCGTGGTCATCGACCAGATCGACTACCTCACCGCCGACGAGGAGGACCGCTTCGTCGTCGCGCAGGCCAACGCGCCGCTCGACGACGACGGCCACTTCAGCGAGGACCGCGTGCTGGTCCGCCGCAAGGGCGGCGACGTCGACCTCATCGCGCCGACGCGGGTCGACTACATGGACGTCTCGCCGCGCCAGATGGTGTCGGTCGCGACGGCCATGATCCCGTTCCTCGAGCACGACGACGCCAACCGCGCGCTCATGGGCGCGAACATGCAGCGTCAGTCGGTGCCGCTGCTGCGTTCCGAGTCGCCGCTGGTCGGCACCGGGATGGAGCTGCGCGCCGCCGTGGACGCGGGCGACGTCATCGCCGCGGACCGTCCGGGTGTGGTCGAGGAGCTCTGCGCCGACTACATCACGATCATGGACGACGACGGCCAGCGGACGACGCACCGGCTGCACAAGTTCACGCGCTCCAACCAGGGCACGTGCATCAACCAGAAGCCGATCGTCTCCGAGGGCGACCGCGTCGAGGCCCGCCAGGTCCTCGCCGACGGGCCGTGCACCGAGGACGGTGAGATGGCCCTGGGCAAGAACCTGCTCGTGGCGATCATGCCGTGGGAGGGGCACAACTACGAGGACGCGATCATCCTGTCGCAGCGTCTCGTGCAGGACGACGTCCTGACCTCGATCCACATCGAGGAGCACGAGATCGACGCCCGCGACACGAAGCTCGGCGCCGAGGAGATCACCCGGGACATCCCGAACGTCTCCGAGGAGGTCCTCGCCGACCTCGACGAGCGCGGCATCATCCGCATCGGGGCCGAGGTCGCCGACGGCGACATCCTCGTCGGCAAGGTCACGCCGAAGGGCGAGACCGAGCTGACCCCCGAGGAGCGCCTGCTCCGCGCGATCTTCGGTGAGAAGGCGCGCGAGGTCCGCGACACCTCGCTGAAGGTGCCCGCACGGCGAGACCGGCAAGGTCATCGGCATCCGCGTGTTCTCGCGCGACGACGACGACGAGCTGCCGCCCGGGGTCAACGAGCTGGTCCGCGTCTACGTGGCCCAGAAGCGCAAGATCTCCGAGGGTGACAAGCTCGCCGGCCGCCACGGCAACAAGGGCGTCATCGGCAAGATCCTGCCGGTCGAGGACATGCCGTTCCTCGCCGACGGGACGCCGGTCGACATCGTCCTGAACACCCACGGTGTGCCGCGACGCATGAACATCGGCCAGGTCCTCGAGACCCACCTCGGGTGGATCGCGAAGACCGGCTGGGAGGTCGACCCCGACAACACCGCCGAGTGGGCGACGAACCTCCCCGAGGACATGCGGCACGTCGCGCCCGACACGAACACCGCCACCCCGGTGTTCGACGGTGCCCGGCAGACCGAGATCACCGGGCTGCTCGGGTCCACCCTGCCCAACCGCGACGGCGTGCGGCTGGTCGGCGAGGACGGCAAGGCGCAGATCTTCGACGGACGTACCGGTGAGCCGTACCCGCACCACATCGCGGTCGGCTACATGTACATCCTGAAGCTGCTGCACCTGGTGGACGACAAGATCCACGCCCGCTCCACCGGCCCGTACTCGATGATCACCCAGCAGCCGCTGGGCGGTAAGGCGCAGTTCGGTGGTCAGCGCTTCGGCGAGATGGAGTGCTGGGCGATGCAGGCCTACGGCGCGGCGTACACGCTGCAGGAGCTGCTGACGATCAAGTCCGACGACGTGCTCGGTCGCGTCAAGGTCTACGAGGCGATCGTCAAGGGCGAGAACATCCCCGAGCCCGGCATCCCCGAGTCGTTCAAGGTGCTGCTCAAGGAGCTCCAGTCGCTGTGCCTCAACGTGGAGGTGCTGTCCTCGGACGGCGCCGCCATCGAGATGCGCGACGGCGACGACGAGGACCTCGAGCGGGCCGCGGCGAACCTCGGCATCAACCTCTCGCGCAACGAGTCGCCCTCCGTGGACGACGTCGTCAACTAGCACCTCGCGTCCCCGGGCCGGCACCGACCGTGTCGGCCCGGGGACTGCGGACCTCTTTAGAGAACAGCTCACCCATCCAGGGGAGAACCTTTGCTCGACGTCAACTTCTTCGACGAGCTGCGGATCGGTCTGGCCACCGCCGACGACATCCGCCAGTGGTCCTACGGCGAGGTCAAGAAGCCCGAGACCATCAACTACCGCACCCTCAAGCCCGAGAAGGACGGACTCTTCTGCGAGAAGATCTTCGGTCCGACCCGGGACTGGGAGTGCTACTGCGGCAAGTACAAGCGCGTCCGCTTCAAGGGCATCATCTGTGAGCGCTGCGGCGTCGAGGTGACCCGCGCCAAGGTGCGTCGTGAGCGGATGGGCCACATCGAGCTGGCCGCGCCCGTCACGCACATCTGGTACTTCAAGGGCGTCCCCTCGCGCCTGGGCTACCTGCTCGACCTGGCGCCCAAGGACCTCGAGAAGATCATCTACTTCGCGGCCTACGTGATCACGGACGTGAACACGGAGCAGCGCCACAACGACCAGTCGACCCTCGAGAACGAGATCTCCGGCGAGCGCAAGCGCCTGGAGACCCAGCGCGACAACGACCTCGAGGCCCGCGCCCAGAAGCTCGAGACCGACATCGCCGAGCTCGAGGCCGAGGGCGCGAAGTCCGACGTCCGCCGCAAGGTGAAGGAGGGCGGCGAGCGCGAGATGCGCCAGCTGCGCGACCGTGCGCAGCGCGAGCTCGACCGCCTCCAGGAGGTCTGGGACACCTTCGTCAAGCTCGACCGCGGGCAGCTCATCCAGGACGAGTCGCTCTACCGCGAGCTCTACGACCGCTACGCGGACTACTTCACCGGCGCCATGGGTGCCGAGGCGATCCAGAAGCTGCTGCAGACCTTCGACATCGACGCCGAGGCCGACAACCTGCGCGAGACCATCCGGTCGGGCAAGGGGCAGCGCAAGCTGCGCGCGCTCAAGCGGCTCAAGGTCGTCGCGGCGTTCCAGGCCACCGGGAACCGCCCCGGCGGCATGGTGCTCGACTGCGTGCCGGTCATCCCGCCGGACCTGCGCCCGATGGTGCAGCTCGACGGTGGCCGCTTCGCGACCTCGGACCTCAACGACCTGTACCGCCGGGTCATCAACCGCAACAACCGCCTCAAGCGACTGATCGACCTCGGCGCGCCCGAGATCATCGTCAACAACGAGAAGCGGATGCTGCAGGAGGCCGTCGACGCGCTGTTCGACAACGGCCGCCGCGGCCGGCCGGTGACCGGGCCGGGCAACCGCCCGCTCAAGTCGCTGTCCGACCTGCTCAAGGGCAAGCAGGGCCGGTTCCGTCAGAACCTGCTCGGCAAGCGCGTCGACTACTCGGGCCGTTCGGTCATCGTCGTCGGCCCGCAGCTCAAGCTGCACCAGTGCGGCCTGCCCAAGCAGATGGCGCTCGAGCTGTTCAAGCCGTTCGTCATGAAGCGGCTGGTCGACCTCAACCACGCCCAGAACATCAAGTCCGCCAAGCGGATGGTCGAGCGTCAGCGCGGCCAGGTCTGGGACGTGCTCGAGGAGGTCATCAACGAGCACCCGGTGATGCTGAACCGGGCGCCCACGCTGCACCGCCTCGGCATCCAGGCCTTCGAGCCGCAGCTGGTCGAGGGCAAGGCGATCCAGCTCCACCCGCTGGTCTGCGAGGCGTTCAACGCCGACTTCGACGGTGACCAGATGGCGGTGCACCTGCCGCTGTCGGCCGAGGCGCAGGCCGAGGCCCGCATCCTCATGCTGTCGGCGAACAACATCCTCTCGCCGGCGTCGGGCAAGCCGCTCGCCATGCCGCGTCTGGACATGGTCACGGGGCTCTACTACCTGACCACCCGGCGCGAGGGCGAGGCAGGCGAGGGCCGGGCGTACTCGTCCCCGGCCGAGGCGATCATGGCCTACGACCTCGGGTCGCTCGCACCTGCAGTCGCCGTGCCGGATCCGCCTCGACGGGCGACGTCGTCCCGGGCCCGGGCATGGTCGGCGACGACCACGAGCCGGGCACGCCGTGGCTCGCGGAGACCACGCTCGGCCGGGTGCTCTTCAACGAGCTCCTGCCGGAGGACTACCCGTTCATCAACGAGCTGCTGCCCAAGAAGCGGCAGGCGGCGATCATCAACGACCTCGCCGAGCGGTACTCGATGACCGAGGTCGCCATGACGCTGGACCGGCTGAAGGACGCCGGCTTCCACTGGGCCACGCGCTCGGGCGTCACGATCGCCATCGACGACGTCGTCGTTCCCCCGCGCAAGCAGGAGATCCTCGACGAGTACGAGGCCCGCGCGGAGCAGGTCAACAAGCGCTACCAGCGCGGTGCGCTCTCCTTCCAGGAGCGCAACGACGAGATGGTGCGCATCTGGGGCCAGGCCACGGAGGAGGTGGCGAAGGCGATGGAGGACAACTTCCCCGCCGACAACTCCATCTCCCGGATCGTCGCGTCCGGCGCGGCGGGCAACATGACCCAGGTGCGCCAGCTCGCGGGCATGAAGGGCCTGGTCGCGAACCCGAAGGGTGAGTTCATCCCTCGGCCGATCAAGTCCAACTTCCGCGAGGGCTTCTCGGTGGTCGAGTACTTCATCTCGACCCACGGGACGCGCAAGGGTCTCGCCGACACCGCGCTGCGCACCGCCGACTCGGGCTACCTGACCCGGCGCCTGGTCGACGTCTCGCAGGACGTCATCGTCCGCGAGGTCGACTGCGGCACCGAGCGCGGCATCCCGATGCCGATCGCGGAGGAGGGTCCCGACGGGACGCTCATGCGCGACGTGCACGTCGACACCAGCGTGTACACCCGCACGGCGGCCTCCGAGGTCACCGACTCCGAGGGCAACGTGGTCCTGGAGAAGGGCGGCGACATCGGGCAGCAGGCGATCGACTCGCTGATCGCCCACGGCATCGGCAAGGTCCGCGTCCGCAGCGTCCTGACCTGCGACTCGGCCCAGGGTGTCTGCGCGATGTGCTACGGCCGGTCGCTCGCGACCGGTCAGCTCGTCGACGTCGGCGAGGCGGTCGGCATCGTCGCCGCCCAGTCGATCGGTGAGCCCGGCACGCAGCTCACGATGCGCACCTTCCACACCGGTGGTGTGGCCGGCGAGGACATCACGACCGGTCTGCCCCGTGTGCAGGAGCTCTTCGAGGCCCGTGTCCCCAAGGGCAAGGCGCCGATCGCGGACGTCGACGGCCGCATCCAGCTCGAGGACGGCGACAAGTTCTGGAAGATCACCCTCATCCCGGACGACGGGAGCGAGGAGGTCGTCTACGAGAAGCTGTCCAAGCGCCAGCGGCTCGCGACGCTGACGGTCGACGGCACGGAGCGGCCGCTGCAGGACGGCGACCACGTCGACGTCGGGCAGCAGCTGCTCGAGGGCACCGCCGACCCGCACGAGGTCCTGCGGGTCATGGGCCCGCGCGAGGTGCAGCTGCACCTCGTCGACCAGGTGCAGAAGGTCTACCGCTCGCAGGGCGTGTCGATCCACGACAAGCACATCGAGGTCATCGTCCGGCAGATGCTGCGCCGGGTGACGATCATCGACTCGGGCGCGACGGAGTTCCTGCCCGGCGGTGTCGTGGACCGCGCCGAGTTCGAGGGCCAGAACCGCAAGGTCGTCGCCGAGGGCGGCGACCCGGCGGCGGGGCGTCCGGTGCTCATGGGCATCACGAAGGCCTCGCTGGCCACCGAGTCGTGGCTGTCGGCGGCGTCGTTCCAGGAGACGACCCGCATCCTCACCAACGCCGCGATCGAGGGGAAGTCCGACAGCCTCGTGGGGCTGAAGGAGAACGTGATCATCGGGAAGCTGATCCCGGCCGGCACCGGCATCAACCGGTACCGGAACATCCAGGTGCAGCCGACCGAGGAGGCGCGCGCCGCGGCGTACGCCCTGCCGAGCTACGACGACGGGTACTACTCGCCCGACGTGTTCGGCACCGGCACCGGCGTGGCCGTCCCGCTGGACGACTACGACTTCGGCCAGTACCGCTGACGCTCGTATGTCGCAGTACCAGTGATGTCGCAGCACCGCTGACGTCGTCCTCGACGTCCCGCGCCCCCGTCCGGTCCTCCGACCGGGCGGGGGCGTTCGTCGTCCCGGGGGTGGCCCGGGCCAGGGGTACGCCAGGCATGGCGGGGAGCCGCGAACCCCGCGTGGTGTGCTCCTCGCGTTCCGGCCGAGCCGCGCGGGAAGACGCGGGCCCCGGCCCGCGTTGCACATGTCGCGAGCCGTTCGTGCACCGCCCCGCGTGACCCGCTACGCTGGGAGGAGCCCGTTCGGCGCTGCGTGCAGCGATCCGCCGTCGATATGGGGACCCACGGGTCCTCGAGGGCACGGGGTTCCGGCGAGGAGCGCCCGGCGAGAGTCGTCTCGACCGGGTCGCGGACCGGTTCCGGACCCACCTGCGAACCCGCACGCACGCGGCGGGTATCGTCGTATCCGGTGCCCGACGTGATCGGGTCGCTCCGTGTGCCCCGCGGACGTTCGTCGTCCCGCCGGTGGCGCTCCGGTGCGATCTCCGCAGCGTCGGCGGTGTCGAGCACGAGGGCCGACCGGTCCGTGGAGACACGCCCGACCCCGTGTCCCGCGGAGCCGGGGCCCGGCCCCGGTGCTTCCCCCTCGAGGGAGCGGCGCCACGACGAAGCCCGCACGAGCAGTACGAGCCAGAGGAACGAATGCCCACCATTCAGCAGTTGGTCCGCATGGGCCGCGAGGACAAGGTCGAGAAGACCAAGACCGCGGCCCTGAAGGGGAGTCCCCAGCGACGCGGGGTGTGCACCCGCGTCTACACGACGACCCCGAAGAAGCCGAACTCCGCGCTCCGCAAGGTCGCGCGTGTGCGCCTCTCGAACCAGATCGAGGTCACCGCGTACATCCCCGGCGAGGGCCACAACCTGCAGGAGCACTCGATCGTGCTCGTGCGCGGTGGTCGCGTGAAGGACCTGCCGGGCGTTCGCTACAAGATCATTCGCGGTGCTCTGGACACGCAGGCGGTGAAGAACCGCAAGCAGGCCCGCAGCCGCTACGGGACGAAGAAGGACAAGGCCTGACATGCCGCGCAAGGGACCCGCTCCGAAGCGTCCGCTCATCGCCGACCCGGTCTACGGGTCGCCGCTCGTGACGCAGCTGGTGAACAAGGTGCTCGTCGACGGCAAGCGGTCGATCGCCGAGCGCATCGTCTACGGCGCCATGGAGGGCTGCCGGGAGCGCAACGGCGCCGACCCCGTGGTCACGCTCAAGCGCGCCCTGGACAACGTGAAGCCGGCCCTGGAGGTCCGCAGCCGCCGTGTCGGTGGCGCGACCTACCAGGTGCCGATCGAGGTGCGCGCCGGGCGCTCGACCACGCTCGGCCTGCGCTGGCTGATCACCTACTCCCGGGCTCGTCGTGAGAAGACCATGATCGAGCGGCTGACCAACGAGCTGCTCGACGCCTCCAACGGCCTGGGTGCCGCCGTCAAGCGGCGCGAGGACACGCACAAGATGGCGGAGTCCAACAAGGCCTTCGCCCACTACCGCTGGTAGCGGGCAGGCGGTCGGGGTCCCCGCCCGGTGCGAACCACCGGGTGCGGGACTCACCGCCTGGCGAACACCCGTCGCGGGACCCGCGGCGACGATCCGAGGGAAGAGGAATCTCGTGGCACGCGACGTGCTGACCGACCTGGGCAAGGTCCGCAACATCGGGATCATGGCCCACATCGACGCGGGCAAGACCACCACCACCGAACGCGTCCTGTACTACACCGGTATCAACTACAAGATCGGTGAGGTCCACGACGGCGCGGCCACGATGGACTGGATGGAGGAGGAGCAGAAGCGCGGCATCACGATCACGTCCGCCGCGACGACGACCTTCTGGAAAGACCACCAGATCAACATCATCGACACCCCCGGGCACGTCGACTTCACCGTCGAGGTGGAGCGCTCGCTGCGCGTGCTGGACGGCGCCGTGGCCGTGTTCGACGGCAAGGAGGGCGTCGAGCCCCAGTCGGAGACGGTGTGGCGCCAGGCCGACACCTACAACGTCCCGCGCATCTGCTTCGTCAACAAGATGGACAAGCTCGGTGCGGACTTCTACTTCACCGTGCGGACCATCAAGGAGCGGCTGAACGCCAAGCCCCTGGTCCTGCAGCTGCCGATGGGCTCCGAGTCCGAGTTCTACGGGGTCATCGACCTCGTCCGGATGCGGGCGCTCACCTGGCGCGGTGAGGTCTCGAAGGGCGAGGACTACGCGATCGAGGAGATCCCGGCGGACCGCCTGGACGAGGTCGCGGAGTACCGCGAGGCCATGCTCGAGGCCATCGCCGAGAACGACGAGGCGCTCATGGAGCGCTACTTCGCCGGCGAGGAGCTCACCGTCGAGGAGATCGAGCACGGCATCCGCGCGGTGACCCTCGCGGGCGAGTACTACCCGGTGATCTGCGGGACGGCGTTCAAGAACAAGGGCGTCCAGCCCATGCTCGACGCCGTGATCGCGTACCTGCCGTCGCCGACCGACGTGAAGCCGGTCGAGGGCACGCTGCTCGACGGCGAGACCCCGGTGGTCCGCCACGCGGACACGAAGGAGCCGTTCGCGGCCCTCGCGTTCAAGGTCGTCTCGCACCCGTTCTACGGGAAGCTGACCTACGTCCGGGTCTACTCGGGCAAGGTCCACCAGGGCGCGCAGATCATCAACTCCACGAAGGACCGCAAGGAGCGCATCGGGAAGCTCTTCCAGATGCACTCCAACAAGGAGAACCCGGTCGACGACGCCATGGCCGGGCACATCTACGCCTTCGTGGGGCTGAAGGACACGACGACGGGCGACACGCTCTGCGACCCGCAGAGCCCGGTCGTGCTCGAGTCGATGACCTTCCCGACCCCGGTCATCTCGGTGGCCGTGGAGCCGAAGTCGAAGGCCGACCAGGAGAAGCTCTCCACGGCCATCCAGCGTCTCGCCGAGGAGGACCCGACCTTCCAGGTCGCCCAGGACGACGAGACCGGCCAGACGATCATCTCGGGCATGGGCGAGCTCCACCTCGAGGTGCTGGTCAACCGGATGAAGTCCGACTTCAAGGTCGAGGCCAACATCGGCAAGCCGCAGGTCGCGTACCGGGAGACCATCCGCAGGACGGTCGACAAGTACGAGTACACGCACAAGAAGCAGACCGGCGGCTCCGGGCAGTTCGCGCGAGTGATCATCAAGCTCGAGCCGATGGAGAAGAACGAAGAGGGCGCGCTCTACGAGTTCGTCAACAAGGTCACCGGCGGTCGCGTGCCCCGCGAGTACATCCCGTCGGTCGACGCCGGGGCCCAGGACGCCATGCAGTACGGCGTGCTGGCCGGCTACCCGATGACGGGCCTGCGCCTGACGCTGCTCGACGGCCAGTACCACGAGGTGGACTCGTCGGAGATGGCGTTCAAGGTCGCCGGCTCGATGGCGCTCAAGGAGGCGGCCCGCAAGGCGGACCCCGCCATCCTCGAGCCCCTCATGGCCGTCGAGGTGAACACGCCCGAGGACTACATGGGCGACGTCATCGGCGACCTGAACTCCCGCCGTGGCCACATCCAGGCCATGGAGGAGCGCAGCGGAAACCGCATCGTCAAGGCGCTGGTTCCGCTCTCGGAGATGTTCGGCTACGTCGGAGACCTGCGGTCGAAGACCCAGGGGCGGGCGAACTACTCCATGCAGTTCGACTCGTACGGCGAGGTCCCGGCCAGCGTGGCCAAGGAGATCATCGCCAAGGCGACCGGCGAGTGACCCACACCCGCGGCCCCGATTCCCGACGACGGGATGACGGGCCGCGGTGAGGCCGGGGAATTGTTCCCGTTAGCCTCGTGAGGTCACCTCGGGTCCTCCGCCCGGCGCCACGCCCACCCAGAGGACCGCACCACCCGACGACGTAAGACCCAGAAGTCCAGGAGGACGAGAGCAGTGGCGAAGGCCAAGTTCGAGCGGACCAAGCCGCACGTCAACATCGGCACCATCGGTCACATCGACCACGGGAAGACGACGCTGACCGCGGCCATCACCAAGGTCCTGCACGACAAGTACCCGGACCTCAACCAGGCGTCCGCGTTCGACATGATCGACAAGGCGCCGGAAGAGCGCCAGCGCGGCATCACGATCTCGATCGCGCACGTCGAGTACCAGACCGAGAAGCGGCACTACGCGCACGTCGACTGCCCCGGGCACGCCGACTACGTGAAGAACATGATCACCGGTGCCGCCCAGATGGACGGCGCCATCCTGGTCGTGGCCGCCACCGACGGCCCCATGCCGCAGACCCGTGAGCACGTGCTGCTCGCGAAGCAGGTCGGCGTGCCCTACATCGTCGTCGCGCTGAACAAGGCCGACATGGTCGACGACGAGGAGATCATGGAGCTCGTCGAGATGGAGGTCCGGGAGCTCCTGTCGAACCAGGACTACCCGGGCGACGACCTCCCGGTCGTGCGCGTCTCGGCGCTGAAGGCGCTCGAGGGCGACGCCGAGTGGGGCGAGGCCATCATCAGCCTCATGGACGCCGTCGACGACAGCATCCCGTCGCCGGAGCGTGACACCGACAAGCCGTTCCTCATGCCCGTCGAGGACGTCTTCACGATCACCGGCCGCGGCACCGTCGTCACCGGCCGCGTCGAGCGCGGCATCGTCAAGGTGAACGAGGAGGTGGAGATCGTCGGCATCCGCGAGAAGTCGATGAAGACCACCACCACGGGCATCGAGATGTTCCGCAAGCTGCTCGACGAGGGGCGCGCCGGCGACAACGTCGGTCTGCTCCTGCGCGGCATCAAGCGCGAGGACGTCGAGCGCGGCATGGTCGTCTGCAAGACCGGGTCGATCACCCCGCACACCGAGTTCGAGGGCCAGGTCTACATCCTGGGCAAGGACGAGGGCGGACGGCACACGCCGTTCTTCAACAACTACCGCCCCCAGTTCTACTTCCGGACGACCGACGTCACCGGCGTCGTGACGCTGCCGGAGGGCACCGAGATGGTCATGCCGGGCGACAACACCGAGATGTCGGTGCAGCTGATCCAGCCCATCGCCATGGAGGAGGGCCTCCAGTTCGCCATCCGTGAGGGTGGCCGGACCGTGGGCGCGGGCCAGGTCACGAAGATCAACAAGTAGGGATCCCCTACACCCACCCCGGTGTCGGCGCGCCATGGCGCGCGTGCGACACTGGAGCGGTTGCTTGCCCGGGCGGTCGGCTCAATCGGTATCGAGCCGGCCGCCCCGGCGTGAGCGGGGTCTGCGACGGACCCGTCCGTGGGGCGCAAGCCTCCGGGACGGCCCGGGCGCGGAGCCGCACCGAAGCGGGACCGGACATCCCCAGGGGTGCCCACCGTGTCGGCGCCCGGCCGTGAGGCCGGGTCGGGACGGACACACCATGAACAGCGAGGGTCCGAGCCAACCGCGAGGGCCTGAAGCCGCGGAGCGACGAGCGTCCGGGGCGCGCCAGCCGACGGAGTCGACACGCCCGACCGCGTGGACCGGAGAGGTCCGCGGGGTCGTCCAGCGGGACCGGCCTCCGGAGTGCGGGAGCGGAACCGGCCGAGGACCGAGAAGAGGAACGGCAAGCCACCATGGCGGGACAGAAGATCCGCATCAGGCTCAAGGCCTATGACCACGAGGCCATCGACGCGTCGGCCCGCAAGATCGTGGAGACCGTGACGCGTACGGGTGCCTCGGTGGTCGGCCCGGTGCCGCTGCCCACGGAGAAGAACGTCTACTGCGTCATCCGCTCGCCGCACAAGTACAAGGACTCGCGCGAGCACTTCGAGATGCGCACCCACAAGCGACTGATCGACATCGTCGACCCGACGCCCAAGACGGTGGACGCGCTCATGCGCATCGACCTGCCGGCCAGCGTCGACGTCAACATCCAGTGAGGGCCCGAGATGTCGCATCCACCTCCGGAGCACGAGAGGCAGATGAGCGGCGTCCTCGGCACCAAGGTCGGTATGACCCAGGTGTTCGACGACGGCGAACCGGATCGTCCCCGTGACCGTGGTCAAGGCGGGCCCCTGCGTCGTGACGCAGGTGCGGACCCCCTCCACGGACGGCTACAACGCGGTCCAGCTCGCCTTCGGCGCCATCGACCCGCGCAAGGTGAACAAGCCCGAGACCGGGCACTTCACCAAGGCCGGGATCACGCCGCGTCGCCACCTCGTCGAGCTCCGCACCTCCGACGCCTCGTCCTACGAGGTCGGCCAGGAGGTCACGGCCGAGGCCTTCGGCGCGGGCGCCGTCGTCGACGTCTCGGGCACCACCAAGGGCAAGGGCACCGCGGGCGTCATGAAGCGCCACGGCTTCCACGGCCTCGGCGCGAGCCACGGCACGCAGCGCAAGCACCGGTCGCCGGGCTCCATCGGCGGCTGCGCCACCCCGGCGCGCGTCTTCAAGGGCACGCGCATGGCCGGCCGCATGGGCCACGTCAAGAGCACCACGCAGAACCTGACCGTGCACGGCGTGGACGCCGACGCCGGCCTGCTGCTGATCCGCGGCGCCGTTCCCGGCCCGCGCGGCGGCCTGGTCCTCGTCACGTCCGCCGCCAAGGTCCACCCGAAGGGCGGTGACCAGCAGTGACCTCGTCCCAGACCGCGACCGCGTCGGGTGAGGCGGACACCCGGCACAGCCGACGTCCGTCGTTCACCGCCGGCGAGGCCCGTCGCGTCGCGCGCCTCGAGGCGCACGCCGCCGCGGGCACGGGCGAGACCCGCACGGTCCCGGTGCACACGCCGACCGGTGGCACCGACGGCACCGCGGAGCTCCCCGGCGAGCTCTTCGACGCCCCGGCGAACACCGCGCTGATGCACCAGGTCGTGACCGCGCAGCTCGCCGCGGCCCGCCAGGGCACGCACGACACCAAGACGCGCGGCGAGACCCGCGGCGGCGGCAAGAAGCCGTACCGCCAGAAGGGCACCGGCCGCGCCCGTCAGGGCTCGACCCGGGCGCCGCAGTTCACCGGCGGTGGCACCGTCCACGGCCCGACGCCGCGGGACTACTCGCAGCGGACCCCGAAGAAGATGAAGGCCGCCGCCCTGCGCGGGGCCCTCTCGGACCGGGCCCGCCACGAGCGCATCCACGTCTTCTCGGCACTCGTCGAGGGCACCGCGCCGTCGACCAAGGGCGCCCGCACCGCGCTCGAGGGCGTCATCGCCCCGGACCGCGAGCACCGCCACGTGCTGGCGGTCGTCGCGCGGGACGACGAGGCGACCCGCCGCAGCGTGGCGAACCTGCCCGCCGTGCACCTGCTGACGGCCGACCAGCTCAACACCTACGACGTGCTCCGCGCGGACGACGTGGTCTTCACGACCGCCGCGCTCGACGCGTTCGTCACCGCCCGGACCAGCGGGGAGGCAGACCAGTGATCGCGGACCCGCGTGACGTCATCCTCGCGCCGGTCATCTCGGAGAAGAGCTACGGCCTTCTCGAGGAGCGCCAGTACACGTTCCTGGTGCGCCCGGACGCGAACAAGACCCAGATCAAGATCGCCGTCCAGCAGATCTTCGACGTTCAGGTCGCGAGCGTGAACACGCTCAACCGCGAGGGGAAGCGCAAGCGGTCCCGTCGTGGCTTCGGCAAGCGCAAGGACACCAAGCGCGCCGTGGTGACCGTGACGCCGGAGAGCCGGACGATCGACGTCTTCGGCGGACCCGGGGCGTAGGGGAGTACTGACACCATGGGAATCCGCAGGTACAAGCCGACGACCTCCGGGCGGCGCGGCGCGAGCGTCTCGGACTTCGCCGAGATCACGCGCGACCACCCGGAGAAGTCGCTGATCCGCCCGCTGCACAACAAGGGCGGCCGCAACGCCACCGGTCGCATCACGACGCGGCACCAGGGCGGGGGTCACAAGCGGGCCTACCGCCTGATCGACTTCCGTCGCAACGACAAGGACGGCGTGCCGGCCAAGGTCGCGCACATCGAGTACGACCCGAACCGCAGCGCCCGCATCGCGCTGCTGCACTACGCCGACGGCGAGAAGCGCTACATCATCGCGCCGGAGCGGCTGGGGCAGGGCGACGCGGTCGAGAGCGGCGCCAGGGCCGACATCAAGCCGGGCAACAACCTGCCGCTGCGCAACATCCCCACCGGCACGGTGATCCACGCGATCGAGCTCCGCCCCGGCGGCGGCGCGAAGATCGCGCGCTCGGCGGGTGCGCGGGTGCAGCTCGTGGCGAAGGACGGGCCGTACGCCCAGCTCCGGATGCCCTCGGGCGAGATCCGCAACGTCGACGTCCGCTGCCGCGCCACGATCGGCGAGGTCGGCAACGCCGAGCACTCGAACATCAACTGGGGCAAGGCGGGCCGCAACCGCTGGCGCGGCAAGCGCCCGACGGTGCGCGGTGTCGCGATGAACCCGGTCGACCACCCGCACGGCGGTGGTGAGGGCAAGACGTCCGGTGGCCGGCACCCGGTGAACCCGGCCGGCACCCCGGAGGGCCGCACCCGCGGCCGCAAGGAGAGCGACCGCATGATCGTGCGCCGCCGGCGTACCGGCAAGAACAAGAAGCGCTGACGGGCAGGGAGGAGACAGCGATGCCGCGCAGTGTCAAGAAGGGGCCGTTCGTCGACGACCACCTGCTCAAGAAGGTCGACGCGCTGAACGAGTCGAACCGGAAGACGCGTGATCAGGACCTGGTCCCGCCGGTCCACGATCATCCCCGACATGATCGGCCACACGCTGGCCGTCCACGACGGGCGCAAGCACGTCCCGGTCTTCGTCTCGGAGGCCATGGTCGGGCACAAGCTCGGCGAGTTCGCCCCGACCCGCACGTTCCGCGGGCACGTCAAGGAGGACCGCCGGTCCCGTCGCCGCTAGGCGACGTCCGACGGTCACGTCCCGCGAAACCAGGAAGGTAACGAACGATGGCTGCACCAGCCGACTCCGACGACCACGCCCCAGGGCGCGGTCGCGCGGGCTCGCTACGTGCGCATGTCGCCGATGAAGGTCCGCCGCGTGGTGGACCTCGTCCGCGGCATGCCCGTCGGCCAGGCCGCCTCGGTGCTGCAGTTCGCCCAGCAGGCGGCGGCCACGCCCGTCGCCAAGCTCGTGGCGAGCGCGGTGGCGAACGCCGAGAACAACTTCGACCTGGACCCCTCCACGCTGGTGATCTCGACGATCACCGTGGACGAGGGCCCGACCATGAAGCGGTTCCAGCCCCGGGCGCAGGGGCGTGCGTACCGCATCCGCAAGCGGACCAGCCACATCACCGTCGAGGTCACCTCGGTGCCCGACGGCAGAGGGCGGCCGCCAGCGCTCGAAGGGAAGGACCCGCTGATGGGTCAGAAGATCAACCCGCACGGGTTCCGCCTGGGCATCACCACGGACTGGAAGTCCCGCTGGTACGCCGACAAGCTCTACGCCGACTACGTGGCCGAGGACGTCAAGATCCGCCGCATGCTCTCCAAGGGCATGGAGCGGGCCGGCATCTCCAAGGTCGAGATCGAGCGCACCCGCGACCGGGTGCGCGTCGACATCCACACCGCCCGCCCGGGCATCGTCATCGGCCGCCGCGGTGCGGAGGCCGACCGGCTGCGCGGCAACCTCGAGAAGCTGACCGGCAAGCAGGTCCAGCTCAACATCCTCGAGGTCAAGGGCGCCGAGGCCGACGCGCAGCTCGTCGCGCAGGGCGTGGCCGAGCAGCTGTCCAACCGCGTGTCCTTCCGCCGCGCGATGCGCAAGGCCATGCAGTCGGCCATGCGCTCGCCCGGGCGTCAAGGGCATCCGCGTGCAGTGCTCCGGCCGCCTCGGCGGCGCGGAGATGTCGCGCTCGGAGTTCTACCGCGAGGGCCGGGTGCCGCTGCACACGCTCCGCGCGGAGATCGACTACGGCCTGTTCGAGGCCCGGACCAACTTCGGCCGCATCGGCGTGAAGGTCTGGATCTACAAGGGCGACGTGGTCGGCGGCAAGAAGGAGTCCGAGCGCCAGGCCGCGCTCGACGCCGCGCAGCGCGAGCCGCGCGGTGGGCGGGGAAACCGTGGCGAGCGCCCGCGTGGCCGTCGCTCCGGCGCCTCGGGCACGACCGGCTCGGGCACCGAGGCCGGGCGCGCCGCCGCCGAGGCCGCGTCGTCGTCCACCGCGAGCTCCGGATCGGAGGGCTGACGCGTGCTCATCCCCCGCAAGGTCAAGTTCCGCAAGCAGCACCGTCCGGACCGGTCCGGTGCCGCCAAGGGCGGGACGCAGATGTCGTTCGGCGACTTCGGCATCCAGGCGCTCGAGCACGGCTACGTGACGAACCGCCAGATCGAGTCGGCCCGTATCGCGATCACCCGCCACATCCGCCGCGGCGGCAAGGTCTGGATCAACATCTTCCCGGACCGCCCGCTGACCAAGAAGCCGGCCGAGACCCGCATGGGTTCCGGCAAGGGCTCGCCGGAGAAGTGGGTCGCGAACGTGAAGCCCGGCCGGGTCATGTTCGAGATGAGCTACCCGAACGAGGCCACCGCCCGTGAGGCGCTGCGTCGCGCGCAGCACAAGCTGCCGATGCGCTGCCGCATCGTCACCCGTGAGGAGGCGTTCTGATGGCAGTGGGGACCCCCGCCAGCGAGCTGCGCGAGCTGACCGGCGAAGAGCTGGTCGCCCGCGCCCGCGAGGCGAAGGCGGAGCTGTTCAACCTCCGGTTCCAGATGGCGACCGGGCAGCTCGACAACAACCGCCGGCTGCGCACGGTCCGGCACGACATCGCCCGCATCTACACCGTGATGCGCGAGCGGGAGCTGGGCCTGTCCGTGGCTCCTGACGAGGAAGGAGCGGCATGAGCGAGAGCACCGCCACGAGCTCCGGAGCCACCGCTCCGGAGCGCGACGAGGAGCAGCAGGTCCGCTCCGAGACCAAGCAGGCCGGCAAGGCCGAGCAGAGCCCGGTCTCCGAGCGCAACGACGACCGCGGCCTGCGCAAGACGCGTGAGGGCCTCGTCGTCTCCGACAAGATGGCCAAGACGATCGTCGTCAGCCTCGAGGACCGGGTGAAGCACCCGCGCTACTCGAAGGTCATCCGTCGGACCAAGAAGGTCAAGGCGCACGACGAGAACAACACCGCGGGTCCCGGCGACCGCGTGCTCCTCATGGAGACGCGCCCGCTGTCGGCGACCAAGCGCTGGCGGCTCGTCCAGATCCTCGAGAAGGCCAAGTAATCACACTCGGCCGGGCGGGACGACACGAAACCATCCGGCGCACGTCGCCGGGAAGGTCAGGAGAGAAGCAGTGATCCAGCAGGAGTCGCGACTCCGGGTCGCCGACAACACGGGAGCCAGGGAAATCCTGTGCATCCGTGTGCTCGGTGGCTCCTCCCGCCGTTACGCGGGGATCGGAGACGTCATCGTGGCGACCGTCAAGGAGGCCATCCCGGCGTCCGGCGTGAAGCGCGGGGACGTCGTCAAGGCCGTCGTGGTGCGCACCGTCAAGGAGAAGCGCCGCCCGGACGGTTCGTACATCAAGTTCGACGAGAACGCCGCAGTCATCATCAAGAACGACCGCGAGCCGCGCGGGACCCGCATCTTCGGCCCGGTCGGTCGCGAGCTGCGCGACAAGCGGTTCATGCGGATCATCTCGCTCGCGCCGGAGGTGCTGTAGCCAGATGAAGGTCAAGAAGGGCGACACGGTCCTCGTCATCGCCGGCAAGGACAAGGGCGCGAAGGGCAAGGTCATCCAGGCCTACCCCGACCGCGACAAGGTCCTCGTCGAGGGCGTCGGCCGGGTCAAGAAGCACACCGCCCAGTCCGCGAACCAGCGGGGCGCGCAGTCCGGCGGGATCGTCACGCAGGAGGCCGCCATCCACGTCTCGAACGTGATGGTCGTCGACTCGGACGGCAAGCCGGCCCGCGTCGGCTACCGCGACGGCGGCGAGGGTGAGCAGAAGCGCGTGCGCGTCTCGCGCCGCAACGGGAAGGACATCTGATGACGAGCACCGAGACTCGTCCTCGGCTGCAGCAGCGGTACCGGGACGAGATCCGTCAGGCACTGACGGACGAGTTCCACTACGCCAACCCCATGCTCGTGCCCGGCGTCGTCAAGGTCGTCGTGAACATGGGCGTCGGCGAGGCCGCGCGTGACTCGAAGCTGATGGAGGGCGCGGTCCGCGACCTCACCCTCATCGCCGGCCAGAAGCCGGAGATCCGCCGGGCCCGCAAGTCGATCGCGCAGTTCAAGCTGCGCGAGGGGATGCCGATCGGCGCCCGCACGACGCTGCGGGGCGCCCGCATGTGGGAGTTCCTCGACCGCCTGGTCTCGATCTCGCTGCCGCGCATCCGCGACTTCCGCGGGCTCGCGCCGAAGCAGTTCGACGGCTCCGGCAACTACACGTTCGGCCTGTCCGACCAGTCGATGTTCCACGAGATCGACCAGGACTCGATCGACCGGCCGCGGGGGATGGACATCACCGTGGTCACCTCCGCGACCACCGACGAGGAAGGCCGGGCCCTCCTGCGCGCCCTCGGCTTCCCGTTCAGGGAGAACTGAGCATGGCGAAGAAGGCACTGGTCAACAAGGCCGCCGCGACCCCGAAGTTCAAGGTCCGCGGCTACACCCGCTGCAACCGCTGCGGGCGCGCGCGTGCGGTGCTCCGGAAGTTCGGGCTCTGCCGCGTCTGCCTCCGCGAGATGGCGCACGCCGGCGAGCTGCCCGGCGTGCGGAAGTCCTCGTGGTGAGCGCCGCGCACCGCACCGACTCCGACGTCCCCGCCGAGGACGAGCTCCCGGGTCGCGCGATCGACCCGGAGCTGCTCGCGCTCATCCAGCGCGTGGCCCACCGCGAGCACCTGCTCGACGGCCCCGCGGGCCCGGCCACCGGCCGACCCCACAACTCCACTCTGACCCGCCCCGTACGCCGCAGGCCCGCCACGGAGTCGTCCGCCCGCCGGACGACCCGGGGTACCACGGCGAGGAAGGTGACCTGGTCGCGATGACGATGACCGACCCCATCGCGGACATGCTCACGCGTGTTCGCAACGCCAACTCGGCGTTCCACGAGAACGTGACCATGCCGCACAGCAAGCTGAAGGCCCACGTGGCCCAGGTCCTGCTCGAGCAGGGCTACATCGCGGGCTACCGCGACGAGCCGGCCGCCGTCGGCAAGTCGCTGGTGATCGACCTCAAGTACGGGCCGAACCGCGAGCGCAGCATCGCAGGCATCAAGCGCATCTCGAAGCCGGGCCTGCGCATCTACGCGAAGTCCACCGAGCTCCCGCGCGTGCTCGGCGGCCTCGGCGTCGCGATCATCTCGACGTCCTCGGGGCTGCTCACCGACCGGCAGGCCTATCAGCGACGGATGGGCGGGGAAGTCCTCGCCTTCGTCTGGTAGCGGGAAGGGGAACCGAACCATGTCACGCATCGGCAAGGCCCCGATCACCGTGCCGTCCGGCGTGGACGTCGCGATCGACGGCCAGCAGGTCACGGTGAAGGGCCCGAAGGGCACCCTCAGCCACACGGTCGACCGCCCCATCGGGGTGGCGCTGGAGGACGGCGTCCTCTCGGTGTCGCGCCCCGACGACGAGCGGGAGAACCGCTCGCTGCACGGGCTGTCGCGCTCGCTCCTCAACAACCTCGTCCTCGGGGTGACCCAGGGCTTCGAGCGCAAGCTCGAGATCCACGGCGTCGGCTACCGCGTGCAGCTCCAGGGCAACTCCCTGGTGTTCGCGCTCGGGTACAGCCACCCGGTCCGCATCGAGGCGCCCGAGGGCGTCACCTTCGCGGTGGAGAGCCCGACCCGCTTCTCGGTGCAGGGCACCGACAAGCAGGCCGTCGGCCAGGTGGCCGCGAACATCCGGCGCCTCCGCAAGCCCGACCCGTACAAGGGCAAGGGCGTGCGGTACGCCGGCGAGCAGAATCCGCCGCAAGGTCGGGAAGACGGGTAAGTGATGGCTGAGACCAGCGAGAAGAAGCGCACCCAGGTCGGCAAGAACGTCTCCGAGAGCCGCCGCACCGGCCGCGTGCGCCGTCACGCCCGTCTGCGCAAGAAGGTCGAGGGGACCCCGACGCGTCCGCGCCTGGTCGTCACCCGCTCCTCGCGGCACATCACCGCGCAGGTGGTGGACGACCTCGCCGGCCACACGCTCGCGCACGCCTCGAGCCTGGAGGCCGACGTCCGCGGGCTGGAGGGCGACAAGAAGGCGCAGGCCGCGAAGGTCGGCGAGCTCGTCGCCAGCCGCTCGAAGTCGGCGGGTGTCGACGCGGTCGTCTTCGACCGCGGCGGACGCCGCTACCACGGTCGCATCGCGCAGCTCGCCGAGGCGGCCCGCGAGGGGGGCCTGACGTTCTAGTGAAGCGCCGGTCTCTCCCCATCGAACACACGCAACGGAAGGACGCCTGATGCCGGGCACACAGCGCCGCGAAGGCGGCGGCCAGGGCGGTCGCGACCGCTCCGGCGGCGGCCGCGGCGGCGCGCAGGACCGGACGCCGCACCTCGAGCGCGTCGTCGCCATCAACCGCGTGGCCAAGGTCGTCAAGGGCGGCCGCCGCTTCAGCTTCACCGCGCTCGTGGTCGTCGGCAACGGCGACGGCGAGGTCGGTGTCGGCTACGGCAAGGCCAAGGAGGTGCCGGCCGCGATCGCCAAGGGCGTGGAGGAGGCGAAGAAGAACTTCTTCCGCGTCCCCCGCGTCGGCGGCACCATCACGCACCCCGTGCAGGGCGAGGACGCCGCGGGCGTCGTCCTCCTGCGCCCCGCGAGCCCCGGTACCGGCGTCATCGCCGGTGGCCCGGTGCGCGCGGTCCTGGAGTGCGCGGGGATCGCGGACATCCTGTCCAAGTCCCTGGGCAGCCAGAACGCCATCAACATCGTGCACGCCACGGTGGCCGCCCTGAAGGCGCTGCAGGTCCCCGAGGCCGTCGCGGCCCGCCGGGGACTGCCGCTGGACGAGGTCGCGCCGGCGCGGATGCTGCGCCAGCGCGCCGGTCAGGGGGTCTGAGTCATGGCCGACCTCAAGGTCACGCAGACCCGCTCGACGATCGGGGGCAAGCGCAATCAGCGTGAGACCCTCCGGACGCTCGGCCTGCGTCGGATCGGTGCGTCGGTGACGCGTCCGGACACCCCGCAGAACCGCGGTCTGATCCACACCGTGCGGCACCTCGTCGCGGTCGAGGAGGTCTGACCATGCCCGAGTCCGAGCCCATCAAGCTCCACCACCTGCGCCCGGCGCCGGGTGCGAGGACGGACAAGACGCGCGTCGGTCGCGGTGAGGCCTCCAAGGGCAAGACCGCCGGCCGGGGCACCAAGGGCACGGGTGCCCGCAAGAACGTGCCCGCGCGCTTCGAGGGCGGCCAGATGCCGCTCCAGATGCGTCTGCCGAAGCTCAAGGGCTTCCGCAACCGCAACAAGGTCGTCGCGCAGGTCGTCAACGTCGGCGACCTGGCCCGGCTGTTCCCCGACGGCGGCGAGGTCGGCCCGGCCGAGCTGGTCGCCGCGGGCGCCGTCCGCGCGGGGCACCCGATCAAGGTGCTCGGCGAGGGCGACCTCGGCTCCGTGACGGTGCAGGTGAGCGCGCACGCGTTCTCCGGCTCCGCCGCCGAGAAGATCACCGCGGCGGGCGGGACGACCACGGTCGTCTGACCCCACGCACCACTCCACCCGGGCCCGGGGTGCCGATCGGCACCCCGGGCCCGCGTGCGTCTCCGGCGGCCGCCGTCGTGGCCGTCCGGGGCCGGTCGGGGCACTCCCGGCCTGCTGTTACCCTCGCTCGAGGCCCCACCGGCCCCCGGAACGCCCGAACACCGGAGCACGAGCCCGTCCCGGCACGAGCACCCCAGTCGGGATGCCCGCCGCGACCGGTCGAGCGGTGGGACCGCAATCGACGACCAGCTGGAGGTCCGAGTGCTCGGCCCCGTGCGGTCCGCGCTGGCGACGCCGGACCTGCGCAAGAAGATCCTGTTCACGCTCGGCATCGTCGCGGTCTACCGGCTCGGCGCCACCCTGCCGGCGCCCGGTGTCTCGTACACCAACGTGCAGGCCTGCCTGCGCCAGGTCCAGGGCGGTGACGCGGCCAGCGTCTACTCCCTGATCAACCTGTTCTCCGGTGGCGCGCTGCTGCAGCTGTCGATCTTCGCGCTGGGCATCATGCCCTACATCACCGCGAGCATCATCATCCAGCTGCTCACGGTGGTCATCCCCCGCTTCGAGCAGCTGAAGAAGGAGGGCCAGTCCGGTCAGGGCACGCTGACGCAGTACACGCGCTACCTGACCATCGCGCTGGCCATCCTCCAGTCCACCGGCATCGTGGCGCTCGCGGACCGCGGGCAGCTGTTCCAGAACTGCGACCCGTCGCAGTTCCCGATCCTGCCGAACGCCGGCATCTTCGACCTCGCGGTCATCGTGCTGGTCATGACGGCGGGCACCGCGATCATCATGTGGTTCGGCGAGCTCGTCACCGAGCGCGGCGTCGGCAACGGCATGTCGCTGCTGATCTTCACCTCGATCGCCTCCCGCATCCCGGCCGAGGGCCAGCAGATCCTGTCGAGCTCGGGCGCCCTGGTCTTCACCGTGGTCTGCGTCTTCGGCCTCGCGATCATCGCGAGCGTCGTGTTCGTCGAGCAGGGCCAGCGACGGATCCCGGTGCAGTACGCCAAGCGCATGGTCGGGCGGCGGATGTACGGCGGGACGTCGACCTACCTGCCGCTGAAGGTCAACCAGGCCGGTGTCATCCCGGTGATCTTCGGGTCCTCGCTGCTCTACCTGCCCGACCTGCTCTCGCGGATCGCCGGCAACTCCAGCTCGGGCTTCGCGACCTTCGTGCAGACCTACCTGTCGAACCAGTCCAACTGGGTCCACATCCTGCTGTACTTCGCCCTGATCATCTTCTTCACGTACTTCTACGTCGCGATCACGTTCAACCCCGAGGAACGTGCCGACGAGATGAAGAAGTTCGGCGGCTTCATCCCCGGCATCCGGCCGGGGCGCCCCACGGCGGAGTACCTCCAGTACGTCCTCTCACGGATCACGTTGCCGGGATCGATCTACCTCGGCATCATCGCTGTCCTCCCGAACTTCTTCCTGGGCATCACCGGCCAGGGGACCAGCGGCGGCAACCAGAACTTCCCGTTCGGCGGCACCGCGGTCCTGATCATGGTCGGTGTCGGCCTGGACACCGTGAAGCAGATCGAGAGCCAGCTGATGCAGCGCAACTACGAGGGTTTCCTGCGCTGACGGGCGTGGACCCCGCCCGCTCGCGGGGGCCGGAGACAGCCCCGTCGGGGCAGGATGGGTGCAGCGCGGCCGACGACGGCCGCGCAGGAGAGGAGTGGACATGAGGATCGTTCTGGTGGGGCCGCCCGGGGCAGGCAAGGGCACGCAGGCAGCACGGTTGTCGGAACGGCTCGACGCCCCGCACATCTCCACCGGCGATCTCTTCCGCGACAACATGAAGAACGGCACGGAGCTCGGCAAGGAGGCCCAGCGCTACGTCGACGCGGGCGACCTGGTGCCGGACGAGGTCACCGTCGCGATGGTCAAGGACCGGCTGTCGCAGCCGGACGCCGCGAACGGCTTCCTGCTCGACGGCTTCCCGCGCAACACCTCCCAGGCCGAGGAGCTGAAGAAGGTCCTCTCCGACCTCGACCAGCGCCTCGACGCCGTCCTCCTGTTCGAGGTGGAGGACGAGGAGCTGATCAAGCGCCTGACGGGCCGCGGTCGTTCCGACGACACCGAGGACGTCATCCGCAACCGGCAGGAGGTCTACCGCCGGGAGACCGCCCCGCTCATCGACTACTACCGCGACATCCTCGTCACCGTCGACGCCATGGGGTCGATGGACGAGATCACCGACCGCGCCATGGACGCGCTGGCCGACGAGCCGGAGGACTGAGCGGCGGTGGGGCTCGGCCGGGTCGTGCGCGGGGCCGGCCGGATCGGCGGCGCCGGCCTGGCCGACGTGGGCGAGAACCTCGGCCGTGTCGCCGGGCGGCTCTCCGGCGGACGGATCGGGACCGACGTGCAGATCAAGTCGCGCGGCGAGCTCGAGGCGATGCGCGCGGCCGGCCTCGTCGTCGCGACCACCCTCGAGCGCGTGGCGGCCGCCGCGGTCGTGGGGGCCACCACCGCCGACCTCGACGCCCTCGCCGAGTCCACGATCCGGGAGGCGGGCGCCGTCCCGTCCTTCCTCGGCTACCACGGCTTCCCCGGGAGCATCTGCGCCTCGGTGAACGCCGAGGTCGTGCACGGCATCCCCGAGCCCGGCCACCGTGCTGGTCGACGGCGACCTGCTCTCGCGTGGACTGCGGGGCGATCCTCGACGGCTGGCACGGCGACGCGGCGGTGACCGTCTCGATCGGCACCCCGGCGCCCGGCGACGCCGAGCTCTCGGCGGCGTGCCGGGCGGCGATGTGGGCGGGGATCGCCGAGGTCCGGCCCGGCAACCGGCTCGGCGACGTCTCCCACGCCGTCGAGGTCGAGTCCCGCCGCCACCGCACCCCCGCGGGCGAGGCCTTCGGGATCGTCGAGGACTACGGCGGGCACGGCATCGGCACCGAGATGCACATGGAGCCGTTCCTGCCGAACCTCGGGCGGGCCGGGACCGGCCCGCGCCTGCGCGAGGGCATGGTGCTCGCCGTCGAGCCGATGCTCACCGCGGGCGACGCCGAGACCGAGGAGCTCGACGACGAGTGGACCGTCGTCACCGCCGACGGTGCCCGGGCCGCGCACTGGGAGCACACCGTCGCGGTGACCGACGCCGGGCCGTGGGTCCTCACCGCACCCGAGAATACGGATAGCTGAACTGTCCGCTATCCGCTAGCCTGGCTCCAGGACGGGACCAGGGGAGATCGTGATGGCCGAGCAGGGTGCGATGCGGGTGTCCGACGCGGACCGCGCGCAGGTGGCGGACCGACTGGCGCGGGCCCACGGCGAGGGCCGGCTGACCCTCGTCGAGTACGACGAGCGGGTGCGGGCCGCGCACGGCGCGGTGGTGCGCGACGACCTCGCGCCGCTGCTGACCGATCTGCCGGCCGAGGTGGGGCCGACGGCGGGCCCGCGGTCGCCGGCCGGCGCGCCGGCGCCGCGACTGTCCGTGCCGCCGGGGTTCCCGGTCCCGCCCGGTGGTCTGCGGGGCGCGGTGGCGGCGTGGGCGGTGGTGAGCGTGCTCAACGTGCTGATCTGGCTCGCCGTCGTGCTCGGGACCGGGACGTTCGTGTACCCGTGGTGGATCTGGGTCGCCGGCCCGTGGGGCCTGGCACTGGCGTTCGGCGCGCTCGGTCACCCGGCGCGCCGAACGCCGGTGGCCTGACGGGCGCGGCCTACTTCGGCGCCATCCGGATCGCGCCGTCGAGGCGGATCGTCTCGCCGTTGAGCATCGGGTTCGCGACGATGTGCGCGACGAGGGCCGCGTACTCGCTCGGGTCGCCCGAGCCGCGAGGGGTGCGGCACCTGCGCGCCGAGGGAGTCGATGTGCTCCTGCGGCAGGGTCGCGAAGAGCGGGGTGTGGAACAGGCCCGGCGCGATGGTGCAGACGCGGATGCCGATCGAGGCGAGGTCGCGGGCGATCGGGAGCGTCATGCCGACGATGCCGCCCTTCGACGCCGAGTACGCGGCCTGGCCGATCTGCCCGTCGAAGGCGGCGACGGAGGCGGTGTTGACGACGACCCCGCGGTCGCCGGTGCCCACGGCGTCGTCGGTCAGCGGCTCGGTCTCGCTCATCGCCTGCGCGGCGAGGCGGATGACGTTGAAGGTGCCGACCAGGTTGACGTTGAGGACCTTGGTGAACTCCTCGAGGGGGAACGGTCCCTTGCGGCCCGCGGTGCGGTGGGCGTTGCCGATGCCCGCGCAGTTGACGGCCACGCGCAGGGTCCCGAGGCCCGCCGCCGCGTCGATCGCCTGGGTGACCTGCTCGGGGTCGGTCGACGTCGGCCGGGGCGAACACCGCCCGCCCGCCCAGCCCGTCCGCGACCTCGGCGCCCGCCGAGGACGGCAGGTCGACGATCACGACCGACGCACCCTGGGCGTGCAGCTTCTCCACGGTCGCCCGGCCGAGGCCGGACGCCCCTCCGGTCACCAGCGCGACGGCACCGTCGACATCCACGTCGTCTCCTCCGGGTCGATCTCGGGTCAGGTGGGCGCCATGGTGTCCCGGCGGCGAGAAACGGTCAACGCTGACGGTCGCCGGCCGCCGCCGACCCGGTGACCAGGTCCTCGACGCGCCCCGCGTACAGTGGATGGCTGGTGCGCGTGTCGTGCCGGTGTCCGCACGTGTCACCACATCCCCGGTCAATCCCCGGGTGATGGGCCCGTGGGTCCCGGCAGGTCATCGCGGGCCCGATCCGGCGTGCACCCGCACGTCGGTGGCAGCGGGACGACGAGGTCGCCCGGTGAACGTCCCCGGTCTCCAGGACCGGGTGCGGGAGCAGGTGACCGGCGAGAGAAGTGCGGAGGACATGGCGAAGAAGGACGGCGCCATCGAGGTCGAGGGCCGGGTCGTCGAGCCCCTGCCCAACGCGATGTTCCGGGTCGAGCTCGAGAACGGGCACAAGGTCCTGGCACACATCAGCGGGAAGATGCGTCAGCACTACATCCGAATCCTCCCCGAGGACAAGGTCGTCGTGGAGCTGTCGCCGTACGACCTGTCGCGCGGTCGGATCGTCTACCGCTACAAGTGAACCGAGCAGAGCAGGCAGCGAGGACGAGATCGTGAAGGTCCAGCCGAGCGTCAAGCGCATCTGCGCCAAGTGCCAGGTGGTCCGCCGTCACGGGCGGGTCATGGTCATCTGCGACAACCTGAGGCACAAGCAGCGCCAGGGCTGAGGCCCTGACCCACGGCCGGTCGCGCAGACCCGGTCGCGGGGACGCCACACGAACACCCCCGTTCCTACGTCGGACGGAGTCCACGGACTCCGGCCCGGCGGAACCACCCCCGGCCCGGGAGGCCGGGGCCCGGACACCGTCCGGGACGGGCGGGGGCCGACACCTCCCGACGACACGAGGAGTACGTGCCGACATGGCTCGCATTTCCGGCGTCGACCTCCCCCGCGAGAAGCGGATGGAGATCGCGCTGACCTACATCTTCGGGATCGGCCGCAGCCGTTCCCGGGAGATCCTCGCCGAGACCGGGATCGACCCCGATCTCCGCAGCAAGGATCTCGAGCGACTCCGACGCCGCGGCCATCCGCGCGTTCATCGAGGGCAATCTCCGGGTCGAGGGTGACCTGCGCCGCGAGATCCAGGCGGACATCCGGCGCAAGGTCGAGATCGGCAGCTACCAGGGCCTGCGTCACCGCCGGAACCTTCCGGTCCACGGCCAGCGGACGAAGACGAACGCCCGCTCGCGCAAGGGCCCGAAGAAGACCGTCGCCGGCAAGAAGAAGGCCGCCCGCAAGTAAGCGGGCGCCCGACCCCCTCACGCAGCAGACTCGGAGAGAAGCACCGATGCCACCCAGGACCCGCACCGGCGCCGCAGGCGCCAAGAAGGTGCGCCGCCGGGAGAAGAAGAACATCTCCCAGGGCCAGGCGCACATCAAGAGCACGTTCAACAACACCATCGTCTCGATCACCGACCCCACGGGTGCCGTGATCGCCTGGGCCTCCGCCGGCCACGTCGGCTTCAAGGGCTCCCGCAAGTCGACCCCGTTCGCCGCCCAGATGGCCGCCGAGAACGCGGCCCGCAAGGCGGCCGAGCACGGCATGAAGAAGGTCGACGTCTTCGTCAAGGGTCCGGGCTCGGGCCGCGAGACGGCGATCCGTTCGCTGCAGGCCGCGGGCCTCGAGGTCGGGACCATCTCCGACGTCACCCCGCAGCCGCACAACGGGTGCCGCCCGCCGAAGCGTCGCCGCGTCTAAGAGGCGGAGAGGAGAACAGCCATGGCTCGCTACACAGGCCCCATCACGCGCAAGTCCCGCCGCCTCAAGGTCGACCTCGTCGGCGGCGACAAGTCGTTCGAGCGTCGTCCGTACCCGCCGGGGCAGCACGGCCGGATTCGCATCAAGGAATCCGAGTACCTGATGCAGATCCAGGAGAAGCAGAAGCTCCGCTTCACCTACGGCGTCCTCGAGAAGCAGATGCGCAAGTACTTCGAGGAGGCGAACCGTCGCGAGGGCAAGACCGGCGACGAATTCCTGCGCCTGCTCGAGTCGCGTCTCGACTCGGTGGTCTACCGCGCGGGTCTTGCCCGCACGCGTCGTGCTGCCCGCCAGCTCGTCGGGCACGGCCACTTCCTGGTCAACGGCCAGAAGGTGGACGTCCCCAGCTACCGGGTGACGCAGTACGACATCGTCGACATCCGCGACAAGTCGCGGAACATGCTGCCCTTCGTGGACGCGAAGGAGTCGTTCGGGGACCGTCCGATCCCCGGCTGGCTGCAGGTCGTCCCCGAGTCGCTGCGCATCTTCGTCCACCAGCTGCCCGAGCGCGCGCAGATCGACACGCCCGTGCAGGAGCAGCTGATCGTCGAGTTCTACTCCAAGTAGCTCGACCCGCCGGGGCCGCCGACGTGGCGGCCCCGGTTCCACCGTTCGGCGTCAAATAGCGGATGCCCGAGCACCGGAAGGAACACCAGAAGTGCTGATCTCCCAGCGCCCGGCCCTCTCCGAGGAGCCGGTCGACGAGACCCGGTCGCGGTTCATCATCGAGCCCCTCGAGCCGGGCTTCGGTTACACCCTCGGCAACTCGCTCCGGCGGACCCTGCTGTCGTCCATCCCGGGCGCGGCCGTCACCTCCATCCGGGTCGACGGGGTCCTCCACGAGTTCACCACCGTCCCGGGGGTGAAGGAGGACGTCACCGACGTCATCCTGAACCTCAAGGAGCTCGTCGTGAGCTCCGAGGAGGACGAGCCGGCGACGATGTACCTGCGCAAGCAGGGCCCGGGCACGGTGACGGCGGGGGACATCGTCCCGCCGGCCGGCGTGACCGTGCACAACCCTGACCTCCACATCGCGACCCTGAACGACCAGGGCCGCCTCGAGGTGGAGCTCGTGGTCGAGCGGGGCCGTGGTTACGTCCCCGCCGCCCAGAACAAGGCGTCCGGCGCCGAGATCGGCCGCATCCCGGTCGACTCGATCTACTCGCCGGTCCTGAAGGTCAGCTACAAGGTCGAGGCGACCCGCGTCGAGCAGCGCACCGACTTCGACAAGCTGATCCTCGACGTCGAGACCAAGCCGTCGATCACGCCGCGCGATGCGATCGCGTCGGCCGGTCGCACGCTGACCGAGCTGTTCGGGCTCGCCCGTGAGCTCAACATCGACGCCGAGGGCATCGAGATCGGGCCCTCGCCCGCCGAGGCCGACTCGATCGCCGCGTTCGCCATGCCGATCGAGGACCTCGACCTCACGGTCCGGTCGTACAACTGCCTCAAGCGGGAGGGCATCCACACGGTCGGCGAGCTCGTCGGCCGCTCGGAGGCCGACCTGCTGGACATCCGCAACTTCGGTGCGAAGTCCATCGACGAGGTCAAGATGAAGCTGGCAGGCCTCGGGCTGGCCCTCAAGGACAGCCCGCCCGGGTTCGACCCGAGCGCCGCGGCCGCCGACTACCCGTCGGAGGGCTACGAGTCCTACGACGGCGGCGGGTACG
>CAWKGY010000009.1:0-371622 GCA_963849235.1 uncultured Actinomycetota bacterium | reverse complement strand
GAGTGCAGGAACGCGTCCTGCGACCACACGAGGTCGTAGGCGTTGTCCTGGATCGGCATGTTCTCGAACGAGCCGTCGACGACGTCGACGAGGGTGGTCCAGACCCTGCTCGCGGGTCTTCTCCCGGTTCCGCTCGTTCTCGACCTCGGAGAGGTTCAGGCAGGTCACCCGGCACCCGAACTTCCGCGCGAGGTGCCGCGCCGCGCCGCCGTAGCCCGCGCCCATGTCGAGCACCCGCGTGTCGGCGGTGATGCCCGCGGCCTCGGCCATCCGCTCGACGGTGCGCGCCGAGGCCGGCGCGATGGCGGCTCGTCGGGGGACTCGTAGAGCCCGACGTGGATGTCCTCGCCGCCCCACACCTCGTGGTAGAAGGTGTCGGCGTCGGCCGAGTTGTAGTAGTCGCGGGCGGTGTGGACCGCCGTCGAGTACGAGTCGGCCAGTTCCTCGTCGGTGCGGTACGTCTTCTCGGCCACGTCAATCCAGAAGTCTGGGGTGTCCTCGCCGTAGGTGTCCTGGAAGTCGCCATAGGTGTCGATCTTCTGGAACCCGACCTCGCGCATGAGCCGCCGCACGTACTCCTTGCGCAGCGGGAACATGTTCAGGTGGTACACAAATACGTCGTCGTGGAACGTGTGCCGGAAGCGCGCGAGGCCGTCGTCGAGGTACTCGGGCTCGGCGGTGACGGTGTCACCGCTGTAGTAGTACTTGTGCTTCGAGGAGAAGCCGTCGTCCAGGATCGAGTCGTAGTTGCGCTGATCCAGGATGAGGACGCCGTCGTGCGAGAGCATGGCGTAGAACTCGGCGAGCGCCTTACGGCGGTCACGCTCCGAGAACAGGTGCGTGAACGAGTTGCCGAGGCAGATGATCGCGTCGTACTCGCCGTGCACGTCGCGGTTGAGCCAGCGCCAGTCGGCCTGCACGACCCGCAGCACGTGCCCGCGCTCGCGGCCGTTGAGGAACGCCTTGGCGAGCATCTCCGCGCTGCCGTCGGCGGACACGGTCTCGAACCCGGCCTCGAGCAGCTGGACCGAGTTGAACCCGGTGCCGGTCGCCACGTCGAGGACCTTCTCCACGCCGCGGGCCCGGAGCTGGTCGATGAAGAACGAGCCTTCGCTGGCGGCGCGTCCCTCCCAACCGATGTAGTCGTCCCACTTGTCGACGAATCCCTTGATGTACTCGTCCTTGTAGTGGTTCGTGTCTCGGACCTCGACGGGGTTCTCGCCGAACTCCTGGTGGACATCGGCCTCGGAGTACTCGGGGTCGAGGCCAGCCGCGGTGTCGGGGCTCCGGTCTGCGGCTGTCGTCATGTGGGGTGTCCCTCCGGTCGGTTGGTGACCTTCCGGGGAGAAGACGTTAGGGCGGTCCGGGCCCCCTGAACACCACAGCCGGTGACGCTCCGCTTCTACATCGGTTCAGTAGAACCACCCGGAATGTTGCGCGCGGCCGGGATAGGCGCTGCTGGGACCGGGGGTCGGCGCGGCGTCGGTGAGGTTGCCACTCGGTGAAGAGATACCGGTCACGTTAGGGGGCCCGGAGCATCGGGGACCTCGATGTTTCGGGCCCGGGTCAGCCGGTGGGCTCCACGATGACCTTCCGGTTCGCCGACGCGGGCCCCGGCAGCTGCTTGCGGTCCGGGCCGATGTCGTTGACGTAGCCGGGGAACTGGCTCCCGACGCCCTTCGTGGTGATCTGGCCGGGCGAGGCCCCGAGCTCGACCAGCAGGGCCTTCACCGCCTCCGCGCGCTGTGTGGACAGGTCGACCTGGCTCGCGGTCGTCCCCGCCCGGGCGCTCGTGCCGGTCAGGGCCAGACGCCGCGTAGGCCCCTGCTTCAGGAAGTCCGCGAAGGGCGCGAGCACCCCGCGCGCGGCCGCGCGGTCGCGGAACTCGGCGGTGTCGGGCTGGAACCCGACGGACCCGTCGTCGGGGAGCGCGGTCGCCTTGCCCGGCGTGATCGTGGGCGGCGGGGGCACCGTCACCGTGCTCACCGGCGGGACGTCGGTGGGCGCGTCCCCGGAGCGCGGCTCGTCGACGACGGCGACGCAGGCCGCGCCGGACGCCTGCGCGATCCCCTTCCAGAGGTTGACCAGCTCGCTGCGCTGCGCCGTGTCGAGCGGCGGTTGCGGCGCGGCGATGTCGCCCAGCCCGGAGAGCACGACGGTGGCCCCCGACAGGTTCGGGAGCGCCTGGTGGTCGCGCAGGAACCCGACGGTGTCCGCGACGGGCGCGTCGAGCAGGCCCTGCTGGCGGAAGTCCAGCGGCGCCACGGTCGAGAGCCCGGAGTCGACGAGCACGACGGTGCCCGGGCGGCTGCCCTGGACGGAGCGGGCGGCGAGGCCCAGGGCGCCGAGGACGTCGACCTCGGGGGACTGCGCGCGGACCTGCGAGACGGCCTTGCCGAGGCCGGAGAGGAAGGCGTTCTGGTCGTCCTGCGCGGCGATCGCGTTGCCGGCGTCGGTGCGGTAGGTGTCGCTGCCGGCCACCGTCGGGCGTCCGTCGACGTCCACGACGGTGAATTTCGGCTGCACCTTCTGGTCGGCGGCGCCCGCGACGACGGAGATCGCGGCCTGCTGCACCGACGAGGGCAGCCCGGGCTCCGGGCTGTTCGCCCGGCCGGACACCGCGAGCGCCATCGGGCCGACCGGCACCGGGCAGCTCAGCGGGGCCCCGCCGCCGCCCGAGGCGCCCCCGCAGGCGTCGTCGCCCGACGAGCAGGCGCCGAGCGCGAGCAGCGCGGCGGTCGCCGCGGCGACGAGCGCCCCCGCCCGCCGTCCGCGGGCCGTGCGCGGGCTCGCCGCCCCTCGGTCGGGGGCGGCGGTCCGGGTCGTCACGGATGGTCTCCGTTCGTGGTCGTCGGGGGACGGGCATGGGCGCCGTTCGGGGCGGCGGCGGGCTGGGGCGGCCGCGGACCCGAACGGGTGGGCTCGCGGGACGACCGCGTGGGCGGCGCGGCCTCCCGGCCGGGCTCGGTGGCCCGCGCCGGGGTGAACTCGGGGTAGGGGGCGGAGCTGCGGAGCCCGTCGGTGACCGACGGGTTCTGCTTGCGCGAGGCCATGAGGCTGCGGGCGTAGTTCTGCAGCTCGAGCATCTCGGCGGCGACCTGCTGGCGGGCCGCGATCCAGCGCTGCTCCTCCCGGTCGCGCTCGTTCTCCTGCTGGCGCAGGGCCTCCCGCGAGCGCTCGAGCTCGGCCCGGCTGCCCCGCTCGGCCGCGGTCGCCTCGCCGAGGCGCCGCTCCGCACGCCGCAGGGCGCCGGCCACCGGGTTGAAGGACACGAAGGTCGCCACCATCGCGGCGACCCCGCTGGCGAGGAAGAGCGCCCCGAACAGCACGGCGGGCAGCACGGCCGACAGTTCGAGCCCGCCCGACGACGACCCGAAGCCCCCGCCGGAGCCGAAGCCGCCGCCACCCCCCGAGCCGAAGCCACCACCGCCCGAGGACCCGAAGCCCCCCGACGAGGAGCCGAACGGGTCCGACGACGTCGTCGAGGGCGTGAGCAGCCGCGTCACGAACGACGCCGCGCCGAGCACCACCCACACGAAGCCGGCGGCCACGGTCAGGGTCACGCTCGCCCGGGGATCGCCGCACCGGCGCCGGGCGAGGCCCTGGCCCACGAGGTGGGCGAGCCCGACCGAGGCCGCGGCGAACCCGACGGTGCCGATGACGATGAGGAACGTCGAGCCGCGGAACACGCGCGCCAGCACGACGTAGAAGGCGGCGATGTCACCGCCGATGGCCAGGATGATGATGCCGAGCGCGAGGAAGTCCTCCCGCGACCGGTTGATCAGCATCGTGGAGTCGCGGTAGGAGCGCGGGATCGGCGCGGCCGGGCCCCGCTGCGCCCGGCGGCCGCCCCGCCCGGGCGGCGTCCCGTTGTTCGTCGGCCCCGTCATCGCCGGTCCCCCGATCGGTCGCGGCCGCGGTCGAGCGGCTGGTCGGTCACCGGCTCGTCGCCGTCGGTCGCTTCGTCCCGGGCGTGCCCGGGCGGCCGCGCCTCCGACGGGGCGCCGGCGGGCCAGGCCTGGCGGGTCGTGCCGTAGGACGCGGGCGTCACCCGGATCGGTCCGGTGGCGGGGTCGGGGTGCATCGGCGTCGGGGCCTCGTCGCCGCGGTCGTCGCGCGCGCGGCGCGAGGTCCGGCCGACGGCCCGGCGCAGCAGTCCGGGCCCGCCGCCGGCCCCACCGTGCTCGCCGGGCTCGTCGCCCGGCTCGGCCACCGGCTCCATGAGGCGCTCGCGGGCGTCGGTGTAGTCGCGCCGGGCGATCTCGAGCGCGCGGCGGTCGCGCTCGTGCGCGGCCTCGGCGTCGGCGAGCTGCCGGCGGGCGCCGCCGACGAGGCGGTCGATGACGGCGTGGTGGTCGGCGTGCTCGGAGTCGATGCGCGCGAGCCAGCCCGAGGCCCACGACGCGATGAGCGGGTCGAGGGCGCCGCCGGTGCCCTCGTCGACCGCGTTCGGCAGCAGGTCCTCGACCAGCGCCCGGACGCGGCCGCGCGCGGCGGCCACGTCGGGACTGGCCTGGTTGGGGTAGGGCATCGGGCCGACGCGGTCCTCCGCGTAGACCTGCGAGAACCGCTTCTCCTCGCGCGTGCCGGGGGCCCGCAGGCCGCGCGGCACGTCGGCCTCGGTCGTGCCCCCGGCCCGCGAGCCGCGGGAGCCCGGGGCCGGCGGGGCACCGCCCACGGCCCCGAACCCGGAGCCGCCGGCACCGCCGGCGTCGGCGGGGCGTCGTCCGGACGGTGGGCACCGACGATGCGGCGCCACCACGGAGCGGTCGGAGCCATCAGGCCTCCTCGGCGGGGGTGGCGTGCCGGCCGGTGTGCCCGGCCGGGTCGCCGGTGGGTGCCCGGGGTCGGGGGCGCCGGGGCGCGCGGTCGGAGTCGGCGGGCGCCGGGGTCGCCGCCTCGCCCCGGGGGCACCGACGGGTCCTCGGCGGCGAACACCCAGCCGGGGATGCGGGGGTGCTGCGCGGCGAGCAGCGGGCCGACGCGGTCGCCCGCGGGGTGGTGGCGCACGAGGTGGCGCTCGTAGGCCGAGATGCGCCGCATCGCCTGGGCGTGCAGGCGCCGGACGCGGGTCGCGCCGACGATCTCGCGGGCGCGGACGGCCGCGCGGATGCGGGCCAGCTCCTCGTGCGCGGCCGCCGCGGTGCGGCGCAGCCGGTCCAGCTCCTCGACGACCGGGCGGCGCAGGGCGTCGTACTCGCGGGCGCGCCGGGAGCGCACGACGTCGTCGGCGGTGCCGGACTCGCCGCCGCGGCGCAGCGCGAGCTGGTCGTCGGCGAGCAGGACCGGCCAGCCGGACAGGCGCTCCTCGGCCCGGCCGGCGGCGAGCCCGATCTGCTCGATGCGCGCGACGAGGCCCGCCTCGGACTCGAGCAGCGGCGCGAGCTCGACGTCGAGGCGCAGCCGCTCCCGGTGGCTGCGCGCGAGGAAGTCCTGGGCGAGCTCCTCGAGGGTGGGCGTGCCGGGCGGGCGACCGGGCTCGAGGCCGGGCAGACCCGCCCGGCCGTCGGCGCGGGCGCGGTGCCAGTCGGCGAAGCGGCGGGCCGGCGTGTACGGCGGGGCCCCGCCGCCCGTGGCGGACGGGGGCGGGATGGGGTGTCCCGGGCCGCGGCCCCGGTCGCGCCGCGCACCACCCGGGGACGCGGACGCCGGGCTCTCCGGGGACGGCGTGGGTGCCGGGATGCCGGTCACCGGCGTGCTCGGCCCGGGCGTCCGACCGCCGCCGGGCGACGTCTCCGGCGGCGGCGCGCCGCGCCGCGCGCCCGGGGGCGTCGCGCTACGCGCGTCGGCCGGCCGGCTCATGGGACCTCCTGCCCGGGGTCCTCGGGGGACACGCACCGGGCCCAGCACGTCGTGCACCGGCCGTGGACCGGCCGCGTCGGGCTGCCGTACGGCGTACCCGGACGCAGTCTAGGGGCACGGTCCGAGCGCCCTCGTCGCGGCTCCGGCCCACCGCGGCGACCCTCCCGGACACGGACGGGTACCGCCACGCCGGGGTGATCGATCACCCGTCGGCGTGAAACTCCGCGACCCGGGCGACGACTCCACCGGGCGGCCGACACGCCTCTACCAGGTGAAACGGCCATTGCTGAGCCGAACGGTCCTGCGGCAGAGGGGTTAACTACTGGGCCATTCGGTCGATGCTGTCGGGGTGCAGAACGTGATGGACGGACTCGCAGAGGTCATCGCCCCGCACCCCTCCCGGCGCACCGGCGAGCACATCGTCGGCTTCACCGACGCCGACCTCTCCACCCCGCTCGAGACCTTCCTGCCCGGATGGCCTCCCTCCGCAGCGGGGCCGCCGCCTCGGCGGCACCGCGTTCCGGCTGCTCTCGCGCCCGTTGCTGCCGCGCATCCACGACACCCGGTGCGGGTTCACGTTCTTCGACCGCCTCGCCGTGCCGGACGCGCTGTGGCGGGCGCGGTCCACCAGCTTCGCGTTCGACGTCGAGCTGCTGCGCCTGCTGCGCCTGCTGCGCGACGGCGGCGGGCGCATCGACGAGATCCGGCGCAGCCCCACCTACGCCCGCGGGTGCGCCCTCGCCGGCTTCTTCCTCGCCTGTCGAGTCCGTGCTCGACGACCCGGCGTCCGGGACTGACCCGACAGGACGACGTGGACGCGGTCGTCGGGGCGGGATGAGGCCCGGGACGTGCGTCCGGACCCCGCGGTCGTCCGCTCACCGACCGTGATCTGGCAGCGTAGGCGCCGCCGAGGGGCCGCTGGACTCGGACAGCGGCCCACCAGGACCGGTCGGAACCGGACGTAGAGGGGAGTCCGACGTGTTCGCACGGCGGGTCATGGTGGTGGGCACGGGTTACGTCGGGTTGACGACGGGTGCGTGTCTGGCGTCGTTGGGGCACGAGGTGGTCTGCGCGGACATCGACACCGCGAAGGTGGAGCGGTTGCGCCGCGGGGTGGTCGACATCGTGGAGCCGGGGCTCTCGGAGCTGGTCGCGGAGCAGACCTCGGCGGGCCGGTTGAGCTTCGTGGTGGGGAACGCGGCGGCGTTGGAGTCCTTCGAGGAGGGCCGTTCCCCCGGAGGTGGTGTTCCTGTGCGTGCCGACGCCGATGGGTGCGGGCGGGGTCGCGGATCTGCGCGCGGTGGAGTCGGTGATGGAGGAGATCGGGTCGTCGCTGGCGCCGGGCACGGTGGTGGTGAACAAGTCGACGGTGCCGGTGGGCACCGCGGAGCGCACCGCGGAGATGCTCGAGCGCACCGACATCGGGGTGGTGTCGAACCCGGAGTTCCTGCGTGAGGGCTCCGCGGTCAAGGACTTCCTGGGCCCGGACCGGATCGTGGTGGGTTCGGACAACCAGGACGCCGCGGAGCGGGTCGCGGCGCTGTACGCCCGGCTGGGCGCGCCGACGGTGCTCACCGATGCGGCGTCGGCGGAGCTGATGAAGTACGCCGCGAACTGTTTCCTGGCGATGAAGCTGTCGTACGTCAACGCGATGGCCGAGCTGTGCGAGCGGGTCGGCGCGGACATCGCGGATGTCACCGAGGGCATCGGCTACGACCGCCGGATCGGGCAGGCGTTCCTCTCGCCGGGCCCGGGCTGGGGCGGGTCGTGCCTCCCGAAGGACACCCACGCGCTGTTGCAGGTCGCGGACGCGGCGGACTTCGAGTTCCGGTTGTTGCGGGCGACGATCGACACCAACACCCGCCAGCGGCAGCGGATCGTGGACAAGGTGCGGCTGGCGGTGACCGGGAAGCGGACGGGGTCGCTGTCGCGGGTGCGGCTGGGCTGCTGGGGCTGACGTTCAAGGCCGGCACCGACGACCTGCGGGACTCGCCGGCGTTGGCGATCGCGGCGCTGCTGCGTCAGGCCGGCGCGGAGCTGGTGGGGTTCGACCCGGCGTTCGTGGACGGTCCGGAGGCGTTGCGTTTCCGCGACGGGGAGCCCGCACCGAGTGAGGTCGAGGGGGTGCCGTTGGCCGCGGACGCGGTGTCGGCGGCCCAGGGCGCGGAGGCGGTGCTGGTGCTGACCGAGTGGCCGCAGTTCCGGTCGCTGGACTGGTCGGTGATGGCGGCGGCGATGAAGCGCCCGATCGTGGTCGACACCCGCAACGTCGTCGACCCGGCCACGCTGCGCCGCGCCGGGCTGACCGCCGTCGGCCTCGGACGCCGCACCGACCAGGACGCCGGCTGAGAACCCAAGCCATTCGGGGGGAGGAGACGGTCCGGGGGGCGGATGTCGGAGCAGCTCGACGAGTCGTTGGTGCCGTTGCAGGCCGGGGGAGCCGGATCAGGGCCGCAGCGCCCGGGTGCGGCGCGGCCTGATGTGGCTGTTCGGGACCGTGCTGGTGCTGGTGGTGTTGCTGGCCGGCGTGATCTTCGCGGTGACCGAGCACCTGGCGAGCGACGTCATGCGCGTCCCGGGGGTGTTCGCCGGTATCGACCCGTCGACGCGGCCGGCTGCTGGGGCGGGGGAGACGTTCCTGCTCGTCGGCACGGATACCCGTTCCCCGGACCCGACCACCGGGACGTCGGCGACGGCGTCGGACTTCGTCCCCGGCGCCCAGCGCTCCGACGTGATCATGCTGGCGACGATCGCTCCGGACGGGTCCCACGCGTCGCTGGTGTCGATCCCGCGCGACTCCTGGGTGCCGATCCCGGGCCGCGGCATGAACAAGATCAACGCGGCGTACTCGTTCGGTGGGCCGCCGCTGCTGGTCAACACGGTCGAGCAGCTGACCCGGGTTCGGGTCGACCACTTCGCGGTCATCGACTTCGCCGGCTTCGCGCAGATGACCGACGCCGCCGGCGGGATCGACGTGACGGTGCCGGTCGCGACGTCGAACTTCGGGGTCGAACTTCCCGGCCGGGCCGCAGCACCTCGCCGGCCCGCAGGCGTTGGCCTACGTGCGGCAGCGATACGGGCTGCCCGGCGGCGACTTCGACCGGGTGCGGCGCCAGCAGAACGCGCTGCGCTCCCTCGCGGCCACCGCGATCAACAACGGGACGCTCTCGGACCCGGTCCGCGCCTACGGGCTGGCCGACGCTCTGACCCGGTGGGTCGGGGTGGACGACACCCTGACGCAACAACAACCTGCGCGGGCTGGTCTGGAACCTGCGGGGTCTCCGGACCTCGGGGATCGAGTTCCTCACCGCCCCGGTGACCGGCACCGGCATGGAGGGCGACCAGTCCGTGGTCTACCTCGACCAGGAGCGCGACAACGAGCTGTGGTTCGCGATGAACACCGACGCCGTCGGCACCTGGGCCGCCACCCACCCGAGCGCCCGCCTGCCCGCCGCCCGGCTGAGCGCGGTGATGCACGTCACGCGCGGACGGGGTGCGCCCGATGAGGTCGTCGAGCCGGCCGGGGTGGCCGGGCACGACCCGGTCGCCGTCGACGTCGAGGACGCGTCTCGGCGAGGGAGGCGTAGACGTCGCGGAAGTCGACGGTGGCGCGCAGGTCGCCGGCGTCGAGGTGGGTGAGGCTGGGCTGCTCGCCGTGGAACCCGCCGGACACGTGGTGGCCGAGCACGAACACGGGGCCGGCGGTGCCGTGGTCGGTGCCGTCGCTGGCGTTGGCGCGCACCCGGCGGCCGAACTCGGAGTAGACGAGCACCACCACCTGCCGTCCGGCCTCCGAGCGCGGCCATCCGGCTCACGAACGGCGCGAGTGCCCCGTCGAGCTGTCCGAGCAGGCGTTGCTGGGTGGTGCGCTCGTCGGCGTGGGTGTCGAAGCCGCCCATCGACACCGAGTACACCCGGGTCGGTATCCGGGCCTCCACCAGCGCGGCCACGGTGTCGAGCTGGCGGGACAGCTCGGTGTCGCCCTGCGGGGCGTGTGTGGTCGACGGTGTCGCCGGCGACGTGCTGCAGGGTCTGGAGGTGCGTCACGGAGGTGGCCACCCGGGCCTGCCACGGGCCGTCGTCGCGGTCGGATGCGCCGAGCCCGCGCACCGCCTTCCCGAGCGACCCGCCGGGCAGGTCGAGCCCGCCCCGGTCGATGGTGGACGCGGTGGCGTGCTCGCCGACCAGGAACGGCGGCAGCACCGGTTCCAGCGAGATGGCGCGCAGCGGGTCGTCGGGGACCGTGTCCAGCCAGCGGCCGAGCCACCCGGCGCCGTTCGGGCTGGTCGGCGAGCCGGTCTGCCAGATCGCCATCGACCGGAAGTGGCTGTGGTCGGGCTGCGGGTAGCCGACGCCGCGCACGACGGCGAGCCGCCCGGCGTCCCAATGACCCTTCAGTCCTCGCAGCGCCGGGTTGAGCCCGAGGCCCTCGCCGAGGTCGAGCACCTCGGCCGGCTGGTAGGCGAGCTCGGGACGCGCGTCGTGGTAGGCGGAGTCGGTCGCCGGGATCACGGTGCCCAGGCCGTCGTTGCCGCCGTAGAGGGTCACCACCACCAGCACGCCGGCGTTCGGGTCCAGGTCGCCGGCGGCGCCGAGCAGGTCCGACCACGGCACCTGCGTCGCGCCGGCGACGAGTGCGGCCGCACCCGTCGCGGCCGTGGCCGCCAGGAACCGGCGGCGGGTCACCGTCGGGATCGTCGTGCGCATGTCCTCACCCGCTCACGACGTACTCGGGGCTGACCGCGGCGGCGGCCAGCAGATCGGCGGGGTTGCCGTCGGCCACGCCGCGCAGCGCGCTGGCGGGTCCGGTCGCTCCAGCGGTCCACGGCCAGCGTGGCCCGGGCCCACTCGAGCCGGGCGTTGCCGCCGCGCGGAACGTCCTTCGGGGGAGCCTGGCGCAGCAGGCTGCGGGCGACGGCCAACCGGTGCACGGTCGCCGTCGGGGTCAGCCACGCCGTCCCGGCGGGCCAGCCCGCCGACGTTGGGCGGGCCGGAACGGCACCTGCCCCAGCGCCTGCAGCGTCCCGATCAGGTCCTTGCGGTTCGTGTCGTCCAGCGCCGAGGGCCGCGCCCCGATCGCCCGCGCCAGACCCGTCGCCCACTCGACCGGGGCCTTGACCAGCGACGACGCCGGGTCGTGGAACGCCGTGGACATGGCCAGGGCCCGCAGCAGCGCGGTGAGGTCGGTGCGCGGGCCGTACGCCACGGCCAGGCGGTCGAGCTCGGCCGCGTCCGGTGGGACCGGCGAGACCAGCCGGGTCCAGAGCCTCGTCGCGACGAAACGGGCCGACTCGGGCGTCGCCACCACGAGGTCGACCAGGCTCGTCGGCGTCGTAGGGCGCCGGCTCGGCCGAGCACGGTCTTGACTCCTGGCGTCGTGCTTCGGCGCCCGTAGCGTCGCGGTGCCCTTGGTGGGGTCGACGCTCCACCCGGTGAGGGCCCGGGCCGACTCCCGCACGTCGGTCTCGCTGTAGTGGCCCACCCCGAGGGTGAACAGCTCCATCAGCTCGCGACCCAGGTTCTCGTTGGGCTCCTGCAGCCGGTTGGTCTGCCCGTCCAGCCAGAGGATCATGGCCGGGTCGGCGATCATCGCCTGCGTCAGGCTGCCGAAGTCGCCGAGCGCCTAGTCGGCGCAGGGTCTGGTTCTGGGCCAGCATCAGGTTCGGGCGGTCGACCTTCTCCTCGCTGGTGGCGAAGTGGCCGTGCCAGAACCAGGTCAGCCGCTCCGGGGCGGGCGACGTCACCGCGGCCATCCGGTCCAACCACCAGATCTTCATGGCCTGTTGCTGGTCGGCGCGCTCGGCCTTGGACGTCGAGGCGGCGGGGGTCGTTCGACCCCGGCCGGGTCGAGCGGATCGATCTTGGGGGCGGGGGTGGCGGAGGCGCCCGGGTCGGCCGGGTCCGGGGTGAGCAACTCCTGCAGGGTTGCGTCGAAACCCTGTTCGACCCCGTCGTCGACGTCCGCGTGGCGCGCGCCCAGCCCGACCCGGTCGTACAGGCGCCGGATCGCGGCCCGCTCATCGAGCGGTTTCACCCGGCAAGTGTGGGCGGGGCGCGGGGTGCGGACAACGTCCTGCCGTGTCCGGACGGCACCGGGCCTGAGTCCTGGTGCCGCCGCTCCGACGCGAGGAGGCCGTCAGCCGCACATTCTTGCTGCTCAGGGGAGATTGTCGGGGGGTGCGTTTACAGTCGTCACCATGAGCAGGCCGGTGGTCGACGAGGCGGTGATGCACCATGCCCAGGAGGTCATGGCGGCCGCCCGGCGCGCCGAGCATGCCGTGGCGTGTGAGGTGGCCCGGCTGGAGAGCACCGGGGCGGCGGAGGTCGCCGGCTACAGGTCGACCGAGCGGCTGGTGCAGGACCTGTGGCGGGTCGATCTGGGCGAGGCGCGCCGGCTGGTCCGTCACGCCCGTGCCCTGTGCGAGCAGGTCTCCCCGAGTGGCTCGGTGGTGGAGCCGCGGCTGCCCGCGTCCGCGCCGGTGGCCGCAGCGGGAGTGATGGACCGCGGGCACGTGCGGGTGATCGACGAGGCGATGCGCTACCTGGAGCAGGTGGACGGGATCGACCCGGCGGCGCTGGGCGAGGCCGAGGAGTTCCTGGCCGAGAAGTCCCGGACGTTGGCGCCGCACGGCCTGGCGAAGGTGGCCGCGCAGTTGATCTCGGCGTTGGACCAGGACGGGGTGGCTCCGGACGAGGGGCCCGAGCCGTCGGACGAGCTGCGGATCGTGCGACGCGCCGACGGGTCGTTGGCGCTGCGTGGTCGGTTCACCGGTCGGGCGGACATCCAGCTGATCCTGGCGGCGTTCGATGCGCTGTCCGGGCGGGCCGGCACCGAGGACGAGCGGGGGCTCGAGGCGCGCTACGCGGCGACACTGCTCGAACTGTGCGGGCTGGCGATGGCGCCGGGTGGGATCGGGGCGAACGTCGCGCCGGAGGACCGGGCGGACCCGAGCGAGACCACCGCCCCGACCGAGCGTGGCGACGGCGACCCGGCGAACCTGCTCCCGAGCAGCCTCCACCCCGACGACGTCGCCCGCCGGGAGCGCTACGAGCACCAGCTCCGCGACGCCGGGTCGGAGGACGAGGCTCCCGACGACGCGGCGGGTTCCGAGCTCGGGTTCCGGGGTGGAGGCCACCGGCGACGGCGAGGTCCCGCCGGCCCTGGCTGCGGCCGCGGGCGTCGGGGCGGGCACTGCTGACGGTGACCATGCCGTACTCGTGGCTGCGGGACGGGATCGGGCACGGCCTGGTCGGGGCCGACGAGGCGATCAGCCCGGCCGAGGCTCGCCGGCTGGCCTGCGACGCCGGGATCGTGCCGATGGTGCTCGGGACCCGTTCGGAGCCCCTGGACGTGGGTCGGCTCTCGTACAAGATCCCCGAGGGCATCCGGCGGGCGCTCGTGATCCGGGACCAGGGATGTGCGTTCTCGGGCTGCTCCCGCCGTCCGGAACGCTGCGACGGCCACCACATCGAGCACTGGGCCGATGGCGGTGAGACGTGCCTGGCCAATCTGTGCCTGCTGTGTCCGTTCCACCACCGCCTGGTCCACCACGGCGAGTGGCGGATCGAGATGATCGATGGCCGGCCGTGGTTCATCCCTCCGGCGTGGCTCGACCCGCAGCGACAACCCAGACCCGGCGGACCCGGGCTGCTCTGAGGCCGACGATCGTCGGTGCGTCGCGCAGGGGGTTCACTCCGGCCGGATACCTCCTGTGCGCGTGCTGCTGCGTAGTGGTCCCGGGGGCGGCGGGCCCCGGGAACGCATGGCCGTACGCTTCCGGGCTGCCGAGGCCGAGCCGTACGACGACGTCGGCCGCGATCCACTCGCGCGGCGAGGTCCGGCCCGGCGCGTGAAAGCCCGGCGAAAGGCGCGACCGGTGATCTGGCTCCGTCATCGGGGCGCAGCCAGGGGGATCGGTGAACGGGTCGAGAGTCTGGCGGCAGGAGGGGACCGGCCATGAGGGTCGGTGCCGCCGGACGCTCGCTCGACCGCCCTCCCGCGCCCCCGTCCGCACCCTGACGACCAAGTCAGGCGTCGCAACCCCGTCGTTACCTCACGTATCCGGCGCGCGGCAACAGATCCCTTGGAATGCCCCGATCGGGGAACTATCGTCCACCCTGGGGATGCACGTTCCGCAACCGGGGGAGCCGATGGCCGACTGTGGGCGTATCCGCCTGCTCGGTCGTCTCGGCGTCGAGGCCGGCGACGAGGTGCGCAGCCCACCAGGGTCGGGCATGCAGATCCTCCTCGCGCTGCTCGCGTCCTCACCCGGCCAGCCCCTGGAACGCGACCTGCTCTGCGCCGAGCTCTGGGCCGAGGGCGCCGTACCTCGCAATCCCGCCGCGACCCTGCACACCCGGATGACCCGCCTGCGGGACTGGCTGGGCATCCCGCGCGACGGCCTGGTCTCCAGCACCGGGGCCTACACGCTGGTCATCGACCCGGCGTGCGTCGACCTGGTCCGCTTCCACCGGGCGGCCGACGCCGCACTGGGCGCGGTCGGTACCGGCGCGGTCGCGGCCGCCGACACGGCCCTGACCGCGTGGGGCGGGACCCCTTTCCCCGGGCTCGCCAGCCCCCGGCTCGACCTCGCCCGCGGCCACGCCGAGGCACGGCACCGGCTCGTGCTCGAGGCCCGCATCCGAGGCCTGCTCGAGGCCCGGCGTCCGCTCGAGGCGGTCGACGCGGTCACGCCGCTGGTCGCCGCCGACCCCGACACCGAGGTGTGGCACGCGCTGCTGGTGCGTGCCCTGCACGACGCCGGTCGCCCACGGGACGCCACCGAGGCCTACCTCGCCGCCCGCCGGCACCTGCGCGATGCGCTGGGCGTCGACCCGGGGGAGGAGCTGCGCGAGGCCTACCGCCGCCTGCTCGCCGACCGCGCGCGAGCGACGCTGCCCGCGAGTGCCCAGGCGCCCGCCACGGATCGTCGGGCGGGACGGTCCGCTCGCCCTGATCGCCGGAAGCCTCGACGCCGACTCGGTCGACGGCCGGATCGTCGTGGTCGAAGGGGAGGCGGGCATCGGGAAGTCGTCGCTGCTCGCGGTGGCGCGGCACGCCGCGTCCGGTCGGGCGAGAGTCGTCGCCGGGACCTGGGACGAGAGTCGGATCCCGATGGCGGCGTGGTTCGAGGTCCTGGGTCCGCCGCCCGCCGGTCCGGCCGGCGCGCCGGTGCCGTGGGTGCGGGAACGGCTCGCCGAGCTCGCCGTCGACGGCCCGGTCCTGGTCAGCCTCGACGACGCCCACCACGCCGACTCGGCCTCGCTCGCCGCCCTCACCGGACTCGCGCGTCACGGCGTGCCGCCCGGCGTCGTCGTCCTCGTCGCCGCGCGCGTGCCCGACGTCGTGTCCCACCCGGACTGGAGCACCTGCCGGGCCGAGCTGGCCCGCGCGCCCGGCACCGTCGCGCTCACCCTCGCCGACCTGCCCGCGGCGGCCGTCACGCGCGATGGTCGAGGCCCGGCTCGGCCGACTCGGACGGGACGCCGTCACCCGGCTGGCCGCGCTCGTGCTCCGGCGCGCGGGCGGGCACCCGCTGCACACCGCAGCGCTGCTCGACGTCCTGGGCAGGCTGCCCGACGAGGCGGCCGCGCACCGCCGCCGCGACCGAGGTGCCGGAACGGCTGCGCGCGGTGCTCGATCTCCTGATCGACCGGCTCGACCGCCAGGCCCGCCGCACCCTCGAGGCCCTCGCCGTCCTGCGCCCGGTGCCACTGGTCGCCCTCGCCGCCGTCCTCGACCGGTCCACGCTCGCCGTCGTCGACGACCTGCGCGTCGCGGCCGAGTTCCGGCTGGTGGTCGCCGATGACGACCAGTTCGAGGTGCGGCACGACCTCGTCGCCGCGGCCGTCGTCGACACCGTGCCCCCGCCGGCCCGTATCGCGCTGCACCTGGGACGCCTGGCCACGCTCGGACCCGATGCCGACCCCTTCCTGCGCCTGCGCCACGTCGACGGCGCCGCCCCCGAGCTCGACGCGCGCACCATCGGTCTGGCGCGCCGCGACGCCGGCGTCGCGTCCTACGAGCGCCGGGCCCTCTCCGAGGCCCTCGCCCTGCTCGACGCGGCCGCCCCGGTGCTGCTCGACGACCCGGTGCTCGTCGTGCACCGCGGCCTCGTCCTCGCCGCACTCGGACGCCTGGAGGAGGCCGACGAGGTCCTCGATGCGGCCGTGGCCACGGCGCTGGCCTCGGACACGACGGACCCGGCCCTCGTCGTGCGGGCCGCCGTGGGTGACGAGCCGCTGGGCAAGACGGTCTCCGGCGACCCCCGTCGGTTGGCCCGACTGCACCGGGTGGAGGCGCTGGCGGTGGGACCCGAGGCCCGCTTCGAGCTGCTGGTGGCCCTGCTGCGGGAGGAGTCGCTGGTCGGGACTCCGCGGCCGGCCCTGGTGGCCGAGATGCGGCGGCTCGCGGAGGCGCCCGGGACGTCGGTGACGGTGCGGGCGCGCGCCCGGGCGCTCGAGGTGCGGCAGCTCGTCGAGGGACCCGAGCCGGCTGCGCGCCGGCTCGCGCTCGCCACCGAGGGCCTGGAGCTCGCGCGCCGCGCCGGCGACCCGACCGTCGTCCTCGACGCCACCGAACTGCTCATGACCGCCGCGCTCGGCGCGGGCGACGTCGAGCAGGCCCTGGCCCTGCGCGAGACGCTCGCCGTGCAGGCACGCCGGTGGCACCGCCCGCGGCTGATCTGGGCGGCGCGCGTCCTGGAGTCCGCGCTGATGCTGGCGCGGGGCGAGTTCGACGAGGCCGACGCCGCCGCGACTGCGTGCCTGCAGCTGGGTCAGGAGATCGGGGTCGGGGACGCGCTCCCGGCCTTCGGGGTGCACCTGATGATCCGGAACTGGATGGCGGGGACCGCGGACTCGCTCGGGGATCTCGCCGTGCAGGCGGCTTCCGACAACCCGGCGCTGGCGGCGTGGGCGGCTGCCGCGTCGGTGGCGCGGGCCCGGGCCGGGCGGCTGGCGGAGGCTGCTGCGTTGCTGGCGGAGTTCCGGGCCCGGCGGGCGGCGACGTCGAGCCGGCTCTTCGATCGGCCGGCGCTGTGCATGGCGTCGTGCGCGGCGTGGACGCTGCGGGATCTCGAGACCGCGCGGTTGGTGCGGGACGCGCTCCCGGCCGACCCGGACGCCGTCGTGATCCTCGGCTTCGGCGCCGTGATCACCGGTCCCGCGGCGCTGTTCACGGGGATCGCGGCGATGACGCTGGGCGACGTGGCGTCGGCGCGGACGGACCTCGCCGCCGCCGAGAAGCTGGCGGTCGCCCTCGGGTGGACGCCCTGGGCGGATGCGGCCGCGCGGCTGGGCGCGGTGCTGGACGGACAGACGGCAGAGCTGCCGCTGGGGATGGAGGTCCGGGGGGATGAGCGCGGATGACACGGACGAGGTGGAACGGCGCCAGGTCGTGGTGGTGGGGAGCGGTTTCGGCGGGGCGGTGACCGCCTGCCGACTGGCGCAGGCAGGGTGCAAGCCGCTCGTCCTGGAGCGGGGCCGCACGTACGACGGTGATTTCCCCCGGCAAGCCGGCTTGGACCTGCTCTGGCACGCGAAACGGGGACCGTTCGACGTCCATCTCGACCACGGACATGACGGTTGTGCGCGCCGCGGGCGTGGGCGGTGGGTCCCTGCTCTACTCGAACGTCCACCTGCCGATGCCGGCGGACGGCTTCGACGAGTGGCCCGACGAGCTGGAACCGGACGACGCTCGACCCGTACTACGCCCTCGTCGCGTCGATGTTGAACCTCCGCACGGTGGCGGACGGGAACGCCTACTGGCCGATCCCGCCCCGCGCCGGCCTGCTGGCGGAGGGCGCCCAGGCAGCCGGGGTCGAGTCCGGGTTCTTCTATCCGCCCCTCGCGGTGAACTTCGGCGACCCGGGGACGCCCGTCACGAACCCGTTCGGTGTCGAGCAGTCGGGCTGCCGGCACTGCGGCAAGTGCAGCGTCGGGTGCAACCACGGCGCGAAGAACAGCCTCGACAAGAACTACCTGCCGCTCGCGTGAGCCACGGAGCCGAGGTCCGGGCGGAGTGCGAGGTCACGAGCCTGGCTCGCCGAGCCCGGGGGCGGGTACCGCGTCGAATACGCGGACCACGGCCAGGGACGTACGCGCACCGTGGTCGTCTCGCCGGATGCTCGTCCTGGCGGCCGGCGCGCTCGGCACCACCGGTCTCCTGCTCGCCCACGGCGAGCGGTTGGGTATCGCCTCGCCGCAGGTCGGCGAGCGGTACTCGGCCAACGGCGACGTCGTCACCGCTGCGCTGGGAATCGAGGAGGAGTGGAAGCCGACGGTCGGACCGGCGATCACCGCCGGCGTCCGCGTGACCGCTCCCCATTGGTACCTGGTGGAGGACGGCGGGGTTCCACCCATGTCCGTGCTGAGTCGCGGTGTGACCCGGGACGACGAGGACCCGCCGTACCCACCCCCACTCCCCGAGTCCTGGGAGGGCTTGGCCGACGTGGTCGGGTTCGGCGAGGTCCTCGACGAGGACCACGCCGCGATCCTGCTCGGCATGGGCCGTGACGGCGGCTCGGGCCGCGTCCGACCCGGAGCGGGCGGGGACGGCGTGGACATCGAATGGCCGTACGCGGACAACCGGGCTACTACGACGCCGTCGTCAAGTTCCAGACCTTCCTCGGACGGTTCCTCCATGGGCACCCCGCCGGTAGCGCACGGATCCGGGTCTCCGTCCACAGCCTGGGCGGGGCCGTGATGGCCGACGATCCGGCAGACGGAGTCGTCAAGCCGACCGGGGAGGTGTACGGCGCGCCAGGCCTCTACGTCATGGACGGGGCGGCGATCCCGACGGCGACGGGGGTCAATCCGTCGCACACGATCGCTGCGGTCGCCGAACGCAATGCCGAACGCCTGGCCCGGATTCTGCGCGACGACCCCGGTTGGACAGGCCCCGAGATGACCACCCCGCCGGCCTACGTCGACACGGTGCCCGCCTCGTGACCGCGCCGAGGCGGTCACTCCTACTGGCCGGCGGCGGGCATGAAGGTCGCCTTCCAGGCCGGCGTCCTCCAGGTCCTGCTCTCCGAGAAGGGCCTCCGGTTCGATCACTACGACTCGTGCAGCGGCGGGGCGTTCAACCTCGCGATGCTGTGCAACGGGTGGAGCGGGATCAAGATCGCCGACACCTGGCGGAGACACCAAGCCCTTCGACGGTGTCTCCGGCCGGTGGCAGGACCTCGTCCGCGTGCCCTGGGGCGAGCGGTCACTGGTGACCATGGACAACTACCGGCGGGTCTTCAAGAAGTGGGGCCTCCACTGGAGGTGATCCGGTCCTCGTCCCTGGACGCGACGTTCACGGTGTACAACTGGACGCGCGGAGAGCGGCAGGTGTTCACCCCGGCCGACATGGACGAGGACCGCCTCGTCGCGTGCCTCTCGCAGGCCGTGTGGTTCCCACCGGTCGTGATCGACGGCGAGGGCTACACCGACGCGGTGTTCGACACCGACGCCAATGTGGACGCAGCCCTCGAGCGCGACGTGGACGAAATCTGGGTGATCTGGACAGTCAGCAAGCGCCCGGAGTGGATGCCGGGACTGATGGCGCAGTTCTTCCACGCCCTCGAGGAGTCGGCGAACGGGACGCTCGCGTCGGACCTCGCGCGGATCCAGAAGAACAACGACGACCGCGCGGCCGGGCGCCCGGGCTGTTTCGGGCGCAAGGTCACAGGTGCGGGTGATCAAGGCTGAGGTGCCGGTCCACTACCTCGTTCTCCTGGGGAAGGACCGGCTCCACCGCGCCGTCGAGCAGGGCGTCGCTTTCGCCCGCGGCTGGTGCGAGGACAACGCGATCCCCTCCGGACCGAACCCAGAGGGGCCGATCGACCGCGGCGACTACTACAACTCCGCCGTGACCCTCACGTTCACCGATCACCTCGAGGGTTACGTGGCCGCGACGGAACTGGACGCGAACCTGCTGCTCATCGTCGAGGACGCCGGCGAGTTCGTGTCTGCGGGCAAGCAGCGGGCTCGGTTGGGAGGAACCGTCACCAGCGACCTGGTGGGTGGACGCGCCGACGTCGTGAGCGGACACGCCGACATCTTCCTGGACGATCCCGACGACCCCACGCGGAAGCGCATGGAGTACGTCGCACACCTCAAAGCTCCTCACGGCCGTCCCATGACGCTCATCGGACGGAAGTCCGTGGTCACGCCGACCGTCCGCGATGCGGTGCGGGAATCGATGAGGATGACGGTCGACCTGCACGAAGGGTACGTCGAGAGCGATCAGCCGGGGCCGAGCGTCGGGCAGGGCACGCTCCTCATGGGCTTCGGGGACGTCGCGAGCCAACTGTGGAAAGCGAGTGCCGACGGGCCGCACAAGTTTGCCGAGTGGGGCGGAAAGGCTCGGTACGGGACGTTCTTCGTGGGCAAGCTCTGGGACGTCGCCGCGCGGAAGTGGCTCACCTACGCCCCGTTCTGATAGGGGCGACACCCTCACTGCTACGTCGCGACCGAGTCCCGGCGACGTGGATGCCCGAGAGCCTCATGGGCTCGGTGGTCGTCGCCGGTCCGGATCTCATGCTCGGCCGGTACCGTGAGCCCTACTCACCCGTCGGCGTCACGCCATGACCGGCACGCCCCGTGGCTCGGCCTGGGGCTGGGCCTGCCCACCCTCGCCCTGGGCGGGCTGGCCTCGGCCGCAGCGACGATCGCGACACTCGACTGGTACACGATCTCCGCCATGCACAGGCACCGCTCGACCGAAGCCCGGAACTGACAGAAGTTGACGCCTCCGGGGCCCGCGAGCTCCCATCCCAGCCGCCCGAGGTTCTCCCTGAGGCTGTGGTAGAGCCGCCACCGTTGCTGGACGCGGGTGATGCTGAGGACGCCGCCGCTGATGGCGACGACGATGCTGATCGTCGCCCCCAGGATGCACAGCCGCATGTCGTGGGGCCCGGAATAGGCCTCGAGCGCGAGGACGGGGGGAAGCACCGCGATTCCTGCGGCGGAGACGAATCGGCTGACGTAGACCCAGTTGCGCGCCCGGCGCGCCGAATCCTGCGCGGCGACGAGCTGGGAGTACCAGCGATCCCTGATGTAGCACTCCTGCCTCGCGTGCTGCGAGATCAGACGATCACGGAGGTTCTCGTAGCCCGTGGTGCGGGGTGGACGCCGTGGTGTGTCGGTCGTGGTCATTGCTGCCCCCTGGGTGAAGCGATCTGCGACCACTGTCCCGAGTGGGCGCCGGTCGCGTGAGAGGGCTGCCACGATTTCGTCCAGGGAACAGCCCCCAGAGCGGCTGGAGGGTTTCCCCACCCCGACGGCGACGCCCGCGGGCCCGGCCGCTGCCGCCGCGGCCTGCCCAGGTCGCGCCCGGTAGGAGGGGCCCCCGTCCGGGCCATAGCCCGGATCACGCAACAGGGCGAGGGCACGCCGGGCGACCCGGTCGGCGGCCCGGGTGGAGCCGGCGACGATCCCGCCCACTACTACGAGGTTGCGGAGATCTTCCCTGGCCGTCGACCGGTCGTCGACGGCCAGGGGGATTCGATGTCACGGGTGCCCCGTTGACCTTCCCGGACGTGTCGCTGGCGGCCGAGGTCCCGCCTCAGGGCTACTCGCAGTCGGCGGAGTTCGACGGCAAGTAGAAGACCGAGGTGCTCGACGCTCTCCAGCAGGCATGGTCGACCGGCGATGCGGGCTCGTTGAACAACGCCGTGGTCGTGTCAGCTCACGACCGGAATGGTGGGTCCGTGCGGGAGCAGTGTCACCGAGTCGAAGTCGCCCGGCTCGGCCGGCTGCTCGTAGCTGACGTTCTCGGTGACGACATGATCGGCAACGATCCCGGTGGGCGGTGTGACGACCTCGTCGAGCAGCAGATCGCGGGGATTGAATCCTTGCGGCTCGTGCTGCTGGAGCTGGGCGGACCAGCCGGTCGTGGGGAAGGTCAGGGTTCCTTCGACGTGAAGCCGGCCATCGTTGATCCGAGCTGTCCAGCCGTGACTGTTCCCGGACACAGCGATGTCGATCTTCTTGGAGCGTCCGGCGCCGACGACCTCTACGCCGCGCGTGCCGATGGTCCCGGCCAGCGGCAGCGACACGTCGTAGGGGACGACGAGTGGGAGTTCCACGCCGGTGGGGAGCTGCCCCACGACCTCGATCTTCCAGTACTCGGGCTGTCGGTGATGCACCGCTGGGATCAGCGAGATCTTCATGTTCGCGATCGGGTTCTCACCCTTCACCTCGAGAACGTATCGGGGCGGGAAGGTGAGCAGAGCCAGGACGGTGGCGTCGTCGAAAGCGACCAGATGCGTGGAACTGGCCTGGGGTAGTGGGTCGAAACGACTGTCCTCGGCCTCGGTCGGACTGACGCTCTGCAGATCGCTGGGTGTAGTCGTGGTCATTTCTGATTGTCTCCTCGGTGATTGAGGGTGAGGCCAGGACCACACGGTCGTGGCTTGGCGAGAACGATCGGGCTGGGATACTTCGCGGTGTCGAGTCAGGCGGCCACTTCCAGGCTCGGAAGCTTGTCGATCCCGATTCGGTAAGCGTCGAGGCTGTGGCGGGTGCGCCAGTCGCCGCCGCTGTCGACGTCGATTTCGGCTCCGACGTGGACGTAGGGAGGGCCGGGAACGTGGGGCACGATGTCGAGCAGGTTGACGACCCGGAAGCAAGCTTCGATGTCGGTGTTAAAGGAGTTCACGAAGTCGGGGAGCCCGACGCGGGGCCCGGCGAACGTGATCAGTCGTGGTTCGAGCTGGGGCGGCATGTTCCAGCGAACGTCGGGCGCCGCCAGGACCGCGAGCGCGGCGCCGAGGCTGTGTCCCGTGAGGAGGAGCTGGGTGCACCCCTGGCAGGCGGTCGCCAGGTTCGCGGCGAGGCTGCCCCGCACCAGTCGGTAGACCTCCTGGAACCCTGCGTGGACCTGCCCGTACCCCGTTCTGGGTTGGTAGTCGGCGGTCTCGGCGTCGAAGTCGTGAATCCAGTCGTCGAGGTCTTGGGTTCCTCGGAACGAGACGAACGCGGTCTTGGTGTCCTCGTTCTGGCCGACGAGGCCGAAGATACCGGTGCTCTTGGTCATCGCTTCGACCAGAGTGGAATCTGAATCCGGCTTTCCGGCCGCGTTGTCCTGGTCCGCCTGGATCAGGGCAGTCTCGACGAACCCTTTCGGAAGATCGAGGGGCTGGCCGTTCATGGCGGAGTACGCGGCGCCGGTGAGTGGGAGTGCGACGTCGCGGGCGAGTCGAGAATCGAAAGCCATAGTGGTAGACCTTCTTCGGTTGGGTCCGCCTTGTCCGATCGGTACGAGGCCTCGGCAAGATCGTCATGAGAACTGTCCTGTACCGGCGAGCGCTCGTCGCCGGCTCTACGCGAGCTCGACGGCGGAAGAGGGCGCGGTCCTGAGAGGTCGACGCGATCCGGTACGGCCGTGGAGCGCGATCCAGGTCTGGGCGAGCACGAGGCGCACTCCCTTGGCCGGCACCCGGAGCCGCCAGGTGGGACGTTCGGGGCGCTCGAGGCGTTCGGCGGCGAGCCAGAAGGTCACCAGCGCCATCGCGAGCAGGCTCCAGCCGGGCACGACCACCGCGAGAACCATCAGCGACCAACAAGCTCCGACGCACCACCCGGCGTGCCTGAGCCCGAAGCCGACCGCGGCGCGGTCCGCTGCCGACCCGAAGGCGGGCAGCGCGGGGTGGGCGTGGAGCCGATCGAGGCAGCGCTGCTTCGCCGGCGAGACCTGCCAGATCGCGGCCACGATCCCGGCCACCGTCACGGTCAGCGCGGGGCTCACGTCGACGACCTCGGGGAGCGCCATCATGGCCGAGCCGACCACGATCCACAGCCCGAAGTAGCCGACGAGGAACTCGGCCACCGACCGAGCCCGGCGGCGAGCGAGGCTGGCTGCCAGGACGTGCCGGATCGGCGGGCCGAGCAACGGCACCATCATCGCGACGACCATGAGGGCGCCACCGACCACCACCGGCCGAGGGTCGGTCCCGCTCGCCATGTCCGTCATCGACGAACCCGACATGTCCTGCATCGTCGGGGCTGCCGTCGCCTGAGCCACGAGCGCGACCCAGGCGACGGCGCTCGCGACGATCAACGGGACCCGGACCCGCTGACGCTCACGCGCGGCCGGCGTCATCTCATCCGCCTTGGCGGTAGATGCTGACGCGTCCGATGGAGACCCCGCTGTCCGGCGGGAGTGGCTGCCTCGGCTCGATCTGCACCTCGAGATGGTCCTGGTCGAATCCGTTGTCGGCGTGCAGCCGATCGATGACGTCGGTGATGTCAAGGCTGTAGCTCAGGCCGCTACCGCCGTGCTCGCCGTCCGGATCGGAAGCTCTCTTGGCCCCGAAGAGCGTGACGCTCGCCGCGGCCTGATCCGGATGCTCCCCGGGCGGGCCGACGTAGATCCGCAAGGTGGCGGAGTCGAGGCGGCTGCGGACGTTCTCGAGGTTGAGGAAAACGCGGTCGGGTGGGCGGGGTGAGGTGCTGGCGGCGACCTGGGCCAAGCTCTGCTCGACCTTCGCGCGCGGAGCCTCGTCGAGGGTCACGGTCGTCGTCGCCGTGCCCCCGGCGACCTGGACAGTGCCGTCGTTGGCCCCGATGAGCTCGACGTCGGATCCGGCCACCGGGCCTCCCTTCGGGGCGCTCGTCGTCGCGCCGAGGCGTTCCATGCGGAGGGCGAGCGCGGCGGCGGGGGCCGGCGTCGCGCTCCCGTCGGCGGTGTAGTCGTCGTATCCGTAGTCCAGAGCCGAGAGGTCGTCGACGTCCTGGGGCGTGTAGGTCTTCGTTGCACCGCCGGGCATCGGCATGACGAAGGCGCGCTCGCCGGTGGCCGCGGGCCCACCGAGCCACTTGGGCGAGTCGGGGTCGAGATGGCCACCGGCTCGCTGCCACACCTCCCAGAGACGGTCGATGTTCGCGTGGTGCAGCCAGAAGATCGGATCCAGCCCCGCCGTGTCCGGGTCGCTCATCACTCCGGGGTCCTGCTGGTCCCGCCACCGACGTCGCCGTGCACCTGGTCGTGCGGCTGGGCCTCCAGCTGACCGTGCTGCGGCCCGCCGTGCATGAAGCCGGTGTCGATGCCCGCCGAAGCCGCGACTTCCGCCGCCCGCGAGTCCCGCTGAACTCGGGCTCGTTCATCGCGTCCAGGTTGACGTCGTTCAGATCGACGAAGACGTCGGCGGGGTTGTTCCGAGGCCCGTATCTCGCCTTCGACCCACAACGGGTTGTCGCCGTCGGCGTCCGGCCAGTCCCGCGACGCGAACGCAGTCGGGAGAGCTGCCTGCCCCGCCTTGAAGTAGTTCCAGTAGGGCAGGGTCCAGTCCGCAGGACCCCCGAGCCCGATGATGGCGTCGCGGACGACCGCCTCGAAGGCCAGCAGGTAACCGCGGTGCCAGGGCAGGAAGTACCAACTCCCGTGCTGGCACTGGGCCCAGAACTTCCCTCGGACCTGCGCACTCGGCTTCGATTCGGAGCTGCTGAGATAGCCCAGTTGCTGCCACAGAGCCGGGTCGATGCCGTGGATCGCGGCGTAGAAGCGCCAGCTCGTCGGCTCCGTCAACGGACGTTGCTGCATCGCCCGGACGCCTCGGGCGTACCAGAGAATCGGGTCCGCCCAGGGATCCGCGAGGTCCCAGACATTGCGACGGACGTGCGTCGGTGAGGCCATCTCGAATGCTCCTGAGGACCGCGCCGACGTCAGCTGTTCACCGTGGGCACCTGGGGCACCCCGGCGATGGGCTCGTCGTTGCCACCCTCGAGCACGGCGACGGCGGAGACCCAGCCGACCAGGCCTCCGGTCGTGATCCTCACCCACCACATGTTGTGCGCCCCGTCGGCAAGGGTGACCAGCTCGCCGGTGCACTGCTCGAGGGCGCGGTACTCGCCGGCCGGCAGAGTGGCCACGACGTTCGGCACGCCCTGCGCGGAGACCCCGCGACGAAGGTGGGTGTTCGCTGCGACCGGTACGTCCCTGATCGGGGCGATCGTGATCGGCGCGTCCGGGGTGATGGTCGGCTGGCTCATGGCTCGTCTCCTTGGTTCTTCGCTGTCTTCTTCTGTGGTTCGGGTGTTCTCGGCGTCCAGGACGCGTTACTGGCCCGCACCTCGGAGGGCGTCGTCGCGGATCGCGGCCCAGCCCTGATCGGCGCCGGGCTGCTCGAGATACGTGGTGAGCGCGGTCGCGAGTGATCCTTGATCGGCAGGGGTCAAGCTGCGGAAGGGTCCGGCCGTCATCCCGACCGGGTGCCGCTCGAACGTCAGGTCGCCCTCGTCGTCACGAACCGTGCCGACGAGATCGGTGCCGAAGCTGACCTGGCCGAGCGAGGTGATCTCGCCGCCGAAGACGTCGCGCACGACCTCGCCGAATCGGGCATCCTCGAACAAGTCGGAGTTCCCGGACTCCAGGGAGTCCTCGAGCAGATCGGCGAAGCCCTTCAGGTCGTGGGCATCGATTCCTGTCGGCAAGGATTCCAGCTCCGACGCCAACTCCTTCTTCAGCTCCTCACGGGCGGCGCGATCCAGGACGACGATCGGGGACAGGAACGGGCGACCCGTGACGATCTGTCGGCGGGTGAACCGCCCCTGCGAGTAATCGACCTCCTCCTGCGTGTCGATGCCTGTGGCTCGGGTGAGCTTTGCCGTCAGGGTCGCGGTCCAGGGCAGGGTTGTAGGCATGGGAAGAGACCTCCTCGGGTAGACGTCGGGCGAGCCGTGCGTGGGACTTTCTGCGATCTCTCTTGCCGGGACCTGCGCGGTCGAGAAACACAGAACGACGCTCGATGAGCGCCATGGGCCCCAGTCTCGGTGAGCGTCGGCGGCGCTCGCCATGAGAATTTTTCCGTAGGCCGTTCGGGAAGCCTCGGCATGGCACCCGACCAATCCGACATATCTCGAGGCCGCGTGCGCCTGTTCGGTGGTATCGAGTGAGGCCGGGCAGGCCTACGCGGGTCTGCGGAGCAGCCGATTTCGCGCGGTGTTCGCGGCGAGTGGCATCGAGAGCTTGACACGATCGGACGTGTCAGTGCCTCGCGCAGGGGCAGGACGGGCGATATCACGTGGACGATGCCGCACCTGATCGGATCATTCATCGAGGCGCCGCCGCGCGAGCATACTCGGCCTGCTGCCTCCGCGAAGCGTCTGCTCGCTCCGGAGTCAGGACGCGGGTTTCCGTCTTCCTCACCTGCCCGGATCCGCGTCCCGGCCGCTCGGCAACGCGACATGGAGGTCACAACAGTGAATCAGAACGGCGGAGACGACCCCAGGATCGGTCAGCTCGGGCAGTTCACCCCGGAAGGCGAGCTCACTCCGGGCTACGGCGACCACTACCTGTTCCTCGTGGGCCGCGACGATTGCCACTCCATCCTCCACTACCTGATCCCGCGGGAGACGATGGTCTTCAAGTTCAACATGTTCGGCTACGACGACGACGAGCTCAACGCCGACATCATCGCTCTGATGAAGAACCCGAACGTCAGGGTGCAGGCGAGCCTCGACCGGTCGCAGGCAGCGGGCAAGCACGAGAAGGAGATACTCGCGCTCGACGAGACCGACGACCCGACCTTCTACAACTCCTTCGTGATCCTCGAGTCCGAGACCCATCAGATCTCCCACACCAAGGGCGGCTGCCTCATCGGGCTCGGGATCGGCTTCGAAGGTTCGATGAACTGGAGCGACAGCGGGGAGGGCGCCGGCATCAGCCTGCGACCCACCGACCCGACAAAGCCGGGCTTCAAGGCCCAGAACAACACGCTCCTGGTCTCGACCAACCCGGTGTTCCTGTCGAGGTTCAACGCGCGGCTGGACTCGGAACACCTCATCGGTCTCGCTCAGCACAGCGGCTCGTCCACGCCGAGCAGGTGAGGGAAGCCATCGGCGTCCTACGGGCCCGATCCTCCGGCGGCGACTCGACTCATCACACGAGAGGTTGTCATGGCAGGGATCGACCGAGAAGGAAGCGACGGATCGGACAGGACCCCGGTTCGCCGGCTCGACGCGCCTGAGGATCACGACTATCCGGCCGCGATCTCGTAGATCGCCGCCGCGGAGATCGCGGTCGGCAGGATGACCTCGTGACCTACCTGGTGAGCACTGCTGCGGACGTCGACCTCGAGGCGGTTCGTCGTGTGGCCTGGAACGGTGAGACCGCCCGGCTCAGCCCCGCGGCACTCGACGCGATCGAACGGCGTCGCGGCGAGTTCGAGACGTTCGTGGAGGCCAACACCGACCGGCACCTCTACGGGATCACCACCAGACAGGGGTCCGCGGCCGGGATCGTGCTCGACGACGCCGAGCGTCGCGACTTCGGACGCCGGCTGCCGACGACGCCGCCCGCGATCGGCCCCGCGCTTCCCGAACGGGTCGCGCGCGGCGCCGTGCTGGCACGCCTCAGCGACGTCCTCCACGGCACCGCGGCCCTCCGCCGCTCGACGGTCGAACGTCTCACCGAACTCCTCGACGGTCCGCTGCCCATGATTCCCGAGGCCGGGAACGGCGAACCCGGCGACATCATCGCGCTGGGCCAGCTGTTCCGTCCGACCTTCGACGGCACCCTCGAGGTGGGAGAAGGAATGGCCCTGGTCAACGGCTCGCCGGTCGCCGCGGCGGTGCTCGCCGACGCGGTGTTGCTGGCCGAGGACCGGATGCCTCGCCTCGAGATGGTGCTGGCCCTCGCCGCGGTGGCGGCCCGCCTGCCCGACATGCATCTCGACGCCGAGCTCGGTCGGCTGTGGGGCGACCCCCACCAGCGCGATGCGCTGGCCCGGTTCCGCGCGCTGCTCGACGGGGGCACCTGGCCTCGTCGGGCGTATCAGGCCCAGGTGTCGTTCCGGGGCGGGCCGCGCGTGGTCGGCGCGCTGCGCCGCACCCTGAGCCACGCTCGCGAAGCCGCGACGATCGCGCTGGCGGCGGCATCGAACAACCCGATCTACGTCGGGCCCGAGGTGCGCCCACCGCTGGGAGCGGTGCTGTCCAACGCCGGGTACCACAATCCCCTGGTCGCGCCGAGCATCGACTCGATCACCCACGCCTGGGCCGATCTCGCGCAGCTGGTGAACGCGCAGATCAACCGGCTCGTCGAGGAGCCCGAGGGCATCGCGGCGCACGAGCGTGAGCCGCTCATCGGGTCGTTCCCGATGAGCGCCTCCGGGTGGGCCGAGGAGGCGCGCGCGGCCGCGCAACCCTCGCTGATCGGACTCGGGCGCAGCGGGCAGACCGACACCAGCACGCCGGACGTCCTCGCCTGGCGGCGGGCCGTGGACGCCGGGACCGCCCTGGACGCCCTGCTCGCGCTCCTGGCGGTGATCGCCGTGCACCTCGTCGAGCACCGGGGCGACACGTTCCCTCCCGCGCTGCGGGGACTGCGCGCTGCGGTGCTCGGCGCGTTCGCGCGGGACACCCCTCCGATCCGCTTCGCCGCGGCAATCGCCGCCGTCCAGGGACAGCTCACGGGGCTCTCGGACGCTGTCCAGCCAGCACGACCGTGAGGCTCGGAGCCGCCGAGGGTCCGTGAACCAGGCGTGGGGCCTATCCGGTGTCGGCGGACCTGCTGGCGGCGGTCTCCTCGGCGAATCGTCAGTTGAGCCGGTCCTGATCGCTGTCGTAGCCGTGGGTGAACGCCAGGCAGGCGTTGAGCGCGGGGGAGACGTCGAGGCCTGGCGTTCGTGGGTCCCGGAGACATCCGGCGCGTCGTCGTGTCGGACGAGAACAGCTCGGGCTCGGGATCCACACGAGCGCGCTGTCGAAGGAGCGCCGTCTGGTTCGACGTGAGGTGGACACTCACCTGCGGGAGGAACCCTGATGATCGCGAACCAGTCCGCTGCCGAGGAGTACCGGGAGATCGCCGGTCGCTTCACCGCGCTCGTCGAGGGCGTGCCCGACGACGCCACCTGGGGTCGCCCCGCCCCGGTCGAGGGGTGGACGGCCCGCGACGTGGTCCGCCACCTCGTGGAGTGGTTCCCGGGGTTCCTGGCCGGCGGGGCGGGGGTGACGCTGCCGCAGGGCCCGGACGTCGACGAGGACCCGGTCGGCGCCTGGCGGGCGATGAGCGACGGCGTCCAGGCCGTCCTGGATGATCCGGCGTCGGCGGGGAAGGTCCTGCGCAACCCCTACATCGGCGAGGTCGAGCTCCCGACGGCGATCTCGCGGTTCTTCACCGCGGACGTCTTCATGCACACCTGGGATCTCGCGCGGGCCACGGGGCAGGACGAGTCGCTGGATGCTGAGCGGTGCGCGGTGATGCTCGAGGGGATGCTGCCGCTCGACGAGTTGCTGCGCTCCAGTGGTCAGTACGGGCCGCGGGTCGAGGTCGACGACGACGTCGACGTGCAGACCCGGCTGCTGGCGTTCATCGGGCGCGACCCCCGCTGATCTCGTCCCGGTCACGCCCCGGCTGCTGGTCGGGCCCCGCCGCCGTGAGCGCTTCCGGCCCGTGCCCGTCGATGTCGCTCCGCTCAGACCGAAGCGCTATCCCGCAACCGAGTCGCCGCGACTCGGTTGCGGGGTAGCACTTCGGCCCATGACGCGCCGCCGCTGCTCGCCGGCGGGTTCAGCACTCCGACTTCGGGAGCAAGCCCTTCTGGCACGCGTACTCGGTCTGGATGTCCCCGCTCGACGGCGCCCGGCCCGCGGCGACGCCGGGGTCGAGGTAGCCCTGGTACTCGGAGCACGCCGGGTTGAACACGCCCCGGGTGACCGCGCGCTGACCGCATCCGGGGCCGGTGTCGGCGGCGGAGCGGGCGACGACACGGGTCGTCGACGTGGTGCGCCGGGACGAGGAACTGGACGTCTTCGTGGTGGCGGTGGTCGCCCGGGCGGTCGTCGTCGGTGCCGGGGTGGTCGTCCCGGACGGGACGACGGGCGGAGCCGCGACGGGGAGCACGGGCGTCTCGGTGCTCGTCGTGGTGGCGCCGCCCGCCATCAGGCCGGCCAGGAAGATGCCGCCGGCCGCGAGCACCGCCACGGCGACACCCACGACGGTCCGACGCCGAGGCCGCGTCCGACGGGGTGCCGCGTGGGCATGGGTGGTGCGCGCGTGAGAGGTGGGTGGCCCGGACTCGACGGCGGCCTCGGGCCTCGACACCGGGACGTGCCCTGACTTCGGGACGTCCCCTGACTCCGGGGCCCCCCTGGGCTCCGGGACATCCCTGGACTCCGGACCGGCAAGACGGCTGGTCGGTGCATCGTCAGGCTCCGGGGCCGCGTGCCGGCCGGGCACCGTCCGCGTCGTGTCGTCCTCCGGCATGGCCGCCCCCTCGGATCGCCCGCCGAGTGCTCTCATCGAGGTAACGCCGATCGGGTGGTCGAGGTGACTCGACCGGACGCAGAAGGTCACCGCGGCGGGCCGCTGGACCTTGAACGACGCGGGCGTCGCCGTCTCCGACGACGGCGGGCGCTTCGGGGACGTGTCCCTGGCCGCCGTCCCGTCCGGGAAGCTGCTCGACCGCTCGGCCTACCGGTACTGGACGGGTCGGGAGTGGTCGACGAGCAACCACCGGCCAGATCGTCGTACGCACCTCCCCGTCGGCGACCGGTCCCTGGGGCGCGGCGCAGGTCGTGACCACCACGCGCGAGCACCCCGAGGCCTACGCGCCGTACCTGACCCCGCGCTGGACCGACGGCCCGGACATCTGGTTCACGATGTCGACCCATGGGGACTACCGGGTGTCCCTGATGCGCGCCCGGCTGCGGGCCGAGCCGCCCGACCGACCGATCCGGCCGTGATCGACAGAACGGATCCCATGCCTGACCCCACCACCGTCGCCGTCACCGGGACCTCCGGAGCCCTGGGCAGCCGGGTCGCGCGCCGCCTGTCCGAGCAGGGCGTGCCGCAGGTCCTCGTCGGACGCGACGTCGAACGCATGCCCGATCTGCCGGGAGCCGTCCGGCGTGGACCGGCCGCCTACGACGACGAGTCGGCCCTGCGTGCGGCGCTCGACGGCGCCTCGACCGTCGTCCTCGTGTCCGGGCGGCCCACGGGCCGGCGGCTGGAGGAGCACGCGACCGTCGTCACCGCCGCGGTCGCGGCCGGCGTCGAGCGCGTCGTCTACGTGTCGCTGCTCGGGGCGGCGTCCCGCGGCGACCTACCGCAACGCCCGGGACCACTGGCTGACCGAACGCTTCCTCGCCACGTCGGGCGTGCGGCACACGGTGGTCCGCGCCGGCATCTACGCCTCGACACCGGCGTCGATCGCCGACGACGAGCTCGTCGTGCGCGGCCCCGGCGGCACGGGACGGGCGGCCTTCGTCGCGCACGAGGACCTCGCCGCGGTGATCGCCGCCCTCGTCCGGGACGACGGTCCGGCGTCGAGCACGACGGGGCGATCCTCGAGGTCACCGGGCCCGAGGCGCTGACCCTCGAGGAGGAGGTCGCGCAGATCGCGCGCGCGACCGGGCGTCCCGTACCGCTACGAGCCCGAGACCGTCGAGGAGGCGTTCGACCGGCGGTGGCGGCGAGGGTTCAGCGGCGAACAGATCGAGGCCTGGATCTCCTGGTACCTCGCGATCGCCGGGGGAGAGCTCTCCACCGTGACCGACGTCGTACCGCGGGTGACCGGCTCGCCGGCCACCCCGGTCGCCGAGATCGGCTGGTGGCCGCCGCCGGGACGGGCGAGCTGACCGGACCGTCGGTGTCCGTCCGGCGACGGTCCCTGGGCGGACGACCGACCGGCTACTACGGTCGCGGCCATGACCGTCGCGGGCTCCACGAGTGACGAGGACCGCCTGCGGAGAATCGAGTTCGTCACCGACACCGCGCTGGCCCAGCTCGACGTCGACGACCTGCTGACGGAGCTGCTCGGTCGGGTCCGGACCCTCCTCGGCGCCGACACGGCCGCCGTCCTGCTGCTCGATCCGGAGTCGGACGAGCTGGTGGCGACGGCCGCGCAGGGGATCGAGGAGGAGGTGCGCCAGGGCGTCCGGATCCCGCGTCGGGAAGGGGTTCGCCGGCCGGATCGCCGCGGAACGGCGCGCGGTGGTCATCGAAGAGGTCGACCACACGAACGTGCTCAACCCGCTCCTGCGCGAGAAGGGGATCCGCTCGCTCCTCGGGGTCCCGCTGATGGCCGAGGGCAGCATCGTCGGGGTCCTGCACGTGGGCACGCTGACGCCCCGGCGGTTCACCCACGACGACGCCGAGCTCCTCCGGCTGGTGGCCGACCGCATCGCGCTGGTGACCCGGACCCGCCTGAGCGACCTCGACCGCGCGGCGGCCCGGGCACTCCAGCGCAGCCTGCTGCCGGGGCGGCTGCCCGAGGTCGCGGGGCTCCGGTTCGCGGCGCGCTACATCCCCGGTGACGAGGGCGGCCTCGGCGGCGACTGGTACGACGTCTTCAAGCTCCCCTCCGGCCGCCTCGGCGTCGTCATCGGCGACGTCGTCGGACGCGGGCTGCACGCGGCGGTCGTCATGGGACGCATCCGGAGCGCCCTGCGGGCCTTCGCGCTCGAGGAGGACGACCCGGCGGAGGTCCTGGAGCGGCTCGACCGCAACGTCCAGCACTTCGAGGACGGCGTGATGGCCACCGCCCTCTACGGGATCTTCGAACCCTCCCTGGAGGAGCTGACCCTCTCCTCGGCCGGCCACCTGCCCCCGGTCCTGGGCTCGGTCGATCGGCCCGCGGCACCGTTGAGCCTCCCCGTGGACCTCCCGCTCGGGGTCTCGGTGGGGCCGCCCCGCCGGACGACGAAGATCCGGCTCGAGGCCGGGTCACTGCTGTTCCTGTACACCGACGGCCTCGTCGAACGCCGGTACCGCCCGCTCGACGCGGGGCTGGACATGCTGTGCGACGCGCTGATCGTCGACGGGGCCGAGTCCGCGTGCACGAGCGCGGTGCGCGAACTGATCGGTGTGCAGAGCGTTCCCGACGACGTGGCGGTCCTCGCGGTCCATCGCATCGCCGGCGCGCAGCTGGTGCCGCTCGACCTCGTCGTCCAGGCCACGCCGCGGTCGCTGGCCGAGGCCCGCGCGGCCGTCCGCCGATGGCTGGTCGCCGCGCGGGCGTCGTCCGAGGAGATCGCCGACGTCCTCGTGGCGGTCGGTGAGGCGTGCTCGAACGTCGTCGAGCACGCCTACGGGGTCAGCGGGGGAATCCTGATGGTGAGCGTCCGGCTCGACGGCCCGGAGGTCGTCTCGGTCGTGCGCGACCACGGGCTGTGGCGCTCGGCACGTGGCGGGGACCGGGGCCGCGGCATGACCCTCATGCAGCAGTGCAGCGACCGGTTCGACATCACCACCGACCAGGGAGGCACGACGGTGACGATGACGCACCGTCTCGACGGGAGCGATCGATGACCACGGCCGACGTCCTCGTCCAACCGGTCGGCACCACCGTCCGTATCGCCATCGCCGGCGAGATCGACCTGGCCAACGCCGCGATCGTCGAGGAGCAGATCTCCACCGCCATCACGAACCGGATGACGGCCGTGACGATGGACCTCGGCGAGCTCGGCTACATCGACAGCGCCGGGCTGCACGTGCTCTTCGCGATGGTCGCCCGTCTCGAGGTCCTGCGGATCGAGCTGCGCATGGACGTGCCGCACGGCTCGCTCGCGCGGCGCGTCCTCGAGCTCTCCGGGTTCGGCGCCCTCGTGGACCTCGACCTCGACCACCGTCCCGGAAGCCGGGGGGTGACGGGGCCACTCGTCCAGGTGGACCATCTCGACGTGAGCCGCGGGGAGGTGCTGGGGTCGGCCTCCCGGAGCGGTGGGCGAGAGGGGTGTGTCGATGCGCGTGGTGACGATCTCGGCGCAGTACGGCGCCCACGGCAGTGCCGTCGCGCCCGCCGTGGCCGAGGCCCTCGGGCTGCCGTTCGTGGACCGCGCCATCCCCGTGCAGGTGGCCCGCGCGCTCGGGGTCAGCATGGAGGAGTGCCTGGCTCGTGACGACCGGGCCGAGACCGGATGGGTGTCGCGGTGGCTCGCCGGTGCGGCGCGGGTGGCGGCGGTGACCGGCACGGTGCCCACCGCGCCGATCGGGGACGCCGTCGGGACCCTGGTGTCGGACCAGGCGTTCGTCGCCCACACCGAGAAGGTGATCCGCGGGATGGCGACGAGCACCGGCGGGGTGGTGCTCGGCCGCGCGGCCGCCGTCGTGCTCGCCGACCGACCGGGCACGCTGCACGTCCGGCTGCACGGTCCGCGGGAACGACGGCTCCGGCAGGCCATGGCATCGCGCGGCATCGACGCGGCCACGGCGCAGCGGGAGATGGCCGACGCCGACCGGGCACGCGCCGCCTACGTCCGGCGGTTCTACCGCCGCGACCCCGACGACGCCGGGCTCTACCACCTCGTGTGCGACTCGACCGCGATACCGCCCGCTGCGGTCGCCGAGCTGATCACCTCGATGGCTCGGGCCATGACGGGGTGGTGCTAGACACCCGCCAGGGAGCGTGACGTCGACCCATTATCGGATCTCCGATTCAGGCTGCATTGCTCCGGACGACTGGACAGCAGGACGTGAGCAAGTGAACCCGTAGTGTCGATGTTCTACTGCTTCATCCGGGCAATCGGGCCCAGAGGGGTTCGCCGCCTTTGCGGTACGTCGTCAGAGATGCACGCGACGTGCTCAGGATGACTCTGTCCGGCTCTCTGCACGCCTTGATAGATCTCTTGTCGTGGTCCCGTCGAGATCTCTCCGGGGCGCGATCAGTTGTGGTCCCCGAATTCCCTGGTCGTATCGAGTGGCACCGCTAGACCGTCAGGGTGGATTTCGGTCGGGCGCATATTCACAGCAGTGGGAGGGTGGGTTCAGTAGTAGCGCGGGTGCAAGGACTCGCACCTCGCAGATAGATCCGTGTCATACGACGAACGGCAGACCGCGCACGGTTGTCGCAACGACAGCAGGAGCGCGGAACCACGTGCGCTCGGCGGACGCAGTCGGTCGCCGGCCCCACCCCCGAGGAGTGACTGTGACGAACCCTGTCCCCATCACCCGCACCGGCGATCTCACGCGCGACTTCACGTGGGGTCAGGTGCCGACCAACCCGCAGAAGGCAGCAGTCCAGCCGCATGCCCTCGCCACGGCGCAGCCCCAACCACCGCTCGGGCCCCTCGCCCCCCTGGCCGGCACGGCGTTCCGCGGCAAGGGATTCAACACCATCTTCCGGCCGCAGAACGTCGCGAAGAGCCCGACCTCGCTGCCCGTGACCCCGGACCCCAATAATCCGAAGAACGTGAACGACAACATCCTCGAGCTCAACCTGACCGAGGAGACCCTCGAGTTCTCCTCTCCGCTCGGCTCGGTCCCCAACCGCGGGTTGGTCCAGGGCGACATCGCCCTCAACGGCGTCCCCTACGTCCAGCGGATCAGTGACGTCAGCACCCCTGGCAGAACCGTCGGTATCCACTTCGAACCGGGCGTCCTCTTGAACGTTCCGCAGACCGACGATCCCACCGAACCCACCACGGTCGTGCGGATGGCATCGATCCCGCACGGCACCACCATCGAGGCCCAGGGAACATCGATCACCGCGCCTGCCCCGAAGATCGACCCGGTCGACATCACGCCCTTCCCGATCGGTGACCCGAACGGACGATTGGTGGGCGTGTTCTCGAGCCAGGATGCCGACAACAACGCGACGTTCCGAATTCCGCAGGATTCTGGCACCGTTCAAGGCGAACGGAACGATCACCAAGGAGATCCTTGCTGACCCGACCACCGTCCTCCGTAATCGGATCGCGCCGCAGACCATCACCGGCACGTTCGTGATCTTCCTCGACTCCGACCCGAGCACGCCGCTGCTCGGCACCCCGGTGGTCCCCGGGCTGGTCGGCGGAGGCACCGACAACATCGCCTTCCTCGAAGGCACCCAGGATGGACCGAACGCCGACGCCGTGCGGATCAGCTCGATCTTCTGGGTCGAGACGGTGGCCGAGCAGATCAAGGTTCCTGCCCTGCAACCCGGCGAGTCGGTCACCGTGGCCGGCGCCGACAGCGCCGCCGACGGTCTGGTCCCTGCCTTCACGGTGACCGCGACCTCAGCCGTGGCCGACGGTACCGTCCTCGATGTCAGCTACACCCAGGTCCAGTACACCCAGCTGGTGCACCTGAACTTCAACGGGCTCACCTGGCCGCACGTCTCCGTGGCGACGTTGATCCCGGCCGACCCGGTTGCCGTCTCGACGCCCTGAGCCGAGGGCGCCCAACGCCTCGACGATGTCGGCCACCTCCGTCCGAGCGGTGAAGTCGGGTCGGACGTCGGCGAAGCGGATCGTCCGGTCACGGTCGACGACGAGGACCGTCGGGCGAGGTAGCCAGGTCGAACCCTCTGCGTTGGCGTCGACCAGGTCGACTCCGATCGCGCGTTGCGCGGCCAGGACCGCGGCGGACTGGGTGAAGGCGATGCCGAGCCGGCGGGCCACCCGGGCGCCGGGGTCGGAGAGCACGGTGAACTCGAGGTCGGCCTTCTGCGTGGTGGTCAGCGACTCGTCGGGAGCCTGCGGGCTGATCGCCACGAGTCGAGCGCCGAACGTCGGGAGCTGGGGGAGGAGCTCCTGCTGATAGGCGCGCAGGGCCACGTTGCAGTAGGGGCACCAACCCCCGCGGTAGAAGACCACCACGACGGGTCCGTCGGCGACGAGGTCGTCGAGGGCGACCGGGGTGCCGGTGGCGTCCTCGAGGGTGAACGCCTCGAGGTGATCGCCCGGCACCACCACTCCCGGAGGGACGCCCTCGTCCCGGAAGCCCGACACGTCACGGTCGAACGCCTCCACCACCTCGGCGGGCAGGTTGCGCGCGGCGGCCGCCTTCACGCGGTCGGACTGTTCCCGGATGGTCAGGGTCACGATGTCTCCGCTTCGTCGTGCGACTGGACTGGCTAGTCCAGTGGCGATCCTGTCGAGCAACGGAGTGGACTGTCAAGTCCAGTCACGTCAGGATGCAGGAGTGGGAGCAGCGCCGAGCACGGAGCGGGGTCGCCGTACCCGCGACCGGATCGTGGCCGCGGCGGCGGAGATCGTGGCCGAACTCGGGGCGTCCGGGACGAGCCTCGACGCGGTCGGAGCCCGTGCTCCGGCGTCGCGCAGCCAGCTCTACCACTACTTCGACGACAAGAACGACCTGCTGCGAGCCGTCGCCGAGTCCACCAACGACACCGTGCTGGGAGCCCAGGACGAGCTCTTCGCGGACCTGACCGGCTGGGACGGGCTCGTGCGGTGGGCCGACGCCCTCGTCGCGGTGGCGCGGCAGCGTCAGGGAGCGGGCGGGTGCCCGATCGCCAACCTCCTCGGGCAGCTCGGTGAACGCGACGACGCCATCCGGGGCGTCCTGGCGTCCGGCTACGACCGGTGGGAGTCCGCGATCCGCGCCGGCCTGACCGCGATGGTCTCCGCGGGGGAGCTGCACCCGGAGGCCGACGTCGACTGGCTCGCCACATCGACGCTGGCGAGCCTGCAGGGCGGTCTGCTCCTCGCCCAGGCTCACCGGAACCCGATGGCGTTGCGCCGCGCGCTCGACGGAGCTCTCGCCCTGATCGCGAGCCACCGCTCCGGCTGAGCCGGGCGGTGAGGCGCCCGGTGCGGTCGTGCCGCGTCAGCGGCCCTGACTCCGGAGATCAGCCTGCAGCGCCCGCCGCCACTGGTCGGCCAGCTGCGCAGCGAGCACCTCGGTGTCCAGGACCGCGCCGGTCAGCATGAGCTGCAGGCCGACCCCGCGCAGCTGGCCCACCATCGCCACCGCCGTCGCGGCGGGATCGGGCGGCGTGCACGTCCTCGGCGTGGCGGGCCGCCCGCACGGTGCAGCGGTTCTGGGATTCGCTCTGATCCATCGAGCTCGACCGACGCCGGACCCGCCGACACGTTCGGGTGGTCGTCAGGTTTCCTGCTGACAGCTGCTCCGCGCCGCTCGATGCACCAGTCGGCCGCCCCGCTCCGGGAGCGCACGGCCAGGCCAGCGTCCCCTCCTGCCCCGGAGACCCAGCGTGACCGATGTGACCGGCACCGTCCGCCGAGCCCGCCGTCGCGGCAGCGTCGACCCGACCCCCGACGGCGTCGCCGCCGCGCTGCTCGCCCCGCCGGCGGACCCGCGGCGGAGCACCACGCGACGGGCCGCGATCCGGAGGGCCACCCGCCGCGCGCTCGGCGAGAGGGCCGCCCGCAGCGTCCGCCCGGCCACTCTCGCGATCTGGCTGGTCGGTCTCCTGCTCGGCGGCGCCAAGCTGGTCTCGGTCCTGGTCACGCCGTGGCCGTTCTCCCAGCTCGCGCTGGACTCCGACGACTCCCGCTACTACGTCCTCACCGCCCTGCACGCCGCGCAGGGCGGCGGGTCGACCTTCGACGGGCTGCAGGTCACCAACGGCTACCAGCCCCTGTGGTTCCTCGTGCTCACCGCGGCCTACCGGGTCACCGGGGTCGATCGCGCCGGAGCGGTCGTCGTGACTGTCGTGCTGCTGATCGCGCTGTGGGCGCTCGCGCTGTGGCTGCTGGCCCGGCTGGGTCGGGCGGTCCTCGGTCCGGTCGGCACCGTCGTCGGCCTGGTCGCCCTGGTCCCGCACGCCCGGTGGTGGAGCGGGTGCGAGAACGCGCTGGTCGGGGTCGTGCTGCTGGCGGTCGTCACGACGCTGCTGGGGCGCGGCCTGCTGACGCGGGCCCCGGCGACGCGCGACGTGGCGCTGCTCGGCGGTCTCCTCGCGGTCCTGGCGCTCACCCGGCTGGACACGGTGGTGCTCGTCGGGCTGCTCGCGGTGGTCGGCGCCGCGACGTGGCACCGGCGGGTCGTGCTCCTGCCCGTCCTCGTCGGACCCGTCGTCGTGACCCTCGCCGCGTACGCCGCCCTGAACCAGTGGCTCGTCGGGACCGCCCTGCCCGTGAGCGGGCTGGCCAAGCAGCTGGGGCCGCTCGGGCAGAACCTCGGCATCGTCGGCGACTTCCTGCTCTTCGGCCGCCTCGGCCCCCTGCCGATGTGCTTCGGGGCGACGCTGCTCGTCGTCGGGGTCGCGGCGCTGCTGGTCCTGCGGCCATCGCGGCGGGGCGTGCTCCCGGAGCCGCTGCGGCACCGGGCAGCGGAGGTCCGGACGGTGATCGCGGTCCTGCTGGTCGGTCAGGTCCTGCAGGTCGGGTACTACGCCGTCGCGTCCACCTGGGACCTGCAGGGCTGGTACTTCTCCTTCGGCGTCGTCGGGCTCGTGCTCGCGGCCGGGGTGCTCGGTGCGCGGTTCTCGACGTCGAGGGTGGTCCGGTACGCGGCGCCTGCGCTGCTCGTCGTGCTCGTCGCCGTGTTCGCGCTGCACGACGCCGCGGCCGTGACGCCCCGTGACCCGGTCGCCTCGGGCATGGTCCGCGACGTCGACGGCGGGCAGTGGGCCGACCGCACGCTCCCGCCCGGCGCCGTGATCGCGATGGGCGACATGGCCGCGACGTTCGCGGACTCGACCGCACACCCCGTCGTCCAGCTCGAGGGCCTCGTGTCCGCGCCCGGCTACCTCGACGCGCTGCGTGCCGGGACGGTGCCGGCGTACCTGCACGCGCTCGGCGTCCGGTACTACGCGCGGATGATGCACGACGGCGAGACGGTCGGGTGTGCGGTGCGGGAGCCCTACTACGGCCGGGGCCCGGGCACGACGATCCGCGTCTGCGGTCACGCGGTGCTCTACCGCGGGCCGACCGCGGGGGGCGAGCTCGTCGTCTGGGACCTCGCGTTCAACGGTCGCGGAGTTCCGTAGCTCGTCCTGGTGGCCAGGGCGGCGCCGGTAGGGAGAAATGCGTAGAGCGCCGGGATGTCCCCGACGAGGACCCTGGACCCGCGGCGGCATCGTGGCTGGTCGCGGGCGGAAGGGGGAGCCGTGGACGTCAAGTGGAGGTACGGCCTCGTCGCGGTGATCGCGGCGTTGGTGGCCATCGTGGTGCTGGTGGTGGTCGCCATGTTCCGGTATCCGGCGGGCGAGGTGAACAACGTCGTCGGGACCGCGCTCGGGGCGATCGGCACCCTGGTCGGGGCCTACTTCGGGGTGCAGGTCGGGTCGGCCGGGAAGGCCCAGGCGGAGAAGGCGAAGGACGAGGCCCAGGAACGGGTGGTCCAGCTGGCCGCCGCGGCGCCGGAGGAACGCGCGGTCCCGATCGTCACCGCGTCCTGAGCCGGCACCCCGCGCGGCCCGCCGGGATCACGCGTCGGTCTCGCCGAGTACCGCGCCCGGCGAGGATCCGGGTCCCGCGGACCCGGATCCCCGTGATGGTCCCGGAGAGGAGATCACCGGGCGTGGCGAGTGCCGGACGGGCTCGCGGCGAACTGCCCGGCCGGCATCTCGGCGTACTGCGGCGGAGGTGCCGACGACACCGGGCGCGCGCGGCGGGATGCGCCGGCGTCCGCCATGGCGGGATGCGGGCGGGCGGGTGCCGGAGCCGCCGGGCCGGGCATCCGGGTCGGGGGGAGGACCGGGCTGGTGCTGTTCGCGTCCGCGACCGCCCCGACCCCCGCCGGCACGCGCTCGGCCGGGAATCGGTCGTCCGCCGAGATCGACGTCGGGCGCCGGCCTGCGGTGGCCTGGTCCTCGAGGAGATCCCGGATCTGCACGAGGAGCTCGACGTCGGTGGGCTGCGCCGGCCCGGACTCCTCGCCGCGCAGCCGCCGGGTCTGGATCGCCTTCATCGGGGCGACGACGAGGAAGTAGACGACCGCTGCGGTGATGATGAACGTGATCGTCTGGTTGATGACGGTGGCGTAGTCGAACACCACGTCGTCGACGCGGACGGTGCCGGCGAACTCGCCGACGCCGGGGGAGAGCAGCTGGATCAGCGGCTTGAGGAACGAGTTGGTGAACGCCGTGACGACGTCGGTGAACGCTGCGCCGATGACGACCGCGACCGACAGGTCGATCACGTTGCCGCGGAGCAGGAAGTCCTTGAATCCCTTGAACATGGGTCGGGTCCTCGGAGCCCCGTGACGCGACTGGTCGCGCCCGGGGCGGGTGCTGGGGAGCGGGAGGTCTGCCCAGCACCGTAGGAAGACCGGCTCGTCCGCACGGGACGCGACAGGCGGGCGACGGCGGGTAGCGGCGTCGCTGCGGTGGGCGGTGAGACCTCTGCCGCGGCCCTCCCGGGGGGCCGCCACGGACACCTCACGACACGCGCCGCTCGCCGCACCGCCGTCGAGCGGGTGCGGTGCGTGACGGGCAGCGGGGGCCGTTCGGCGTCACCGTGGGTGACGGCACCTCGGGCGTCCGACGACGTCGCGGTCGAGAACCGGAGAGCGCGCCGGGAAGGGGGTCGCACACACCGCCCGGGGTCCGGGGGCGGAGCGTGCGAGGTCGAGGATCAGGAGCCGGAGAAGGACCGGTGGGCGGCGTGGAGCTGGGTGGAGAAGAGGGCGACCTGCGGGTCCTCGGCGGACCATCGCGCCATGTCACGGGCGGCGTGGTCGTCGCCGTGGACGCTCAGGACGTGCAGATCGACGAGCTGGTCGAACCACTCCGGACGCACCGGCTGGTCGACACCCCACTCGCTCCCGGTCTCGACGTCCCACGGGCTGCCGATCATCGTCATGAGCTCTCCGTTTCTCGCGCTTCCTTGCACCGGAGTGTGGACCCCTACCATTCAGTACGGCGATCTTGTTCCGCACAACACAACAGCCCGTAATGATCGGTTCAGCGCCGAAGGGTCGGTCCACGGGCCGACGGTTCCCCCGGGCGGGTGAAGGTCCACCGTGGGGTTGCTGCGGTCACGCGAATGTCGCACAGCGCGGGCGCCACACCGACGCGGATGCCGGCGAGCAGGCCGGGCGACCCGCTGCACCGGTCAAGGCCGCGGGGCGAGCGAGCGCAGCAGGATCGTCTCGGCGAGCACGCACCGCGCGAACATCTCGAGGTGCAGGCTCTCGTCGATGCCGTGCCAACGGCTCGCCGGGTCGCCCACGCCGGTGACGAGCACCGTCGCGCCCGGGAAGGTGCGGGCGAACTCGGCGATGAACGGGACCGTGCCGCCCATGCCGACCTCGACGGCGGCGTGCTCGAAGGCGGTGGACAGGGCGTCGCGGGCGAGGTCGTAGACGGAGCCGACGGGCTCCAGCGCGAACGGCTCACCGGACGCGTTCAGGGTGACCTCGAGGTGGGCGCCCCAGGGGACGTGGCGGTGCAGGTGCCGGGTGAGGGCGGCGAACGCGTCGGCGGTGCTGTCGCCCGGCGCCAGGCGGAGGCTGATCATCGCCCGGGCCCGGGGGAGCAGGACGTTCGCCGAGCCGTCGACGGCGGGCGCGTCGATGCCGAGCACGGAGATCGCCGGCTTGTGGGTGAGCCGCTCGGTGATGGAGCCGGTGCCGATGAGCTCCACGCCGTCGAGCAGTCCGGCGTCTCCGCGGAACGTCTGTTCGTCGACGTCCGGGGTCGAGTCGTCGGTGGCGGTCGACGACCCCGTCGTCAGATCCGCGACGGCGACCTCGCCCTTGTCGTCGTGCAGCGTCGCGAGCAGCCGGCACAGGGCGGTCAGGGCGTCCCCGGCCGGCCCGCCGAGCATCCCGGAGTGCACCGCGCGCTCGAGCATCGAGACCTCGACCGCGACGTTGGTCAGGCCGCGGAGGCTGGTGGTCAGGGCGGGGACGTCGACGGCGGGGTTGGCGGCGTCGGCGATGACGATGACGTCGGCGGCCAGGGCGTCGCGGTGCTCCGCGAGCAGCGCGGGCAGCGTCGGCGAGCCCGACTCCTCCTCGCCCTCCACGAACAACGTCACCCCCACCGGCGGGCGCCCGCCGAGGGCGCGCAGCGTCGCGAGGTGGGTCATGACCCCGGCCTTGTCGTCGGCGGCCCCGCGGCCGTGCAGGCGGCCGTCGCGCTCGTGGGGCTCGAACGGCGGGGTCGTCCAGAGCTCGTCGCCGCCGGTCGGCTGCACGTCGTGGTGGGCGTAGAGCATCACCGTGGGGGCCGGGTGGGCGGGATCGTGGCTCGGCGCGGGCCAGTGCGCGACGACGGCGGGTGCACCGCCGTCGGCGGCGATCACCTGCACGTCGGCCGCACCCGCCTCGCGGGCCAGCGTCGCGACCGCGTCGGCGCTGCGGCGGGTGTCCTCGGCGTGCTCGGGGTCGGCCCAGATGCTCGGGATGCGCACCAGCGCCTCGAGGTCGCGCCGGGCGTCGGGCAGCACCGCGTCGACGGCGCGCCGGAGGTCGTCGGGCGGGGGAGTCGGCGAGGACATGGTCGCGAGCCTAGAAGGCCCCGCTCGCCGGCCCGGTCGGCGTTTCGCCGGTCTCGGGGGTCGGGAAGCTCCTCCGGTCCGGTGTCGGTCCGCCCGGGCCTCGCGAGGCGGAGGAGCACCAGATGGTCACCACCGAGGTCGGCGCCGGCCCGGAGGCCCGCCGGGCGATGCCGGGTCGCTCCGTCGGCGCGGGCGTGCTCCTCGGGGTCGGGGTCGCTGCGTTCCTCGACGAGACGGTCTTCCACCAGATCCTGCACTGGCACCACTTCTACGACCGTTCCACCTCCGACGTCGGTCTCGTCTCGGACGGGTTCTTCCACGCCGGTGGGTGGCTCGCCATCGTCGTGGGCCTGTTCTGGTTCGCGGACCTGCAGCGACGGCACACGACGGTGCCCCGCCGCGTGTGGGCCGGTGGCCTGATCGGGTGGGGCGGCTTCCAGGTCTACGACGGCCTCGTCCAGCACAAGGCCCTCGGCCTGCACCAGATCCGCTACGGCGTCGACCTCCTGCCCTACGACCTCGTCTGGAACGGCCTCGGCGCTCTCGGCGTCCTCGTCGGCCTCGGGCTCCTGCTCGGGACGGCCCGCTCGGTCGCCGAACGTCGAGCCACCCCGTGACCTCGATGCCCGGGATGGCGCCCGCCGGCGCCTCGCTCGCGTCGTGGTTGCCCCTGGTCCCGCTCGTGGCGGTGGCGCTGCTCTACCTCGCCGGGGTCCGGTGCCTGCTCGGGCGCGGTGATCGATGGCCGGTGATGCGCACGCTGAGTGCGCTCGCCGGGCTCGGGGTCCTCGCGGCGGCGCTCGTCCCGCCGATCAGCACCCACGCGGACGTCTTCGCCGTGCACGTCACCGGTCACCTGCTCCTGGCCATGCTCGCTCCGCTGCTGCTGGCCCTGTCCGCGCCGATCACACTGGTCCTGCGGACGGTGGGGGTGCCCGCACGACGGCGGGTGCTGGCGGTGTTGCACGGTCGCGCGGCCCGGGTGGTGACGTGGGCGCCGGTCGTCCTCCTGCTCGAGGTCGGCGGGATGTACGCCTTCTACCTGACCCCGCTGTTCGGCCTCGCCCACGCCGTGACCTGGGTCTACGTGCTCGTGCACATCCACATGTTCCTGGCGGGATGGTTGTTCAGCACCGTCGTGGCGGGACGCGACCCGATGCCGCGGCGCCCGCGCCTGCCGGGCCTGTTGGCCGTGCTCGTCGTGGCCGCCGCCGCGCACGGGATCCTCGCCAAGCTCATGTACGCGCACGACCTGCCGGCGATGGCCGGGACGCCCGCCCAGGTGCAGCTCGGGGCGCAGGTGATGTTCTCCGGTGGCGACCTCGTGGAGCTCGCGACCGCGACGGCCGTCATGGGCGCCTGGTACGCCCGCGAGGGGCGGGCACAACGCCGGGAGCAGGCGCGGCAGGTCGTGGTCGACGGTCGGGTCGAGGCCCTCCGGTCCTGATGCGGCGTCGGGTCACGGACCCGAGACGACGTGCCGCACGGATGCTGCGGAACCGGGTCCGCAGGACCTTGTTCTCGAAACGTCTGCCGGGTCGTCGATATCCGTCGGTGATTCCGCGGCGGCAGCGATCCTCACTCGTTCGAGTGACGTGCGGTGGGTCCCGGGAACGCTCCGTAGATCGACGACGAGGTGGTGGACGACAGCACACACGTCCGGTGGGTCACCTCCCACCGGGTCTCGGGGGGACGAGCATGAACCAGGCAGCGCCGCCGTCGTGGGGACGACCGCATCCGCCGCACCAGCAGCCCACGTTCGTCCAGCACGGCTGGTCCGGATACGAGCAGTCCCGGTACGAGCAGTCCCGATTCGAGCAGCCCCGATTCGAGCAGCTCCAGTACGCGCCGCCGTGGCCGGTGGCCTACGCGGTGCAGCCCGTCCAGCCCTCCCCGCCCGAGCACGGCGTGTACCGCTCCGTCGCGCTGGCCTGCGGCACGCTCGTCGTCATCGGCGCCCTCGTCCTCGCCGGCCTCATGCTGGTGCCGCGGACCTCGCCGGTCGTGGTGGCGTCGGGCTCGTCGTCGCCGGTGGTCGCACCCGTGGCGGTGCCGAGCTCCGACGTCGTCGTGCCGGCGGGCGGCTACTCGTGCGGGTCCGCGTCGGGACACTCCGTGGTCGTCGAGAACGGGACGGTGCCCTGCGACCACGCCCGCTCCGTGGCGGCCCAGTGGCTCGCGACCGGCACGACCCCCGGCGACGGTGAGGGATTCCGCCGGGACCATGTACTCCTGGACCTGCTCGACGAGCAGCGCCGGCGGCGGCTGGTGCACCTCGAAGATGGGGAGCCACCTGGGCATCGGCTGACGTATCCGCTCCTCAGCGCGTGCGTCGCACCGGCGCCGGTGGCGGGCGCGTGCCCGAGCTCGGCCTCGAAACGGACGAGCAGCGGAGCGAGCAGCTCGTTGAGGGCGTGGAGCCGCTCGGCGTCGAGCGCGCCGGTGACCAGGGCGTCCTCGACCCGGATGCGCTCGTCGGTGGCCGCGCGCCAGCGCCGGCGACCGTCCGCGGTGAGGCGGATCGGGCGGCTGCGGCCGTCACCGTCGGCGCGAGGGCTCGGCTCGACGAGGCCGGCGCGTGCGAGGCGGTCGATCCGCAGGCTCATCGTCCCCGAGGTGATCCCGAGCATGCGGGCGACGTCCGTCGGCAGCCCTTCGTGCGGCGGCTCGCGGCGGGCGAGCACCGAGAGGGCCTCCCAGTCGCCGACGGTGAGGTCGTGGTCGGCGGCGGCGTCGGAGAGGACCTCGTCGAAGAGGCGGGCCAGGCGCCGGATGCGCTGACGGGCGCCCTCCACGTCCGGTCGGGCGCCGGGCAGGTGGGTCATCCACGTCGGGAGCTCGGCGGCGACGGAGTCGGTCGCGTCCGAGGCGTCCGGTGAGCTCACGGTTCGACGGTACCTTGATGCCCAAGGTAAAGTAGCTTGAGTACCAAGGTAGATGTGTCGAACGAGGGAGCGTGAGCTCATGAGCCGGGTCTGGTTCATCACCGGGACGAGCAGCGGCTTCGGACGCGAGATCGCGGCGGCGGCACTGGACGCGGGGGACCGGGTCGTGGCGACCGCGCGCCGGGTCGACGGTCTCGCCGACCTCGTCGAGCGGGCGCCCGAGCGGGTCCGCACCGTCGCGGTCGACGTCACCGACCCCGCCGCGGTGCGGCATGCGGTCGACGTCGCGGTGGGGGAGTTCGGCCGGATCGACGTCGTGGTCAACAACGCCGGCTACGGCAGTCGCGGTGCGATCGAGGAACTGTCGGACCAACAGATCCGGGCGCAGTTCGACGTCAACGTGTTCGGTGTGATCGAGGTGCTCCGAGCCGTGCTGCCGGTGATGCGGACCCAGCGATCGGGCCACGTCGTGCAGATGTCCTCGGTCGGCGGAGTGACCGCCACCCTGGGCGGAGCCGCCTATGCCGGCACCAAGTTCGCCCTCGAGGGCCTCTCGGAGGGGCTGGCCCTGGAGCTCGCGCCCCTCGGCATCGCGGTGACGCTCGTCGAGCCGGGTCCGTTCCGCACCGACTTCGCCGGACGCTCCGCGGCGCACGGTGGGCCGATCGAGGACTACGCGCCGATCATGGAGGCGTCGCGCGAGCGGTTCCTCGCCCAGGACGGGTGCCAGCCCGGGGACCCGACGCGGGCCGCGCGGGCGATCGTCGACCTCGTCGGGCTGGACGACCCGCCGCTGCGGCTCCCGCTCGGGGCAGCGGCCTTCGACCGCATCCGCGAGCGCCTCACCGCGCGGCTGGCCGACCTCGACGCCGTCGAACCGCTCGGACGCGACACCGATTTCACATCGAACTCGGCCGAGTGACGCTACTCGTCAGCAATTTCACGGTGAGTAGCATTTTGGTGGCTGTTAACACACTTGCGCCCCACTGATAGGCGAATTACTCACTCTGCGCTGTTACCTTTGCCTGCGATTGCCTCCACAGGGACCAGACCCAGCCTGAGGAGGACCGGGGGGAACGACAAGCGGGAGATTGGGGGGTCGCTCGATGGCGGAATCGATCGAACACGTACGGCCCGATCGCTATCTGATCGACGCGGTGCTCGCGCAACTCGCGCGGGTGGACCGGAGCCGCGTCGCGGTGCGTCGTGCGCGAGCCACGCGCCAGGTGGTCCTGAACCTGGTGCTGGTGCTCGTCCTGGTGGGGGCGGCGCTGGCGCTCCTGGCCCGGGTGAGCGAACCGGATGCGGACGCGGCCCCCGTGTTCGTGCTCCTCCTGGCCGGGTTCACCGCCTCGAGCGGCAGCGTGGCCGCCCTGATGCTGGTGTTCGCGGCCCGGCTGACCGGCGACGCGCGCGGGACGTGGCTCGGACTCGTCGTGGGGTGGTACAGCCTGCTCGCGATCCCGCTCTGGACGATCCGCGGTCTCGTGGACGGGCCCGACCCGACGGCGGCAGCCGGTCTGCTCGTGGTCTCCGCGACCGCTGTAGGGCTGTGGGTGCTCGTCCTGGTGGCGCCGCTGCCGCCCACGGCGACACGTCTCCTGGTGGGCCTGACGGGGGTCGTGGTCCTGGCGGGGGCCGGGACCGCGCTGGGGGCCGGGCTGGCCCCGGCGCTCGTGCAGGCCGTCGCGGGTGGTCGGGCCTGGGGGCTGGCGTCCGCGCTCGTCTGGATCGTCGGTGGGCTCATCGTGGTCGCCCGCGCCACCGTCGGGCGTGCGCCCGGTCTCGTCGTGGTCGGGGAGGGCCTCGCGATGCTCGGGGCCGACCAGGCCGGGCGGTTCGTGGGGCCGTTGCCGGGGGCCGAGACGACGCCGCTCTTCGCGGTGCTGCACGTGGCCGCGGTCACCATGGTGCTCGGCGGGAGTCTCTGGATCCTTCGCCGCGCGCTGCTCCGGCTCAACGTCGAGCAGGCCGTCCACGAGAAGGAGCTCAGACGGGCGGAGCTGGCGCTGGCCGGGGCGGCCGAGCGCGATCACGACCTGCGCAACGGTCTGGCCGGGCTGGCCGGCGCGACCGCCGTCCTCGGCGGCGGTGCGGGGACCGGGCAGCTGAGTCAGGTCGTCGCCGGGGAGCTGCGCCGTCTGGAGCACATGCTGCAGGGGTCGACCGAGGGGGAGCCCCGAGGTGCCTACGCGGTGGCGCCCGCGATCGACGGCCTCGTCCTGTTGCGACGCAGCGCCGGGATGGACGTGCGCGCCGACGTGGAGCCGGGCCTGCACGTTCTCGGATCGCCCGGCACGCTCGCCCAGGTCGTCACCAACCTGCTGGCCAACGCGGAGCGCCACGCTCCGGGCAGCCCGGTGCGGATCGCGGCGGTCCGCCGCGGGCACGAGGTCGAGATCCGGGTCCGTGACTTCGGGCCCGGCATCCCGGCCGGACGGGAACGAGCGGTCCTCGAACCGGGACGGCGCGACGAGCGCGCCGGGGGCCTGGGCCTCGGCCTCCACGTGTGCCGCACCCTGCTCGCCGCCGAGGACGCCACCATCGAGATCCTCCCTGCCGACCCGTCCTCGCCCGGCGCCGTCGTGGTGCTCGGGCTCGCGGCGGGGGAGCGGGCGAGTTCCGGGGGCCGGCGCGTCGCGCGCGACGAGACACACGCGACCACGTGACGGACGCCGACGTCACGCCCTCGGGCGGCGAGCGATATCCCGTCATCGTGATCGACGACCACGAGCTGTTCAGTACCGCGCTGACGATGGCCCTGCGTGGCGAGGGGCTGGACGCGAGGACGATCCCCGTCGCCGACCTGACCGGGATGCTCGACGGGCCACCCGGTCCGGCCGGGCTGGTGGTGCTCGACCTCGACCTCGGCCGGGACGACCGCGGCACCTATCGCCACGGAGCCGACTTCGTCGGGCGTCTCCGGGAACGGAACTGGTCGGTGCTCGTGGTGAGCGGGAGCGTCGACCAGCCGGGGGTCGCCGCGGCCATCGCCGGGGGCGCGATCGGCTCGGTTCCCAAGTCCAGCTCGTTCGACGAGTTGCTGCGCACGATCGTCACCGCGGCGCAGGGCGATCCGGTGATGAGCGAGGTCGAGCATCGGGACTGGGTCGATCAGCACCGCCGTTACCTCGCGCGGGAACGTGAGCTCTCCCGCCGCCTCGCCCGGCTCAGCCGGCGAGAGCGCGAGGTCCTCGAGCTCCTCGCCGAGGGGCTGCGCGCGGCGGCGATCGCGGACCGGCTCGTCGTCAGCATGCCGACGGTCCGGACCCAGATCCGCTCCGTCCTCACCAAGCTCGAGGTGACCTCGCAGCTCGAGGCGGTGGCGCTCCTGCGTCAGCAGCCCGACGGCGGGCGTGGCTGATCTCGTCCGATTCAGCCGCGGACGACGATCACGGTGCAGGCCGCGTGCACCACGCAGTTCAGCCCGACCGAGCCGATCAGCCGGCTCGCGGCGCCGCCGCGCCCGCGGTGACCGACGACGAGGGTGTCGGCCTCGGCGGACTCCCGCACCAGCACGGTGGACGCGGTGCCGACGACCGCCGCGACCTCGATCGCCGGGATCGCGAGGCCCCGGTCCCGCCGGGACGCCCGTGCGCCCGGGCCGGAGGAGGCTGATGGATCACACCGGTCAGCGCGTCGAGAAGGGGTGCTCACGAGGAGGAGAGGCCGGGCGTGGTGCAGTGGTGATCGTGAGCAGAACGGGACGACGGGTGCTGGCGGCGGTGCTCGTCGTCGCCGCGATCGTGTGGCTGCCGCTCAACCAGCCGGTCGAGGGTCCGAAGCTGCTGATCCTCTCGCGCTCGCACGCGATCACGACCGCCGACATGCTCTCGGTGGTCCTCGTCCTCGTGGCGCTGGGCCTGCTCTGGAGCACGCGGCGCCGGTAGGTGCTCAGCCGGACGGTTCCCCGAGCGGCAGCGGACGGGGCGGGACCGGGCTGGAGACCACGACGGAGCTGGTGGTCTGGCCGTGCAGCAGGAAGCGGTCGAGGAGCTGTTCGAGGTCGGCGAGCGTCGCGGCGTGCACGCGCATGACGAAGCAGTCCTCGCCGGTCACGCGGTGGCACTCGGCCACCTGGGGCGTGCGGTCGGCGAGCTCGACGATCCGGGGGAGCTGTCCCGGGCCGGGGCGGACCCGGACCCAGGCGCTGACGCCGTACCCGATCGCCGCCGGGTCCAGCTCGACCCGGTACCCGCGGATCACGCCGCGGCGCTCGAGGCGGGCGAGCCGGCTGGACACGGTGGGGGTCGAGAGGCCGACCTGCCGGGCGAGCGCGGACCGGGACGCACGCGGGTCCTCGACGAGCGCGGCGAGCAGCCGCCGGTCGAGATCGTCGAGCAGGCCGTTTTCCGGTCCGGAGGGCGAGAGGGAGTCCGCTTTCCGGTCCGACGACATCGGCCGACCCCGCCTTCGGTTCGTGAAGCCGCTGGAGGCCCCGTCACGGAATGCTAAGCGCGTGGACCTGCCGCGGAACTCCGAGCGAGATGCGTTCGACGTCCCGTCGGAGATCGGTTACTTCAACACCGCCAACCTCTCGCCGGTCCTGCACGCCGTCCGGGCGGCGGGTGAGGCCGCTCTGGAACAGCGGGCCCGGCCGTGGACGATCAGCTCCCGGGACTGGTTCACCGACGTCGAGCGGCTCCGCGCGCTCGTGGCGGATCTCCTCGGCGGGGACGCCGACGGCGTGGCGTTGGTCCCCTCGACGAGCTACGGGTTCGCGGTCGCCGCCCGGAACCTGCCGATCGGGCCCGGGCGGCAGGTGCTGGTGCTCGCCGAGGAGTACCCGTCGGGGATCTACACCTGGCGGGCGGCCACGCGCGCCGCCGGGGCGGAGATGCTGACCGTGGCCCGTGCGGCGGGGCAGGGCTGGACCGAGGCGATCCTCGCGGTCCTCGACGAGCGCGTCGAGGTGGTCTCGGTACCCCACGTCCACTGGACCGACGGCTCCCTCGTCGACCTCCCGGTCGTCGCCCGGCGGGCCCGCGAGGTGGGCGCCCGCCTCGTGGTGGACGGGAGCCAGTCGGTCGGCGCGATGCCGTTCGACGTGGCCGACGTGCGGCCGGACTTCCTGGTGACCGTCGGCTACAAGTGGCTGCTCGGACCGTTCGGCCTCGGCTACCTGTACGTCGACGAGCAGCACCGCGACGGCGAGCCGATCGAGCACAACTGGATCCTGCGGGAGGGCTCGGAGGACTTCGCGCGGCTGGTGGACTACCGCGACGAGTACCAACCGGGGGCCCGGCGGTTCGACGTGGGGGAGCGGACGAAGTTCGAGCTCGTCCCCATGGCCGTCGCGGCGCTGGAGCAGCTCACGCGATGGCGCGTCGACCGGATCGCCATGGGGCTGGAGCGCATCACGGAGCGTCTCGAGGACGTGGGGCGGGAGCTCGGCCTCGACCCCGTCCCGCGCTCCGGACGCGGCCCGCACATGCTCGGACTCGGACTCCCGGCGCGGATGCGGAGCGAGGCGCTCGGGACGCTCGCCGCCGTCGGCTGCCACGCCTCCGTCCGGGGTGGATCGCTGCGGCTCGCGCCCCACCTGCACGTCACCGAGGCCGACCTCCACCGGCTGACCGGGGCCCTCGCGGCCCTCGCAGGCCGCTGAACCGCGTCACGACGCACGGACGACTCCGTCCCGTCATCGAGTACCCATCACGGTCCGTCGCTCGACCGAGTGTCGACTGCTCTGAACAGGCCGCCCTCGTCGACACATTCTCACGCAGCGTCGAGCACAAGATGAGGTGTACTAGTCCAAATGTCGTAACGCACTGCTTCAAACGGTCGATCTCCCCGGCGAAGAGCCTCACCGGCCCGTCCTTGGGGGTTGACCAGTGTCCGTACGCACGCGGCTGCGCATCGAGCTGCTCGGGCTGAACTACGCCCCCGAGCCCACGGGGATCGCCCCGTACACGACCGGCATCGCCCGCTTCCTCGCCGACGCCGGGCACGACGTCCGGGTCGTCACCGGCTTCCCGCACTACCCGTCGTGGAAGCGCTCCGGGCCGTACCGCGGCCGCCGCGTCGACGAGCGGGACGGCGACATCCGCATCACGCGGATGTGGCACCCGGTCCCGCAGCGGCCCACCGGCGCGGCGCGGATCGGGATGGAGGCGGCGTTCGCCGCCGCCGCCGGGACGGTCCGCCTCGAGGCCGCGCCCGACGTCGTGCTCGCGGTGAGCCCGGCCCTGCTGACCGTCGGCGCCGCGCTGCGGCGTGCCGCCGCGGCGGGTGCGCCGGTCGGTGTCGTCGTGCAGGACCTCTACGGCCGCGCGATGGCCGAGACCGGGCTGATGGGCGGGCGGGCCGCGGCCGGCTCCGCGCGGCTCGAGTCCGGGCTGCTGCGGCGGGCCGACGGCGTCGTCGCGATCCACGACAGCTTCCGGCGCAGCCTCACCACGCTCGGCGTGGCCCCGGAGCGGATCACGACCATCCGGAACTGGTCGCACATCGACCAGCACCACGGCGACGCGCGGGCCCTGCGCCGGGCGCTCGGCTGGCGCCCCGACGAGGTGATCGCGCTGCACGCCGGAAACATGGGCGCCAAGCAGGGCCTCGAGACCGTGATCGAGGCGGCGCGGCTCGCCGACCGGCGGGGCCTGTCGGTGCGGGTCGTGCTGCTCGGCACCGGCCACCAGCGGGCCCACCTCGAGGCCCTCGGCCGCGGGGTGAGCACCCTGCAGTTCCTCGACCCGCTGCCCCGCGGCGACTTCGAGACCGCGCTCGCCGCCGCCGACGTCCTGGTGCTCAACGAGCAACCCGGCATCACCGAGATGTGCGTCCCGAGCAAGCTGACCTCCTACTTCACCGCGGGTCGGCCCGTCGTCGCCGCGACCTCGCCGCTGTCGGCCGCGACCACCGAGATCGCCACCTCGGGCGCGGGCGTCGCGGTGACGCCCGGGGAGCCCGCGGGCCTGCTCGACGCGATCGTGCAGCTCGCCGGCGACGAGGCCGAGGCCCTCGCGATGGGGCTGCGCGGCCAGCTCTACGCCCGCGACGTGCTCGGCGCCGACGCCGCCCGCCGCCGCTACGTCACGTGGGTCGAGCGGCTCGCCGGCGCCCCGTGGGCGACGATCCCGACGCAGGACGGACCGCGCAGCCTCGCGGCCCGCCGGGCCCTGCGTGCCCTGCGGCCCCGCCGGGCGAGCGACATCCCCGGCGCCCACGACGTCATCGAGGACCCGCTCGAGGACGCCCGGTGAGCGCTCGACGACCTGCCCCGCAGCGACCCGTCGCCGTCGGACGCCGGGCGTTCCTGGGCCTCGGCGGGCTCGCGCTGCTCGCGCCGGTGGTCGCGGCGTGCACGAGCTCGGAATCCGTCAGCCCGACGGCGGCGACGGTGCCCGCGCCGACCACTCCGCGACTCCGGACCGTCTGGGCGAACCACGCCGACGGCCCGCTCCCGGCCCGCGGCGACGAGGGACTCCCGCTCGACGTGATCCTGCTGGGCAGCACGGTGCGCCCGGCGATCCGCGCCCGCGCCCTCGTCGGGAACCTCCCGGACGACCACGGTGCCGCCTACCTGATCCAGCCACTCTCCGCCCGGGTCCGGTCCGTCGGGGCCCGGTTCGGCTTCACGCCGGGCTCCGACGCCGGATCGATCTGCCTGGCCTCGTGGATCGGGCGCCCGCCCATCGACACCAACTGCCACATGGTCGTCACCCCGGACCGCTGGATCTTCAGCGTCGCCCAGGGCAACACCTTGGTCCACCTCGACGACGGCCCCTTCACCGCAGCGCTCCCGCAGGACGGCAGGCCGCTCACGGTGCAGGTCGACCTCGACGGCGGACCCAACGCGGTGCTCCGCCTGCCCGACGGCCAGGTGCACACCGTCGTCGACAGCCGCATCGGCTCGATCCCCGGCACCGTCGCCGGCTGGGAGTTCTTCAAGAACGCCCCGGGAGCCGCGGATGTCCTGATCTACGAGAGCTGGGCGGCATGACGCGCCACGACCCCCACACTCCCGCACCCATCCAGCACGGAACCACACGGACGGAGACCTCGGACATGACGGCACAGGACTACCTCGGTGTGCTCCGACGGGGGTGGCGAACCCTCGTGGTGGCCACCCTGATCGGGCTCGCCCTCGCCGCCTGCTTCGCCCTCACCACCCCGGCGAAGTACTCCTCCCAGGTCACCTTCTACATCTCCACCCAGTCGAACCCCACGACGAGCTCGACCGACGCCTACCAGGGCTCGCTGCTCTCCCAGGACCGCGTGAAGTCCTACACGCAGCTGCTCTCGAGCTACCGGCTCGGCGACGACGTGGTGCGCGACCTCGGGATCGACGCCGACCCCACGGCCATCGGCGACGAGGTCTCCGCGACCGTCTCCCCGGACACCGTCCTGCTCACCGCGACGGTGACCGACCGGTCCCCGCAGCGGGCCCAGGACATCGCCGGCGCGGTCGGACGGGTCTTCCCGACCCTGGTCGCGGCCCTGGAGAAGCCGCTGAACAGCACGCTGCCCCCGACGGTCAGCGCGCAGGTGGTCCAGGGCCCGCTGCCCTCGGACGGCCCCGTGTCGCCGCACGTCGTGATCGACCTGGTGCTCGGTGGCGTCGGCGGCCTGCTGATCGGGATGTCCGTCGTCGTCCTGCGCCGCTCGCTGGACCGTCGGGTCCGGACCACCGAGACGCTGCACCACGCGTTCCCCGAGCCGCTGCTCGGCAGCCTGGCGCACGACAAGGCCGTCGTCGGGTCCCCGCTGTTCCTGCGGGACCGGCCGCGGGCCCCGATCTCCGAGCAGCTGCGCACGGTGCGCACCAACTTCGACCTGTTCAACTTCGACGAGTCCTCCCGCTGCCACGTCGTCACCAGCGCCGTGGAGGACGAGGGCAAGTCGACGGTGCTCGCCAACCTCGCGCTGGCCGAGGCCGACGCGGGCCGGCGCGTGCTCGTCGTCGAGGGCGACCTGCGCAAGCCGCGGATCGCGGGCTACTTCGGGCTGCCCGGCGACGTGGGGCTCACCCAGGTCCTCGGGGGCCGCGCCTCGCTGGCCGAGGCCCTGCAGCAGGGCCCGTCACCCCGGCTGTGGTGCCTCGCCGCGGGACCGCTGCCGCCCAACCCCTACGAGATGATCCACTCCGGGCAGATGGCGACGCTGCTGCGCCAGGCCCGCGCGCACTACGACACGATCCTGGTCGACGCCCCGCCGCTGCTGCCGGTGGCCGACGGCCTCGAGCTCGCCCGCCAGGCCGACGGCGTCGTCTGCGTCGTCCGCGCCAAGCACGCCGTGGCCGCGACGATCGGGCGGGCGCACGCCCTGCTCGCCGGCGCCGGGCTGACCCACCTCGGCGTGGTCTTCAACGACGTCCAGCGCTCCGAGGACGAGGGCTACAGCGGTTACGGCACCTACTACGGCGCCGAGCCCGTGGCCGACCAGGAGCCGGTCGCGCCCCCGCCCCCCGCCGTGCCGGAGGCCCGGACCGAGGCCCCGGTGACCCCGCCGCGCAACCGCGTGGTGTCCGCCCAGGTGGTCGGGCGCCCGGCCGCACGTCACCGCGTCGAGGACGACGCCGAGCCGGTGACCATCGTGAACGGGTTCGATCGGCGATGAGCCCCCTCTCCTCCGTCCCGGCGGCGCCCGCGACCGCCCGGCGGCTCCAGGACTTCACCGGCGCGGGCTACGACAAGGGCCGCTCCGCCGCCTGGCAGGTCGCCTGGTGGGTCGTCGCGCACCTGGTCTTCCAGACATGGTGGTGCCCGGCCCGACTGCGGCCGGCGATCCTGCGGGCGTTCGGCGCTCGCGTCGGGCGCGGCGCCAACATCCGCAACGGGGTCCGCGTCCACTGGCCCTGGAAGCTCGTCGTCGGCGACCACTGCTGGATCGGCGAGGGCGTCCGGCTGCTGAACCTGGAGCCGATCACCCTCGGCCACCAGGTGTGCCTCTCGCAGGACGCGGTGCTCTGCACCGGCTCGCACCGGCGCAGCGACCCCGGCTTCGCCTACGACAACGGCCCCATCGTCGTCGGTGACGGCGCCTGGGTGGCCCTGCGCGCCGTGGTCCTGCGCGGCGCCGTCGTCCCCGCCGACGGTTTGGTCCCCGCCGGCGCCGTCGTCGGGCGCCGGTCCGCCGGCTCCACGACGCTGCCCGACACCCCGTCCGCCGCTGCCGCGGGGCGGTGACCCGGTGACGACGACGCTGCCGACGCCCGAGGTCACCGGCCCGCCGATCCCGGCGGAGCAGCAGGAGCCTTCCCTCGCGGGATCCCGGCCCCTGTCCGGGCTGCAGTTCCTGCTGCCGGTGTTCGCGGTGGTGGCGCTCTTCGTGGTGCCGGTGTGGCTCTTCGTCGCCCCGGTGCTGGCCTCGTCGGCGCCGTCGGTGTCGCCGCCGGTGGTGATCTTCGCCGTGATGACGGCGTACTGCACGGTGCGCCTCGGGCGGCTGATGTGGGCGGCCGAGCCGCGCTGGATGGTGCTCGGCGTCTGGATGTTCAGCTACTCGTGGATCGCCGTCTCGGGCCTCACCCAGAGCCTCGCCGACGCGAACCCCCTCGGGCTCACCCTCTCGCCGGCGCTGGCCACCGAGCAGGCCGCCCTCCTGCTCTTCGGGCTGCTCTGCTTCGACCTCGCCACCCACGTGCGGCCGGGGTCCCTGCTTCCCCAGCGGTGGACGGCGGTGCGCTCCGCGCTGTCGCGGCCGTGGAGCGGCCGGGTCCTCTCGCCGCGCCGGGTGATGGTGCTGGCCGGGGTCACCCTCGTGACGGCACCGGCGTTCGTCGCGGTGCTCGGTGGGCCCTCGGCCCTGCTGTCGAGCCGGGAGGCCATCTCGGACACGCTCTCGACCTCGGGGCTCTACTCCTCGTCGACGAACGCGTCGGGCGGCACCGTGTTCGTCCTCGGCGGCTGCCTGCCCTTCATCGCGCTGCTCTGCCTCGGGCGGCTGCTCGCCGACGACCCGGCCGTGCGCCGCCGCGTCCTGCCGTGGGTGTTCGTCGTCGGGCTCGTCGCCGACAACGTCCTGATCAACAACCCGATCTCGAACGCCCGCTACTGGGCCTTCGCGGTGGTGCTGGGGCTCTTCTTCACCTGGCGGGTCTCGGCGCGGCCCGCGGTGATCGCCGTGTTCGTCACCGTCTTCGCGATGAGCTCGCTGGTCGTCTTCCCCTACCTCGACCAGTTCCGCTACACCGAGGCCTCCATCCAGAAGTACGGCCTGCACGACGACCGCTACACCGAGCCCGTCGACTACGTCCTCGCCAAGACCGACTACGCGTCGGTGACCGACGTCGCGGTGGTCATCCGCTACGTCGACCGCGAGGGCCACACGTGGGGCCGCCAGCTCCTGGGCTCGGCGCTGTTCTGGGTGCCGCGCTCGGTGTGGCCCGACAAGCCCGACAACACCGCGTTCATCGTCGCGGACTCCATCGGCTTCCCGAACCGCAACCTCGACTCGCCGCTCTGGGCCGAGGGCTACGTCGACTTCGGGTGGGTCGGGACCGCTCTCCTGCTCGGCGGGGCCGGCCTGATCGCCCGCCGGCTCGACGACGCGTTCGTGCTGCTGCGGCGCGCCCGGGCGGTCGTGGTGCGCCGGGCCGTCCCGATGGTGGCCGTGGCCGTCCCGATGGTGGCCGGCTACGAGTACATCCTCCTGCGCGGCTCGCTCCTGCAGGCCATGGCGCGCCTCGCCGTGATGGTCGTGCTCCTGCTGCTCGTCTCCCGGCGCGCCGACCGGTCCCCGCCCGAGGCGCCCGTCCCGAAGCTCGCCGGGTGGATCCCCACCCGCGCCCTCCCCGCAAGCCCCACGCCCGCCGGCCCCACCTCCGCCAGTCCAGGCCCCGCCGGCCCCATCCCTGCCAGCTCACGCCCCGAGAGGCCGACGTCATGACGACCCTTCCCGCCCGTCCCCGCCCCGTCCGGTCCGTCGGCCTCGCGAGCGCCGCCGCGGTCGCCGGCAGCGACACCGCGGCCGCCGTCTTCCCCGAGGCCGGCGCCGGCGGCTACAGCCGCATCGACGGGTCGATCGAGTTCTGGACGCGCGTCAACGCGGTGCTGCCGCCGGACGCCGTCGTCGTCGACCTCGGCGCGGGCCGGGGCAAGTTCCTCGAGGACCCGGTCGGGTTCCGGCGCTGGTTGCACGACCTCAAGCCGCGGTGCGCCCGCATGATCGGGCTCGACGTCGACCCCGCCGTCCGCCACAACACCGCGGTGCACGAGGGCCACGTGATCGACCCGTCGGGACGGTTCCCGCTGGCCGACGCCTCGGTCGACGTGCTCGTCAGCGACTGGACCTTCGAGCACGTCACCGACCCGGCCCACACCGCCGCCGAGATCGACCGGGTGCTGCGCCCCGGCGGCTGGGTGTGCGCCCGCACGCCCCGCAAGTGGGGGGCGATCGGGATCCCGACGATGCTCGTCCCGAACCGGCTGCACACCGCGGTCCTGCGCCGCCTGCAGCCCGGCAAGCTCGGCCGCGACACGTTCCCGACCGCGTACCGCATGAACTCGCACGCGGCGCTGCGGCGGTGGTTCCCCACCGACCGCTTCTCCCACCACGTCTACGCCTACGACGCCGAGCCCGCGTACGTCGGCTCCTCGCCCGCGGCGATGCGCGCCGGGCTCGCCCTGCAGCGCCTGGTGCCCTCACGCGCCGCGTCCACGCTGATGATCTTCATCCGCAAGACCGCCTGAGCCCGACCTCCCACGACAGCCCCGTCCCCACCGAAGAGAGCCTCCGATGCGCGTCCGGAACCGTCGTCTCCGTCTCCTCGTCGCCCTGCTCGCCGTCCTCGCCCCGGGCCGCGTGCGGCGGTTCCTGTTCGTGCGGCTGCTCGGGCACGAGATCCACCCCGGGGCCCACCTCGGCCGCTCGCTGGTCGACGTCGAGCGCCTGGTCATGGAGGAGGGCAGCGTCATCGGGCCGCTGAACCTCATCCGCGGCTGTGCGCTGGTCCACCTCGAGCGCGACGCGAGGATCTCCTCGCTCAACTGGGTCAACTCGGTCCGGCTGGACCGGGGCTTCTTCGAGGGCGTCGACCGCAATCCCGCCCTCATCCTGCGCCGGGCCGCGCTGATCACGATGCTGCACTTCGTCGACGCGTGCGACACCGTGGAACTCGCCCCGTGGGCCACGATCGCGGGCTTCTGGTCGTTGATCCAGACCCACGCGATCGACTTCGACGCCCTCGCGCAGTCCTCCCGGCCGGTGTACATCGGCGACCACTCACTGGTCAGCAGCCGGTGCACCCTGCTGCCCGGCAGCGTCGTCCCGGACGCCTCGATCGTCGCCGCGGGTGCCGTGGTCAACGGCGTGCTGCGTCACCCGAACCTCTTCGGGGGCGTCCCGGCCCGCCCGCTGCGCGAGCTCGACCCGAGCGGTGCGTTCTTCGTGCGCGACGTCGTGACGATGCGATGAGCGCCCGGCACCGAGCGACCTCGCCCGGATCCTCGAGAACACGGACCCCGCGTCGGACCCTCTTCGGCATCGCCGACCAGGTGGTCAGCTCCGGCACCAACTACCTCACCGCGTTCGTCGCCTCCTTCGTCCTCGAGCCCGAACGGTTCGGCGCCTTCGTCGTCGCCTACGCCGTCGTCACCGTCGTCGCCGCGGCCACCCGGGCGTTCCTCTCCGAGCCGTTGATCGCCCACCTGCCCTCGGTCGCGTCGTCGGAGCGCCGCGCGTTCCTCGCCGGCTCGGCGCTGGCCGCGTCGGCGGTCGTCGGGGTCGTCGGCTCGGTCCTGCTGCTCGCGCTCGGGCTGACCGGCGGCGCGCTCGGGACGCTGCTGGCCTTCGTCCCGTGGCTGACCGGCGCCCTCGTCGCCGACGCCGGCCGCTACGTCCTGCTCGCCCGGCTCGAGACCGGGCGGACGTTCGCCGTCGACGCCGCCTGGGCGCTCGCCCAGGTGGCCGCGCTCGTCGTCGTCGCCGCGACCGGGGCCTGGAGCCCGGCGACGATCGCCGCGTCCTGGGGCATCGGCGCCCTCGCCGCCGTGGCGACGTTCGCCGTCGTCGGGGCCGTGCGCCCGCGCCGGCCGGGGGAGTGGCTGCGGGAGGGCCGGTACCTGTCGGGGTGGTTCACCGTCGTCTCGGTGGTCGGCCAGGTCCAGATGTACGCCGTGCTGCTGCTCGCGGGGGCCGTCCTCGCCACGCAGGAGATGGCGGGGCTGCGCGCCGTGCAGCTGCTCGTCTTCCAGCCGCCGACGACGTTCATGGCCGCGGTCCTGGTGCTCGCCACCCCGATGTTCGCCCGGCTGGCCGGGCGGACGGACCGCGCCGCCTTCCTCCGGCTGCGACGGGGCGCCGTGGTCGCGATGGCCGTGCTGGGGCTCGTCGTGCTCGCGGCGATCCCGCTGCGCCACGTGCTGCTGGAGCTGCTCTTCCCCCGCTACACCGACTTCGCGCCGCTGGTCGCCCCCATCGCGCTGCAGGTGGTGATCGGCGGGTTCGGGGTGCCGTTCGCCGCGTCCCTGCGGGGCATGCGCCGCGGGCGGGAGCTCTTCGTGACCCAGGTGTTCACCGCGTTCGGCCTCCTCGGGGGTGCCGGAGCGGGTCTCGCCCTGGGCGGGGTCCTCGGCCTGGCCTGGGGGATGGCGTCCGGCGCGGCCCTGTCGGTCGCCGTCGAGATCGTCGTCGCGGTCCGGGCGCGTCCCCGGCCGGTGCCGGCCCCGGCCGTCGTCGCACCCGCCGTCGCACCCGGTGTCACCGCACCGCTGGAACCCTCGGAGGTCGTGGCATGAACCGGGACGTCATCTGGATCGGGCCGATCCCGCCGCCGGTGCACGGCGCCAGCACGATCACCGTGCGGTTCCTGGCGCTCGTGGTCGCGGCCCTCGGGAGGGACCGGGTCCGGGTCGTCTCCGTGGCCGGGCAGGGAGCCGGGTGGCGCCACCACCGCACCCGCGCCGTCGCCCACCTCCGGGCGTTCGCGCGGGTCGCGCTGGCCCGCCCGCACACCGTCGTCTACGTGTCCCTCTCCGGGGGCCTCGGCCTCTGGTACCAGCTGCCGGTGGTCGCCCTGGCGCGGCTGCGGGCCTTCCCCGTGGTGGTCCACCACCACTCGTGGGCCTACGTCTCGTCCTTCTCGCCGGCGATGGCCGGGCTCGCCCGGCTGCTCGGCCCGCGGGACCGCCACCTGTTCCTCTCGGGTCTCATGCGCGACGGGTACGTGGGCCGGTACACGACGGGCGCGGCCGCCGAGGTCGTCAGCAACGCCCACTTCATCGAGGGCGGCGAGCACGGCGGCCGGGCGGCCCCGGGGGAGTGCCCCCGGCTCGTGCACGTGAGCAACCTGTCGGTCGCCAAGGGCTCGCTCGCGGCGATCCGCGCGCACGAGGAGCTGCGCCGCCGCGGCCTCCCGACCACGCTGACGCTGATCGGCCCCTGCCACGACCGCCAGGTCCGCGCGGCGATCACGGCCGCGGGCGACGACGTGCGCTGGCTCGGCCCGTGCTTCTCGGACGAGATCTACGCCGAGCTCGCCGACGCGGACGTGTTCCTCTTCCCGTCCTCGTACGCCAACGAGGCCGAGCCGCTGGTCGTGCTCGAGGCGCTCTCACGCGGGGTGCCGGTGATCGCGACGTGGCGCGGCACCCTGCCCGACCTGCTGCCGTCGGACTGGCTGGTCGTCGAGCCGGACCCGGCTGCACTGGCGGACCGGGTCGAGGCCCTGCTCGCGGCCACCGACCCGGCGGCCGAGCGTCGACGTGCCCGGACGATCTTCCACGGGCTGCGTCGCCACGCCGACCCCGTCGAGCTGGTGCTCGACACCCCGGCGCCCGCCGTCCCCGAGGTGCGGGTCCTGCAGGTGCTCCCCACCTTCGACCCGGCGTTCGGCGGCCCGGTGTCGGCGGCCCTCGGCGTCACCCGCTCCTACGAGGGGGTCGACGGGATCACGCTGACCACCGTCGGGACGGGGCGGCCGGGCCCGAGCTGGACGCCCTTCCGCACCGTGGGCATGCGGTCCTGGACCAGCCCCCGGGGCCCGCGGCACGTGCTCACCGTGTCGTGGCCGATGCTGCGCTGGCTCGTCGGGAACCTGCGCTCCGCCGACCTCGTGCACATCCACTACCAGCGCAGTCTGCTGATGGTGTGGGTGCCGCTGCTCGCCAGGCTCGCCGGCGTGCCGTACGTCCTGCAGACCCACGGGATGTGCTCGCCGTGGTCCGGGCCGCGGGCCCTGGTGGACCGGCTGTTCACCCGCCCCGCGCTGCGCGGAGCCCGGTCGATCTGCGTGCTGAACCCCGGCGAGCGCGACGAGATGGCCCGCCTCGCCCCGGACACCCGCGCGGTGATCGTCCACAACGCGGTCCCGACGGTGCAGCTCGCGCGTCCCGACACCGGGACCGGATCGCGGCTGCTCTTCTGCGCCCGGCTGCACCCGCGCAAGGGCCTGGCCGTGTTCCTCGAGGTCGTCACGCGCCTCGTCGCCGAGCGCCCGGACCTCGAGGCGCACGTGATCGGCGCCGACGAGGGGGCGCTGCCCGCCGCGCGGCGGCTGGTCGCGCTCCGGGGGCTCCCGGTGGTCTTCCACGGCGGCATGGACCGCGACGAGGTCGACCGGTGGATGACCTCCTGCGACGTGCTCCTCCACCCGGCCCCGCGCGAACCGTTCGGCATGTCGATGCTGGAGGCCTTCGCCGCCGACCTCCCCGTGGTGGCGGCCGCGTCGAGCCAGCTCGCGGGGGTGTTCGCCGAGGAGGACGCGGCGCTGCTGCCCGCCGACGACGACGTGGCGGCCTGGACCGACGCCGTCGTCGCGGCCCTCGACGACGAGGTGCTGCGCGCCCGGCTGCGCGCCGGCGGACGACGGGTGCTCGAGCGGCACTTCTCGCCCGCGTCGCTCACCGGGGTGCTGACCGACGTGGTGGCGGCCTCGCTGCGTGCGGGGGCCTGAGCCCGTCCCCGGATCGCACCTCGGCGGAACGACGAGAAGCCGGTCCCACCCTCGCGGGTGGGACCGGCCGTCGTCGTCCGTGGGGTGGGGTTCAGCGGCGGCCGGTGGCGACGACGCCGAAGGTGTTCGCGCTCGCCCACCGGGCGCCGAGTGCCTGCGCCCAGGCGGCCTGCGTGGACCAGTAGGGGAGGACGTCGACCCGGTCGAAGCGCTCGTCGAGCAGCGCGGCGATCGCCTGCTCGTCCACGCCGTCGCGGACGCAGTGGTACTCGGACATGTCGGAGGGGTTCGTCTCGTCGTAGACCCCGAGGGCGCGGCGGACCTGGGTCCGGACGCCCCGGGCGAGGTCGCCCTGCGAGAGCCGCCAGGCGATCTCGGCGGCGCGGGAGAGCGCGACCGCCGTCCGGGGTCGCCGCGGGTACCAGAGCGGGTCCTGGAAGCTGACGATCGCCCCGCCGGGGCGCAGCGCGTCGGCCGCGCCGGAGAGCGAGGCGACGTAGTCGGGGATGTGGTGCAGCACCGACATGTAGACCACGAGGTCGACGGGGCCGGCCGCGTCGAGGCTCCCGTCGGGGTCGTGGCGGACGCTGACCGCGTCGGTGTGGCGGAAACGTTCGCGGAGGTGCGCCGCGCTCGGCGCGCTCATCTCCGTCACGACCACCTCGGCGCCCGCGGCGACGAGGGTCTCGGTGAACGGGCCGTGGCCCGCACCGACCTCGAGCACCCGCGGTGCGCGTCCGGCCTGGTCGGCGAGGTCGTTGACGACCTGGTTCAGGACCCCGCGCATCCAGGCGTTGAGGTGGGCGTGCTGGAGGTGCGGTGACCCGGTGATGTAGTCATGACCATCCCCGTGCACCGCCTCCTGCAGATCGTGCATGGCGATGGGCGACTGTGTACTCACGTCTCGGGCATCGGCCCCGAGCGCTGCTGCGTTAGCCCATCTGGCCTAACGACGCGATCACGATGCCGTGGTGCGCTCGTCGGTCGGCAGCGTCGAGCCGTGCAGTTCCCAGCCGGTGCCCAGTCGTCGCTGCCACCGCAGCGGGCCCTCCTGCTCCCAGGGGCGCTGCGCGCGCAGCAGCACCTCCCAGCCGTACTGCTGCTCGTCCCACCACGTCCGGACCGCGTCCCAGAACCGACTCATGGGACTCATCGTCGGGCGATCCGAGGCCCATCACGAGTGGCAGGAACGTCAGCTTCGGATACATTACTGCCATGCACGTCATCGCGGCCCCCGTCACCGACCACACCCCGATGTTCGAGCTCTCGACCATCGTCGAGATCTTCGGACGCAGTCGCGGCGAGTCGATGGGCATCCCCTGGTACGACCTGCGGGTCTGCGCGGGCGAGGACGGCCCGGTGCACCTCGGGGACTGGGGGACGCTGGACACGCCGTACGGGCTCGAGGCGATCGAGGAGGCCGACACGGTCCTCGTCCCGCCGCCGGCCGACGGGCGCAGGACGTTTCCTCCGGCCCTGCTCGAGGCGCTGCGGCGGGCCCACGCGCGGGGCGCACGGATCGCCTCGATCTGCACCGGGGCGTTCGTCCTGGCCGCTGCCGGCCTGCTCGACGGCCGGCCCGCGATCACGCACTGGAACTCGCTCGACGACCTCGCCCGCCGGCACCCCGCGGTGCGCGTGCAGCCGGCGGTGCTCTACGTCGACGACGGTGACGTGCTCACCTCGGCGGGCTCCGCCGCGGGCCTCGACCTGTGTCTGCACCTCGTGCGGCTCGACCAGGGCAGCCGGGTCGCCGGGCTGGTCGCGCGCTGGAGCGTCGTCCCGCCGCACCGTGACGGCGGGCAGGCGCAGTTCGTGCCGACGCCGGTGGTCGAGCCCTCGACGACGGCGGTCGGGGCCTGGCTGGACTGGGCGCGCGAGCGGCTCGACGGCCCCGTCGAGGTCCGCGAGTGGGCGGACGCGGTGGGCACGAGCCCGCGGACGTTCGCCCGGCGGTTCCGCGACGCGACGGGGGAGACGCCGGTGCAGTGGCTGGCCGGGGAGCGGGTGCGCCGTGCGCAGGAGCTGCTCGAGGGCACCGACCTGCCCGTCGAGGCGGTGGCCGCCCGGTGCGGGTTCGCGACGGCGGCCGGGCTGCGCAAGCACTTCTGCCGCCGGGTCGGCACCACCCCGCAGCAGTACCGCCGGACGTTCCGCGCGGGGCACGAGGAGCAGCTCGCCGAGCTGAGCGGGCGACCGTCCCGAAGTCGGGCCTCGCAGAAAGGCCACCCGAGACCCGCCCGGACCTGGTCGCCGCGCACCGCTGATCGGACGCGAACCATCGCCCGTTCACCGCACTTCTCGCGCCTTCGGGCGCATACCGACCGCTCCGCTGGTCGACGACACCCCTGATCGGGGGATGCGCTGGCGACTGTCCGAGTGAGAGTGCACTCGCGACGTGACTCAGTGTCGGCACGCCGGGGGTTGGTCAGATGGCTGGATCGAAGAGGATCGCCGCGGGACGGGCGCGGGACGACGACGCGGCGGTGCGCTCGCCGGACGTGCCCGCGCCCGCCTCGAAGCGGTCGCTGATCGCGATCTCCCACGCGATCGAGTCGGCGGTCGAGCAGGGCCCGCGTGACGAACCCACGGTCATCGTCGCGCTGTTCCAGCGCCTCGCGTACTTCACCCGGGAGCGCGCGCTCTACGAGCGGCTGGCCCGGTCGGGGATCCGCGTGGTCGTCGGGTTCACCGACGGCGAGCAGCACGACCTCGAGGAGCCCGTCGAGTGCGTCCTGCTCGACCCGTCCGAGCCGCTCGCCGAGGAGTGGAGCGTGATCGCCGTCGGCCCGGAGGCGGGCGCGTTCCTCGTGGCCACGGACACCGGGGAGATCGACCCCACCGAGTACACCCTCGAGGCCGGGCGCTGGTTCCTGGGCCGCTGGGGCTACTCGCGCGTCCAGGCGGCCAACGAACTGGCCCGCATGCGGATCGCGCTCGGTGAGCGCCTGCGGCCCGACACCCGCCGGACCATCGACGAGCTCCTCGGGCGGCTCATGCCCCCGGGCGGCGCCGTCGCCGCGTCGCGGGGGACCGCGGGCGAGCAGTGGGCCACCGCGTCCCTGCAGCGCGTCACCGCCCGGATGCACCACGCCCGAGCCGGCAGCCGGCTGCTGCGTGCCCAGCTCGCCGACGCCCAGGCCGCCGCGGAGGCGCGGGCCGGTGCCCGGGTCGAGGCGCAGTCGGGCCTGCCGTCGCCGGAGTTCCTCGGTCGCTGGGCCGGCACCGACGGGCGGGTCTCGGCGCTCCCGATCGGGATCGCGGTGTTCGACGTCGCCGGGCTCGAGGACGCCGAGGACCGCCACGGACGCCGCTCGGCCTATCACGCGGCCCGGCAGACGGCCGCCGCGCTCACCGAACCCCTGGGCCCGGTCGACGCCGCCGTCCGGCTCTCCGCGCGCGAGTTCGCGCTGATCGTGCCCGGGGCGTCCCCGGCGCACCTGACCCGCGTCGCCGCCGCGGCCGCCGAGCAGCTCGAGCTGTTCTCCGGCGGCTACCCCAACGTCGACCTGTCCGCGAAGGTCGCGACCACCGTGACGGTGTCCCGGCCGTTGCCGCTCGACGACCTGCACCTGGCGCTCGGGCACCCCGCCCACGCCGAGCAGCTGCCCACGACCCTCGCCGGCGACGAGATCACGCTCTCGGACACCCGGTCGCTCGCGGCACGGGCCGCGGAGTCGGGGTCGGGAACGGGCTCGGGGGACGGGGCATCGTCGGGACGGTGGTTCCGCGGCCCCGCCCGGCCCGACTCGGTGGAGCTGCCACGCCTCCGGGTCGACGCGGCCCCGCGGACGGACGCCGCCCCCGCGGCCGCGCCGAGCTGGGCCACCACCCCGACGCCGACGCACGGCATCCCCGCGGTCCCGGAGGAGGCGCAGGGCGGGGAACGGCCGAGTCCCGCGGCGGAGAGTCGAGGCCCGGAGGCGCGCGCCGACACCGGCGGCACGAGCCGGCCGGTGTTCGACCTGCGGGGCCTGACGCCCTTCCCCGGGTCGGACGACGCCGCGTCGCTGCCGCAGCGCCCGGCGGCCTCCCCGTCGAACGGGTCCTCGTCGGCCGGGCCTGACCGCACCAACGGTCACGGTCCCTCGAACGCCGGCTGAGGTCGCTCCCCGGCGGGCTCCCGGCAGGATGGCCCGCATGGCGATCCCGCTGGTGGCGCTGCCCGGGACGATCTGCTCGCCCACGGTCTTCGGCCCGACCACCCGGCTGCTGGCCGGTGAGGCCGACGTCGACGCGGTCTCGTGGATGACCGAGCCCGGGCCGTGGTCGGTTCCCGACGTCGCCGATCGCGTCGCGAGCCGGATCGAGGCCCGGCACGGCGGGTCCGCGGTCGTCGTCGGCCACTCCACGGGCGGCGCGATCGCCGCCTGCCTCGCCGACCGGCGCCCGGACCTCGTCGCCGGGCTCGTCCTCGTCGACTCCGGTGCGGACATGCGCCGCCACGGCGACGTCGACGGGATCATCGCGCGGTTCCGCGACCACTGGGGCGAGGAGATCCGGCGGGCCGTCGTCGACCGGTCGTTCGCGACCGCCCCGCCGCCCGAGGTCCACGCGGAGCTGCTGCGCTACGCGGCCGGCGTGCCGCAACAGGCGGCCGTGGAGGTCCTGGAGAGCCAGCGCGACCTCGACCTCGCCCCGGTCCTGCCGCGCATCGCGTGCCCGGCCGCGGTGGTGCACGGCGTCCACGACCGCGCCCGCTCCACCGCCGAGGCCGAGGAGCTCGCGGCGCTGCTGCCGGCGGCGACGCTGCACTGGGCCGACTGCGGTCACACGCCGTGTTCGAGGCGCCCGCGGTCGTCGCCGGCGCCGTCCGGGACGTCCTGGCGCGCCACCGACTCACGGCTCGGGGTCGGCGGCCGTCGCCGTGACCTCGGCGAGCAGCGCGGCGAGGCCCTCCTCGGCGGCCTGCTGGTCGAGCCCGAGGCCGGTGAGCACGCCGTCGCCGTCCTCGTGGTCGAGCAGGGCGAGCAGGAGGTGCTCGGTGCCCACGTAGTTGTGCCCGAGCCGCAGGGCCTGCCGGAACGTCAGCTCGATGACCTTCTTCGACGCGGCGGCGAAGGGGATCAGGGCCGGCGGCGGGGTCTCGCCCACCGCGGGCAGGGTCGCGGCGACCCGTCGTCGGAAGGTGTCGGGGGAGATGCCCTGCGCCGTGATCAGCCGGGCGGCGAGGCTCTCGGGCTGGGCGAGCAGCCCGAGGGCGAGGTGGGACGGGAGGATCTCGGCGTTCCCCGCGGCCCGGGCCTCCTCCTGGGAGGCGACGATGACCTTGCGCGCCCGCGGGGTGAAGCGGCTGAAGCCCTGCTCGGGGTCGAGGTCGGGCGTGGTCCCCTTCGGGACGAAGCGCTTCTGGGCCGCCTGCTTGGTGACGCCCATGCTCCGGCCGATGTCGGTCCAGGAGGCGCCGGAGCGGCGGGCCTGGTCGACGAAGTGGCCGATGAGGTGGTCCGCGACCTCACCGAGGTGCTCGGCGGCGAGGACGGCGTCGGAGAGCTGGTCGAGGGCGTCGTGGTGGACGGTGGTGATCGCGCGGATGAGGTCGTCGAGCCGGACGGGGGGCGACGCCTGCGGCGGGGTGCTCATGGCGTCAACTGTGGGGTGACGATCCCTCGTTCGTCAACCCCTGGTAGACGCTACGAGCGACCCGGTGACCGGTGAACCCGGCAGCACGGCATGATCCGGATTCGTGGCGGCGCCGCACGACGTTCGCCCCTCGAAGGAGACCTCATGACCAGGACCGTCACGGTGATCGGTGCCGGCCTCGGCGGGCTGACGCTGGCGCGCGTCCTGCAGCGCCACGGGGTCGGCGTCGTCGTGTACGACCTCGACGCCGGGCCCGACGCCCGGCCGCAGGGCGGGATGCTCGACATGCACGAGGAGTCCGGGCAGGCCGCGCTGCGCGCCGCCGGGCTGTACGACGCCTTCCGCGAGCACGTGCTGCCGGGCGGGGAGGCGCTGCGGGTCGTCGACCGCGACGGCCGGCCGCACCTGGTCGAGGAGGACGAGGGCGACGGCGGGCGCCCGGAGGTCCCGCGGGAGGACCTGCGCCGGCTCCTGCTCGACTCGCTGACGCCGGGCACCGTCCGGTGGGGTCGCAAGCTCGTCGGGGTCCGGCCGGTCCGCGGCGGCTGGCACGAGCTGACGTTCGCCGACGGCGACGTCGTGGTCTCGACGGTGCTGGTGGGCGCGGACGGTGCCTGGTCGCGCGTCCGCCCGCTGGTCTCCGGCGCCGTGCCGACCTACAGCGGGACGGCGCTCGTCACCACGCGCCTCCACGACGTCGACGAGGCGCACCCGGTCGCCGCGGCGGCCGTCGGGGGCGGGAGCCTGATGGCGCTGGGGGAGGGCCAGGGGATCCTCGCGCACCGCGAGCCGAACGCGACGATCGAGGTGTACGCCGCGCTGCGCACCAAGGAGTCGGCCCTGCGCTCCGACGACCTGCGCGGCCTGCTGCTCGCGGCGTTCGCGGACTGGGCCCCGGAGCTGCGGGCCCTCGTGGCCGAGGCCGACGACGTGTTCGTCCCCCGCCCGATCGCCATGCTCCCGATCGGCCACTCGTGGCCCCGCACCCCCGGTGTCACGCTGATCGGGGACGCCGCCCACGTCATGTCGCCCTTCGCGGGCGAGGGGGCGAACCTCGCGATGCAGGACGGCGCGGAGCTCGCGGCCGCGCTCGTCGCGCACGGGATCGACCACGCGGGCGCCGTCGAGTCGGCGCTGGCCGAGCACGAGGCCGCCATGGTGCCGCGGGCCGCCACGGCGGCGGGGGAGTCGGCGGCGAACCTGGAGCTCGCGTTCCGCGCCGACGCCCCGGCCGGCATCGTCGAGGTGATCACCAGCCACGGGTGATCAGGCCCCGGTGAGCACCGTCCCGTGGACCGCGACGCCCGCCTCCTCCAGCGCGGCCAGTGTCGTCGTCAGGTCCGCGACCGGCGTGCCGCGGCGCACGACGACGACGGTGGCGTCCGCGGAGCGGCCCAGCTCGACGGCCGCCCGGGCGCCGGGCTCGCCGGGCGCGTCGACGACGATCCGGTCGTAGCGCCCGCGCAGCGGCGCCAGCACCCGGGCCAAGTCGTCACCACGAAGTCCCGGCGCCGGGCGTGACGTCGACCGCGTCGGCGACGCCCGCCGGGTCGGGGCGACCACCCAGCAGGGCGGAGGCGTCGGCGTCGAGACCCGGCGCGCCGGCGAGACCGGCCAGCGGCGTGCCCGGCGCGTGGTGGACCTGGCGGACCTCGGCGGACGGGGGCACGACGGCCAGCACCACCGCCGCGGCGGCGAGGCCCAGCAGGACCCCGGCGCCCACGACCCGGAGCTGCACCGGAAGTCAGCCCGCGGTGCCGGTGAGCGCGCGCACCAGGCGGCCGGCGCTGTCGGTGTGCACGGTGGCGCGGTCGCAGAACCGTCGCAGGTGCGCGAGGCGCGGGTCCTCGGCGGGCGGCACCGGGGTCCCCGAGTGCGGGGTGCTGCGGCACTCGGTGACGACGGCGGCCGGGGTCACCCGCACGTCGAGCCGGTGGTCGCCGGGCTGGAGGTCGGAGCGCAGGTCGGCCCCCGAGGCGAGCAGCATCGCCTCGTGCGCGGCGAGCACGATCGACTCGGCGCGCTCGGGCTCGAGGCCCATCTCGTGCGCGACGGCCGCGACGCGGTCGCGCAGCGTCGAGAGCGCGGCCCCGTCGGGCACCGGGAGCGTCGCCACGGACGAGCCGAGCAGCCCGACCGGGACCGGGCAGCTGGCGCTCGGCGGCCGGAAGTCCGGGTTGCGGCGCGCGCCCTCCTCGGTGAACAGCCAAGGGTGCGTGCGCAGGGCGCGGGCCTGCTCGGCCGGATCGGCGGGGTCGTACACGCAGAGCACGGTGACCGGCTCGTCGGCGAGCAGGAGCGTGATGGTGTCCTCGCCGAGCTCGCCGTCCGGTCCCGGGTCGTCGGCGCAGACCCGTCCGACGAGCAGGCCGCGGGCGTCGCGCCCGATCCCGTCGGTGCGGCGGGCGGGCGGGGTCGCCGCCGCGGTGGCGGGGGAGGGGAAGGTGACGCGCCCGCCGTCGTCGTCGAGCAGGTCCCGGAACGCCCGCACCCCGCGGCGGTCGAGCACGATCTCGACGGAGCCGCCGCCGGCCAGCGTCGCGTGCACCTCGGGGTCGAGGCGGCGGGCGAGCTCGTCGGGGTCGCCGCAGAGGACCGCGGCGTGGAGCAGCCCGTCGGGGCGGGCCTCGGTGGCGGTGCTCACGGCCGGTCCCCGTCGACGACGACGATGTCCGCCGGTGCCTGCAGGACGTCGAGCAGGCGGCGCAGCAGGCGCGGCGGGTCGTGCAGCACGATCCGGCGGCCCTCGGGCTCGGCCCGGGCGGCGTGGACCAGGAGCTGGGCGCACGCCACGTCGACGAACCCGACCTGGGCGAGGTCGACGTGCAGGTCGCCGCCGGTCGCCTTCTCGCGCAGCGCCCCGGCGAGCGCGCCCCCGAAGCGGCGCGCGACGTGGGCGTCGAGGTCACCACGCAGGTGCCAGCGCCCGTCGTCGAGGGCCGCGTCCCACCCGACGTCGACGACGTGGCGGTGGTGCACCCCCAGCGACTCGAAGACGTGCACCTCGTTCTCCACGGCGGTGTTGAGCTGGCACAGCACCCGCACCGGCGCCGCGGCCACCAGGCGGTCGTAGCCGCCCTCCTGGCGGGCGAACTCCGCGACCTCGGCGTCGTCGGCGAGCTCGCGCCGGGAGCTCTCCTGGGTCATCGCCACCGAGGGCCAGCCCTCGCCGATCGCCCGCTGCAGCTCCTCGGCCTGGATCCGGTGCAGCCCGGCCGTGAGCCCGTCGGGGGAGGCCGAGCAACGCTCGATCAGCGTGGGGAAGTCGAGGAACTCCAGCTGCCCCGACCGCAGCGCCTCGCGGGTGCGACGCGTGCCCTCCGGGCCGGCGATCCAGTGCTTCTCCACGCGGCCGTCGTCGCCCAGCCAGCCCTTGTAGAAGACCTTCGCGCCGAAGGCGAGCTCCCGGTCGACCCAGGCGGCCGCGCCGACGCGCTGGGCGTGGTCGTTGTCCGCGACCTGCAGCACGTGCGCCAGTGGCGAACCCGCGTCGGGTCGCGGGTCGGTGTCCACCGTCATCGAGTGGCTCCCGTCCGATCGTCCCCCGACGTCGTGCCCGCATTCTGCGTCGAGGACCGGGAGATCTTCGAGCGGAGAGCGGCGTCCGGGTCACGAGACCGGCCAGGTTCACTCGTTACCCCGCGGTAGGTCACGGAGAGTGGCGGGGTGCGCTCACGAGCCGTAGGCGCCGACCGCCCCACGGAAGCGCTCCCGGTAGGCGTCCCAGTCGAAGGCCTCCAGGAACCCGGACGCCGCGTCGTACCCGCGCTGGTAGAGCGCGTCGCGGCGGGCCTGGGTGATGGAGAAGTCGAGCAGGCCGACCTCGCCCGCGTCGACGTGGATCGTGCGCGCCTGCACCCACGGGCGGTTCAGGTAGGCCTGGTCGCGGCCGAGGATCATCGTCGTGAGCAGCTGCTCGAGCAGGCGCAGCGCGGTCGGCTGCGGCCAGTCGAACATCCGGTTGTGGAAGAGCGCGACCCGGTCCCCGATGCCCGGCTTGGGCGCCGTCGTGATCGTCACGCCGAACGTCGGCCACGCGGGGGCTGCGCCGTCGGTGCGGTCGAGCGAGTCGATGGGGAAGTTGGAGAGCAGCCCGCCGTCGACCAGCGTGGAGGTCACCGACGGGTCGGCGTGGGTCAGTGTCGTCGGCTCGAAGAGGAACGGGATGGCCATCGAGGCGCGGACGGCGTCGGCCACGGGCTGCGAGTCCGGGTCGAGCCCGTACACCCCGCGGTAGTCCCACGGGAACCGGACCAGCTGCCCGAGGGTGAGGTCCGAGCAGGTCACGACGAGGCGGTAGCGCTGCTCCGGGCGCAGGCCCGGGTCGTCCAGGCGCAGGTCGCGCCAGGTGTGCACGCCCAGCGCCGCGAGCTCCTCGGTGATCCAGTCGAGGAGGTACTCGCCGCGGTAGAGCCCCAGGCCGGAGAGCAGCGCGAGCCCGGGACCGACCAGCGGCACCCGCCCGACCCCGTGCCGGTCGGCGACGGCGTGGAAGTCCAGTCGGCGCAGGATGTCGCCCAGCTGCGCCCCGCGCGCCCCGGCGGCCGCGATGGCGCCCACGAGCGCGCCGGCCGAGGTCCCGGAGATTCGTTGCGGTCGGTAGCCGGCGTCGGTGATCGCCGCGACGGCACCGGCGAGGCCGATCCCCTTGACCCCGCCGCCTTCCAGAACCAGGTCAGCACGCATCGCCCTCGATCATCCCCCGATCGGACGCCGGGCGCCGTCGGCAGGTGAACGGGTGTCGTCGTCCGGACGACGGAAACCGTTCACAGGACCGTCAGACGCCGACCAGGACGCTGCGCCGCGGCAGCGCGTCGTGCTCGGCGCCGCGGGGGGCGGGGATGCCCACGGTGGCGGCGGCGACGATGGCCTCACGGTGGCGGGCCCGGCGGATCGCCTCGGCGCGCAGGCCCTCCTCGCGCATGGCCTCGCGGGCCTGGTCGTCCAGGGTGCCGGTGCGCGCCATGGCGACGAACGGCGCGACGAGCCAGGCGCCGAGTGCGGCACTGCCGACGATGACGGTGCTGATCATGGTGTTCCCCCCGAGAACGGCGACGCTCCCCGACGAAGCGTGTCGCCCGGATCGTCGTGCCGAGACGACGGTCCGTTACGCGTATCACCCGGTCGGAGGAGCAACTCCGGCCGCGTTCGCCGCGGCGGCGAACCCGATGACGAGGGCGGCCCCGAGGAAGCCCACGACGACGAGCACGCCCACCACCTGCCCGGTCGGTGAGCTGCCCAGCCGTCCCTGCCGCAGGGACGGGGGCAGGCCGGGCGCGACGACGGCCCCCAGCAGCCCGCCCACGGCACCCCACCCCAGGCCGAGGACGACGGCGGGCGCGAGGTCGAGTCGCAGCCCGAGCGGCCCGGCCGACAGCGCGGTCACGACGGTGAGCAGGGCCAGCACGGCGGCGAGCGCCGGGCCCAGCGTCCACCCGCGCCGCACGGCGTCGTCGGGCGACGGGGCGTGCAGGGCCGCGACCATCCCGCCGAGGACGCAGACGATCGCGCCGACCAGCGGCGCGAGCCACCAGGAGGGGCCGGCGCCGAGCAGGTGCACCAGGCCGATGTCGCTCTCCCCCGTCGGCCCACGCCCGACGAGCGGCACTCCCGAGGCAGAACGCGAAGGCCCCGAGCAGCGCCGTCGGCGCGAACACGACGACGGCGACGACCGCCACGACGCCGGCCGTGGCCGACCCGGAGGGCCCGGCGACGTCCGACAGCCCACCCGGCATCCAGCTCCGTGGCCGTGGGCGTCGTGTCGCGGGCGGCGCGGGCGAGCACCCCGGCCACCACGAGGGCCAGCCCGCCCAGCCAGCACGAGCCCAGGACGGCGCCGACCCCGGCGGTCGGGTCCGGCGAGCACGTCGCGGACGCGGCGCAGCGCGCCGGGCAGCGCCTCGGGGCGGCGCCAGGCGATCGCGAACGCCAGGGCGCCCGCGAACCACAGCGCGCCACCGAGCAGCGTCGGCAGCACGGACACCGTGAACGTCCCGCCCGTCGTGCTCACCCGCCCCGTGAGGGCGATCGCGCCCAGGCCCGTCAGGAACACCACGAGGGCACGCAGGGCCTGGGCGGGGAGCTCCGCGGCGGGCCGGTCGTCGCCGAGGACGAGCGACGCACCGGTCGCGACGGCGGCCCCGGTCACCAGCAGCGGCATCCCCGCGACGAGGCTGTGCAGCCCGCCGAGCAGGCCGAGGTCGAGCTGGACCGACGACCGAGCCCCCGACGCCGAGCGCGACCGCCACCGGCACGAGCACCGCCGGGGACACCCCGCCGCCCGGTGACTCGGTCCCCGCCACGACGGCGAGCAGCGCGCCGGGCACCGCCAGCACCGCGAGGGTCGCCCCCGCCGCGGCGACCGCCCCGAGCCAGTCGCGCAGCGTCCCGATCCCCGAGGCCGTCCGGGCGCGGGGCAGCCCGCCGCCTGGGCGTGCGGCGGGCGGGGACCTCGTCGCGCAGCGGGACCCGCACCCGCCGCGGGGAGCGTTCGGGCGGTCCGACGGCCGGCGCGCGCCTCGGCGTCGGGACGGGCCGGTCGGAGGCGGGGCGGTCTGGTGCGGTTGCCGTGCGCCTCGGCGTCGGTCGCGGCGGCGGGGGCCGGGTCCGCGGTGGTGGCTCGACGTCGCCGGGAGGCGGCCGGTGTGCCATCGCGCCCGCCGCCGGACGTCGTCGCCCGCCCCTCGAACCGCGCGTCGCCCGCGAACGCCGCCTCGCGCTCCCGCGGGCGGGCCTCGTCGTCGCCGGCCGCGCGCGGGGCCGGGATGTCGACGGCACCGCACGCCCGGCAGAAGGCCCAGTCGTCGTTGCGTGCCGCCCCGCAGCGCGAGCACCGTCCAGCTGCCACCGCCGCCCACCCCCGTCGCGCCGCCTCCCCGCGGGACGGCCACCCGATCCCACGCAGTCACCGGGCCGGCGTCGAGGTGCACGAACGGGGGAGGTCGCCGGGCGGTACGGCCGACCGGGCGACGACAAAGGCCGTCGAGAAGACGCTCGTGCACCTGGGACGTGCTGGCGGCCCTGCCCGGGCGTCCCCTCGGCGGGGCGGAGCAGGCCCCGGCGCCACGAGCTCGACCCCGAACACGTCGCGAACAACCGGGGCCGCGGGACCCGGCTCTTGTCGTGGGTTCCTCCGCCGGACTCCTGCTCTTGTCGTGATGATTCAGAACGACAAGGCAGCGGGCCGACCGCAGGAAACCACGACAAGGCCACCGCCGACCGGGAGCCGTGGCCTGAGCGCCCGCCGCCGTGCCGGAGGAAACGGCCCTGCGGTACGCCGCTCGACCGACCACAGGAGCGTCCCTGGGACCCGGATCCCCACGCGAGTGCGGGAGGGAGCCGGTCACGACCGGTCGCGGACCGCGCACCGAGCGGATAAAGTTAGCCTCCGTAACGAACAGCGGACCACGGAGGTAGTCGTGACGGCGACGCTGGACACCGGGGCGACGCAGGACCCGCAGGCGGACGACCCGCAGTACCCGATGGCGCGGCAGTGCCCGTTCAGCCCGCCGCGTGAGCTGGTCGAGATCCAGGCCGAGGACCCGGTGCGGCGGGTGTCGCTCTGGGACGGCAGCCACCCGTGGCTCGTCACCCGGCACGCCGACGTCCGCGCGGTGCTCGCCGACCAGCGGTTCTCCGCGGACACGCTCAAGCCGGGCTACCCGGCGTCGTCACCCGGGCAGCTCGCCCGGCGCAAGGACTCGCCGTCGTTCATCTCCATGGACGACCCGGACCACGCGTTCTTCCGCCGCATGCTGATCAGCGAGTTCAGCGTCAAGGCCGTGAACCGGCTGCGCCCGATGATCGAGGAAGCGGTCGACGAGCTCCTCGACGCCCTGGCCGCGGGCCCGCAGCCGGCCGACCTGGTCGAGGACTTCGCCCTGCCGCTGCCCTCCCTGGTCATCTGCCGGATGCTCGGGGTGCCCTACGCCGACCACGACTTCTTCCAGGGCCACTCGCACACCATCGTCGACACCCGCTCCACGGTGGAGCAGACGCTGACCGCCTCCGACGAGCTGCGCCACTACCTCGAGGGCCTCGTCGCGGAGCGGGAGGAGCGGGCGCGGGCGGGGGAGGAAGTCGACGACCTGCTGGGCCGGCTGGCCGCGCGGCACGTGGCACCGGGCGAGATCACCCGCGAGCAGGCGGGCTCGATGGGGCTGCTGCTGCTCATCGCGGGCCACGAGACCACCGCGAACATGATCGCGCTCGGCACGCTGACCCTCCTGCGCGACCCGGAGCAGGCCGCGCGGGTGCGCTCCGGGGAGTCGGTGAACGGCGCGGTGGAGGAGCTGCTGCGGCTGCTCACGGTGACCCACTTCGGCCGGCGGCGGGTGGCCACCGAGGACGTCGAGATCGGCGGGGTGCTCGTCCGCGCCGGCGAGGGCGTGATCGCGGCCGGGGAGATCGCCAACCGCGACCCCGAGGCGTTCGGGGAGCCCGACGCCCTCGACGTCGAGCGGACCCCGAACCACCACGTCGCCTTCGGCCACGGCGTCCACCAGTGCCTCGGCCAGCAGCTGGCCCGCGTCGAGCTGCAGGTCGCCTACCCGGCCCTGCTGCGCCGGTTCCCCGATCTGCGGATCGACGCCGCGGTGGAGGACATCCCGTTCCGCGACACGATGGTCGTGTACGGGGTGCACGAGCTGCCCGTCCGCTGGTGACGTGCGGGGCCGGTCCGGGTTCCGTGAGACACGCGGCACCGGCCCCTCACGAATCCTTGGCCGCTCGCCGGGGACACTGGGGCGACACGGCGCGGGTCGTCGTGGGAATTGTCCGAGTTGAGCGGGTCTGGGGTCCATGACGGCGAAGGTGCGGCTGCTGGCCGTGACGGTGATCGCGGGGATTCTCATCGCGGGGATCACGTTCCCGCTGGTGGGAGGCCTGGGGCTGCTCTCGAACCAGGCCATCGAGGGTGCTCAGGACACCTCGCCCGGCGTGCTCGGCGGCGACATGCCGTCCATCACCACGATCACCGACGACGCCGGTGCGCCCATTGCGTACCTGTATGACCAGAATCGTCAGATCGTCCCGTCCGACCAGATTTCGGTGACGATGAAGGCGGCGATCGTCGCCATCGAGGACCGCCGGTTCTTCTCCGAATCCGGTCTCGACCCGCGCAGCATCGTCCGCGCGGTCGTCAACAACGGGTCCGGTGGGTCGACGCAGGGCGCCTCGACGCTCACCGAGCAGTACGTCAAGAACTACGACGAGTACGTCGCGGCCAAGACCCCGGCCGAGCAGCTCAAGGCCACCCAGGCGACCCTCGGGCGCAAGCTGCGCGAGGCCCGCGTCGCCGAGCAGCTCGACCACACGCTGTCCAAGGACGAGATCCTCACCCGGTACCTCAACGTGGTGTACCTGGGGAACCAGTCGTTCGGCGTGGCCGCGGCCGCACGGACCTACTTCAACACCACGCCCGACCGGCTCACGGTCCCGCAGGCCGCGATGCTCGCCGGGATGGTGCAGAGCCCCACGGCGTACGACCCGGTGAACCACCCGCAGGCCTCGACGGGCCGGCGCAACGTCGTCATCGACCAGATGCGCCAGCAGGGCGAGCTCAGCCCGGAGCAGGCCGCCGCCGCGGAGGCATCGCCCCTGGGCGTGCAGGCCCCGCTGCACGGGGTCTCCAACGGCTGCGTCGGCGCCGGCGACGACGGGTTCTTCTGCAGCTACGTGCTCGACTACCTCGACCAGGCCGGCATCACCCCCGAGCAGCTCCGCTCGGGCGGCTACACGGTGCGCACGACGCTGAACCCGGCCGCGATGGCCGCGGCGAAGCACGGCCGTCGACGCCCAGGTGCCGCCGACCCAGCCCCACGTGGCCGACACCCTCGCCGTCGTGCAGCCCGGGGCGGCCAGCCACCCCGTCCTGGCGCTGGCGGCGAACCGCAGTTACGGGCTGGACGCCTCGCAGGGCCAGACGACCTACGACCTGCCCGCCCAGCCGGAGAACCTCGGCGCCGGCTCCGTCTACAAGATCTTCACCTCGGCGACGTACCTCATGGGCGGCGGCGGTATCTCGAACATCATCCCGGTCCCGGCGTCGGGATACGCCTCACCGCTGACGCCGGGCTTCGTCGTGCAGAACGACGGCAACTACCCGGGCCAGCTGACTCTGCAGGACGCGCTCGCGCAGTCGCCGAACACCGCCTTCGTCAAGCTCGAGGAGACGACGGGGGTGGCGCCGGTCGTCGACATGGCCGTGAACCTGGGGATGACGTCGCTGGCCAAGCCGACCGAGCCCGGCGGTCCGTCGCTGGCGGACACCATGAAGTCGCAGAACCAGGCCTCGTTCACGCTCGGCCCGACGCCGACGAGCCCGCTGGAGCTGGCGAACGTCGACGCCACGCTCGCCTCGAACGGCACCTGGTGCCCGCCGAACCCGATCCTCTCGGTCACCGACGCCACCGGCTCCCCGGTGACGGTCCCGGCGACGGCCTGCCGCCAGGCGTTGCCCGCCCCGCTCGCGGACACGCTGATGACGGGCATGTCGAAGGACGACCAGCAGGGGGGCACCTCGGCGGCCGCCGCCCAGGCCGCGGGCTGGAACCGGCCGACGGCGGCCAAGACCGGGACGACCGAGACGTCGGAGTCGGGCGCCTTCGTCGGCGCGACCCCGCAGATCGCCGCCGCGTCGATCGTGTTCGACGACTCGTCGAGCCCGCGCCCGATCTGCAACGGCACCCCGCCGACCAGCTGCTCCACCGGCAACCTCTTCGGTGGCAACACCCCGGCGCAGACCTTCTACCAGGCGATGACCCAGTACCTCGCCGGCCAGCCGGTCCTCCCGCTGCCGCCCACCGACCCGCGCTACGTCGCCGGCGGCAACCGGATCTCCGTGCCGCAGGAGATCGGCCAGCCGCTCGCCCAGGCGACCTCGGACCTGCGCGACGCCGGGTTCGTCGTGACCTCCTCGACGATCGACAGCCGGGCCCCCGCGGGCACCGTCGTCGGGCAGACGCCGGCCGGCGGCAGCGGCCAGGCCATCCAGGGGCAGACCATCTCGCTGGTGTCCTCGACCGGGAAGGTCGCGGCCCCACCCGCGCCACCGGCGAGCTGAGGGGTCCGCGGACGCAGATGATCACCTGATCGGGTGTGATCCCGCTCGCCGTGCCCGCGAGATCGGCCGGCCCGGCCGCCGTCAAGGGGTCGAGGGTCCGCGTGCCCTGATCAGGTGAGGATCGGGCGCGTTCGCGACAGGACCGCGGGGGTCGCGCGTCGGTCCGGTCCCTCGCCCGACGCGGTCACCACCAAGTGCCCGGCAGGACACGTGAGGTGACCATCTGCGCCCGTCCTACCCCCTGACCGGCCTACTCACGCACTTCGAACGGAGTAGCGCTCACCGTCCGTCCACCGATGCTGGGACGAACACGCCGCGCGGCGTGCCCCGATCGGAAGAGACGAGGTGATCGCCGGTGACGAGTATCCGACCCACCCCGCCCCGGATCGCTCCGGCGGCGACCGTGGTCGACATCGACGTGCCCGGGGTCCTCCGCCCGGTGCCGTCCTCGGCCACGCTCGCGGAGCCGACCGGGGTCACGGGGACGAGCACGCGTGGCCGCCGCACCGTCTCGCGGGTCGTCATGGCCGCCGACCTCGCGATCGTCGCGGCGGTCGGCGGCATCGGGGCCGCGACGCTCCCGTGGTTCGGCGCCGCCCACCCCCTCGACGCCGTCGGACTCGTCGTCGCGCTCGTGACCCTGCTGGGCACCGCCCTCGCGCTCGGGCGCTGCTGGCACCCGGTCGTCGTCGGCACCGGCGGGGTGGAGCTCACCCGCGTGGTCCGGGCCGGCACCGGGGCGCTGCTCGTCCTCGCGCTGACCGAGGTGGCGACACGCGACTACCGGGTCCAGCTGGTCACGCTCGTGGTCCTGCCCGTCGCCGTCGTCGCGGTCCTGGCCGGGCGGGGGATCGCCCGGGCGGTGCGTCACCGCCGCCGGCGCCGCGGGATCGGCCTGGCCGGTGTCCTCGCGGTGGGCTCGGCCGAGGCGGTCGCGGACCTCATCCGGCGCACCCGCCGCGCGCCCGAGCACGGCTGGACCGTCGTCGCCGCGTGCACCCCCGCCGGGCGGGGGGAGTGTGCGGGCGTGCCGGTGGTCGGGGACCTCGACGACGTCGCCGACCGCGCCCGCCGGCCCGGGGTCGACGTGGTCGCCGTCGGGGCGGCCCCCGGGTGGACCGGGCGGCGCCTGCACCAGCTGGCGTGGGCGCTCGAGGGCACCGACCTCGACCTCGTCGTCGACCCCGGGCTCATGGAGGTCGCGGGCCCCCGGCTGCACATGACCCCGGTCGACGGGCTGCCGATGATCCGGCTGACCCAGCCGACGTTCCGAGGCGCGGGCTGGGTGTGGAAGTCGCTGCTCGACCGGGTGGCGGCCGCCGCCGCGGTGATCGTGCTCGCCCCCGCCCTGCTCGTCGTCGCCGCCGCCATCGTGATCGAGGACCGCGGCCCGGTGTTCTTCCGCCAGCAGCGGGTCGGGCGGGACGGGACGGCGTTCGGCATGGTCAAGTTCCGCTCGATGGTCGTCGACGCCGAGCGGCGCCGCGACCACCTCGTCGCCGTCGACGAGGGCGCGGGACCGCTGTTCAAGATGCGCCGCGACCCCCGCGTCACCCGGGTCGGCGCCCTGCTGCGGCGTACCTCGCTCGACGAGCTGCCCCAGCTGTTCAACGTCGTCGCCGGCTCGATGTCGCTGGTGGGGCCCCGGCCGCCGCTGCCCGCGGAGGTCGCGCAGTACGCCGACGACGCCCGGCGCCGGCTGCTGGTGCGGCCCGGCATGACCGGCCTCTGGCAGGTCTCCGGGCGCTCCGACCTCTCGTGGGAGGAGACCGTGCGCCTCGACCTGCGCTACGTCGAGAACTGGTCGCCCGGCCTCGACCTCCACATCCTCGCCCGCACCGTCGCCGCCGTCGTCACCGGCCGCGGCGCGTACTGACCGTCAGTTCTCCAGCCCCCCACACCGACACCGATCGGGAGACCCCCATGAAGCGCGCCCTCGTCACCGGCATCACCGGGCAGGACGGCTCCTACCTCGCCGAACTGCTGCTGTCCAAGGGCTACGAGGTGCACGGTGTCGTGCGCCGCTCGTCGACCTTCACCACCGGCCGCATCGAGCACCTCTACCAGGACCCGCACGAGTCCGATCAGCGGCTGGTGCTGCACTACGGCGATCTGACCGACTCGTCGCGGCTGGTGACGTTGATCGAGAAGGTGCGGCCCGACGAGGTGTATCACCTGGCGGCGCAGTCGCATGTGCGGGTGTCGTTCGACGAGCCGGAGTTCACCGGCAACACCACCGGGCTGGGGACGGCGCGGTTGCTCGAGGCGATCCGGATGGTCGGGATCGACACCCGCTATTACCAGGCCTCGTCGTCGGAGATGTTCGGGGCGACGCCGCCGCCGCAGTCGGAGGTGACGCCGTTCTATCCGCGCTCGCCGTACGGGGCGGCGAAGGTCTACGGGTACTGGATGGCCCGGAACTACCGGGAGGCGCACGGCCTGTTCGCGGTGAACGGGATCCTGTTCAACCACGAGTCGCCGCGCCGCGGTGAGACGTTCGTGACGCGGAAGATCGCGCGGGCCGCGGCGCGGATCGCGCTCGGCCTCGACCGGTACGTGCACCTGGGCAACCTCGAGGCGGTCCGCGACTGGGGCTACGCGCCGGAGTACGTCGAGGGCATGTGGCGGATGCTGCAGGCCGACCGGCCCGACGACTACGTCCTCGCCACCGGCACCGCCACGACCGTCGGCCAGTGGGTCGAGTACTGCTTCGACCACGTCGGCCTGGACTGGCGCGAGCACGTGCGCTTCGACGAGTCCTACCTGCGGCCCACCGAGGTCGACGCCCTGATCGGCGACGCGTCGAAGGCCCGGGCGACGCTGGGCTGGGAGGCGCGGACCATGCCCGGGCAGCTCGCCAAGATCATGGTCGAGGCCGACCTCGCCGAGCACACCGGCGAGCGGGTCCGACCGGAGCGCCCGGCCCTCCCGCCCCGCCCCGCTCCGGTGGCCGGGGGATGAGCGCCCCTCAACGGGTGAATCCCGGGGGCGCGGCGACACGGCGCCGGTGGGGCGGCGTCCCGCCAGAGAGGCGTCCGACGCGCCGCACCCCGGGCCCGATCGCGAGAGAGGAACCGACGTGAGCAGACCCACCGCCCTCGTCACCGGAGTCACCGGTCAGGACGGCTCGTACCTCGCCGAGCTGCTGCTCGCCAAGGGCTACGAGGTCCACGGCCTGGCCCGGCGGGTGTCGGCGGGTGCGACCACCCACGTCGACCACCTCCTGGCCGACCCGTACGAGGGGCGCCCCGGGCTGGTGCTCCACGAGGGCGACCTCACCGACTCGTCGCGACTCGTCTCGCTGCTCTCGGAGATCGCGCCCGACGAGGTGTACCACCTGGGCGCGCAGTCCGACGTCGGCGCGTCGTTCGCCCAGCCGGAGGCCGCGGCCGACGTCACCGGCCTCGGCACGATCCGCCTGCTCGAGGCGATCCGGCTGATCGACCTGGACGTCCGCGTCTTCCACGCGGCCTCCGCGCAGATGTTCGGCGACAGCCCGCCGCCGCAGCACGAGGACAGCCCGTTGCGCCCGCGCTCGCCGCACGCGCTGGCCAAGGTCACCGCCTACTGGGCCGTCCGCTCGGCCCGGGAGGTCCACGGCCTCCACGCGGTGAACGGCATCCTGTTCAACCACGAGTCGCCGCGGCGCGCGGAGACCTTCGTGACCCGCCGCCTCGCGCGCGCCGCCGCGGGGATCGCCCTGGGTCGGGGGCGCCACGTGACCCTCGGCAACCTCGACGCGGTCCGCGACTGGGGCTTCGCGCCGGAGTACGTCGAGGGCATGTGGGCCATGCTGCAGACCGACGAGCCGACCGATCACGTGCTCGCGACCGGCACCGCCCACACCGTCGAGGACTTCGCGCGGGCGTGCTTCGGCCACGTCGGGCTCGACTGGACCCGCCACGTGCGGTTCGACGAGCGGCGCCTGCGCCCGGCCGAGGTCGACGTCCTGGTGGGCGACCCGTCGCGGGCGGCGCGGGACCTGGGCTGGCGGCCGCGCACCTTCGTCCCGGAGCTCGCCCGCATCCTGGTCGACGCCGAGCTCTCGGTGCTCGAGGGACCGGTGTCGGGGGTGACGTCGCTGGCAGGATGACGGCCATGGCCGTCACGCACGTCGTCACGTTCACCTGGACCGACGGGACCACCCCGGAGGCGGTGAAGGACATCCACACCCGTCTGCAGAGCTGGATCGACCGCGGGGAGGGGCTCGAGGGCCTCCAGTCGTGGGCAGCGGGGAGCGACCTCGGGCTGGCGGAGGGCAACTCCGCCTACGCCGTGTCGGCGACCTTCGCCGACCAGGACGCCTACGAGCGGTACCGGGACCACCCGGAGCACCGGGCGATCATCAGCGAGCACATCAAGCCGCGGATCGCGACGCGCTCGGCGGTGCAGTTCGCTCACTAGGTGTACTGACCGGACACGTTGGTTAGCTTGTGTGACTACTATGTCTGAATGATCTTGAGGGGAGGACCTCCCGGGAGTGCTGTGGAGCTGTCTGACGGCTTTCACACACGACCGGGAGGTCCTCCGTGGCCCACGCTAACGCTGCCCTGACCCCTAGAGCCCGATTGAAGCTCGCGCGTCTGATCGTCGAGAACCAGTTGCTCCGGTCTCCCAGGCCGCGGCGCGGTTCCAGGTGTCCTGGCCGACGGCCAAACGCTCGGCCAAGCGCTACGAGCTCGAGCCGGCGTAGCCGGCATGGGCGACCGCTCCAGCAGGCCGCACCGAATGCTACGGCTGACCCCGCAGCCGATGCTTGCGCAAGATCGTGCACCTTCGCTGGAAGCAACGCCTGGGGCAGCTCGAGATCGCCGCGAGGCTGGTGATCGCGGTCTCGACGGTGCATCGTCGTGCTGGTCCGCTGCGGGATCAGCCGGCTCAACCAGATCGACCGTGCCACCGGCGAGCCGGTGCGCCGCTACGAACACCCCTACCCAGGCTCGATGATCCACGTCGACGTCAAGAAGTTGGGCAACATCCCTGACCAGGGCGGATGGCGCTACGTCGGGCGCGTCGTAGGGACACTAAGAACCGGGACGCGACCGCGTCGCTTCGCGCATGTGAGCACTTCCGGTCGTCATAGCCGCCGAAAGTGCTCACAAGGCCGCAGGCCACCTACCTAGGCGGCCCCGGCTGTCGGGGTGGGCTTGGGGCCTTCGGGGACGCGGGAGCCGCCGCCCCCGCCGCCGGAGCCGTCGTCGTCGGGGCCCTCGTCCGAGGAGGGGCCGGCGGCCGGGTCGTCGACCCAGATCGAGATGGTGTCGCCCGGGGTGGCGGAGGCACCCGCGCGGGGGCGCTGGTTGGTGACGGTGCTGCGTCCGGCCCCGGTGTGGGCGGCGTTCCGCGGGACGGCCAGGAGCCGCGCGTCGAGCGCGGCGTCGTGGGCGTCGGCCGCGGCGAGCCCGACGAGCTCCGGGACTGTCGTGGTGTCGGTGAGGCTGTCGGCCATGACTCGACGGTACCCACCCGGTGCCCGGCTCATGGCTGGTCCCCGGTCCCGGGCGGTGGACGTCACTGGTCGCGGATCGGAGCCGAGATCCGGACGTATCACTCGAAAGTATTAAGACCTGGGTCACGATCGGGACTTAGAGTGACTGCCACGCGCGACGTCTCCGGCGGCGCTGGGCCAGAAAATCCGTGGACGGACGCGCGACCACCACTGCACGTGAGATTCCGGGGGAGTTCCGATGCGCGCCACCTATCGTGTCCTGGCCTATCTGCTGGCCCTCGAGGTCGTGGTGCAGGCCGCCGCCATCGCGTGGGCCGTCTTCGGGCTCTCGACGTGGATCGAGAACGGCGGCGTGCTCGACAAGGCGGGCATGGAGAGCGAAGGCACGGCCTTCGACGGCGTGCTCGGGTTCGCGATCCACGGCATCAACGGCCAGATGATCGTCCCGGCGATCGCGCTGATCCTGTTCGTGGTGTCGTTCTTCGCGCGGTTCCCGGGAGCGGTCGCGTGGGCGGGGGCCGCGCTCGGCACGGTGATCGTCCAGGTCGCCCTCGGGATCTTCGCGCACTCGGTCCCCGCGCTCGGGATGCTGCACGGCGTCGTCGCGCTCGTCCTGTTCGCCGTCGCGCTGATCGCCGCGCGGAAGGCCTCGGGCTCGCCGATCGCGGCCGACGCCGACGCCTCCACCGGGGCCCACGCCCAGGTCTGAGCAGAGGCGGGGCGGGAGGACGGTCGTGCTCGGAACGGACGGTGCACGCCCCGCCGAGGGCATGCCCCCGCTCGCACCCCCTCCCGCCCCGGTGCGGGTCCGGCGTCGGCACCGCCGGACCGTCGTCGCGATCCTGGCCGCGCTCGCCGTCCTCGCCCCGATCGCCTGGTTCTGGGCGGCCAGCCTCCCGGCGGGCACCTGGTCGGTGACCGACATGGGCTACCCCGACTTCGGGGGCGGCCCGCCCCTGATGGCCGACCACGGCTCGATGGCCGGCATGGCTCCGGCGTCCGGGTCCACGGCCAGGTCGGTCGACACGCTGCGCCTGCCCGACGGACCGGCGGACGTCGACGTCACCCTCGTCGCCCGCGCGCAGACCGTGCGGCTGGCCGGCGGCCAGGTCGTCACCGGCTACACCCTCAACGGCGTCACCCCCGGCCCGGAGATCCGCGCGGTGCAGGGCCAGACGGTGCGCGTCCGGCTGGTCAACGCCGGCGTGCCGCGCGGGGTGACCCTGCACTGGCACGGCGTGGACGTGCCGAACGGCGACGACGGCGTCGCGGGCGTCACCCAGGACGCCGTGCTGCCCGGCGGGGAGTTCGTGTACCGCTTCCGCGCCGACCAGGTCGGGAGCTTCTGGTACCACTCGCACCAGGTCGCCGACGACCAGGTCCGCGGCGGGCTGTTCGGCGCCCTCGTCGTCGTCCCGCGCGGCACCTCGGCCGCACCCTCGCCGACCGACGTGTCCGCGCTGGTGCACCTCTACGACGGCCGGCGCACCGTCGCCGGCGTCGGGGGCGACCTCGCCGTCCCCGCCGCCCCCGGCACCCGCGTCCGCGTGCGGGTGACGAACACCGACAGCGGCCCGATGCGGGCGTGGTCGGCCTCGCCGTACCGCGTGCTCGCCGTCGACGGCACCGACGTCCGCGGCCCCACCCCGGTGGTGGGGGCGGCGACCCAGGTGACCGCGGGCGGGCGGGCCGACCTCGAGGTCACCGCGCCGGCGCGGATCGAGCTCGGCGGCGTCGCCGTCGTCGTCGGGAACCCCACGACGCCCCCCGCCCCCGCGCCCACCGCCGTCGTCGACCTGCTCCACTACGGCGCCCCGTCGACGCTCGACGCCGCGACCCTCGGTTTCGACCCGTCCGCCCCGACGCGGGTCTTCGACTACGCCATCGGCCGGCGCCCCGGGTTCATCGACGGCGTCCCGGGCCTCTACTGGACGATCAACGGCCACCTCTACCCCGACGTGCCGATGTTCATGGTCCGCGAGGGCGACGTGGTGCGGATGCGCATCAGCAACACCTCCGGCGAGGTCCACCCGATGCACCTGCACGGGCACCACGCGGTGGTCCTCGCCCGCGACGGCGTGCCCGCCACCGGCAGCCCGTGGTGGGTCGACTCCCTCGACGTCCCCGACGGCGCGACGTTCGACATCGCGTTCGTCGCCGACAACCCGGGCCTGTGGATGGACCACTGCCACAACCTCGCCCACCCGAAGCAGGGCCTCGTCGCGCACCTGATGTACGAGGGCGTGACGACGCCGTACCGCGCCGGGGCGGACACCCCGAACGACCCGGAGTAGGCCCACGCCGGGTTCGGTCGGCCGGCTCAGGCGGCCGGGGCCCAGAGGTCGCGGGAGATCGCGAGGTCGACCGTCGCCACCCGCACCCGTTCGGCCACCGGACGACGGCCCGGGCGCGGAGCAGACGAGCAGGTAGTCCCCGGCCCGGGGCACCGGCAGCGCGTAGGACGCCGTCGTCGGCGGTGCGGGCCCGCCCGACCTGGGCGCCGTCCGTGGCGTCGATGAGGGTCACGGTGGCGGCCACCGCGGTGCTGCGGTCGTCGGCGCCGTCGAGCACCCGCCCGACGAGCCCGCCCTCGATCGGGCGGGCCAGCGGCACGGGCGCGGTGACGGTGTCCGGACCGCCCCAGACGTCGTCGTCCTCGGCGCCGCTCGGCAGTTCCCGGGCGGTCGAGGTCGCGGTGGCCGCCGGGGTCGCGTGCGGGCGACCCGCCGGGACCAGCGAGGCACAGACGACGGCGCCGACCAGGAAGATGATCGAGGCGACGAGGAAGGCGCTGTCGTACCCGGCCAGCGCGGCGGTGCGTTGCGAGGTGCCCACGACGGCGAGGGCGGTCGCCGTCGCCGTGCCCGCGATCGAGGACAGCAGCGCGGTCCCGACGGAGCCGCCGACCTGCTGCATCGTGTTCACCGTCGCCGAGGCCACCCCGGCGTCCTGCGGGTCGACGCCCAGCGTCGCGGTGTTGATCGAGGTCGACATCGCGGTGCCCATGCCGAGGCCCATGACGATCAGCGGGCCGAGCACGCTGCCGGCGTAGGACGACCCGGGGGAGAGGAACGAGAACCAGAAGAGCGCGCCCGCCCCGAGCAGCAGCCCGACGAAGATCAGCGGCTTCGGGCCGATCCGGGGCAGCAGCAGCGAGGGCATCGTCGTCGACGCCGACATGATCGCGGCGACCATCGGCAGCATCGCGACGCCGGTCATCACCGGCGAGAACCCGAGGTCCTGCTGGAGCACGTAGGCGAGGAAGAGCGTCACCCCGAACATGCCGGTGGTGAGCACGAGGATCGTCAGGAACGAGCCGCCGCGGTGACGGTTCAGCAGCACCCGCAGCGGCAGCAGCGGCGCCGTCACCGACCGCTGGATCAGCACGAACGCCGCGAGCAGCACGACCCCGCCGGCGAGGAACGCGTAGACCACCCACGACGTCCAGCCGTCGGTCTCCGCCGTCGCGAAGCCGAAGACGATGCAGAACAGCCCGCCCGAGGCGGTGAGGGTGCCCGCGATGTCCAGCTGCGGCCGGTGCGCGGGCGGGTGCGCCGGCAGCAGGACCATCGCCCCGATCAGCGCGATGACCGCGAAGATGACGTTGACGTACATGCACCAGCGCCAGTCGACGTACTCGGTGAGCGCCCCGCCGAGCAGCAGCCCGATCGCGGCGCCGGAGCCGGCCAGCGTCGCGAAGACCCCGAAGGCACGGGCACGGTCGCGACCGGCCGGGAACGTCGTCGTCAGCAGCGACAGCGCCGCCGGGGCGAGCAGCGCCCCGAACGCCCCCTGCAGCGCCCGGGCCCCGACCAGCAGCCCGAAGCCCGGGGCGAGCCCGCCGAGGCCGGAGGCCACCGCGAACCCGACGAGGCCGACGACGAACGCGGCCTTGCGCCCGAACAGGTCCGAGAGCCGCCCGCCGAGGAGCAGGAGGCTGCCGAACGCCAGCGCGTACGCCGTCACCACCCACTGCCGCTGGGCGTCGGAGAACCCGAGGTCCGCCTGTGCCGAGGGCAGCGCGATGTTCACGATGGAGTTGTCGAGGATGACCATCAGCTGGGCCACGCCGATCACGGCGAGGATCCACCAACGGCGCGTCGGGGCGAGCGGAGCTGAGGCGGTCACGCTCTCCACGCTAGGACCTGAAGCGCACTCGACGTCCAGTGTGATCCGGGCCGCTCGTCGGGATCGACCCCGCCCGGCCCCGCAACACCGTTGCAACCCTTGCTGCACACGCCCCCGACGGGTGACGGTGGTCACCGGATCACACGGGGCCTGCTCCGGGCCCCGCACGAGGAGAAAGAGGTGCGCCGTGACCCAGACCCTGGACCGTCCCGGGAGCGAGGTCGGTGCCCGCGTCGAGTCGTGGGTGTCGGCGTTCCAGGACGCCCTGTCCGCGCGGGACGTCGACCGGGCGGTGTCGCTGTTCGCGACCGAGTGCTACTGGCGCGATCTGGTCGCGTTCACCTGGAACATCACGACCGTCGAGGGGACCGATCAGGTCGCCGACCTGCTCACCACCGTGCTCGACCAGGTCGACCCGACGAACTTCGCGGTCACCGGCGAGGCGACCAGCACCGACGGCGTCGACGAGGCCTGGCTGACCTTCGAGACCGCCGTCGGGCGGGGGACCGGGCACGTCCGGCTCACCGACGGCAAGGCGTGGACGCTGCTGACCACCCTCGACGAGCTCAAGGGCCACGAGGAGAACCAGCGCGAGAACCGTCCCAAGGGCACGCTGCACGGCGCCGACCCCGACCGCGAGACGTGGGCCGAGCAGCGCGAGCGCGAGGCCGCCGAGCTGGGGTACTCCCGCCAGCCCGAGGTCGTGATCGTCGGCGGCGGCCAGGGCGGGATCGCGCTCTCCGCGCGGCTGCGCCAGCTCGGCGTCGAGACCATCGTCATCGAGCGCAACGAGCGCCCCGGCGACTCCTGGCGCAAGCGCTACAAGAGCCTCGCCCTGCACGACCCGGTCTGGTACGACCACCTGCCGTACATGCCCTTCCCGGACAACTGGCCGGTGTTCGCGCCCAAGGACAAGATCGCGGACTGGCTCGAGATGTACGCGCGGGTCATGGAGATCAACTACTGGGGTTCGACGACGGCGGAGTCGGCCGAGTTCGACGAGGGCGAGGGTCGCTGGACGTTGAAGGTCCAGCGCGACCGCGGGGACGGCCCCGAGGAGGTCGTGCTCCGCCCGCGCCAGCTGGTGTTCGCCATGGGCGTCTCCGGCAAGCCGAACCGGGTCGAGTTCCCCGGGATGGACCGCTTCCGCGGGACGATCCAGCACTCCTCGGAGCACTCCGGGCCGGAGGGCTACGAGGGCAAGAAGATCGTCGTCATCGGCTCCAACAACTCCGCGTTCGACATCTGCGGAGCGGCCTGGGAGGCCGGCGCCGACGTGACGATGGTGCAGCGGTCGTCCACGCACATCATCAAGTCGGACACGCTGCTGGAGCTCGCGCTCGCGGGGCTGTACTCCGAGGAGGCGGTGCGGTCCGGCATCACGACGCGCACCGCGGATCTGACGTTCGCCTCGCTGCCGTACCGGATCATGGCCGACTTCCAGAAGCCCGCCTACGACGAGGCCAAGGTCCGCGACGCCGACTTCTACCAGCGGTTGAGCGATGCCGGGTTCGACCTCGACTTCGGTGACGACGAGTCCGGCCTGTTCATGAAGTACCTGCGCCGCGGCTCGGGCTACTACATCGACGTCGGCGCCGCGGAGCTCGTCGCGGACGGCCGGGTGAAGCTCGCCAAGGGCCAGGTCGCGGAGTTCACCGAGACCGGTGTGCGCCTCGACGACGGCACCGAGCTCGAGGCCGACCTCGTCGTCCTCGCCACCGGCTACCGCTCGATGATCACCTCGGTGGCCGACATCATCGGCTCCGAGATGGCGACGCGGGTCGGGAAGGTGTGGGGCCTCGGCTCGGACACCACCAAGGACCCGGGGCCGTGGGAGGGCGAGCAGCGCAACATGTGGAAGCCCACCCAGCAGCAGAACCTGTGGTTCCACGGCGGCAACCTGCACCAGAGCCGGCACTACTCCCTCTACCTGGCGCTCCAGCTCAAGGCGCGCCAGGAGGGGATCGACACCCCGGTGTACGGCCTGCAGCCCTCGCACCACGCCGAGTAGGTGCGCTCCGCGCCCGTGAGCACTAATCCGTGTCAGGACACGGATTAGTGCTCACGAGCCGGAGGCACCCTGGAGGCATGGAGTACACGAAGCTGGGCTCGACGGGCCTGGACGTCTCACGGATCTGCCTGGGCACCATGAGCTACGGGGAGGCGAACGACCGCTGGCCCTGGGCGCTGCCCTCCGACGACGCCAAGCCGTTCTACTCCGCCGCCCTCGACGCCGGCATCAACTTCTTCGACACCGCGGACGTCTACTCCGGCGGGACCTCCGAGGAGATCACCGGCCGCTGGTTGAACGAGCTGGGGAACCGCGACGAGCTCGTCGTCGCCACCAAGGTCTTCAACCGGATGCGGCCGGGGCCCAACGGCGCGGGCCTCTCGCGCAAGGCGATCATGACCGGGATCGACCACTCGCTGTCGCGCCTCGGCATGGACTACGTCGACCTCTACCAGATCCACCGCTTCGACCCCGAGACGCCGCTGGAGGAGACCCTCGAGGCGCTCCACGACGTCGTGAAGGCCGGCAAGGCGCGCTACATCGGCGCGTCGTCGATGTTCGCGTGGCAGTTCGCGAAGGCGCTGCACCTGCAGGACGCGAACGGCTGGGCCCGGTTCGTGACGATGCAGGACCACTACAACCTGCTCTACCGCGAGGAGGAGCGGGAGATGCTGCCGCTCTGCGCCGACGAGGGCGTCGGGGCGATCCCGTGGAGCCCGCTCGCCCGCGGCAAGCTCACCCGCGACTGGGACGAGAGCACCACCCGCGGCGAGACCGACGAGTTCGGCAAGACGCTCTACCAGGACTCCGACCGCCACATCGTGGAGAAGGTCGCCGAGATCGCCGAGAAGCGCGGGGTCAGCCGCGCCCAGGTCGCGCTCGCCTGGGTCCTGGCCAACCCGGTGGTGGACGCGCCGATCATCGGGGCGACGAAGCTCCAGCACCTGAGGACGCCGTCGCGGCGGTCGACCTGCAGCTCGACGAGCACGAGCTCACCGAGCTGGGGGAGACCTACGCGCCGCGGGGGATCGCGGGGCACCGGTAGGCAGCGTCACCGCGCCGAGCCGGCGACTGAGGCGGCACTCGTCCTGCCCCAGCCGTCAGCGGCGCGCGGACCTAGCGCGGAGCGCACCGGGGGAGCGTGACCACCTGCGAGGCGAACGTGAGGCCCGCGCCGAACCCGAGCAGCAGCGCGTGGTCGCCGGGCCGCACCGCGCCCGAGCTCAGCAGCGCGTGCATCGCGAGCGGCACCGACGCGGCCGACGTGTTGCCCGTGGTCTCGACGTCGCGCGCCACGGCCACGTGCTCGGGCAGCCCGAGGGCCTTGACCAGGCCGTCGGTGATCCGCGAGTTGGCCTGGTGCGGCACGAACGCGTCGAGCTGCTCGGGCTTCATCCCGGCCCGCTCGAGTGCCTGGTGGGCCAGGGGCGGCATCCGGGTGGTGGCCCAGCGGAACACCGCCGGGCCCTGCATGCGCAGCGCCGGCATCCGGTCGTCGAGCCCGCGGGCGTGCTCCATGAACGACGGCGACTGGACGATCAGCTCGGACTGGGACCCGTCGGCGCCCCAGGCCACCGGGCCGATCCCCGGTGCGACGTCGGGCCCGACGACCGCCGCGCCCGCCCCGTCGCCGAACAGGAACGCCGTCGAGCGGTCGGTGGGCTCGACGATGTCGGTCATCCGCTCGACACCCACCACCAGCACCGCGCCGTGCCCGGCGCCCACCAGCGACGCCGCCACCTCCAGCGCGTAGCAGAACCCGGCGCAGGCGGCCCCGAGGTCCATCGCCGAGCCGTGGACGGCGCCGACCTCGTGGGCGACGCGGGTCGCGACCTGCGGCGCGGCCCCGTCCGCGGACATCGTCGCGACGAGCGTGACCCCGACGTCGGCCGCGGCCAGGCCGGCGGCCGTCGAGGGCGTCGCGCCGCCGCGGCGACGGCCATGGCGACCACCGTCTCGTCGGGCTCGGCGAAGCGCCGCGTCCGGATGCCGGAGCGGGCGAGCACCCAGTCGGGGTCGACGTCGAGCTGCTCGCACACCTCGTCGTTCGTGACGGTCCGCCGCGGGCGGTAGGCGCCGACGCCGAGCATCACGGCCTGGTGGCCGGTGGTCATGGCGACGGGACGGCCCGAAGGAGCCTCGCGGACGTTCGGTGAAGGGTCGATGCCTCCACGGTCGCGCGCCCGCTCGGTTACTCGGAAGTCCTACTATCCGGTACGACCATGCAACGCGTCACAGCGCGCCCAGCGCGGCGCCCAGCTCCTCGATCGCCGCCGCGTGCTGACCCTCCGCGCACAGCGGCCCGAAGAGGATCTGCTCGGCGCCCGCGTCGGCGTACTCCGCGAACCGCGCGACGACGTCCGCCGCGGACCCGTACGGGACGCAGGCGTCGACGATGCGGTCCATGTCCTGCCCGTAGATCCGCTTCAGGGTCCCGACGGCGAGGGTGCGCGCCTCCGCGCGCGACGGCGCGATCGCCGACCACGCGAGCAGCCCACCGGTCACCGCACCGCGACCCTGCTCGGCGGCCACGTCGTTCGCCAGCCGCAGGCCCCGGGTCACGCGGTCCGGGCTGCACAGGTACGGCATCCACACCTCGCCGGCGCGCCCGGCCCGGCGCATGGACGCCTCGGACCGCCCGCCGACCCAGACCGGGACCGGCCCGACCGGCAGCGGGTCGAGCCGCGTCGGCTCGCCCTCGACCGTCACCGACGACCCGGCGAGGTAGGCGCGCACCGATGTCCAGGCCCGCGTCCGTCCGGCGGCCCCGGGCACTCACGGGCACCCCGCACGCCGCGAACTCCGCCGGGTTCTCGCCGCCGACCCCGACGCCGAGCTCGAACCGCCCGCCCGACACGCGGTCCAGGGTCGTGGCCATCTTCGCCGCGAGCGCGGCCGGGTAGAGCGGCAGCAGCGTCACCGCGGAGAGGAGCCGGACCCGCGTCGTCGCCGCCGCGGCCGCGGCCAGCGTGACGAAGGCGTTGGAGGTCGGGCTCCCGAAGAGGACGTGCTCCCCGGCGGCGACCAGGTCGAACCCGAGCTCCTCGGCGCGGGCCGCCAGCGCGGGGACCTCGCCGGGGTCGGCGGTCGGCGGCAGCATCAGCCCGACCCTCACGCCTCGATCCCCGCCCTGGCGAGCGTCGCGGCCGCCATCCGCAGGTGCACGTCGTCGACCATCTCGCCGTCGACCACCCCGACCCCGGCACGGCCGGCCTCGACGACGTCGCGCGCGTGCGCGATGTCCTCCTCGGACGGCGTGAACACCTCGTGCGCGAGCGCCACCTGCGCCGGGTGAATGCAGATCTTGCCGTCGTAGCCGAGGTCGCGGCCCTCGGCGGCGTCGGCGCGGAAGAGCTCGGTGTCGCGCACGTTCACCACCGTCTGGTCCAGCGCCCCCACCCCCGCGAGCCGCGCCGCGAGCAGCACCTCGGAACGTGCGAACAGCACCTCGCGGCTCGACGACGTCCGCCGTCCGCCCACCGAGGCGATGAAGTCCTCCGCCCCGAAGTACCCGGCCAGCAGCCCCGGCTCGGCGAGCAGCTCCCGCGCCCGCGCCACCCCGCGCGCGGTCTCGATCCCGACGACGACGGGTCGCTCGCCGAGGCGGCCGATCAGGTCGCGCAGCTGCGCCGGGTCCTCGTACTTCGGCAGCACCACGCCGGCGCGCGAGGACGCCACGGCCGCGACGTCGTCCTCGTACCAGGGCGTCCCCGGCCCGTTGACCCGGATCAGGACGAGCGGCCCGTCCTCGGGGAGCTCGCCCACCGCCGCGACGGCCGTCGCGCGCGCCGTGTCCTTGTCGGCGGCCGCCACCGCGTCCTCGAGGTCGACCGCCACCGCGTCGGGACCGGAGCGTGGCGCCTTCGCGACCATGTCCGCCCGCCCGCCGGGCACGAACAGCAGCGACCGCGGGACGCTCACGACGCGGGCCTGCGGTGCATCAGGCCCGTCCGGCGCGTGGTGCAGACGACCTCGTCGCGCTGGTTGTAGGCCCGGTGCGCGAAGACGACGATCCCGGCGTCCGGGCGTGACCGTGACTCCCGCGCCTCGACGACCTCGGTCTCCACCCGCACCGTGTCGCCGTGGAAGACCGGCGCCGGGAAGGAGCAGTCGGTGAGCCCGAGCTGCGCCACGATCGTCCCCAGCGTCAGCTCCGGGACCGACAGCCCCACCACGAGCGCGAGCGTGAACATGCTGTTGACCAGCGGGCGGCCGAACTCGGTGCGCGACGCGTAGTCGTGATCGAGGTGCAGCGGCGCCGGGTTCATCGTCATCGTCGTGAACAGCACGTTGTCGGTCTCGGTGACCGTGCGGCGGGTCGCGTGCTCGACGACGAGGCCCGGCTTCAGGTCCTCGAACCACAGTCCGCTCACGCCGTGCCGACCCCCGTCGCCTCGCTCGCCTGCCCGACCGCCGCGCGCAGCGTGTCCAGCGACGACGGGTCCTCCAGCGCGCTCGTGTCGCTGCGGGCCTCGCCGTGCAGGAGCACCTCGCGCATCAGCCGGCGCATGATCTTGCCGGTGCGGGTCTTCGGCATCGCGGCCGTGACGATCACGCGGTCCGGGCGCGCGATGCCGCCGATGGTCTCCCCGACGAGCTTTTTCACCTCGTCGGGCACACCATCGGCCGAGCCGGCGGAGACGGTCACGAAGGCCACCGGCACCGTCCCCTTCGTCTCGTCGGGGACGCCGACGACGGCCGCCTCCATCACCCGCGGGTGCGACCCCACCACGGCCTCGATCTCCATGGTCGAGAGCCGGTGCGCGGCGACGTTGATGACGTCGTCCGCGCGCCCGAGGACCCAGAGGTGCCCGTCCTGGTCGACGACCGCCTCGTCGTTCGTGGCGTAGCGGCCGGGGAAGCGGGAGAAGTAGGTCGAGAGGTAGCGGTCGTGGTCGTCCCAGACGGTGCGCGCCAGCGTCGGGAACGGCCGCGTCATGACGAGGTTGCCCTTGACGCCGGCCGGCACCGGGTTGCCGTCGTCGTCGACGACCTCGCAGGCGTGCCCGGGCAGTGTCGTGCCCGCGGAGCCGGCCTTGAGGTCGTCCACCCCCGCCACCGGGTAGGTCCAGGTGGAACCGGTCTCGGTCTGGCCGTAGGCGTTGACGACGGGGACGCCGAGGGTGGTCGTCGCCCAGGTGAACGTCTCGCCGTCGAGGGGCTCGCCCTGCACCGTGATCAGCTCCAGCGCGGGCAGCGGGTGCTCCCGGGCCAGGTCGTCGCCGAACTTGCGCAGCATCCGCAGCACGGTCGGGGCGCACAGGATCTTGGTGACGCCGTGCTTCTCGCACACGTCGTAGAACCGCGACGGCCCCGGCGTGTCGAGGGCGCCCTCGTAGCAGGCGATCGTCGCGCCGTTCGCGAGCCCGCCGATGACGGCCTGGATCGGGAACGTCAGCCACCCGACGTCGGCGGCCACCCAGTAGACGTCGTCGTCGGTGAGCGCGGCCTGCCAGTGCGCGTTGGCCCAGGTGCCGAGCAGGAAGCCGCCGACGGAGTGCACGACGCCCTTGGGTCGCGACTCGGTGCCGCTGGTGAAGATCAGGAACGCCGGCTCGTTCGGGTCGAGCGGGACGACCTCGCTGCCCTCGGGGTGCGCCGCGACGAGCTCGGCGTAGGACGTCTCGCCCTCGGTGAGGGGGACGCCGTTGCCCGTGCGGTCGACGACGACGGTGTGGGCCACGGTCGGCGTGTCGGGGCGCGCGGCGCGCAGGGTCTCCAGCAGCGGCACGGGCTTGCCGCGGCGGTAGATCGCGTCGGCGACCACGACGACCGTCGCGCGCGCCGCGGCCAGCCGGGAGGCCACGGCGTCGCGCCCGAACCCGGAGAACAGCACCGTGTAGATCGCGCCGATGCGGTTGCAGGCGTGGATCGCGGTGAACGCCTCGACGAGGTTCGGCATGTAGATCGCGACGACGTCGCCCTTCCCGACGCCCGAGCGCGGCCAGGCCCGCACCGAGGCGGGACACCTCGTCGGCGAGCTGGGCGTAGGTGAGAGTGCGGCTGTCGCCGGGCTCGCCCTCCCAGACGACGGCGGGCCGGTCGGCCGTCGCCGGGTCCTCGGCCCACCGGTCGACGCAGTTGTCGGCGACGTTGATGAGGCCGCCGTCGAAGTAGCGGAAGTCGCCCAGCTCGCCGGTGCGCACGGTCTCGTACGGCTTGAGCCAGCGATGCTGCTCGGCGACCCAGGCCCAGTAGTCGTCGGGATCCTGGTCGTGCAGAGCCCGGGCGTCGGCGATCTCGGCGGCGTAGCGCTCCGAGCGCTGCTCGGGGCGCAGCGGGATCAGCGGCGCCGAGATCAGGGCGCCCAGGGTGTCGGAAGAGTCCATGACCGAGGTCCTCCTGCTTGCCGGGCTGGGTGGGGAAGGCGTACTACACGGGGCTGACAGCGTGGTGCCGCCGCGGCGCGCTGCGCGTCCAGCGCTCGGCGTGGCGCAGCCGGACGGCGAGCTCGGCGCGCAGTTCCTCGCCGGGCACGACGGTGTCGACGACGAGGTCGGAGGCCATCCGCAGCAGGTTGATCTCCGCCCGGTGCTCCTCGACGCGGGCGGCTGACGAAGGCCGCGCGCTCGTCCTCGTCGGCGATCTCGGCGACCTTGCGGGCGTAGACCGCGTTCACCGAGGCCTCCGGGCCCATCGCGCCGATGAAGGCGCTCGGCAGCGCGATCGTCGCCCGCGGTTCGAAGCCGGGCGCGCACATCGCGTAGAAGCCGGCGGCGTAGGCCTTGCGCAGGATGACCGAGAACTTCGGGACCTCCGCCGAGGCCATCGCGGTGATCAGCTTCGCGCCGTGGCGGATGATGCCCTGGCGCTCCACGGCCACGCCGACCATGAACCCGGGGACGTCCTGGAGGAAGACCAACGGGATGTTGAAGGCGTCGCACCAGGAGATGAACCGGGCGGCCTTGTCGGCGGAGTCGACGTGGATGGCGCCGGACCGCGTCTCCGGCTGGTTGGCCACGAGACCCACGACGCGGCCCTCGAGCCGGGCGAGGCCGACCACGATCTCCTGCGCCCAGTCCGGCTTGACCTCGAAGAACGTCCCGGCGTCGACGAGCCGGTCGATGACCTCGACGACGTCGTAGCCGGTCACCGGGTCGGTGGGGATGATCCCGTCCCAGTCGGTCTTCTCGGGGTCGACGGACTCGACGACGGCGGGGCGCTGCGTCCAGTCGTCGGGCAGGTAGTCCAGGAGCAGCCGTGCGGCCGCGACGGCCTGCCAGTCCTCGTCGAACACCGAGTCGCCGCAGCCGGAGACCTCGGCGTGCATCCGCGCGCCGCCCATCTCCTCGGGGGTGGTGCGCTCGCCGGTGACCTTCTCGGCCACGCGCGGGCTCGCCAGGAACATCGACGCCCGGCCCTCGACCATCCCGACCCAGTCGGTGAACGCCGGCATGTACGCCCCGCCCGCCGCGGACGGGCCGTGCAGGACGCAGATCTGGGGCACGCGGCCGGAGAGGGCCACCTGCAGCCGGAAGATCGCGCTGGCGCCCCGGCGTCCGGGGAAGAAGCCCATCTGCTCGGTGAGCCGGCCGCCCGCGGAGTCCACGAGGTAGAAGACCGGCAGCAGGTCCCGGTCGGCGCGCTCGAGGATCCGGATCTGCTTCTCGCAGGTCAGCTCGCCCCAGGAGCCCGCCTTCACCCCGAAGTCGTGGGCGATCACCGCGACCGGCCTGCCCTCCACCGTGCCGACCCCGGTGAGGACGCCGTCGGCGGGCAGCGACCCGGCGAGCAGGCCGTCCTCGACGAAGCTGCCCTCGTCGAGGAGGACGGCCAGGCGCTCCCGGGCCGAGAGCGTGCCGGGGTAGCGGCTGGTGTCGCCGCCCGCGCGGGCCACCTCGGCCGCGTGCAGGACGTCGCCCGCCGAGGGAGGCACCGGCGCCCCAGGGGGGCTGGGCGCCGGTACCTCCCTCGACGGGCGCAGCCCGTTCGCGGTACCCGTCACGGCAGGAGCCGCTTCGAGAGGATCTCGAGCTGGATCTCGTCGGTGCCGCCGCCGATGCGCAGGATCCGGACGTCGCGCTCGTGCCGCACGATCGGCGTCTCCTCCAGGTAACCCGCTCCGCCGAAGAGCTGCAACGCCTCGTCGACGATGTGGTCGGCGGCCTTCGCCGCGAAGTACTTGGCGGCGGCGACGGAGCGCCCGGCCTCCGGGTGCTCGCGGTCGAGACGGTCGGCGGCCTGGTAGGTCAGCGCGCGGGCGGCCTCGAGCTCCACCTCCATGGCCGCGATGCGGTGGCGGATCGTCTGGAGGTTCGTCAGCGGCGCGCCGGCGACCTGGCGGTCCTGGACGTACGCCGTGACCAGCGCGATCGCCTCGGCCGCGTGCCCCAGGCCCATGGCCGCGAGCACGACCCGCTCGAGCTGGAACGCCGCCATGATCTGGTAGAAGCCACGGTCCTGGCCGCCGAGCACGGCGTCGTCGGGCACGGTGACCGCGTCGAGGACCACCTCGCGGGTGTCCGAGGAGTGCCAGCCCATCTTCTGCAGCGGCGCGGCCGAGGGTGATGCCCGGAGTGTCGGCGGGGACGACGAACGTCGTGATCCCGCGGTGCCCGGCGTCGGGGGAGGTCTTGGCGCCGACGACGATCGACGTCGGCGAGCCCGGCGTTGGTGATGTACATCTTGCGGCCGTCGATCACCCAGCCGTCGTCGGTGTGCCGGGCCCGCGTCGTGATCCCGGCGACGTCGGAGCCCGCTCCCGGTTCGGTGACCGCGATGGCGGCGATCGCGGTCCCCGCGGCCAGGGCGGGGGCCCAGTGCTGCTGCTGTTCGGGGGTGCCGTAACGGACCAGGTGCGGGCCGGCCATGTAGGCGCTGACCAGCGCGCTCACCGCGATCCCGCCGCACGCCCGGGAGAGCTCTTCGGCCAGCAGGGCGATGGCGACGCGACTCGCCGCCCTCGCCCGCCGACCCGCCGAGCTCGGCCGGGGTGAGCAGGCCGAGCAACCCGGCGTCGCCGAGCTCCTTCCAGAGGCGCTCCGGCGGGCGCCCGGAGCGCTCGGCCTCGTCGACCACGGGACGGACGCGCTGGTCGGTGAAGGCCCGGACGCTGGCCCGGAAGTCCTCGTGCGCCTCGTCCAGCTCGAACGCCATGCGTGCTCCTTGCGGGGTGTCTCGGGGAACGCCGGCGGGTCGCAGTTCGACCGACCGGTCGGACGAAAGTAGGCTGCATCACTCGGAGGCGTCAACTTCTACGCTCCGGTCCGGTCGATGGGAGGGAGGGACGCGCGGATGGCGGCTCGCGAGGACGGCTCCGCCGGCGGTAGCCGGGCCGACGAGCAGCGCCGCCGCATCCTGGCGGCCGCCGTCGAGGTCTTCAGCCGCCGCGGGTACCGCGCCGCCTCGATGAACGACATCGCCCTCGGTGTCGGCCTGTCCAAGCCCGCGCTCTACCACTACGTGCGTACCAAGCAGGACCTGCTCGTCCAGGTCTACGAGGAGGTCCTCGACGAGAGCCTGCGCAGCGCCCGGGCGATCGTGGCGACCGCGCCGACCCCGCTCGAGGCAGTGCGGCGGCTGATCGTCGAGCGGGTCGCCTACACCTGCGAGCACCAGGACCTGCTGAAGATCTGCTTCGAGGAGGAGTCCGAGCTGCCGCCCGAGCTCGCCGAGCCGATCCTGGAACGACGCCGGGCCTTCGAGGCGGTCGTGCTCGACGCCGTCGTGGCGCACCTCGAGGCGTCCGGGCGCGAGCTCCCGGTGGCGACCAAGACCTTCGTCAACACCTGCCTCGGCGCCGCGAACTGGGTCTACAAGTGGTACGACCCGGCCGGGCAGCTCACCCCCCGCGAGCTGGGGGAGCAGGTGGCCGCGGTGCTGCTGCCGGCGCTGGGCTGAGGTCGTCCGCGGCGCGCCGAGTGGACTCCTGTGGTCGTAGGGGGAGCCCTGGTGGCCCACTCGGTGGACCCGTGCTCGCCGAGTGGACTCTCATGGCCGGCGGGTGAGCCCTCAGGGTCCACTCGCCGGGCACGGGGCGAACTCGTCCGGCAAGCAGGACACCACCTGACCGCCTCTGTTCCTATCGTGGTCCTCACCAGCAGGAACAGGGAGGACACCGTGACCGTGAGCCCCGCCATCGACCTCGACACCTTCACCGGTGAGCGTCGGGACATCGTCGAGACCCTCCGCACCCACCGCGGATTCCTCCTGCAGACGCTGGAGGGGCTCGACGAGGAGCAGGCCACCCGCCGCACCACCGTGTCGGTGCTGAACCTCGCCGGCCTCGTCAAGCACGTGGCCGACACGGAGGCGGGCTGGCTCCGGTTCGCGCAGGAGGGCACCGAGGCGCTGTCCATGGAGTGGCCCGAGATCGACTGGAACGACCCGGTGATCCAGGAGCGCATGGCCACCGGGGACATGCGGCACGACGAGTTCAACCTCGTCGGCGACGAGACCCTCGAGTCGGTGCTCGCGCACTACGCCGAGGTGGCCGCCGCGACCGAGGCGTTCCTCGTCGACGCGGACCTCGACGTCTCCTACCCGCTTCCCGAGGCGCCGTGGTTCGAGCCCGGGGCGTCGCGGTCGGTGCGGCGGGTCTTCCTGCACATGATCGGGGAGACCGCCCAGCACGCCGGCCACGCCGACATGCTGCGCGAGCACCTCGACGGCGCGAAGACGATGGGCTGAGGGCTTCGCGCTACTGCGACGGGGCCGTGGTCGCCGCCCGGGTGGTGACGCGTCGGCGGAGCTCGCCGGTGTCGCGGGCGTCGAAGCCCTGGGCGCCCAGCCACGTCGTCACGGCCTCGCGGTCCGGGTGGCCGACCGGCACGACGTTGTAGACGTAGTTCAGCGAGCGGGCCGCGGCCTCGTCGGCGAGCCGGTCCATCGCCCAGGCGCCGACCCCGCGCCCACGGAAACCCGGGACGACGGCGACGAGCACCTCGGCGTCGCCCCACGTGTCGTCGAGGCGCCCGAAGCCCGCGACCTCGCCCGACGTCGTCTCCACCCGCCACCAGGCGTCGCCGAGGGCGTCGCCCTCCCCGGGCGTACCGAGCCCGTGCACGCTCGGTCCGGCGGGGGAGAAGGCCGCCGCCTTGTCCGCGTCCCAGCACGGGGTGGGCTCCGCCGTCCAGGTCAGCTCAGGTCCGCCCTCGGTCACCGCTCGTCCTCCATCGACTGTCTACGCCTCTTCCCCCTGCCGTCAGAGTCTCGTAGAATGTGGCCCAGACGACAAGGGGAGGTCTCACGGTGACGGTCCTGGAGGAGCCGGTCAACGCCGTCGCGGACGACACCGCGGCGGCCGATCGGTCGGACGCCCCGCCGCAGGTCGACTTCGACACCGAGCCCGGAGCGCTACCGGCACTGGCGGTTCTCCGTCGACGGTGAGGTCGCGACGGTCTACCTCGACGTCGCCGAGGACGGGGGGATCGTCCCGGGCTACGAGCTCAAGCTGAACTCGTACGACCTCGGGGTCGACATCGAGCTCTACGACCTCACCCAGCGGCTGCGCTTCGAGTACCCGCAGGTGCGCAGCGTGGTGCTGACCAGCGGGAAGGACTCGAACTTCTGCGCGGGCGCGAACATCCGGATGCTCGCCGGCGTCGAGCCACCCGTGGAAGGTGAACTTCTGCAAGTTCACCAACGAGACCCGCAACGGCATCGAGGACATGACCGACGCGGGCCAGGTCTGGCTCGCCGCGCTCAACGGCACCGCGGCGGGCGGCGGCTACGAGATGGCGCTCGCGTGCGATCGCATCCTGCTGATCGACGACCGCTCGAGCGCCGTCAGCCTCCCCGAGGTCCCGCTGCTCGGCGTGCTGCCCGGCACCGGCGGCCTGACCCGCGTGATCGACAAGCGCCGGGTGCGCAAGGACCGCGCCGACGTGTTCGCGACGAAGTCCGAGGGCTTCGGCGGCAAGAAGGCCGTCGAGTGGAAGCTCGTCGACGAGGCCGTGCCGCGCCGGGAGTGGGACCGCGTGGTGGCCGAGCGCGCCGCCGAGGCGGCCGCCGCCAGCAGCCGCCCCGCCGACGCGACCGGGATCAGCCTCACCCCGCTGCAGCGGCACGAGACCGACGACGCGATCACCTACGACCACGTGCGCGTCACCATCGACCGCGACGCGCGCACGGCCACCGTCGTCGTCGCCGTCCCGGACGAGCTGAGCGACGACCCGGCGGCGCTGCACGACCAGGGGGCCGCGCATCCGCTGCTGGCGATCACCCGCGAGCTCGACGACGCGATCCTGCGGCTGCGGACCAACGAGCTCGAGATCGGGACCTGGCTGCTGCTCACCGAGGGCTCGCCCGACGCCGCACTCGCCGCCGACCGGCTGATCGCGGACCACCAGGACGACTGGCTCGTCGCCGAGACCACCCGCTACCTCAAGCGCGTGCTCAAGCGCCTCGACGTCACCAGCCGCAGCCTCATCGCACTCGTCGAGCCCGGCAGCTGCTTCGCCGGGCCGTTCCTGGAGCTGGCGCTGGCCTGCGACCGGCAGTACATGCTCGAGGGCACCTTCGAGGAGGACGAGGACGCGACGCTGCCCAGCGGTGCGGCCGCCGAGGACCCGGCCACGCTCGTCGTCACCGACGCGCAGTTCGGCACCTTCCCGATGGGCAACGGCCTGACCCGCCTGGGCAGCCGCTTCTACGGCGACGACGAGGCGCTCGAGGCGGTGCGGTCCCGCCGCGGCGACCGGCTCACCGGCGGCGACGCCGACGACCTCGGTCTGGTCACCGACGCCCCCGACGACATCGACTGGACCGACGAGATCCGCATCCTGCTCGAGGAGCGGGCCTCGCTGAGCCCCGACGCGCTGACCGGCATGGAGGCGAACCACCGGTTCGTCGGCCCCGAGACCATGGAGACCAGGATCTTCGGTCGACTCACGGCCTGGCAGAACTGGATCTTCATCCGCCCCAACGCGAGCGGCCCCGAGGGCGCGCTGCGCAAGTACGGCACCGGCCGCAAGGCCGACTTCGACCAGAAGCGAGTGTGAGATGACGAGCGCACGCCCGAAGATCGACTTCGACTCGAAGATCCCGAACAACGTCGACCTCGCCGGCGACCGCAAGCTCCAGCGGGCCCTCGAGCGCTGGCAGCCCAACTTCCTGGACTGGTGGGCCGACATGGGCCCCGCCGTCGACACCAAGGACGTCTACCTGCGCACCGCGGTCGACGTCGGGCGCGACGGCTGGGCGCACTTCGACCACGTCCCGATGAACGAGTACCGGTGGGGTGTCTTCCTCTCCGAGCACGACCCGGACCGACGGATCGCCTTCGGCGAGCACAAGGGCGAGCCGGTCTGGCAGGAGGTGCCCGGCGAGTACCGCGCCGACCTCCAGCGCCTGATCGTCATCCAGGGCGACACCGAGCCGGCGTCGGTGGAGCAGCAGCGCTTCCTCGGGGCGACCGCACCCTCGCTCTACGACATGCGGAACCTGTTCCAGGTCAACGTCGAGGAGGGCCGCCACCTCTGGGCGATGGTCTACCTCCTGCACGCCTACTTCGGCCGCGCCGGACGCGAGGAGGCGGACCAGCTCCTGGCCCGCAACTCCGGCTCGGACGACTCGCCGCGCATCCTCGGGGCCTTCAACGAGGAGACCCCGGACTGGCTGTCGTTCTTCATGTTCACCTACTTCACCGACCGGGACGGGAAGTACCAGCTCGGGACGCTGAAGGAGTCGGGCTTCGACCCGCTGAGCCGGACCTGCGAGTTCATGCTCAAGGAGGAGGCCCACCACATGTTCGTGGGCACCACCGGCATCGACCGCGTGGTGCGCCGGACCGCCGAGCTGATGCAGGATCACGACACCGAGGAGGTCGCCGGCGCCGGCGGCATCCCGCTGGCCATGATCCAGAAGTACATCAACTTCCACTACACGGTCTCGCTGGACCTGTTCGGCAACGAGTCCTCGACGAACGCCGCGAACTACTTCACCGCCGGGCTCAAGGGCCGCTGGCAGGAGGAGCGCCGCGACGACGACCACGTGCTCTCCGACGACGCAGGCGCGGTCGACGCCTTCCGCGACGGGCAGGTCAGCAGCAACGAGGTCCCGGCGCTGCTCGCGCTCAACCAGGACCTGCGCCACGAGTACATCAACGACTGCCGCACCGGGCTCAAGCGCTGGAACCGCATCCTGACCAAGGCCGGGATCGACGCCGAGCTGTACCTGCCCCACGTCGGGTTCAACCGGCAGGTGGGGGCGTTCGCCGGCGCGAACATCTCGCCGTCGGGCACGGTGCTCTCCGAGTCCGAGTGGAACGCGCAGAAGGACCAGTGGCTGCCGACCGAGGTCGACAAGACCCACGTCCGCGGCCTGATGCACCCGGTCCTCGAGCCCGGCAAGATCGCGAGCTGGATCGCGCCGCCGTCGACCGGGATCAACGACAAGCCCGTCGACTACGAGTACGTCCACTTCCACTAGACCCCTGGCGTCAGGGCTCTAGTGTCAGGAAAGTCGCGTTGCCGACACTGGACGTCGGCAACGCGACTTTCCTGACATCCCGTTCGATCGCACAGAGGCGGTTGATGTGCTGTCCCACCACCAGCAGTTCAACGCGTCGCACTACCTCGTCGACCGGCACCTGAGTGCGCCCGGCGCCGGGACGCGGTCGGCGATCCGCGCGATCGTCGGTGACGGGGTGCGCGAGCTCGACTACGGCTCGCTCGCCGAGGAGGTCAGTCGGGTCGCGGCCGGTCTGCGCGCGCTCGGGGTGCGCCCCGAGCAGCGGGTGCTCCTGTGCTGCTCGGACGGTGTCGAGCTGTTCACCGGGATCCTCGCGGCGATGCGGATCGGGGCGGTCGCGGTCCCGGTGTCGACGATGCTGCGCGGCGCCGAGCTCGCCAAGCTCGTCATCGACTCCCGGGCCCCCGTGCTGATCTGCTCGCCGGAGTTCGGCGAGGTCACCCGCATCGCGGTGTCCCTGGCCACGGAGGACCGACCCGACCTCCTCGACGTCGTCGTCACCCCGGCGAACGTCGCGGCCACACCGGATCCGGCGACCGACCCCGACCCCCTCGCCGGGTTCCCGGTGCGCACCCGCAGCTGGGCGGACCTGCTCGCGGCGGGGGAGGGCGGCGACACCTCGCTCTACCCGACCTGGGACGAGTCGCCCGCGCTGTGGCTCTACACCAGCGGCACCACGGGGACGCCGAAGGCCGCGATGCACCGCCACGCGGACATCCGCACGGTCTGCGAGACCTACGGCGCCCAGGTGCTGGGGATCCGTCCCGACGACGTGTGCTTCTCGGTGGCGAAGCTCTTCTTCGCCTACGGCATCGGGAACTCGATGTTCTTCCCCCTCTCGGTCGGGGCATCGGCGGTGCTGTCGCCGGGCCGTCCCTCCCCGGCGGCGATCCGCGAGATCGTCACGACCCACCCGGTGACGCTGTTCTACGGCAGCCCCAGCGTGTACGGCCCGCTGCTCGCGAGCGACCTGCCCGACGACACCTTCCGCCACGTCCGCCAGGGGGTGAGCGCGGGGGAGGCGCTGCCGGCGCGGATGGTCGTCGGGATGCGGGACCGGTTCGGCGTCGAGGTGCTCGACGGCATCGGCTCCACCGAGGCGCTGCACATCTACCTGTCGAACCGGCCGGGCGAGGTGGCCCCGGGGACGTCGGGGGTGCCGGTGCCGGGGTACGAGGTGGAGATCCGCGACGACGACGGGTCCCTGGTCCCGGAGGGCAGCAAGGGCACGCTCTACCTGCGCGCCGACTCGCTGTGCACCGGCTACTGGTGCCGCACCGACGTCAACCGCCGCGTGTTCGAGGGCGAGTGGATGCGCACCGGCGACACCTACGTCCGCAACCCGGACGGGACCTACCAGTGCCTGGGTCGCACCGACGACGTGCTCAAGGTCGGCGGCATCTGGGTCACGCCGATGGAGGTCGAGGAGCGGCTCGTGCTGCACCCGTCGGTGGCGGAGGTGGTCGTCGTCGGGGTCCCCGACGACGACGGGCTCGACCGGACGGTCGCGTGCGTCATCCCGGCCGAGGGCGCCGTCGTGGACCCGGACGCCCTGATCGCGTGGTGCCGCGAGGGGCTCGCGTCGTTCAAGAAGCCGCGCCACGTGCTGGAGATCGACGCGGTGCCGCGGACGGCGACCGGCAAGGTGCAGCGGTTCCTCGTGCGGGAGCTCGCCGCGACCCGGCTGGCGGCGACGACGTCGCAGCTCACCGGTGCGTAGATGCGCTTCGCGCCCGTGAGCACCACGTGCGGCCATGCCGACATGTAGTGCTCACGAGGCCGACGGCCACCAGGCGGCCGCGGCCAGGTCGAGCTCGACGAGGTCGGGGTGCCGGAAGAACAGGGCCTCGTCGCGGTCGAGACGGCGCGGGGCCCGCGAGCCGGTGGGGCAGCCGGCCCGGTGGGGGACCGGGGACAGCCGGCCGGGGCGGATGGCGTAGCAGAACGAGCAGGTGCCGAACATCGGTCGACCTCCGGCGGTCGGGTCGCGCGCGACCGAGGTGGGACCGCCCCGGCACGTCGGTGGACCCCGGCGGTTGTCGAGCATGGTTGCCCGGAACGCGGTGCCCGTCCGCGACATCGTGACCGCGCGCACGCGGTGAGCTGCGCTACGTGCCGGAACGGGACCGACGTGCCCGGTCACGAGGCGTTGTCTTCCGGAGAGAGATCTCGGACACTGGGCAGACGCGGCCCCTCGTTCGGGCCAGCGATCATCGCGCTGCGTGAAACCCGGGGGAGCGGACATGTCGGTGACCACGGCACCGGAGGACACCGCCGGGCCAGGCCGCCGCGAGGCCTGGGCGACGCGGGGCCGGGCGGTCGGGAACGTCGTGCGCCGGGTGCCCTTCACCGCGACGGTCGTCGTCGCGATGGTCGTCCTCGGGATCGTCACCGGCTCGTTCTGGTCCCCGCTGGCCGACCGGGCGAGCGCGATCGACCTCGCCTACGGCCCGCCTGCCCTGCTCGACGGCCACCTGTGGACCCTCGTCACCGGCGCGCTGCTGGCCGGCCACCCCGCCGTCTACATCCTGACCCTGGGCCTGTTCGCCGTCGCGGTGGGCTGGACGGAGATCCGCTGCGGGACCCGTCGCACCGCCATCGTCACCATCGCGTTCCAGCTCGCCGCGGTGCTGCTCACGTCGGCGCTGGTCCTCGCGCTCGCGACGACGCCCTGGGCCTGGGCGGGCCGGCTCGCCGGCGAGCTCGACACCGGGTTCTCCGCGGGCATGTTCGCGGCGCTCGCGATGGCCGCGGCGACCCTGCACGCGCCGTGGCGGCTGCGGTTGCGGCTGGTGCTCGTCGGCGTCGCCGTGGTCGGGCTGCTCTTCCTCGGCGGGCTCGCCGACGTCGAGCACACCCTCGCGCTCGTCCTGGCCCTGCCCCTCGCGCGTCGGCTCGCCGGGCCGACCGCGGCGCCCGCCCCCGCCCACATGCATGCGGGCCGCCGGGAGTGGCGCCTGGTCGCCGCGGTCGGGCTGGTCGTCATCGCCGCGATCCGGGTCGTCACGCTCGTCGTGCCCGTCGTCGGACCGCTCGGGAACACGGAGTCGGACTCGTCGGTGATCGAGACCATCGTCTCGGTCGTCATCTCCCTGCTGCTCGCCGAGGGACTGCGACGGGGTCGGCGGCCGGCCTGGGTGGTGAGCCTGGTGCTCGGCGCCCTCTACGCGGTGCTGGGCCTCGTCGTGATCGCCGCGGTGATCTGGGGCCAGGTCACCGGGCAGATGGACCAGATCGAGCTGGTCGGCCTCGCGGTGTTCGTACCCGAACGCCGTGCTGTGGACGGTGCTGCTGGTGTGGCTCGTCGTCGGGCGCTCGGCGTTCGCGGTGCCGTCCCGGCGGGCGCTGCGCCGCCGCGGCGCCCGGGGTCCGGCGGCCGGCCCGCGGGACGCGCGCATCGCGCTGCACACCCACGGCGGCTCGACGATCTCGTGGATGACCACCTGGCCGGAGAACCGCTACCTGGCCACCGGCGACGGCGATCGTGGCCTACCGGGTGCACGCGGGCGTCGCGGTCGCGCTCGGCGACCCGGTCGTCGCGCCGGGCGAGCTCGGGACCGCCCTGGCCGACTTCAGGTCGCTGGCCGAGCGTTCCGGCTGGGTGCCCTGCCTCTTCTCGACGACGCCCGCGCTGGCCGACGCCGCCCGCGCGCAGGGCTGGCGCGCGCTGCAGGTCGCCGAGGACACGCTGATCGACCTCGACGGGCTCGAGTTCAAGGGCAAGGCCTGGCAGGCGGTGCGCAGCGCCTTCAACCGCGCCGACAAGTCGGGCATCGAGCACCGGATGGTGCACCTCGCCGAGGAGCCCCGCGCCCTCGTCGCGCAGGTCCGGGCGATCTCGGAGGAGTGGGTCGGGGACAAGGGCCTGCCCGAGATGGGCTTCACCCTCGGCGGCGTCGAGGAGGCGCTCGACTCCGAGGTCCGCACCGGGCTCGCGATCGACGCCGAGGGCACCGTCCACGGCGTCACGTCCTGGCTGCCCGTCTACGGGCCGGAGCGCGAGATCGTCGGCTGGACGCTCGACGTCATGCGGCGCAAGAAGAGGGGTTCCGCGCCGTCGTCGAGTACCTCATCGCCTCGGCGTGCCTGACCTTCCAGGCCGAGGGCGCCCGGTTCGTCTCGCTGTCCGGGGCGCCGCTCGCCCGCTCCGACCGCGACCCGACGGGGCCGAGCCGGTGCTCGACCGCGTCCTCGACCAGCTCGGCGCCCTGCTCGAGCCCTACTACGGGTTCCGCTCGCTGCACCAGTTCAAGGCGAAGTTCCGCCCGCGCCACGAGCCGATGTACCTGGTCTACCGCGACGAGGGCGACCTGCCCCGGGTCGGGCTCGGGATCGGTCGCGCGTACCTGCCCGACGCCGGGGTGCGGGAGCTGATGGCCCTCACCCGCTCGTGAGCTGATCAGTACTCGGGCGCCCGGCGGGGACGGAGCGGGAACCTCACCGCGACGAGGTCGGCGCGCACACGTCGGTGGATGTCGAGACTCCGCCGCCGGCTCCGACTACTGCCCGACGAGCCGGTCCGACGTCTTGACTGGTGCGAACGGGAGTTGTTGCCTCGATACCCGCTGCTCGTCAGCGCCCGGACCGGTCACGGAAGTCGTGGAAGCTCATGAAACCTCGCCTGCTGCGCCACGCGTGGCTCCTCGTGCTCGCGGTCGGCATCGCGCTGTTCGTCCTCGACGAACGCACGATGGTGGCCACCGACAACCCGAACTTCGTGCCCTCGGCGATCCTGCTCGGCGCCGCCGTCGTGCCGTTCACGTTCGTCACCTTCATCAAGGGGCGGCGGCTGCCGTACGCGGTGTCGGGCGGGCTGCTCGCGTCGACGGCGTTCTTCGGCGGCGTGCTCGGCACGATCGTCGCCGGGACCCTCGAGTTCGACGTCGCGCAGCGCCTGGGTGCCCTGCCGATGATCGGGGTCGCGGTCATCGAGGAGGGCGCCAAGCTGCTGGTGCCCCTCGTGCTGCTGGTGGTGATGCGCCACCGGTTCGGACCCGCCGACGGACTGCTGCTCGGCGTCGCCTGTGGCGCGGGGTTCGCCGCGCTGGAGACGATGGGCTACGGCTTCGTCACCCTCCTGACCAGCCACGGCAGCGTCGTCACCACCGTCGACGTGCTGATGCTGCGCGGACTCATGAGCCCGGCCGGGCACATGGCCTGGACCGGGATCACCGCGGCGGCGCTGTTCGCGATCCCGGGCGCGGTGCACCACGGGCGCGCGATCGGGCGGTTCGCGCTGGCCTTCGTCGTCGCGGTGGCGCTGCACGCGTCGTGGGACAGCGTCAGCGGCCTGATCGCCTACGCCGTCCTCGCGATCCTGAGCCTGGGCCTGCTGACCTACATCTCCCACCGCATCGCGCACAGCCCGGACCCCGACGCCCGGTGTGGCGCCCGTCGAGCCCGGCGCGGTGCTGCACCGCTGAGCGGTCAGCCCTCGAGCTGCGCCAGGGCGGCCTGCGCCTGCTCGTTGATCGCCTCCGGACCGGTCACCTCGTCGGCGTCCTCGGCGTCGCCCATGTCGCCCGCCTGGTAGCGGGTCCAGACGCCGGCGTGGATGCACGCCGCCCGCCACCGCGCGAACGCGATGTAGAAGTCGATGTCGGGCAGCTTGGTGCCCGACGCCGACTCGTAGCGCGCGATGAGGTCCTCACGGGTCGGGAACCCGCCGGCCTCGGTCGGGTTGGGCAGCGCCGCGGGCACCGTGTCACCGGGCTGCGACCAGGACACGAGCACGTGCCCGAGGTCGCAGTACGGGTCGCCGATCGTGGCGAGCTCCCAGTCGAACACCGCGACCGCCTGGCCGTCGTCGGTGTAGGAGATGTTGCCGCTGCGGTAGTCGCCGTGGACGATCCGGTTCGGCGGCGGCTCCGGGATCCGCTCCGAGAGCGCGGCGTGCGCGGCGTCGATCGCGGAGAGATCCTCCATCGCCGACGAGTGCGCCTGCCGGTGCCAGCGCCGCAGCTGGCGCTCGACGAAGTTGCCGGGCCGGGCCAGGTCGTCCAGACCGACCTCGGCGGGCTCGACAGCGTGCAGGGCCGCGAGCACGTCCATCGTCGACTCGCCGATCCGGGTCTTCACCTCCGACGAGGAGACCCAGTCCGCGTCCGCCGGGCTGTTCAGCACCCGGCCCGGGGCGAAGTCCATGACGTAGAAGTCGACGCCGGCCACGTCGTGGTCGCTGCAGAAGGCCACGGGCTTCGGGACCGGGACGTCGGTGGGGGAGAGCGCGGAGAGGAAGCGCCACTCGCGGCCCATGTCGTGCGCGGTCTCGAGCACCCCGCCGAGGGGCTGGCGGCGCAGGGCCCAGGTGGTCCCGGCGTCGTCGGAGACCCGGTAGGTCAGGTTGGAGCGCCCGCCGGTGATGCGCTTGAAGGACACGTCGCCCGAGATGTCCGGGACGTTCGCGCGGAACCAGGCCACGGCCTCGTCGGGGACACCCGGATCCCCGGAGATCGGCGCGGACGACGTCATCAGGGCGTCACCACGATCTTGCCGACCTGGGCGTTCGACTCCAGGTAGGCGTGCGCCTCCACGATCGAGTCGAGCCCGGAGAACACCCGGTCCACCTGCGGTCGGAAGTCGCCGGACCGCAGCCCCGCCCCCACGAACGCCCCTGCCCGCCGCAACCGCTCCTCGTCGTGAGTCATCGCGAAGAGCGTATAGCTCCGCATCCACAGAATCCGGCAGCGTCTCGGCGGGAAAGATCGTCGGCTCGCCGGAGAGCAGCCCGTGGATCGTGAGGATCCCGCCCGTCGCGGTCACCTTGGCGAGGTCCGCGACGCCCGGCCCGGCGATCGCGTCGAAGACGTGCTCGGCGCCCCGCCCGCCGGTGATCTCCAGGACCCGCGCGACGAGGTCCTCCTCGGCGGTCGCGATGACGTGCGCCGCGCCCGCGTCGAGCAGCGGCTGCGCCTTCGACGACGACCGCGTGGTCGCGATCGGGATCGCGCCGACCCGGTTCGCGACGGCGATCGCGGCCAGCCCCACGCTCGAGGTCGCCGCGGTGATGAGGACGTGGTCCCCGGCGCGCACGCCGCCGGTCTCGACGAGCCCGCCGTAGCCGACGAGGAACGGCATCCAGACCGCCGCGCCGTCGACCCAGCTCGTGGTGTCCGGCAGCGGGACGACGGCCCGGGCGGGGACGAGCGCGCGGTCGGCGTAGACCGAGTAGTCGTTCATCGAGAAGCCCGGGACGACGCTCACCCGGTCCCCGACGGCGAAGCGGGTCACGTCCGGCCCGACGGCCGACACCGTCCCGGAGCACTCGTACCCGAGGCCGGCCGGGAGCCTCGCCGCCTCGATGTAGCGGCCGCGCCGGAACATCGACTCCGCGCGGTTCAGCCCGATCGCGGCGACGTCGACGACGAGCTCGCCCGGCCCGGGCTCCGGGTCGGGTACCTCCTCGATCCGCAGCACCTCGGGCCCGCCCAGCTCGGAGAACCGCACCGTCCTCGTCATGGCGCCGCCCTCTCCCCGTCGCTCCGCTCGCCCCGGAAGTCCCTGTCCCGTCGCTCCGCTCGCCCCGGAGATCGTGCCGCCGCACCCGCCCGTCCGCACCCTCTTCCCGGACGGGCCGCCCCGGTCTAGCGTGACCGCGTGACCAGATTCGTCATCCGGTCACAACGAGGCCGTCGGTCCCGGCCACGGCGAGGAGGCCCGGCGTGAGCGACGAGCGCGGCAACCGGGTCCTCGACGCGGCCGGCGAGCTCCTGGTGGCCCACGGCTACCGCAAGGTGACGTCGCCGACGTCGCGGACCCGGGCCGGCGTCGGGAAGGGCACCGTCTACCTGCACTGGCCGAGCAAGCTGGAGCTGTTCGGCGCGGTGCTGGTGCGGGAGGGCGTCGCCGTCGGGCCGGGAGCACCTGGCGGCGCTGCGGACCGACCCGGAGCACGTCCTGCTGCACCGCACCCTGCGCCGACTCGTTCCTGGTGATCATGCGGCGGCCCCTCGCCCGGGCGCTCTACACCGGCGACGTGGCGCTGCTCGGCGCGCTCGCCGCGGACACCAAGATCGGCCGGGCGGTGGTCGGTCGGCGCGTCGGCCCACCAGCCCCGCCACCTCGAGACTGCTGTACCGCCACGGGCTGCTCGCCGACGACCCGGCGACCGACCCGTCGCTGTACTACCGCCTCGGCGGCCACCAGCCTCGGCTTCTTCCTGGGCGACGACCTGGCCGGCGGCGCCGAGCTCACCGAGCGGGCCGCGTCCCTCGGCGCTCGTCGTCCGCCGCGCCTTCGAGCCGGCCGAGCTCCCGCCCCGCGACGGCCCTGGCGGTCGCGGCCGCGGAGGTCGCGCCCGAGTACGCCGGCCTGCTCGACGAGATGAGCCGGTCCCTCCCGGACGCCCCGACACACCCGAGCCCGACGCCCCCGAGGAGGGGTCATGACCGCACTCCACCACCGAACCCGCCCCCGCCGACCACGACGCCCCGGCCACCACCGACGAGCCCGCGCTGCTGGCCTGGCTCGCGCGGATGCGCGACGAGCAGCCGGTCTGGCGCGACCGCTACGGCATGTACCACGTGTTCCGGCACGCCGACGTGCACACCGTGCTGCGTGACCCGGCGACGTTCTCGTCGGACTCCGGCCGGCTCTCGCCCGTCGCGAAGGCGGCCAACCGGGGCATGCTCACCCAGATCGACCCGCCGGAGCACCGCCGGCTGCGCGCGGTGGTCTCCTCGGCGTTCACCCCGAAGCGGGTCGCGGCCCTCGAACCGCGGATCCGGGCGATCACCCGCAGCCTGCTCGACGACGTCGAGAGCCGACGGAGTTCGACCTCGTCGACGCCCTCGCGTTCCCGCTGCCGGTGACCGTGATCGCCGAGATGCTGGGCCTGCCCGCCGCCGACCACGACACCTTCCGCGGATGGGCCGACCGGCTGTTCTCGATGCAGGTCGACGACCCGACCGACCCCGAGCTCGGCGCCCGCGTCGAGGCCGCGATGGCCGACATCCGCGCCTACCTGGTCGCGCGGGTCCAGGAGCGTCGCGCGGCCGTGGCCGACGGGACCGCCGGGGACGACCTGATCACCGCCCTCGTCACCGCCGAGGTCGTCACCGACGGGACGCCGGTGCTGCTCGACGACGAGGAGGCCGCCAACTTCTCGCTCCTGCTCCTGCTCGCCGGGCACATCACGACGACGGTGCTGCTGGGCAACGCGCTCCGGACCTTCCACGACCACCCCCTGCGCCGACGGCCGCGACACCTGGACCGTGCTCGGGGAGGACCCCGGCCGCGATCCCGGCCGCGATCGAGGAGGTGCTGCGGCTGCGCAGCCCGTTCACCCAGACCGGCCGCGTGACGATGCACGACGTCGAGATCGGCGGCGTCGACGATCCCGGCCGACCGCGTTCGTGCTGCCCTCCCTGCTCTCGGCCAACCACGACGAGCGTGCGTTCGCCGACCCCGAGGCGTTCGTCCTGGACCGGGGGATCGGGGGCGGCGCCCAGACCGCGTTCGGTCACGGGGTGCACTTCTGCCTCGGGGCGCCGCTGGCCCGCCTGGAGGGCCGCGTCGCCCTGGAGGAGCTGACCGCCCGCTACGCCGCGCTGGCCCCGGTCGCGAGACCGCGTCCGGAGGCGCTGCACCCCTACCCGCGGGGAGTGCTGGGGGTCCGCGAACCTGCCCGTGCGCGGGACCCGGCGTCACCGGGGGTGACCTGATGCAGGGATCTTCTCACCGTGCGTCACACTGTCGTGCGTGACCCCCGGAACGCCGGCGCGAATCCTCCTCGGTGCGGCGTGCCTGGTCGGCCTGATCGCCGCGGTCGCGGTCCTGACCGGCGCGGTGCGCGTCGGGTCCGGCGGCCCGCGCGACGGCCCCGCACGGCGGCGGCCGCGATGACCGCGCCCGCCGGCCGCCGCCCCCGCGGCCGACGTCGTCGCCCCCGACGCGGCGGCGGGACCCCGGCGACGGTGCTCGCCGTCGCCGACCCCGTGACGATGGACGTCCGCCTCGAGGACGGCCGCACGCTGCGGGTCCGGGCGCTGGGCATCCAGCCGCCGCAGCGCTGCTACAGCGACCAGGCGCTGGCAGTTCGCGCGCGCGGACCCTCGCCGGGCGCGCCGTGACCCTGGCCGGCGACGGCCGCTCCGACCGGTTCTCCCGGGCGCTCGCGTGGGTCACGCTGACCACGGGCGACGACTACGCGGTGCTCGCCGCCGAGGCCGGCGTCGTGAGCAGCTACGCCGCCGACGCCCCGCCCGAGCGGATGCCGGCGGTCCGCGCGGCCGCCGACCGGGCCCGCACCGCGGGGCGCGGGCAGTGGGGCCCGCCGTGCGTCGGCGGCGGGACCGCGGCGGTCAGCTCGACGCCAGGCTGATCATCGGGTGCGAGCCCGGCGTCAGCCAGCGCATCAGCTGCACGACGGTGCCCTCGTCGGTGGCGACGCAGCCCGCCGTCGGGTGGTCCCCGATGTGGAGGAAGTAGGCCGAGCCCGCGCCCGGGCGGACCGGGTCGGTGTTGGCGTCGATGACGATCGCGTGGTCGTAGGCGTGGCCCGGCGGCCTCGAGGTTCTCCGAGGCCCGCTCGTCGAAGCGGCAGCGGGCGGGCGCGCAGACCTGGTGGGTGTTGTAGAGCGGGCTCGCGGTGTCGCCGACCCACCAGTCGTCCGCGCCGACCTGGTCGTACGGGCAGCGCGGTGCCCGGGTCCGCGAGCCGTCCGAAGGCCTGGGTGATCGTGAAGGTGCCTGCCGGGGTGCGGGCCGCCTGCTCGCTCGAGGGCCCGATGCCGTCGCGGCCGAGGAAGGCCGGGGTGGGCGGGAGGAAGGCGACCCAGCTCGCGCCCTTCCGCGTCCAGGCCGAGACGGTCGCGGTGGTCGCGCCGGGGGAGGGCGCGTCGACGAGGATCGCCTGCGTCGTGCCGCGCCGGCAGCGTCGCGAGCCGGGCCGGGACGGCGGGCGCGGCGGCGGGTCGTGCCGGGGCGGGTGCGGCGGCAACGGGTGCGGCAGCCGGTCCGACGGCAGCGGGTGCGGCAGCGGGTGGTGCGGCCGCAGGCGGCGGGACCGCCGCCGGGGCGAGCGCCGCCGGTCGCGTGGCGGCGAGCAGCGCGGTCCGCGCCGCCTGCCCGGAGGTGCCGTCGAGCACGAGCGCGCCGGCCAGCCCGGACGCGCCCGCGGCCACGACGAGCACCGCCAGCAGGCGGGTCATCCATCCCCGACCCCCGTGCATGGCGGACATGGTCCCGCGCCGCCCCGCGCGCCCGGACAGGCCCCCTCCGCGGGCGGGTCAGCGCGCCCGGCGCCGGGGCAGGGCCGGTCGGTGGAACGGCAGCGCCCGGTCGCCGGACCACGGTGCCGTCGGGGCGTGCGTGAGGCCCGCGAACCGCAGGAGCACGGAGTCGTAGTTCACCCGCCAGCCCGCGAAGTCCCGCCAGGCCTGGTCGGCGTCGGCGCGCACCGCCGCGCCCGCGGCCGCCAGCGCGGCCCGGGCCGCGTCGAACTCCTCCCGCCGCACGGCGATCGGGTCGTCGGGGCTGGGGTCGGTGTCGTAGGGCATCTCGTAGAAGTCGGCGATGCGGCGCAGCGCCAGGTAGCCCGAGCGCAGGCACAGCTCCGCGGCCGGGCGCCGCCCGAGGTCGAGCGTGGAGGACACGAGCGCCGCCGCGTCGAGCACCGCCCCGGCCGCGGTGACCCACGACCGGTCGGGCTGCGGTGAGCGGAAGAGCACCAGGCTGGGCGCCGAGCAGTGGGTCTCCTCGATGTCGGCGAACCACCGCGACCAGTCCGCCCAGAACCCGTCGAGCTGGTCGAGGCCACCGATCTCGGCGAGGCGGCTCAGCAGCTCCACGGCGCTCGGCGGGCTGCCCGCCTGGGTCTCGAGCCCGGTGACCATCACCTCGCGCCGCGAGTACGAGCCGTAGATGGACGGCAGGTAGGAGATCAGCAGCGCGACCAGGCCCAGCCCGAGGTCGCCTCCACGAACACCAGCACCGCGGCTCCGGTGCCCGGCGGCTCCCGGACGCCGAGGGTCAGCAGCGACGACCCGCTCTCCACGACGGCGTCCGCCCAGCCCTGCCCGAGTGCGAGGAACACGAGCGCGAAGCCGAGGAGCACGAAGGTGAGCCACACCAGCGGCAGGCACATGAGGCTCAGGGGGGCGTAGAGGGCGAGCGCCCGGTCGCGGCGGCGGTAGTCGCGCAGCCGGCGCGCCGGGGCGAAGACGAACCGCGACGACGAGGAACACCCAGCGGGTGATCCACAGCGGGGTCGCGCGGGGGACGGTGAGGGTCTGGGCCGCCGAGAGCACCGTCGCCACGACGATCCCGGCGCCCGCGACGGCGGCGAGGACCCCCAGGACGGCATGCACGGAGTCGATCGTGCCCGATGCCGCTGCTCAGCCGGAGGAGCCGGCGTCGTCGACGCGCCGCTCGGCCTCGACGTTGATCTCCGCGCCCATCAGCACGATGTAGGCGGTGAGGTAGAGCCAGAGCATCACCACGACGACGGACGCGAGCGCCCCGTAGGTCTGGCCGTAGCTCGAGAAGTGGTCGACGTAGACGCTGAAGAGCACCGAGCCCGACCACCCACACGACCGTCGCGCGCCGCCGACCCCAGGCTGACCAGGCGCAGCCGGGGACCCGGCCGGTCGGGCGCCACGCGGTAGACCACCGCGAGCGAGACCATCACGAGCACCACCAGCAGCACCCAGCGGACCACCTCGGCGAGCAGCCGGACCGGCGTCGGCAGCCCGTCGATCACCGCCGAGGCGCCGATGAGCAGGGCGACCGCCACCGCGACGAACACCACCGCCCCGAGCGCGAGCGCGATCGCGAGCGTGTACAGCCGCAGGATGCCCCGCGTCTCGGGTCGTTCGTAGATCGACTGGATCGACGTCAGGAGCTTCTGGGTACTGCCCGACGCGCTCCACAGGGCGGTGGCGGCCGCGACGACGAACGTCGTGGTGAGGCTGCCGGTGCCCCCGCTGGTCACGGTCTGCAGCTGCTCGAGGACCAGCGGCCGGGCCGTGTCGGGCAGGACGGCGGCGAGCTGCTGGGCGATCGACGCGGTGCGGGCCGGGTCGGTGGTCAGCCCGAACAGCGCGAGCAGCGCGATGAGCGCCGGCGCGATCCCCAGGAGCGCGAAGAACGCGACGCCGCCGGCCATGGTGCCGACCTCGTCGTCGAGCCCCTTGACCACGGCGCTGCGCAGGATCTGCCACCACGCCCGGGGCGGCACGTGCCTGAGCCCGAGGGGGCGCGCGGAGGTCTCGGTGGTCTCGGTCGTCTTCGTGGTCCCGGTCGTCTGCGCCACGCGCGGAGCTACCCGGGTGCGACGCGCCTCAGACGTGCACCTGCCGGACCGGGGCTCACAGCACACCCACAGCTCGACGGCGCGTCGAGCACACGGCGCGATCACGCCGGGGTGAGCACGCTCGTCGTCGTGCAGATCCAGCACCGCAGTGCGGCGGAGCTCGAGGACATCCCGGGAGCGAGCGTCACGGAGCCCGGCCGGTGATGGGCTACCAACGCGGCCTCTCCCTGCTCGACGGCTGGCTGCCCTGGGCCGTGCAGGCGCTCGTCGTGCTCCTGCTGCTGGTGGCCCTGGTCGCCGCTCGTCCCGTTCCCGGCGTCCTGGTCGCGGTCCCGACGACGGCCGGTGCGGCGCCCGCTGGTGCGCCTCGGCGTGGTCGTGGTGCTGGGCGTCGCGGGGGCGGTCGCGGCGTGGTGGGGGTTCGCCGGCAGCGGGCTCGCCTCGGACCCGGCGCCGGTCCTGCTGTGGGTGTGGGCGGGGCTCACCGTCGCCGCGGTGGTGGCGGTCGTCGTCGCCTGGGGACCCTCGCGGTGGTGGCGGCGCGTCGTGTCCGTGCTGGTGGTGCCGCTCGTCGCTGGTGTGCCTGGCGCTCGTGCTCAACCAGTGGGTGGGCTACGTGACGACGGTGCAGGAGGGCTGGGCCGAGGTCACCGCCGGCGCGTTCCCCGACCAGGTCGCCCCCGCCGCCCTGCCCTCGATGATCGGCACCCCGCGCCCGACCGGCGCCGTCGTCAGCGTCACCATCCCCGACACCGCCAGCGGCTTCGCCGCACCGCGACGAGGACGTGTGGCTCCCGCCGGCGTGGTTCGCGCCCGGCCCGCGCCCGACGCTGCCCGCGATCATGATGATCGGCGGCGAGTTCAACACCCCGGGCGACTGGATCCGCGTCGGGAACGCCGTGCAGATCGCCGACTCCTACGCGGCCGCCCACGGCGGCGTCGCCCCGGTCCTCGTCTTCGCCGACGCCGGCGGGACGTTCAACAACGACACCGAGTGCGTCGACGGGCCCCGCGGCAACGCGGCGTCGCACCTGACCAGGACGTCATCCCCTTCGTCGAGCAGACCTACGGCGTCTCCCGCGACCCGCGGGCCTGGGGCGTCGTCGGCTGGTCGATGGGCGGCACCTGCGCGGTCGACCTCGCCGTCATGCACCCCGAGCTCATCGACTCGTTCGACGACATCGCGGGCGACGCCGGCCCGGAGGTCGGGACCAAGCAGCAGACCATCGACCGGCTCTACGGCGGGAACGCGGCGGCGTGGGCGCAGTACGACCCGGCGACGGTGCTCTCGGGTCACGCCCCCTACGCCGACACGGCCGGCTGGTTCGACGACAGCTCCGACTCCGGCGGCGGGTTCGGCGGGTACGGCGGCCACCGGCCGGGTCCCGGAGGTCGGCCTCCGGGTCAGCGTCCGCCGGGTCAGCGCCCGCCGGGCGGCGGCTTCGGCGGCGGGCAGACGCCGCGAACGCGGGCATCGGCGGTCGCGGCGGCGGGGGAGCGACCGGCCAGGAGCTGCCCGAGGCGCGGGCGCTCTGCGCCCAGGCGCAGACCCGGGCGATCGCCTGCACCGTCGACACCCAGCCGGGCCGGCACTCGTGGCAGTTCGCGTCGACCGCGTTCTCGGACGTGCTGCCGTGGATGTCGGCGCGGCTCGAGGCGCCGGGGACACCCGGCGAACGCCGCCGAGCCGGCTCAGAGGATCTTGCCCGGGTTGAGGATGCCGTGCGGGTCGAGGGCGGCCTTCACCGCGCGCTGCATGGCGAGGGCCTCGGGGGCCTGCTCCGCCGCGAGCCCGTCGCGCTTGAGCAGCCCGACGCCGTGCTCGCCGGTCACGGTGCCGCCGAGCTCGAGGGCGTCGGCTGAGGATCTGCTCGAAGGCGGCCTGGGCGCGCACGCGGGCGGGCTCGTCGCCGATCGGGGTGATCAGCAGCGGGTGGAGGTTCCCGTCGCCGGCGTGGGCGATGTTGGCGATCGTGGTCTCGAAGCGCTCGCCGGTGGCCTGGATGCGGGCGAGCATCTCGGGCACGGCGGCGCGGGGGACGCAGACGTCCTCGGTGAGCACCGGGCCGAGCCGCTCGAGGGCGGGGTAGGCCAGGCGGCGGGCCGCGAAGAGCGCGTCGGCCTCCTCGGCGTCGGCCGCCTGCGCCGAGAAGGTGGCGCCGGCCGCGTCGAAGTGGGCGAGCATCGCCTCGGCCTCGGCGACCCCGGCCGCGCCCGGGGCGTCGGAGCGCCCGAGCAGGATGACGTCGGCCTCGGCGGCGAGGCCCATGTTCTTCCAGGCGTCGACGGCCTCGAGGCAGGTCCTGTCGACGAGCTCCAGCGCGCTCGGGGTCAGGCCGTCGGCGGTGATCGCGGCGACGGCGCGCCCGGCGTCGACGATGCTCGCGAAGTAGCCGGCCACGGTGTGCTCCGGCGCGCGGGCCGGGCGCAGCTTGACGGTGACCTCGGTGATCAGCCCGAGGGTGCCCTCCGACCCGACCATCAGCCCCGCGAGGTCCAGCCCGGCGACACCCTTGGCGGTGCGCCGACCCAGCCGTACCAGCTCGCCGAGGCCGTTGACGACCTGCACGCCGAGCACGTAGTCCCGCGTGACGCCGTACTTCACGCAGCACACGCCGCCGGCGTTGGTCGCGACGTTGCCGCCGATCGTCGACCACGGCGAGCTCGCCGGGTCCGGCGGGTACCAGAGGCCCTGCGCGGCGCACGCGGCGCGCAGGTCGTCGTTGACGACGCCGGGCTCGACGACGGCGAGGCGCTCGGCCGGGTCGATCTCGTGGATGCCGGGTCATCTGCTCGACGGAGACGACGACGCTGCCGGCGGTCGCGTTCGCGCCCCCGGACAGGCCGGTGCCGGCACCGCGGGGGACGACCGGGACGCCGTGGCGCGAGGCAGGTGCGCACGACGGCCCGGCACTGCGCGGCGTCGAGCGGGCGCACCACCGCCGCGGGCAGCTCCCACGGGGCCCACTCGGCGTCGTCGTGGGCGTAGGAGGCGAGCACGTCCGGGTCGTCGACCACGCGGTCGGCGGGCAGGGCGGCCCGCAGGTCGGCGACGACGGGAGCCGGGGCGACGGTGGTCATGGAGCGGTTCCCCTCGGGCTGCGCGGGCCGGTGATCTCACGGTAACCCCGGGGCGCGGGGCCGGGCCCTACCGTGGCGGGCGATGACCAAGGCGGCGAAGCGGTCCCGTCGGGCGGAGGCGTCCGGCACCGGGCCCACCGTGACCCTGTGCCGCGGCTGCTGCTGCGGCACCGAGCGCAAGCACCCCGGGGTCGACCACGCGGGCCAGGTGGAGCGGCTGCGTCGCGACACCGACGGCTCGGGGCGGGTGCGCCTGAGCGACTGCCTCGACGCCTGCGCGCAGTCGACGGTCGCGGTGGTGTCGCCCTCCCCGGCCGGGCGGGCCGCCGGAGGGCGCCCGGTGTGGCTGCTGGGCGTGCTCGACCAGGCCACCGAGGACGAGATCAGCGCCTGGGTGCGCGCCGGTGGTCCCGGCGTGGCCGACCCGCCGGGCATGCTCGACCTCCGGATCTTCACGCCGGCGCGGCGGATCCGGCAGCAGATGGAGTGAGGCGGCTCGGGGCACACTCGACGCCATGCAGCGCGTCGCCGTCCTGATCGAGCCGGACCACGTCGTCGTCGAGGACCGCGAGGTCCCGGAGCCGGGCCCCGGCCAGGTGCAGATCGCGGTGCGCGCGGTCAGCGTCTGCGGCTCCGACGTGCACTACTACGACCACGGGCGCATCGGCGGCTTCGTCATGCACGGGCCCCTCGTGCTGGGCCACGAGACCTCCGGCGTGGTGTCGGCGGTCGGGGACGGGGTCGAGGCGCCCGCCGTCGGGACCCGGGTCGCCGTCGAGCCGCAGGCCGAGTGCGGGCGGTGCGACCAGTGCCGCCAGGGCCGCTACCACCTGTGCCCGCAGATCGCGTTCTTCGCGACCCCGCCGATCGACGGCTCGTTCGCCGCAGTACGTCGTCGTGCCGGCGCACCGCGCGCACCCGGTGCCCGACACGCTCTCCGACGAGGCCGCCGCCCTCATCGAGCCGCTCTCCGTCGCCCTGCACGCGGCGGCGAAGGCCGACATCGGGCCGGGGACGCGGGTGCTCGTCAGCGGCGCGGGGCCGGTCGGGCTGCTGTGCCTGCAGGTGGCGCTCGCGCGGGGAGCGTCGGCGGTGGTGGTGACCGACGTGATGGCGCTGCGCCGCGAGGCCGCGACCGAGTACGGCGCGACGGGGACCGTGGACGCCAACGACCACGACACGGCACTGGCCGAACTCGGTCGGGTGCTGGGCCAGGCCGACGTCGTCCTGGAGTGCACCGGGGTCCAGCCGGCGGTCGACCTCGCGGTGGCGGCGACGGCGCCCGCGGCGACGGTCGTCCTGGTGGGCACGGGCGCGTCGGTGACGCTGCCGCTGGACGTGGTGCAGGCCCGGGAGCTGGTGGTGAAGGGGACCTTCCGGTACGCCCACGTCTACCCGGCGGCGATCGAGCTGGCGGCCTCCGGACGCATCCGGCTCGACTCGATGGTCACGTCGCACCACCCGCTCGAGGACGCCGTCGGCGCGCTGCTCGCCGCCCGCCGCGACCCGCTCGCGCTCAAGGCCGTCGTGCACCCGTCGCAGCGGTAGCGTCGGCCGGGGCGCGCCCTGTCGCCGACCGCGTAGGCCGTCGATCATGCGCCCGCGCGCTGCCCCCACGCGACGACGACGAGGCACGCCAGGGCGATCACGGCGAGCGCCGCGAACAGCACGCTGTAGGAGACGAGCAGCGCGAGCACGGCGAGCACGGCCGGCACGACGAAGCCGAGGTAGGCGAGCGCGTAGAAGACCGCCGTGAGCCCCGCGAGGTGGCGGCGCGGCGCGATCCGCTGCACCTCCGCCAGCCCGCTGACCAGGGCGAACCCGTAGCCGACACCCAGCACCGTCGCCGACACGACCGCGAGCAGCACGCCCGGCGTCGCCGCCGTGACCGCGGCCAGGATCATCCCGGCGACCGCGAAGGCCTGGCCGAGCATCCCGCCGCGCGCGTCGGTCAGCCCGAGACGCTTCGCCGTCGTCTGCGCCGCGAACCCCGCCACCAGCGTGATCGCCGTCATCACCGCGCCGAACGCGATCGCGTACCCGGGGACCGCCCGGGCCACCAGCGAGGGCAGCACCGCGTAGGCGACCCCGGCGCAGGTGAACACCCACGGGGCGACGGGAGCGACCACGGTCCGGAACTCGCGGTGCTCGCCCACCGGGATGCGCAGGTCGTCACGGAGGCGGCGGGTCGGCGCCTGGCTGCGGTCGAGCGTCTCGGCGGTCCGCAGGGCGAGCAGGCCGAGGGGGATGCCGACCACGACGTGGACGGCGTAGGAGAGCACCTCCGGCCACGGAGCCCACTGCGCGAGCAGCCCGGCGGCCACCGGCCCGAGCAGGAAGCCCAGCGTCAACGACATCGCTGCGCGGGACGCGCCACTCGCCGTCCGCGCCCCGCAGCGAGGAGAGCTCGCTGATCCACGTGGACCCGACCGCCATGGCGATCCCCAGCGCGAGCCCGGCCAGGACACGGCCGAGGAAGAGCACCGGCACCGCGTCGCCACCCGCGGCGAGGACGAGGCTCCCGAGGATCGCGATCGGCGGCGCGGCGAGCATGAGCGGCTTGCGGCCGAAGCGGTCGGAGAGCGGGCCGCCGACGAGCATGCCGGGGACGATCCCGAGCACGTAGGCGCCGAGGAGGACGTCGACGACGGCCGTCGAGAACCCGCCCAGCTCCCGGTACATGACCATGAGCGGGGTGAACTGGTTGCCGCCCCAGGCCACGGTGAACAGCGCGAGCCCGACCGGCAGCCAGCCCGTCGAGCCCGCGACGCGGCCCGGCCTCGCGGCGGGGGAGCGGTCGGTGGTCGAGGTCATCGGGTGCCTCCACGGCGGTGGGTCGTGTCGAGGTGGGCGACGAGGGCGGGGCCGAACGCGGCGACGTCGCCCGCGGCGAGGAGGTCGCGCAACGTGCGGTGCTCGTCGAGCACGGTGCGGGCGGCGGCGGTGCGTCCTCGCACCGAGTCGGCGGTCATGCGCTGCTGGCGCTCGCGCAGCGTCCGGTAGAAGCCCGCGAGCAGGGAGTTCCGCCCGGCGTCCGCGACGAGCCGGTGGAACTCCGCGTCGGCCTCGGCGTACCCCGGCAGGTCGCCCGCGTCGTGGGCCGCCTCCTGGCGGGCGATCTCGGCGTCGAGGGACTCGACGAGGGCGGCGAGGTCGTCGGGTCGGGTGACGACGTCGGCCGCGGCGTGTGTCTCGAGCAGGGCGCGGGCGTCGAGGACCTCGTCGATCTCGTGGGGCGCGACCGGCAGCACGAGGGCGCCCCGCTTGGGGAAGAGCCGCAGCCATCCCTCGACCTCCAGGCGCAGGAACGCCTCCCGGACGGGGGTCCGGCTCACGCCCAGCGTCGTCGAGACCTCGCCCTCGCTGACCATCCGGCCACCCTCGAGCTCGCCGGTGAGCACGCGGTCCTTCACGTGGCGGTAGACCACCTCGGCGGCGGAGATACCACTGGTGTCGGACATAGATACAAGAGTACGACGAGGAGCGCCGTGCCGCCACCCGGGGGTCGCGGCCCGGCGCTGCCACTCCGGCCCGGCCGGAGCGCCCGTCAGGCGTCGGCGCCGGTCCGCGGCGTGAGACCGGCCGCGCGGATCCCCGCGACGACCGCCTCCTCGTCGGCGAGCGAGGCGTCGCCGGAGGCGCCGGCCGCCCCGATGACCTCGCCGTCGTCGTCGCACACGAAGACCCCGCCGGGCACGGAGAAGACCTTCCCGCCGGCGAGGGAGGCGACCGAGGTGAAGAACTCGGGGGAGTCGGCGGCCCGCGCCGCGATCGCCCGGCTGTCCATCATCAGCCCGATGACGCCGTGCGCCTTCGCGATGGCGACGTCGGGGCGCAGGAAGCCCGACCCGTCGGCGCGGCCGAGGGCGACGAGGTGACCGCCGGTGTCGAGGACGGCGACGGTCAGCGGCTTGTAGCCGGCCTGGCGTCCGTGGTCGAGGGCCGCGGCGACGATGGTGCTGGCGTGCTCGTAGGTCAGGGCGCTCATGGGCCCGGTGCCTACCACCCGGGCGGGCCGCGGGCGCGGCGGAGCGTCGCACGCGGGCGCGCAGGCGTGGCGGAAGGCGGGAGCTGGACGCCCGGTCGCACGGGTGATCTAGTCGGGTCATGACGACGTCCGTGGCCGCGTCCGGCAGGTCGGCCCTCCCCGAGCACCTCGAGACCCTCGCCGTCTCCCGCGAGACCCCCGCCGCGCACGTGGCCGAGGTGTCGGTGACCGCCCGGGCGATGGCGCCGGCGTTCTTCGCCGAGCTGCCCGCCGTGATGGCGGCGCTCGACGCCGACCCGGACGTCCGCGCCATCGTCGTCACCGGCGCCGAGGGCCGGTTCTCCTACGGGCTGGACCTGCGCGCGGCCACCGAGTCGCTGGGCAGCGTGCTCACCGACCCGACCGCCGGGGCCCGGGAGGAGTTCCTCCACCACCTGCGCGGCCTGCAGGCGCTCGATCACCGCGGTGGCGGACTGCCGGACGCCGGTCGTCGCTGCCGTCGAGGGCTGGTGCGTCGGCGGCGGGGTCGACCTCGTCACCGCCTGCGACGTGCGCCTCGCGAGCGCCGACGCCCTGTTCTCGGTGCGCGAGGTGCGCATGGCGATGGTCGCCGACCTCGGGTCGCTGCAGCGCCTCGTCGGGATCATCGGCGACGGGCACCTGCGCGAGCTCGCCCTCACCGGCGCCGACGTCGACGCCGCGCACGCCGAGCGGATCGGCCTGGTCAACCGCGTGCTCGACGACGGCGAGGCGCTGCGGTCCGCCGCGTTCGAGCTCGCGGGCCGGATGGCGGCGAACTCGCCCGCTGGTCACCCGCGGCATCAAGGACGTCCTCGACGCCGAGCGGGGCCCGCGCGTGGAGGCCGGCCTGCGCTACGTCGGGGCGTGGAACGCGGCGTTCCTGCCCAGCGCCGACCTGGCCGAGGCGTTCACCGCGTTCGGCGAGCGCCGGGAGCCGCGCTTCACCGGTCGCTGAGGGCGCTCGGACCCGGGGCCCCGCGGGCTCAGACGGGCAGGTCGGCGGGGCGGCGGGGCCGCTCACCGAGCAGGCGCTCGAGGTCGGCCTCGACACCCGCGTCGCTGCGCCGCTCCAACCATCGCCGGCCCGGCTCGACCGCGCGCGATCACCCACGACTCGACGACGTTGCGGGCCAACTCCGGCAGCACCGTCCACGGTGCGAGCACCGGCTGGCCCAGGTCGCGGCACCCCTGCGCCCCGAGGAACAGGCGCAGGTGCGAGAGCAGCCGCCGGCGGGCCCACCACCCCCGACCGCGGGCGTCCGCGCTCGGCGTGGCTGCGTCGCGTGCCCTCCACCAACGCCGTCGTGAGGGCCGCGCCTGCGGGGGTCGGGCCGCCCTGGGCGTGCAGCAGGTGGTGGTCGAAGGCGTGCTGGGCGCGCTCGTCGGCGAAGAGCCAGTCCTCGTCGACCCCCATGAGGAACCCGACGTAGCGCCACAGGTGCATGACGGCGCGCGAGTCCGCGGCGGACACCCGTCGCCCGAGCACCCGCACCCCGAGCATCGCGGTGGCGCTGAACAGCGCGAGGGTGCCCGCGAGGTCGCTGCGGTTCACCGGGAGCCCCAGCGCCGCCGAGTCCCAGTCGGCGCGGCGCTCGAAGCGGTCGTTGACCAACGCGTGCATCGCGCGCACGTGGGCGGTGACCCGGAAGCCCTCGCCGTCGCGGGCCATTCCGCCGGGCCGGGACACCGCGTACCCCCAGGCCGTGGTCTCGCCGAGGCGGCGCATGGCGGTGGTGCCGGTGAGCCCGCCGGTGGCGACGAGCAGGTCGGCCGGGCCGGCGTAGCGGTAGCCGCCGATGAGCGAGAGCGCGAGCAGCACGTCGTCACGGCTGCGCCCCATCCGCCGGTAGGCGCGGGCGCCGCGCTCGAGCAGGTCGCGGTCGAGCCACTCGGGCTCGCGTTCGAGAGCGGCGAGGAAGCGCCGTAGCGCGGGCGGGTCGTCGTCGTGGGCGCCCTCGGCGAGGGCGCGGTGCAGCATCGTGGCCGTGACCCGGGGGCTCGCGTCCCGGCGCATCGCCGCCGCGAGCTCGGCGCCGACCTCGTCGCGGGCGCAGCATCCGGCGCCCGATCTCGTCGACGAGCCCCTCGTCGCGGCGGCGGACCCGGCCCAGCAGCGCGAGGGGGCGGGCGATGGCCGCGTTGCGGCGCGGGGCGCTCCGGAAGCGCGCCGGGAACTCCGGGAGTGACGCCGGGGGCTTCGTCACGGGCGCGGTCTCTGCCACCATGACGATGACGCTGACACGAGTCCTCGGTCGCGTTCAACTCGCGTTTCGGGACCTGGTCCTCGGAGGGTGCGGTGACCGCCGGGGAGCCCCGCGCGATGCGGCGCCGCCCGACCCAGGAGCGCTCCCGCGCGACCGTCGAACGGATCCTCGATGCGGGCCGGTCCGTGCTGCTCGAGCGGGGTTTCGAGGGGGCGAGCACCAACCGGATCGCGGCCGCCGCCGGGGTCGGTCCCGGGTCGCTCTACCAGTACTTCCCGGACAAGGAGGCGATCCTCGACCGGGTCGTCGAGCGGGCGGTCGACGAGCTCGAAGCTCGCATCACGCGCGCGTTCCTCGGCAGCCTGCGCGCCGGGGACGACGCCGTCCGGGGTCACCTCGAGGCCCTCCTCGACGCGCTCTGCGCCGAGGCCGACCTGGTGCGGGTGCTCTCGCAGGACCGGTCGGACACCGTCGACCGCCGCCGCGTGGGGTTCGCCCGCCGGATCGACACGCTCGTCGCCGGGGCGCTGCTCGCCGAGCACCCCGACGGGGGCGACGTCCCGGTGGACGCGGTCGCGTGGATGCTCGTGCGCACCGTCGAGCACGTGACGATCTCGTGGGTGCTCGAGGCGCCGGACGTCGGGCGGGAGGCGCTCCTCGACGAGTTGACCGCGCTCGTCGGGGGCTACCTGCGGCGCCGGTGGGCCTGAGTCCAGATGTCGGAAAAGTCCCGTTGCCGACACTGGATGCCCGCAACGGGACTTTCCTGACGCGCGAGGCGACGCCGACCGTCCCTCGTCGGGGGACAGCGGTGTCGTCCGCAGGACCGGGCCGTCGGGGGACGGGACGGGGGCGTCAGCCCGACGCGGACGACCAGAAGTCCGTGGCGACGGCGAGCCACCGGTCGGCGGCGTCCACGTGGGGCCCGTGCCCGGACCCGGCGAAGACCTCGGTGCGCACCTGCCCGCCCGCCTCCGCGTAGCGGGTGAGGACCGCCCGGATCTGGGCGACCATCGGCTGGGGCGGGAACACCTCGGCACCCGGCCAGCCCGGCACCACGCCCGCCTGTCCGAGGGTGCCGAGCTCGAGGAACGAGCCGTCGGCGACGACGAGGTCCTTGTCGCCCTGGGTCCAGAGCACCGGCGGCTTCGGGTCGATCTCGGGGAGCCACGCCCACGAGCAGTACTTCGGCGAGAGCGCGTTGAGCAGGCCGCGGGTGCCGGGGGCGGCGCCGGGCCAGTTCGGCGAGGTGGTCGAGTCGCCCGGGTAGCCGTCGTCGCCGACCGTGGACAGGAGGATCTCGTCGAGCAGGAGGTCCTCGCGCTCGCGCGGCAGGCGGAAGTCGGGCGCCCAGTAGGTGCCGTTCATGACGTTGCGCGGGCTGACCGGTTCGTCGGCGGAACGGTCGCCCTCCCGCAGCAGGTCGACGAACCGCGCGTTGGCGACGCCCGCGCCGCTGCCCGCGTAGTCGTCGAAGCACGGCGTGCCGTCCGGGAACGTGCCGCCGTAGCCGTACGGCGAGACCGGGTCGAGGAACGTCAGGCTCGCGACGGGGAGCTGCCGGGCGACGAGCGCGATCGCCGCGCCCGCCGTCGACCACCCGACGAGGTGCGGGCGCTCGACGCCGAGGGTCCGCAGGTAGGACACGAGGTCGTCGGCCCAGTCGCCGAGGCCCCGGGTGGCGTCGATCGGGGCGGGTTCGGTGCGGCCGAACCCGCGCATGTCCGGCGCCAGGAACCGGAACCGGTCCGGCGCCGGGCTCATGAGGTGCTCGAAGAACCGGCCCGTGGAGAGGTTGCCGTGGACGAGCACGACGGGCTCGCCGTCCGCGGGCCCGGACTCGAGGTGGTGGATGCGGATGCGCGCGTCGACGGTGGCGGCGGTGACGCCGGGCAGGAGGTCGCTCATGGTGAGCGGGACGCTAGTGCGGCCGGGCCGCGCCTTCCATGATCACGGGCACCTGGGGCACGTTGCGGGGCCGGTCCACCTGCGCCGTGTGCCCGTCGCCGAGGATCTCGGCGCCCGGTTCCGTCGAGACCCCGACGACCTCACGCGAGCGGCAGCCGACCCAGGATCCCGTCGACGTCGACCCCGCGCGGGAGCGTCCCGAACGCCGCCCCGTGCTCGCCGGCCACCCGCGAGCCCACGAACGCGTCGGCCACCGCGGCCGGCGCGTGCCGGACCAGCAGCGATCCCTGCAGCACGACCGCCATCCGCTCGGCCAGCCAGCGAGCGCGCTCCTCGGTCGGGTCGCGCAGCTCGTCGAGGATGGTCTTCCAGGCCGCGTCGAGCCGGTGGTCGGCGCCGGACGCGGCCTCGACCTCGGCCCGGTACGCCTCGACCGCGGCCGGCTCCCGGCCGAGCACGCGCAGCAGGTCCAGGGCGTTGACGTTGCCCGAGCCCTCCCAGATCGAGTTCAGCGGCGACTCGCGGAAGAGCCGCGGCATCCCGGACTCCTCGACGAACCCGTTGCCGCCGAGGCACTCCAGGGCCTCGCCGACCACGGCCGTCTGGCGCTTGCAGATCCAGTACTTCCCGAGCGTGACCCCGATCCGCCGGAACGCGGCCTCGTGCTCGTCCGACGCCGCACGGTCCTGCGCGCCGGCGAGCCGCAGCGCCAGCGTCACCGCCGCCTCGGACTCGACGGTGAGGTCGGCGAGCACCCCGCGCATCAGCGGCTTGTCGATCAGCGCCGAGCCGAACGCGTGCCGGTACGTCGCGTGCCAGGCCGCCCGCCGGACCGCGTCGCGCATCCCGGCCGCGGAGCCCAGGGCGTTGTCGAGCCGGGTGCACGCGACCATCTCGATGATCGTCCGCACCCCGCGGCCCTCGTCGCCGACCCGGAACCCGATCGTCCCGTCGAACTCCGGCTCCGACGAGGCGTTGGAGCGGTTGCCGAGCTTGTCCTTGAGCCGCTGGATCGCGAACGGGTTGCGCGACCCGTCGGGCAGGACCCGCGGGACGAGGAAGCACGTGACCCCCGAGGCGGTCTGCGCGAGCACGAGGAACACGTCGCACATCGGTGCGCTGGTGAACCACTTGTGCCCGGTGAGCGAGTACGTGCCGTCGGCGTTCGGGGTCGCCGTCGTCGTGTTCGTGCGGACGTCCGAGCCGCCCTGCTTCTCGGTCATGCCCATGCCGGCGAGCAGGCCCGCCTTCGTCGTCGGCTCGGCCAGGCCGGGCTCGTAGACGGTCGAGACGAGTCCCGGGCCGTAGCGCTCGAGCAGCTCGGGCGAGGCGGCCAGCGCGGGCACGACGGCGTGGCTCATCGAGACCGGGCAGCCGTGCCCGGCCTCGGCCTGCGACCAGACGAGGAACCCGGCCGCGCGGGCCACGTGCTGACCGGGGCGAGGCGTCGACCCGAGCCCGGAGGGGCCCGCCCAGACCGCGCCCGCGAACCCGCGCGAGACCGCCTCGCCGAGCAGCGCGTGGTAGCCCGGGTCGTAGTCGACCTCGTCGACCCGGTTGCCGACGCGGTCGAACGCGCGCAGCCGGGGCTCGTTGCGGTGTGCGGCGTCGGCCCGGTCGCGGACCTGCGCCGAGCCCGCCCGTCGGCCCGTGTCGTGCAGCGCGTCGAGCGACCACGCCGCACCCTCGCGCTCGACGGCCTCGAGCAGCGGCGGGTCGGCGGCGAGGTCGTGCCCGACGTACTCGGGCACCTGGTTGGTGACGACGTGGGTGGGCGCCATGGCACCGATCCCACCACGTTCGGCTACTCGCCGGTAGGTGCGCTCCGCGCCCGTGAGCACTAATGCGGCCATAGCCGCACTTGGTGCTCACGAGCGCGCAGCGCACCTACAGGATCTCCAACCGTCGCTTGCGGTCCGGTGGTGGGAACGCGGCGTCGAGCGCAGCCCGGTCGTCGTCGGTGAGGACGATCTCGAGCGCGGCCCGGTTCTCGGCCATCCGCGCCGGCGTCGCGGTCTTCGGGATCGCCGCGACGCGGGGGTGGTCGAGCACCCACGCGATGGCGATCTGGGCAGGCGTGGCGTCGTGCCGGTCGGCGACGTCGCGCAGCGCGGGCTCGTCGAGCAGCCGCCCCTGCTCGACGGGGGAGTAGGCCATGAGCGGCAGTCCGTGGCGCGCGGCCCAGGGGAGCAGGTCCCACTCGGGCCCGCGGCGCACGAGGTTGTAGAGGATCTGGTCGGTCGCCACGTCACCGCCTCCCGGGACCTCGACGAGCTCGTCGAGGTCGTCGACGTCGAGGTTGCTCACCCCCCAGGCGCGGATCTTCCCGGCGCCCCGGAGCTCCTCGAACGCCTGGACCGTCTCGCTCAGCGGGTGCCGGCCGCGCCAGTGCAGCAGGTAGAGGTCGATCCGGTCGGTGCGGAGCCGACGCAGGGCCCGTTCGCAGGCCTCGACCGTGCCGCGACGGGAGGCGTTCGAGGGCAGCACCTTGTCGACGAGGAACGCCTCGTCGCGCCGCCCGGCGAGGGCTTCGCCCACCAGTTCCTCCGAGCCCCCGTCGGCGTACATCTCGGCGGTGTCGATCAGCGTGAGGCCGGCGTCGAGCGCGGCGTGCAGCGCGTCGATCTCGTTCCGACGGCGGCGAGGGTTCTCGGCATATCCCCAGGTCCCGACGCCGAGCACGGGCATCGGCGTGCCGTCGGGGAGGGCGATGGAGTGGGCGTCCATCGATGGGGGTGCCCAGGCGCCGACCCGCCGACCCGCCGATCGTGCGGCCACGGGGCCCGTCGAGCCGTCCGCGCCCCGGGACGCACACTCGACGCCGCCGGACCCACCCGCCGACCCGGAGGCCACCATCCCGAGACACGACGCCGACGCCGGTGGGTCCCCCGAGATCCTGGCGGCGAAGCAGGAGCTGCGCGAACAGGTCTGGGCGACGCTGTCGGATCGCAAGCACGCGCGCTTCCCCGGCGCGCGCGGCCGCATCCCGAACGTCACCGGCGCCGAGGCCGCCGCCGACCGGCTCCGGGAGACCGAGGTCTGGCAACGCGCCCGCACCCTGAAGTGCAACCCCGACTCCGCCCAGTGGCCCGTCCGCCAGCGCGCCCTGCAGGACGGCAAGACGGTCTACATGGCCGTTCCACGCCTCGCCGAGAAGAACCCCTTCTTCCTGCTCGACCCCGACGACCTCGGTGGCCGCACCCCACGCCAGGCGTCCTCGATCAAGGGCGCGACGGCGGCGGGCCGGACAGTGGCCGTCGCCGACCTCGAGCCCGTCGACCTGGTCGTCGCCGGGTGCGTGGCGGTGAGCCCGGACGGGTCGCGGCTCGGCAAGGGCGGTGGCTTCTCGGACCTGGAGTTCGCCGTCGCCGCCGAGGCCGGACTCGTCGCGGCGGACACCCCGGTGGTGACGACGGTGCACGAGGACCAGGTCCTGGCCGACGGCGAGATCCCGAGCGTCGACCACGACGTCCGCCTCGACCTCATCGTCACCGCGGAGCGCACGATCCACAGCACCCGGGCGGCCCGTCACCCCGCGGTGATCGTCTGGGACGAGCTCACCGAGGAGAAGATCGCGGCGATCCCGCTCCTCGCCGAGCTGCGTCGGTGCGCTCCGCGCTCGTGAGCAGAAATCCGTGCCAGGGCACGGAGAAGTGCTCACGAGCGCGGAGCGCACCTATGTGGTCAGCACCGCGAACACCCCCGCGGCGACGGCGAGGAACACGAGCGAGGCGACGGTGCCGAGCACGTCGGTGCGCGGTCCCCGGGCAGGCGGCGCCGGCTCCAGCCAGAAGGCCAGGGCCTTCGTGACCACGGGCATGACGACCCAGGTCAGCAGGCCCACCGACGCCACGTTGCCGACCAGCAGGCTCGCCCAGAGCGGACCCGTCGGCCACAGGGTGGAGATGCCCAGGGTCAGCAGGACCACCGTCGGATAGAGCCCGACGAGTACCGACAGGGCCGTCTTCCACGACGGCGGCGCCGCGGCGGCCCCGTCGTCGCCGGTGAACCAGCTGCCGAACGACGTCGTGACGCGCTGGAGCCGGAAGTCCCGGAACCGCTCGCCCTCGCGCAGCAGGTCGCGGCGCGCCGGCGACGCGAGCCAGGTCTCGAGGTCGTCGTCCGTGGCGAACCGCGTCACCACGACCCAGTCGTCCTGCACCCCCGGCACCGGCCGGAGCAGCTCGGTGCCCCGGTGGCCGGGCGAGCGTCGTTCGGCGTCGGACAACCGCCGCTGCCAGTCGAGGAAGGCTGCCTCGTCCTCGCTGCTCACGGTGTGGGACACGACGACCGTCACGAGGTCGGCGTCGCCGGCACCCCCGACGAGGACCTGCTGGGCGCCCGGGGCGTCGTGCAGGTCCTCCCCGCGCTCGAGCAGGCGCGCCCGCTCGGTGCTCTCGAGCCAGGCGTGCAGGTGGGCCGGGGTGTCGAACCGGTAGACCACCGTGACGTCCCCGTGGTCCCCGGCGGCGCCGATCTCCGAGCCGAGGTAGCCCGGGAAGGTCGCCGCGGCCGCGGACACGTCGTCCTGCCAGCGGCGGTAGTCCTCGCTCCGTCCCGGCCGGACGCGTTCGCCGATCACCACGGTCGCCGGCCCGCCGCGGGGGACGAGCTCGGGGGCGGGGTGGGAGCTCATCGCGGCCCGCCGCTCAGTAGGCGTAGCGCTCGGGCGAGGCGAGGTACTCCTCGTAGAGCGCGGCGCCGAGGTCGGGACGGAGCTGCTCGATCTTGACCCGGCGCTCGTGGAGCGGACGGGCGAAGTCCTCGTACTGGAACTGGTCGTCGAAGCCGACGCCGCGGGTGGCGTCCAGGTCGTTGGCGAAGTAGATCGCGTCGACGCGGGCCCAGTAGAGCGCGCCCATGCACATCGGGCAGGGGATGCCGCTGGTGTAGACCTCGGTGCCCATGAACATCCGGGCCCGGGCCTCGACGACGTCGGGCGACCCCTCCGGCCGCGGGACGAGCGCGAGGTGGCCGTCGGGGCGCTGCTCCTGCGCGATCGTGGGGGCGTTCGGGTTGAGCACGGTCGACGCCTTGCGCAGCATCTCGACCTCGGCGTGGGCGGTCACGTCGCCGGTGAGGAGCACCCGGTTCTGGCCGCGCGCGAGGATCTCGCCGTCGCGGACGAGCACCGCGCCGAACGGTCCGCCCCAGCCCTTGCTCACCGTCTCCGCCGCCAACCGGCAGGCTTCGGCCATCAACTCGTCGTGGGTCATCGGTAAGCCTTCCGTCGTCGCCCGGCGTGGGCGCTGAGCGCTGTGACGGCGGCAACGCTAGGTCATTCGGAGCAGGGTAGATAGACCAGATGGAGTAGCGCTCCGATCACGGAACGATGTTGTCCCGGAGGTCTCGCGCAAGTGCCGACGTGGGGTTGCCGCCGCCCGCCCGGCCCAGCAGGGTGAGAGCCAGGTCACCCACTCGAGGACGAGGAGAGACGATGGCGGACGCCCCGTCGATGGCGGAACTGCTGGGCGATGACACCCCGAAGAACTGGGGGAAATGGGGTCCCGACGACCAGGTCGGGTGCCTGAACTATCTCGACGCCGGCCCAGGTGCTCCGGGGGGTGTCGAGCGTGAAGGCCGGGCAGGTGTTCACGCTCCAGTGCCCGATGGGCCTGCCCCACGGCGACCCGGTCTTCCCCGGCCGGGCGGGCATCGAGCGGGAGATGATCTGGGACCAGGACGCGTTCGCGCCGGGCGGGATCGGTCCGTCCGTTCCCCGGCGGCCTGCGGGCCTCCGACGACAAGGCGACGATGTTCCTGCAGGGGTCCTCGCAGTACGACGCGCTGGGCCACGCCTGGTACGACGACCGCATCTGGAACGACGTCGACGCCGCGTCCACCAACGGCGGCGGGATGAGCTGGGCGTCGATCATGCCGATCGCCGAGCGCGGCATCGTCGGGCACGGGGTGCTGATCGACATGGCCCGCCACCGCGGCAAGGACTGGCTGGACAAGGGCGAGACCTTCACCCACCACGACCTCGAGGAGGCGGCGGCCGCGCAGGGCACGTCGCATCGAGAACCGGGACGTGCTGCTCATCCGCACCGGGCTGGTTGAAGTACTTCTACGCCGTGTCCAACGAGGAGTTCTACGAGGGCTTCGTCGAGCCCGGCCTGACCTACTCCCGCGAGCTCGTCGAGTGGTTCCAGCGCAAGGAGATCCCGAACCTGGTCACCGACACGATCGCGAACGAGGTCACCTACGACCCGGAGTCCGGGGTCGCACTGCCGCTGCACGCCGCGCTGCTGCGCAACCTCGGCCTCTCCATGGCCGAGATCATCTGGCTCGACGACCTCGCCGACGCCTGTGCCGCCGACGGCCGGTGGGACTTCCTCTACACCGCGGCCCCGCTGAAGATCCACGAGGCCACGGGCGCCCCGGTGAACCCGGTGGTGATCCGCTGATGGGCGCCGGATACGCGACAGCGGCCCTGGCTGGCGCGCTACCGCGAGGACTACCCGACCGACATCACCCCCGAGTTCGGCAGCATGCTCGAGCTGTTCGACGCCTCGCTCGCGCGCGCTCCGCAGACCGAGATCGTCCGGTACTTCGACGGGACGCTGACCCTCGCCGAGCTCGACGAGCTCTCCGACGCCTTCGCCGTCGCGCTCACCGACCGGGGATTCGCCCACGGGGACCGGCTCGCGACCTACCTGCAGAACATCCCGCAGGCGCTGATCGCGGTCGTCGGGACCTGGAAGGCCGGCGGCATCGTCGTCTCGATCAACCCGATGAGCCGCCAGCGGGAGCTGACGACGCTGCTCACCGACTGCGAGGCCACCGCGATCGTCGTCCCAGGAGGACCTCTGGGAGCAGGTCGCGGGCGAGGTCGTCCCGAACACCGCGGTGCGGATCGCGTTCACGACCTCGCCGCTGGAGTTCCAGACCCGCGCAGGACGAGCGGCTCTTCGGCGGCATGAGCGCGGTCCCGGCCCGAGGGCACCGAGGACTCTCACGAGGTGCTGGAGTCCACCCGGGGACGGACCCCCGACCCGGTCGAGCTCGGACCGCGACGACGTCGCGTTCCTCGGCTACACCTCCGGGACCACCGGCCCGCCCAAGGGCGCGATGAACACCCACCGCAACGTCGTGTTCAACGCCCAGACCTACCGCGACTGGATCCAGCTCACGCCCGAGGACTCGGTGCTCGGGGTGGCGCCGCTGTTCCACATCACCGGCGTCGTCGGGCACCTGGCGATCGCGCTGCTGCTGCCCGCGCCCGCTGGTGCTGGCCTACCGGTTCGAGCCGGCGGTCATGCTCGACGCGATCCGCGAGCACCGGCCGACGTTCTCCATCGGCTCGATCACCGTGTTCATCGCGCTGATGAACGCCGAGGGCGCGAAGCGGGAGGACCTGAGCTCGCTGGTGAAGCTGTACTCGGGCGGGGCGCCGATCCCGCCGAGCACCGTCAAGGCGTTCTCCGACCAGTTCGGGCACTACATCCACAACTTCTACGGGCTCACCGAGACCAACTCGCCCTCGCACGGGGTCCCGCTCGGCGGGGACGCCCCGGTCGACGAGGCCTCGGGGGCGCTCTCGGTCGGGGTGCCGGTGTTCAGCACGGTCGTGTCGATCGTGCGCGACGACGGCTCCGAGGCCGACGTCGGCGAGGTCGGGGAGATCGTCACCCGCGGCCCGCAGGTGGTGCCCGGCTACTGGAACAAGCCCGAGGAGACCGAGAACGCCCTGCGCGACGCCGGACGGCAACGTCGCGCTGAGCACCGGCGACGTCGGCTACATGGACGACCAGGGCTGGTTCTACGTCGTCGACCGCAAGAAGGACCAGATCAACGCCGGCGGCTACAAGGTCTGGCCGCGGGAGGTCGAGGACGTCCTCTACGAGCACCCCGGGGTGCGCGAGGCCGCCGTCGTCGGGGTCCCGGACGAGTACCGCGGGCGAGACCGTGAAGGCGTTCGTCTCGGTGCGGGCGGGGGCGTCGGTCGACGCCCGGAGGAGCTCATCGCGTTCTGCAAGGAGCGGATGTCGGCCTACAAGTACCCCCGCCAGGTCGAGCTCCTCGACGAGATCCCCAAGACGGTCACCGGGAAGCTGCTGCGCCGCGAGCTGCGCGGCCGCTGACCGGGTGCGACCGCACGAACGGCCGGTTCGTCACCCTCGATGGTCACGAACCGGCCGTTCGTCCCGGCGGGTGGCCGCTCAGGAGGCGCCCGCGAGGACCTCGTCGAGCACGCCGTTCCTCGCGTCGGCCACCAGGTCGGCGAGCTGACCGAGGCTCATCTGGATCCGCTGGCCGAAGTCGTCGGTGATGACCACGCGGCGCTCGTCGGGGGCCGCGGGGTCGAGGTAGAGCTCCGGGCAGCCGCAGCTGCACTGTCCGCAGAACGTGGCGACGTGCTGCAGTCCTGCCGTGCGGGGTCCATGGCGTCCTCCTCGTGGGGGTGGGCGCCGAGGACCGTAGGCAGTCCGGGGCCGGACCGCGAACGGCCCCGATCGGGTGGTCACCGCGAGCGACGGAGGCTCAGCGCGAGCCCGATCTCCGAGCCGCCGCGCAACAGGAACCCGAGGCCGGCGAGGAACGCGATGGTGCCGACGGCCGCGGCGAAGTTGAACAGCAGGATCACGAACGCGAGCAGTGCGAGGACGCCCATGGCGATGTTCCAGCCCCGGTGCTCGGCGGTGCGGCGACGGCGACGAAGAGGTCGTTGATCCCGGCGAACAGGAACCACAGCAGCAGGCCGACGACGAGGATCGCGACCCCGGCGCCCGGGTGGAAGATCACGAAGATGCCGGCCAGCAGCGGTGATGATCCCGAAGATCACCACCCACCAGCGGCCGGGCGCGCCGTGCTGCACGCGCAGCGCCGACCGTGATCTCGATGATCCCCGAGATCAGCAGGCCGATCCCGAGGAACAGGGCCAGCAGGAGCACGGTCACGCCCTGGCAGCAGCGAGGGCGAAGAGGCCGACGATCGACGGCGAGGATCCCGTCGGCGAGGATCCAGCCCCACCGTTTGGCGATCTCCGGGCGAACCGATGGTGGAGGAGGTCATGTCACGGTGAGTACACCACCGTCGGGTCGCTGACCAGGATCTTCCGACGAACGGTGCATGCACGGGGCATTTGGCAGGGTGGTGCCGTGGGACGACGGACGCAGCGGAGACGCATCGCGGCCGCCGCGTCGGGGATCGGGCTCGTCGCGGTGGTCCTCGCGGGCTGCGCGGATGCTCCTGTCGCGAGCGCTCCGGTGCCCTCGTCGTCGGCGGTCCCGACGACCGTCCCGGCCGCCCGGCCGCACCGTCCCCCGCCGCCGTGGCCGCGATCGACACCGACTACGCCCGCATGATGCTCGGCCACCACGAGCAGGCCCTCGAGCTCTCCGCGATGGTCCCGGGGCGGTCGTCGTCGCCCGATGTCGCCGACCTCGCGTTCCGCATCGACCGCGCCCAGGTCGAGGAGGTCGGCCAGCTGCAGGGGTTCCTGCGGCTGCGCGGCGCCCCGACCGAGCCGGGCCCGGGGATGTCGGGCATGGCCGGCATGGCCGACGCGGCCACGCTCGCCCGGCTCCGCGCCCTCTCCGGGCCGGCGTTCGACCGGCTCTGGCTGCAGACGATGACCGCGCACCACGAGGGCGCGCTCGCCATGGCCCGCCAGCAGCTCGCGCAGACCGGCGGAGCGGCGTCGACCTCCGCCGCTCGCCGAGTTCTCCCGCACGCTGCTGGTGAGCCAGCAGGCCGAGATCGACCGGATGCGCGCGCTGCTCGCCGTGCCCTGACCTCCCACGACCTGCACGGAACCGCCTCCGCGCAGGGTCCGGCTGCACCAGGCTGGGCGCGGGCGTGGGGACGGGGTGGCGTGATCGAGCAAACGGGCGGGAACCGGGCGGGCCCGCACGACGACTCCACACATGTGCGAAGGGTCGGCGAGGCGGCGCGGCGCGGCGCGGCCGCAGTGGTCGTCGCCCTGCTGTGTGCACTGTTCGGGCTGGTCACGGCCCTGCCGGCGTCCGCGCACGCGATGCTCGAGCGGACCTCGCCCGGCGCGGACAGCGTCGTCGCCCGCACCCCCGACCAGGTGAGCGTCACCTTCAGCGAGGCCGTGACCCTCGTGCCCGGCGCGGTGCGCGTCTACGACGGCGGGCTGCGCGAGGTCGACGCCGGCACCGCGTCCCACCCCGGCGGCGACCCGACCTCGGCCGGCGTCGCGCTCGCCCCCGGACTCGCGCCCGGCACCTACACCGTCACCTGGCGGGTGGTCTCGGCCGACTCGCATCCCGTCTCCGGCGGCTTCCGGTTCTCGATCGGCCATCCCGGTCCCAGCGCCGCCCCGCCGCCGCCCGAGACCGGGGGTGGCGCGGCGGGGGTGTTGCTCGCCGTCGCCCGGTTCGTCGAGTACGCGGGCCTCGCCGTGCTGGGCGGCGCCGTCGTGCTCGTCGCGCTGCGCCGGGCAGGGGCGGAGGTGACGACGCTGCGGCGCGCCCGCCGGAGCGTGGTCGTCGGGTGGTGGGCGCTGCTCGTCGGGAGCGTGCTCGCCCTGATCCTGCAGGGTCCCGACGCGGCCGGGGTCGGGATCGGGGACGCGTTCGACCCCACGGTGCTGGCGACGACGATCGCCTCGCCCACCGGGCTGTTCCTCGCCGCCCGGGTCGTCCTGGTGGCGTTCGCGGGCCTCGTCGGGCGCCGGCTCGTGGCCCCCACCGGCGCGGCGTCGCCGACGGGGGAGCGGGCGGTCGTCACGGCCGTCGCGCTGGTCGCCGCCGCGGCGACGTTCTCGGCCTCGGGCCACGCGGGCGTGGACCCGCCGGTGGTGCTCGGGATGGTCGTGGACCTCGCGCACCTCACTGCGATGTCGCTCTGGATCGGCGGGCTGGTGGTCCTGCTGGCCGCCCTGCACCGCGCCGGGGAGCCGACGGCCGTCGCGGCGGTGCTCCCGCGGTTCTCGCAGGCCGCGCAGGTCGCGGTGGCGGTGATCGTGGCGACCGGGCTGTACCAGACGTGGCGGGACGTCGGCGAGATCGGCGCCCTGGTCACGACGACGTACGGCTGGCTGCTGATCGCGAAGGTCGGCGGGGTGGTCGTGCTCCTCGCGCTGGGTGACCGCGCCCGGCGGTTGGTGGCGCGGCGGCTCGTGGCGCGGGCCGGATCCGGGGCCGGCGCCGGCCCGGCCCCGCTTCGCGCTCTCGCTGGGTCCGGCCTCGTCGTCCGGCCCCGGCGTGGGTGCAAGCACCGCTGCCGATGCAAGCACCGCCCTATCGGCGTGCTCCCCTGAATTGCTTGCACCCAGTGACAGTGAATTCCCGTCGTCGGAGCCGGCCGGCCCGCCCCCGGGCCTCGACGTCCCCTCCCGGACCGCTCTGCGCCGCGGCCTGCTCGCGGAGGCCGCGATCGCCGTCGTCGTCCTCGGGGTGACCGCCGTCCTCGTCGGGTCCCCGCGGGCCGCGGAGACCTACGCGCCCGCCGTCACGACCACCGAGCACTCCGGCGGTCTCGCGCTCACCGCCCGCGTCGACGCCGCGCACACCGGCCAGACGGCCGTGCACCTCTCCGGCGCGGACACCGGCGGCCGGGCGGTGCCGGTCTCGGTCGTCGAGGCCTCCCTCACGCTGCCCGCGCAGGGCATCGGTCCGCTGCCCGTCGTCGCCGCGCCCGACGTCGCCGGCCAGGTCACCGCACCGCTCTCGTTCGCGGTGCCGGGCGACTGGGCCCTCGACGTCACCGTCGCGAGCCCCGTCGGCCCGCCCACCCTCTTCCGGGTCGTGGTCCCCGTCCGCTGACCCGTCGTCGTCCCCACCAGCGAAGGAGTCCCTGCTGTGAACCCCCGCCCCCGCCGCCTGCCGGCCCGACTCGGCGTCGTCCTCGCCGTCGGCGCCGCGCTGCTCGCCCTCGGTGCGCTCCCCGCCTCCGCACACGTCACCGTCTCCGCGGGCGGCAGCGCCACGCCCGGCTCGTACGCCCAGCTCGCGTTCCGGGTGCCCACCGAGAAGGACAACGCGTCGACCACGGCCGTGCAGGTGTTCCTGCCGGCCGACCAGCCGCTCGCGTCGGTCTCGGTGCAGCCGCACCCGGGGTGGACCGCGGAGGTGCACAAGAAGACGCTCGCGCAGCCGCTGCAGACCGACGACGGGCCGGTGAGCCAGGTCGTCAGCGACGTCGTCTTCACCGCCCAGAGCCCGGCGACGGCGATCGCCCCGGGCCAGTTCGACGACTTCTCGCTGCTCGTCGGACCGCTGCCCAACGCGCCGTCGGTGGCCTTCCCGGCGAACCAGACCTACAGCGACGGCGAGGTCGTCGCCTGGAACCAGTCCGCGGCCCCGGGTGCCCCGGAGCCGGAGCACCCGTCGCCCTCGCTGACGATCGGCGCGGGGAGCGGGTCCGACGACGGCGCGGCGGCGACGTCGTCCGACGCGGGCTCGTCCTCGACCCCGGCCCTCGTCATCGCGATCATCGCGCTCGCGCTCTCGGTGGTCGCGCTCGCGCTGCTGGGGGTGGCGCTGCTGCGGGGCCGTCGAACCTAGGTGGCTCCGCCTCGTGAGCACTGATCCGTGTCAGGGCACGGATTACTGCTCACGAGTGCGAAGCGCACCCATCGAACCGGACCGTCGGCCGTGACGGACGTGGGACGACGTCGTCGTTCCCACCGTCCGCCACGGAGTCCCCCTGACCGCCACCGCGCCGACCCGGCTCCCACCGCCGGAGACGCCCGGAGACGCGCCCGGGCCCGGCCGGCGGTGGGGGCCCGACGAGCGCGGCCGGGTCCGCCGGCTCGTCCGGCTGGCCGTCGTCGTGGGTGCCCTGCTCAGCGGGCTCGCCGCGGTCGTGGTCGCGGCGCAGGTGCCCACCGCGCCGGTGGCGTCCTCGACCTCGACGGTGACCTGGCCGAGGTCGGGCGCCACCCCCACGCCGACCACGCTCTTCCTGGTGCCCTACCGCCCGGCGGAGCTGGACGTCACCGTCCCGTGCGGGGCGATCCGGGCGGCACGGGACCGTCAGGGAGCCACGACGATCCTCGCGACCACCGTCGGCGCGCCCGCCGACGGCCTGGCCGTGCGCACCGAGCCGGGCGCCGACCCGTCCGACGCGACGACCCTCCAGGTGGTCGCGAACGGGCGGCTCGTCCCGGTCGAGGTCCCCGACGAGGCCTGCGGGCTCGCGATCCGCGCCGACCAGGCCGGCCTGACGGTCACGGTGGGCGACCCGGCCGGCGAGCCCACCGTGACCGTCCCCCGGGCCCCGGTCCCCGAGGTCTTCGCCGCCACCACCGACCTGCGCGGGGACGACGCCCGCGGACTCGCCCTGTCCGCCCGCACCCCCGCCTGGTTCGACAACGCCGCCACCCCGGAGAAGCGCGGCCTCGTCTCGGCCCAGCTCCGCCTCGCCGCGATCGCGCTCCTGCTCGTGGTCCTCGCGACGGTCCTCACCCCGACCGACCCCGCCCCGCGCACGCTCGGCGAGCTCGCCGGCCGACGCGGGCTCGCGGTCGCCCGCACCCGGGCCCGCCGGCTCCGTCGTCGCGTGCTCTCGGTGCTGCGGCGCCCGGTGACGCTCGGCCGGCTGGCGGTGGACGTCGTGGTCGCGGGAGGCCTGGCGTGGTGGTCGATCGTCGGGCCGCTGACCGACGACGACGGGTTCGCCGCGGTGATCGCCCGCCAGTCGGGCGGCGTCGACCCCTCGAACTACTACCGCTGGTTCGACGCGCCCGAGATCCCGTTCGCCTCCGACCAGCGCCTGCTCGCGCTGTTCCTCGACGAGGGCTCGACCCCGGTCGCGGTGCGCACCCCGAGCGTCCTCGCGGGGTTCGCGCTGTGGCTCGTGCTGACCCGCGGCGTGCTGCGGCCCGCACTGGGATCGGCCGGGCGCACGGTCGCCGTCCGGGTCCTCGCGGCGCTGGCGCTCGCGGCCTGGTGGCTCCCGTACGACCTCGGCGCGCGGCCCGAGTCGATGGTCGCCCTCGGCGCCACCGCCGTGCTCGCGCTCGTGCTGCGGGCCGCGCGCGGCGACGACGGTCGCGCCGACGACCGCCGGACCCGCCACCCCGCCGCCCTGATCGCCGTCGCCGCCCTGGTCGCCGCCCTGACGGTCACGCTCGCGCCCTCCGGGCTGATCGCGGCCGCACCGTTCGCGCTGTGCCTGCCCCGCCTGGTGCGCGCGGTCCGGGGGCCACCCCCGGAGGACGACGGCAGGGTGTCCCGGCTGACCCGGGCGCTGCTGCCCGGGGCGCACCTGGCGGTCGTGGCGGGGCTCGCCGCCGTCGCGGTCGTCGTGGTGTTCGCCGACCAGTCCTGGCACGGCTTCCTGGTCGCCACCGCGGTGCACCAGCAGATCGGGCCGAACCAGCCCTGGTACGCGGAGTGGCTGCGCTACGGCTACCTGTTCGGCGACGACTCGTGGGGGTCGGCGGCCAAGCGGCTGCCGGTGGTGCTCGGCCTCGTGCTGGCCGCCGCCGGGACGGTGCTGCTGGTGCGCGGGTCGGCACGGGGAACCGGCCCCGGGGCCGGGGCCGAGGTCGGGGCTGTGTCCGGGTCCTGGCTCGGCCGGGAGCCGGTGCTCCTGCTCGGGCTGCTCCCGGCGGGGTTCGCGCTCCTCGCCGTCACACCGTCGAAGTGGTCGCACCACTTCGGGTCGCTCGCGGGGTACGGGGCGATCGGGATCGTCGCGGTCGTGGTCGCCCTCGTCCGGGCGGCCCGCCTCGCCGACCCGGTCGTGACGGCGACCGGCGTGCTCACGACCCTCGGCGTCGTGCTCGGCGCGGCGTTCGCCTTCTCCGGGCCGAACGCGTGGTGGGCCTACTCCGGGTTCGGCATGCCGGGGTCGACGGGCCCGCAGCGCCCGTTCGACTCGGTGGCGCTCTGGCTCGTCGTGGCCCTCGGGCTCGGGGTGATCGCGCTGGTCGTCCGGCGGATCCGAGGGGCGTCCCGACGACGGGGGCCCGGGCGTGGTGGCGGCGCTCGTGCCGGTCGCGACCGTCGTGACCGCGGCCGCGGTGTCCGTCGCCCTCCTGGTGTCGTCGTTCTCGGCCGCCGGGGACCGCGGCACGCACTACTCCTTGGCGGCCCAGGACCGGGCCGCCGTCGCCGACCCGACGTCGTCCGCGGCGTGCGGCCTGCAGGACCGGGTGCAGGTGCTGCAGACCGTGCCGGGCGGGCCGCTCACGCCGGTCGCCGGGTCGACGGCGACCATGGTCGGGTTCGTCGCCGACGGGGGCGCCGCGTCCGCGCCCCCGGTACGGCCGGGCCAGACCGACGGGACCGACGGCGAAGCCCGACACCCGGGACGGCCGGTACTCGTGGGGCAGCCGCGCCGGCGGGGACGGCACGATCGGGTCCCTGACGACGCCGTGGTTCGGGTTGCCCCCGGTCGGGACGACCCAGGCGCTGGCCGTCGGCGTGTCCGGCCGGACCGCCGACGGGGCGTCGCTGACCTGGGAGTTCGGCCGCGGCGACAGCGTCGTCGGCACCCGGCCCGTCACGGAGACCCCGGAACCGGACCGCGGCTACCGGGGCTACGCCGCGACGCCCGAGCAGGCCGGCCAGCAGGACCGGGTGCAGGACCGCAGCCTCTGGCGCACCGTCACCGTCGCTCCCGCGGACGTCCCGGCCGGCGCGGACCGGGTCCGGCTGCAGGCCCGCGACGACCGCACCGACGACGACGGGTGGATCGCGCTCACCGGTCCGCGGGTCGTCGACGTCCTCCCGCTCTCGAGCTGGCTCGCGCAGCGCCGCCCGGTGCTCGTCGACTGGGCGGTCGCCCTCGCCTGGCCGTGCGCCGGGGCGCTGCCCCGGGTGGCCGACGGCGTCGCGCAGACGCCCGGCGCGTTCGTCACCACCCCGACCGGGCCCGCCGACCCGGTACCCAACGAGCGCAACACCAGCCCCAGCCCGCCGGGCGACATCGTCCCCGAGCGCTGGACCGGCGGCACCGACGGGCTCGTGACCGGCACCGATTCCGCCGCGAGCTTCGCCGGCCTGCTCGCCGACGGGTCACTGCGCGAGATCGACACCCGCCTGCCCGACGAGCCGGGACGCCGCTGGGGACGGGTGCTCGTCCCCGAGCTCGGCGGCCTCGACACCGACGCCTACGACACCCACGTCACCACCCGGACGATGCCCGGGAGCGAGGGTGATCCGTACTCCGGTGCCTTCGGCCCGTGAGCGCACCTCCCTACGAGTACCGCTGTTCGAGCGCCCGGATCTCGTCGATGCCCACGACCTCGGTGAACGCGTCCAGCCCGCCGATCCCCCCGGACTCCGCCGCGAGGTCGCGCAGGGCCCCCGTCGGGGATCCGTCGGAGCGCAACCGGTGGAGCATCCCGCGGATCCCGGACGCCGCGGCGAGCAGCGTCGACACCGGGTAGAGCACCAGCGCGAACCCCAGCTCGGTCAGCCGCTCCAGCGACGGCAGCGGGGTCCGCCCACCCTCGGCGCCGTTGAACACGAGCCGGTGCCCGGACAGCGCGCTCGCCACCTGCTCGAGCGCCTCGTCCGAGGTGGGGGCCTCGACGAAGAGCAGGTCCGCGCCCGCGTCCGCGAAGGCCCGCGCCCGGTCGATCGCGTCGTCGATCCCGTACTGCTGGGCGGAGTCGGTGCGGGCGATCAGCACGAGGTCCGGGTCGGTCCGCGCGTCGACGGCGGCCCGGATCTTGGCGACCATCTCGGGCAGGGGCACGACCTCCTTGCCCGCGAGGTGCCCGCACTTCTTCGGCATCACCTGGTCCTCGAGGTGCAGCCCCGCCACGCCGGCCTGCTCGTACTCGCGCACCGTGCGGATGACGTTGATCGGGTTGCCGTAGCCGGTGTCGGCGTCGGCCATGAGCGGGACGTCGACGACGCCCGCCATCCGCCGCGCGTTGTCCACCATCTCCGCCTGCCCGAGCAGCCCGACGTCGGGCCGCCCCAGCAGCGACGCGGTCGTCCCGAACCCGGTCATGTAGACGACGTCGAACCCCGCCTGCTCGACGAGCCGGGCCGAGAGGGCGTCGTAGGCGCCGGGCGCGACGACGGGCCGGTCGCCGTCGAGCAGGGCCCGCAGGCGGGCCCGCCGGTCACCGGGGCGGCTGAGCAGATCGGCCATGACGGTCCCTCCGTGTGTACAACGCGATGCGTGGTCACCGGCGTAACAGTCCGGGTGACGTGCGGACAAGGCCTTGCCGGGGTCGGCGAGCCACCCTACGTTGCGTACAACTCCGAGGGAGGTGCGATGACGGCAATGACGACCCGCGGTCCGTCCCGCGCCTCCGAGCGCGCCCAGGCCGCGCTGCGCGACGCGATCCTGCGCGGTGAGCTCGCCGCCGGGGCCCGCCTCGGGGAGGTGGAGCTCGCGGAGCGGCTCGGCGTCTCGCGCACCCCGGTCCGCGAGGCGCTCTCCCGCCTCGCCGCGGAGGGCCTCGTCGAGGTGCACGCCCACCGCGGCGCGCGGGTGGTGTCGTTCTCCGCCGAGGACCTCGACGGCATCTTCGACGTCCGGCTCGCCCTCGAGCCCCGGGCCACCGGACGGGCGGCCGCCCGCGTCACCGACGCCGACCTCGACACCCTCGACGACCTGGCCGCCCGCATGCTCGCCGTCGGATCACCCGGCCCCGACGCAGGACCTCGACGCCCTCGTCCCGCTCAACCGCGAGTTCCACGCGCGCCTCCTCGACGCCGCCGCGGCCCCGGCGCTCTCGACCGCGCTCGCCAACGTGGTGCACACCCCCGTCGTGCTGCGGACCTTCCACACCTACGACGCGGCCTCGCTCGCGCGCAGCCTCGCCCACCACGCCGAGATCGCCGCCGCGCTGCGGGCGGGCGACGCGGACTGGGCGTCCTCGGTGATGCGCAGCCACATCGGCAACGCCCGCGCGGTGATGGTGGGGACGCGGCGATGAGTTCGACGGCGAGCCCGCACGGCACGTCCTTCGCCGGTCGCGTCGGCTGGGGGAGGCGCCCCGCCGTCGTCGTCGTGGATCTGGTGCGGGCCTACATCGAGCCCGGCGGGCCGTTCTTCCTGGGCGGCGAGGACCCCGCGACGCCGGGCCGGGTGCTGGACGCCTGCGCCGCGCTCGTCGGCGCCGCCCGCCCGGCGGGGGTGCCGGTGGTCTGGACCGTGGTCCGCTACGCCCCCGACCTCGCCGACGCCGGGTTCTTCGCCGCCAAGGTGCCCGCCCTGGCCTGCTTCGCCGAGGGTGCCGACGGCGGGTGGGGCGAGCTCGCGCTCGCCCCCGCGGCGGACGACGCGTTGCTGGTCAAGCAGCACGCGTCGTCGTTCGCCGGCACCTCGCTCGCGGGCACGCTGCGCAGCCGCGACGTCGACACCGTCGTCGTCGCGGGCGTCTCGACCTCCGGCTGCGTGCGCGCGACCGCGACCGATGCTCTCGCCGCGGGTTTCCGCCCGATCGTCGTCGACGAGGCCTGCGGCGACCGCACACACGGCCCTGCACCGTCAGAACCTCGCCGACCTCGACGCCAAGTACGCCGACGTCGTCGACCTCGCCGAGGCGCTCACCGTCCTGAAGACCTCACGTCCCCACGTCCCGGAGGAGGCTCCCCGATGCAGTACGGCGTGTTCATCCCCAACGCGACCAACGGCTACATCCTGTCGACCGGCAGCCCGCAGTACCGGCCGAGCTTCGCGCACAACGTCGCGATCACCCAGGAGGCCGAGCGCCAGGGTCTCGACTTCGTGCTCTCGATGATGAAGCACCGCGGCACCGGTGGGCCGAGCGACTTCTGGGGCGAATGCCTCGAGTCGTTCACGCTGTTCGGCGGGCTCGCGGCGGTGACCTCGACGATCGGGCTCTACCCCTCGGTGACGACGCTCGCCACGCACCCGATCATGGCCGCGCGGATGGTCGCGACGATCGACGAGATCTCCGGCGGGCGCTGCGGGGTCAACATCGTGACCGGCTGGAACAAGCCGGAGTACACGCAGATGGGCCTGTGGCCCGGCGACGACTACTTCAACCGGCGCTACGAGTACGCCGCCGAGTACGTCCAGGTGCTGCGCGCGCTGTGGAGCGAGGGCCCGACGACGTTCCACGGCGAGTTCTTCGACTTCGACGAGGCCGACATGCGCCCGAAGCCGCTGCACAGCCCGACCGTCGTGTGCGCGGGCCAGTCGCCCGCGGGCCAGGCGTTCACCGCCCGGTACGGCGACCGGAACTTCATCATGGCCGAGCGCTCGAAGGTCGGGTCGATCGCGTCCGGGGTCAAGGACCTCGGGGCCGGCGAGGGCCGCGACGTCGGGACGTTCGCGCTCTACTGCATCATCGCCGAGGAGACCGACGAGGCCGCGGACAAGCTGTGCGACCACATCGTCGCCACCGCCGACCTCGACGCGATCAGCCACATGACCACCGGCGCCTCGCTGGACTCGAACCCCGACGGCACCTCCGCCCAGCTGCTCGCCTCGCTGGAGCGCCCGGCCGCCGAGGGCAACATGGCGTTCCTGTCGCTGCCGGTGGTCAAGGGCTCCTACGAGCGGGTCGCCGCGCAGCTCGACGAGATCGCGGTGACGACGGGGATCGACGGTGCGCTGCTCACCTGGCCCGACTTCGTCGACGGCGTCACGAAGTTCGGTGAGCGGGTGAAGCCGCTGCTCAAGGAGGCGGCGCAGGCCCCGGTGCCCGCGTAGCCGGGGCCGTGGTGCCCGGGGCGCGGGCCTGGGAGGGTGATCGCGTGGCTCGCTTGGACGAGGTGGACCTGGCCGCGCGGATGTCCAAGGCCGAGGGGGCCGACCAGCTGGCCGCGGCCCAGGAGCGCCTGGTGCACCTGCGGCTGCTGCTCGGCGGACAGATCGGGCCGGGGGAGATCGGCCCACCCCTGCTCGTGCTCTTCGAGGGCTGGGACGCCTCGGGCAAGGGCGGCGCCATCAAGCGGTTGGTCGGCCCGCTCGACCCCCGCCACGTCCGGGTGGTCCAGTTCGCGGCCCCGACCCACGACGAGAAGCGCCACCACTTCCTGTGGCGGTTCTGGCCGACGCTGCCGGGCTGGGGCGGGATGGCCGTGCTCGACCGGTCCTGGTACGGCCGCGTCCTCGTCGAGCGGGTCGAGGGGTTCGCCTCCGAGTCGGCCTGGGAGCGGGCCTACGGGGAGATCGTCGACCTGGAGACCACGCTGGCGGCCGAGGGCTCCATCGTCGTCAAGTTCTTCCTGCACATCTCGCCCGACGAGCAGCTGCGTCGGTTCGAGGCGCGGGCGCAGGACCCGTACCGGGCCTGGAAGCTGACCCCGGAGGACTGGCGCAACCGCGACCGTCGCCCCGCCTACGAGGCCGCGGTGGAGGAGATGCTGCGCCGCACCGAGTCGCCCGCCGCGCCCTGGCACGTGGTCGCGGCGGAGGACAAGCGCGCGGCGCGGGTGGAGGTCGTGCGCACCGTGGTGGCGGCGATCGAGGCGGCGCTCACGGCCCGCGGGATCGACCTCGATCCGCCCCTAGGATCGCGATCATGACGGCCGTCCGCGTTGCCAACTGCGCCGGCTGGCTCTGGGACCGGTTCTCCGGGCTGCGGGACGCGCTCGCCGGGCCGGTCGACGTCGTCACCGGCGACTACCTCGCCGAGCCGACCCTGCGCCAGCTCGCCCTCGAGAAGAAGCAGGACCCCGAGCGCGGCTACGCCCGCAGCTTCCTCGCCCAGTTCACCGACGCGGTGGACCTGCTGGTGGAGCGCGAGGCCCGGCTCGTCGTCGACGCGGGTGGGCTCAACCCCGCCGGCCTCGCCGCCGAGTGCCGCCGCGTCGTCGCCGAGGCGGGGCACGACCTCGTCGTCGCGCACGTCGAGGGCGACGACGTCATCGGGGCGCCTGGGCGAGTTCGGCCCGCTGGAGCACCTCGACGACGGCCGCCCGCTCGCCGACTGGGGCCACGACCCCGGCACCGCCAACGCCTACCTCGGCGGCTGGGGGATCACGGCCGCGCTGGCGGCGGGTGCCCAGGTCGTCGTCACCGGGCGGGTCACCGACGCGTCCCTGACGACCGGAGTCGCCGCCTGGTGGCACGGCTGGTCGGTCGAGGACACCTCGCAGGAGGCGTGGGACCGGCTCGCCGGTGCCGTCGCGGCCGCGCACGTCATCGAGTGCGGCCCGCAGGCCACCGGCGGCAACTTCTCCGGCTTCACGACGGTGCCCCGCGTCGACGACCTCGGCTACCCGATCGCCGAGATCGCCGACGACGGGACCGCGGTCATCACCAAGCACGAGGTCGCGGGCGGGATGGTCACCACCGACACCGTCATCGCGCAGCTGCTCTACGAGATCCAGGGCCCGACCTACCTCAACCCCGACGTCACGGTGGACCTGTCCGACGTCGTCGTCACGCAGGATGGCCCGGACCGGGTCGCGCTGACCGGGGTGCGCGGGTCCCCGCCGAGCCCGACGACGAAGCTCGCGATCACCGCCCCGGGCGGGTTCGAGTCGAGCGTCTCGTTCTACGCCACGGGTCTCGACCTCGAGGCCAAGGCCGACCTGCTGCGGACCCACGTCGAGCGGATCACCGCCGGGCTCGATCTCTCGCTGCTGCGCGTCGACCGCATCGGCGCCCCCGTCGAGGACCCGCCCGACCAGTGGGCCGCCGCCCAACAAATCCTCGTCACCGCCCAGGCGACCGACCGGTCGCAGGTCGGGGCGGAACGCTTCATCGCCCCGCTGACCGGGCTCTTCCTGCCCGGCTACCCGGGGCTCTACGTGAACCCGCTCAAGGTGGCGAACCCCGTCGTCGAGTACTGGCCGACGCTGATCCCGACCGACGCGCTGGCCCACTCCGTGGTGCTCGCGGACGGGTCGCGGGTGCCGGTCAAGGACACCGCGGTGCGCGCGGGGTTCCGCGGCCAGCCGCCGGACGTGCCCGCACCTGCCGTCGGGACCTCTCCGCCGACGCGGCGAGCTCCACTCGGGCTGGTCGCGCACGGGCGGTGCGGGGACAAGGGCGGGAACTCGAACGTCGGGTTCTGGCCGATCGGCGCGTCCGACGAAGCCTGGGAGTGGCTGCGGGCGACCGTCAGCGTCGAGCGGATCCGGGCGCTGTACCCGGAGGCCGCGGACGCCGTCGTCGAGCGCCACGAGTTCCCCGGGCTGCGCGCGGTGCACCTGGTGATCCACGGGGTGCTCGGCAAGGGGGCGTCGTCCAACGGCCGCCCCGACATCGCCGGCAAGGCGGTGGCGGAGTTCCTCCGGGCCCGCCACGTCGACGTCCCGGTGGGTCTGCTGGCGGAGGTCGGGCATGGCTGACCTGACGAAGCGGCTCGAGGCCGCGTGGGCCGACCCGGTCGCCGGCGAGGAGCCGTTCGACCTCACCGGCGAGCTCGAGACGGTGCTCGGCGGCGTCGGCCTGGCCGTCGACGACGCTGGTGGAGATGTCACGACGACGGGTGCCGACCCCGTGGTGCCCTCCCCGATCCGCATCGGCGGGGCGGCGACGATCGGGCTGCTGGCGAAGTCGGTCGCCGCGGCCGCGGTGCACCGGTGGCGCGGCGGCCCCGGCCAGGACGTCCACGTCGACCTGCGCCGGTCCCCGCACCGGCTCTGCCCGTTCTACGACCGGCGCTGGGAACGGCTCGGCCGCTACCCCGTCAGCGTCGTCGCTCGAACGCGGCAACGCGATGGCGTTCTCGTTCTTCCGCTGCGCCGACGGGCGCTGGGTGATGCCGCAGAACATGTACGCCGGGCTGCGGCAGCGGGCGCAGGAACTGCTCGGCGTGCCGCTCACCAAGGAGCGCGTCGCGGCGGCCATCGCGGAGTGGAACGCGCCCGAGCTGGAGACGGCGGCGGCCGAGGCCGGCGTCGTCATGCCGATGCTGCGCACCGTGCCGGAGTTCCTCGCCGAGCCGCAGTACCGCGACGTGCTCGCCGACCTCCCGCTGATCGAGCTCACGAAGGTCGGCGACGCGCCCCCGACGCCCCTCCCGCCGGTCGGGGACCAGCCGTTCTCGGGCCTGCGTGCCCTGGGTATGGGGCACGTGATCGCCGGCGCCGGGTTCGGGCGCTCGTTCGCGCTGCACGGCGCGGACGTGCTCAACCTGTGGCGGCCCGGCGAGGGGGAGCACGAGACGACCTACGCGTCGGCCGACGTCGGGATGCGCTCGGCGCTGCTCGACCCGCGGGCCGACCGTGCGCTGCTCTCGGAGCTGCTCGGCGGCGCCGACGTGTTCTTCCACAACCGGCGCCAGCAGTTCCTGTCCGAGATCGGGCTCGGCCCCCAGGAGGCGTGCGCGGAGCGGCCCGGGCTGGTCTACGTGACGGTGTCGCTGCACGGCCTCGAGGGCCCGTGGGCGGGGCGGCCCGGCTTCGACCAGTCGGCCGGCTCGGTGACCGGGATGATGCTGCTCGAGGGATCCGAGGACCGGCCGCGGCTGCCGCCGATCATGGTGGTGAACGACTACATCGTCCCGTGGCTCGCCCAGGCCGGGGTCGCGGCGGCGCTGCGCCGGCGGGCCGAGGAGGGCGGGTCGTGGCACGTGCACGTCTCGCTGACCCGGGTCGCGCTGTGGATCCTGTCGCTGGGGCTGTTCGACAAGGCGTGGGCGCACTCGGTGGCCGGCACCCCGGGTGAGCACGAGTACCTCGACCCCGAGACCTTCACGGCCTCGACGCCGCTGGGGGAGTACCAGGGCGTGACCGACCAGGTGGCGATGTCGGCGACGGAAGGGCGCTACGCCCCGGTCCTGGAGGCCCGGGGCTCCGCCCCATGTGAATGGATGTCGTCGCCATAGCGACGACATCCATTCACGAGGGAGCCGCCAGGCTCCCGTTCGCGTCGAAGGGACATGACCTGGTCGACGCCGTTCCCGACGGCCCCCTGTGATCCTCGACGCCAGCTGCTGCGTCACGGATTCACCGACAGTGCGATCAGGGCCAACGTGCGCGCGCGACGGTGGGCACAGGTGCACGACGGGGTGTACGCCGTCTTCACGGGCCCGCTGACCGAGGACGCGCGCAGCCACGCTCCTCCACTGCATCACGGTGACGACCCTTCGCCCCGAGCCCAGCTCGCAGGGCGCGGCCGGGTGGTTCTCGGATTCGAGGAGACGGCGGCCGACCCGTGTGCCCGGGCGCGCGAGGTCGCCGCCGTCCTGCGTCGCCGCGGCTGGGCCGGTGCGCTCCGCGCCTGTGAACGCTGTTGGTCGCCATGACGACCACATCCGTTCACATGGCGCGGAGCGCCTCCACGAACTCCGGGTTGTTCAGAGCGCCGGTCCGCGCGGCCCGCACCGTCCCGATCGCGTCCTCGACGTCGTAGCCCTCGCGGATCAGCGAGGCGGCCGAGATCAGCCCGGACCGGTTGATCCCCGCCGCGCAGTGGATGAGCACCCGTTTCCCGGCGGCGCGCATCGAACGCACCAGGTCGGCCAGGGCGATGAGGGTGTCGCGGTCGGGCGCCGGGCCGTCCTCGATCAGCCAGTGCACGTAGAACTCGACGTCCTCGAGCGGCGGTTCCTCGCCGCTGAGGTCGAAGACCGCGTCCCAGTGCTCGCCGGGCTCGGGGTGCCCGGACTGCCACAGGCCGGGCACGATCTCGTCGGCCGGCCAGGGCGGCGGCTCGTCGTCCAGGTCGTCGCGGAGGTGGGCGGGGACGTAATCATCGAGCGGATCGGTGCTCACGCCCCGGGGGGTACCCCGGCTCACTCGAGTTCGCGCAGCGTGCGCTCCGCCTCGGCGAGGAGAGCGTCGAGCTCGGGGTCGCCCGTCGGGCCGTTCTCCGGCGGCGCTGTCGCGGCGATGTCGGCGCGCAGCCGGGTCAGGGCCCGGTGCTGAGCTACGCGGACCGCGCCCGGGGTCGAATCGACCGCTGCCGCGGTCTCGTCCGCGGACAGCCCGACGACGACTCGCAAGTGGAGGATCTCGCGCTGCCGTTCGGGCAAGGCATTGATCGACCGCACCAGGTTGGGATGACCCTCGCGGCGCAGGGCGAGCATCTCGGGGCCGTCCGCGGTGTCGGCCCGATCGTCGAGCCCCTCGGCGAGGTGTGGCCGGTTGTCGGACCGTCGCCAGGCGTCAACGACCTTGTGGGCCGCGATGCGGTAAACGAACGCGAGGAACGGGCGGCCTTGGTCCTGATACCGCGGTAAGGCGTGCAGCACGGCGAGGAGGATCTCCTGGGCGGTGTCTTCGACGTCGCCAGCCGTCTCGGGGCGACGGCCGAGCCGGGCTGCGCAGTAGCGCACGACGAGTGGTCGCAGCGCCCGCAGCACGTCGTCCAGCGCGGCCCGCTCACCAACCATGGCCCGCGCGACCAGCCTGTCGAGGCCGTCGATCGGCTCAGGTCTCGTGGTCGGTGTCGGGGACGTAGAGGGAAGACGCTGCGCCCGCGCGGCGGTGGGTTCAGACCTCATCGGTGCCTCCACCTGCTCCAGGCAGTCCCAGGTCGCGGCGGAGGGCACGCTTCGCGCGGGCGATGCCGTTGCGGACCTCCTGCACGGACCAGCCCATCTCCAGGGCGATCCGCGCCAGTCCCACCCCCTGCGTGCGGTAGACCATGATCCTCTTGTCGTCCTCGGGCAGGCGCGAGATCGCCCGCAGGATCGCAAGGCGCTGCTCCTTTCGCAGCACCTCGAACTCGGGATCATCGCCCCACTGGTCGGGCGGGACCGCTCGATCCCGAGCGGTGAGGAAGTGGTCGTCGGGGACCTCGTGACGGCGGACCGCGAGTTTGCGCTGATCGCGTGCCCCATTCGCCATCGTCACGCCCGCGAAGGCGAGTCGCGTGCCGTCGTCGACGTCCAGGAGGTCGGACCACCGCCGCCACAGCACGAGAAGCGCGTGGGAGAGCAACGCGTGATGGTCCGAGTCGGTCGATACGGCGACCGACCGGGCGCGGTGACTCAGACGCACCAGGCACCGGCTGACGAACCGTTCGAAATCATGGTCGCTCTCCGCGCCGCGATCCGCCGTCACCGAGCATCCGGAACGGCGTCGAAGCCTCCTCGGCGCAACGGCGAACTCTGTCGTCGACGGTCAGCGATCATGGTCGGCCTCCCCGATGGCCTGTGGACACGGTCACCGATGAAGGGAGGCTCGAGACGCTTCCGTCACACGACCGTGACCACTCCACTCGAACGGAGCAGCGCTCAACGAGGAAGGACGACCGGAGGGACGTCGTGCTCACGCCCGAAGGGGTACCCCGATCAGTACATCATCCGCGGGTCGTCGTAGTGCTTGAACTCCAGCAGGTTGTTCGAGGGGTCGCGCAGCACGAAGGTGCTGTGGCGCTCGACGAGGTCGTCGAAGCGGGTCTTGGGCTCCGCGAACACGTCGAGGTCGCGCTGGCGCACCAGCGAGAGCAGCCGCTCCCAGTCCTCGCGCTCGCGGAACGTCACGCCGAAGTGGCGGGGGTACAGCTCGGGGCCGCGATCCCACGACTCCGAGAGATGGCACACGACCTGGTCGCCGAAGAAGTCCAGCGTGATCCGGTCGGCGTAGCGGCGGGCGAGCTTGCACCCGAGACCCTCGACGTAGAAGCGGTAGGCCTCGTCGAGGTCGCGCGCCGGGATGGCGAGGTGGAACGCGTCGTGGGTGTTCCGCATCCCGATCAGACCCCGCCGAAGGTGTCGGCGCGCAGGCCCAGGCGCAGCGTCTCGAGGCCGACGAGGTCGGTGAGGGCGACGTTGCCCAGGTTCACCCCGACCCCGTAGCGACGGAGCAGGGTGACCTGCAGGTCGCGGGTGGGCGCCTCGAAGAGCAGCCGGTCGCGGTCGAGCCCGGAGGCGTCGAGGGCACCGAGGACGTCCTCGCGGGCCTTGCCCTCGGCGGTGCAGAAGCCGCTGCGGCCGCTCTCGCGGGCCTCGAGGGTGACCGTGGACGCGCCGGCGGCGAAGTCGGTGCGGACCGCCTCGACCCACTCGTCGGGGCCCAGCGCCATCGAGCGGCCGCCGTCCTTGAAGCCGACCTCGCTGATCACGGTGAACTCCTCGGCCACCTCGCGGACCCAGCGGGCCTTCTCGGCGTTCGACATCACGACGGTGCCGTGGGAGATCTCGACGGTGGTACAGCCGGAGGCCCGACAGAGCTCCCGCCACTCGTCGACGGCACCGGCGGCGGCGAAGCGCTCGAAGAGCGTCCCGCCGAAGTACGCCTCGACGCCGGCCGCCCGGCAGACGTCGATCTTGGTCTTGATGTCGCGGGTGACCAGGCAGGTGCCCCAACCGAACTTCACGGCGTCGACGAGGTCGCCGTGGCTCTCGACGACGTCCTCGAACCAGCGCGTCGGCGTGCCGGTGTCGATGGCCATGGTGCGACCGCGCGTGCGGGGCTTGTCCTCGCGTGCCGGCAGGTCGAGCGGCACGCACAGGGGCGAGTCGATGAGCATCGGTCCTCCTCGGGGATGACGAGATGTGACGCAGGGGTGGCTAGGGCGTGGTCGCGACGAGCTCCCGGACGTCCGCGCGGCGGACCTTCCCGGTGGCGCCGCGGGGCAGGTCGGGCAGCACCATCACCTGCACCGGGCACTTCCAGCGGGCGAGCTGGGCGCGGCAGCGGGCGTCGAGCTCCGCGGCGAGGACGTCGGGATCGGCGAGGTCGCCGAGGTCGGGGACGCTGCGCACGCAGGCCACCGGCACGGCGCCGAGCACCTCGTGGGGCAGGCCGACGACGACCGCCTCGGCCACCCGCGGGTCGCCGAGCAGGACCTCCTCGACCTCGCGCGGGTGCAGCAGCTCGCCGCCGCGGTTGATGACGTCGTCGTCGCGGCCGGCGAGGTGCAGGAACCCGGCGTCGTCGAGGTGTCCGACGTCGCCGGTGTCGAGCCAGCCCCCGTCGTCGAACCGTTCCGCGGCGCGGCCGCCCTCGTACCCGGTGACCACCCCGGCCCCGCGGATCCACACCCGTCCCCGGGACCCGGCCGGCAGCACGGCGCCCTCGGGGCCGCGCACCGCCACCTCGGCCCCGGCGGACCGGCCGACGGACCCGGGCGGGCACGGCTCGTGCAGGGGCACGGCGGTGATCTGGCTGGCGGCCTCGGTCATCCCGTAGCTCTCCAGCACGGGGACCCCGGTGCGGGCCTCGACGGCGTCGCGCACGGCGACCGGCAACGGCGCGGACGCCGACCGGAGGAGCCGCAGCCGCGGCGGGACCTGCGGCGGGTCGTCCTCGCGGGCGAGCACGGTGAGGATCGCGGGGACCACGTTGATCCAGGTGACGTCGTGGGCGCGGGCCCGCTCCCAGAAGTCGCTGCGCCGGAAGCGGCGGTCGAGGACGAGCGACGAGCCGGCGACGAGGGTCGCGAGCAGGCCCACGACCTGGGCGTTCACGTGGAAGAGCGGCAGCGGGGTCAGGCCGCGGTCGTCGGGGGTCAGCTCGAGGTGCTCCGCGACGGCGTGGCCGACGTGCAGCAGGCGGTCCTCGCCGAGGAGCACGCCCTTGGGCTCACCGGTGGACCCGGAGGTGGAGAGCAGCGTCGCCGCGCCGTCGGCCGGGGGAGCGACCGGGCCGCCGGGCACGAGCGTCCCGCATGCGGCCGGGACGGGTCCGGGGAGGCCGCGCCGGTCGGGCCGGGCCCGCGGCAGGTCGGGCACCCGCGCGGCCGCGTCGTCGTCGGCGACGAGGACGGCGGCCGCGGTCCGGCGCAGCGCCCGCCGCAGCTCCGGCCCCGGCGCACCCGGGTCGAGCGGGACGCTGCAGCGTCCCGCCGCCATCACCGCGAGGTGCACGGCGGCGAGCACGAGCGGATCGTCGACGACGATCGCGACCCGTCCGCCCGGGGGGAGGCCCGCCCGGTCCAGGGCGACCCGCCACGCCGCGTAGGCCTCGCGCAGGTCGGCGCGGGTCAGGCACCGTGGTTCCCGCGCCGCGAGGAACACCGCCTGCTCCGGGGGGCCCGCTGCGAGGAGGTCGGCGACGAGGCCGGATGCTGCTTCCTGCCCGTTCATGGCCCCGACGCTGTCGACGCCGCCTGTGCGCCACCTGTGCATGGCCTAACCAAGCGCTGAAGCGGGCCGGGCGGGCGTCCCGGGCCGTCGAGCGGTCGCGTCCCCGCCGTCCCCGACCGACACCGAACGTGGTGGTCACGCCGGTAGAGGGCGAAACATCCGGATTGCGACGAATCGGCCTCGCTGGATCACGAATTGATCACGAGATACGTCCTGATGTCCCCCGGCGTTGTCATCTTGACAACGATTTCACCAAAATCGATCAGTATTCGCCGGAACCGTTCGCGCGACGGCGACGGCGTCCGACGGAGAGGGACGCGGTGGCCGGGAACGCGGAGGGCGACGAGAGGTCGACCTCGTGGCTGCGTGCCCTGGCCGTACTCGAAATCCTCGGGGAACCGACAGGAGCGGGGGGCATGGGGGTCGTGGAGCTCGCACGCCGCCTCGGGCGCGACAAGTCCCAGGTGTCCCGCATGCTCCGGGCCCTCGCCGTCGCGGGCTACGTGGAGCGCGAGCCGCGCTCGGCGCGCTACCGGCTCGGGGCACGGCTCTTCGCGCTCGCGGCCCACGCCGTCGACGAGCGTCTGCGCGAGGAGGCGGACGCGCTGGTCGAGCGGGAGTCCGCGCAGCTCGGCGAGCGCGTGGAGGTCGGCATCCGCTACGGCGGGCTCGGCGTCACCCTCGCCACGGCGGCGCCCGACGTCGAGCTGCGAGCCCAGGGCTGGGTCGGGCGCACGGTCCCGCTCGCCTCGTCGGCCGGGGGACGGGCGCTGCTCTTCGACCACGCCGACGACGCCGTCGCCCGCCTCGTCGCGCGCGACGGACTCGAAGGAGCGGGACCCGCCGCGCCCCGCTCCCTCGACGACCTGCTGGCCCGGCTGCGCGACGACCGCCGCCGCGGCTGGGCGTTCGCCGCCGAGGAGGCGGGTCGCGACCTCATCTCGGTCGGCGCACCCGTCCGCGACGCCACCCGCCGCATCGTCGCGTCCGTCGCCGTGAGCGGGCCCGGCGGCCGCCTCGAGCCCGCCCTGCCCAGCACGACGGCGGCCGTGCTCCGTGCGGCGGACGAACTCTCCACCGCGATCGGGCACGGCGTCGTGCCCGCTCCGCGGCGGCCGCGTCGGCGGCCCCGGGTGACCGCTGCCGGGAGCACCGAGGCCGATGTCCCGGCGCCCCGCCGGCCACATCCCGACGACCCCCACCCCGAACAGCCGGGAGAGGCGCCATGAGTGAAGCCCTGACCGAACGACCCGCGGCCGACATCGTGTTCGACCACGTGACCAAGCGGTACCCGGGCCAGGAGACGCCCGCCCTCGCGGACCTCTGTATGACCGTGCCCGCGGGGGAGACCTGTTGTCTGGTCGGCCCTTCCGGCGGCGGGAAGACGACCGCGATGAAGCTCGTGAACCGGCTGATCGACTTCGAGTCCGGGGACATCACGATCGGCGGGAAGAGCATCCGCTCCGTGGACGTCACCACGCTGCGCCGCGACATCGGCTACGTCATCCAGCAGGTCGGCCTGTTCCCGCACATGACGATCGCCGGGAACATCGGGGTGATCCCGGGGCTGCTGGGCTGGTCGAAGGACCGCATCCGCGCGCGTACCGAGGAGCTCCTCGACCTCGTGCGCCTCGACCGCAGCTTCGCCACCCGCTACCCGGCGCAGCTCTCCGGCGGCCAGCAGCAGCGTGTCGGGCTGGCCCGGGCGCTCGCGGTCGACCCGCCGGTGATGCTCATGGACGAGCCCTTCGGTGCGCTCGACCCGATCACCCGCAACGAGATCCAGGACGAGTTCCTCAACCTGCACAGCGAGATCTCCAAGACGGTCATCTTCGTCACCCACGACATCGACGAGGCGATCAAGATGGGTGACCGCATCGCTGTGCTGCGTCAGGGCGGGGTCCTGGCCCAGTACGGCACCGCCGACGAGCTGCTGGCCCACCCCGCCGACGAGTACGTCGCCGACTTCGTGGGCGCCGACCGCGGGCTCAAGCGGCTCTCGCTGCGCCGGATGCGCGAGGTCGTCTCCGATGGCGCCCATGCCTCGGTGCCCGACGATGCCCCGGCCGTCGACGCCGAGGCCAGCCTGCGCATCGGGCTCTCGACGCTGTTCGCCTCCGGGGCCTCGTCGGTCCGGGTGACCGACGGCGCCCGGGTGCTGGGCAGCGTCACCCTCGACCAGCTCCAGGATGCGGTCGTGAGGACCACCTCGTGATCGGGGACCCGAGTCAGGTCATCCCGATCTTCAGCGGGCCCCAGTGCTCGCCGGACAACCCGTTCTGCTGGGACTGGATCACCACCAACTGGGGAACGATCCTCGGTCCGAGCCTCGTCCAGCACATCTACATCACGCTCATCGCGGTCGTGGTCGGGCTGGTGATCTCGGTGGCGGCGGCGCTGTTCGCGTTCTCGCGGGGCTGGTTCGCGGGCGGGTTCCTCGCGTTCTCGACGTTCCTCTACACGATCCCCTCGCTCGCGTTCTTCCTCGCGTTCGTGCCGATCACGGGGCTCTCGCTGACCACGATCGAGATCGGGCTGACGAGCTACACGCTGCTGCTGCTGTTCCGCAACACGCTCACCGGGCTGCGGACCGTGCCGCGCAGCGCGGTCGAAGCGGCCGAGGGGATGGGGCTGACCCCGAGCCAGATCCTCTTCCGGATCCGGCTCCCGCTCGCCCTGCCCTCGATCATGGCCGGGGTCAGGGTCGCGGCGGTGACCGTGATCTCGCTGGCGACGGTCGCGGCGTCGGTGGCCCCGCTCGGGCTCGGCAAACCGATCTTCGACGCGATCCACACCGTGTTCGACACCGAGCTCGTCGCCGCGGCGGTGCTGACCATCGCGCTCGCGCTCGTCACCGACGTCATCGTCGTCGTCCTCCAACGATTGGTCACGCCGTGGACCCGGGTCAGGCGATGAGGAGTCCCCGATGAACGCTTACCTGTCCTTCTTCAGCGACCAGGCGGCTCTGCTGGTCCGGCTCACCGTCGGCCACATCCTGCTCTCGGTCGTGGCGGTGGTCGTGTCCATCGTCATCGCCCTTCCGCTCGGAGCGTGGATCGGGCACCTGCACCGGGGCTCGTTCCTGGTGGTCAACGCCGGCAACGTGCTGCGGTCGTTGCCCACCCTCGCGATCGTCGCGATCGTGATCGCGCTGTTCGGGTTCGGCTTCGTCAACATCACCATCGCGCTGGTGATCCTGGCGTTCCCCCTGGTCCTGACGAACACCTTCACCGCCGTCGAGGGCGTGGACCCGGGCACGGTCGAGGCCGCGCGGGGCATGGGCATGACCGGGTGGCAGAATCCTCACCCGCGTCGAGCTGCCGTCCTCGATCCCGCTGATCTCCAGCGGTATCCGCACCTCGTGGGTCTACGTCGTCGCCACCGCCTACCTGGCGACCTTCGCCGGTGCGACGGGCACCCTCGGTGACGTCATCGCCAATGTCTCGGGCTACTCGCTCTCCGGCGTGCTCGCCGCGGCGACCGTCTCGATCATCCTGGCGTTCCTCGGGGACGCGTTGCTCGGCCTGGCCGAACGCGCGCTGACCCCCACCGGCCTGCGGCTGGCGCAACGAGCCCCGGCCCCGGAGCCGGAACCCGCGGCGGCCTGAGGGCCGCGCAGGTCCGCCGCCCGGGTGCCAGGTCGGGGCGGCACCCCCACAACCAGCCGCCCGGACCGTGGCGGAACGGCAGATGAAAGGAAGTCCATGTCCACCACCACCACTACCACCGGTCGCCGGTCGAAGCGGCTGACGCTCGTCGGCAGCATCGGCCTCGCCGCGGCGACCGCCCTGCTGCTCGCCGCGTGCGGGGGCGGGGGGAGCTCGTCGAGCCCCCCCAGCGCCGCGCCGTCATCGGGCGCCGACTCCGGCCCGCCACCCGACGCCGTGTCGGTCACCGCGATGTCGGGTCAGGTCCAGCTGCCGGCCGGGAAGCCCGGGGCGGGCAAGCCGGTCGTCATCGTCGGTGACAAGAACTTCGCCGAGGAGTTCCTGCTCGGCCAGCTCTACACCCAGGCGCTGCAGGCCAAGGGCTACAACGTGCAGCTCAAGCCCAACATCGGCGGCTCCGAGCTGATCGACACCGCGTTCCAGTCGAACCAGATCAACATGTACCCCGAGTACCTGGGCGAGATCGTCACCAGTGTCGCCAAGCAGCCCGCTCCCACCTCGGCGTCGGGGACCTACAACGCGGCGAAGCAGTTCGAGGAGAGCCAGCGTCAGGCGACGGTGACCCTGCAGACGCCGTTCCAGGACGTCGACACGATCGTCACCCCGGCCCCCTACGCCCAGCAGCACGGACTCCAGTCGGTCGCTGACCTCAGCAAGGTCGGCCCCGGCGGCCAGGGCGTCACCGTCACCGGCCCGGTCGAGTTCCAGACCCGCCAGACCGGCCTGGTCGGCATGAAGCAGGTGTACAACCTGCCCAACCTCGGGTTCCTGCCCGCGCAGGCCGGCTCGCAGTACACCGCCCTGGACCAGGGCTCGGCGCAGGCCGGGGACGCGTTCAGCACCGACTACCAGCTGCTGAGCAACAAGTACACGCCGCTCTCCGACCCGAAGGGCGTCTTCGGGTACCAGTACGTGGCGCCCGTCGTGAAGCAGTCGGTGGTCCAGGCCGAGGGCCCGGAGTTCACGCAGACCCTGAACTGGGTGAGCTCGCTGCTCTCCACCAAGGCCATCCAGGCGATGAACCAGCAGGTGCAGGGCAACGGCGCCAACCCGGCCACCGTCGCCCAGCAGTTCCTCGACGCGAACGGGGTGAACAAGTAGGTCCGACGTAGCCGACGGCCCGGGTCCCCGAGGGGGCCCGGGCCGTCGTGCGTCGTGGGCTCGTGCCGGTCCACGCCCGCTGGTGAGGGGCACGTGACGCAGGTCCGGGGCTCGCTCGGGGTGCGTGAGGTGCCCTTCGCGGGGAAGGGGGTCAGCGCTCCTCGGCGCGGTGGGAGCCCACGGTGGTGCGCGGCGCGGGCGGAGTGGGCTCCGCGCGGTGCGAGGTCGGGGCGGGGGAGCGGTCGTTGCCGGCCAGGAGGTCGGCCACGGTCCGCCGGGCGAGCCGACCCGTCGGCATGCCGACCTCGTCCCGACTGGCGGGAGTGGGTCCCGACGCCGGGTTCCGCGGCCCGGGCACGCTCCAGCGCGCCGAGTCCTCGGGCCCGACCGACGCGGGGCCGGGGCGCCCCGACGGCGAGGGCTCCGGCAGACGCGACGACTCCGGGGGTCGCGAGGGCTCCGGGGTCGCGGGCGCACCACCGCGGGGTCCGCCCGAGGGTGCTCCCGACGAGGGCACCGACGTCCGCGACGGGCCGGCCGGCACCCCGTGCTTCGGGGTCCCGGTACCGGCCGGCGTCGCCGGTGCCGGCGACGCCGGCCGCGGCGGCTCGGCGGAGCCGGCCCGCGGGGTCGGATCCACGCGTCCCGTCGGCGCGGGCGTGGACGGGCGCGCCGCCGTGGAGTGCGCCGGCGCGGACGGCGGTGCGGGCGTGGAGCCGGAGGTGGACCGGGGCGGAGGTCCCGAGGGCGCCGGACTCGAGTGGGCCGCGGTTCCCGTCGGTGCCGGAGTCGAGCGGGGCGCGGACGGTGCCGGACTCGAGTGGGCCGCGGTCCCCGACGGTGCGGGAGTCGAGCGGGGCGCGGACGGTGCCGGACCCGAGTGGGCCGCGGTCCCCGACGGTGCCGGACTCGAGTGGGCCGCGGTCCCCGACGGTGCGGGGGTCGGCCGGGCCGCCGGTCCCGGGGTGCCGCCGACCGGTCCGCCGGCGCCCGTGGAGCCGAGCGAGCGGTAGCGGTCCGCGGGACGGGACGGTGGCGGGCCGACCGGGGACACCGGCCCCGCCGCGACCCCCGGTGCCGATCGCGGTGGTGGCGCGGGTCGGGACCGGATCGGGGTCGGCCCGGTCGTGGTGGACGACCTCGCGAGCAGGCGCAGGGGAGCGGTGACCGGGTCCGGCGCCCGCACCGCGGCCGGATCCAGCGCGGCGGCGCGGGCGGGCGCCCGGGGCGGGGGGACCGGCCGGGACGGCTCACGTCGGGCGCCCGGCGGCACCGGTCCCGGACGGAACGGCGTCGAGCGGGGCTGGTCCCGCGGCGCCGGGGCGGCCTCGTCGGACGCGGCACCGCGCGAGCCCGATTCCGCCCTGCCGTGCTGGGCCGCCCAGAGGTCGGCGTAGGTCCCGCCGGCGGCGAGGAGCTCGTGGTGGCGGCCCTGCGCGACGATCCGGCCGTCCTCGAGGACGACGACGAGGTCGGCGTCGCGCGCCGGGGTGAGGTCGTGGCTGACGACGATCGTGGTCCGCCCGCCGGCCAGGCGGCGCAGCGGTTCCAGCACGGCGCGGGCGGTGGGGCCGTCGAGGCCGGTGGTCGGCTCGTCGAGCACGAGCACCGGCGAGATGCGCAGCAGGGCGCGGGCGATCGCCACCCGCTGCCGCTGGCCGCCGGAGAGCGCCGAGCCGTCCTCGCCGACCGAGGTGTCGAACCCCTGCGGCAGCTCGCGGATGAAGTCGAGCGCGCCGGCCTCCCGGGCCGCCTGCTCGATCTCGGCGCTGCGTCGCGTCCGGCCGGGCGTAGGCGATGTTCTCCGCGACGGTCATGTCGAAGAGCATCGGCTCCTGGGGGAGCAGGGTGACCGCCTCGCGGACCGCCGCGATGGTGCGCTCCCGGATGTCGACCCCGTCGAGGAGCACCGCGCCGTCCTGCGCGTCGACGAAGCGCAGCAGCATCCGGGTCAGCGTGGACTTCCCGGCCCCGCTGGGTCCCGTGACCAGCACGAACTGGCCCGGCCGCACGTCGAGGGACACCCCGTCGAGCCCGGCGGTCTCCGAGCCGGGGTAGACGTACCGCGCCCCGCACAGCTCGACGTGGCCGCTGCGTGACCGGCGGAGCCGTCGGCGTCGGGGGCGTCGGACACCTCCGGCTCGGCGTCGAGGATCTCGATGAGTCGCTCGCAGGACGCCGAGGCGGAGGTGACCGTCAGGTGCAGCGGCGCCCAGCTGGGAGAGCGGGGGGTAGAGGTAGCCGAGGTAGGCGGCGAAGCCGAACAGGCCGCCGACGGTGAGCTCGCCCGTGGCGATGAACGCGGCCCCGGCGATGAGCACGGCCAGCAGGGCACCGCTCTGGATGACCGTGGTGACCGGCGAGTAGATCATCTGCAGGCGGCTCTCGCGGGCCCGCGCGCGCCACCAGACCTCGCCGTGCCGGTCGAGCCGGGCGCTCTCGGTCGCCTCGGTGCCGTAGGCCTGCACGAGGGGCAGGTTGGAGAGCGCCTGCTCGACGGCGGTGCCCACCTCGCCGGCGGCGCGGCGCTCGGTGCGCGCGGCGGTCTTGGTGAAGCGTCCGGTGATGCGGCTGGTCAGCCACATCAGCGGCGCCAGCGCGACCACGATCACCGCCAGCTGCCACTGCACGATGACGGCGGCCGCGGCGTAGGCGATCGCCGTCCCGATCGCGATGATGGTGGTGACGATCCCGGAGGACGCGAGCGCCTCGACGCCGTCGACGTCGGTGGTGAGCCGGGACATGAGGTCGCCGGTCGCGTGCTCGCCGAGGAAGCCCGGGCCGAGGCGCTGGAGGTGTGCGAAGACGTCGTGGCGCATGCGGAAGACGAAGCGCTCCGCGGCGCCGACGAGCAGGAAGCCGCCGATCGTCGAGAGCACGCCGCCGACGGCGGTGAGGACGAGCCACTCGATCGCCGAGGGCCAGACCGCGTCCATCGTGTGGCTCACGGTCGCGCCGTCGACGATGCGCGCGAACATCGTGACCACGGCGGTGTCGCAGGCCGTCGCGGCGGCCATGAAGAAGAAGGAGAGGACGAGCTTCCCGCGGTCGGAGCGGGTGTACGGCCAGAACCGACGGAAGATCTCGCGGAGGGTCAGCGCCGGGGCGTCCGGGGCGACGCCGGTGCTCGGCGACGCCCCGGGCGCACCGTCACGCCCGTCCGGGACGGCAGGCGACGCGTCGCGGTCCCGGGTCGGGTCCGTGGCGCCCCCGACGCCACTGCTCCCGGCCGCGGGGGCCTCGTCGTGGCCCACCGGCGGCATCCCGTCGACCAGTGTCGTGTGCGCGCCCACCGTCTCCCCTCGAACGTCCCCGGGACTGCGCCCGGGGGCATCCGGCCCGACGCCGCCCGTCCCTGTGCGGGACGGGCGGCGGCCGCGCCGTTGTTTCCGGAGCCGGCCCGGTCAGTGCCGCCGGGCCGCTCAGGTGGTCCCGGGGATTGTCGTCTTGCCCCGGGAACCCGTTACCGGGACGAGATCAGTCGTCGCAGCAGGACTTCGGCTTGCAGTCCTTGGGCGGGCAGCACTCGTGCTGCGGCGGCTTGCACTCGTGGCAGCCGCAGCCGCGGTGGTGGTGGTGCTTGTGCTTCGGGGGAGCGAGGTGCTGGAGAAGACCGAAACCCATCAGATGGTTCCTCTCGGGGGAAGGAAACAACCCTCGCCGGATGGCGAGGCGAAGGTCACGGTGGGGTCACAACTTAAGAATCACCTGTGCGTGAGCTGTCACCTGATCGAGTGATACGCACATGTCTATGAGTTGACCAAAATTACGGTCAAGTCAACGCGGCGTGTCCCAAGGGAAGGTCAAGCGCTTCCACTCTCAGGTTCGGCTCAGGGAGATGAGTTGACACGTTGCGTGGCGGGCTCATCCGTACGAGGACGAGTCACTCGCAGCCGAGTCAGCCAGTGCTCGCCGTGAGTGACAACGACGGAGGACGCGGTGACGGTGCGTCGTTCTCCGGGTCATTCGCAGGGGGTCCCGGCCACCGCCGCGATCGGCGCGGGGGTGGTGACGCGGCGCCGGCCGCGCGCGACGGTCAGGACGACCGAGCCGAGACCCAGGGCGACGACGACGGCGCCGTAGACCTCCGCGGCCGTGGCCAGCCCGACGAGGCCGCTCCCGATCCCGGCCGCGACCGCGGGCAGCGAGAACGCGGTGTAGGAGATGACGTAGGCGACGGCGAAGAGCTCGCCGCGCTCGGTGGGTCCGGCGATCTCGGCGAAGACGCCGAAGCAGGCGAGCGCGGCCGCCCCGAAGCCGACGCCGGCGACGACCGTCCCCAGCGCGGTCAGCAGCAGCGAGGCGACCGTGAACCCGACGAGGGTCACGGCGGTCCCGATCGCCAGCAGCCCGGCCGCCGGAGCGAGCAGGGAGCGGACGGGGCGGTCGCGCAGGACGAAGGACGCGAGCGCGCCGGTGCCGCACAGCAGCGTCACCACGAGGCCTCCGACGAGGTGCGACGACTCGCCGAGCAGCGAGCCCGCGATGGACGGCCCGAGGGAGAGGTAGAGCCCGCCGAGCGCCCAGCTCGTGACGAGGACCGGGGTCACCGCGAGCACCTCGCCGCGCAGCCGGGGCGCCACCCCGACGCGGGGGGCGAGGGAGGCCCACACGCCGGGGCGGCGCGCGGACGTCTCCGGCAGCACCGCGACGACGACCGCGGCGACGGCGAGCAGCCCGAGCAGCACGATCCAGACCAGCCGCGTGGGTGCCGGGGCGAGCTGGATCAGCGCGCCGGCGCCGACCGCGCCCGCGGCCAGACCGGCGAGGGTCCCGACCCCGGTGACCATCCCGGCGCGGTGCGGCGCCTCGGGCGGCGCGAGGTCGACCAGCGTCGCTCCGAGCGTCGTGATGGCGGCACCCGTCGCGATGCCCTGCAGGACGCGCGCGACGAGCAGGGCGGTCACCCCGCCCGCGCCGAGGAACACCGCGAAGGACGCGGCCTCGAGCAGCAGGGCTCCGACGAGGACCGGCTTGCGTCCGATGTGGTCGGACAGCGCCCCGACGACGAGCAGCGACGCCAGCAGCCCCGCGACGTACACGGCGAAGACGACGGTCAGCGTGGCGGCCGAGAAGCCGAAGAGCTGCTGGTAGAGCGGGTAGAGGGGGCTCGGCACGCTGGACGCGGCCGGGAAGAGGACCACGATGCCGCTCACGGCGGTGAACAGCCGGGCGCGGGTTGTCGGGTGCATGGGGCTCCCTCGTCGGTGCGATCGCAACGATCGCTGCGTTAGTACGGCGGCGACGCTAGCACGGTTAAGGCAGCGATCGCTGCGTTCATTCCGGCGACGTGGAACACTCGGGGACGTGGCAGACAGTGGTGAGGGCGCGGGGACGCGTCCGGGCGGTCGGTCGGCGCGGGTGCGCGCCTCCGTTCATCGTGCGGTGCAGGACCTGGTGGCGGAAGGCGTGCGCACCGAGGACCTGACGATCCCGGTCGTGGCCGCCCGGGCGGGCGTGCACGCGACGACGGTCTACCGGCGGTGGGGCTCGCTCGCGGAGCTGCTCGCGTCCGTCGCCGAGCACCGCTTCACCGGCGACGTCGTCGTGCCGGACACCGGGGGGCTGTCGGGCGACCTGGAGCGGTGGGCGACGGACGTCGCGCGCGACCTCGCCGACCCCGACACCCTCGCGCTCATGCGCGCATCGATCGGGGCGGGGGAGACGGCCTCCTGCGCCTGCACCGCGGACCGTCGCGCTCAGATCACCGCGATCCTCGACCACGAGCGCGCACGTGGCGGCGACGCCCCCGAGGTGGACACCGTCGTCGACGGGGTGCTGGCGCCGCTCTACTACCGGGCGCTGTTCGAGCCGGCCACCCGGAACGACGAAGGACCCGCCCCGGATCACCGGGTGCGGGCCCTCGTCGGGAACGTGCTCGGAGGTCAGGCGCTCTCGGTCAGCCCGTAGCGCGCCAGGATCTTCGCCCGCTTGCGGGGCTGGATGTTGGCCTGCGTGAGGTCGCCGTCGTAGTGCGCGACGACCTTCGGGTCCATGACCCGGCGCCACAGCGGCGGGATCACCGCGACGACGATCATCGTCCCGTAGCCCGAGGGGAGCTGCGGCGACTCCTCGAAGTGGCGGAGCGTCTGGTAGCGCCGGACCGGGTTCGCGTGGTGGTCCGAGTGACGCTGCAGCTGGTAGAGCAGCAGGTTCGACACGGTGTGGTCGGCGTTCCAGCTGTGCCGCGGGTCGACGGCCACGTAGCGCCCGTCGTCACGCTTGCCGCGCTTGAGCCCGTAGTGCTCCAGGTAGTTCACGATCTCGAGCAGCGTGAACCCGACGACGGCCTGCACGACCAGCCAGGGCAGCACCCCGATGCCGAACACGAGGCACAGGGCGGTGAACAGCACGATCGTCATCGCCCACGAGATCAGGATGTCGTTGCGCAGGCTCCAGGGGTTCTTCTCGTGGCGGGAGAACCGCTTCACCTCGAGGTGCCAGGAGCTCCGCAGGCTGCCCCAGACCGTGCGGGGCAGGAACGAGGTCCAGAAGTTCTCGCCGAAGCGCGAGCTGGCCGGGTCCTCCGGGGTGGCGACGCGGACGTGGTGGCCACGGTTGTGCTCGACGTAGAAGTGCCCGTACCCCGAGCTCGCGAGCGCGATCTTCGAGAGCCAGCGCTCGTTCTCCTCGCGCTTGTGGCCGAGCTCGTGCGCGGTGTTGATCGCGATGCCGGACACGACGCCCATCGTCAGGGCGAGGCCGATCTCGCTGACCAGCCCCAGGTCCTGTGTCGCATACACCCAGCAGGTGAACGCGAGGCTGACGTACTGCACCGGCAGGAACAGGTAGGTGATCCAGCGGTAGTACCGGTCGGCCTCGAGGCGGGCGCGCTCCGAGTCCGGCGGGTTGTCGGCGGTCCGGCCGATGAGCAGGTCCAGCGCCGGGAGCACCACGAACAGGATGATCGGCCCGAGCCACCAGAAGAGGGCCAGGCCGGTGAGGTGCACCAGGCCGTACGCCGCGATGGGCAGGGCCGGCATGACGGTGCCGAGCGGCCAGAGGTAGCGGCGCTTGTCGCGCCACGGCTCCTCCTGGGTCGCCACCTCGTCCCGTGACTGCTCGATGGTCATCGTCGGCCTCCTCGCATCCCCGATCACGCCGTCGGGTTTTACTGTGACACCGCGTCGCGATAGAAACAAGATGCAGTATCTGTCTCAGTTCGGAGCGGTGCTCTCAGAGCTACGGGGGAGGTGCGCCGTCAGACGGCGGCGGCGAGTCAGACGGAGGCGGCGGAGGCGATGAGGCAGGACGTGAGGCGGGCCAGCCGGTCGGAGGCGTCGGCGTTGGTCAGGCCGGGGGAGACGAGGTGGCTGATCGTCAGTCGCACGATCGCGTCGACGGCGTCGGTCACCGCGCGCGGCTCGATCTCGGGCCGGCGGCGCCGGAGCCAGTCGCCCACCAGCGCGTTGCCCCCGGTGATGATCGCGTCGCCGCGGGTGGTGAGGAACGGCAGCAGGCTGGTGTCACCGCTGCGGCTGCCGGTCAGGATGGCGCGGAGCAACGGGTTGCCGCCCGCCTCCTCGAGCGTGAAGCGGACGGCGGCGCGCACGCCCTCGGGCGGGTCGTCGTGTCGCTCGAGCTCGGCGGCGATGCCGGTGAAGAAGCGCTCGGCCTCGCGGGCCACGAGGGCCTCGCCGACCCCGTCCTTGGTGCCGAACTCGCGGTAGAGCGTGGGGCGGGAGACCCCGGACGCCACGGCGACCTCGCCGATCCGGACCCGGTCCCATCCCCGGTCGACGGTCAGTGTCGCGGCGGTGTCCAGGACCCGCTCGCGGACCTGGCGCCGGAACTCGACGCGTAGCGATTCGCCGCTCATGCGTCGAGTGTCACTCATTGCGACCGGGAGCACGGGCTGGAGGACGTGGGTCACGCCCGTCCGGGGGTTCCGTCTGGGCTCGTTATCGTATCGTGACCTGGACAGTGACTGCGCGCATTCGGACTGTTGCGCACGACCACCTGGCGCACCGCGACTGGTCCGAACCAGCCACGGCCGACGCGGGCGGTGAGGAGCCGTCACCGCCCCCGGCAGGGCATTCACGGCCCGTGCCGGTGGTCCCTCGGCCGACCAGCCGGGACGCCGACCCCGCGAGAGGTCTGCTCCCGGGGTCGGCCGACCCGCCGCCCGACCGCTCCGGACCGGACCTCTCGGGCCGGCCGGTGGCCCGTCGGCACGGCCGACCGGGGCGCACGGACGCTCCGTGAGCGCGCCGCGGTGGCCCCGGCCGTGCCCAGGGCGTGTACGGAGAGTGTGTGACACCGCGGCGCGTCCGCGTCCGCTACGGCCTCCGGCCGGGGCAATCGAAGTTGGTTCCGGTGGCCGAGCGGCGAGGAAGCACGACGAGCGTGGCGATTCCGGTCAGGACACCGCGGAGGGCAGCCGCACCGGCAGGTGCTTGATCCCGTTGACGAAGATCGACGAGAGCCGGTCCGGCTCCCCGACGACCTCGAGGTCCGCCATCTCGGTGAGCAGCCGCCGGAACATCACGCCCGCCTCGCGACGCGCCAGGTGGGCGCCCAGGCAGAAGTGCGGACCGTGGGCGCCGAAGCCGTGGTGGGGGTTGGGGGAGCGGCGCAGGTCGAGGCGGTCGGGGTCGGTGAAGACCGTCTCGTCGCGGTTGGCCGACCCGTAGACCAGCAGCAGCTTGTCCCCGGCGGCGACCGGGACCTCGCCCACCGTCGTGTCCTCGACCACGGTGCGGCGCATCCAGTTGATGGGGGACGCCCAGCGGACGATCTCGTCGATCGCGGTGGGGGTGACGCCGTCGAGGTCGTCGGTCCACACCTGCTTCGCCGCCGGGTCCTGGTGCAGCCCCCACACGCCGTGGGTGACCGCGTTGCGCGTGGTCTCGTTGCCCGCCACGCACAGCAGGATGAAGAACGAGGCGATCTCCTGGGGCGTCAGCCGCTCCCCGTCGACCTCGCCGTGGACCAGCGCGGAGAGCACGTCGTCGCGGGGGTTCGCCTCGGCGTCGGCGGCGAGCTCGGTCATCAGCCCCGAGAGGCCCCCGCCCGCGGTGAGGTAGTCCTGCAACGGGTTGTCCGACACGTACTCCGGGTCGTCCCCGGCGAGGATCATGTTCGACCAGGTGAACACGTCCTGCCGGCGCGACTCCGGGATGCCCATCATGTCGCAGATCAGCAGCAGCGGGAGCGGTGCCGCGATCTCGGTGACGAAGTCGAACTCGCCGTCGTGCTCGGCCGCCGTCGCGCGGGCCCGGGCCAGCACCTCGTCCGCGATCCGGTCGACGTCGTCGACCAGCCCGGTGATCCGCTTCGGGGTGAAGGCACCCGCGGCGATCCGCCGGATCTTGGTGTGGCGGGGGGCGTCCATGCTGATCAGCGATCCGAAGAACTCGTGGGCCTCGGCGGGCATGTCGAGGATCGAGACCGCGCCGCGGCCCGAGCAGAACCGGGCGGGGTTCCGGCTGACCTCGTCGACGTCGGCGTGCCGGGTCACCACGCGGAAACCCGGGCCCGGCTCGAACCCGGGGAACTCCGGCTCGGCGTACATCGGGAATTCCCCGGAGGCGCGCAGGGCGGCGAAGGCGGCGTAGCGGTCGGGCCACGGCGCGTTCCAGAAGTCGCGGTCACCGAGTTCGAGCGGGGCGGTAGCCGGAGGGGTGGTTCCGGTCATCGGTCCTCCTGAGCGGACGGAGCGCGGTGGGTGGGTAGAAGTGCCACGAGGGTCGTGACGAGCAGGTCGCGGACGTCGGCACGGTCGAGCGACCCGCGGACGAGCCACTCGCGCGAGGCGGCGCGGACCAGGCCGAAGTAGGCGCGGACGCGGGCGCGGAGCACGAGGTCGGCGGCGGGGTCGGCGGCCGGGTCGTGCTCGGGGACGAGGGCGGCGAGCACACGGTCGGCGGCGGTCTCGTCGGCCTCCTCGACGATCGCGTCGACCTCGGCGTCCCCGCCCGCCCCGCCGACCCCGACCGAGAGCCACAGGCCCCGGCGCGTCGAGACGGTGTCGAGGAACCAGTCGACGGCGGCACCGGCGCGTTCGGTCCGGGTGCGCCCCGGCAGGCCGGCGGCGGCCTCCTCGGGGATGGTCAGCAGCGTGCGCAGGGCCTCGAGGTAGAGGCCGTGCTTGGTGCCGAAGTAGTGGTTGAGCAGGCCGCGGGCGACCCCGGCCTCCCGGGCGAGCTCGCTGGTGGAGACCTCCGCGTACGGCCGCTCGGCGTAGATCCGCAGGGCGGTCTCGAGGATCTCCGCGCGGCGGGCGTCGGGGTCCAGGCGCCGGCCCGGGGAGGGGGAGGCGGTGGCCTCCGTGCTGGTCATCGGGACACCACGTGCAGCGGCAGGCGCAGCGCGCCGGGGGCGTCCTCGGGCACGACGGGGCGGCGTGGCGCCACGGCGTCGACGCGGCGGTACGGCTCGCCCGGGGCGGGGCGCGTGTCGGCGTCGCCGGCGTTGGGCCAGTACGACATCGCCCGCTCGGCGAGCGCGGTGATGGTCAGCGACGGGTTCACGCCGAGGTTCGAGGGCACCGTCGACCCGTCCACGACGTGGATCCCCGGGTGCCCGTGCAGGCGGTGGTACGGGTCGACGACGCCGTCCTCGGGGGTCGTGCCGAGCACCGCGCCACCGAGGAAGTGGCCGGTGACGGGGATGTCGGCCAGGCTCGACGCCGCACCGACCGGCACCCCGCGGATGCGTCGGGCGACGCGGCGCGCGACCTCGTGGCCGGCGGGGATCCACGGGGGATTGCCCTCGCCGTCGGCCGGCACGCTGGCGAGACCGGGCAGGAAGCGGCGCGGGCGCAGGGTGAGCGAGTTGTTCAGCGTCTGCATCACCAGCAGCACGATCGACTGCTCCGACCAGTGCTTCGGGCGGTGGATGAGGGCCAGCTCCCGGCGCCGGTGGAGGACGGCGGACAGGACGCGCCGCAGGCCGGGACCGTGCCGGCCGATCGTCGGGTCGTCCGCGTCGGGGGACCCGTCGACGAGCATCGCCGACATCAGGGCGAGCAGGTTCGAGCCGTGCCCGTAGCGCACCGGCTCGACGTGGGTGTTCTCGTCGACGTGGATCGACGAGGTGATCGAGACGCCGTCGGTGAAGTCGACGGCCGGGTCCGCGGTGCGGGCGGCGAGGATCGCCTCGGAGTTCGTGCGCACCTGGTGCCCGAGGCGTCCGGAGATCCGCGGCAGGTGTTTGCGCTGGCGGTCGAGCAACCGCTGCGTGCCCAGCGCGGACGCGGCGACGACGACCTGACCCGCCGTCAGCACCCGTCGTCGGGACCGGTGACCGGGGCGCGGCGTGTCCCGGACCTCGACCTCGTAGCCGGAGGCGCCGGACAGGTCGCCGTGACGGGGGCGGACGGCGGTCACCGTGGTCAGCGGGTGCACGACGGCGCCCGCGGCCTCGGCGAGGTGCAGGTAGTTCTTCGCGACGGTGTTCTTGGCGTTGTGCCGGCAGCCGGTCATGCACTCGCCGCAGTGCCGGCAGGTCCGGCGCGCGGGGCCGACGCCCCCGAAGTAGGGGTCGGGGACATCGGCCCCGGGCGTCGTGCCGTCATCGCCGAACAGCACGCCGACGTCGGCCCGGCGGTAGGTGTGCCCCACGCCGAGCTCCTCGGCGACGTCGCGCATCACGGCGTCCGCGGCGGAGGTGCGGGGATAGGTGGCGACCCCGAGCATCCGTGAGGCCTGGTCGTAGTGCGGGGCGAGCTCGTCGTGCCAGTCGGTGACGGCGGGCCAGCTCCCGTCGGCGAAGACCCGGGCCGGCGGGCGGTACAGCGTGTTCGCGTACACCAGCGAGCCGCCGCCGACCCCGGCACCGGAGAGCACGAGGACGTGGCGCAGCGGGTCGATGCGGAAGATCCCGTGGCAGCCGAGGCGCGGCGCCCAGAGGAAGTCGCGCAGGTGCCACGAGGTGCGGGCGAACTCGTGGTCGGCGAACCGGCGCCCCGCCTCGAGCACCGCGACCCGGTAGCCCTTCTCGGCGGCCCGCAGCGCGGCCACCCCGCCCCCGAACCCCGAGCCGACCACGACGACGTCGTGATCGGTGCGCTCCTGTGCGACCACCATGCCGGTGACGGTGCGCCTCTTGTTGGCAGCCTGTCAAGAGGCTCGACCGGGGGGTGGAACGGACTCGTACCCTGGAGGGCATGAGGAGCAGGGTGGCCGCGCTGCACGTGGCTCCCGAGCGCAAGGCGCCGATGGTCGCGGTGGAGCGGGTCGAGGCCGAGGCCGGGCGGGGGATCGTCGGCGACCGCTACTTCGGCACCCGCCACCGGCACGTCTCCGTGCAGTCGCTCGAGGAGCTCGCGGAGGCCGCCGCCGCGCGGGGCGGGCCGGTACCCGCCTCCGGGACCCGCCGGACGATCACCCTGGACGAGGGCCGGATCCCGACGACGCCGGGTGCGCGGCTGACGGTCGGCGACGTCGAGCTGGAGGTCGTCCGCAAGGCCGCGCCGTGCCGCGTCATGGAGACCTCGGTCGGCCCCGGTGCGGCCCGGGCGATGCACGAGCGCGGGGGAGCGGTGTGCCGGGTGCTCACCTCGGGCTCGATCGCGGTGGGGGACGCGGCGGTGGCGGAGGTGCCGCCCGCCCCGGTCGCGGCCGGCTGAGCCCGGGCCCTCAGGCCCCGCCCCTCAGCGCGGCGTGCGGTCGCGGACCAGCGCGAGCGCCGCGTCCCGCAGCCGTCCCGGGCGCGCGAGACGGTCGCAGGCGTCGAAGTGCGTGCCGTCGGGCTGGTCCAGGACGGTGACGGGCAGGCCCGACCAGGCCTGCGCGAGGAGGCGCTGCTGGCGGTCGAACTCTCCCGGTTCGTCGCCCCCGTAGGTCAGCAGCAGCGGGCCGGCGGCGGTGGGCGAGCTGTGCACCGGGCTCGCGTCGTGCGCGACCTGCGGGCTCATCCCGAGGACGTCGTTGAGGTAGCAGCGGCGGATCGGCTCCAGGTCGTAGAGCCCGCTGATCCCCAGGCCCGGCCCGACCGTGTCGTCCGGGAGCCCGTGCTCGCTCCAGTCGGTGGCCATGAGCTCGGCGATCAGGTGACCACCCGCGGAGTGCCCGACCACCGTGATCGCGTGCGGGTCCGCTCCCAGCCCGTCGGCCTGCCGGGCGAGCTCGGCGACGGCGGCGCGGACATCCCCGACGATCTCCGGCACCGACACCTCGGGCGCGAGGCGGTAGTCGACGGTCGCGAACACGATGCCCTGCTCGACGAACGGGGCGGCCAGGAACCCGAAGGTCTCCTTGTCGAGGGCCTGCCAGTAGCCACCGTGGACGAACACCACGAGCGGGGCCGGGCGGGGCGCGTCGGGACCGCGGAAGACGTCGACGACCTGGCGGGCGTGCTCGCCGTAGGCCAGCTCGACCGGCCGGAACAGCGCGCGCACCGCCTGGCTCTCCTCGTGCCAGGCCGTGAGGATCGCGTCCCCCTCGGGCACCAGGGCACCGACGTCGTACTGCGCGTCCAGCCACTCCTTCGTCGCGCCCTCGGGCAGGGAGGTGTCTCGGGTGGTCTCGTCCGGGGCGGTCATGGAGGGGGCGTACCCGGCCGCGGGACGGTTCGACGCGGGTCGCACCGTCGTCGTCCTACCGTGGGTGCTCGTCGAGGAGGACGGAGGACGGATGACCGAGGTCCGACGCGGGGACGTCGAGGTCGCCGCGGTCGGCAGCCTGCTGGCCGACCGCGCGCGCTGCCGCATCCTGCTCGCCCTCGACGACGGGCGCTCGCTGCCCGCGAGCGTCCTCGCCGACGAGGCCGACGTCTCCCGGTCCACCGCGAGCAGTCACCTCGGCAAGCTCGTCGAGGCCGGGCTGCTCACGGTGGAGCAGCACGGGCGTCACCGCTACTACCGGCTCGCGGGCCCGCTCGTCGGCGACCTGCTGGAGGCGATGATGCGCCTCGGCCCCACCCGCCCGGTCCGCTCCCTGCGGGAGGGGAATCGCGCGGCCCAGCTACGCCTGGCCCGCACCTGCTACGACCACCTCGCCGGCCGGCTCGGTGTGGCGGTGATGGGCAGCATGATCGACGAGGGCCACCTCGTCGGCGGCGACGGCGTGTACGACCCCGAGCGGGCGGTCGACGACACCCCGACCGGCTACGGGCAGGACGTCGAGTACGAGGTCACCGAGCCCGGCCGGGAGTTCCTCGCCGGGCTCGGGGTCGACCTGCGCCCGGGGAAGCGGCGGCTGGTGCGCTACTGCGTGGACTGGAGCGAACAGCGCCACCACCTCGGCGGGCGCGTCGGCCGCTCGATGCTCGAGACGTTCTTCGAGCGCGGGTGGGTCCGCCGCCGCGACACCAACCGCAGCGTGGCCATCACCGACGAGGGAGCCGAGGCCTTCGCGCAGCACTTCGGCTTCGCGGCGGCCTGATCACCGGTCCGGAACCGGCCCTGACCCGAGGAGGAGACGGCCGGCTCGCGGAGGTCGTCGCCCCGACGTAGGCGCCGGGACCGGTTCGGCCCACGTCGAACCGATCCCGGGAGACCGTCGATCCATGGACGCGATCACGACCGCCACGACGCGGTCCCGGCCCCGCCTCGCGCTCGTCGCGCTCTGCCTGGCCTTCTTCGTCGTGCAGCTCGACGCGACGGTCGTCAACGTCGCCCTCGCCACCATCGGCCACGACCTCGGCGGCGGCATCGGCGACCAGCAGTGGATCGTCGCCTCGTACACCCTCGCCCTCGCCGCGGGCATGCTCACCGCGGGCTCGCTCGGCGACCGCTACGGCGCACGGCGGGTCTGCGTCGTCGGCCTCGTCGTGTTCGGCCTCGCCTCGGCCGCGTGCACCTTCGCGCCGTCCGTGCCCTGGCTCGTGGCCGCGCGGGCGGTGCAGGGCTTCGGCGCCGCCGGCCTCCTGCCCTGCTCCCTCGCGCTCATCGTCGGGCAGTTCCCCGACCCGAAGGAGCGGGCCGGCGCGCTGGGCCTCTGGGGCGGCATCGGCAGCCTCGGCATGGCCGCCGGCCCCGTGGTCGGCGGCAGCCTGATCGCCCTCGCCGACTGGCGGGCGATCTTCCTGGTCAACGTTCCGGTCTGCCTGGTGACGATCGGCCTGGCCCACCTCTCGGTCGTCGAGTCGCCGCGCCGCGACCGGCGGACCGACCCGGTCGGCCTCGTCCTCGGCATCGTCGCCCTCGGGGCGCTGACCGGCGGGCTGATCGAGGCCGGACAGCGGGGGTGGACCGACGCGCTCTCCCTCGCGCTGATCGTCGTCGGCGTGCTCGGCGGAGTGGCGTTCGTGCTCGCCGAGCGCCGGCGGTCGGAGCCGATGCTCCCGATGTCGATGTTCTCGTCCCGCTCGTTCTCCGGCGGCACGGTCGCCGGCGGCGTCTTCAACTTCTGCCTCTACGGCACGCTGCTCGTGGTCGCGCTCGTCCTCCAGGCCACCCTCGGGCAGTCCGCCTTCCGCGCGGGGATGCTCGTGCTGCCGCTGACCGTCGCCGTCGGGATCGGCGCCACGCTGTCGGGCCGACTCACGGCGCGCGTCGGTCCGCGCATCCCGATGCTCGGCGGCTACGTCATGGGGGCGCTCGGCACCGTGATCCTCGCCGTCGCGGGCTCGACCGGGCCGGTCTGGCTCGTCGTCACCGGATCGGTCGTGCTCGGGTTCTGCTCGATCGCCATGCCGGCGATGACCGCCGTGACGATGTCGGGCGTCGACCCCGCGCACACCGGCCTGGGAAGCGGTGTCCTCAACACCTCCCGGCAGGCCGGCGGGGCCCTCGGGGCGGCCGTGTTCGGCACGCTGCTCACCATCGGCGGCGCGGAGTCGTTGACGTGGCCCATGATCGCGGCGCTGCTCGCCTACCTCGTCGCGATCGGGGCGACCCTCGTGGCCACGGGTCCGGCCGGGGTCCCCGGCCCGGCCGGGAGCCCCGGCCCGTCCGGGACGAGGACAGGGACGAGGACAGGAACCGACCGCCTCCTGCGCGACGGTGTCCCCAGCACCCCGGGAGCACAGGAGGAGCCATGAGCCTCGTCGAGACCTTCGTCCGATCCGACCGTGCGATGGCCGAGGCGATCGTGGCCGTCACCGACGCGCCGCCGTCCGCGCGGTTCGGGCCGGTGTTCGCGACCGATCCGCCCAGCGGCGTCCCGGTGCGTGACGCGCTCGCCCACGTCGCGCGCGACGAGGCGTGGATCCCCGCGCTGCTGGCGGGTCGGACGATGGCGGAGGTCGGGCCGGACGCCTTCGACGGCGACCTCCTCGGCGGTGACGACGACGCCGCCGCGGCCTTCGGGCGGCTGGCGGCCGCCGCGCAGGACGCGGCGCGCACGGTCGCGGACCTCGAGGCCCCGGTGCACTGCTCCTTCGGGGACTGCTCGACCGAGGAGTACCTCTGGCAGCTCGTCGTCGCGCGCACGCTGGGGGCCGAGGCCCTCGCCGTCGTCGGGCGTGATCGGAGCCCCGTCGACGACACCCTCGCCGCGGCGGTGCTCGCCGGGCTGGCGCCGCGGGCCGCGCTGTGGCGCCAGGTCGGGATCCTGCGGCCCGCACGCACCGCGGTCTCCTCCTCACCGCGTGGCGCACTGTTCGCCCTGGCGGGGATCGCGGGCACCGTGGACTGCACCACCGGAGTACTCACCAGCAGTGGACCGACCCCTTAGGGTGGGCGCGTGCTCCACACCGCCGTGCTCGAGTCCGTCCGTGACGAGTTCTGGCCCAGTCGCCGTATCGACGCCTTCGACGAGTTCTGTCGTCGGAGCACCCGGTCCGTCAGCTGATCCCCGAACACCCTTCACCCAGGAGACGAGAGAGAGCATGAGCACCCCCGAGGCCAACTGGTCGTTCGAGACCCAGCAGATCCACGCCGGCGCGGCACCCGACCCCAGCACGGGGGCCCGGGCCACGCCGATCTACCAGACGACGTCCTACGTCTTCCGCGACACCCAGCACGGCGCCGACCTGTTCAGCCTGGCCGAGCCCGGCAACATCTACACGCGGATCATGAACCCGACGCAGGACGTGCTCGAGCAGCGCGTCGCGACGCTCGAGGGCGGGGTCGCGGCCCTCGCGTTCGCCTCCGGGTCGGCGGCCACCACGGCCGCGATCCTCAACATCGCGAACTCGGGCGACCACTTCGTGTCGAGCCCGAGCCTCTACGGCGGCACGTACAACCTGTTCCACTACACGCTGCCGAAGCTGGGCATCGAGGTCTCGTTCGTCGAGGACCAGGACGACCTGGAGCAGTGGCGCAACGCCGTCCGGCCGAACACCAAGCTGTTCTTCGCCGAGACGATCGCGAACCCGGGCTCGAACGTCCTCGACGTCGCGGGGGTGGCCGGGGTCGCCCACGAGGTCGGCGTCCCGCTGCTGGTGGACAACACCGTCCCCACGCCCTACCTGCTCCGCCCCATCGAGCACGGCGCCGACATCGTCATCCACTCGGCCACCAAGTACCTCGGCGGGCACGGCACCACCATCGCGGGCCTGGTCGTCGACGCCGGCACGTTCGACTTCGGCGCCCACGGCGACCGGTTCCCCGGCTTCACCGAGCCCGACCCGAGCTACCACGGCCTGAAGTACTGGGAGGCCCTCGGCCCGGGCGCCTACGCGGCCAAGCTGCGGGTCCAGCTGCTGCGCGACACCGGCGCGGCGATCGCCCCGTTCAACTCGTTCCTGATCATCCAGGGCATCGAGACGCTGTCGCTGCGCCTGGAGCGCCACGTGGCCAACGCGCAGGCGCTGGCCGAGTGGCTCGAGGCGCGGGACGAGGTGGAGAAGGTCTACTACGCCGGGCTCCCGTCGAGCCCGTGGTACGAGGCCGGGAAGAAGTACCTCCCCAAGGGCGTCGGGGCCATCGTGTCGTTCGACCTGCGCGGCGGCGTCGACGCCGGCCGGGCGTTCGTCGACGGCACCAGCCTGCACTCCCAGCTGGTCAACATCGGCGACGTGCGCAGCCTCATCGCCCACCCGGCGTCGACGACGCACAGCCAGCTCTCCGAGAACGAGCAGGAGTCCAGCGGCGTGACCCCGGGCCTGGTGCGCCTCGCCGTCGGCATCGAGAACGTCGAGGACCTCAAGGCCGACCTCGAGGCCGGCTTCACCGCGGCCAAGTCGCACGTGTGACCCACCTGCTGCCCGGTGGTCGGGCGGCGGGCTCTCCCGGGGGTCCGCCGTCCTCCGACACCGTGCCGGTCCTCCCTCCCGCCACCGGTGCGTGGCGGGAGGGGGACCCGGTCGGTGACCGTCGCTTCGTCACCCTCCCCGATCCGCTGCCTCTCGAGAGCGGATCGGCGTTGCCCGACGTCTCCGTCGCCTACGAGACGTGGGGCGAGTTCCGGGGCGACAACGCCGTCCTGGTCCTGCACGCGCTGACCGGCGACAGCCACGTCACCGGCCCCGCCGGCCTCGGCCACCCCACCCCCGGCTGGTGGAGCGCCGTCGTCGGGCCCGGGCTGGCCATCGACACCGACCGGTGGTTCGTGGTCGCCCCCAACGTCCTCGGCGGCTGCCAGGGCACGACGGGGCCGGCGTCACCGGCCCCCGACGGTCGGCCGTGGGGCTCGCGGTTCCCCGCCACCAGCGTGCGCGACCAGGTGGCCCTCGAGGTCCGGCTCGCCGACCAGCTGGGGATCGGGCGCTGGGCCGCCGTGCTCGGCGGCTCGATGGGGGGGATGCGCGCCGTCGAGTGGGGGGTCACCCACCCCGAGCGCGTGGAGCGGCTGCTCCTGCTGGCCTGCTGCGCCTCGGCGTCGGCCGACCAGATCGCGTGGGCGTCGCCCCAGCTCGCGGCCATCCGCGAGGACCCGTACTGGTGCGGCGGGGACTACCACGACCGCCCTCGCGGCGAGGGCCCGCACATCGGGCTCGGCGTCGCCCGCCGGATCGCCCACACGACCTACCGCACCGCCGAGGAGCTCGACACCCGCTTCGGCCGCCGGCCGCAGCCGGGGGAGAACCCGTACGACGCGGCCTCCCCGGGCCGGTTCGCGGTGGAGTCCTACCTCGACCACCACGCCGAGAAGCTCGTGCACCGGTTCGACGCCGGGTCCTACGTCGCGCTGACGGCCGCGATGAACGGCCACGACGTGTCCCGGGGCCGGGGGTCGATGGCCGACGCGCTCGGGCGGGTGACCGCACGCACCGTCGTCGCCGGGTCGACGTCCGACCGGCTCTACCCCCTGCACCAGCAGGAGGAGCTGGCGGAGCTGATCCCGTCGTCGGGACCGGTCGAACGGATCGAGTCGCCCTACGGGCACGACTCGTTCCTCATCGAGGCGAAGCGTCTCGGTCGAGATCCTCGAGCTGCTCCTGGGGTGACGGCGGCCGCACCGAGGGGGGGCCGTCGCCGTCGTGGATCCGCTCCAGCAGGTCGGTGACGACGGGGTCGGCCAGCCGGTAGCGCACGACCCGGCCGTCGCGGTGCGCGCTGACGAGGTTCTGGGCGCGCAGCAGCCGCAGCGCCTGGCTCGTCGTGGAGTCCTTGAGCCCGGCCGCGACCGCCAGGTCGGACACGCAGATCTCGCCGACCTCGTGGATGCAGAGCAGCAGCGTCAGCCGCGTCGGGTCCGCGAGCAGGGCGAAACGCGACACCCAGCCGTGCATCGTCGCCTGGTCCGGCAGCGCGGCGATGGCCGCGCACACCCGGTGGTCGCCGTCGACGGCGACCGCGTCCGCTTCGCCGGAGAGGTGCACGCCGCCACTATCCCGTCCGGCCTGCGGCCTTCGTGGGAGTCCGCGCGGACGCCGCCCGGGCAGGACGGCCCAGTAGCGTCCCGGAGCATGGCAGGGGAGCCGGCGACCCACGACGACGCGCCCGGTGGTCCCGCCGTTCCGGGGCAACCTGCTGGGCGAGGCCCGCGTCCAGCTCGAGCTGGCGGCGCTGCTCGCGAGCGACGTGTACCGCGGTGTCGGCGTCCCCCGCGGGGACGGCGCCCCGGTCGTGCTCGTGCCCGGGTTCCTCGCCGGCGACGCGTCGCTGGCGGTCATGCGGGCCTGGCTGCGCCGCCTCGGCCACCGGACCTACCGGTCGGGCATCGCCTGGAACGTCGACTGCTCCGAGACCGCCGTGCGCCGGCTCGACCGGCGGGTGACCGAGGTGGCCGAGCGGACCGGCCGGCCCGTGACCCTCATCGGGCACAGCCGCGGCGGGCTGCTCGCGCACGCGGTGGGCGTGCGGCGCCCGCGCCGGGTGCGCCAGGTGGTCACGCTGGGCAGCCCGCTGTCCTCCCCGTTCGACGCCTCGGTACTCACCCTGGCCGCCGTCGGGTGGGCGCGGCTGGGTCAGAACCTGCTGCGGCCCGCGCGCCCGCAGTGCCTCACCACGAACTGCCCGTGCGCGTTCGCGGGGACCTGCGCCGCGCCAGCCCCGTCCCGCTGACGTCGATCCGCACGAGCGAGGACGGGATCGTGCGCCCGGACTCCTGCGTGGTGGACGAGGACGACGAGGGCCGCGTGCGCAACGTCGTGGTCCGCGGCAGCCACGTCGGGCTGTGCGTCAACGCGGCCGCGTACCGGGTGATCGCCGCCGCGATGTGAGCGGATTCCGCCGTCCGGGCGACGGAAACCGTGCCCGTGCGGGTAACCCCCCTCCCATGGCTCCGTGGACATCCGCTGACATCCCCGACCAGACCGGCCGCACGTTCGTCGTCACCGGCGCGAACTCCGGGCTCGGCCTCGTCGCGTCCCGCGAGCTCGTCGCGCACGGCGCGCACGTGGTGCTCGCCTGCCGCAACACCGACAAGGGCGAGCAGGCCGCCGCCGACATCACGCGGGGCGCGTCCCGGGCACGGCCACCGTCGAGGAGCTCGACCTCTCCGACCTCGCCTCGGTCCGTCGGTTCGCCGCCCGCCTCGACGGCCCGGTCGCGACCCTGATCAACAACGCCGGCCTGATGGCGATCCCGCACGCAGCGCACCGCCGACGGCTTCGAGATGCAGTTCGGCACGAACGTGCTGGGCCACTTCGCCCTGACCGGCCTGCTCCTCGACCGCATCACCGACCGCGTCGTGACGATGTCCTCGGTGATGCACCGGATCGGCTCGATCAAGCTCGACGACCTCAACTGGGAGCGCCGCCGCTACCAGCGCTGGCTCGCCTACGGGCAGTCCAAGCTCGGGGACCTGATGGTCGCCTACGAGCTGGAGCGCCGGTTCGTCGCCGCCGGTTCGTCGCTGCGCTCGATGGCCGCGCACCCCGGCTACAGCGCCACCAACCTGCAGTCGCGGACCGAGTCCTTCCAGGACGCGCTGATGGGCCTCGGCAACCGGTTCTTCGCGCAGGGCCCGGACATGGGCGCCCTGCCCGAGCTGTACGCGGCGACGGTGCCCGACCTGCCCGGCGGCCTCTACGTCGGCCCCGACGGCTGGGGCGAGACCTGGGGCCACCCGATCCCGGTCGGGTCCACGGCCGCGTCGCACGACCGCGACGTCCAGACCGCGCTGTTCACCGCGTGCGAGGAGCTGACCGGGGTCACGGTCAAGATCCCGACGGCCGCGCGCTGACCGGGTCCGACGACCGTCGGGGCGGCCGACGGGACGACGCAGCGTCGCCCGATCGTCGCCCCGATGTCGGGACCCGGCATGATCGCGCGCGTGAGTGAGGACCCGAGCCCCCTGGCGGTGCTGCGCCGCCTCGTCGCGGACGGGACACCCCTGGCCCCCATCCACGCCGCCGTGCACGCCGAGCTGACCGAGATCGACCGGGGCAGCTGCGCCGCGCGCATGCCCACGGTGGCCGGGGACGGCCTGCTCGAGTCGCTCCTCATCCTCGCCGACTTCGCCCTCGGGGTGCCCTACTCCAGCACGCTGCGCGCGGGCGACCGCATCGTCACGGTGCGCCTCGGGGTCCAGCTCCTCGGGCGGCCGTTGTCGGGGGAACAGCTCCTCGCGACGGGCCAGCTCGACGACGCCCGCAACGGCGTCGGGCTGAGCTCGGCCACGATCACCGACCGCGAGGGCCGGGCGATCGCGCGCTGCGTCGGGCGCAACGCCGTGCTCACCGACGAGCTCGCCGGCCGCTACGGACGGATGGCCCCGACCTGGTCGAACCGGCCCATCCCGTGGCGCATGCTCATGCCCCACCGCGGCGAGGACCCGACCCGCGACGGCACGACGATGATCGCCCACCCGGACGCGACAGCGCTCAACTCGGCGGGCGTCGTGCAGGGCGGGGCGCTCGCCGGGATCGCCGCCCGGGGTCTCCTGCACGCCCTCGACGTCGTCCCCGACGACTTCTCGGTCAGCTTCATCCGCCCCGTGCGCGCCGCGGGCCAGCCGGTGATGTGCCGCGTCGTCGTCGAGCACGGCGGTCGGCGCCTGCGGGTCGGGCGGGCGGAGCTGGTCGACGAGCACGGCCGGCTGTACGCCCTGGCCGGCGGGACCGCGTTCCGGCCCTAGGTGCGCTGCGCGCCCGTGAGCAGAAAGTGCCGTCATAGCCGCACTTTCTGCTCACGAGCCGGAGGCACCCACGGCGGCCGCGCGGGCGGCACCGGCCTTCCCGGCCGCCTTGCCCCAGACGACCGTCGCGATCACGAGCACCCCGATGACGACGGCGGGCACGACCGCGTTGACGACGACCATCGTCGCCACCGGCAGCCGGTAGGTGAGGACGACGCGCACCACGGCCTCGCCGAACAGGGCCAGGCCCCACATCGCCGTCAGGAGCCGCTGCGTGCGCCGGAACCCCCGGTACTGCCACAGCCCGTTCCACCAGACGACCCGCTCGGGATCGCCGCCGGTCGCGAAGCGGCGCCCGAACAGGAACATCACCGGTCGGCTCGTCGGGATGCTCGCGAGGAATCCCAGCCCGACGACGCCGGTCACCACCGACTCCTTGAGCAGCAGCAGCCGCGGGTCGGAGAACAGCAGCGAGGTCACCGCGCCCACCACGATGATCGTCAGGACGAAGGCGCTGAACTCGTCGATCCGGCCCCGCATCACGACCGAGATCACGGCGTTGACCGCCGGCCCGATCGCGCTCAGCAGCAGGGCGGGCACGTCGCCCAGCCCGGCGCCCGAGGCCACGTCGTAGACGACGATCGGGGCCGCGATGTCCAGCACGGCCATCAGGACCCACGGAAGGATTCTCACCAGCACAGCCGCCCCTTGTGACAGGATCACTCCCGATCGTGAGCGGAACCGTACAACACGGGGCGTTGACGCGGCAGGGCTCGCCGGCGGCCCTCGTCGCGGCCCTCTACGGCCTGTCCGGCGGCCCGACGCTGCCCGGACCTGCCCTCGTCGCGCTCCTCGGGGACCTCGGGCTCGCGCCCGCGGCCGCCCGGCGGGCCCTCGCCCGGATGCGCGAGCAGGGGCAGCTCGAGACCACCCGGCGGGGACGGCAGGTCGACCACCACCTCGTCGGCGCCTTCCGGGCCTCCGTCGAGCGGCTGCGCGACGACCGCGGCGCGGCCCCGGCCTGGGAAGGCGCGTTCCACACGCTGCTGCACCAGGTGCCGGAGTCCGCGCGTGCCTACCGCGACCGGCTGCGTCGTGCCGCCGTGCTCGTCGGGTACGCGCCCTGGCAGCCGGGCCTCCTCATCAGCCCGGTGGACCGGAGCGCAGCACTGGCTGCGGTCCTCGCCGACGCACCGGCCGGGTCCTCGGTGATCCTCGGGCGGCTCTCGGTGGAGGGCGGCTTCCCCGACGGCGGCCCGCTGCGGTCCGGAGCGCCCGAGCCCGCTCATGATCGCCGGGATGACGGGGATCCGAGCGGTGGGCGTCCGGATCCTCGTCATTCCGACGATCATGTGGGTGTGGCCGGGGCGGGGACGGCCGTGAGCGTCGCGGCCGCGATGGCCCGGCGGGCCTGGGCCCTCGACGACCTCGCGGCCGACCTGCGCGCCCACCTCCCGTCCCTGCACACCGCACTCGACGCGCCACCCCCCGAGCCCGGCCCCGAGGCGCTGCGTCGCCTCCTGCGGATCACGAACGCGGTCTTCGTGGACCTCCTGCGCGACCCCGGCCTGCCCCGCGAGCTGCGCCCGCCCGACTGGCCCGGCGACGAGCTGCGGATGCTCATCGGCCGGATCGCCGTCGCGCTCGGTCCCGCCGCCGCGGCGCACGTCGCGCACCGCCGCAGCGCGGCCACCTGACCCGGCGCATCGGAACAGGTACGTCATGGACACAAGCGTGTGACCCGGCTTACGTTCACCGAGGAGGTCCCGACGTCGAGGAGGACGCGTGAGCAGGTTGCGATTCGGCACGTTCCTGGCCCCGTTCCACCGAGCAGGTGAGAACCCGACCCTGGCGCTGCAACGCGACCTCTCGCTCATCGAGCATCTCGACGACCTCGGGTTCGACGAGGCCTGGATCGGCGAGCACCACTCGGCGGGCAGCGAGATCATCGCCTCGCCGGAGATCTTCATCGCGGCGGCCGCCGAGCGGACCAAGCGGATCAAGCTCGGCACCGGCGTGACCTCCGCGAGCTACCACAATCCGCTCTGGGTGGCCGACCGGATGGTCCTGCTCGACCACCTGACCCGCGGGCGCTCGATGCTCGGGGTCGGGCCCGGGTCGCTGCCGACCGACTCGTCGATGATCGGGCTGAACCCCACCGAGACCCGCGAGCTCCTCGACGTCAACCTCGACATCATCATCCGGCTCCTCGCCGGCGAGGTCGTCACCGAGCAGACGAAGACCCACAACCTCGTCGAGGCCCAGCTGCAGCTGCGGCCCTACACCGAGCCGTGCTTCGACATCGCCGTCGCGGCCGTGGCGTCGCCGACCGGGCCGCGCATGGCCGGCCGGCACGGCGTCGGCCTGCTGAACATCGGCGCGACGCTGTCCCAGGACGGGTTCGACGCGCTGGCCCACCACTGGGACGTCGTGAAGGAGCGGGCCGAGCACTACGGGCAGCCCGAGCCCGACCGCGAGAAGTGGCGCCTCGTCGGCCTCATGCACATCGCGGAGACCCGCGAGCAGGCCTACCGCGACGTCGAGTACGGCATCGAGTCGTGGTTCCGCTACTTCCAGAAGACGGCCGCGTTCCCGCAGATGGCGGTCGAGGGCGGCGACGTCAAGGAGATGATCGACTTCATCAACGAGGCCGGCATCGGGGCGATCGGCACGCCGGAGGACGCGAAGGCGCAGGTCCAGCGGCTCACCGACCAGTCGGGCGGGTTCGGCGCGATGCTGCTGCTCGGGCACGAGTGGGCCAACCCGGAGGCCACCCGGCGCTCCTGGGAGCTCATCGCGCAGAACGTGGTGCCGCACTTCCAGGGCACGACGTGGGGCGGGCGCTCGCACGCCGAGTCGACCCAGGCCGCGAAGGAGCGCGCCGGCCTGCGTCGCGACGAGCACGCGGCGACGCAGCTCTCGGCGGTGGAGCACATGACGAAGAAGTACGCGGACGAGGTGGCGTCGAAGGGCTGACCTCGTGTCAGCGACGGACCCTCGCTGACACCTGACGTCAGAAAGGCGCCATCCTCACATCGGGCCGGCGACGTGGTGGGGGAGGACCTCGTCACGTCGCGCGGCCGGGGACATCGGAGGACCGAGCACCTAGGGTGGGTCGCCGTGCGTGCCAGCGATCGTCACCCCGACGGCCCCGACGGCCGAGCTCCGCGGCGCTCCGTCTCCGGTCCGTGAGCGTCACCGTCGTCGGCATCGGCGCCGACGGGTGGCCCGGCCTCGCCCCGCCGGCCCGCACCGCACTGGAGAAGGCCGCCGTCGTCCTCGGCGCGCCCCGCCAGCTCGACCTGCTGCCCGACGCGGTCACCGCCGAGCGCGAGGCCTGGCCCGCCCCGCTGATGCCCGCCCTGCCCGGGCTGCTCGACCGGCACGCCCGCGCCGAGCTCGTCGTGCTCGCCAGCGGCGACCCGATGTTCTTCGGCATCGGGTCGACCGTCCTGCGCCACCGGCCGGAGGCGGTCGTCGTCGGGCACCCGTCCTCGCTGGCCCTCGCGGCGGCGCGGATGGGCTGGACCGAACAGGACGTCGTGACCGTCTCCGCCGTCGGGCGCCCCCTCGCCGCCGTCCGCGCCGCCCTCGCGCCGGGGCGGCGCCTGCTCGTCCTCGCGGACTCCGGCGGGACCCCCGCGCTCCTCGCCGCCCTGCTCGTCGGCGCCGGGTACGGGCAGGCGCGGATGAGCGTGCTCGCCTCCCTCGGCGCGGAGCACGAGTCGCGCGCGGACGGCGTCGCCGCCGACTGGGACGCCCCCGCGGGCGACCCGCTCGCCGTCGTCGCCGTCACCTGCCCGACGCTGCCCGACGACGACCTCCTCGGACGCGCGCCCGGCCTCCCCGACGCCGCCTACGACCACGACGGCCAGCTGACCAAGGCCGAGCTCCGCGCGCTGTCGGTCGCCGCGCTGCGCCCGCTGCCTGCTCAGCTGCTCTGGGACGTCGGCGGGGGAGCGGGCTCGATCGGCATCGAGTGGTGCCGCGCCGAGCCGACGGCGCGGGCGATCGCGATCGAGACGCGCGCCGACCGCGCCGCGCGGATCACCGCGAACGCCGAGGCCCTCGGGGTGCCGGCGCTGCGGGTCGTCGAGGGCCGGGCGCCGGAGGTGCTGGCGGGACTCGAGGCGCCGGACGCGGTGTTCGTCGGGGGCGGCGTCTCGGTGCCCGGGATGCTCGACGCGTGCCGGACCGCGCTGCGCCCGGGCGGGCGGCTGGTGGCCAACGCGGTGACGCTCGAGGGCGAGGCCGCGCTCGCGGCGGCGCTCGCCGAGCACGGCGGGGCGATCCGGCGGATCGCGGTGTCGCGCGCGGCCCCCGTCGGGCGCTACCTCGGGTGGAAGGCGCTGGCGCCGGTGACGCAGTGGGTCCTGCGGGTGGGCCCGTCCCCGTCCCCCAGTCCCAGGAACGACTCGTTCCAGACACTGGACGTCAGGGAACCGTCGTCGATCACCCCGCCCTGGAGGACCCCGTGACCGTCCGCTTCGTCGGCGCCGGCCCCGGCGCGGCCGACCTGATCACCGTGCGCGGCCTGCGCGCCATCGCGACGAGCCCGGTCTGCCTCTACGCCGGCTCGCTGGTGCCCGAGGACCTGCTCGCCCAGTGCCCGCCGCACGCCCACACGGTCGACACCGCGCGGCTGACCCTCGACGAGATCGTCGCCGAGATCCTCGCCGCCCACGAGGCGGGCCACGACGTCGCCCGACTCTGCAGCGGCGACCCCGCGATCTTCTCCGCCGTCGCCGAGCAGACCCGCCGCCTCGACGCGGCCGGCGTCCCCTGGGAGATCGTGCCCGGCGTCCCCGCGTTCTCCGCCGCGGCGGCAGCGCTGCGCACCGAGCTGACCGTGCCCGGCGTCGGGCAGTCGGTCGTGCTCACCCGCGACGCGGCGAACGCGACGCCGATGCCGCCCGGGGAGTCGCTCGACGTCTGGGCCGCGGCCGGCGGGACCCTGGTCCTGCACCTCGCGGTCCAGCGGTGCGCCGAGGTGGTGGCCCTGCTGCGCGAGCACCGGCCCTCCGACGAGCCGGTCGCGGTCGTCGCACGGGCCTCGCGCGCCGACGAGCTCGTGGTCCGCGGGACCCTCGCGGACATCGCGGCCAAGGTCGAGGCGGCGGGCATCCGGCGCACCGCCGTGATCGTCGTGGGCCCGGTGGTGGGACTCGCCGACCAGGGGTGCGAGAGCCACCTCTACTCGGCCGCCCGCGAGCGGTGACCGCGCGGCGCGTGCTGGTCCTCGGCGGCACCGCCGAGGCCCGCGAGCTGGCGGACGCCCTCGCGACCACGCCCGGCGTCCTCGTCACCACCTCGCTCGCCGGGCGCACCCGCGACCCCCGTCTCCCCGCCGGCGACGTCCGCACCGGAGGGTTCGGTGGCGTCGACGGGCTGGCGGTCGCCTGCGAGCGGGTCGACCTCCTCGTCGACGCCACCCACCCCTTCGCCGCCCGCATGACCGAGCACGCCGCCGAGGCCGCCGCGCGCACCGGCACCCCGCTCGTCGTGCTGCGCCGTCCCGGGTGGACGGAGGGCCCGGGCGACGACTGGCGACGGGTCCCGACGACGGGTGCCGCGGCGGCCGGGTGTGCGGGCGGCGGTTTCAGCCGGGTGTTCCTCGCGATCGGGCGGCAGGGCGTCGGGGAGTTCCTCGACGTCGACGCGTGGTTCCTGGTCCGCGCGATCGAGAGGCCGGACGTGCTGCCCGCCCGGTCGGAGCTGCTGCTCGCGCGCGGCCCGTTCGCCCTCGACGACGAGCGTGCGCTGCTGCGCCGGCACCGCATCGACGTCGTCGTCGCCAAGGACTCCGGGGGCGCGACCGAGGCCAAGCTCGCCGCGGCCCGCGAGCTCGGGGTGCCGGTGGTGCTGATCGACCGACCGTCGGTGCCGGCCGGGGTGCGGGTGGTCGCGGACGTGGCCGGGGCGCTCGGCGTCGTGCGGGAACAACTCGGGGCGCTCCCGGGTTGAGCGCCTCAGTAGTTGATACTTCAACAAAGAGGGAGGCGGCCCCCATGCAGTTCGGGGTCTTCACGGTCGGTGACGTCACGCCGGACCCGACGACGGGTCGCACGCCGAGCGAGGCCGAGCGCATCCAGGCGATGGTGACGATCGCGCAGAAGGCGGAGGAGGTCGGGCTCGACGTCTTCGCGACCGGCGAGCACCACAACCCGCCGTTCGTGCCCTCGTCGCCGACGACGCTGCTCGGCTACATCGCGGCGACGACCTCGACCTTGCAGCTCTCCACGTCCACGACGCTGATCACGACCAACGACCCGGTCAAGATCGCCGAGGACTACGCGATGCTGCAGCACCTCGCGGGCGGACGCGTCGACCTCATGATGGGCCGCGGCAACACCGGCCCGGTCTACCCCTGGTTCGGCCAGGACATCCGCAACGGCATCCCGCTGGCGATCGAGAACTACGCGCTGCTGCGTCGGCTGTGGGACGAAGACGTCGTGGACTGGGAGGGCGAGTTCCGCACCCCGCTGCACGGGTTCACCTCGACCCCGCGCCCGCTCGACGGCGTCGCCCCGTTCGTCTGGCACGGCTCGATCCGCTCGCCCGAGATCGCCGAGCAGGCCGCGTTCTACGGCGACGGCTTCTTCCACAACCACATCTTCTGGCCGGCGTCGCACACCAAGCAGATGGTGGAGTTCTACCGGCGCCGGTTCGAGCACTACGGGCACGGGTCGGCGGACCAGGCGATCGTCGGGCTCGGCGGCCAGGTGTTCATGCGGCGGCGGTCCCAGGACGCCGTGAACGAGTTCCGGCCGTACTTCGACCACGCCCCGGTCTACGGCGGTGGCCCGTCGCTGGAGGACTTCACCACGCAGACGCCGCTGACGGTGGGGTCGCCGCAGGAGGTCATCGACCGGACGCTGGGGTTCCGCGAGTACGTCGGCGACTACCAGCGCCAGCTCTTCCTGATGGACCACGCCGGCCTGCCGCTGAAGACCGTCCTCGAGCAGCTCGACCTGCTGGGCGAGGAGGTCGTGCCGGTGCTGCGCCGTGAGTTCGCGGCCCTGAAGCCGGCCCACGTCCCGGACGCGCCGACGCACGCGTCGCTGGTGGCCGCGAAGGCGGTCGCCGCGGGTGGGGTGGAGTTGGCCTCGGTCTGAGGTGCGCTCGCGATCGAACGACGACGGTCCCCTCGGAGAACCGAGGGGACCGTCGTCGTCGTGTCACGTCGTGAGTTCGAGCAGGGGCCTACTTCTTGGTCCAGGTGCAGGTGCCGTCGAACTTGATGTACTTGTCCGACGCGGCGACCTTCATGATGCCCTGACCCTGCACGTTGTCGTTGGCGATGATCGAGTCGAGGCTCGCCGTCGAGGTTCTTGTCGCGCTCGTAGTAGCAGAAGGACGAGCCGGTGGTCCTGTAGGTGCCGGGCTGGATCTCGGTGCCGACCTCGTAGGTGCCCGCCGAGAACGTGTTCGGGTCGGGAGCCGGGGCCGTCGCCGAGTCGCCCGACGACGAGGAGGAGGAACCACCGCTCGACGAGCCCGCCGAGTACGACGGCGGGGTGTAGCTCGGTGCGGGCGCCGAGTAGGTGTACGGGGCCGAGTAGCCGCTGCTCGACGAGGTGCTGGTCGTGCTCGCCGCCTTGGCGAAGGCGGCGGCGTAGATCGAGCAGATGATCAGCGCGATGACACCGAGGACGATGCCCCAGATCGCCAGGGTCCGACCCGCCGCGGCACGCGACGGCGTGGCCCGGGACAGCCCGACGATGGCGAACACGATCCCGACCGGCGCCAGCAGCCACGAGACGGCGCCGAGCAGGGGGATCAGGGCGACGACCGCAGCGACCAGGGCGATGACGAAGCCCGCCGTCGCCGCGGTGTTCGTGGGACGGGGCGCGGGGGCCGGCGGCTGTGGATTCCACGGCGGGACGGTGCCGGCGCCCTGCTGCTGGGGGATGGAGGGCCCGCCGCCCTGCTGCTGCGGGACGTAGTAGGGGCCGACAGTGCGGCCGGCGTCGTCGGACGACGAGGCGTCAGGCGCTTGAGGAGTGACAGACACGGGTGCTCCGTTCAGACCAGGAGTGGTGCGTAGTTCGCACTCACCCCGTCGTCCGGATCACATAGCCTGTTACTACCTGTTTCTGTTTTGTTTGCCAGGGTGGGCCGACCGGGTGAACGGAGATGCGAACTACGCCTCGCCGGCCGGCCCACGACGCCGAAGGGTAGTCGGATCCCTGTTCGCGGCGTCGGGCACCCCGAAGCAAGCCGGCTCCGTCATCTCTCGATCACCGGGGCTGCTCGGGTCACCTCGGCTCCACGGCCGGCACCTCGAAGCCCACGTCCCGGAACCCGACCCCGTAGGGCTCGGGCCGGAAGCCCTCGGCGCGGTGGCAGGGCGCGTCAGTACCGGCGCGGGGTGTAGACGGCGCCCGTCGGGCTCCAGCGGGTCTGCGAGGAGCCGACGATGAGCAGCGTGCGCATGTCGACCTCGGACGGCTCCAGCGCGCCGAGCTCGACGACGCGGACCGACTCCTCCGGCCCGTCGACGTCGCGGCCGACGATGACCGGGGTGGAGGGGTCCCGGTGCTTGAGCAGGACGCGTTGGGCGGCCTCGACCTGCCACGTCCGCGACCGGCTCGCCGGGTTGTAGAGCGCGACGACCATGTCCGCCTCGGCCACCGCCCCGAGTCGCCGCTCCACGACGTCCCACGACTTCAGGCGGTCCGAGAGGCTGATCGTCGCGAAGTCGTGGCCGAGGGGGGCGCCGATCCGCGCGGCGACGGCGTGGGCGGCCGTGACACCGGGGACGACGCGGACGGGGACATCGGGGTAGTCCTCGGCGGCCACCTCGATCACCGCGGACGCCATGGCGAAGACTCCCGGGTCACCCGAGGAGACGACGGCGACCCGTCGGCCGGCGCGGGCCAGGTCGAGGGCGAAGGCGGCGCGCTCGGACTCGACCTTGTTGTCCGACCCGTGCACCCGCTGGCGGGGGTTCGCCGGGACACGCGCGACGTAGGTGGAGTAGCCGACGACGTCGTCGGCCTCGGCGAGGGCGGTCGCCGCCTCGGGGGTGAGCCGGTCGCGGGCCCCGGGGCCCAGGCCCACGACGGTGACGGCGCCGTGGGTCGGGCCGACCGACGTCGGGGCTTTCCTGTCACTGGGTGCAAGGATCGGGGCTCTGCTTGGACCGAGGGCCGCATCCCCGTCCGCCCGCGCCGCGCCCGTCGTCGCGACGTGCACCCGCGAGGGCACGATCCCGACCGAGAAGTACGGCACCGACGCCGGGTCGACGTCCTCGAACCGGCCCTGGCGTTCCTCCGCCGTGCTCGCCCGCTCGACGTAGCGGGCCTCGTCGGCCCGCCCCGAGCGCCGCAGCGCCGTCCGGACCCCGGTGAACGTCCGGCCGAGCTTCATCACGGCCGCGGCGTCGGTGTCCGCGAGCCGGCGCGCCAGCTCGTCCTCGGGCAGCGTCCCGGGCAGCACCGTCAGGACCTCGTCGCGCTCCACCAGCGGCGTCCCGAGTGCCGCTGCCGCGGCGGCCACGCTCGTCACCCCCGGCACGACCTCGGCCTCGTACCGGTGGGCCAGCCGCTTGTGCAGGTGCATGTAGGAGCCGTAGAAGAACGGGTCGCCCTCCGCGAGCACGACGACGTCCCGCCCGGCGTCGAGGTGCGCGGCGAGCCGGGCGGCGGCCTCGGTGTAGAAGGCGTCGATCCGGCCCTGGTAGTCGTCGGTCGCCTCGGTGGTCACCGGGTAGGTGAGGGCCTCCTCGACCTGCGTGCCGAGGAACCGCTCCGCGATCGCCCGCGCGTTCGACCGGCCGTGCCGCGCGCAGTGGTACGCGACGACGTCGGCGTCCCGGATGAGGTCGACGGCGCGCAGCGTCAGCAGATCCGGGTCGCCGGGCCCGACCCCGACGCCGTAGAGCCGCCCCGCCGTCGTCGTCCCGTCGCCCGCACCGGCGCTCATGCGCCCGCGCCCAGGGCGAGCGCGTTGACTGCGCCGACGGTCATCGCCGAACCCCCGCGGCGTCCGTGCACCACGACGTGCTCGAGCCCGGCCGGGTGCCCGACCAGCGCCGCCTTCGACTCCATCGCCCCCACGAACCCGACCGGAAGGCCGAGCACGACGGCGGGTCGGGGCGCCCCGGCCTCGATCAGCTCGAGCAGCCGGAAGAGCGCGGTCGGGGCGTTGCCGATCGCGACGACCGCGCCCTCGAGCAGCGGGAGCCACAGATCGAGCGCGGCGGCCGAGCGCGTGGTCTCCAGCGCGGCCGCCTTCGCCGGGACGTCGGGGTCGTCGAGGGTGCAGACGACGTCGTTGCCCGCGGGCAGGAAGCGTCGGGTGATCCCCGAGGCGACCATCATCGCGTCGCAGAGGACCGGGGCGCCCGCGCGCAGGGCCCGGTGGGCGGCGGCGACGGCGCCGGGGGAGACGACGGTGTCGAGGGCGAGGTCGGTCATCCCGCAGGAGTGGATCATGCGGACGACGAGGTCGTGGGCGTCGTCAGGGAGATGGGTGAGGTCGGCCTCGGCGCGGATGATCGCGAAGGAACGCCGGTAGATCTCGGCGCCGTCGGCGACGTAGGCCGGGATCGCCGCCGATGCCGGCTCGTGGATCCCGTGCTCCGCGGCCACGCTGCCGGCCCTGCCCGAGGTCATCCGGTCACCCTCCCCGAGCGGACCACCGTGCGGTAGGTCCCTCGCTGTTGACGGCCCCCCGAAGCATGCACGTTGTATCCCAGAGGTTCGTCCGGATCCAGGGCCTCGATCACCGCCACCCGTCCGCCGGGTGTCCCGCAGGCGCGTCCGCACCCCACCCAGTGCTGGCGGACGGTGCCCCCGGCGTGGCCCGACGCGACGGCGGCGGCCAGGTCCCCGCGCACGTCGGCGTGCGACTTCGCGCAGCGCGGTGCCCCGACGCAGGCCGAGAGCCCGCGCCAGCGCGACGCCGGGTCGGTCTCGACGAGGCCCTCGAGCCGGCGGGCGGCGTCCGCGGGATCGGCGAGGCCCCGCAGCACGAGGGTTCGCCACGGGGTGGCGCGCAGGGTCACACCGTCGGCGAGCAGGTCGACGAGGGCGACCACCGCGGCGGTGTCGAGCTCGCCGAGGCGGGGGAGGACCTCGAGGGTGCCGTCCGGGCGCGGGCCGAGGTCGGTCGGGTCGGCGGGGCCCGGGGTGAGGGCGGGGGTCACGACGGCGGGCGTGGTCCGGTCGTGGACGCCCGCGAGCAGGGCCGCGCGGGCGGGCTCGTCGAGCTCGCGGACCCGCCAGGCGCTGCCGCGGTGCGCGACGAAGGCGTCGACGGCGGCGAGGGCGAGGGCGGCCGGGTCGGGGTGGCGCAGGCCGGTGTCGGTCACGCCGTCGGGCCCGTCGAGCAGGAGGGCGGCGGTGAGGTCGTCGGCACTCGGCGTCAGGACCACCGTGATGTCGGCCCCCTGCCCGCTGACGTCCCCGCCGCCCGGCGCGAGGGGAGCCCTCGTGCCGGTGGAGCGGCCGGATTCCCTCGCGTCGTCGCCGCGCTCGTCGTCGGGAACCCGGTCCTCGAGCGCGATCAGCAGCCGGCCCGGCACGTCGACGCGTCCCCGCAGCGCCGCCGCGACCTGCGCCGACACCGCGTCGAGCCGTGTCGACCCCGGCGAGGCGATCAGGCTGCAGGGGATGTCGCGCCCGCGGGTGTCGAGCAGCGCGTCGGGGCGGTCGGCGCGCAGGGCGTCGGCGAGGTCGTCGGCGGTGCTTCCCGCGAGGCCGCGGACCTGCCACGATCCCCGGGAGGTCAGCTCGAGGGGGGACCCGCCCATGGCGGCGGCACCGGCGAGCAACCGCAGCTCGTCCGCACCGATCGCTCCACCCACGGGGCGGAACCGCGCCAGCGCCCCGTCGGCCGCGTCGTGTCGTCGCCAGGCCCCCGGGCACGCGTCGGGGCGGGAGCGGGGCATGGTCACACAGTACGGGGCCATGGCCCAGCATCTAGTCAGATGGTGAGATGTCGACCGTGCTGCTCCTCCTCTCGACGTCCGACACCGACCTCCGCTCGGCCCGGGCCGGCAGCGAGGACGGCGCCGTGCCGTGGCGGTGGGCCAACCCGGCCCGCGTCGACCCGGAGCACGACCTGCCGGGGCTGCTCGAGGGCGTCGACCTCGTCGTCGTCCGCCTCCTCGGCGGACGCCAGGCGTGGGAGGCGGGCCTCGACGCGCTGCTCGACGCGGCGTCGCAGCCGCGGCCCGTCGTCGTGCTCGGCGGGGAGCAGGCGCCCGACGCGCAGCTCATGGAGTCCTCGACGGTGCCGGTGGGCGTCGCGACCCAGGCGCACCTCTACCTCGCCCAGGGCGGCCCGGCCAACCTGCGCGAGCTCGCGGCGTTCCTCTCCGACACCGTGCTGCTGACCGGCCACGGGTTCGCGCCGCCGGAGGAGATGCCGACGTGGGGTCGGCTGCCCGGGTGGGACCTGGCTCCCGATGTCAGAAAAGTCCCTTTGCCGACACTGGATGACAGCAACGAGACTTTTCTGACATCCCGACCCCGCGTCGCCGTCGTCTACTACCGCGCCCACCACATGGCCGGGAACACCGCATTCGTCGACTCCCTCTGCCACGCCGTCGTCGACGCCGGCGGGATCCCCGAGCCGCTGTTCTGCGCCAGCCTGCGCGCCCCCGACGACGAGCTCCTCGAGCGCCTGCGCCACGCCGACGTCCTGATCACGACGGTGCTCGCCGCCGGCGGCTCGCGCCCGGCCTCGGCCTCCGCCGGGCAGGACGACGAGTCGTGGGACACCGGGGCGCTCGCCGCCCTCGACGTCCCGATCCTGCAGGCGCTCTGCCTCACCCGGACCCGCGAGGAGTGGCTCGCCGACGACGACGGCGTCAGCCCTCTCGACGCCGCCAACCAGGTCGCCGTCCCCGAGTTCGACGGCCGGATCATCACCGTGCCGTTCTCGTTCAAGGAGACCGACCAGGACGGGCTGCCGGTCTACGTCGCCGACCCCGAGCGGGCGGCGCGCGTCGCGGGGCTCGCCGTCAACCACGGCCGCCTGCGCCACCTCGACAACGCCGACAAGAAGATCGCGCTCGTCCTCTCCGCCTACCCGACGAAGCACGCCCGGATCGGCAACGCCGTCGGGCTCGACACCCCGGCCTCCGTCGTCGCCCTCCTCGACGCGATGCGCGACGCCGGCTACGTCGTCGGCTCGCCCGAGAACCCCGTCCCGGGCCTCGAGGAGCACGACGGCGACCTGCTCATCCGCGCCCTCATCGCCGCGGGCGGCTACGACCAGGACTGGCTCACCGAGGAGCAGATGGCGGCCAACCCCGTCCGCATCCCGGTCGCCGACTACGTCGCCTGGTACGAGACGCTGCCCGCCGACTTCCGTGCCGGCGTCGAGGAGCACTGGGGCCCCGCGCCCGGCTCGATGTTCCTCGACGACGCCACCGGGGAGGACGCGATCGTCCTCGCCGCCCTCGTCCGCGAGCACGTCGTCGTGATGATGCAGCCGCCGCGCGGGTTCGGGGAGAACCCGATCGCGATCTACCACGACCCCGACCTGCCGCCCAGCCACCACTACCTCGCGGCGTACCGCTGGGTGCAGGCCGGCTTCGGCGCCCACGCCGTGGTCCACGTCGGCAAGCACGGCAACCTCGAGTGGCTGCCGGGCAAGACGGCGGCGCTGTCCGCGTCCTGCGCCCCGGACCCCATCCTCGGCGACCTCCCGCTGGTCTACCCGTTCCTCGTCAACGACCCCGGCGAGGGCACCCAGGCCAAGCGCCGTGCGCACGCCACGCTCGTCGACCACCTCGTACCGCCGATGGCCCGCGCCGAGTCCTACGGCGACCTCGCCCGGCTCGAGCAGCTGCTCGACGAGTACGCCTCCATCCAGGCCATGGACCCCGGCAAGATCGAGGCGATCCGCGGCCAGATCTGGCAGCTCATCCAGGCCGCGAAGCTCGACCACGACCTCGGCGTCAACGACCAGCCCGACGACGAGCGCTTCGACGAGTTCGTCATGCACCTCGACGGCTGGCTCTGCGAGATCAAGGACGCCCAGATCCGCGACGGCCTGCACATCCTGGGGCGGGCACCGGCGGGGCAGGAGCGCATCGACATGGTGCTCGCCGTGCTGCGGGCGCGGCAGATGTGGTCGGGCGTGCAGTCCCTGCCCGGTCTGCGGGAGGCACTGGGGCTCGACGAGAGCGCTGGGGCCGCGGGCCGCATCGACGTCGACCGCGCCGAGGAACTGGCGCACAGCCTCGTCGTCGGGATGGAGAAGCGGGACTGGCGCCCGGCCGACGCGGTCGACGTCGCGACCGAGGTGCTCGGGGAGCAGGCCACCGGAGAGCGGAGCTCGACCTTCGACCACGAGACGGTGGTGCGGATTCTCGAGTTCGCCGCCACCGAGGTCGTGCCGCGCCTGGGGCGGACCACCGAGGAGATCGACGGCGTCCTGCACGCCCTCGACGGCGGGCACGTGAAGGCCGGGCCGTCCGGCTCGCCGCTGCGGGGGCTGGTCAACGTGCTGCCGACCGGCCGGAACTTCTACTCGATCGACCCGCGCGCGGTCCCGTCGCGGCTGGCCTGGGAGACCGGCCAGATGCTCGCCGACTCCCTGCTGGAGCGGTATCGCGAGGACCACGACGGCGAGTGGCCCACCTCGGTCGGGCTCTCGCTGTGGGGGACCGCGGCGATGCGCACGAGCGGCGACGACATCGCGGAAGCCCTGGCGCTGATGGGCGTGCGGCCGGTGTGGGACGAGGCGTCGCGGCGGGTGACGGGGCTGGAGGTCACCCCGACCGACGAGCTCGGCCGGCCCCGGGTCGACGTCGTGCTGCGGATCAGCGGCTTCTTCCGGGACGCCTTCCCGCACGTGGTGGCGACGATGGACGACGCGGTCCAGCTGGTCGCGGGGCTCGAGGAGGCCGACGAGGACAACTTCGTCGCCGCCCACGCCCGCGCCGACGCGGCCACCGGGTCGAGCTGGCAGCAGGCCACGACGCGGATCTTCGGCTCGCCGCCCGGTGCCTACGGGGCGGGGCTGCTGCAGGCGATGGACTCCCGCGACTGGCGCGGCGACGCCGACCTCGCGGAGATCTACACGACCTGGGGTGGGCACGCCTACGGCCGGGGACGCTCCGGCGAGTCGGCCGTCGACGAGATGCGCGCGGCGTACCGGCGGATCGCGGTCGCGGCGAAGAACATCGACACCCGCGAGCACGACATCGCCGACTCCGACGACTACTACCAGTACCACGGCGGCATGATCGCGACGGTCCGCGCGCTGACCGGGGCCGCGCCCGCGGCCTACGTCGGGGACTCCACGCGCCCGGAGGCGGTGCGGACGCGCTCGCTGATCGAGGAGACCGCGCGGGTCTTCCGCAGCCGCGTCGTGAACCCGCGCTGGATGGCCGCCATGCGCCGCCACGGCTACAAGGGTGCGTTCGAGATGGCCGCGACCGTCGACTACCTCTTCGGCTGGGACGCGACCGCGGGCACCGTCAGCGACTGGATGTACGGCTCCCTCACCGAGAACTACGTGCTCGACGAGCAGAACCGGGCGTTCCTCCGCGACGCGAACCCCTGGGCGCTGCACGGGATGGCGGAGCGGCTGCTCGAGGCCGTCGACCGCGGGCTGTGGGAGAACCCCGACCCGGGGATGGTCGAGTCGCTGCGCGAGGCGTTCCTCGAGGCGGAGGGCGACGCCGAAGGTGCCTAGGTGGCTCCGCCTCGTGAGCACTAATCCGTGTCAGGGCACGGATTACTGCTCACGAGCGCGAAGCGCACCTACTCGTACCGCTCCGGCACCGTCGCCAGCGCGCCCGCCACGGCGGCGGGGTCGGCGAAGCGGGCGTCGGGCTCCGGCTCGAGGAGGGTCTCCAGGACCCCGCGCAGCTCCGGCGAGCAGGGGAGGCCGCCGACGTCGACGGGGGCCGCGGCCTGGGCGGTGATCGTCGCGACCGAGCCGTGGCGGACGGGCTGCGCGATGAGCATCTCGACGAGGACGAGGCCCAGGGCGTAGAGGTCCGAGCGGACGTCGACGGCCTTGCCCTGCAGCGCCTCGGGGGCGAGGTAGAGCGGCGTCCCGACCACCACCCCGACGCCGTCCAGCGGCTCCCCGTCCGTGCCCGCGCGGTAGGCCAGGCCCAGCTCGACCACCACCGGCCGGCCGTCGGGGGTGATGACGATGTTGGACGGCTTCAGGTCGAGCCGCACGACGTCGGCGCGGTGCAGGTGGTGCAGCAGGTCGAGCAGGCCGAGGGTCAGGTCGACCGCGACGGGCGGCGCCAGCGGGCCCCGCTCGAGGAGCTCGTCGAGCCCGAGGCCGGGGACCAGCTCCGAGACCAGACCGGGGCGCCCGGCGTCGTCGAGCGTGCCGATGCTCGTCGCGAGCAGCGGGTGGTCGAGGCGGCGGACGAGGTCGACCTCGCGGCGGAACCGCTCGCGGGCCACGTCGTCGTGCTTCTGCTCCCGGACGTCGAGCATCTTGATGACCACGTCGCGGTTCATGTACGTGTCGCGCGCCCGGTAGGTCCGCCCGAGCGCGCCGCGACCCAGTTCCTCGAGGAGCGCGTAGCGCCCGTCGCCGACGCGCCCCAGCTCGCGGGGCGCCGGCCCGGTGCGCGCCGCGGCGTCGGCGACGGGGCGCGCGAGCCGGTAGACGGTCTCGGCGGGCCCGACCGCGCCGACGAACGTCGCCTGGGCGGAGTCGGGCTCGCGGGCCTCGAGGATCCCGACCACGGCGAGCTCGCGGAGCAGCCCGACGCACTCGTCGTCGGAGGCGAGGTCGCCCGCGGGCGCGGCGGCCCGGTCGGCCACGAGGTCCGAGGCGGTGAACGTCGTCCCGCGGCGGTCCAGGGCCCAGGTCACGACGAGGTAGGTGGCGCTGCGGCGGCGGTCGACGTCGACGGCGTGGGGGAGCGGTCCGCGCGGCCGGCCCTGCGCCCACAGCGGGCCGAGCCGGCGCTCGAGGGCGGCGTGGAAGGCGATGGCGACCGCCCGCGCCTGGTCGATCACGACGTGCGGGCCGTCCGGGTGCCACTCCACGAGCGCGTCCAGCTCGCCCAGGAGCACCCGCGGCAGCCCGCGGGAGCGGTACTCCAGGTGCTCGGCGAGCTGGGCGGCGTCGAGCTCGGCGCCGGGGCCGATCAGCACACCGCGCAGCAGCTCGGCGGCCGCTCCGGGCGGGAGGGAGTTGAGGTAGAGCTGGCGTCCGAAGACCGCCGAGAAGATGCTGCTCCCGCGGGTCTGGCTCCGGCGCGCGGCATCGAGGACCTCGACCCCGCCGACGACCACGAAGTGCGCCGCGGTGGCGGTCAGGACGTTCTGCAGCCCACGCAGGAGGCCCTCGAACGACGCCATCCCGGGCCCGTCCACCGCGAGCTTGTCGAGGTCGTCGAGGACCACGACGACGCGGCCCGCCCATGGCTCCGTGCCGCCGCGCCGGAACCACTTCCGGGAGGTGCCGGTGTCGGACCTCGCCTCGTTCGCGAGCGCGGCGACCAGGCGCACGAAGTCGTGCTCCGCGTCGACGAAGGGGTACGGGTAGAACGTCCGGCGGTGGACGAGGTCGAGGAGCTCGGCGACCTCGGGGGACAGGCGCGGCACGACCTCGGCCCGCTCCAGGGCCTCGGCCAGGCCCCGGATCAACCGGACGATCAGCTCCTCGGGCGCGGTGGGGCGGGCGACCGACTGCCACACGACCACCACCGGCGTCGGCTCCGTCGCCGCCGACACCAGCTCGGTGTGCAGCTCGTCGAGCGCCCGCGCGACGACGGTGGTCTTCCCGACGCCCCCGGGGCCGGTGACCAGCAGCGAGCCGCCCGGCGAGGAGCGGAGCCGCTGCCGCACGTCGTCGACGAACCGCTGGTTGCCCAGGAACGGCAGCGGCGACGGGTAGCGCAGCGGCCCCGCCGTCGCCTGGTAGTCCGGCCGCAGCGGGAGCCGTCCGGCCCGCGCCGGGGGGAGCTCGAGGGCGGGGGTGGGTGTGCGCGGGCCGACCACCGTGCCCGACCCGGCACTGGTCCCCGCCGAGGTCCCGACGCCGGGTGAGGTCGTCGGGACGCGGCGGGCGGGGGCCGTTCCGGCGGCCGTCGGCGCGGGGGCCACGCCGGTGGCCCCGCCGTCGGCGCTCGACGTCGGACGGACCGACGGCCCGCTCCCGACCGCGGCCAGCAGCGCCGCGCCCAGCTCGCCCGCGGTGCGGTAGCGCCGCGCCGGGTCCTTGGCCATGGCCCGGGCGACGACGTCGTCGAACGCGGTCGGCACGGCGGGGTTGCGCTCGGACGGGCGCGGGGGCGGCTGCTGGGTGTGCGCGCGCATGGCGTCGATGGGGGTGGGCGTCCGGAAGGGCGGGCGGCCGAGCAGCATCTCGGCGAGGACGCACCCGAGCGCGTAGATGTCCGACGACGGGCCCGGCGGGATGCCCTCGAACGTCTCCGGGGCGAGGTAGGAGAGGGTGCCGATGACGGTGCCCGCGCTCGTCAGGTCGGAGCGGCCGCCCTGCTCGGCGGCCACGCCGAAGTCGGTGAGGTAGGCGAAGACGGGGTCGCGCGCCGCCAGCAGCACGTTGGCCGGCTTGACGTCGCGGTGGACCAGGCCGCCGGTGTGCGCGGCGTCGAGGGCGCTCGCGATCTGGGAGACGATCGCGGCGGTGCGGTCCGGCGGGACGGGGCCGCGGGAGACCACCTTGGCGAGGTCGGGCCCGTCGACCATGCGCATGTCGATGTAGAGGCGGCCCTCGAGCTCGCCGAAGTCGTGGATCGGCAGGATGTGCGGGTCGGACAGCCGCGCGGCCAGCCGGGCCTCGCGCCGGAACCGTGCGACGAACTCCCCGTCCTGCGCCAGCGGCTCCAGCAACAGCTTCAGCGCGACCCAGCGTTCCCGCCCGGTGTCGAAGGCGCGCCAGACCTCGCCCATGCCGCCCCGGCCCAGGAGCTCCTCGAGGCGGTAGCGCCCGATCCCGACGCCGATCCCGACCTCCGTCACCCCCACACCGTCCCCCGGAGTCGGTCTCGTGTGCACCTCTGTTGGCCCGCGGGCAGATTACTCGCCGCGATCACGGATCGGGGGCACGGCGCCCGGCCGGCCGAACCGGTTGATCGCGGCGCCACGGAGCGCACACGGGCCGGTCAGCCGCCGCAGCTCCCGCCGTAGGTGGTGATCTTGTAGTCGACGACGGCGAGGGCGCCCTGCAGGTCGCGCAGCTGCGCGACGATGGCCGCGCGCTGCTCGAGGAGCAGCGCGAGCCGCTCGTCCTGGGTGTCCGGCCCCGCCTTGGCGAGCGCGAGGTAGTGGCTCACCGAGGCGATCGGCATCCCGGCGAGCCGCAGCCAGGTCACGAAGGCGACCCGGCCCAGCGCGTCGCGGTCGTAGACCCGCCGCCCGGAGGCGTCGCGGTCGGTGTCGACCAGCCCGATCCGCTCGTAGTAGCGCAGCGTGTGGGCCGTGATCCCGGTGATCTCGGCGACCTCGGAGATCCCGAGCGGCTCGGGGAGATCCTCGGGCAGCCGCATGGCGCGGACCAGCTCGTCGTTCAGCGGCGGCAGCGAGCCGTCGGCCGCGGCGACCGAGTCGAGGATCGTGCGCAGGCGGGTCGCGGGATGGACGTGCGGCTCGGCCGCAGGAATCGTCGCGGCCCCGGTCTCCGGGACGGTGCTCAGTGCCGTCATGGCCTCGACGCTAGGCCTTCGAGTGCGCTCGAAGCCAACCCCGGGTTGTCCGGTTCCGACGCGCGTCACAGGCCGCGACGATCACGTTGACGGTTACCTGTTACCGCCGGTACCTGTGGTGTACGTGAGGGCCTCCGCAGTCGCCGCCGTCCTGGACGGGCTCGAGTTCCCCCTGCGGCCGTGGCAGATCGCGGTCGCCGCCGACGAGTTCGGTGTCGACCCGCTGACCCGCACCGAGATCGACCAGATCCCGGACCGCGAGTACAGCGACGTCTTCGACGTCGTGGTCGCCCTCACGTCGACGCCCGCACACCTGCGCCGGCGGCGTCCGCTGTAACGGCGCAGGTCCGCACGAATCGGTCGGCCGATACCCAGTAGGGCACGAATCAGGCGATGGACCTGCGAAAACACGCCCACCCGTTCCGCAGGACGGGTGAGTGGGTGTGGGACCGTCAGCGGCGGCGCACAGGGCGCCGGGGAAGCGAGGACCCTTTCGTGACGATGTGGCGTGCGGTGCGCCGGGGGACGGGCCGGCACGGATCGGGGTCGGCGTGGCGCGCCCCCGCGATGGTCGCCGTGGGCGCCGTCCTCGTGCTCGGTGCCGCGGCCTGCTCCGGCGGCGGTGACTCCTCCTCCGCCGCGTCCTCCCCGGCGGCCTCGGCGGGCGCCCCGTCGTCCGCGCTGCCCCCGCCCGGGCCCCGGGTCACCGTCGACCCCGCCGCCGACGTGAACCCGACCGCCCCTGTCCACGTGCACGCCGACGGCGGCCGCATCACCGCGGTGCACATGACGAACCCGAGCGGCGACGCCGTCACCGGCGCCATCTCGCCCGACGGCTCCACCTGGACCACGACCGAGCCGCTGGCCTTCGGGCGCTCCTACACCGTCGTGGCCGACGCCGTCTCGCCCCAGGGCGCCCCGACGCACCTCCAGTCGACGGTCGCCACGCTGGCGCCGAAGCAGACCGACAGCGCGGCGGTCGACCCGGGCGCCACGAACGTCGGGGTCGGGCAGCCGGTCGCGGTGACCTTCTCCCACGCGGTGACGGACAAGGACGCGGCCGTGAAGGCGCTGTCGGTGACGTCGAACCCGCCCCAGCCCGGGGCCTGGCACTGGATCTCCTCGACCCAGGTGGACTACCGGCCGCAGGCCTACTGGAAGCCGGGCACGTCGATCACCCTCGACGGCAAGCTCTTCGGCGCCGACCTCGGCGGCGGTGCGTTCGGGTCGAAGGACGTCCACGAGACCTTCCGCGTGCACGACGCGTGGGTCGCCAAGGCCGACGGCGGCGCCGAGCAGATGCAGATCTTCGACAACGGCGCGCTCGTCAAGACGATGAAGATCAGCCTCGGCTCCCCGCAGTTCCCGACGCACACCGGCACGCACGTCATCTCCGACAAGCAGCCCAGCGTCGTCATGGACTCCGCCACCTACGGCGTGATGCCCGGGCAGCCGGGCTACTACAAGGAGACCGTGCTCCTCGACGAGCGCATCTCCAACGACGGCGAGTTCGTCCACGCCGCGCCGTGGTCGGTGGCCCAGCAGGGCACCGACAACGTCTCCCACGGCTGCGTGAACCTCAGCCCGGCCGACGCGCAGTGGTTCTTCGACCACTTCGGGGTCGGCGACGTCGTCGAGGTCACCAACTCCGGTGGCCCGGCCCTCCCGATCTATGACCGCTGGGGTGACTGGGCGCTCTCGTGGGCGCAGTGGCAGGCCAGCACGACCTGATCGTCGGGCCCGCTCAGCCGACCCGGTGCCACGACGGAGCCGACGACACCGCGAGGCCGTGGCGCAGGGCGAACGACGCGGCGCCGAGCCGGGAGTGCACGCCGAGGGTAGCGAGGACGGCACGGACGTGGCTGCGCACGGTCGCGACGGTCACCCCCATCGTCTCGGCCATCTCCTCGGTCGAGGCGCCCCCGACGATCAGCTCCAGGCACTCCCGCTCGCGGGCCCGTAGTCCCGCGAGCCGGCGGCGCTCGTCCAGCGCGTCGTCGACCAGCCCGTGCGGAGCCCCCGAGGTTCCGTCCGGGTCCGGGCCGGTGCCCAGCCCGACCTCGCCGCGCGCCGCCCGGGTGATCACCTCGACCAGCTCGTCCCCCGACGCGGTCTTGAGCACGTGCCCAGCGGCGCCGGCCGAGGCCGCAGCCTCGGGTCCGGGATCGTCGGCGGATCCGGTGAGGACGACGACGTGGGTACCGCGGGCGCAGTGCGCCAGTCGCGCGACGAGCGTCGTGGTGGGGCCCGTGGTCAGCGCGGCCGGATCGACGAGGCAGACGTCGGGCCGGCTCTGCCGGGTGCACGCCAGCGCCTCGATGTCGGTGGTCGCGACCCCGGCGACCTCGATGCCGTGTTCCGTCAGGAAGGCACCGATCAGGTCGGTGAAGAGCCGGTGATCGTCGGCGATCAGCACGGTGGTCATCGATCTCCCCGCGGGTCCAGGCGAACGGTCGTCACTCGATCGGTCATCACTCGATGGTGTGACGCGTGTCATACCGTGGGGTTGGTCCGGGGTGCATTACGAAAGGGTCACGACCCGTCGTCTCCTCCGGCGTCCCTCAAGATGGATGAGGACGCCGAGCTCCTGCTCACCTAGCGTTTACCTATGAGTCGACTCCGTGTCCGGTACGTCACCGGCTCCCGACTCCTCGCCGATGCGCTCGGCCGTCGTCTCGCCGAGGAACCCGACCTCGCGCTCGCCGACGACGACCGCCGAGCCGACATGGTGCTCGTGGACGCCGTCGGGTCCGTCTTCCCCGATGCCGACGTCGATCCGCCCGCGGCCCGGCTCGTCGTTCTCGCCGCGGGTGACGTCCCCGGGGGCGCCGTCGCCGCCGCCCGTGCGGGGGCCGCGGCGTGGCTGGACCACCGCTGCGGTGCCGAGGACCTCCTCCGGGTGCTGCGAGGCGTGGCGCGTGGTGGTGCGTACTTCCCTCGTGAGGCGCAGGCGGAGATCCTGGACGCACTGCGCGCGGATGCGGGCGCCGCGGGGTCGTCGGACCCGCTCGCCCGGCTGACCGGGCGCGAGCGCGACGTCCTGCACGCGCTCGCCGACGGCCTCGGGAACCGGGAGATCGGCGAGCACCTCGGCATGTCCTACAACACGGTGCGCACCCACACCAACGAGATCTTCCGCAAGCTCGGTGTGCACACCCGGGTCGACGCGGTCCGAGCACTCGGGGGCGCAGGATGACCCGGGACCTCCATGCGGTCCATCCCGGGCTGGAGGTCACCGCCCTCCCGGCAGGTCGAGGGGCGGAGTGGGGCGCGGACCATGGGGACGTTCGTGAGAGGCACCGGGAACGAGTCACGGGGGGTACGAGGGGTGTACAGGACGGACGTCGCACTGCTCCACGACGTCGGCCACGAGGTCGCGACGCTGTCGGCGCTCGTCGCCGCCGTCCGCGGGCAGGGCGGGCTCGACGCCGCCGCCGGGGAACGGCTGGAGCTCGTCGAGCGGGAGATCGACCGGCTCCTGGACCTTGTCGGGGACCACGGCGTGCCCTCGGCCGCCGGCGCGGGTGACGAGCTCGTCGACCTGCGTGAGTTCCTGCGGGAGGTCGTCGTCGTCCGGGACGCCGCCTCCGCGGGCTCGGTGGTGCTGGAGCCGGGGCCGTTGGTGCTCGCCCACCTGGACCCTCGGGCGCTGCACCGTCTGGTGACCAACCTCATCGACAACGCGGTGCGCGCGGGCGGCGCGACGGGCCGGGTGGAGGTCGGGCTGCACGGCACGGTGGATCCCGTGGTCCGGGTCGTGGACGACGGCCCCGGACCGGGGTGCGGCCCGGAAGGTGTCCACGGGATGGGCCTGGTCATCGTGCGTACCCTCGCCCGTCGGCTCTCGGCGGAGGTGACGCTGCGGCCCCGACGCACGGCGGGCTCCGTTGCCGAGATCGTGCTGCGGGGCCGAGGGGTCCTGGCGGTCCCGGAGGCGCGACGGGGGAGCCAGGCGTGACGGACGTGGTCGTCGGGGACGATCACGGCGTGTTCGTCGACGCGCTCAGCACGGTGCTCGGTCAGCGTCGGCTCGTCGTCCGCGCGGTCGCCCATCGCGCCGCCGACGTCCTGGCCGCCGTGGCCGAGCACCGTCCCGCAGTCTGCCTGCTCGACCGGCGCTTCGCCGACGGGGACGGGATCGAGCTGATCCCAGACCTGCTCGCGGTGAGCGCGGTCACGCGGGTGATCGTCGTGACCGCCGATCCGGACGACAGGGCGGTCCGGCGTGCGCTCGAGCTCGGGGCGCGCGGGTACGTCCACAAGACGCGGGGCGTGACCGCCCTCGTAGACGCCATCCACCGCGTCGTCGACGGCGACACCGCGGTCGAGCTGCCGCCCCGGCGGCGGGTGGCCGTCTCGGGTCCGGACCATGAGCTCCGCCGGCTCGCCTCGCACCTGACCGCCCGCGAGCGGGAATGCCTGCGGCTCATGGTCGACGGTCGCGGCACCGCCGAGATCGCGGCCGCCCTCGGCATCTCGGGCACGACGGTGCGCACCCACGTCCAGTCGGTGCTGACCAAGCTGGGTGCGCACACCCGTCTCGAGGCGGCCGCCCTCGCGACCCGGTACGGGCTCCTCTCCGCGGGCTGACGCCTCGTTGGCGCGTCCGCACCACCGCCGCCTGGTCAAGTTGCACGAGGACCCGGGCCGGGTGCGTGACGAGCATGGGACGGGTGACGCTGCGAATCCTCCTGGTCGACGAGCACCAGATGCTGGTCGAGGCCCTCGCGACGCGACTCGGCGCCGAACCGGATCTGATCGTCGACAGCCGGGCCCCCGCCGGCGTGGAGACAGTGGTCGCCCACGCCGTCCGGGCCCGGCCGGACGTGGTCGTCCTCGAGGTGTCGCCACTCGACGACGACCGTCGTGAGCTGATCCTGCAGCTCCACCACCGGCTCCCCGCCGCCCACATCGTCGTCCTGTCGGCCGACGAGGACGGCCGGGTCGCCGGGGAGGTCGCTCCGCTCGGCGTGGAGGGCTGGATCTCCAAGGAGGCCGACGTCGAGGAGCTGGCGTCGATGATCCGCGCAGCGGCGCAGGGCCGGGGGTGGTTCCCGCCCGAGCAACTGGCCGCGGTGCTCGATCGGCTGCGTGCCGACGCGCGCCGCTCGCGGCACCGGGCCGGGCCGCTCGACCGACTCACCGATCGCGAGCGGGAGATCCTCGCAGCGATGATCCGCGGCGAGTCGACGGTCACCCTCGCCCGGAGGATGCGGGTCTCGCCGAACACCGTGCGCAGCCACGTCGGGAACCTCTACGCCAAGCTCGGGGTCCACAGCCGGCTCGAGGCCGTCGCGCTCGCCCGCTCGGCCGGGCTCGCGAGCCCACAGGAGCTCAGGGCCGATCTCACGGCGGCGGGCCGGTGACGGCGCGAGGGGCCGGCACGGGCCACACCGGGCCGGGGCCGCGGACGATCGTCGCGGGCGTGCTCGCGGTGTTCGCGGTGCTGGCAGTCGTGATCGGGTTCCTGATGTCGACCGGAACGCCCGCGCCCACCGGAGCGGCCACCGTGGCGGCGCCCGCGGCGCCCGCGGCGCCCGCCGCCCCCAACGCGACCCCCGCGGTCGGCCCGCGGGCGGCGGGCGGCCCGACCCCGCTCGTCGTGTCGTTGACGTTCGACGACGGCATCGCCGGTCAGATGCAGTACCTCCGGACGCTGCAGCAGTACGGCCTGGCCGGGACCTTCTACGTCAACACCGGCGACATCGGCCAGCCGAACTACATGACCCGGGCCGACCTCACGCAGATCGCCGCGGCCGGTGACGAGGTGGGCGGCCACTCCGTCTCGCACCCGAACCTCGCCGTGGACGCGCCCGACGAGACATCCCGCCAGATTTGTGACGACCGCGCCACGTTGACCTCGTGGGGCCTCGACCCGGTCTCCTTCGCCTACCCCTTCGGGGCGTACTCGCCGTCGGTCGAGACCGCGGTACGCGACTGCGGCTACACCAACGCGCGCCGGGTCGGCGGACTCGGGCCGGTCAGCGCTGCCTGTCCCACCTGCGCGACCGGCGAGAACGTTCCGCCCACCGACCCGTTCGCGCTCCGGACCTCGCCCGAGATCACCACCTCGACCACCGTGGCGGACCTCGAGGCCGCGACCACCGCGGCGATCGACGGCGGCGGGGGCTGGGTCCCGTTCATCTTCCACCACGAGTCGTGCGCCACCTGTGGAGATTCTGTCGACGACCCCGGCGCTGCTCGACCAGTTCGCCGCCTGGCTGGCCGACCAGCAACACACGGGAACGCTGGTCGTCCGCACCGTCGGTCAGGTGATCGCCCGTCCCGGCGGACCGGCGCACACCGCTGCGCCGGCGACGTCGAACGCGGTGACCAACGGCGACCTCGCGCAGGGCTCGCCCACGGTCCCGGACTGCTGGGAGGCGACCGGGTACGGACAGAACACCGCCGACTTCCGCTGGACCCCGCCCGGCGGCGGGGCACCCGGTTCGGAGACCGTGACGGTCCGCTCGTACACCGACGGCGACGCGGTGATGCTTCCGCGGCTGGACCTCGGGCAGTGCACCCCGGCGACGTCGCCGGGGACCTCGACCCACCTCGCCGCGCAGTACCGATCCACGGTGCCCACCCAGTTCACTGTCTACCGCCGGACCGGGACGGGTTCCTGGGAGTACTGGACGTCCAGCCCGTTCGTCGGGCCTTCGGCCGACTGGCGTCCCATCGTCTGGGACACGCCGCCGGCACCACCCGACACCACCGGGGTCGCGGCCGGCCTCACCGTGGGCGCGGTGGGCACGGTGCAGAGCCTGGGGTACGTGGAGCAGGCTCCCACCCCGCCACCGCTCGTCCCGCCGGGACTGCGTGGCGTGCTGGAGGTCGGCGCGGTCGTGGCGGGCGCGCTCGGACTGCTCGCGGCACTCGCCGGGCTCGCCCACCACTACCTGCGCCGGCGGCGCCGACCAGGTGGCCGCGGCGACGTACCGGCGGTGCCCGGACCCCGGCCGCCGGGGGATGGGCCCGTCGAGGAGAGGGCCGACGCCCCGGTCGGCGAGAGCACGCCCGAGGGTCTGCCGGACCGGGAGGACGTACGCCGATGAGGCCCTGGATCCTGATGTACCACTCGGTCGCGGACTACGAGCACGACCCGTACCTCGTCACGGTGAGCCCCGACCGCCTCGATGCCCAGTTCACGTGGTTGCGACGGGCCGGTCTGGTCGGCGTCGGCGTCGGCGAGCTCCTCGCGGCGCGGCAGCGGGGACCGGCGCGGGGGCTCGTAGGGCTGACCTTCGACGACGGCTACCGCGACTTCGCCGACACGGTGGTCCCGCTCCTGCGCCGCCACGGTTTCGGGGCAACCGTCTACGTCGTGGCGGGGTGCTTCGGTGGCCACAACCACTGGGACCCGGAGGGCGAGCGCCGGGACCTGATGACCGCCGAGGAGGTCGCGGCGGTGGCGGCCGAGGGGATAGAGATCGGCGCGCACGGCATGAACCACGTGCCGCTGACCGCGCCGATCGACCCGGCCGAGCTGGTGCGCGAGGTGGGGGAGAGCCGCCGGGTGCTCTCCGACGTCGTCGGAGGCCCGGTGCCCGGCTTCTGCTACCCGTACGGCGCCCACGACGACCGGACCGTCGCGGCCGTCCGCGCCGCGGGCTACGAGCACGCGTGCGCCACCGGGCGGCCACCCGACCCGGGACCACTCGCCCTCCCACGGACCTACGTCGGCGACCGGGACGGCGCGGCGCGTCTGAGCGCGAAGTGGGGACGCCACGTGCTCGGCGAGGCCGGTGGCTCGGTCGCCCGGGATGGTCCCCGGCTCACGGCCACGGCCCGGGCGCAGGGCTGAGCGATGCGGCTCCGGGTCCTGCACGTCGCCCAGCCCGTGGAGGGAGGCGTCGCGGTCTCGGTCGCGCAGGACGTCGTCGACCAGCGTGGACGCGGCTGGAAGGTCGCCGTCGCCTGTCCCGGAGCCGGGCCCCTGCCCGCCGCCCTGAACCGGTACGGCGTTCCCCACCTCACGTGGCCCGCGCGTCGCGCGCCAGGGCCGTCGACGGTGGGCGAGGTCCGCCGCCTCGAGGCGATCGTCGGCCTCGCGCGTCCCGACGTCGTGCACCTGCACTCGTCGAAGGCCGCGCTGGCGGGTCGGCTCGCGATCCGTGGTGCCGTGCCGACCATCGTGTCGCCGCACGGCTGGTCCTGGCTCGCGGTCGGTGATCGGCTCGCCCCCGCCGCCCGGACGTGGGAGCGCCACGCGGCGCGGTGGACGGACCTGTGCGTGTGCGTCGGACCGGGCGAGTCGCGACTCGCGGCCGAGGTCGGCGTTCCCGGGCCGCGCGAGGTGGTGTGCAACGGGGTCGACCTCCTGAGGTTCCGACCCGCCGGCCCGGCCGCCCGGGCTGCCGCCCGCGCCGCGTTGGGCATCGACCGGGACGGCCCCGTGGCGGTCTGCGTCGGCCGGGTGTGCCGGCAGAAGGGGCAGGACGTCGCGTTCCGGGCCTGGCCCGCGGTGCGTGCGGCGGTGCCCGGGGCCCGGCTGCTGGTCGTCGGCGAACCGGGCGGGGGGACGGAGGTCGCCGGGCCCGGCGTCGTCGGCGTCGGGGCGGTGCGCGACGTCCGGCCCTGGCTGGCCGCGGCCGACCTCGTCGTCCTGCCGTCCCGCTGGGAGGGTCTCTCCCTGGCGTCGCTGGAGGCCCTCGCCATGGGCCGTCCCGTCGTCGCGAGCCGGATCCCGGGCCTCGCGGACGCCGTCGGCTCCGGGACCGGTGCCCTGGTGCCGCCCGAGGACGAGGCAGCGCTCGCGAACGCCGTCGTCGCCCGGCTGACGGACCCGGACCGCTGCGCGGTCGAGGGTGCCGCGGCCGCCGCCCACGCCCTCGACTTCGACCTCCGGAACACCCTCGACCGGCTCGCCGTGGTGAGTGCCGCGGTGGCGTCCGGACGCCTCCGATCGCCAGACCTTCGTAGACGCATTGGTGTGGATGACCGAGGACCGGCGGCCCCGCGCGTCGCAATGTGGTGATCAGTCGGACATCACGCCCGGTCGAGCAGGAAGGAACCCCGATGGTCGCCACCACCCCGCTGTCCCTCGCGATCAACGGCCGCGAGCGGCTCCTGGTGCAGGACCTGGTCGCGTTCTCCCGGCCCGCCGCCTCGGAGCGGTTGGGGACGGTCGCCGTCGTCGGGCTCGGCTACGTCGGCCTGCCGACGGCGTTGGCGATCGAGCACGCGGCGGAGCGGGTGGTCGGCCTCGACGTCGACCCAGGCCGGCTCGCCGAGATCGCCGCCCGGGGGGCCGACCTCAACGATGATGACCGGCGGACGCTCGACCTGGTCCTCGAGGCCGGTCGCATGGACCTGACGACCGATCCCGCCGCTCTCGACGACGCCGACGTCGTCGTGGTGAGCGTGCCGACCCCCGTCCTGGCCGACCACAGCCCGGACCTGCGTGCCCTGCGCAGCGCGTGCGGGACGGTGGTCACGCACGCCCGGCGCGGCCAGACGATCGTGCTCACCTCGACCACCTACGTCGGCACGACCCGCGAGCTGCTCGCCGAGCCGCTGCGGGCCCGGGGTCTGCTGCCCGGCGCCGACGTCCACGTCGCGTTCAGCCCGGAGCGGATCGATCCCGGCAACCACGACCACCGCCAGCGCGAGACCCCCCGCGTGGTCGGCGGCATCACCGCGGACTGTGCGTCGGCCGCGGCCGGTGTGGTCGCGGCCCTCACCGACTCCGTCTTCCTGGTGAGCTCGCCCGAGGCCGCCGAGCTCACCAAGCTCTACGAGAACATCTTCCGCGCGGTGTCCCTCGCGTTGGCCAACGAGTTCGCCGACGCCTGCGGGACGTTCGGCATCGACCCCATCGAGGTCACCCTGGCGGCCGGCACCAAGCCCTACGGCTTCCTCGGGGCGTTCCCCGGCCCGGGCGTGGGGGGCCACTGCATTCCCTGCGACCCGCACTACCTGCTCGCGCAGCTGCACGCCGCCGGGACCCCCGCGCCGGTCCTGGAGAGCACGATGCACGCGATCGCCGACCGCCCGCTGCGGGTGGCGAAGCGGGCGGGCGAGCTCCTCGCCGCCGACGGGACGGACCTCGCCGGGGCCCGGGTCGTGGTCGCCGGGGTGAGCTACAAGGCCGGGGTTCGCGACGTCCGTGAGTCGCCGGCGCTCCCGCTGATCGCGGACCTGCTCGACCGGGGCGCCGACGTCGGTTATCACGACCCGCTCATGCCGCTGATCCGGCTGGCGGACGGCCGGGAGCTGCGTTCGGTGGTCGACCCCGGCGCACGGGACTGGGACCTCGCGATCGTCCAGGTGGTCCACCCCGGCGTCGACCACGATTGGGTCCGCCGGGTCCCGCGGGTGCTGGACGCGACGTACCGCTTCGACGCGACCGGCACCACCCGCGAGGTGGTGTGACGTCATGGGTCCGTCCACCGCCGGGGCCGGGGGAGGTCTGCTGGACACCGCCGTGCCGGCGGTGCTGCTCAAGACCGACGCGAACGTGATGCACCACGGTGCGCTCGGCGTCATCCGTTCCCTCGGGTCCCAGGGGGTCGCCGTGCACGCGGCACACGAGCACCCCTGGGCACCGGCCGCGCGCTCGCGTCACCTGACACGGTGCTGGCCCTGGTGGTCCGATCCGGCCGACCCGGAGGTCGTGCTCGCGGGCCTCGAGCGTGTTGCCGACGCCCTCGGCACGCCGGCGGTTCTCCTCACGACCGACGACGCCGGCGCGTCGATGCTCGCCGAGCACGGCGAGGCGCTCCGCGACCGCTTCCAATTCCCCCGGGTGCCTCCCGGCCTCCCGCGCCGCCTCGCCGACAAGGCCGAGCTACCCGACCTGTGCGCCGAGCACGGAATGGCGGCGCCGCGCACCGAGCGGGCGTCCGATCCGGCGCACGTGCGCGCGCTCGCCGACGAGCTCGGGCTCCCACTCGTGGTCAAGCGCGCCCCGGGCGACGGGCCGCGCACGTCCCTCCTCCGCACCGGCGACGACCTCGACGCCCTGGCCGCCGAGGTCGCTGGGCGGCCCGGCTCGCTGCTGGTGCAGGAGTACCTGGCGCCGCTGGGACCCGACGACGGCCCGCAGGACTGGTTCGTGCACGCGTACCTCGACGGACGCGGCGAGGCGGTCTTCGCCGGGACCGGGGTGAAGGAACGCTCCTACCCGGCGCACGCCGGGCTCACCAGCCTGGGCCGGGTCGAGCCGTGGCCGGCGCTGGCGGAGCAGGTCACGGGGTTCCTCCGGCGTGCCGGCTACCGCGGGGTCGTCGACCTCGACCTGCGGGTCGACCCACGCGACGGCGAGGCGAAGCTCCTCGACGTCAACCCTCGATTCGGGGCGCAGTTCCGGATGTTTCGCGGTGCGCGCGGCGTCGACGTCGCGGTGGCCGCCCACCTCGATCTCACCGGCCGCGCGGTGCCCACGGACCCGCCGGTCCCACACCGGTTCGTGGTCGAGCCCTACGACCCGGTCTCCGTGCTCACCCACATCCGCCGCGGGGAGCTGGACGTCCGCCGCGCGGCGGCGTCGTGGCGGGGCGTCGACGAGCCGGCGTGGTTCGCCGTCGACGACCCCCTTCCCTTCGCGCTCATGGCCGCCCGCACGGCGGCCGAGACCACCCGCCGCGCGGTCACCGGGATCCCCCGGGTCGTCCGGCCGGGGCCGACCACAGCACACATCACCGGGGAGGACACCACCATGCAGGACCGCACCGACGTCGTGATCATCGGCGCCGGACCCTACGGGCTGTCGCTCGGGGCCCACCTGGCCCCGACCGGCCTGCGGGTCCGGCAGTTCGGCAGCGTCATGCAGGCCTGGAAGACGATGCCGAAGGGGATGTTCCTCAAGTCGCAGGGGTTCGCGTCGAGCCTCTCCGACCCGGGGGGCACGCACACCCTCGAGGCCTACTGCCGCCGCACCGAGACGCCGTACGCCGACTACGGGCTGCCGGTCGCGCTCGACACCTTCATCGCCTACGGGGAGTGGTTCGCCCGGGAAATGGTCCCCGACGTCGAGGACACCCCCGTCGTGGGACTCACGCAGGACGAGCGCGGTTTCCGGGTGGAGCTCGGCGACGGGGAGGTGGTGCAGACCGCTCGCGTGGTCGTCGCCGTCGGGCTCACCGGGTCCGCCTCGATGCCTCCGGAGCTCGCCGGCCTGCCCGCCCGGCTGATCTCCCACACGAGCGACCAGACCGACATGGCCGACTTCTCCGGGCGGCGCGTCGTGGTGCTCGGGGCCGGTCAGTCCGCGCTGGAGAGCGCGGCGCTCCTGCACGAGGCGGGCGCCCACGTCCGCCTGGTCGCGCGGGAGAAGCGCATCGCCTGGAACGGTGATCCCCTCGCCGCGCAGCGATCGGTCTGGCGCCGCCTGCGCGAGCCCGAGGCGCCGCTCGGGTCCGGCTGGGGCACGTGGTTCTACTCCACGCAGCCCGACCTCTACCACCACCTGCCCCCCACCGTCCGGCTCTCCCGCGCCAGGACCGCCCTCGGACCCGCCGGCGCGTACTGGTTGCGCCCGCGCGTCGAGGGGGTCGTGCCGATCCTCACCGGTCACCGCCTCGAGGGCGTGGGCACCGACGGCGACGAGGTCCGGCTCGACCTGCGCGACGCGACCGACCGGCAGCGGGCGCTGCACGCCGACCACGTCATGGCCGGCACCGGCTACCGGATCGACCTGTCGAGGATCGGCTTCCTCGACGAGTCCCTCCGCTCGCGGATCCTCACCCTGGGCGGGACGCCCTCGGTCACGGCGGACTACCGCTCCTCGGTGCCGGGTCTGTACTTCTGCGGCCCGGCGGTGGCGCCGAGCCTCGGGCCGGTGATGCGCTTCGCGTACGGCTCTGCGCACGCCGCGGCGGCCACGGCGCACAGCCTCGTCGCCTCGTCGCCCGCGCGAGCGCTGGTGGCGTGATGACGACCGCCCCGGAGACGGCGTCGCGGCGCGAGCCGTGTACGCCGCCGCGACCGTGCCCACGGGCCGACGGGGCGGTCGTGCTCATCGGATGCCTCGACGGCGCGGCGGCCACGGTGGCCGGCGCGCTCGTCGGGCTCCCCGGACTCCTGGCCCTCGGCTACGGCCTGGCGGTCGTGGGCGTGCTCGCGGGGGACGGTTCCTACCGGCCGCGGATCACCACGCTGGTCGGCACCCGGGTACCGCGGATGGTCGGGGCCACGCTCCTGCCCCTGCCCCTGCTGGTCCTCCTCGCGCAGGGACGGGTGGCGCCGTGGGTGCCGGTGGCGGCGGTCGCCGTGGCCGCCGTCCTGGTCCCGACCGTCCGCGCGGGCACGGCAGCCGCGCAACGGCGGCGCCGGCTCCGGTCGGGCGGGGAACCGGCGCTGGTGGTCGGCGCGGGTCCGGTCGGGCTCCTCCTGCTGACCGCGATGCGCGAGCGCCCCGAGCTCGGGCTCGCCCCGCTGGGCGTCGTCGACGACGCCGGCCCCGGCCTGTCCGGGGCGGCAGGGGCGCCCTGGGTGGGACGGGTGGCCGACCTCCCCGACCTCGTGCGGCGTCTCGGTGTCCGGCGCGTCGTCGTCGCCGACGTCGTCGCGGAGGAGCCGGACACCGGGGCGGGCGCGACGAGCGCCACGTCGCCCGGATGGGACCGGGCGCTCTACGCCACCCGTGCCGCCGGTGCCCGTGTGTGGGTCGTGCCGCGGATGCGCGCGGGCCTGGACGTCCCGCAGGGCCACCTCGACGACCTGTGGGGGACGACGCTGCTCCCGCTCCGACCGGTCCCGCACGACCGGTCGCCCGCGGGACGGCTGCACCGGGTGGGCGAGGTGCTGCTCGCCGCGGTGCTGCTCGTCGTCACCGGGCCCGTGGTCGTCCTCGCCGCCCTGCTGGGCGGTCCGGCGCGACTCGCCGGTCGGGGCCCGTCCTTCTTCCGTCAATGGCGGGTCGGCCGGGGCGGCGCACCGGTCCGCGTGGTCAAGCTCCGCACCGTCGTCGGTCCCGGCGACGGCGACTGGGTGGTTCCCGAGCACCGGGTCACCCGCTGGGGACGCCTGCTGCGCCGCACCCACCTCGACGAGCTGCCCCAGCTGCTCGGTGTCCTGCGCGGTGACCTGGCACTCGTCGGGCCCCGGCCCGAACGGCCGGTGTTCGTCGCGCTGTTCGCCCGCACCGTCCCCGGCTACCTCGACCGCCTCCGCGTCCGGGCCGGTCTGACCGGCTGGGCCCAGGTCCACGGGCTCTGTGGCGACACCTCGCTCGACGACCGAGTGCGCTTCGACGGCCAGTACGTCGAGTACCGGTCCCTCTGGCTCGACACCGTGATCCTTCTCCGCACCCTCGTCGCCCTCCCGGCCGCGCCTCCGCGCGGCACGGGCGGAGCACCCGACACCCCCGGAGGTCGTTCGTGAAGGTCCTGCACGTCATCACCGGTCTCGGCGTCGGTGGCGCCGAGCTGCAGCTGCGCTCGCTGTTGCGGCACACCCGCCACGACGCCGACGTGGTCACCCTCTACAACCCCGGGCCGGTGGCGGACATGATCGTCCGCGACGGGGGCCGGGTGCGGGATCTGGGGATGACCCGCAACACCGAGCTGCCCGCCCTGCTCCACCTCGCGGCGCTCATGCGCCGCGGCCGGTACGACGTGGTGCACGTCCACCTCTACCGCTCGTGCATCTACGGCCGCCTCGCTGCCCGGCTGGCCGGCGTCCCGCACGTCGTGACCACGGAGCACTCGATCGGCGAGACCCACCTGGAGCGTCGGCGCATGACCAGCGGCGTCCGCGCGCTCTACCTCGCCAGCGACGTCTGCTCCGACGTCACCATCGCGGTGTCGACAGCGGTCCGTGACCGGCTCGAGCGCTGGGGCGTACCCCGGCGCAAGATCGAGATCATCCCGAACGGCCTCGACCTCGACAGGGTCGCCGCCGACCCCGTCGCCGGCGCGGAGGTCCGCGACCAGCTGGATCTGCCCGCGTCGGCCACCGTCGTCGGCGTGCTCGGCCGGCTCGACCCCAACAAGCGCTTCGACATGGTGATCACCGCCGCCGCGCCCCTGCTCGGACCGTCGGTCCGGCTCCTCGTGGTCGGTGACGGCGACGAGCGGGCGCACCTCGAGGAGGTTGCGCGCACGACGGGGGCAGCCCCCTACACGACCTTCGCGGGCGAGCGTCACGACGTGGCGAGCGTGCTGTCCGCGCTGGATTTGTTCATCGCGAGCTCGGAGCAGGAGACCTTCGGCCTCAGCGTCCTCGAGGCACTGACCAACGGGGTTCCCGCGCTCTACACCACCTGCCCCGCCCTCGACGGCATCCCCACCGACCGGGCCCGCCAGGTACCCGGTGAGGTGGCGGCGATGCGCGAGGCGATCGCGGAGGAGCTCGCGTCCCCCCGGCCACGCCGCAGCGAGACCGCCGTGATGGCGCACTACGGGATGGCGGCGGTCGCCGACCGCATCGACTCGCTCTACGAGCGACTCGACGCCCGGCGTCGCCCGCTCGCCGGGGTTGCCGAGGTGCTCGGGGACGTGATCCCGCCGCCCCGGCCGGCGGAGGCCCCGGCGCCGCGGGCCCTGGTCGGGGGCGCGTGATGCGGGCCCTCGTCACCGGCGCCGTCGGGTTCATCGGCTCCCACCTGGTCGAGCACCTCCTCGAGGCCGGGCACGAGGTGGTCGCCCTCGACGACCTCTCCACCGGCTCCCTCGACAACCTCCGCGGTTCCGCGGACGACCCCGCCCTGACGCTCCACCGCGGCTCCGTGCTCGACGCCGACCTCGTCGACGACCTCACGACCGGTGCCGACACGGTGTTCCACCTCGCGGCCGCCGTCGGCGCCTTCGTCGTCCGCGACCGCACCGTCGAGGGGATCCGGGTCAACGTGCACGGCACCGACATCGTGCTCGAGGCGGCCCGCCGGCACGGCGCCCGACTGCTCGTCGCCTCGAGCAGCGAGGTCTACGGCAAGAACACCAAGGTCGGGCTCCGCGAGGACGACGACCGCATCGTCGGCTCGCCGCTGATGCACCGCTGGTCCTACTCCGAGGCCAAGGCGCTCGACGAGAGCCTCGTGGCCGCTTCGGTGGAGGCCTTCGGCATGCACGGGGTGATCGCGCGGCTGTTCAACACCGTGGGCCCGCGCCAGACCGGCCTGTACGGCATGGTGGTGCCGCGCTTCGTGGCGCAGGCGCTGGCGGGGGAGCCGCTGACCGTGTTCGGCACCGGCGAGCAGATCCGGTGCTTCTGCCACGTCCTCGACGTGGTGCCGGCGCTGGTGGCGCTGGCTGCATGCGACGAGGCCACCGGCCGGGCCGTGAACATCGGCCGCTCGGAGCCGGTCAGCATCGACGAGCTGGCGACGCGGGTCATCGACCGCACCGGCTCGTCGAGCACGATCGTCCGGCGCTCGTACGAGGAGGTCTACGGCCGCGGATACGAGGACCTCCAGCGCCGCGTGCCCGACTGCGGCCTCGCCGAACGGCTCCTCGGCTTCCGGCCCACCCGCGACCTCGACGACGTCATCGACGCCGTCGTGGCCGACCAGCTGGGGCGATCCGCGGCCGTCGCATGAACGGCATGACGACCCGTGGCACCCGCCGAACCGACCTCGAGAGGAGGGGCACGCATGCCGCTCCGTCGCGCACCAGCCCCCGTCTCCTGCTCCTCGCGCTCGCCATCGCGGCGATCGTGGTCCTCGTGGTGGGAGTGACGGCCATGTCCGACCACGGCGGGCGCCCCGGGCCGGCGGTTCCCACCGCCGCCGCCGCGCCTGCCCGGGACACGGTGATCGCGTCCATCCCCTACTGGAACCTGGGTCCGGGGGCCGCCTCGGTCGAGGCCAACCACCAGGCCGTCGACGAGATCTCCCCATGGGTCTACAACATCGGCTCGAACGGCGCGGTCCGGTCCGCCGTGCCGACGCAGGACACCGCGACGGCCACCGCCACGATGACGAAGCTCCGCCAGCTCGGTGTCCCTCTCATGCCGAGCGTGTCGAACATGGTGGGCGGGGACTTCTCCTACGACGCCGTGGCGCCGGTGATCCACGATCCGGCGACGATGAGGCGCAACATCTCCTCGATCACCCAGCTCGCCGTCTCGCAGAACTATGCGGGCATCGACCTGGACTACGAGGAGTTGCAGGCCGGCGACCGGGCGGCGTTCACCACCTTCGTGCAGCAGCTCGCCGACTCCCTGCACGCCGCGCACAAGACGCTGTCGGTGGCCCTGTTCGCGAAGGTCGACGACGCCGGCGACGACCCGCGCAACGTCGCCCAGGACTACGCCGCGATCGGCGCCGCCGCCGACGAGGTGCGCCTGATGACCTACGACTACCACTGGGAGACCTCGCCGCCCGGCCCGGTCGCCCCGGCCAGCTGGGTGCACGACGTGCTCGCCTACGCGACCACGCAGATCCCCCCGCAGAAGCTCGTCGTCGGGCTGGACCAGGCCGGCTACGACTGGGTCGGCGACCAGGGGACCACCATCTCCTACTCCCAGGCGATGTCGCTGGCCTCCTCGCACGGCGTCGCCGTGCAGTGGGACCCGCTGAGCCAGTCGCCCTGGTTCCGCTACACCGACCCGAACGGCACCCAGCACGAGGTGTGGTTCGAGAACGCCGCCAGCGGCGCCGCGAAGCGAGCCGTCGCCGACTCCTTCGGCGTCCACTCCGTCTTCCTCTGGATGTACGGCCCACCCGATCCGGGGCTGTGGACCGACCTCGCGCAACGCGCACAGTCCCCGCCCCCGACACCCGGAGGTTCCGGATGATCCCCGTCTGGCTGCTCGCGCTGGGCATCGTCGGGCTGAACGTCACGATCTGGGGCCTCATCGGGCTCTGCCGGCTCGTCGACGAACACCCGCTCGCCGCATGGCGCCGCCGTCGCGCCCGCACACGCGGAGGCGGCGTGGCGCCGGCCGCCGAGCCCGTCCCGGTCCCCGACCTCTCGCAGGTGGCGGTGCTCATGCCCGCGCACGACGAGGAGGTCGTGATCACCGAGAGTCTCTCCGCGATCACCGCGCTCGTGCCGCCCGAGCAGGTCCACGTCGTCTCCGACGGCTCCACGGACCGGACCGTGGAGCTCGCGGAGGCGATGGGGGTGAACGTCCTCGCCACCGCGACCAACGTCGGGAAGGCCGGGGCCCTGGAAGAGGCGATCGGACGGTTCGGGCTGGTCGAGCGCTTCGACTACGTGCTGCTGCTCGATGCCGACACCCGCGTGCAGCCCGGATACTTCGAGGCCGCTCTGCCGCTGTTCACCGACGAGGGGGTCGCCGCGGTCGCGGGGGCGGTGCGAAGCGCCTGGGACGGGCGGCGGCTCTCGCTCATCGGCAAGATCATCGCCTGCCACCGCCAGCGGATCTACACGCTGACCCAGCGACTGATCAAGTTCGGTCAGACCTGGGCGCGGTTGAACGCCACGCACATCGTGCCGGGGTTCGCGAGCATGTACCGGACGCGGATCCTCCCGCAGATCGACATGAACCCGCCCGGGCTCGTGATCGAGGACTTCAACATGACCTTCGAGCTGTACCGCCGCAAGCTGGGGCGGGTCGGCTTCACCCTCGATGCCGTCGCGGAGACCCAGGATCCCGATCGGCTGATCGACTACATCCGCCAGACCCGTCGCTGGTCGCTCGGGCTCTGGCAGACGGTGCGTCGGCTCCCGCCACGGCCGAGCCTCTTCGGCGTGATGCTCTGCCTCCTGCTGCTCGAGCTGATCACCGCCGCCGTGACGTTCCTGCTGCTGCCGCTGCTCATCGTCGTCCTGGTCCTCCCGGACATCACCGCGGCCGCGCTCACGTGGCCGGTCGAGGGGCCCGTCCACGCGGTCCTCGCCGCACACCTCAACCTGCCGGCGCTGCTGTTCGGGATGCTGGCGCCGGACTTCCTGCTGACGTGCATCGTCGTCGTGATCGAGCGCCGGACCCGGTACCTCGCCGCGTTCCTCGCCTTCCCGGTCATGCGTCTCGTCGACGCCTATCTGGCGATGCGGACGCTGATCCCGGGGATGGTGCGCCGCTCCGACGGCCGGTGGACCAGCCCCGCACGGCGGGAGGTGGAGCCCGCGATCACGACGATCGAGGTGGTCACCGCCGAGCGGCTCGACCGTCTCCCCGCGACGGCGGACGCCCTCCCGGCTGCGAGTCCGGCACCCGTGCCCGGGTCGGCCGAGCCCGATCCCCGGGAACCGGACCCCGCGCGCTCGTGACGTCGGGCGTGGTCACCGGCGCTGCAGCACCAGCGTCGTGAACGCGCCGACGTGCACGCGATCGCCCTCGCGCAGCGGGATCACCGTGTCGAGGGCGATCGCGTCGTCGGAGTAGTTGATCGTGGTGCCGTTGGTCGACCCGGGGTCCAGCACCGACCACCCGTCGTCGTCGGGCAGGGGCAGCAGGACCGCGTGCAGGTGCGAGACCCCCGGGTCCAGGGGCGGCCCGGCCAGGTCGACCTGGGGGGGCGGCGCCGATCCGTGGACCCGGCGTCGCCCGACGCGGACCTCCGCGCCGTCCAGCTCGATCTCCGCCCGCGGGTAGTAGTTCGGGAAGCTGACCGCGGCGATGTCCGGGCCCTCGCGCGCCAGGACCGACTCGTAGTAGCGGCGGTCGGCCTCGACCGTCACCACCCAGCCGGAACCGTTCGACGACGAGTCCGGGGCGGGCCGGGCGGCCGGCGTCGCGCCCGCCGGGGGAGTGGGGGTGGGCTCGGGCGCGGCGACGGAGCCCGAGACGACGAAGTCGTGCCCGTCCTCCTCGCAGAACCGCCCCGTGCGCGGGGTGCCGCAGCGCGGACAGACCTCGCCGGTGTCCGTGGCGGGCTCGGCGGCCGGCGGCGGTGCGGACACCGGCCCCGATGACGACGGGGCGGCCGTGCCCGACGACGACGGGGCGGCCGTGCCCGACGACGACGGGGCGGCCGTGCCCGACGACGAGGACGGCCCGGCCGGGCCGACTGCGCCGCCCGATCGGCACACCGCACTCGTCGCAGAAGTCCGCCGTCTCCGACTCGTGCCCGTACCGGCATCGCACGCTGCCCACTCAGCCCTCCCGCACCCGGGCGGTCCGGGTCGAGCGCACGTCCAGGGTCATCTCGTCGGCCGCGGTGACCTGGCGACGCAGCCGCACCCGCCCGGTGGCCGGGTCCTCCACCTCGACGACCTTCTCGAGCAGCGCCGCGGTCTCCTCGTTGCCCGACTCCGCCGCCAGGGCGACGGCCCGCCCCAACCGCGCGGTGGCGGTGTCGACGTCGCCGCTGCGGCGCGCATCCAGTCCCTCCTGGATCGCGTCGGCGAGCTCGGCCTGCCCGGTGTAGTGGGCGACGCGGTTGTTGAGCCGGGTGGACAGGGCCGAGTCGCCGGTCCAGGTCACGCGGACCCGGGTCTCGCCGAGCGGCGCGTCCGAGATCGACGGCGCCGCGATCCCGACGCGCGCCGCGAGGATCTCCTCGCCGGCCGCGAGCGGGTCCAGCGCGACGCGGACGTGGTACTCGCGGGTCTCGTCGCCCCAGGCACCGGTCGGGTAGAGCCCGATCAGCGGCTTCGCCGGGTCCGGTGTCCGCCGCTCGGTGAGGTCCTCGACGGCGGGCGACACCTGCTTGACCGACCGCACCGTGGCGCCCCGCGGCGTCCACACCCGCAGCGCGACGTCGCCCGCGCCCTTGCCCATCGCCCGCCCGACGATGCCCTCGAAGTCCGCCGCGAGCTCGGCGGGCTCGGCGACGATGTCCGCGGTCCCCAACAGGCGCGAGGCGATCCCGCGGACCTCGTCGACCACCCAGTCGGTGCCGATACCGCGGGCGTCGCACGTGAACACGCCGTCGCAGATGTCCAGCGCGGCGGCGAGGTCCTCGGGGGTCTCGTGCTCGTCGCGCCCGTCGGTGAGCAGGACGGCGTGGCGCAGGCGGCGCGGGTGCGGGGACAGGAGCCGCTCGGCGAGCCGGAGCCACGTGCCGATGGCCGTGCCGCCGCTGGGGGAGAGGTGATCGACGGCGGCGTGCGCCTGCCGCCGGGTGACCCGGTCGAGCACCACCATGCGCTCGGCCTGCGGGAACACCATCCGGGCGTCGTGGCGGCCCGCGACCACGGCGAAGAGCACCCCGTCGGGCAGCGCCTCGAGCGCGGCCCGGGTGGCCCGGCGCGCGGCGGCGATCTTGGCGCTCGGGTCGCCCATGGAGCCCGAGCAGTCGATGACGATCACCTCGGCCGCGTCGGTGCTCGTCGTCGCGGACCCGAGACCGGCGGCGGTGATCGAGACGATCGCGTCGACCTCGCGGCCACCCTCGGCCAGGTACTCGTTGTGGAACGCCTCGACGGTGAAGGACGGGGCGGGCGAGCTCATGCGGTGCTCCCCTCCGGCGCGACGTCGACGACGACGAGGGTGGTGTTGTCCGTGCCGCCGTCCTCGAGCGCCGCCTCCAGCATGGCCCCCGCCGTCGCCGCGGGCCCGTCGGCGCGGACGAGCCGGGCCAGGTCGGCGGGGTGCGGGATGTGGTTCCAGAGCCCGTCGCTGCAGATCAGGAGGACGCCGGGCCGGTCGGCGGCGTGGGCGACGACGTGGGCGGGGCCGGGCGGCCCGTCCGCGGCGACCCAGCGGGTGATCGCGTGCGCCCGAGGATCGGAGTAGGCCCGCTCGGGCTCGAGCAGACCCACCGCGACGGCCTCGGCCGCCCACGAGTCGTCGGTGGTGAGCACGCAGGACGACGCCGGCTCGTCCGGGACCAGCCAGTACGCGCGGCTGTCGCCGATCCAGGCCACCACCAGGACGTCGTCGACGACCATGGCCGAGACGTAGGTGCAGGCGGGCGAGTCGCGCCCGGGCCCGGCGAGCGCCGTGACCGCGACGACGGCCGCCTCGGCGCAGGCGTAGGCGAGCTCGGTGACGTCGATGCCGCCGGTGTCGGCGAGCTCGGGGTCGGCCGGGTCGGGGTGCGTGACGACGTCGCGGGCCGTCGCCAGCACCGTCTCGCAGGCGACCGCGGAGGCCGCGGCGCTGCCCTTCACCGAGCCGACGCCGTCACAGACCACCGCGACGACGATCTCGCTGTCGCTGCCCGTGAGCGGTAGCCGGACCAGCCCGAACGCGTCCTCGTTGGCGGGTCGGACCCGCCCGACGTCGGTCACGGCGGCCGCGCCGCGGACCGTGCGCTCGGCGTGGTCGCGGTCGTCGGGGTCGTACCCGAGCCCGTCGGCGTCGGCGTCGCCGCCGCCGTGGATGGTGCCGGACCCGCCGTCGCCGGACCCGACGACGGCGTGCCCGTTGTGCCCGTCCGGTCCGGAGGCGTGGCCGTGGCCCGCCCCCGGCGCGGCCGTCCGTGCCGTGATCGGCCGCGCCCGGGTCTCCTCGCGCACCGCGGGAGGCGGGCCCTCGGTGGCGGGTAGCGACGCACCGCACCCCTCGCAGAACCGGTCGCCCGGCTCGCCGCGCTCGCCGCAGCCCTCGCAGACGGCGCCCTCGGTGGTCGTGACGTCGGGGGTCATCGGGCGGTCCACGGGCGGGCGTCGTTCGCGGCGTCGACGAGCGCGAACCGCTCGGCGGGGGTGTCCGCGAACCGCGCCCGCAGCCGGTAGCGCTCCTCGATGCCCAGACCGAGCCCGTGGTCGTCGAGCGAGCAGCCGAACAGGCTGCCGCCGGCCGCGTCGTCGTCGAGCCCGCGGGCGCTCTCGAGCACCTCGGTCTGCAGTTCCGCCGCGCGCTGCGCGTCGAGGTCGATCGCGTCGGCCCGTGCCCCCGCCTCCATGACCGTGGAGCGTGTCAGATGCTCGCCGTCGCGCGAGCCGAGCAGCACGCGAACCGCGGCGACCCGGGCGTCGGCGGCGTGCACCGAGCTCGCCGGGACCTCGTCGAGGACCGCGACGGCCCCCGCGCGGTCGCCGGCGGCGGTGCGCAGCCGGGCCAGGGCGAACGCGGCGCCCGTCCAGGTGCGGTCGGTGCGCCAGATGTCCGCGAACCGCTCCTCGACCACCGGGCCGACGGGGCCGCCGTCGCGGGCGGCGCGGTACTCGCCGAGGGCGGCGAGGGCGAACTCCGGGGCCGGCTCGCCGGGCAGGGCGTCGGCGACCTCGTCGACGAGCGTCGCCGCGCTGTCCGCGTCGCCGGTGGCGGCCGCGTGCCGGGCCCGCAGCCACGTCCAGGTCCACTCGCCGGTCAGGGCGTGGGCGGCGAGCGCCCGACCGGCCGCCTCGGTGTCGCCCGAGTCGAGGTGGGCGACGACGGCGGAGAGCCGGGCCTGGTCGCTGTCGGGCGCGTCCTGCGCCGAGACCGCGGCGAGCACCGCCCGGGGTCCCTGGGCGGCGGCGGCCACCAGTTCCGGGGTGGCCGGGTCGTCCGGGTCGGGCAGCGGGGCCGGCATGCTCGCGGCGAGCTCCTCCGGGGTCGCGGGCGCGGCGATCCCGGCCGACGCCGGCGGCGCCGCGAACATCGTCGACAGCCGCGGCGGGGGCGTGGCCCGGTGCGCCGTGAGCCGACGCAGCACCCCGATCATCTGGTCGGCCATCTCGTCGATCGAGACGAAGCGCCGGGCCGGGTCGTGGGCGGTGGCGCGGGCGAGCAGGCGCCGCAGCGGCTCGTGGACGAGGGCGGGCGCGTCGTGGGGGTCGGGCAGCCGGTCGCGCATGGAGCGGTGGAAGTCGAACGTGGCGACGAGGACCGCGAGCGTCCGCCCGACCGTGTAGACGTCCGAGGCCACCGAGGGCCCCGCGCCGTCGGGGGAGATCTCGGGTGCCTGGTAGCCGACGGTGCCCCACACGTCGCCACCCGGGTCGTCGATGCGCCGGACCGCGCCCAGGTCGATGAGCGTGACGTCGGTGCCCGTCTGCACGACGTTGTCGGGCTTGAAGTCGCAGTAGAGCAGGCCCCGCTCGTGCATGTGGGAGAGCGCGGGCAGGACCTCGAGCACGTAGGCCAGCGCCTGCTCGGGAGGCATGGGCTCGCGCGGGTCGCGCATCGTCTTCAGGGACCGCCCGCCGAGGTACTCCATGACGATGTACGTCGCGGCGTCGTCCCCGGTCACCACGTTGTAGATGCGCACGATGCGCGGGTGGACGAGCTGGGCCAGGAAGTTCTGCTCCGCGTCCGCCGCGGCGAGCGCGGCGGCGTCCCCGGTGTTCAGCAGGCCCTTGAGGACGACCCAGCGGTCGCGGACCTTGCGGTCGCGCGCCAGGTACACCCAGCCGAGGCCGCCGTGCGCGAGGGCGCCGAGGATCTCGTACTGGCCGGCGACGAGGTCGCCCGACCGCAGCGTCGGGGTGAACGAGAAGCGGGTGCCGCACTGCGGGCAGAACCCCTCGGTCCGGCCGGGCCGGTCCTCGCGGCCCCGCCCGACCGGTGCGTCGCACACCGCGCAGTACCGGCTCGACTCCGGCACCACGGCGTCGGTCATGATCGCGTCGGCGGGGTCGGCCGCCGGTTCCGGCGCGATCTCGACGAGGCCCGCCCCGATCCGCCGCCTGGTCGAGCCGGACCGGGTGCGCCCGGACGGTGTCCGCGCCGAGGCGGTGCGCCCCGACGGGGTGGAGCCCGTGCCGGAGGTGGCGGCGCCGGTGGCGGGCCCGGCCGCCGTCGCCGGCGCGCCCGCCGTCGCCGGCGCCGCTGCCGCCGGGCCGGACGCGGCCGTCGCCGGGCCGCCTGCCGTCGCCGGGCCGCCTGCCGTCGCCGGACCACCGGCCGGGGCCTGGTCCGGTCGGGCCGCCTCCGGGGCGCGGCCGCAGGTGTCGCAGAAGCCGTCGGCCTCGATCTCCCCGTCGCAGCCCGGACGGGTGCACGCGCGTGTCATGTCCCCTCCTCCAGGCCTCGTTGATACGCCCGCACGGCGACGGTCGCCGCCGCGAGGTCGCACGGGGCGCTCCAGAGCAGCTCCCGGGCACGGGTGTGCAGCTCGTCGAGGGCCAGATCCTCTCCGCGTCCGCGGGCTCCCGCCTTGGCGCGCAGCGCCCCGAGGCGCCCCCGCAGCTCGGCACGCCGGTCGAGGAGCCCGCCCAGCACCTCGCGGTCCGACCCGGCCTGCGTGGTGGCCGCGTCCACCCCCTCCGACACCTCGGCGAACCCCGCCGACGCGTCCTCCCAGCGGCCGGCCCGGGCCAGGGCATGGGCATCACGGACGGCAGCACGCAGCGCGGGCGCCCGCCGCCGCGGCGTCGGCAGACCGGGCACCGGGACGACGAGCCGCGCGACCTCGGCCGCCACCGCCTCGACGGCCGACTCCACGGCGGCCAGGGCGTCGACGCGCGCGGTCAGCGCGGCCACCCGCTCGTCGAGGCCCGCGCGCAGCGAGCGGGCCTCCCGGAGCGCCTCCCGCGCGGCTCCCACGCCTGCCACGACCTCGGCGAGCGCGGGGGCGGCCACCGGCGACGCGGTGCCGGCGTGCGCCAGCGGGTCCGCCAGCACCGCCGCGCGCAGGGCCTCCAACCGCGCCGACCAGCCCGCCGCGTCGACGCCGGCCTCCGGGAGGGCCGCCGCCTCGGCGCGCAGCGCGTCCACCGCCCGGTCGGCCGGCCCCAGCTGGGCCGCGACCGCGTCCCACACCGCGGCGACCTCGGCGACCACCCGGGTCGCCGCGTCGAACGCCGCCGTCATCCGCGCGAGGAGGGCGTCCGCGCTCGTGCGGGTCACCTCGGAGCTCGGCCCGAGCAGGCCCCGGCGCTGCAGCGGCACCGTCTCCTCGGTGACGGTCACCGACTCGCCGTGCAGGGCCTCGTGCGCGGCCGTGAGCTCGTCGGCGGAGGGCCGGGCCCGGGTGCCGCGCGCGTCGCGGGCGGCGGCCACCGCGCGCCGGTAGAGCGCGAGGTCGCGGTGCAGCTCGGCCACGGTCGTGAGCGTCTCGTCCCGCCGCCGCGCCGAGACCCCGGTGAACCCGCCGGGGCGCAGCAGGCCGTAGCCGGGATGGCCCTCGAGGTCGACGAGCGAGGCCGACGCGCGGGCGACCGCGTCCTCGGCGGCGTCCAGGTCGGCGTCCAGGAAGGCCCGGTCGGGCGTCACGGCGCTCATCCCGCGTACTGCCCCGGCGGCGGCGGGGCCGGGGTGCCCCCGAAGGTCGCGGCGACGATCGCGGCCCAGGTCCCGTCGGCCTTCGTCCGGTCGAGGACGCCGTTGACGAAGCGCAGCAGGTCGGTGTTCTGCGGTGCGACCCCGATCCCGTACGGCTCGGAGGCCAGCGGTGCGCCCCGCACGGCCACGCGCCGGTCCTCCAGGGCGTACCCGGCGAGGATCGTGTCGTCCGTGGTCGCGGCGTCGACCTGGCCCTGCTGCAGCATCACCAGACAGTCGCTGTTCTCCGGCACGCCCACCACCACCGGGGCCTGTCCGTTCGTGCCGTGCTGGGCCTGCAGCGTCGAGATCGACGTCGTGCCCGTGATCGAGCAGACCGGCCGCCCGCCGAGCTCGGTGATGCTGGTGACGGGGGAGACGGCGGGGACGGCGATGCGCTGGGCGGCGTCGTAGTAGACCGACGACATCCCGATCTCGCGCTTCCGCTCGCACGTCACCGTCATGGCCTGCACGACCATGTCCACCGACCCGTCGAGCAGGTTGGGGATGCGCTGGGCCGAGCTCTCGATGCGGAAGCGGATGCGGTTCGGGTCGCCGAAGATCGCCCGGGCCATCTCCTGGGCGAACCGGACGTCGAGCCCCGTCAGCACCCCGGTGCGCTGGTCCCGGTAGCTCAGCGGGACCGTGCTCTGGTCGATCCCGACGATCAGCGCGCCGCGGGCGACGATCCGCGCCATCGTCGAGCCGGCGGGCATCGCCCCGGGCGGCGGCTCCGGGGTCGGGGTGAGGCTCACGCTCGGGTCGCCGCAGCTGGTGTCGGTGGCCGTGGGGGACGCCCCGGCGACGACGGTGGTGCCCGATGGGACAGGGCGCACGGGCTCGACCGGGGGCGGCGCCGCGGCCTCCGAGCAGCCCGCCAGCAGCACGACGAGGGTCACCAGCACGGCGGCGACGCCCGCGCCCCTCACCGGTACTCCTGCAGCCGGGGCCACACGCCGACCGCGACGCCCGCCGCGGCCACGAGGGTCAGCACGACGATCCCCACGGCGAGCAGGGTGGTCGCGGAGTCGGCGCTCGCGGCGTCGGAGGCCGCGGTGTCGGCGGTGCTCGTCACCGCGCGGTCCAGGGCGTCCTCGACCTGCTGGACCGAGCCCTGGCCGCCGTCGGGCGCCGTGGAGAGCGCGAGGGCCACGGCGTCGTCGTAGTCGCCGGAGACGTCGAGGGTGCGCACCAGGGCGTGCACGGTGATGCCCTGGCGTCCGACGGTGGCGGCCGTCGTCGCGTCGTCGGCGACCGGACCCGGCCCCGCCTCGTCACGGGCGCGGTCGAGCAGCCCCTGCCAGCCGTAGAGCGTGATGCTGCGCCGCACGTAGTCCTGCTCGTAGTCGCCCCCGCTGGAGCGCGCGACGAGCGTCAGCACCTCGTCGCTGCGCGACTGCAGCACCGCGAAGCGGGCGGCGACGAGGTCGCGGTTGGGGGTCGACCCGTCGTCGCGGGCCGAGGCGGTGAGCGCGGCGCAGAGCCCGAGGGCGATCACGCCCCACACCAGGAGCAGCCCGACCGCGGCGCCGGCCAGCGCCACACCCGGCGTCAGCCGCCGCTTCGTGGTCCGCGCGATCCGCCGGTGCAGCAACCAGATCGCGACGAGCGCGGCGACGACGACGATCAGCGCGAGGACCGTCCACACCCCGCCGTCGGCGACCGCCTGGTCGGCCGAGAGCTCGGCGGCCTGCGCGTCGTACGCCTGCTGGGCGGCGGGGAGCAGGGTGGTGCGCAGGAACGACGACGCCTCGCGCAGGTAGGCCGCACCGTAGGTGAGGCCCTGGCGGTCGGCCGTGCGGGCGGTCTCGACGAGGCCGGCGTAGACCGGCACGCCGGAGGTGAGGGTGGCGACGGGGCCGGTGGCCGCGTCCTGCCCGGAGGCGGACCCGACGACGGCGAGCGCGCGGCCCGCCGCGGCCAGGTCGGTCTGGTAGCGCAGCCGCAGCGACCCCGGCTCACCCGCGCCGAGGAGGAACCCCTGGCCCGCGCTCGCGTCCGCGTCCGACAGGGCGCGGTAGAGCTCCTGGGTCGCGGTCGTCAGCGGGCCGCTGCGCGCGACGACGTCCTGGGTCGCGGCCTGCGTGCGCAGCGTGGCGACCAGCGCGAGGACCCCGGCGAGCAGGATCAGCACCAGCGTGACCAGGGCCGCCGTCGCGAGCTGACCGACGCGCGTCCCGCGGCCGATCTCGCGCAGCTCGGTCCGGCGGCGTCGGGGCGCGCTCGGGGACGCCTCGCGGGGAGGCGTGCGCGCCGCTGCCTCGGGCTCCACCGCCGTCACCGTCGCCCCCCTTCCCCGCGGAGGCGATCACGATAGCCGAGGGGCCCGACGGCCGGACAAGATCAGTACGGGGCGTACGCCCAGCCCAGCGGGTGCTGGAAGTACCCGACGGGGACGATCCCGACCTGGTGGTGCGCGCTCGAGGACACCACGCGCCCGTCGCCGAGCGAGAGCGCGACGTGGCCGTCGGAGGAGGTGTCGTAGAAGACCATGGCGCCGCGGGGGGCGTGCTGCCAGTCCGAGTGCTGGTCCTGGGAATGCCAGTCCTCGATGGCGCTGCCGTAGTGGCCCTGCGTGCCGAACGCGTTCTCGACGGCCCGCTCGCAGTAGTTCTCGTACTGCGTCGACCCGATCTTGGACTCGAAGCGGTCGATCGCGGAGTCGATCTTCTGCTGCTGGTGCGCCATGCCCGCGGCCTTGGTCAGCTCGGGCACGGTGGCCGCGGCGGACGTGGGCTCGGCGGAGACCGGCATCATCGCGGCGCGCGCCACGCTCGTGCCGCCCGCGGAGCTCGCGCCCGCGGTGAGGTGCAGGTCGGCGGTCACGGTCGCGGCGGAGGGGAGGTCGGGCAGGTCGCCGTGGGCCGCCTGGGTCCCGACGACCGCGGCACCGACCGCGCCCGCGGCCAGGCCCAGCACGGTCGTCACCGGGTTCGCGGCCAGGAGGTTCACGCCTCGGGGGAGTGCACCGCCTGTGGATCCGAACGCAGCAGCGGTCATGGTGCGGGGTCACCTTCTGTTCCGGCGGCCCGGTCGTGGGGAGCTGGGGAGCGTGACCGGGTCGTGATCCGACTGGCGCACATTAGCAACCATTCCGGTCGGTGGTCGCGTCGACCCGCCTCCACTTCCGTGACGGATCCCCGGACTTGACCCCGCCTTTGCCGGGATCTCCGGCGTAGCTGACCAGCGGCGACCGGTCACGGCGGGCGCCCCGCCCGGTCCCGGGAGGCCCGGGATCGCGTCGTTAGCCTGGTTGCTCGGATGCGTAGGTGGACGATTCGACGAGGAGAGGACCACCGGTGTCGGCACATCTGAGCTGGCTCGAGGCCGCCGTGATCGGCGCGCTGCAGGGCGTGGCCGAATTGTTCCCGGTGTCCAGTCTGGGGCATTCCATCCTGCTGCCCGCGGTGATCGGCGGTTCCTGGGCGCGCGATCTCGACGTGTCGGCGCCGGAATCGCCGTACCTCGCGTTCATCGTCGGGCTGCACGTCGCCACCGCCATCGCGATGATCATCTACTTCTGGCGGGACTGGGTCCGGATCCTCCGCGGGCTCGCCACCAGCATCCGGGACCGGCGCGTCGAGACCGCCGACCAGCGCCTGGCCTGGCTGCTGGTGATCGCGACGATCCCGGTCGGGATCGCCGGGCTCGTGCTCGACCACGTGTTCCGCACCCTGCTCGCCCGGCCGGTGCCCACCGCGATCTTCCTGGTGATCAACGGCGTCCTGCTCATCGCGGTCGAGGGGCTGACCCGACGGCGGGCGGCCGCGGGGGCGCACGCCGGTCCCGACCCCGCGGCGCTCGAGGCCCCGACGGTGCGCCTCGACGCGCCGACCCAGGTGATGCCCGCCGGGTCCGGAGGCGTGGGGGTCGCCCCGGCGCTCACCGCCGAGGAGCAGTCCGACGCCCGGGTCGCGAAGCTGCCGCTGCTCACCGCCGTCCTGATCGGCGCCGCGCAGATCCTCGCGCTGCTGCCCGGGATCAGCCGCTCGGGCGCCACGATCGGCTCGGGCCTGCTCGCGAAGCTCTCCCACGAGGACGCGGCACGGTTCGCGTTCCTGCTCGCGACTCCGGTGATCCTCGCGGCCGGTGTCCTCAAGGTCGGCGACCTGGTCGGCCCGGAAGGCGACGGCATCCGCGGGCAGGTGCTCCTCGGCAGCGTGCTCTCCGGGGTCGGCGCCTACCTCTCGGTGCGGTTCCTCACCGGCTACTTCGAGCACCGCTCCATGCGGCCCTTCGGCGTCTACTGCATCGTCGCCGGCGCGGCGTGCCTCGCGTGGTTCACGCTGGCCTGAGCGTCAGTCTCGTTGCCGACGTTCAGTGTCAGAGAACGGCCGTTGACGTGCGCGGTCCCACTCGGGGTTGATCAACGACGGTTTTCAGACGTCCAGTGTCGGCAACGGGACTTTTCTGACTCTCAGCGCCAGCCGTACGCCCCACGCAGCTCGCCCGCGACCGCGTCGAACCGGTCCTTCGGCACGACCGCGCCCTCACGGCGGATGCCGTGCTCGGGGACCTCCAGCACGCGGTCCAGCCGCACGTAGGAGTCCCGGCCCTCGCGATCCCACGGGCCCGAGCCGATCGGCACCCAGTTGGCGTCGTTCGCCCGGTGGCCCTGCGAGGACAGCATCAGCCCGAGCAGCTCGCCGGACCCGGAGGCCCGGGCGACGACGAGCACCGGCCGGTCCTTGCCCTGCGAGGCGTCCTCCTCGAAGGGCACCCAGGTCCAGACGATCTCGCCGGGGTCGGCGGCGCCGTCGAGGTCGGGGGCGTAGGAGATCTCGCGGGCGCGCTCGGACGAGGGCACCGTCCGCACGCCGCGCCCGTCCGGGGCAGGCGAGGGCGGCCCCGACCGGCTTCCGGCGCCCGCCGTCCTTCTCCCTCGACGAGCCCAGCAGGTCCAGTCCGACCTTGATCGCGCGGTTCAGGAGGTCGCCGAAGTTCGCCACGCCGGTGAGCATGCCGTGTCCACGGTCTCCGTCGTCGTCGACCCCGGGTCTGGCAGGGTCGTCCGGTGGCCGTGCTCCTCGTCGTCGTGGGCGCCATGCTGGCGGCGGTGCTGCTCGCGGGCGCCGGTGACCGCCTGCGCCTGCCCTGGCCGGTCCTGCTCCTGCTCCTCGGCGCCGCGGCGGCGTTCGTGCCGGGGATCGAGGCCCCGGACATCGAGCCGGATCTGATCCTGCCGCTGTTCCTCCCGCCGCTGCTCTACGCCACGGCCCAGCGCACCTCCTGGGCGCTCTTCCGGTTGCGCTGGCGCACCATCGCCTTCCTGGCGATCGGGCTCGTGATCGCGACCGTCGCCGCCGTCGCGGGCACCCTCGTCGCGCTCACCGGCGTCGGCCTGGCGGCCGCCCTGGCGCTCGGGGCAGCCGTCGCGCCGCCGGATCCGGTCGCGGTCGAGGCGGTGGCCGGACCGCTGCGGGTGCCGCGCCGGCTGGTGGCGACGCTGCAGAGCGAGGGGCTGTTCAACGACGCCATCGCGCTGGTGATCTTCCAGACGGCGGTCGCCGCCGCGGTCGCGGGCAACGAGCTCGGCGCGGTGGGACTCGCGCTGGGCTTCGTCTACGGCGCCGTCGTGGCCGTCGCGATCGGCTTCGTGGCGGCGTGGCTCGCCCGCCGGGTCCTCGACCGGCTCACCGACGTCGTCGCCAGCAACGGCCTGACCCTCGTGCTGCCGTTCGCGGTGTACCTCGCCGCCGACGCCCTCGGTGCGTCCGGCGTGATCGCGGTCGTCGTCGCGGCCCTGCAGCTGCGCCAGCACTCCGACGCCGACGCCTCCGAGGCCCGCCTGACCGGCTCGGCGTTCTGGAACGTCGTCGAGATGCTGGTGACCGGGGTGGCGTTCGCGCTGATCGGGCTGGAGCTGCGCGCCGTCGTCGAGCAGGCCGACCGCTCGCTGGACACGATCCTCGTGCACGCCGCGATCGTGTGCGGCGTCGTCGTCGCGGTCCGGCTGGCGTGGATGCTGGTGGCGCTGCTCGGCATCCGCGGCGGGCGGCCGACCCCGGCCGAGCGGGCGGTGCCCTCGACGGTCGGCGAGGCGCTCGTCCTCGCCTGGGCCGGGATGCGCGGGCTCGCGACGCTGGCCCTCGCGCTCGCACTCCCGACGACGCTGGACTCCGGCGCGCCCTTCCCCGACCGGGCCGAGCTGGTCATCGTCGCCTGCTCGGTGCTCGTCGTGACCCTCGTCGGCCCGGGCCTGACGCTGCCGGTGCTCGTCCGGGTCCTCGGCCTGCGCGAGGACGCCGACGCGGCGGGGGAGGCGGAGCGCGGCCTGGCCGCGCGAGCCCGGCGCGCCGCGCTCGACGAGCTGTCGACGGTGGACCGCGAGGCCCTCGGCGTCGACGACGAGCAGGGCGAGCAGGTCCTCGACGAGCTGCGGACACGGTTCGCGCGCGTCGGCGCGGCCCTGTCCGGCGACGACGCCCCGCGCCCGGACGACCCCGACGGCGAGCGCGCCGAGGACTACCGCCAGCGCCTGGCCCGCCTGCAGCGCCGCCGCGAGCAGTGGGCCCGGTTGCAGGCGGTCGCCCTCGCGGCGGCGCGGCGGGAGGTGGTGGCGGCCCGGGCCGAGCCCGGCACCGACCCGGAGGTGGCCGACCGGGTGCTGCGGCGCCTCGACGTCCGGTCGCTCTCCCGGGGGCTGTGAGCGGCGTGATCAACGCCGGTTCCCGGACGTCCAGTGTCAGGAACGCGACTTCTCTGACAGCGCCGCCAGCCACACGACGACGCCAGCGTCGGCCGGCTCGTTGATCAGCTTCTTCACCGGCGCGGGGTGCCCCGGTCACCCGTTCACCACCCGTGCTCACCCGGGCGGCCCGAACCGGGATGATTGCGGGCGCGGAGGCTGGGGACCAGACGCACCCCGGACGAGTGAGGCGGAGGCACGACGATGGGCACCCACGGCGGTGGACGGGCGGGCGGCCCGGTCACCGGTCCGCGGCCGGCCGGTCCGGCCACGGGCTCGCACCACGCCGTGCCTGCCGGGCGCTCGCGGGTCCCGCTGCTGCTGGCCGCGCTCGCCGGGGTGGTGCTGCTCGCGGCCGGGCTGCTCCTGGGGCGCCTGACCGCGCCGGGGCCGGGCGTCGTCCCGGTGGCCGCCGCGCCCGCCGCCAGCACCGCGCCCGCGTCCGCCGCGCCGCAGGCCTCCCACCCGACGCTGCTCGCCGACGTCGTCCGGGTCGACTCCGGCGACGAGGTCATGGTGCGCGTCGACGGCGTGCAGCAGACCGTCGCGATCCTCGGGATCTCCGCGCCGCAGCCCGCGGGCGAGCAGCGGGCGACCTCGCAGTGCGGCGCGAACGACGCGCTCCGCTTCGCCGACGAGCGCCTGTCCGGGCAGACGGTGACGCTCGTGCCGGACCCGACGGTGCCCGAGTTCGACGACCAGGGCAGGCGGCTGGCCTACGTGGTGCTGCCCAGCCAGCTCAACTACACCGACGCGGCCCTGAGCGCCGGGGTCGTGAGCGCCGACACCAGCCGCAAGCTCTGGTACGCGCCCGTCTTCGCCCGCGAGCAGACCGAGGCCGCCGACGCCGGGCGGGGCATGTGGGGACCGCCCTGCGGCGCGACCCCGGGACAGCCCCTGCCCTCCGGCAACTGAGTCCCCGCGCGGCCGGGTGACGGGGCGCACCGGCCCCGGACACCTCGCCGTCACATCGGTCGGGGAGCATCCGCGGACATGCCCGAGATGCACGTGCGCCTGCGCTGGCCCGACGGCACCCGGGAGCGGGTGTACTCGCCGTCCCTGGTCCTCGCCGAGCACCTCGACGCGGGGACGGCCTACCCGCTCGACGACTTCGCCCGCCGCAGCCGCGAGGCCCTCACCGAGGCCGGCGAGCGGGTCCGCGCCAAGTACGGGTTCCCGTGCAGCCGGGCGGCGGCCTCGCTGGCGGGCATCGAGGCGAGGGTGCGGCAGTACGCCCGGGACCCGGGTGCCGAGGTGGTCGTGGAGGCCGTCGAGACCTGAGGAGTCAGCGGCCCCCGCCGAGGACGCCGTCCACCAGGCCGCCGACCCCGCGCAGCACGCCGCCGACGGGGTCCTGGGGCTTCGGGGTGGTGGGGTCGGTGCTCTCGTCCGAGTCGCTGTCCCGGGTCGAGGTGGTCGTGCGGGTCGGCTTCGGGCGCGAGGTGTGCTTCGTCGACGGCGTGGGCGCCGACGTCCGCGTCGCCGATGCGGCGACCTCACGAACCGGGGCCGCGGTGCGCGGCGCGGCCGGCACCGCGCTGGTGTCGCCCGGGTCCGAGGTGGGCGCGGCGGATCCGGCGTCGGTGTCGTCCGACGACGGCGGGACCACCATCGGGGGCATGGCGGCGAGATCCGGGTCGGGGGCGCCGACGGTGGCGCCCCCGGGGACGATCGCGGCGGGCCGGGCGGAGTCCGCGGAGATCTCCGCGACCGGACCGGACGTGGCGATGGCGACGGTCCCGGCGAGCACCGCGCTCGCGGCCAGGCCGGCGAGCACCATGATGCCGCGGGTGCCCGTGGCCCGCGGCGTGCGCCGGGGCCGGGTGGGGGAGAGGCGCTCCCGGGCGGCGAGCCACAGCCCGACCGGGCCGCCGGTCCGGGCCGACGGGCCGGAGACGCGCAGGATCGGACCGGTGAGCACCGCCGGCACCGCGTGCGGCTCGGCCGCGACCAGGGCCTGGCGCAGCGCCACCGAGACGTGTGCGGCGTCGGGGCGGGCGTCGGGGTCGCCGCGGGTCATGGCCGCGACGAGGTCGGCGACGTCCCGGGGCAGGCCCTTCGGCAGCGCCGGGCCGCGCTCGAGGCGGGCCTGGGCCGCGGACAACGGGTCGCCGGGGAAGGCCCGGCGGCCGGTGAGCGCCTCGATGAGCACCAGCCCGAGCGCGTACACGTCCGAACCGGGGCCCGCCGCCTCGCCGCGCACCTGCTCCGGGGCGAGATAGGGCGCCGCGCCGACGGTCATCCCGGTGTCGGTGATGCGGGGGGCGTCGGCCACGAGGGCGACGCCGAAGTCGGAGAGGTGCGCACGGCCGTCGGCGTCGTAGAGCACGTTGGCGGGGGTGACCCCGCGGTGGAGCACGCCGGCGCGGTGGATGTGGTCCAGGGCGCCGGCCACGGTGCCCGCGGTGCGCAGCGCCTCGGCGAGGGCCAGCCCGCGGGACTCCGCCCGGTGCTCGCCCAGCCGGTCCGCCAGGGACCCGCCGTCGAGCAGGGCCATGACGACGAAGGCGCGTCCGGCGTGCTCCTCGACGTCGTACACGGGGACGAGGCCGGGGTGGTCCATGCTCGCGAGCAGGTTCAGCTCACGACGGGCACGGGCGTCGGTCTCGACGCGGAACGTCTTCACCGCGGTGTCGCGCCCGAGGAGCGTGTCGTGCGCGCGGAACACCGAGGAGCCGACACCCCGCCCGATCACCGGACCCACCTCGTAGCGCCCGGCGAGCCGATCGGGGAGCGCCGGCGCACCGACAGAGGTCATGCCGGACCCACCCCCCACCCTCGACTCGCCATCGTCGCATCGAATTCCCCCGTACGGCCCATCCACACACCGAATTCGCCCGAAGATGTGAGGTGGTTCGCGTTCCACCGGACGGGGTGCGGGGGCGTCTGAATCGTTGACAGAACTTGCAGCGCCGAGTAGAACTTTCGCACGGGTCGCCCGACGATGGGTCGAGCGCGGCCTGCACGAGAACGAGCAGTCCCGGGTCTCCCGGGGAACGACCGCAAGGACGCGACGGAGCCGTGGGCGCCGAGGACCTCGACGACGAGGACGTACCCGCCCTGACCACTGGTCAGGCCGCGGATGTCATCGGGGTGCAACCGGCCTTCCTCCGCAGTCTGGACGCGGGTCAGATGGTGCGCCCGACGCGATCGGCGGGCGGACATCGGCGCTGGACGCGCCGGCAGCTGGCCCTCGCCGCCAGGGTGCGAGCACTGTTCGACGAGGGGTTCACCCTCACCGCGGCCTGGAAGGTCGTCTCCCTCGAGGACCGGGTGGACGAGGTCACGCGGGAGCGCGACCTCGCCCGGGCCGACCTCGAGCGCACCCGGCGGGAACTCGCCCGGGTGCGGCGCGGGTCGGCCGAGGCAGTGAAGGCCCGTACCGAGCCCACCGCTCGGAACGGGTCGCCCGACCGTGCCCACCGCGCGACCGGGCTCCGCCGTGCGACCGGGTCCGTCCCGGCCACCGCATGTTCGTCGACCACCCCTGCGACCACCACGGACGTCACCTCGCCATGAAGCTCATCGACCCTTCCCGCACCCACCGCCCGGTCATGCCGCGCCGCCCGATGCCGCCGGCCATCGCCCGGATCCCGCTCGTCGACCTCTGTACCTGCAAGCACCCGCGTGAGGCCCACGAGCACTACACGGTCGCGCAGGACTGCGCGCAGTGCGACTGCCGCGCGTTCGCGCGGTGGGAGCCCACCTCGATCTGAGGCTCCCGCCTTCTCGACGGCCCCCGACGCCACGGCGTCCGGGGGTCGTGTCATGTCCGGACCCGTGGCACGGCGCCACCACGGGGGCACGCTTACTCTCGATCTCGTGACCACTCTGGACGAACCGGCACGAACCGGGCGGGAGTCGGCCGACGCCGTCCGGACCACCGGGCCCCGGGCGCTCGTCGTCGGGGCCGGGATCGCCGGCCTCGCCGCGGCGACGTCGCTGCACCGCGCCGGGTGGCGGGTCACGGTGTGCGAGCGCGCGCCGGCGCGGCGCACCGGCGGGTACTTCGTGCGGCTCGCGGCCGAGGGCGTCGAGGCCGCGGGCCGGCTCGGGGTCGACGAGTCCCTGCGCAGCCGGCTCCCCGCCGACGGCGTCATCACCGGGGTCGACGGGCGCGGTCGCACCACCTCCCGGGTGGAGGCGGCGATCGTCGAGGACGGCGTGAGCCTCGCCCTGGTGCGCGGCGACCTCGAGGCCGCCCTGTGGGAGGGCCTGCCCGAGGAGGTCGAGGTCCGGTTCGCCACGGCACCCCGGGCGGTCTCGTCCGCCCACGGCACGGTGACGCTGGCCGGCGAGGGGACCGAGGACACCGCGCGCTGGGACCTCGTGGTCGGCGCCGACGGGGTCCGCTCCACCGTGCGCGCCCTCGTCTTCGGTCCCGAGGAGGACTTCCGGCACGACTTCGACCACGTCGTCGTCTCGGCGGTGCTCCCGCGGCTGCCCGGCGGGCTGGTCGAGGGCGACTACGTGGTCCTCGTCGAACCCGGTCGCAGCGCCCACCTCATGGCGATGGCCGGGCACGACCCGGTGGTGTTCTTCACCTACCGCGACGACCTCCCGCAGGCCCGGGGGACGACGCCGGCCACGGACCCCGTGGCCGCACTGCGCGCGGTCTACGGCGACTTCGACGGGCTGATGCCCGAGATCCTCGACCTCGTGGCCCGCGCCGGCACCACCCACGCGGACACCGTCGGCCAGATCCACCTCGAGCGCTGGAGCCGCGGACGCGTCGTGCTCCTGGGCGACGCCGCCTGGTGCCCGACGCTGTACTCCGGGCACGGCTCCGCGCTCGCGCTCGCGGGCGGGGAGAGCCTCGGGCGCCACCTCGCCGTGGTCGACGGTGCCGCACCCGACGTCCCGGCCGCGCTGCGTGCCTGGGAGACCGAACGGCGGCCGGGCACGGACACCGCCCGCACCGCCGCGCGCCGCGCCCGGCACTTCTTCCTGCCCGGCAACCGCCTGGTCACCGCCCTGCGCCAGGGCGCCCTGCGGACCGTCTCCTGGCCGTGGGTGGCGTGGCTGCTGCGCCCGGCCCGGCGGACGGTGCCGCATACCGCGCGCCCGGAGCGGGTTCTCCACGGCGACGTTCACCCGACGGTCACCGGCTCGTCCGGGCCAGGGATGAGCGCCGCTCCGTAAGCTGTCGCTCGATCGGGCATGGAGGCTGCCGACTAGACTGGGCCATCCGGTCGGTGCGGTGAGGTGCACGAGCGTCGCTCGTGTGGCGCCGCACCACCCGTACGGGGACGGCTCGTCGTCGCGGCGCCCCGGTGCCCGGTCGGCCGGTCGCCGTACTTCGAGAGGACGAGTCCCACTCCCCATGTCGCCCGATGACGAGAGCACCCGCCCCCGGCGTTCCCTGCTGAGCCGCGTCGCCGACCCGTTCGGGATCGCCCGGGCCGCCGTCGATGCCCTCGACCCCGCGCGCTACCGCGGGCGCCGGGTGTGGCGGGGCGACGGTCGGCTGCACATCGGGGTGCCCGCCACCGCACGGGAGTCGGGCGCGGAGCTGCTGCGCTCGATCGAGAAGGCGCTCGCGGCCCACCCGGCCGTGGACTGGGCGGCGGTGAACGCCACGCTCGGCGTCGTCGTGGTGTCGCTCGCCGACGGCGAGGGCGGCGGGGACGGCTCCGACGAGGTGACCGACGACCTCATCGACCTGGTCGAGGTGCTCGAGGAGCAGGAGCAGCTCGACGCGCCGGGTGACCGGCACCCGGCTGGCGGGCACTCGAGCACGGCGGTCTCGCGCGCCGTCACCGCGTTCGCCGCCGACCTCGCGGGTCTCGGGCTCGCCGGCGTCGGCTCCGTGCTGCGCCGTACCCCGCTGCCCGTGGAGCTCGCCTCGGCGGCCTCGTTCCTGGACCACCAGCCGCGCCTGCGGGCGGCGGTCGAGCGCGCCCTGGGCCGCCAGCGCGCCGACGTGCTGCTCGCGCTGACCAACGCGGCCGGGCAGGGCCTCGGTCAGGGCGCCACCGGCCTGCTCGTCGACGCCGCGTACCGCGCGATGCAGCTCGCCGAGTCGCGCGCGGCCGAGGACGCGTTCGCCCGCGCGGAGCCCGGGATGATGGGCGCCCCCGAGCAGGTCATCTCCACCGCCGAGGACGGGCTCTCGCTCGACGCCCGCCCGGTGCCCTTCCCCGAGGGGCCGATCGAGCGCCACGGCGACTACGTCGGCCCGGCCGCGCTCGCGGGCTTCGCGGCGACGGCGGCCCTCGCCGGCCCGCGCCGCGCGGTCGGGGTCGCGATCTCGACGTTGCCCAAGGCCGGCCGGATGGGTCGCGAGGGCTTCGCGACGACCTTCGGCCGGGTGCTGTCCAAGCGCGGCGCGGTCGTCGTGGAACCGACCGTCCTGCGCCGGATGGACCGCATCGACACGGTGGTGCTCGACGCGTCCGCGCTCACCACCGGCGCGCTGATGCTCGGGGATCTCGAGCTGGTGGACGGCAGCCCGGGAGGGGACGAGCGCAGCCTGACCGCTCCCGACGGCTCCGCGGTGAGCGTCGAGTCGCTGACCCCGCTCGTGCACGAGCTGTTCGACCCGGCCGACGCCTCCCGGCACGTCGCGCACGAGTCCGGGTGGGTGCTGGCGCCGCTGGCGGCCGGTCGCGAGGACGAGCCCGGCGTCGCCGACGCCGTCGACTCGCTGCGGACCGAGGGCGCCACGGTCGTCCTGGGTCTCTCGCAGGGCGACGCGCTGGTCGCCGTGATCGGCGCCCTGCCCGAGCCCGCCGCCGCGGCCGAGGCCCTCGGCGCGGCCGCCCGCCGTGCCGGACTCACCCTCGTCGTCGGGACCGACGACACCACGGCCCTCCCGCCGCGTCGGGAGCCGGTCGTCGAGGGAGCTCCCGACGAGGACTCGACGACGCGGTCGCGCTCCCCGGCGCGGACACCTCGGTCCCCGCGACCCGCCGCACCGTCGACCGCGAGGTCCCCGGCGGCGAGGGGCTGGCCCGCGCGGTCCGCATGCTGCAGACCGAGGGCGCGGGCGTGCTCGTCGTGTCCCGGGAGCGCCGGGCGCTGGCGGCCGCCGACCTCGGCATCGGCGTCGCCCGCGCCGACGGTGCGCCCGCCTGGGGCGCCCACGTGCTGATCGGCGACGACCTCACGACGGCGGCGCTGCTCATCGAGGGCGTCAAGGTCGCGAAGGCCACCACCGGCCGCTCGGTCGCGCTCGCCCGGGCCGGGACCGCGCTCGGTGCCGCGATGGCCACCGCAGGAACCGCGCCGCGCGGGCCGTCGCTGGCCGGGCTCGCCGTCAACGGCGCCGCGGGTGTGGCGCTCGGGGCGGGCGCGTGGTCGGCCTCGGAGCTCGGGCGCAAGACGCTCGTCCCCGGCGTCTCCCGCACCCCCTGGCACGTCATGCCCGCGGAGACCGTGCTGGCCCGCCTGGACACCACCGAGCGGGGGCTGTCCGTCGCCGAGGTCGCCCGCCGCACCCGCGAGGACCCGGCCCTGGACGCCGACGAGGCCCCGTCGCTGGGCCGCGCGTTCCTCGACGAGCTGAACAACCCGCTGACCCCGGTGCTCGCCGGCGGCGCGCTGCTCTCCGCGGCGATCGGGGCCGTGGTCGACGCGGCCATCGTCGTCGGGGTCACCGCCGTGTCCGCGCTCATCGGCGGCGTGCAGCGCGTGGTGACCGACCGCGCCGTCGCCGGGCTGCTGGAGCGCTCCTCCACCCGCACCCGCGTGCTGCGCGACGGCGTGCCGACGACGGTGACCGCGGACGACGTCGTCGTCGGCGACGTCGTCGAGCTCGGCCCGGACGACGTGGTGCCCGCGGACTGCCGGGTGCTGCGCGCCGACGCCCTCGAGGTCGACGAGTCCTCGCTGACCGGCGAGTCGCTGCCGGTGGCCAAGAACCCGTCGCCGGTCATCGCCCGCTCGGTGGCCGACCGCCGCTCGATGCTCTACGAGGGCACCACGGTCGCCACCGGCCGCGGGCGGGCCGTCGTGGTCGCCATCGGTTCGTCCACCGAGGTCGGCCGCTCCACCGCCGCCGCGCGGGCCAACGCCCCCGTCGCGGGGGTCGACCAGCGTCTCTCGGGGATCACCAAGGTGACCACCCCGCTGGCGCTCGCCTCGGCGGGTGCCGTCGTCGGCGCGGGCGCGGTACGGGGCCTGCCGATGCAGCAGAACCTGCACGCCGGGGTGAGCCTCGCCGTCGCGTCGGTGCCGGAGGGCCTGCCGTTCATCGTCTCGGCGGCCCAGCTGGCCTCGGCCCGGCGCCTGTCCGCCGAGGGCGCGCTGGTGCGCAACCCGAAGACCATCGAGGCCGTCGGCCGCGTCGACGTGCTCTGCTTCGACAAGACCGGCACGCTCACCGAGGGCAAGCTCGCCCTCTCCGCGATCTCCGACGGCGTGAAGCTGCGCCCGACCGACCGGCTCCGCAAGCGCCAGCGCCGTGTCCTGGCCGCCGCGCTGCGCGCCACGCCGCGCCCGAAGGCGGGGGAGCGGCTCGCCCACCTCACCGACCGCGCCGTCGTGTTCGGTGCCCAGTCGTTCGACGTCGACCCCGAGCACAAGCGCCCCGGCTGGTGGCCGCTCGCCTCGCTCGACTTCGACCCGAGCCGCGGCTTCCACGCGACGCTGGGCGAGGCCCGCGAGGACGGCGCCCCGCAGCGGGTGCTGTCGATCAAGGGCGCGCCCGAGGTCGTCATCGCGCGGTGCACCGACTGGGCGGGCGTCCCGCTCGACGACGAGGCCCGGCAGCGCCTGGTCGACCACACCGAGCTCCTCGCCGGGCAGGGCATGCGCGTCCTGGCCGTGGCCGAGCGGGCCGAGCCGTGGGAGCGCGACGAGGACACTCCGCTCGAGGTCACCGACGACGACGTGGACGACCTCAGCTTCGTGGGCTTCGTGGGCTTCACCGACCCGGTGCGCGCCGGGTCGCAGGCGACCGTGCGCGACCTGCGCGACGCCGGCGTCCAGGTCGTCATGATCACGGGCGACCACCCGAGCACCGCGGAGGCGGTCGCCACCGAGCTCGACGTCCTCGGCGAGGGCGGCACCGTCATCACCGGCCAGGAGATGGACGAGCTCGACGACGATGCCCTCGACTCGGTCCTGCCGAAGGTCCGCGTCGTCGCCCGCGGGACCCCGGCGCACAAGGTGCGCGCGGTCCAGGCCTTCCAGCGCCTCGGGCGCACCGTCGCGATGACCGGCGACGGCGCCAACGACGCCCCGGCGATCCGGCTCGCCGACGTGGGCATCGCGCTCGGCCGCCGCGGGACCCCGGCCGCCCGGGCCGCCGCGGACCTCGTCGTCACCGACGACCGGCTGGAGACGATCCTCGCCGCGCTCGTCGAGGGACGGGCGATGTGGGCGTCGGTGCGCGAGGCGCTCGGCGTGCTCGTCGGCGGGAACCTCGGCGAGATCGGGTTCACGGTGCTGGGGGCCTCGACGACGGGGACCTCCCCGCTGACGGCCCGCCAGCTGCTGCTGGTGAACCTGCTCACCGACCTCGCGCCCTCGCTCGCGCTGGCCGTCCGCGCGCCGGTGGCGTCCGACGCCCGGTCGCTGCTGGCCGAGGGCCCCGAGGCCTCGCTGGGGGACGCGCTCAACCGCGAGATCGCGCTGCGCGCGGTGGCGACGGCGGGCGGCGCGACCCTGGCCTGGGCGCAGGCCCAGGCGACGCCGCTGGGCAGCCCCGCGCGGGCGCGCACGGTGGCCCTCGCGGCCCTCGTCGGGACCCAGCTCGGACAGACCGTCGTCGCCGGCGGGCACCGCAGCCCGCTGGTCATCGGCGCGAGCGCCATCAGCGCCGGGGCCCTCTTCGCGGTGGTCCAGACGCCGGTGGTGAGCCAGTTCTTCGGCTGCACCCCGCTCGGACCGATCGCCTGGGGCCAGGCGGCGAGCTCGGCGGTCGCGGCGACGGCGGCCTCGGTCGTCGGCCCGCGGCTGGTGCGCCGCTACGGCGACGTCCTCGCACCGGAGGGTTCCGTCCTGGCGGAGCTGCTGGACCGGCTGGGTGAGGCCCGCGACGACGCGGCCCAGCGCTACCTGGAACTGCAGGAGAAGGTGACCGCTGCGCTCACCGGGTGAGTGGCGATCGTCACTCCGGCGTGTTTGTGCAGGTCGCAGCGGGGGAACACTCACAGTGACCCCGTTGGTGACGATCGAGCGCGAACGCGCGGTCGCACCAGAGACCCCGAGATCGAGGAGTAGTGGACACCGCCATGGCCGACCGTGACGTGAAGCCGACCGACGACGGCTGGCAGGTCCTGAAGAAGGGCGCCCAGCGCGCCAGCGCGAAGGCGCCGACGCAGGTCGAGGCCGTCGCGCGCGCCACCGAGATCGTCGCCAAGGACGGCGGCGGCAAGGTGGTCGTGTACGGCACCGACGGCAAGGTCCGCGAGACCCAGACCGTGAAGGCGGGCGCGGACACCGCCACCGAAGCCCCCAAGAACGCCGCCAAGGCCACCGCGGCCGGCGCGCGTGCCACCGGCAAGGCCGCGGCGGGCAAGGCCGAGGAGACGGCCGAGACGGTCGCCTCCGACGCCAAGGCCACCGGCGAGAAGATCGCCGACCGCGCCGAGACCTCCGGCAAGAAGGCCGCCGCCCAGGCCGAGGCGGGCGCCGAGGGCGTCGCGAAGGAGGCCAAGGCCGCCACCAACGGCAAGGCCCCCAAGGCCGCCGTCAAGGACGCGGCGACGATCGCGCAGACCACGGGCGCCCAGGTCGGGGAGACCGCCGGGCGCGCGGGCGAGCGGATCGCCAAGGACACCGCCCGCGCCGGCAAGCGCGCCGGGCAGACGGTCGGCGCCGCGGCCGACGAGGCGGGCGAGAAGGCCGCCTCGCAGGCGGAGCGGGCCGACAAGGTCAGCTCGAGCCTCGACAGCGAGCTGAACACCGTCGGCGACGACGTCGCCGCCAAGGTCACCAGCGCGGCCGAGGCGCAGGCCCGCAAGGTCGACGCGTCGGTGTCGGAGGCCACCAAGCAGGTCAATGCCTCGGTGTCGGAGGCCACCAAGCAGGTCAGCGCCTCGGTCTCCGAGGCCACCCGGCAGATGGAGCAGACGGCGCCCTCGTACAACCCGGTGCGCATCGCCGGGCAGGTCGCGGGCTTCGCGGTCCGGACCACGTTCAGCCTCACCGGCGCGGTCATCTCGACCGGGGGCCACGTGCTCGCCGAGGCGGCGCGGAAGGTCACCGGGCGGCGCTAGACCCTCCTGGCAGCAATGGCGCGTTGCTGGCGTCTGACGGTAGGACGGCGCCGTTCGCTCATCGGCGGGCGCCGGGGCTGGTGCCGGCAATGGCACGTTGCTGGCGTCTGACGGTAGGACGGCGCCGTTCGCTCACCGGCAGGCGCCGGGGCTGGTGCCAGCAATGGCGCGTTGCTGGCGTCCGACGGTAGGACGGCGCCGTTCGCTCATCTCCCCAGGACAGACGACGGGCCCGGTTCCTCGCGAGGAACCGGGCCCGTGGTGTGTCTGTCGGCCGTCAGGCCGTGACGGTGATCGACCGTCCGGCGCGGGACGCGCGCCGCATCTCGCGGCGGTCCTCCTCGGAGGTGCCGCCCCAGACGCCGGCCTCCTGGCCGGTGTCGATGGCCCACCGCAGGCAGGCCGAGCGGATCGGGCAGGTGCCGCAGATGAACTTCGCAGCGGTCGCCTGTTCCGCCCCCGGGCCCTCGGAGCCGACGGGGAAGAATAGTTCGGGGTCGTGGTCGCGGCAGGCCGCGAGCTCCCAGTCCATGGGTCCTGCTGTCCTTTCTGACTCGGGTGCTGTCCGTGTGGGCGCCGTGTCGGCGCCCGTGGCGTGCGGGGGTCGTGCTCCCGTCGTCGGCGCGCGCACGCGTGCGCGCCCCGGCGTCCGTGACGCCGTGACGGGTCGGTCGTCGTGGGTGGTGCCTCGTGTCGGACCTCGACGTCGGTGCCTGGCCCGGGGTGCGATGACCCCGGGGTCTGGGACGTCGACCGATACGTTCTGGTTCCCCGCTCGCGTGGTCTCCCACCCGTGCGGAGCAGCCGTGTGCCGGTCAGCGCTGCATGGCGCAAACCGGCTCACCAGAATAGCCGGAGATCGCTCGGAGCAAACGGCTCTGATCACTTTGGGCGTTCGAGTGAACAGTGATCCTGGTCACAGATCGATGTCGCCGTGGGTGACGGTCTCCTCGCATCACCGTACGTGCATCGGGCTCCACGGGCAGGCACACTGGCCGGTGACGCCCACGACACCGGGCGGGGAGCGGGGCAGCCATGAGGGGACTCGTGCTGGCGCTGCGTGACGTCGTCGTCGGGGCGATCTGCGCGGGCGCGATCGTGGCGTTCGTCCTGCACTACGCGATCATCGGGGCCGTGCTCGGCGTCATCGGGATCTGGCAGGTCGTCCGGATCATGCGTGGGCGTCCCAGCATCATCGGGATCGACCAGCGCTGGGCCGACCAGGAGGGCAAGCCGAACGTCCGCGGGTGATCCGGCGGCGACGGGCCCTCCCCGGGAGGATGGGCCGGTGCGCTGCGCCGTCATCGGGTCCACCGGCTACCTCGGGACCCGGCTCGTCCCCCGCCTGCTCGCCCGGGGCGACCAGGTCACCGTCCTCGTCCGCTCTCCCGAGAAGCTCGCGCTCTGCGAGTGGGCCGACCGCGTCGACGTCGTCCACGGCGAGCTCGGTGGCGATCCCGACGCGCTCACCCGGCTCGTCGAGGGCGCGGACGCCGTGGTCCACCTCGTGCACGCGCTCGACCATGCCGACTTCCCCGAGCGCGACCGGGCCGCCGCCCAGGCCGTCGCCACCGCCGCCGCGGACGCGGGCGTCGGGAGGATCGTCTACCTCGGGGGCCTGCGTCCCTCGGACGGGGACAGCTCGCGGCACCTGGCCTCGCGCGCCGAGGTCGCGGACATCTTCCTCGGCTCGCCGGTCCCGACGGCGGCGCTCGAGGCGTCCATCGTCGTGGGTTCCGGGTCGGCGAGCTTCGAGATGATCCGCTACCTGGCCGAGCGGGTGCCCGTCCTGCCGGCCATCGGGTGGCTCTACCACCGCACCCAGCCGATCGCCGTCGACGACGTCCTGCACTACCTCGTCGCGGCCACCACCCTGCCCCCGGAGGTGGACCGCGCCTTCGACGTGGGCGGCCCCGACGTGCTCACCTATCTCGACCTGGTCCAGCGCTACGCCCGGATCGCGGGACTGCCCCAGCGGATCGCGGTGCCGGTGCCCGTGCCGGTCCCGCCCGGGGGGCCGACCGTGGCCGCCGCGGCCATGGAGCTGCTCTCGCCGCTGCCGCGCACGCTCGTGGAGCCGCTCGTGGAGTCCCTGCGTCACGAGCTGGTGTGCGGGGACTCGCTGGCCGACGCCGTGGCCCTGATGGGCCCGCCGCCGGACGGCCCCACGACCTACGACGCCGCCGTGCGCGCCGCCCTGGGCCGCCGCCGTGACGGGACCGACCCCGAGGAGCGGGACCCCTCGCCGGTGCCGTCCCCGACGGACGGCCAGGCCCCGCCACCCGCCGTCGGACGTCCCGCCGCGCTGGCCCTCGCCACCGACCCCGTCGGCTCGGGCGGGGCGACGTGGCGCTGGACGACCCGGGCCGATTCCCGCGCGTCCACCCGGACGGTCTGGAGCGTGCTGCAGCGTCTCGGCGGCGACACCGGGTGGCACACGCCGCCCGGGGTGTTCGCGGCGCTCGGGTGGGCCGACCAGCTCCTCGGGGGCGTGGGCGCCTACCGGGGCCGCCCGCACGGGCGCGACCTCGTGGTGGGCGACGTGGTCGACGCGTGGCGGGTGGAGGCGCTCGAGCCCGAGCGGCTCCTGCGGCTGCGTGCGGACCTGCGGGTGCCCGGGCGGCTGTGGCTGCAGTTCACGCTCACCCCGCAGGGGCAGGGCTCGCGGCTCGAGGTCGAGGTCGGGTTCGCGCCCTCGGGGCTCGTCGGCGTCGCGTACGGGGCGGCGGTCCGGGTGGGCGCGCCGCTGGTGTTCCCGTCGATGGTGCGGGGGATCGTCGGGGCGGCAGGGGCGTAGGTGGCCTTCGGCCTCGTGAGCACCAGATGCGGCTATCGCCGCACTTAGTGCTCACGAGCGCGCAGCGCACCTACCGCGGAGCGCACCTCTCGGCCGCGTCCAGCGCCACCGCCTGCGTCCCGCCCCCGGCGTCACCGCCCGCCTCGGCGAACACCCGCCGTTGGCGCGCCGCCCCGGTGTCCCCGGCCAGCACCCGCGCGCACCCCGCCCGCACCCGCCCGGCGTCCGGCCCGAGCGCGTCGGCGACGTGCTCCACGAGCGCGTGCACGACGGCGCCCGCCTCGGCGGGCCGGCCGCTGCGGGGGTCGAGGAGCAGGCCGGCCTCGGCGTCGTGACCCGGGACGCACCCCGACCGCGCGGCCCGCCAGTGCGCCAGGCGCAGCACCTCGACCGGCGTCGTCGCGGGCCCCTCGCCCGCCGCCCACGAGCGCGCCGCGGTCTCGACCAGCGCCCGCGCGAGCAGCGCGACGACCACGGCCTCCTCGACCTCGCCGGCGACGTCGGCCACGCGGACCTCCACCGTCGGGTACGACGCGGCGAGCCGGGCGTCGAAATAGACCATGCCCTCGTCGAGCACCGTGCCGGTCGCGACCATCCCGGCCACGGCCGCGTCGTAGGCCTCCGGGGTGCCGAAGACCGGCGTGGGGCCGGCGCTGGGCCAGCGGGCCCACACCAGCGAGCGGTAGCTCGCGTGCCCGGTGTCGTGGCCCCGCCAGAACGGTGAGTTGGCCGACAGGGCGCGCAGCGCGGGCAGCCACGGGCCGATGCGGTCGAGCACCCCGACGCCCTCCTCCCGCGAGCCGATCTCGACGTGCACGTGCTGGCCGTTGGTGAGCTGCTCGGAGGCGATCGGGCCGAAGCGCTCGAGGATGCGGCCGTAGCGGCCGGGCGGCGGGGAGGCCGGGTCGGGGGCCACGGGGGAGGTCGCGAGGCCGGCGACGGTGGCGCCCTGGGAGGCCGCGGCCTCGGCGGCGGCGCGCCGGCGGGCGAGCAGATCCGCCGCGAGGGCGTCGGCGTCGTCGTGCGGGGTGCTGCCGGTCTCGACCTGCTCGGCGCGCATCTCCCCGTCGAGCTCCTCGCCCGCGTCCCGGACCGACGCGGACAGGCCGAGGGGGCGCCCGTCGTCCGGATCGACGAGCAGGAGCTCCTCCTCGACGCCGAGGCGGCGCGCACCGTGGTCCACGACGGGGGATCATCGTCCGATGGCCGCGCGCGACGAGGACCGGGGTGCCAACGGCGACGGCTGGGTGCGCTGCGCCCAGGGTCACCGGCACTGGGGGCGCTTCGGCGCGGCCGGCCTGCTCGTGCTCGGTGCCGGACGGGTGCTGCTCGCCCACCGCGCCTCCTGGAGCCACCACGGCGGCACCTGGGGCATCCCCGGCGGGGCCCGCGACGGCGCCGAGACCGCCCGCGCCACGGCGCTGCGGGAGGCGGCCGAGGAGACCGGGCTCGACGACGCGGCCGTGGTCGTGTCCGCCGAGACCGTCGACGACCACGGCGGCTGGTCCTACACGACGGTGCACGCGACGCTGACCGTCGACCCGCCCGTGCTGCACCCCACCGACGCCGAGTCCACCGAGCTGGCCTGGGTGCCGCTGGCGGAGGTCGACGCCCTCGAGCTGCACCCCGGGTTCGCCGGCTTCTGGCACGGACCCGACGCCCCGACGCACTGAACGCGCCGCCGCCAGGCCCTACCGTGGAGCGCATGGACGAGACCTCCCCCCGTCGCTCCGCTCGCCAGGCCCCGGACCCCGGTGACTTCCTCGCCGTCGACGCCGAGCTGACCGCCGAGGAGCGCGACATCCGCGACGCGGTGCGCGACTACGCCGCCGCGGAGCTCGCCCCGCGGATCAGCGAGTGGTACGAGTCGAACAGCCTGCCGCGCGACATCGCGAAGGGCCTGGGCTCCCTCGGGCTGCTGGGCATGCACCTCGAGGGGTACGGCTGCGCCGGCACCAACGCCACCTCCTACGGGCTGGCCTGCCGCGAGCTCGAGGCCGTCGACTCCGGGCTCCGGTCGTTCGTGTCCGTGCAGGGCTCGCTCGCGATGTTCGCGATCCACCGCTGGGGCAGCGAGGAGCACAAGCAGACGTGGCTGCCGCGGATGGCGACCGGTGACGCGCTCGGCTGCTTCGGCCTGACCGAGCCCGACGCCGGGTCCGACCCCGGGTCGATGCGCACCCGCGCCCGCCGCGACGGGACCGACTGGGTGCTCGACGGCACCAAGATGTGGATCACCAACGGGACGCTGGCCGACGTCGCCGTCGTGTGGGCCCAGACCGACCCGGAGGCCGGCTCGAAGGGCATCCGCGGCTTCGTCGTCCCCACCGACACCCCCGGCTTCACCGCCAACGAGGTCAAGCACAAGCTCTCGCTGCGCGCGTCGCTGACCGCGGAGCTCGTGCTCGAGGGCGTCCGGGTGCCGGACGACGCGATGTTCCCCGAGGTCTCCGGGCTCAAGGGCCCGCTGTCCTGCCTCAACGAGGCCCGCTACGGGATCCTGTGGGGTGCCGTCGGGGCCGCGCGCTCCTGCTTCGAGGCGGCGCTGTCCTACGCCATGGACCGCGAGCAGTTCGACAAGCCCATCGCCGGCTTCCAGCTCACCCAGCGCAAGTTCGCGGACATGGTCGTCGCGGTGAACCAGGCGAACCTGACCGCCGCCCGCATCGGCCGGCTCAAGGACGCGCACGAGCTGCACCCGTCGCAGGTCAGCTTCGGCAAGATGGCCAACGTCCGGGCCGCCCTCGACGTCGCACGGACCGCACGCACGGTGCTCGGCGGGAACGGGATCACGCTCGAGTACCCGGTGTTCCGGCACATGACGAACCTGGAGACGGTGCTGACCTACGAGGGCACCGAGGAGATGCACGCGCTCTCGATCGGGCAGGCGCTCACGGGGCTGGCGGCGTTCCGGTAGGCGTCACGCCGGCGGCGCGGTGACCACCCGGTCGCGGCCCGCGCGCTTGGCCTCGTAGAGCGCGCCGTCGGCGGCCCCCACCAGCTCGTCCACGCTCCCCGCGGCCTTCGGGCTGGCGACACAGCCGACGGACGCGGTGAGCCCGTGGATGCGCCTCGGGCCGCCGGGCCCGCCGACGGTGAGGTCGAGAGCCCCGATCCGGGTGCGCAGCCGGTCGGCGGTGGCGGTGGCCGAGGCGGTGTCGACCCCCGAGAGCAGGACGACGAACTCCTCGCCGCCGAAGCGGCCCACCGCGTCGTACCCGCGGACCTCCGCGGACAGCGCGTCGGCCACCGCCCGCAGGACCTCGTCCCCGGCGAGGTGACCGTGGGCGTCGTTGACGGCCTTGAAGTTGTCCAGGTCGACCATGAGCACGGCGAGGCCGGTGCCCAGCCGACGGGTCCGCGCGATCTCCTTGGCGGCCATCTCGGCCCACGCGGCCCCGTTGGCCAGCCCGGTCTTCGGGTCGGTGCGGGCGGCCTGCCGGAACTGGTCCACGAGGACGCCGCGGTGCAGCATGATCACCGGCACCAGCAGGATCGGCACCAGCCACGGTGAGGCCGCGGCCAGCACCGCGAGGGCGCCGCCGAGCGCCAGCGCGCCGAGCCCGAGCAGGGTGTCCGAGGGGCTCGCCAGGTGGCGCCGTACCGACGACGACGGCGAGATCAGCAGGATGATCCCGACGACGAGGCCGTGGTTGACCGTCCAGCGCACCAGGGCGGCGAGCGCGATGAGGATCAGGCCCTGGGGCCCGGCCACGGCCCCGAGCAGGTTCGCCCGGTCGATGCCGAGCAGGACGAGGGCGGCCGCGCCGGTGCCGAGCACGACGGTGGCCCACGAGAAGATCCAGCGGTGCGGCGGCGGGTGCTGCTCGTTGCGGACCCACCAGTACGCGAACGTCGCGGTGACGAGGGCGAGCGCGGGACCGAGGTGGACGAGCAGCAGGCCCGCGAAGGTCCACATCGACTTGAGGTCGATGAAGGGCCGGTCGTTGCGCGTGATGCGGATGCGTTCGATGTGGCGGGCGGCCTCGGCGTGCACCGCCGCCCCGAGGAAGAGCAGTCCGGCCACGGCCCAGTCCCGCCCGCTCACCGGGCGCCAGACGAACCCCGCGACGAGCACGGCCACGGCGACGAGGTCGACGGAGAGGACGTAGGCGAGGGCGCGGGGCCGCAGCGACCAGAGGTCCCACCGGGTCGGCACGAGCCCGGACAACGCGGCGGACCGGTTGCGAGGCGTGAGCTCTCCGGCGTCCTGGCCGGGCGGCCGCGCGCGGGGAGCGGTCACGTTCTGCTGCCTCCGAAGCTGGGTTCGGCCGCTGGCGGTGTCCCTGCTGGCCCCACGCGGAGTCCTGCACCCGCCGCTCGCGCCCTCGTGCTCGTGACCCAACGGTACCGCGCGGCACTCCGTCGAGGACGTCTGGATCACCCTTTCGTGGCTTCTCACCTGGTTGGTTGACGCCCGGTCGTCGTCTGGTGACCGAGGGCCACAGTTGCCAAGCTGGAGTCGTCCGACCGCAGAGCGTGACCGGGGCGAACCCCGGGTTCGCCGACATGACGCTCACGCGGAGTGACATTCCTACCCGGATAGGGACCTCGTGCCGTGTGTGGTGACGCCGCGCACGGACACGGGGCGCGACCACGAAGGAGCACCCGATGCGCACCATCACCGATTCGAACTGGGTCCGCGACGACTCGAACTGGGTCCGGTCCGCCGTCGCGGCACCCGGCGACGACTCGAACTGGGTGCGCGACGCCCACTGGCGGGACGCGCACTGGCGCTGAGCCCCGCCGGGCTCCGAGGACCGGGCACCCGCGGACGTCCCGCGCTACGCGGCGTCCGGGGTGCCCGTCGTCGTGCCCGGGTCCCGGTCTGCCGGACTCCGTGCCGTGGGGACCCGCCGGGCCCGCCGCCACGCGGCGGCGGCGCCGAGCGCGGCGAGGGCGCCCAGGGTCCCGCTGATCGCGACCGCCGCGCGGCGGCGACGTCGCCTGGGCGACCACCCCCGAGACGAGCACCCCGACGCCCTGGGTGACCCGCAGCGCGGTGACCGCGAGACCGAAGGCCTGCCCCCTGTGGGCGTCGGTCGACGGCCGCGACGAAGGCGGCGTTGGCCGGCACCTGGTAGGCGCAGCACAGCCCGGAGACCACCCAGAGCCCGATCACCACGCCCAGCGGCGGGTCGACCGCGGAACCGATCAGCGGCAGGCACGAGCCGACCGCGAGCGGGCCGAGCAGCCGGACCCGCGCATCCGGCGCGACGAGCCGGGTCAGGGCCACGATCCCCACCGCGGCGCCGAGCGGGTTCGCGGCGAGCAGGAACCCGACGGCGGCCGTCCCCGCGCCGAGGTGGGCCGCGTACGGCGCCGCCAGGCCCTCGACGGTGACCACGAAGGCCGACACGCACGCCACCGCGATCAGCGAGCGCAGCCGGGCGTCCCGGCCCACCACCCTCGCGCCCTGCCCGATGCGGGCCAGCGCCTCCCGCATCCCCGCCGCGACGCCCCCGCCGGCCGCACCCGCCGTCGTCGCACCCTCGGCCCGGTGCTCGGGCAGGCCCAGGCGCAGCACCACGGCCGACACCACGAAGGTCGCCGCGTCCAGGGCGAGCGCGGGGGAGACCCCGAGCAGGGTGACGAGCGGGCCGCCCAGGGCGAAGCCGAGGACCTGGGCGGACTGGTAGGTCGTGCCCACCAGCGCCGCCCCCGCGACGTAGCGGTCGCCGTCGAGCAGGTGCGGGAGGATCGCCGAGCGCGCCGCGAGGAACGGCGAGGCGAGCATCTGCACCGCGACGAGCAGCACGCAGAGCGCCGGCAGCGGCATCCCGGGGACGGCCATCGCGGCGACGAGGACCGCGCGCGCCACGTCGGTGACGACCATCGTCGCGCGGCGCGGGAAGCGGTCGGCGAGCCCGGAGAGCAGCGGCCCGGCGACGAGGTCGGGCAGGAACGTCAGCGCGTAGGTCAGCGCGGTCAGCGCGGCGGAGGCGGTGCGGTCGAACACCAGCACGGTGAGCGCGACGCGGGCGATCTGGTCGCCGAGGATCGAGAGCAGCTGACCGGCCCAGAGCCGCCGGAACGGGGCGACGGCGAGGGTGTCGCGGAAGGTCGCGGGGCGCGCGTCGTCGGGACCGTCGCGCTCCGTCATCGCCCGACGACGTTAGGCGATCGGGCCGCCGTGGTCGACGGTTTCCCGGCGACGCGACACGCCGGACACGCGGATCACTGGCGTACCAGGGGTCTCACCGGGCACACTGCTGCGCGACCGCGGACGTGGGCTCGTTCACCGTTCGGCCACGGGCGTGATGAGGACGTTGGGGAAGACGCTTCTCGTCTCGACCGGAGGTCAGCAGTGAGCACCCGTGGCGTGGTCTACGTCCACTCGTCGCCGCCTGCGGTCAATCCGCACGTCGAGTGGGCCATCTCGGGCGTCCTCGACGCCCGTGTCGTGCTGGACTGGACCGCGCAGGACGCGGCTCCGGGCCAGATGAGGGCCGAGTGCTCGTGGACCGGCCAGGTCGGTACCGCTGCACGCCTGGCGAGCGCCCTGCGGGCCTGGGGCATGCTCCGCTTCGAGGTCACCGAGGAACCCAGCCCCGGGACCGACGGCGAGCGCTTCAGCCACGTCCCCGGCCTCGGGCTCTGGCACGGCCGCACCAGCGCGAACGGTGACGTCGTCCTCGGCGAGGACCAGGTCCGTGCGGCGATGGCCGCGGCCCGCCGCGAGGGTCGTGACGCGCTGGTCCACGGCCTCGACGAGCTCCTCGGGCGCCGGTGGGACGACGCCCTCGAGCCCTACCGGTACGCCGGCGACGGTGCGGCCGTCGGCTGGCTGCACCAGGTGGGCTAGACACCTGGGCCGGGTCCGCCCGACGCGGGCGCGGGCTGGCACAGTGCTCCGCATGCTCCTCTCCTCGCACGCGCCGTCCCGCCTCCCGGGGTGACGGGGGCTCGCAGCGGGCGGCTGGCGGCGCTCACCCGGCCCGCCGTGACGGTGCCGGTCGCCCTCGTCGTACTGCTCGTCGTGCTCGGCGCGGTCGCGGCGGTGCTCGCCGGACGCGCCGCCGGGACGGCACGCGACGCCCTCGGCGACACCGGGCCGGCGCTCGCCGGCGTCGCCCTCCCCGAGGACGGCTCCGCCGGGCCGACGACCGTCGCGCTCACCCCCGCGGCCGCCGCCTCCCCGCGGGCGACCGAGATCCGCGACCTCGTCCAGCGCCAGGTCGACGCCCGCAACGCCGGCGACTACGGGGCCTGGGTCGCGACCTCCTCGGCGACCTCCGCCGCCTCGGTGTCCTCGGCCCAGTTCGCCGACCGCAACCGCACGGTCAAGGTCGGCTCGGTGATCCTGCGGCGGATCGACCCGGTCGGCGACGACGAGTACGTGGTCCCGATGGGCATGATCACCACGCAGGACCCGTCCGCGGCGCCCCCGGACGTCCCGGTGCCGCGGTTGTGCTGGCAGGTGTCGACGACCGTGGTGACCGAGCGGGGTTCGCTGCGCATCGTCGACCCGATGGCGGGGAGCTCGTTGCGGACGCCGTGCTAGGTGCCGGAGGCTCGTGAGCACTAATCCGTGCCAGGGCACGGATTAGTGCTCACAGGAACCGAAGGTTCACCGGGCGTCTCCAACCCGTGTGGACGATCCCGAAGCATGGCAGCGGCTGATCCGCGAGCAGAACCGCATGGTCACGCGAGCGCAGGCGCTGACCCACGACATGACGGACGAGGCGATCGAGGCGAACGTCGCCGCCGGGCGCTGGATACCGGTGTTCCACGGCGTGTACGCAGTGGTCACCGGCGAGCTCACCCCGGAGATGAGACGGCGGGGGGCGCTCCTGTTCATCCGCGGCCCGGCCGTCCTCAGTCACGAATCCGCCGCGGCGGTGCTCGGACTGCCAGGAGGCCGTGAGGAAGGCCCGATCCACGTCACCGTCCCCTACGGCTCGTCGGCGCGGGGGTGTGCCGGCATCGTCGTGCACCGCAGCCGCGCCTTCCCCCACATCGTGCTGACCAACTGCGATCCGCCGGTGACGAGCAAGACGCACACGTTGATCGACCTGGCCGTGGAGGCGCCGAGCGCACGGGAGGGCATGAGGGTCTTGACGGCGGGTGCCACGCAGGCCCACGTCGCGGGGGAGCGCATCGTCGAGGCCATCGGTACGCGACGACCCCGCCGCTACCGGAAGGCGTTGCTCGCGGCCGCCCGATTGCTGATCGAGGGTGTCGAGTCGGTGCTCGAGGCCTGGTACGCCGACGACGTCGAGCGGGCGCACGGTCTCCCGACGGCCGCGCGGCAGGTCGCCCGGGTGGTGGAGGGGCATCGTCGGGCGGAGGACCTCGAGTACTCCATGCCGTGCGGAGTCCTCACGGTGCGCCTCGACGGCTGGCGCACCCACGCCAACCGCCGGACGGCCCGCATCGACCGTGCCCGCGACAACGCCGCCGAGCTCGAGGGCCGCGCCCGGCTCACCTTCGGCTACGAGGAGGTCAAGGACACCCCCTGCGCGGTCGCCCGGACTGTCGCGGCCCGTCTGCGACAGCTCGGCTGGCGAGGTGAGCCCCGGAGGTGCACGAGGTGCCCGTGAGCACTAATCCGTGCCCTGGCACGGATTAGTGCTCACGGGCGCGCAGCGCACCTACAAGGGGATGTTCCCGTGATGCCCCCGCCCGGCGGGCGCTCCGGCCAGGGCGTCGACGAGCCGGGCCCGGGAGTGCGCGGGGTCGATGACCTCGTCGACCACGCCGATCGAGAGGGCGCGGGCGACCCCACCGGCGGTGCGCTCGTGCTCCTCGGCGAGCCGGGTGTGCAGGGCCTCGCGCTCCTCCTCGGGTGCGGCGGCCAGCTGCTTGCGGTTCAGGATCCCGACGGCGGCCTTGGCGCCCATCACGGCGACCTCGGCGTCGGGCCAGGCGAACACCGCCGTGGCCCCCAGGGACCGGGAGTTCATCGCGATGTAGGCCCCGCCGAACGACTTCCTCGTCACCAGGGTCACCCGCGGCACGGTGGCCTCGGCGAACGCGTGCAGGAGCTTCGCCCCGCGGCGCACCACGCCGTCCCACTCCTGGCCGACGCCCGGCAGGTAGCCCGGCACGTCGACCACGACGACCATCGGGATCCCGAACGCGTCGCAGAGCCGCACGAACCGCGCCGCCTTCTCCGCCGACGGCGAGTCCAGGCACCCGCCCAACCGCAGGGGGTTGTTCGCGATGACGCCGACCGCGCGCCCGCCCAGCCGCCCGAACCCGACGACGATGTTGGGCGCGTACCGCGGCTGCAGCTCCTCGAACGGCGATTCGCCCTCCGGCGCCGGGTCGAGCAGCTCGCGCAGCAGCGGGTGCACGTCGTAGGCCCGCTTCTTGGCCTCGGGCAGCAGGGCGCGCAGGTCCGACGACCGCGTGGACCGCACGTCGAACGACCCGGGCCGGGCGAACAGCTCGGTGAGACGGCGGGCCCGCGCGAGGGCGTCGGCCTCGGAGTCGGCCACCACGTGGACCACCCCGGAACGCCGCCCGTGTGCGTCCTGGCCGCCGAGGCCCTCGGCGTCGACGGTCTCGCCGGTCACCGAGCGCACGACGTCCGGGCCGGTGACGAACACCCGGCCCTGCGGCGCCATGATCACGAGGTCGGTGAGCGCCGGGCCGTAGGCCGCGCCGCCGGCGGCCGGGACCGAGCACGACGCTGATCTGCGGGATACGACCCGACGCGCGCACCATCGCCGCGAACACCTGCCCGACGGCGTCGAGGGCCTCCACGCCCTCGGCGAGCCGCGCGCCCCCGGAGTGCCACAGCCCGATCACCGGGCAGCGCAGCCGCAGCGCGGTGTCGATGGCCTCGACGATGTGACGGCAGCCCTCGGAGCCCATCGCCCCGCCCATCACCGACCCGTCGGTCACGTAGACGACCACGCGCGAGCCGTTGATGCGGCCGTGCGCGGCCATCGCCCCCGACGAGTCCGGCGGGCGCAGCGGCGAGAACGTGCCCTCGTCGACGAGCGCCGCCCCCCGCACGAACGGCGAGCGCGGGTCGAGCTCCTCGGGGGCGGCCGGCGGCGCCGGTGACGGGGGACGGGAGTCGAGTGCGGTCATGCGAACTCCATTCCGAACCGTCGCGCGCCGGTCGGGCGGGCGGCGGAGGGCAGGTCCGGTCGTGGGGTACGGGTCTGCGGACCACACCGTCCGGGGGGCCGCGTCGTCGGGACGCGGCCTCGTGGCGCCGGCCGGCGCCGACCCGGGCCGCAGCTCGGGCCGGCGCCGCGCGGGGTCGGATCAGGCAGGAGTGATGGCGAGCGCGACGTTGTGCCCCCCGAAGCCGAACGAGTCGTTGACGGCGGCGTCGAGAGCGATCTTGCGGGCTTCGCCGGCGACGACGTCGAGCTCCACGTCGCTGTCGAGCTCGGTGAGGTTCGCGGTGGGCGGCACGAGGCCCTCACGGACGGCGAGGATCGTCGCGATCGCCTCGACGGCGCCCGCGGCCCCGAGCAGGTGACCGAGCGAGCCCTTGGGTGCGGTGAGCACCGGGTGGTCCCCGATCGCCTTCTTGACCGCCACCGTCTCGGCCACGTCGCCCACGTTGGTCGAGGTCGCGTGGCAGTTCACGTGCCCGACGTCGGAGGGGTCGAGTCCGGCCGTGCGCAGGGCCGCCGCGATCGCGCGCGACTGGCCCGTGCCCTCGGGGTCGGGCGCGGTGATGTGGAAGGCGTCCGCGCTGGTCCCGATGCCGGCGATCCGCCCGTGGACGGTCGCCCCGCGGGCGGTCGCGAACTCCTCGCGCTCCATCACGACGATGCCCGAGCCCTCGCCGAGCACGAAGCCGTTGCGCTTCGCGTCGAAGGGGCGCGAGGCCAGGGCCGGGTCCTCCCAGCCGGTGGCCATGGTGCGGGCCTGGCAGAAGCCGGCGAGGGTGATCGGCGCGATGCAGGCCTCGGCGCCGCCGGCGACGACGACGTCGACCTCGTTCGCCTGCAGCATGCGCCAGCCCCAGGCGATCGCCTCGGCGCCGGACGCGCAGGCCGAGACCGGGGCGTGGACGCCCGCGGCGGCGCCGAGCTCGAGCCCGACGTGGGCCGCGGGCCCATTGGGCATGAGCATCGGGATCGTCAGGACGGCGACCTTGCGCAGGCCCTGCTGCTCGAGCAGGTCGTCCTGGTTCAGCAGCGTCGTCGCGCCGCCGATGCCGGTGCCGATGACGACGGCGAGGCGCAGCCCGTCGACCTTCGAGGAGCCGCCCTCGGTGGCCGGGTAGTCGCCGAGGTCGGCGTGCTCCCAGGCCTGCCGGGCCGCGATGATCGCGACCTGTTCGGAGCGGTCCAGGCGACGCAGCTCGACGCGCTTGAGGATCTCGGCGGGCTCGACGGCGAGCTGGGAGGCGAAGTCGACCGGCAGCTCGAAGCGCGCGTACTCCTCGGAGAGCGGCCGGGTCCCGCTGGCGCCGGCCAGGAGACCGTCCCAGGTGGTCGACACGTCTCCGCCGAGCGGGGTCGTCGCGCCCATCCCGGTGACGACGACCCCCTGGCCGGCGGCGCTCACGAGTGCGAGGAGATGTAGTCGACGGCGTCGGACACGGTCGAGAGCTTCGCGAGCTCGTCGTCGGGGATCTTGACCCCGAACTTGTCCTCGGCCTGGACCGCGATCTCGACCATCGAGAGCGAGTCGATGTCGAGGTCGTCGACGAACGACTTCTCCGGGGTCACCTCGGAGGCGTCGACGCCGGCGACCTCCTCCACGATGCTCGCGAGGTCGGGCAGGATCTCTTCCTTGGAAGCCACGTGGCTCCTTTCCTCAGGGGTCTTGGTGGGACGCGACGTTAGGGCAGTACGACGACCTGGCCGCCGTACGACAGGCCGGCGCCGAAGCCGATGAGCAGCGCGACGTCCCCGGAGCGGACCCGCCCCGCGCCGCGCATGTGGTCGATCGCCATCGGGATCGACGCCGAGGACGTGTTGCCCGAGTGGATGATGTCGTCGGCGATGACGAGGTCGTCCCGCGCGCCCTGCTGCTTCAGCTTCTTCGCGATGGCCTCGACGATGCGCAGGTTGGCCTGGTGGGGCACCAGCACGTCGATGTCGGCCGGGCTCAGGCCGGCCTTCTCGAGGGCCGCCATCGCGATCGGCGCGATCTTGGTGGTGGCCCAGCGGAACACCGCCTGGCCCTCCTGGCGCAGGTAGTTCTTCTCGTCGATCCCGATCGTCGCGACGAGGTCGCCCGCGGCGCCCCACGCGACCGGACCGACACCCACGTCGTCGGCGGTCTCGGCCGGACCGAGCACCGCCGCTCCGGCGCCGTCGGCGAAGATGATGCAGGTCGACCGGTCGTCCATGTCGAGCCAGTCGGAGAGCTTCTCCGAGCCGACGACGAGGACGTGGCGGGCGGTACCCGAGCGGATCATGTCGGCCGCGACCCCGGTGCCGTAGCAGAACCCGGCGCACGCGGTGTTGATGTCCATCGCGCCGATGCCGTTGATCCCGATCCGGTCGGAGAGCTGGGCGGCCGCGTTGGGGATCGGGGCGGGCATGGTGCAGGTCGCGACGACGACGGCGTCGAGGTCGGCGGGGGAGAGGCCGGCGTCGGCGAGGGCCTTCGAGCCGGCGTCGGCGCCCATCGAGACCACGGAGTCGTCCGCGGAGGCGAAGCGGCGCTCGACGATCCCGACCCGGCTGCGGATCCACTCGTCGTTGGTCTCGACCCGCTGCTCGAGCTCGTGGTTGGTGACGACCCGGTCGGGCTGGGAGCTGCCGAGGCCGAGGAGGCGGGCGCCCGCGACGGGATCGGGCTGGCGGATGGGGGAGCGCAGGCTCACTGCCCACCCCGCAGGAGCTCGACGGCCGCCGCGAGGTGATCGGGCTCGGACACGTTCACGGTGGCGGTCCCCTTGATCTGGCGCTTGACCATCCCGGTCAGCGTCCCGGCCGGCGTGAGCTCCACGGCGCCGGTGATGCCGCGTTCGCGCAGGGTGTCCATGCAGGCGTCCCAGCGGACCGAGAGCGTCACCTGCGCGACGAGCCGGTCGAGCATGTCGTTCCCGGAGGTGACGACGCTGCCGTCGGCATCGGAGAGCAGGGCGAGCGCGGGGTCGGCGGGGGCGAGCTCGTCGCGGTGCTCGCCGACCCATCCCGACAGCGCCTTCTCGGCGGGCTCCATGAAGCGGGTGTGGAAGGCGCCGGCGACGGCGAGCGGGCGCACCCGCGCACCCTCCGGCGGCTCGGCGACGAGGGCCTCGACGTCGCTGGTGCGTCCCGCGGCGACGATCTGGCCGCTGCCGTTGCGGTTGGCCGGCTCGAGGTCGCGGGCCGCGAGGGCCTCCAGCACGGTGTCCTCGTCCCCGCCGAGGATCGCGGCCATCGAGGTCGGCTCGACGGCGCAGGCCGCGGCCATCTCCTTGCCGCGCACGGCCGCGAGGGCGACCGCCTTCTCCGCGTCCAGCACGCCCGCGATCGCGGCCGCGGCGAGCTCCCCGACCGAGTGCCCCGCGACGGTGGTCCCGTCGGGCAGCGAGGCGGTCCCGCCGAGCTCGGCGAGCAGCGCCTCCCCGGAGAGCAGGGCGGAGGCGACGAGCAGCGGCTGGGTGACCGCGGTGTCCGCGATCGCCTCGGCGTCGGCCTCGGTGCCGAGCTGCTCGAGGTCGAGACCCGCGGCCTCGGAGAACGCCGCCAGCCGTTCGCGGGCGCCGGGCCGTTCCAGCCACGGCGCGAGCATCCCCGGCTTCTGGGCGCCCTGACCGGGCGCGAGGATCGCGATCACACTCCGTACCCCACCATGCGCGGGTGGCCGACAGCAGGCGTCACGGTGACGAATCCTGGTCGGCGTTCTTTGGAGGGTTCCTACAACTGTGGGAGCAAACACGCCGGGCGAGCGGAATCGATTGAGACGTCGAAGGCCGGCGCGCACGCCCGAGGCTCCGGCATCGTTGCAGGTCAGCGCCTCGCCGTCGGCCCCGGATCGCCACCGGTCGTCCGCAACCGATCCAGCGCGATGGCCATGTGCAACAACCGGGAGCCGCGCGCGTCGGAGGCGTGGGCGCCGGTGAGGTCGGCCACTCGACGCAGCCGGTACCGCACGGTGTTCGGGTGCACGAAGAGCGAGCGGGCGCAGGCCTCGAGGACGCCGGCGTGGTCGAGGTAGGACTCCACGGTCTCCACCAGCGACCCTCCGGCCTCCCGCAGCGGGCGGGCCACGTCGCGCACCAGCTGCTCGACGGCGGACGCGTCACCGGCGAGCACCCGCTCGGGCAGGAGGTCGTCGGCCGACACCGGGCGGGGCGCTCCGGGCCACGCGGCCACGGCGCGGTGTCCGGCGAGGGCGCGGCCCGCCGAGCGGTGCGCGTCCAGCAGGCCGCCGACGACGGGGCCCGCGACGACCGGACCCGGGCCGAACGCGTCGGTCAGCGCGAGGGCGGCCTTCGACTCGCCCCGGGTGAGGTCCGAGACCCGGCCGCCGCGGGCCTCGTCGCCTGCCCCGCCACCGTCAGCGCCCGCCTCGTCCGGGGCCACGTCGAGCGACATGATCATCACGAGGTGCGAGCCGTGCGCGCCCAGCAGCACCGAGACCCCCGCGCGGTAGGCGGCCCGCCGCACGCCGTGCAACGGGTCCGGGCCCTCGGGACGGTCGGGGTCGTCCTGCGAGGGCGGGTCCCCGACGAGCACGACCGCGCGCGCCGTCGGGTCCCAGCCCAGGGCGGAGGCGCGGGAGAGCAGCGCGCCCTCGGCGTCGCGGTCGGCGCGCACGACGGCGTCGACGACGAGGGCCTCCAGGCGCGCGTCCCACGCGCCGCGCGACTCGGCGGCCGAGGCGTAGACCGTCGCCGCGGCGAAGGCGACCTCGCGGCCGAAGCGCAGGACCGCGGTGACGAGCACGGCCCGCTCGGCGCGTCCGCCGGCGAGGGCGGGGATGCGCTCCTCGAAGACCTCGGTGGCGATGCGGACGAGCTCGACGGTCTGGCGCAGCGTCATGCGCCGGGCGAGGTCGGGCGGGGCGCTGCGGAAGGCCTCGGCGGTGAGGCGGGGCGTGGCGTCCGGGTCGCGCAGCCACGTGACGAAGTTGGCGGCGCCGAGCTGGGTGACCATGAGGACGCCGGCGCGCTGGTCGGCGGTGAGGCGGGAGAACCACGGGAGCCGCGCGGACATCTCCGCGACGCCCGCGCCGGCCACCCCGCCGGTGGCGAGCTCGAGGCGGCGGAAGGTCGCCTCGGACACCGTCCGCTCGCGGGGGACCGCCATCAGCTCACCTCCGCCCTCGGCGTCGTCGCCGGTCCAGTCTGACCGGGCCGGAACGAGAACGGGGCCCCGGTCGGCGAACCGACCGGGGCCCCGCCCCGTGTGACGTGTGCGCTGCTACAGCGGCGTGACCTGAACGGCCTGCAGGCCCTTCTGGCCCTGCTCGACGTCGAACGAGACGCGCTGACCTTCGTCCAGCGTCCGGAAGCCGCGGGACTGGATTGCCGAGTAGTGGACGAAGACGTCAGCGCCACCACCGTCGGGAGCGAGGAAGCCGAAGCCCTTCTCGCTGTTGAACCACTTGACGGTGCCTTCTGCCATTCCTGCTCCTCATACCGATGTCCCGAGGGCTTCTTCCTGCCCCCGGCCTTCAAGCCGCCGCCGGAGCGATGTACTCCAACCGCCGGAGCCGCCGGACCGCCCCGTTGGGTACGGGGAGAACCTGCGGTCGGCGACAGCCTAGCGGCATCCCCGGGCGCTGAGACCAGCCCCGAGCGCACAAAAGTCACCGCGAGGTCACGGCTCGTCGCCGAGAAGCCGATCAGGACACGCCGCTGTCCGATTCCTGCGGTCCGGCGGCCTGGGGGTCGTCGATCTGGTAGCGCTGCGCCGCGTCCCGCACGGTCGACTGGTCGACCTCGCCGCGCCGCGCGAGTGCCGCGAGGACGGCGACGACGATGTTCTCCGCGTCGACCCCGAAGTGGCGCCGGGTGGCCGGGCGCGTGTCGGAGAGCCCGAAGCCGTCGGTGCCCAGCGTCGTGTAGTCGCCGGGCACCCAGGGGCGGACGAGGTCCGGGACGGCGCGCATCCAGTCGGACACCGCCACCACCGGGCCGGCCGCGTCGGCCAGCGCCGTCGTGACGTAGGGCGTGCGCGGCTCGTCCTCGGGGTGGGCCTGGTTGTGCTTCTCGCACTCGACGCCGTCGCGGCGCAGTTCCCCGTAGGACGTCGCCGACCACAGGTCGGCCTGCACGCCCCACTCGTTCGCCAGCAGCTCCTGGGCCTTCTGCGCCCACGGCATCGCGACGCCGGAGGCCAGGATCTGGGCGCGCGGACCGGGTCCACCGGGGGCCTGGGCGTAGCGGTAGAGCCCGTGCAGCAGGGCGTCGACGTCGAGGCCCTCGGGCTCGGCGGGCTGACGGTAGGGCTCGTTGTAGACGGTCAGGTAGTACATGACGTTGGGGTCGCGCCCCGGCTCGACCGCGGGCTCGCCGGCCTCGCCGTTGCTCGACTCGCCGTACATCCGCTCGAGCCCGTCGCGCACGATGTGCCCGATCTCGAAGGCGAACGCCGGGTCGTAGGCCACGACGCCCGGGTTGGTCGCCGCGAGCAGGTGCGAGTGCCCGTCGTTGTGCTGCAGCCCCTCGCCGACGAGCGTCGTGCGGCCCGCCGTCGCGCCCAGCAGGAACCCGCGCGCCATCTGGTCCGCGGCGGCCCAGATGCCGTCGCCGGTGCGCTGGAAGCCGAACATCGAGTAGAAGATGTAGATCGGGATCATGGTCTCGCCGTGGGTGGCGTACGACGTCCCGACGGCGGTGAACGAGGCGACCGACCCGGCCTCGTTGATGCCCTCGTGCAGCAGCTGCCCGGTCTCGGACTCCCGGTAGGCGAGCAGTTGGTCGGCGTCGACCGAGGTGTAGAGCTGGCCCAGCGGGTTGTAGATCTTGAGGTTCGAGAAGAACGAGTCCATCCCGAAGGTGCGGGCCTCGTCGGGGATGATCGGGATGACGCGCTTGCCGATCTCGTCGTCGCGCGTGAGCTCCTTGACCAGCCGGACGAACGCCATCGTCGTGGCGATCTCCTGCTTGCCCGACCCGCGCCGCACGACGTCGTACACCTTGTCCCCGGGCAGCACGAGCGGCTTGCCGCGCAGCCGGCGCTCGGGCAGCGCCCCGCCGAGCTGGCGTCGGCGGTCGAGCAGGTACTCGATCTCCGGGGCGTCCTTGCCGGGGTGGTAGTAGGGCGGCAGGTACGGGTCGCGCTCGAGCTCGGCGTCGCTGATCGGGACGCGGACCTCGTCGCGGAAGGTCTTGAGGTCCTCGAGGGTCAGCTTCTTCATCTGGTGGGTCGCGTTGCGGCCCTCGAAGTGCGGGCCGAGCGTGTAGCCCTTGATCGACTTGGCGAGGATGACCGTCGGGCGGCCCTCGTGCTCGAGCGCCGCCTGGTAGGCCGCGTAGACCTTGCGGTAGTCGTGCGCGCCGCGCTTGAGGTTCCAGACGTCGTCGTCGGACATGTCCTTGACGAGGTCCTTGGTGCGCGGGTCGCGCCCGAAGAAGTGCTCGCGGACGTAGGCGCCGTCGTTGGCCTTGTAGGTCTGGAAGTCGCCGTCCGGCGTGGTGTTCATGAGGTTGATCAGGGCGCCGTCGCGGTCGGCGTGCAGGAGCCGGTCCCACTCGCGGCCCCAGATCACCTTGATGACGTTCCAGCCCGCGCCGCGGAAGAACGACTCCAGCTCCTGGATGACCTTGCCGTTGCCGTGCACCGGCCCGTCGAGGCGCTGCAGGTTGCAGTTGATGACGAAGGTCAGGTTGTCCAGACCCTCGGCGGCCGCGACGTGGATCGCGCCGCGGGACTCCGGCTCGTCCATCTCGCCGTCGCCCAGGAACGCCCACGTGTGCTGCTGGGCGGTGTCCTTGATGCCGCGGTGGTGCAGGTAGCGGTCGAAGCGCGCCTGGAAGATCGCGTTGATCGGGCCGAGGCCCATCGACACCGTCGGGTGCTCCCAGAACCACGGCATGAGGCGCGGGTGCGGGTAGCTCGGGAGCCCGCCGCCGGGGCCGGCGTGGGAGAGCTCCTGGCGGAAGCCGTCGAGGTGCTCGGCGCCCAGGCGGCCCTCGAGGAAGGCGCGCGCGTAGATGCCGGGGGAGGCGTGGCCCTGGATGTAGACGTGGTCGCCGCCGCCGGGGTGGTCCTTGCCGCGGAAGAACCAGTTGAAGCCGACCTCGTAGAGGCTCGCGGCCGACGCGTAGGTGGAGATGTGCCCGCCGACCCCGACCCCGGGCCGCTGCGCGCGGTGCACCATCGTCGCCGCGTTCCAGCGGATCCACGCGCGGTAGCGGCGCTCGGTCTCCTCGTCGCCCGGGAACCACGGCTCCTGGTCGGTGGGGATGGTGTTGACGTAGTCGGTCGAGAACAGGCTCGGGACGGCGACGCGGCGCTCCCGTGCCCGCTGGAGCAGCTGCAGCATGAGGAAGCGGGCGCGCTGCTGCCCCCCGGAGTCGAGCACCGCGTCGAACGACTCGATCCACTCCGCCGTCTCGTCCGGATCGATGTCCGGCAGGTGCGTGGAGAGGCCGTCACGGATGACGTGGACTCGCGGGGTGTCCGCGGGGTTCGTGGAGTCGTTCTGCGATGACAACTGCTGCTGCTCCTCGTCGCGTGGGTCCGACGGTCGGGGGTCCCCGCCGCCCGGCGTCGGCGGCGGACGAGGACTTCGGAACCGATTCTGCCTGCGGGGTCGCCCCAGACGGTGACCATCGTCGTCCCCCGTGGCCCGTCCGTCATCTCTACCCGCCGGTAGCCGGCGCCGGGGTCGCGGAGGGTTCCCGACGGCGGCGGGTACGGGTCGCTCACGACGGCGAGGCGGGCGGGACACGCGGAGGTCACGGCCCGCTGCGCGTGGCTGGTTGCGCCCGACTGCCCGGGAGTGTTCGCTGTGCGTGACGGCGGGCCCCTGCAGGGGAGTCCGCACCAGGCACTGAGGAGGGACGAGAGACGTGGTCGCGGCCGCGGGGGACACCGACGGCAGCCGGAACGACGTGGCCGGAAAGCTCGGGGTCGAGCCGGGGATGATCGTCCAGGAAGTCGGATGGGACTCCGACGTCGACAACGAGGTCCGCGAGGCGATCGAGGACCGGTCGGGGGAGGACCTCCTCGACGAGGACGCCCAGGAGGTCGTCGACATCGTCGTGCTGTGGTGGCGCGAGGGGGACGGCGACCTCGTCGACACCCTCATGGACGTGCGCTCACCCCTCGACGAGAACGGCGTGGTCTGGGTGCTGACGCCCAAGACCGGTCACGACGGCCACGTCGAGCCCTCCGAGATCGCCGAGGCGGCACCGACGGCGGGGCTCTCGCAGACCTCCAACGTCAACATCTCCGACGGCTGGGTCGGCACCCGGCTCGTCGCGCCGAAGCAGGGGGGTCGGTCCCGGCGGTGAGGGCGTCCGGGTCGGGCTCATCGCTAGGGTGAGGCCCGACCCGCTCGGTCCCCACCGAAGGAGACGCACCCCATGACGGTCGAGGTCGGCCAGAAGGCCCCCGGCTTCACGCTCAAGAACCAGGACGGCGCGGAGGTCTCGCTCTCCGACTTCGCCGGCAAGCAGGCCGTGCTCCTGGTCTTCTACCCCTTCGCCTTCTCGGGGATCTGCACCGGCGAGCTGTGCTCGGCCCGCGACGACATCGGCGCGTTCCAGAACGACGACGTCCAGCTCCTCGCCATCTCGTGCGACACCACGTGGTCGCTCAAGGTCTGGGCGCAGCAGGAGGGCTACGACTTCCCGCTGCTCTCGGACTTCTGGCCCCACGGCGCCGTCTCGGCGAGCTACGGCGTGTTCTCCGCCGACCTCGGGTTCGCGTTCCGCGGGACGTTCCTCGTCGACAAGGACGGCGTCGTGCGCTTCGCCGAGCACAACGGCCCCGGTGACGCCCGCAACCAGCAGGGCTGGCGGGACGCCATCGAGGAGCTGAAGGCCTCGGCCTGACGGCCTCGTGCGTGCGTTTCCGTGGAGGGGACGCACGCACCTCGGGCGCGTAGCTCAGCGGAAGAGCACCGGCCTTACAAGCCGTCGGTCGCAGGTTCGAATCCTGCCGCGCCCACCGTGGTCATCTGACCTGCGGAAACGCTGGCGACGCCGCCCGGCGCCAGCCCTCGATGTTGCCCCGCAGGTGCAGGTGCAACGCGCCCCAGTTGGGCCCAGGAGCTGCAGCTGCGCTTCCTCGACCGGTCACGACGTCGCGGGTGTGCAGCAGGCGGCGATGGCCCTTACGGATGCCTCGGCGATTCCCCGTCATCCGCGAAGACGTCAGGCGCACAGCGAGCGCAGGGCGCGCTCCAGTCCTCGGCGGTGCAGCGTGTCGAGCGTTCTCGCTGCCGCGACGCGGACGGCCGCGGCCGTGACGGCGCCGCGGCACGTCGGGTCGGTCCGGGCCGGCTGCGCCGAAGCGAGGGCGTCGATGAGGCGCGGGGTGACGGCGTCGAGGGTCGTGCGGATTCCGGCGAGGTCGGGTGGGACGGTCGGCGCGGTGGCGGGCCGGTCGGTCCAGCTCTCCAGGAGGCCGTACTGGACCACCTTGTTCGCCGCGATCTGGTCGCCCACCACGGCGGTGACCTCCGCCGGATCGAGTCGACGGCTCGCGCCGGCCGCGTCTGCGGCGTCGAGCACTACTCGCTCCCGCGCGGGATCCTCCACCCCGGTCTTGGAGAGGTACTTCGAGGCGGCGACGGCGTCGGCGGTGGCGAGCCGGTCGGCGACGACCGTGACGACCGGGTCCCAGGGGCCGGTCGCGGCCTGCGGCGCCGCGATGGTGCCGCACCCGGCGCAGAAGGCCACGAGGGCGAGGAGCACCAGCCGTCGGGTCATCGGCCGGTCAGCATAAGCACGTGAGGCCAGACGCGACAGGGGCGGATCACTCGTCCCCTCGGCACGCCCCACGGCTTCCGATTCGCCCTGCTGGGTCCAACGTCCTGGACGACGAGCGGCGGCCGGGAGTGCGATGGCGCCGGTGCGGTCGGGAAGGGGTGCGCCCGAGGAGCAACGCGCACCTGACGAGCAACCACCGAGTCGTCCGGGAGACGCGAGCCGATGGAATCCGAGATCACGATGCACGTGGACGGCGAGCAGCGGTCGCTGACGGTCGACACCAGCGCATCATCAACGCCAAGACGGGGCGCTCCCGGCTGCTCGGTGGCATGACCATGGGGCTGTCGATGGTGCTGCACGAGGACAGCGTGCTCGACTCGCACTTCGGCCACGTGGTCAACCACGACCTCGCCGAGTACCACATCGCCACCAACGCCGACGTCGGGCAGGTCGAGGTGGACTGGATCGACGAGGACGATCCCTACGTCAACCCCATGGGTTCGAAAGGCATCGGGGAGATCGGCATCTGCGGCACCGCCGCGGCGGTGGCCAACGGCGCTCACCACGCCACGGGTGTCCGCGTGCGCGACCTGCCGCTGACGCTGGACAAGTTCCTGCACTGACCCCGACCTGGACGACACCGGGGGAAGGCGTGTTCGCTGCCGGCCCGGCGACCGCGGGTCGCCAGCGGGTGTGGCTCGTGCTCGGCGGGCTGATGCTCGGGATGCTGCTGGCCTCGCTCGACCAGACGATCGTCTCGACGGCGCTGCCCACGATCGTCGGTGACCTCGGGGGCGGGTCGAACCTGTCCTGGGTGGTCACCGCCTACCTGCTGGCCTCGACGGCCTCCACCCCGTTGTGGGGCAAGCTCGGAGACCTCTACGGCCGCAAGCGGTTCTTCCAGGCCGCGATCGTGCTGTTCCTGGTCGGGTCGGTGCTGTGCGGGCTGAGCCGGAACATGCCCGAGCTGATCGCGTTCCGAGCGGTCCAGGGGCTCGGCGGCGGCGGGCTGATCATCGGTGCGCAGGCAACCGTCGCCGACGTGGTCAGCCCGCGGGAGCGCGGCCGGTACCAGGGCGTGTTCGGGGCTGTCTTCGCCGTGAGCAGCGTGGTGGGGCCGCTGCTGGGAGGCTTCTTCGTCGACCGGCTGTCCTGGCAGTGGATCTTCTACGTCAACCTGCCGCTGGGAGCGCTGGCCCTCGCGGTCACCGCGGCCGTGCTGCCCGCGAGCGGGTCACGGGTTCCGCGGGTCATCGATTACCGGGGCACGGCGTTGATCGCCGCCGCCGCCGTCAGCCTGGTCCTGTTCGCGTCGTTGGGCGGCACGACGTGGGCCTGGGACTCACCGACGAGCATCGGGCTCGCCGTCGTCGGCGTCGCGCTACTGGTGGCCTTCGGGTTCGCGGAACGACGTGCCGCCGAGCCGGTGATCCCGCCCGGCCTGCTACGCAACCGCACCTTCGCCACCACCGGCGCCGTCGGCTTCGTGATCGGGTTCGCCATGTTCGGCGCGATCACCTACCTGCCGCTGTACCTCCAGGTCGTGCTCGGGGTGAGCCCGACGGAGTCCGGCCTGCGCCTGCTGCCGATGATGGCCGGCCTCCTGCTCACCTCGATCGGCTCCGGTCAGCTGATCACCCGGTGGGGCCGGTACAAGGTCTTCCCCGTCGCCGGGACCGCGATCACCGCGCTCGGGCTGTTCCTGCTCTCGCGCATGGGTGTGGGGACCGGCGTCGTACAGTCGTCGCTGTCGATGTTCGTCCTGGGCGTGGGCCTCGGCGCGGTCATGCAGGTCCTGGTCATCGCCGTGCAGAACTCGGTCGACTACTCCGACCTCGGCTCCGCCACGTCAGGGGTGACGTTCCTGCGCTCGATGGGCGGTTCGTTCGGGGTGGCCGTGTTCGGCGCGATCTTCTCCAACGTGCTCACCGGCGAGCTCACGCGCTTCCTCGGCGCCGGCGCCCCCGGGGATCTCGCGCAGGTGGGCACCAACCCGGGCGCGGTGGCCGCGCTCCCGCCCGCGGTGGCGAGCGGGTACGTCCAGGCCTACGCGGCCTCGCTGCAGACCGTCTTCGCCGTGGCCGTGCCGATCGCCGTGGCCGCGTTCCTGCTGACCTGGTTCATGCCCGAGGTGCCTCTGCGCGAGACCACCCGGGCGACCGAGCAGGGCCAGGCGCTTGCCATGCCCGCCGACCGGACGTCCCTGCAGGAGGTCGAGCGAGCGCTGTGCGAGCTCGCCCGTGCGGAGAACAGGCCCGCCCTCTACCGCCGGCTGGCCGCCCGGGCCGGCGTGGATCTGAACCCGGTGGCGTGCTGGATGCTCTTCCGCATCGAGCAGCATCCCGCGGCACGCACGCTCGAGGACCTGGCCACGCGGTGCGGGGTGGAGCCGGCCGCCCTGATCGGGCCGTTCGACCAGCTCGCGGCGGCCGGGTTCGTCGACTCCCCCCGGGCTCGGCTCACCCTCACCCCGAGGGGTGCCGAGGCCGCGGTACAGCTCGTCGAGGCCCGACGTCAGGGCCTGGTCGATCTGCTGGCGGGGTGGTCCCCGGAGCAGCACCCCGAACTCGAAGAGCGATTGCGGGCGCTCGCCGAGGAGCTGCTCGTCGACGACCCGGGGCGCACGCTGGTGGGGGAGGCCACCGGGGGCCCGTCCCGCTGAGGCGGGACGAGCCCTCGGTGCGGCGCTCTCACGTGGGAACGCTCGCCCCGTCCAACTCGTCAGGACGGCGCGGATGCACCCGTCCTCCTTGAACCCCTGATCCCCTCGGCGTCCGTCCTGTCGGTGGTCAGCGGCTCCCGGTGGCGCTATGGACGATCAGCGCGAGGATGGGGATGTGACCGATGCTGAGCCCGGGGCCGCGAGCGCGGTCCTCGATGAGGACCAGGCGCTCGAGCTGCTCGCCTACCTGGTGACGGCCGCCCGCACGCAGGTCGACGAGGCCGCCGAGTACGGGCCGCTGCGGCTGCTGTCCGCGGCGCGGCGGCTGGGCGAGGCGATCGCACCACGGGCCTCCGCCGCGACCGCGGCCTTCGTCGCCGGCCCCTTGGCCGCGGTGCCGGAGCTCGCGGTGCCCCGCGACGGCCGGGAGGACTACGCGGCCCGGCTCGACGACCTGTGCCGCGCCCTCGCGGGCCATCTCGTCGAGCGGTTCGACGTGCACCAGGACACGACGTGACCCCGCCCGGGTCCGCCGACGCCGCCGCGGCCGCGGTCCTGACCGCCATCCGCACCCGTCGGGTGGTGCGGGCGATGACGGACGAACCGGTGGCCCGGGAGTCCCTGGAGACGGTCCTGGACGCTGCCCGGTGGGCCCCGACCGCCGGCAACCGCCACCTGCAGCGCTTCGTCGCCACCGACGACCCGGCGACGTTGCGCGTGCTGCGGATGGTGGCGCCCGGCATGATCGCGCGCCCGACCGCGGCGATCACGATCTGCACCGACCGACACCTCGCGGCCGACTACGGGTTCCCGCCGGATGCGGCGGGCCTGCACGTCGACGTCGGCACCGCGACCGCGACGCTGCTGCTCGCCGCCCACGCCCTCGGCCTCGGCGCGGGACCGGTGTCCTCGTTCAGCCGCGCCGCCGTCACGGTGGTCCTCGCGCTCCCCGAGGGGTGGGTCCCGGAGCTCGTCGTCTGCCTCGGTCACCCCGCCCCCGTCGCCCCCGCGCCGATGGGCGCCCGGCCCCGCCTGACCTGGCGCGACCTCACCGTCTGGGCGCCGCCGGACGACGCGGACCGATGAACTTCCCAGTCTGACCAGTCACCCGGGCGTCGGTCTGGAGCCCCCTGTGGTGGAGGCGCGGAGGCATTCGCCCTGATGAGGATCACGGGTCCGCGTGCTCCGATGAGCTCGAGCGGCCGTGGCGGAAGGCCGCTCCCGTGGGCGACGGTGTTCCAGCTGCTCGCCACCGCGCCTTTCGCAATCCACCGGCACATCGCGGTTCAGCGGACTCCAAGAACCAGTGCGGCCGACTTCGGGAATCGGCATCCGGCACCAGAAGGCGACAGGCGCGCGGCAGAAGAGGAGACCGCGCGCATCGAGCGGCCGATCGAGAAGCTGGACACGCGGTCGGAGCAGCTGCACACGCTGCTCGCCGACGCCGCCAACGTCTCGACCCGCCCGCTCGATCTCGACGCCGAGCTCCGCGGCCTGATCGCCGGGCGCGAGGAGCTCGAGGAGGCCTGGCCGGGGGCCAGCGTGCTCTGACGCCCTCACTCGTCGTCGAGGTGCCTCATCTCCTCGACGAATGCCGGGGCGATCCGGGCGGCCTGCTCCTCGGAGAGGGGCAGGCCGATCACGGCGCGGTCGCGGTGCGGCAGGTACGCGCGGAGGTTGAGCACGCGGTGCCAGACGAGCCCGAGCGCCGGGATCCGCCCGAGCGGTCCGCGTCCGCAGCAGGGGTGCCCGAGGGCGGCGAGCGCGGTCTCGGCGATCCACTCGGCGGCAGTGGCGAGCCACCACTCGTCGGTGACACCCAGGACGAAGCCGTCGCGCCCGTGCGAGACGGTGAACGTGCGGTGGGTCCAGGTCATGGTGATGCACCCGATTCGTGACCACGTCGATTCACCCCGCCGCGGGTCCGGTGCTTCGGAGTCCTACCGCGGCGGGCGACGTAGGTACGCGTGATCCCGCACGAGGTCGACCCTGCCGGGACCTCGGAGAGCAGCGCAAGTCCGTCCCGGTCGCGGGCGTGCTCCGCGCGTTCAGCCACAGGCTCGGGCGGCAGGGGAGGCGCCGATGGGCGCGACAACGTCGGCGTGCAGGCGCAGTGGTTCGCGCAGCTCGCCCTGGCGGGGTTGGCACGTGGCCCGGATGAAGGCTGCTCAGGAGCACTGTCGAGGTTGCGGGCTGGTGACCGGGCACGCTTCGGCGTTCCACGGCGGGCTCCGCTTCGGCCACATCCGGGCGGCCTCCCTGGGAGGTGGCCCCGAGATCGAGAACACCACCATCGTCTGTGGTGCCTGCGACGCGGTGATGGGGGCACAGGACTGGACTGGCATCTTCGACGCGCTCTGTGACGAGCCGGACTGGCCGATCAACGCCGCAGAGATCGGTAACGCTGTTCGTCACAGCAAGATCCCTTCGCAGCGGAGAGCGCGAGGGCGCTGCTACGGATAGCGGGTCGACTCCGCGGCGGTGGCCCATCGGGGACCATCGGCGGCGAAGAGCGTGAGAAGCCCGCTCGTGCCCCGAGCGGCGGGAGCTCGCCTGACTGGTCCTGGATCGAGAGCCCCGCCACGTAGCACGATGTCCAGCTACCGATACATCGCTGAGGTTCTCCCGCGCCAGCGACACCGCGATAACGCGGATTATCGCCGTATCGCTCAACATCGAGAGTCGGTCGGCTCCGCTGCAGTCACTCGAGAGATCGTCCAGCCGACTTCTGAAACTGACGCTGAAGACCCGTGATGTTGGAGGGCGCCTGGTCGGTGGTCAGGCGGCGGGGGAGGTCGCTGACCTTCTCGGTCTCCTGGAAGTCGGAGACGATGAGGGTCAGAGGACATCGCCTACTACTCGCCCTGGGGCAACCTCGCCCTGCGTCCACTGCCGCCCGTAGGACGCGCAGGTCTTCTCCGCCCGCGCTCCGCGCGCCCACGACTCGGCGCGGTCGGTCAGGTCATCCCGGGCGACTCAAGGCCGACGTTCATGACCGGGCCGTGAAGGGAGTTTCGATGGCAGTGCCGAAGAAGTACCCCGACGAGCCCGCGGGTACGTGCGGTGCGCTTGCACTCATCCGCGCCCGACGTTCCGCCAGCTTGCAGGCGGCGACGTAAGCTGGGACGTCGGAGGTATTCGGTTCGGCCCAGGATCTTGGCGTAGGAACCTTCACCATCACCTCCCGGGGCGCGCCCTACCGCAGCGACACGACCCCCACCTTTCTACGAGGTACGCTCTCAGCTGCGCTCCATTTCCGGAAGAGCGGGAAAAGTGCCCCCATTCGACGGGACTCCAGGACCCAAGAGCCCTGCGGTCGATCCCCGTCACAACGTGGACAGGAAAATCATGACTAGCCTCGAGGCGTTCTTCGGACAAATGAACGACCGGCTCGCGATCCGCAGTCTCATCGATGCCTGGGCGCACTGCGCCGATCGGCGCCTACCCGAACAGCAGGCCGAGCTATTCACACCCGACGGCAGCATTACCGTATATGCGGGCGGCTCCGTCGACGAGCCGGTGCAGCAGCTGCACGGTCACACCGAGATGACGGCGGCGTTCGCTGTCCTCGAGGATTTCGACTGCACGACTCATTTCACGGGCCAGAGCACCATTGCCCTTGACCACGACACGGCGACCAGTGAGACCTACTGTCTAGCGCACCACCTGCGGGAAGAGAACGGTAGCCGCATTCTGACGGTGATGTCCATCCGCTACCTCGACGTATTCGGCCGCCACGACGGAGAGTGGCGTTTCACAGAGCGGACACTCTTGATCGATTGGATCGACAAACGACCCTCCCGTGCTGAGTAGCCCTTCGTACGCGACGATCGGACCAAGCGTGGGCCCGTCTCCGTTGAGCGCTTTGAGTAGGGCCAGACGCTAACCGAGCGCCGCCCGGGATCTGCCACTGTGAATACGCACTGAGAGCCTCTGGTCACCACTTCGCAGCCGGCTTGGGCACCGCCTGCTCGACCCAACAATCAGGCGAAGGCACGCGGACGGCTCGGTGCAGATGGTCAGGGGGCAGTCCTTCGATGGCAGAGCCGCGACAAAGCCCACGGGTCGATCACCGGGCTATGCAGCGACGACCTCGTCGTCGCAGTCGAGCGGGCCATACGCGCCCCCACCCATCTCGTCGGGCAGCAGCGCGCGGCGCGGACCGTCGTGAGCGATCTGCCCCCGTGACGTGAACGATCACCGCCACCGGACAACTACGTGTGCTGGTAGCCCCTGGCTGCCGGGTCATGGTCTGGCGGGTCCGGGACCGGGCCGCCCTTCCATGACACCGATCGGACGACGATGGTGAGCGCGGGTCCTACTTGGTGATGGAGCTCTCGAGTGACCGTGACGTCGAACGTGAGGGGGAGGCCCGTCATACCACCGGGTGGCTCACAAGCCGTCGCGGTAGCCCGTGGGCGCTGACCCGCCGACCGCTGATGCGGCCCGTGACTGGTTGTTGACGATCAGCTGAGGCTCGCGCGCGCGGCCGGCGGCGCCGGCGCTGTGCGGCGTCCGACGCTGTGTCCCGGCGCTTGAGGTCCGGTCACGATCTCGTCGATGAGAGCTGCGAGTTCAACGGGCATCGACAGGAACGGGGAGTGGCCACTGGCGAGCCGGTACGTCGTCGCGTGCGCGTCGGTGGCCATCTGCTTCTGCAAGACCGGGGGGATCGCGTGGTCGTGTTCGCAGAGGATGTAGGAGACCGGGATGTCGCGCCAGGCAGCGTCCCTGACCCGCTCAGTGAACGACCGTGTGGTTTGTTCGATCAGCAGGTCCGTGGCGTGCCGCGCCCGGGCGTCAGCTAGGTCCCCGTAGAGGGAAACACGCGGGTCGGCGATGGCGGGGAAGCGGCCGCCGGTGTCGTCGGGGTCGGCGAGGCCGTTGATGCTGTACATCGACTGGTCTTTGTCGGGCAGGTAAGCCGCGAGATAGATCAAGCGGGTGACGTTGCTCAGGCCTGCGGCGGCTTCCGTGGCGGGTATCCCGCCGTACGAGTGGGCGAGCAGTACCACCGGCCCGTCGATCGCGGCCAGCTGCGCCCGGATCGTGGCTGCATCGTCGTGCATGCCGCCCACCGGGTCGATGCCGCCGCTGGGCAGGGTCGTCGTAGTGCTGAGGTAGCCGAGGTTGAACAGCGCTCCCTGGAGCGGCAGCCACACCTGCGGTCGGTGCCAGGCGCCCTGGACGAGGAACAGGGTGGGGCGAGGGCCGATGGCTCCGGTCATGTTGTGAGGCCTTTCTCTGAATTCATCACGCAGTCCTTCGGTGATGAGTTGGCTGTTGTCGTTGTCACGCGCCACGCGCGTGGCTCTCGGGGAGGTGGGCATCGTCGTTGTTCTTGAACGGGAGGCCCACGAGCTGGCGGGGCTGTCGTTGTCGAGCGGCGTGGTCAGTAGGGCTCGCGCAGCGATGCTGCCCGCAATGCGTCGGAGACCATCCGGCATTCGTCACGTGTGAGCGGAACGGTCACGTCCCGCAAGGTGAGCATCGTGAACGGGTCGTAGTCGTCGACATTGACTGTGAGGAATTCCGGTCCCGATGCCGGGATGATGGAAACGGTGGCCTTCACTTGTATCTCTCCGTAGGGCTGTTGTTGGGTGTGCTCGTATCCTCGTCGTCGTCCCTGACGATCTGCATTCGTCATCCGACTGACGTGACCGCGCGAGGATCTCTGCCAGCGGGACGGCCTGCGGCCGGCGACCATCGCTCGTTGGCGTCGATCTCGGTGGTTCATCACCCGCCGCGCCGCCCAGGTCGGGCTCGACGGGGACTTCGGGTCGCACTCGCTGCGTCGTGGGCTGGCCACCGAAGCCATCGCCTACGGCGTGCCTGAGCACGCCGTCATGCGCCACGGCCGGTGGCGCGCGAGCACGACCATGCGCGGCTACGTCGATGACGCCGAACGCTTCGCCGACACCCACCCCACCCGCCACCTCGGGCTGCGCCGGGCCTCCGGCTGAGGTTGGTCGGCGCTGGGTGGCGTCGTCGACGTCGACCACTGCGGCGCTGTCCATCCGCGCTCGTCGCGGGCCAGGAGTGGAACCAGCTCGGTCTGCGCTCCTCGCCGAACATCCAGGGGACATCGCTGAGGAGATCAGGTGGCGAGGGCCTTTGACAGCAACCGTGAGAGGTCGTGCGGCCCGGTCGGCCCGTCTTCCGACGCCCGGACTGCGCCGGCCCCGGGGCCGACCGCGCTGGTGCTCGGTGGGGTGCTAGCGGCCCGACCCGCCCCCAGGGGGCAGGGGCGGGTCGACCGCCGCTGGCCTGGTTGCTCGAAGATCCCACCGCAGGCCCGGACGCGGGCACTGGACGGCCCGGGCGCCTCCGCCTACTGTGATCTGGGTCACGCCTTAGGTCGAGCCCGGGGACCTCGGACAGGAGGGACCGCTCATGGCTGAGCCAACCGACGACGGGGTCCCGATGTACCAGCTGAGCTATAGAAGCCACAGCCGCATCCCCCGGCCCGACCGACCGAGCGAACTGGCGGCGATCTTCCGCCACGCCCGGTCGAGCAACAAGGCCGCCGGAATCACCGGCGCCCTGCTGATCACCGATCACTACTTCGCGCAGGTCCTCGAGGGCCCCCAGCAGTCGGTGGAAGACCTGTACCGCCGTATCAGCGCCGACACCCGCCACGAGAATCTGACCGTGCTCGAGACCGGCACGGTCGCTCGGCGGGTGTTTCCTGGCTGGTCCATGGCCCAGGTCTCAACCTCTGGCCACGCCGACATCCCGCTGCAGAGCCGCTCGGGCGTGATCCACCCCAGGGCTCACGACCACCTTGATGCGGATCAGAGCCAGCGGTTGAAACGGCTCCGTGAGGTCATCGGCGCCGACACGGTCTAACCCCCAGGCCCCCTGGCCGCAACGACACCGCCGTCCGTGGCGGGCCGCATCGCCGGAGCGCTGACGCGGAGTCCGAGATGGAGCATGCGCATGCGCAGCAGCCTACGAACGGACCGATGAGCTGACGATGGCGACGATGGCGACCCACCGGCGATGGGATTGACAAGAGACCCCAGCAGGCATCGGTCGACCAGCCGATCCTTCGTGCGGCCGTCCGTTCAGGGCACGTGTCGGGGGTTGTGCCGTACCGGCAGGGTGCCTCCACCGCGCCCGCTACCGCTTGCCTGATCGGATCGCAGCTTCTTTGCGTTGGGGGCCCAGCCTCACGGTGGTCGGCGTCGGCATCACGATGACCTCGCCAGGCGCTCGCGGCCCCGGTCGGCGAGGCGGCGGAAGCACGAGGCCACCACGGCCGCCTCCTCGTCGCTGAGGAGGTCGGAGAAATGCTCCTTGATCGAGCGGGCGTGGGAACGCTCGAAGGCGGCGAACCGGGTGCGGCCGCGATCGGTGAGGCTCGCGATGACCCCGCGGCCGTCGCCCTCGGCCGGCCTGCGTTCGATCAGCCCGGCTTCCTCGAGCTTGACCACCCGGCGAGTGAGCCAGCTCCGGCTCAGGAGGACCTGGTCGGCGAGCTCGCTCATCCGGATGGCCTGTCCCGGCGAGAGCCAGAATCTTGATCAGAACGTCGTACCAGGCCAGTGGGATGCCGCAGTCGCGGCGCAGCTCGTCATCCATCAGCTGGAGCAGGACCTCGTGGCCCTCGAAGGAGTCGAACCAGGCACCCCTCTTGGTGTCGCGCATCGACCAACTCTAGAGGATCTGATTGCTACTCGACACGACCCGGCGTACGGTCCCGAACTGATGTCGACTAGCAACTAGTCGACGCTTTCGTGTCCTGCCCGCTCGCTCCCTCAGGAGAAGATCGCCATGCCCGCTCCCGTGTTCACGCCCGACAACGCCGCCATCGCCCTGATCGACCACCAGGACATGACCGTCGGGTGGATCCACAGCCAGGCGCAGGCCACCACGGTCAACAACGTGCGGATGCTCGCCCGGATCGGCGCCGAGCTCGGCGTGCCGCTGGTGGTGACCTCCACGATGGAGGACGCCATCGGCACCAACATCGTCGATGTCCAGGAGCTCGCGCCCCAGGCCTACGCCGACCGGATCCGACGCGGCGGAACCCTCAACGCGTTCCTGGACCCGGCCTTCGCCAAAGCAGTTGCGGGCCTCGGGCGCTCCAACCTCATCCTTGCCGGGCTGACCACCGACATCTGCCTCTTCCACAGCGCACGAGGCGCTCTGGACGCGGGTTACGACGTGCAGGTCGTCGCCGACGCCTGCGGAAGCTCCTCGACGCTCGCCGACGAGGTCACCTTCGACCGACTCAGAACCCTCGGAGCCACCATCACGGTCGGGAACCAGGTCCTCGCGGAGCTGTACACCGACTTCGGCACCGAGCAAGGGCAGAAGGCTCAGCAGATCAACCTCGAGGAGATCATCGCCAAGATGCCCGCGACGCAGAACGCGTGATTCCCACCGAGACGACGACGTCCTCGCCATGGCGCCCATGACCCACGACGGTGTCCCCGGCGGATCGTTGAGCCGGGCTCGAGCGCCTGCTCGGGATCACCGACCTGCGCGGATGGATCACCCCCACGGCCCCGACCGCCCCGGCGACCCCTGGTGGTGGTTCGGGGTGGGCCAGTCCAGCGAGACGCCTACGTCACGCCGAGTTGTTTCATCTGTGAGAAAACGTCGCGACTCCCCACGTCTCTGCGATTCGGCCGTGCGCGAAGCCGAAGATGATGATCTCGTTGTAGGTGATGGACGTGCCGGTCGGCGCGATGCCCATGTATTCACCCCGGTGGGTCCCGGTGACCGAGTTGCGGCCGGCGACTTCGTCGTCTGAACGTTGCCTTGTTGCTCGGTCTGTGGGGTGTCATAGCCGGCTCCTTCTGAGTCGACCCGTCACCCTCCGGAAAGCTCGCAGGCGTGTTTCGTTCTCACCTGTCAACGAGAGCGCCGGATTCGCCGTACACGAAGGACTGCATGTCGCGGATGAAGTCGTGGGGGAACCCGACGTCGAATGCGCTGGCCGACTGAAGGGTCGCCACGGCCTCGGGCGGCAGGATGATCTCGGCTGCGACCAGGTTGTCGTGGAGCTGCTCGAGACGACTCACGCCCACGATGGGGTGCACGGCCTGGGAGCGGCTCATCGTCCAGGCCAGGGCAACCTGTGACGCGGTGGCGCCGAGCTGCTCGGCCACGCCCTGGACCGCTCGGGCGATGGCGTGCTCGCGGGCGGTGATCGAGTCGACGGTTAGCCGGGTGGCACCCTCGATGCTGCCGGGCGCGCTGAACTTGCCGGTCAGCACCCCGCCGCCGAGGGGTGACCAGGCAGCAACACTCATCCCGAAGGCATCAGCGGCGGGGAGCAGATCGCGCTCTGCGTCGCGGCTGAGCAGGTTGTAGCGGGCCTGCATCGCCACGAACGGGCTCCAGCCGTGCCACTGCGCCAGAGTGTTGGCCTGAGCGATCACCCAGGCCGGGGTGTCGGAGATGCCAGCGTGGAGGACCTTGCCGGCCCGGATGGCGTCATCGAGCGCACGCATCGTTTCCTCGATCGGCGTCAGGCGGTCCCACAGGTGCACGTAGTACAGATCGATGTAGTCGGTGCGTAGCCGGCGAAGGCTGGTCTCCAGGGACAGCCGAAGGTTCTTGCGGTGGCTGCCGGCCGCATTCGGGTCGTCGCGATCGCGGGACACCCCGTACTTGGTGGCTACCACGAACCGGTCCCGGCGGCCGGCCAGGGCCTGGCCGACGATGTCTTCGCTGGCCCCGTCGCGGTAGTTGATGGCGGTGTCGATGACGTTGCCGCCGGCGTCGGCGTAGACGTCGATGATCCGCTTGGCTTGTGAGAGGCCCGGTCCGTGCGCGAAGTCCTCGGCGAAGGTCATGGCCCCGAGGAAGAGCTTCGATACTCGCAGCCCGCTGGCGCCCAGCACCCGGTAACGCATCTCAGGCGAACACCTTCGCTGCGGCGGCCACGACCTCGTCGTGCGGGACATCGCGCACGTGCCGGCTGACATTCCAGCGATGCCCGAAGGGGTCGTCGAGCTGGCCGTGGAGGTCGCCCCAGAACATGTCCGTCAATGGTTGGCGAACGGTGGCGCCGGCCGCGACCGCCTGGGCGAACACCGCTTCTGCGTCGCTGACCTCGAGAGACAACACCACCGCTGTGCCGCCGATTGAGGGCGGGGCGAGGACCCCCATCTCCGGGAACTCGTCGCAGACATGCAATGAGCCGTCGCCGATGCGCATCTCGACCGACATGAGCCGACCGTCCGGGGTGGGGATGCGGCTGATCTCGGTGGCGTCGAACGCGTCGCTGTAGAAGGCGACTGCGAGCTCCGCGCTCTGGACGGCGATGTGGGGTGTGATAGCCATGATTGAACGGTAAATCGCGTTCCTCGCCCCTCGTCTTGAACGTTGTTGCCGCCTACATTCACCGTCGTGACCGAGATGGTGAGGATGTGGCGCCCAGCAGGCGAGGACCGGGTGCTGGCCATGGCCGGCCGGACCACGAGCTACGCCATCGAACCCCGCGGCGAGTACATCTTCGGGGTCGTGGGAGGCCAGCCCATGCGCTCCCGTCGGGGCCGCGAGCGCCGACTCGTGCAGCCTGGTCAGGTCGTCGCCTGGGACCCATCGGCTGCGCACGCCGGCACAGCCGTAGACGGCCGGGCGTGGTGGTCGCGGCTCATCGTCGTCGAGGTCCCCGACCTGGCCGAGCTTGCCGGCGACCACGAGACCGTCCTAGCCGCTGACGTGGTGTTTCCTGATCCCATCGTGGCCGATCCGGCGCTTGCCGACGACTTCGCGCGCCTCCACACGGCCCTCGAAGCATCGTGCTCCCGCCTGGAGCGAGACGGGCGGCTGGCCGAGTGGCTTCACAGGGTGGTCGAGCGTTCTTCCACAGCACCTCCCGTCCGGACGCCGCATCCCGGACGCGACGACCGGGCTCTGCGCGTGGCCTGCGCCTACCTCGGCGACCGGCCCGAACGCAACGTCGGCCTCGACGAGCTCGCCGACGTCGCCGGCATCGGCAAGTTCCGTCTCATCCGTCTGTTCCGTGATCGCACGGGGCTGCCACCACACGCGCTGCAACTCGCCCACCGCGTTCGGGTCGCCCGCCGCCTCCTCGAGGCCGGCGACTCCATCGCCGGGGCCGCTGCGGCCGCTGGATTCGCCGATCAGAGCCACCTCCACCGCCACTTCCAACGGGGCCTAGGACTGACACCCGCCGAATACCAGCGGCGGTTCCGACGGCAACTCAACCAGCGCTGACCGGCGTCCAACGACAGGTGGACGAACGACGAACAGTGCTGCTGGACTGTGCCAGTGCCGCATCAAGCAACGTTGACGCCAATGTCCACGGGAAATCCGCGGCGGGTCAGCGCTGCGAGCGTGGCCGGTGCCGTGCCCGCCGAGCGGCACGTGTCGCGGGCGGCCTCGCCACAGCGGTGGACCAGCGTCCGCCCTGTGAGCTGCGGTAGGTGACGTCGAGGCACCCGTTCCCAGAGCGGAAGCCGCCCGCGTTCATGATCGTCCAGGCAGTCACCGCCGGTACGACAACGAGCCCGAGACCGATGGGCCAGGGCCGGCAAGAGCCGAGCCAGGCTCGTCGAGGCGGGAAGATGATGTCGCTGATTTCCCAGGGTCAGTGCGCCGGCGCGGGTGGCCGGGCTTCCGAGGAGCGGCAGTAGCGTCGGCCCGTGACCCGGTCAGGACACGATGGCGACTTGGCGCCTCCTGCCGGTGATGAACGCCCGAAGGTCGCCTGGGGTGGGCTCGGCGCCGTGTCCGGTGCGCTCGCCGTACTGCTGCTAGCCACGGCGGACGGCTACGGGTTCCATCGCGACGAGCTGTATTTCTTGCGCGCCGGCGCGGAGCCGGCGTTCGGGTACGTCGACCAGCCCCCGCTCACTCCCCTTCTCGCGCACGGGCTCGACGTGGTCTTCCACGGCTCCCTGGTAGGCCTGCGCGCCCCGTCCGCCCTGATCAGCGGACTCATCGTGCTGATCACCGGACTGATCGCGAGGGAGTTCCGCGCGCCGCGCGGCGCGCAGATACTGGCCTCGGGCTGCATGGCCGTGGCCAGTGTGCTGCTCATCGTCGGGCACACGTTGTCCACCACGACGCTCGACCTGCTGGTCTGGACCCTGATCACCTGGCTGGTGGTGCGGTCACTGCGCGACGGCGGCCGCGGCTGGCTGCTCGTAGGGCTCACCGCCGGGTTGGGACTGCAGAACAAGCTGCTGCCCGTGGTGCTGTTGGGGGCGCTGCTCATCGGGGTGCTGGCGGCGGGCCCGCGCCAGGCGCTCCGCTCGCCGTGGCCTTGGCTCGCCGGAGTACTCGCCGTGGTCCTGTGGTCTCCCAACCTCGCGTGGGAGGTGATGAACGGGTTCCCGCAGTTCGCGCTGGCCGGGGCCATCGCCGGTGGCAGCTCGACGAGCAGCCAACCGTGGTACCTGTTCGTTCCCTTCCAGCTCCTCCTGGTCAGCCCGGTGCTCGTGCCCGTGTGGGCGATCGGCTGGTGGCGGCTCGCGCACCACCCGCAGTTGCGGACCTGGCGCGGGGTCGCCGTGGCCTACGCGCTGCTGGTCGTGGTGTTCACCGCGTCGGGCGGCAAGCCGTACTACCTGGCGGGCATGTTCCCCGTCCTGCTCGCTGCAGGATCGGCGCCGGTATGGGGGTGGGCACGGGCCGCGGTGGCGCGTGGTTGGCTGCTCGGTGTCGCGCTCGCACTCAGCCTGGCGGTGTCGGCTCTGCTGGGCCTACCCGTGGTGCCGGTGACCGCGCTCGCCGACACCCCTGTCGTCGACGTCAACCCCGACGCGGGCGAGACCGTCGGGTGGCCACGGTTCGCCCAGACACTCGCGCAGGTACGGGCGGGCGTCCCTGACCCGCACGTTGCCGTACTGACGCAGAACTACGGCGAGGCGGGCGCCGTCGACCATTTCCTGCCTGCGCTCGGCCCGGCGCACAGCGGCCAGAACTCCTACTGGTTCTGGGGCCCGCCACCCGACGACGCCACCGCGGTGATCGTCGTCGGACTCCCGGAGCAGCAGGTGCGGGCGCTGTTCCGCCGAGTCGAGCTGTCCGCGCGTATCGACAACGGCGTGGGGCTCGACAACCAAGAACAGGGCAAGCCGGTCTGGGTGGCCCGAGACCCCGTCGCCCCCTGGCACCAGCTCTGGCCGATGCTGAGACGCCTGAGCTGATCCGATGCCCCGGTCGTTCGCGACCCGGCCACAACTTGCCCGCGGTCGTCCAGCACCTCACGGCAGGATCGACCCTGCCCGCGGCGTGAGCCGTGAGAGCCCCGCCGCGCCAGACGCTCCGTGGAACCCTGATTTTTCAGCAGCTCCCAACTCGGGAAACAGGGCGCTGCCCCCGCACAACCGGCCTGGCAGGACAGCCCCCGCGCCGTCGAGGGAGACCCGACACCAACGGGTTCGTCAACGACGCGCCGGTTCGGTCGCCCGAAGTAGCTTCCAGCGCGTTCCTCATCCACAGGCGCGCCATCGCGTGCTTGAGGGCGGGGCCCCCTGGTGTCAGCGCAGCAGTTGTTGGACGAGGGTTTCAGTGAGCCACTGCCGGTAGCGTTCGGGTTGCCAGCCGAGGCGACCGACCAGGGTGTGGTACGTCCCGTGGTTGAGGGTGTAGAGCAGGTCGACCGCTTCCTGATCGGTGAGGTCCTCACGCAGTGCGCCGAGACGGCGCAGGAACCGGACGGACTTGCGCTGGGTCTCGAGGGACTCGGTCTGCAGCTGTTGCCACAACGTCGCTATCTCGGGGTCGGCGTGGCTGGCCGCCCTGATGACCTCGACCAAGGGAGCGAGCCGGCCGCTGACCAGGACGGATCCAAGGACCTTGAGCCGCAGGTGCTCGCGTGGGTCCTCGGTGGCGAGCATGGCCACGAACCACTCCTGCTCGGGCAGGGGACGCGGGTCGGCCCCGGATGAGATGGCGCGATCCCACGCGGCGCGAAGCAGCGCCGGTTTGGTGCCGTAGGCGAGCTTGACCGTCGGCACCGCAACGCCCGCGGCGGCGGCGATGTCGGCCAGGGTCGTAGCGACGTAGCCACGAGCCACGAACAGCTCGTGCGCGGCGTCGCTGATCGCGTCGCGGGTCGCTTCGGCCTGCGCGCGCCGGCGTGGCGAGCGGTAGCCGCGCGAGCTCTTGACGTCAGGCTCCACAACTCGCCACCCTACCGGCGAAGATATTCACTATCCGCCCGAGCTACTCAGCGATCCGTCGAGTACGGCAGCCTCATCGGCGGGTCGCTCAGGAGGCGTGCGATGTCGCATCGAGAGCCGCTCGACCCGTCGTCGGCGGCGGCCGAGGGGGCCGACCTGGTCGGCGGGCGTACCACCGGCGCCCGACTCGTCGGGGACACGATTCGCAAACCGTGCTCGGCGTCGACGCCCGCGGTGCACGCGGTCCTGAGCTACCTGGCCGAGCGCGGCGTCGAGGGGGTGCCGCGGCCCTGCGGGGTGGACGACCAGGACCGTCAGGTGCTGACGTTCCTGCCCGGTGACACGGTCGGTGACCGGTTGCCGTGGCCGGACTGGGTGTGGTCACCGGCTCTCATCGACGACGTCGGTCGCTGGCTGCGCCGGCTGCACGACCAGACGGCAGGGTTCGTCCCGCCGCCGGATGCCGTCTGGTTCTCCGGCCACCCCTGGCGGCCAGGTCTGATCATCGGACACCACGACGCGGCCCCGTGGAACGCGGTCGTCCGGCAGGGCCGGCTGGTGGGGTTCATCGACTGGGACACGGCCGGGCCGTCCTCGCGGGAACGCGACCTCGCACTGACCGCGCTGACCTGGGTGCCGCTGGTCCCGCCCGAATTCGCCGCCATACTCGGCTTCACCGCCACCGAGCAGCGCGCCCGGCGGTTGCAGCTGTTGCTCGACGCCTACGGCTACACCGGTGACCGCGCACTGTTCGCGGGGCACGTCGCGGACCGAGCTCGACTCCAGGCAACGCTGATCCGCCTCCTGGCCGACCACGACGATCCCGTCTACACCGCCATGCTGCCGATGGCGGCCACGATGGACGCCGCCGCCCGCCACGTCGAGACCCTGCCCCGCGGCTTCTGGACGACCGACCATCGTGTGTGCGCCACCGCGGACCCAGACCTGTTCGACCCATGAAGCGAGCGGTACCAAAGACCACGTCGGGCGGACCCCGATAGAAGCCGAGGCTGGCGCCAGGAGCGCCCTCTCGGGCCCGGCTTCGTCGCCGAGGCCGGTCCGCCGAGAAGCCGGCGTCGGAGGCTAGAAACGAGTTCCCACCACCGTCGAGCCGACTCGTCCGACCAGGCCCGCGATGCCGCGATAATCTCGCTTCGGCATCGAGCTGGTCCCTCGCGAGTGCATGCCTCGGCGACAGGCGGCTCTCTCGAGTCGCACGGCCGAGTGCGCCGCGAGTCGCGGCAGCCGATCAGGCAGTTGGCGCCTTCGGCCGAGGGGCTTCTGGCGCCCGTGCCGTCCGCGCCGTGGGATGAGCGCGCATCAGCTGACCGGCGCTGCCGCGCCGTGTCGAGGGGCGGGCACTGCGATCTGGGTGAGCACGGCGACACCGAGCGCCACCCAGCACAGTTCCCAGCCGGTGATCGCCCAGAGCGCGACCGGCGCCGGCGGCCCGCCGGAGGCGATGACCGCGGGCGTCAGCACGATCAAGGACCAGAGCCCGACCAGCAACGGGGCGAACCGGTGCCACCCGACCCAGCGGTGGGTGCGCAGCACCGCGATGCCGGCCAGGATCATGCCGATCGCGCTGAGCAGCGGCGCGACATAGAAGATTCTGGTCACCGACGTCGGGGTTGAACGGGTCGATCAGCTCCGCTGCGGCGAGCAGAACTTGCCCGATGATCGCTGCACCGATCCCGATCCGGGCCAGCCATCCGCGCCCGGCGGCGCCACTGAGCGCGAGCGCGATCACCGCGGCAAGCTCACCGAGATGGATCACCGCTTGGGCCACGAAACCCCAGGAGGGTTCCCACGCGGTGATCGCTCCGGCGGCGGCGTAGAGGGCCGCGAGAGCGGTGACGACCACGGCGACAAGGGCGAAGGTCCGGGTGGTACGGATTGTGGAGTCCATGCTCACTCCCGGTGGCAGGATCGAGGCTGTGGGTGACGAGCCGGGCCGCGGATGGAAGGGATCACGGAAATCAGCACGCCTACTAAGGCAACCTTAAAACTGTGAGTGACGACGATCGAGGGCAGTCACTCGAACAGCCCATCAACACGGCGGCGTTGCTCGGGCAGGCCTACAGCCGCCTCGGTCACCAGATCGTCGATGGTGTGATCGCCGCGGGCTTCCCGCAACGCCCCGCGCACTCCGGGGTGTTCGCCCACATCGACCTCGGGGGCACCCGGCTCACGGTGCTCGCCGAGCGGGCCAACATGACACCGCAGGCGATGAAGGACCTCGTCGACGACCTCGTTCGCCTGGGCTACGTCGCTCGTCGCCCCGACCCCACCGACGGGCGCGCGAAGCTGGTCACCCTCACCGAGCGCGGCAGGGCCTGTATCGCCGCGAGTGGCGACGTCATTGCCCGCCTCGAACGCCGCCTCGAGGCCCTTCTCGGCCCCGAACACCTCGCTACCGTGCAAAATGCGCTGACCCAGATTCTGCGCCACGACTGGTAACCGCGATCTGACTGGGACCGGACCGACCCGGTGGCCGGGCCGCCTGCCGCACCCCGCCGATGTGAATCGCAGCCCGACTCTCGACGTGCCGAATAGGGTGCTGCGCGACCATGGCCTCGTCGCCCTGATCTCCCCGCTGCTCCTCGTGACCGCGCGGCGTGAGGCCATCCTCCACCGCTGCCGACTCCGACGGCGCTGACCTCGATGTCGTCCTCCCCGGGCGCCTGCGGGACTCGCGATCCGAACCTGACCCTCGGTTCCTGTAGCCCTGGCTGCGGTCTCACGGACCGCACGACATCCACCGATGCCGCATCAGCCCGTTCATCGCCGGACCGGTGCTCAGCACATGGGGGTGAGGCGGAACGCGCCGGTCCGGCTCCGTGGTCGAGTGGGGCGGCGGTCTGCGAAGGGTCGGCGCTCTACGATGCCGGGATGACGTCTTCGCTGCGGCCCCCCGAGCAGCGCCTGGGAGTGGTAGGAGCAAGGCCGGCGAGGTCGCCGGCGGGTACGGCGACACGTTCTACGAACTGCGCCGCGCCGCCGTCTGGACCGGGCTGCGCGCAGGGCGTGTGCTCGCGTACCTCGCGATCGACGACGTGACCGAAGACGAGGTCCACGACGCGCTCGACACCGACTGACCGTCCATGGACCCGTACGTCGAGGAGGTCGACCTGCCACGTGAAAACCTCTGAGGGCGCCGGGGTCGAAGTCGGTGTGCCTTCCGGCGCGCTCCAGTATGGAAGCGGCGTCGATGGCGGATGAGGACCGCAAGCAGCGGGTGAACCGGGAGCTCGGCGAGCTGCTCAACGAATTGCGGGTCGCGCTACCAGGTGTGCAGGTTTTGTTCGGGTTCCTGCTCACGGTCCCATTCCAGCAGCGCTTCACCGTCGACGCATTCGAGCGTGGCGTCTACTACGCGACGTTGGTGGCGAGTGCGCTGTCGGTGGTACTACTCGTCGCACCCGCCGCCCAGCATCGACTCCTGTTTCGCAAGCAGGACAAGGAGCCGATGCTGTTGCGCTTCAACCGGTACGCCATCGCGGGACTGCTCTGTCTGGGGCTCGCCCTGTCCGGAGCCGTGCTCCTGGTCACGTCCTACCTGTTCGGTACCGGCGGCGCGGCGGCCACCACGGCCATCACCGCTGTCCTCATCGGCACGCTGTGGGTGGTTATACCGCTGCGCCGCCGTAGCTCTGAACGCGAGGCGTGAACAGCCACACCGATCGAACGGCGAAGGGAGTCGCGAGCATCGCTCGACTGAGAGGTGCCGAGAGCTCCCGAACGCTCAGGGCCTCGAGGCTCATGCTCCGCCGAAGTGCGGTCATCTTCGCAGGGACGGCCAGCCATTCCTTCGTGGACCGGCCGTCCCCCGCGTTGAATGGTCGCCGACACCCCACGCACGAGTTCGCCCACCCTGGCGCGCGGACAGTTCACACCAGCGGCCCACTGGCGATCCACCGCCGCGAGCCCCAGCCGGCGCAGATCGTCGTCGAAGGCCAGATTTACCGCCGCCCGCCGACCTTCGCAGCGCCGTCGGTCAGAGGGGCGGCAGCGAGTGGCCGGGCATCCCGACGATCAAGGCCACCGCCGCAACGACGGACAGGAACTGCACGAGAGAGATCAGAAGCCCGGCCAGTGCCAGGGTCAACCCCTCTTCTCCGGACCGCTTGATCTGCTTGCACGCCATCAATCCCAAGATCGGACCCAGCGGGAAGAACGCGAACGCGAACACGAACGACAAGACGGCCAACGTGTTGGTCGGGCGCTGCTGCGCCCCGAGTCGCCCATCTCCGGGCCAAGACGTCGCGGGCACCTTTGTGGCCAGCAGGGGAGTCGCCGACGGCGGGAAGGGCAGGTCGGCGGTCAACGGGTCGAGCTCGCCGAACGTCTTCGCCGCATAGACCGCGGCGAGACGGTCCTCGAGCTCGCTGCAGGACAGGCGGCCCTCCACCATGGCCTGGACAACCCTTGCACCGACCTGCTCGCGATCGGCGTCCGACGCCCGCCAGAACGCGTGTCTGGGCTCAGGGCCCTGCCCGGGACGGCGCTGCGGTTGGCCCACCACACGAGGGTAGGCCAGCGGTCCAGGCCTGGTCGGGTCTGACGGCCCCGTTGCAGTGAACCTGTCCACCGACAACGCCGAGCAGTACTTCAACACCGCGATCTTCGGCGACCCGGTCGAGGTCGCCGACAGCCCCGTACAGCTCACCTTGGCCGACGGCGACATCGCCGACTGGACGGTGCCGTGGAGCCAGTGGACCGCGATGTCCGCGCTGACCGGACACGCCTCGGGGTGACCGCCACGCGTCGCCCGTCGGCCACCGCACACGAGGGAACTTGGGTCGGCATCCCCGGACACGGGCGGCGTCCCAGCATCGTGGGGGGCTACGGGGAGGGCGGCGTGGCTTCCCCGCCACTCGTGTCGGCGAGAGCCTCGGGAATGTCTTGCAGGTGACGCGGCGTCAGGTCCTACCGTCCCAGCCATGGCTGAAGTCGGTGGCGGCGCACTGAAGGTCGGTGCGCTCGCCCGTGCGTGCGGTCTGTCCGTCCGAACGATGCGCTACTACGACCAGATCGGACTCTTGCCGCCGTCACGGCGCACCGCGGCCGGCCATCGCCTCTACGACGATGACGACGTGCGCCGGCTCTATCGCATCTGCTTGCTCCGCCGCACCGGGCTGCCCTTGGCGGAGATCACACGGGCGCTCGACGAGCCCACCTGGGACCTCCGGCATGCCCTTCCAGCGCACCTGGAGATGCTCGATCACCAACGAGCCCTGAGTGAGGCCGCCCGCCGCCGGGTGGCCTCGATGGTCGCCGCTCTCGGCACCAACACCACACCGACTACCGCGCAGTTCCTGGAAACGATGGAGGACATGGCCATGCTCAACACCGTCCAACGACGCATCTCGATCCTGGTCTACGAGGACATCCCCGCCATGCACGACTGGCTGGTACGCGTCTTCGAACTCGGTGCCGGTCGTCTCGAGCGAGACGATCAGGGCCGTTGCGTGCACGGCGAGGTGAATGCCGGCGACGGGGTGATCTGGCTGCACCAGGTCTCGCCCCGCTTCGGGCTCGCCTCGCCCCAGACCGTCGGCGCCGCGACCGGCACGACGGCGGTCATGGTCGACGACGTCGACGCCCACCACCGGCACACCGTGGAGCACGGCGCCGAAATCCTCTACGAGCCCACCGATATGCCCTACGGGTACCGCGAATACAGCGCCCGTGACCCCGAAGGAGGCCTCTGGTCGTTCATGAGACCCTTGGATTGACCCGAAGCGCACCTCTGGCCGTGTCAAGCGCAGGGCCTACGGCGCGTGCCCCGGTGTGAGTGGGCGTTCGGGCGCGGCCGCAGTTCGTCGGCGGTTCGTCCCGGACGCACAGCGTGCGCGACAAACCGATCCTGGCGTTGTCCGGGCGACGCCGGTGCGGTCCGGGCGGTCGGTGATCAGGTATGGGCGCCCGCGACGGCCGATGTCCCGGCCGTGGCGTCCGCAGCGGCCTCGATCAGCCGGACCACGGTGTGCGGGTGCGAGACCATCGCGACATGGCTGCTCGCCACCTCGACGGTCTCGGCCCCCGTCCGTCGGGCGAACATCCGTTCCGCGTCCGGCGATCGCCCCGGCCGGAAGTGGGGTCGGGGTGGTCATCGCAGCGACCGGAAGGTCGCCCGGAGCTCCCGGGAGAGGATCTCCGGCTGCTCCCAGGCGGCGAAGTGTCCGCCCTGGTCGACCTCGTTGAAGTGGACGAGCCGGGGATACGCCCGCTCCGCCCAGCTGCGCGGGGCCGGGTAGAGCTCGTCCGGGAAGACGGTCACGCCCACAGGGATTCTCGACGCCCTTGGTGTCGAAGAAGGCCAACCTGCTCTCCCAGTAGAGACGCGCCGAGGAGATGGCCGTGTTCGTCAGCCAGTAGTGGGTGACGTTGTCGAGGACGTCGTCGCGAGAGAGGCCGCCGGGGTGTCCGGCGAAGGCGCGGGCGATGAGTTCGTAGCTGGCCACGTCGTGGTCGAGCATCCACGCGGCGAGGCCGACCGGCGAGTCCGCGATGCCGTAGAGCGTCTGGGGGCGGTTGGCCATCTCGGCCGCATATCCCGTTCCGGTCGCGAAGAAGTGCACCAGCACGTCGAACGCCTTCTTCTCCTCGGCGGTGAGGCCGGCCGGTGCCGGGTCGCCGCGGGAGATCGCCCGCGAGACCTCGGGTGGCACGGCGGCCGGCATGTTCGTGTGGATCCCGATCAGCCCGGCGGGCTTGCGCAGCGCCATCTGCTCGGTGACGGCATTGCCCCAGTCGCCGCCCTGCGCGACGAACCGCGTGTAGCCGAGTCGGTCCATCAGCTCGACCCAGGCGCGGGCGATGCGGGGCGGGTCCCAACCGGTCTCGGTCGGCTTCCCCGAGAACCCGTGGCCCGGCAGCGACGGGATGACGAGGTGGAAGGCGTCCGACGCCCGTGCGCCGTGAGCCGTGGGGTCGGTCAGCGGTCCGATGATCTTCAGTTGTTCGACGGTCGAGCCGGGCCACCCGTGCGTGACGACGAGCGGCAACGCGTCCTCGTGCGCCGAGCGCACGTGGATGACGTGGATGTCCACGCCGTCGATCTCGGTGACGAAGTGCGGGAGGGCCGCGAACCGCCGTTCGAACCGTCGCCAGTCGTAGTCGGTCGCCCAGTAGGCCGCGAGCGCGCGGATCGTGTCGAGCTGGACGCCCTGGGAGGGGTCCGTCTCGCGCTCGGGCCACTGGGTGGCCTCGATGCGCCGGCGCAGGTCGGTGAGCTGCTCGTCGGTGACGTCGAACGTGAAGGGGCGCACGTCCGTGGAGGTCGTGGTCGTGGCGCTCATGTGCCTCTCCTGTCGAGCTCGGGGGACCGGACGGTCAGCGCACGTCCCGGAACGCGGCGCGGACTTCTTCGGTGAAGGTCTGGGGCTCCTCCCAGGCGGCGAAGTGGCCGCCCTTCGGCGCCTCGTGGAAGGTGCCGAGGGTCGGGTAGGCCGCCTCCACCCAGCGACGGGGCGCGCGGAAGATCTCGCCCGGGAACGTGGTGAAGCCGACGGGGACCGAGACCGGCGGCGGGGCCTCACCGGCCGCGCGCGCTCCGTCGCGGGCCCTCTCCCAGTACGCGCGGGCGGCCGAGGCCCCGGTGCCGGTGAGCCAGTACACGGTGATGTTGTCGAGGATGGCGTCGCGGGTGAGACCGCCAGACGGCTGCCGTTCGAGGAAGGCGCGGGAGATCTTCCGGTAGCTGTCGGTGTCGTGGTCCACCATCCAGGCCGCCAGGGCGACGGGGGAGTCCAGCAGGGCGTAGCCGATGGTCTGCGGGCGCGTGGCCTGCTCGAGGAAGTAGCCGTTGCCGGTGGTCCTGAACGTGGTCAGCGCCTCGACGGCGGCTCGGTCCTCGTCGGACCGGGGCTCGGGATGACTCCCTCCGAGGGCGGTCGCGAGCAGGTTGAGGTGGATGCCGACCAGGCCCTCGGGGGCCTGACGGCCCCACGCGTCGGTGACGGCGGCGCCCACGTCGCCACCCTGGGCGACGTAGCGGCGGTAGCCGAGGCGGTCCATCAGCTGCGCCCACGCGCGGGCGATGCGCGCGGGACCCCAGCCCAGCTCCGTCGGCTGACCGGAGTAGCCGTAGCCGGGCAGGGAGGGCAGCACGAGGTGGAATGCGTCGTCGGCACGCCCGCCGTGTGCCGTCGGATCGGTGAGCGGGCCCACCACCCCGAGGAGCTCCACGACCGACCCGGGCCAGCCGTGGGTCACCACCAGCGGCATCGCGTCCTCGTGGGGTGACCGCACATGGATGAAGTGGATGTCCACCCCGTCGATCTCGGTCGTGAACTGCGGCAGCGCATGGAGCGTCGCCTCGCAGCGACGCCAGTCGTGGTCATCGGCCCAGTAGCGAGCCAGCTCCCGGATCATCGCCAGCTGCACGCCCTGCGACCGGTCGCGGACGAGCTCTTCGCCGGGCCACCGCGTCGCGGCGATCCGCCGCCGGAGATCGGTGAGCTGCTGCTCGGGCACCTCCACCCGGAAGGGGCGGACCTCGTCGTGGGCAGTGGGAGCGGTTGTCGTCCCGGTCGGTGCCGTCATCCGGGCTCCCTCGTCGCGGCCACGCCCGGCGGGCCTGCCGGGCCGTGTGTCCCCCCACCATCGAGTGGGGAACTGCGGGGACGCGCCCGTGGGATCCCTGGCCTGAGCCCTGGTCTCTGCGACGACCACGAATCGACGCAGGATGCCGAAGAATTGGTCGTACACGACAAACAGGAGGGTCACCGCGATCGTGTACCGGGAGCGGTCGCCGGCGAGGGATTCGGTGACCGAGCATCCGTGAATCACTACCCATCGTGAGAGGTTTGCCGGGTTCTACGCTATGGGGTTACCGTCAGGGATCCGGTCACGGCGCGGGTGATCACGCGCTGTAGGTGTGCTGGCGGGGTGGCACGCGACGCGGCCCTGTTCGTCGATCAGACGGCGTCGAACGGTCCTCTCGTGGAGCCGCGTCTCGGCCCCACACAGCCGGTGACGCGGCTCGTTGGGGAGGCCACGTGAGCGCTGATGCCGAGGCCGTACGGGTGGAGGCCCCGAGGAGGCCGGTGCGCTCGTGGCCCTGGGCCCTGAACGAGGTCGGCGGAGACGGGACGCACCCGGCTCCCCGGGGCGGTCGGGGTCCGGGACTGTCCTGTCACCGCCCCGAGCGCGACACGCTCGAGCGGCTGGTCGAGGCCGTGTGCGCCGGCGAGGGCCGGGGCCTGGTGGTCCGCGGTGAGCCGGGCGTCGGGAAATCCGCGCTCCTGGGTCATCTCGTCGACCATGCCCGCGGAGTCCGCGTGATGCGCGCCGGCGGTGTGCCGACGGAGTCGGAGCTGGCGTTCGCCGGCCTCCACCAGATCTGTGCCCCGCTCCTGGATCACCTCGGGAGGCTGCCGACACCGCAGCAGAACGCGCTGTCGACGGCGCTCGGCGTCGACCCCGGCCCGCCACCGGACCCTTTCCTCGTCGGGCTCGCGGCCCTGAGCCTGCTGTCCGACGCAGCCGGCGACCGGCCGCTCCTCTGTGTCGTCGACGACGAGCAGTGGCTCGATCACGCGTCGGCGCAGGCACTGGGCTTCGTGGCGCGGCGCCTCGACGCGGTCGCGGTCGGGCTCGTCGTGGCCACCCGGGTCCCCGGCGACGAACTGGCCGGCCTGCCGGAGCTCGAGGTCGAGGGGCTGCCGGAGGACGAGGCGCGCGTCCTGCTCGAGTCGGTCCTGCCCGGCCCGCTGGACGCCCGGGTACGCGACCTCGTCGTCGCGGAGACGCACGGCAATCCCTCGGCGTTGCTGGAGTTCCCCCGAGCGGCGACGCCGTTCGAGCTGGCCGGGGGGTTCGGACTGCCCCGAGCCGCGCCCACGGCCGGGCGGACCGACGACGATCTCCATCGGCGGCTCGCCTCCCTGCCACCCCAGGCCCGCCGCCTGCTCGAACTCGCCGCGGCGGACCCCTCCGGGGACCCGGTACTGGTGCGCCGCGCGGCGTGGCGACTGGGCCTACCGATCCAGGCGGCGACACCGGTGGTGGAGGCGGGCCTGGTGGAGCTCGAGGCGCGGGTGCGTTTCCGGCATCCGCTGGTGCGGGCGATGGCGTACCGATCGGCGACCGTGCAGCACCGGCACGACGCGCATGCGGCGCTCGCCGAGGTCACCGATCCGGTCACGGACGCGGACCGCCGAGCGTGGCATCGCGCCGAAGCCGCCACGGCGCCCGACGAGGAGGTCGCGGCCGACCTCGAGCGTTCGGCCGGTCGGGCGCGGGCCCGCGGGGGACTGGCCGCAGCCGCGGCGTTCCTCGAGCGCTCCGTCCTGCTGACTCCCGACGCCGCGTGTCACGTCGACCGGGTCCTGGCGGCGGCGCACTCCAACCTCGCGGCCGGCGCCTTCGGCAAGGCCCTCGAGCTGCTCGCGATCGCCGAGGCCGGCCCGTGCGACGAACGGGCCGGCGCGCGGGTCGATCTGATGCGCGGGCAGATCGCGTTCGCCTCGACCCTCGGCAGGGACGCACCCCTCCAGCTGGTCGAGGCGGCCAAGCGGCTCGAGGCCCTCGATCCCTCCCGGGCGCGACGGGCGTATGTCGAGGCGTGGATGGCAGCGTCGTGGGCGGGACGGTCGACCGGCGCGGGCGGCGTCCTCGAGATCGCCCGCGCCGCACGGGCCCTGCCCGGTCCAGGCCTCCTGTCGAGCCCGACCGAGCTGGCTCTGGAGGGACTGGCGCTGTCGGTGACCGAGGAACCGGCTGCCGCGGCGCCGACACTGCGACGGGCGACGGCCGCCCTCGCCGCGGCCGACGCCTCGCGGGACGAGGGGCTCAGCGGGGGATGGGTCGTCGCGGCCATGCTGTGGGACCTCGACGCCGGGCGAGCGATCAGCCTGGGGCAGGTCCGAGCGGCTCGCGCCGTCGGGGCGCTCGAGCACCTGCCCCTGGATCTCGTGGGCCTGGCCGTCCACGAGACCTGGCGAGGTGCTCTCGAGTCGGCGGACTCCCTCGTCGCGGAGACCGAAGCGATCGTGGAGGTCACCGGGAGCCGGATCGCGCCCTGCGCGGCCATGCACCTGGCGGCTCTGCGCGGCGACGAGACAGGACTCGCGTCCCTGGTCAGGGCGGGTGTCGCCGAGGCGGCGGCGGGCGGCCAGGAGGCCGCACGGACCGCGGCCCACTGGGTGGCGGCGATCCTCCACAACGGTCACTGCCGCTACGTCGACGCGCTGACCGCCGCGGTACAGGCCGCCGAGGACGGGCACCCGTACATCTCCTCCTGGGTCCTGCCCGAGCTGATCGAGGCGGCCGCCCGGACCGGCGACACCCGAACGGCGACCGATGCGCTCGCTCGGCTGTCGAGGACGACCCGTGCCGGCGGCACCGAGTTCGGACTGGGGATCGAAGCCCGCTCACGGGCGCTGGTGGGCGGACGCGGCGCGGTGGAGGCCGATCACCGTGAAGCGATCGCCCGGCTCGGTCGTAGTGCGGCCCATCCCGACCTCGCCCGCAGCCACCTGCTCTACGGCGAGTGGTTGCGACGCCAGAACCGTCGTGTGGACGCTCGGCGAGAGCTGCGCACGGCCCACGAGAAGCTGAACGCCATCGGGATGGCGGCGTTCGCCGAGCGGGCCCGACGCGAGCTGCTGGCCACCGGTGAGTCGGTGCGCAAGCGCGCCGTCGAGACTCCCGTCGGGCTCACGTCCCAGGAGTCGGCCATCGCCCGGCTCGCCGCGGAAGGTCAGACGAACGCGGAGATCGGTGCACAGCTGTTCCTCAGCGCACGGACGATCGAATGGCATCTGCGCAAGGTGTTCACCAAGCTCGGCGTCGGCTCGCGGCGGGAGCTGCGCCAGGGGTTGTTCGCCGTCGGACCCGTGGTGCCGAGCCGGTGAGCGTCACGCGGGACTCTCGAGCATCTCCGGGAGGAGGCGGCCCAGGGACAGTTCCGCGGCCCGGGTCTGGAGCCCACGGTCCATCGCGGCCCGGATCCGGCCCTGTACCGCGTCGTCGAGCACGCCCTGGCCGAAGACGTCGGAGTCGTGGCGGAACTCCTCCGCCGGCGCGAGCGCGATCGCGTTCACCCGCGCCTTCACCGCGACGTGGCCGGCGCCGGGGAAGCGCCCGATCCGGTGGGCGAGCGCTCCGACGAACTCGCTGATCTCGTCGGCGGGCAGCGCCCGGTTGATCCATCCGTACCGTTCGGCCAGCTGCGCGTCGTAGTCCTGCGCGCTCAACAGGACCTCGAGCGCGCGGGCCCTTCCCATGAGGCGCACGAGGTGCTGGGTGGCCCCGCCGCCGGGGAGCAGCCCGAACGCGGGCTCGAACTGACCGAACAGCCCCGACTCGTTCGCAGCGAATCGCATGTCGCAGGCCAGCACGAACTCGCTGCCGGCACCGCGTACCCGTCCCTCGATCTGGGCGATGGTCACCAGGCGACTTGCGCTCAGGTGATGGAACAGCAGCGCGATCGACGGCTCACCCACCAGCTTCGCCGCCTCCGCCCGGTACTCGGCGACCCGGGTCAGGTCCACATGGGAGATGAAGTAGTCCGGGTCTCCGCTCGTGAAGACGAGCACCTGGACGGCGTCGTCGGCCTCGGCCCGCTGGATGAGCGTCACCAGATCGCGAACCAGCTCGGGCCCGAGGAGATTCATGGGAGGGGCCGTGATCTCGGCGAACAGGACGGCCCCTTGGGCACGGACGACGATCGTGTCGAGATCGACGGGAACATCGCGGATGTCAGACGTCGGAATCACCTTCTCGTTCAGCCCGGCGGCTCATCGCCGGCGGGTCGATGTCGTTGGTCGGCCGGGTCACCAGGTCGAGGCCCGGCTTCCTGTGCCTACCCGACCGTCGGGCCCGCCGTGCCCGAGGACTCCGATGGTCCGGCGGGCTCACGGGACCGACCAGGGTCCGACCCGGGCGCGAGGGCCCCGGGGACGCGCAAACGTGTCGACGTGACCACCACCGCCAGGGGAGACCTCACCTACGAGGTCTTCATCAACGAACCGCCGCCGCAGGACGGGGTCCTCCCCAACGGCGAGCCGAAGCGCTTCTCGCCCCAGGCCAGCACGCTGATCTACGGCAGGGAGGACGCGGTGCTGACCGACCCTCCGTTGACGGCGGACCAGGCGAGTCTGCTGGGCGACTGGGTCGCGGCGAAGGACCGCACCGTGACCGACATCGTCGTCACCCACGGCCACGGCGACCACTGGTTCGCCGCCGGGCCGCTGGCCGAACGATTCGGCGCCCGCGTCGTCGCCTCGCCAGGGACGATCGCGCAGATGCGCAGCAGTGTCGCCACACGACCGCTGCTGTGGGACAAGCTCTACACCGGGATACCGCCGACACCGGTCACGGCGGTCACGGTGCCGGAGAACCGGTTCACGCTCGAGGGACACGACCTCGCGATCGTCGAGGTAGGTGCCTCCGACAGCGACGACGCCACCGTCCTGCACGTCCCGGCTCTCGACCTCGTGGTCGCCGGGGACACCATCTACAACGGGGTGCACATGTACCTCGCGGAGGTCGCGATCCTCGGGAGCTTCGGGCCGTGGCGGGAGGCGATCGACGTGGTCGAGGCGCTGGGACCCCGGCACATCGTCGCCGGACACCAGAACAGCAGGCTCGACGACGACGCCGACCGGACGATCGCGGAGACCCGCCAGTACCTCGATGACGCCTCCGAGCTCCTGGAGACCGAGAGCAGCGCGGTGGAGTTCTTCGACGCGAAGATCGCGCGGTACCCCGAGCATCTCGGGCGGACGATCCTGTGGGTGGGTGCGAGCGTGCTCTACGGCGCACGCGAGAACCCCGCCGAGGACATTCGGAAGATCGTCCTGGCCTCGTGGATGTGACGGGCCGGACCGTGCAGGCGGTGCCGTGGCCCGACGCCACCGCTCCGCGCCGTCGGTGAGGGCCCACTCATCACGAGCGACCAGTGACGCGACCAGGGTTCTCGACCGGCTCGGCGCAGCGGTCGAGACCGTTCGATCGTCCTCGACACAACTCCCAGGGAGGAGCCGCATGAGCACGACCCAGGACCACTCCGGCGGCCCGAACGCGATCGCGGAACAGCCGGCGCAGGCACGATGGCTCGACGGTCTCCGCGAGGGCTACGCCGAGATCGGCGACCAGCGGTTGCACTACGTCGAAGCCGGTGAGGGGCCGCTGATCGTGCTGCTGCACGGCTTCCCCGAGTTCTGGTACGGCTGGCGACTGCAGATCCTGCCGCTCGCCGCGGCGGGGTTCCGCGTCGTCGCGCCCGACACCCGCGGCTACAACCTGTCGTCGGGCTCGAAAGACGTTGCGGCCTACGACATCGCCTTGTTGGCCGCCGACATCCGCGGTCTGATCCACGAACGTGGGGCCGAGACCGCGCTGCTGGTCGGACACGACTGGGGCGGGAGCATCGCCTGGGCGACCGCGATGAACCACCCCGACGTCGTGGACCGACTGGCCATCCTCAACGCGGCCCACCCGCGGAAGCTCTCGCAGGGGCTGCACCACCCGGGCCAGCTCCGTAAGTCCTGGTACTTCTTCTTCTTCGATCTCCCCGATCTACCCGAAGCCATCGTGCACGCCGACGACTGGCATTTCTTCCGCCACTTCCTGAGGGACGCCCGCCCGACCTTCACCCCGGAGGAGATCGACCACTACATCGAGGCGTGGTCACAGCCGGGCGCAGCAACCGCGATGCTCAACTACTACCGTTCCTCGGTGCGGACCCCGCCCAAGCGCGCCGAGGCTGCGCTTCGGCCGATCACGGCCCCGACGATGGTCATCTGGGGTGAGAACGATCATTACCTCGGCCCGGAGCTGGCCGAGCCCGAGCACGAGGACGTGCCCCACCTCGACCGCGTCGAGCGCCTGCCCGACGCCTCGCATTGGGTCCACCACGACGAGCACGAGCGTGTCACGCAACTGCTCACCGACTTCTTCGGCCCCGCGAAGTCGGCCGAGAACCGCTGAACACCCTCCGGCCGAAGAGCGTAGGCTCAAGGAGGAGTTAGTACTCTGCGCCCAGGTCCCCGGCTCAGCACCAGCCGGGTTCCGACGCGCCCTAGGGGTCCACCTTCATGACCACCCGTAGCTCGGCGGTTGCACTAGCGCTCATCGAGGGCTTGAACTCGATGCTCACGGTCACCTATGTGCCCTTGCGCGGCAACGTCGCCCGGCTCGACACCACCAACCCGGTGTGGGTCCTGGAGGTCGACTCCGAGAGCTCCCCGGAGGACCAGTGCTGGGCACTGATCGACGTTCTCCGGGTTCTGAGCTGCGGCGCCCAAGCCGCCCAGTTCGCGCGGGCGTCTCCGCGATTGCGGCTGGTCGGGAGCTGACCTGTCCGGGCTCCCGGGTTTCCGGAACCAGCCATGACGCGGCGCCGAGACGAAGCGCACCTGCACGCGCGCGTAACGCGCAACGCGCAACGCGCAACCAGACGCTGAGTGACGCGCGCCGACAAGTACCACGCTTTGGTGGAGGATGTTCACCCCCTGAGCGGTACCGATCGGCGACGCTCGGTAGACATCGGCCGCCTGCCACCCCGTATGGTGCGGCCGTGCAGCGCAGCCTGGGCGAGATCGTCCGCGAGGCGATGCAGCGACGCGGGGTGAACATCAAGCAGCTCGCGCGCCTCACCGCAGAGCTGGGCGACCCGGTTTCCGAGGGCACCGTCCACAACGTGCTCAAGAGCCGGGTCTCGCACTCTCGCTACGACACGATCAGACCGCTGTGTGCGGCGCTGGACCTCGACTACAACGCCGTGCTCGTCGAGATCAGCCGCCCGGCCTACCTCGCGCGCACTCTCCCCGCGGACTTCCACCACCTCACCGACGACCAGTGGCGGGCCCTGGTCGAGTTGGCGAAGCAGTTCCGCATCGCCAACGAAGGCCGCCGACAACAGAGCACGGACCCGGGCGGGGGGTGTGCGCCGACGGAGAGCTGAGGACCGGCGTTTCCGCCGCACCCAGACAGCGGCCCGGCGCAGAGACCCTCGCGCGCTCGGATTTCTCTGCCCGTCACGCTCAAACCCGGTTTCCCTGCTCTCCGGCGCGCCGATCGCGCCCTCGAAATGCCGCACAGCCACGCCGGGCTCAACTCGCTCTCAGAGAGTCCGACCCCGAGGCCTCGGGACCCTGGTCGGCGGTCGCTTCGGCGACCGCCGAGCGGATCAAGGTCACGATCGCATCGCGCATGCCTACCGAGATCCGGTCGGTCTGCACGGGCAGCCGGTGTGCCAGGTGCGTTCCTCGACGACCGACATCCAGACCCAGGGATCGGGCGGCGGCGAGGACGACGACAGTGATCTCGACCTCGAGGACCTCGGCCATGACCTTCAGTGACCCGGGGTCCGGGAACTTCCGCTGCGGCACGCCGGAGCCCAACTGTTGCCACCGCCCGCGAGTCAGGGCGCGGTCGGACGCACGCTCGAGGTCGCTGTAGGACCATTGCCGCTCGTGCATGCCGGCGCGGATGAGTTCCTGCAGGCCGGGTCCGGAGTCGTCCTCACCCGGACTGTCAGACGCTGGACGTCTGTGTACATCGGGGCCGGCGGCGCTGCTCGGGACATCGCGGGCCTGCCGCCCGGTCCGTCCATCAGCTCCGGTCACGGCGAGACCCGGTGGTGCAGCCGGGTGACGGTGACCTCGATGTCCTCGACCTCATCGAGGTCGAAGCGGAGCCGTGACCGATCCGCCGCGTACAGGGCGCCCAGATCGTCGAACGGGCCGAGGGCGTCGGTCTCGCCTGTCTGCGCGTCGCGGACCAGCACGATGTAGCCGTCGCAGGCGTCGAGGTCGGTGAGCCGCTCGAGCAGCCGGTCCACGAGATTCTCCGGAAGGTCGTGCATGACATGACCTCCGTCATGGTGGGGATCGAGGGACGAACCGATGCGAGGGTCCGGGGGGGTACCGAGTTGGCTGAGATGTGCGCGACGTGGTTCGGGGATCGACGCCTCTGGGCCGCCGGTGACTCCGATAGCTCTGGATCCTCTGGCTGCGCCGGTGGTCCCGCGCCTCGGGTCTGTCGCCGGCCCAACCTGAAGGAGTGGTGGCTTCGACAGCCGCGGACCTCCACGAGGTCATGTCCGCACAGTAGTCATCTCAACAACAAGACTGCGCTGAGTGAGGTAAATGGCACCCGTTCAGCTCAGTACGACCTCGAGTGTGTGACTCTATGTAGCTATCGTTAGCGCATGGGTGGAGCATCTTGCGTGGCAGTGACCGCGCTGCGGTCAGCTACTGGAGGCTTGTCCGTCGACGGTCGCCCGTCTCGACGCTGTTCGGCGGTCCTGAGGTCGGCACGTCGAGGGGCTGAGCGGGGATCGGCCGGTGCTCGCCGCGCAGCACGCGTCGTCGCGCCGTCAGATCGTCGAACTCCATGTAGACGTTCTGGAGGTGACGGGCGCCGCTGGCGGGGTCGTAGGCCAGCCGGCCGTGCAGCACGCGGTGAGAGTGCACGGTGAGGAGCTCACCGCCGGCGGCCTTGAAGGTGGCACGGTAGCGGCCGGAGTCGATGATGCGACCGAGGGTTCGATAGGCCGCGTAGAACGCCTCGACCTGATCGAACGGGGCGCGGAGGGGTTGGGCGAGCTGGTTCGAGAAGCGACACAGTCGCACCTCGCCGGACGGGTCGAGCTCGATCATCGGGGCCTCGGTGGCGGTGTCCTCGTGATCGCTGAAGAGCTGATACGGCACCGCGACACGGGTCAGGACGGCGAAGTGCTCAGGGTGGGTGCGGCGTAGTTCGGCGATCGCGGCCCACCCGTCCACGAGATTCGATTCCCCGCCGGTGGTCCGGTTCTCTCGGAAGTGGAGCAGCTGGACCGAGGGCGGCCACGCGTAGCTGGGAAAGTCCGTATGGGGTTTCAGCTCGCCCGAGGTGTGCGCGACGTTGTAGCCGGCCGGATCGAGTCGCACGTTCTGCACCCGCCCGAACGCCAGCTCGCGCACGGGCCCGAAGATCTCGGCGAACCGCTCGACCTCGCCGTCGAGGGACGGAACCCCGGTGACGATCGCCGCGCCGAACTCGCGGATCGCGTCCAGGTAGGCCAGCTGACCGGTCACGGTGCCGACCACCTCGGCGTGGCCGAAGCGGGGTGGTCCCGAGGCCGCCGCGGGCCACAGCGCCGGAGTGAAACGGCGAGCCCGTCGGTTGGGCTCGTCGGAGTAGTCGTACCGACGCAACCAGGCCGGTGCGTAGGTGCAGGCACGTCCATCGTTCCAGAGAACGTCCAACCCCGAGATCGGGTGGAAGCCCACCGAGACCGGTCCGACGGCCTCGCGGATGTCGGCAGTGAAGAGTTCGCGCTCGCTACTGAGGACCACCCTGTCTTCGGTCGCCCAGCTGTTGTCGCGCAGCCACACGTAGTGGAAGCGGCGGACCAGGCCGTCGAGCACCACCGTCAGGTGGGACGGGAAGAGTTCGACGTCGCCCTCGACGAGCGACGGTTCTGCGGGGTGGTTCCGGGCCTGGCCCACGGCGGGGTCCTCTCGAGGGATCAGGAGTCCCACTCGTAAGACGGTGACACGAGGAGCGCAATAACGCATTATCATGATGCGCTCTGGGTCACCCCCTGTCTCCCAGGTTGGGCGGTTCGGAGGGGCTGATGTGCGCGACGCCGGGAGAGAACGGGAGCTCCGCCGAACCCAGGGCGCCGGGTTCGCGGCGCACCTTCGGCGCCGCCGTCGTCATCACGCTCGTCCTGTTCGCGACCGGCGCGATCCTGCTCACGGCGAGTTGGACCGATGCTCGGGAGAAGTTGCTGGTCAGCAACTGGTTGTTCCTGGCGAGCGGGTCGGCTGCGGCCGTGTGCTGCCTGTACACCGCGTCGAGGACCACGGGAGCCCTGCGCAGAGCATGGGCTCTCTTCGCCGCCATGGGGGCGGCATGGACCATCGGCAACGTGGCCTGGTTCGTGCAGAGCCTCGAACCCGTCAAGCCGTTCCCGACCGTCAGTGACCTGTTCTTCGTGGTCGCGCTGGTCCTGGCTGCTGCGGGCCTGCTGCGGTTCCCTGCAGGGAGCCGGGTCAAGAACGACCGCGTGCGTCTGCTCCTGGACGGACTCCTGATCGGTTGCTCGCTGCTGTTCCTGAGCAGCGTCCTGGTCCTCGAGGAGATGTTCGCCCGCCTGGGACCGGACCTCGGCGCCCTCCTGCTCGCTGTCTATCCCCTCGGCGACGTGCTGTTGGCCAGCCTCGCTCTGCTGCTCCTGACCAGGAGCCCCGGTCGTCGGCGGACGGACCTGGTGCTGCTGGCCTGTGGGCTCCTGGTCTACGCGGTCGAGGACACGGCCTACGCCCTGCTGCAGGCCCGCGGCGAGTTCCGCACGGGGACGCCGTTCGACCTGGGGTGGATCGGGGGCTATCTGTTGATCGCCCTCGCTGCCCTGACGTTCTCGGCCCGGGCCGCGGGCACCGGCGCCCTGCGCGCGGCGACCGACAGCCGCCTCGGTGATGTGCTGGTGAACCTCGTCGTGGCCCTGGCGGTGGTCGCCGGCGTCTGGGTGGGTATCCGAAGCTCCCTCGACATCGTGCTCGGCGTGATCCTGCTGGCGATCTTCGGTGTCCGCCAGGGTGTGCTCTCCGGCGACAATCTCGCCTTGCGCCGGGGTCTCGCGCACCTTGCCGAGACCGATCCCCTGACGGGACTGCCGAATCGACGTCGTCTGGAGCGCGATCTCGACCGCATGCAGCTGGTCGCGGCGCGCTACCGCACGACGTTGACGCTCTCTGTGGTGGACCTCGATCACTTCAAGCGGATCAACGACCGCTACGGCCACGCTGTCGGCGACGAGACGCTCCGCCGCGTGGCCACCCACCTGGAGGAGTCGTTCCGCGGCGAGGACGCGATCGCGCGGATCGGCGGCGAGGAGTTCGTGGTGGCGATGCTGGGCATGGACCGCGAGGACGCTGTCACGCGCCTCGCCGGAGTGCTGCGCGCCTTCACCGACGTGACGCAGGACGTGGACGGGGAACGGGTGAGCGTCGGGGCCAGCGCCGGTGTGGCCGAGCAGGGGCGCGACGGCACGGGTTTCGAGGAGCTCTACCGGGCCGCCGACGACGCACTCCGGGTCGCGAAGGTCAGCGGGCGCGGACGCGTCGTCCCCGCGAGCGCTACTCCGCCGGTGGGTCCCGGTTCGGACCTCGCGCGGGACGCGGTCGTCGAGGAAGGTCCGATCGAGCCCTCGCCCGCCTAGTCCCGCGGGCGGGTCGGTCGCGAGAGTTCAATCAACAGAAAGTCATCACATCTGGCCTGCATGGGACCAAAAGAGGTAGCCCTGTCACTATCCGGCCTACGTTCGGTCGGTGATGCGAGCGGTCAGGGGCCCTGAGGCGAGCCTCACAGGCAGCGTGGCCGCGCTCTCGGCGGCGGGGTCCGAGCACCGGCCGCCGTCGCCCGCTGTCCCGCGAGGACCGGCACCATCGCCCCCGACCACCGGGCTGTGGTCCTCACACGGCTTCTGGGCCTGGATGATCGTTCTGCCGGTCGACGCCGTGGCCCTGATGTCGCCCGTCGTCGCGGCCCCGGGCTACGTCGCCGCCTTCCTCCTGATGACCGTACTGAGCCTGTGGCTCTGCTTCAGCGGTGGGCGCCACCGGGCCAAGCTGCACCTCAGCGTGCTCGATGAGCTCCCGTATCTGCTGGTCCGCCTGCTCGCCGTCATCGCCGTGGTGGGCGCCGCCCTCTCGCTGCAGGACCACCGTGTCGACGCCCTCGTCGCCGTCCCGCCGACCGATGTCGGCACCGACTTCCTCCGACTCGCGGTGCCTGCCGTCGCGTTCTTCGTCCTGGGGCGCTTCGCCAGTACGGCGATCGTCCTGTGGGCTCGTCGTCGGTTGCTGATCGCCCGTCGCACCGTGATCGTCGGCGGGGGAGTGACGGCCGCCGAGCTCGCGACCCTGCTCCGGCGGTACCCGCGCTACGGGCTCGAGGTCGTCGGGTTCGTCGACGACGGCGCCCGGTGCCAGGCCTCCTCGGTCGCGCGGCACCTCGGGGCCGTGTCCTCCCTCGGTCCCCTCGTGGCCGTGTACGGCGCGGAGGTCTTGATCGTCGCCGACGGGAGCGTCGACGAGGATGAGCTCCAGGCGATCGTCCGCACCCCCGCCTGCGGTTCCTGCGACCTGCTCGTCGTCCCCCGGATGCACGCCTTCCAGACCCGCGTCGGGGAGACCGATCACATCGGCTCCATCTCGATCATGCGCATCCGCAAGGTGTACCTCTCGGGGCCGGCGTGGACCGCGAAGCGGGTCATCGGCGTGCTCCTCGCCCTGCTCGGGCTGGTCCTGCTCTCCCCGGTGCTCGCGGCCTGCGCCCTGGCCGTCCGGATCGACGGCGGTCCCGGGGTGATCTTCCACCAGCAGCGGGTCGGGCGGGACGGGCGACTCTTCGACTGCCTGAAGCTCCGCTCGATGAGACCGGCGACCTCACGGGAGTCGGCCACGCAGTGGTCCATCGCCCAGGACGACCGTGTGAGTCCGCTGGGCCGGTTCCTTCGCCGGAGCTCCCTCGACGAGCTGCCGCAGCTGTGGAACGTGCTGCGCGGTGACATGGCACTGGTCGGGCCGCGTCCCGAGCGACCGCACTTCGTCGAGCAGTTCTCCGAGCAGTACGGCTGCTACTCCCAGCGTCACCGGGTCCGCGTCGGTCTGACCGGGCTCGCTCAGGTCAGTGGCCTGCGGGGCGACACCCCGATCGACGATCGCGCCCGCTTCGACAACTACTACATCGAGAACTGGTCGATCTGGCTCGACGCCAAGGTCCTGCTCCGCACCGTGGGGGAGGTGCTCCGTGGCGGAGGTCGATAGCTCGGGGCCGCGGAGAGCGGGGCGGGTCGCGTGACGCTGCTCGATTACGGTCGGATCCTTCGCGAGCGTCTGGTCATCGTGGCGTCCGGGCTCGTCGTCGGCCTGGGTGCGGCCCTGCTGGTCGTGCTGCTGGTACCGCCGACCTACAGCGCGACGATCTCGATGTACGTCTCGGCCCAGACCGACCAGAACGCCACCGAGGCCTACGAGGGCGCGCAGCTCTCCCAAGCCCGCGTCGTCTCCTACGTCGAGCTGGTGACCCGTCCCCGGGTGACGGGGGCGGTCATCGGCGACCTGGGACTCCGAACCACGCCCGCCGACCTGGCCGAGCAGCTCTCGGCGTCCAGCGAGCAGGACTCCGTGCTGCTCGACGTCACCGCAGCCACCGGGAACCCCCAGGAGTCGGTGGCCGTCGTCAACAGCGTCGGGCGGGTGTTCCCGGCCGCCGTCGACGAGCTGGAACGGCCGCTGCGCGCCGGCGCGACGCCGCCGGTGACGGTGCGCGTGGTCGAGCCGGCGGAGACCGCCGAGCGCACGAGCCCGAGGTGGCCGGTCGTGGTCGCCTTCGGCGTGCTCGCCGGTCTGGTCGCCGGGGCCGCGCTGGCGCTGCTGCGCCACACGACCGACACCTCGGTGCGCTCCGCGGGCACGCTCGCCGCTGCCGTCGACCTCCCGCTGCTGGCGACCACCTACGTCGAGCGATCCGCGTCAGCAGGTCTCGTGCCCACCCGCGACCTCCCGACCTCACCGACGGCCGAGGCCATTCGGCGGCTGCGCACCAACCTGGTGTACCTCGACGTCGACGACCCGCCCCGGGTGCTCGCCGTCGCCAGTTCGGTCCCGGCGGAGGGCAAGACGACGGTGGCGTGCGACCTCGCCCTCGCGCTCGGCGCCGGTGGCAGCGAGGTGCTGCTCATCGAGGCCGACCTGCGGCGGCCCGGCATTGCCGACCGGCTCGGCGTGGAGCACACCGTCGGTCTCACCACCGTGCTGGCCGGTCGTGCCGACCTCACCGGCGCGGTCCAGCGCGCCGCCCACGGGGCCGCGGTCCTGACGAGCGGACCACTCGTGCCCACCCCGGGCGAGCTGCTCGCCTCCCACCGGATGCAGGCCCTGCTCGCCGAGGCGCGCGCCCGCTACGACCACGTCGTCGTCGACACCGCACCCCTGCTCACCGTCAGCGACGCGGCAGCGCTGATGCCCCTGGTCGACGGGGTGCTGCTGCTCTGCCGCTGGGGGAGCACATCGGGCACGAAGCTCGCACAGTCCCTCGGGATCCTCCGCGCGGTCTCGGCGCGAGCGCTCGGCGTCGTCCTCACCCTCGCGCCGGCCGGCCAGGCCCCCGCCGACACGAGCGGTTACGGCGACCTCCCCGCCGCGCCCGTGGAGCCGGACGTCCCGACGCCCACTGGGGGGATGCACGCCTCCCGGGGACCGGTGCGGTCGCCCTGGGTGCCGCTCGCCGCCGCGCCCGCTGACGATCGGAAGCCCTCCCATGGCCGTTGACACGCAGACCCGGCCCTTCGCACCTGCGCCCACCAGCAGCGGAGAACTGCCCGGACGGGGCGTGCTCGTGCACGAGTGGTTGGCGCGCACCGGCGGCTCGGAACGGGTCTTCGACCACATCGTGGCGGACTTCCCCGGTGCCGACGTGCTGTGTCTCTGGGACGACAGCGGTGGAAGCGGTCGCTACCCCGCCCGTTCGGTCCGCGAGACCTGGCTGGCGCGCACCCCCCTGCGCCACCACAAGGAGCTCGCCCTGCCGCTCATGCCCCTGGCCTGGGCACACCAGATGAGAGGCGCCTACGACTGGGCGGTGGTGAGCTCGCACAGTTTCGCCCACCACGTCCGCTTCTCCTGCTCGCCCGGTATGCGGAAGGTCCTCTACGTCCACACTCCCGCCCGCTACGTCTGGGAACCCGACCTCGACGCCCGCGGCGGCGGACACACCGCCCGCGCGGCCAGCCCGCTGCTCCGGGCGATCGACCGGCGCAAGGCCGCCGAGGCGCACACCGTCATCGCCAACAGCGACTACGTGGCGCGGCGGATCGAGCGCACCTGGAGCCGGGCGGCGCAGGTCATCCACCCCCCGGTCGAGGTCGGGGCGATCGCCGCGGTCACCGACTGGCGCAGTCGCCTCGACGGCCCCGAGGCCGCACGGGTGCGGGATCTCCCGGCGACCTTCGTGCTCGGTGCGTCGCGCTTCGTCCGCTACAAGCGCCTCGACCTGGTGATCCGAGCGGGCGAAGCAGCAGGTCTGCCCGTCGTGCTCGCCGGCGGTGGCCCCGAGGAGCCGCGACTGCGCTGCCTCGCCGCCGGTGCCCGAGTGCCGGTACACATCGTCACCGAACCCTCGGACGCGCTGCTCTACAGCCTCTACCAGCGCGCCCTGGTCTTCGTCTTCCCGTCCGTCGAGGACTTCGGGATCATGCCGGTCGAGGCGATGGCCTGTGGCACCCCGGTGGTGGTCAACGCCGAGGGCGGGGCACGGGAGACGCTGGCCGGCCGGGCCGTGGGAGCGATCGTCGATCCGGCCTCCGCGGAGTCGTTGCGCTCGGGGGTGGAGACGGCGAGCGCCTGCCCCCGGTCGGCGGTGGCCGAGCACGCCCGGCGATTCGACGCGACCTTCTTCGACCAGGCCCTGACGGCCGCGGTGGTCACGGCCGTCCGGGGGCCCTGATGTTGCTGCGTCGCGTCCTGCATCCGGCGGCGCTCCTGCTCGCCCCCGTCGCCGCGAGCCTCGTGGCCTGGTCGGTGCCCGGCGCGTCGACCGCACTGCGGGGTTTCGCCCGCCGCTCCGAACTCGCTCCCGGCGGCCTCGCCGTACTCGTCGCCTGGTACCTGCTGTGCACCGCCGTCCTGGTGCTCGGCCACCGTCTCGGGGCAGCCACGGCCCCGCTGGCCTCGCTCGCCCGCTACGAGACCGACCCGGCCCTCGAACGGCGACTCTTTCGTCTGCTGTGGGCCCTCGCGACCCTCGGCGTCGGCTACTCGCTGGCGCGCGCGGCCGCCACCGTCGACGTGCTGGCGGCCCTGGGTGGCGGCACCGGCAACGACCTGACGGCGGCACTCGGTGGCGAGGCAGGGGTCGCGACGCTGCGCTACGCCGCCGCCGTCGCCCTCCCGATCGGGGTGCACTTGTGGCGACGCGGCGTCCTCAGGCCGCCCGAAGTCGTGTGGAGCGGCCTCCTGCTCGCGGTCGACGCCCTGTTCGCGTCGCGCCTCGCGCTCCTCATGGCGGTCGTGGTGTTCGCATTTCTCCACCGGGCCCGCCATCCCACCGCGCGGGTGCCCCTGCGGGCCGTGGCGATCACCATCCTCGTGCTCCTGGCCGCGCTGACCCTGCTCAACTCTCTCCGCAACGAGAACTACTACCGTGCGCACGGGGTCGACAGCCCTCTCGGCGCCAGCGCTTACCAGCTACTGACCTACGTCGGCAGCCCGTTCCAGGTCTCGCTCGGGGTCGCCGACGCTGTCGCGGCCGACCGTTACCCCGACCAGTACCCCGCCGCCCACGCGCCCGCGCTGTGGGTGCCGACCTTCCTCCGCGGTCCCGAGGCCACCGAGCAGTCGCCCGACGACGACGCCGCCCGGCGCGCGCAGGGGACGAGCTTCTCGTTCTCGACCTCGTCGCTGCCCCGCGGTGGGGAGCGGTACGCCTCGACGGTGGACGTCGCCGATTCCCTGACCACCAACTCCGCGGTCGCCGATGTCCTGTCCGACTACGGCTACTGGGGGCTGTTCGGCCTGGCCCTCACCGGTGGCGTCGTCGGTGTTCTCCTCGGCCACCTCGGGCAGTACCGATCGGTCGTCGCCGCGGGGGCGGGAGTCGTGGGGTACGGCGTCGCCGAGCTCTGGCGCACCTACCTGTTCAGCCAGGGGATCGTCGTGTTCCTGCTGGCGGCCGTCCTCGGAGGAGCCGTCGTGCTGTCGATCCTGTCCCGCGCCCGGCTGTCCGTCGACCGGAGAGCGGCAGCGCCATGATCTACGTCGACGACCGCGCCGAGGGCGCCCACGGCATCGCGCGGTTCTCGCGCGAGGTGGTGTCCCGGCTGCCCGCCGGCGTACGACGACTGCCGGTGCGGGGGTCGGCCACCGCCCCTCTCGACTGCCTGCGGCCCGGCCGGTTGCGTCCGTCGCCCCGGGACCTCGTCTACGTGCCGGGTCCCAACGCCGGCGTGGCGCGGGCCGTGCAGCTGCTGACCCTGCACGACCTCATCCACCTGCAGGACGGCTCGCGGCTGAAGGCCCTCTACTACGAGCGCGTGGTGGCCCCGCGAATCCTGCGTGCAGGCAAGGTCCTCACGGTCTCCGAGACCTCACGAGCGGCCATCTCGGACTGGCTGGGTCAGCGGGCGGCCCGCGTCGAGATCGAGGTGGTCGGCAACGGCTGCTCTGCGGCCTTCACGGCCTCCGGGGAGGCCGAGGTGTTCGCCCGCCCGACCGTCGTCCTGGTCAGCAACGCCAAGGCCCACAAGAACGTGGAGGTCGTGTTCGCGGCGCTGGCCCGCTGCCCGGACCTCGCCCTGGTCGTCGTGGGTCCGTCTCCCACCCAGATGCGGCGCTCGGCCCTCGACGCCGGCGTCGCCGAGCGGGTGGAGGTGCGCACCGGCCTCACCGACCATCAGCTCGCACGCCTCTATCGCGGCGCGGACGCCCTGATCATGCCGTCGCGGCAGGAGGGCTTCGGGCTGCCGGCCCTCGAGGCGATGTCGTGCGGCACGCGAGTGATCCACTGGGCTCAGTGCACCTCGGTCACCGAGATCGCCGACGGCGAGGGCGTCGCCGTCGACGCGGTCGCGGACGCCGAGGAGTGGGCGGTGGCCATGGAGAAGGTGGTCGCGGACCGTTCGCCGCTCCGGATGCCCGCGTCGTGGGCGAGGAGCCACGACTGGGACACCGTGGGCGCGCGGGTGCGACGGGCGCTCGACGAGCTCACGTGAGGGGAGCTCTCGCGCGCCTGCTGCTCGCCCAGGCGGTGGGCCAACTGTGTCTCGTGGTGGCGGTCGTGGTGCTCGCCCGCCTGCTCGCGCCGGCCGAGATGGGCCTGTTCCAGGTGGGCGCCGCGATCAGCGTGGTCCTCCAGCCCGCTGCCACCCTCTGCCACGAGTTCCGCATTCCGGTGGCTCGGTCGCCCGGTGAGGTCGCGGGCTTGTGGCGGGCCGGTCTCGTGATGATGGCGGTCGTGGCAGGGCTCGTGCTCGGGGTCGCCGCCGTGGCCGGGCTGCTCGGGAGCACCGCCGTGGTCACGGTCTCGGTGTCGGCGGCGATCCTGCTGGTCGCCTACGCGGGGACGGTGCTCGACAACGCCGTCCTCATCCACCGCGAGCGCCGCTCCGCGCTCGCGGTCCGCAATCTGCTCGGCGGACTGCTGGGGGCTGCGTTGCAGGTGGGTGGGGCCCTGCTGACCGGGTCCGCGGTGGTGATCGCGCTGGGAGTGCTCCTCGGTCGCCTGCTGGCGATCGCCCTCACCTGGACCCCGGTGTCCGCTCCGCACCGGGGCGGACCAGTCCTCTCGCTTCGCGGTTCGCTGCTCTCCGTCGCATCGCAGTCGATCTGGGTGCTCTCGATGCAGACCCTGACGCTGCTGGCGACGCCGTTCTTCGGGGTGGTGGCCGCGGGGTACGTCGGCGTCGCGCAGCGCGTTGCCGGTGCGCCGACCAGCCTGCTCGGGCAGGCGCTGGGCCAGGTGTCGCAGAGTCTGCTGGCCCCGCACGTCCGCGAGCCCCACGGAGCCCTGCGCCGGACGATGCTGCGGCAGATGGCGGTGCTGGGATCACTCTCGTCGCTCCTGGCCGCGGCCCTGATCGTGCTCGCGCCCCGTGGTGCGGCGTGGGTGCTCGGCGAGAACTACGCAACGGTCGGCGTCGTGGCCGCGATCCTCGCGGTCCCCTTCGCTCTGCAGATCACGGCGGCCCCGCTCGCACCGTTCCTGATCATGGTTGACCGGCAGGCCGTGCTCTTCCGACTGCAGGTGGTCCGGGCCGGCGTCGCGCTGTCCACCGTCGTGGGTACGGCGCTGCTCACTGGTGATTTTCTCCTGACCTGCCTGGCCTACGCCGTCGGTGAGAGCGCGTGCTATGCCGCATGCCTGGTGGCGGTGCTGTGCGAGGCGAGCCGCCACGACGCGGTACCGGTTCACGGCTCCCACGGCCGGTCCGGAGGCGATTGATCTCCTGGCCGTTCTGCCCTCGGCGCTGCGACGCTGCTCAACCTGCCACGCTCGGACGTCGGGAACCGGCAGCCGGACCAGCGGTCACGAATGGGGCTCCTGGCGGGGCCGGCCGACGGTGATCGGTAGTCGCGCGCGGAAGGCCCCCAGTTCACCGCCGTCGGCTTCGGCTCCATCCTCGCCACCACGGAGGCGCGCGGTGTTCCACCCGGCGACGAAGACGCCGTGTTCGGTGAGGACCCGCACGGCCACGGCCTGGGCTATCCGTCCCTGCGCGCCGACGCCGGCTCCACGGCCGGCCAGCGGGAGTGACCAAGCCCGCCTGGGACCGTCCCAGGCGGTGAGAGTCCAGCCGAGCCCGTAGCCCGGAGCGGGTGTGGACGGATCGTTGAATACCAGCACGAAACTCGCCGTCGCGGTTCCGGGGGATCGTCCCTGATCATTCAGCAGCCCCATCGGGCACCTCGGCTCATGTGCTGATCCGCGTTCTCGGACCGAGCGACCACACGTGAGGACGCCACAGAACATCCGCTCCACACGAGATCGCGGGTGATCCGACGCGCAGTACCGGGTCTCGGGCACCGAACGGCTCGGCAAAGACCGTACGCCTCCCCGCAACCCCATTCGAGCTGATCGGAGCGCCGGCGGCCCACGTCGGCTTCCCGATCGCGGGCCGATCAGGGCCGGGCTGTGGAGCACCTGCCCGACATCGGCAGAATGGTTGGACGTCATCAGTTGGAGCATTACCGGATATCGCCCGTCAAGAATGACTGCGACCGGGGCCATCGCGTCGACCGTCACCCCGCCCCGCGTCCCCAGAACGCCGTCCACGTGGCTGTGCCCTGGGCCGATCGCAGCGCCGGGCTGTTGCGCGGAGCGGGATTTCGTGGCCGGTGCGGCAGGCCGACAGCTTCGGAGTCATGGCGTGGAATCTCCGGTCGGCCGAGGAGCTCGCGGCCGCGATGCGTGCCGGTGAGGTGACCTCGGTGGAATTGATCGACGAGGCGATCACCTGTATCGAGCGGGACGACGAGCTCGTCAACGCGATCTGTGTGCCGGACTTCGACCGTGCCCGGGCCGCCGCTCGCGGCGCGGACGAGGCGCGCGCCCGCGGCGAGGGCGGACCGCTGCTCGGCATTCCCGTGACGGTCAAGGAGTCCTACGACATCGCCGGGCTGCCCACGACCTGGGGCATGCCACAGCATCGGGGACATGTCCCGGCCGAGGACGCGGTACAGGTGTCGCGGCGCAAGGCCGCGGGCGCGGTGGTACTCGGCAAGACCAACGTGCCGTCGGGGCTGCAAGACGTCCAGAGCTTCAACGACATCTACGGCACCACCAACAACCCCTGGCATCACGGCCGTACGCCGGGCGGGTCCTCCGGCGGTTCCGCGGCCGCCCTTGCGTGCGGATTCGGCGCGCTGTCCATCGGCTCCGACATCGGCGGCTCGCTGCGCACTCCCGCGCATTTCTGCGGCGTCTATGCACACAAGCCGACGATCGGACTGGCGGCGAACCGCGGAATGGTGCCGCCGACGTCGCCGGCGTTGCCGGTCGATCTGGACCTCGCCGTGGTCGGGCCGATGGCGCGCACCGCCCGCGACCTCATGCTCCTGCTCGACGTGATGGCCGGGCCGGACCCGCTGACGCGAACGGCACAGTCCGCTGCGCGACTGGATGGAGGCGAACAACCGGCGCGAGCTCCACCGTCACGCCTGGCGAGCGCTCTTCGCCGAGTTCGACACCGTGCTGTGCCCGGTCACACCGACCCCAGCGTTCCCGCACGACCACGACCCCGATCTGTTGGGACGGCGCATCGACGTCGACGGCGTCGAGTACCCGTACCTCGACCAGCTCGTCTGGGCCGGCCTGGCCACGATGCCCGGCCTGCCCGCGACGGCCGTACCGGCGGGTGGGGCACCCGAAGGCCTGCCGGTCGGAGTGCAGCTCATCGGCCCGGCGTTCGAGGACCGCACTCCGCTGCGGCTGGCCGAACTGCTCGAGCAGAGGATCGGCGGCTTCCGGGCGCCGCCGCGGGGCCGTCCGCGGTGACGACCCGGCGTCGACCGATGGGACGGACATGCCGGGTGGCGTGGTGCCGACTAACCTCCGCACCGTCGAGATGGAGGACCGGCCCGAGCCCGCAGGCGTCATCGAGGCCGTCCTGAGCTGAGGCAACAGAAGTCCCGGTGAGTCCAGCCGGCGAGGGAGGCGGTCCGTCAGTGTCCGAGACGTCCGAGCGGTCCGGGCTGCAGGTCGACGAGCACCTGCGAGCGTTCGTCGAGGACGAGCTGCTCGCGCAGGTCGAGCTGACCGGCGAGGAGTTCTGGTCGATCCTGGCCCGCCTGCAGGAGCGGTTCGCGCCGCGGATCGCGACGGCGCTGGCCGAGCGCGACGACCTCCAGGCCCGGATCGACGCCTGGCACGCCGAGCACGGCGCGGGCTCCCGGGACGACTACGAGAAGCTGCTGACCGATCTCGGCTACCTGGCGCCGGAGCCGTCGAGCGTCCCGACGATCGACGTCGACCGGGTCGATCCGGAGATCGCCGAGGTCCCCGGCCCGCAGCTCGTGGTGCCGTCGACGAACTCGCGGTTCTCGCTCAACGCCGCGAACGCCCGCTGGGGCTCGCTGTTCGACGCGTTCTACGGCACCGACGCGCTCCCGCAGGACCACGAGCTCGCCAAGGGCTACGACGAGCAGCGCGGCGCGCAGGTCATCGCGGCCGCCGACGAGCTGCTCGACGAGCTGTTCCCGCTCGAGCGCGGGAGCCACGCCGACGTGACCGCCTACCGCCCGTCGACCGACGGGCTGGCCGCCGACACGGCGGACGGCGCGGTCGGCCTCGCCGACCCCTCGGCGTTCGCCGGGTTCACCACCCCGGACGACGACGGCCGGGGTCACGTGCTGCTCGTCCGGAACGGCCTGCACGTCGACCTGGTGCTCGACCCGTCGACCCAGGTGGGTGGGCAGCACCACGCGGACGTCAGCGACGTCGTGCTCGAGTCGGCGGTGACCACGATCGTCGACCTCGAGGACTCGGTCGCGACGGTCGACGGCGAGGACAAGGCCCTGGCCTACCGCACGTGGCTCGGGCTGATGACCGGTGACCTGGTCTCGGAGTTCAGCAAGGGCGGCGAGACCGTCACCCGGCGGGTCAACCCGGACCGCGAGTACACCGCCGCCGACGGCTCGGCGCTGACGCTGCCGGGTCGCTCGCTGATGCTCGTCCGCACCTGCGGCCACCACATGACCACGAACGCGGTCCTCACCGCGGACGGTCAGGAGGTCAACGAGGGCGTGCTCGACGCGCTCGTGTGCGCCGTCGCCGGCCTGTACGACCTGCGCGGGCTCGGACCGCACACCAACTCCCGCGCCGGAAGCGTCTACATCGTCAAGCCCAAGCAGCACGGGCCGGAGGAGGTCGCGCTGACCGTCGAGCTGTTCGCGGCGGTCGAGGAGGCCCTCGGCCTCGACGCCAACACGCTGAAGATCGGCATCATGGACGAGGAGAAGCGGACGACGGCGAACCTGTCGGCCTGCATCGGCGCGGCGGCGAACCGCGTCATCTTCGTCAACACCGGGTTCCTCGACCGGACCGGCGACGAGATCCACACCTGCTTCGCCGCCGGGCCGGTGCTGCGCAAGGGCGACATGAAGTCGACGGTCTGGTTGCAGACCTACGAGGACCGCAACGTCGACGTCGCCCTGGCGGCCGGCTTCGAGCACCACGCCCAGGTCGGCAAGGGGATGTGGGCCAAGCCCGCCGCCATGGCCGAGATGCTCGAGCAGAAGATCGGGCATCCGAAGGCGGGCGCGAACACGGCCTGGGTGCCCTCGCCGACCGCCGCGACGCTGCACGCGCTGCACTACCTGCGCGTCGACGTGCACGCCGTCCAGGAGGAGCTCTCGAAGCGGGAGACGGCCGACCGCCGCCGGCTGCTGGAGCTCCCCCTCTCCGACCCGAGCACCCTGTCGGACGACGACGTGCACCGGGAACTGGAGACCAACGCCCAGTCGATCCTCGGCTACGTCGTGCGCTGGGTGGGGATGGGCATCGGCTGCTCCACGGTGCCCGACCTCGACGGGGTCGGGCTGATGGAGGACCGCGCGACGCTGCGGATCTCCAGTCAGCTCATCGCGAACTGGCTCGAGCACGGCGTCGTCGACGCCGACACCGTGCGGGAGACGTTCGCGCGCATGGCGGCATTGGTCGACGAGCAGAACGAGGGCCAGGACGGTTACCCGCCGATGGCGCCGGACCTGGACAACAGCGAGTCGTTCCAGGCAGCCCTCGAACTGGTCTTCTCGGGCGGGACCGAGCCCAACGGCTACACCGAGCGCGCCCTCACGCAGTGGCGCCGGAAGGCCAAGACGAACGCATGACGTCGGCCATCACCGCGTCGTCCTCGGCCCTGCACGAGCGCAGGCCTCGGCGGATTCCAGCTCTAGTCGCCGGGATCGTCGTCCTCGGGCTTGAGCATTCTGAGCTCCGAGGCGTCGCCCATCGGCAAGATCTCCGACGGGTCGGGTTGGTCCGTGGGGGGTGCCTCGCCGGTCAAGGGCCAAGGCTCGGGTGTCGGCGGGCCGGCCGGATCGGTCTGCGGGTGCTCGTCAGTCATCAGTGACCTCCTCCACCCCGGGGTACCCGTGAGGAAGTGATCTATGCCACTCCCGTTGCTCGCCCACACACAGCCGTGATCGACCTGGGCCGCTCGGACGCCGGGCGTCCGGCGAGAGGACGGGGTCGCTCTCTGCGGAACGACGTAGCGTCGCCGACCGATCGATGCCGACGGAGGAGCGCACGTGGCCCAGTTCTACGTCGACGGCTACCGGCCCGGCGACCCGTTCGTCAGCGAGCCCCACCGCAGCGTCGAACCGGGTACGCGGTCGTTGCCCGGGACCACCGACGTGCTCGTCGTCGGGGCCGGCCCGGCCGGCCTGGTGCTGGCGGCGCAGCTGGCGAACTTCCCGGACGTCGACACCGTCGTCGTCGAGCGCCGGGACGGGCCCCTCGAGGTGGGACACGCCGACGGCGTCGCCTGCCGCACCGTGGAGATGTTCGAGGCGTTCGGTCTCGCCGGCCGCCTCGTCGAGGAGGGTTACCAGGTCAACGAGGTCACCTTCTGGCGGCCCGACCCGGAACGGCCCGAGCGGATCACGCGCACCGGCCGCATCCCGGATGTCGAGGACGGCCTGTCCGAGATGCCCCACGTGATCGTCAACCAGGCGAGGATGCTCGCCTACCTGCGCGACCACATGGCGCGTACGCCGCGGAGGCCCGAGCCGTTCCACGGACTGCAGCTCGTCGACCTCGAGGTCGACCCCGGCGGGACGTCCGAGCACCCGGTCACGGTGACACTGGCCCACGGCGACGGGACCTCGACGGTGCGGGCGCGCTACGTCGTCGGGTGCGACGGTGCTCGGAGCCGCGTCCGGGCCTCGATCGGACGGGAGCTGCGCGGCGACGCGGCGAACCAGGCGTGGGGCGTGATGGACGTCCTGGTCGACACCGATTTCCCCGACATCCGCCTCAAGAGCGCGATCACCTCGTCCGCGGGCAGCATCCTGATCATCCCCCGCGAGGGCGGCTACCTGGTCCGGCTCTACATCGAGCTCGACGGCGTCCCCGAGCGCGGGAGCACCACGCCGGAGGGACTCGCCGCGGTCGCCGCCCGAATCCTGGCGCCGTACACGCTCGAGGTGCGCGACGTCGGGTGGTGGTCGGTCTACGAGGTCGGGCAGCGGCTGTGCGACCAGTTCGACGACGTGCCGGACCGGGCCGCCGAAGGGGCCGACGGTGAGTCGGGTCGGCTGCCGCGGGTCTTCATCGCCGGCGACGCCTGCCACACCCACAGCGCCAAGGCCGGCCAGGGCATGAACGTCTCGATGGCTGACGCGTGGAACCTGGGCTGGAAGCTGGGCGCCGTCCTGTGCGGTACGGGCCGCCCCGAGCTCCTCCACACCTACTCCGAGGAACGGCAGCGCGTGGCGCAGGAGCTCATCGACTTCGACCGCGAGTTCGCCGCGATGTTCAGCGTCCACCCGGATACAGCGGACGATCCGGACAGCTTCCAGCGCTACTTCCGCGACCAGGGCCGCTTCACCGCCGGGGTCGCCGTCCGCTACGGCCCCTCCATGATCACCGCCGCCGAGCCGGCGCAGCGCGTGGCCGAGGGCTTCGTCGTCGGGACCCGTTTCCACTCGGCTCCTGTCGTGCGGCTGGCCGACGCCAAGCCGATGCACCTCGGTCACGTCGCCCGCGCCGACGGTGCGTGGCGCCTCTATCTGTTCGCCGACCGTGACGGTCCGCGCGAGGGCTCCGCGCTGCGAGCGCTCTGCGAGCACCTGGCCGGGTCGCTCCGTCGCTACACCCCGGACGGCGCCGAACCCGACGCCGTCGTCGATGTCCGGGCCGTGTTCCAGCAGCACCACCACCAGCTCGAGGCCACGGACCTGCCGCCGGTCCTGCGCCCCCGCAAGGGTCGGTTCGGGCTGGTCGACCACGAGAAGACCTTCTGTCCCGACCCGGCCGGCGCGGACGTCTTCGACCTGCGCGGCATCGACCGCGACAGCGGCGCCGTGGTCGTCGTCCGCCCTGACCAGTACGTCGCGCACGTGCTCGAGCTCCACGACCACGAGGCCCTCGAGGCCTTCCTCGGCGGAGTCCTCCTCGAGGCCTCCTGACCCGCTGTCACCGGCCGGCCGGCAACGACCTCGGAGATCGACGAGGGCCTAACCCACCGAAGCGAGCATGACGAAGCTGAGGGCGTCATGAGTGCCAAGCGGCCAGAGGCCGTATCTGGGCGAGATGTCACGGATGGGTGTCGACGGCGCGTCGTCCGGATTATCCGTATACGGAGCGTGCTGATATCCACCCCATGGTGGGGGTGGGGGTGGGGGTCAACGACGTCCCGATCGTGGGGGAACCGGTCGCGTACGGCCTCGGGTTCCTCATCCTGATCCTGGTCCTGGCCTCGGGACTGACCCAGCGGTACTTCCTGACCTTCGCCCACGAAGGTGGACACGTTCTCGCGACCATCTTCACGTTCCGCCGCTATGACGGTTTCGAGATCGATGACCAGTCCGGCGGCGCGACGAAGCTGAGACCGCTCCGATGGCGCATCAGCACACCGATCATCTTCTTCTTCGGCTACCCGGCCCCCCTCCTGTTCGGGCTCGGTGCGGCCGGGCTCATCGCCGCCGGAAACCCCTGGGCCGTCCTGCTCATCACGGGCCTGTCGGGGCTTCTCGGCGTCCTGGCCGGTGCCAACAACCTGGCACGACTCGTCTCCGCACTCGTGTTCCTCGGGATCGGCTGGGCACTGCTCGATGCCACCGCGCGAGTGCAGGCCGGCGCAGCGGTCGGGATCGCGTGGTTCCTGCTCATCAGCGGATTCGCCGACCTGGTCCGTGTGCGGCTCACCGCGACGGTCGACGCACAGGCGCTGGCGCGGATGACGCTCGTGCCGCGCGTGGTCTGGGCCCTGATCTGGGTCGTCATCGGCCTCTTCTGCCTCATCGTCGGCGGACAGCTGCTCCTGCGCCCCGGCTACGCCATCGGCTAGGGGCGACGGCCCCGCGGTCGCACCCGAGAGCCGACGCTGTCGAGGCGCCCGCTCGCCCGGAGCCACTGACGCGTGCGGGCCGGGTGCAGCTCAGGCGTCCCTCACCGGGGTCTCGATGTCGTCGTAGAGGCGCACGGCGGCCAACCGGCCCTCGTCGTCGCGGCTGATCTGCGCGCTGCTCATGGGTGGTCCCTCCGGAGGCACGGGGTGGGGTGAGCCGTCCAGTAAGGCAGCGGGGTCCCGAACCCAAGGACCGGATCGCCTTCGGTGCCGAAGCGGCGTCCGGAGCAGCCGGCTGCGCGCTGTGAGATGCGATGATGCGGGCCGCTGGACGCGACCTCCGGACGGGAGCTCCTGACGATGACCGAGCCCGAGGGACGGGTCGTGGTGGGTGTCGACGGCAGCCCCGCGTCACTGCACGCGCTGCGCTTCGCCCATCGTCAGGCCCAGCTCACCGAGGCCGAACTGCACGCGGTGACGACGTGGGCCTACCCGTTGAGCTTCGACGACCCCGTCGACCCGACGGACTGGCAGGCCAACGCCGAGACCATCCTGGACACCGCGCTGGCCGAGGCCCTGCCCGCCGACGCCTCGGCGGGGGTGCGGCGGCACGTCACGGAGGGCCACCCGGCGGGCGTGCTGCTCGAGTCGGTCGAGGCCGCGGACGTGCTGGTGGTGGGCAGCCGCGGGCACGGCGGGTTCACGGGCATGCTGCTGGGCTCGGTGAGCCAGCACGTCGTGGCCCACGCCCCCTGCCCGGTCGTCGTGGTCCGCTGACGCTCGCGTGGGTCACGTCGTCGGGCGGTCGCCTGCGGTGCTGATCGCCGTGCTCAACGCGGCGAGCTCGACCGCGCCGGTGTAGGGCGTGCCGTTGATGAAGATCGACGGGACGTCGGTGACCCCGGCGGCCCGCGCCCCGGCCATCTGCTTCTCGACCCGAGCGACGTGGTCCCTGCCTCGAGGCCCGATCGCGCCGGCGTCGGTCATGCCCAGGCGTGCGGCGTACTCGGCGAGGTCGCTCTCGTCGAGCCGATCCTGGACGTTGTAGAGCAGTTCGTGCATCGTCCAGAACTGGCCGGCGTCCGCCGCCGCCTCCGAGGCCAGCGCGGCCGCCATGGCGTGCGGATGCTGGTCCACCAGCGGGAAGTGCCGGTACACCAGGGCGAGATCGTCCTCGAAGCGATCACGCAGTCGTTCGAGCTCGACGAAGGCTCTGCCGCAGGCCGGGCTCTCGTAGTCGCCGTACTCGACGAGCGTCACCGCGGCGCCGGCCGGGCCGAGGCGGTGGTCGGCGGGACCCACCGGGTCCACCAGAGCACCGGCTTCGGTCATGGAGATCACCTCGGGATAGGCGGGGGGTGGACGGGCGCGGCCGCCCGACCCACCGAACCACCGCCGGGTCGGCGGGGCCCCGTCCGAAGCGACGGTCTCGGGCGCAGCTGTGCCAGGGCCTGCTACCCGTCCAGAGCACCTCGAGCGTCGTCCGTGCTGCCGTCTACCGGAGGTGACGGCGTTCTCGTGACTCGCTCGAGGAGTCGCCGGAGGGCGGTGCTGACGAGGTGAGGGTGGGTGGTGACGAGCATGTGTCCGGCGTCGCGGACCACGACGAGCTCTGCGGCGGGGCCCAGCGCGTCGGCGATGCGACGGCTGTGCCCGACGGGGGTGACACGGTCACCGGCGCCACTGAGCAGCACGACCGGGACGCGGGCCAGGGCGGGCAGTGCCGCGGTCTGGTCGTGGGCGAGCAGGCCGCCGTAGAAGGCGACGTCGACGGGTAGCGGGACGGCTTCGGCATGGGCTTGCGCGGCGCGGACCTGGGTGGGGTCGGCGTCGACACCGAAGAGCACCTGACGCACCGCCCACCGGCCCACCGCCAGGCGGCGCCAGGGGAGTCGATCGACGAGCGGCGCGGCACATCGGGCTGCGGACAGCGCCGCCGGGAGCAGCCCGGACCGGCGCAGGACACCGAACACGACGCCGAGCGTCCCGTCGGTGAACACACCACCGGCTGTGGTGGCCAGCAGCATCACCCCGACGATCCGGGTTCCGAACAGCTCGGGGTGGGCCCCGGCGAGGGCCTGGATGCTCATGCCGCCCATGGAGTGCCCGGCCAGCACGACCGGGCCGGTCGGGGCGGTGGCTTCGAGGACTGCGGCGAGGTCGCGACCGGTCTGGGCGACGGTGGCCCGGGAGGGGTCGCCCCACTGCGAGCGGCCGTGCCCGCGCTGGTCCCAGGCCACCACGCGGACCCGGGCGGCGAGGGCCTCACGGTGCGGGGCCCAGGTGTCGAGATCGCCGCCGAATCCGTGACTGAACAGCACGGTCACCTCGGCGGCGGGATCGCCGGCGATCTCGGCGTGCAGCTCGACCCCGTCGTCGGCGCGTACCACGACGTCGTGGGTCGGGAGGGGCGACGACCGGGCCGGGGGAGTGGGGGCGGTGAGCGCCGGGCCTGCCAGGAGATGGGCTCGCGAGTCCGGCGCGCGGTGGCGGTCGAGGTGGGTGTCGGAGGTCATCGTCGACCTTCCTTTCCCGAGTCGTGGCGCGCGACGCGCGACATGCTCTCGGTGATCACCGACGCTACTCCGTGTGCCGTCCCGGGGTGGCAGACGCCGCCGAGCGAGGTCGCAGCGACCTGCGTCGCCTGGTGGTGACCCGATGGTCACGTGACCGTCGGTGTCGGTGAGGCTGCGGACCGGTGACCTGCGCGTACGTTGGGGCGCACCGATGTGGATGGTGCCCCAGACCCCGGTACCCGCGCTGCGAGGGCAGCGCGCGGAACAGGCCGGGGGCCGAGCATGGCGCAGGACGCATACCAGCAGTCGGAGCAGTCGGTCCGGGATCCGTGGTCGCCGCGCCCGGATCGGTCGATGCCGGGGGTGGACGTGATCCACGCCGGTCACCGGCCCACGGTGCACGTCGTCGGACGGGTCGACCGCGACAAGATCACCGAGGTGTCCGGCGCTGTTCGGGGTCTGGTCGCGGTCGGGGTGCGAGAGCTGGTCGTCGACCTGTCCGGGTCCTGGGACGGGACCGGGTTGTTGCCGGTGCTGGCCCGCACCCGCGCAGCCCTCGCCGAGCGTGGCGGGACGCTGCGACTGGTGGGGCTGGCGCTCCCGGAGTACCTCGCGGCGCTGCGGACCGCGCCGCTCGACGAAGTCTTCCTGATCTACGACGCGGTCCGTCCGTCCCCCCGTGCGGACGTGCCCGCGCCGCGCCCCGGCGACGCGGCAGCCACCGAGCAGCCCGTGCCCGACGTCTCGACCGTCGCCCGCGCCGAGGACGCCTCGCCCGCGACCTCGACCGACCCGGCCACCTCGGACGCGCCGGTCGCGGCTCCGAGTCGGGTGCCGGGGTGACGACGGGGGCGCGGATCCTGGTGGCGCGGCCGCGGCCGGCTGCTCAGCCGGCCAGGCCGGCGGCCACCGCGGCGCGGGCGGCCTGGGTCCGGTTGTGCACGCCGAGCTTGGTGAAGATGTTGCTGACGTGCCGGTTGGCCGTGCGTTCGCTGATGAACAGCACCTGGGCCAGTGCCGCGTTGGTCATCCCCTCGGCGAGCAGCACGAGCACCTCCTGTTCCCGGGCGGTCAGGCCGAACAAGGGGGATCGGTCGGGGGCCGCGGGATCGGGCCGGCGCGGGTCGGCACGGACCGGACCGGCGTGCTCGGCGAGGACGTGGTGGCCGATCCACGCGTCGACGCCGCCGGGGCCGAAATCGAGGCAGGCGAGCGCGAAACGCCGGTCACCGACGGCGACCTCGGTGACGAGGTCGAATCCCATCACCCGCAGCACCGGTGCCGCGGCAGGCCACTCGATGACGACCGTGTACACGCGGCGCAGGGTCGCCCGCAGCTGCAGGTAGGTGCGCTTGAGGTCCGTGACCAGGGCCGCGACCTCGGGCGTGGGCCGCTCGCCGTGTCGGTCGCCCAGCGCCCAGCGGAACACCACGGCGACGGTGCCCGGCGGCATCGGGTCGTCGTGCAGGTGGTCGGCGATGGCCTGGATGAGTGGGTCCTCGCGCGCGGAGGGGCCGGCCACGTCGTCGACGGTCGCCGTGACCGAGAACGCGGCGACGGCGCCGTCGCCGGCGCGGACCACGGCGAAGGAATCCCGCCGCGCCTGCCACCACCGTTCGACGAGCCGGGCGGACTCCGGCCCGCCGAACCGGCGGGCGACGCCGACGATCTGGTCGTGATCCTCGCTCCGGGCCTGCTCGACCGGGTGCTGCAGCATCCCGACGCGGTGCATAGGCGTTGCGGATCAGCGGGTTCTGCACCAGGTGCAGCAGGTCGGCGGTGCTCTCCCAGTCCGGGCCGCGGGCCAGGGATTCGAGGATGGTCCGGGCGGCGCGCGTCCGCAGCGTCCGGACCCGGGCCGGGTCGCGCAGCTCCAGCGCCTCGAGGACGACCGGAGCCGCGACTCCGGAGAGCTCGACACCGGTGGCGGTGGTCGTCGTGAACGGCAATCCGCGCAGGGTCCGCCATGCCTGCTCGACGTCCGCCTGGTCGAGGACCGCGGCGAGCAGGGGCAGGGTCACCCGGCGCAGGACCGACGCCGCCTCGGCGACGACGCGTTCCGGTGGCTCGAGGTCGTCGAGCATCACCGCGAACAGATCCTCGACGACCTCCGCCGGCGCGCCGGATCCGAGGGCCAGGCCGGGTCGGCGGGCCAGGGCCTCGGCGGCGGCGACGACGGCGAGTGGATGTCCCTGCGCGAACGTCCGGATCCGTTCGGCGTCGTCGCCCCGGACCCCGTGGGCAACCAGGAGCCGGTCGACGTCCTGGAGCGTCAGCGGCCCGACCACCAGCTCGCCGAGCAGGGGGCGCCATCCCGGCGCCGCGCGCCAGGCCTGGTTCGGCCCGCGGCGGCCGACCAGCACGGTGGTGACGGTGGCCGGGAGGGCGTGCGACGAGCTCGTTGCGGATCCAGCCGTCGAGCAGGTTGAGCCGCTCGAAGCCGTCGATCACCAGCACGTCGACCCCGGCGGCGGCGATCCGTTCGGCGGCCGCCGCGGCCGACGGCGGCGCCGGTCCTCCCAGCGCGGCGCCGAGCGCGGCGAGCGCTCCCGGCACCGTCGGCTCCGTCCGGCCGCCGTCCAGGCTCACCCAGGTCAGCGGCAGCCGCGCCAGCGTCCCGGTGACCAGCATGGTCTTGCCGATCCCGCCCGGCCCGTGCACGAACACCACCGCAGGTCCGTGCGGGGCGAGCAGTGCGGCCAGGCGCGCGCGTTCCTCTGCCCGACCGACCAGGGCTGCTCCCGCCGCGGCCGCCAGGCGGTCGGAGACCGCGCCCCGCGGGCCGGGCTGGCTCATCGCGGCATGCTAGTCCGGCCGCAGCGCTCGCCGGGCGTGCTCCGGCTCGTCGGCACCCGCGGTCCTGTCTGCCCGGGGCGCTCGCCAGGGACGCTACGAACCGGACCGGTACACGCTCATCGGACGGACGCTCCATCCCGACGCCATGTGCTGATGGAGCGATCGTCCGATGCATGGCACAACGCGGGTTTCCTAGCGTCGGCGGATCGCATCCGCCCAGCAGAGGAACCATCATGCGCATCCGCATCGTCACCTTCGGCCTGACCATCCCGACCGAGGCCTACACCGCACACGCCGCGCACATCGCGCCCGAGTTCACCGCATGGCCCGGCCTGCTCGGCAAGTGGTGGCTGGCCGACACCGCCACCGGCAGGTTCGGCGGCGTGTACCTGTTCGCCTCACAGCACGACGCCGACCGGTCGCGCCGGACCGACCTGTTCCGAGGCATGTTCGCCGACCCGGCGCTGCAGGACGTCACCGTCCGCGAGTACGCCGTCCTCGACGCACCCACCGCCATCACCGCACCGGCGACGCCGGCGATCACGGCGACCCGGGGATCCGCGTGAGTCCGGCGAGCGCGCCTCGCCGCACGCGCGGCGAGCGCCGTCGGTCCCGAGGAGCGCAGCTCGACGCTCAGGCCCGTCACCACGACGCATCGATCGCCATCGCGAGGTGGACGCACGGGCTGACGATGAGGAACAGTCATCAGCATCGGCCGGGACCCCGTCGAGCCGTTTCGTGTGCCACGGAATGTCATGCCGATCCGACGGGGCCTCCCATGCTCGAACCTGCCCGTGACCTCCCCACCCTCATGTCCCGGGTCGGGTGAGCTCCGTGCCCCGCAGAGATCGGCTCTGCTTGATCACGCCTCTCAGTCCGTCATGAACGCCGAGGACGACGAGACGTGACCACGAGCAACTGGAGGTAAGTCATGGGCACTGTCACCACCCCCGACGGCGTCGACATCTTCTACAAGGACTGGGGATCGGGCCAGCCGATGGTGTTCAGCCATGGCTGGCCCCTGTCGTCCGACGACTGGGACACCCAGCTCATGTTCTTCCTGGAGCACGGCTATCGCGTCGTGGCCCACGACCGCCGGGGACACGGCCGTTCGACCCAGACCGGCGACGGTCACGACATGGACCACTACGCAGCTGACCTCGCCGCCGTCGTCGAACACCTCGACCTCCGCGACGCCATCCACGTCGGCCACTCCACCGGCGGGGGCGAAGTCACCCGCTACATCGGCAACCACGGCGAGAGCCGCGTCGCGCGAGCGGTCCTCATCAGTTCGGTGCCCCCGCTGATGGTGCAGACCGAGGCCAACCCGGGCGGCCTGCCCAAGAGCGTCTTCGACGGCTTCCAGGTCCAGGTCGCGACCCGGCGCTCGGACTTCTACCGAGAACTGGCGTCCGGGCCGTTCTACGGATTCAACCGGTCCGGCGCGGCCTCGTCCGAAGCGATCATCGACAATTGGTGGCGACAGGGCATGATGGGCGGCGCGAAAGCGCACTACGACGGCATCGTCGCGTTCTCCCAGACCGACTTCACCGAGGACCTGAAGAAGATCACGGTGCCCGTGCTGGTCATGCACGGTGAAGACGACCAGATCGTGCCCTACGCCGATTCCGGGCCACTGTCGGCCGAGCTGGTGCAGGACGGAACCCTGAGGTCCTACCCCGGTTTTCCGCACGGCATGCCGACCACCGAAGCGCCGACCATCAACGCCGACCTCCTGACCTGGCTCCAGTCCTGACAGCTGTCGCGGCGAGGGGGTCACCACGGACCTGCGCAGCCGACGTCTGACTCGTGTGTGGCGATCCGAGGGGGCTTCGGTCGTTCTGACATCAGATGCACCGCCACGTCGGACAACGGCCACGCGGGACCGTTTCTCCCGATGACACTCGGAAAAGGGTAGCTCGTCCCGTCGGCAGTTCCGGGGTGCCACCCATTCGGACCGGTCGATCACTCCTCAACGAGGTCGAGGGCTAGCCTCGAGGTGATCGTGCATTCCAGGCGAGAGTTCTCGCGCCGCGCTCGAGCGTCTGTGCGAGGCGCTCGGTCACGTAGTCATCCGGGAGGCCAGGATCATGACCAGCGAGCAGTCGGACACCACGCTCGAGGGAACGTCGCCGGTGTCGAACGCGTCGGCGGCGCCCGGCACGGCGACCGAGACGTCTCCTCCTCCGTTCGCCGGCGTCGTGGTGGGAGTCGATGATTCGCAGAGCGCCCGCGCGGCCGTCGCCTGGGCTGCGGCCGCGGCCAACCATCGCGGGGTGGGGCTGGATCTGGTGCAGGTCCTTCCAGGCGCTTCACCGGCGAGCACGACGAACGATGCGTCCACAGCGGACAACGCTCGCGGCCGGGTGAGGGCGCTGCTGTCCCGTGCGCAGGGGATCGCGCATTCGACCTGTCCCGAGGTCCCGACCAGGATGCACACGCTGCACGGTCGAGTCGCTCCCGCGCTGGTGGGGCACGCCGAGAACGCGGCGCTCCTGGTGGTCGGTTCGAACGGGCCCGGGGGGCCGATCCCGCTCTCGCTCGGTTCCATCGTGGGTGGGGTGACGCGCGAGTGCCCCTGCCCAGTCGTCCTGGTGCCTGCGGCGTCCACCTCGTCACGAGTGCGGGGTGGGCCGGTCGTGGTGGCCCTCGAGGACACCCCGGACGGGGAACGGGCGCTGGCGTTCGCGGCCGATGCCGCCCACCAGCGCAACGTCGCCCTCGTCCCGCTGATCAGCGCCGCCCCCGACGACGCCGGGTCGACGAGTCCGTCCTCGCCGCACTCGGCCTTGCTCGAATCCGTCCGGAAGACCTATCCGGACCTGGCCGTCCACCCGCAGAGCATCACGGAGCGGCCCGCAGAGGCGCTGTTGCGTTCCGACGCCGAGGCCCAACTCATCGTGGTGCCCTCGGTGGGCCGGCGAACGAACCGGTCCAGCTCCACCTCCGGCTGGACCGGCCACTTCCTCCCGATCCTCAGCGCTTGTCCGGTGGCGGTCGTGTCCACCCGGACCCTGCCCACGACGACCCTCGCCTAGCCCTGGCGGCACCGTGACGTGGCCCGGGCAGCTGCGGGCTTGACCTTGACCGTGCGTCAGGGTTCGAACCTGGCGTCATGCCGAACAGGTCCTGCAACCCGGACGACCCGACGCCAGGGGTCCCGGCCCCGGACGACGCCGAGTCGGACGAGGCGACGACGACTCGGAGCGTGCGGTGGGAGCCTGCCGTCCCGGTCGAGGTCCCCGACGCGGCTCGCCACATCGTGCGCGTGGGCCCCGGACCGGGGTGGGAGGTCGCGGTGGCGTTGCCGCCGCGCCGTGTGCGCGACGCGGTGGGCCCCGGTCCGTATCCGGCGCTCTACCTCGTCGACGGGTGGCTCACGTTCGTCGTCGCCGCGCAGATCACCCGGACGACTCTGGAGTTCTCGCTCGGTCAGCTCCGGCCGGTCGTCGTGGTGGGCATCGGACCGGAGAGCCGCGATCCCGATCGTCTGGTGGCTCGACACGTCAGGGACCTGACGCCGACCTCGGCGATGCCGCGGCACCTGGTGGGTCGGGCGTCGTACGGGACCGGGGGAGCCGAGGCCACGCTGGCCCTGATCCGGGACGTGATCGCACCGCACCTGGAGTCCGTCCATCCCCTCGACCCGACGGACCGGGGCCTCGGAGGTGTGTCGCTCGGCGGGATGTTCGCCTGCTGGAGCGTCCTGGCGCGGCCCTCCGGGTTCCGGCGCGCCCTCGCGGTGAGCCCCTCGGTGTACTGGGACGACGAACTCCTCCTCGACGAGCAGCGACTCCCCGCGGTGGCCGCCGGGCAGCGCGACGTCTACCTCGCGGTCGGCGAGCGCGAGGACGGACCCGACCGGCAGTGGCCGGCCACGCCTCCGCAGATGCGTGAGCACGTCGAGACGATCGATCTCGTCGCGGGGCTGCGACGACTCGCCGCGCGACTCGAGGACATTCCGCGGCTCACCGTGCGGTCCGAGGTCATCGCCGACGAGCAGCACTCGACGATCTGGCCCGCGGCGTTCACCCGCGGGCTGGTGCACCTCTACGGAACCGCGTAGCAAGCCTCTGGCGGCGTCGGCGAGCGGCCCGGAGGATCGTCGGGGTGTCCACCACGTCGGGGCTCACGATCGGCCAGCTCGCCGCCTATGCCGGAGTCACGGTCCGGGCCGTTCGGCACTACCACCACCGCGGGCTGCTGCCCGAACCCGAGCGTGACGCCTCGGGCTACCGGCGCTACCCGCCGCAGGCTCTCGTCGATCTCCTGTCGATCAAGCGACTCGCCGAGGCGGGGGTGCCGTTGGCCTGGGTCCCGGACCTCCGCGGGGCAGGCCCGGACGAGTTCGACGCTGCCGTCGGGACGCTCGACGACCTCGTCGCGGAGCGGATCGACGGGCTCCTCGGGATGCGCGCCCGCCTCCGGGCGCTGGCCGGGGCAGGGTGGGGTGGGCCCACACCCGAGAGCGTCGCCGCCCACCTCGCGCGCCTGGCGAGCATCGGGCTCGACGCGGATCAGCTGGCTGTCGAGCGGCAGGCATGGCTCCTGGTGGACGCGCTCTACCCGATGCACCTGCCACGGTGGATCGAGCGCCAGAGCGACCTGCTCGACGATCCCGACGTCGCTCGCCTGCTCGTCGAGCTCCACGGAGCTCGGCAGTGGCCGGTCGACAGCCCGTCGCTGGCTCCGCTCGCTCGGCGAGCCTCGATGTTGGCGGCGCGGCACGCCGACGCGATCGGAGCGGCCGGCGACATGGCCGAGGATGCACGCGCGCTGCGGCTCGTCGAGCAGTACGGAGCGGGACTCTCGCCGGCCTGGGCGCGGCTCAAGACTCTCGTCTGAGCCCCGAGGAGCGGTCCGTGGAACGCTGAGGGTCGCGCGCCGACGGTGGCTCGCCGTGCAGGGAAAGGGCGCCGGCGAGAGCTGGGCCCTACGAGTGTGTCGTGCTCGCCTGTGGGTTGTCGTGGCCGCGCTCGCCCTCTGCGTACTCGATGGTGAATCCGTCCGGATCGCGCAGTTGCATCTGGCGCTCGAAGCCGCGGTCGCGTGGAGGGGTGTGGACGGGGACGCCCCGTGCGACGAAGTCGGCGTACAGGGCGTCGAGGTCGTCGGTGCCCATCTCGACCTGGACGAACGGTCGCAGCTCCCCTCTCCGGCGGCGGTGTCGCGCTCCAGGCGTGGGCCTGCTGCGAGCAGGCCGACCGTGCCCGAGCCGTAGCGCATGAGCCCGAATCGCTCGAACGTGATCTCGGTGACGAATCCCAGCGATTCGTAGAAACGAATCGACGTCGCGAGGTCGCTGACGGGAAGGGTCAGCCCTTCGAACCAGATGTTCACGGCGGTGCTCCTTGGTCGGCGAGTGTACGACGCCTGGACGGGGGCCACACCGGAGGTCCCGGCGAGGCCGAAGCCGCCGTGAGCATCCCGTAGGCCGGGCCCAGTCGGCGGGGGCGAGCTGCTGGAGACCGTGCCCTCGTCGCCCAGGGCGTCCCACAGCGGGGTGATCTCGGCGAGGGTCTCACCGTCGAGCAGGAGGAAGGCCGCCTCGGTGTGGGTCAGCCCGGCGGCGCGGGTGGACGTGCCGGCGAGTCGGGTGGCCGCCACGCGTCGCCGTCGGTCCCGAACACGTCGTAGGCGGCCAGACGGAGACCGTTCTCGGCGGCGACCATGCCGAACGCGACGTGGGCGGCGTCGGGGGAATCGGGCGCGACCGGGGCGAAGCCTGCGCGGTCCGCGTTCGTGGAGTCCTGGGGAACCCCGACTCGGCGTAGGTGGCGATCATGATGTCGCCGCCGAAGACCGGTGGTAGAAGTCAGGGCCTCGCGCGCGTTGCCGCGGAAGTTGAGGTGGGCGGTCGCGCTGACGCTCATCGACGTCTCCTGATGGTGGAACACGCCAGGTATCGGCGGCTCGCGCCGTCGGCGTGGATCGGGTGTCGTTGCCCGTGGATCGCGCGGTCAGCGATGGCCGCGCATGGCAGGGATGACACTTCGTCGATCATGGTGAGGCTGAACTCTCGGGTGATCGGTTCGTGCTGCACCGCGCGGGCGATGCACAGCATCGGGACGACCTGGGCCAGGACGCCGGTGTCGGCCGGGGGGAACTCCCGCGCTCGACCGCCCGGCGCATCAGGGACTCGATCGCTTCGATCCACGGCCCGACGCCGGCTCCGGTGGCGGCCGCGGCCAGGCGGGGCTCGTCGCTGAAGGACAGGGAGAGCAGCCCGGTCATGACCTTGCTGCGGAACTGCTGCTCTTCCTCGGTCTCGGTGAGGATCATCGCGGCCATGTCCTCGCGCAGGCTGCCGGTGTCGGGTAGCGCGTCGAGGTCCACGTCGGTGTGGCTGAGCTGCTCGACCGCGGCCAGCACCAGCTCGGCCTTGGTCGGCCACCGGCGGTAGACGGTGGCCCGCGCCGCGCCGGCCCGGGCCGCGACCTTGTCGATGGTCAGGCCGTCGTAGCCGGCGTGGGCCAGGACGAGCAGCGTTGCCTCGAGGATCACGCGGTCGCGGGAGTGGTCCCGCTTGCGGCCGGCTCGTGACGGCTCTGCTGCCATGGCGGAAACGGTACGCAGCGATATCGATATCGACGAGTACCGACATGGCACCGTCGCGCGGTGGTCGTCCGGCCTCTCGTGTCGTTCGCAGCGCGGCCCACGGCTGCCGGCCCGGAAAAGTCGGGTATCCCGACCGCGCGCGGGCCGTCGGGGAGCGGGGCCGGCAGGGAAGGCGGGTGGCGACCGGTGCTGACACCGCAGGAACGCGCCGTGCTCGCGCGGATCGAACAGCAGCTGCTCCGCGACGACCCGGCGTTCGCGGCCCGGCTGCGGGACCCACGGCCGACGCGGGTGCGACGCCCGGTCACGCTGGTCGCTCTGGGGCTGATCTCGGTGGCGGCGGGCCTGGCCGTCGTGATCGCCCTGGGGACCGCGCTGCTGCTGGGCCGACCGGTGTCCGCGCCGACCGTGGTGCTGCTGTCGTTGCTCTGCCTGGCCGGCGCGATGGGGTACACGGTGCTGCGGTTCGTACCCGGACCCGACCTGGTGTGAGAGGACCGACGAGCGCCGCGACTCCGCCGGCGCGGGCCGCAGCATCGCGACCTCTGAGATGCACCGTGCGCTCGACGTCGGGGCCGCGCCGGACGGGCGGTTCTGGGAGGAGTGACGGGCCGAGACCACCGTCATGGCGACGGCCTACCTGACCGCCGACCGACCCCGGGGAGAGTTCGGGGGCGGACCAGCTGTCCGCCCCCGGAATGCTCATCGACTCCGGATCAGCTGTCGCAGTGCGACTTCGACTTCGGCTTGCACTCCTTGGGAGCGCAGTGGTCGTGCGGGGGCTTGCACTGGTGGCAGCCGCAGCCGCGGTGGTGGTGGTGCTTGTGGCGGGGCGGGGCGCAGAGGTCCAGCAGTCCCATGGTGTGTCCTCTCGATCATTGAGTCGAACCACGTGTGATTGCGGCTCGCGGGCGGGCGCAGGGACGGTGTCACGGCGTCCGTGATCCATGTATCTCCGGATCGTGATCTGTCGTTACCTGCCAGGCCCTTCGCCTAGGCAAGTTAGGCCGAAGAGACGCAGTAGTTGATCCTCTTGAGCGCGTCGCGACGGGGACGGTCCGCTGGGGGAGAAGTGCTGACCAGGACGCCCCCGGCCTACGCCACCACACCGAAGGCTTCCCTGAGGAAGGTCATGGGCGTGGGGCGGCTCAACGGCTGTGACCTCGATGGTGGAGCGCGAGTGCCACAGCCTCGGTCGCCTCGCGGAGCAGGAGCTCGCGAGGTCGGCTCGAGAGGTGGTCCCCCCTGGTAGCCGCTGCGGTGCGACCTCGTAGTCGTCGGTGGGCTCGTCGGCGTCGCTGTCCGGCAGGCCGCACCACCGTCCAGTCGAGACTGCTGCCCGCGACGATGTCCTCCATGCGGGCCATGTCGTCGTAGAGCGTGCGACCCGCGACGTTGCGCAGGAACGGGATCACGGCCTTGCGCCAGTGCAGCGACTCGCCAGGCTGTACCTCGCCTGGCCACTTGGTGGAACTGACGCCCACCAAGCGCGGCGATGCCGCAGATGGTCATCGCCAGCACGATGTTGGCGATGCCCTGCGAGTAGACGGTGATCTCGCCGCGGCGGTAGGGCACCCCGAAGGTCGAGACGACCGCCTGCGCCGTCGAGCGGCTCGCTCGACGCCTTCCGGGTCGGTCACGTCCGCGACGACCACGTCGAGATGTGGCGAACGCAGGGGGAACTCGTCGGGCCGGCGGTCACCGCCGTCATCCGGTGGCCGGCGGCATCGGCGTATCGGGTGACGAGGCGACCGGTGGGGCCGTTGGCGCCGCAGACGGCGACTTCCATGATCGTTTCTTCCTCACGTTGGACGTTGGTGCTTCCCGCCCCGACCACATCATGCTGACGGGATCGTCGGCCGCTCCGGCTGCCGTGCTCGCGAGGGTCACAGCAGGGGGGCGTCGTGGAGGACGAGCTCAGGACTGGTCGATCCGGTCCCACATCGCGATGCGCCGCGTGGCATCCTGGACATCTGCTCCCCGCCGCCCTCGCTCTCGCCCAGTGGCTGCTCGTGGTCCGCCGGAAGCAACCCTCCTCGTCGCCGAGCACGGCAAGGACGACGCAGCGGTGCCGGGCATCGACACCGTTCCGTGGATCTACATCTGGGAAGCCGGCGCGGTCATGGCGTTCGGTCTGGCCTGGCTGGTCAAAGGAATGACGTTCCAGCGGTTCTTGCGCTCGCTGAAGCAGGGTGATGCCCCGAGCAGCCGTTCAGGTGCCGACCCCGAGACACAGGAGCAGCCGTCGTGGGGTTGATCTTCGACGCTGTCGCCGGCGAACTCCCGCTGGTGCGACGAGTGTGGTCGGCACGCTGTGACGCGGCGACCAGCTTCTCCTCGGCCGCCAAAGGGTCCTCCATGATCGCGTTCGCGCGCAGCGGCGACGGAGTGACGGTGCACGTGCGCGGACCGGAGACCAGGGCGACACGACTGGAATGTCCGGCGGGGTGGGAGTTCTTCGGTGTCGAGCTGCGACTCGGTGCCCACCTGCCCCTGTTCCCGCCCTCCGGTCTGGCCGACCTGAACGATGCGCTTCTCCCGACCCTGTCGGGCGACCGAATACTGCTGGACAACCGGGACTGGGAGATGCCGACCGAGCAGAACGTCGACGTCTTCGTCGACCGGCTCGTGCGAGCAGGTTTGTTGTTCTTCGATCCGCTCGTCGAGGAGATCCGCCACGGCGAACGACCACGAGGCAATGTCGGAACGGACCGCGCAAATCCGGTTCCGCCGGGCCGTCGGGATATCGCGCCGGAAGCTCGTCAGCATCGAGCAGGCACAGGCGCCGCGCAGCTCCTCGCGGCGGGGGGATCGATCGCCGACGCGGTCACCGTCGGCGGCTACTACGACCAGCCGCAGCTCGCGCGCGCGATGCGGTGGGCGACCGGCCACACCCCCGGCGAGCTGCGCTCCGGCATCCCGTTCCTCGCGTCCTGATCCTGGCCCCGGCCTCTCCGCTACCTCGACCCGCACGAGCAGTGCTCACCGGAGCGGGCAGCGTTCGGTTCGGTACAAGACGGGCCGATCGTCGGGATGGTTCGCTCCGCGCATGCTGAAATTGATCGAATACGACCACGTGTCGATCGACGGGAGGTTCATGGGGGACGACTTCTGGGCCGGGCAGATGAAGGTCGTCCCCAACGACAACCATTTCGCCTATCAGTTCCGTCTGTTGGAACAGGCGGTCGGTCTCGTGCTGGGGCGCGTGACCTACGAGACGTTCGCCGCGACGTGGCCGACCATGACCGGCGACCTCGCCGACACGTTGAACTCCCTCCCGAAGCACGTCGCCTCCACCACGCTGACCGAAACCACCTGGAAGGCCGAGGTGCTCGCCGGCGACGCCATCGACGCCGTCGCCCGGCTCAAGGAGTCCGGCGACGGCACGTTGGTGAAGTACGGCAACGGCCCGTTCAGCCGGGCGCTCATCGAGGCGGGCCTGCTGGACGAGCTCCATCTGAGCATTTCCCCGTTCGTGGCGGGTTCCGGTGAATCGCTGCTCTCGGGGATCGGCACGACCCCCATGAACCTGACGGGGGTGACCGACATCGGCAACGGCGCGGTGGTGCTGGCCTACACACCGGGTCGGTAGCCGGGGACCCGCCCGCCGGTCGTGCGCCCCACCGGCCGCGTGGACTGTCAGATGTCTCCGTGGGCGAAGGTTTCCCGGTAGTGGGCAGGTGTCGCGCCCGGTCTGTCTGGAGAACTGGCGTCGGAACGATTCGACCGATCCGAAACCGACAGTCCGCGCGATCGCGGCGACCGTCTGGTCTGTTTCCTCCAGCAGGGCACGAGCACGCAGGACACGATGTTCGGTGACCCACGCGAGCAGACTCTTGCCGGTCTCGAGTCGAAAGCGTCGGGCAACGGTTCGAGGGCTCTGCTGCATGTGGTTGGACACCGTGCGCCAGGTCATTTCTTCGTCGAGGTGCGCGAGGATCCACTCCAAGGTCGGTGCGAGGGATCCTTCGTGGCGGCCCCGATGGGGGGCCCGGTACTGGCTCTGTCCTCCCGATCGGTGGGGCGGGCTGACCAGCAGGCGGGAGACGTCGTTGGCGTAGGCCTGACCGAGGTCGCGGCGCAGGACATGGAGGCAGAGGTCGACCGCCGCGAGCATCCCGCCGGAGCTCAGGACCTGGCCGTCGTCGATGTACAGCTGCTCGTCTCGCAGCTCCGTGCTCGGGAACGCGGTCCGGAACTCGTCCGCCAATGCCCAGTGGGTCGTGACGCTGCACCCCGCGAGTACGCCGGCCTGCCCGAGGACGAACGCACCCCCGCACAGGGACACCAGTCGGGCACCTCGGCGGGCGGCGGCGGCGATCGCCCGGAGAGCCTCGGGGTCCTGGCCGGTCAACGGGTCGTCGATGCCGGGAACGACCACCGTGTGGGCGTCGGCGGCCGAGCTCCAGGGCTCGGTCCGGCCCGAGATCCGGACGTCAGGCCGTCGCGACGTGAGCGTCCGCAGAGCAGCAGCTCGTACGGCGACTCGTCCTCGTCACGGATCTTGGAGAACACGGCGGGACGCTCGCCGAACGCCTGGACCGCGATCGCGAGCTCGAGGGCGACGGTTCCCGGAAGACCATCACCGCGACCACATGCTTCCCGCGGTGGTCCTGGGCCATCGTCATGGCGCCTCCTCATCGCGGCCGCCGGCCGATGGCCGAAGGTGACGCAAGTATGGCGGGGATCGATGTACGGGCCGACGTCCGACCGCGGAAGACTCGACCCGTTGCGAGCTCCGGGGCGGAGCGAACGAACTCGCCGCGGTGGTGCTGTCGGCAACGGCGAACAGGGCTCCCGCGACGGGCGACGAGACGTCGCGCACACGGCCCCCTCATGTGCGAGCCACACCCATTCCGAGGAGAAACCCCCATGTCTTCTTCCGTCCGACCAGCAGCCCCCGACCGTCGTTCTCGTCCATGGAGCCTTCGCCGACGCCGGCAGTTGGGCGCCGGTCACCGAACGACTCGTCGCGGCCGGGATCCCGGTGATGGCGATCGTCAACCCGCTGCGTGGCGTGCAGGGCGATGCGGCATACGTCGCCAGCGTCATCAACCAGATTCCCGGCCCGGTCCTCGCGGTGGGGCACTCCTACGGCGGGATGATCATCACGAACGCCGTGCCCCAGACCGACAATGTCGTCGGCCTGGTCTATGTCGCCGCGTTCGCCCCGATGAGGGCGAGACCCTCGCGGGCATCGTCGGCCGCTCCAGGACAGCGTCCTGACCACCGCGGTGCTGGAGAAGCAGTTCCCGATCGGCGGAGGGTCGGAGACGGCCGTCGAGCTGATCATCGACCCCGCCCGGTTCCGGGAGGTCTTCACCGCCGACCTGTCCCAGTTGCAGTCCGACGTCTACGGCCTCTCGCAGCGGCCGATCGCGGCCAGCGCCCTCGGCGACGAGACCGGGCACCCGGCGTGGAAGGACCACCCGGTCTGGGCTGCGGTCGGCACCGAGGACAAGGCCGCCGGAGCCGACGTCGTGCGGTCGATGGCTCAGCGGGCCGGCGCCGACGATCACCGAGATCGAGGGCTCGCACGTCATCATGATCTCCCAGCCCGAAGCCGTCACCGACGTCATCCTCGCCGCGCTCAAGAGCGTCAGCTAGTCCGCGGATGAGATCGACTGGATGGCGACGGACAGCGCTGGCGTCTCACCGCTCGCGGGCGCGCAGCGCCTGTGCGCTCGGCGGCTCGCCAGCGGCTGGTCTCCTGACGCTGCCCGACTCACACCATGATCATGTGATCGCACGCGTCGACGTGAGCACGTCCCACACGGAGACCCGGCGAGCTCACCCGGTGTTGACGCACCCCTCTGGTTCGATCCGAGCCGGTTCCGGCCACACGAGGTGTGGTTCCTCGAGGGGCAGCGAGACAGGACGCAGATCGGTGGACCAGGCAACGACGTTGACGACACCATGGGGAGCGATCGTGCTCATGGTGCTCGGCCTCGTCCTGTTCTACGGCGCCGGTGCCGTCGACACCGGGCGGCCGATGAGGTTCCGTCGGGGGCTGACCCGGACGTTGCTGGCGTTGAGCGGGGTCTCGTTGGTCGGAGCGGTTCTCGCTGCCATGATCACCTGAAGCGCCCCACCCCATTGCGGTGCGGCCAGCTGGTCCTCTCCGGCCCGACGACCCTGGCCACCGAGGGAGCTCGGCGGGTTGCCGATCGACATCCTGTGGTCGCGACCTATCGTCGGCTGCCGTGGAGACCCGTCGCTGTCCCTGTGGATCGCTCGACGAGTTCGACGCGTGTTGCGGTCGCTATCTGGGCGCCGACGGCGTCGTGCCGCCGACGGCGGAGGCCGTGATGCGGTCGCGCTACACGGCGTTCGTCCGGGGCGATGTCGAGCACCTGATGCGCACGTGGCACCCGGACACGCGACCCACCGCGCTGGAGCTGGACCCGACCGTGCGCTGGACCGGGCTCGAGGTGCTGGATCGCGTCGGTGGCGGGCTGTTCGACGTCGAGGGTGTCGTCGAGTTCCGTGCCCACCACCGGGACGGTGGGCGCTCCGGAGTCCAGCACGAGCGGAGTCGATTCGTGCGGGACGCGGGTCGGTGGGTCTACCTGGACGGAACCGTGGGGACGACGGGCTGACCGAGACGCCCACCGGATGGAGGCCGACGACGCACCCGCCGCGGCGGCCGCGAGACGCGCGAGGCCTGCGAGGGGGAGACGCCGGCCGCGTGGATCAGCCGGGTGACCCCGCCGACACGCCTCGCGACGTCCGGCACGGCTGGGCTGCTTCCTCCGGTCGGGTGGTGGTGCGGTCGGTCAGTTCGCGCGGTGCGCGGCCTGGTACTGCTCGTCGGTGACGGGTTCGAGCCAGGTGGTGGCCGGCGTCTCGTCGTCGGGCTGCTCGACGTGGGCGTAGTGGCACATGACGGTGCCCTCGGTGGCCCCGTGCCACAGCAGGGCGGTGACGACGCCGAGCAGGTCGGCGCGGGTGTTGCCGACGTGCAGGTTGCCGGCGACGTGGCCGCGGACCTGAGGGTCGGCTCCGCCCATCGCGGCGAGCATCGCGAAGGTGAGCAGTTCGCGGGTGGCGAGGTCGAGGCCGCCGCGGGTGTAGTGGTCGCCGAAACAGTTCGCCGAGAGGAACCGCTGGATGTGGGCGGTATCGGCGGGGGCGTTCGCGTACATGGCCTCGACGCCGGCGTCGCCGACGATCCGCTCCTGGACCGCGAGGCCCTTCTCGTAGCGGTCCTGCGGGGTCGTGGTCGACTGCCCGGGCAGGGGGAGCTCGACGTCGTGCTCGCGCAGCACGTCGTTGGTGGCGTGCAGGAACGGGAGGACCTTGCCCATGCCGGCGTACGGCACGGCCTGGTAGACGATCTCCTTGACCTCCACCGGGGTCACCCCGGCGGTCAGCGCCGCCCCGACCGTGGCTCGGTACCCGTCGATCGCCTGGGTCGCGATCAGCGCGGCGAGGGTGACCATGAGCCGGGTGCGGACCTCGAGCGAGGTGTGGGCGAGGACCTCGTCGGAGGCGAAGTCGTCGAAGTAGGCGATCAGTTCCGGGTCGGTCTCGGCGAGGGTCGAGAGCGAGCCGGGGAACTGGCCGAGGCGGACGGACTCGTCGGTAGCCATCAGGGTCTCCGGACAGAGAGGAGGCGACCCGGGGCCGCGGGCACGTCAGGGAGTGAACGAGGACCCTTGAGGGCCTCGCGCTCGGCCATGGCCCGGTAGCCGGCGGGGACATCGTCGAGGTCGACGGTGCGGTCGAAGACCTTCCCGGGCTGGACGCGGCCCTCGAGGACGTCGGGCAGCAGTTCCTCGATGTAGGCGCCGGGGCGACCCCGCCGGTCAGGGTGATGTTGCGGAAGAACGGTCCGACGCCCATCGGGACCTGTTCGTACTGCGGGGCGCCGACGCGGGAGACCACGCCGCCGGCGCGGACCGCGCCCAGCGCGGTCTCCAGGGCCGCGGCGAGCCCGACGCAGTCGAGGACCTTGTGGGTGCCGTCGCCGCCGGTGAGCTCCCGGACGCGCTCCACGCCCTCGTCGCCGCGCTCGGCGACGACGTCGGTGGCGCCGAACTCCCGCCCGAGGTCGGTGCGGTCGGTGTGGTGACCCATCAGGATGATCTGCTCGGCGCCGAGTCGTCTCGGCCGCGAGCACCGCGGAGAGACCGACCGCGCCGTCGCCGATCACGGTGACGTTGTCGCCGGGCCGGACCCGGGCCATCGTCGCGGCGTGGTGGCCGGTGGGGAACACGTCGGAGAGCGAGAGCTCGATCCGTACGTCGCCGGCACCGTGGATGACCGTCGCTCGCATGAGGTCCTTCTCGTCTCGGGCAATCCCCGGCTACCCGGCACCTCCCATGCAAGCGCCGTCCGGGCCCCGTCGCAGGGGCCGCTCGTCCAGGTACCGGCAGAACCCCCTCACGCGCGGGGTCGTGCTCGTCGCCGTGAGGAATGGCGGTGACGACGCCGAGCAGGTCCGCGCGGGTGTTGCCCACGTGCAGGTTGCCTGCGACGTGGCCGCTCACCTCAGGGTCGGCTCCGCCCATTGCGGCGAGCATCGCGAAGGTGAGCAGTTCGCGGGTGGCGAGGTCGAGGCCGCCGCGGGTGTAGTGGTCGCCGAAACAGTTCGCCGAGAGGAACCGCTGGATGTGGCCGGTATCGGCGGGGGCGTTCGCGTACATGGCCTCGACGCCGGCGTCGCCGACGATCCGCTCGGCCAGGTCGAGTCCGGCCGCCCAGCTGGCCAGGAAGTCGAGTGCTTCCGTGACATGGGCGCTCCGTCAGCCGGAGGATTCCGACGCGGAGTGCGTCCCGGGTTCGAGCACTTCCTCGAGTACGACGAGCACCGCTGAGGACGCGGCGAGGTGGGTGCTCGCGGCGATCTGCTGGCTCTCGTCGGTGGCGTCGTCGACCTCTGCCTGCCACCGATCCTGCTCGGCCCGCGCGAGCTCGATGGCGTCGACGACCCGAGCCTCGAGGTCGCCCTGCTGACCCGCGTCCTCGCTCATCACGCTGCTCCCTCGCCCGCTCGAGCCGGAGCCCGACGACCACCCGTGTCCGTCGTTCGCGGGCCGAGCCCGCCGGCGCTGCCAGGTCCGGAACGCCGTCCTGGTCGACCAGGCTGCTCGCATCGGTCGGCCGCGTCCAGCGAACGACTGTTCGGTACATGGCGGGCCCGGCCGCTCACGCACGCCGTTCAGGTGCCGGGGACCCGCGTGGTGGTCCGGTCGGCCCACACGACGAGGCCGCTGCGTCCGACCCGGCGGCCCAGCCACTCAGCAGCGCGCGGCCCGAGCGCGTAGGCGGCGGTCGCGTCGACGTCGGCGTCGGTGAGGGAGCGGGCGACGACGGTGACCTGCGCGACGGCGGCGGGCGCCTCGCCGGTGCGGGCGTCGACGAGGTGGGCGCCGCGGTGCGCGGTGCCGGAGGTGGCGACGGCGCCGTCGCGGACGGGGACGACGGCGAGGACGCGGGTGGGGTCGTGCGGGTCCTCGATCCCGACGCGCCAGGGTTCGCCGTGGGTGGCCCGGCAGACCATGTCGCCGCCCGCGGAGAGGCAGAAGTCGGTGTCGGGCAGGGCGCGCAGGAACGCCGCGGCGCGCTCGACCGCCCAGCCCTTCACGACGCCGCTGGGTTCGAGCACCGGCTCGAGGTCCGGTCCGGGCAGCCACACCGAGAAGGCGCCGTCGGTGGCGCGCTCGACGCGGGCGGCGATGTCGAGGACCTCGTGGACCTCGTCGGGGGCGTCGGTCGGGGCGAGGTCGCCGCGGCGGATCGCGGAGATCACGGAGTCGGGTCGGTAGGTGCTGAACACCCGGTCGGCGTCGCGCAGGGAGTCGAGCACCGCGGCCCAGGCGGTGTCGGCGGCCGCGTCGTGGGTGTGGTGGCCGCGCAGGGCGAGGCTGATCGGCATGCCCATGACGTGCTCGACGCGCCGGGCGACCGGGACCGTCGTCGCGGTGGTCATGCCACGCCGGCCTGGTCGAGGGCGCTCTGCAGCGACTGGACGTAGCCGTCGGAGGTGTACGTCGCCCCGCTGACCATGTCGATCTGCGTGCTCTGGGCCTGCAGGGTCTCGGACACCAGCTGGGGCACGGCGTCGGCGTTGATCTCCTGGTCGCGGCCGTTGGAGTCCGGCTCCTGGATGACGTCGACGGCGGTGATCTTCCCGCTCGCGAGCGTCACCTTCACCTGCACCGGGCCCCAGCGGGTGTCCGCGGCGGTGCCGGTGACGGTGCCGGTGTAGGTGCTGGTGGTCTTCGCGGCGGCGGTGGACGGGCTCGTCGAGGTCCCCGACGTCGTGGTGGTGCCGGTCGTCGAGGTCGGCGTGGTGCCGGACGCGGCCGGCATCTCCGAGGAGGTGGAGGTGCGGTAGGAGAACAGGAGCACGACGGTGCTGACGGTCGTCAGGCCCCACAGGGCGATCCGGCGGGCGCCGCGGTCGAAGCGGGCGGGCGGCATCGTGGTCACCATCCGAAGTTCTCGGTGTGGACGCGGTCGGCGGGGGTGCCGGCCGCGCGGAGCGTGCGGTGGACGAGGTCGGTCCACGGTGCGGGCCCGCAGAGGTAGACGTCGCGCTCGGCGATGTCGGGGACGCGGGCGAGCAGGGCGGTGAGGTCGTCGGTCGGGCCCACGCCGGCGCCGAGCCAGGAGTCCGGCCCGCGGCGGCGTCCGGGCAGCGGGACCAGGCCGAGGCGGCGCTCGCGGGCCAGGACCGCGAACTCCCGGGCGAAGACCGGTTCGTCACGGAAGCGGTGCAGGACCACCACGTCGCCGTCGAGCGACTCGGCCAGGGCCCGCAGCGGGGTGATCCCGACCCCGGCGCCGATCAGGGCGACCCGCGGCGAGGTGCGGGCCCGAGCGGTCAGCCGGCCGTAGGGCCCCTCGATGAGCACCCGCGTCCCGGCGCGGAGACCGGGCACCTCCGCCGTGCCGTCGCCGAGGTCCTTGACGGTGATCCGCAGGCTGCGCCCGTCCGGGGCGGCCGAGAGCGAGTACGGGTGCGCGCGGGACCAGCCGCGACGGGTGAGGAAGCGCCACTGCAGGAACTGACCGGCCTCGGCGCCGAGCTCGGTCAGGTGCCGCCCGGTCAGGTAGACCGAGACGCAGCCGTCTCCTTCCGGGACCACCGAGGTGACGACGACCCGGTGGTGCAGCGAGCGGTACAGCGGCAGGCCGATCCGCCAGACGAGCACCGCGCCGGCGGCCAGCGCCCAGGCCGTCCACCAGAACACGGTGCGCGCGGTGGAGGCGAGGAACTCCTGGCCGGTCCAGAGCTGGTGGGGCAGCGCGAGCCCGACGCCGAGGTAGGCGTAGAGGTGCAGCAGGTGCCACGACTCGTAGCGCAGCCGCGCGCGGGCCGCCCGGACGCTGGTGACGACGACCATGACCAGGCAGGCGGTGCCCGCGGCGGCGAGCAGCATCCCGGGGTAGGTCAGGGTGAGGTCCCAGAGCTCGCCGGGGTGGCTGAGCAGGTCCCCGGCGGCGTAGCCCCAGGTGATGAGCCCGACGTGGGCGATCATCCCGGTGAACGAGGTGAACCCGACGAGCCGGTGGATCACCGCGAGGCGGTCCTGCCCGAAGGCCCGCTCGAGCAGCGGCACCCGGGCCATGAGCAGCACCTGCGCCAGCAGGAGCACCGTCGCGAGCAGCCCGGTGATCCGGCCGAGCGAGGTCAGCCCGGAGGCCCACGCGCCCAGGTCGGACAGGCCGCCGCCGGTGGCCCACCAGAAGGTCACCAGGGTGAGGGCGACGACGAGCAGCGCCTCGGCGGCGGTGCGCACGCGGCGGTCCCGGACGGCGAGAGGGGTGTGGGACTCGCGCCGGTGGGAGGCGGGTGCGCCGGCGGTGCGGGAGGGTCGGGCGGCGAGGGCGGTCACGTGAACAGCCCGCCGAGGATCGCGCTCGGGGTGGCGGAGGTGTTCTCGCCGGCCTGACCGGCCTGGCCCTGGGAGCCGCCCACTGCGCCGTCGTGGTCGCGGTGGTGACCGGCCGCCGGACCCGGGCCGCCGTCGGGTCCGGAGTCACCGACGGCGTAGCCGACCCCGAAGCCTCCACCGGCCAGCAGGACGGCCGCGCCGATCCCGGCCGCGACCCGCCGTCCGCGTCGCCGCGGTCGGTCGGCGGCAGCGGTCCGGTCCCACGACGCGGTGCTCGCCACGTCGTCGCCCGGCACGGCGTGCTCGTGCGTCGCGTGCGCCTCCGAGGTCGCGCCGGGCTCCCAGCGGGAGCCGCTGTGCTCCGACGAGGCCACCTCGTCGTCGCGGGGGGACGTGGGCTCCTCGGCGGGGGTGGGGGAGACCTCGTCGTGGTCCATGGGGCACCTTCCGGAGCGGGCCGACCGCCCGGTGCCCGACGGGTGCCGGGGGGCTGTCGATCTGATGGGCTCCACGGTGCTGGGCCTCGGTAATGCAGGGTCGTGGCCACGTTCGGAGACGGGTAAGAAGCCCCGCGGCCCGGCCCACGACGAGGCCCGGCTCGGTCAGTGGGGCTCGGACACGGGCTCCGGGGCGGCGACGAGCCGGTCCGCGGCGACACCGAACCCCACGCAGGCGCCGCCGCCGGACGGTGAGGTCACGAACGCCGCGCCGCCGTGGCGCTCCGCGACGTCCCGGACGATCGCCAGACCGAGCCCGGAGCCCGGGAGCCCCCGTGCGGCGTCGGCGCGGTAGAAGCGGTCGAAGACCCGGTCGGCGTCGGCGGACGCGATGCCCGGGCCGTGATCGCGGACGGTCGTCGTGCCGCCCCGGACCCGGAGCTCGATCGGGTCGCCGGACCCGCCGTCGAACTTGGCCGCGTTCTCCAGCAGGTTCCCGACGCCGCGCTCCAGGCTCGCCCGGTAGCCGCGCACGACGGAGGCGTCGGTGTCCACGACGATCTCCCGGCCGCTGCGCCGGCCCACCCGGTCGGCCACCTGGCGCGCGAGCGCGGCGAGGTCCACCGGCTCCTCGGGCTCCTCGCTGTGCCCGGAGAGCGCCAGGTCGACGAGCTCGTCGACGAGGTGCGAGAGCTCGCGTGTCTCGCCCTGGACGTCGGCGAGCAGGCGCTCGCGGGCCTCGGGTGAGAGCTCCGCGAAGCGGCGCAGCACGCTCGTGTTGGTGCGCAGGCTCGTCAGCGGCGTGCGCAGCTCGTGGGCCGCGTCCTGGACGAGGCGGTCCTGCGCCTCGCGCGCCGCGGCCAAGCGTTCGACCATCGTCGTGAACGAGGCCGAGAGCCGCCCGACCTCGTCGGAGCCCTCGACCGGGACCCCGAGCCCCTCGACGTCGGGCCCGCTCACCGCGCCGCGGGCGCTGACCTGCTCGGCCACGCCGGTCAGCCGCACCAGCCGCCGGGTGATCCGCCCGGCCAGCAGCCAGCCGGCCGCGGCGGCGACGACGAGCACCACGAGGCTCACCACGGCGATCTCGTTCGCCATCCCCTGGACCACGCGGTCGGAGACGTCGACGTCCATGGCCACCTGCAACGCCCCGCGGCCGCCGCCCAGCGAGGTCGTGAGGATGCGGTAGTCGTCGCGCCCCACCCTGATCTGGGTCGTGTCGGTCCGCCCGGCCGTCGGGTCGGCGGCCAGGCCGCGCGTGACGTCGGTGACGGGCAGGGCCACGGCCCGTCCGCCGAGCACGGTGACACCGCCGTCGGGTGCCACGCGTTGGCCGACCAGCATCTGGAACCGATCGGACTGGTCGGGGCCTCCCTGGTCCGGGCCCGGTCGGCCGTCGTCGCCGCCCGGGGGAGCGGTCGGCGCGAGCACCCCGGTCTGGTTCTCGGCGAGCGCGCGTCGTCGCGGCCGCGAGCGTGGTGTCGTTCGCCTGGGTGATGCGCTCGGCGGCGGCGTGGTAGCTCAGCACCCCCACCACGCCCGCGACCACCGCGCTCACCAGCGCGAACGCGAGCGCGAACCGGGCCCGCAGGCTCACGGCCGCCGCACCGTGTAGCCGACGCCGCGCACGGTGTGGATCAGCGCGGGCGCCCCGGCCGCCGTGAGCTTGCGGCGCAGGTATCCGATGTAGACGGCGAGGTTCTTGGAGTCGGCGCCGAAGTCGTAGCCCCAGATCCGCTCGTAGACCGTGGTGTGGTCGAGCACGATGCCCTCGTTGCGGACCAGCAGCTCCAGCAGGTCGAACTCGGTCTTCGAGAGCGTCAGCTCCTCGTCGGCCCACCACGCCCGACGCGCCGCCGGGTCGACGTGCAGGGCAGCCGATCCGCAGCGCACCGCGGTCCTCGGGCGCCGCGAACGACGCGCGCCGCAGCAGGGCGCGCAGCCGCGCGAGCAGCTCGTCGAGCTCGAAGGGCTTGGGCAGGTAGTCGTCGGCGCCCGCGTCGAGGCCCGCGACGCGGTCGGCGGTCTCCTGCCGGGCGGTCAGCATGAGGACCGGGGTCCGGTCGCCGTCGGCGCGCAGCACGCGGCACACCGCGAGGCCGTCGACGCCGGGCATCATCACGTCGAGCACGAGCGCGTCGAACGACTCCTGGCGGACCCGGGTCAGCGACTCGACGCCGTCGACGGCCGGGATCGCCTCGTAGCCCTCCAGCTCGAGGGCGCGCGCGAGCGACTCCCGGATGGCGCGGTCGTCGTCGGCGACCAGCACCCGCTGCGGCATGCGAACCATCGTGCCGCCCTCGCTACGTGTGGTCACACGGGGCCCTGACCGGCGAGGGACTCACACCGCCGCCTCGACGGTCGTGGAGCTCGCCGAGAGCGGGAGCTCGATCTCGACGACGGCGCCGCCCTCCTGGCGGTTCGCGGCCCGCGTCCGGCCGGCGTGGGCGTGGGCGATGGTCTCCACGATCGCCAGACCGAGTCCGCTCCCGCCATCGCTGCGGGCACGGGCCGTGTCGGCCCGGCGGAACCGTTCGAAGGCGTGCGGCAGGAAATCCTCGGGGAAGCCCGGGCCGTCGTCGGCCACCGAGAACAGCACACGGCTCTCGTCGCGGGTGACGGTCAGCGTCACCACCCCGTGCTCGGGGCTGTGGCGCACCGCGTTCGCCAGCACGTTGTCCAACGCCTGGCGGAGGCGGTCGGGATCGGCGTCGGCCTCGAGGTGCGGTGGGGCGTCGACGACGACGTCGACGTCGCGGAGGTCGCCGACCGCGGACGCCGCGCGGGCGGCGGCCGCGGTCACCTCGGCGAGGTCGGTCGGGCGCGGCCGGAGGAAGCCGCCGGACCCGTCGGCGCGGGCGAGGGTGAGCAGATCCTCGGCGAGGCGGATGAGCCGGTCGGTCTCGCCGGCCGCCGAGGTCACGGCGTCGGCGAGCTGGTCGCGGTCGCGCCCGGGGCGGCCGGCGAGCTCGAGCTCGGCGCGCAGCGTGGCCAGCGGGGTGCGCAGCTCGTGCCCGGCGTCGGCCACGAACCCGCGCTCGCGCTCGAGGGCCTGACGCTCCTGGGAGAGCGCCTGGCGCTGGCGGTCGAGCAGTTCGTTCAGTGTCGAGGCGAGCGAGGCGATCTCGTCGCGGGTGTGGGGGACGGCGAGGTGGGTGCCGTCGTCGTGGCGGGCCAGGCCGGCGCTCTGGCGGCGCATCCTCTCCACGGGGCGCAGGGCCGCCCCGGAGAGCCACCACGAGCCCAGCCCCGCGACGACGACCGCGATCGGGCCGAGCACCATCAGCCCGGTGTCGACGTGCTCGTCGGCGGTGTCGGCGATCTCCGTCCCGTTCCCGACCACCAGCACGAGCCCCTCCCGGTCGGAGAGCACCGTGGCCAGGAACCGGGTGCGGTGGTGTTCCTCGCCCGCGGTGAACCCCACCGGGCCGGCGCCGTCGACCCGGCGGGCGAGGACGTTCGCCAGGGCGTGGGGGTCCATGACCGATGTCGTGGAGAAGCCGCGGGAGCCGACGAGGACCCGCCCGTCGGTCGTCACCACCTGGAGGGGGTCCTCGTCGTCGCTGGTGCTCAGCGCCGACAGGCCCGCCGAGTCGTACTGCTCGGTCAGCGCGTCAGCTCGGCCGGCGAGTCCGACGTCGAGGGTGGCGTCGAGGCTGGCCCGGAGCTGCAGGACGAATCCGAGACCGACCACCGCGATCAGCAGTGCCGTGCCCAGGGCGAACCCGAGCGCCAGGCGTACACGCAACGGCACGGGGATCGACCCTCCTGCTCAGGGGCTCGGCGTCCGAGCCGATCGTGCGGGGTCCGCGGCGCGCAGCCGGTATCCCGCACCCCGGACGGTCTCGAGCAGCTCGCTGTCGTACGGCTTGTCGATCTTGCGACGGAGGTAGGACACGTACTGGTCGATGATGTTCGAGACGCCGTCGTAGGCGAAGTCCCACACGTGCTCGAGGATCGTGGTCCGCGAGAGGACCTGGTCGGGGTGGCGCAGGAACAGCTCCAGGAGCGCGAACTCCTTGGTCGAGAGAGCGAGCTCGTCGTCGCCCCGCCAGGCCCGCCGGCTCGCCGGGTCCAGCACCAGCGGTCCGACCCGCAGCACGGTGGGGCGGTCGACACCGCCCCGCCGGATCAGCGCGCGCACCCGGGCGGCGAGCTCTCCGAAGCTGAACGGCTTGGTCAGGTAGTCGTCCGCACCGGCGTCGAGCCCACGGATCCGGTCGTCGATGCCGTCCCGAGCGGTGAGCATCAGGATCGGCGACCAGCGGCCGGACTCCCGGAGCCGCCGGCACACCTCGAAGCCGTCCGCGCCCGGCAGCATGACATCGAGCACGATCGCGTCGTAGACGAACTCCTTCGCCTGCCACAGGCCGTCCGGGCCGGTGCTCGCGACGTCGACGGCATAGCCGTCCTCCTCCAGCCCGCGCCGGATCAGCGCGGCCATCCGCACCTCGTCCTCGACCACCAGCACCCGCATGGTCGGGAACAGTATGTCCGATCGGTGTACGTCCGATGAGAGACGATCCACGACCGGGTCACCGGTGTTCTCATCCGTCTGACATGACCGTGGGCGCAGTCTCGACGTCATGTCCGCTTCCACGCTCCGGCCGGTCGACGGACCCGACGCCGTCCGGTCCCCCGGTGCCGCGGCCGCTGCGCTGCTCCTGTCCTGCGTCGTCATCGGGGTGGGTGGCTTCGAGGCGCTGTGGTTCGGGGTCGTCACCGGCACCGGCCTGGCCGCCGAGGATCCGGTGGTGGACGGCTGGGCCGTCGGCCATCGCGGCGCGGGAACGGTCACCGCGGCCCGGGTGGTCAGTGACCTGGGAGCGCCCGGGGTCACCGTCACCGCGGCAGTGATCATGCTGGTGTGGTGGGCCTGGCGGCGGGCCTGGGCGACCGCGGCGTTCGGCGCGCTCGGCCTCGCGGTCCTGGTCGCCGTCGACCTCGCGGCGAAGTCCCTGGTCGCTCGACCCCGTCCTCCGGCCGGGTGGCACGCGGTGGCCGCCCAGGGATTCTCCTTCCCCTCCGGTCACGCGATGCTCTCCGCCGGCGTCGTGCTGCTGATCTGGTGGTCCGCCCGTCGCCACGATCTCCCGGCCCGTCGGCGTCTCCGTCTCGCGCTCGGAGGCGTCGCGGCCGTGTTCGTGCTCGCGGTCGGTGCCTCGCGGGTGGTCCTCGCCGTGCACTTCCCCTCCGACGTCCTCGCCGGCTGGTCCCTGGCGGTGCTCGTCGTCTCCGCCGTCGCCCTCGTCGCCCTGATGTCGAGCCACCGGGCGCCCGCGTAGGGATCAGCGCTGCCAGATGCCGGTGAGCGGGGCCGACTGCGCCGCCGAGCCGAGCGGGGGCAGCCCGTACATGTCCTCGACGGTACGGAGGAGCGTGTAGTGGTCGACCCGGCCGCCGACGTCGCCGGGCCGCACCATCGGCCCGACCACCAGGGTCGGGATGTGGTTGACGCTGCGATCGTCGTCCTCGTCGAACGTGACGATCAGCAGGCTGTCGTGGGTCCGCGCCCACTGCACGTACGGCGCCAGGTGGCTGCGCGCCCAGGCGTCGCCGGTGGACACGGGACAGTCGTGCATGTCGTCGCACATGTTCGGGATGACGACCGCGACCGTGGGCAGAGCCGCGAAGTCGCGGGGGAGCGCCGTCAGCGGCGCGTTGACGGCGGGCCCGCTCGAGCTGAAGTCGACCCAGGGGTTGTGCTTGCGGGCGTACCGGCCGTCCGGGGTGCTGCAGCCGGTGTAGCCGGCAGCAGGGAGATCCTCGGAGAATCCGGTGAAACTCCGTCCCGTCGCGGCGAGCTGGGAGGCCAACGTCGGGGAGTCGCCCAGGTCCTGGGGACAGGAATCGTCCGTGACCCCATGCGTCGAGCCCGACAGGAGGGCCACGTAGTTGGGCTGGCTGGGATGCGTCTCGCCGTGGGCATCGGTGAGATTCACCCCCTGATGGGCCAGATCGGTGAGGTACGGGGCCTCCGGGCTCCCGATGACCTGCTCGTCGTTCTTGTTCTCGAACACCGCGATCACGACGTGGTCGGGCCGTGGCACCGCACCCGGCACGCTGGGGACCGGGGGCGGCGTCGGTGCGCCCCCACGGGCGGCGCACCCCGACGCGAGGAGCGCGAGCCCGGCGGTCAGGACAGCCACGACGACGCAGCTCCGGGACGCACGCATGGCGCAGGGTTGCCCGCCGACGATGTGTGGATGATGTGGAGCCGCACCTGAGCTCGTGCCGCGGAGAGCCTGCGCGCCCACGGGATCGACGCCGTCGTGGTCACCGGTAGAGCTCCTGGCCCGGATCGCCACCGACCGACCCGTCGAGCGAGGACACTGACGATGCGGCGACCGGTCTTGGGGGACACATGGTCGTCTCATGGTCGAGAGGACAGGTTGAGGTCCTCGACCGGAGCATGGTGCAGGGGGTGGTGGTGACGGCCCCGCGAAAGGCGTTCAGGACGCGGGTGGCGATGGCGGCGGGCCGGCTCGCGGCGGACGCGTCCCGGCGGCTGGGGCTCGGCGTGGGCTCGGTGGTGGGCGGCCGGGTGGCGCTGGGTCTGTGCCCGGATGTGCTGGCTCGTCTGGCGGCCGGCATGACCTCCGTCGTCGTCACCGGCACGAACGGCAAGACCACCACGAGTCACCTCGTGGCGGCCGCGCTGAGCGGCCGCGGGCCGGTCGCGCACAACGCGGCCGGGTCGAACATGCTCGACGGAGCGGTCGCCGCCCTGATGGACCAACCGCGAGCTCGGCTGAGCGTGCTCGAGGTCGACGAGCTGCATCTCGGTCCGGTGCTCGACGCGGTTCGCCCCGACGTGCTGGTCCTGCTCAACCTCAGCCGCGACCAGCTCGACCGGGTCTCGGAGGTGCGGAGCACCGCCCGCGCGGTCGCCGAGGCGCTGAGCGGGCACCCGGAGACACTCGTGGTGGCCAACGTCGACGACCCGATGGTGGTGTGGGCGGTCGGCGCGTCCGCGCGGGTGGTCTGGGCCGCGGCCGGAACGGGCTGGGAGGCCGACACCCTGGTCTGCCCGGCGTGCGGGCACCAGCTCTCCCGGTCGACCGGCGGGGGGATGTCCACGTCGTGGCGGTGCAGCGCTTGCGGGCTGCGCCGCCCGTGCCCGCAGTGGTGGTGGGAACCCGACCGGCCCGCCGGCTTCGTGGTGCACCACCGGGGGAGCGTGCCGGTGAGGGTCTCGTCGGGCCTACCCGGGCGGGTCAACAAGGGCAACGCCACGCTGGCTCTCGCCGGTGCCGACGCGATCGGCACCGACCCGCGTACCGCGGCCCCGCACGTGGCGCGGATCCGGGCGGTCGCGGGCCGCTACGGTCGCCTCGCCTACCGGGGCCGGCTGGTGCACAGCTTGCTGGTCAAGAACCCCGCGGGGTGGGGTGAGGCACTGGAGATGCTCGCCGCCGATCGCCCCGTGCTGATCGTCGTCAACGCCCGCGCGGCCGACGGACGCGACGTCTCGTGGTTGTGGGACCTGCCCGTGGAGACCTTGCGCGGCAGGGTCGTGGCGGTGGCCGGGGAGCGCGCCGCAGACCTCGGAGTGCGGCTGAGCTACGCCGGGGTCGCCCACCACACCCATCCCGACCTGCGTGCCGCCCTCGAGGCCCTGCCGGCGGGCGAGATCGACGCCGTGGCGAACTACACGGCGTTCCGCGATCTCCAGCAGTCGTTGACCGGGCACGGCCGTGCCCGGACCCACGCCGGCCACAACGCCGCCCCGGAGCCGGGATCGGCGCCCGTGATCCCGGCGCCCCGCACGCCGGCCGCCACGGCCGGGCCAGGAGACAGCAGTGCCCACTGAGAGCTCGGTGACGATCGCCGTGTTGCTGCCCGACGTGCTGGGCACCTACTCCGACGCCGGCAACGCCGTCGTGCTCGCGCAGCGGTCGCGCTGGCGCGGCATCGCCGCCGAGATCGTCGACGTCACCGCCGACACCGAACCGCCGCTGGGGTGCGATCTGTACGTGATCGGTGGCGGCGAGGACGTCGCCCAGTACACCGCCGCCCGATGGCTGGCCGGTCATCCTCGGCTCCGTGGCGCACTGGCCGAGCGGGCGGTGAGCCTGGCGGTGTGTGCCGGGTTGCAGATCTTCGGTCACGTCATGACGGACCGGGCCGGCGAGGAGCACGCCGGGCTCGGTCTGCTGGACCTGTCGACGCGTCCGGGCGCACGTCGCTCGGTGGGGGAGTCGGTGGGCACCTCGACGCTGCCCGGGGTGGGGCAGGTGACCGGGTTCCACAACCACCGAGGCGTGAGCAGGCTCGGGTCCGGTGCGCTCCCGTTCGCCCTCACGGACCGCGGTCCGGCCAACCACCCCGGCACCAGGATCGAGGGCGCCGTGACACCGTGGAGGATCACGCAGGCGACGAGCCCGGTGCCGGGCATCGTCGCCACCTACCTCCACGGCCCGGTGCTGGCCCGCAACCCCGCTCTCGCCGACCACCTCCTGGCTCGCGCCCTCGGACGGCCGCTACCCCCGCTCGACCCCGACCGAGTCCCGGACATGCCCGCGCTCCGCGCCGCCTACTTGAGCGAGAAGTAGTGCCGGAGTGGGCTGTGTCCGCCGTCCCGAAGCTCCCGTTCCGCTCGGTGGTCGAGTCGAACCGGCCGTTGCGAGAGGCGAGCCGGCAGGGCTCGTCGAGGCGTGTCAGCGGATGCCGAACCAGATCAGGCAGGCCACGCCGACGACGATGCAGTAGACGCCGAACGGGCGCAGCGAGCGATTCTCGAAGTAGCGCGTCAGGAACCGCACCGAGAGGTACGCGCCGACGAAGGACAGGAGGCTCCCGACCAGGATCTGGGGCCGGACGCCGTCGCCCAGCGGGCCGGCGAGGTCGCCGAGCTTGAGGACGCCGGCGGCGAGGATGACCGGGGTGGAGAGCAGGAACGAGAAGCGGGCCGCGTCCTCGTGGGAGAGACCGCGCAGCAGGCCGGTCGCCATCGTGACGCCGGACCGGCTCAGTCCCGGGCACAGAGCCGCGATCTGGGCGGCGCCGATACCGATGGCGCGCAGCACCGGCATCCCGCCCAGCCGCTCGTCCGAGGCCTCGGCGGTCGTCACGGCGACGGCGCCGCCCCGGCCGGCGACCCTCCCGTCGGGGTCGACCTCGCCGCGCGCGGCGCCCGGACCGGCGTGGGCGCCGCCACCGGCGGAGGGCACGTTCGCGACGGCTCGGCGCCGGAGCATCTCGGCGCCGAGCAGGACCAGACCGTTGAGCACGAGGAACACGGCCGTGGGGACGGGCCGGGAGAGCACCGTCCGGAAGGTGTGCTCGAGCAGCAGGCCCACGATCCCGACCGGGATGGTGCCCAGGACCAGCAGCCAGGCGAGGCGCTGCTCGGAGTTGGTGACCTCGCGTCGCAGGATGCTCGTGACGAGGCCGCGGATGATGCGGACCCAGTCGCGCCAGAAGAACAGCAGCAGCGCGAGCGCGGTGGCGACGTGCAGGCCGACGATGAAGGCGAGGTAGGGCGATTCCGGGGCGGAGACGTCGAGGTCCTGCGCCCAGCTCCCGCCGACGACCGCGGGGAGCAGCACGCTGTGCCCCAGGCTGGATACCGGGAAGAGCTCCGCGACGCCCTGCATCGCGCCGATGACGATCGCCTCGAGCCAGCTCAACTGGTGCACGACGAGGGCTCCTGGATGTGGTGAGGCACGCGGACCCGAGGCAGGGGTGTGCCCACGGGCGGTGATGTCACCCGTGATGGTCGTCGGCGGATCATGTGACCGCGATGAGGACGGAGACGGCCAGGGCTCTCATCGAGGACACATCGCTCCGGATCGATCCTCGGTCCATGTCGGACATCTCCCGGGGCATCGGGCACGACGCGTGGGGACGCCGGTGACGGCGTCGGTGATCGGCTCGGGGCTCCTGATCCTCATCGGCGTCGTGTTCTCCTGCGCCGCACTCGTCGGGTGGTGGCGACTCGGGGAGGACCCGTCGTCGCGGGCACGCCGGATCGCCGGCGCGGTCGTCGACCTGCTCGTCGGGGCCGTCGCCCTCGCGGACGGCGCCGTGAGCGTGATCGGTGAGCCGGAGCGGGTCGTGGTGTGGTCGGCCGGGTCGGCGGTACTCGCTCTCGCCGTCGTCCTGCTGGCGCTGCGCCACCGCTCCGGGCACGAGAACGCCTGGCGCCGTCCCGGGACCTCCTGACCGGCGAGCCTCAGTGCGGCCCCGTGACCGGGGGGCGCCGGACGACCTTGCCGCGGGCGACCAGCTCGAGGATCCCGGCGACGGAGACGGTCTCGGCGGCGAGCAGACCGAGCAGGACGAGGACCTGGGCGGCCGCCGCCTGGACGGGGTTCCCGGACCCGATGAGCACCCCGACGAAAGCACCGGGGAGCGTCACGAGCCCGACCGTGCGGGTCTGGTCCATCGGTGGCACGAGGGCCTGGGTGGCGGCGGGTCGACAGACGATCATGGCGGCGTCGCGTCGGTGCCCACCGAGCGCGAGGGCCCCCTCGTACTCGTCCCGGCGCGACTCGAGGTCGTCGAGGGCCCGGCGCCCGCCCAGCGAGGTGGCGGTCATGGCGCCGCCGATGACGATGCCTGCCACCGGTACCACCGCGATCCCGGTGAGGGGCACCGCACCGCTGACCAGCGTGATCGCGAGCACCGGCACGACTCCGCCGACGATCGCCGCGGCCGCGAGGAACCCGCTGGGGTGGGTGGTCATGCGGCGGGCTGAGGTCCACGACGCGACCCCGAGCATCAGCAGCACGAAGGCGACGGTGAGCCACCAGGACCGCACCACGGCGACGATGACCGTGGCGACCACGGCGAGCTGGAGCACCGCCCGTACCGACGCCACGGACAGCGCCTTCGCGATACCGAAGCGTCCGGCGAGCGAGACGGCCACGGCGACGGCGACCAGCACGAGCAGGGCGGCCGCGAGGCCCCATCCGACGTTGACCGACGCGCCGTTCACCTGGCTCCGGACGCGCCGAGGCACTCGGTGCGTGGACGCCTCACGCTCCCAGCGATCACGTCAGCGGGACGCCGCCGGGACCCGGACGCCGACCGACCGGGCCACGCGCGTGAGCGCGGACCGCCGGGGTGACCGATCCTCGGGCGGGGTGTCGCGTGGAGCGGGAGGCCGACGCTCGGCGTGGGTCAGCACGACGCCGACGATCACCGCGGTCGCGGCGGCGAGTGCGGTGGCGAGCGAGGCCGGGGTGACGGTGACGCGCTCGCCGAACCAGGCCACCCCCGCGACCAGCCCGACCACCGGGTCGATCACGACGATCAGCGACACGGCCGCGGCCACCGCGCGGGCCCGCCGGAACGCGTGCTGGCTGAGCAGCACCGACAGGGGTCCGACGACGACCGCGATCCACAGCGCGGGTCGTCCGAGCGGCAGGGCCCATCCGGAGGCGAGCTGGGCGGTCACGCTCTTGAGCGCGATCGCGGTCACGCCGTAGCCGAGCCCGGTCGCGACCGACAGGGCGATCCCACTCGTCGAGGCGAACCGGGCTCGCAGCGCGGCACCGGCCGAGATCGCCAGCGTCACACCGGCGAGGACGAGCATCGAGGTCGTCGACGGCACGTCGGGGTTCGCGTTCCCGGCGGTGGGGGAGAGGGTGAGGAGCACGGTGGCGAGCCCCAGCGCCGTCAGGGCCATCCCGGCCCACCGTCGAGCGGTCGGCACCCGCCCGAGGAGGAGCCATTCCGCGAGCGTCGTGGCCACGATGCTGCCCACCAGGGTGGTCTGTACGGCGATCAGCGGGCCGAGGGTCAGCGCCAGGAACTGCAGCGCGAGGCCTCCGATCGACGCCGCCGTGCCGACCCACCACCAGCCACTGCGGACCAGCCCCGCCACGAGGCTGCCGGATCCGTCCCGCGCGCCCTCGTCGCCGGTCCCGGCCATGCCTCGGCGCTGCGCCACGCTCGACGTGCCCAGCAACGTGGCCGCGGCCCCGGCGCACAGCGTCGCGGCGAGCGCTCCGCTCATGCTCGGGCTCCCGCGGCGAGGCCCGGGGTGCGCCGGGCGGCGAGGAACCCCTGCACCAGCGCGGCCGGGTCGGCGTCGACGGGCCAGAACTGCCGGTTCCCACCCTCGAGGACCGCCTCGTCGACCGCCCTCGCCAGGTCGGTGGCGGTGCGCGCCCAGGGCGCTATGCGCGCCCGGTCGAGGAGCTCGGCGTTGGCGCGGCCGTGCCCCGCGATGGGCCGATAGGTGATCGCGGGCAACCCGGCCGTCAGCGCCTCGGTCAGCGAGAGCCCACCGGCGTTGTGGACGAGCACGTCGGCCGCCGCCATGAGTGCCGCGACGTCGTCACGCCAGCCGAGGGCGACGACCCGCTCGAGGCGGCCGAGCCGGCGGCGCAGCCCCGCGTTGCGCCCGCACAGCACCACGACCCGGACGTCCGGGTTCGTGAGCAGGTCCCGGACCGTGCGGGGCACCGATCCCATGCCCAGCGAACCCGCGCTGATCAGCGCGACCGGGGCGGTCGCCGGGAGTCCCAGCTCGTCGCGGACGGCGTTCCGGGACCGACCCGCGGGCGCGGCGAACTCCCGCGCGCACAGCGGGCCCGCGGCTCGGGCACGCACCCCGTAGCGCCCGGCGTCACGCGCCGTGGCCTCGGTGACGGTCAGGTGGTGATCCACCGCGGGGTGGCACCACGTGGCGTGCGCGGCCGGGTCGGTCAGGTAGGTCACGACGGGCGCCGACACCCGACCCTGGTCGCGCAGCGCGCCGAGGGTCTGACCGGCCAGTGGATAGGTCGTCACCACGACGTCCGCGCCCTCGGCCCAGCTCGCGACGGCGGTCTCCGCCCACCGACACACCATCTCGGCGGTGCGTCGGAGCATGCCGTCTCGCTCGAGCCCGTCGAAGAGGGTGTCGAACAGCACCGGCGCGTACTGCACCGTCGGCTGGTAGAGGTCGCGCAGCACTCCCTTCGCCGACCGGGGGAGGGCATCGAGGTAGTCGTGGACCTCCACCTCGACACCGCGGGCCGTGAGGCGCCGGGCGAGCTCTCGGGCGGCGCCCTCGTGCCCCTGACCGACGGTGGCGCTGATGATCACCACCCGGCCGGTCAGCGACACCACGTCCGGCGCCCACGCCGGGCCGCCCGCCACGACCAGCGGGACCAGCCGGCGGACCGGCGAGTCGAGGGCGGGCGCTGTCGACAGGGACATCGCGGAGGACCTCCGAGCTCAGGTGCGGGAGACGTGCGGGGAGTGCGGGACCGTCTTCACAGTGATCCGCGGGGGTGAAGCCGTGACGTGGCACGGGTCGGAGCCCGGTAAGAGCCGAGGTGCGCCCGGCGTCGCGGGAACACTCGGTAGGCCACGCAATGACCGTGCGCGCGGGTCCATGTGACGCCGATGAGCACGAACACACCCACATGCCCCGCACAGGATCGAGGCGGCGCTCGGGGAACCGCGTCAGCTCGGGACCGGGCTCGGTCGCCGGGCGCCGATCTCGAGCCGGAGGACGACGCCGACGATGGCGAGCAGTGCCACCAGGGACACCAGCCCGGTCCCGGCGCCGACACCGCCCCGGGTGGGTGGGACCCCGAGCCAGTCGGCCACGGAGGCCCCGAAGGGGCGGGTCATCACGTAGGCGAACCAGAAGGTGGCCACGGTGCTCGCGGACGTCCACCGCGCCACCAGGAACGGCACGGCGAACAGGACACCGAAGACCAGGATGGACGCCGCGTACCCGATCCCGAGGGTCGTGGCCGTGAAGTCGCCGAGGGCGGTGCCGAGCGCGAACGTCATGATGACCGCGACCCAGTAGAAGAGTTCCCGACGGCGGGTGTCGATGCGGTGGATCGAGAGGGTCCCCTCGACGCGGTACCAGATGCCGAACGCCGCGAGCACGGCCAGCAGGAACGCGACGGTCGAGATCGCGTAGGGCACGCCGAGCACGACGTGGACGGCGTCCGCGCAGGTCGTGCCGAACACGCTCACCATGAGGACCGCGAACCAGTAGATCCAGGGCCGGTAGGTGCGTTCCCGCAGTTGCAGTCCCAGGGCGACGACGAATCCCAGGCCGCTCAGGACGATGGCCGGAACGGGACCCAGGGCGATCGCGGACCAGTCCCAGGTCGTCTCGCCCATTCCCGTCGTGAGCAGTTTGGCGATCCAGAACCACGCGGTGATCTCGGGGACCTTGTTCGCGGCGAAACGCAGGCCGGACGACGTGTCGGTGTCATCAGACGAGGGAAGCGTCATGGCGCGTCATGGTCGCGGCCGGATCATGTGGCCCCGATGAGTAAAGAGCTCGCCCCTGTCCGACCAGGAATCCCCGGTGAACCGGGTCCGACGGCCTCGGCTCTGCGAGACGGTTCGCCGGGAAGGGAGTGTGCGTGGCGCGTCGAGCGTGGCGGTCGAAGGCCCGGAGCAGGGCGCGGTGGGCGGGACGCTCCACGGCGTGCGTCATCAGCGCACCGAGCAGGACCGCCTGCGCGAGCATCGCCAGGGTCTGCACGCCCGGCCCGGCGCCGAACCAGTCCTGCAGGCGCATCATCAGGACGTACCCCAGGGTCTGGTGGACCAGGTAGACCCCGTAGGAGATCCCCGCGAGCCGCGCAGCGACCCGCGCGACGGAGCGGGGCGGCTCGATCCCCAGCTCACGGACCCGGACGGCCAGCAGCAGCGCGAGGACCCCGAGCCCGACCCCGATCACCGACCACCGGTCGGTGACCAGGCCCTGCCCCGGCACCCAGTACCCGTTCTGCACCGCGTGCGCGGCGACGCAGGCCCCGAGCAGAGCCAGGCCGTGGCCGTGACGCAGCCGGCCCGTGCTGAGCATCCAGGCGGCGACGCCGGCGACGAACAGGTGCCAGCGGTAGAGCCCCAGGCCGTCGACGACGGAGTCGTAGAGCCCGCCCGTCCCCTGGGCCAGCGGCCACTGCGCCAGGGGGACCAGCACCGCGGCCCAGAGGACCACGCGGAGTCCTCGGCCGTGGCCGAGCCGGGTCCGGCGCAACCACGGCGCGAGGGTGAAGGCGGCGAGCTGCACGGGCAGGGTCCAGTAGGAGCCGTCGACGTAGTCCCAGTGGTGGTAGCCGTTCCAGTTCCACAGCATCGCGAGGTTCGCGAACAGATCCCCGACACCGACCCGGTACATCCCCTCCGGCGCGAACCAGTCCAGCGCGATGGTCGCGGCGAGGGTCCCGACGACGAAGCCGGGCAACAGTCGGGCGATCCGGGAGAACCACCACCGCGTGGTCGCCCGGGCGGGATCGGCCAGCGAGCTCGCCACGAGGTTCGCGGAGAGCACGAGCAGCAGGCTCGCCCCGATCTGGTGGGCGAAGACCAGGTGCCTCGCCACGAACCGCGGGTAGGTCAGCGGCCCGATGAAGGTGCTGTGGAAGAGGATCACCATCACCAGGGACGTGACCCGCAGCAGGTCCATCCAGGGGTTGCGGCGCGTGGTCACGGCGTACCGACCCGGGTCCCGGCCCAGTGCTGCAGCACCGAGGTCGCGGCCTGGGCGCCGAGCGAGCCGTCGACGACGTCGAAGGCGTGGTCGGCGAAGGGCACGCTGACCAGGGAGGCGTCGACGCCGGTGGTCCGGGCGGCGGCGACGAAGCGTTGCAGGCCGGGGAGCGGGACGAGGCTGTCGCGGGCGGCGGCGAGCACCAGCGTCGGCGGGGCCTGGGGACTCAGCGCGGCGGTGCCCGAGATCGCCCGGTAGCGCTCCGGGACCTGGGACGGGCTGCCGCCGGTGTAGGTGGTGGCGAGCCAGCGGGCGTCGAACCGGGGGACGGGGGAGCGGGCGCCGTGCTCGTAGCCGTCGACGAGGTCCACCGCGGGGTACTCGACGGCCACCGCGCGGGGCACGGGCACGGGCGAGCCGCACGAGGACGTCTGCGTCCCGGAGGCCGCGTGGTAGGCGACCGACACCGCGAGCTGACCGCCGGCGGAGTCGCCGCCGAGCACGATGCGCGAGGGATCGCCGCCCAGCGAGGCGGCCTGACCGGCGACCCGGTCCAGCGCGCACGCCACCTCGGGACCGGCGCGGTCCCAGGTCGGGTGCCCGGCGGAGTCCAGGCCGTACTCCACGCTGACCACCAGCCAGCCGCGCTCGGCCCACCGGGTCAGCGCCGCGGCCGGGCCGAGGTCGTTGCCGCCCACCCACCCCCCGCCGTGGACCCAGACGAGGACCGGCGCCGCGGCGGACGTGGTGGCGGCGTCCGCGGCCGGTCCGGAACGCGCGGGAGCAGCGCTGCCGGGGACCGGCCGCCAGATCGACAGGTGCAACGGTGTCCCGTCGGCGGTCACCGCGAACACGGATCGCAGGTCGGGCGCGCGGGGCGTGCGGTGCGGCAGGCCGATCGCGCGGAGCGGGTCGATCGTCCCGCCCGCGCGCACCGTGGTCGTGACCACCGCCGCGACCGGGGCCGCGATCGCGAGCAGCGCCGCCACGTTCAGCAGCGCCACCACCGCCGCGGCGAGCGTCCACGCGCGCCGGCTGCGGCGGCCCAGACTCGCCGCCAGCAGCAGGGCCAGCAGCACCGCGACGAGTGCGACGACGCTGATCACGGGCGCGTAGGTCTGGACGAGCATCGGCGCCGGCGGCAGCAGGCCCGTCACGGTACGGCCGGGGTGCCACGCGTCGTCGGCGACGACGAGGACCAGCCCGGCCACACCGGACAGCGCCGTGAGCGCGAGGACGTCACCGAGGGTGTCGCCGCTCCGGGGCGGCGGGGGAGCCGTCGGGCGACTCATCCCGACGCCGAGGCCGGCGCCGCCGCGTCGGACGCCCGGAACAGGTCGCGCCGCCGTGCGTACCGCACCACCTGCTGCGTCGCGGCGGTGCCGAGCCGCCAGGCGGCGATCCCGACGCCGAGGCCGAGGACGACGAGCACGGCCGGGGGGACGCCGACGTCGAGCAGCGTGAGCAGCGCGAAGTGGGTGAGGTAGATGCCCAGCGAGGCGCCGGCGACGGCGGTGACCGGGGCGACGAGCAGGCGCGGCACCCGGATCCGGTCGACGAACAGCAGGACGAGCAGACCGACCAGCACGATCGCGGCGCGCTCGTACTCGGTGCCGAAGAACGAGGGGACCAGCACCAGGCTCGCGATCACGGTGAGCACCCGCTGGGTCGGCGTCACCGCACGGTGGAGCATCCAGCCGAGCACGAAGAGCCAGACCGTGAGGTGGGTGCTGTAGAGGTCGGAGGTCACGGTGTGGTCGTAGCTGGGGACCAGCCACAGCGTGAGGGAGGCGGCGAGCACGATCGCGGGCAGCGCGAACCGGTGGCGGCGCTCGAAGCGACGCACCGCGGGCACCGCGAACAGCACCGCGACCCCGACGAGGATCTGCACCAGCGAGTCGACGAACCAGTAGCCCTGCACCAGCGGGTGGAACACCGACCCGAGCAGGAGCGCGTCCTGGTGCTGCACCGACCCGGTCACGGTGGACCGCAGCAGGATCCACAGCGAGCTGGGCACCGCGATCAGGGCGGCCGAGCGCAGGATGCGCCACGGGAGCCGTGACGGAGCACCCGTCGTCGTCTCCTGGTCGTCGGTGCGGGTCAGCAGGAACCGGGAGAAGGTCCAGCCGGCGATGGCGAGCAGCAGGTGGGCGCCGCCGAGCCAGGTCCAGAGGTGGTCGTGCTCGCCGACGACGAGCACGATCGCCAGCGCGCGCAGCACGATCACCGATTCCACCCGGGACCAGCGCGACGGGGTGGGCGTGGGCGCGGCCTGCGCGGCGAGCTCGCCGAGCGGGACGGTGTCCCAGCCCTCGGGCAGGTGGCCGAGAGCGCGCTCGAGGTCGGCCGAGACCTCCGACGTAGGTCAGGGAGTCCCCACCGAGGTCGACGAACGAGGCGCGGTCGTCGAGGACCTGGCCGGGGAAGGTCCGCGCGAAGACCTCGTGGACGGTGGCCGGCCTCGAGCGACGTGTCGCCCGCTCGCGCAGCCGCGTCAACAGGCCGCGCTCCGGGACGGCCTCGGGTGCCGCGAGGGCGGCGACGGCGGGGTGGTCGAGCTTGCCGTTGGCGCGGCGCGGCAGGTCCCCGACGACGACCACCGCGACGACCGCGTCGGGCAGGTGCAGCCGGTCGGTGACGATCTCGCGGGTCCGCGCGGCCAGGTCGTGCTCGGCGCCCGCGCTCGCGAGCTGCCCGCGGCCGGCGTCGTGCGTGCCGTCGCCGCGCTCCACCGCGATCACGAGGCGGGAGTCGTCGCCGGTCACGGCCGCGACGAGCCCCTCCGCGGCCAGCAGGGTCTCGGTGGCGTCGAGGTCGACGCGGACCCCGAAGGGCTTGACGAAGCGGGAGCGGCGTCCGGTGACCTGGAACAGCCCGTCGGCCCGGCGCCGCCCGAGGTCGCCGGTGCGCAGTTCGGTGACGGTGCGTCCGAGGGCCAGGTCGGCCGGGGTGTGCGCGTAGCCGAGCATGACGTTCGGGCCGGTGTAGACGATCTCGCCGATCCCGTCGTCGTCGGGATCGTCGATGCGCAGCTGCCCTCCCGGGACCGCGGTCCCGATGGACTCCGGGCTCGTGGCGGCGAGGTCCGGGGGCAGGTAGGCCATGCGGGCCGTGGCCTCGGTCTGGCCGTACATCACCACGAGGCGCCAGCCGCGGCGCTCGCCGACCGACGCCCAGCGGCGCACCTGCGCCGGCTCGAGTCGCCCGCCGGCCTGGGTCACGTAGCGCAGGTGGGGAGATCCATCTCCGCGAAGCCGACCCGATCGAGCAGGGCGAAGGTGTGCGGGACGCCGTGCAGGCTGGTGGCCCGGTGCTCCCGGACCGTGCTCCAGAACCCGGCGTCGGTCACGGAGGCGTCGGTGAGCAGCACCGCCGCCCCCGCGAGCAGGTTGGAGTGCACGACCGACAGGCCGTAGCAGTAGTGCAGCGGCAGGGTGGTCACCGCGCGGTCGGTGGGCCTGACGTCGAGGGAGTCGGCGATCGCGGCGGCGTTCGCGTCCAACGATCCCCGGGACAGCCGGACCAGCCGCGGGGAGCCCGTGGAGCCGGAGGTCGCCATGAGCAGCGCGAGATCCTCGTGCAGCTCGTGCCGGCTCTCGGTCCGTGTGGCGATGACGGTGGCGTCGCTGCCGAGGACGACGTCCGGATCCCAGGTGCGACGCAGCGAGGCGACGGTCTCCGGGTCGCCGGCCGGGGCGAGCAGGGCGACGTGGCCCGCCCGCAGCGCTCCCAGGTAGCCGGCCAGCCCGGCGACCGTCGTGGATGCGGTGACCAGGACGAGCCGGCGGGGGCCGGCGAGGGCCGCCGCGGCGTCGTCGACGCGGTCGGCCAGCTCGGCGTAGGTCAGCTGCTCGGAGCCGCTGATCAGGGCGGTCCTCGTGCCGTGGTGGCGCAGCCCGTCACGAACGCCGGGGCGGGTCGGGTCGGGGCCGCGGTCGTCATCGGGTCGTCGTCCCGCTCCGGTCGGTCGCCGTCGCGTCGACCGCGTCGGGCTCCGCGGTCGGCTGGTCGACCTTCGAGATCGCGAAGTACGCGATGATCCCGACGATGATCACCGTCAGGACGATGGCGGTGCGATCCATGCCGAGGGCGAGGCCGCCCCGCCCGGGCGGCCCGCCGAACCAGTCGGCGAAGGAGGCCCCGAACGGGCGAGTGAGGATGTACGAGGTCCAGAACGCCGCGATGGCGTTCATCCCGAACCAGCGGTAGGCGATCGCGGGGAGCAGGAACAGGACCCCGAACATGATGCCCGAGGGCAGGTAGCCCAGGTGCAGCGTCGAGGCGGTCCAGTCCCCGGCCGCCGTGCCGAGCGCGAAGGTCAGCAGCACCGCCGCCCAGTAGAAGACCTCCCGGCGCCGCGTGGTGATCGAGTGGATCGAGAGGGTGCCCTCCACCCGGTACCAGAGGGCGAAGGTCGCGAGGACCAGCACGAACAGCACCGAGGTCGAGACGGTGTAGGGCACACCGAAGTCGTTGTGGACGAGGTCCGCGACCGTCGTCCCGAAGACGCTGACCATGACGATCGCGAACCAGTACGACCAGGCGTTGTAGGAGCGACGCGCGAACTGGATGACCATGGCGGCCACGAACAGGACGCCGGTGATGGTGACCGCGATGGCCTGGTCGAAGGCGATGTCGAGGGCGTCCCAGGTGGTCTCGCCCATGCCGGTCGTGAGCAGCTTCGCCACCCAGAACATCAGGGTGATCTCGGGGACCTTGCTGAGCAGCGTCGAGACCCGCGCTCGTGAGGGCGTGGTTGCGCCAGGGGACATCGGTGGGGCCATCCTCGGGGTCGTCGTCCGGGGCCCGGCCGGTCGACCGGGCCGTGGACCACCGTGATCGTCTCGGGTGAAGGGCCGTCGTAGCCCAGGTCGGAACTCGGTAAGAGCCACGGCGGATCGTCCCGCAACGGCGACGAGCACGGACGGACGGGGTCGTCGATGGCGGCCCCCGGTCGTGAGCCGGGCCCGGTCATCCCCGCCGGGTGATGCGCCTGGTCGGGGCGGCCCGGGAGGGTCTGTCGGACGGGTGGCGGTGTGCACCGGGAGGACCGACATGACCGAGCACGACGGCGCGACGCGCAGCACGGGGACGACGACGGATGTACCCGACGGGATGCCCGTCCTCGCCGCAGGCAGGCATCACAGCCCCGATCGCGGCTCCTGCGTGATGGAGTACGTCTCGGTGCTGGCCGGTGAGCCGTGGAGCGACCGACCGCGCTGTACCGACCGCGCCCTGGGCGAGCTCGCTCGGCGGGTCAACGACGACGTCGACCGCGAGGCCCGCCCCGCTCTGGGCGGGCTCGCGCCCGACCTCGTGGGAGCGGTCGGACCGGAGGCCGCGACCGAGCTGGTGATCGCGGCCGTGGCCCGGGTCGGGCTCGAGTACGCCCCGGGGGACCTGGTCCTGAGCCGGATTCCAACGGCGTGCGCAGACCCGGATGGACACGACGGCGGGCGCCGGGACCCGGATGCGGTCCGGGGTGCGGCGCCTCGGCCGGGCGGTCACCGGAGCCGGGTTGGGCGACGCGTACCTGCAGCTCGGTCGGGCCCTGTCCGGCCGCCCGCGCGCCGAGCGCGACGCCGCGCGGATCCGTGCCCTCGTCGCCGCGACCGACGACGTCCGCCGTCACCTCGACGGTTCCGAGGGGGGAGCGCCGGGCCCGGTGGGCGACCGGGTCGTCCACGCGCGGTGACCTCGGGCCGGCGAGCACCGCGCCACGGCGCTCCTCTGCTCGTGCGTCGCGCTCGCGTCGACCCTCGTGCTCGGCCTAGGGCTGGTGCGGGCTCCGCACGATGAGCGTGCCTCGTCGCGCCCAGAGCCGCCGGCCCGCCCAGGAGAGGACGTCGTCGAATCCGGGGCGTCACCCCGCTGGTCCCGCGGGTGTCGATGACGAGGTGGGTCGCGCCCGCGCGCAGGGCGGGCTCGACGGCGCGCCGCAGCCGGCCGGCGAGGTCGTCGCTGCCGATCCCGCTGACCGCCACGTGGGCCTTCTCGCGGCCCTGCCATCGCACGAGGACGCGACCCGTCCGGTCGGCGGTCGTGTAGACGTGCGAGGCGGGGATCTGGCGCCGCGATCCCCCGGCGGGCGCCATTCGGCGAGGACCGCCAGTGCGGCCTCGTGGATCGAGACGTCGGTGAGGACGGCGTGGTCGTGCAGGGCGGCGACGCTGTCCTCGGCGGAGAGCCCGCGCAACCTCTCGATCAGGGCGTACGCCCGGCGGAGGTCCCGCTCGACCTGCAGATCGTCCTTGCCCGGGCGAACCATCGTCATCCCCTCGGCCCCACG
>CAWKGY010000008.1:0-60772 GCA_963849235.1 uncultured Actinomycetota bacterium | reverse complement strand
GATCTGATCGCTCGTCGACGGCCCTAGCTTGCTCCGCCGCGAGCGAGCAGCGTCCTCAGCGTTCGACGGAGGTCCGCGGCCGCGGCTTCGCTGAGGGACGAGGTGAATGCCTGTTCGACCTGCACTGATAGCTGTTCGGCCCGTCGGAACACGTCCCACCCTTCGTCGGTGAGGTCGATGACGTTGCGGCGCCGGTCGTGCTCGGCCTGCCGCCGCGCCACGATCCGGCGCCGCTGCAGGCTGTCGATGAAGGCGACCATCGTCGTGCGGTCGATCTCGAGCAGCTCCGCGATCTCCTGCTGGGAGCGAGCCTCTGCGCCTGCGATGACCCGCAGCACTCCCAGCTCGCGAGTGGTCACCCCGATCTGGGAGAGAGCAGCTTCGCAGCGTCGCTCCAGCGCCTGGTCTGCGTGTTTGAGCAGGTAGCCCAGGACAGCGTCGTGCGGCCGGACGTCCTCGGCACCGTCGCTCCCGTCTTCCGTGCTCGACACCCCGCCACTATAGCTCCTACACTGATCGTCAGTAGAAGTGACGATCAGCAGGGCGAACAGTAGGGATGATGACGTTGATCCTGGTCACCGGCGGCGCCGGCTTCATCGGCACCCACGTTGTGCGGGCACTCCACGACCTGGGGGAGAGCAGCGTGCTCCTCTCGCGCCGCAACGCGGAGGTGCCCGAGCACCTGGCAGACCTGCCGGTCGCGGCCGAACAGGGCGACGTCGCCGACCTCGAGACACTGCGGGCGATAGGACGCCGCCACACGATCACCGGCATCGTGCACCTCGCCGGCTACCCCGCCCCGCGCGGCTCCGTGGGCGGCATCGATGACACAGCCCGCCTACTCGACGGCCTGCTCGCGATCGGTCGCGTGGCCCAGGAGTGGGACGTGCACCGGGTCGGGCTCGCCAGCACGATCGGGGTCTACAGCGGCGTCGCGCACGACGGGCCGCTGACCGAAGACCTGCCGCTGCCGCTGAGCTCCCCGCACCCGATCCCGCGGTCGAAGAAGATCAGCGAGCTCCTCTCCGAGCAGCTCGCGGAGGCCACCGGAGTCAGCATGATCAACCTGCGCATCTCCGGGACCTGGGGGCCACTCGGCCACGAGGACCCCTTCTTCGCGGCCCCGGCGCTCGCCCACGCGGCGGCGTCCGGCAAGCCGTCTCGATCTGTCGAGCCTGCTGCGCACTCCGCACCTGGAGGACGGCCTCGACCTCTGCTACGTCAAGGACACCGGCCGAGCGATCGCCCTGCTGACCATCGCCGACCAGCTCGAGCACCACACCTACAACGTCGCCTCCGGTCGAGTCACCACGAACAGCGACGTCGTCGAAGCGCTGCGCCGCACCGCGCCCGACGCCGACCTCGATCTGCCCTCCGGGGCGCCGCGGACGGGGCAGCCACTCGACATCACCCGACTCCGCGCGGACACCGGCTTCGAGCCGGAGTACGACACCGCCGCCGCCGCCGACGACTACATCGCCTGGCTCCGAGCAGGCCACCAAGCGTGACCCACACCACGCCCAGCGCCGACAATCTGACTCCAGCCGGAGAGGCACCGCACGTGGCCGTGGTGCGCTAGTGCCCACGCCGGCAGCCTGGTCGCCGACCGCGTTGAGTCGTGTCTCGACCGCCTCGGTGCGCTCGCTGTGCGCGCGCTGGTTCTGCCCGAGGGCGTTGATCGCCGCGAGCACTGCCCGGTAGTCCGCGCGCTCGGCTTCGAGCGCGGCGATCCGAGCCTCGAGGTCGGCCAAGCTGGAGGTCATCACAGCGATGTTAGCGCCGCCCCCGGCCCCGAGACCGGGTGTCCCGTCGGAGAAGGATGTGCCGAAGCCGTCGGGCCTGCGAGACGTGACCGAGTGGTTCGCCCTCCAGCCGCTCGAGCCCACGCCGAGGTGTGCGTGGAAGACCGCGAGATCTTCGCCCAGGGCGGGCCTAGGTTCGCCCCAGGACGTCGATTGGTCGGCCGGTCTGTCCTTATTCCGGGTCGGATGGCAGCAGTGCAATGTCCACGAGGTCCTTCCGCCAGGGCGATGAGACGCGATGGCGATGCGACAGGGGCCGGGTTGCGGGCCGAGGTCGTGGCGGCCCTGCACCGCGGTGGCGGCGAGGGGCGCCTGACCTTGGAGGAGGTCGACGAGCGCACTGCCGCCGCCTACGCCGCGCGCTTTCGTGAGCTGCGTTCACCGCCGGACCGGACCACCCTCGCCAGGTCCTCGAGCGCACGGAGGTTCCTCCGACCGCGGGCGTGACGGTGAGCCTCGTCGACCTCGCCGATGGCTTGATCACCGACCTCGTCCCCGGATCGCGCAGGGCGTGCACCGACGCCACGTGCACCGACGCCACGTGCACCGACGCCACGTGCATCGAACTGACCCGCTGGGCAGCGCGAGAAGGGGTTTTGTCCGGGGTGCGGGGAACGCCATCCCCCCGGGCTTCGTGGAGACCGCCACGGACACCTACCGGCCTATGCCTGGATGTGTCTAGGCGGGGGTCACGCCGAAGATCCAGGTGACGCCGAAGCGATCGGTGAGCATGCCGTAGGCGGGGGCCCAGTCGGCAGGGGCGAGTTCCTGGATGACGGTGGCCTGGTCGCTCAGGGCGTCCCAGAACGGGTTGATCTCGTCGAGGGTGTCGCCGTTGAGCAGGAGGAAGACCTCTTCGGTGTGGGTCAGCCCGGCGGCGCGCGTCGAGGCGTCGGCGAGTTGCGCGGTGGCCACGCCCGCGTCGTTGGTGCCGAAGACGTCGTAGGCGGCGAGCCGGAGGCCGTTCTCGGCGGCGAGCACGCCGAAGGCGACGTGGTCGGCGTCGGGGGAGTCGGGTGGGACCGGGGCGAACACTGCTCGGTCGGTGTTGGTGGAGTCCTGGGGCACCCCGACGTCGGCGTAGGTGGCGATCATGACCTGGCCACCGAAGACCGACTGGTAGACCGTGAGGGCTTCGCGGGCGTTCCCGCGGAAGTTGAGGTGGGTGATCGCGCTGATGCTCATCGCAGTCTCCTGACGCGGGCGATGCCCGGGTATCGGCGGCTCGCATGTGCCGCCGGGCCGTGGGGATCGATCGGGTTGAGGGCAGGGCCCCGGATGGTCGGGCCCGTGGGGATCGTGGGTCAGCGATGTCCGCGCAAGGCGGGAACGATCACCTGGTCGATCATGGTGAGGCTGAACTGACGGGTGATGGGTTGGTGCTGCACCGCGCGGGCGATGCAGAGCATGGGAATGACCTGGGCCAGGACGCTGATGTCGGCGACATCGGAGAATTCGCCGCGGTCGATCGCGCGGCGCATCAGGACCGCGATGGCCTTCGTCCAGGGTCCGACGCCGGCTCCGGTGGCGGCGTCGGCCAGGCGGGGTTCGTCGGTGAAGGACAGGGAGAGCAGTCCGGTCATGATCTTGGTGCGGAACTGCTGCTCTTCCTCGGTCTCGGTGAGGATCATCGCGGCCATGTCGTCGCGCAGGCTGCCGGTGTCGGGAAGCGCGTCGAGGTCCACGTCGCTCTGGCCGAGCTGCTCGACCGCGGCGAGCACGAGGTCGGCCTTGGTCGGCCACCGCCGGTACACCGTGGCCCGGGCGGCTCCGGCCCGGGTGGCGACCTTGTCGATGGTCAGGCCGTCGTAGCCGGCGTCGGCCAGAACGAGCAGCGTCGCCTCGAGGATCGCACCGTCGCGGGAGTGGTCGCGTTTGCGGCCCGCTCGCGTCGGTTCTGCTGCCATCCCTCAACGATACGCGACAATATCGGTATGGACAAGTATCGATACGGGCCAGTCTGACTCGCCGTCACTCGAGGCGACATCGCCGTCCTCGGCGCGCCGTCGCCGGACCAGGTCAGCGACCACGTCCGGGTCGTGCAGGCCGCCCCGAGGCCCCCTCGAGTACATGCATGCGTGCATTGTTGAGTTCGTCGACCTCGACCGCGCGGACTCGGGAACTCGACGATGGTGGCGCCTAGCCCGGGAACTAGCTCCGGCCGGCAGCCACGGGACCGACCCCGGGCCGCCGGACGCTCCGTCCGCGCGTCACGACGGGGAACGGGACGCCCTACGGTCGAGGCGTCGATCCGTGAAGGGAGTGATGCCCGGTGGTTCGAGACCCCGCCCAGCCGACGGGCAGCCGGGCATGCGGCCCCCGGAGCCGCCACCGCCGCCGCATCCTCCTTGCGGTCCTCGCCCTCCTGCTCTCGGTGGCGGGGGTCCTGGAGTTCGGATTCGAGATCCGGCTCCCCTGGCTCGCGATGACCTTCTGGATGCTCGCCGTCGTGGCCGTCATCGTCGCCTGCTCGGGTGTCGGCGCGAGCGCGGACGATCGGTCCTGACCAGGCGCTCGGTCCGCGCACCGACCCACCGGACCAGGCAGGATCGGTACCCGTGGTGGAAGACATCGAGCCCTACGCGTGGATCCTGCTCATCGTCGGCGGCGTGCTCACGCTGGCGATCGCGTCGAGCCGTGTCAGCCAGCGGGTCCGGGTCCCTGCCCCAGCCTTCTTCCTGTTGGGAGCCTCGCTGGTCGCGAGCGTGTTCCCGACGGTGTCCACGCCGTCGATCAGCACGGTGGACCGAATCGTGACCGTCGCTCTGGTGCTGATCCTCTTCGACGGCGGGATGCACATCGGCCTGCGCCGGATCAGGACCGTGCTGGGCTCGGTCCTCAGTCTCGGGATCGTCGGGACCCTCCTCACCGCCGCAGCCCTCGCCGCCGCCGCCCATCTGCTGTTCGGCTTCGGTTGGGTCTCCGCCCTGCTCCTCGGAACCGCCCTCGCACCCACGGACCCGGCCGTGGTCTTCTCCGTCCTAGGACAGCGTGAGGTGCAGGGGCGGACCGGGACGCTGCTCGAGGGTGAGTCCGGCGCCAACGACCCGGTGGGAATCGCCCTAATGGTCAGTCTGCTCGGTCTGGGAAGCGTGCTCGACGGCTCGGCCGCGCTCTCGGCGCTGGGAACCTTCGCCGTGCAGCTCGTCGTCGGTGCCGTCGTCGGCGGTGCGGGTGGGTGGATCCTCAGCCAAGCAATGCAGCGACTGCCACTGCCGGGCGAGGGCCTCTACCCGCTCCGGACGGTCGCACTGGCCCTGGGCGTCTACGGCGCCGCGACTGTCGCCGGCGGATCGGGCTTCCTCGCAGTGTTCCTAGCCGGCATCGTCATCGGCGACGACCGGGCCCCGTTCAAGAACGAGGTCCGCGCCTTCCACACAGCCCTGGCCAGCCTGGCCGAGGTCGCGGCCTTCGTCGTCCTCGGGCTCACCGTGCCGTTCACCGACCTGTTCTCCCGGCCAGTCTGGTTGACCGGCCTGGTCCTCGCCGCACTGCTCGTGTTCGTGGTGCGCCCGGTGCTGGTCGGGCCCCTCCTGCTTGCTGTCCGCCTGAGCTGGGGCGAGCGCGCCTTCGTGCTCTGGTCGGGACTCAAGGGCGCCGTGCCCGTCCTGCTCGGCACCTACGTCCTGACCTCCGGGCAGGCCGACGAGCACCTTGTCTTCGACGTGATCTTCGTGGTCGTGGCCTTCTCGGTGATCGTGCAGGGGAGCCTCGTATTCCCCCTCGCCCGCCGATGGCGGGTGCCGATGCGGGCGCTCGAGCCCCGCCCGTGGACGGCGAACCTGCGCTTCCGCGACCGTCCCGACCTGATGCGCCACCACACCGTCGACGACGGCTCCTTCGCCGAGGGGCGACGGCTCGACGAGCTCACCTTCGGGGAGGACACCGCTGTCAGCATGGTCATCCGGGACGGGAACCCGGCGGTGCCGAGCCAGACCATGACCCTCTCGCCCGGGGACGAGGTCGTGGTCCTGACTACGGATCCGGCGCACGACCGCGGCGTGGCGCCCCAGTTCCGGGCCGAGACCCGGAACGACGACCCTTAGCACGAGCAGCTCGGCGGCGGCGTCGACCGGACGACCGCCGAAAGCGCTGCCCCGCTCTTGGCCGCGGCGACGTGCTTGGCCATCATCGGCACGCATCTCCCGGCCGGCCTGCGCACGTTCCTGTTGACCTTGGCGGTGGTGGACGACCTGATCGCGATCACGATCATCGCGGTGTTCTACACCCAGTCGTTGTCGCCGGTCCCGCTGCTGCTCGCGGTGCTCGCGCTGGGCTTGTTCACCGTGCTGGTCCAGCGGCGGATCCGGTCCTGGTGGGTGCTGCTGTCGCTGGCCGTCCTGAGCTGGGGGCTGGCGCACGCCTCCGGGGTCCACGCCACCGTCGCGGGCATCCTGCTCGGGTTCGCCGTCCCGGTCGTCCGCTCCGAGGCGGCGGGCGGCCCGGATGCCGGACCGGGTCTGGCCGAGCACTTCGGGCATCGTTTCCCGCCGATCTCGAGCGGCTTCCCCGTGCCGGTGTTCGCGTTCTTCGCCACCGGTGTCTCGATCACCGGCGCGGGTGGGCTCGGGGTCGGCCTGGCCGACTCGGTCAGCCTGGGCGTGATCGTGGGCCTGGTCGACGGCAAGCTCGTGGGTGTCCTGGGCTCCACCTGGCTGGTGCAGCGGTTCACCCGCGCGCAGCTCGACGAGGGCCTGTCCTGGTGGGACGTGCTGGGTCTGTCGTTGCTGGCCGGGATCGGCTTCACCGTGTCCCTGCTCGTCGGCGAGCTCGCCTACGGTTCCGGCAGCGAACGCGACGCCCACGTCAAGCTCGGCGTGCTGGCGGGCTCCCTGCTCTCGGCCTTGCTGGCCACCGTCGTGCTCCGCATCCGGAACCGGGCCTACCGCCGCACGTGCGAGGCCCAGGACCGCGACACCGCGGCCTCGGCCCGGCTGCCGGACGCGTGAGTCTGCTCCGCCGGCCCCTGCGTCGAGTCGTGCGGGTCAGGTGCCCGGGCCGGTCCGGTGGCCTTGACGGGTTCGGTGGGGATGGCGGGTGGTCCTTCGGCGGTGTCGGGGAGTCCGATGGTGTAGGTCGAGCGGCCCTCGAGGGTGCGTGCGGTCAGGCTGGCGCCGAGTACCGCGAGGACGAGCGGAACGAGTGCGGCCTGGCCGACGTGGGTCAGCTCGAGGACGAGGACGACCGCGGAGACCGGTGCCTGGAGGGCGGCGGCAAGCAGGGCGGCGGCCCCGACGACGGCGAACGCCCCGAGCGGGGTACCGCGCCAGAGCAGGGCCCAGCCGTGCCCGAGGACCCCGCCGAGCAGGGCGCCGGTGGCCAGGTGGGGGTGAACAGTCCGCCGGTGGCGCCGCTGCGCAGGCAGGCGGCGGTGACGAGAGGTTTGAGGACCACCAGGGCGGCGAGCAGGGCCGCTCCACCGCCGCCGTCGAGGGCGAGCTGAGCCGGTCCTTTCCCGTTGCCGAGCAGTTGGGGGAAGGCGATCGCGAGCCCGCCGAGTGCCGTGAACACGCCCGTCGTCGCGAGCGGCAGCCGCCAGCCGCGCGGAGCCCGGGCCTTGGACCAGGCGACCAGGCGGACGAACGCGACTCCGCCGAGCCCACACAGCGGCCCGGCGAGTACGGCGAACACGATCAGTGAGCCGGTCAGCGGGAAGGCGGCCACGGTGTACGTCGCGTGGTCGCCGAGCACCGCCCACGCGACCATGGTGGCGATCACGCAGGTGAGGACCGCGGGGATCACCAGCGGCAGGGACAGGGAGCCCAGCAGCACCTCGAGGGTGAACACCGCTCCGCCGAAGGGCACGTTGTAGACCGCCGCCAGCCCGGCGCCGGCGCCGCAGGCGATCAGCAGGCGGCGCTGCTGGCTCGACATTCCGGTGAGGTCGCTGAGCGTGGACGCGATCGCGGCGCCGACCTGGCGGGGTGCGCCCTCACGTCCCAGCGACGCGCCCATCCCGACGACCACGATCTGCACCAGACCCTCGAGGACGGTCGGCACGATCCGCATCCGACCGCGGGGCGACCATACGGCCTCCGACACCCCTTGGCTGGGTCGCAGCCAACGGCGCAGCGCCCACCAGGCGGTGCCGCCCAGCAGGCCGGCGGACGGCGAGCACGATCACCCGGCGCAACGCGGAGGCCTGCTCGACACCCCGCAGGAAGTCCAGCTCGGTGTTGCCGGACGCCAGATGCTGGACCGTGTAGGGCACCAGCATCAGGGCGGACCCGGCGGCGCCTGCCCCGAACCCGGTCAACACCACGACCAGCCAGAAGCGGGGCGACACGCTGATCAGACCGCGCTCCGCGTCCGGTGCCTTGGGCTGCCTCACCACCGCAGCACCTCCCTCGTCACGGCTCCGTCCCCGGCAGACGCGGCGCGTGCTCACGCGCGGGCGGTCACGGTGACGGCGGGCCAGGCGTTGTTGACGTAGCCCTTCGGGTTCCACACGCTGCGGGGGTGTTCGGGCTGCAACGCGGCCGAGCTGTCCCAGGCTCGCGCGGTGATCTCGGTCCGGCCGGCCGGCAGGTCGACGGTCGTGCGCCAGAACCGCCAGGCCCACGGGCTGATCTGGTCGTCGAGCTCGGCCTGCACCCACTGAACGCCGCCGTCGACGGATACGTCGACCCGGCTCACGGTCCGGTCGTCACCGGCGAAGGCGTACCCGAGAACGGCGGTGGGTCCGGCGTCGAGCTCCGCGCCGTGGGCGGGGACGAGGATCTCGGAGTTCAGGGCGACCGCGTTGAGCTCGACCCCGTCACCGGGGCGGGTCCGTGAGGTGTCGGTGTCCGCGGGCAGCAGTCGGTAGGCGCTCTGCTGGAAGAAGTTGTCCGAAGGATGGTCCTGGGCGGTGATCCGCTCGACCCATTTCACGCTGCGCGCGCCGATGTGCCCGGGAACCACGACACGGACCGGGGCGCCGTGGGCGACGGGCAGCGGTTCGCCGTTCATCTGCCAGGCGAGCAGGACCTCCTCGGCGGCGGCCTTCCGGGCGGTGATCGACCCTCCGTAGGGCTGCGGTGGGGACGCTTCGTCGGCCACGTCGGGAGCGGTGAAGGCGATGTCGGTGGCCTCCGGGCGGATTCCGGCCTCGGCGAGCACATCGCCCAGGCGCACCCCGATCCAGCGGGCGGTCGAGGTCGCGCCCGGTCCCCATGGGTGCTGTCCGGGGATGTCGTGCACGGCCATCAGCCCGGCGCGACGGTTCCCGGCGCACTGCAGGGTGGCGATCACCTCGTGGTGCTCGAACCGCTGCCCGAGGTCGGACAGGGACAGGGTCAGGGCACGCTCGACCATCCCGTCGACCCGCAGCCGCCACGTCCCCGGGTCGATCCGGGGGATCACGCCGTGGTTGCGCCCGTAGAACGCCTCGACCGGGGTGATCACGTGTCCGGCCAGCGCGCCGGGGGGCGGTTCGGCGTTGTAGGGCTCCTGCTCGTGCACGATCATGTCCTGCTCGATGTGCGTGACCACGTCGTCACCTACCCCGTGTCTTCTGCCCGCCACGCTCCCGCGCCTAATGTCCGGACATTAAGCTCCCGGACGCGACAGGGCAAATCGCGAGGTAGCCGGCACGCGGGCGAGTGCGACCGCACCGCGCCCCGAGGGTGTCTCGCGCGCGTCGCCGCACCTGGTTCTAAAAGATCGCCTGGGGGTTCACCGGCACGCCGGTGCCAGCCCGAAGTCGGGGTGGCGCGACGGAGAGCAGGAACGACCAGCGGCCGAGCTCGGCGCACACCGCGGCCAGCTCCTCGACCTCGGCGCCGTCGATCAGCGGCATGCCGAGGCGGGCCAGCCCGACGAGGTGCAGCGGCAGCGTCACGTCCGGGTCGACCGGCGGGTGCGCGTCGCCGATGTCGCCGGCGTAGAGCGAGACGTCGCGTCGTCGCATCCACGCCACCGCGTCGGCGGTCATGCCGGGCATCGGCTCGGCGGGGTCCCGGGAGAACGACCAGCCGCCGCGCACCCACCAGCGCGTCCCCGGGCTCCAGGCGCACCCCACCGTGCTGCTCGGCGGCGTCGAGGTCGGCGCCGGTGACCGGGTGGCCCGGCGGCAGCCGGTCGCCGGGAGCCAGGTCGAGCAGGACTCCCCGGGTGAGCACACCGTCGGCGAACGCCGTGGTCGAGCCGTGGCGGACACCGGTCGGGGTCACGGCCTCGCTCAGGGGACGGCCCGGGTAGACGTGCCCGTCGACCGGGATGTGCACCGTCGCGTCGAGGTGGGTCAGCCCGGGGTTGTGCGGGGTCACGACGAGCACCTCGGCCATGGCCATCGGTGGGACGCCGGTGTGGAGCATGGCCTGTTGCACCGGTGGGGAGGGCGGTGTGGGCGGAGCGAACGGCCCGCCCAGCATCGAGGCCGGCTCGATGGGCCTCGCCAGCGACACCCGTCGCCCGGTGCGCACCTGCGCGACGGCCCGCGCGCAGGCCCCGTCGTCGATCAGGTTCAGCGTTCCGAGCTCGTCGTCGTCGCCCCACCGGCCCCAGTTGCTCACCTGCTCAGACACGGGCCGGCTCCCGCAGGCGTAGGCCGACCAGCCGGTCCAGAGCGGCGTGGAGCGCGGCGTCCCCGATGCCGCGCGCGCTGAGGTAGCCGTCGGGACGGACGAGGAGCCAGTCCCCGTCGCTCGCGGCCAGCGTGTCCCGGACCCGGCCGTCAGGGTCGTGCACGCCGTGGTCGTCCTCGGGCCGGCGCCGCCGGCTGATGGTCACCGCGTCCAGCCAGGCCGGGAGCGACCCGTTCCCGGAGGTGACCTCGTCCTGGCCGGGGGTGTGCTCGCCGCCGGTGACGACGAGCAGGTGCCACGCCGAGGTCCGCAGCGACGCGCGCAGCGCGGTCCAGCCGGGCGACTGGGCGTCCGCGGCGGAGATCTGGGTGAGTCGCTGCCCAGGTCGTGGACCGTGCCCCGACTCGTCGTCGAGCAGCGTGAGCGGGCTGTCGGGATACGCGATCCCCAGACCCGACATGCTGCGGATGAGCTGGCGCATGAAGCCGTGGTCGGAGTCCTGGGCGGGCCGCGGTGTCGGTGTCGACCATCGCCGTGTCCATGACCTTGCCGGTGGAGGCGAGCAGGGCCTGGCCGATGGGGACGCGCTCGGCGTCGTAGGTGTCGAGCAGCGTGGCCTCGGCGTGGCCGTGGACGACCATGGCCAGCTTCCACGCCAGGTTGTACGCGTCCTGGATGCCGGTGTTGAGGCCCTGCCCGGACGCGGGGGAGTGGACATGCGCGGCGTCACCGGACACGAAGCACCGCCCGACATGCATCGCGGGTACCGCGCGCTGCTGGATGGTGAACTTCGACGCCCAGCTGGGGTTCTCGACGACGGTGTCGCGTCCCAGGGCCTGCGACAGCTTGGTGCTGAACTGCCGGGCGATCTGGTCGGGATCGTCGGGGTCGCCGTCGCCGGTGGTGTCCAGGAGTCGCCACTTGTGCGGGTCCGGGAACGGGAAGGCCATCAGGGCGCCGCCGGCCGGGAACAGCCAGTGCACGCCGTCCCGGTCGAGGTCGGTGTGCACGATCGCGTCGGCGATCAGCCAGGTGTGGGCGGCCTCGCCGGCCAGCGGGAGCTCGAGGGTCTTGCGGACCGTCGAGTGTCCGCCGTCGCAGCCCCACAGGTAGCGCGCTCGCACCGTCTCCTGCTCCGCACCGGATTCTCCGCGGCGCAGCACGGCGGTGACGCCGTCCTCGTCGTGCTGGAACGACTCCAGTCGGGTGTTCCACTCCACCCCGGCCCCGGCCGCGGCGGCGTGACCGCGCAGCACGCGCTCGGTGATCACCTGATCGATGTTGAACATGTACGGGAACCGGGTCGCCAGGTCGCCGTACTCGAAGTCGACCCGAGCCGCACCGTCGCCCTGGTGGCGGACGAAGGCGTTGACCCTCGTCCCGTGCGGGGCGATGTCGCCGAGGATGCCGAGCTGGTCGTAGATCTCGAGGCTGCGGGCCTGCGTCCCGAGGGCGCGGCTGGTCGTGGCCGGGCCCGACGCCGCGTCCACCACGCGCACCGAGACACCCCAGCGCGCCAGCTGCAGTGCCGCCGTGAGCCCGACCGGGCCGGCCCCCGCCACGAGGACGTCGACGCCATAGCCTGCCATGTCCCACACCTCACTGTGTCAGCGTTACTGACACAGAGGCTAGCTCACGGGCGAGAGGAGCGCGACCAATGAGCCCCGAGGACCGCTCCGAGGTGGGGCCGCCCCTGCTCGGGCTGCTCCAACGAGCCGTTCGATGGTTCTCCGAGGAGCTGCTGGAACGCCTCGACGCCGCGGGCGTCGCCCCGATCACGCCGGCGCACGCGGCCGTCCTCGCCTACCTGGAGCCGGATACGTCGCTGAGCGTCGCGGAGCTCGCGCGCCGGGCCGGTGTCACCCGCCAGACGATGCACCGGGCCGTGACCCAGCTCGTCGAGGAAGGCCTCCTGGTCAGCACGCCGGCGCCGGGGTTCCCGCGCAGCACCCTGATCGGACTCACCGACGCGGGGTCCCGCCGTCGCGACGTCGCCTCGGGGATCCTCCGCGACCTGGAACGAGAGCTCGAGGGGCGACTGGACCCCGGAGACCTCCCGAAGCTGCGCGACAGCCTGACCCGGGCGTGGCCCCATTGAACAACCACGAGCCGATCCCCCGGAAGCCGCTTCGGCGCCTGATCAGTCGAGGGCTCCGTGCCTATACCGCGATAACTTCAAGTATCGCGGCATCCCTAGTTGGTCACGGCGAACTCGGCTGGCCTGCCGACGTCGACCGATGCGGCCTCAAGGAAGGGGATAGGCAAGAATCGGTCGAACTCAGACCAGGCTGGACGTGTCGCGCTCTACCAGGGCGCGAGGAAGCGAAACTGCCCAGAGTCACCGTGGCTCGGCGGGACGGTGTTCGGGGTCAGTGGGCCGGGGCGATGTTGAGGTCGACCAGGCCCCAGTAGCCCGAGCCCGGTGGGGCGAGGTTGCCGGTCAGCATGTCCCCGCCGGCCCAGGACCCGGGCGGGTCGAGGTGGCTGAGCTGGTAGAGATCGCGGTCTCCGACCGCACCGCCGTCGGTGGGCAGGATGTTGACGCGCGCGGAAGCCGGGCACCAGGCGTGACCGGGTCGTTCTGGCGGCCGTCGCCGTAGACGGTGATGACGTCCTCGCCGGCCGGGACGGTTTGCTGGAGTTGGGCGAGCCCGAAGTTGCCGTTGCGTTCAACGATGCTGTCGAAGCGGCCGTTGCGGTAGCCCAGGACGGTCATGCGCGAAGCCCTCGTCGCCGCGTTTCACGGTCATCTCGCTGCTGACCGTGGTGCCGGGTTCGGCCCCGGTGCCCGGGGCGGTGTAGACGTCGATGATCGAGCCGAACACGATGTGGTGGTCGCGCAGGGTCCACTGGTGGCGCCCGGAGTCGGCCAACACGCTGTGCTGGGTCGGCGGGTTGTCCGGGCCGTCGCCCATCACCACCGCGACCAGCAGGTCCGCCCCGGCCATGCTCGCCGGCAACGTGGTGGTGGCGTCAGCGTCCTCGAGCGGGGACTGCGCGACCGCTGCGTCGAGATAGCCGACGTTCCCGCCGCCTGGAGCCGAGGCACACCCCGCCAGCATCAGCGCCGCGGCGAGCACCACCGCCACGGCCACCGGGACCCGGCACGCGGCCATCACCACCACCTCCCTCCGGCGCCTGCCCCGACGCGCCGAGACCCACCGTTCGGCTGGGCCCGCCAGCCGGTTCACGACCGAAGGGATCGCACCGGCCCTGGCGGCCGACCCTCGGGCTCGATGGAGTCCGTGTTGTCTCCTCCACCGTGCCTGGTCGCTGTCTGGACAGCGGACAACGGTGCGCGCCTCGGGCCGACAGCGGCGCCCCTGCTCTGGGACCCGTTAACCCGAGAGGATCGGTCGTTGCGGCAACCCGATGAAGTCGAAGCCGCCATCGAGGTGGGTGATGTGGGTCTTCTTGACCCGAGAACGTGATCCCGGCCGCGGGGCCAACAGCTCGCCGACCGCGGGCGGGAGCTCGAGGCAGTCGCGCAGTTCGCAGCGAACAACGCCGCCCCGGGATCGGAGCGGAGCCACAACGGTCCTGACGACTGTGATCGGGGCTCCGGCCACCGTCATAACCAGGCCACCCGGCATCTGCCCGGACAACAGGCCGCAACCCTCGTCAGGCACGTCCACCGGCACGGCCCGCCCGCTCGCGAGCACCCACCGCTGCCGGGTCGGCGCCGGACGCGGGCCGGGTCTGGACGGCCGGCCCGCGGGGAGTCCGACGGGAGCAGTGAACCCGCCGCCGCGTACGGACCAGACCAGGGCACCACCGAGACCCGGGCCAGCCACTACAGCTGGCGCAGCAGCAGCCGACGGTGACAACGCGCAGCAGCAGCGGCTCCAGGACCAGGCCGGCGAGCAAGTAGCGGTGACGCACGATCACCCTCACCCCGCAAGAAATCCGTCGGGGGTTCAGCGCCCATGCCCCGGCCGTTCACCGCTCGAGGATCTACCGATGTCCACCGCCGATGGTGGGGAGGCCGATCACGCGGCACTCCGGGGCCGCGATGTCCGCCCGATCTGCGCGAGATCGGCGTCGATGGATCGATGACCCAGGCCGCCGGGGTCGCTGCGCTGGTGAACCGCCCCGACGACTCACCCGGGTGCCCGATCCGGCCTCAGCTGACGCCACGTCCCTCAGAGCGAAGAGCCGCGGGGCAGTGTGTCCGCTTCCATGCGGGGCTCGCCCCGCAGCGAGGGCACCTACATGCCCGCGCGCAGAACCGGACCGTCGCCCGAGCAGGGCAAGCCGCTGTCCTTGACGGCGTCCTGGAGCGGTTGGAGTTCCTCGCGGAGGCGGGCCATTGCGGTGAACGTGCGCGATTTGACCGTGCCGAGCGGGATGTCGAGAATCCTGGCCACTTCGTACTGGGTGTGTCCACCGTAATAGGCCAAGGCGAGGGCTTGGCGCAGCGGCGGCGGAAGCTGGCCGAGCGCCTCACGTAGGTATCCGGCCACGACCGAGTCGATCGCCCCCTGGTCGGCGCCCGGGGTGGAGAGCCTCTCCCAGTGGGCGTCGACGGCGTTGGCCGGACAGTGGTGGCGGAGGATTGTGGCTTCGCGGCGGACCGCGTCCACGGCCTTGTGATGGGTCAAGGTCAGCAGCCACGTCGTGACCGAACCGCGGGTGGGGTCGAAGCGCTGCGACCTGAGCCAGACCTCGAGGAAGACGTCCTGGACAACGTCCTGGGTGGCGGTGTCCTGGCCGCAGATCCGTCGAGCCAGTGAGTAGACCCTGTGGATGAATCGGTCGTGAAGCGCGTCGAGCGCGGCGTGCTCGCCGGAGGCGACGCGGATCATCAAGGCGGCGTCTCGCGCTGACTCGCTCTCAGCGCTGGACTTCGTGTCGGTCACCCCGCACACGACCAGTTGGCCGGTCATGGCCACGTCCTCGCCCCCTCGCGCATCCCTGCCAGATGCGGCGCCGGGACTGGGACGTCGGGCACGACGCGGTCCGCGACCGAGGCCATGGCGTGCCGCATCTAGCGTAGGGCCTTGAGCCCGGAGGACGAACGGGTCAAGCGGCGCTATTTTCGAGCCCGCGCAGGCGGGTCCACCCCTTCGAACCTGAGCCTAAAGGCCACCAACGGCGCACTCGGTACGTGTCCGATACCGCGATAAGCTCCTTTGGGGGATTCATCTGACCGGACCAGCTGGATGTGCGGATCCGGCGGCCTCAGCCGTGTCGGCACCTGCCGCGTGTGGCCAAAGAGCTCAGAGGTCGGTCCCCGTCCGGCCGCCGGGTACCGGACGGGCTGCGCTGACCTGCGGATTCTTTACCTTGCCTTCCCCCCAACCGGTGCTTACCGGTGACCTGGTGGCCGCTCAGGGCCACGCCGGCCCATCCGCAGCGCGCCGCAGACATGGCTCCGCCGAGTCCGGGCCGCGTACGCGCGGCGAGGCCCTGACCTGCAATGGTCCGGTCAGATGAATACCCCCAAGCTCTATTATCGCGGCAAAGGCAGCGCCTCCTTGTAGCCGCGTCGAGGGTCGATTGGTGGTCGGCTACCGCGCGACTTGATTAAGGCCCGGCGCGGACAATGCGGGTGGCCGCCAAGCGGCCCGTTGTCTGGCGTCGATCTCACCGCCGGACCTTCACCGGTGTCACGAGCTCAGCGCCGGACGAACCTCTGCGCTGCCTCGGGGGAACATCCGAAGAAGTTCACGGTCAGAGGCTTCGACGACCCCATCGTCCCGCAGCCGCCACCGCCCGCCCCGCTGTCGGTCGCGGCCTCATCGGGCTCGCCGCGTCTGACGACCCCCGTGGTCGCGGTCCTGTGGCAGACGTCGATAACGCCTCACTGATGGCTCCATTAACGCGCCCCCCGATCTAGCCCGTTGCGGGGGCGCGAGCTGCCCGGAGAGGTTGTATTCCCCCTGTCCAGGGCTTTGCCGGTAGCGGGTGTCGCCGGAACCCGGATCGCCGTGCGTGTGCACCTCAAGACGACCTCGCGACATGCTGGCCGAGATGAGCGACATCGACTCCCCACCGGCTGACCGCGACGCCTCCGCCGAGGCTGGCCGGTCAGGGTGCTCCGGATCGTTCGGCGGCCGCGGTGAGGATCCAGTTCCGGAACTCGACCGCGAAGTGCTCGAGGTGGTGCTCGATCACCTGTGGGCCGCAGGTGGTTGGTAGGGTCACCGAGAGGCGGGCGGTGAACCCGTCGTCCTCGTCGGTGAAGGTGTTGGCGATGGAGCCGACGACGGTGCCGTCCTCGAGGACGAGGTGTGAGCGCCGGCCGCGCGGCGCGTCGGCGGGGAGGCGCTCCGATCCGGACGCGGCGTCGTCCCAGTCGCGCATGAAGAACGAGCAGACGTGCTCGCCGAGAGTCTCGACGACGTTGACCCGGCCGCCGACGGCGTGGATCGAGTAGTGCTCGGGGTGGCCTGCGATCATGACGTCCTCGCGGGCGAAGGCCTGGGAGAGCCAGCCGGTGAACTGGGCTGCGGTGATGCCGTGGGCCCGCAGGGTCGTCGTGCCGGTGATTTCCTGCCCGGCGGAGGCGATGATCTGGTCGCGTAGGTAGGTGCTCCCGGCGGCGATCTCGTCGGCGAGCAGGTCGAGCAGGCGCTTGCGGCCAAGCCTGCCCTTCAGCAGCGCCAGGGCCCGCCGCGCGGCGGTCACCTCGTCGTGCTCGATGCTGCGGTCGTCGTCCTCGCCGGCGAGGTGCACCGACGGCTCCGCGGCGGTGGTGGCTGCCTGCACGGGGAGCTGCAGAGCGGAGGCATGGTCGCCTCCGGTGTGGATGACGTGTGTGCCGGCGTTGGCTCCTACGTACTCGTCGATGCCGGGCATGAGCGTGCCCAGCAGGTTGCGGGAGCTGACGACGAAGCGGAGCTGTTGCCCGGCCCGGAAGGCGAGTCCGACCGGGAGCAGGTCGATCTCGACGTCGACGATCTCGCCGGGGGAGAGGGGTTCGACGCGGTCGAAGGTGTGGGCCGGGACGTCGTCGGTCGTCAGGGTGTCGTCGAGGTGGCGGCGGGAGACGCGCAGCCGCCCGTCGGAGCCTTTGTAGCGCAGGATCGACGCGCCGTGGTCGGTGATGTCGTGGGCCATCGCGGTCTGGTTGGGGACGGTGAAGGCCTGCAGCGGGGTGCCGTGGGCGTCGAGCTTCTGCACGAGCACGAACAGGTCCATGTCGTCGGCGCCCCGTGCCTCGACCCACAGGTGGGCCTTGGGGTAACCGACGAGGGTGGTGTCGCGGTCGAAACGCAGCAGGAACGACGCCGCGGCCGGGTTCGCCTCGACGGCGTAGGACACCTCGACCCCGTCGGTGGGGGCGGTGGTCGTCAACGACCGGGAGCGGCCGTCGAGGTAGTACGTCGTGGACGTGACGCCGGCCGGGGGGAACTCGTCGGCGGGGAGACCGACGCGGTCGCCGCCCTCGAGGTCGAGGACCGAGTAGCGGACCCGGGGGGTCTGCTCCCAGCCGTTGTCCTCGCCGCGCAGGTAGTGGTCGAAGAACCGCCGCAGGTCCTCGACGTTGCCCTCGTCGTAGTAGTCGGGCCACTCCTGGCTGTTGTGGATGCGCAGCCACTTCTCGCGCGAGGCGATCCGTCGCCAGGCCCGGAAAGTTCCCGCGGTGTGCAGGGTGTTGGAGTAGCTGGCCACGACGTAGGCCGGCACGGTGATCCGGGCGAAGTCGGGGATCTTGTCTTCCCAGAGCTCGTCGGCCAGCGGGTGCTGCTCGGCCTCGGTGAGGATGTCCTCCTTGCGGTTGTTGCCGAAGAAGCTGCCCTCGTGGAGCTGGCGGGCGAAGCCGGTGTCGGGCATGCCGCCGCGGCGCACGAGGTCGCGGTAGACGTCGCTGACGCCCTCCCACGGGTTGATGGCCGCCAGGTGCAGGGGCTGCTCGGCGGCGGTGAACCACTGGGAGACCGCGAGGTAGGAGGTGCCGCTCATCCCGACCTTGCCCGAGCACCACGGCTGGGCCGCGAGCCACTCGATGACGTCGTAGCAGTCCCGGCCTTCCTGGCGGTCCCACAGCACGCTGTCGCCCTCGGAGTCCACGACGCCGCGGACGTCGGGGTTGGCGATCGCGTAGCCCCGGGCGCACCAGTAGGCCGGGTCCGGGCCCTCGAACTTCTCCAGCCCCGACACGCTCCCGTTGTCGAGCCCGACCAGCCCGAAGATCGCCCATGACGCTGGCGGAGCTGCCCTGCCCCTTGCCGTACGGGCTCCACGCGACGATCACCGGGACCGGCTCCGCCGTCACCGGCCGGAACACGTCGAGGTGGATCGTCACGCCGTCGCGCAGCTGCACCGCCACGTCCTTGTCGAGCACGACGTCGACGGGCAGGGCGCGGAACGGTGGCGCGACCCGGAACCCCGCCTCCAGCGTCCGGGTCCCGGGATCGAAAGCCGTCAGCACGCCGGTCCGGGCGGGCGGCAGCGGGTGGGACGGCACGAACACCATCTGGTCGCTCACGACGAGCTCCTCTCGAGCAGTGAGGCCGACGCTAGGCCTGCTCGGCCAGGAACTCAACATGCGTTGAGAAGAAGGGTGAGCGGCGTTAGGGTCGGGTCATGCCGGAGTCGGGAGCACGTCGCGGTCGCCGGCCCGGGTCGGGCACCACCCGGCAGGGAGTGCTCGACGCCGCGCGGGCCCGCTTCGCCCGGCGACGGGTTCGCCGCGACGACGATCCGCGGCGTCGCCGCCGACGCCGGCGTGGACGCCTCGCAGGTGATGCAGTTCTTCCGCTCGAAGGACGAGCTCTTCGCCGCGGTGATGGCGGTGCCCGCGTCCGCGCTGGAGCGGTTCGACACCGCGTTCGAGGGGCCCGACGAGCACCTCGGTGAGCGCGTGGTCCGCGCCTACCTGACCGCGTGGGAAGGGCCGCCCGACGAGTCGGAGCCGCTGATGGCGATGCTCCGCGGCGCGATCACCAACGACCACGCGAGGACGCAGCTGCGCGACTTCATCCAGTCCCGGCTGGTGCACGGCATCGACGAGGGGCCGGACCACGACGACGCGATGCTCCGCGCCGGCCTGGCCGCGGCGATGCTGGTCGGCGTCGTCACCAGCAGGCGGATCATCGGCGTGCCGGTGCTCGTCGCCGCCGACCGGGAGCAGCTCGTGGCGACCGTCGCCCCCGCGATCCAGCAGGTCCTTGCCAGGTGACGCGCTTGTCGCCCCGACCCGTGCCCCGGTTCCGGGAACGGCGAGCGCCGCGCGGCCCTCAGCCCAGGCTGGTCGCGGTGATGCCGCCGTCCACCGCGATCTCGGCGCCCTGGACGTAGGCGGCCGCGTCGGAGACCAGCCAGGTGATCGCGGCGGCGACCTCCTCCGGCCGCCCGGGCCGACCCGCCGGGGTGCGGGAGGTCATCGCGACCACGACCTCGTCGTCCGCCTCGTTGATCGGCGTGCGGGTGGCGCCGGGTGAGACGGTGTTCACCCGCACTCCGCGCGGCCCGAACTCGGCCGCCCAACTGCGGGCGAGCTGGATCTCGGCGGCCTTCGTGGCCGAGTAGAGGCCGACGAACGGGTGTCCGACGTGCGCCATCCACGAGCCGACGACGACGATCGCGCCGCTCCCGCGCTCGGCCATCGCCGGGGCGAGGGCGGCGGTGAGCACGTGCGGGGCGCGGATGTTGACCGCGAGCGCGGTGTCGAGGTCGGCGTCGGTGAGAGAGACGGTGTCGACGGGCGGGCAGACGGCGGCGTTGTGGACCAGGACGTCGACCCGTCCGTCGAGCGCGGCGCTCGCGGCGCCGGCGAAGGCGCGCAGCTCGTCGGGGCCGGCGGCGAGGTCGGAGGGGACGAAGACCGCGCCGTGGCCCAGCTCGGCGACGAGCGCGTCGCCGCGTGTCTTGTCGCGGCCGGTGACGAGGACGCGGGTGCCGGTCGCGGCGAGGGCGCGCGCGGTCGCCGCGCCGATGCCGCTGGTGGAGCCGGTGACGATCGCGTGGAGTGCCATGCCCCCAGAGGACACCCGTCATCGGACGGCCACCAGGTCACGTCATGACCAGGCAGCACCGTCAGGGGCTTCGTAGGCTGATCCAGGTGCCCGACCGATCCACCCTCGTGCGTTCCTTCGCTCGCGTCGCGACCGGCTGACCCCGGCCCAGGCGGGGATCGCCCGGTCCCGGGTCTGCGCAAGGAGGAGCTCGCCGTCCTGGCCGGCCTGAGTGCGGATCACTACAGCCGCCGCGAGCAGGGCCGCTCGCACGACCCGGAGCAGCGCCTCGTCGTCTACACCGTGGAGCCCGACTCACCGACCGCTCGAGTCCTGCCGCTGCTCGCGGCGTGGTCCGCCGTCAGGGCGTGAGCGAGTCACCGCCGGCCGCGAAGCTTTTCCCAGTTGCCGAAGGCGAGCGCGTCGCGGTTGGTGTCGCTGAGCTCGGCCTGCTCGAGGAGCAGCCGGGTCGCGCCCCCGGAGTTGTCGATGAACGGGTAGTCGGTGGCCATGAGGATCCGCTCGACCCCGACCATCTCGATGGTCCAGCGCAGCAGCCGGTGGGTGGTGTCGCCGCTCCCGGTGTAGGAGATGTTCTCGCGGAAGTAGTCCGGGAGCGGGCGACGCAAGGAGACGCCGAAGCGGCCGGACATGGAGGCGATCCGGTCGAGGTAGAACAGCACCACCTCGCCCCAGTGGCCCAGGATCAGCTGCAGGTCGGGGTGTCGGTCGAACGCCCCGGAGAGGACGAGGCGAAGGGCCTGCATCCCGGTCTCGTAGTGCCAGCCGATGGCGGCACTCGCGAGGGTCCCGTCGGTCGCGGGGTCGAATCCGGAGTAGTAGGCGTCGCGGACGCCGTCGACCGGCTGGTGGGGGTGGACGTAGATCGGGGCGTGCAGTTCGGCGGCAGCGGCCCAGATCGGCTCGTGGCGCGGATTGTCCAGGTTCGCCGCGCCGGTCCGGCCGTGGATCATCGCGCCGACCAGCCCCAGCTCGGTCACTGCTCGCCGCAGCTCGGCGGCGGCGGCCTCGGGGTCCGGGGTGGGCAGCGTCGCGAACCCCTCGAACCGGTCGGGGTGTGACGCGACGGCGGCGGCGATGGCGTCGTTGGCCTGCGCGGCGAGCGGGACGGCCCGCTCGGCGTCGAGGTTCTGCACGCCGGGTGAGGTCACCGAGAGCACCTGGATGTCGACGCCCTGGTCGTCCATCGCGGCGAGACGTTGCTCGCCGATCTCGAGCAGGGCGTTTCCCTGCATCCCCATCATCCGGGCGACGTCCTCGCGCTCCCGCTCGGAGGTGGGGGCGGTCTGCCACGCCTCGGCGATGGCCGGGGTGGTCATGTGTTCCTCGAGGGTCACGATCTTCCGCACGGTTCGTCTCCTGACGGTTGGGCTGGGCGGGCTCCGTGGATGTCAGCCGGTGACGACGTGGACCCCGCCGCACCAGACGTGCCGCAGATTCCGGGTCGCCCGGATCTCGCTGACCGGGTCCCCGTCGATCAGCACGAGGTCGGCGCGCAGGCCCGGGGCGATGCGGCCGCGGTCGGCCAGGCCGAAGTGCCGGGCGGGCAGCGAGGTGGCGGCCCGCAGGACCTCGGTCGAGCTCAGGCCGGCGTCGACGAGGAGCTCGAACTCGTGGTGCAGGCTCTCGCCGTGGGGGACCTGGAAGGGCACACCCGGCGCGGCGTTGGCGTCGGTGCCGGCCAGGATGACGACGCCGGCGTCGTGCAGGGCGGCCACGGAGTCCCGCGCCGCGGTGTAGGAGGCGGCCGGTCGGGATGCGGCCGTGCCTTCCATCATGGTCAGGGTGGGGATCGCGACGACGTGGCAGTCCGCGATCCGCGCGATCTCGGTCGGGTCGAGGACCTGGTCGATGGGGGCGTGGGTGAGCATGTCGGCGCCGGCGTCGAGGGCCATGCGGAACGCCCCGACGCACGCGGCGTGCGCGACGACGAGCTTGTGGTGGTCGTGGGCGGCGGCCACCAGGGCGTCGAGTACCGGCTGGCTCGGGCCCCCCTCGCCGGGAGCCTCGACGACGATCTTGATGTAGTCGGCGCCCTCGTCGACGCGAGCGGCCACGAAGGCCGGCGCCCGCGCCGGGTCCTCCTGGATCGCCTCGCTCGGCATGCCGGGGATGTGGGCGTGGTTGCCGCCGGGCCCGATGGCGGGCATGCCGGCGGAGCGGATGTCGGTCGTGCCGGTCACCCCGCGTAGCGGCGTCAGCTTCTCGACGGGCCAGGTGGCCATGTCCAGGCCGGTGGTGACACCCCAGGAGCACAACCGTTCCAGGGTGTCCCGCCCGTGCAGGTGGATGTGGGCGTCGATGAGCCCCGGCAGGAGCACCGCGCCCGAGCCGTCGATCACCCGGGCCCCGCGGGTCCCCGGGTCGGTGCTGATGATCGAGCCCTCGACGGCGACGGTGGTGGGCTCGCCGAGGCCGGTGCCGTCGAAGACGCGGACATCGCGGAGGACGGTGCGGGCGGGTTCGTCGGCGTGATCGTCCCCGGGGGCGGGGCTCGTCGGTGGGATGGCGCTCATCGGCATCTCCGGTCAGGGCTCAGTGCATCCGGCAGCATGCTGCCGTTGACATCTTATAACTTCGCTCTTAGCTTCGAAGCGTCCCATGGGACGAGGCCCACGTCATCCCCGAACGAAGAGAGACCCGCCATGACCGCACCGCCGCGGGCGCCATGAGTCTCGCCGAGGTTCCTCCACGGGACGTCCCCCCGATCGACGTGTTCGACGAGGGGTTCCAGCGCGACCCGTACCCGCGGCTGGCCCACGCACGACGGGCGGGGCCGAACGCTCGCGACACGTCCGGGAACCTGGTCGTCCTGCCCCACGGCGCCTTCGGCCACGGGATGCACCTCTGCCTGGGCGCCACCCTGGCCCGGCTCGAGGCGCAGGTCGCCCTGCTCCGGCTGCTGGAACGCCTCGGCGGCCTCGCGCTCGACGGCGACGACATCCGCTGCGCCCGACCCGCGGTCGGACCCTGGAGTCCATCCCGGTGCGCTTCACCCCCCGCCACCCCCGTTGACCGATCCGGCCGGGGGCCCACGGTCACGGAGAACGTCGGCGCCACCCACCACTGCGACTTCCGGGACCAGTTCCGGACCTGACCGGCCCTCTCTTCGAAAGGTCTTCCATGCGCATCGCCAACCTCGCCGGCCGCCTGGTCCTGCTCGACCCCGAGCACCGCGACACCCTGACGGGCATCGACGTCGCCGTCGCCAGCGGCGGCCGCTTCGCCCCCGAGCCCCAGGCGATCTACGAGCGGTGGTCGGAATTCCGGGCCTGGGCCGCCTCCGCGTCCTTCGGCGAGGCCGTGGCGGTGGATCGCAACGCCCTGGGGCCGATCGCTCCCCGTCCGCCGCAGGTGTTCGCCGTCGGACTGAACTACCGCGACCACGCCGTCGAGTCCGGGATGGCCCTGCCCGACGAGCCGCTGGTGTTCACCAAGTACGCATCCAGCTTCACCGGCCCCACCGGCGACATCACCCTCTCGCCCGGGAACGTCGACTGGGAGGTCGAGCTCGTCGCCGTCCTCGCCGAGGGCGGCCGGCGCATCCCCGAGGCCCAGGGGTGGGCACACGTCGCGGGTCTGTGCATCGGGCAGGACATCTCCGACCGCGTGATCCAGTTCGCTGCGCCACCGGCCCAGTTCGGGATGGGCAAGTCCTGCCCCGGCTACGCCCCCATGGGCCCCGCGCTGGTCTCGGTCGACGAGTTCGCGAACGCGGACGACCTCGAGCTGGGCTGCTCGGTCAACGGCGAGCAGATGCAGAAGTCGCGCACCAGCCAGATGGTCTTCTCCGTCCCGACCCTCGTCGCGAAGCTCTCCGCGATCGTCGACCTGCTGCCCGGGGACCTGATCTTCACGGGCACGCCGGCGGGGGTCGGCGTCGGGCAGGACCCGCCCCGCTTCCTGAAGCAAGGCGACGAGCTCCGCACCTGGTGCGAGGGCATCGGCGAGCTCACCCACCGCTTCGTCGACGCCGCGTCGTCGTGACCTCCCTCGAGGCCGCCCCTGCCCGGGGTGTCGATGGCGCCGGAGGAGAGGTCGCGGCCGACATCGGTCGGGAACTCGACGCGCTGCAGGCCGTCGAGGACCGGGTGCTGTGGCTCTCCACGGCGATCGTCGACCACGCGAACCGGGTCCGCCCGAACCCGGGCGGGCTGAAGGTCGGCGGGCACCAGGCGTCGTCGGCGTCGATCGTCTCGATCATGACGGCGCTGTGGTTCGGAGCGCTGCGCCCCGAGGACCGGGTGTCGGTGAAGCCCCACGCCTCGCCGGTGCTGCACGCGATCAACCACCTCCTCGGCGATCTCGACGCGTCCTTCCTGACCACGTTGCGGGAGAAGGGCGGCCTGCAGTCCTACCCGTCGCGCTCCAAGGACCCCGACACCGTCGACTACTCCACCGGGTCGGTCGGCATCGGCGCCACCGCCCCGATCTGGGGCGCGATCGCCCGCCGGTACGCCGACGGGGTCGGTGGCCGCGTCGCGGGCGGCCGACAGTTCTCGTTGGTCGGGGACGCGGAGCTCGACGAGGGTGCCGTGTGGGAAGCCGTCCTCGACCCGACCGTCCGTGAGCTCGGCGAGGTCTGCTGGATCGTCGACTTCAACCGCCAGTCGCTGGACCGCGTCGTCCCCGACATCTCGGCCACCCGCCTGCACGGACTGTTCGCCGCGGCGGGCTGGCAGGTGCTCACCGTCAAGTACGGGCGGCTGCTGACCGAGCTCTACGCCTGCGTCGGCGGGGACGCACTGCGCCGGCGGATCGACGGGATGACCAACCCCGAGTACCAGCGGCTGCTGCGCTGCACCCCGGGTGACCTGCGCGAGCGGCTGCCCGGCGCGGCCTCCGACGAGCACGCGGACGACCCGCAGAAGATCGCCGCGCTGCTCGAGACCATCGACGACGACGCGGTCCACGCCGCCATCCGCAACCTCGGCGGCCACGACCTCGGCGCCCTGCTCGACGCCTACGGCCGCATCGACGACACCCGCCCCACCGTGGTCTTCGCCTACACCGTCAAGGGCTACGGGCTCGCGACCCAGGGCCACCCGCAGAACCACTCGAGCTTGCTGACCGAGCCCCAGATGCGGTCCCTGGCCACCGGCCTCGGAGCCGACCTCGACGACCCGTGGGCCCCCCTGCCCACCGGTGGCGCCGCCGCGGCCCTCTGCGCGACGACGGCCGAGCGGTTGCGTCGTCCCGCTGTTGGCCCGGTGTCGGCGCCGGTGGTGCCCGACGACGTCGGGCGCACCCCGACCGGGACCGGCACGACCCAACAGGCCCTGGGCCGGGTCCTGCTCGACCTCTCCCGCTCCGCCCCCGACGCGGCGCGGCGTGTCGTCACCGTCAGCCCGGACGTCGCGTCGTCGACCAACCTGGGTGGCTGGCTGAACAAGGTCGGCGCGTGGTCCGCGCGCGAGCGACGCGACTGGTTCGCCGACGACGCCGAGACGATCCTGCACTGGCGCGAGCGCCCCACCGGGCGCCACATCGAGCTGGGGATCGCCGAGACCAACCTCGTCGGGCTGCTCGGCGAGCTCGGCGCGACGTGGTCGCGGTGGGGTGAGCCGCTGCTGCCGATCGGGGTCCTCTACGACCCCTTCGTCGCCCGCGCGCTCGAGCCGTGGTCGTTCGGGATGTACGCCGGCGGCCAGTCGATCCTGGTCGGGACGCCGTCGGGGGTGTCGCTGGCCCCCGAGGGCGGGGCGCACCAGTCGATCACCACACCGTCGATCGGGCTGGAGCAGCCGGGCTGTACCGCGTTCGAGCCGGCGTTCGGCGTGGAGGTCGGGTGGTGCCTGCTCGACGGGCTCGGGCGGCTGGGCCGACCGGGTGGGTCGTCGACCTACCTGCGACTCTCGACCGCTCCGGTCGACCAGTCCCTCGCGGCGGTACCGACCGACCCGGCCGCCCGGGAGAAGCGCCGCCGCCAGGTCGTGGCCGGGGGCTACCGGCTGCGTCGCGCCGCCGGGCGGCCGGACGCGACGATCGTGGCGATGGGAGCCGTCGTGCCCCAGGCCCTGGCCGCCGCGGACCGCCTCGCCGTGCTGGGGACCGACGCCGACGTCGTCGTCGTGACCAGTCCCGACCTGCTCTTCCGCGCGCTGCGCGCCCGGCGGGCCGACATCGGCGATCGCACCTGGATCCTCGACGCCGTCCTGCCCGCCGAGCGCGCGGCGTCGATGGTCACCGTGCTGGACGGGCACCCGCACACGCTCGCGTTCCTCGCCGGGGTGCACGGCGTGCGCAGCACCCACCTCGGCGTCAGCGGGTTCGGCCAGTCCTCCGACCTCGCCGGCGCCTACGCGCTGCACGGGATCGACGCCGACGCGATCGTCGCGGCCGCGCTGCCGTGAGCACCGACGTCTCGCTTCCCCGCCGGACCCGGGTCCTCGTCGCCGGCGGCGGCCCGGTCGGTCTGGCCGCCGCCGTCGAGCTCGGCCGGCGGGGCGTCGAGTGCCTCGTCGTGGAGCCCCGCACCGCGGTGTCCCGGGCCCGTCCCCGCTGCAAGACGATCAACGTGCGCACCATGGAGCACCTGCGTGCGTTGGGGCATCGCCGACCGGCTGCGCGCGCGGGCCCCGCTGTCGCCGGAGTTCTCCTCCGACATCGTGTTCTGCACGACCCTGGCCGGACGGGAACTGTCGCGGTTCACCGGAGTGCTCGGCCTCGAGCTCGAGGGGGACCGGTTCCCCGAGCGCGGCCAACAGGCTCCGCAGTACGTGCTCGAGGAGCTGCTCCGCGACGTCACCGACGAGCTCGACGTCTGCACGCTCGCCCTCGGGCACCGCGTCGTCGGGCTCATCCAGGAGCCCGACCACGTCGTCGTCGAGACCGCCGACGCCGACGGGACGCCGACGACGATCACCGCCGACTACGTCGTGGGCGCCGACGGACCCCGCAGCACCGTTCGCGCGCAGATCGGCTCCGACTACGTCGGTGAGCACGCGCTGCGCCCGAACTACGGGATGGTCTTCCACGCCCCGTTGCTCTGGGAGCACGTCCGGCACGGCCCCGCCGTCCAGTACTGGACGGTCAACCCGGACGCCCCGGCCCTGCTCGGCCCCCTCGACCGTGTGGGCACCTGGTGGATCATCGCGTTCGGCGTCGACCGGGAGACCGGGGAGCGTGAGCAGAAGAAGATCATCGAGGCCGCCGCGGGGACGCCGCTCGACGCGACCGTCCTGTCGACCGACCCCTGGACGGCGCGGATGCAGCTGGTCGACCGCGCCCGCCACGATCGCGTGTTCCTCGCCGGGGACGCCGCCCACCTCAACCCGCCCTTCGGCGGGCACGGCCTGAACACCGGCGTCGGCGACGCCGTGGACCTCGGGTGGAAGCTCGCCGCGGTCCTGCAGGGCTGGGGCGGGCCCCGACTGCTCGACAGCTACGACGCCGAACGTCGTCCCGTCCAGGACCGGGTCATCACGGCCGCGGCCGAGAACATGAAAACCCTGTCCAGCGAGCTGCTCTCGCCCGACCTCGACGCCGGGACCGGCGCAGGGGAGGCGGCCCGGGCAGCGGCCCACCGCCGCATCCAGGAGACCAAGCACGCCGAGTTCCACGCCCTCGACCTCGTCCTCGACCTCGAGCACGACGGGTCCCCGGTCATCTCCTACCGGGCCGACCACGACGAGGGCGAGGCTGCGGGAGCGCGGGCCGGGGCGCGCCTCGAGCACGCGTGGCTGGCCGACGGCGCGTCGCTCTACGACGTGCTCGGGCCCTCGATGACCCTGCTCGTGATCCCCGACCGGGCGGCCGCGGCGACGGCGCCGGTCGAGGACGCCGTCGCCGCCCTCGAGCGCGCGGCCGCCGAGCGAGGTGTGCCGCTCCGGGTCGTCGAACTCCCCGGCCGGGAGACGGCCGAGCGCTACCGCGCACGCCTCGTGCTCGTGCGCCCCGACCAGTACGTCGCGTGGTGCGGCGACGACGCGCCCTGCGACCCCCTCGCCCTGATCGACCGGATTCGAGGAGCCGACGCGTGATCGTCGTGCTCAGCGCCGCCGGCTACACCGGCCGGTGCGCGGTGGCGGCCCTGGCTGCCCGGGGGCTCCCGGTCCGCGGCATGGTCCGCGACCCCCGCGCGGAGTCGAGGGTCCGCGCGCTCGGCGCCGCCGACGTCGTCGTCGGGGACCTGCGCGACCTCACCGCGCTCGCCGCGGCCCTGCGCGGCGCCGACGGCGTGTTCTTCGCCGCCCCACGCTTCCTGCCCGAGGAGGCGCCCCTCAGCGAGGCTGTGATCGACCTCGCCGGGCAGGCCGGGGCGCGGCGCTTCGTCCTGTCCGGGGTCTACCACCCCTCCCAGGGGGAGCTGGTCAACCACGCTGCGAAGCAGCGGGCGGAGGCCCGCCTCTACACCAGCGGTCTCGAGTTCACCGTGCTGCAGCCCGCCCGGTTCATGCACGGCCTGCTGCTCTCGGGTCGGGACCGCGTTCTCTCCGAGGGTGTCCTCGCCGACGCGTTCCGCGCCGAGGTGGCGATGGCCTACGTCGACTACCGCGACGTCGCCGAGGTCGCCGCGCTCGCCTTCGCGACCCGGGACCTCGTCGGGGGCACCTTCGAGCTCTCCGCGCCGGGACAGCGGACCCTGCACGAGATCGCGGCCGTGCTCGGGGAGCTGATGGAGCGGCCGGTCCGCGCGGAGCACGTCCCGCTCGCCGACTACGCTCCCGCCGCCTCGCTGCTCACCAACCCCTACGCGGCGGACGGGTTCCGGCGGTTGCGCGAGCACTACGACCGGTACGGCTTCGCCGGGGGGAACGCCCTGGTCCTGCGCGCGATCCTCGGTCGCGAGCCGCACGGCTTCGCCGATGTCTGGCGCGCCTTGTCGGACGGCTGATGGCGTCCCCCCGGGTGGTCAGACGTCCGTGGCGAGGTCGGGAGCCAGGTTGCTCCAGGCGCCGCAGCTCGTCGCCGAGATCGTCGCTGGGGCGGCCCAGCAGCACGACGTGGTCGGCGCCCGCCTGCCGGTGCGCCGCGACGGTGGCCGCGATCACCTCGGCGCCACCGTGGGCGACGACCTGGTCCCGGGTTGTCGGGTCGGCCGGGTCGAGGCCGATGTCGGTGAGCATCGTGGCGTAGGTCGGGTCGCCGGTCAGGCCCGCGTACAACTCGTCGGCGGCCAGCCGGGCCCGCGCGGCGTCCGGGTCGCTGACCGCGGCGATCGCGACGACCAGCAGCTTGTCGGGTCCGAGCGCTGCGCGGGCCCGAGCGGTGAAGCCGGGCGGGCGCATCGCGGGCAGCGCGCCGTCGGGATCTCGGCGGCGAGGGCGAGCATCCGTGGCCCCTGCGCGCCGAGGATGCGGGCGTACGAGGCGTTGGGCGCGGGCGGGACGGTCGGGGCGTCCATCCGCTCCACGTAGTCGCGCAGCACCGCCCGGGGCCGGCCGTAGTCGCGCCCGACGGCAGCGGCCTGCGGTGGATGGCCGGCGCCGAGCCCGAGCACGACCCGGCCGGGGTAGGCCTCGGCGAGCGACGCGGCCGCGGCATGCGCGGTCTGCGGGGCGCGGGCCCACACGTTCGCGATGCCTGTTCCGAGGACCAGCGCAGCGGTCGCGCCGAGCAGGGTCGCGACCTGGACCATCGTGTCCTTGCCCCCGACGGTCTCGTTCGTCCAGGCCGCGCGGTAGCCCGCGGCCTCGAGGCGGCGGGCGGCCTCGACCTGGCGCGCCACCGGCGGCAGCGCGACGACGGGGGATGGGCAGGTAGACACCGAGCGGGCCCAGCGCCTCGCGGGCATTGATGACAGCGGTCGACGTCATGATGTCAGTGTGGAACATCGGGGCCGCGTCAGAGCGGCTCCACCCGGACCGGCAGGCGGGAGAGCCCACGCAGGCTGTTGTTGAGCCGCGGCTCCGGGTCGCCCTCGAGGTGCCAGGACTCGACCCGCGCGGCCAGGGCCCGGATCAGGGCCTCGCCCTCGGTGCGCGCGATCGTCATGCCGGCGCAGACGTGGGGGCCGGCGCCGTAGCCCAGGTTGCCGGTGGTGCGGCGACGGACGTCGAACTGCTCGGGCCGGTCCCAGTGGCGCGGGTCCCGATTGGCGCCGGCGAACAGGACCATCACCTTGCGGTGGGCGGGGATGACGACGTCGTCCCACACGACCTCGGTGGTGGTGGTCCGGAAGAAGCCGGTGACCGGGGACTGGTGCCGGACGACCTCGTCGAAGGCGTTGCGGGCGAGCGAGGGGTCGTCGCGGACGAGCTGCCACTGCTCGGGGTGGCGGGCGAACGCGAGCACCGCGAACGCCAGGCCGCTCACGGTCGTGTCGACGCCGGCGGAGAACAGGGAGCGGACCAGCTGGGTCGCCTGGTCGTCGGTGAGACCCGCGGCGGCCGCCGCGTCGTGCAGGGCGATGCCGATCGAGCCGGGGCGCAGGGCCTCGCGCTCGCAGCTCCGGGCGATCAGTTCCGGCACGCCCCGGGCGCGCTCCAGGGCCGCCTCGAGGTGCCGGTTGGCCGGCCCGATGGCGTTGAACGACAGCGATCCGTAGGCCAACAGGGCCTCCCGGGTGTCTCCCTGTGCGCCCAGGGCGTGGGGGAACACCACCGACGGGAACGGCTCGGCGAGGTCGGTCACGGCGTCGAAGCGCCCGCGCGCGACGAGGCGGTCCGCCAGCGCCGCCGCCTCGGCGTCGAAGACGTCCTGGAAGGTCTGCATGGCCCGCGGGTTCATGGTCTTGGCCACGACCCCGCGGTGGGCGGTGTGCGTCGGTGGGTCGACCTCGAGGATCAGGCTGGGCTTGCGCCAGCCGTAGGCGTCGGACGTCAGGTCTAGGCCGACGCCCGCGGCCGAGGAGAACCGCTCGTGGTCGCGCAGGACGGCGTGGACGTCCTGATGGCGGGCGACGGCCCAGATGCCGTACCGGGGGAGGTGGACGACGGGCCCCCGCTCCCGCAGCTCGTCGAGCGCGGGGAACGGGTCGGCCAGGAAATCGTCGGCGAAGGGGTCGAGGTCGGATCTCGGCCCGGCGTGGTGGGTCGGCGTGGACGCGGACACCGGGCTCAGTAGGCCTCGGGCAGCAGGATGTCGGCCGGCGGGTTCTCGGGGCGGTACTTCCCCGCCCGTGCGCCCTCGTGGATCTCCTCGGCCGACACGCCCTGCGCGCGGGCCTCGAGCAGCTGGTCGGGGTCGAACCACTCGCCGATCGGGTTCTCGGCGAACTCGCGCGAGGCCCAGATCCACTCCTTGGACACGGCCCAGTCGCCGAACGCGTCGAACTGGATCTCCACGCCGTTGCCCTCGGGGTCGGCGTAGTACATCGACATCGTGATGCCGTGGTCGAGGCACATGAACGGCGTGATCCCGTGGTTGCGCAGCCGCTCGTAGTTGTCGAGCCACTGCCCGAAGCTCGCGTACTCGAAGGCGGTGTGGTGCAGGCCGGCGCTGGTCGGCTTGTCGACCGGCCGGTGCACCGCGGGGTGGGCGATGAGCGCGATCCGGTGGTTGGCCTCGTCGTTGGTCAGCCAGGCCGCCGACTCCGCGTAGTGCACCGGGTAGAGCCCGCAGACCAGCCCGTACCAGCGGACCATCTCGTCGAGCTTCAGCGTCAGGAACGTCGCGTGGTGCAGCTTGGGCGGGATGATCGGGGCCTGCTTGTGCTCGTTCATCGGGGGTCCTCTCGGTCGAGCGTCGCGGCCCAGGCCAGGACGGTCGCGACGTACTGCTTGGGGTCGTGCTCGTGCATCGAGTGCGGCATGTCGGGGAAGGAGCGGTAGTCGATCGGTTGCCCGGCGGCGGTGACGATCTCCCGGACCCGGCGGGCCTGGTCGTCGGACGAGGCCCCGATCAGGCGGCCGGTCCCGGCGTCGACGCTGCGGAAGTGGTGGGTGAACAGCACCGGGACGCGGACCCGGGCGAGCATCGCGGCGTGGTCGCAGGACGCCGTCGCGGTGCCGGAGACGAACGCCCGGCCCCACTCCGGGTCGTACTCGCGCAGGTTCTGCGGCGCGACGGTGGGGTCGGCGGACTCGTCCGGCGGGATCATCGCCGTCAGGGACCGCAGGATCTCGACGGGGAGCTCGGTGGGCATCGCCCGCATCAGGCCGTCCCAGTGCCCGATCGACCACTGGTCGCCGAGCCACTTGTTCCAGGCGGCGAAGACCGGGCCGATGGCCTGTCCGATGCCCTGCCCGATCGCCGGCGTCGTCTCGCAGGCGAACAGCGGCGGGTCCTCCCACACCGCGGCGCGGACCTGGCCGGGCTTGGCGAACGCGGACAGCCAGGCCGACAGCACGCCACCGGAGGACAGTCCGCTGATCAGGGTCGGTCGGCCGATGACCAGGTCGATGAACCGGACGAGGTCGTTGCCGAAGTTGTCGAGGGTGTAGCGGCCGGGCGTCCACGTCGAGCGGCCCTGCCCACGCAGGTCGACCGCGTGGACGTGGAAGTGCTCGGCGAGCAGGGCCATGGCGGCCTCGTAGCCCCACCACGACTCGGACTGGGCCGGGATCAGCAGCAGCGCCGGCCGCGACGGGTCGCCGGCCACGGCGTAGTTCATCCGGACCTCGCCGAGGTCGACGAGGTGCTCGTCGAACGCGTGTGGGACGAAGGTGGCGGCGCGCTCGGCAGCCTCGGAGTATGCGGTCATCGGGCGCTCACGAACCGCTGGCGCAGCCCACCGATGCCGGTGCACCAGCTGACGAGCTCGTCGCCCTCGGCGAGGAAGCGCGGCGGGGTCATGCTCGCGCCGATGCCCGACGGGGTGCCGGTGAAGACGACGTCGCCGGGCAGCAGGGTGACGATGCGCGAGAGCTTCGCGACGAGCGCGGGGATCGAGAAGATCATGGCCGAGGTGCGGCCCTTCTGGACGCTCTCGCCGTTGACGAGGCAGCCCAGCTCGAGGTCGTCGGGATCGTGCCCGTCCGCCCGCAGCTCCTCGGGGGTGACCAGGGCGGGGCCGACGGGGGAGAAGCCCGGGTGCGACTTGCCCATCCCGAACTGCGCCGGCGGGGCCGCGAACTGGGTGACCCGGTCGGAGAGGTCCTGGCCGAGGGTGAGACCGGCGATGTGCTCCCAGCCCTCGGCCTCGGTGATCGCGTGCCCGCCGGTCCCGACGACGGCGACGAGCTCGACCTCCCAGTCGACGTCGCCGCCGGTGAGCGCGACGTCTCCGCGCGGGCCGGTGAAGCTCGAGGGGTACTTGGTGAACACCACGGGCTCGCTCGGCAGCTCGAAGCCGGACTCGGCGGCGTGGTCCGAGTAGTTCAGGCCGATCGCGAACACCTGCGGCGGACGGGGGGTGACCGGACCGAGGTCGTCGGCGGCCAGCGGCGCGGTGTCGGCGAACGAGGCCGACGCCGCCCAGGCCCGGAACTCGTCCCAGCGGGCGTACACGGCCTGCGGGTCGGGGTCGGACCAGCCCGCACGCGCGGCGTCGATGCCGCGCGGCTCGTCGGGATCCGTGCCGGGCTCGAGCAGGACGAGCCGTCCGGCGTGGTTGGCGATGCGCATGGCGGGGAGCCTCTTCTCGCTAGACGAGCGCGGTGACGCCGTCGGTCAGGCCCAGCAGGGCCCGCCCGTAGACCTCGGAGGAGATGGCCGGGCTGATCACCGCGTGGCGGGAGGCCACCTCGGAATCGCGCCAGATCCGCTGCAGCGGGCTGACCTCGGCGAACGAGCCCGCACCGTGGGCGGAGACGAGCACGCGGATCGCCTCGCGGGCGTTCTCGATCGCCGCGCCGGTGTCCATGCGGACCCGGGCGCGCGCGGCGTAGTCGGGGTAGGTCCCGTCGACAGCGGCCTGGTCGATGTCCGCGGCCGCGCGGTAGGCGAACAGGTGCGCCGCATCGACCAGCGAGGCCGCCTTGGCCACCGCGAGCTGCACCGTCGGCGCCTCGGTCTGCACGTCGTAGAAGGTGTAGGAGATGCCTCGCTTCGGAGCCTTCTCGAGCACGAGGTCCAGCGCGGCCTGGGCGAGCCCGAGCTGCGGTCCGGCCAGCACGATCGCCGCGACCGGGACGAACGCCGACCGGTAGAGGATCTCGTCGGTGTGCTCGGTGCCGTACCGGCCGCCGATCGCCGCCGGCACCGAGATCACGCGGTGCTCCGGGACCAGGATGTCGCGGGCCACCAGGGTGTTCGACCCGGTACCGCGCATGCCGGCGACGAACCAGGTGTCCTCGATCGACAGGTCGCTCATCGGGACCAGCGCCAGACCCTGGTCGACGATCTCCCCGTGCTCGTCGGGCACCGGGAACCCGACGACGGCCCACTGGGCGTGCAGACAGCCCGAGGCCCAGCCCCAGGAGCCCGAAAGCCGGTAGCCACCCTCGACCCGCGTCGCCTCGCCGGTGGGCGCGAGCACCCCGGCGATGCGGTTGCCGGGCGAGCCCTCCCAGACATCGCGCTGGGCCTGGTCGGGGAAGAGCCCGCCGAACCAGGAGCAGACGTTCATCAACGTCGTGGTCCACGACGTCGAGCCGCAGCCGCGAGCCAGCTCGCGGGAGACCTCGAGCTTGGTGCGCATGTCGGTCTCGAGCCCGCCGAGCCGGCGCGGCTTCATGATCGCGTACAGGTCGGCCTGGTCGATCAGCGTGATGTTCTCCTCGACCACCCGCCGCTCCGACTCGGTGCGAGCCGCGTTGCGGGCCAGGACCGGGACGATCTCCCGGGCCCGCCCGACGAGCTCCGCGCGCAGAGCACGGGCCTCGGCCGAGGTGCCCGGCCGGTCGAGCGAGCAGTCGTTCATCGACGTCGAGGACATGGCGAACCTCCGATCAGCGGCCACCACGACGTGACCTGCGCCTCGCCCACGCTAAGCTGCTATCTTATAACCTGTCAACGACGGTGGGCTGCGGCACGATGGGGCACCCGGAAAGACCAGGAGGTGGCCGGTGACGGCTGAGGTGAGCCGTGGTGTGCGCTCGGTGGCGTCCCGCAAGGCCTCGGCGGTGGACCTCGTCCTCCACGAGATCCGTCGCTCGATCCTGTCCGGGGAGCTCCCGCCGGGGGAGCCCTTCACCGTTCCGACGTTGACCGAGCAGCTCGGGGTGAGCCACGTCCCGGTCCGTGAGGCACTGCGCCAGCTCGAGGCCCAGGGGCTGATCACGCTTAGCCCCTCGCGCAGCGCCACAGTCACCCCGCTCGACCCGGACGACCTACGCGCGATCTATCGCCTCCGCATCACGGTGGAACCGGAACTGGCCGCGTTGTCGGCCCCGGGACGGACCGACGCCCAGATCGACGCCCTCGACGGCATGGTCCGCGAGACCTTCGGCGAGGTTCTCGGCGAGGCGTTCTGGGCGCCGCACCGCGCGTTCCACGCCGCGTTGATCGAGCCGGCCGCGAGCGCCTGGGACCGGCGGATGCTCGGACCGCTCTGGGACGCCTCGGAGCGCTACACCCGGCTGGTCTTCGACCCGGTCGGAGCGCCCGAGTCGTTCGCGTTGCACCGGGCGCACGCGCACGACGAGCTCGTCGACGCCGCGAGGTCTCGCGACCCGGAACGCGTGCGCGTGGCAGTCCGGGCGCACCTCGAGAACAACCTCACGACGATGCTCGAGGGCCTGAGCACCTTCGACGGGTCGCGCCGACGCCTCTGAGTCGCGACGAGCGACGCGTCGGAGCGGTCGTGGACCGCACCTCGCCGTGGTGCGGGTGTGCCGTGCCGGTCGCTGTCTGGCGTCGCCGCGATGGTGCGGACGGAGCAGGATGCCCTGCCATGACGGTGGCACTGGTGCACGGCAATCCGGAGAGTGCGGCGTTGTGGGATCCGCTCGTCGCCGAGCTGGCCCGCGCGGGCGTCGAGGACGTCGTCCGGCTCTCCCCGCCGGGTTTCGGCGCGCCGCTGCCGCCCGGCTTCCCCGCGACCGTGACGGCGTACCGCGGCTGGCTGATCGACGAGCTCGAGCGCTTGGACGGGCCCGTCGACCTCCTGGGCCACGACTGGGGCGGCGGCCACGTCGTCACCGCACTCATGCACCGCCCGGAACTCGTGCGTAGCTGGGCCAGCGACGCGCTGAGCCTCTTCGAGCCGGACTACGTCTGGCACAACCTCGCGCAGACCTGGCAGACCCCGGGGGACGGCGAGACCCAGCTGGACGAGATGTTGGGCGGGACCCCGCTGCAGCGCGCGGAACAGATGGAGCAGCTCGGCGTCGGCCACGCCGAGGCCCTGCAGATCGCGGGCATGCAGGGCCCGGAGATGAAGCAGGCGATCCTCGCGCTCTACCGCTCCGCCGCCCAACCGGTTATGGCCGAACTCGGGAAGGACCTCCCGACCCTGGCCACCCGCCCGGGCCTCGCGATCCTCGCCACCGCCGACCCCTACGGCGGCACCGAGGCGCTCCGGCGCCGCGCCGCGGAGCGCGCCGGCGCCGAGGTCGCGGTACTCGACGGGCTGGGGCACTGGTGGATGTGCGAGGACCCGCCCCGCGCGGCGCGCGTCCTCACGACCTTCTGGCGCGCGCGGGCCTGGAGCCCCTAGGCGGACGGCCCACCGCAAGACCCGCTCGAGACGGCCGGCCGGAGGAGCAGGCGCGCCGCGTTGCCCGTGGTGAGCGTCCGCCAGTCCTCGCCGGGAGGCGGCTCGGCGGCGTCGCTCGAGGCGACCTGGCCGGCCACGGCGCCGGCGGGTGTCAAGCAGTAGTCGCTGGCGCAGAGGAGTCGGTCGGTGCCGGCGAGCGCGGCCAGGGCCGGCACCTGGCGGGGGAACGGCGTCCTGGACAGGTCGAACCGCAGCCCCGCACCTGTTCCGTGACCGTCGGACCGCCGGCTCCTGTCAGGAAGGCGCGGAAGAATAGCACCATCCGGTCGGCGAGCAGCGGCAGCACCCCGCGGCCTTGGCTGAATCCCGCCGGGGTGGCCGCTCAGCACGCCGGAGAACAGCAGGTCGCGAACGGCACGGGTCGAGCCGAAGACGAACTCGAGCATCGGGCGGGGCCGGCCGAGCGCGACCGCCTCGGCGGCCGGGGGGGAGGTGGGTGGACGAACACGATTGCCTCTTGGGCGTCGAGCTCGGCCCACAGCGGCGCGAACGCGGGCTCGCCGAGGTAGCGCCCACCGGCGCGGGTCTCGACCGTGACGCCGTCGCTGCCGAGCTCGTCGAGGGAGTGCCGCACAACCTTCTGCACCGCTCCTTTCACGTCGGGCAGCGGAAGGAATGCGAGGTGCCCGAGCCGGTCCGTTCGGGCGTCCCGGATCGCGGCGCCGTCGTCGTTCACCCGCCGGGCCAGGTCGCGCGCGGCGGCGTCGTCGCCGAAGTGCACGCCGGGGGAGGAGATCGACAGCTCCGAGGTGGCGATGTCATGGGCGTCCAGGAGCGCGAGGTGGTCCTCGAGGGTCCAGCTGGGCCAGCCCCGGGTGCCGACGTCCTCGACGGCCATATGGTCATGCAACTCGGCGAGCAGCCATCACCGGCTCGCCGGGGCAACTAGTCGGACGTCCAACGCCACGGTCGCTGGCGCTCGGGCGCGTCGATGGACCCCGACATTGACGCCGCGAGCGCCGTCGACCCCACCAACCCCACCCAGTAGCTCGGCTGAACGGAGGGCCTGTGCCGTGGGTTCCGGGCCGTCGGACTTCGACGATCTCGATCGGGGGATTCTGCATGCTCTGCAGGTCGATGCACGCGCTCCGTTCCGTCGCATCGGGGAGGTCCTGGGGGTCTCTGACCAGACGATTGCCCGGCGGTACGGGCGTCTGCGTGATCGGCGGGCGCTGCGAGTGCTCGGGATGTCGGACCCGGTGGTGGTCGACGAGCATCAGTGGCTGTTTCACCTGCGGGTGGCGCCCGACGGGGCCGAGGAGATCGCTGACGGGCTCGCCGCGCGGACGGACACGTCCTGGGTCGCGCGCTGCGCGGGGGGCGGGTCGATCGTGGGCACGGTGTACGGCGCGGGCGCGGAGCCCTTGCTGCTCGACACGTTGCCACGTACTCGCCAGGTTCTCGATGTGGAGGCCGATCAGGTCCTGCGGATCTTCTATGGCGGGGCGGGGCAGCCGTACTCGAAGCCGGGACCGTTGAGCGAGGAGCAGGTCCAGGCACTGGCTCGACATCTCCCCGAGTCCACCACCGACCCGATCGCCGAGCCGGCTACCGGGTCGACCACAGAGCAGATCGCGGCGACCACCGACCGGACCGGATCGGGGGTGGCGCTCGACGCGGTCGACCGCCGGCTCCTCGCGGTCCTGCGTGGCGACGGCCGGGCAACGATCGAGCAGCTCGTGGAGGCCACCGAGGCTTCGGCGTCGACGGTGCGGCGTCGGCTGCAGCACCTGCGCTTCAGTGGAGTCCTGCGCTTCGACGTGGACGTGAACCCGGCGCTGCAGGAACTCACCGTGCGCACGTTGGTGTTCGCGATGATCGCACCCGCCGAGCTGGGGCGGGCGGGGGAACTGGTCGCCGAGCACAACGAGGTCGGATTCGCGGCGGCGACCACCGGGTCCAGCAACCTGTTCTTGAGTGTGTCCACCTCTGGGCTCGCAGCGCTCTACGAGTACCTGACCGTGCGGCTCGGGGAGCTCCCGGGGCTGCAGTCGCACTCCACGATCCCGGTCCTTCGCACGGTGAAGGCAGCGACCACGCGCTACCGCGCTCGACGGCTCGGCGGCGCAGACCGCTCGGGGTGACGGTCACCCGCTCACCCGCGTCCGTCGGTCGTCCCGGTGCGCCGCGCCACGTCGAGATGTGGTCGTCGTTTCCCCTGCGGTGTCGATGTGTGGTCAGTTCTGCGTCTCTGCGGGTCAGTCACAGCGCTGGTTGCGCACACTTCGGGTCGTATCGGTGTTCGGACCGGAGCGACGCGGGGGAGGGCATCAGTGGTGGCGGCTGACACGCCGGAGATGTGGAGCGAACTGCTCGTGACCACAGCGGGCGCGATGGCGGCTCTCGCCGGGTTGATCTTTGTGGCGGTGACGCTCAACCACGAGGAGGTCCTGGCCAGCCCCTCGGGCTTCCGCCACCGGCGGCGCGCTCGGTGGGGACCCTGCTCGCGCTGGTGGTGATGAGCAAGCACCTTCGGGCTCGCCCCCGGCCAGGACGCCGTTGCGCTGGGGGTGGAACTGGTCGTGCTGGGAGGTGTGGTCACCGTGCTGCTGATGCCCTCCGCACTCCCGGCCAGCTCCCGGACGACCCCATGCCCTACGCCGCGGTACTCACCGCGATCTCGCTGATCTCGAGCCTCCCGATGGCAGTCGCGGGGCTGTCGCTGCTGCTGGGCCAGAGCGGGGGCCTGTAGTGGGTCCTCGCCGAGATCCTCACAGCCTGGGCGCGTCGACGTACGCCGCCTGGGTGCTGCGCATCGAGAGCCGTCACTGACGACAGCGAGACCACAGCTAGTCGGACCTGGTCCTGGTCGGCTGACACACCTCCGACAGACCAAGAGAGCAGGCCCGACCAGCACCGAGGTCGTGCATCACGCCTGACGCCCACGTCCGACCACTCGAAATCCGACACCGAAGGAGGTATCGCACACCATGTCCGAGCTCAAGGTCCTCATCGCCGGCACCGGCCTGGGCGGGCTGACCCTCGCCCAGTCACTGCGCGGCCACGACATCGACGTCGCGCTCTTCGAACGCGACGCCAGCCCCTGGGACCGCCCCCAGGGCTACCGACTCCACCTCGACGCCGACGCCCGCAATGCCGCCCGCGAGGTCATGACCGACGACCTGTGGGCCCTGTTCGAAGCCACCTCGCACGTCACCGAGACCTACACGACCATCCTCGGGACCGATCTGTCGGTGATCAAGCGGATCCCGACCGACGACGAGTTCGACGACCGCGTCTGGCCGGCCCGCGATCACGTCCCCGGCCACGCCAACGTCGATCGCGCCACCCTGCGCCAGATCCTGCTCTCCGGCCTCCACGACGCGATCCACTACGGCAAGACCCTCGAGGATTACGAGGACACCGGCGACGGCGTCATCGCCCACTTCAGCGACGGCACCACCGAGCGCGGCGACGTCCTCGTCGGCGCCGACGGCATCCGCTCGGCCGTGCGGCGCCAACGCGCCCCCGGCTGCGACACCGTCGACGCCGGCATCACCGCCATCTACGGCCGGATCCCGATGCCCGCCGCGACCGCCATCGCTCCGGCTGAGGTCGTCGACGACGTCTTCACCATTGCCTCCGACCAGCGCAAGGTCTTCCTCGGCCTCGGCGCCGTGCAGTTCCCCGTCCGACCCGCCGAAGCAGCCGCCGAGTACGCCCCCGAGACGACGATGCGACAGCAGGACGACTACGTCGTCGCGATCGTCGGTGGCCGCCACGAGTACTTCCCCGCGCTCACCGCGGGCGAGCACCGCACTCCCGAACAACTGCAGCAGATCGCGTTCGAGACCCTCGATGACTGGCCCATCACCGCCACCGACGTCATCCGCGCCGGCGACCCGGCCTCGTTCTTCCCCGTCGAGATGTCCACCAGCGTGCCCTGCGCGCTCGACACCCCGACCCGCGTGACCCTACTCGGCGACGCCATCCACGCCATGACGCCCACCCTCGGCCGTGGCGCCAACATCGCGATGCGCGACGGGGCCCTGCTCGGACGATCGCTCAAGGCCGTCGCCCGCGGCCGCACCGACCTGCAGGCCGCCCTCACCGCCTACGAACAGGAAATGCTGCGCTACGGCTTCGAGGTGGTCAGAGCCGCGGCGACGACAGGGCAGCAGCGCATGGCCCAGAACCCCTTGCCCGCCTGACGTTCACGCGAGTGGGGACCCGGGAGAGCACGAGGGCGACGTAGCACCCACCGAGAACCGCCTGCTCCAGCGAAGTGCAGGAGGACGTAGGACGACAGGTGCGGTTGCCGCGGCCGGGGGCCGCGTTTGACTTGAGGGCGCCCTCGTCGCGCTATCGGTCGTCCTGGTAGAGCGCGACGACCCGACACCCTCCGGCGAAAGGCAAAGTCAGGACGTCACGACCAGGTCCTGGCGGTCACCGTTTGGGAGCACCCCCGCCGAAGCGGGAGAGTTCACCTTCCCAGCTGCCTACGGCTCGTGGACCTGGACCTCCCCGAGCGCGTCGGGCAGGTAGGCCTGGCCGTCCATCAGCCGGCGGGCGGTCCGGGCGAAGCCGAGTTCGTCGAGCCGGACGTAGGGCGCTTCCGCGATCTCGCTCGCCCGGACCTCGGCCGGGGTCACCCCGGAGGGGTGTCCGATGCGCAGCACGCCGGTGTCGGTGGGGACGCCGGCCTTGGCCAACAGGTCCGCGACGACGGTGCCGGGCGTGCGGGAGGCCGCGGCGACGCAGATCGATCCTGTGCCCGGGATGCTCTGGTGCAGCCGGTTCATGAAGATCACCCGCGCGCGCAGGTCCATCTCCTTCGACGCGGCGGGCCCGCCGGAGAGCGTGCGGTAGTCCGCGGGCGCGGCGACGAGCCCGACCATGGGCAGCCCGGGGGAGTCGAGGTCCGCGCGGGCGGGGTCGTCGCAGAACCCGGCCGCCTGGGCGGCCTGCCCGCGGAGGTCGCGGAGCCGGGCGAGCAGCGCCGCGTTGTCGTCGATCTCGGTGAGCTCGCTGCCGGTGAGCCCGAACGCGGCGGCCTCCACCCACAGCACCGGGTTGGCCGCGTCGACGAGGCTCCCCGCGACGACGCTGCCGTCGGTGAGCGTGAAGTCCTGCGCCGGCTCGCCGGTGGGCAGGAGGCGGCCGGTGGTGGCCCCGACCGAACCGGCCCAGTTCATCCCGATCCGTGCCCCGGTGCCGGGCACGCCGGGCACCGCGAAGTCGCCCTCGACGGCCGCCGCCCCGTCGGCCACGGGCACCTCGGCGACGAGCACGACACCGGTGTTGGTGTTGTGGATGCGGACCGTCGTGACCGGCTCGATCGCCTCGACGAGGCCCTCGTCGACGGCGAACGGGCCGACGCCTGAGGAGATGTTGCCGCAGTTGCCGGACCAGCCGATGCTCGCGCGGTCGATCTCGACCTGCCCGAAGGTGTAGTCGACGTCGGCGTTCTCGCGCGTCGACGCTGCGATGATCGCGACCTTGGAGGTGATGGGGCGCGAGCCGCCGAGCCCGTCGATCTGCAGCACGTCCGGGCTGCCCATCAGCCGGCACAGGAGCGCGTCGCGGCTGGGTCCCGGGGCGGGCAGGTCGGCGGCGTGGAAGTACAGGCCTTTGCTGGTGCCGCCGCGGATCAGCGCGGTGCGTACGCCGGACTGCGGGGTCACGAGGACTCCCCGAAGCGGTAGAGCCGGTGGGCGTTGGTCGTCAGGACGGCCTCGAGCTCGGTGGGATCCGGGACCCAGTCGAGGAGGAGGTCGAGCAGGTCGCCGACGTTGGGCATCGGGCCGAAGAAGCCGACGTGTGGCCAGTCCGAGCCCCACACGCACCGGTCGGGCGCGGCCGCGAGCAGCGACCGAGCGAACGGCGTGGTGCGGGCGTAGGGCGGGTCGTCCATGCGGAAGGCGCCCGAGATCTTGGTCCAGGCACCGTCGGTGACGAGGTCTTCGACGAGGCGCCAGTCAGCGGTGTCGGGGCCGGCGGCGACCTCGGGGTCTCCCATGTGGTCGATCACGTAGGGCACCTCGAGGCGTCCGAGCCGTGGCGCGATCTCCCGCAGCCAGGACGCGCCGGTGAGGAACTGCAGGTGCCAGCCCATCTCGCGGCAGATCGGTTCGTAGCGGTCGAGCTGGTCGAGCGAGATCCCGCCGCCTGAGACGGTGTTGAGGCGCAGTCCGACGACGCCGGAGTCGGCGAGCTCACCCAGGGTGCGGTCGTCGACGTCGGGGGGCACGACGGCCACGCCGCGCAGGCGTCCGGGGTGGGCGCGCAGGCCGGCGAGCATCACCGAGTTGTCGGTGCCGTGGACGCTGACCTGGACGAGGACGCCGTAGGTCATGCCGACGGCGTCGAGCATGTGCAGGTAGTCGGCCTCGGTCGCGGGCGGCGGGGTGTAGCTGCGCTCGGCGACGAGGTGCTCGCCCACGAGGTGGGCGTGGGTGTCCACGGCTCCGGGCGGCAGGACGAATCGGCTCGGAGCGTGGGGTGCGGGGTCCGGGGGCGGGCAGAGCGCGTCCCGGTTGATCGTGATGTCCACGGTTGTCTCCTCGACACCGGGGCCGGGAGAGGGCTGCGTGGCCGTCCCCCGGCCCAGCGGATCTCAGCTGGCGTAGTAGGGGTAGCCGTTGCGGCTGGTCTCGGCCTCGACCTTGCGCAGCATGGCCGGCCACTCGAGGCGTCCGTAGGGACGGATCGTCCTGGGGTCGAAGACCTTGGCGGTGAAGTCGATGACCTCCTGGGGCGGCGCCGACACTCCTGCGGGCCCGGCGGACAACGCGGCGACCTGCGCGCGACAGGATGTCTCGAGCTGGTAGAGCGTGTTGAATGCCTCGGCAACGCCCGGGCCGGCGGTCAGGAGGCCGTGGTTGCGCAGGATCATGGCGTTGTTCTCGCCGAGGTCGGCGACCAGCCGCTGCTGTTCGTCCGTGCTCAGCGCGGGGCCCTCGAAGTCGTGGTAGCCGAGGTGGCCGTCGAACCGCATCGAGTTCTGGGTCAGCGGCAGCAGGCCGCCGGTCTGGGCGACGACGGCCATGCCGGCGACGCTGTGGGTGTGGAACACGGCGTGGACGTCGGGGCGGGCGCGGTGGATCGCGGAGTGGATCACGTACCCGGCCGCGTTGATGCCGTAGTCGGTGCACTCCGGCTTCCACAGGATGTTCCCGTCGAGGTCGACCTTGGCCAGGCTCGACGCGGTGATCTCCTTGTAGGTCAGGCCGTACAGGTTGATCAGGAACTCGTCCGTGCCCGGGACACGGTTGGTGATGTGGTTGTAGATCATGTAGGTCATGTCGTAGAGGTCGACCAGCCGGTAGGCCGCGGCGAGGTCGACGCGGGCCTGCCACTCCTCGGCGCTGACCGTGTCGCGCACCGAGGGGAACTCCGCGGAGTAGTTCTTCTCGGCGTCGGGCTCGCTGGACGCGACGCCGCCCATCTCCCGCACGGCGGCGAAGTCGACGGTGTTGGTAGCCATGTGCACTCCTCGTGCTTCTCGTGGTGCTTCTTCTCGTGGACGTAGCCGTGGGGGTCCTCAGGCGACGACGTCGGTCGCGGCCTCGGGCAGGTAGCCGTCGGCGACGAGGCGGGGCATGAGCCCGCCGGCGTCGAGGATCTCGAGGACGAATTCGGGGAGGGCGGCGACGTCGACGCGGTGTCCGCCGGCGGCGGCCCAGCCCTCGGTGAGGTGGACGGTGAGGTCGTCGCCCTCGCTGACGAGCTCGCGGACGCGGGGGACGGTGAGGGCCGGCAGGCCGTTGTTGATCGCGTTGCGCAGGAACAGGGAGTTGAACTCCTCGGCGATGAGCGCGGCGACTCCAAGGTGGCGCATGAGGGCGGCGACGGGGCGGCTCGAGCCGATGCCGAAGTTCCGGCCCGCGACGACGATGTCGCCGGGGGAGACCTCGTCGACCCAGCCGGGTCGCAGGTCGTAGAAGACGTGACGGGCGGCTTCGGGCACGTCGTACTTCATGGCGAAGCCCGGGTACATCGCGTCGGTGTCGATGCTGTCGCCGAACACCCAGGTCCGGCCGGTGATCTCACGGGGAACGCTCACGACAGCACCTCACGGGGGTCGACGGGGTGGCCGGCGAGCGCGGACGCGGCCACCGTGGCGGTGGAGGCCATGTAGATCTCGGCGTCGGGGCTGCCCATGCGGCCGCGGAAGTTGCGGGTGGAGGCGGTCAGGCAGACCTCGCCCTCGCCCAGGACGCCCATGTGGTAGCCGAAGCAGGCCCCGCAGGTGGAGTTGGTGACCACGGCACCGGCATCGGCGATGCGCTCGACGTAGCCGAGCTTCACCGCGTCGCGGTACACCGCCTGGGAGGCCGGGGTGACGATGAGGCGCACACCCCGCGCGACCTGCTGTCCCTCGAGGATCTCCGCGGCGACGCGCAAGTCGTCGAGCTGCCCGTTGGCGCACGAGCCGATGAAGCACTGGTCGAGACGGCGACGCTCGATCTCGCCGATCGGTACGGCGTTGTCGCTGACCTTCCCCGGCCGCGCGACGTAGGGCTGGAGGGAGGACAGGTCGACGATGCGGACCTCGGCGTACTCGGCGTCGGGGTCCGCATCGGCCGCAGTCCACTCATCGGCCGGGGCACCGTGCTCGGCGAGGAAGGCCGCGCAGCGCTCGTCGACGCCGAACGTGGCGAAGTCGGCGGAGACCTCGGCGGCCTGCGTGGCGATGGTGCGGCGCTCGTTCATCGGCAGGCTCGCCACGCCGGCCCCGCCGAACTCCATGTTGTGGTTGGTGTGGTCGCCCCAGCGCCCGGCGATGTGCAGGAACACGTCCTTGCCGCCGACGTGGGTTCCCAGCTCGCCGGTGAGCTCGTAGCGGATGGTGGGGCCGACGGTGTACCAGGTCCGTCCGGTGCACAGGATCGCGAGCACCTCGGCCGGGCCCATGCCCCGCGCGGCGATGTTGTAGGCGCCGCCGGCGCAGGTGTGCGAGTCGGTGCAGGTCAGCACCTGGCCGGGGCGCGCGAGCGCGTTCTCCGCGATCACCTGGTGGCAGATGCCGTGGCGGCCCACGTCGAAGAACCGCTCGATCCCGAAGTCGCGCGCGAACGCCCGCGCCCGCGGTCCGCCGTCGGCGTCGCGGATCGTCGGGGCCGGCACCGCGTGGTCGAGCACGATCGCGGTGCGCTCGGCGTCGGCGATGCGGTTCGGCTGGATCCAGCGGGCGAACTGCAGGTCGATCAGGACGTTCATGTCGACCTCGGCGACGACGGTGTCGCCCGCCCGCACGGTGTCCTGGCCGGAGGCCCGGGTCAGGATCTTCTCGATCATCGTCATGCCCATGGCTGCTCCTCAGCTGTAGCGCTTGCCCAGGTCGGTCCACTTGTGCAGGCCGACGACGTCGAACAGGCCGGTCGGTCCGTCGCCCAGGTCTTCGAGGCGGCCACCTAGCGCCGCCAGCGCCGTCCCCATCGCGCGTGCGACCGGGCCGAGCAGCGCGCCGGGGTGGATGGCCAGGGCGAAGCCCAGCCGGTCCAGCTCGGCGCGCTCCACCTCGGGGGTCAGGCCCCCGGGCACGACGTTGAACACCAGCGGCACCCCGGTGGCGCGCCCGACCTCGTCGGCGATGCGTTCGATCTCGTCGAGCGACTGCGGGGCCTCGACGAACAGCGCGTCGGCGCCGTCGCGGGCGTAGGCCAGGGCGCGGTGGATGGCCTCGTCGATCCCCAGCGGCCCGCGGGCGTCGGTGCGGGCGATCACGACGATGTCGTCGGCGCGGTTCTCCAGCGCCGCGGCGAGCTTGCGTCGGAAGGTGTCGGTGTCGACGAGCTCCTTGTCCGCGAGGTGTCCGCAGCGCTTGGGGAAGGACTGGTCCTCGAGGTGCAGGCCGGCCACGCCGGCCCGCTCGTAGGCGCGGACGGTGCGCACGACATGCACCGGGTTGCCGTAGCCGGTGTCGGCGTCGGCGACGACCGGGATCCCGGCCGCCTCGACGATCATCCCGATCCGCTCGACCATCTCGGTCGCCGTCGTCAGGCCGAGGTCGGGCAGGCCGAACCCGGAGGCGGCGATGCCGGCCCCGGTGACGTAGGCGGCCGGGAATCCGGCGCGGCGCACGAGGTGCGCCCCGAGGCCGTCGAAGACCCCGGGAGCGACAGCGGTACCGGGCGCGGCGAGCAGGGCTCGCAACATGGTGGACGCGGTGCTCATGTACCGAGCCTCGTCAGCGGCCGGGGAACAGGAGCCATCGGAGTTGTACGAGGCAGCATCAGGCCAGGTGAGAGCCCCTACGATCGCGGGGTGCCGGCCGACCCGCGATCGAGCGCCGAGCTCCTGACCCGCGCGGTACGGGTGCTCGAGGCGCTGGCCGGGATGGAGCAGCCCGCGACCCTGCCGACGGTGACCGCGCGGGTGGGGCTGCCGCGGACACAGGTGTACCGGGCGCTGCGTGCTCTCGAACGCGACGGTTTCCTCGACCACGTCGGGCGCGAGGGTTACCGCACGGGCGCGCGCGGGCTGAGTCTCGGAGCGATGCTGGGCCCGGGTCCGGAGCTGCGCGACCTGGCGCGTCCGGTGCTCACCCGGCTCGCCGGCGCCACGTCAGGGGTCGTCACCCTGCACCTGCGCAGCGGCCGGTACCGGGTCCTGGTGCTCGCCGCCGTGTCGCGGGCCTACCGGGCCGCGGAGGTCCCGGAGATCGTGCTGGGGGAGCGGGCGTCCCTAACGCGCGGGTGCAGCGGGCAGGCGATCCTGGCCCACCTGCCCGCCCAGGAGATCCAGACGGTGCTGTCCGCCGGGGACCGGCCGCACGCCGTGACCCGCGCGCGGCTGAACCAGATCCGCCGCGATGGTTACGCGATCTCGCTCGGCGACAACCACGCCGAGCACCACGGGGTCTCGGCCGCCCTGCTCGACCCGGAGGGAGTGGGTGTGCTCGGGGCGCTGACGGTGTCGGGCGACGCGTCCCACTTCGACGTAGACGTGCTCCGGGACGCGGCCGTGCCCCTCCGGACGGCGACGACGGAACTCGCCCCGGTGCTCGCGCAGCTCCTCGGGCCGCACGCATCATCGCGTCGGCGCCCGGTCGACGTCGGCGACCTGCTCGATCACCATCTCGGCGACTAGGGCGCCGAGGCGCGCGATCTCGATGAGGTCGAGCGGCACGCGGTGCGCGGGGGTCGTTGATGTCGAGCCAGGCCGTGTCACGCGGCTGCGCGGGTGAGTTCGGTCCTTCGAATCGCGACCAGCTCTGCTGGTCGTGACAGGAATCGGGCGGTGATGGGCCCGGTCAAGGCGCACGATCTCGGCACTCGACCTCGGGGGCGAAGTCCGACGTCACGATGGCGCGGTGAGCTGTTGGCGCAGCCCGGCGAAGTCCTCGAGGTGCCAGGTCTCGACGATGCGACCGGCCGCGAGTCGGTGCATGTCCTGGGTCCGCAGCTCGACGGTTCGTCCGGTGGCGGGGACGCCGAGGAATTCTGCGCTGTGGGTGCCGCGGTGGGTGGTGCGCACGGCGACGAGGTCTCCCTCGGCGATCATGGACCCGCGGGCACTTCCCGACCGAGCAAGCCGCGCTCAAGTGCCTCTACCTGGTCACCCGCTCGCTTGACCCCACCGGCAAGGGCCGAACTCGCTGTGCGATGCGCTGGAAGCCGGCGTTGAACGCCTTCGCGATCACCTTCCCCGGCCGTATCGTCCCGTCAACCACCAATTGACCCACCAACGCTAGTTACACCGTTGATCCCAGTGTCAGGTTGGGTGGGTCCGGCGGGTTCGCTCCACCAGTTCGTTGCCCTGCGGTGGCTACTGTCCGTTTTGCGGCCCGCCGGACGTGAAAGGACCGGCCGGCGTGGCTTCAGAGGAGCGTGGCACCGCCCCCGACTGGGATATGCCCACCGACCGGTCCGTGCCCCTTCTGCATCAAGGAGCCGGAACTCATGGTCGTGTTGGGGATCGACGCGCACAAGCGCAGCCACACTGTGGTCGCGGTCGACGAACACGGGCGAGAGCTCGGCACGCGGACGTTCGGGACGACCACGGCCGATCACCTCGCGCTGCTGCGCTGGGCCGAGCAGCACGGCGGGCAGCGACGGTGGGCGGTCGAAGACTGCCGCCACCTGTCCCGCCGGCTCGAGCACGATCTGCTCGGTGCGGGCGAGCAGGTGGTGCGGGTCGCGCCGAAGCTGATGGCCCACGTGCGGGACTCGGCGCGGACCTACGGCAAGTCCGACCCGATCGACGCGCTGGCCGTGGCCCGGGCGGCGCTGCGCGAGCCCGACCTGCCGGTCGCTCGTCTCGACGGGCATGACCGCGAGGTGCGGCTGCTGGTGGACCACCGTGAGGATCTGGTGGGTGAGCGCACCCGGATCATCGCGCGGCTGCGCTGGCACCTCCACGAGCTCGACCCCGGCTGGGAGCCCAAGGCTCGCGCCCTGGACCGGCCCGCGACCTGGGACCAGGTCCGGGCACGACTGGCCGGCGTCGGCGGGACCGTGGCCCGCCTGGCCCGCGCCCTAGTGGAACGGTGCGCGCAGCTCACCGTCGAGATCCGGGAGCTCGAGCGCGAGATCGCCGCACTGGTCGCCGCGCTCGCCCCGTCGCTGCTGGCCTCGTCGGCTGCGGGCCGCTGACCGCGGCCAAGCTGCTCGGTGAGACCGCCGGCATCGACCGGTTCCGCTCCCGCGACGCCTTCGCACGCCACAACGGAACCGCGCCTTTGCCGGTGTGGTCGTCCAACCGCGCCCGTCACCGACTCTCCCGCACGGGTAATCGGCAGCTCAACGCCGCAATCCATCGCATCGCACTCACCCAGGCGCACTGGCATCCCGACGCCCGAGCGTTCATGCAGCGCCGCCGCGAACGCGGCGACAGCGGCCGCGAAGCGCTACGCGCGTTGAAGCGACGACTCTCCGACGTGGTCTACCGAGCGTTACAAGCAGACCTCGTCGTCGACGACCTCAGCCTGGCCGCTTGACAGAGGAGCAAGGGACAGTCCCTCGTGGTCGTCGTCACAGGCGCCCTGCGGCCTTCTACAGGAGGGCGAGGTTGAGGAGTCCTTCGTTGGGTTTGCGGGGGTCGCCGGGGATCGGGTGGTGGTCGGCCAGGGCCTGCAGGGTGAGTTGGGCTGTCAGCGGAATCGTCAGCGGGTTGCGGGCGTATTGCAGGGCGACCGCACCGGACACGGCCGGGGCGGCGAAGCTGGTGCCCTCCCAGTAGACCAAGGTGCCGTCGTCGTAGGTACTTTCGGCGCAGGCGGCAACGGCGGCGATGTCGGCGGCTTGGCCGTAGTTGGAGAAGTAGGCGAACTGGTCGTCTCCTGGCGGCGGGTAGCCGTCGTGGCAGTCGTCCCCTCCGTGTCCGCCGGGTTTGCCGTCGGTGTCGGCATAGCCGCTGACGGCGATGACCTCGGGATAGGTGGCGGGGTCGAAATCCTCGGCGGTGATGTCCTGGCTGTCGTTGCCGGCGGCGGCGACGACGGTGGTGCCGCCGGCGACGACCTTGCAGACCGCGAGGTGCACGGGGTCGTGGGCGCGCAGGCCGCAGGCGTTGTCGTTCGGGTACTCCGGTCCGCCGAGGCTCATGTTGGCGACCTTGACCAGGTTGCGGTGCGCGGCGACCCAGTCGAGGGCGCAGATGATGTTGGAGTCCTCGCCGCTGTCGTCCGCGTCAAGGGCGCGAACGGAATAGATCGGGGCGCCGGGGGCGACCCCGACGACCCCGAAGCTGTTGTCCTTGGCCGCCGCGACGCCGGCGACGAAGGTGCCGTGGCCGTAGACGTCGCCGTAGCCGGGGGTGGGGTCGTCGCTGCAGTTGGTGCCGCCGACGACGTTGAGGTCGGGGTTGTCGACCTGGACACCGGTGTCGAGCACGGCGATGCCGACGTTGATCGAGCGCCCGCGGCCCTGGGTGTAGGGCGCGGTCAGGCCCTGGCCCAGCCCGACGCGGGCGAGATTGGTCGGGATGAACTGAGGATATGCAGTCACGGGCGGGTAGGGCCCGTCGTCCGCGGCGGCCACGCCGGTGCCGGTGACGTGGTGGGGCCGGAAGGTCGTCTGGCCCGTGACCCGCTTGTCGGGGGCGACGAACAGGACGTTGGGGTCGGTCTGGAGCTGCGTCTGGGCGGCGGGGGTGAGGGTGGCGGCGTAGCCGTCGGCGGCTTGGGTGAACACCTTGGTGGGCGCCGCACCGTGGCCAGCGGCGTTCTGTGCCGGCGACACACCGTCCTTGAGGACGACGACGTACTTCCCGGTCGGCCCGGGGACGGCACTGGGGGCGGGCGCCGTCGCCGCGGGTGTGGTGGTGCTCGTCGTCGAGGTGGCCGAGGCGGCGGGCGGGCTGGGTGTGATGGGCGCGGCGGTAGCGCTGGTGGCCGCGCCGACCAGACTCAACACCGCCATTCCCGCGATGATGGCGATCCGCCCCCGGATGATTCCCACGCGTTCCCCCCAGAACCCTGATGCTGTTTTACCGCGCTGCATACCGCTCGGTTTCGTGCGTTCGACCGCTCAACGACCCGACAGTCCGCGCTGTTACGGCCACTTTCGCTCGACGCGGCCAGGAACTGTGTGCATCAAACACGCAGCCTAAATGTCCGATAGATGAATCCGGCGCCGTAACGGTCGGCTACTGCCTGGTAGTGCGTACACGTCGGCTATGGCATCCCGCGGCCGGTGCCAGACACCGGCGGAGGCTCCGCCGCCGCGAGCGTGGCCGCCGGTGCATCACGAGCACGCGGGCGGCGGCCGTCGCGCGTCGGATCTCCACCGGGGACACGTCGTTGCCATGGCCGGACACCGTCGCGATCCCTCCGTGACGTTCGTCCGGGTCCGCTCAGCAAGCCGGGTCTACCCGCGCATGGCTGCTCCGGCCACGGCGCCAGAGCCGGCCACTGCGCCGTCATGCTGCCCCGGCAAGTAGTCCGACACGGGGTGCGCATTGTCGCGCTCATCCGCGCGTGCCTGCCGCAGCGTCGTCGCGCGGGTCAATGCCGTGATAATTCGCGTTATCACGGCACTCGTTAAGACCGTTCGGCTCGAAGGACTCCAGCGAATGGTCGAGCAGTGTTCGCTCGGTGAAGCAGGCCCGGCCACGGTCGAGTACCGGCAGGGCCGAGTCGCACCAAGGGGATGCTGCGGCCGGCGACGTTGTGGCCGGGCGTGCGAGCCGCTCAGCACTCTGGGGTGACGAGGATTCGGAACAGCATAGTGTTGACCTCGATGAGGGTTTGCACATCGACGTGCCGGACCAATGCCTCGAGCCGGATCTTCCGCAGGCTACTGATCAGGCCGATGACCTTGTGCCACTCGTACCAGTCCTGCGGGAAGCCGTGCAGCAGCACCGCCGTCGGTCCCTGCCCGCCCCGGATGTAGTGGATCGTGGTGTCGCGAACCTGTGGGGTTGCCCCTGGGGTTGTCGGGTCGGCGCGCTGTATCAGGATGCTCGCAGCGTCGCCGCGAATAGGTCAGCGAGTGCCAGCGAGATCGTCGCTGTGGCCGGCGGCGAGCCGGGGCCAGTGCGGGATCGGGCGACCGTTGGGCCAGTCGCCTGCGGGAGTCCAGGAGGGGGCGCCGTCGGCGGTGCGCAGGCCGCACTGCTGAGGCCATCCGCTCGGGGAGTCCTCCCAGGGCTCTTGGCGGCCGTAGACGGTGATGTCCATCAGTGCGTAGCTGTTATCCATAGCCTCGACCCCGCGCAGCGTGCTCCAGTAGGTTTCGAACACCTGGTTCCCGTCGCGCAGATACGACACCAGGTGCATTCGTCCGGGCAGTTTCGGCGGGGCGAGGAGCTTGTCGAGGGAGTCCTGCGCCGAGTACCAGGGCATGTGCCAGCCCATGAAGTCTCGGTATCGGGCGCTTTCCGGGTATGGCCCCTGGCAGAAGGTGGCGTAGGTGATGCCGCGGGAGTGCATGTAGGACAGCTCGTGGATATGGCTGGTGTCCCAAGTGCAGCCTTCGCACTGCTCAGGTGCGGGGTGTCCGTGGTGCCACATGAAGAAGTAGGCGATGAGCTGCTGTCGATCTTCGAATGCCTCGAGGAGACTGAGTCGACCGTGCGGGCCGACGAGCGGAAGGCTCGCATCGACTTCGACCATGGGCAGGCGGCGGCGGGCCGCGGCGATTGCGTCGCCCTCGCGAGTGTGGGCTTTCTCCCGGTCCCGCAGGGCGTCCAGCTCGCCCTGGAACGTTGCCCGGTCCACGACGTGGGGCCGGGCTGTTGCCTCGAGGGCGGCGCTGACCGGGCGCCTGGGGCGGCCCGGGGACGGTGTGTGATCGGTCATGGCGGTCCTCCTATGTGCGGTGTTGGTCGGTGGTCGGAGGCCGGGAGGCGCACGGGCAAGGGTCAGTGCCACCGGCCGGTGTCGAGGAGGCGCCGGTCGCCCCCGTCGACATCCGTGGCCTGCTCCTGAATCTGAGGAGCGGCCCGCCGGGGGGTCGCGCAGGGTTAACCGCACCCTGAGGTGACCGCGACCCGGCCAGTGGTCGCACTTCGGTGGGTTAGGAGGTGTCGCCAGATACCGGGTCGACCTTCTCCACTCGCATCGGGAACTCGCCAGCCTCCGAGTGGCGGGTCGCCCACGAGCGCCCCTCGATCACCGAGGCGAGCCAGATGCTGTCGTCATCGGTGGCCCAAACCCCGGCTCGGCCACCAGGAGCCAGACCCGCTCCGGCAGGGCCTCGATCATGATCTCCCGCTCGATCCGGTCTTCGACCATCGATCCTCCCTCCGTGATGTGCAACGCTAGAGTTGCACGGATTAGAGGCGAGTGCAACCGCTTCGTTGCACATTCCGCGGAGCTACGAGTTCCAGGACGTGGGACGGTCCGCCCAGCTGGCAGGTCACAAGCGGCGGGCCTCTCGGTGTCCGGGTCGGGCGGCGTCCGGCTCGGGGCCGGCCACCCACGGCGGCGGCGTATCTCATCCACTTGTCCGGGCAACCGCTGCAATGGCGTGAGGTTGTAGCGCGCCCAGCCAGGGCGCGGCGGCGCTCAGCGCGTCACGCCGGCGCCGGTCGGGCGGCGAGACCTCCGCTCGGTCGGCGTCACGCGCGGTTCTTCTCTCCCGCCGCGTCGTCCGGCCCATCGGGCGCGACGGCGGTGAAGGACGGACGAGCAAGACGTCGATCAGTGCTGCCCGTAGCCCTTGAGGCGTGCGGCGGCGTCCGCGACCTGCTCGGGGGAGAGCACCCGGGGTGTCCCCACGGCGGACGCGCGCAACCACACGTCGCAGAGCCACTCGAGGTGCGCGGCACCGTCGTACGCGGCCCGCAGGGACCGGGCGATCACGACGGTGCCGTGGTGGCGCATCACGGCGGCGGTGCGTCCGGCGAGCGCGGCGGACACGTTCTCGGCCAGCTCCGCGGTGCCGAAGGGGGCGTACTCGGCCACCGCGACGGCGCCGCCGAAGACCGCCGTCTGGTAGTGCACGAGGGGCACGTCGTCGCGGAGCAGCGAGACCGCGACGGCGGCCGCGGAGTGCGTGTGCACCACCGCTGCGGCGCCGTGGCGTAGGTAGCAGAGCAGGTGCAGGGGCAGCTCGCTGGTGGGGCGGTACTCGCCCGTCCACGAGCGCCCCGTCGAGGTCCACCACGCACACGTCGTCGCCGGTCATCGTGTCGTAGGCGACCCCCGAGGGGGTCACGGCCACGAGGTCCCCGGCGCGGACCGACACGTTGCCCGCGGTGCCGGCGACGAGTTGCTCGGCCACCAGCCGCCGGGCGTGCGCGGCGACGGTGGCGCGGGCCTGATCGAGGTCGGTGGGATCGTCGCTCACCAGCTGGTGAACCCTCCGTCGGCGAGCAGGTCGGCGCCGGTGACGTAGGACGCGGCGTCGGAGAGTAGGAACACCACGGGACCAACAAGGTCGTCGGGTGTGCCGAGCCGGGCCATGGGCGTCTCGTCGGCGAACCGCGCCTTCTTCTCGGCCCATTCCGGTCCGGAGATCATCGCGGTCTCGATGTATCCGGGCGAGAGCGAGTTGACGCGGACCCCGCGGGTGGCCCACTCGGTGGCCAGGGTGGCGCTGAGGTGTTTCACCCCTGCCTTCGAGGAGTTGTAGTGGGCCTGCCAGAGGCCACGGTTGGCGATCGTGGCCGACATCGAGGCAATGTTGACGATCGACCCCTTGTCCCCGCCCGAGCATCCGCCGTCCCTCGGCCCGGCACGACAGGTACACGCCGGTCAGGTTGATGTCGACGACCCGCCGGAAATCGGCGGGGTCCATCTCCTCGGCGTGCGCCCCGTGGTTGACCCCGGCGCAGTTCAGCGCGTGGTCCAGCGGCCCGAGCGTGGACTCGTGCGTTTCGATGGCGGCCTCGAGCGAGTCGGCGTCGGTGACATCGGCCTCGAGCACCATGCTCCGCCGGCCGACCGCCGCGATCCGCGCGGCGGTGTCCTCGCAGCCCGGCCGCTGGGCGGGCAGGTCGACACACGACACGTCGGCGCCGGCCTCGGCCAGCCCGACGGCCACCCGTGCTCCGATTCCGCTGGCGGCGCCGGTGACGAGCACCGTGTGGTCGGTCAGGTCGAATGAGCCGCTCATCACTGCACTCCTGCGAACGGCCGGGCGCCGTCGTCGGTGGGCCGGAACCCGTGGGACTGGCGTTCCCAGAACCCGCGGGCGGTGTCGACATGAGCGCGGTAGCGCAGGTACCCCTCCGCGTAGCAGCGCCCACCACCGCTGGTCGGCTCGACGACCCGCGAGGGTGCCGCCCAGGTGGCCGGGTCGACGTCCTCGCCGAGGGCCTGCAGGGCGGTGATCGCCGCGCCCCGTGTCCCCAGGCCCGGGTCGTCGGGGACCACGAGCGGGGTGTCGAGGACGTCGGCGAAGATCTGGGCCCAGGGCCCCGACCGCGACCCGCCGCCGCAGGCGACCAGCCGGCCCCCCATCGGGGACTGCGAGGCGGCCCGCTCGAAGCAGTGCTTGGCGGTGTAGGCGATCCCTTCGCACACCGCGCGCACGACATCGCCGCGCCGGGTGGACAGCGTGATCCCCTCGATCTGGCCTCGTGCCCGGGTGTCGACGAAGGGGGCTCGTTCGCCGGAAGCCGACAGGAACGGCAGCGCCGAGACCCCGCCCGCACCGGGGCGGGTGCCCGCGAGGAGCTCTCCGAGGGCGTCGATGCCGGCGCCGAGGAAGTCGAGCAGCCAGTCCAGGCCCGCGGTCCCCACCATCGCGGGCATCGCCCGCAGCCAAGTCTGCGGATCCGGGGTGCACAGCCACATGCCCGCGGGCTCGGCGGCGTCGGCAGCCACGTCCACGCGGTCGGTGAATACTTCACACGCCAGCGTGGTGCCGATGATCAGAAGTCCGTCTCCCGGCTGGGACAGACCGGCCCCCACTGCACATGCCGGCAGGTCGAACGGGCCTCCGGTCACCGGGGTGCCCACCGGCAGCCCCGTGATCTCCGCGCCGCGGGCGTCCAAGGTGAACACGGCCCCGGCTGCGGCCGGGGCCGCAAGCAGGGGCCGCGACCCGGAGACGCCGCAGGCCGAGATCGCGGCCTCGTCGTAGCGGCGGGTGGTGACGTCGAGGAACGGCAGTGAGGCATCCGAGGCGTCCACGGTGATCTCACCGGTCAGCCGCTGGACCAGCGCATCCACGCAGTAGCCGGCGACCGCGGCGCGCTCCAGGGATTCCGGCTCGGCGTCGGCGAGGAATCGCAGCAGCGGCGCGTGGCAGCCCGGGAAAAGGCCAGTGCCGGTGCGTCGATAGACCTCTTGAACGGTGCCGTCGTCCTGCCAGGTGCGCACGATGTCGGCGGCCCGGTCGTCGAGCCAGGAGATGGGCGGGCGCGTGGCGTGCCCATCCCGGTCGCGCAGCCACAACCCGTCGCCCTGGCCGGTGATCGCCAGGGCACGCACAGGGCGATTCGCCTTGGCGGCGACGCGACGGATGACGTCGGCCGCCGAGGCGAGTACGTCCTCGAGATCCTGCTCGACCCGGCCGTCGTCGTACTGGTGCAGCGTGCTGGCGCGCTCGGCCGAGGCGATCTTGCCGCCCACCTCGTCGTAAGCGTCGGCCTTCGTCATCGACGTCCCGACGTCGACCCCGATGATCACGGCGTCACCCCCACGGTCCCGACGCGCCTCGCGGTCTCGTTCGCTGGGTGCTCCAGGCGCTCACCGCGCAGGTAGCGGGCCGACTCGCCCGCGGCGATCCGGGCGGCGCGGTGGGCGGTCTGACGGGTGGCGCCCCCGAGGTGCGGGGTGGCGACGACGTTCGGGGCCGAGCGCAGCGGCCAGTCCGCCGGCGGCGGCTCGACGTCGTAGACGTCGAGGGCGAGCGCGCCGAGCCGCCCGCTGCGCAGCGCGTCGGGCAGCGGGCCGTAGTCCAGCAGGGCACCCCGGGCCGAGTTGACCAGCACGGCTCCGGGGGGCATCAGGTCGATCTCCCGCGCGCCGATGATGCCGCGGGTCTCCTCGGTCAGCCGGGCGTGCAGGGAGATCACGTTCGCGCGCACCAGCAGGTCGTCGAGCCCGACGAGCTCGACACCGTCGGCGGCGGCGGTCTCCTGGTCGGTGTAGGGGTCGGCGACCAGCACGTTCGCCCCGAACGCCCCCAGCACGCGGGCCACGATCCGGCCGATGGCGCCGTAGCCGACGAGCCCCACGGTGGCGCCGTCGAGCTCGGTCCCGGCCTCGTCGTAGGCGTAGAAGTCGCCGCGCCATCGCCCCGCGCGCAGCTCGGCGTCGGCGATCGGGATGCGGCGCAGGGCGGCGAGCATCAGCCCGATCGCGAACTCAGCGGCGGCCGCGGCGTTGCGCCCCGGCGCCTGGGCGACGGCGACGCCGGCGCGGTCGGCGGCGACGAGGTCGACGTTCACCGGCCCGCCCCGGCACACCGCGACCATCTCGAGTTCCGGGCTGGCCTCGAAGACCCTCGCGGTGAGCGGCGCCATCTGGGTCAGGCACAGCCGCGCGCCGTCGAGTGCGGCGATCAGGTCGTCCTCACTGCCCGAGGCCTCCTCGACGATCGAGGCGCCTGACCCGGCGGGGCCGAACGGTTCGGCCGGCCAGGGTGCGGTGAAGGCGACGATGTCGAGATCGGTGAGTCCTGCTTCGTCGCGCAGGGCCTCGGTGAACAGCTCGGGGGCCACGAAGTGGTCCCCCGCGGCGAGCACGCGCATCGTCGGCTGGCTCCTCTCGTGTCAGCAGGCCGCGTCGACCGTCGGCAGCTGGTGGTCGTGCTCGAACGCGGTGATCTGGGCGACCTTGGTCGCGCTCGTCGAGCTCGGGTCGAACTCGTAGCCGAGCCATTCGTCGACGATCTTCTTGGCGAGTTCCGGGCCGATCACCCGGCCCCCGAGGCAAAGCACCTGGCAGTCGTTGGATTTCACCGAGCGCTCGGCGGAGTAGCTGTCGTGCGCGACCGTGGCCCGGATGCCCTCGACCTTGTTCGCCGAAATCTGCATCCCGATCCCGGTGCCGCAGACCAGGACGGCACGGTCGGCGTCCCCGTCGGCGACGGCACGGGCGGCGGCGAGGCCGAGCAGCGGATAGGCGCGGTCGTCGGAGGCGTCCGGAACGCCGTAGTCGGTGACCTCGGCGACGCGGTCGTGCTCGCGCATCATCTCCGCGAGCGCGTCCTTGAGCGCGACGCCGGCGTTGTCGGCGGCGACCGCGATGCGCATCTTCGCCATGTCAGTTCCCCTTCTCGCAGCGCAGGGCGATCTCCTCGCCCGCGGCGGCGACCATGAGGGCCAAGGAGGTCGCCCCGGGGTCTGGGCTGCCGCGTCCCCGGTCACCGAGGCGGGCCGCGCGCCCGACCCTGGGGGTGAGGTCGGCAGTCCGCTGCCCGGCGCTGCGGGCATCGTCGGCCGCACGGCGCCAGGCGTCCGCGACCGGGGCGTCGGAGTGCCCGCGCAGCGAGGCGGTGAAGGCGTCGAGCGCGTCGACCATGGTCTTGTCGCCCGGCTGAGCGCCGCCAAGCTCCGTGACGGCGGACTGCGCGCCGGTGAACGCCTCGGCCAGGATTCCGGTCGTGAGCCGGGTGTCGCCATGCCGGTGCAGGGTGGCGCCAGTCTCGGTGAGCAGCACCCCGAACAGGGCACCAGACGCCCCGCCGGCGGCGTCGGCGAGCGCGGTGCCCGCGGCGAGCAGGGCGATGGCCACGTCCTGGGCGGAGTCCCCGGTGACACCGGCGGCGCGTGCCGCGGCGACCGCGGCACGCATGCCACGCACGATGCCCTGCCCGTGATCCCCGTCCGCGGCTACGGCGTCGAGGCGCCCCAGCTCGTCCTCGTGCTCGGTCACCGCGGCCAGGGCAGCGGTGAGCGCGGCAGCGGCGACCCCACCCGCGGCGGAGTCGGTGTCCTCGAGGTCGGGTATCGACGACGCCGCGTTGCTGTCACCGCAGGCAAGCGATCCAGGGGAGCGCATCGTTCGGGCTTCGCTCTCCTGGGATCGCCCGGCCGAGGCGAGCGTGCCGCCGGACGGCAACCGGAACCCCGGCGTCTCGCACGGCGCGTCGTAGAGCGCGGTGAGCTCGTCGTCGAGCGGCATCAGCGTCAGCGACAAGCCCGCCATGTCCATGCTGGTGACGAACTCGCCGACCTCCGGGCGGTGCGGGGTCAGCCCCGCGGCGCACAGCCGGGCGTGCACGCGCCCGTAGGTGACGAAGAGGTCCTCGTAGGTCGTCGAGCCCAGGCCGTTGAGCAACACCGCGACCCGGCCGTCGCCGAGCTGCGGCACCTGGGGCAGGAGCTGGTCGACCAGCACGTCGGCGAGCTCGTAGGCGTCCATCGCGTCGGCGGTGCGCATCCCGGGCTCGCCGTGGATACCCAGCCCCAGCTCGATCGAGCCCGGCTCCACGGTGAACAGCGGCACGCTCTGGCCAGGCAGCGTGCGGCCGTCGAAGGCGGCGCCGAAGGTGCGGGTGACCGCGTTCGCGTGTTCTCCCACGGCCATGACCGTTGCCAGGTCGTCGCCGCGCTCGGCGGCGGCGCCCAGGACCTTGAAGACGAAGAAGTCGCCGGCCACACCACGACGCTCCGAGGCCCGTTCCGCCGGGGCGCTCGCGACGTCGTCGGTCACGATCATCTGGCGGGCGTCGATGCCGTCGGCGGCCAGGCGGCGCCCGGCGAGCCCGAAGTGCATGACGTCACCGGCGTAGTTGCCGTAGGAGAAGACCACGCCGGCCCCGCCCTCGACGGCGCGCGCCACCCGATAGGCCTGCTCAGCCGAGGGGCTGGTGAACACGTCCCCGACGACGGCCGCATCCGCGAGGCCCGGCCCGACGAGACCGGCGAAGGCCGGGTAGTGCCCGCAGCCGCCACCGATGATCACGGCGACCTTGCCGAGGCGCGGGGCGGCGTTGGAGAGCACCCCGAACGCGTCGGGCGCCCGTCGCACGGTCCGCGAGTACGCGGCGCACATGCCCTCGACCCAGCGCTGTTGAAGGTGCGGGGTCCGAGAGAGTGGTCAGCGTCGCCGTGCTCATCGCGTCGCTCCCGTGCTCAGGCCGTCGAGCAACGCGACGATCTCCCGGTGGGCGGTGTCGACGCCGTCGGCGATACGGCCGGCTAGCTCCATCGCGTCAGGCTTCGGCGGGTAGGTGGGGTTCGGGATCGCCACGACCGTCATGCCCGCGGCCGACGCGGCGCGGATGCCGTTGCTGGAGTCCTCGACCCACAGCCCCGCGGCGCGACGTCGAGGCGTCGGGCCGCCTCGAGGTAGACGTCGGGACTGGCTTTGCCTCGCGCGACCTCGGCGGAAGAGACGGTGGCACCGAAGGACGACGTGAGGCCGTTGCGGTCGAGCACGGCGTCGATGGAGCCGGCGGGGCGCGGAGGGAGCCAGGGCGACCCGGACCCGGTCGGCGACCGCCCGGACCATGGCGGCCGCGCCCTCGTAGGGCTCCATCCGACCTTCGCCCAGGGCTTCGACCATGTCGTCCACGACGGCGCGCTCACACGCGGCGGGGGATTCAGGTCTGCTGTCCCCGCGGACGCGGTCAGCTAGGTAGGCCGACCACTCGGGTGCGCTCATGCCCTGAACGCGGGCAGTGTCCTCGGCGGTCCAGGTGACGCCGTGACGGGCCGCGTACCGGTTCCACATCTCCTCCCACAAGTGCTCGCTCTCGATCAGCACGCCGTCGAGGTCCAAGACGACCGCGGTGGGGATCAGGGGTGAGTGGACAGTCATCGGCGAAC
>CAWKGY010000007.1:0-252640 GCA_963849235.1 uncultured Actinomycetota bacterium | reverse complement strand
GCCGATGCAGGCCGCGATCCTCAGTGGCTACCGCGCCGTCGCCAATCCCGGCATGATGGGCGGGAGCCCTGGCGAACTCGGCCGCAATTCCGTTCGCCGCAACGACGGGAGCGTCGACATCCTGCCCGGCTGCGCCGAGACCAGGGTCGAGGCGGGCGAAGCGATCGAGATTATCACGCCAACGGCGGAGGCTGGGCCGCTCTTAAGCGAGGCCGTCGGCGACCCTGTTCGGATCGCTGCAACGCTCACTTCGTCTTCGACGATCCAGTTCACGTCGTAGCTCACGTGTATGAAAGCTGCGGATTGCCGCCAGGCGCGTCGACGACCGACCACGTTCCCTTGCCGGTGATGTCCTCATATTGCCCGTTCCACCGATCCACTCGATCGCCGCTTTCGCGCCCTCGAAGGTCATGAAGATCTTGTCGCCGTCGCTGTCCTCTGAACGCAGGTGCCGCTATAGGCGAAAAACTCCGACGAGCCTTCGCATCCTCGATGCAGCGGATCGCAAGGTTGTCCAGAATCTTTGAGCCGTCTAGCGTCTTCACGATGCCGGTGCATTCGGCGGAGGAATTCGAGCCTACTGGCCCCATGTCGATGATGACGGCGGAGCGACAGACGGAATAGGCCGCGAGCTTCGCCGCGCCGCTCACCGGAAACGGATCGGCGGCGAACGCCGGCCCCGCCGGTGCAATGGCCGCCGCACAGATTAACAGTGCGCTTAACGTTCGCAGATCGCCTCCGCGCCGACTAGTCCGGAACCCAGTCTATCACAACCGCAATCATCGGGAGCGGCTCTGTATTGCGAGCGCCATGACATGCGCGTTTCGAAAACACCCTCACCAATCAGTTGGTTGACTCCGAAGCGGCCTCCGGCGAAAACAGTTGGCGGGTGGGACGCGCTGCAAATGTGTGTTTGCGGATGGATGAAAGATGTTTTGGGAGGAAGAGATGAATGATTGTGGGGTTTCCCGCTACGCGTCTGCGATGATAAAGGCGAATTGGCGCACAGCGTGCTTTGCGTTGGCGCTCGTTGTCGTCGCTGGATTTTCTCCTGCGTCGCGGGCTGCCGACGCCGGCAATTGGATCGGCTCCTGGACGTCGAGCCCGCAACCGGCTTGGGGACCGGACTTTCCGGTGCCGCTCGGCATGCCCGCCAATTTGTGGAACCAGACCATCCGCCAGACGGCGCGGCTCAGCATCGGCGGCAGCCGGGTGCGCATCGTGCTTTCGAACGAATATGGCACAACGCCGTTGACAATCGGCGGGGCGGATATCGCGCTCGCCGGGGAGGGTGGCAAGATCAAGGAAGGGTCTGGCCACGCCGTGACGTTCGGCGGAAATCCCACCATCGTCGTATCCCCCCGGCGCGCCCGCGATCAGCGACCCTGTCGATATGAGCGTCGATCCGCTTACAATCGTCTCGGTCAGTCTCTACCTCCCAGAGATCACCCCGTTGGAGACTGTCCACTGGGACGGACACCAGACGGCCTATGTGGCGCGGAATCAGGTTGCGAAAGTTGACTTCAAGGCCGATTCGAAATACGCAGTGGGCCTTCTTGAGCGAGACCTCGTCGATGCGCCGGCGGGCGCGCGCGCCGTCGTCGCGTTTGGCGATTCGATCACCGATGGCGACGGCTCAACAGTCGATGGCAACGACTGCTGGCCTGACCGCTTGGCCGAGCGGCTGCAAAGGTCGGCGGACCACCGGTTTCGGTGCTGAACGAGGGTATATCGGGCGCAAAGGTCTTATCCGACCGGATGGGAGCCAATGCCCTGGCGAGGTTCGACACGGACGTCCTCAGTCAGCCGAAAGCCGATACGGTCATCTTGATGATGGGTATTAGTTATCTTGGTTGGCCCGGTAGCAGCTGGCCTGCATGATCCCGAACCGACTGCTGAGGAGATCATCGAAGGGTACAAGCAATTGATCGCGCGCGCCCACGCGCACGGATTGCGGATCATTGGCGTGACGCTCACACCCTTTGGAGATGCATTTGCGGGTACGCCGTTCGAAGGCTATTATACGCCTGAGAAAGAGAAGATCCGTGTGACCCTGAACGACTTTATCCGCAGCGGCGCCTTCGATGGCGTAATCGATTTTGACAAGATTATCGTCGATCCTCAGAAGCCGGGCTACGCGCTGCCAAAATACGGCAAAGGAGACAATCTTCATCCCGAACGCCGCTGGCTACGCAGCGATGGGCGAAGCGATCGACCTGAACACGATGACAACAAAAAACTGAGCAAACGCTCTCTGAGCGCCCGGCGCGGGAACGCGCCGGGCAAAGGAGCTTGCGAGCTTGGCGCTAGGCTGAATCCCCCGAGCAGCCTACCGCCGCAAGTTCGTGCGCGCGAGCTCGACGATCTCGTCGCCGCGCCCGCTCAGGATCGCCTTCAGCATATAAAGCGTGAACCCCTTAGCCATCTCGCCCGTGATAGCAGGCGGCATGGCAAGCTCCTCGCGCGCCACGACCGCGTCGACCACGACGGGACCAGGATGCGCGAGCGCTTCCGCGACGCTCGCGTCGACGTCCTTGGGGTCCTCGATGCGAATGCCCTTGATCCCGATCGCTTCCGCCATCTGCGCGAAATTCGGATTGACGAGATCGGTGCCGTAATCGAGGAAGCCGGTTGACTTTTGCTCAAGCGCGACAAAGCCGAGAGAGCCGTTGTTGAAGACGAAAACCTTCACCGGCAGCTTGAGCTGAGTCGAGGCTCAACAGGTCGCCCATCAGCATGGTGAAGCCGCCATCGCCGGAGAGCGAGATCACCTGCCGGCCGGGCGAAGCGGCCTGGGCGCCGATGGCCTGCGGCATCGCATTGGCCATCGAGCCGTGCCAGAAGGAACCGATGAGGCGTCGCTTGCCGTTCATCGTGAGATAGCGCGCGGCCCAGACGATCGGCAGGCCGACGTCGGGCGTGAAGATGGCGTCGTCGGCCGCCTTCTCGTTGATGACGCGCACGAGGTGCTGCGGATGCAGGCGGCCGCCCGGCCTGCCGGTCGCGAGCTCGTCGAGGCTCTTGCGGGCCTTGGCATAGTGCTTGAGCGCGGTGTCGAGATGACGCCGGTCGCTCTTGACCTTGATGCGGCGGCATCAGCGCGCGGAGCGTCGGCCCGACCTGGCCGACAATACCGAGGTCGACCGGAACGCGGCGCCCGATCGCCTGCGGACGGATGTCGACCTGCGCGATGCGCGCGTCCTTGGGGTAGAACGGGCGATAGGGAAAATCCGTGCCGAGCATCAAGCAGCGCGTCGCAGGATTCCATGGCGTGATAGCCGGAGGAGAACCCGATCAGGCCGGTCATGCCGACGTCGTAAGGATTGTCCCATTCGACGTGGTCCTTGCCGCCCATGGCGTGAACGATCGGCGCCTTCAGAGCTTCCGCGAATTGCATCAATTCATCATGCGCCCCCGCGCAGCCGCTACCGCAAAGAAGTGTGATGCGCTCAGCTTAATTCGATAAATTCCGCGAGCTCGCCGAGCGACTTGTCGGACGGCGTGATCACGGGGTCCGCCGGCGCCGAGGCCGGCGAGCTTCGGCGCCGGCGCGGCGCGGCGGGTTCAGCGCCACGTCGCCGGGAACCACGACGACGCTGACGCCCCGTTCCAGGATCGACCGGCGCACCGCGATCTCGAGCACGCGCGGCATCTGCTCGGGGCTCGACACCAGTTCGCAATAGCTGAGCACTCCTGGAAGAGGCGCTCCGGATGCGTCTCCTGGAAGAAGTGCGAGCCGATTTCGGGGAGGGGATTTGCGCCGCGATCGCCACCACCGGCACGCGGCGTGCGCTGGCAATCGAACAGGCCGTTGATGAGATGCAGATTGCCGGGGCCGCAGCTGCCGGCGCAGACGGCGAGGTCGCCGGTGAGATGCGCGTCGGCGCCGGCGGCGAAGGCGGCGACCTCTTCGTGGCGCACGTGCAGCCATTGATGCCCCCGTGCCGGCGCATGGCGTCGGTGAAGCCGTTCAGGCTGTCGCCGACGACGCCGTAGACGCGCTTGCACACCTGCCGCGGCGAGAACCTCGACCATCTGGTCAGCGACCGTTTGGGCCATCCTTCTCTCCTTGGGTCAAGCCAGCGGTCTCGAACGATAGACGAAGTCGAGTGGCGAAGGATAGGGCGGCGTAGGTTCCTGCGCCGATTCGTGGTTTCGCGAATGCGGTTGCTGACTGGCCAAAATGCGCGAGCGTTTATCACTCAGGGGATTTTTGGCTCACAGGAGCGCGTTTGATGAACGGCGCAGAACTCTTGGTCGCCGCGCTCGAGAACGAGGGCGTGCGAGCGGATCTTCGGGATCCCGGGCGAGGAGAATCTCGACGTGGTCGAGGCGTTGCGCCGCTCCAAGATCGAGCTGGTGCTGACCCGCCACGAGCAGGCGGCCGCTTTCATGGCGGCGACCCACGGCCGGCTGACCGGCAAGCCGGGGGTCTGCATCACGACGCTCGGCCCCGGCGCGCTCAATCTCACGACCGGCGCGGCTTACGCGCTGCTCGGCGCGATGCCGATGATCATGATCACCGGACAGAAGGGCATCTTGCAGCTCGCAAGCAGGCGAGCTTTCAGATCGTCGACATCGTCGCGGCCATGACGCCGCTCACCAAGATGTCGCGATCAGATCGTCAGCCCGGCGACCATTCCCGACCCTGGTGCGAGAGGCGTTCCGCGTCGCGCAGCAGGAGCGGCCGGGCCCGGTGCATCTGGAACTGCCGGAAGACATCGCCCGCGAGGCGGCGCCCGATCGGCTCTGATCCCGCCGCACCCGTCGATTTGCCGATCGCCGGCCAGCGCCGCGCTCGACCGAGCCGCCGAGCTGATCCTCGAGCGCCGAGCGGCCGCTGATCATGCTGGGCGCCGCCGCGAGCCGGCCGCGGCTTCCGACGCGCTGTCGGAGTTCGTCCGGCGGATGCAGATTCCGTTCTTCAACACGCAGATGGGCAAGGGCGCCGTCACCGGCGGGTCACCGACCTCTATATGGGCACCGCCGCGCTGTCGGAGCGCGACTACGTCCACGAGGCGATCGACCGGGCCGATCTGATCATCGCGATCGGCCACGACACGGTGGAGAAGCCGCCGTTCCTCATGGGCGCCGGACGGCCCGACGGTGCTCCATGTCGGCTATCTGCCGGCCACGGTCGAGGAAGTGTACTTCCCGCAAGCCGAACTGATCGGCGACGTCGGGCCGCACGCCTCACGCTGCTGGCCGATCGCCTCGAGGGCAAGCTGCCGAGGCGCGAGGCGCTTCTTGCCGCTGCGCGAGGACATTCTCGCCGCACATCGCGGAACGGGCGGAGGAAAGCCGCTTTCCCCCAACGCCGCAGCGGATCGTGCACGACGTGCGCCAGGTCATGCCGGAGGACGGCATCGTCTGCCTCGACAACGGCATGTACAAGATCTGGTTCGCGCGCAACTACCGCACCGCATGTCGCCAACACGCTGCTGCTCGACAATGCGCTCGCCACCATGGGCGCGGGCCTGCCCTCGGCGATCATGGCCGCGATGCTCTATCCAGACCGGCGCGTGCTCGCCGTCTGCGGCGATGGCGGCTTCATGATGAACTCCCAGGAGTTGGAGACGGCGGTGCGGCTCAAGCTCAATCTCGTGGTTCTGATCTTCGAGGACAACGCCTACGGCATGATCCGCTGGAAGCAAGCGGTCGACGGTTCCCGGACTTCGGCATGACGTTCGGCAATCCCGACTTCGTCGCCTATGCGGAGGCCTATGGCGCGAAGGGCAGCCGGGTCGAGAGCGCCGACGGTCTGCGCCCGGCGCTTGAAGCCGCCTTCGCCGAGCGGCGGCGTGCATCTCGTGTCGACGCCGATCGACTATTCCGAGAACGAGCGGGTCCTGGTCGACGAACTGCGCGCCCAGGGGGCGACGGGAGGTCAGGCGCTGTCGGTGCCTAGCCGATGTGCGCTTGAGGAACGCTAAAGTCTCTTCGTTGAACTTGCTGACGTTCTCGTAGATCGGGGCGTGCGCGCACATCTCGAATATGGTGAGCTCGCTTTCTTGATGCCGCTCCGGAACGGCTCGACGAAGCGAGTCGAAGTCACGATATCGTGGCGGCCGAAAGTGATTTGCGTCGGCGCTGTAATCTTGCGTGAGCTGATCAAGCGCGTCATGGGCGATGACAGCGTCAGACTGACGAAGGAAGGCGTCGACCGGCTGTTTCGGCCGGCTGCGCACGAAGGCCGCGAGCTGATCGATATATTCGGGCTTGGCCGCGTAAAGCTCTGGCGTGAAGCAGAAGGGGAAGATCCCCTGGATGATCATCTCCTGGACGCTGCCGAGCGCCTTTGGCGATGGTTTGCCAGCCTGCCGACGACGACCTTCAGAAACGGGTCGCTCTTCGGCCAGCAGGAGTGCAGCGAGAGCGTCTTGACGCGCTCGGGATATTTGCTGGCGAGCCACAAGCCGATCGCGCCGCCCAACGACAGGCCGCTCACATGCGCTTTCTCGACGCCGATCGCGCCCATGAAGGCGGCGACGTCGTCGGCGAACAATTCGGTCGAATAGGCTCCGTCCGGCTTGTCGGTCTCGCCCGCCCCGCGCGGATCAAGCGAAATGCAGGTGAAATGCTTGGAATAGTCGGCGACCTGGAAGGCGTAACAGGCGTTGTCGGCGGCAAGATAGGGGATGAGCACGAGCGGCTCGCCCGAACCCTGGGTCTCGTAATTGATCGTGATGTCGTTGACTTTGACCTTCGGCACTGAGATCCCCCGCTGACGCCGCGTCTCGCTAAGCTTAAGCCTTATACGAGGTTAATGCGTCGCGCCGCCTGCTTTCGTCCAGGCGCCATGCCGCCCTCGATGTGGCGGGCGGAAGCCAGGCCCGCGTCCTGCGCCGCCTGCACCGCCATCGCGGAGCGTTCGCCGAAGGCGCAGTAGAAGACGATCGTCTTGCCGGTCGCGCGCCAGTTCGTGCAGGAGGCCGCCCGCGCCGATATTCTCCTGAAGTTCGGCATAGGGCGCGTGCAGCGAGCCGGGAATGGCGCCGTGCTCTCGCGTTCGCGTGCGTCTCGCGCAGATCGATCAGCGCGACGTCCGGCCGCCCGACGAGCGCCTTCGCCTGCTGCCGCCGACACCGCCCAGCCCTGGCGCGCGACCTCCTCCTGATGCAGCCCCTGACTGCATGTTGGCGGGCACCGCGACGTCCATCATCTTCGGATTGGGCAGATTCAGGCTTGTCCATCAGCGCGACGTATTCGTCGGCGACTTGCACCTGCAGGCGCGGATTGAAGCGCTTCTCCTCGCCGATGGTGGTGACCGTGTCGCCCTTGTAATCGTGCGCGGGATAGACCAGCGTCTCGTCCGGCAGCCTCATCAGCCGCTGAAGATCTACTCGTATTGCGCGCGCGGATCGCCGTTCTGGAAATCGGTGCGGCCGGTGCCGCGGATGAGCAGCGTGTCGCCGGTGAACACGCGGTCGCCGAGATGGAAGCTGTAGGAATCGTCGGTGTGGCCGGGCGTGTAGATCACGTCGAGGCTCAGGCCCTCGATGCCGAGCTTGTCGCCGTCGGCGATGCGCATCGAGACGACGTCGACCTTGCTCTGCTCGCCCATCACGGTGATGCAGCGCGTGCGGTCGCGCAGCGCGCCGAGCCCGGTGATGTGGTCGGCGTGCAGATGCGTGTCGACCGCCTTGACGAGTTTGAGGTCGAGCTCCTCGCATCAGCTTGAGATAGCGGTCGACCTTCTCCAGCACGGGATCGATGATCAGCGCCTCGCCGCCGCGGCGGCTGGCGAGGAGATAGCTGTAGGTGCCCGAGACGCTGTCGAACAACTGGCGAAAGATCATCGACGCCTCCCGTCGCGTGAGCCCTGCGAGCGGCTGCTTTAGCTGGCCGTTATAATCATTTTGCGGCGGCCTTAGGAGCGCCCTCCGGCGGCGCGGCCTCATGCAAGGCCGTGAAGGCGCCGCCGATCACGGCGGGACCGAACTTGTCTTCGCCGTTCGGCGGCCGACTGTTGACGGACCCGGTGATGAGCAGGTCGTACTGCGGCCAATAGGCGAAGATTGTCCGGAAGCCGAGCGTCTCGCCCTCGTAGAACCAATAGGCGCCGCCAAGTTCCTTTCGATCGAAGCGGCCGAGGCCAAGGCCGAAGCCGGCCGGCTCGTCGGCGGGACCTCTTGAAGAGGCAGGCCTGTCTTGTTCGAGACCAGCGTGGTCATCTCTTCGAGCTGCTTTGCGGGAATGACGCGCTTCTCGAACAGAGCGCGGATCCATAGACCGAGATCGTGCGGGTTCGAGATGATCGCGCCCGCTTCCGCGGCCCACGATCGGTTCCGCAGTCCGCATGTCCTTGCCGATGAGCGGCGCGAGCGTCGATACGCTGCACGGCTCCGGCTGGTAACCGAGGCAGTCCTGCAGCAGGTAGAGAGCGCGAGGCACACGCGACATGACCGGGCCCGCAGCCGCGGGCCCCGGATGCGCTCCGTCGGCGTAGAACGTGTCGTGCAGCCCGAGCGGCTCCAGGATCATCCTCGTCAGCGCCTGCTCGTAGTTCATGCCGGACGCCGCCTCGATGATCAGGCCGGCGAGGATGTAGTTGGTGTTGGAATAGAACCATCCTGTGGCGGGCGGAAAATGGCTGCCGTTGGCGGGATCGACAAAGCCGATCAGATCCTTGGCGCTGAATTGATGGTGGATGTCGGCGACCTCATCTCGCCGATGGCGACTGTCTCCGAATAGTTGGGGATCGGGCTCGTCATTTGGAGTAGCGAGCCGGATGGTCACGTTTTTCCATGCCGGATATTGCGGCAGCCGTTTCCCGATCGTGTCGTCGATGTTCAGTTTGCCCGCCGCCTCAAGCTTGAGGATCGGCGCCGCAGTAAATTCCTTGGTGTTGCTGCCGATCTCGAACAACGTGTCGGGGCCGATCAGCTTCTTGTCGCCGAGCCCGTTGTCGCCGGCATAGACCGCAAGGATTGGTTTGCCCGCGCCGCGATCCACCTGCAACGCGACGCCCGACCACTCCGGCGTCGTGGTCACGAGGCCCTGGTCCTCGCGCCGGGGGCGGGGCCCGAGGAGGTCGACGGCGTCCCGGTGATCCGGGTCCCCGCGCTCGACCTCGCGGTGGTCGACTCGCTGCCGGTCGGCGTCCCGACGCCCGCCGTGCGCGCGACCCTGGAGGAGTACCGGCCCGACGTCGTGCACCTCGCCTCGCCCTTCGTGCTCGGCGCCCGCGCGATCACGGCGGCGCGCCGCCTCGGGGTCCCGACGGTGGCCGTCTACCAGACCGACGTCGCCGGGTTCGCCGCGTCGTACGGGGTCGGGCTCACCGCGCGGGCGGCCTGGCGGTGGACCCGGCGGCTCCACGCCCGCGCCGACCGGACCCTCGCACCCTCGGCGTGGGCGGTCGACGCCCTCGAGGCGCACGGTGTGCCCCGGGTGCACCGCTGGGGCCGCGGGGTCGACACCGGCCGCTTCCGCCCGTCGACCGAGCACGCCGACGGCGGGACGGCGGCGGCCGCCCTGCGCCGGGAGCTCGCACCGCACGGGGAGATGCTCGTCGGCTACGTCGGGCGTCTCGCCGCCGAGAAGCAGGTCGAGCGGCTGGCGGCGCTCGACGACCTGCCCGGTGTCCGGGTCGTGGTCGTCGGGGACGGGCCCGCGCGGGAGCGCCTCGGCGAGGTCATGCCCGGGGCCGCGTTCCTCGGCTTCCGCGGCGGGGACGACCTCGCCACCGCCTACGGCGCCCTCGACGCCTTCGTGCACACCGGGCCGTTCGAGACGTTCTGCCAGGCGGTGCAGGAGGCCAAGGCGGCCGGGCTGCCGGTGCTGGCGCCCGACGCGGGCGGGGTGCGGGATCTGGTCGAGCCGGGCGAGACGGGCTGGCTGTTCGACGCCTCGGCCGAGGGGACGGGCCGTGCGACGTTGCGCGAGCGGATCCGGCTCTGGCGGGACGACCCCGGGCTGCGCCGGCGCATGGGTCACGCGGCCCGGGCGTCCACGCGCGGCCGGACGTGGCCCGCCGTCTGCGACGAGCTCCTGGACCACTACACCGACCTCGTCGGGACCGCCGACGGTTCACGCGGAGCACACCACCTCGTCACGCGCGGGTCGGCCGCCCGGCGTCCTGGCCCCGTAGACACCGCGGCATGACCAGCACCGAGGTCCTGCTCACGACGACCGGAGCCCCCGTCGCACGCCCGGAGGACTCCGGCCGCTACAGCCTGCTCGTCACCCGCGAGGCCGAGCACGTGCGGGCCGCCCAGCGCCTGCGCCACGACGTGTTCGCGATCGAGCAGGGCGCCCGGCTCGCGCCCGGCCGCGCGGCGGAGGAGGGACGCGACGAGGACGCCTTCGACGCGTTCTGCGACCACGTCATGGTCCGGGACGACACCGACGGCGCGATCGTCGGGACCTACCGGATGCTCTCCCCGGACGGGGCCGCCGCGGCGGGCGGGCTGTACTCGGACACCGAGTTCGACCTCGCCGCCCTCGCCGACCTGCGCCCGCGCCTGGTCGAGGTCGGCCGCTCCTGCGTGCACCCCGAGCACCGCACCGGCACCGTGCTCTCGCTGGTCTGGGCCGGGATGTGGCGCTACCTGCTGCTCACCGGGCACCGCTGGCTCATCGGGTGCGCGAGCGTCCCCCTGGACGCCGAGGGCGCCCTGCCCGGGTCGGTGTGGTCGCTGGTGACGCGCACGCACCTCGCGCCCGAGGACCGTCGCGTGGTCCCGCACCGCCCCGCGCCCGTGGGCGCCGACGGGGACGTGCGCCGGGCCCGCCTCGAGACCCCGCCGCTGCTGCGCGGCTACCTGCGCCTCGGCGCCCAGATCGGCGGCCCGCCCGCCCTCGACCCCGACTTCGGCGTCGCGGACCTGTTCGTCCTGCTCGACCACACGGCCATCGACCCCCGGTGGCGGCGGCACCTGCTCGGGGAGAACGTGTGACCGGGGCGGGCGCAGCGACGGTCAGCGGCTGGTTCCCCACCTCCCCGTGCGGCGTGGCGTGCCTGCCCGTCCGGGTGCCCGACGCCGGGCTCGCCCGGGTCCGTCGCGTGCTGCGCACCGTCGTGCGGCTCACCGCGCTGGTCGGCGCGCTGCTGCTGGGGGCGTTCCTCGCCCTGGCGCGCCCCGATGCTCGGCCCGCACCGCGTCGGGCGGCTGCAGGCCGGCTGGTCGGGGCTGCTCCTCGCCGCCGCCGGGGTGCGCGTGGTGGTGACCGGTCCGGAGCCCGCCCCCGGCACGCTCGTCGTCGCCAACCACGTGTCCTGGCTCGACGTGCTCGCCCTCAACCGGGTCGTCCCGGTGCGGATGCTCGCCAAGACCGAGGTGGCGGAGTGGCCGCTGATCGGTCCCATGGCCTCCCGGGTGGGCACGGTGTTCCTCGACCGTGACCGGCTCCGGGCCCTGCCCGACGCCGTCGCGGCCGTGGCGGACGCGCTGCGGGCCGGCGGCTGCGTGGGCGTGTTCGCCGAGGGGACGACCCGGTGCGGGCGCGACCTCGGCCGCTTCCGGCCCGCCGCGTTCCAGGCCGCGCTCGACGCGGGCGCCCCCGTCGTCCCGGTCGCGCTGTCCTACGCCGACGCCGAGGACGCCCCGGACGCGTCGGCGGCCTTCGTCGGCGACGACACGCTGCTCGCCTCGCTGGTCCGCGTCGCCGCCGCGCGCCGGACGGTGCTGACGGTGCGGGTGCTCCCGGTCCAGGTACCGGTGCACCTCGGGGGTGCGTCCGCCCGGTCACGGTGCGAGGCGTCCCGGCGGGCCGCGTCCGCGCTCGACGCCGCCCTGCCCGCACCCGACGCGGACCCACGCCCGCGGCCGGCCGTGCACGTCCGGACCACGGTCCCGGCGGCGCGACCCGTCGTCGCCGACCGAGACGTGCAGGAGGTCAGCCGTGTCGCGTGAGGCCGTGCCGACCGAGGACGGCGGGCTCGGGCGGACCGAGCCGCGGCGGGACTGGCGTGACGACGCGCGGTTCGCCGCCCAGTTCGTCCGCTCGCCGGTGGCGACGGCCTCGGTGTGGCCCAGCTCCTCCGCGCTCGCCCGAGCGGTCGCGGACGCGGCCCTGGCGGGTTGCACGCGTCCCGACCCGCTGGTCGTCGAGCTCGGGGCCGGCTCCGGGGCGTTCACGATCGAGCTCGCCCGCCGGCTCGGGCCCCGGGCCCGCCACCTCGCGGTGGAGCTGAACCCGGCGCTGGCCCACCGGCTCGCGGAGCGGCTCGACGACGTCGAGGTGGTGCCGGCCGACGTGGCCGAGCTCCCCACCCTGCTCGCGCTGCGGGGCCTGCCCGGGGCCCGGGGCGTCGACGTCGTCGTCAGCGGGCTGGGCTGGTCGGCGACCCGCCCCGGCCGCGAGGACTCCCTGCTGCCCGTCGTCGCGTCCACGCTCGCCGACGACGGGGTCGTGGTGCAGTTCGGCTACACGTTCACCCGGTGGGCCGCGCCCGCCCGGGCCCTCGAGGCGGAGCTGCACGAGCTCTTCGCCGACGTCACGACGTCACCGACGGTGTGGCGCAACCTCCCGCCCGCCGTCGTGCACCGCGCCTCCCGCCCCCGCCGCTGAGGCCCGCCGCCGACCCTTGCGGGCGAACGGCGCCGTCCTGCCGTCGGATGGCAGCAACGCGCCATTGCTGCCACGAGGCCGTGGGCGCGCCGATGAGTGAACGGCGCCGTCCTGCCGTCGGATGGCAGCAACGCGCCATTGCTGTCACGAGGCCGTGGGCGCGCCGATGAGTGAACGGCGCCGTCCTGCCGTCGGACGGCAGCAACGCGCCATTGCTGCCGCGAGGCCGTGGGCGCGCCGCCGTGCCGCGACACACCGCAGCCCGGCACCGGGGAGCACGAGCTCCCCGGCACCGGGCCGGTGCCCCCCAGGGGTCAGCCGCCGACGGCGGCCGTGGCTGCGGTGACCATCGCCTGCGAGTCGGTCTGCAGGCGGTCGGCGGCGTCGGAGAGCGCGCTCTGGCTCTGCGACGTCGACATCGTGTCCAGGTCGGCGAGGGTCCGGTCGATCGCCGGCACCAGGTCGGCGTCCACCTTGGCGCGGACCTCGGGCGACAGGGTCACCGTCGTGGCGGTCGTCCGGAACCGGGCGATCGCGTCGCGGTAGGTCGAGAAGTCGCCCTGCATGGCGTCGAGGTCACCGCGGTGGCTCTGCAGGCTGGACGACATGGTGTCGGCCGCTGCGCCGACCTGCATGAACCCGCTCATGAGCTGTGCCTGGCCCGCGGCGACGTCGTCGCTGGACGGGGCGGCCGAGGGCGACGAGCCCGCCGGCGGTGCGACCGGCACCGGGGCGCCCGCGGTGACGTCGGGGACCGGGGTGGTGGTGGCGTCCACCGACGCACTGAACGTGGTGGCGAGCACCAGGACGAGGACCGTGCTCGCGATCCCGATCAGCGTGAACACCGCGCCCAGGATCGCGCCGAGGGTGGCGAGGCCGCGCCCGCGCTCCCCGGTGCGGGCGATCTGCTTGCGGGCGACGATGCCGAGCACGATCGCCACCGGCGCGACGACGAACGCCACGATCACCGAGACCCACGAGAGGGTGTTCAGCGGCGCCTGCGGCTCCGCTCCGTACGGCGCCGTGCCGTAGGGCGGGGTCCCGTACGGCGCCGTGCCGTACGGCGGGGTCCCGTACGGCGGGGTCCCGTACGGCATCGGGCCCTGCGGCGCCTGGCCGTAGGGCGTCGAACCGTACGGCGGTACCGGTCCCTGCGGCGCCGGATCCAGGGCCGTCCGGTCCTGGGCCGTCGGATCCTGTGCTGTCGGATCCTGGGCTGTCGGGTCCTGGGCCGCCGGGGGCATCGGGCCGACACCGTCCGGCGGCGAGAGCGGGGCGACCGGGGTCTCGGGCGTCGTGGGTGGCCACCCGGCGGGCTGAGCAGTGGGTTCGCCGTCCACGGGGGCACCCGGGGAGGTGGTCCCGGCGTCCACGGAGGTGTCGACGTGGGGGAGGCGGGGGTCGGCCTGCTGGGTCATGACGGGCTCCTCGGTGATCGGACCGGCGCTCGGTCGGACCTCCGTACCGTCACTCTTCGTGCAACTTCTCGCCAAGAGAAACGGACAGACATCACCTGATTGGCCCATTACTGCTTACGGAGCGAGATACCAGCAGGTCAGCGCGTGGTCGAGATCGGACGGGGTGTACCGTCCGGCAACCATCGGCGCGTCGGGGCCTGACCACCTGCCCCCGGCGCACGAGCCCGAGATGCGGTGCGCCATGGTGTGTCGCAGCCGGTCGGACACCCGTCCCCGGCCACGATGGCACCGTCGGCCCGAGCCCGGGACCGGCAGGCACCGACACCCATGACCTGTGCAGGTGAGGAGAGGGAGACTCTCATGGCACTCCCCACGTTGACCCCGGAGCAGCGCGAGGCGGCCCAGGCCAAGTCGCGCGAGGCGCGCCAGGCGCGCTCGGCCCTGCTCGCGGGCATCAAGAGCGGCGACGAGTCGATCCCCGCCGTCCTGGACCGCGGCAAGAGCGACCCGATCGCCGGCAAGACCAAGGTCTCGCAGCTCGTCCGCGCCCTGCCCGGCTACGGCCCCGCCAAGGCGGCCGCCGTGCTCGAGCAGGCGGGCATCCCCGAGGACCGGCGTGTGGCCGGCCTCGGTGCGCGCCAGAAGGAGGCGCTGGTGAGCGCCCTCGCCTGAGGCCCACCACGACATCGACGGCCCGGTCACCTCGACAGAGGTGACCGGGCCGTCGTCGTGCGTAGGGGGGCGGCGTCAGTCGAGACCGGCGGGGAGGTCCTTGCTGACCGATCCCAGGCTGGTCCCGATCGCCCAGCTGCCGAACGAGAGCTTGCCGGCCTGGCCGATCGAGGGGTCCCGGTAGATGCCGGTCTTCACGTAGCTGTCCTTGCCCGCGTACATCGTGCCCGAGGGCGGCGCGTAGTCGGCGATCTTCTGCACACCGTCCTGCCACGCGCTCACGGTGCCGTCGGTCGGCGAGAACTTCACCTTGAGCACGAGGTGGGTCCACTGGCCCGGGACCGCGTCCCCGACGACCTGCGAGAAGCCGCCGGAGTCCCCGTCGATGAGGAACTTGCCGTCCTGGACCTTGAGCTCCAGGGGCGGTGACCCCGTGCCGTCGTTCTTGAACTGGGTGATCACCTGCCAGTCGGAGGTGCCCACCGGGAAGTCGGGCGCGAGCTTCACCGAGAAGCCGAAGTAGTACTCGTCGCCCTGGGACAGCGCCTTGAAGTTCGGCTCGACCTCGGAGCGCTTCCCGCCGCCGGGCATGACGACGTTCAGCAGCCCGTCGGTGAGGGTCGGCGACGAGGCGCCCTGGTTGTTCCAGGGCGTCGACTTGAAGTTCTTCAGGCCGTCCGACGCGAAGTCCGCCGACCACAGGGTCTTCCCGCCGTCGGTGGTCGCGGCGGGCGCCGCCGCGCTCGTCCTGGGCGCGGCCGTCGTGGTGTGCGGAGCGGCCGGGGCCGCCGTGTGCGGGGCGGCGGAGGTGGTGCGGGCCGCCGGCTCCGAGAGGCCCGCGGGCGCCACGGCCAGGTTGGGCCGGGCGATCTCGCCGGTGTCGGTGCGGGGGTCGGCGAGGAACGACGGGCCGGTGCTCGCGGCGGCCACGCTCGCGCCGGTGAGGGCGCCGAAGAGCGCCAGGGCGCCCACGGCCCGCGTCGGGGTCACGAACCGGGCGTCGCGGGGGGCACGGTGCGAGGCCGGTCCCCGGCCAGGGGCGGGGAAGCCGGGTGCCGGAATGCCGGGCGCGGGGATGCCGGACGCCGGGATGCCGGGGTGCCGGGGCGCCCGGGGCCGGTGTCCTCGGGGGCCCGACGGCGGGCGGGGGCGGCACGGGGCGCCCCGGTGACCGCGGCGCGGTGTGCGTCGGGATGTCGCCGGTGACGGTGCCGGGCGGCAGGGGCGGCGCGACCGCCGCGGAGCGGCGCGACGCCGGCAGGCGGCGGTCGAGCAGGCCCCCGGTGTCGCCGGTGACGGGTCCGTCGTCGCGTGCCTCGGCGGCGGCGCGGGCGATCGCGGCGAGGTCGAGCGGGGTGGTCGCCGGGTCGTGGCGGTGCTTCCCGCGGGCAGGGTGGGGTCCGGTGGCCGGGGCGTCGAGCGCGGCGGGCCAGGAGCCCGTGCGCGGCGCGCCCTCGGGTAGGGACACGCCGGGGCCAGCCCGTCCGGATCGGGGCGACCCGGAGCGATGTCGAGCCATGGTCGGTCCTTGCTCGTGGCGCCCGGACCCGGCCGAGGGGAGCGATCCGGTGCCGGGCGGGTGACCCGGCTGTCCACCTGTCCCGCACCGCGGTTCGGGGGCCGGACCCGCCGGGACAGGGTGGGCGCATCGGGTCCGGGGTCGGGATCGTCTGGACGTCCCGCCGACGACCACCGTAGGGGCCCCGATCAGGTGACACCGTGCGGGCCGGGCGGGCTCGGACAGGGGTCGGGTCACGGAAAGGTCACGTTCCCGCTGCTCAGGACGGCGGCCGAGTCGATCACGCACCGCCACGCCGTCGCGACCGGCCGGGGGAGGTGATTCACGTCACTCTCAAGTTGGTCCGAACGGCGCCCGAGTTGGGCGGGAAGGCCCCCGAAGCTCGTCGTCTGGGTCCGTACAGTCGGGACCGGCTCCCCACGGGCGGTCCCGGCCGCCCCGGCTCCCCCACGGGCCGCCGTGCCCCGACACGCGACCGAGACGAGGACCATGCGCTTCACGAGGCTGCTCCGGACCCTTCCTCGTCGCCCCGGGTCGAGCGGGGAGCACGCCCTGCAGGAGCGGCTCGGGACGACGGAGCGCGCGAACCGCTTCTACGACGACCAGGTGTGCGACCACCTGCTGCCGAGCATGGTCGAGTTCATCGGCCGCATGGGCATGATGTTCGTGGCCACGGCCGACGGCCGCGGCGAGTGCGACTCCTCGCTGCGCGCCGGGCCGGAGGGCTTCCTCGTCGTCCTCGACGACCGCCACGTCGCCTACCCGGAGTACCGCGGCAACGGCGTCATGGCGAGCCTGGGCAACATCGAGGAGAACCCGCACGTCGGCCTCCTGATGATCGACTTCGCCGAGGACCTCATCGGGCTGCACGTCAACGGGTCCGCGCGGGTGGTGGGGGACGAGGTGTTGCGCGACGAGCGCCCCGACCTCCCGGTCGATCCGGTCCCGGGCCGGCGTGCGCAGCTGTGGGTGGTGGTCGAGGTCGAGGAGGCCTACATCCACTGCCGCAAGCACATCCCGCGTCTCGTCCCGGCCGAGCGCGCCCGGAGCTGGGGGACCGACGCCGTCCGGCCCAAGGGCGGCGACTTCTTCGGCGCGGCGGCCCGCCGCACGGCACCTGCCGACCCGGTCGACGACCCCGTCGACGACCCGGTCGCCGGGCGGACCTGACCCGGGACGGCATCCTGATCGGTGTGATTGACGACGAGGAACGCCACGCCTGGAGTCGCCCCGAGCCCGAATCGGTGACCCCCGACGTGCTCCGCGTGCCGCTGCCCCTGCCCAACGACGCCCTCCGGGCGGTCAACGTGTACGTCCTGCGCGACGGGGACCGGCTGACGCTCGTCGACGGCGGGTGGACGCTCACGGAGTCCCGCGAGCTGCTCGCGGAGGCCCTGCAAGGCATCGGGGCCGGCCTGCCCGACATCGCGCGCTTCCTGGTGACCCACGTGCACCGCGACCACTACACGCAGGCGATCGCGCTGCGCCGCGAGACGGGGGCCAGCGTCGCCCTCGGGGTGGGCGAACGGCCGTCGCTGGAGACGTTGACCGCGCGCCCGGCGCCGCTGGCGGGACAGATCGCCGGGCTGCGCGCCGCGGGAGCGGAGCCCCTGGCCGACGAGCTCCGGGCCGCCCTGGCCCACGTGGAGGAGGACCCGGAGAACCACGCGATGCCGGACCGCTGGCTCGCCGACGGCGAGCGCATCACCGTGGGCGAGCGGGAGCTCGAGGCCCTGGAGACCCCGGGGCACACCCGCGGCCACCTCGTGTTCGAGACCGGGCCCGGTCCCGAGGGCGGTTCCGGCATGCTGTTCGCCGGCGACCACGTGCTGCCGCACATCACGCCGTCGATCGGGTTCGAGCCCGCCGCGCAGCCCGGCGCCCTGACGCGGTTCCTCACCTCGCTGGCCCGCATCCGGGAACGGCCCGACCGGCGCCTGCTCCCCGCGCACGGCCCGCTGCGCCCGAGCGTCCACGCCCGCGTCGACGAGCTGCTCGACCACCACGCCGGGCGCCTCGACGACATCGAGCGGGTCACGGCCGCGGGCGCGTCCACCGGGGCGGAGGCCGCGGCCGCGCTGACCTGGACGCGGCGGGAGAAGGGGCTGGCCGACCTGGAGCCGTTCCACCGCATGCTCGCGATCCTGGAGACCGACGCCCACCTGGAGGTGCTCGCCGCGCAGGGCCGCGTGGCGCGCGACCCGGACGCGTCGGGGGTCTACCGGAACCTGTCCGTCTGACCGGGCGGCGGCGGTCGCCGCCCGGGCCACCCGTCGCGCGGGGCTATCCTGGAAGGCCTCCTGGCGCCGCACGACAGTGAACGAAGGTCGTCCTTGTCCCATCCCGCGTCCCCGACAACAGCTCCCGAGGTCGAGCCGGGCTCGGACCCGGTCGCGGCGGAGCAGCCCTACGTCTCGATGCTCTACGGGCGGCTCGACGCCCGCCGCAAGGAGACCGCCGAGCTCCTCGCACGCGTCCTGCGCGACGAGACCACCGGGACCCCCCAGGCGGTCTCCGAGCGCGACGCCGCCGCGGCCATGTACTCCGAGCAGCTCGCGACGCTCTCGGCGGTCGAGGAGGGTCTGTGCTTCGGGCGGCTCGACGTCGAGCCGGAGGCGGTCACCGGGGACGTCGACCCGGAGACCCCGGGGTTCGACCAGCCGGTCGCCTACATCGGGCGGCTCGGGCTGCTCGACGAGGAGCACGACTACGAGCCGCTGCTCATCGACTGGCGCGCACCGGTGGCCCGGCCGTACTACACGGCGACGGCGGCCAACCCGGACGGGATCCGGAGGCGGCGCCACCTGCGCACCCGCAGCCGCAAGGTCCTCGCCGTCGACGACGAGATCCTCGACCTCACCGAGGCCGCCGCGGCGGCGGCCAAGCGCGACGGGTCGCAGCGCGGCGGACTCACCGGGGAGGCCACCCTGCTGGCCGCCCTCACCTCCGGGCGCACCGGGCGCATGGGCGACATCGTCGCCACGATCCAGTCCGAGCAGGACCGCATCATCCGGTCCGGGGTGAACGGGGTCCTCGTCGTCGAGGGCGGTCCCGGCACCGGCAAGACCGCGGTGGCGCTGCACCGCGCGGCGTACCTGCTCTACACCCACCGCCGCCAGCTGGCGAAGCGCGGCGTGCTCGTCGTCGGACCGAACCCGACGTTCCTGCGCTACATCGAGCAGGTCCTGCCCTCCCTCGGCGAGACGAGCGTCCTGCTCTCGACGGTCGGGGAGCTCTACCCGGGGCTCGCGGCCCGGCGGTCGGAGCCCGCCGAGGCGGCGGCGCGCAAGGGCACCCTCGACATGGCCAAGGTGCTCTCGACGGCCGTCCGCGACCGCCAGGAGCTGCCGCGGCGCACGATCACGCTGACCGTCGACGGCGAGACCGTCGAGCTCGACCGCGACCTCGTCGCGCAGGCCCGCACCCGGGCCCGGCGGACCCGGCGGCCGCACAACGACGCCAAGCGCACCTTCGTCCGCGAGGCGATCGACATGCTCGCGCGCCGCGAGCGCGACCGGCTCTCCCGCGAGGGCAGCCACCCCGAGGTCGACGGGAGCGATCAGCGGCTCCTCGACCGCGGCGACCTCGCCGACATCCGGGGCTCGATGCGGGAGAACGAGGACCTCCTGGCGGCCCTCGACGGACTCTGGCCCACCCTGACGCCGCCGCAGCTGCTCGCCGACCTCTACACCGACCCGAAGCGGATCACCGCCGCCACGCGCGGGTGGTCCGACGCCGACCGGGCCCTCCTGCGCCGCGACGCGCCGCCGGCGGTGACGTCGGACCGGGGCCTGCTCGACCCGCACTGGTGGACCCCGGCCGACGCGGTCCTGCTCGACGAGGCCGCGGAGCTGCTCGGGGAGGACGACACCGCCGAGCGGGAGCGCGCCGAGCGCAAGCGCGAGGCCGACGAGGCGTACGCCGCGGGCGTGCTGGAGATCCTCGCGATGGAGGAGGACTGGGACCCCGAGCTGCTGCGCCCCACCGACGTGGTCGACGCCTCGCTGCTCGCCGACCGCAGCCGCGAGTCGAGCTACGCCTCCGCCGCCGAGCGGGCCGCCGAGGACCGCACCTGGACCTTCGGCCACGTCATCGTCGACGAGGCCCAGGAGCTCTCGCCGATGGCGTGGCGGGTGCTCATGCGCCGCTGCCCCAGCCGGTCGATGACCCTGGTCGGTGACGTCGCGCAGACCGGCGCCCGGGACGGGGCGGGCTCGTGGCACGAGGTGCTCTCGCCCTACGTCGCCGCCCGCTGGCGCCGGGAGGCCCTCACCGTCAACTACCGGACGCCCGCCGAGATCGCCGAGGTGGCCGCCGACGTGCTCGCCGTCATCGACCCGGGGCAGTCCCCGCCGGAGTCGGTGCGCGAGTCCGGGATCCCGCCGCGGGCGGTGGGCGTCGCGGAGTCCGCGCTCGCGGGGCAGGTCTCGACGACGACCCGCGCGGCCGCCGACGACGTCGTCGACGCCGAGGGCAACGGCCGCGTCGCGGTGCTCGTCCCGACGGGGCGGGTGGACGCGCTGCGCGAGCGGCTCACCGCCGACGGGCTCCCCGTGGGCGGCACGGCCGACGACGCCACCGACGAGCGCGGTGCCGCGGACCTCGAGGTGGCCGTGGTGGTGTCGACCGTGGCGGACGCGAAGGGCCTGGAGTTCGACGCGGTCGTGCTCGTCGACCCGTCCGGGATCGTCGAGGAATCCCCGCGCGGGCTCAACGACCTCTACGTCGCGCTCACCCGCGCCACCCGGTCGCTCGACGTGGTGCACCCACAGCAGCTCCCGTCCGTACTCGGACGTCTCGCCGGGTAGTGCCGGGGCCCTCGATCGGGCCGTCCTCGCTCACGGGTTCGTAACGGTCCGCGTCCGCGATCCGACTTCGTCGTTGTCGGGAGATGAAGCCCGGATCCGGGTGGCGTCATCGGCAGACACGGCGCCCGTCCCTGGGGGAGAATCGATTCGGGGCCAGGTCCCGGAAGGACACGGGACCCGCGGAGGCGCCCGGGAGCGAGGGGGGTGGCCGGTGAGCACGACCGATGCCGGCCCGCCCACGGTCGTCGGCGGGCGCTACACGGTCGGTGACCTCATCGGCCGTGGCGGCGCCGCGGACGTGTACCGCGCCCGTGACGAGCTCCTCGGCCGGGACGTGGCCATCAAGATGTTCGGCGCGGGCGGCGACGTCGTCGCGGCCGCGAACGCCGAGGCGGACGCCCCGGCGCCGGACGCGGTCGACGATCCCGCCCCCGGCGAGGCCGTCCCCCCGATGGACCCCGACGGCGGACCCGCCGCCGACGCGGCGCCGACGATGCCGACCGGCCCCGCGAGGCGGGCGGCCGCTACGGCCGCGGCACGGGGAGCACCCCCCGGCCCCTGCCGCCCGCCGAGCTCGTGGGGGACCTCGAGGAGGGGGCCGACGCGCGCAACCGCCGCGAGGTCCTCACCCTCGCGTCCCTGTCGCACCCCGGGCTCGTCACCGTCTACGACGTCGGGGACGACCACGGTCGCGCCTACTTCGTGATGCAGCTCATCGAGGGCGACACCCTGGCGCAGCGCATCCGCCGCGGCCCGCTGCCGGTCGGTGACGTGATCGCGCTCGGCGCGGCGCTGGCCGACTCCCTGGGCTACGTCCACCGCCGCGGGGTGGTCCACCGCGACGTCAAGCCCGGCAACGTCCTGCTCGACGCCGACGGTCGCGCCCACCTGTCGGACTTCGGGATCGCCGCGGTGCGCGACGCCGCCCCGGTGACGGCGGCGGGCATGGTCATCGGCACCGCCTCCTACCTCAGTCCCGAGCAGGTGCGCGGCGAGGCGGTGACGCCCGCGGTCGACATCTACGCGCTCGGGCTCGTGCTCATCGAGTGCGTCACCGGGCGCCGCGAGTACCCCGGCAACGCCCTCGAGGCGGCGGTCGCCCGCCTGCACCGTCGCCCGGTGGTACCCGCCGGCCTGCCGGAGTCGCTGCGCACGCTCCTGATCGCCATGACCGCGGACGAGCCGACGGCCCGCCCGGACGCCGACGAGGTGCTCGCCGCGACCCGGGCGATCTCCCGCGAGGTCGGGCTCGACGCCGAGACGGTGCTCTCGCCGGCGCTGATGGCCGCGCCCACCGGGGCGTTCCCGCAGACCCCCGGCGTGGTGGCGGGCCCGGCGGTCCACACCGGGTCGGCCGCGACGACCGGCGCGTACGCCGACGCCCCCGCGGCCGGCGAGACCCCGTCCCCGGCCCGCTCGCGGCGCCGCGGCCTGCTCCTGGCGGCCGGGATCGCGCTCGCCGTGGTGCTGATCGCCGGCTCGGTGCTCGGGTACACGCTGGTGCGCGGCACGTCGGCCACCGCACCGTTGCCGCCGCCCGCCACGTCCGTGCCCGCCATCCCGGCTCCCCCCGCGGCGGCGGCCCCCTCCACGGAGGCGGCCGAGCCGATCCGTTCGAACCACGTCCGCACGACGACCCGGGCCCGGGTGCGCCCGACGACGACGGTCCCTGCAGCGCCCGTCGTGCCCACCTCCGAGGCGCCGGTCGTCGTGACGACCACCCCGCCGCCGGTCGTGCAGGCGCCACCGCCGGTGGTGGTGACGACGACCCCCACCGGCCGGTCGGGCACCACGACGACCTCGGCGGTGGCCAACCCGCCCGCCCAGCCGCAGCAGCAGGTCGTCGCCGCCGGACCCTGACCCCCGGCCCGGTCCCCGCTCTCAGCCCAGCGGCCGGCTCGCCGCCTCCACCGAGAGCGGGGGCCCGCTGGGGAGCAGCCCGACCACGGCCTGCGGAGCGGGCGAGAACGTGCGGCCGAGCCCGAGCGCCTCGGCGGTGGCCGCGTCCTGCACGCCGTCCACCGACCCCGTCGCCGACACCACGACCAGTGCCCCCGCACCCGCCCCCACCGTGCGCACGGCCGCCCCGGTGCCGGGCAGCGCCACCCGGTCCACCCGGTCCCCGGAGCCGTCGGCCTGGCGCAGCGTCGTGCCCGGCCCGGGCGGTTGGGCCGGGACGGTGACGACGGCTCCCGGGGCGCCGTCCGCGCCGGCCAGGTCCGCACAGGCGGTCGGCGCGCGGTCGGGCGGCAGGGGCACCGGTGCCGGGTCGGGGAAGGCGCTCGCGTCGACCGCGCGGGACACCGGGGGCGTGGCGACCTGGGCCGGGGACACCGTCGGGATCGGCACCCCCGCGCGCGCCGGGTCGTCGAGGCGGATGACCCGGGCGAGCAGTTCCGGCACCACCTCGACTCCGTCGGGCAGCACCAGGAGGTAGGTGTCGGGCCGCCCGGGGCCGACCACGCGCACCACGCCCCCCGCGCGCTCGCCCGCGAGGTCCACCGGCACCGGGGCGCCGCGGCCGGGCACCGGCGGTGGCGTGATCGGCGGCTCCTCGGGCAGGGCGGCGAGGAAGCCGCTGCTCGCCGGCCGCGGCAGCAGCCCGCCCAGGCCGAGGGCCTCGACGACCGCCGGACGCGTCACGTCCAGCCGGGCCCGGACCCCGTCGTGGACCAGCCAGGTCCGACCCGCCCGGTCGACGACGACGAGGCCCTCGCCGGGCGCCAGCGGGCGGCCGGGTGGGGTGGCCGCGCCGGCGACGGTCGTCGTGGTGTGGGGCCGGGTCCACGCGGCGCCCGGGGCGGGGTCCGGCGCGGTGGTGTCGCACACCGACCACACCGCGGGCCCGGGCTGGTCCGCCGGGGGCAGGGCCGGGGCGTCGACGATGCCGACGGGACGCGCCCGCGGTGCGGCGTCGAGGGTCTCGTCGGCCACCTCGACGGGGTCCGCGGGCACCGGACCACCCGCGAGCGCACTGGCGACGAGCCGGGCGGAGGCGAGGTTCGGGACCCCGATGAGGCGGTCGGGGTCGTGCGCGACGGCGGCGAGCGCCCCGGAGCGCTCGGCGACGACGATCGCGGCGCCGCGCCAGTCCGCCGGCCGGTCCACGACCCCGATGACCGCGGCCGCCCCCAGCGCCAGCGCCGCGAGGAACCCGCCGGCCACGGTGGCCCGGGTGTGGCTGCGCAGCGGATCGACCCGGGGTGCCGGGTCCCGGCGGACGAGCGCGGACGCGACCCGCCGGGTGGTGAACCGCTGGGCGACGACCTGGCCCGCGGTGGCCGAGCGTCGCCCGGGCGGCTCCGCGGGCGGCGTGGCGCCGGTGCCGGATTCGGGCGGAGCGGACATGGTCGGACGATCGTGGCACAGCGGCGGGCCCCGCGGACGCCGTTCGCGCCCGCCCGGGCCCGGTGCTCAGCGGGGCGGGCGCGGCGAGATGCGCAGCCGGATCGAGGCGTGCACGGCCTCGACGCCCGCGTCGTCGCGGATCGCCACCTCGACCGTCACGTCCTCCTTCTCGGGGCCGAAGGCGGGGGGCGTGGCGAACTCGGCCTCGGCGGTCACCGAGGTCTTCGCGGTGGCGAGGTACCGGACGTCCATCCCGACCGGGATCCAGCGGTGCGACGCCGGGACGGCGGCCTCGGCCAGCACTCCCATCGCGTACTCGGCGAGGTTGCACGAGGCGATCGCGTGCACGGTGCCGAGGTGGTTGTGCGTCAGCCACCAGTTCTGCATGCGGACGCGGCTGTGCTTCTCGTCCAGCTCGAGGATGACCGGGGCGGCGGTCAGGAAGTACGGCGCCCGCAGCCACACCGCGCCACTGACGAGCAGGCGGCCGGGCAGCGTGCCGGAGAAGCGGTTCCACGAGGACAGCACGGCGCTCATGCGCCCAACCTACTCACCGGTAACCAAGTCTGTACACAGGTCGGTCCGGCAGGGTCCTCACCCGATGACCGTCCTGTCCGCCCGCCTGCGCGCCCACCGGGCCCGGCGTCGCCGCTCCGGGTGGGACGCCGCGGTCGTCGTCGTGGTCCTGCTCGCCGTGCTCGTCGCCGGGGCCGCCGACGCCCCGGCCGCGCCGTTCGACCCGGGTGCGCCCGGCGACCCGACCGCCCTGGCCGCCACCCCGCCGATGGGGGTGAACGACTGGAACGCGGTCGGCTGCACCGACGCCTTCGACGAGGCCTGGGTGCGCGCCCAGGCGGACGCGCTGGTGGCCACCGGACTGCGCGACGTCGGGTACCGCTACGTCAACCTCGACGACTGCTGGGCCGCCCCGCAGCGCGACGTGGCCGGGCGGCTGGTGCCCGACCCGGTCCGGTTCCCGCACGGCATCGCCGCGCTCGCGGACTACGTCCACGCCCGCGGCCTGCGTCTGGGCATCTACACCAGCGCCGGCACCCTGACGTGCGACGCGCGCGGCTTCCCCGCCTCCCTGGGCCACGAGACCGCCGACGCGGCCTCGTTCGCCGCGTGGGGCGTCGACTACGTCAAGGAGGACGACTGTTCCACCGCGGGCACCGACGCCCTCGCCCGGTACGCGACGATGGCCCGTGCGCTGCGGGCCACCGGGCGCCCGATGGTGTTCGCGATCTGCGACAAGGGGAACTCGGCGCCCTGGCTCTGGGGTCCCGGGATCGCCCAGCTGTGGCGGACCACGCACGACGTCGCCGACGACTGGGCCTCCGTCGCCGACATCATCCGGCTCGACGTGGCCGTGGCCGGGCGCTCCGGACCGCCCCCGGGGCGGGGGTGGAACGACCCGGACATGCTCGAGGTGGGGAACGGCCCGGGAGACGGTCAGCGGAGCTCGACCGACGGGTCCGCCGTGGAGTCGGTGACGGGCGACGGGACGGTCGACGTCGGGCTCAGCCCCACCGAGCAGGCCACGCAGATGGCCGTCTGGTCGATGCTCTCCGCCCCGCTGCTCGCCGGCACCGACCTGGCGCGCGCGACCCCGGCCACGCTCGCCCTGCTCGGGAACCGGGGACTCGTCGCGATCGACCAGGACCCCGCGGCCCGGCCCCCGACGGTGGACCTCGACGCCACCACCGGCCGGCTGGTCCTGCGCCGCACCCTGGCCGACGGGTCCACGGCGGTCTCGGTGACCGCACTCGACGACGCGCCGATCGCGGTGCCGGACGGGGTCGCGGGCCGGGACCTCGTCGGCGGCGGCGAGGTCGCCCCGGGAGCCGTCGTCCCTGCGCACGGCACGGTCGTCGTCCGGTGAATCGTGACCGTCCGGACCAGCACGGATTCCGACGGGCGGAACACTCCACAGGCGAGTGGTGGCCCGTCAGGCATATGGATCATCCGGATGGGGGATAGGTACACCGAAGCGGCCGAGGCCCCGCCGCGTACCCCGAGGAGCGCCCATGCCCACGCCCGCCGTCCCCGGTCTGTCCCTGCGCGACACCAGCCCGGCGGCGCTCGCCGAGCGCCTGGTGCCGATCCTGCGTGACGTGCCGTTCCCGGCCCGCCGCTGGCAGGTCGTGACCGCCGGGGAGATCTACGGCTGCGACGGCGTGACCCGCGAGCTCCTCGCCCGCCTGCCCGAGGCCGAGTACGCGACCCCGCAGGACCTGCTCGGGGTCCTCTCGGCGGTGCTGACCGGCCGGCCCCTCCCGGTGACCCCGGCGATGCGCGGCGCGACCCCGACGGGCCGCCCCGGTCGTCCGGGCGCCCCGGTCCGCGTCCCGCACCGGGCGCTGGCGACCCGGCGCCCGCGGATGCCGCGCCCCGCCTGACGGGCCTCGGTCAGGACCGCGTCCAGCGCCGCACCACGGTCTCGAACGGCACCTCGAGGGAGGCGTCGCCGGGGAAGCTCCGGTCGAGGTAGTCGCGGGCGCCCCGATGGACGGCGTCCTGGTCCGCGGCCGGGAGCTGGAGGACACCGCTGTAGGTGCAGACCATCCCGGCCACGTCGTCGCGTGTCATCGACCGTGTCCAGCTGACGGTGACCGCATCCGGGAGCTCGTCGACGAAGCCGTGGCCGGGCGGCAGCGTCACGTCGAAGCCCCGGCGGGAGAGCCGTGCCGACCCGTCGGCCGCGGCCCGCCCGATGCCCCGGACCTCGGCGACCCAGTCCACCGTCGGGTCGGCGCGGCTCCAGAGCAGCCCCAGGACGCCGCCGGGGCGCAGCACGCGCGCGATCTCGGCGGTCGCGACCGGCGGGTCGAACCAGTGCCACGCCGAGGAGGCCAGCACGGCGTCCAGGGCACCCGAGGCGAGCGGGATCGCCTCGGCCACGCCGCGGACCGGGAGGGCGCCCGGGGTGGTCGCGGCGAGCCGGGCCAGCATCCGCGGGTCGGGCTCGACGGCGACGACGGCCGGTGCGCCGGGGCGGGCGAGGACCGCGCGGGTCACGAGGCCGGTCCCCGCGGCGAGGTCGGCGACACGCCGCGCGCCCGGTGGCAGGACGTGGTCGAGGGCCTCCGGCGCCGGGGCCGGCCGCAGCCGGTCGTAGGCGTCGGCGCGGGTCCCGAAGGTCAGCGCGCGCGACATGTCCCGACCGTAGGACGCCCGACGAAAACCGGCGGCGGCGATCGTCGGGTTCGTCCTAACCTCCCCGGCGTGTCGATGGTCACGGCCCCCCTGCGGCGCAGCGCCTACCGGCGTCTCGCCGCGACCCTGGCCTGCTCGGTGCTGGCCGAGGGCCTCTGGGCGGTGGCCGTGGTGTGGCAGGTCATCGCCCTCGGCGGCGGGGCGGCCGCGTTCTCGGTGGTCAGCGGGGCGCTCGCCCTCGGTCTCGTGGTCACGGCGCTGCTCGGTGGGGTCCTCGCCGACCGGGTGCCGCAGCGCCGGATCCTGCGGGCCGCCGCGGCGACCCAGGTCGTGTCGGTGGGGCTGGTCGCGGCGCTGTCGCTGTCGGGGGTGCTGCGGCTCGGGATGCTGGTCGTCGTCGCCGCGGTGGTCGGGATGGCCGGCGGCCTGTCCTTCCCCGCCTACTCCGCGCTGCTGCCGCGCCTGGTCCCCGCCGAGGAACTGCAGGCGGTGAACGGCCTGGAGGGAGTGCTGCGGCCGCTGCTGCTCAGCGCGCTCGGCCCGGCGCTGGCGGGCGCCGTCGTCGCCGCCGCGGGCCCCGGGGTCGCGCTCCTGGCCGTGGCCGCCGCGTCGGCGGCGTCGCTGCTGGGTGCCTGGACCCTCCCGCCGACCCCCGCCCCGCCCGTCGGTGCGGGTGGCCCGACCGCGGTCCTGGCGGACCTGCGCGAGGGGTTCCGGTACATGCGGACGACCCGGTGGCTGCTCGTCACCCTCGTCTTCGCCTGCCTGATGATCCTGGTGATGCTCGGCCCCCTCGAGGTCCTCGTGCCGTTCGCGGTGAAGGACCGCGCGGGTGGCGGCCCGGGCGACCACGCGGCGGTCCTCGCCGTGTACGGGGTCGGCGCCGCGGTCGGCTCGCTCGCGGCGGGAACGCTGGGGCCCCCGCGCCGCTACCTGACCACCATGATCGTCCTGTGGTCGCTGGCGTCGCTGCCGCTCGCGGTGTTCGGGCTCGCGACGACGCTGTGGCCGATGGTGGTCGCCGCGTTCCTCGTCGGGGCGGTGTTCTCGGCGCCCCAGGTGATCTGGGAGACGCTGCTGCAGCGGCGGGTCCCGCCCGGGTTGCTGGGGCGGGTGGCGAGCCTGGACTTCTTCGTGTCCCTGGCCCTCATGCCGGTGTCCATGGCGCTCGCCGGGCCGGTGAGCGGGCTGGTGGGGCTGACGCCGGTGTTCGTCGTCGCGGCGATCGCGCCCGTGGTGATCGGGGCGGTGGCCCTCGCCGTCGGGCGGCTCGGCCCGGACGAGCTCGCGCACCCGCTGTCCGGCGCCCGACCGCCGCGGCCGCGTGGGCACGATCGGCACGACGACGAGGATCCGGACGTGGGATGTCCGGATCCTCGTCGTCGTCCCGGGCCAGCCGGCCCTCGGGAGGGTCAGCTCGTCGGTGCCGTGAGGTCGTAGACCGTGGTGCCGCCGACGGTGGTCGCGGTGTAGTGCGCCGTCACCCAGGCGGTGATCTGGGAGCCGACCGAGTCCGAGCCCCCCTGACCGCCCATGCCCCCGCCGTCACCGGAGCTCACGAGGTAGTGCACCTCGCCGCCCGCGACCATCGCCTGGAACTGTCCCAGCGTCGGGGCCACGTCGGTGCCGCTGAATCCGCCGATCGCCATGACCGCGGTGCCCGAGGACAGCTCGAGCGAGGACGCGCTCTGCGAGCCGACGACCGCGGCGGACCATCGCGTGCCCGCGTCCTGCAGCATCGAGGTGAGCGCGGTCGAGGTGGTCGTCGCGCCACCCGGGCCGCCGCCCTGGCCGCCCTGCCCCTGGCCGCCCTGCCCCTGGCCGCCCTGCCCCTGGGCGCCCTGGGCAGCGGCACCCGCTGCGCCGCTCGGGCGCTGACCCGAGGGCGGGGTCCCGTGACCCGCGCCGGGACCGCCGGCGCCCATGCCGTCACCGGTGGACGGTCCCGCCGAGACGATCGAGCCGGTGTGGGCGATCGAGGCGGTGTCGGCGGCGTAGGCCACCGAGCCGCCGGCCCCGGCGAGCAGGGCGGTCAGCAGCAGCACCGGGAGCGCGCGTCGGGCCCAGGCGCGGCGGGTGGCGAGACCGGCGAGGACCAGCAGCACCGCGACGACGCCGGCGACGGCCACGACCCAGCGCAGCCAGGGGAGGAACTCCGGGGTGCGACGCAGCAGCACGACGCTCCACGCGGTGGTCGCGGCCAGCGCGGCGGCGAGGGCCAGGCGCGGGCCGAGCTCCCCGCGACGGCGCCAGAGGACGACGCCGCCGACGGCGAGCGTCCCGGCCAGACCCGGGGCCATGGCGACCGCGTAGTAGGCGTGCACGGTGCCGCTCATGAAGCTGAAGACCAGCCCGTTCACCACGAGCCAGCCGCCCCAGAGCAGCAGCGCGGCCCGGGTGCGGTCGGTACGCGGAGCGCGCCGCGTGATCCAGAGCCCGGCCACGAGCACGATCAGCGCCGCGGGCAGCAGCCACGAGATCTGGCCGCCGAAGGACTCGTTGAACATGCGGGTGATGCCGGTGGAGCCGCCGAAGCCGGTGTTGCCGGAGCCGCCGCCCGGGCCGCCGCCGCTCCCGCCGCCGTTGCCCTCGCCGCCGAAGATGCGCCCGAGGCCGTTGTAGCCGAGCACCAGGTTCAGGAACGAGTTGTCGGTCGAGCCGCCGATGTAGGGGCGCGAGCTCGCGGGCCACAGGTCGACCAGGAGCACGTACCAGCCCACCGAGACGAGCATCGCCACGAGGCCCGTGGCCAGCAGCAGCGTTCGCCGTCGCCAGGTCACCGCCGCGGCCACGACGATCACCAGCACGAACGCGGGCAGCACCAGCCAGGCCTGGAGCATCTTCGTCAGGAACCCGAGACCGAGCAGGGCACCGGCGGCCGCGATCCAGCGGACGCCGGCGCGCTCCTGTGCGGCGTCGACGGCGCGGACGGCGGCGTAGGCGGCCGCCGTCATGCACAGCACGAGCATCGCGTCGGGGTTGTCGAAGCGGAACATGAGGACGGCCACGGGGGTGAGCGCCAGCGCGGTGCCCGCGACCAGACCCGCACCCGGGCCCGCCCAGCGCCGGACGGCCGACCGCAGCAGGGCCACGGACGCGACGCCCATCAGCGCCTCCGGCACCAGCATCGACCAGGCGTCGAAGCCGAAGATCCGGCCCGAGAGGCCCATGACCCACAGTGAGGCCGGCGGCTTGTCGACGGTGATGAAGTTCGACGAGTCCAGCGAGCCGAACAGCAGCGCCTTCCACGACTGCGTGCCGGCCTGCACCGCCGCGGCGTAGAAGGTGTTCGCCGTGCCGCTCGCGCCGAGGTCCCACAGGTAGAGCAGCGCGGTGCCCAGGAGCAGGGCGAGCAGCGCCGGGCGCTCCCAGCGGGGCGCGAGGGGTGAGCCGCGCCAGAGCCGGGTGAGGGGGCCCGACGGGTCGGCGTGGCGGGCTCCCGCCCGACCGGTCGCCCGGGGCCCCGGGCGCGGACCGGGCCGCGGCACGGTGCGAAGGTCGGTCGTCGTCGTCATGGTCACGACTCTGCTGGCCCGCTCTGTCCGGTTCCTGGGCCGCCGTTGTGGGCCTGCTGTGAGGGTCGATCCGGGCCGCGAGCGGCGTGCCGGGACCGTCGGTGTGTGGCGCTCGTGGGCCGCCGGACCCGATCGACACCGAACCGACGCACGTCACGGTGACGACGGTGCGCCGAGTGGGAACCATGAAGAGGTGAGCGGAACCACGACAGCTCGGCGGCGTGTGCGGTTGCTCGCACGCTCCCTCGTCGTCGTGGTCTCCGTGGCCGTCCTGACGGTCACGGCGTTCGCCTGGACCCAGGTGCGACTACTGGATCGATCCACCACCGCCGCCTCGGTGATCGACGCGGCCCCGGCGGTCGGGCCCACCGCCGAGCAGAACATCCTGCTGCTCGGCGTCGACAGCCGCACCGACCCGCAGGGCAACCCGCTCCCGCCCGCCCTGCTCGACGCGCTGCACGCCGGGGACACGTCGGACGGCGGGGACACCGCCGACTCCATCATCGTCGTCCACGTCCCCGCGGGTGGTGGGCGCGCGACCGCGATCTCCATTCCGCGCGACTCGTTCGTGCAGCTCGCCGACGGGTACGGCACCCACAAGATCAATTCGGCGTACTCCCGCGCGGTGGCCTACACGACCGACTCGCTCACCAGCGGCGACGGCTCCTCGGGGGCCGCGACGTCACCGTTCGCGCCGGAGTCGGCGCCGTCCCCCTCGCCGGACGACCCGGCGGTCCGTCGGGCGGCGCTCGCGGCGGGCGCCCGCACCACCGTCGACACGGTGGAGGAGCTCACCGGCCTGACGATCACCCACTTCGCCTCGGTCAACCTCGCCGGGTTCGCCGACGTCAGCCAGGCCATCGGGGGCGTCCCGGTGTGCCTGCGCGCACCCGTCGACGACCCCTACTCCGGGCTGCGCCTCCCGGCCGGCCCCCAGATGGTCAGCGGCACGCAGGCGCTCGCGTTCGTGCGCCAGCGCCACGGGCTGCCGAACGGTGACCTCGACCGCATCGTCCGCCAGCAGGTCTTCCTCGCCGGCGCGACGAGCCGGCTGCTCTCGGCGGGCACGCTCGCCAACCCGTTCGCGGTCGACCGGCTCACCGGGGTCGTCTCCCGGTCGGTGACCCTCGACTCCGGGTGGGACGTCCTCTCCTTCGCCACCCAGCTGCAGGGCCTGTCGGCGGGGTCGGTCACGTTCCGCACGATCCCGACGGGGACCGACGAGCTCTCGACCCCGGAGGACGGCCAGGCGGTGGAGGTCGACCCCGCCCAGGTGCGGTCCTTCGTCACCGACGCCATCGACACCGACAGCGGGGTCATGCCTCCGGCGCCCCTCCCGACCGACGCCTCGGTGGCGCGGGCCGCGGCAGCGCAGCAGACCGACGGTGCGTCGTCGACGGCCCCGGTCTCGACCGGGACGGGCGCACCGGCGCCGGTGCCCCCGCCGATCACGGCGGCCGCGCCGGGCTGCGTGAACTAGCCGGTGGCCTCGCGCCGCCGTTGCTGCCTGCGGGCGTGGCGCGCGCACTCCAGCAGGCGGCGGATCGTCGGGCCCTTCGCCTCGGCGTAGTGGTTCATGTCGGGCCACTCCCGCCCGGCGAGCGCGCGCTTGGTCGCCTCGTACTCCCGCCGCGCCTCGGGGTGGGTCCGCAGGTGGTCACGCAGGAGCCGGTACTCGTCGACCTCGTCGTCGCCGGGCGCGTAGCAGTGCAGGTTCACCCGCCGGCCGCCGGTCTCGCGCAGCGCCCGGTGGCCCGGTTCGCGGACGCGCAGCTCGTAGCCCGCGGCGAGGAGATCGGGGAGGTAGGCGGCCTCGTCGTCGGGATCGTCGACCCCGACGAGCACGTCGACGACGTCCTTCGCGGCCAGTCCCGGCACCGAGGTCGACCCGATGTGCTCGACGATCCGGGCCCGCTCGCCGAGGGCGGCCACGATCCGGTCGCGGTGCTCCGCGAACCGCACCGGCCACCCGTCGTCGTGTTCGACGATCACCGGGGTCACCGGCGTGCGGCCGTGGACGAGGACATCGTCCAGGTGCGCGTCCAGCTCCTCGGGGGTCACGACGCCCCCCGCACCCGCGGCGACGCGTGCTTCTCGCCCCACGCCCGCAGTTCGCCGAGCGCCGGCATGAGGTCGCGCCCGGCATCGGTGAGCAGGTACTCGTCCCGCGGCGGGTGCTCCGAGTAGCGGCGCCGCTCGATCAGCCCGCACTCCTCGAGCGAGCGCAGGCGCGCGGTGAGGCTCGCCCGCGGCGCCCCGGTGTTGACCTGGATGTCGTTGAACCGCCCCACCCCGAAGCCGAGCTCGCGCAGGGCCAGGAGCGCCCAGCGGTCCCCGACCAGGGCGAGGGCGTCCGCGATCCCGCACACCCGCGGTCCGGTGGGTGCAGGTTCTGAACTCACCGTGTTAGCGTAGCGCCGTAGGCAAGTTCAGATTGTGAACTCACTTCGGAGGACGTCATGGCATCGGTGCTCATCACGGGGGCGTCGAAGGGGATCGGGCGCGCGATCGCGATCGAGGCGACCAAGCGTGGTCACCGCGTCGTCGCCACCGCCCGGGACCCGCGCACGCTCGAGGACCTCGACGTGGACCAGCGGCTCGCGCTCGACGTCACCGACCCGGACAGCATCGCCGCCGCCGTCGCGGCCGCCGGCGAGATCGACACGCTCGTCTCGAACGCCGGGGTGATCTTCTACGCGGCCGTCGAGGCGACCCCGCCCGAGGAGCTCGCCCGGCTGTTCGACCGGAACACCCTCGGTGCGCTGCGCGTGGCCCAGGCCGTCATGCCCGGGATGCGGGCGCGGGGGAGGGGGCGGCTCCTGTTCATGTCGAGCGTGGTCGGCCGGCTGGTGCTGCCGCCCAACGCCGCGTACGCCGCGACGAAGTGGGCGCTCGAGGCGCTCGTCGAGGCGCTCGCCGTCGAGACCGCGCCGCTGGGGCTCGAGACCGCGCTGCTGGAGCCGGGGGCGGTGAGCTCGGGCGCCCTCGACGACGTCGACTGGTTCCGGCTGCCCGACGACCCGTACGCCCACCTCGGGACGGGCGGTGTCGACGGGCGGAGCTTCGTGACGCCGGAGGAGGTCGCGGCCGCGGTCGTCGACGCCGTCGAGACCGAGCACCTCCCGCTGCGCATCCCGGTCGGGGACCCCGCCCGCGCCCTGCTCGCCGCGCGACGCGCCGCCCCCGACGACGTCCCCTTCGTGCCGGGAGCCGTCGCGGCGTCGTAGCGCCCGGAACGACCGAACGGCATCCCCGCGAGGCGGGGATGCCGTTCGGTGGAGCCGGTGGAACGGGTCAGCTGGAGGGCGCCCGCTCCGTCCCGAGGGTCACCGGGACCTGCCGCGGCTGACCGCCGGGCGACTGCACCGTCAGCGTGACCTGGGCGCCCGGGTTCTCGGCCCGGACGGCGGCGACGAGCGAGTCGCCGTCGTCGATGAGCCGGTTGTCGATCTTCGTGACCAGGTCGCCCTGCTTGATGCCCGCGTTCGCGGCCGGGCCGCCCGGGGTGACGGTGCCGACGGTGGCCCCGTTCTCCGAGGTCGTCGCCCCGCTCTGGTCCTGCGCGACGCCGACCCCGAGGACGGCCTGGTTCGCGAAGCCCTGCTGGGCGAGCTGGTCGCCGATGCGCTTGGCCTGGTCGATCGGGATCGCGAACCCGAGGCCGATCGATCCGGACTGCTGCTGGCCGCCGCCCTCGGAGGACCCGGAGCCGAGCGAAGCGATCGCCGAGGTGATGCCGACGACGCGGCCGTCCATGTCGACGAGCGCACCACCGGAGTTGCCGGGGTTGATCGCGGCGTCGGTCTGGATCGCGTCGATGACGGTGGCCTGGCCGCTCTGCGCGCCGCCGGTCGCGACCGGCCGCTGCAGCGCGGACACGATGCCCGAGGTGACGGTGCCCGAGAGGCCCAGCGGGGACCCGACGGCGACGACGCCCTGCCCGACCTGGAGTTGACTGGAGCTGCCGATCGTCGCCGGGGTGAGCCCGGAGACGCCGGTCGCCCGCACGACGGCGAGGTCGGCCGTCGCGTCGGTGCCGACGACCTGCACGGGCGCGACCTGCCCGTTCTGGAAGACCGCCTGGAGCTGCGGCGCGGCCTGCGGCGCCTGCTGCTGCTCCTGGCCGCCGCCCAGGAGGCCGCCCAGGCCGCCCAGCCCGCCGCCGCCCGAGGACTGCTGCTGCGCCTCGCCCGCCTCGAGCACGTGCGCGTTGGTGAGGATGAGCCCGTCGGCGGAGATGACGATGCCGGAGCCCTCGCCGGAGGCGCCGCGCAGCTGCACGACGGTCGGCAGCACCTTCTGGGCCACCGCCTCGACCGACCCGGACGGCGCCGCGGCGCCCGAGGACGACGACGAGTCCGAGGTCCCGGAGAGCACCGAGCTGCTCCCGCCCGAGCCGGCGCTGGCGGCCTCGTAGCCGACGACGCCGCCGACCCCGCCGGCCACGAGCAGCGCGGCCAGCGCCGCCGAGACGAGGACGAGCGGGCGGCGGCGGCGGCTCCTCCGCCGCCGCCGGAGCCGCCGGTGGACCAGTGCCCCGTCGGGGGCGGCCCCGACGGCGGGCCGGACGAGGGCGACTGTCCCCAGCCGCTCCCGGGGCCCCAGGGCGACGTGCGCTCGGTGGGCTGCTCGGCCCGCGGCATGGTCGCGGTGCCCCCGGACGTGTCAGCGCCGGTGGGCGCCGCCCACGGGTTCGCGGGGGTCTGGGCGGGGTCGTGGGGCCCGGAGCCGTACTGCCCGGAGCCGTACTGGCCGGACCCGTACGGGCCGGCGTCCGGGCCCGACTGGTCGTTGCGTGGGGATTCGTAACGCACGCCCGCGCTCGTGGACCCGTCGCGCGGAGCGGGGCCGGCGGAGTGGGCTGGTTCGCCGGGCTGTCCTGCCCTGGCGAACGGGTCCTGGTCGGTCATGAGTACGAGGGTTCTCCTCCCGGCTGTGGGTGGACTGCGGCTTGTCTGCAAAGTTCCTGAGATCGGGTGTGTCCGACCCGGGGAGAAGCGGACGTCGAGGGACGAACGCACCCGGAGCGGACACAGGAGGCGCACAGCTCGCCTCCAGTCCCCGGACATCGTGCCTGCCGACCCTGGAGCCATGGCGTCCCCGGCCCTCTGCGGCCCGTCCTCCCCCGATGACCCGGTCACGGGCGACCGACGCCTCGTCACGCACGACCACGCGGGACCGGTCCGGTTCGACGACTGCGGCACCCACAGGACGATCACAGGCGGGACCCACCGTCCGTCCACGTCCGGCTCCGATGGTGGTGACATGACCGCAGCGCTCGCCTCCGACACCCCCGGCCCCGGTGGTGGCTCGCTCCCCGGCGGCCGTCCGTGCACCCGTGCCGCCGTCGAACCCGACGACACCGCCCCGGTGCTCGACGTCGTCGTCCCCGTCTACAACGAGGAGCGCGACCTCGGCCCGTGCGTCCAGCGCCTCCACCGGCACCTCACCGAGGCGTTCCCCTACCGCTTCCGCATCACCGTCGCGGACAACGCCTCGACCGACCGCACCCTCGCCGTCGCCCAGGCCCTGGCTTCGCAGTACGACGAGGTCTCGGTGGTCCACCTCGACCAGAAGGGCCGGGGCCGCGCCCTGCGCACGGTGTGGTCGGCCTCGGACGCGCCGGTGCTCGCCTACATGGACGTCGACCTGTCCACGGACCTCAACGCGCTGCTCCCCCTGGTCGCGCCGCTGATCTCGGGGCACTCCGACCTCGCCATCGGCTCGCGGCTGTCCCGGACCTCGCGCGTGGTCCGCGGCGCGAAGCGCGAGATCATCTCCCGCTGCTACAACGTGATCCTCCGCGGCACCCTGCGGGCGCGCTTCTCCGACGCCCAGTGCGGGTTCAAGGCGATCCGCGCCGACGTGGCCGAGCGCCTGCTGCCGCTGGTCGAGGACACCGCCTGGTTCTTCGACACCGAGCTGCTGGTGCTCGCCGAGCGCTCCGGGCTGCGGATCCACGAGGTGCCGGTCGACTGGGTGGACGACCCCGACTCGCGCGTCGACGTCGTCGCCACCGCGGTCGCCGACCTCAAGGGCGTCGCGCGGGTCGGCAAGGCGCTCGCGACGGGGGCCCTCCCGGTGGCCCAGCTGCGTCGGGAGCTCGGCCGCGAGGAGATCGTCGGGGCCGGCGGCGCCGACGAGACGGCGGGCGTGGCGCCCGGCATGACCGCCCAGATCCTGCGGTTCGCGGTCATCGGCGTGATCTCCACCGTCGCGTTCCTGCTGCTCTACTCGCTCTTCCGTACCGCGATGCCCGCGCAGGTCTCGAACCTCATCGCGCTGGTCATCACCGCCGTCGCGAACACCGCCGCGAACCGCCGGCTCACCTTCGGCATCCGCGGGAAGCGGCACGCGGGTCGCAGCCAGGTCGAGGGGCTCGTGGTCTTCGGCCTCGGGCTCGTGCTGACCTCCGGCTCGCTCGCCCTGCTCGACGTCCTGCAGCCCGGCGCGAGCCACGTCACCGAGCTGGTGGTGCTCGTCATCGCGAACGCGGTCGCCACGCTGCTGCGCTTCGTCGCCTACCGGGCGTGGGTGTTCCACCCGCGTCGCCAGTCGGCCTGATCCCGTGTCAGCGACGGACCGTCGCTGACACTGGACGTCAGTATCGGTACATCCTCGATCCCGCCTGCGCTCCAGGAGCCCCGCCCCGCCATGAGCACGACCACCCCCGCGCACCCTCCGGTGTCCGCCGCCGACGGTGACCCCGGCACCGAGCGGTTCGCCGTCCCCGCCGCGGCCACCCGACCCTCGTGGGGCCGTCGCCTGGTGCGGGGCCGCCCCGACGACCCCGCCTGGGTCAGCCCGACGTACTGGGTGCTGCTCGTCGCCACGGCGGTCACGTACCTGTGGGACCTCGGTGCGGCCGGCTGGTCCAACTCCTTCTACGCGGCGGCGGTGCAGGCCGGCACGCAATCCTGGAAGGCCTGGCTGTTCGGGGCACTCGACGCGCCGGCCACGATCACCGTCGACAAGCCCCCGGCCTCGATGTGGGTCATGGCGCTCTCCGGGCGGATCTTCGGGTTCTCGACGTGGTCGATGCTCGCCCCCGAGGCCCTCATGGGGGTCGCGTGCGTGGCGCTGGTGTACGCGCTCGCCCGCCGCTGGTCCGGCCCGCGCACCGCGCTCGCCGCCGCCGCGCTGGTGGCGTTCATGCCCGCCGCCGCGCTGATGTTCAAGTTCAACAACCCCGACGCGATGCTCGTGCTCTGCATGGTCGCCGCGGCGTACACGACGGTGCGTGCCGTCGACGCGGCCGGCAGCAAGGCGGGCACGTGGTGGCTCGTCGCGGCGGGTGCGCTGGTCGGGCTCGGCTTCCTCACCAAGCAGCTCCAGGTCGCCCTCGTCGTCCCGGGCCTCGCGCTGGTCTACCTCGTGGTCGCCCCGACGACGCTGCGGCGCCGGATCGGTGACCTCGTGGCGGCCGGGGTCGCGATCCTGGTCTCGGCCGGCTGGTACGTGCTGCTGGTCCAGCTCTGGCCCGCGTCGTCGCGGCCCTACATCGGTGGCTCGACCGACAACTCCCTGCTCGAGCTCGCCCTCGGCTACAACGGCCTCGGCCGCATCCTCGGCGGCGAGGGCAACGGCGGCGGTGGGGGCGGTCGGCCGCGCGGCGCTGGCGCAGCGGCCGGTGCGGCCGGCGGAGCCCCGGCCGGCGGGGCGGGCGCGGCTCCCGGTGGCGCCGGTGGCTTCGGCGGGATGCCGGGCGGCGGCGGTCCGGGTGGTCCGGGAGGCCCCGGCGGGTTCGGGCCCGGCGGTGGCGGCTTCGGCGGCACGCCGAGCCCATGGCGGATGCTCACCTCGGAGTTCGCGGGCAACGCGTCGTGGCTGCTGCCCGCCGGCATCCTGCTGCTGATCGCGGGACTGTGGTTCGGGCGCACGGCCCCGCGTACCGACCGGCCGCGTGCCCTGCTGCTGCTCGGCGGCGGCTGGATGCTCGTCCACGCCATCGTGTTCTCGGCGATGAGCGGGACGATCCACCCCTACTACACCGTCGCGCTGGTCCCCGGCGTCGCGATCACCGCCGCGGCGGGCGCCTCGATCCTCTGGCGCGAGCGCACCCGCCCGGCCGCGCGGATCGTGCTCGCGGTGACCGTCGTCGGCACCGCCGCGTGGAGCGCCGTCGTGCTCACCCAGGCCGAGTGGGGCCTGTGGCTGCGCTGGGTCGTGATCGTGGCCGCCGTGCTCGGCGCCGTCGGGCTGCTCCTGCCCCGGCTGCTCGCCCGGCGCGCGGTCGCCGTCGTCGTCGCGGTCCTGGCGCTCGTCGGCACCGTCGGTGCGTCGACGGCCTACGCCGCGGTGACCGCCGCGACCCCGCACTCCGGGTCGATCGTCACGGCGGGCCCGAACACCGGGATGGGCGGCCCCGGCGGCGGCATGGGCGGCATGGGTGGCCAGGGCGGCGCGGGTCGCGCCGACGGTGCCCGGGCCGGTCAGGGCGACCGGGCGCGCGGGACGGGCGGGCCGGACTCCGAGCAGGCCTCGCCGCAGATGGTCGCGCTGCTGAAGGGGGCGGGCACCCGCTGGGCGGCCGCGACGACCGGCGCGATGAACCAGGCGCCCCTCCAGCTGGCGTCCGGGGTCCCGGTCATGCCGATCGGCGGTTTCATGGGCAGCGACCCGGCACCGACCCTCGCTCAGTTCCAGGAGTACGTCGCCACCGGCCAGGTCCGGTACTACATCGAGGGCGGCGGTCCCGGCGGCGGCATGGGCGGCCCCGGCGGTGCCCGGGCCGGCAGTGCCCAGGCTCCCGGTGCCCGGGCCGGCGGTGGCGCCGGTGGCATGGGCGGTCCGATGAGCCGCGGCACGTCGAGCGAGATCAGCTCCTGGGTGACGAGCCACTTCACGAAGATCGACGTCGGCGGGCGCACCGTCTACGACCTGGCCCGTCCGCTGTCCTGACAGCGGTGCGAGCCGACGCGGCGGTGTCCGACCCCCAGGACACCGTCGCGTCGGCGTGCGTACCGGGGCCGTGGATGCACAGACGGCACTCAGGGAGCATCCAGGTACGCGCGGCACCATCGTGGGCATGAGGTTCTCGTTGCACTCGGGGCGGCACGCCGTCCCGCCGGTCTCCCGCCCGCGGGGCCCCCGCACCGGGTCCCGGGAGCAGCCGAGCACCCCGGTGCCCGCCCAGCACGTCCCGCTCGACCACCCGAGCGCCCCGCTGCCGGTGCCCCCGGCCGACCGGCTCGACGAGGGAGCGGCGGAGGACCGCCTCGAGGACGACGCCCCCGCGACCGTCGAGGTCGTCGCGTCCCGTTCCACGGCGCGGCTGCTCGAGAGCGTCGCGCCCTCGACCTGGCGGATCGTCGCCACCGAGGCACCGTCGCACCACCCGTGCGTCGACTTCGTCGTGCTGCTCGAGCCCGATCCCGCCGTCGTCGCCGACCTGATCGAGCGCCAGCCCGGCGCGGAGGTCGTCGTGCTCCTCGGGCGCAACGCCCCGACCGCGCAGCTCGTCGCGATGCTCGACGCGGGCGTCTCGATCTGTCTGCGGGAGAGTCCCGCCCGGCTCGTGGCCGGGCACATGCTCGCCCGACGACGCCGGGGCGGACCGCGTCGCCGCGCGCGGGTCGACCGATGACGAACGGGTTCGCCCGTCCGGTGTAACGCCCCACCGGATCTCGTGCGATGCGTGGTCGACGGTCCCGCGGTGAGGCGGGACGGGAGACCGAGGGGCACGGGAGCAGATGAGGGCTGGCAGGGGGATCCGCACCGCAGCGGTCCTGACGGTGGGTCTGGTGGGGCTGGCGGTGATCGCGCCGGGCATCGCCTCCGCGGCGACGACGCCGAGCGCGCTCGTCTGTGAGGCGGGGCAGATGCCGGACCCGACGGGCACGTCGTGCGTGTCGGCGTCGGGGTCGGAATCGGGGTCCGGAGGCTCGCCGACCGGAGGGTCGACGACCACCGGTTCGTCGACGCAGGAGTCGACGACGACCGCCCCGAGCACGTCCGGACAGTCCACGACGACGGGCGGGGGCTCCGGGTCGTCGGGGTCGTCGGGGTCGTCGGGGTCGCCGGTGCCGGAGGGTCCTCGACCGCCACGTCGTCCACCCCGGCGGCATCGAACGGCTCCACCCCGGACGCGACCACCGGCACCGGGACGGCACCGGACAAGCGCACCGCACCCGCCGTCGTGACCCCGGACGGCGTCGGGACCCCGCGGGCCGCCGTCGCCACCGACACGCCCGCCTCGGTCTCGGACGCCGCCACGGCGCTGACCGGGACGCCCGCCGCGGGCACCACGATCGGCGACGTCCTCGGCAGCCTCCCGACCGGCAACCTCACCGGGCTCGGCGACATCCCGGACCTGCCCGCCGACGGGACCTTCACGAATCCCCAGGACGCCTGCGTCTACCTCGCCAGCAAGGTGAACGCGCCCGCCGGCCAGGAGGGCGCCCTCGGCGATCAGTTCGCGAGCTTCTGCGGGTCGCTGCCGTCATCGTTCGACGCGCTCGACCTCACCGCGCTGATCGGGAAGCTCTCCGACCTCCTCAAGGGCCTCCAGGCCACCCCGACGCACCCGGGGAGCACGGACACCCGGCCGATCCACACCTCGTGGGGTGACCTGCCGGCCTCGTTCCACGACCTCGACTGCAGCCAGCTCTCCTACGACGAGGCCCAGGCGATCCTCGCGTCCGACCCGTCGGACCCGAACCACCTCGACGGGGACCACGACGGCATCGCCTGCGAGCGCAACCCGCACGACTACCGCACGGTCTGCGACGACTACGTCGGCTACCCGGTGGGCGCCGTCGCGACCGGCGACTCCGCTCCCACCGTCGACCCCGAGATCGCCGCCGCCCTCGGCGGGCTCGCGCTGGCGAGCGTCGCCGGTGCGACCGTGACCCGGCGCGAGGAGCCGGTCGCCGAGTCCGACGATCCGGCCGACCCGACCGACTCGATCGACGACCTCGTGACCGCCGGGGAGCGCTGAGATGCCCACGTCCGACACCCTCGAACGCAGCCCCTCCCGGCCCGACCGGATCGCCTCGCGCACCGGCCGCGTCGCCTCGGTCCTGACGACGGTGATCGTCGTCCTCCTCGCGGGGGTCGCCCTCGTCGCGGTCGTGACCACCGGCCACGGCGCGCTGGCGGCCCGCAGCGGTCCGGCCACCGTGGCCGTGCCGGCCGGCGCCCCGGCCGTCGCGCTCCCGGTGGCCTCCTCGGCGCCGACGGGCATCGAGATCCCGGCGATCGGCGTCACACGTGACTCGATCATGAAGCTCGGCTTCAACGAGGACCTGTCCCTGCAGGTCCCGCCGGACGCGGCCACCGTCGGCTGGTTCTCGCGGGGCGCGGCGCCCGGGACGTCCGGCCCCGCGGTGTTCGCCTCCCACATCAACTACGCGGGCAAGAAGGGCGGCTTCGCGGACATCGGGGAGCTCGCGGCGGGGGACGAGGTCGTGGTGCACCGGGCGGACGGGACCTCGGTGGTGTTCGTCGTCGACCGGGTCGAGCGGGCGTCGAAGAAGGCTTTCCCGACGGCGGCGGTGTACGGCCCGACGACGCGGCCCGAGATCCGGCTCATCACCTGCGGGGGGACGTTCGACGCGTCGACCCGGAACTACGAGGACAACGTCATCGTCTTCGGGCACGCGGAGCGCGCCTACCGGGGCTGAGCCAGGAGGACACATCGGGTGTTCTCACGGAATCATCAGGTCCGGCGGGGACCCTGGAAGCATGACGTCCGCCGGAACGATCGCCTCGCGGCCCACCGTCCCGATGCGTCCTCTCCCCGCCGGGAGGGCACCGCAGCCGGGAGGGTGGGCCGCTCGCGTCGCGGGTGGCCTCCTGCTCGGGGTGGCGGGCACGGTGCTCGTCGCGGCGAGCTGGCTCCTGCTGGTGGTCGACGACCACGGGCGTCGTCTCGACCACGCGCTGATGCTGGCCGTCGAGGACCGCTTCTCCTCGGTGCAGGGCGAGCTCCTCGACGTGCTCGGGCTGGTCAGTGTCGCGTCGGTCGGCCTCGTGCTGGCCGTCGTCGTGGCGATCGCGCTCGTCCGGCGCCGGCCGGGCGCGGCGGTCGCGGGCGTCGCGCTGGTGCTCCTGACCCAGGCGCTGGCCCAGGGCCTCAAGTCGGTCCTGCCGCGGGAGGGGTCGGCGGCGAACTCGCTGCCGAGCGGGCACGTCACCGTGATCACCGCGCTCGTGCTGGCGGCGATGCTGGCACTCCCGCCGGCGCTGCGCTGGATGGCCGGGCTCGTCGGCGTCGTGCTGGTCGCGGGGGCCTCGGTCGCGGTGATGGCGGTCGGCTGGCACCGGCCGGGCGACGTGCTCGCGGCGTTCGGGGTGGTGGCCGCCGTCGGTGGTGCGCTGCTGCTCGTCGACGGGGTGCGCCGCGCGGTCGTCGGGAGCGGGACGGGCCCGCGGTAGATCAGCCCGCGTCGTCAGGACGGGGCGTTCGCGTCCACGAGGCGGATGCCGCCGATCGAGCGCTCGACGACCCCGGTCCACCCGCGGTCGCGCATCTCCCCGGCGAGCTCGTCCGGGCCGAAGACCCGCGCCTGCCCGAACCGCGCCAGGGCCTCGGTGACCGCCCGGAAGGGTCCCGGGGCGTGGGAGGGGACCGCGATCGCCGCGGGCCCGCCGGGGCGCAGCACGCGGGCCATCTCCTCGAGCGCGGTCGCGAGGTCGGGCACCAGGTGCAGGCAGAGCGAGCACGACACCGCGTCGACGGTCGCGTCGCGCAGCGGCAGGTCCATCGCGTCGACGCGAGCGAAGTCGACGCAGGCGAACGGCGTCGAGCGGGCGGCGCGGGCGAGCATCGGCACCGAGAGGTCCGCGGCGATCACCAGGCCGTCCCGCCCGACCGCGCGCGCCAGCCGCCGGGTGAGGGTGCCGGGACCGCACGCCAGGTCGAGCACCGTCTCGCCGCCGAGCAGGCCCAGGCGGTCGTCGACCCGGTAGAAGCCGCGCAGGGCGTCGCCGCCGAGCGCGCCGGGGACCACGCCCTCGATCCGGTCGCCGATCGCCAGCAGCCCGTCGTACCCGCCGGCGCCCCCCTCGCTCTGCCACGCGTCCTGGAGCCGCCCGCGCGATCCGGGCCGACCGTCGACGAGGTCGAGCCACGGCCCCGTCGTGTCCGACGGCGGGTGGGCGAGCAGCGCGAGCAGCCGGTCGCGCGCGCTCACGACGCCGCCAGGGTGTGCAGCGTGCCGAACTCCTCCACCACCAGGTCGATCAGGCGCGAGAGGTCGGGCACCAGCCGTGCGCACGAGACCAGTCCGATGTCGACCGACCCGTCGTAGCTCTGGACGGTGATGTTGAGGCCCTGCCCGTCGGCGACCGCGCTCACCGGGAAGTAGTGCCGGGCCCGCGCCCCCGCCATGTAGAGCGGCTCCTGGGGTCCCGGCACGTTCGAGACGATGACGTTGAACGGCAGCAGCCCGCGCGTCGCCCAGCTCGTGATCGTGCGGCTGATCAGCGTGGTCACCGCCGGCCAGCCCAGGCCCGCGCCCTCGGCGGAGAAGTTGCCCGGGCCCGCCGCGAACACGGCCTTCGCGGTGTTGAGCGCGGTGTGCGCCGCGGCGAGGCGCTCGCCGGCGTCGTCGAGGTCGGTGGGGAGGGTGGCGACCGTGGCCGACACCCGGTTGGTCCACATGTCCTCCTCCTCGCCGGTGCGCAGCGAGACGGGGATCATCGCGGTGAGCGGGGTGTCGGGGAGCGCGTCGTGCTCGATCAGGTACTGGCGCAGGGCGCCCGCGCACGCGGCGACGACGACGTCGTTCACCGTGGCGCCGAGGGCCTTGCCCGCCTCCTTGACCTCGGTCAGCGGCACCGAGCGGTGGGCGAAGCTCCGGTACCGGCTGATCGGGCCGTTGAACGGGGTCGGCGGGGCCGGGGTGGGCGGGAGCCGGGGCGGGTCGGCGTCGGGGTCGCGCTCACGGCCGAGGTTGAGCACCGCCCCGACCGGTCCGCGCAGGCTCGCCCGGACCCGGCCGGCGAGGTCGACCACCGCGGGGTGGCGGGTGGCCGCCGCCATCTGCTGCCCGGCCCGGGCCGCCAGGAGCAGAGCCCGTCCCGGACGCAGGGCCCCGTGCCAGGCGGCCCGGCCGAGCAGCCCCGTGTACGAGGGCGGATCCTCGGGGGACCACTCCCCGGCGTGGGCGGGTCGCTCGGCGTCCGGGGTGTCGTCGAGCATGAGGGCCAGCAGCTCGGCGCCGGAGGCACCGTCGATCGCCGAGTGGTGGACCATCGTCAGCAGCGCGAACCGGCCGTGCGGCGCCTCCTCGGTCGGCGCCAGACCCTCGATCACGTGCGAGACCCACAACGGGTGCTCGCGGTCCATCGGGCCCGCCACGAGGCGACCGACCAGCACGTCGAGCTGCTCGTCGGTGCCGGGCGGCGGGACCGCCGAGTGCCGGACGTGGAAGTCCAGGTCGAAGTCCGGGTCGACGATCCAGTACGGGTGGTCGAGTCCGAGGGGCACCTCGACCAGGCGCCGTCGCAGCGGCTCCAGCAGGTGCAGCCGGTCGGCGAGCTGGCGCCGCCAGGCGGTGTAGGGCTCGAAGTCCGGGTCCGGCTTCTCGAGGATCACCAGCTGGCTCACGTGGGTGGGCTGGTGGTCGTCCTCGACGGCCAGGAACACCGCATCCAGACCCGAGAGCTGCTGCACCCACTCCTCCTCGCGACCACGGTGTCGGCGCCGGACCTGCGCGCGTCGCCGAAGTCTGACCGGTTCTCCGGGCCGTGGCCACCTGACGACACGTCGTGATCAACAGACACGGAAAGTCACCGTGATCACCACCTCATCGGCCGCTCAAGAAAAGGCCCTGTCACCCGTAACGGGAACGTGGTGGGCGCGTTGGGTGCGATGAGTGGTCGCGCCGTCGTGTGGGTGTGACCTCCGGCGTCTTCGGGAGACGGCGGCACTCCCCCCGGACACGAGGAGAGAAGTCATGGCCCGGCCTCGCCACGCGATGCGGGTGCACCCGCTGCGCACCAAGGGCGTGATCGTCGGGGTCCCCGTCGCGGCGGCCGTCGCGTTCGGTGCCCACACCGTCCTCGGGATCACGCCGGTCTCGGACCAGCAGCACGACACGCAGACGGCGTCGAGTGCGCCGGGCGTCGCCCGGAGCGGTGCCCCCGTCCAGAGCTACGGGCTCGCGACCGCTCCGCCGCCGACCACCCTGGGCCTGCTGTCCGCACCCGCGGTCGAGCACGGATCGAGCCCGCACGACGCGGCCACCCCGACCGGCTCGTCGTCCGGGCCGCACCTCACCGCCGGAGCGGCGCGGAGCGTGCCCATCGCCGCGCCGCCCGCGGCCCCGTCGTCGATGCTGACCTTCAGCCCGGCGGCCGCCCCCGCTGCCGCGGCCCCGGCCGCCGCTGTGCCGGCCGCCGTCGCTCCCGCCGCTGCGCCGGCGGCCCGCCGCCCAGGCGGCCCCGCAGGCCGTGCAGCACACCGAAGCCCCGGCGGCGTCGACCGACGCCACGCCGGACGGCGGGGGCTCGTCGAGCAGCGAGTCGTCGGGGGGCTCGCTGCTCGGCCTGGACCTCGGCGTCGCGAAGGTCTCGGTGCTCTCCTTCGGGGACTGATCGACACGACGGTCGGCGGGCCGGGATGATGCACCGCCATGAGCAAGGCGCTCGACGAGCTGGTCGACGACGTCCTCGATCTCGAGGACATCGAACGCGACATCTTCCGTGGGCGGAGCCCGCAGGAGTCCCTGCTGCGGGTCTTCGGGGGACAGGTCGCGGCGCAGGCGATGGTCGCGGCGGGCCGGACCGTCGATGACGACCGTGCGGTGCACTCCCTGCACGGCTACTTCCTACGCCCGGGGGATCCGTTCCGCCCGATCGTCTACGAGGTCGACCGGACCCGCGACGGCCGCTCCTTCACCACCCGCCGGGTCACCGCCGTGCAGCGCGGCGAGGCGATCTTCACGATGTCCGCCTCGTTCCAGGTGCTCGAGGAGGGCATCAGCCACCAGGCCGAGAAGCCCGAGACCCCGGGCCCGGACGGGCTGGACCGCCGTGACCGCCCCCCGGTGCCCTCGGTCGAGCCCGCGTTCACCACGACCGGGCGGGCCCTGACCTGGCCGCTGGACGTGCGCTACGTCGACCACGCCCCGTGGGACCGCAGCGTCGCCCCGCACGCCCGCAACCGCGTCTGGCTCCGGGCGGACGGCGAGCTGCCGCCGCCGTCGGACCCGCGGGGGCGGCTGCTGCACGCGTGCGTGCTCACCTACGCCAGCGACCTCACGCTCCTCGAGGCGACCGTGCTGCCGCACGTCGAGGGCGGGCTCGCGTCGCGCCAGATCGACGTCGCGAGCCTCGACCACGCGGTGTGGTTCCACCGTCCCTTCCGCGCCGACCACTGGCTGCTCTACGTGCAGGACTCCCCGAACGCGGGCGGCGGGCGGGGGCTCGCGACGGGCCGGTTGTTCAGCGCCGACGGAACCTTGGTGGCCTCGGTGGTGCAGGAGGGCCTCATCCGGCGGCGCCGGCGACCGTAGGGCCGCCCCCGCCCCCGCCCGCCTCGTGGCAGCAATGGCGCGTTGCTGCCATCGGACGGCAGAGTGAGGGGAGCACGCCGAGAGGGCCGTTCACTCGCGCCGTTCACTCGTCGCCGGCGAGCGCCGCCACGGCCGCCGCCACCAGCTCGCGGGTGTCGCCACGACGCCAGGCGACGGCGAGCTCGCAGGGGCCGAGGTCGGGGACCGGGCGGCACACCACGTCCGGGCGGGCGAGCAGCCGCGCGTTCCCCTCGGCGAGCAGGGCCACCCCGGCCCCGGAGGCCACCGCCTCGATCGCACCCTCCGCGGTGTCCGCCTCCACCGCCACCCGCGCCGGCGACGACCGCTCCTCGCTCGCCAGCCAGAACTCCCGCAACGGTCCGGCGGCGCGGGGCAGGGCGACGAACGGCTCGTCGGCGAGCTCGGCCATCGGCACCTGCGCGCGGGCCGCCAGCGGGTGGTCCGCGGCCAGCGCGACCCACCGCGGTTCCCGCAGCAGGACCCGGGCCTCGACGTCGGGCGCGACCGGCAACCACACGAACGCGACGTCGACCGAGCCGTCGGCGAGCCCGGTGCTCGCGTCCGACCAGCTGATCAGCCGCACCTGCATGCTCGCGCCGCGCTCCCGGGTCGCCTCGAGCAGCCGGCGGGTGAGGTCCCGCCCGACCGCGGTCTGCAGCCCGACGAGCAGCGTCGGTGCCGCCCCGGCCCGCCGGACCTCGGCCCGGACGGCGGCCCAGTCGTCGACCATCCGACGCGCGTGCGGCAGCAGCGCCTCGCCCTCCCGGGTCAGCGCGAGCCCGGACGCGGCCCGGTCGAGCAGCCGCACCCCGAGGCGGGTCTCCAGGGCGCGGACCTGCTTGGAGAGCGCCGGCTGCGAGACGAAGAGCGCCTCGGCGGCCCGGGTGAAGCTCGCCGCGTCGGCGACCGCGACGAAGTAGCGCAGATCGCGCAGGTGCACGTCGCCCGCGGGGGACGACGGCGGGGGCGAGGTCATGACCGATGGTTATCACGGCAGGTCTTGGACGGGGGCCGGCGCCCGACCCACGCTGGGGTCATGACCGCACTGCCCACCCGTACCCTCGGGGACCTGTCCGTCTCGGCGCTCGGCGTCGGCGCGATGGTGCTCTCGCCCGGGATGTACGGCGAGATCGACGACGAGACCGGCGAGTCGGCCCTGCGCGCGGCGGTGGACGCCGGGGCGACCCTCGTCGACACCTCCGACGGCTACGGCGCCGACGGGCACAACGAGCGCCTCGTGGGCCGGGCGATCGCGCCGGTCCGCGACGAGGTCGTCGTGGCCACGAAGTTCGGCTTCCGGATCCCCGACGGCGAGCCGGCACACCGGTTCCCCGTCGGCATGCAGTTCGGCGAGCTCGCCGTCAACGCCGACCCGCGCCTGGTGCGCGGGTACGCCGAGCAGTCGCTGCGCGAGCTCGGCACCGACCGCATCGACCTCTACTACCCGCACTTCCCCGACCCGCAGATCCCGATCGAGGACACCGTCGGCGCCGTCGCCGAGCTGATCCGGGCGGGCACCGTGCGCCATCTCGGCCTGTCGAACGTCGACGCCGCCACGCTGCGCCGGGCCCACGCCGTGCACCCGGTGAGCGCGGTGCAGACCCAGTGGGCGATGTGGCACCGGCCCGACCCGGACCTGCTGGAGGCGGCCGACGAGCTCGGCGTCGGGATCGTCGCGTGGAGCCCGCTGGGCAGCGGGTTCCTCACGGGCGCGGTGTCCGGCCTCGCCGAGGGCGACTTCCGCAACAACATCGACCGCTTCGCGCACCTGCAGGCGAACAACGACCGCTACGCGCCGGTCCGCTCGATCGCCGAGGAGCTCGGCATCACCCCGGCCCAGCTCGCGCTCGCCTGGCTGCTCCACCAGCACCCGCACGTCGTCCCGATCCCGGGCAGCCGCACCCCCGCGCACATCGTCGAGAACCTCGACGCCGCCCGCGTGCGCCTCGGCGACGCGGAGCTCTCCCGCGTGGACGGCGCCCTGGCGCAGTTCGCCCCGCAGGGCACCGTGGACGTGTTCGGCGGGTAGGAGGGCTACACCGACACCGTCTGCTCACGGGCCGCGGGCACGTCGCCGAAATCCGCCGCGCGCCCGAAGAACTCGTAGTCCTCGGCCCGGAAGCGGCGGGTCTCGGCCCAGTACCGCAGCGTGAAGCCCGGCCAGATGGTGCGGTTCACCCCCGCCGCGTCGAGATACCAGCTCGTGCACCCGCCCCGGGTCCAGATGCCCTTGCGCAGCCGGTGCTGCACCCCCGCGTTCGACCGCGTCTGGGCCTCGGAGCGCACGTCCAGCCCGCTGCACCCGGCGTCGTGCACCGCGGCGATCGCCTGGGCCACGTACCGCGTCTGGCACTCGATCATGAAGACGACGGAGTGGTGGCCCAGCCCGGTGTTGGGTCCGAGCAGGAAGAACAGGTTCGGGAAGTCGGTGACGGAGATTCCGTGGTGGGTCGCCATCCCGTGTTCGGCCCACGTCCCGCGCAGGGTGCGGCCCGCCCGCCCGGTGACGGTCAGCCCGTCGAAGGCGTCGGTGACGTGGAACCCGGTGCCGTAGACGATCACGTCGGCCGGGTGCTCGACGCCGTCGTGGTCGACGACGCCGGTCTCGGTCACCTCCGCGATGCCCGAGGTCACGACGTCGACGGTCGGGCGGGCGAGGGCGGGGTAGTAGTCGTTGGAGACCAGGACCCGCTTGCAGCCCAGCGAGTAGTGCGGCGTGAGCTTCTCGACGAGCGCCGGGTCGGAGATCGCGTGCTCGATGTGCTTGCGGGCCAGCCACTCCGCCGGGCGCAGCAGCTCCGGGCGGCTCATGAACCCGATCGCCCGGGACTCGAGGGCGGCGTACATCGCGGCGCGGTAGGCCCGCTGGACCCCGGGCACCCGCGCGAAGAGCTCCCGGCGCAGCCCGCCGATGGGGTGGTCGCCCTTGGGCAGCACCCACGGGGGCGTGCGCTGGAAGATCGTCACGCTCCCCGCGACCGGCGCGATCTGCGGGACGAACTGCACGGCGCTCGCCCCGGTGCCGATGACCGCGACCCGCTTGCCGCGCAGGTCGACGTCGTGGCGCCACCGCGCGGAGTGGAAGGTCTCGCCGCGGAAGCGGTGCGCGCCGGGCAGCGTCGGGGTCGAGGGCAGGTGCAGGGCGCCCACCCCGGAGACGAGGAACCGGCAGCGGTAGCTGCCCGCGCCCTCGCCGTCGGGACCCGTCCCCCGCGTGTGCACCGTCCACGTCCGGGACTCCTCGTCCCAGGTCGCGCCGGTCATCTCGGTGGAGAAGCGCACGCGCCGGCGCAGGTCGTGCTCGTCGGCCACGCGCTCGAGGTAGGCGCGGATCTCGGGCTGCGGCGAGTAGGAGCGCGACCAGTGCGGGTTGAGGTCGGTCGAGAGCGAGTACATGTGCGACGGGATGTCGCACGCGCACCCGGGATAGCTGTTGTCCCGCCAGGTGCCCCCGACGCCGGCCGACGCGGGCGCCTTCTCGAGCAGCACGACGTCGCGCACGCCGGACCGCTCCAGCGCCAGGGCCTGGCCGAGCCCGGCGAACCCGGTCCCGACCACCACGACCTCGTGGAACTCCTCGGAGCGCGGGACCTCAACTGACGACACGGCTCGTCTCCCTCGACGTCGCGACCGGCTCCACGGCGGTGGTGGCCTCCAGCAGACCCTGCAGGTGCGCGGCGACCTCCTGGGAGCGCTCGAAGGTGATCATGTGTCCGGCGCCGGGGAACACGACGATCTCGGCGTCGGGCAGGGCCGCGGCGATCGTGCGGGCGTGGTCGGGCGGGCAGAGCCGGTCGCGGGAGCCGACCAGGACCACCGTCGGGAGCCCCCGTAGCGCCGCCAGCGACGACGTGCGCTGGTGCTCGGAGATCGAGGCGCGGAACGCGGCGACGGCGACCGGGTCCGCGGCGAAGGTCTGCTCGGCGACCGACAGCACGTCCGCGCGCCGGGGGTGACGGCCGAACACCAGCGCCCGCACCAGCGGGGCCAGCGCGACCGAGCGGGTGTGCACGCCGCTGCCCTCGGGGTCGGCGCGGTGGACCGGGGCCCGGTCACCGACCGACGCCAGCCACGGCATGATCACCCGCTCGCCGCGGGCGACGAACGCCCCGCGGCGGCCCGGGATGCCGAGCCGCATCTCGGCCATGTCGTCGCTGGCCGTCGCGACGAACGCCGCGCCGCGCACGCGCTCGCGCACGAGGTCGGGGTGCCGCTCGGCCAGGGCCATGAGCGTCATGCCGCCCATCGAGTGCCCGGCCAGCACGACCGGGCCCTCGACGTGGTCGGTGATGATCGCCGCGAGGTCGTCCGCGGCCCGTCCGATCGTGGCGCCGTCGCGGCCCGGGGACTCCGAGCCGCCGTGCCCGCGGTGGTCGTAGCGCAGGATCGGGGCCGTCACGCCCGCACGGCGCAGGTCGCCCACCACCCGGTCCCAGGTCCGCAGGTCCTGCGACCAGCCGTGCGCGAGGACGAGCGTCGGCTCGCCGGGAGCCCCGCTGCCCGACCGGGCGACCCGGAGGGTGATCCCCGTGGCCAGACCGAGCGGGCCGACCGTCTCGCCGGTCCGGCTCCGTCGTCCGGTGTCGATGGTCATCACACCTCCAGCAGGAACGACTTCTTCCACAGTGCCCGGCCGGGGCCGGCGAGCATCCCGGCCTCGTCGAGGAAGGACATGATCTTCTCGCCGCCGAAGCGGATCATCTCCCGGTGGTGGGGGTTGGCGAGGGCAGCGCGCCGACCCTCGGCGGGGTCGATCCCGACGGCGGCGTAGACCTTCGGGTTGATCAGGCTGCGCACCACGAAGAACGACGTGACGGCGCAGATGAACCGCTGGTAGGCCCGCTCGGTGCGGGACAGCCGGGCGAGCCCGCGGGTCACCTCGTCCCGGGCGAAGGCGACGTGGCGCGCCTCCTCCACGATGTGGATGCGGTTGACCTGGCGCATCAGCGGCTGGATGTCCTCGTCGGTGGACTGTTCGCGCTGCAGCCGGTCGAGCACCTCCTCGGCCACCAGGATCGAGGCGTAGGCCGCCGGGCCCCAGTTGATCACCGAGAACAGCTTGCCGAGCTGGTGCACGGCCGGCACGGCACCGTAGGGCTCGACCCCGGCCCGGCGCACCAGGCGGGCGAACATCTGGGAGTGCCGGCACTCGTCGGCGACCTCGGTGAGGGCCCACTGCGCGCGGTCGGTGGTCGGGTCGTCGGCGTAGAAGTCCTTGAGCAGCCGCTGCATGAGCAGGGTCTCGAACCAGAGGCCGACGCTCGCGACGCTGCACGCCTCGTGCTTGCCGAGCTCGATGCGCTGCGCGGGGGTCAGCCGGTCCCACAGCGGCGTGCCGTAGAGCGACACCCGGTGCTCGGGCATCCAGCGCGCGCCCTCGACCAGCGGGGCGTCCCAGTCGATGTCGACGTCCGGGTCGTAGGACTTCTTCGCGGCGGAACGGAGCAGCCGGGCGGCAGCGCGGTCGGGATCCTGGGCTGCATTGCCGTCACCGTCCCCTGACCGGGAGGCCCCCGGGCCCCGATTCGCCTCGGCTTCGCTCGTCACGGCAGGCGCCGACATGGCGATCGTCCTTCCCGGTCCCTCGACGATGAGATCGCTGCAGTTCCTCGTACACACCGTATCCCCAACGTTGTGTACGTCTTACTGCTGGTAACTGTAACTACTGGTAGCGTCCGAGCCATGGCGGACGGTGTCAAGCCGGAACGGGGTGGAAACACCCCGGCTCGTGACGGGCGTCGCACACGCTGGACGAAGCACCGCGTGGAGCGCCGCGCGGAGTTCGTCGAGGCGGCGATGCGGGTCCTCGCGGAGACCGGACCGGAGTTCGGGATCGAGCAGGTCGCCGTCGAGGCCGGGGTCACCAAACCGGTGCTCTACCGGCACTTCTCCGACAAGGCCGACCTCGTCGAGGCGATGGGCGAGCGTGCGACGCAGATCCTGCTCGACCGCCTCATCCCGGCGCTGAACTCCGAGGAGGCGCCCGTCCCGCGGATCCGCAAGTCGATCGACGCGGTGCTGGCGACCCTCGAGGAGTACCCCAACCTGTACTGGGTGCTCGCCCGCCACGGCCACGGCGAGGAGGTCGTCCGGGCCGACAAGGAACTCATCGCGACGGCGCTCTCGGCGTTGCTCGGTGACTACCTGCGGGCCTTCGGGCTGGACTCCGGCGCGGCCGAACCGTGGGCGTACGGCGTCGTCGGGTTCGTCCAGAACACCGCGGAGTGGTGGCTCGAACGCCGGTCGATGAGCCGGGACTCCGTCACCGAGTACCTGACGACGCTGATCTGGGCGGCCATCGACGGCTTCGCCCGGCAGCGCGACGTCGTCATCGACCCGAACGTGCCGCTGGAGATCAACCGGGTGATCCAGCTGTCACCCGGCCCCGCCTCCGGGCCTCCGGGCGGCCGCAGCGAGAACGTCCCGACGGGAACCGACGCCGAGCCAGGGAGCGGACAGTGACGACGCAACCGACCGACGAACACCGCCACGACGAGCACGACCACGACGACGAGGACGGCTACCGCGGGCCGGCCTCGCTGCGGCTGGAGAGCCGGGACGCGGAGCCCCTCGAGGTCGAGGTGACCCTGCGCGGGCACTTCGAACCGCTCGACGGCCGCTACCACTGGTACGGGCGCGTCGCGGTGCACGCCGGCCTCGAGGCGGCGCTCGGCGGGAAGAAGGGGACCGGGCTGCTCACCACGCCGCAGGGGGAGGCCGTCGGGGAGCTCTCCGACGTGGACCCGTGGGGCCGCTACCGCATCGTCGGCACCAGCACGCCGCCCTTCGCGGTCGGCGCGGGTGGCGAGCTCGCGCGGGAGTCCTCGTGACGAGCGAACGGGACGCGATCGTGGCGGCGATCGTCTCCCCGGAGCGGGCGGTGCGCGACATCGGCGACCTCATCGGTGACCGGGTGGCCTTCGGGCCGGTCACCGCGGGACCCGGCGGCATGGCGACCGCCCACGCGACCGGCGTCGTCGGCCGGCTCCGGGGCCGGCGCGGCACCAGGCCGGGCCGCGCCGAGGTCCACGTGCCCGTGGAGCTCGACGTCTCCGTGCAGATCGGCGCGCGGACCGTGCCCGTCGAGGCACAGATGACCGTCCGGATCGGGCTGGAGGCGTGCCTCGCGGCCGACGGCGACCACGTGCTCGTCGAGGTCGACGAGCTCGGGCCGAGCGACATCGCCCTGGAGACGCACACCCGCGGGGTCGGCGGTGTGTTCGTGCGGCGCCTCGGCAACCTCGACGCCGAGATCCGCCACCACGTGATCCGCTTCGTCACCGACCTGCTCGAGACCCCCGAGGCCCGCGAGCTCCGCCACATCGACCTCGACGAGGAGGGCGAGGAGACCGCCTGAGGCACGGCGTTCTCGTGCCTGCGCGTGCCGAGTGGACCTCGAGGGCTGCGTCGGGAGCCGTGGGGGTCCACTCGGTTCGGGACCCGGGTGTCCTGAGCGAACGTCCCCGGAAGCTCAGGAGCGCTGGCGCACCAGGTCCATCAGCGACGACCGGTCCACGACCTTCACCCGGGGCCGGCCGCCGCCCTCGCCCGCCGAGCGCTCGTGGGCGTCGATCGCCCCCCAGCCGTCGAGGTCCACGAGCTCCGGGCACCGCCCGGAGAGCCACTCCTCGACCTCCTCGGGCGAGGCGATCGACGCGTCCTCGCGGGCGCCGGAGGCCAGGTCGGCGAGCAGCACGCGCACCGTCTCGTTGGCGTCCTTGCGGTTGGTGCCGATGATTCCGCTGGGCCCGCGCTTGATCCAGCCGACGACGTACTCGCGGTCGCGGCCCTCGATGCGCCCCTCGGCGTGCGGGATGGTCCCCGAGCCCTCGTCGAACGGGACGTCCGGCAGGGCCACGCCGCGGTAGCCCACGGCCCGGAGCACCAGGCCGCACTCGACGCTCTCCCGCTCACCGGTGTCGACCGGCCGCACCCGGCCCTCGTCGTCGGTCTCCAGGCGGTTGATGCCGAGCTCGACGCCCGTCACCGGGCCGTCGTCGCCCTCCCCGAGGATCTCCACGGGGGAGCGCAGGAACCGGAACTCCATCCGCCGTTCCGCCTCCGCACCCGCCTCCGCGCCCGCCTCCGCCCACTTCCGGAAGAGCTCGACGTTGCGCCGGGTCGCCTTGGGCAGGTCGGCGTCCCCCGCGGCGTCCGGGACCTGGGCCGGGTCGACCACCACGGTCAGCCCGTCGATGTCGTCGAGCTCGCGCAGCTCCGAGGTGGTGAACGCCGCCTCGACCGGGCCGCGGCGCCCGCACACCACCACCTCCCGCACCGACGAGGCGGCGAAGACCTCGATCGCGTGGTCGGCGGTGTCGGTGCCGCGCAGGTCGTCCTCGGGGAGCAGGAGCATGCGGGCGACGTCGAGCGCGACGTTGCCGGCCCCGATCACCACCGCGCGGGACGCGGTGAGGTCCGGGTCCAGGTCCGCGTAGTCGGGGTGGCCGTTGTACCAACCGACGAAGTCCACCGAGGCGAGGCTGCCGGCGCGGTCCTCGCCGGGGATCCCGAGGCGCCGCTCGGTCTGCGAGCCCACCGCGTAGATCACCGCGTCGTAGCGCTCCAGCAGCTCGTCGACCGTCACGTCCTCGCCGAGGCAGACGTGGCCGAAGAACCGGAAGCCCGGCCGCGCCGCGATCTTCTCGTACTGGGTGCTCACCGACTTGATCTTGGGGTGGTCCGGGGCCACCCCGGCCCGGACGAGACCCCACGGCGTGGCGAGCCGGTCGAACATGTCCACGCGCACCGGCGGGTCGGTGGAGTCCAGCAACGACCCCGCCGCGTAGAACCCCGAGGGCCCGGAACCGACGATGGCCACCGCGTGCGTCCTCATGCCCACGATCCTCGCCGACGACGTGACGCGTCGCACGCCTTCGCCGGCCGCCGGCCCCCGCGGCGCGCCACGCCGACGATCGCGTGAGCCCTCGAGGACGGCGCGTCGGAAAAGGGCCCTCCATCGAGTCATCACTCCATGCGGCATCGGGACTGTGGAGGCCGACCACCCGGACCGACGATGCCAGTGATGATCGAGAACGGACGCCTCGCCCACGACGGCGACGAGTACTGGGCCGCGGGGTCGTGGCGTGTGGACGCCTGGCGCCGCGGGCGGGACGTCATCGACGCCTACGACGACGACCGGGTGCTCTCCGAGGAGCTCGCCGACGACCTCGTCAACGAGCTCGCCGGACGGGTCGTCGGTTCCGGCCGCCGCCGCGAGGCGGACCGGCCGTGGCGGCCGGGCGCCCTCGTGGGCACCGGCGTCGAGGGCCGGGGGAGGAGCGGGCCTCGACCCCGGCTCACGCTCCTGCACGGCGGCATGTGAACGGATCTCGTCGTCGGGACGACCACATCCGTTCACATGGGCGTCAGCCCTTGACGGCGGCGAGCACCACGTAGAACAGCTCGGTGCCGGCCATCGAGAGCCGGTGCCGGAACCGACGCCGCACGACGACGCTCGTGTCGTCGAAGCCCGCGAGCATCCCCTCGACGTCGGGCACGTCGTGGTCCCCGGTCTCCGCGCCGCCGTCCTTCAGCGTCAGCGCGAGCACCGAGCCGGACGGGAACGTCGACCACAGCTCGCCGAGCGCGTCGACCGGCACGTGGCCCTCGCCGACCGCCCCCGCCGCGACCAGCGCGTCGAGACGCTCCTCGCGCACCAGCCGGGCCACCTCGGCACCCTCGAGCCGCTCGCCGACGAGGTAGTGCTCGTACATCCCCGGGCGGTCGCGGTGCGCGGCGTCGCGGGCCTCGGGGATTCCGTCGGCGCCCACCACCACGGTCACTCCGCGTGCCGTCATCTCCTCGCCGACGACGCCGTTGCCCGCGCCGAGGTCGAACGCCCGTAGGTCGGCAGGCGCCCGGCCGATCGAGGCTCCCGCCTCGACGAGGGCGTCGGCGACCGTGGCGGGCGAGGCGCACTGCAGCCGGCGCTGCACGACCTCCTCGTACAGCCCCGGCACGGAGTAGACCGTGGCGTAGTCGTGCAGGACGACCTCACGGGTCTCGCCGTCGAGGTGCAGGACGAACTGTTCCTCGCCCTGGCGACGGCCGGGCGTGGGGTCGAGCTCGACGGTGAACGGGGCGGTCATCGGGCTCCTCGGTGAGCGTGGGTCAGGGTGCGGACCGGCCGCGGAGACCGGAGTCAGGATCGGGACGGCTCCATCGTCGCGACACGACCTCCGATCGGACAGGTGATGTGTCGTTGCTCCCGCGGTCGTTTCCCTCCGGCCTCCGGTCGGTCACCCTCGGTGGTGCGCCGGGTGTCGTCGAGGCTGCCCTGCACGCCCGCTCGGACGACGGCCGCGCGACGCTCCACTCCCGTGGCACCGCGTGGCCGCCCCGACCCAGGAGGCGCCCCATGAGTGCTTCGTCCTCCGGTACCCCCGCCGACTCCCCCGACCCGCTCCCGGCCCGCCGCCCGAGCGACGCGGTCGCGGCCCTGATGCGGCCCGGGGCCGCGCCCCGGGCGGCACGGGTCTCGACCGAGGAGCGCGAGCACGCCGCCACCGTCGTCGCACACCTGCTGCACCGGGAGTGCGCCGAGTGGAGCTGGACGTCGCACCAGCCGGACGCCCACCGGGCCGACGCCCGCCGCATCGTCGGGGCGTTGTGCCGCGAGGGCTGGTCGCCGCGCCCGGAGGACCGCCGGGACACCGAGCAGGTGGCCTGACCCTCGGGCTGACTCGCCCTGAGACGAATCCCGTTAGGCTGATGCGCCGATCGGCGCAGGATCGGACGTGCTCCGGTGGTGTTCCGTGCACCGACCGGCGGGGAGGATTCGTCGCAATGTCGTGGGACGTCGAGGGACGGCAGGTCCGGGAGTCGAGCCGGCGCTCGGGTGCCGTGTGGACGTGGCAGTCCGACGGGCCGCAGCCCATCGAGTACGAGATCGAGTGGGTGCAGGAGAAGGACGTCTTCCTCTACGGCAGCCGCGTGCGGCCCGGAGGGTGGAACGTCAGCACGCTCGATCCCGACGTCTGGACGAACGACGGCACCCTCGAGGGTGCCCGTGAGGTCGTGGAGCAGCGGATCCCGACGATGCCGCGCTGAGGTCGTCGGGCCGTGGCCGCACGGCCCGGGCCGGGGGCCCGGACCGCGCGCCGTCGATCAGGAGCCGCCGAGCACGTTCGCCTCGCCCAGCTTCGACATGACGGCGTTCGGGCCGTCGAACTGGTCCTTGTCGAGACCGCGGATGGTGTCGACGAGCTGCTTGTCGGCACCCTTCTCCGCGGCGTGGTCGGCGAGCTGCTCCGGGCTGCCCGGGTACTGGAATCCTCCGAGGGACTTCTGGACCTCTGTCACGTCGTAACCCATGCGGGGGGATGACCCGCGGCCCCGGTACGCAACCGCCCCGTCGCCCGGGGGAGATGGGATTCTGCGGCACGTGGACTCGCCGTGGGCCTGTGTCGTCTGGGACCTCGACGGCACCCTCCTCGAGCGCGGCGGTCTGCGACCGGTCGAGGGCGTGGAGGCCGTCCTCGCCGCGTGGTCCGCGGCCGGGGTGGAGATGGCCGTGGCGACGTCGGCGGCCACGACGACGGCGCGACGGGTCGTCGCCTCGCTCGGGTGGTCCGGGTACTTCGGGCACGTGGCGGGATCCGGGCCCGGGGTGGGCGGCAAGGACGTCGTCCTCGCCGAGGCGCTCCTGGGTCTGGGTCGCGTGCTGCCCGACGGTGCCCGCGACGCGGCGATGGTCGGCGACTCCCCGGTGGACGTCTGGGCCGCCCACGTCGCCGGGCTGACCGCGGTCGGGGTCACCTGGAGCGGGACGCCCGCGGACGTGCTCGCCGAGGCCGACCTGCTCTGGCCCCGGCCGGACGCCGCCTGGCACCCGCCGTCGTGAGCACCGGTCCGGTCGAGCGGGCGAGCCGGGGCCGGTGGGTGGTCCACCTCGACCTCGACTCGTTCTTCGCCTCGGCCGAGCAGCTGACCCGTCCGACGCTGCGGGGCAGGCCGGTCCTCGTCGGCGGGCTCGGGCCGCGCGGCATCGTCGCGGGCGCCTCGGGGGAGGCGAAGGTGTACGGCGCCCGCTCGGCGATGCCGATGGCGCAGGCGCGCCGGCGGTGCCCCCAGGCGGTGGCCCTCCCGCCGCGCACGGCGGTCTACCGGACGCTCTCGGAGGCCTTCTTCGGCGTGGTGCGGGCGGCGGCGCCGGTGCTGGAGCAGGTCGCCTACGACGAGACCTTCGCCGAGCCCGCCGCGCTGGCCGGAGCGACCGAGGACGAGGTGCGCGCGTGGGCGGAGACGATCCGGGCCGAGGTCCGGGCGGTCACCGGACTCGCGGTGTCGGTCGGCGCGGGGTCCGGGAAGCAGGTCGCCAAGATCGCGTCGGGGCTGGCGAAGCCGGACGGGGTCCACGTCGTCGCCCACGGGAGCGAGCGGGCCCTGCTCGACCCGCTGCCGGTGCGCGCGCTGTGGGGGATCGGTCCGGTCGCCGAGACGACGCTGGCGCGGTCGGGGGTGACGACCGTCGCGGCGCTGGCCGCGCTGGAGCTCCCGGAGGTGACGTCGCTGCTGGGCTCGGCGGTCGGGACCGGGCTGCACCGGCTCGCCCGCGGGATCGACGACCGGGCGGTCACCGAGCGCGGCGAGGCCAAGCAGGTCAGCGCCGAGACGACGTTCGACACCGACCTCTCCGACGTCGTCGCGGTCCGGCGGGCCGTCGCCGAGCTCGCCGGGTCGGCGCACCGCCGGCTGGTGGCGTCGGGTCGTGCGGCGCGGACGGTGACGGTGAAGGTCCGCGGAGGCGACTTCGCCACCCACACCCGCTCCGAGACGACGACGGTGGCCTCGACCGACCTGCCCGCCCTCACCGAGACCGCGCAGCGGCTCGCCGTGGCGGCGCTGCCCGACGCGGGTGTGCGGCTCGTCGGCGTCTCCTACGCGGGGCTCACGACGGCGGTGCAGGGCTCGCTCTTCGAGGACGAGCCGGACCGGGGCGCGGCCGGGCCGGGCCCCGTCGAGGATCCGGAGACCGGCGGCACGCTGCGCCCCGTCGTGGCCGCCGAGGCCCTGCCCGAGGACGCCCGGCTGGCCGACGAGGAGCCCGCTCCCGACCCGGCGCGGGAGTGGCGGACCGGGGACGACGTCGCGCACCCCGAGCACGGGCACGGCTGGGTGCAGGGCGCCGGGCACGGGCGGGTGACGGTCCGGTTCGAGACGCGCACGACGGGGCCGGGGCGGGCGATCACGTTCGCGGCGGACGACCCCGACCTGACCCGGGCCGATCCGCTGGGGAGTCTGGGCTGACCCCTGCTCGACCATGTCAGGAAGGCGCCATCCTGACGTCAGGTGTCAGCGACGGACCGTCGCTGCTAGCAGCTGACCCCGGCGAACGAGGCGCGCAGCTCCGCGACGAACAGCTCCGGCTCCTCCAGCGAGGCGAAGTGCCCGCCCCGGTCGAGGACGCTCCAGCGCCGCAGGTCGGTGTAGCGCGCCTCGACCCAGGAGCGCGGCATCTTCGCCATCTCCGCCGGGAAGATCGACACCGCCGACGGCACCGTCACCGGCGCCGACCGGTCCACGCCCCCGAAGCTCTCCCAGTAGATGCGTGCCGACGACGCGCCGGACGCGCCGAACCAGTACAGGGCCACGTTGTCGAGCAGACGCTTCCGCGGCACCGACGGCTCGAGCGTCGGGCCGCCGAAGGTCCACACGCCGAACTTCTCCGCGATCCAGGCCAGCTGCCCGGCCGGCGAGTCGACGAGCCCGTACCCGAGGGTCTGCGGACGCGTCCGCTGCTGGCCGGAGTAGCCGCCCCCGACCTCGCGGAACTCCCGGGCCTCCGCCAGCCAGTCCTGCTCGAGCTCCGGGAGGTCCTCGGTGCGCGCCCCCTGCGGCCGGTCGGCCAGCGGCATCGTCGTGTGCAGCATGGCGACGCGGTCGGGGTGACGGACCCCGAGCGCCGTCGTGACCATCGCGCCCCAGTCGCCCCCCTGGGCGAGGAACCGGGGGTAGCCCAGACGGTCCATGAGCTCGACCCACGCGTCCGCGATGTGGTCGACGCCCCAGCCGGTCGTGGTCGGCTTGTCCGAGAACCCGAAGCCCGGCAACGACGGCGCGACCACGTGGAACGCCGGGTCGGAGGCCTCCGGAGGGTCGGTCAGGGCGTCCAGGACGTCGAGGAACTCGACGATCGAGCCGGGCCACCCATGGGTGACGAGCAATGGCTGTGCGTCACGCCGCGGTGACTCTACGTGCAAGAAGTGGATCCCGAGACCGTCGATCACGGTGCGGTACTGGCCCCGGGCGTTGAGCTCGGCGGACAGGGCGTGCACGTCGTGGTCCTCGAGCCAACCGCGACACAGTTCCGCGACGGTGGCCGCGGGAATGCCCTGGGACCAGTCGTCGACCGGCTCCGGCTCGGGCAGGCGGACCCGGCGGAGGCGTTCGTGCAGGTCAGCGACCTGATCGGCCGGGATGTCGAGCTCGAATCCGACGACGTCGCGGGTCGCGCCGAGCGGAGTGGTGCCGTCGGTGGCGTCGCGGGACACCGAGGCGTCGCTGGCCATGGCCGGAACGCTAGACGTCCGCCGGACACGCTGCCGTACCGGCCACCGGATGGGGTGTCACCCCACCACGCCGTGGTCGGAACCCGGTCCCCCGAAGGTGGCAACTTCTCCCCGAGCCGTCACACGGGCCGTCATCGTGGCGATGAACGGAGCGGAGGTGATCATCGTGCTGAACGAACGGCCCGCGGTGCTGCTGGCGGCAGCGGCGGATCTTGATGAGTGCGACGGCTACGTGGTGCTGGTCTTCGACCCGGAGACCGGTGAGATGGACGCCCACGGCCCCTACGAGGGGGTCGCGGCCACGCTCCGGGCGGAGGAACTGCGCCGGAACTTCGACCAGGACGAGCTGCCCGACGTCGTCGTGCGCGTGAGCAGGCTGCACCTGCCCACCGAGGAGTCCCAGCAGGTCTGGTGACCGGTCGTCTGGTGAGCGGCTGCCCGAGGGGGTAGACCCTCGGGCGTGACGCGACGCTGCGGGGCCCGGCCATGACCACGGTGCGGGAGATCGCGCTCGAGCTGTTCCGGGCGCACGGGATGACGACGGTGTTCGGGAACCCGGGCTCGACCGAGCTCCCGATGCTCCAGCAGTTCCCCGACGACTTCACCTACGTCCTCGGGCTGCAGGAGGCGGTCGTCGTCGGGATGGCCGACGGGTACGCGCAGGCGACCGGCCGGCCCACGCTGGTGAACCTGCACACCGCCCCGGGCGTCGGCAACGCCGTCGGGGCGCTGGTCAACGCGGCCGCCAACAAGACTCCGCTGGTCGTCACCGCCGGCCAGCAGGTGCGGCCGATGATGGTGCTCGAGGCCATGCTCACGAACCCCCGGGCGACCGAGCTGCCGCGCCCCACCGTCAAGTTCTCCGCCGAGCCCCCGCGCGCGGCCGACGTGCCCGCGGTGCTCGCCCGCGCGATCCACGCGGCGATGACCCCGCCCCACGGCCCGGTGTTCGTCTCGATCCCCATGGACGACTGGGACGTCGAGCTGACCGGGCCCGACCTCGAGGTCGCGCAGCGGGCCGTCCGCCGCACCGTGCGGACGCCCCTGCTCCCGGACGCGACGGGGCTCGACACCCTCGTCGCGGCCCTCGACGGCGCGGCGTCGCCCGCGCTGGTGATCGGCGGCGAGGTCGACGCGGGCGGCGGGTTCGACGACGCCGTGGCGCTCGCCGAGCGCTGCTCGGCCGCGGTCTACGGCCCGCCGGCCGACGGCCGCGTCGGGTTCCCGGAGGACCACCCGCTCTTCCGCGGCGCCCTGCCGATGGCGATCGCACCGCTCGCGGACACGCTCGAGCCGCACGACGTCGTCGTCGTCCTCGGGACCGCGGTCTTCCGCTACTACCCCTACGTGCCGGGCCGGTTCCTGCCCGAGGGCACCACGCTGCACCACGTCACGGCCGACCCCGACGAGGCCGGTCGCGCTCCGGTGGGGGACGCCCTGGTCGCCGACCCGACGGCCGTCGTCCGGGAACTGCGCGAGCGGGTCGCCCCGTCGTCGCGCGCGGTCCCGGGGTCGACGCCGGCCGCCGAGGCCGCGCAGCCGTCGGCCACGCCGGGGACGCTGACCCCCGAGGAGGTCTTCGACGTCGTCGGCGCCGTGTGGCCCGCGGACGGGGTGGTGGTCGACGAGTCGCCCTCCAACCGCGCGGCCCTGCACGCCCGCCGGCCGGTGCGCCGGCCCGCGAGCTCGTTCTTCACGACGTCGGGCGGGCTCGGCTTCGGGCTGCCGGCGGCGGTCGGGGTGGCGATGGCCGACCGGTCGAGGCCCGTGCTCGCGGCGATCGGCGACGGCTCGATGCAGTACGCGATCCAGGCGCTCGCGACGGCCTCGGCGCTCTCCGTGCCGGTCACGGTGCTCGTCCTGGAGAACCGGGAGTACGCGATCCTCAAGTGGTTCGCCGCCCGCGAGAACACCCCGAAGGCGCCCGGGCTGGACCTGCCGGCGGTCGACTTCACGGCGCTCGCGGCGGGGTACGGGGTGACGGCCGAGGTCGCGAGCACCGTCGACGAGCTGCGAGCCGCCCTGGAGCGCGGGCGCGACGGCGACGGGCCGCGCCTGGTGTCGGTGCCGATCGGGCGTGCGGCGGGCTGACCCCGTTCTGAGCGAAGGGCCCCCTCGTTCGCATAGATCGGCGAGGGGCGCCCTTCGCCGGAATCGCGGTGCCGGCGCCCGTCTCGAGCGAAGGGGCCCATCGGTCGACCAGATCGACCGAAGGTGCCCTTCGCTCAGAACCGACCGAGCTTGACCTCAACGAAGCTCCAGGTCCCACAGTGGCCCCATGAGCGCGACCACGAGCAATCGACATGCCCCCGCCCCGGGGCCCCCGGTAGCGTCGACGCATATGTCCACCGAGACCCGGGCCGTGCGCCCGGACACCCCCGCGCCCGACGCCGTCGCGCCGGCCGTCGAGGTGGCCGACCTCGTCAAGCGCTACCCCAAGGCCCGGACCAACGCCGTCGACGGCATCTCCTTCGCCGTCGCGCCGGGCGAGGTGTTCGGCCTGCTCGGCCCCAACGGCGCGGGCAAGACCACGACGATCGGCGTGCTCACCACCCGCGTGCGCAAGACCGCCGGGCGGGCCACCGTCGCCGGCATCGACGTCGCGGCCGACCCGGTCGGGGCGCGCGCGGTGCTCGGCGTCGTGCCGCAGCGCCCCAACCTCGACCGCTCGCTCGACGCCAAGGCCAACCTCGTCTGGCACGCGGCCTACCACGGGGTGCCGCGATCCCGGCGCGGTCCGCTCGCCGACGAGCTGCTCGAGCGCATGGGGCTCACCGACAAGGCGTCCACCAACCCCGACGAGCTCTCCGGCGGCCAGGCCCAGCGCCTGATCATCGCGCGGGGGCTCATGCACGACCCCCGGGTGCTCTTCCTCGACGAGCCCTCCACCGGTCTCGACCCGCAGGCGCGGCTCTTCGTGCACGACCGGGTCGCCGAGCTCGCCGCGAGCGGGGTGACCGTCGTGCTGACGACCCACGACATGGACGAGGCCGCGAAGCTCTCCGACCGCGTCGGGATCGTCGACCACGGCCGGCTGCTCGCCCTCGACACGCCTGCCGCGCTGGTGGCGGGGCTGTCGGGGTCGGCGACCGTCGACCTCGACGTCGTCGGGAGCGACCCCGCGACGCTGCGCGAGCGGCTCGCGGGCGTGCGGGGCACCGCGGGCGTCGAGGTGCTCGACGACGGGTCGCAGGGCAGCCCGGCACGGCTGCGCGCCCGCGTGGACGGGGAGGCCGGCGCGGCCCTCCCGGGGCTGCTCGACGAGCTGGCCGCGGCCGGCGGGCGGGTCCTCGACGTGGCCCTCGGCGAGCCGACGCTCGAGGACGTCTTCATCGACCTGACGGGGCGGGGGCTGCGATGAGCGCGGCGACGATCACGACGACCGCACCGCCCTCACGCCGGACGACGACGGTCCGGGCGTTCCTCGGGGTGCTCGGCCGCGACGTCGCGGTGACCGGCCGCGAGTTCGGGAGCTTCCTGTCCCAGGTGCTCGTGCAGCCGTTCTTCCTGCTGTTCGTGTTCGGGAAGGTGCTCAGCCAGCTCGGCTACATCGCACCCGGCTACGCGCAGCTGCTGCTGCCCGGCCTCCTCGCGCTCAACGCGTTCCTCGTCGCGGTGCAGGCGGTCGCGCTGCCCCTCGTGATCGACTTCAGCTACACGAAGGAGATCGAGGACCGGCTGCTCGCGCCGTTGTCGACGCGGATGGTCGCCGTCGAGAAGATCGTGTTCGGGGCGCTGCGCGGCATGATCGGCTCGCTCGTGATGATCCCGGTGGGCTATCTCGTCCTCGACCAGGTCACGTGGAACCTCCCCGGCCTGCCGGAGTCCGCCGTGCTGCTCGTGCTCGGCGCGCTCGCCGGGGGCGCCGCGGGGCTGGTCATCGGCACGATCGTCTCCCCGCGGCGCATCAACATCGTCTTCGCGGTGGTCATCACACCGCTGCTGTTCACCGGCTCGACGCAGTTCCCGTTCCTGCAGAATCTCCTCGCTGCGGTGGTTCCAGGTGATCTGCGCCCTGAACCCGATCACCTACGTCTCCGAGGGGCTGCGCGGGGCACTGACCCCGCAGATCCCCCACCTCCCGGGGTGGGTGTGCTTCGCGGCGCTGGTGGTGGCGTGCGTGGTGTTCGGGGCGATCGGCATCCAGGGCTTCGTGCGGCGAGCCCTGGACTGACCCACGCTCCGCAGGGCATCCTCCGTACGTCACGCCGCCTTTACCCCGTTCGGGGGGTCGAACGTGGGGTGGTGGTGACCCTGGGGGGCGGGGAGACGTCATGACATCGGGGACCGGACGTGTCGGGGACCAGAGCTCAGGCACGGCCACGTCGGGTCACGGCACGGTGCCGGAGCCGCGAACGGGCGATGCGCAGGCCCCGGACGAGGACTCGCCGACCAGCGAGCTCGACGTCCGGAGCACCGACCGCGTCGCCGAGCCGGGCGGCGAGCACGGGCACCGCGACTCCGATCTCCCCCACGGCGAGGCTGTGCACGACGAGTCCGCGCACGACGAGTCCGCGCACGACGAGTCCGCCGACGACGAGTCCGTGCACGACGAGGGCCCGGACGACGAGGACGACGACGACCCCGGGCCGCTGCGCGGTGACGTCCTCGGGCGGATCGCCGGCGCCACGACCGCCGTCCTCGCGACCGCCGACCGCGACGGCGTCGGGGACGTCAGCGTCCTCGCCGGCGCCCGCTGCTTCCTGCGGGTGCTCGACCGGAACCGCTTCGCCTTCCCGGACACCGGCGCCGAGGCCGTGACGGCCGCGCGGGCCAACCTCGCCGAGACCCCCGCGGTCGCGATGCTGCTGCTCGTGGGCGGCACCCGACGCGCCCTGCACGTCAACGGGACCGCCCGCGTGGTGCCCGCCGCGGAGCTGCGAGCCGAGGACCCGACGGTGCCCGAGGCGCCCGTCCCCGGCGAGCCCACCGACGTGTGGGTCGTCGTCGAGGTCGGCGACCTCTACCCCCTCGACGGGGAGGACGCCCCGGTCCTGGGCGGCCCCCGGCCGGTGCCGGCTCCCGCGCCGACCGGGTCCCCGAACCGGGGCCGGACGGTGGCCGCGGCCCTGGCCGCCGTCGCGCTCGTCGCCGTGGTCGCCATCGCGGTGGCGGCGGTGGTCCTCGCGCAGCGCCCGGCGACCCCTGCGGCCGCGCCGCCACCGGCCGCACCCGTCGTCGACCCCGGCCCGACCGGGCCCCCGACCCTGCGCGGCCAGGTCACCGAGATCCGCGACGAGGCCACCGTCGTCGTCGACGTGGCCGGACGTCCGGTCACCGTCGCCATCGTCGGGCTCGACGCGGCCACGGTCCCGGCCTGTGCCGCTCCGGACTCGCTGGACTTCGCGCGGCGCACCCTGCTCGGACAGACCGTGACCCTGGTCCCGGACCCGACGCTCCCGCCGCAGCCGGGTGTCACCCGCGCCTACGCCGTGCTCGGGACGCAGCTGTCCTACACCGACGCCGCGATCCGGCAGGGCCAGGCCCCGGCGGCGGGCCCGTCGCAGTACCGCGCCGTGTTCGACGGCGAGCAGCGCGACGCGCGCAACGACGGCGTCGGCATGTGGGGCCCGCCCTGCGTGCGCTGACCCCGAGCCCCTAGGTCCGGGACCCGAGGGCGGCGCGGCTCGTCGTCTCCCGCGACGCCGGGTCGACCAGTCGGAGCCACACGAGCGCCCCGAGCAGCGTCGGGAGCATCAGCAGCGGGCACGGGAACCCCAGGACCTGGCTCAGCACGAGGTCCCCGACGGCCGCGAGGACGGCGACGACGAACCAGCCGACGCCGGCGGTCGGTAACCGCTCGCCCCGGCCCCACGGGGTGCGCGGCCACGGCTTGGCGAGCGAGAGCCACGCCTGGAACGCGATCGCCACCGACATCGCCGCGCTCGCCACCGCCAGCGCGAACGGGGACGGGGCTCCGCCCAGGTCGATCGTCCCGAGCTGCGCGGACAGGATCGCGATCCCGACGTAGAGCTGCACCAGCGTGATGCCGAACTTCGCGGCGATCCACCAGTGGTGCAGCAGCCCCCACGGGGTCGCCAGCGAGAGCATCACGCCGGTGAACGCCGAGGCCGTGGCCGCCGGCCCGAGCAGGTGCATGTCCAGGTGGTGCGCCGTCGCGACGGCGGCCGCGGCCCGCGACGGGTCGTCCCGCGAGAGCGTCAGCAGGGCCACCAGGCCGAGCGCGGTGCTCATCCAGCCCACCGAGGTGAGCACGTGCACCCACACCAGCAGCCGCCGCCACGTCCGTGCCCCCGCCATCGCCACGCGACCACGCTCGTCGTCGGGAACCCCGCCGACATCGGGGACGACCCCGACCACGACCCCGAGGCGGCCTCCGGTGCGCCTACGACGCGATCTTGCCCGCCACCTCCGCGAGCCGCGCCCCCTGGACGCGGGCGGCACCGAGCGCTCCCTCGTCGGGGGCCGCCGACTTCCGCGACACCCACGACGCCCCGTACGGGTTCCCGGACTCCATGAGCGAGGGGTCGGCGGCGTAGCCGAGCGGCATGATCAGCGTGCCCCAGTGGTAGAAGACCATGTTCATCGCGACGATCGTCGCCTCCAGGCCGCCGTGGCCCGTGGAGGCCGACGTGAACGAGGTCCCCACCTTCGACGCGAGCTTGCCCTGCGCCCACAGCCCGCCGGTGGTGTCGAGGAACGCCTTGAGCTGCTCGGCGGCGGCCCCGAACCGGGTCGGGCTGCCGAGCGCGATCCCGTCGGCCCACTCGAGGTCGTCGAGGGAGGCGACGGTGTCGTAGGAGTTGTTCTCCACCCACTCCTTCCAGCGGCGGTTCCCCTCGATCGCCTCCGCGGGCGCGCGCTCGGCCACCGGCCGCACCCGGACCTCGGCCCCGGCGCCCCGCGCACCGTCCGCCAGCGCCTCGGCGAGAGCGGCGACGTTGCCGGTGGCGGAGTAGAAGACGACGACGATACGGGCCACTGCTTACCTCCGGGGAGCGGGAGAACGACGTCGGCCCCACCCTCTCGCGATCGTCGGCCGCGCGCGTACGCAGGACCCGCCGGATGCGACCGGGCACACTGGACGGGTGGCGACGGCGGGTCGACTCCCCGGGGAGCGCCCGGCGGATCCCGCCCGGGCGGTCCCGCCGCGGACGGACGCGCCGACGACGGGTCCGCCGCGGAACACGCGGGCCGGCGGCGCGGAGACGCTGCGTGGTCTCGTCGTCCTGCACCGCCGGCTCTCCGCGCTCGCGACCGCGCACGACGCCGGCCCCGCCGCGGTCGTCGCGCTGCTCGCCGAGGAGCTCGGGGCCGTCGCGGGCGTCGTCGGGCCGGCGCCCGGGCACGCCGTGCTCGCCGCCTGCGCGCCGGGCTCCGACGAGGGCCGGGCCGTCGCGGTGCTGCGGGGGGAGGTCGCGGGGGCGCGCGGTGAGCGGGTCCTCGCCGCCGCCGCGCGGGGCGGCCGCGCGTTGCGGGTGCCGGGCGCGGGCACGTGGGTGCGCGTCGTCGTGCCGGTGGTCGTGGGCGGGGAGACCGCCGCCTTCCTGCTCGCCGAGGAGGACCCGGTCCGGCGCGACCGGCCCGCGGCCCTCGACGGCGACGACGTGCTCCTGCTCGCCGCCGAGCACGCCGCCACCATCGTCGGGGTGCTCCTCGGCCGGGAGCGGGTCCTCGCGGCGGCCGCGGGCCACGTCCGGGACGACCTGCTCTCCGGGCTGCTGCTCGGCCGCGCCCGGTCGACCGCCGAGGCCGCGCAGTGGGCCGAGCACGTCGGGTTCGAGGCCGGCGTCGCCCACCGGGTCCTCGTCGTCGCGCTCGTGCTCCGAGGAGCGCGAGGCCCTCGACGCGGGCGTCGCCCGCCCGCCGCTGCTGGCCGAGGCGCGGGACCGTCTGGTGCGGCTCGTGCCCGGGATCCTCGCCGTCGTCCGCGACCACGAGGTCGTCGCGCTCGTGCCCTCCTCGGCCGACCCGGTCGCCGTCGGCACCGCCACCGCGGGCGCCCTCGCCCGGGGACCGCGGCGCGGACGGCGCCTGGCCGGTGACGGTGGCCCTGGGCCGCGAGGTCGACGACGTCGCCGGGCTCCCGCGCTCCTACGACCAGGCACGCCGCACCCTGGAGGCCGCGCGGCGCCTCGGGCGGGAGGGCCGGCTGCTGCGGTTCGAGGACCTCGGGGTGCACCGGCTGCTGCTGCAGGTCCCGGACCCCGAGGACGCCCGCACGTTCGCGCGGGAGGTGCTCGGCCGCCTCGCCACGGACTCCTCCGAGCGCACCGTGGAGCTGATCCGCACCCTCGCCCGCTACTTCCGCGAGGACGGCAGCCCGCAGCGCACCGCGAAGGCGCTCTCGGTGCACCCGAACACCGTCGGGTACCGGCTGCGTCGCGCCGAGGAGCTCTCCGGGCTGGCGCTGGAGCGCTACCACGACCGCCTCGCCGCCCAGGTCGCTCTCGAGATCCTCGGGTGGATGGAATGAGCGGGTTCGCCGACGAGCTCGCCGCGCGCCCCCTGCTGGGCGACGGCGCCATGGGGACCCTCGCCCAGGCGACCGGCGCCCGCAGCGACGGCGCGGGCAGCGAGCTGTCGCTGTTCGCCCCGGAGCTGGTCGGCGCGCTGCACCGGCGCTACCTCGACGCCGGCGCCGAGGTCCTGCAGACCCACACCTACGGCGCGAGCCGGTTGCGCCTGGCCCGCCACGGTCTCGGCGGCCGGGTCCGCGACGTCAACCTGGCCGCGGCACGACTCGCCCGCGAGGTGGTCGAGGAGACGGCGCCGTCGCGGCCGGTGTACGTCGCGGGGTCGGTGTCCCCGGCGACCTCACCGCGGGCCGCGGGCCCGCCCCCGGACGCCGCCGCGATCCGGGCCGCGATCCGCGAGCAGGTCGCCGCGCTCGACGAGGGCGGGGTCGACCTGCTGGTGCTCGAGACGTTCGCGCACGCCGAGGAGCTCGTCGAGGCCCTGGAGGCGGCCCGGGAGGCCAGCGACCTGCCGGTGGTCGCCCAGGCGACCTTCGTCGACGAGGACGGCGCGCCGGTGACGACCCACGGCGAGACCCCGGAGCAGGTCGTCGCGGCCGTCGCCGCGCTGCGCCCGGTCGCCGTCGGGACGAACTGCACGCTGGGACCGCAGGGGCTGCTCGCGGTGGTGCGGCGGATGACGGCGGCGGTGCCCGAGGGCGTGCTCGTGAGCGCCCTGCCCAACGCCGGACTGCCGCACGTCGTCTCCGACCGCTCGGTGCGCTTCGCCTCCGACACGGCGCACTTCGGCCGCTACGCCGCCCACTACGTGGCGGCCGGCGCCCGCCTGGTCGGCGGCTGCTGCGGGACCACCCCGGCCCACGTCGCGGCCGCGGCCGCCGCGCTCGCCGGGACGCCGGAACCGCTGCTGTGGGAGGTCGCGACGGTGCCGGCGCGGCCCGTCGTCACCGTCGCCCGCGCTCCCGCGCTCCTCCCGGGGGTGGACCTCGCCGACGAGGTCGGCGGGGCCGACCTCCCCGGCCCCGGGCAGGGCGCGCTGGGCCGGTGGCTGGACGGGGGGCCGCGCCGCCGCACGCCGCTGCTGGTCGCCGAGGCGGGCGGGACCGGCAGCGACGATCTCGCGGTCTGCCTGGCGCGCGGGCGCGCCGCCCTGGGTGCGGGCGCGCAGGTGCTGTGGTCGGGCCGCGAGCGGACCCGCCGGCCGCGCACCACCGCCGCCGCCGTCGCCGCGGGCCTGCAGGACACCGCCGCGGTCGACGTCATGCTCACCGTGACCAGCTGGAACACGAGCCGGATGGCGCTGCAGGCCGACCTGCTGGGCCTCGACGCGCTCGGGGTCCACGCGCTCGTCTGCGAGACCGGCAATCCGCCCGTGCACGCCGACCGTCCGGTGCGCGACGGCGTGTGGGAGGTGGACGCCGTCGGCCTCGTCGAGCTGGCGGCCTCGCTCGCCCGCGGGGTGGATCCCGACGGATCGCAGCTGCCCGTCTCGTGCCCCTTCCGGGTCGGGGTGCGGGTCACGCCGGGCGCGGACGATCTCGACCGGGAGCTCGGGCGGGTGCGCGCCAAGGTGGAGGCGGGCGCCGAGTACCTCGTGACCCGCCCGGTCTACGAGCTCGACCGGTTGCGCCGTGTCCGGGCCGGCCTGGCCGCGACCCGCACACGGGTCCCGCTGCTCATGACCGTGGCGCCGCTCTCGGGGTTCGCGGAGGCCGAGCAGCTGCGGCACGAGGTGCCCGACGTCGTGCTGCCCGAGGCCGTGCTCGCCCGGACCCGGCGGGCCGGGGAGGACCCGGCGGCCGGGCTCGACCTCGCCGCCGACCTCGTGGCCGAGGCGGTCGCGGAGGGACTCGTCGACGGCGTCGTCGTGCGCCGCCCCGGCGGGCCGGACGGGCTCGCCGAGGCGGTGGCGCGGCTCGGCGCCGCGCTCGGCTGATCAGTCGTCGGTTGATCAGTCGCTCGGTCGATCGGTCGTCGGGGTGATCAGACGGCGACGGGCGTCCCGACGGGGAGCCGCGGCGCGGGCGCGGTGTGGGTGGAGTGCGACGCGGCACGCAGGCGCGCCACGGTCTCGCGCAGGTAGGTGACCTCGCGGGTCAGCGACGCCACGGTCTCACCCGCGAAGTCGTAGGTCAGCTCGTCCGGCATGACCACGACCCCGCAGCAGGGGCAGGTCGCGGGCGTCGTCATCGTGTCCACCAATCGAGATCGTCGGGACCGTCTCCTCCAGTGTCCCGGCGGGCCCGGTACGCGGCACTGTCCCGCGCGACAGCCTTTGCCACCCGGACGTTGTGGTCGGCCACAGTCGACGTCGATCACCAGGCCGGCACTAGGCCAGGAGGACCTTCCGCCACTGCTCCACGCGTTCGTCGGCGACCCCGGCGGCGGCCGCGATCCGTGCGGCGCCGTCCCCGTCGAGGCGGTCGAGGACCGGGACGATGTCGTCCCGGCGCACCCCGACGTCACCGGCCGGGACCACCCCGGGACGCATCGCCCCGCGCCGTTCCAGGCGGCGCTGGAGTCCGATGCGGCGGGCGTTGGTGCGGGTGAAGTCGGCGTCGACCGCCGCCCGGGTCACCCCGGCGAGGCGCAGCAGGAGCGCGACGGCCACCCCGGTGCGGTCCTTGCCCGCGGCGCAGTGCACGAGGACGGGGTGGGGCCCGTCGACGACCGCGTCGAGCATCGTCGGCAACCAGCTCCGCGCGGCGTCGAGCAGGCCGAGGTAGAGCTCGCCGGCCCCGAGGTCGCCGTCCCGGCCGCGGGCGAGCAGCTCGGGGGACAGCGCGTCGACCAGGGGCAGGTGCAGCCAGCGGGTCCGGTCCTCCGGGAGGGGATAGGGGTGGTCGAGCTCGCGGTCCCCGCGCAGGTCGATCGCCACCCCGGGGGGCCACGCCAGCCCCTCCGGCCAGCCCGGGGCGCCCGGACCGTCGTCGGCGAACGGGGCGTCCCCGCGCAGCAGGACCCCGGGGCGGGTACGGCGCCCGTCGGTGGTCGGCAGCCCGGCGACGTCCCGGATGTTCGTCCACGGCGGGCCCGGCGGGACGTGGGCCTCGACGTCGCGGATGGTGCGGGCCTCGCGGCGCAGCCGGCGCAGACGCCGCAAGGGGTTCTTCACGGCTGCTGATCCTCGCACCGCCCTCGATCAGGCGGGTCGTCCGGCGGACGGTGCCCGGTCGAGCAGCAGGTGGACGGCGCGGACGAACCCGTCGACGTCCACCAGCCCGAAGGCCTCCCGCTGCAGGATGAAGCCCGGCAGCAGCGCCAGGACGACCCGGGCACCGTCGTCGGGATCCAGGGCGGGGTCGACGACCCCGCCGTCCTGCCCCCGCCGCAGCACGTCCGTCATGCCGGCCCGGACGGCGTCGAACCCGGCACTCGCACGCTCGCGCAGCGACTCGTGGCGCAGCAGCTCCGCCCAGGCCTGCACGCCGCACCGGGCGAGCTCCTCGGTCGGGACGACCTCGCCCGACGGCAGGGTGATCGTCTCGCCACCCATCGGTCCGACGACGGCGGCGACGATGTCCCCGACGCTCGGCGCCCGGCCGTCGTCACCGGCCGCCCCGATCCGGCCCGCCATGACGCCGAAGGCCTGGCCGGCGATCTCGAGGATCACGTCCTCCTTGCTCGGGAAGTACCGGTAGAACGCGCCGGCCGACATCCCCGCCTCGCGCGCGATGTCGGGCATCGAGGTCTGGTGGAAGCCGTCGCGGGCGAAGCAGCGGCGGGCCGCCGCGACGATCTCGCTGCGGCGTGCCTCCCGACGTTCGTCGGTGATGCGGGGCACGAGGGCCTCCCCGATTCGTGAATGTTCGTTCGCCTTGACGGTGCGGACGGCTCGGGTCCACCATAGTGAAAGAACGTTCGCGGAACGAGGAGGCGGTCACGATGGCCGAGGAGACGACGTCGAGGACGACCTGCTGCGTCGTCGGGGGCGGGCCCGCCGGGATGATCCTCGGCCTGCTGCTCGCGCGGGCCGGGGTGGAGGTGACCGTGCTCGAGAAGCACGGGGACTTCCTGCGCGACTTCCGCGGCGACACCGTCCACACCTCGACGCTGACGCTGCTCGACGAGCTCGGCCTCTGGCCGCGGTTCGCCGAGCTGCCCTACCGGGCGCTGACCAAGGCCCGCATCCGGCTCGACAGCGGCGACGCCGACTTCGCCGACCTGACCCGGCTGAACGTGCCCCACCCGATGGTCGCGATGGTCCCGCAGTGGCACCTGCTGGACATGCTGGCCACCGCGGCGCGGGAGGAGCCGACGTTCACGCTGCGGATGAACACCGAGGTCACCGGGCTCGTGCGCAGCGGTGACCGCGTGACCGGGGTGCGGTGGTGCGACCGCGCCGACGACGGCACCCGCGGCCCGGAGTCCGAGCTCACCGCGGACCTCGTCGTGGCCTGCGACGGGCGGGACTCCCTGCTGCGGGCCGAGTCGGGCCTGCCGCTGCGCCGGTACGACGTGCCCCTCGACGTCGAGTGGTTCCGGGTCCCGCGGCAGGCGGGCGACCCGGAGGGCGGCCTCGGCCGCGTCGGGCGCGGCCGCTTCATGGTGTTCCTCGACCGCGGCGACTACTACCAGTGCGCGCTGATCATCGGGAAGGGCACCGACGCGCGGCTGCGCTCGGGGCCGATCCAGGGGCTGCGCGACCTCCTCGCCGGCATGAACCCGTGGATGGCCGACCGGCTCGACGCGATCGCGGACTGGGACGAGGTGAAACTGCTCGAGGTGACGCTCGACCGGCTGCGGCGGTGGTCGGTGCCCGGCCTGCTCTGCATCGGGGACGCGGCGCACGCGATGTCGCCGGTCGGCGGGGTCGGCATCAACCTCGCCATCCAGGACGCGGTCGCCGCCGGCCGCGCCCTCGCCGGGCCGCTGCGCTCGGGTGACGCGGCGGCGGTGGCGAAGGCGGCGACGTCGGTGCAGCGGCGCCGCACGTTCCCGACCGTGGTCACCCAGACCCTGCAGGACCTCGCGCACCGCCGCGTCGTCGCCCCGCTGCTCGACGCCCAGGCGGTCGGGCACATGGACACCGAGGTGCCGTTCCCGATCCGGCTGATCCAGCGCTTCCCGGTCCTGCAGTGGGTGCCGGCCCGGCTGGTGGGGATCGGCGCGCTGCCCGAGCACGCCCCGGAGTTCGCGCGGCGGGCGCCGATGCCGGTGCCGGCGGGCGGCATGTCAGCAACGGACCATCGCTGACACCTGACGTCAGTATCGGTACATCGTCGACGCCGGGTCGGCCCGCGCTCAGCTCGCCAGGAGGAAGAACTCCAGCGCGTTGCCGTCCGGGTCCTTGACCGAGAGGGCCAGCCCGTAGTCGGCCTCGACGATGCCGCTGTGCTCGATGCCGACGGAGTCGAGGTGGTCGCGCCACGTGGCCACGGCGTCGGGGTCGGCGCACCCGAACCCGACGTGGTCCAGCCCGACGCGGACCGGGTCGAAGCGGTCGTCGCCCGCTGGCGCTGTCGTGCTGGGTGAGGCCGAAGAGCTGTCCGTCGGCCAGGGCGAAGACCCGACGGCGGAAGGGCCCGTCGGCGAGCGTCATCGCGGGCTCGGCGCCGAACAGCTTCGTGTAGAAGGGCTCGCTGACCGCGAGGTCGCTCACGGACATCGCGACGTGGTGGATGGCGGGGATCGCAGGCATGCCGGGGGCGTGCCCGGCGCCGACGCGGGCGACACCGCGCCCCGTCCGTTCGGTCAGGCCGTCCGTGAACGCCGACTTTCGGACGTCTGACGTCAGAAAAGTCCCGTTGCTGACACCGGGGGTCAGGAAAGTCCCGTTGCTGACACCCGGCCCCGGCTCACGCAGCCACCGGGAACGTCCGCGGGCCGCGCAGGATCGTCGCCGTCTTGGGCGCCGACCGGCCGGCCCGGCGCAGGCCCGGCACCCGCTCGGCGAGCATCCGCAGCGCCACCTCGCCCTCGAGGCGCGCGAGCGCGGCGCCGAGGCAGTAGTGCGCGCCACCCGAGAAGGCCAGGTGCGCCGTCGTCGGGACGCGACGCAGGTCGAAGCGGTCCGGGTCGGGGTGCGCCTCCGGGTCGCGGCCGGCCGCGGCGATCAGCACGAGCACGCCCCAGTTCCGACGGAACGGCACCCCCGCGAGCTCGGTGTCCTCGTGCGCGATCCGCGCCGTCAGCTGCACCGGCGGGTCGTAGCGCAGCGTCTCCTCCACGGCGCCGGCCGCGAGGGACGGGTCCTCGACGAGCGCCTCCCACTGACCCGGCGTCGCCTGCATCGCGCGGACGGCGTTCCCGACGAGGTTGGTGGTCGTCTCGAAGCCCGCGACCAGCAGCAGCTGCGCCAGCGACAGCAGCTCGTCGAGGGACATCTCCCCGGAGTCCAGCGCCCCGACGAACTGGGAGACGACGTCGTCGCCGGGGTCCGCGCGCCGCCGGTCGACGAGATCGGTGAACAGCTCCCGCGCCTCGGCGGTGGTCCGGGCCAGCTCGTGGGCGTGCGCGACCGACCGGACGCCGTCCAGCGCGGTCGCCAGCGCCCGTCCCCAGCGCGCGAAGCGGTCCGCGTCGACGGAGGGGATCGCGAGCAGGCGCGCGATGACCGTGATCGGCAGCGGTGCGGCGAGGTCGCGCACCAGGTCGAACCGGCCGCGCGCGGCCGCGTCGTCGAGGAGCTTCCCGGTGATCTCCTCCGCGACCGTCCGGTAGCGCTCCAGGCGCTTCGGGGCGAACGTCGGCTGCGCGAGGCGGCGCAGGCGCGTGTGGTCCGGCGGGTCGAGCCCGAGCAGGGACAGATCGACCGGCTCGAGCAGCGAGGACTCGCCGTCCTCCGGGGCGAACGGCGGGCGGCCGTCGGCGAGCCGCACCCCGAACCGGCGGTCGCGCAGGACCTGCTCGCACAGCGCGTGCGTCCCGATCGCCGAGAGACCGACCCGGCTGCGGGCCAGTCCCTCGGCCCGGACCGCGGCGTAGGTGGGGTAGGGGTCGAGCCGCCAGGGCTTGTGCATGAGGCGGGCGACGGGGTCGCCGCGCAGGGCCAGCGCGAGCCCGCCGAGGCGCATCGCGGTGATCCGTCCCCCGAGCGCGAGGTCGTCGGCGAGGCCCCGGGGGGAGCGGAGTGTCATCGGGCGTGTACCTCTCGTGCGGTACGGCTCACGTAGCCGGTCCGGGCGGACCGGGCGAGAGTGGGCAGGAGGACGGCATCTCCCACGATGCCAGCCGAGTGCCGGGCCGGAGGGAGTCGACAGGGTGACCAGCGAGAGCACGGTCGATCTGCCGGGCGTCGCGGCCGCCGTGGGCGGACCGTGGGGTGACCCGACGGCGCTGCTCGCCCGGTGGCGGCCCGGACGCGGCACCTGGTTCTCCGGTCCACGGGGCGGGCTCCTGGCCGACGGCGCGGTCCGTCGGATCGACGACCCCGACGACGTCGGCGGGGTCCTCACCGAGGTCGCGGACACCGGGCGGGCGCCCGCCGTCGTCGTCGGCGCCCTGCCCTTCGACGCGGCAGGCAAGGCCGCGCTCGTCGTGCCCCGGGAGGCGACGTGGGCCCCGGCCCTCGGACGGGCGTCGACGCTGCCCGCCGGTGGCGGGCCCGGTCCGCGCTGGGGTGCGCGCTCGGTTCCGGAGCCGGACGGGTACGAGGCCATGGTCTCCGAGGCCCTGCGTCGGATGGCGCTCGGTGAGTTGGAGAAGGTCGTGCTCGCCCGCGTCCTCGACCTCGAGTCGGACGTCCCGATCGACCAGGCGGCGATGCTCGCCGGCCTCGCCGCGCGTGACCCGTCCGGGTACGTCTTCGCCGTGGACCTGCCGGCCGCGGTCGGCGGACCCCCGCGGACCCTGCTCGGCGCGAGCCCCGAACTGCTGATCTCGCGTCGCGACGGCGAGGTGGTCGCGAACCCGCTCGCCGGCTCCGCGCCCCGACGCAGCGACCCGGCGGACGACGAGGCGACGGGTGCGGCGCTCCTCGCGTCCGCGAAGGACCGCCACGAGCACGCCCTCGTCGTCACCGACGTCGCCGCCGCGCTGGGCGGCGTGTGTGACGCCCTCGACGTCCCCGCCGAGCCGTCCCTGATCCGCACCGACGCGATGTGGCACCTGTCGACGACGATCCGCGGGCGCTCGCCGCGCTCGGCCCTCGACCTCGCCCGAGCCCTGCACCCCACCCCCGCGGTCGGCGGGGTCCCCCGGGCCGCCGCGGGCCGGGCGATCACCGAGCTCGAGCCGTTCGACCGCGGCTTCTACACCGGCATGGTGGGCTGGACCGACGCGTCCGGCGACGGCGAGTGGGTCGTCGCCCTGCGCTGCGGCGAGGTGTGCGGCCGGTCCGCGCGCCTCTACGCGGGGGCAGGCCTGGTGCCCGCGTCGGTCCCCTCGGCCGAGCTGGCCGAGACCACCGCGAAGCTGGAGACGATGCTCGCGTCGATGTGACGCGTCACGCCCGCACGATGACCAGCCACACCAGGACGCTGTGGTCCCGGACCGGCAGGACCTCGGCGTGCGTCCCGTCGCAGGCAACCGCGATCCGGTCCGCCTCGGACGCGACGTACTTCTCGGTGAGGCCGGCCGGGAGGAAGAGCAGGACGCGGTCGGCGTGACTGCGCGGGCTCGTCCAGAGGATGCACCGGGATCCGTCCGGCGTTGCTGTGGACCCGTGCCCGGACGAAGGCCGTGCGGAGCCGGTGCTGGAGCACGATCGCCCGCACCCGTCGCCAGGCGAACCGCCGGACCGGCGGGACGACGAGCGTGAGGAGCGCCAGGGCGGTCGAGGCCGACGGCGAGCAGCGCGGTCGGCAGTCCGGTGAGCCACCACGGGCGGCGAACCCTACGCGGCGACGAGGAGCGCGATCTCGTATCGCCAGCGCCACAGCACCACCAGCGGGATTCGGGCGTCGGACGGGGTCGATCGCGCGCTGGAGCGCGCCGAGGAGGCCTTCCGGCTCATCGAGGCTCATCGCCCTCCTCCTCGTCGGGTGGGAGGGCGACGCGACGGTCGAGGCGTTCGGCGACGACGCGGAGCGGGCCGTCCGTCGGCCGGCGTCGTGGCCGTCGCAGCCTGCTCGATCGGCGGTCGTGCGGCGGGTGTCGACGACGCCGCGGCCGCCGCAGGTCGACGCACGCCTCGATCCCGAGGAAGCCGGCACCGCGGCACGCCTGTGCACTCGTGCAGGAAGTCGAACCGGGGATCGCGATAGCGGCGACCGGTCCCGGCGAGGATCGGCTCGACGGTCCATCCGCGGGCGTGGGCGCGGAGGTCCTCGGCGAGGAAGAGAATCGCTCGGCGAGGCGTCGGCGTAGGCGTTGACAAGCGCGAGTACAAAGGTTTCATCGCTTTTGCTCCTAGCTGGGAGGAAGTGATGCGGCTGCGCCTGATGAGCGCAGTCGTAGCGCACATCGGCCGGAGTCGATGATCCGGTCGATGTGACCGCAGAGAAGGCGTTGCAGATCGTGTTGCCGCACGGATGCAGCGCCTTTTCTGTCCTCAGAGACGCGAGAGATCATCTCGCTGATAGAGCCTCGTCCAGTCGATCACCCTCTCCCCGTGAGGGTTAAGATCGGCCGCTGGGGAGGTCCGCGTCCGAGTCTCTTCGAGAGCTCCCGGCGTGTCGGCGACATCCCCCATCGCCTTGTGCTTGTAGCTTGACGCGCAGGTAACCAGTTGGCAAGTGCCATAATTGCCTCGACATCGCGGTGATCGGAGGAGTCTGATCGTCCGATGACCGACGATCCGAGCCCCACGCTCCGTCGCCGGGAGCTCGGGGCGCACCTCCGCCGGCTGCGTACCGAGCGCGGCTGGACGACGCGGGACGTGGCCGAACAGCTGGGCTTCTCCGTCTCGAAGGTGTCCCGGATGGAGACCGGGGCGAGAGGCGTCAATGCGAAGGACATGGCGTCGCTCAAGGAATTCTTCGGCCTCGACGAGAACTTCGCGACATATCTCGATGGCATCGCCCGAACCGGCAAGAGGCGCACAGGAATCCTTCGGCCAACCAGTCTAGAGACCGACTACGTCAAGATCGAACAAAGCGGATTTCTCGATCTTGAATGGGACGCTGACACGATACGCGAGTACAACTCAGGGGTGATTCCTGGGCTGCTGCAAACTGCTCGGTACATGGAGGCGTCCATGCTCGGCGCGGTCCCGGATGTGGATGCGCCGGTGCTTCGGCTCGCAATCGAAACCCGTCGGCAGCGCCAGCGGCGCCTGGAGGACCGCGCCGGGACGAATTACAGACTGCTCGACGAGGCCGCGCTCTGGCGAGAGGTCGGTGGCCCTGACGTCATGGTGGATCAGCTCGACTATCTGGTCGACTCTGTTCGCGCAGACCAGGTCTCGCTCAGCAGGGGCGACGAGCGGTCCAGCAGCAACGCTGAAAGGTATACCCTCAAGTAACATCCTCAGCGGTTTCTGTCTGGAGATCCTCTTACCGCACAACATCGCCCGCCCGTCGTTTCGACAGAATCCTTCACGGTGTACCGAAGTTCCATGTGTAATGGTCCCGACAGCCAGTGAGCGTCACGATACGCCAACCCGGCCCGCGGATCAATCACTTGAAAAAGCGCACGAGGGAGAATTCAGAGTGATCGTCGATGCGGCCGGCCAGTCCGGACTTGAGTGGACGAGGTCTCGCAAGAGTCAAAGCATCGGCATGTGCTTCGAAGTTGCAGAGAATGATCACGGCATCCTCGTCCGCAATTCTCGGTCGCCTGAGGAGGGTGCGCTCGTCTTCACTAGGGCAGAATTCGACGCATTTCTCGATGGCTGTCGTCGAGGCGAATTCGATCGGTTCGCCTAGACTCTCCGCTGTCTGAAGCGGGGCCGGGCGCTGGAGCCGCCGCGCGCTTCCCGGAGGGTGTGTCTTCTCCCTCCCCCCTGGTGCACTACTCGCCAAAGCAACACCGGTGGTGGCATCGTCGCCTGCGTCTGATCCCGCAGAGGTGGTCGGGCACGAGGAGGACGCGATGTCTCTGTTGCCACCGAGCGACCAAGCGAAGCTCAAGTGGATCAAGGCGAGCGCCAGTGTAGGCGTTGGAATGTGCGTCGAGGTCGCCGCCCACCCGGACGGCGTGGCCGTGCGTCATTCGGTGACGCCCCAAGGACGGCGCGATTCTCTACAGCCGCGACGAGTTCCGGGCGTTCCTCGACGGCGCCAAGAAGGGCGAGTTCGACCACCTCGTCTGAGGATCACCTCGAGGTGGCTCGCTCACTGCCGTCGGTGGATCGTCGCGTGGCGACACCGGCCTGCCCCACTCGACGTGATCACGGGCGACTCGGCGCCGCCCGGCCCGAGTCCACACTGGTCCCCGTGAACTGGGCGGACCTCCGGGCGAGCAGGACCCTGCACGAGGACGACGCGATCCTGGTGCTCGACAAGCCCGTCGGCTGGTCGGTGATGGGCGAGCGGCACGACACCGACCTCGTCCGGCTCGCCGCCGACGACGGCGAGAAGCTCTGGCCCGCGCACCGCATCGACAAGGTGACCAGCGGCGTCGTCCTCTTCGCCAAGGACCTCGCCCACCACGGTGACCTCACCCGCCAGTTCAACGCGCGCACCGTCGAGAAGACCTACCTCGCGCTGACGGCGACGACCGGGTCTCCCCGAGCACGGCCGCATCGAGCTGCCGCTGTCGGTCGGGCGCAAGAACCGGGTGCGGATCGCGGCGCCGCGGGAGGCGATCGCGCGCGACGGGGACACGTGGACCGTCCCCGACGACGCCGTCCTCCCCGGCGTCAGCGTCTACCCGAGCACGACGACGTTCTCCCGCCTCGGCGAGGCCGATGGGAAGACGCTGCTGCGGGTGCACCCGGAGACCGGCCGGCGTCACCAAATCCGGGTGCACCTCGCCTGGATCGGGCACGCGCTCGTCGGCGACCCGCTGTTCGACAAGCACGCGACGACCCGCACCGGACTCCACGCGCACTCGCTGGCCTTCGACGCCCCCGGTGGGCAGCGGCTCACCGTCACCGCCGAGCCCGGTGAGGACTTCCGCGCGCTCGGACGCTTCGCCTGGTGAGCGGGACAGCGATCAGGAGTCCTGGCCCGACGCCGAGTGGACGCTGAGGGCTGTGACGCCAGCCACGGGGGTCCACTCGGCGCAGATCTCCTCGCCGAGTGGACCCTGAGGGTTGCGGCGGGAGCCGTGGAGGTCCACTCGGCGCTCCGGAGCACGAGCGCGCACTGCTCACGCCAGCGCCTCCGCCAGCAGGTCCAGCGACGCCGAGAGCGCGTCCGCGTCGATGACGGGGAAGTACTTCAGCATCTCCGGGTCGGTGATCCCCGACCAGTCGTAGGTCAGGGTCACGAGGGTCCCGTCCCCGACCGGCGCGAGCCGGTAGGTCCACGTGTGCCCGGCCGGGGGGTCGCCGACCCCGCCGGGCGCCCAGCCGAGTGCGACGTCGGGCTCGTAGACGACGACGGTGTTCTGCATCGTGTAGTCGCCGAACCGCTCGTTGTGCATGTCCATCGTGAACACGTCGCCGAGCTCCTCGATCGCGAGGTGGGTCCGGGACGCGCGCACCATGCCGGAGGCGTCGAGGTCGGGGTGCCGGTCGGGGTCGGCGATCAGGGCGAACGTGCGCTCGGGTGGCGCGTCGATCGTCCGGGACACCTGGATGCTGCGGTCGGTCGTCTCCACGGACGTCATGCGGCGATGCTGTCACGCCCCCTGGCGACCGCCGACGCATGGCACGCCACGGGCAGGGGTAGACGGTCGCTCCGTGGCAGCCCGCATCACCCTCGTCCGGGGGGACATCACCACCCAGGACGTCGACGCGATCGTCAACGCGGCGAACTCGACGCTGCTCGGCGGCGGCGGGGTCGACGGCGCGATCCACCGGGCCGGCGGCAAGGAGATCCTCGCCGCCTGCCAGGAGCTGCGTGCGACGACGCTGCCCGACGGCCTGCCCACCGGCCAGGCGGTCGCGACGACGGGCGGGAAGCTCCCGGCGCGCCACGTCATCCACACCGTCGGGCCCGTCTACGCGAAGCGCGAGGACCGGTCCGACCTGCTGGCCTCGGCCTACCGCGAGTCGTTGCGGGTGGCCGACGAGGTCGGGGCACGGACGGTCGCGTTCCCCGCGGTGTCCGCCGGGGTCTACGGGTGGCCGATGGACGACGCGGCACGGATCGCCGTCGAGACGGTGGCGTCCACCCCGACGGACGTCGGAGGAGGCCCGTTTCGTCCTGTTCGGCGACGAGGCGTACGACGCGTTCACCCGCGCGGTCGAGGCACGGAACTGATCGGCCGCGCACCCGGCGGAGCCGACTCCGCCGTCGTGTGATCGATGTCCGGCTCGTCCGGAAGAGTGCGGTCCGGTGTCGCTCGTTCCCGGTCGTCACCGTCCTGATTCTGCGTCGTTGTCCGATTCGTGTGCGCTCGCTGCCAGCTGTGCGTGCATGCCGGCGTGGCACCGCGACCGGCGGGCGAGACGATCGAGCGAGGTCGCGTTGGGGCAGGGCAGGCACCGCAGGCACGGGCGGGACGAGCGGACGGGCGCGGGGCGCGTGGCGCTCTCGGCGGCGGCGGTCGGGATGGGACTGGTCCAGCTCTCCGGGATCGCCGCAGCAGCCCCGGCGGCCCCGGCGGCCCCCACGGGGACCGGCCCCGGCGTCGGCGGGACCCCGTGCACGACGCCGGCGATCCGGGCATGCGTCGACCTCTCCGAGAACCGCGCGTGGCTGCTCGACGGCCGCGGCGGCGTGGTCCACGGCCCGGTGCGCACCTCGCACGGTGCGGCGGGGCACGAGACGCCTGCCGGTGACTTCGTCGTGCAGCGCAAGGACCGCTACCACGTCAGCCAGGAGACCGAGGGCGCGAAGATGCCCTACGCCGTGTTCTTCGACGGCAACGGGCGCGCCTTCCACCAGGGCTCCCTGGACCGGAGGTCGGCGGGGTGCGTGCGGTTGGACGAGGCCGACGCGAAGCGCTTCTTCGAGCACCTGGACCCGAACGACCGGGTGCAGATCGTCCCCTAGGAGGGCGTCAGGAGGCGGGCACCGGCCCGGGCACGCTGCTCACGAGCTCGGCCCGCACCCGGTCGGCGACCTCCCACGCGGCCTGGTGGGCGACGGCGGGCAGCAGGCGCGGCATCGAGATGTAGCCGTGCGGCGTGCCCTGGTACTCGGTGTGGCGGACGGCGACGCCGGCGCGGCGCAGGGCGTCGACGTAATGGGTGCCGTGGTCACGCAGCGGGTCGTGCTCGGCGGTCTGCACGAGGGCGGGCGGCAGGTCGGTCAGGTCGGCCCGCAGGGGCGAGGCGTAGGGCACGCTCCCGTCGGCCCCGGCCAGGTACAGCGAGACGAAGCCGCGGATGTCGGAGGCGTTCAGGATCGGCGCGAACGGGATGGCCCGCTCGGACGGGAGCACGTCGATCATCTCGGTGCCCGGGTAGACCAGGCACTGGACCCCGATCGGCGGGGCGTCCTCCCCCCGACGACGGGCGTCGCGGGCCATCAGGCACACCACCGTCGCCAGGTTGCCTCCCGCGCTGTCGCCCATGACACCGATCCGCGTCGGGTCGATGCCCCACCGTCCGGGCTCGGCGGCGAGGGCCGCGGTCGCGGCGTAGGCGTCCTGCGCGGGGACCGGGAACGGGTGCTCGGGAGCGAGCCGGTAGTCGACCGACACCACGACCACCCCGGCGAGCAGGGCGACCTGGCCGCAGAACCAGTCGGACTGGTCGAGGTCGCCCTGGACGTAGCCGCCGCCGTGGAAGTTCACGACGAGCGGGGCCGGCACCGCGGCGGCCTCCGGCGGGCGGTACACGCGGACGGGCAGCACCACGTCCGGCGTCGTGAGCTCGGTGTCCTCGGTGATGACGCGACGGTCGTGGCTCCCGACGATCGCGCGGCCCGCCGGACCGGCCTGGATGCGACCGGAACGCTCGCGGGCGGCGGGGACCTCCTCGGGCGGCAGGTCGGCGACGGAACCACCGAGGCGGGTACGGAGCACGCCGAGGAGGCGGGCGCGGAGGGGCAGGCGCACGACGGCGAGCGTAGGCGAGTCCGGGGGTGAGGCGCGGGTCGCAGACGCCCGCCGGGTCGTCGGTTGACAGCGGGTGCCGACTCCGTTTGGCTCGGGACCGTGGTCGAGACGATTCCCGTGACGATGCGGACGCGATTCACGCGTCGCCGTCACATCGACCACGCGCTGGTGGCCTCCGGCGCCTGTCGGCACTGAGCCGACCGACCTCTCCACGCCGTTCCGTCGGCGTCTCCACCGCGCACCCGCCGTTCGGAGTGCGCGTGTTCCCGCGCGCGCGGCATTCGCCGTCGTCGCGATTCCTCCTGCCCTCTTCCCGTTCGTGTCCGCTCCTCGGAAGGAACTCCCGTGACCGGAGTGCTCGACCCCACGACCCCCACCCGCTCGGACCTCGCCGCCCTCCCGACCCCGACCACCGAGACCGAGTGGCTCGAGCGGGCCCGCGTCGTCCGTCGCGTGCTCGAGACCGACGCCGCCGAGCGCGACCACGCCGGGCGGACCCCGTACGACGAGATCGCCCTGCTCAAGGACGCCGGCCTCGTCACCGTGCTCGGTCCCCGCGAGCACGGCGGCGCCGGTCTGGAGTGGGCCGCCGCGTACCGCATCACCCGCGAGGTCGCCGCGGGCGACGGCTCGATCGGGCAGCTGCTCGGCTACCACTACCTCTGGTTCTGGGCGGCGCGGCTGGTGGGGACCCCGGAGCAGATCGAGGCGGTCGAGCGCGAGGCGACCCGCAACCGGTGGTTCTTCGGGGGTGCGGTGAATCCGCGCGACGAGGACGTCGTCATCTCCGACGAGGGCGACGAGATCGTGTACCGCGGGAAGAAATCGTTCTCCACGGGCTCGAAGGTCTCCGACGTGACCGTTCTCGAGGGCGTCGTCGACGGCACCGACACCCACGTCTTCGCGATCGTGCCGTCGGACCAGCCGGCGATCACGTTCCACGACGACTGGGACAACATCGGACAACGGCTCACCGAATCGGGGAGCGTCACGATCGACGGAGTCCGCGTCCCGTGGTCGGACGCCGCGGGATTCCGCGACAAGCAGTTCACGCCGCGGGTCTACAACACCATGAACGTCCCGGTGATCCAGCTCGTGTTCGTCAACGTCTACCTCGGCATCGCCCGCGGCGCGCTCGAGACGGCGGCGGAGTACACGCGGACCAGGACCCGGCCGTGGCTGCACGGCGGGCAGGAGCGGGCGGTGGACGAGCCCTACGTGCTCGACGCCTACGGCGAGCTGTGGTCGCGCCTCTGGGCGGTCGAGGCGCTGGCGGACGCGGTGGCCGCGGAGGCGCTGGTGATCCACCGCGACCCCGACGCGCTCACCGAGCAGGCGCGCGGCGAGCACGAGGTGCGGGTCGCGGCGGTGAAGGCGCAGGCGACGGAGGTGGCCCTCGACGTCACGGCCCGCATCCTCGAGGTGACCGGGGCGCGGTCGACCTCGTCGCGGCTGGCGTTCGACCGGTTCTGGCGCAACGTCCGCACCCACTCGCTGCACGACCCGGTGGCCTACAAGCGCCGCGAGGTCGGGGCCTTCGTGCTGACCGGGGAGCTGCCGCCGCCGACCTGGTACAGCTGACGCCCGTGAACGGATGTCGTCGTCCGGACGACGACATCCGTTCACAGGGGACCGGTTGTGCGCAATCTAGAACGACGGCCAGACCGGCTTCCGCTTCTCCACGAACGACGTGACGCCTTCGCGGCCCTCCGGGGAGAGGCCGCGGTCGCCGATCGACTTCGCCTCCAGGTCGAGGTGGGCGTCGGTGAGCACACCCTCCGCGGTGCGCACGAGCTTCTTCGTCGCGGCCAGTGCCTGCGGCGGGCCCGCCGCGATGGCCGCCGCGATCGACGCGGTCTCGGTGTGCAGATCCTCGTCGGGGACGACGCGGCTGGCGAGCCCGCAGGTCAGCGCCTCCTCGGCGCCCATCGGCCGGTTCGTCAGGAACATGTCCATCGCCCGGGCCCGCCCGATCGCCCCGGGCAGCGTCGCGGTCATCCCGCCGTCGGGGGTCAGCCCGATCGCGGTGTAGGCCGGACGCAGCCGCGCCCCGGCCCCCAGCACGATCACGTCCCCGGTGAGCGCGAGCGAGAGCCCGATCCCGGCCGCCCAGCCCTGGACGCCCATGACCACCGGCTGGGCGAGGCCCAGGATCAACCGCTGACAGGAGTGGAAGTCGTCGGCCAGCGCGGTGAGGCTCGCGTCCGGGTTCGACGCGAACCCGCGGACGTCGCCGCCGACACAGAAGTTCGGCCCCTCGGCGACGATCTCGAGGACCCGGCCCGACTGCGCGGGCCCGGCGAGGGCCTCACGGAACTGGCGGCCCAGCTCGAAGTCGACGACGTTGTGGCCCGGTCCGTTGGAGAGCGTCACGCGCACCACGCCCGGGGTGTCCTCGGACACCCGCACCCGTTCCTCCGCCACCGCGGACCTCCTCCTCGAGTCGTCCCGCAAGGTTTCGCCCGCGACCGCGCTGCGCGGGGCGTCGCGAGCCTGCCACGCTGTGTCCCGCTCCGCCCTGCCCCGCCGAGAGAGGAACCGACGTGCCCGACCTGCACATCCCGGCCGGCGCCGGCTCGCACCAGGAGGCCTACCTCGCGACGCCCCCGGTCGGCGACGCGCCGTGGCCCGGCGTCGTCGTCCTGCAGGACGCCTTCGGCATGACCGACGACCTCCGCGAGCACACCGACCGGCTCGCGACCGCGGGCTACGTCGCCGTCGCGCCCCGCCTGTACTCGCCCCGGGGTGGCGGCCCGCGCTGCGTCGCGGCGGTGTTCCGGTCGATGACCAGCGGCACCGGACCGGTGTTCGACGACATCGACGCCGCCCGGGGCTGGCTCGCCGACCGCGACGACTGCACCGGCCGCATCGGGGTCATCGGCTTCTGCCAGGGGGGCGGGTTCGCGCTGCTCGCCGGGGCGCGGCAGGACTTCTCCGCGGCCGCGCCGAACTACGGGCACGTCCCGACGGACGCCGAGCGCGAGCTGGAGGGCATCTGCCCGGTGGTCGCGAGCTTCGGTGCCCGCGACGCGACGCTGCGGGGCCACCCCGAGCGGCTCGAGGCGGCACTGGACGCGCTCGGCGTCGAGAAGGACGTGAAGACCTATCCGACGGCCGGTCACTCGTTCTTCGAGCGGGTCCCCGCCCAGACCGTGGTCCGCCGGCTCGGCTTCGGCTACGACCACGACGCCTCCGAGGACGCCTGGGGCCGCATCCTGCGGTTCTTCGAGACCCACCTGAAGGCGGCATGACCGACGACGGCGGGCGCGCGCCGGTCGGCTCCGACGCCGAGGGCCTCCCCGATCTCGAGCACTACCTCATCGACATGGACGGGGTGCTCGTCCACGAGGAGAACGCCCTGCCCGGGGCGGACGAGTTCATCCGGCGACTGGGCGAGGCGGGCAAGCACTTCCTCGTCCTCACCAACAACTCGATCTACACCCCCCGCGACCTGCAGGCGCGCCTGCGCATGAGCGGCATCGACATCCCCGTCGCCAACCTCTGGACCTCGGCGCTGGCCACCGCCCAGTTCCTCGACGCGCAGCGCCCCGGCGGCACCGCGTTCGTCGTCGGCGAGGCGGGCCTGACGACGGCACTGCACGAGGTCGGCTACGTGCTCACCGAGCGCGACCCCGACTACGTCGTCATCGGCGAGACCCGCACCTACTCGTTCGAGGCCATCACCCGCGCGATCCGGCTCATCGAGCACGGTGCCCGCTTCATCTGCACCAACCCCGACGCCACCGGCCCGTCGGCGGAGGGCACGCTGCCCGCCACCGGGTCGGTCGCCGCGCTGATCACCCACGCCACGCGCAAGCAGCCCTACTTCGTCGGCAAGCCGAACCCGCTGATGATCCGCGCCGGGCTGAACACCATCGGGGCGCACTCCGAGACGACCGCGATGATCGGCGACCGGATGGACACCGACATGGTCGCCGGCATGGAGGCGGGCCTGCACACGATCCTGGTGCTCTCCGGGGTCACGCAGGTCAACGAGCTGGAGCGCTACCCCTACCGGCCCAACCAGGTGGTCGAGAGCGTGGCCCACCTTTCGGTGGGCTCACGGGGTTGAGGGGTATCCAGGAGCCATGCCGGACGACTTCGAGGATCTGCCGTCGACCCTGCAGCGCTCGCCGAAGGGCGCCCGTGACACGTACGCCGCCGCGAAGGCCTCGGCCGAGGAGACCTACGGCAAGGGCGAGCGCGCGGGCCGCACGGCCTACTCCGCGCTGAAGCACAGCTACGAGAAGGTCGGCGACCACTGGGAGCCCAAGGAGGAGAAGGGCCCCTCCGACTCCCGCGCCGAGAGCGGCGGCCGGAACCCCGACGGCGAGTCGGCCGGTGGGGTCGACGCGAACGCCAGCAAGGAGCACCTCTACGAGCGGGCCAAGCAGCTCGACGTCGAGGGACGCTCCGACATGACCAAGGACCAGCTCGTGCACGCGATCGAGAAGGCGAACGACCGGGCCACCCGCAAGGCCCGGGACGACGCGTGACCGGACCCGGGGACGGCGAGGAGCAGGCACCCGAGCTCATGGGGGAGCCGCCCGCCGTCGTCGGGACCGAGTCCGACCGGTCCGAGGGCCCCGCCGGGCTGGGCGGCGCGGACCTGCCGGAGCGCCCCCCGATCGGGGTCGGCCGTGGCGGTCGCCGCCTCGGCTGGGTGGAGGTGGTCGTCGGCGCCGTGGTCTACGTCCTGGTCCAGGCGGGCGTCGGGGCACTGCTCATCACCGCGACGGGGCGCCTGCCCGCCGCACCGGTCCTGCTCGCGATCTCGGCCGGGTCGGCGTTCGCGGCCGTGCTGGTCGCGGTGAGCCTGCGGGTCCGGGCGCCCGAGGCGATCGGCATCCGGCGGGTGCCGATCCGGATGATCGCGCTCGCGGTCGGCCTCGGCATCGGGGTGTGGCTGCTCTCCCGGGTGCTCATCATCGTCTACATCTCGATCACCGGGGACCAGAGCGACCCCCAGCAGGCGCTCACCCAGTTCTCCGGGGTCGCGGCGGCGTTCTGGGTCGTGCTGCTCGGCGGCCTGGTCGTCCCGCTGGGGGAGGAGCTGCTCTTCCGCGGCGTCGGGTACGGGGCGTTCCGCCGCTACGGGCCGGTGATCGCCACGATCGTCTCCAGCCTGGTCTTCGCGCTCGCGCACGGCATCAACGTCGTGTTCCTCGCCGTCCTGGTCCTCGCGGTGCTCAACGCCGTGCTCTACGAGCGCACCCGGTCGATCTGGCCGTGCTTCGTCACGCACGCCTCGTTCAACCTGTGCTCCTTCGTCATCCTGCTCCTGCTGACCTGACGGCTCACCGGGTCTGCTCGGTGGGCCGGACCAGCATCTCGTTGACGGCCGTGCGCCGCGGCCTGGTCACCATGAAGACGATCGCGTCGGCGATGTCCTCGGCCTCCATGAGCCCGAGCTCCATCTCCGACTCGGCCTGCTGCGCCGCGCCCTGGCCCTCGGTGAGCTCGCTGCGCACGAGCCCCGGCTCGACGAGCCCGACGCGGACGTGCGCCGCGCCCAGCTCCTGGCGCAGCGCCTCGGAGAACGCCCCGACGGCGTGCTTGGTCGCCGCGTACACGTTGACCGCGGGCCCGGCGACCTTGCGCCCGGCCACCGAGGAGACGGTGACGACGTCGGCGATGCCCCGCTCGCCCTTCGCGGCCTCGGTCAGGTGGGCCAGCGCGGCGTGGGTGGTGGCGAGGACGCCGTTGACGTTGACGTCGACCATCTTCTGCCACTCGGACAGGTCGGACTCCCCGGCCGGGGTCATCGACCCGTAGCCGGCGTTGTTGACCAGGACGTCCAGGTGGCCGTGGCGGGCGACCACGTCCTCGACGGCCCGGTGCACGGCCTCGCCGTCGCTGACGTCGACCTCGTGCACGCTGGTGTCCCCACCGAGCTCGCCGGCCAGCGCCTCGAGCCGGTCCCGTCGCCGGGCCAGCAGGGCCACCGTCGCGCCCTCGCCGGCGAGGGCGCGGGCCGTCGCCTCCCCGATCCCGCTCGACGCGCCCGTGACCACTGCCACCGTCCCGCTCAGCCGTCCGCTCACCTGCGTCGTTCCTCCTCGGGGTCCCGCCGTCCGTGCTGTCGGTGATCGGCTACCCGCTGCGCGGCGAGGAGCACGCGTGGCCGTGCGAGGAGGAGGGCACCTCCGTCGGGGAGTGCGCGCGGAGGGCCCCTCCGCCCCAGCCAGCACGGGAGGACCAGGACCAGTGACCACAGCGACGGCCGACATCGAGATCCGCGACCCGGCGACCGACGAGGTCGTGGGCCGGGTGCGGCCCGCCGGGCCGGACGAGGTCGACGAGGCCGTCGGCCGTGCGGTCGCGGCCGGCCCGGACTGGGCCCGCACCGACCCCGCCCAGCGCGCGGGCCGGTGCGCGACGCCGCCGGGGCGCTGCGGGCCCAGGCCGAGGAGCTCGCCCGCCTCAACGAGACCGAGACCGGCCGGCCCTACGACGACGGGCTGGGCGGCGTCCTGGCCGCGGCCGGGACCCTCGAGCAGTACGCCGAGCTCGGCCCGCTGCACCGCGGCCGCTCCCTGCAGGGCTCCTGGTCGGCCACCGACCTCATGGTCCCGGGCCCGCGCGGGGTGGTCGCCGCGATCACGCCGTGGAACGACCCCGTCGCCGTGGCGGCCGGTCTCATCGGGGCGGCGCTGGTCACCGGCAACACGGTGGTGCACAAGCCGAGCGAGCGCTGCCCGCACCTCGGTCGCCGGGTCGGCGACCTCCTCGCCTCCTTCCTGCCCGACGGGGTGCTCACGGTCCTCGACGGCGACGGACGGACCGGCGCGCTGCTCAGCGGCCACCGGGACGTCGACGTCGTGGCGCACGTCGGCTCGATCGCCGCCGGGCGCGCCATCGCCGAGGCCGCCGCCGGGACCGGCGCGAAGGTGCTGCTGGAGAACGGCGGCAACGACCCGCTGATCGTCGACGACGGCGTGGACCCGCAGTGGGCGGCCGAGCAGGCCGCGCTGGGGTCGTACGCGAACGGCGGCCAGGTCTGCGTCTCCGTCGAACGGATCTACTGCCACCGGGCCGTCGCCGACGAGTTCCTCGCGGCCCTCGCCCAGGAGGCGGGCCGCTGGGTCTACCGGCCCGCGACGCCGGACCAGAAGGCGCTCGGACCGCTGGTCGACACCCGCCAGCGCGAGCACGTCCACGGCCACGTGGCGGAGGCGCTCGCGGCGGGCGCGGTCGCGCACGCCGGCGGCGAGCTGCCCTCCGGCGCCGGCGCGTTCTACCCGGCGACGGTGCTGTCCGGGTGCACACCGGACATGCGCATCCTGCGGGAGGAGACCTTCGGCCCGGTGGCGGCGGTCCGCGTCGTCGACTCCTTCGACCAGGCCCTCGCCGAGGCGGTCGACGACCCGCACGGTCTCGCCGCCACGGTGCTCACCCCGGACATGGCGCACGCCCAGGAGGCGTGGCGGGCGCTGCCGGTCGGGACGGTGAAGGTCAACGCGGTGTTCGGGGGTGCCCCCGGCGGCGCGGCCGAGCCGCGAGGGCTCTCCGGGACCGGCTTCGGGTACGGGCCGGAGCTGCTCGACGAGATGACGACGACGAAGGTCGTTCACCTGCAGGCGGCACCGCCCCGGCGGTGAGGCCGATCACGTCGGGTGACGATCGACGGGTCGATCCGTCACCTGGCGTGGTGGGACGAGACTCGTGCGTCACCCCTGAACGGGTGAGGTCGTTACGCCGGTGTGATGCCTCAGCCGCCGCCTGCCCCGGACCCGCAGGAGCCCGAGTCGGAGACGTCGCTGATCGATCCCGAGACGTCGCTGATCGACCCGGAGACGTCGCTGATCGACCCGGCGGTGCGCTCCCCGGGCCGGCGTCCCGTCGTCCCGGCCGCGGCGCACTCCCTGCTCGGCTTCGTGGTCGCGGCGACCGCCGCGCTCGGCCTCGTGGTGGCCACCGGTGTCGCGCCGGTGACGAGCCTGGCCGCGATGGCCGGCGTGGCGACCGTTCCCGCGGCGGCCGGGGCGTCGGTGCCGGCGGCGCCGGTGCTGCCCGCGCTCGGGCCGGCCTCCTCGCCCGACGAGGCCACCGGCGACGCCACGCCGCCGGCCACCGCGCCCAGGGACTCCGACACCACCGCGCGGGCCGCCGTCGTGCGGGCGCCGCAGCCGGCGCCCGCCGCAGTCGTCCCGCCGGCCGCCCCGGCGGTCCCGGTGGTGCCGCCCGTCGTCGTGCCGCCGGTGCAGGCGCCGCCGAAGCAGGACCCGCCGCCGGTCACGCAGCCGACCGAGCCGTCGCAACCCGCCGGATCCGACGGAGCCGACCAAGCCGACCAGGCCGACGCGGACGAAGCACCCCGAGCCGCCGACGCGGGACCCGGGCCCGATCCAGGACCCGGACCCCACGAAGCCGCAGCGCTGAACGGGCCGCGGTCGACGGGCGTCGTCCCCGACTAGCGCATCAGCTCGGCGATCCCGCCGGGCAGCTGCTCGAGGGTGCGGTCGACCTGGTCCTCGGGCAGCCACTCGCGCAGCAGCCGCAGCACCTGCTCGACCTGGCGCTCGACCTCCTCGGCGTCGACCGAGTGCACGGCGCCGCTGACCGCGTCCACGAACGTCGCCTTGTCGATCGAGCGGGCCTGGTCGTCCGACGGGCGCTGGGCGCGCAGCTCGGCGGAGAGCTCCGGCGGGAGGCTCACCGTCAGGTCCTGGGCGATCCCGGCGCTGATGGCCCTGCCGAGCTCGTTGAGCGTCGCGCGGGTGAGGATCTCCGCCTCGCTCTGCGTCTCGAGGCCGAGTCGGCGCTGCACCTGGCCGGTGAACGCCGACAGCGTCGCGCTGGAGCGTGCGGGGTTCGGGTCGTTCGGGTTGGGGTCCTGCTGGACGGGCGGTGTGGTCACGCGTCCTCCTCCTGCGGGTCGTCGGGGCGACGGCGCTCGCCGTCGCCGGGTGGGGACCCCGGGCTCAGTGGCCCTCGTCCCCGGCCTGCTCCAGTCCCTGCGACCAGCGCGCGCGGCGCTCGTCGTCGGACTGCTCCCACCACTGCGGCCCGCGCTCGCCCAGAGCGGTCTTCGCCGCGTGGACGCGGGCGCGGGCCCGTCGTTCGGCGTCGCGGTCGCCGGCACGGGTGGCCGTCCCGACGTCACGCCGGGCCGCCATGAGCCAGTGCCGCAGCCGTGACGCGTCGGCCTCCGGGATCGCCGGATCGGTCGCGCGCCACCGGCGGCCGTCGACGACGATCCAGTGACCGTCAGCGGTGGTCTCGGGCACGCGGGCGGGTGCCCAGGTGATCGACGCGGGACACGTCGCGTGGACAGAGCGCGGCCACCGCCGCCACCACCCGCTCCGGGGCGATGTCGAGGCACTCCTGGTGGAACGGGCAGACCAGCTGGCGGCAGGGCGCACAGGACACCGGGCGGGTGAGCACGGTCGCGGGCACGGTGCGCGGCGCGTACTGCCCGACCTCCTCGGTGCCCGCGAACAGCTCCACCACCGGGGTGCCGACGGCGTCCGCGAGGTGCGCCCCACCGGAGTTGTTGACGACGACGGCGTCGGCCCCCGCCACGAGCGCGGCCAGCCCGCCGAGGTCGAGCGTGCCGACGAGCGGTCCGGGCGCCGGGCACCCCCGCCGCCGCCTCCGCCACCAGCGCCTCCTCGCGGGCCGTGCCGGTGACGACCACGGTCCACCCCTGCTCGGCCAGCCCGCGCCCGACGTCGGCGAACCGCGCCGCCGGCCACCGCCGCGACGGGCAGCTGGCCCCCGGCGCGACGACCACGTAGCGGCCGTCGGGGGCCTGCGGGTCGGCGTCGTCGGGGACGCGGACCGCGAGCCCGGTGCCCGCGCGGCGTGACCCCGACCGCGGCGAGCACCTCCAGGGCCCGGTCCACCTGGTGGCCGCCGTCGGGCGGGGCGGGCACCCAGTGCGTGAGGGCGTCCCCGCCGAACTCCTTGCTGGTGCCGACGCGGACACCGATCCCGGCCCGACGGCAGACCGCCGCGGCGGGCCAGGGGGACTGGGAGAACGAGGTCAGGACCACCGCCGCGTCGTAGCCGCGGGTGGCGAGGGTGGCGACGAGCGCGCCGTCCGGATCCCCGCCGTCCTCGCCCCCGTCGGCGCCCGGCAGCCGCTGCCAGGACACCGACGCCACGACGGCCTCGTCGATCTCGTCGATCAGGGGCGCCACGGCCGCGCCGGCCGGGGACGCCAGCAGGTCGACGCGGGCCCGGGGCGCGGCGGCGCGCAGGGCGCGCAGCGCGGGCACCGTCATGATCACGTCGCCGACGTTGTCCGGCCGCACCACGAGGATGCGCGTCATCGCCGACCAGTCCGGGTCCCCGGCGCCGGGCCGGTGCGCCGCGGGATGGACGGGGAGGCCGGCGGGGGCGGTCTCGGCGGGGGCGCTCACGGCGGGCAGGTACCCGCCGGAGCGCGCCGCGCACCCGACGTCGGGTGCGGGAGGCGGCACACCTGCCGAGGACCCGGTCACCGGTGACCTGGGAGCACCGGTGACCAGGCCCTCGGCCCCGCACCACCGCCCGTGACCTGGGCGGCGAGTCTGGATCACCTCCTGGGCGTCCACGCCGGCGCCGCGGCGTGTCGACCGTGGCCACCGGAAGCTGCGCTGCCGACGGTGACGCATGGGTCAACTCCCCGGACCCCGGCTCCGTCACGACCGGAATCGCCCGTTCAGCGGAACGGGTGACCCGGGCGGTCGCGTGCGGACCCCGCGAGGGCCGGAGGTGTGACGAGGTGGTCGGCCGGGGTAGCGCCGATGTCGTGCCCGAACCCGGACCGCGTGTGGCGATGCTGCACGGGCGCGCCGACCCCGCCCACGACGGCGTCGCCGACTACACCCGTCGGCTGGTCGAGGCGCTGCGGACGGCCGGGAGCGAGGTGCTCGACGTCCCGGTGGACCCCGGGCCGCGGGGCGCCCGCGACGCGGCGCGAACGGTCCGGGCCTGGCGCGTCGGACCCGACGACGTGGTCCACCTGCAGTTCGCGCCGTCGGCGTTCGGCTTCTCGGGATGGCCGGGCGTGCTGCTGCCTGACCTGCTGCGGACCCTGCCGCTGGTGACGACGGTGCACGAGTACGGCTGGTGGTCGTGGTCGCCGCGGGTCCCGGCGCCGTTGTGGCCCCCGCTCGAGCGGCGCGGGCTGCTCGACCGGGAGACCGGGCGTCTCGTGCCGCGCAGCGCCGCCGTCGTCACCACCAACGCCGAGCACGAGCACGCGCTGCGCGAGCGCTTCCCCGCGGCGGACCTGCACCGCCTCCCCATCCCGCCCAACGTCACCGTGGTGCCCGGCAACGACCGCGCCGCGACCCGCGCGCGATGGTCGGTGCCCGCCGACGCCGAGGTGGTCGCGTTCTTCGGCTTCGTGCACCCGGTCAAGGGCCTGCGCTACCTGGTCGACGCCCTCGCCCGGCTCACCGAGGAGCGCCCGCGGCTGCACCTGGTGATCGCCGGCGGCTTCACCTCGCTCGCGCTGCCCGCCGACGAGGCCGCAGCGTTCCGCGGCGAGCTCACCGACCACGTCGCCGCGGCCGGGATCGCGGACCGCGTCACGATCACCGGCCACGTCCCGGCCGAGGAGGTCTCCGCCGTCCTCGGGGCGGCGGACATCGCCGCCTTCCCGTTCACCGCCGGGGCCACCACCAAGTCCGGCGCGCTGCTCGCCGCGCTCGACCACGGGCTGCCGACGATCGTCACCCGCCGCTCCGAGCAGGGACCCGACGCCGAGCTCGTCGACGGCCGCACCGTCGTGGTCGCCCCCGCCGTCCGCGACGCCGACGTCCTCGTCACCGCACTGCGCCGTCTCCTCGGGGACCCCGCGCTCGCCGCGCGGGTCGGGGCCGGGGGCCGGGAGCTCCTCGCGGGACGGGACTGGACCGCGCTCGCCGCGCGCCACCGCGCGATCTACACGGGGGTCGCACGGTGAGGACCCTCGTCGTCGACCTGCTCGGCGGGCTCGGCGACCTCGTGATGGTGCTGCCGTCGGTGCACGCGCTCCACGAGGCCGACCCGACGGGCGAGCTCGTCGTGCTCACCCACGCCCCCGGCGCCGTGCTCCTGGACCGGGACCCGGCGGTGTCCGCGGTCCGGCTCGCCGAGCCCCACGCGGAGCGGGCCGCCGTCGAGGAGGCGCTGGCCGAGCTGACGCCCGACCTCGTCGTCACCACCACCCGCTTCGACGGCATCGGCGACCTCGTCGACGACGACGCCGCCGCCCGCGGCACCCGCGCGGTGTCCAACCTGTGGCGCTCGCCGCCGCCCGACGAGCTCGTCGGCGAGCGCTACCAGCGGATCCTCGCGGGCGAGGGCGTGATCGCACCGGTGGTGCGCCCACCCCGGGTGGTCCTCGGCGACGACGAGCGCGCGGCCGGCCGGGCGGGCGTCGCGTCCCTGGCCGACGGCACCGTGCTCCTCGTTCCGGGCGCCGGGATGGCGGTGAAGCGCTGGCCACGCGCGCGGTGGGCCGAGCTCGCGCAGGTGCTGCGGGCGGACGGCCGGGAGGTCGCCGTGGTGGGGGAGGACGAGGTCGGCGGCGTGACGGTGCTCCCACCGGCCGACCTGCGGGGGCTGGCGGCGCGGTTCGCCGCGCTCGGGGAGCGGGGCGGCGTGGTCGTCGGGGGCGACACCGGCCCGGTCCGCGTCGCCGCGGCCGTCGGGACACCGACCGTCGCGCTGTTCGGGCCGACCCTCGCCGTCCGGTACGGGCTGGAGGAGGGGCGGAACCTGCAGGGTTTCCCCGGCTGCCCCCACCGGCGCCCGACCGCGATCACCGAACAGGTCTGCTGGTGGGACGCCGGGTGCCCGCTCTCGGCCACCGGCCCGGCCTGCCTGGAGGATCTCGCCGGTCGCCGACGTGGCCGCCGCCGTGCGTGCCGCCCCGGCCCCGACGCGGCGCGCGTCGATCGGGTAGCAAGGACGCATGCGCTATCTGGAGCTGCCGACGGCCAAGCGCTGGTCGGCCATCGGGCTGGGGACCTGGCAGTTCGGATCCACCGAGTGGGGCTACGGCGGCGACTACGCCTCGGGCCCGGACTCCGAGGCCGCGCGGATCGTCGCCCGCGCCCTCGAGCTCGGCATCACCCTCTTCGACACCGCCGAGATCTACGGGTTCGGGCGCAGCGAGCGCATCCTCGGCGACGCCCTCGACGCGGCGGACGCGGACCCGTCGACCACCGTCGTCGCCTCGAAGCTCCTCCCGGTGCTGCCGGTGGGCCCGATCGTCGAGCAGCGCGGGGTGGCCAGCTCGGGGCGCCTGCGCCGGACGCTCGACCTCTACCAGGTCCACCAGCCCAACCCGTTCATCGGTGACCGCCGCACGATGCCGGGCATGCGCACCCTGCAGGCCGCGGGCGTCGTCGACGAGGTCGGCGTCTCGAACTACTCGCTGGACCGCTGGCAGGACGCCGAGTCCGCGCTGGGCTCCCGGGTGATCTCCAACCAGGTCCAGTACAGCCTCGTCTCCCGGGCCCCGGAGCGTGAGCTGCTCCCGTACGCCGCGGAGGCCGGGCGGGTGGTCATCGCCTACAGCCCGCTCGCGCAGGGCCTGCTCTCCGGCAAGTTCGACGCCGAGCACCGGCCCGCCAACCGCGTCCGGCAGCTCAACCCGCTCTTCCTGCCCGAGTCGCTGCGCCGGGCGCAGCCGCTGATCTCGACGCTGCGCGAGGTCGCCGACGCCCACGACGCGACCCCCTCGCAGGTCGCGCTCGCCTGGACGATCCACCGTCCGGAGGTCGTCGCGATCCCCGGCGCCTCGAGCGTGGCGCAGCTGGAGAGCAACTGCGCGGCCGCCGACATCGTGCTGGCCCCCGACGAGTGGACCGCGTTGAACGAGGCCTCGGACCGCTTCACCCCGGTCTCCGGGTTGTCCGCGGCCGTCGGCGTCGGGCGCGAACTGCTGCCGTTCGGCTGACGCCTGGGGCCGCGTCAGCGGCCGCCGAGGTGCACCAGCATCGTGCGGTTGCGGGCGCCGGTCCTGCGCAGCAGCGACCCGACGTGCTTCTCGACGGTCTTCGCCGGGATCCGCGGGGCGGAGGCGATCTGGCGGTCCGTCAGGTCCTGCGCGACGAGGCCGCGGACCTCGTGCTCGCGGGCCGTCACCCCGCGGTGGCGGTCGGGCGCCGCGGCGACGACGGCGAGGCGCAGCCGCTGGTCCGGGCACGACGACGAGCGGCCGCGACCAGGACCGAGGGCCGGGTCCGGCCGGGGGCGGTGGGCTCTCCCCCGCAGGGGACGGTGAGGCGCAGGACGGTGCCCCGTCCGAGGCCGCTCTCGATCTCCAGCTCGTCGGCGCATGCATACAAGATGCATCAATCCGGTGAGAGTAGGGTCACCGCGACGAGCTCGGCAAGAGTGAGGACACGGTGGGCGGAGGACTGTCGGCGAAGGAACGGGCGTACCGGCACACCAAGGCCGGCATCCTCGACGGCAGCCTTCCCGGTGGCGACCTCATCAGCGAGGGCCAGGTGGCCGAGGCGCTGGCGATGAGCCGGACGCCGGTGCGCGAGGCGTTCCTGCGCCTGGAGGCCGAGGGCCTGCTGCGGCTGTTCCCCAAGCGGGGCGCCCTCGTCGTCGCCGTCTCGCCGACCGAGGTGGAGTCGGTGCTGGAGGCGCGCGAGCTCGTCGAGGGGCACGCGGTGGCCAAGCTCTGCGCGGCGGCTGCCGGGGAGCGCGAGGCCGTCGTGGCCCAGCTCCGCGAGGAGCTCGCGGTGCAGCGCGCGGCGTTCGCGGCCGGCGACGAGACCGGCTTCGCCGAGGGCGACCGCCGGTTCCACACCGTGCTGGTCCAGAGCGCCCGCAACCCGATCCTGCTCGAGCTCTACAGCTCGCTGCGCGACCGTCAGCTGCGGATGAACCTCGGCTCGATGCTCGGCCGCGGCCCGGCGCGGGCGGAGGCGATCCTCGCCCAGCACGAGGCCATCCTCGACGCCCTCGGCCCGGACGCCGCCGCCGCCGCGCAGGCCCGTCTCACCGAGCACCTCGTCTCGACGCGCACGGCCGTCCTCGGGCACTGAGCCCGCCGCCGGGGACGCCCTGTCGCGGGCTCCTGCGCCTCACCGAACTGATCGACTCCGAGCAGGGCCTCGAGGACCGGGAGGCCGCGGAGTCGGTGAAGCGCCACCCGCTGGCGACGGTGGAGAGCTTCTTCCACGTGCGCCACGAGGACGGGACGGTGCAGTTCTTCACCGAACCGCTGCCCCCGCGGACGGCGGCGTCGTGGTCCGGCACGCCCTGGTGCCCGACCCCGTGCTGCGGCTCGCGGCCTGTCAGCGACGGACCGTCGCTGACACCTGACGTCAGGATGAACCCTTCCTGACATGAGCCGGCTCCACGAGGGCCCGACGGGTGAGCGGCGCCGTTCTCCCGCCGGACGACAGCAACGGGCCATTGCTGCCAGGAGGGCACGTCTGCCAGGAGGGCCCGTCAGCCCAGGGCCGGCTCCACGAGGGCCCGCAGCGCGTCGCAGCCGGTCTCGACGCCCCGCCGCAGCCGGTCCGGGTCGGTCTCCAGCGGGTTGATCGTGTTCGCGCCCTCGGGCGGGCGGACCTCGAGCAGGTGCGGGGGCTCCTCGACCCCCTCGTCGGCGGTGATCGCGCTCGCCTTCGCCAGCCACTCGTCGTCGGCGCGGCGGGTCTCCAGGCGTCGCCCGAGCACGTGGACCAGGCCGGGCACGCGGGCCTCGCCGAGTCGCGCGACGAGGGCCTTCTCCAGCCGGGTCGCGTCGATGGCCTCCTGGTCGGCGCGCCGGGTGCGCAGCATGAGCACGTGGGTGGCGCCCTGGTCGAGGGCGGTGTGGAAGGGCAGCGGCTCGGCGACGGCGGCGTCGACCAGACGTCGGCCCTGGATCTCGATGGGGAGACCCGCGAGCACCGGGACGTTCGCCGAGGCCTGCAGGGCGCGCTTGAGCGACTCGTCGTCGGTGATCGTGTCGTGCAGGTCCACCGCCTCGCCGGTGTCGACGTCGGTGGCGACCGGGTGCAGCGGCACCTCGGCGTCGACGATGTCGGACCACCGCACCGGGATGACCTTCTCCCCGACGGTGTGGATGAGGTACTCGACGTCGACGACGGGACCCCCGCGCAGCCCGCGCGTCGGCTTCGTCACCCGCTCCATCAGACCGGGGCGCCACCAGCCCGCGCAGCACTCCTCGGCCTGCTTCGCGATCAGCCAGCTCCCCGCCAACGCTCCGGCCGAGGCCCCGTAGACCGCGTCGAAGCAGCGCGCGAGGCCGAGCCGCTCGAGGCCGAGCACCATCCCCGAGGAGTAGGTCGCCCGGCTGCCGCCGCCCTCGATCGCCAGGACCACGCGGTGACCGTCGGAGCGATCGGCAGGACCGGAGCCCTCCGCCCGTCGGGCGGCGAGCACCTCGAGAACGCGATGGAGCCGGGGCACGGGGTCATCTTTCCGGGCGTCGTGTGGTGGGGCGACACGGAGGGGACAACCAGGCCGTTCGGCGACAGGCGCAGCGTCGGGGTCCGGTGTCAGCGACGGGCCACCGCTGACACGCCGCGCCACGCCCCCGAGATCCGGGAAAACGGGGCCGCGTCTTTCCCGCCGCCCTTCTCCGGGCCTTTCCCACGCAGTTCCGATGTCGAATCGTTCCCCGGACGGGTGGCGACCGCGGTGTCCGGCGTCACGGCCGCCGAGCAGGGCGGTCTCCCTGGTGAGGACGCCACGTCCGAGGAACACCGCGTCACGACGACGTGCCGCGGAGGTCGGTGGTGCGGCGATTCCGACGACGCGCGAGCACTCCGTCGTCGGGAGCTCCGGAAATGCGTCGGAGGCATTTCCCGGACGCCGCCACCGGCCGAGATCGGCTGGAGGGCACCGTCCCCCGACACGGGTGCGGACGGTGCCCTCCAGTCGTCCCGGCTCCGGCCTGAGGTCTCTGCCACATGAGGGGCACGCCACGCATCCCGGCGCGCCCGACACGCTGCCTCACGTACCCCTCGAGCCCGACGGCTGGCCGCGGACCCACACCAGGGGCACGCCACCCATCACGGCGCGCCCCACACGGCGCCTCACGTACCCGAGATCACCGGCCGGCCCCGGGCACACCCCCACCGGTTCAGCGGGCGCGGCGCTCCAGCACGACCCGGTCGATCTCCTGGCCGGTGTCGGTGTTCGTGCGCACCGTCATCGTCGTGGGCTGGCCGGGACCGGGCGGCGGGACGACGTCGACGGTCACGTAGGCGTAGTCGAGATAGCGCGCCTGCGACCAGTCGACCGTGTCGGGGATCTTCGACTTCGCGCCGGTGGCCTGGAAACTCACCACGTTCACGCCGCTGTCCGGGCCGGTGTTGCCGCGGTAGCGGTCGGTCTCGGTGGGCTGCCAGGCGTAGCGCGGGCGCCCGCCCGACCCGACGCACAGGTACGTCGTGCCGTCGGTCTCCGGGCGCACCGTCGCTCCGTCGGGGGCCTGGACCGTCGACCGGCCCCGGCGGATCGGGTTGGACCGCTCGTACTGGTGGTTGTGGCCCTGGATCGCGAGGTCGACCGAGAACTCGTCGAACAGCGGCGCGACCGCCGCGCGCACCCCGGCGTCGGACCCGTGCGTGGAGGAGGTCGCGAACGCGCAGTGGTGGAAGAACGCCACGACGAAGTCGACGCCGGGGTCGGCGCGCAGGTCGGTGAGCGTCTGACGCAGCCACGCCGCCTGGGCGCCGCCCGAGTAGCCGGCGTTGGTGGGGATCTCCATGGAGAGGTCGTTGGCGTCCACGCTGACGATCCCGACGTTGCCGTAGCGCATCGAGTACACGCTCGGGCAGCCGCTCGGCCCGGTGCGCGGCAGGTCGAGGCGTGCTGCGTGCCCGCCGTAGCCGTGGCTCGCGCCCCGCGCCGCGTTGTCGTCGTAGAGCGCTTCCATGTCGTGGTTACCGGTGGCGAACATCCAGGGCGTCGACGCGGCGCTGCGCTCGATCAGCCCGAAGTAGGTCGTCCAGACCGTCGGGTCGAAGCTGTCGAACCCGGTGGGTGAGGTCGAGGTGCCGGTGCTCTTCACGGGCTGGCCGTTGCCCGAGGGGTCGGCGTAGCAGATGTCGCCGGCGAGCAGGTGGAACGCGGGGCGGGTCGCGGCGACCCGGTCGACCAGGGACGTCGAGGGCGTCATCGTCCGGCGGGTGTCGTCGGGCTTGTAGTACTGGTCGGTGAACCCGGCCAGGCCGCTCGGCGGGACCATGTCCACACCCTGGTCGGCGAACGCGGTGAAGCTCCACGGCGAGGTCACCGTGCGCGGGGCCGTCCGGAAGGACGCCGTCGGCGTGGTCGTGCCGTCGGGCATGCGGAACCGGTAGGAGTAGCTCTGGCCGGGCTGCAGCCCGTTCGCGATCGCGTGCACGAAGTACTGGTCGCTCGCGCGGATCGAGCCGTCGGCCTGCGGGACCTGGGAGACGAGGTGGCGCACCTCGACGGGGATGCGGGCGCCGAAGTTCCCGTCCTGCCCGAGGTCGACCGCCAGCGCGCCCGCCGGCGGGGCCGCGGTCAGCTCGCCCGACATCGCCATCGAGCTCGTGGGGTCGTCGCCGAAGGACAGGTGCCGCCCGACCACCGTCACCGGCGCCTGCGAGGCCTGCGCGCACGCGGCGAGCGTCCACGGGGCGGACGCGAGACCGAGGGCGGCGACGACCCCCGAACCCTGCTTCAGCGCCGAGCGCCTGCTCACCGGGTGGCGGCGCAGGAAGCCGGAGATCCAGTCGTGCTGCTCGGCGATGGTCATGTGCTCGGCGAGGTCGGCGGGCACGCCCACGTCAGGGGCCCCGCCGCGGGGAGTGCGCGTCACGGACGGCAGCGTCACCCGGCCGTGATCACGCTGCGACCGACCGGCGGCGAACTCGTGGTGAACACCGGTCGCGTCCGCCGCGCACCCGGCGCCCGCGCGATGATGTAGCCCATGAGCCCGGTCACCCCCCTGCTCCGTCGGGCCTTCGGTCTGCCCGCGCCGCGCACTCCCCGCGTCCGTGTCGTGCGGGACGTGGCGGTCCCCATGCCCGACGGGGTGGTGCTGCGCCACGACCGCTACGTCCCGGCCGGTGTCACGCGCGGACCGGTCGTGCTGGTGCGCAGCCCGTACGGCCGGGCCGGGTGGATCGGCGCCGTGTTCGGACGGCTGGTGGCCGAGCGGGGCCACCAGGTCGTGGTGCAGTCGGTGCGCGGGACGCGCGACTCGCAGGGCGAGCTGTCGCCGTTCGACGAGGCCGACGACGGGGTCGCGACGGTCCGCTGGGTCACCGCGCAGCCCTGGTGCGACGGACGGGTGGCGACGCTCGGGCCGAGCTATCTCGGCATCACGCAGTGGGCGCTCGCCCCGGACGCGGGGGAGGCGCTCGTGGCGATGGGCACCATGGTCACCGCCTCGCAGTTCCGCGACCAGACCTACCCGGGCGGCACGTTCTCCCTGGACAACGGGCTCTCGTGGGCGTCGATGATGCGCGCCCCCCGGCTCGGCCAGCGCCTCGCGGAGGCCGTCCGCCACCGCGTGACGGCGGGCTTCGGGACGGTGCCGTTGTCCGCCGCGGACACGGTCGCCTCCGGCGCGCCGATCGACTTCTTCCAGGACTGGCTGCGCGAGCAGGCCCCGGACTCGGCGTACTGGGCCAAGCGCTCCTACGCGAACCGCGTCGCCGAGGTGGCGCGCCACGGGGTCGCGGTGAGCATGACCGGCGGCTGGCAGGACATCTTCCTGCCCTGGCAGCTCGAGGACCACGCCGCGCTGCGCGCCGCCGGGGCACGTCCGATGCTGCGCATCGGCCCCTGGGTGCACACCACGCCTGCGGGCATGGCCGCCGGGCTGCGCGACGGGCTCGCGCTGTTCGACCGGACCTTCGACGACGTCACGGGTCCCGACGAGGGCCTCCCGGTGCACCTCGAGCTGTCCGGGGGCGGCGGCGAGCGCCGCCTGCCCGACTGGCCGCCGGCGCACGTCGGGGAGCGGGCGTTCTACCTGCGGACCGACCACGGCCTCGGCGACGAGGTCCCCACCGCGGGCGGCGGCGGGGCGCACTGGGCCGGCACCCGGATCACCTACGACCCGCACGACCCGACCCCCGCGGTCGGCGGGCCCATCCTCTCCGGGCGCTCCGGTCCGCGGGACCAGACCGCGCTCGAGGCCCGCGACGACGTCGTCGTGTTCACCGGACCGGTCCTCGACCGCGACCTCGTCGCGCTCGGCCCGGTCCGCGCGACCATCCACGTCCGCGCCGAGGTCGAGCTGCTCGACGTCTTCGTCCGGGTGTGCGACGTCGACGAGTCCGGCCGCTCGATCAACGTGACCGACGGGATCCGGCGGATCAGCCCGACCGACCCCGCCCCCGCCGCGGACGGCAGCGTCCCCGTCGAGATCGCGCTCTGGCCGGTGGGCCACCGCTTCGCCGCGGGGCACCGGCTGCGGGTCCAGGTCTCCGGCGGCGCCCACCCGCGCTTCGCCCGCCACCCCGGCACCGGGGCGGCTCTGGGCGAGGCCGACGTCCTCGTCGCGCGCGAGCGGGAGATCCTCCACGACGCGGCTCACCCGTCCCACGTGGTCCTCCCGGTCGAGCCCTGACCGCCGGGTCACGCACGAGCCACTGCGCCGGTCGCGAAACGCGTCACGGACGACGGCGGGACGGCGGTCACACGGGCCTGCCGAGTACAGTTGCGCATGCCGCCGACACGTCGGCGGGACGCTCCCGGGCCCCATCCCCCCGGGCGTCCGGAGCGTCGAGCGGGCCGGTCGTCCCCCCGGCCGGTCCGCTCCCCCCACCGCGCGACGCACGCGTGCAGCTCCCCGATATCGCTCCCCGACGCGGGGATGCCCCCGGCGCTGTGACGGCCCGCACCGGGTGACCTGACCCGGCGCCCGGTGAGCCGCCACGTCCGACGGGCACCCGGAGGTCAGTGATGGATACCGCCCTGCGCACGACCCGGCCCGACGGGCGACGTGACCGCCCCGTCCCCGGCGTCGTCGGCGACGACGGCGTCCCCCTCGACGTCACGATCCGCGGCTCCCACGGCCCGACCGTGGTGTTCTGCCACGGCTTCACCGTCGACTCGCGGTTCTGGGCGCCGCAGGTCGCGGCGCTCGACGGTCACGCACGCGTCGTGACGTGGGACCAGCGCGGTCACGGCCGCTCCGGGTGGGGCGAGGTCTCCCACGGCACGGTCGACCAGACCGGCCGCGACCTCGCCGCCGTGATCGAGGCGGTGGCCCCGTCGTCGCCCGTGGTGCTCGTCGGGCACTCCATGGGCGGGATGAGCATCCTCGCGCTGGCCCGCCTGCGGCCCGAGTGGTTCGGCACGCGGGTCGTCGGCGCGTTCCTCGTCGCCACCTCGGCCGGCCGGCTCGTCCGTGAGGGTCCGCTGGGGCTCGTCCACGACCTCGCGCGCCGGCTCGGTGTGCTCGGCGCCGTGATGGACGGGGCGCGGCTGGCCGCTCCGGTGGCCGACCTGCTCCCGTGGCGCGACTCCCGGCTCGGACGCTGGACCATCCGCCGGCTGCTGTTCACCGGCGAGGTCAGCGACGCGGCGGTCCGCGACGCCCAGGCGCAGAGCGAGCGGCTGCCGCTGCCCGTGGGCCAGGCCTTCGGGGCGTCGCTGCTCGACCACGACGAGTCCGGGACCCTGCCCGTCCTGGCCCGCGTCCCCGTCGTCGTCGTGACCGCCGCGCAGGACCGGTTGACCCCCGCCGAGCACGGACGGCGCATCACCGAGGCGATCGGGCCCACGGCGCGGCTGGTGGAGGTCGAGGGTGCCGCGCACGCGGTCACCGTCACCCACCACGAGATCGTCGACGAGGCGCTGCGCGAGCTGGTGCGCGAGGTGCGTCCCGGCGGTGTGGTCCGGCGCGGCGCCTGATCCGGGGAGTTGCGCCCGCGGCGGCCCGGCTGACAGTGTCGCCGAACTCGAGTCCTCCGGTTGAGCCCCCAGCCGCGACGACGCTGCTCGCGACGACCACGCCGGTCCCCCCCGGCGCGGTGGCGGGGGACGACTCATGACGCACGCGGGAACGGGCCCGCCAGGGCAGACGCTCGTCGTCTCGCCGGTACCCGACGCACCCTCCGGTGCCGCCGTGGACGACGACGACCGGGCGGAGGACTTCGCCTCCCTCGTCCCGGTGTTCGTCGAGCACGCCGCGTGCCCCGTGGACGACCCCCGGCGCAGCGAGCTGCGTGACCGGCTCGTCGTGTCCTACCTCCCGGTCGCGCGCAACATCGCGCGACGCTTCGCGCGCCGCGGGGAGCCCACCGAGGACCTCGAGCAGGTCGCGACCGTCGGGCTGATGCACGCCGTGGACCGGTTCGACCCGGGCCGCGAGCGCGACTTCCTCTCGTACGCCGTCCCGACGATCATGGGCGAGGTCCGGCGCTACTTCCGGGACTCGGCGTGGTCGGTGCGCACCCCGCGCAGCGTCAAGGACCGCTACCTCGCCGTCGGTACCGCCACCTCGGCGCTCTCCCAGCACCTGGGGCGGGCCCCGACGATCGCCGAGATCGCGACCCACCTGACGCTCACCCGCGAGGAGGTCGCCGAGGCGGTCGCCGCCCACGGCTCGTACCACCCGGCCTCGCTCGACGAGACCCTCGGCGAGGGCGACGACTCCTCCCTCGCGAACATCCTCGGCTCCGTGGACCCGGAGTTCGACCGTGTCGAGGTGCGCGAGCTCGTCCGGTCGCTGGTGGCGAGCCTGCCACCGCGCGAGCGCACGATGCTCGCGCTGCGGTTCGTGCACGAGCAGACCCAGGCCGAGATCGCCTCGGTGCTGTGCATCTCGCAGATGCACGTCTCGCGGTTGCTGACCCGGACCCTGGCCCAGCTGCGCAGCCAGGTCGAGGCGCAGATCCGCGCCGAGGAAGGCGACGGACCGCCGGTCGCGGTCTGACGGAGGGTGTCGGAACACGCGCGCGTGCCCACTCATACGGGGGTTCGAACACCCGCGCCGACATCCGAACGTGACGGTCTGGTTACGACAGGTCGGATTTCCGTGAGTTGTCCGCCCCAGCGCGCCGTTGATCAGGTTTCGCCCGGTATGTCCGGGTCGCGCGCCGGGCCACTGGTGCGCACCATCTCCTGACCGAGCGCGGCGGCTCCCACCGACGCGCCCGCCGCCGAGCCATCCACGCGACCCGGGGAGACCCATGTCCACCACCGCCGAAGGGCCCGCGCTCACCACGGGCACCGGGCTGCGCCGCACCGTCGGGTTCAGCGCGCTGATGTTCATCTCGCTCGGCTCGATCATCGGGTCGGGCTGGCTGCTGGGTGCCCTCACGGCCGCGAAGTCGGCAGGCGGCGCGTCGATCCTGTCCTGGGTCCTCGCCGGGGTCATCGTCATCCTGCTGGCCCTGGTCCACGCCGAGCTCGGATCGACCTACCCGGTCGCCGGCGGCACCGCCCGCTACCCGCGACTGGCGTTCGGGTCGATCGCCGGGTTCACGGCGGGATGGGTCGGATGGATCCAGGCCGTCGCGATCGCGCCGATCGAGGTCGAGGCGGCACTGTCCTACCTCGACCACATCCTCCACGGCCTCGTCGACGACAACGGCAACCTCACCGGCATCGGGTTCCTCCTCGCCGCCGTGCTGATGGTGCTCTTCACCGGCGTCAACCTGCTCGGGGTCGCCTGGCTCGCCGAGACGAACCGGATCACGGTGCTGTGGAAGATCGCGATCCCGGTGCTCACGGTGATCGTGCTGATCTTCGTCTCGTTCCACGGCTCGAACTTCGTCGCCGGCGGCGGCTTCGCCCCCTACGGCGCGCACGGGGTGTTCGCCGCGCTCCCGCTCGGCGTGGTCTTCGCGCTGCAGGGCTTCGAGCAGGCCGCCCAGATGGGCGGCGAGGCGAAGGACCCGCAACGTGACCTGCCGCGGGCCCTCATCGGCGCGGTCGCGCTCGGCGTCATCATCTACCTGGCGCTCGAGGTCGCGTTCGTCGGTGCCCTCGACCCCGCCAACCTGGTGGACGGCTGGGCCAACCCGATCGGCAAGGGGGACTTCGGGCCCTACGTGACCATCGCCACGGCGCTCGGCCTGACCTGGCTGTCGATCCTGCTCTACGTCGACGCCTTCATCTCGCCGGCCGGCACCGGCCTGGTCTACGTCGCGACCTCGGCGCGCCTGTCCTATGCGCTCGGCCAGTCCGGGTTCGCTCCCAAGCAGCTGTCGAAGATCTCCAAGCGGGGCATCCCGTGGGTCTCGACGGTCGTGGCCTTCGTCGTCGGGATCATCGCCTTCCTGCCGTTCCCGAGCTGGCAGTCGCTGGTCTCGCTCGTCACGTCGGCGACGGTGATCATGTACGGGTTCGCGCCCCTGACGCTCGCGGCACTGCGCAAGGCCGACCCGGACCGGGTCCGGCCGTACCGGATGCCCGCGGCCGGCGTCATCGCCCCGTTGTCCTTCATCGCCGCGAACGAGATCATCTACTGGTCGGGCTGGACGACCCTCTGGAAGCTCTACGTCGCGATCGTCATCGGCTTCGTGCTCTTCGCGATCTACCGGGCGGTGCAGTCCTCGCGCAAGGGCATCCCGCCGGGCGCGAAGGACCTGCAGCTGCGCTCCCTCGGCTGGATCCTCCCGTGGCTGGTCGGGATCGGGATCATCTCGGCCTTCGGTCAGTACGACGCGGCTGTCACGGTCATCCCGGAGTGGTGGGACCTGATCCTCGTCGCGGCGTGGTCGCTGGTCATCCACTACCTCGCGGTGCGGATGGTCATGCCGCGCGAGATGGTCGCCGCCCAGATCGAGGTCGAGGCCGAGGACGCGTCGGCCGAGCCGCCGGAGGTGCACGCGTAGTCCTCGAGTTCGTCGCGCACGACGGGCGGGTGGGCGGTCGAGGTGACCGCCGCCCGCCCGTCGTCGTCTCCGGCCACCCCGGCGCGTGGCCCCCGGGACCGGCGCGGCCCACGACGCAGCTGCACCTGTTCGCGCAGGACGTCGACGCCCTGACCGAGCCGGCGTACGCACCGGCGGCTCGCTGACCGGCCCGCCGCACGGCAGGATGCCGCCGTGGCGCAGGACGAGGACGCACCGGAGACCCCCGAGGGCGTCGACGTCGAGGACGCCGCCGACGAGCTCTACGGCCTGCACCCCGACCACTTCGTGCCCCGCCGCACCGAGCTGGTGAAGGCGGCGCGGGCGGCGAAGGACCGCGACGCCGCCAACGCCATCGGCGCCCTGCGCAAGCCCGCCCTCGGGGCCTGGCTGGCCAACGTGCTGGCGCGGGAGTCCCCGGACGAGGTCGCGGCCCTCGAGGAGCTCGGCGCCTCGCTGCGCACCGCGCAGGAGGAGCTCTCCGGGGACGCGCTCCGGACCCTCACCCGGCAGCGTCGGGAGCTCGTGGGCGCGCTGGTGGCGCGGGCGCGGCGGTTGGCGCGGGCCGACGGGGTGGGGGTCGGCGACTCGGTCGCGCGCGACCTCGAGAACACCATCGCCGCGGCGCTCGCCGACGACGACGCCGCGCGCGCGTTCGCCGCGGGCCGGCTGACGACGCCCCTCGAGCCCGGGGCCGGGTTCACCGGCGGCGCGGAACCGTCGGGGTCGGGACGGCGACCGCCGCCGCGGGGCACCGTGACCCACCGGCCGCCGCCGCGTCGGGAGCCGGCGCCCGGCGGGCCGTCGTCGGGATCCTCTCCGGCGTCCTCGGGTGCGGGCGACGAGCGGACGCAGGAGGAGGAGCGCGCGGCCGAGGAGGAGCGACGGCGTGCCCGTGAGGCCGCCGACCGCGCGGTCGAGCGGGCCCGCGAGGAGCGCGACGACGCGGACCGGGCGGCGGAGCGCGCCCGCGCCCGGGCCGAGCAGGCGGAGTCCGACCACGACGAGGCCACCGAGACGGTCACGACGCTGCGGGAGCGGCTCGAGCGCGCCGAGGCGGCGCAGGAGCGGGCCCGCGAGCAGCGCGACGCCGCCCGGGAGGCCCGCGAGGAGGCCGACACCACCGCGGACGAGGCCCGCCGGGCCCTCGACCAGGCCGAGGCCGAGCGCGCCGACCTGGAGTGATCTCGCCGGCGGGCCAGCCTGTCAGCGGGGCCCGCCCATGTCAGGAAGGGTTCATCCTGACGTCAGGTGTCAGCGATGGTCCGTCGCTGACGCCGAGCGCTCAGCCCCGCGCGTACGCCTTCAGCGGCGGCTCGGCCAGGACGTGCGGGTAGGTCGCGACCTGGAGGGCGACGCCTGCGGTGTAGGCCGCGAGGTGGGCCGGGAACGTCGCCGGGTCGACCCCGGGCTGGAGCAGCTGCGTGCACACCGACCGATCGATCCGCGCGGCCGAGGCCGGTCCGTCGTGGTCGAGCGCGTCGATCACCAGCGCGTAGGCCAGCGCGTCGAACGAACCCATCGACAGGTGGTCGGCGACGTGGCCGGGGCACACGTCGAAGGTCGAGATGTTGGCCCGGCGCCCGGCCCCGGTGGTCAGCGCCGAGCTGGGGGCCGGTCCGAGGTTCGGCACGACGACCTCGTCGGTCGGCGTGTACATCGAGGTGTAGTCGATGCCGGCGAACGTCTCGGGACCGGAGTTCAGCGCCGTCGTGAAGTGCGAGTACGACTGCTGCTGCCAGAACGCAGGCGCGCAGCCCGCGGCCGCGCAGACCGGGTAGGCGTCGAGGGTGCCGTGGTTCGAGGGGTCGATGCCGACGTAGTCGCCGACCTCCGCCCGGGTGTCCGGCCAGTACTTCAGCGCCCAGCGGCCGATCATGCCGCCCTGGGAGAAGCCGACGAGGGCGACCTTCTGCCCGCTGCGCTCGCGCACCGCGCGGATCGCGTTCGACGACGTACTCGGCGCCGACCTGGATGTCGCTCATCTCGTGGTTCGGCAGCTCGACCGAGCAGAACGGCCGGCCCGCGGCCGTGAAGGCGCGGAAGTAGTTCCAGGAGAAGTTCTCGTCGGGGGTGAGCGTGGTGCCCGCGATGAACAGCGCGACCGGGCGCGACGCGTTCGTGGTGCCCGGACCGCACGTCAGGGCCGCGTCGAGCGAGCTCTGCGGGACGTCGAACGCGGGTCCCGACCCGCCGGCGTCACCGGAGCCGCCGCCCCACGTCGGGACCGAGGCCGCGGCCGTCGTCGCCCCGAGGACCAGCACGACGGCGGTCGCCGCGGCCACCAGGCCGGCGCGCAGCGCACGTGCGCGGGTGGCGAGCGTTCCGACGGTTCCGGGGCGCCGGCGCCCTGTGATCACACCCACGATCGGAGCAACGACCAGCTCCGTCCGGAGGTGCGTGGGTGATCAGGAACCGGCCCGGGGACCCCCGGCCCGGATGACGGTGTCGGTGCGGGTGGCGGTCGGGGCGCCGAGGGCGCGGGAGATGCCCCGCGCCGCGGCGCGCACGGCAGGCACGAGCGTGCGCGGCTCGATGCCGCCGCCCTCGGCGGGGGAGGGGACGACGACGGAGAGCGCGGCGACGACCGTGTCGTCCTCCCCGCGGACCGGCGCGGCCACCGAGAGCGCCGCGAGGTCGATCATCCCGTCGCACACCGCCACCCCGTCGCGCCGCACGGCGGCGAGCATCCGGCGCAGGACGGCCGGGTCGGTGACCGTCCTCGGGGTGAAGGCCGGGAGTCGCTCGGCGAGCACCGACTCCTGCACCACCGGCGGCGCGTGCGCGAGCAGCACCTGCCCGACGGCGGTCGGGTGCAGCGGCCACCGCCCGCCGACCCGGGAGAACAGCCGCACCGCCTCCGGATGGGCGAGCCGCTCGACGTAGACCACCTCGTGCCCGTCCCGCACGGCGAGCTGCACGTTCTGGCGGACGGCCTCGTAGAGGTCCTCGAGGATCGGCATCGCCCGCTCGCGCAGCCCGACGCTGCGCGGCGCCAGCGACCCGACCTCCCACAGGCGCAGCCCCACCCGGTATGCGCCGTCGGCCCCGCGCTCGAGCGCGCCCCACGCGGTCAGCTCACCGACCAGGCGGTGCGCCGTGGAGACCGGGAGATCGGCGGCCCGGGCGATCTCGGTGAGGGTCAGCGCGCGGTGGTCGCCGTCGAAGGCCTCGAGGATCGAGAAGATCCGGCCGGTGACGCTCGGCGCGCGGCGCCCCTTCGAGGAGCTCAGCCCGCTGCCCTCGGGGAGTCCGCGGCGGGCCCGGCCGCGCAGCCGCCCGGCACGGGCGTCCGGACCCGGCTCGGCACCCGTCGTCGACGACACCCCGGTGGCTCCTTTGCTTCCGGTGAACGGAAGTCAGCCTCTCGCACCCGCGGGTTCCCCGCCACTCTGAGTGGCGTGAGCACGTCACCCGCCGAGCCGCCCGCGGTGCCGCCCGCGCGCGAGCCCACCGAGCAGGACCGCGTCACCGCGGAGATCCTGCAGGCCGCGAGCCTGCCGCCGCTCCCGGGCGGCCACCCCGACCGCGCCTACGCGCCGTACCGCTCGACGGCCCTGCGGGCGCCCGCCAGCCCGTTGGTCGTGGCCTCGCCGAGCGCCGTCGAGCGGACCGCCCCGGTCTTCGGCCCGCAGGACGTCGCCCCCGTCGACGCGGACCTCACCGTGCGCTCGACCGGCGAGCCCCTCGGCGAGCGGATCGTCGTCACCGGACGCGTCCTGGACGGGTCCGGTCGCCCGGTGCGCGGGCAGCTCGTCGAGGTCTGGCAGGCCAACGCCGCCGGTCGGTACCGCCACGACGGCGACCGGCACCCGGCCCCGCTCGACCCGCACTTCTACGGGGGCGGGCGCTGCCTCACCGACGACGACGGCCGCTACCGGTTCGTCACGATCAAGCCCGGCGCGTACCCCTGGCGCAACCACCACAACGCGTGGCGGCCCGCGCACATCCACTTCTCGCTCTTCGGCACGGCGTTCAGCCAGCGCCTGGTCACCCAGATGTACTTCCCGGGCGACCAGCTCTTCGCCCTGGACCCGATCTTCTCCTCGGTGACCGACGAGAAGGCCCAGCAGCGGATGATCGCCCGCTACGACCACGACACGACCGTCGCCGAGTGGGCCCTGGGCTACCAGTGGGACATCGTCCTCGACGGCCCCGGCGCCACCCCGCCCGACCCGGACGAGGTGTGAGCCGATGACCGCCACCTCCGAGCCCACCCCGTCGCAGACCGTCGGGCCGTTCTTCGCCTTCGGGCTGCCCTTCGACGGCGGGGGCGACGTCGTCCCGCCGGGAACCGCGGGCGCGATCTCCCTGCACGGCACCGTCCGCGACGGTGCCGGCGCCCCCGTGCCCGACGCACTGCTGGAGTTCTGGCAGGTCGGGCCCGACGGCCGGTTCCCCACCCGCGGCGGGTCGATGGCCCGCGACGGCCGCACCTTCACCGGCTTCGCGCGCGTGCCGACCGACCGCGCGGGCGACTACGCCGTGCGCACCCTGCGCCCGGCCGCCGTCGCCGGGACGTCCGAGGCCCCGCACCTGGCGGTGACGGTGTTCGCGCGCGGCCTGCTGCACCACCTGTTCACCCGCGTCTACTTCCCGAACCACACCGAGGCCAACGCCGCGGACCCGCTGCTGTCCTCGCTGCCGCCCGAGCGCGCGGCGACGCTGGTGGCGGTCCCCGACGGCTGGTTCGGCGGGCCGGGCTACCGGTTCGACGTCCGGCTGCAGGGCGCGGGGGAGACGGTGTTCCTGGACCTCGTGGGAGACGGAGCGCAGCGGAGCTCGACCATCGACGGGGCGGGCTCGGCCGCAGGCGACGGGGCACGGGCGTGACCGTTCCGGACCGCACCACCGTCGCGATCGTCGGCGGCGGCCCGGCGGGGCTGCTGCTCTCCCACCTGCTCCGGGCCCGGGGGATCGACTCGGTGGTGCTGGAGTCCCGGCCCCGCGAGCGCGTCGAGTCGCGGCAGCGGGCGGGCATCCTCGAGCACGGCACGGTCGACGTGCTGCGCGAGATCGGCGCCGACGCCCGCATGGACACGAAGGGCCTGCCCCACGACGGCTTCGCCTTCCACGTGCACGGCGAGGAGATCCGCGTCGACATGGCCGCCCTCACCGGGCGCGGCGTCATGATCTGGGCGCAGACCGAGGTGGTGCGCGACCTCATCGCGCTGCGCCTCGAGCAGGGCGAGCCGCTGTTGTTCTCCGCCGAGGTGAGCGCCGTCGAGAAGGTCGACGGGCCGCTCTCGGACGACGGCGAAGCGGTCGTCCGGTACGCCCACGACGGGGTCGAGCACGAGCTGCGGGCCGACGTCGTCGTCGGCTGCGACGGCTTCCACGGCGTCGCGCGCCGGGCCGTCCCCGCCGAGTCCGTGCGGACCTTCGAACGGGTCTACCCCTACTCCTGGCTCGGGATCCTCGCCGACGCACCGCCGTCGTCGCACGAGCTGGTGTACGCCCGCCACGACCGCGGGTTCGCGCTGCTGTCGATGCGCTCGCCGTCGATCACCCGGGCCTACCTGCAGGTGCCCAACGACACGGACCCGTCGTCGTGGTCGCACGACGCGATCTGGGACGAGCTCGCGGCGCGGACGGCGCTGGCGGACGGCTCGTTCATGCTGAACCGGGGGCCGATCACCGACGTCTCGGTGACGCCCATGCGGTCGTTCGTCGCCGAGCCGATGCGCTCCGGGCGGCTCTTCCTCGCCGGGGACGCCGCGCACATCGTGCCGCCCACCGGGGCGAAGGGCCTCAACCTCGCCGTCGCCGACGTCCGGGTGCTGGCGCAGGCGCTCGCGGCGTGGCGCTCGACCGGCTCCGAGGACCTGCTCGACGCCTACTCCGACACCGCGCTGCGCCGGGTCTGGCGGGCCGAGCACTTCAGCTGGACCATGACGACGATGCTGCACCGGGCCCCCGACGCCGACCCGTTCGACGAACAGCTCGCGCTCTCGCACCTGCGGCTGATCGCCTCGTCGGAGTCCTACCGGACCACGATCGCGGAGAACTACCGCGGACTCGGTGCCTGACGGCTCGTGAGCAGAGAGTGCGGCCATGCCGGCACTTTCTGCTCACGAGCGCGCAGCGCACATCTGTCGCGGGTTGTGTCTCACCACATGTGTCGCTTGATCGTCGTCAAGGGTGCAGCCCATGGCGGGGAAGCGGCAGCCCAGGATGCGGCTCATGGATGCGGTACTCGAGGCTGGCGCGGGTGAGGGCCCGGAGAACATCGCGCAGTGGTGCCGGCTCAACGGGATCGAGCCGCGCACCTTCTACCGGCATCGGGAACGGGTCCGCGCCGAGGGGTCGTGGGCGCCACACTCACGGCGCCCACGCTCCTCGCCGGGGGCCACTCCCACCGAGGTGATCGCGGTGATCCGGGAGCTGCGCGTGACGCTGGCCCCCGATCACGGAGCGGACTCGATCCTCGATGGGCTGCAGGCCCGCGCCGAGGAGCAGGACTGGGCCACCCACGGACTCGCGGTGCCCTCGCGGGCCACGATCAATCGCATCCTTGACCGGGAGGGGCTGCTGGCCAAGAACCCGGCCAAGCGCCCGAAGAGTTCGTATCGCCGGTTCGTCTACGCCCGCCCGCGCGACTGCTACCAGATCGACGCCACCATCCACCCGCTCGCCGGCAGCGCTCACGCGGTCGCCTTCGACGTCATCGACGACCACCAGCCGGGTCTCGGTCGCCAGCTGGGTCGCCGACGCCGAGACCATCACCGCCGCGATCGAGGCGATGAGCGCAGCAGTTGCCCAGTGGGGGCCGCCGGGGCGCGTCCTCGCCGACAACGGCACCGCGTTCGCCCATCCCCGCCGCGGCCGCGACAAGACCCACCGCGGCCCGTTCGCAGGCGCCCTCGCCGACCGCTGGGGCACCACGGTGATCCACTCCAGCCCGTATCACCCGCAGACGCTGGGCAAGAACGAACGACTGCACCAGACCGCGAAGAAACTGCTGGCCCACCGCTGGCCCAACGACCCGCCGGCCGAGGCCACCGAGCTCGCCGCCCGCCTCGATCAAGTCCGCGAGTTCTACAACCAGCAACGCCGCCACTCCGCGATCGCCCGCGCCGGGGTCCGCGCCCCCGCCGCGGCCTGGGCGGCCGCGCCCGCCCACGGCGGCCCCGAGGATCTGCCCCGCCAAACCGACGCCACCCTCGCCCGCCGCCGCGTCGCCGCCAACGGCGCGGTCACCCTGGTCGGCGCCCACCGAGGACCCGGACACACCTTCAGCCTCGGGCGCGCCCTCGCCGGGCAGACCGTCACCGTCCTGCGCGACGGCGACCACATCCCCGTCTACAACCCCGACGGCGACGTGCTGGGCCACCACCACCTCGACCTGACCAAGCGCTACCAAGGCCCACTCACCCGCATCCTGCACGGCTGCCTACGCCACCACCGGCTCTACGACGAGACCACCGCCTGGCCAACCATCCCCGAGGTCCCCGCCACGACCGCGGCTTGACCTCTTACCGCCGTGGGATGTCTAAATCTCCGAGAACCGGTCCACCAGCGCGGACGTCGCGACCATCGTCGTGAACCGCGCGACGCCGGGGATCTGGGCGAGCGTGCGGCGCAGCAGGACGTCGAGGGCGTGCACGTCGGCGACGTCGACGCGCAGCAGGTAGTCCACGTCGCCGGTGACGTGGTGGCAGCTGATCAGCCCGTCGAGGTCGACGATCCAGCGCTCGAAGTGCCCGACGGTCTCGGCCGTGTGGTCGACGAGCACGACCGACAGGTGGACCACGAGGGAGCGCCCGATCGCGTCGGGATCGAGCACCGCGCGATAGCCCCGGATCACCCCCTCGGTCTCCAGACGACGCAGCCGCCGTTGCGCCGAGGAGGCCGAGACCGACACGGCCTCGGCCAGGTCGGCCAGGCTGGAGCGACCGTGATCGACGAGGTGGGCGAGGATCGCCCGGTCGATCCCGTCGAGGTGGGTGGTCCGTTCACGCGTCGGCGTCGTCATGGGTGAATCATGCATCAGGAAGCCCGCCAACCCCTAGATCGCCCGGCATCGCCCACCCCCGCGGGCGCACGCTGGGAGGCATGACGAGGAAGGTGGCCCTGCTGGCGATGGTGATCGCCGGAGCGGCGTGGGGAGCGGTGTTCGTGGCGCCGGGGCTGGCGCCGCTCGCGCCCGCGCTGCTGCTGGCGACGGGACGGTTCGTGGCGTTCGGGGCGGTGTCGTTGCCCCGGATCCGACGCATCCTGCGGGCCGACGTCCCGTGGGGCCGCGTGATCGCGCACGCCCTGACCGGCTCGGTCCTCTACTACGCGCTGGTGGCCCTGTCGGTGCGTCTGGCCGGGCCGACCGTCGCCGTCGCGACCATCGGCCTCGTGCCCGTGGTGATGGCGCTGGTCTCCGCGCGGGGCACCGGGCGGATCGCCGGCCTCGTCCCGGCGCTCGCGCTCGTCGGAGCCGGTCAGGTGCTGCTGCACATCGGGCCGGGGCAGGACTGGTCGCTCTCGGCGCTCATCGGGCTCGGGCTCGCCGTCCTCGCGCTGGTGTCGTGGTCCTGGTACGGGCTGGACTCCCACAAGCTGCTCCACGACCGGCCCGACCTGGCCCCGGTGCTCGTCGGCGCCCAGGGCCTGGCCGCCGGCGTGCTGGCCCTGCCCGCCGCCGTCGCGCTGGTGCTGATCGAGGGGGTCCCCCCGCAGCCGCTGCGTGCGCTCGCCGTCGTGCTCTTCCTCGGCCTGGTCTCCTCCTGGCTCGCGGTGCGGCTCTGGCACGCCGCGGCCGGGTTCCTCTCGCCGGTGCTGGTCAGCCAGCTCATGGCGCTGGAGACCGCGTGGGGCTTCGTGTTCGCGGGGATCGTCGAGGGCGGACTCCCCCGCCCGCTCGCCCTCGCGGGGGAGGTGGCGATCCTCGGCGGCGTGACCCTCGCGGTCCTCGTCGACGCCCGGCGGACACGGGTCGCCGCGCGTTCGGCGGAGCACGATGTGACGCCCCGGGAACCGGAGCACGTCTGACCGCGTCCCGTGAGCGCCCATGGGGCCGAACCGGGGAATCGGGCCCGTGGACGCCCTCGATAGACAGGTTTCCTGATACTTTCAGGACATGGCTGCGCCGCCCGCGTTCGAGACCGTCGCGATCGAGGTCGGGGAGGGTCCCGACGAGGCCGGGATCGGGTGGTTGTTCTTCGACCGGCCCGCGAAGCGCAACGCGATGAACCCCACCCTCAATCGCGAGATGATCGCCGCGCTGGACTGGCTCGAGGCCGCGGACGAGGTGCGGGCCGTCGTCCTCACCGGGCGGGGCGAGGCGTGGTCGGCCGGGATGGACCTGCAGGAGTACTTCCGCGAGGTGGAGTCCGCGCCCCCGCACGTCGAGATCCGCGCTCGCCGCGACTCCGCCGAGTGGCAGTGGCGCCGACTCATCCACTTCCCGAAGCCGACCATCGCGATGGTCAACGGCTGGTGCTTCGGCGGCGCCTTCACCCCGCTGGTCTGCTGCGACCTGGCGATCGCGGCGGAGGACGCCTCGTTCGGTCTCTCCGAGGTCAACTGGGGCATCCCGCCGGGCGGGCTGGTCAGCCGGGCCCTCGCCGAGACGATCCCCGCACGCGACGCCCAGTGGTACGTCATGACCGGGGAACCCTTCGACGGGCGGCAGGCCTCGGCGATGCGGCTGGTCAACGAGGCCGTCCCGGGTGACCGTCTCCGCGCGCGCACCGTCGAGGTCGCGGGCAAGCTGGCCGGCATGAACACCCACGTCCTGCGGGCCGCGAAGGTCGGGGTGAAGAAGGTCCGGCAGATGTCGTGGGACACCGCCGAGGACTACCTCTACGCCAAGCTGGACGCCGCCACCGGGCACGACCCGGAGCAGGGCAAGGCGCAGGGCCTCGCGCAGTTCCTCGACGACAAGACCTACCGTCCCGGCCTCGGCACCTACGAACGGCACTGAGGTCGGTCATGTCCCCGCCGCCCGGCCTCGGTACGTGGACCGCCCGGCGTGCCCGCACGACCCCGGAGCGGGCGGCGCTGGTCCACGGGGCCCGGCGCGTCACGTACGCGGAGCTCGACGACCGCGTCCGGGCGCTCGCCGCCGGGCTGGCCGGCCTCGGCGTCGGGCGGGGTGACCGCGTCGCGTACCTGGGGCCGAACCACCCTGCCTTCGTCGAGACCCTGTTCGCGACGACGTCGCTGGGCGCGGTGTTCGTCCCGCTCAACTCCCGGCTCGCACCCGAGGAGCACGCGTTCGCGCTGGCCGATACCGAGGCCGGCGTCCTCGTGCACGCGCCGGGGATCGATGTCGGAAAAGTCCCGTTGCTGTCACCGGAGGTCAGCAACGGGACTTTTCTGGCACTCGAGGTGGGCGGCTCCTACGACGAGCTGATCGCGGGCACCGCCGCACGGGCGGTCCCCGTCGACGTCGACCCCGACGACACCGCCGTGCTGCTCTACACCTCCGGGACCACCGGGCGACCCAAGGCCGCACGCCTCTCGCACGCCAACCTGACGTGGAACGCCCTCAACGTCGTCGTCGACGTCGACCTCGCGCGCGACGAGGTCTGCCTGCTCTCGGCCCCGCTCTTCCACGCCGCGGCGCTGGGCATGACGTGCCTGCCGGTGCTGCTCAAGGGCGGCGCGCTGGTGCTGGAGGAGGCGTTCGACGTCGACCGCACGCTCGACCTGGTCCCGACCGAGGGCGTGACGGTCATGTTCGGCGTCCCGACGATGTTCGCGGCGCTGGCCCGCTCCCCGCGCTTCGAGCGGACCGACCTGTCGAGCGTCCGCTACCTGCTCTGCGGCGGGGCGCCGGTCCCGCCCGCGCTGCTCGAGCGCTACGAGCAGCGGGGCCTCACCTTCCTGCAGGGCTACGGGATGACCGAGGCCGCGCCCGGGGTCCTGCTCCTCGACCGCGAGCACGCCCGGGAGAAGACCGGCACGGCCGGGCGTCCGCACTTCTTCTCCGACGTCCGCCTCGACGCGACCGGCGAGGTGCTCGTGCGCGGCCCGAACGTCGTCGACGGCTACTGGCGACGCCCCGAGGAGAGCGCGCAGGCCTTCGACGACGACGGGTGGTTCCGCTCCGGTGACGTCGCCACCGTCGACGACGACGGCTTCCACCGCATCGTCGACCGTGTGAAGGACCTCTACATCTCCGGCGGCGAGAACGTCTCGCCCGCCGAGGTCGAGGGGGCCCTCACCGGCCACCCGGACGTCGTCGACGCCGCCGTCGTCGGGGTCCCCGACGAGCGCTGGGGCGAGACCGGGCACGCCTGGGTGGTGCTCGCGCCGGGCGCCACGACGACCCCGGCCGACCTGTTGGCCCACCTCGACGGGCGCCTGGCCCGGTTCAAGCACCCGCGCGCGATCGAGGTCGTCGACGCCCTGCCCCGCAACCCGACCGGGAAGCTCGACAAGGGTGCCCTCCGGGCTCGCGAGCACAAATCCGTGCCCTGACACGGATCACTGCTCACGGGGCCGGAGGCCACCTACTCCAACGCCGACCGCGCGCGGTTGAGGTAGTCGCGGAACCGCTCCCGCTCGCCGTCGTCGAACCCGTCGAGCATCCGCTCCTGCAGCCCGGCGACCGGGGCGTCGAAGTGGTCGAGGAGCGCGTCCGCCTCGGGGGTGAGGCTGATGAGCAGCTGCCGGCGATTGTCGGGGTTGCGGCGGCGCACGATGAACCCGCCCCGCTCGAGCGCCGTGACCAGGTCGGCCATCGCCTGCGGGGTGACGAAGGAGTTGCGGGCGAGCTCGGCCGAGGTGAGCTTGTCGCGGCGGGCCAGCACGGTCAGCGCGGTGTACTGCAGCGCGGTGACCCCGGAGTCGCGGAGCAGGTCGTCGAGGTGCGCGCGCACGATGAGCTCGACCTGCTTGACCGCGTAGAGCAGCGACGGTCGTGGCCGCGACGCGGCGGCGGACCCCTGGCTCACCCGGCGGATCCTCCCACGTCCGGCCCGGCGGAACTCGGACGCGCGCTCGGCCACGCGACGGGGCGACAATGGGCACGCTCCCCGGCGTCGTGCCCCCGAAGCCGACGCCGCCCCCGCGTCACCAGGAGGTGCGACGGTGCCCTTGCTGCGCGCGCTGCTCGACGGCGGCCTCGACGACCCCGAGGCCGTCCGCATCGGTGACACCGCGTTCTCCGGCCCGGAGCTCCTCGGCGCCGCGGCGGTGGTGGCCGACGAGATCGCCGAGCGCCCCGACCCCCGCTCGCCCGTGGCGGTCGCGGCCACGGCGAGCGCGGAGACCGTCGTCGCCGTCGTCGGGGCCCTGCTCGCGGGCGCACCCGTCGTCCCGGTCCCGCCGGACAGCGGCCTGGCCGAGCGCGAGCACCTGCTCACCGACTCCGGCGCGACCACGTGGTTCGGTGACCGCCCGCGCGACGTCGCCCTACCGGGCAAGCGCGTCGACCTCTCGCGCCGCGCCGGGCACGAGGTCACCGAGGCCGGCGGCGACGGACCCGCGCTGATCCTCTACACCTCGGGCACCACGGGCGCGCCCAAGGGCGTGCTGCTCTCCGCCGACGCGATGGCCGCGGGTCTCGACGGCCTCGCCGACGCCTGGGACTGGACCGCCGCCGACACCCTCGCCCACGGGCTGCCGCTCTTCCACGTCCACGGCCTGGTGCTCGGCGTGTTCGGGGCGCTGCGGATCGGCTCGCGGCTCGTGCACACCGTCAAGCCGACCCCGGCCAACTACGCCCGCGCCGTCGCCGAGCACGGCGGCACGTTGCTGTTCGGGGTGCCGACGGTGTGGTCGCGGATCGCGGAGGACCCGGCGTCGGCGGCCGCGCTGACCGACGCACGGCTGCTCGTCTCCGGCTCGGCGCCGCTGCCCGTCCCGGTGTTCGAGCGTGTCCGCGAGCTCACCGGCCAGGCACCCGTCGAGCGCTACGGCATGAGCGAGACCATGATCACCCTGGCGGTGCGGGCCGACGGCGAGCGCCGGCCCGGCTGGGTCGGGGTGCCGGTCGAGGGCGTCGAGGCGCGGTTGCGCGCGGTCGCGGACGGGCCCGACGGCGAGCCGGTGACGACCGACGAACAGGTCCCGGCCGACGGCGAGTCGATCGGTGAACTCCAGGTCCGCGGCCGGTCGCTGTTCGACGGGTACCTCAACCGCCCCGACGCGACCGCGGAGACGTGGACCGAGGACGGCTGGTTCCGCACCGGTGACGCCGCGGTCGTCGACGAGCACGGCTACCACCGCATCGTCGGGCGGCGCTCGGTCGACCTCATCAAGTCCGGCGGCTACCGCATCGGCGCCGGCGAGGTGGAGACGGCGCTGCTCGCGTTCGCCGGGATCAGCGAGGCGGCGGTGGTCGGCGAGGCCGACGACGACCTCGGGCAGCGCATCGTCGCCCACGTCGTGTGCCCCGACGGCCCCGTCGACGCCCAGGAGGTCATGGACTTCGTCGGGGAGCGGCTCTCGAAGCACAAGCGCCCCCGCGAGGTCGTCGTCGTCGAGGAACTGCCCCGCAACGCGATGGGGAAGGTGCAGAAGGCGCGGCTACGTCGCTCGTAGCTTCTCGAGCCGCTCCGGGCGCGGCCAGCGCACCCGCCAGGCCCAGCCGAGCTTCTCGAACAGCGCGATCGCCTCCGCCGAGAGATCGATCTCGAAGCGACCCACCCCGTGGCGGGCCGACGTCGGGTCGGCGTGGTGGAGGTTGTGCCAGGACTCGCCCATCGAGAGCAGGGCCAGCGGCCAGACGTTGGTCGAGCGGTCCCGGACGCGCCACGGCCGCTCGCCGACCATGTGGCAGATCGAGTTCGTCGACCACGCGACGTGGTGCGAGAGCGCGATGCGCACCAGGCTCGCCCAGAAGAACGCGGTGACGGCGCCCCACAGCGACCAGGTCACCAGCCCGCCGATCAGCGCGGGCACGACGAAGGAGGCGAAGGTGATCCACCCGAACCAGCGGCTCACCCGCGCCACGTCGGCGTCGGCGAGCAGGTCGGGGCAGTAGCGGCGCTCGTCGGAGAGGGTGCGCTCGAGGATCCAGCCGAGGTGGGCGTGCCAGAAGCCGCGGACGAGGGCCGCGGGGGAGGTGCCGTAGCGCCACGGGGAGTGCGGGTCGCCCTCCTTGTCCGCGAAGGCGTGGTGGCGGCGGTGGTCGGCGACCCAGTGGATGACCGGCCCCTGCACCGCGAGGCTCCCCGCGACCGCGAGGGCGATCCGCAGCGCCCGCCCGCACCGGAAGGCGCCGTGGGTGAAGTAGCGGTGGAACCCGACGGTCACGCCGAGCATCGACACGACGTAGAAGGCGGCGGCGAGGCCGGCGTCGAGCCACGACAGCCCCCATCCCCACGCCAGTGGAACCGCGGCGAGCAGTGCCGCGAAGGGGATCAGCACCGCCAGGTAGGTCATGACGTGAGGGGCGAGCGGTCGAGGAAGGGTGGCGGCGCGGGTCACGATGCGGAGTCTCTCCCGGAGGTCGGTGGCCTACGACGGGGCGTCGTTCGGTCCTGACGACGAGTCTGCCGGGTCCAGACGATGCGCGCGCTGGGTGACCGGACGACCGCGCACGGCCATCCGGCGCACGACCGGGACATGAGCACCCGACGAGGACCCCGGAGCGCCCCGAGGAATTGGTAGGGTGATCGTCGTGCAGCGCTGGTACCGGTTTACGTGCCCGGCCCGGGAGGGGTCGGCGGGTAGACCGCTGCGCTGACCATCCATCCCGCGAGCCGGACCCGGAACCGGCTCGGCGGGATCGCGGCGGGCAGGGTCCGGGTCGTGCGGCCCACTCCTCGGAGGGACCCCCGATGACCGCCCCGACACTCGACCCATCTCTCGCGACGCCGCTCGACGGCGCGCGGACCGCCGCCGTCACCCCGCTGCCGTCGCCGGCGCTGCTGCGCCACGAGCTGCCGGTCCTCCCGGACGCCGCCGACGCCGTGCGCCGCGGGCGCGCCGGAGCCGTCGACGTGCTGCAGGGGGACGACGACCGCCTGCTCGTCGTCGTCGGCCCCTGCTCGATCCACGACGTCGACGCCGCGCGCGAGTACGGCGCCCGGCTCGCCGAGCGGGCGGCCGCCCACGCCGACGACCTGCACGTGGTGATGCGCACGTACTTCGAGAAGCCGCGCTCGACGGTGGGCTGGAAGGGCCTCATCAACGACCCGGGCCTCGACGGCACCTTCGACGTCGCCCGCGGGCTGCGGACCGCCCGCGCCCTGATGCTCGACCTCGCCGGGCTCGGCCTCCCCCTCGGCTGCGAGTTCCTCGACCCGATCACCCCGCAGTACCTCGCCGACCTCGTCGCCTGGGGCTCGATCGGCGCCCGGACGGCCGCGAGCCAGGTGCACCGCCAGCTCGCGAGCGGGCTGTCGATGCCCGTCGGGATCAAGAACGGCACCGACGGGGACGTGGCGGTGGCCGTCGACGCGATCGGTGCCGCCGCGGCCCCGCACGCGTTCATGGGCGTGACGACCGAGGGGCTCGCCGGCCTGATCACCACCACCGGCAACGCGGACGCCCACCTCATCCTGCGTGGCGGCTCGTCCGGCCCGAACCACGACGCCGCCTCCGTGGCCGGCGCGGTGGCCCGGTTGCGGGCGGCCGGGCGTCCCGGACGCGTCGTGGTCGACGCGAGCCACGGCAACTCCGGCAAGGACCACCGCCGCCAGCCGGGCGTGGTCGCCGACCTCGCCGCGCAGGTCGCCGCCGACGGGCCCGTCGCCGGCGTCATGATCGAGAGCTTCCTCGCCGAGGGACGCCAGGAGATCGGCCCGGACATGGTCCGCGGGTGCAGCGTCACCGACTCGTGCGTCGGCTGGGACACGACGGTGGGGCTGCTCGAGGAGCTCGCGGGCGCGGTCCGGGCGCGTCGGCGGCGGTGAGCCGGGCGGGGTCCGGCCTGCGCTCGGTGGGACTCGTCGCGAGGGGCACCGGAGGCATGCGGGACGGGCGTCCGGCCTGCGCCAGGTGCTCGTGATCTCGGGACGGCGCGCGGGACGACCCCGACCTGAACCGATCCGGCTCCACCCCGCCCGGTGGCGTGGGCCATCACGGCGAACCGGTCGGGGCTGACCGTTCTACGATCCCGCGCATGACAGCCGGAGCATCGACGTCGGGGTCCCCCGAGGCACCCGAGGAGCTCGTGCTGGCGGGGGAGTTCGACACGCCCGACCGGGACCGGTGGCGCGAGCTGGTGGCCGGGGCGCTCTCGAAGACGGGCCGCGAGGTCCGCCCCGAGGACGCCGAGGCCGCGATCGCCACCATGACCGACGACGGCTTCGAGATCGCCGCGCTCTACACCGCGGAGGACGTCCCGGACGTCGCCGCGGGCGTGCCGGGCCTGCCGCCGTTCACGCGGGCGTCCCGACCCGAGGGGCACGTCGCCGAGGGCTGGGGTGTCCGCCAGCGCCACGCCTTCCCCGCGGACGCCGACCCGAAGCAGGCCCACGACGTCGTCATGGCCGACCTCGAGGGCGGGGTCTCCTCGCTCTGGCTGGTGCTCGGCGAGGCCGGTGGTCCCCCGGTCGACTCACTCCCGACGCTGCTCGAGGGCGTCCTGCTCGACCTCGCCCCGATCGCGCTGTCCGCCGGTCGGGACACCCCCGACGCCGCCGCGGCCCTGCTCCGGCTCGCCGGTGAGCAGGGTGTCGCGTCCGCGCTGGGCGGGTCGCTCGGCTACGACCCGCTGCTCGCCCGGACCCGCGGCGGCCCGGCCCTGGACGACGCCTACCTCGAGGCGATGACCGAGCACTCCCGCACCGCCGCCTCCGACCACCCGGCGCTGGCCACGGTGGTGGCCGACGGCCTGCCGTACCACGAGGCGGGGGGCTCGGACGGCCAGGAGCTCGGGGCCGCGCTGGCCGCCGGTCTGTACGCGGTGCGACTGCTCGAGGAGGCGGGCCTGTCGCTCGATGACGCGTTCGCGCGGGTCGAGCTGCGGCTGGCCGCCACGGCCGACCAGTTCGCCACCGTCGCCAAGCTCCGCGCCGCCCGTCGCTGCTGGGACCGGATCGGCGCCGTCGCCGGGGCGTCCGACGGTGCGCGGGGCGCGCGTGTCCACGCCGTCACCTCGCCGGCGATGATGACCACCCGCGACCCGTGGGTGAACATCCTGCGCACCACGGTCGCCTGCGTCGGGGCCGGGCTCGGCGGCGCGGACGCCGTCACGGTGCTGCCCTTCGACGCAGCCCTCGGCCTGCCCGACGACTTCTCCCGCCGGGTCGCCCGCAACACCCAGGCCCTGCTGCTCGAGGAGTCCCACCTCGCGCACGTCATCGACCCCGCGGGCGGCTCCTGGTACGTCGAGTCGCTCACCGACGCGCTCGCCCACGCCGCGTGGGACGTGTTCACCACGATCGAGGGGGCCGGCGGGGCCGCCGCGGCGCTCGATCCAGGGGAGCACGCCGATAGGGGGTCGCTGGCCGCGGCGCTCGAGGAGACCTGGTCGCGGCGCGCCGAGCGGATCGCGCACCGGGGCGACCCGATCACCGGGGTGTCCGAGTACCCGAACCTGGCCGAGTCGCTGCCGGAGCGGACGCCTGCGCCGCCGGACGAGCACGACGGGGGCCTGCCGCGGCGGCGGTACGCCCAGGTGTTCGAGGACCTCCGCGACCGGGCCGACGCCCAGGCGCAGCGGCCGGTGGCGTTCCTCGCCACGCTCGGTGCACTGGCCCAGTACACGGCTCGGTTGTCCTTCGCGACGAACCTGCTGCACGCCGGCGGGATCGACGTCGTCGAGGGGCCGGGCGGGACCGACGTCGACGAGATCGTCGCGGCGTTCCGGGAGGCCGGGACCTCCGTCGCGGTCGTCGCCTCCAGCGACAAGGTCTACGCCGAGCACGCGGCCGACCTCGCCCGGGCGCTGGCCGACGCCGGTGCGACACGCATCCTGCTCGCCGGGTCCCCGAAGACGCCCGGGCTCGGCCCGGACGAGGGAACCGCGCTGACCGGGTACCTGTACTCCGGGTGCGACGCCGCGGCGCTGCTCACCGACCTGCTCGACCACCTGACGGGCTCGAGCGCCCAGACCGAACGGGAGGCCGTCTGATGGCCATCGGATCGTTCGCCGACGTCGAGCTCTCCTCGCCGGAGGGGGCCGGGGACGCCGCGTGGCACGAGGCCCTCGAGGCGGCCACCGGCAAGGACACCGAGGACCTGCTCTGGGAGACCCCGGAGGGGATCGGCGTCAAGCCGCTCTACACCGCGGCCGACACCGAGGGCCTGGACTTCCTGGAGACCCTCCCGGGTCTGCCGCCGTTCCTGCGCGGGCCCTACCCGACGATGTACGTCACCCAGCCCTGGACGGTGCGCCAGTACGCCGGGTTCTCGACGGCGAAGGAGTCGAACGCCTTCTACCGGCGCAACCTCGCGGCCGGGCAGAAGGGTCTCTCGGTCGCCTTCGACCTGCCGACCCACCGCGGGTACGACTCGGACAACCCCCGCGTGGCCGGTGACGTCGGGATGGCCGGGGTGTCGATCGACTCGATCCTCGACATGCGCCAGCTCTTCGACGGCATCCCGCTGGACCGGATGTCGGTGTCCATGACCATGAACGGGGCGGTGCTCCCCGTGATGGCGCTCTACGTGGCCGCGGCGCAGGAGCAGGGCGTCGAGCCCGAGAAGCTCGCCGGGACCATCCAGAACGACATCCTCAAGGAGTTCATGGTCCGCAACACCTACATCTACCCGCCCCAGCCGTCGATGCAGATCATCTCGGACATCTTCTCCTACACCTCGGAGAAGATGCCGAAGTTCAACTCGATCTCCATCTCCGGCTACCACATCCAGGAGGCCGGGGCCTCGGCCGACCTGGAGCTCGCCTACACCCTCGCCGACGGCGTGGAGTACCTGCGGGCCGGGCGGGACGCCGGGCTGGACGTCGACACGTTCGCGCCGCGCCTGTCGTTCTTCTGGGGCATCGGCATGAACTACTTCATGGAGATCGCGAAGCTCCGCGCCGCGCGCCTCCTGTGGGCCAAGCTCGTGAAGGACTTCGGCGCGAAGAAGGACAAGTCGCTCTCGCTGCGGACGCACTCGCAGACCTCGGGGTGGTCGCTGACCGCGCAGGACGTCTACAACAACGTCGTCCGCACCTGCCTGGAGGCGATGGCGGCGACGCAGGGACACACCCAGTCGCTGCACACCAACGCCCTCGACGAGGCGCTCGCCCTGCCCACCGACTTCTCCGCCCGCATCGCGCGCAACACGCAGCTGCTGCTGCAGCAGGAGTCGGGGACCACGCGGACCGTGGACCCGTGGGGCGGCTCGGCCTACGTCGAGCGCCTCACCCGCGAGCTCGCCGGGCGCGCCTGGGCCCACATCGAGGAGGTCGAGAAGACCGGCGGCATGGCCAAGGCGATCGACGAGGGCCTGCCGAAGATGCGCATCGAGGAGGCCGCCGCACGCACCCAGGCGCGGATCGACTCCGGGCGCCAGCCGGTGATCGGCATCAACAAGTACCCGCTGCTCGGCGGCGAGGACGTCGACGTGCTCAAGGTCGACAACGCCGACGTGCTGCGCCAGCAGGTCGCCCGGCTGAAGGAGCTGCGCGACGACCGTGACGGAGCCGCGGTGGAGTCGGCGTTGAACGCGTTGACCAACGCCGCGCAGGCGGCCCAGGACGGCACCCGTGAGCCCGGGCTGGACGGCAACCTGCTCTCCCTCGCGATCGAGGCGGCCCGCGCGCACGCCTCGGTCGGGGAGATTCTCGGACGCCCTGGAGAAGGTCTACGGCCGGCACCGCTCGGACGTCCGGACGATCTCCGGGGTCTACCGTGACGAGGTGGGCGAGAACTCCGCCGTCGAGAAGGCCCGCTCCGCCGCGGCGGCGTTCGAGGAGGCCGAGGGCCGGAGGCCCCGCATCCTCGTCGCGAAGATGGGCCAGGACGGGCACGACCGGGGGCAGAAGGTCATCGCCACCGCGTTCGCCGACCTCGGCTTCGACGTCGACGTGGGCCCGCTGTTCCAGACCCCCGAGGAGGTCGCGCGGCAGGCCGTCGAGTCGGACGTGCACGTCGTCGGGGTGTCGTCCCTCGCTGCCGGGCACCTCTCGCTGGTGCCCGCGCTGCGTGACGCGCTGGCCGAGCTGGGGGCGTCGGAGATCCTGATCGTGGCCGGCGGCGTGATCCCGCCCGGCGACCACGAGGAGCTGCTCGCGAGCGGCGCGTCCGCGATCTTCGGTCCGGGCACGGTGATCGCCGACGCGGCGACGCAGCTGCTGGAGTCGCTCGCGGAGAAGCTGGGGCACGGCTCGGCGTCCTGACCGGTCAGGAGACCAGGGCGCGGATGTCGTCGGCGTCGAGCGCGGCGGCGAACGCCGCGCCGTCGTCCATGACCCCGGCGGTGAGGGCCTCCTTGCGCTGCGCGAGCGCGCGGACCTTCTCCTCGATCGTGTCGGCGGCGATGAGCCGGTAGACCATGACCGTGCGGTCCTGCCCGATGCGGTGCGTCCGGTCGATCGCCTGCGCCTCGGTGGCCGGGTTCCACCACGGGTCGAGCAGGAAGCAGTAGTCGGCCTCGGTGAGGTTGAGCCCGAACCCGCCGGCCTTGAGGCTGATCAGGAACACCGGGGCGACGCCGTCCTTGAACTCGGCCACGGCCGCGCCCCGGTCCTTCGTGGTGCCGTCGAGGTAGGCGTACGGGATCCCGGCGTCGTCGAGGGCGGCGCGGACGTGGGCGAGGAAGCCGGTGAACTGGCTGAACACCAGGGCGCGGTGCCCCGAGGTCGTCACGTCGTGGAGGTGCTCGACGAGCAGGTCGATCTTGGCCGAGCCGCCCGCCTCGTCCTCCCCGATCAGCGCGGGATGCAGGCTGAGCTGCCGGAGCCGGGTGATCGAGGCGAGGATCGTGAGGCGGTTGCCGTCCACGTCGTCGAGCAGGTGCAGGATCTTCTGGCGTTCCCGCGCCAGGACGCGCTGGTAGAGCCGCTGGTGCGCGGGGGCGAGCTCGACGGGGAGCACCTGCTGCTGCTTGGGCGGCAGCTCCGGCGCGACCTGCTCCTTCGTGCGCCGCAGCATCAGCGGCCGCACCCGGCGCCGGAGGCGGGCCAGCACCTCGGTGTCGCCCTTCTCGACGGGCCGGGCGAAGGTCTCCCGGAACCGCTCCGGGTGCGGGAAGAGACCCGGCGCGGTGATCGAGAGGAGCGACCAGAGCTCCATGAGGTCGTTCTCCATCGGCGTGCCGGTGATCGCGAGCTTGAACGGGGCGGGCACGCGCCGGGCGCACTGGTAGACCTTCGAGCGCCGGTTCTTGAGGAACTGCGCCTCGTCGAAGAGGACTCCCGACCAGCCGACCTGCTCGTGGGCCTCGGCGTCGAGCCGGAAGAGCGTGTACGAGGTGACGACGACGTCGGCGCCGTCGATCAGCGTCTCCAGCTCCAGGCCCCGACGCCGCAGGGTGTCGGTCAACGCGACCACCCGGAGCTCCGGGGTGAACCGTGCGGCCTCGGCGGTCCAGTTCGGCACGACGCTGGTGGGCGCGACGATCAGCACCGGCCCCGCGTCGGGGTCGGCCGCGCGGGCGTGGGCGATCAGGGCCAGCGCCTGCACGGTCTTGCCGAGACCCATGTCGTCGGCCAGCACGCCACCGAGCCGGTGGCGCCAGAGGAAGGCCAGCCACGCGAAGCCGGCCTGTTGGTACGGCCGGAGGTCGGCCCGCAGCGAGGCCGGGACGACGGCGGCCTCGAGTGCGTCCGCGCCGCCGTCCCCGGTCGCTCCGCCCGCCCGGCCGAGGAGCCCACCGACCTGCTCCTGCCAGGCACGGGCCTGCCCCTCGACCACGCCGAGCGCGTCGAGCTCCTCCCACCAACCGGCCTGGTAGCGGCTGACGCGGAGCTGATCCGCGGGGCGGTCCTGCATCGCCCGCGCCTCCTCGATCAGCGTGCGCAGCGCGACCAGCTCGGGCTTCTCCAGCGAGAAGTAGGCGCCGTCGGGCAGCAGGAGGTGGGTCCGGCCGAGGGCGAGCGCGGCGAAGACCTCCGCGAACGGGACCTCCCGGCCCTCGAGCCGGATCGTGACCCGCAGGTCGAACCAGTCGGTGCCGGTGTCGGACTCGGTCGTCGACACCCCGATGGCCAGCTCGTCGCCGACCTCGCGGTAGTCGGCCGCCTCGCCCGACCGCTCGACCCGGACGCCGTCGGCGTCGTCGAGGACGGGCAGCGCCTCCGTGGCGAAGGCGGCCGTGTCGAGCCCGCCGAGCCGGGCCGCCACGAGCTCCCGGCCCCGCCGGAGCCCGAACCGCTCCCAGTCGACCGGGAGGTCGGCGAGCCCGTCCAGCACGCGGCGCTCCGCGGCCGGGTCGCGGTACTCCTCGGCCCGCCCGGCGGGGCCGAGCGCGGCCCGGACGTCGGAGCCGTCGATGTCGTAGGACCACTCCCACGTCAGGTCGAGCCGGTGGTCGGGCCCGAACGCCGCCCGCAGCACCAGGACCGGGCCGCCGATCCGCGGTGCGGCGAAGGTGCCGTCCGAGGACGTCACGCCACGCATCGCGGCCAGCCGGGGGGCGAAGCGCGCCCGGAAGCGGTCGACCGCGTCGGCGGGGACGGCGATGTCGGCGTCGTCGAGCGCCGCCCGCCAGATCGATCGGGCGACGGGCGGGTCGAGGCGGGTCAGGGTGAGACGGCACGAGGCCGGCACCAGGCCCTCCGCGGCGGACACGGTCGCGACACCGTGTGCCGTGTCCCCGCCGAGGAAGGCGACCGGCACGGCGTCGTGGTCGGGAGCGTCGTCGCCGACGAGACGCAGGACCGGGCGGATCGCGAGCGACTGGTCGTCGGGGCCGGAGGTGACGTCGAGCGAGAGCGCGCCGAGACCGGGCCGGCCGACCGGGCCGAGCCGGTGACGCGAGGGCAGGAGGTGCAGGCCGGCGTCGGCGGCCGCGTCGAGCAGCGACCACAGCCGGGGGCTCGATATCTCCGCCAGGTCGATCTGCTTCTCGTCGGCGCCGTAGCCGAAGTAGCGGTACGGCGAGAACCCGGAGCCGGACCGCGCGGCCTGGTGGAGCAGGTAGAGCTCGCGCACGAGCGCCAGGTGCTCGGGGTGGTGCTGCGCCTGCGCGGCCGGCTGCAGCATCCGGTTCCACAGCAGCCCGCCGTAGACCCAGCCCTTGGCCCCGGGGCGCACGAGGCGCGCCATGAGTCCGCCGGCACCGTCGGGCGTCAGCTCGATCGCGAGGGTGCTCGTCGGCGGGGACGGGGGTTCCTCCGCGGGACCGAGCAGCGCCTCGAGCGTGGCCTCCCAGCTCGGGGGCGGGGGGACCGGACTCGGCGGGACCGCGCTGAGCGCGGCGGCCGCGACGTGCTTGCACATCACCCCGACCGGGCACGAGCACGCGCCGTCGACCAGCTCGAGACCGCCGCGGGGGTCGGGCTCGAAGCGCACGATCGTCGAGTAGATCTGCCCCTCACCGCCGCGGACCACGGCTCGCAGCTGGAGCGCCCCCGCGTGCCACTCCGAGAACAGGACGGCGCCGTCGCGGGCGTACCGCCTGCCGCGCTCCGTCGTCGTCGGGCCGACCGCCTCGGCCACGTCCTCGTCGCGGACTCCGTCGACCGTCACGTTCCCCGCCATGTCGAACCCCCTGCTCACCTGCGATGGGGCGGAAGCTAGCGAGGGGGTCCGACAATCTTCCTCCACGGCGGACGAGCCGTTCCCGGAGACGACATCCGCGAGGCGGGTGGCCGTGCGACGCGATCCGGCGTGAGGAACGATCTGTGGATCGTCGCCCGTGCGGTCGCGCACCGGCTGCCGATCGTCACCCAGGACGACGGCGTCGACCCCGCCGAGGGCGTGCGCGGCCTCGTCGTCGTGAAGTTCCGAGGGAGAGCAGGAGTGAGCGACATCGACCTGGAGAAGTACGTCGAGGGCGTCCGCTCGGGCTCCCGGCTCTGGATCGGGCGGGCGATCACGTTGGTCGAGTCCACCCGGGCCGACCACCGCGACGCCGCCCAGGAGCTGCTCGTGGAGCTGCTGCCCGACGCGGGCGGCGCCCGTCGCATCGGGATCTCGGGCGTGCCCGGCGTCGGGAAGTCGACGTTCATCGGGGCGCTGGGCTCGCAGCTCACGGCCTCGGGCAGCAAGGTCGCGGTCCTCGCCGTCGACCCGTCCTCCACGCGCAGCGGCGGCTCGATCCTCGGCGACAAGACCCGGATGGACGCGCTCGCCACCGACGACGACGCCTTCATCCGGCCCTCGCCGACGGCGGGCACGCTCGGCGGCGTCGCCAAGGCCACCCGCGAGACGATGGTGGTGATGGAGGCGGCGGGCTACGACGTCGTCATCGTCGAGACCGTCGGGGTCGGCCAGTCGGAGACCGCCGTGGCGGAGATGGTCGACTCGTTCCTCTTCCTCACCCTGGCCCGCACCGGGGACTCGCTGCAGGGGATCAAGCGGGGCATCCTCGAGATCGCCGACGTCATCGCGGTGAACAAGGCCGACGGCCCGCACGCCCGCGACGCGAAGCGGGCGGCGCGGGAGCTGGAGTCGGCGCTGAAGATGCTGCGTGGCGAGCGGGACCCGTGGCAGGTGCCGGTGCTCACGTGCTCGGCGCAGGAACGGACGGGTCTCGACGACGTCTGGTCGGCGCTGGTCAGCCACCAGGAGTTCCTCGACTCCCGGGACGAGTTCGCCGCCAAGCGCGCCCGCCAGCAGGTGGACTGGACCTGGCAGATGGTCCGCGAGCGGCTGCTGGGCCGGCTGCGCGACCACCCGAAGGTCAAGGAGATCCGCGCGGACACCGAGCGGGAGGTCCTCGACGGCGAGCTCACCCCCGCCCTGGCGGCCGACCGGATTCTCGACGCCTTCCGGGAGTGAGTGCGCGGCCTCTCCCGGACACCGGCACGACCGGCGGCCCGCGTCGCATTCCCGGGATCGTCAGGAGAACGAGGACCCGCGTCAGGCGGGCCGACGGGACGTGAGGACCTCGAGCATCGCCGTCGTCGCGGGCGAGGGGCGCAGCGGGGTGAGGGCCTGGATGCGCCGCACCACCCGCGGGCGCAGCCGGCGCAGCACCACCCGGCGTCCCATCTGGTGCACGGCGAGGTCCGGCACCAGCGCCACCCCGACCCCGGACTCGATGAGCCCGCTGACCATCGGGAAGTCGTCGGAGTCGAAGGCGATGTTCGGCGTGAACCCGGCGGCCGCGCACATCTCCACGAGCTGCTCGCGGCAGATCTTGCCCGGAGTCCCGGATCCAGGCCGCGTCGCGCAGGGTGCTGACGTCGATCTCGTCGGTCGGCCGGACGCCCGCGTCCTCCAGGGCGGGGTGGCCCGGCGGGAGGGCGACGTTGACGACGTCGTCGAGCAGCCAGGTCGCGGTGAGCCCCTCGGTGTCCGGCTCGGGGTAGAGCTCCGGGGGCGAGCTCCGCTCCGCGTCGTCTCCCGGCCGGTAGCCGAAGGTGATCGCGAGATCGAGCTCCCCCTCGCGCACCAGATCAGGGCTGTCCTCGGGCTCGCGCAGCTCCAGGGAGAGCCGCACCCCGGGGTGGCGGCGTCGGAACACCCCGATCGCCCCGGGCAGCAGGCGCGCCCCCGCGCTCGCGAACGCCGCGAGGCGCAGCCGGCCCGCCCGCAGCGCGGTGAGGTCGGCCACCTCCTCCCGGGCCCGTTCCAGGCGGCCGGCGACGACGTCGGCGTGCTCGACGAGCACGGCCCCCGCCTCGGTGGGGTGCACCCCGCGGGAGTGGCGCACCAGCAACGGCGTCGCGACCTCCCGTTCCAGGGCGCCGACCTGCTGCGACACCGCCGAGGGGGTGTAGCCGAGCTCCGTGGCCGCGGCGCTCATCGAGCCGGCGCGGACCACCGCGCGCAGCACGAGGAGACGGCGAGGGTCGAGCATGTAGCTCAGCTTAAGGCCGGCTCCGCGGATAGTTGCTTCTCGCGCGGCGGGAACGGTCGGAGCATGGACGTGTGAAGACGAGGTGGGAGGCCCTGACCCGGTTCTGGGCGGAGCAGAAGGAGATGTCCGAGCGCGTGAGCCTGATGGAGCGCCCGTGGGAGGAGCAGTACCTCCACTGGGCCCTCGAGGACGGGCGCTACGTCCTGCACGGGGAGCTCGTCCCCACGACGCGCCGTCGGATGTCGACCACCCGCGGCGGCTGGTGCCAGGCCGCGTCCGGCCGGCCCGTCCCCCGGCGCCACCACGAGGCCGGCGGCTCCGCCCCGTGAGCACCTCTCGTCGCCACGGCGACGGTCACTGCCCGCCGGCGTGGAGCGCACCCATCCCCGTCAGCAACGCCACGAACGCCGCCCGGCACTCGGCCCGCACCCGCTCGCGGTCCGGCGCCGGGGTCCGCGCGAGCAGTTGGCCCGCCGCGCTGAGCATCCCGAACGCGATGCTCGGGAGCGCCTCGCCGACGCCCCGGGGAATCCGCCCGGCGGCCGCGAGCGCGTCCAGCATCTCGCTGAGCAGGGCGTAGGAGTACTTCTCCTCGCAGCGCCGCCAGGCGTCCCAGCCCAGCGCGAGCGGTGCCTCGCGGAAGACCAGCGTGCCGTAGACCGGCTCGGAGCACGCGAGCAGGAACTGGTCGAGCGCGGCCAGCGCGCCCACCGCCGGGTCCTCCTCGGCGTCGAACGCCGCGCGCGCCGCGCCGTTCTCGGACAGCTCGAGCTCGTCGAACAGGGCCTCGAACAGGCCCGGCTTGCTGGCGAAGTGGTGGTAGATCGCGCCCTTGGTCACCCGGGCGACCGCCGCCACGTCGTCGAGCGACGTGCGGGCGAAGCCGCGCTCGGTGAAGAGCTCCGCGGCCGCGTCGAGCAGGGCACGCCGCGTCGCCTCGGTGTACTCCCCGCGACGGCTCTTGACCTGTGCCACGGGGCCGACCATAGTCCCCGTCAGGAACATACCCGGAGTATGTCTCCGACGGTCGGTCGGTGAGAGGTGGTCCCTCATGTCCTCGGCTCCTGCGTCCTCCCCGCCGCGCACCGCGGCCGACGAGCCCGTCCACGCGCCCGCCGGCGCGCCGTCGACGCCCGTCCTGGCCGCCCGCTGGGCGCTCTCGCACGGCCTGCTGCGCCGCGCGCTGGCCTCGCGGGCGCGCGCCGGGAGCTCCGATGCGCGACTGCTGCGCGACCCGGCACAGCAGGCCGAGCCGTGGGAGCACTACCGCGAGCTGCGCCGGGACCGCCCGTTCGCCCAGGGCCCGCTGGGCCGGGTCACCGCGCACCACGGCGTCGCGACCGCCGTCCTGCGCAGCGACGACTTCGGGGTGGCCGACCGCGACCGGGTGCTCCCCGCCCCGGTCCGCGCGGGACTCGGGCTCGTCGGGCCCCGCCGCTACGCCGGCGTCGACACCCCGCCGTCGATGCTCGTCGTGGACCCGCCCGACCACGCCCGCTTCCGCCGGCTGGTCTCCCGAGCGTTCACCGCCAAGGCCGTCGCCGCGCTCCGGACGCGGACGGAGGAGATCACCGCCGAGCTGCTCGACGAACTGGCCGTCGCGTTCGAGCGCGGGGGTTCGGTCGACCTCGTGCACCGGTACGCGGCCCTCGTGCCCGTCACCGTCATCGCCGAGATGCTCGGGGTGCCCGCGGAGATGCGCCCGACCCTGCTCGCGTGGGGCGACGGGGCGGCGGCGAGCCTGGACATGGGTCTGCCGTGGCAGCGGTACGCCCGCTCGGAGCGCTCGCTGGCCGCGTTCGACGCCTGGCTGCGGGGGCACCTGCGGTCGCTGCGGAGTGCCGCCGGGGAGACGAAGCGCGGCGGAACGCGACCGTCCGACGGGGCCGACCTGCTCTCGAAGCTGGTGCAGGTCTCCGACGACGACGGGTCGGGCCTGACCGAGCAGGAGCTCGTCGCCACCTCGATGCTCATCCTCGCCGCGGGGTTCGAGACGACGGTCAACCTCATCTCCAACGGCACCGTCCGGCTCTTCGAGCACCCCGACCAGCGGGCCCGGCTCGCCGAGGACCCGTCGCTGTGGCCGAACGCGGTCGACGAGGTGCTGCGCCACGACTCCCCGGTGCAGCGCACGGCGCGGATGGCGCGCCGCGACACCGAGGTGGAGGGGGTGCCGATCGCGGCCGGGGAGATCGTCGTGACGGTGCTGGGCGCGGCCAACCGCGACCCCGCCGTCTTCGCCGACCCCGACCGCTTCGACGTCACCCGGGCGAACGCCAAGGAGCACGTCGCGTTCTCCAGCGGCATCCACTACTGCCTCGGGGCGGCGCTCGCGCGCATGGAGGGCGAGGTCGCGCTGCGGGAGCTGTTCACCCGCTTCCCGGACCTCGCTCCGGCCGGCCCGGGGACCCGCCGCCCGACGATCATCCTGCGCGGCTGGGAGACCCTGCCCGTCCGCGGCTGAGGGCGAGCCGTCACAGGAGGCACACAGGGACCGCTCAGCAGGCGAAGATCGGTCGGTGCCATGGTAGTGGGCATGAACGCGACCCGTGCCGAGCTGCGGCGGCCCGACGGCAGCCCCGTCCGCGCCCTCGTCGTCGACGACGAGCCGACGCTGGCCGACCTCCTCTCGATGGCCCTGCGCTACGAGGGGTGGGACGTCCGCAGTGCGGGCGACGGCATCGGCGCGGTGACCCAGGGCCGGGAGTTCCGGCCCGACGTCGTCGTGCTCGACGTGATGCTGCCCGACATCGACGGCTTCGAGGTGCTGCGGCGCCTGCGGGCGGACATCCCCGAGGTCCCGGTGCTGTTCCTGACCGCGCGGGACGCCGTGGAGGACCGGGTCGCGGGCATCACGGCGGGCGGCGACGACTACGTCACCAAGCCCTTCAGCCTCGAGGAGGTCGTCGCGCGGCTGCGGGGCCTGCTGCGCCGCGCCGCCGTCGCGACCGCGGTCCGCGGCGACGCGGGCCTCGTCGTCGGCGACCTCACGCTCGACGAGGACTCCCACGAGGTGTTCCGCGGCGGCGCGCAGGTCGACCTGACGGCCACCGAGTTCGAGCTGCTGCGCTTCCTCATGCGCAACCCCCGCCGGGTGCTCTCCAAGGCCCAGATCCTCGACCGGGTCTGGAACTACGATTTCGGTGGTCAGTCGAACATCGTCGAGCTCTACATCTCCTACCTGCGCAAGAAGATCGACGCCGGCCGGGCGCCGATGATCCACACGGTGCGCGGCGCGGGGTACGTCCTCAAGCCCGCCGGGTGATCGGCCGCGGTCGGGAGGGATCATGCACCTGATGCGGACACTGCAGGCCCGGATCGTCCTCACGACGGTGATCCTGATGGCCGTGGTGTGCACGGTCGTCGGCTTCGGGGCGGCGCTGTCGCTGCGGCACTACCTGAGCGAGCAGCTCGCCCAGGAGGTCTCGCGGACCGTCGGCTTCGCGGCGGGTCCGCCCGGTGAGGACGACGACGCGCACCGCCCGCCCCCGCCCGACGCGGGCAGCGGCATCGGCGGCGGGGACGGCACCAGCCGCATCCAGGTGCGCATCGTGGACGGGCAGGTGGTGTCCGCGGCGTCGCTGGGGAACTTCCGCGCCCCGGACCAGCCGTTGTCCCCCGACTCCGTCGCCCCGGTCCTGGCGGTCACCCCGCAGACCGGTGGGCAGGGCGGGCTCGACCCGAACAACGCCCAGCCCGTCACCCTGCCCGGGCTCGGGACCTACCTCGTCGAGGCGCGGACCGTGTCGGACGGCTCGATCCTGGCCGTCGGCATCTCCACCGCGCGGATGGACGCCACCGTCGGGCGGCTCGCGTTCATCGAGGTCGTCATCTTCGCCATCGGCGTGGCCATCGCGGGGGTGATCGCGGCCTTCGCGACGCGGGCCACGCTGCGCCCGCTGCACCGGGTCTCGGCCACGGCGCGCCGGGTCTCGGAGCTGCCCCTGGAGCGGGGGGAGGTGGAGCTCGACGACCGCGTGCCCGAGGCCGACGCCGACCCGCGCACCGAGATCGGCCAGGTGGGCGTCGCGTTCAACCGCATGCTCGGCCACGTCGCCGGCGCTCTCGAGGTCCGGCAGGAGTCCGAGACCCGGGTGCGGCGCTTCGTCGCCGACGCCTCCCACGAGCTCCGCACCCCGCTCGCCGCGATCCGCGGCTACTCCGAGCTGGCCCGCCGCCGCGCGGACGAGCTGCCGCCCGAGGTGGCGGCGATGCTCGAGCGGGTCGGCTCGCAGACCGAGCGGATGACGCTGCTCGTCGAGGACCTCCTCCTGCTGGCGCGTCTCGACGCCGGGCGCCCGCTCGCCCGCGAGCGCGTCGACCTCGCCCGGCTGGTCGCCGACGCGGTGGCCGACGCGCACGCCGTCGCCCCCACCCACCGGTGGTCGCTCCAGCTCCCCGAGGAGCCCGAGGAGATGCGGTTCGACGTCGTCGGGGACCCCGAACGCCTGCACCAGGTGGTCGCGAACCTGCTGGCCAACGCCCGCACCCACACCCCGCCGGGCACCCGCGTCGTCGCCGGGCTCGGGCGCCGCGGTGACGTGGTGCGGCTCGAGGTGGCCGACGACGGCCCGGGGATCGCACCCGACCTGCTCGACCACGTCTTCGAGCGCTTCGCCCGCGGTCACACCGGGCGCGCCCGCAGCACGGGCAGCACCGGCCTGGGGCTCTCGATCGTCTCCGCCGTGGTCACCGAGCACGGTGGCCGGCTCGGGGTCACGAGCGTGCCCGGGGACACCTGTTTCTCGGTGGAGCTCCTCGCCGCCGACCGGAGCGGACCGGCCGTCCCGCCGATCCCGGCCCCGGCGGCGCGCCGGGCCTGACGGCCCTCAGCGCTGGAGGCGGTCGGCCACCGTCGCGGCGACGTCGGAGACGGCGCGCGCGGCGCGACCGGTCACGTCCTCGGCGGTGTCGCGGGCGCGCTCGGCGACCTCGCCTGCCACCTCGCTCGCCTTGTCGGCGGCCTGTTCCAGGCGCTGGCCGACGCTGGGCGGCTCGATGGTGGCGTCCGGCCCCGGCGTCACGATCGTCTCGTCGCCGGAGTCGAACCGCACCCGGTAGGGCGGGCCGTCGGTGCCGAGGACGCCGACGATCGTGCCCGTCCGGTCGGGGGTGTCGACGGTGTTGCCGTGCAGGGTGATCCGGTCACCGACGTCGGCACTCATGGTGGACTCCTCCCGGACGGGTACGGGCGTGCTGAATACCCACCCGAAGATCACCGCAGACGGGTCCGTACGGGTCGACGGCCATCATCGGTCGGACGGAGGGGCCGACTGCATCCATCGCCGGAACCGGCGCTCCGGCCCCGGGACGAGCGAAGGGCCCCCTCGGTCGATCTACTCGACCGAGGGGGCCCTTCACTCAGTACGCCCGGAGTCAGCTCGCCAGGGCGGGCTCGACCACGGAGAACGTCAGCGCGTCCCCGTCGAAGGTGACGTCGACGAGGACCGTCTGGCCCGCGGCGACCTCGTCGGCCAGCAGCATCTCCGAGAGCCGGTTGCCGACCTCACGCTGGATCGTCCGGCGCAGCGGCCGGGCCCCGAACTCGGGCTGGTAGCCGTGCTCGGCGAGCCAGTCGACGGCGGCCACGCTGAAGTCGATGCCGATGTGCAGCGACGCCAGCCGCTCGCGGGTCTCGCCGAGCAGCAGGTCGGTGATGGTCCGCAGCTGCTCGGCGTCGAGCCGCTTGAAGACGATCACCTCGTCGATCCGGTTGAGGAACTCCGGCCGGAACGACTCGCGCAGCCGCGGCATGAGCCGGTCCTGCAGCGACTGGTCACTGCTCACGTTCGACGGCGCGAAGCCCAGGGCCTGCGTGTTCGTCGTGATCAGCTCCGACCCCACGTTGCTGGTCATGATCAGCACCGTGTTGCGGAAGTCGACCGTGCGGCCCTGCGAGTCGGTGAGCCGGCCGTCGTCGAGCACCTGCAGCAGCGTGTTGAAGACGTCCGGGTGGGCCTTCTCCATCTCGTCGAGCAGCACGACCGAGTACGGACGGCGCCGGATCTCCTCGGTCAGCTGCCCGGCCTCGCCGTAGCCGACGTACCCGGGGGGCGAGCCCACCAGGCGCGACACGGTGTGCCGCTCGGAGTACTCGCTCATGTCGACGCGGACCATGCGGTCCTCGTTGCCGAACATCACCGCGGCCAGGGCCTTGGCGAGCTCGGTCTTCCCGACGCCGGTGGGGCCGAGGAAGAGGAAGCTGCCGATCGGCCGGTCCGGGTCGCCCAGGCCGGCACGCGAGCGGCGGACCGCCTCGGCGACCGCGCGCACCGCGTCGTCCTGGCCGACGACCCGCTCGTGGAGCTGGTCCTCCAGCCCGAGCAGCCGCGACCGCTCGGTCTCGGTGAGCTGTGCGACCGGGATGCCGGTCGAGCGCGAGACCACCTCGGCGATGTCCTCGACGCCGACCTCGAGCACGCCACCCTGGCCGGACGAGCGCTCGTGGCGCGCCTCCTCCAGGGCCTGCGTCGCCTGCGCGACCTCGTCACGCAGCGCGCCGGCCCGCTCGTAGTCCTCGTCGGCGACCGCCTGGTCCTTGTCCCGCTGGAGCGACTCGACCTTGCGCTCGAGCTCGCGGGTGTCGGTGTGCGGTCCCTTCGAGCGGAGGCGCTTGCGCGCACCGGCCTGGTCGACGAGGTCGATGGCCTTGTCGGGCAGGAACCGGTCGGTGACGTAGCGCTCGGAGAGCTCCGCGGCCGCTGTCAGGGCCTCGTCGGTGAAGCGCACCTGGTGGTGCGCCTCGTAACGGTCGCGCAGCCCGTGCAGGATCGCGATCGTGTCCGCGACGCTGGGCTCCGGGACCATCACCGGCTGGAACCGGCGCTCGAGCGCGGCGTCCTTCTCGATGGACTGCCGGTACTCGTCGAGCGTGGTCGCGCCGACGACGTGCAGCTCGCCGCGGGCCAGGGCCGGCTTGAGGATGTTGCCGGCGTCCATGCCGCCACCCTCGCCGCTGCCCCCGGCACCGACCATCGTGTGGAGCTCGTCGATGAAGACGATGAGCTCCTCGGAGTGCTGCCGGATCTCGTTGACGAGCTTCGTCATGCGCTCCTCGAAGTCACCGCGGTAGCGGGTGCCCGCCACCATGCCGGTGAGGTCGAGCTGGACGATGCGCTTGGCGGTGAGCTGCTCGGGGACATCGCCCGCGACGATGCGCTGGGCGATGCCCTCGACGACGGCGGTCTTGCCGACGCCGGCCTCACCGATCAGCACCGGGTTGTTCTTGGTGCGGCGCGAGAGGACCTCGAGGGTCTGGTCGACCTCGTCCTCACGGCCGATCACCGGGTCCAGCTCGCCCGCCCGCGCCCTGGCGGTCAGGTCGACGCCGAACTGGTCGATCGTCGGGGTGTCGCTCTCGCCCTGCTGCCCGGCCTGGCCCGCGCCGGACCGGCCCGCTCCGGAGGCCGACCGCTGCAGCGACTGCGGGTCGACCCCGCGGCCCTGCAGGGCCTTGCCGGCGGGGGAGTCGGGGTTGGCGGCGAGCGCCAGCACGATGTGCTCGGGCCCGATGTAGCTCGCGCCGAGGGCGCGGGAGATCTGGTGGGCGTCGAGCAGCGTGCGCTTCGCGGTGGGGGTCAACGAGAGCGCCTCGCCCGTCGTGTCGCCGCGCGGCAGTTGCGCGTCGGCGTGACGGGCCAGCTCCTCCACGTCCGCGCCCGTCCCCGCGATCAGGGCGCGCAGCGGCGGAACCGCGAGGCCGGCCAGGAGCAGGTGCCAGGCGTCGAGATCGGTGTTGCCGCGCTCGGCGGCCTGCTGGGCCGCCGCGCCGACCAGGCCACGGGCCTGCTCGGTCATGAGCGCGGTGATGTCGATGCGCTGGGCACCCCGGGGCGACGCTCCGCCGAGGAAGCTCGCGAGGAAGTCGTCGAATTGGCCGGACCCGGGGTCGCCGGGACCGAATGCGCTGGTCATGCGTACCTCTCTGAGGGGGTCCTGCCGCCCGCGGCTGGCTGCCTGCGGCGGCTGTCAGGGGCATCAGCAATGCCGCCATCGGATTCATTCCTGAGTCGATGTGACTCAGGTCTGGTCCGGCAGGGTGCGTCGACCGGGCTCACGTGTTTCCCGTCGCGGCCGCGCGACACACGCCCGTCATCGCGGGTAGTCCGGGGACATGACGACCGCCCACGAGGTCCACCTCGTCCGCCGCCCCCACGGCTTCCCCGACGCCGACGACTTCTCCCTCGTCGAGCGCGAGCTCCCCGAGCCCGGACCGGGCGAGGCCGTCGTCGCCAACCACGCGTTCTCCGTCGACCCCTACATGCGCGGCCGGATGAACGACGTGCCGTCGTACGTGCCTCCGTTCCGGCTGGACGAGGTCATGGACGGCCGCTCGGTCGGCGAGGTGACGGCGGTCGGTCCCGACGTGACCGACGTGGCCGTCGGGGACCTGGTCCTCGGCAACCTCGCCTGGCGGGACCACGGGATCTCGAAGGCGAAGCACCTGCAGAAGGTCCCGGACGTCTCCGGTGTCGACGCGAAGGCCTACCTCGGCGTGCTGGGCGCGCCCGGGCTCACCGCCTGGGTGGGGCTGCTGGACAAGGCGTCGTTCCGCGAGGGCGACGCGGTGTTCGTCTCCGGCGCCGCGGGAGCGGTCGGCAGCCTCGTCGGGCAGATCGCGAAGCAGAAGGGCGCCTCGCTCGTGGTGGGCAGCGCCGGCAGCGCGGAGAAGGTCGCGTGGCTGACCGACGAGCTCGGCTACGACGCGGCGTTCAACTACAAGGACGGCCCCGTCCTCGACCAGCTCGAGAAGGCGATGCCCGACGGCCTCGACGTCTACTTCGACAACGTCGGCGCCGACCACCTCGAGGCCGCCATCGCGGTGGCCAACGACCACGCCCGCGTCGCCGCGTGCGGGGCGATCGCCCACTACAACGACACCGACGACGAGCCCACCCCCGGCCCGCGCAACCTCTTCAAGATCGTGAAGAAGCGGCTCTCGATCCAGGGGTTCATCGTGACCGACTCGCTGGACCGGTTCCCGGCGTTCCTCGAGGAGGTCACCCCCTGGGTGGCCGACGGCCGGGTGCGCTTCGCGGAGACCGCCGTCGAGGGCGTGGACCACGCGGTCGAGGCGTTCCAGGGCCTCCTCCGGGGAGAGAACACCGGGAAGATGCTCGTCACGCCGTAGGTGTCAGCGGTGGCCCCCACCGGCGTGCTCGGTCGGACTGCTGACACCTGACGTCAGGACGCCGCCGTCCTCGCGTCCGGATCCTCAGGTCCCGACGACCGGTGCCGGGCGCGACCCGAGCACGACGTCCACCCGGCCCGGGGCGGCCCGGCGGGCGTCCGGGACGTGTTCCGGGGCGGCGCACACCAGCAGACACGGGGTCGGCGGCACGGCCAGCTCGTAGCCGCCGGCCTCGTCGGTCCGGGCGATGCCGAGCTGGTGGCCGTCGTCGTCGACCAGGGTGACGGTCGCGCCGGGGATCGGGGTCCCGCCCGCGGTGCGCACGACGCCGCGCAGGGTCGGGCGCAGCCCGGCCCGCACCGACCCGTCGTCGGGAATCCGTTCCGGGGCGGGCCGGCCGTCATGGGTGAACGGCGCCGTGCTGCCGTCCGACGGCAGCAACGGCACATCGCTGTCGCCCGGAGCAGGCCGGCCCGACACGTGACGATCCCGCGCCGCGCCGACCCCCGCCGCGGCCAGGGGCACCAGCAGCACGAGCAGCGTGATGATCGGGGCGGTCCAGCTGCCGGTGGCGTCGTGGATCGCACCGAGCGCCAGCGGGCCGGCCGCGGCGAGCACGTAGCCCACGCCCTGCGCCATGCCCGAGAGCTCGGAGGTGTGCGCGGCGTCGGGGGAGCGCAGCGTGATGAGCGTCAGCCCGAGGCTGATCCCGATCCCCTGGCCCAGCCCGATCAGCACCATCCACAGCGGCGCGAGCGCCCCGGGGGCGAGGAGCAGACCGAGGAGGCCGACCACCCAGACCACGATCAGCGCCGCGAGCAGGTGGTGCTGGGTCCGGCTGCGGGCGGCGAGCACCGGGGTGATCGCGGAGGTCAGCAGCGAGCAGACCCCGGCGAGCGAGAGCAGCAGGCCGGCCTCGGTGGCCGAGCGGCCCTCGTCGACGAAGATCGTCGGGACCCAGGCGGTGAGGGCGTAGAACTGCAGCGACTGCAGGCCCATGACGAGCGTGACCTGCCAGGCGAGGGCGTTGCGCCACAGCCCCCGCACCGGAGCGGCGGGGGTGCTCGGCGGCGCGGCCGCGGCACGACGCCGGGCGCGGACGACCCACGGGACCCAGAGCCCGACCCCGGCCACGACCAGCACCGCCCACAGCGCCAGCGTCGGGCGCCACCCGAAGCCCGTCGCGTGCTCGAGGGGCACCGTCACCGCGGCGGCCAGGGCGCCGCCGCCGGAGATCATCGTCGAGTACGCACCGGTCATCACGCCGGTGCGGTGGCGGAAGTCCCGCTTGACCACGACCGGCATCAACGTGTTGCCGATCGCGATCGCGATCCCGGCGAGGACGCTGCCCGCCAGCAGGGTCGCGAGGCTCGGGACGAGCCGCACGAGGATGCCCGCGGTCAGCACCAGGAGCGCCGCCAGCAGCGCGGTCTCGAGGCCGATCCGGCGCGCCAGCCGTCCTGCGAACGGCGCGAGCAGACCGAAGCAGAGCACCGGCAGCGTCGTGATCAGGCCGGCGACGGCGCCGCCGATCCCGAGGTCCACCCGGATCTGCGCGAGCAGCGGGGACACGGCGACGACGGCCGGGCGCAGGTTCAGGGCGATCAGCAGGACCGCGACGACGAGGGCCGCGGTGCGGACACGGCTCACGTCGGGTCCCCGACCAGGGTGAGGAGCTCGTCGAGCAGGGCGTCCGAGGCGCGCCCGGCGGCCTCGGGCTCCCCGGCCCGGATGGCCTCGACGAGATCGGTGTGCACGTGGAACAGCGGCGAGCCCACGGCGTGCTGCTCGTCCACCGTCAGCGCGATCGTCGCGACCAGGGCGTCGCCGAGGTGGTCGAGCAGGTCGGCCAGGACCGGGTTGTGGGCGGCGGCGGTGACGGTGCGGTGGAACTCGAGGTCACCGCGCACGAAGCCGTCGCGGTCGTCGGCGGCGGCCAGGGCGTGCTGGCGCGCGAGCGCGTCGGTGAGTCGCCCGAGGTCGTCGTCCGTGCGGTGGCGGGCAGCGAGCCGCGCGGCCTCCCGCTCCAGGCCTCGGCGCACCTCGAGGACGTGCCGGGCGTCGGCACGGCGCACGTAGCGGTCGAGGGCCGCGCCCAGGCCGCTGGCGGCCCGCACCCAGGTCCCGTCGCCCTGGCGGACCTCGAGCATCCCGGAGTGCGCGAGTGCCCGGACGGCCTCGCGGACCGAGTTGCGTCCGACGCCGAGCGCGGCGACCAGTTCGGGTTCGGGCGGGATCCGCGTGCCCACCGGCCACTCGCCGGAGACGACCATCGTCTCCATCTGGCTGATCACGTCGCCGATGACGCTCGCGCGCCGAGGAGTCTCCAGGGGCACCGAGACATCCTGACATCCCATGTCTGGTGACGGCCACCCCGGAGGGTGTCCGCGCCGTCACGGTCAGGGGTGGTGCTTGTCGCCCGAGTCCTGGTGCTTGCCCCCGTGGTGCTGGGAGGTCGCCGGGGTGCTGCCGGCGCCGGTGGCGTCGGCGACCGAGCGCAGGTCGAACGAGACGAAGTCGCGGCTCGAGGTCTGCAGATAGTGCTGGGCCCCGACCTGCTCGCCCGGGAAGAGCTGGAACGCGTCCGGGTGCGGCTGGCCGGTGGGGTGGAAGTAGGCGCCCGAGACCCAGGCCGGGTTGATGTCGAGCTCCATCCCGCGGACCGCCCCCGCCGAGCGGAGGATGTCGCCGAGGGTGCACACCGACAGCGCCGGACCCCCGACGTAGATTCTCGGCCCCGGTCGCGGTGACCCCGAACGCGGAACGGGCGATGTAGGCGGCCTGCCCGACCGTGGAGCCCCACTCCGCCGTGCCGCCCGTCGCGCACGTCGGGTTGACGACGCCGTGGTCGACGAGCGGGATCAGGTTCTGCCGGACCGCGGCCACGTCCGGGGTCATCCGGACCTCGCTGCCCCAGGCCCCGACGTCCGCCGTCCCGTTGCGGTGCAGCACCAGGCTCGCGGCGCCGGGCACGAGCGGCCGGCCCTCACGCCCGTCCAGGTACCAGCCGCCGTGGCTGTCACCCTGCAGCCGGAAGCCCGCGGAGAAGGCGCTGACGACGGTGCGCTGCTCGTCGGAGTCGACCGACGGCGGCACGGACCAGTCGCCCCCCGGGTCCTCGGTGCCGGGGTGGAGGACGCCCTGCACGAGCTTCGGGTCCATCCACAGCACGCCGACCAGGAAGGACGTGTGCGCGGCGTCCGGGCGGACCGTGGCCAGGCGCTCCGCGTCGCCGTGCGGGGTGGACACCACGGTCTGCCACTGGCCCTCGCCGGGCAGCGGCGCGACCCCGGGGGGAGGGGGCAGGGGCGGCGGCGCGGGACTGCCGCCGGGGTGGTCGACGACGGCGCCGGACGCGTGCGGGATGCCACCCGCCGGGGCGCCGCCGGTCGCGGGCTGGTCCAGCTCGTACTGCCGTGCCTCGAGCCACGTCACGGCCGGTCCGAGCCCGTGGTCGCGACCCCATTCGGCGATCCGGGCCGCGACGGTGTCCGACCCGGGCCGGGTCAGGGCGTGCACGAGGGACGGCGTCGCGACCGCCGCGAGCACGAGCACGACGACCGCCAGCGTCGCGAGCGTCCGGCGTACCCAACGGGAGCGGGGGACGAGGGAGAACCGGCGCCGCGCCGGGGAGATCGGGATCGCGGTGGTGTCGTCGTCGGTGGTCCCGACGGCGGCCACGGGTGCGACGGGGACGGTGCTCGCCGCGAGGGGGCTCTCGTCCTCGGCCGCGGCGTCGTCGTCGGGTTCGGCCTCGGTAGCAGGTTCGGCCTCGGGAGCAGCCTCGTCGGCGTCCGGCGCCGTGTCGGTCCCGAGCCCGTCGCGGGGGGCGTCCCCCGTGTGCTCGGAGGCCTCTGCCTGCTCGGAGGTGTCTGGCTGCGCGGAGGTCCCTGGCTGCTCGGAGGCGTCGGAGCGGGCGGACGCGTCGTCCGTCTCGTCCTCGGCGGTCAGGTCGGCGTCGTCCGCGTCCTCGTCGGGGAGCTCCTCGTGCGACGCGTCTGCTCCGTCGCCCACAGTCTCGTCGGACTCGTCCGCGCCCTCGTCCACGGCATCGCCGGTCGGCTCGTCCGACTCGTCGGCGGACCCCTCCGGGGACTCCTCGCCGGTCTCGTCGGTGGGGTCCTCCGGGGTCTCGTCGGTGGCGTCCTCGGGGGCCTCGACCGCGCGTGTGGCGACCGTGGGCCCGTCGAGCCCGTCGACCGGGCGGACGTCGTCGGCGACGTCGAACCAGCCGATCGGTCCGGTGTCCGGCGCCAGGCCGGACGGGGAATGCGGTGCCACGACCACTCATCGTCCACCTGACCTGCGGTGTGACGGTGAAGGCCCCTGCCGTGTGGGTGTCGTCGCCGACACGGACGCCGACGCCGAGGTCCGGTTCGTCCCGTGATGTCCCCGAAGCTCCGGTGTCCTCGACCAAGATCGCGAACGGTGTGGGGAAGCCCTCCGAGGACCGAACGGTCCGCGCCACCGATGTCGATCACGCGCCACCGCGGACGCGGACGGACCCGGAGACGTACGGAGGGCCCCGTCGAAACGGATCGACGGGGCCCTCCGGGATCGCCGACCAGCTAGCTCGGGCGGATCGTGAGCAGCAGGTGGTCCTTGCCCTTGGTGGAGCGCAGCACGGCGTCCCACCCGTCCTTCGCCGCCGCGGTGTAGAGCAGTGCGGTCGACGGGGTGCGCAGCGGCGACCTGAACACGGCATCGACGGTGCTCGCCGGCCCGTAGCGCCCCGAGAGCGCGCCGAGGATCCGCGCCTTCGACCACATGCCGTGCGCGATCGTGCCCGGCATCCCGAAGGCCTTCGCGGCCAGCGAGTTGATGTGGATCGGGTTCACGTCGCCCGACACCGCGGCGTAGCGCCGGCCGATGTCCCCGGGCACCTTCCACACCGCGTGCGGGCGGTCCCCGACGACGGGTGCGGGCTCCGGCGGCGCGGGCTCCGCCGCGTCGTCGGCGGTCGCGCCGCGCACGAAGTACGTCGAGCGCGAGTGCCAGGTGCCCTCGCCGTCGGACGTGTCGACCGTCGAGACGAGGTCGACCTGCGCGCCCTTGGGGTGCGCGACGAGCCGCTCGGCGTGCACCTGCAGCGTCAGCGGCTCGCCGACCTCCAGCGCCCGCCGCTGGGTGATGACGTTGCGCAGGTGCACCATGCCCGGCGCGGGCAGGGGGAACTCGCGGTCGGTCATCAGTCGCATCTGCAGCGGGAACGCGAGCATGTGCGGGTAGGTCAGCGGCACGTCGCCGCCGACCGCGAACCCGCAGACGTGCGCGTAGTCCGCCACGGCGTCGGCGTCGATCGTGGTGCCGGCGAGCTCCAGCGTCCGGTCGGGGAGCGTGTCCCCGCCCGAGCGCGCCGTGAGCAGTGCCCGCCCGTACAGCGCCCCCAGCGTGGGGGGCGCGTCCAGCGTCTCGGTGGTCATGCTCCAGCTCCCCTGTCGGCGTGCTCCCCCTGATGCTGCGTGTCGGTCTCCACGTCAGGCCCCCAGGAAGTTCTGGCCGTCGACCCGGAGCACCTGGCCGTTGACCGCGTACGAGGCGCCCTGGGCGAACCAGGCGATCGTCTCGGCCACGTCCACCGGCAGCCCGCCCTGGGTCAGCGAGGACAGGCGCCGCCCCGCCTCGCGGGTGCCGACCGGCATCGCGGCGGTCATCGCGGTCTCGATGAACCCGGGCGCGACGGCGTTGATCGTCGCGTCCTTCGCCGCCAGCAGCGGGGCGGTGGCGTCGACGAGCCCGATGACCCCCGCCTTCGACGACGCGTACGAGGTCTGGCCGCGGTTGCCCGCGATCCCCGCCATGGACGAGACGGTGACGATGCGCCCGCCGCGGTGGAACCCGGTGTCGTCGGACGAGGCGATGAGCACGTCGTTGATCGCCAGCTGCGCGTTCAGGTTGACGTCGATCACCGAGTTCCAGCGATCGGTGTCCTGGTTGGCGAGCAGCTTGTCGCGGGTGATGCCGGCGTTGTGCACGACGATGTCGATGCCGCCGTGGCGCTCGCAGTGCGACAGGATCGCCTCGCCCGCGCCGTCGCCGGTGATGTCGAGCTGCAGCGCGGTCCCGCCCACGTCGTTGGCGGTGCGGGCCAGCGCGTCCCCGGCCGACGGGATGTCGACGCACACCACGGTGGCGCCGTCCCGGGCGAGGGTCGTCGCCACGGTGCGCCCGATGCCCCGCGCGGCGCCGGTGACGACGGCGACCTTGCCCGCGATCGGACGGTCCCAGTCCGTGCCCGCCGACGAGCCGGCGTAGCCCGGCACCACCCCGACGTCGATCCGCTGGCCGTCGACGAAGGCCGAGCGCGACGACAGGAAGAAGCGCAGGGTCGACTCGAGGTCGTTCTCGGCGCCGTCGGCGACGTGGATCAGGTTGACCGTGGCGCCGTAGCGGGCCTCCTTGGCCGCGGAGCGCACGAGGCCCTCCAGGGCGCGGCGGGCGGCGCGGACGGCGGGCCGCTCGGCCTCGGCCGGCACGTCGCCGATCACGAGGATGCGTCCGGAGTTCCCGACGCGGCGCATCACCGGCGTGAGGAAGCCCTGGATCGCGGCGAGGTCGGACGGCGAGGACAGGCCGGTGGCGTCGACGACCGCGGCGGCGACCTTCGAGGTCGACGAACCGCCGCCGATCGGGGCGTTCGGGTCGTCGTGGACCTCCACGCCCGCCTCGGTGAGGACGGCGCGGACGACCTTGGCGACGCGGCCGTTCGGCGTGGCGGTGCCGAGCAGGGCCGCGCCGGACAGGAGCGGCTGGCCGGGCTCCCAGCGGCGCAGGATCGGCACCGGGGGGAGGCCGACGTTGCCGGCGATCGCCTTGCCGACGCCGGAGTTGACGAAGTCGGAGTACCAGTCGTGGGACATCGCTGCGGCTCCTTCTCAGGCCTCGAGGATGGCGACGATGCCCTGACCGCCGGCCGCGCAGATGGAGATGAGTCCGCGCCCACCACCGTTCTGGCTGATCGTCTTGGCGAGGGTGGGGACGATGCGGGCGCCGGTCGCCGCGAACGGGTGGCCCGCCGCGAGCGACGAGCCGTGCACGTTGAGCTTGGCACGGTCGATGGAGCCCAGCGGTGCGTCCAGGCCCAGGCGCTCCTTGCAGAACTGCGGGCTCTCCCACGCGGCGAGCGTGGCGAGCACCGTGGACGCGAACGCCTCGTGGATCTCGTAGTAGTCGAAGTCCTGCAGCGTCAGGCCGTTGCGCTCGAGCAGGCGCGGCACCGCGTAGGCCGGGGCCATGAGCAGGCCCTCGTCGCCGTGGACGTAGTCGACCGCCGCGGTCTCGGCGTCGACGAGGTGGGCGAGCACGGGCAGCCCGCGCGCGGCGGCCCACTCGTCGCTGGCCAGGAGCACCGTGGCGGCGCCGTCGGTGAGCGGCGTGGAGTTGCCCGCGGTCATCGTCGCCTCGGCCTTGTCGGCCCCGGCGGGGAAGAAGACCGGCTTGAGCTTGCCGAGCTTCTCCGCGGTGGAGTCCGCGCGCAGGTTGTTGTCCTTGGTGAGCCCCAGGTAGGGCGTCATCAGGTCGTCGAAGAACCCGGCGTCGTAGGCCTTCGCCAGGTTCTGGTGCGACAGCGCGGTGAGCTCGTCCTGGGCGGTGCGCTCGATGCCCCAGTGGGCGGCGGTGATGGCCGCGTGCTCGCCCATCGACATGCCCGTCCCGGGCTCCCGGTTGGCCGGGATCTCGGGGACGATCTGGCCCGGGCGCAGGCCGGCGAGGGCCTTGATCACCCCGGCCGTGGACTTGGCGCGGTTGGCGGCCAGGAGGACCTCACGCAGGTCCTCGTTGACCGCGATCGGGGCGTCGCTGGTGGTGTCGACGCCGCCGGCCACGCCGGACTCGATCTGGCCGAGGGCGATCTTGTTGGCGATCAGCACCGCGGCCTCGAGGCCGGTGCCGCACGCCTGCTGGACGTCGTAGGTGGGCGTCCACGCCGAGAGCCGGCTGGCGAGCACGGCCTCGCGGGTGAGGTTGAAGTCGCGGCTGTGCTTGAGCACCGCACCGGCGACGACCTCGCCCACGCGTTCGTCGGCGAGCCCGAAGCGGGCGACGAGACCGTCGAGCGCCGCGGTGAGCATGTCCTTGTTGGAGGCGCGCGCATAGGCGCCGTTGGAGCGGGCGAACGGGATGCGGTTGGCACCGACGACCGCCGCGCGACGGGGGCTGGCCACTGGGTCCTCCAGGGGTACTGGGCTTGGTTACCCGAAAGTAGCAGGTACCGTGGGTGCCGTGAGTCGTCGTTCGCAACGTCACGAGGACGAGGGGCAGAGCCACCGGGACGGATCCCGTCGCGGTCGCCCGGGCCCGTCGCCGGGCGAGGCCGCGGCTGACGACGGCGCGGACGCCGGTGGTGCTGACGGGAACAGTGCCCCACCCCCACGCCGCGACAAACGTTCCAGCCGCTGGGACGACCACCGGCGCGCGCGGCGCCAGGAGCTCACCCTCGCGACCATCGTCGCCATCCGCACCCACGGCGCCGACGTCGGCATGAGCCAGGTCGCGGCCCAGGCCCGCACCTCGAAGACGGTCGTGTACCGCCACTTCGCGGACAAGTTCGACCTCTACCAGGCGGTCTGCGAGCGCGTGGGCGCCGTGATCGTCGGCCAGGTCCAGGACGCGATGCGCCAGGCCGGCCCGCCCGAGAAGACCCTGCTGGCCGGGGTGGACGCCTACCTCGGGCTCATCGAGGCCGACCCGGACATCTACCGCTACGTGATGCGCCCGCCCACCTCCGAGCGGTCGTCGTCCGCCGGGGGTCCGAACGACTTCGTCGGCGACCTCACCTCGTTCATCGGCGACTTCGTCGGCGAGATCATCTCCACCGAGCTCCGCCGGCAGAACCGCGACGCCACGCCCGCGACCACGTGGGGGCACGCGCTGGTGGGCATGGTGCGCTCCGTGGGCGACCACTGGCTGACCGTCCGCCCCGAGGTCCCGCGCGAGACGATCGCGTCCGAGATCGCCGACCTCGCCTGGGCCGGTCTCTCGCGCACGGTGAACGAGGCCGTCGCCACGGCCTGACCGCGACGCCGCGGTCACCCGGACGGTGCGGTCCGGGTGTCCCCGACGCGTGCCGGGGAACACTCCCGGCGTGATCGCGGCCACCGCGACGACGGGCTGACCAGGGGAATGATAGTCCTACTCGCGGGTAACCTGATCTCGACGGCGGTCGTCGGACCGCCGCTCACCCCGCCTCCCGGGAGGTCCGGACCATGACCGCCAGCACCCCTCTCGCCTCCGCGTCGGTCACCCCCGCGGCCGTCGTCGCCGTCCGCCGGGCCCTCGACGGCCGGTGGTCGAGCCTGCGCGACGAGATCCGCGCCCGCGACGACTTCGCCTCGCTGCGCGTCGAGCCCGGCACCGACGTCGAGACCTACCGCGACCGCGTCTGGGAGATGCTCGGACAGCTCGCCGCCGACGGGCACGCCCTGCACGGCTTCCCGACCTCGGTCGGCGGCCACGGCGACATCGGCGGCTCGGTCGTGTCCTTCGAGATGCTCGCGTTCGCCGACCTGTCCCTGCAGGTCAAGAGCGGGGTGCAGTGGGGCCTGTTCGGCGGCGCCATCCAGGCCCTCGGCAACCCCGAGCAGCACGCGCGCTACCTGCCGTCGGTCATGGACCTGAGCCTGCCGGGCTGCTTCGGCATGACCGAGACCGGCCACGGCTCGGACGTCCAGTCGGTGCACACCACCGCGACCTACGACCCCCGGACCGGCGAGTTCGTCGTCGACACCCCGACGGAGTCGGCGCGCAAGGACTACATCGGCAACGCCGCGCGCGACGGGCGCATGGCCGCGGTCTTCGTGCAGCTCTGGTCGGCGCCCGCCGGCCGGGAGCCGGAGCGCCACGGCGTGCACGCGGTCCTCGTCCCGCTGCGCGACGAGGACGGCACCGTGCTGCCCGGCGTCGAGATCACCGACGACGGCCACAAGGAGGGTCTCAACGGCGTCGACAACGGGCGCCTGGCCTTCCACGGCGTGCGGGTGCCGCGCGAGAACCTCCTCGACCGCTACGGCACCGTCGCCGCCGACGGCACCTACTCGAGCTCGATCGAGAGCGAGAACCGCCGCTTCTTCACCATGCTCGGTGCGCTGGTCCGCGGCCGGATCAGCGTCTCCGGCTCGGCCGTCGGCGCCGCGATGCTGGCGCTGACGATCGCCATCCGCTACGGCGAGGCCCGTCGGCAGTTCGCCGCTCCCGGGGGCGCGGGCGAGATCCGGATCCTCGACTACCTCGCCCACCAGCGGAAGCTCCTGCCGCTGCTGGCCCGGACCTACGCGCTGCGCCTCGCCCAGAACGAGCTCGTCGAGATGCTCCACGACATCCAGACCACCCGCGAGGCCGGCGGGGACGTCCCGGAGAAGCGTCAGCGCGAGCTCGAGTCCCGGGCGGCGGGGATCAAGGCGCTCGCGACCTGGAACGCCACCGAGGTCATCCAGGTCTGCCGCGAGGCGTGCGGCGGGCAGGGCTTCCTCTCGGAGAACCGGCTCGCCGCGCTGCGCACCGACACCGACGTGTTCACCACCTTCGAGGGCGACAACACCGTCCTGCTGCAGCTGGTCGCGAAGGGGCTGATCTCGGGCTATGCCGACGACTTCGGCAACCTCGACACGCTCGGCACGATCCGCTTCGTCGCCGACCAGGTGCTCGACTCGGTCGCGGAGCGCACATCGCTGCACTCGCTCGCGGAGCGCCTGCGCGGCGCCGCGGCGGGTGGCGACGACGACGCGGTGCTCGACGCCTCCTGGCAGATCAAGCTGCTCGACGACCGCGAGGAGCACACCCTCGACTCGCTGGTCCGCCGCCTGCGCCCCGCTCGGGGCAAGGGTGTGGGCGCCGACCGCGCGTTCGAGATCTTCAACAACGCGCAGGACCACCTGCTGCGGTCCGCGCGCAGCCACCTCGACGGGCTCGTCCTCGACGCCTTCAACCGCGCGTGCGAGGCCCAGACCGACCCGGCGGCGAAGACCGTGATGCGGCAGGTCTGCGACCTCTACGCCCTCTCGGTGATCGAGGCCGACAAGGGCTGGTTCCTCGAGCACGGCCGGATGTCGGCCGCGCGCTCGAAGGCCGTGACGGCCGAGGTCAACCGGCTCTGCCAGGCCCTGCGGCCCCACGCCCGGGCGCTCGTCGACGCCTTCGGCATCCCCGAGCCCTGGATCGGCGCCCCGATCGCCGGCGACGACGAGGAGCGTCGCCAGCAGGAGGCCATGGCGCACGCGGACGCCGGTGCGCACCAGGTCTGATCGGGTACGACTCGTGTGAACGGGGGCGCTCCGGGTACAGGGTGGACACGGCACCGGCCCGGGCGCCCCCGGTGCGCCGCACGAGGAAGGATCACGACGTGACGAGCGATCCCGCAGGGCAGTGGAACAGCAGTGCGTCGGTGATGCCACCTCCGCCGAAGAACGGTGCGGCGCTCGCCTCGCTGCTGCTGGCGATCCTCGCCCTGATCTTCTGCTGGCTCTCCGCGCTCGGCGTCCTCATCGGTACCGGTGGTGTGATCGGTTTCGGCCTGATCCCGATCATCGTGGCCCTCATCGCGATCATCCTCGGGATCGCCGGCATCCGGCGGGCGTCCCGGCAGGGCGCCACGCGTCGGGGCCTCGCGATCGGCGGGCTCGTCGTCGGCATCATCGCGCTGATCGCGGCGGTCCTCATCACGATCGGCTCGGCGCTCGCCCTGGTGGTCCTCCCGGGTGGTCTCGGCGGGACGCTGCAGCAGGCCGAACAGTGCGTTCGCCAGCAGGTCGTCCAGGGGGCGTCGGCCGACCAGGCTCGGCAGATCTGTGCCGCAGCAGGCGCAGCAGCAGGTCCAGAAGCAGGTCGGCGGCGGCTGAGCCGCACCCGCCCCCGCGACACACGACGGGCCCCGCACCTCGGGTGAGATGTGGGGCCCGTCGTCGTGCTGGGGTGTCCGAACCGGGCGATGAGCCGCCTCGCGGCGCGTGGCACACCAGGGCTTCAGCCGAACGATCGTCCCTGGCGGCACTTATTAATGAGACCCGGGGGCACATGGCGCCCGGTCCGGACGCCCGATACAACCATGACCCCCACCCCCGTGTTCCAGCGGCTGTGACTTTTCTGCGCATCGATCAGCGGGCGGGGACCACCGCGACGCCGTCGCGGACCGGACGCAGCGGCTGGTCCGAGGGGGTGTTCACGACGGCGAGCGCGCCGCCCGCCGGCTTGCGGACCATCTGCGTCGAGCCGCCGCCGTCGAGCGCGACGGCCTGCGGGTAGCCGAGGTCGACGACGAGACGGCCGAGCTGGGCGAGGGTGGCGCCGACGCTCGCCTGCTGCCTGCCGTCGACGGCGATCAGCGCCAGGGTCCGGCCGTCGGCCGAGAGGCCGACCGCGGTGCGCGGGGCCCGCTCGGTGTCCTGCAGCCCGGGCCAGGGCGCCCCGCCCCGCACCAGCGCCAGCGCGCCCAGGGCCGTCCGCAGCGCCGGCGTTCCCGAGGCGCGCAGCTCCCAGTGCGGGACCGCCCGGTCGCCGACCCGCAGCCGACGCAGGGCGTCCGCCCCGGCGTCGCGCCCGACGAGCGCCACCGCCCCGGTGGGCACGGCGCGGGTGCCGACGGGCCCGGTCGCGGCCACCGTGCCGTTGCGGACGAGGATCTCGACCGCGTTCGGGCTGCAGGCGGCGTGCGCGTCGGTGTTCGAGCCGCAGACCGTGCGGGAGCGGGGCAGCGCGCCCCACGCCGGGGTGAAGACCGCGATGCCGCCGACCGGCACCACGTAGGTGTTCAGCCCCGTCAACGGCAGCTGGGCGGCGGCGGTCGCGACGCTGCCGGCGAAGCGCACGGTGTCGATCCGCGCCGCCCCCGAGGCGTCGATCCCCAGCACGGTGTCGGGGTCGGACCCGGGCGGTCCGGGCGGCGCGGGGCGACGGCCCGGCACGACGGACGAGGTGATCGGCACACCGCCGGCGAGCTCGACCCCGACGGGCGCCCCGGTGCCCCCCTCGTCGAAGAAGTCACCGTTGACCCCGGCGATAGCGCCGACCCGCGCCGCGAGGTCCGGCACCGGCGCCGTCGCGGTGACGACGGGGGAGCGGAGCAGCGCGATGGCCACGGAGCGGTTCGCGAGGTCGACCCGCACCACGTGCCCGTGCACGCGCCCGGCGGCCACCGTCGTCGTGAAGTCGCGGTACTCGGTGCCCGGCACGTCGCCGCCGCGGGGGGCCAGGACCTGATCGAGGATGCGGCCCGGTGCCGTCGGAGGTGGGGGTGGCGGCGTCGGTCCGGGAGGCCCCGCGAGCGCACTCGGGGCGACCACCAGCGCCGTCGCCAGCGCCGCGATCCCACCCGCCAGGGGCCGCACCGTCCTGATCGCCATCGGTCCTCCGTCCGCCGCGGCGCACGGTCCCTGATCGGGCGAGCGGGGGATGCGGGTGGCGCGCGCGCCGAGGAGAGTTCATCCCGTCGGGTGGCGTGGCCGACCTCACCAGGTAAAGGGAACTCAAAGTCCCTCCCGTTCGTCGTCAGGGGGAGCACAGCCGGAGCTCCGCGCCACCGACGCGGGGGACGGCGTGGGTGAGGGAGGCAGGGTGACTGTCCCGTTCTGGGTCTGGGCGGCGACGATGGGCGGGATCGCCGTCCTGCTCGCCGTCGACATCCGGCACGCGCGGTCGCCGCACGAGGTGAGCTTCCGCGAGGCCACCCTGTGGTCGGTGATCTACGTCGCCGTCGCGCTGGCCTTCGGTGTCGGTGTGTGGATCGTCATGGGTCAGCAGTCCGGCATCGAGTACTTCTCCGGGTGGCTGGTCGAGAAGAGCCTGTCGGTCGACAACCTGTTCATCTTCGCGGTGATCCTGGGTCAGTTCGCTGTGCCCAAGCGACACCAGCAGAAGGTGCTGCTCTGGGGCGTGATCGGCGCACTGGTGATGCGCGCGATCTTCATCCTCATCGGCGCTGCGGTGATCTCCGCGTTCGCGTTCGTCTTCGTGATCTTCGGGCTGTTCCTGCTCTACACCGCGTACGGCCTGATCCGGTCCCACGGTGCCGAGCCGAAGGACATGAGCGACAACGTCGCGGTGCGCCTGATCCGGAAGCTCGTCACCGTCCACGAGGCGGACACCGCGGACGGCGACGCGCACGACGGCCGGCTGATCCGCCGGATCGACGGCCGCGTTCGGGGTCACCCCGCTCTTCATCGCGGTCGCGGTGATCCTCTCGGTGGACCTGGTGTTCGCCCTCGACTCGATCCCGGCGATCTTCGGCATCACGCAGAACGCCTACCTGGTGTTCACCGCGAACGCCTTCGCCCTGCTCGGCCTGCGTGCCCTGTACTTCCTGCTGGTCGGGCTGCTCGACCGCCTGGTGCACCTGAGCTACGGGCTCGCGTTCATCCTCGCCTTCATCGGCGTGAAGCTGATCCTGCTCTACCTCCACGAGGACGTGTCGACGTCGATCCCCGAGGTGCCGACCTGGCTCTCGCTCGTGGTCATCGTGGCGACGCTGGCGGTCGTCACCGTGACCAGCCTGCTGTCGACCCGCGGCACGACGCCGACCGAGGACCCGGCCGGGCCGGTGGGGACCGTCGAGCCTGCCGCCGCGCACGACTCCGCGGCTCCGCCCGTGACAGGCTCGGAGCATGACGGCATCGGGAGCCCCACGCGCCGACCGTGATCGCGACCCGGCAGGGCGGGCCCGCAACGCCCGGCCGCGGGACGCCTCGGGCCGGCCCCTCCCACCCGACGAAGCGGGCGTGGAGCGGGTCGACGAGGACGTCGTGCTCCCCCCGCAGGACGCGCTCGTCGAGGCACAGCGCCTGCTCGACGCCGGCTATCCCTTCCACGCCCACGAGGTGCTGGAGGGAGCCTGGAAATCGGGTCCCGACGACGAGCGCCCGTTCTGGAAGGGCCTCGCCCAGCTCGCGGTGGGGCTGACCCACGAGCAGCGCGGCAACCGCCGCGGCGCTGCCTCCCTGCTGCGACGGTCCGCCGAGAACGTCACCGAGGGGGCCGCGACCGGGCCCGTCCACGGCGTCGACGCCGCACGGCTGGCGGGTTGGGCGCGGGGGCGCGCCGACGCGGTCGAGGCAGGCGAGGAGCTCGGCGCGGGCGGCCCGCCGCAGCTGCAGGGCTGACGCCGTTTCGGGTCGGCGGGGGCTCGGGCACCCGATCCCGTCCCCACCCTCCACATCCCCTCCAGGAGGCCATCCGTCATGGCGAACGAACTCTCCGGCAAGCGCGTCGCGATCCTCGCGGCGAGCGGCGTCGAGCAGGTCGAGCTGACCCAGCCGCGTCAGGCCGCCGACGACGCCGGCGCCACGACCACCCTGATCTCGGTCGACACCGGCGAGATCCAGGCGATGAACAGCGACATCAACAAGGCCGACACGTTCACCGTCGACGCCGCGATCGCCGACGTGTCCGCCGACGACTTCGACGCCGTCATCCTGCCCGGCGGCACCTGCAACCCGGACACGCTGCGCCAGAACGACGACGTCATCGCGTTCGTCCAGGCCATCGCGGGCGCGGGCAAGCCCATCGCCGCGATCTGCCACGCGCCCTGGACGCTCGTCGAGGCCGATCTCGTGAAGGGCAAGCGGCTCACGTCGTTCCCGAGCCTGCGCACCGACATCCGCAACGCCGGCGGCACCGTCGTCGACGAGGAGGTCGTCGTCGACCAGGGCCTGATCACCAGCCGCAACCCGAACGACCTCGACGCGTTCTGCGCGACGATCGTCAAGGAGTTCGCCTGAGCGGAAACGCCCTGCCTGCGCGCATCGGCGAGCGCGGCATGATGCGCCGGTGACCTCACCCGACGGCCGAGCCGCCCAGGGCCCCGTCGGCCTCTTCGACGAGATCCTCGCGCGCGGCGGGGCCCGCGACGCCGTCGCGGACTCCGCCTGGCTCGCCGCCCTGCTCGACGTCGAGGCCGCGCTCGCCCACGCCACCGCCGAGGCGGGCGGGCTCGACGCCGGGGCGGCCGACGCCATCGCGGCGGCCTGTCGTCCCGAGCGCTTCGACGTCTCCGCCATCGCGGTCGAGGCAGCTGCCGCCGGCAACCCGGTGGTCCCACTGGTCGCCGCGCTGCGCGAGGCGGTGCACGCCGACGCCGGCGACGGGCCCGCCGCGGCGGTGCACCGGGGCGCCACGAGCCAGGACGTCGTCGACACCGCGAGCATGCTCGTCACCCGCCGCGCCCTCGCCGTGATCACCGCCGACCTCGCGGCCGCGGCCGACGCCGCGGCCGCGCTGGCCCGGGAACACCGTGATCGCGCGGCCGCGGGACGCACGCTCCTGCAGCAGGCGGCGCCGGTCACGGTCGGGCTCCGCGCGGCCGGCTGGGCGAGCGGGCTCGACGCGGCCGGGGCGGCCCTGCGCGCGTGGCGGCCCGCCGTCCAGCTCGGGGGAGCCGTGGGCACGCTCGCCGCCTTCGCGGGCCGCGGTCGTGCGGTCCGGGCGGCGCTGGCGCGGCGCCTCGACCTCGACGAGCCGGTGCTGGCCTGGCACACCGAGCGCGGCCGGGTCGCCGAGCTCGCCGGACTGCTCGGCCGGGCGGGCGCGGCGATCGGGTCGGTGTCGACGGACCTGGTCCTGCTCGCCCAGACCGAGGTCGGAGAGGTCCGCGAGGACGTCCCCGGCCGCGGCGGCTCGTCGACGCTGCCCCACAAGCGCAACCCGGTCGGCGCGATCTCCGCCCGAGCGGCCGCGGTGGCCGTGCCGGGTCTCGTCGCGTCCCTGATCGCCGCGGCCTCGGGCCACGAGTACGAGCGGGCCGCCGGCTCCTGGCACGCGGAGTGGCGGCCCACCTCGGAACTGCTGCGCACCGTCGGCTCGGGGGCGGCGTGGCTCGCGGACGCGCTCGGGCACCTCGTGCTGGACCCGGCCCGGGTCGCGGCCTCGCTCGACGTCACCGGTGGCCTGCTGCTCGCCGAGAACGTCACGACGGTGCTGCGCGGCCGCGTCGACGACCCGAAGGGCCTCGTCACGGCGGCTGCCTCGACGAGCCTCGACGAGGGCCGGCCGTTCGCCGACGTCCTCGTCGAGGCCCTGGACGGCAGCGACGTCACCCGCGCCGAGATCGACGCCGCCCTGGACCCGTCGGCCCACGTCGGCGAGGCGGTCGAGCTCGTCGACGCCTTCCTGGCCGCCCGCCACCCCGAGGAGCACCCGTGACCGACCACCCCACCCCGGACCTCGACCCTGCGGGCCTCGCCACCCGCCGCGAGGTCCTCGGCGACGAGCACGTCGACCGCGCGATCGCGAACACCGACGGGACGACCGCCGACTTCCAGGCCTTCATCACCCGCTACGCCTGGGACGGCATCTGGAACCGGCCGGGCCTCGACCGCCGCCAGCGCAGCATCGTCACCCTCTCCGTGCTGGCCTCGCTGCACCACGACGGGGAGCTCGCGATGCACGTGCGGGCCGCCCTGCGCAACGGCCTGACCCGCCAGGAGATCCGCGAGGTCCTCCTCCAGGTCGGGGTGTACGCGGGGGTGCCCGCCGCCAACCGGGCGTTCGCGGTGGCGCAGCGGGTGCTCGCGGAGATCCCCGAGGACTGAGGGCTCGCGTGGGCCCCGTGCGCCGCGCGGGGCACGACGGCGGCCGACCACTACCGTGGGCGTCCACAGCAGGGGTGCTCATCGAGGGGACGAGGGTGCGGGGACGAGGACGACGGCGGGTGGCGGCGGTGTCGTCCCTGACCGCACTGGCCCTGACGGCGCTGCTCGCGGGCTGCTCGTCCGGGACGGAGCTGGCGACGCCGCCGATCCCCACGTTCCCCGGTCCGGGGGCGGCCGCGGCGACGTCGGCGCCCGCGCCGCGCTCCACGCTCATCCCGATCGACTGCAACCAGATCCTCTCCAAGGACGACCTCCCGAACCTGCTCGGCCTCCCGCTGGGCAGCCTCGACGTCCGCTCGCTCCGCGACGTCCCTGCCCCGTCGGTCGGGCGCCTCGAGCGGGTGACCTGCACGTACACCTCCACCGGCGGCGCCGGGGCCCCGAGCCAGGGCTCGCAGGTCCTCAAGATGGTGGCCAGCGGCTACACCACCCCCGAGGCCGCGCAGTCCCAGGTGGCCCTCAACAACCAGGTGGAGCAGAACTCCGGGGTGAGCGGTGTCGACACCCCGATCGGCGCCGCCTCGGGGACCTTCTTCTCCGACCCCGACGGCCCGATCCTCGTCGTGGCCTACCGCCGCGTGACCGCGAGCCTCTCCCTCAACCGCGGCTCCCTCTCCGCCGACCAGGCCCGCTCGGTGCTCGTCGACCTCTCCCAGCGGGTACTCCCCGTCCTGGTGCCCGCCGGCTCCTGATCCCCGGGTAGTTCGGGGACGGCGTGGCGGGTGCCCCGGCGCCCGTCCGGCGCGTGGGCGTCGTCCCGCGGCGCCGTCCGGACACCTCCGGCGTACGATGTACTTGCATAGGCTAACGACGAGGGGGAGAGGCGCGTGACGACGACGGCACGACCGACCGACGTGACGGACGGCCAGGGACGGTCCGACCGCTACAAGTGGGTGGCGCTGTCGAACACGACGCTCGGCGTGCTGATCGTGACGATCAACATGTCGATCCTCCTGATCGCCCTGCCCGACATCTTCCGCGGGATCAACATCGACCCGCTCGCGCCCTCGAACATCAGCTACCTGCTGTGGCTGATCATGGGCTACCTCGTGGTGACCGCGGTGCTCGTCGTGAGCTTCGGGCGCATCGGCGACATGTACGGCCGCACCAAGATGTACAACCTCGGGTTCGCGGTCTTCACGTTCTTCTCGATCCTGCTCGCGGTCACGTGGCTGCAGGGCGACGCGGGCGCGATCTGGCTGATCGTGATGCGCGTCCTGCAGGGCATCGGTGGCGCGCTGCTGCTGGCGAACTCGACGGCGATCCTCACCGACGCCTTCCCGACCCACCAGCGCGGTCTCGCCCTCGGGATCAACTCGATCGCCGCGATCGCCGGCTCGTTCATCGGCCTGATCATCGGCGGTGTCCTCGCCCCGATCAGCTGGCACCTCGTGTTCGTCGTCTCGGTCCCGATCGGCGTCTTCGGCACGATCTGGGCCTACTTCAAGCTCAAGGAGGCCGGCGAGCGCCACGCGGCGCGGATCGACTGGTGGGGCAACATCACCTTCGCCGTCGGCCTCATCGCGGTGCTCATGGGCATCACCTACGGCATCCAGCCCTACGGCACGCACGTCATGGGCTGGACGAGCCCGATGGTGCTCAGCCTGCTGATCGGCGGCGTCGTCGTGCTCGCGATCTTCGCGACCGTCGAGACCAAGGTCGCCGAGCCGATGTTCCACCTCTCGCTGTTCCGCATCCGCGCGTTCACGGCGGGGAACATCGCGAGCCTGCTGGCCGCCCTCGGGCGCGGTGGCCTGCAGTTCATCCTCATCATCTGGCTGCAGGGCATCTGGCTGCCCCAGCACGGCTACGACTACGAGTCCACGCCGCTGTGGGCCGGCATCTACATGGTCCCGCTGACGATCGGCTTCCTCGTCGCCGGACCGATCTCCGGCGTCCTGTCCGACCGCCACGGTGCGCGGGCCTACGCGACCATCGGCATGCTCGGTGCGGCCGTGAGCTTCCTGCTGCTGAAGTTCCTGCCGGTCGACTTCTCCTACTGGGGCTTCGCGATCATCCTCGCGGTCAACGGCCTCTCGATGGGCCTGTTCTCCTCGCCCAACCGCGCCGCGATCATGAACTCGGTGCCGCCCCGCCAGCGCGGCGCCGCGGCCGGCATGACCTCGACGTTCCAGAACGCCGCGACGGTGCTCTCGATCGGCATCTTCTTCTCGATGCTGATCCTCGGCCTGTCCAGCTCGCTCCCCTCCGCCCTGCGCGGTGGACTGCTCGCCCACGGCGTCCCGGTCGACGCTGCCCAGCGCATCTCCGAGCTCCCTCCGGTCAGCACCCTGTTCGCGTCGCTGCTCGGCTACAACCCGATGCAGACGCTCCTCGGGCCACAGGTGCTCGCCCAGGTGGGCCCGCAGCAGGCGGAGTTCCTCACGGGCCGGTCGTTCTTCCCCTCGCTGATCTCCGGACCGTTCGGTGACGGGCTCACGTTCGCGCTGATCTTCGCCGCCGCCTGCTGCGTGATCGCCGCGTTCGCGTCCCTGCTGCGGGGCGGCAAGTACGCGTACCAGGAGCCGGAGGCCACGGCCGTCGTCCCCGAGCCCATCGGTGACGACGTCGACGGGGGCCCGATCACCGGGACCGCGCGGGACGGGGACGACCGCACCCCGGTGGGCGTCGGCGCTCACGTGAACGGCGATGGTCACGCGAGCGGCAACGGCCAGGCGAACGGCAACGGCCACGCGAACGGCCACGGAACCGGGAGCCCGGTGTCGGGTCGCCTGCTGCAGGGCCGTGTGCTCGGCCCCGACGCCACCCCGACCCCGGCCGTCCTCACCCTGGTCGACCAGTCCGGGCGCCAGGCGGCCCGGACCCTCTCGGACGACGAGGGTCACTTCCGCCTCGAGCCGCCGTCGCCGGGCGACTTCCTCGTCATCGCGACACCGCAGGGCACGGACGGCTCGGTGGCCCCGAGGGCCACGCAGGTCTCCGTCAGCACGGTGCCGGTGGACCTGGACCTGGTGCTCGACCGGCGGATCGCCGGCCGCACCTGACGGACCTCCCGGTCGGCGCTCTTCCTCCCTCGGCGCCGACCGGGAGCCCCCGGCACGCCGCGGGACCTCACGCACCGATGGCACCGCGGACCGTCCGGAGGTACTCGGGGCGTCGATGGAACACGTCGAACCACGAGAACCGGTAGATCGTGAGGTCCCGGAGCACGATCTGGTTCTGTCGGTTCCGGTCCTCGAACGCGGCCTTCTCCATCCCGTGCTCCGAGCGCCCGTCGAACTCCAGACCGACGCGCTGCTCCCGGTAGGCGAGATCGACGAACGCCTGCTGCCCGTCGGCGCGCACGATCGGGAGCTGCGTCTCGGGCTCGGCCAGTCCGTCGTCCACGAGCGCGAGCCGACCGGCCGTCTCGAGCGGTGATCCCGAGAGCGGACGGGCGGCGGCGATCCGCTGCCGGGCCCGGGCGATGTACGGCACGCCCTGGCAGCGACCGAGGGCGGCGTCGAGCTCCTCGGTGGTGACGAGGCGCCGGGCGAGCGCCCGTTCGACGGCCCACACCGCGCGGAACTGCTCCTCGCCCCGGCACAGGTCGACCAGGGTCCGGGCGATCGTCGTCAGCGCCAGACCCTCGAGATGGACGACGTCCTCCGGCGTCAGCGTCGTGGTGTGGAACCGCAGCCGAGCGCGGTGCGGGCGACGTTCCGCTCGCGGGATCGTGACCTCGTCCGGGCCGCCGGCCAGCACCTCGAGCCCATGCACGCGCGCGGCCGTCCGGTGACTCGCCACGGGCTCGCACCCACCGACCGTGGCGCACGCCCCCCAGGCGCGCTCCCAGTCGTCCGGGTCCCCGTCCTCCTTGTAGACCCCACGCTGTACGCGGATGAGCCGTTTCCGGCGGAGCGCCTTGTCCACGAGGGTCGGGTCCTCGGTGGTGACGAGGCGACTGCGGCGGAGGAGCCCGGCGTCCTCGGGAGCCGGTTCGAACCAGGGCATGCATCGAGGTTCGCCGCAACGGTCATCCGAGCGTGAGCCGCCGGCCGACCTGCTGTGGACAACCTCGTCGTCGATGCCGGTGGGGACACGTCGCTGAGCCGGACGGCGCAGTGCGCGTCATCCGCGGGCGACGACCCTTGGCCGACACGGCGGCCCGCGAGCATCCAGGGGTCCTCTTGTCGCGGCTTTCTGCGGCCAGCCCGTCGCCTTGTCGTTCTGAATCACAACGACAAGGGCGGGCGGCAGACGGAGAAACCCACGACAGGGTGCAGGGGCTCGCGGATCCGGCAAGCGAGCGGGAGACATGGCGCCGGGGTGGGCTTGCCGGCCTCGCAGCGAGCAGGCGACACGGCCCCGACGACGGCCCTCTCAGCCCTCTGGCCGGGCGGCCCCTCAGCCTCCGGCCGGGCGCCCCTCAGGCCTCCGGCCGGGCGGCCCTCATGGCCTCAGCCCCTCCGGCCCTCGGAGCCGCATCCGGGCCCTTGTCGCGGCTTTCTGCGGCCAGCCCGCCGCCTTGTCGTTCTGAATCACAACGACAAGGGCGGGCGGTGGACGGAGGAACCCACGACAAGGCGCCCGGGGTGGGCTCGCCCGAACACCGAGTAGGCCACGAGAGCCTCGAAGACGGCCCGCGGAGACCCGACCCCCCGGAGCGAGCCGACCGGATCAGTCGGCCGCGCGGACCGCCTCGATGTCGATCTCGATGCGCAGGGTCCGGCCGATCGCGAAGATGCCGGCGATCACCGACTGGTTCCAGGAGATGTCGAAGTCGTCGCGGGAGAGCTGGGTCGTGGCCGAGAACCCGGCCCGCTCGCCGCCCCAGAGGTCGGGGCCCGCGCCGTGGTAGATCACGTCGAGGGCCACCCGGTTGTTCATGCCCTTGAGCTGCAGCTCGCCGAGCATCGTCCAGTGGTCGGCGGTGTGCCGGACGATCTCGGTGGAGTCGAACCGGATCTCGCCGAAGCGCACGACGTCGAGGAAGTCCGGGGCGCGCAGGTGCTGGTCGCGGCGGTCGTCGTCGGTGTCGACGCTGTCCGCCTCGATCGCGGCCGACACGCGCGTCGAGTCCAGGTCGGCGCCCATGTCGATGTGCCCGGTGAACCGGCGCAGCCGGCCGTGGACCTTGGTGATGCCGAGGTGGAACGCCGAGGCCGAGATGCGGGAGTGCACCGGGTCGACGTCCCAGCGGCCCGGCGCGGGGAGCTCGAGGGCCCCGGTGCGGGTGAGCACGACCCGGCCGAGGTCGCCCTGGCCGGGACCCCCGACGGGGCGTGCCGCCGGGGTGTGCCCGACGGCGGAGGTGATGACGGTGCACGGTCCGGCGGGCAGGTCCGCGATCAGGAAGTGACCGTCGTCGGAGACCTGCGTCCCGCCGATCTGCTGGCCGGCGGCGTCGATGATCGTGACGACCGCGAACGGCACCGGCCAGCCGTCACTGGTGACGGCCGTGCCGGTGATCCGCTGGACGTCCCGCTGCGTCGCCGTCACCGGCGCCCACCGTCGGCGTCGAAGCCGAGGTCGCCTGCAGCGGGGTCCTCACCGCCCGGGCCCGAGGCGTGCCGGCCGTTGTGGCCGTTGGTGCTGTAGGCGCCGGCCGGGATCGCGTCGCTGCCGAAGTCCTCGGCGCCGAAGTCGTGCGACCAGTCGCGGTCGTCGACGGATCCGTCGTACGAGGGGCCGTCGGCCGGGCCGAGTGCCGGCGGGGTGAGGGTGAGGACGACCTCGGACGGCTGCCCGGACCCGACCTCGATCTCGCTGGCGACGGGGGCGTACCCGCTCGCCGTGATCGTGTAGGTGCCCGGCGCGACCTCGGGGAACGTGAACGTCCCGTCGTCACCGGTCACGGCGGCCCCGACGACGTTGCCGTCGGACCCCACGAGCGTGGCCAGGGCCTCGCCGACCGGACGACCGCCCGAGGCGGAGCGCACGACGCCGGTGAGACGCAGCTGCGTCGCCAGCGCGATGTCGCGCGTGACGCGGCCCTCGCCCGGGATCTGGACGGTCTCGGCGACCGGCGTCGTCTCCGGCGCGGCGGCCGTCAGGGTGTACGAGCCCTCGTCGAGGTCGGCGAAGCGGTAGTAGCCGTCGGCGTTGGAGCGGGCGACGGCGACGACGGTGCCGCGCACGTCGGTGAGCGTGAGGACCACGCCCGCCATCCCGGCGACGCCGCTCTCGTGCCCGGTCCCGACGGTGCCCTCGAGGCTCGCGCCGCCACCGGAGAGGGCGACGTCGTGACGCAGCGGGCGGTCGGACACCGCGACGAGGGAGGCCTTCGGCTGGTGCGTCGACGACGAGCAGATCACCAGGTAGGTACCGCCGGTCGACGGCGCGAGCTGGTAGTGGCCCCCGTCGTCGGCGACCGCACGATCGAGCTGGTCACCGGCGAGATCGCAGAGCGTCAGCGCGGCCCCGGGGAGGGGCGCACCGTCCCCCCGCGTCACCCGACCGAAGATCATGATCGGCTGCTGTCCGTCCACCGTCGCACTCCTCCGCTGTGCCTCGTGGGCCGGTGCCCCGTGAGGCCCCCGGCCTGACCCGGGCCCGCCACGCCGGACTCCCGGCGTGCCGCGCGCCCGCGGGCTGCCGCTCCCACCGGTCCGGACGTCCGAGAGGCCCGTCCATGACCCGATCGCACCGACGATGCCCCGGTCGGTGGCGACACGGTCGCCGGACGGTCGCGTCCCGCCCGGACCCACTGTGCTCGTCCGCGAGGACGGCGGCCACCCGCTGCGTGCCGGACCACCTTCATTTCACTTGAATAGTACAAGCATTTTGCCGGCGCTGCCCGCGTGGGTGGCTCTCACCACGACCCACGATCGCCGTCACCTGGCGGCCCGCCGACGGCCGGGGGACGCTGGCCGACATGGCCGCGCCGACCGAGTCCCGCACCCCCGACCGCTCCGACGCGCCGTCGGACGACGACCGTTCCGCCCCGGCGCCGGACCGGGCGGGCGCCGCGACGTCGCCCTTCGCGGACCTGCCCCGCCCGCACCTCGAGCTGGAGCCCGACGGGCCGCACCTCTCGGACTTCTACGCCTACGCGGACCTGCTCACCGAGCCCGAGCGCGACCACCTGCGCCGGTTGCGGGCCTACCTGGCGAGCGACGTCGCCCCGGTCGTCGACGAGGCGTGGGCGAGCGACTCGTTCCCCACCCAGCTGATCGACGGGTTCAAGGGTCTGGACCTCGCGGGGCTGCCCTACGGGCTCTCCGGCTGGTCCGACGAGCCTGCGCGCCGGGTGTTCATGGGCTTCGTCCACGCCGAGATCGCCCGCGTGGACGCGTCGACGAACAGCTTCTTCGGCGTGCACTCGGGCCTCGCGATGGGCTCGATCGACGCGTGCGGCACGCCGGAGCAGCGGGAGCGCTGGCTGCGACCGATGGCGCGGATGGAGCTCATCGGCGCGTTCGGGCTCACCGAGCCGCACGGCGGGTCCGACGTCGCGGGCGGGATGGAGACCACTGCCCGCCGCGACGGCGGAGAGTGGGTCCTCGACGGCCACAAGCGCTGGATCGGCAACGGCACCTTCGCCGACGTCATCGTGATCTGGGCCCGCGACGTGTCCGACGACGCCGACGGCAGGGCCGTCCGCGGCTTCGTCGTCCCTCGCGAGACGGACGGGCTGACCACCGCGAAGATCGAGGGCAAGACCTCGCTGCGCATCACGCAGAACGCCGACATCACGCTCGACGGCGTCCGGGTGCCGGACGAGAACCGGCTCTCCGGCGGCAAGGGCACGTTCGCCGACGCCGGCGCGGTCCTGCGCCGGACCCGCGGCAACGCCTCCTGGGCCTGCACCGGGGTGCAGATGGCCTCCTACGAGCTGGCGCTGTCCTACGCCCTGGAGCGCGAGCAGTTCGGGCGCCCGATCGCGGGCTTCCAGATGATCCAGGACGCCCTCGTGCAGATGCTCGGCAACACCACCGCCTCGCTCGGGATGGCCGCACGCAACGCGCAGCTCATCGACGCCGGCGGCGGCTCGGACGCGCACTCGGCGCTGGCCAAGCAGTTCTGCGCCGACCGGATGCGCGAGACGGTCGCGCTCGGGCGTCAGGTCGTCGGCGGGAACGGGATCATCGTCGGGAACGGCATCGCGCGGTACTTCGCCGACGCCGAGGCCCTCTACTCCTACGAGGGCACCCGCGAGATGAACACCCTGATCGTGGGCAAGGCCGTGACCGGCCACAGCGCGTTCGTGCGGTGATCGCCGGGTAGAACGGGGCCGTGCAGGAGACGGAGCGCAGGAGAGCCCGACCGACGGACGACGGGGCCGGGAGGGTCGTGATCGTCGGGGGCGGCTTCGCGGGTGCGGGGATCGCCCGGCGCCTCGAGCGCCGCCTCCCCGGCGCCGACGTCCGGCTCGTGGTCCCCGACGACTACTCGCTCTACCTGCCCCTGCTGCCGCAGGTCGCCGCCGGGGTGATCCCGCCGCGGGCCGCCGTGGTGTCGCTGACGACGCGGCTGCGGCGCACCACGCTGGTCCCCGGGCGGGCGATCGGCGTGGACCTCGACGCCCGCCGGGTCGTCGTCGAGAGCATCACCGGTGAGCACGAGGTGCTCGGCTACGACCGGCTGGTGCTCGCCCCGGGCAGCGTCACCAAGCTCATCGACGTCCCCGGGCTGCGGGAGTACGGACGCGGCTGCAAGACGCTCGCCGAGGCCGAGTTCCTGCGCGACCATGTGATGGCGCAGCTGGAGGTCGCGAACGCCTCGTCGGACCCGGCCGAGCGGGAACGCCGCTGCCGCTTCGTCGTGGTCGGTGGCGGCTACACCGGGGTGGAGACCGCGGCGAACCTCCAACTGATGACGCGGGCCCTGGTCCGCCGGTTCCGCCGGCTCGACCCCTCGTTGCTGCGCTGGCACGTGGTCCAGCACGCCGACGAGCTCATGCCCGGCCTCGGGAAGCGCCTGGGCGACGACACCGCCGCCACGCTGCGCTCGCGCGGGGTGCAGGTCGACCTGGGCACGAGCCTCGTCGAGGTCGACGAGCAGTCCGTCCGGCTCTCCGACGGGCGCACGCTGGCGACGTCCACCGTGATCTGGGCGGCCGGCGTCGCGCCGAGCCCGCTCATGGGCCGGCTCGGGGTGCCCACCGACCACGGCCGGCTGGTGGTCGGCGCCGACCTGGCGGTGCCCGGGCACCCCGAGGTGTTCGCCCTCGGCGACGCGGCCGCGGTGCCCGACCTCGCCGTCGGACCGGACGACGTGTGCCCGCCCACCGCCCAGCACGCCACCCGTCAGGCCCCGGTCGCCGCCGCGAACCTCGTCGCCTCGCTGGCCGGCCGCCCGACCACGCCCTACCGCCACCGCGACCTCGGCCTCGTCGTCGACCTCGGGGGGACCGACGCCGTCGCGAAGCCGTTCGGGATCGACCTGCGCGGACTGCCCGCACAGATCGTCACCCGCGGCTACCACCTGTGGGCCCTGCGCGCCCCGGACGCCGTGGTGCGGGTGGCGACGAACTGGGCCCTGCACGGCGTCGGCGGCACCAACGCGGTGCGGCTCGGCTTCCTGGGGGAGCGGACGGGCCGGCTCGCCGAGTTCGAGCACACCGACGACTACCTCACCCCCGAGCAGGTCCGGGAGGTCGTGGCGCGCGCGGGGGCGTGACCGGTTCGCCCGACGACGGGTCCGCCGCCAGGACGGGCGCGGCGAGCGGCCCGTCGAGGCCGGCGCTCGCGGTGGAGCGGGACTCGACGAGTCGCGCGACCAGCACGCCGAGGACGGCGGCCAGCGCGATCGGCACCAGCAGGCCGGTGCCGACGTGGGTGAGCTCGAGCAGCAGCACCACGGTGGCCAGCGGAGCCTGCTGTGCGGCCGCCAGGAACGCCGCCGCCCCGACGAGCGCGTACGCCTCGGCCGGGCCGCCGGGCCACAGCAGCGTCCAGAGGTGCCCGAGGACCGCGCCCAGCAGGGCCCCCGTCGCCAGGGTCGGGGTGAACAGCCCGCCCGAGGCGCCCGCCCGCAGCGATGCGGCGGTGGCGAGCGGTTTGAGCACCGTCAGCGCGACGAGCCCGAGCAGCGGCGCGCCCCCGCCGAGGACGATCTGGACCGGCCCCTTGCCGTTGCCGAGCAGCGCGGGCAGGGGGATCGCGAGCGCCCCGATCGCCGCGAAGACCGCGGTGGTGGCGAGCGGGAGCCGCCAACCCGTGGGGACCCGGCGCCGCGACCACGCGACCAGCCGCACGAACCCCACCCCGGCCAGCGCGGCGAGCGGGCCCGCGACCACGGCGAAGACCACGACCGGCGCGCTCGCCGGCGGTGCGGCCACGGCGTAGACCGGGGTGTCCCCGAGCAGCAACCACGCCGTGACGGCGCCGAGCAGCGAGGTCACGAGGGCGGGGATCGCGAGAGGGAGCGCCAGCGAGCCGAGCAGGACCTCGAGGGTGAACAGCCCCCCGCCGAAGGGGACGTCGTAGACCGCGGCGAGCCCGGCGCCCGCGCCGCACGCCATGAGCACCCGACGCTGCTCGGCGGAGAGCCCGCTCAGCTCGGCGAGGCGCGACGCGAGGGCCGCCCCGATCTCCCGCGGGGCCCCCTCGCGACCGAGCGAGGCCCCCATCGCGACCACGACGATCTGCAGGACTCCGTCGAGCACGGTCCGTGCCATGTTCATCCGCCCGTCCGCGCTCCACACCGCGGCCGACACCCCGCGGGCCCGGCCGAGGCGACGGCTCACCGGTCCGCGCAGCCACCACCACCCCAGCCCCGCGACGAGCCCGGCGAGGGTGAGCACGGTGACCCGTCGCCAGGCCGGGGCCTGCTCGACGCCGAGCTGGAAGCTCTCCGCCCGGTAGCCGAACGCGACGTCCTGCACGAGGTGCAGCAGCAGGGTCAGCAGTCCGCCCGCCAGTCCGGCGCCGACCCCGACGAGGAGCGTGACGACCCAGAACCGCCACGCCAGGGGGAGCGGCTCCGCCGCGTTCGGTTGGATCGCCCGGCCTGCGGTCATCGCGTCAGGAGAGCAGGACCACGCCGGAGACCACCGCCAGCAGCACCACCGAGCCGCCCAGCAGCGGCACCGCGCGGCCGGCGGCCAGCGGACGGGGGAGCGGGGCGTGGCGGAGCACCCGCGTCCGGTGCACCCCGTACGCCGCGGTGGCGAGCGAGACCAGCAGCGCCATCACCGCGGGGACGAGGGCCAGGGCCGGGCCGGAGTGCTCGATCTCCCGGACGGCGAGCAGGGCGGCGTTCGCGCCCACGGCGAGCGAGGTCCGGCTCCAGGCCAGCCCGGTCCGCTCGGCCTGCAGACCGGCGTCCGACGGGCTCGCCGGCTGCGTCACGCCTCGCCCCGCAGCACGATGAGGGCGAGCCCGAACAGTGCCAGGACCACCAGGCCCGTCCCGAGCACCCACGGGATGCGCTGCGCCGGGAGCGGCCGGGCGTGCCGGATCGCGGTCTCCACCGAGCGCCAGCGCAGCATCCCCGACGCCGCCGAGACCACGGCCAGGACGGCGAGCAGCCCGCCGGTGACCGCCCGGGCGCCCGGGACGGGGAACGCGGGCACCAGCTGGACGACCGCGACACCGGCGGCGAGCAGCGAGAGCGAGGTGCGCAGCCACGCGAGGAAGGTCCGCTCGTTGGCCAGGGTGAAGCGGTAGTCCGGCTCGCGCTCGTCGTCGGGTCCCGGGTCCCGGGAGCCCGCGCCCTCCGCCATCCGTCCGCCTCCCGCCGTCGCTCCTAATGTCCGGACATCTCGCATGATGGCGGATCGGTGCCCCGCGCGCCACGACGGGGTCGGGAGGCGGCGACGCGGGCGGCGGGGGTGCGCGACCCGCGGTCGCGCCCGCCGTACCGTCGAGGGCGACGACGACGGGCGGGACTCCGGGAGGCGACACGGTGGGGCGGTCGGGCGCATGAGACCCCCCGCGCCGGGGCCGCCCCTGGAGATGCACCCGGTGGCCGCGGTGCTGCTCGCCCTCGGCTCGGCCTTCCTCTACGCGCTGGCCGCCGCACTGCAGCGCCTGGCGGCCTCCCGCGCCGCGAACGAGGGCACCCACCCCCGCGACGGCCGGGAGTTCTTCGGCGCCCTGGTCCGGATGCCCGTGTGGTGGAGCGGGATCGCGTCGATGGCGTGCGGCGCCACGGTGCACGTGGTGGCGCTCGGGCTGGGCTCGGTGACGCTCGTGCAACCGGTCGGCGTGCTGGCGCTCGTCCTCGCCCTCCCCCTGGACGCCCGCCTGGAGCGCCGCACCGTCCGCCTCGCCGAGTGGGCGTCCGCCGCCGTGCTCGTCGCCGGCCTCGCCGGGCTGCTCACCCTCGCGCCCCACCACGGCGAGACGCGGCAGGCGGGGTCGGCCGGGCTGGTCGGGACCGCGGTCGTCGCCGCGGTCGTGCTCGCCGTCGTCGTCCTCACCGGCAACCGGCTCGGCTGGCGGCCCCGGGCGGTCTCCCGCGCGGCCGGCGCGGGGCTGTGCGCCGGGGTCACGTCCGGGCTGGTGCGTCCCGTGCTGCACGGGCTGCACCGCGGCCCGCTGGAGGCGGGCGTCGTGGTCGCCGCGATCGCGGTCGTGGTCCTGCCGGTGATCGGGGTGCTGCTGCTCCAGACCGCCTACCGCGACGGCGGCCTCGACGCCGGCCTCGCGACGCAGACCACCGTCGACCCGGTCGTCGCCGGGATCATCGGCATCGTCGTGCTGGACGAGCGCTTCGAGGGCGGCGTGGTGGGCGCGGGGTTCGCGGTGCTGTGCGCGGTGGTCACCGTGGTGGGGCTGGTCGCGCTCATCCGGGCCGGGCCGACGCCGGTGCACCCGGCCGTCTGACGCAGGGGCGGGCGGCGTCCGGCGGATCCGGTCAGCGCGGTCCGGGGGAGAGCGCTCCATCGCGTGGCCGGGCACGCCGTGTCGCCTGTCGTCGTGGGGCGCATCCCGTGACGCAGAGTGTCGACTGGGTCACATCGTTCGTCCGATGGCGTGGAGTAGTGGTTCGCCCTGTTCCGCACCGGCGTGATCACCCGGCTCCGACGACCCCGGCCGAGGACGTTTCTCCTGCTCAACGCCCTACCAAACCCCCCGTCGGAGTGGTCAGGGTCGGGCGGGTGGCAGTACGTGACCGTCGTAGGGTCTGCGCCCATGACCCAGACGCCGATCTATGACGAAGTCAGGCGTAGCTTCGGCCGCGCGGACCGGAGCCTCCAGCGGCGTTCCTTCCGTGACGACGACGCCGCGGTGTCCGAGCGCGGCGCCCGGCCGGTCATGCTGCGCGGCTCGGGCGGTCGTCATCGACGCTCGGGGGAGTGACGGCGGACCCGGGCCGGTTCGTCCCGCCCCGGGTGCCCCGCGACCCCCGGCCGGCCCGCCGCCGGCCGACCGACCAGCGGCCCCGCTGCGCGGGCCCGCCCCCGGAGCCTCGGGTGGCATGAGCCCCGGCGCCCCGGGTGGCATCAGCCCCGGCGGCCCGCCTCCCGGCCGGGCCGCGCCCCCACCGACCGGACCACCCCCGCCCCGCGCGGGCACCGGCTCGGGCCCGGCCCACGGCCCGCCCCCGGAACCGTCCGGGGCCCCGACGCACGCCGTCCCACCGGTCCCCGACCTCGGCCAGGCTCCGGCCGAGACCCCGCCCGCGTCCGGCGGCGGCCTCTCCGGCGTGCGGGTCACCGGCCAGGCGCTCGCCGCCGTGACCACCGCCGCCGCGGGCGGGTTCATCGGCGGAGCGGGCGGCACCGTCGCCGGCGCCGCCGTCGCCTCCGTGGTGACCACCCTCGGCGAGGCGATCTACCAGCGCTCCCTGGAGCGCACCCGCGACCGTGTCCGGACGCGCATCGACTCCCACCGCACCCGTCGGGGACCGGCCCCGGGTGCGACCGCCCTGCTCGGCCAGGACGGCTCCGCCGACGCCACCCGGGTCGCGCCGTCCGCCGTCGGGACCCGCGTCCTGCCCGCCGAGGGGCTCGGCGCCCCCCGACCCGACGAGTCGCCCACCGTCGTCCTCACCCCGACCGACGCTCCGCCCGCCCGTCCGGGCCACGGCAAGCGCATCGCGATCCTCGCCGCCACCGGCGTCCTGATCTTCCTCATCGCGATGGTCGTCGTGACCGGCATCGAGCGCGTCAAGGGCTCACCGCTCTCCGGGGGCGAGGGGACCAGCGTCGGCGAGGTGTTCGGCACCCGCGCGTCCTCGACGACGACCAGTGCCCCGGACGACGACGAGACGACGAGCGCCCGCTCCACCACGTCCGAGGAGCCCACCTCGACCCGGGCCACGACGACCCGCCCGACCGAGACCACCACGCGGTCGCGGGGCGCGGCCCCGGTGACCACGACGCAGGCGCCCTAGCCCGCCTGCTCCCGGGCCGGCGCGACGTCGAGGCGGTCGAACGCCGCGGGGTCGGTGGAGTGCTCGCGCAGCCGGCCCCGCGGATCCGCCACGAGCCGGCGGGTCGCGTGGTCGAGGACCCCCATCACGCCGGTGACCGTGGCGCACACCGTCTCCCCGCGACGGATTCTCGGCGTCCATCCGGAACGACTTCCCGGCGCCGAACCGGACCTCCGTCGAGATCAGGACCTCGTCGCCCTGGCGCAGCTCCGCCAGGAACCGGGCCGTGGTCTCGAGGATCACCGGACCGAGTCCGGCCGCCGCCAGCGGTGCCACCTCGATCCCGGCGGCGCGCAGCGTCTCCGTCCGGCCGTGCTCCCCGTACTGGTGATAGACGGCGTGGTTGACGTGGCCGTTCGCGTCGGTCTCGTACCCGCGCACGACGACGGTCGTGGCGTGCTCGCCACTCGTGGTGCTCACGGACGCAGGATCGTGGCAGGCTCCCGGGCGTGCGCATCGGGATGGGTCTGAACTACAGCGGCGGCTTCGAGGAGACGGTGGCCGAGCTGGCCGAGCACGAGAAGGCCGGGCTCGACATCGTCTTCGTCCCCGAGGCCTACAGCTACGACGCGGTGAGCCAGCTCGGGTTCATCGCGGCCCGGACGGAGCGGGTCGAGATCGCCTCCGGGATCCTGCAAATCTACACCCGGACCCCGTCCCTGACGGCGATGACGGCGGCCGGGCTGGACTACGTCTCCGGCGGCCGGTTCACCCTGGGCATCGGGGCGTCCGGGCCGCAGGTGATCGAGGGCTTCCACGGGGTGCGCTACGACGCCCCCATCGGGCGGACCCGGGAGATCATCGACATCTGCCGTCAGGTCTGGCGCCGCGAGAAGGTCCAGTACCAGGGCAAGCACTACACGATCCCGCTGCCGCCGGAGCAGGGCACCGGGCTGGGCAAGCCGCTCAAGCTGATCAACCACCCGGTGCGGGACTCGATCCCGATCCTCATCGCCGCCCTCGGCCCGAAGAACGTCGAGCTGGTGGCCGAGAAGGCCGACGGCTGGCAGCCGATCTTCTTCGTGCCGGAGAAGGCGCAGGAGGTCTGGGGCGAGCCGCTGGCGGCCGGGAACGCCAAGCGCGAGGCGGGGCTGGGTCCGCTCGAGGTCTTCCTGCAGTCGTCGTTCTGCATCACCGAGGACCCCGACGTCGCGACGCAGATGCTCGACGGGATGCGTGGCTTCGTCGCGCTCTACGTCGGCGGCATGGGCGCGAAGGGCAAGAACTTCTACAACGACGTGGCCCGCCGCTACGGCTACGACGACGAGGCCGAGGCCATCCAGGACCTCTACCTCGACGGCAAGAAGGAGCAGGCCGCGGCAGCTGTGCCGGAGGAGCTGCTGCGCGCCATCTCGCTCATCGGCCCGCGCTCCTACGTGGCGGAGCGCATGGCCGCGTTCGCCGAGGCCGGTGTGACCACCCTCAACCTCACGCCGCTGGCCGGCACCCCCGCCGAGCGGGTGGCGCTGACGGCCGCGGCGAAGGAGCTCGCGGCCGGTCTGTGAGCAGGGCCCGGCCGGTGGTCCGGCCGGGCGACGACGAGGGATCGAGGAGACGCGACGATGCGGACGTTCCAGGGCGTGGAGGAGCTGCGCGCCGCGGTCGGTGAGGATTCTGGGCACCAGCGCCTGGATCACCGTCGACCAGAAGCGCATCGACCTGTTCGCGGACGCGACCGACGACCACCAGTGGATCCACGTCGACCCCGACCGTGCCGCCGACGGGCCGTTCGGGCGCACCGTCGCGCACGGGTTCCTGACCGTCGCGCTGCTGCCGGCCTTCGGCTGGGACACGTTCGCCGTCGAGGGCGTCTCGATGACGGTCAACTACGGGCTGAACAAGGTCCGCTTCCCCTCGCCCGTGCCGGTCGGGTCCCGTGTGCGCGGGCACTCGAAGTTGCTGGAGGTCACCGACGTGGCCGGTGGCGTCCAGGCCAGCATCGGGGGCACCGTGGAGATCGAGGACTGGCCGAAGCCCGCGTGCGTCGCCGAGGTCATCCTGCGCTACTTGTTCTGACGCACCCCCGCCGTCCGGAAAGAGGAAGTGTCACCGTGGTCGACGCCGTGGTCTGTGAGCCGGTCCGTACTCCTGTCGGGGGATTCGGGGGGTCGCTGCGCGACGTCGCGGTGCAGGAGCTGGGGGCGACGGTGATCCGGGAGCTGGTGGCCCGAACCGGGGTCACCGCCGACCAGATCGACGACGTGGTCTTCGGGCACTGCTACCCGACGATGGACGCCCCGGCGATCGGCCGGGTCGCGGCCCTGGACGCCGGGCTCGACGTCACCGTCCCGGGCCTGCAGATCGACCGGCGCTGCGGCTCGGGGCTGCAGGCGGTGCTCTACGCGGCGATGGCGGTCTCGACCGGCGGGGCGGATTCGATCCTCGCCGGTGGGGCGGAGTCGATGTCGGGGGCGTCGTACTTCACCGACAAGGTCCGGTGGGGCACCAAGGCCGGCGGGTTCGAGATGAAGGACTCCCTGGCCCAGGGCCGGGTGCTCGCCGGCGGGGTGAACCACCCGGTGCCCGGCGGGATGATCGAGACCGCGGAGAACGTCCGCAAGCGCTACTCGATCCCGCGTGAGGAGCAGGACCGGCTCGCGGTGCGCAGCCACGAGAAGGCGACCGCGGCGGTCAAGGAGGGCCGCTTCGCCGACGAGCTGGTGGCGGTGACCATCCACGGGCGCAAGGGCGACACCGTGGTCGAGCAGGACGAGCACATCCGCCCCGACGCGTCGTTGGAGTCGCTGGCGAAGCTGCGCCCGATCATGGGCCGTCAGGATCCGGACGCGACGGTGACCGCGGGCAACGCCTCGGGCCAGAACGACGGGGCCGCGGTGTGTGTGGTGACCACCCCGGAGAAGGCGGCGTCGCTGGGGTTACGGCCGTTGGCGCGGCTGGTGTCCTGGGGTGTCGGTGGGGTCGGCCCGGAGATCATGGGGATCGGGCCGGTGCCGGCCACCGAGCAGGCGCTGGGGCGGGCGGGTCTGTCGTTGGCGGACATGGACGTGATCGAGCTGAACGAGGCGTTCGCGGCGCAGGCCCTCGGGGTGGGTCGGGAGTGGGGGATCGACCTGATCACCGACGAGCGCGTCAACCCGAACGGCTCGGGGATCTCGCTGGGGCACCCGGTCGGCGCGACCGGGGTGCGGATCCTGGCCACGATGCTGCGCGAGATGGACCGGCGCGAGGCCCGCTACGGGCTGGAGACGATGTGCATCGGCGGCGGCCAGGGCCTGGCGGCGGTCTTCGAGCGGGTCGCCTAGGTCCCTGGAGCCCTCGTGGCCCCGTGGCCTCGTGGCAGCAATGGCGCGTTGCTGCCACCTGACGGCAGGACGGCGCCGTTCACCCATGGGCCGGGGACCAGCCCCACGGGCCGGGGATCAGCGCCCCTCCCAGCGCGGCGGCCGCTTCTCCCGGGCCGCGGCCGCGCCCTCCCGGGCGTCCTCGGTCGCCCCGGCCACCCGTCGCATCGTCTCGCCGAATCGGATCGCGTCGGTCTGCGCCATCTCCGGGCCCCGGCGCGCCACCTCCTTGATGGCCCGCTGCGCGAGGGGTGCCCCGGCGAGCAGGCGCTCGGCGAGGCGGCCGGCGGCGGCCAGGAGGTCGTCGTGCTCGACGACCTGCAGCGCGAGCCCGATCTCCTTCGCCCGGGCCGCCGAGACGGTCTCCCCGGTGAGCAGCAGCTCCATCGCCGGCTGCCAGCCGATCCGCTGCGGCAACCGCAGCGCGCCCACGATCGTCGGGACCCCGAGCTTCACCTCCGGGAAGCCGAAGGTGGCGCGGTCGGAGGCGACGACGAGGTCGCACCACGTGACCAGGGTCAGGCCGTAGCCCAGGCAGAGACCGTTGACGGCGGCGATCACCGGCTTCTGGAGCTCCCAGCCGGACTCGAAGGAGTTCACCGTCGGGCGCTCCCAGAACGAGCCGGGGAACTCGCCCGCCGGGTTGCGCTCGGAGGCGAAGTCGGCGCCCGCGCAGAACGCCCGTCCGGCGCCGGTGACGATCCCGACCCACGCCTCGTCGTCGGCGGTGAAGCGGGCGAACGCCTCGTTGAGCCCGTCGCGCATGGCGCCGTCGATGGCGTTGAGCTTGTCGGGACGGTCGTAGGTGATGGTCGCGACGTGCCCGGCGCGCTCGTAGCGGACGCGGTCGGCGAAACGCTCGCGCACGTCGGGGTCCGGGACGTCGTCGGCCATGGGGTCGCACGGTAGCGAGACGGCGCCGGGCCCGCGATCAACGCCGGTTTCTGACGTCCAGGGTCGGCAACGGGACTTTTCTGACGTCGGTCGGGGATCACACCCACGACCGGGTATCCCGGTTGGCGCGACCACGCGCTCCGGGTGCATAGTTGTAGAGACCAAGCGATTGTACGGAGCACGCAATGAACACAGCGGTGGGCGCTCGTCCCGGACCCCCGGCTCCCGAGGGGGCGGATCAGCGCTGGGTGACCTCGGACCGGATCGGGCTCCAGCTCGTCCGGTTGATCCGCCTCATGGAGCGCAAGCGGGTCTCCAAGGTGGGCGACAACGGCGTCGAGCGCGCCGCCTACGTCCTGCTGGCCCGGCTCGTCATCGACGGCCCGCACCGGTCGAACGCGCTCGCCGAGGCGGTGCACTCCGACCCCTCGACCGTGAGCAGGCAGATCGCCGCCCTGGTCCGCATCGGGTACGTCGAGCGGCGGTCCGACCCCGCCGACGGCCGCGCGTGCCTGCTGGCCGCGACCGAGGAGGGCCACCGCGTCTTCGAGGCGAACCGCGACCTCCGCAACCGCGAGATCACCCGGATCACGAGCGACTGGGACGAGGCCGACCGCGAGCGGCTCGTCGAGCTGATGGACCGCTTCACCACGGCGCTCGAGTCCCACCACACCCACGACGTCCCCGCCCAGCAGGGCGCGGAGGAGGACCGATGAGCACCACCACCGCGTCGAACGCGGCGGTCGGGACCCCGGCCGGCGCGAGACCCGCGCCCGCGCCGAGCGGCGGGTTCACCCACCGCCAGGTCCTGACGATCCTGTCCGGGCTGATGCTCGGCATGTTCCTGGCCGCCCTCGACCAGAACATCGTCTCCACGTCGATCCGCACGATCGCGGACGACCTCAACGGCCTCAACCTGCAGGCGTGGGCGACCACCGCCTACCTGATCACGGCCACCATCTCGACCCCGCTCTACGGCAAGCTCTCCGACCTCTACGGGCGCAAGCCGTTCTTCCTGTTCGCCATCGGGATCTTCGTCATCGGCTCCGTGCTCTGCACGATCTCGACGTCGATGTACGAGCTCGCCGGGTTCCGCGCCCTCCAGGGCCTCGGCGCCGGCGGCCTGATGAGCCTCGCACTCACGATCATCGGCGACATCGTCCCGCCGCGGGAACGTGCCCGGTACCAGGGCTACTTCCTCGCCGTGTTCGGCACCTCGAGCGTCATCGGGCCGGTCGTCGGCGGCTTCCTCGCCGGCACCACCTCGATCCTCGGGATCACCGGCTGGCGCTGGGTCTTCCTGGTCAACGTGCCGATCGGCATCATCGCCTTCACCGTCGTGTGGCGGGTCCTCAACCTCCCGCACAGCCGCCGTGAGCGCCGCATCGACTGGCCGGGCGCCTCGGCGCTGGCCGTCGCCCTCGTGCCGCTGCTCATCGTGGCCGAGCAGGGTCAGACCTGGGGCTGGGGCTCGGGGAGCGCGCTGCTCTGCTACGGCATCGGCGTGGTCGGGCTGATCGCGTTCGTGCTGGCGGAGCGGGCCTACGGCGACGACGCCCTGCTCCCGCTGCGCCTGTTCCGCAACGGGGTCTTCTCCCTGACCACCGTCATCGCGGTGATCACCGGCATCGGCATGTTCGGCGGCATCGCGATCGTCCCGCAGTACCTGCAGATCGTCACCGGGGCCAGCCCGACCCGTGCCGGCCTCGAGATGCTCCCGCTGGTCGGCGGCCTGATGGTCGCCTCGATCGTCTCCGGTCAGCTCACCAGCCGGACCGGTCGCTACAAGGTCTTCCCGGTCATCGGGCTGGGCCTGATGACCATCGGCATGGCGCTGTTCCACTTCCTGCTGCACGCCGACACGCCCTACTGGGAGGTCGCGGTCCTCATGGCCGTCTTCGGCCTCGGGCTCGGCAACTGCATGCAGACCCTGGTGCTCGCCGTGCAGAACGCCGTGCCCGCCTCGGACATGGGCGTCGCGACCGCGTCGGCGACCTTCTTCCGCCAGATGGGCGGCACGGTCGGCGTCTCGGTGTTCCTGTCGATCCTGTTCGCGACCGTCGGGGACAACATCACGTCGGCCTTCCGGACCGCCGTCGGGACGCCGTCCTTCCAGGCCGCGCTGGCCGACCCGGCCGTCGCGTCGAACCCGGTCAACGCCGCCGCGGTCAACCCCGCCACCGGCGCCGCCCAGGTCGTGCAGGACTCCTCGATCCTGCAGCGGATGGACCCGCGGCTGGCCGAGCCGTTCTTCGCGGGCTTCGCGCAGTCGATGGACCTGGTCTTCGGCGTCGCCGCCGGCGTGATCTTCATCGGCTTCGTGCTCATCTGGTTCCTCAAGGAGGTCCCGCTGCGCACGACGTCGGGCATCCAGGCCCGTGAGGCCGAGCAGGCCGGCGCGGGCACGGGGCCCGGCTCCGTCGACGCCGCCGCCGAGATCACCGGGCCGGGCCGTGGCGCCCTCGACGTCCCCGTCTCCGCCTCCCCGGTGGGGGCGGCGGGCGCCGCGGGCAGCGACCGGATGGTCCGGATCGCGAGCCCCGACGGGGTGCGGCCCTCACCGAGCCCGCGCCCGGCCGGCCACGGCAGGCACGAGGCCCCGGAGAGCGGGCCCGCGTGGCACGGCGACTCGGTCGTCCTCGGCACGCTCGTGGACACCCTCGGCACGTCGCACGACGAGGACGACGCCGGCCGCCCGGTGGACGGGGCGCTCGTCGGGGTCCCGATGGCCCTGCACGCCCTCGACGGCACCGTCGTCGACCGCACGTTCTCCGCGGCCGACGGGTCCTTCCGGCTGCACGCCCCCGGGCCCGGCAGCTACGTCGTGCTCGCCAACCCGGGGGCACACCGGCCGCACGCCGAGCTGGTCGCCCTCGACGGGGCGCCGGTCCGGCGCCGGGTCGCGCTGCGTCGGGCGACCCCGGTCGGCGGCTCGGTGCGCGACGCCGAGGACACCCCGGTGGTCGGCGCCTCGGTGACGGTCACCGACGCCGAGGGCGGCGTGCGCGCGGTCCGGCGCACCGGCACCGACGGCACCTGGGAGTGCCCGGAGCTCGAGCCCGGCACCTACACGGTCGCCGTGCTGGCCCCCGGGCGCGAGCCCGTGGCCGACCGCCTCGTCGTCGCCCAGGCGTCCCCCGCGGGCCGGCGCACCACCCGCCACGACGTCCGGGTCCCCGTCGTGCGCCACGAGGTGCACGGCCGGATCCTGTCCGAGTCGGGGCGCGCGGTGCCCGAGTCGCTCGTCGTGCTCATGGGGGCCGACGGCCGCGTCGTCGCCTCCACCGTCACCGACGGGTCCGGGTACTTCGCGGTCGACGACCTCACCGAGGGCCGCTACCTGCTCACCGCGAGCGGCTACGCCCCGGTGACGGCGCAGGTGACCGTGGCCCGCGACGCGCAGGAGCCCGTCGAGCTGGTCGTCGAGCCCCCGCGGCCGGCGGTCCGGTCGGCGCTCGACGGCCCGACCCTCACGGACCTGGAGTCCGGGACGGTCCCGCTGCCCGCGGTGCGGTAGCCGGAACGACTCACCCACGACGACGACGGCGGGCGTCCCGGAGACAACCGGGGCGCCCGCCGTCGTCGTCGGTCGTCAGTGCGCGGCGTGCTGCTCGGCCCGCTTGTAGGACTCGCGGATCTCCTGCTCGGCGTCGGAGCGGCCGACCCACGAGGCGCCCTCGACGCTCTTGCCGGGCTCGAGGTCCTTGTAGACCTCGAAGAAGTGCTGGATCTCCAGCCGGTCGTACTCGGACATGTGGTGGATGTCGCGCAGGTGCTCCTGGCGCGGGTCTCCGGCGGGCACGCAGAGGACCTTGTCGTCGCCGCCCTTCTCGTCGGTCATGCGGAACATGCCGATGGCGCGGGCCAGGACGAGGCAGCCGGGGAAGGTCGGCTCCTGGATCAGCACGAGGGCGTCCAGCGGGTCGCCGTCGAGGCCGAGCGTGTTCTCGATGTAGCCGTAGTCGGCCGGGTACTGCGTGGCGGTGAAGAGGGTGCGGTCCAGCCGCAGACGGTTGGACTCGTGGTCCATCTCGTACTTGTTCCGCTGACCCTTGGGGATCTCGATCAGAACGTCGAACTCCACGGCGCGTCCTCACTGCTCCTGCCGCGGCTCCCGCCACGGCCTGCTGTGTCCCGGTCAGGGAGTCCCCGTCGCGTCCGGGCCTCGTCACCCGACCGGACCCGGGATCCCGTCGTCGGTCGCGTCTAGTGTGTCGCATCGCGACGGCTCCGCGACGACGGCGGGGCGTGGGTCTGGTCGCAGGAGGGTTGGTCCGTGACGGCGAGTGGTGTCGGTCACCGGGCGGGGGTGACCCCGACGGGCGACGACGGCGCGACGCCGGGCGGTGAGGAGCCGCCGAAGCGCCGTGGGGGCGGACACCGCGCCGAGGTCCCCCGCTCACGCCGGATCGCGCAGCGCCTGCTCGTCGGCCTCGTCGTCCTGCTGCTGCTCGTCGGCGCCGGGACGGCCGCCGTCCTGACCGCGCCCGGGCTGGCCCGGCGTCTCGGCCTGCCGGTCTCCGCGTCGGTCGACCCGCCGGCGCCCGTCTCGTTCGTCCCGCAGCTCACCGCCCTGGCCGGCGGCGCGCCCGCGCCGACCGCGGCCGGGGTCGCGAAGGCGCTCGACGGCGGCGTCGCGGGCCTCGGCGACCTCACCGGCGTCGTCGTGGACCCCGCGACGCCGCAGACCCCGCTCTGGGAGCGCAACCCGGCGGAGCCGCAGGTCCCGGCCTCCTCGACGAAGCTCCTGACGACGGCCGCGGCGCTCCTCACGCTGGACCCGGAGACGCGGTTCACGACCACCGTCGTGGCCGGTCCGACTCCCGACTCGGTGGTGCTCGTCGGCGGCGGCGACCCGACGCTGTCCTCGCTGCCCGACGGCCGCGAGTCGGTCTACCCCGGGGCGGCCCACCTCGACGACCTGGTCGCGCAGGTCCGGGCCGCGCGGGGCAGCGCGCCGCTCTCGACGGTCTACGTCGACGACTCCCGCTACAGCGGCGGGCTCCTCGCGCCCGGCTGGGACCCGGCCGACATCGCAGGCGGCAACCTCACGCCGATGGTCCCGGCCATGCTCGACGGCGGGCGCCTCGACCCGACCGCCCTCGACGGGGCCCGCACCCCCACCCCGACCGAGGACACCGGGCGGGCCCTCGGTCAACGCCTCGGGGCGACGTCGGTGCAGGTGGAACAGGGTCAGGGGCCGCCCGGGGCGCGGGTGCTCGGGAGCGTGCAGTCCCCGCCGCTCACCGAGCTGGTGCACACCGCGCTGACCAACTCCGACAACATCCTCGCCGAGGCCATCGGCCGGGAGGTGGCGCGGCAGGCCGGCGCGCCGGCGTCGTTCGAGGGCACCACCGCGTCCGTCACGAAGATCCTCACCGCGCACGGGATCGACGTGTCCGGGGTGAAGCTCTCCGACGCCTCCGGGCTCTCCACGAACGACCGCATCCCGGCCTCGGTGCTCGCCGCGGTGCTCACCCCGGCCGCGGCCCCCCTCGGTGCCGACCCCCGCACGCCCGCGCTGCGCCCGGTCCTCGACGGGCTGCCCGTCGCGGCCGGCACCGGAACGCTCGTCGACCGCTTCACCGCGGACACCCCGAACGGCGACGCCCGCGGCTACGTGCGGGCCAAGACCGGGACCCTGACGGGGACGAACGCGCTCGCCGGCGTGGTGCCCGACGTCGACGGGCGCCTGCTCGTGTTCGCCTTCATGTCCAACGGCCCGGACCCGGTCGGTGCCCGCCCGCGCCTGGACGCGCTCGCCGCCTCGCTGCGCGGGTGCGGCTGCCGCTGAGCCGCGCCGCCGTACGGTGGGGGAGTGACCGTCCAGGACACCCCCGAGACCGACCAGGCCGCGCCGACCGGCCTGCCCGTGCGCTGGGAGCTCGCCGCCGCCACCGGCTCCCGCCTGGTGCCGCCGGGCCCCGCGGTCTCGGCCGAGGAGGCCGCGCTCGAGGTCGCCCGCCTCGCCGACGGCGCCCGGACCGGTGAGGGGCACGTCCGCGAGCTGACCGGCCTCGGCGTCGGCCTGCCCGTCCCCGGTGCCGCGGTGGTCGACCGGCCCGGCTGGATCACCTCGGCCACCGAGGGGATCGCCGAGCTCACCTCCGGTGTCCGCCTGCCCTCCGTGCGCCCCGGCCCGCCGAGCACCCTCTCCCGCGTCGCCGGCGGCGTGACCTCGACGGTCGCCGCCGTGCAGATGGGCGGGCTGCTCTCGTTCCTGTCCAGCAAGGTGCTCGGCCAGTACGACCCGTTCGCCGGCCCGGAGCGCGGCGGGCAGCTCCTGCTCGTCGCCCCCAACGTCACCGCGGCCCGCGAGGCGCTCGACGTCGACGCCGACGACTTCGCCCTGTGGGTGTGCATCCACGAGGCCACCCACCGGCTGCAGTTCACCGCCGTGCCGTGGCTGCGCGACCACTTCCGCGACGAGGTCACCGGCTTCGCCTCGGGGATGGAGAGCGGGGTCACCGCAGCGCTCGACCGGCTGCCCGACATCGTCAAGGCGCTGCGCTCGCGCACCGACGTCTCGCTGCTCGAGCTGCTGCAGGGGCCGGCGCAGACCGAGGTCCTCGACCGCCTGCTCGCGCTCACCACCCTGCTCGAGGGGCACGCCGAGCACGTCATGGACGAGGTCGGGCCCGCGGTCGTGCCCTCGGTGGAGGTCATCCGGCGACGGTTCTCCGCGCGGCGCCGCGGCGGCGGACCCCTCGACCGGCTGCTCCGGGTCCTGCTGGGCGTCCAGGCGAAGATCCAGCAGTACGAGCAGGGCCGGGTGTTCGTCGACGAGGTCGTCGCGACGGTCGGGATGGAGGGCTTCAACGCCGTCTGGACCTCGCCCGACACGCTCCCGCGACGCCCCGAGATCACCGACCCCGCGGCCTGGGTCCGGCGCGTCCACGGCTGACGCCCGCCCGAGGCGCCCGACCGTGAGTCCCGTCCCGCCGGCCACCGCCACGGTCCGCCGGGCGGTCCGCACGGCCCTCGACGCGGCGCCCGCGCCCGCCGTCGTCGTCGCCTGCTCGGGCGGCGCGGACTCGCTCGCCCTCGCCGCCGCGACCGCGCACGTCGGGACGACGCGGGGCCTGACCGTGCACGGCCTCGTCGTCGACCACGGCCTGCAGCCGGGTTCCGACGCCCAGGCGCTCGCCGCCTGTTCGGCGCTGGCGCGGCTGGGGGTGCACGCCCGGGTCGCGACGGTGCGCGTGGAGGCGGGGGGCGACGGGCCGGAGTCGGCGGCGCGGCGGGCGCGGTACGCGGCGCTGCGCGAGGAGTCGCGGGCCCGGGGCGGCGCGCCGGTGCTGCTCGGGCACACCCTCGACGACCAGGCGGAGACGGTGCTGCTCGGCCTCGGGCGGGGGTCGGGTGCGCGGTCGCTGGCGGGCATGCGGGCCTGGGACCCGCCGTGGTGCCGCCCGCTGCTCGGGGTCCGACGGACGACGACCCGCGACGCGTGCCGCGAGGCGGGCCTCGACCCGTGGGACGACCCGCACAACGACGACCCCCGCTACACCCGCGTCCGCCTGCGCCACGAGGTGCTCCCGCTGCTCGAGGACGTCCTCGCCGGGGGCGTCGCCGAGGCCCTCGCCCGCACCGCCGACCAGCTCGCCGACGACGACGCCGCCCTCGACGCCGCGGCGGGCGAGGTGCTCACGGCCGCCGGGGACGACGACGGCGGGCTCGACGCGGCCGTGGTCGCGCCACATCCCGCGGCGGTGCGGCGCCGGGTGCTGCGCGCCTGGCTCGCGGACGCCGGTGTGCACGGGTTCGACGACCCGCAGCTTCGCGGTGTCGACGCCCTCGTCGCCCGCTGGCGCGGACAGGGGCCACCGTCACTTCCGGGCGGCTTGGAGGTCATCCGCGTGCGTGGGAGGCTGACCGTGCGCCGGGTCCTCCGCGGCCCGGCCGGTTGACCCGTTGCGGGAAGACCGCCGAGCCCGACGAAGGAGTCCGCTCAAGGTGTACGACGGCGACATCGCGTCCGTGCTGATCACCTCCGCCGAGATTCAGGACAAGATCGCGGAGCTGGCGGACGGCATCGCCGCCGACTACGGCGAGCCGCGGCCGGGCGAGCCGGACCTGCTGCTGGTCGGGGTGCTCAAGGGCGCGGTCATGTTCATGACCGACCTCGCACGCCAGCTGCCGCTGCCGACCCAGCTCGAGTTCATGGCGATCAGCTCGTACGGATCCGCGACGTCGTCGTCGGGCGTGGTGCGAATCCTCAAGGACCTCGACCGCGACATCTCCAACCGCCACGTGCTCATCGTCGAGGACATCATCGACTCCGGGCTGACGCTCTCCTGGCTGCGCAAGAACCTCGAGTCGCGGGGCCCCGCGTCGCTGCAGGTGGTCACGCTGCTGCGCAAGCCGGAGGCCGCGAAGCTCGACGTGGACGTCGCGTACGTGGGATTCGACATCCCGAACGAGTTCGTGGTCGGCTTCGGTCTCGACTACGCGGAGCGATACCGCGACCTGCCCTATATCGGGACGTTGCACCCGTCGGTGTACGCCTGAGAGCCATTCGGACGACCAGGACACGGGAGGACACTCCCGGTTCATCACACCCCCGGCGGAGCGCCGTATCCGGGTGGCCCTAGTCTGCCGCGCATGCCGGCTGGCGGGTCGCGTCGACTCTGGATCGTGAACGGGGCCATCGTGCTCGTCGTGCTGCTCGCGGCGGGCGGGACGACCTACGCCCTGACGAAGACCTCGTCGAGCTCGAGCTCGACGTTGCGCACCACCCCGGTCGGCCGGGGCACGGTCGCCGAGACGGTCACCGCCGCCGGGAGCGTGACCACCGCGGCGAGCGGGACGCTGAACTTCTCGGTGAGCGGGAAGATCGCGGAGATCCGGGTCAAGCTCGGCGACCACGTCACCACGGGGCAGACGGTCGCGCGGCTGGACGGCGAGTACGCCCAGGCCAACCTCAAGGCCGCCGACGCGCAGGTCGCATCGGACCAGCAGGCGCTCGACGACGCCGAGTACCAGAAGGACCACCCGTCAGTCGACCACGACGACGGCGACCGAGCACCGCGGCGCGACGACCGGGACGAGCACGACGGCGGACCTCAGACACAGTACCGACGGCGGGCGACGAGCGACCAGCGGGACGCCGGAGTTCAGCAACACGACCCCGACCGACGGTGTCGAGCGACCGCCGCCCGATGCCGGCCAGCTCACGGGTGGCGAGCCCGCACCCGACACGAACCCGGACACTGGCGCGTTCTCGCCGCGACCGGCTCCTCGGCTCGATCCGGATCTCGGCGTCCTCCGACGGTCGCGGTCACGGACCTCGACCGTACGACGTCCGACCGGCATCGACGATGTCGACCGCATCGACCGACGCACGACCAGCACGACCGGCACGACCGGCACGACCACCATGGGTACGTCCACCGCAGGCGACCGCGAGCACAGCCAGTCACTGCCTCGACGTCGTCGACGACCGCAAAGACCTCGGCGGACCCGGGTGAGGCCGCAGGTCCTGAGCGCCCAGGCGAACCTCGACCACGGCGAAGGCCAACCGGATCACGGCGTTCCAGGCCACGCAGAACCTCGACCTCGTGTCCCCCGAGGACGGCACCGTCGTGAGCCTCGACGGGCTCGTCGGGCAGATGGCCGGACCCGAGGGCATCGTCCTCAGCTCGACCGCGACCGGGAACCCGGCCGGCGGGCGGCTGCCGGACGGGTCGGCGATCTCGAGCGGCGCCGGGTCGGGCCAGTCGGCGACGACGGGGAGCTCCACGGGCTCGGCCGCCGCCGGCGGGGCCGCCACGACCACCGGCTCGACCGGCAGCTCGACCGCCACCTCCGCGCCCAGCGCGCCCGCCGTCATGACGATCGCCAACCTGTCCGCGATGCAGGTCCTCGCCCAGGTCCCCGAGCTCGACGTCGGGAAGGTCGCGAACGCCCAGCCGGTGGCGGTGTCGGTGAACGCGCTGCCCGGGCAGACGATCCCGGGCACCGTCACGTCGATCAACCTGCTGCCGGGATCGCAGACGACGGTCCAGTACGGCACTGCCGTGCTGATGCCGACCCCGCCGCCCGGCCTGCGCCCCGGGATGTCCGCGAGCGTGTCGATCACCACGGCCCAGGCGAACAACGTCACCTTCCTGCCGTCGGTCGCGGTCACGCCGGTGGGCGGACCGGACTCGGGCCAGGGGACGGTTCAGGTCCTGCAACCCGACGGCACCTCGGTGCCGCGGACGATCGGGACCGGTCTGAGCTCGGACACCGTCACCCAGGTCACCTCGGGGCTCTCGCTCGGTGATCTGGTGGTGCTCCCGCAGGCGAGCGCGAACGCGGCCGCCGCGGGCCGCCCCGGTGCCGGCGGTGGCGCCGGCGGCGGCGGCGGAGCCGGAGGCGGCGGCGCGGGCGGAGGCGCCAGGCGATGAGGCCATGACGAGCGGCGTCGACGACCGGGCGGAGGCGCCGGTCCTGGACGTGCGGGGGATGTCGAAGGTCTACGGCGAGGGCGATACGGCCGTGCACGCTCTCCGCGACGTCGACCTCGTCGTCCGCCGCGGTGAGTACGTGGCCGTGATCGGGCAGTCGGGCTCCGGGAAGTCGACGCTGCTCAACATCCTCGGATGCCTGGACGTCCCGACCTCCGGGCGCTATCTGCTGGACGGTCTCGACGTCGCCGATCTCGACGAGCGGCAGCAGGCGGTGCTGCGCAACCGGCAGATCGGCTTCATCTTCCAGTCGTTCAACCTCATCCCCCGGACCACGGCGTTCGCGAACGTCGAGCTGCCGATGGTCTACGCCGGTCTCTCCGGGCGGGCACGCCGGGAGCGTGCTCTCGCGGCACTGGACCTCGTCGGTCTCACCGGCCGGACCGACAGCAGGCCCAACCAGCTCTCCGGCGGGCAGCAACAGCGTGTCGCGGTGGCGCGGGCCCTGGTCACGAGGCCGGCCCTGCTCCTGGCCGACGAGCCCACCGGCAACCTGGACTCCGCGAGCACCGAGGACGTGCTCGAGCTCTTCGACGCGCTCAACGCCACCGGTCGCACCATCATCCTGATCACGCACGACGACGAGGTCGCGCGCCGGGCGGACCGGGTGGTCGTCGTGACCGACGGCCGGCTCTCGGAACGGAGCGGGGCGCGGCGGTGAGAAGTGTCGAGATCCTCCGCTTCGCCGTCCGGGCGCTGCTGGCGAACCGGCTGCGCTCGTTGTTGACGATGCTCGGGATCATCATCGGGGTCACCGCCGTCATCCTGCTGACCGCGCTGGGCAACGGAGCCACGCTGTACATCACGAACCAGATCACCGGTCTGGGCGCGACCAGCATCACCGTCGCGCCGCACGCGGCGGGCGGAACCGCGGGCGCTTCTGCGGGCGCGTCCTCGCGTGCCCTCAGCTCCGCCGACGCGACCGCCCTCGCCGACCCGCAGGGCGCGCCCGACGTGGCGTTCGTCGCGCCGGTGGTGCAGACCTCCGCGACCCTCGCCTCCGGGGCGAACTCGGAGACCGACACGGTGATCGGGAGTGCTCCCGACTACTTCCCCGGCTCGAACACGACCGTCGCCTCGGGCCGGGCCTACGACCAGACCGACGTCGACGAGAACCGACCCGTGGCGGTCCTGGGCCCGACCGTGGCCACGGACCTCTTCGGGGCCGCGAATCCCGTGGGCCGACCCGTACTGATCAACGGCTCGCCCTTCCAGGTGATCGGGGTGCTCCAGTCCAAGGGCCAGGGCGGCGGCTTCTCCAACGCCGACTCCAACGTCCTGGCGCCGCTGACGACCGTGCAGAGCACGTTGACAGGGTTCGGGAACCTGAGTCAGATCGTCGTGGGCGCCCGCTCGGCCGGGGTGCAGACCGCCGCCGAGTCCGAGATCTACTCGATCCTCGACCGCCGTCACGGCATCACCGACCCGAACGACCGCGACTACCAGCTGATCAGTTCGGCGCAGATCGCCCAGGTCCTCAACTCGACCCTCTCGACGCTGTCGCTCCTGCTCGCGGGCATCGCCGGGATCTCGCTGTTGGTGGGCGGGATCGGGATCACGAACATCATGCTCGTCTCGGTGACGGAGCGGACCCGGGAGATCGGCATCCGGAAGGCCCTGGGCGCGCCGCCGTCGGCGATCCTGGCGCAGTTCCTCGTCGAGTCGATCATCCTCTCGGTGCTCGCCGGGCTGATCGGTGTCGGGATCGGGATCGGGCTGACCCTCATCCCGCTGCCCGGTGGTTTCCGCGCCGTCGTGGTCCCCACGGCCGTCGTGATCGCCCTCGTGGTGTCCGTCGGCATCGGCGTGTTCTTCGGTGGCTACCCGGCGCGTCGCGCATCGCGGTTGCGCCCGATCGAGGCCCTGCGACGTGAGTGACGGCGCGGGCACCAACTGGGACCAGCAGGGAGGAGCCGGGATGGCGCACCAGGACGAGTCGCACCCCGAGGAATCGGAGACGACCCGGGAGACGGCGGGCGACCACCCCGCGGCGGTTCCCGGATCGTCGGACACTCCCGAGGAGGACCGGGCGACCTCGGACACCGGCCCGATCCGGCGGCCGAGCCCGCAGCCCGCGTTCGGCCCCGGCACCGTCGGGCGCGACGGGGGACCGGCGCGTGGGTGGGACGACGAGCCGACGCGCTCGCGACCCCCGACGTCGGCCGAGGTCCTCGACCGGCCGATGGACGACACCGACGTCCGCGAGCGCCTCAACCGGACGAAGATGGCCCGTTCGACGCTGGTCCTACTGCTCGTCCTCGCCGCGGTCGTCCTGTTCGGTGGCGGTCTCCTGCTGGGGAGGTACACCGCGCCGGCGACCGGGCCGGGGTCGGTGCCGCCCACCCTCGGCGTGATCCAGGCCGTGGACACGCCGCCCGGCGGGTCGCCGGTGATCACCGTGCGCGCCGCCGACGGCACCCTGACCGCGCTCCAGACCACCCCGGGCACCGTCGTGGCGACGCCGGCGGCGGCAGGCAACGGTGCGCTGGTCGTCGGCGCGCAGGTCACGGTCACGGGTGAGCGGGACCGGCGAGGAGAGATCGTCGCGACCCGGGTGGACCTGCCGGCGCGGTAGGGCGTCGGGGCGCCAGGTGCCGGCGCTGGGTCGCGAGGGGTACCTCAGGCAGCGTCGGGACCGCCCGGGCCTGCGTGGCGTGCCCGTCGTGGACGGGTCAGTCGGCCGCTGGGCCGTGAGGGGTACCTCAGGCACCGTCGGGTCCGTCCGGGCCTGTGTGGCGTGCTCCTGACCGACGGACACCTACGCCCGTCCGCCCGCCGGACCGCCGCCGCCTGCGGCACGACGACCGGTCGCGCCCGACCCGCTAGTCTCCCGCCCGTGAGCGAGAACGCTGCTGCCGAGATCGCCGCCGGGTACGCCACGGAGGGTGCTGCGCTCGAGCTCGGCGCGGTCGTGGTGGACGACACCGCCGATGCGTCGGCCCGCGTCCGGATCCCCTTCGCGACGCTGAACCGGCACGGCCTCGTCGCGGGCGCGACCGGCACGGGCAAGACCAAGACGCTGCAGAACCTCGCCGAGCAGTGCTCCGCGGCCGGGGTCCCGGTGCTGCTCGCCGACGTCAAGGGCGACCTGTCCGGGCTCGCGCGGCCCGGCGAGACCAGCGACCGCACCGCCAAGCGGGCGCAGGAGACGGGTGACGACTGGGCCCCGACGGCGTTCCCGGTGCGGTTCCTGTCGCTCGGCGCGCAGGGGATCGGCCTCCCGGTCCGCGCGACGATCACCGCGTTCGGCCCGATCCTGCTGTCCAAGGTGCTGGGGCTCAACGCCACCCAGGAGTCCACCCTCGGTCTGATCTTCCACTGGGCCGACCAGCAGGGCCTCGCCCTGCTGGACACCAAGGACCTGCGCGCGGTCATCCAGCACCTGCTCTCCGACGAGGGCAAGGCCGAGCTCAAGGGCATCGGCGGGGTCTCGGCGTCGACGGCGGGGGTCATCCTGCGGGCGCTGGTGAACCTCGAGGCCCGCGGCGGCGACGAGTTCTTCGGCGAGCCGGAGTTCGACCCGGCCGACCTGCTGACCGTCGAGGACGGCAAGGGCGTCGTCACGCTGCTCGAGCTGGCCGACCAGCAGGCGGACCCGACGCTGTTCTCCACGTTCCTGATGTGGCTGCTCGCGGAGCTCTTCGAGGACCTCCCCGAGGCCGGCGACATCGACAAGCCCAAGCTCGTCTTCTTCTTCGACGAGGCGCACCTGCTCTTCGCGGACGCGTCGAAGGCGTTCCTCGACCGCATCGAGCAGACGGTGAAGCTGATCCGGTCGAAGGGCGTCGGCGTCTTCTTCTGCACGCAGCTGCCCACCGACGTCCCCAACGACGTCCTCTCCCAGCTGGGCGCCCGGGTGCAGCACGCGCTGCGTGCCTTCACCCCCGACGACCAGAAGGCCCTGACGCGGACCGCGCGGACCTACCCGAAGTCGAAGGTCTACGACATCGAGACGGCCCTGACCTCGCTCGGGATCGGCGAGGCCATCGTCACGGTGCTCTCCGAGCGGGGCGCGCCGACGCCGGTGGCGTGGACCCGCCTGCGGGCGCCCCGCTCGCTCATGGGCGCGATCGGCGAGCCGGCCGTGACGGAGGCGGCGAAGGCGTCGCCGCTCTGGGCGAAGTACGGGGAGACGATCGACCGGGAGTCGGCCTACGAGCGGCTCGCCGCGCGCACCGGCGCGAACCAGGCGCCCGAGTCCCCGGCCGACACGGTGCCCGCCGATCAGCCTCCGCAAGCGGCGCCGCCCCAGGCCCCGCCGCCCTCCGAGGACGAGGGCCCGAGCATCTTCGAGAAGGCCATGAAGAGCTCGTTGTTCAAGCAGATCGTGCGCTCGGTCGCGCGGGAGGCGACGCAGGAGATCACCCGCGGGGTCTTCGGGACCGCGCGCCGCCGCCGCTGACGCCGCCCCGCCGTTCGCCCCTGGCGGACACCGTGCGGACGCCGGGGGCCGCCGCGCGCGGCCGGGTGTCGGTGCTCCGGGGTACATTGAGCAGATCAGGGCTTCCCTGGAACGCAACCCCGGGCGGGCACCGCGCGGGCGTCGTCCTCGAGGCGGCGCCGGTCAGGCGGGCCACGGTCCGGGAGACGACACGGCAGCAGTCAACCCGGGGAGGGTCGAGGCCGGACCGGCCGCCACCGCATGGACCGCAAGCGCCTGCTCCGCAATCCACTGATCTGGATCGTGGTGCTCTTCGTCGTCTACCTGGCCGTGTCGTCGCTGTTCAGCGACACGCGCGGCTACACGCAGGCGTCCACGTCCCTGGCCCTCCAGCAGGTCGACGCGCGCAACGTCTCGGACGTCACGCTGGAGGACAAGGAACAGCGTCTGCGGATGACGCTGGTCAACCCCGTGGACGTGCCTCCGGCCGACGGCACCAGTGGTGCCCCCGTCCGGACCACCGAGATCTACGCGGACTACCCGGCCGCCGCCGGTGCCCAGATCTTCTCCGAGCTCCGGCAGAACCCCGCGCGCAACGGGTTCGACACGCAGGTGACCCAGGAGTCCCTGCTCGGCCAGATGCTGATCTACCTGATCCCGCTGGCCCTCGTGCTGGTGATGCTGTTCTGGCTGATGAACGCCCAGGGCGGCGGGAACCGTGTGCTCTCGTTCGGCAAGTCCAAGGCCAAGCAGCTCAACAAGGACATGCCGAAGACGACGTTCGGTGACGTCGCGGGGGCCAACGAGGCCGTCGAAGAGCTGTACGAGATCAAGGACTTCCTGCAGAACCCCACGCGCTACCAGGCGCTCGGGGCGAAGATCCCGAAGGGCGTCCTGCTCTACGGTCCGCCCGGCACCGGCAAGACGCTGCTCGCCCGCGCGGTGGCCGGCGAGGCCGGGGTGCCGTTCTACACGATCTCCGGCTCGGACTTCGTCGAGATGTTCGTCGGCGTCGGCGCCTCCCGCGTGCGCGACCTGTTCGAGCAGGCCAAGCAGAACTCGCCCTGCATCATCTTCGTGGACGAGATCGACGCCGTCGGTCGCCACCGCGGCGCCGGCATGGGCGGCGGGCACGACGAGCGCGAGCAGACGCTGAACCAGCTGCTCGTCGAGATGGACGGCTTCGACGCCCGCGGCGGGATCATCCTGATCGCCGCGACCAACCGTCCCGACATCCTCGACCCGGCGCTGCTGCGGCCCGGCCGCTTCGACCGCCAGATCCCCGTCGCGGCGCCCGACCTCGCCGGCCGGCGCGCCATCCTCGAGGTGCACGCCAAGGGCAAGCCCATGGCCGGCGACGCCGACCTCAACGGTCTGGCCAAGCGCACCGTCGGGTTCTCCGGCGCCGACCTGGCGAACGTCCTCAACGAGGCCGCCCTGCTCACCGCCCGGCTGAACCAGACCCAGATCACCGGGGCGGCGCTGGAGGAGTCGGTCGACCGCGTGATCGGCGGCCCGGCCCGCAAGAGCCGGATCATCTCCGAGCAGGAGAAGAAGGTCGCCGCCTACCACGAGGCGGGCCACGCGCTGGCCGCCTGGGCGATGCCCGACATCGAGCCCGTCTACAAGGTGACGATCCTGCCGCGCGGTCGCACCGGTGGGCACGCCCTCGTCGTCCCCGAGGACGACAAGGAGCTCATGACCCGCTCCGAGATGATCTCGCGCCTCGTGTTCGCGATGGGTGGTCGGTCGGCCGAGGAGCTCGTGTTCCACGAGCCGACCACCGGTGCCTCGTCCGACATCGAGCAGGCCACCAAGATCGCCCGCGCGATGGTCACCGAGTACGGCATGAGCGCCAAGCTCGGCGCGGTGAAGTACGGCCAGGAGCAGGGCGAGCCCTTCCTCGGCCGGACCGCGGGCCGGCAGGCCGACTACTCGCTCGAGGTCGCCCACGAGATCGACGAGGAGGTGCGCAAGCTCATCGAGGCGGCGCACACCGAGGCGTGGGAGATCCTCAACACCCACCGCGACGCGCTCGACGCGCTGACCGGCGAGCTCATCGAGCACGAGACCCTCCAGCGCAAGGACCTCGAGCGGGTCTTCGCGTCGGTCACCAAGCGCCCGCGGATCACCGCGTTCAACGACTTCGGCGAGCGCACCCCGTCGGACCGCCCGCCGATCAAGACGCGCCGGGAGATCGCGACCGAGCGTGGCGAGCCGTGGCCCCCGGAGGACGAGCGCCGCGAGCCGGCGCGCGTCGGTGGTGGGAGCAACGGACACGGTCCGGCCCAGAACGGTGCCGGCCAGAACGGCGTCGGGCAGAACGGCACGGGTCAGAACGCCGGCCCGAACGGCACCACCTCCGGGTGGGGCGCACCGAACACGCCGCCGGTCGGCACACCGGCCGCCGGCGGACCGGACCCGTCCCGGCCCGCGGGCGACCAGGCCGGCCGCGGCAGCTCGGGCTGGGGCATCCCGGACGTCTACCGCACGGGCAGCTCCTCGCAGCCGCCGTCGTCGGTCCCGCCGAACTACGGTGCGCCTCCCGGGTGGACCCCGGCGACGACGCCCCGCGGCACGTCCTGGGAAGGCGGCTCGCGGCCCTACGGGCAGCACGGCTCGGGCCAGCACGGCTCGGGCCAGCAGGGTTCGGGTCAGCAGGGTTCGGGTCAGCAGGGCTCCGGCCAGTACGGCGGTGGCTCCGGCTCGGCTCCCGCCGGGTGGGGCGCCCCGGGCGGGCAGCACGCCGCGCCGGAGGACGGCTCGTCCGGTCGGCGCAGCGCGCCGGACCCCGAACAGGCGAACGGCGGGTCGTTCACGTCACCTGGCGACACCGCCCCGAACCCGTACGGTGATCCGGACGGTCGTCGATCCGACGGCCGCGCGGAGAGCTGACCAACGGCGGCCACCCTCCACCGGAGGCCCGACTCCACCGGAGGCACTGCCCCGTCCCGCAGCAGAGCACCGGGGTGAGCCAGACGTGACGACCAGCGAGGACACGGTCCTGCCGACGACGCCGCGCACCAACGGGCACGACCCGACGGACGGTGTCCCCGACACCTTCGACGCGCCGCGCATCGAGGCGGCCGTCCGGGACATCCTCATCGGCATCGGGGAGGACCCGGACCGCGAGGGGCTCCGCGAGACCCCCGCGCGGGTGGCGCGCGCCTACCGGGAGCTGTTCGCCGGGCTGAACGCCGACCCGGACGCGCTGCTCCAGCGGACCTTCTCCGAGAACCACGACGAGCTGGTCCTGGTCCGGGACATCCCGATGTTCTCGATGTGCGAGCACCACCTGCTGCCGTTCCACGGCGTGGCGCACGTGGCCTACCTGCCGGGGCCGGACGGTCGGGTGACCGGCCTGTCGAAGCTCGCGCGGCTCGTCGACCTCTACGCGCGGCGCCCGCAGGTCCAGGAGCGGCTGACCACGCAGGTCGCCGACGCGCTCGACAAGGCGCTGGACGCCCGCGGGGTCATCGTCGTCATCGACGCCGAGCACCAGTGCATGTCCTCGCGCGGGGTGCGCAAGCCGGGCTCGCGCACGACGACCTCCGCCGTCCGCGGCGTCCTCAAGTCGTCCGCGAGCACCCGCGCCGAGGCCCTCGGACTCATCCGGGGCGGCTGAGCGTGACGCCCGCCGTCCCCGAGCCCGCCGTCCCCGACCCCTCCGGCACCCCCGACTCCGGGTCGCCGCGTCCCGGGCCCGCCCCGCGGCGCGGTCTCCCGCGCCCCGACCACTGCCTCGTCATGGGTGTCCTCAACGTCACGCCGGACTCGTTCTCCGACGGCGGGCGCTGGCTGGACCGGGACGACGCGGTGGCCCACGGCGTCGCGATGTCGCTGCGCGGTGCCACCTACGTCGACGTCGGCGGCGAGTCCACGCGGCCCGGCGCCGCCCGGGTGGACGCCGCGACGGAGACGGCGCGCGTCGTGCCGGTGGTCGCCGACCTCGTCGCGGCGGGCGTGCGGGTGAGCGTGGACACGACGCGGGCCGGGGTGGCGGCGGCCGCGATCGAGGCGGGCGCCGAGCTGGTCAACGACGTGTCCGGCGGGCTCGCCGATCCGCACATGGCCCGCGTGGTCGGGGACTCCGGCGTGGGCTGGGTGCTCATGCACTGGCGCGGCCCGTCGCAGCGCATGCAGGAGCTCGCGAGCTACGAGGACGTGGTGGGCGAGGTGCGCGCCGAGCTCGTGGAGCAGGTCGACCGCGCGGTGCTCGCGGGTGTCGACCCGGCCCTGCTGGTCCTCGACCCGGGGCTCGGGTTCGCCAAGACCGCCGCCCACAACTGGCAGCTGCTCCGCAAGATCGACGTCTTCACCTCCCTCGGCTTCCCGGTCCTCGTCGGGGCCTCCCGCAAGCGGTTCCTCGGCGCGCTGCTCGCCGACGACGACGGGACGCCGCGCCGCCCGGACGGGCGTGAGCACGCCACCGCGGCGGTGACGGCGCTCGCGGCGAACGCCGGCGCGTGGGGGGTCCGGGTGCACGAGGTGTCGGCCTCGCTCGACGCGGTCGCGGTCGCGGCGGCGTGGCACTGGGGCACCTCCCGGGCGAGGAACGACCGGTGAGCGCCCCGAGCCGGCGACCGCATCGAGCTGCGCGGCCTGCGGGTGCGCGGCCACCACGGCGTCTTCGACCACGAGCGCCGCGACGGGCAGGACTTCGTCCTCGACCTCGTGCTGTGGACCGACCTCGCGGCGGCCGGGGCCAGCGACGACCTCGCCGACACCGTGGACTACGGCGCCCTCGCCGAGGCCGCCGCGGCCGTCGTCGAGGGCCCGCCGCGCTCGTTGATCGAGGCGGTCGCCGCCGACGTCGCCGCGGTCGTGCTCGACGACCCGCGGGTCACCGTCGTCGAGGTCGTGCTGCACAAGCCGCAGGCCCCGATCGCCCGCCCGTTCGACGACGTGGCGGTGCGCGTCACGCGGAGCCGCGGATGACGCGCGCGGTGCTCTCCCTGGGATCGAACGTCGGGGACCGTGAGGCCCACCTGCGCCACGCCCTCGACGCGCTCGCGCCCTGGACGACGGCGGTGTCGGCCACGTACACCACCGCGCCCTGGGGCGGAGTGGCCCAGGACGACTTCCTCAACCTCGTCGTCGCCGTCGACGACCCGGCGGCCGGCCCGCGCGACTGGCTCGACCGGGCGCGACGGGCCGAGCGGGCCCGCGGGCGCGACCGCTCCTCCGGGGCGGTGCGCTGGGGGCCGCGCACCCTCGACGTCGACGTGCTCACCGTCGAGGACTCCGGTGCCGGCGTGACCAGCGAGGACCCCGAGCTGCTGCTCCCGCACCCCCGGCTCGCCGAGCGGGCGTTCGTGCTGGTGCCGTGGGCCGAGATCGAGCCGGACACCGTCGTGCCCGGCCGGGGACGGGTGGCCGACCTGCTCGCGGCGTTGCCCGTGGCGGAGCGGGACGGCGTCGTGCGCCACGGAGCGCCGCAGGGCTCGACCGCGGGGGAGGGCCCGTCGTGACCACCCGGACCAGCCCGTCGGTGCTGCTCGTCCTCGCGGTCGCCGCGGGCCTCGTCGTGAACCTGCTGCTCGGCGTGTTCTACAGCGCGCTGCCGCCGCTGCCGGCGCCGGCGGGGGTGACCTTCCTGCTGCTCGGGCTCGTCGAGGCCGGCGTGGCCGTGGTGCTCTACCGGCGCATCCGACGCCGGCCCGGCGCCCGTCCCGTCGACGCCCTCGCGGCGGCGCGGGCCGTCGCCCTCGCCAAGGCCTCCGCGCTCGCCGGGGCGCTCGTGGGCGGGGCGTGGTGCGGGGTGCTCGCCTACGTGCTGCCCCGCCGGACGCAGGTGGTGGCCGCGGCCTCCGACACGGTGGCGGCGGTCATCGGGATCGTCGGCGCGATCGTCCTCGTCGCCGCCGCGCTCGCCCTCGAGTGGTGCTGTCGCACGCCGGACGACCAGGACGACCCGCCGGCCCCGGAGCGCTGACGGTCCCTCCTGTCGGTGCACGGACGATCGTGCTCGGTACGCTCCGTGACATGGCGAGGCCACGGAGCAGGCGCGCCGGGGACCCGGTCGTCCGCCGGCTCCTGGCGCTGACCGGGGTGTTCGCGGTGGTCGCGGCCGCCGTCGTGGTGATCGGCGAGGACGCCCGGATCCTGCGCCTCGGCGTCCTCGCCGCACTCTGGGCCACCCTGGTGGCCGTCGCGGCGCTCGCTCGTCGTGGCGCGCTGCCGGACGAGGCCGAGGTCGCGGCGCGCGAGGAGGCTCTGCGCCGCACCTACGAGCTCGAGCTGGCCGCCGAGATCGACGCGCGCCGCGACCACGAGCTCGGTGTCCGGGAGGCGGTCCGCCGCGAGGTCGCCGAGGAGACCGGCGACGAGATCGCCGGGCTGCGCGCCGAGGTCGAACGGCTGCGGTCCCACCTGGAGCGGGCCGGGACCCCCGCCGGCCCACCTCGACTGCAGGCCGTGGCGGGCGGGTGGACGCCGGCCGCGCGCCCGTCGCCGCCGCCGTCAGGGGGACACGAGGGCCCGCGTCCGATCACGCCGGCCCACACCCTGTTCGCGGAGTCGGAGCCACGCCGGGCCCGCTGACCTCCTGGTCACGAGCGAGGTCGGCACCGCTGACCTCCTGGTCCGGTGCGCGGTCGGACTCGCCGGGCGCCCCGGTCGGGGCGGACGTCGGCACGCCCGGGCGTCCCCGTCCGGTGCGCGGTCGGCACCGCCGCTACCCTGCGGCAGGGTGATCGCCTCCCCGGTCCGGCTCGCGCCCCAACAGCGGCGCACGCTCGTCTGGCCCGTCGTCGGGCTCATCGTGCTGGGGGTGTGTGCGCTCGCGGCGATCGGGCTCGCGAGTACCGAGATCGGCGCGGGCGGCGTGATCGTCGGGGCCCTCTGCGCGATGCTGCCGGTCGGGCCGGTGCTGCTGGCCTTCGCCTGGATCGACCGCTGGGAGCCCGAGCCACCGCGCCTGCTGCTGACCGCGTTCCTCTGGGGCGCGGGCCTCGCCGCCCTCGTCGCGCTCGTCATCAACTCGAGCGCGGTCCTCGCGGCCAATCTGCTGCTCGGGCAGGGCCAGGGCGACGTCGTCGGGGCGGTGGTCTCCGCGCCGCTCGTGGAGGAGTTCGTCAAGGGCGCGTTCCTCGTCGGGCTCCTGCTGTTCCGGCGCCGCGAGTTCGACGGGATCGTCGACGGCATCGTCTACGCGGGCTTCGTGGGCGCCGGCTTCGCCTTCACCGAGAACATCATCTACTTCGGGCGGGCCTTCACCGAGGCGGGCGCGACGCCGACGGCGGGCATCGTCGCGACCTTCATCCTGCGCGGGCTGCTCTCGCCGTTCGCCCACCCGCTGTTCACCTCGATGACCGGGATCGGCGTCGGGATCGCGGCGACCGTGCGCTCCCGGGCCCTCGGGGCCGTGGCGATCCTGGTGGGCTACGTGCTCGCGGTGATCCTCCACGCGTTGTGGAACTCCGCGACCCAGCTCGGCCCCGGGTTCTTCGGGATCTACATCCTGATCATGCTGCCGCTGTTCGTCGGGATCCTCGGGCTGGTGCTCTGGCAGCGACGCCGGGAGCGCGACGTCCTGGCCTCGCAGATGCCGGGGTTCGCCGCGGCCGGGTGGATCGCCGAGAGCGAGGTGCCGCTGCTCGGGAGCATGGCGGGCCGACGCCGGTGGCGGACCGCCGTGCGCCGGAACGCGGGGAAGCCGGCCGCCGATGCCGTCGTGCACTACCAGCACGCGGTCTCCGAGCTGGCGTTCCTGCGCGCCCGGGCCGACCGGGGCGCGATCCCCCCGAAGCCCGAGTGGCACGACGAGCTCCTCGACAACGTCCGCCGCACCCGGCTCGCCGCGGTGACCGCGCCCGGCGTCCCGCAGCACCCGGGGTCGCCCCCGTCGGGTCACGGCCCGTACCCCGGGGCGCCCTCCGGCCCGGTCCAGGGCGGCCGGTACCCGCCGTCGAGCCCGATGCCGGGCCAGTACCCGCCGTCGAGCCCGATGCCCGGCCAGTACCCGCCGTCAGGCCCGATGCCCGGCCAGTACCCGCCGTCGAGCCCGATGCCGCAGCACCCCCACCCCGGACAGCAGGGTGGGCCGCCGTACGGGCAGCAGCCGGGGTCGGGTCCGCGGCACGGCCGATAGGCCCCGGTCCCACCCGGAGACCCCGCCCGCGGTGAAGCCGATCACCTGGGCGGCGCGTCCGGTTCCGGCGCGTCTACCCTCGCGGGCGTTCGTCCGGTACCCGCGCCGCGCGGGACGGGAACGACGACCGAACAGGGGTGGCCGCGTGAGCGCCTCCGGCAAGGACGCCGGGCCGGGTCCGGCTGCGCCCCGTCCCGCCCGCCTCGACGTGGGCGTGGTCTCCGCCGGTCGGGTGGGCGCCGTGATGGGCGCGGCACTCGCCGGCGCCGGGCACACGGTCGTCGCCACCTCCGCCGTCTCCCGCGCCTCGCGGGCCCGCGCCGAGGCCCTCCTGCCGGGCGCGGAGATCCTGCCGCCCGACGAGGTCGTCCGCCGCGCGGACCTCGCCCTGCTCGCCGTCCCCGACGACGTCCTGCCCGGCCTGGTCCGGGGCCTCGCGGCCTCCGGCTGCCTGCGGCCCGGCCAGATCCTCGTGCACACCTGCGGCGCGCACGGCGTCGGCGTCCTCGGCCCGGCCGCCGAGCACGACGTCCTCCCGGTCGCGCTCCACCCGGCCATGACGGTCACCGGGCGCGCCGAGGACGTGGCCCGCCTGGCCGGGGCGTGCGTCGGGGTGACCGCGGGGGAGTCGGGGAGCGAGGACGCCGAGGCCGCGTGGCTGGTCGGCGAGGCGCTCGTCGTCGAGATCGGCGCCGAGCCCGTGCGGGTCCCCGAGGAGCTGCGCCCGCTGTACCACGCCGCCCTGGCCCACGGCGCGAACCACCTGGTCACGCTCGTCCGCGAGGCCGCGGACATCCTGAACGACGCGGGCATCCAGCCCGCCGAGCGCGTCCTCGCCCCGCTGCTGTCGGCGGCGCTGGACAACGCGCTGCGCCTCGGCGACCGGGCCCTGACCGGCCCGGTCGTGCGCGGTGACGCCGGGACCGTCGCGACCCACCTGCACGCCCTCGACCGACGCGCGCCCGCGCAGGCCGAGCTCTACCGGGCCCTCGCCCGACGGACCGCCGAGCGCGCGCTCGACAGCGGCCTCATCGGGCCCGAGGACCGGACCAACATCGCCCACGCCCTCGAGAGGCCGACGCCGTGACCCGCCCGTCCAGCCTGCGCACCAACGAGGTGGCCGGCCGCCCCAAGCCCCGGTACGCCCAGGACGGGCTGACCGTCCACTCCGACCCGAACGGCCTGCGCCGCGTCACCAAGGCCCTGCGCGGCAGCGGCCGGCGCGTGACGCTGGTGCCGACCATGGGGGCGCTGCACGAGGGCCACCGCGAGCTCCTGCGGCGCGCCCGCTCGATCCCGGGCTCCACCACGGTCGTGTCGATCTTCGTCAACCCTCGGCAGTTCGGGCCCCACGAGGACTTCGACCGCTACCCGCGCGCCTTCGACGCCGACCTCGAGATGTGCCGCGAGGAGGGCGTCGAGCTGGTGTTCGCCCCCGACGTCGACACCATGTACCCGCCGGGGTTCTCCACCTCGATCGACCCGGGTCCGCTCGGCACCGAGCTCGAGGGGGCGCTCCGGCCGGGGCACTTCGCCGGGATGCTGACCGTGGTCAACAAGCTGTTCGCCATCGTCGTGCCGGACGTCGCGTTCTTCGGCGAGAAGGACTACCAGCAGCTCACGCTGATCCGCCGGATGGTGCGTGACCTCGACATCGACGTGCACGTCGTCGGCGTCCCCACGGTGCGCGAGGAGGACGGCCTCGCCCGGTCCTCGCGCAACGTCTACCTCGACGCCGACGCGCGCCACGCCGCCGTCGCCATCTCCGCCGCCCTGACCGCCGGCCAGTACGCGGGGGAGCAGGGCCCGGCCGCGGTCCTCGCCGCCGCCCGCGGGGTGCTCGAGGCCGAGACGGCCCTGGACGTCGACTACGTCGAGCTCCGCGACCCCGACCTCGGCCCGACCCCGGAGATCGGCCCCGCCCGCCTGCTGATCGCCGCCCGGGCCGGGACCACGCACCTGATCGACAACGCTCCCGTGTCCGTCGTGAGGAGAGTCTGATGCTGCGCACGATGCTCAAGTCGAAGATCCACCGAGCCACGGTGACGGACGCGAACCTCCACTACGTCGGCTCGGTCACCGTGGACACCGACCTCATGGCGGCGGCGGACCTGCTGCCCGGCGAGCAGGTCGCGATCGTCGACGTCACCAACGGCGCCCGCCTCGAGACCTACGTCATCGAGGGCGACGCCGGGTCCGGCGTCATCGGGATCAACGGCGCCGCCGCGCACCTGGTCCACCCCGGCGACCTCGTCATCCTCATCGCCTACGGGCAGATGGACGACGCCGAGGCCCGCGAGTTCCGGCCCCGGGTCGTCTTCGTCGACGACGCCAACCGGGTGCTCGACGAGTCCACCGACCCGGCGCGCGTCCCCGAGGACGCGCCGGCCTCCTCGCTGCTCGTGCCCGGGACCCGGGCGCAGGCCGCGCTGAACTAGGGCCGGTCTCCGGGGTGCTGCTCTGCATCGACGTCGGCAACACCCAGACCGCGCTCGCGCTCTACCCGAGTCCCGGCGACGCCGCCGACGACGGCCACCGGCCCGAGCCCCGCTGGACCGGCCGGATCCGCACGGAGCGGCGCGCCACCGCCGACGAGCTCGCGCTGACGGTGCGCGGCATGCTCGGCCCGCTGCTCGCCGAGGTCGACGGGGTGGCGGCGCTCTCGACGGTGCCCGCGCTGCTGCGTGAGCTGCGCGAGATGCTCGAGAAGCACTTCGCCGGTGTCGAGCACGTCCTCGTCGAGCCCGGGGTGCGCACCGGCGTGCCGTTGCTCGTCGACAACCCCAAGGAGGTCGGCGCCGACCGCGTGGTGCAGGCACTCGCGGCCCACGAGCAGGTCGGCGGGCCGTGCGTCGTCGTCGTGTTCGGGACCTCGACGACCGTGGACGCGGTCTCGGCGTCCGGGGAGTTCCTCGGCGGTGCGATCGCGGCCGGGGTGGCCGTCTCGGCCGAGGCGCTGGCGGCGCGGGCCGCGGGCCTGCGGCCGGTCGAGCTCGTCGCGCCCCGCTCGGCCCTCGGGCGCTCGACGGTGGAGAGCATGCAGGCGGGGCTGGTGATCGGGGCCGCGGCCATGGTGGACGGGCTCGTGACGCGGCTGTCGGAGGCGATCGCGGCGAAGGACGCGGAGGGTCGGGGCCCGGTCGCGGTGGTGGCCTCGGGCGGGCTCGCGCCGGTGGTGGCCGGATCGTGCCGGACGGTCACGCACGAGGTCCCGGACCTCGCGCTCCAGGGCCTGCGGGCGGTGTTCGTGCGGGTCCGCGCGGCGGCGCGCTCGCGCGAGGAACGACGGCGGGGAACGCGGCGGTAGGCCTCAGGCGTCGGGGGTGAAGAGCTCGGCGTGCCGGGGGTCGCTGACCGGCAGGACGTGGCGCAGCCGCTCGATCACCTCGGCGTCCTGGCGGCCGCCGGGGGTGCGGGCGAGCGCCCAGAGCGCCCCGGTGTCCCCGCGGCGCAGCACCGCGGAGCGGACCCCGACGTCGAGCTCGTCGCGCAGCGCCCGGATGCCCGGGGCGTCGGAGGTCGGCAGCAGCTCGCCGCGGGCGATCAGCTCGGTGTCGGGGAGGCGGCCGGCGCGGACGGCGTCGCGCACCGTCAGGAAGTCCGCGTCGACCCGCGCCTCGAGGCGGTACGGCCCGGTGCGCACCGCGCCGGTGCCGTTCGGCGCGTTCTCGAGCAGCGCACGCAGCCGGTGCATCTCCGCGCGGACCGTCACGGGGTTGCCGCGGTCGCCGTAGAGCTCCCCGGCGAGCGCGTCGGCGGTGAGGCCCTCGGGGTGCATGGCCAGCAGCGCGAGCAGCTCCGCGTGCCGCGCGCCGAGCCGGACGGGGCGGCCGTCGAGCCGGGCGACCGGACGGGAGGTGCCGAGGAACGGCAGCGCGAGCGTCGCGCGGTGGCGCACCGCCGACGTCCGCTCCAGCCGGAGCAGCCAGCCCTCGGCGAGGGGCTCGAGCACGCCCTCCCCGCGCTCACCCAGGACGATGCGGTCTCCGGCGCCGGGCAGCTGCACGCGTTCGTCGATCCAGCCGTGCGGTGTCGCCGCGAGCACGCGCCCCGCCGGGCTGAGCAGGGCACCGGGGGATTCGCCGAGACCGGCGAGGTGCGGCAGGTTCTTCGTCCGCAGCCGCTCGTCGCGGATGGCCTGGCGGGTGGCGAGGTGGTTCTCGGCCAGCTTCGCGGCCGCCGAGACCAGGGCCAGCGTGCTCGGGTGGAACGTGCGGACCGGGCCGGTCAGGTCGACGGCGCCGACCGCCTCGCCGGAGTCCGGGTCGTGGATCGTGGCCGCCGCACAGGTGAACCGGTGGTACTGCGCCACCAGGTGCTCCGAGGAGTGGATCTGCACCGGGGTGCCCGAGGCGAGGGTCGTCCCCATCGCGTTGGTGCCCGCGGAGTCCTCGCTCCAGCGGAAGCCCTCGGCGAGCTCGACGTCGTCGGCGATGTGCAACATCCCGGCCGCGCCCTCGCGCCAGAGGATGTGACCCGAGGCGTCGGTGACGATCATGACGTGCATCGCCTCGTCGGCGATCTCGAGCAACGTGGTGCGCAGGATCGGCAGCACCGGCGCGAGCGGATGGGACTCCCGCAGCGCGTCGAGCTCGCCGTCGTCGAACACGTGGGCGGGCGCGCCGTGGTCCGGGTCGACGTGCGCGGCGAGCGAGCGCCGCCAGGAATCGGAGACCACCTCGCGGGGCTCGACCTCGCCGTTCCCGCCGGCGAGCACCGCGTCGCGCACACGCGCGAGCACGGCCGCGCGCTCCATCGGGTCTCCCCACACGAGCGCGTCGGCTCCGTTACCGCCGGGACCTCTCGTCATCCACCACCCCGTGGAGTCGACCAGCCCTCATCATGCTCTGCCGCCGGAGGCAAGGCCACCTCATCTGGACCGGTTCAGTGATCCGCATCTGCGGCAACGACGGAGCGGGGAGCTCCGCGTTCGCGTGCAACGTCGGTGCAACCCCCGGGTCCATAGCGTCCTGGGTCACAGGTGGGCGCACGTCGTGCGTCACATCGGCAGTGCGGGAACCCGTACTGCCCGTCTCGAGTGGGGAGTACCAAGGATGGCCACATACGCGGCCCCGGGCACTGATGGCTCCGTCGTCAGCTTCAAGCCCCGTTACGACCACTTCATCGGTGGCGAGTACGTCGCCCCCGCGAAGGGTCAGTACTTCGAGAACCCGACCCCGGTCACCGGCGAGACCTTCACCGAGGTCGCCCGCGGCACGGCGGACGACATCGAGAAGGCTCTCGACGCGGCCGAGGGCGCAGCCAAGGCCTGGGGCAAGACCTCGGTCGCCGAGCGCGCCGGCATCCTGATCAAGATCGCCGACCGTGTCGAGGCCAACCTCGAGGCGATCGCGGTGGCGGAGAGCTGGGAGAACGGCAAGGCCGTCCGCGAGACGCTCGCCGCGGACATCCCCCTCGCCGTGGACCACCTCCGGTACTTCGCCGGTGCCCTCCGCGCGCAGGAGGGTTCGCTCTCCCAGATCGACGAGGACACGGTCGCGTACCACTTCCACGAGCCCCTGGGCGTGGTCGGCCAGATCATCCCGTGGAACTTCCCGATCCTCATGGCGATCTGGAAGCTGGCCCCGGCCCTGGCCGCCGGCAACGCCGTGGTCCTCAAGCCGGCCGAGCAGACGCCGGCCTCGATCCACGTGCTGCTCGAGCTGGTCGCCGACCTGATCCCGGCCGGCGTGCTCAACGTGGTCAACGGTTTCGGTGTCGAGGCGGGCAAGCCGCTCGCGTCGTCGCCCCGCATCCGCAAGATCGCCTTCACCGGCGAGACGACGACCGGACGCCTGATCTCCCAGTACGCCTCGGAGAACCTGATCCCGGTCACTCTCGAGCTCGGCGGCAAGAGCCCGAACGTCTTCTTCGACGACGTGTCGGCGCAGCAGGACGCCTTCTACGACAAGGCCCTCGAGGGCTTCGCGATGTTCGCGCTGAACCAGGGCGAGGTCTGCACCTGCCCGTCGCGTGCGCTCATCCAGGGCGGCATCTACAACGACTTCCTCGAGCAGGGCGTCAAGCGGGTCGACCAGATCAAGCAGGGCAACCCGCTGGACACCGAGACGCAGGTCGGTGCGCAGGCCTCGAACGACCAGCTCGAGAAGATCCTGTCGTACATCGACATCGGCCGTCAGGAGGGCGCGAAGGTCCTGACCGGTGGTGAGAAGGCCGACCTGGGCGGCGACCTCTCCGGCGGTTACTACGTCCAGCCGACCGTCTTCGAGGGCAACAACTCGATGCGGGTCTTCCAGGAGGAGATCTTCGGCCCGGTCGTCTCGGTGACCCGGTTCGACGACTACGACGACGCGATCAGCATCGCCAACGACACCCTCTACGGGCTCGGCGCCGGCGTGTGGTCGCGCGACAACACCACCGCGTACCGCGCCGGCCGCGACATCCAGGCCGGCCGGGTGTGGGTGAACAACTACCACGCCTACCCGGCCCACGCCGCGTTCGGCGGGTACAAGCAGTCGGGCATCGGACGTGAGAACCACAAGATGATGCTCGACCACTACCAGCAGACCAAGAACCTGCTGGTGAGCTACTCGCAGAACGCCCTGGGCTTCTTCTGATCCGTACGATCGGAAACAGCTCCGGGGGTCGACAGGAAGAGGGGATCTCATGACCGAGATCAGCACGAGCACCGACGTCACCGCAGAGGTGCCGGAGGTGCCGGGCTCCGGGACGACCGCTCGCGTCGCCCTGTCCCCACAGGCCTCCCAGCTCCTCGTCCAGCTCACCGACATCCACGGCCCGCTGATGTTCCACCAGTCCGGTGGGTGCTGCGACGGCAGCGCCCCCATGTGCTACCCGGACGGGGACTTCAAGCTCGGCGGGCAGGACGTGCACCTCGGTGACCTCGACGTGGAGGGCCTGGAGAAGCCGATCGGCTTCTACATGTCGGCCTCCCAGTTCGAGTACTGGAAGCACACGCACCTCACCGTCGACGTCGTCAAGGGACGCGGCAGCGGATTCTCGGTCGAGGCGCCCGAGGGCGTCCGGTTCATCATCCGCTCGCGGCTGTTCTCCGACGACGAATGGCGGGCGCTCGAGAAGCAGTGAGCCTCCGGTAAGTCCTGCGCCGAAGGGCACCTCCGACCGTGGCGACGCGGTCCGGCGGTGCCCTTCGGTGTGTTCCGGCACGATCCCCGACGGACACGATCTCGACGAGGAGACACCCATGACCTCCCCCAACCCCACCCTGCGCGAGCTGACCGGGATGTCCGGCGACCCGGCTTCCCTGACCGGTTCCGCGCTGGTGATGATCGACCTGCAGAACACCTACACCCAGGGCGTCATGGCGCTCGAGAACGTCGAGCCCGCCATCGAGGAGGCCTCGCGGCTGCTCGAGCGCGCCCGCGCCGCCGGGAGCACGATCGTGCACGTCCAGCACGAGGCCGGGGCGGGGACGCCCTACGACACGAACGCCGAGATCGGTGAGATCGTCGACGCCGTCGCGCCCAAGCCGGGCGAGCACCGCGTCGTCAAGAACTTCCCGAGCTCCTTCGTCGGCACCGACCTCGAGGAGTACCTGCGCGGCGAGGGCGTCACGAACCTCGTCCTCGCGGGATTCATGACGCACATGTGCGTCAACTCGACGGCCCGCAGCGCGTTCAACCTCGGATTCGCCCCGACCGTCGTCGCGGGCGCCACCGCGACGCGGGCCCTGCCCGGGCCGGACGGCACCGTCCCGGCCGCCTCCCTGCAGTCGGCGAGCCTGGCGGCGCTCTCGGACATGTTCGCCGTCGTGGTGCCGAACGGGTCCTCCGTCCCCGACTGACGACCCCTTCTCGCACACCTCACCCCGGGCAATGACCCGGGGGTCGTGTACGACACACGATTCCCGTGGACCCGGCGTCCGTGACGCACCCGACTCGACACGGCGCAGCGTGCACATTTACGCTCCGGCGCGAAACCATTCCGGGATCGCGACGGGTGCTCGCGGATGCCGGACTCACGGGGGTCGTGGAAGGAAATCACCGCGTGGCGCAGAAAGTGGTCGTGTCTCTCGTGGACGACCTTGACGAGTCCGAGGCCGACGAGACGGTCGAGTTCGGGATCGACGGAGCGACCTACGAGATCGACCTGTCGGACTCCAACGCCGGGAAGCTGCGTGACTCCCTGGGGGACTACATCACGCACGCCCGCCGCCTCTCCGGACGCCGGCGTTCCTCGTCGCGCGCGGCCGCCGCGGCGCCGGCTCCGGCCGCTCGCCGGGGTGGCGGGCGGGCCTCGGTCGACCGTGAGCAGAACCAGGCGATCCGGGAGTGGGCCCGCAAGCAGGGGATGACCGTCTCCGAGCGCGGCCGCATCCCCTCCGAGGTCAGCGAGGCCTATCACAAGGCCCACGGCTGACCGTCCTCCTTCGCGGAGACGGCCCCGCGGTGAGGGCCGACGGCGTGGTGGAGATCCGTGTCACCATGGACGGGTGTCACGCGCCGTCCGGACCTACCGCGGGGCCAGTGCCCAGGAACGCCGCGCCGACCGGCACGCCCGCCTGCTCGCCGCCTGCCTCGACACGGTCGGCGACGCCGGAGTGCTGGGCGTCACGGTCGACGCCGTCTGTGCCCGGGCCGGGCTGACCAAGCGCTACTTCTACGAGGCGTTCGCCGATCGCGACGCCGCGATCGAGGCGGTGGCCGACGACGTCTACGCCGGGCTGTACGGCTCGATCGTCGCCGCGCTGCGCCGGGCCGACGGTGACCAGCGGGCGCGGGCCGCGACGGCGGTGGAGGTCTTCGCCGCCACCCTCGACGCGGACCCGCGCATCGCGCGGCTCTACGCGGAGTCGCCCGGCCACCCCCGCCTGCTCGCGCGGCGGGACGCCGCCGTCGACCTGTTCGCCGACCTGGTCCTCGACGACGTGCTCCGGCTCGCCCCGGCCGATCGTGAGCAGGCGCGGACGGCCGCGGTCCTCGTGGTGGCCGGGACGACCCACGTCGTGACCCGCTGGCTCGCGGGTGGCGTGCCGCTGGGACAGGGCGAGCTGGTGGACGAGATCACCCGGATCGGGACGAAGCTCCTCACCTGAAAAACCGGTGGCGCCAGCGACTGACGCAGTCCTACGCTCCTGCGTATGAGTCTCGAGGTCGCTGTCCTGCGCCGCTCGGTGCAGCGCCTCGCGCGCCGCCTGCGGGCCCAGCGTCCGGACGGCCGGCTCACGGACGTCCAGCTCGGCCTCATGGCGATGCTCATGGACAACGGCCCGCAGCGACCGGCCGATCTCGCCGCGCGGACCCGCAGCACACCCCAGGCCCTGACGCGCCCGCTGGCCGCGCTCACCGCGGAGGGGCTACTGGAACGACGGCCCGACCCCGACGATGGTCGTCAGCAGGTGTTGACGATCTCGGAGCGCGGATGGGTGGCGCTGGGCGACGACGCGGCTCCGCGCGACGCCTGGCTCGACGACGCCCTCGCCGGGCTCACCGACGCCGAACGCGACGTGCTCGCGATCGCCGCACGTCTGATGGACCGGCTGGCCGCGCACCCGGACATCACCGAGGAGGACCCCCGATGAGCTCGACGGGCACGACGACGACCGAGGCCGGGACGCCGGCGACGGTGCCCGCGACGCGACCGCGGGCGTGGTGGCCCGGGATCGTGCTCGCGGCGCTGGTGACCGCGCTCGCGACGGGGTGGGGCATCAGCCGCGACCCGCTCGAGCCGTACTACGAGGCCTCGGTGCGGGCCATGGCCTCGAGCTGGCACGCGTTCTGGTTCGGCGCGTTCGACCCCGCGGCGACGATCACGATGGACAAGCTGCCCGGCTCGTTCTGGATCCAGGCGCTGCTCGTGCGGGCCCTCGGTCCGTCCCCGTGGGTGATGGTGGCGCCGCAGGTCCTCGAGATGACGGCGGCGGTCGTCGTCCTCGCGCTCGCGGCGCGCGTCCTCGCCGGGCCCACGGCGGGCACCGTCGCGGCCGTCGTCCTGGCCCTCAGCCCGGCGGCGGTGGCCGTCGGGCGCGGCAACGTCGCGGATCCGCTGATGATCCTGCTGCTGGTGGCCGCGACGTGGGCGGTGGCGCGGGCCATCGTCGGGCCGGGCGACGAGGCGGGACGGACCTGGCCGTGGCTCGTCCTCGCGGGCGTGTTCGTCGGGCTCGCGTTCCAGGCGAAGATGGCCGCCGCGTGGTTGGTCCTGCCGGCGCTGGCGGTCGCGTTCGTCGTCGCGGGACCGGGGACGTGGGCCCGCCGGGTCGGGACGACGCTCGTCGCCGGTTTCGTGACCGCGGCGGTGTCGCTCGCGTGGACGGTCGCGGTGTCGGCGGTCCCGGCGAGCGCGCGGCCGTGGGCGGACGGCAGCTCGGACGACTCGCTGTGGCAGCAAATCTTCGTCTACAACGGCCTCGGGCGGCTCGGCGCGCAGAACCCGCTGCAGGAGCTCGCGGGGCAGGGGATCGCGCTCACCGCGCCCGGGACGGGAGCCGAGGGTCCGTCCTGGGGGCGGCTGTTCGTCGGTGACCTCGGACGGTCCGTGGGCTGGCTGCTGCCGGCGGCCCTCCTCGCCGTCGTCGTCGGGCTCTGGGCGCTGCGCCACGCCCCGCGGACCGACCCGCGCCGGGCGGCCTACCTGCTCTTCGGGCTCTGGCTGGTCGCCTTCGGGGTCGCGTTCAGCGCGGGGGCGGTGGTGAACGTCTACTACGTCGCCAGCCTGGCGCCCGCCGTCGCCGGCGTCGTCGGGGTGGCGTTCGTGCACCTGCGCGACGCCCGCGGAACGGCCGGGGCGCGGGTTCTCGCCGCGCTCGCCGTCGTCGGGACCGTCGCCTACGGGGCGGCGCTGGTGCTGCGCTCCGAACGGCCGCTCGTGACCCCGGTCGTCGTCGCCGTGGTGCTCGGGCTGGTCGCCGTGGGGCTGGTGGTCACCGCGCGGCGCGGGGCACTCGTCGTCGGGCTGGTCGCGGTGCTCGTCCTCCCGGTCGCGGCGACGGCGTGGTTGCTCGCCCTGGGCGGCGGGGCGTTCGACACGCCCTTCGAGACCGTGGGCGAGGTCCGTGCGGTCCGGGCCCTGCTCGTCGCCGCGCCCCGCTTCGCGGCGGCCACCCTGCCGGGCCTGGAGCGGGCGCGGGGCGGCGCGCCCGACCTGATGGCGGTGCAGTCCTCGGCCGTCGCCTCGGTCTTCGCCTATCCCACCGGCGACGAGGTCCTCCCGATCGGCGGGTTCACCGGCACCGGACCGTTCCCGACGGTGGACGAGCTGCGCGCCGACGTCGCCGCCGGCCGGTTCCACGTGGTCCTCTCGTTCCCGAGCACCGATCCCCGGACCGCGTGGGTGGACCAGCACTGCCGGGCGCTGCCGTCCAAGGACCCGACGTTCCGGGTCCACGAGTGCGTCCCCGCCGACGCCGCGCGGGGGTAGTGCCCTACCGGTCGGGGACCGAGGGGTCGAACAGCACGCTGACCGACTCGCCGTCGTGGATCCGCCGCATCGCCTCGGCGAGCGCGGGCGCGACGGACACGACCGTCAGCTTCTCGGAGACGTGCGCGCTCGGGCCGGGCACGGTGTCGGTGCAGAAGATCTCGTCGACCTCCTCGCGCTCGGCGATCCGGTCGAGCGCGCCCTCGGTGAACAGGCCGTGGGTGCACGCGACCCGCACCGAGGCCACGTCGTACTCGCGGAGGCGGTCGAGCAGCTCGATGATCGTCGAGCCGCGCGCGATCTCGTCGTCCAGGACGATCACGTCGCGACCCCGGACGTCCCCGATGACCGACGAGATCTCCACCTTGTCGTCGGGCATCCGCTGCTTGGCCGCGACCGCGACCGGCAGGGGGTGGCCGGGGGTGGAGAGGAGGCGGGCGAACGAGCTCGCCTCCTTGGCGTTGCCGAAGTCGGGCGAGACGACGACGGCGTTCGAGAGGTCCAGGCCGCGCAGGTGCCCGGCGAGCTCGCGGAGGGCGTGCAGGTGGTCCACCGGCACCGAGAAGAAGCCGTGCACCTGCGGCGAGTGCAGCGTCATGGTGAGGACGCGGTCGGCCCCGGCCGCGACGATCTGGTCCGCCACCAGCCGCCCGCCGATCGAGATCCTCGGGGCGTCCTTCTTGTCGGACCGCGCGTACGCGTAGTGCGGCATGACGACGGTGATGCGGGCCGCCGACGCGCCCCGGGCGGCGTCGGTCGTCAGCAGCAGCTCGACGAGGTGCTCCTGCACCGGCGGCACGAGGGGCTGGACGAGGAACACGTCGCGCTCGCGGCAGTTCGCCTGCAGCTGCACCTCGAGGCAGTCGTTGGTGAAGCGGGTGAGCCGGGAGGGCGACAGCGGTACCTCGAGCTGACGGCAGATCGCGGCCGCGAGCGCCGGGTGCGCGGAGCCGGAGAAGATCGTCATGTCGCGCACGGCGGAACTCCCCGGGGTCCACGATCGTCGGCCGGGAGATCACGGTAGCCGGGGTGCACGCCGGGGGTGAGGCCCTCCGCGGCCGCGACCCGCCCCAGCAGTTCCGCGAGCGTGCGCCGTTCCTCCGGCTCCAGCGGGGCCAGCAGGTCGGCCTCGTGCTCGGCGGCGAGGCGCCCGAGGTCGGCGAGCAGTTCCTCGCCGGCCGACGTCAGGTGGACCGCGTACAGCCGGCGGTCGTCGGGATTGCGGCGCCGTTCCAGCACGCCGCGCTGCTCGAGGCCGTCCACGAGCGCGACCAGGCGGGTGGCCGGGGTGCCCAGCTGCGCGGCGAGGGCCTGCTGGCTGCGGCCCGGCCCCTGCGCGACGGCCCGGATCAGCCCCGACTGCGGCGGCGTGAGGTCGACCGCCGACACGCGCTCGGCGAAGCGGCGCGCGGCGTGCGTGCCGAGCTGGGTGAGCAGGAACGCGGCTCCGGTGGGTCGTCGGTCGTCCACGAGCCGGACCATACCTCTTGACTTACCGTTTTCCCGCGATAACCATGACAACTTGTAATGATTCATCGAACGAAGGAACCGCGATGTCCACCGAGTCCGTGCCCCACGCCCGCCGCGGCGGGCCGCCCCTCCTCGCCCCCGCGCTGGCCTGGGCCGCGCTGACCGTCCTGGCCGCCGTCCTGCACCCCGGGATCCGCCCCGGCGCGGACCCGGCTGCGACGCTCGCGCTGCTGCGGGACCACACCGTCGCCGCGCAGCTCTCGGCGACCGTCCTGCTCGCGTCCGCGGTCCCCCTCGCGGTGTGGGTCGCGGCCGCCCATCACCGGCTGCAGCGGCTGGGCCTGCGCGTGGCCGGGCCCACGCTCGGGCTGGCCGGTGGTCTCCTCGCCGCCGGGATGCTCGCGCTGTCCGGCGCCGCGGCCTGGGCCGCCGCCGCGACCGCCGCGGTCCCCGGCGACGCGACGGCGGCCGCCGTCGGCCTGAACTCGCTGTCCTTCGCCGCGGGCGGTGCCGGCTTCGTCGTGACCTTCGGTCTGCTGATCGCCGGGGTGTCGGTGCCGACCCTGCTGGGCGGACTGGTGCCGCGCCCGCTCGCGTGGACCGGTCTCGTGCTGGCCGGGGTCGCGGTGGTGGCGGTGCTGTCGCTGGTGCTGCCGGTCCTCGGCCCGCTGCTGCCGGTGGTGCGCTTCGGCGGGCTGATCTGGCTGGTGTGGGTGAGCGCCGTGATGCCGCTGACGCGGCGCCGTGTGAGCGGGCCGACCGACGCCGGGACCGCCGACGCCCACGAGCCGGAGCCGGCCCGATGACCACCGGGATCGCGGTCGCCGGGACCGCCGGTCCGCCCGAGGGCGTGCAGCATCTGCCCATCGGCCCGGAAAACCCCGGATGTCGCCCGATCCGGGAGTTCTCCCTCCGCGAACGCCTTCCCGGAACAGCGGTCCACTTGGCATCGTTGGCAACGACACGGTGACCAGGCGGTGACCGTGCGGGGCGGGCACCAGCTCGTCCCGTCCACGTGTGGTCATCGTCGATCGACGTGGCTGCCGTCACGGTGCCGCAACCCGCGACACCCGGTGGCGGCGCCCACGACGGATACGATGGTCGTACGGTGTCGAGTCATCGCGCTCCGGGTGCGCCCGGATCGCGGGGGCACCAGCCAGGGACCGTGCAGGCCGCGCCGGCATCGGCGAGGCGGTGTGCGGGAGTTCCGCCGGCGCAGCAGTCAGGAGTGACGAATGTTCGAGAGGTTCACCGACCGCGCGAGGCGGGTGGTCGTCCTGGCCCAAGAAGAGGCCAGGATGCTCAACCACAACTACATCGGGACCGAGCACATCCTGCTCGGGCTGATCCACGAGGGCGAGGGCGTCGCCGCGAAGGCGCTCGAGTCGCTGGGCATCGCCCTGGAGGGCGTGCGCCAGCAGGTCGAGGAGATCATCGGCCAGGGTCAGCAGGCCCCCAGCGGGCACATCCCGTTCACCCCGCGTGCCAAGAAGGTGCTGGAGCTGTCGCTGCGCGAGGCGCTGCAGCTCGGCCACAACTACATCGGCACCGAGCACATCCTGCTCGGGCTGATCCGCGAGGGCGAGGGCGTCGCGGCCCAGGTCCTCGTGAAGCTCGGGGCAGACCTGAACCGGGTGCGCCAGCAGGTGCTGCAGCTGCTCTCGGGCTACCAGGGCAAGGAGCCCGCGGAGTCCGGCGGTCAGCGCGGCGAGGGCACCCCGTCGTCGTCCCTCGTGCTCGACCAGTTCGGTCGCAACCTCACCCAGTCCGCCCGCGAGGGCAAGCTGGACCCGGTCATCGGCCGGGAGAAGGAGATCGAGCGGGTCATGCAGGTCCTCTCCCGGAGGACCAAGAACAACCCGGTCCTCATCGGGGAGCCCGGCGTCGGCAAGACCGCCGTCGTCGAGGGCCTCGGCCAGGCCATCGTCAAGGGCGAGGTCCCCGAGACGCTGAAGGACAAGCAGCTCTACACCCTCGACCTCGGGTCGCTGGTGGCGGGCTCGCGGTACCGCGGTGACTTCGAGGAGCGCCTCAAGAAGGTCCTCAAGGAGATTCCGCACCCGCGGCGACATCATCCTGTTCATCGACGAGCTGCACACGCTCGTCGGCGCGGGTGCCGCCGAGGGCGCGATCGACGCCGCGTCGATCCTCAAGCCGATGCTGGCCCGTGGCGAGCTGCAGACCATCGGGGCGACGACCCTCGACGAGTACCGCAAGCACGTCGAGAAGGACGCCGCGCTCGAGCGCCGCTTCCAGCCGATCCAGGTGGGGGAGCCCTCGGTGGCGCACTCCATCGAGATCCTCAAGGGCCTGCGCGACCGGTACGAGGCGCACCACCGCGTCTCGATCACCGACCCGGCGCTGGTCGCGGCGGCCACCCTGGCCGACCGCTACATCAACGACCGGTTCCTGCCGGACAAGGCCATCGACCTCATCGACGAGGCCGGCGCCCGCATGCGCATCCGCCGCATGACCGCGCCGCCGGACCTGCGCGAGTTCGACGAGAAGATCTCCGACGTGCGTCGCGAGAAGGAATCGGCGATCGACGCGCAGGACTTCGAGAAGGCGGCCCGGCTGCGCGACGAGGAGAAGCAGCTCCTCGGCCAGAAGGGCGAGCGCGAGAAGCAGTGGAAGTCGGGCGACCTCGACGTCGTCGCCGAGGTGGACGACGAGCTCATCGCCGAGGTGCTGGCCAACTGGACCGGCATCCCCGTCTTCAAGCTCACCGAGGAGGAGACCACCCGTCTGCTCCGCATGGAGGACGAGCTCCACAAGCGCATCATCGGCCAGGAGGACGCCGTTCGATCGGTGTCCCAGTCGATGCGGCGCACGCGGGCCGGCCTCAAGGACCCGAAGCGCCCCTCGGGCTCGTTCATCTTCGCGGGGCCCTCGGGCGTCGGGAAGACCGAGCTCACCAAGGCGCTCGCCGAGTTCCTGTTCGGTGACGACGACGCGCTCGTCCAGATCGACATGGGCGAGTTCCACGACCGCTACACCGCCTCGCGGCTCTTCGGTGCCCCTCCCGGGTACGTCGGCTACGAGGAGGGCGGCCAGCTCACCGAGAAGGTGCGGCGCAAGCCGTTCTCGGTGGTCCTGTTCGACGAGATCGAGAAGGCCCACTCCGAGGTCTACAACACCCTCCTGCAGGTGCTGGAGGACGGCCGCCTGACCGACGGCCAGGGCCGCGTCGTGGACTTCAAGAACACGGTCATCGTGTTCACGTCGAACCTCGGCACGCAGGACATCTCGAAGGCGGTCGGCCTCGGCTTCCAGTCGGGTTCGGACACGCAGTCGAACTACGAGCGGATGAAGAACAAGGTCACGGACGAGCTCAAGAAGCACTTCCGTCCCGAGTTCCTCAACCGCATCGACGACATCATCGTGTTCCACCAGCTGACCGAGAACGAGATCGTGCAGATGGTGGACCTGCTGATCGCGCGCACCGAGAAGCAGCTGGCGAACAAGGACATGTCCATCGAGCTCACCGACGCCGCGAAGAAGCTGCTCGCGCAGCGCGGCTTCGACCCGGTGCTCGGTGCCCGTCCGCTGCGTCGCACGATCCAGCGCGAGATCGAGGACCAGCTCTCGGAGAAGATCCTGTTCGGGGAGATCGAGCCCGGCCAGATCGTGCTCGTCGACGTCGAGGGCTGGACCCCCGAGCTCGACGACAAGGGCGCCACCAAGCCCGCTCCGGAGACGGCGACCTTCACGTTCCGCGGGGAGGCCAAGCCCACCCCGGTCCCGGACACCCCGGAGGTCGCGACGGCCGGCACCTCGGACCAGGCCGACGGCTGATCCGACACGCACGACCCGGCGCCCCGGTCACCCTCGTGGTGGCCGGGGCGTCGTCGTGTGTGCGGGGCTCCTGACGTCAGAAAAGTCTCGCTCATGGCACTGGACGTCCGGAAACCGTCGTCGATCACCCAGCGGCGGTGGGCGGCCCTCGCCGGCCGGCCCGCACGGAGACGATCACGATGAGCGCGATGCTGACCCACAGCGCGTACTGATCGATCGTCAGCACGACGTCGACGGCCGTCCGGCCCAGCCCGTAGCCCAGCCCGGCGACGAGGCCCACGACGAGGGCCGACCCGATCGCGTCGAACACGAGGAACGCCACCAGCCGCATCCCGGCGAGGCCGGCGAGCAGGAACAGCGGAGCCGACGGGACGCCGGGCAGCGCCGCCGCGACGACGACGAGCCCGGTGGTCCACCGCGGCCACGACCGGACGCGGGCGACGAACCGCTGGGCCCGCCCGGGCGGGGTGAAGAAGCGGACCCCCTTCTCGCCCCACCGGCGGCCGGCCCACCAGAAGAGCCAGTCGAACTTGATCATCCCGAACACCCCGGCGGCCATCACCAGCCACAGGTCGGTGCCGCCGACACGCGCGAAGGCCGCCGCGGCCCCGACGGCCGAGAGGCTGCCGGTGACGGCGCTGAGCGCGACGGGGTGCGTCGCGATCAGGAACGGCCGCACGGGGAACGACAGCAGCATCAGGACGACGACCGCGAGCGTCGTCGAGATCAGGACCTTGTCGGCGCGGGCCATGGGGCTGTCCCACGGGCGCATGTCCCGCCACTGCTGCTTCGCGGCCTCGATCTCCTCGGGGGTGTACCGGCTCGATCCCGCTCGCCGTCGGGAGGTCCGGGTCGGGGGCGTCGTCGGCGCATCGTCGGCGGCGGCACCCGTGTCGGTGCCGCCCGAGGTCTCCTCCGACTCCTCCACGCGCGCTCATCCCCCGGCCGCGGCGGCCGCTCCGCCGTCCGACCCCGACGCTAGCCCAGGCCGTGCCCGGCCGTCGGAGCCGTGGACGAGCCCGGGCGTGGGCGCCGCGCGGGACCCCGGTCGACTCAGGCTGCGCGCACGCGGCCGTAGGTGACGCGCGGCGGGGGCATGGCGGCGGCGACCTCGAGGCCCTGGCGGATGTCGGTCTCGACGCCGTGGGGATCGTCGCGCAGCTGCTCCGGGCGCGTGCTCACCAGGTGGATCCCGACCTCCCGGAAGGCCCGCGCCCGCTCGGCCGTCCGCTGGACCTGGCCGGGCGTGGCGAAGTGTTCCGCCACGGAGTCGCATTCCCAGACGAAACCGCACTCGTCGACGAGGAAGTCGGCGATGCCGACGAGTCGGCCGCCGAGGTCGTAGACCGGCACGTTGGGTCCGTTCGCGGACCGACGGGAGCCCGTTCGCGAACGACGCTTTCCAGACGTCCAGTGTCTGGAACGAGACTTTTCTGACGCTCAGGCGGGCCCGTACAACGCCGCGAGCGCCGACGCGGCGTCGCGCATCTGCTCGCGCAGCGCGGTCGGTGACACGACCTCCACCTCGGCGCCCAGGGTCAGCAGCTCCGAGCGGGCCGCGGCGATCGACTCCACCGGGATGACCGCACACGTCCACCCGTCGTCGTCGATCGGCCACTCCCGCTCCGCCAGGGCCCGGGCGGTGTGGGGGCGGAGGACCACCGGGGCGAGCTCCATCCCGGACGGCGAGAGCCGGACCGCGGCCTCGGCCTGGTACAGCGCGGACGTCAGTTCCGAGGTCCCCTCGTTCCAGTACCGCCACAGGTCGAACCCGTCCGGCCGCTCGAACCGCGCGTCGAGCGTCTCCAGGCTCACGATCCGCGCCACCCGGTACGTACGGGGCGACCCGCCGTCGTCGGGCGCCGCGACGAGGTACCAGACCCCGGCCTTGAGGACGACGCCCAGCGGATCCAGCTCGCGCTCGACCTCCTCGTCGCCCCAGCGCCGGTAGCGGACCCGCACCACGCGCTGGTTCCACACCGCGTCGGCGATCCCGGTGAGCGTCGGGACGTGGTCGGCCTCCCGGAACCAGCCGGGCGCGTCGAGGTGGAAGCGCTCGGCGATGCGGCGGGAGCGCTCGGCCAGCTCGTTCGGCAGCGCGGCGTGCACCTTGAGCTGCGCGGCGGCGAGCACCCGCCCCAGGCCGAGCTCGGCCGCCGGTGCCGACAGCTCCGCGCGGGCGAGCTGGTCGGCCTCCTCGGCGGACATCCCGGTCAGCTGTGGGCGATAGCCCTCCAGCAGCGAGTACCCGCCGTCGGGACCGCGGTCGGCGTAGACCGGCACGCCGGACTCGGTCAGCGCGTCCATGTCCCGGTAGATCGTGCGGATGGAGACCTCGAGCTCGTCCGCGAGCTCCCGCGCCGTCATGCGCCCGCGCGACTGCAGCATCAGCAGCAGGGAGAGCAATCGGCTGGCGCGCACAGCTGAAGTCCTACCGCATCACCTGACAGTGTTTGTCACCCTCCCGGTTCGTCACCCTCCTGCCGCGTGCTGCTCCGCCGGTTGCAGGGTGTCCGGCACCCCGTCGTCGTCGACGTCGGTCAGCAGCGGGTCCACGACGCCCGCGCGCACCGCTTCGAGCTGTGCCGAGACCGCGAATCCCGCCAGCAGCGCGACCCCGGTGGCGAACGCCCACAGCAGCAGCACCATGATCCCGGCGAGCGGGCCGTAGGTGGCCGAGAACTCCCCGGAGACCGACACGTACGCGGCGATGGCCCCGGACGCCGCCAGCCACGCCGCGACGGTGAGCGTGGCGCCGAGCGCGAGCCAGGAGAGCCCGGGCTGGCGCCGCCGCGGCGCGAACCGGAAGAGCGTGGTCACCGCGACGACCAGGGCCGCGAGCCCGACCGGCCAGCGCACCACGTCCCACACCGTCTCCGCGGTACCGCCCCACCGGTAGACCTGCTCCAGCGCGTCGCCGAAGGGGCCGCCGGCCACGATGAGGACCAGCCCGACGCCGAGGGCCGTCCCCGCCGTCGCCGTCAGGGCCGCCGCCCGCGCGTACTTCCGCAGCGCGGGCCGGTCGCGCTCGACGCCGTAGACCCGGTTCGCGCCGCGCTCGAGCTGCGCGAACGCGCTGGTCATGGCGACGAAGGCGGTGGCGAGCCCGAACACGACCGCCAGCTCCCCGAGGTCCTCGCCGGGGCGGTCCGGTGCGTCGTCGTCGCCGGGTTCGACGGCGGGTGGGGGCGCCGGGGCGGCCGCGCGGTCGACGACGTCGGCGAGCAGCTGGTCACCGGTGCCGGGGGAGACGGCGACGACGGTGCGCGCCACGACCTGGGCGACGGACTCCGCGCCGATCGCGCTCGCGAGCCCGCTCCCGGCGATGATCAGCGGCACCGTCGCGAGGGCGAGCTGCAACGCGAAGGCGCGGGCGTGGCTGAAGCCGTCGCCGTAGCGGAACCGCCGGAACGCGGTGCGGGCCAGCGGGCGCAGGCCGGTGTGGCGCACGGTGTGCCAGGCGTCGTCGGCGGAGAGGTCCTCCCCGTGCATGTCCGTCGTCTCGGGCACGGCGCGCACGGAGCTCACGGCGGCCATCATCGCCCCACCTGACATCAGGTGTCGGGCGTGGCACGGCAGGCTGGTGCGGTGGACGTGACCAGGGCACGGGCGATGGCGTTCCGGATCGCCGCGCAGGGGCTGGGGCGGGTCGACGACGACGGTGCCGCGGACGTCCTGGCGCTCGGGGTCCAGCACCTCGGGCCCACGGCCGCGGTGGCGCTCGCCGCGCGGATGCCGGGGCCGTTCGCGTGGCCGCGGCTCGAGCTCGCCTGGACCCACCGCGGCGCGCCCCACTGGCACGAGCCCGGCTCGCGGCGCGGGTGGGCCGACGCGTTGCGTCCCCTGGGCGACGACGACGCCGCGGCACGGCTGAACTGGTCGGGTCCCGACGCCGGGCGGATCGGGATCGGGGCCCTGGCCGCGATCGACGAGGTCGCCGCCGCGCTCACCGAGGTGGTGGGCGAGCCGATGACCAAGGGCGAGGTCAGCGGCGCCGTCTCGGCCGTGCTGCCCCGCGTGCTGCAGTACGACTGCGTGCCGTGCGGGGCCACCCACGTCCGCGACCAGGTGCTGCGCCTCGGCGCCGCCCCGGCCGGGATCGGTCTGGACCCCTCCGGTCGTGCGATGCGGCTCGTCCCGCCGCCGGCCGGGTGGACGCGGCCCTCGGGACCCGGCTCGCCCGGGGTGGTCGCGCGGCTCGTCACCGCCGCGGTCCGGGTCCTGGGCCCGGTGACGACGGCGGACCTCGCGGCCTGGGTGGGCACCGGGACGTCGCTGCTGCGGCCCGCCGTCGACGCGGCGGCTCCCGGGCTGGCGGAGGTCACCGTCGCGGGCAGGCGGGCCTGGGTGGCGGCCGACCGGCTCGACCTGCTCGCCGACCCGCCCCCGCCGCCGCGCCTCCGGCTCCTGCCCCCGTTCGACCCGCTGCTCGCCGCGCGCGACCGCGCGCTCCTCGTCCCCGACGCCGAGCGCCGCCGCGCCCTGTGGCCGGCGCTCGGGCACCCGGGGGCGGTGCTGGCCGACGGCGAGATCGTCGGGACCTGGCGGCCGCAGGCGGCGGGGAAGAAGCTGACGCTGTCGGTGACGGCGTTCGACGGCGGGTCCTGGCCGGGTCTCGACGACGAGGCCGAGCGGGTCGCGGCGGCGCGGGGGCTGCGGCTGGCCGGCATCGGTCAGGCGTGAACGACGGTTTCCGGACGTCCGGTGTCAGGAACGCGACTTTTCTGACGGCCCGGCCAGGAGGTCGTCCAGGGCCTGGAGCGTCGCCCGCGCGCCCGCCGCGAGACCCACACCGTGCCCGTGGCGGACCTGCGGCTCCCGGACGTTGATGCGCACCAGACGACCTGACGACGCCGAGGCCAGCTCGGCGTGGCGGCGCACCGTCGGGACGGCGGTCCCCGCGCCGAGCTCGACGACGGCCACCCCCGGCGCGTCCTGCGCCCGCAGCCAGGCGCGGTGCTCGGCCATCCGCCGGGCGTGCACGCCCGGCACCCACGACCCGTCGCCGAACATGAGGATGTTCGGCCGCGCGACGGCGCCGCAGCGCGGGCACGCCGGCAGCGGCGGCACCGCCCGCATCGACTCCTCGTCGACGGCCACCTCGACGCCGGAGGCCGACCACGTGCCCTCGTGGCACGGCCGCGAGCACTGCAGGGTGCCGATGGCCCCGTGGCACTCGGTCACGTCCTCGGGTGCGAACCCGGCCGCCTGGAACGCGCCGTCGACGTTGGACGTGAACACCCGCGTCGGCCACCGCTCCGCCCAGCGCCGCAGCACCGCGAAACCGGCGTGCGGCACCGTCGCGCGGTAGAGCGCGAGCCGGTGCCCGTAGAAGCCCCACGCGAGCTCGGGGTCGTCGTCGAAGTGCGCCGGGTCGGCCAGCTCCTCGAACCGCAGCCCGAGCCGCCGGTAGGGCGGGTAGGCGCGCCAGAAGCCCTCCGGGCCGCGGAAGTCCGGCAGCCCGGAGTCGACGCCCATCCCCGCCCCGGCGGCGACCACCAGCGACGTCGCGCCGGCCAGCAGCTCGGCCGCCCGCGCGAGGTCACCCGGGTCGGGAGCGTCCGGTGCGGTCAGGACTCGCCGCCGCCCTTCCCGACCGTGAGCACCACCTCGAACTCGAACAGGTCCGCGCCGGACGAGACCGGCTGCTTGCGCTCGCCGGCGTGTGCCGCGGCCGCGGCCCCGCCGTCACGCCACGCGGCGAAGGCCTCCTCGGACTCCCAGCGGGTGTAGACGAAGTAGCGGTCGTCCCCGGCGGTCGGGCGCAGCAGCTCGTAGCCGAGGAAGCCCGGCGTCTCCTTGATCGACTCACCGCGGGCGGCGAAGCGCCGCTCCAGCTCCTCCCCGTTGCCCTCGGGGACCTTGATGGCATTGATCTTCACGACGGCCATGCCCCGACCCTACGACGACGGTTCGTGGGCAGCCCGTGTGTCGTGGTCCTCGGCTGCCTCGCCCGGCAGCGCGAACCGGCCGTCGGCGAGCTGCTCGACGAGCCCGTCGACGAGCAGTGAGTCCAGGCACCGGGCGCGCTGCGCGGGGTCGGTGAGCCAGGCCGCCTCGAGCGCCACCGGCTCGACGGGACCCGGGGCGCCGCGCAGCACGTCGAGCAGCCGCCCGCGGACCTGCCGGTCGGTGCCGGCCCAGCGTTGCGCCTTGCGGACCGGGCCGTCGTGGGCGGGGCGCCCCGCGTGCTGCCAGGCGCAGACGTCGAGCACCGGGCAGTCCGCGCAGCGGGGACCCCGCGCGACGCACACGGTCGCGCCCAGCTCCATCAGCGCGGCGGAGGTGCGGGCCGCGGCGGCCTCGTCGAGGGGGAGGAGCGCCTCGGTGTCGGGCAGGTCCCGGGCGGAGGCGTCGCCCGCCTCGGCGCGTCCGTGCACGGCCCGCGCGACCACCCGCCGGACGTTGGTGTCGACGACGGGGCACCGGCGCCCGTAGGCGAACGCCGCGACGGCCCGCGCGGTGTAGGTCCCGATGCCGGGCAGGGCGAGCAGGACGTCGACGTCGGCGGGGACGACGTCGCCGTGCTCGGCGGCCACGACGCCGGCCGCCACCTGCAGCCGCAGCGCCCGCCGCGGGTAGCCGAGCTTGCCCCAGGCGCGCAGGACCTCGGCGGTCGGCGCGGCGGCCAGGTCGGAGGGTCGCGGCCACCGGGTCATCCAGGCGTGCCAGACCGGCTCCACCCGGGCGACCGGGGTCTGCTGGAGCATGATCTCGCTGACGAGCACGCCCCAGCCGGTCACGTCCGGGTGACGCCAGGGCAGGTCGCGCGCGTGGGCGGCGAACCAGGGCAGCAGCCGGTCGGCCAGGGTGGTGTCGGGCGCGGCGGTCATCGGCACCGATCCTGCCGGGCCCCGCCCGGGGGTTCCCCGCACGGGTGAGTTCCCCCGGCGGCCCGGCGCGGATGGATCGCTCTCGGCGACACTGCTCCTACGGTGCGTGACATGTTGCAGCCGGTGGGACCGCTCCCGCCGTCGGTGTACTGGCGGCGCCGGGCCGGCGCCGTCGCTGCCGCAGTCCTCGTCCTCGCCCTGCTGGTGTGGGCGATCGCGGCCGGGGTCTCCGCCGACGGCGGGTCCGACGTGCCCGTGGCTGCCCCGCCCTCCCCGGCCCCGTCGGCCGGGCCGCCCTCGCCGGTGGCCTCGCTCGGGGCGCTACCGAAGTCCGCCACCTCCGACGCCCGCGGCCTCCCGCCGGGCCCGCTCGGGGCGGCGCTGCGCCCTCCCGGTGCCGCGGCTCTGCTCGGCTCGGCTGGCCTACCCGGGACGACGCCGCAGACCGGCACCGGCGCGCTCCCCGGCGCCGACGCGCTGCCCGGGGCCGACGGCATGCCCGGCGGCCAGCCCGGCGCGACCGGGGCCTCGCCCGCCCCGTCCTCGCCGGGCCCGACGAGCACCGTCGCCCCGCCCGCTCCCCAGGCGCCCCCCGCTCCCGCACCCCAGGCCGCTCCCGGGCCGCCGCCGCGCTGCGCCGACGGAGCGCTGCGCGTCGTCGCCCGCACCGACAAGCCGCGCTACGCGCCGGGCGAGCACCCGCTGTTCAGCCTCGTGATCACCAACACCGGTTCCGCCCCGTGCACGCGGGATCTCGACGCGGCCCGGCAGGCGATGGCCGTCGTGCGCAAGCCCGGGGACGGCCTGTGGGGGAGCAACGACTGCTCGCCCGCGCACACCCAGGACGTGCGCACCCTCGCCCCCGGGCAGGACGCGGTGTTCAGCGTCCGCTGGGCCGGGCGCACCTCGGCCCCGGGCTGTGCCGGGGACCGCACCGTCGTCCCGCCGGGGGACTACCAGCTGCTGACCCGGCTCGACGGCACCATCAGCGACCCGGCGAAGTTCACCCTCGGCTAGCCCTTCTCCCCGCCTGCCAGCCCGACGGCGGCCAGCGCGCCGTCGAGATCGTCGACCTGCACCAGCTCCAGCCCCTTCGGCGCCGTGATCCCCGGGCTGAACGGGATCACCGCCTTCGGCACCCCCAGCCGGGCGGCCTCGGCGAGCCTGCGGTCGGTCGCGGGGACGCGGCGCACCTCGCCCGTCAGCCCCACCTCGCCGATGACGATCACGCCGTAGGGCAGGGGCGCCTTCCGGTACGAGGACGCGATGGCCAGCGCGACCGCGAGATCGGCCGCCGGCTCGCGCAGCTTCATCCCGCCCACCGTCGCGGCGAACACGTCCTGCTGGCCGAACGAGTACCCGCGGGTCCGCTGCTGCAGCACGGCGAGGATCTTCAGGACGCGGTTGGCGTCGAGATCGGAGACGGTACGGCGGGCGGGTGCCTCCGAGGTGGCCCTCGAGACCAGGCCCTGCACCTCGGCCATCAACGGCCGCTTGCCCTCCATCGCGACCGTGACCGCCTGACCGGGCACCGTGCCCGTCATCGTCCCGACGAAGAGCCCCGACGGGTCGGTGACCTCGTGGATCCCGCCGTCGAACATCTCGAAGCAGCCGACCTCGTCGGCCGGGCCGAAGCGGTTCTTCAGCCCGCGCACCATCCGCAGCGTCGAGTGCCGGTCACCCTCGAAGGAGAGCACCACGTCGACGAGGTGCTCCATCGTCCGCGGGCCCGCCACGGCGCCGTCCTTGGTGACGTGCCCGATGAGCACGACGGGCAGGTCGCGCTGCTTGGCCAGGGCCACCAGCGCGCTCGTCACCGCGCGGACCTGCGACACCCCGCCGGGCGTGCCCTCGACCTCCGCGGACCCCACCGTCTGCACCGAGTCGACCACCAGCAGGCCCGGGTCGACCGCCTCGACGTGCGCGGCGACCTCCTCGAGGTCCGCGGTCGCGGAGAGGAACAGGTGCGGCACGACGGCCCCGGTCCGCTCGGCGCGCAACCGCACCTGGCCCGCGGACTCCTCGCCGGTGACGTAGAGGACCGTGCCGCCGCCGCGGGCCCGCTGGGCGGCGACCTCGAGCAGCAGGGTGGACTTGCCCACCCCGGGCTCCCCGGCGAGCAGCACCACCGCGCCGGGCACGAGCCCGCCGCCGAGCACGCGGTCGAGCTCGCCGACCCCGGTGGGCCGCGACACCACGGTCTCCAGCCCGACCTCGCCGATGGCGCGGACCGGGCTCGTCGGCCGGGCGGTGGCGCGCGGCGCCCCGCCGGGCACGCCGACCGCGGCCGCGGGAGGCAGGCCCTCCTCGACGGTGCCCCAACCGCCGCACCCCGGACAGCGCCCGACCCACTTCGCGGCCGCCTGCCCGCACGCCGTGCACTCGAAGGTCCGGCCGCCCCGGCCCTTCGTGGTCCCCGCTCTCCCGGTCACGCGCCGGAGACTAGGCCCGACCCCCGACAGTCAGGTGCGGCGAACCGCCCGTGAGCGCTGTCGGTCGCCACGGCCACCGTGGGTGCTCATCGGACGAGGGCCGGTCAGGACGCGGGCACCGGGCTCGTGGTCTGGAGGTTCACCGGCAGCGTGATCGAGCCGGCCTTCGCGAAGGTGAAGGTCACCGGGTACGTCGGGCCCGCGTGGAGGACCTGGGTGACGCCGGCGAGCGTGATGCGCATGGTGCCGGTCGGCTTGGTCGGCGACGGCGGACCCACCGGACCGGGCTGCGAGCCGACCATCTGGACGGCGTCGTTGCCCGGGATCGTCGTGGTGCCCTCGCTGCGGACCTGCGAGGCGTACGGCGTCGTCACCGAGACCAGCTGGTCGTCGCCGAGGCCCTGGTTCACGAGGGTCCCGGCGAGGGTGACCGTCGCGCCGGCCGGGACGACGACCGCCGCGCCCGGGTCCATCGTGATGTCGCGGAGCAGGATCGAGCCGACCTGGCCCTCGGACCCGGCCACCGACGGCACCGACGTGTCGGTCTGGGTCACCGCGCCGGCACTGCAGCCGGAGAGGACGAGCGCGGCCGCGCCGAGCAGGGTCGCGGCGAGCAGCGCCGCACGGCGCGGACGTCCCGTCGGTCGGCGGATCATGGCGCGGTGTCCTCCTGGGGCGCGGTGGGGTCCGGGCGGTGTGCCGGTCGGCCGGTGGGATCGGCGCGCTGGTGGTGGTGCCCGTCCCGGCCGGGTCGGCGACACCCTAGCCTCCGCGCGCCCGTGGGGCGTGCGCGCTGCCGGTCGTCCGCGCCCGTCCGGGTGGCGCCGTGCGCCGGGTCGAGGCCCGCCCCAGCGGTCCCCGACGACCCTCCCGACCTCGGGGAGCACGGCCGTTCCCTTCTTGTCAACCCCCTGACCTGCGAAGACGGGCCCATCCCCCTCCATGGACGTGTCGCGGACGTGTTAACCTGGAGAAAGCGAAAGGGGCTAGGGGACACATGGTTTTCAAGGTCGGCGAGACCGTCGTCTACCCGCACCACGGTGCCGCTCTCATCGAGGCGATCGAGACCCGGACGATCAAGGGCGAGGAGAAGAAGTACCTCGTTCTCAAGGTTGCCCAGGGCGACCTGACCGTCAGGGTTCCCGCGGACAACGCGGAGATCGTCGGTGTTCGCGACGTGGTCGGCCAGGAGGGCCTGGACCGGGTGTTCGAGGTGCTTCGCGCCCCGCACACCGAGGAGCCGACCAACTGGTCGCGCCGGTACAAGGCGAATCTCGAGAAGCTCGCGTCGGGTGACGTGAACAAGGTGGCCGAGGTCGTCCGCGACCTGTGGCGCCGGGAGAAGGACCGCGGTCTGTCGGCCGGCGAGAAGCGCATGCTCGCCAAGGCCCGCCAGATCCTGGTGAGCGAGCTCGCGCTCGCCGAGGGCACCGACGAGGTGGCGGCGGAGTCGCTCCTCGACCAGGTGCTCGCTTCCTGATCCCACACCCACGGTGACCTCGCGACACGTCGTCGCGATCGTGCCCGCGGCAGGGTCCGGTGAACGGCTCGGTGCCGGACGCCCCAAGGCCCTGGTCGCGGTCGCGGGGGAGGCCATGGTGGCGCGCGCCGTCGACGGCCTGCTCGGTTCCGGGGTCGTCGACGACGTGGTGGTGGTCGCCCCGGCGGCCCACGTCGATGAGATGCGCTCCGTGCTGCCCGCGCCCGCACACGTCGTGACGGGTGGGGCGGACCGGGTCGCGTCCGTCGCGCTCGGGCTCGCCGCGGTGGACGACGCCGAGGTGGTGCTCGTCCACGACGCCGCGCGGTGCCTGTGCCCCGCGGCGGTGACGCGTGCCGTCGTCGCCGCGGTCCGCGAGGGGCACGGGGCCGTCGTCCCCGCGATCCCCGTGGCCGACACCGTCCGTCGTGTGGACCCCGCGGGTCGCGTCGTCGCTCTCGTCGACCGGACCGGCCTGCTCGCCGTCCAGACACCCCAGGGCTTCGGGTCCGCCCTGTTGCGCCGGGCCCACGACGCGGCCCTGGGTTCGTCCGTGGCGGCCCGCGCGACCGACGACGCCGGGCTCGTCGAGGCCCTGGGCGGCGAGGTCGTCACCGTTCCGGGTGATCCCCGTGCGTTCAAGATCACGACGCCGCTCGACCTCGCGATGGCCGAGGCGCTCCTCGGGGCGGGGCTCGACCCGTGAGGGTCGGCATCGGCACCGACGTGCACCCGCTCTCGGACGGTGTCCCGTGCTGGGTGGCCGGGCTGCTCTGGGAGGGCGTCCCGGGCTGCGCCGGGCACTCCGACGGCGACGTGGCCGCGCACGCCCTCTGCGACGCCGTGCTGTCCGCGGCGGGGCTCGGCGACGTCGGTGCCGTGTTCGGCACCGGGCGCCCCGAGTGGGCCGGCGCGTCGGGCGTGCGGCTCCTCGGCGAGGTACGTCGGCTCGTCGCCGACGACGGGTGGGTGCTCGGCAACGCCGCGGTGCAGGTGATCGGGAACCGGCCGAAGATCGGCTCGCGGCGCGAGGAGGCCCAGCAGGTGCTCTCCGAGGCGCTCGGCGGCCCGGTCGCGGTCTCGGGCACCACGTCCGACGGTCTCGGGCTCACCGGCCGCGGCGAGGGACTGGCCGCCGTGGCCACCGCGCTGCTGCTGCCCGCCTGAGTTCTCCCGAACGGCCCCCACGGCCCCGGGCGGTGTGCTTGCCTGCCCGAGGCAGGGGAGGTCGGCGTGTTCGACGTGAACTGGGAGGCGCGGTCGCACGCCGAGATTCTGGTCGCAGCTGCAGGGCGGTGGATCGGGGTTCTCCGACGCGGGCGGTGCGTGGAACTCGCTGGCGTCCCGGCTGCGGCAGGTCGCCGGGTCGGTCGAGCAGGCGACGCAGGGCATCACCGCGACCCGCAGCGGCGCGGCCGCCGACGCGGCCCGGGGCGCGGTCGGTCCGATGGGCGGGTGGGCCGACGAGGCGCGCGCGTTCAGCGACGCGGTCGGGTCGGTCTCGCACGAGCAGTCCCGGGCGCTCGCGAGCACGCGGGCGGCGGTCCCGCCCCCCGCTCCGCCGGCGGCCCGCGCCCCGGTCACGCGGATGACGTGGGAACAGGCGGGCGGGCTCGCCGCCGTGGACGCCGACCTCGCGGAACGGGCCTCCCTCGACGCCGAGCGCCAGGCCCGCGCCGCGATGGGGCGCTACCAGGACGCCAGCGCCCTCCGCTCCTCGGCACTGCCCCAGTTCGCGGCCCCTCCGGGTGGTGCGCCGCAGGTCAGCCTGGTTGCCGGAGGGAGTTCGACGGGATCGGGCACGACGCCGGGTGTGAGCGGGGGTGGGCCAGGCGGCGGTGGACCGGGGGTGGCGGGCGCGGGCGGTGCGGCGGGACCGGGAGCGGCCGGTCCGAGTGCCGGGCCGGGAGCGCCCGGAGCTCCGGGCGCCGGCGGCGGAGTCGGCGGAGGCGGCGGGACCGCGACGACGGGGCAGGCCGGCGGCGCGGGTGGAGCGGGTCCCGGTGGAACGGGCGCGTCCGGAGCCGGAGCCGGAGCCGGAGCCGGAGCCGGCGGAGCCGGCGGTGGCGGCGTGGCCGGGACGGGTGGTGGTGCCGGGGGAGCCGGCGCAGTCGGTGGGGGAGCAGGCGAGTTCCCGGGCTCGGTCGGCCCCGGCGGCGGCGCGGTGGCGGTCCCGGGCCGAGGCAGCACGGCCGGCGGCGTCCCCGGCTCGGGCGCCGAGGGTCCCGGAGCCCGTGGCACCGGCACGGGCGTGCTCGGGCCGGGACCGGGATCCGGTGGAGCCGGAACCGAGTCGCCGCGACTCGGTTCGCCCACACCAGATGGCGCCCGCGGAGCCGCTCCCCTCGGTGCCGGGCAGGGATCCGGTGGCATCGGGACCGAGTCGCCGCGACTCGGTTCGCCCACACCCGACGGCACCCGCGGCGCCGACCCCCTCGGGCCGGGATCCCGCCCCGGACTCGAGCCGGGCCCCCGCGCCGGCACGACCGGCCCGATCCTGGAGTCCGCCCTGGGCGGGCGCGCCGCGGGCGTACCGACCTCCGAGCGCGGCGCGCTGCCTCTCGCCCCGATGGGCGGCTTCGGCGGAGGCACGGGCAGCGATCAGCGGATCCCCCGCGCCGAGTACCTGCGGGAGGACGACCCCGACGCCATCGCGGGGGAGCTCCCGCGCGTCGCCCCACCGGTGATCGGCGAGTGACGACCCCCGTGCCGGAGGCGCCCGCGCGCCGCCTGCGCCTCGACCGGGACGCCTTCCTCGCCGCGTGGCGGCACCTGCGCCTGGGGGACCGGCCGCCGCTGCTCGAGGTCCCCGACCACGGCGCCACGCTCTCCGCCCGCGACGCCGCCGACCGGGCCGCCCTGGCGGCACTGCACACCCGCGGGCTCGCCCGCACCGGGTCGCCGGGCACCCCGCCGGTCCCGATCGGCGACCTCGCGGACGCCCTCACCGTCCTCGCCCGCCCCGAGGTCGACGTCGACCTGCGCTGCTGGGAGGGCCCGGCCGCCGTCGTGCGCCACTGCCACGCCGCGGTCTCGGGGCAGCTCGCGGTCGTCGCCGAGCCCGACACGGACCGTCGGGGACTCGTCCTCGACCTGATCTCCCGCTCGGCCGACGCGCGCAGCGAGGCCGCCGTCGTCGGGCTCCTCGCCGGCGGGCGTGCTCGCGCGGCTGCCGGACGAGCCCGCCCTGCCCGGGGTGCCCATGACGGTGCCGGCCGCGGCCCTGTTCGGGGACCGGCCCCTGCACGACCTCCCACCGGCGATCGGGCACCGCCTCGCCGCGCTGCGCGCCGACCCCCCGCGACGGCAGGTGCAGATCGGTGCGTCGCTGCACCGCGCGTCGGGCCGGCGCCGGGTCGGCCCGCTGACCGTCGTGGACTCCGTGGCCGGCCGCCTGGTCGTCGAGGTCGCGGGAACGGAGGCCCGGATCGTGCCGAGCGACCGCGTGGGGATCGTCCGGGAGCTCGCCCGCCGGGCCGACCGGTGAGCCGCACCCGGCACGCCCTCGCCGAGCACGCCCTCGCCGAGCGCGCCCTCAGCCGAGCACGCCCTCAGCCGAGCGCGTCCCGGACGTGGGAGAAGGTCGCCAGGCGGGCCTCGAGGGTCTCGTCGCGGTACATCGGGTCGAGGAACACCCGCCGGAACCCGGTCCGTTCGACGAGCAGCTCCACGGCCTCGGCCAGCTCGTCGCGGTCGACGTCCGCGCCCAGGTTGACGCGCAGCTCGGTCCCGATCCCGGCGGGGTCGCGGCCGGCGGCGACGGCCGCGTCGTCGATCGTCGCGCGCATCGTCGTCAACCCCTCGACGGCCTTCCCGGCCGCCTCGACCGCGTGCCGGGTGAGCCGGGCCACCGGCAGCCACCCGTCGCAGCGTCGCCCGACCCGCCGCAGGGCGGCGTCGGAGAACGCCGAGACGTAGAGCGGCGGACGGGGGGACGGCGACTCGACGAAGCACGCGGGCGTCGTCCAGAACCGGCCCTCGACCCCGTCGCCGGACCCGGACCACAGGACGTCGAGGTGGTCGAGGAGCTCCTCGAGGCGGGCCCCGCGGTGGTCGAACCCGACACCCGCGGCCGCGTACTCCTCCGGGGACCAGCCGATGCCGAGCCCGGCGAGCAGGCGCCCGTCGGAGAGCGCGGAGACCGTCGCCAACGACCGCGCCAGGATCGCCGGCGCGTAGAGCGGGGCCACGAGCACGCTCGAGCCGAGCGCTACCGACGTCGTCGTGACCGCGGCGGCGGCGAGCACGGCGAAGGGGTCGAGGGCGCGGCGGAAGACGGCCGGGACGCTGTCGGTGCCGCCGTACCCGATCTCCGGGTCGCGCGCGGCGAGCAGCCGGTCGCCGACCCACAACGACGCCGCCCCGGCCGCCTCGGCGTCGGCCGCGAACCGTCCGAGTCGGGCGGCGTCACCGGCCGCCGCGCCGAACTGGGGCAGGGTCAGGCCGAGATCGACGTCCACCGGCCCGACCCTCCCACCGCGGCGGACGGGCAGCACGTCCGTGCGCGGAGACGAGCTCAGCGCAGGATGGCGGCCACCGCCGCGGGCGCCTCCGAGGCCCGCAGCAGCGGGGCGTGCCGTCCGCCCCCGGCTCCCGCCAGGCGCGCGCAGGCGGTGACCGCCTCCGGGGAGTCGACGGTGCGCAGCACGGACACCGTGATCCCGGAGCGGCCGGCCACCGGCACCGGGTCCTCGCCCTCGTTCCAGGCCCCGTCGGTGAGCACGACGACCTCGCGGTGCGCGGCCCGGGCGTCGTGCAGCTGGGCGAACGCGGTCCGCAGCCCGAGGGCGAGGTCGGTGGTGGAGCCGCCGCGCAGGTCGAAGAGCGCGTCGAGGACCGACGACGCGGGCCGCGCCGACCCCCGGGGTCGCAGCACGACCGCGCGCGACCAGAAGGCGACGACCCCGAGCTCGTCGCCCGGCCGCAGCCCGGCGGCGAGCGCGCCCGCCGTCGTCACCGCCGTCGCCAGCGGCTTGCCAGCCACCGACCCGGACGCGTCGACCAGCAGCACCGTCGCACGGGCGGAGGAGCGCCAGCCGCGCCAGCGCAGGTCGTCCGACCCCGGCCGCGGGGACTGCTCGAGGGTCGCGTCGAGGTCGAGGTCCGGGCCCTCGCGGTCGACGGTCGCGAGCCGCGTCGTGCCCCGGTGCTCCTCGCGGCCGACCCGGGGTGCCCGGACCACCAGGCGCGCCGCGAGTCGCCGGGCGGCCGCACGCAGACCGGGATCGGTGGCGCGGGCGAGGTCGGCGAGCAGGTCGACCGCCGCGTCGGGATCCTCGGCGGCCCGGGAGTCGACCGCGGCCTCGTCGAGCACCCCGACGCGCGGGCTGACCTGGGCGAGGCCGTCACCGTGCCGGTTCTCCAGCTCGGCGCGGGTGGTGGTGCGCCGCGACTGGTCCCGCAGCAGTTCTTCGACCTCGCGGGGGTCGGAGACGACCTGCGGCGGCGCCCCGGGTGACCGACCCGGGGTCAGGCTTTTCCCGGGGCGTCCGCCCCGTGCGATTCGGACCCGTCGGAACCGGCCGAGCCATCGTCGTCGGGACCCGGCGCCGTGGCGGCCCAGATCGCGGTCACGACCTCTTCGACGGTGCGCGGCGAGCCCTCCACGAGCGTGACCCGCCCGGTCAGGGCGGCCCGGGCCGCGTCGGCGCCGGTGTCCTCCGACGGGCGCGACGGTGCCTCGGCGCGCAGCGAGGCGAGCGAGGAGGCGAGCGCGACCAGGTCGAGCGCCCCGCGCACCGACGAGCCCAGTCGCAGGTCCGGGTGGCTGCGGGTCGCCCGGACGGCCGCGACGGCCCGGCGCGCGAACGCCTCGTCGGGGCCGTCCGGTCCCTCGGCGCCGCGGACGACGATGGCCAGCTCCTCGTCGGCGCTCTGGTGGTCGAAGGCGACCCGGCAGGAGCGGTCGTAGAGGGCGGGCGTGATGCGGCCGGTGCCGACCCCGTCGGAGGGGTTCATCGCGGCGACCAGCCGGAACGTGGCGGCGGCGTCGACCGTGCCGAGCCGCGGCACGTGCAGCCGGCGCTCGGAGAGCACCCCGAGCAGGACGTTCAACGTCTCCTCGGGGACCCGGTTGAGCTCCTCGACGTAGAGCAGCGCACCACTCTGCAGGGCGCGTACGAGGGGTCCGGGGACGAAGTTCTCGGGCCGGTAGTCCTCGGTGAGCACCCGCGACACGTCGTGGTGACCGACGAGGCGGGTGGGGGACAGCTCGGCGTTGCCCTCGACGAGCTCGAACCCCACGCCCGCGCCCTCGGCGAGGGCGCGCAGCAGGGTCGTCTTGCCGGTGCCGGGCGGCCCCTCGAGCAGGATGCTGCGCCCGGAGGCGAGGGCGGCCGCGAGGACCTCGGACTCGGTGCGGCGGCCGACGACGGCGCCGCGGGCCGCGTCGAGCATGCCCCGGGCCGGCAGGACGCCGGCCCGGGGAAGCACGCCGTTCACAGTGCTGATGATCGGGGCTCCGCTCCGGTCTCAGTGCTGATCAGGGACTCGTCGATCTGGCGAAGGGTCGGTCAGTCGAAGATGAGCACGCCGCGGATGTTCTTGCCCGCGTGCATGTCCTCGTAGCCCTGGGCGACCTCGTCGAGCTTGTACTGCTTGGTGACGAGCTCGTCGAGCTTGAGGTGCCCGTGGTTGTAGAGGTCGAGCATCTTCGGGATGTCGGCGCGCGGGTTCGACGACCCGAACAGCGAGCCCTTGATCTTCTTCTCGAACAGGGTGAGCTCGCCGATCGGGATCGGCACGCCGACCTCGGTGATGTCGCCGAGACCGGTGACGATCACGGTGCCCTGCTTGCGGATCGAGGCGAAGGCGTTGCCGACGTGCTCGGGCTTCGTGATGCCGATCGTCACGATCGAGACGTCGGCGCCCTGGCCGTTGGTGAAGCCCTTCGCGATCTCGGTGGCCTCCTCGATCGACTCCACCGCGTGGGTGGCGCCGAGCTCCTGGGCCTTCTCGCGCTTGAACGCCACCGGGTCGACCGCGATGATGTTCGCCGCGCCGGCGTGCGCGGCACCCTGGACGGCGTTCGCGCCGATGCCGCCGATGCCCTGGATGATCACCGTGTCGCCCGGCTGGACGTCGCCGGTGTTGACCGCCGAGCCCCACCCGGTGCCGACCGAGCAGCCGAGCAGGCACGCGACCTCGAGGGCGGTCTCCTGCGGGACGCGGATGGCCGAGTCGACGGCCACCGTCGTGTACTCGCTGAAGGTCGAGATGCCGCACATCTGGCCGACCGGGCTGCCGTCCTCGAGCTGGAGGCGGGTCGACGGGTCGTCCCAGCGGGTGCCGGCGAGCAGGCCCGCCCCGAGGTCGCAGAGGTTCGAGTGGCCGGTGGCGCACCACCGGCACTTGCCGCAGGCGGGGAGGAAGGAGAAGACGACCTTGTCGCCGACCTCGAAGCCCTTGGTGTTCGGCCCGACGGACTCGACGATGCCGCCGCCCTCGTGGCCGCCGGCGAACGGGTAGACCCCGACCGGGATGTCACCGGTGGCGATGTGGTCGTCGGAGTGACACAGGCCCGACGCCACCATCTTGACCCGGATCTCGTCCTGCTGCGGGTCATCGACCTGGACGGTCGCCGTCTCGTACTTGCCCGGGGCTGACCGGACCAGGGACGTCTGGCAGGTGATTGACAACGCGGACCACTCCTCACGCAACGACGCTGTAGAACGTTCTCACCTGCACCCTATGGTCCCGATCACGTGTGAGCCAATGGTCACGCGGCTATGGGGCCGGTGGCGGGAGCGGGTCGCACCCGTCCGTAGGATCCGCGTGGTGAGCCTGCACCTGTACGACACCTCTGCACGCGCGCTGCGGGAATTCCACCCGCAGCACGAGGGCCGGGCGTCGCTGTACGTGTGTGGGGCCACGGTGCAGGGAGTTCCGCACGTCGGGCACGTCCGGTCGAGCGTCGATTTCGACGTGCTCCGCCGCTGGCTCGCCCACGGCGGCCTCGACGTCTCGCTCGTCCGCAACGTCACCGACATCGACGACAAGATCCTCTCCAAGGCCGCCGAGGCGGGCCGGCCGTGGTGGGAGTGGGCCGCGACCCACGAGCGCGAGTTCACGGCCGCCTTCGACGCGCTGGGCTGCCTGCCGCCCTCGGTGGAGCCCCGGGCGACAGGTCACATCACCGAGATGGTCGAGCTCATCGAACGGCTCATCGCGGTCGGGCACGCCTATCCGTGCGACAACGGGTCGGGGGACGTCTACTTCGCCGTCGGTACGTGGCCGGACTACGGCTCGCTCTCCGGGCAGCGGCCCGACGAGGTGGAGCAGGGCGAAGCCCCGTCGCGCGGCAAGCACGACCCGCGCGACTTCACGCTCTGGAAGGCCGCCAAGCCCGGCGAGCCCAGCTGGCCGACCCCGTGGGGACGCGGGCGCCCCGGTTGGCACCTCGAGTGCTCGGCCATGGCCACCCACTACCTGGGGCCGACGTTCGACATCCACGGCGGCGGGCTCGACCTGGTGTTCCCGCACCACGAGAACGAGCGGGCGCAGTCGAACGCGGCCGGCGACGGGTTCGCGCGCTACTGGATGCACAACGCCTGGGTGACGATGTCCGGGGCGAAGATGTCGAAGTCGCTCGGCAACACCCTGACGATCCCCGCGGTGCTCGAGCGGGTCCGCGCCGTCGAGCTGCGCTACTACCTCGTCGCCCCGCACTACCGCTCGACGGTGGAGTACTCCGAGGGCGCGCTGGCGGAGGCGTCGGCGGCCTACCGCCGGATCGAGACGTTCGTGCGTCGCGTGCAGGAGCGCATCGGGCCGGTGGACGCCCACGGCGCCCCCGGGGCGCTGACCGTGTTCGCGGCGGCGATGGACGACGACCTCGGGACCCCGGCCGCCCTCGCCGTCGTGCACGAGCAGGTGCGCGCGGGCAACACGGCGCTCGACGAGGGGGACCGCACGGGAGCCCTCGCGGCCGCCGCCGCGGTGCGCGAGATGACCGGGGTGCTCGGGCTCGACCCGCTCGACCCGCACTGGGCCGCAGGCACGGCCGGTTCGGTCGGCGGCGACCACGCGCGCTCGGCCCTCGGCGCCCTCGTCGGGGACCTGCTGACCCAGCGCACGGCCGCGCGCCGTGACAAGGACTTCGCCCGGGCCGACGCCATCCGCGAGCAGCTGACCGCGGCCGGCGTCGGGATCGAGGACACCTCCGACGGTCCGATCTGGACCCTGAAGGACGACGAGAGCTGATGGCCGGCAATTCCCGCCGCCCCGGAGCACGACGCAAGCCCGGTACCAAGAAGGGCCCCACCAAGGGCTCGGGAGGCAAGCGCTCCAAGGGGCTCGAGGGCAAGGGCCCGACCCCGCCCGCCGACCAGCGCCCGAACCACAAGTCCTACAAGGGCGGTGGCTCGACCGGGAAGAGCGGGCAGGGTGCGCCCGCGCCCCGGCGCCCGTCCGGTGAGGGCGGCGGTGGGGGTGGTGGTCGCAGCACGGGCAGCGCCGGCCGCGGCCGGAGCACCTCGACCCGACGCGAGGCGCCCGACGGGCCCCAGGTCGTCGTCGGGCGCAACCCCGTCGTCGAGAGCCTGCGGGCGCACATCCCGGCGACGGCGTTGCACGTCGCGCAGGGCATCGACGTCGACGACCGCGTGCGCGAGGCGCTGCGCGCGGCCGGCGACCAGCGGATCTCGGTGCTCGAGGTGCCGCGCGGCGACGTCGACCGGCTCGCCGACGGCGCCGTGCACCAGGGCCTCGCGCTCTCGGTGCCCGCCTTCGAGTACGCACACCCCGACGACCTGCTCGAGCAGGCCCGGCAGGCCGCGCACCTCGCGCGCGTCGAGCCGCTGCTGGTGGCGCTCGACGGCGTGACCGACCCGCGCAACCTCGGGGCGGTCGTCCGCTCGGCGGCCGCCTTCGGGGCGCACGGCGTGCTGCTGCCGCTGCGGCGCTCGGTGGGCGTCACCCCGGTGGCGTGGCGGACCTCGGCGGGCGCCGCGGCGCGCATGCCGATCGGCCGTGCGACCAACCTGTCGCGCACCCTCGGCGCCTGGAACGACGACGGGTTCGTGACGGTGGGTCTCGACGGCGAGGTCTCCGCGACCATCGACGACCTCGACGCGGTCGCCGGCCCGGACGCCGCGCGCGGCCCGCTGGTGCTCGTGGTCGGCTCGGAGGGCAAGGGGCTCTCCCGGCTGGTCCGCGAGACCTGCACCGCGACGGTGGCGATCCCGATGGCCGGCGACGTCGAGTCGCTCAACGCCTCGGTGGCCGCGGGCGTCGCGCTCGCCGAGGTGGCGCGGCGGCGTCGGGCGGGCTGACGCTCCCTCGGCTCTCTCCGCACGAGCCCTCGGCTCTCTCCGTACGAGGGGAGCCCTCGTGCGGAGAGAGCGACCGAATCCTCCCCTCGCGGAGTGGGCCGTCGCCCGACTCAACCGAGGAACGACCGCAGCTCGGCGAGCACCTGCTCCGGGGCCTCCTCGGGCAGGAAGTGGCCGACCGGGAGCGACGACCCCCGCACGTCGGCGGCGTACTCCTGCCACACCGCGAGCGGCTCGTAGGCCTTCCCGACGAACGAGTGCTCGCCCCAGAGGACGAGGACCGGGCACGTGACGCGGGCCCCGGCGTCGTAGGAGGACTCGTCGTCGGCGAGGTCGGTGGTGGCGCCCGCCTTGTAGTCGGCCGTCGTGCCCGCGATGGACGCCGGGTCGGAGAACGCGCGGACGTAGTGGTCCATGACCTCGGGCTCGATGCTCGAGCCGGGCGCGAGGAGCCGCTCGACCATCGTGCGGATCCAGAACTCCGGGGCCCCGCCGAGCAGCGTCTCCGGGATGTCACCGCCCGCGGAGAGCAGGAACCAGTGGAAGTAGCTGCGGGCCAGGGCGAGGTCGACGTGGGTCAGGACGTGGCGCGTCGGGACGATGTCGAGGACGGCGAGCCGGGAGACGGCGCCCGGGTGGTCGAGGGCGAGGCGGTGGGAGACCCGGGCACCCCGGTCGTGCCCGACGACGGCGAATCGCCCGAACCCGAGGGAGTGCATGACGGCGAGCTGGTCGGCTGCCATGGCGCGCTTGGCGTAGCGGGTGTTCTCCGGATCCGGCACGGGCTTGTCGCTCGCGCCGTAGCCGCGCAGGTCGGGGACGACGACGGTGTGGTCGCGGGCGAGGGCGGGCGCCACGTGCCGCCACATCAGATGGGTCTGCGGGTAGCCGTGCAGGAGCAGCACCGGGTCGCCGGAGCCCCCGACGGCGGCGTGGATCGTCGTGCCGTCGGCGTCGATGTCGTGCTCGCGGAACGGCTCGGGCAGCTGGGTCACGGCGCTCCCTCGCGTCGGGGTGGGTGGGGGCGCGTTCCGGCGGAGGGCGCCCACCGTCGAATCTATGGAGCGAGGGGCCCCTTCGCTCGGATGGTCGGGCCGGGAGCGGTTCCGCCGAAGGGCGCCCCTCGGCGGCTAGTTCGACTGAAGGGCACCTTCGCTCGAATCCTGGGCGGCGCTCGAGTCCTGGGCGGCGCTCGAGTCCTGGGCGGCGCTCGAATCCTGGGCGGCGCGCTCCTCGGTGGCCCGACCCCGACGCTGCGGCACGGCGACCTCGGTCTCCGCGGTGCGCCCCCGCAGGTGCTGCGACCCGGTGCTCGTCCACCGGTCCGCCTCGGCCGACGACGCCCGCGACAGCGCCGCCCCGGACGCGGCCACCCCGCCCTCGGTCTCCTTGGCCACGTCGCACAGCCGCGCGGCCTCGTTCACCGGGTCGCCGATCACGGTGTACTCGTAGCGCCGGCGGTCGCCGATGTTGCCCGCCACCGCCTCGCCCGCGGAGATCCCGATGCCCGCGCGGACCTCCTGCCCGGAGGCGTCGAACACCTCGGCGGCGAGCCGCTCGGCGAGCTCCCGGCCGGCGGCGAGCGCGGACCCCGCGGCATCGCGCACCCCCGTCGGGACCCCGAACACCGCCAGCGCGGCGTCGCCCTCGAACTTGTTGATCCACCCGCCGTGGTTCTCGACGACGTCGATCACGACCGCGAAGAACTCGTTGAGCAGCTCGACGACCTCGGTCGGCGGCCGGGTGGCGGCGAGCGTGGTGGACCCGACGAGGTCGACGAAGAGCACCGCGACCTCGCGGACCTCCCCGCCGAGCTCGAGCTCGTTCTCCATCGCGTTGCGGGCGACGTCCTCGCCGACCTGGCGGCCGAAGAGGTCGCGCACCCGCTCCCGCTCGCGCAGGCCCTCGACCATCGTGTTGAAGCCGGCCTGCAGCAGGCCCAGCTCGGTGGTGTCGAAGACGGGGACGTCGACGTCGTAGTCGCCGGACTCGACGCTGCGCAGCGCCCGCCGCACCGCGAGGACCGGGGCGGCCGTGGACATGGCGGTGAGCGTGATCACCGCGCCGCCGAACACCAGCGCGACGGCACCGAGCACGAGCACGACGACGGCCAGCCGGTCGACGGTGTAGCCGCCGAACGCCAGCGCCCCGCCCGCGGCCAGCAGCACCCCGGCGACCGGCGCCGCGGTGCCGAACAGCCACCCGCCGACGGTGCGCATGAGCACGCCGGGCAGCACGTTCCCCGACGGCGGGCGCACGGCCAGCACGCGGCGCACGGCCGAGCGCAGCACGACCTCCACGAGGCGATAGGTGATCGAGACGGTGACGACGCCACCGAGCACCACGGTCGCGCCGACCTGGAAGCCCAGCCGCCCCGAGGAGGACACGTTCAGCAGCACGAACAGCACCGCGGCGATGGCCCACAGGACGGTCTGCACCAGCGCGAGCCGCAGCGGGCCCCGCAGCACGACGCGGCGCAGGCGCCGGAAGACCCGCTCACGGGCCTCGTCGTCGGCATCCGCGGGCAGCGGGGGCACCCGCATCCGCCGGTGGCCCCACCAGGCGCCGACGACGACCGCGACGGCGAGGTAGGGACCGAAGACCGTCAGGTTGCGCGGCAGCGCACCCGGATCGGAGATCAGCGCCTCGGTGGGCAGCACCCAGGCGGCGAGGACCAGGACGACGCCCGCCCCGACGAGGTTGGGCAGCACCACGACGAGCGTCAGGGTCAGGCGGGTGAACACGCTCAGGCCCGCGATGTCCCGGTCCCGGCCCGGCGCCCCGGTGGGGCCGGGGGCCGAGCGCTCGCGGCGCGTCATGCGCGGACCCTAGCGGCGGACCCCGACGGCGAGGGCGACCGTCACCGTGTCCGGGAAGGTGATCGCTACCATGCGGGCATGGCGGCGGTGCCCGGACTGGTGCATCGCGGGGTCTCGTACGACGACCCCGCGACGCTCGGTGCGGCCCTGGTCCCCCTGGTGGCCGAGGCGGTCCTCGCGGGGGAGCCGGTGACCGTCGCGCTCGACGACGTGACCGCCGGCGTCCTGCGCGACGGGCTCCCCGCCCAGCTCCTCGCCGGCGTCGACTTCCTCGACCCCACCCGGCCGGCCCGGTCGGACGCCTTCCAGCTCGCCGCCCGGCGCGCGACGGCGGCCGCGGCCGCGGCCCGCGTCGGGCTCCGGTCCCTCGTCGTCACCCAGCACCAGCCCGCGCTCGGGCTGGCCGACAGCTACTGGTTGCGCCTGGAGGCCGCGCTCGACGAGGCCCTGCGGGGGTTCCCGGTGACGCTGATCTGCGCCTACCGCCTCGGTCTCCTGCCGCTCGCGCCCGTGAACGGCGACGCCGAGGTGCCCACGGCCTTCCTCGCCACCCACGCCGAGCTGGCCGACGTCGGCGACCTCGACCGGCCGGTCCCCAACCCCGCCCACCGCGCCCCGGCGGACCTGGTGCGCGCGTTGCCGAGCGCGGTCGTCGCGGCCGCCCCGCAGGGCGCCCGTCGGTGGGTCTTCGACGCCGACCACCTCGGCCGGCTCCGCCGGGAGCTGACGGCCGCGATCGCGGTGAGCGGCCTCGAGGCCCAGGCGGGGGAGGACCTCGTCTACGCGGCCAGCGAGGTCGCGACGAACGCCGTGGAGCACGGCAGCGGCGCCGGGGTGATGTGGACCTGGGTCGCCGACGGCGAGGCCGTGTGCCTCGTCGCCGACGCCGGCCGGCTGCGCGAACCGTTCCCCGGGGTGGTGCCGCCCTCGCTCGATCAGGACCGGGGGCGGGGGCTCTGGCTCGCCAGGGCGCTGTGCGACGAGGTGGAGGTCTCCGTCGACGACGACGGGACGCGGGTCCGGCTCGCGCGCCGCCTCGTGCGCAGCGAGCCCGCCACGCGGCAGATCACGTAGATCGCGAACGCGATCCCGGCGACGAACGGGCTGATCGGCAGCCCGGGCGCGAGGGACAGCACGATCCCGCCGAGCACCGCGACCTCGGCGAACACCACGGCCAGCACCGTGGCGAGCAGCGGGCTGGCGGTGAGGCGGGCGGCCGCGGCCGCCGGGGTGATCAGCAGCGAGAGGACCAGCAGGGCCCCGACGATCTGCACGCCCAGGGCGGTCGTCGCGCCCAGCAGCACGGCGAACGCGATCGAGAGCGCGCGCACCGGCACCCCGCGGGCCGCGGCCATCGTCGGGTCCAGGCTCGCGAACAGCAGCGGGCGGTAGGCGACGGCGAGGACGCCGATGACCACGACCCCCGTCACCGCCAGCGACACCAGGTCGCCGGTGTCGACGCCGACGATCTGGCCCACGAGCAGCCCGAACTTGTTCGCCGAGCGGCCGACGTAGAGGGACTGGAAGAGCACGCCGAGCCCGAGACCGAACGAGAGCAGCACCCCGATGACGGAGTCGCGCTCGTGGGCGGCGAGCCCGAGGGCGCCGAAGACCAGGGCCACGACGACCGCGCCGACCAGCGCGCCCCACCCCACCGCGCCCGCCCCGAACAGCAGCAGCGCGCCCGCGCCGCCGGCGAACGAGAGCTCCGAGGTGCCGTGGACCGCGAACGCCATCCCGCGCCCGACGACGAGGGGGCCCAGCAGCCCCGCGAGCAGGGCCAGGACGGCGCCGGCGAGCAGCGCCTGGCGCACGAAGCCCTCCCCGAGCAGGAACCAGGTGGTGCTCACCGGGCGCCGACCTCCTCGCGGGCGGCGGGGATCTCGTCGTGGTGGTGATGGTGCACCGGGGAGTCCTCCGCGCCGACGACGAGGATGCGGCCGCGCACCCGGACGACCTCGACCTCGGTGCGGTAGAGCTCCGAGAGGTTCTCCGAGGTCATGACCTCCTCGGGCGTGCCGATCCGGAACCGGCCGTCGACCAGGTAGAGGATCCGGTCGACCACCGGGAGCACCGGGTTGAGCTCGTGGGTGACGAACACGACCGCGGTGCCGTGCTCGCGGCGGCGGCGCTCGACCAGGTCGACGACCTCGCGCTGGCGGGCGAGGTCGAGGGAGATCAGCGGCTCGTCGGCCAGCAGCAGCGACGGGTCCCCGACGAGCGACTGGGCCACGCGCAGCCGCTGCTGCTCACCCCCGGAGAGCGAGCCGACGGGGGCGTCGGCGTACTCCAGGGCGTCCACCTGGGCGAGGGCCGCGTGCACCTGGTCGCGGCGGCGCGCGCGGCCGGACAGGCCCGGGCCCCAGCGGTGGCCGTCGAGCCCGAGGCCCACGAGGTCACGGCCCCGCAGCGGGGTGAGCGGGTCGAGGGCGCGCTGCTGCGGGATGTAGCCGACCGCGGAGCTGCCGCGGGTGGGCGGCACGCCGTGGATCCGCACCTCGCCCGCCGAGAGCGGCAGCAGCCCGAGCAGGACCTGCAGCAGCGTCGTCTTGCCCGAGCCGTTGGGGCCGAGGACGGCGACGAACTCCCCGGGCTCGATGTCGAGGTCCAGGTCGGACCACAGGGTGCGCGGACCGCGGCGCAGCTCGGCGCCCGCCAGCGACACCGCCGTGTCCCGGCTCTCGACTGAACTCATGCTCGTCCTCTCGGGGAGTGGGGCCCGGCGGTGGTGGTCGCCGAGCACCGCGGAGCCCGTCACGCCGGCGCGCCGACGGCCCGGGCGAGCGCTGCCCGCGTCCCGTCCACCCACTGCAGGTAGTCGGTGACGCCGGCGGGCAGCGTCTCGGTCACGTCCACGACCGCCACGCCTGCCCCGGCCGCCCGGTCGCGCAGTCCCTGCACGACGGGGGTCTCCGTCTGGGGATTGAACACGAGTGCGGTGACGCGCCGGGCGGAGAGGGCGTCGGCGACCTGCACGAGGCTCGCCGCGGAGGGGTCGGTCTCGTTCTCGATGGCCTCGACGAAGTCCTGGGGCGTCACGTCGGTCACCCCCGCGGTGCGCAACAGGTAGTGCGCGATCGGCTCGGTGGAGATCACCTGGGTGCCCGGCTTCGCGCGCCCGATGGCGGCGGTCTGCGCGGCGATCCGGTCGACCTGGGCGTCGAAGGCCTGCGCCCGCTGGTGCAGCCCGGCGGCCCGGGCCGGCTCGGCGGCGGAGAGCCGGTCGGCGACCTGGTCGGCGACCGCCTTCACCGTCGTGGGGTCGAACCAGACGTGCTCGTTGTCGTCGGCCTCGTCCGGGCGCAGGTCGAACGCCTCGATCGTCTTCGCCTTCGCGGCGGCGTCAGCGGACGTGACCTTGTCCACGAACGTGTCGTATCCGCCGCCGTTGGCGACGACGAGGTCGGCGCGGCTGATCGCGGCGGCGTCGGCGGGGGTGCTCTCGTAGGAGTGGGGGTCGCCCGCGGGGTCGGCGATGATCGATCGCACCTGCGCGTCCGGCCCGGCGACGGCGCCCGCGACGGCACCCCAGACGTTCGTCGAGGCCACGACGGTCAGCGTCCCCGGGGTCGCGGGGGCGCCGGCGTCCGCGGAGCTGCCGCAGCCGGCGACGAGGGTGAGGGCGACGAGGGCACCCCCGGCGGAGAGGGCGGCGCGGCGGCGGGCGGCGGTCATGGGGGGCGGCTCCGGTGAGTGTCAGAAAAGTCGCGTTCCAGCCACTGGAGGTCAGGAGAACGGCGTTGACGATGGCGGCTGCGCAAACGATAACCGTTCCCGTTATCGATGGCGAGGGCACCCTTGGATGACACGAGCAGGTCGCGGAACGGCGACGAGCGGTGGCCCTAGATCGAAACAGTCGCTACGTTGCGCAGGTGGCAGAGGCACTCGAGGGGCGGAGGGCGACGCGCCGAACGGCGACGTTGGCCTCACTGGCCGCCGAGCTCGGGGTGTCCCGGACGACGGTCTCCAACGCCTACAACCGGCCCGATCAGCTGTCCCCGGCCCTCCGGCGGCGCGTGCTCGACACCGCCCGCCGGCTCGGCTACCCGGGACCCGACCCCGTGGCGCGGTCGCTGCGCACCCGCAAGGCGGGTGCCGTCGGCCTGCTGCTCACCGAGGCGCTCTCGTACGCCTTCCGTGACCCGGTGGCCATCCAGTTCCTCGAGGGCCTCGCCCTCGCGTGCGAGGACAACGGGTCCGGCCTCCTGCTCGTCCCGGTGAGCCCCGAGGCCGAGGACGTCGGCGCGGTCTCCCGTGCCGGGGTCGACGGCTTCGTCGTCTACTCCATGCCCGACGACGACGAGCACTTCGCCGCCGTCCTCGAGCGCCCGGTGCCGGTGGTGGTCTGCGACCAGCCGACCGACGTGCCCGACGTCGACCGCGTCGGCATCGACGACCAGGCCGCGATGGTCGCCCTCGCCCGGCACCTCGGGGAGCTCGGCCACCGCCGCGTCGGGGTGCTCTGCATGCGGCTCTCGACCGACCGCAACGACGGCTTCGCCTCCGTCGAGCGCCAGGACCACGCGCGCTACGAGGTCCAGCGCCGCCGTCTGGCCGGCCTGCGCGACGGGTTCACCGAGTTCGGCGTGGACTGGTCGACGGTGCCCGTGGTGGAGCGCTTCGACCACACCGAGGCCGCGGGCGGGACCGCCGTCGAGCAGCTCCTCGAGCGCCACCCCGACGTCACCGCCGTCATGTGCACCTCGGACATCCTCGCCCTCGGGGCCCTGCGTGCGGTCCGCGGGACCGGGCGCGACGTCCCGGGCCAGGTGACCGTGACCGGGTTCGACGGCGTGCCGGCCGCAGAGCGGGCCGGGCTCACGACGGTCCGCCAGCCCTCACTGGACAAGGGTCGCGCCGCGGGCGAGCTGCTGCTCGACCGCGGCGACCGCCAGCGTTCCCGGACACTGCTGCTGCCGACCGAGCTGATGGTGCGCGCGACGAGTGGGCCGCCGCCCGCATAGGTGCGCTCCGCGCTCGTGAGCAGTCATCCGTCCCCCGACACGGATGAGTGCTCATGAGGCCGGAGGCCACCTAGAAGATCCGGGGACGACGGTTCCGTCCGGCGGCCCCAAGATGGCGCCGCTGCGCCTTCGCCAGCGGCCAGCCCACCTGCTCGCCGAACGACACCCCGGCCGCGAGGCCCAGGGCCACGGTGATGGCGAGCAGGATCGTCACGCTGCCGGTGCCGATCGTGTTTCCCGGTCCCGGTCGCTCCGGTGCCGTCGGTGGCGAGCTGGGAGAACCCGGTGTAGAGGCTCAGGCCCGGCAGCAGCGGCGCGATCCCGGCGACGACGAGCACCAGCGGCGGCAGACCGAGCCGCTGCGGCAGCACCATCGCGATGAGCCCGAGGGCGCCCGCCGCGAGCGCGGACGCCACGACCTGCCCGAGGCCGTGGTCGAAGCCGATCGCGTAGATCGCCCACGCCGCCGCCCCGCCGACGCCGGCGACCGGCAGCGAGGCCCACGGGGCGTACGCGGAGAGCGCGAAGAACAGGCCGGCGGCCCCGGCCGCGATCAGCGACTTCACGTCGGGCTGCGGCGTCAGGTCCTGGGGGACGACGAGCGCGTAGGACAGCGCCGATGGGCCGCCGATGGCGGCGGCCCCCTTGATGGAGACGACGACGCCGACCAGCAGGCCCGCCGTCGCCAGCACCACCTCCACCGCCCGCCCCGCGGCGGTCAGGGGGAAGCCGGTGATGGCGTCCTGGACGAGGCCGACCAGCGACAGCCCGGTCAGCAGCACGATGATCCCGGCGGCGACGACGAAGGCCGGCGAGTCGAGCAGCGTCCCGGAGTACGCGAGCGCGAGCGCGGTCGTCGTCACCACGATCGCCCCGAACACCTGCTGGAAGAACTGCGGCACGTTGCGGCGCCCGAGCCAGCGCGCCATCCCCCAGATGACCGCGGTGAGCACGAACGTCACCAGGGCGACCCCGAGCCCACCACCGATCAGGACGGCGACGGCGGACGCGAACGCCGAGCGCGCGAGCCCGGCGACGTAGCGCGGGTAGGGGTGGGAGGCGTCGACGGCGGACGCGAGGCGTTCGAAGGCCTCGGCGGAGGAGATCGGCACCTCCTGCTCGACGATGTCCTTGATCAGCGCGTCGACCGTCGCGAGCCGGGTGTAGTCCTGGGTGCGGTAGCGGACGTTGCGCATCGTGGTCACCGGGCCGACCTCGACGCCGCGGTGGCAGCACATCGTGATCGTCGAGAACGCGATGTCCACGTCGCACGTCGGGAGGCCGTAGGCGCCCGCGACGGCGAGCATGGTGTCGTGCGCGACGGCGGCCCCGGCGCCCGTCGCGAGCTGCACCTCCCCGATGCGCAGCGCGAGGTCGAGGACCCGCAGCACCAGGGTGTCGTCGGCGACCTGCGGCCCGGTGATCGCCGGCAGCAGGTTCTCCCGGACGGTCGGCGCGTCGATCGCCGCGCGCCGGATCTCCTCGGCGGTCGGGACGTGTCGGCGGATGGAACCGCGTGCTCGCTGGGCCACCCCCACAGGGGGCGCCTCCTCTCGGGGGTCGGGCGGCGGGTCGGGCTCGGACCGCCGCATGCCGGGGATCCTCATGGGTGACACCTCGTGGGACGCCTCGGGTGCGAGGGCGTTGTCGGGGAGCTGATCGGCCACGGGCGTGACCGACACCGGACGGCCCGACCCGGGGCTTCGGTGGGGCCCCTACGATGGTGCCTGGTGCCGGCGTAGCTCAATCGGCAGAGCACTCGCCTTGTAAGCGAAAGGTCCGGGGTTCGATTCCCCGCGCCGGCTCTCTGCCCCACCTGCGGTGATGGTGCGCGGCGCAGATGGCCGGCGGTGGTCACTGCACCAACGACTGCATCAACGGTGGTCACAGGTCCTCCCACTCGATGGCGTCGAGGGCCTGGCGCATGGCGTCGAGGTTGGTGTGGGCGTAGATCGTCATCGTCACGTCGATGTCCGCGTGCCGGGCGATGGCCTGCACGACGTGGGGCGGGGTCCCGAGGTCGAGCAGCAGGCTCACGACGGTGTGGCGGAGATCGTGGAGCCGCACGCCCGGCATCCCGGCGCGCTCGCGGAGCTTGGTGAACTCGCGGGAGAGGTTCCGCGGCTCCATCGGCGTCCCGATGCTCGAGGGGAACACGAGGTCGTGGTCCTGCCAGACCTCCCGGGCCACGGCACGCTCCCGGTCCTGGCGGTCGCGGTGCTCGAGCAGGACCCGCCGGGTGACCTTCGGCAGCGGGATCGTCGCCGCCGACCCCTCGGTCTTGGCCGGGCCGATGTAGAGCCGGCCGCCGGCCCGCGCGACGGTCTGCTCCACGGTCAGCGTCGCGCCCTCGAAGTCGACGTCCTGCCAGCGCAGCCCGAGCAGCTCCCCGTGACGCAGCCCGAGGGTCGCCGCGGTGACGTAGAGCGCGTGCCATCGGGTGCCCTCCGCCGCCTTGAGGAGCTTCTTGGCCTCGGCGACCGGGAGCCCGCGCCCGACCTTGTACTTCGGCGTCGGCACCTTCACCAGCTGCGCGACGTTGCGCGAGACCAGCTCCTCGCGCCACGCGCTCTGCAGGGCGTTGCGCAGCACGGCGTGGATGAACTGGACGTGGCGGGCGGTGGGTCGTCTGCCGCAGCACGGGTGGCCGTCGCGGCAGCAGGGCTCGCCGCCCGGGTTGCGCCAGGCGTTCTTGCCGTTGGCGCAGCACAGGCACTTGGCGCGGACCGTGGCCATGAAGTGCCGGACGTCGGCGCCGGTGAGCCGGTCGAGGCGCTTGCGGCCGAGTATCGGGACGATGTGCAGCCGGACGACCGTCTCGTAGCCCTGGTGGGTCGTGGGCCGGCGCTCCTGCGCGACGCCGGCCAGCCAGTGCGCCATGTAGTCCGCGACGGTCACCGACTTGTCCGGGACCGGGACGCCCTGCTCGTTGTTCGACTGCAGCCGGACGAGCTTGGCCCGCGTCTCCTCGAACGACTTGGACGACACCCGCTTGCGCTCGATGCGCCCCGACGCGGTGTGCACGTAGGCCGCGCCGATCCAGAGGCCGTCGCTGGAGCGTTGGAAGATCGTGCCCTCGCCGTTGACCTTGCGTCTCCGTCCGCGCTCCTCTGGCTCCTTCGCGCCGGCCATCAGGCGACCGCCTCCGCCTCGAGCAGCGCGGCGACGTACTCCTCGAGCGCCGAGCGCGGGATGCGACGGGAGCCGCCGATCTTGATGGAGCGCAGGTCCCGGTTGCGGAGCAGGTCGTAGACCTTGCACCGGCTGATCTTGAGCAGCTCGGCGGCCTCCTCGGCGGTGAA
>CAWKGY010000006.1:0-122634 GCA_963849235.1 uncultured Actinomycetota bacterium | reverse complement strand
TGGTCGTCCTTTGAGAACTCAACAGTGTGCTGACGTTTGGTGTGCTTTGGCCCTATACCCTTTTTTGGGTTGGGGTTTCTTTGAGTTTGTTTTTTGCTAGTTTTGTCAGGAGAGGGTTTGTTCTCTTCTAACGGTTTTTGTTGGAGAGTTTGATCCTGGCTCAGGACGAACGCTGGCGGCGTGCTTAACACATGCAAGTCGAGCGGTAAGGCCCTTCGGGGTACACGAGCGGCGAACGGGTGAGTAACACGTGGGTGACCTGCCCTCCACTTCGGGATAAGCCTGGGAAACTGGGTCTAATACCGGATAGGACCATGGGATGCATGTTCTGTGGTGGAAAGTTTTTTCGGTGGGGGATGGGCCCGCGGTCTATCAGCTTGTTGGTGGGGTGATGGCCTACCAAGGCGACGACGGATAGCCGGCCTGAGAGGGTGATCGGCCACACTGGGACTGAGACACGGCCCAGACTCCTACGGGAGGCAGCAGTGGGGAATCTTGCGCAATGGGCGGAAGCCTGACGCAGCAACGCCGCGTGGGGGATGACGGCCTTCGGGTTGTAAACCTCTTTCGCGATCGACGAAGGTCCACTTTTTGGTGGGCTGACGGTAGGTCGAGAAGAAGCACCGGCCAACTACGTGCCAGCAGCCGCGGTAATACGTAGGGTGCGAGCGTTGTCCGGAATTATTGGGCGTAAAGAGCTCGTAGGCGGTGTGTCGCGTCGGCCGTGAAAACCTGGGGCTCAACTCTGGGCGTGCGGTCGATACGGGCATCACTTGAGTTCGGCAGGGGAGACTGGAATTCCGGTGTAGCGGTGAAATGCGCAGATATCAGGAGGAACACCGGTGGCGAAGGCGGGTCTCTGGGCCGATACTGACGCTGAGGAGCGAAAGCATGGGTAGCGAACAGGATTAGATACCCTGGTAGTCCATGCCGTAAACGTTGGGCGCTAGGTGTGGGGTCCATTCCACGGGTTCCGTGCCGCAGCTAACGCATTAAGCGCCCCGCCTGGGGAGTACGGCCGCAAGGCTAAAACTCAAAGGAATTGACGGGGGCCCGCACAAGCGGCGGAGCATGTGGATTAATTCGATGCAACGCGAAGAACCTTACCTGGGTTTGACATGCACCAGACAGGCGTAGAGATACGTCCTCCCTTGTGGTTGGTGTGCAGGTGGTGCATGGCTGTCGTCAGCTCGTGTCGTGAGATGTTGGGTTAAGTCCCGCAACGAGCGCAACCCTTGTCCCATGTTGCCAGCGGGTTATGCCGGGGACTCATGGGAGACTGCCGGGGTCAACTCGGAGGAAGGTGGGGATGACGTCAAGTCATCATGCCCCTTATGTCCAGGGCTTCACACATGCTACAATGGCCGGTACAGAGGGCTGCGAAGCCGTGAGGTGGAGCGAATCTCTTAAAGCCGGTCTCAGTTCGGATCGGGGTCTGCAACTCGACCCCGTGAAGTCGGAGTCGCTAGTAATCGCAGATCAGCAACGCTGCGGTGAATACGTTCCCGGGCCTTGTACACACCGCCCGTCACGTCACGAAAGTCGGTAACACCCGAAGCCCGTGGCCCAACCCGTGAGGGGGGGAGCGGTCGAAGGTGGGACTGGCGATTGGGACGAAGTCGTAACAAGGTAGCCGTACCGGAAGGTGCGGCTGGATCACCTCCTTTCTAAGGAGCTTCACCTCGGATCGTCGGGATGTTCTGTCCATGGGTGACAGGTCACCGTCTTGGTGGCCGGCTGGGGACGGTCCCGGCGGGAGGACCACAGCGTCTCGGGCCTGTCTCGTTCGCGGGGCTGGTTCGGGTGGTGGTTGCTTACTTGATTGATGTGGAACAAAGAATTCCAAGGCACTGATACAGCTAGACGTCGGCACACTGTTGGGTCCTGAGAGGACGACGCGTCCCTCATGCCTCTTGTTGGTGGAGGGGTGTGGGGGATGATCGTGTTTCTCTGGGCAGTCATCATCTGCTTCTTCCCGGTTGGGGGGTTGTCCGGTGGTGGTCTGCGGGTGTGGTTGTCAAGTGCAGAGTGGACGCGAGCATCTTTTTTCTTGATCTCAACCATGCACGCCCGTGTTGTGCTGTGCCTTCGGGTGCGGTGTGGGTGTGTGTGGTTTTTTGGTTTGCTTGATGACTGTGTGACTGGTGTTGGTGTGTTGGTCAAGTTGTCAAGGGCGCACGGTGGATGCCTGGGCATCAGGAGCCGATGAAGGACGTGGGAGGCCGCGATAGGCCTCGGGGAGCTGTCAACCGAGCTGTGATCCGAGGGTGTCCGAATGGGGTAACCCGGCAGCCGTCATGGGCTGTCACCCCCGCCTGAATGTATAGGGCGGGTGGAGGGAACGCGGGGAAGTGAAACATCTCAGTACCCGCAGGAAAAGAAAACAAAAGTGATTCCGTGAGTAGTGGCGAGCGAAAGCGGAAGAGGCTAAACCCCGGCAGTGTGAGAGCTGACAGGTGTTGCTGGTGGGGTGTTGTGGGGCGTCATGTCCGGGGGCTGTTGACCCTGGGCGTGGTCATGGATGGTTAGTCGAAGGCGTTGGGACGCGTCGGCGTAGAGGGTGAGACCCCCGTAGGCGAAAACCGTTCATGGTCGCGTGGTGACGTGCCCGAGTAGCAGCGAGCCCGTGGAATTCGCTGTGAATCTGCCGGGACCACCCGGTAAGCCTAAATACTTCCTGATGACCGATAGCGGACAAGTACCGTGAGGGAAAGGTGAAAAGTACCCCGGGAGGGGAGTGAAATAGTACCTGAAACCGTGTGCCTACAAGCCGTCAGAGCTCGTACCAGTACGGGTGATGGCGTGCCTTTTGAAGAATGAGCCTGCGAGTTAGCGGTACGTGGCGAGGTTAACCCGTTCGAGGGGTAGCCGTAGCGAAAGCGAGTCCGAACAGGGCGTCCGTAGTCGCGTGCTCTAGACCCGAAGCGGGGTGATCTACCCATGGCCAGGGTGAAGCGCCGGTAAGACGGTGTGGAGGCCCGAACCCACCAGGGTTGAAAACCTGGGGGATGAGCTGTGGGTAGGGGTGAAAGGCCAATCAAACTCCGTGATAGCTGGTTCTCCCCGAAATGCATTTAGGTGCAGCGTCGCGTGGTACTCACCGGAGGTAGAGCACTGGTTGGCCTAGGGGGCCGACAAGCTTACTGAAGTCAGCCAAACTCCGAATGCCGGTGAGCGTGAGCGCGGCAGTGAGACTGCGGGCGATAAGGTTCGTAGTCGAGAGGGAAACAGCCCAGATCGCCGGCTAAGGCCCCTAAGCGTGCGCTAAGTGGGAAAGGATGTGGGATCGCCCAGACAACCAGGAGGTTGGCTTAGAAGCAGCCACCCTTGAAAGAGTGCGTAATAGCTCACTGGTCAAGTGGTCCTGCGCCGACAATGTAGCGGGGCTCAAGCGCACCGCCGAAGCCGCGGCAACACCACGGACATCCAACGATGGTGGTGTTGGGTAGGGGAGCGTCATGCGGGTGGTGAAGCGGCGGAGTGATCCAGCCGTGGAACCCGTGTGAGTGAGAATGCAGGCATGAGTAGCGATAGCAGAGTGAGAAACTCTGCCGCCGGATGACCAAGGGTTCCTGGGCCAGGCTTTTCCGCCCAGGGTGAGCCGGGACCTAAGGCGAGGCCGACAGGCGTAGTCGATGGACAACGGGTTGATATTCCCGTGCTCGTGTAGGCGCGTCCCTGGCGAATCCAGGTGTGCTAACCGCCCGAAGCCCGGGTGTCTCCTTCGGGAGCACCGTGGGTGGAGCGCGGGACCCTGCCTGGTAGTAGCCAAGCGATGGGGTGACGCAGGAGGGCAGCTCCGCCAGTGAGTGGTTGTACTGGTGCAAGCGTGTAGACCGACGTATAGGCAAATCCGTACGTCATACGGTTGAGACGTGACGCATAGCCGTTGAGGCGAAGCAGAGTGATCCCATGCTGCCGAGAAAAGCCTCTAGCGAGTTCCTACGCGACCCGTACCCCAAACCAACACAGGTGGTCAGGTAGAGAATACCGAGGCGTTCGAGCGAACTGTGGTCAAGGAATTCGGCAAAATGCCCCCGTAACTTCGGGAGAAGGGGGGCCCCGGTTGGTGAAACCCCTTGCGGGTTAGCTGGTTGGGGCCGCAGAGACCAGGGGGAAGCGACTGTTTACTAAAAACACAGGTCCGTGCGAAGTCGCAAGACGATGTATACGGACTGACTCCTGCCCGGTGCTGGAACGTTAAGGGGACCGGTTAGGCCTTCGGGCCGAAGCTGAGAACTTAAGCGCCAGTAAACGGCGGTGGTAACTATAACCATCCTAAGGTAGCGAAATTCCTTGTCGGGTAAGTTCCGACCTGCACGAATGGAGTAACGACTTCCCCGCTGTCTCGACCACAGACTCGGCGAAATTGCACTACGAGTAAAGATGCTCGTTACGCGCGGCAGGACGGAAAGACCCCGGGACCTTCACTACAGCTTGGTATTGGTGCTCGGTTCGGCTTGTGTAGGATAGGTGGGAGACTGTGAAGCCCGCACGCCAGTGCGGGTGGAGTCAACGTTGAAATACCACTCTGGTCGAATTGGGCATCTAACCTCGGGCCATGATCTGGTCCAGGGACAGTGCCTGGTGGGTAGTTTAACTGGGGCGGTTGCCTCCCAAAGAGTAACGGAGGCGCCCAAAGGTTCCCTCAGCCTGGTCGGCAACCAGGTGTTGAGTGCAAGTGCACAAGGGAGCTTGACTGTGAGACCGACGGGTCGAGCAGGGACGAAAGTCGGGACTAGTGATCCGGCACCTCCTGGTGGAAGGGGTGTCGCTCAACGGATAAAAGGTACCCCGGGGATAACAGGCTGATCTTGCCCAAGAGTCCATATCGACGGCATGGTTTGGCACCTCGATGTCGGCTCGTCGCATCCTGGGGCTGGAGTAGGTCCCAAGGGTTGGGCTGTTCGCCCATTAAAGCGGTACGCGAGCTGGGTTTAGAACGTCGTGAGACAGTTCGGTCCCTATCCGCCGCGCGCGCAGGAGACTTGAGGAAGGCTGTCCCTAGTACGAGAGGACCGGGACGGACGAACCTCTGGTGTGCCAGTTGTCCCGCCAGGGGCACGGCTGGTTGGCTACGTTCGGAAGGGATAACCGCTGAAGGCATCTAAGCGGGAAGCCCGTTCCAAGATGAGGTCTCCCACCCCCTCGAGGGTTAAGGCCCCCACCAGACCAGTGGGTTGATAGGCCAGACATGTAATCACCGCAAGGTGTTCAGTGGACTGGTACTAATAGGCCGAGGACTTGCCCAACACACCACCACTAGCCACACAGCAGTGGACGGTATCCACGGCAAACCGCGCATCGAGAAACAAGACTGCTCGCGTCCACACACTGCACACCACAACCCACACCCCCGCACACCCTGCCCGGGTGGGGGTGGTTCGGTGTTCCGGTGGCCACAGCGGAGGGGAAACGCCCGGTCCCATCCCGAACCCGGAAGCTAAGCCCTCCAGCGCCGATGGTACTGCGACCGCCAGGTCGTGGGAGAGTAGGACACCGCCGGAACTCCCAACCACCCCCACCACCACCAAACCCCCACCCCACCACAAGGGGCGGGGGTTTTTTGGTGCCCAAGAAAAGCCGGACCGATCGCGCTGCATTCCCCTGGTCGGCGGAATCGAGTGGCCCGACGGGCGCTCGTTACAGTGGCCGTCGTGTCCGGAGTCGTCGAGCGAACTGACGGCATCGGACCCCCAGCTGGAGGCGACCCGATGACGAGCACGGAAGCGCGCGCCGAGTCCGGCCCGGACGCGTTGCGGCGCACGGCCCGCGAGCAGGCCGACGATCCCGAGCTGGGCGAGCTCGCGGTCCACTACTTCGACCGCATGCCGCCCGAGGAGCGGGTCGACGACCCTGCCGAGGCCCTCGCGATCGTCCGGGCGCACCGCAGCCTCGCCCGTCTCCACGTGCCGGGTCAGCCGGTCACCGCGGTCCTCGGCGCCGGCGCCGAACCCGGGCCGGCGGGCGCGATGCACGACCCGGACCGGGTGTTCGTCCTGGTGGTCACCGAGGACATGCCGTACCTGATCGACTCGGTGATGGCGGAGCTCGCCCGCACCGGGACGGTGGTCCACCGGGTCGTCCACCCGCTCGTCGTCGTCCGGCGGGACGCGCACGGCGCCCTGCAGGAGATCCTCCCGGAGGCCGATCCGGCCAGCCCGCCCGCGGGCGCGGTCGTCGAGTCGTGGATGAACCTCGAGCTGGAGGCCGACGCCGGATCGGAGTCGGTGCGCGAGCTCGCCTCCGACCTGCACGAACGGCTGTCCTCGGTCCTCGCGGACGTCCGCGACGTCGTCGAGGACGCCGAGGCGATGCGCACGAAGGCGCGGGCGCTGGCGGACGAGCTCGAGTCGTCGCCGCCACCGGTCGCCGAGCACCGGACCGACGACACCGTGGCCCTGCTGCGCTGGTTCGCCGACGGCAACCTGACCTTCCTGGGGCACCGGTACGAGGCCGTCCGTGCCCTCGGCGGCCCGGACGGCACCCCGGCGGCCACCGGGCTGGGCATCCTGCGCCGCGACAGCACCGCGGCCCGGGCCCTCACCGCCGGGCCCGACCTCGCCGAGCGGGAGGCGCTCGCCCCCGGGGCGCTCGCCGAGGCCGCCGCCCCGGACCGGGCCGGGACGGACGACACGGCGTTGCTGGTCCTGACGCGGGCGAGCGCCCGCTCCACGGTCCACGAGCCGGTGCACCCCCTCTACGTGGGCGTGCGGGTGTTCGGCGCCGACGGCCGGGTCGTGGGGGAGCACCGCTTCCTCGGCGTGCTCACCGTCGCCGCCCGCAGCAGCGACGTCACCCGGATCCCGGTGGTGTCCCGCCGCGTCCGGGACGTCATCCGCCAGACGCAGCTCCCCGTCGAGTCGTGGTCCGGGCAGCGGATGCTCGAGGTGCTGCAGACCTACCCGCGCGCGGAGCTGCTGTGCACCGACCGTGCCTCGCTGCTCGAGACCGTCACCGGCGTCCTGGCCCTGGCCGAACGACGTCGGGTGCGGCTCTTCCTGCGCCGCGACCGGTGGGGCCGCTACTTCTCGGCCATGGTCTACCTCCCCCGGGACCGCTACACCACGGCCACCCGGCTGCGGATGCAGCAGCTGCTCCTCGACCGGCTCGAGGGCACCGACATCGAGTACACGGCGCGGGTCACCGAGGACCAGCTCGCGTTGCTCCACGTCACCGTGCACACCGGTCAGCGCGAACCGGTCCGGCCCGACGTCCCCGCGCTGACCGCCGAGCTCGCCGAGGCGGCGCGGACCTGGAGCGACCGGCTCCGCGCGGCGGCCGGCCCGAGCGAGCGGGCCGCGCTGGCCGCCGTCGGGGCCCTCGCCGAGCCCTTCAGCCAGGCCTACCAGGAGGACTTCAGCCCGGAGCAGGGCCTCGAGGACCTGATCGTGCTCGACGGCCTGAGCGGGCCGGAGGACGTCGCCGTCCGCCTGTACTGCCCGGCGGAGGCCCCGCCCGACGACGGGGCCGGGGACCGCAGGCTGAAGCTCTTCCTCGTCGGGACGCGGATCACGTTGTCGTCGGTCCTCCCGGTGCTGCGCTCGCTCGGGATCGAGGTCATCGACGAGCGGCCGTACGAGGTCCGGCGCAGCGACGGCTCGGTCGCGTGGATCAACGACTTCGGCCTGCGCCTGGGGCGCGGCGACGTCGACACCGACAGCGACGACCTCACGCAGCGCTTCGCCGACGCGTTCACCGCGATCTGGCGTGGGCGGGCCGGCACCGACGACTTCAACACCCTGGTGCTCTCCGCCGGGCTGACGTGGCGCCAGGCAGCGATGTTGCGCGCCCTGGCCCGGTACCAGCGCCAGCTCGGCAGCCCCTACGGGCAGAGCTACATCACCGACGTCGTCGGGGCGCACGCCGAGGTCGCGGTGGGACTCGTCCGGCTCTTCGAGGCCCGCTTCGACCCGGATCTCGTCCCCGACCCGTCGCGGTACCCGAACGGTCGCGACGACGTCGTCGCCGAGCTCGACGCCGAGGTCGAGGCAGCCATCGACGCCGTCACCGGCCTGGATGCCGACCGCATCCTGCGGGCCTTCCTCGGCCTGGTCCGGGCCACGCTGCGCACCACGTTCTTCCTGCGCGAGGCCGACGGCGCCCCCCGCGAGTACGTGGCGTTCAAGATCGACCCGACCCGCGTCCCGGGGATGCCCGAGCCCCGCCCCGCCATCGAGACGTTCGTGCACTCCCACCGCGTCGAGGGCGTGCACCTGCGGTTCGGGCCCATCGCCCGGGGCGGGCTGCGCTGGTCGGACCGGCTGCAGGACTACCGCACGGAGATCCTCGGCCTGGTGAAGGCACAGGCGGTGAAGAACGCCGTCATCGTTCCCGTCGGCGCCAAGGGCGGATTCGTCGTCAAGCGACCGCCCGCCCCGACCGGCGACCCCGCCGCCGACCGGGACGCCCAGCGCGCCGAGGGCGTCGCCTGCTACCGCATGTTCGTCTCCGGGCTGCTCGACCTCGTCGACGACCGGGAGGGCCACGCCGCGGACTCGCCGTCCCGCACCCCGGAGCGCATCGTGCGCTACGACGAGGACGACACCTACCTCGTCGTCGCCGCCGACAAGGGCACGGCGACGTTCTCCGACATCGCCAACGGGGTCGCGAAGGAGTACGGCTTCTGGCTCGGCGACGCGTTCGCCTCGGGCGGCTCGGTGGGCTACGACCACAAGGCCATGGGCATCACCGCCCGGGGGGCGTGGGAGTCGGTACGCCGTCACTTCCGCGAGCTCGGCCGCGACGTGGCGACCGACGAGATCACCGTCGTCGGGGTCGGCGACATGTCCGGCGACGTGTTCGGCAACGGCATGCTGCTCTCCGAGCACCTGCGCATCGTCGCGGCGTTCGACCACCGCCACGTCTTCCTCGACCCCGCCCCGGATCCGGCCGCCTCGTACGCCGAGCGCCGCCGGCTCTTCGAGCTGCCGCGGTCGTCGTGGGCGGACTACGACGAGGCCCGGATCAGCGCGGGCGGCGGCGTGTACCCGCGCACCCTCAAGCGGATCCCGGTCTCCGACGAGGTCGCCGCGGTCCTCGGGATCGACCCCGAGCCGGTGGGCCTCGACCCCTCCGAGCTGATCCGCGCGATCCTGCGCGCCCCGGTGGACCTGCTGTGGAACGGCGGGATCGGGACCTACGTCAAGGCCTCCGACGAGACCCACGCCGACGCCGGCGACAAGAGCAACGACGCGGTGCGCGTCGACGGCGCCGAGCTGCGGGTCGCCGTCGTGGGCGAGGGCGGCAACCTCGGGCTCACCCAGCGCGGCCGGATCGAGTACGCCCGCGCCGGGGGACGGGTCAACAACGACGCCGTCGACAACTCCGCGGGCGTCGACTGCTCGGACCACGAGGTCAACATCAAGATCCTGCTCGACTCGCTGGTCGAGCGCGGCGAGCTCGCCGCCGACCGGCGCGACGAGCAGATCGCGGCGACCACCGAGGAGGTGGCCGCCCTGGTGCTCGCGGACAACGTCGCCCAGAACGAGCTGCTCGGCGTCGCCCGCGCCCACGCCGCGGACATGCTGAACGTCCACGAGGCGCTCGTGCGGGACCTCGAGAGCCGCGGCGAGCTCGACCGGCAGCTCGACGTGCTCCCCGACGCCGAGGGGTTCGAGGCGCGTCGGGCCGCGGGGGAGGGGCTGGCGGGGCCGGAGCTCGCCACGGTCATGGCGCACGTGAAGCTCGACCTCACCGAGTCCCTCGCCCGCAGCGAGCTGCCCGACGCCGAGGTGTTCGCCCGCCGGCTCCCGTCGTACTTCCCGCAGGTGCTGGCGAGCACCTACCCCGCGGCGGTCGCCGCACACCCGCTGCGGCGCCGGATCGTCACGACGATGCTGGCCAACGAGGTCGTCGACGGCGGCGGGCTCTCCTACGTGCACCGGTTGGTGGCGGAGGTGTCCGCGACCCCGTCCGACGCCGTCCGCGCCTACCAGGTGGCCACCCGGGTGTTCGGTCTCGACGCCCTCGCCGCGGACATCGCCCGGGCCACCGAGGAGGGCCTGCCGACCGAGGTGGCGGACCGGTTGACGCTCGCCGCGCGCCGCCTGCTCGACCGGGCGTCCCGCTGGCTGCTGACCCACCGCCCGCAGCCGCTGGCCGTGGGCGCGGAGACCCAGCGGTTCTCGGCCGGCGTCGCCTCGCTCGACCCGCAGGTGCCGTCGCTGCTGCGCGGCACGGAGGCCGAGGGCCTCGCCGACCGGGTCGAGGCGATGGTCGACCTCGGGGCGCCCATCGGGCTCGCCGACCGGGCCGTCGGTGGCCTCTACAGCTTCGGGCTGCTCGACGTCACCGAGATCGCGGAGATCGCCGAGGCCGACCACGACGGCGACCCCGACGACATGGTCGCGGTCGCCGCCCTCTACTACGCCCTGTCCGACCACCTCGGGCTGGACCAGCTGCTGACCGCCGTCGCCGGGCTCTCCCGCCGGGACCGCTGGGACGCACTCGCCCGGCTCTCGCTGCGCGACGAGCTGTACTCGGCGTTGCGGGCGGTCACGCTCGACGTGCTCGCCGACACCGACGACACCGAGACCGCCGACGAGAAGATCGCGCACTGGGAGCAGGCCAACGCCTCGCGGCTCACCCGCGCCCGGAGCTCGCTCGCCGACATCGCCCGGTCGGGCCGCAGCGACCTCGCGACGGTGTCGGTGGCGGCCCGCGCGATCCGCAGCATGGTCCGATGACGCCGCCCCCGACGACACCGACTCCGACGACGCCGACCCCGATCACGCCGACGACGATGGACGGAGCCCCGTGGCCACGTACGACGTGACCGTGCCCCTACGCTGGTCCGACCAGGACCCGTACCGGCACGTGAACCACGCCAAGGTCGTCACCCTGCTCGAGGACGCCCGCGCGGCGCTCCTCTTCGACGCCGCCGTGAGCGCGGGGGTCTCGGCCTTCGAGGCGGGTCTGCTCGTCGCCAAGGTCGCGGTGGCCTACCGCCGGCCCATCCCGTGGCACCCGCGCGGAGTGCGGGCGCGGATGTGGTGCCGGGAGGTGCGCGCGGCGTCGTTCACCGTCACCTACGAACTGCTCCTCCCCGACGCCCCGGACGGCGAGGGGTGGGACGCCGGGAAGCCCGCCGTCGAGGCCGACACCCAGCTCGTCCCCTACGACCTCGCCGCGGAGCGCCCGAGGCGGCTCACGGCGGAGGAGCGGTCCTTCCTCGACCGCTACACGGCCCCGTGACCGGCCCGAACGGCTCGGGGGCCGCGGTGTCCGGCGTGCGCCCGCCCCACCGGGGCCGGCTGAGCGTGCCCGACCGGGCGCAGCGCGACGACCTCGCCGAGTTCGTCGGGCGCGCGGTCCGCCTCGACCAGGCGGTCGTCGTGCGGCTGCGCTCGCGGGCGGGCACGGCGGACGTGCCCGGCGACGCGGACGTCGTCGAGGCGTGGGCGGCCACCCCGTTCGACGCCCTCGTCACGCGCACCGCGCCGGGGACGGTGACGCCGGACGACGTCACCGTCGTCGGGTCCGACCTGCTGGCGGCCCTGGCGGTCGCGGGCGGGTCGTCGGTGGAGCCGGGGACGCCCGTCGACGACCGTTGGCGGGGCCCGCTGCCGCCGCTGCGTCCCGACCGGCGGTGGGAGGTCGTCGGCGAGGTGCCGGCCGTCGAGCTGGGGGGCCTCGCCGAGCGCGGGGTCGCGGCGGCACGCGCCGGGGACCCGAGCGGACGCCCGACGGCGGCCCTGCTCGACCAGATCGTGCTCACGGTCACCGGCGACGGCTCCGGCACCGAGGTCCGCGTCCCGATGCGGTGCGTGTTCGCGCTCTCCGGCATGGGCTTCGTCGGGGCGGGCGCCGGGGAGCCCGGATCGACGGTCCGGGTCTCCACCGACGGCGGCTGGCTGCGGCTGGACGCGCACGGCGGCGCCGTGGTGCGCCGCCGCCGCGCTCAGCTCCCGCTCCTCACATGAGGTTCGCGCGCAGGAAGTCGCGGGTGGCGCTCCAGGCCTTGAGGGCCTGCTCGGGGTCGTAGGTGCCCAGCAGGTTCTCGTCGTTGAAGAACGCGTGGCCGGACGGGTAGATCCGGAAGTCCGGGCGCACGCCCGACTCCTTCTCGATCCGCTCGGCGAGGTCCTCGACGGCGTCCGGCGGGGCCATCTCGTCCTCCTCGCCGAAGTGCCCCAGCAGCGGCGCGGAGAGGTTCGCGAAGCTCGGGTAGTCCTCGCCGAGCACCCCGTAGAACGGCACCGCGGCACCGATCTTGTCGCCCTGCTGCGCGGCCAGGACCAGCACGAACCCGCCGCCCATGCAGAACCCGACGGCGCCGACCTTCTCCCCGACGACGGCCTCGTGCCCGAGCAGGAAGTCCACGGCCCCGCCGAGGTCGGTGGCGGCCTGGTCGACGGGCAGCTGCTGCATGAGCTTGCCGGCCTCGTCGGAGTCGTGGGTGGTGGTGCCGCCGTACAGGTCGGGGGCGAGCGCGACGAAGCCCTCGGCCGCGAGGCGGTTCGTGACGTCGGCGATGTGCGACGTGAGGCCCCACCACTCCTGGATGACGACGACGCCGGGTCCCGAGCCGGACTCGGGCAGCGCGAGGTAGCCGTGCGCGGTACCGCCGTTGCTGGGGAACGTGACGTTCTGCAGGGGGTTGTCCGTGGAGTTCTCGACCATGGGAGCCATTGGATCAGCCGGACAGGTGCACCGCGCGACGACGGCTGGAGCGCCGCGAGGAAGGAGCGGCGGCAGAGCATGGTCGTGCGCGAGGGCTCAGAACGCCTTGTTCATCATGCTCATGGCCGCCATCTCCATGTACTCCCAGATCTGGCGCTCCCGCTCGGGCGGCAGCCCGGCCTCGTCGACGGCGACGCGCATGCAGCGCAGCCACGCGTCGCGCTCGAGCGGACCGATGGGGAACGGAGCGTGGCGCATGCGCAGGCGCGGGTGGCCGCGCTGCTGGGAGTAGGTCTGCGGCCCACCCCAGTACTGCTCGAGGAACATGCGCAGGCGGACCTCCGCCGGCCCGAGATCCTCCTCGGGGTAGAGCGGGCGCAGGACCGGGTCGTCGGCGACCTGCTCGTAGAAGCGGTGGACGATCGCGACGAACGTGTCGTGACCGCCGACCGCGTCGTAGAACGTCTGGGGACTGCTCACACCCACCACCGTCTCAAATCGGGGAGCGCCGTGCGCCCGACACCCTGGGCGCCCGACACCCTGGACACTCAACGCCCGGCCGAGGGGGCGACGGAGCCGAAGGGGGTCGGGGCGGGCACCCCGGCCTCGTCGAGGGCGGACTTCACGGCGCCGGCCACGGCGCGCTGCACCGCCCACTGCTCGCCGGGGCGGGTGCGCACGGTGAGGCGCAGCAGGATGCCCTCGGCGGTGACCGACTGGACGCCGAGCATGTCCGGCGGGGCGAGGACCTTCGCGGCGACGCCCGGCTCGGTGCACTCGTCGGCCGCGGCCTTCCGGGCGAGCTCGGAGGTCTCGTCGACGTCGGCCGAGTGCCCGACGGGGATGTCGACGACCGCGACGGAGTAGCCCTGGCTGGAGTTGCCGACGCGCAGCACCTCGCCGTTGCGGACGTACCAGACGGTCCCGGCGATGTCCCGCAGCGTCGTGACCCGCAGCCCGACGGCCTCGACGGTGCCGCTGGCCTCGCCCAGGTCGACGACGTCCCCGACGCCGTACTGGTCCTCGAGCATCATGAAGATGCCGGACAGGAAGTCCCGGACCAGGTTCTGCGCGCCGAACCCGATCGCGACCCCGACGACGCCCGCGGACGCGATGATCGGGGCGAGGTTCACCCCGAACTCGCCGAGGACCAGGACGAACGCCACCCCGTAGATCAGCAGCGTCGAGAACGACCGCAGCACCGAGCCGATCGTCGCCGCACGCTGCGAGCGGCGCTCCACGATCTCCGGGGCGGCCTCGCGCAGGCTCGCCGCGGCCCGGTCGCGCAGCGGGCGCAGGAGCTTCGGGACGCGGCCCGCGTCGGCCCCGTCCGTCAGGCGCCGGATGCCGCGGTGCACCGTGTAGCGCAGCACGATCGCCACCACGACGATGATCACGACGGTCATGCCGTGCGAGACGATCGAGTCGGCGGAGCGGGAGAGCCAGCCGGCGTGGGTGTACTGGAAGACGCGGGCGCACAGCGACCCGGTGTCGTTCGCACACGACGGGGCGTCCACGGGCACCGACGGCAGGACCGTCGTGGTCTCGGCGGCCGGGGGCACCGTCGTCGTGGGAGTGGGCGGTGTGGGCAGCGGGACCTGCGCGGGCACGTCCGTGCCGAGGACGGGCAGCACGGCCCCGCACGATACGGAGACCCCGTGGGACCCCGTCGCGCAGGTGCGGCGCGCGGTGCCCCGGCACCGTCCGGGAACGACGACGTGAACCCTGTCGTATCACAGGTGCGCAACGGGCCGGGATGTGGTCGACTGTCCTCACTCTCGGTGGGAGGTGGTCGTGTGCCCGAACGACAACCCAGGACCGTGACGCCGCTGGTCAGCGGGGTCGAACCGCGTGGAGGCCGTGAAGCCGCCGCCGGTCAGGTCGAGGCGATCCCGATCGCCGCCCCCGCCCCCGTCCCCCTCGGTCCGCCCACCCCCCTCGATCCGGGGGCCGACGTCACGGTCACCGTTCGCCCGGAGCCTCCCGTGCCCGCCTGGGGTCGTCGGCGGGTCCTGCTCCTCAACGCGACCTACGAACCCCTCACCGCGCTCCCGCTGCGTCGGGCGATCGTCCTGCTGGTCTGCGGCAAGGCCGACGTCATCCACGGCGACACCTCCGGGCTGGTGCTGCACTCCGCCGGCGGCTCCGTCGAGGTCCCCTCCGTGATCCGGTTGCGGGTCTACGTGCGGGTGCCCTACCGGGCCCGCGTGCCCCTGACGCGTGCCGCTCTGATGCACCGCGACCGCTTCCGGTGCGCGTACTGCACGAGCAAGGCCGAGACCATCGACCACGTGGTCCCGCGCAGTCGCGGCGGGACGCACACCTGGGAGAACTGCGTCGCCTGCTGCGCCCGGTGCAACCACAAGAAGGCGGACAAGCTGCTCGCCGAGCTGGGCTGGCCGTTGCGCACCATGCCGACCGCGCCCCGCGGCCGCCACTGGCGGCTGCTCGCCGGGATCGTCGACGCCGATCCCCAGTGGCTGCCCTACCTCGGGGAGGTCGCGGCCTGACGCCGGCCTCGTGGCCGAGCGGTCGTCCGGCTGCCCGGACGCCGCCGCCGGGGCATGATCGCCCGCCGTGAGCGACCTGCACGACCTGACCGCGCTCGAGACCGCCGCGGCGGTCCGTCGGGGCGACGTCCGCGTCGCCGACGTCGTCGAGCACGCCCTGACGCGCGCGGAGACCGTCGGGGCGCGGCTGGGGGCGTTCGCGACCCTCACCCCGGAGCGGGCCCGGGACGCGGCGCAGGCCCTCGACGCCGCGCTCGCCCGCGGTGAGGTCGCCGGACCCCTGGCCGGGGTGCCCACCGCGATCAAGGACCTGACGGCGACGGCGGGGGTGCCGACGGGGCGCGGGTCGGTCGTGACCCGCGGGTGGATCCCCGACCACGACGACGACCTGGTGGGGCTGCTGCGCGCAGCGGGCACGGTGAGCATCGGGAAGACGGCGGTGCCGGAGTTCGGGCTGCCCTGCTACACCGAGCCCGCCGGAGCACCGCCCGCCGTGACGCCGTGGGACCCGTCGCGGTCGGCCGGCGGCTCGTCCGGGGGAGCGGCGGCCGCGGTCGCCGCCGGGGTCCTGCCGATCGCACAGGGTTCCGACGGCGGGGGCTCGATCCGGATCCCGGCCTCCGTGTGCGGGCTCGTCGGGATCAAGACGACGCGGGGACGGGTCCCCGCGGGCCCGGCGGGCGGCGATCCGGCGGGCCTGTCCGTGGCGGGACCGCTCGCCCGCACGGTGGCCGACGCCGCGGCGCTGCTCGACGCGCTCTGCGGGGACCGGACGTGGCCGGGGGAGCCGTTCGTGCCGGCCGCGCCACCTGCGGGGGGCTACCTCGGCGTCGCCCGCGCGGCTCCCGGGCCCCGGCGCCGGATCGGGCTCACCACGACGCCTCCCTTCGGGGACCTCGGCGCCCTGCTCGGGCCGACCGCGACACCCGCCGTCGTGGACCCGGTCTGTGCCGCCGCCGCGCAGGACACCGCCGACCTGCTGGCCGCGCTGGGTCACACCGTGGAGCCGGTGGACGTGGGCCTGTCCGAGGAGGCGATCGGGGCCTTCCTGACGCTGTGGGCGGTGCTGGCCCTGGGCGACCCGGTCGCGCCGGAGGACGAGGAGCGGCTCCAGCCGCTCACCCGGCTGCTGCGCGCCCGCGGGCGGGAGGTCGGGCCGATGGCGGCGCTGGGCGCGCTGCACGTCGCGCAGGTCGAGACCCGCCGGATCGTCGCGGCACGGGCGGACCTGGACGCGGTCCTGACGCCGTCCGTGGCCCTCCCGCCGCGTCCGGTCGGGTGGTTCTCCGCCGACGGCCCCGAGACCGACTTCGCGCGCCAGGTCGCCTTCACCCCGTGGACGGCGATCGCCAACATGACCGGCGAGCCGGCGATCGGGCTGCCGCTCGGCTGGCCGGAGGTGGACGGCACGACGCTGCCGGTGGGCGTGACGCTGCGGGGGCGGCGGGGCGAGGAGGCGGTGCTCGTCGCGCTCGGGGCGGAGCTGGAGGCCGCGCGGCCGTGGTCGGGGCGCCGTCCACCGGTGTGGTGAGGAGGATTCACCGACGAGCGGCGTTCTACGACACGACGTAGCAGCGGCTTTCCACTACGGTTCGCACCCGTGAGACCGATCGAGACGATCCTGATCTACGGGGTGATCCCGCTCGTCGTCCTGCTGCTCCTGTTCGCCGCCACGATGCTGCGTCCGTCCGGCCGCAAGGCGGCGCGCTACCGCGTCGGTGACGACTGGCCCTACGAGCCGCTGTGGTGGATCGGCAACCCCAGGGCGACCGGCCTCCCGGAGCCGACCGTCGACGCCGTCGGCACCATCGCGACCCGGACCGCCCGAGGAGGCGCACGTGGCACCTGGTGAGACGAAGGGCGAGCTCGAGCGCCCGCAGGCGGGCCGGGGGGAGACCCCGGCGTTCACCGGGCCCGGGTTCGCCGAGGAGCCGGTCACCGGGCACTCCCGCATCCCCACCGCGTCCGGCCGCATCTCCGAGGCCACCGAGGTCCACGACGAGGACGAGAAGGTCCCGTTCTCCTCGTCCCAGCTCTCCCGGATCGACGAGGCCCTGACGCGGACCTCGGCCGACACGGGGCTGCTGTTCACGCTCTGGGTCGGCGCCCTGGGCGCCCGCACCCGTGAGCGCGCCGAGGAGCTGCACGCCACGCTCGGCGACTCCGCGGCCGACGCGGTCCTGGTCGCGGTCTCCCCGGGCGAGCGGGTGGTCGAGGTCGTCACCGGCGAGGAGTCGGTCCGCCGCGTCGACGACCAGGGCGCCAAGATCGCGGTCGGCTCGATGGTCTCCCGGTTCACCGAGGGCGACCTGGTCGGCGGCATCGTCGAGGGTCTGCGCGTGCTCGGCGACCACGCGGGCTCGAAGCACTAGGCAACCACGGCACGCCCCGGCCGGACGACGGAGCGCGCCGCTGACGGATGAGGGAGCGCGAGGAACGAGCGCTCCCTCATCGTCGGCTTGGCGCGACTAGCTTGCCCCTCGGTCGAAGTCCCGCGCCGCGAGGGCCCGGACGATGCCCGCGCGCCCCTCGGAGACCAGGCGGCGCAGGGCGGCCGGGTGCTCGTCGGCGAGCCAGCGGTCGGCGGCGTCCACCGTCGCCTGCTCGACGGCCCAGGACGGGAAGAGGCCCTGCACCATGGGCTGGGCCTGCTCGGACGAGCGCCGGCCCCACACCTCGTCGACCGCGGCGAAGTACTTCTCGGTGTACGGGGTCAGCAGCGCGCCCTGCGACGGGTGCGAGAAGCCCATGATGATCGCCATGTTGATCGCGTTGGGCAGCGTGTCGTCGTAGACCGCCCGCTCCCACGCGGTGGCCTTGGCCTCCGGGGTCGGCACCAGCGCCCGGGCCCGCTCGGCCATGCGCAGCCCGGTCGCGGTGTTGTCCCGCGCGAGCTCCGCCTCGACCTCCCCGGCGCCCGCGGCCCCGTGGGCGACCAGCGCGTGCAGCAGCCGCCAGCGCAGGTCGGTGTCGACGACGAGCCCCTCGAGCGGCGCGGTCCCCTCCCGCCAGCCGGCGATCGCCTCCAGCGCCTCCGGGGTGAGCACCGACCCGGCCAGCGAGTTCACCAGGGCGAGCTGGTGGTCCGAGCCCGGCTCGGCGCGCCTCGCGAGGTCGAGCAGCGTCGCGACGAACGAGGGCCACCCCTGCTCGACCGCCCACGTCGGCTCGGCGTAGGACGCGAGCGCCGTCTGCGCCTGCAGCAGCAGCCGCTGCACGACGCCGACCTCGCTCTCGGCGGCGCAGCCCGTTCAGCACCAGGGTCACGAAGTCGCGGGCCCGCAGCTCGGCCTCGCGGGTCATCTCCCACGCCGCCGACCAGCACAGCGTCCGCGGCAGCGGCTCGGCGATGTCGCCGACGCGGTCGATCAGCGTCGTCAGCGAGCGCTCGTCGAGGCGCATCGTGCAGTAGGTGAGGTCGTCGTCGTTGACCAGCACCAGCGCGCCGGCCTCGACCCCGACGAGTTCGGGGACCGCGGTGCGCTCGCCGGACACGTCGAGCTCGGTGCGGTGACGGCGGACCAGCTTGCCGGACCCGTCGTCGTCGTAGATCCCGACGGCGATCCGGTGGGTGCGCGTCTCGCCGGCGCCCGGACGGGCGCCGCCCTGGGTGACGTCGAAGGACGTGTAGCGGCCGTCCGCGCCGACGGCGAACGACGGCGAGAGCGAGTTCAGGCCCGTCGTGCGCAGCCACTCGGCGCTCCACCCGGAGAGGTCCCGGCCGGAGGCCTCGGTCAGCGCGCCGAGGAGGTCGTCGAAGGTGGCGTTGCCGTAGGCGTGGCGCGAGAAGTAGAGCCGCAGCCCGGCGAGGAACTCGTCCTGCCCGACGTAGGACACCAGCTGCTTGAGCACCGACGCGCCCTTGGCGTAGGTGATGCCGTCGAAGTTGACCTCGACGGCCTGCAGGTCGGGGATGTCGGCGGCGATCGGGTGGGTCGAGGGCAGCTGGTCCTGGCGGTAGGCCCAGGACTTCTCGACGTTCGCGAACGTGGTCCAGGCGTTGCGGTACTCGGTGGCCTCGGACTGGCTGACGACGCTCGCCCAGGTCGCGAACGACTCGTTGAGCCACAGGTCGTCCCACCAGCGCATCGTCACGAGGTCGCCGAACCACATGTGCGCCATCTCGTGCAGCACGGTCTCGGCGCGCCGCTCGTAGAGGTAGCGGGTGACACGGCTGCGGAAGACGTAGTCCTCGAGGAACGTCACGGCGCCGACGTTCTCCATCGCGCCCGCGTTGAACTCCGGGACGAAGAGCTGGTCGTACTTGGTGAAGGGGTAGGGCACCCCGAAGTTGCGGTGGTAGAAGCCGAAGCCCTGCTTGGTCTCGGTGAACAGCCGGTCGGCGTCCATGTGCTCGGCGAGGCTCGCGCGGCAGTAGATGCCCAGCGGGATCGTGCCGTGGTCGTCGGCGTACTCGTCGGTCCACTTCGCGTACGGCCCGGCGATGAGCGCCACGAGGTAGGTCGAGATGCGGACGGTGGTCTCGAAGGCGTGGTGCACGGCGCCGGACTCGAGGGTCGTCGTCGTGTCCTTCGCGCCGTTGGAGATCACCTCCCAGTCCGGTGCCGCGAGCGCGGTGAGCGTGATCGTCGCCTTGAGGTCGGGCTGGTCGAAGCAGGCGAACATCCGCTTGGCGTCCGCGGTCTCGAACTGGCTGTAGAGGTAGACCCCGCCGTCGACCGGGTCGACGAACCGGTGCAGGCCCTCGCCGGTGTTCATGTACCGGCAGTCGGCGTCGACGACGAGCTCGTTCTCGGCGGCGAGGTCGGGCAGCGCGATGCCCTTCTCCTCGTCGTAGCCGGTGACGTCGAGCGCGACGCCGTTGAGGGAGGCGCTGCGCACGCCCGCCGCGACGATGTCGATCCAGCTCGCGGCGCCGGGGGAGGTGCAGCGGAACCGCACCGTCGTCGTCGAGCGGAACGTCGTCTCACCCGGCCCCGCGGCGCCGTCGGTCAGGTCCAGCGAGACCGTGTAGGAGTCGACGTCGAGCATCTCGGCACGCGTGCGCGCGTCGGCCCGGGTGAGGTTCGGTGCAGCCACGCGGCTCACCCTATCCACCTGTCGGCCGTCGGCCCTGCCGCGCGGGAACACGGTTGCCGCTTCCACGGTTCGCTCGGGTACAGACCGTTGTTCGAGGGAAGCCTGGTGCCATGACCGCTGCTGGTGAGAAGACCCGCGTCGACTTCTGGTTCGACCCGCTGTGTCCGTTCGCGTGGATCACCTCCCGATGGATCATCGAGGTGCAGGACGTCCGGCCCATCGACCTGCACTGGCACGTGATGAGCCTCTCGGTGCTCAACTCCGGCCGGGATCTGGGCGAGAAGTACCAGGCGATGATGGACGAGGGCTGGAAGCCCGTCCGCGTGTGCATCGCCGCGGCGCAGAAGCACGGCGACGAGATCCTCGCGCCGCTCTACACCGCCATGGGCACGAAGATCCACAACGAGGGCAACAAGGACTTCGACGACGTCATCGCGAAGTCGCTCGACGAGGTCGGGCTCGAGGCGGACCTCGCCAAGGCCGCCACGTCGACCGACTACGACGACGCGCTCAAGAAGTCGCACCACGAGGGCATGGACCCGGTGGGCATGGACGTCGGGACCCCGACGATCCACGTCGACGGCTCGGCCTACTTCGGCCCCGTCATGACCCGCATCCCCCGCGGCGAGCAGGCCGGCCAGATCTTCGACGGCGCGAAGCTGCTCGCGGGCTACGAGTACTTCTACGAGCTCAAGCGCACCCGCGACACCGAGCTCAAGTTCGACTGACGACCCGTGCGCGCGTCCCCGTGTCCGCCCCGGACACGGGGACGCACGCACCGGCGCAGACCGCGAACGCCGCCACGGCGAGGCCGTGGGCCACGCCGTCGACGAGGAACACCTGCGACGCGAACGGCAGCAACAGTGCTGCGGTGGGCAGGGTCCCGACGGCGAGGGCGGCCACCGCCGCGTTCGGGCGCGCGTGGAGCAGCACCGCCGCGAGGAGCCCGAGGGCGAGACCCAGCCCCGGGAGCGCGAGGAGGAACGACGCCCCGGGGACGACGAGGGCGGTGACGAGTCCGAGCGCCACGAGCAGCGCCGCCGCCCCGGCACCCGTCGCGAACGGCCCGAACCGCCGCCGCAGCGCCAGGGCCCAGACCAGCACCACGAGGACGGCCAGGGCGACGTCGGCGACCTCGTACGTCGTCAGGCCCGCGGCGTAGGGCCCGACGCCGCGGGGTCCTGCCGCGCGGCGGCGAGGAGGGCCCCGAGCGCCGCACCGAGGCCCGCGGCGACGCCGAGCGCCACCAGCGCGGTCAGCGCCGCGACGACCACCCCGCCGGCGCTCGGCAACCCGCGACGACGGCCCAGCACGACCGCCCCGACGAGGGCGACGACCCCGGCGAGCGCGATCGGCACCGCCCATGCCTGCGGGTAGGTGACCAGGGCGCCGAGGAACCGGAACCAGGTCTCGTCGGGCTGCGGGGGCGACCCGCTCGCCGCCGGGTCGAGCGGACGCAGGTCGGCGTCCCCGAGTGCCCGGGCGAGGGCGAGCATCGTCGAGCCCTGGCTCTGCACGCTGGCCGCGCTCAGCGCGGTCGGGGTGTCGCCCGCGGTGTGGTAGGCGCTCGGGCCCTCGATGAACGCCGAGTTCACCCCGGGGCGCCCGGCGGCGAGGACCGCCGACAGGTCGGTGTCGTTGGGCAGCAGGCGATAGACCGCGACGAGCGACGAGTCGCCGCGGGGGTGCGGGACGGCGTCGGCGATCGCGCGGACGAGGCCGGCGTTGCCGGGGGAGGTCTGGAAGATCAGCGACGGCCCGGCGACCCCGCGGGCCTCGTGGTTGAGCACGACGGTCGGGCGGTCCCGGGGCAGGTCGTCGCGCACCCAGGCCCGGGCGCCGAGCAGCCCGGCCTCCTCGCCGTCGGTCAGCAGCACCTCGACGTCGTCACGCAGTGGTGGGCCGGCACGCAGTGCCCGCACCGTCTCGAGGATGGCCGCCACCGACGAGACGTCGTCCGCGGCGCCGGGCCCGGCGGGGACCGAATCGGTGTGGGCGGCGAGCACGACGGTGCCGGTGGGTGCGGTCCCCGGGAGGGTCGCGACGACGTTGGCCACGGCCACCCCGCCGACGACGGCGGCCTCCACACGGGCAGGCAGGCCGAGGGCCCGCAGCCGGGCGACGAGGTCGTCGCGCACCCGGGCGGCCGCGGGGCTGCCGAGGGGATGCGGTGCGCGGGCGAGGTCGTCGACGATCGGCAGCGCGCGCTCGGCGCTGAACTCCGTGGGCGGAGCGTCGGCCGGCACGGGTGCGGGAGGCCGGTCCGACCACAGCGCCAGGCCCGCGACGACGGCGAGCAGCACGAGCGCGACGACGCGTGGCAGGGCGACCTCCCGGGGCTCCGGGCCAGTGTGCCGCCGCCGGGTGGGGTCAGCCCGCCGCGCCCTGCTCCTCGACCAGGGTCCTGATGGTGTCCAGGGTCGCGTCGAGACCCTTCTGGATCTCGTGGTCACCGGGCTCGACGCGTGTGGTGTGCAGGCGCACCTCGACCGTCGCCCCGCGCTCGTGGGGCCGGACGTCGAGGTCGCCGTGGTAGTCGCTCGGGCCCTCGGCGCCCCATGAGAGGTGCTGGGCGTCCCGGTCGACCTCGAACCACGCCTCGCCCTCGACGCGCGAGCCGTCGGGCAGCTCGGCCGAGGTGTGCACCGCGTTGCCCTCCGCGGGCTCGGCGGTCTTCATGCGGGCGAAGTAGCGCGGGAGGTTGCCCACGTCGGAGAGGAAGGCGAAGAGGTCGTCGGGCGAGGCATCGACCGTGGTGGTGGAGCTGAAGTCAGCCATCCGGGGGGCTGCCCCGTGCTCGTCGAGGCCAACCCGCAGGTGGGCGGGGAGTCGCCCGCGTCCGGCAGAGTGGGAGCGACGACGGACCACGATGGAGGCGCTCGATGACGGCCAGCACGGACACGCTCACCCAGCACTGGATCGACGGGGCGGCGGTGGCCGGTTCCGGGTCGATCGCGGTGGTGAACCCGGCGACCGGTCAGACGCTCGCCGAGGTGCCACGCGGCGGCTCCGCGGAGGTCGACGCGGCGGTGCAGGCGGCCCGGCAGGCGTTCCCGGCGTGGTCGGCGACCCCGGTGGCCGACCGGGCGGCCGCCGTCCTGCGCATCCGCGACGGGATCAAGGCCCACCACGAGGAGCTGGCGCAGTCGATCACGGCGGAGATGGGCTCGCCGATCGCCTTCGCGCGCAGCGTCCAGCTCGGGATGCCGATGGCGACGTCCAAGGGCGTGGCCGGCGCTCGCCGAGGAGTTCGCCTGGTCCGAGGAGATCGGCAACTCGCTGGTCGTGCGCGAGCCGGTCGGCGTCGTCGGCGCCATCACGCCGTGGAACTACCCGCTGCACCAGGTCGTCGCCAAGCTCGCGCCCGCCCTCGTCGCGGGCTGCACGGTGGTGCTCAAGCCGAGCGAGGTCGCGCCGCTGACGGCGGGCGCGCTCGCGGCCATCACCGCCGAGGCCGGGCTGCCGGCCGGGGTGTTCAACGTCGTCCACGGCACCGGCCCCGAGGCCGGCGAGGCGCTCGCCGCGCACCCCGCGGTGGACATGGTGTCGTTCACCGGCTCGGTCGCCGCCGGGCGCCGGGTGCAGGAGGTGGCCGCGGGCACCGTCAAGCGGGTCGCCCTCGAGCTCGGCGGCAAGTCCGCGAACATCGTGCTCGACGACGCCGACCTCACCAAGGCGGTCAAGGTCGGGCTCGGGAACTGCTTCATCAACGGCGGCCAGACCTGCACCGCCTGGACGCGGCTGCTGGTGCCGGACTCGTTGCACGACCAGGTCGTGGAGATGGCGGTGTCGGCGGCGGCGAAGTACGGCGTCGGCGACCCGACCGACGAGGCGACGCGGATCGGGCCGATGTCGTCGGCGACCCAGCGCGACCGCGTGGAGTCCTACATCGGCCGCGGGTGTCGACGAGGGCGCGCAGCTCGCCGTCGGCGGGCCCGGGGCGCCGGAGGGCGTGTCGGCCGAGGGCGCGTACGTGCGGCCGACGATCTTCTCCGGGGTGCGCCGCGACATGACGATCGCCCAGGAGGAGATCTTCGGGCCGGTGCTGTCGATCATGCCCTACGGCGACGTGGACGAGGCCGTGGACATCGCCAACGCGACGATCTACGGGCTCGCGGGCGCGGTGTTCGCCGGGTCGCAGGAGCGGGGGATCGAGGTCGCGCGCCGGATGCGGACCGGCCAGGTCGACGTCAACGGCGGGCAGTTCAACCCGGTGGCGCCGTTCGGGGGCTACAAGCAGTCCGGGACCGGCCGTGAGCTGGGGCGTTACGGGCTCGAGGAGTTCCTGGAGATCAAGTCGATCCAGCTGTAGGTGCGCTCCGCGCTCGTGAGCCGAAATCCGTGTCCTAGGGCGGGTCGGAATTTGCTGCTCGAGTGGACCCCCATCGCCTCCGGTCGAGACAACCCTGGAGGTCCACTCGACCGCACCACGTGGCGGTTCCCGGTGGCCGAAGTGGACCCTCACGGCTGTCACCGCGACCACCACGGTCCATCGGCGCCATTCCCCGACACGCTCCACAGGGCGGGACAGTGCTTGGTGGCGCGGAGCGCACATCCCTCGCCCTCCGGTCGGCAGCATGATCACGATTCGGCCTGTGTGGTCGCCCGCGGGAGCGGCGGACCTCGCATGCAGGTCTCGTTGATCTTGCTCGACGAATCGTGCCGCCCTCGCCGCCCCGAGGCACGCGAGTTCTGTCAAACCGCACCCACGCCCTGACGGCCGCGTCTAGCGTCCGCTCGCGTATCCGGTCCCGACCCCTGGGCCCGGCGCGAGCAGGGAGTGTGGATGACGCGGAGGGCGCGGGGGGCGCGACGGCGGGCGGTCTACGTCGCGCTGTTCGCGGTCGTCGTGCTCGTGCTCGGCGTCGGGCTGCCGCTCGGCGCCGCCGGGGTGGTGCGGGCCGCGGCGGCGCGGGCGGTGACCGCCGTCGGCGACGTCCTGCTGGTCAAGAACGAGAGCGGCGACGACGGCGGGGCGAAGGACTCCGGCTCCGGGAAGAGCGGCAAGGACTCCGGGAGGACCGCGAAGGGCTGGGCGAGGACGGCGGGAAGGACTCCGGCACGAACTCCGACGGCAAGAACTCCGACGGCAAGAACTCGGACGGCAAGAACTCCGACGGCCAGGGCGACGGCGAGAAGGCCGACGGCAAGGACGCGGGCAAGAAGGACCCCGGCACGAAGGACACCTCGGGCGGCGGCGACCAGTTCCAGGGCCGCGACCAGATCGGTGAGGCCTCGGCGAACGAGTACGTCGACATCGGGTCGTGGACCCGAAGGGCAACATCCTCGCGGGCGGCGACTTCTCCGGCGGCAGCTACTCCTTCTCCTGCTCGCTGTCCGACCACCACAACTCCGACAACCCGATCATCGCCCCGGGCAAGCGCAACGGCGCCCAGCACGTGCACGACTACGCGGGCAACGACAGCACCAATGCCGCGTCGAACCTGCAGGTGCTCAAGGAGTCCAGCACCACCTGCACGAACGGCGACCAGTCGCCGATCTTCTGGCCGGTGCTGCGCGACCTGCGCAGCGTCGGGCCCGACGTCGGGCAGGACGGCGGGAGCCTCGACGGCAACGTCGGGGCGTTCGTGGAGCCGACGTCGGTCGACTACACCTTCCACGGACACGGCACCCGCGCCATGGAGCCGATGCCGCTGAACATGACGATGGTGACCGGCTCGGCGAAGGCGGCCACCGCCGACGGCAAGGGCGCCAACGCCAAGTACACCTGCTCGGGCTTCGGGAACCGGATGACCGACCAGTACCCGGTCTGCCCGCAGGGCTCGGAGCTGCAGCGCGTCTTCGACTTCCCGAGCTGCTGGAACGGCAAGGACCTCGACTCGGAGGACCACACCGAGCACCTGCGCTACCCCGACGAGTCCGGGGAGTGCGGCGACGACGAGGTCCCGGTGCCCGCCCTGCGGATCACCGTGGACTACGACCCGCCGCCCGGACGCTCCTTCGCGATCGACAGCTTCCCCGAGCAGCAGCACGACCCGATCACCGACCACGCGCTGCTCGAGTACCTGTCCTCGAAGAGCCGGGCGCAGGCCGGCGCGCACTGCATCAACTCCGCCCGACGGTGCTCGCAGGGCAGCGAGGACGACACCTCCAGGGCCGGACCGACCGGAGCGAGCGACCAGGTGACGACCTCGAAGAACTTCGCGAACCTGATGGCCACGCACGCCCGGGCGCAGGGCGGCGGCATGCCGATGGGCGGGATGCCCCTGCGGGGCATGCCGATGGCCGGTATGCCGATGGGCGGCTCCCGGTGAGGGCGCTGGAGGCGGTGCCGCCGCGGGTGGCGGTGCACCTGGTGCTGGCGGCGCTGCCGCTGCTCTCGATCACCGCGCACGTGGCCGGGCTGGTGCCGATGCACGTCACGGCGGGGCTCGTCGTCATCCCGACGGCGCTGGTGCTCCTCGTGCTCGGGATCTTCGTCCCGATGCCCGAGGACCGGCTCGTGATCGAGGGGCTGCGCTGGGGCATCCTCGCGACGGCCGTCTACGACGTGTTCCGCCTCGACACCGTCGCGTTCCTCGGCTGGTGGGGCGACTTCATCCCGACCATGGGCACGTGGCTGATCGACGTCGACCCCTCGCAGCGGGTGCTCGGCGGGGTCGCCGGGTACGTGTGGCGCTACGCCGGCGACGGCGGCGGCCTCGGGGTGGTGTTCCTCGTCCTGGCCGCGTCGACCGGGCTGCGCCGGCTCGGCCCGCGGATCACGGTGGCCGCGGCGGTCCTCTTCGCCGTCGGGCCGACGTGGGGCGGGCTGATGGTGACGGTGCTGCTGCCCCGCGGTCAGCAGCTGATGTTCCCGCTGACCCCCACGACGGTGACGCTCTCGCTGATCGGCCACGTGATCTTCGGGATCGTGCTGGGCCTGGGCTGCCTGCGCTGCCGCGACCTGGAGGCGCACTGGGCCGGGCCGCGGGTCGTCGACCTGGAGAAGCTCGCGCGCTGGGGCGAGCTGCCCGACCCGGTGCCGGTCCCGGCGCTCGCGGACATCCCGCCGTCGGCCCTCCCGCGCGGGTCGCGTCGCGCGGCGCTGCCGGCCGCCGACGGGGTGCGGTCCCGGCGGGCCCTCACCGGCGGCGCCCCCGGGGCGGGAGTCCCGTCGGCCCGGGGCCCGGAGTCGGCGCCCGGCCGTCGCCAGGGCGCCGTGCGGGAGGCCCAGCGGCCGTGGCTGCGCCGCGTGGGGGAGCCGTGGGAGCGCGCCGTGCCCGCACCGCGGGGCGGGTCGGGCGCGACGGTCGTCGAGGGCACCGTCGTGGACGCCACGGTCGTCGAGGGCCTGGCCCCCGTACCCGCCGTCGTCGGGCCCCCGTCCGGTCCGCTCGCCACCGGGCCACGCTCCGGCCGCCGGTCGCCACCGGACCAGGCTCCGGCTCCGTCGCCACCCCGCCGCCCGGCGGATCCCACCCGCTGCCGTGGGGCGCCCGCCCGCGGCCCGGGGCGGGCCGGGCCGAGGGGTGGCCGGCGCTGGAGGCCGCCCACTTCGGCCTGGGCTCCGGTCGGCCCACCTGACCCCCGCGCCCCTTGATCAGGAGCACGTGAGCCAGGCGGCGCGGCGGCACCGGATGGCTGGCGTGCCCCTCACGCGTCCGCGCCAGCCGGGTCCGGACTCCGCGGCGCCACGAGGGGAGGATCCGGTCGCTCTAGCCGACCGAGGGTTCCCCTCGCGCAGGGGCGGCAGGCGCCGGGGCAGCAGGGGCGTCAGGCGCGGCGAGGCCGAAGTGGGTGGTGAGCCAGTCGGTGACCGCGTGGATGAACGTGCGGCGGTTCTCGAGGCGCTGGATCTCGTGGCCCTCGTCGTCGAAGAGCAGGTACCGGACGTCGACGCCCGCGGCCTTCGCGCCGTGCACCGCGAGCTCGGCCTCGTGGACCGGGACGTTGGTGTCGTAGCGGCCGTGGACGACGAGCAGCGGTGCTCGCAGCCGGTCCATGCGGTGGACCGGGGAGAGCTCGCGGAGCAGGTTGCGGTCGTGGATCGGGTGGCCGTACTCGCCGACCGCGGCGTCGGCGATCCACGGCTCGGTACGCGCGAAGAACGTCTCGAAGTCGGCCATGCCGCACACGTCGACGCCGACCGCGAAGAGCTCGGGGTGGTTCACCAGCGCGGCGAGGGTCAGGTAGCCGCCGTAGGACCGGCCCATCACCCCGAGGCGCGCGGCGTCGGCGACCCCGGACTCCACCAGGTGCTCGGCGCACGTCGCCACGTCCCGGATGGCGGCGAAGCGGCCGGCGCCGTTGTCGGCGTTGACGAAGGAGCGCCCGAAGCCCGACGACCCGCGGACGTTCGCGGCGTACACGGCGATCCCCGCGGCCAGCAGGGTCTGGTACAGCGGCGTGAACACCGGCCGTTCCTGGGCCTCGGGGCCGCCGTGCAGGTAGATCACGGTCGGCAGCGGGCCCATCGCGCCCGGCGGGCGGTAGAGCCAGCCGGCAGCGCGAGGCCGTCCGGGGTCGTCACCGTCTCCAGCGTCGGGTGCACGAGCGTGCCCGGAGCCCACCTCGCGTCCGTCCTGCGGGCAGATGAGCGCCGTGGTCTGCGAGGACAGCTCGTGGCACCACACCGCGGAGGGCACGTCCGGGGACTGGATGCCCATGACCAGCGAGTCGCCGTCGTGGCTGAACACCGCCGAGGTGACGACGTCGCCGGGCGGGCTGTACGTAGGCGGGCTTGCCGGTGGCGAGGTCGAGCAGCTCCACCTCGCTGCGGCCCGACGACGTTCCAGACCAGCGCGGCGAGCCCGCCGTCCTCGGTCAGCGCGAACCGCTCGAGCTCGGCGTCCTCGCGCTCGGCGAGCACCTCGGGGTACATGGGGCGCGCGTCGGTGGCGACGTCGACGGCCACCAGCGCCGCCCGCTCCCGGCCCGCCGTCGGTGAGGACGAGCATCCGGGTGCCGCCCTCGACGAAGCGCGCGGCGACGACGGACGAGTCCCGGGTGATCGCGACGGGGTGCTCGACGGCGCCGGGCGGCCCGCCGGGCCCGCGTCGCGGAGTCGATCTCGTGCCAGCCCTCGGTGCCGTCGAGGTTCACGATCCCGACGTGGCGCGACCCGCGGCGGCCGCGTCGCAGCAGCACCCGCCTGCGGTCCGGGGACACGTCGAGGATCTGGAGCGCGTGCCCGGAGCCGAGTCGCTGGCGCTGGTCGGAGTCGACGTCGACCAGCCAGGCCGTCGTCGTCTCGCTGTCGGACTCGGTGATCGCGACGACGGAGCCGGTGTGGGTCCAGCGGTCGAGGGAGACGGCGCCGCGGTCGTCGTCGCCGACCCCGCGGATCGGGCGCAGGCCCGTCCCGTCGGGCCGGACGACGAGCACCGTCGAGCGCTCGCCGCCGTCGGCCGCGGCCTCGACGGCGAGCCAGGCGCCGTCGGGGGACCAGCGCACCGTCGAGACGAGGTCGTCCCCGGTGTCGAGCGACCACTCCTCGCCGGTGGCGCGGCGGTGCAGGCGCACCACCGGGAGGCCGTCGCCGTCCCAGACGAACGCGATGATCGTGCCGTCGGGGGACGGGCTGGGTGACCAGCAGCGCGTCGCACTGATCCACTCGTCCACCGGCTCCCCGACCTCCTTCGCTCGGCGCTCTGCAGCCGGGAACCTACGTCAGCTGATCGCGTGGGCCTGCAGCCACATCTCCAGGAGTGCGACCTGCCACAGTGCGTTGGCCCCGAGGTTGGTCCGGCCGGAGTTGGGGTCGTCGAGCATCGTCGCCACCGCGTCCTCCCGGAACAGACCACGCCGCTTGGCCGCCGGATCGGTGAGCGCGGCGGTCACCCGCTCGAGGACCGGGCCGGAGAGCTGCCGGATCGCCGGGACCGGGAAGTAGCCCTTCTTCCGGTCGATGATCTCGTCGGGGAGCAGCCCGCGCGAGGCCGCCTTGAGCACGCCCTTGCCGCCGTCGGCCATCTTGAGATCGGGCGGGCAGGCACCCATGGCCTCGACGAAGTCGTGGTCCAGGAACGGCACGCGCGCCTCGAGCCCCCAGGCCATCGTCATGTTGTCGACCCGCTTCACCGGGTCGTCGACCAGCATCACCGTGGTGTCGAGGCGCAGCGCCGCGTCGACGGCCTCGTCGGCGCCGCGGCGGGCGAAGTGCTCGCGCACGAGGTCGAGCGACGGGTCGTCGGCGAGCATGAACTCCGGCGCCACCAGCTCGCCGACCTCGTCGTGCGGGCGGTCGAAGAACGACCGGTGATAGGCGTCGACGGCGCCCTCGCGGCCGACCTTCGCGATCGGCGGGTACCAGTCGTAGCCGCCGAGCACCTCGTCGGCGCCCTGGCCGGACTGCACCACCTTGATCGACTTCGAGACCTCGCGGGAGAGCAGGTAGAAGGCGACGACGTCGTGGCTGGTCATCGGCTCGGACATCGCGGCGACCGCGCCGGGCAGGGCCTCGTCGGTCTCGGCCTTCGGGACGCGGAACTTCGTGTGGTCGGTGCCGTAGGTCTCGGCGACGAGGTCGGAGTAGTCGAACTCGTCGCCGGACTCCCCGCCCTCGGCGTCGAAGCCGATCGAGTAGGTCTTGAGGTCCTTCTGGCCCATCTCGGCGAGGAGGGCCACGACGATCGAGGAGTCGATGCCGCCGGAGAGCAGCACGCCGACCGGGACGTCGGAGACCATCCGCCGCTCCACCGCGGTCCGCAGCGAGTCCAGGGCGATCTCGGCCCACTCGCTCGGCGGAGTGCTCCTGGTCGCCGCGGACGAACTCCGGGGTCCAGTACGTCCAGTCGCTCGACGTGCCGTCGGACTCGACGGTGCGCACGACGGCGGGCGGGAGCTTGTGCACGCCCGAGAGGATCGTGCGCGGCGCGGGCACCACGGCGTGGAAGCTCATGTAGTGGTGCAGGGCCACCCGGTCGATCTCGGTGTCGACGCCGCCGGGGGCGATCAGCGCGGGCAGCGACGAGGCGAAGCGCAGCGCGCCGGCCACCGGGGCCACGTAGAGCGGCTTGATCCCCAGCCGGTCGCGGCCGAGGACGAGCCGGCCGGTGTCGCGGTCGGCGATCGCGAACGCGAACATGCCCTTGAAGTGCTCGACGCAGCGCTGGCCCCAGCGGTGGAACGCCTTGATGATCACCTCGGTGTCCGAGGTGGAGAAGAACCGGTAGCCCTCGCGGCCGAGCTCCTCGCGCAGCTCCGGGTAGTTGTAGATGCACCCGTTGAACACCGCGGTGAGCCCGAGCTCGGAGTCGACCATCGGCTGCGCACCGGTCTCGGTGAGGTCGATGATCTTCAGGCGCTGGTGGGCGAGGGCGATCGGGCCGTGGCCGACGACGCCCCAGCCGTCCGGGCCCCGCGGCTCGAGGACCTGCGCCATCGCGAGGACCGCGCCCACCTGGGCCGAACCCCCGTCGAACCGGAACTCGCCGGCGATGCCGCACATGCGTTCGGGTCTCCTTCGTCGACAGGTGCGAGCGCCTCGCCGTGCTCCCCGCACGGGGTCACGGCACGTGTGCGCTAGCGCAAGATCCAGGTGTCCTTCGAGCCCCCGCCGCGCGACGAGTTGACCACGAGGCTGTCGGCGGGCGCGACTCGCGTGAGGGGGGTCGGCAGCACGCCGGGCTCCGGGCCGAGCACGACGAAGGCCCGCAGGTCCACGACGCGCGGGGCCAGCTCGGTGCCGGTGAAGGTCGGGTGGGTGGAGATCCGGATGGTCTCCTGGGCGACGTAGCTCGCCGGGTTGGCCCGCAGTTCCGCGGCCGCCGGCGTCGAGCTCCGCGCGCTCGCGTGCGGGCCGATGACGATGCCCGCGCCGCCGTAGCCGTCGACCGGCTTGAGGACCAGCTCGTCGAGGTGGTCGAGCACGTGCTCGGCGCTGCTCGGGGTCGGCGCAGAAGAACGTCGTGACGTCGTCGAGCAGCGGCTTCTCGCCGAAGTAGTACTCGGTGAGGGCGTGGATGTGCGGGTAGACGGCCTTGTCGTCGACGAGCCCGTTGCCCGGGGAGTTGGCCAGCGCGATCCGGCCCGCGCGCATCGCGGCCTGCAACGGCCCGCGCAGCGTGCGCCCGTCGGCGTCGGGGGAGGCGAAGAGCTGCTCCTCGTCGATGCGCCGGTAGGCGACGTCGATGCGCCGCCCGGAGACCGCGACCGTGATCGTCCCGTCGTCGGTGACCCGCAGCCCGGAGGGCTCGAGCAGCGGGACCCCCATCTCCTCGGCGAGCATCGCGTGCTCGAAGTACGCCGAGTCGGTGGGGCCCTCGGTGAGCACGACGAGGCCCGGATCGTCGCCCGGCCGCGGGCGGGGCGCAGGAGAGCAGCGCGTCGCGCAGCATCGCCGGGCCCTCGTCGGAGTCGACGACGCCCTCGGGGGCCTGCAGCTCGGGCAGGACGCTGCGGACCACGCGGCGGTCGGCCATCGCGTAGGCGATGCCCGAGGGGATGCGCAGGTTGTCCTCGAGGACCTTCCAGCGCCCCTCGCCGTCGCACACCAGGTCGAGGCCCGAGACCAGCGCCCGCGTCGCGCCCGTCCGGCACCATCGTCGAGGCCTCGCCCTCGGCGGGCAGCCAGCGCAGCGCCTCGCGCGGCATGACCCCGTCGTGCAGGCAGGCCTGCTCGCCGTGCAGGTCCTGCAGCAGCATCTCCAGCGCGCGGGCGCGCTGGACGAGGCCCGCCGACAGCTGCTCCCAGTCCACCCGGGAGATCAGGCGCGGGATGAGGTCGAGCGGGAACAGCCGCTCCGGGTCGTCGGGCTGGGGGAAGAACATCGAGCGCGCCCGCTGCTCGGCGTCGCGGCTCTTCTCGTGGGCGAGCAGCCCCGAGGGTCCGATGCCGCTCCAGGCTCGCGACCAGCCACGCGTACGTGGGCCGGACGTGCCCGGTCTCGTCGACGGCCTCGTCGTAGGACGGCGGGTGGTAGTCCCCGAGCAGGACCGGCGCCGCCGTCTCGGGCGTCGGCAGCTGCTCGACGGCGGGCTCGTCGGGCACCCCGCGGGTCTCGGCGACGAGCATGTCGACGACGCCCTCGAGCCCGCCGCCGCGGTTGGCCCGCTGGCGCTGCCGGGCGGCGGAGCTGCCCCGGGCGAGCGCGTCGAGGGCGAGGTCGGAGACCTCGTCCCAGTCCCCGGCGTCCTCGAGGTCGTCGCGGAGGTGGTCGAGCAGCTGCCGGATCGCCCGCGACGGCGGCACCAGCTCGCGGCCGGTGACGTCGACGAGGTCGCCCTCCAGACCGGAGCGGGCCGCGCGCCAGCTGGCCGCGCGCAGCAGCTCCGGGCGGTACTGCGGCTGCGGGCGGCCCTCGGTGTGGGCCCGGACGCCGTGCACGACGAGGGCGCGGGCCAGCCCGGCGATCGAGGACGACGCCGTCGACGGTGGGGGAGGCGTCGCAGATCCGCAGCTCGACGGTCTTCTGGTGCGCCGAGGGGCGCATGTCGAAATAGACCATCCCGGGGTCGGACATCGTCCCGGAACGCAGCAGGTCGTCGATGAGCGCGTCGTAGTCCGCCGCGTCGCGCAGCGGGGCGGGCGGCCCGGCCGTCGGCCAGCGGTGCCAGGCCAGGGTGCGGGAGCTGGCGTAGCCGGTGTCCTCGCTCTGCCAGAACGGGCTGGAGGCCGAGAGGGCCAGCAGGACCGGGCAGCCACGGCGCGGAGTGCTGCATGACGGCGACGGCGGCGTCGCGGTCCGGGACGTCGACGTGCACCTGGGTGCCGCAGATCTGCTGCTCGAAGGCGAGCATCTGGTACTCGTCGCGCATCCGCTCGTAGCGCGGCGAGGCGGTGATGCCCTCCGCGGAGCTGTCGACCAGCGGCACGCTGCCCGCCCCGACGATGCCGAGCCCGCGTTCCTGCGGCCATCGACGAGAGCATGCTGCGCAGGCGGAGCAGGTCCGCTACGCAGGTCGGTGAGGCTCGACGTCGGGTCGGAGTTCGTCTCGATGATCGAGGGCTTGAGCTCCGCGGCGAACGCGTCGGCGTCCAGCGCCGCGAGCTCGTCGAGCAGCTCGGGCACCCGCGGCACGGCGCTGCGCGACTCGAGGTCGACGAGGTGGAACTCCTCCTCGACCCCGAGGACGACGTCCCGGGCCGCGCCGATCCGCTCATCCGCCATGTGTGCACGCTAGAAGGACCGTGTCACGGGGATGTTTCCCGGCCGCGATCCGTGACCTGTCCGGCGTTCACGACTATCCGGGCGTGCCCAGTGGGTAGCGGGCCTGCGAGACTCCGCCTCGTGCGCGTCTACATCGGCTCCGACCACGCCGGCTTCGAGCTCAAGGCCCACCTGCTGACGCGCTCTCGCCGCCGGCGGGCCACGAGGTCGTGGACGTCGGGGCGACGGAGTACGACGCCGCCGACGACTACCCGCCCTACTGCACCGCCACCGGCGAGCGGGTCCTCGCCGACCCGGGCAGCCTCGGCGTCGTGATCGGCGGTTCGGGCAACGGCGAGCAGATCGCGGCGAACAAGGTGAAGGGCATCCGCGCCGCGCTCGCCTGGAACGCCGAGACCGCCGAGCTCGCCCGGCAGCACAACGACGCCCAGGTGGTCTCGGTCGGGCGCCCGCATGCACACCGCCGACGAGGCGACGACCATCGTCGAGGCGTTCCTCGCCACGGAGTTCGAGGGCGGCCGCCACCAGCGCCGCATCGACATGCTCGACCGAGTACGAGAACACCGGGCACATCACGTCCGTCGACGCGCGAGCGGCCCCGCACGATGCCTGAGGGCCACACCATCCGGCGCCTCGCGCGCTCGCACTGTCCGCCGCTTCCGGGGCCACGAGGTCGCGGTCAGCTCGCCGCAGGGCCGCTTCGCCGCGGGCGCCGAGCTCGTCGACGGCCGCGTGCTGCGCGCGGTCGACGCCCACGGCAAGCACCTCTTCCACGTCTACGAGCCCGACCTGGTCGTCCACGTGCACCTCGGCCTCTACGGGAAGTTCTCGCTCACCGCGATCCCCGGAGGACGGGCGTGCCGGCGCCGGTCGGGCAGGTGCGGATGCGGATGGTCGGGAGCACCCACTACGCCGACCTGCGCGGCGCCACGGCGTGCGAGGTGCTCACCGAGGGCGAGGTCGAGGCGCTGCGCGAGCGGCTCGGCGCCGACCCGCTGCGCCGCCGACGCGGACCCCGAGCAGGCCTGGCGGCGGATCTCCCGGTCCCGTTCGCCGATCGCGACGCTGCTCATGGACCAGTCGGTGATCGCCGGGGTCGGCAACGTCTACCGCGCCGAGGTGCTGTTCCGGCACGGTCTGGACCCGCTGACGCCGGGCCGGGACGCTCGGTCGGGAGCGGTTCGACGCGGTGTGGGACGACCTGGTCGACCTGCTCGCCGACGGCGTGCGGCGCGGCTCGATCGACACCCTGCGCCCGGAGCACGCGGACCTGCGCTGCGACCACCCCGGCCGACGGCACGACCGCACCTGCGGCCGCCCGGTCTACGTCTACCGGCGCGACGGGGCTGCCGTGCCTGCTGTGCGGCACCGAGGTCGCCCGGCAGCACCCACGCCGCGCGGAACCTGTTCTGGTGCCCGACCTGTCAGTCAGCGACGTGATCACGCGGTGCTATAACGAGCATGTCACTCGTCCGGGTGACGAGCCTGGGAGGCGGCACGTGCGTTCCGTGATCCTGCGGTCGCGGCCGGGTCGGCCGTGGTGGCAGCTCACCACCCGGCCGACGACGGCCGTCGTCCTCGGCCTGGTGCTCCCTCGGCGGCCGCCGGTCGTGCAGGTCGCCCTGCTCTCCTCGCCCCCGCCCTGGTACCAGCTCGCGGTGGCCGGGTTCTGGGCGGTCGTCGGGCTCGCCTTCCTCGGCTCGGCCGTCGGGACCCGCGCGCGGGCCCGGCGCGAGGCGGCGGCGCGGGCCCGGCGTCCGGTCGACGGCTGATGCCGTTCGTCCCGGTGCCCGTGCGTCCGGCGCGGCCGCGGCGGCGGGAGGAGCCCGACGCGGAGGCGGCCGATCCCGACGGCGACGAGGTCGGCGCCGAGGGGCGGGGCCGATGAGGGCGGGGCCGGTGAGGGCGAGGTCGACGTGGTCGGGAGCGATGTGGTCGGGAGCGATGTGGTCGGGAGCGGTAAGGCTGGGGCTGTCGGGGTCGGGCCCAGGGTTGTTGAGGCCGGGGCCGGGGCCCGTGACGCGGACTCCGGGGCGGCGACCGCGGATCTCGTCGGGCTCGCCGACGCCGTGCCGACCGCCGCGAACCCGATCGTGACGTCCGTCGTGCCCGCCGTGGCCGGTGGCGCCACCGGGGGGCTCGCGATCGCGGCTCGCCTCGCCGCCGCTGCTCGCCCGGCGGCTCCTGCTCGTGCGGCGGCGCCTGCTCCTGGTGGTGTGGCTGCTCCTGCCGCTGCTCCCACTCGTGCGGCTGCTCCTGCGGGTGGGACCGCTCCTGCGGTGGCCGATCCCGGTGAGCCGACGACCCGCCTGCCTCGCGACCCGGATCGCTCCGGTCGGACGGGATCGATCGGGACGCGGAGCCGGTACGCGGTCCGGGCCGTCCAGTCCGCGGAGTTCGCCGCCCGGGCCCTCGAGGAGGAGGCGGCCCGGGGGAGGGCAGCCCGGGAGGCGGCGGTCGAGGTCGCCCCACTGCGCGACGGGCGGGTGCGCGCGCGGGGCAAGGACGCGGCCGCTCCCGACGGCGCCGCGCCCACCCCCCGCGGGACCACGGACGAGGACGCGCCGACGCGCACGACCCAGACCTCGCGAGCCCACGCCACGCATCGACGGTCCCGGAAGCGTCGTGGCGGGGACAACACCCCGGCGACGTCCCCGGGCACGGCCGACACGCCGGTGCCCGCCGCACCGGAGAACGCGGTGCCTCGACCCCGCCGGGCCCCGGAGCGCGCAGCGCGGGACACGGCCACTGCGGACAGAGCCGCCGCGCGGCGGGCTGCGACGGTGGCGGCGGTGGAGCGAGCCACCACAGCCGAGGCCGCCTCGTCCGGGGCCACGTCGTCCGGGTTCGCGTCGTCGAAGGCCACCTCGTCCGCGTCCACGTCGCCCGAGGTCGCGCCGGAGCCACCCCGCGCCGGGCGCCCGCCCTCGACTCCCGAGCACGGTCGTCCCGCTGTCCGGCCCGAGGGTCAGCCGCGCCCTGCCGTGCCGCGCACGGACCAGGGCCCCTACACCCTGCCGCGGGCGCTGCCGAGCCGGATCGAGCCGCCGACGCCCCCGTCGCTCCCGGCCGTCGCACCGTCGGACCGGACCCCCACCGGGCCGACCCGCCGCCCCGCGAGCTCCCTGACCTTCGGCAGCGGACCCGCTCGCGACATCGTGAGCGAGGTCGAGGCGGCCCGGCGTCGTCGGGAACCCGTGACCCCGGAGCCCCGCGACCTGTGGGACGGCCGTCCCACACGGGACACCCGGACCGAGGTCGAGCCGGCCCGGCGTCGGGAGCCCGTGACCCCGGAGCCGCGCGACCCCTCGTCGGACGGCCGCCCGACCCGTGACCGCCCCGACGCGCGACCGCCCGGCCGACACCGGCCGGCACGCGATGGCCGAGGTGGCCGACCGGCGCCTCGCCACCGAGTCGCGCCCGGCTCGCCACGCGGCCTCGAGCTAGACCCAGGGTTCGTGAGCGTGTCGCACCCACACTTGCGCGTGTCGCTCACCGAACTCGTGATCAAGCCCAGGAGCAGGCCCCGACAGCCCGGGATCGAGGAGCCTGGCCCTGCCGGCGTGAGGCGCGGCAGACTCGGCTCCGGCCGGGACCGGCCCGCCGGGAGGTGACGTGGTGCCCGACGTCGAGCGGATCCTCGCGGCGGTGCGCCGGCGCGTGCCTGGTGCTGCCCGAGGTCGTCGAGCGGCCGAGCCACGGCACGCCCGCCTGGTTCGTGCGCGGGAAGAAGACCTTCGTGACGTTCGCCGACCGCCACCACGGCGACCCCCACGTCGCGATCTGGGCCGCCGCGCCACCCGGGGTGACCGCCGAGCTCGTCGCCGCCGAGCCGGCGCGCTTCTTCGTCCCGCCCTACGTGGGGCACCGCGGCTGGCTCGGCCTGCGCCTCGACCTCGACGGCGAGAACGCGCTCGACGAGACCGAGCTCGCCGGGATCGCCGCCGACGCCTACCGCGACGGTCGCCCCGAAGACGCTGGCCCGCCTGCTCGACGCCTGACCGGTCAGGCGACGGCCTCCTCGGGGCGTCGCCGCGGTCGTGGTCGGCCTCCGCGCGCAGCCGCTGCGACCATCTCGGGCCGCGCCGTCATGTAGGCGGTCCCGCTGCGGCAGCCCCAGACATAGGTCGCCAGTGAGAACGCCGCGACGACCACCGAGTCCCAGGGCGCCTCGAGACGTGCGCGCCGCCGAAGCTGCCGATGCGCCGACAGGACCGTCAGGACCGACCAGGTACACGACGAGCCAGGTCCCGCCGGTCAGCTCGGAGACCGCCCGGCTCGAGCGCAGCCACACCACCGCGTACCAGACGATCCCGAGCCCGATGATCACCATCCCGATCCAGAGCTTCGACCAGGACGTCCAGAACACCACCAGCGAGGACACGACGAAGGCGACGGGGGCGATCACCGTCATGCCCCGCAGCCGGGTGTCGCCGCGCGTCAGGCCCGAGGCGCGGAACGCGATCAGCGACACCGCGCCGATCTGGAAGGTGAACGCCGCGATCGAGCCGGTCACCGAGATGATCGAGTGCCAGCTCGGCAGCGGCAGCAGGTAGGCCAGCCCGACGACGAAGTTCAGCACCAGCGCCCGGGCGGGGACGCCGCGCGCGTTCAGCGTCGTCAGGGACCCCGGGAAGAAGCCGTTCTTGGCCAGCCCGAACACGTTGCGCGAGTTCGCGGCGGTGTAGACGATGCCCGACCCCGACGGCGAGAGCATCGAGTCGGCGATGAGCGTCCACGACAGCCACGAGAGACCGAGGATCATCGCGAGGTTCGCGAAGGGGGAGTCGAAGTTGACCCCGTGCCAGCCGCCGCCGAGCAGCCCGGCGGGCACCGCCCCGAGGAACGCCAGCTGCAGGCCGAGGTAGAGCACGATCGTGACGATGATCGTCGTGATCAGCGCCCGGGGCACGTTCCGCCGCGGGTTCTTCGCCTCGCCGGAGAGCTCGATGACGTTGCGGAACCCGGTGTAGGCGAACACCATCCCGGCCGTCGCGATCGTCGAGAGCGCCGCGCTCCCAGCCGTAGGGGGCGTAGCCCGCCGTGGTCGGTGAGGTTCGAGGAGTCGAACCCGGAGGCGATCAGCAGCACCACGGTCGTCGTCGGGATCAGGATCTTGATGGCGGTGACGATCGTGTTCGAGCGGGCGAACAGCAGGACGCCGAACCAGTTCAGGGCCACGAACACGGCCATGAGCACGACGGCGATGACGATGCCGAGCCCGGTCAGCGACGTCCCGTCGTAGACCCCGGGCAGGTAGGACGGCGGCGTACTGCACGACGCCGGCGGCCTCGGTGGGCGGGTTGCCGACGTAGCTGATCCACATCGCCCACCCGACGATGCCCGCGGTCAGCCCGCCGTGGGAGTACATCGGGTAGCGGACCAGGCCGCCCGACTCCGGCTTGGCCATCCCGAGCTCGGCGAAGACCATCGCGACGCAGCAGCATGAGCGCCCCGCCGATGACCCACGCGAGCAACGCGGCGGGCCCGGCGTCCTGGGCGGCGTAGAGCGAGGAGAAGAGCCATCCCGAGCCGATGACGCTGCCCAGCCCGGCCGCGAGCAGCGACCAGAAGCCGAGGGCCTTGTGCAGGCCGGCGTCGGGCGCGGGTCCGTCGCTCCGCCTGCCGGGCTGGGAGCGGCGCTCGTGTCCGTCATGCGGTCACCTCGTCACGGTCGGCTCGCGGAGTCACCGGTGCACTACCCGTTCGTGGCACCGCCTTCACGCGGTGCTCACCGATCGTCGACGCTTCGTGACCGGTCGACCCGACCGGCCGGGCGCTCAGGCCGGGAACAGCGGGGCGAGGAGTCGTCCCGGCGCGGACCGCAGCAGCGGCAGCAGGAGGGGCGGTGCCGGGGTGGTCACGGGACGGGGGCGCCGGGGCAGCGGTGGCGGGGCGCGGCGATGCCGCGACGAGTCGGGCGATCGCCGCCTGGCCGTCGGTGGTCGGGGCCCCGGAGCGCAGCGGGTCGGTACCTGCGAACCGGGTGATCCAGGGCTCCCGGGCGCACACGCTGTGGGAGACGAACGCCGCGCGGACGTCGACGACGCCGGCCCCGGCCGCCCGCGCGCGGTCGGTGAGGATGCCGTCGAGGCGGGTCACCGCGGCGTCGACCCGGTGGGCGGCGGGCGCGTCCGCGGCGCCCGAGGCGCAGGCCAGGCCCTCCGAGAGGCGGGGGAAGGTCGTGACGACGAGGCGCGCGGTCGGGGCGCGACGGTGGATCTCGGCGAACGAGGCGTCGAGGGCGGGTCCGAGGACGTCGAGGGCGTGGCCGGTCCGGGCCGCCGCCGCCTCGCAACGATCGGCCGCCGCGGTCGGGGCGCCGCCGGGGGCGCACGCGCCGGCGAGGGCGCCGAGGCCGGTCGCGTCCGCCCCCACCGTGATCGTCACGCGCGTGACGGCCGGGGTGAGTGCGGCGAACTGGGTGTCGGGTCCGCCGGTGGTCGAGGCGCACGCGCGGCTGGTCCACGCGCCGGGGGCGAGACGTGGTCCGGTGGCGGCCGGGTACGACGCGACGGTGCGACGGCAGGTGGTCCCGTCGGCACCCGTCGGGTCGACGAGCGGGGCGCCGCCCGCGGCCGTGCCCGCCGCCCAGGAGTCGCCGAGCGCCACGAGGGTCACCGGCGTCGCGGCCCGGGGCGCCGCGTCGGCCGGGTGGGTGACGGCGCCGAGGGTGAGGGCCGTGAGGGTGACCGCGGTGACGGTCAGGCACAGCGAGGCGACGACGACGCCGCGGGTCGGCCGCACGATGACTCCTCGGACGATCGCTCGATGGGGAGTCGAGTGTTCCCCCGGTGACGCGTGCGGCAGAAGATCCGTCCATCGTCCGGATGACGGCCTGGACCTCGAGCGAGGTCGAGGGTGCAGGGTCGGCCCGTGGACCCGGACCCCTCACCCCTGCCCGACGACTGGACGACCGCCCTCGCCGTCGCCGCCCACCCCGACGACCTCGAGTACGGCGTCTCCGCCGCGGTCGCCGCCTGGACCGCGGCAGGGAAACGGGTGACGTACCTGCTGGTCACGCGGGGCGAGGCGGGGATCGCGACGATGGCTCCCGACGAGGCCGGGCCCGCCCGCGAAGCGGAGGAGCGGGCGAGTGCGGCGGAGGTCGGCGTCGACGACGTGCGCTTCCTCGACCACCGCGACGGGGTCGTCGAGGAGGGCGTGGCCCTGCGCCGCGACATCACCCGCGTCATCCGTCTGGTGCGCCCCGACCTGGTGGTCGCGCAGAACCACGCCGAGCGCTGGCCCGGGCCGGACGGTGCTCCCGTCGGGCTGGAACTCCGCCGACCACCGCGCGGTCGGGCGGGCGACGATCGACGCCGTCTCCGACGCCGGCAACCGCTGGATCCACCCCGAGTTCGGAGGCTCGAGCCGCACGAGGCCCGCCACGTCGTCGTGGCGCACGCGCCCGGCGCGCGGCACGCCGTCGACGTCACCGGGTACGTGGACCGGGCGGTCGCCTCGCTCGCCCGCCACCGGCTCTACCTGGAGGCCCTCGACGACCGCCCGGTCGAGCAGCAGGCCCGCGACGTCGTCGCGCGGATGGTCGGCGACACCGACCACCCGCGCGTGGCGTTCGAGGTCCTGTAGTGCCTGCGGCCCGTGAGCACTAATCCGTGTCAGGGCACGGATGAGTGCTCACGAGGCCGCAGGCCACCTCTGGGGCAGGCGCGCGGCGTACCAGTCGAGGAACGACGCGACCGACGCCTCGACGACGGGCGAGAGCGGCCCGGGCCGGTAGCCGCGGGACGCGACCCCGGCGTAGGTCGCCTCGCACAGCGCCCAGTCCTGCTCCGAGGTGGCCCGCCACACCGCGGCGAGGGCGTCCACGTCGGCGTCGGCGAGCCGGGCGTCGGCGTGCGACCAGGAAGCTGACCTCGACGTCGGTGGTGCCGGCGTCGACCGGGGTGAGGCGCGTGGTCATCGCGTAGTCGGCGTTGGCGTGCGCCCACAGGTTCGGCAGGCCGACGACGCGCAGGCTCCCGGCGTCCTCGTCGGGCAGCGTCCCCATCACCCGCGCGACCAGCCGGCCGTCGAGGGTCTCCGTCGTGAACCCCTCGCGCAGCGGCAGCCGCGTGAACCGGTACCAGGCGCCCTCGGGGAAGCTGACCTCGTCGGTCGCGAGACCACGCACCTCCCAGCGGGCGCGGGCCGCGGCGAGGGCGGCGTCGTAGCGGGGGTTCGGGCGCACGTCGCCGTGGGTGCCGTCCTCGAAGTTCGACAGCGAGAACTCGGGGTGGCTGCCGCGGCAGTGGTAGCACTCGCGGTTGTTCTCGACGAGCGTCTTCCAGTTCGCGGCGACCCGGTAGTGGTCGCGGGCGACGATCCGCGCGTCCGCCAGGCCGTGCGGTCCGAGGTGCCGCGCGGCGGCCTCGGCGAAGCCGTCGAAGGCGGGGGCCTCGTCGGGCGTCGCCGCCGGGCACACGAACACCAGCCCCGCGACCTCCCGCACCGCGGCCGGGGCCAGCCGGACACCGGCCGTCGTGAACCCCTCGCCCATGAGCCGCGCCGAGCGCAGGCAGCCGTCGAGCCCGTAGACCCACTGGTGGTACGGGCAGACGAAGGCCTTCGCGGTGCCGCGCTCGGCCGTCGTGACCCGGGAGCCGCGGTGGGCGCACACGTCGTGGTGGGCGTGCAGGAGCCGTCGTGGTCGCGCACGACGATCACCTGGTCGCGTCCGAGGGTGACCCGGAACCAGTCGCCGGGGCCGAGCTCGCAGGAGTGGCCGGCGAAGGTCCAGTGCCGAGCGAAGACGTGCTCGAGGTCGGCGGCGAAGACGTCCGGGTCGGTGTAGGCGGACTGGGGGAGGGTCCACCGCAGCTCGGACACGGAGCGGTCGGACAGGGAGCCGTCAGACATGGAACTCGCGGCCGAAGTGCGGGTCGAGCAGGGCCGGCCGGTCGAGGGTGAACGTGTCGATCGGGTGCCGCGAGCGACCCGCCGTCGCGAGCTCCGCGAGGATGCGCCCGATCAGCGACGCGAACTTGAACGCGTGCCCGGCGCCGACCGCGACGTGGACGTTCGGGGCCTCCGGCACGGTGTCGATGACGAAGTGCTGGTCCGGCGGGATCGTGTAGAGGCAGGTCTTCGTGTACAGCTCGGGGCCGCCGAACCCGGGCACGTGCTCGGCCAGGAACTCCTCCTGGCGCTTGCGGCGCAGCGGGTCGGCCTCGAAGGTCCGGGAGTCGGCGGTGACCTCGTGGCCGCCCATGTGCTGGCCCAGCTTCGTCGCGACCTCGCCGTAGACCGGGAAGCCGTAGAAGTTGTCCGCGCCGTGCCACATGAACACCGGGAAGTTCTCGGGGGAGAAGTCGAGCAGGTTCGGGGTGGCGTAGTAGGTGACCTGCTCCTGCAGGACGGTCAGGGGGAGCTCGCGGCCGACGCCGGTGAGGACCTCGTTGGTGCGCGCGTCGGCGGTGACGACGACCTGCTCGGCGCGGTAGATCTCGTCGTCGGTGACGACCTCGACGTGGTCCGCGGTGCGGGTGCAGGGCGCGCACCGGGGTGTTCTGCTCGATCTGCGCGCCGTGCCCGCGGGCGAGGGCGATGTGCGTGGCGTTCGCGCGGCGGGCGTCGACGATGCCGGAGCGCTGCTGGTAGATCGCCCGCTCGGTGCCGGCGAGGCGGAACTGCGGCCAGCGCGCCGTGACGGCCTTCGCGTCGAGCTCGCTCGAGATCGGCACACCGTGGCGGGCGGCGACGGCGCGGTAGCCCGTCCATGTTCCGCGTGCCGGTGGCCGCGCCCGCGCGGGCCTCGACGTCCTCGATGACGAGCCCACCGGTCTCGGTGACCAGCTGCTGACCGGACACGCGCTCGACGTCGTGCCAGGTGTCGTAGGCGGCGGGGGCGAGGTCGGCGTAGGCGTCCTGGTGCTGGGCGTAGCGGATGATGCGGCTGTGGTCCTGGCTCGCGCCGTGGTCGTGGCCGAGGTGGTGGGCCTCGAGGCCGAGCACGGCGCCGCCGGAGCTCCCGGTGGCCCGGGCGAGCCAGTAGAGGGCGGCGGAACCGAGGCCGCCGCACCCGACGACGACGTGACGGTGTTCGCGATTCATGTGAGCGGACGCGCTCCCTGATCGGGGTCGTTCTTCGGCGCGTCCAACCCTGGTCGGGCGGAAGGCCCCGTGGAGCGGATCCGCGATCAGGGCTGTCACTGGTGTGAGAAGCCGGTCCTTATCGCTCCGGGGCCGGAGCGACGTCGTCGTCGGTCTCTCCTCCGGTGCGCCTCGCGCGTCACCGGGTCACTCCTCGCCCGGAGAGGGCACGATCGACGGCATGGATCTCGAGCTCCGGCAGCTGAGGACGTTCCTCGCCGTGGCCGCCGAGCTGCACTTCAGCCGGGCCGCGCGCCGGCTGCACGTCAGCCAGCCCGCGCTCTCGCAGCAGATCCGCGCGCTCGAGCGCACGCTCGGGGCGGCGCTGTTCGACCGCTCCAGCCGGGCCACCGAGCTCACCCCGGCCGGGCGGGTGCTGCTCGACGCGGCGCCCCGGGTCCTCTACGAGGCCGAACGGGCCCAGACGCTGGTGACGCAGGCGGCGAACGGGGCGGTCGGGCTGCTCACCGTCGGCTCGGTCGGGACCGCCCTCGCCTCGATCACGCCGCTCATCCTCCGCTCGATGCGGGCCCGGTTCCCCGACCTGCAGCTCGAGGTCAGCCAGCTGGACACCTCGGCCCAGCTCGTCGCCCTCGCCGACGGCCGCCTCGACGTCGGGCTGGTCCGCGCCGCGGCCCCGACGGAGGCCGTCGCCGTCGAGCACCTCGTCGCCGAGCCGCTGCTCGCCGCCCTGCCGTCCGACCACCCGCTCGCGGGTGGGGAGTCGATCGTCCCGGAGGACCTCGCCGACGAGCCGTTCGTGCTGTGGCCGCGCCCCCTCGGGCGTGCGTTCTTCGACATCATCGTCGGCTACTGCCTCGAGCACGGCTTCAGCCCGCGCATCGTCGCCGAGGGTGCGGACATCGAGACGCAGCTCGGTCTGGTCGCGGCCGGGCTGGGGGTCTCGCTGCAGCCCTCGTACTACTCCAACCTCCGCCCGCCCGGCGTCGTCTTCCTGCCGCTGGAGGGCCAGGTCCCCCAGATCGCGCTGCAGGTGGCGTGGCGGCGCGCGGACCGCTCGCCCGCGGTGACGCACTTCGTCGAGGCCGCCCAGGAGTGCGCCCAGACCTTCTGAGCGAGCTATCTGAGAGCGCACTCCCGTTTCCGGTGCTACCGTCGAGGTGGTCGGCCCAGCCTCCGACACGAGGAGCCCTCATGGCCAGCCCAGCTGCCCCCGTCCCGACGCAGGCCCCGGTCCTGCCCCTGCACATGCGCCGCGAGCGGTTCGACCCGCCCGGCGAGATGGCGGGGCTCCGGGAGCAGCCGGGCCTCGCGCGCGTCACCACACCGATCGGGCGCCCGGCCTGGCTCGTCACCCGCTACGAGGACGCCCGCGAGGTCCTCGGCGACGCCGTGCGGTTCTCCAGCGCCGGCCTGCCGGTGATCCCGGTGCCGGGGACGACCCCCGAGGACCAGCGGTCGGGGAACCTCCTGATGACCGATCCGCCCGAGCACACCCGGCTGCGGCGCCTGCTCACCGGCGAGTTCACCGTCAAGCGCATCCGGCGTCTCGAGCCGCGCATCGCCGAGATCGTCGGCGAGCACCTCGACGCCATGGAGCAGGCCGGGCCGCCCGCGGACCTGGTGCCCGACTTCGCGCTGCCCGTGCCCAGTCTCGTGATCTGCGAGCTGCTCGGGGTCCCGTACGAGGACCGCGCGGACTTCCACCGCCGGGCCGCGCAGCAGCTCGACCTCACCCGGCCGATGGAGGAGCGCGGGAAGGTCGCCGCGGAGTCCCGGGCGTACATGGGCGAGCTGGTCGACCGCGCCTTCGCGCAGCCGGGCGAGGACATGCTCGGCATGCTGGTGCGCGAGCACGGCGACGACCTCACCCGCACCGAGCTCGTCGGCATCGCCTCGCTGCTGCTCATCGCCGGCCACGAGACCACCGCGAACATGCTCGCGATCGGGACGCTCGCCCTGCTGCGCCACCCGGACCAGGCCGCGCTGGTGCGCGACGACCCGCGGGCCACCGCGCCCGCCGTCGAGGAGCTGATGCGCTACCTGTCGGTGGTGCACACCGGGGTGCCGCGCGTCGCCACGACGGCCACCGAGATCGCCGGACAGTCGATCGGGGCGGGCGACGTCCTCGTCGTGTCGCTGCCCAGCGCGGACCGCGACCGCGCGCTCGTCGAGGACCCCGACCGGCTCGACGTCGGGCGGGCCGCGAGCCACCACGTCGCGTTCGGCCACGGGGTGCACCACTGCCTGGGCGCGCCCCTCGCCCGCATGGAGATGGCGACCGCGTTCCCCGCGCTGCTGCGCCGCTTCCCGACGCTGGCCCCCGCGATCCCGTTCGAGGACGTGGACTTCCGCTCCGCGAGCGTGGTGTACGGCCTGCGGAGCCTGCCGGTCACCTGGTGAGATCACCCGACGCCCTTCCGACCACCACCGGAGGAGAACCACCGATGAAGATCAAGGCCGACCGCGACGTCTGCATCGGCGCGGGCAACTGCGTGCTCGCCGCCGAGAACGTCTTCGACCAGGACGACGACGCGATCGTCGTCGTGCTCGAGGAGAGCCCGCAGGACGAGGACGCGGAGTCCGCGCGCAACGCCGTCGGGTCGTGTCCGTCGGGCGCATTGTCGATCCAGGAGTGAGGTCGCGGTGAAGATTCCCCGGTCACGGGCCCGACGCTGCTAGCGTCGCGGGCCGTGACCGGGCCGGGCCTCTCGTCGCGACCGTTGCGGGCGGACGCGCTACGCAACCACCACGCGATCGTGGCTGCCGCGCGCGAGGCGTTCGAGCAGGTCGGTCCCGACGTGCCGCTCGAGGAGGTCGCCCGGCGCGCCGGCGTCGGCCCCTCCACGCTCTACCGCCGCTTCGCCGGACGCGACGAACTGGTCGCGGCGGTGTTCGCCGAGTACTTCGAGGAGGCCGTCGAGCCGCTGCTGGCCGGGGCGGCCACCGACGACGATCCCTGGGCCGCGATCGTCCGCGTGGTCGAGGAGATCGCGCGGGCACTGCTGCACCGGCGCGGCATCCTGCGCGCGGCCAAGGACGCCGGGGCGTTCACCACCGAGGTGGCGCTGCGGTTCATCGGCCCGCTGACCGACCTCGTCACCCGGGCACACGCGGCCGGCGTGCTGCGACCCGACGCCGAGGCCCGCGACATCCCCGCCGCGGCCGTGATGGTCGTGGCCACCGCCGCCCCCTTCGGCGAGGACCTGCGCGCCGACCGCTGGGACCGCTACCGCGCGCTGGTCCTGGACGCCCTCGCCGCCGAGGGGCGGCGCGTCACCCTTCCCGCGCTCGACCCGCCGCCGCGCGGTGAGCTCGCCGACCGCCTCGCCGGGGTGTGCGCACCGGCCGGCCCGACCGACATCGACGGGCCGCCCGCTCGCCCGTCCGAGCCCCGCCCGTCGGAGCCCCGAGCCTCGATCCGAGCCCCGCCCGTCCGAGCCCGCGGAGACCTGAGTGACCGGAACGGTGCCCCCGTCCCGCCCCCACCCCCTGCGGTGGACCCTGCGCGGCGACGGCCGCGCTCCCGGGCCCGGGGAGGTGGTGCGCCCCGAGGAGCGGATGAGCTGGGGCCGCACCGTCGGGCTGGGCATGCAGCACGTGCTCGCGATGTTCGGGGCGACGTTCGTCTTCCCCGTGCTCATGGGCCTCGACCCGAACCTCGCGATCCTGCTGTCCGGGCTCGCGACGATGCTCTTCCTGCTGATGACCCGCGGGCGGGTGCCGAGCTACCTCGGGACGAGCGCCTCGTTCGTCGGGGCGGTCGCCGCGGTCCGGGCCGGCGGCGGGACCAGCGCGGAGGTCACCGGCGCGATCGCGGTGACCGGGGTGGTGCTCGCCCTCGTCGGCCTCGCGGTGCACCTCGGCGGCGCCCGGATCATCTCGGCGATCCTGCCGCCCGCGGTCACCGGCGCCGTCGTGCTGCTCATCGGGCTCAACCTGGCCCCGGTGGTCGCCGGCACGTACTGGCCGCAGGACCAGGGCGTCGCGCTGCTGACGATGCTCGTCGTGATGGTCGTCGCGGTCGCCGGGCGGGGGATGCTCGGGCGGCTCGCGATCCTCGTCGGGCTCGTCGTGGGCTACGTGCTCTCGGCCGTCCTCGACGCCGTGCTGGGGCCGATCACCGCGCCGAACGCCTCCGGGACGGTCTCCACCCACCTGCGTCTCGACCTCTCGAAGGTCTCCGACGCCCCGTGGGTCGGCCTCCCGTTCGGCACCCCCGACGCCCCCGGCCTGCACCTGCCCGTGTTCAGCGGCTCGGCGATCGTCCTGGTCGTCCCCGTCGTCGTCGCGCTCATCGCCGAGAACACCGGCCACGTGAAGGCCGTCGCGTCGATGACCCGCGAGGACCTCGACCCCTACCTCGGGCGGGCCCTGGCCGCCGACGGCATCGCGACGGCCGTCGCCGGGGCGGTCGGCGGCTCCCCGACGACGACCTACGCGGAGAACATCGGCGTCATGGCCGCGACGCGGGTGTACTCCACCGCCGCGTACTGGGTGGCCGCGCTCGTGGCGGTGCTCATCGGCTTCTGCCCCAAGTTCGGGGCGGTCGTGGCCGCGACACCCGGCGGGGTGCTCGGCGGGATCACGGTCGTGCTCTACGGGATGATCGGGCTGCTCGGGGCCCGGATTCTGGGTGGAGAACCGCGTCGACTTCTCCCGGCCCGAGGTCCTCGTCCCGCTCGCCGCGGGCATCGTCATCGGGGTCGGGGGCGTGGCCTACCAGTTCTCCGGCGGGGAGTTCGGCGGGATCGCGCTGGGCACCGTCGTGGTCGTGCTCGGCTACCACCTGCTGCGTCGGCTCGCGCCGGATCGGGGCGCCGGGCCGGGCGCGGGCGACGTGACGGCGAGCGACCCGACGCCCGCCGTCACCGGGGAGGACGTCAGTCCGACGACGGCGGGGGAGTCGGGGGAGGGGCCTCCAGGCCCCGCAGCAGAGCGGTGAGCGTGCGGCCGAACAGGTCGTCGGCGACGCTCTCCCGGCGCAGCCGGCGCTGCTGGACGAGGCCCTGGTAGAGGGCGCTGACGACGGCGGCCACCTCGGCGTCGTCCAGCGACCACCGGACGTCCCGGTGCTCCCGCTCGGCCGCGACGAGCCCGGCCACGACCTGCTGGACGCGGGCCTGGTGCTCGGCGAGCCCCGCACCGAGCTCGGGGGAGCGCACCGCGTAGAGCCAGGCCTCGGCGCCGAGCATGGCGAGGTGGTCGGAGTCGGCCTCCTCGCGCAGCCGACGGTCCAACGCCGGGAGCATCGCGTCGAAGCCGTCGGTCATCTCGGCCTCGGCGGTGGCGAACTCGCGGTCGGCGCGGCGCTCGACGAGCGCGAGGAAGAGCTTCTCCTTGCTGGTGAAGTGTGCGTACACCGAGCCGACGGAGACCCCGGCGCGCCGGGCGATCTCCTCGACCGACGCGGCCCCGTAGCCACGGTCGGCGAACACCGCGAGCCCCGCGTCGAGGAGGTTCTCGTGGGTGCGGGCCTTCGCGGCCGCGCGGGTGCCGGCGGGCCGCTGCGGCTCGCCCTCGGGCGCGGCGCGGGACATGCGCCCATTGTCGCGGCCGGAGGGCCCGGGACGATCCGGCCGGGCGGTGACGCCCGGGGAAGATGATCGGGCGGGTGGGTGATTCCAGCATCACCCACCCGCCCGGCCTCCCGGAGCGACCCCTCAGAGCAGGCCGTGGGCGATGCTGCCGACGGTGTCGCTGCCGGTCGGGCTGTCCGGACGCCGCAAGCGGCCGGTCGACGCGCTCGATCCGGTGACGCCTGCTCGCTTCGGGTGATCATTTCCCCGGCCCGTGAGCGTTTCGTGATCTCCCCACCTCGCCGGAATGACCGTTGACATCTGCTCGCGGATGGTCCTATCTTCGTACTCAACCGGAACGTTGAATACAAGGGTGGTGATGACCGTGGACGACTCGCTCTCGCGGGCCTTCGCCGCGCTCGCCGACCCGATCCGGCGCGACATCGTCGCCCGCCTCACCGCGGACGACGCCACCGTGACGGAGCTCGCGGAGCCCTACGACGTGAGCCTCCAGGCCGTCTCGAAGCACCTCGCCGTGCTCGAGGCGGCGGGCCTGATCAGCCGCCGACGGGACGGCCAGCAGCGCTGGGCGCACCTGGAGGTCGACGTGTTCGACCTGCTCACCGGCTGGATCGACCACTACCGCCGCCGCGCCGAGCTGCGCTACCAGCGCCTCGACGCCGTGCTCGCCGACCTGCCCGCCCCTGCCCCGACCGATCCCACCGAACCCGGGAGTCACCCGTGAACACCACGCTCGCCACCACGATCACCGCCGACCCGACCGTCCCCGCCATCCACATCACGCGGGAGTTCGACGCGCCGCCCGCGGCCGTCTACCGCGCCCACGTCGACCCCGAGCTGATCGTCCGCTGGCTCGGCCCGCGCCGGCTGACGATGACGATCCAGCGCTGGAACGCCGAGACCGGCGGCGGCTACCGCTACACCCACGCCGGCGAGGACGGCACCGAGCACCACTTCTTCGGGTCGTTCCACGAGCTGCGCGAGGGGGAGCGCATCGTCCAGACCTTCACCTACGAGGGCGTCCCGGACAGCGTCGCGCTGGAGACGATGACCCTCGTCGAGCTCCCCGGCGGCCGCACCCGCCTCGAGGCCTTCTCGATCGGCGAGTCCTTCGAGGCCCGCGACGCGGTCCTCGCCAGCGGCATGGAGGAGGGCGTCGTCGACGGGTACGAGCGCCTCGACGAGGTCCTGGCCGGGTCGGCCTCGTGACCGGTGGGGTCTGGGCGTGCCGTCGCTCAGACCCCCGTCGCGCCGTCCAGGCGCTCGCGGATCAGGTCGGCGTGGCCCGCGTGGCGGGCGTACTCGCCGATCATGTGGACGTAGATCCAGCGAAGCGTCACCTCGCCGCCCGCGAAGGGGACCCGGGCATCGAGCTCCCGGTCCGCGCACGCCTCGACGGCGTACGCCACCTCGTCCTGCCAGATCGCCAGGGCCTTCTCGCCGGAGACGTCGTCGCTCAGGTCGAACCCGCCGTCGTGCCCCGGCGTGGTGGAGGGCGAGTCGAAGATCGCCGGCACGTCCTCGCCGAGCAGGACCCGGCGGAACCAGTTCCGTTCGACCTCCGCCAGGTGCTGGACGAGGCCGAGCAGGGTGAGCGGGGAGGGTGGGGCCGACGCGATCCGCAGGCGCTCCTCGTCGAGTCCCTCGCACTTGCCGACGAGCGTGGCCCGGTAGAAGTCGAGCCAGCCCGCCAGGGTGTCGCGTTCGTCGGAGGTCATGGGGGGCACGGCGCGGTCGTGGGGCACGCCGGCAGACTCGCAGGTGGGTCCGACAGCCCGGCGCGTGCCGTGCGGGCCCGGGCGGGGTCAGCGCCCCAGGGGACGCCGTCGCGGGATGACGGCGCGCGCCGTGATGCGCCACCCGTGCTCGGTCCTGACCAGCGAGTCCTCGTAGACGACGCTCCCGCACCGTCCGTCGGCCAGGACCCCCAGGCCCTTCGAGACCGCGGAGACGCGGCCGTCCTCCTCGGAGACCACGACGTTGGTCACGTGGTGGGCCACCGGGTTGGCGTCCCCGAGCGCGAGGGCGGCCTCGCGGACCGCGGCGACCCCGTCGAGCCGGCCGGCGGCCATGGCGCTCAGGTCGTAGACGACGTCCTCGGTGAACACCTCGTCGAGGCGGTCCAGCGCACCGTCGTCGACGAGGTGCCCGTGCATGGCGATCGTGTCGGTGATGGCGAGCCGGTCCTCGGGGGTCAGGGGCACGGCTCGTACCGGGTGGCCACCGGTCCCGAGGCGAACTCCAGCCGGCCCACCGGCCTCAGGTCGACGTGCTCCGTCAGCCCGGCGAACAGGGTCGGCCCGTGGCCCGCCAGTGTCGGGTGGACGACGAACTCGTACTCGTCGATCAGTCCCAGCTCCGCCAACGCCAGCGGGAGCGCCACGCCCCCGAGGAACAGCCCGCTGCCCGACTCCTGCTTCAGCGCCCGGACGGCCGACCCCAGATCGTCGCCGCGGATGAGCTCCGCGTTCCAGTCGACCTTGTCGAGGGTGTCCGACACGACGTACTTCTTCGCCGCGTCGATGGTCCGCGCGAACGGTTCCATCCATTCCGGCATCGCGCCGGGCGGTGTGGGCTGCCGCCACGCGGCTTCCATCATCTCGTACGTGACCCGTCCGAAGAGGAGGGCGTCGGCCCGGGCGATGTTCTCCGCCGCGTGACGGTGCATTTCTTCGTCCGGGCGGAATGCGCGGTGATCGCAGCAGCCGTCCAGCGTGACGTTGATGGAGTACCGGAGAGGTCGCACCCCGGGGAGCGTAGGGCTGACGTCGTGACGTGTCGATACCTCGTGGTTGCGTAGGAGTACTGACCAGTCGCGCAGCGGTACTGCGGGTAGCGGGGTCGGGTCAGGGTGCTCGGTGGGCGGCCTCGCGCGGGCTGTCGGCCTGGGCCCGGGGTGGCGCGCTGGGGGCCGGAGCGGCCCCGTGATCACGAGCTGTGCGAGGGACCGTTCGGTCCTCGCATGCGTTTCCCGCACGGATCATGATCTTGGTCGGCGCACGTGATGCCGACTGGCCGAGGGTGCGGACGGTCGAGGCCGATCGCGAGGCACACAAGCAGATCGGGGGGCCCGCCCTCGCGAGGATTCCCGCCGGCCGAGCACGCCGGGCGGCCGACCGTCGCCGTGGACGAATGCGGTGGAGCGGGCGACGGGAATCGAACCCGCGTAGCCAGTTTGGAAGACTGGGGCTCTACCATTGAGCTACGCCCGCGTGGCCCGCGCACGAGCCGCCACCACCGTATCCGATGCCCTGAACGCACCGGCATCGCGGCGGGCGCAACCCTCGGTGTCTGCTCCATCCGAGCGCGGCCCGAGGTTGCCTCGCGGTTCTTCTGGATCGTTAAGTAGACGCTCTGTCACGGTTTAGACCTCGACCCCGACCTTGTGAACAGGTACACAACCAGGATCGCCGGGCGTCGGGAGTTCCCGACCGACTCGATCTGTGACCCTCACCTGGTACTTCACGGTAGGTCCGTCGAGACGTCGACGATGTGTACGGGCCACAGCACCGCCGGAAGGGAGCCCAGGATGGACACGGAGCGCGACATCATCATCGAGACCGACGAGGACCACATCGTCCGCGGTCTGGACTGACGTCGGGAGGGGTGCGGACGACGCCGTCCGCACGCCCGTCACCGTCCTGACGACCTTCACGAGCGGGCGCCCCTACACTCGTCGGCAACGGGGTGTAGCGCAGCTTGGTAGCGCACTCGCTTTGGGAGCGAGGGGCCGTGGGTTCGAATCCCGCCACCCCGACCAGTCTGACCAGCGCGAACGCCGTCCCGGCAGGGTCGGGACGGCGTCGTGAACTGAAGGGCGACCTCGGTCCGGCCGTTCTCGCGTTCGACGCCGGGAAACGCCGACCACGGGCACGCCACGCATCCGTAGCGCCCTCCGGGCCTGCGCCACGTACCCCTCACGACGCAGCCGGAGAAGCCGACCCGATCGCCGTCGAGCACCGGGTACCTCATGACCACCGTGTCGAGGGGCGCCCGCCGGCGTCGCGGACCGACCCGGGGCCCTCGATCAGGGGGCCAGGACCCGCTCGACGCTCTCGCGGAGGAAGGTCCGGCGGCGGTCGTGGTCGGCCGCCGCGTACCGAGCACACGGCCGAGCTGCTCGCCTTCTGCGCCGAGCACGGGATCGCCGCGGACACCGAGCTGCTGCTCTCGGCCCGCGTCGAGGAGGCCCTGACCCGTCTGGACGCCGGCGACGTCCGCTACCGCTTCGTCCTGGACCTCTCGGACCTCGACGGGAGCGAGCCCTCGCGCGGGTGACCGCTGCGGGGCCGGACGCTCAGTCCATCCCGGCGGCCCGCCGCGCCTCGCGCTCGAGCCGCGCCCGGTGGCCGAGGAGGCGCGCCGCCCCGTTGCCGCCCAGGTTGAGGTTGTCCGGGCGCAGCCCCACCGCACCGTCGACGAGCTCCCGGCAGATGTCGGCGTGGCCCGCGTGCCGGTGGGTCTCCGTCGCGACGTGGACCAGCATGTGCCCCAGCGTCACCTCGGCCCGGTCGGCGGGCCAGTGCGGGACGCGGCCGGGGGAGTCGAGGTCGAGCTCGTCGATCGTGGTGTCCGAGTGCTCGCAGGCCCGCACGTAGAGCCCCAGGATGTCCTCGCGGGTCTCCTCGGCGGTCGCCCACATGTCGGCGTCCGGCTCGGAGTGCGCCTCGAACCAGCCGACGGTCTCCTCGAACGGCCGCCCGAACACCTCGCCGAAGTACCCCGAGTCGATGATCGCCAGGTGCTTCACCAGTCCGAGCAGGTTGGTGCCCGTCGGTGTCAGGGGACGGCGGACGTCGTACTCGCCGAGGCCGTCGACCTTCCACAGCAGCACCTCGCGGCCCTGCCGCAGGTACCGGTGCAGGACGTCCTTCTGATCAGGAGCGCTCACGCGGGCACCCTGTCACGTCCTCGGGGCGGTCGGGTGGCGTGACCGCGACGCGCCCTCCGTCGGGTCCCCGCTGGTCGGGCGGCCGGGCCGATGAGGCACGGTGGGGGACGACGACCCGAGAAACCGGCACGACGAACGTGCCCGGAAGGGAGCAGGACCCGCGATGAGCGAGGGACGTACGAGCGCCGCGCAGGCGGACGTCGAGGGCGAGGACCGCCCCGTCGACCGGCCGGCGTCGACCGGGACGACCGGGGCGGCCGACGTCACCGGCTCCGCCGGGACCAACGACCACGAGACCGGGACCAACGGCCACGAGGCCACCGAGAGCACGACGTCGAGCGCCGACGCCGAGTCGGGTGACGGGAAGACGGCCGACGCCGACGACGACGGACGCCGAGAAGGCCGACGCCGCCAAGACCGACGCCGGCACGACGGACACCGGCGAAGGCCGACGCCGAGAAGGCCGACGCCGCGACGACCGGGTCGACCTCCGGCGCGGACGACGAGCCCACCGTGGCGACCGTTCCCGCGGCCACCCTGCCGGGCGAGTCGGAGTCGACGCCGGCCGCGGACCCCGCCGCCGAGGACCCGAAGGTGGGCCAGGACGCGAAGGCCGGCACGGGCCCGACGGCGGAGCCCGAGGGCGACGAGGAGTGGGCCGAGGCCGAGGACAAGGCCTACAAGAAGGAGCTGCGCAAGGGGTTCGCGTTCGGGACGGTGGGCGGCCTGCTCGTCGGCGTGATCGTCGCGCTGCTGCTCGGTGCGCTCGTCTGGCCCGGCTACCTGCTCAGCCCGGGCAGCCCGGACGACACCGCGAACCAGATCACCACCGCGCTGAGCGCCAAGGACGGCCCGACCCTCGACCGCCTGTCCTGCAAGGGCGCCGACGGCCAGCCGGTCACCCAGCTCTCCGGCCAGGTGCTGCAGTACATCACCAAGGTCGCGCCGGCCGGCCCGACGACGACGCTCATCGACACCGAGGCCCGCACCCCGGTCGACGTGACGCTGAGCGTCCAGGGCCAGACCCAGACGCTGCCCTCCGAGCTCGTCCTCGGGCTGTCCAAGGGCGACTGGTGCCTCAAGGGCCTCGCCCAGCGCCAGCAGTAGGACCCGGCCCGGCCGTCGACGGGGTGCCGACCCCGTCGACGGCCGGAGGCCACCTCACCCTCCGGGCCACTCCTCGGGGACCTCGCGGGCGATCTCGTCGAGCCAGATGCGCGCCGACGAGTCCGACGGTGCCCGCCAGTCTCCGCGCGGGGAGAGCGAGCCGCCGGCGGACACCTTCGGTCCGTTCGGGATCGCCGAGCGCTTGAACTGGGCGAACTGGAAGAACCGCTGCACGAACACCTCGAGCCAGTGGCGGATCTCCGGGAGCTGGTAGGCGACGCGGTCGTCGTCGGGGAACCCCGGCGGCCACGGGCCCTGCCCGGCGTCGTGCCACGCGTGCCAGGCGAGGAACGCGATCTTCGACGGTTGCGACCCGCAGCGCAGCACCTGGTAGAGCGTGAAGTCCTGCAGGTTGTACGGCCCGATCTTCTGCTCGCTCGACTGCACCGGGGCGTCCTCGGTGGCCGGGACGAGCTCCGGGGTGATCTCGGTGTCGAGCACCGACTGCAGGACCTCGCCCACCGAATCGTCGAACTGCGCCGACGAGATGACCCAGCGGATCAGGTGCTGGACCAGCGTCTTCGGGACGCCGCCGTTGACGTTGTAGTGCGACATCTGGTCGCCGACCCCGTAGGTCGACCAGCCCGAGCGCGATCTCCGAGAGGTCGCCGGTGCCCAGGACGATGCCGCCGCGCTGGTTCGCCGCGCGGAAGAGGTAGTCGGTGCGCAGCCCGGCCTGGACGTTCTCGAAGGTCACGTCGTAGACCGGCTCGCCCTCGGCGAACGGGTGGTCGAGGTTGCGCAGCATGAGCCGTGCCGTCTCGGTGATGTCGATCTCGGTGAACGTCGCCCCGAGGGCCTCGGCCAGCCGGTACGCGTTGCCCTTGGTGTGCTCGCCGGTCGCGAACCCGGGCAGCGTGAACGCCAGGATGTCGCTGCGCGGCCGGCCGAGGCGGTCGAGGGCGCGGGCCGCGACGATGAGCGCGTGGGTGGAGTCCAGCCCGCCCGACACCCCGATGACGATCTTCGGCTGGCCGATCGCGCGCAGCCGCTGCTCGAGCCCGGAGACCTGGATCGAGTAGGCCTCGTAGCAGTCCTGCTCCAGGCGCGCTCGGGGTCCGCGGGGACGAACGGGAAGCGCTCCACCTCGCGACGCAGGCCGAGGTCGCCCGACGGCGGGTCGAGGGCGAACGACACGGTGCGCCAGTCCGCGAGGCGCTCGGCGTGGTGGCGCCGGTTGTCGTCGAAGGTGCCCATCCGGAGCCGCTCGGCGCGCAGCAGGTCGAGGTCGACGTCGGCGAGGCTGTGCTGCTCGCCCGCCGGGAAGCGCTCGGTCTGCCGCGAGCAGCCGGCCGTTCTCGTGGATGCTCGTCTGACCGTCCCAGGACAGGTCGGTGGTGGACTCGCCCTCGCCCGCCGCGGCGTAGAGGTAGGCGGCGGTGCAGCGCGCCGACGCCGAGCGGCAGAGCAGCTGGCGGTCGTCGGCCCGGCCCACGGTGATCGGGCTCCCCGAGAGGTTCGCCAGCACCGTCGCCCCGGCCAGCGCCGCCTCCGCGCTCGGCGGCACGGGCACGAACATGTCCTCGCAGATCTCGACGTGCACGACGAGACCGGGGACGTCGTCGGCGGCGAAGAGCAGGTCCGGCCCGAAGGGAACGTCGGCGCCGAGCAGCCGGATCGTGCCGCCCTGGTCGTCCCCCGCGGCGGCCTGCCGTCGTTCGTAGAACTCGCGGTACGTGGGCAGGTAGGACTTCGGCGCGACGCCGAGGACGCGCCCACGGTGGATGACGACCGCGCAGTTGTACATGCGGTGCCGGTGGCGCAGGGGGGCCCCGACGACGAGCACCGGGAGCAGGTCGGCCGAGCCCGCGACCACGTCCGCGAGTGCCGTCTCCACGGAGTCCAGGAGGGTGTCCTGCAGCAGCAGGTCCTCGATGGAGTAGCCCGAGAGCGTCAGCTCCGGGAAGACCACGAGGCCGACGGCCTCGTCGTGGCACTCGCGGGCGACCGCCAGCAGCGATTCGGCGTTCGCGGGTGGCTCCGCCAGCGTGGTCCGCAGCGTGGCGGCCGCGACGCGGACGAAGCCGTGGCGATAGGCGTTCGTGAAGTCGTTCGTGCTGCGGGCAGGCACGGCGGGCACGGCTCCCCTCGGTGATCTCGGGCTACCCGCAGTCTGCCCGAGCGCGCCGCGCGCTACCCGTGGTCCGGGTCGGGGCCCCGACTCCCCGCCCGGACGTCCGGGTCAGCGCCTCCGCGCCGCGGTGCCCTTCGGGGCGGGACGACGGGAACGGCGCGTGCCGTAGCCCGCCATCACGTCGAACACCCCGAGGAACCGCTCGAACGCGCGACCGGCCTTGCGTGCCATGCCCATGAGGAACTGCCCCTCTCTCGAACCGTCCGTCGTCGACGGACCTGCCGCTGGCGGCGCCCACGGTCGCAAACGACATCCGTGTGAGGTGCCCGGGGGGTGGGGGCCTCAGACCCAGGCCAGCCCGCCCCGATGGGCCCAGTAGTCGCTCGGCGACTCGGCGATCCCGGCCAGGGCCGTGCGCTCCTCGTCGGTGAGCTCGACGCCGGCCGCGGCGAGGTTGGCGCGCAGCTGGTCGGGCCCGGCGGCGCCGGAGAGGACGACGTCGGCCCACGGCTGCGCGAGGATCCCGGCCAGGGCGACGGCGTCGGGCCCGACGCCGTGGTCCGCCGCGGCCGCGGTGAGCGGCGCCGGCGGCTCCACGACGAGGCGGCCGTTGGCGACCCCCTCCTTGACCAGCACGAGCACCCCGTCGTCGTGGGCGTCGCGCAGCGCCTCCCCGGCCGAGGGCTCGAGCAGGTTCCACGTCGACTGCACCGCGGTGAACAGCCGCGCCCCGTCCACCTCGAGGGCGAGCCCGCGGCGCACCGCCTCGCCCTGGTCGGCGCCCGAGGTGGAGAACCCCAGCCGGACGCCGTGCTCCGCGGCGGTCGCGGCGAGGGCCTCGAGCAGGGCGGGGTCGTCGAACAGCGGGGAGTCGGTGGTCAGCGAGTGCACCTGGTAGACCTCGGGCGGCCCGCCGAGGGCCGCGAGCGACTCCGCCCACTGGGAGCGGAAGTGCGCGAGCGTGTGCTCCTTGACCTCGTGCACCTCGGCGTCGGGGTCCCAGCCCGCGGTGTAGCGGTAGCCCCACTTGCTGGAGACGGTCGAGCCCGCGCGTCGCTCGGGGTGCGCGGCGAACCAGGAGCCGAGGAACTCCTCGGCGCGCCCGTAGGAACGGGCGGCGTCGAAGCGGCGGACCCCCGCCGCCCAGGCCGCGTCGAGGGTCGCGTGCGCGAGGGCGCGCAGCTCGTCGGGGGTGCGGTGGACGCCGTCGCGGCCGAGGTTGATGTAGGAGGGCCGCCCGAGCGCGGCGAGGCCCAGCCCGAGCCGGGGGAGCACGTCGGTCACGGACGCCCACCCTAGGCGCGGACCGCGTAGGGTCCGCCCTGGTCAGGGCCGCCACGGCGCGATGTCGTCCGGCACGTCTAGACTCGCCGCCGACGCCCGGGCGGGCGCGATGACAGGGCCGTCGGTCGGTGGTTCCCTCGGAGCTTCTCCGAGACTCCGGACTCGAAGCGGATCGTCCGTCACCACCCCCGGGCCGCGTTGGCAGTCCCGCCCCGGAGGAGAACGAGCTGTGAAGTCCACCGTCGAGCACCTGTCGCCGACGCGCGTCCGTCTCGCGATCGAGGTGCCGTTCGACGAGCTCAAGCCGACCTTCGACCAGGCGTACAAGAAGATCGCCCAGCAGGTCCGCATCCCCGGCTTCCGGCCGGGCAAGGCTCCCGCACGCATCCTCGACCAGCGCCTCGGTCGCGGTGTCGTCCTCGAGGAGGTCGTCAACACCGCGGTCCCGGAGAAGTACGGCGAGGCCGTCGGCGAGGCGCAGGTGACCCCGCTCGGGCCAGCCGGACATCGAGGTCACCTCCGATCGACGACGGCGACAAGATCGCCTTCACCGCCGAGGTCGACATCCGCCCCGAGATCACGCTGCCCGACTACTCCGTCGATCTCGGTGTCGGTCGACTCGGCCGAGGTCACCGACGAGGACGTGGACGACCAGCTCAAGGGTCTGCAGGCGCGCTTCGGCACCCTCACCGGTGTCCAGCGTCCCGCCGCGAAGGACGACTTCGTGGTCATCGACCTCTCGGCCACGGTCGACGGCGAGGCCGATCGAGGAGGCCCAGACCTCCGGGATGAGCCACCAGGTCGGCTCCGGCCAGCTCATCGAGGGCCTCGACGACGCCCTCGAGGGCATGTCGGCGGGGGAGACCAAGAACTTCACCACGACGCTCGTCGCGGGCGACCACGCCGGCGAGCAGGCCGAGGTCACCGTCACCGTGCAGACGGTCAAGGAGCGCCAGCTCCCCGAGGCCGACGACGAGTTCGCCCAGCTCGCCAGCGAGTTCGACACGCTCGACGAGCTGAAGGCCGACCTGCGCGAGCGCCACGGCCGGGTCAAGAAGATGGAGCAGGCGGGCCAGGCCCGCGACAAGGTCCTCGACGCGCTGCTCGAGGCCGCCGACATCCCGGTGCCCGAGTCGGTCGTCGGCCAGGAGGTCGAGGTGCGCGCCCACGAGGCGGTGCACGAGTTCGACCACGACGAGGACCGGCTGACGTCCTACGTCGAGTCCCAGGGCCAGACCCGCGAGGAGTTCGACGCCGAGCTGCGCACCAACGCCGAGCAGGCGGTGAAGACGCAGCTGCTGCTGGACGAGGTCGCCGAGAAGGGCGAGGTCCAGGTCGACCAGCAGGAGCTGATGGAGCGCATCTTCATGCAGGCGCAGCGCTTCGGGATCAGCCCCGAGGAGTACATCCAGCAGGCGCAGCAGGCCAACCAGCTCGGCGCGATCTTCGCCGACGTCCGGCGCGGGAAGGCGCTCGCCTCGGTCGTGCAGGCCGCGACGATCCTCGGTCCGGACGGCGAGCCGGTCGACCTGTCCGAGCTGTTCGGCCCGGCGACGCCGGAGGACGCGGAGGCCGCGGCCGAGGTCGCCGACGAGACCGCCACCGTCGCCTCGGGTGAGGACGAGGCCGACGCGGACGCCGTGGTCGACGCGGACGAGGAGGCCGCCGCGGGCGCCTCGTCGGCCCCGCAGGCCTGATCCCCGGCGGGACGTCCCGGGATCCGGTGAGCCGTGAGCGAACACGGGCCGTCGCGGGACGTCCCGGTGCCCGGTCGTCGTTAGTGTCGGTGCAAGCCGACGAGAGCACCGCGGGACCCGGCAGTACCGGGGTCGCCGCGAACTCGGCGTCCGATACCGACGTCAGCAACCCCACTCGAGGAAAGCAGGGACAGGTGAGCCAGCACCTCTCCGACCCGACCGGGGCGGTCATGCGTTCCGCCGGCGGGTCGATGACGCTCAACGACTCGGTCTACGAGCGCCTTCTCCGGGAACGCATCATCGTTCTCGGCCAGGAGGTCAACGACTCGATCGCGAACCAGATCTCCGCGCAGCTCCTCCTGCTCTCCGCGGAGGACCCCACCAGCGACATCACGCTGTACATCAACTCGCCCGGTGGCTCGGTCTCCGCCGGCATGGCGATCTACGACACCATGCAGTGGATCGAGCCCGACGTCTCGACGGTGGCCATGGGCCTCGCCGCCTCGATGGGCCAGTTCCTGCTCTCGGCGGGGACCCGGGGCAAGCGCCTCGCCCTGCCGCACGCGCAGATCATGATGCACCAGCCCTCCGGCGGTCTCGGTGGTACCGAAACCGACATCACCATCCGCGCGGAGTCGCTGCGCAAGCTCAAGCGTCAGCTCGCCGAGCTGATCGCGGAGCACACCGGCCAGACCTTCGAGCAGATCACCGAGGACTCCGACCGCGACCGGTGGTTCGACCCGTACGAGGCCCTCGAGTACGGCTTCATCGACCACGTCGTGACCCGTGCCAGTGAGTCCCGGGCCAACGGCAACGGCAACGGCACGAGTGCCTGAGGAGACCGCGATGAGTGAGCTCTACCAGCCCGGTGGTCGCGCCGCGGACGGACCCGAGGCGCGCTACATCCTGCCGTCGTTCGTCGAGCGGACGAGCTACGGCGTCAAGGAGTCCAACCCCTACAACAAGCTCTTCGAGGAACGCATCATCTTCCTCGGGGTGCAGATCGACGACGCGTCGGCGAACGACGTCATGGCGCAGTTGCTGTTCCTGGAGTCCAACGACCCGGACCGCGACATCACCATGTACATCAACTCGCCCGGCGGCTCGTTCACCGCGCTCATGGCGATCTACGACACCATGCAGTACGTGCGGCCCGACATCGCGACCGTCTGCCTCGGGCAGGCCGCGTCGGCCGCGGCGGTCGTGCTCGCCGCCGGCGCGCCGGGCAAGCGCCTGGCCGTGCCGAACGCGCGGGTCATGATCCACCAGCCGGCGACCGAGGGCTTCTACGGCCAGGCCTCCGACCTGGAGATCCAGGCCAACGAGATCACCCGGATGCGTCGGCTGCTCGAGACCGACCCTCGCGAACCACTCGCACCGCACCCCGGAGCAGGTCCGCCAGGACATCGAGCGCGACAAGATCCTCACGGCGGACGAGGCCAAGGAGTACGGCCTCATCGACGACGTCGTGGCGAGCCGCAAGCTCTCGGCCAACCGCTGAGGCGGTAGCCCGTCGCGGTGGGCGGTGCACGACGACCGTCCACCGCGTCGCCCGGCCGGGACGGCGCGTCGCCGACCGAGCCGGGCACCCGGCCAGCAGGATCACCGCGCTCCGGGGAACTCCCGCCACGACGGGGTCGACGGGTACGGTCAATCACGACAGCGCGCACCGTCCGGGTGCGCCGGATGGGACACGGGGTCTGCTGCGATGGCACGCATCGGTGACGGCGGGGACCTGCTGAAGTGCTCCTTCTGCGGGAAGAGCCAGAAGCAGGTCAAGAAGCTCATCGCCGGTCCAGGCGTGTACATCTGCGACGAGTGCATCGACCTCTGCAACGAGATCATCGAGGAGGAGCTCGCCGAGGCCGGTGAGGTCAAGCTCGACGAGCTGCCGAAGCCGACCGAGATCCACGAGTTCCTCGACCAGTACGTCATCGGTCAGGACGACACCAAGAAGACGCTCTCGGTCGCGGTCTACAACCACTACAAGCGGGTGCAGGCGGGCGAGAAGAACCGCGAGAACTCCCGCGGGGACGACGTCGTCGAGCTGGCGAAGTCGAACATCCTCATGCTCGGCCCCACGGGCTGCGGCAAGACCTACCTCGCCCAGACCCTCGCCAAGCTGCTGAACGTCCCGTTCGCCATCGCGGACGCGACCGCGCTGACCGAGGCCGGCTACGTCGGTGAGGACGTCGAGAACATCCTGCTGAAGCTGATCCAGGCCGCGGACTACGACGTCAAGCGGGCCGAGACCGGCATCATCTACATCGACGAGGTCGACAAGATCGCGCGGAAGTCGGAGAACCCGTCGATCACGCGCGACGTCTCCGGCGAGGGCGTCCAGCAGGCCCTGCTGAAGATTCTCGAGGGGACCACCGCGTCGGTGCCGCCGCAGGGCGGGCGCAAGCACCCGCACCAGGAGTTCATCCAGATCGACACGACGAACGTGCTGTTCATCGTGGCCGGGCGCCTTCGCGGGCCTCGAGAAGATCATCGCGGAGCGGGTCGGCCGCGGCGGCCTCGGTTTCGGCGCGGACATCCGCTCCAAGGCCGAGATGGAGTCCGCCGAGTCCTTCGGCGACACCATGCCCGAGGACCTCATCAAGTTCGGGCTGATCCCCGAGTTCATCGGCCGCGTGCCGGTGATGGCCTCGGTGTCGCACCTCGACAAGCCGAGCCTCGTCCAGATCCTCACCGAGCCGCGCAACGCGCTGGTGAAGCAGTACCAGAAGCTGTTCGAGATGGACGGGGTCGAGCTCGAGTTCGACCAGGACGCGCTCGGCGCGATCGCCGACCAGGCCATCCTGCGCGGCACCGGCGCGCGTGGCCTGCGGGCGATCATGGAAGAGGTCCTGAACCCCGTCATGTACGACATCCCGAGCCGCGACGACGTCGCGAAGGTGGTCGTCACCGAGCAGACGGTGAAGGAGAACGTGAACCCGACGATCGTGCCGCGCCAGCCGGCCCGTCGGGAGCGTCGCGACAAGTCCGCCTGATCCCCGCCCGGCCCGGCCCGGCGTCGACGAGGGCGCCGGGCCCGGCCTACAGGTGCGGGTAGAGCGTCTGCCGCGCCGGCTGGGCGAACGGCAGCGCGGGCGGCGCCACGTGCGAGCCGAGGAACGCCACCACCTGCGGCAGGATCGACCCGATGTAGGCGCCGTCGTGGCGGCCCGGGCTGATCCGGGAGAACTGCGGGTGCGCCAGCGCGATGTAGCGGCGCACGGCGTCGGCGAAGGAGTCCTTGTCGCCGCACCACATCCCGGTCGGGGTGCCCGCGAGCTCGGGGTAGAACCGCAGCGGGTCGTTGGCCTCCCAGTCGGCGAGACCCGCGAAGGGACGCTTGGCGGCCACCCGCGGGTCGACGAACAGGCCCGGCGACATCGCGGCCACCGCGCGCACCGGGGCGGCCCGCTCCGCGCGCGCCCGGGCGTACATCAGCGCGCCCGCCCCGCCCATCGACACGCCCGCCGCGAGCACCGGGACCCCGCGGGTGTCCCGGGCGATCCCGCGCTGGGTCATCCACTGCGGCAGCTCGTCGAGGAGCATCCGCATCGGGTCGTCACCGGGGCGGAAGGCGTGCCAGTAGTTGTCGCCGCCGTCCAGGGCGGCCACCGCGAACGCCGGGACCCCGGACGCCCAGGCGACGCCGAGGGCGTGCCGCATGCCCGGGTCGCCCCACCACAGCGCGTTGGCGCCCAGCCCGTGCAGGCCGACGCACAGCGGCAGCGTCGTGCGGTCCCGGCCCGGCGGGGAGCTGATCACGAGCCGGACCGAGCGGTTGCGGGCCGCCGAGGCCACCCACTCGACGGTGGTGTCGGCCTGGGTGCCGCGCAGCGGCCGGGCGGGTGCCGGGACGCGCTGGGGGAGCGGGGCCGGGGTCTCGACGTGGCCCGCGAGGGTCACGCCCCCGGCCGCCAGGGCCCCGACGCCGACCGTGGCGGCGCCCCCGACGAGGAGCCGGCGGCGGGTCAGACGAGGCATCGGCCCCGGCACCGCACTCGGCCCACTCGCGCTCCTGCCACCCCGGCGCCCCCTACACGTCGACCGTCGGACCCGACCCCGTCATCGCGCATCGTCGTCGATGCCGACCACCCGGGAGGCGCCCGCGTAGATGTTCATCGAGCGGCCGCGCAGGAAACCGACCAGCGTCATCCCCGCCTCGTCCGCCATCTCGACGGCGAGCGACGACGGTGCCGACACCGCGGCCAGCGCGGGGACCCCCGCCATGACGGCCTTCTGGGTCAGTTCGAACGACGCCCGCCCCGAGACCATGAGCACCGTACCGGCGGCGGGGACGCCTCCGGTGAGCAGGGCGTGGCCGAGGACCTTGTCGACGGCGTTGTGCCGCCCGACGTCCTCGCGGACCGCCAGGAGCGTGCCGTCCGCGGTGAACAGGCCGGCGCCGTGCAGGCCGCCGGTCGAGTCGAACACCTTCTGCGCCGCCCGCAGCGCGTCGGGCAACCCGAAGAGCACCTCGGCCGGGATCTCCACGGGGTCCTTCTCGGGGGAGAACACGGTGCGGGTGCGGACGGCGTCGAGCGAGGCCTTGCCGCACACGCCGCACGAGGACGTCGTGTAGAACCGGCGCTCCACCGAGTCGTCCGGGGGCGCGACGCCGGGGGCCAGGGCGAGGTCGAGGACGTTGTAGGTGTTGCGGCCGGAGTCGTCGACCGAGTCGCAGTACCGGGCGGTCCCGATGTCCTCCGCCGAGGTGATCACGCCCTCGGTCAGCAGGAACCCGTGGGCCAGCTCGAGGTCGTGTCCCGGGGTGCGCATCGTCACCGCGAGCGGGCGCCCGTCCACCCGCAGCTCGAGCGGCTCCTCGGCGGCCAGCGCGTCCGGGCGGCGGCTCACGCCCTGCTCGCGGACGCGCACCACCGGGCGTCGCACCGTCACTCGTCCCATGTCGGCTCCTACCCCTGACGGCTGTCCCCCCATCGTCGCACCGACCGCCGCCGGCCACGGATCGGCGAGCGCGGTGGGAACCGGACGAGCCGTAGGATCGTCCGGTGATGCGGTACGAGCCCTGGGCGATCCCCGACGGCGTGTCGTCCTCCCCGGAGACCGACGCCGCCGGCGACACCGACCCCGACGAGATCGCGCAGCTCCTGGCTGCGGCCGGCGGGGACACCTCGCCCGGTGGTGGGGCGATGGGCGACGCCCTGGTGCGTACCGGCCCCGACCCGGACGCGGTCCCCGCGGCGGAGCACGACTCCCCGCAGGATCTCGCCGAGCTGCGCGAGGTCGAGGCCGAGCTCGACAAGCGCTGGCCCGAGACCCGCATCGAGCCCTCGCTCGACCGGATCCGCGCGCTCTGCGACGTCCTCGGTGAGCCCCAGCGCGCCTACCCCGTGGTGCACGTCGCCGGGACCAACGGCAAGTCCTCGGTGACCCGCATGATCGACGCGCTCCTCACCCGGATCGGCCCGCGCACCGGGCGCTACACCAGCCCGCACCTGCAGCGGGTCACCGAGCGCATCGCCCTCGACGGCCGCTCCATCTCCGCGCGCCGCTACGTCGACACCTGGCGGGAGATCGCGCCCTACGTCGGCGTGGTCGACCGGGCCCGCGACGCCGTCGACGGCGTCCACTGCTCGAAGTTCGAGGTGCTCACCGCGATGGCGTTCGCCGCCTTCGCCGACGCCCCGGTCGACGTGGCGGTGCTCGAGACCGGGCTGGGCGGCTCCTGGGACGCCACGAACGTCGCCGACGCCGCCGTCGCCGCGATCACCCCGATCGGCCTGGACCACATGAACTACCTGGGCTCGGACATCACCGGGATCGCGAAGGAGAAGGCGGGGATCATCAAGCCCGGCTCGGTGGCGCTGCTCGCCCAGCAGACCCCCGAGGTGGCGCAGGTGCTGCTCGAGCGGGCCGTCGAGGTCGACGCCGAGGTCGCGCGCGCCGGGGTCGAGTTCGGGGTCATGGAGCGCTCGGTCGCCGTCGGCGGCCAGCAGCTGCGCCTGCAGGGGCTCGCCGGCGAGTACGACGACATCTACCTGCCGCTCTTCGGTGAGCACCAGGCCGGCAACGCCGCGCTGGCCCTCGCCGCGGTCGAGGCGTTCTTCGGGGCCGGCGCGTCCCGGCGCCTCGACATCGACGCCGTCCGCGACGCCTTCGCCGCGGTGCGCGTGCCCGGCCGGCTCGAACGGCTGCGCTCGGCACCGACCGTCGTCGTCGACGCCGCCCACAACCCCCACGGCGCTGCCGCCGCGGCGAGCCGCGGTCCGCGAGGAGTTCTCGTTCCGCAAGCTCATCGGCGTCGTCGCGATCATGGCGGACAAGGACGCCGACGGGATCCTCGCCGCCCTCGAGCCGGTCCTCGACGAGATCGTGGTGACCGGCATGTCCTCGCCCCGGGCCATGGACCCCGACGAGCTCGGCGGCCTCGCCGTCGGCCGGTTCGGGTCCTCGCGGGTCGTCGTCGAGACCCGGATGGACGCGGCCCTCGAGACCGCGGTCGGGATGGCCGAGGAGACCTCCGACGACGAGGAGTCGGTCGCCGGGGGCGGGGTGCTCGTCATCGGCTCGGTCGTGGCCGCGGGCGAGGCCCGCACGCTGCTCGGCCGGGACCCCTCGTGAGCGAGCAGCAGGACGTCGCCCCCCGCCCGCCCGACGCCCGCCGCGCCTTCCGCGGCCCCGCCAGCGCCTGCCTCGTCCTCGAGGTGATCGCGGTGCCGCTGGTCCTGCCGGTGATGGCCAAGGTGGAGGGCGGGATCACGCCGCTCAAGCTGGCCCTGGTCCTCGTGCTGACCGTCGGCATGATCGTCGGCTGCGTCGTGATCCTGCGCCCCTGGGGACTCGCCTTCGCGGTCGGGCTCCAGGTGCTCATGCTGCTCGGCTTCGTGCTCTCGGCGTCGCTCGGCCTGATGGGGCTGATCTTCTGCCTCGTCTGGGGCCTCATGCTCTGGATGCGCCGCGAGGTCATCCGCCGTCAGGCCGCCTGGCCCGTGGACTGACGCCGCCCCGCCCGTCTCTGGGATCTGGCACCGGACTCGCCAGGCAGTTGATCATGCCCACGGCACCGCCAGGAGTGGTGCCATCGACATGATCGACTGCCTGGCGACTCGGGAGGGGATCCCGGCCCGGGGCAGCCCCTGGACGAGATGAAGCGCCGGACGGTGGAACCGCGTGCCGGGTGGAGCACGTCCGACCCGTGTGGACCTGCGACGCCCGTTCCGGCACGTCGACGCGATCGCGTCCGGCACGCTCACGCGCTACGACCTCATCGATGGCACCTACCGGGAGCTCGTTCCGGGAGTGTCGATCCGGAACAGCGCGCCCGTCACCATGGCGACGCGGGCGGTCGGCGCCTCGTTGCTGCATCGCGCCGCGGTCGTGGGCGGCCTCGCGGCGGGTGACCACGCCCGCGCGCACCGCGTTCGACCTGGCCCGCGAGCTCCCGCGCGGGGAGGCCGTCGTCGTGCTGGACGCCCTGCTCCGTGCGACGCGGACGGAGCCCGACGCCGTCCGGGCCGTCGCCGCAGGACATCCGGGGGAGCGCGGCACCACGCGCGTCGGGCCGGTGCTGGAGTGGGTGGACGCTCGCAGCACGTCGCCGAGGGCGTCGCGACTGCGGGTGGTGCTGCTCGCGCGGGGGCTGGCCGTTCCCCGGACGGGCTTGCCGCGTCCGCCCCGACCGCCGCCCCCGCCCGGCCCGGACGGGGAGTGCGACGGCGGTCTCAGTAGGCTCGTCGAGGTCTGAATCGTGGAGTTCGAGAAGTGAGGAGTGCCGTGTCCGACGAGCGCACCCTGGTGCTGGTGAAGCCCGACGGCGTGCAGCGAGGCCTGGTCGGCGAGGTGATCTCGCGCATCGAGCGCAAGGGCCTTCGCCTGGCGTCGCTGGAGCTCAAGACCGTGGAGCGATCGCTGGCCGAGCAGCACTACGCCGAGCACGCCGAGCGCCCCTTCTTCGGCGAGCTGATCGAGTTCATCACGTCGGGCCAGGTGGTGGCCCTGGTGGTCGAGGGCCCGCGGGCGATCGCGGCGTTCCGGCAGATCGCCGGCGGCACCGACCCGGTCGAGAAGGCCGTCCCCGGCTCGCTGCGCGGGGACCTCGCGCTGGAGACCGGGTCGAACATCGTGCACGGCTCGGACTCCGCGGAGTCGGCCGAGCGCGAGATCAAGCTCTGGTTCGGCTGACCCTCGTCATCCGCTCGATCCCGTCGATCACGGCGGGCCACGTCGCGCGGGCGAGATCGTGGCCCATCCCCGGGAGCTCGAGGAGCTCGGCCCCGGGGACGGCCGCGGCGGTCGCCCGGCCGCCCGAGGGGCGGATGACGGTGTCGGCGGCGCCGTGGACGACGAGGGTCGGGACGGTGAGGCGGCCCAGGTCCCCGGTGCGGTCCCGTTCGGCGACGCACGCCGCGAGCTGACGTCCACCGCCCTGCCCGTCGTGCGCGACCGTGGCCTCCCGGCCCGCCGCGCGGCGCATCGTCACGCGCACGTCCTCGTCGTCCTCCGGGGTCCGGGCGGCCGACCCGATGCGGCGGAACGTGCGGACCATGTCCTCGACGGGGTCGGCGGCCGGCGGGCGCAGGAAGTCCGGCACGCGCCGCCAGGACACCTTGCCGGTCCGGCCGTCCCCGGGTCGGCCCATGATCGAGGTCAGTGACAGGGCCCGGTCCGGGTGCCGGATCGCGACCTCCTGGGCGACCATCGCCCCCAGCGAGGCCCCGACGACGTGGGCGCCCGCCGGGGCGAGCGCGGCGATCACCGCCGCGGCGTCGTCGGCCATGTCGCCGAGCGTGTAGACGGGACGCGCCCGCCGCGTCAGGAACCCCCAGGGCGAGATGCCGGGTCCGGAGACGTGGGTGGAGCGGCCGACGTCGCGGTTGTCGAACCGGATGACGAAGAGGCCGCGCCGCGCGAGTGCGTCGCAGAAGTCCTCGCGCCACCAGTCGTAGCTCAGCCCGAGGCCCATGATCAGCAGGACGGCGGGGTCGGCGGGGTCCCCGGTCGACGTCGTGCACAGCCTGACGTCCCCGGCGTCCACGAAGCGCTCCACGACGGGCCTGTTCGCCCGGGGCGCCGGAGCGGTTCGCCAGCGCGATTACCCTCGAACCATGGCTGTGCCCCCCGATCCGGCGATGTCGCTGTACGAACGCCTGGAACCGCTGCTGCCGCGGGTCCGCAAGCCCGTGCAGTACGTGGGCGGCGAGCGCAACGCGACGGTGACGCCCTGGGAGGACGCCCAGGTCCACTGGGCGCTCTGCTATCCGGACGCGTACGAGGTCGGCCTGCCCAACCAGGGCCTCATGATCCTGTACGAGGTCCTCAACGAGCGGGCCGACGCCCTCGCCGAGCGCACCTACGCCGTCTGGCCCGACCTCGCCGCGCTGATGCGCGAGCACGGCGTCCCGCAGTTCACCGTCGACGCCCACCGGCCGGTGGCCGCGTTCGACGTCCTCGGCGTCTCGTTCGCGACCGAGCTCGGCTACACCAACCTCCTCGAGATCCTCGACCTCGCCGGCATCCCGCTGCACACGGCGGAGCGCACCCTCGAGCACCCGCTGGTGCTCGCCGGGGGCCACGCGGCGTTCAACCCGGAGCCGATCGCCGACTTCGTCGACATCGTGGCGCTCGGCGACGGCGAGGAGGTCGTCGGCGACATCACCGACGTCGTCAAGGCGGCGAAGGCCGAGGGGATCAGCCGGCGCGAGACGCTCGAGCGTCTCGCCGGGGTGCCCGGGGTCTACGTGCCCAGCCTCTACGAGGTGGCCTACGGCGACGACGGGGCGATCGCGGCCCTGCGCCCGACCACGGCGGCCGCCCCGGCTCGCGTCCACAAGCGGACCACGTCCGACCTCGACGACTGGCCCTACCCGAAGCAGCCGCTCGTGCCCCTGGCCGAGACCGTGCACGAGCGGATGAGCGTCGAGATCTTCCGGGGCTGCACCCGAGGCTGCCGCTTCTGCCAGGCCGGGATGATCACCCGGCCCGTCCGTGAGCGCTCCAAGCGGGGCGTCAGCGAGATGGTCGAGCAGGGGCTGGCGGCGTCCGGCTACTCCGAGGTCGGCCTGCTCTCGCTGAGCTCGGCCGACCACTCCGAGATCGGGGAGATCGCCAAGGGCCTCGCCGACCGGTACGAGGGCACCGGCACCGGGCTCTCGCTGCCGTCGACCCGCGTGGACGCGTTCAACGTCGACCTCGCCGAGGAGCTCACCCGCTCCGGACGGCGGTCGGGCCTGACGTTCGCCCCCGAGGGCGGCTCGGAGCGGCTCCGGCGGGTGATCAACAAGATGGTCTCCGAGGAGGAGCTCATCAGGACGGTCTCCACGGCCTACGAGCACGGCTGGCGGCAGGTGAAGCTGTACTTCATGTGCGGTCTGCCCACCGAGACCGACGAGGACGTGCTGCAGATCGCGACGATGGCCCACGAGGTCGTCCGGGCCGGCCGCAAGGCCGCCGGGCGGGGCGACGTGCGGGCCACGGTGTCGATCGGCGCGTTCGTCCCGAAGCCGCACACTCCGTTCCAGTGGGCGGCGCAGGCCGCGCCCGACGTCGTCGACGGCCGGCTGCGCAAGCTCCGCGAGGCGATCAACTCCGAGAAGTCGCTGGGCCGCAACGTCGGGCTGCGCTACCACGACGGGCAGCCCTCGCTGATCGAGGGACTGCTCTCGCGCGGCGACCGGCGCGTCGGCTCGGTGATCGAGGCGGTGTGGCGCGACGGCGGGCACTTCGACGGCTGGAGCGAGTACTTCTCCTTCGAGCGGTGGGAGGCGGCCGCGGCACGCGAGCTCGCGCCGCAGGGCGTGGACCTCGCCTGGTTCACGACCCGTGAGCGCGACGGCGACGAGATCCTGCCCTGGGACCACCTCGACTCCGGGCTCGACCGCGGCTGGCTCTGGGACGACTGGCAGGACGCGTTGGACTCCCGGGAGCAGGACGACTGCCGCTGGACGCCGTGCTTCGACTGCGGCGTCTGCCCGCAGATGGGCACCGAGATCCAGATCGGCCCGACGGCGACCGAGATGGTGGCGGCGGGCCGGATGCTGCCGCTGACGCCGGTCGAGACCAGGACGTCGACACCGGTGCGGAACCCGGCGCTGTCCGGACCGGCCCTGTCGGACTCAGCCCTGTCGGATTCAGCGCTGTCGGATCCGGCGCTGTCCTCGACGGCGGGGTCGGAGTCGTGAGCCGGGGCGGTGCCGCCGCGCACCCCTCGGCGCCGACCGTGGCGAAGGTCCGCATGCGGTTCGCCAAGCGCGGACGGGCCCGGTTCAGCTCGCACCGGGACGTGGCGCGGGCCATGGAGTGGGCGCTGCGCCGGGCGGGGGTGCCGGTGTCGCTCTCGCACGGCTTCAGCCCGCACCCCCGGCTCTCCTGGCTCGGCGCCGCGCCGACGGGAGCGGCCAGCGAGGCCGAGTTCGTCGAGATCGGGCTGACCGAGGACCTCGACCCCGCGGCGGTCGCCCGCGAGGTCGACGCGGTGCTGCCCGAGGGGCTCTCGGTGCTCGACGTGGTCCGCGCCGGCCCAGGCGCGCTGGCCGACCGCATCGACGCGTCCGTCTGGCGCATCGCGATGCCCGGAGTGGACCCGCAGCGGCTCGCGGACGCCGTCGCGCTCCTCCTCGCGACCCCGGTCGTCGAGGTCGAGCGGATGACCAAGAACGGCATGCGGACCATCGACGTCCGCGAGGCGCTGGTCAGCCTCGTGGTCGAGGGGATCTCCGGGGACGGTCGCGTCACGGACACGCTCGACGTGCGTCACCCGAACGATGCACGATCAGCAGATGACGCGCCGGCAGACGGCCCGCGACCGCCGGATGACGGCGGGAACCGCGCCACGCCCGAGGTCACCGACCTCCGTGCCCACCCAGGTTCGTCGGTGTGTGGGACACTGTGGGCGGTCGTACGGCACACCACGCCGGCTGTACGACCCGACGACGTGGTGAGCGCGCTGCGCACCGTCGCCGGGCTGGAGCCGCCCGTCCCCGTCACCGCGACGCGGACGGAGCAGGGCCGGCTCGGCGCGAGCGGAGAGTTGCTCGACCCGCTCGAGGCGGACCGCGCGACGACCGGTCGCGAAACCGTCCCCGCGCGGCACGCCGGCGAGGACCGCCCGGTCTGAGGACGGCGCGGGGCCCGATCGGGTCGCCGCCGTGCGAAGCGCCGAGCGCCTGATGTTTCGGCGGTCGTCGGCTCCCGATGCCGGAGACCGCTCGGCGAGACCACGCGATGCCCTCGTGTGGCCGCGACCGCACAGGTCGCGCCCGGGGGCCGAAGGAGTTACATGTCCGAGAACGAGGCTCTGCTCCCCGCCTCATCGTCACCGTCGTCACCGGGTCGTCCCGACGACGCCGCGCTGGCGTCCCTGCCCGACAAGCTGCGGGTGCACGCGCTCGCCCGTCTGGTCGGGTCGTCGAGCCGTGAGGTGCTCGCCGTGCTCGCGCGGCTCGACGTCGCGGCGCGCAGCGCCCAGTCGAGCGTCGACCGCACGACGGTGTCCCTGGTCGTCGACGAGCTCTTCCCGACGGAGGCCTCCGCCGCGGCCCGCGGCGCGGCGGAGACGACCACCACGGCGGACCCCGCGCCCGATCTCGGGGCCCCTGACGCGCCGGCGGCTCTCGCCGAGCCCGCCGAGTCCCCCGCGGACGCCGAGCCCGCGCAGGTCACGGGCGCGATCGGGGGAGCCCCGGCTGCTCCGGCCGCACTCTTCCTCGCCCCGGACACCGCGACGCCCGAGGCCGAGGCGGGCGGTCGCCGTCGTCGGCGCAGCAGCCGCTCCACGGGGGTCGTGACCCCCGGTGAGAAGCCCGAGTCGGCTGCCGAGGAGGCCCCGGCGGCCCCTGCGGTCCAGGAGGCGCCCGAGGCCGAGGAGCCGGAGGAGCCCGACACCACCTCCGGCACGGAGGCCCAGGGCGACGGGGACGACGAGGACGGTGGCCGCCGTCGGCGTCGGCGCGGGCGTCGGGGCCGCGGACGCGGCCGGGGCGGTGCCGACGACGAGTCCGGCGACGACTCGCCCGAGAGCTCCGACGAGGACTCCACGGACGACTCCTCCGACGAGTCCACCGACGACGAGGACGCCGACCTCCGAGGACGAGTCCGACGAGGACTCCTCGGACGAGGGCGGCGACTCCGCCGAGGGCTCCTCGTCCGGGTCGTCGCGGCGCCGTCGGCGTCGGCGTCGCCGGACCTCCGAGGACTCCGGGGACGGCACCACCCCCGACGACCCGCCGAACACCGTCACCCACGTCCGTGAGAAGACCGAGGCCGAGGCCCGGAAGCGCTCGAGCGACGACGAGGTCAAGGGCGTCAAGGGCTCGACGCGCCTGGAGGCCAAGCGCCAGCGCCGCCGCGACGGGCGTGAGCAGGGCCGGCGTCGGCCCGCGATCCTCTCCGAGTCGGAGTTCCTCGCCCGCCGCGAGGCCGTCGAGCGGACGATGGTCGTGCGCCAGCAGGCCGACCGGAACCAGATCGGCGTGCTCGAGGACGGCGTGCTCGTCGAGCACTTCGTCGCCGGCAGCGGCCAGAACTCGATGGTCGGCAACGTCTACCTCGGGCGCGTCCAGAACGTGCTGCCCTCGATGGAGGCGGCGTTCGTCGACATCGGGCGCGGCCGCAACGCCGTGCTCTACGCCGGTGAGGTCAACTGGGACGCCGCCGGGCTCGACGGCAAGCAGCGCAAGATCGAGCACGCGCTCTCCTCGGGCGACAGCGTCCTGGTGCAGGTCACCAAGGACCCGGTCGGCCACAAGGGCGCGCGCCTGACCACCCAGATCAGCCTGCCCGGCCGCTTCCTGGTCTACGTGCCGGGCGGCGGCGCGACCGGCATCAGCCGCAAGCTGCCCGAGCAGGAGCGCAAGCGGCTCAAGGACATCCTCAAGCGGATCGTCCCGTCCGAGGCCGGCGTGATCATCCGCACGGCCGCCGAGGGCATCGAGGAGGACGAGCTCGAGCAGGACGTGCGCCGTCTGGCCGCCCAGTGGGAGGTCATCGAGCGCACCGGCCGCGAGGCCGCCGAGGGCTCGGGCAAGGGCAAGGGCGGCAAGGGCTCGGGCAACAAGGCCCCGACGCTGGTGCACGAGGAGCCCGACCTGCTCATCCGGGTCGTGCGCGACATGTTCAACGAGGACTTCTCCTCGCTGGTGATCTCCGGCGAGCAGGCCTGGGAGACCCTCGAGGGCTACATCTCCCACGTCGCGCCGGAGCTGGTGCCGCGGCTGTCCCGCCACACCGGCCCCGAGGACGTGTTCAGTGCCTACCGGATCGACGAGCAGCTCGTGAAGGCGCTCGACCGCAAGGTCTGGCTGCCCTCGGGCGGCACGCTGGTCATCGACCGCACCGAGGCGATGACGGTCGTCGACGTCAACACCGGCAAGTTCACCGGCTCCGGGGGCAACCTCGAGGAGACGGTGACCCGCAACAACCTCGAGGCCGCCGAGGAGGTCGTGCGCCAGCTGCGGCTGCGCGACATCGGCGGCATGATCGTCATCGACTTCATCGACATGGTCCTGGAGTCCAACCGCGACCTCGTGCTGCGCCGACTCACCGAGTGCCTGGGTCGCGACCGCACCCGCCACCAGGTCGCCGAGGTCACCTCGCTCGGCCTCGTGCAGATGACCCGCAAGCGGGTGGGCCAGGGCCTGCTCGACGAGTTCTCCACCCCCTGCGAGCACTGCAAGGGTCGCGGCGTGATCGTCCACACCGAGCCGGTGACGGGCGGGAACGACCACGGGCGCTCGGGCCAGAACGGCTCGTCGTCGGGGTCGTCCGGGTCCTCGTCGTCGGGGTCGTCCTCGTCGACCGCAGCCTCGTCGTCGGGATCGAACGGGGACCAGGCGCCGTCCGGTGGCGACCAGAACGGGTCCGCGCAGAACGGCTCGTCCGGCTCGGGTTCCGGGCGCCGTCGCGGCCGGGGACGCCGCGGTGCGTCCTCCGAGGGCGGATCCCCGACGACGGTGGCCGCCTCGGCCACCGCGGTCGCGGCCCCGAACGGGGCCACCGGCCACGTGCCGACCCCCGCCGAGCTCGCGGCGCGCCGCGGGACCACCGGGGCGGAGGACGCCGAGGAGTCCGAGGTCGAGCTCGAGGTCGACCAGGCCGAGGAGAGCACCGGGACCACCGAGGTCGCCGAGACGGCCGACGGCGCCGGGACCCCCGAGACCGACTCCACCGACGAGACCGGGACCGACGAAGCCGGCGAGGCGTCCTCCTCCGACGAGGCCGAGGACGCCGAGGAGTCCGAGGTCGAGCTCGAGGTCGAGCAGGCCGAGGAGAGCACCGGGACCACCGAGGCTCCGGCGGCGCCCGCCGGCGAGGAGCCCGACCAGCCCGCCACGCCCGCGGTGCCGGTCAGCGAGGAGCCCGACCAGCCCGCCACGCCCGCGGTGCCGGTCAGCGAGGAGCCCGACCAGCCGGACACCCCGGCCGTCGCACCCCCGCTGTCCCCGGCCGCCGTCGGGACCCCCGAGCCCGCCGAGGCGCCCGTCGCCCCCGCGGTCGAGGAGCCCCCGGCCGGGTCCACCCCCGCTGCGCCCCCGGCGAGCGAGGAGCCCGACCAGCCCGAGCTGTCCGCGGACACCACCGAGGACGGGGCCTCCCCGGCCGGGTCGGGTCGCCGACGCCGCCGGGCCGCGTCCCGCCCCGCCGGGCCGCCCGTGGCCGTCGGGGGCAGCTGACCCGGCCCGAGCCGCCGCCCGCGACCGACCCCGACCACCGGGGCGCTCGCGGCGGCAGGTATCGTGGTCCGAGCAGCGCGGGGGTCCGTGACCTCCGCGTGCGGTGAGGCGCCCGCCCAGATCGGGACCGCGAGCCCTCCCGAGAACCAGACAGACGTCCAGCACGACAGGAGCCTGCGTCCGAGATGTACGCGATCGTGAAGACCGGCGGCAAGCAGTACAAGGTCGCGGTCGGCGACGTCGTCGACGTGGAGCTCCTGGGCGGCGACTCGGTCGACCTCCAGCCGATCCTCGTCGTCGACGGGTCCACCGTCCTCTCCTCGGTCGACGACCTCGCGAAGGTCTCGATCACCGGCAGCATCGTCGGGGAGACCAAGGGCCCGAAGATCAAGATCCTGAAGTACAAGAACAAGACCGGCTACAAGCGCCGCCAGGGCCACCGCCAGCGGTACAGCCAGGTCGAGATCACCGGCATCTCGAAGTAAGGGAGCGACACACCATGGCTCACAAGAAGGGTGCGTCCAGCTCCCGCAACGGTCGCGACTCGAACGCCCAGCGGCTCGGGGTCAAGCGCTACGGCGGCCAGGTCGTCAAGGCCGGCGAGATCCTGATCCGCCAGCGTGGCACCAAGTTCCACCCGGGCGTCGGCGTCGGCCGCGGCGGGGACGACACGCTGTTCGCGCTGATCGCGGGCGCCGTGCAGTTCGGCCACAAGGCCGGGCGCAAGAACGTCAACATCGTGCCGGTCGACGCCTGACGGTCCGCGAGGACTTCAGGCTCCACCGACACACCAGAACCACCGGCGAGGGGCGGGCCCGATGGGGTCCGCCCCTCGTCGTCTGTACCGGAAGACCGCGTTCACGGGGAAGGATGGGCCATGGCACGGTTCGTCGACCGCGTGACGCTGCACGTGACGGCCGGGGGCGGCGGCCACGGCTGCACCTCCGTGCGCCGCGAGAAGTTCGTCCCGCTCGGTGGGCCCGACGGCGGCAACGGGGGCCGGGGCGGCGACGTCGTCCTGGTCGCGGACCCCGGCGTGCACACCCTGCTGGACTTCCACCACCGCCCGCACGCCGTCGCCGCCAACGGCCGGCCGGGACAGGGCAGCTTCCGCAACGGGGCGAACGCCGAGGACGTCGAGCTCGCCGTCCCCGAGGGCACCGTCGTCCTGGACGAGGACGGCGAGATCCTCGGCGACCTCACCGGCCCCGGTGCGCGCTTCATCGCGGCGCGCGGCGGCCGCGGGGGACTGGGCAACGCGGCCCTCGCCAGCCCGGCCCGCAAGGCGCCCGGCTTCGCGCTGCTCGGCGAGCCCGGCGATGCCCGCGACCTCGTGCTCGAGCTGCGCTCCATGGCCGACGTCGGGCTGCTCGGGTTCCCCAGCGCCGGCAAGTCCTCGCTGGTCAGCGCCCTGTCGGCCGCCAAGCCGAAGATCGCGGACTACCCGTTCACCACGCTCACCCCGCACCTCGGGGTGGTCAGCGCCGGCCAGTCGACGTTCACCGTCGCGGACGTTCCCGGACTCATCCCCGGGGCCTCCGACGGCAAGGGCCTCGGGCTGGACTTCCTGCGCCACATCGAGCGGTGCTCGGTGCTCGTGCACGTCGTCGACTGCGCCACCTTCGAGACCGACCGCGACCCGGTCTCCGACATCCGCGCGCTCGAGCACGAGCTCGCCGAGTACACGCCGGCCCTGCGCGCCTCGGGCATGGGCACCGACCTGAGCGACCGGCCGCGCATCGTCGCGCTGAACAAGATCGACGTGCCCGACGCCGCCGAGCTCGCCGAGCTCGTCCGTCCCGACGTCGAGGCCTTCGGCTGGCCCGTCGTGGAGATCTCCACCGCCGCGCACACCGGCCTGCGCGAGCTGACCTTCCTCATGGCCTCCGCCGTCGAGGAGGCGCGGGCGAGCGTCATCCACACCGCCCCGCCGCGGGTCGTGCTGCGCCCGACCGCCGTCGACGACTCCGGGTTCACCGTCGAGGCCGACGTCGCCGACGACATCAACCCCGCCGACGGCCCCGCCTGGCGGGTTCGGGGCGACAAGCCCGAGCGCTGGGTGCGCCAGACCGACTTCGCCAACGACGAGGCCGTCGGTTACCTCGCCGACCGGCTCGCGCGCCTCGGCGTCGAGGAGGCCCTCGCCGAAGCCGGCGCGCGGCCCGGGGACATGGTCACGATCGGCATCCACACCTTCGACTGGGAGCCCTCGACCCCGGCCGGCGTCGCCGCGTTGAGCGGCGGCCCGCAGAGCGGGAACCGCGGCACCGACCCGCGCCTGGACGCCGCCGGCTACGCCGAGCGCCTCAGCGCCGCCGAGCGCAAGGCCGCCAAGCAGGACCGGCGCCGCCACCGCGACGACGCCGAGCTCGGGGTCCCGAGCTGGGTGGACGGCGGGGACTCCTACGACGACTCCCTCGGCTTCGACACGACCGACGTCGCCGGGGACGACGCCCGGGGCGACGGGTGACCGCGCGGGAGACCGTCGCCGCCGCGCGACGGCTCGTGGTCAAGGTCGGCTCGTCGTCGCTGTCGAGCGTGTCCGGGGGTCTCGACGTCGGGCGGCTGGACGCGCTCGTCGACGCGGTCGCCGGACGCGTGGCGGCGGGGACCCAGGTCGTGCTGGTGTCCTCGGGCGCCATCGCGGCCGGGCTGGCCCCGCTCGGGCTCCCGCGCCGCCCCCGCGACCTCGCGAGCCAGCAGGCGGCGGCGTCGGTCGGGCAGCTCCACCTCACCCGCGCGTACGCCGACGCGTTCGCCCGGCACGAGCGCGTCGTGGGCCAGGTGCTGCTGACCAGCCACGACGTCGTGCGGCGCGCCCCCTACCGGAACGCCCAGCGCACCTTCGAGCGGCTGCTCGGCCTCGGTGTGGTCCCCGTGGTCAACGAGAACGACACGACGGCCACCGACGAGATCCGCTTCGGCGACAACGACCGGCTCGCCGCCCTCGTCGCCCACATCGTGGGGGCCGACGCCCTCGTGCTGCTCTCCGACGTCGACGGCGTCTACGACGACGACCCGCGCAGCCCGGGGGCCTCGATGCTGGACGAGGTCCACGGGGTCGCGGATCTCGGAGGAGTGCGGGTCGCGAAGCCCGGCACGGGCAGCGTCGGCAGCGGCGGGATGGCCTCGAAGCTTGCCGCGGCGGACCTGGCCTCCGGCGCCGGCGTGCCGGTGCTGGTGGCCGCGGCGGCGGCGGCCTCGGCGGCGCTGGCGACGACCGGCGTGGAGGTCGGCACGGTCTTCGCGCCCACCGGCCCCCGGCTCTCGGCGCGCCGGTTCTGGCTGCGGCACATGGCCGGTTCGCGCGGCCGGCTGCACCTCGACGACGGCGCGGTGCGGGCCGTGACCTCGGGCCCGGCGACCAAGCGGCGTTCGCTGCTCGCGGCGGGCATCACCGGGTCGGACGGCGACTTCGAGGCCGGTGACGTCGTGGAGCTCGTCGGACCCCGCGGGGAGGTCGTCGCCCGGGGCGTGGTCGCGTTCGACGCCGAGGAGATGCCGGAGCTGGTCGGCCGCAAGACCCGCGACCTCGCGCCCGAGTACCGCCGGGAGGTCGTCCACGCCGACGACCTCGTCCCGGTCCGCGTCCGACCCCCCGAGCCCGCGCAGGTCTAGGGGGAGCGCCCCGCCTCCCGCGAGGGACCGACCCGCCGCGCCCGCCCCACGTTGATCATCAGCACGTGAGGCAGGTTCTGAGGCCGTCGGAGCTGCCCATAGTGCCCGTGATCATGGGCGGGCCGTGGCCCGCCCGCCCCGCCCGCCATCGGGAACCCGATCGGCATACTGGGCGGATGACCAGCACGCCCCTGCGGACGACCCCGGCCGAGATCGTGACCGACTGCGGCGAGCGGGCCGCGGCGGCGGCCCCGGCGATGGCGGCGGCGACGGACGGGCAGATCGCGGCGGCGCTGCGCGGGATGGCCGACCTGCTGCTGGCGAAGGCGCCGACGCTCGCGACCGCGAACGAGGCCGACGTCGCGGCCGCGCTCGACACCGGCACGACGTCGGCGCTGGTCGACCGGCTGCGCCTCGGTGAGGACCGGCTCGCGACCATGGCCGAGTCGCTGCGCGAGCTCGCCGAGGTTCCCACTCCGCCGCGCGACACCGTGCTCGAGGAACGTCCCGACGGGCTGCGGCTGGTCGAGCGCCGGCGCCCTGTCGGCGTGATCGGGGCGAACTTCGAGGCGCGGCCCAACGTCGTCGTCGACATCGCGTCGCAGCTGGTCAAGTCCCGGAACGCGGGGGTGCTGCGCACCGGGGGTGCCGCGCTCGCGTCGGCGACGGCCCTCATGGCGGACGTCGTCTCCCCGGCCCTGGAGGCCGCGGGGCTGCCCGCCGACGCGGTGACGCTCGTGGCGGACGCGCGCCGCGAGTGCGCCGTCGAGCTGGTCCGCCGGCCGGGGCTGATCGGGCTGGTGATCCTGCGCGGGTCCGGGGAGACCACGCGCGCGCTGGGCCTCGAGGCCGCGCAGCACGGGGTGCGGACGCTCGCGCACGCGGACGGCGGTGGCGTGCTCTACGTCGACCGCGCCGCCGACCCGGCGTTGACGACGCAGCTGGTCACGAGCTCGGTGGACCGCCTCGGCGTGTGCAACCGGCTCAACCTGCTGCTCGTCGACCGGCCGCAGTGGGAGACCGTCACACCGATCCTGGTCGAGCTGCTGCGCGGCGCGGGCATCCGCGCGTCGCTGCCGCCCCACGAGCACGCGCTCGGGCACGAGTGGGCCCTCGACGACGGGCACGAGGCGACGGTGACGGTGGCCCCGGCGGACGGCCCGGCCGACGCGGCGGCGATCGCGAACCGGGAGACCTCGGGGCTCGCCGCGACGGTGGTGACCGCCGACGAGGCCGCCGCCCGCGTCTTCCTCGACACCTACGCCGGCACGGGCGCCTTCTGGAACGCCACGACACGGCTGCTCGACGGGTTCAAGCTGCGCCGTGTCCCCGAGACCGGCATCAACGTCGACCACGTGCCCGGCCCGCGGGGCCCGGTGGTGTTCACCGACCTGTGCCTGCGGCAGTTCGTGGTGGTGCCGGCGTCGACGGCGGTCGGGCTGTCGTAGCCCGTCAGGCCGGGCGGCGCCGGAAGCGGGCGGTCACGCCGACGCCGGCGGCGGTCACGCCGGTCAGCCCGGCGACCGCGATGAGGTACGACCCCAGCCACACGTGCTTGGAGAGCTCGTAGTACCCGTCGCCGAGCACCGCGAGGGTCACGATGCCCAACCCGAGAAGCGCCGACGTCGCGGCGACCCGGACCAGGGCGACGGTCAACGCGTCCGCCCGGCGGACCCGGGGGAGCAGCGTCGCCGCTCCCGCGACGAGGGCCGCGATCACGGTCGCCAACGGCAGCCACCCGGCGCCGATGTCCGCGAGCCACCCGTCCAGCAGCACCGTCTCGGGACCCGCCTCCGGGTAGACCGTCCGTCCCTCGAAGTGCTCGGGGGCGGTCCCGCGGGGCGCGGAGGGGAGATAGGGCAACTGCGGGCGCATGGTCGCGGTGAGGCCGCGGCCGACCATGGTCGCGAGCGCCGTCGGGTGCTCCTCGAGCACGGTGCGGGCGGCGGAGCGGGCCTGGTCGGGCCGGTCGCCGATCACGGTCGCCCAGCCCGGGACGTCCATCCCACCCGCGACGTAGAAGCCCTCGCCGGAGTGCAGCGCGGCGCCCGGCGGCAGCCCGACGGCGGAGGCCACGGTGTCCGGTCCGATCTCGGGCATCAGCGCCGTGAACACCAGGTTGTGGGTGTTCACGGCGGCGTAGCTGCGGTCCTGGCCCGCGACGGCCTCGGACACCGGGCTCGCGGCGACGGCCACCAGGGCCAGGGCCACGAGGGGGCCGGCGAGACGGGTGAGCACGCGCATCCCGCGCCCGGCCCGCGGCGCCCGGATCACCACCAGCGCGCAGGCCAGCGCGGCGATCCCGCCGACCGGCACGAACCCGGGCTTCGCCGTGGCCGCGAGGAGACCACCGAGGGCGAGCAGGCCGAGCGCGACGAGGCGCGGCACGCGGTCGGTGGGGCGGGTCGCGGCGACGACGACCAGGCCGGTCAGCACCCACACCGTCCCGACGAGCGCCGTGGGCTCCGCGTAGAGCGACACCAGGAACCGCGTCCACCACGAGACCACCAGGAGCGGCACGAGCGGGAGCAGCACGAGCGCCGCGCGGGCGGGTCGCTGGGACGCGATCGTGGCGGCGCCGATCCCGACGCCGAGGGCCGCGATCGCCGCGAGCAGCCACGCGTAGCTGGTCAGGGACCACACGCCGGGGCCGGTCGGCGCGACGAGGCCGAGCAGCGTCGCCGACGACGACGGCGCGGCGGTGCACGGTGTCCCGCCGGTGGTGAACGAGGTGACGACGACCCCGCGCCAGAGCGAGAACTTGCTGGGGGTGTCGGGGGTCAGCCCCGCGGTGCAGAAGAGGCGGTAGGCGTCGCCGTTGTCGCCGACGCCGATGAGGCCCCCGCCGAGCAGCGGCAGACGGACCAGTCCGATCCGCAGCGCGAGGCCGAGGACGGTCACCGTGGCGGCGATCCCACCGGCCCCGGCGGGCACCGCCACGCGGCGCGGGATCGCGAGCCCGCGCAGGTCGGAGGCGGCGTGGGTGAGAGCTCCGGGCAGCCCGGCCACCGCGGCGATCACGCGGTCACGTATCGCGGCGCCGCGTCGCGAACGGGGGAGCGAGGTCGTCGGATCGATCCAGCGACGCTACGTCCCCCATTCGAGAGCATCGTCACCGGGTCCCGCGGTCCCTGGTACTTCGTGAGATTCTGTGTCAAGCGGGACACGCCGGGGTTCTACAGGACGACGCCGCGATCCCGTACCCGGTCCCAGACGTCGACGGGCAGCTCGGTCCAGGAGAAGACGTCCTCGACGGCCGCGAACCGGCCGGCCGCCTGGCGGGCGTGGACGATCTGGGCGGCGTGGACGGGGTCGAGCCCGCACACCGCGGCGACGACCGGGACGGGCGCCGAGTTGAGGTCGACGAGGCCGCCGTCGTCGTACTCCCGGAACAGGTCGGGCCGCCCGATCCGCAGCTCGCGGGCGAGCAGCGGGTCGGACGCGAGGAGCCGGCGCGCCTCGTCGCGGCGGGCGCGGGCGGCCAACGCCCGCGCCACGGCCGGCTGGAGCGCCGGCACCGGCGGACGAGGGCCGTAGACCTGGTGTCGGACGACGACGAGGCCGACGAGCCCGCCGATGAGCATCAGCATGAACACCATGCCGCCGAGGGCGGCGCTCACGCCGGAGACCTTCCCGGCCGCGTCGTGGTCGGCGGTCATGATCAACGCGAACTCGAGCACGGTCACCGCCACCACCACGGCCGCCGTGAGGACGTGCCCGACCCGGCGGGACCGCACCGCGGCGTGGGTGAAGGGGACGACGGCGAGCAGGCCGAGGCTGGCCACGTGCACGAGGAACCACCAGCCCCCGCGGGTGAACCAGTTCCCCCGCGGCCCGACGGGCGTGGTGGCGTTCATGCGGGGCTCAGATCTTCTCGCGCAGGATCCGCTTGAGGAGCTTGCCCGACTGGTTGCGGGGCAGCTCCTCGATGAGGTGGACCGACTTCGGCACCTTGTACTTCGCGAGCCGACTCTTCGCGTGGGTGATCAGCTCGGCGGTGTCGAACCCGCCCGCGTCCTGGTCGTCGCGCAGCACCACGAACGCCGTCACGGCCTCGATCCACCGGTCGTCGGGGGTCCCGATGACGGCGACCTCGGCGACCGCGGGGTGGGTGTAGAGCGCGTCCTCCACCTCGCGGGACGCGACGAGGATGCCGCCGGTGTTGATGACGTCCTTGATCCGGTCGACGACCGTGATGAATCCCTGCTCGTCGAGGCGCACCAGGTCCCCGGAGTGGAACCAGCCGTCCCGGAACGCCTCGGCGGTCTCCTCGGGCTTGTCCCAGTAGCCCTCGCAGAGCTGCGGGGAGCGGTAGACGACCTCGCCCGACCCGCCCGGCTCGACGTCGTTCCCGTCGTCGTCGATGACCCGCAGCTCGACGAAGAGCACCGGACGTCCACAGGAGTCGGGTCGCTCGTCGTGCTCCTCGGGCTGCAACACCGTCGCGAGCGGCCCGATCTCGGACTGCCCGAAGCAGTTGTAGACGCCGAGCGCGGGCAGGTGCTCGCGCAGCCGGGCCAGGATCGGGCCCGGCATGATCGACGCGCCGTAGAACGCCTTGCGCAGGCTCGTCAGGTCGCGGGTGGCGAAGTCGGCGTGGTTGACGGCCGGGACCCAGACGGTCGGCGCGAGGAACAGCGCCCCGATCCGGTCGGCCTCGATGCGCCGCAGGATCTCGGGGACGTCGGGCGTCTCCATCAGGTGGTTGGTCGCGCCGACGGCGAGGTAGGGAACCATGAACAGCTGCATCCCGGCCGAGTGGTACAGCGGCATCGCGTGCAGCGGCTCGTCGTCCTCGGCCATCCCCAGCGCGTGGATGCCCGACACGTACTCGTGGACCAGGCCCCGGTGGGTCATCATCGCGCCCTTGGGCCTGGACGTGGTCCCGCTCGTGTAGAGCAGCTGGACCAGGTCCTCCTCGGCGACCGTGATGTCGTCGAGGCTCGGGACCTCGCCGGTGCGGGCGGCCTCGAGCAGGCTGCCGGGGGCGTCGCGCATGGGGACGACCTGGGAGGGCCGGCTCGCGAGGGCCTCGACGTTCCCGGCGAGCTTCGGGTCGACGACGAGCACCTTGCTGCCGGACTGCTCGATCAGGTACGCGAGCTCCTCGCCGGTGAGCGCGTAGTTGATCGGCACGTGCACGGCCCCGAGCCGGGCCGCCCCGAGGAAGCCCAGGACGTAGGCGTCGGAGTTCTGGCCGTAGGTGGCGACCCGGTCGCCCTGGACGACCCCGAGGGAACGCAGCCACCCGGCGGTCCGGCTCGTCGCCTCGTCGAGCTCGCGGTAGGTCCAGGTGCGGTCGGCGAAGATCAGGGCGGTGCGGTCGGGCGAGCGTCGGGCGCTACGGCGCACGACGCCGTCGACGGTGTTGGCGCGGGTGTCCACCGGGGCGGGTCCTTCCGGGTCAGGGATCCGGCTCACTCTCGCCGGTCGGTCAGGCCACGTCCAGGTCGGGTCAGCCCGTCGACGCGAGCGTGAGGGGCAGGACGGCGGTGGCCCCGGCTCGGCGGAGCAGCATCGCCGCCACGGTCAGGGTCCAGCCGGAGTCGGTGACGTCGTCGACCAGCAGCACCGGGCCCGTGGGCGTGATCGACGACGGCACGGAGAGCCGGCGGTACACCTCGGCGAGGCGCTGGGCCGAGTTCGGCTGCTCGGGCTCCGAGTCGTCCTCGGGGTCGACGAAGTGCGGCGCCGCGGAGTCGGCCAGCGCGCCGAGCAGCGGGAGGCGGCCGATCGAGGCGATGCGCTGGGCGAAGCTCTCGACGAGCGCCGGGCGGTTCCGGCTGGGCAGCCACACCACCCCGGTCGGCCGCTCCGTCCAGCCCCAGCCCTTGAGGACCTCGACGGCCGCGTCGACCACGGCGTCGGGCGCGAGGTCGTCCCCGCGCAGCAGCGGCCGCAGGCGCGGCCCCCAGCCGACGTCGGTCAGCCGCCCGATCGCCCGGCCCTCCTCGGCGGCCTCCTCGGGCTTGATCTTGCCCTTGAGCGGCACGTCGAGGGCGTCCATCCCGGAGGGCCACTGCTTGCGCGGGGCCAGCGGCACCCCGGGCCGGTCGAGCACCTCCTGGGCCTGGACGCGCACGTCCTCGCCGACGGTCGGGTCCTGGCGGCGGCCGGTGCAGTTGTCGCAGCGCCCGCAGGGCTCGGCCCCGGGGTCGTCGAGCTGGCGGCGCAGGAACTCCATGCGGCAGCCGTCGGTGGCGATGTAGTCGAGCATCGCCTGCTGCTCGGCCCGCCGTGCCTTCGCCAGCCCGGTGTAGCGGGCCCCGTCGTACTCCCAGGACTCCCCGGTGGCCTCCCAGCCGCCCTTGACCCGGCGGACGGCGCCGTCGGTGTCGAGCACCTTGAGCATCATCTCCAGTCGCCCGCGGGAGAGCTCGACGCGCGGCTCGAGCGCGGCGGTCGACATCGGCCGCCCGGCGTCACCGAGCACCGACAGCGCGACCCGTACCTGGGGCTCGGCCGGGAAGGCGAGCGAGGCGAAGTAGGCCCAGATGTCGCGGTCCTCCGGACCGGGGAGCAGCAGCACCTCGGCCCGCTCCACGCCACGGCCGGCACGACCGATCTGCTGGTAGTAGGCGACCGGCGACTGCGGCGCCCCGAGGTGCACGACGAACCCGAGGTCGGGCTTGTCGAACCCCATGCCCAGCGCGGATGTCGCGACCAGCGCCTTCACGCGGTTGGCCAGCAGGTCGTCCTCGGCGCGCTCGCGCTCGGCCGGGTCGGTCTTGCCGGTGTAGGAGGCGACCGCGTGCCCGCGCTCGCGCAGGAACGCCGCGAGCTCGTCCGCCGTCGAGACGGTGAGCGTGTAGACGATGCCCGAACCCGGGAGGTCGTCGAGGTGCTGCGCGAGCCAGGCGAACCGGTCGGCGCCCTTGGGCAGGGACAGCACGCCCAGGTGCAGCGAGTCCCGGTCGAGCTCGCCGCGCAGCACGAGCGCGCCGTCGCCCTGCCCGGAGACGCCGAGCTGGTCGGCCACGTCGGTGGTGACGCGGTCGTTCGCGGTCGCCGTGGTGGCCAGCACCGGCACGCCCTCGGGGAGCTCGGAGATGAGGGTGCGCAGCCGGCGGTAGTCGGGCCGGAAGTCGTGCCCCCAGTCGGAGATGCAGTGCGCCTCGTCGACCACGAGCAGGCCGGCGGTGCGGGAGAGCTCGGGGAGCACCTGGTCGCGGAACTCGGGGTTGTTCAGGCGTTCCGGGCTGACGAGCAGCACGTCGACCTCCCCCGCGCGGACTTGCGCGTAGACCTCCTGCCACCCCTCGGTGTTCGCGGAGTTCACCGTGACGGCGTGGATGCCGGCCCGCCCGGCCGCCTCGATCTGGTTGCGCATCAGCGCGAGCAGCGGGCTGACGATGACCGTGGGGCCCTTGCCGCGGGCCCGGAGCAGGGCGGTGGCCACGAAGTACACCGCCGACTTGCCCCACCCGGTGCGCTGGACGACGAGCGCGCGCCGCCCGTGGGCCACGAGGGCCTCGATCGCCCGCCACTGGTCCTCGCGGAGCGCGGCGTCCGGGCCCGCGAGGCGCTGCAGGGTCGCCTCGGCATCGGCCCGGAGATCCCCCGTGGAGGCGCCCTGTTCGGTCAGCGCGGTCGTCATGGCAACCACCGTGGCACAGGGGCCCGACACCGTGGGGCCGGTCGGGCGGGAGCGACGGCCGAGCAGCGTCTTGTGACCGGGGTCACCAGGACGCACGATCGGCGCATGAGCACGGAGGTCCTGACGACGGGGTGGGAGCCGGGCCTGCCCCCGGACGACACCATCACCCGGCGCTTCGTCCTGGCCTACGCCGAACGGATCGCGGCGATGGCCGGGCGCACCGGGGGCAGGCAGAAGTGGGTCGACGGCGCGCGCATGGCCGACCTGCGCTCGCCGTTCGGCTACGACAACGCCGTCGTCGTCACCCGCCCGCTCGGGGAGGCCGAGTGGCCGGACCTGGTCGCGGCGGCGGACGCGTTCTTCCCGGCGCCGCGGTGGTGGGTGCTGCTCTCGGTCTTCCCGACCCCGGACCTCACCGCACACGGCCTCGTCCGGGTCGGCCATCCGCCCCTGATGCTGCGCCCACCCGGCCCGACGCCCGTCCCCGCGCCCGGCCTCGACGTCCGGCCGGTGACCGACGCGGCCACCCTCGCCGACTTCCGGTCCGTGCTCGTCGAGGCGTACGGCCTGGCCGCCGCCGAGAGGCCCGCGATCGCCGACCCCGCCCTCGTCGGCTCGATGCTGCAGCTGCGCGTCGGCTACGCCGACGGTGTCCCGGTGGCGACGGCCGGTGCGGCGGTGCACCACGGGATCGTCGAGGTCGACTGGGTCGCGACGCTCGCCCCGGCCCGCCGCCGCGGCTTCGGCGCGGCGATCACGTCCGCCGTCGTCGACGTGGCCCCGGACCTGCCCGCGGTGCTCGTCGCCAGCGACGACGGGCAGGGCGTCTACCGGCGGCTCGGGTTCCTCGACCTGTTCCGCATCACGATGTGGGAGCACCCGCCCGCGTGAACCGCCGGACGAGCACGGCGACGACGGCCGCCAGCAGCGCCGTCGTGGTCACCACGAGCAGGTAGGACGCGAGCCACACGTGCTTGGCCAGCTCGACGTACCCGTCGCCGAGCGCGGCCAGCAGCACGATCCCGACGGCGGTCACGGCCAGGACCCCGGCCACGCGGACCAGTCCTCGTGCGGCGCCGAGGCGGCGGCTGCGGCGGGGGAGGAGCACCGTCGCCGCCGCGGCGAGCAGGGCCAGCGCGACGACCGTGGGCGGCACCCAGCGGCCGGGGAGCCGGTCGAGGTAGGCGAAGGTCACCCCCATGTGCTGGGCGCCCTCGGGGACGTCCGGGACCGGGAGCGAACCGCTCACGGTCTGGTCGCCCGCCGTCGTCGACACCAGGTAGGGGATCTCGGGGCGCAGGGTCGCGAGCAGACCCCGGTGCACCATCCGGGCGACGAGCACCGGGTGGTGCGCCACCCAGGTGCGCGCGGCCGCCCGGATCGCCGTCGTCCGCGGGCCGGGGGTCTCGTCCCAGCCCGCGACGTTGCGGCCGAGGTCGAGGTAGTAGTGCTCGCCGGAGTTCCGCCAGTCCTCCGGGGGCAGCCCGAGCGCCGGGAGCGGTCCCGGCCCGGACTCGGGGAGGATCGCGGTGAACACCAGGTCGTGGGTGTTCGGGACCTCGTAGAGCGCGTCCTGGTAGCGGATCCCGGCGAGCACCGGGGACGCGCCGAGGGCGACCACGACGACGGCCGCCGCGAGACCGGGGACGCGGCGCCGCCACGTCCGGGTCCCGACCGTGACCAGCGCGCACCCCACCACCGCCGCGAGCCCGACGGGGAGGAAGCCGGGCTTGGCGGTCGCTGCGACGACACCGCCCGCGGCGACGAGCGCGAGCGCCGTCAGGCGGGCGGACCGGTCGCCGGCGCGGGTGAGGGCGACCGCCAGCAGGCCCCACACGAACCACGCGGTCCCGAGGAGCCCGGCCGGTTCGCCGTAGGTCGACACCAGGAACCGGGACCACCACGGGACGACCAGCAGCGGCAGGAGCGGGGGCACGACGACGGCGAGCACGACCGCACCCCGGCGGGCCCTCGCCGCGGAGGCCGCCCACGCCGCGACCCCGGCGCCGAGGCCGAGCAGGGCGGCGTAGACGCCGGCCAGCCAGGTGAGGCTGAAGGTCGCGCCGCCGCCGGGCCGCGTCGTGAGGGCGACGGTCGTCTTCAGGACGACGCCGCCCGAGGTGAACGGGGCCGGGATCCGGCAGGCGGGTCCGCCGGTGCGGAAGGACGTGACGACGATGCCGTGCCCCGAGGCGTGGCCGTCGGTGGCGTCCGGGGCGAGCCCCGCCGTGCAGAAGAGGCGGGCGCCGTCGGCGTTGTCGGCCGCGCCGATCGGCGCGTCCCCGAGGAGGCCGAGGCGCCCGACGAGTGCTGCGGCGACCATGAGGGCGACCCCGACCGCGAGCAGCAGGCGGACGCCGGTCCGTTGCGCCGCCATCGGGGCAGCGTGCCAGAGGCCTACTCGGCCTCCTCCACCGCTTCGCCGAGGGCCTGGGCGGCGCGGCTGCTGCGGTCGGCGGCCAGCAGGTGCCCGGCGCCGATGACGAGCGCGATGGGCCAGTCGAGGAGGCCGAGCACGCCGAGCGCGGCGATGCCGCCGACGTACACCAGCTCCGGGCGCGACAGCTCGAGCGTGCCGAGCCAGGGGACGGGGATGCGGGTCGTCCCCAGCTGCCGGTCCAGGACCTGCGGCGTTGTCTCGGTGGTCGTCATCTGCCCGAGCATGCGCCGTCCTAGGCCCGCACGCCGCCTCGACGACGGGGTTTCCTGTCACTCATCGCGAGCATCGCCGCACTGCTTGCACGGGACCGGCGCATCACCTCGCCCGGGATCGGCACGTCACCAGGCCGGGACAAGCGGACGATCAGCGGGCAGGATGCGGTCCGTGGGTACCGACTCGACCGGCCGGACGACGTTCTTCGACTCCGTCGACGACGTCGTGTCCCGCCTCGCCGACGTCGGCTACCTCGCCTCGACCGGCGTCGCGACCACCGTGTTCCTCGCCGACCGCCTCGGCAAGCCGCTGCTCGTCGAGGGCCCGGCCGGCGTCGGGAAGACCGAGCTGGCGCGCGCGGTGGCCGAGTCGACCGGGGCCGGGCTCGTGCGCCTGCAGTGCTACGAGGGCATCGACGAGGCCCGCGCGCTCTACGAGTGGAACCACGCGAAGCAGCTGCTGCGGATCCAGGCGAGCCAGGGCGAGGCGTGGGACGACGCACGCGACGACGTCTTCTCCGAGGAGTTCCTGCTCACCCGCCCCCTGCTCACCGCGATCCGGCGCGACGAGCCGACGGTGCTGCTCGTCGACGAGACCGACAAGGCCGACGTCGAGGTGGAGGGCCTGCTGCTGGAGGTGCTCGGCGACTTCCAGGTGACCGTCCCGGAGCTCGGCACCATCACCGCCACCCAGCGGCCGTTCACGCTGCTGACGTCCAACGCCACCCGCGAGCTCTCCGAGGCGCTCAAGCGGCGCTGCCTCTTCCTGCACCTGGACTTCCCCGACGCCGAGCTCGAGCGCCGGATCGTCGCCTCCCGGGTGCCGCAGCTGCCGGAGGCGCTGGCCGAGCAGCTGGTGCGGATCATCGGGGTGCTGCGGGGGCTGGACCTGCGCAAGGCGCCGTCGGTGTCGGAGACGATCGACTGGGCGCGCACCCTGGTCGCGCTCGGCCTCGACACGCTCGACGACGACGCCGTCCGCAAGAGCCTCGGCGTCGTGCTCAAGCACCGCTCCGACCTGGTCAAGGCGTCCGCCGAGCTGCGTCTCAACTAGCGATGAGCACCCCGAGAAGGCCTTCCCCCGTCGCTCCGCCCGCCCGAGGAGGTCTCCCCGCCCACCTCGTCGACTTCGTGCAGGCCCTGCGCACCCACCACGTCGACGTCGGGCCGGGCGAGACCGTCGACGCCGCCGCGGTCATGGCCGAGCTCGACCTGCTGCGTCGCGAGCAGCTGCGCGAGGGGCTGGCCGCCGCGCTGCTGCGCCGCTCCGGGCAGCGGGCCACGTTCGACGCGCTGTTCGATCTGTGGTTCCCGCTGGGCCAGGGGGCGGCGCTCGGCGAGGTCGCGCTGCCCTACGCCGACGACGGTTCGGTCGACGTGGACGCGCTGCGCGACCTGCTCGCCCAGCTGCTCGCCGACGGCGACACCGCCGCGCTCTCCGAGCTCGCCCGCGCCGTCGTCGACGGGCTGGGCGCCCTCGGCGTCGGGAACAGTCAGGGCACCGGATCCGGCGGGACGGGGGCCGGGAAGGACGGCTCGGGCGGCAGCCCCTCGGGCTTCTCCTCCTACCAGGCGCTCAACCGCGTGCGGCCCGAGACGCTGCTCGCGCGGGTGCTCGCCGACCTGCGCGACCGCCGCGGGAGCGACGGCGGCGACGCGGCCGACAGCCCGTTCGCCGAGGAGGTCGCCCGCCGCGAGACGCGGGCGCGCATCGCGGAGTTCCGGCGCCTGGTGCAGGCCGAGACCGCGCGGCGCGGCTCGGAGATCCGCGGCCGGGAGGCCGCCGCCCGCACCGGGGTGCGACGCCAGGCCGAGCAGACCGACTTCCTCTCCGCGAGCGCGGAGACCCTCGCCGACCTGCGACGACGGGTCGCGCCGCTCGGCCGCCACCTCGCGACGCGACTCGCCGCCCGCCGTCGTCGGGCCCACCGCGGTCCGATCGACATGCGGCGCACGCTGCGCCGCTCGATGTCCACCGGCGGCGTCCCGGTGAACCTCGTGCACCGGCGCCCGCGCCCGGGGCGCCCGGAGCTGGTGCTGCTCTGCGACGTGTCCGGCTCGGTGGCCGGGTTCAGCCACTTCACGATGATGCTGGTCCAGGCGCTGCGCGAGCAGTTCTCCCGCATCCGGATCTTCTGCTTCGTCGACGGGTGCGTCGAGGTCACCGACCTGTTCACCCCGGGCGCCGACCTCGCCCAGGTGCTCACCGAGGTGCACTCCCGCCCGGGGCTCGTCGCGTGGAGCGGGCACTCCGACTACGGGCGGGCCTTCGACCGCTTCGCCGAGCGCTGGCCGGACGCGGTGACCGACCGAAGCTCGCTGCTCGTCCTCGGCGACGCCCGCACCAACCATCAGGACCCGGCCCTCGGCGTCCTCGCCGGGATCGTCGCGCGGGCCCGGCACGCCCACTGGCTCAACCCGGAGCCGGAGCGCCAGTGGGGGACCGGGGACTCGGCGGCGCGGGAGTACGGCCGCGTCATGCCCATGCACGAGTGCCGGACGGCGGCCCAGCTGGCGGGCGTCGTCGGCGGCCTGCTGCCGGTGTGAGCGGGAGGCGGCCATGACCAGACGCATCGGCGTGATGGGCGGGACCTTCGACCCGATCCACCACGGCCACCTCGTCGCGGCCAGCGAGGCGGCGATGCGGTTCTCCCTCGACGAGGTCGTGTTCGTCCCGACGGGGCAGCCGTGGCAGAAGTCCCGGGGCGAGGTCACCGCCGCCGAGGACCGCTACCTCATGACGGTCGTCGCGACGGCGTCCAACCCGCGGTTCACGGTGAGCCGGGTCGACGTCGATCGCGACGGCCCCACCTACACCGTGGACACCCTGCACGACATGGCCGCGATCTTCCCGGGCGACGAGCTCTACTTCATCACCGGCGCCGACGCCCTCGAGCAGATCCTGTCGTGGCACCGGGCGAGCGAGATGTTCGAGGTCGCGCACTTCGTCGGGGTCACCCGCCCCGGGTTCACCCTCGACGCCAAGCACCTCCCGCAGGGGGCGGTGTCGTTGATCGAGGTGCCGGCCATGGCGATCTCGTCGACCGACTGCCGCGTGCGCGTCGCCAAGGGCGAGCCGGTCTGGTACCTGGTGCCCGACGGCGTCGTGCAGTACATCGCCAAGCGGGGCCTCTACCGCGACGGGGTGACCCCGTCCCGGCTGGAGCACCTGAGCTGATGACCGACCAGCCCGAGCTCCTGGTGCCCGACGCCCCCGCCTGGCGGGACTGGCTGCGCGAGCACCACACCGACCCCACGGGCGTGTGGCTGGTGCTGGCGAAGAAGGCGGCGCTCGCGCTGCCGGAGCCGCCGACCACGCTCACCTACGACGAGGCCCTCGACGAGGCCCTCTGCCACGGCTGGATCGACGGGCAGGCCCGGCGCCGCGACGAGCACACGATGTTCCAGCGGTACACCCCGCGCCGCGCGCGCAGCCCGTGGTCGGCGCGCAACGTCTCCCACGTCGCGCGGCTGGTCGACGAGGGGCGCATGCAGCCCGCCGGGCACGCCGAGGTGGAGCGCGCGAAGGCCGACGGGCGCTGGGAGACGGCGTACGCCGGGCCCGCGACCGCCGAGGTTCCCGCCGACCTCGCCGCGGCGCTGGCCGCCTCACCGGACGCCGCGGCGATGTTCGAGCGCCTGACCAGCCAGAACCGGTACGCGATCCTGCACCGGCTCGGACAGCTCAAGCGCGCCGAGACCCGCGAGCGGCGTGTCGGCGAGTACGTGGCGATGCTCGCCCGCGGGGAGACGCTGCACCCGCAGAAGGAGCGGCCGGGTCCCGGCTGAGGTCGGCTGACACCCGGTGGCAGCACAGTGCCGTTCCTGCAGCCTGGCGGCAGGACGGCGCCGTTCGCCCACCCGGTTCGGGGGTCTGACGGCAGGACGGCGCCGTTCGCCCACCGGCTCCGGGGGCCGGTCAGGCCGGCGCGCCCGCGTGGTCACGCGACTCCACGATGAGCCCGTCCCGCACCCGCACGACGAACACGCACGGGATGCTCGCCGTCGTCGCCCCGCGCGTCACGGTGTAGTGGAAGTCGGCGACGACGACCTCCGGGTCGGTCGTCTCGTGCACGACGACGTCGGCCGGCCCGAATGCGTCCGGCCGACCGAGGTGCGTCGGCGCCGCGGCGAAGTGGGCGCGGAGCTCGTCGCGGGTGCGCAGCGGCGGGATCGCGGGGTTCATCGGGTGCACGACGTGCGTCGGCTCCGCGTAGAGCGCCACGAGCCGCTCGACCTGCGACCCGTCGCCGAGGACCAGGCGGCTCACGCCGTCCATGACGGCGCGGACGACGGCCGCGGGTGACGTTCCTGGTGACGCTCCTGGCGACCTCGGGACCATGACGACCTCGCTTCGGGGGAGGATGAGCGGAGTACCGACTCCGCTTCCGACCGTAGCGGAGTGACGACTCCGTTTCCAGGAGCTGCCGTGCGCGCGGACGCCGCCGCCAACCGCCGTCGGGTCCTCGCGGCCGCCCAGGAGGTGTTCGCCGAGCAGGGCGTCGAGGCCTCCACCGAGGACGTCGCCCGGCGGGCGGGCGTCGGGGCGGGCACCGTCTTCCGGCACTTCCCGACCAAGCGCGACCTCGTCGAGCACGCCCTCGTCGCCCACCTCGACGAGCTCGCGGAGGACGCCCGCGCGGCCGGGACCGGGGACGACGCCGTGGCGGCCCTGACCGGGCTCGTCGCCGAGATGGCCGAGCGGGCCCCGACGAAGCTGGCGATGGCGGGGCACCTGCTCGACGACGACGGCGGGTTCGGTGACGCGGCGCGCGCGGCGGCGGAGCGCATGCGGGAGGTCGTGGCCGAGGTCCTCGGCCGCGCCCAGGCGACCGGCCGGATCCGGGCCGACGTCGGGGTCGACGAGATCCACTTCCTGGTCCGCGGCGTCGCGGCGGCCCAGGCGTTCCTGCCGGTCGAGCCGGAGGTGCGGCAGCGGGCGATCCGGGTGGTGATCGACGGGCTGAGGTGCGCTCCGCGCCCGTGAGGACGTCATCCGTGCCCTGGGTCGTGTCGGAGATCGTGCCGAGCGGACCTCGAGGGCTGTGGTGGCAGCCGTGAGGGTCCACTCGGCCCGAGGCCGACCGGCTCGCGCGGTCGAGTGGACCTCGAGGGCTGCGTCGGGAGCCGTGGGGGTCCGGTCGGCGCCCGCGGACCTCGACGGCCAGACGGTCCGCGCCGGTCGTGACGTGTGGTCGCCGATCAGGCTCGAAAACCGGGGCTTCGGGACCCGGTCCTCCGGAGTGTGTCCCGATCGGACATCCCGACGGCGGTCCCCGGCCGACGCACGCTCGACAGACTCCCCGGCACCGACTCGGGAGAGCCCGTCGATGGGTTCACGAGGCCGGAGGCCACCTACCCGTCGAACGCGAGCACCGACGCGGTGAAGCCGTGCAGGTGGTTCTTCGACGAGACCGGGCCGATCTCCCCGTCGGCGAAGAACCCCGCCACCCGGGGCGCCAGGCCGCGGCGGATCGCCCGCACGTCGTGGCTGGCGCCGCCGTGGACCGAGTCCGGCTCGCCGAACATCACCCGCCCGCGGCCGGTGCAGGTGAACAGCAGCGCTCCGCCGACGGGGCCGTCGTCGCCGGAGGCCGCCATGAGCGCGTCCAGGTCCTCGCCCGCCGTCGTCGCGTCGCGCACGTGGAAGCGCACGGTGCGCCCGACCTCGACGACGTCGCCGACGGTCACCGTCTGCGTCTGTTCGTCGGCCCCGACGACGCCGCGGATGAGGAAGTCGCCACGGCCGTGGGCGTCGGCGTACTCGTCGATGGCGATGCCGAGGTGCAGGCCCTGCAGCGCGAGGGCCCGGTCGGCCTCGTCGAGGTCGCGCAGGATCTCCTCGAGCTTGCGGTAGGCGGGGACCCCGGCGAGCGCGTGGAGCTCGGAGCCGCCGGCCTCGGTCACCGTCATCGTGGGGCCGATCGGGCGGCAGCCCTGGCTGACCAGCGTCCGGACCGCGACGTTGCCGCCGAGCAGCACCCCGACCGCCCCGCGCTCGTGCACCTCGCCGTCGAGGAACAGGCGTGCCCCACCGGGAGTGGGTCGGCCGGGTCCGAGCGCGCTCGTCCCGGTCGGTGCCGTCGCGAGGCCCCCGATCAGGGGCAGCCCGCCGAGCGCCGTGTCCGACTGCTCGACGAACCCCTGCGCGGGGAAGGTGAACGGGTCCGCGAGCAGCACCGCCACCGCGTCGTCGTCGGCGGGCACCGGCATCCCGCCGACCGAGATGCCGCCCTCGTTCCGGGCCGCCTGCAGCCGGTAGGGCGTGACCCGCACGCCCGGCAGCGTCGCCGCCCACACCGAGACGGCGGGGGTGTCCTCCACCCCGCGGCCGTCGCCGATCACACCGGAGGCCCGGCACCCGAACGCCGTCGTCGCTCCGGCGATCTCCATGGCGCGCTGCCCGGCGGCGGCGGCGAGGTCCGGGTCGGGGTGGGAGACGAAGACGGCCAGCAGGTCCGGACGCCGGCCGTGCAGCGGGGCCGTCGCGGCGGCCACCGCGGTCTCCGCGGCCGCGAGCAGATCGGGTCCCTGGGCCAGCCCGTCGCCGAACTCGTAGCCCCGGCGGGTGGCGGTCCGCTCCGCTGCGTCTCCCATGCGTCGAGTATGGACATCGGTCCCGGTCCCGAAACCGGGCCGTCCGTCCGGGTAGACTCGACGACGATGGCCGCCACCGACAGTGCGCGGCGCCTGGCCGAGGTCGCGGCCCTGGCCGCCGCCGACAAGCTCGCCCAGGACGTGGTCGCGATCGACGTCTCGGAGCGCCTCCCGCTCACCGACTGCTTCGTCATCGCCTCGGCGCCGAACGAGCGCCAGGTGCAGGCCGTGGTCGACAACGTCGAGGAGAAGCTCCGCGACGAGGACGTCAAGGCCGTGCGCCGCGAGGGCAGGCAGGAGGCCCGCTGGGTGCTCCTGGACTACGGCGACATCGTGGTGCACGTGCTGCACACCGAGGAGCGTGACTTCTACGGCCTCGAGCGGCTGTGGAAGGACTGCCCGCGCATCGAGCTCCCGGCCGAGGTCAACGCCCCGGTCCGCGCCGGCGACTGACCCGGGTGCGATGAGCGACCCCGGCGGGATCACCCGCGTCGTGCTGCTCCGGCACGGTCGCACCGCCTGGAACGCCGAACGCCGCATGCAGGGCCGCCTCGACCCCCCGCTCGACGAGACCGGGCAGGCGCAGGCGGCCGAGGTCGCGCCGCTCGTCGCCCGCTTCGAGCCGGCGGTGCTCGTCTCCTCCGACCTCACCCGCGCCCTGCAGACCGCCCTCGCCGTCGGGGAGGCCGCCGGACTGGACCCGCGCAAGGAGCCCCGCCTGCGCGAGACCGACGTCGGGCAGTGGCAGGGCCTCGTCGACACCGAGGTGGCGGCCGGCTGGCCCGGCGGTCTCGAGCGGTGGCGGGACGACCCGGCCTTCGCCCCGCCCGGCGGGGAGTCGCGCGTCGACGCCGGGGAGCGGGCGCTTCCCGTGCTGCATGAGGTGATCGGGACGGCGGGGTCCGACGCGGCCGGAGGCACGGCCGTGCTGGTCGCCCACGGTGGCACCATCACCGCGCTGACCTGCGCGTTCCTCGGGTGGCCGGTCGAGCAGTGGACCTCGCTCGGGCCGCTGGGCAACTGCCGGTGGTCGTCGCTGGAGCTCCGCGCGGACCGCTGGCGGCTGGCCCAGTGGGGCGCCGGCGCGTGACGTCGGACGCGGGTGGCGCGGTCCGCCGCGGCCCCCACCTGCTCGTGCTCGGCGACTCCCTGAGCTTCCACGGCCCCCGCACCGCCCACCCCGCCGACGAGCCGCGCCTGTGGCCGCACGTGGCCGGGGCCGCGCTGCGGGGCACCGCCGACCTCCACGCCGGGCTGGGCTGGACCGCCCGCCACGCCTGGACCGCGGTGCGCTCCGACCCGCGGGTGTGGGCGTCGGTCATGCACACCGACGTGCTGGTCCTCGGCGTCGGCGGCATGGACTCGCTGCCCTCGCCGCTGCCCACCGCCGTCCGCGAGCTGATCCCGGTCCTGCGTCCCGCCGGTCTCCGCACGCGGGCGCGGGCCGGCTACCGGGCCGGGCACGCGGCGGCGGCCACGGTGGCCGCCCGCTGGGTCGCCGGGCGGCCGACGGCGCTGCCCGCGACGGAGACGGTGCGCTACCTGGAGCGGTGCCGGGTGGCGGTGACGACGCTGCGGCCCGACGCGCCCGTCGTCCTGCTGCTGCCCTCGGTGCACCGCTCGGCGTTCTACGGCGGGGTGCACCGGCGCCGGTCGGACCACGTCGAGGCGATGCGCGCGTGGGCGGGTGAGCACGGGGTGGCCACCGTCGAGTCCGCGCCGCTGGTCACCGAGCACATCCTCACCGGGCGCGGGAACCCGGACGGCATCCATTGGGGCTGGCCGGCGCACCGGGCGGTCGGGGAGGCGGTGGCGCGGGCCGTGACGGCCGTGTTCGCTGCGACGTCCGGCGGGCCCGCCTCGTACCGTTCGGAGCAGGCCGCCGTCCCCACCGGCAGCGGGACCCCCGGTGATCCCCAGGCGCCGGTCGCGAGCTCGGAGGGCAGCCCCGCGCGTCCCTAGCGTCGCGCTCGTGGTCCCCGACGACGCCCGCCTGCGGCTGCAGACCCTCACCGCCCCACCCCTGCCGGACCCCGAGCCCGAGCAGCCGGTGGTGCCGCGCGGGTGGCCGGCACCCGACGGGACGCCGGGGGCGCCGCGCGGGTGGCCCGCTCCTGAGGGAACGCCGGGGGCGCGGCTGTGGGTGAGCGAGAGTCCGCCGGATCCCGACGACGACGACGGTGGCGGCGAGGCGGGGCCGGTCCGCATCGCACCGGCGCCGCGCAGCGCGTGGGACGAGCCGCGGCGTGGACCCGCGCGGTGGCTGCCCGCGCTCCTGGGTCGGCGCCCGCTGGGACCCCGGTGGGTGGGGCGCCATCGGGCTGGCCGTGGTCGCGGCGCTGGCCGCCGTCGTCGCCGCGGTGGGGGTGTGGGCCGGGCGCCCGGTCGCCGAGCCGGTGCCCGCGCTCCCGGTCGTGTCGGCGGGTGCCCCGGCCGGGCCGAACACGTTGCCGTCGGCCGTCGCGGCGCCGGCGCCCGGCGGCCCCGTGGTCGTCAACGTCGCCGGGAAGGTCCGCCGGCCGGGGCTGGTGACCCTCCGGGAGGGCGCCCGGGTCGGGGATGCCGTCGAGGCGGCGGGCGGGGCGCTCCCCGCGGTCGATCTGACGCCGCTGAACCTCGCCGCCCGCGTCGTCGACGGTCAGCAGATCCTCGTCGGGGTCGCCGCGCCGCCGGCCGCGGCCGGGGCGCCGGCAGCCAGTGCAGCAGGAGCGTCCGGAGCAGCGGGAGCGGCCGGGGGAGCCGGAGCGGCCGGGGGAGCGGGCGCCGCGCCCGGCGGGAAGCTCGACCTCAACGCGGCCACCCTCGAGCAGCTCGACGGCCTGCCCGGCGTGGGGCCGGTCACCGCGAAGAAGATCCTCGACTGGCGCACCCAGAACGGCCGGTTCGCGGCGGTCGAGCAGCTGCGGGAGATCCCCGGGATCGGCGACGCCCGGTTCGGCACCCTGCGCGACCTGGTGCGGGTGTGAGCACCGGCGGCCGGGACCGCTCCGACCCCGGACCCCGCCCGGCCGTCGACGCCCGCCTCGTCCCACCCGCGCTGGCCGCGTGGGCCGCCGCCCTCGTGCCGCTCGCCCTCGGGTGGGGGCCCGGCGTGCTGCTCACGGTGCTCGCGCTGGTGGCCGCGACGCTCGGTGGGCGCCGGCTGCACGCGGTTCGGCGGGCGGGGACGTCGGCGCCGCGCTGGGCGGCCGGGCTGCTCGCGACGGGTATCTGCGCGGGCGCGGTCGGTGGGGTCGCGAGCACGGCGGCCCACCAGGTCGCCGGGCACCCGCTGCGGGCCGCGGCCGACGCCGGGTCCGCGGCCACCCTCGAGGTCGTCCTCACCGACGACCCGACGCCGCTGCGCAGCACCGGCCTCGCGGGGGAGCCCCGGGTGGTCGTGCGGGCCGAGCTCGCCGCCGCCCAGGCCGCCGGGGCGCGGTGGCGGGGCGACGGCCGGGTGGTGCTGCTCGCGCCCGCCGCCGGGTGGGCCGGCCTGCTCCCGGGACAGCGGGCCACCGCGAGCGGCACCCTCGGGCCCTCGACGCGCGGCGACCTCACCGTCGCGGTCCTGCGCACCCGGGGCCCGCCGCGCGACGTCGGCCCGCCGCCGGGCCTCCAGCTCGCCGCGGGCGACCTGCGGGCGGGCCTGCGCGAGGCGTCCCGGGCGGTGCTCGGCGAGGAGCCGGCGGCGCTGTTGCCGGGGCTCGTCGTCGGGGACACCTCGCGGATCGGCGCCGACCTCGACCGGGACTTCCGGACGGCGGGCCTCACGCATCTCCTGGCCGTCAGCGGGTCGAACGTGGCCTTCGTGCTCGGGTCGGTCCTGCTCCTCGCGCGGCTGGGACGGCTGGGTCCGCGGACGGTGGCCGTCCTGGCCCTGCTGGCCCTGGTCGGCTTCGTGGTCCTCGCGCGTCCGTCGCCGAGCGTGCTGCGGGCGGGCGCCATGGGCGCGGTGGTGATCCTCGCGCTCGCCCTCGGACGGACCCGCTCGGTGGTGCCCGCGCTCGCCGTCACCGTCGATCGTCCTGCTCCTGGTCGATCCGGCGCTGGCGGTGGACGCCGGGTTCGCGCTCTCGGTGCTCGCGACCGGGGCGCTCGTGCTGCTCGCCCCGGTCGTCGTCTCCGCGCTGCGCAGACGCGGCGTCCCGCCGGGGGTCGCGGAGGCGCTGGCGGTGCCGCTCGCCGCGCACGTGGTCACCGCGCCGGTGGTGGCGGGCCTGTCCGGCGAGGTCAGCCTCGTCGCGGTGCTCGCGAACCTGCTCGCGGCACCCGTCGTCGCCCCCGCGACCGTGCTCGGGGTCCTGGCCGCGGTCCTCGCACCCTGGTGGACCGCCGGGGCGCACGCCGCGGTGTGGCTCGCCGGGCCGGAGGTGTCGTGGCTGGTGTGGGTCGCACGGCGGTGCGCCGCGGTGCCGGGCGCGACGCTGACGTGGCCGGGCGGGGTCACCGGCGGGCTGCTGCTGGCCGGGCTGGTCGCGCTCGGCCTCGTCGCCCTGCGGTGGCGACGCGTCCGGCTGCTCGCCCTCGCCGTCGTCGTGGGCCTGCTGCTCGTGCTCGTGCCCACCCGCGTCGTCCCGGTGGGGTGGCCGCCGCCGAACTGGGTCTTCGTCATGTGCGACGTCGGGCAGGGCGACGCGCTCGTGCTCGCCACCGGTGAACCCGGGCGGGCCGTGCTCCTCGACGCCGGCCCGGACGGCAGCGCCGTCGACGGGTGCCTGGCACGGCTCGGCGTGCGCTCGTTCGCGCTCGTCGTGCTCTCGCACCTGCACGCCGACCACGTGGACGGGCTTGCCGGGGCCCTGCGCGGACGGCGGGCGGCCGCCGTCGCGGTCGGGCCGGTGCACGAGCCGCTCGGGGCGCTCGCCCAGGTCACGGGCCGGGCCCGGGCGGCGGGCGCGCCGATCGTCGGGCTCGACCGCGGGATCACGCTGCGCTGGCCCGGGCTCGAGCTCGACGTCCTCGGACCGGTGCACCCGAGCCCGCACGTCGACGCCGACGACGGCACCGAGGTCAACGACACCTCACTGATCCTGCGGGCCACGACGCCGCTCGGGCGCATCCTGCTGCCCGGCGACGCCGAGGCCGAGTCGCAGGAGGCGCTGCTGGCGACCGGGGCCGACCTGGGCGCCGACGTACTCAAGGTGCCCCACCACGGCTCGCGGTCGTCGCTCCCGGCGTTCGTGACGGCGGCGCACGCGCGGCTCGCGCTGGTCAGCGTCGGGCAGGGCAACAGCTACGGGCACCCGAACCCGGCGATGATGGGCCTGCTCGCCGGTACCGGCGCCCTCGTGCGGCGCACCGACCAGAGCGGGGACCTCGCCGTCGTGCCCGCGTCGGGCGGGGGTCGGGCGGGCGGGGGCACCGCGGTCGTCGCGCGCGGTGACCCCCGTCCGGACCCGAAGCGGCGGTGAGCAGGTCCTACAGGCCGAGGGCCTCGCGGACGGCCTTGGAGGAGGCGGGCACGGTCGCCGTCGGGCCGACGTGGCCCTCGATGGCGTCCAGGGTCTTGAGCCCGTCGCCGGTGATCAGCAGGACGGTGTCGGCGTCGGGGTCGAGCCGGCCCTCCTCGACCAGCTTGCGGGCGTTCGCCACCGTGACCCCGCCCGCGGTCTCGGCGAAGATCCCCTCGGTGCGGGCGAGGAGGCGCATGGCGTCGCGGACCTCGTCGTCGGTCACGTCGGTGACCGCCCCGCCGCAGCGGCGCACCGTGTCGAGCACGTACGGCCCGTCGGCGGGGTTGCCGATCGCGAGGGAGCGGGCGATGGTGTCCGGCTTCTGCGGCCGGACGACGTCCGTGCCCTCGGCGAACGCCGTCGACACCGGGGAGCACCCGGCGGCCTGCGCGCCGAACACCTTCCAGTCCCCGCCGTCGACCAACCCCAGCGAGACCAGCTCGCCGTACGCCTTGTCGACCTTGGTGAGCTGGGAGCCGGACGCCACCGGGATCACCGTCTGCGCCGGGATGCGCCAGCCGAGCTGCTCGGCGATCTCGTAGCCCAGCGACTTCGAGCCCTCGGCGTAGTAGGGCCGCACGTTCACGTTGACGAACGCCCAGTCCTCCTGCTCGAAGGCGAGCTCGGTGGCGAGGCGGTTGACGTCGTCGTAGGTGCCGTCGACGGCCAGCAGCGTCGTGTCGTACACCGCCGTCATCAGGATCTTCGCGCGCTCGAGGGAGGACGGGATCAGGACGACGGAGTCCCAGCCGGCCCGCGCGGCGGCGGCCGCGGTCGCGTTCGCGAGGTTGCCGGTCGACGGGCAGGCGAGCACGGAGAAGCCCAGCTCACGGGCGGCGGCGAGGGCGACGGCGACGACGCGGTCCTTGAAGGAGTGCGTCGGGTTGCCGGTGTCGTCCTTGACCCAGAGGTTGCGGATCCCCAGCTCGGCGCCGAGCCGGTCGGCCTTCACGAGCCGGGTGAGGCCGGGCTCCGTGTTCGGGTGCGACTCCACGGTCGTCGGTACCGGCAGCAGGTCCTTGTAGCGCCAGATGCTCTTGGGCCCGCGCTCGATCTGCTCGCGGGTCACCCGCCCGAAGTCGTAGGCGACCTCGAGCGGACCGAAACACTCGGGACACGCGAACTCGGCCGCGAGGGCGAGGCGGTGGCCACAGGCCCGGCACGCGAGTGCGGAGGCGGGGCCGAGGTCGAGGGACGAGCCGGCGGACCCGGACGCGGTGCTCGACGGGCCGGAGGCGGTCAGGGTCATGAAAGGGTGTCTCCTCATCTTCCCCGCCACCCGGCGGGTCGGAATTGGCACCGGTCTTGCCGCCCGCGAGTGCGGGTGCCGCCGGTTGCCGGGGTGTCGTCGGGCCGTTCCCTCTACCCCTCTGGATGAGCCGTATTCGGTTGTCCGGCCCGGTGCGGATCGATCCGGGGCAGGTTCGATCTTCGCCGTGCGCTACGGGCACGTTACGGCACCACGAGGCGCTGCGGCCACCGCGCGACGGCGTTGCCCTCACCACGTGTCGGGGGGTCCTGGGAGGATGGGGACGTGCCCCCGAGAGCCCGTTCCGCGACCACCGCCGCCACCCCGGGGTCCGGCGGCGCGGTGGACGACGCCCCGGTGCGGCTCGTCGTGGGCGACGAGGCGCTGCTGGTCGAGCGGGCCGTCTCGGCCGTGGTCGTCGCCGCCCGCCGTCGGGATCCGGACGTCGAGGTGCGCTCCCTCAGGGCCAGCGAGATCACCGCGGGCCTGCTCGCCGAGCTGGTGAGCCCCTCGTTGTTCGCCGAGGCCCGCGTCGTGGTGCTCGAGGCGGCGCAGGACGCGAACACCGAGGTCACCACCGTGCTCGTCGACTACGCGAAGGCGCCCACCGACGGCGTCGCCCTCGTCGCCGTGCACGCGGGCGGGGCCAAGGGCAAGGCCCTGCTCGACGGGCTGAAGAAGGCGGGAGCCGCGGTCACCGAGGCCCCGAAGCTCCAGAAGTACGACCAGCGGGCCGACTTCGTGCGGGCCGAGGTCCGCCAGGCCGGCGGCACCATCACCGGGGAGGCCCTGGGCCTGCTGCTCGACGCCGTGGGGTCCGACCTGCGCGAGCTCGCCGCGGCGTCGTCACAGCTGGTCAGCGACTCGGGTGGTCAGGTCGACGCCGAGGCCGTCCGCGCCTTCCACCGCGGTCGGGCCGACGTCACCGGCTTCGCGGTGGCCGAGCGCGCGGTGACGGGGGACCGGGCGGGCGCGCTCGAGGCGCTGCGCTGGGCGCTCGACACCGGGGTGGCCCACGTGCTGGTGGCCGACGCGCTCGCCGACGCCGTGCGCACCATCGCGCGGGTGTCCGCGGCCGGCCGGGGCGACCCGTACCGGATGGCCTCGGAGCTGAAGATGCCGCCGTGGAAGGTCAAGAAGGCCCAGGGGCAGGCCCGCGGCTGGGACGGCCCGGGGCTGACGCGGGCGATGTCGCTGGTGGCCGACGTGAACGCCGACGTCAAGGGCGTCGCGGCCGACGCGTCGTACGCCCTGGAACGGGCGACGGTGGAGCTCGCCGCGCTGGCGGGGCAGGCCCGGCGGCGCTGAGCCGCCCCGCGCGTGCCCAGCTGCATGATCAGGAGCACCTGAGGCATCCCGGGAGCGCTCCGGGGATGCGCGGTGTGCCCCTCGCCGCCGACGTTGTCCGACCCGCGGCCGGCACCGACCGCCCGCGCGCCTGCCCCCGGACACGACTGCGCCGACCCCGGACACGACGAAGGGCACCTCCCGGCCGCGGGGAGCGGCCGAGGGTGCCCCGGTCGGTACGGCTCAGGCCGGCGTCTTGCCACCCTTGGCGTCGACGGTGAAGCGCACTGCGCGGTGGGCCATGCGGGACTTCTTGTTCGCCGCCTGGTTCTTGTGGATGACGCCCTTGCTCGCGGCCTTGTCGAGCAGCCGGCCGGCCTCGCGGCGGCGCTCGTCGGCGGCGGCGGTGTCGCCGGACTCGAGGGTCTCGCGGTAGCGACGGATGGCGGTCTTGATGCGCGACTTGACCGCCTTGTTCGCCTGACGAGCCTCCTCGTTCTTGCGATTGCGCTTGACCTGCTGCTTGATGTTCGCCACGGGGCCTTCGAACCTCTTGATCGGTGATGCGGACGTCTTCTGCGTGCGGACGCGCCCGGGAGCAGACACAGGCGTCAGGCCCGCACGGCGCAGTGGCGCCCAGATTACCAATGCCCCACATCGGCGGTGCCGGTCGGGTGCCGTGGGACCATGGGAGGAAGCACCTACCCGGGCCCGAGCAGGAACGAGGACCTCGTTGACCGAGACCACCACGCCGCAGCAGTCGGACCAACTCGAGTCCGACTCTGGGCTGGGCCGACCCGGCACCGTGGGCTACGCCGACGAGACGTTCACGCCGCCGGACCGGATCCGGAACTTCTGCATCATCGCCCACATCGACCACGGCAAGTCGACCCTGGCCGACCGCATGCTGCAGCTCACGGGCGTCCTGGGTGACCGGGCCTACCGGGCGCAGTACCTCGACCGCATGGACATCGAGCGCGAGCGCGGCATCACCATCAAGGCGCAGAACGTGCGCCTGCCGTGGTGCGCCGCGGGGCCCGACGGCGAGATGCGCGACCACGTCCTGCACCTCATCGACACCCCGGGGCACGTCGACTTCACCTACGAGGTGAGCCGGTCGCTCGCCGCCTGCGAGGGCGCGATCCTGCTGGTCGACGCCGCGCAGGGCATCGAGGCGCAGACCCTCGCCAACCTCTACCTCGCGCTCGAGCACGACCTGGAGATCATCCCGGTCCTCAACAAGATCGACCTGCCGGCCGCCGAGCCCGAGAAGTACGCCGGCGAGATCGCGCACCTCATCGGCTGCGAGCCCGACGACGTCCTGCGCATCTCCGCCAAGACCGGCGACGGGGTCGGGGCGGTGCTGGACTCGGTGGTGCGCCGCGTGCCCGCCCCGGTCGGCGACCCCGACGCCCCGGCCCGCGCGATGATCTTCGACTCGGTCTACGACACCTACCGCGGCGTCGTGACCTACATCCGCGTCGTCGACGGGAAGATCACCCCGCGCGAGCGCATCCGGATGATGTCGACCAACGCGGTGCACGAGCTGCTCGAGGTCGGGATCATCTCGCCGGACCAGAAGCCCTGCCAGGGCCTGGGCGTCGGCGAGGTCGGCTACCTGATGACCGGGGTGAAGGACGTCCGCCAGTCCCGCGTCGGCGACACCGTCACGTGGGAGCGCCACGGCGCCACCGAGCCGCTGGGCGGCTACCGGGACCCGCAGCCGATGGTCTTCTCCGGGCTCTATCCCATCGACGGCAGCGACTACCCGCTGCTGCGCGACGCGCTGGACCGCCTGCGGCTCAACGACGCGGCCCTCTCCTACGAGCCCGAGACCTCCGCCGCGCTGGGCTTCGGCTTCCGCTGCGGGTTCCTCGGGCTGCTGCACCTGGAGATCACCCGCGACCGGCTCGAGCGCGAGTACGGCCTCGACCTGATCTCGACCGCGCCGAACACCGTCTACCGCCTCGAGCTCGACGACGGCAGCGAGGCGGAGGTGACGAACCCGGCCGACTGGCCCGACGGCAAGGTCTCGGCGATCTACGAGCCGATCACCAAGGTCTCGGTGCTGGCCCCGGCGGAGTTCGTCGGCGCGATCATGGAGCTCTGCCAGTCGCGACGCGGGCAGCTCGAGGGCATGGACTACCTGTCCGACAGCCGCGTCGAGCTGCGCTACACGATGCCGCTCGCCGAGATCATCTTCGACTTCTTCGACGTGCTGAAGTCGCGCACCCGCGGCTACGCCTCGATGAACTACGAGCCCGCGGGCGAGCAGGCCGCCGACCTGGTCAAGGTCGACATCCTGCTGCAGGGTGAGCCCGTCGACGCGTTCTCGGCGATCGTGCACAAGGACGCCGCGTACGCCTACGGCAACTCGATGGTCTCCAAGCTGCGCGAGCTCATCCCGCGCCAGCAGTACGAGGTGCCGATCCAGGCCGCGGTCGGCTCGCGGATCATCGCCCGCGAGACCATCCGCGCGATCCGCAAGGACGTGCTCTCCAAGTGCTACGGCGGCGACATCACCCGCAAGCGCAAGCTGCTGGAGAAGCAGAAGGAGGGCAAGAAGCGGATGAAGACGATCGGGCGGGTCGACGTCCCGCAGGAGGCCTTCGTCGCCGCGCTCTCCACCGACCAGAACGCCGTGGACAAGGCCAAGTCCGGCAAGAAGTAGGGACATTCCCACCGACCGGGGTGACCCTTCCGACCGTGGGCGACCGGACGGGTCACGACCCCCTCGCGTAGACTGATCGGCGAAGGTGCCGAGCTGTCGGCCTGGGATGGACCTCGCGTGACACGGGTCCGCGGACAGCTCGATCCGGTCCGCCGTACCCCTCCGCGAAAGAGTTCTGTGACAAACGCTGCTGTCCTGCCCGACTCCGACCTCCCGTTCGACCCGTTCCTCGAGGACGCGGCCGGCGAGAACGACCAGAACGACGGTGCCGACGAGCCCGTCGAGAACGCTGCCACCGACGAGCCCGCCGTCGAGCCCGAGAACGGCTTCACCGCGCTGGGCCTCGACGACCGCGTCCTGGGCACCCTGATCGACCAGGGCTTCACGACGCCGACCCCGATCCAGACCCAGACGATCCCGCTGCTGCTCGACGGCCGCGACGTCCTCGGCCTGGCCCAGACCGGCACCGGCAAGACGGCCGCGTTCGCGCTGCCGCTGCTCTCCCGGATCGACCCGAGCGTGCGCGCTCCGCAGGCGCTGATCCTCACGCCGACCCGCGAGCTCGCGATCCAGGTCGCCGAGGCCATCGAGTCCTTCTCCGCCGGGCTCTCCCACGTGCACACGGTGCAGCTCTACGGCGGCGCGCCCTACGGTCCGCAGCTCTCCGGCCTGCGCCGCGGCGCGCAGATCGTCGTCGGGACGCCCGGCCGCGTGGCCGACCACCTCGAGAAGGGCACGCTCGACCTCCGCGACGTCGGCTACTTCGTGCTCGACGAGGCCGACGAGATGCTGCAGATGGGCTTCCTCGAGGAGGTCGAGAACATCTTCGGCCTGCTCCCGGCCGACCGTCAGGTGGCGCTGTTCTCCGCGACGATGCCGTCGGCGATCCGCTCGGTCAGCCGCAAGCACATGAACGCGCCCGAAGAGGTGTCGATCAAGGGCAAGACGACCACGGTGGCCAACACGCGCCAGCGCTACGTCGTGCTGCCCGACCGGCTCAAGGCCGACGCCCTGGCCCGCGTGCTGCAGGTCGAGGACTTCGACGCGGCGCTGGTGTTCGTCCGTACCCGGCAGAACACCACCGACGTCTCCGAGGCCCTCAACCGTCGCGGCTTCGCCTCGGTCGCCATCTCCGGCGATCTCTCGCAGATCCAGCGCGAGAAGACGATCGCCGACCTGCGCTCGGGCAAGCTCGACGTGCTCGTCGCCACCGACGTCGCCGCCCGCGGCCTCGACGTCGAGCGCATCACCCTCGTCGTGAACCACGACCTGCCGACCGACCCCGAGTCCTACGTGCACCGCATCGGGCGCACCGGCCGCGCGGGTCGCTCCGGCGACGCGATCTCGTTCGTCACCCGCGGCCAGCTCCGGCTGCTGCGCGCGATCGAGAACACGACGCGCCAGAAGGTCGAGGAGATGTCGGTGCCCGGCACCGACGAGGTCAACGCCCGTCGCCGCGCCCGGTTCGCCGAGCACATCACCGCCGCACTCTCCGGCGAGAAGGACAGCGGCGACCCGCTGCCGGTGTTCGAGAAGATCATCGGCGACTACGTGGCCGAGCACGACGTCGACCCGATGACGCTCGCGGCCGCGCTCGCCAAGATGGTCCAGGGCGGCAAGCCGCTCCTGGTCGAGGACCTGCCCGCCCCGCCGCCCCGCGGCGAGAAGCGCGGCCGGGACGACCGGGGTCGCGACGACAAGCCGGGCCGTGGCCAGGGCCGCAAGCCCGCCGCACCGTCGTGGACCGTGGGGTCGGGGACCGACACCTACCGCATCGACGTCGGCCACAACCAGCGCGTGAAGCCGGGTGCGATCGTCGGCGCCATCGCCAACGAGGCCGGCCTGGACTCGCAGCACATCGGCCACATCGACATCCGCACCGACCACACCCTGGTCGAGCTGCCCGCGGACGTCCCGGGCGCGGTGGTCAAGAAGCTGCAGCGCGCCCGCGTCGCCGGGCGCCCGATGGGCCTGCGCCGCGCGTCGGAGTCCGACTCGGCCGGCCCGCGCCCGGAGCGCACGCGAGCGCCCCGACCGCCCCCGTCGGGAGCCGTCCCCGCGCTGAGCACCACCCCGCAGTCCTGATCGAAGGGCTCCTTCGCGCGATCTGGTCGCGCGAAGGGGCCCTTCGGTCGTTCAACCCCCGGGCTCGCCGTTCCGGCGGTGGGCGCCCCTGGCCTATCTATTCGAGCGAAGGGGCCCTTCGCTCGAAACCGGGCGGTCCCACGGAGCACCGGCCCGGGTCGAAACCGGGAATGCCGGAGCTCCGGGGAGCGTCACACCGAGTGGCCGGGTGCGCTCCGTCGCGCCTACCGTCGAGGGGACGAGCGAGGGAGGGCGGCGCATGACGCGCTCGGTGGTGATCGTCGGCGGGGGCCCGCGGGGAACCGGCGTCCTCGAACGCCTCGCCGCCTCGGCCCCGGCCCACGGCGTCGATGCCGAGCACCCGCTCGACGTGCACCTCGTCGACCCCTACCCGCCGGGCTCGGGCCGCATCTGGCGCACCGCGCAGTCCGAGCTGCTGTGGATGAACTCCATGGCGGCCGACGTGACCATGTACACCGACGACTCGGTCGTGTGCGCGGGACCGATCGTCCCGGGCCCCAGCCTCATCGAGTGGGCCGAGCAGGTCCGCGACGGCGAGCTCGCGGGGGAGACGCTGCCCGAGGGCCGCGTCGGCGACGAGGTCCGCGGGCTGGCGCCCAACACCTTCCCCACCCGCCAGCTGCAGAGCCACTACCTCGACTTCGTGCTGCGCCGCGTGCTCGAGACGCTCCCCGACGGGCTGCGGGTCCACCTGCACCGTGGTCGCGCCGTGGCGGTGACGGACGGCGACGTGCGGCGCGTGCGCATCGACGAGTCGGACGGCACGTCGGTGGAGGTCGACACGGACGTCGTCGTGCTCGCCTCCGGTCACCTCGACGCGACCCCGTCCGACGACGAGAACGCGCTCGTCGACCAGGCAGGCCGCCTGGGCCTGCAGTACTTCCCGCCGGAGCAGACCACCGACTCCGACCTCGACGCCATCGTCCCCGGCCGCACCGTGATCGCCCGCGGGATGGGCCTGGCCTTCGTCGACCTCATGGTGCTGCTCTACGAGGGCCGCGGCGGTCGCTTCGTGGAGGATCCGACGGGCGACGACGACGGATCCGGGCGCGGCCGGCTGGAGTACGTGCCGTCGGGGCGCGAGGTGTACCTGCAGGTCGGTTCCGGCCGCGGCGTGCCCTACCACGCGAAGACCGAGTACACGCTGCGCGGACCACGCCCGCCGCTGCCGCGGTTCTTCGGCCCGGAGCAGGTCGAGGAGCTGCTCGGCCGGGGCGAGGTGAGCCTGCGCGAGGACGTGTGGCCGACGATCGCGAAGGAGGTCGGCTGGGGCTGGTACCACGAGCTCCACCACGGCCACCCCGACCGCGTCACGACGACCTGGGAGGACTTCGCGGCCCGGTACGCCGAGGTCGACTGGTACTCCGACGCGCGGGAGACGCTGATCGCCGAGGCGGTGCCCGCCGAGTCCGACCGGCTCGACTTCGAGCGGCTCGACCGGCCGCTCGACGGCGTGTGCGCCGACCTCGACACGTTGCAGAAGCAGCTGCGCGACTACGTCGCCGACGACCTCGCGCGCCACGTCGACCCCGCGCACACCGCCGAGCTGGGGGCGTTCACCGCGCTCCTCTCGGCGTACATGACCTCGAGCGAGCTCGCGGGTCGTGGCGGTCTGACGGCGCGCTCGCGCGCGTACGACCTCACCTGGTGGCAGAACCTGTTCTCGTCGATGGCCAGCGGTCCGCCCGGGCCCCGCCTGCGCCAGCTGCTCGCGCTCTCCCGCGCCGGCTACGTGACCTTCCTCGGGGCCTCGCTGCGGGTGGAGATCGACGAGAGCGGCGACACGCCGGCGTTCGTCGCGACGGGGACGTCGCTGCAGGGGGAGGTGCGGGCACCGACGTTCGTCGACGCCCGGCTCGCGTCACCGAGCGTGCGCCGCACCCTCGACCCCATGCTCGCGTCCCTGACCGACATCGGGCTGCTCGACGAGGAGACGCTGCGCTTCGAGGACCGCTCCACCCCGTGCTCGCTCGACGCCGTGGCCGAGCGCGTCGACGGGCGCGACGCCCCCGTCGTCGTGCACTCCACCGGGCTGGTGCCGGTCCGTGCCTCGGACTTCCGCGTGCTGACCGGACCGGACGAGCAGCCGCATCCGCGGCTGTTCGCCCTCGGCCCGCACACGACGGTGCGGTTGCCGGGTGCGTTCACCCGGCCCCGCACCAACAGCCTGAGCTTCCGCGCGAACGACGCGTGCGCTCAGGCGGTCCTGGCGACCGCCACCGGCCGCTGAGGCGCGCTCGTCAGGTCCCGCACACGGGCCCGCTCGCGGAGCCGATCGAGGGTCTGGCTGAGCAGCCGCGAGACGTGCATCTGGGAGATGGACAGCTGCGCGGCGATCTCGGACTGGGTCTGCTCGTGGACGAAGCGCAGGACGAGGATCCGGCGCTCGCGCTCGGGCAGGCTGCCGACCAGGTCGCGGACCAGCGCGCGGCTCTCGACGTGGTCGAGGTCCGGATCGTCGGCGCCGAGCACGTCGGCCATCGTGGTCTCCGTGCTCTCGGTGAGCGTGGAGTCCAGCGAGTCCGGGCGGTAGGAGTGGTGCGCCGCGATGGCCTCGATGACGTCCTCGCGGTCCACCCCGAGGTGCTCCGAGAGCTCGCTGGCCGTGGGGGCCCGCCCGAGCTGCTGGCTCAGCGTCGTCGAGGCGGCGCCGACCTGCAGGTAGCGGTCCTTGACACCACGGGGGGTGCGGATCGTCCAGGCGGCATCGCGGAAGTGCCTGCGGACCTCGCCCATCATCGTGGGCACCGCGTAGGACAGGAAGTCGCGGCCCTGGGTCGGGTCGTAGCGACGCAGGGCGTGGAGCAGGCCGATCGCGGCGACCTGCTCGAGGTCGTCGACCGCCTCGCCGCGCCGCGAGAAGCGTCGGGCGATGTTGTGGGCGACCGGGCGGTAGGCGTCCACCAGCTGGGAGACCAGCTGGTCACGCCGCGGGTCGCCTGCCGAACAGGCGGACAGCTCTTCGAGGAGGGGGGCGTACTGGTCGTAGGCGCTCGTGCGCTCGCTCATGCAGACCTCCGAGGCGTGCCGTGACGACGGCACTGGGATGGCCCGCGGTGGCTTGCCGGATGAACCACGTCGCGGTGGCGTGCTGATGTGGGGGCACGGCGAATCCGCGACGGATCGATCACACCAGGGGAGGGGACGCGGATGTCAGTGCCGGACCGGGACTGTTCGCTCAACCCTCGGACAACGGGCATGCCCGTCTCGGCGCAAGATCAAACATCGCCGGTGTGGCGCGATGCGAGCCAGGTGTCGAACTCCGTCGCGACGAGACGCTCATTGTGCACCCCCGCAGCCGCGTCGGAACAGAGCCATCGCAGCGGGGGGACCATGATCCCGGGGTCGAGGAGACCGTCGACCTCCGCACCCTCGGGCACCATCCCGGTCCGGGTCGCGCCACCGGGCAGCAGGATGTTCACCGTCACGCCGCTGCCCTCGAGGTCGGCGGCCATGATGCGCGCGAGGGACTCGGCGCCGGCGCGGGACGGGCCGTAGGGCACGAACCCGCGCCGGACCATCGTCGTGTGGTTCATCGAGACCACGACCATGCGCCCGCCGCCGTCGCGCAGCGCGGGGAGCGTGGCGCGGGCGGTGAGGAAGTAGCCGGTCAGGTTGGTGTCGACGACGGCCCGGAACGCGTCCGGGTCGACCTCCCAGAACGGCTGCGGCTCCTCGAGGAACCGCGGGTTGACCGTGCGCATCCCGATCCCCGCGTTGAGCACGAGGACGTCGAGGCCGCCGAGCAGGGCGACGGCACGGTCCACGCCCGCCGCCACCGCGGCCTCGTCGCGGGTGTCGACGCCGAGGCCGTGCGCCCGGCCCGGCCCGGTGACGCCGGCGGCGACGTCGGCCGCCCGGTCGGCGTCCCGGCCGGTCAGCACGACGTCGGCCCCGTCCTGCACCAGGGCGCGGACCATGGCGAGGCCGAGGCCGCTCGTGCCGCCGGTGACGAGGGCGCGGAGAGGGGTGCTCATGCCCCCGGTCTACCCGCTGTCAGCGCGTGAAGACGATCTTCCCAGCGGTCTCGCCGTCGGACATCGCCTGGAACCCCTTGGCGGCCTCGGTCATCGGCAGCTCCTGCCCGATCTCGGGGCTGATGCCGGTGGTGGCGACGAAGTCGAGCAGGTCGCGCAGCTCGGACAGGGTGCCCATGGTCGAGCCGACCAGGTTCTTCTGCAGGAAGAAGATCTGGGCGAGCTCCGCGGGCGGCTGGTTCCCGGACGTGGCCCCGGAGCAGACGATCGTGCCGCCGGGCACGAGGGAGCGCACCGAGTGCTTCCAGGTGGCCTCGCCGACGGTCTCGAACACCGCCTGGACCTTGCCGGGCAGCTTGGCGTTGGACTCGAAGACCTGGTGGGCGCCCAGACGCAGCGCCAGCTCGCGCTTCTCGTCGGTACGCCCGGTGACCCAGACCTGCATGCCCGCGGCGCGCCCGAGGGCGATCAGCGCCGTCGAGACCCCGCCGGAGGCGCCCTGGACCAGCATCGTCTGCCCACCGCGCAGCCCGGACTTGGTGAACAGCATCCGGTAGGCGGTGAGCCACGCGGTGCCCATGACCGCGCCCGCGGTGGCGCTCATGCCCTCCGGGCGGGGCAGGGCGTTGCGCTTCGGCACGACGACGTAGTCGGCGAAGCTGCCCTGCGCCCACTCGGTGAGCATCTTGCGCTTCGGGTCGAGGGTCTCGTCGTCCTTCCAGTCCGGGTCGCCCATCAGCGAGTGCAGGACGACCGGGGTCCCGTCGTCGAGCGTGCCCGCGCCGTCGCAGCCCAGGATCATCGGGAACTGGTCCTCCTGGATCCCGACGCCGCGGAGGGTCCACAGGTCGTGCATGTTGAGGCTGGCGGCTTCGACCTTGACCCGCACCCACCCGTCGGGGACCTCGGGATCGGGCCGCTCGCCCACCACCAGGGAGGCGAGGGGATCGTCGGCGTTGGGCTCGGACGCGTAGACGGCGAACATGCGACCGAACCTAACGGGACCGACCGGGTGACGCGACGCTGCCGGGTCAGGCGGCGACGGCGTCGAGACCGCGCGGGCGGCCCTCCGCCTCGCGCTTGGCGACCTCCTCGCGCACGAGCGGGATCACCTCGCGGCCGAACTCGGCGGCGTCGCCGAGCAGGTCGTACCCGCGCGCGGAGAGGATGTCGACGCCGAGGTCCCAGTAGTCGAGCAGCGCCGCCGCGACCGTCTCCGGGGTCCCGACGAGGGCCGTCGAGTTGCCGCCCCCGCCGGTCGCCTTCGCGGTGACCGTCCACAGGGCCCGGTCGAACCGCTCGCCGCGCTCGGCGACGGCGAGCAGCCGCTGCGACCCGGCGTTCTCGGGGTCGGTGAGGCGGTGGCGGTTGGTCAGCGGCTTCGTGCCGCCCTCGGTGCGCTCCTCGATGCGGGCGACCGTGGCGTACGCCTTCTCCCAGGCCGCCTCCTCGGTGGCACCGAGGATCGGGCGGAACGCGACCTGGATGCGCGGCATCGTCGTGCGTCCCGCGGCGCGGGCGGCGGCGTGCACCGTCGCGATCTGCCCGGCGGTGTCGGCGAGCGGCTCGCCCCACAGCGCGTAGATGTCGGCCTCCGCCCCGCCGGTCGCGTAGGCGGCCTGCGACGACCCGCCGAACGACAGCCGGATGCGCGGCTGCTGGAGCGGCTTGACGTCGGCGCGGAAGTCGGCGAAGGCGTAGTGCTCGCCGGCGAAGTCCCACGGCTCGTCGCGCGTCCACGCCTGCTTGAGGATCTGCATGTACTCCCGCGTGCGGCCGTAGCGCTGGTCCTTGGTGAGGGTGTCGCCCTCGCGCTGCTGCTCGTGGTCGTTGCCGCCGGTGATGACGTGGACGGTGACGCGGCCCCCGGACATCTGGTCCAGCGTCGCGAACGTCTTCGCGGCGAACGTGGGGATCGACAGGTTCGGACGGTGGGCGACGAGCAGCTGCAGGCCGTCGACGTGGTCGGCGATGTAGGCGGCGGCCTGCGCCGGGTCGGGGCTGCCCGACGAGTAGGCGGTCAGCACGCGGTCCCAGCCGTTCTCGGCGTGGGCGGCGGCGAGGCGCAGGGTGTAGTCGGCGTCGAAGGGGCCACCCGAGCGCGGGTGGGTCTCCGACCCGTCGTTGGTGGCGGCTATCCCGAGGAACTCGACGGGCACGGCAGGTCTCCGGTCTCGGTGAGGTGTGGTGGGGGCGTCAGCAGGGCCGACAGCCCGCGGACCACACCCGGCCGAGGTCGACGTGGCGCCTGCGCACCAGGGGTGTCACGCCCTCCAACGTGCTCCCCGCCGGGCGGCCGGTCAAGGTGCGCGTGACGCACCGCCCGCCACCGGCCCCACACGCCCGCGCGCGTACCGTGTCCTCCCGTGCTGCACGCGGTGGCGACCTGGTGGGACGGCGTCGAGCTGTGGCTCACCCAGCTCGACTTCACGCTGCAGGTGATCCTCTGCGTCGGCGTCCTCGGCCCGCTGTGCTGGGGGGTCGCCGCGGTGGTGGACTCGGTCGTGGAACGGACCGTGGCGTGGCGCCTCGCGGCCCTCGAGCGTCGCCGCGCGCCGGGGGACTGAGCGGGTGGACCGCCGCTACGCCCGGCTGTGGGTGACCGGCACCCTCGTCGTGCTCATCGTGCTGGTGATCGTCCTCAACCTGCGCTGAGGCCTGCCGGACACCGGCTCAGCGCACGACCCCGGCGCGCATCGCCAGGACGACCATCCGCGCCCGGTCGCCGGTGCCGAGCTTGCGCCCGATGCGCGAGAGGTGGCTCTTCACGGTGAGCGCGGAGAGGCCCAGGTCGGCGCCGATCTCGTGGTTGGAGTGCCCGTCGGCCACCGACTGGAGCACCTGCACCTCGCGGGGGGAGAGCTCGCACGGGGTGTCGTCGACGCCGGGCACGCGGGCGCCGCCGGCGAGGCGCGGGGCGGTCGCGGCCTCGGGCTCCAGGAAGCGCCGGGCCATGCCGCCGAGCGCCGCCGAGGACGACGTCAGCAGGTAGGCCAGCGCCCCCGCGTCGAAGGCCGCCCGGGCCGCCGCGGGATCGTCGGGCCCGCCGAGGACGACCGTGCGCCAGCCCTGGGCACGCAGGTCGGCGACCAGGGCGAGGGCGCCCCCGTCGGGGAGGTTGAGGTCGACGACGGCGAGCTCGCACGGCGGGCCGGACAGCACGCGCGTCCGGGCCTCGTCGGAGGAGCCGGCCTCGAGGACGTTGCCGGCCCCGGCGCTGACCAGCGAGTGCGCCACGACCTCGCGCCGCGTCGGCTCGGCGTCCACGAGCAGCACCGAGAGGTGCTCCCCGACGACGCCCAGGCCGGCGGCGGGAGTGAAGAGCGCGCCGGCCACCGGGCGGTCCGCGTGGGGGGAGCGCGCGGCCGGGACGGCGGGCGGAACCGCCGTCGCCGCGCCGGCAGCGACCCTCCCTCGGGTGACGCCGTGCCCCGAGAGTGTCGGGGCGTCCAGACGGGCGAACGACTGACGGTCCATGAGCGGGAACACACCACTCCATCGGCGGACCCCCGATCAGGCTTGAGGGGCGAACGCGAGAATTTCTGCTCAGCCCTCCGGGACCCAGTTCGGGGACCGCTTCTCGGCGAACGCCGCCATCCCCTCCTGGCCCTCCTCGGAGGAGAAGAACTCCGCCGAGAGCCGCAGCATCGCGTCGAAGTCCTCGGCCATGTCGGCGGCCGGGGCGCGCCGCAGCATCGCCTTCGTCGCGGCGAGGGCGCGGGGTCCGCCCCGGGCGAGCATGTCGGTGTAGCGGGTGACCTCGGTGTCGAGGGCGGCCGGGTCGACGGCCCGGTTGAGCAGCCCGATCGCCGCGGCCCGGTCCGCGTCGAAGGTCTCGCCGGTGAGCATGAGCTCCTCGGCGGCGCGGGGGAGCAGGCGCGGCACCACGGGCACGGAGATGACGGCGGGCACGACGCCGATGCGGACCTCGCTGAACGCGAAGGTCGCGCCTCCTGGAGCGAGCGAAGCGACGGGGGAGGTCGAGGTGCCGTCGCCCGCCCGGGCCGCGATCGCGATGTCGCACGCGGCGACGAGGCCGACCCCGCCCGCGCGGGCCGGACCGGAGAGCCGGGCGATCACCGGCTTGGGGGAGTGCCACAGCGTCGCCAGGATGGCCGGGAACTCCTGCACCCCCTGCTCCCCGGCGCCGGCGCCGCGCGACTCCCGCAGGTCCATCCCCGAGCAGAACACCGGTCCGGTGTGGGTGAGGACGACGACCCGGACGGCGTCGTCGGCGAGCGCGGTGTCGAGGTGCTCGCGGAGCTCCCGGCGCAGCTGGGCGGACAGCGCGTTGCGGTTCGCCGGCGAGTCGAGGGTGATCGTCGCGCGGCCGGCCTCGACGTCGAGGTGCACCAGTTCGCTCATGGCCGTGGAGGTTAGGGGCGCCGTGCGCTCCCCGCTGGTGACCGACGCGAGGGGACCGGGCGATCGCATTGCTCCCCGGCGGAGATTGCCCGATGGTCCGCGGGGCTGCCGAGTGGACGTCGATGGCTGGGATGGCGACGCTGGAGGTCCACTCGGCGCGGGAGCGGCCAGCTCGTGCGGTCGAGTGGACCTGGAGGGCGGTGCGGGGAGCCGTGGGGGTCCGCTCGGCACCCGCAGGCGTCGACAGCGGCACTGTCCGGTCAGCCCGCGGTCCACCCCCACCGCTGCGCGACGTCCGGGTGCGAGCGCACCCAGCCGCGGACCGCGTTGTCGCCGTACGCGGCGTGCAGCGGGTTGTCGGGGTCGTGGGCCGGGTCGAACGCGTCGGGGTCGAAGTCGTCGCCCAGCTCGGCGACCAGGGGCGCCGGCAGCGTCACGGGCTCGACGACCGCGTCCAGGCGCGGGCCGAGGAAGAACGCCACCGAGTAGCGGTCGACGCCGGCCGCCGGGCTCGTCACGCGGTGGCGGGTGGCGGTGAGGTAACCGCGCGTGGCGATCTCGAGCATCTCCCCGATGTTCACGACGTACCCACCGGGCACCGGGGTGGCGTCGATCCAGGCGCCGGGTGTCCCGTCGGGGGCGTCGGGGAGCTGCACCGCGAGTCCGCCGACGGCGTCCTGGTGCAGCAGCGCGAGGAAGCCGTAGTCCTTGTGGGCGCCGACGCCCTGCCGGCTCGTCGTCCTGCCCGGGTAGTGGATGATCTTGAGGTGCAGGTGTGACTCGTCGTCGAACCAGCGGTCGAAGTGGTCCGGTGCCTGGCCGAGGGACTCGGCGAGCGCACGGAGGATCTCCCGGCTGACCCGCAGCGCCTGGGCCTGCCAGGCGAGCACCGCGGTGCGGAGCCCGGGCAGCGCCGAGGGCCACCGGTTGGGTCCGACGAGCCCGGTCCAGGCCGGGTCGCCGTCCCGGCGGACCCGGGCCTCGCGCTCGGGCCCGACGTCGATCTGCTCGCGCTGGTCGGCGGCCCCGGCGGTCTGCTCGGTCCCGACGCGGCTGTACCCGCGGAAGTGCGGGGAGCCGGTGTTCTCGATGGCCCGCCGCTCGGCGATCGGCAGCGCGAAGAAGCGGCGGACGGCCTCGTCGAGGGACCCCTCGAGTGCCGGGTCGACGCCGTGCCCGGTGACGACGAAGAACCCGACGTCGCGGGCCGCGCGCCGCAGCTCGTCGAGGAACGTCTGCCGGTCGGGGCCGTGCAGCCGACGGAGGTCGAGCACGGGGAGGCCGGTCGACGGCCGGGCGGGGGGAGACAGGAGCTCGCTCATCACCGTCGAGTCTGCGCCTGCCGTGAGGGGGTCGGCTCGTCGTGAGTGGTCCCCGTCACGGCCGGGGGTCGGGCGGCGTGGCGTGGTGGCCGGGCCGGCGGCACAACGTGATCACCAGCCCTGGGTGGGGGTGCGACATGCCGCACCACGACCACCCAGGGCTGTTGATCACGGAGTCGGAGTTCCGGCCCTGCTCGACCGACTAGCTGCCGGCCACCGGCGTCCGGACCGGCTGGCCCGACGGCTCCAGCACGACGTCGTGGCGCACGCCGCCTGCCCCGATCGTCACCGTCTCGGCGCGGGGCCGGTGGCCGGGCGCCGAGCAGATGAGCAGCGCCGAACCCGGGCGGGCGCGCAGCGTGAACGCGCCCTCGGAGTCGCTGTGGGCCCGCCCGAGCTGGCGTCCGCTCGGGTCGGTCGCGGTGAGCGTCGCGCCCACCGGGCGGCCGTCGGGGCTCGTGACGCGGCCGGTGACGAACCCGCCGTCGTCGTACCCGGCGGGGCCCGCCGCGACGGGCGCGGGCTGCCGCGGCGGCCGGGGCCCGCCGTTGCCATGTCCGTTGCCGTGGCCGGAACCGTTGCCCGAACCGTTGCCGTTCCCGGCCCCCGCCGACACGACGGCGGGCTGGGGCGCGGCGGCCGATGCGGCGGCGTGCTGCGGGCGGTGGTCGACGGTCGGCGCGGGCAGCGCCGGGCCGGCCGGGTCGCCCTCGGCGGGCTCGACGCGCTCGTCGACGGGCACGTCCTGGTGGACGTACTTGCCGCCGCGGAAGAGCGAGGCGAGCGCGCCGATCAGCGACACCCCGATGGCGACGGCGAACACGACCACGAGGCCGTCGTGGAACGAGCCGGTGACCAGGTTCGGGAAGAACTGCTTGCCGACCAGCGTCGCGGCGTTGCCCGGGGGCAGCGACGCGAGGACCTGCGGGCCGAGGACCTCCTGCATCGGGTTGTAGCCCAGGAAGGCCGCGAACAGGGTCCCCACCGGAGGCAGGTTGGCCACCTGGCCCGCGATGTTCGCCGGGACGTGCTGGGCGGTGAGGCCACCGAACAGCGCTGCGGGCATCGACGAGGCGAGGCCCGCGATGAGCATCGAGAAGAAGATGCCGATCGAGAGGGCCATGCCCGAGTTCTGCAGGGTCGACATCATGCCGCTGCCGGCGCCGCGCTGGTCGGCGGGCAGCGAGTTCATGATCCCGGTCATGTTCGGGGAGATGAACAGCCCCGACCCGATGCCGTTGACGAACAGGATCGTCGCGAAGACCCAGTAGTTGAAGTCGGTCGGGACGAGCAGGAGCCCGACGAACGTCAGCGCGACGATCACCAGCCCGCCGGTGGCGAACAACCGGGCCCCGAAGCGGTCGGAGAGCACGCCGGAGATGGGCGCGGAGATCAGGAAGCCGATCGTCAGCGGCAGCATGTAGATCGCCGACCACAGCGGGGTCTGCTCGTACTCGTAGCCGTGCAGCGGCAGCCAGATGCCCTGGAGCCAGATGATCAGCATGAACTGCAGGCCGCCGCGGGAGAGCGCGCTCATCAGCGTCGCGATCAGGCCGGAGGTGAACGCCCGGATGCGGAACAGCTGCAGGTTGAACATCGGTTGCACGACGCGCGTCTCGACGAAGCAGAAGATCGCGAGCACCACGACGCCGACGATCAGGCAACCGAGGACGAACGGGTTGGTCCACCCCTCGGCGTGCGTGCCGTAGGGCTGGATGGCGTAGATGACGCCGACGAGCAGCAGGATCAGCCCGATGCCGAACGTCAGGTTGCCCCACCAGTCGATCTTGTGGGAACGACGGGCGGCGGGGTCGCGCAGCGTCTTGTAGGCCCAGACGGTGCCGAGCACGCCGAACGGCACGCTCACCCAGAAGACCAGGCGCCAGTCGACCTCGGAGAGGACGCCGCCGACGAGCAGACCGATGAACGAGCCGCCGATCGCGGCCACCGAGTTGGTGCCGATGGCGAATCCGCGGCGCTCGGCGGGGAACGCGTCGGTGAGGATCGCGGTCGCGTTCGCCATCAGCATCGCTCCGCCGATGCCCTGCACCACCCGGATGAGGATCAGCCAGAGCGCTCCGCCGCCGCCCGAGAACGGGTCGAGGGCCAGCGCGATCGAGGCGATGGTGAAGACCGCGAAGCCGGAGTTGTAGATCTTGGCTCGGCCGTACATGTCGCCGAGCCGGCCCAGCGTGACCACCAGCACCGCGGTGACCAGCATGTAGCCCATGATCATCCACAGCAGGTAACTGATGTTGCCCGGCTGCAGCGGGTTGATGCCGATGCCACGGAAGATCGCGGGGAGCGAGATGAGGACGATGGAGGAGTTCATCGTCGCCATGAGCACGCCGAGCGTGGTGTTGGACAGCGCGAGCCACTTGTACCCGGGGTGGTCCGGGTGGGTGCGCGAGACGGGTGCGGCAGGCGCCGTCGTCGTCATGGGCGGTCCGATTCGTTAGTCAGGGCAACGAGCAGAACGATTGTAGTGTGCACCTATCTGGGGGTCCGGCACATGTGACCCTCGTCCGACTCCCGCGGCGCGCCACACCACACCCGGGTCTAGGTTGACGGCACAACTGTTCGTGGCAGTGACGGGAGCTCTCGTGAAGATCGGTATGGCGGTGCTGCGGCTCGTGGTCGGGCTGCTGTTCTTCGGGCACGGCATGCAGAAGCTGACCGGCTGGTTCGGGGGCGGCGGCATCGAGGGCACCGCGGCGGGCTTCGAGGGCATGGGCCTCAAGCCGGGCCGGGACAACGCCGTCGCCGCGGGGGTCTCCGAGGCCGGCGGCGGCGCGCTGCTGGCGCTGGGCCTCGCGACCCCGCTGGCCACGACGATGATCTCGGGCGCGATGGGCTCGGCCGTGTACCACGTGCACGCGCCCAACGGCCCCTGGGTGACCAAGGGCGGCTGGGAGTACAACGCCGTCCTCACCGCGGCCGTCTTCGCGGTCGCGGCCGCGGGGCCCGGCGAGCTGTCGCTGGACCACGCCCTGGGCATCGAGACCTCGGGTGCGGGCGTCGCGCTGGCGGCGCTCGGGGCGGGCCTGCTCGGGTCGGCCGGCGTGGCGGCTCGGGCGAAGTCGCTCGCCTGATGTCAGCGATGGGCCATCGCTGACATCAGCGCCGGCCCGTCCCACGTCGACCCGACGAGGGTCCGGCGCAGGGTGAGCAACGGCCGCGTCGGGTCGACCGGCG
>CAWKGY010000005.1:0-430726 GCA_963849235.1 uncultured Actinomycetota bacterium | reverse complement strand
GGCCACTCGTGGCGAGCCCGGTCCGTCGGTCGTCGTGGGCCTGCAGCGCGGGTCGGGTGTCCCGCTGGCCGTGCAGCTCGCCGACGCGTTGCGGCGCGCGGCCCTCGACGGCCGCCTGCGGCCGGGTGACCGGGTCCCGGCGACGCGGGTGCTGGCCCGCGAGCTCGGGGTGAGCCGCACGGTGACGTCCGCCGCCTACGACCAGCTCGTGGCCGAGGGGTGGCTCGGCGCCCGGCACGGGTCGGGGACGGTGGTGACGGCGGCGCCCCCGGGCCCGGCCGTCAGCAAGGCAACCGAGCACGTCGATGGGGGACCCCCGCCGACACCCGACGTCAGGAAGGCGCCGTCCTCACCCCGGCCGACCGACCTCCGCCCGGGCGCACCCTGCCTCGAGGTGCTCGACCCCGCGGCGTGGCGGCGGGCCTGGCGGCGCGCGGGTGACCTCGACCCGGCGGCCCGTCCCGAGCACGCGGGCTCCGACGCGTACCGCGCCGCCGTCGCCGACCACCTGCTCCGCCACCGCGGGATCACCGCCGGCGCGGCGGGCCTGCTCGCCACCGCCGGCACGACCTCGGGTTTCGCCGAGATCCTCGCGGTGCTGCGCGCGGAGCGGGGGCGGCCACTGCGCGTGGGCATCGAGGACCCCGGCTACCGGCGGGCGGCCGGGGTCGCGCGGGCCGCGGGCGACGAGGTGGTCGGGCTCGCGGTCGACGCCGACGGGCTCGTCGTCAGCGCCGTCCCGACCGGCCTCGACGTCGTCTACGCGAGCCCCGCGCACCAGTACCCGCTCGGCGGCCGGCTGCCGGTGGGACGGCGCGGGCAGCTCGCCCGGCGGGCCCGTGCGGAGGGGTTCGTCGTGATCGAGGACGACTACGACGGCGAGCTGCGCTACGACGTCGCACCGCTGCCGGTGCTCGCCGCGCTCGCGCCGGACGTCGTCGTGCACCTCGGCACGGCCAGCAAGATCGCGACGCCGACGCTCGGCGTGGGCTGGATGGTGGCGCCGCCGCCGCTGCGCGAGGCCGTGCTCGACACCCGGCGGGCGACCGGGATCCGCCGGCGCCCGCCGGGCAGGCGGTGCTGGCGGCGTGGGCCGCCGACGGTGCGCTGGGCCGGCACCTCGCCCGGCTGCGGCGCGAGCTCGGGGCACGGCGGGCCCTCGTCGTGGCGGCGGTCGGCGAGGCCGGGCACGGCGTCGTCGGGGACCGGGCGGGCGCGCACCTCGTCGTCCCGCTGGCCTCGGCCGCCGACGAGCAGGCGGTCGTGGCCCGCGCCGCGGCGGCCGGCCTGCAGGTCGACGGGCTCGCCGCGCACCGGCTCGCCACCTGCCCGGCCGACCCCGGGTCGCGCCGCCCACCACACGCACGGCGTGCTCGTCGGCTGGGCCGCGCCACCCCGCGCGGAGCTCGTCGCCGCCCTGGCGCGGTGGCGCGCGGTGCTCGCCGAGGTCCCCGGCACGCCGCGCGGAGCGCCGTGGGGCCCGCGTAGGCTCCGCCCGCATGGGAGCACCCGGACGGCGCCCGACGCTGCTGGTCCTCTTCGGCGGGCGGTCGGGGGAGCACGCCGTGTCCTGCGTCTCGGCCGGGGGGATCCTCGACAACCTCGACCTCGACCGCTTCGACGTCGTCCCGGTCGGCATCACCCGCGACGGGGAGTGGCTCGCGGTCGGCGACGACACCTCCCGGTGGCGGCTGCACGGCCGCGAGCTCCCCGAGGTCGCCCCGGCGCCGGCGAGCCGGTGGCGCTGCTCGCCGACCCCACCCGCCGCGAGCTGATCAGCCTCGCCGACGGGCGCCGGGGCCAGGTGATCGCGACCGTCGACGCCGTCTTCCCGGTCCTGCACGGCCCGGCCGGCGAGGACGGCGAGGTCCAGGGCCTGCTCGAGACCGCGGGCATCCCCTACGTCGGCGCCGGGGTCGGCGCCAGCGCGGCGTCGATGGACAAGGTCGTGACGAAGGCACTGCTGCGCGACGCCGGGCTGGGCGTCGGCGACGCCGTCGCCCTCGACCGCACCGCGGCCGACCTCACCGCCGCCGAGCGCGACCTCCTCGGCCTGCCGGTGTTCGTCAAGCCCTCCCGCGCGGGCTCGTCGGTCGGCATCCGGCGGGTCACCGCCTGGGAGGACGTCCCCGACGCCGTGGCCTTCGCCCGCCGCAGCGACCCGAAGGTGCTCATCGAGGCCGCCGTCGTCGGGCGCGAGATCGAGTGCGGGGTGCTGCAGTTCCCCGACGGCCGCATCGAGGCCAGCCTCCCCGCCGAGGATCCGGCTGCCGGGCCCCGACGACTGGTACGACTTCGACACCAAGTACCTCGACGACGCCTGCGAGCTCGACGTCCCCGCCAAGCTCGACGACGCCGTCGCCGAGACCGTCCGCGAGCAGGCGGTGCGGGTGTTCCGCACGCTGGACTGCGCCGGGCTCGCGCGGGTCGACTTCTTCGTCGCCGACGACGGCCGGGTGCTGGTCAACGAGCTGAACACCATGCCGGGGTTCACGGCGACGTCGCTCTACCCGCGGATGTGGGCCACGACCGGCGTCGACTACCCGACGCTGCTCACCACGCTCGTCGAGACCGCCCTCGCGCACGGCACCGGCGTCCGGTGACCGGGCCCGCCCCGGCGTCAGCGGGTCGGGGTGGGCTCGACGTCGTGTCCCGGCTCACCAGGGTGATCTTCACGCCGCGCGAGACGTCCTGGATGGCGCCGCTGCCGATGCCGTCGGGGAGCGTGAGCCCGACGAACACCGCGCGGTCGGTCGTCACCCACGTCGTCGTGCCCGCGCCGGGGATGCGCAGCCAGTCGACGCCGTCGACGTCGAGCAGCGGGCTCGTCGGGCCGAGCTCGGGCGGCGCCGCCAGACCGCAGCGCAGCACGACCGGCTGGTCCTCGGGACGCCCCGACGCCTCCTTCTCCCCGCCCCACGCCACGGTCCCGGCGGGCACGGGGTCGGCGAGCGCGCGGCGCGGGAGCAGCCCCTCGCCGGTGTCGATGTCCCGCGGGAGCCCCGAGAGCAGCCGCGCGCAGTCGGCGGAGGCGGCGGCGGGCACCGGCACCGGGCCGAGCGCGAGGGGGCCGGTCGCGGGTCGGGGTCGGTCTGGCGACCGAGGACCTGCGAGGCGATCAGGACGCCGACGACGAGCAGCACGGGCAGCGCGAGCGCCACCCCGAGGAGGATCCGCGGGAGTCTGCGGTCGAGCTCGGGAGCGCGTGGGGGGGTCACCGCGGCCGCGGGATCAGGCCGTGGCGGTGGCGGCCACCACCGGGCAGGTCAGGGTGCGCGTGATGCCGGGGACCTTCTGCACGGCCGCGATGACCTTCTCGCCGAGCGCGCCCACGTCGGACGCCTCGACGTGCACGATGACGTCGTAGGGCCCGGTCACGTCCTCCGACCGGGTGACGCCGTCGATCCCGGCCACCTCCGACGCGACCGCGGCGGCACGGCCCACCTCGGTCTGGATCAGGATGTAGGCCTGGACCACGGACGGGCCTCCTCGGGGAGCGGGCACGCTCGCCCGCGCGGGGAGGCGTGCACGGGACGTGACACGAACCGTCGGAAGGTACCGCAGGGAGCAGTGGGGTGAGCCGGACGGGAGACGCGCAGCGGAGCTCGACCCGGCGGCCGGGAGACGCGCAGCGCAGCTCGACCCTGCGGCGGGACGCCACGGGAGGGTCGCCGGCGCTGCGGGCACGGTGGCCGACGTCGGCGAGTTCGGCGTGATCGACCGCATCACCGCGGACCGCCCCAGCCCGAGGGGACGCTGCTCGGCCCCGGCGACGACGCGGCGGTGGTGGCGGCCCCGGACGGCCGGGTCGTCGCGACCGTCGACACCCTGGTCCAGGGCGTGCACTTCCGCCTCGACTGGTCCGGCCCCGAACAGGTGGGGCGCAAGGCCGTCGCCGCGAACCTCGCCGACGTCGCCGCGATGGGCGCGGTCCCGACGGGGCTGCTGCTCTCGCTGGCCTGCCCGGCCTCGACCCCGACCGACGTCGTCGACGGCCTCGCCTCCGGCATCTGGGACGCGGCCTCCGAGGCGGGGATCGGCGTGGTGGGCGGGGACACCGTCTCCGCCGAGCAGATCGTGGTGACGATCACGGCGCTGGGCGACCTGCAGGGCCGCGAGCCGGTGCGGCGCTCCGGGGCGAAGGTCGGGAACGTGGTGGCCGTGCGCGGGGTCCTGGGCTGGTCGGCCGCGGGCATGGAGGTGCTGCGCCGCGGCTTCCGCTCGCCGGTCGCGATGGTGGCCGCGCACCGCACGCCCCGTCCGCCGTTCACCGAGGGGCCGGTCGCCGCCCGGGCGGGGGCGACGGCGATGGTCGACACCTCCGACGGCCTGCTCGCCGACCTCGGGCACATCGCCGCGGCCTCCCGCGTGCGCATCGACGTGCGCTCGGAGCTCGTGCCGGTGGCCGGCAAGCTCCGCGACGTCGCCTCCGCGCTCGGACGCGACGCCCTGACGTGGGCCCTCACCGGCGGCGAGGACCACGCGCTGGTCGCCTGCTTCCCGACCGAGGACGCCGTGCCCGAGGGGTGGGACGTGTTCGCCGACGTCCGCCTGGGCGGCGGGGTGAGCGTCGACGCCGACCGCTGGGGCGGGGCGGGCGACCCCGGCTGGCGGCACTGGCGCTGAGCCCCGCACCGCTACATCCCCGGCGGTCGCACCCCCCGGATCGAGGCGTCCAGCAGCTGGACCGGGTGCAGCATCGGCAGCTCGCCGTCGAGGTACTTGCGGATCTGCAGCAGGCAGCCCGGATTCGCGGTGACCAGCAGGTCCGCGCCGGTGCCCCGGATGTTGTCGGCCTTGCGTCGCCCGAGGTCGCCCGCGGCCTCGGGCTGGAGCATGTTGTAGATCCCCGCGGAGCCGCAGCAGATCTCCGCCTCCGGCAGCTCCGCGAGCTCACGCCCGGGATCGAGCGCAGCACGTCGCGCGGCTGCGTCGCGGACCTTCTGGGCGTGCCCGAGGTGGCACGCGTCGTGGTAGACGACGGTCGCCTCGACCCGGTGCCGCGGCGCCCGGGAGTCCTCGAGGGCGTCGGCGAGCACCTCGGAGATGTCGCGCACCTTCGCCGAGAACGCCGTCGCCCGCTCCGCCCAGCCCGGGTCGTCGGCGAGCAGCTCGCCGTACTCCTTCATCGACGAGCCGCAGCCGGCCACGTTCACCGCGATGACGTCGACCTCGGCCTGCTCGAACACCGCGATGAGGGCCTTGGCGCGCTCGATCGACTCCTCCTCGCGCCCGGCGTGCAGCCCGAGCGCCCCGCAGCAGCCCTGCTCCCGGGGGGCGACGACGTCGTAGCCCTCGGCGGCCAGCACCCGCACGGTCGCGAGGTTGACCTGGTGGAAGAAGACGTCCTGCACGCAGCCGGTGAGCATGCCGACCCGGCCGCGCCGGGGGCCGACGGCCGGGGTGCTGCGCGGGGGTCCGCGCGAACGCGTCGCGCACCGACACCGGCGGCAGCAGCGACTCCATCGCCACGAGCCGCTCGAGCCGGCGCGGCAGCCGCGCGAGCAGGCGGTCCATGCTCTTCGGCCGCAGCTTCTGGTAGAGCGCCCCGCCGAGCGAGGCCGCCCGCAGCCGCCGCCGGTAGGGGAAGAGCGTGAAGATCGCCTCGCGGAACAGCCGGTCGGCCCGGGAGCGCGGCACGTTGCGCTCGATCTGCGGGCGGGTGGCCTCCAGCAGCCGGTCGTACTGGACGCCCGACGGGCACGCCGTCACGCAGGCCATGCAGCCCAGGCACCGGTCCATGTGCGTGGTGAAGGCGCCCTCGAGCGGGATCTCGCCCTTCTCCGCCATCTCCATGAGGTAGATCCGGCCGCGCGGGGAGTCCATCTCCTCGCCCCACAGCGCGTAGGTGGGGCACGTCGGCAGGCAGAACCCGCAGTGCACGCAGTCGTCGATGAGCTCCTGGGCCGGCGGGTGGTGGTCGTCGAAGGAGCCGAAGGACCCGAGCACGTCCTGGCCCGCGTGAGGACCGGGTGGTCGACGCGCTCGGGCGCCGACTGCTCGCCGCGCTGCGAGGAGAAGTCGGGCGAGGGTCCGGTCGCCTCGGCGGGGCCTGTCTGGGTCATGCGGTCACTCCCGTCGGCAGCCAGGGCGCGAGGCGCCCCCGGCCGAAACGCTGGTCGGGGTCGAGCGAGGCGGCGACGGCGCGGAGCAGGGCCGCGGAGGTCGGTGCGGGGCCGAGTGCGGCCAGGTCGGTGCGCCCGGCCGGGCGGCGGCGCAGCAGCGAGGTGCCGCCCAGGGCGGCGACCCGCCGGTGCACCTCGTCCACGGCCTCCGCGGTGGCGGGGACCGAGAGCGTCGCGACCCCGGTGAGGGGTGCGGCGGTCACCCCGGTGGCCCCGGCCTCGTCGGTCAGCTCGGTGAGGAGGCCGGTGAGCAGGCGACGGGGTGACCCCGACCCGCAGCGACGGCGCGGTCGTCGGGGCGTGGCCGTCGACCGCGGCCTCGTGGGCGGCCCAGGCGGCAGCGGCGTCGGCCTCGGAGAGCAGCTCGGCCGTCGCTGCCGAGCGTCTCGCGCGAGCCGGGTGACCCGACCGTCGACGCCGTCGCGGGTGCCCTCCAGGCGGGCGAGCAGCCGTCCTCCGGTCCCTTCCTGCGCGCCACTGGACGGCCGAGGCCTCGACGGGGCTCGCCGCCACGGCGCGGGCCCGGCCCGCGGCGTCGGCCAGGGGGACGGGGAGGGCGACGGTCGCCGTGGCGACCGGGGTCGGGTGCAGCCGCAGGATCAGCTCGGCGACGACGCCGAGGGTGCCCTGGGCGCCGTGGAGCAGCTTGGTCAGGTCGTAGCCCGCGACGTTCTTGATCACGTGGCCGCCGCTGCGGGCCACGGTGCCGTCGGCGAGGACGACGGTGGCCCCGATGACCAGGTCGCGCAGCGAGCCGTAGGTCAGGGCGAGCGGGCCGGCGTCGGCGGTGGCGAACAGGCCGCCGAGGGTGGCGCCGCGCCCGACCCGGGCGGCGTCGAAGGCGACGCGCTGCCCGTGCTCGCCGAGCGACCTCCTGGAGCGCGGCCAGCGGGGTGCCTGCGCGGACCTCGACGGTCATGTCGCCGGGGTTGTGGCTGATCACGCCGGTCAGGCCGGTGGTGGACAGGACCGTGGCGCCCGGCTCGGGCGTCCCGGCCCAGTCGGCGGCGGTGCCCGCCCCGGCGACGAGCAACGGCCCGGGGTGGTCGAGAACGGCGGCGCGGAGGTCGTCCAGCGACTCCGGCGCGACGGTGGTGGTGGCCGACGAGGTGGTCACAGGCGCTCGATCACTCCAGCCTCCTCCAGCGGGTGGGCCTGGTACTTGCCCGGCTTCTCCCCGCACAGGCGCGGCGTGGGGAAGATCTTGCCGGGGTTGCACAGTCCGTGGGCGTCGAAGCCCGAGCGGACGCGCTTCATGACGTCGAGGTCGTCCTCGGAGAACATGGCCGTCATCGAGCAGGCCTTGTCCGCCCCGATGCCGTGCTCCCCGGACAGCGAACCGCCGAGCTCGACGCACAGCTCGGCGATGCTGCTCGAGAGCTCCTCGGCCGTGTCGTGCTCGCCGGCGGCCTCCGAGTAGAGCACCAGCGGGTGGAGGTTGCCGTCGCCGGCGTGGAAGACGTTGGCGACGCGCAGCCCGACCTCGGAGCCCATCTCGGCGATCCGCGCGAGCACCTCGGAGAGCCGGGTCCGGGGGACCACGCCGTCCTGGACGATGTAGTCCGGGCTGATCCGCCCGACCGCGGCGAACGCGGCCTTGCGTCCCTTCCACACCTTCGCCTGCTCGTCGGCGGTCTCGGCGACGTGGATGCGCGTCGCCCCGTTGCGCTCGCAGATCGCCGTGAGCTGGTCGAACTGGGCGTCGCACTCGTCGGCGGGACCGTCCAGCTCGATGATCAGGGCCGCCGGGGCCTCGACGGTGTACCCCGCGCCGACGGCGGCCTCGGCGGCCTCCATCGCCAGCGAGTCCATCATCTCCACCGCGGCCGGGATGATCGAGGCGTCCACGATGTCGCCGACGGTGTCGCCCGCGGCCTGCACGGAGGGGAAGTCGGCGAGGACGAGGCGCTTGGACTCCGCCTTCTGCAGCAGGCGCACCGTGACCTTGGTGCAGATGCCGAGCGTGCCCTCCGAGCCCAGGAAGACCCCGCGCAGGTCCGGACCGGCCTGCTCGCCGGTCGGGCCGCCGAGGGTGACGATCGAGCCGTCGGCGAGCACGACCTCCATCGCGAGCACGTGGTTGGTCGTGAAGCCGTACTTCAGGCAGTGGGCGCCGCCCGAGTTCTCCGCGACGTTGCCGCCGATGGTGCACACCTGCTGGCTCGACGGGTCGGGCGCGTAGTACAGGCCGTGCGGGGCGGCCGCCTTGGTGATGTCGAGGTTGAACACCCCCGGCTCGAGGACCGCGCGCCGGTTCTCGACGTCGATCTCGAGGATGCGCCGCAGCTTCTGCAGCGAGATCACGACGCCGTCGGCCACCGGAAGCGCCCCGCCGGACAGGCCGGTGCCGGCCCCCCGCGCGACGAACGGGACCCCGTGGCGGGCGCAGATCCGGACGCAGGCGGCGACCTCCTCGGCGTCGCGGGGGAGGACGACCAGCGCCGGCACCTGCCGGAACCCGGTGAGTCCGTCGCACTCGTAGCTGCGCCGCCCGACCTCGTCGGAGATGACGAGGCCCGCGGGCAGGAGGTCGAGGAAGTCCCGCGCCAGCGGGGTCGGTGGGCTGTCCGTCCGGTCCGTGATGCTCGCGTGGGCGGCCATCGGCTACACGCTCCCTCGGGTGGGTTCCTCCCGATCCTGGCTCCTGGCGCGGACGACCGCCACCAGACGCCCGGGGTCGGAGAGGTCGGCGAAGACGTGCTCGGCCCCCGCGGCGTGCAGGGACTCGACGGTGGACTCCGGACCGTGGCCGGTGGCGACCCCCACCGCGAGGGCGCCGGCGGCGTGCGCGGCCTCGACGTCGCGCGGGGTGTCCCCGACGACGACCAGCCGCACCGGGCCGCCGTGGTGGCGCTCGAGGGCGGTCCGCGCGTGGTGGACGAGGTTCTCGCGGGGGCCCGCGATGTGGCCGAACGCCCCGCGGTCGAGGTCGAGCGGAGGTCCGGCCAGGCCGGCGGCCCGCAGCTTGGCCTCCGCGCCCTCGCGGACGTTGCCGGTGACGACGACCTGGGTGACGGCCGGTTCGGCGGCGAGCGCGGCCAGGGCGTCGCCCACGCCGGGCAGCACGGTGGTCACCGCAGCCAGCTCGTCCTCGCGGCCGGCCCACTCGGCGGCCACCGCCGCCGCGAAGGCCGAGCCGTACTCGTCGCCGCGGGCGTGCAGGGCGGCGGCCTGCTCGGCGGGCAGGAGGTCGCGGTACGCGTCGGCGACCAACCGGTCGGTGAGCCCGCCCATGGCCACGCCCTCCGGGGCCGCCAGCCCGGTGACCGCGGCGAACGCCTTCCGCAGCACGTCGCCGCCGACGGCCCCGCCGCGCAGCAGCGTGCCGTCGACGTCCCAGCAGACCCCGACCGGGCGGCTCACCGGCCGGGCACCGGGACCACGCACGGCGCCGGGGCGCCGGGTACGGGGACCGCCACGCAGCGCACGCCCACCTCCTGCTCGCCGTCGTCGATGTGCCACCCGCGCTCGAGACCGACCTGGATCTCCCGGTCGAGCGTGACGACGTCGATGATCCTGGACGGCGTGCATCCCGGCATCCCCGCGCGCTCGACGAGCCGGCGCGCGAGCCCCGTCCCGCCGGTCGAGAGCCGCGCCCGCGCGACGTACCGTCGTCCCCGGAGCCGACTGCGCCATCGGGGAGGAGCACGACGTGATGCCGCCGACGGGTGTCGAGGTCACGAGGTCCACGGCGGTCGAGTTCCCGACGCTGCCCGCGTACGAGCTCGTCGACTGAGGTGACGCCGCGCGCCGTGGCCGGCCCGGAGGGGCTGGTGATCGAGATCGCCCGCTACGACGACCCGCGCAGCGTCCGCTTCGTCGAGGCGGTCCAGGCGTTCTACGTCGAGCGCTACGGCGGGGCCGACCGCACCCCGGTCGACCCCGCCGAGTTCGCCGCCCCGCGCGGACTGTTCCTGCTCGGCAGCCTGCCGGGGGCCGGCCCGGTGTGCTGCGGCGGCTGGCGGCGGCACACCGAGGCCTCCGTCGCCCCGGAGGACCTCGGCGTCCTGCGCCCGGGGGACGCCGAGGTCAAGCGGATGTGGGTCGATCCGGCCCACCGACGCCGGGGACTGGCCGGCGCCGTGCTCGACGAGCTCGAGCGGACCGCGGCGGCGGCCGGATGCCTCCGGACGGTCCTCGAGACGGGGACCCGGCAGCCCGAGGCGCAGGCGTTCTACCGGGCTCGGGGCTACCACGACATCCCGCGCTTCGGCGTCTACCGCGACGAGCAGGACAGCGTCTGCTACGCCCGCGAGCTCGACGGGCCCGATGCCCCCGGGGCCGGGAGCCGCGGCTAGCGTGACCGCCGTGCCGATCCCCGACCGCACCGACACCGGAATCCGCCACCCCGCGACGAGCGGGAACCCCTGATGGCGCGCCCGCTCTCGGAGACCGTCGAGGCCGGCTGGGCGGAGGCCCTCGCCCCGGTGGCGGAGGACGTCGCGGCGATGGGCGAGTTCCTGCGCGCCGAGATCGCCGCCGGCCGGACCTACCTGCCCGCCGGGCCGAACGTGCTGCGGGCGTTCTCCCAGCCCTTCGAGGACGTGCGGGTCCTCGTCGTCGGCCAGGACCCCTACCCGACGCCGGGGCACGCCGTCGGGCTGTCGTTCTCGGTCGCGCCCGACGTGCGTCCGCTGCCCAAGAGCCTGCAGAACATCTACCGCGAGTACGGCGAGGACCTCGGGCACCCGCCGCCCTCGACCGGCGACCTCTCACCGTGGGCGGCGCAGGGCGTCCTGCTGCTCAACCGTGTGCTCACCGTGGCCCCCGGCGCGCCTGGATCGCACCGCAACAAGGGTTGGGAGAAGGTCACCGAGCAGGCCATCCGCGCCCTCGTCGAACGCATCGACCAGCCCCTGGTGGCGATCCTCTGGGGACGCGACGCCCGGTCGCTCGCCCCGTTGCTCGGTGAGGACGTCCCGACGGTGGAGTCGGCCCACCCCAGCCCGATGTCGGCGGCGGGCGGGTTCTTCGGCTCGCGGCCCTTCAGCCGGGTCAACACCCATCTCGAGGAGCTCGGCGGCGATCCGGTGGACTGGCGCCTGCCCTGAGGAGTGCCGTCAGCGGCGCGCGCCGAAGCGTCGCCGCGAGCGCCGGTGCGGGGCGAACATGCTCCACCCCGGGCTGGGGGTGGTGCCCGGGCGGTGACGTCCGCCGACCTCGGCCCGGCGGCGGTGCCGGACCAGCGCCATCAGCCGCTCGAACGGCCGACGTCGGGTCCGGCGGTCCAGGACGGGCAGCGACCGGTCGGTGGGGGCCGGGAGGCCGACGATCTCCGGCGAGGGCAGCGGCGGTTGCTCGAGAGCGCCCGCGGCTCCCGTGAGCGGGCCCGAGGCGATCGCCGGGGTCGCGGACCGGGGCGTCGGCACGGGATCGGGCGACTGCGGTCCGGCGAGGCGGGCGGCCTCCTCCGGGCTGAGCCGCTGGGCCACGACGCGCAGCGGTACCGGGGCCGACCGACGGTGCACCGTGCGCTCGGCGCGCGGGATGCGGGGTTCGGCGGCAGAGGCGGCGTCCGGTCGGCTCACCACATCCCCCGTTCGTCGACCATCGTCTGCGGCAGTACTCGTTCGATCTTCACCTACGTACCGTGCAGACGCAAGAACGACCGCATGTGCGTTCGCCGATGCCGGGCGTCGCCGTGGTCGTGGGGGAGGGGGTCGACATGCCACGGTGGACGACGAGCGGGGCCGGGATCGAGACGGCGCGGCTGTCCGACGGGGGGCTGCTGGTCCGGGCGCGGGGCGACGTCGACGGGCCGGTGCTGCACTACACCCGCGCCGAGATGGACGCGTTCGTGCGCGGGGCCAAGGACGGCGAGTTCGACGACCTCGCGGGCCCCGGCGACGGCCGGGCAGCCTGACGGGCGGGCGACCGCCCACGGACGCAGCGGTCGGGACTGGCCGGCCCCGGACACACCTCGGGCCCGGCACGAGGCCGGGCCCGGGGGAAGAGCGTGAGGTCCGGCGCGAGGCCGGACCGGGTCAGGCGCGGCTGACCTTGCCGGCCTTCAGGCAGGACGTGCACACGTTGAGCCGCGTGCGGTTGCCCTTGCCGATCCGGGCGTGCACGGTCTGCACGTTCGGGTTCCACCGGCGGTTGGTCCGGCGGTGGGAGTGCGAGACCGACTTCCCGAACCCGGGGCCCTTCGCGCACACGTCGCACACCGCAGCCACTTCGAACACCTCTCGACATCGCCGGTCATCGAGCGCGCGGCACACGTTCCCACCGCGCGGCAGGTCCCCAGCGTAACCGAGCGTCGGGTGGGCACCGGCCGGTGGGGTGCCGGGGGCCGCGAACCGCGACGCCGTCGGTGGGGGATGAGAACCTTCGTCCCGTGGTGGACATGGACTCCCCCCTCGCGGAGGCCCTCGGCGGGCGCTCGGCGGCTGCGCTGCGCAAGCACCTCGACATGAACACGGTCGGGGACCTCCTGCGCCACCTGCCCCGCAAGTACCAGCAGGTGAACGACCTCGGGTCCATGGATCCGCGCGAGCTGCGGGAGGGCACCTACGTCACCGTCGTGGCGGAGGTGGAGCGCGCCACCCACCAGCGCCGGCCGCGGCGTGGGGGCCGCGGGCTGCTGGACATCACGACGATGCAGATCTCGGTGGGGTCGATCGAGCTCGGCGTCACCTTCTTCAACCAGCCCTGGCGCCACCTCCAGATGCCGCGCGGCACCCGGGCGATGTTCGCGGGGAAGCTCGAGCGCTTCCAGGGGCGCTGGACGCTCGGCACCCCGCAGGCCCGCAAGATCCGTGCCGACGGTGACGACGAGGACAGCGCTGACGGTGAGTCGCTCAAGCTCCCCCCGGTCACCCCGATCTACCCGGCCACGCGGAACGTCCAGACCTGGGACCTGCTCGCCGCGGTCCGTCAGACCCTCGAGGTGTTCGACGACCCGCTGGATCCGGTGCCCGAGGAGATCCGGCGGCGTCACGGTCTCGTCGGGCTCGGCCGGGCGCTGCGCGACATCCACCTGCCGGCCACGCTCGAGGACACGAAGCCCGCCATGCGTCGGCTGACCTGGGACGAGGCACTGGCCCTGCAGCTGGTGCTGCAGGGCGAGAAGCTCCTCGCGTCCGACCGGCCCGCCCCGTCCTGTCCCCGCGTCGAGGACGGGCTCGCCGCCGCGTTCGACGCCCGCCTGCCGTTCGCGCTGACCGCCGGGCAGCAGAAGGTCGGCGCCGACCTCGCGGAGGCGCTGGCCGGGACGCGTCCCCTCAACCGGCTGCTGCAGGGCGACGTCGGGTCGGGCAAGACGGTCGTGGCGCTGCGGGCGATGCTGCAGGCCGTGGACGCCGGGCGGCAGACCGTCCTGCTCGCGCCCACCGAGGTCCTCGCGGCCCAGCACGCCCGCTCGCTGCGCGCGATGCTCGGCCCGCTCGGACGGGCCGGTGAACCGGCGGCGCTGTTCGCCGACGACGGCGAGGCGGCGCCGGTCGAGCTGGAGACGAGCGAGCTCGCCACCCGGATCGTGCTGCTCACCGGCTCGCTGTCGGCGAAGGAGCGCCGTGCCGCCCTGCTCGACGTCCAGTCCGGCGCGGCCGGGATCGTCGTCGGGACGCACGCGGTGATCCAGGAGGGGGTGGGCTTCGCCGACCTCGGGCTCGTGGTCGTCGACGAGCAGCACCGCTTCGGGGTGCGCCAGCGCGACGAGCTCCGCTCCCGCACCGGGGACACCGCGCCGCACCTGCTGGTGATGACGGCGACGCCGATCCCGCGCACCGTGGCGCTCACCCTCTACGGCGACCTCGACGTGTCGGTGCTCGACGAGCTGCCCGCCGGGCGGCAGCCGATCGACACCCGCGCGGTCCCGGGCGGCCGGCCCAAGTGGCTCGCGCGCGTGTGGGAGCGGGTGCGCGAGGAGGTGGAGGCGGGCCACCAGGCCTACGTGGTCTGCCCGCGCATCGGCGACGACGAGCCCGCTCCCGACGAGGCGGCGGAGGCCGACGGCGACGGCGAGGAGCGCCGCCCGCCCCTGGGCGTGCTCGAGGTGGGCGAGCTCTTGGCCACGGGGCCGCTCGCGGGCCTGCGGGTGGAGATCCTCCACGGGCGGCTCCCGTCGGAGGAGAAGGACGACGTCATGCGCCGCTTCGGTGCGGGCGACATCGACGTCCTCGTCGCGACGACGGTGGTCGAGGTGGGGGTCGACGTCGCGAACGCGACCGCGATGGTCGTGCTCGACGCCGAGCGCTTCGGGGTGTCCCAGCTCCACCAGCTGCGCGGGCGCGTCGGTCGCGGCAGCTCGCCCGCCTCCTGCTATCTCGTCAGCGACGCCGAGCCCGGCAGCCCCGCGATGACCCGGCTGGAGCGGATCGCCGAGATCTCCGACGGGTTCGCGATGGCCGACCTGGACCTCGAGCTGCGCAGCGAGGGCGACGTGCTGGGCACCGACCAGGCGGGACGGTTGAGCACGCTGCGGTTCCTGTCCGTGCGCCGTCACGGCGAGGAGATCTCCGAGGCCCGCGAGGTGGCCCGGGCGGTCCTCGAGGACGACCCGGCGCTGGGCCACCATCCCCGGCTCGCCGGCCTCGTCCGCGCGGTGGTCGGCGACGAGGGCGCGCAGTTCCTGGATCGGCTCTAGCCCGGATCGGCTCCGGCCCCGACCGGCTCCGGCCCCGACCGGCTCCGGCCCCGACCGGCTCTCCGGGCGTCCCGAGCGCCCCCGAACGGCGGCGACGCGGGCCCGAGCGGTCGCGGCGGCCGACGGGCGGTGCTCGTCGCGCGGCTACCGGGGGGTACGCCCTGTGACCGGACAGGCACCGGGCGCTCGCCGATCAGCGCGCGGGGGCGACCTCCGAGCGCGACACGCAGCTCCCGGTTGCGCCACACCGGTCACGGTTCGGTTACGGTCTGGCGGTCGGTCCGCAACAGCGAGCCGATGCGCTCGGTCGCTTCGCCCCACTCCCGTTCGGCGGCCTCCCCGGAGCGCGTGGACGTCCAGGACGGGACGGAGATCGTCGGTCCGCTGCACTCCCCAGCGGCCGGGCCGACCAGGGACCGCCTCGCGCGTCCCCGTCCGATCGCCGTCGGGTGTGGAGACGACGCATGACCGCTGTCCTTCCTCCGGTCAGGCCTGTCCCGGCCGGGCGTCACCGTGCACCCGACGCCGCGACGACCGGGTCCCTCGGACCGATCCCGCAGGAGTGGACGGGCCGTGAGGCCCACGGCGCCCCCGGTCACCCGGGCGCCCCGCGGCCTGGTGCCGCCCCCGCCGGCCGGCCCTACGGCCCGCAGCCGGGCGGTCGCCGTCCCCAGCGCCCCGCGCAGGCGCCGCTGAACCGCGCCGCGCGCACCGCGGGCCTCTCCCTGGCCGCGCTCGGAGCGCTCGCCGGCGCCGGCGGTGCCGCCGCGCACGGGCTGCTCCCGGGTGACGAGCCCGCCTCGACCGGCGAGGTGGCGCTCCCCGCGAGCCTCGCGTCGAGCAACCTCTCCCTGCAGGGCGCTCCGCACCAGGCCCAGGCGCCCGCCGTCACCACCGGCGTCATGCCCGTCATCGCCGCCGTCGCGCCGGCCGTCGCCCCGCAGTACAAGACGGTGGCCGCCTCCACTCGTCAGGCCGCGGCCGCCGCGAAGCCCGCGGCGAAGCCCGCCGCCGACCAGCCGTCGTCCCTCGCCGCGTCGGCGATCGACGCCGCGGAGTCGAGGCTCGGCACGCCCTACGTGTGGGGCGCGACCGGGCCGGATGCCTTCGACTGCTCCGGGCTCATGCAGTACGCGTTCGAGAAGGCCGGCAAGGACCTGCCGCGGACCTCGGCCGCGCAGTCCCAGGTGGGTCAGAAGGTGTCGTTGGACGACCTGAAGCCCGGCGACCTGATCTTCCTCTACAGCCCGGTGAGCCACGTCGTCATGTACGTCGGCAACGGCAAGGTCATCGAGGCCCCGAACAGCGGCGAGGACGTCAAGTACACGCCGCTGTCGAAGATCGAGAAGAACGCGGTCAGCGCTCGCCGCATCGCCTGACGATCCCGACCGGCCGCGTCGGTCCTCCGGCCCGAGGACCTGGACACGGCCCCCGACACGAGAATGGCCCGGGGTTCCCTCCCCGAAAGGGAACCCCGGGCCTTGTTCGGTGTGCGGACGCTCCCCAGCTCCCAGACACCGATGGTCTCTCGGCGATCCCGGCTGACGCCGTGACCGTTACGAAGGGGATGTCCCAACGAGCGGGTCGTCAATCGGGTTCGATCGGGTGAAGTGGTGCAGACCACATCGTCACGCCGTGCATGGACCGGCCGCCGTGCGGGTGCCCCGCGGCCCGACGCCGGCCGGCCCACCCTCACCCTCGGCGGCCGCCCGGCCGGCATTCCGGCTGGTGAGAGGCGCGGACGCTCAGGCGCGCATGCGCTCGCGCAGGTCCCGCACACCCCGCGCGGCGGCCTGCCGGATCGCCTCGGCGGCGACGCCGTACTCGTCGCGCCGGACCCCCGGACCGCCACGCGACGGTCCCGGGGCGAGGGTGGGGGCACCGACGACACCCGGCCCCGTGACGAGGTCCGGCTCGGGGCCCGGGGCGTTCGCGAGGTCGCGGGCGGCGGCGAGGGCCTCGGCGGTGCGCCGGGCCTCGGCCCAGGCGGCCACCGCGCGGTCGACGGCCCCCACGAACCGGTCGCGGTGGCCCGGGTCGGCCGGCTCGGTGGAGGTGAGGAGGTCGTGCGCCTCGGCGAGGGCCTCGACGAACCGGGCCGTCGCGGGTACGGAGACGTCGACGAGGGCCGGGCGGGCCGCGATCTCCCGCGGGTCGGTCTCGACCCCGGCGTACTCGCGCTGCAGGGCGGCGAACCGGTCGCGGGCGAGGACCCAGCGCGCCGCGCCGTGCTCGGCGAGCCGGCCCACACGCCCGTCGGGGTGTCCGAGCACCACCGAGCGGACCCGGCGGATGCCGCGTCGCGCGAGCATCACCGTCGCGACGGCGGCGGCGATCACGGCGGCCACGAGGTCGGCCACGGCGGCGAGCAGCGCCTCACCGAGACCCGCGCCGCCCACCCACGCGCCGAGCAGCACCACCGGCACGAGCACGACCAGCAGGGCCGCGAGGCCGTAGAGCCAGGGCACGGCCGAGCGTCGCAGGGGTCGGGTACCGCCGGCTGCGCCGCTCATGTCGTGCCCTCCCACGCCCGGTGTCGTCCCCTCCTTGGTACCGCACCCCGGGCACCGAGGACCACGGCCACGCGCCCGGGGCCCGCGGTAGCGTGCGCGCGCTCCATCCCCGCCCCGGCGCCGGGACGACCGTCCGGGCAGGTGCCCGGGCGGCGTTGCGCAGGGCAGGGTGGTGCTCCCCGACGTCGCGTGCCGGTTCCCCGGGAGGGAAGTGTCGATGTTCCGCAAGGTGCTGGTGGCCAACCGCGGCGAGATCGCCATCCGGGGCTTCCGCGCCGCCTACGAGCTCGGCGCGGCGACGGTGGCTGTGTTCCCGATCGAGGACCGGAACTCCGAGCACCGCCTCAAGGCCGACGAGGCGTACCAGATCGGCGAGGAGGGCCACCCCGTCCGGGCCTACCTCTCCGTCGAGGAGATGATCCGGGCCGCGAAGAAGGCCGGCGCCGACGCGATCTACCCCGGCTACGGATTCCTCTCGGAGAACCCCGAGCTCGCGACGGCGTGCGACGAGGCGGGCATCACCTTCATCGGCCCGCCCCCGCGCGTGCTCGCGATGGCGGGCAACAAGCACCGCGCCGTCGCGGCGGCCCGCGAGGCCGGCGTCCCGGTGCTCGACTCGTCCGACCCGTCCGACGACATCGACACCCTGATCGCCGCCGCGGGGGAGATGACCTTCCCGCTGTTCGTCAAGGCGGTCGCCGGCGGCGGCGGGCGCGGGATGCGGCTGGTGCGCGAGGAGTCGGCGCTGCGGGACTCGCTGTCCGCGGCGATGAACGAGGCGTCGTCGGCGTTCGGCGACGCGACGGTGATCCTCGAGCAGGCGGTGATCGACCCGCGGCACATCGAGGTGCAGATCCTCGCCGACGCCGCGGGCAACGTCATGCACCTGTTCGAGCGTGACTGCTCGGTGCAGCGTCGTCACCAGAAGGTCGTCGAGATCGCGCCGGCGCCGCACCTGTCGGCCGAGCTCCGCGAGCGGATCTGCGCGGACGCCGTGAAGTTCGCGACGAAGATCGGCTACGTCAACGCGGGCACCGTGGAGTTCCTGCTCGACGGCGACGGCCAGCACCACTTCATCGAGATGAATCCGCGCATCCAGGTCGAGCACACGGTGACCGAGGAGGTCGCCGACGTCGACCTCGTCGCCGCGCAGATGCGCATCGCCTCGGGGGAGAGCCTCGACGACCTGGGCCTGTCCCAGGACTCGGTCGCGCTGCACGGCTTCGCGCTGCAGTGCCGCATCACCACCGAGGACCCGTCCAACGAGTTCCGCCCCGACATCGGGATGATCTCGGCCTACCGCTCCGCCTCCGGCTCCGGCGTGCGCCTCGACGGCGGCACCGCCTACGCCGGCGCCCAGATCAGCGCGCACTTCGACTCGCTGCTGGTGAAGGTCACCTGCCGGGGCCGGGACTTCACGACGGCGGTCCGGCGGGCCCGCCGCGCGCTGGCCGAGTTCCGGGTGCGCGGGGTCTCGACGAACATCCCGTTCCTCATGGCGCTGCTCGACGAGCCGGACTTCCGCGAGGGCCGGGTGACGACGAGCTTCATCGCCGAGCACCCCGAGCTGCTCTCCGCCCGGGCACCCGCCGACCGCGGCACCCGGATCATGACCTACCTCGCCGACGTCACCGTGAACAAGCCGAACGGGCCCGCCCCCGACCTCGTCGACCCGCGGGAGAAGCTCCCGCAGGGCGTCGACCTGGCCGCCGCGCCGCCGTCGGGCTCGCGGGAGCGGCTCGGCGAGCTGGGCCCCGAGGGCTTCGCGCGGTGGATGCGCGAGCAGACCGGGGTGCTGGTCACCGACACGACGTTCCGCGACGCCCACCAGTCCCTGCTGGCCACGCGGGTGCGCACCCGCGACCTGGTCGAGATCGCGCCCCACGTCGCCCGGACCACCCCGGAGATGCTCTCCCTGGAGTGCTGGGGCGGTGCGACCTACGACGTGGCGCTGCGCTTCCTCGCCGAGGACCCGTGGGAGCGGCTCGCCCGGCTGCGCGAGGCGGTCCCGAACCTGTGCCTGCAGATGCTGCTGCGCGGGCGCAACACCGTCGGTTACACGCCCTACCCGACGGAGGTGACCGACGCCTTCGTCGCGGAGGCGGCCCGCGTCGGGATCGACATCTTCCGGATCTTCGACGCGCTCAACGACGTCTCCCAGATGCGCCCGGCGATCGAGGCGGTGCGTCAGTCCGGCGGGGCGATCGCCGAGGTCGCGCTCTGCTACACCGGCGACCTCATGAACCCGGCCGAGGAGCTCTACACCCTCGACTACTACCTGCACCTGGCCGAGCAGATCGTCGACGCCGGGGCGCACGTGCTCGCGATCAAGGACATGGCCGGGCTGCTGCGCCCGCCCGCGGCCCGCCGGCTGGTCACCGCACTGCGCGAGCGCTTCGACCTGCCGGTGCACCTGCACACCCACGACACGGCGGGCGGGCAGCTCGCCACGCTGACCGCCGCGATCGAGTCGGGGGTGGACGCCGTCGACGCCGCCGTCGCCTCGATGTCGGGCACCACGTCGCAGCCCTCGCTGTCCGCGCTCGTCGCCGCGACCGACCACAGCGACCGGACGACGGGCCTGAGCCTCGACGCGGTCAACGCCCTCGAGCCGTACTGGGAGCTGGTGCGGAAGGTCTACGCGCCGTTCGAGGCGGGCCTGGCGTCGCCGACCGGGCGGGTCTACACCCACGAGATCCCGGGCGGGCAGCTCTCCAACCTGCGCCAGCAGGCCGTCGCGCTCGGCCTGGGCGACCGCTTCGAGCAGGTCGAGGACGCGTACGCCGCCGCCGACCGGATGCTCGGGCACCTGGTCAAGGTGACGCCGTCGTCGAAGGTGGTCGGCGACCTGGCGCTGCACTTCGTGGGCTCCGGGGTGGACCCGGCGGCGTTCGAGGCGGATCCCTCGAAGTACGACATCCCGGACTCGGTGATCGGGTTCCTGCGCGGGGAGCTCGGGGACCCGCCCGGCGGGTGGCCCGAGCCGCTGCGCACCCGCGCCCTGGAGGGCCGCACCGAGAAGCCCGGGCTCGCGGAGCTCTCCGACGACGACCGCAAGGGCCTCGAGTCCGACCGGGCCGCGACGCTGAACGCGCTGCTCTTCCCGGGCCCGACGAAGGACTTCCGCGAGCACCGGACCTCCTACGGCGACACCTCGGTGCTGCGCAGCCAGGAGTTCTTCTACGGCCTGCGCAGCGAGACCGAGTACTCCGTCGAGCTCGAGCCCGGCGTCCAGCTGCTCATCGAGCTGGAGGCGATCTCGGAGCCCGACGAACGGGCCCTGCGCACGGTGCTCATGTCGCTCAACGGCCAGCTGCGCCCGGTCCAGGTGCGCGACCGGTCCGTCGAGACCGACGTCAAGGTCGCCGAGAAGGCCGACCGGTCCGACCCGGGCCACGTCGCCGCGCCGTTCGCCGGGGTGGTCACCCTCCAGGTGGCCGAGGGCGACGAGGTCGCCGCGGGCGCCACCGTCGGCACGATCGAGGCCATGAAGATGGAGGCGGCGATCACCGCGCCTCGGGGCGGCACCGTCGAGCGGCTGGCCATCGGGAACGTCCAACAGGTCGAGGGCGGTGACCTCGTGGTCGTGCTCGCCCAGTCGTCGTGACCCGGCACGTTGTTGGCTGGCGAGTCGGCTGATCGGTGGCTGGCCGGCGCGGAGAACGGAGCTCCTCGTGAGCAGGATCGTGGCGGGCACGGCGGGCGGGCAGCGGATCGCGGTGCCGCCGAGCGGCGTCCGGCCGACGTCGGACCGGGTCCGCGAGGCGTTGTTCTCGCTGCTCGAGGCCCGCGGGGTGATCGAGGACGCGACGGTGCTCGACCTGTACGCCGGGTCGGGGGCCCTCGGCCTCGAGGCGCTCTCCCGCGGGGCGCTCACCGCGACGCTCGTCGAGCGGGACCCCCGCGCGTGCGGGTTCATCCAGACCAACGCGCGCACCACGAACCTGACCGGCGCGCTCGTGCGCCGGGCCGCCGCCGCGACGTTCCTGAAGCGGGCCACCGACACCGTCGACCTGGTGTTCGTGGACCCGCCCTACGCCGGCACCGAGGACGAGGTCGACGCCGTGCTCGCCGCCCTGCCGCCGTGGTTGTCCGCCGGCGCGCTCGTCGTCGTCGAACGGGACTCCCGGACGCGGACACCGGCCTGGCCGGCGGCCCTCACGCCCGAGGAACCGCGGGTCTACGGCGAGACGACGCTCCACCTGGCCACCGCGGATTCCTGACGGGCGGGCGGCGCGGGGCAGCGGGATCATCGACCGCGTGACCGATCTCGAGGGCGCGATCCGGGGCTGGTCCCCGGAACCGGTGACGGCGACGGGGACGACGACGGCGTGGGCCGTCGCGGCGGCGAGCGGCCTGTTCGACCTCGACCCGGTGGCGGGCGAGGGCGAGCCGCTGCCCCCGCTGTGGCACTGGTTCGGGTTCCTCGAGCACCCGCGGTCCGACGAGCTCGCGGAGGACGGCCACGTCGAGGACGGGCACTTCCTCCCGCCGTTGCCGCAGCGGCGGCGGATGTTCGCGGGAGGACGGTTGCGGATCGACCGCCCGATGCGGGTGGGGGAGACGCTGCAGCGGACCTCGACGCTGGAGCGCGCGGACGTCAAGCACGGTCGCAGCGGCGACATGCTCCTGGTCACCGTGCGCGACGAGTTCCGCGACGGTCCCGACGGCGAGGTCGTGCTGACCGAGGAGTCCGACCTCGTGTACCGCTCGCAGGCCCCCGGGCAGGCGAGGGGCATCGAGGTCGGGACCCCGTCGGCCGAGGTTCCGGCGACCAGCGGCGAGGCGGTGACCCTGGACCCCGACGAGACGCTGCTCTTCCGGGTCTCGGCGCTGACCTACAACAGCCACCGCATCCACTACGACCACCCGTACGTGACCGGGGTCGAGGGCTACCCCGGCCTCGTCGTGCACGGGCCGCTGCTCGCGCTGATGCTGCTGGAGCTCCCGCGCCGGCACCGCGCCGACCGGGCCGTCACCGCCTTCGACTACCGGCTGGTGAGGCCCGCGTTCGCCGGGCACCGGCTCGTCGCCGACCACGACGGCGGGCGGGTGGGGGCGAACACGGCCGACACGCTCATCGTCACGGCGGGCGGGGAGGGCCTTCCGGCGTCGGTCACCGGGACGATCGGGCTCACACCGGCCTGATCGCGTCGAGGAACGGGGCGACCCCGTCCACCACGACGTCGTCGAGCCGCCGACGGCGCCACGCGCCGGGCGTGACGGCCAGGTGGACCTCGACGACGCCGCCGTGCCCGCCCGTCGCGCGGTGCGTCTCGCGGTAGCCGGTGCGGGCGCTGACCCGCAGCGAGGCGGTGTTGCCCACGGTGGCGCCGGTGACCGCGCGGAGCGCGCCGAGGTGGCCGAAGGCGAGCTCCAGCAGCATCAGCCGCACCCGCCGCCCGAGGCCCCGGCCCTGCTCGGCCCGGGCGAGCCAGGAGGAGGTCCGGACCGTGCCCGCCGGGTCGTCGTACTCGTGGGCGAGCACGACGTGCCCGAGCGCCCGCCCGCCCTCGATGACCGTCAGCGGCATCCGCCACCGGCTCGCCGTCGGGACCTCGCGCAGCCGCCAGGCGTGCTCCAGGAACCGGCGCGCGGCGGCCTCGCCGTGCTCGGCGGGCCACCCGAGCAGCTCCGGTTCCCGTCCGGGTTCGACGATGCCGCCGGGCTCGGCGACGATCGCGGCCAGCTCGAGCAGCTCGACGTCGGTGGGCGGGGCGAGGACGAGCCCGGCGTGCGCCACGGTGACGCCGAACTGCGGGTAGAGCGCCGCGAGGTCGTCGCGCAGCAGGCCGGGGTCCACGCCGGTCATGGTGGCGCGGCCCGGCGTCGGGCGGGACCCGGGTCGGGGCATGCGGCATGATCGCCGGTCATGCGCGCGGTCTGCCCCGGCTCGTTCGACCCGGTGACCCTCGGGCACGTCGACGTCGTGCGGCGGGCCGCCGCGATGTTCGACGAGGTCGTGGTCGCGGTGGCGATCAACCCGAACAAGCAGGGGATGTTCACCGTCGACGAGCGCCGCGAGCTGATCGCCGGCGCGGTGGGCGACCTGGCGAACGTCAGCACCGCGGCGTTCACGGGCCTGCTCGTCGACTGGTGCCGCGAGCAGGGGGTCGGCGTCATCGCCAAGGGCCTGCGCTCCGACACCGACTACGCCTACGAGCTGCCGATGGCCCAGATGAACCGGCACCTCACCGGCGTCGACACCGTCTTCCTCACCGCCGACCCGGCGCACACCTTCGTCTCCAGCTCGCTGGTCAAGGAGGTCGCGCGCGGGGGCGGGGACGTCTCGGCGTTCCTGACACCCGCCGTGCTGGAGGCGCTGCGGGCCAAGCTCGCCTGAGGGCCCCGGTGGGTGAACGGCGCCGTCCTGCCGTCTGACGGCAGCAACGCGCCATCGCTGCCGGACGACGGCGGCCGTGACACGCCGGGACGGCACCGAATGCGCCGTGCGTGGCAGCGGCCGCCGCACACTGGCGGAGCTTCACGACGCAGGAGGTGGCCGACGTGTACCGGGTGTTCGAGGCGCTCGACGAGCTGGTGACCATCTGCGAGGAGGCGCGCGGGGTCCCCATGACGACGAGCTGCGTCGTGTCCCGGGGCGACGTCCTGGAGCTGCTCGACGACATCCGGGAGGCGATCCCGGGGGAGCTCGACGACGCCCAGGACGTCCTCGACCACCGCGACCAGCTGGTGAACGAGGCCACCGAGGAGGCGGCGCGCGCCACCGAGGAGGCACGCACGGAGGCCGACCGCATCCTCGCCGAGGCCCGCGAGCAGGCCCAGCAGATGATCGCGGAGGCCGAGCACGAGGCGGAGCGGGTCGTGTCGCGCGGGCGCCGCGAGTACGCCGACCTCACCGACCGTGCCGCCGCCGAGGCCGACCGCATGGCCGAGGCCGGCCGCCAGAGCTACGACCACGCGGTGGCCGACGGGCGCACCGAGCAGCAGCGCCTGGTCTCCGAGCACGAGGTCACCCGCGCCGCGCGCGACGAGGCCGGCCGCATCCTCGACCGGGCCGCCGACGACGCCCACCGTGCCCGCACCGACTGCGACTCCTACGTCGACACCGCGCTCGCGGAGTTCACCGAGACGCTCGAGTCGGTCCTCGACACCGTCGGGCGGCATCGCCACCAGCTGCGCTCGGGCCAGGTCGGGGCGGGCGCGAGCTCGCACGACGACGCCGACGACGCGGCCCGCTGGTCCGACCGCGCCACCGCCTGAGGCCGCCCCGTACCCTGGTGGGTCGACGGCCGCCGTCGGGAACAGGTCCCCCGGCCGAGCACGTTGGAACACGGCGAGATGACTACTGAGAAGACCCCTGTGCCGGACGCGACGAGCCCGTGGACGGTCGACGTCGCGCGCGAGCTGTCGCGTCGGCCCGGCACCATGAAGCCCTGGGTACGCGACGTGCCCGCCCCCGACGACTTCGGTCTCGAGGTCATCGGCGTGCCCGCCGGCGAGCCGATCCACGTCGACCTGCGCCTGGAGTCCGTCGTCGAGGGCGTCCTCGCGAGCGGCACCGTCGTCGCGGACGTCGTCGGGGAGTGCTCGCGCTGCCTCGGACCGGTGACCGAGCACGTCGACGTCGACCTGACCGAGCTCTACGCCTACCCCGACTCGGTGACCGACGAGACGACCGACGAGGACGACGTCAGCCGGATCGTGGACGAGAAGATCGACCTCGAGCCCGCCGTCCGCGACGCGGTCCTGCTGGAGCTGCCGAACGCGCCGTTGTGCCGCGAGGACTGCCCCGGCGTGCCCTCGCCCGACGACGAGGCATGGGCCTTCGTACCCGCCGGGACCGCGCGTGAGAGAATCGATCCTCGCTGGGCCGCCCTGCAGGAGCGATTCGCCGGCGACAGCACTGAGAACTGAGGAGTCGAACCACCGTGGCCGTCCCCAAGCGCCGGATGTCGCGCGCGAACACCCACGCCCGCCGCTCGCAGTGGAAGGCGTCCGTGCCCACGCTCGCGGCATGCCCGAACAAGGCCTGCGGGCAGCCGAAGCCCCCGCACGTCGCCTGCCCGCACTGCGGCCAGTACGCCGGCCGCCGGGCCGTCACCCCGGCCTGATCCCGCTGGTGCCCCCGACGGCGCCCGCGCCCTCCACGGGCCGCGACGATCAGGACCGGGCGATACCCGGACGGACCAGGTGAGCGAGGACCCGGCCGTCCGGCTGGCGCGCGTGCTCGAGCTCGACGTCGAGCCCGAGCTGCTCACGCTCGCCCTGACCCACCGGTCGTACGCCTACGAGAAGGGCGGGCTGCCCACCAACGAGCGCCTGGAGTTCCTGGGCGACTCGGTGCTGGGCATCTCGGTGACCGAGCGGCTCTACCGCGAACACCCCGACCTGCCCGAGGGGCAGCTCGCGAAGCTGCGCGCGAGCGTGGTCAACATGCACGCGCTCGCGGGCGTCGCGCGAGCGCTCGGGCTCGGCGAGCTCCTGTACCTCGGCCGCGGTGAGGAGATGACCGGCGGCCGGGACAAGGACTCGATCCTGGGCGACGCCGTCGAGGCGATCCTGGGTGCGGTGCACCTGCAGCACGGGATCGACGTGTCCCGCGCGCTGGTCCTGAAGCTCTTCGGCGACCTCATGCACGCCGCCCCCCGCCTGGGCGCCGGCCTGGACTGGAAGACCAGCCTCCAGGAGCTCACCGCGGCGACCGGCCGCGGCGTGCCCGAGTACCGCATCACCGACGAGGGCCCGGACCACGCCAAGGAGTTCACGGCGACGGCGGTCGTGGCCGGTGAGGACCTCGGCGTCGGGGTCGGGCGCACCAAGAAGGACGCCGAGCAGAAGGCCGCCCAGGCCGCGTACGAGGCGTTGCAGGGAGGCCCGTCCGAGGACGAGACCCCCGACCCCGATCCCGCCGGCGGCTGACCTGCCCGAACTGCCCGAGGTCGAGGTGGTGCGCCGGGGCCTCGCCGAGCACGCGATCGGGCGCACGGTGGCCGACGTCGAGGTCATGCACCCGCGCTCGGTGCGCCGTCAGGCCGGTGGGGCCGCCGAGCTGACGGACCGTCTCGTCGGCCGGACCCTCGTGGCCGCGCGGCGTCGCGGCAAGTTCCTCTGGATCGACCTGGCGGGTCCCGACGGGGCCGCGGACGGCGCGGTGCTCGCGCACCTGGGGATGAGCGGTCAGCTGCTCGTGCAGCCCGCCGAGCGGCCCGACGAGACGCATCTGCGGGTGCGGGTCCGGTTCGACGACGGCGGGGCGGAGCTGCGCTTCGTCGACCAGCGGACCTTCGGGGGGCTCACCGCGGTGGACACGGTGAGCTCGGACGGCGAGGTCGTGCCGGTACTCGTCGCGCACATCGGCCGCGACCCGCTGGACCCCCGGTTCGACCTGGAGGCGGCCGTCGGCGCCTACCGGCGGCGCCGGACCGAGCTCAAGCGCGCGCTGCTCGACCAGACCGTGGTGTCGGGGATCGGCAACATCTACGCCGACGAGGCGCTCTGGCGGGCGAAGCTGCACTCGCTGCGCCCCACCGCGACGCTGACCCGGCCCGAGGGCCGCCGCGTCCTCGCGGCCGCCACCGAGGTGATGGGGGAGGCCCTCGAGGCGGGCGGGACCTCGTTCGACGCGCTCTACGTCGACGTCCACGGCGACCGTGGGTACTTCGAACGCTCGCTCGCGGTCTACGGCCGCGAGGACGAGCCGTGCCTGCGCTGCGGCACGCCGATCGTGCGGTCGTCGTTCACGAACCGCTCGTCCTACTGGTGCCCGACGTGCCAGAAGCTGCCGCGACGGCGGTCTGCACGCTGACGCGCCCGTGAGCAGCAGGTGTCGGGTCACGACAACCACTGCTCACGGGCCGGGGCCACCTACTGCTTCGGCGCGGACTCCATGAGGTGCTTGAACTCCTCGAGCGCCTTCTCGATCTTCTTCTGCGGGTCGGCGAAGAGCTTCGCGCCGAGGTCGCCGAGCGCACCCGCGGGCGTCTCGACGTGCAGGCTGACCTCGACCCCGGTCGAGTCGCCGTGCGGGTCGAAGCGGACGGCGCCGCCGGTGTCGACGTGGTTGTTGCTCTCCTCGAGCGACTTCCACGCGATCTTGCGGTCGGTCTCCTCGTCGATGATCTTCGCGTCCCACTCGATCTTCTTGCCGAGCGGGCCGTCGACCACCCAGTGCGTCACGTCGGCGCTGCCCGCCTTGGGCTCCACCGACTCGACGTCGTCCATGATCTGCGGGAGGTTGGTCAGCGGACGCCACCACTGGTAGCACTGCGCCGCGGGCGCGTGGATCTCGAGGTAGTGCGTTGCGGTAGCCATTCCCCCGGATGTCCGCGACGACCGTGTACCGAAACGGCGCCCTCGTGGCGGGGCGTGGCGGATCACATCGGGGTTTCGCGTAGCGTCAGCCGGCACGCATGGCGCGCGAGCCGTGGCGGCCAGGGAGGGGTACCAGCCGCTGTGCACCTCAAGAGCCTCACCCTGAAGGGCTTCAAGTCCTTCGCCTCGTCGACGACGCTGCGCTTCGAGCCCGGGATCACGTGCGTGGTGGGGCCGAACGGCTCGGGCAAGTCGAACGTGGTCGACGCGATCAGCTGGGTGCTCGGCGAGCAGGGCGCGAAGGCGCTGCGCGGCGGGAAGATGGAGGACGTCATCTTCGCCGGCACGTCCGGGCGCTCCGCGCTGGGCCGGGCCGAGGTGACGCTGACGATCGACAACTCCGACGGCGTGCTCCCGATCTCCTACGCCGAGGTGTCGATCACCCGGCGGGTCTTCCGTTCCGGCGCGGGCGAGTACGAGATCAACGGCAGCTCCTGCCGGCTGCTCGACGTCCAGGAGCTGCTCTCCGACTCCGGGATCGGCCGCGAGCTGCACGTCCTCGTGGGGCAGGGGCAGCTCGACGCCATCCTCCAGTCGCGCCCCGAGGAGCGTCGCGCGTTCATCGAGGAGGCCGCGGGCGTCCTCAAGCACCGCAAGCGCAAGGAGAAGGCGCTCCGCAAGCTCGAGGCGATGGAGGCCAACCTCGCCCGCCTGGCCGACCTCACCACCGAGCTCCGCCGCCAGCTCAAGCCCCTCGGGCGCCAGGCCGAGATCGCGCGCCGCGCCCAGACCATCCAGGCCGACCTGCGCGATGCCCGTCTGCGCCTCGCCGCGGACGACCTGGTGACCCTGCGGACCACCATCGCGCGGGACCGCGCCGACGAGGACGAGGCCCGGCGCCGCCGCGACGAGACCGAGCGGGCGCTCGCCGTCGAGTCCGAGGCGATGGCCGAGCTCGAGGCCGCCCTCGAGCACGACGCCCCGGCACACGACCACGCGGTCGCCGCCCACCACCGGCTGTCCTCGCTGGCCGAGCGCCTGCGGGGCACGGTCGCGCTGGCCGCCGAGCGCCACCGCCACCTCTCGGCGCCCGACGAGGGCCCGACCGGTCCGGACCCCGACGAGCTCGAGCGCCAGGCGCGGGAGGCCGCCTCGACCGAGGCCGGCCTCGCCGAGGAGGTCGCCGCCGCCCGGGAGGTCCTCGAGGACGCCGCCGGTCGCCGCGAGGACGCCGAGGAGGCCCTCACCGCCGCCGAGCGCCGGCTGGCCGCGGCGCAGCGGGCCGCGTCCGACCGCCGCGAGGGGCTGGCCCGGCTCTCGGGGCAGGTGGAGACGCAGCGCGGACGGGTCGCGGCGGCGGTCGAGGAGCTCGAGACGCTCGCGACGTCGATCACCGAGGCCACCGAGCGGGCGGCCGCCGCGCGCGAGGAGCTCGCCGAGGCGGAGGAGGAGGCCGGGCCGGCGACGACGGACGCCCCCGACGCCGCCCCCGACCCCGACCGCCCGACCGCGGAGGGCGACGACGACACCGACCCCGAGGCGGCGTTCGACGCCGCGACGGAGCGTCACGAGGTGGTCCGGGCCGAGGTCGACCGCGCGGGCGCCGCGCACCGGGACGCCGAGCGCGACCGCGCGCACTGGCGGGCGCGCGTCGAGGCCCTCGAGCTCACCCTGACCCGGCGGGACGGGGCGGGGGAGCTGCTCGCGGGCGGCCGCGACGGGGTCCTCGGCTCGGTCGCGGCCCTGCTGCGCGTCCCGGCGGGCGAGGAGGCGGCGATCACGGCCGCGCTCGGGCCGGCCGCGGACGCCGTCGTCGTCACCGGGCCCGACGCCGCCGCCGACGCGCTGGCCCACCTGCGCACCGCCGACGCGGGCCGTGCCGGCCTCGTCGTCACCGGCGGCGCCCCGGCCGCGGCGCCGCCCGGGGACGCCCCCGCGGGCAGCCGGTGGGCGGCCGAGCTGGTGAGTGCCCCGGGGCCGCTGGCGGACGCGGTGGCCCACCTGCTGGCCGGGATCGTCGTCGTCGAGGACCTCGCGGCGGCGCGGGCCGTCGTCGCCGCGCACCCGCAGCTCACGGCGGCCACCCGCGCCGGCGACGTGCTCGGCGGCTCGTGGGCCGTCGGCGGGCCCGCGGGCGGCCAGTCGATCCTGGAGATGCAGTCGGCCGCCGACGAGGCCGGCGACCGGCTGGCCGAGGCCGAGCGTCACGTGGCGGCGGCCGACGCCGCGCTGGAGGAGGCGCGGGCGGCCGAGGCGGCGGCGCGGGCCGAGGTCGGGGTCGCGCGCCAGGTGCGCGACGACCACCGCCGGGCCGCCACCGAGCGTCGCAAGGTCGCCGACGCCCGCCGCGCGCAGGACGACGCCCGCCGGGCCGAGCAGGCCCGCCGGCTCGGGCGGCTGGCCGAGACCGTGCGCGGGGCCGAGGCCGAGGTCGCGCGGCTGACCGAGCGTCGCGCGGCCGTCGAGACCGCCCGCGACGAGCGCCGCGACGAGCTCGACGACCTCACCGAGCGCCTGGCCATGGCCACCGACCAGGCCGACGCCGACGGCGAGGACGCCGGCGAGGAGGACACCGCGGCGCGGGACGCCGCGTCCGGCGCCCTGACCGCCGCCCGGGCCGCCGAGGTGGAGGGCCGGCTCGCGCTGCGCACCGCCGAGGAGCGGGCGCGCGCGGTGACGGGCCGGGCCGAGGCGCTGCGGCACCGGGCACAGGCCGAACGCGAGCAGCGGGAGCGGACCGCGCGGCGGCGGCGGGAGCGGGCGCGGGCGGCGGCCCTGCTCGACGAGGTCCTCGAGCACGGCCGGGCGGGCACGGAGCGGATCGCGGTGTCGGTGACGCGGGCCGCGCGGGAGCGGGACCGGCTGGCCGCGGGCCGCCAGGCGCGGGCGGCCGAGCTGGAGAGCGCCCGCGAGCGCCTGCGCGGCCTGCAGCAGACCCTCGAGCGGCTCACCGACGCCGTGCACCGCGACGAGGTGCTGCGCGCCGAGCAGCGCACCCGGCTCGCGCAGTTGGAGGAGTCGATCGGCGAGCGCTACGGCATCGGCCTCGACGACCTCGTGCGCGAGTACGGACCGGACGTCGGGATCCCGCCGAGCGAGGCCGAGGTCGCCGAGGTGACCGCGGCCCGCGAGCGCGGCGAGCAGGTCACGATGCCGCCGCCGCTGGCCTACGACCGCGCCGAGCAGCAGCGCCGCGCCGGCCGGGCGGAGAAGGAGCTCGGCACCCTCGGGAAGGTCAACCCCCTCGCGCTCGAGGAGTACGCCGCCCTCGAGGAGCGCTACCGCTTCCTGTCGACGCAGCTCGAGGACGTCAAGGCCTCGAAGCGGGACCTGCTCTCGGTCGTCGCGGACGTCGACCGCCGCATCCTCGACGTGTTCGCCGAGGCCTTCGCCGACGTGGCCCGCGAGTTCGAGGCCGTGTTCCCGGTCCTCTTCCCCGGCGGCGACGGACGGCTCGTGCTGACCGACCCGGACGACCTGCTGACCACCGGCGTCGAGGTGGAGGCCCGGCCCCCGGGCAAGAAGGTCAAGCGGCTCTCGCTGCTCTCCGGCGGCGAGAAGTCGCTCACCGCGGTGGCCATGCTCGTCGCCATCTTCCGGGCGCGGCCGTCGCCCTTCTACGTCCTCGACGAGGTCGAGGCGGCCCTCGACGACGCGAACCTGCGCCGACTGATCGGCCTCCTCGACGACCTGCGGCGCTCGTCGCAGCTGGTGATCATCACGCACCAGAAGCCGACGATGGAGATCGCCGACGCCCTCTACGGGGTGAGCATGCGGGGCGACGGGATCACCGCCGTCGTCTCGCAGCGACTGCGCGGACACGAGGCCCCCGGGCCGCTCGCCGGGGCGGACCCCACTCCGGTGCCCTGACCCCCCGCCTTCGTGACGGAGTGTCGCCGCTACGATCGCGCTGCGTGATCGAGGGGGTCACGCGTCCGTGACGGACGACGACGCGGCCGGGGTATCCCGCGGGAGCGGGGCCGGGCCTACCGTCAGGGTCGTCGGCGTGGTGGCACCACGCGAGGCTCGGGGGAGAGGTCGGACGCATGACGGTGCTCCAACCCGGACGGTACGTCCAGCTCAATCGATCCAGGGCGACGACGCCCGCGCGCGGCACCGAGACCCCCGTCGGGCACCTCGTCGTGGACGCCTCGCACAGCGTGCTGTGCCCGTACCTCGCGAAGAGTCACCTGACCGTGCTCGTGGACGACCTGCCGCTGCACCTGCGGTGGGGCCGCACCGACATCGCCCTGCCCGCGGGCCGGCACCGCGTCGAGATCGCCGTGGACCGCGGCGACGGCTGGGGGCGCGTCGTCGACGCCGTCCCGGTGGCGGCCGGGCACACCGTCGACGTCTACTACCGCGCCCCGGCCCTGGGGCGCCGCGTCGGCTCGCTCGGGCCGGTGCCGCAGTCGACGGGCGGGGTGGTGGCGCTGCTCGGCCTGCTGGTCGCGGTGCTCGTGCTGCTCGCCGGCTTGGCCGTCCTCGGGATCGCCCTGCTGCTCTGAGCTCGTCCCGGTCTGGCGTCGCGGTCAGTGGGTCGGGCGGCCTCCCGGGTGCGTCGTCTGGCCTGGGTCGGTGCCCGGGCCGGACGCTCACCCAGCGGTGGCTCGGCGCGTGCCGGTATGGCGCGCTACCTGCTCGGGCCGCGTCGTGTCTGCGCTCCGCACGACCATGATCATCGCGATGACGAGGATCTGGGCGCTGGGAGTCCAATTCCTCGTCATCTCGGTGATCATGGTCGCGCGGGGCGGCCCGGCACCGGGGTCCGAGCCCGCAGACGGGCGTCGGCGTCTCCCGCCTGCCCACGGCGCGGCTGACAGGATGGGGCCGTGAGTTCGACGCTGACCGACACCGCCCTCCGGGGTCCCGACCTCCTGCCCGGCCACCCCGACCTGCTGGCCCAGGCGCCGGCCGCGGGACTCTCGCCCGGGGTGCTGACCGGGATCGTCGTCGCGGTCGTCGTCGTCGTGCTGCTGGTCGTGCTCGTCGTCGGGCTCGTGCTGGCCCGGCGGCGGCGGATCTCGCTGCGGGAGGAGGCCGAGGCCGCCGAGGCGGCGAAGCCCGCCAAGGGCTCGTACGCCGCGGGTGGCGGGTTCTCGTTCTCGGCCGGGAGCGATGCGGGTGCCGCGACCAAGGAGCGCCCGGCCGTCCCGGAGCCGGAGCCGGGGCCCGGGCTCCCTGGTGAGGGCGTCCGGCGGCCCGACGAGCCGAGCGAAGGGACCCCTCGCTCGGAACCGCCGACCGCGTCCGCGCCCGCCCCGCCTGCGCCGTCCGCGCCCGCCGCGCCGGCGCCCGCCGAACCTGCGCCTGCCGCGTCCGCGCCCGCCGCGACCTGCCCCCGCCGAGCCTGCCCCCGCCGAGCCGACGCCCGCCGAGCCCACTGGCGAGGGAGCCCCACGGCCCGAAGAGCCGAGCGAAGGGGCCCCTCGCTCAGAAGCGCCGGCTCCGCCCGTCGCGCCGAGCCGCGAGGGGAGGATCGCGCCGCTGGAGCCGACAGAGGGTTCCCCTCGTGTTGAGCCGGACGTCGAGCCTGCCGCCGAGCCGGGCCGCGAGGGGAGGATCGCGCCGCTGGAGCCGACCCAGGGTTCCTCTCGTGCGGCGCCAGAGGCCCCTCCTGCGGAGCCGGAGGTCCCTCGCGCGGCGCCGGCGCCGACGCCCGCCCCCGAGGCCGACGCACCGGCTGCGCCCTCCGAGCCGATCGCCTCGGCCGAGGGCCGCCTCGAGCGGCTGCGTGGCCGTCTCGGCCGCTCGCGCTCGACCCTCGGCACCGGGCTGCTGGGCCTGCTCGGCGCCGGGGACCTCGACGAGGACTCGTGGGAGGAGGTCGAGGACCAGCTCCTCATGGCCGACCTCGGGTCGGCCACCACGCAGGAGGTCGTGGGCAAGCTCCGGGAGCGGATCGCCTCGCGCGGGGTCCGGACGCCGGAGGAGGTCAAGAACCTGCTGCGCGAGGTGCTCATCGAGACCCTCGGGACCGGCCTGGAGCGCTCGGTGCGCGCGCTGGCCCACGACGGCAGGCCTGCCGTGGTCCTCGTCGTCGGCGTGAACGGCACCGGCAAGACCACGACCACCGGCAAGCTGGCCCGCGTGCTCGTCGGCGGCGGCCACGAGATCGTCCTCGGTGCCGCGGACACCTTCCGCGCGGCGGCGGCCGAGCAGCTCCAGACCTGGGGCGAGCGTGCCGGGGCGCGCGTGGTGCGGGGCGCGGAGGGCGCCGACCCCGCCAGCGTCGCGTTCGACGCCGTCAAGAAGGGGACCGAGGCGGGGGCCGACGCGGTGCTGCTCGACACCGCGGGCCGGCTGCACACCAAGACCGGGCTGATGGACGAGCTGGGCAAGGTCAAGCGGGTGGTGTCGCGGCAGGCCGAGGTGGACGAGGTGCTCCTCGTGCTCGACGCGACGACCGGTCAGAACGGCCTGACGCAGGCCCGGGTGTTCGGCGAGGTCGTGGACGTGACCGGGGTCGTGCTCACCAAGCTCGACGGCACGGCCAAGGGCGGCATCGTGTTCCAGGTGCAGCGCGAGCTCGGGGTCCCGGTGAAGCTCGTCGGCCTCGGCGAGGGCCCGGACGACCTCGCGCCGTTCGAGCCCGAGGCGTTCGTCGACGCCCTCCTGCGCTGAGCGGCCTCGGCGTCCGCCACCCGATCGGGCATGATGTCGCGGTGATGACCGGCCGCTGATCGGGTGACCCCGTGCGCGATCGGGGACGCCTCGATGTCGCAGTCCGTGGTCACCCTGCGGGTGACCCGTGGCACTGCGCTCCGGCTTGTCCGGTTCGTTGACCTGATGGTCACACGCGGTGGGTGGCTGTTAACTGCCGCGAAACAGACATCGACGACGCACGAAACACAGCCTGCGCATCCTTCCTCCCCGAGTGACCGCCATGGAGTCGGTGTACGCAGGAGGGACGATCGACCGTGTTGAATGCCGGTAGTACCGCGTGGGTACTCGCCAGCGCTGCGCTGGTGATGCTCATGACCCCAGGGCTCGCGTTCTTCTACGGCGGCATGGTCCGCTCGAAGAGCGTCCTGAACATGCTCATGATGAACTTCATGTGCCTCGCGATCGTCGGGGTGCTGTGGTGCCTCTACGGGTTCTCGCTCGCGTTCGGCTCCGACTCGTTCGGTGGCCTGATCGGCAACTTCCAGTACCTGGGACTCGGCAACTCGTTCCCGGGCGGTTCGCAGGCGATCGTCGGTGCCAGCACCGGAGACGGCATCCCGGTGCTCGCCTTCGCGATGTTCCAGCTGATGTTCGCCGTGATCACGCCCGCGCTGATCTCGGGCGCCATCCCGGAGCGCATCAAGTTCTGGAGCTGGGGCCTGTTCGTCGTGCTCTGGTCGACGATCGTCTACTTCCCGGTCGCACACTGGGTGTTCTCGTTCGACGGCTACTCGGGCGACAAGGGCGGCTGGATCGCCAACAACCTCAAGGCCCTCGACTTCGCCGGTGGGACCGCGGTCCACATCAACGCCGGTGCCGCGGGTCTGGCACTGGCCCTGGTGCTCGGCAAGCGCCGTGGGTGGCCGCGTGACCCGGGTCGTCCGCACTCGCTGCCGTTCGTCCTGCTCGGCGCCAGCCTCCTGTGGTTCGGGTGGTACGGCTTCAACGCCGGCTCGGCCCTGGGCGCCAACTCGACCGCTGCGGTCGCCTTCACGACGACGACCGTGGCCACCGCGGCCGCGACCGTCGGCTGGCTGGTCGTCGAGCAGCTCCGCGACGGCAAGCCGACCACGCTCGGTGCCGCCTCGGGTGCCGTCGCCGGCCTCGTCGCGATCACCCCGGCCTGTGCGTACGTCAACCCGGTGGGCGGCCTGGCGGTCGGCGTCATCGCCGGTGCGGTCTGCGCCCTCTGCGTGTCGATCAAGTTCCGGCTGGGCTTCGACGACTCGCTCGACGTCGTCGCCGTCCACCTCATCGGTGGCCTCACGGGCACGCTGCTCATCGGGTTCTTCGGCACCACGTCGCTGAACTCGTCGAGCGCCGACGGCCTGTTCTACGGCGGCGGGTTCGAGCAGCTCGGCAAGCAGGCCGTGGCCGCGTTCTCCGTGCTCCTCTACTCGTTCATCGTCACCTGCATCATCGCGCTGCTCATCAAGCACACGATCGGGTTCCGCGTCACCGACGAGGACGAGGCCACCGGTATCGACGAGTCGGAGCACGCGGAGTCCGCGTACGACTACTCCGGTCTCGCCGGTGGAGGAAACTCCTCCCTGCTGGGCGCGGGTGCCACCGGGTCCTCGATGCCTGCGACTCCGAGGGAGGGAGCTCCGCGATGAAGATGGTGACCGCGATCATCAAGCCGTTCGTGCTGGAGGACGTGAAGGGGGCGCTGGAACAGCTCGGCGTCCTGGGCATGACCGTCAGTGAGGTCCAGGGCTACGGCCGCCAGAAGGGCCACACCGAGGTCTACCGCGGAGCCGAGTACTCCGTGGACTTCGTCCCCAAGGTCCGCATCGAGGTCGTCACCGACGACCCGACCGCGGAGAAGGTGCTCGACGCGATCACCGAGACCGCCCGCACCGGCAAGATCGGTGACGGCAAGGTCTGGGTGACCCCGGTCGAGACCGTGGTGCGCGTACGCACCGGCGAGCGCGGGGCGGACGCCCTCTAGCTCGTAGGGCGCGGTGTGCCGCGGCGCCGGGACCGATCCTCGTGATCGGCCCCGGCGCCGCGTCGCCGTTCGCCCCTCCGTGACGCAGGCCCGGCCCGGGCCCGGCGCCACGCATCACCTCACGGCGGGAGAGCGGGGGAAGAACGGGCATGGTCGCTGCGTCGGGTGCGGACGCCCCGGGGACGTCCGGACCCACGGGTCGGTCGGGATCGGACCCGACGGGGTCCGGGCTGGTGGAGAAGGTCTCGGGGGAGTCCGACGAGGGCGCCGCCGTCGACCTGGTCCGTGCCCGCACCGCCCTGCTCACGCCGCCCGTGGGGGCCCGCCGGCTGGGCCCGGCGGCCCTGCGCGAGGCGCTCGTCGAACTGCACGACTTCTGGCTCGCCACCCGCGCCGCGTCCGTCGGCGTCGGGGAGGGCAGCGGGACCGCGCTCGTCGCGGTCGGCGCCCTCGGGCGCCGCGAGCTCGCCCCCTGGTCCGACCTCGACCTCGTGCTGGTGCACGACGGCACCGGGCGACAGAAGGGCGCCGACGAGGTCGCCCGCATCGCCGACGCGCTCTGGTACCCGCTCTGGGACGCGGGCATCGGCCTCGACCACTCGGTCCGCACCGTCGGCGAGGCCGTCGGCGTCGCCACCGAGGACCTCCGGGTCGCCCTGGGGCTGCTCGAGGTCCGCCTCCTCGCCGGCGACGCCGAGCTCGCCGAGCGTCTCTCCAGCTCCGCCCGCCAGGCCTGGCGGGCCGGCATGCGCGGCCGGTTCGACGAGCTCGTCGAGACCACCCGCGGCCGCTGGCAGCGCTCCGGCGAGGTCGCCCACCGTGTCGAGCCCGACCTCAAGAACGGCCGCGGCGGCCTGCGCGACATCCAGCTCCTCGACGCCCTGGCGGCGGCGCAGCTCGTCGACCGGCCCGCCGTCGACGTCCGCTCGGCCCGCGGGCTCATGCTCGACCTGCGCACCGAGCTGCACCGCCGCGCCGGCCGGGCCCGCGACGTGCTGCAGGCCGAGGACGCCCACGAGCTCGCCGGAATCCCCGACCTCGGCGTCACCGACCGCTACGACCTGGCGCGCTCGCTCTCCGGGGCTGCACGCACCGTCGTCTACGCCACCGACGTGGCGCTGCGCTCCGCCCGGGCGGCGCTCCCCAGGCGCGGGCTCGCCGCCCTGCGCCGCGGACCGGCCCGCCGCGGGCTCGACGAGGGCGTGGTCGAGCAGGCCGGTGAGGTCGTGCTGGCCCGCGAGGCCCAGGTCACCCGGGACCCGGCGCTCGTCCTGCGGCTCGCCGCCGTCGCGGCGCGCACCGGGCTGCCGATCGCCTCGGGGACCCTCAACCGTCTCGCCGAGGCCGCGCCCGAACTGCGGGAGCCGTGGCCGCGCGCGGCGCGGACCGAGCTGCTGGCGCTGATCGGCGCGGGCGAGGGTGCCGTCGACGTCATCGAGGCCCTCGACCGCACCGGACTGTGGGGGCGGCTCTTCCCGGAGTGGGGCGCCGTCCGGGACCTCCCACCACGCGACCGCGCGCACGTCTGGACCGTCGACCGCCACCTCGTCGAGGTCACGCGCCGCGCGAGCGAGCTGACCACCCGCGTCTCGCGGCCCGACCTGCTGCTGCTCGGCGCCCTGATCCACGACATCGGCAAGGGCCGCGACGAGGACCACTCCGTGGTCGGCGCGGAGCTCGCCCGCCACATCGGGCGCCGGCTGGGCCTCTGGCCCGGCGACGTCGACACCCTCGCGGCGATGGTGCGCCACCACCTGCTGCTGCCGCACACCGCGCAGCGTCGTGACCCCGAGGACCCGGCGACGGTGCAGCGGGTCGTCGACACCCTCGGCGGCGACGCGGTGCTGCTGGAGCTCCTGCACGCCCTCGCCGAGGCCGACGCGCTGGGCACCGGGCCCGGGGTGTGGACGCCGTGGCGGGCCACGCTCATGGGCGACCTGGTGCGGCGGTGCCGCGTCGTCATGGCCGGCGAACCGGTCCCCGGCCCGGAACCGCTCTCGGACGACCGCCTCGCCCTCGTCGCCGCCGTCGCGACGTCGGGCCGCCCGGAGGTCTCGGTCGACGCGGGCGACGAGCTGACGACGGTGACGATGACGGTGGCCGCCCCCGACCGCCCCGGGCTGCTCAGCCGCGCGGCGGGCGTGCTCGCCCTGCACTCGCTGCAGGTGCACGCGGCGGTGCTGGTCGAGCACGAGGGCGTGGCCGTCGACAGCTTCACGGTCTCGCCGCGGTTCGGCCGCCTCCCGGAGGCGTCGTTGCTGCGCGAGGACCTGGTCCGCGTGCTGCAGGGCTCCCTCGACCTCCCGGCCCGCCTCGCGGCCAAGGAGCGCGACTACTCCTCCCAGACGACGACGACACCCGCGGCGAGCCGCGTGCTGTGGTTCGACGACGAGGCCACCGGCGCGGTCGTCCTCGAACTGCGCACCGCCGACCGCATCGGGCTGCTCCACCACGTCGCGGCCGCTCTCGAGGCGCAGGGCATCGACGTGCGCTGGGCGCGGGTCTCGACGCTGGGGGCCTCCGTGGTCGACGCGTTCTGCCTGGAGGCCACGACCGACCCGGACGTGCAGGAAGGGACGCCGCACGAGGGGCCGGGGACCGGCACCGTCGTCGCCCTCGACCCGACCCGCCGTCGGGCGATCGAGGCGGCCGTGTTGGCGGCCGCGAGGCCGGAGCGGCCCGCCGAGGACCCGACCGGCAGCCGCGTCGGCTGAGTCCGGTCTCCGGGCCCCCCACGGCGCACGGTTAGGCTGGGAACCTGTCCGAGGCGTGCCCGGGCAGCAGCACAGCAGGCATCCCCGCGATGCCGTCGCCCACCGTCCGGGGGAGAACGTCCGTCGTGTTCGACACCTTGTCCGACCGCCTCACCTCGGTCCTGTCGGACCTGCGCGGCAAGGGCCGGCTCTCCGAGACCGACATCGACACCACCTGCCGCGAGATCCGCATCGCGCTGCTCGAGGCCGACGTCGCGCTGCCGGTGGTCCGCGAGTTCGTCAAGCAGGTCAAGGAGCGCGCCAAGGGCGCCGAGGTCTCCGAGGCGCTGAACCCGGCCCAGCAGGTCGTCAAGATCGTCAACGAGGAGCTCGTCGGGATCCTCGGCGGCGAGACCCGGCGGCTGCGGTTCGCGAAGAACCCGCCGACGGTGATCATGCTCGCCGGCCTGCAGGGCTCGGGCAAGACGACGCTCGCCGGGAAGCTCGCGCTGTGGCTGCGCAAGCAGGGCCACACCCCGATGCTCGCGGCCTGCGACCTGCAGCGCCCCAACGCGGTGAACCAGCTCCAGATCGTCGGGCAGCGGGCCGAGGTCGAGGTCTTCGCCCCGGAGCCCGGCAACGGGGTGGGCGACCCCGTCGACGTGGCCCGGCGCGCGATCGCGGACGCGAAGGCCCGGCAGTACGACGTGCTCGTCGTCGACACCGCCGGCCGCCTCGGCGTCGACGAGGAACTGATGCGCCAGGCCGCGGACATCCGCGACGCCGTCACGCCGGACGAGATCCTCTTCGTCCTCGACGCCATGGTCGGCCAGGACGCGGTGAACACCGCCGAGGCGTTCCGCGACGGCGTCGGGTTCACCGGCGTGGTGCTGACCAAGCTCGACGGCGACGCCCGCGGCGGCGCCGCGCTCTCGGTCCGCGAGGTGACCGGGGAGCCGATCCTGTTCGCCTCCAACGGCGAGCGCCAGGACGAGTTCGACGTCTTCCACCCCGACCGGATGGCCTCGCGCATCCTCGGCATGGGCGACGTCCTCTCGCTCATCGAGCAGGCCGAGGAGGCCTTCGACGCGGGCCAGGCCGAGGCCGCCGCGAAGAAGCTCGGCGAGGGCGACTTCACCCTCGAGGACTTCCTCGAGCAGATGCAGTCGGTCCGCAAGATGGGCCCGATCGCCAACATCCTCGGCATGCTGCCGGGCGCGGCGGGCATGAAGGACCAGCTCGCCAACGTCGACGAGAAGCACCTGGACCGGGTGCAGGCGATCATCCGCGGCATGACCCCCGCCGAGCGCGAGGACCCGAAGATCATCAACGGGTCGCGCCGGCTGCGGATCGCGAACGGCTCCGGCGTGGGCGTCACCGACGTCAACCAGCTCGTCGAGCGGTTCTTCGAGGCCCGCAAGATGATGAAGAACATGGCGGGCCAGTTCGGCCTGCCGGGCATGGGCGGCGCCGGTCGCAAGGCGGCCCGCAGCGCCCGCAAGGGCGGCAAGGCCCAGCGCGGCCCCAAGACCATGCCGGCGATCGCGGGCATCGCCTCGGAGAGCAGCGGCGGCCAGCGCTCGGTGGGCTCCTACGAGACGCCTGGCCTCAACCAGCTGCCGCCGGGGCTCGCCGGCCTCGACCAGCTCCCCGAGGGCTTCGACCCGGGCGCGCTCTCGTTCCCCGGCAACGCCGGCGGCGGTGGCCGCGGGTCCGGCGGGGGCAAGAAGGGCAACAAGAAGCGTCGCAAGTAGGGCTCAGCCCGGGCCCGGGGCGTGCTCGGCGAGCCACGCGTCCCGGCGCCGCGGGGAGGCCTGCGCGAGCCAGGCGTCCTGCACGATCTCGGTCACCTCGGCGAGGTCGATCTCGCCCAGCCGCGTCCCGCGGACCAGGACCGAGGGGTGGCCGTCGAAGCGGGGCGTCGTGAAGTACGGGGTGTCCGGGTCGCCCAGCAGCGCCGCCTTGGCCTCCTCGGACTCCACCCAGAACATGATCACGTCGTCGTACCGCTCGCCGGTGGCCGGGTCGGACGCGTCGCGCTGCGGGGTGCGGAAGAAGACGAACGACTTCCCGCCGACCTGGTAGACCGAGTTCCCCTTCGGCCCGACGATCTCGCGGACGTGGGGCATCGCCCGCGCCAGGGCGTGGACGTCCCCGACGCGGGCAGGCCGCTCCGGTCCGGTCGACACGACGGCGATTCTCCTACGATCCCCGCCGTGACCTCCCCCGGCGCCCCGCCCGCCCCGGCGGCCCCCCTCCACCTGCGCGGCCCCGTCCTCGACGACCCGGGGGCCGACGTCGACCCCGACGCGCCCCGCGACCTCTGGATCACCGCCGAGGGCACCCTCAGCCACGAGCCGGTCGCCGGCGCGGAGACCCTCACCGGCTGCGATCCTCCCCGGCCTCGTCGACGCGCACTGCCACGTCGGCATCGGCCCGGACGGGCCCGTCGAGCTCGAGGAGGCGCGCGCCCAGGGCCACGTCGACGCGGCCACCGGCGCGCTGCTGGTCCGCGACTGCGGCGCCCCGCTCGACACCCGACCCCTCGACGACGACCCGCGGATGCCCGAGATCGTCCGGGCGGGCCGCCACCTCGCCCGGCCCAAGCGCTACATCCGCGGCCTGCCGATCGACGCCGAGGAACCCGAGGACCTGCCGCGGCTCGTCGCCGAGCAGGCCCGCCACAACCCGTGGGTCAAGCTCGTCGGCGACTGGATCGACCGCGACGAGGGCGACCTCGCGCCGCTCTGGCCCGACGACGTGCTGCGGGACGCGATCGCGGCGGCCCACGCCGAGGGGGCCCGGGTGACCGCCCACGTCTTCGGCGAGCACGCGCTGCCCGGCCTGCTCGCGGCCGGGATCGACGGGATCGAGCACGGCACGGGGCTCGGCGACGAGACGATCGCGACGATGGCCGCGCAGGGCACGGCCCTGGTCCCGACGCTGATCAACGTCGAGAACTTCCCGGGGTTCGCCGCCGCGGCGGGGGAGAAGTTCCCCCGCTACGGCACGCACATGCGGGAGCTGTACGCGCGGGCGTCGGCGACGATCGCCGGTGCGATCGAGGCCGGGGTGACGGTCTACGCGGGGACCGACGCGGGCGGCGGCATCATCCACGGGCGGATCGTCGACGAGATCGCCGCGCTCGCCGCCGTCGGCCTCGGGACCTCGCGGGCGCTGGCGGCGGCATCGGGCGCCGCCCGGGCCTGGCTGCGGCGTCCGGGGCTCGAGCACGGTGCCCCGGCGGACGTCGTGGTCGTCGCCGCCGACCCGCGCGCCGACCTGGACGTCCTGCGGCACCCGACCGCGGTGCTGCGCCGGGGACGGCGGCTGTGATGGACCTCAACGCGGACCTCGCCGAGGGCTTCGGGCAGTGGTCGCTCACCGACGACGACGCGCTGCTCGACGTCGTGACCTCGGCGAACGTCGCGTGCGGGTTCCACGCGGGCGACGCGCCGACCATGCGCCGGGTGTGCAGGCGGGCCGCGGAGCGCGGGGTGCGGATCGGGGCGCAGGTGTCCTACCGCGACCTCGCCGGGTTCGGGCGCCGGTTCCTCGACGTCGACCCGGGGACGCTCGCCGCGGAGATCCTCTACCAGATCGGGGCCCTGCGGGCGATGGCCCAGGCGGCCGGCGCCGAGGTCGAGTACGTCAAGCCGCACGGTGCGCTCTACAACGCGGTCGTGCACCACGAGGCGCAGGCCGGCGCCGTCGTCGAGGCGGCCCGGGCGGCGGGGGATCTGCCGGTCATGGGGCTGCCGGGCGGCCGGCTCCTCGCGCTCGCGGCCGACGCCGGGCTCACGACGATCGCCGAGGCGTTCGCCGACCGCGGGTACACCCCCGAGGGCACCCTGGTCCCGCGCTCCGAGCCCGGCGCCCTGCTGCCCGACACCGAGGCCGTCGTCGAGCGCGCCGTCCGGCTGGCCCGCGAGGGCGTGATCGTCGCGGTGGACGGGACGGAGCTGACGGTCCGGGCGGACTCGCTGTGCCTGCACGGCGACACCCCCGAGGCCGTGGCCAACGCGCGGGCGGTGGCCGGGGCGCTGGCCGAGGGGTAGCCCCGCCGCACCGTGGTGTCGGCGGCCTCTGGCACAATCAGGAGGTTGTGTCGTGGCCACCCTCTCCCTGGGCCGCGACCTCGGACCTGCGGTGCACGGCCGGTGGTGAGACCCCACACCGGCCGGGGACGCCGAGCACGGAGCAGTACTGCGAACGAGGAGAACACCGGACCCGTGGCCGTCAAGATCAAGCTCGCCCGCATGGGCAAGATCCGCGAGCCCCACTACCGCGTGGTCGTCGCCGACGCCCGCAACCGTCGCGACGGGCGCGTGATCGAGACGATCGGCGAGTACCACCCCAAGAGCCAGCCGAGTGACATCAAGATCAACTCGGAGCGCGCGCAGTACTGGCTCGGCGTGGGCGCCATCCCGACCGAGCCGGTGCACGGCCTGCTCAAGGTCACCGGGGACTGGCAGAAGTTCAAGGGCCTCCCGGGCGCCGAGGGCCGTCTCCAGCCGCAGCCGGAGAAGGTCGACAAGCAGGCGCGCTTCAACGAGGAGCTGGCCAAGGTCAGCAACAACGCGGCCGAGTGAGCAGGCGGTGAGTGATCTCGCCGAAGCCCTCGAGCACCTGGTGCGGGGCATCGTCACGCACCCCGACGAGGTCTCGGTCGACCTCGTGACCAACCGGCGCGGCCGCACCCTCGAGGTGCGCGTGCACCCCGACGACCTGGGCAAGGTCATCGGGCGCAACGGACGGACCGCCACGGCCCTGCGCACCGTCATCGGTGGGGTCGGCGGACGCGGCGTGCGCGTCGACGTGGTCGACACCGACCGCTGAGCATGAGCACCAGTGTCATCCCGGCCCATGGCTGACCCGTCCGGCGACCTGCGGGTCGTCGGGCGGGTCGTCAAGGCTCACGGGCTGCGCGGCGAGCTCGTCGTCGAGCCGAGCACCGACCAGGCCGAGCAACGCTTCACGCCCGGCGCGGTGCTCTCGGTGTCCGGCGTGCCCGCGCGGAGCACGCTGACCATCACCGCCGCCCGGTGGCACAGCGGCCGGCTGCTCGTGACCGCCGACGAGGTCACCGACCGCGACACCGCCGAGGCCCTGCGACGCGGCGTCCTGCGGGCCGCCGCGTCCGACGCGGACATCGCCGACGAGGACGAGTTCCACGACCACCAGCTCGAGGGCCTGCGTCGCCGAGCTCACCGACGGCACCGTCGTCGGCACCGTCACCGCCGTCTCGCACGGTGCCGGCGGCGAGCTCCTGGTGCTCGCGGCGCCCCGACGGCGAGCTGCTCGTCCCGTTCGTCAAGGCGATCGTCCCGACGGTGGACCTGGCCGGCGGCCGGGTCGTCCTCGACCCGCCCGAGGGCCTGTTCGACCCCGCCTGAGGACGCCCCGCCCGAGGAGGATCAGTCCTCCGACTCGGCGATCTCCCGGATCAGCCCGCCGGCCAGCACCATCGACACCTGCCGCTCCGAGAGCTGGTGGCGGAAGGTGTACTCGGTGCCGTCGACGGACCCGGTGATCTCCGAGCCGGCTGCAGCGCGTCACGCACCCCGGAGAACGACAGCGTGGCGCCCTGCTCGAGGGCGTCGTAGTCGCCGTCGTCGGTGAACTCGAGGGCGAGGATCCCGAAGTTGGCCAGGTTCTGCCAGTGGATCCGGCGCGAACGACTTGGCGATCACCACCCGCAGCCCCAGGTAGCGCGGGCAGATGGCCGCGTGCTCCCGCGACGAGCCCTGGCCGTAGTTGTCGCCCCCGACGATCGCGTGGCCGCCGGACTCCTTGATCTCCTCCGCCTTCGCGGGTAGTCCTCGTCGATCCGGACGAACGCGAACTGCGCGAGCTTCGGGATGTTGGAGCGGTAGGGCAGGGCGGCCGCGCCGGCGGGGGAGATGTCGTCGGTGGAGATGTCGTCGCCGACCTTGAGCAGGATCGGGACCTCGAGCGCGTCGGGGAACCGGTCGAACTCGGGCAGCCCGGAGATGTTCGGGCCCTTGACCAGCTCGACCTCGCCGGCCTCCGCCGGCCGGCGGCGGCTCCTCCAGCATCGCGCGTGTTCACCATCGCGTGCTCCGGCAGCCCGAGGTCGCCCCACTCGAGCTCCAGCTCCTCGGCGAGCGCGCGCGGGTCGGTGATCTCGCCCGTCAGCGCGCTGGCCGCCGCCGTCTCGGGCGAGCACAGCCACACCTGGTCGTCGGCGCCCCCGCCGGAGCGGCCGGGGAAGTTGCGCGGGAACGTGCGCAACGAGTTGGTGCCGGGGGCCGGCGCCTGCCCCATGCCGATGCAGCCCATGCACCCGGCCTGGTGGATGCGGGCGCCGGCCGGATGAGCTCGGTGCGTGCCGCCCCATGTGCGTCAGGTCGGCGAGGATCTCGCGGGAGCTCGGGTTGACGTCGAAGCTGACGGCGTCGTGGTCTGGCGCCCCTCGACCATGCGGGCGGCGATGGCGAAGTCGCGCAGGCCCGGGTTCGCCGACGAGCCGATGACCACCTGGCCGACGGGCTCGCCCGACCACCTCGCTCACCGGCACGACGTTGCCCGGCGAGGACGGCTTCGCGATGAGCGGGACGATCTCGGACAGGTCGATGTCGCTCGGTGAGCGTCGTACTCGGTGACGCCCTCGTCGGCGAGGAGCTCGGTGAAGTCGTCCTCGCGGTCCTCGGCGGTCGAGGAACGCGCGCACGGCGTCGTCGGCGGGGAAGACCGTCGTCGTCGCGCCCAGCTCCGCGCCCATGTTGGCGATGACGTGGCGGTCCATCGCGGTGAGCCCGTCCAGGCCCGGGCCGTGGTACTCGATGATCCGGTTGGTGGCGCCCTTGGTGCCGTGGCGGCGCAGCATCTCGAGGATCACGTCCTTCGCCGAGCACCAGGGCGGCAGCTCCCCGTGAGCTGCATCGCCCCAGATCTCGGGCATGCTGGATCGAGCAGCGGCCGGCCGGTGATCGCCAGCGCGACCTCCAGGCCGCCGACGCCGATGGCGAGCATGCCCAGCGAGCCGCAGGCCGGGGTGTGGGAGTCCGACCCGATCATCGTCTTCCCCGGCTTCCCGAAGCGCTGCATGTGCGTCGGGTGCGAGACGCCGTTGCCGGGCTTGGAGTACCAGAGCCCGAAGCTGACGGCACGCCGAGTGCAGGTAGGCGTGGTCCTCGGCGTTCTTCTCGTCGGTCTGCAGCAGGTTGTGGTCGACGTACTGCACCGACAGCTCGGTGTGGACCCGCTCCAGCCCCAGCGCCTCGAGCTCCTGCATCACCAGCGTCCCGGTGGCGTCCTGGGTGAGGGTCTGGTCGATGCGGATCGACATCTCCTCGCCGGGCGTCATCTCGCCGTCTACGAGGTGCGAGGAGATCAGCTTCCTCGCGACTCCCTGGGGCGCGGCCGACTCGGCCATGGCGTTCCTCCTCCGGGCGGCGGCGGTGTGCCGGTGAGGTACCCCGGCCCCCGCGGAGAGATCACCCGCGGCCGCTCACTCGCTGGCGTCCTCGCCCTCGTCGGCGACCACCCGGACGCCGAGCACGCCCGGGACCTCGGCGAGCTCGCTCGTCAACGGGTGCAGCGGGATGCGTCCCAGCAGGGACAGCGTCACCGAGGCGCTGCGCGGGGTGCCGCCGCCGTCGCCGGGGTCCTCCCGGTCCACGCGTCATGCCCGCGACGGCGAACCCCCGCTCGGTGCACGCGGTCAGCACGTCCCGCAGCACCCCGCGCCCGTCGACGTAGGTGACGTGCAGCGGGCGGGGTGCCGACGACGACCGCGAGAGCGCGCGCGACAGCGGCCGGAAGCCGCGGGTGATCAGGTAGTGCACGACGGTGCCCGGCGACGGCGAGCAGCGGCAGGCCCGCGCCGGCGGCCGCGCCCACCGCGGCGGCCACCCACACCGTCGCCGCGGTGGTCAGGCCCGCGGACCGCGTCGCGGCGCACGAAGATCAGCCCGCCGCCGATGAACCCGATCCCGGAGACGATCTGGGCGGCGACGCGGGACGGGTCGAGCGAGACGTGGTCGAGGGCGAGCAGGTCGCCGAAGCCGTACTTCGAGATGAGCATGAACGCCGCGGACCCGACGCCGACCAGGGCGTGGGTGCGCAGTCCGGCGCTCTTCGCGGCCAGCTCGCGCTCGATCCCGATGACGGTGCAGAGCACGAGCGCGAGCAGCAGGTCGAGCAGCACCCGCCACTGCACGTCGAGGTCCGAGGCCCACAGCACCGGCGTCGTCCCGCCCATCCGTCTCCCCTTCCCGGTGCACCCGGCAGGATCCCCCCGGCATGCGAGTGCGCATCGACGTCGTCACGATCTTCCCCGGTTACCTCGCGCCGCTCGACGAGGCCCTCGTCGGGCGGGCGCGGCGGGCCGGGCTGATCGACCTGCACGTCCACGACCTGCGCAGCTGGGCCACCGGGGTCCACAAGGCGGTCGACGATGCCCCGTACGGCGGCGGTCCCGGCATGGTCATGGTCCCGACGGTGTGGGGCGAGGCCCTCGACGCGGTCCGCGCCGAGGTCCCCGACGAGCCCGGGCTCCTGCTGGTCCCGACGCCGGCCGGTGCCCCGCTGACGCAGGCCCGGGCCGCGGCGTGGGCCGGCGAGCCGCGGCTGGTGCTGGCCTGCGGGCGCTACGAGGGCATCGACGCGCGGGTGACCCTCGACGCGGCCCGCCACGGCCGCGTCGAGGAGTTCTCGCTGGGCGACTACGTGCTCGCCGGCGGCGAGGTCGCCGCCCTCGTCGCGGTGGAGGCGGTCTCGCGGCTGGTGCCCGGGCGTCCTGGGCAACCCGGCGTCGGCCGAGCTGGACTCCTTCTCCGACGGGCTGCTCGAGGCCCCCGCGTTCACGCGCCCCGAGTCGTGGCGCGACCTCGACGTGCCCGCCGGTGCTGCGCGGCGGCGACCACGGCGCCGTCGCCCGCTGGCGCCGCGACCGGTCGCTGGAGCGGACCGCCGCCGTGCGGCCCGACCTGCTCGACGGGCTGCTCGCCGCGCAGGGGAGGCCGCGTTCGACCGCCACGACCGCGAGGTCCTGGCCGCCGCCGGGTACGAGCTCCCCCGCCGCGGGCGGAGATCGCTGAGCGCGGGCGCCCCGCCCACCGGGGACGGTCGGCACGTCTGGCAGACTGGGGGAGTTGCCACGGGCCCGTTCGGTGCCCGGTCCGCGCCCCCCGGTGCGTGCAACACGGTACGAACCCATCCGGTCGCCCGGCACCGTCCCCTCCGACGGTGCGCCCGGGCCGACCCGTGAAACGCGAGGACGACGAGCCATGAACGCCCTGGACGAGCTCGACGCGCGGTCGCTGCGCTCCGACATCCCGGACTTCCGTCCGGGTGACACCGTCAAGGTGCACGTCAAGGTGATCGAGGGTTCACGCTCCCGTGTACAGGTCTTCCAGGGCGTCGTGATCCGTCGCCACGGTGGCGGCCTCCGCGAGACGTTCACCGTCCGTAAGGTCTCCTTCGGCGTCGGGGTGGAGCGCACCTTCCCGGTGCACACCCCCAACATCGACCACATCGAGGTCGTCACCCGCGGTGACGTCCGCCGGGCGAAGCTCTACTACCTCCGGGAGCTGCGCGGTAAGGCCGCGAAGATCCGCGAGAAGCGCGAGACGCCGTCCGCCTCCTGATGGGTCGCGCGTCGTGCGGCCTGCCTGCACCGCCCGCACGACGCCGTCTCCTAGCCTGACTGTCGTGCCTCCCGCCGACGAGCCCGGTCGCCGCTACCGCTCGCCCCGTCACGGGGAGCCCGATCCCCGGTGGGGCGGGCCCGCCGCGGTCGCTCCCGTGGAGGACGACCCGTACGGCGACGTGACCGCGGAACGCCGCGCCGTCGGACGCCACGGGTCGCCGGACACCGAGGGTCCCCGTCACGGCGACGGCTGGTCCCCCGGGGACGACCGGCCGGGTCGCTCGCGGCACGGCGGGAGTGACGACCGGTTCGACCTCCCCGACGGCTTCGACCACGACGATCCGCTCGGTAGCGGCTCTCCGGGTCGGTTCGGCCTCGACGACGCGCGCGACCCGCTGTCGCCGCGCTTCGGCGTCGACGAGCCCGGCCGCGGATCGCAGCCGCCCGGCTCGCCGTCGTACGGCCGCCCCGGGTCGCCGGCCGGTGGGCCGCCGTCCGGGCCGTCCTACGGCCAGTCGCCCTACGGCTCGTCGTCCTACGGCTCGGCGTCGCCCTACGGCCAGGCTCCGCCGTACGGCCAGGCCCCGCCGTCGCCGCCGTACGGCCAGTCCTCCCCGTACGGCCCGTCCTCGCCCTACGGCCAGGCCCCGCTCTCCCCGCCGTACGGCCAGTCCTCGGCCGGCCCGTCGTCGCCCGGCCCGTCGTCGCCGTACGGCCAAGGACCGCCGTCACCGCCCTACGGGCAGGCATCCGGTCCCGGACGGCCGCCGGTCGGTGGACCGCCCTCCTCCGGCGAGCCCCACGGCGACCGGAACGGCTACGGCCAGAGCGGTCCGAACGGCCAGAGCGGTCCGAACGGCCAGGGCCCCGGCCAGAACGGCTACGGCAGCTCGAACGGCTACGGCACCTCGAACGGCTACGGCAGCGCTCCCGGCGCCACCGGTCAGGGCGCGCCGAACGGGCACGGCGCGGCCGGCGGCTACGGCGCCCCGAACGGCCAGGGCGCGCCCGGCGGCCACGGCGCGGACCCCCGGCGGGGAGCGCCGACGTCCGCCGACGGATCGTCCGGGCCGGGCTCGACGGCGGTGCAGCCCCCGGTGGAGGACCGCTCCGGCGGATCCCCGGTGCCGCGGCACCCCTGCTGGCCGGGGGCATCCCGCCGCCGAAGACGCGGGGCGGCTCGGACGACGCGTCCGAGCCCCGTGACGACGACGAGGACGACGACGGCACCACCGTGCTCGGCGCGGACCCCGCCCGGCACCGTCGCGGTCGCGCCGGCGCGGGCCCGGGACGGGACGAGGACGCCGAGGACACGTCGGGCCCCGGCCGCCGGTCGCGCGGCAAGGGTCAGGACGACGAGACGGGCCCGGGCGGCAAGAAGAAGCGCAAGGGATCGTTCTGGCGCGAACTGCCGCTGCTCATCGTCGTCGCGATCGTCCTGACCTTCGTCATCCAGACGTTCATCGCGCGCATCTACGTGATCCCGTCGGCGTCGATGGAGCAGACGCTGCACGGCTGCGACGGCTGCGCCAACGACCGCGTGGCCGTCGACAAGGTCACCTACCGCTTCGGCGACCCGGCACCCGGCGACGTCGTCGTGTTCAAGGGCCCGCCCGCGTGGCTCGACAACGACGAGGTCGGCGAGACCCAGCCCTCGAGCAACCCGCTGATCCGCGGGTTCCAGGACGCGCTCTCGCTGGTCGGCCTCGCGGCGCCCAACGAGAAGGACTTCGTCAAGCGCGTCATCGCGACCGGCGGCCAGACCGTCGCGTGCTGCGACGCCTCGAACCACGTCCTCGTCGACGGCAAGCCGATCAACGAGCCGTACCTGTACTACCAGCCCGGGCTCGGCGACAAGCAGGCCACGTTCGACCCGGTCCGCGTGCCGGACGGCCAGCTCTGGGTGATGGGCGACAACCGCAACAACTCCGCGGACGCCCGCTTCCACGGCCCCGTGCCGGTCAGCGACGTCATCGGCAAGGTGCGCGTGGTGGTGCTGCCCATCAGCCGGTGGCGCACGGTGCCCTCGATCGATCCCCAGACGACGACGGCGGCCCTGGGCGCGTCGGGCGGCTCGGAACTGGGCGGCCTGCCGCTCGGGACCGGTTCGGCGGGCGCGGCGGCGGGCGCGCTGCTCGCGGTCCCCGTCGTGGGCGCGGGCCGTCGACTCCGTCGCGCCGTCGGGGCCGACACCTCGACCGCGGCACCGCCACGTCCCGGTCCGGCCGAGGGCGGCGACGCCCTCCCCGTGGCGGAGACCGACCGGGAGTGACGTCCGCACGGTCCCGCTCCGGCGGCGACGGACGTGCCCGCCCCGGGGGACGCCCGCAGCGCCGTGCCCGCCGCCCGCTGCCGCCCCGGACCGGGGTGCAGCCGCCGCGGGCGATCATCCGCCGCTCCAGCGAGTCGTGGGCGCTGCAGTCCGCGCTGGAACGGCACGGTCTCGGGCCGGTCGTCGGCGTCGACGAGGCGGGCCGCGGCGCCTGTGCGGGCCCGCTCGCGGTGGCGGCGTGCATCCTGCGGCCGAACGACGCCCGGCACTTCGAGGGCCTCACCGACTCCAAGCTGCTCACGCCCCGACGAGCGGGAGCGGCTCGCCGCGGTGATCCTGCGCCGGGCCGTCGACCACTGTGTCGTCCTGGTCGACCCGGCGGAGGTCGACCGGCGCGGCGTGCACGCGGCGAACATCGACGGCATGCGCCGGGCCGTGGCCCGCCTCGGGGTGCGGCCGGGCTACGTGCTCACCGACGGCTTCCCGGTCTCCGGCTTCGGGGTGCCCAGCCTCGCGGTGCCGAAGGGCGACCTCGCCGCCGCGTGCGTCGCGGCCGCGTCGATCCTCGCGAAGACCACCCGGGACCGGCTGATGGGCCAGTTGCACGAGCGCCGGCCGGAGTACCGGTTCGACCTGCACAAGGGCTACTGCACCCCGACGCACTCCGCACTGCTCGCCGAGCACGGTCCCAGCCCCGACCATCGCTACAGCTTCGTGAACGTGGCCGGTGCGGCTCGCCTCGCCGGGGGCCGGGCGGGAGACTCGTCGAGCGGGTCGGTGGGCCACAATGAGGAGGACGACGACCTCCCGGACATCACACCCGACGAGGTCGACCCGATCGAGGGCATGGCCGAGGCCGAGGCGGAGGGGGGAGAGGGACCATGAGCGCGGAGGATCTCGAGAAGTACGAGACCGACATGGAGCTGTCGCTCTACCGCGAGTACCGCGACATCGTGAGCCAGTTCTCCTACGTCGTCGAGACCGAGCGCCGCTTCTACCTGGCGAACACGGTCGACGTGGCGGTGCGCAACGCCGACGGCGAGGTCTACTTCGAGGTGCGGATGTCCGACGCGTGGGTGTGGGACATGTACCGGCCCGCGCGCTTCGTCAAGAACGTCCGCGTGGTGACGTTCAAGGACGTCAACGTCGAGGAGCTCGAGAAGCCCGAGCTGCGCCTCGAGGACGGCCCCTTCAGCGGCTGATCGGCGCCCGTCCGCCGCGCTCGGCGCGGCGGACGGGGGAGCGCTCCGTCCCCACCCCGCCCGACGGGCCGGGTTGTCCCCAGCCCGCCCGCCGACGCTCCCGTGTCCCGCCCGCCTGCCGCCACGGTGATCACCGGGCGGGTGCTCCCGCCCGGGACGCGGAGGAGGCGGCGCGGTGGCGCGGGGCGACGAGGCGGGACGGTCGGGGGCCGGGGCGGCGAAGGACGAGCTCGGGCGGGAGGGCGAGCGGCTCGCGGTCGAGCACCTCGTCGCGCGGGGCCTGGTGGTCCTGGCCCGCAACTGGCGGCGGCGGGAGGGCGAGCTCGACGTCGTGGCGACCGACGGGCACAGCCTGGTCGTCTGCGAGGTGAAGACCCGCTCCGGCGTCGGCTACGGCCTGCCGGTGGAGGCGGTCACGCGGGCGAAGGCGGCGCGGATCCGGCGGCTCGCGCACCAGTGGCTGGCGGAGTCGCGGGCCCGGTGGGTCGAGGTGCGCTTCGACGTGGTCGCCGTGCTGCTCGCGCCCGGCCGGGAACCGCAGGTGGAGCACTACGAGGGGGCCTTCTGATGGGGCTCGCCCGCGCGTGGTCGATCGGCCTGCACGGCGTGGACGGCGACCTCGTGGAGATCGAGGCCGACATCGGCCGCGGCCTCCCGGGTCTGTCGCTGGTCGGGCTGCCCGACGCCGCGCTCGCCGAGGCCCGGGACCGGGTGCGCGCCGCCGTCGTGAACTCCGGGCAGACCTGGCCGAACCGCAAGATCACCCTGGCGCTCTCGCCGGCGACGCTGCCCAAGCAGGGCTCGTCCTACGACGTGGCCCTGGCCTGTGGTGTCCTCGCGGCGGACCGGCGCCTGCGGCCCGGGGCCCTCGAGGGCGTGGTCCTCCTCGGTGAGCTCGCCCTCGACGGCCGGATCCGCGACGTCCGCGGCGTGCTCCCGTGCGTCATGGCGGCCCGCCGCGCGGGGGTGCCGCGGGCCGTGGTGCCGGCCGAGGCGCTCGACGAGGCCGCGCTCGTCGACGGCATCGAGCTGTTCGGGGCCTCCCACCTGCGGGAGGTCCTCGCCTGGCTGCGCCAGGAGGCGCCCCTCGCCGCACCGTCGGCCCGCTCCGGGCTGCGGCCCCGCCCGGTGGTCGACGATCTCGGGGACGTCGTCGGCCAGGACGTCGCCCGCCACGCGGTCGAGGTGGCCGCCGCGGGCGGGCACCACCTGCTCTTCGTCGGCCCACCGGGGTCGGGCAAGACGATGCTCGCCCGCCGGCTCATCGGCGTGCTGCCCGACCTCGACGTCGAGGCGGCGATGGAGGTGGCCGCGGTCCGCTCGTTGGCCGGAGCGCTGCCGCCGGACGAGGACCTGCCGGTCACGCCGCCGTTCGTCGCCCCGCACCACGGGGTGTCGGCGGCGGCGCTCGTCGGGGGCGGCTCGGGGCTCGCGCGCCCGGGGGCGGTCTCGATGGCCCATCGCGGCGTGCTCTTCCTGGACGAGGTCTTCGAGTTCGGCCCGCACCTGCTCGACTGCCTGCGCACCCCGCTCGAGGAGGGCGAGGTCCGGCTGGCCCGCAAGGACGGCGTGGTGCGCTACCCGGCGCGCTTCCAGCTCGTCATGGCCGCGAACCCCTGCCCGTGCGCCCCGCCGCGCCCGGAGGACTGCCAGTGCGCGCCTGCCCAGCTCCGGCGCTACGAGGGACGGCTCTCCGGTCCGATGCTCGACAGGGTCGACCTGCGGGTCGCCTTCGAGCCGGTCACCTCCCTCGACCGGGGGCCCGACGAGGTGCCCGAAGACACGGCCACCGTCCGGGCCCGGGTGCTCGCCGCGCGGGAACGGGCCCGGGAGCGGTGGCGCGCCGCGGGTTGGCGCAGCAACGCCGAGGTGCCCGGCCCGGCCCTGCGTCGCCACGTGCCGCTCCCGCCCGGCGTCGCGGCCGACCTCGACCAGCAACTGCGCCACGGCGTCCTCACGGCGAGAGGACTCGATCGGTGCTTGCGCGTGGCCTGGACGCTGTGCGATCTGCGGGGCGCCGAGCGACCCGACTCCGCCGACGTCCACGCCGCGCTCGCGCTCAAGCACCAGGGGGCGTCGGTATGACCGCCGGGTCGACCACCGGGACGGGCGCCGGGCAGGCGGTCGACGAGGAGGTCCTGCGGGCCCGGGCGTACCTGATGCGCCTCGCGGAGCCCCCGGCGCCGCGGCTGGCCCACCTCGTCGCGCTCCTCGGGCCGCTCGAGGCCGCCGAGCGCATCCGCGGCGGCGCCGACCTCGGGCGCCACGTCGGGTCCGAGGTGGCCGGGCGGCGCGACGTCGACCGTGCCGAGGCCGACCTGGCGGCGGTGCGCGCCCTCGGCGGTCGCCTGCTCGTACCCGAGGACCCCGGGTGGCCCGCGGCCGCCTTCGCGGCGTTCGAGCGCCCCGACCTGCGGGCGAGCACCGACTGGGTCGCGCCCCTCGGGCTGTGGGTGCGCGGCCCCGGGCTCCCTCGCCGAGCAGGTCGACGGGGCGCACCGCAGCGTCGCGGTCGTCGGCTCGCGGGCCGCCACCGGGTACGGCCGCTGGGTGGCGCGGGACTGGTCGGCCTCGCTGGCCGAGGCCGGCCTGGCGGTGGTCTCGGGCGCGGCGTTCGGGGTCGACGCCGAGGCCCACCGCGGGTGCCTGGCGGTCGGCGGCGCGACGATCGCGGTGCTGGCCTGCGGCGTCGAGCGCGTCTACCCGGCCGCCCACGCCCGGCTGCTCGCGACCATCGCGGAACGCGGCGCCGTCGTCAGCGAGTACCCCGTGGGCGCCGTGCCCGCCCGGCACCGGTTCCTCGTGCGCAACCGCCTCGTCGCCGCCCTGGCGACCGGGACCCTCGTGGTCGAGGCGGGGGCGCGCAGCGGGGCCGCGCGGACGGCGAAGGCGGCCCGGGAGCTCGGCCGGGTGGTGATGGCGGTCCCGGGCCCGGTCACGTCGGCGCTCTCGGTGGGCAGCCACCAGCTCGCGCGCGAGCCGTGGGCCGGCCTGGTCGGGTCGGTGGGCGACGTGCTGGACGACATCGGGCCCGCGGGGACGCTGAGCGAGGCGCCGCCGCGGGCGTCCGGGCCGCTCGACGGCCTGTCCACCCCGGCGGTCCGCGTCCACGGCGCCCTGCGCGGCCACGCCACGGCGACCGTCGGGGCACTCGCCCGCGAGTCCGGCGTCGACCCGCGCACCGTCTCGACCGCGCTGGACGAACTGGCCGCCGCGGGACTCGTCGTGCCGGACGGCGGGAGGGGGTGGTGCCGACCCGTCTGACGCCACGGTCCTTGCGACGAACGGTTGCGGAGCGCGACGAGGACGACCGTTGCCCGACAGGGCGACACGGTCACCGACAAGCGCGCGGCGATGCTTGACGCTCACCGTCCCGCCTTGGACATTCGACGGCGATGACCGGCAGATTCCCCGCTCAGGGCACCGACGAGGCCACCGGGCCGTCGCGCGCCCCGGGGTCCACGGACGGGTCCGCCCGGTCCGGTGGCACACGACCGAAGCCGTCACGCACAGCGACGAACGAGATCCCTGCAGGTCCCGGTGTTGCCGACGACAAAACCGACACGACGGCCACGGTGGAGCTCCCGGAGGGCCTCGCCCGCGCCGTCGCCGACTTCGCCGAGCACCTGCGCCTCGAGCGGGGCCTCTCCGAGCACACCGTGCGCGGGTACACCGGTGACGTCACCGCGGCGCTGCGCCACCTCGTGTCCCGCGGCGCGCGGCGCGGGACGACCGCTGACCGCGCGGTCACGCTGGCCGACCTCGACCTGGCCGCGCTGCGCTCGTGGCTCGCCGCGGGCGGCGTCGAGGGCCCCGCCCGCGGCGGCCCCGAGGCTCCCGCCCGGGGTGGCGAGGCCGGACGGCGCCCGGCCCGGCGGACCACCGTCGCCCGCCGCGCGGCGGCCGCCCGCGCGTTCACGGCCTGGTCCGCGCGCACCGGACGCGTCGCGACGGACCCCGGCGCCCGCCTCGCCTCGCCGCGCGCCCACCACCGGCTGCCCGCCGTGCTGCGCGCCGACCAGGCCGCCGCGGCCCTGGACAACGCCGCCCTCGGTGCCGCCGAGCTCGACCCGGTGGCCCTGCGCGACCACCTGCTGCTCGAACTGCTCTACGCGACCGGTATCCGGGTCGCGGAGCTCTGCGGGCTCGACGTGGACGACGTCGACGACGGGCGCCGCACGCTGCGCGTGCTCGGCAAGGGCGCGAAGGAGCGCACCGTCGTCTACGGCGCCCCGGCCGCCGCCGCGCTGGACGCGTGGCGCACCGACGGGCGCCCGCACCTCGCCGTCGCGGGCTCGCCGCCCGCGCTGCTGCTCGGCGCCCGCGGTGGGCGCCTCGACCCGCGGATCGCCCGGACCGTCGTCCACGACGCGGCCCGGTCGGTTCCCGGGGCACCCGACATCGCACCGCACGGGTTGCGGCACTCCGCCGCGACGCACCTGCTCGAGGGGGGAGCGGACCTGAGAAGCGTCCAGGAGCTGTTGGGACACGCCTCACCGGCGACGACCCAGCTCTACACCCACGTGACCGCCGACCGCCTGAGGGCCGTTCATGACTCCGCCCATCCCCGCGCCTGAGCCGCAGCGCCCGGTGGGCCGCTCCTCGGCCACCGCGGCGGTCGTCTCCCCGCTGCCCGCGCTCCCCGGCAACTCCGTGTTCACCGCGCCCCGACCCGGGCGCGGCACCGCGGTACGCGCCCGCCCGACGACGATCCACCCCGTCACCGCCGCCGACGGCACCGTCGCCGACGAGGAGGCGTTCGTCGAGGCCGGCATCGCCGAGATGTGGGCCGACTACGCCGAGGCGCCGCACGATCGGACCGTCCGCGACCGGCTGGTGCTGCACTACGCGCCGCTGGTGAAGTACGTCGCCGGCCGGGTCGGCACCGGGCTGCCCTCGCACGTCGACGTCGCCGACCTCGTGCAGTGCGGGATCTTCGGCCTGGTCGACGCGATCGAGCGCTTCGAGCCCGACCGGGGCCGCAAGTTCGAGGTCTACGCGATGCAGCGCATCCGGGGCGCGATCCTCGACGAGCTGCGCTCGCAGGACTGGGTGCCGCGCTCCGTGCGTTCCCGGGCCCGGGAGATCGAGCGCGCCATCGAGCGCCTCGAGGGCCGCGAGCAGCGGACCTGCACCGACGGCGAGCTCGCCGGTGAGCTCGGCATGGAGACCGCGGACCTGCGGTCCACCTTCGGGCAGATCGCGATGACGAGCGTGGCGGCGCTCGACGAGCTCGTCGCGGCCGGGCGATCCAGCGCCACGGGGCCCAGCGGTGGCGCGCCGTCGCTCGCCGACTCGCTGCCCGATGCGGCCGCCGAGGACCCGGTGTCGGCGATGGAGTCGCGCGAGACCCGTCGCCAGCTCGCCGAGGCCATCCAGGGGCTCGCCGAGCGCGACCGCACCATCGTCGGTCTGTACTACTTCGAGAACCTGACGCTCGCCGAGATCGGCAAGGTCCTCGGGGTGACCGAGTCACGGGTCTGCCAGCTGCACACCCGGGCGGTGCTGCGGCTGCGGGCGCGGTTGGCCGAGGCGCACGAGGGCTGAGACGCAGCGGGGCCGGTCGCTCAGGACGGCCAGAGCCGCGTCCGTCCGAGCCCCACGAGCAACAGCGGGTCGAGGTACTGCTCGCGGCGGACGTCGGGGGCGGTCCGCCACCGCAGGCCCCAGTGCAGGCAGGCCGGGGCCGGACACCCGGGGTGGCCGGCATCGAGGGTCCCGACGACGGTGCCGCGCGCGACCGGGGTCCCGACGACGACGGCCGCCGTCACCGGCTCGTAGGTCGTCCGCAGGCCGCCGGGGTGGACCACGGACACCACGCCCCGCCCGGCCAGCATCCCGGCCTGGGCCACGACCCCCGTGCCCGCCGCGAGCACCGGGGCGCCGCGCGCGGCGACGAGGTCCACCCCGCGGTGCCCGCGCCCGTAGGGGTTCGGCGGCGGGAGGAAGCGGCGGGCCACGGTGCCCGGGGCGCCGGTGGACGACGGCCCGGCCCCGTCCGGGCCGGCCAGCGGCCACCCGAAGGTCCCGAGGGCGATCACCGGGAGCGGCGGGTCGGCGGTGCCCGGGGGAGCCGCGGCCGCGGTCGTCGTCGGGACCGGGAGGACCAGGGCGAGGGACAGGAGCAGGATGGGCAGGCGCGTCGTCACACTGTTGGGACGCCGCCCACGGCTGATCGGCTCCCTCGACCCCGACTCGGCCCGACTCGGCCCGGCTTGCCCCGACTCGTCCCTGCCTCCCGGGGCTCCCGCCCCGTCGGAGACCGTCGGGGCCCCCGCGTACACTCCTAGTCAGCGGCCCACCAGAGGTGGGTCGACTTCGCGTGCCCCGATGAGCCCGCACAGCAGTCCGCTGCCTCGTGCGCGCCGCCACCGCGGCCGAGCGGTCCCGAGTCCGTAGCCATGGACCCGGGGTCGGTCGCGAACGGGACACCAGGGCGCCGGTCCACCGGTCCGGCGCGACAACCGCAGCAGGCCCGTCCGCAGGGCCTACCGAGAGACAGAGGTAGCACGACCACCATGGCCGTCGTCACCATGCGACAGCTGCTGGATTCCGGTGTCCACTTCGGACACCAGACCCGGCGCTGGAACCCCAAGATGCGTCGCTTCATCTTCACCGAGCGCAACGGCATCTACATCATCGACCTGCAGCAGACGCTGTCCTACGTGGACCGCGCCTACGACTTCGTGAAGCAGACGGTCGCCCACGGCGGCACGATCCTCTTCGTCGGCACGAAGAAGCAGGCCCAGGAAGCGATCGACGGCGAGGCGACCCGCGTCGGGATGCCCTTCGTCAACCAGCGCTGGCTGGGCGGGATGCTCACGAACTTCCAGACCGTGCACAAGCGGCTGCAGCGCCTCAAGGAGCTCGAGGCGATGGAGCAGGCCGGTGGCTTCGAGGGCCGCACCAAGAAGGAAATCCTCATGCTCTCCCGGGAGCACGAGAAGCTCGAGAAGACCCTCGGCGGTATCCGCGACATGGCCCGCGTCCCGAGCGCGGTCTGGATCGTGGACACCAAGAAGGAGCACATCGCCGTCGGCGAGGCGCGCAAGCTCAACATCCCGGTCGTGGCGATCCTCGACACCAACTGCGACCCGGACGAGGTCGACTACCCGATCCCGGGCAACGACGACGCGATCCGGTCCGCCGCGCTGCTGACCAAGGTCGTCGCCGAGGCCTGCGCCGACGGGCTCCAGACCCGCGGCCAGCGCCAGAGCGGGACCGAGGAGGAGCCGGCGACCGACGCCCAGGCCGAGCGCGACTTCGCGCCGGTCGGCGGCGACGGCGCCTCCGCGCCGGAGAGCCTGCCGTCGAACTCGGTCGCCGACGCCGAGGGCGACGCCCCCGTCGCGAGCCCCGAGGCCGAGGCGGAGGCCGCCGCGGCGAGCGACGAGGTCCAGCCGACCGGCGAGGAGGCCCGCCCCGAGCGGACCCGCGGCACGGTCGACTCCGAGTCGGGCTCCGACGACAACGCCGTGGCCGTGGCCCCCGACGCGGGCTCGGCCAACGGCGCCGCGCCGGCCAGCCGCTGACACCCGCGCCGGGCCCGGCGGCCGCCGTCACCACGCGCGGTCGCCGGGTACCGGCCCGGTATCCACCCACACCTCCTGCGAACGGGAAGACACCACGATGGCGAACTACACCGCCGCCGACGTGAAGAAGCTCCGCGAGGCCACCGGCTCCGGGATGATGGACTGCAAGAAGGCGCTGGAGGAGAACGACGGCGACTTCGACAAGGCCATCGAGGCCCTGCGCATCAAGGGCGCCAAGGACGTCGGCAAGCGCGCCGGCCGCACGACGGCCAACGGCGTGGTCGCGGCCCGCGACGGCTCCATGATCGAGCTGAACTCCGAGACCGACTTCGTCGCCAAGAACCCCGACTTCGTGCAGCTCGCCGAGGACGTCCTCGGCGTCGCCGTGTCGGAGAAGATCACCGACCTCGAGGCCCTGAAGGCCGCGAAGCTCGGTGACGGCACCGTCGACGAGGCCGTGCAGAGCCTCTCCGCCCGCATCGGCGAGAAGCTCGAGCTGCGCCGCGTCGTCACCCTCGAGGGACCGACCGCGACCTACCTGCACCGTCGGTCCTCCGACCTGCCGCCGGCCATCGGCGTCGTCGTCGCCTACAGCGGGTCCGACGAGGACGCCGCTCGCGGCGCGGCCATGCAGGTCGCGGCCGCCCGCCCGCTCTACACCACGCGCGAGGAGGTGCCGGCGGACGTCCTCGAGGGTGAGCGTCGCGTCGCCGAGGCCACCGCGCGCGAGGAGGGCAAGCCGGACAAGATCATCGACCGCATCGTCGAGGGTCGGATCAACGGCTACTACAAGGACACCGTGCTGCTCGAGCAGGACTCGGTGTCGGTCGACAAGAAGTCGGTCGGGGCGGTGCTGAAGGACGCGGGCGTCGAGCTCCGCACCTTCGCCCGCTTCGAGGTCGGCCAGCCCTGAGCCGTTCCGTCGCCCGGCCCCGCGGTGTCGCGCCGCGGGGCCCGGGCGGCGGTCACCCGGAGCAGCCCACCGGACGAGGGGAGCCGTCGGCCATGACCGATACGGAGATCGTCGACGCGTCGGCCCAGCCCGCGGACGACCTGAGCCCGGGCCCGCGACGGCGGGTGCTGCTCAAGCTCGGCGGCGAGATGTTCGGCGGCGGTGGGGTCGGGGTCGACCCGACCGTCGTGCGCACGGTCGCCCGCCAGATCGCCGAGGTCGTGCGCTCCGGCGTCCAGATCGCGGTCGTGATCGGGGGCGGCAACTTCTTCCGCGGCGAGGAGCTCTCCCAGGCCGGGATGCAGCGCCAGCGCAGCGACTACATGGGCATGCTCGGCACGGTCATGAACTGCCTGGCCCTGCAGGACTTCCTCGAGCGCGAGCACCTCATCGACACGCGCGTGCAGACCGCCATCACGATGGGTCAGGTCGCCGAGGCCTACATCCCGCGACGCGCCATCCGGCACCTCGAGAAGGGCCGCGTCGTCATCTTCGGCGCGGGTGTCGGGATGCCCTACTTCTCCACCGACACCACCGCCGCCCAGCGGGCGCTCGAGATCGAGTGCGAGATGGTGCTGCTGGCCAAGGGCGTCGACGGGGTGTTCACCGCCGACCCCAAGATCGACCCCACGGCCACCATGTTCACCGAGATCACCCACCGCGAGGTCCTGGAGAAGGGCCTCAAGGTCGCCGACGCCACCGCGTTCAGCCTCTGCATGGACAACCAGATGCCGATCATGGTGTTCAACCTCCTCGTCGAGGGGAACATCGGGCGGGCGGTCCGGGGTGAGAGGATCGGCACGCTGGTCCACACGCCGGCCCAGCACTGATCACGGCCTCGACGCCGAGAGAGGAGACCGCAGTGATCGACGAGACGCTCCTCGACGCCGAGGAGAAGATGGAGAAGGCCGTCAGCGTCGCGCGGGAGGACCTCTCCGGCGTGCGCACCGGGCGGGCCAGCCCGGCGATGTTCAACCGCATCTCCGTCGAGTACTACGGCTCGTACACCCCGCTGCCCCAGCTCGCCTCGGTGGCCGTTCCCGAGGCCCGCATGGCGGTCATCAAGCCCTACGACGTGAGCTCGCTCGGCGTCATGGAGCGCGCCATCCGCGACTCCGACCTCGGCGTGAACCCGTCGAACGACGGGACGATCATCCGCGTCATCTTCCCGGAGCTCTCCGAGGAGCGGCGCCGGGACATGGTGAAGGTCGCCCGCAGCAAGGGTGAGGACGCTCGCGTGTCCATCCGCAGCGTGCGGCGGGGCGCCATGACCGAGCTCCAGCGCATCGCGAAGGACGGCGAGGCGGGCGAGGACGAGGTGAGCCGGGCCGAGAAGGAGCTCGAGGCCACCACCTCCACGTACGTGACGAAGATCGACGACATGGTCAAGGCCAAGGAGACGGAGCTGCTCGAGGTCTGAGCGGCCCGACCCGGCCCGACGGTGCCGGGTCCTCGATCGGGGAGGTCGGCGGTGGCGGAGGACGTGGCGGGGCCTGCCCCGTCGGACGCGGCCCCGCCGTCGGGCGGAACCGGTTCGTCGGGTTCGTCGGGCGAGCCCACGGGTGGTTCGGCGTCGTCGAGCGCTCAGCCGTCGGGCGCCGGGTCGTCGGGCGCCGGGTCGTCGAGCGCCCAGTCGTCGGGCGCCCAGTCGTCGAGGCCGCTCGAGGTCGTCGACCGCTCAGTCGTCCGATGCTGCGTCGTCCGATGCTGCGTCGTCCGGCGGCTCCGGCTCGCGGGCGGGACGCAACCTGCCGTTGGCGATCGGCGTCGGCCTGCTGATGGGCGCGGTGATCATCGTCGCGCTGCTCACCGTCCGGCAGACCTGGATCGCCATCGTCGCGGTCTCCGCCGTCATCGGCACGTGGGAGGTCTTCGGCGCGCTCAACCGTGCGGCCGGGATCCGTCTCTCCCGTGTGCCGGTGCTCATCGGCGGGCAGGCCATGATCTGGCTGTCGTGGCCCTTCGGCACCGAGGGAATCCTCGGGTCGTTGCTGGTCACGGTGCTCGGGTGCTTCGTGTGGCGGATGCGTCTGGGCGCGGCGGGCTTCGTCCGCGACGTCGGCGCCTCGATGCTCGTGCTCGTCTGGATCCCGCTGTGCATGGCGTTCGGCGCCATGCTCGTCGTGCCGGCCGACGGTTCGGCCCGCGTCCTGACCTACCTGATCGTCATCGTGTGCTCCGACACCGGCGGGTACGCGGCCGGGGTGCTGTTCGGCAAGCACCCGATGGCTCCGAAGGTCAGCCCGAAGAAGTCGTGGGAGGGCCTCGCCGGGTCGATGGTGCTCGGCTCGACCGGCGCCGCGCTCTCGCTGATGTGGCTGCTGCACTCGACGTGGTGGTACGGCCTGATCATCGGTCCGGTGCTGGTGTGCACCGCGGTCATCGGGGACCTCGTCGAGTCGTTGGTCAAGCGGGATCTCGGCATCAAGGACATGGGCCAGACGATCCCCGGCCACGGCGGGCTCATGGAACGACTGGACTCGCTGGTCACCTCCGCCCCCGTGGCGTGGCTGTTGCTGTTCCTGCTCGTCCCCACCGTGACGTGACCTTCCCGGGAGTGGCCGAGAGCCCGAACATCTGGCGCTGGCCCGACGTCTACGAGGCCGAGAACGCCGCCCAGGATGCGACCGGCGCCCTGTGGGAGGCCCTCGAGGAGGTCGTCGACCTCCATGGCGTGGACGTCGTCGACGTCGGGTGCGGCGACGGCTTCCACCTGCCACGGTTCGCGACGACGGCCCGGACCGTCACCGGGGTCGAGCCCCACCCGCCGCTGGTCGCCCGCGCGCGCGACCGCTGTGAGGGGCTCCCGACGGTCTCGGTGCTCGACGGGAGCGCTGCGGCCCTCCCGCTGCCGGACGGGTCGGCCGATGTCGTCCACGCGCGCACCGCCTACTTCTTCGGCCCCGGGTGCGAGCCCGGCCTCGCCGAGGCGGAACGGGTGCTGCGACCCGGCGGCGCCCTGGTGATCGTCGACCTCGACGCCACCCGCCACTCCTACGGCTCCTGGATGCGGGCCTCCGCGCCGGGCTACGACCCGCGTGGCGCCGAACGGTTCTTCACCGAGCGCGGGTTCTCGACGCGGAAGATCGACACCCTCTGGCGCTTCCCGGACCGCGCGACGATGTCGGCCGTACTGCACATCGAGTTCACCCCCTCGGTCGCCGACCGCGCGACGGACGGCACCCCCGGCCTCTCGCTGGCCGTCGCGTACCGGATCCACGTCCGGCGGCGCCCGTCCGGCCTGCTGCTCCCCAGCTGATCGGGCCGACATCAGAAGTCGGGGTCGTGGTCGTAGCGGCTGGGGGCTTGTCCTCGGAGTTGTCGTTCGCGTCGGGCGAGGTGGGCGGCGGTGTCGTGGGCTTGGCGGGTGATGCGTCCGTCGGGGGTGCGTCGGGGTGTCCAGTCCTGGCGTGGGGGTGGGGGCGCGGTGTCGGGGGTGATGCCGTGGCCGGGGGTCAGTGGGGCGGGGCGGGGGTGGGCGACGCGGCTCTCGGTGCGGTGGCGGGTGCCGGTGGGGTCGGTGATGACGAAGTAGCCGGGTGCGGGTTGCTGGTAGGTCCAGCCGCCTTGGTGTTTGGCGCGGTGGTCGTGGCGGCACAGCGCTTCGAGGTCGGCGGCTTCGGTGCGCCCGCCGTGGAGCCAGTCGAGGGTGTGGTCGAGGTCGCAGGCGGGGGCGGGGCGGGTGCAGCGCGGGGCGGTGCAGGTCTGGTCGCGGGCGGTGATCCAGGCGGCGAGGCGGCGGCCGGGGAAGCGGCGGTCGCGGTCGCGGGTGGTGGTGGCGGGGTGCTCGTCGGGGTCGGCGTGCTCGGAGCGCAGCAGTGCGGTGTGGGCGTGGCCGAGCCAGGTGGTGGTGGCGGCGTCGAGCAGCCGACACCGCGCCCCGGCCAGCACGCCCGTGTCGGTGTCGTCGGTTCGTCGTCGGTGCCGGCGGCGTCGCTGATGCCGGGGTCGCCGGCGGCCTCGTCGGCGGGGACGAGGGCGTGCAGCAGTGCGGCGGGGGCGGTGAGCTGCACGGTTTGGCGGTGGTGTCGGCGGTGGTGGTGGGCGTGGGGTGGGGCTCGCAGGGTGAGCAGATGCTGGAGGTGGCCGTGTTCGTCGTGGACGAGGACCTGCCAGGTGGCGGTGCCGTGGTCGAGGGCGGTGGTGCGGGCGGTGTCGGCGGGGACGGGTCCGATTCCGGGCAGGGTGCCGGGGTGCTCGTCGAGGCCGAGCAGGGTGGAGAGCTCGAGGCGGACCGCGGTCTCGGGGGCGAACACCACCGACCCGTCCCCAGCACACCGCTGGGGTGAACTGTCTGCGGCGGGACCGGCTGAGTCACCGGCACCGGGGCCACTGTCGCCAGGACCGCCGTCGCCGAGACCGCCGTCGCCGAGACCGCCGTCATCGGGCCCCTCAGAACCGCTTTCCTCAGGTCCGTCGTCGGGTCCGTCGTCAGGTCCGTCGTCGGGTCCGTCGTCGGGTCCGTGGTCGTCGGGGCCTCCGTCGTCCTCGTCGCCGGGCTCGTCGCCGGGCCTCGTCGTCGGGGCTCGTCGCCGGGCTCGTCGCCGGGCTCGTCGTCGCCGGGGCCGCTGGCGTCAGGGCCGTCGGAGCCGCCGCCGTCAGGACCGTCAGGGCTGTCGGGTCCGGGGTCGTCGGGGCCAGGACCGTCAGGCCCCTCGCCGTCGGGGCCGCCGTCGTCGGGGTCGTCGGGGGTGGGCTGGGTGGGGGTGAGGAGTTCGGTGGTGACGGCGTCGATCACCTGGGTGTCGTCGGCGCCGGCGTGGGTGCCGTCCATGAGCCGGACGAACAGTCGGGCTTCGATGAACCCGAGCGCGACCCGGCGCCCGGCGGCCCGCAACCTGGCCCGCACCGCCAGCGCCAGCGCGCGCAGCCGGTGTTTGGCCTGCAGGGCGAGCTCGGGTGGCAGGTCGCGGCCGCAGATGTTGACCGCTCCGGAGGGGGCGGTCTCGGTGGCGACCCGGGCGCGGGCGGTGGCGGCGGCGAGCCGGTTGGCGGCCCAGACGTGGTCGATGGCGTAGGCGGTGTCGAGGATCCGCTCGCGCAGTTGGGCCAGGGTCAGCTCGGGGGCCTGGTCGAGCAGGGCGGCGACCACGGCGCGGCACTGGGGGTCGGTGAGCCCGTCGAGGCCGGTGACGAACGCGGCGGCCTTGGCGTGTTCGAGGCGTCCGACGCGCATCGCTTCGCCGAGGGCGGGCATCCGCTCGAGGACCCCGACGGCCAGCTCGAGGCGGGTGGCGGCCATGGTCGCCGACCAGCCGAGGGAGGCGGCGGCGATCTTGGGGGCGAATTCGTCGAGGTCGACGCGGATGGTGGTGTCGGCGCGGGCGGAGCAGGCCTCGCGGATGGAGCGCAGCAGCAGCCAGTCGGCGTGGTTGCGGACCCGGAACGCGGCGCGCATCCACGCGGCGGTGTCCTGACCGTCGAGGGTGGTGGGGTCGAGGGTTTCCAGGACGGCGGCGAGCGGGGGCCCGGTCGGCAGGCCGGAGAACCTGTCGAGGGTCGCTTCGTCGTACACCGCTCTCATGACTCGAACACTAGTTCGACCCCCCGACAGTCACGGCCGGAATCGGACACCCCGGACTAGGCCGGGCGAGTGAACTTCCCGCACGGCCCCGGTTGACCCCACCGGCCCCTGCCCGGCAGCCCACCCCCGACGCGCGGCTACCGTGGTGGGCGTGTCGTACCCGCATCCCGGTCCGTACCCCGGTGACCCCTACCGCGGCGGCGGACACGGCCCGGCCGGCTGGAACCGCGGGCCGTCCGAACCCGCCGGACCGCCCCCTGGCGCGCCCCGCCCCGGCCCCCGAGGAGGTGGGGGAGGCGGCCGGACCCCGCGCTCCTCGATCCACCTCGACCCGGTGATCGTGGAGTGCGTCGTCGGCGTCGCGTGGCTGACCGTCGGGACCCTCGGACTCGGCTCGGACGGGGCGGGCACGCTGCTGCTCGCGGCCGGCATCGCGCTCGTCGTGTTCATCCTCGTGGAGAACCGGCGCCGGGGCTCGCGCCCGCTCGACTCCCGCCGGTCGGGGGACCTGCTGCGCTTCACCGCGTTCGCGGTCGGCGCGATCGTCGTCGTCTCGGTGCTCCTCGGGCTCATCTCGGCCTCGGGCTTCGGCCCGGGGGTCGCCGCCGTCATCACCGGCGTCGCCTTCCTGGCGCTCGCCCGCTCGACCGGCCAGCGCCCGACACAGTGGCTCGGGATCGCGCTCGTCGTGCTGGGCGTGCTCGGTGCGCTGATGTCGACCCAGGAGACGTCGAGCTTCGTCTCCCAGGGGCTGCTGGGGCTGCTCTGCGGTGTGCTGGTGCTGCTCTCGGCGGCGGACCGGATCGGGCTGCTGGAGACGCTGCGGGACCGGGTCCGGTGACCGCCCAGCCCGCACCCGAACAGGCCTCCCAGCTGCCGGTCCTGTCGCTCTCCGGGACCGGCACCCGACGCACCCGCCCGCCGCGCCACTTCGCCGACCTCGGCCCCGACGAGCGCCGCGCCGCGGTCACCGAGCTCGGCCTGCCTGCCTTCCGCGCCGACCAGGTCGCGCGCCAGTACTTCGCCCGGTACGAGGCCGACCCGGCAGCGATGACCGACCTCCCCGCCGCCGCGCGCGAGGCCGTCGCCGCTCTCTTCCCGCGGCTCTTCGAGCCCGCGACGGTGGTCGACTGCGACGGCGGCGCCACCCGCAAGACGCTGTGGCGGGCCGTCGACGGGGCCCTCGTCGAGAGCGTCCTCATGGGCTACCGCGACCGCGCCACCGTCTGCATCTCCAGCCAGGCCGGCTGCGGGATGGCCTGCCCGTTCTGCGCCACCGGCCAGGGCGGGCTGCAGCGCAACATGTCCACCGCCGAGATCGTCGAGCAGGTCCGCGTCGCGGCGGCGTCCGCCCGCGACGGCGACCTCGGGGCCGGCATCCCCGCGCGCCTGTCGAACATCGTCTTCATGGGCATGGGCGAACCGCTCGCGAACTACCGGCGGGTCATCGACGCGGTGCACCGGATCTGCGACCCGGCGCCGTCGGGGCTCGGGATCAGCCAGCGCTCGGTCACCGTCTCCACGGTGGGACTGGTCCCCGCGATCCACCGGCTCGCCGACGAGGGCCTGCAGGTCACGCTCGCCGTCTCCCTGCACACCCCCGACGACGAGCTGCGCGACACCCTGGTGCCGGTCAACACCCGCTGGCCGATCCGCGAGGTGTTCGAGGCCGCCCGGCACTACGCCGACGTCACGGGGCGGCGCGTCTCCATCGAGTACGCCCTCATCCGCAACATCAACGACCAGCCCTGGCGCGCCGACATGCTCGCGAAGCTCGCCTCGCAGCACCTGGGCCGCCTCGTGCACGTCAACCTCATCCCGCTCAACCCGACGCCCGGCTCGAAGTGGGACGCGAGCCCGGCGCCGGTGCAGGCGGAGTTCGTCCGGCGGGTGCGCCAGGGCGGGGTCGCGTGCACGGTGCGCGACACCCGGGGACGCGAGATCGCCGCCGCCTGTGGCCAGCTGGCCGCCGGGGGAGCGGAGCGGGGCGGGGTCGTCGACCCGGCCGGGGGAGCGGAGCGGGGCGGGGTCGTCGACGCCGAGACCGCGAGCTGAGACGACGGTGCCCGACGCCGGACCCGAGATCCGGTCCCTGACGCCACGCGTCACGGAGGGCTCCGCCGACGCCGGCACCGTCGCGTGGGCGCGGGCGATGACCGCGGCCTTCCTCGGGCCGCGCCTCGACCCCGAGCAGCTGGCCCGGGTCGGCGCCGGCTTCGAGGGCCAGCGGCTGCGCGGGGCCTATGCCGACCCGGATCCCTCGCCGGTCGCCACCCTCCGTTCCTGGGACGCCGCCCTGACGGTCCCCGGCAGCGAGGTGGACGCCGACGCGATCACCGGGATCGGCGTCCGCTCGACCCACCGCCGCCGTGGCCTCGCCCGCCGCCTGCTCGCCGAGGACCTCGGCGCCGCGGTGCGCGCCGGCACCCCGGCGGCCGTGCTCACCTCGACCCAGGGCTCGCTCTACGAGCGCTTCGGGTTCGGGCTCGCGACCCGCACGCGCGCGATCCGGGTCGACGCCGGCCGCGCGGAGTTCCGCGATCCCGTCCCGCAGGGCACCGTCGAGATCGTCGACCGGCCCGACACCGCCCAGGCCCTCGCGGGCCCCCTGCACGACCGCGCCCGCCGTCGTCACCCCGGCGCGCTGCGCCGCACCCCGGCCCAGTGGGAGGTCCTCCTCACCGGGATCGGCCCGTGGAACGGGTTCGAGCCCGACCGGCACCGCCAGGTCGCGGTCTGGCGCGACGACGACGGCCTCCCGGCCGGCTACGTCGTGCACCGGGTCGAGGAGGGCTGGCACGCGACGGGAGCGGCGACGCTCGGCGTCGTCGACCTGCAGGCCACGACGCCGGAGGCCTACACCGAGCTGTGGCGCCACCTGTGCAACCAGGACCTCGTCGGCACCGTGACCTGGAACAACGCCTCGGTCGACGAACCCCTGCCCTGGCTGCTCGACGACCACCGCGCGGTGACGGTCGACGGCGAGCGGGCGGTGCTCTGGCTACGCGTGCTCGACGCCCCGGCGCTGCTCGTCGCGCGCCGCTACCCGATCGAGGACGCGATCGTGCTCGACGTCGCCGACGACGCCGGGTTCACCACCGGTCGGTGGCGCCTCGACACGCACGACCGCCTCGCACCCGCCGTCGAGCCCACCCGCGCGGAGCCCGACGTCGTGCTGCCGGTGACCTCGCTCGGGTCGCTGGTGCTCGGCGGGGTCGACCCCCGGGTGCTCGCCCGGGCCGGACGGCTCGCGGAGGGGACACCGGGCGCGGCCGGGCGGCTGGCCCGCCTGCTCGCGGCACCCTCGGTGCCCTGGAACGGGCTCCCGTTCTAGACCTCCGGCGCCGCCGGCTCCTCGGCGTCGTCGCGGTCCGCCCACTCGAGCAGCGGCGCGATGTCGAAGACCGCCTCGTCGATGCCGGCGTGCAGATCCCCGAGCTCGGCGAACCGCGCGGGCATCGTCGCGATCGTGAAGTCCGCCGGCTCGACGTCCGGGATCTCCTCCCAGCGCACCGGCGCCGACACGATCCCGAGCGGCGTCCCGCGCACCGAGTAGGCGCAGGCGATGGTGTGGTCGCGGGTGTTCTGGTTGTAGTCGACGAAGACGGTGCCCGGCTCGCGGTCCTTGCGCCACCACGCCGTCGTCACCAGCTCCGGTGCCCGCCGCTCCACCTCGCGGGCGAACGCCCACGCCGCACGGCGCACCTCGCCGAAGGAGTGCTCGGGCCGGATGCGCACGTAGACGTGCAGGCCCTTGCCGCCGGAGGTCTTGGGGAAGCCGACCGCGCCGAGCTCGTCGAGCACCTCGTGGACCACGCCCGCGACACGGCGGACGACGTCGAACCCGACGTCGGGCAGCGGGTCGAGGTCGATGCGCCACTCGTCGGGGGACTCGACGTCGGGGGCGCGCGAGTTCCAGGGGTGGAACTCGACCGTCGACATCTGGACCGCCCAGATCACGTCCGCGACCGAGGAGACGCACAGCTCGTCGGCGGTGCGGTTGTAGCGCGGGAAGCGCACCCGCACCGTCGGGACCCAGTCCGGAGCGCCCTTCGGGAGGCGCTTCTGGTGGACCTTCTCGCCGTCCACGCCGGTGGGGAAGCGGTGCATCATGCACGGCCGGTCGCGCAGGGCGTTGACGATGCCGGGGCCGACGGCGAGGTAGTAGTGCGCGAGATCGAGTTTCGTTTCCCCGCGCGCCGAGAAGTACACCCTGTCCGGGTTGGTCAGACGCACGGTGCGCCCGTCCACCTCGAGTTCGGCTGCTTCGGCCACGTGAGCACGCTATCGGAGGTTCGGCAGATGACCCGTCGCATCGTCGTCGTCGGCGGCGACGCCACCGGGATGAGCGCGGCCAACACCGCCCTGCGCCACGCCGCGGACGGCGAGGTCGAGGTGACCGTCCTGGAGAAGGGCCACTACTCCTCGTACTCCGCCTGCGGCATCCCCTACTGGATCTCCGGCGACGTCCCCGACGGGGACTCGCTGATCGCCCGTTCGCCCGAGCAGCACCGCGAGGCCGGGATCGACCTGCGGATGCGCACCGAGGCCACCGCGATCGACCTCGACAAGCAGGTCGTGTCCTTCCGTGCCGTGGACGGCGACGGCGAGGACGGGGAGATCGAGTACGACGACCTCGTGCTCGCCACCGGCGCCCGGCCGGTGCGACCCCCGCTGGAGGGCATCGACGCCGACGGCATCTTCGGCGTGCAGTCGCTCGAGGACGGCGAGGCGATCATCAAGGACCTGGCCGGGTCCGACCACCGGCGCGCGGTCGTCGTCGGCGCCGGCTACATCGGCGTCGAGATGGCCGAGGCGATGGTGCAGCGAGGCCTCGAGGTGACCGTCCTCGACCAGGCGCCGGAGCCCTTCACGCAGATCGACCCGGACATGGGCTCGATCGTCCGCGAGGCCATGGAGGGCATGGGGATGACCGTGCGCACCGGCGTCGCGGTCGACGGGTTCGACGTCGGCGAGGACGGCCGGGTGCGCGCGGTGCGGACCGACGAGGACACCGTCCCGGCCGACATCGTCGTGCTCGGGCTCGGCGTCCGGCCGAACACCGACCTCGCCGAGGAGGCCGGGCTGACCATCGGGGAGTCCGGCGGCATCGCCACCGACATGCAGATGCGCTGCCCCGGACACGACAACGTGTGGGCGGGCGGCGACTGCGTCCAGGTCCACCACCGGCTCTCGGGGAAGGGCGTGGCGATCGCGCTCGGCACCCACGCCAACAAGCACGGCCGGATCATCGGCACCAACCTCGCCGGCGGCTACGGCGCCTTCCCCGGGGTGATCGGCACGGCGATCTCGAAGGTCTGCTCGCTGGAGATCGGCCGGACGGGGCTGGGGGAGGCGGAGGCCACGGCCGCCGGGTTCGGGTACGTGACGACGTCGATCGAGTCGACGAACGTCGCCGGCTACTACCCCGGCGCGGAGACGATGACGGTGAAGATCCTCGCCGAGAAGCGCTCCGGGAGGCTCCTCGGCGCGCAGATCGTGGGCCGGGCCGACTCCGCGAAGCGTATCGACGTGTTCGCGACGGCGATCTGGAACGGCATGGGCGTCGAGGAGATGACGTTCATGGACCTCTCCTACGCGCCGCCGTTCTCCCCGGTGTGGGACGCGGTGCTGGTGGCGGCCCGGAAGACCGCCAAGGCGGTGGAGGCGGACAACCCGACCTCGCCCGCCTGAGCGCGGAGCGCACCTACCCGACGTGACGCCTACCCGACGTGCACCGCCGGGCGCCGGGAGGGGTCGTGCTCGGCCTCGCGGAGCACCTCGCGGGTGACCGGGGCGACCTCGCCGACGCCGAAGAGCAGGTAGCGCACGAGGTTGGTGGCCGGGTTGCCCTCGGTCCACTCGAAGTAGACGTGCGGCACCCGGCCGGTCTCCTGGCGCAGCTCGAGCAGCAGCGCCGCGATCGCGTTGGGCACGCTGGCGGCGCGCGCCCGCAGGATGCGGTAGCCGTGCCGGTACTCGCCCTGCACGTGGAGCTCCTCCTCGAAGTCCGAGGGGTCGCCCACGGTGATCTCGACGAAGATCAGCGCGTCGCCGGACGGGATGTGGTGGTCGTAGCGCTCCTCGAGCTCCTTGTCGTGGTACTCGGCGCGGTCGCGGCGGTCGGGCTCGTTGGCGATGAGCCGGATCGTCGACTCCGGGTCCTCGGTGTGCGCCTCCCGGATGATCGCGTTCGCGGTCTCGTCGAGGTGCACGGCGGTGATGCGCAGCTCGAAGGACCGGGTGGCGCGCGAGGCGAACGAGAACACCAGGATCGCGAGCACGAAGATCAGGCCGATCTTGAGGCCCTCGGGCCGCTCGACCATGTTCGTGACCGTCGTGTAGACGAACACCACGCTGACCACGGCGAACCCGACGAACGCGGCGCGCTGGCCGCGCTTGCGTGCGGACAGCGTCACCGACACCGCCGCCGACGTGATCAGCACCAGCACGCCGGTCGCGTAGGCGCCGGACTGGGCGTCGACGCTGGCGTCGAAGATGATCGTGATCAGGATGCCGACGAGCGTGAAGACGATGACCATCGGCCGCACCGCCCGCGCCCAGTCCGGGGCCATGCCGTAGCGCGGCAGGTAGCGGGGGACCAGGTTGAGCAGCCCCGCCATGGCCGAGGCGCCGGCGAACCAGAGGATGGCGATCGTGGAGGCGTCGTAGACGGTGCCGACGGTGTCGCCGAACTGCTCGTGGGCGAGGTAGGCGAGGGCACGCCCGTTCGCGGGGCCGTCGGGGGCGAACGCCGGCAGCGGGATGAGCACGGTGCACGCGAAGCTCGAGGTGATCAGGAACCCGCTCATGATGAGCGCCGCCGTCGTCAGGAGCCGGCGGGCTCCCGCGATCCGCCCCTCGGGGGAGTCCTCGGTGTCGCCCTCCTGACCCTTGATCAGCGGCATGACGGTCACGCCGGTCTCGAAGCCCGAGAGGCCCAGCGCGAGCTTGGGGAACACGAGCAGGGCGATGCCGACGATGAGCAGCGGGTTGCCGTTCTGCTGGGTCAGCGCGGCGCCCCAGTCGACGACGAGGTGGGGCGCGGTGACGATCCGGACGAGCGCGCCGACGATCACGAGCAGGTTCATCGCGAGGTAGACCCCGACGATGACGACCGCGATCCCGATGGCCTCGTGGAACCCCGCGAGGAACACGACGCCGAGCAGCAGGATCAGCGCGATCGTCAGCGGCACCTCCCAGCCCTGCAGCGCCGACCCGACCAGCGGGTTCTCGACGACGTGGGCGGAGGCGTCGGCCGCGGAGAGGGTGATGGTGATGACGAAGTCGGTGGCCGCGAACCCGAGCAGGACCAGCACCAGGAGCTTGGACCACCAGTAGGACAGCAGCCGCTCGAGCATCGCGACCGAGCCCTCGCCGCGCGGGGACTCGCGGGCCACCCGCCGGTAGATCGGCAGCGCGCCCAGCAGGGTCAGCGCGACCAGGACGAGCGTGGCGATCGGCGAGACCAGGCCGGCCGCCGCGATGGCGACCGCCGGCTGGTAGCCCAGGGTCGAGAAGTAGTCGACGCCGGTGAGGCACATGACGCGCCACCACGGCTTCCCGACGGTGGGGTCGACGTCACGGACGCCGGGCCCGGTGTGCCGGGCGGAGCGGTCGACGAGGCCGTCGAGCAGCCACCGGCGCAGTGGGCCCGGGCCACCGGGAGCCGATCCGTCGGCGGCCGGGCCGGGCGGTGGGGCCTCGCGCGAGACGGTCACGCGGGCATCGAATCAGTCGGCCGGGCGTGGCGCGCGCCGCCGCGTCGACACCGGTCTCAGCGACGCCAGGAGGTGCGCGCGCGGATGATCGATCCGAGGGAGAGGAAGAAGAAGCCGATGGCGAAGACCACCAGCCAGATGTCCTCCTCCTTCCCGACGTGGTTGCCGTGGAGCAGGATCAGGCAGACGGCGGCGACCACGAAGCCGGCGAAGCGGGCGACCTTCGGGTAGTGGCCGTGCCAGCCCCACTCGACCGAGGGCTCGTCGTCGGAGGACACACCGTTGACGACGACGGCGTGGTGCGTGTCGCCCTTCGCCACCTCGCCGTGCGCCTGACGGGCAGGGGTCGAGCTGCTCGCCACCGGGTCCTCCTCGGGGTTCGTGCCCGGGCGTCGGGGCCCGGATGTCGGGGTCAACCTATCCGTCCCCGGGCCCGTCGGCGATCGGTGGTCCAGGATGGCGACGATGGCCACCGCAGACCGGACCGCGACCCCCGGAGCCCCCGACCGCCGCTCCGTGCTGCTGCTCGGCTCGACGGGGTCGATCGGCACGCAGGCGCTCGACGTCGTGCGGGCCCACCCCGGCCGCTTCGTCGTCACCGGCCTGGCCGCGGGCGGCGGGCGCCCCGAGCTGCTGGCCGCCCAGGCCGCCGAGTTCGGGGTCGCGACGGTGGCCGTGGCCGACCCGGCGACCGCGGGCGCCGTCGAGCACGCCCTGCGGGCCGCGGGCGCCCGCGCCACCGTGATCGCGGGGCCGGAGGCCATGACCGACCTCGCCGGGTCCGGCGGGCCGGGCACCGTCGTGCTCAACGCGGTGGACGGCTCGCGCGGGCTGTCCCCGACGCTGGCCGCGCTGCGCACCGGCGCGACGCTCGCCCTGGCCAACAAGGAGTCGCTGGTCGCGGGCGGCCCGCTCGTGACGCGTGCGGCGACGCCCGGCCAGATCGTGCCGGTCGACTCCGAGCACTCCGCGATCGCGCAGTGCCTGCGCTCGGGGGCCGCCGGCGAGGTCGACCGGATCGTCCTCACCGCCTCCGGGGGGCCGTTCCGTGGCCGCAGCCGCGCGGAGCTGTCCGGGGTGGGCCTCGACGACGCGCTCGCGCACCCCACGTGGGCGATGGGCCCCGTCGTCACGCTGAACTCGTCGACGCTGGTCAACAAGGGCCTCGAGCTCATCGAGGCGCACCTGCTGTTCGGGGTGCCCTACGACCGCATCGACGTCGTGGTGCACCCGCAGTCGATGGTCCACTCGATGGTGACCTTCACCGACGGCGCGACGATCGCCCAGGCCAGCCCCCCGGACATGCACCTGCCGATCGCGCTCGCCCTGGGCTGGCCGGAGCGGCTGGCGGGGGCGTCGCCGCGGGAGACGTTCGCGGCGGCGACGGCGTGGACGTTCGAGCCGCTGGACGCCGTGGCCTTCCCGGCGGTGGACCTCGCCCGTGCGGCGGGCTCGGCGGGCGGGTGCCTGCCCGCGGTGTTCAACGCCGCGAACGAGGAGGCCGTGCACGGGTTCCTCGCCGGGCGGGGCACCTGGCTGGGGATCGTCGACACCGTCGCGGAGGTGCTGGCGGGGGCGGACGGCTGGTCGCGCGACCCGGTCGACGTGGCCGACGTGCTGGCCGCCGAGGACTGGGCGCGGGCCCGGGCCGGCGAGATCCTGGCGGCCGCGCGGACCTGAACCCGCAGGGGCGCAACGTGATCTCCACAGGGGTCCGGTTACCGTGACACCCCGTGATGCTCGTCGTCGGGATCGTGCTGTTCGCGCTCGGTCTGCTGTTCTCGATCGCCTGGCACGAGCTCGGCCACTTCACGGCCGCCCGTCGGTTCGGGGTGCGCGTGCCGGAGTTCATGGTCGGGTTCGGCCCGACGGTGTTCGCCCGCCAGCGCGGCGAGACCTCGTTCGGGATCAAGGCCATCCCGCTGGGCGGCTACATCCGCATGATCGGGATGGTGCCGCCCGCGCCGGGCGAGCGGATCGGGCGCAGCCGCCGGTCGGGGCCCTTCCAGGGTCTGATCGACGACGTCCGGGCCGACTCGGCGCGCGACATCATGCCCGGCGACGAGGACCGCCAGTTCTGGACGCGCAAGCCGTGGCAGCGCATCGTCGTGATGTTCGCCGGGCCGTTCATGAACCTGCTCCTCGCGGCCGTCCTGTTCATCATCGTGCTCATGGGCTTCGGGATCCCGACGTCCCAGCCGGTGGTCAGCTCGGTGAGCGAGTGCGTGGTGCCCGCGTCGCAGGCCACCCCGGACAACCGCTGTCCCCCTGGTGCGCCGCTCACCCCGGCCGCCCAGGCCGGGTTCCAGGCCGGCGACCGGATCGTCAGCTTCGAGGGCCGCACGTTCGACTCCTGGCAGGACCTGCAGCTCGCGATCCGCGACGCGTCCGGCACCGTCCCCGTCGTCGTCGAGCGGGCCCAGCCGGGTGGCGGCGTCCAGACCCTCACCCTGTACCCGAAGCTCATCCAGACCCAGCTGCTCGACCTGGACTCGGCGCAGTCCGGGGAGCCGCGCTACGTCACCGGGTCGTTCCTCGGGCTGACCCCGATCCAGCCGGTCATGCGCCAGACGCCGGGCCAGGTCCTGGACTACACGGGCACGATGTTCTCCAACGTCGTCACGAGCATGGCGGCGCTGCCCCACAAGGTCCCGGCCCTGTTCGGGGCGGTGTTCCTCGGCGAGCAGCGCGACGCGACCGGACCGGTCAGCGTCGTCGGGGTCTCGGTCCTGGGCGGGGAGGTCCTCGCCTCCGACCAGCCGGTCACCACCGAGCTCGCGACGATGCTGCAGCTCCTCGCCGCGGTGAACATCTCGCTCTTCCTGCTGAACCTGCTGCCGATCCTGCCCCTCGACGGCGGGCACATCCTGCCCGCGCTGTGGGAGGCGGCGAAGAAGCGGCTCGCGCGGCTGCGGGGCCGTCCGGACCCCGGCCCGGTCGACATGGCCAAGCTCATGCCGATCGCCTACGGGTTCGCCATCCTGATCATGCTCTACGGCGGGCTCGTGATCGTCGCGGACATCGTCAACCCCATCAAGCTGAACCTCTAGGCGTCGCCATGTGAACGGATGTCGTCGTCATGGCGATCAGATCCGTTCACATGCCTCGTCTCACGTCGCGCGACAGCGGCGTGGTGGGGGCGGCTGTAGCAGACTGGGGGCATGACGATCGATCAGGGAGACGGAGCGCAGCGGAGCTCGACCATCGATCTCGGCATGCCGGAGGCGCCCGCGGTGCTCGCACCGCGCCGGAAGACCCGTCAGCTCGACGTCGGGGGTGTCGGGGTGGGCAGCGACCACCCGGTGTCGGTGCAGTCGATGACGACCACGCTGACCGCCGACATCAACGCCACCCTCCAGCAGATCGCGGAGCTCACCGCCGCGGGCTGCGACATCGTCCGCGTCGCCGTCCCGTCGGCGGACGACGCCGAGGCGCTCCCGGCGATCGCGAAGAAGTCGAACATCCCGGTCATCGCGGACATCCACTTCCAGCCGAAGTACGTCTTCGCCGCGATCGACGCCGGCTGCGCCGCGGTCCGCGTGAACCCGGGCAACATCAAGAAGTTCGACGACAAGGTCGGCGAGATCGCCAAGGCCGCCAAGGACGCGGGCATCCCGATCCGGATCGGCGTGAACGCCGGGTCGCTCGAGCCCTCGATCATGGCGAAGCACGGCAAGGCGACGCCCGAGGCGCTCGTCGAGTCGGCGCTCTGGGAGGCGTCGCTGTTCTCCGAGCACGACTTCCACGACGTCAAGATCTCGGTGAAGCACCACGACCCGGTGACGATGGTGCGCGCCTACGAGCTGCTCGCCGAGCAGTGCGACTACCCGCTGCACCTCGGCGTCACCGAGGCCGGGCCGACGTTCCAGGGGACGATCAAGTCGGCGACCGCGTTCGGCGCCCTCCTGAGCCGGGGCATCGGCGACACCATCCGCGTCTCGCTCTCGGCCCCGCCGATCGAGGAGGTCCGGGTGGGCCTGTCGATCCTGGAGTCGCTGAACCTGCGCCCGCGCAAGCTCGAGATCGTCTCCTGCCCCTCGTGCGGGCGCGCGCAGGTCGACGTCTACAAGCTCGCCGACGAGGTCACCGCGGGCCTCGAGGGCATGGAGGTGCCGCTGCGCGTGGCCGTCATGGGCTGCGTCGTCAACGGCCCGGGCGAGGCGCGCGACGCCGACCTCGGGGTGGCCTCCGGCAACGGCAAGGGCCAGATCTTCGTCAAGGGCGAGGTCATCAAGACCGTGCCCGAGGCGCAGATCGTCGAGACCCTCATCGAGGAGGCCATGCGCCTCGCCGAGGAGGCCGGTGAGGGCGAGCTGGCGGGCGGCCAGGCCGGCGGTACGCCGAGCGTCACCGTGGGGTAGGTGGTGGGATCGGGTGCGATGAGCACCTTCGACGATCTCGACGCCTTCGTCGCCACCCGCCGCCAGGGCGGGCTGGCACTGTCCCCGGACGGCGCGCGGCTGGTCACCACCGTCTCCGAGCTGTCCCCGGACTCGACGTCGTACGTCTCGTCGATCTGGGAGCTCGACCCGACGGGCGAGGCGCCGGCCCGGCGGCTGACGCGGTCGTCGGCGGGGGAGTCCTCGGCGGCGTTCGCCCCCGACGGCGACCTGCTGTTCACCTCCCGCCGCCCGGACCCGACCGTCGAGGCCGGCGAGGACGCCCCCGCCGCGCTGTGGGTGCTGCCGCACCACGGCGGTGAGGCACGCCAGATCCTCAACCCGGGCGACGGCATCGCCTCGTTCGAGGTCGCCCGCGACTCGGGGCACGTCGTCGTCACGACCACCGTCCCGGTCGGGCCGGTCCCCGCGCCGCCGGACCAGGCCGCCACCGACGGGGCCGAGGCCACCACGCCCCCGCCCGACCCCGCCGCCGCGCTCCGGGCGGCCCGGAAGAAGGCCGGCGTGTCCGCGCGGCTGCACGACCGGTTCCCGGTGCGGTTCTGGGACCACGACCTCGGCCCCGGCCGGCCGCAAATCCACGTGCACGACCACCTGGGGGCCGACCGCCTCACCGACCCCCTCGCCGTCGTCGACCCCGCGGAGCCGGCCCAGCGGGTCCGCGAGTCCGCGATCGCGCCCGACGGGACCCGGCTGGCCGTCGCGGTCGACGTGCGGGACCCGGCCGACCCCGCCGCCGTCCGGGTCCGCCTGGAGCTGCGGCCCGTCGCGGGCGGGGCCGAGGGGGACGGTGCCGGCGAGATCGTCGCCGACGAGCCCGGCGCCGACCACGAGATGCCGGTGATCACCCCGGACGGGCGCTGGCTGCTGTGGATCCGCGAGGAGCACGCGGCTCCCGGGCGGGCGCCGGCGCAGTCGCTCATGGCGCGCCCGCTCGAGGGCGGCGACGCGAGCACCGTCGTCGAGTCGGGCCGGTGGGCCATCCGGTCGGTGACCGGCGCCCCCGACCCGGACGCCGTCCTCGTCGTCGCCGACGAGCACGGGCACGCCCCGATCTTCCGGCTCTCCCTCGCCGACGGGTCCGTCGAGCGGCTGACGGCGTCCGGGGCGTACTCCGACGTCGTCGCGAGCCCCGAGGGCGGCGCGCTCTACGCGATGCGCGCGACGATCGACTCCCCGCCGACCCCGGTGCGCCTCGACCCGCACACCACCGACCAGGAGCCCGCGCCGCTCGTCGGGGCCACCGAGATCGACGACCTCCCCGGCTCGCTGACCGAGGTGCACGCGACGGCCGAGGACGGCGCGGCGCTGCGGGCGTGGCTGGTGCTGCCTGCGGGGGCGTCGGAGCAGACCCCGGCGCCGCTGCTGCTCTGGGTCCACGGCGGCCCGTACATGAGCTGGAACGCATGGTCCTGGCGCTGGTCCCCGTGGCTGATGGTCGCCCGCGGGTACGCCGTGCTGCTCCCCGACCCGCGGCTCTCGACCGGCTACGGGCGCGAGTTCACCGACCCGGCGACCGGCGCCTGGGGCGGGCTGCCCTACACCGACCTCATGACGGTCACCGACGTCGCGCTGGAGCGCCCCGATCTCGACGCCTCCCGGACGGCGGCCATGGGCGGCTCGTTCGGCGGCTACATGGCGAACTGGATCGCCGGGCACACCGACCGCTTCGACGCGATCGTCACGCACGCCTCGATCTGGCACCTCGACGGGTTCGTCGGGACCACCGACGGCTCGTACCACTGGGTGCGCCAGTGGGGCGACCCGATCACCGACCGCGAGCGCTACGACGAGCACTCCCCGCACCGCTGGGCGTCGGAGATCACGACGCCGATGCTCGTGATCCACGGCGACAAGGACTACCGCGTGCCCATCGGGGAGGGCCTACGGCTCTGGTACGACCTGCAGCGCCACGGCCGCGTCGGGGACGCCTCGTGGTTCCTGTACTTCCCGGACGAGAACCACTGGGTCCTCAAGCCGGGCGACGCCAAGGTCTGGTACTCGACGGTGTTCGCGTTCCTCGCCGAGCACGTGCTCGGCCAGCAGTGGGAGCGCCCGGCCCTCGTCTAGCGCTCGCCGGCTGTCACCGCTTGGTGCGGCGGGGGTTCGCGACGCTGCGGGGGCGCGCGAGCGCCTCGAGCTTCGCGGCGTTCTCGTCGCGGGTCGCGCCGTCCTCGTGCACGCTGTCGTTCTCGGTCATGGCCCCAGCATCCCCGTCGCGGCTGTGGAATCCCTGTCCGACGCGTGTGGCGATCATGACGGGTGGATGAGCACCACGCGACGCAACCTGGGCGAGGTGTACGCACCGTGCACGTCCGGTGGCGGGCGCGGGTGTGGCACTCTTGACGGGTGCTCCGTACCGCCGGTGCGCGGCTCCTCGACGACCGTGACCGGTCGAGGGTGCGCGGTGTGCTCGATACCGACCCGGTCGCGACCTGCATGGTCGCCTCACGCGTCGAGACCGTCGGGGTGGAGCCGTGGCGCCTCGGCGGCGAGCTCTGGGGCGTCGGTGGCCGGCTGGACGGGCTGTGCTTCTCCGGGGCCAACCTGGTGCCGCTGCGCGGGGAGCGCTCCGCGGTGCGCGCGTTCGCCGACCGTGCCCGGCGTCACCGGCGCACGTGCTCCTCGCTCGTCGGGCGGCGCGAGCTCGTGCTGCCGCTGTGGGAGGAACTCGCCGAGCACTGGGGCTCCGCCCGTGAGGTGCGCGCCGACCAGCCGCTCATGGCGATCGACGGCATGCCCGCGATCCCGGCCGACCCCGACGTCCGCCAGGCCCGCCCCGACGACATGGAGCGCTACCTGCCGGCCGCGATCGCGATGTTCCTCGAGGAGGTCGGCGTCGATCCCCGCCTGGGCGACGGCGGCGCCGGGTACCGGGCGCGCGTCGGGGAGCTGATCTCCTCGGGCCGGGCGTTCGTGCGCTTCGAGAACGGCGAGGTCGTGTTCAAGGCCGAGGTCGGGGCCCTCTCCACCCGCGTCGGGCAGATCCAGGGCGTCTGGGTGCACCCCGACTGGCGCGGCCGCGGCCTCGGGCAGGCGGGCACGGCGGCCGTCGTCGAGCACCTCGTGCGGGCCGGCCGGATCGCCTCGCTCTACGTCAACGCGTTCAACACCCCGGCCCGGGCCGCCTACGGGCGGGTGGGCTTCTCGCAGGTGGCGAGCTTCGCGACGGTGCTGTTCTGAACTGGCCGCGTTCCAGCTGCGGCCTACCCTCGTGGTCGTGAAGCACCGTCCGGCCCTCGCCCTCGTCGACGCCCTCGCCGTGCTGGTGTTCGCGGCGATCGGCCGGCAGTCCCACGACGCGGGATCGGGCAGCGCCGCCTACGTCGCCGGCCAGGTCGTCGGCATCGCGTCGCCGTTCCTGGTGGGTGCCCTCGTCGGGGCGCTGGTCGCCCGCTCGTGGCGGGACCCCCTGGCCTGGCGCAGCGGGGTGGCCGTGTGGATCGGGGCCGTCGTCGTCGGGATGCTGCTGCGGTGGGTGTTCGTCGACACGCCGCCGGTGAGCTTCATCGTCGTCGCCACCGTCTCGCTCGCCGTCCTCGTGCTGGGCTGGCGCGGGGCCGTGCTCGGGATCATGCGGCTGCGTGCCCGCCGTGCGCGGCAGCACGCCTGACCCGACGCCTACGCTGGTACCCATGCCGGTGCGTGCTCCCCTGCGCCCCGGGCAGCAGACGCCCCTGCGCCCGGTGCCCTCGTCGATCGTCCGTCCCGAGTACGTCGGGAGGTCGGGGCCCGAGCGGTCGACCGACCCCTGGGTCCAGGACCCCGACGTCATCGAGAAGATGCGGGTGGCGAGCCGGATCGCGGCGCAGTCGCTGGTCGCGGGTGGCGAGGCCGTGAAGCCGGGCGCGACGACCGACGAGGTCGACCGCGTGGTGCACGAGTTCCTCGTCGAGCACGGTGCCTACCCCTCGACGCTCGGGTACCGCGGGTTCCCCAAGTCGTGCTGCACCTCGCTGAACGAGGTCATCTGCCACGGCATCCCGGACTCGACGGTCATCGAGGACGGCGACATCGTCAACATCGACGTCACCGCCTACATCGACGGCGTGCACGGCGACACCAACGCCACGTTCCTCGCCGGGGACGTCGTCGAGGAGGACCGCCTCCTCGTCGAGCGCACCCACGAGGCGACGATGCGCGCGATCAAGGCGGTCAAGCCGGGGCGCGAGCTCAACATCGTCGGGCGGGTCATCGAGTCGTACGCGAACCGGTTCGGCTACGGCGTCGTCCGGGACTTCACCGGCCACGGGATCGGCCGCACGTTCCACTCGGGCCTCGTCGTCGTGCACTACGACGACCCGACGCGTCACGAGATGCTCGAGCCCGGCATGACGTTCACGATCGAGCCGATGATCACCCTCGGGAGCGTCGACTACGACATCTGGGACGACGGGTGGACGGTGACGACGAAGGACAAGTCGCGCACCGCCCAGTTCGAGCACACCATCCTCGTCACCGACACCGGCAGCGAGATCCTGACGCTGCCGTGAGCCCGGTATGAGACCCCACGTCCTCGCCTCGTGCGCGGTCTCGCTCGACGGGTTCCTCGACGACGCCACGCCGCAGCGGCTGATCCTCTCCGGCCCCGAGGACCTCGACCGCGTCGACGCCGAGCGCGCCCACGCCGACGCGATCCTGGTCGGCGCCGGCACCGTGCGTGCCGACGACCCGCGGCTGCTGGTGCGCTCCGCGGGGCGGCGCGCCGTCCGGGAGGCCTGCGGGCAGCCCCCGTCGCCGCTGCGGGTGGTGCTCTCGGGCAAGCCCCTCGACCCCGCCGCGCGGGTGCTCACCGAGCCGGGCGCCGGGACGGTGGTCCTGGACGGGTCCCCGGACGAGGTCCTCGACGAGCTGGCCGGCCGCGGGGTCGTCCGGCTCATGGTCGAGGGCGGCGCCGGGGTCCTGCGGGAGTTCCTGACGGCGGGCGTGGTGGACGAGCTGCAGCTGGTCGTGGCGCCCCGGCTGGTGGGGGACGGACCGCGGTTCACCGGCGCGCCCGGGGCCGCGGCCCACCTCGTCGAGACCCGCACCCTCGGCGACGACGTCCTGCTCCGCTACCGCGTCGGCGCCCCCGACGACCGCCACCTCGCCGAGGCCTGCGTCCTCACCGAGCGCTGCCCGCCCAGCGCGAGCGCGTTCAGCGTCGGGTGCGTGGTGGTCGCCGACGACGGGTCCGTGCTCGGCGTGGGCTGGTCCCGCCGGGAGGACCCGCTCGACCACGCCGAGGAGGGCGTCCTGCGGGAGCTGGCGGGCGACCCGCGGCTGCCCGGCGCGACGCTGTACAGCTCGCTCGAGCCGTGCGGGCAGCGGGCGTCCCGGCCGGACTCGTGCGCGACGCTGATCGAGCGCGCCGGCGTCTCGCGGGTCGTCTACGCCTGGCGGGAGCCGCCGGAGTTCGTCGCGCGCCCGTCCGGGATCGCCCAGCTCGAGCGGGCCGGGATCACCACGGTGCACCTGCCGCGGTGGGAGCCCCTGGCCCGTCGGTGGGCCCGGTGCGCTCCGTAGGCTGATCGATCGTGCGCGGTGCCCTGCTCGTCGCCGGCACCACCAGCGACGCCGGCAAGAGCGTGCTCGTGGCCGGGATCTGCCGGTGGCTGCGGCGCCGGGGCGTCGACGTCGCGCCGTTCAAGGCCCAGAACATGAGCAACAACTCCGTCGTCACCACCGACGGCGGGGAGATCGGGCGGGCCCAGGCGCTGCAGGCCGCGGCGTGCGACCTCGCCCCGAGCGTCGCGTTCAACCCGGTGCTGCTCAAGCCGGGCTCCGACCGCACCAGCCAGGTCGTCGTCCACGGCCGCGTCGACGGCACCGTCACCGCGCTGTCCTACCGCGACCGCAAGGCCGCCCTGCTCGACGTCGTGACGAGGACGCTCGCCGAACTGCGGTCGCGCCACGACGTCGTGATCTGCGAGGGCGCGGGATCACCCGCGGAGATCAACCTGCGCGCCACCGACATCGCGAACATGGGCCTCGCGCGGGCCGCGGACCTGCCCACCCTCGTCGTCGGGGACATCGACCGGGGCGGGGTCCTCGCCCACCTCTTCGGCACCCTCGCCGTGCTCGAGCCGGCGGACCAGGCGCTCGTGGCGGGCTTCGTCGTCAACAAGTTCCGCGGCGACCCGGCGCTGCTCGAGCCGGGGCTGGCGCAGCTGGAGCGCCTCACCGGGCGGCCGACGCTGGGCGTGCTGCCGTTCGCGCCGGAGCTGTGGATCGACGCCGAGGACTCGCTGGGTCACGACGGTGCGCGTCGGCCGGCCCGCGCCGCCGCTCGGGGCCGACTGGCTCCGGGTCGCCGTCGTGCGCCTGCCGCGCGTGTCCAACGGCACCGACGTCGACGCGCTGGCCGCCGAGCCCGGCGTGTCCGTCCGCTACGTCACCGCGCCGGGCGAGCTCGCCGGGGCCGACCTGGTCGTGCTCCCCGGCTCGAAGGCCACCGTCTCGGACCTGGCCTGGCTGCGCGGGACCGGGCTCGCCGACGCGGTGCTCGCCCACGCGCGAGCGGGCCGGCCGCTGCTCGGGATCTGCGGCGGGTACCAGATGCTCGCCCGCACGATCGACGACCCGCACGGCGTCGAGGCCGCCCCGGGACGGCACGCCGGGCTCGGGCTGCTCGACCTCGACGTCGTCTTCGACCCCGACAAGCACCTCGGCAACCCCACCGGCACGGCGCTGGGGGAGGAGGTCGCCGGGTACGAGATCCACCACGGGCGCGAGGTGCGCGACGACGCCGCGGCGGCCCTGGTCACGCACGCCGACGGCACCGTCGAGGGTGTCGACGCCGGCCCGGTGCTCGGCACCCACTGGCACGGCCTGCTCGAGAACGACGCGTTCCGGCGGCGCCTGCTCGAGCGGGTCGCGACGACGGCGGGCCGCGCGTTCCGGGTGTCGACGACGACGTCGTTCGCGGCCGCCCGCACCACGCAGCTCGACCTGCTCGCCGACCTCGTGGAGACCCATCTCGACACGGCGGCGCTGGTCCGGCTGATCGAGGGTGGGGCGCCGACCGGGCTGCGGGTCGTGCCCCCGGCCGGTGCACCCTGATGTCAGAGAAGTCCCGTTGCGGACACTGGACGTCGGCAACGGGACTTTTCCGACACGGAGTGGGGCGGCCTACTTCGCGATGTTCGCGACCTTGTCGATCGAGTCCGAGAGCTGGTCCTCGGAGACCATCGGGAAGAAGCCGCGGAACTGCTCGTCCGTCACGCCGCTCCAGTCGTAGGTCTGCGTGACCTTCGTGCCCGACCCGGCCGGCTCCAGCTCCCAGGTGTACGTGTGGCCGGTGGCCTTCACGTCGCCGAGCTTGTCGGTGTAGCCGTCGAACGGGTGGATCGAGGGCGCCCAGCCGATCTTGCGGTCCTTCTCGAAGGCCACCACGGTGTTCTTCATCTGGTACGGGCCGAGGGCGTCGTTCTCCATGTTCATGATGAACTCGTCGCCGGTGCCGCTGACCTGTTCGCCGCCGCCCTCGACGCCGCGGAGCATGTTCGCGCCGTCGAACTCCTGGTGCCGCTTCGGCGTCGCGAGGACGTCGAACAGCTGCTCGGGGCTGGCGTCGACGGTCTTGCTGACCTGGATCTGGTCGCTCACGGTCGTCCCTTCGGTTGCGCGTCCGGTAGCGGGCGATGGGCCGATCCCCGCAGCGGGTGAGCCCGCGCGGCGGATCGCCACCCCCGGAGTCGTGCCCTCATGACGCGCGTCTCAATCGCGCCCCGCCGAATCCCGTCGGGACGGCCAGGGTCAGCTCGCGCGGCCCGCCTCGTACACGTGCCCCGCGGTGCGCAGCCGCTCGACGAGCGCCGGGCCCATCGCGGTCGCCGGGGTGAGGGAGCCGGCGCGGGCCGGGAGCCGGTCACCGTCGAGGCCCAGGCAGAGCAGGGACTCGCCGAGCATCACGGCGGTGGCCGCGTAGCCCGGGTCGCCCGACGCCGACACCCGCCCGGAGTAGCGCGCGCCCGTCGTCGTCGTGGCCTCCACGTCGTGGCGGAACCAGCCCTTCACGCGGGTCTGCTCCGAGGGGCCCTCCCCGGGCTTGGGCAGGACACGGTCGAGGACCTGGCGCGCACCCGGCGCGGCGAACCCGGCGAGCAGCGCGCCCAGCCCGGCGGTGACGACTCCGGCGGTCACCGCGCCGACCGGGCCCGACCCGGTGGCCATGACCTCGCCGTAGCGCAGCCCCTTGCCGTAGGAGTAGCCGGCGATGGCGTTGGAGCGCCGGACGATCCGGGTGTTGTAGGAGGCCATGACGAACGGGGCGGCCCACCGGCCGTCGAGCCAGCCGCCGTCGAGCCGGTGCGGCGCCGGGTTGTCGCTGGGCTGGCGGGTGTCCGGCTCGCCGCCGCGGTCGGGGGAGAGGCTGTAGGGATCGCGCAGGACCTTCATCGTCGAGCGGTCGGCCTTGATCGCGTCGGCGAGGCCGCGCATCGAGTCGATCGTGCCGCCGGAGACGCCGCCGCGGACGCGGACGACGGTCGTGACGTCGGAGAGCTCGCCCTCGCCGTCGGCCTGCACCCGGCTGTGCAGCAGCAGGACGCCCAGGTCGGAGGGCACCGAGTCGTAGCCGCAGGAGTGCACGATCCGGGCCCCGGTCTCCTGGGCGCGGGCGTCGGTCGCGTCGATGGCCTCACGGGCGAACGTCGCCTCGCCGGTGAGGTCGGCGTAGTGGGTCCCGGCCTCGGCGCACGCCTCGACCAGGGGCAGGCCGTACTTCGCGTAGGGCCCGACGGTGGTGGCGAGGGCCGTCGTCGACGCCGCCATCGCGTCGAGGGCGGGGCGATCGGTCGAGTCGGCGACGATCAGCGGCCAGTCCGACCCGGGGGCGGGCAGCGACGCGCGCAGCCGCTCGAGCTTGTCGCGGGAGCGCCCGGCGAGGGCGACGCGGGTGCCGGTCGGGGTCTGGCGGGCGAGGTACTCGGCGGTGAGGGCCCCGACGAAGCTCGTCGCGCCGTAGAGGACGACGTCGTGCACGCGCTCGCTCATGGACGGGCACGGTAGCGCCGGACCCCGGCGACCGCCGTCCGCGTCACCCGGTGATCACGAACACCGGGTGCTGCGGGGCGATCGCGGCCAGCTCCTCGTCGGAGGCGTCGGCTCCGACCCCCTGGAAGAACGCGCCGACCTCCCAGGCCCAGAGCTTCAGGTACGCCCGCAGGATCGGCACGATCTCGGCCGGGTCGGTGATCTCGCGGGCGGTGACGCGCTCGGTGCGGCGGCCGGCGGTGAGCTCGGCCCAGCCGGAGACCCGCAGGTTGCGCACCCACTGGGTGTGGCCGCGCGCGGCGAGCAGGTAGCGGGTGGGAGTCCCGGCAGCGTCATCGACGGTCAGGGGGTTCACCGGGGTCGTGCGCATCTCGCCGCTCGTCCGGCCGGGGACGCCGAGGACCGAGGACCCCGCGAGCGACAGGCCGCGACGGGTCATGAAGGCGACCACCGGGTTCATGACGCGGCGGGTGATGAAGCCGGGCTGCTGGTAGTGGGTGCTCATCGGGATCGCTCCTCGGTCGACTTACGAGAGCGGCGCTCTCTGATAAGAGCAATGCTCTCGGTCTGCCGAGGCGATGTCAAGAGCAGTGCTCTCGGAAATGTGCGATGCTCTCGCCATGCCCACCGCTCGCGAGCGTGCCCGTGTCCGGACCACCGAGGCGATCCTGGCCGCGGCCCGGGACCAGCTCGCCGAGGTCGGCGCGGCGGCGCTGTCGCTGCGGGCGGTGGCGCGGGAGGTCGGGATGGTGTCCTCCGCGGTGTACCGCTACTTCCCGAGCCGCGACGACCTGCTCACCGCGCTGATCATCGAGGCCTACGACGCGGTCGGGCAGGCCGCCGAGGCGGCACGCGACGCGGCGGCCGGCCGCTCACCGCGCGAGCGCTGGCTCGTCGTGTGGCGGGCGGTGCGCTCCTGGGCACTCGCACACCCGGCGCAGTACGCGTTGATCTACGGCTCGCCCGTCCCCGGGTACGCCGCCCCGTTGGACACGCTCCCCGCGGCCGGACGCGTCGGGCTGGTGCTCGGGACCATCGCGACCGAGGCCCGCGCCGAGGTGGCCCTCGACGACGATCTCGTCGCCGCGATCAGCCCCGACGTCTCCGAGGCCCTCGCCGTCGACCCGCACCTCGCGCCCGCGGCGGTGAGCGCGTGGACGCTGCTCTTCGGCACCGTCGGGTTCGAGCTCTTCGGGCAGTACGAGAACGTGGTCCTCGACCGCGGGACCTACTTCGACCACGTGGCGGGGACGGCCGCGTCGTCGGTCGGCATCGCCTGAGGCCCGGCCGCCCCGCTCCGGCCCACCCGCGCCCGCAGGCCGTCGAGCAGGCAGGCGAGGCCGGACTCGAACGTGCGGGTGGTGTCGAAGCCCGACCGGCCCGCCGCGCGCAGGTGGGGCAGCTCCGCGATCCGCGCGATCAGGTCGGCGTCGGGGGGCGACGCGTCGCGTGCCTGTTCCGCCTGGGCCTCCAGGGCGGCGCCGAGCACGTAGTGCCCGAGCCCGAACACCGCCTCCATCGCCTCGCCGGCGTCCATCCCGGCGGCCACCAGGATCCCGAGCGTGTGCTCGATGGCGTCGAGCGACACCCGCGTGGTCGGGCGGTTGCCCGCGACGACGAGGGCCGCGTCGCGGTGGGCGGTGAGGGCCCGGTACTGGAGGCGGGCCTGGTCGGCCAGCCAGTCCCACCAGGGCTGTCCGGCGGCCGGCACGGTCGTGGTCCGGTGCTCGCCGACGATGCGCTCGGCCATGAGGTCGAGCAGGGTGCGCTTGTCCGCGACGTGCCAGTAGAGCGTCGGGGCGGACACGCCGAGCGTCGCCGCGAGCCGACGCAGCGACAGCGCGGCGAGCCCGACCTCGTCGAGGAGGTCGATCGCGGCCGACACGACCTCGTCGCGACTGATCGCCACCGGCGAAACCTCCTTGCTGCTCGGGTCGGGGTCGCACTACGGTGACTCTAACGCTGTTAGAGAAGGGGGCGAAAGGTGGACCAACCGGCCGTATCGGTCAGCGGTCTGACCAAGCGCTACGGGGAGGTCGAGGCGGTCCGGGGGATCGACCTCGAGGTGGCCCGCGGCGAGACCTTCGGCTTCCTCGGCCCCAACGGCGCGGGCAAGTCGACCACGATCAACATCCTGTGCACGCTCGTCGAACCGACGGGCGGGACCGCCGCCGTCGCGGGCCTGGACGTCGTCGCCGACCGGGCCGCGGTCCGCCGCCGGATCGGCCTGGTGTTCCAGGAACCGACGCTGGACGGGCCGATGTCGGGGGAGCAGAACCTGCGCTTCCACGGCGAGCTCTACGGCGTGGACCGGCGCACGGCGGCCGCGCGGCGCGAGGAGGTGCTGCGCACGGTCGGGCTCTGGGAGCGGCGCAAGGACCCGGTGTCGACCTACTCCGGCGGCATGCGGCGGCGCCTGGAGATCGCGCGCGGGCTGCTGCACTCCCCGCAGGTGCTCTTCCTCGACGAGCCGACGATCGGGCTCGACCCGCAGACCCGCGCCTCGATCTGGAACTACCTCGCGCGACTCGGGGAGGCCGAGGAGATCACCGTCTTCGTCACCACGCACTACATGGACGAGGCCGAGAACTGCGATCGCATCGCGATCATGAACGAAGGCCGGATCGTCGCCCTCGACACCCCGGAGGCGCTGAAGGCGCAGGTCGGGGCGGACCGGGTCGTCGTGGCCACGGAGGACGACGACGCCGCGCTCCTCGCGATCCGTCGGGAGTTCGGGCTCGAGGCGGGGATCCACGAGGGGGCGGTGACGATCTCGGTGCCCGACGGCGCGGGGTTCGTGCCGCGGCTGTTCGCGGCGCTGACGGCCGAGGGCGTCGTCGTGAGATCGGTCGCGGTCACGCGGCCGTCGCTCGACGACGTGTTCCTCGCCCACACCGGGTCGACACTGCGCGACGCGGAGGCGAGCCGGGGTCCGTCGATGCACCCGATGGCGATGCGGATGAGGGGGCGCTGACCATGACGGAACTCCGGGACCAGAGCCGGAGCCAGGACCGGGCGGCCGGGCTGCGGGTCGAGGCGGTGCGGATCCCCCAGAGCGGGATCGCCACCGAGGCGCGCGCGGCCGCGGTGGTCTGGCAGCGCGAGATGATCCGGTTCGGCAAGGACCGCACGCGGATCCTGTCCTCGCTGGCGCAGCCGCTGCTCTTCCTGTTCGTGCTGGGCAGCGGCCTGGGATCGCTGCTCGCGAGTGCGGGCGGGCGGGCCGGCGGCGTGGCGCTGCCGACGTTCCTGTTCCCCGGCGTGCTCGCGATCTCGGTGCTGTTCACCGCGGCGTTCTCGGGGATCTCGATCGTCTGGGACCGCGAGTTCGGGTTCCTGCGCGAGATGCTCGTCGCGCCGGTGTCGACGACGTCGATCCTGGTCGGGAAGGCGGTCGGCGGGGCGACGGTGGCGACGCTGCAGTGCATCCTGCTGCTGGCGCTGGCCGGCCTCGTCGGGGTGCCCTACGACCCGCTGATGTTCCTCGAGCTGCTCGTCCTGATCTTCCTCATGGCGTTCATGATCTGCTCGTTGGGCCTGATGCTCGCGGCGCGGCTCAAGCAGGTCCAGACGGCCATGCCGATGGTGCAGCTGATCATCACGCCGCTGATGTTCCTGTCGGGCGCGCTCTTCCCGCTCGGCAACCTGCCGACGTGGCTGACCGTGCTCACCCACGTCAACCCGATGACCTACGCCGTCGAGCCGTTGCGCCACGTCGTGTTCGCCCGCCTCGACGCGTCCCCTGCCGACCTGGCGCGCTTCGACCCGGGCATCTCCTGGGGCTCGTTCCTGGTCCCGACGTGGCTCGAGATCGCGCTGACGGTCGCCTTCTCGGTCCTGCTCCTGGGCCTGGCCGTGGGTCGGTTCCGCCGCACCGAGTGAGGCGTTTCCGGCTCCGGCCCGGGCGGTCACTCCCAGGACCGGGCGCGACGAGGCGCCCGGGACGCGAGGAGGACCGGTGGACGAGACCGTGGAGCTGGAGCCCGAGCAGCTCGCGAAGGAGATCTCCGAGGGCGCCGATCGGGACGGGCGACGGGTCGCGGTGGTCGAGTCGCTCACCGGCGGGCTCGTCTCGAGCGACCTCGCCGCCTCGCCCGGCTCCAGCGAGTGGTTCCGCGGCGGCGTGGTGGCCTACGACCGCACCACGAAGCACGGCGTGCTGAGCGTCCCCGACGGGCCGGTCGTCGCCGAGCCCGCGGTGCGGGCCATGGCCGAACGGGCGGCCGAGATGTTCGGGGCGGACATCGTCGTGGCGGTGAGCGGCGCGGGCGGCCCCGACCCGCAGGACGACCAGCCGCCGGGGACGGTCTGGTTCGCGGTGGCCGACCGCGGGAGCACCGAGGCCTGGCAGCGCCGCTTCCCCGGCGAGCCGCCGGACGTGCTCAAGTCGACCCGCGTCGAGGCGTTGCACGCCCTGCGCGACCGCGTGGCCGGCCGCTGAGCTCACTCGCCCAGCGGGAGGCCCAGCAGCGCGTTCTCGATGAGCTCGGGCAGCGCCGGGTGGATCCAGTACTGGCCGGTGGCGACCTCGTGGGCCTTCTGCCCGAACACCATCGCCTGCACGAGCACCTGGATCAGCGACGAGGCCTGTGGGCCGAGGAAGTGCGCACCCAGGAGCGTCCCGTCGGGGGCGGCGAGGACCTTCGCGAACCCGGTCGTGTCCTCCATCGCCCAGCCGAACGCGACGTCGCCGTAGGCCTGGACCTTGACGACGTAGGGCGTGCCGCTGGCGCGCAGGTCCTGCTCACGCTGCCCGACCGAGGCCACCTGCGGGTGGCTGAACACCGCGGACGGCACGAACCGGTGGCTCGTGGCGCGCAGGGCGTCGGGGTGGAGCAGGTTGTGCTGCACGACGCGCGCCTCGTGGTTGGCGACGTGCTTGAGCTGGTAGGGCGAGCTGACGTCGCCGAGCGCCCAGATGCCCTCGACCGCGGTGCGCTGGTACTCGTCGACGGCGACGCGACCGTCGGCCGTCAGCTCGAGGCCGGTCCGCCCCACGTCCATGCGGTCGCCGTTGGGCCGGCGGCCGGTGGCGACCAGCAGGGCGTCGCCCTCGAGCGTCCCGCCGTCGCGGCAGGTGATCACGATCGTGCCGTCGGCGCGCTGCTCGACGCCGGTCGGCTCGGCGTCGAGGTGGACCGTGAAGCGTTCCTGCGCGATCGCGGTGAACCGCTCGCTGACCAGCTCGTCCTGCTCGCGCAGCAGCGCCGGGCCCCGGGTGGCGACGGTGACCTCGACACCGAGGGCGTCGAAGACGTGCGCGAACTCCGCGGCGATGTAGCCGCCGCCGACGATGATCATGCGACGCGGCAGGTCCTCGAGGCGCATGACGTCGTCGGAGGTGTGGAAGGGGACCCCGGACTCGGCGATGACCGCGGGCACCGTCGGGCGTGACCCGCTGGCGATCACGATGCGGTCGGCGGTCACGGTGGTGGCCGCCGAGCCGTCGGTGGGCGCGACCGAGAGCTCGCGCTCGCCGGTGAACGTCGCGTGGCCCTGGTAGAGCGTGACGTTGGGGCTCTCGGTGTCGCGGTAGCGCCGCCCGCCGGCCGAGATCGGGTCGATCCGACCGAACACGCGGTCGCGGATGTCGGACCAGCGGATCTTGTCGATGCTCGCGTCGACGCCGTACAGGCCCGACTCGCGGACCGCCTGGGCGACGTCGGAGGCGTAGACGTACATCTTCGTCGGGATGCACCCCACGTTGAGACACGTGCCGCCGAAGACGCCGTGCTCGACGATCGCGACGTCCCAGCCGTCGAAGCGGGAGTCCAGGATCGAGTTGCCCGATCCCGAGCCGATGATGACGAGGTCGTGGTGCGTCACGCCGTCCACGCTACTGAGACCGGCGCGACGCGGCTCGTCCATGCGATCCCAACACCCACCGATCGTCACATTCGCCACGCACCGTGACCGGCGACCGGCTGATCGACGAGCGGTCGCCGGACGCGCCGGACGGCGCCACTCGATCGACCGCTCACCGCGCTCCACTCACTCGGCGGTGTCGTTTACCGACGTAAATCGACCGTTCGTCGTCGCTCAGCGGGGCGAACTCCGTCCGTTCGTCTTGTCGCTCACCGCCGCCTCTGGTCAGGTTCTGCTCCGTCAGGCTCAGGGAGTTGCTCCGGTGGACCCACTCAGGGGAAGTCGGAGGCAGCGGAACGTGAGGGGAGGGGTCCATGCGGGGACGTGGGACGGCGGATCGGGGCCAGCACGTGGCGCAGACCCCCGAGGGCCGGCAGGACCGCGCGGGCGGGCGGCACCGGGCGGAACCCACGCCCCGGGCCGTGAGCGGGACGGCCGTGGCACGCCGGACGGTGCTGCTGGCGACGGCGGGCGTGGTCGTCCTCGCGGTCGTCGCGGTGGGGCTGGTCGGGTTCGGCGGGAAGAGCTCGGCCACGGTGGAGCAGGGGGTCGCCGGGGTCGTCGTCGCCGGCCACACCGGCTCCCGCTCGGTGAGCGACCCGGGCTCGGACGGCGACGGATCGGACGGCTCGGACGGCTCCGGCTCCGGCGTCCGGTTCCGGTGGCTCCGGTGGTGACGTCGAGCAGAGCCGCGTGGTCGGCGGGCAGCGGGCGACCACCTCGGCCGCGCCGTGGGTCGTCTACCTCACCGACGCCTCGGGCTTCCAGTTCTGCGGCGGCACCCTCGTGACCCCGACCAAGGTCGTCACCGCGGCCCACTGCACCGCCTCCGCCCCGGACCGCAAGACCTTCGTCGTCGTCGGCCGTGACGACAAGCAGTCGACGACCGGCATGTCGATCCCCGTCGCGAAGACCTGGGTGAGCCCGACGTTCACCGCCGTCGGCAACGGCCTCGACGTCTCGGTCCTCACGCTCTCGACGCCGGCCAAGCAGACGACGCTGCCCCTCGCGACGCCGGCGGACACCGCGCTCTACGCCCCGGCGACGGCGGCCTCGATCTACGGCTGGGGCTCCACCTCGGAGAACGGGACGCCCTCGCGCTACCTGCTCTCCGCGACCGTCCCGATCCGGGACGACTCGTACTGCAAGTCCGGCGCCTCGAACTTCGACCCGAGCCTGCTGACCTGTGCCGGCTACGACGACGGCGGCGTCGACACCTGCCAGGGCGACTCCGGCGGCCCGCTCGTGGTGGGCGGCAAGCTGATCGGGATCACGAGCTTCGGGGACGGCTGCGCCCGGGCGGGCAAGCCGGGCTACTACACCCGCGTCGGCCCGAACGCGGCGGTGATCGAGAAGCAGCTCTCCTGAGACGTCCCCTCCTCGGTGGGCAGACCGGACGGGGGGACGAGGACGGATCGGCGGGCAGGCCGGTCCGCCCTCGGTCGATCCCGGGCTCCCGCGAGACGACGGTGGCCCGGGAGACACAGGCGCGCCACAGCGGACGTGGTAAGGTGAGCCTTCCCTAACACCTGGAGGCTCCATGGCGTCCCCGACGCACCAGTCACCATCCCGCCGCGGCCGGCCCGGCCACCGGCTGACCGTGCTCCGCTCCGAGCGGCTCACCCCGCACCTGGTCCGGGTCGTCCTCGGCGGCCCGGGCGTGGCCGGCATCGCGGACAACGGCTACACCGACCGCTACGTCAAGCTCGCCTTCCGTCGGCCCGGCGTGACCTACCCCGAGCCCCTCGACGTCGCGGCGGTGCGCGAGACGATGCCGCGCTCCGACTGGCCGATCATGCGGACGTACACGTCCGCTCCCTCGACCACGCCACAGGCGAGATGACCATCGACTTCGTCGTCCACGGCGACACCGGCGTGGCCGGCCCGTGGGCGCTGGCCGCCCAGCCCGGCGACGAGCTCGTGCTTCAGGGCCCGGGCGGCGCCTACGCCCCCGCGGCCGACGTCGACGCCCACGTCCTGATCGGCGACGAGGCCGCGCTGCCCGCCATCGCCGCCGCCTGCGAGCGGGTCGCGCCGGGCGCTCCGGTGCACGTCTTCGTCGAGGTCGACGGGCCCGACGACGAGCTCGCGCTGGACGTACCCGGGCGAGCTGTCGGTGCGCTGGGTGTCACCGCGAGGCCGGCGAGGACTCTGTCCGGGGTGCGGGCGCTCCGCGTCGTGGCCCGAGGGTCGGGTGCAGGCGTTCGTGCACGGCGAGACGGCGGCGGTGAAGGCCCTGCGGCCGCCATCTGCGCGACGAGCGCGGCGTCGAGCGCGAGCTGCTCTCGATCTCCGGGTACTGGCGGCGGGGAGCCTGACGAGGAGGCCTTCCAGGCCGACAAGCGCGCGCGGATCGGCGTCGCGGCCTGAGATCGCTGGTCCGGATCGAGTGGCGTCCGCGACGGCGGCGTCGGCAGCGTGTCATCGTGCGGGTCGCGGCTCCGACCCCCGGTCGAGCCGCACACCGGGTGCGGCCCCACCGAGCGAGGAGACCCGCCGTGAAGTTCCTGCTGCTGACCCGCCACAACGCCTCCGAGACCGCCATCCGCCCCGATGGCCGAGTGGGACCCGGCCGACGCCGAGGCCCACCTCGCCGCGCTCCGGGCGATCAACTCCCAGCTCACCGAGAGCGGCGAGCTGCTCGTCATGCAGGCCCTCGCGGACCCCGCGGCCGGCCGCATCGTCCACGGGCTCGACGCCGGGCACCCCGATCGTCACCGACGGGCCCTACCCCGAGAGCACGGAGCTGCTGGCCGGCTACCAGCTCGTCGACGTGGCCGACGAGGACCGCGCCGTCGCGATCGCCGCCCAGGTCGCGGCGGCGCCCGGCCCGGGCGGGAAGCCGATCAACAACCGCATCGAGGTCCGCGCCGTGATGTTCACCTGGGGCTGAGCGTGGTGACCGCCGACGTCGAGGGCCTGCTGCGCGAGCACGCGCCGCGGGCCCTCGCGGCGCTCGCCCGGCGCCTCGGCGACCTCGCCGACGCCGAGGACGCCGTCCAGGAGGCCCTCATCGCCGCCGCCGGTGCCTGGCCGGAGCGCGGTGTGCCGGACGACCCGACGGCGTGGCTGGTCACGGCGGCCGTGCGCCGCCACGTCGACCGGGTCCGCAGCGACACCGCGCGACGGTCCCGGGAGGACGCCGTCGTCGTCGCCGACCCGGGGCTCACGGCGTCGACGGCGCCCTCGCGCGACGACTCGCTCGCCCTGCTGTTCAGCTGCGCGCACCCCGCGCTGGCCCCCGCCGCGGCGATCCCGCTGACGCTGCGCGCCGTCGGTGGCCTGGCCACACCCGAGATCGCCCGGCTGCTCCTGCTCACCGAGCCCGCGGTGAACCAGCGGATCCACCGCGCCAAGCAGGGCATCCGCGACTCCGGCGTCCGGTTCCGGTTGCCGACCCCGGCGGAGTGGCCGGCCCGGCTGCGGGCGGTGCTGCACGTGCTCTACCTGCTCGCCACGATCGGGAACGCGCCCGGCGACGCCGTCGGCGACCTCTCCCACGGCGACGCGGCCGCGGAGGCGGTCCGCCTGCTCCGGGAGCTCGACCGGCTGCTGCCCGACGAGCCCGAGGTCGGCGGGCTGCTCGCCCTCGTGCTGCTCACCGAGTCCCGGCGCCCGGCGCGGACCGGCCCCGCCGGCGAGCTCGTCCCGCTCGACGAACAGGACCGGACGCGCTGGGACCCCGAGCTCATCGCCGAGGGCACCGCGCGGGTGGAGCGGGCGATGCGCCGCGGGCGGGTCGGGGCCTACCAGCTGCAGGCCGCGGTGGCGGCCGTGCACGCCGAGGCGACCGACTGGCGCGACACCGACTGGCCGCAGATCGCCGGCCTGTACGAGGTCCTCGCCGGCATCGACCCCTCCCCGGTCGTGACGCTGAACCGGGCCGCCGCGATCGGCGAGGCCGGGCAGGCACGGGAGGGGCTGGCGATGCTGGACGCGCTCGCCGAGGACGACGCGTCCCCCGCCGGCTCGGGCACCGGCTCCCGGCGGCGCGGGCCCACCTGCTCTCCCGCCTCGGGGACCGGGCCGGCGCGCACGAGGCCTACCGGGCCGCGGCCGCGGCGGCCACGAGCGTCCCGGAGCGCGACCTGCTGGCGCTCCGGGCCGCCCGGTGCGCCCCGGGACCACCTCACATCTCAGCGACCGATGAGATGTCGGGCGGCGTCCCGGGTTAGGGTCGCGCTCCGTGACGTTCCCCTTCTCGGCCGTCGTCGGCCACCCCGACCTGCGGCTGGCCCTGCTGCTCTCGGCCGTCGATCCCGGGATCGGCGGCGTCCTGGTGCGCGGGGAGAAGGGGACCGCGAAGTCGACCATCGTCCGGGCGCTCGCCGCGCTGCTGCCCGAGGTCACGGTGCGCGCCGGGGACCGGTTCGGCGTGGACGTCGACGCCGGCGAGGAGAGCCCGGACGGCCCCTTCGGCCCGGACGTCCCCGTCGAGCGCCGTCCCGCCAAGCTCGTCGAGCTGCCCGTCGGGGCCTCGGAGGACCGGCTGATCGGCTCGCTCGACCTGCAGGAGGTCCTCGCCCACGGCCGCGGCTCGGTCCAGCCGGGCCTGCTCGCCGCCGCGCACCGCGGTGTCCTCTACGTCGACGAGGTCAACCTGCTGCACGACCACCTCGTCGATCTCCTCCTCGACGCCGCCGCCTCCGGGCCGCTCACACGTGGAGCGCGACGGGGTCTCGTTCGCGCACCCGGCGCGGTTCCTGCTGGTCGGGACGATGAACCCCGAGGAGGGCGAGCTGCGCCCGCAGCTGCTCGACCGCTTCGGGCTCACGGTCGCCGTGACCGCGTCGCGCCGGGTCGCCGAGCGCACCGAGGTGGTGCGCCGCCGCCTCGCCCACGACGCCGACCCGCAGGCCTTCGCCCGCCGCTTCGCCGACGACGAGGACGGGCTGCGGACCGCGCTCACCACGGCTCGCGACCGACTCGGCACCGTGACCCTCCCCGACCGCGAGCTGGTGCGGATCTCGGCGGTCTGCGCCGCGGTGGACGTCGACGGGATGCGCGCCGACGTCGTCGTGGCCCGCACCGCCGTCGCGCACGCCGCCTGGCGCGGGGCGGACGCGGTCGACGTCGACGACGTGCGCGCCGCCGCCCGCCTCGCCCTGCCGCACCGGCGCCGCCGCGACCCGTTCGACGAGCCCCACCTCTCCGAGGACGAGCTCGCGAAGGCCCTCGAGCAGGCCGAGCAGGCGGTGCAGGACTTCGACGACGAGCAGCCGCCCGACCCGCCGTCGGGTGGGGAGGGCGGTCCCGACGACGGTCCCGACGATCCCGACGGCGGCCCGTCCGATGGCAGCCCGGAGGACGCCGGTCCGGACGGGGCCGACGGCGGCCCGGATGACGCGGGCCCCGACGACGGGAGCCCCGACGGTTCCGGGTCGTCGGCCGGCGGCTCCGGGGCCGGCGCGCCACCGCCCGGCCCGACCTCCGGGGCGGAGCCGCCCGCGGGTGGCCGCGACGACGGGGCTTTCCTGCCACCGGATGCACGCAACGAGGCTGTGCTTGCACCCGAGGGTGCCGGCGACGAGCCCGCCGGCCGGCCCGTCGGCGCCCCGACCCCGACGCGGCTGCGCACGCGGCGCTTCGAGGTCCACGGCATCGGCGAGGGCGCCCCCGGGCGCCGGTCCCGGTCCCGGGGACGACGCGGGCGCACCGTCCGGGCCGTCGTCGAGACCCCGGCGTCGGGTCCCGCGCCGCACCTGCCGGCGACGGTCCTGGCGTCCGTGCGCGGCGGTCGTCGTGGTCGCCCGGCGCCGGACGACCTGCGGCACGCGCAGCGGGAGGGCCGCGAGGGGAACCTCGTGCTGTTCTGCGTGGACGCGTCCGGCTCGATGGCCGCCCGGCGGCGGATGACGGCGGTGACCGGGGCGGTCGTCGCCCTCCTGCGGGACGCCTACCAGCGGCGGGACAAGGTCGGGGTCGTGACGTTCCGCGGCTCGGGCGCCTCGGTCGTCCTGCCGCCGACGACCTCGGTGCACACCGCCCACCACCGCCTCGCCGACCTGCGCACCGGCGGCCGCACCCCGCTCGCCGACGGACTGCGCACCGCGCGCCGGGTGCTGCGCGCCGAGCGGGTGCGCGACCCGCGGCGCCGCGGCCTGCTGATCGTGCTCACCGACGGTCGGGCGACGGTGTCGCCACGGTCGGCGCCCGAGGGGAAGCCGCTCGACGAGGCCCTCGACGCGGCCCGCGGGCTCGCCCACGAGGCCGGACCGGGCCGTGGCGGCGCGGCGATGAGCACCGTCGTCGTCGACTGCGAGTCCGGCCCGGTGCGGCTCGGGCTCGCCGGCCGGGTCGCGGGCGCGGCCGCGGGTGCGATCGTGACCCTCGACGAACTGACCGGCGAGAGCGTGGCCGAGGTGGCTCGCGCCATGTGAGCGGACTCGGTCGCCAGGACGACGACATCCGTTCACCTGCCCGACGAAGGAGGGCTCACACCATGCCGCAGGGCGTTCCCACCACGGTGCCCGCCGACGGGCTCACCACCCGCCAGCGCCGCCGCCGTCCGCTCGTCGTCGTGCACACCGGGCCGAACAAGGGCAAGTCGACCGCGGCGTTCGGGATGGCGCTGCGCCAGTGGACGGCGGGCGCCGACGTGGCGGTGTTCCAGTTCGTGAAGTCGGCGAAGTGGCGCGTCGGCGAGGAGACCGCGCTGAAGGCGCTCGGCGCGCTGCACGCGAGCACCGGCGAGGGCGGGCCGGTCGAGTGGCACAAGATGGGCGAGGGCTGGTCCTGGTCGCGCAAGCAGGGGTCGGAGGACGACCACGCCGAGGCGGCCCGCGAGGGCTGGGCGGAGATCCGGCGCCGGCTGGAGGCGGACGCGCACGACTTCTACGTCCTCGACGAGTTCACCTACCCGCTGAAGTGGGGGTGGATCGACGTCGACGAGGTGGTGGAGGTGCTCCGCACCCGGCCCGGGAACCAGCACGTCGTCATCACCGGCCGCGACGCCCCGCCCGCGTTGATCGAGCTCGCCGACCTGGTCACCGAGATGACCAAGATCAAGCACCCGATGGACGCCGGGCAGAAGGGCCAGAAGGGCATCGAATGGTGAGCGTCGCGTGGTGACCCTCCCGCCGCGGGTGGTGATCGCGGCGCCGTCGTCGGGCAGCGGGAAGACCACGATCGCGACCGGCCTGCTCGGCGCCCTCGCCGCCCGCGGCGGCCGTCCGGCGCCGTTCAAGATCGGGCCGGACTACGTCGACCCCGGCTACCACGCGCTCGCCGCCGGCCGCCCGGGCCGGAACCTCGACCCCGTGCTCGTCGGCGCCGAGCGCCTGCCCGGCCTCGTCGTCCACGGCGCCACGGGAGCCGACCTCGCCGTCGTCGAGGGCGTCATGGGGCTGTTCGACGGCCGCCTCCGGGGCGGTACCCACGACGATGGCTCCACCGCGCACGTCGCCCGCGTGCTCGATGCACCCGTGGTCCTCGTCGTCGACGCCCGCGGCCAGCACCGCTCGATCGCCGCGCTCCTGTACGGGTTCGCCCACTTCGACCCGTCGGTGCGCCCGGCGGGCGTGATCCTCAACCGGGTCGGCACCGAGCGGCACGCCGAGGCCCTGCGGGCGGCGTGCGCCGAGGTCGGGATGCCCGTGCTGGGTGCGGTGCCGCGGCGCGCGGAGCTGGCCGTGCCGAGCCGGCACCTCGGCCTGGTGACCGCCGCCGAGCACGGCTCCGCCGCCCACGAGGCGGTCGCGGCGATGACGGCGCTGGTGGCCGCCCACGTCGACCTCGACGCGGTGGAGGCCCTCGCCCGCCGCGCCCCGGCGACGCCCGCCGCGTCCTGGGACCCGGTCGCGGAGATCGGGCCCCGGGGGACCGGGACCCGGACGGTGGTCGCGGTGGCGGGGGGCCCGGCGTTCACCTTCGGCTACCCCGAGCACGCGGAGCTGCTGACGGCGGCGGGCTGCGAGGTCGTGGTCGTCGACCCGTTGCGCGACGAGGCGCTGCCCGAGGCGACGGCCGGGCTCGTCCTGCCGGGCGGGTTCCCCGAGGAGCACCTCGACTCGCTCGCCGCGAACGCGCCGCTGCGCGAGGCCGTGCGCCGCTTCGCCGACGCCGGCGGGCCGGTGCACGCCGAGTGCGGTGGCCTGCTCTACCTGGGGCGATCGCTCGACGGGGCCGCGATGTGCGGGGTCCTCGACGCCGACGCCGCGATGGGCCCGCGCCTGCACCTGGGCTACCGGAGTGCGACCGCCGCCACCGACTCGCCGGTGGCCGCCGCGGGGGAGACGGTGACCGGCCACGAGTTCCACCGCACGGTCACGACGCCCCGCGCGGGGTCGCGGCCGGCGTGGCACTGGGCGGCGCACGACGGCGCGGTCAGCGAGGGCTTCGTCGCCGGGAACGTGCACGCGTCCTACCTGCACACCCACCCGTCCGGGCGCCCGGAGGCCGTCGTACGGTTCGCCGCGGCGTGCCGCGCGCGGTGACGGGCCCGGTGACCCGGGCCCTCGTCCTGGGCGTGGGCGTCGAGCCCGGGACGCCCGTCGAGTACCTGCTCGAGGCCGTCGCCGCGCTGGGCGAGGTCGACGTGCACACCGTCGCGACGATCGACCGCCGCCGCGACGAGCCCGCGATCAGCGCCCTGGCCGTCGGCCGCACGCTGCGTACCTACACGACCGAGCAGCTCGACGCCGTCGACGTCCCGAACCCCTCCGCCGTCGTGCGCCGTCTCACCGGCACGGGCAGCGTCGCCGAGGCCGCCGCGATCCTCGCGGCGCGCGAGGACGGTGGGCCGGGGGAGCTCGTCGCCGAGAAGCGGCGGGGACGGATGGTGACGGTCGCCCTGGCCCGCTGACCGGCGCGGAGACTCAGGTGAAGATCGCGGTGATCGGGCTCGACGTGGTGCGCGGGAACGGGGCGGCGCCGGGGACGGCGGCGTCGGTGCGGTCGCGCCCGGTCCCGACGGTGCCCGCCGTGCTCGGGACGGGGAGGCCGAGCACGGCGGCGTCGGCGACGGCCACCGGCCGCGCGTGCGTCGTCGGGAGCGCGGGCAGGACGCCGGCGAGGGTGCCCGCGCCGCTCAGGGCCGCGACCCCGAGGAGGGCGCCGGCCAGCCCGACGCGGTGCCCGTCGTGGCGGAACGTGCGGTGTGGACTCTCGGTCATCTCGCCCTCCCGGTGATCTCGGTGAGGACGAGCATCGGGGCGCCCGGTGGGGTGGGGCTCGGGGGACGGTGTGGACGGCCTGTGACCGCGCGCCGGCGACGTCAGGTGCCCGTGACCCGGTCCAGGAGCGGTCCCGGGTCGTCGGGGAGACGCTCGCCGCTCCAGGCGACGTGCTGGTCGGGCCGGACCAGCAGCACCCCGGCCGGACAGCGGCGGAGCCCGTCGTCGAGCACGGCGACGACGGTCAGCGGCACACCTCGCCGGGCGCAGGCGTCCCGGAACGTCGTCGCATCGGTCCCCGGGCAGGTCACGAGGGTCAGGCCGGGACCGAGGGCGTCGTAGAGCGAGCGCCCGTCGGGGAGCCAGGCGTGCGGCAGCCGTCCGCCGGCGCCGTCGGCGACGACGGGGGAGCCGCGGAGGGTGAGGTCGAGGACGAGGTCGAGCGCGTGGAACTCGGCGTGCTTGGTCTCCTGGATCCGCCGGTCGGCGGCGCGACGGGCGGCGTGACCGGCCGGGGTGTCGGCGTCGAGGTCGTCGGCGAGGAGGTCGGTGGAGACGGTCCGCATGTTGGCGCTCGCCTCGCGGATCACGCGGTCCTGGACGGGCCGGCGCTCGGCCTCGTAGCTGTCGAGGAGCCCCGGGCCACCCCAGCCCTGCAGGACCGCGGCCAGCTTCCAGCCGAGGTCGACCGCGTCGCCGATGCCGGTGTTGAGCCCGTGCCCGCCGAACGGCGGGTTGAGGTGGGCGGCGTCCCCCGCGAGGAACACCCGGCCCGCGCGCAGCGTGTCGACCAGCTGCATCCGGGCGGTCCACGGGTCGGTCGAGAGCACGGTCGCGTCCACGGGTTCGCCCACCGCCGCGTCGACGAGCGCCCGGGCGTCGCGCTCCCCGGTCTCGCGGTCGACGCCGAACGCGATGATCCACCACGTCCCGTCGCGGTCGAGCGGGCCGAGCAGCGCGGGCGCGTCGGGGTTCACCGTCCAGTACTGGACCGCCGGACCGTGACGGACCCGCGCCGCGAGGTCGGGTGCCCGGAAGACCATGCCGAGGTTCGGGCGCAGCGCGTGCTCCCCGACGTAGCGCGCGCCGACGCACTCCCGGACCGTGCTGCGGGGTCCGTCGCAGCCCAGGACGTGGTCGGCGGTGATCTCCTCGGTGCCGTCGGGCCCGGCGATCCCGACGACGACCTCGTCGGGTCCCTCGGCGACCTCGACGACCCGGCGCCCGAGGGCGAGCGTCACCGTGTCCAGCTCGGCGGCGGCCTCGCGCAGCAGCTCCTCGAGGACGTACTGCGGCGCCTGCTGGCCGACCTCCGGGAACCGGTCGCCCTGCGCGGTCAGCCCGAGCACCCCGGTGAAGCGCGAGAGCTCGTGACCGGTCAGGGAGGTGCAGAAGACGACGTCGGACGAGAACTCCGGGGAGAGCGGCGCCCGGGCGCGCAGCCGGTCCGCGAGCCCCCACCGCCGCAGGTGCTCCATGGTCCGCACGTTGATCGTCTTGCACCGCGGCCGGGCCCGGGACACCGTCGTGCGCGGTTCCACGACCACGCACTCGACGCCGCGCCGACCCAGCTCGACGGCCGCGGCGAGCCCGACCGGGCCGCCCCCGGCGACGAGGACCTGGGTCCTGTATCCGGCCTTCGGCCCGGCAGCTCCGCTCCGCTGCGTGCCGCCCACCTAATAGACCTCGGGCAGCAGGATGTCGGCCGGCGGGTTCTCGGGCCGGTACTTGCCGGCCCGCGCCCCCTCGTGGATCTCGGCCTCGGAGACGCCCTGCTGACGGGCCTCCACGAGCCGGTCCGGGTCGAACCACTCGCCGATGGGGTTCTCGGCGAACTCGCGCGAGGCCCAGATCCACTCCTTGGACGCCGCCCAGTCGCCGAACGCGTCGAACTGGATCTCCACGCCGTTGCCCTCCGGGTCGGCGTAGTACATCGACATCGTGATGCCGTGGTCGAGGCACATGAACGGCGTGATGCCGTGGTTGCGCAGCCGCTCGTAGTTGTCGAGCCACTGGCCGAAGGTGGCGTACTCGAACGCGGTGTGGTGCAGGCCGGCGCTGGTGGGCTTGTCGGCCGGCCGGTGCACCGCGGGGTGGGCGATGAGCGCGATCCGGTGGTTGGCCTCGTCGTTGGTCAGCCAGGCCGCCGTCTCGGCGTAGTGCACCGGGTGGAGGCCGCAGACCAGCCCGTACCAGCGGACCATCTCGTCGAGCTTCAGCGTCAGGAACGTGGCGTGGTGCAGCTTCGGCGGGATGATCGGCGCGTCGCGGCGGTCGGTCATGGCGTCCTCCTGGAGGTCGTGGATCCGAGCGTCGCGACCCAGTCCAGGACGGTCTCGACGAACTGCTTCGGGTCGTGCTCGTGCATCGAGTGCGGCATGTCGGGGAACGACCGGTAGTCGACGTGACCGCCCGCGGCGGTCACGATCTCCCGCGCCCGGCGGGCCTGGTCGTCGCTCGACGCCCCGATCAGGCGCCCGGACCCGGCGTCGACGGTCCGGAAGTGGTGGGTGAACAGCACCGGGACGCGGACCCGGGCGAGCATCGAGGCGTGCTCGCAGGACGCCGTCGCGGTGCCGGAGACGAAGGCCCGGCCCCACTCCGGGTCGTACTCGCGCAGGTTCTGCGGGGGTCCGGCGTCCCAGCCGGCCGATCGGTCCTGCGGCATCATCGCGGCGAGACCCCGCAGCAACTCCGGCGGGATCTCGTGCGGCATCGCGCGCATCAGGCCGTCCCAGTCGCCGATCGACCACTGGTCGCCGAGCCACTTGTTCCAGGCGGCGAAGATCGGGCCGATGGCCTGCCCGATCCCCTGGCCGATCGCCGGCGCGGGCTGGCACGCGAACAGCGGCGGGTCCTCCCACACCGCGGCACGGACCTGGCCGGGCTTCGCGAACGCCGAGAGCCAGGCCGAGAGCACCCCGCCCGACGAGAGCCCGCTGACCAGCGTCTCCCGCCCGATGACCAGGTCGATGAAGCGGACGAGGTCGTTGCCGAAGTTGTCGATCGTGTAGCGGCCCGGGGTCCACGTGGAGCGGCCCTGCCCGCGCAGGTCCACGGCGTGCACCCGGAAGTGCTCGGCCAGCAGGCCCATGGCGGCCTCGTAGCCCCACCAGGACTCGGTCTGGGCGGGGATCAGCAGGAGCGCGGGCGCCGACTCGTCGCCCGCGACGGCGTAGTTCATGCGGATCTCGCCGAGGTCGACGAGGTACTCGGCGAACGCGTGCCCGACGAAGGTGTCGGCGCGGTCCGCGGCGTCGGTGTAGGTCACGTCCCGCTCCTCAGGCCACGAACCGGTGCTGCATCCGACCGATCCCCGTGCACCAGCTCGTGAGCTCCTGGCCGTCCGCGAGGAAGCGCGGCGGGGTCATGCTCGCGCCGATGCCCGACGGGGTGCCGGTGAAGACGACGTCCCCGGGCAGCAGGGTCACGATCGCCGAGAGCTTCGCGACGAGCGCGGGGACCGAGAAGATCATCGCCGAGGTCCGGCCCTTCTGGACGCTCTCGCCGTCGACGAGGCAGCCGAGCTCCAGGTCGTCGGGGTCGATGCCGTCCGCGCGCAGCTCGTCGGCGGTCACCAGGGCCGGGCCGACCGGGGAGAAACCGGGGAACGACTTCCCCATCCCGAACTGCGCGGGCGGGGCCGCGAACTGCGCGACCCGGTCGGACAGGTCCTGGCCGAGGGTCAGCCCGGCGACGTGGTCCCAGCCGTCGGCCTCGGCGATCCCGTGCCCCCCGCTGCCGATCACCGCGACGAGCTCGACCTCCCAGTCGACGTTCCCGGGGGTGAGCCGGATGTCCCCCCGCGGGCCGGTGAAGCTCGAGGGGTACTTGGTGAACACCACCGGCTGGTCGGGCAGCTCGAAGCCGGACTCGGCGGCGTGGTCGCGGTAGTTCAGCCCGATCCCGAAGACCTGCGGCGGACGCGGGGTCACCGGGCCGAGGGCGTCGACGTCGAGCGGGGCCGCGTCGGCGAACGAGGCCGTGGCGGCCCAGGCGCCGAACTCGGCCCAGCGGTCGTAGACGGCCTGCGGGTCGGCGTCGGACCAGCCCGCCCGTCCCGCGTCGATCCCGCGGGGCTCGTCGGGATCCGTGCCGGGCTCGAGCAGGGTGAGCCGGCCGGCGTGGTTGGCGATGCGCATGGGGGAGCCTCTTCTCGGGTGGGTCGAGCTCTAGACGAGCGCCGTGACGCCGTCGGTCAGGCCGAGCAGCGCCCGGCCGTAGACCTCGGTGGAGATGGCCGGGCTGACCACGGCGTGGCGGGAGGCCACCTCGGAGTCGCGCCAGATCCGTTGCAGGGGGCTGGTCTCGGCGAACGACGAGGCGCCGTGGGCCGTGACGAGCACGCGGATGGCCTCGCGGGCGTTCTCGATCGCGGCGCCGGTGTCCATCCGGACCCGGGCGCGCGCCGCGTAGTCGGGGTACACGCCGTCGACGGCCGCCTGGTCGATGTCGGCGGCCGCGCGGTAGGCGAACAGGTGGGCCGCGTCGACCAGCGACGCCGCCTTCGCCACCGCGAGCTGCACCGTCGGGGCCTCGGTCTGCACGTCGTAGTAGGTGTAGGAGATCGAGCGCTTGGGCGCCTTCTCGATGACCAGGTCCAGGGCCGCCCGGGCGAGCCCGAGCTGGGGGCCCGCGAGCACGATCGCCGCGACCGGGACGAACGCCGAGCGGTAGAGGACCTCGTCGGTGTGCTCGGTGCCGTACCGGCCCCCGATGGCGGCCGGCACGGAGATCACCCGGTGATCGGGAACCACGACGTCGCGGGCGACCAGGGTGTTCGAGCCGGTTCCGCGCATCCCGGCGACGAACCACGTGTCCTCGATGCGCAGGTCGCTCATCGGGACCAGCGCGAGGCCCTGGTCGACGATCTCGCCGCGTTCGTCGGGCACCGGGAACCCGACGACGGCCCACTGCGCGTGCAGGCAGCCCGACGCCCAGCCCCAGGAGCCGGAGAGCCGGTAGCCGCCGTCGATCCGCGTCGCCTCACCGGTCGGGGCGAGCACCCCGGCGATGCGGTTGCCCGGCGAGTCCTCCCACACGTCGCGCTGGGCACGGTCGGGGAACAGGCCTCCGAAGAAGGCGCAGACGTTCATCAGCGTCGTCGCCCACGACGTCGAGCCGCAGCCGCGGGCCAGCTCGCGGGACACCTCGAGCTTCGTGCGCATGTCGGTCTCGAGCCCGCCGAGCCGGCGCGGACGCATGATCGAGAACAGCCCGGCCTCGTCGATCAGAGCGATGTTCTCCTCGACCACCCGCCGTTCAGCCTCGGTGCGGGCCGCGTTCCGGGCCAGCACCGGGGTGATCTCCCGGGCCCGCCCGACCAGCTCCGACCGCAGGGCGCGCACCTCGTCCGACGTGCCGGGACGGTCGAGCGAGCAGTCGGACATCGACGTCGATGACATGGACACCTCCGGTCGGCAGACGCAGCCGCGTGACCTGCGCCACGCCCGACGCTAGGGCGCTAAGTTATAAGTTGTCAATCTGCGCTACGCTGCTCGGCGGCACCGGGAGATCACGGGGGTGGGGCGCGGTGGTCGCGACGGGAGACGACGACGGGCGGGGGCCGGTCGTCCGGGACGGCCGTGGCGTGCGGTCCGTGGCGTCGCGCAAGGCCTCGGCGGTGGACCTGGTGCTGCACGAGATCCGTCGCTCGATCCTGTCCGGCGAGCTCCCCCCGGGCCGGCCGTTCACCGTCCCGACGCTGACCGAGCAGCTCGGCGTGAGCCACGTGCCCGTGCGCGAGGCGCTGCGCCAGCTCGAGGCGCAGGGGCTGATCACGCTGAGCCCCTCGCGCAGCGCCATCGTCACCCCGCTCGACCCTGACGACCTGCGCGCCATCTACCGGCTGCGGATCACCGTCGAGCCCGAACTGGCCGCGCTGTCGGCACCCGGGCGGACCGACGCCGAGGTCGACGAGCTGGACCGCATGGTGCGCGCGACGTTCGGCGACGTGCTCGGCGAGGCGTTCTGGGCCCCGCACCGGGCGTTCCATGCGGCGATGATCGAGCCGGCGGCCAGCGAGTGGGACCGCCGGATGCTCGCGCCGCTCTGGGACGCCTCGGAGCGCTACACGCGGCTGGTGTTCGACCCGGTGGACGCGCCGGACACGTTCGCCGCGCACCGCGCCCACGCGCACGACGCGCTCGTCGTCGCCGCCCGCTCCCGCGCGCCGGAGCAGGTCCGGGCGGCGGTGCGCGAGCACCTCGAGGACAACCTCGCGACGATGCTCGCCGGCATGGGCTCCCTCGACGCCGCCCGGCGGCAGGACTGGGGCGGGCAGGGGGTCACCGCGTGACCTCACGGCGGCCCCACGGCGTGGCCCCGTCGAACCGGACACCCGGTCGGAGACCCGGCATCCCCGTCTGACCTGCGACGACGCCCCAGGAGCCGGGTGTAGCTTCGCGGATCGGGCGAGCGAAGCGACAGGGGGTGTGCGGCCGTGTCCGATCAGTGGGACGGCCGGGGACTTCCCCCGGTCGCCGCGGCCCGGGTGGACCGTGCCGCGTCGGGCGGTCCCTGGACCTCGATGCTCACCGTGCCCTCGGCGGCCGGGATCTCGGCCACCGAGTTCGAGCCGGTCGGCGAGGTGATGGGCTCGATCGTCCAGAACGTCGGGTGGAGCGGGTACGGCGGCTGCGGGGCCTGGGGAGCCGGCGGCATCGGTGGGTTCGGCGGCGGCATGGGACCGATGTCCCCGGTGCCGGCCTTCGGGCCCTACGTCGACGCCCTGCGCCACGGGTACGACACGGCGCTCGGGCGCATGCAGCTCGAGGCGGCCGGGATCGGTGCCGACGGCGTCGTCGGGGTCACCCTCACCGCCACCCCGTTCGACCAGGGCAGCCGCGAGTTCATGGCCCTGGGCACCGCGGTCCGCTCCCGCCGCCGCCACGAGCGACCGTCGCAGCCCTTCTGCACCGAGCTCGCGGGGCAGGACGTCGCGAAGCTCGTCGGCGCGGGGTGGCTGCCCGTCCGCATCGTCTACGGCATCGCCCTGCTCATCCGCCACGACGACATGGCGACCCGCAGCCAGGCCTCCTGGATGGGCGGGAACACCGAGGTCGCCGGGTACACCCAGCTCGTGACGACGGCGCGCGCCGACGCCCGGCGCGACTTCTCCCGACGGGTCCGCGACGCGGGCGCCGAGGGCGCGATCGTCTCTGCCATGGGGGTGTGGATGCGCGAGATCGAGCCGTCGGAGAACCACCGCGACCACGTCGCCGAGGCGACGGTGTTCGGGAACGCCCTGCTCGCCGTGGAACACCCGGCGGCCCCGGCGCGGACCTCGTCGTTGACCTACATGCCCCTGCGTTCCACCCGGGAGAACTCGTGACCCAGTCCGATGCGACGCAGTCCGACGCGCCCTCCACCGCGGGCGTCCCGTCGGACGCCATGGCCCGGCTGGCGCACATGCGCCCCGGCCAGGCGTCGAGCATGTTCACCTCGGACCTGTCGGTGAACGAGTTCCTGCTCGTGCGCGAGGCCGGGTTCCGCCCGTTGGGCCTGGTCCTGGGCTCGAGCATCTATCACGTCGGCTTCCAGGTGGGCCGCTGGGGGAAGAACCAGGAGCTCGACACGCTCTCGCAGGCGATGTACCACGCCCGCGAGCTCGCCATGACCCGCATGGAGGCCGAGGCCGACCAGCTCGGCGCCGACGGCATCGTCGGGGTGCGGCTCGAGATCGAGTTCAAGGAGTTCGGGAACGACCTGGCCGAGTTCATCGCCGTCGGGACCGCGGTCAGCGGGGACGCCCCGCCGCCCACCGGCGGCACCTGGCGCAACGTGCACCGCCAGCCGTTCACCTCCGACCTCTCCGGGCAGGACTTCTGGACGCTGATCCAGGCCGGGTACGCCCCGCTCGGCATGGTCATGGGGACCTGCGTCTATCACATCGCCCACCAGGGCATGTTCCGCGCGATGAGCAACATCGGGCAGAACGTCGAGCTGCCGCAGTACACCGAGGGCCTCTACGACGCCCGCGAGCTCGCCATGAGCCGCATGCAGGCCGAGGCCGAGGCCCTGCACGCCGAGGGCATCGTCGGGGTCCGGCTCCGCGCGCACGGCCACCGCTGGGGCGGGCACACCACGGAGTTCTTCGCGATCGGCACCGCGGTCCGGCCGCTGCGCACCGACCACCACATCCCCACGCCGCAGCTCGTGCTGCCCCTCACGGACGGCTGAGGTCATGACGGGTCCCGACGACGTCGCGGGTCCCGGCTCGAGCGGGCTGGGTCCGATGGGCGACGTGTCGCTGCTCGCGTCGGCGCTGCGCACCGACCGGGCCGACGTCGCCTCCTACGCCCGGGTCCTCTCCGGCGCGCTCGGCGACGCGCTCCCGCCGGGCACCGTCGAGGTCGGGTACCGGCGCGGACTCGCCGACCGCGTCGCCGGGCGGGAGGGCCGCGCCGAGTCGGTGCTCGTCCACGGCGAGGGTCGCGACCTCGAGCTGCGCGCCGAGGGGGAGCGGGTGCACGCGGAGGTGCGGCGGGTCTCGGGCGGTGTGGTGATCAGCAGGCGCCGGGTCGACGTCGAGGCGTGGCTCCAGGCGCTCGCCGAGGACCTCACGGTCATCGCCACCCGCGACGCCGCCGCCCGGCGCGCCTTCGAACGCTTCCTCACGACGGGGCCCTGACCGGTCCCGTTCCCCACGACGGGCCTGGTGGGGTCAGCGCCGACCGCGCCACGATGTGACCCATGAGCGAGCAGCCCGATCTCACCGCGCCGTCGCCCGCGGACGGCCCGACGACGCCGGGGACGCCCGCGGTCTCGGCGGGGACGCGACCGGTGGAGCGGGAGACCGAACGGCTGCCCGGCGGTACGGCGGGTCTCGACCAGGCCCCGCAGCGCCCGGCCCCGGGGGTCGGGGGTGCGGTGCCGACCCGCACCAGCGGCCGATCCCGTCGACGCGACCCCGGCCTGACCCGGATCGGCGGGGCCTGGGTCGGGCTCATCGTCGGAGCGGTGCTGCTGATCTTCCTGCTCGTGTTCGTCCTGCAGAACCTGGGTCCCGCCCGCGTGTACTTCCTCGGCTGGCAGGCGGAGCTCCCGCTCGGCATCTGGCTGCTGTTCGCGGCGATCGCCGGAGTCCTGCTGCTCGCGATCCCGGGGCTCGGCCGGATGATCCAGTGGCGGCGGGCGGCGAAGGGCGGCACCGGACGTCGGTGAGGGCAGGATGAGGGGCGTGACCTCTCGTCTCGCCCTCGCCGGAGAACCGTTGCCGCTGGTCGGGCGCGCCCGCGCCTACGTCTGCGGGATCACGCCGTACGACACCACCCACCTCGGCCACGCCGCGACCTTCGTGTGGGCCGACGTCGTCGGGCGGGTGCTGCGCCGCATCGGCACCGAGGTCGAGGTCTGCCGCAACATCACCGACGTCGACGACGTCCTCGACGAGGCCGCCGAGCGCGCCGGCCGCCGCTTCGACAGCTTCGCGGCCGTCGGCCAGTTCCGCTTCGACCGGGACATGGCCGCCCTCGGCGTCCGTCCTCCCACGCACCAGCCGCGCGCCCACAACCACGTCGGGGACGTCGTCCGGCTGGCCGCCGCGCTGCTCGAGCGGGGCGTCGCGTACGAGCGCGACGGCGAGATCCTGCTCCGGGCCTCCGCGGCGAACCTCGACGTCGTCACCCCGGCCGCGGACGCCTCCGAGGTCCCGCCGTCCCCGCGTGCCGAGGACCCGCGTGACCCGACGATCTGGCGGCCCGCGACGCCGGGCGAGGCGGCCTGGCCGAGCCCCTGGGGTGACGGTCGACCGGGGTGGCACGCCGAGTGCGCCGCGATGGCGCTCTCGGTGCTCGGACCCGCCGTCGACCTGCACATCGGCGGTGCCGACCTCCGCCACCCCCACCACGCCTGCATGGCCGCCATGGCGGAGTCCGTCACCGGCGTGCGGCCCTTCGCCCGGGCCCGGCTCCACGTCGGGACGGTGCGCGTGGACGGCGCGAAGATGGCCAAGTCGGCCGGGAACCTCGTGCTCGTCTCCGACCTGCTCGAGACCCACCCGGCCGCCGCGGTGCGTCTGCTCCTGCTCGACCGGCCCTGGGCGCAGGCCTGGGACGTCGAGCCGGGCGCGCTCGACGCCGCCGCCGCCCGCCTCGAGGGCCTCTACGCCGCGGCGGCGCGGCACGTCGACGGGGACGTCGCCGCCGACGCGGTCGTCGCCGCGCTGCTCGACGACCTCGACGTCCCCGCCGCGCTCGAGATCGCCGAGAACGAGGGCGGCGAGGCCGCGCGGACCGCTCTCTCGGTGCTCGGTCTGACCTGATTTCGACCTGTTACGCGTGATACGGCTGTGACACGCGGGTCGGATGTGCTGAATTTGGGCCCTCCACTGCCTATGTTGTGCCGCGGGTGCGGCCGTCCGCCGCCCCGGGGCAGGCGGAGGAGGGCGTGATGCGCTGGGGCGGGCCCGACGAGGTGACCCTGAAACCGCCGGAGAAGCGGCGTGCGGCGGCGCGCGGATCCGGCGAGCCGCCGGGCTCGGCCGAACCGGAGCGCGACGCCGGCGCGACGATCGTGGCGGAGGCGCCCCGGGACGGCGCCGCAGCGACTCCCACCGACGCCCCGGCCCCGCGCCGCTCGCCCGAGAACGACGCGGACGACCCCGCCGGAGCGCCCTCCTCGCGGGACGTCGACGACCCGTCGCCGTCCACCGGCCCGGCCGGCGCGCCCGAGGCACCCGCCCCCGAGCGCTCCCACGGCCCGACGGCACGCCCGGCCCCTCCCCGCGGCCCGGACGACCGGCGCCGTCCCGGCGGGGAGGGGCGTCGCCTCCCGTGGGGACGCCGTCCGTCGCCCGAGAAGCGGCGCGACCCCGCGCCTCGTCCCGACGATTCCCCGACCGCCCGCGTCGACGCCGACCGCCCGCCGATGCTCGGTGTCCCCCCGTGGCGGACCGGCGGCGGCACCTCACCTTCGGCCGCACCCGCTGGGCCTGCGAAGGCCGGGGAGGCACCGGCAATCGGCGACGAAACAACCGTGTCCGATGGACACGGTTCCTCCGGCACCGGGACGAAGGCCGGGACGGCGGCAGAGGGAGCGGCTGCTGCCGGTGCCGCTGCGGTCGCGGCGACCTCCGCGCGCCCGCCGGCGAAGGATGCGCCCCCGACGGAGCGGCCCACCGAGCCCACGAGGCCGGCGGTCGCGCGTCCTGGGTCGTCCCCGACGAGCACGGGCCGGACACCGAGCGCGCCGACGGGGCGGCCGTCGAGGACCGATGCCGGAACCGGGTCGCCGCGACGCGGTTCCGCGACCTCGGTGCCGGCCACGGAGAAGCCGTCGACGAGTGCGCCCGCGCAGCCGACGAAGACTGATGCCGGAACCGAGTCGCGGCGACTCGGTTCCGCCAGCTCGGTCCCGCGCTACCGAGAGGCCCTCCGCGGGGCGGCCAGCGACCGACGCCGGAACCGGGTCGCCACGACCCGGTTCCCCTGCGGGACCGGCGGAGCAGGGGTCGTCGCGGGCGACCGGCGCAGCGGCCGCGGGAGCCGCCGGGGTCGCGGGGGCTGCGGGTGCGGCAGCTGTCGCGGGTACGGCCGCGGCCGCGAAGCCGTCGGCGAGCGCGCCGACGGAGCCGGACACGGTGCGGACGGGGACGCCGGCGGTCGAGCGGCCGTCGACGTCCCGGGTTCCGAGTCCGACGGCGCGGACCACGAAGACCGATCCCGGAACCGAGTCGCGGCGACTCGGTTCCGCCACCTCGGTCCCGTCCACGGAGAAGCCCTCGGAGAGCGCGCCGTCCGAGCGGACGACGAAGACCGATCCCGGAACCGAGTCGTCGCGACCCGGTTCCGCCACTTCGGTGCCGACCACCGACAAGCCGTCGACGAACGCGCCGACGGAGCAGCCGACGAAGGGCGCCACCGCGAACGGGTCCTCGCGACCCGGTTCCGCCACGGCTCCGGCGGAGAAGAAACCGACGCGGGCGACGGGCGTGGCCGCGGCGGGCGCCGCAGCTGCGGCAGCGGGCCGTTGCGGGCGGCTCGACGACGAAGGACGCCGGGACCGACGCGAAGGCCGCAACGCCGGGAACGGCACGCGCAGCGACGCGGGAGGGCGGACGGCACGGCGGCTGCGCCCAGCAGGACGGTGCCGGAGAAGAAGGCCCCGACCCCCGCCCCGGCGACGGCCCCGGCAGCAGCCACAGCCCCGGCAGCAGAGACGGCGGCGGGCACCGTCGCCGAGCCGACCCCGGCGGAGCGGACCGACGCGCTGGTGCCGGTCGTCGACCCCGAGGCCGTGCCGGAGGAGGAGCCGCGGCCGGGGCTGGTGCGGGACCGGCGCCGTCGTCGTCGGGTGCTCTTCGCGTTCGTGCTGGCGGCGCTCGTGCTGGCCCTCTTCCTCGGGCTCGTCGCCCTCGTCACGAGCCACTCCGACGGCACGGCTCCGCCGCGGGCGTCCCCCCCGAGCCCGGTGCTCAGCGTGCCCGCCGCCGCCCCTGCCGCACCCGCCGCAGCTGCGCCCCCGGCCCCGCCGCCCATGCCCCAGCTGCCGCGGGGCGGGACGACGATCTTCCCGAACTACCGGGTCGTCGCCTACTACGGCACCGCCGACAGCGACCGCCTCGGCGTCCTCGGGGCGGGGACCGCCGAGCAGGCGGCCGAGAAGCTCGAGCAGGCCGCGGCACCGTTCGCCACCCCGGGGCGGACGGTGCAGCCGGCGATGGAGCTGATCGTCGGGGTCGCGGACGGGAGCCCCGGCCCGGACGGCGACTACCACCACGACATCGACCAGGGCGCCGCCCAGCGCTACCTCGCGACCGCGCGGGCCCACAAGCAGCTGATGATCATCGACATCCAGCCCGGGCGCACGGACTTCATGACCGCGGTCAAGCCGTGGGAGAACCTGCTGCGCGAGCCGGACGTCAGCCTCGCGCTCGACCCCGAGTGGCGGATGCCGCCGGGCGAGGTGCCGGGCAAGCAGATCGGCACCGTCTCGGCCGACGAGATCAACCAGGTCTCGACGTGGCTCGCCGGCATGGTGAAGGCCGACAACCTCCCGCAGAAGCTGTTCGTGGTGCACCAGTTCACCCCGGACGAGATCACGAACCCGGAGCGCCTGCAGACGCCGCCGGGGCTCGCCGTCGTGCAGCACATCGACGGCTTCGGGGCTCCGCCGAACAAGCTCGGCAAGTACAAGGAGCTCCAGCGCCCGGCGCAGATGCACCTCGGCTTCAAGCTCTTCTACACGCAGGACACGCCGATGCTCACCCCGGCGCAGGCGCTCGCCCTCCAGCCGACCCCGGACCTCGTCACCTACCAGTAGCTCCCGCCGCCGGAACCGGTTCGCGAGCCCTCGTTAGGCTCGGTCCATGGCACGAGGCGTCACGCGGATGTCCGATCTGTTCCTGCGCACCCTGCGCGAGGACCCGGCCGACGCCGAGGTGCCCAGCCACCGGCTGCTGGTGCGCGCCGGCTACGTCCGTCGAGTCGCGCCGGGCATCTACTCCTGGCTGCCGCTGGGCCTGCGGGTGCTGCACAACATCGAGCGCATCGTGCGCGAGGAGATGGACGCCATCGGCGGCCAGGAGGTGCACTTCCCCGCCCTCCTGCCGAAGGAGCCCTACGAGGCGACCGGGCGCTGGACGGAGTACGGCGACGCGCTCTTCCGGCTCAAGGACCGCAAGAAGGCCGACTACCTGCTCGGGCCGACGCACGAGGAGCTCTTCACGCTCATGGTGAAGGGGGAGACCTCGTCGTACCGGGACTTCCCGATCACGCTCTACCAGATCCAGACCAAGTACCGGGACGAGGAGCGGCCGCGCGCGGGCATCCTGCGCGGGCGCGAGTTCGTCATGAAGGACTCGTACTCGTTCGACCTCTCCGACGCGGGGCTCGCCGAGTCCTACGCCGCGCACCGGCTCGCCTACCAGCGGCTGTTCTCCCGGCTCGGCCTCGACATCCAGATCGTCTCGGCCATGTCCGGGGCGATGGGTGGCTCGGCGTCGGAGGAGTTCCTCGCGCCCTGCGAGACCGGTGAGGACACCTACGTGCGGTGCCTGGAGTCGGGCTACGCCGCGAACGTCGAGGCGGTGACGACGCCCGCGCCGCCGGAGCAGTCGATCGCCGACAAGCCCGAGGCGGTCGTGTACGACACCCCGGACACCCCGACGATCGACACGCTCGTCGCCCACGTGAACAGCCTCGGCCTCCGTGACGGTGATGGCGGAGCGCGGGAGTTCACCGCCGCGGACACGCTCAAGAACGTCATGGTGAAGACGCGGATGCCGGGGACCGCGGAGTGGACGCTGCTCGCGGTCGGGGTGCCCGGGGACCGCGAGGTCGACATGAAGCGCCTCGAGGCCGCCGTCTCACCCGCCGAGGTCGCGCTGCTCGAGGAGCCCGACTTCGCGGCCAACCCCTTCCTGACCAAGGGCTACATCGGTCCGGTGGGCCTGGCCAAGAACGGGGTGCGCTACCTGGTCGACCCGCGCATCGTCACCGGCACCGCGTGGGTGACCGGCGCCGACGAGCACGGCCGCCACGTCGTCGACCTCGTCGTGGGCCGCGACTTCACCCCGGACGGGACCATCGAGGCCGCCGACGTCCGCGCGGGGGACCCCTCGCCCGACGGCGCCGGCCCGCTCGTCGCGGCGCGCGGCATCGAGATGGGCCACATCTTCCAGCTGGGCCGCAAGTACGCCGACGCGCTCGGGCTCACCGCCACGGGCGAGGACGGCAAGCCGGTGACGGTGACGATGGGGTCCTACGGCGTCGGGGTCTCCCGCGCGGTGGCCGCCATCTGCGAACAGCACGCCGATGCCAAGGGCCTGGTGTGGCCGCGCGAGGTGGCGCCGTTCGACGTGCACCTCGTGATCGCCGGCAAGGACGTCGCCCAGAACGAGGCCGCCGAGACGATCGCCGCGGGGCTCGCCGAGGCGGGCCTCGAGGTGCTCCTCGACGACCGCAAGGCCTCGCCCGGGGTCAAGTTCGCCGACTCCGAGCTCATCGGCGTCCCGACCTCGATCACCGTCGGGCGGGGCCTCGCGAAGGGCGTCGTCGAGGTCACCGAGCGTTCGACGGGCGACCGGCGCGAGGTGCCGGTCGAGGACGTCGTCGGGGCGCTGACCGGCGGGAGCTAGGCGGCGGGAGCTGGCGGCGGGAGCTAGGCGGCGGGAGCTAGGCGACGGGAGCCGAGGCGGCGGCCACCCGGTGCCGCCGCTCCAGGCCGACGCTGATCGCGAACACCACGATCCCGACGAGCGGGAGCACCGCCCCGACGGTCGCCGGCGCGTCGAAGCCGAGCCCGGCGGCCAGTACCGCTCCGCCGAGCGCCGCGCCGAGGGCGTTGGCGACGTTGAACGCGGAGTGGAAGCTCGCCGCCGCCAGCGACGGGCCGTCGGCGGCGAAGTCGATGAGCCGACCCATGAGCGCGGGGCCGGCCGACATCCCGACGAAGCCCAGCGCGAAGAGCCCCAGCGTCGCCGTGACCTCGTGGTGGGCGCCCACGGTGAAGCCGACGAGCACCGCGGAGTAGACGACCAGCGCGATCGCGATCGTCGCCCGCGGCGCGCGCTCGGCGAACCGGCCGCCCGCGACGTTGCCCGCCGTCATCCCGATCCCGAGCGCGCCGAGCAGCAGGGGCACGGTGTCCGTCGAGACGCCGGCCTCGTTCGTCAGGATCGGGCTGATGTAGCTGTAGACCGCGAAGAGGCCGCCGAAGCCGGCGGCGATGACGCCGAGGGTCAGCCACACCTGCGGACGGGTCAGGGCCGTCATCTCGCCGCGCAGGCTGCCGTGGCCGTCGGTGGGCGGGTTCGGGACGAGCGTGGTCACGGCGAGCACCGTGAGCAGCGCGATCACGGTGACCGCCACGTAGGCGCTGCGCCAGCCGAAGGTGTCGCCCAGCCAGGTCGCGGCGGGGACGCCGACGATGTTGGCGATGGTCAGTCCGAGCATCACCGTCGCGAGGGCGCGGGCCCGGCGAGCCGGGGGCACCAGGGACGAGCCGAGGACGGCCGCCGCGCCGAAGTAGGCCCCGTGGGGCAGGCCGGCGAGGAAGCGCAGGGCCACGAACGGGATGAAGGACGGCGCCAGCGCGGACAGCGCGTTGAACACGACGAGGGCGACGGCCAGGGTCAGGACCAGCCGCTTGCGGGGCCAGCGGGCCCCGAGCAACGTGATCAGCGGGGCGCCGACGACGACGCCGAGGGCGTACGCGCTGATCGCGGTGCCCGCGGTCGGGATCGAGACGCCGAGGTCGGACGCGAACCCGGGCAGCACGCCCATGCTCGCGAACTCGGTGGTCCCGATCGCGAGCCCGCCGAGCGAGAGCGCGGCGAGGCTGACCCCGGCGGGCACGCGCCCGAGGGGGGTCCGGCTGATCGTCGACCCCGACTCGGTCGTCGCGGGGGACTCGACGGAAGTGCTCACTTCGGTGGCCTCCGGGGTCACGGCGTGGGGATGAGGTCGGTGAGGGCGGCGAGGGGGAAGTCGGCGACGCCGCCGGCGCCGCCCTTGAGTCCGGCGACCGTGGCGCCGGCCGCGCGGCCCGCGCTCGCGCCGGTGGCGGTGTCCTCGACGACGAGGCAGTGGCGCGGGTCGACGCCGAGGCGGGCGGCGGCGAGGCGGTAGCCCTCGGGGTCGGGCTTGCCGGCGACGACGGCGTCGCGGTCGACGACGAACGGGGCGCGGATGCCCGCGGCGCCCAGACGGATCGCGGCGAGCCGGGCGTCCGCGCTGGTCACGACGGCCCACGGCCGGCCGGTGCGGTCCAGCTCCGCGACGAGCGCCAGGGCGCCCGGGGTGGGGACGACGCCGTCGAGGTCGTGGTACTCGCGCTCGAGCTGGGCCCGGCCGGCGGCCTCGACCGCGGCCGGGTCGAGATCCGGGCGCATGCGGGCGACGGTGTCCGCGGCGGGGTGACCGGGCATGACGGCGAGCACCTGCTCGGGGTCGACGCCGTACTCGCGGGCCCAGGCGCGCCAGGACCGCTCGACGGCGGCGTCCGAGTCGACCAGGGTGCCGTCCATGTCGAACAGCACCGCGGCGAACGCCTCGACGGTGGGACGGTTGCTCGTGCGTGTCATCTCTCGTCACCTCCCCATGCTTTTCCTCGGTATCCGAGGATAATGAAGGCGTGGGCATCGTGGGAACCGGCGAGGGCATCGAACGCTGTGAGCCGTATCGCGCCCGCGTCGACCGGTGGCGCACCAGCGCGAGCGTGCTCGACGAGGTGCGGCGTACCCCCGGGTTGACCCGCGTGGAGCTGGCCACACGGCTGAATCTGTCCAGCGCGACGACCACCGAGACGGTCGCCCGCCTGCGCGAGGCCGGCTGGCTCGCCGAGGAGCGGGCCCCGGTGAGCGGACGCGGCCGCCCGACGACGTGCCTGCGGCCGGCCCCGGACGGTCCCCGCGTGCTCGCGCTCGACCTCCGCCACGAGGACTGGCGCCTCGCGGTCGCGGGTCTCGACGGGGTCCCGACGGTGCTGTGCTCCGGCCGGCGCGTCGACGACCTCGCGGAGCAGCTCGCCCGGGCGGTCGCCGCCGTGTCCCGCGGAACGGACGACTCGTCCGTGGCGTCCGCCGGCACGAACGACTCGTTCGTCGCGGTCGACGGGCGGGGCCGCCGACCGCTCGCGCTCGGGCTCGCCGCCCCGGCGCCGCTCTCCGACGACGTGTTCGTCCGAGCCACCGAGCTGGACTGGGGCGCGGTCGCGCTCGGCGACCTCGTCGCCGGGCTGGGGGAGCCGGCCATCCCCGTGCTGCCCGGGAACGACGCCACCCTCGCCGGGCTCGCCGAGGCCCGCTCCGGCGCGGCCGTGGGAGCGGGGACGGCGCTGTCGCTGACCGTCGAGGTCGGGATCGGCGGGACGCTGCTGCTCGACGGCCGCCCCCAGCGCGGCGCGCACGGGGCGGCGGGGGAGTACGGCCACATGCCCTTCGGGGACCCGGCGATCGAGTGCGCGTGCGGCGCCCGGGGATGCTGGGCGCCCGAGCTCGACGGGCGGGCCCTGGCCCGTCACCTCGGGGAGGACCCACCGGCCGACCCGCGCACGTACGCGGCCCGGATCCTCGACCGGGCCGAGGCGGGGGACGACGCCGCCGGTCGGGCCGTCGCGCGGGTCGCGGCGGCGCTGGGCCGAGGGGTGGCGGGGCTGGTCAACGCGCACGACCCCGACGTCGTCGTCCTCGGCGGCCTCGCCCCGCGGCTCCGGGGGCCCGGCGTTCGACGAGGCGTACGCGGTGCGGGCTCATGGCCTACCGCCGCGCGGACCCGGTCCCGGTGCACGACGGCGTCCACGGCGACGACGCCGCGTTGTACGGCGCGGTCGCGCTCGCCCTCGACGACGTCACGAGCGCGGAGGGCCTCGCGCGGCGCCGCCACGGCGTGACCCCCTTCGGCGGTGGTGCACTCGCCACCCGATCGGCCTACGGTCCCCTCCGTGGTGCGGGACCGGGATCTCGACGCCGCCCGGGCACGATTCCTGCGCGGCGGCCGGTCGGCGCTCGCCCCGGACGAGGTGCGCGCCGAGGTGCTCGCCTCGTGGGAGCGCGTCGCGGCCCGGCCGGCGGGCCCGCCCCGTTCGTCGGGCACCACGACGGCGGCCCGCTGATCGCCGCCGCCGACGCCGTCCTCGGCGCCTTCGCCCACGCGAACCCCGACGCCGGCTGCGCGGTCGGGCTGGTCGGCGACGACGGCACGGTGCGCCTGCGCCACGACTGCGCCACCGCGCCCGCCGAGCTCCTCGACGCCGCGTGGCTGGCTCCCCGGCCAGCTCCACGACGAGTGCTCGGTGGGGACGACCGCCGCGTCGCTCGCCCGCCACACCCGCCGCCCGGCGCTCGTCGAGGGCCCGGAGCACCTGCACCCCGCGCTGCGCCCCCTGCGCGACGCGGCCGCCCCGGTGACCCGCGGCGCGCACCGCGCGGCGGTCGTCGTCGTGACCCATGCCTCCGAGCGCGGCGGGGCGCCGCTCGCGCTGGCCCGGATGCTCGCGGCCCACGTCGTCGAGCACGACGAGCGCACCGGCACCGTCGGGTGCTCGCGGTGCACGACGCGACCGCGGCACTGCGGGCCGACGCCGTGCCGTGGGTGCTCGCCGCGGCGGGCGAGGACCTCTGGGTCGGGCGCGGCGTCCAGGCCCTCGCCCCGCCCGACCAGCAGTCGCCTGCACGACCTGCTCACCGCGAGCGTCCTGCTCGACGAGACCGGCGGCGCCCGCCACCTCGACCTGCCGTCGGGGCTCTGCGCCGAGGTCCGCATCCACGAGGTCGTGGGCGGACGACGGGGAGGTCGCTCGGGGCGGTCCTGGGCGGGTCGCCGGTCGAGACCCACGTGACCGCGGGCCGGGCAGACTCGACCGCGGCCCTCGAGGCCCGCAGGCGCCAGGGCTCGCACGTGGCGCCGACGGCCCGCCGCGACTTCGCCGCCGACCTGCACCGCGACCCGTCGGCGGAGGCCTCGGAGGAGGCGCGGCTGCGCGCCAACCAGGAGCTCTTCAGCCCCTACGTCCGGGCCCGCCGCGACGCCACCGCGACCCTCGCGCACCGTCGTCACCTGCTGCTCGTCGGCGAGACCGGCGTCGGGAAGCGCTCGCTGGCCCGCGAGCGGTTCGGCCACCTCTTCCCGCGCGGCACGTCGACGACGATCGACTGCTCCACGCTGGGCGAGCACCCCGACGTCGGGCTCCCCGGCGGCCTCGTCGAGGACAGCACGGGCGAGGGCCACCTCGTGCTGCTCGACGGCGTCCACACGCTCACCCCGCGCAGCGCCCGCCGGCTCGACGAGGTGCTGCGCCCGCTGACGGTGCTGCCGGGCCGGGTGGTCGTCGTCGGCTGCCTGGACAGCGCCTCGGTCGACGCCGGGAGGCCCTACGGCCTCCTGCTGCGCCACTTCCACGAGACCGTCCGGGTGCCCGCGCTGCGCCACCGCACCGACGAGCTCGCCGAGATCGCCCGGTCCGTGCTGCGCTCGACCAGCGGGGCCCGGTCGCTGCGGCTCTCCCACCAGGTCGTCCGGGTCCTCGAGGGCTACTCCTGGCCGGGCAACATCGCCGAGCTCGAGGACGTGCTGCGCTACGTCGTGGCCCGCAAGCCGGTGGGGGTCGTCCAGGCGCCGGACCTGCCCGCGTTCTGCTTCACCAGCGCCCCGCGTCTGACGATGCTCGAGACCGCCCAGGCCGACGCGATCATCCACGCGCTCTACGAGACCCGCGGCAACCGCTACAAGGCCGCCGCGATGCTCGGGATCGCGCGATCGTCGCTGTACCGCAAGATCGACGCGTTCGGGATCAGCTACATCGCGTGAGGTGCCTGTCCCGGGACCGGGACAGTCGGCCGGGGGAGGCGCTGCGGGGGCGGCCCGATCGTCTCGATATCGGACAGTCCGGGTGTGTCCTGCGCCACTAGCGTCGGTCGCGTCGCAGCGCAGCCACGGAGGTCGAACGCCATGAAGGCCCTTGTCTACCACGGTCCCAACAACAAGGCGTGGGAGGACGTACCGGACGCCCGCGTCCAGGAGTCCACCGACGTCGTCGTCAAGGTCGACACCACGACGATCTGCGGGACCGACCTGCACATCCTGCAGGGCGACGTCGCGGCCGTCACCGACGGACGCATCCTCGGGCACGAGGCCGTCGGGACGGTCACCGAGATCGGCGACGCGGTCCGGGGCTTCTCGGTGGGCGACCGCGTGCTCGTCCCCGCCATCACCAAGTGCGGGCGCTGCGAGTACTGCCAGCGCGGGATGCCCTCGCACTGCCAGACCGTCGGCGGCATCGGCTGGATCTTCGGCCACCTCATCGACGGCACCCAGGCCGAGTACGTCCGCGTGCCCTACGCCGACACCTCGCTCTACGCCGTCCCGGACTCGGTGACCAACGAGCAGGCGATCTTCCTCGCCGACTCGCTGCCCACCGGCTACGAGGTCGGGGTGCTCGCCGGCGGCGTGCGCCCGGGCAACACGGTGGCCGTGGTCGGCGCGGGCGCGGTCGGGCTCTCGGCGGTGCTCACGACGGGGCTGTGGGGCGCCTCGAAGGTCATCGCGATCGACTCGAACAAGTTCCGCCTGGAGCGGGCGATCGAGTTCGGCGCGACGGACGCGATCGAGGTCGGCCCGGGCACCGTCTCCGACGTCGTCGCGCTCACCGACGGCCTCGGCGTGGACGTCGCGATCGAGGCGGTCGGCTACCCGGAGACGCTGCTGACGGCGGCCTCGCTGGTGCGCCCCGGCGGGACGATCGCGAACGTCGGCGTGCACGGCACGCCCGTCGAGATCCCGATGCAGGACATGTGGATCGCGAACGTCACGCTGACGATGGGCCTGGTCGACACGGTGTCCATCCCGACGCTGCTGAAGATGGTCGCGAGCGGGCGCATCCCGGCCGAGAAGATGGGCACGCACTCGTTCACGTTCGACCAGATCGACGAGGCCTACGACGTCTTCGGCAACGCCGCGGCGAACCTCGCGCTGAAGGTCGTCATCACGCCCTGAGCCACCACCGGAAGATGGTCGGCAGCACGCCACGCAGCTCACGTCCCCCCGACGCTGCGTGGCGTGCTGTCGGTCAGGGTCGCCCGGCCGCTCCGCGCAGTGCCTCCGCGACCCGTTCCACGGCGGTGGCCGTCGGGCCGGGCCGGCGGGCGAGCAGGACGCGACGGTCCTCGACGGGGCCGCCGCGCACCGGGAGCGCCACGACGCCGGCCGGGAGGGTCCCGACGAGGCTCGACGGCACCGTCGTGATCCCGTGACCGGCGGCCACCAGCGCGAGCTTGGCCAGCCAGTCCCGCGCGGTGTGGCCGATCCGGGGGCGCTCGTCGAGCCCGGGCCAGACCCCCATGGCGCCGCTGCCCTCGGGGCCCGCGATCCAGACCCGGCCCCGCAGGTCGTCGAGGTCGACGGCGTCGAGGTGGGCCAGCGGGTCCTCCGCCGGCAGCGCGACCCGCAGCGGTCCCTCCGACAGCAGGCTCGTCCCCAGCGGCGGGGACTCGGCGTCCGGTGGCCGGTAGGGCGGCAGCTGGGCGACGACGGCGAGGTCGAGGGTCCCCGAGCGCAGCGCCCGCACGAGGGCGGCGGTGGTGCCCTCGCGGGAGACGACCTCGAGGCCGGGGTGCGCGCGCGCCAGCGTCCGCAGCGCCCGGGGCACGAGCACCGCGCCGGCGGTGGCGAACCAGCCCAGCCGCACGGTGGCCCGCTCGTCGGGCAGCCCGGCGAGCTCACGGGACCCGGCGTCGAGCTGGTCGACGACGGCGGCCGCCCGGCGGGCCACCAGCCGGCCCGCGGCGGTGGGCCGCACGCCGAGCCGGTGCCGGTCCAGCAGCGGGGTCCCGGCCGCGCGCTCCAGGCCCGCGATCTGGCGGGACACCGCGGACTGGGTGTAGCCGAGCGCGGTCGCCGCGGCGGTGAGCGTCCCGCGCTCCACCACCTCGCGGAACACCCGCAGCGACGTCACCGACGCGCTCTCCAGGGACATGCCGACAACGCATACCAGAGCGTGCCGAACTCTCGTTGGTCGCATGGCTCCGGAGTTCCTAGCGTGGTCGTCATGAGCAGGATCGCCCTCGTCACCGGAGCCACCCAGGGTCTCGGGCTCGCGCTGGTCGCCGGCCTCGCCGCCCGGATGGACCCCGACGACACCGTCTACCTCACCGGCCGCGACCCCGACCGGGTCGAGCGGGCCGTCGCGTCCCTGCCCCCGGGGCGGGCGTCGGTGCGCGGCGAGCTCCTCGACGTCGCCGACCCCGGGGCGGCCGAGGAGCTCGCCGCCCGGCTCGGCCCCGTCGACGTCGTCATCGGGAACGCCGTCATGCGCGTCGGTCCCGACGACGACCCGCGCAAGATCGTCGACGAGTACGCCGAGGTCAACAACTTCGGGACGACGCGGCTGCTGCGCGCCTTCGCGCCCCGCCTGCGCGACGGCGGGCGGCTGCTGGTCGTGGCGAGCTCCCTCGGGACGCTGCACCACCTCGCCCCCGTCCTGCACGACCGGTTCGACCGGCCCGCGACGCTCGACGAGGTCGACGCGGCCGTGGCCGCGTGGCGGGACGCCGTCGCCGACGGGAGCGCCCGCGGCGGGGACTGGCCCGGGTTCGTCAACATCCCGTCGAAGATCGGGCAGGTCGCCGCGGTGCGGGCGCTCGCCGCGCAGCGTCGTGAGGAGGACCTCCGGCGGGGGATCCTGCTCGCCGCGGTGTGCCCCGGAATGATCAACACCCCGACGTCGGGGCTGTGGTGGGACGTGAGCGACGCGCCGACCGCGGACGAGGCGGCCGTCGCGCTGCTCGACCTCGCGCTCGGCCCGGTCGATCCGGGCTTCCACGGCCAGCTGGTGCGCCACGGCCGCGTGCTGCCCTGGAAGCCCTGAGACCGCCGGCCGAGTGGGCTCCGTCGTCCTTGTGGTCGTGATCATCAGCACATGAGGCAGGTCTGGCCGCGTCATGCCTGCGTGGCGTGCCCGTCGTGGTGGGGCCGCCGCGGGGCTCCTCGATCACGGGCACACAGGGCATCTCGTCGCGGGGAACGGGCTGCCTGACGTGCTGGTGATCATCGGGCCCGGCGGCCGCGGGGCGGCCGGGCCCTGGAGGGAGGGCACTGGTGCGCCCGCGACCCGGAACTCAGCCGGCGACGGCGGGGGTGCGCAGGTCCGCGGCCGGGAACGGCGGGAGGACGTCGGCCTTCATCGACGCGCGCCCGGCGAGCCGCCACGCCCGCGCGACCACGTCGGCGTCCTCGTCGGTGACGAGGTTGCCCATCACGCGCAGGGCCACCGTCATGAGCACCCGCGAGCGCATCCCGATCGGGCCCGCGACCGGGAGCAGCCGCGGCGTCGTCAGCAGCGTCGCCAGACGGCGGGCGATGGAGAACGCCGAGCCGTAGTGCCGCCGCAGCGTCGCGGGCCAGGCGAGCGTGAGGTCGGCGTCGGGACCGTCGTCGGTGAGCAGGTCCACGACGGTGCGGCCGGTCTCGAGGCCGTAGTCGATGCCCTCGCCGTTGAGCGGGTTCACGCAGCCGGCGGCGTCGCCGACCAGCGCCCAGTTCCGGCCCGCGACGTGCGAGACGGCGCCGCCCATGGGCAGCAGCGCCGACGCGACCCCGCGGAGCTCGCCGTCGAGCTGCCAGTCCCCGCGTCGCTGGTCGGTGTACTGCGCGATGAGCGAGCGCAGGTGGATGTTCGCGGGGCGCGCCGCCGTCGCGAGCGTCCCGACCCCGATGTTGACGTGCCCGTCGTGCAGCGGGAACACCCAGCCGTAGCCGGAGAGGACCTCGTTCTCGGCGCCCCGCAGCTCGAGGTGCGAGGAGATCCACTCGTCGTCGTGGCGCCCGGAGCGGATGTAGCCGCGGGCGGCGACGCCGTAGGCGGTGTCGCGGTGCCAGACCCGCCCGAGGACCTTGCCGAGGGTCGAGCGGGCGCCGTCGGCGACGACGAGGCGGCGGCAGGCGATCGTCGCGGGTCCCGTCGGGGCCCTCGAAGACGACGCCGCTGACCCGGTCGCCGTCCCGCTCGACGTCGACGGCTCGCGCGCCCTCCACCGGGACCGCGCCGCGCTCGAGGGCCGCCGTGCGGATGCGGGCGTCGAGCTCGGTGCGCGCGACCGCCCCACCGTGGTCCGGGAGCGACCCGCCGGGCCAGGGGAGCTCGAGCAGCTGACCGAACCCGGCGGCGCGCAGCCCGCGGTTCTCGCCCCGGCCGCGGACCCACTCGCCGAGCCCCAGGTGCTGCAGCTCCGCGATGGCGCGCGGGGTCAGGCCGTCGCCGCAGGCCTTGTCGCGGGGGAAGACGGCGGCGTCGGCGAGGACGACGTCGTGGCCGGCCTCGGCGGCACGGGCGGCGGCGGCGGAACCGGCGGGGCCGGCACCGACGACGAGGACGTCGGTGCGCGTCGGGAGGGTCACGGTGTCCAGGATGCCTGGTGGGACGGAGCGGAGCGGAGCTCGACGATGATCTGGTCGGTCAGCCCGCGAGGAAGCTGAGACGGACGCGACGGCTCGGGTTGTCGCCGTTGGTGTCCACGACGCACACCGACTGCCAGGTCCCCAGCGTCATCCGCCCCCCGAGCACGGGGACCGAGAGCGACGGGCTGATCAGGGCGGGGAGCACGTGGTCGCGGCCGTGGCCGGGGGAGCCGTGGCGGTGGCCCCAGCGGTCGTCGGCGGGGAGGATCTCCCGCAGCTGCCGGAGCAGGTCCTCGTCGCTGCCGGCGCCGGTCTCGATCACGGCGAGCCCGGCGGTGGCGTGCGGGACGAAGACGTGCAGCAGCCCGTCCTCCGAGCCGCCGCCGGACAGGAACCGCTCGCACTCCCGGGTGATGTCGCGGACGGTCTCGTCACCACCGGTCCGGATCTCGATCTCCTCGCTGCGCATCGGTCGCGAGCCTACGGCGCGCGGCGGTACGCCAGGATGACCCGGCCCGACCGTCAGGATGGCTCCTTCCTGACACCTGACGTCAGCGACGGACCGTCGCTGACACGCGGCCGACCCCGAACCGAGAGGACCTCACCCATGAGCGGTCACGCCGGAGTCGCCGTCGTCACCGGCGCCGGTCGCGGGATCGGCGCCGGGATCGCCCGGGCCCTGTCGGCCCGCGGCCACCACGTCGTCGTCACGGACGTGGACGGCGAGACCGCGTCCCGGACCGCCGACGCCCTCGACGGCCCGTCCACCGCGATGCCCCTCGACGTACGGGACGCCTCGGCCCACCGGTCGGTCGCGATGGCCGCGGCGGACCTGGGCGAGGTCACGGTCTGGGTCAACAACGCAGGCGTCCTCTCGACCGCCCCGGTCACGGAGTCCACCGACGCCGAGGTCACCTCGACCATCGAGATCAACACGCTGGGCCTCGTGCACGGCTGCCGCGCCGCCGTCGACGTCATGCGCCGCGGCGACATCCTCAACGTCGTGTCGCTCTCCGCGCTGGGCCCGACGCCGGGACTCGCGATCTACGGCGCCAGCAAGGCCGCCGCGCTGTCCTACTCGCAGGCCCTGCACATCGAGCTGGGGGCGGCCCGGCGACCGATCCGGGTGCGGGCGCTCTGCCCGGACGCGGTGAGCACCGACCTGCTGCACGCCGTCTCCGACCGTCCCAGCTCCGCGCTGCTGTTCACCGGCCCGCGGGTGCTCGGGGTCGACGAGGTGGTCGAGGGGGCGATGGACCTGCTCTCCTCGCGCCGCCAGCTCAAGGTGCTGCCCGCCTGGCGCGGATGGCTCACCCGGACACAGTCCGTGCTCCCGGCTGCCTCCCGGACCCTGACCCCGATGGTCGCCCGCATCGGTGAGCGGCGGCGTCCGGTGCGGTGACCGGCCGAGCGCTCCGGGGGTCGTGACATACCCGTGATCTCACGGGCTACGGTGTGCGCCGGTCGCTGTCCCCCGATCGTGGAGGCCGGATGCTCCTCGTCGCCCCCGATCCCCGCCTGGGGATCGCGCCGGAGCGAATCAGCCGGGTCCGCACGTTGCTCGACGGGCTGCCCGCCGCGCCCGGGCTCGCGATCGCGCTCCCGGGTGGCCCCGAGGGGGAGCTCGACGCGGTGGTGCTGCGGCCCGACGGTGTGCTCGGGCTGGTCCCGGCGGCCTCGTCGCGCCGGGTGGGTGCGCGGACGGGAGCCGAGGCGTCCGGGGGCGCGGGCTCGCAGGACATGGCCGCCGCCGAGATCGACCGGCTGCTCGCCCTCGCCGACCCGACGCCGACCGCGCCGCGCCAGGTCGTCCCCATCGTCGACCGCCGCCCGCCGACCTCCTCACGCCACGAGGACCCGGAGCGCACCGACGAGGACACCGGGGTGGGCGTCGCGACCGCGGCCCGCCTCGTCCTGACCGCCTCCGCCGGGCCCACCGTCCTCGACGCCACCGAGGTCCGCCGCCTCCTCGGTGCCTGGCGCCTGGCCGAGTTCGTGCCGGACGGCATGGATCTGCAGGGCGCCGGCTTCCCGGGCGAGCTCCCCGACGGCGGGTCGGGCCGCTCCGGGGCCGGAGTGTCCGGGCAGCAGCCCCACCCCCTGGCGCCGAACCCGTCGTCGTCGAACCCCGTGGCGCCGAACCCTGTGGCGTCGAACCCGGTCTCCGGGCGCTCCGTGCCGCCCGTGCCCTCGTCGTCGAACCCGGGCGCGGCGAACCCGTCGTCGGGACCCTCGTCGTCGGGAAGCGTCCCGCCCGCTCCCGGGACCCCCGGGGGCGCGGTACCGGCGATGGTTCCCGCCGCGCGCTCCGCGTTCGCCTCCAGCCCCGGCGGAGCCCCCGAGGCGTCCGGACCGCCGCGCACCGGGGTGCTGCCCGCCGGTCCCGAGGAGGCACCGCCGCGGCCGCCGACCGCGCCGATGCCCGCCGCCCCGGCCGACGTCGCGCCCGCCGCGGCCGGGCCGCTCGGGCCGTGGGGGTCCGCCGCCGGGACCGGCCCGCGGCGTCGTCGGGAGCGGCCGACCGCGGCGCCGCCGTCATGGGCTGGCTGAGCACGTGGCGCGGCCTGGGGATCACCGCCGCGGCCACGTTCGGGGTCGCCCTCGGCGTCGCGGTCCTCGTGGTGCGCGGCGTCGCGCCGGCGCCCGAGGAGACGGCCGCCCTCCCGGTGCGGGTGATCGACGGGGTCTCCTGGACCCAGCAGGTCGTGACCACCGAGCCGACCTGCGAGGGCCACGCCTACGGGCTCGCGGTGCAGTTCCTCCGGCAGCACCCGTGCGCACAGCTCGACCGGTCGCTGTGGTCCGGCGACGTCGGCGGCAGCCCGATGGTCGCCTCGGTGGCCGTGGTGCGGATGCAGGACGCGGCCTCGGCCACGGCGCTCAAGTCGCTCGTCGACTCGTCGGGCACCGGCAACGTCGCGGACCTGCTGCGCGAGGGCCGGGGCTTCCCGGGGGCACCACCGTCGCTCGGGAACGCGGGCTACGGCTCGACCCAGGCCGGCGAGTCGGTCGTGATCGCGGAGACGGCGCCGGGGCTCGGGACCTCCTCGCCCGGGGAGAGCACGTTGGACCGGGTCGCGGGCGAGGCCGTCGGCCTGCACTGATCGGGCCCGCCTCCGCCGGCCTCAGCGCGTGCCGGGGAAGGACGCCACGAGCGGCTGGGTCCCGGCCAGGCGCCGCCAGCGCACCCCGACGTCCGCCGCGGCCACCACGCCCGCCACGCCGGACCGGCGCAGGCCGGGGTCGTCGGTGCGCTCGAGGACGGCGCGCCACGCGACCGCGGTGTCGTCCTCGGCGACGACGAGCAGCGCCGCCGCGCTCACGGCGTCGGTCACCGGACGGGGGGTGGCGTAGGCGGCCGCCGCGGGCGTCGGTGCCACCCCGGCCGCCTCGCACAGCGACACGAGCGCGTCCCGGCTCTCGCGGTGGGCCAGCGCGGACTGGGCGAGCGCGCCCTGGTCGTCGGCAGGCAGGTAGGCGCTCGCCAGCCCGGTGGACCAGACCGCGGCGTGCTCCGCGCCGAGGGCGCCCTGCACGGCCGCCCGGGTGTCGGAGTCGTCGAGCGGGCCCGCCATCAGCCCCACATCCCCGTCAACCCAGCACCTCCACGAGCCCGCCGCACGCGGCCGCCACCGAGGCGACGAGCCCGCTGCGGTAGCGCGCCGTGCGGACCGCGAGCTCCGACCCCGAGTCCCGGGCCGCCCGCAGCGATCCCGTCAGCGCGGCCGCCGCCGCCGCGGACGAGGCGGGCGGGGCGGGGTCGGGGACCGGGGCCGCGATGGCGTCGGCACGGTCGGGGCGTGCACGACGGATCTCCGCGGCGAGCGCGTCCGCGTGGGCCCGGCGCGCCTGGGCGACCGGGCCGACGCGGGCGGCGAGATCGGGGAACACCTGCCCGGCCACGGTCGCGAGGGCGGCGTCCGCCCGGGCCGACGCGAGCGGGGCCTCCAGCTCGTCCGGGCCCTCGTCGTCGTTCCCGCAGGCCGCCGCCGCGGTCAGCGCGGAGCCCGCCAGGGCCAGCCCCGCCGTCGCGCGCAGGACGCTGCGCCGCGACGGGGAGGGGAGGTCCATCGCCGGTCATCCTGCCAGCCCGACCGGGCGGCGGACGGGACGCCGGGCCGGGCCACGGCGTCGCGGCGCGGGCTACGCTGGGTGGCCCGTGGGCGCCCCGTCGGGCGCCCCCGCGCGCTCCCGAGTCCGCACCCCCAGCCAGGAGGATCCCGCCGTGTCCCGTGCGCCCGTGGGCTCACCCACCGGTGCCGCCGTCAGCGCCCTGCGGCCCGTCGTCGACGCCGTCGTGACGCGCGCCGGCTTCGTGCTCGACGAGCTGGACGTCCGCCCCGCCGGACGCCGCCTCGTCGTGCGCGTCACCGTCGAGTCGCCCGAGATCCCGGGGGTCGACGACGGCCCGACCGGTGGCGTCGACCTCGACGCCGTCGCCGCGGTGTCCCGCGACGTCTCGGCCGCCGTCGACGCCCGCGAGTCCGAGGACCCGACGCTGCGTGACGCGCTGGCCGGCGCCTACACGCTCGAGGTGAGCACGCCGGGCACCGACCGCCCGCTCACCGAGCCCCGGCACTGGCAGCGGGCCTGGCTGCGCAAGGTCGGGGTCACCCTCGCGGACGGCGAGACGCTGACCGGCCGGATCGGCGGTGTCCGCACCGCGGACGACGGGCCGCGCGAGCGTCACCCTCGCCGTCGGGAAGGACCTGCGCACGGTGTCGCTCGGCGACGTCGCGCGCGCCTCGGTCGAGGTCGAGTTCAAGCCCGCCCCCGACGCCGAGGTCGAGGCGCTGCGGGCGGCACGCGCGGGACAGCACGGAGTGGAGGACGAGCAGTGAAGGTCGACCTGATGGCCCTGCGCGCGATCGAGCGCGACAAGGACATCACCTTCGAGACCGTGGTCTCGGCCATCGAGTCGGCCCTGCTCTCGGCGTACCGGCAGACCGGCCGGGAGACGCCGGGCGCGCGCGCCGAGGTCGACCGCTCCAGCGGCGAGATCCGGGTGCTGGTGCCCGAGCTCGGCGAGGACGGCGAGCGGGTCGGGGAGGTCGACGACACCCCGGCCGGTTTCGACCGCATCGCCGCGACCACCGCGCGCCAGGTGATCGTCGCGAAGCTGCGCGACGCCGAGAACGACCGCAGCTACGGCGAGTACGCCACGCGGGAGGGCGAGGTCGTCGCCGGCGTCGTCCAGCGCGACGCCCGTGCCAACGCCCGCGGCGTCGTCGTCGTCGACATCGGCTCGGTCGAGGGCGTCATCCCGTCGGCCGAGCAGGTCCCCGGCGAGAAGCTGGAACACGGCGAGCGGGTCCGCTGTTACGTCATCGGTGTCAGTCGCGGTCGCCGCGGGGCACGGCGGTGACGCTCTCCCGCACGCACCCGAACCTGGTGCGCAAGCTGTTCGCCTTCGAGGTCCCCGAGATCGCCAGCGGCGCGGTGGAGATCACCGCGATCGCCCGCGAGGCCGGGTACCGGTCGAAGATCGCGGTCCGCTCGAACGTCGCCGGGCTCAACGCCAAGGGCGCCTGCATCGGCCCGATGGGGGCGCGGGTGCGCGGCGTCATGGACGAGCTGCACGGCGAGAAGATCGACATCATCGACCACTCGGACGACCCGGCGGAGTTCGTGGGCAACGCGCTCTCGCCGTCGAAGGTCGTCTCGGTCGAGGTGACCGACGAACGGGCGCGCGCCGCCCGCGTCGTCGTGCCCGACTACCAGCTCTCGCTCGCGATCGGCAAGGAAGGGCAGAACGCCCGTCTCGCCGCGCGTCTCACCGGGTGGCGCATCGACATCCGGTCCGACGCCGAGCCGGAGCCGGACCTCGTCGCGCCGTAGGCGGAACCGGTCCGGACCCGTCCGGATGTACGGGCCTTATGTCGTGCGGGGACGAGCGCGGTAGAGTGACACATGGCCCGGACCCGCCCGGTCCCCCGACAGGTCGTCCCGATCGAAGGACCGGTGCGCACCTGTGTGGGGTGCCGATCGCGGGGCCCGGCGTCGGAACTGCTGCGAGTGGTGGCCGTGGACGGGGCATGCGAACCCGACCCGCGGCGTCGCGAGCCGGGGCGGGGAGCCTGGTTGCATCCCGCCTCCGACTGTCTGCACCGCGCGGAGCGCCGATCGGCGTTCCCCAGGGCGCTGCGCGTCCCGGGGCCGCTGGACACCGGTGCGCTGCACGTACTGCTCGGAACGGATCCGGCGCCCCACCCCGGGCGCAGGCCCCGGCGCCCCGTCGGAGCCGGAGAACAAGGAAGCAGGTCGACCCCCGATGAGCCAGCCGTGAAGCACTCGCGATGAGCGCGCAGGCGTAGGACACGAGGTCGCGGGCACGCCGCCGACCTCGAGAATGAGGAGATCAGTGGCAGGCAAGGCCCGGGTGCACGAGCTCGCGAAGGAGCTCGGCGTCACCAGCAAGCAAGTACTCACGCAGTTGGAATCCCTCGGCGAGTTCGTCAAGTCGGCGTCCTCGACGGTGGAGGCCCCCGTCGCGCGCAAGCTGCGCGACTCCATGAACGGTGGCGGCAACGGCGGCGCGTCCGCGCGTCGTCCCCGCCCCGGTGCGCGCCCCGCGGCGTCCGGCAACGGCGGCGCCCCGGCGCCCTCGGCGCCCGGACCGCGTCCCGCGGGACCGCGCCCCGGACCCGCCGCCCCGGCCGCTCCCGCGGCCTCGGCGCCCAGCCACGGACGCCCCGGCGTCGACGCCGGCCGCCCCGGCGGCCCCGAGCACGGACGACGTCCCGTCGCCCGCGGCCGAGCGGCCGTCCGCCCCGGCACCGGGCCAGGGCCAGTCCCGCGAGGGTGACCGTCCGGCCCCGCGACCGAGCGGCACCGACCGTCCCGGACCGCCAGCCCCGCCAGGGCGGCATCCCCAAGCCGGGCGCCCAGCGTCCCGGTGGGGAGCGCGGTGGCGACCAGCGCCAGGGCGCCTCGCGTCCCGGCCAGTCCCGTCCCGACCAGTCCCGTCCCGGCCAGCCGGGTGGGCAGCAGCGTCCGGCCGCGGCAGCGGCCGACGCCGGCGAGACGAGCACCGCGCCGCGTCCGGCGCAGCCCCGTCCCGGCCCCAAGACGCCGCGCGTCGGCAACAACCCGTTCGGCGTCGGTTCCGGCGCCCCGCCGCGGCCCGCAGGGTCAGCGTCCCGGCGGCGGTGCCGCCGGCGGCGAGCGCCCGCCGCGCCCGCCGCGTGACGGCGAGGCCCCGGCGCCGCGTCCGCCGCGTGACGGCGAGCGTCCGGCGGCCAACGACCGTCCGCCGCGTCCCGGCGGCTCGGGCGGCGCGACCCCGGGCAACATGCCCCCGCGCCCCAACCCCGGCATGATGCCGGCCCGTCCGGCCGGTCCCCCCGGTCGCGGCGGTCCCGGTGGCCCCGGCGGCCGTTCCGGCCCCGGCGGTCGTCCCGGCGGCGGCGGCCCCGGTGGTCGTCCCGGCGGTGGCGGCGGCGGTGGCTTCCGTCCCGGCGGCGGTGGCGGCCCCGGCGGCGGTGGCGGCGGAGCGCCCGCGGGCGGTTTCCGCGGTCGTCCCGGTGGCGGCGGTGGCCGTGGCCGTGGTGGCGGTGCCGCAGGTGCGTTCGGTCGCGCCGGTGGCCCGGTGCGCCGTGGTCGCAAGTCGAAGCGCCAGAAGCGTCAGGAATTCGACAACATGCAGGCGCCGTCGGTCGGCGGTGTCCGCCTGCCGAAGGGCAAGGGCGAGACCGTCCGGCTGCCCCGCGGCGCGTCGCTGACCGACTTCGCGGAGAAGATCGACGCGAACCCGGCCTCGTTGGTCCAGGTGCTCTTCCACCTGGGCGAGATGGTCACGGCCACCCAGTCGGTGTCCGACGACATCCTCGAGCTGCTCGGCGGCGAGATGAACTACGACGTGCAGGTCGTGTCCCCCGAGGAGGAGGACCGCGAGCTGCTGGAGTCGTTCTCGCTGACCTACGGCTCCGACGACGGCGGTGACGACGAGCTCGAGGCCCGTCCGCCGGTCGTCACGATCATGGGTCACGTCGACCACGGCAAGACGCGCCTCCTGGACACCATCCGGAAGACGAAGGTCGCCGAGGGCGAGGCCGGTGGCATCACGCAGCACATCGGCGCCTACCAGGTCGACACCGAGCTCGAGGGTGTCGAGCGGGCCATCACCTTCATCGACACCCCGGGTCACGAGGCGTTCACCGCCATGCGTGCCCGTGGTGCGAAGTCGACGGACATCGCGGTGATCGTGGTGGCGGCCGACGACGGCGTCATGCCGCAGACGGTGGAGGCGATCAACCACGCCCAGGCGGCCGACGTGCCGATCGTGGTCGCGGTGAACAAGATCGACAAGGAGGGGGCCAACCCCGCCAAGATCCGTCAGCAGCTCACCGAGTACAACCTCGTCGCCGAGGAGTTCGGTGGCGACACGATGTTCGTCGACATCTCGGCACGCGAGAACATCAACATCGACTCGCTGCTCGAGGCCATCCTGCTCACCGCGGACGCCTCCCTGGACCTGCGGGCCAACCCCGACATGGAGGCCCAGGGCGTCGCGATCGAGGCTCACCTCGACCGTGGCCGCGGCCCCGTGGCGACCGTCCTGGTCCAGCGCGGCACGCTGCGCGTCGGGGACTCGGTGGTCGCAGGCGACGCGTCGGGCCGTGTCCGACGCATGCTCGACGAGTTCGGCGAGGACGTGAAGGAGGCACTGCCCTCCCGTCCGGTGCAGGTCATCGGCTTCACGTCGGTGCCCGGTGCCGGTGACACGTTCCTCGTCGTCGACGAGGACCGGGTCGCCCGCCAGATCGCCGACCGGCGCCGCGCCCGTGAGCGCAACGCCGAGCTCGCCAGCCGCCGCAAGCGCATCAGCCTCGAGGACCTCGACGCCGCGCTGAAGGAGACCAACGAGCTCAACCTGATCATCAAGGGTGACAACTCGGGAACCGTCGAGGCTCTCGAGGACGCACTCACGAAGATCGACGTCGGTGAGGAGGTGCAGCTGCGCGTGCTGCACCGGGGCGTCGGTGCGATCACCGAGGGGGACATCAACCTCGCGATCGCGTCCAACGTCATCGTCATGGGCTTCAACGTCCGCGCGGAGGGCAAGGCCACCGAGCTGGCCAACCGCGAGGGCATCGACATCCGCTACTACTCGGTCATCTACGCGGCCATCGACGAGATCGAGCAGGCCCTCAAGGGCATGCTCAAGCCGATCTACGAGGAGGTCGAGCTCGGCACCGCGGAGGTGCGCGAGGTCTTCCGCTCCTCCAAGGTCGGGGCGATCGCCGGTTGCCTCGTGACCGAGGGGATCATCCGCCGCAACGCCAAGGCACGCCTGGTGCGCGACGGCGCGGTGGTCGCGGAGAACCTGACGATCTCGTCGCTCAAGCGGTTCAAGGACGACGCGACCGAGGTCCGCGACGGCTACGAGTGCGGTCTGACGCTCGGGTCGTTCAACGACGTCAAGGTCGAGGACAAGATCATGACCTACGAGATGCGGGAGAAGCCGCGCGAGTGATGGTCGTGATACCGGCCCGGGGGCGCTGACGTGTACGTCGGCGCCCTCGAGCTGGACCTGCTGCTCGGCGACGTCGGGAGCATCAAGGAGAAGCGCTCCGTGGTGCGCCCGGTCGTCGCCGAGATCAAGCGGAAGTACGCGGTCTCGGTCGCCGAGGCCGGTCACCTCGACCTCCACCGCCGCGCCCTCATCGGCGTGGCGGTGGTGGCCGCGGACGCCGGGCACGTCACCGACGTGCTCGACCACTGCGAGCGCCTCGTGAGCTCCCGTCCCGAGTTCCAGGTGCTCTCCGCCCGCACCCGCTGGCTGGGCCCGCACGACGACTGAGCCCACCGGTCAGAGAAGACGCTGCCAGGAGGAAGGCCGAGATGGCCGACGCCCCGCGGGCCCGACGGCTCGCCAAGCGGATCATCCAGATCGTCGCCTCGACGCTCGAGCACGAGGTGAAGGACCCGCGCCTGGCGATGGTCACCATCACCGACGCCCGGCTCACCGCGGACCTGCGGGAGGCGACGGTCTACTACACCGTCTACGGCAACGACAACGCCCGGCAGGCGAGCGGCATCGCGCTGGAGAGCGCGAAGGGCGTCGTCCGCACGGCCGTCGGCCGCCAGACCGGGGTGCGGCACACGCCCTCGATCGAGTTCGTGCTCGATGCCGTCCCCGAGGGCGCCGCGCGCATGGAGGAGCTCCTCGCCGGCGCCAGGGCGGCGGACGAGGAGGTCGCCTCGCAGGCCGCCGCGGCCGCGTACGCCGGGGAGCCCGACCCCTACCGCAAGCCGCGGGAGGACGACGAGCTCGACGACGACGTCCTCGACCTGGCGGACGACGACGCCGACGATCCCGCACCGCACGACGCCGCCCTCGACGGCCCGGGGCGGTGACGTCCCGGGCGGTCGGGCGCGAGGAGGCCGTCGCGATGCTCGCGGCGGCCCACGAGGTGGTCCTGCTCGCCCACGTCAACCCGGACGCCGACGCCCTCGGCAGCGCGCTCGCCCTCGGGCTCGCGCTGTACCGGCGCGGCGCGACCGTGCGCGTCTCCTTCGGCGCCCCCGAGCGCCCCGCGGAGTCACTGCGCGACCTCGACGTCGCCGACCTCGTCGTGCCCGCCGCGCAGGTCCCGGCCGCGCCGGAGCTGCTCGTCGTCCTGGACACCGGCAGCGTCGACCGGCTCGGGTCGCTGGCCTCCCGCGTCGCCGGCGCGGGCGCGACGCTCGTCGTCGACCACCACGTCTCCAACGGCGGCTTCGGCACCGCCTACTACGTCGAGCCCGACGCCGAGGCGACCGCCGTGATCGTCCTCGGCCTCCTCGACGCGCTCGGCGCCCCCGTCGACCTCCCCATCGCGCGCTGCCTCTACGCGGGGCTGGTCACCGACACCCGGAACTTCCGGGCCGCGTCGCCCGCCACCCACGACATGGCCGCGCGCCTGCTCGTCGCGGGGGTGGACGCGGAGGCGGTCACCCGCCCGCTGCTCGACACCCACCCGTTCTCCTGGCTGGCGATGCTCTCGGCGGTGCTGTCCACCGCGACCCTCGAGCCCGACGGGGCCCGCGGGCTCGGGTTCGTGTGGGCCTGCGCGCGGGCCGAGCACATCTCCGGGGGGCGGCAGGAGGAGGTCGAGAGCATCATCGACGTGCTGCGCACGACCGCCGAGGCGGAGGTCGCGATGGTGCTCAAGCAGGTCGGGCCGTGGCGCTGGACCGCCTCGCTGCGCGCGAAGGGCCGCCTCGACGTCGCCGCCGCCGCACTGGCGATGGGCGGGGGAGGGCACCGCTCGGCGTCCGGGTTCACCGTCGAGAGTCGCAGCCCCGACGCCGCCGACGTGGTGGCCGACGTGCGCCGCGCCCTGGCGGCGGCCCCGCTGCTGTGACCTGCCCCGCGCCGGTGGCTCTGCCGGCCGGTCCGGGGCCGGTCCGGGCCGGCCGGTCCGGTGCAAGCCGGTCCGGTGCAAGCAAAGCGTCGATGCTTGCACCCGGTGACGGTTCTCCCCCGTCGTCGACTCGGCCGGCCGTGAGCGCCTCGGTCGACGCCGGGCCCCGTCCGCGTCCTGTCCCTCTCGGCGGCCGCGCTCGTCGTCCTCGTCGCCGAGCCGCTCTACCTGCTCGTCGACACCGCCGTCGTCGGGCGGCTGGGTGCGCTGCCGCTCGGGTCGCTCGCCGTCGGCGCGGTCGTCCTCGCGCAGGTCTCCTCGCTGGGCACCTTCCTCGCCTACGGCACGACGGCCCGGGCGGCGCGCGCGTTCGGCGCCGGGCGACGGGACCGCGCCATCGCCGAGGGGGTGGCCGCGACGTGGCTCGCCCTGCTGGCGGGCCTCGCCGTCGTCGTCGTGGGGCAGCTGGCGGCGCGGCCGGTCGCGGAGGTGCTCTCCGGTGGCGGGGCGCTCGCCGACGGGGCGGTCTCGTGGATGCGGATCGCGTTGTGCGGAGCCCCGGGGATCCTCGTCGCGATGGCCGGGAACGGCTGGATGCGCGGCGTGCAGTCCACCCGCGCGCCGGTGGTCGTCGTGCTGGCCGGCAACGGCGCGTCCGCGCTGGCCTGCCCGTTCCTCGTGCACGGGCTCGGGTCCTGGCCAGGGCTCGGCCTGGAAGGCTCCGCGATCGCCAACGTCGGGGCGCAGTCGGTGGTGCTGCTGCTCTTCGGCGGGGCCCTGGTCCGCGAGGCGGTGGCGCTGCGGGTGCCGCTGCGCCCGGTGCCCGCCGACCTGCGCGCCCAGCTCGGCCTCGGCCGTGACCTGCTCCTGCGCAGCCTCGCCTTCCAGGCCTGCTTCCTGTCCGCGACCGCCGTGACCGCACGGTTCGGCGCGGCGTCCGTCGCGGCGCACCAGGTGGTCCTGCAGCTGTGGACGTTCATGTCGACGGTGCTGGACTCGCTCGCCATCGCCGCCCAGCAGCTGGTCGGGGCGGCGCTGGGCGCGTCGTCGGGACCCGCCGCGCGGGCGGTCACCGGTCGGGTGACCCGCTACGGGCTGGTCCTCGGCCTCGTCGCGGGTGTGGTGTTCGCCGCACTCGCCGGGGTCCTGCCGCGGGTGTTCAGCCCGGATCCCGACGGTGCTCGCGACGATCCCGGCCGCCTGGTGGTTCTTCGTCGCGCTGCAGCCCGTGGCCGGGTACGTCTTCGCCCTCGACGGTGTGCTCCTCGGCGCCGCGGACGCCGCTTTCCTGCGCAGACTCACCCTGGGCTCGGCGATCGTGGGCTTCCTGCCGATGATCTGGCTGTCGCTGGCGTTCGACTGGGGCCTCGCCGGGGTGTGGGCCGGGCTGTCCCTGTTCATGATCGGCCGGGCTCTCGGCGTCGGGCTGCGGGCCCGCGGTGACCGGTGGCTGGTGCCCGGGGGCCTCTGAGCAGCCGCGACGGATGCGGGGCAGGATGCCGGGCGAGGAACGTCCACCGCTCGAGGAGGTCTCGGAGACCATGACCGCTCCCAGTACCCGCGTCGCCGTCGTGACGGGTGCCGCCCGTGGGCTCGGCGCCGCGACCGCGCTGCGCCTGGCCGCCGACGGGATGGCCGTGGCGGTGATCGACCTCGAGGAGAGCGCGGCCAAGGCCACCGCCGACGCGATCACCGACGCCGGCGGCCGCTCGATCGCGGTCGGCGCCGACGTCTCCGACGCCGCGGCGGTCGACGCGGCGGTGGAGCGGATCGTCGCCGAGCTCGGGCCGCCGACGGTGCTGATCAACAACGCCGGGATCACGCGGGACAACCTGCTGTTCAAGATGACCGAGAACGACTGGGACTCGGTGATGGGCGTGCACCTGCGCGGCTCGTTCCTGATGACCAAGGCCGTCCAGGGCCACATGGTCGCCTCGCAGTGGGGCCGGATCGTGAACCTGTCCTCGACCTCGGCGCTCGGGAACCGCGGGCCAGGTCAACTACTCGGCGGCCAAGGCCGGCCTGCAGGGGTTCACCAAGACCCTCGCCATCGAGCTGGGCCGCTTCGGGATCACCGCGAACTGCGTGGCGCCCGGGTTCATCGCCTCGGAGATGACGAGGGCGACCGCGGAGCGCCTCGGGCAGGACTGGGAGGAGTGGCAGGCCGCGCGCGCCAAGGAGATCCCGGTGCAGCGCGTCGGTGTGCCGGAGGACATCGCGAACATGGTGGCGTTCTTCGTCGGCGAGTCGGCCGGGTACGTCTCCGGCCAGGTCATCTACGTCGCCGGCGGCCCCAAGACCTGAGGTCCCCGCGACGAGGTCACGCTGTCGGGGGTCCGTGCTCTGCTGTCGTCCGTGAGCGGGACGTGGGACGGCAGGGATCGCAGGGAAGGCACCGACGGCCGAGCCCTCGCGTGGCTGCGCGGGGTCCGGGAGCGGTGGGGCGCGGTCGGTGTCCTCGGGCTGCTCGAGGACACCGTCGCGCGGGTGTGGGAGCGCAACGTCGCGCGGCACGACCCCGACGTCGCCGGGGACACCCCGGTGACGCTCGGGATCACCTCCTCGGAGAACCTGCGGACGGTGCTGCTGCGGGCCGCGCCGGAGTGGGAGTCGCGGGGCGTGCTCGTCGGCGCGCCGTGGAACTCCCTGGCCGTCGCGCACGACGGGGTCGTCCTGCACCTGATGAAGGCTCCCGACGCGGCGGGCGGGCGCCCGGACTTCGCCACGCTGCGCTGGGTCGGCGAGGTGCGCGGGGCGGCGGCCACGGACAACGGGCTGGTGTACGCCCCGGACCCGGACGACCGCACGGGTCAGCTCTGGTTCGACGGCTTGGGCGTCCCGCCGCGCCCGGAGCCCGACGAGGCGCACGTCGGGCTGCGCCACGTCGTCCTGGTCTGGACGGGGAACGCGGACACGTCGACCACCACGGGCTGGCTCGCCGTGCCCTGGGACCACGACGCCGGGCCCACCTGGCTCGCGGCGCTGCCGGTCTGGGCCCACGGCCCGGACGACGTCCCCGCGCCACGCCGGGTGCCCGCGGTCTCGATCTCCTTCGCCGACGTGGCCGTGCCGGGCCGTCGCGGCCCCTGAGGGCGGGCGGGAGCCACCCGGTCGCGGCGGACCGTGGCCGTCGGCGGGCATGATGCCGGGCGATGAACGCGCGATCGTCCCGTCGGCCCCGCCGCGAGCCCCCTCCGCCCGGCCTGCTCGTCGTCGACAAGCCCGCCGGATGGACCTCCCACGACGTCGTGGGCAAGGTCCGCGGGCTCGTCGGCACCCGCAAGGTCGGGCACGCGGGCACGCTCGACCCGATGGCGACCGGCGTGCTCGTCCTCGGCGTGGAGCGGGCCACGAAGCTCCTCGGGCACCTCGCGCTCGACACGAAGACCTACCTCGCCACGATCCGGCTCGGCGTCGAGACCACCACCGACGACGCGGAGGGCGAGCCCACCGCGACGGCCGACGCGAGCGGCGTCGAGGACGCGGCGCTCGCGGCGGGCGTCACGGCGCTCACCGGCGACATCGCCCAGGTCCCGAGCACCGTCTCCGCGATCAAGGTCGACGGCAGGCGCGCCTACGAGCGTGCCCGCGCGGGGGAGGAGGTCACCCTCGAGGCGCGGCCGGTCCACGTGGCGCGCTTCGACGTCCTCGACACCCGGCGCGAGGGCGACGTGGTGGACCTCGACGTCGTCGTCGACTGCTCGTCGGGCACCTACGTACGGGCCCTCGCCCGGGACCTCGGCCGCGGGCTCGGCGTCGGCGGGCACCTCACCGCGCTGCGGCGGACCCGCGTCGGGCCGTTCACCCTCGCCCACGCGCGCGACCTGGAGACCCTCGGCGCCGAGGCCGACGGCGAGGCGGGCCGGGCGAGCCTGTCGCTCGACCTCGACGCCGCCGTGCGCACCGCGTTCCCGCGCCGGGAGGTCGACGCGGCCGGCGCCGACGACCTCGCCCACGGCCGCCCGCTGCCGCCCACCGGCACCACGGGCACGACGGGCGTGTTCGGCCCGGACGGGCACGTCGTCGGGCTCGTCGCCGACGAGGAGGGCCGGGCGCGCTCGGTGCTCGTGCTCGCCCCGGCGGGGTGATCCCGACCCTCGGCCGTCGAGGGGCACGGCACGCAGGTTCGAGGGCGCTCCGTGATGCGTTGTGTGCCTCTCGTGTTGGGGCATGGCGCGCGCCTCGGCGGGGGTAGCCGATACCGCCCGCGACGGACCTCATGGGCACCGTGCGCGAGCCACTCGAGGAAATCGACCGCCGGATGGGCACCGCGTCGGGCCCGGCGGGGTGATCCGCACCCGTCGTCCGGAGCCGCGGGCGGCGCGGCCGTACGCTGACGGCCGTCCGACGTCCGAGTCGCCCCCGGAGGCCCGAGCAGTGCAACGCTGGCGCGGTCGTGACGGCGTTCCCCCGGGCTGGGGGCGCTGCGTGGTCACCATCGGCGTGTTCGACGGCGTGCACCGCGGCCACCAGCAGCTCATCGCGCGGGCCATCGCCCGGGCCCGCGAGCTCGGCGACCTGCCGACCGTGCTGATCACGTTCGACCCGCACCCCAGCGAGGTCCTGCGCCCCGGCTCGCACCCGGCTCAGCTGACCACCCTGACCCGGCGCGCCGAGCTGGTCGCGGAGCTCGGCGTCGACGCCTTCTGGGTCCTGCCCTTCACCCACGAGTTCGCCCACGTGGCGCCCGCCGAGTTCGTCCACGAACTGCTCGTGGACCGGCTGCACGCCTCGGCGGTCGTCGTCGGGCAGAACTTCACCTACGGCTACAAGGCGGCCGGCGACGTCGCCGAGCTGGTGCGGCTGGGCCAGCGCTTCGGGTTCGAGGCCGTCGGGCTCGACCTCGTCGCCGACGGCGACCGGGGCCGCACCGTCACGTTCTCCTCGACCTACATCCGGAGCTCCATCGCGGCGGGTGACGTCGAGGCGGCGGCCGACGCGCTGGGACGGCCCCACCGGGTCGAGGGCGTCGTCGTGCGCGGCGACCAGCGGGGCCGCGAGCTCGGCTACCCGACCGCGAACGTCTCGGCGACCGAGCACGCCGCCATCCCCGCCGACGGCGTCTACGCCGGGTGGTTCGTCCGCAACGGCGAGTCCCTCCCGACGGCGATCTCGGTGGGCACCAACCCCACGTTCTCCGGCCAGGTCCGCACCGTGGAGGCGTTCGTCCTCGACCACGACGAGGACTTCTACGGCCAGCGGGTCGGGGTGGACTTCGTCGGCCGCGTGCGCGGGATGACCCGCTTCGACTCGATCGACGAGCTCATCGTCGCCATGGACGGCGACGTGCGCGCCACGCGCGAGCTGCTCGGCCTGCCCGGCTGATCCGCCGGCCGTGCGCCTGTTCGTCGCGGTCCTGCCGGATGCCGCGGTCGACGCGGCCGCGGACGCCGCCCTCGAGCGGGCCCTGCGCCGCGGGCCCCACGCCGGGCGCTGGCGCCCGGTCGCGGCCGCCCGCCGGCACGTCACGCTGCGCTTCCTCGCCGACGCCGATCCCGACGCCACGGCCGCGGGGCTGCGTCGCGACCTCGCGGGTGTGTCGGCCCCCGAACTGCGCACCGAGGGCGCCGGGGTGTTCGGCACCGCCCTGTGGCTGGGGGTACGGCCCGCCGACCCCGACGCCTGGACGCGGCTGCTGGTCGCCGCGGGCGCGGACCCCGCCGGACACGTCGCCCACCTGACGGTGGCCCGGGCGCAGGTCGGCGACGGGCGGACCCCCGACGTGCCGCCGGGGCTGGCCGGGCACCACGGGCCGGCCTGGACCCCGCGCGAGGTCGTCCTCGTCGCGAGCGGGGTCCCCTACCGGGTGGTCGAGCGGTTCCCGCTGGTGGGAGACGCCGGGCGGCGGCGAGGGTGTCGGACCGGACCGGTAGACTGGTCAGTGTTCCGGCTGCGGTCCGTGGCGGCCGGACGCGCGGGACGGGGCTCCTCGGCGGAAACGCCGCAGGCGCACCGGCTTCCCGACGCACCGTCACACGGCACCGGGCGCGCGGCACGAGCCGCGCGGACGGGCATGACCTCCGATATCACCGAGGAGCACCACCGACGTGGCCCTGACCACCGAGCAGAAGCGTTCGATCCTCTCCGACTACGGCGTGCACACCACCGACACGGGTTCGCCCGAGGCGCAGGTGGCGCTGCTGACGCAGCGGATCATCCAGCTCACCGAACACCTGAAGATCCACAAGCACGACCACCACTCGCGGCGCGGACTGCTGCTGCTGGTGGGGCGTCGCCGCCGGCTGCTGAAGTACGTGGCCTCGGTGGACGTCTCGCGCTACCGGTCGCTCATCGAGCGACTCGGCCTGCGCCGCTGATCCCCGGGCCGCCCGCGTCGACGACGCGGGCGGCCCGAGCAAGCATCCAGAACCCGAACAACGACGAGCCCCGCCACCGCACCGCCGGTGGAGACCGATCCGACCCGGTCCTCGGTAGTGGCTCCCGGACGCGACGACCGCGTCCGAGGGCTTCGATCGAAGACCGGTCACATCGGCCGTCCGCGGTGGCCCCCGACGCGAGGGGGCACGTGGCGGCGGGGCCGCCAGGAGGAACATCCACCCATGGCGAACTCCGCCTCACCGGCCGCCGTCGACACCGAGACCGGTGTCCACGAGACCACCGCCGTCCTCGACAACGGCACCTACGGCAGCCGCACCATCCGTTTCGAGTCCGGCCGCCTGGCACGCCAGGCCGCCGGCGCCGTCGTCGCCTACCTCGACGACGAGACGATGCTGCTCTCGGCCACCACCGCGTCGAAGCGTCCGAAGGACAACTTCGACTTCTTCCCGCTCACCGTCGACGTCGAGGAGCGGATGTACGCGGTCGGGCGCATCCCCGGCTCGTTCTTCCGCCGCGAGGGCCGCCCCTCGACCGACGCGATCCTCACCTGCCGGCTGATCGACCGGCCGCTGCGCCCGACCTTCGTGTCGAACCTGCGCAACGAGGTCCAGGTCGTCATCACGGTGCAGAGCCTGAACCCGAACGACCCCTACGACGTGCTGGCGATCAACGCCGCGTCGGCGTCCACCCAGATCTCCGGCCTGCCCTTCGACGGCCCGGTCGGCGCGACCCGCATGGCGCTCATCGAGGGTCAGTGGGTCGCCTTCCCGACCTGGTCGCAGCTCGAGAACGCCGTGTTCGACATGGTGATCGCGGGCTCGATCACCTCCGACGGGTCCGACGTCGCGATCTCCATGGTCGAGGCCGAGGCCACCGACAAGGCGCTCTCGCTCGTCGCGGCCGGTGCGCAGGCGCCGACCGAGGACATCGTGGCTGCGGGCATGGAGGCGGCGAAGCCCTTCCTGCGCACCCTGTGCGAGGCCCAGAAGAACCTCTACACCTCGCTCGGCGTCACCACGAAGGACTACCCGACCTTCCCGCCCTACCAGGCCGACGTGCTCTCCGCGGTCACCTCGGCGGCGGGCGACGAGCTCGACCGCACCATGACGATCTCCGGGAAGCACGAGCGCGACGACGCCCAGGACGCCCTCAAGGAGCGCCTGGTCACCGAGCTCGGACCGAAGTTCGAGGGCCGCGAGAAGGAGATCGGCGAGGCCTTCCGCTCGCTGACCAAGTCCACCGTCCGCCAGCGGATCCTCGCCGACGGCTTCCGCATCGACGGCCGCGGCGTCACCGACATCCGGCCGCTGGCGGCCGAGGTCGAGGTCGTCCCGCGGGCGCACGGCTCGGCGCTGTTCGAGCGTGGCGAGACCCAGATCCTGGGCGTCACCACGCTGAACATGCTCCGCCTCGAGCAGAACATCGACTCGCTCGGGCCGGAGACCACCAAGCGGTACATGCACCACTACAACTTCCCGCCGTTCTCCACCGGTGAGACCGGCCGCGTGGGCTCGCCCAAGCGCCGCGAGATCGGCCACGGCGCGCTCGCCGAGCGGGCGCTCGTGCCGGTGCTGCCGACGCGCGAGGAGTTCCCCTACGCGATCCGGCAGGTCTCCGAGGCGCTGAGCTCCAACGGCTCGACGTCGATGGGCTCGGTCTGCGCCTCGACGATGTCGCTGCTCAACGCCGGTGTTCCGCTGAAGGCGCCGGTCGCGGGTATCGCGATGGGCCTGGTCTCCGGCGAGGTCGACGGCAAGGAGACCTTCGTCGCGCTGACCGACATCCTCGGCGCCGAGGACGCGTTCGGTGACATGGACTTCAAGGTCGCCGGCACCAAGGACTTCGTGACGGCGCTGCAGCTGGACACCAAGCTCGAGGGCATCCCCTCCGAGGTGCTCGGCAAGGCGCTGACCCAGGCCAAGGGCGCCCGCCTCGCGATCCTCGACGTCATGGCCGAGGCCATCGACGCCCCCGACGAGATGAGCGAGTACGCGCCGCGCATCACGACGGTGAAGGTCCCGACCGACAAGATCGGCGAGGTCATCGGGCCGAAGGGCAAGATGATCAACTCGATCACCGAGCAGACCGGCGCCGACATCTCGATCGAGGACGACGGCACGATCTACGTCGGTGCCGCCGACGGGCCGAGCGCCCAGGCCGCGGTCGACATGATCAACGCCATCGCCAACCCGCAGATGCCGAAGATCGGCGAGCGCTACCTGGGCACCGTGGTCAAGACCGCGGCGTTCGGCGCGTTCGTCTCGCTGGTGCCGGGCCGCGACGGCCTCGTGCACATCTCGAAGCTCGGCGGCGGGAAGCGGATCGGCAAGGTCGAGGACGTCGTGAACGTCGGCGACAAGATCCGCGTCGAGATCACCGACATCGACAACCGCGGCAAGATCAGCCTCGTCCCGGTCAAGGAGGACGACGCCGCCGACGCCTCGACCAACGGCGACGGCGACGCGCCCGAGGGCACCGGCGCGGAGGGTGCCGGCGTCCCGCCGGCCGAGCCCGCCACCTCCGGCGCCGTCACCGGCGCCATCGGCGGAGGCCGCTCCTGACCGCCACGGCACTGCCGGTCACCCAGCACCCGGCCCCCGGCGTGGCACGCACCGTGCTGCCCGGGGGCCTGCGGGTGGTCACCGAGCACGTCGCGGGGGCGCGGTCGGCCTCGGTCGGGCTCTGGGTCGACGTCGGGTCGCGGGACGAGCCGGGCTTCGACCCGGCCTCGCGCGGCGCGGCGCACTTCCTCGAGCACCTGCTGTTCAAGGGCACCCGGCGGCGCACGGCCCGTCAGATCGCCGAGGAGATCGACGCGGTGGGGGGCGACCTCAACGCGTTCACCTCCAAGGAGCACACCTGCTTCTACGCGCACGTGCTCGACGTCGACATGCCGTTGGCCGTCGACGTGGTCTGCGACGTCGTCCTCCCGCGACCACGCGACACCGCCCCCGAGGGCACCGGCGCCGAGGGCGCCGGGCGTCCCCGGCCGAGGAGCCCCCACCGGGCCATCACCGGCGCCATCGGCGGAGCGCGCTCCTGACGCGCGGGCCGCACCCGGCGGCACACGCCGACGAGCCTGTGGCGCCGGACGGCGCGGAGCACGCACCCGGCCCCCGGCGTGGCACGCACCGTGCTGCCCGGGGGCCTCCGGGTCGTCACCGAGCACGTCGCCGGAGCCCGGTCGGCCTCGGTCGGGCTCTGGGTCGACGTCGGTCGCGCGACGAGCCGGGCTTCGACCCGGCGTCGCGCGGCGCCGCCCACTTCCTCGAGCACCTGCTGTTCAAGGGCACGCGGCGCCGCTCCGCCCGGCAGATCGCCGAGGAGATCGACGCGGTGGGGGGCGACCTCAACGCGTTCACCTCCAAGGAGCACACCTGCTTCTACGCCCACGTGCTCGACGCCGACATGCCGCTCGCGGTCGACGTCGTGTGCGACGTCGTCCTCGAGGGCCGCATGGCCGGCGAGGACGTCGAGGTCGAGCGCGACGTCGTGCTCTCCGAGATCGCCGGGCGCGACGACGACCCCGAGGACCTGCTCGCCGACGACTTCGACGACCTCCTGCTCGGGACCACCCCCTGGGCGGCCCCGTGGTGGGCTCCGAGGAGTCGGTCAGCGACATGACCCGTGACGTCCTCGCCCGGTTCCACGACGCGCACTACGTCCCGTCCCGCGCGGTGCTCGCCGTCGCCGGGAACGTCACCCACGCCGCCGTGCTCGACGCCGTGGCCGCGGGCTTCGGCGACCGGTGCGCGGCGGCGGGTCCGCCTGGGCCCGCCCCGACGCGGCCGCACCGCCCCCGGCGCCTGCCGACCGGCTCGCCGTGCGCGAGGACGACACCGAGCAGGCCCACCTCATGCTCGGGGTCCCCTCGGTCCGCCGGGGCGACCCGCGGTGGGCCGCGCAGCTGGTGCTCTCGACGGTGCTCGGCGGCGGGACCAGCTCGCGGCTCTTCCAGGAGGTCCGCGAGCGGCGGGGTCTGGCCTACTCGGTCTACTCCTCGACCACCGGCTACTCCGACCTCGGTGTGCTCTCGGTCTACGTCGGCTGCGCTCCGGAACGCCTCGGCACCGCCGCGGGCGTGCTGCGGACCCAGCTCGCCGACCTCGCCCGCGACGGCGTCACCGAGGACGAGCTCGTCCGCGCCCGCGGGCAGCTGCGCGGCGAGTACGTGCTCGGCCTCGAGGACACCTCGTCGCGGATGAGCTGGCTCGGGCGCCGCGAACTGGACGGCCGCGAGGCCTCGCTGGACCTCGCCGACTCGCTCGCCCGGATCGAGGCGGTCACCCGCGAGGACGTCGCGACCATGGCCGCCGACCTGTTCGCCACGCCGGTGACCGCGGCCGTCGTCGGGCCCTACGCTGACCTCGACGATCTCCCCGACGAGCTGCGTGAGGTTAGCCGGATGACGCACGGATCGAGGACGTGCTCCGGGTCGGGCGTGCTCGGGGCCCGCGGCCGGATGGGCACGGAGGTCTGCCGCGCCGTCGAGGAGGCCGACGACCTCGACCTGGTCGCGATGGTGGACGAGGGCGACTGGCTGTTCTCGCTCGCCGACGCCGACACCCAGGTCGCGGTGGACTTCACCCACCCCTCGACCGTCGCCGAGAACATCCGGTTCTGCATCGACCAGAACATCCACTGCGTCGTCGGGACCAGCGGCATCACCCCCGAGATGCTCGGACACGATCCGCGGGCTGGCTCGAGCCCAAGCCCGAGCTCGGCGTCATGATCGTGCCCAACTTCGGGATCGGCGCCGTGCTCTCGATGCGCTTCGCGGCGCAGGCGGCCCGGTTCTTCGACTCGGTCGAGATCGTCGAGCTGCACCACCCGAACAAGGCCGACGCGCCCTCGGGCACGGCGACCCGCACGGCGCAGATGATCGCCGAGTCGCGCACGGCGGCCGGGCTGGGCCCGAGCCCGGACGCCACCACGCACGACCCGGACCACGCCCGCGGCGCCGTCGTCGACGGGGTGCACGTGCACGCCGTGCGCATGACCGGCCTCGTCGCGCACCAGCAGGTCATGCTCGGGACGGCGGGGGAGACCCTCACGATCCGGCACGACTCGCTGGACCGCGCCTCGTTCATGCCCGGCGTGCTGCTGGCGTCCGCTCGATCTCCGCGCGCCCGGGGCTGACGGTGGGCCTGGAGTCGGTGCTCGACCTCGAGTAGCCCGCTCGTCCCCGGGCCCGTGGCCTCGTGGCAGCAATGGCGCGTTGCTGGCGTCTGACGGCAGACGGCGCCGTTCACCCACCGGGTCCGCGGCGCGCCCCGTGGCAGCAATGGCGCGATTGCTGGCGTCCGACGGCAGGGACGGCGCCGTTCACTCGGAGCTCAGAGGCAGCGGCAGGCCGAGGTCCTCGGCGGTCGGCTCCGGGGCGAACTCGAGGTCCAGCGAGCCGCCGAGGCGCACCTCGCGCAGCGGCCGCCCGCCCGCGTCGAGGGTGCGCACCGTCCCGTCCGGCTCCCAGCCCGGCGCGGCGGTAGAACGCCCGCGAGGCCGCGTCGCGCTCGGGCACCCAGGTGATCCCGCGGGCCGCGCCGGCCGTGCGCAGCGCCGTCCGCGGCGCGCCACCAGCAGCCGCCCGCCGTGCCCGCGCCGACCCCACCGGGGCGACACCAGCAGCGTCGCGACCAGCCCGACCCGCCCGGCGTCGTCGGGAACCGCACCCACCGCGTCCGCCACGTCCTCCGCCGGCGCCGGCCCGGCGAGGCAGAACCCCGCGACGGCGTCGCCCTCCGTCGCCACCCACAGCCCGGGCCCGGCTGCCGCGCGCGCCCAGGCGGCCGTCACCGCCTCGTCGTCGAACCCCTCGGTGAGTCCGGCGGGCAGGAAGCCGGCCCACGCGGTCGTCCACACCTCGCGCTGGACGGCGGTGACGGCCGGGGCGTCGTCGGGGGTGGCGGGGCGGACGTGGGCGATCGCCATGGCGCGAGGGTGGCACGGCGGCTGTCGTCCGCGTCACGCGGACCGGTCCGCGAAACGGTCATGCGACAGGATCCGGACGACGATGTCGGCCGGGTCCGGTAGATCTACATGGCCACGACCCGAGGAGGAGTCACGTTGTCCGTCACCGACGAGCTGGTCGCCGCCAACGAGTCGTTCGCCGCGTCGTTCGCCGGCGGTGGTCTGCCCGGGCCGCCGTCGCGCCACGTCGCCGTGGTCGCCTGCATGGACGCCCGGCTCGACGTCTACCGCGTGCTGGGCCTGGGCGACGGGGAGGCGCACGTCATCCGCAACGCGGGCGGCGTCGTCACCGACGACGTGCTGCGCTCGCTGACGATCAGCCAGCGCAAGCTCGGGACCACCGAGGTCGTGCTCGTCCACCACACGAAGTGCGGCATGGCGACCTTCGACGACGACGAGTTCGTCGCCGAGCTGGAGTCCGACGCCGGGCAGCGCGCCGGCGTGGGCGCCCGGCGCCTTCACCGACACCGAGCAGGACGTGCGTGACTCGCTGGCCGCGGTCCGCGGCGTGCGCGTTCCTGCGGCACACGGACGCCGTCCGCGGCTTCGTCTACGACGTCGACGCCGGCACCCTCACCGAGGTCGCGTGACGGGCTGGGACGTCGTCGCCGAGATCGACGTCCCGCTCCGTCCCGATCTCGGACCCGGTCCGCCGTCAGGTGGCCGAGCTCGCCCCGCTGACCGACCACGTGCTCGCCCCGACAACCCGACGGCGCGCGCGGCGGTGTCGGGATCGCGGTCACGGCCGCGGCGCGGCAGCCGGCGCGCGGGTGACGCGGTGCTCAACGCCCGCGACCGCAACGCCTCGGCCTGCGCCGCGACCTGCTGGGCTGCTCGCGCTCGGCGTGGGCGAGGTGCTGCTGCTGCGGGGACCGCCCGACGACGAGCCGAGGACGGCCCGCTCGGGGTCCGCGATGCTCGACGAGGCCGCGCTCTCCGACGAGCACGAGTGACTGCGCTGGGTGGTCGCCCGCTCGGTCGCCCCTCGCGCGTGGAGCGGCGCGACGCGATCTGGCTCCCGCCGCCTTCTCGGTGCGCGTGCCCGCTGGCGGAGCGCGACGTCGAGTGCCGGTGCGGCCGGGTGATCGTCCCGACGGCCCGCGCATGGCGCGGGTCGGCGCGTATCCCGACCTCGAGCTGCCCGCGGCTGGCGAGGCGCTCGAGACGACCCGGACGCCGGGGTGCCGCCCCTGCGAGCACGTGCTGGCGCTGCGCGCGGCCGGCGTCGTCGACGGGGTGCATCTCGTGGCGGTCAGTCGCGCCGGCCGTCGCGCGCCGCCTCGCTCCGCTGCTGGCAGCGGCGGGTGACGGGGCCTCAGGCCGCCGGACGCGGCAGCGGCAGCGCGGGCGGCTCGTCGTCGGCGAGGCGCACGGTCGCCGAGGCCGGGTGCTCGACGAGGGCGAGCACCCGGGAGGACATGAAGCGCGCGGTGCGCACCGCGGTGCCGCCGCGGGTCACCTCGCTCACCTCGACGACGCCGCGGCCGTGCGCGACCTCCACCCGACGGCCCGCCCGGGTCGCCTCCACGTCCCAGGTACGCGTGGTGCCCCCGGCGTCCACGACGATCTCGACACGATCTCCGATCATGGGCTCTCCTTCACTGTTCTCCCTGGTCAACGCCGGTGCGGAGGCCTCGATTCCCGAGCTGTCGGGGGGTGGCTGGCACGATCCGGGCCGTGGGTGATCACGGGGTGGCTCCGGAACGGATGACGGCGGCCGGGGCGCGCCGGGCCGCCGTCGCCGCCCAGGGGCTGGATGCGCCCGCCCGGGGGACGACGCCGCCGGACCGGGGCGCGCTCAAGCGCCTCGTGCGCCGGCTCGGGCTGCTGCAGCTGGACTCGGTGAACGTGGCCGTGCGGGCGCACTACGCGCCGCCGTTCGCCCGGCTCGGGGCGTACGACCGTGACGCGCTCGACGCGCTGGCCTGGCCGCTCACGGGCGCCGACCGGCGGCGCCGCGCGTTCGTCGAGTTCTGGGCCCACGAGGCGAGCCTGGTGCCCGTCGAGGACTGGCCGCTGCTGCGCTGGCGGATGCGGGACAACGCCGCGCGCAGCAGCCGCTGGCTGGGCAACGCCCTGGACCACCGGCCGGACATCCTCGACGCGGTGACGACGCGGTGGCCGCCCACGGCCCGCTCGAGGCCCGCGAGGTCGAGCAGGTCCTCGGCGACGGGGGCGAGCGCCGTGCCCGCGCGCACGGGGGCTGGTGGCACCGTTCCGACGTCAAGGTCGCCTGCGAGCACCTGTTCGCCACCGGAGCCCTGACGACGGGCACCCGGCGCGGCTTCCGGCGCGCGTACGCGGTCACCGAGGACGTCCTGCCGCCCGACGTCCTGGCCCGCGACCCCGACCGCGACGAGTCGATGCGCGAGCTCACCCGGCACGCGGCGGCCGCGCTCGGCGTGGCGACCGAGCCCGACCTGCGCGACCACTACCGCCTGCCCCCGGCCGAGAGCCGCGTCGCGGTCACCGAGCTGGTGGACGCGGGCGAGCTGATCCCGGTCGAGGTGGCGGGATGGGGCGCGCCCGCGTACCGGGCCGCGGACGCACGGCTCGCGCGGAAGGTCACCGGCCGGGCGCTGCTCGCGCCGTTCGATCCGCTGGTGTGGTTCCGCCCGCGCACGGAACGGATCTTCGGGTTCACCTACCGCATCGGGATCTACACGCCTGCCGAGCAGCGCACCCACGGCTACTACGTCTTCCCGTTCCTGCTCGACGGGCAGCTGGTCGGGCGGGTGGACCTCAAGACCGACCGGGCGGCCGGGGTGCTCCGGGTCCCGGGGCCGTTCGCGGAGCCGGAGTGCGTCGAGCGCGGTGCCGACGAGGCCCGCGTGGCGACGGAGATGGCCGGGGCGCTGCGCGACATGGCGGCCTGGCTCGGGTCTGGACGACGTCGTGGTGGAGGGCGGGCCGCTCGCGCCGGCCCTCTCCCGGGCGCTGGTCCGGGCGGAAGCCGGCTAGCTGTGGATGAAGCGGACGCCGGGCGGCAGGGCCCCGGTGCGCGAGGTGCGGGCCAGCACGGCCAGCAGGGTCTCGCGGAACGCGTCGGCCGCCCGGGTGGGGGCGACGTCGGTGCGGTGCGCGAACGCGATCGTGCGGTGGGTCCACCCGGAGCCGTCGAGCCGCGTGATGCGTAGCCCCGGCCGCCCGGCGAGCACCAGGCTGGGCACGATCGCGACACCCAGGCCCCGTTCGACCATCCGGAGCACGGCGTCCATCTCACCGCCCTCGACGGCGATCCGCGGCGTCACGCCGGCCGCGGCGCACGCGGAGAGGACCACCTCGCGCAGCTCGTAGCCGGGCCGGTTCACCACCAGCGGGTGGCGGGCGATCTCGAGGATGCCGGCGTGGTCGCCCAGGGCCTCGTCGAGCCCGACCTGACCGCCCGCGGCGGAGACCGCCACGAGCTCCTCGCGCAGCACGGGGGTGAGGCGCAGGGTGTCGCCCGGGGTCGGGGCGACCGCTGCCCCGCCGCGCGCCGTGGCGCCGGCCCGCGCGTGGCCCGCGCCCGACGCCGTCGGGCCCCGGTCCTGCTGGTGGATGACGAGGGCGAGGTCGAGCTGACCGTCCTCGAGGTCGGCGACCAGGTCCCGCGACCCGCCCTCGTTGACCTGCAGCGAGATGCCCGGGTAGCTGTCGTGGAAGACCGCCAGGACGTCGGCCAGCACGCCGACGCACAGGCTCGGTGTGGCGCCGACCCGCAGCCGCCCGCGGCGCAGCCCGGCGAGCTCCGCGATCTCGAGCCGCGCGGTCTCGACGTCGGCGACGATCCGCCGGGCCAGGGGCAGCAGCGTCTCGCCCGCCACGGTCAGTGTGACGTGGTCCGTGACCCCGTGTGAACAAGGTCTCGCCGAGATCATCTTCGAGTGACTGGATCTGTCGGCTCAGCGTGGGCTGCGCGATCCGCACCTCGGCCGCTGCCTGCACGAACCGCCCGGAGTCGGCGACCGCCAAGAAATAAACGAGCTGTTTGAGGGTCACTCCAATAGCTTACGAGCATCGCTGAACCGGCTTGCATGCATTGGCCGTCGGCGTGTTCCCAGGCTTAGCGTGTCGGAGTGGCCATGACCCAGCGCAACATCGTCACCAGGACATGGGGATCGTCCGTCGGCAAGAAGTCCGTCATGGCGGTGACGGGCGTGATCTTCTTGCTGTACGTCATCGCCCACATGATCGGCAACCTGAAGATCTTCTTCGGGCCGCACGACCTTCGACAACTACGCGAGCACCTGCGCACGCTCGGTGAGGACGATCTTCGGGTACGACGGGGTGCCTCTGGATCATCCGCACGGTGCTGACCGTCGCGGTGCTGCTGCACATCTGGTCGCGCGCGTTCTCGCTCTGGCACAGGCCAGGAAGGCCCGGCCGATCGGCTACCTGCACCGCGGCCGCGCAGGGCAGCTACGCCGCCCGGACGATGCGCTGGGGCGGCGTGATCATCCTGCTGTTCGTCGTCTGCCACATCCTCGACCTGACCCCCGGCGTCGCTGAACCCGCAGCCCGGCACGCCGGGGCGTACGAGCAACGTCGTCGCCGACTTCGACCGTCCGGTCGTGGCGATCTTCTACATCGTCGCCATGTTCGCCCTCGGCTTCCACATCCGCCACGGTTTCTGGTCGGGCATCCAGACCCTGGGTGCAACAGCGCCGTCCGGCAGCTTCGCCAGAAGCGTTCGCGCTCGCGGTCGCCGTCGTCGTCACCGTCGGCTTCGCGATCATTCCGTTCGCCGTCATGTTCGGTCTGGTGAGGTGAACAATGTCTGAGCTGCAGCAGGAGCCCACGTCGACGCATGGCGAGGGCCGCTACGTCCTCGGCGACCCGATCGCCGACACCAAGGCCCCCGACGGCCCGATCGAGCGACCGCTGGGACGACCGCAAGTTCGGGCGCCAAGCTGGTCAACCCGGCCAACCGCCGCAAGCTCACGCGTCATCGTGGTCGGCACCGGCCTGGCCGGCGGCTCGGCCGCCGCCACGCTCGGCGAGGCCGGCTACCACGTCAAGTCGTTCTGCTACCAGGACTCGCCCGCGGCGCGCGCACTCGATCGCCGCGCAGGGCGGCATCAACGCCGCCAAGAACTACCGCAACGACGGCGACTCGGTCCACCGGCTCTTCTACGACACGGTCAAGGGCGGCGACTTCCGCTCCCGCGAGTCGAACGTCTACCGGCTCGCCGAGGTCAGCCGCAACATCATCGACCAGTGCGTCGCGCAGGGCGTGCCCGTTCGCCCGCGAGTACGGCGGCCTGCTCGACAACCGCTCCTTCGGCGGCGCGCAGGTCTCGCGCACGTTCTACGCCCGCGGCCAGACCGGGCCAGCAGCTGCTGCTCGGCGCCTACCAGGCGCTCGAGCGCCAGATCGCGGCCGGCACCGTCGAGATGCACGCCGCGGCACGAGATGCTCGACCTGATCGTCGTCGACGGCCGGGCCCGCGGCATCGTCGCCCGCGACCTGGTCACCGGCGAGATCGAGCACCCACCTCGCCGACGCCGTCGTGCTCGCCACCGGCGGCTACGGCAACGTCTTCTACCTCTCGACCAACGCCATGGGCTGCAACGTCACCGCGACCTGGCGGGCGCACCGCAAGGGCGCCTGCTTCGCCAACCCCTGCTACACCCAGATCCACCCGACCTGCATCCCGGTCACCGGCGAGCACCAGTCGAAGCTGACGCTGATGTGCGAGTCGCTGCGCAACGACGGCCGGATCTGGGTGCCGAAGGAGCGCGGCGACGACCGCGCGCCCGGCGAGATCCCCGAGGACGAGCGCGACTACTACCTCGAGCGGATCTACCCCGCGTTCGGCAACCTGGTCCCGCGCGACATCGCCTCGCGCGCCGCGAAGAACGTGTGCGACGAGGGCCGCGGCGTCGGCCCCGGCGGGCTCGGGCGTCTACCTCGACTTCGCGCGACGCGATCGAGCGGCTCGGGCGCGCACGCCGTCGAGGCCAAGTACGGCAACCTCTTCGAGATGTACGAGCGGATCACCGGCGAGGACCCGTACGAGGTCCCGATGCGGATCTACCCCGCCGTCCACTACACGATGGGCGGGCTCTGGGTCGACTACGACCTGCAGTCGACGATCCCCGGCCTGTTCGTGGTCGGCGAGGCGAACTTCTCCGACCACGGCGCCAACCGGCTCGGCGCCTCGGCGCTGATGCAGGGCCTGGCCGACGGCTACTTCGTGCTGCCGACCACGATCAGCGACTACCTCGCCGACGCGCCCGTTCGACGAGGTCGCCCGACGACCACCCGGCGGTCGTCGAGGCCGTCGAGTCGACGCACGCCGGATCGACAAGCTGCTCGCCGTCAACGGCACCCGCACCGTCGACTCCTTCCACCGCGAGCTCGGCCACATCATGTGGGACCACTGCGGCATGGAGCGCACCGAGGAGGGCCTGAAGCAAGGCGCTCGACCTGATCCCGGCGCTGCGCGAGGAGTTCTGGCGCAACGTCAAGGTCGTCGGGCACCGGCGGACAGCTTCAACCAGACGCTGGAGAAGGCCGGCCGGGTCGCCGACTTCCTCGAGCTCGCCGAGCTGATGTGCATCGACGCGCTGCACCGCGAGCGAGTCCTGCGGCGGCCACTTCCGCGCCGAGCACCAGACCGAGGACGGCGAGGCCGCTGCGCGACGACGAGCACTTCGCGCTACGTCGCCGCCTGGGAGTCGCGGGCGACGGCGGCAGGCCGATCCTGCACAAGGAAGACCTCGAGTTCGACTACGTCCACCCGAGCCAGCGGAGCTACAAGTAAGAGGGCATCACCGATGAAGCTCACCCTGCGGATCTGGCGCCAGAAGGACGCCGACACCAAGGGCGCGATGGTCAACGTACGAGCTCGACGACATCTCCGCGGACATGTCGTTCCTCGAGATGCTCGACGTGCTCAACGAGCAGCTGATCCTCGACGGCGAGGAGCCGGTCGCCTTCGACCACGACTGCCGCGAGGGCATCTGCGGCATCGTGCGCGATGATCATCAACGGCGTCGCGCACGGCCCGCAGCGGGCCACCACGACCTGCCAGCTGCACATGCGGCACTTCAAGGACGGCGACACGATCGACATCGAGCCGTGGCGGGCCCGGGCGTTCCCGGTGATCAAGGACCTGGTCGTCGACCGCGCGCGTTCGACCGGATCATCCAGGCCGGCGGCTACATCACCGTCAACACCGGCGCGGCGCCCGAGGCGCACGCGACCCCGGTGCCGAAGGACGCCGCCGACGCGCCTTCGACGCCGCCACCTGCATCGGCTGCGGCGCCTGCGTGGCGGCCTGCCCGAACGGCGCTCGATGCTGTTCACCGGCGCCAAGGTCACCCACCTCGGCCTGCTCCCGCAGGGCCAGCCCGAGCGGGACACCCGGGCGTCAACATGGTCGCCCAGCACGACGAGCCGACTTCGGCGGCTGCACCAACATCGGCGAGTGCACCGCGGCCTGCCCGAAGGACATCCCGCTGGCGACGATCTCGCAGCTCAACCACGACCTCCTCGGCGCGACGTTCTCGGGGGCACGTTCGGATTAGGCCTTGGCCCCGCCTGCTGGTCCACACGAACGGCCGGTTCGTCACCATCGATGGTGACGAACCAGCCGTTCGTGTCTCCGGGGTGCTAGGCCGGCGCGGCCGACTGGACCCGGGCGTTCCCGGCCGCGGCCCGCCCGCGATCCGCAGCGGCGCAACGGCGTCGGGAGCGTGCTCGGGGCGGGAGCTGCTCACCGGGAGGTCGGACGACGCCGAGCCCGCGGCCGAGCGCAGGTCGACCGACGCGTCGACCCCGGAGTGCACGCCGACCCGGACCGAGCCCGCGCCCGTGTTGAGGTCGAGCTCGCCCGAGGAGGCGTCCCGGACGGTGATGTCGCCGCTGCCGGCGCGTACCGACAGGTCCGCGGCCAGGCGTCCGACCGCGGTCGACCCGCTGCCCGTCACGACCTCGGTCGAGGCGGTGACCTCGCCGAGCGTCACGTCGCCGGCGCCGCCGCGGACCCGCAGCACGCCGGCGACCCGCCGCACACTGACGTCCCCGGCGCCGCAGCGCACCGAACTGCTCGCGGTGACCTCGTCGACGGTGACCGTGCCCGGTGGTCCCGATCTCCACCTCACCCGGCCGCCCGGTGACGTCGACCGGCGCCGCCCCGGCGCGCACGGCGACCCCGGAACCGGCCGGGGCGTGCACCGTGACGAGCCAGCGGCGGCACGCAGCACGACCTCGCGGGGCCCGCGGACGGACAGCCGCCCGTCGGCCAGCGTGATCTCGACGGCCGCCACGGCGCGCCGGGCGCGCTCCTCGAGGTCCTCCCCGGGGCGGATGCCGAGGCCGGGCACGGCGCCGAGGTCGAACCCGAAGCGCTTCTCCAGCCCGCCCGCCGCGTCGACGAGGCCCGCGAGCCCGCGCAGCCAGCCGGGCCCGCCCTCCGGGTCGGCGCTCACCTCGACGCGCAGTTCGCCCGGGGTGGTCCCGACGCGGGGCCGTCGCCGACCAGCGGACGTCGACCCGTCCGGCGTCGATCTCGACCAGCACGTCGACCGGGCCCCCCGCGTCGTGGCGTTCCTGCCTGCTCGGCACGCTCATCCCCGCACCCAGCCCGACACGCCGGAGCCACCCTGGTCGTCGTCACCCGACGACGGCCGGTCGCGTGGCTCGTCGCCGGGGCCCGGACGGTCCCCGGTGTGGTCCCCAGTGTGGTCGTCAGTGTGGTCGCCGGTCGGACGACCAGGGGGGGCCTCGGTCCCAGCCCCGCCCCCACCTGCGACCCTATCTGTGTCCGCCAATCTTTGGACACCATTCCCGTTCAGACCCCATCCGTCGTGGAGCGCGCCCTGCACGGCCTGGGCCACCCACGAGTTGAGCGACATGCCCTGCGAGGCCGCGGCCTGCTCGGCCTGGCCCTTGATCTGGTCGACCAGGCGGAGGGTGATCCGGGAGATGTCGCCCGTGTCGGCGCCGCAGGCACCGCGCCCGGCGGGGTGAAACCGTGCGGTCGAAGGGGCCGGACGGAAGGCCCGCCCGGGCCCACGAAGGGGCTCGACGACGGCCCGGCGAAGAGCCCCCGCCGGCCGGCTCCTCCGGCTCGTCGGTCGGGCGTGCGGTGACGGCCACGTCCACGTCGCGGCCGCGAGGCGCACCGCGACGGGTGGTCGCCGAGGGGCTCGGAGACCTCGGTGGCGAGGTCGGAGAGGGCGTTCATCAGGGCGAGGCGGGCGGCGGGCTCGAGGGCTCCGGCCAGCGCGGTGCCGGCTCGGGCGTCTGCTCGTCGCCCGCCGCGGCCGCGGACGCGAGGTCGTCCCGCAGTGCGGAGACGTACTGCGTGAGGTCCATGCCGCCACCTGACACCACCGCGACACCATCACAAGGCTCTGGTGTCGTGTCCGCCGCCGGCGGACCCGTCGTGGTGTCAACCCGGAGGCGAGGCGCTCCGTGGTAGCCGTCAGGCGCGTTACCCTGGGCGCGTGCCGGAGACCGTGACGCCGCAGGTGACGCTGATCGCGAAGACCGAGTTCATCCCGCCCGCCGGCGTGCCGTGGAAGACCGACGCCGACGGCGGGCCAGGCGCTCGCCGAGTTCGCGGGCCGGGCCTGCTACCAGTCCTGGACCAAGCCGAACCCGGCCACGGCGACGCAACGCCGGCTACCTGCGCCACATCCTCGAGGTCGGCCACCTCTCGGTGCTCGAGCACGGCTCGGTGAGCTTCTACCTGACCGGGATGTCGCGCAGCCTGACCCACGAGCTGATCCGCCACCGGCACTTCTCGTACTGCCAGCTCTCCCAGCGCTACGTGCCCGAGCGCGACGCGGCGATGGTCGAGCCGGAGGTCATCGCCGACGACCCGGAGCTGCACGCGCTGTTCGCCGAGGCGAGCGCCGCCGCGCTGGCCTCCTACGAGAAGCTGCTCGAGGGCCTCGAGAAGCGCTTCGCCGACGAGCCCAACGCGCACCCTGCGTCGCAAGCAGGCCCGCCAGGCCGCGCGCGCCGTGCTGCCCAACGCCACCGAGACCCGGATCGTCGTCACCGGCAACTACCGGGCCTGGCGCCACTTCATCGCGATGCGGGCCACCGAGCACGCCGACGTGGAGATCCGCGACCTGGCCGTCGAGTGCCTGGAGAAGCTGCAGGCCGAGGTGCCGAACGTGTTCGCCGACTTCACGATCAGCGCGCTCCCGAGCGGCATCCCGGGTCGCGTCCAGCCCCTTCATCGCCGAGGGATGATCGGGATCTCGCTTCGCTCCCCACCCCACCGGGTAGGAGGGACGCATGAGTGCTGCCCGGTCCGCCGGCGACGTGGCCGCCGCCGAGCGCAACGCCCTCGCCGATCTGTTCCTCGAGCGCGGGCCCGACGAGCCCACCCTGGCGGGTGACTGGACGACGAACGACCTGCTCGCCCACCTCGTCGTCCGCGAGCGCCGTCCCGACGCCGCGCCCGGGATCCTCATCCCGCCGCTGTCTTCTGGACCGAGCGTGTCCAGGCCCAGGCGGCCCACCGGGACTTCGGCGCCAACGTCGCGCTGATCCGCAGCGGCCCGCCGTCGTGGAGCCCGATCGCGCTGCCGTTCCTCACCGGGGTGGACGTCCAGGAGTACTTCATCCACCACGAGGACGTGCGGCGCGCCGTCTGGGCTGGGCGCCCCGGCCCCCGGAGCCCGACCGCGACGGGCTGCTCTGGAAGCAGCTCGGCCTGCTCGGCCGTCTGGTCTACCGCTCCAGCCCGGTCGGCGTGACGTTCCAGGCCCCCGACGGGCGCCAGCACGCGGCGCAGCGGCCCCCGCACGGTGACGATCGTCGGTGAGCCGGGGGAGCTGGTCCTCTACGTCAGCGGTCGCGATCAGGCCGTCGTGTCGTGGCAGGGCGAGCCCGCCGACGTCGCGACCGTGAAGGGCCTCGCGCGGGGCCTGTAGGCGCGATCCCGTTCGCCGAGGACGTCCGGGGCGGCCTGTCTTCTCCCACCGTGCTGACTGGGACCGCCGCCCGGTGGTCTTCCGGAACGTCGACCGGGGGCCGTCGACCGCGCGCCGAGCGGCACCGCCCTCGTGGATCTCCTCCCGACCGCCCGACACCGACACGCGGCGCACACCGGTCGTCCGGGAGCACGGTACGGTGAGGCGGCATGAGCAGCACGACCGTGGACCCCGGCCCGCACCGGCCGACGAGGCGCGAGTCCGTCGCTCTGCCGTCACGACATCCCGCGACCCACGAGGGCCGCACCCGAGGGCGAACGTCCCGTGACCCGGCGTCGTCCCGACGCCTGCCGGGCGGCGCCCCTCGACCAGGAGGAACGACATTCCACAGCGACAACCCCACCGGGGTGACCCGGTGAGCCGATCGACCGCACAGCGCCGCCGCGGCGGCGAGGCAGGGCAGGGCCAGGGCGACCCGGTCCGCCGGCCCCGAGGAGCCAGGACGCCGGGCACGCCGACCGCGACTGCGGGGGCACCGGCACGCCGACCCAGTCGGTCCCGCAGACCTCCGGTGCCGTCGCCGACATCGCGCCGAAGCCGCTGCCCGAGGGCGGCCTGCGCATCGTCCCGCTCGGCGGCATCGGCGAGATCGGCCGCAACATGACCGTCCTCGAGTACGACGGCCAGCTGCTGGTCATCGACTGCGGGGTGCTCTTCCCCAACGACGAGCAGCCCGGCGTCGACCTGATCCTGCCCGACTTCAGCCCCATCCGGGACCGGCTCGACGACGTCGAGGCGATCGTGCTCACCCACGGCCACGAGGACCACATCGGCGCCGTGCCCTACCTGCTGCGCGAGAAGCCGGACATCCCGTGGTCGGCTCGCGATTCACGCTGGCGCTGGTCGAGGCCAAGCTGCAGGAGCACCGGCATCAACCCGCACATGCTGAGGTGAGCGAGGGCGAGCGCGAGCGCCTCGGCCCGTTCGAGTGCGAGTTCTTCGCCGTCAACCACTCCATCCCCGACGCGCTCGCGGTCGCCGTCCGCACGCCGGCCGGCTCGTCCTGCACACCGGCGACTTCAAGATGGACCAGGTGCCGCTCGACGGCCGCCTCACCGACCTGGCCGGGTTCGCCCGGCTCGGGCGCCGAGGGCGTCGACCTGCTGCTGTCCGACTCGACCAACGCCGAGGTGCCCGGTTTCGTCGCGCCGGAGCGCGAGATCGGCCCGGTGCTCGACGAGTCTTCGGAAGGCGCCGCGCCGGCGTCATCGTGGCCTGCTTCGCCTCCCACGTGCACCGCGTCCAGCAGGTCATCGACGCCGCCGCGGCCACGACCGCAAGGTCGCGCTTCATCGGCCGGTCGATGGTGCGCAACATGGGCATCGCCCGCGACCTCGGCCTGCTCAACATGCCCGACGGCCTGATGGTCGCCTCGACGACGCGCGAGACCGCCCGACAGGTCTGCTCGATCTCCACCGGGTCGCAGGGCGAGCCGATGTCGGCGCTGTCACGGATGGCCCGCGGCGACCACCGCCAGTTCACGATCGACGCGGGCGACACCGTCATCCTGCCCAGCCTCATCCCGGGCAACGAGCACGCGGTCTTCAGGTGGTCAACGGGCTGTCCCGCGCTCGGCGCCAAGTGATCCACAAGGGCAACGCCAAGGTGCACGTCTCCGGCCACGCGCCGCGCCGGCGAGCTGCTGTTCCTGCTACAACGCGGTGCGCCCGAGCAACGTCATGCCGGTGCACGGCGAGTGGCGCCACCTGCGCGCCCACGCCGAGCTGGCCATGCAGCCGGGTGCCGGCCGACGGGTGGTGCTCGCCGAGGACGGCATCGTCGTCGACCTGATCGACGGCAAGGCGCTCGATCGTCGGGCGGGTGCCCGTCGGGCACGTCTACGTCGACGGCGTCCCGCGGCGACATCGGCGAGCCGTCGCTCACCGACCGGCCTCTGCTCGGCGAGGGCGGCTTCATCTCGATCACCGTCGTGATCGACGCGACCACCGGCGGCGGTCGCCCCGCCCAGATCTCGGGCCGCGGCTTCTCCGACGACCCGAAGGCCCTCGAGGCGGTGATGCCCTGATCGAGGCGGAGCTCTCCCGCACCGAGTCCGACGGCATCACCGACACCCACCGGATCGCGCAGCCGGTCCGCCGGGTCGTCGGCAAGTGGGTCGGCGACACCTACCGTCGCCGCCCGATGATCGTCCCCACGGTGCTGCCGGTGTAGGTGCGCTGCGCGCTCGTGAGCACCCTCCGGTGCCATGACACCGGAGGGTGCTCACGAGCGGAGCACCTTGTCCAGGTACGCCCGGACCGGGGCCCAGAGCTCCGGGAGCACGAGCTCGACCTGGTTCAGGCTGTACCAGGCGACGTGCAGGCTCACGGCCGTCTCGCCGGGCTGCGGCTTCGACGACGGGGCGGGCGGCGACGTAGGTCGTCGCGATCCCGTCGACGACCAGGCGGCCCAATTGGCGACCGGCGCGGATGCGCACCCGCGTCTCCTCCACACAGCCGCGCTCGGCCGTGGCGCCCGGTGACTCCCGGGGCTCGGGCCGTCCGCCCGGGAGCGCCGCGGGCGGCGTCTCGCCCGGGCGGTGCAGGAGCAGGAGGCCGGGAGCGGCCGTCACGACCGCCAGCACGAGGTGGTTCTCCCGGCTCATCGTGTCGTCCTATCACCTTTGATCGCCGCGGCGTCCCCAGGATGATCGACGTCCGGGTGGGGAAAGCAACAGAGTCCCGAACGGTCCGTCACGGGGTTCGCGGTCGCCGACGCCCGCGGCGCGGAGGAGGTCGACGGCGAGCGCGCGCCGGTCGGCCGCGCCCTCGGGGGGCAGGCGCCCGGCACGGGCCAGCGTCGCGAGCCCGTGCAGCGTGGCCCACCCGAGCTCGGCGTACCGGCCGGGGTCGGCCGCGGTGGCCGGCGCGAGCACGTCACGCAGGACGGCGAAGCCCTCGTGCAGCGGCGCCGGGGTGTCCTCGCGGCCGAAGGGCAGGGCGGCGGACTCGAACATCGCCGTTTAGAGCACGGGTGCGCGGCGGCGAAGTCGAGATAGGCCGTGATCGCCGCCTCCGGCGCCCCGCCGGGCCCGGCCTCGTCGACCGCCGCGCGCAACGCCGTCGCCAGTTCCGCGAAGCCCTCGAGCGCGACGCCCGCGACGATCTCGTCCTTGCCGCCGGGGAAGTGGCCGTAGAGGACGGGCTGGCTGAACTCGATCCGGTCCGCGAGGCGGCGGGTGGTGACCGCGTCCCATCCCTGGTCCTCGGCGAGCTCCCGGGCCGCGGCGAGGATGCGGCGGTGCCGGTCGGCGCGCTCGCGCTCCTTGCGGTCCCTCGTGGGCATGCCCTGATCCTAGCACTGCTAGAAATCGGAGCGGCGATCGTCTAGCGTCGCTAGAAGAACTAGTGGTGCTCGAACCAGGGAGGGTGGGGTCATGGTGGTGCTGGGTGTGGTGACGGTGGTCGTGATCGGGCTGCTCGTGGGGGTCGAGCTCGCCGTCGCGGCGTTCGTCAACCCGATCCTCGACCGGCTGCCGAACGACGCCGGGCTGGCGGCACGCAGCGACGGCGCGCGGGTCCTCGGGCGGGCGATGCCCTTCTGGTACTCGGGCTCGATCGTCCTGGCCGCGGTCTGGGTGGTCCTCGCGTGGGGCGGGGCGGCGGTGGTGCCGGTCGGGGTGGCGACGGGGCTGCTGGTCGTGGCCATCGTCCTGTCGGTCACGCTGCTCGTGCCGATCAACGACCGCGTGAAGACCTGGAGCGCCGGCGACGCCCCGGCCGACTGGCGCGCGCAGGTGGGGCGCTGGGATCGGCTGCACCTCGGCCGGGTCGCGCTGCTCGTGGCCGCGTTCGCCCTCGTCGCGGTGGGCCTGCTCGTCAGCTGAGCGTGCCCGACACTGTGCCGGTGCGCGCCGCGACGCTGATCTCCCGGGTGGCCACCCCGACGCTGCTGCTCGCGGTGCTCTACCCCGTGGTGGGTGCGCTCGCCGCCGGGTGGGCCGGGGTGGCGTGGTCGCTGGTGGGCATCGTGTTCACCGTGGCGATCCCGGCGGCGATCGTCGACGTCGGGGTGCGCCAGGGCCGCTACACCGACCACCACCTCTCCCGGCGCGAGCAGCGGGCGGTGCCGCTGGGGCTCTCCGCCGCCTCGGTGCTGGCCGGGCTCGCGGTGCTCGCGCTCGCGGGCGCGCCGCGGGCCGTCGTCGCGCTGCAGGTGGCGGTGCTCGCGACGGTGCTCGTGGTCACCGCGCTGACGCTGCTGTGGAAGGTCAGCCTGCACGTCGCGGTGGTGGGCGCGGCGGCCTGCGTGCTGACCCTGCTCGGCGGCGGATGGTGGGCCCTGTCGTGGCTCGCGGTGCCGGTGGTGGGCTGGGCGCGGCTGCGGCTGACCGCGCACACGGTCGCCCAGGTCGTCGTCGGGTGCCTGCTCGGGGCGGGCGTGACGGGGGCGGTGCTGCTGATCGCGGGCGTAGGTTCCGTGCCGTGAGCAGCGCGACCTCCTGGGACCCCGCCCTGTACCTCGACTTCGACGACCTCCGCGCGCGGCCCTTCGCCGACCTGCTCGCGCGGGTGGGGGCGCGCGCCCCGCGCCATGTCGTCGACGCCGGGTGCGGGCCGGGGCACCTGACGACGGCGCTGGTCGGGGCGGTGGCCGGACGCCCGGGTGAGTGCGTTCGACTCCTCACCCGACATGGTGGCCGCCGCCCGGGCCCGCGGGGTCGACGCCGCGCAGGCGGACGTGAGCACGTGGACGCCGGCGGACGACGTCGACGTGGTCGTCACCAACGCCGTCCTGCACTGGGTCCCGGACCATCGCGCGCTGCTGCGGCGGTGGGCCCGCGCGCTCCCCGGGGGATGGTTCGCGATGCAGGTGCCCGGGAACTTCGGCGCGCGTCCCACGTGCTGACCCGGAAGTCGACGACCGCTTGGCGTGCCGCTGCGCGGGGCGGCGACGGTGCCCGAGCCCGCGGGTTACGCCGACGACGTCGTCGCGCCGGGGCGGACGTCGACGTCTGGGAGACGACGTACCTGCAGCGCCTCACCGGCGAGGACCCGGTGCTGCACTGGATCTCGGGACCGCCTTGCGTCCGGTGCGCGACGCGCTGCCGCGCCGGGGACTACACCGCGGCTTCCGGCCGAGCTCGCCCCGCGGCTGCGGAAGGCCTACCCGGCCCGCGACGACGGCAGGACCTGGTTCCCGTTCCGCCGGCTCTTCGCCGTCGCGAGGTGCGCGGCGCGCCCGTGAGCACTCTCCCGTGGCATACGGCGGACTGCTCACGGGCCGTCAGGCACCGAGGAGCGCGGCGGCGATCCCGCGCACCAGCTCCGCCTCCGCCGGGTCGAGCCCGGCGGCGGCCAGGCGCTCCAGCGGGTCGGTGACACCCATGTCGAACGGGAAGTCGGTCCCGAGCGCCACCCGGTCCGCCCCCGCCACCGCGACGAGGTGCCGCAGCGCCTCCGGGGTGTAGACGAGCGAGTCGAACCACAGCCGCCGCAGCGCCGCGCTCGGCGGGGCCGGGGCCACGCGGTCGCCGGTCCGGGCGTGCCAGGCGTGGTCCTGGCGGGCGGTGCCGTACGGGAAGAAGCCGCCGCCGTGCGCCGCGAGCAACGGCAGCCCTCGTCCGGGAGGCCCGCGGCGACCAGCCGGGACAGCGCGACCGTGGTCTCCACCGGGTTGCCGACCGAGTTCGACAGGTAGCCGACGTCGAGCCGCTCCCCCAGCGTGCAGCCCCAGGGGTGCAGGAACACGATCGCCTCGAGCTCGGCGGCCGCGGCCCAGAACGGCGCCAGCGAGGGTCGTCCAGTTCCCGACGATGCCCGTCGGGTCCGGTCACGAACGTCGCGATCTCCACGCCGCGCAGCCCGTCGTCCATCGCGCGGCGCAGGGTGTCGACGGCGAGGTCGGGGTGCTGGAGCGGGGCGGTGCCGAGGCCGACGAGCCGGTCGGGCGCGGCGGCGCAGTGCTCCGCGACCCCCTGGTTGACCGCCGCGGCGTAGCGGCCGGCGAGGTCGGCGTCGGCCCAGTAGTGGTGGATCGGCATGGGGCTGACGAGCTGCACGTCGATCCCGGCGCGGTCGCAGGCGGCGAGCCGGCGGGCGACGTCGGTGAGGTCGGGGATCAGGGCCCCGATCTGCTCACGGTTGACCCGCGACGAGGCGGGGCCGGCGGCGCGGCCCTCCTCGGCGCGGGCCGCGCCCAGCGCCGGCTCGTCGGCCACGAGGGCCTCGGCGGCGCCGACCAGGAGGTGGGCGTGGACGTCGACGACAGGGCGCAGCGGAGCTGACGGGGGACGTGTCGGAGCCGGGCGGAGCGACGGGGGCTGACAGGACGGGGGACGGCCGGCCGCGATCTCGGGCGACCGGTCCGCCGGCCGCCGGCGCGGACGCGGGCGGGCCGCGCCGATCGGTCTCGACGGGCTCGACGCCGGGCACCACGCGGTTGGTCAGGGTCCCGATGCCCTCCACGGTCAGCGACACCGCGTCGCCGGGGACGAGCGGCGGCAGCTCGTCACGACCGACGCCGCGCCCCCACAGCTCGCCGAGGCAGCCGCCGTTGCCGCACGTCCCGGACCCGAGCACGTCGCCGGGGCGCACCTCGGTGCCGCGCGAGGCGTAGGCGACGAGGTCTCCGAAGGTCCAGCCCATGTTGGAGAGCAGGTCCTCGCCGACCGTGCGGCCGTTGACCTCGGCGCGCAGGGCCAGCGGCAGGAAGCCGTCGGCGTCGGGCGTGAACTCGTCGGCCGTGACCAGCCAGGGGCCGAGCGTGGTCGCCGTGTCCTTGCCCTTGGCCGGGCCGAGGCCCACCTGCATCTCGCGGCCCTGCACGTCGCGGGCCGACCAGTCGTTCAGCACGGTGAACCCGGCGATGTGGCCGGCGGCGTCGCGGGCGGCGAGGTCGCGCCCCGTCCGGCCGATCACCGCGGCCACCTCGAGCTCGAAGTCGAGCACGGAGCAGCCGGGCGGCACCGGCACCTCGTCGTCGGGACCGATCGTCGCGTAGGGGTTGGAGAAGTAGAAGGTCGGCGCGTCGTACCAGGCGTCGGGGACGCCCGCCTTCCCGACACGCACGCCGCACCCCCTCCACGTGCTCCTCGAAGGCGACGAAGTCGCGCACCGTCGGCGGCTGCAGCGGGGCGAGCAGCCGGACCGACGAGAGCGCGACGGCCGGGCGCCGCAGCGCGTCGGCGCCCGCCTCGAGCAGGGAGCCCGAGCGCAGCAGGTCCAGCACCGTCACCGCGGAGTCGAGCAGGTGGACGGTGGTCGTCGACGACCACCCCGACCCGCACCGCGCGACGTCGGGAACCAGGACCGAGGCGATCCGCATCAGACCGGGGGCGCGACGAAAACGCCGCGGTCGGGGTCGTTGAACGACTTCTTGGCGACGATCTCGCTCATCGGGTTGGCGGTGCCCCACTGGTCCGGGACCATCGGGTCGGTGAAGTCGTAGATGTGCGGGTGCCAGGCGTCCTCGTCGAGGCACTCCAGCTCGGTCGTGTACTCGATCGTGTTGCCCTGCGGGTCGAGGAAGTAGGAGAACGTGTTGTTCCCGGCCAGGTGCCGGCCCGGGCCCCACACCTTCTCGACGCCGGCGCGGAGCACCCGGCCGGTGCCGCGCATGTACTCGTCGATGCCGCGCAGCTCGAACGACACGTGGTGCAGCGACACGTGCGGGCCGCGGGCGATGGCGAGGGAGTGGTGCCGGGGGTTGCAGCGCATGAAGTACATCATGTCGCCCATGTGCGGGCGAACAGCGTGTCGGACAGCCTGAAGTCGAGGTGCCGGTCGTACCAGCGCGACGGGCGCGTCCGGGTCCGGCGAGTTGAGCACGACGTGGGAGAGCCGGACCGGGATCGACTCGCCCTCCTCGATCTTGCGGTGCGCGCGCAGCGCGACGTCGGACGACACCTCGACCGTGCGGCCGTCGAGGTCGAAGAAACGCAAGCCGTAGCCGCCGCCGGGGGTCTCCAGCTGCCGGGCTCGTTCGACGAGCGTGACGCCCGCGCGGCCGAGCCGCTCGGCCAGGGCGTCGACGTCGGCGGCGGTCGCGGCGCCGAAGGAGATCAGGTCGAGCCGCTTCTCGGCGTCCGCGCGCAGCCGCACGGTACTGCTCGGGCGAGCCCTCGGCGGCCAGGAACGCGATGCCGGTGTCGGCGGCCTCGGGCGAGAGCCCCACAGGTCGGTGTAGAACGCGAGCTGGCGGTCGTAGTCGGGCACGGCCAGGTCGACGTGGCGCAGGTGGGTGATCAGGCGGTCCATCTCGGATTCCCTTCAGGGACGCTGCGAGAGCAGCGCGGAGGTGCGGGCCATGAGGCCGGGGACGTCGGCGGTGCCGCCGGCCTGCGGCGGCGGCTCGTGGGCGAGCAGCCACTGCGCGAGCTGCACGGAGTTCGCGACGACGGCCCCGGCCCGCGGCTGCCGTCGGGCGGTGTGAGGCCTCCAGCGCGGTCCCCACCTCGGCGACGGCGCAGCACCTCGTCGGCCAGCACGGTGGCGTCCTCGAGGGCCTGCGCGGCACCCTGGGCGAGGGTGGGCGGGCAGGAGTGCGCGGCGTCGCCGGCGAGGACCACGCGGTCGCGGTGCCACGGGCCGTCGACGACGTGGTGGGTGAACCAGGTGTAGTTCACCCGCGCCGCGTCGGTCATCCGCTCGCGGATCTCGGTCCAGGGGCCGCCGTAGTGCGCGGCGAGGTCGCGCATCGTCGCGAGCCGTTCGTCGGGCGAGAGCCCGGTTCGGTCGGCGGCGTCCTCGACGAGGTACGCGTAGATCGAGTCGTCGCCGGTCGGGCAGTAACCGGCGATGTAGGCCGCGCCGCCGTAGGTGAGGTCGGTGCGGGTGATGCTCGCGGGCCTCGTCGTGAAGACCCGCCAGATGCCCATGCCGAGCGGCTCGGGCGTCGTCGGGATGCCGATCGCGGCGCGGACGCCGGAGTTGAGGCCGTCGGCCCCGACGACGAGGTCGTAGGTCTGGCTCGTGCCGTCGGAGAGGCTGACGTGGCCGCCAGTGGTGACGGACTCGAGACGGGTGGCCATCCGGACCTTCGCGCCGACCGCCGCGGCCCGCTCGAGCAGCAGCCGCGCCATCACCGCGCGGGGCATCCCGACCGTGGCGGGCAGGTCGTCCCCGCCGGTCCTCGCGTCGGGGAACTCCGCGATCACGGTGCCGTCCGGGGTGCGCAGGCCGAGGACGTCGAAGGCATAGCCGTGGGCGAGGACGTCGTCGAGCACGCCGAGGTCGCGGAACACCCGCAGCGCGTTGCCCTGCAGCGTGATGCCCGAGCCGCTGCCGGCGACGTCGGGTGCGGCCTCGACGAGGTCGACGGCCACCCCGGCGCGGGCGAGGAGGATCGCGGTGGCGGCGCCGGCGGCGCCTCCCCCGACGACGAGGACGTTCTGGACCGTCACGGCGCCACCACCCGGGTGCGCTGGGTGCCGAGAGAACCGATGGTCCCGGTCATCACGTCGCCGTCGCGCAGTAACCGGCCCAGGGCCATGCCGTTGCCGGCGGGGCTGCCGGTGAGCACGAGGTCGCCGGGGCGCAGCGGGGTGATCTCGGAGGCGGCGGCGATGAGGGCCGCGACGTCGAAGAGCATGTCCTTGGTGCTCTCGTCCTGCATCACCTCGCCGTTGAGCTCGAGGCGGATGCGCAGGTCGCCGGGGTCGCCGACGTCGCGGGCGGCGACGAGCCAGGGGCCGAGCGGGGTGAAGCCGGGGCCGTTCTTGCCGCGGAACCAGTCGGTGCCGATCTCGGGCATGTCGCGGCGGAACACCTGGTCGCGGGCCGTGAGGTCGTTGGCGATCGTGTACGCGGCGACGTGGTCGAGGGCGTGCTCCCGGTCGACGCGGAACGCCTCGCGGCCGATCACCGCGGCGAGCTCGAGCTCCCAGTCGAACGTCTGCGTCCAGGCCGGGATCGTGACGTCGTCGTGCGGCCCGGTGACCGACGACGGCAGCCCGAGGAACAGGTAGGGGGTGCCCTCGGCGGCGCGGCGGTCCATCAGCTCGGCGACCTCGGCCCGGATCTCGGCGGTCGGGCCGGGTGCCGCGCTCGGCGTGGTGGGCGGCGGCGAGGTCGATGACGTGGGTGCGGTAGTTCGCGCCGGACTGGAGGACCTGGCCGGGCGCCAGCGGGGCGTGGACGCGCAGGCCCGACAGCGGCTCGCCGCCGGTGCGGGCGTCGAGCGCCCGGGAGCACCGGTCCCAGGCGGCGAGCAGGTCCTCGACGGGGGGAAGGGTGCCGAGAGTCGACGACGGTCTCCGCGTCGGTGACGAGCCCCGGGAACCGTCGGTCCTCCCCCGGCCTCGAGAAGGTCCCCAACCTGATCATGCTTCCTCCGCGACGTCGAGGCGTGTGCTCCCACGACAGTGCGGCCGGTCACGGGAGGCCCGGAAGACCGAACTGGTGATGGGGACCATCCACGGGACCGATCCCCGCTGGTGTGCGGCGTCCTCGCGCACCCAGGTGCGGTATCCCTGTCGGGTGCGCGCCGAGCCGAGGCCGCCCGCGGTCGCCGCCCGGCCCCGCCCCGGACGTTCCGGCTGGCCAACCTCGACCTGAACCTGCTGCTCCCGCTGCGCGCGCTGCTCGACGAGCGCAACGTCACCCGCGCCGCCGCGGCCCTCGGGCTCTCCCAGCCGGCGGTCAGCGCGGCGCTGGCCCGGCTGCGGCGCCACTTCGGCGACGATCTCCTCACCCGCGTCGGCAACCGCTACGAGCTCACCCCGCTCGCGGTGCGGCTCGTCGACCGGGTCGAGGGCGCGGTCGGCGGCATCGAGCGCGTGTTCTCCGCAGCGCCCGACTTCGACCCGGCGGCCACCACCCGCGAGTTCACGCTGCTCGTCTCCGACTACGCCACCACCGTGATCGGCCCGCCGCTGGCGGCGGCCTTCGCCCGGTGCGCCCCGGGGGCGCGGCTGCGGCTGAGTCCCCACCGCCCCGACGACGTGGCCGGCGCGGCCGAGCGGCTCCGCACCGTCGACGGGCTCCTCGTGCCGCACGGCTTCATCGACGACCTGCCCTTCCTCGACCTCTACGAGGACACGTGGGTGGTGCTGGTGGCCGCGGGCAACGAACGGGTCGGGGAGCAGGTGACCCTCGAGGACCTGGGCGTCCTGCCGTGGATCACCGTCTACCACCGCCCCACCGCGTTCACCCCGGCCGCGCAGCAGCTGCGCGCCCACGGGATCGAGCCGCGCCCGCAGGTCGTCGTCGAGTCGTTCCTGCCGATCCCCGACCTCGTGGCCGGCACCGACCGGGTCGCCCTGCTGCAGGCGCGCCTCGCCGCCCGGCTGCGGCCCGACGACGGGATCCGGGTCCTGCCCTGCCCGTTCACCGCGACACCGCTGGTCGAGGCGATGTGGTGGCATCCGATGTACGACACCGACCCGGCCCACCGCTGGCTCCGCGGCCTGCTCGCCGAGGTCGGCGCCGGTCTGCCGCTGCCCGGCGTGGGTGCCATCGACCCCGTGGATGGCGACCCCCAGCCGGAGTGATTTCCGATCACGTTCCGCGTGCCCCGACACTCGCCCCACGTGTGGTGCCGATCACGGCCCCCGGAGTGACGTGGAGGACGACCGTGACGGTGATCGGGCAGGACGAGGACCAGGGCAGGGCGGCCCGGTCGAAGCGCCCCACCGGGCAGGGCGCGATCCTGCTGGCGGGCAGCTGCCTGCCGATCCTCGGGTCGGTGCTGCTCGCACCGGTGCTGCCGCGGCTGATGGAAGCGTTCTCGACGACGCCCGGCGTCCAGGTCCTCGTCCCGATCGTGCTCACCGCCCCCGCGCTGATGATCGGCCTGCTCGCCCCGGTCGCCGGGCGACTGGTCGACGCGGCCGGGCGCAAGCGGGTGCTCGTCGTCGCGCTCGTGGTCTACGCGTTGTTCGGCACCGCGCCGCTCTTCCTCGACTCGCTGGGGGGGATCGTCGCGAGCCGGGTGGGCGTCGGCCTCTGCGAGGCCGCGATCATGACCGCCTGCACGACGATGCTCGCCGACCTCTTCGACGGCACCGCGCGGGACCGCTGGTTCGCCCGGCAGACCATCGCGACGACGCTCGCCGCCACGGTGTTCTTCGGCCTGGCGCCCTGGGCGCCGTGAGCTGGCGGGCGCCGTTCGTCCTCTACGCCTCGGGCCTCGTGGTCGCCGCCCTCGTCGCGGCGTTCGTGCGCGACACCGGCCGGACCCCGGCCGCCGCGCTCCCGCCCGTCCCGTGGCGTCTCATCGCGGTGCCGTGCGCGGTCACCCTGTTCGGCGGCATCGTCTTCTACACCCCGATCGCCGAGCTCTCGCTGGTCCTCGCCTCGGTCGGCGTCACCTCCACCGCCACGATCGGCCTCGTCAGCGCCGTCGCCTCGCTCGCGACCGCCGCCGGCGGGTTCACCTTCGGGCGGGTCTCGCGTCGCGGTCCCGCCGTGCTGCTCCCGATCGCCCTCGCGCTCGCCGGGGTGGGCCTCGTCGTCGTCGGGATCTCCTCGGCCGTGCCGGTGATCGCCGTCGGGGCGGTCATCGCCAGCGCCGGCACCGGCCTGCTGCTGCCGACCCTGCTGACCTGGGCGCTCTCCGGGCTCGACTTCGCCGAGCGCGGCCGGGGCACCGGGATGTGGACCGCCGCCATGTTCATCGGCCAGTTCTTCTGCCCGCTCGTGCTGCTCGCCGCGTCGGGGCGCTCGGCGGGCCTCTCCGGCTCGGTGCTGGCGCTCGGCGTGCTGACCGCCCTGTTCGCCGGGACGGCGCCGCTGATCGTGCGCCGCGCGGTGGCGCCGGCCGCACGCTGAGCCGAGGGACACCACCGACGCCACGCGTGTGGCTCCCGGGACGGATGGGGCGGCCCGGCTACCGTGTCCGCCATGGCCCGAACCGACACCTCCGCGCGCAGTCGGCCCCTCACGCGGGGCCGCACGCCCGCGCGCACCACGGAGTCGGCGCAGCCCGCGCCGCGGTCGGGTCGCGGTCGGGCACCGGCCGGTCGGGGGCTCGGGCCGTCGCGCCCCCGCCAAGGGCCGGGCGGCCGCGCGGGCCCGTCGCGCGCCGGCCCGCAGCCGCGCCGCCGCGGCCCGGGCCCGCTCGTCCGCGGTCTGCAGGGCACCTGGACGCTCGCCGCCCGCGGCCTCGGCTCCGTCGCGCGCACCGATCGGGCGCGGCCGGGAGATCGACGCGGCCCACCGCCGCGACGGGATCGCCCTCGGGCTCGTCGTCCTCGCGCTGGTCACCGCCGCGGGCCTGTGGCTCGAGGCCGGCGGACCGGTCGGCACCGGTATCCAGGTCGCGTTCCGCACCGTGCTCGGGTCGGTGGCCCTCGGGCTGCCGGTGATCCTGCTCGGGATCGCCGTGGTGCTCATGCGCACCGACCCCGACCCGGAGACCCGCCCCCGCACCGTCGTCGGGGCCCTGCTGCTCGCCCTCGGCGTGCTGGGCGTCTGGCACCTCTCCGTCGGCGCGCCGGCGCTGCTCGCCGGCCGGCAGGCCGGGGGCGGGGTGATCGGTGCCTGGGTCGCCGACCCGATCACCGCCGGGCGTCACCGTCTGGCTCGCGATGCCGGTGCTCGTGCTCGTGGCCGCGTTCGGGCTGCTCGTGCTCACCGGCACCCCGGTGCGCGACGTGCCGCGTCGGGTCCGCTGCCTGATCACCGGCGAGCCGTTCGACGACGAGTACGACGACGAGTGGGGCGGGGTCGACGACGTCGACCCGGACGCGGCCGGACGCCGACGATCCCGACGCCGAGACCACCGCGCTGCGCCGGTCCGCGGCGCAGGCGCGCCGCGGACGCCGCGACCACCGGCGAGGTCGAGGCGGCCGACGCCGCCGCGCACCCGGCCCGGCACCGCGACGCGCCCTCGCCGGCGCCCCGGCGGTCGGTCCCGCCGACGCCGCCGTGGCCCCGCCCGCCGTCGCCCCCGTCCCCGACGAGCCCGCCCCGGCCCCGCCGGCGCGCACCCGCAAGAAGGTCCCGGCCGCCGAGATCCCCGAGACCCCGCCCGTCGTCGACGTCCCGGACTCCGAGACCGACCCGCACGCCGCGACGAGCTTCAGCTCGCACCGCGAGATCGCCGACCCGGACGCCGCCTACCACCTGCCCCCGCCGGACCTGCTCATCGCGGGCGACCCGCCGAAGGCCCGCAGCGCCGCCAACGACGCCATGATCGAGGCGATCACCGGCGTGCTGGAGCAGTTCAAGATCGACGCGCAGGTCACCGGCTTCGTGCGCGGCCCGACGGTCACCCGCTACGAGGTCGAGCTCGGGCACGGGGTCAAGGTCGAGAAGATCACCGCGCTGCACCGCAACCTCGCCTACGCCGCGGCCACCGACAACGTCCGGCTGCTCGCGCCCATCCCGGGCAAGTCGGCGGTCGGCATCGAGGTGCCGAACACCGACCGCGAGATGGTCCGCCTCGCCGACGTGCTCACCAGCGAGCACGGCGCGCCGCGAGACCCACCCCATGGTCATCGGTCTCGGCAAGGACATCGAGGGCCAGATGGTCACGGCCAACCTGGCGAAGATGCCGCACCTGCTGGTCGCGGGCTCCACCGGCTCCGGCAAGTCGAGCTTCGTCAACTCGATGCTGGTCTCGCTGCTCGCGCGGGCCACGCCGGACGAGGTCCGGATGATCCTCATCGACCCCAAGATGGTCGAGCTGACGCCCTACGAGGGCATCCCGCACCTGATCACGCCGATCATCACCTCGCCGAAGAAGGCCGCGACCGCGCTGGCAGTGGCTCGTCGAGGAGATGGAGCAGCGCTACGCGGACATGCAGGCCAACCGGGTGCGCCACATCGACGTGTTCAACGAGAACGTGCGCTCCGGGAAGATCACCGCGCCGCCCGGCTCCGAGCGGGTCTACCGGCCCTACCCGTACATCATGGCGATCGTCGACGAGCTCGCCGACCTCATGATGACCGCCCCGCGCGACGTCGAGGACGCGATCGTCCGGATCACGCAGAAGGCCCGCGCGGCCGGCATCCACCTGGTGCTCGCCACCCAGCGGCCCTCGGTGGACGTCGTCACCGGCCTGATCAAGACCAACGTGCCGTCGCGGCTGGCGTTCGCCACGAGCTCGCTGACCGACAGCCGCGTCATCCTCGACCAGCCCGGCGCCGAGAAGCTCATCGGCATGGGCGACGCGCTCTTCCTCCCGATGGGCGCGGGCAAGACGAACCGGCTGCAGGGCGCCTTCGTCGGCGACGACGAGATCTCGGCGATGGTCGACTTCTGCAAGGAGCAGGCCGAGCCGGACTACGACGAGACGGTCACCACCGAGGCCGCCGCGGAGAAGAAGGAGATCGACCCGGACATCGGGGACGACCTCGAGGTGCTGTGCCAGGCCGCCGAGCTCATCGTCACCAGCCAGTTCGGCTCCACCTCGATGCTGCAGCGCAAGCTGCGCGTCGGCTTCGCGAAGGCCGGCCGGCTCATGGACCTGCTGGAGACCCGCGGCGTGGTCGGGCCCAGCGAGGGCTCCAAGGCCCGCGACGTGCTGTTCAAGCCCGACGAGCTGGGCGACCTCATGGCCTCGCTGCGCGGCGAGCCCGCCCCGCGGGCCGTGCCCGACGACGCCGGGGCCGGGTTCGACGACGACCCGTCGACCGACCGGGCGGTGCCGGAGGAACCCGCCTGATCGGGTCAGCGTGTCCCTGCGGCTCGCTCCGAGGGGTCTGAGAGGCTGCGCCGCACATCCCACGGGGTCGGGGAGGCGCAGATGGCCGGGAACGGTTCCAGGACGATGATCGGCACGGCGGACACCGCCCGGCCCACGGACGACCCCGCCGTCGACACGGCCCTCGACGCCGTCGGGACCGAACGCTCCGACGCCCTCGGCGACGCGCTCGACGAGGTGGCGGTCGCGTCCGACGTGCCGGACCCGCGGGCCGCCGAGGCGGTCACCCGGGAGCGCGGGCGCATCGTCACCGACCTCCGCGCGGTCGTCCTCGACGCCCTGCACCGGCTGCTCGAGACCCCGGCCGACGCCGAGGACCGCGAGGCCGTCGCCGCCACGGCCCACCACGCCCGCACCGCGCTCGACGCCGTGCACCGCGCCGCCGCCCTCGGTGGCCTGCCCCTGCCTGCCGCCCCGTCCGGACCCGCCCGCGGGCACGGGCTGCGCCCGACGGGCCTCGTCGTCGGGACCCTCCTCGGCGCCGCGGCCGTCGCGCTCACCGCGCTCGTCGTCGTCCTGCTCCCCGCGAGCGTCTCCACCGGCCCGCTGCTCGTCGTGGCGCTCGCGGTGGCCGTCGCCCTCACCGGCCGCCACGCCCCGCCGGCGGCGTCGGCGGTCGTGCTCGCGACGGTGCTGGGCGTCCTGGCCCTCGCCGCGCCGTTCGCGACCACGACCGCCCCGACGACCGGTGCGGTCGCCGGCAGCGTCGGCCTGCCCGTCGAGGCCGCCCCGGACCCGGGGGAGTGCCTGCTGCTCGGGGTGGTCCTCGCCGCGGCCTGTGCGATCGGGCTCCACCGCCGTCGTCGCGCGATCGCGACCGGGCGCGGGAACCTCCTGCACGCCTTCGACGAGCAGGCCCGCGGCGACGTCGACGGCCGCCTCGGGCTGCCCTCGCCGACCCACCGGACCCTCACCATCGAGCTGGGTGTCCTCGCCGGGCGCGAGGCGGACGAGCCGCGCCGCCGGCGGATCGCGCGGCACCGGGTGGCCACGATCCTGCCCACCCTCGCGGCCGTGGACGCCGAGCCGGGACGCCCCGTCGGCGAGATCGACGGCGTCCTGGACGAGGGGCGGGTCGCCGTCCTGGTCGCCTCCGCCCGCCACGCCGCGCAGCTGGGCCAGCCCGGCGCCCGTCACGCCGGCCGCCCGCCGTCGGTGGTCGTCCGTGGCGTGCCCGCGGCCGGGTGCCCCGAGGTCGGGCTGTTCGCGTCGCGCCTGCTGGCCGAGCTGGTCGCCGAGGTCGCCTCCCGGCCCGGCCCGGTGGCCGCCTGCGTGAGCGTGGAGCACCGCGACGACGCCGTGGTGCTGGAGGTGGCCTGCGGGCGCAGCCGCGTCCCGGGTGCGCGCCCCGGACGGGTCCCCGCCGGCCTCGTCGAGCGCACGGCCCTGCTCGGCGGCACCGTCGAGGTGACCTCGTGCCGCGAGGCCGTCTCCGTCCGCGTCGTCCTCCCCGTGACCGGGACGCTCCCCGCCCCGGCGCCGGCGGCCCCGGCGCCGGGGCACCTCCCCGCGGACCCGGCGGCCGCGGCCTAGAGATCGAGCAGCATCCGGGTGTTGCCCAGGGTGTTCGGCTTGACGTAGGCGAGGTCGAGGAACTCCGCGACGCCCTCGTCGGCCGACTGCATCATCTCCAGGTAGACGTCCTGGCTCACCGGCGAGCCGTCGATCTCCCGGAACCCGTGCCGGACGAAGAAGTCCACCTCGAAGGTCAGGACGAACAGGCTCGCCAGTCCGAGCGCCCGGGCCTGCGCGATCAGCTCCTCGACCAGCACGTGCCCGACACCGCCGCCCTGGACCGAGGGGTGCACCGCGATCGTGCGGACCTCGCCGAGGTTCTCCCAGAGCACGTGCAGCGCCCCGCAGCCGACGACCTCCCGGCCCCGCACCGCGACCCGGAACTCCTGCACCGTCTCGTAGAGCGTGACCAGCGGCTTGCGCAGCAGGATGTTGTCCGACGCGAACCCGTCGACCAGCGCCTTGATGCCCCGGACGTCCTCGGTGCGGGCGCGTCGCAGCAGGATCGGCGCGCCGACGCCGCGGGGGCGGCCGTTGCCGGTGGTCGCGGGGGGCTCGGTGTCCGGGGACATGGCCGGCCAGCCTAGGTGGCCGGGGGTCGCGTGGCCGTCCACGACCGGCGTCACTCGACCCGTCCGGAAGGCGTCTACCCTGGACGGGTGCCGCAGCGCGAAGAGGAATCCCGCGCGGGCTCGTCCGGGACGGCAGGTGCAGCGGAGCTCGATCATCGACGCCGCGTGGCGCTGGTGACGCTCGGCTGTGCCCGCAACGACGTCGACTCCGAGGAACTGGCCGGACGGCTCGCCGCCGAGGGCTGGGAGGTCGCGGGCGGCGACGACGGCAGCGCCGACGTCGTGCTCGTCAACACCTGCACCTTCGTCGAGCAGGCCAAGAAGGACTCCGTCGACGCGGTGCTCGCCGCGGGCGGGCCGGACTCGAAGGTCGTCGCCGTCGGGTGCATGGCCGAGCGGTACGGCGCCGAGCTCGCCGAGGCGCTGCCCGAGGCGACCGCGGTGCTCGGGTTCGACTCCTACGGCGCGATCTCCGAGCGCCTCGACGACGTCCTCGCCGGGCGCCCCCTGGTCCCGCACCGGCCCGCGGACCGGCGCACCCTCCTGCCGTTGTCAGCCCGGTCAAGCGTCCCGAGGCGGTCCGCGAGGGCTCGATCCCCGGGCACGCCTGGCTGCCGGAGGTCCCGCGGCAGCGCCTCGACGACGCCCCGGTCGCCCCGCTCAAGCTCGCCTCCGGCTGCGACCGCCGCTGCGCCTTCTGCGCCATCCCCGTCGTTCCGCGGGGCGTTCGTGTCGCGGGCGCCCGAGGACGTCGTCGCCGAGGCGGCCTGGCTCGCCGACCACGGCGTCGCCGAGGTCACCCTGGTCAGCGAGAACTCCACCTCCTACGGCAAGGACATCGACGCCCGCGGTGCCGCCGGCGGGGCCCTCGAGCGCCTGCTCGGTCGACCTGGCCGAGGTGCCGGGCCTGCGCCGGGTCCGGGTGTCCTACCTGCAGCCGGCCGAGGTCCGCCCGCCGCTGCTCGCCGCGATCGCCCGCACGCCCGGCGTCGCCGACTACTTCGACCTGTCCTTCCAGCACGCCTCCGGGCCGCTGCTGCGGCGGATGCGGCGCTTCGGGTCCCGCGAGACGTTCCTGTCGCTGTGCGCGGAGATCCGCGCGCTGGCGCCCGAGGCCGGCATCCGGTCCAACGTCATCGTCGGCTTCCCCGGCGAGACCGAGGACGACCTCGCCGAGCTCGAGGCGTTCCTCTCCGAGGCCGAGCTCGACGCCGTCGGGGTGTTCGGCTACTCCGACGAGGACGGCACCGAGGCCGCCGACCTGCCCGACAAGGTCGACCCCGCCGAGATCCTGGCCCGCGTCGAGCGGATCACCTCGCTGGTCGACCACGTCAGCGCCGACCGCGCCGCGCGGCGGATCGGCACCGAGGTGGAGGTGCTCGTCGAGCGCCAGGAGCTCTCCGAGGAGGCCGCCGCGGCCGACTACCCGGACCTCGCCGACCTCGACGACCTCGACCTCGCCGAGCTGGGCCTCTCCGAGGACGACGTCCCCGAGATGACCGACCTGGAGGACGCCGCCGCCGACCGACGACCCCGCCGACCCCGACGACGCCACCGACTCGACGACGGCCCGGTCGAGGTCGACGACACCGAGCCCGGGCGACCTCGTCTGGATCGGCCGTGCCGCCCACCAGGGTCCCGACGTCGACGGCGAGTGTCTGCTCACCGGCGACGACGACCTGCTCGCCGGGCTGACCCGGGGAGCCGTGGTCCGCGCCCGGGTGATCGGGTCGGACGGCGTCGACCTCGTCGTCGAGGCCCTCGAGGTGCTCGCCCCGGACCGAGGCGCCCACCGCCGCCCGTAGCCCGCCGTGGCCGGCGCGCGATGACCCAGCCGCCGGGGTCGCCCGCCCCGTCGTCCGCGGACGGCGGCGCGACTCCCGGAGCCGTCGTGGGCCCGCGCCCGCGCGGCCCGGTGCCGTTGGTCAACATCGCCAACGCGCTCACCGTGGTGCGGCTGGTGCTCGTGCCGGTGTTCCTCGCCGCCCTCTTCGTCGACGGCGGCCACAGCGCGTCCTGGCGCTGGATCGCGCTGCGGCGTCTTCGCCGTCGCCTCGCTGACCGACAGCTTCGACGGCGAGTTCGCCCGGCGCTGGGGCCTCGTCACCGACTTCGGCAAGATCGCCGACCCCATCGCCGACAAGGCCCTCGTCGGCGCCGCGCTCGTCGGGCCTGTCGATCCTCGGCGAGCTGGCGTGGTGGGTCACGATCGTCATCGCCGTGCGCGAGCTCGGGATCACCGCGATGCGCTTCTGGGTGCTGCGCCACGGGGTGATCCCCGCCAGCCGCGGCGGCAAGCTCAAGACGGTGCTGCAGACCCTCGCCCTGGGGCTCGCGATCATGCCGCTGCCCGCCGGCGGCGGAGCCCCTGGTGGCGACGTTGTTCCTGCTCGCGGTGGTCGTGACGGTGGTGACCGGGCTGGACTACGTCGCGCAGGCGGTCCGCCTGCGGCGGGCCGCCGACGACCGCTGAACGCCGGCTGTTCGCTGTCGGCGAACCCGCCCGTCCGGGGGGCGTGCGGACCGACGGGGCGGCGCGGGAGTCGGTACCGTGGACGGAACGGTCATCGACGCCGGGCTCCCCGCGGGGCCGATGCTGGTTCCCGCGTCCGGGGTGCGGTGAGGGCGGAGGTGCGACATGGCGCTGTTGTTGCGCGAGGCGATCGGCGGGACCATCCGCCGTGCCCGCACCGAGCGCCGGCGGACCCTGCGGGACGTCTCGAAGGACGCGCGGGTCAGCCTGGGCTACCTGTCGGAGATCGAGCGCGGGCGCAAGGAGCCCTCGAGCGAGCTGCTCGCGGCGATCTGTGACGCGCTGGCGCTCCCGCTGCCCGAGCTGCTCGACGACGTGGCCGACTCGCTGCGTCCCGAGGCCCCCCGCCCCGCCCCCGCCCGCCTGGCCGACCGCCGTCTCGTCGGGGTCGACCCGGCGCTGCGCTCCGCGGTCGAGGAGGCGTTCGGCGCGGCCGAGGCCGCCACGGACGACGTCGAGGCCGCGCCCGCCGAGGGTGACGCCGCGGCCGCGACGACGCGGACCGGCGGCGTCCGTCCGAGGTCGTCGACCTCGCCGGGGACACCGCCGCGGAGCCCGACGGCGAGGACGGCATCGGGCGAGTTCGGCGACCTCGAGCGAGACGCCGGAGCCCGCCGGTGAGCTGCGCGTGGTCGAGCTCGTGACCCTCGGCCGGATCGGCCGACGCGGTCCGCTCGGCCGCCTGACGTCCTGGTGCGGCACCTCCGGCGGCGGGCGACCGCTCGTCGCTCGCGATCACCGATCCGGACGTCCGGGGCGGTGCCTCGGTGGAACGCACGGGCCGGGAGCTGACACGATGGGGCCAGGAGTCCAGGTCAGTGTGTCGGCCTGTGCGGACGATGACGAGTTGGGCGGGAGCAGATGGCCAACCCCTTCGTGAAGGCCTGGAAGTACTTCCTGGCGGCGTTCTCCTCGAAGATCGACGAGCACGCGGACCCCAAGGTCCAGATCCAGCAGGCGATCGAGGACGCCCAGCGGCAGCACCAGGCGCTCTCGCAGCAGGCGGCCTCGGTGATCGGCAACCAGCGCCAGCTGGAGATGAAGCTGAACCGCCAGCTCGGCGACATCGAGAAGCTGCAGGCCTCGGCGCGCCAGGCCCTGACGATGGCCGACCAGGCCCGCGCCAAGGGCGACGAGGCGGCGGCGCAGCAGTACGAGCAGTCGGCGCAGGCGTTCGCGACGCAGCTCGTGACCGCCGAGCAGAACGTCGAGGACCTCAAGACGCTGCACGACCAGTCGATCGGCGCGGCCCAGCAGGCCAAGGCGGCGGTCGAGCGGAACGCCCAGGTGCTGCAGCAGAAGCTCGCCGAGCGCACCAAGCTGCTCAGCCAGCTGGAGCAGGCGAAGATGCAGGAGCAGGTCTCCGCGTCGCTGCGCTCGATGAGCGAGGTCGCGGCCCCGGGCAACACCCCGTCGCTCGACGAGGTCCGGGACAAGATCGAGAAGCGGTACACCACCGCGCTCGGTTCGGCGGAGCTCGCGCAGAACAGCGTGCAGGGCCGGATGCTCGAGGTGCAGCAGGCGAGCAACGACTACGCCGGGCAGAGCCGCCTGGAGCAGATCCGGGCGTCGATGAACGGGCCGGGCCAGGTCACCCAGGGCCAGCCGGCCGCGGGCCAGACCCAGCCGGCGCAGCCCGCTCCGGCCCAGGCCCCGACCCAGCAGTACGCCCCGCCGCAGCAGAACTGAGCTCGGCGTCGGCCTGACCGAAGGGCCCCTTCGCGCGGATAGATCGCGCGAGGGGGCCCTTCGCTCGTTCACGGGGCGGGGCCGGCGTTCTGGCGGTGGGCGCCCACGGCCGATCTAGTCGAGCGAAGGGGCCCTTCGCTCAGAACCGGCTCGGGGCTGGGGTCAGCCGTACCGCGACCGCCGGCCCGACTGCTGCTGCGGTCGGCGGCCCCCACGGCGCGGCAGCTCCGGGTGCGGGCCCGGCTGGCAGGTCGGGCAGAAGTAGGCGATGCGGTCCTCGCGGTCCTTCGAGCCGGGCAGGTCGTCGTCCTGCCCCGCGGTGCGCACCACGTCGCGGCAGCGCCGGCACCCGCGCCCGCCGCGCTCGAACACCCAGTGCTGGGCGCCCTCGCCGAGGTCGCCCGTCGTCGACTGCTCGGGGCGCCAGGCGTTGCGCAGCAGCAGCTTGCGCGACCACGCGACGGCGTCGTCGACCTGCGCGTCGGTGAGGTCCCCGACCCGCGTCCACGGCGACACCCGCATCAGGAAGCAAATCTCGGCCTTGTAGAGGTTCCCGACGCCGCAGGCCACGCGCTGGTCGAGCAGCGCCGCCCCGAGCTCGCGGTCGGGCTCGGCCCGCAGCCGCCGCGCGACCTCGGCCGCGCTGCCCTCCGGGTCCTCGTCCCACCCGGGGCCCAGCAGGTCGGGGCCGAGGTGGCCGACCCAGTGGTCCTCGTCGGCGGTGGCCAGCAGGTCCATGTCGTGCAGGCGGAACCCGACGGCGACCCGGTCGGGCACCTCGAGGATCGCCCGGATGTCGTGCTCGCGCCCGCGCCACGGACGCCCCGGCCGGTAGAGGTGCCACGACCCGTCCATGCGGAAGTGGCTGTGCAGGCTCGTCGCGTCGTCGAAGCGGGTGAACAGGTGCTTCCCGACGGAGGCCACGCCCGAGCACGGTGCGCCCCGCGAGGTCGTGGTCGATCAGGCGGGGATGACGCAGCTCGCCACGGGACAGCACCTTCCCGGCCAGCGCGTCGTCGAGGCGCCGGCCGGCGAGGAACACGGTGTCACCCTCGGGCACCCCCTGATGATGCCCGCTGCGCCCCGGGTCGAAGCGGCGGTGATCAGCGGGCGAGCACCAGGTCCCGCGGCGAGGAGCGCTGGGCGAGCGAGACGTGCTCGGCGATCGGCCGCCCGCCCGGGCCGCTGGCGATGACCAGGACGGTCCCGGGGTCGTCGACGGGCGCGCAGAACGTGCCGTCGGGGTCCACCGGGCACCACCGCGAGCTGCCGGCCGTGGAGGTCGACGAGGGTCACGCGGGCCTCCGGGCGCGGGCACACCGTCGGCCAGCCGGACGCGGCCGTGGACCGCCGCCCGCGCCTCGTCGGGGGCCGGCTCCGGGGCGATCCCCGTGTCCACCACGACCTCGTCGACCGAGCGCGAGCGGGGGAGCACCGGGATGGCGACGGTCGCGACGAGGGCGACCAGCCCCGCCCCGGCCGCGATGACCAGCGTCGTGCGCAGCCCCGCGAGCGAGGGCAGCACGGCGTCGCCGACGCGGATCGTCATCGCCGAGAGCACGACGGCGGCCAGCGCGGAGGCCGTCGAGGTGCCCACCGAGCGCATCAGCGTGTTCAGGCCGTTGGCGGCCGCGGTCCGGTCGGTCGGGACGGCCCGCATGATGAGGTCGGGCAGCGAGCCGTACGCGAGCGCGACCCCGGCGCCCACCAGCGAGATGACCAGCGCGACCTGCCAGGCCTGCGAGAGCAGCAGCGTCCCGAGGACGTAGGCCACGACGATGATCACGAGGCCGGCCTGCAGCGAGGTCCGCGGGCCGTACCGGGCCGACACCCGCGCCGTCACCGGCGACAGCAGCATCATGACGATGCCCTTCGGGAGCGAGCACCAGCCCGGCCACGATCAGCGAGAGCCCCAGGCCGTAGCCCGACGACGTCGGGGCCTGGAGCAGCTGCGGGAACGTCACCATCCCGGTGAACATCGCGACGCCCACCGGCACCGACACCAGGTTCGGCACCAGCACGGCCCGGCGCGCGGAGACCCGCAGGTCGACGATCGGGTCGCGGCGTGCGCAGCTCCCACGCGCCCCAGACCAGCAGGACGACGACGGCGCCCACGGCCGCCCCGATCGTCGTGGCGCTGCCCCAGCCCCACTGGCTGCCCTTGGAGAGCGCGAGCAGCCCGAGGACGAGGCCGACGGTCAGCCCGACGGCACCGACCAGCGTCGAACCCGCCGCCCGAGCGCTGGGGCGACTCCGGGATGACGGCGAGGATGAGGACGACGCCCGCGACGCCGAGGCCGCCGGCGACCCAGAAGAGCGCGTGCCAGTCGGCCACCTGGACGATCAGCGCGGACAACGGCAGGCCGAGCCCGCCGCCGATGCCCAGTGTGGCGCTCATCAGCGCGATCCCCGACCCGAGCCGCTCCGGGGGCAGCGCGTCGCGCATGAGGCTGATGCCCAGCGGGACGGCGCTCACGGCCACGCCCTGCAGCGAGCGCCCGACGATGACCAGGACGAGGGAGGACGTCAGCGCGCAGATGACCGCGCCGACGACCAGCAGGACGAGTGTCGCGAGGAGCACCCTCCGCTTCCCGACCATGTCGCCCAGGCGGCCGGCGATGGGCGTGGCGACGGCGCCGCCGAGCAGCGTCGCGGTGATGACCCACGAGGCGTCGGCGGTCGTCGTGTGCAGCAGGGCGGGGAGCTGGGGGACCACCGGCACGACGAGCGTCATGCACAGCGACGCGACGAGACCGACGGAGGAGAGCACCGCGACGACGAGGGCGGGGCTCGCGGCCCGCCCCGGGTCGCGGACGTCGACGGGGGTGTCCTGGTCGACCGCTCGCGCCACCGGGCCTCCGCGCTGTCCGTTTGCTGTGCTCGACAACTCGGACGTCACCGTAGGGCGCGGGTTCACCACGGGGAGGAGAACGTCCTCTCCCTCACAGTTTCTTCCGGTGTCTCCGCAGAGCAGCGGTTCAGCGGGTGGCGAGGATGACGGCGACGAGGCCGACGACGTTCGTGCCCAGGTGGATGCCGATCGAGGCGAAGATGCTGCCGGTCCGCCGTCGGACCACCGACATGACCACGCCGCCGGTGGCGGTGACGAGCAGGACGGCCACCACGCCGAGCACCGGGATGCCGCCCACCGGCGCCGCCACGGCGCCCGCGAGGTGCCAGACGGCGAACGCCGAGGCCACGGCGAGCACGGCGCCCCGCCCGGCCCACCAGCGACCGGCCCAGGCGCGCTCGGTCAGCCCGTGCAGGACCCCGCGGAACGCGAGCTCCTCGCAGAGCACCGTCCCGACCGGGATGAGCAGCAGCGCCCGCAGCACCACCGCCGACGTCGGGCTCCCCGCCACCGAGGGGTTCTCCAGCAGCGGTCGGGTCGCGGGCAGCAGGAACGCCACGGCGTAGCCCAGCGCCACGATCCCCACCGCCGCGCCGCCCCACCGCAGCCCGGACACCCACGTCGTCGGGCAGAGCCCGAGGTCGCGCCAGGACAGGCCGCCGGCGCGCGCGGCGAGCACCAGCACGACCACCCCGGCGACGTTGGCGATCATCCGCACGATCGGGTCGGCGGGCAGGGCCGGGACGAGCAGGTTGTTCCAGGCGACCAGACCGGCCGCGACCACGAGGGTGACCGCCGACAGCACGACCACGGCAGGCATCCGGCGAGGACCGGCCGCCGCGGCGGGCGCGGACACGGCGGGGGCGGGCGCCGGGACGGCGGGAGCGGTCATGTCACCTCCGGGTCGGGGCCGGGTCTCGACCCCCCACCGTGCCATCGCCACCCGTGAGCGAGCCGTGAGGGTCCCGAGGCGGTGTCGTCCAGCTCATACCCGTCCTCGGCCGACGGTGACACGTCTCATCCGTTCGGGCCGAGCACCTGCCGGACGCGCTCGGTGTCGGCGGCCGTCCACCCCGGGGGCGCGGCGACGGCGGCCCAGCCGTCGAGGACCTCGCCCTGGTAGACGTGACCGTGCCCGGGGGGCACGCCCACCGCGTTCATCAGGTCGATCGAGACCTGCCAGAACGTCACGACGGGGTACCAGCTCATCGCCGGAGGACGTCGGCTCCCCGCGGCTCGACGAGCCAGTCCGGGCGGCTCCAGATGAGGTCCGGGGACCACCACACGACCGGGTCCGACGGGTGCTGCAGGTACAGCACGTGCGGGGGGATCCACGGGCGTGGGCGGCGTCTGCGCGACGGTGCGGGTGTCCGGTCCGCCGGCGAAGCGCACGACGAGCCCGTCGGAGTAGGTGGGGCGGACCTCGGGCGTGCCGGGATCGCGCCGGGCCACGATCTGCGACCACAGCCGGTTCGAGTTCGGGGGGCCGACCCAGAGCACCCCGTCGGTGTTCGCCCGGACGTCCGCGAGCGAGCTGTACGCGGCCTCGGAACCCTGTGACCCGAGACTCTCGCCGAAGACGATCATCCTCGGCCGCGGCTGCCCCGGCGGGATCGCCTGGATCCGGGCGTGGACGGCGTCGATGAGCAGCCGTCCCGCCTCCTCCGCGCGCGGGCCGTCGAAGAGGAACGACAGCCAGCTGGGCAGGTAGGAGTACTGGGTGGCGACGATCGCCGAGTCCCCGCCCCAGATCGCCTCGAGGGAGTCGCGACACGGGTCGAGTCCACCCAGCCGGTGCCCGTCGTCGTGATCACCGCGACCACCGGGCGGGCGAACGCGCCCTCGCGGTCGAGCTCGGCGACGGCCAGGTCGGCGCGTGACGCCGCGTCGGGCGCCGACTCGAGCCCGACGTAGGCGCGGATCGGGGTGCGTCGCGGGCCGCCCGGAGGCGGCCGACGAGCTCCGCGGCGTGCGGCCGACCGGCCACGAACTGCCTGCCCTCCTTGCCGAGCGTCGCCCACGGGGTCAGCGAGCCCGGCGAGCCGGACCGGGTGGGCTCCTGGGGCTGCACGACGCCCGGGTACGTCTGGTCGTTCACCCCGCTGAACGCCTGGTCGACGAGCGCGAGGGTGCCCTGCAGGACGACGTTGTTCGCGACGGCGGCGATGACCACGGCGAGCACGACGACCGCGACCGCCGCGGCGATGCGCCGCGGCAGGTGCGCGTAGCGGCGCAGGCCGCGGACGAGGACGTGGTCGGCGTGGCGGATCATCCGCACGGCCGCGATCGGCACCGCGGCGACCGCCGATCGCCATCGGCGCCGCCCGCAGGTAGCCGAGGTACCCGGGCGGCTCCATCCCGACGAGCAGGGCGAGCTCCCGCTGCCAGTGCGCCCCGGCCACCATCATCACCAGGACGAGCACGGCGGAGGCGGCCAGCAGGATCGTCCACGCGGCCTGCCGGACGCCGCGCGGCACCCACCGGCGGGCGTGGGCGACGAAACGCAGCCCGTGGTGGGTCCGGCGCAGCAGGAACCACAGCAGCCGTTCCCGATGCCGTAGCCGACCGCCGCCGACAGGCCGCTCGCCAGGCCCTGGACGAACCAGGTCCGGGGGATGAGCGACGGGGTCATCGCCAGCGACCCGGTCGCGACCGCGAGCGTCAGGCCCAGCGCGTCCACCCGCAGCCACCGCAGGCCGCGACGGTCGAGGGGGCCGGGACCGCGGTGGACGACGTGTGCCGCGGCGGACGGGGCGTCGGGCCCGTGCACGCGGCTCCCCGGTCGCCTCGGGATCCTCGACGTGGTGGTGCTCCCGCCGACGACGTCCGGCGCGAGCGCGGACGTCGTCGCGCTCGACGCCGCGTGCCCGACACGGCCCCCAATCTTGGACCACGTCCGTTCGGACGAAGCGATCGGGATGGCTGCGCCGTGGACCACACGATCGTTCACGATCGTGACGACCGGGGCCGATTCGCCGGGACCGGTCGCCGGACCGGACGTGCGGTGTTGCGCTGCGTGAGACCGCGTCGCGCAATGCGCAACAATCGAGCAACCGATTTCGGGAAGCCGTCGACAATCGTGCGATCGGGGGTGACGTCGGCGACGTGATCGGTGTCGTTACACTTTTCGCGCATGTCGAGGGCCGACGGCGAGCGCGCTGACCGCTCGTCGGTCCAGTCCGTCGACCGCGCGGTGACCATCCTGGAGATTCTCGCCGCGCGCGGCGAGGCGGGGATCACCGAGATCGCCGAGGAGATCGGCGTCCACAAGTCGACGGCCTCACGGCTGGTCTCGGCCCTGCAGCGGCGCGGCCTGCTCGAGCAGCTGGGGGACCGCGGCAAGTACGCCCTGAGCTTCGGCATCGTCCGGCTGGCCGCGGCCACCACCGGCCGGATGGACCTCGCCCGGCTGGGGCAGCCGACCTGCCAGGCGCTCGCCGAGATCATCGGCGAGACCGTGAACCTCGCGGTGTCGGACGGCGAGGCGGCGATCAACGTCGCCCAGGAGTTCGGCACCTCGTCGGTGAGCTCGCAGAACTGGGTCGGACGCCGCACCCCGCTGCACGCCACCTCGGCCGGCAAGGTCCTGCTCGCGCACATGGACGAGACCGAGCGGCGCACGCTCCTGCGCCGCCGCCTGCCCCGCTACACCGAGGCCACCATCACCGAGCCCGCCGCCCTGCGCGCCGAGCTCGCCCGGGTGGTCGACGAGGGCTACGCCCGCTCCTTCGACGAGCTCGAGGTCGGCATGCACGCCGTGGCGGTGCCGGTGTGGGCGCACGACGGGAACGTCGTCGCGGCGCTGTCCGCGTCCGGCCCGTCGTACCGGCTGCCCCGCCGTCGCGCGCGGGCCGTCGTCGCCGACATGCGGGAGGCCGCGCGCGAGCTCTCGGCGAAGCTCGGCTGGGTGGAGCCGGGCGGCGGCGGCCCGCTGCGCTGATCGGCCCAGCGGCCTCTCCGCCGGATCGCCGAACGGCCTGATCGACGTCTCACCTCGCGGGAACGTCCGGGTGACGCTCGACCCGTCCCGGCTCTTGACAGCGCTCGGCCACGACTCCCACGGTGTTGCAGAAGACAGAACGTGTTGCACCATGTGCAACACCAGGCGGGTGACTCGCCCGAGCGGAGACGTCCATGGGACCTCGCGTCGTCATCGTCGGGGCCGGCATCGTCGGTTGCTGCGCTCGCCGACGAGCTCACCGCCCGCGGATGGACCCGCGTCACCGTGCTCGACCAGGGCGACCCGGGGCGCACCGGCGGCTCGACCTCGCACGCGCCCGGGGCTGGTGTTCCAGACCACCGGCGACCGGACGCTGACCCGGTTCGCGCGGGCCACGGCCGCGAAGTACGGCGCCCTGCGGGTCGACGGGCGGCCCTGCTTCCGGCCGGTGGGCGGGCTCGAGGTCGCCGCCACCCGCGAGCGCCTCGCCGACCTGCACCGCCGGCACGGCTGGGCCACCGCGGCGGGCATCGAGAGCCACCTGCTCGATCGCGGGCGAGTGCGCCGCCCTGCACCCCCTGCTCGACCGGGAGGTCGTCCTGGGCGGCCTGCACATCCCCTCCGACGGGGTCGCCGTCCCGCTCGCGGCGGCGCCGGGCCCAGGCCCGCGCGGCGACCGGGCGGGGAGCCGTGTTCCGCTACGGCGTGCGCGTCACCGGGATCGACACCCGCGGCGGGCGGGTCCGCGGGGTCGAGACCGACCAGGGCCGGGTCCCGGCCGAGGTCGTCGTGTCCGCCGCCGGGATGTGGGGACCCGCTGATCGGCGCGATGGCCGGCGTGACCGTGCCGCTCTCGCCGATGGCCCACCAGTACGCCTGGACCACCCCGCTGCGCGAGCTCGACGTCCTGCAGAAGCTGCGCGGGCTCGTCGACCCCGGGGGCGCGGCCTTCCCGATGCTGCGCCACCCCGACGCCGACCTCTACGTCCGCGAGCACGGCGACCGGCTCGGCGTCGGCGCCTACGGGCACCGCGCGATGCCCGCCGACCCGGCGGGCCTCGACCGCCCGGGCCCCGACCGGGGCGCCGTCCCCAGCGAGCGCACCTTCACCGACCTCGACTTCGAGCCCAGCTGGAACGCCGCCCAGGCCCTGCTGCCCGCGCTCGCCGACGCGAAGGTGGAGCGCGGGGTCAACGGCCTGTTCTCGTTCACCCCCGACGGCATGCCCCTGCTCGGGGAGACCACGGTGCCCGGCCTCTGGCTGGCCGAGGCCGTGTGGATCACCCACTCCGCAGGGGTGGCGCAGGCCCTCGCGAGCTGGATGGTCGACGGCGTCGCGGCGCTGCCCGAGCCCGGCGGCGGCCCGGACGGCGCGACCGAACCGGTGGACCTGTCCGCCTCCCACCACGACCGGTTCGACCCGGCCCTGCTGGCCCCCGCGACCATCCGGAGCCGGGCCTGCCACGCCTTCGACGAGGTCTACGACATCGCCCACCCCCAGCGGCTCTCGCCCACGACGCGCCCGCTGCGCTCCGGGCCCTTCGAGGCACGGCACCGCGAGCTCGGCGCGATCGTCGCGGAGCTCGACGGCTGGGCCGTGCCGGCGTGGTTCGGCGACAACGCCGATCTCCCCGAGGTGTGCGAGGTCCGCCCGCGCCGCGCCTGGGCCGGCAGGCACTGGTCGCCGATCGCGGGGGCCGAGGCGCTCGTGGTGCGCCGGGCCGTCGCGCTCGTCGACCTCACCAGCCGCCACCGCCTCGAGGTGACCGGCCCGAACGCGCTGGGCCTGCTGCAGCAGCTCACGACCGTCGACCTCGACCGCCCGGTCGGCGCCCGCACCCGCGCGCTCGCGCTCGACCGCGCCGGGCGCATCCGCGCCGACCTCGACGTCGCGCGGCTGGAGCGCGACCGGTTCGCCGTGGGCGTCGCCACCCGGCTCGAAGCCCGCTGGCTCGCCGAGCACACCCTCGGCGCCGTCGAGATCCGCGACGTCACCGCGGGCACCTGCGCGCTCGGGGTGTGGGGCCCGGCCGCCGGGGTGCTGCTCTCCCGCCTGACCGACCCCTCCGGGCCGAGCCCGGACCGCCGACGCCGCCGAGACCCACGTGGGCCCGGTGCCGGTGCTCGCGCTGCGCGGCACCCCCGCGGGCGTGGACGGCGTCGAGCTGCACACCCGCGCCGACCTCGGCGCCGCGCTCTGGGACGTCCTCTGGGACGCGGGGGCCACCCTCGGGATCGTCGCCGCCGGGGCCCGCGCCGTGACGAGCCTGCTGGTCGAGGCCGGGCACCGCACCCTGGGGACCGGCCTGGACGCCGAGCTGACCCCGGCCGAGGCCGGCCTGGACCACCTGGTGGACCGGGGCAAGGGCCTGTTCCTCGGCCGGGACGGCGCCCTCGCCCCGCCCGGCCGCCGGTTGGTGACCCTCGCCCTCGACGAGCCCGGCGAGGTCGTCCTCGGCGACGAACCGGTCCTCGACGCCGACGGCTGCGTCGGGCGGGTCGTCGCCGCGGAGGTCTCGCAGACCGAGGACCTCTCGCTGGCGCTGGCCGTCGTGCCTCCGGGCCTCGCCGCCGAGGGCACCGAGCTGGCCGTGGAGTACTTCGACCGCCGCCTGGCCGCCCGCGTGGTGGAGCGCGACGTGCGCTGACGCGCCGGGCCGGTCATCCCGGCTCCGGACGGGGAGGGAGACGGGGGCGGGCGAGGAAGAACCCGACGGCGGCCACGAGCGCGATCCCCAGGGCCACGACGAGGTCGACGACGCTCTGCTCGACGAGGGCGAGCACGGCGCCGACGATCGCGACGAGCGGGGGGACCGGCCAGAGCGGCATCCGGAACGTGCCCGGCGGCCGGGCCGTCCGGTCCCGGACCCGGCTCACCAGCGCCGAGGCGGCCACGAGCAGGTAGAGCACCACGATGACGACGCTGGTGGCGGTGATGAGCTCGTCGAGCGAGGAGGCGAGGCAGAGGATCCCGTTGCCGACGAAGAGCACGGCGAACGCCGCGACCGGCACCCGCGACCGGGCCGACACCCGGCGCAGGAACCGGCCGACCGGGCCGGGCAGCATCCCGTCCCGGGCGGCGGCGTAGTAGACGCGGGCGTAGCCGAGGTTCGCGGCGAGCCCGGTGTCGACCATCGCGATCACGACGCCCACCAGCAGCACCGTGGTCCCCACCGGGCCCAAGACCTCCCGGGCGAGCGCGGCCAGCGGGGAGTCGGCGGACGCCGTCGCCCCGAGATCGCGGATCGCGCCGGTCGCCGCGACGACGGCCAGTACCTCGAGCACCACCGCGAGCCCCGCGGAGAGCAGCACCGCCCGCGGCAGCGTGCGGCGCCGGGACGGTGGGGTCTCCTCGGCGAAGTAGAGCGGCCAGTCGTACCCGTTGAACGCGAAGAGCGCCGGCGCCACCCCGGCGAGCAGTGCCGCCGCGCCCAGCCCGCCGCCACCGGGCTCGACCGGCGCCGTGAAGGCCGCGCCCGCCCCGGCGGCGGGATGGGCGAAGGCCGCCACGGTGAACACCACGACGACCGCGATCTCCAGACCGAGCATCGCGGCGGCGGCCCAGCTCGCCGGGGCGATCCGCCCGATCGACAGCGCCGTGACCAGCACCATGAACCCGAACGCCACGAGTCCGGTGGTCGTCGTGGACAGCGACCCCGACGGGGTGAGGGCTCCGACGTAGGTGGCCGCGGCGACCAGGATCGACGCCGTCGACACGAGGCCGAGCAGCATGAACAGCACCGCCGTGACGCCGCCCGCGACCGGGCCCAGGGCCCCGCGCACGAGGGCGTAGACCCCGCCCGCGGACGGGAAGACCGAGCCGACCTCGGCGTAACAGAGCGCCATCGCCAGCGCGATGAGGCCGCCGACGAGGAACGCCCACACCACGCCGGTGCCCGAGACCCCGAGCACCGAGCCGTAGACGAGGAAGACCGACGTGGTGGGGGAGATCGCCGAGAGGGCGATGGCCACGACGTTCCACGGCCGCAGCGCGGTGGCGTCGAGTCCGGTGGTCTCGGTGGCCTCGGTCATGATCGGCATCGTGCACCGGGGGACCGACAGTCCGGGAGCCCCCGCCGACGGATCCTGCCGTTCGGAGCAGCTGCGCCTGTGGACGGCCGGGTTGTCCACAGGGAGCCTGCGCCGTCGTTGTGCCGGCCACCGCGGCCCGGCCAGCGTGAGCGGCATGCGCGAGATGATCAGGGTCCGCGAGGCGGGCCACGAGCTGCGGGTGCAGGTGCTCGACGGGCGGGCCTACGTCGCGATCGTCGCGACCGACCGGTCGGAGGACCCCGAGGCGTGGACCCGGGCGGTGTCGCTGCCCGCCCGCCGGCTGTACGCCCTGGTGCGTGCCGCCTGGGCGGACGACCAGTACGGCACGTTGGGTCCGCTCGACCCGCCGCTGCGGCTCCCCGACGAGCCGCCCGACGGTCCGGAGCCGGAGGAGGACCCCTTCGCCGACGAGCGGTCGCGGTTCGGGTGGCGCGAGGACCGGCCCGACGATCGGCCTGACGGGGGCGACGACGGCCTCGGCGACCTGTTGCCGTTCCCGGGTCGACGATCGTGGGACGCGCCGTCGCGGGACTCGCCGTCGTGGAGCCCGCCGTCGTGGAGTCCGCCGTGGCGGGCCCCGGCCCGGGCGCCGCGGTCGGGGCTGCCGTGGTCGGCCGAGGACGACGCGGCCCTGCGGGAGGCCTGGCTCGCCGCCGACCCTGCCGTCGACCGGGCCGAGCTGATGCGCGGGCTCGCGGAGCGGTTCGAGCGGACCACCGGCGGTGTGCTCCAGCGCCTGCACCGCGTGGGGTGCGACCCGACGAGCCCCGGCGTCGCGCGCTACGCCTCGGCGGCCGAGGAGCGGCATGGCGCGGTCACCGGCGCGGTGCCGTGAGCCAGGATCGGCCCCCATGAGCGAGCAGGACACCCCACCGGCCGTCGAGCTGCACGTCCACGTCGAGGGCACCCTCGAGCCCGAACTGATCCTGGAGCTCGCCGACCGCGGCGGTGTCGCGCTCCCGTACGCCGACCTGGACGACCTGCGCGCCCGCTACGCCTTCACCGACCTCGGCCACTTCCTCGAGCTCTACTACGCGAACATGGCCGTGCTGCGCACCGCCGAGGACTTCGCCGCGATGACGACGGCGTACCTCGACGCGGGCGGCGGCCGGCGGGGTCCGCCACGTCGAGCTGTTCGTCGACCCGCAGGCCCACCTCGCCCGGGGCGTCGCCCTCGAGGCGGTGCTCGACGGGGTCTCGGGTGCGCTCGCCGCCGCCCCCGCGGGGATGACCACCGGCCTGATCCCGTGCTTCCTGCGCGACCGGCCGGCGGCGGAGGCCCTCGAGGTGCTCGACGCGCTCGTCGGGGCGGACGTCCCGTTGCTGGGCATCGGGCTCGACTCGGCAGAGGTCGGCCACCCGCCCGGCGACTTCGCCGCGGTCTACGCCCGGGCCCGGGCGGAGGGGCTGCGCCTGGTCGCGCACGCGGGCGAGGAAGGACCGGCCGCCTACGTCGCCGAGGCGCTCGACGTGCTCGGGGTGGAGCGGGTCGACCACGGCATCCGCAGCCTCGACGACCCGGCGCTCGTGCGCCGCCTCGCGCAGGAGGCGGTACCGCTCACGGTCTGCCCGCTGTCCAACGTGCGGCTGCGCGCCGTCGACACGCTCGCCGACCACCCCCTGGTGCGGATGCTCGACGCCGGCCTCGCGGTGAGCGTGCACTCCGACGACCCCGCCTACTTCGGCGGCTACGTCGACGACAACCACCGCGCGGTCGCCGAGGCCCTCGACCTCTCCCGCGCGCAGGTGCGCACGCTCGCCGACAACGCCGTCGAGGCCGCCTTCGTCGACGACGCCCGCCGGGCCGAGCTGCGCGCCGAGGTGGCGGCCTGGGCGGACGCGGGCTGAGGCCGAGTCGGCCCCGGGCGAGGCCCGCCGGGCCCGGGTCAGTCCTGGGCGTGTGCCCAGAGCAGGAACGCGGCGGCGTCGTCGAGGTCGGCGAACCCGGCGCCGATCGCGTCGACCAGCAGGTCGTTCGAGCCGCAGACGACCCGGCCCACGGTGTGACGGGTCCGGTCGAACCCGGGCAGCTCGAGGCGCAGCAGGCTGCGGGTGAGCTCCCGCTTGCCCTCCCCGCCCGAGCCGCCGTCCACCGTCAGCACGGGCAGGAACCGCTCGGGGCGCGCGACCGCCAGGATCTTGGTCAGCACCGACTCGCGGACACCGCCCATGGCGTACTCGGAGCGACCCTCGGCGAGCGCGGTGAACCGGTCCTCGAGCGGGGGCTCGTCGGGGGAGTCGTCGTCCTCCCCGTCCTCGCCGCGCAGCAGGTACTCGATCACCCCGCGGAACCGGCGGGAGGCGTCGCGGTCACCCAGGCGACCCCACTCGCGGGCGAACGAGGTCGTGTTCCCCGACAGGGCCAGGACGTCGGAGGTGACGAAGTCCTTCAGCGGTCCCGGCTCGGTGTGCGGCAGCCCGGCCCGGCTGAACATCAGCTCGTGCAGCCGCCGGAAGTCCGCGGCGTACGGGTCGGGGCGCGGACCGGTTGCGGGACCAGCCCGCCTTGAGGGCCGCGAGCCGGCGCAGCGCCTCGTCGGGCACGTCGTCGAGGGTGGGGAACCGGGTGGCCACCGGCGGTGCCGCGGGGGGCCGGGGAGCCGCCGGGGCCCGTGACCCGCCCGCGGCCCGGGTGCCCGACGAGCCGGCCGAGCGCGTCCCCGCCCCGCGCGCCGCCGGAGCTCGGGCCGGCTTGGCGACGACCGCACGGGGCGACACCGGCCGGGCCCCGAGGAGCCAGTGGTGGCCGCACGAGGTGCACCGCATCTCGTTGCGGCCGTCGTCGGCCATCCCGACGTACTCCGCGGCCGCCTCCTCGCAGCTCGGACACGCCAGCGCCATCGATCTCCTCCCGTCGCGACGGCCCGCACCCACCTCAGGCGCGCAGCCGCAGGCCCTTCGGGCTGTTCCGGAAGCCGGCCTCGGCCAGCGCCCCCGCGAGCACGCCGTCGAGCGCCCCCGACCCGTCGGTCCGCTCCACCGAGAGACCACCCAACCAGCCTTCGCGCACCGCCGCCGACAGAGCCCCCGCGGCGCCGAGGCGAGCGTCTCCTGGTCGTCGGTGAAGGAGAGCAGCGACCTGCCACCCGCGCTCGACGTAGATCGTCGGCTCCCCGTCGGTGAGCACCACGAGCGCGCCCGCCTTGCGGCCCGGGCCGGTGACCGGTGGTGCCGTCCTGCGCGGCGCGGGTCGCCGGCCAGTCCAGCGCCGCACCCCAGGGCTGGGCGGGGTCGGTCGCCGCGAGCACCACCGCGCCCTGCCCGCGGGCGGACGCGTCGTCGTCGCGGGAGGTCGCGCGCAGCCGGTCGATCGCGCCGGGCACCGCGAACTGCGCCGCCCCGAGGCCCTCGACGACGTAGCCGCGGCGGCAGCGCCCGGACTCCTCCATGGCCCGCAGCACCGGGTAGATCCCCGCGAACCCGCCGGTGACGCGCTCGGTGTCCAGCGCCCCGCGGGTGAGGACCCCGTGCCGCTCGAGGAACGACTCGGTCCGCGCCTGGGCCCGCCGCGTCGCGTCGGACTCGCGCGGCGGCACCCGGCGACCACCGTCCGGCCGCCGTCGGGGGCCCGGTGCGTGACGGCATCTGCGGGCGCCCGACCCGGGCGTAGCGCCCGCGCGACGGCGCCCGGCGTCGCTGGTGGGCAGCACCGCCCCGGTTCTTCCCGGCCGCCCGGCCGCCGCCGCCCGAGACCAGCGCACGCACCGGGGCGAGGGTGTCGTTGGTGGCGTGGCCCGGCCCAGACCAGGTCCCAGAGCGCCTCGACGGCGGTCGGGTCGTCGGGCAGCGCCTCGCCCGGCGTCGCGCAGGATCGTGCCCGGCGCGGTCGGCGAGCTGGCGGAAGAACAGCGCCCCGCCGCCCTCGAGGGGCCCGAGCGCCTCGAGCAGCGCCCGGTGCATCGGCGTGTCGGCCAGGTCGTCCTCCGGGTCGGGCAGCATCAGGTCCGCGACGTCGGTCGGCGCGACGGCGAGCCAGCCGTCGCCGCCCGCGAGCGTCCCGCAGCCCGGTCCAGGTCACCTCGCCGGCGCTGGTCAGCTCGTCGAGCAGGGCCGGCTGGTAGCCGGGCAGCCGGACGGGCAGGACCAGCGACTCCCAGGCGCTCGCCGGGATCGGCGCCCCGGCGAGCTGCTCGACCACCCCGAGGACGTCGTCGGGGCCCGGCGCGCGCCGGCGGCGCCCGCCGATCCCGTGCCAGGTCGGCAGGAAGCGTCCGAGGGCCGCCGGCTCGACCGGCTCGACCTCCGCGCGCAGCCGCGCGAGCGAGCCCCGCCGGATCCGCCGCAGCACCTCGGCGTCGCAGAAGTCGACGCCACCTGCGGCCACGGCGGCCGCGTCCTCCTCGCGCGTCCTCCCCGGCAGCGGCGGCGCGTCGGACGGCCGCAGCTCGCCCCGGGCCAGGCGGCCGGCGCCGGTCATGCGCTCGAGCACCGCCGTCACCACCGCGACGCCCAGCCCGAAGCGCCGGGCCGGCGGCCGCGGCCGGGAACGGCCCGCGGGTCCGGGCGTAGCGGGAGAGCAGGTCGCCCAGCGGGTCGGCGACCGGCTCGGTGAACGCCTCCGGCACCCCCACCGGCAGGCCCGCGCCGAGCGCGTCGCGCAGCCGGCCGGCGTCCTCGATCGCGACCCACCGCTCCTCGCCGGCGATCTTCACGCGCAGCGCGCGCCGGGCGGACTCGAGCTCGACGAGCCACTCCTCGCGCACGCCGCGCGCGGCGCGCCTCGGCGGTGGTGAGGTCGCCGACGAAGCGCAGCAGGTCGGCGGTGCCCTCGGCGTCGCGGACGTGGCGCTCCGGGTCGGTGCGCTGCAGCCCGGCCTCGATCTCGGCGACCACCGCCGGGTCGAGCAGCTCCCGGATGGCCTCCGAGCCCAGCAGCTCCGCGAGCAGCGTCGAGTCCAGCGAGAGCGCCGCCGCGCGCCGCTCGGCCAGCGGGGCGTCCATCTCGTAGAGGAACATCCCGACGTAGCCGAACATCAGCGTGCGGGCGAACGGCGACGCCGACGGGGTCGCGACGTCCACCACCTGCACGCGTGCGCGACCGGACGTCGCGCATCAGCTCGACGAGCCCCGGCACGTCGTAGACGTCCTGCAGGCACTCCCGGTAGGTCTCCAGCACCACCGGGAACTGCTCGTACTTCGCCGCCACCGAGAGCAGCTGCGAGGCCTTCTGGCGCTGCTGCCACAGCGGGGTCCGCCGCGTCGGGTCGCGGCGGGGCAGCAGCAGCGACCGGGCCGCGCACTCCCGGAACCGCGCGGCGAACACCGCCGAGCCGCTGACCTCCGCGGTGACCATCTGGTCGACCTCGTCCGGGTCCAGCAGGATGTCCTCGGCGCCCGGCAGGATCTCCTCGCCGGCGTCGTCGAGGGTGTCGGGCAGTCGGAGCACGATCCCGTCGTCGGCCGAGGCCGCGGAGACCTCGAGGCCGCGCTGCTCCCGGAACCGGGCCGCGATGGCCAGCGCCCACGGCGCGTTGACCTGGGCGCCGAACGGCGAGTGCACCACGATCCGCCAGTCGCCCAGCTCGTCGCGGAAGCGCTCCACGACGATCGTCCGGTCGCTCGGGACGTGGCGGGTCGCCTCGCGCTGCTCGCCGAGGTAGCCGACGAGGTTGTCGACCGCCCAGGCGTCCAGCCCGGCCGCCTCGGCCCGGGCGCGGGCCTCGGGCTCGTCGGCCGCGGCGACCTCCCGGACGAAGGCGCCGAGCGCCCGCCCCAGCTCCAGCGGCCGGCCGGGGGCGTCGCCCTTCCAGAACGGCATCCGGGCCGGCACCCCGGGCGCGGGCTCGGCGATGACCCGGTCCCGGGTGATGTCCAGGACGCGCCAGGCCGTGGAGCCGAGCAGGAACGTGTCGCCCGCGCGGGACTCGTAGACCATCTCCTCGTCGAGCTCGCCGACCCGGGAGCCGCCGGTGCCGTTCTCCCCGGACCCGGGCGTCACGACCGTGTAGAGGCCGCGGTCGGGGATGGTGCCGCCGGAGGTGACGGCGAGGCGCTGGGCGCCGGGCCGGCCGGCGAGCTCGTCGGTGACGCGGTCCCAGGTGATGCGCGGGCGCAGCTCGCCGAAGTCCTCGCTGGGGTAGCGGCCGGCGAGCATGTCGAGCACCGAGGTCATCGCCGAGTCCGGCAGCCCGGAGAACGGGGCGGCGCGGCGCACGAGCGCGGTGAGGTCGGACAGCGACCAGTTCTCCATCGCCGTCATGGCCACGACGTGCTGGGCGAGGACGTCGAGCGGGTTGCGCGGGTAGCGCATCGCCTCGATCTTCCCGCCGGCCATGCGCTCGGCGACGACGGCGCAGGAGACCAGGTCGCCCCGGTACTTCGGGAACACCACGCCCTCGGACACGGCGCCCACCTGGTGGCCCGCGCGGCCGACCCGCTGCAGCCCGCTCGCGACCGACGGCGGCGCCTCCACCTGGATCACGAGGTCGACCGCGCCCATGTCGATGCCCAGCTCCAGGCTGGACGTGGCCACCACGCAGGGGAGCTGCCCGGACTTCAGCGCCTCCTCCACGAGGGTGCGCTGCGTGCGGCTCATCGAGCCGTGGTGGGCGCGGGCGACGATCACCTCGGCCGGCTCGGCCACCCCGGACTGGCCGACCGCCTCGGCGGGGAACGGCCCGACGCGGCCGATCACGGGCGCCAGCTCGTCGGCCTCGTCGTCCCTGGCCGGCCGGGCGTCGTCGTCGCCGTCGTCGTCGCGGTCGTCGTCCTCGTCGTCGTCGTCGAGGTCCACCGGGTCCCGCTCGGCGGCCTGCAGCCGCCGCGCGCTCGGTGGCGAGCTCGTTGATCCGCGCGGTGAGCCGCTCGGCGAGCCGGCGGGAGTTGGCGAAGACGATCGTCGAGCGGTGGGACTCGACGAGGTCGAGCACCTTCTCCTGCACCGCCGGCCAGATCGAGGCCCGCTGCGCCGCCCCGGCGGCCGAGCCCTCGACCTCCTCCTCGGCGCCCGGGCCGGAGGCGTTGTCTCCGGCGTCGAGCGCGCTCATGTCCTCGACGGGCACGACGACGCTGACCTGCACCTGCTTCGGCGTCGGACGGCTGCACCACCCGCACCGGCCGGCCGCCGGCGAGGAACGTCGAGACCTCCTCCACCGGCCGGACCGTGGCCGACAGCCCGATGCGCTGGGCGGGCGCGTCGAGCAGCGCGTCGAGGCGCTCGAGGGAGAGCGCGAGGTGGGCGCCGCGCTTCGAGGCGAGGACGGCGTGCACCTCGTCGACGATCACGGTCTCGACCCCGCGCAGCGACTCCCGCGCCGCCGAGGTCAGCAGCAGGAACAGGGACTCGGGGGTGGTGACGAGCACGTCGGGCGGGGTGCGGGCGAAGCTGCGCCGCTCGTCGGCCGGGGTGTCCCCGGTGCGGGAGCCGACGCGTGATGTCCGGCTCCGGCAGCCCGAGCCGGTGGCTGGCCTGGCGCAGCCCGGCCAGCGGCGAGCGCAGGTTGCGCTGGACGTCGACCGTCAGGGCCTTCATCGGGGAGACGTAGAGGACGCGGCAGCGCCGCTGCGGCTCCTCGGGCACCGGGGCGGCCGCCAGCCGGTCCAGCGCCCAGAGGAACGCGGCCAGCGTCTTGCCCGAGCCGGTGGGCGCGACGACGAGCGCGTGCTCGCCGTCGGCGACCGCGTCCCACGCCCCGGCCTGCGCGGCCGTCGGCTCCCCGAACGCGCCGGAGAACCAGTCGCGCGTGGCGGGGGAGAAGCGCTCGAGCACGCCGTCGGGAACGGTCACCCCACCATGGTGCCCGCGGGGTCCGACATCGACCCGGGCGTCACCGTCCGCGCTGCGAGAACCACCACCGCAGCAGCACCACGAGGACCGACGATCAGCGCGAGCACCCCGGCGACCTGCCACAGCCACGCCGGACCCGTCGAGTGCAGGTCGACCTGACCGACCAGGAGCAGCAGGGGGTCCACCTCCGCCACGCTACCGACCGGCGTGCCCGTCCGGCCCGGGCGTCCGCCGCGGGGCGGGGCCGTCCCTACCCTCGGACGGGTGCGCCTGACCCACTTCCGGCAGCTCATGGCCGACGAGTTCGGCGCGGTGCGCGCCGGGTCGATCAGCCGTGACCACGTGTTCTCCGCGCTCGAGCGGCCGGACGGTCGGACGAGGCGCTCGAGGCAGGGCGCCGAGCCCCGCGACGTCTGGCGGGCGGTCTGCGCGGAGTTCGAGGTGCCCGCCGAACGCCGCTGAGCCGTCCACCGACGGCGGACGTTCCCTCGGCGTGTCCCTCTGGGGGATCGAACACCTGTTCGTCTACGCTGAACGTCCGACGCGGTCGTCCACAGCGGCACCGACCGCCCGATCCGTCCACAGCCGAACACCGCCGGCACCACGGTGTCGGACCCCCGGCCTAGCGTCCGCACACGAACCCGGACCGAACGGCCGGACCCACCACCCGTCCCGAGGGGGAACCCCGAATGCCTCAGGCACCGGACCGCGACAAGGCGCTGGAGCTCGCGCTCGCGCAGATCGACAAGCAGTTCGGCAAGGGCTCGGTCATGCGGCTGGGCGACGAGGGCCGCGCGCCGGTCAGCGTCATCCCCACCGGCTCGATCGCCCTCGACGTCGCCCTCGGCGTGGGCGGCCTGCCCCGCGGCCGCGTCGTGGAGATCTACGGCCCGGAGTCCTCGGGCAAGACGACCGTGACGCTGCACGCGGTCGCGAACGCCCAGGCCCAGGGCGGTGTCGCGGCGTTCATCGACGCCGAGCACGCGCTGGACCCGGAGTACGCCAAGGCGCTGGGCGTCGACACCGACGCGCTGCTGGTCTCCCAGCCGGACACCGGCGAGCAGGCGCTCGAGATCATGGACATGCTGATCCGCTCGAACGCGCTGGACGTCATCGTGGTCGACTCGGTGGCCGCCCTGGTGCCGCGCGCCGAGATCGAGGGCGACATGGGCGACAGCCACGTCGGCCTGCAGGCCCGCCTCATGAGCCAGGCGCTGCGCAAGATCACCGGTGCGCTGAACCACTCGGGCACCACGGCGATCTTCATCAACCAGCTGCGCGAGAAGGTCGGCGTCATGTTCGGCTCCCCGGAGACGACGACGGGCGGCAAGGCGCTGAAGTTCTACGCGTCGGTCCGCCTCGACATCCGCCGCATCGAGACGCTGAAGGACGGCACCGACGCGGTCGGCAACCGCACCCGCGTCAAGGTCGTCAAGAACAAGGTCGCGCCGCCGTTCAAGCAGGCCGAGTTCGACATGCTCTACGGCGTGGGCATCTCCCGTGAGGGCTCGCTGATCGACGTGGGCGTCGAGCAGGGCTTCGTCCGCAAGTCGGGCGCCTGGTACACCTACGACGGCGACCAGCTCGGCCAGGGCAAGGAGAACGCCCGGAAGTTCCTCAAGGAGAACCCGGACGTCGCCGCCGAGATCGAGAAGCGGATCAAGGAGAAGCTCGGGGTCGGGCCGAAGCTCGACGCCGACGAGACGACGCCCGCTCCGCGTCGACTTCTGACGCCGGTGGCGCAGCTCGGAGGGGGCGGGCTTCGGCCGGCGTCCGCGCCGGCGGGCGCCCGAGCCCCCGGACGCCGACGGCCACACCGCGGACGGGCCGCCCCCGGGACGCCCGAGGCCGACCCACCCGCCGACCCGGAGTCGGCGGCGCGCACGGTCTGCCTGAACCTGCTGACGACGCGGGCGCGCACGCGGGCGGAGCTCGCGGGCGAGCTGGAGCGCCGGGGGTTCGACGACGAGGTCGCCGACGACGGTGCTCGACCGCCTGGTCGAGGTGAGGCTGCTCGACGACGCCGCGTTCGCCGAGCAGTGGGTCGACTCCCGGCATCGCCACCGGGGCCTCGGCTCGCCGGGCGCTGTCCCAGGAGCTGCGCCGGAAAGGCGTCGACCCCGAGACCGCCGGCGAGGCCGCTCGCGGGCCTCGACGCCGACGCCGAGCGGGAGAAGGCCGGCGAGCTGGTCCGGCGCCGGCTCCCGTCGCTGGACCGCGTCGAGCCGCAGGCCGCGGCCCGGCGTCTCGTCGGGATGCTCGCCCGGAAGGGCTACGGCGCTGGTCTGGCGTACGAGGTCGTGCGCACCGAGATGGCCGCAGCGCGGCGCCGAGCTCGACGACGCCGAGCCGGACCTCGAGGACGAGGAGCCGCTCACCGGGCCACGCCCGTGACCTGCGAGGACGCCGTCCGATTCCCGCGCGGTGACGCGGGATCACGACGACGATCATCTGTGACCCGGACGACAGGCCCCGACGGACCGTCGTAGTGTGCCTCGCACCACGCGGCTCGGCGCCGCGCGGGCATTCCCGCCGCGCGCGGTCACCACCACGACCGCGCGCTGGCAGCGGTCCGGGACACCGCCGCTGCCGTCCGGCTCCGTCGACGAGGACAGGTGCAGTGACCACCACAGAACGCGACCACGGCGCCAGCCCCCCCATCGCCCCGGGGCGCGCCGACATCCGGGCACGCACCCTGCGCCGTGACCGCTGGTGGCTCTCGCCGCTGGTCAACGCGCTGGGGCTGGCGACGTTCGTCGTCTACGCGACGATCCGTTCGTTCTGGGGCTCGGCGTACTTCGTCTCCGAGTACCGCTACCTCTCGCCGTTCTACTCGCCGTGCTTCTCGGCGAGCTGCGTCCCGGGCTCGAGCCACTTCGGGACCTTCCTGCCGGCGTTCCCGCCCTGGATCCCGCTGGCGATCCTGTCGCTGCCGTTCCTGCTCGGCTTCCGGCTCACCTGCTACTACTACCGGAAGTCCTACTACCGGGCGTTCTGGTCGTCGCCGCCGGCGTGCGCCGTGGCCGAGCCGCACTCGAAGTACTCCGGTGAGACGCGCTTCCCGCTGATCCTGCAGAACGCGCACCGGTACTTCTTCTACCTCGCGTTCATCATCTCGATGATCAACACCTACGACATGATCGTGGCCTTCGAGACCGGGATCGGCCTCGGGAACATCATCCTGCTGATCAACGTGGTGGGCCTCTGGCTCTACACGGCCTCGTGCCACTCCTGCCGCCACATCACCGGCGGCCGGCTCAAGCACTTCTCGAAGCACCCGGTGCGCTACAAGATCTGGACCGCCGTCTCGAAGCTGAACACGCGCCACATGCTCTTCGCGTGGATCACCATCGGGACGCTGATCCTCACCGACCTCTACATCATGCTCGTCGCGAGCGGCACCATTTCCGACCTGAGGATCGTGAACTGATGGCCCAAGGAACCGACGCGGTCGCACACCCCGCAGGACACCGCGACCACGCCGGACGTCACGCACCACACCTACGACGTCCTCGTCATCGGCGCCGGCGGCGCGGGCCTGCGCGCGGCGATCGAGGCCCGGATGCGCGGCAAGCGGGTCGCGATCATCTCGAAGTCGCTGTTCGGCAAGGCGCACACCGTCATGGCCGAGGGCGGGATCGCCGCGTCGATGGGGAACGCGAACTCCCGCGACAACTGGGAGGTCCACTTCCGCGACACCATGCGCGGCGGGAAGTTCCTCAACAACTGGCGGATGGCCGAGCTGCACGCCAAGGAGGCGCCGCAGCGGGTCTGGGAGCTCGAGACCTACGGGGCGCTCTTCGACCGCACGCCCGAGGGCAAGATCAGCCAGCGCAACTTCGGCGGGCACCAGTTCCCGCGCCTCGCCCACGTCGGCGACCGCACCGGGCTCGAGCTCATCCGCACGCTGCAGCAGAAGATCGTGTCGCTCCAGCAGGAGGACCACGCGCCGGACCGGCGACTACGAGTCCGACGTCAAGGTCTTCCACGAGTTCACGGTCACCGAGCTGATCAAGGACGGCGACCGGGTGGCCGGAGCCTTCGGGTACCGGCGCCCCACCGGCGAGTACATCTGCTTCCACGCGGCGGCGGTGGTGCTCGCGACGGGCGGCATCGGCAAGTCGTTCAAGGTCACCAGCAACTCCTGGGAGTACACCGGCGACGGCCACGCCCTGGCCCTGCGCGCCGGCGCCACGCTGATCAACATGGAGTTCGTCCAGTTCCACCCCACGGGGATGGTCTGGCCGCCCAGCGTGAAGGGCATCCTCGTCACCGAGTCGGTCCGCGGTGACGGCGGCGTGCTGCGCAACTCCGAGGGCAAGCGGTTCATGTTCGAGCTACATCCCCGAGGTGTTCCGCGAGCAGTACGCGACCAGCGAGGAGGAGGGCGACCGCTGGTACACCGACGCGGACAACAACCGCAGGCCTCCCGAGCTGCTGCCCCGTGACGAGGTCGCGCGCGCGATCAACAACGAGGTCAAGGAGGGGCGCGGCTCCCCGGCGGGCGGCGTGTTCCTCGACGTCTCGACCCGCATGCCCGCCGAGACCATCCGCAAGCGGCTCCCGTCGATGTACCACCAGTTCAAGGAGCTGGCGGACGTCGACATCACGGCAGGTCCGATGGAGGTCGGCCCGACCTGCCACTACGTGATGGGCGGCGTCGAGGTCGACCCCGACACCGCGGCCACCGCGGTGCCCGGGCTGTTCGCGGCCGGTGAGGTCGCGGGCGGGATGCACGGCTCGAACCGCCTCGGCGGGAACTCGCTGTCCGACCTGCTGGTCTTCGGCTGCCGGGCGGGTGCCGGGGCGGCGGAGTACCTCGACGGGCTCGCCGACGCCCCCTCGGTCAGCACCGAGGCCGTCGACCAGGCGCTCCAGGACTCCGAGCGGCCGTTCTCGGGGCAGGGCGAGGAGAACGCCTACACGCTGCACCACGAGCTGCAGCAGACGATGAACGACCTGGTCGGGATCATCCGGCGGGCCGACGAGATGGAGATGGCGCTCAAGCGGCTCGCCGAGCTCACCGACCGCATCCCCCGGATCGGCGTCACCGGCGGGCGGGCCTACAACCCGGGCTGGCACCTGTCGCTGGACCTGCGCAACATGCTGCTGGTCAGCCAGTGCGTGGCGATGGCAGCGCTCGAGCGGCAGGAGAGCCGCGGGCGGCCACACCCGCGACGACTACCCGACGATGGACGAGACCTGGCGCCAGCAGCTGCTGGCGCTGACGTACGCCCCGGAGTCCGAGGGCATCAAGGTCGACCTCAAGCACCAGGACCAGACGGCGATGCGTTCGGACCTGTTCGACCTGTTCGAGCTCGACGAGCTGAAGAAGTACTACACCGGCGACGAGCTCGGCGGGCACCGCGCGGGCCAGGGAGCGTGACCATGGGCTACCGGGCGAAGTTCGAGGTCTGGCGCGGCGACTCGACGGGCGAGGGAGCGCTGCAGCCCTTCGACGTGGACGTCGAGGAGGGCGAGGTCGTGCTCGACATCGTCCACCGGCTGCAGGCGACGCAGGCGGGCGATCTCGCCGTGCGCTGGAACTGCAAGGCGGGCAAGTGCGGCAGCTGCAGCGCGGAGGTCAACGGCCGGCCGCGCCTGATGTGCATGACGCGGATGTCGACGTTCACCGAGGACGAGACGATCACGATCACGCCGCTGCGGACGTTCCCGGTGATCCGGGACCTCGTCACCGACGTGGACTTCAACTACGTCAAGGCGCGCGAGATCCCGTCGTTCGCGCCTCCGGAGGATCTGGAGCCGGGCGAGTACCGGATGACGCAGATCGACGTGGAGCGCCCGCAGGAGTTCCGCAAGTGCATCGAGTGCTACCTGTGCCAGAACACCTGCCACGTGGTGCGTGACCACGACGAGAACAAGCAGGAGTTCGCCGGCCCGCGCTACCTGATGCGGGTCGCCGAGCTCGACATGCACCCGCTGGACGTCCGCAACCGCAAGGAGGACGCCCAGGAGGAGCACGGCCTGGGGTACTGCAACATCACCAAGTGCTGCACCGAGGTCTGCCCCGAGCACATCAAGATCACCGACAACGCCCTCATCCCCATGAAGGAGCGCGTGGTCGACCGCAAGTACGACCCGCTGGTGTGGCTCGGGAAGAAGATCTTCAAGCGCGAGGAGCTGGAGAAGCGGGACGCCACCGGCAAGCTCTCGCTCGACGATGCCGGGCCGGACAACGGCTCGCCGCTGCCGGCCGACTCGATCGGTCCGATCGGCAGCTAGGGGTCCCGACGACGGGTCGCGGCCCGGGCCGTCAGTTCGGTCCGGGTCGCGACGCCGAGCTTGGCGAAGACGCTGCGCAGGTGGGTCCGGACGGTCCCGACGCCCACGAGCAGCTGGTCGGCGACCGCCTGGTTGCCGAGCCCGCGCGATACGAGGTCCACGACCTCCCGCTCCGTGGGCGTCAGGCTGTCCCACCCGGTGGCCGGACGCCGGCGCGGATGGTGGGAGCGCAGGGCCCAGGCCACGGCGCGCTCCGCGTCCAGCCGCGCGCCCTGCGCGGTCGCCTCGGCGGCCTGGTGCGGCGTCAGTGCGGAGGTGGCCGCGTGGGCGTCGGCGTCCCGGATCGTGCGCAGCGCCGATGACACCCCGGCCCCCATCTGCGCGCGGAGCCGGGCGGATGCTGCGTGGAGGCGCAGCGTCGTCGTCGGGTGGCCGTCGTCGCGGGCCAGGCCCGCGAGCACGTCCAGGGCGTCGGCCACGACCGGGCGCAGCCCCAGGGTCGCGGCCTCGTCGAGCGCGGCCCGGACGGACCCGGGGTCCGCGACGGCGGGCCCGTCCGGCCCGTCCGGACCGGGTCGTCGGCACGCGAGGGCCTCGACGAGGTCGGCGACGAGCGCATACTCCCGGTGCCCGACCGTGGCAGCGTGGCGGCGGGCCTCCGCGGCAGCCGCGACCACGCCGGCCGGGGAGCCGCGCATCAGCTCGGTGACCGCGAGCAGAGCCGCCGCCCGGGCCGCGAGGACCGGGATGCCGGCCTCGCTCGCCGTGGCGGCCAGGGCCGCGAGCGCGCCCGGGTCCGGGGCCACCCCGCGGCCGAGGCCGTGATGGGTGCGCGTCAGCTCGAGGGAGAGCGGGACGGCGAGCCCGGGGTGGTCGGCGGCGAACCCGGTGTGGGCCTCGATGTGGCGCCCCGCCTCCTCCTCCCGGCCGAGCGCGCACAGCGCGACCACCAGCGGCATCAGCGCCCCGATCGCGCTCACCGGCTCGCCGACCCGCACCGCCCGTTCGAGTCCGTCCCGGCCGGCCTCCACGGCGGCACCGAACTCCCCGAGCTGGGCCGCGGCATCCGCCCGGATGGCGCCGTCCCAGGCGCGCAGCTGGTCGTGGCCCAGGGCGGCGAGATCGGTGGCGAGGGCGTCCGCGTCGGCGAGCGCCTGGCGCGGCACCGACCGGTGCAGGTGGGTGTAGGCGATCACCTGCACGGCCTCGACCCGGCCCCACCGGTCGCCGACCCCCGCCGCGAGCTCGGACGCCCGCCGCAGCGTGGCCTCGGCGCCTGCCGGGTCGGCGAAGGCCTCCGCCATGCCGACGAGGACGAGCGCCCGGGCGCGGGCGACGGCGTCGCCCGTGGGATCGACGCCCGCAGGATCGGCGGGAACGACGCCACCAGGACCGGAGCCGTCGGAAACGCTGCCGTCGGGACCGGAGCCGTAGGGAACGCTGTCGTCGGGAACGCTGTCGTCGGGAACGCTGCCGTCGGAGACGCTGCCGTCGGGGTCGGAGCCGTCGGGAACGCTGTCGTCGGCCGCCGCGGCGACGACGGCCGCGAGCTCCACGCCGCCCTCGATGTCGCCGGAGTAGACGGCGAGGAAGGCGTGCGCCCAGCCGAGCCGGGGCGGCACCGTGCGTCCAGCCGTCCCGAACGCCGCGGCGAGCCGCCGTGCCCAGGTCCGCCCCGCGGCGCACCGGCCGCGCAGCGACCACCAGAAGGCGAGGTCCGCGACGATCCCGGCCGCCGCGTCGACCGTGGCCGGGGTGCCGTCGTCGACGGCGTGCGCGAGGACCGCCCGCACGGCCGCCGTCTCGCGGTCGAGGTCGGCGAGCACGTCGGGGTCGGCGCGGGCCAGCCCGTCGGCGGCATCCGCCGCCAGCGCCACGACGTGCGCGATCAGCCGCGGCCAGGCCGCCGGGTCGGGGGTGAGCTCGGTGCGGACGTACTCCCGGACGGTGTCGAGCAGGAGGAGCCGGCCGTCCACCGGGTCGAGGGCGACGAGCGAGTGGTCGACGAGGGCATCGACACCGACGCCGCCACCCCCGGCGGAGGCGAGCGCACTCGCGCGGGTGAACCGGCCGGGGAAGAGCGCGAGCGCCGCGAGCGCCGTCCGGGCGGCGGGGTCGAGGAGACCGACGCTCCAGGCGATCGACGCGCGCAGCGAGCGATGACGCGCCGGCCGGCCCACCGGGTCGGCGGCGTCGTGCTCGAGCTGGTCACCCATGGTCCGGGCCAGCTCGGCGAGGGACCGGGAACGGGCGCGGGCGGCGGCCAGCTCGATCGCGAGCGGCAGCCCGTCGGCCGCCCGGGCGACCTGCCCGGCCGCTCGGCGGGAGGCCTCGTCGTCGGGCGCCGCCTGGACCCGTCGGACGCGCTCGAGGACGAGCTCGGTCGCTTCGGGCAACCGCAGGCCGTCGATCCCGACGACGACCTCCCCGGCGACGGCGAGCGCGGCGCGGCTCGTCGCCAGCACCCGGACGCCGGGGCAGCCGCGCAGCAGGTCGGCGACCAGTTCGGCCACCGGAGCCCGGACGTGCTCGGCGTTGTCGAGGACGACGAGACCCTCGTCGTCGGCGAGGCGGTCGACGAGGCGTTCCGCCGCGGCCAGTGCCGGGTCCTCCCGCACGCCGCACCCGGCGAGGACGGCGCCCGACGGGTCCTCGCCGGCCGGGACCCCGGCCAGCTCGACGAGCCCGAGGAGCCGGTCACCGAGACCCGCCACGGCCTCGTAGGCGACGCGGGTCTTCCCGGCCCCGCCGGGACCGACCACGGTGACCAGCCGGTGCGCGCGGACCGCCGCGGTCACGGCGGCGAGCTCGGCGGCCCGGCCCACGAAGGTCGTGGCGGCAGCCGGGATCCGCGGGCCCATGTCGCCCATTCCACTCACATCGGCGGCGCGGTGACACCCACCTGCGCCCAGAAGCGGGCGTTGGCCTCCCGGTCGCGGTCGTAGGTCTCCAGGCGGGTCCACCGGCCGTCGTGCATCGTGATGACGTAGACGGCCTCGTTGTCGAACACCGCCTCCCCGACCCGGCCGGTCTCGTGGACGAGCAGCACGACGTGGTCCTCGCCGCCGTAGATGCCGTGCGGCTCCTGGGCGAAGGTGCCCTCGAAGAACTCGAACCAGACCCCGAGGAACCGGAAGAACGCCTGGCGGCCCTCGACGAGGTGCCAGTCGCCTGCTCCGTTGTCGTGGTTGACCATGACGAAGTCGTCGGTCATCAGCGCGTCGCTCGGGCCCACGTCGCCCCGGCCCAGCGCGGTGAACGCCTCGGTCGCGGCCGTGACGTTCGGGTGCTCGGTGATGGTGGTGCTCATGGTCGTCTCCCCTGTCTCGCGGTCGGTGCCCGGACGGTAGGGAGCCCGGCGCGGGGGAACATCTGCCGATCGGCAGAGGAGTGGCGACGGGCAGGGGCCGGGCGTCGATGTGGCTCGCAGCGAGATGACCGCGACGCCGTTCACCGGTTCGGCCGAGTCCTGGTCAGGGGTTCCGCACAGGAGATGACGCTCGGTCATCTCTGACGTCCATGATCGCCACAGCCTCCCCTCAGCGACGGTCGCGATCGTCTGTCTCGTCGCCCGCGGACCGAGAGGTTCCGGGGCCCGGGCCAGGCCCGGCGAGCGAGCCGTTCAGGACGGCCTCGCGCGGACGCCGCTGCTCCGCAGCGGGACCCACCGAGCTCGAAGGAGCCACCCAGTGTCCGAGGATTCGTTCGGCGGACCCGTCCGCGCCGCCGCCCTGCTCGACCGTCACGACCGGCCCGCCGGCCCGGCGCACGCTCCCGCCTCAGGCCCAGCCCGGCGCGGGAGCCCACCCACGGCCACCGCGCGCACGACGAGCACGGCAGGCACCGCATCGACGACCGCCACGTTCCGTCGCAGCCCGTGCATCATGACCACGTCCCCCAGCACACGGCTCCGGCGCCGACGTGGGTGAGCTCCGCAGCACGTGCCGCAGGGTCACGAGGGCGACCGGCACGTCGGGTCGCGGGCCTGGGAGCGCCAGGAGCGCTCGCACGACCCGCACCGCAGCGAGCAGGCGCGGAGCGACCACCAGGGTCACGACGCGGTGTGGTCACCCGGCGGCCGGGAGCACGCGCCGGCTCAGCACGCGCCCGGCCGGCACGGCGCGGGTCAGCACGCGCCCGGCCGGCACGCTCCTGCTCAGCACGGCGCGGGTCAGCACACGCCCGGTCAGCGCGGCGTGGGTCAGCACACCGCGGGCCACCACGTCTCCACCCAGCACACTCCGGGCCAGCAGGCCTTCGGGCAGCACCTCCACGGGACCCCGACCCCCGGCGTCCACGGCTCGTCCGGCACAGCCCTCGTCGGCCAGCCCTCGTCCGGCCAGTCCTCGCTCGGGCACGGCTGCCCTCGGCTCAGGTGCCGGCACGCCGCTCGTCTCCGGCCTCCTCCTGGGCGCCCGCCGCTGCGAGCTCCTCGTCGGTCGCCGCCGCGAGCGCGGGCGAGCGGGCCGCCGTGTCGGGCACGACGGCCGGCGGGGCGGCGAACGTGGCCGCGGTCGCCGTCACGCCGGTGGACCTGCGGTCCTCGTCGTCCGTCGCCTCGCAGCCGCTCACCCACACCGTCGCGCAGGCGAGCCACCCGTCCGCCGTCGTGGCGAGCACTCAGCACACCGTGACCCAGCAGGCGAACACTCAGCACGCCGCGACCCAGCAGGCGAGCACCCAGCACGCCGTGACCGGTCAGGCCGCCACCGGCGTCGCCCCGCAGGCCGACCTCGGCACCTCGGTCGCCACCTCCGCCGGAACCGCCGAGCGCGACCACCGCCGGCGCCCACGCGACGACCGGCACCTCAGCCGCCACCCCGGCGACGTCGACCGCCGCGACCCACGCCACCGATGCCCCGGCACCGCCACCGGCACCCCCGCCACCGGCACCGCCGCCACCAGCACCACGGGCACCACCGACCACGCGTCGACCACCACGGCCGGCTCGCACGCGGCGGCGACCACCACGGCCACGACCGGCACCGACCACGCGTCGACGACCGCCGCGGCCGGCTCCCACGCCGCGGCCACCACGACGGCCGCGTCGAGCACGGCGGTGTCCACCTCGGCCTCCACCACGTCCACGACGTCGGCCGCGACCAGCCACGCCACCCCCACCACCCACACCACGACGCCGACCACGGCCACGACGGCCACCACGACCGGCGCCGAGACCTCGACCAGCTCCAGCCTGTCCAGCGGGCTGACCACCCACGACACGACGACGGCGACCACCGACACCACCCACCACACGACCACCGACCACACCCACCTCGTCGGCCACTGACCGGCGGCTCGCGACACCGAAGGAGGAGACCGTGACCGTGCAGCCCTGGACCCCCTCGACTGGGGAGCGCCGAGCTGGTGGCGCTGCTCGACCGGAGCGACCGGTTGGCCACGCTCGCCGGCCGGACGGACGTGGTCGAGCGCCTCGCGCTCGCCCGGTCCTGGACGACCGGACGCCCCCTGCGGATCGCCGTGTGCGCCCGCGGCGGGGCCGACGGCGAGCCGCTGGTCCAGGTCCTGCGCAAGGTCGCGGCGGCGTGGCTGCCGGGGTCGTCGTTCGTCGACGTCCCCGGCCGCCACGGCTCCGACCGCCGGCCGCTCGCGGAGGTGGTCGACGTCGTCCTCTTCGCCACCGAGGCGCGCAGCGGATACGGGCCGGCCGAGCTCGACGCGCTCGCCCGGCTCCGTGCCCGGGGCGTCCCGGTCCTGGGGGTGCTCACCGACTTCGAGACCTGCCCCGACCTCACCGCGGTCCTGCAGGCCGACCGCCGTGCCCTCGGCTCGGCCGGCCTCGACACCCCGCCGATCCCGCTGCTGCCGATCTCCGCGGCGATGTGCGAGCGGGGCCACCGCCACGACGACCGGTCGGCGCTCGTCTCCTCGGGCGTCCCCCAGCTGCTCGAGTTCGTGCGCGACCGGATCGACACGGCCGTGGCCCCGGCACTGTGCGAGGCCGTCGTCGCCGAGCTGCGTGCCGCCGCCGACCAGCTCGGCCACGGCTGGTCCACCGAGCTCGCCCGTCTGCGGGCCCGCGGTACCGGCACCCCCTGGAGCGCCGGCGTCGCGCGATCGCGGAGCTCGACCGGTGCCAGCAGCGCTCCGCGAGCTGGCAGATCGCGCTCTCCGACGGCATGGCCGACCTCTGCGCCCAGGCCGACTTCGACCTGCGGGAACGGCTGCGCGGGGTCCTCGAGGTCGCCGATGCCGAGATCCTCTCCGGTCGGGCGCTCAAGGACTGGGAGGGCTTCGAGGGCACACTGCGCCGCCGCATCGACGAGGCCGTGCGCGCCGACCAGACCATGGTCCGCGACCGGGCCGCCGTCCTCGCCGAGACGGTCGCCCGCGAGCTCGCCGGCACCGGAGCGGGTTCACCGTCCGGGCTCACCCGGCCCCGGTTCGTCCTCGCCGAGCCCGACGGGACCCTGGTGCGCGTCACCCCCATGGACCCGCCCGTGACCGGGGGCGGCGTGCTCTCCCGGGCGGTGAACAGCCTGCGCGGTTCCTACGGCGGCATCCTCATGGTCGGCGTCCTGACCAGCCTCGCGGGCCTGAGCCTGATCAGCGTGTACTCGGTGGGTGCCGGCGTGCTGCTCGGCGTGTTCACCTACGTCGAGGACCGCAAGAACATCCGGGAGCGCCGCATGGCCGAGGGCCGCGCCACGGCCGCGAAGCTCCTCGACGACGTGAACTTCCGCGCCGGTGACCACCAGCGGGCCCAGTTGCGCGCGATCCACCGCACGCTGCGCGACCACTTCACCGTGATCAACGACGAGCGCCTGCGGGTCGCGGTGGAGGCGGTGCGCGCGGCCGACGAGGCCGGAGCCGACGCGGCCCCGGACGGGGACACGGAACGGATCGCCGAGATCGAGTCCCACCTGGCCGAGCTCGACGACGTCCGCGCCCGCTGGGGGTCCCGCCACGGGGCCGAGGCGAAGCGGTTGGTCGCGGTCTGATCCCGGGGTGGATCGGGTTCGGGGGTGTCGCCCCCGAACCCCGATCCGCCGGGGATCGGGCCAGGTCGGGCGCCTATCCTGGGGGCGATGACCGCAGCAGTACCGCGCACCTTCGCGATCCGCACCCACGGGTGCCAGATGAACGTGCACGACTCCGAACGCCTCGCCGGCGTGCTCGTCGAGGCCGGGTGGGAGCCCGCCCCCTCCGACGCCGCGCCCGAGGACGCCGACCTCGTCGTGTTCAACACCTGCGCGGTCCGCGAGAACGCCGACAACAAGCTCTACGGCCAGCTCGGTCGCCTCGCCCCGACGAAGGCCGCCCGGCCCGACCAGCAGATCGCGGTCGGCGGGTGCCTCGCGCAGAAGGACCGCGAGACCGTCACGAAGCGCGCCCCGTGGGTCGACGTCGTGTTCGGCACCCACAACGTCGGGTCGCTCCCGCGCTGCTCGACCGCGCGCGGCACAACGGCGAGGCGCAGGTCGAGATCCTCGAGGCGCTCGAGACGTTCCCGTCGCACCTGCCGGCCCGCCGCGAGTCCGCCTACTCGGGCTGGGTGTCGATCTCCGTCGGCTGCAACAACACCTGCACCTTCTGCATCGTCCCCTCGCTGCGCGGCAAGGAGGTCGACCGCCGACCCGGGCGAGGTCCTCGGCGAGGTCGAGGCCCTGGTCGCCGAGGGCGTGCTCGAGGTGACCCTGCTCGGGCAGAACGTCAACGCCTACGGGGTGGACTTCGACGACCGGGCGAGCGGCCGGACGGCGTTCGCCGATCTGCTGCGCGCGTGCGGCGCGATCGAGGGCCTGGAGCGGGTCCGCTTCACGAGCCCACACCCGCGTGACTTCACGTCCGATGTCATCACCGCCATGGCCGAGACGCCGAACGTCTGCCCGCAGCTGCACATGCCGCTGCAGTCCGGTTCCGACCGGGTGCTCAAGGCGATGCGCCGCAGCTACCGCGCGCGGCGCTACCTCGAGATCGTCGACGAGGTGCGCGACGCCATGCCCGACGCGGCGCTGACCACCGACATCATCGTCGGCTTCCCGGGGGAGACCGAGGAGGACTTCCAGGGCACGCTCGACGTCGTCCGCCGGTCCCGCTTCTCCCAGGCCTTCACCTTCCAGTACTCGCCGCGACCCGGGACCCCGGCCGCGACGCTGGGAGACCAGGTGCCCAAGGCCGTCGTCCAGGACCGCTACGACCGGCTGGTCGCCCTGCAGGAGGAGATGTCCCTCGCGGGGAACCGGGAGCAGGTCGGCCGCGAGCTCGAGCTGCTCGTCGCCTCCGGCGAGGGCCGCAAGGACTCCGCGACCCGCCGCATGTCCGGCCGCGCCCGCGACGGCCGGCTGGTGCACTTCACGCCGACCGGCCCGGCGCTGTCCGGCGACGTGCGGCCCGGGGACGTCGTCACCGTCCGCGCCACCTACGGGGCGCCGCACCACGTGGTGGCCGACGGCGACGTCCTGACCCACCGCCGGACGCGGGCCGGCGACGCGCACGAGGCGGGCACGCGCCCGACGACGCCGCGGGTGACGTTGGGCCTGCCGTCGATCGGACGCCCGGAGACGACCCCGGAACCGGTGTCAGCGGCCTGCGGTGTGGGGAGTCCCAGCGCATGACCCGTCCGAACCCCTTCGACGAGCCCGCCCGCCCCGTGCAGGCGGCCGAGGCGGAGCGCCCCTCGATCTCGCGCGAGGTCGACTTCGGCCCGAAGGTGCTGGTCGCCGCGGTCGCGGTGCTGGTGCTGCTGGTGGCCGTCGTCCTCCGGTGGACCGCCGACGGCGCGACCGGCTGGCAGGTCGTCTCGGGCATCTCGGGGGTGACGACGCTGCCGCGGCTGTTCTCCATCCTCGCCCTCGTCTTCGGGGTCGGATGCTCGGTGGCGTCGGTGCTCACGCGGCGCTGGGAAGTCGTGTTCGTGACGGCCGCAGGGTGCTGCATCACCTCGGTCACGGGTCTGTGGGCGGTCTGGTCGCAGAACACCGTGCCGGGCCACGGCGCGGGGTTCGGACTGTGGCTGGCGCTGATCTCGCTGATCGTGCTCGCCGGCCGTTGGGCCACCTGGGCGCTCTCGCGCGACTGATCGGCCCTCACGCCGTTCTACGCGAGGGGACCCTTCGGTCGGCTAGATCGACCGAAGGGTCCCTTCGCGCGAGAATCGAGGCGCAGCCCCCGCCGTTGACGGATTGTTGAACGATCCCTACGTTGGACGAACTCCGCGCGGGGCCGACCCCATCCGAGGACGTCGAGGACGACGACCGCCGACCGGCCGCCCTGCCGCCGTAGCGAGGCCTGCAGGGAGGCCCCCATGACCGACGTCCCGGAGAAGAACGCCCCCGACGAGAGCACCGCGGCACCCCGTCCGGACGGGCCCGACGACACCGGGAGGAGTCCGGACGGGCCGACCGTCTCGGTGAAGCGCTCGGTCGCCGTCGCCGGCGCGATGTTCCTCATGGCCATGTCCGCGGCCGGACCCGGGTTCATCTCGCAGACCGGCACGTTCACCGCGAAGTACGGGCCCTCGTTCGCCGCGGCGATCGTCGCGAGCGTCCTCATCGACCTCGCCATCCAGCTCAACGTCTGGCGGGTCGTCGGGCTGTCCGGGATGCGCGCCCAGGACCTCGCCAACCGCGTGCTGCCGTGGTCCGGGCACGTGCTGGCGTTCCTCGTCGTCGTGGGCGGGCTGGTGTTCGGCATCGGCAACATCAGCGCCGCCGGGCTCGGCCTGCACGACGCCGTCGGGCTCGACACCCGTCTCGGCGCGGTGATCAGCGCGGTGCTCGCGATCGTGATCTTCAACTACCGCGCGCTGGACGGCACGATCGACCGCGCGGTGATCGTCCTGGGCGTCCTGAAGATCGTGCTGATCGCGATCGTCGCGGTGGTGACGGACCCGCCGATCGGTCAGGCGGCGCTGCGCACCGTCGCGCCGGTCGGGCTGGACCTGCTCCCGGTGCTCACGCTGATCGGCGGCACCGTCGGCGGCTACATCACCTACGCCGGGGCGCACCGGCTCATCGAGTCGGGCACCACCGGACCCGAGAACCTCCGCACCATCAGCCGCGGCTCGGTGAACGGCATCCTCGTCACCGGGGTCCTGCGCATCCTGCTGTTCCTCGGCATCCTCGGCGCGGTCGCGGCCGGCGCACAGCTCTCGAAGGCCGACCCCGCCGGCTCGGCCTTCGCGTTCGCCCTCGGCCCCGCCGGCCTGCACCTGTTCGGCGTCGTGCTCTGGACGGCGGGCATGACGAGCACGATCGGCGCCTCGTTCACCTCGGCGTCGTTCCTGCGCACCCTCTCGCCGGTGGTGGACCGCCGGTTCAACCTGACGATCTCGGTGTTCGTCACGGTGTGCACGGTCGCGTTCCTCGTGATCGGCCAGGCGCCGGCGTCGCTGCTGGTGTTCGCCGGCGCGTTCAACGGGCTGATCCTGCCGTTCGGGCTGGGCCTGATCCTCTGGATCGCCTGGCGGCGGCGTGACCTGCTCGGCGGGGTCCGCCAGCCGGCGATCCTGCTGATCCTCGGGCTCGCCGCGTTCGTGTTCACCGTCTACGCCGGGATCGTGTCGCTCGCCGCGATCCCGTCGATCTTCCGGTGAGCCCGGCGTCGCGGCACGGCGCAGGATGGGCGCCGTGACCCGCACCCTGCGGCCCTGCGGTGACACCGGCCTGCTCGTCGAGCTGGACTCGCTCCCCGAGGTCCTGGCCCTCCACGCGGCGCTGGCCGCGGCCCCGCCCGACGGCGTCGTCGACCTCGTCCCCGCGGCGCGCACCGTGCTGCTGCGGGTGCGCTCGGCCGCCGACCTGCCCGCCGTCGCGCGGGACGTGCGCGCCCGCGAGCCGGCGCCCGACGGGCTCGCGGGACGCCGGCGGCGAGGTCACGGAGATCGCGGTGACCTACGACGGCGAGGACCTCGACGACGTGGCCGCGCACACCGGGCTGAGCCGCGAGGAGATCGTCGAGGCGCACACCGGCCAGGTCTGGACGGTGGCGTTCGCCGGGTTCACGCCGGGGTTCGGGTACCTGGTGGCGGAGGAGCGCAGGACGACGACCGGCTGCACGTGCCGCGGCGGTCGTCGTCGCGCACCCGGGTCCCGGCCGGCGCGGTCGGGCTGGCGGGGGAGTTCAGCGGCGTCTACCCCCGCGAGTCGCCCGGGGGCTGGCAGCTCATCGGGCGGACCGACCACGTGCTGTGGGACCTCGACCGTGACCCGCCCGCCGTCCTCGTCCCGGGCGCGCGCATCCGGTTCCGGGCCCGATGAGCCGGGACGATGTGAGCCGGTCCCTGACGGTCACGGCGACCGGCCCGCTGACCACCGTCCAGGACGCTGCTCGGGCGCCCCGGCCGCGCCGACCTCGGCGTCGGGGTGTCCGGGGCGGCCGACCGGGCGGCGCTGCGGCTGGCGAACCGGCTCGTCGGGAACGACGAGGCCGCGGCGGGCCTCGAGGTCACGCTTCGGCGGGCTCGGCCGTTCACGGCGTGACGACGACGACCGTGGTCGCCCTGACCGGGGCGCCCGCGCCGATGCGGTCGGGCGCCGGCCCGGCGACCTGCACCGGGCCGTCGTCGTGCCCGCGGGCGCCGAGGTGCGGCTGGGCGCACCGGCCGAGCGGCCTGCGGACCTACGTGGCGGTGCGCGGCGGGATCGCGGTCGACGCGGTGCTGGGGAGCCGGGCCACGGACACCGTCGCCGGGCTCGGGCCCGCCGTGCTCGAACCCGGCGTCGAGCTGCCGGTGGGGGAGGCGCCGCCGTCGCCGGTGCCGCCGGTGGACGTCGCGCCGGAGCCGCCGGGCCCGCGGGCGAGGTGACGCTGGAGGTGGTCCTCGGGCCCGCGTCGGGACTGGTTCGCCGACGACGCCGTCACCGCCTTCCTGCGCACGGCGTGGACGGTCACCGACGACGCCAACCGCGTCGGGTTCCGGCTCGACGGTCCCGAGCTCGCCCGCACGGCCGAGCACGAGGGCGCCGAGCTGCCGAGCGAGGGCGTGATCCGGGGGAGCGTGCAGGTGCCCCCGTCCGGGCGGCCGACGGTCTTCCTGGCCGACCACCCGGTGACCGGCGGCTACCCCGTCATCGGCGTCGTGCTCGACGCCGACACCGACCGGGCGGGCCAGCTCCGGCCGGGGTCGGCGGTGCGGTTCCGGCGGGCCGCGGTGCCAGCAGTGTCAGGAACGCCCCGTTCCTGACACTGGACGTCCGGAGAGCGACTCTCACGCGAGGAGGCCCGATGGTCGACCACCCGATCCTGCGCCAGACCGTGTTCGACGCCGTGGACGCCCGCGCGCTCGCCGAGTTCTACCGCCGGCTGCTGGGCCTGCGCTACCGGATCGGCGACGAGCCCCCGGACGACGGCGGCCCCGACCCGCAGTCCGAGCAGTGGCTGGCGCTGCGCGACGGGCGCGGGATGCCCGTGCTCGCGTTCCAGCCGGTCCCGGCTCTGTCGGAGGTGACGTGGCCGGACGGTGACCGACCCCAGCGCGTGCACCTCGACCTGACCGTCCCGACGATCGAGGACCTCGCGCGTCAGCACGCGCGGGCGCTCGAGCTGGGCGCCCGCCTGGTGCGTGACTCCTCGGACGACCCCGAGGAGCCGTTGTACGTCTACACCGACCCGTCCGGGCACCCGTTCTGCATCTTCGTCGCGCCCGGCGGACCCGACGACGGCCACTGAGCCGTCGTGCCCGTAGCGAACAGTCGCGACACCCGGCACCCGGACGACGATGCTCCCCGGCCATGGACGTCGTCGATCTCGGGCCCGACGTGCGGATGCTGGTGGGCGTCCCCGGGCAGGCCTACCTGGTGAGGACCCCGCGCGGGGTGGTGCTCGTGGACACCGGCGCGGTCGGGAACGGGGAGGCCGTGGCGGCGGCCCTGCGCGACTGGGGCCCGCCCGGGTCGACCGGGAGCTCGACGACGGCAGCGTCCTGGGCGGCGTGCACGTCGTCGCCACCCCCGGCCACACCGACGGCAGCGCTGCGTACTGGTTCCCCGAGTCGGGCGTCCTGTGCACCGGCGACACCGCGGCGAGCCACGAGGGCGCCGTGATCCTCGGCCCGTTCAACGCCGACCGGGCACGCGCGGCGGACTCGTTCCGGCTGTTCGGCCGCTTCGACGCGGCCGTCGTCGGGTTCGGGCACGGCCCGGCCCTGGTGGGTGCGGACACCGCGCTGCTGCGCGAGGCCGCCGCGGCGGCGACGGTGCCCGACCCGCTGGGGGTCTAGACCAGCCGGGCACCCTCAGCCGGTCGCGCGCTCCGCGGCCGCGAGCCACTCCCGCCACTGCTCGGCCTGGCGGTCGGCCTCCTTCGCCCGGCGCTCGTCCCCGGCGGCGCGGGCCTTCGCGGCCTGCGCCTCGAACTGCGCGACGCGCTCCCGGAACTGCCCGACGCGGGCCTCCTTCTCCGGGTCGACGCGCGTCCAGCGCTTGTCGACGGCGGCGCGCACCCGGTCCTCGACCTCCTTGAGCCGGGCCGAGAACTCCCGCACCCGCTCGCGGGGCACCTTGCCGATCTCGTCCCACCGCTCCTGCACCGAGCGGAGCGCGGCGCGGGCGGCGTCCACGTCGGCCAGGTCGATGGCGGCCGCCTCGGCGAGCAGGGCCTCCTTGGCCGTCGCGTTGCCGGCGAACTCGGCGTCCCGGGCGTCGAACGTCGCCGAGCGGCGCGAGAAGAAGTGGTCCTGCGCGCCGCGGAAGCGGGCCCAGAGGGCGTCGTCGGCGTCCTTCGAGGTCCGCCCGGCCGCCTTCCACTCGACCATGAGCTCCTTGTAGCGGCCCGCGGTCGGTCCCCAGTCCTCGGACTCCTGCAGCGACTCCGCCTCGACGACCAGCTCCTCCTTGCGCGCCTTCGCGGTGGCGCGGCCGCGGTCGAGCTCGGCGAAGTGCGCCCCGCGACGGCGGGTGAAGGTCTCGCGGGCCTTGGCGAACCGCTTCCAGAGCGCGTCGTCGGCCTTGCGGTCGATCCCGCGGATCGACTTCCACTCCTCGAGCATCGCCGAGAAGCGGTCGCCCGCGTGCTTCCAGCGCGTGGTCTCCTCGGCGAGCGTCTCGGCCTCGCCGATGAGGGCCTCCTTGCGGGCGATCGACTGCTCCCGCGCGGTCGCCTTCGCCGACTTCTCGACGCGGCCGGCCTGCTCGGCGGAGGCGATGACCGCGTCGAGGCGGACGACGAGGCCGGGCAGGTCACCCACGACGGCCGCGACGTCGAGCCGCTCCCGCAGCACACCGGCGCTGCGGAGCACGCCCGCCGCGTCGCCGCGCCCGGACTGCAGCCGGCGCACCAGGAGGTCGGCCTCGGTGCGCAGGTCGTCGAACCGCCGCGCGTAGTGCGCGAGGCCCTCCACGGCGTCGCCGGCCTGCCACGACCCGACGGCGCGCTCGCCCTCGGGGGCCACGGTCCAGACGGTGCCGTCGGCGTCGACGCGGCCCCATCGGCCGGGCTCGTCGGAGGCGGGGACGACGGTCGGGACCTCGGCCACCTCGGAGGCCGCCGCGCTCGGGGTCGGGGCACCGGGGCCAGGTGCGCCAGGGGCCTCGGCAGTCGGGGCCGGGGCCGGGGTCGGAGCCGGGTCGGGTGCCGGCGTGGGGCGCGGGGTCGGGGTCTCGGCGGCGAGCGACGCCGGGGACGGGAGCGGGTCGGGTTCCGGGTCCGGCACGGGCTGGGCCGTCGCGTCGGGCTCGGCCGTCGCCTCGGGGGCTCGGGCGCCTCGGGCTCGGCCGTCGCGTCGGGCCGGGGTGCCGTCTCGGGTTCGGCGAGCGCCGCCGGGGTCGGCAGCGGGTCGGGCTCCGGGTCCGGGACGGGTAGAGCCGTCGCGTCGGGCTCGACCATCGTCTCGGGCCGGGGCGTCTCGGGTTCGGCCGTCGTCTCCGGCGCGGAAGTCTCCCCGTCCTGCGGGGCGTGCTCCGCGTCGCTCGTCGTGCCGTTCGTGGTGCTCCCGGTCTCCGGCTCGTCCTGGGTCCCTGCTGCACCCGGCCGTGTGCCGACCCCGCCCGGAACCGTGCCGGCCACCCCCGCGGCCTGCTCGTCGGCCATTCGCCGCACACCTCCCGCTCCGATCGTGCGGGCATTCAAACAGCTTCCCGCCCGGCGTCGCACCCCCGACCAGCAATGACCCACGATCCGCTCCCTGTCAGAGTGCTCCGGTGAGCCCGCGACCGATCGCCCTCGTCGGGCCGACGGCGACCGGTAAGTCCGACCTGGCGCTCGCGCTCGCCGCACGCCTCGACGGCGTCGAGGTCGTCAACGCCGACGCCATGCAGCTCTACCGCGGCATGGACATCGGCACCGCGAAGCTGCCCGTGGCGGCCCGTCACGGCGTCCCCCACCACCTGCTCGACGTCCTCGAGGTCACCGAGACCGCGACCGTCGCCGCCTACCAGCGTGACGCCCGCGCCGCCGTCGACGACGTCCTCGACCGCGGCGGGACCCCGGTCGCCGTCGGGGGATCCGGCCTCTACGTCCAGGCTCTCGTCGACGACCTGCGCTTCCCCGGGACCGACCCCGCGGTCCGCGCCCGGCTCGAGGGGGAGCTCGCCGAGGTCGGTCCGGCCGCGCTGCACGACCGGCTCGCGCGCGTCGACGCGGACGCCGCGGCCGGGATCCTGCCGAGCAACGGCCGGCGCGTCGTGCGGGCGCTCGAGGTCGTCGAGATCACCGGGGCGCCGTTCGCCGCGAGCCTGCCCCGCCCCGGGGCGCCGCGTCGCGACACGCTGCTCGTCGGGATCGACCGCGACACCCCGGCCCTCGACGTGCGCATCGAGGAGCGCGTGGACGGCATGCTCGCCGCCGGTCTCCTCGACGAGGTCCGCGGGCTCGCCGCCCGGGGGCTGGCCCGGGGCGAGACCGCGTCGCGCGCCGTCGGCTACCGCGAGCTCCTCGAGGTCCTCGCCGGCACGGAGGACGGCGCCGAGCCGGACCCGGCCGCGCTCGCCGAGGCCCGGCGCCGGATCGTCGTCGCGACCCGCCGTCTCGTCCGCCGGCAGCGCTCCTGGTTCCGCCGCGACCCGCGGGTGAGGTGGTTCGACGCGTCGTCGGCCACGCTCGTCGACGAGGTCGTCACCCTGGCGTGTGACGGCACGGGGAGTTCGTAGGCTGGGGGCGGGAGGAGTGATCGCGATGGAGTTCGTGCTCGGCCACGGCACGGAGAACGACTTCGTGCTGCTGCCCGACCCCGAGGGTCGGCTCGACCTCGGCCCCGCCGCCGTCCGCGCCCTCTGCCACCGCCGCCGCGGGCTCGGCGCCGACGGCGTGCTGCGTGTGGCGCCCAGTCAGGAGCCCGGGGCCGCCTTCTTCATGGACTACCGCAACGCCGACGGCTCGATCGCCGAGATGTGCGGCAACGGGGTGCGGGTGTTCGCCCGCTACCTGGTGGAGGCGGGGCTCGCGCCGGCCGGGACCTTCGCCGTCGCGACCCGGGCCGGGCTGCGGACCGTCGAGCTGGGGGAGGACCCCGACGGCGAGGTGACCGTCGACATGGGCCCGGCGCGGGTCGGCCCGGACTCGGTCGCGATCGTGCCGTCCGCCGTGGGACCCGCGGCGTCGGTGACCTCCTTCCCGGGCGTGGCCGTCGACGTCGGCAACCCCCACCTCGCCTGCGTGACCACCGCCGACGTCGACGCCCTCGACCTCACCGTCGCCCCCGGGCACGACGTCGAGCTCTTCCCGGGCGGGGTGAACGTCGAGTTCCTGACGCCGCTGTCCGCCGACGGGGCCACCCACCTGCGCGTGCACGAGCGCGGCTCGGGCGAGACCCGCTCGTGCGGGACGGGGACCGTGGCCGGCGCGGTCGCCGCGCTCCGCGCCGCGGGCCTGGACTCCGGGACGGTGACGGTCACGACGCCGGGCGGGGTGCTGCGGGTCGGGGTCGGCGCCGGGCTGGGCTCCGGGCCGGGGTCGACCACGACGCTGACCGGCCCGGCCGTGCTCGTCGCCCGCGGCGAGGTGGAGCTGGAGGCGGACCCCGACGTCGAGGGCGAGCTGCGGGCCCGCGTCGGGCTGCGGGCCCGCGCCGGGGTGTGACGGCGGGTGCCGTGAGGCCGTGCTCCCGGGCCCGGCGACGCGCTCCGGAAAGGCGTGGTGACCGCGCGTCGCTCGTGGGACAGTGGAGCTCACGATGACAGAACCCGCATCCGACCGTTCCGGTCCGCCCACGCCCCCCGTGTCCGGTGTGTCCACCCGTCGCGAGGGCCGCCCCGACCGCGGCCGCATCGACATCGACCCGACGGCGCTCTCCGACGACCTCCACGAGCAGACCGACCCCACCACGGGGTCGATGGAGCTCGAGGAGCGCACGTCGCTGCGCCGCGTCCCGGGCCTCACCGGGGCGTCCACCGAGCTCACCGACGTCACCGAGGTCGAGTACCGGCAGCTGCGCCTCGAGCGCGTCGTGCTCGTCGGCGTGTGGACCGAGGGCAGCGCCGCGATGGCGGACGCCTCCATGGTCGAGCTCGCGCGCCTCGCGGAGACCGCGGGCTCGGAGGTCCTCGACGGCCTCGTCCAGCGGCGCTCCCATCCGGACCCGGCCACGTTCGTCGGCTCCGGGAAGGTCGCCGAGCTGCGCGAGACCGTGTCCACGACCGGCGCCGACACCGTGATCGCCGACGGCGAGCTCTCGCCCGGCCAGTTGCGACAGCTCGAGGAGAAGCTCAAGGTCAAGGTCGTCGACCGGACGGCCCTGATCCTCGACATCTTCGCCCAGCACGCCCGCTCCCGGGAGGGCAAGGCCCAGGTCGAGCTCGCCCAGCTGCGCTACTTCCTGCCCCGCCTGCGCGGCTGGGGCGAGTCGATGTCCCGCCAGGGCGGCGGCGCCGGTGGTGGCGGTGGCGCGGGTGGCGGCGGCGTCGGCACCCGTGGTCCCGGTGAGACCAAGCTCGAGACCGACCGGCGGCGCATCCACCAGCGGATCGCGAAGCTGCGCCGCGAGCTCGAGGGCATGAAGACCGTCCGCGACACCCAGCGCGACCGCCGGCGTCGTCGGGAGGTCCCGGCCGTCGCGATCGCCGGGTACACCAACGCCGGCAAGTCCTCGCTGCTCAACGCCATCACCGACGCGGGCGTGCTCGTCGAGGACGCGCTCTTCGCGACCCTCGACCCGACGACGCGTCGATGGGAGATCCCGGACGGCCGGGAGGCGACCCTCACCGACACCGTCGGGTTCGTGCGCCACCTGCCCCACCAGCTCGTCGAGGCGTTCCGCTCCACGCTCGAGGAGGTGGGCGACGCCGACCTCGTCGTGCACGTCGTCGACGGCGCCGACCCCGCCGCGACCGACCAGATCGCCGCGGTGCGCGAGGTGATCGCCGAGATCGGCCCGAAGGACGCGACCGCGCCGCCGGAGCTGCTGGTGGTGAACAAGGTCGACGACGCCGACCCGCTCGCGCTGGCGCAGCTGCGTGCGACGCTGCCCGGTGCGGTGTTCGTCTCGGCGCGGACCGGCGAGGGCATCGAGCTCCTGCGCCGCCGGATCGCCGAGTCGCTGCCGCGTCCCGAGGTCGAGGTCGACGTGGTCCTGCCGTTCACCGAGGGCGCGCTCGTCGGCCGGGTGCACGCCGAGGGCGAGGTGCTCGCCGAGCGCCACGTCGCCGAGGGCACCGTCCTGCAGGCCCGGGTCAAGCCCGAGCTGGCCGCCGCCGTCGAGCGGGCCTCGGTCGGTGCGGACGTCGCGGTGTCGTGACCTCCGCCGCGGGGTGGAACCTGTGACGTCGGTGCCCCCGGCGTGAGCCGTCCGCGCGGTGCGCTCCTCGCCGCCGCGGTGCTGGTGATCACCGTGTCGGCCCTCGCGGTGTCGGCCGTCGGCCCGGCGCCGGTGGCCGCGGCCGCGCCGGGGCCCGTGACGCGGTGCGCGCTCGACGACCCGCGTCTCGACGAGACGTCCGGGCTCGCCGTGACCCCCGCGGGGCCCGCCGTCGTCGACGACAGCGGGAACGCGACCGTCGTGTACACCCTCGCCCCGGACTGCTCGGTCGCCTCGAGCCGCGCGGTCGGGGTGAGCGGACGCGACGTCGAGGACCTCGCCCGCAGCGCGGACGGCACGCTCTGGCTCGCCGACATCGGGGACAACGACCACGTCCGCACGAGCATCGCCCTGATCCGGCTCCCGGTGCGGGGCCCGGCGGAGGTGCGCCGGCTGGTCTACCCGGACGGCCCCCACGACGCCGAGACGCTGCTGCTCCCGGCCGACGGCCGGCCCGTGATCGTCACCAAGGACCTCGGCGGGCGCAGCGGGATCTACACCACCACCGCGCCGCCCCCGGCCGGGTCGTCGCCCACGCCGCTGCGCCACGTCGGCGAGTTCCTGGTCCCGCTCTCGAGCACCGAGGGCGGACCGATCGGGCCGTTCGGGCGCGGCCTGGTCACCGGCGGCGCGCTCTCGGCGGACGGTCGCGTCGCGGCGGTCCGCACCTACACCGACGCCTGGCTCTACCGGGTCGGCGGCGGCACCGCCGACGACGTCGTCGCCGCGCTGCGCGGGACGCCCGTCGACGTGCCGCTGCCGGGCGAACCGCAGGGCGAGGCGGTCGCGTTCACCGCCGACGGGACGCTGCTCTCCGCCGGTGAGGCCGGCACGTCCCCGAGTCGGCGGGAAGGGGACGGCGTCGCTGCGCGCGGTCCCGGGCGCGACGGGGCTCGTCGACGGCCTGCCGCCGCCGGCGGCGTCGTCGGCAACCGCCGCGTCGCCGCCGGACGGCACGTCGGCAGCGGCCGCGTCCGGTCCCCGGACGGGTGGTGGGCCGGCGGGCGCGCTGCTCCTGGGCGCGGTGGTCCTCGTCGTCGTGCTGGCCGGCGTGCTGCTGTGGGTGGTCCGGGCGCGGATGCTCGGCGGACGCCGGCGACGGGTCCGGGGACGCCGCTGAGTCCTCGGGGCGTCCGGGCCACGAGCCGGGTCAGAGCTTGCGCAGCACCGCCACGACGCGGCCGAGCACGGTCGCCTCGTCGCCGGGGATGGGCTCGTAGGCCTCGTTCGCGGGGAGCAGCCAGACGTGGCCGTCCTTGCGCTTGTAGGTCTTGACGGTGGCCTCGTTGTCCAGCATCGCGGCCACGATCTCGCCGTTCTCCGCGGTCGGCTGCTGGCGCACGGCCACCCAGTCCCCGTCGGTGATGGCGGCCTCGATCATCGAGTCCCCGACCACCTTGAGCAGGAAGAGCGATCCCTCGCCGACCAGCTCCTTCGGCAGCGGGAACACGTCCTCGACGGCCTGCTCGGCGAGGATCGGCCCACCGGCGGCGATCCGGCCGACCACCGGCACGAACGACGGCGTGGGCCGGTCCGAGCGCAGCGCCTCGGTGTCGCCCCCGGCGCCGAGCTCCGGGTCGAGCTCCTCGGGCAGGCGGACGTCGAGGGCCCGGGGACGGTTCGGGTTCCGCCGCAGGTAGCCCTTCTTCTCCAGCACCTTCATCTGGTGCGCGACCGACGAGGTCGAGGTGAGGCCGGCCGCGTCCCCGATCTCCCGGACGCTCGGCGGGTAGCCGACCCGCTCGACGTGGTCCCGGATCACCTCGAGCACCTTGCGCTGGCGGGGGGTGAGCGTCGGCGCGCCGGTGGGCGACGGCTCGGGCTCCCGGTCCGGGAACGCGTGCACCTGGGCGGTGACGGCGTCGACGTCCGCGACGACCGCGGCGCGACGTCCTCGACCCCCGAGTCGGCCCGCGCGACGTCCGCGGGCGGGTCCGCACCGCCGTCGCGCCTGCGTCCAGCCATGGCTCCTCCTCCGTCCGGCCCGGCAGCGGGCGCCGCGGCCGGCGGTCCTGCCGCCGGGGCGCCGGTGACGCTGCGTGCTCTCGAGGCCCGAAGGTAGCGCCGACGGCCGACGGGATCAAACACGTGTTCGAACGACACGCCGGTCGGTCCGTCGACGTTGTCGGGGGTCGATGCTAGACATCGCACACGCGTTCGATCGAACGCGTGTGCGAGGGAGAGGGCATCCGATGACGACCCCGATGACGACCCGGACGAGCGCGGTGACCGACGTGCGGCCGGACCCGGCGGTGGAGGTCCCGGCCCAGGTCGGCCGGGCGGGTGGAGTGACGGGCGGAGCCGCGTCCCCGGCCCGGGCCCGGCCGGCGGCGCCGTGCGGGCCGGCGGCGCCGTGGGCCCCGGCGCGGCCCGCCGGGCGGCGCGACGCCCGCCGTCCCGCCGGGCGGGCCGGGGCGCTCGTGACGCCGCTCGTGCGTCCGGTGCCGTGCTCCGAGCGGGTGAATCCGGCGGGACCGCGCGAGCGGGCGCACGTCCGCGCCGCGGTGCTGCGTCGGCGACGCACCGTCGCCACGGTCGTCCTCGGGGTCGTCCTGCTCGGGCTGGTCGCCCTGGCGGTGCGCCTCGGCGGCGCCGCGGTGGGCGCCGACGCGCCGGCCGGGCCGGTGCCGGCGGGCTCGGCCGTCGTCGTGGTGGCGCCGGGGGAGACGCTGCTCGACGTGGCCCACCGTGCGGCCCCGTCTGCCGACGCCGACGCCGTCGTGGCCCGCATCCGCGTGGACAACCACCTCGCAGGCTCGACGGTGATCCCCGGTCGGCCGCTCGTGGTGCCCGCGGGTTCCTGAAGGCCACTCACCGACCGGGGGTCACTCCCAGGGATCCCGTGCGTCCCGTTCGTCCCGCGGCGCGGCCGCCCGGCGCCGGGGCGCACCGCTCGCCGCGTGCATCCCCGGACCGCGTGATCTGGCTTGCTTCGATTCTTCGGGTGTCGCTAGCGTCCCGCCCCAACATCTTGTGGTTACATGGATGTAGTTAGTCCACAGGTTGTGCATACAGGTGGAGGCCCTGTCCACAGGGAACTCCACCGAGGTCGGTGGTCCGTCCACCGGCGGCGCCCCTCGGTCCACGGCCGGAGGTGCCTGGTCCACAGGGGTGTCCCCAGGACGGCCGCGTCACGGCGGTCCGTCCACAGCTGGGGACGCACAGCAGGGCACGGGTCACGACGCGGGAAGGGAGCCGAGGGTGCGTTGTCCGTTCTGCCGCAACGACGACTCGCGGGTCGTCGACTCGCGCGAGGCCGACGAAGGTCAGGCGATCCGTCGCCGCCGCTCCTGCACGGCGTGCGGGAAGCGGTTCACCACCGTCGAGGAGGCAGTCCTCGCGGTGGTCAAGCGCAGTGGGGTCACCGAGCCGTTCAGCCGCGACAAGGTCGTGCGCGGCGTGGCCCGGGCCTGTCAGGGGCGTCCGGTCGATCCGGACGCGATCGCGCTGCTGGCCCACAAGGTGGAGGAGACGGTGCGGGCGTCGGGCACGGCCGAGGTGCCGAGCAACGAGGTCGGGATGGCGATCCTCGGGCCGCTGCGCGAGCTGGACGCGGTGGCCTACCTGAGGTTCGCCAGCGTCTACCGCAACTTCTCCTCCGTGGCCGACTTCGAGGCCGAGATCGCCGATCTCCGCGGGCGGTTGTCCGCGGAGGAGTGCGGGCCCGCAGGGAGCAGCACGGACGGGACGGGCGAACGGTCCGACGGCGACGCCGTCGAGGGTGACCGGTCGGGGACATCGATGCCGGGTCGTGGGGAAGCGTCCCCGGCACACGCGAGCACGAGGGGATGAGCGGATGACGGAGACCGTCGGGTCCGACACGAGCACGGACGGCGCCGCAGAGGGAGCCGGGCGCCAGGCCGCGGGTCGAGGCCTGTCGATCGGGCGCGTGCACACCACCGAGGGGCGCCACCCCTACGACGAGGTGGAGTGGGAGCGTCGTGACGTCGTCATGACCAACTGGCGCGACGGCTCGGTGAACTTCGAGCAGCGCGGCGTCGAGTTCCCCTCGACGTGGTCGGCGAACGCCACCAACATCGTCACCAGCAAGTACTTCCGGGGCGCCGTCGGCACCCCGCAGCGCGAGTCGAGCCTGCGCCAGCTCATCGACCGCGTGGTGCGCAGCTACACCGAGGCCGGCCGCCAGAACGGCTACTTCGCCACCCCGGCCGACGGCGACGTCTTCGCCGACGAGCTGACCTGGATGCTGCTCAACCAGTACTTCAGCTTCAACTCGCCGGTGTGGTTCAACGTCGGCACCGCGTCGCCGCAGCAGGTCAGCGCCTGCTTCATCCTCTCCGTGGACGACACCATGGAGTCGATCCTCAACTGGTACCGCGAGGAGGGGCTGATCTTCAAGGGCGGCTCCGGCGCCGGCCTGAACCTCTCCCGGATCCGCTCCTCGAAGGAGCTGCTCTCCTCCGGCGGCACCGCCTCCGGCCCGGTCTCGTTCATGCGTGGCGCCGACGCGTCCGCCGGGACCATCAAGTCCGGCGGCGCCACCCGGCGCGCGGCGAAGATGGTCGTGCTCGACGTCGACCACCCGGACGTCGCCGAGTTCATCGAGACGAAGCGCTCCGAGGAGCGCAAGATCCGCGTGCTGCGCGACGCCGGGTTCGACATGGACCTCGGCGGCGCCGACATCGCCTCGGTGCAGTACCAGAACGCCAACAACTCGGTCCGGGTCTCCGACGAGTTCATGCGCGCCGTCCAGTCCGGCGGCGAGTTCGGGCTGCGCGCCCGCATGACCGGCGAGGTGATCGACTCCGTCGACGCCAAGGGCCTCTTCCGCAAGATGGCCGAGGCCGCCTGGGAGTGCGCCGACCCGGGGCTGCAGTACGACGACACGATCAACGACTGGCACACCTCGCCGGAGTCCGGCCGCATCACCGCGTCGAACCCCTGCTCGGAGTACCTGCACCTGGACAACTCCAGCTGCAACCTCGCGTCGCTGAACCTCATGAAGTTCCTGGGCGACGACGGTCGCTTCGACGTCGAGGGCTTCGTGCGCTCGGTCGAGCTGGTCATCACCGCGATGGACATCTCGATCTGCTTCGCCGACTTCCCGACCGAGTCGATCGGCGACACCACCCGGGCGTTCCGCCAGCTCGGCATCGGCTACGCGAACCTCGGCGCCCTGCTCATGGCGACCGGCCACGCGTACGACTCGGCGGGCGGCCAGGCGATCGCCGCGTCCATCACCTCGCTGATGACCGGCACGGCCTACCGCCGGTCCGCCGAGCTCGCCGGCGCGGTGGCGCCCTACGACGGCTACGCCCGCAACGCCGACGCCCACCGCCGGGTGATGCGCAAGCACGCCGCGGCGAACGACGCGATCCGCACGCTGCACCGGGAGGACGCGCGCATCCGCGACGCGGCCACCGAGCAGTGGCAGACCGGCCTCGAGGTCGGTGCGCGCAACGGCTGGCGCAACGCGCAGGCCAGCGTGCTCGCCCCCACCGGGACCATCGGCTTCATGATGGACTGCGACACCACCGGGGTGGAGCCGGACTTCTCGCTGGTCAAGTTCAAGAAGCTGGTCGGCGGCGGTTCGATGCAGATCGTCAACCAGACGGTCCCGCGGGCGCTCTCCGCGCTGGGCTACCAGGCCGAGCAGGTCGAGGCGATCGTCGAGTACATCGCCGAGCACGGCCACGTCGTCAACGCCCCGGGCCTGCGCCCCGAGCACTACGAGGTGTTCGACTGCGCGATGGGCGAGCGGGCGATCGCCCCCATGGGCCACGTGCGCATGATGGCCGCGGTGCAGCCGTTCATCTCCGGCGCCATCTCCAAGACGGTGAACATGCCCGAGCGGGCCACCGTGCGGGACGTCGAGGAGATCTACTTCGAGTCCTGGAAGATGGGGCTCAAGGCCCTCGCGATCTACCGCGACAACTGCAAGGTCGGGCAGCCGCTGTCCACCGGCACGTCGGGCAGCTCGTCGTCGGCCGCCACGGCCGAGGTCGCCGTGACCGATCACCGCCCGGTCCGCAAGCGGCTGCCGAAGAAGCGCCCGAGCGAGACGGTGTCGTTCGCCGTCGCGGGCGCCGAGGGCTACATGACCGCGGGCTCCTACCCCGACGACGGCCTCGGCGAGATCTTCGTCAAGATGTCGAAGCAGGGCTCCACGCTCGCGGGCGTCATGGACGCGTTCTCGATGGCGATCTCCATCGCCCTGCAGTACGGGGTGCCGCTGGAGACGTACGTGTCGAAGTTCGTGAACATGCGCTTCGAGCCCGCCGGCATGACCGACGACCCGGACGTGCGGATGGCGACGAGCATCGTCGACTACCTGTTCCGCCGCATCGCCCTCGACCACCTGCCCTACGAGAAGCGCGCCCAGCTGGGCATCTTCTCCGCGGACGAGCGGTCGGCCCAGGTCGAGGCGGACTACGGGTCGGCGCCGAGCGCGGCTCCGGCGGCCTCCGAGGCGGTCGACGTGGACGCCCTGCGCTCGAGCGTCGACGCCGCCTCGGACGGCCCGTCGACGGGCGAGTCGGTCGGGAGCCGGAAGGCCGACGTCTCCGTCGGCAGCTCGACGGAGCTCCTCGAGCTGCAGCTGGGCAAGGCGGCCGACGCGCCGCTGTGCCTGACCTGCGGCACGAAGATGCGTCCGGCCGGCTCCTGCTACGTCTGCGAGGGCTGCGGCTCCACCAGCGGCTGCAGCTGAGCGCACGGGAAACCCACCGAGCCCGGCGGCCGCACCGGCCGCCGGGCTCGGCCCCGTTCGCCTGACCCGCGCTCACCTGACCCCCGCGCGACAGCCCGTCCGCCCCGGGGCCGGCCTGATTGCCGGTCCGGCCCGGCGGACGTACGTTGGGTCACAGACCGAGGAGTGGGTTCACCTCCCGGCCGACCGCCCCGGACCCGGTGGTGCGTTGATCGCATCCACTGCGTGTGCCCCGGGGACCTCCGTCCTCCGCCCGGCCGCGGCGAGGAGGAGTCATGGCACAGCGCCCGGTCCTGCGGTCCCTCCACGATCTCGGGCTGGCCGCCTGGTTCGGCGGCGCCCTCATGGGCACGATCGGGGTCAACGGAACGGCCGCCCGGAGCACGTCCTCGCAGGACGGCGAGGACCTCGTGTCCGGGGTCGGCTGGGACCTGTGGACCCCGGTCGGCGCCGCGGCCGCGACGATCCACCTGTTCGGTGCGGTCGGGCTGGCCCTCGACGACCGCACGCGCCTGCGCCACCAGCGGGGCACGCGGACCATGGTGGCCGCCAAGACCACCGCCACCGCGGCAGCGCTCGCGGTCACCGGGTACACCGCCTGGCAGGGACGCCGGGTGGAGCAGAACGTGCCCGCCACCGTCGCCGTCGAGCAGACCGTGGTCGAGCAGGTCCCGGTGCCGGTGGGTGCCGGGCTCGCCCTCGAGCACCAGAGCACCGAGCGCGACGTGCTCACCGAGGTCGACGTCGCCGACGAGGCCGCCCGCGACGACGCCCGCCGTCGGCTGCGCGTCCTGCAGTGGGTGGTCCCCGCGGTGACGGGGGCCCTCGTCGTGATCTCGGCGGTGGCGAGCGAGCAGCAGCGCGCGGAACCGGTGGCGCGCGGGATCGCGGCGTCCGCGCTCGCGCACCTGCCGGGTGTCCGCTGACCGCTTCGACGCGGTCGAGACACGTCGTGGTCCCGACGAGCGCCACGCGTGGCCCCGTCGCCGTCCCGGCCGCGGACGCCGTCCCCGAACCCGCCGGGGCCCGGGAGTGGGACCACCAGGCGGACCGCTGGCTGGTGGCCCGCGCGGTCTCCGGTTCGGCCACCTCGGGGCAGGCGTTCGAGGTGCTGCTGCGGCGCCACCAGGACCGCATCTACCGCATCGCGCTACGGATGACCGGCGACCGTGCGGACGCCGAGGACGTGGCCCAGGACGTCGCCATCCAGGTCTGGGGGGTGCTGGCGACGTTCACGGGATCGAGCACGTTCTCCACCTGGCTCTACCGGGTCGTGGTGAACCGGAGCCTCAACCACCGGCGAGCCGGCAAGCAGCCCACCCGCAGCGCCGGCCCGTTGCTCGAGGACGACCACCCGGTGACCGTCGGCCCGGAGCAGCGGGTGGTCGACGCGGCACGGGTCGACGCGGCCGCGGCGGCCCTGGCCGCCCTGCCGGCGGATCAGCGCAGTGCCGTGGTGCTCTGCCAGATCGAGGGACTGTCCTACCGGGAAGCGGCCGCCGTCCTGGACGTCACCGAGGCCGCCCTGCGCAGCCGGCTCGAACGTGGGCGCCGCGGTCTCCTCACCGCCATGCGGGAGTGGACGTGAGCCCCGTCGGGAAGGGCGTGCCGGCGTGCGGCACGGACCCGGAGGCGCTGCTGACCCAGGTGGCCGAGGGACACGCGGGCGACCGCGACGCCCACCAGGTCCGCTGCACCCACTGCCAGGCCGCCCTGGCCGAGTACGTGCGGCTCTGGGCGCCGTTCGACGAGCTGACCGCGACCCCGGTGCACGCGCCGCCGTCGCTGTTCGGGGAGGCGCTGGCCGCGATCCGGGAGAGTGCCGGACCGACGGGGTGGGGACGGGTGGCCGTCGACGGTGGCTCGTTCCTCGTCTCCGCCCGCGCGGTCGTGTCGGTGGCGGGCCACGCGGCCCGCGCCGCGCCCGGGATCCGGATGGCCCTCAGCGCCCTCGGGAACGTCGACGCCGGGCTGAGCGGGCAGAGCGTGGCCGTCGAGCTGACCGTGGCCGCCGAGTACGGCCGGGACCTGCACCGGCTCGCCGACCACGTCCGCGACCGGGTCACCGCGGACGTCCTCGCCCAGACGGGGCTGCGGGTCGTCGAGGTCGACGTGACGATCATCGACGTGTTCACCCCCGCCGGACGGTGACGAGCATTACCCGCTCTCGACCGAGAGGATCCGTCGCGGCGCGGGTCCAAGCAGGTGCGACCGACCGGAGGGACAGCCCCCGGGTCGCCAGTCGCGGCCCGATCGTCGGGGCGCGACCCCACCTGCGAGGAGCACATCCGTGACCGTCCCGACCACCAGCAGCAGCACCAACTCGACCCCGTCCCCCGGAGCGATCAACGGCGGTGCGCTCTCCACCACCCCCGCCGTCCCCGCCGGCGCGCTGGACAGCACCGAGGGCCGCACCACCATCGCCGACCCGGTGGTCTCGAAGATCGCCGGCATCGCGGCGCGTGAGGTCCCCGGCGTCCACGGCTTCGGCGGCGGCGCGGCACGCGCGTTCGGCGCGATCAGCGAGCGCATCCCCGGGGGCCGCGCCTCGAGCGCCCAGGGCGTCTCGGTGGAGGTCGGCGAGCGGCAGACCGCCGTCGACCTGACGATCGTCGTCGAGTACGGCGTCGCGATCGTCGAGCTGGCCCGCGCGGTCCGCCGCAACGTCATCGGCGCGCTCGAGCAGATGACCGGACTCGAGGTCGTCGAGGTGAACATCAACGTCGTCGACCTGCACCTCCCGTCGGCCGACGACGACCAGGACGGCCAGAGCGACCCGGCCCCGGCGCGGCCCACCCACCGCGTCCAGTGACCACCGGTCCCGTCCCGGACGGTGACCCGACGGGGGTGCCCCGTGTCCCGGGGGCCGGGCCGGCGTCGACCGGACCGGGCGCGATGCCGGTGACCGCCGGCGCCCCGCTCGGACCTCCGATCGTGGCGGCGCCCCGGTTCGACCCCCAGGGGCCGGTCATCGCGCCGGTCGCCCGGGCCGCCGACCTGCTGGCCGAACCGGTCGCGGCCGCCGTGCTCGCCTGCCCGGCCGTCTCCCGGCTCTCCGCCGGGCCGTTCGGCACCGTCGGCACCTACCTCCCGGGTCGCCGCGTGACCGGGGTCCAGATCACCGACGCGGAGGTCACCGTCCGCGTCGTGGGTCGCCCGGTCCCGCTGCGCACCCTCGAGACCCAGGTCCGCGCCGCGGTCGCCCCGCTCGTGCCCGGCCTGCCGGTGCACGTCGCGCTCGACGACCTCGACGTCGACCCCGCCTGACCCACCTCAACCCACCCTCATCATCCGGAGATGATCGACATGCGTGTGTCCAACACCGTCCTCGGCCTGGCCGTCGGCCTCGTCCTCGGCGTCGTCGGCGCCTTCGGCGGCGTCACGGCGTTCCTGATCGTGCTCGTGCTCGGCGCCGTCGGCCTCCTGGTCGGCCGCCTCCTCGACGGACAGCTCGACCTCGACGGCCTCACCGGCCGCGGCCGCGCCAAGCTCTGAGGAGCCCGACGATGACCGACTCCGGACCCGGCCCGCAGCCGACCCGCCATGCGGACCAGCCCGCCGACGACGCCGGGGCCGGCGGGATCCGCCCCGCCCGGTTCGTCGCCCTGACCGACAAGGTCACCTCCACCGCCAACACCCCCGCGCCCGCGGTCGGCCGCCACGCCGCCGCCGAGCCGGCGGGCGAGCGCGGCTCGCTCGCGATCCACGACTCGGTCGTGGAGAAGGTCGCGGTCGCCGCGGCCGGTGAGGTCGACGGTGTCGGCGGCGCCGCCCGCCGCGTCCTCGGCGTCCCCGCCGGGCGCGACGACGGCGACGGCCGCCCCCGGGCGTCGGCGCGGGTGACGGGGGAGACGACGACCCTCGAGGTCCGACTCACGGTCGCCTACCCCACCTCGGTGCGGCGGACCACCGAGGCCGTCCGTGACCATGTGCGCGAGCGGGTGCACGCCCTGACCGCCCTCACCGTGGCCCGCGTCGACATCTCCGTGGCCGCCCTGACCCGCGCCCCGACCCACACCGGCCGGGTGATCGCGTGACCCGCCGGCCCCGCCGCAGCATCCCGGCGATCGTCGTCGCGGCCGTGCTGCTGGCGATCTGCGTGCTCGTCGTCGTCGCCGTCCTGCAGTCCCTGCTGGGGCACACCCCGTTCCTGTCGCTGCCGCAGCTGCTCGCGGTGTCGTCGTCCCAGCAGTGGTCCAGCCCGACGACCGTCGCCGCCGCCGTGGTGATCGCCGTGCTCGGCCTGGTCCTGCTGGCCGCCGCCCTGAGCGCGGGACGACCGACCGTGCTGCCCCTCGCCGGCCGACAGACGCCCGACGGCCGTCCCGGCGCCGAGGCGGGGGTGCGGCGTCGCAGCCTCGTCACCGATCTGACCACCTGCGCCGGCGCGGTCGCCGGGGTCACCCACGTCGACGTCACCGCCGGCCGTGGCCTCGTCACGGCCCGGGTGCGGGTCGCCGCCGCGGACCCCGCGGCCGTCCCCGGCGAGGTCCGGGAGCGCCTCGAGGCCCGGATCGCCGAGATCGATCCCCTGCCTCGTCCCCGGGTGCGGGTCAGCGCCCGCGCCGACACCACCACCTGACCCGCGATCCCCGAGGAGCCACGCCCATGGCCAGCCCGAACCGCCCCGCGCGGCTCAACCGCACCCTGCTGCTGATCACCGCGATCGTCCTGCTCGCGGCGGCCGCGTTCACCTTCCTCACCGCCTTCGGTGTCCTGGCGGTGCTCGGCCGTGACGAGCCCCTGACCCCCGCCACGCTGTCGCCGCCGTCCTGGGTCGGGGTCGTGACCGTCGTCGTCGCCGTCGTGGTCGGGCTGCTCGCGCTGCGCTGGCTGTTCGCCCAGACCCAGCGACGGGCCCGGACCGGTACCTGGCGCCTCGAGGACGAGCCGACGACCGGCTCCACCCGCATCGAGGCCGGGTCGGCGGCCGAGCCGCTGGTCGACGAGGTGGAGGCCTTCCCCGGGGTCCACCGCGTCTCGGCCCGGCTCGCCGGCACCCGGGCCCGCCCGATGCTCCACCTCGCCGTCGGGACCGAGGACGCCGCCGACATCACCGAGCTGCGTCGACGGATCGACACGGACGCCGTCCCGCGCCTGCGTCAGGCCCTCGACCTCGACGTCCTCCCCACCCAGCTGCTCATCCGCCTCGACGACGCCCGCAGCGCCCGGCTGAACTAGCCGGGACGGGAGGCCGGCCGGTCAGTCGGGGTTGCTGGCCCCGGCCGCCGCGCCGCCCTGGTCCTCGGGATCGAGGTCCACCTCGAAGGCGGGCTCGGGCGGCACCCCGTCCTCGTCGTCCCCGGACTCCGGGGTCTCGGCCTCCTGGGAGGCGTCGGAGCCGTCGGCCCGTCGGCCGGCCTGGATACGCCGCTCGAGGGCGTCCACGGCCTCCTCGGGGTTCTGCCGGGCCTCGTCGGGATCCATGGGCCTCTCCTCGGGCGGCCGCTCCTCGGAGGTCACGCCCGGGCACCGCCCTCGCGCACGGGTGTGGGACGGTCCGCGCCGGACGAGGGCCCCGCACGACGCCTCCCGGGGGAGCGGGCCGGGGCGTGGCCACCGGGATCGACGCCCGGCTCACCGAGACGCGGATCGACCGGCCGGTGGCCGAGGAACGTGCGATAGGTGCTGCGTGACGTGGACGAACTCATCCATCTCCTCGGTCGGCACTCCGGTAGCGGCCGGTGTGCCGCCGGGGTCTCGGACGGCGGCTGCGGATGGGAGCGGCCCGGGGCACCCGGTCGGCCGGCCTCCCACGGCCTCGCGGCGTCCACGGTGGCACGCGGTGAGCAACCCGGCAAACGCGAGCCCTCACGCACGGGCGCCCACGCCGGCCCCCGCGGTGAGGTCATGACGGGTGCTCGTGCCCTCGTGGAGGACGACGTGCGCGGCCACGGGACGGTGCCCGGGGGCCGCGGTCAGCAGGAGGAACACCCCGCCGCGGTCGGCGGTGACGCGGTAGCGGCCGTCGTCGTCGGTGACGGCGCGGTCGGCCTGCCGACCGTCGGCGGTGACCAGCGTGAGCACCGCCAGGGGCAGCGGGGTGTCGCTGTCGTCACGCACGACGCCCTCGAGGCCGGGGCCGACCGGATCGGGGTCGGGCGCATCGGGGTCGGGCGCGGCGCCGTCGGCGACCACGACCTGGCGCGCGGCGTGCGGCCGGCCGGACCGGACGATCGACCCGGCGACGACCGCGCCGACGAGGAACAGGACGGACGCGGCGAGGAAGGCCGCGGTGTAGCTGTGGATCGTGGCCTCGGCGGCCGCCCCGGGCCGTCCGGCGTTCGCGGCGAGGTAACCGGCCGCCGCGGTCCCGGCGATGCTCGACAGCAGCGCCGTCCCGACCGACCCGCCGACCTGCTGCATGGTGTTCACCGACGCCGAGGCGACGCCGGCGTCCTGCGGCTGCACGCCGAGGGTGGCGGTGTTGATCGACGTCGACATCGCGGTGCCCAGGCCGAGCCCCATGAGGATCAGCGGGCCGACCACGCCGCTCGCGTACGTGCTGTCGACGTCGATGCGCGAGAGCCAGAAGAGCGCCCCGGAGCCCGCGAGCAGCCCGACGGCGATCAGCGGCCTCGGTCCGACGCGGGGGAGCAGCGTGGCGGGCACCGTCGTGGACGTCGAGACGATCGCGGCCACCATCGGCAGGAACGCGACCCCGGTGAGGACCGGCGAGAAGTGCAGGGACTCCTGCAGGTAGTAGGTCAGGAACAGCGACACCGCGAACATGCCGGAGGCGAGCACGAGGATCGCGAGGTAGGCGCCGCCGCGGGTGCGGTCGAGGATGATCCGCAACGGCAGGAGCGGCGCACGCACCGTGCGCTGGAGCAGCACGAAGGCCACCAGCGCGACGACGCCGGCGGCGAGGAAGCCGAGCACGAGGGGGGACGACCAGCCGTCGGTCTCGGCGGTGGCGAAGCCGTAGACGATGCAGAACAGCCCGGCCGAGCCGGCGACGGTGCCGAGCACGTCGAGGCGCGGGCGCTCCCGGCGGGGGAACGCGGGCATGACGAGCGCGGCGCCGGCGAAGGCCGCCACCGCGAAGACGGCGTTGACGTACATGCACCAGCGCCAGTCGACGTACTCGGTGAGGACCCCGCCCAGCAGCAGGCCCAGCGCGGCCCCGGAGCCGGCGATGGCGCTGAAGACCCCGAAGGCCCGCGCGCGGTCCCGGCCACCGGGGAACGTCGTGGTCAGCAGCGACAGCGCGGCGGGGGCCAGCAGGGCGCCGAACGCACCCTGCGCGGCCCGGGAGATCACGAGCATGTCGAAGCCGGTGGCGGCCCCGCCGACCATCGAGGCGACGGCGAAACCGACGAGGCCGACCATGAAGGCGCGTTTGCGGCCGAAGAGGTCGGACATCCGCCCGCCGAGCAGCAGCAGGCTGCCGAAGGCCAGCGCGTAGGCCGTGACGACCCACTGGCGCTGCGGGTCGGTGAAGCCCAGATCGAACTGGGCGGACGGCAGCGCGATGTTCACGATCGTGTTGTCGAGCACCACCATGAGCTGGGCGATCGCGATGACGGCGAGGATCGACCACCGCCGCCGGGAGGCGAGATCCGGTGCGGACGGGGTGGTCGTGGCGGCGAGCGTCATGGCTGGGCGGGGACCGTCGTTTCTGTGGTGGAGGCGGCGAGGTGCCGGATCCGGGGGGAGGAGGCCGCGGCGACGGCGGCGCCGACGCCGGAGAGGGCGGCCGCGAGCAGCAGGGCACGCCGGAGGGGCAGGAGCGCCCGGACGACGGACCACCAGCCGGAGCGCTCGAGGATCACGTGGGGACTGCCCGCGAGCAGCCGGCCGGCACGGCTGGTCCGGCCGGGGTCGACCATCGCCACCCGGCCCCGCGGACCGTGGAGCTCGCCCCGCACGCCGGCCTCGACGAGCCGGGACCCGAGCTGGTGGGTCGCGCCGCGACCGGCCGCGGCGACGACCACCGCGGGGTCGTCGACCTCCAGGCGCAGGCGGTGCCCGGTCCCGACCAGCCGGCCGCTCGTGCGGCGGCCGTCGGTGTCGGTGACCTCGAGGGTGAGGTCGACCTCGGCGAGCAGGTGGCCCGGCCGGTCCTCGAACGGGCCACGGGGGAGCGCTCCCGGGGCGGGGCCGACCGGGTCGGTGCTCACGCCTGACGGCCCAGCGAGCCCGCGTTCTCGTGGTCGCTGGTGCGGATGCGCAGCGTGCCGCTCACCTTCCAGGTCGCGCGGGGCGACTCGGCGCCGGTGGTCTTCGGGACCTCGACGGTCATGTCCGACAGCTCGTACTCGATCGTGGCGCCCTTGCCGGTGAGGTAGGCCCACAGCTCCTGGCCGAACTCGCGGATGTCGGTGGGGGCGCTGCTGGTCGAGGTGCGGGCGGCGGTGCCGTCGTTCGTGGTCGCGCTGGTCATGCTGGTCCCCTGACGGTGGATCGGTGCGGTGATCCGGGCGTCGGTGAGACGCGACGACCCGGTGTGGACCGGGTCCGGGGTCGCCCCCTCGGGCTCGGCCGGCGGGCCCCGGTCGAAACCCGGGTGGCGGACCCGGCGACTGTGCCCTGCCCCTCCTTCCCGTGTGGCCCGGGGCGCCCGGGGCAATCCGTCAGCCACGAAACCCGGCGCGCACCGGGGGACCCGTCACCCCGGGGCCCGGTGCACGGTCGTCGTCGTTCGGTCACCCGGACCTGTGGCCTCCCCTTTCCGCACCAGAGGTCGGAGGACCTGTGTCGTCTGCTGCCGCCATCGAGATCGTCCCGACGGACCCGAACCCGCCGCCCGTCCCCGTGAGCGTCACGACCTCGTCGACCGCCACGACCGCCCACCTCTCCGAGGCCGACGTCGAGGACCTGGGCGCCGAGCTGGACGCGTTGCGCCACTCGGTCATGTCGGACCTGGGGGACGACGACGCGCGCTACATCCGGCGGGTGATCGCCGTCCAGCGCGGTCTGGACTCCGGCGGTCGCGCCCTGCTGCTCGTGTCGGTCCTGCCGCCCGCCTGGGTCGCGGGGACCGCCGCGCTCTCGGTCGCGAAGATCCTCGAGAACATGGAGATCGGGCACAACGTCCTGCACGGCCAGTGGGACTGGATGAACGACCCCGAGATCCACTCGACGCAGTGGGAATGGGACTCGGCGTCCTCCGCGGAGGGCTGGAAGTACTCCCACAACTACGTCCACCACACCTACACCAACGTGCTGGGACGGGACCGCGACGTGGGCTACGCGGTGCTGCGGGTGGATCCGGAGCAGCCGTGGCGGCTCCACCACCTGCTCCAGCCCCTGATCAACGCCGGGCTCGCGCTCGGCTTCGAGTACGGGATCGCGATCTACGACGTCGAGCTCGAGGAGGTCGTCGCCGGGCGCAAGCCCTGGGCCGACGCCCGGCGCGAGCTCGGTGGGCTCTGGCGCAAGGTCCGTGGCCAGATCGCGAAGGACTACCTGGGGTGGCCGCTGCTGTCCGGGCTGTCGGCGCCCACCACGCTCGCGGCGAACCTGACCGCCAACGTGGTGCGCAACGTCTGGTCGCACGCCGTGATCTTCTGCGGGCACTTCCCGGCCGGCGCCGAGACGTTCACCGAGGACCAGCTCGACGGCGAGACCCGCGGGCAGTGGTACCTGCGCCAGATGCTGGGCTCGGCGAACATCGACGGGCCGCCGCTGCTGCACCTGATGACGGGGAACCTCTCGCACCAGATCGAGCACCACCTGTTCCCCGACATGCCGTCGAACCGGTACGCCGAGGTGGCGCCCGTGGTCCGCGACATCTGCCGCCGCTACGGGCTGCCCTACACCAGCGGTCCGCTGCACCGGCAGTACGCGAACGTGCTCGGCACGATCCTGCGGCTCAGCCTGCCCAACCGGGCGACCGCGACGCCGGAGGGCGCCGCGGCCTGACCGGCCTCAGCGGCAGATGCAGCCGCGACTCCACCCGACCTCGCGGGTGGCGTCACAGAAACGACGCCCGAGGGCGTCGTGCTCCGCCCAGCGGTGCGGGCAGACGGGGCACGTCGTGGCGCTGCGATCCTCGTGGCGGCCCAGCGTCGTGGCCTCATCCATGGGACGCCGCCATCTCCGGCTGCGCCGCCGACGAGGTCGGTGCCGCCGGGGAGCCGGCGTCCGCGAGCAGGTCGGCGGGTCCCTCGAGGTTCTCGGTGGTGCCCGCCCGGCGCAGGATCTCGGCGGCCCGCTCGGGTGGGGTGTCCGCAGGCACGACCGCGAGGAAGAGCGGTGCGCTCCCGGTGATCGACGTGGCGACCCAGACGACGTCGGGGGCGAACGCGGCGAAGCCGTCGAGCCCGATCCGCCGCCCGTCCACCCAGCCGCGGACCCGCATCGGCACCGCGTCCCACGCGTCGCGGCCGAACGCCACGCGCTCGAGCCGGCCCACCTGCCCGCCGAGTCCCTCGGCGAGCGCGGGGAGCTCCGCGACGAGGTCCCGGGAGGCCGGCCACCAGGCCCCGTCCACGGCCCCGGTGCGCGGCATGCCGGGTTTCAGGCTCACCCGGGGGGTGTTCGTGTCGTGCGATGTGGTGCGCGCTGGGTCCGACATGGTCGGCGCCGCCGTTCCGGCCGCCGGGCGGCCGCTGAAGGAGTTCATCGGGGGCGCCCGGCGTTGATCGCCGGTGAAGCGAGGAGCACTCGACTCCTCCACGCTACCCGCAGGCGCCTCGCCGGGACGGGTCCTGCGCCGGGACGGACGGGCCCGCGATCAGGCGTCGCGGCGGCGCATCCGCCAGAGGGTGACGGCGAGCCCGATCACGACGTAGACCAGCGCCCGGACCGTCGAGGACCCGAGCCCGTCGAGCGGCAGCGGGTCGCGCAGCACGTCGGTGCCCGCCGTGAACCCGGAGGTCAGCAACAGCGGCTGCAACCACTCCAGCGAGGGGATCGCGGAGAGCACCCCGAACACGATCATCCCGCCGAGCACCGAGGCGAGCACGACGAGCGGGTGCTCGGTGAGCGTCGAGATCGCGAGGGCCACCGCACCCACGGCGAGCAGCTGACCCACCGTCCACACCGCGACCAGCGCGATCCGGCCCAGCGCCTCGCCGACCCCGAGCGACGTGCCCGAGAGCGTCACGAGCGTCCCCTGCGCGCCGCCGACGACGACGGTGCCCGCGACCATCCCGACGACGGCGACGATCAGCACCGCGAGCACGGCCACCGTCACCACCCCCGCGGACTTCATCACCACGAGGCGCAGCCGCCCGACGGGGGCGATCAGCAGGCCCCGCAGCGTGCCGGTCGCGGCCTCGCCGGCGATCGCGTCGGCCGCGGCGCTCGCGACCGCCAGCGGCAGCAGCAGGGTCAGGGACAGGCCCAGCGCCACCACCGGCAGCACGAACCCGTTGCCCGCGACCTGGGCGACCAGGCCCGGCCCCCGGCCCGAGGACGGGCCGCCGGTGGTGGCGATCCCGATGGCGATCGCGAGCGGGACGAGGGCGAGCAGGCCGAGCACGACCAGCGTCCGGGGCCGGCGCAGGACCCACCGCAGCTCGGCGGCGAGCAGCCGGCCCAGGGGCGCGGTGGTGCGGGTCGCGCTCCGGGACATCACGGCGGTGCTCACGCGTCCTCCTCGGTCAGCCGGGCGAAGAGCTCCTCGAGGTGGGCGCGGCGTCGCTGGACCTCCCAGACCCCGACCCCCCAGTGCACCAGCGCCGAGACGACGTCGGGCGGCTCCAGCGGGCCGGCCGGGACGACGACCCCGCCGTCGCGCAGGTACGGCCCCGCGCCGGCGGCCCGCAGCGCGTCCAGCGCCGCGGACGGGTCGTCGGTGGTGATGACCAGCTCGCCCGCCCCGGCGTCGAGCAGGCCGGAGAGCTCGCCCGAGACGAGCAGCGAGCCGTGCTGCAGCACCGCGACGTGGGTGCAGACCGCCTCCACCTCCGCGAGCAGGTGGGACGAGAGCAGCACCGTCGTCCCGGCGTCGTGCAGCTCGGCGATGACCTGCCGGACGTCGCGGGTGCCCGCCGGGTCGAGCCCGTTGGTGGGCTCGTCGAGCACCACGAGCCGTCGCGGCACGAGCAGCGCGGCGGCGAGTCCGAGGCGCTGCTTCATCCCGAGCGAGTAGCCCCGGTAGCGGCGCCGGGCCGCGTCCGTGAGCCCGACCCGCTCCAGGGCCGCGTCGACCGGCGCCCGCAGGTCCCCCTCGAGCCGCGGCTCGGTGGCCGCGGCGCGGAGCAGGTTGTCCCGCCCGGACAGGAACGGGTGGAAGCCGGGTCCCTCGACGAGGGCGCCGACGTCGGGCAGCGCGGCCGCGAGGTCGTCGCCGGTCCGGCCGAGCAGCTCGACGTGGCCCGCGGTCGGCCGGGTCAGGCCCAGCAGCATCCGGATCAGCGTCGTCTTGCCCGAGCCGTTCGGGCCGAGCATCCCGACGACGGCCCCCGCGGGGAGCTCCAGGTCGACGCCGTCGACGGCGACCACCCGCCCGAAGGTCTTGCGCAGACCCCGCACCCGCGCGGCGGGCGCGGGTGCGTCGTCGTCGGGAACCGGCACGGTGTCGAGGGTCCCAGGCGCGACGGTCACCGGCCGAGCGCCTCGGAGAGGACCTGCTCGGGCACGGCCCCGGCGGCGATGCGCCCGTCGTTCGTGACGATCGCGGTCGCCACCGCGGTGGTGATCAGCCGTCCCTGACCCCAGGGACCGCTGACCGGCGTGCCGAGCGCGGAGAGGTCGGGCTGACCCGGCTGCTTCGGCTGGTTCGGTGCGGCGGCGGGGCGCTGGGCGATGACGACCCGGTCCCAGCCGTCGCCGACGGTCCTCGGTGGCTGCGCCCCGGCCGGCGGGCCGGCGTGACCCGGGCCGCCCTGGCCCGGAGCGGGCGCGTCCTTCACCGTCGTGCCGGGCGGCGGGGTGAAGGTGAACAGCGACTGGTCCTGCGGCCCGAAGGTGACGTCGGAGAAGCCGATGGTCAGCGCCGGTTGTGCGGACCCGGTCGCGAGCACGGAGAGCTGCAGCGGCACGCGCTTCTCGGCGTCGACGGACACACGGACCTCGCGCAGCAGGGTGCGCTCGGTCGGCAGCGGGGTCAGGACGAGCTGGTACGCGGGCCGGCCCGCGACCTCCTCGGTGCCGTCCACCGTCACGGTGCTGGTCTTGCGCAGGTCGGCGATCATCGCCGTGGCCGCGCCGGCCGGGTCGGTCTGCGGGTCGACACCGCCGGGGACGTCGGGGCGCGACGGCGGGTTCGCCGGGTGCGCGGGGGCCTTCGTCGCGGTGCGGTCGGTCGAGTCGTAGGACCACCGCGTCGTGCCGTCGGAGACGAGCGTGCGCTCGCCGTCGGTCGAGGGGAGCGCCACGCGGCCCTTCCCGTCGCCGTTCGACCAGACCCGCGCCGTCGACGACCCGTTCCCGAGCTGGGGCGCGTTCGGCAGCGCCGGCAGCCCGAGCTCGTTGTCGACGGTGACGGTGCCGTTGAACGGCCCGGGCTTCGCGGTGATCACGGAGGCGACGAGCGCCTCCGGGCTCACCGGCGGCAGCGGTGGTGCCGCCGCGGCCGTCGGGGCGACGGCCACACCCAGGGCGACCGCGCCGGCCACCACGATCCCCGCGAGGCCTGCACCCCAGCGCTGTCTCCTGCTCATGGCGTCCATCCTCGGTCGCTGTCCCTGAGACCCCCACAGTGTTGTCGCGGCAAGACGAGCGCTGCCTCGTCGCTCTGCCTCGCGCCGTGCCAGCCGTCGTCGCCGCGCGGGGTTCTCGCGGCAGGAGGAGCCCCCTCGTGCCTCGCGCCGTGCCGGCCGTCGTCGCCGCGCGGGGTTTCCGGCGGGCGCGGCTACGGTCGTGGTGTGCCGCGCGTGCTGGTCGTCGACGACGAGCCGGGCGTGCGCGCGGCGCTGACGCGAGGACTGGGCGCCGAGGGGATGGACGTCGTCGCGGTCGGCGACGGACCGAGCGGGCTCGCCCAGGCCGAGACCGGTGCGTTCGACGTCGTCGTCCTCGACGTCGTGCTGCCCGGGCTGTCCGGCTACCGGGTCCTCGAGCGGCTGCGCGCGGGCGGCGACGAGACCCCGGTGCTGCTGCTGTCCGCGAAGGACGGCGAGGTCGACCAGGCCGACGGGCTCGACCTCGGCGCCGACGGCTACGTCGTCAAACCGTTCTCGTTCGTCGTGCTGGTGGCCCAGCTCCGGGCCCTGCTGCGACGGCGGGGTCCGGCGGCGACGCGGGTGGTCCTCGGCTCGCTCGTCGTCGACCCGGGTGCGGGGACGGCGAGCGTCGACGGCCGCGAGATCGAGCTCTCGGGGCGGGAGGCCGGCGTGCTGCACGCGCTCGCGGCGCGGCCCGGCGAGACCGTGACCAAGGACGAGCTGCTCACGGCGGTGTGGGGCGACGGCGCGGCGGCCCGCAACGTCGTCGAGGTCTACGTGGGCTACCTGCGGCGCAAGCTCGCCGCGGTCGGGGCCGGCGAGCTCGTGGTGACCGTCCGCGGGCGCGGGTACCGGCTCGATCCGCCATCGTGAGCGGTGACGATCTGAGCGAAGGTGCCCTTCGATCGGCCGGATCGAGCGAGGGGCCCCTTCGCTGCGCAGGCGTCGGCGAGCCCGCTTCCGGCGAGGGGCGCCCACCGTCGGCCAGATCGAGCGAGGGGCCCCTTCGCTCAGAACGAGCCGGCCTCCGCGGCTGGTGGGCCCGACGCGGGCTGCGGACGCGGATCACGCTGGCCGTCGCGCTCGTCGCCGTCGTCGTGCTCCTCGCCCTCGCCCGGCTCGGGGCGGGCCTGCTGCTCTCGGCGGTGATCGCGGCCGGCGACGGTGAGCTGCGGGAACGGGCCACCACGGCCGGTGCCGCGGTCACCACCGGGGCGCCGGTGCCGCCGGACGTCCGCGTCACCGACCTGGGCGGTACCCCGACCGACGGGCGCGGTCCGCTGCCGCTCGATCCCACCCAGGTGCGCACGCTCGCCGCGGGTGAGCCGGTGACGACGGGCGGCCCGGGCCCGCACACCGAGCCCGGGGGACCGACGCGGTGGGTGGCCGTCGCGGTGACGCTGCCCGACGGATCGCGCCGGCTGGTGCTCGCCGCGCGGGACCTGCTCGGGGCGGTCGTCCTGCTGCGCGACGCGGCGGTGCTGTTCCTGCCCGGCGCGCTGGTCGCGGCGGCGGCGCTCACCGGTGCGGCGTGGGTCGCGACCCGGGCGGCGCTGCGCCCCGTCGACCGCCTCCGGGCCGCCGCCGAGCACCTCGACGCCCGCGAGCGCCTGCCCGTCCCGCCCGCCGCGGACGAGCTGTCCGCCCTCGCCGTCGAGATCAACGCCCTGCTCGCCCGGCGCGACGACGCCGTCGACCGGCTCCGGCGCTTCTCCGACGACGCCGCGCACGAGCTGCGCTCGCCCATCGCGTCGCTGCGCGCGCAGGCCGAGGTGGCCGTCGCGCACCCGTCGCCGGGCTCCTCGGAGGAGGACCGCGAGGCCTGGCGGGGGGTCGCCCGGGACGCCGAACGCCTCTCCGACCTCGTCGCCGACCTGCTCGCCCTCGCCCGCGCCGAGGGCGGCACCCGCGGCGAGCCCACCCCGGTGGACCTCGCGGACGCACTCGGGGAGGCCCTCGCGCGCGCCGGGGACGACCCGGTGACGACGACGGTCTGGGTGCCCGTCCCGGTGCGCGCGGCGGCCACGCCCGCGGAGGTCGGGCTGGTGCTGGACAACCTGCTGGCCAACGCCCGCCGTCACGCCCGCAGCGTCGTGCACGTGTCCGCGGTGCCCGCGGGCCGGTGGGTGCGCCTGCTCGTCGACGACGACGGGCCCGGCATCCCGCCCGCCGACCGCGACCGGATCTTCGACCGCTTCACCCGGCTCGACGCGACCACCGGTGCCTCCGGCGCCGGGCTCGGCCTCGCGCTCGTGGCCCGGCTGGTCGAGGGCCGCGGCGGGACGGTGCGGGCCGGGCGGTCACCCGACGGCGGCGCGCGGCTCGCGGTGCGCTGGCCCGCCGCGCCGTGACCGGTCAGGAGGTCGTCGTCCGGGGCGTCCGCCTCGCCCGTACGCTCCGCCCGGATCGACTCGAGGCGGAGGTCAGGCATGGCTGGGGGCACCGACCGGCAGGGCTTCTACTCGCACGACCAGGCAGGGTGAGCACGAGTACTTCGACCTGGGGTCCTTCGTCCTCGAATCGGGCTACACGCTGCCCGGCGCGTCGCTCGCGTACCGCAGTCACGGCACCTTGAACGCGGCCAGGGACAACCTCGTGCTGTTCCCGCACATGTACTCGGGGACGCCGTCGTCGCTCGACCTCTACATCGGTCCGGGGAAGCCCCTGGACACCGAGAAGTACTTCGTCGTGTGTCCGGGCCAGTTCGGCGGCGGCCTGTCCTCCTCGCCGTCGAACACCCCGCCGCCGTTCGACCGCGCGCAGTTCCCTCCGGTCGCGCTCGCCGACGACGTCGCGGCCCAGCACCGCCTGGTCACCGAGCACTTCGGGGTGGAGAAGCTGCACGCCGTGCTCGGGTGGTCGATGGGCGCGCAGCAGACCTACGCGTGGGCGGTCCGCCACCCCGGGATGGTGCCGCGGGCCGCCGCGTTCGCCGGCACCGCGAAGACCCCCGCGCACAACCAGGTCTTCATCGACCTCCACCTCGAGCTGCTGCGGTCCGACCCGGCCTTCGCGGGCGGCTTCTACACCGACGCCGCCGACGTCCGCCTCGGCCTGACCCGCCACGCCCTCGCGTTCTCCCTCGAGGGCTTCACGCACGAGTGGTACCGCGGCGAGCACTGGCGCGGGCTCGGGTACGCGTCCGCGAACGACTTCCGCCAGCACTTCGTCCGCGGCTACTTCCTCCCGATGGACCCGAACAACCTGATCACGCAGGCCACCAAGTGGTGGGCGGGCGACGTCTCCCCGCTCGGCCTCGGCTCGCTGCCCGCGGCGCTCGCGAAGGTCACCGGCCACTTCTTCGTCGTGCCGTTCGGCGGGGACGCCTTCTTCCCCGTCGAGGACTGCGAGACCGAGGCGGGGCTCCTGCCGCACGGTGAGCTGCGCGTGATCGACACCCCCGCGGGCCACTTCGCGATGTTCGGCCTGCGCGAACAGGACGTCGCGCGCATCGGTGAGGTCATGACCGAGATGCTCTCCGGCCCCGGGTACTGACCGACCCCGGCTCCCGGAGGGCCGGACACCGGGGCGGACAATGACCGCCGTGAGCACGACCATCGTCCTGCGTGAGGCCCGTCCCGACGTCGAGCCGGGTCGCGGTGCGCTGCACGGCTACCTGCACGACGTCATCAGCCGCATGCACGGCAGGCCGGCCTCCGACGACGAGGTCGCCGCGTTCGGGGTCGAGAGCCCGGACGACGGCCTGGTCGCACCGCTCGGGACCTTCCTCGTGGCGATGGAGGACAGCGAGGAGGCCGTCGGGTGCGTCGGCCTGCGCTGGTCCGGCGACGGCGTGCCCGCCGACGCGGCCGAGCTCAAGCGGATGTGGACCTCCCCGGCGGTGCGCGGGCGCGGGGTCGGCAGGCTGCTGCTCGACGAGGTGCTCCGGCGCGCCCGCGACGCCGGCCGTGCCCGGCTGGTGCTCGACTCGCGGGCCGACCTCGTCGAGGCCCGCACGCTCTACGAGCGCGCCGGGTTCGTCGAGATCGCGCCCTACAACGACAACCCCCACGCCCAGGTCTGGTACGCGCTGGACCTCTCGTGACCCTGCGGCGTGTCACCGCGACCCGGTACGTCACGCCGCTGCGCGAGGGTGGGTCGCTGCCCGGGGTCGTGGAGGCGGACGACCTCGGCACCTACGTCGTCAAGTTCACCGGCGCCGGACAGGGTGTGAAGGCCCTCGTCGCGGAGGTCGTCGCCGGCGAGCTGGGCCGTGCGCTGGGGCTGCGGGTGCCCGAGCTCGTCGTCGTGGACCTCGACCCGGTCGTCGCGCAGTCCGAACCGGACTGGGAGGTCCAGGAGCTGCTCGCCCGCTCCGGCGGACCCAACCTCGGGATGGACTTCCTGCCCGGCGCGATCGGGTTCGACCCGGTCGCGCACGCGGTGGCTCCCGACGAGGCCGCGCGGGTGCTGTGGTTCGACGCGCTCGTCGAGAACGTCGACCGCACGTGGCGCAACCCGAACCTGCTGCGCTGGCCGACCTCCTTCCCGCGTCGCCCCGCTCGCCCGTCGGGCGAGCTCTGGTGCATCGACCACGGCGCCTGCCTGTACTTCCACCACTCGTGGGCGCGCGCGGACCGCGTCGTCGGGCGGGCCTACGACACGTCGGACCACGTGCTGGCGCCGTTCACCACCGCCGAGTCGCGGGCGGCGGCCGACGAGGCGCTCACCCCGGTGGTGACGCGGCCGCTGCTCGAGGCGGTGGTGGCGACGGTGCCCGACGAGTGGCTCGCCGACGACGACCACTTCTCCTCGGTGGCCGCGGCGCGGGAGGCCTACGTGGGGCACCTGCTCGCGCGGCTCGCGGACCGGGGGTGGGTGCCGTGACCCCGGCCCGGCGGAACACCTACGAGTGGGCGCCGCTGCGGGTGGTGCCGCGCGTGGACCGCGGCGAGTGCGTCAACGTCGGCGTGCTCCTCTACTGCCGCCACGAGGTGCACCTGACGATCCGGCTCGCGCTCGATCCCGCGCGGCTCGCGGCCCTGGCGCCGGACCTCGACGTCGAGGAGGTCGCGACCGCGGTCCAGGCCTGGGAGCGCACGGTGGCGGGGGAGGGCCCGGCGGGTGTGCTCTCGGCGGGCGAGCGGTTCCGGTGGCTCACCGCGCCGCGGTCGACCGTCGTGCAACCCGGCCCCGTCCACACCGGGCTGACGGCCGACCCCGACGCCGAGGCCGACCGTCTGCTGGGCCGCCTGGTCTGAGTGTCAGAAACGTCCCGTTGCCGACGTCGGGTGTCGGCAACGGGACTTTCCTGACATCAGGGGGTCACCCCACCTGGCGGCGGCAGAACTCCAGGACCAGCGCCCACTGGAAGGCCCGCTGGGCGTTGTCCGCCGCGCCGCCGTGCCCGCCCTCGACGTTCTCGTAGTACTCCACGGGGTGGCCGTACTCCCGCAGCCGCGCCACGAACTTCCGGGCGTGCCCCGGGTGGACGCGGTCGTCGCGGGTCGATGTCGTCACGAGCATCGCCGGGTACGACGCGTCCCGGTCCAGCTTCTGGTACGGCGAGTACTGCGAGATGAACGACCAGTCGTCCGGCTCGTCGGGGTCGCCGTACTCGGCCATCCACGAGGCGCCCGCGAGCAACAGGTGGAACCGCCGCATGTCCAGCAGCGGCACCATGACCACGACGGCGCCGAACAGCTCCGGGTACCGGGTGATCATCACGCCCATCAGCAGCCCGCCGTTCGAGCCGCCGTGGATCGCGAGCTGCCGCGGCGTCGTGATCCCGCGGTCGACGAGGTCGCGCGCCACCGCGGCGAAGTCCTCGTAGGCCCGGTGACGGTGCTCGCGCAGCGCCGAGGTGTGCCACTCCGGGCCGTACTCGCCGCCGCCGCGGATGTTCGCGACGACGTACGTGCCGCCGGCCCAGTCGCCCGAGGCCTCGATCCAGCCGCGTCCCATCACCCCGGAGTAGCCCGGGGTCCGGGAGATCTCGAACCCGCCGTAGCCGGTCATCAGCGTCGGGCCCGGGGTGTCCGACTCCTTCCCGACGACGAAGTAGGGCACGCGGGTGCCGTCGTCGGAGGTCGCGAAGAACTGCCGCACGGTGACGCCGGTGGCGTCGAAGAACTCCGGCGCGGAGCGCAGCGTCTCCAGCGGGGCGTCGTCGGCCGCGGTGTCGCCGATCTCGGTGCGCACGAACGTCGACGGCCGGGTGAAGCCGTCGGTGTCGAGGAAGACCTCGTCGCTCTCGTCGGGGTCCACGCCCATGACGCCGACCACCGAGAAGTCGTCGCCGGTCGGCAGCTCGCGGCGCGTCCAGTCGCCGGGCGTCGCCTGCTCCGGGCCGGAGGGCGGGGTCAGCACCTCCAGCCGGGTGGCCACGTCGTCGAGCAGGGTCAGGACGAGGTGGTGGCGCGTCCACGCCCAGCCGGCGAGCGAACGGCTCGCCGTCGGCGCGAAGAGCACGGTGTGCTCCCGGCCGCCCGCGAGGTAGTCCTCGGCCCCGAACGCGAGCAGGGCGCCCGCCGGGTACTCGACGTCGTCGACGGTCCACGTCGACCGTGTCCGCACCAGCAGCCAGGCCCGCTCGATCTCGGTGTCGGCGTCCGGGGGCACGTCGAGCAGCACGCGGGTGCCGTCGGGCCGCAGGACGAACTCCTCGGTGGTGTGGAAGTCCGGGCTGCGGCCCACGAAGTCGCGCTCGAAGCCGACGGTGTGGTCGTGCCCGGCGAAGGCGGCCACGTCGGTCTCGGCACCCTCGAACACCACGGGGGCCTGCGCCACCGGCGTGCCCCGCGTCCAGCGCCGCATCACCCGCGGGTAGCCCGACGTCGTCATCGAGCCCGGGCCGAGGTCGGTCCCGACGAAGACCGTGTCGTCGTCGATCCACGAGATCCGGCTCTTGGCCTCGGGCAGCGTGAAGCCGCCCTCCTCGGCGCTCACGAACCGCTTCGCCGTCAGGTCGTACTCGCGGACCACGGTCGCGTCGGCACCGCCGCGGGAGAGCTGCACGAGCGCGCGCGTGTAGTCCGGCCAGCGTGCCCCGGCGCCCGCCCACACCCAGTTCTCGTCCTCGTCGCGGGCCAGCGCGTCGACGTCGAGCAGCAGCTCCCAGTCCGGGTCGCCGGAGCGGTAGGAGTCCAGGGTGGTGCGCCGCCACAGCCCGCGCGGGTGCTCGGCGTCCTGCCAGAAGTTGTAGAGCAGTTCCCCACGACGGCGGGTGTAGGGAATGCGGTCGTCGGAGTCGAGGACCGCGCGCAGGCCGTCGCGCAGGGCCGTGAACCGTTCTCCCTGTGCCAGCTCGCCGAGGCTCTCGTCGTTGCGCTCGTGGACCCAGGCCAGCGCCTCGTCGCCGGTGACCTCCTCGAGCCAGAGGTACGGGTCGTCGATGCTCGTCTCGGTCGTGGCAGGCGTGGAGGTCACCCGTCCAGTCTGCCCATCGTCGAGCACCCTCGTCGTACACCGGGCCGAGGGCCGGGACAGGTCGTCGCGGTCGTCGAGCCCGACCGTCAGCGACAGGTTCACATCCACGCGCGAACTCGTCGAGGTCGGTGCACGCTGGGCGGCGGGCCGAGCTCGCTGGTCGGCGGGCCGGGCTCGCTGGTCGGCGGGCCGAGACTGTCGGGGGGTCGCGCTATCGTCCGAACATGAGTTCGAACCTGAGTGGAGGCGGGTGACGCGGTCACCGCCGAGCTGACCGCGCTCCTCGCGCGCCTCGCCGAGCTCGCCGACGCCGCCACCGACCCAGCCCCCGACGCCCGAGCCGCTCTGATCGATCAGATCGCCGTCCTGGAACGCATGCGATCCTCGCTCGCGGCGGCCCAGCACACCGCGATGGTCGCCTTCGCCCGCACCGAGGTGGAGGTCCAGGCCGAGCTGGTCGCCGCCGGGCGCCTCGACCCCGAGAAGCTCGGCCGCGACATCGCCGCACCAGATCGGGCTGGCCGCGCACGTCTCACCCACCGCGGGTTCGCGCCGGTTGGGCGTGGCGCGGACTCTGGCCACCGACCTGCCCCACACCCGGGCCCTGCTGGTGGCCGGGCGGATCAGTGAGCGGCTGGCCGAGACCATCGTGGACCAGACCAGCCACCTCGACCCCGAACAGCGACGCCTGGTCGACAAACAACTCGCCGAGACCGGGCTCGAGACGATGGGGTTCCGGCAGGCCGAAGCCGCGGTGAAAAAGGCCGCCTACGAGACCGACCCCGCCGGCTACACCAGCCGCGGCCGCACCGCGCGCAAGGACCGGCGGGTCACGCTGCGCCCCGCGCCGGACACCATGAGCGTGCTCTCCGGGCTACTTCCGGTCGAGCAGGGTGTGGCCTGTCTGGCGGCGCTGCGCCAGCATGCTGACGGGCTGATCGCGACCGGTGCCACCGACGGCCGCACCCGCGATCAAATCCTCGCCGACACCCTCGTGGAACGCCTCACCGGGCAGGCCCGGGCCACCGATGTGAACGTCGAGGTCGGGATCGTGCTCCCGGTCGACGCGCTGCTCGACCCGGACAGCCCGGCCACTGGCGACCTGATAGGCCATGGCCCGCTGCCGGCGGGGATCGTGCGCGATGTGCTGCGGGAGACCGGTGGGAAGCGGTGGTGGCGGCGACTGTTCTCTTCTCCAGCCCACGGCACCCTGGTCGGCGGGGACCCGCAGCGACGGTTGTTCGACGGGTTCCTCGCGAAGCTGATCGACCTACGCGACGGTGGCCGCTGCCGCGACCCCTACTGTGATGCCCCCATCCGCCACCACGACCACATCACACAAGCCCGGGCCGGTGGACCCGACGAGCTTCACCAACGGACGCGGGGTCTGCGCCCGCGGGAACTACGTCCGCGAGATGCCGGGCTGGCAGGTCGAGACCGTCCACGACGGGCTCGGCGAGCACCCGCACACCGTGCGGACCACCACCCCGACCGGACACACCTACACCAGCCGCGCCGGACCCTGACGGCCTTCGGTCGGGTGGTCGGCGCGACGAGGCCGAGCTTTCACCGCGGTCCGGGAGTGGCGTCGTACGCCGCGACCGGGGGTAGCCGGCGTCCGTCGCATGTCCACGACGTCCGCATAGCCGTCGTGCCGTCGGGCCTCGTGATCGGTACGACCACCATGCCGGGCTGGCGTGCGCGGCACACCGTGGGTCTCGTCCCCGAGGGTCTTTCCTACACCAGCCCGCCAGACCCTGACGCCTTCGTCGAGTGGTCGGCGCGACGACCGGGTCGGCTGACCGCCGCGACCGGGGCGGGCGCCTGCAGGCGACTGGGTGCCCGCGACCTCCGCAGCGGCGTGCGCAGCAACAGCTCATGGGTGCCGGCCAGTAGCTGGTCGATCGCCGTGGGCGCGCGCCCCGGGCTCGCCCTCGGGTCAGCCGCCGTGACAGATTCTGGTCGATCAGCGTGCCGTTGGTCGGCGGTACGGAGGGCCCCGGTGTGCCATTGGTGCTCGGCGCGGTGTGGTCGCTCGGCAGCTCGCTGGTCGTCCCGGCCCGCCCGGTCCGCAGCAGCTCCCGCCACTCGGCGGGGCTCCAGTGCGCGGGCTCGGTGGTGGCCAGGAACTCGCGCAGGACGGTGAGGAAGCGTTGGGGGTGGGAGTGGAACGGGAAGTGCCCGGCCCGCTCGAAGACCTCGAGCCGGCTCTCGGGCATCGCCTCGTGGGCGGTCCGGCCGTGCTCCACAGGAACGACCATGTCGTCGGCGCCCCACACCAGCAGCGTCGGCATGCCCGCCGTGAGGTAGCAGCGGTCGAGCATCGTGACGACCTGTCCGCGCCAGTCGACCACCGCGCGCAGCGTCCGCAGGAACGCGGAGCGGCTCGTGGCGTCGGGCAGCGCGTCGACGAGGCGGACGAGGTCCTCGGCGTCCCGGCCCAGCCCGGTGTCGAGGGCCTGCAGCGTGCGCAGGACCAGCTCGGTCTGGAACCGGACGCCGGGCCAGCGCAGCATCGGCAGCACGAGGTCGGCGAACGGCAGCGACGCGGCCCGCAGGGCGGGGGTCACCGACTGGGCGACGCCGCCCGCACCGACGAGCACGAGCCGCTCGGTGCGCTCGGGGTACTGGTAGGCGAACTGCATCGCGACGCCGCCGCCGAGGGAGTGCCCGACGAGGCTCGCGCGGTCGATGTCGAGGACGGAGAGCAGGTCGCGCATCCCGTTGGCGTACGCGCCGATCGAGTAGTCGCCGCGGGGCTTGTCGGAGCCGCCGTGGCCGAGCAGGTCGGGCGCGAGGACGGTGTGGTCCCGCGCGAGGTCGTCGAGGACCGGGTCCCACGTCGAGGAGTCGTCGCCGATCCCGTGGATCAGCAGCAGGACCGGGCCGGACCCGGCCATGCGGAAGGCCCGCCGGTACCCGTGGACGGTCCGGTACTGCAGCGCCCAGCGCTCACCGGCGACGGTGCGCGCGACCGGACCGGGCGCCGGCGGGGCTCCCCGCCCCGGACGTCGACCCAGCACGCCGCGCTCCTCTGAAGGACCCGAACGATTGCGGGCCATCGAAGATCGAGCGTAGGAGTGCCGTGTGACGTCCGGTGACGGGGAGGTTTCGCCGGTGTGGCGGCGCGACCGGCGGTCACGAGGTCTCGGCGACCGGACCCTCCGGTCCGTCGTCCTCGGCCTGGCCGGTGACGTCGGTCTCCGGTGCCGGAGTGGGGTCGACCTCGGCGAGCAGCAGGTACAGCCGACGCCGGGCCTCGTCGAGGATGCTCGTCGCCTGCGTGACCTGCTCGGAGGTCCCGACCTGCGCGATCTGCGCGACCGCGCCGGCCAGCCCGCGACCCGCGGTGCGGAGACCGTGGAACCCGTCGTCCGCGCCCGCCTCGACCTGCGACCACACCGCGTCGAGCTCGGCGGCGTGCTCGTCGGTCCAGCGGCGGCCCTCCTCGGTCAGGTGCACGACCGTGCGGCCGGACTCCTTCTCGGTGTGGACCAGGCCCTCGTCGGCCAACTGGGAGACGGTCGGGTAGACCGAGCCCGGGCTGGGCTTCCACGAGCCGCCGGAGCGCTCGGAGATCTCCTGGATGATCTGGTAACCGTGGCGGGGCTCCTCACGCAGCAGCGCGAGGATCGCGAGACGGACGTCGCCGCGTGAGCGCCGACCCGGGCCGCCTCGGCCGCCCGGACCACGACCACCTGGGCCGCGTCCGCGGCCACCGGGGCCGCCTCGGCGACCACGACCACCCGGACCCCAGGGGCCGGGACCGCCGTGCTCGTCGGGACCCTCACCGGTGCGGGGGTCGTCCTGCGGCCCCTCGTCCTCCGGTCCGCGTCCCCGGCCGCGTCCGCGCCCACGGGGACCCCCGGGGCCGAACGGGCCGCCGAAGGGCGGTCCGAAGTCGGGGAAGTTGCTGCCGAACGGGCCGCCCCGTCGGCGTGCTCCACGGTGGGGCCGACCCGGCTCACCGCGGTGTGCGTGCGGCCCACCCGGGCCGCGGTGCTGCGCCCATTCCGGGCGCTCATGAGTGCTGAACATGGTTGATGTTCCTCTCGGTTGGTGTCGCCGACTGTCGGCGATGGCTCAACGATATATCGCTAGCTGTCGAAACGCAAGGCGCTCGTGCTCGGGATCTGACAGGCTCGGTCCGGTGAGGATCCTGTTCGCCACCGCCCCCGGCTACGGGCTGACGCTGCCGCTGATCCCGCTCGCCTGGGCGGCGCGGGCGGCCGGGCACGAGGTGCTGCTCGCGACCACGTCGGAGATGGTCACCGTCGGGCCCGCGGCCGGGCTCGGGGTGCACGACGTCTACCCCCACCGCGACGTCTGGGGCGACCTGATGCGCCGCGTGATGTCCGGCGGCGAGCCCGACGAGGACCTCCCCGAGGAGTATCGCCTCGCGGCGCGGGCCGGGAACCCCTTCGGCCTCTTCACCGTCACGATGACCGAGGGGACGGTGGCCGCCGGGCGGGCGTTCGGCGCCGACCTCGTGGCCTACCCCTCCGACCACGCCGCGGGCATGCTCACCGCCGCCGCGCTCGACGTGCCCGCGCTCGAGGTCGGCAACCGCATCTCGTGGTCGATGCGCGACGTCGACTGGCGTACCGGGCACGACGGCTTCGGCGACTCCCAGATCAACGACATCGTCCGGGAGAAGCTCGGCATCCACGGGACGCCGACCCCCGTCGCCCGGATCGACCCGCGCGCCCCCAGCATGGGCGGCCTGGGCGCGGACGAGGTCACCCACGACGAGCGCGACGGCGCGCCCTGGTGGCCGATGCGGTTCGTGCCCTACAACGGCGGCACCGTCGTGCCGGACTGGGCGCTGCACCGTCCGGAGCGGCCTCGCGTCGCGGTCACCCTCGGCACGGTGGTGCCCGCCGTGAGCGGGCTCAGCTCGCTGGCCGTGGTCGTCGAGGCGCTCGGCGGGATGGACGTCGACGTCGTGCTCGCCGCCGGGACGGCCGACCTCACCGAGCTCGGCACCCTGCCGGACAACGTCCGGACCGTCGGCTACCTACCGCTGTCGTCGTTCCTCCCGACGTGCGCGGCGATCGTGCACCACGGCGGGTCCGGCTCCACGGCGGCGCCGCTGTTCTACGGCGTCCCCCAGCTCGTGCTGCCCTCGTTCGCCGACAACCCGCTCGCCGCGGCGCGCGTGGCCGAGCGCGGGGTCGGGCTGTCCCACGACCCGACGGGGCTCGACGCGGCCACGGTGCGGACGGCGGTGCACCGGCTGCTCACCGAGGACGCGTTCACGACGGCGGCCGGCGAGGTCCGGGCGGAGATGGCCACCCAGCCCAGCCCGGCCGCCGTCGTGGAGCGGGTCGAGGCGGCGCTGGCCTGACGACGGCGCCGCGCGGGTCCTCAGTGGTGGCGGGCGCGCTCGACCGTGGTCTGCAGGGCGGCGAGGAGCTCACGGGCGGAGTCGAGCGAGAGCTCGACGGCGATCCGCGAGTCCGGTCCGCGCTCGGGGGCGAGGAAGTCGATGTTCACGGTGTGGGCGTCCGGGGCGTGGACCGGGTGGTCGTAGTAGACGGTCGCCTCCGACATCGCCTGCCAGCCCTCCCGGGTCTTCCCGGACGAGCGGGCGAGGGCGACCTTCTCGGTCGAGTAGGTGCACATCAGGCCGCTCCGAGGTGCCGGGCGAGGAACGCGTCGATCTTCTGCCAGCCGTCGACGGCGGCCTCGGGCCGGTAGGAGGGCCGGTTCACGGCGAAGAACGCGTGGCCCGCGCCGTCGTAGCGGTGGAACTCGTAGGTCTTGCCGTGGTGCTGCAGCAGCTTCTCCAGCTCGTCGACCTGGTCCGGGCTGGGGTAGGAGTCGTCGTTGCCGAACAGGCCCAGCAGCGGCGCGCCGAGCTCGCCGATGCGGTCGGCCAGCGGGGAGACCTGCAGCGGGAAGCCCTCCGGCGGGGTCCCGACGACGAACGCGCCGTAGCAGTCGATCGTCGCCTGCACGTCGACCTCGATGCCGGTGAGCACCGCCTGGCGCCCGCCCGAGCAGTAGCCGATGGCGCCGACCCGCCCGGTCGCGTTGGGCAGGGCGCGCAGCCAGGCCGCGGCGCCCTTCACGTCGCCGACGAAGCGCTCGTCGGGGACCCCGCCGTTCGCGCGGGCGGTGGCCGCGGCGTCGTCGGGGTCGGCGTCGGGGGCCTCGCGGGTGTAGAGGTTCGGGCAGATCGCGGAGTAGCCCATCGTCGCGAAACGGCGGGTGATCTCCTTGGTCTCCTGGTCGTAGCCCGGCATGTGGTGGATCACGATCATGCCGCTGTGCGGAGCGGCGTCCATGGGACGCGCGGTGTAGGCCTCGATGAGGTCTCCGCCGTCCCCGCCGTGTCCCCGGATGCCGACCGTCTCGGCCAGGACGGCGTCGTAGCGCATGCGTGCACTCCCTCCTCGTCGGTGCCGGCGGCACCGCTCGAGGGCGATCAGAGCACTTCGCCGACGCCGGGGCAGGGCCGGGGCGCGGGGCGTCCGGTTTGCGAGGGGGTCAGGCGCGCCGGTAGCGGGCGGGACCGTCGTCGTAGAGGTCGCCGCCGTGCAGGTCATTGACGACGAGGGCCGGGAAGTCCTCGATCGTCAGGCGCCGGACCGCCTCGGCGCCCAGGTCCTCGTAGGCCACGATCTCCGCGCTGGTGATGCACCGGCTGAGCAGGGCGGCGGTGCCCTCGATGGCGCCGAAGTAGACGCAACCGTGGGCGAGCATCGACTCCTTGACCTCCCCGGAGCGCCGCCCCTTGCCGATCATGGCGCGCAGGCCCCGCTCGACGAGCATCGGCGAGTAGGCGTCGCAACGGCTCGCGGTGGTGGGCCCGGCGGAGCCGATGACGTGGCCGGGGCGGGCCGGGGTGGGGCCGACGAAGTAGATCGTGGCGCCGTCGACCTCGAAGGGGAGCGGCTCGCCGGCCCCGATGGCCTCGGCGAAGCGGGCGTGTGCGGCATCGCGGGCGGTGAAGACGGTGCCGGTGAGCAGGACGGAGTCCCCGGCGTGGAGGTCCCCGGCCTCGTCGAGGGGTAGCCGGAGTGAGCGCGGGCCGGTCACAGGGTCACGCTCCGCACCCGGTGGGAGTGGCAGTCGAGGTTGATCGCCACGGGGAACGCGGCGATGTGCGTCGGGAACGCCTCGACGTGCACCGCCACCGTCGTCACCGTCCCGCCGAACCCGGCCGGCCCGATGCCGGTCGCGTTGATCGCGTCGACCAGCTCCGCCTCGAGCTCCGCGAGCTTCGGGTCCGGTGACGGCGAGCCGGTGGGGTCGCGGGTGAGGGCCCGCTTCGCGAGCACCGCGGCGCGGTCGAACGTGCCGCCCATCCCGATCCCGACGGTCACCGGGGGACTGGCGGACGGCCCGGCCTTCTCGATCGTCTCCACCACGAACCGCTTCATGCCCTCGACCCCGGCGGCGGGGGTCAGCATCCGCAGCGCCGACATGTTGTCGCAACCCGCGCCCTTGACCAGCAGCGTCAGCTCGATCCCGCTCCCCGGCACCAGGTCGTAGTGGACCATCGCCGGCGTGTTGTCCCCGGTGTTGACGCGGTCCACGGGCGAGCGCACGAGCGAGGCCCGCAGGTAGCCGTCGCGGTAGCCCTCGGCGACGCCGCGGTCGATCGCCTCCGCCAGCGAGCCGCCGGTGAAGTGGACGTCCTGCCCGATCGTCAGGAACACCACCGCGTACCCGGTGTCCTGGCAGAACGCGATCTGCTCGGCCGCCGAGACGCGGGCGTTCTCGAGCAGCCGGTCGAACACCTCGCGCCCGATCGGCGACTCCTCGGCCGCCCGCCCCCGCTCCAGCGCCGCCACGTGGTCGTCCCGCAGCTCGTGGTTGGTCTCGACGCAGAGCTTCCTGACGACGGCCTCGACCTCGGCGACGTCCACGGTCCGCAGCTCCGGCACGCGTCAGGGGTACCGCACCTGCCGTCGTCGTGCACGTCCTCGGGGCCGACCATGAACGACGGTTTCCGGACGTCCAGTGTCAGGAACGGGACTTCTCCGACGTGGCGGTCGGCGGCTTGACCCCCATGGTCCACGACACGACGCTGACGCCCGTGGCGGACACGGGGAGCGGGGGCTACGCGGCGGCGTTCCCGCGGGTGCTGCGGCGATTCGCCCTGTTCGCGATCGCGTTCTCGGTCGTCTCGATCACCACGGGGATCTTCGTCAACTACTCCTACGGCCTCACCACGATGGGGCCGGCCGCGGTGTGGCTCTGGCCGGTGGCCGCCGTCGGGCAGGTGCTCGTGGTCCTCGTCCTCGCCGAGCTCGCCGGGCACATGCCGCTGGCCGGGGCGAACTACCAGTGGACGGCGCGGCTGGTCGGGACCCGCTTCGGCTACACCGTCGGCTCGCTGGGACTGCTCTACAGCGCGGTCGGGCTCCCCGGGATCGCGCTGGTCGGGCTCGCCCCGCTCGCCGCCACCGTGCTCGGCCTCGACGCGGCGGACCCGGCGACGCTGCTGGTCATCGCCGTCGTCGCGCTCCTGCTGGCGTTCGGGGTCAACGTCGTGCGGGTGCAGTGGGTGGCCCGGGTGAACAACCTCGCGGTGTTCGCCGAGATCGCCGGGACGGTCGTGCTCTCGCTGCTCCTGCTCGGCCTCTGGGTGCACGGGCACGCGGGCACGCCCGACGGCGGGCACGGGTTCGGCTTCCTCGGGACCGTCAACCCCGGCACGCCGGTGGCCGACGCGGTCGTCGGGGGCGCGCTCATCGGGATCTTCACCCTCGTCGGGTTCGAGGCCGCGGCCGACATGGCCGAGGAAGCCGTCGACGCGCGCCGCACCGTGCCCCGCGCGATGATCGCCGCCGCGGTGATCTCCGGGGTGCTCGGGCTCGTCGCGCTGATCGGGTTCACCGTCGCCATCCCCGACCTGGCCGCGGTCGAGGCCTCCCCGGTCCCGCTCGCCGACATCGCGCAGTACTGGCTCGGCCCCGTCCTCACGCGGGTGTTCCTCGTGATCGTCGTGTTCTCGATGTTCGCGCTGCTGGTGGTGGCGGCCGCGTCGAACTCGCGGCTGCTGTTCGCGATGGCGCGCGACCGGCTCCTGCCCGGGTCGCGGCTCCTGGCGCGGGTCAACCCGAGCACCGCGACGCCGGTCCCCGCCCTGGTCACGTCCCTGGTCGTCTGCCTGGTGCTGCTGGCCTACGGGACCCTCGACGGCGCCGCGTTCACGATCCTCGTCGGCGCCACCGCCCTCGTCCCGTACCTGATCTACCTGCTCACCCTCGGCGGCTACCTCGGCCGGCGGCGCCGGCTGCGGGAGGGGCCCACGGAGACGGAGCATCCGGGGGAGCACGCCGATAGGGGAGCTCGACCATCGGACGACGCGGCCCCGGGCGGGTTCTCGCTCGGCCGCGCGGCCCTGCCGGTGGCCGGGCTGGCCCTGGTGTGGTTGGTGGTGGTCGTCGCGGCGCTGACCCTGCCCGACGCGTTCCGCTCGGCCGACTACGTCGTGCTCGGCGGCCTCGCGCTCACCGGCCTCTGGTACCTCGCGGTGCTCCGCCGCCGACTGCGCGACGGCACCGCCGGACTGCCCGCCCCGGCGGAGCCCGCACCCGCCGTCGGGACCCCCGGAACCCCCGTGACGGAGACCTCGTGACCTGGACGAACTGGGCGGCGAACCAGCGCACCTCGCCCACGCGCACCGTCGTCGCGCGGGACACCGAGGACGTCGTCGCCGCCGTGAAGTCCGCCGCGCGCGAGGGGCTGCGGGTGAAGGCCACCGGGTCCGGCCACTCGTTCACCGGGATCGGCGTCCCGGACGGGGTCGCCCTCGCGACGCCGTCCTCGGCGGACCTGCTGCGGGTCGGCCAGGTCATCGAGGGTGGGGGCCGTCGCGTGACCGTCCCGGCCGGCATGACCATCCGGACGCTGAACCCGCTGCTGTGGGAGCGCGGTCTCGCCCTGCCCAACCTCGGGGACATCGACGCCCAGACCATCGCGGGCGCGGTGGCCACCGGGACGCACGGGACCGGCGCGCGCCACCAGGGGATCGCCGCCGGCATCCGGGGCCTGGAGATGGTCCTCGCCGACGGCAGCACGGTGACCGCGAGCGCCGGCGAGAACCCGGAGCTGTTCCACCACGGGCGGGTCGGCCTCGGGGCCCTCGGGGTGGTGACGGCGATCGAGCTCGACACGGTGCCCGCGTTCTCGCTGCACGCGCAGGAGTCGGCGCTGCCGCTGGAGGAGCTGCTCGGGTCCTTCGACGCGCTCGCCGCCGCCCACGACCACGTCGAGTTCTACTGGTTCCCGCACACCGGGATCGCGGCGACGAAGGTCAACGATCGGGTCCCCGACGCTGGGTCGGGGCCGGTCCGGGGGCGGGTCGCCGCATGGGTCGGGGACGAGCTGCTCGGCAACGGCGCCTTCGAGGCGGTGTGCCGGCTCGGGTCCGCCGTGCCGTCGCTGGTGCCGACCCTCAACCGCGTCATGGCCGGGCAGATGGCCAACGCCGAGTACGTCGACCGCTCCTACCGGGTGTTCACCAGCCCGCGGCGGGTGCGGTTCCTCGAGATGGAGTACGCCGTCCCGCGCGAGGCCCTGCCCGAGGCGTTCGCGGGCCTGCGCGCGGCGGCCGTCCGGCACGCGGCCGACGTGACGTTCCCGGTCGAGGTGCGCGTGGCCGGCGCCGACGACGTCCCGCTCTCGACCGCGAGCGGCCGCGACTCCGCCTACCTCGCCGTGCACGTCCACCACCGCAGGCCCCACCAGACCTACTTCGCCGCCGTCGAATCGGTGATGACCGCCCTCGGCGGGCGCCCGCACTGGGGGAAGCTGCACACGCGCACGGCGGCCCAGCTGGCCGCGTCGTACCCGGAGTTCGAGGCGTTCGTCGCGCTGCGCGACCGGCTCGACCCCGAGGGCCGCTTCACCAACGCCCACCTCGATCGGATCCTCGGGCGTCCCGGAGGAGAGGGAGACCAGCGTGCGACTCGCTGACCTGCAGACCCCTGCCCTGGTCGTCGACGCCGACGCGCTGGAGGCCAACCTCGCCGACATGGCCCGCCGGTGGCCGGGCGCGACGCTGCGCCCTCATGTCAAAGCGCACAAGACGACCGCGCTGGCCCACCGGCAGGCCGCGCACGGCTCCCCGGGGTTCACGTGCGCGACGATCCGCGAGGTCGAGGGCATGGTCGCCGCCGGTCTGGGGCAGGACCTGCTGCTGGCGAACGAGGTCCTCGACACCCACCGGCTGGGCGCCCTGGTGGCCCGCGGCGCGCGGGTGACGGTGGCCGTCGACTCGCCCGAGACGGTCGACGCGGCCGCGGCCGGCGGGGTGCGCGAGGTGCTCGTCGACGTGAACGTGGGGCTGCCCCGGTGCGGGATCCGGCCGGGGGAGGCGGGGGCGCTGGCGGAGAAGGCCCGGGCGAGCGGGCTCGAGGTCCGCGGCGTGATGGGCTACGAGGGGCACCTGCAGGCCCTGCCCGACGTCGCCGAGCGGGCCCGGCTGACGCAGGAGTGCATGGCCCTGCTCCTGGCGGCGCACGCGGACGTCGGCGGGGAGATCGTGTCGGGCGGAGGGACCGGGACCTCCGCGGTGAACACCTGGGTCACCGAGATGCAGGCGGGGTCCTACGCGCTCATGGACTCGGCCTACACGGCGGCGGGCGTCGGGTACCGCCAGGCGTTGCACGTGCTCGGGACGGTGGTCTCGACGTCGGCGGCGCGCCCGGACATGCCGGCGTACGCGGTGGCCGACGTCGGGCTCAAGGCGCTGGGGATGGACCACGGGAACCCGTCGATCCCCGGGGCGGGCGCAGCGACGGGGAGTCATACCGGGGCGAGCGCGGCGACGGGGAGTCATACCGGGGCGAGCGCAGCGACGGGGAGTCATTCCGTGTGGTTCTGCTCCGACGAGCACGTGACCTTCGCGGCCGACCCGGGGACGGAGCCGGCCCGCGTGGGGGACCGGGTGCTCGTCGTCCCCGCGCACGTCGACCCGACGGTCGCCCTCCACGAGCGGATGCACCTCGTGCGCGGCGACGAGGTCCTCGACACCTGGCCGGTGGACCTCCGAGGGTGGTGACCCCCTTCCGACGCATGGCCCCCCAGGTCTTGTGGGTACCGCCTTCCGCGAGAATGACGTCTTCGCGCCGGACCCCAGCAGGCGCGACGAGAAGGAGGAAGACCGGATGGACCTGTCGCGCACGCGGGATCTCTTCGAACGGCAGGGGCCGTTCGCGACGGTCTACCTGGAGGCGACGAACCCCGGCGAGAACGCGGCCAAGCAGACCGAGCTGCGCTGGCGCGGGCTGTCGAAGTCGCTCTCCGAGCAGGGCGCCGACGACAAGACGATCGCGGCTCTCGACGAGCTGTTCACCTCGACCGAGGCCGGTGACCTGAACGCCTACGGTCGCGTGGTCGTCGCGTCGGCCGACGGTGTCCTGTTCGACGAGGCCGTCGAGGGCGTCGACCGCTCCGGGGACTCGGCGACCTGGTCGCCGCTGCCCGAGCTCGGCGCGTACTACCGCTCCCAGTCGGGCTCGGTGCGGGTGCTGCTCGTCGTCGCCGACCAGACCGGCGGCGACGTCCACCAGGTGATCGCCTCGAACGTCGAGGGCGCACGTGAGCTCGACGAGGAGACCATCAAGGGCTCCGCGGTCGAGTCGGTGCACCGGCCGCGCGAGGGCGGCAACGCCCACAAGCACCGCCAGCGGCGGCACGCCGAGGCCGCGTACCAGAACGCCGCGGACGTCGTGAAGGGCGTGCAGTCGGCGGCGGCGTCGTTCCGGCCCGAGGTGATCCTGCTGGCCGGCGAGGTCAGCGGGCGCGAGGTCGTCCGCGCCGAGATGCCGAAGGGGCTCCTCGAGATCACCCGCGAGATCGAGGCGGGCAGCCGGGCGGCCGGCGCCAGCGAGGACGCGCTCGAGGACGCCCTGCTCACCGAGGCCGGTCGGGTCGCCACCGAGAAGGAGACGGCGATCGACCAGCAGTTCCACGAGGCCAAGGGCCACGCCAACGCCGTCGAGGGGCTCGAGCCGGTCCTCGAGGCCGCCCGCACCGGGGCCGTCGCGACCCTGATCCTGGTCGACGCGAACCCGGTCCCCGGGGAGCTCTACGTCGGCGACAGCCCCGAGGCGATCTCCACCGACCCGGCGAACCTGACGGCGATCTCCGACGCGACGCCCGTGGCCCGCCCGGCGGAGCAGGTCCTGATCCGCGCCACCGGCGCGCTCGGCGGCGACATCGCCGTGCTCGGGGCCGGCGCCGAGCTGGTCGACAACGTCGGCGCGCTGCTGCGGTTCCCGACCGGCAGCTAGGTAGGTAGGTAGGTAGGTGCGCTGCGCGCTCGTGAGCAGTAAGTGCGGTCATGGCCGCACTTACTGCTCACGAGCCGGAGGCCCCTACTCGAACGCGATCAACGCCCGGATCTTGTTCGTCGCGTCGAGGGCGGCGACCTTGTAGGCCTCGGAGAGCGTCGGGTAGTTGAGGACGGCGTCGACGAGGTAGTCCACGGTGCCGCCGCAGCCCATGATCGCCTGGCCGATGTGCACCAGCTCGGTGGCCGACGTGCCGAAGACGTGCACGCCGAGCAGGGCGTGGTCGGTGGGGGAGACGAGCAGCTTGAGCATGCCGTAGTCGTCGCCGACGATCTGCCCGCGCGCGAGCTCCCGGTAACGCGCGATCCCCACCTCGTAGGGCACGGCCTTCTCGGTCAGCTCGGCCTCGGTGGCGCCGCAGTAGGACACCTCGGGGATCGTGTAGATCCCGTACGGAGCGAGCGCCGCGTCGGCGTTGCCGACCGGCTCCCCGAACGCGTGGTAGGCCGCCAGCCGGCCCTGCTCCATCGACGTCGCGGCGAGCGCGGGGAACCCGATGACGTCGCCGACGGCGTAGATGTGCTCGACCGGCGTCCGGTAGTGCTCGTCCACGGCGAGCCGCCCGCGGGCGTCCACCTCGAGGCCCGCCTTCTCGACCGCGAGCTCGTCGGTGACCCCCTGCCGCCCGGCCGAGTACATGACCGTCTCGGCGGCGATCTTCTTCCCGCTCACCAGCGTCGTCACCGTCCCGCGCTCGGAGACCCCGACGCTCGCGACCTCCTCGCCGAAGCGGAACGTCACCGCGAGGTCGCGCAGGTGGAACTTCAGGGACTCGACGACCTCGGTGTCGCAGAAGTCGAGCATCTGCGGGCGCTTCTCGACGACCGTGACCCGCGTGCCGAGGGCCGCGAACATCGAGGCGTACTCGATCCCGATCACCCCGGCGCCGACGACGACCATGCTCGTCGGGATGTTCTCCATCGCGAGGATGCCGTCGGAGTCGACGACGCGGCGGTCGTCGAACTCGACCGTCGACGGGCGCGCGGGCCGGGTCCCGGTCGCGACGACGATCTTCTCGGCGGTCACGGTCTGGTGCTCGCCGCGTCGCTCGCCGAGCACCTCGACGGCGTGGTCGTCGAGGAACCGCGCGGCGCCGCTGAGCAGGTCGACCCGGTTGCGCTGCAGCTGCGCGCGGATCACCTCGACCTCGCGGCCGATGACGAAGTGGGTGCGGGCCAGCAGGTCCTGCACGGTGATGTCCTGCTTGACGCGGTAGCTCTCGCCGTAGAGCCCGCGCATCGCGTAGCCGGTGAGGTAGAGGACCGCCTCGCGCAGCGTCTTGGAGGGGATCGTGCCGGTCTGCGTGCAGACCCCGCCGACCATCCCGCGGCGCTCCACGACCGCCACGCGCTTCCCGAGCTTCGCCGCGGCGATCGCGGCCTTCTGCCCGCCGGGCCCGGACCCGATGACGAGGAGGTCGTAGTCGTGCCGGGTGGGCTCGGCGGCGCTGGTCACGCCCGCGAGCGTGACCCGCGATCACCGGCGCGGCAAGCGGCCCGACGTGACGTCCGGATGACGGTCGGACGACGGGTGCGGCCGTCCGGGTGATCCGTGGATCCGGAACGGGCTCGGCTCCCTCGAAGGGACATGAGCTCCCGCAAGCGCGCCCGCCGTCGACCTCCCCGTCCCGCCACGCCCCGGCTCCGGCCGGGACCGCGACCGTCCCGGGGTCCCGACGACGAGGTGGTCGTCCGGGTCGGGGGCCCGCCGGACCTCGTCGCGTCGATGCCCGCGATGCTCGGGTTCGTCCCGGAGGAGTCGCTGGTGGCGATCGCGCTGTGCCGCCACGGGGAGCGCAGTCGCGTCGGCGGCATGGCCCGGGTCGACCTGGCCGGCGACGCCGCCCCGGAGCTGCGGGACGAGATCGACCGGACGCTGGCCGACGCGGTGTGCCGCCGCCTGGAGCGCACCGGAGCCGACTCGGTCGTCGTGGTGATCGTCTCCGACGTCGACCCGGCGGACGGCCTGCCGCACACCGGGCTCGTCGACGCGGTCACGGACGCCTTCGCCGGGATCGGGGTCGCGGTGACGGGCGCGGTGTGGGCCGCGCGGGTCGCCGCCGGCGCCCCCTGGCGCTGCTACGACTCCTGCGGCTGCACGGGCACCGTGCCCGACCCGACCGGGACGCTCGCGGCGGCCGAGTCCACGGCGATCGGCCGCGTCACCTACGCCTCCCGCGACGAGGTGGAGGCGACGCTGGCGCCCGACCCCGCCGCACGCGGCCGCCGTCGCCGGGAGCTCGTGGACGACGCCCTGCGGGCCGCCGTCACCGACCGCGAGCTCTCCGGGCTCGCCGCGGCCCGGCGGGATCTGGAGGCCGTCCGGCATGCGGCGGCCGAGCTCGGGCGGGGCGTGGTGCTCGCCGAGGAGGAGATCGCCCGGCTCGCGGTCGCGCTGCGTGACCCCCGGGTGCGCGACGTGTGCCTGGGGTTCGCCGCGGGACACGACGCGGCGGTCGACCCCGACCACGCGGAACGGCTCTGGACGGTGCTGGTGCGCGCCGTGCCCGCGCCCGAGGTCGCCGAGCCCGCCACCCTGCTGGCCTTCGCCTCGCTGGACCGGGGCGGCGGCGCGAGGCTGACCACGGCACTGGAGCGCGCCATGGACGCCGACCCGGAGCACCGGCTCAGCCGGCTGCTCGGCTCCATCGTCGCGGCCGGGATCGACCCCGGGGCGGTCCGGGAGATGATCGCCGAGGCGGCCGCCGAGGCCGGCGCGCGCCTGGTGGCGTGAGGAGCCGGCGTGGTCAGCGCAGCGTGTCGAGGGCCGCCGGGAGCTCGGACGGCTTGTCGACGACGCCCGCCGCGCCCGCCGCCTCGAGCTCGGCGCGGCCCCCGAACCCCCACATCACCCCGAGGCAGGGCAGGCCGTGGTGCCGGGCGCCCTCGACGTCGTGGTGGCGGTCGCCGACCAGGCCCAGGACCCCGCCCGCGCCGTGCTGAGCGAGGGCGAGCCCGACCACGGCGGCCTTGCCCTCGACGCTGCCGTCGAACGAGGCGCCGTGCACCCCGCCGGCGAAGGCGTCGGTCAGCCCCAGGTGCTCGAGGATCTCCCGCGCGTACGGCGCGGGCTTGCTCGTGGTGACGGCGAGGACGTCACCACCGGCGACCAGCTCGTCGAGGGCCTCGGGGATGCCCTGGTAGATCTCCACGTCGAACATGCCACCGCCCCCGTAGCGCTCCCGGTAGGCCGCCATCATCGCGTCGCCGGTCGGCACGTCGACCCCGAGGACGTCGAGGAAGGCCGCGGGGAACGGCGGCCCGATCAGCGCGCGCAGCTGCTCGGGGGTGGGCTCGGCGATCCCGACGGCGGCGGCCGCGTGCCGGACCGAGGCGCGGATGCCGGGGCCGGAGTCGACGAGGGTGCCGTCGAGGTCGAACAGGATCAGCATCAGGCACCCGCCCCGACCCGGGAGGCCTGCGCGAACGCCCAGGCGTCGGCGACGATGCCGTCCAGGTCGCCCCGTTGCGGGGCCCAGCCCAGCCGGGTCCGGGCGCGCTGGGCGGACGCCACGAGCACTGCCGGGTCGCCGGCGCGGCGCGGGGCGACGACCGCCGGGATCGGGTGCCCGGTGACGCGCCGGCAGGCCTCGACGACCTCGCGGACCGAGAACCCGGTGCCGTTGCCGAGGTTGCACACCAGGTGGCTGCCCGGGCCGCCGTCCTCCCCGGCCGCGTCGAGGGCGAGGAGGTGGGCGGCGGCGAGGTCGTCGACGTGGATGTAGTCACGCACGCACGTGCCGTCCGGGGTCGGCCAGTCGTCGCCGAACATCGAGACCTGCTCGCGCTCGCCGAGGGCGACCTGCAGCACGAGGGGGATGAGGTGGGTCTCGGTGGTGTGCCGTTCGCCGAGCATCGGTCCGCCGGCCGGGCGGTGGGCCCCCGCGACGTTGAAGTAGCGCAGCGACACCGCGCCGAGCTCCCCACCGGAGGCCGCGGCGTACGAGGCGATCGCGTGGTCGATGGCCAGCTTCGTCGCGCCGTAGGGGTTGGTCGGCCGGGTGGGGGAGTCCTCGGTGATCGGGCTGGTCTCGGGCTCGCCGTACGTGGCGGCGGTGGAGGAGAACACCAGCCGCGGCACCCGGTGGGCGCGGACCGCGTCGAGCAGCGCGACCGAGGTGACGACGTTGCCGTGCCAGTACTTCGCCGGGTCCACCACGGACTCGCCGACGAGCGAGCGGGCCGCGAAGTGCAGCACGCCGTCGAACCCACCACCGGCGAGCACGTCGCCGGTCGCGGCGGCGACGTCGCCCTCGACGAACGCCGCGCCGGCGGGCACGGCGTCGCGGTGCCCGGTGGAGAGGTCGTCGAGCACGGTGACCTCGTGGCCGGCGGCGAGCAGGTGGGCGGTGTTCACGCTGCCGACGTAGCCGGCGCCTCCGGTGACGAGCAGCTTCATGCCCCGAGTCTGACGCACGCCGCTGTGTTGACCGTGGGTGCCGGGTTGATCGTGGGAGCTGTGCGGATCGTGGGCGCCGGGGCGACGGTGGGCGGCGCGGGCGACCCGGCGTTGATCAGACGGCGCGGACGAGGACCGCGTGCGCGACGAGCGGGTCGACCTCGGAGCGCTGCCCGCCGTGTCCGACGTTCACCGCGTCCCCGAAGCGGGGGATCCCGACGACCTCGATGTCGCTGCCCGGCAGGACCCCCGCCGACTTGAGCCCGGCCATCAGGACCTCGTTGAGCTGCACGTGCTCGGCGATGCGGCGGATGACCACCTTGCCGCCACCCGAGCGCGCGAACTCGTCGAGCCGGACGAGCCCGGCGTCGTCGGGTGTCGGGGTGCGGGTGGGGAGCTCGGTGAGGCCGCCGCGCAGCTCGTCGAGGCCCGGGATGGGGTTGCCGTACGGGGAGACCGAGGGCTCGCCGAGCAGCGCGAAGACCTTCTTCTCGACGGCCTCGCTCATCACGTGCTCCCAGCGGCACGCCTCGGTGTGGACGTGCTCCCACTCCAGGCCGATGACGTTGACGAGGAGGAGCTCGGCGAGGCGGTGCTTGCGCATGACGGAGACGGCCTTGGCCCGGCCCTCGGGGGTGAGCTCGAGGTGGCGGTCGCCCGCGACCTGGACCAGGCCGTCGCGCTCCATCCGGGCGACCGTCTGGCTCACGGTCGGGCCGCTCTGCTCGAGGCGTTCGGCGATCCGCGCGCGCAGCGGCGTGACGCCCTCCTCCTCCAGCTCGTAGACCGTTCGCAGGTACATCTCCGTGGTGTCGATGAGGTCGTTCATCCCCACCCCTTCCGTCGCACGGGCAATCCTACCGAGGCGACCGACACCACGGACCGCAGTGCGACGCCGGGCGGGGCACGATGGGTGCGTGTCGACCCCTGCAGCGCCGCTCGTCGCCGCCCCGGACCTGATCGCCGAGCTCGCCGACGGGCCCGCCGGGCTCGAGGGGCGTCCCGTGGTCCTCGACGTCCGCTGGCGGCTCGTCCCGCCGCCGAAGGGCCGCAAGCCGCGTCGCCGGCCGGACCCGGTGGGGGAGCCCGACTTCGACGCGGGCCACGTGCCCGGCGCGGTCTTCCTCGACATCGACACCGACCTGGCCGGGCCGCCCGGGCCCGCCGGTCGCCATCCCCTGCCCGACCCCGACGACCTGCAGACCACGCTGCGCCGCGCCGGGATCGGGGCGGCGACCCCCGTCGTGGTCCACGACGGCGTCGGCGCGGGCGACGGCATGGCCGCCGCCCGGGCGTGGTGGGTGCTGCGCTGGGCGGGCCTGCGCCCGGAGCAGGTGCGCGTGCTCGACGGCGGCTTCGACGCCTGGACCAAGGAGGGCGGGCCCACCTCCACCGAGTCCGGTGGCGCCCGCCGGCCCGGCGACATCGCGATCACGGCGGGCGCCATGCCGGTGCTGACCGCCGACGCCGCGGTCGGGGTCGCGGACCACGGCGTGCTGCTCGACGCCCGGGCCCCGGAGCGCTTCCGCGGCGAGACCGAGCCGATCGACCCGGTGGCGGGCCACGTGCCCGGGGCGAGCAACCTCCCGGCCGGCTCCCTGCTCGGCGACGACGGCCGGTGGCGGCCCGCCGAGGAGCTGGCGGAGGCACTGCGCGGGGTCGTGGGGGAGGCAGGCCCGGTCGGGGCCTACTGCGGGTCGGGGGTGAGCGCGACGATGCTCGTGCTCGCCGCCGAGATCGCCGGGGTACGCACGCCCGAGGACCCGGTGGGGCTCTACGTGGGCTCGTGGTCCAACTGGTGCGCGGCGAAGCGACCGGTCGCGACGGGCGCCTGAGTCGGAACGGCCCCGGGGCGTCGGTAGCGTCGCCCCCATGCGCACCACGGTGGTCTGGGACGAGGCCCTGCTCGCCTACAAGCTCTCCACGGACCACCCGCTGCACCCCGTGCGCCTGGACCTGACGATGCGGCTGGCCCGCGCCCTCGGTGTGCTCGAGGACGTCGAGCCGCTGGTCCCGGCCCCGGCGCCCGACGAGGAGCTGGAGCGGGTGCACGTGGCGTCCTACCTGGACGCCGTCCGCCGCGCCCCGCAGCACGGCGACGACCCGGTCCACCAGCTCGGCACCATGGACAACCCGATCTTCGAGGGCATGCACGACGCGGCGGCCCTCGTCGCGGGCGGCTCGATCGCGGCGGCCCGGGAGATCGCGGAGGGCCGCGCCGACCGGGCGGTGAACCTCTCCGGCGGGCTCCACCACGCCATGCGCGACCACGCGTGGGGCTTCTGCATCTACAACGACTGCGCGATCGCGATCTCCTGGCTGCTCGACCACGGCTACACCCGGATCGCCTACCTCGACACCGACGTCCACCACGGCGACGGGGTCCAGGCGGCCTTCCTCGACGACCCGCGGGTGCTGACCATCTCCATGCACCAGCACCCCCGCACGCTCTGGCCCGGGACCGGGTTCCCCTCGGAGCTCGGCAACGGCGCCGCCGCCGGGACCGCGGTGAACCTGCCGCTGCCGCCGGGGACCCGGGACCAGCCCTGGCTGCGGGCCTTCCACGCCGTCGTGCCCTCGCTGCTGCGGGCCTTCGAGCCGCAGATCCTCGTCACCCAGAACGGTGCCGACACCCACCACGAGGACCCGCTGGCCGAGCTCTCGCTCACCGTCGACGGGCACCGGGCGATCTACCAGGCGTGCCGCGACCTCGCCGGGGAGTACGCCGGCGGCAAGTGGCTCGCCCTCGGCGGCGGGGGCTACAACCTGTTCCGGGGGGTGCCGCGCTCGTGGACCCACCTGCTCGCCACCGTGCTCGACCGCGACCTGGACCCGCAGCGCCCGATCCCGGCGTCGTGGACCTCCTACGCGGCGGAACGCTCGAACCGACCTCTGCCCACCACCATGACGGAGGACGCACCGACCGACTGGTCGCCCTGGGGCGGGTACACCGAGATCGACGTGGACCGCTTCGTCCTCGAGACCCGCCGCGCCGTGTTCCCGCTGCACGGCCTGGAACCGCAGAACATCCTGGACTGAGAGCATCCGGGGGACCCGTGAGGACGCCGAGACCATGAGCTCACCCGCACCAGGGACGCCGTCCGACGTCGAGTTCGAGGACCCGTCGGGCCTGGACGCCGCCACCCTCCCGGTCCGCACCGCCCCGGACGCGTCCTATCCGCGCCAGTGGGAGGCCGACGTCGTCGCAGCGGACGGCGCCACCGCCCACCTGCGCCCGATCCGGCCGGAGGACGCCGACGCCGTCGTCGACTTCCACTCGCGGCTCTCCGACCGCACCCGCTACTACCGGTACTTCAGCCCCTACCCGACGATCCCGGCCCGCGACCTCAAGCGGTTCGTCGAGGTCGACCACCACGACTCGGTGGCCCTCGTGCTGTGGCTGGGCGAGGAGATCATCGCGGTCGGGCGCTACGTGCGTCTCGGGCCGGAGGACCCGTCGGCCGAGGTGGCGTTCGTCGTCCGCGACGACCACCAGGGCCGCGGCCTCGGGTCGATCCTGCTCGAGCACCTGGCGGCCGCGGCCGAGGAGGTCGGGATCCGGCGGTTCGTGGCCGAGGTGCTGACCGAGAACCGCGCGATGCTGCGGACCTTCCGCCAGGCCGGGTACGACGTGACGCGGGCGATCGAGGGCTCGACGCTGCACCTCGAGTTCGACGTGGCCGCCACCGAGCGCTCGACCGAGGTCCGGCTGGCGCGCGAGCAGGCGGCCGAGGCCCGCAGCGTCGCGAACGTGCTGCACCCCCGCTCCGTGGCGGTCGTCGGCGCGTCGGTCGACCCGGGCAAGCTCGGGCACGTCGTGCTCGCGAACCTGCTGCGCCAGGGGTTCACCGGGCCGGTCTATCCGGTGAACCCGGACGCCCACTCGGTCCGCGGCGTCCGCGCCTACCCGACGGTGCTCGACATCCCCGACGACGTGGACCTCGCCGTCGTGGCCGTGCCCGCGCCCGAGGTCAGCGCGGTCGTGGACGGGTGCCTGGCCAAGGGGGTCAAGGCGCTCGTCGTCGTCACCTCCGGGTTCGGCGAGACCGGGGACGCCGGGATCGCCGCGCAGCGCGAGCTCGTCACGCTCGCACGCGCCCGGGGCATGCGCGTGGTCGGGCCGAGCGCCCTCGGCGTCGTCAACCTCGACCCGGCCTACTGCCTGAACGCGACGCTCGCGCCGCAGCTGCCGCCGGCGGGTCGGGTCGGGTTCTTCTGCCAGTCCGGGGCGCTCGGCATCCAGATCCTCGCGACCGCCGCCCAGCGCCGGCTCGGTCTGTCCACGTTCGTCTCGGCCGGGAACCGGGCGGACCTCTCGGGCAACGACCTCATGCAGTACTGGGACACCGACCCCGCCACCGACGTCGTGCTGCTCTACCTCGAGAGCTTCGGCAACGCGCGCAAGTTCGCCCGCGTGGCCCGGCGGCTCGCGCGGCGCAAGCCGGTGGTGGCGGTGGCGAGCGGGCGGCACGCGACGCCGGGGCTCGCCGCCTCGACCTCCCCGCTGGAGGACGCGTCGGTCGCGGCGGTGTTCGACCAGTCCGGCGTCATCCGCGTGGGCTCGGTCGACGAGCTCTTCGACGTCGCGCTGCTCGCCGCGAACCAGCCGCTGCCGCGCGGGCCTCGCATCGGCGTCGTCGGCAACTCCAGCGCGCTCGGGGTGCTCGCCGCGGACGTCGTGCTCGCCCATGGCATGCCGCTGGCGTTCCCGCCGGTCGACGTCGGGGCCATGGCCGAGCCCGCCGAGCTCGCCGACGCCGCCCTGCGCGCGCTGCAGGACGACACCTGCGACGCCCTGGTCATCGTGTTCTCCCCGCCGGTGTCCACCGACGGCGCCGAGCACGCCGACGCGCTCGCCGAGGCCGTGACCGGCGCGGACAAGCCGGTGACGACGACGTTCCTCGCCTCGGCCGGGGTGCCCGAGCACCTCGTGGTGCCGTCCCCGCCCGAGGCGGGGGGTGCGGCCGTCCCGGCCCGCGGCAGCGTCCCGTCCTATCCGACCCCGGAGCGCGCGGTGACCGCCCTCTCCCGCATCGTGCGCTACACGCAGTGGCTCGAGCGGCCCGTCGGCGACTTCGTCGTCCCGCGCGGCGCCGACCTCGCGGCCGCGCGGGCGCTGGTCGACGGGTGGGGCCCGTTCGAGACGGCCACGGTGCTCGACGACGCCCAGGCCGACGCGCTGCTGCGCAGCGTGGGCATCGAGGTCGCCCCGGCCCGCCGGGCCCGCTCCGCGCGGGAGGCGGTGGGCGCCGCGGCCGAGCTCGGCGGCGCGGTCGTGCTGAAGACGGTGGTCCGGACCTGGCGTCACCGCAGCGACCTCGCCGGGGTGCGCATCGGGCTGACCGACGCCGACGCCGTCGCCTCGGCCTACGAGCAGCTCGCGCAGCTCTCGGGCTCGGCGGAGGTGGACGTCCAGTCCCAGGTGCCCCCGGGGCTGCCGGTGGTGGTGGAGCTGCGGGACGACCCCTCGTTCGGGTCGCTGGTCTCGTTCGGCCTCGCCGGGGTGGTCACCGAGCTGCTCGGGGACCGGGCCTACTGCGCGACGCCGATGTCGACGATGGACGCCCACACCCTCGTCCGGGCTCCCCGCGCCGCGCCGCTGCTCGACGGTTACCGCGGCTCCCGTCCGCTGGACCTGGCGGCGCTGGAGGACCTGCTGCTGCGCGTCGGGCAGCTCGCCGACCACGTCCCGGAACTGCGCGCGCTCGCGCTCGACCCGATCCTCGTCGCCGAGCAGGGGGCGTTCCCCACGTCGATGCGCGCCGTCCTCGGGCCGCCGCCCGGGCCGCGGGACGCCGGTCCACGGCGGCTCGGCGGATCGCCCATGTGAGCGGATCCGGGCCGGGGGGCGCCGGGGAGCCCCCACAATCGGCGGCGATGCGTGCCCTCCGGATGACCGTGCTGTTCCCGTCGGCGCTGCTCGGCGTCGCCCTGCTGCTGACCGGGTGCGGGGGGACCTCCTCGTCGCCCCCGCCCGCGTCGGGCCCGCCGCCGACCATTGCCACCGGGGCGCCGCCCGGCGGCACGTCCACGCCGCCGGTGCCCCCCGACCCCCTGACGGCCGACCCGCCCGACGGGACGACGGCGCTGGACGCCTCGCGCGTCGAGGTCCGTGACCTGCCGGCGGGCTTCCCGACGCTGGTGTGGACGCGGGGGCCGCGGACGCTCGGCGTCTACGGGCGGGCCGGCGGGTGCACCGAGGCGACCGCGCAGGTCCTCGACCAGACGGCCGAGGCGGTGACGCTGCGGGTGGTCCAGACGACGACCTCGACCGGGCCGTGCACGCGGGAACTTCGCTACCCGCCGCTGGAGGTCACGTTGGCCGCGGACCTGGGGACCCGACGGGTGGTGCTGACCGGCGAGCAGCGCTGACCCGCGGGTGGCGGCATCGGCGGGAAGGGCCCCGGAAAAGCCGAGAGACCGGGCCGGCCCCCGGCCGTCCCGGTCCCTCGTCGCTGACGACCGTCACGGTCGCCCCATCCAGGTGGCGCTGGCGGTACCGCCGATCCGGCGTGCCCGGCGTCACATCGCCTCGCGCGTCCTCAGCATGCCGCCCTCCGAACGGAGGGGTCAAGCAGTCAGTCGGGCGGCCCTGGTCGTTCGCTTCCGCACCGATTCCGCGACGGCGGGTGACGGCCGGAGGTCCCCCTCGCGGCGCAAACGGCCCGACAGCGCGACGATCCGGGGTCGGGGTGACACCGGACCGTCGCACCCCGTCAGAGCGGGGCGGAGACCCGTCCTAGCTCGCCGCGTAGGCCTTGAGCCGGCGGGCGCGGTCGCCCTCGCGGAGCTTCGACATGACCTCGCGCTCGATCTGGCGGACGCGCTCGCGGGAGAGCCCGAAGCGCTTGCCGATCTGGTCGAGCGTGCGCGGCTGACCGTCGTCCAGGCCGTAACGCAGCCGGATGACGTTCTGCTCGCGGTCGTCGAGGGTCGCGATGACCCGACGCATGTCGTCGTGGAGCAGGCCGGAGATGACCGTCGACTCGGCGTCGGTGGCCTCGGCGTCCTCGATGAAGTCCCCGAGCGGGGCCTCCTCCTCGGACCCGACCGGCATGTCCAGGCTCACCGGGTCGCGGCTGTGGTCGAGCAGGTCGGCGACCTTCTCGACCGCCAGCCCCGACTCCTCGGCCAGCTCCTCGTTCGTGGCCTCACGGCCGAGGGTCTGGTGCAGGTCGCGCTTGATGCGGGCCAGCTTGTTCACCTGCTCGACGAGGTGGACGGGCAGGCGGATGGTGCGGGCCTGGTCGGCCATGCCGCGCGTGATGGCCTGTCGGATCCACCAGGTCGCGTAGGTCGAGAACTTGAAGCCCTTGGAGTAGTCGAACTTCTCGACCGCCCGGATCAGGCCCAGGTTCCCCTCCTGGATCAGGTCGAGCAGCGGCATCCCGCGGCCGGTGTAGCGCTTGGCCAGCGAGACGACGAGCCGCAGGTTGGCCTCGAGCAGGTGCGCGCGAGCGCGTCGCCCGTCCCGGGTCACTGCCCGGAGGTCCCGGGCGCGGTCGGCGTCGAGCGTGTCGTCCTCGAGCAGGTGCGCCGCGTACACGCCGGCCTCGATGCGCTTCGCGAGCTCCACCTCGTCGGCGGCCGTCAGGAGGGCGGTCTTTCCGATACCGTTGAGGTAGACGCGGACGAGGTCCGCAGCCGGGCTCTGGGCGTCGAGATCGCTCTGCGCCTCCGCCTCGGTCTGGAGAGCGGTAGGCTCGGGGGCAGCGGCGCTGTCGGGGGTCGACTCGGGCAGGACGGCCTCGGCATCGCGAGACTGCTGCGGGGCGAGTGTCGCCGTCATGGAATCCTCCCTGCGCGGCGTTGGTCTGGCTCGCCGCGTCACATGGTCGAACGCACGACGGTGCGCGATCGTTCCCGACCGCCGCGCAACGACGGGTTAACCGCTTGTGACGGTGCCGACGCGTGTTCCGGGCCATGGATGAGCAACGACGGTGCCCGACTCGTCCGGAACTCGGTGGAGCGTTCGATGAGCTCCGGGACCGGGTCGGCGACCTGATCCACGAGCGGACATCTCGCTCGTCGTCGACGCCCTGCGGGCGGTTCGGTGCGTCGCTGTCGTCGCCGAAGGCGGCCGTGTCACGGGCGCCGGCGATGAGACGGGTGACCGCGTCGCCGACGAGATCGCCGCGAAGGACATTCGGTACGCCTCACTCCAGGAACGCGGGACGCGGGACGCGTCGTCACGAGCCCCGAGCCCCGAGCCCCGAGCGCCAGCGCGTGGGCGTCGGCTGTGCCTTCAGGACCGTGTACCTCGGCGGGCCGAGACTGTCGGGGGGTCGCGCTATCGTCCGAACATGAGTTCGAACACTGAGGAGAAGGTGGGTGACGCGGTCACCGCCGAGCTGACCGCGCTCCTCGCCCGCCTCGGCGAACTCGCCGACGCCCCGCTCGAGGACCCGACGGTCGGTGGGGCGGTGCGGATCGACCGCATCGCCGTGCTCGAACAGATGCGGGCCGCCCTGGCCGCGGCGCAGCACACCGAGATGGTCGCCTTCGGGCGTGCCCAGGTCGCAGAGCAGGCCGAGCTGGTCGCGGCGGGGCGCCTGGACCCCGAGAAGCTGGGCCGCGACATCGCCGCCCAGATCGGGCTGGCCGCCCACGTCTCCTCCGCGCAGGGATCGCGGCGTCTCGGGGTGGCCCGCGCCCTGGCCACCGACCTGCCCCACACCCGCGCCCTGCTCGCGGCCGGGCGGATCAGTGAGCGGCTGGCCGAGACCATCGTGGACCAGACCAGCCACCTCGACCCCGAACAGCGACGCCTGGTCGACAAACAACTCGCCGAGACCGGGCTCGAGACGATGGGGTTCCGGCAGGCCGAAGCCGCGGTGAAAAAGGCCTCCTACGAGACCGACCCCGCCGGCTACACCAGCCGCGGCCGCACCGCGCGCAAGGACCGGCGGGTCACGCTGCGCCCCGCCCCGGACACCATGAGCGTCCTGTCGGGGCTACTCCCAGTCGAGCAGGGCGTGGCCTGTCTGGCGGCGCTGCGCCAGCACGCCGACGGGCTGATCGCCACCGGTGCCACCGACGGCCGCACCCGGGATCAGATCCTGGCCGACACCTTGGTGGAACGCCTGACCGGGCAGGCCCGGGCGGTCGATGTGAACGTCGAGGTCGGGATCGTCATCCCCGTCGACCTGCTGATCGACCCCGACAGCCCCGCGACCGGAGACCTGACAGGGCATGGCCCGCTGCCGGCGGGGATCGTGCGGGACCTGCTGCGGGAGACCGGTGGGACGCGGTGGTGGCGGCGACTGTTCTCCCACCCCAGCCCACGGCACCCTGGTCGGTGGGGACCCGCAGCGACGGTTGTTCGACGGGTTCCTCGCGAAGCTGATCGACCTGCGTGACGGTGGCCGGTGCCGCGACCCCTTCTGCGATGCACCCCATCCGCGCACCACGACCACATCACACCAAGTCCCGGGCCGGTGGGCCCACGAGCTTCACCAACGGCCGCGGGGTCTGCGCTCGCGGGAACTACGTCCGCGAGATGCCGGGCTGGCAGGTCGAGACCATCCACGACGGGCTCGGCGAGCACCCGCACACCGTGCGGACCACCACCCCGACCGGACACACCTACACCAGCCGAGCCGGACCATGAGCATCGCGACGCCGGGGCCTCAGACCTCGACCAGCACCGTGAACGGGCCGTCGTTCACCGACTCCACGGCCATCTCCGCGCCGAACACGCCGGTGGCCACCGTCGCCCCGCGCCCCCGCAGGGCCTCCACGACCGCCGTGACCAGGCGTTCGGCCTCTGCCCCCGGCGCGGCCGCTGACCACGAGGGGCGCCGGCCCTTGCGGGTGTCGCCGTACAGCGTGAACTGGCTGACCACGAGCAGGCCTGCGCCGGTCTCGGCGCAGGACCGCTCGTGTGGGAGCAGCCGCAGCTCGTGCAGCTTGCGGGCCATCGTCGGCACCGGGTCGTCCGCGGTGCCCACGCGGGCGGGGTCGTCGCGGTGGACCCCGAGCAGCACCAGCAGGCCCGGCCCGTCCAGGGCGCCCACGGTCTCGCCGGCCACCACGACCGCCGCCCGCGTCACCCGCGCGACGACCGCCCTCACCGCGGCGCCACCATCCCGTGCAGGAAGAGCTCGCGGACGACGGGCAGCGCGGCGGCGGTCAGCTCCTCGGGGTCGCGGCCGTGCGCAAGGGCGAGGAGCTCGCACAGGTCGCGCAGCGGGAGGTGCCCGCGGCAGCCCGCGAGCAGCGCCTCGCCGAGCTCGTCCAGGTCGTGGCGCCACTGCGGCCCGTCGAGCCGGACCAGCGTCCCGCCGATCCGCCGCCAGGCGCCGCCGTCGGGATCGTCGGGGTCCGCGTCCTCCGGCCCCACCGGCGTGTAGCCGCGCTCCAGCGCCGTCGTCGGCGGCACCACCAGCGGCTCGTCGAGCAGGTCGTGGCCGCGCAGCCACGCCACCCGGTCCAGCCACGCCTCCACCTCGGGTCCCAGCGGGTCGCCGTGGGCCTGGCGCATGTCCTCGCACACGACGGTGCCGGCCACGCCCGGCGCGGTCCGGCGCAGCGTCACGAACCCGAAGCCGATCCCGACGACGTCGTGCTCGGCGAAGAAGTCGAGCCACCGGGCCGAGCGCTCGCGTCCGGCCGGGGAGGCGGGGTCGACGCCCGCGTCGCGCAGCCAGGTGCCGACGTGCAGGGCCGGGTCGGCGACGTCGCGCTGCACCACCCACGCGTCCAGCCCGCCCGGCTCGGCCGCCTCGGTGGCCGCGGCGAGCCAGCGGCGCGGGCGCGCGTCCCACCCGTCGTGCGGATCCCCGGCCGCCCGAGCGGCCTCGACGTCGGCGCGGGTCACGAGCCAGGAGGCGAGCAGCTGGCCGACCCCGTCCGGTGCGAGGTGGCCGGGCAGCGTCGAGACGAGCAGGGCGCTCGCGCCGTCCCCGCCGAGCCCCGCGTCGCGGTAGACGTGCTCGACCTCGGGCGGCCCGGGCACGAACGGCGGGTTGCAGACGACCTGGTCGAAGCGCCGCCCGGTCACCGGCTCCCACCACGGGCCCGCGAGCACCTCGACGGAGAGCCCGGACAGCGCGAACGTCGCCTGCGCGAGGGTCAGGGCCCGCGACGAGACGTCCGTGGCGGTGAGTGCGGCGGCGTGCCCGGAGGCGTGCAGGGTCTGGACCCCGCAGCCGGCGCCGAGGTCGAGCAGCGTGCCGACCGGCCTCCGGACCGTCGCGGCCGCGAGCGACATCGAGGCCGCCCCCGTGCCCAGGACGTGCTCGCGCCCCTTGGCGTCCGGGCCGTCGGCGCTCACCTCGAGGTCGGAGAGGACCCACCAGGAGCCGTGCTCGTCGGCGTGCGGGCGCAGGTCGAGCGCCGCGGTCATCGCGGCGCCGGCCCGGCGCAGCAGGCCGGAGTCGACGGCCTCGTCGAGCCCGACGGGGTCGAGGGCGGCGGCGACGTCGGCGGCGGGTCGGGTCTCGCCGAGCAGGAACAGTCGCACCAGGGTCGCGAGCGGACCCTCCTCGCCCACGGCCCGGGCGGCCGGCTCGGGCTCGCCCCGGTCCAGGGCGGTGCCCGCCTCCGGCCCCAGCGCCTCCGCGACCCCGTCGACGGTGAAGCCCGCCCGGCGCAGTGGCTCGGCCAACCGGCCCGCGACCACGGGCAGGAGCGCGGCATCGAGGGCGGGACCGTCGTCGGTCGCCCCGGTCGGTTTGATCACCCGCACAGTCTCGGCCAGGCTCTGCGTGATCGGTTCACGGGCCGAAGGAGCCGTCGTGACGTGTGACACAGCGCCACGATGGGAATCAGCCCGTCCGAGGAGAGGGGATCGTGCCGCGCTGACCGTGGCAGGGTTGCCTCATCAGGGTCGGCACGTGACGCTGTGCACACTCGGTGCGGCGCAGCGTCAGGGTGCCGGCCAGTCATTCCGTACGTCGATCGACCGGAGGCCAGCGGATGTCGGAGCAGGGCAGCACCACGGCGAACGAGGGCCACCAGTATCCCCCGGACCCCGAGCTGTCGAAGACCGCGAATGCCCGCCCCGAGATGAAGGAGCAGGGCCTCGAGGAGTTCTGGGACGAGCAGGCCAAGCAGCGCATCGACTGGTTCACGCCGTACGACACGGTGCTCGAGTGGAACCTGCCGTACGCCAAGTGGTTCAGCGGCGGGAAGCTCAACGCCTGTTACAACTGCGTCGACCGGCACGTGGAGAACGGCCAGGGCGACAAGGTCGCGCTGCACGTCGTCCCCGACGACGGGCCCGACTCCTCCGAGGCGCGCGACATCACCTTCGCGCAGCTGCAGGAGCAGGTCGTCAAGTTCGCCAACGGCCTCAAGAAGCTCGGGGTCTCCAAGGGCGTCCCGGTCGGCATCTACATGCAGATGATCCCCGAGGCCGTCGTGGCCATGCTGGCGTGCGCGCGCCTCGGCGCCCCGCACACCGTCGTCTTCGGCGGGTTCAGCGGCAAGGCCGTGGCCGAGCGCTGCAACGACCTCGAGTGCAAGGTCCTCATCACCCAGGACCAGGCGATGCGCGGCGGCAAGGCCGGCGACCAGAAGGTCAACGCCGACCAGGGCCTCGACGCGAACCCGACCACCGTCGAGAAGGTCGTCGTGATCAAGCGCTCCGGCGCGGACATCCCGATGACCGACCGCGACGTCTACCTCGACGACCTCGTCGCCGACGAGTCCGGGGACGCCGAGAGCTGCCCGTGCGAGCCGATGGAGTCCGAGGACCTGCTGTTCCTCCTCTACACCTCGGGCTCGACCGGCAAGCCCAAGGGCGTCGTGCACACCACCGGTGGCTACATGGTCGGGGTCACGACGACCCACAACCTGGTCTTCGACGTCAAGGACGACTCCGTCTACTGGTGCGCCGCCGACATCGGCTGGATCACCGGCCACAGCTACATCACCTACGGACCGCTCTCCAACGGCACGACGTCGGTGCTCTACGAGGGCGTCCCCGGCTACCCGGACAAGGACGTCTGGTGGAAGATCATCGAGAAGTACGGCGTCTCGATCCTCTACACCTCGCCCACCGCGATCCGGTCGCACATGAAGTGGGGCGAGAAGTACGCGCAGTCGGCCGACCTCTCGTCGATCAAGATCCTCGGCAGCGTCGGTGAGCCGATCAACCCCGAGGTCTGGGAGTGGTACCGGGAGTACGTCGGTGGCGGCAAGGCACCGATCATGGACACCTGGTGGCAGACCGAGACCGGGCACATCCTGATCACCCCGCTGCCCGGCATCACCACCCTCAAGCCGGGTATGGCCCAGCAGCCGTTCCCGGGGGTCCGCCCCGAGATCCGGGACGACGAGGGCAACCAGCTCGGCACCGAGCAGACCGGCAACCTGGTCCTCACCGCGCCCTGGCCCGGCATGATGCGCACGCTGTACAACGACGACCAGCGCTTCAAGGACACCTACTGGTCGAAGTACTCCGACGCCTACTTCGCCGGTGACGGCGCGAAGTACGACGCCGACGGCGACATCATGCTCATGGGCCGCATCGACGACGTCGTCAACGTCTCGGGCCACCGCCTCTCGACCTTCGAGGTGGAGAGCGCGCTGGTCGAGCACGACGACGTGGCCGAGGCCGCCGTCGCGGCGCGCAAGGACCCCGACACCGGGCAGGCGATCGTCGCCTTCGTGTCGCTCAAGGGCGACATCCAGGGGACCGAGGAGCTGGAGCAGGCCCTGCGCGAGCAGGTGGCCCAGTCCATCGGGAAGCTGGCCCGGCCGGCCACCGTGATCTTCGCGGCGGACCTGCCCAAGACGCGGTCCGGCAAGATCATGCGCCGCCTGCTCAAGAACCTCGCCGAGGGCGAGGAGCTGGGCGACACCTCCACGCTGGTCGACCCGTCGGTGGTCGAGGAGATGCAGAAGCAGATCCAGGGGAGCTAGTCAGGTCGCGGCAAGGCGACGCTGAGGATGGTGCTCGTTCCTCGCACCATCCTCAGCCGTCGCCGCCGCGCTCCTGTGGTGCGAGTTCCTCGCACCACCTTCAGCCGTCTGTCCGGGACTCAGGCCCGTGGCCGGTCCTCCGGAGCGGGCGGGGTCTCCCGGCGCAGGATCGCGAGCTCGTCGGTGACCCGGTCCATGATCCGGTCGGTGGCGGCGGCCAGGGCCTTGCGCTGCCCCTGCTTGCCGACCAGGTCCGAGAGGTCGACCGGCTCGCCGGCGAGCACGCCCAGCGTGGCACGGGGGACCAGGACGCCCACCTTCGCCGTCGGCGGGAGCAGGCTGTTGGCCCCCCACTGACCGACCGGGATGACCGGGGCGCCGGTGGCGAGCGCCATTCGTGCGATGCCGGTGTGGGCCTTCTGCGGCCAGCCGTCGGAGTGGTCGGGGAAGCCGCCCTCGGGGTAGACGACGATGCACTCGCCGCGCTTCACGCCCTCCACCGCGGCGCGGTAGGCCTCGATCCCCGACGCCCGGCGGTCCACCGGGATGTGGCGCCCACCCCGCAGCGGCGCCCCGACGATCTTCATGTCCCACAGCTCGGACATCGCCAGGAACCGGGGGACGCGGCCCTGGGCCATGCAGTAGGCGACCAGGACGATCGGGTCGACGTGCGAGAGGTGGTTCACCGCGAGCAGGACCCCGCCCCGCGCGGGCACGTGACGCCCGCCGCGGAAGTCCCACCGCGCGACGGCCATGAGGATCGGCCAGAGCACGTCGATCGCGAACCCGTAGCCGAAGCCCCGGTCCAGCCGCGGGTAGAGCAGCCAGATCAGGAGCTTGCGCCAGAGCCGCATCGGGCGGCCGGGGCGGCGCCGGTCGTGGCCCTGCGCGATCCGCCGCACCCGCGGGTGGGCGCGCGGCTCCGGGTGGTCGGACGCCTTCACCTCGGGGACCGACGAGTCCGGGCGGGTACGGGCCGGGGGCTCGGGCGGCGGCGGCGCGAGGGGCGAGCGACCGGCCTCGTCGTCGGGGAGGGTCGACGTCTCGGCGGGCGGCGAACCGGCGGTGGTCGCGTCGTCGGGCTGCGAGCTCATGGCCGGGATCATGCAGGGTCGTTCGCCCCGTCCGCATGAGTAGTTCTCCCGGGCCGGGTGACCGCCGCGACCGGCCGGGTGACCGCCGTGCCGGGCGGGGTGACCGGCGCGACGGTCGCCGAACCGTCCACGGCGGTACAGCGATGATCGGGTGAGCGCGGCAGCGACCGCGACTCCGGCGGGGTCCGGGACGATCGGCGTCCGCGGAACCCGCTCCGCTCGAGCGTCCCGGGAGGACCACACATGGGTCAGGCAGCAGCACGCGTGGCGCGGGCGGTCCGGGCGTTCGTCGACGGCCCGCTCCCCGTGCGCATCCGCGCCTGGGACGGCAGCGAGGCCGGCGCGCCCGCCGACTCCGGCGCACCCGTCGTCGTGCTCAACCACCGCCGGGCCCTCCGGCGGCTGCTGTGGCAGCCGGGCGAGATGGGGCTGGCGCACGCCTACGTCTCCGGGGACCTCGACGTCGACGGCGACCTCGGCGAGGGCCTCGCCGCGATGTGGGGCCTCGTCCGCGACGGCGCGATCAGGCCCCGTCGGCCCCGCCTCGGCGAGCTCCCCGGCATCGTCGGGAACGCCGCCCGGCTGGGCCTGCTCGGCTCGAAGCCGGCGCCGCCGCCCGAGGCGATCAGGCTCCCGCGGTTCGCGCGCCTGCACTCCAAGCTGCGCGACCGCGCCGTCATCGCCCACCACTACGACGCGGGCAACGACTTCTACGAGCTCATCCTCGACGAGAACATGGCGTACTCCTCGGGCTACTGGACCGACCTGTCCGCGCCCCCGACCGACGCGAACCTCGTCGCCGCCCAGGACGCCAAGCTCGACATGATCTGCCGCAAGCTCGGGCTGGGGCCCGACTCGACGCTCCTCGACGTCGGCTGCGGGTGGGGATCGCTGCCCATCCATGCGGCGAAGCACTTCGGCGCGCAGGTCCGCGGGGTGACGATCGCCACCGAGCAGCGCGACCACATCAACAAGCGCATCCGCGCCGAGGGCCTCGCCGACAAGGTGCAGGTGGACCTCGTCGACTACCGCGACATCCCCACCCAGATCGAGGAGTACGGCTCCTTCGACGCGGTGTCGAGCATCGAGATGGGCGAGCACGTCGGCGACGAGAACTACCCGACGTTCGCCGGCATCCTGTTCGGGGCCGCTGCACCCCGGCGGCCGGGCGCTCGTCCAGCAGATGTCCCGCCGCCCCGCCGACAACCCCGGCGGCGGGGCGTTCATCGAGACCTACGTGACCCCGGACATGGTCATGCGGCCGGTCGGCGACACCCTCACCCTGCTGCAGCGGGCCGGCCTCGAGGTCCGCGACGTCCACGTGATGCGGGAGCACTACGTGCCGACCTGCCGCGCCTGGATCGCGACCCTCGAGGCGAACTGGGACCGCGCGGTGGCGCTGGCCGGGGTGCGCGGCGCCCGGATGTGGCGGCTCTACCTCGTGGGTGCCGCGCTCGCCTTCGAGGAGAACCGCATGGGCGTCGACCAGATCCTGCTGACCCGGCCCACGACGACGGGTCGGTCCGGGATGCCGGCGACGCGCCACTCCTTCGAGCCGGCGGTGGACGCGGCGAAGACGGGTACCTCCGCGGTATGAGCTCCGACGGCGTCGACTTCTCCTGGGCGGCCGCCGGCATCCTGCTGGCGGTCGCCGCCGTCGTCATCGTCGCGACCTTCGCGGTCACCCTGGTGGTCGCGCGGGCGGTGGGGAAGCACAGCGTCGTCGACGTGACGTGGGGGCTGGGCTTCGTGCTCGTCGCCGTCGCGGCGTACGTCACGTCCGGGCTGCTCGGCGTCGGGAACGACGTGGTGCGCCTCGTCGCGCTGATCCTGCCGGTGGTGTGGGGGCTGCGGCTCGCGATCTACATCGGGTGGCGCAACCACGGCAAGGGCGAGGACCCGCGCTACGCCGCGATGCTCGGGCGACGACCATCCGCCCGGTGCGGTCACCGCCCACGTGCTGCGCAAGGTCTACCTGCCGCAGACGGGCGTGATGATCGTCGTCGTGCTGCCGGTGCTCGCGGCGATGGTGCCGCGCGTCGACCGTCACGGCGGTCGTCGTCGTCGGCGTCGTGGTGTGGCTCGTCGGGTTCGTCTTCGAGTCCGTCGGCGACGCGCAGCTCGCCCGGTTCAAGGCGAACCCGGCGAACAAGGGCACCGTCCTCGACTCCGGCCTCTGGCGCTACACCCGCCACCCCAACTACTTCGGCGACTTCTGCGTCTGGTGGGGCATCTTCATCGTCGCCGCCGGGCACCCGGCGGCGCTCGTGACCGATCGTCGGGCCCGCGCTGATGAGCTACCTGCTCATCGGCGTCACCGGCAAGGAGCTCACCGAGAAGTCGATGTCGAACCGGCCCGGGTACGCGGAGTACGTCGAGCGGACCAGCGGCTTCTTCCCGCTGCCGCCCGGCTCCGCGCCCGCCCGCGCCACCTGATCCGTCCCCGGAAAGAAGGACTCCCGTGACCGTCCCGCTCCCCGAGGGGCTCGTCGCCCTGCTGCGTCGACCGGCCCCGTGCTTCGTCGCGACCGTCATGCCCGACGGCTCGCCCCAGCTCACCGAGACCTGGGTCGACACCGACGGCGAGCACATCGTGATCAACGTGGTCGACGGCCGCCAGAAGGCCCGCAACGTCGCCCGCGACCCGCGGGTGGCCGTCAACGTCACCGACCCCGACCAGCCGGCCCGCTACTGGGGCGTGCGCGGTCACGTCGTGGAGACGACCACCGAGGGCGGCGCCGAGCACATCGAGGAGCTGTCCCAGAAGTACCTGGGCCGCCCGTACCCGCAGTTCGGCGGGCCGGGCGGGGTCCGGGTGATCATGCGGATCGCGGTGGACCGGCTCGCCCACACCCCGGAGTGGTGACCGAGCGCGCCTACGCCTCGGCGCGCTTGCGCAGGACGGCGAGCGCGGAGTCCGCGTGCTCGTCGAAGCTTCATCTCGCCGGTGATCACCTCGAGCACCGTGCGGTCGGTGTCGATGACGAAGGTCTTGCGCTTGATCGGCAGCGCGGGCAGCCAGGACCGCTTGGCGTCGAACTGCTTCGCGACGACGCCCTTGGGGTCCGAGAGCAGCGGGTAGTCGAACGAGTTGTTCGTCGAGAACGTGTGCTGCTTCTCCACCGAGTCCGCGCTGATCCCGACCCGCTGGGCACCGACCGCGGCGAACTCCGCCGCGAGGTCCCGGAAGTGGCAGCTCTCCTGGGTGCAGCCGCCGGACGAGGCCAGCGGGTAGAAGAACAGGACCACCGGACCGTCGGCGAGCAGGCCCGAGAGGGTGCGCTCGCGGCCCTGCGTCGTCGGAGAGGGTGAAGTCGGGGGCGAGGTCGCCGGCCTTCATGTGCGGGTCCCTTCCCGGGCGGCCCGGACTCGGCCTGTCGTCGCGGGGCCTTCGCGCGGCGCCGCCGATCGGTTCGCGACGCAGCGCACCGCCCGGCGGTGTCGCCCGCGACCCCGATCGGACCCACCGACCCTCCGCACCCCCGACCGTCGGCACCGCCGCGCGCGCACGATGGACGACGTGACCCTGCCCCGCCTCGAGTCCGCTCTCCCGCACGGCACCGGGGCCGCCGGGCGTCGTGCTCGTCCTGCACGGCGGCCGCCCCGACGGCCACCAGGACGCCGGCGGGTTCCTGCTCTCCCACGTGCGGATGGTGCCCTTCGGGCAGGCGATCGCCCGGACCGGCGCCGTCGCGCGGGGTGGAGACGGCGCTGCTGCGCTACCGGGTGCGGGGCTGGAACGAGCCCGACCTCGACCCCGGTGCGCGACGCGCGCTGGGCCCTCGACGACGTCCGCCGCCGGCACGGCGACGACGTCCCGGTCGTCCTCGTCGGGCACTCGATGGGCGCCCGCGCCGCGCTGCGCGTCGGCGGCGACCCGAACGTCGTCGGGGTCGCGGCGCTGGCCCCGTGGCTCGGGCGGCAGGAACCGTGGGAGCACCTGCGCGGACAGACGCTGCTCATCGCCCACGGCGACCGGGAGCGCATGACCGACCCGCGGGCGTCGCTGGAGTTCGCGACGCCGGGTCGCGTCGGATCAGCGACCGCGTCGCGCGCTTCGACGTCCACGGCGACGGGCACGCGATGCTGCGCCGAGCGGGGGAGTGGCACGGGCTCGTCGCCCGGTTCACCCTGGCGGCGCTGGGCCTCGAACCGTTCGACGACGCCGTCGCGAACGCCATGGCGGCCGGCGCCCCGGAGGGCCTGTCCGTCCCCCTCAGCCGCTGACCCTGCGGCCCAACCCTGGAGCGCCCCGTGCCTCGTGACCGTGTCGCCGTCGTCGGGGCGGGCGTCTCCGGCCTGACCGCCGCCTACGTGCTGCAGCGCAGCCACGACGTCACGCTCTTCGAGGCCGAGGACCGGCTCGGCGGGCCACGCCCACACGCACGACCTGGGGCCGGTGAGCGTCGACTCGGGCTTCATCGTCCACAACGAGGCCACCTACCCGAACCTGATCCGGCTCTTCGGCGAGCTCGGCGTCGCGACGCAGCCCTCCGAGATGTCGATGAGCGTGCGCGACGAGTCCACGGGGCTGGAGTACGCCGGGGCGCGCGGCGCCGCCGGGCTGTTCGCGCAGACGCCGCAACCTCGCGAGCCCCCGCCACCTCGGGCATGCTCGCCGAGGTCCTGCGCTTCCACCGCGCCGCGCGGCGGGTGCTCGCGGGCCACGCCGAGGTCGACGACGAGGTCACCTTCGGCGAGTTCCTGCGCCGGAACCGGTTCTCCCGCTACTTCGTCGACACCTTCGCGATCCCCGTGGTCTCCGCGGTCTGGTCCTCCGGGCCCGACCTCTCGATGCAGTACCCGGCGCGCTACCTGTTCGCGTTCCTCGCGAACCACGGCCTGCTCTCGGTCGGCGGCTCCCACCAGTGGAAGACCGTGGTCGGGGGCTCGGCGCGCTACGTCGAGCGCGTGGTCAAGGGCCTGTCCGCCGTCGAGGTGTCCACGCCCGTGCGGGCCGATCACCCGCGACGGCGAGGGGTTCGAGGTGCGCGACGACGCCGACGTCGCGCGCCGCTTCGACCGCGTCGTCGTCGCCACGCACGCGCCCACGGCGCTGTCCCTGCTGTCGTCCCCGACGGCTGCCCGAGCGCGAGCTGCTGGGCGCGTTCACGTACTCGGCCAACGAGACCTGGCTGCACACCGACACCTCGGTGCTGCCCGACGGCCCCGGCCGCCCGGGCCTCGTGGAACCTGCTGCGCGTGCCGGGCGAGGACCGGGTGCTCGTCAGCTACGACATGACGCGGCTGATGCGCCTCGACGGCCCGCAGACCTACGTCGTCACCCTCAACGCCACCGACCGCGTGGACCCGTCGACGGTGATCGCGCGGATGGACTACGAGCACCCCGCCTACACGCCGGCGTCGGTCGCGGCCCAGAAGCGGCTCCCGGAGCTCAACGACGGCCGGATCGCCTTCGCCGGCGCCTACCACGGCTGGGGCTTCCACGAGGACGGCTGCGCCTCCGGGGTGCGGGCGGCCGCCTCGCTGGGGGTGACGTGGTGACGGGGCGGGGCGCCGCCCTCTACGACGTGCTCGTCGAGCACCGCCGCTCGCAGACCCTCGACGACGCGTTCACCCACCGCATGTACCTCTGGCTGGTCGACCTCGACCACCTGCCGCGCCTCGGTCCGCTCGCCGCCTTCCGGGGCGCCGACCACGTCGGGCACGCCGACCGCTCGATCCGCGAGAACCTCGACGCGTTCCTCGCCGCCGACGGCCGGCCCCGTCCCGCGCGGGTGCTGATGCTCGCCCACCCGCGCACGCTCGGGCTACGTCTTCAACCCGATCACGCTCTACTGGTGCCACGACGCCGACGGGGCGCTCACCGCGTCGTCGCGGAGGTCCACAACACCTACGGCGGGCGCCACCACTACCTGCTCGAGGTCGACGACGCCGGCCGCGCCCGCGTCGACAAGGACTTCTACGTCTCGCCGTTCTTCCCCGTCGACGGCGAGTACCGGATGAAGGTGCCCGAGCCGGGGGAGTCGCTCTCGGCCACCGTCGTGCTCCGGCGTCCCGACGAGGAGGGGCTCGACCACCGCCTTCGTCGCCACCATGCGCGGTCGGCGCCGGCCGGCGACGCCCCGCCACGTCCTGCGGTCCCTCCTGCGGCACCCGTTCGTCACGCAGCGGGTCTCGCTCGCCATCCGGCGCCGCGGCATCGCGCTGTGGTGGCGAGGGCTCCCGGTGATCGGGCGGACCCCTGCCGACGTCGACCGCGGGCTCGGCCAGCTCGAGCCCCGGACGTCGACGCCGGCCGACGCCTGACGATCCCTTCCGGTGTGGTCGGCGGCGGCTCCCGTCGGGCACGATCGGAGCCGTGACCAGTACTGCGCTCACGATCCGGCCCGCCGTCGCCGAGGACGTCGACCCCCTGCTCGAGCTCATCCACGCCGCCTACCGCGGCGAGGGCGGAGCGAACGGCTGGACCACCGAGGCCGACCTCATCGACGGGCCGCGGACCACCCGCGAGCTCCTCGCCGCCGACCTCGCCGACCCGGCGATCACGCTGCTCGTCGCCGGCGACCACGACGGCTGCGCGGCGGTGACCCACCGGGCGGGCGAACCCACGGCGTCGTTCGGGATGTTCGCCGTCCGCCCGGGGACCCAGGGCACCGGGCTCGGCAAGGCGCTGCAGACCGCGGCGGAGGAGCTGGCGCGCGCGGCCGGGGCGACGACGATGGAGCTGTGCGTCATCGACCGGCGCACCGAGCTGATCGCCTGGTACGAGCGCCGCGGGTACGTGCTCACCGGGGAGACCCGCCCGTTCCCCTACGGCGAGCCCGGCGTCGGGCACCCCCGCGATCCCGACTTCCGGTTCGCGGTCCTCGCGAAGCCCCTAGGCTGACCGCCGTGCCGTCGCTGACCCTCGCCCAGGACCCGGACGCCGACGCGGTGCTCTCCGAGAACCCCCTCGCGCTGCTCATCGGCATGGTGCTCGACCAGCAGTTCCCGATGGAACGCGCGTTCGCCGGGCCCGCGCTGCTCACCGAGCGGATCGGGGAGATCACCGCCGAGAAGATCGCCGAGTACGACCACGACGAGCTCGTCGCCGCGTTCACCGGCCCGCCCGCGCTGCACCGCTATCCGAAGTCGATGGCCGAGCGGGTGCAGAGCATCTGCCGGACGATCGTCGAGGACTACGACGGCGACGTCACCCGCATCTGGACCGACGCGGCCGACGGGCGCGACGTGTTCCAGCGCCTGAACGCGCTCCCCGGGTGGGGGAAGATGAAGGCGCAGATCTTCACGGCGCTGCTGGGCAAGCAGTGCGGGCTCGAGCTCGACGGCTGGCGCGAGGCCGCCGGCTCCTACGGCGACGAGGGGGCCCGGCGCTCGATCGCCGACGTCGTCGACCCCGCCACGCTCGCCGAGGTGCGCGACTTCAAGCAGGCCCAGAAGAAGGCCGCCAAGGAGAAGGCGGCCGCGAAGAGCTAGCGGTAGCCGGCCACGGACTCGTCGAACGCGGCGTAGGCGTCGTAGTCGAGGACCTCGTAGAGCTGCTCACGGGTCTGCATCCGCGCCACCAGCCCGGTCTGCGTGCCCTCGGCGGCGAGCGTGCGCAGCCCCTCGGCGACCGCGCCCATCGCGAGGCGGAACAGCGTCACGGGGTAGAGGACGACGTCGACGCCGAGGTCGGTCAGCGCGGCGGCGGTCAGCAGCTCGCTGCGGCCGAACTCGGTCATGTTGACCAGCAGCGGGACCGGGACGGCGGCCCGGAAGCGCGCGATGTCGGCGGGCCCCGTCACCGCCTCGGCGAAGATCATGTCGGCGCCCGCGTCGACGTAGGCCCGGGCGCGGTCGATCGCGGCGTCGAGCCCCTCGACGGCCGCCGCGTCGGTGCGCGCGCAGAGCACGAAGTCCGGGTCGCGCCGGGCGCCCACGGCCGCCCGCACGGTGCGCACCATGTCCTCGACCGGCCGGACGTGCTTGCCGGCGAGGTGCCCGCAGCGCTTCGGGTTCTCCTGGTCCTCGAGGTGGCAGCCCGCCGCACCGCTGTCCTCGAGCACCTGCACCGTGCGGGCGGCCGAGAGCGGTTCCCCGAAGCCGGTGTCGGCGTCGACGAGGACCGGCAGGTCGGTCACCCGGGTGATCTGCGCGGTCCGTGCGGCGACCTCGGAGAGCGTCGTGAGCCCGACGTCGGGCAGCGCGAGATCGGCGGACACCACGGCGCCGGACACGTAGACGCCCTCGAACCCGGCCTCGGCGATCATGCGCGCCGCCAGCGGGTTCGGCGCCCCGGGCAGGCGCAGCAGACCGGCGGACGCCAGCCCCTCGCGGAACGCCCGGCGTCGGGCGGACGGCGTCGTCGTCGTGTGCAACACGGTCCCATCGTCCCCCGGCGGGTCGGTGGTGGGATGTCGTCATGCGCACCGTGCACGTCGTCGGCATCGGCGCCGGCTCCCCGGGACACCTGACCCTCGACGCCGTGGACGCCCTCGGCTCCGTCGACGTCGTGCTGCTGCTCGCGAAGCGGGGACGGGCCGACGAGCTCACCGACGCCCGGGCGGACATCGCGGCGAGGTTCGCCCCGCAGGCGACGGTCGTCCGCCGTCAGGACGCCCACCGCGAGCGGGGGACCACCGAGGAGGGCCACTACCTGCAGACCACCCAGGAGTGGCGCGACGAACGGCTGGCGCTCTACGAGGAGCTCATCGCCACGGAGGTCCCCGACGGCGGGTCCGTCGCGCTGCTGGCCTGGGGGGACCCGGGGATTTACGACGGCACGGTCGACACGGTCGAGCGGATCGCGGAGCGCGGGAACGTCGAGATCACGTGGACGGTGATCCCGGGCATCTCCGCGCCGGCCGCGCTCACCGCCGCGCACCGCGTGACGATGACCCGCACCGGGCGCCCGGTGGCGGTCACGCCGGCCCGCCAGGTGATCGCGGGGACGCCGACCGACCGCGCCGACCTGGTGGTCATGCTCGACGGCGCCGACTCCCACGGGGTCGACGCCGCCCCCGACGACGCGACCGTCTACTGGGGCGCCTACCTCGGCACCCCCGACGAGGCGCTGGTCAGCGGTCGGCTGGGCGACGTCCGGGACGAGATCCTGCGCCGGCGTGCCGAGCTGCGGGAGCGCAAGGGCTGGATCATGGACACCTACCTGCTGCGTCTCTAGGTGCCCTGCGTCTCTAGGTGCTCTGGGCGTCGGCCTGCCGCTGCGCGTACGACGCCGTGGCCTCGGCGAACATCGAGCGCGTCGTGGCGCGTGGCAGCACCGGGCAGGTCGCGCAGTAGGACAGCTCGCGCTCCTGGTTGGGGCGCGTCCGGAACGCCAGGCAGCAGGTGTTGCGCTCGGTGTACATCCAGGGCCGACCGCCCGCCAGCACCGCCTCGATCCCCACGAGGTCGGCCAGCCCGGGCGTCAGCGCGAGGAACTCGCGGGCCGCGTCGACGTGGCGGGCGTGGTCGGGGTCCGGCCAGGACAGGTGCAGGAAGGTGATCGCCACGGCGTTCGCGATCGCGCCCCGCAGCACCCGCCGCCCGGCCCGCGTCCGCTCGTGCACGGCCTCGACCGCGGGCTCGAGATGGCCCCCGACCAGGCCGGCGCTCACCTGCCGCACGGCCGCGGGACCGGGGGCGACGACGGCGGGTGCGTCCGCGAACGCGAACCGCCGGAAGGTGCCCTCGAAAGGCTGCGTCCGGACCTGCGGGAGGCGGGCGTCGAGCACCCGGCCGTCCACGACGTACGCGCCGAGCACCGGGGCGGCGAGGCGCTGGGCGTAGGCGTCGAGCAGGAGCGCCCCGGCCACGGCGTCGCTCTCCGTGCCCCGGGCCGCGCCGACCCGGGCGAGCGCGGCGTCGAGTCCGGCGCCGAACAGCTCGCCCGCCGCGACCCACCCGGGCTCGTCCGGCGCGCCCACGAGGGCGACGAATCGCTCTCCCCACGGTGCGGCGTCCTCGAGGACCTCGCCGCTCGTCCCGTCCGGGCCCACCCGACGAGCGTAGGGGCATCCGGCACCCTCGACCCCGTGATCGAGCACGAGGTCCGCGTCCACCCCTCGAGGGACCGCCTGCCCCGCACCGACCAGCTCGCCTGGGCGCTGGCGACCCTCGCCGCGGACCCGGTGCCCCCGGAGCCGGAGGTCGCCGCGATGGTCGTGAACCGGGTGGTCGACGACGTCGCGGTCGCCACGGCGGCCCTGGCCCGGCACGCGCCGACGACGGCCCGGGCCCAGGCGCGGCGCCACCCGTCACCGGGGCGGGGGGCCACCGTGCTCGGGCTCGCTCCCGAGGTGACCGTCTCGCCGGAGTGGGCGGCCTGGGCGAACGGCACCGCGGTGCGCGAGCTGGACTTCCACGACACCTTCCTCGCGGCCGACTACGCCCACCCCGGCGACACCGTCCCGCCGCTGCTGGCGGTCGCCCAGCACACCGGGGCGGGCGGGGGAGCCCTCGTGAGGGCGATCGTCACGGCCTACGAGGTCCAGGTGGCGCTGGTCCGGGGGATTTGTCTGCACGCCCACCGGATCGACCACGTCGCACACCTCGGGCCGGCGGTCGCCGCGGGGCTGGGGACGCTGCTCGACCTCGACCCCGAGGTGACGTACTCCGCGATCGGCCAGGCCCTGCACACGACGACCGCCACCCGGCAGTCCCGCAAGGGCGCGATCTCGTCGTGGAAGGCGTTCGCGCCGGCCTTCGCCGGGAAGGTCGCGATCGAGGCGGTCGACCGGGCGATGCGCGGCGAGGGGGCGCCGAACCCGATCTACGAGGGCGAGGACGGGGTGCTCGCCGCGATGCTCGACGGGCCGGACGCGCGGTACACGGTGTCGCTGCCCGCGGCCGGGGAGCCGCGGCGCGCGATCCTGGACACCTACACCAAGGAGTACTCGGCCGAGTACCAGAGCCAGGCGATCATCGACCTGGCCCGGCGGCTCCGCGAGCACGTCCCGGACCTCGGACGGGTCGCCGAGGTGCTCCTCGAGACCAGCCATCACACCCACCGGGTCATCGGCTCCGGCGCGGGCGACCCGCAGAAGTACGACCCGGACGCCAGCCGCGAGACCCTCGACCACTCGGTGCCCTACATCCTCGCCGTCGCCCTCGAGGACGGGCGCTGGCACCACGAGCGCTCCTACACGCCCGAGCGTGCCCACCGCCCCGGCACCGTCGCCCTCTGGCGGAAGATCCGCACCGTCGAGGACCCACGGTGGACGCAGGCGTACCACCGCGCCGAGCCCGAGTTCGGCGGCCGGGTGACGATCACGCTCGACGACGGGTCCACGGTGGCCGACGAGATCGCCGTCGCCGACGCCCACCCCCGCGGCGCGCGGCCGTTCGGGCGGGCGGAGTACGTCGCGAAGTTCCGCGCGCTCGCCGAGGGCGTGCTCGGGGCGGCCGAGCAGGACCGCTTCCTCGCCCTCGTCTCCCGCCTGCCCGAGCTGTCCGCCGTGGAGCTCGCCGGGCTCACGGTGACCGCGCCCGACCTGCCGGGTGGCGAGCCCGGCCTGTTCTGACGCGGGTCAGGCGTCCGCGTCCCCCGCGGTCAGGTGCTCGACGTGGAAGACCGCCTCGTCGAGGAGCTGCACGACGTGGTCGTCGTACAGCCGGTAGCGGATTCGGCGGCCGTCCCGCTCGCCGACGACGAGACCGAGGTGGCGCAGCACCCGGAGCTGGTGGGACACCGCGGACTGCTCCATCGCGACGTCCTCGACCAGCTCGCCGACGGTCCGCGGCCCGCCACGCAACCGCAGGAGCAGGTGCACCCGGCTCGGGGTCGACAGGGCGTGCATGGTCCGGGCGACGGCGTCGACGGCCCGCGCGGACGAGACGGTCGGGACCGTCCCGTCGGTGGCGTGACCCATGACAGGAGCGTACTCATCTCAGTGGTTGGTGAGACATGAAAGTATGAACGAACTTTCATGTCTGTGTACGGTGGCGGGCGTGTCGATCACCGAGGATCGGGCCGCCGCCGCCGACGCGCCCCCGCCGCCCGCTCCCCGACGCTCGGCACTGGCCTCCCTCGCCGGGCTGCCCGAGGCGCGGTGGGCCGGCCTCGCCCTCGTGGCCTTCCTCGGTGGCGGCCTGCTGCTCCTGCTCGGGGTCCCGGTGTGGGCGTGGGGGCCGCTGCTCGCGGTCTGCTTCGTCGCCGGGGGATGGGAGCCCGCCCTCGAGGGGCTCCGCGCACTGCGGGCCCGCTCGCTCGACGTCGACCTCCTCATGGTCGTCGCCGCCCTCGGTGCGGCGGCGATCGGCCAGGTCGTCGACGGGGCGCTGCTCATCGTCATCTTCGCGACGTCGGGGGCGCTCGAGGCGTGGGCGACCGCCCGGACCGAGGAGTCGGTCGGCGGGCTGCTGGCCCTCGCCCCGACGCGGGCACGCCGCACCCACGACGGCGGGTGGGAGGAGGACGTCGAGGCCGGGGCGCTGGCCGTCGGTGACGTGATCGCGGTCCGGCCGGGCGAGGCGATCGGGGCCGACGGTGTCGTGGTCTCGGGTGCCGCCGACGTCGACCAGGCGAGCATCACGGGGGAGCCGCTCCCGGTGGCGAAGCGCCCCGGGAGCGAGGTCTACGCCGGCACCGTGGCGAGCGGCGGGGCGCTGCGGGTGCGGGTGGTGCGGCCCGCGGCGGAGTCGGTGGTCGCCCGCATCGCGACGCTCGTCGAGGAGGCGTCCCGGACGAAGGCCCGCACGCAGCGCATCGTCGAGACGGTCGAGCGGCGCTACTCGGTGGGGGTGGTCGCCGTGACGCTCGCCGTGTTCGGCATCCCGCTGGCGCTGGGCTCGGCCCTCGACGCCGCGCTGCTCCGCGCCATGACGTTCATGATCGTCGCCTCGCCGTGCGCGGTGGTGCTCGCGACGATGCCCCCACTGCTCGCCGCGGTCGCGAACGCCGGGCGCCGGGGTCTCCTGGTGCGCTCGGCGCCGGTGATGGAGCGGCTCGGGGCGGTCGACGCGGTGGTGCTCGACAAGACCGGGACCCTCACCCGGGGCGCCCCGCGGGTGGTGTCGGTGACCGCGGCCGACGGGGACGACGACGCCCTCCTCGCCCTCGCCGCGGGCGTGGAGGCGCCGAGCGAGCACCCGCTGGGCCGGGCGGTGGCCGCGGCCGGCCGGGAGTTGCACCGGTCGGTGCCTGCGGTGACCGGGTTCGTGGCCAGCCCGGGGTCCGGCGTGCGTGGGCGGGTCGACGGCCGGCTCGTCGAGGTGGGCCGACCGGGCCCCGTCGCGGACGCGGCCGGGGCCGGGCGGGCGGACGGGCCGGACCTCGCGGCCGCCGTCGCCCGGGCCGAGGAGCGGGGCGACACGGTCGTCGTCGTCACCGACCTCGAGGCGGACCGGACACTCGGCGTCGTCGTCCTCACCGACACCGTGCGCGCCGAGGCGCCCGACGTCGTCGCCGGCCTCGCCGCCCGCACCGTCGTCGCCCCCGTGCTGGCGACCGGCGACCACGCCCGCGCGGCGGCGGTGATCGCGGCCCGTCTGGGGGTCGAGGACGTGCGGGCAGGCCTGCTCCCCGAGGACAAGGCCGGGGTGGTCGAGGAGCTGCGGGCCCGCGGCCGGACGGTGGCCGTCGTCGGGGACGGGGTGAACGACGCCCCGGCGCTCGCGACGGGGGACGTCGGCATCGCGATGCACGGGGTGGAGCTCACGGTGCGCACGGCCGACGTCGTCGTGCTCGACGGCGGCCTGCGACGGCTGCCGTGGCTGCTCGACCTGGCGCGGCGGGCCCGGCGCACCGTGATCGCGAACCTCGTGATCGCCGGCGTGCTCATCGCGGGACTGGTCACCTGGGACCTCGTCGGGCACCTGCCGCTGGCGCTCGGGGTCGCGGGGCACGAGGGGTCGACGATCCTCGTCGCGCTCAACGGCCTGCGCCTGCTGCGGGGTCCCCGGTCCTGAGGGTCCGGGTCGAACCCGCGACGTCCGCCACGTGGACCGGCGCCGGAACCGCGTGTGATCGGCGTGCCGACGGGGACCCGGGGTGGGACAGTGTGTTCAGGAGGTGATGCCGTGAGCCGGCGTCACGACGAGGACCCGGTCCTCATCACCGAGGCCCAGGTCTCGTTCGATGACGAGTTCGCCATCCGCAAACGGCGCTACTCGATCATCATGGCGTGCCGCATCCCGTGCCTCGTGCTGGCCGGGGTGTCCTACCTCGCCTGGGGCAACGCGTGGATCGCGGTCGCGCTGATCGTCCTCTCGGTCCCGCTCCCGTGGATCGCGGTGCTCATCGCGAACGACCGTCTGCCCAAGAAGGCGGGCAAGGTCAGCCGCTACCGGCCCGAGCGCACGGCCCTGTCGCAGGTCAGCGACGCGCAGATCATCGAGGCCGCCGAGGTGCTGGACGCGCGCTCGCACCGCACCGACGGGCCCCGTCAGGAGCAGCAGGACGACGGCGGGCACCACCCGCCGCGCACCGGCACCGACGGCTGAGCGAAATCCGGGGAGCGGCCCCACCGGGCGTGGACCGGTGGGGCATCATGGAGGCATGAGCCAGACCGCAGTACTCCCCGACGTCCGCCCGGAGGGCACGGACCGCTCCACCGACGACGACCCGAAGATGTTCCACTACGTCCGCAAGGACAAGGTGGTGGAGAGCGCCGTCATGGGCTCCATGGTCGTCGCGCTGTGCGGGGAGACGTTCCCGGTGACGCGCTCGCCGAAGCCCGGGTCCCCCGTGTGCCCGGCGTGCAAGGAGATCTTCGAGAAGATGCCTCAGGGCGGTGGCGACGGGGACGAGTGAGGTCCGCTCCTCGCATCGCCCTCACCACCGCAGGGGCCGTCCCCACGGTCCGCTCCGACGCCCGTCGTCGGGAGTCCCTGGCCACGTCCCGCCCGGAGGGTCATGACCACGCGCGCGCCCCGCAGGAACACCGCCCCCGGTTCGGGGGCCGACGGTCCGGCACCGTCCGCACCGCCCCTGCGGCAGTGGCAGCGCCGTGCGCTCACCCGCTACCTGGCGGACCGTCCCAAGGACTTCCTCGCGGTGGCGACCCCCGGCGCGGGCAAGACCACGTTCGCGCTGAAGGTCGCCGCCGAACTGCTCGGTGACCGCACCGTCGACACCGTCACGATCGTCTGCCCCACCGAGCACCTCAAGCACCAGTGGGCGCAGGCGGCGACGCGCGTCGGCATCGCGATCGACCCCGAGTACTCGAACTCGGTCGGGAAGATGTCGGCGGACTTCCACGGCGTCGCCGTGACCTACGCCCAGGTGGCCGCCCACCCGGTGCTGCACATGAACCGCACCGACGGCCGCCGCACCCTGGTCATCTTCGACGAGATCCACCACGCCGGGGACGCCAAGAGCTGGGGCGAGGCCACGCGGGAGGCGTTCGGGGGGGCCACGCGGCGCCTCGCGCTCACCGGGACGCCGTTCCGGTCCGACGACAGCCCGATCCCGTTCATCGCCTACGAGCCGGACTCGGCCGGGGCGCTGCGCTCGCGGGCCGACCACTCCTACGGCTACGCGGACGCGCTCGCCGACGGCGTCGTGCGGCCGGTGGTCTTCCTCGCCTACTCCGGCCAGGCGAGCTGGCGGACCAGCGCCGGCGAGGAGATGACGGCGCGCCTCGGGGAGCCGCTCACGGCCGAGCACACCTCCCGGGCGTGGAAGACCGCGCTCGACCCCAAGGGCGACTGGATGCCCGCGGTCCTGCAGGCCGCCGACACCCGCCTGACCCAGCTGCGCGCGGGCGGCATGCCCGACGCGGGCGGGCTGGTCATCGCCACCGACCACACCACCGCGAAGGCCTACGCGAAGATCCTCGGGCGGACGGCGGGCGAGGAGCCCGTCGTCGTGCTCTCCGACGACCCGAAGGCCTCCGGCCGCATCGCCGCGTTCGGGGAGTCGAACCAGCGGTGGCTGGTCGCGGTCCGGATGGTCAGCGAGGGCGTCGACGTCCCGCGCCTCGCCGTCGGGGTCTACGCCACGAGCGCGTCGACGCCGCTGTTCTTCGCGCAGGCGGTCGGTCGCTTCGTGCGGTCGCGGCGGGCGGGGGAGACCGCGTCGGTGTTCCTGCCGAGCGTCCCGACGCTGCTCGGGCTGGCGAGCGAGCTCGAGCTGCAGCGCGACCACGTGCTCGGCGAGCCGCACCGGCCCAAGGAGGGCCTGGACGACGAGCTGCTCGAACAGGCCAACCGTACCGAGGACGAGCCGGGCGAGCAGGAGCGCAGCTTCGAGTCGCTCTCGGCGGAGGCGGAGCTCGACCAGCTGATCTACGACGGTGCCTCGTTCGGCACCTCGGCCGGTTCGGGCTCCGCCGAGGAGCAGGACTACCTCGGTCTGCCCGGCCTCCTCGACCCCGACCAGGTGCGGGCGCTGCTGCGTCGACGACAGAGCGAGCAGCTCGACGACCGGGCCAAGGAGGGGGCGGCCGATCCGACGCCGGCGCCGCCGCCCGGTCGGATGAAGCCGGGTGCGGCCGAGAAGCTCAAGGAACTACGCCGGGAGCTCAACACGCTCGTCGCCGCCCACCACCACCGGACCGGTGCACCACACGGCGTCATCCACGGGGACCTGCGTCGCGCCTGCGGTGGTCCGGCGACCCCCGTCGCGACGGCCGACCAGATCGAGGAGCGCATCGCGACCCTGCGATCCTGGCGGTGACCGCGTCGGCGGCCCGCCACGAGCGTGTGGTCGACATCACAGCCCGTGGCCTCGTGCACGGCCGGTGTCGATCACGTCGCGATATGTGCCCGTCACCGCGGACACCTCGCTGTCACACTGAGTCGTCGGCCGGCCCGGCCGTGACCGGGTCGTCCGCTCCGGGACGGTCGGCTCTCCGTGCGCGTCGTAACCACCCGATCGAGCGCGTCACGTCCGGGCCCGTCGGACGTCGGCGGGGAAGTGCCGGCCGCGCGCGCGGCGGCCGCGCCTGCTCCCCTCCTCGGCGTGCCCGGGCACCTCGTCAGGACCCCGGACACGACGACGGCGGGCGGGAACCGGTGTGGTTCCCGCCCGCCGTGGTCTGGGTTCGCAGCGCGACGCGTACGTCGCCGCTGGTCAGCGGGGCGTCAGACGGCGGCGCCTGTCTGCACGTCGATGGAGAGCTCCTTCAGCTTCGCCTCGTGGGCGCGGGCGTGGTGCCCGCAGAAGAGCAGCTCCCCGCCGGAGGGCAGGATCGCGCGAACCTGCGCCGCTGCACCGCAGCGGTCGCATCGGTCCGAGGCGGTGAGTTCTGGCCGGGTCAGGGTTCCGGGCATCGTCATCTCCCTCCGTTCGGGTACCGGCGCAGAGACCGGTCCCGCAGGCTCCGGCCGAGTGACCGTCGCCCCTCCACTGTGTCAGACCGCGGCGACGACCGCTCGTGTTCACACGCTGCTTTGTCGTGGGTCACGTACCGCTCATCGCGGTGGGATGACCGTTGTTATCGGGTACGGCCCGGAACCACACGATGGTGAGTCGATCTTCCGCGACGAGCGGTCTGCCCGCGCCGTTACTCTTCGTGATCGGCGGGGTGTCCATGTACGTGGGCGCGGCCCTCGCCGTGGGCCTGTTCGCGGAGGCCTCGCCGGCCGGGGTCGCGTGGTTGCGGCTCGCGGGGGCGGCGGTCGTGCTCGGGGTGTGGCGCCTCGGGGTGGCCGCGGCCGGACGGCGCAGAGCTCGTGGGGCCGATCGGAGCAGTCCCGACGCGACGCGGCGCTGGACCGGTCGGCGGATCGCGCTCGCGGGTGCGTTCGGGGTGGTCACCGCCGGGATGAACATCGTCTTCTACGAGGCGATCGCCCGGCTCCCGCTCGGGACCGCGGTCGCGGTGGAGTTCACGGGGCCGGTGCTCGTGGCGGCGCTGGGGTCGCGGACCCGGCGGGACTGGCTGGCGCTGGGGCTGGTCGTCGTCGGGGTCGGGCTGATCGCCGACGTGCGGCTGGAGGGCTCGCTGCTGGGGGTGCTCTTCGCGCTGGCGGCCGCCGTGGCGTGGGCCGGCTACATCGTGCTCGGCACGCGGGTCTCGCGCGGCGCCGGGACCGCGGGGGAGGGGATCGACGGGCTCGCGGTCGGATTCGTGGTCGCGACGGTGCTGTTCTCCCCGCTCGCCCTGACGGTCGGGCGGATCGCCGCGTCGCCGGTGCTGCTCGGCTCGGCGCTGGCGCTGGGTGTGCTCTCCTCGGTCGTGCCCTACGTGCTGGACCAGGTGGTGCTGCGGCGTCTCGGCCGGGCGCGGTTCGCGCTGCTGCTGGCCCTGCTGCCGCTCACCGCGACCGTGGTCGGCCTCGTCGGGCTCGCCCAGGTCCCGGCGCCGCTCGAGGCGGCGGGCATCGCGGCGGTCGTCGGCGGGGTGGCCCTGCGGCGGGAGCCCACCGGTTCTGAGCGAGGGGCCCCTTCGCTCAGATCGAGGCCGGGATCCTGACTAGCCTGTCCGCCGACTTCCGTCGAGACGAGGGTGGGGATCGTGACCGCATCACTGGAGGACTCCCGCGAACGGGGACGGGAGCTCGCCGCCGCGCTGGCCGCCGACGGCGTGGTGGGCCTGACGATCGCGTGGGCCGACAACAACGGCATCCCCCGCTCGCGCACCGTCCCGGTCTCGGCGCTGCCGGAGGTCGCCGCTGGGGGCGTCGGGGTCACGACCCTGTTCGCGGTCTTCGACACCAACGACGCCATCACCTTCGCCGCGCCGGGCCTGCAGACCCCCTCCGGCGACCTGCGGCTCGTCCCGCAGCTCGACCACGTCACCCGCCTCGCGGGGCAGCCGGCGTTCGCCTGGGCCCCCGGCAAGCAGGTCACCGCGGACGGCGGGCCGTGGGCGTTCGACCAGCGCTCGGTGCTCGAGCGCACCGTCGCCCGCCTCGACGAGGCGGGCTACTCCGCGCTGGTGGGCTACGAGATGGAGTTCGGGGTCTTCGAGCAGCCGCAGGACCGCGACGACGACGCGCTCGTCCCCGCCCACCCCGGCCCGGCCTACAGCCCGCACGCGCTGCTGCCGATCGACGACTTCGTCGCCTCGGTGATGCGCGACGCCGCGGCCAACGGCCTGCGTCTCGGGCAGGTCCACGCCGAGTACGGGCCCGCGCAGGTCGAGCTCTCCCTCGCCGCGACGGACCCGGTCACGGCCGCCGACCAGCAGCTGCTCGCCCGCCAGACCGTGCTCGGCGCCGCCGAGGCCCACGGGTTGCGGGTGTCGTTCGCGCCGTTGCCGACCCTCGCCGGCGCGGGCAACGGGTGGCACGTGCACACGTCGTTGTGGCGCGGCGGCGAGAACCTCCTCGCCGGCGCCGCGGAGGGTCCGCGAGGCACCGCGGGCAGCGCCTACATCGCCGGGCTGCTGCGCGACCTGCCCGCGGTCGCCGCCGTGACGGCGCCCTCGCTCGGCTCGCTCGCCCGCATCCGCCCCGGGTTCTTCGCCGGTGCCTACGCCTTCTGGGGCGTGGAGAACCGCGAGGCCCCGCTGCGCTACGTCCCCGGCTCGGCCCTGCTGGGCGAGGACCACGCCAACCTCGAGCTCAAGGTCTCCGACGCCTCCGCCAACCCGTACCTGGCGCTCGCCGCGGTCCTCACCGCCGGGGTCGCGGGGGTGGAGGAGAACCTCGCCCCGCCCGCCCCGGTCGGCGAGGATCCGGGCACCTGGAAGAAGAAGGAGCGCGCCGCGGCGGGGATCGCCAAGCTCCCGGCGAGCCAGGCCGAGCAGGAGGAGGCGCTGTCGGGCAACCCGCGGATCGCCGGGGCGCTCGGCGAGGAGCTCCTCGGTGCCTTCCTGGCCGTGCGGCGCGCGGACGCCGCCTGGGCCCAGGAGAAGGAGACCGAGGACGTCCTCGCCGCCTGGCGTTGGAAGTACTAGTCAGCCACCGCGGGTCAGCTCCGGGTCAGCGCGTCCAGTTCGTCGTCGGAGAGCCGGAGCCGGAGCATCGGGAGGATCTCGCCGAGCTGCTTGGCGGTGCGGGCGCTCGCGATGGGGGCGGCCACCGTGCGCCGCGACGCGAGCCACGCCAGCGAGACCGCCGCGACCGGCACGTCGTGCGCCGCGGCGATCTCGTCGAGCACGCCCAGCAGCGCCTCGCCACGGTCGTCGAGGTAGCTCCGCGCGCCCTCGGCGCGGGCGCTCGCCATGGTGCCGTCGGCCGCGCCGGTGTCCACGTCGCCGCCCGCGGCGCGGTACTTGCCCGTGAGGAAGCCCTTGGCGAGCCCGAAGTACGGGTAGCAGACGAGGCCCTCCCGCTCGACCACCGGCGCCTGCTCGGCCTCGTAGGCCCGCTCGACGAGGTTGTAGTGCGGCTGCACGGCCGCGAACCGGGTGAGGTCGTGCTTGTCGGAGAGCTCCAGGGCGCTCGCGAGCCGGTCGGCCTCGAAGTTCGACGCCCCGATGGCCCGGACCTTGCCGGCCCGGACGAGCTCGTCGAACGCCCCGAGGTACTCCTCCTGCGGGGTGTCGAGGTCATCGCGGTGGGCGTAGTAGAGGTCGATGTGGTCGGTCTGCAGGCGGCGTAGCGAGTCGTCGCACGCGGCGCGGATGTTGTCCGGGCCCAGGCCCTTGCGCTCGGCCCACGACCCGACCTTCGTCGCGATCACCACGTCGTCGCGCCGGCCGCGCCGGGCCAGCCAGCGCCCGATGACCGTCTCGGACTCGCCGCCGGAGAGCCCCTCGGCACGCGCCATGTAGCTGTCGGCGGTGTCGATCATGCTGCCGCCGGCGTCGACGAAGGCGTCGAGCAGCGTGAACGAGGTCGATTCGTCGGCCGTCCAGCCGAAGACGTTGCCGCCGAGGCACAGGCCGGTGGGGAGCGCGGGGGACGAGGAAGCAGCCATGATCCCGGCGTACCCGACGGGACCGGGGCAGACCCTGCATCGCGGCCACGGATCTTGGCTGGTGGGGCACAGCCGTGGCAGCGTCCCGCGGCAGTCGATCAGGGGTGGAGGCGGCGTGGTGTCCGATCTCGAGGAGCTGCTCGCGGACATGGCGGGGCTGGCGGAGGCGCCGACGCTGCTGGTCGCCGTCGGCTTCGACGGTGCCCTGTCGCCCGACGGCGACGACCGTGCCGTGCAGCCGTCCTCCGAGGCGCTGAACGTGCTGCTGGCGCTGCCGGGGACGACGGTCGCGGTGGTCTCCCGCCGCCCGGCCGAGGAGGTCGCCGAGCTGATGTTCCTCTCCGGGGCCAAGGGCGGGCTGCGCATGGCCGGGCCCGCCGAGGTGGCCGAGCTGGGCCGCGAGGTCGGCGGGGTGATGCTGGTGATCGACGTCGAGACGGAGTCGCTCGACGCGCTCGGCCCGTCGGACGTCGGCGTGCTCGTGGACGACGGCGACGATCCCGAGGACGACGGCCTGCGTCGGGTCGCCGACGCCGACGAGGTCGTCGAGCTCCTCGAGGAGCTCGTGTCCGCGCGCCGTCACTGAGGCCGGGGCGGATCAGCCCTGCAGCGCCGCCAGCACCGCCGCGTGGACCGTCGGGCGGGCGATGAGGAGGTCGGGGGAGTAGGGGTCGTCCTGCCCGTAGGGCACCTCGGTGCCGTCGATGCGCGTCGCCCGCAGGCCGGCCGCCATCGCGACGGCCATCGGCGCCGCGTTGTCCCACTCGTACTGCCCGCCGGAGTGCAGGTAGACGTCGGCCTCGCCGGTCAGGACGGCGAGCGTCTTCACGCCGGCCGCCGACCGCTTGACCAGCCGGACCCGGAACGCGCGCTCCACCGCCCGCAGCTCCATCGGCGGCCGGGAACGGCTCACGGTGACCGCGAGGGACCCGTCGGCGGGCAGCGGGTCGTCCGGGACCGGCTCGACCGTCGCGGAGTCGACCAGGACGTCCTCGCCCGGCACGGCCACCGCGCCGGCGGCGAGCCGCCCGTCGACGACCAGCGCGACGTGCACCCCCCACTCGTCGGTGCCGCGCCCGAACCCGCTGGAGCCGTCGAGGGGGTCGACGATCCAGAGCCGGTGCGCCCCGTGCCAGGTGCGGGGGTCCTGGGTGCCCTCCTCGGAGAGCACGGCGTCGTCGGGCCGGCGGCGGGCGAGCTCGCGGGTGAGGTAGGTGTGCGCGTCGGCGTCCCCGGTGTACTCGCGGTCCCGGCCCGGGGGCGTGCGCTCGCGCAGGGCCAGCAGCAGCTCCCCCGTGGCCCCGGCGAGCTCACGGGCGAGGGCGGCGTCCTCGGCCGTCGCGGGGCTGCCGGGGGTCAGGACGTCCGCTGCGCTCACCCCCCGATCCTCGCCTACGACGCCGGGCGCGGCCCGGTGGCGGGTCGGCCGTCGTCGCGGGGCCCGCCCCGGGGGCGTCGGCGGCTCAGGGGGTGTCGTCGCTCGGTGGCTCAGGGGTCTCGGCGGCGACGAGGACGCGGGCGAGCTCGGTGAGCACGGCGGTGCGGGCCTCGTCGTTCTCCGGCCCGGTCTGCGGGACCTGGTCGAGCAGCAGCCGCGCCAGGCTCGCGAGGCTCACCACCTGGGCCGCGAACTCCTCCGGCCCGCCGAGCTCGCCGAGCAGCCCGCCGACGGCGTCGAGGTCACCGGAGTCCATGGCGCGGATGACGGCGACCGAGCGCTCGTGCACGGCGGCCGGGTCGGGGCCGGGGAGCTCGTCGGCGTCGGGGTGCTGGGTCATGGCCCACAGCATCCCAGGTGCGTGGATCGGCTTCGCGACGACAGCGGCCCCGATGCCCTGGTGCCCCGACGTGTGCCTACCGCCCGGGGCCGGAGCGCAGGGACATCAGCGCGTAGCCGGACAGGCCCGCGATCACGGCGCACACCGCCAGCAGCACCGCGAAGTACCAGGCGCCGGTGGCGATGTACATGACGAGCCAGATGATGCCCGCGACCACGTTGAAGGCCAGCCCGAACTGGTACCGCCGGCGCTCCTCGGGCCGGACCCGCTCGTTGCGCCCGGCGGGCCCCAGGAAGTCGTCCACCCGCGCCACCGTAGCGCCGCCGACGGCATCGACCGCGGGGGCGTTCGTCGCTAACCTCGCCGGACCGGGTGGTGGTCAGGCCGCCCCTCCTCGAAGGCAGCTTCGCTTGAAGAAGATCGCCGAGCTCCTCGTGTGCTTCCTCCACCCGATCGCCGTCGTGCTGGTCTGGCTCAACCTCATCGTCCGGCCGGAGCTCAGCGGCACGGCGAAGATCGTGTGGGCGGTCCTGGCGCTGGTCCCGGTGGTGCCGTTCGTCTACGTGCTCACCGGCGGCGAGCTCTGGGAGAGCTCCTCGTCCCCGAAGGCCGTCGCCCCGCGCCGGTAGTCCGGCGCGCCCGTGACCCGGGTGCCTGCGGGCTGCCCGGAACGACGAACGGCCCGGCCACCTCTCGGGGAGGTGACCGGGCCGTCGTCGTCGGGACTCAGTCCAGGTAGTCGCGCAGCACCTGGGAGCGCGACGGGTGCCGCAGCTTCGACATCGTCTTCGACTCGATCTGGCGGATGCGCTCGCGCGTCACGCCGTAGACCTGGCCGATCTCGTCGAGGGTGCGCGGCTGGCCGTCGGTGAGGCCGAAGCGCAGGCGCACGACGCCGGCCTCGCGCTCGGAGAGCGTGGCGAGGACCGACTGCAGCTGGTCCTGCAGCAGCGTGAAGGACACCGCGTCGACGGCCACGACGGCCTCGGAGTCCTCGATGAAGTCACCGAGCTGCGAGTCGCCCTCGTCGCCGATCGTCTGGTCCAGCGAGATGGGCTCCCGGGCGTACTGCTGGATCTCCAGCACCTTGTCCGGGGTGATGTCCATTTCCTTGGCCAGCTCTTCCGGGGTGGGCTCGCGGCCCAGGTCCTGGAGCAGCTCACGCTGTATGCGGCCGAGCTTGTTGATGACCTCCACCATGTGCACCGGGATGCGGATGGTGCGGGCCTGGTCGGCCATGGCGCGGGTGATGGCCTGGCGGATCCACCACGTGGCGTAGGTCGAGAACTTGTAGCCCTTGGTGTAGTCGAACTTCTCGACCGCACGGATCAGGCCGAGGTTGCCCTCCTGGATGAGGTCCAGGAACGCCATCCCGCGGCCGGTGTAGCGCTTGGCCAGCGAGACGACGAGGCGGAGGTTCGCCTCGAGCAGGTGGGACTTGGCGCGCTCGCCGTCGCGGACGATCCAGCGCAGGTCGCGGCGCATCTGCGTCGCGAGCTCCTGCGCGGCCTCGGCGACCTTGCGGAGGCGCTCCGCCGCGTAGAGGCCGGCCTCGATCCGCTTGGCGAGCTCGACCTCCTCCTCGGCGTTGAGCAGCGCCACCTTGCCGATCTGCTTGAGGTAGGCGCGGACCGAGTCGGCCGAGGCGGTGAGCTCGGCGTCCTTGCGCGCCTGGCGCAGGGCCTCGGACTCCTCCTCGTCCCAGACGAAGTCGCCCGACTTCTTGTCCTCCTCGGTGGGCTCCTCGGTCTCGACGTCGGTCGCCTCGACGACCTCCGCCCCGAGTGCCTCGACCTCGTCGGTCAGGTCCTCGGCGCCGGGCGCGGCCTCCTCGAGGTCGCCCTCGGGGGCGTCGGTCTCCGCCTCGCCGCCCTCGGCGGGGGCGTCGCCCTTCTTCGCGGGCGCCTTCTTCGCGGCGGTCTTGGTCGCCGCGCCGGGCTTCGCCGTGCGGCTGCCGGACTTCGTGGACCGCGACTTGGTGGCGGTCTTCGCCTGCGCCGGGGCGGTGGCGGGGGCGTCCGCGTCCTCGGTGGTCACCACGGCGAGCCCGGAGGGCTGCTCTGCCGTGGCGGTGGAGGCGCGACGGCGGGAGGCGGAATCTGCGGCTGCCACGTACGACCTTTCGCGACGAACGAAAACTGCGGGACGGACACCGGATCGACGGACGGGGCGCGGGCGATCACGACAGGACGTGTCGGGAACGGCTCCGGGCCCGGTCGGAGGCGGTGTGCCGACCTGGGCTGCGGACCATTGTAACGACGCCCGGTGACTGCCGCCCGTACCTCACTGCGACCAGTCGTCGCGCCCTGTCGGCGAAGATCCGGACCCGGACGGGGTGAGGGGACGAACCCGCAGGTCAGGGGCTGGTTCCCTCGGCCGCGGCCATCGCCGCGCCGACGATCCCGGCCTGGTTCTGGAGCTGCGCGGGGACGATCCGGGTGCGCGCCTCGAGCAGGGGGAGCCACTTGTCCGGTTTCTTGCTCACACCGCCGCCGAGGATGAACAGGTCCGGCCAGATCAGGTCCTCGAGCACCTGCAGGTAGCGCGAGAACCGCTTGGCCCACTTCCCCCAGCTCAGGTCCTCGCGCTCGCGGGCCGAGGCCGAGGCGCGCGTCTCGGCGTCGTGCCCGTCGACCTGCAGGTGGCCGAGCTCGGTGGAGGGCAGCAGGACGCCGTCGTGGAAGACCGCGCTCCCGATCCCGGTGCCGATGGTGAGGAGGCACACCACCCCGGCCAGACCCTGCCCGGCCCCGAAGCGCATCTCCGCGAGCCCCGCCGCGTCGGCGTCGTTGAGCACGTGGACGGTGGGCCGTCCGAGCCGCTCCCCGAACAGCGTCAGCGCGTTCGTGCCCGGCCAGCTCGGGTCGATGTTCGCGGCGGTGTGCGCGACGCCGTCCTTGACCACCGAGGGCAGCGTGATGCCGACCGGTCCTCCCCAGGCGTGGGCCTCGACGACCGCGGCGACGGTGTCCGCCACCACCTCGGGGGTGGCCGGGTGGGGCGTGTCGATCCGGACGCGCTCGGCCATCAGCTCGCCGGTGCGCGTGTCGACGACGTTCCCCTTGATCCCGGTGCCGCCGACGTCGATCCCGAGCCGCCATGAGTCGTTCACTGAGATCCCCTCTCGCACTGAGCAGAGATCGTAGTCACCTGTGGTCCGATGACACCCGTGGATGATCGCGACGATCCGGAGGACGCCCGGGCGCTGGAGACGACGGCGGTCGAGGTGGCGCGGGAGGCGGCCGAGCTCGCGCTCGCGGTCCGCGAGCGGGTGGTCGGAGGCGGCTCGGTGGCCGACCTGCCGACCAAGAGCTCGGCGACCGACGTCGTCACCGAGGGCGACCGGGAGTGCGAGGCCCTGGTCCGGGAGCGCCTCGGCGCGCTGCGCCCCGACGACGCGGTCCTCGGCGAGGAGGGCGGGACCGACGCCGACCCGCGCCCCGGCCAGATCCGCTGGATCGTCGACCCCATCGACGGCACCGTGAACTACGCCCACGGCCTGCCGTGGTTCGCGGTGTCGATCGGGGTCGAGGTCGACGGCCGCCCGCTGGCCGGCGCGGTCGTCGAGCCGGTGTCCGGACGGGTGTGGAGCGCCACGGCCGGGCACGGCGCCTCCCTCGACGGGCGGACGCTGCGGGCCTCCGCCCTCGCGCGCCCCGCAGTGGCCGTCGTCGCCACCGGCCTCGGCTACGACCCGGACCGGCGGCGCAGGCAGGCGGAGCTGGTGGCGCGGATCGCCGCCGAGGTGGGCGACATCCGCCGCCAGGGCTGCGCCTCGCTGGACCTGTGCTCCGTGGCCGCCGGGTGGGTCGACGGCTACTACGAGCACGGCCTGCACCACTGGGACTGGGCGGCCGGGGCCCTGATCGCCGAGGAGGCGGGCGCGGTGGTGCGCCGACCGGACGCGACCGACGCCGACGGGCTCGGCGCCGAGGCGGTCCTCGCCGCCGCTCCGGGGATCGCGTCGGGGTTGGCCGACCTGCTGCGGGCCCACGGGGTGGGGTCGATCTAGCGCACCTACGCCGAGCAGTCCACGTTCCGCAGCGCGGAGAGGGCGGCCGGTTCGGTGCCGGGCACGGCGCCGCCGGAGGAGCTGCCCCGGGTGAGCGCCTTGAGGGCGTCCTGCGCCCCCTGGCTCGGGGTGACGTCGCGGAAGTCGCTGCCCAGGGCGAGGTCCACCGCGGCGCCCTGGCGGCCGTCGTCGACCAGCTCCGCGCAGGGCACCACCAGCGAGAGGGTGCGGGCCGCCGAGGCCCCGGCCGGGCCGTACCGGATCTGGCCGACGCAGGAGAGGTCCTGGGCGGGGTAGAGCGGGTCGTTGTCGGGCTCGCCCGCCTCCGGCATGCCGAGCTCGCCGAGCTCCACCGCGGCCAGCTGGGCCGACCCGCGCTGCCCGGCGCCGTTGAGCACCCGCACCGCGGTGTCCGCGGGCGCCGCCGCCGGGGTCTTGTCGAGGGCGGTGCTCGACTCGACGGTGCCGCCCCCGGACGCGGGGGCGTTGCACGTCGTGACCGAGGTGGACGTGGAGTTCGCGAAGACCACGACCCACGTCAGGATGCTGGCGACGGCGAGGACGAGCACCAGCAGGCCCATGGGGAGCAGGTGCCGTCGCCGGTACCCGCCGGCCCGGAACAGGGAGGCGGCCACGGGGCCCCACCCTAGTGGCGGGCCCCCGCCCGTCCGTCGGTGCCGCACCGGCCCGGGACGGCGTCCGCACGGTGGTTCCGGGCGCTCCGCCCGACATCACACCTTCGGAGCAGCGGATCCGGGGACCACTGCGGCGGTCCGTGGTTTACCCTCGCGCCGCCTCGCGGCGCGGCAGGTGTCAGCACCCGGCGTCGATGAGACCCGCGTCACTCGACGGCCCCGGCACAAACCGGTGCCGTCCCGCGTTGTGCAGCCGCACGACAACACCGCAATACGAGGGTGGGACACACCATATGGCGACCGACTACGACGCCCCGCGCCGCAACGAGTCCGACGAGATCGGAGAGGACTCTCTCGAGGAGCTCAAGGCCCGGCGGAACGAGGCGCAGTCCGCGGCCGTCGACGTCGACGAGACCGACACCGCGGAGAGCTTCGAGCTCCCGGGCGCCGACCTGTCCGGCGAGGAGCTGACGGTCCGGGTACTGCCCAAGCAGGCCGACGAGTTCACCTGCGGCAGCTGTTTCCTGGTCCACCACCGCAGCCGTCTGGCGGAGACGCGCGGCAACGCGTTCATCTGCCGCGACTGCGCAGCCTGAGCTCCACCGGGCCGACCATCGCGCCCGCACGACGAACGCCCGACCTCCACACCGACGACGACCGACCACGACGGGCCCGGCCCGGGGAACGCTCCCGGTCCGGGCCTCTCGCGTCCCTACGGCTCCCGCAGGGCCGCGAGCAGGCGCTCGGGGTGCCGGGCCGAGATGACCCAGTACGGCGTGGGGTCGTCCGGGTCGAGGATCTCGAGGCGGACCGCCGCCGCCACCCACGGCCGGTGCAGTACGTGCGCCGCCGGGTCGAGCTGGGGCCCGAGCGCCATCCGCTTGCTCTCGCCGCGGACGACGTCGGTCCGCCCGACGAACCGCGTCGGGATGTGGGCGGCGCCCGCCCACAGCTCGCGCTCGCCGTCGGGACCGACCCCGACCCCGACGTGGACCCGCCCCAGCCACCGCAGCACGACGACGGCCAGCGGCATGACGATCACGTAGGGCAGCCAGAACGGGATGGCGGGCAGGCCCATGTTGAACTCGATGCCCACGAGCGCACCCGCGACGAGGCCGGGGGGCCAGGCCCACCAGGGCAGGCCGAGCCGCTCGAGACCGGGCGGGGGGACCGCCCGGGCGGGCGCCGCGGACGGGCGGGAACGGGTCACGACCCCCAGGGTAATCTGGCCGACCGTGCTCGAGCTCGACGTGGTCCGCCTGGACCCGGGGCTGCCCGTGCCGCAGCGGGCCCACCCCGACGACGCCGGGCCTCGATCTGTGCAGCCGCACCGACGTGGAGATCGCGCCGGGGGAGCGGGTCCTGATCGGGACCGGCATCGCCGTGGCCCTGCCCGCCGGCTACGCGGCGTTCGTGTGCCCCCGCTCCGGGCTCGCCGTCCGGGAGGGTCTCGGTCTGCTCAACGCGCCCGGGACGGTGGACGCCGGGTACCGCGGCGAGATCCAGGTCTGCCTGGTCAACCACGACCTCCGGCGCCCCGTGGTGCTGCGGCGTGGGGACCGGGTCGCCCAGCTGGTGATCCAGCAGGTGGAGCTGCCGGCGGTGCGGGTCGTGGACGCCCTCCCGGACTCCGGGCGCGGCGCAGGCGGCTTCGGTTCCACCGGCGGATGGCGCCGGACGGGTGATACGGACCCCCCGAGGTCACAGAACGGTCACGAAGAGGGTATTGAGGACCCGGCACACACTGCCGATACGCAAGAGGACGAGGACGGCCGGGAGTTTCCGGTGGCGGAGGAGCTCTGAGGTGACGTGGTCGTGACCGATCCGGCGCGCGGGAAGCACCGCAAGGGCCGCATCGCGCAGGTGTCGCCGTCGGCGGACCCGGCGGGCCGGCAGCACCATCAGCACCGGGGCCCCTGGGACTCCGAGGACGCCCCGCGCGACGGCCGCCTGCGCCTCGACCTCGGCTCGGTCCAGCTGCCGGTGCCGCCGAACGCGAAGCTGGTGTGCGAGCCGGACCCGACCGGCCCGCTGCGCGCGGTCCACGCGATGGTCCCCGAGGGCCGCCTCACGGTGAGCGCGTTCGCCGCGCCCCGCACCGGCGGCCTCTGGAACGAACTGATCGAGGAGCTGGCCACCCAGCTGCACGCCGAGGGCGCCACCATCCGCCGCGACCGCGGCGAGTGGGGCCGGGAGCTGGTGGCGCGCAACGGCGACGTCGTGGCCCGCGTGGTCGCGGTCGAGGGCCCGCGCTGGCTGCTCCGCGGCGTCGGCACCGGGCCGGCGATGCACGCGCTCACCCTGCACGGGATGCTCCGCGAGATGGTCCGGGGCACCGTCGTGGTGCGCTCGCCCGACCCGCTCCCGGTCCGCTCGCTGCTGCCCCTCGAGGTGCCCGAGGACGTGCCCGAGGTCTTCCGCGAGACGCTGTTCCAGTCGCTGCCCACCCGGCCCCGGCAGATCACCTCGCCGGACGGCCCGGTGATCCCGATGATGTTGCCCCAGGGCAGCGACCCCGGCACCTCACCCGGGCGGAGCTGAACGGAGCTACGCTGTCGTCGGACCCGATGGAGGGTCCGGACGGCACCGCGGTGGCCGCGGTGTCCTTCACGAGGAGCGCGACGATGGGCAAGAGCTCGGGGTTCGTGTCGCGGATGGTTCGCCGACTCACCTCCGACGTGTCCGATCTCGATGCCGCGGACCTCTCCGCCGAGGCGGAGCGTTCCGGGTGTCACCTGGCGAGCAACTGTGCGGGCTCGGGTGAGGCGATCACCGTCAAGGGCCGGCTGAGGTCGGTGGAGATCTGCCCGCGGGACTCCGTCGCCACCCTGGAGGCGGAGCTCTTCGACGGCACCGACGGTGTCACCCTGGTGTGGATGGGCCGGCGGCGCATCCCCGGGATCGAGCCGGGGCGCACGCTGCGGGCCAGCGGCCGGGTCGCCGTCCGCGACGGCCGGAAGGTCATCTACAACCCGTACTACGAGCTGCAGCGAGCGCCCTGAGGGAGCACGACCATCCGCCACCCCGACACCGGCCGCCCGGAGACCGGGCAGCCCCGCCCTCCGGCCGGCGGGCGCCACGCGCGCCCCGACGAGCCGCCGACGGACGTCTTCACCACGGCCGACGAGACGGACCCGGCCGGTGGCCGGGCGGTGGGTCGCCCGGTCGCCCCGCGGGCGCCCCGACCGGACGCCCCGACGGCGCCGGTGTTCGGGCGGGCCGGCACGAGGCCGGTCCGTGACGGCCGGGTGACCCGGCCCGCGGCGGACGAGGCGGCCGACCCCGACGACGAGCACGACGACGCCGACGGCACGGGCGAGGCCGCCGAGGAGCGCGCGCCGACGCTGCTCGAGCAGATGGGCGGCGTCTCCGGGCTGATCTCCTCGGCGGTCCCGGTCGTGGTGTTCGTCGTGGTCCAGGCGATCTTCCACACCCTCGTGGCCTCGATCATCGCGGCCGTGGCCTCGTCGGTCGCGGTGGCGGTGTGGCGCCTGGTGCGCGGGGAGAAGCTGCAGCCGGCCTTCTCCGGCCTGTTCGGCGTCGCGGTGTGCGCGTTCATCGCCTGGCGCACCGGGCAGGCCAAGGGCTTCTTCCTGCTCGGCATCTGGACGAGCCTGCTCTACGGCGGGGTCTTCCTGATCTCGATGGTCGTCCGCTGGCCGCTGGTCGGCACGCTCTGGCACCTCGTCAACGGCGACGGGCAGCACTGGCGGCGCTCGCCGCGCCTGCGTCGGGGCTACGACCTCGCGACGCTCGCCTGGGTCGTGGTCTTCGGGGCCCGGTTCGCCGTCCAGCGCTGGCTCTACGACTCCGCGTACGCCGACACCTGGCTGGGCTGGGTCCGCCTCGCCATGGGGGTGCCGCTCGCGCTGCTGGCGGCCGCCGTGACGGTCTGGGCCATCCGGCGCGCCACCGAGGAGGCGAAGGCCGAGCGCGAGGAGGCCGACGCCGAGAGCGGCGCCGCGCCGGCCTGAGAGGTCACCGCGTCGGGTCCGGCACCTCCTGGACGGCGTGCACGCGGGCGGTGTCGGCGGGGGTCCACCCCGGCGGCGGGACGACGTCCATCCACGCGTCCAGCGTCTCCGGCCCGTAGTTGTGGCCGTGCCCGAACGGCACCGTCTGCGCCCGGATCATGTCCATCGTGACCTGCCAGAACGTGACCAGCGGGTACCAGCGCACCGTCGGGAGCACGTCCTCGCCCCGCGGCTCGGCGAGCCAGTCGGGGCGCGACCACAGCAGCTCCGGGCTCCACCAGACGACCGGATCGCTGGGGTGCTGCAGGTAGACCACGCGCGGGTCGGTCCAGGGGGCGGGCGGGGCGGTGTCCAGGTGCGGGGTCACCGATCCGCCGCCGAACCGGACGGCGCGCCCGTCCTCGACGACGGGTCGGATCTCCGGGGTGCCCGGGTCGCGCCGGGTCACGAGGCCGTGCCAGAGCGCCGAGGAGTTCGGCGGGCCGTTCCAGAGGGCCCCGTCGGCGCGGGCGCGGACGTCGTCGAGCGTCGGGAACGCGGCCTGCGAGCCCAGCGACCCGAGCGACTCCCCGAACGCCACGACCCTCGGCCGCGGCGCCCCGGGCGGGAGCGCGTCGACCGCGGCGCGGACCGCGTCGAACATCGTCGTGCCCGCGTCGCGGACCCGGTCGCCGTCGAGCAGGAAGGAGAGCCCGCTGGGCAGCAGCGAGTACTGGCTGGTGACCAGGGCGGTGTCGCCGCCCCAGGCGAGCTCGAGGGCGTCCATGGCCTCGGCGTCGGCGAAGCCGGTGCCGGTGGTGGTGACGACGCCGATGACGGGCCGGGCGAAGGCCCCGGTGCGGGCGAGCTCGCGGACGGCCAGCTGGGCGCGCACCCCGGCGTCCTCGGAGCTGCCGAGCCCGACGTAGACCCGGATCGGGTCGACGGCCGGGTGCCCGCTCGCCCGGGCGAGGTCCTGCGGCGGGGGAGCGGTGGTGACGAAGGTGCGCCCGCCGCGCCCGAGGCTCTCCCAGCTCAGGAGCGAGGCGGGGGACCCCGAGCGCAACGGATCGGCCGGCTGGGTCGCCCCGTCGAACACGCCCTCGTCCTGCCCGACGAAGGCCCGGTCGAGCAGGCTGCGGGCCGGGTCGACGCCGGGGACGCCGATCACCGAGACCGCGGCCGCGGCCACGACGACGAGGGCCACGACGCCGAGCGCCCGGCGCGGCCACCGCGGCAGCGCCCGCACGACGCGGGCCAGGGCCAGCAGCACGACGAGCACGCCCAGGGCCACCGGGAACGCGATCAGCCAGTCGGAGAGCGCCGGGGCGGGGATGCCCAGCAGCGCCGCCTGGTCGGCCTGCCACCGGAACCCCAGGTACCCGACGACCGCCCACACCACGAGGAGCACGACGGTCAGCAGGGTCCAGGCGGCCCCGTTCAACCGCCGCCCGGTCCGGCGCACGAGCGGGCGCAGCAGCAGGCCGAGCAGCACGCCCACCAGGTAGCCGGCGGCGAGCATCACCCCGGAGACCAGGCCCTGGAAGAACCCGGTGCGGGGGATGAGCGAGGGCGTGAGCGCCAGCGTGCCCAGGGCGGTGCCGAGCAGGAGCCCGCCCGGGTGCAGCAGCGGACGACGGCGGGTGGGGCGGGGTACCGGGGTCGGGTCGACCAGGGTCGGGCGGGGCGCCGGGGTCTCGGGCACCGGGGGAGTCTCGCGCGATCTTGGGCGCCGTGTCAGCGGTGGCCCTCCGCTGACACCTGACGTCACGATGGCGCCGTTCTCACATCCCGGGTCGGGCGGGCACGGCGTCGAGCGCCTCCAGCACCGTCGCGACCACCGTCTCCGGGCTGTCCTCCTGCAGCAGGTGGCCGGCGTCGTCGACGACGCGCAGGGCGGCGCCCGGGATGCGCGCGGCCAGGTCGTGCCCGCGCTCGACCGGGATCCACGCGTCCTGCGCACCCCAGAGGACCGTCACCTGGCAGCGGAGCTCGCCCAGGCGGTCCTGGATCGCGTCGGTGTAGCGGTCGTGCATCTGCGCGATCTGCCGGTAGAACGCCGGCTGCCCGACCGGGCCGAGCCACGGGTCGACGTAGCGCCGCATCTCGGGCTCGGACAGCGTGCGGTGCACCCCGCCGGCGACATAGGCCCGCACCACGGCCTCGTGGACGTAGGGCGGCAGCTCGGTATAGGCGTCCGCGTGGCGGCGGGCGGCCTGCACGAGCTCCGAGCCGGTCGGGCTCAGCGCCACCGGGTCGATCAGGGTCAGGGTGCGGTAGTCCCGGCCGTCGAGCAGGTGGGTGCGCAGCGCGGTCGCGCCGCCGAAGTCGTGGGCGACGACGTCGGGCCGCTCCAGCCCCCAGTGGTCGAGCAGGGCCGCGAACAGCTCGTTCTGGACGCCGAGCGAGACGTCCTGGCCCGCGTGCTTGTCCGAGACGCCGTAGCCCAGCAGATCGAACGCGTGGACCCGGCGGCGCCGCGCCAGGTGCGGGGCGATCCGCCGCCACACCACCGAGGAGAACGGCGTGCCGTGCACCAGCACCAGGGGGTCGCCCTGGCCGACGGCACCCCAGCGCACCCGGTCGCCGCGGAACGTGAACGTCTCGGTCAGCTCCATGTGTAACCCCTTTCGCTAAGATTAGGGTTAGCTAGACGAGGAGGAGGTGTCAACCGTGGCCACGACGTGGGGTCCGGAGGCGTTCGTCGGCGGGCACGTGGCGCTCGACTTCACCAACACCGTGGGCGGGTTCCGGCGGGAGCGGGTCGAGCGGCTCGCCGCCTACGCCGACCTGGTGGCCTGGGCTCGGGCGGCGGGGGTGGTCGACGACGCGGAGGGTGCGGCGCTGACCGGGCTCGCCGAGGCGGACCCCGAGGGCGCGGCGGCCGCCCTGGACGCGGCGCGGGGGCAGCGGGAGGCGCTGCACCGGTGGCTGGCCGCGGCGGTGACCGGTGGGGAGGCCGACGACGCGGACCGGGCGCGGGTCGCCGACGACGTGGCCTCGGCGTATCGCTCCGCGCGCCTCGCCCCCGACCCGACGCGGGGCCCGGCCTGGCTCGTGACGGTCGACGACGCCGGGCTCGCGCTGCCCGCCCGGCGCCTGGCGCTGGCCACCGCGGCGCTGCTGGCCGGCGAGGAACGGCGCCGGGTCGGGCTGTGCGGGCGCTGCTCGTGGCTCTTCGTCGACCCCTCACCCTCGCGACGGCGGCGGTGGTGCTCCATGGCGACGTGCGGGAACCGCGCGAAGGCGGCCCGGCACCACGCGCGGCGGTCGGAGGGCTGACGGGTGGGGCGTCCCGGGTTGGCAGCAATGGCGCGTTGCTGCCGTCAGGCGGGTGGACGGCGCCGTTCGCTCATGGCCCGGAGGACCCTCGCTCGGCCGCGAACCGCTCCACCCACCGGCGCTGGCCGCGGGTCTCGACGGCGCGACGGTGGTGGTGGGCCCGGACCCAGGCCACCGCCTCGTCGGGTCCCAGCCCGTCCAGGACCGCCAGGCAGGCCAGCACCGTCCCGGTGCGCCCGATCCCGCCGCCACAGGCCACCTCGACGTCCTCGCCCAGCACGACGATCCGGTGGTGGGCCCCGACGATCGCCTCGGCGGCCTCGGTCGGGTGGCGGGGGAGCCGGAAGTCCGGCCACACCAGCCAGCGCCGCGGCCAGGTCAGCCCCGGGTCGTGACGCCGGGCGGCGCGGCGCGACCCGAGGTAGAGGCCGAACGCGGGTGTCGGGCCGGGCGGGAGGCCGTGACGGAGCCCCCGACCACGGACGAGCCCGCCGCCGGGCAGCGCGATCGCGCCGTCGAGCACCTGGCACCCCCGGATCCGTGGAAGTCGCTTTCCGGACGTCCAGGGTCCGGAACGAGACTTTCCTGACGTCCGGCGGCCCGGCCTAGATCAGCTCCTGCCCACCCAGGTCCCGGGTGGTGAGCACGCTGTGGATTTCCTGCTCGACGTTCTCGCCGGCGACGAACAGCATCTCGTCGCCGCCCTCGAGCGGGTCGTCGGACTGCGGCACGATCACCCGCCCACCGCGCAGGATCGCCACCAGGGCGGCGTCGGCGGGCAGCGGCACGTCCCGCACCGGCCGGCCCGCCAGCGGGGTGTCCGCGGGCAGCGTGACCTCCACGAGGTTCGCCTTCCCCTGGCGGAGGGTGAGCAGGCGGACGAGGTCGCCCACCGACACCGCCTCCTCGACCATGGCGGCGAGCATGCGGGGGGTCGACACCGCGACGTCGACGCCCCAGGACTCGGTGAACAGCCACTCGTTGCGGGGGTCGTTGACGCGGGCCACCACGCGCCGGACCGCGAACTCGGTCTTCGCGAGGAGCGAGACGACGAGGTTGACCTTGTCGTCCCCGGTGGCGGCGATGACGACGTCGCAGTCCTGTACCTGGGCGTCCTCGAGCGAGGCCACCTCGCAGGCGTCGGCGTGCACCCACTCCGCGGCGGGCACGGACTCCGGCTCCACCTCGGAGAGGTCGCGCTCGATGAGCATCACCTCGTGGGAGTTCTCGATGAGCTCGGCGGCGATGGAGCGCCCCACGGCGCCCGCCCCGGCGATCGTCACGCGCATCCCGACTACCCCCGCTCCACGGGCGCGGTCTGCGCCGCCTGGGTGACCGACGCGACCGTGCCGCTGACCGCCGCGGCGTAGACCACGTCGTCGGCCTGGATCACGGTGTCCGGTCGCGTCAGCACCCCGGTGCCGAAGCGGACGATGAACGCGACCCGGCTGCCCGTCGCCTCCTCCAGCTCGGTGACCGGGCGCCCGGACCAGTCCTGGTGGAAGGGCAGCTGCATGATCGCGACGGTGCCCGACGGGTCGCGCCAGGCGGTGGCCACGCCGTCGGGGAGCAGCATCCGGAGGAACCGGTCCGTGGTCCACGGGACCGTGGCCACCGTCGGGATCCCCAGGCGCTCGTACACCGCCGCCCGCTTCGCGTCGTAGATCCGCGCGACGACCGTGTCGACGCCGAAGGTCTCGCGGGCGACACGCGCGGAGATGATGTTGGAGTTGTCGCCGGAGGAGACCGCCGCGAACGCCTCCGCCCGGTGGATGCCCGCCGAGGTGAGGACCTCGCGGTCGAACCCGACCCCGACGACCTCCTGCCCGTGGAAGTCGTTGCCCAGGCGGCGGAACGCCTGCGGGTCCCGGTCGACGACCGCGACCTCGTGGCCGAGACGCTCCAGGGAGAGGGCGAGCGCCGACCCCACCCGCCCGCAGCCCATGACGACGATGTGCACGCGTCCTCCTGTCGCGCCGGGACCGGCGGAACCGGCCCACGAACGCCCCGACCTCCGACTCACCCGCGCCCCGGGCTCTCGTCCGGGCGCACGCTATCGGGTGCCCCCGCGCCGTGTGCGGCACCCGGTGATCGGGTCGTGCGGGGACCACTGCCCGTCGGGCACGGGTCCGGCCTACGCTCTGCGCCGTGCCCAGGCTCGCGACCGCCGCGAAACGCCTCGTGCTCGGACTCCCGTTCCGCAGCGACGAGCTCTCGGGCACGTTGCTGCGCAAACGGATCGCGCTCCCGGTGTTCGCCTCCGACGCCCTCTCCTCCGTGGCCTACGCGCCGCAGGAGGTCCTCGTCACACTCTCGCTGGCCGGGCTCGGGGCGTACGTGTTCTCGCCGTGGATCGGCGTGGCCGTCGTCCTGGTGCTCGCCACCGTGGTGGTCAGCTACCGGCAGAACGTCCACGCCTACCCCTCGGGGGGCGGCGACTACGAGATCGCGACGGTCAACCTCGGCCGCTACGCCGGGCTGACCGTGGCCTCGGCGCTGCTCGTGGACTACACGCTGACGGTGGCCGTCTCGATGTCCTCGGCGGCGGACAACCTCGGCGCGCTGATCCCGTTCGTCGGCACCCACAAGGTGCTCTTCTGCGTGGCCGCGATCGCCGTGCTGACCGCGATCAACCTGCGCGGCGTGCGGGAGTCCGGGGCGGCCTTCGCGATCCCGGTCTACTGCTTCATCGCGAGCCTCGTCGCCATGATCGTCGTCGGGGTCATCCGGCTGACCCTCAGCGGCGAGCCGCTCCTCGCTCCCAGCGCCGCGGTCCAGGTGGTGGGCGAGGACCACCAGCTCTCCCAGTTCGCGCTCGCGTTCCTGGTGCTGCGCTCGTTCACCCAGGGCTGTGCCGCCCTCACCGGCGTCGAGGCGATCTCCAACGGGGTCCCGGCGTTCCGCAAGCCCAAGTCGCGCAACGCCGCGACCACCCTCGCGATGCTCGGGCTCATCGCCGTGAGCCTCTTCGCGGGCATGCTCGCCCTGGCGCGCGCGACCGGGGTGCACCTCGCCGAGGACCCGGACACCCAGCTGGTCAACGCCCCGCCGGGCTACCACCAGGAGACGCTGATCGCCCAGCTGGCCCAGACGATCTTCCGGGGCTTCGCGCCCGGGTTCTGGGCCGTGACGATCTTCACGGCGCTGATCCTCGTGCTCGCCGCGAACACCGCGTTCAACGGGTTCCCGGTGCTCGGCTCGATCCTCGCCCAGGACCGCTACCTGCCCCGCCAGCTGCACACCCGCGGCGACCGGCTGGCGTTCTCGAACGGGATCCTGTTCCTGGCGTTCTTCGCGATCGTCCTCGTCGTCGGGTTCGGCGCCGAGGTCACGGCCCTGATCCCGCTCTACACCGTCGGCGTGTTCGTGTCGTTCACCCTGAGCCAGACCGGCATGGTCCGGCACTGGAACCGGCTGCTGCGCACCGAGACCGGGGAGGGTGAGCGGCGCCGCCTGCACCGCGTCCGGCTGGTGTCCGGGTTCGGCGCGACGATGACCGGGGTCGTCCTCGTCGTCGTGCTCGTCACGAAGTTCGCGGTGGGGGCGTGGATCGCGCTCGTCGCGGGGGGCCTGGCGTTCGCGCTGATGCTCTCGATCCGCAAGCACTACGACCGCGTGGCCGAGGAGATCGCCGCCCCCGAGGTCATCGACGCGGTGCTCCCCAGCCGCAACCACGCCATCGTGCTCGTCTCGACGGTGCACAAGCCGACGCTGCGGGCGGTCGCCTACGCCCGCGCGACGCGGCCGGACGTCCTCGAGGCGGTCACCGTCAACGTCGACGACGCGGACACCCGCAAGGTCGTCGCCGACTGGGAGGCCCGCCAGCTCCCGGTGCCGCTCAAGGTGCTGGAGTCCCCCTACCGCGAGATCACGCGGCCGATCCTGCAGTACGTGCGGCGGATCCGGACCGACAACCCGCGCGACGTCGTCACGGTCTTCATCCCGGAATACGTGCTCGGCCGGTGGTGGGAGCAGGTGCTGCACAACCAGAGCGCCCTGCGTCTGAAGGGCCGACTGTTGTTCCAGAAGGGTGTGATGGTCGTCAGCGTGCCGTGGCAGCTCGAGTCCTCGGCGCGCGCGGCCGCGCGGAGGCCCCCGGTGGCACCCGGGTCGGCGCGCCGCGGGTACGAGGCCCCGCCTCCGGGTGCGGGCGGGGCGTCACCGGGCCGGGCGGCGACACCGACCGGCACGCTGCCGCCGCTCGGGCCGTCGTCCGGGACGACGACGTCCCCGAGGGACCCCGCGGGTCCGGACGGGGCGCCGCCGCGTCCCGGTGCCGATGTCCGCTGAGCCCGGCGTCCCCGTGACCACCGCGGAGGCGGCACCGGAGAAGGCCCCGGCGGACTCCTGGGTCGACCGCATGCTCGACGTCGAGGTGGGTGCCGTCGCCCACGGCGGGCACTGCGTGGCCCGCCACGAGGGTCGGGTGGTGTTCGTCCGCCACGCCCTGCCCGGCGAGCGCGTCCACGCGGTCGTCACCGAGGACGGCGGTGGCTCCTTCTGCCGGGCCGACGCCGTGACCGTGCTGCGGGCGGCGCCGGGCCGGGTCGAGCCGCCGTGCCCGTGGGCCGGCCCGGGCGGGTGCGGTGGCTGCGACTTCCAGCACGCCGACCACGACACCCAGCGCGGCCTCAAGGCCGTCGTCGTGGCCGAGCAGCTCGCCCGCCTGGCCGGGATCGAGCGCGAGGTCACGTGCGAGGCGCTGCCCGGTGGACCCCTGGGGTGGCGCACGCGGCTGCGGATGGCCGTGACCGACGACGGCAGGCCCGGGCTGCGGGCCCACCGCAGCCACGAGGTGCTCCCGGTCGGCGACTGCCCGATCGCGGTGCCCGGTGCGCTCGCCCCGGTCCTGGAGCGGGAGTGGACACCGACCGCCGAGATCGAGATCGTGCACGACGCGGCCGGGGAGACCCACGCCGCGGAGCTCTTCGAGGGCGACCGGCACCCGGAGGTCGGGTCCGGGACGGCCCACGAGCACGCCGCCGGGCGCGACTGGGAGCTCCCGGCGCCCGCGTTCTGGCAGGTCCACCCGGCGGCGGCCGACGCGGTGGTGACCGCGGCGATGGAGGGCGTCGGCGACCTCGCTGCCGGCGAGACGGTGTGGGACCTCTACGGCGGTGCCGGGCTCATCGCCGCGGCGCTCGCCGAGCGGGTGGGGCCCGAGGGCCTCGTCGTGAACGTGGAGTCGGATCCCGACGCCACCGGAGCGGCCGCGACGAACCTCGCCGACCTGCCCGCGTGCCGCGTCGTGCGGGGCCGGGTGGAGAAGGTGCTCGAAGGGCTCGTGCGCTCGGACGGCGCCCCCGACGTGATCGTCGCCGACCCGCCCCGCAAGGGGCTCGGCCGTCCGCTGGCCGCCCGGATCGGGGCGATCGGGGCGCGGCGGGTCGTGCTGGTCTCCTGCGACCCCGCGGCCCTGGCCCGCGACGTCGCGGCGCTGGGGGAGGGCGGCTACGGGCTCGAGGGGCTGCGGGTGTTCGACGCGTTCCCCATGACCCACCACGTGGAGTGCGTCGCGACGCTGGTGGGCGGCCGACAGGCAGCTCGGTGAGCTGTCCGACCCCTCCGGAGGGCCTCGTCGCGCTGGGGCTCGTCCCGGCCGGGCCGGTCAGCTTCCTCGACGGTGTGGGGCTCGTCGACCACCACTGCCACTCGGTGGTGGCCGACGACCTGGACCGGCCGGCGTTCGAGGCGCTGCTCACCGAGGGGGAGGGGCCCGCGCCCGGGACCTCGGCGTTCGACTCCGCGCTCGGTTTCTCGGTGCGCCGCTGGTGCGCCCCGGTCCTGGGCCTGCCGCCGCACGCGGCCCCCGACGACTACCTCATCCGCCGGGCCGAGATCGGCACCGGGCCGACGTCGCGGGCCCTGCTGCGGGCGGCGGGCACGGAGTCGCTGATGGTCGACCACGGGTTCGCCGCGGACGGCCTGCTCGGGCTGCACGAGCTGTCCGAGGCCGCGGGGGTGCCGGTCGGCGAGGTGGTGCGCCTGGAGGCCGTGGCCGAGGACGTCGCGGACGCGGGGGTGGACGCCGCGGGCTACGGGGAGGCGGTGGCGGCCGAGGTCGCCCGGCGCACCGACCCCGGCAGGCGGCCGCTGGCCGTGGCCTGCAAGACGGTGCTCGCCTACCGCGCGGGCCTCGACGTCGACCCGCGGCGCCCCGAGCCCGCCGAGGTCGCCGTCGCCGCGGACGCCTGGCTGCCGCGGCGGGCCGCCGCGCGCGCCCCGCTGCGCGACCCGGTGCTGCTGCGGCACGGGATCTGGGCCGGCCTGGACACCGGGCTCCCGCTGCAGCTGCACACCGGGTTCGGGGATGCCGACGAGAACCTCCACCGCGCGGACCCGGCGCTGCTCACCGGTCTCGCGCGGCTCGTGGAGCCCCTCGGGGTGCCGCTGATGCTGCTGCACACCTACCCGTACCACCGGCAGGCGGCGTGGCTCGCGCAGGTGTTCTCCTGCGTGCACGTCGACGTCAGCCTGGCCGTCCCCTACGTCGGGGCCCGGGCCCGCTCGGTGATCGCCGAGATGCTCGAGCTCGCTCCCTTTGCCAAGGTGCTCTACGCCTCGGACGCCTACGGCCTGCCCGAGCTGCACCTGCTGGGCGCGCTGCGGTTCCGGGCGGCGCTCGGCGGGCTGCTCGAACAGGCGTGCGCGACCGACGAGATGAGTCCTGCCGACGCCGAACGGGTGGCCACCATGATCGCTCGCGAGAACGCCCGCCGGGTCTACGCACGGGTGCCGGCGTGACGGGCCCGGGAGACGGGGCGGCTCTCGACGCGGCCCCGGTCAACGGCGTCGTCCCCGCGGTGGTGCCGGGGGCACCGGTGCCGCCGGCCCTGGCCGCCGCGCTGGAGGCCGAGCTGCCCGCCGCCGTCGAACTGCGCCACGCCCTGCACCGCGAGCCCCGCCTCTCCGGCGACGAGGCCGACTCCCGCGACGCCGTCGCCGCCGCTCTGGGCTCACCGCTGGAGGCGGTGGCCGACACCGGTGGGATGCTCCGCCTCGGCGGCCCCGGACCCGCCGTCGCCGTCCGGGCCGAGCTCGACGCGCTGCCCGTGGTCGAGCAGACCGGGCTGCCCTTCGCCGCGGTCCCCGATCCCGCGCACCCCGCCGCCCACGTCTGCGGCCACGACGTCCACGTGGCGGCCCTCGCGGCGCTGGTCCGCGCGGTCACGGCGGCCGGGCCGGAGCTGCTGCCCGCCCCGCTGCTGGCGGTCTTCCAGCCGCGCGAGGAGAAGGCCCCCAGCGGCGCCGCCGACGTCGTCGCGTCCCCCGCCTTCCGCGCCCACACCCCGGCGGCGGTGCTCGGCGTCCACGTCCAGCCCGAGCTGCCCCGCGGCGTCGTCTCCGCCCGCCCGGGAGCGGTCAACGCCTCCGCCGACGAGATCGACATCGTGGTGCACGGCCGCGCCGGGCACGGCGGCTACCCGCACCGCACCCGCGACCCGGTGCTCGCGCTGGCCCAGGTCGTCGTGTCGATCCAGCAGGTGGTGTCCCGGCGGGTGAACCCGCTCGAGGCGGGCGTCGTGACGATCGGGCAGATGACGGCGGGCAGCGCGCCCAACGTCGTCCCCGCGCAGGCGACCGCCCGCGGCACGGTCCGCGCCCTCGACGCCGACCGCGACGAGATCCTCGAGGCCGTCCGCGCGGTCGTCGAGCACACCGCGGCCGCCCACGGGTGCACCGGCGAGATGCACGTCGTCCCCAACGAGCCCGCCGTCGTCAACGACGACCGCCTCGCGGCCGCGATCGCCGCCGCCCTGGGCGGGCGCCGCCGCGGGGAGCGCGCCGCGCCGCCCGTCGGTCTGACGCTGGACACCGTGTTCCGCTCGTGCGGCGCCGATGACTTCTCCCACTACGCGGCCGGGGAGGATGCCCCGCCGATCCCGTCCATGATGCTGTTCGTGGGCACGGCCGACCCCGACGCCGTGCTCGGCAGCGCCCCCGGCCTGCACCACCCGGCGTTCTCGCCCGACGACGCCATGGTCGGCGAGGTCGCCCGCGCCCTGCTCGCCGCCGTCGTCGCGGCGGGGAGCGCTCTCACCCCGCCCGACCCACCAGCCGCACCATCCCAGGAGCCCCGGTGACCGAGATCCGTCACTTCAGCAGCGCCTTCCTCCGCGACCCGCTGCACGTCGCGGCCCTCTTCCCCAGCTTCCCGCCGCTGTGCCGCCAGGCGATCGCCCCGCTGCCCGCCTCCGGCGACCCCGTCGTCATCGACCTCGGCGCGGGCACCGGTTCGGTGACCGACGAGATCCAGAAGAAGCTGCAGGGGCGGGGCAGGCACATCGCCATCGAGTTCGACGAGGCCATGGCCGACGTCCTGCGCGAGCGCCACCCGGACGTCGAGGTCATCTGCGACGACGCCCACGCGGCCGTCGAGAAGCTGCTGGCCGAGGGCGTGCGGGCGGACCTGTCGGTCTCCGGGCTGCCGTGGCTCGCGACCGCCCCGAAGGACCGCTCGATCTTCCCGCTGCTGGCCCGGCTGGCCGCGCCCGGCGGCGCCGTGACGCAGCTCGCCCACGCCTGGATCCGGTTCTTCCCCACGGCCAAGCAGGTGCAGCGCAACCTCGAGGCCACCTTCGAGGAGGTCGTGGTCAGCCGCACGGTGTGGCTCAACGCCCCGCCCGCGGTCGTCTACGTGGCCCGTCGTCCGCGAACGGTGTGACGACCATCGGGAGGGTCTGACACGTCACCCGGGCCCCGCACGGGGCCTGCGCGCCCTGTGGTTCTCCGTAGACTGGGCGCGGCCCGCCGCCGGGCCGTTCCGGGACCCGTGAGAGATGAGGCGAGGAGCAGTGAGCCTGCTGCAGCGCGTCCGCACCCCGGCCGACCTGAGGGCGCTGGCCGCCGACCAGGTCGACTCCCTCGCCGCCGAGATCCGCGGCTTCCTCGTGGACAAGGTGTGCCGCACCGGCGGGCACCTCGGCCCGAACCTGGGCGTCGTGGAGCTGACGCTCGCGCTGCACCGCGTGTTCGACTCGCCGCGCGACGCGCTGGTCTTCGACACCGGTCACCAGAGCTACGTGCACAAGATCGTCACCGGGCGCTCCGGCGCGTTCGACGGCCTGCGCCAGGGCGGCGGGCTCTCCGGCTACCCCAGCCGGGCCGAGAGCGAGCACGACCACGTCGAGAACTCCCACGCCTCCACCGCGATCTCCTGGGCCGACGGGCTGGCGAAGGCCGACGCGCTGCTCGGCCGGGAGCGCTCGGTGGTGGCGGTGGTCGGCGACGGTGCCCTGACCGGCGGGATGTGCTGGGAGGCGCTGAACAACGTCGCCGGCTCGGACCGCCCCGTCGTGATCGTCGTGAACGACAACGGCCGCTCCTACGCGCCGACCATCGGCGGGCTCTCCGAGCGGCTCTCGACGCTGCGGCTCGCGCCGCGCTACGAGGAGGTCCTCGAGCACGGGAAGCGGGCGCTGCAGAAGATCCCGGTCGTCGGCCGGCCGATCTACTCCGCCATGCACGCGGCCAAGGCCGGGGTGAAGGACGCGATCACCCCGCAGGCGCTGTTCTCCGACCTGGGCATCAAGTACGTCGGCCCCGTCGACGGTCACGACGTCGAGGCCCTCGAGACCGCGCTGTCGGCCGCCCGGGACTTCGGCGCGCCGGTGATCGTGCACGCCGTGACCTACAAGGGCCGCGGCTTCCCGTCGGCCGAGCAGGACCAGGCCGAGCAGATGCACTCGGTCGGCGTGCTCGACCCGGACACCGGCCTCCCGGTCGGGCCCAAGCCCCGCGAGTGGACCTCGGTGTTCACCGACGCCATGCTCGAGCTCGGCCACGAGCGCTCCGACATCGTGGCGATCACCGCCGCCATGCCGGGCCCGACGGGGCTCTCGGCGTTCGGCGAGGCCTACCCCGAGCGGCTCTTCGACGTCGGCATCGCCGAGGCCCACGCCATGACCTCCGCCGCCGGGCTCGCCCACGGCGGCCTGCACCCCGTGGTCGCGATCTACTCGACGTTCCTCAACCGGGCCTTCGACCAGCTGCTCATGGACGTGGCGCTGCACCGCGAGCCGGTCACGGTGGTGCTCGACCGCGCCGGGGTCACCGGCAGCGACGGCGCCTCGCACAACGGGATGTGGGACCTCTCGGTCATGGGGATCGTCCCCGGACTGCGGGTGGCGGCGCCGCGCGACGCGGTGACCCTGCGCGAGGAGCTGCGCGAGGCGGTCGGCATCTCCGACGGGCCCACGGCGCTGCGCTGGTCCAAGGGCGCGGTGCCGGGCGAGGTGCCTGCACTGCGCCGGATCGGTGCCGGCGGCGTCGACGCGCTCGCCGGGCCGGGCGCGGTCGACGTGCTCGCCGAGCCCGGCCGGCTCTCCCGCACCGCCCCGCGCCCCGCGGCCGTCGAGCGCCTCGGCGACGACGAGACCCCGGGCGTGCCCGACGTGCTGCTCGTCGCCGTCGGCGCCTTCGGGCAGCTCGGCATCGAGGCCGCGGACCGGCTGACCGCGCAGGGGATCGGCGTGACCGTCGTCGACCCCCGCTGGCTGCAGCCGGTGCCCGAGGCGCTGTGCGAGCTCGCGGCGGCCCACCGGCTGGTCGTCACCGTCGAGGACGGCGGGCGTCACGGCGGGTTCGGCTCGGCGGTGGCGGACCGGCTCGCCGAGGCGGGCATCGACGTCCCGGTGCGGCGGATCGCGCTGGAGCAGGAGTTCCTCGCCCACGACAGCCGCGGCGCGATCCTCACCGCGACCGGGCTCACCGACCAGGACGTCGCCCGCCGGATCACCGAGTGGGTCTCGGGCCGCCCCGAGCGCGCCGTCCCCGTCGTGACCTCCCTCCCGCACGCCGCGGGGGACGCGGGCCGCTGACCCCGGCCCCCCGCCCCCTGGTCCCGGCCGCCCCGGCCTCCTGGCAGCAATGGCGCGTTGCTGCCATCTGGCGGGTGCACGGCGCCGTTCGCTCATCCGTCACGGGCCTCCGTCCGACCGATCGAGGAGATCCACCCAGCGAATCCTCAGCTCCCGCTCAGGCAGGCGGTGGCATCGTGGAGACGTGCGGATTCTGATCGTGGAGGACGAGCAGGCCCTCGCCGATGCGCTCGCGCGCGGCCTGCGTCGTGAGGGGATGGCGGTCGACGTCGCCTACGACGGCGACAGCGGCTCGGAGAAGGCGTCGGTGACCCGCTACGACGTCGTGGTCCTCGACCGCGACCTCCCGCGCCGCTCCGGGGACGAGCTGTGCGCCGAGATGGCCGGTGGCGTCACCCGGGTGATCATGCTGACGGCGAGCGGGACGCTGCGCGACAAGGTCGCCGGCCTCGCGCTGGGCGCGGACGACTACCTCGCCAAGCCCTTCGACTTCCCCGAGCTCGTGGCGCGCATCCGGGCGCTGGGCCGCCGGGCCACGCCCGCGACGCCGCCGGTGCTCGAGGCGGCGGGTGTCGTGCTCGACCCGGCCAAGCGCACGGTGTTGCGCGACGGCGGCCCGGTCGACCTCACCCGCAAGGAGTTCGGTGTCCTCGAGGTGCTGCTCGCCGCGGGCGGCGCGGTGGTCTCGTCGGAGGAGCTGCTCGAGCGGGTCTGGGACGAGAACGCCGACCCGTTCACGACGACCGTGCGGGTCACGGTCATGACCCTGCGCAAGAAGCTGGGCGACCCCGGGATCATCGACACCGTGGTCGGGTCGGGCTACCGCGTCCGCACCGACACCCCCGCGACGGTCTGACGCCACCGCCGCCTCAGGGCGTGGGCACCCCGAGCATCTCCCGCGCCTCGGCGCACGTGGCCGGTCGCCGGCCGAGCGACGACAGCAGCGCCGTGGCCTCGTCGAGCAGGTCGAGGTTGGCGGGCTGCCGCGCCCCGGCGTGGTCCTCCAGCCCGACCCGCACGTGCCCGCCCCGTTCCAGGGCGAGCCGGGCCAGCCCGGAGCCGACGACGTCACCGCCCAGCACCGCCACCGACCACGGCAGGCCACTGGGCTCCAGCAGCTCCAGGTACGCCTCCAGCGCCCGCTCGGTGGGCGGCAGCCCGAACTCGAGCGACCCGCCGAAGTAGAGCTTCACGATCGCGCCCGGCGGCACCCGGCCGTGCCGGTGCAGGGTCAGCGCGGTGCGCAGGAAGCCGGGCTCGAAGATCGAGATGCTGGGAGCGGCCCGCAGCGCGGCGCTCCGGGCGAACATGTACTCGGTGTCGGCGTAGCTGTTCTGGTACGGCCCGGGTGCGGCCGCGTCGGGGACCACGCCGTCGCTGGTCAGCCCGACGTTGACCGACCCGGGGTCGACGAGGGTCATCCCGCCCAGCCCGCGCCGGGCGAGCTCCTCGACGTGGGCCCACCGCGCCTCGACCGGGATCCCGCGCGCCCCCGCGCCCATGGTCGGGTAGAGCAGGGCGTCCGGGCGGGCGGCGACGACGGGCTCCCAGGCCTCGACGTAGGGCGCGACCGCGTGCACCCCGTCGGCGGTGAACATCGGGTCGTCGTGGTGGTTGTGCACGATGGCCGCGCCGGCGTCGAGGCAGGCCAGCGCGTCGCGCGTGATCTCGGCGGGGGTCCGGGGCACGTGGGGGTTCCGGTCGCGCGTCGTGGCGCCGTTGACCGCCACCTCGAGGATCACCGGGTCCGCGTCGGCCGCCATGCGCCGAGCATGCCGGATCGTCCCGGTGATCACTCGATCGGCGGATCGGTGTCCGAGAACCGTGACCCCGCACCGGCCCGGCCCGTTCACGTCACGTATTCGGACGGTCGCTGAGGGTAGCGATCGCCCCGCTCCCCCCACGAGAGGAACTCTCCCATGACCATGATGAGGAAGGCCGTCCTGTCGGCCGCGCTGATCAGCTCCGGTCTCGTCGCCACCACCGGCATGGCCTTCGCCAACACCGACGACGGCGGGACGGTCCAGAAGGGTGTCGTCAACTCGAGCGACTTCGCCCCCAACACCACGGGCGACGCCTGCAACAACGACGTTCCGGTGAACGCGCTCGGCGTCCAGGTCCCGGTCCAGGACAACGCGGCGTCGGTCCCGCTCGTTTCCAAGGCGGGCCACGGCAACGCGGCGGGTATCGAGAAGAAGTGCTCGAACCCGATCCACGCGGTCAACTGACGAGCGCTCCGCGGTCGTCACGGGCCCGGTCCCGCGCCCTCGGGTGCGGGACCGGGCCCGTGGTGTCTGTGTGGCCCGCGGGTGGGTGTCGGCACGACGGGGGAGGGAGGGCGATGGGCAGGCGCGACCGGCGCGACGAGATCACCTCGCTCTTCGCGCAGGCGCTCGACGGCGACGAGTACGCCGAGCTCGAGCTCGGGCGCCGGTGGCTCGACGACGGGGACACCACCGCCGAGCGCGCCGCGCACGCCCTCGCGGCCGCGGCGCTCGCCGAGCTGGAGCGTGACCCCGTCTACCGGGCCTGGACCGACGCCTCGCCGCTCTCCACCCGGGTCGCGGCCTGGGCCCGCTCCGAGCACACCCCGCCCGTGGAGGCACGGCTCACGCGGGGACGGCACCGCCGGACGTAGGCTCGACGACCGTGCTGAGCCGTGCCGAGCGCCCGCCCGAGGAGGGCAGGCCCACCGCCCCCTCGACGGCGCGCGCCCGCCGCCGCCGGGGCCCGGGTCTGCGGGTGCGGCTCACGCTGCTGGCGACGGGCCTCGTCGCCGCCGTGAGCGCGGTGCTCCTGTGGCTGGGCTGGATGCTCGTGGGCGAGGTGGCCGCGTCGCTCCCGACGCTGCCGCCGCAGACCCCCGTGCTCGTCGACGGCGTGTCGGTCCCGGCCGGGGAGATCGCCGCGGCGCTGGGGCACAGCGCGCGCACCGAGGTCCTGCAGGTCGGGTCGGTCGCGTTCGCCCTGGTCGTGCTCGCCGCCGCGATGGTGTCGTGGGTGCTGTCCGGCCACGTGCTCCGGCCGGTGCACGAGGTCACCGCGACCGCCCGGCGCCTGTCCGCGGAGTCCCTGGACGAGCGCATCGACCTCGAGGGCCCGCGGGACGAGGTCGCCGAGCTGGCCGACACCTTCGACGCGATGCTCGACCGGCTGCAGGCGGCGTTCGACGCCCAGCGCCGGTTCGTCGCCAACGCCAGCCACGAGCTGCGCACGCCGCTGGCCGTGCTGCGCACCGAGATCGACGTGACGCTCGCCGACCCGGACGCCGACGTCGCGGAGCTGCGCCGGATGGCCGGCGTGCTGCGCGACGCGACCCACCGCGCCGAGGGCCTCGTCGAGGGGCTGCTGCTGCTCGCCCGTACCGAGGCCGCCGAGCACCGGCCGGCAGGCGGCGACGGGCCGGTGGACCTCGACCTCGCGGCGCGGGGAGCCCTCGACGCGGTCCGGGCCGAGGTGGAGGGCAGGCGGCTGCGCGCGGACATCACGGCGGTCGGGCCGGACGGAGCCGATAGCGAGCCGGGCCGGGCCGCACCACCACCCGTCGTCGTGGGGGACGCCGCGCTGCTCGAGCGGGTCGTCGGCAACCTCGTCGAGAACGCGGTGCGGCACAACGTCGAGGGCGGCTGGCTCGCGGTGACCACCCGGCGGGTCCCCGACGGCGGTGCCGATCGCGCCGAGCGGGCGGCGTCCGCGATCGAGCTCGTGGTGGCGTCGTCGGGTCCGGTGCTCGACCCCGACAAGGTGCCCGACCTGTTCGAGCCGTTCCGCCGCGGCACCGACCGCGTCGGGACCGGCTCCGGGCTCGGGCTCTCCATCGTCCGCGCGGTGGTCCGCTCGCACGGGGGCTCGGTGACCGCCGAGCCGGTGCCCGGCGGGGGACTCTCGGTGCGGGTGCTGCTCCCGGCCGCGCCGGTGGATCAGCCGTCGGGGTCGCTGAAGACCGGGGCGACCGTCCCGAGCTGAGCCCTCGCCGGGACCTCGATCTCCTCGCGCGTCGCGTCCTGCCCGGGGCCGTTCCGGCCCGGCGTGTCGTGGTCCTGGGCCGTGTCCGGATCCGGCGTGTCCCGACCTCCCGCGTCGCCCGGGCCGTGGCCGCGTCGGCGACGGCGTCGGGACCGGCCGCCGGGGGCCGCGTCGTCGGCGCCCTCGGCCCCGGAGCTGCCGTTCCCGTTGCCGGGGGAGCGCTCCGCGCCGGGCGGCGCGGTCGCGTGCAGCGCCTCGAGCAGACCCGGCCCGGCGAGCTCCCGCTGCCAGGGGCGGGCCCCACCCGCGGTGAGCACGGCGTCGACCGCGTCGGCGTCGAGGTGCTCGGGCGGGGTCCAGCAGAGCCGCCGCACGAGGTCGGGCTGCAGGAGGTTCTCGACGGGGGTGTCCCACTGCTCGGCGAGGGCCGCGAGGTGGGCGCGCGCGGCCGTCAGGCGCGCGGCGGCGTCGGGGTCCTTGTCGGCCCAGCGGTTGACCGGGGGAGGCCCGTCGCCGGCGGGGGAGGAGTCGGGGAGCTCGTCGGCGGGCAGTGTCGCGCCCGTCCGGAGCGCGCGCCACCAGCGGTCGGCGAGGCGTCGCTGAGCGCGTCCGCGGAAGACGGGGAGCGCGGCCAGGGCCTCCTTGTCCGCGGGCTCGCGCAGCGCGGCGTCGACGATCGCGGTGTCGGGCAGCAGCCGGCCCGGCGCGACGTCACGGGACGCGGCGAGCTGGTCGCGCGACTCCCACAGCGAGCGCACGGCGGCGAGCTGGCGGGGACGACGGACCTTGTGCAGGCCGGACGTGCGGCGCCAGGGCTCCGCACGCTTCGGGGGCGGGCCGGCGAGGCGCACGGCCTCGAACTCCTCGGTGGCCCACCGGGTCTTGCCCTGGCGGTCGAGGTCGGCCGCCAGGAGGTCGCGCATCGCGACGAGGAGCTCGACGTCGAGGGCGGCGTAGACGAGCCAGTCGGCAGGCAGGGGTCGGGTGGACCAGTCGGCCGCGCCGTAGCCCTTGCGCAGGCGGACGCCGAGCAGCCGTTCGGCCAGGGGGCCGAGACCGACGCGCGGGTAGCCCGCGAGGCGCCCGGCCAGCTCGGTGTCGAACAGCGAGTCCGGGTGCATCCCCACCTCGGCGAGGCAGGGGAGGTCCTGGGAGGCGGCGTGCAGCACCCACTCGACACCGCGCAGCGCCTCCCCGAGCACGGAGAGGTCGCCGCCGACGGCGATGGGGTCCACCAGCGCCGAGCCCGCGCCCTCGCGGCGCAGCTGCACCAGGTAGGCCCGGGCCGAGTACCGGAATCCGGACGCCCGTTCGGCGTCCAGGGCGACCGGGCCGCTCCCCGCGGCCATGGCCTCGGCGAGCGACTCGAGCGAGGCCCGGTCGGTGACCAGGTCGGGTACGCCCTCGGCAGGGGCCAGGAGGTCGACCACGTCGTCCGCGCCGGACTCCGTGTCGTCGCCCTCCTGGCCACCGGCCGTCGTCCCGGCGTCGCCGGGGCCCTGGGGCGGGCTCAGCGGATGACGCCGGCCCGCATGGCCAGCGCGACCATCTGAGCGCGGTCGCCCGTGCCGAGCTTGCGTCCGATGCGCGAGAGGTGGCTCTTGACCGTCAGGGCCGAGAGGCTCAGCGCGTCACCGATCTCCTTGTTGGAGCGGCCGTCCGCCACCAGCTGGAGCACCTCCACCTCACGGGCCGACAGCTCCCGTGGGGTGTTGTCGGTCGCCGGGACCCGGGTGCCCGCCGCGAGGAGCGGGGCGACCGAGGGGTCGGCGTACAGGCCGCCCTCGAGTACGCGCCGCACGCCGTCGGTGACGATGCCGGGCGAGGCGGACTTCAGCAGGTATGCCTGGGCACCTGCCTGGAACGCCGCACGCACGGCCGACGGGTCGTCCGACGCCGCCAGCACGACCACGCGGGTCCAGCCCTGCGCCCTCAGCTCGGCGATCAGGTCCAGCCCGCTGCCGTCCGGCAGGCCGAGGTCGAGGATCGCGAGGTCACACGGCCCGGAGGCCAGCGCTCGCGTCCGGGCCTCGGAGATCGAGGCTGCCTCGTGGACGGTGCCCGCGCCCATCGAGGACAGACGCTGCGCGATTGCCTCGCGCAGCAGCGGGTGGTCGTCGACCACCAGCACGGAGAACATCTCTTCCCGCGGATGCGGAACCATCGCCGGTGGCAACAGCCCGCTCGCGACGCCTCGTAGAGCCATCCCTGGGCCCACGGTAGCCACGTCAACTACCTCCCTGGAGTCGGTCTTGCCCCCCGACAAGACGCACCCGGATCCCTCGGCCTCCGACCGCGCCGCCGAACGGCCGAGGAAGTGCGTCGCGGGAGAACATATCCCCCCTGGCGAGTTAACGAGAGCATTAGGGCCAACTTCGCTCGGTGGAGTTTCCCCCGGAACGGCTCGCTGGTCACTCCTTGGTGTGGGTGCGCAACGCTCTGTCGCCCTCCGGTGACACTGTGTGTAGTCGAGGTGACGGTGAGTGCTCAAAGACTCCGTTTGCCGCACGCCCGTTGCAACCTTGGGACCAATCTCCGCTCAACATCAGCCGTAGTGCTCGAGCGACGTTCGGCGGCGGGGCCGTGGCCCGCTCGCGGCGCACCGTTCACCCGCGTTGGCGAAGGGCGGATGCAACCAGCAGGTGCACACATCCCGGAGCCGTGGCCTGCGAAAATGGTTGCCTCGGAACCAGTGGTACCGGGAAATGCGGGTCCGTTAACCGGCGTGAACCGCTTCGCGTTGAGACGTCGGGAACCGTCGTGTCTCCGTCCGGGTCGCCCACGGACCACTGCCGAGATCCGTGACGGTCGAGATTCGTCGGGCCGCCCGGCCGGGGGTCGCGACGGACCGGGGACGGCTCAGCCCGGGCGGTGCGCTGCGAGGCTCGCCACACCGACCGGGGGGAGCCCGGCCGCCGTCGCCAGCACCGTCGTGAACGCGGTGCCGTGCTCGGTGAGGTCGACCGCCGTCGGGTCGTCGCCGAGCACCGGGGTCCACGACGCCCGCAGCTCGAGGTCGGTCACGTGCGACGGCCCGGAGATGTCGCCGAACCGCACCGAGGAGGTCTGCGTGACGGTGCCGCCGACCGCGGTGGCCTCCGCGGCGCTCTCCTCCAGCGCACCGGTCAGCCAGGACCAGGCGACCTCGGGCAGCAGCGGATCGCTCGCGTGCTCGGGGTCGAGCTCGGCGCGCACGAAGGTGACGAGCCGCAGCGTGCCGTCCCAGGCCTCCTGGCCGTCGGGGTCGTGCAGCAGCACCAGACGACCGGTGACCAGCACGTCCGGCTCGGCGCCCGCCGGGTCCAGCGTCGGGGAGACGACCTCCGCGCTCCAGGCGGCCGACCAGGGCGCCAGGCGCTGGGGCGGGCGCATGTCGCGCAGCTCGATCTCCGGGCGGGGACGCAGAGCAGCCAGCGACTCCACGGCCCGCCGGAACGTCTCGGGGGCGGTCGCAGCAGCTGTCACCTCACGGAGCGTAGGTGGCCCGCGCCACGCGCGGGAGTACCGACGCGCCGGTCGGGCCCGCGGCCCCCGTGGGGGTGTCCGCGCACCGTGTGTGGCGCCGTGCTCGGACACGACGGCGACCCAGCGCGCCGACGGGGCATGCGCACGGCGGCAGGCCGCACCGTGGCTGGCACACTGGGCTGCACCATGAGTGCGCCGACCTCGAGCACGGTCGCCGGGTCGGGCGGCCCGGCCGCGCGACGTGCGCTCCCCGGCTCCGCCTTCCTCGCCGCCACCCGGGGCGAGCGCCCCGCTCACCTGCCCGTCTGGTTCATGCGCCAGGCCGGCCGGTCGCTGCCGGAGTACCGCCGGGTGCGCCAGGGGACCGGCATGCTCGAGTCCTGCCTGACGCCGGACCTGGCCTGCGAGATCACGCTGCAGCCGGTGCGCCGCTACGGCGTGGACGCCGCGATCCTGTTCTCCGACATCGTCGTGCCGCTCAAGGTCGCCGGGATCGGTGTGGACATCGTCGCCGGCACCGGGCCCGTCATCGACGAGCCGGTGCGCACCGACGCCGACGTGGCGGCCCTGCCGCGCCTGGAGCCCGACGCCGTCGCGCCCGTGGCCGACGCGGTCCGCCTGCTGGTCGGCGAGCTCGGCGAGACCCCGCTGATCGGGTTCGCGGGGGCGCCGTTCACGCTCGCGTCCTACCTCGTCGAGGGCGGCCCCAGCCGCAACCACGAGCGCACCAAGGCCCTCATGCACGCCGAGCCCGCCACCTGGCACGCGCTGCTCGACCACCTCGCGGACCTCACGCTGACCTTCCTGCGCGCCCAGGTCGACGCCGGGGTGGACGCGGTGCAGCTCTTCGACTCCTGGGCCGGCGCGCTGTCCGAGCGGGACTACCGCGAGCTCGTCATGCCCCACTCGGCGAAGGTCCTCGCGGGCCTCGTCGACGCCGGCGTCCCGCGGGTGCACTTCGGGGTGGGCACCGGTGAGCTCCTGACGGCGATGGGCGAGGCGGGCGCGGACGTCGTCGGGGTCGACTGGCGGGTGCCGCTCGACGTGGCGACCCGCCGCGTCGGGCCGGAGCGCGCGCTGCAGGGCAACCTCGACCCCGCCGTCCTCTTCGCGGGGCCCGAGGTGGTCGAGCGCGAGGTGCGGCGCATCGTCGACGAGGGCCGGGCGGCGCCCGGCCACGTCGTGAACCTCGGGCACGGCGTGCTGCCCGAGACCGATCCCGACGCGCTGGCCCGCGTCGTCGACCTGGTGCACGCCCTGCCGGTCACGTGAACGCCCCGGACCCGACGGGTGCCGCGCGGGTCCTCGTCGTCGGGGGCGGGGTCAGCGGGCTCGCCGCCGCGCACCGGCTGCGGACCCGCCTCGGGGACGCCGCGTCGATCACCGTGCTCGAGGCCGCCCGCGTGCTCGGGGGCAAGCTCGCCGCCGTCGACCTCGCGGGGGTGCGGGTCGACGTGGGTGCCGAGGCCTTCCTGGCCCGCCGTCCCGAGGCCGCGGCGCGGCTGACCGAGCTCGGGCTGGCCGGCGAGGTCGTGCACCCGTCGGTGGCGTCGTCGGCGATCCGGGCGGGCGGGGTCTCCCACGCCATGCCGCGCCGCACCGTCATGGGGGTGCCCGCCGACCCGCCCTCGGTCGCCGACCTCCTCTCCCCGGCCGGGCGCGCCGCCCTCGACGCGGAGGACGCGCTGGGGCCGGTCGCGTGGGACGGCGACGACTCGGTGGGCGGGCTGGTGCGCGCCCGGCTCGGCGACGAGGTGGCCGACCGGCTCGTCGACCCGCTGCTGGGCGGGGTCTACTCGGGGCGCGCGGACGCGCTGGGGGTGCGGGCCACCGTGCCCGCCCTCGCCGCGGCGCTGGATCGCGGCGCCCCCTCGCTGCGCGCCGCCGCCGCGGCCGCGCTGCCCGACGCACCCCCGGAGGGCACCGCGCCGGCGCCGGTCTTCGGGACCCTGCGCAGCGGGCTGGCCGACCTGCCGCCCGCGCTCGCCGTCGCCGCCCGCGCCGAGGTGCGCCTCGCCCGCACCGTCACCGGCCTGGCCCGTACCCCGGACGGCTGGCGGGTGACGGCCTCCGGACCTGCGGGGGAGGAGGTGCACGACGCCGACGCGGTGGTGCTCGCCGTCCCCGCCCCGGGCCTCCGTCGTCTGCTCGCCGACGTCGCACCCGACGCCGCCCGGGCCGCCGCGGGCATCGAGCTGGCCTCCAGCGCCGTCGTCGCCCTCGCCGTCCCGCCGGGCACCGATCTCGGGGGGCGTTCCGGGGTGCTGCTCGGCTCGGGGGAGCGCCGCCCCGACGGGACGGCGTGGACGATCAAGGCGGTGACGGTGTCCTCGGTCAAGTGGCCGCACCTGGCCACCGACGCCGCCCTCGTGCTGCGCGCGTCGATCGGGCGCTTCGGGGACACCGTGGCGCTGAACCGGGACGACGACGAGCTGGTGGCCGCGGTCCGCGCCGACCTCGCCGCACTCCTCGGGCTGGAGGCCGAGCCACTGGAGACGGTGGTGGCGCGCTGGGGCGGCGGGTTGCCGCAGTACGGCGTGGGGCACGGCGGGCTGGTGGCGAGGATCGAGGACGCCGTGGCCGCGGTGCCGGGGCTCGCGGTGGCCGGTGCCGCGCTGCACGGGGTCGGCGTGCCGGCCTGCCTGGCCACCGGCGACGCGGCCGCGGAGCGGGTCGTGCTCCATCTCCGGGCCGGTTCTGAGCGAAGGGCCCGTTCGGTCGGCTAGAGCGGCGAGGGGCGCCCGCGGCCAGAACCTACGTGGGTCGGCGAGCACCGGACCCCGGGGAGCCCCGGGGTCCGGTGCCGGCTCAGACGGTGCAGGCCGAGACCGAGAGCCCCTGCGTCAGCCCGACCGACTGGGACAGCGGGATGGTGACCGTCCCGGCAGGGGTGGCCTTGAGCGTGAGCGTCCCCGTGACGACGCCGAGGGTGCCCGGCAGCGTGCGCACCCCGATCCCGAGCCCGGACGAGCACGCCACGGGCAGGATCACCGGCGCCGTGGGCAGCAGCGTCGCCGCTCCGCGCAGGTCGATCGTGACGGAGGTGACCCCCGGCGTGGTGCGGCAGGCGCCGTTGACGCAGACCCGCAGCGAGGCCGCCGGGATGGGGATCGGCCCGAGGGTCAGGTGGGTGGCGCCGAGGACGGCGGCGGGGGCGGCGGGTGCCACCGCCGGCGCGGGAGCCGCTGAGGCGGTCCCCACACACAGCAGCGCGCCGACGAGCAGGGCGGCGGCGACCTGGACGATGCGTCGGATCATGCTGACCTCCAACAGGGATGGGTGTGCCGACGCCGCCCCGGGATCGGGGTCGGCGGGGTCATGGACCGGCCAGGGACGCTCACGGCGAGATCGGCGCGCGGCCGAGGCCGACGGCGCCGCGGAGCGCGCGGTCGCCGGGAATGGAGCTCTCACCATTCGGACGGAATGTGAGACCGAATCGACACCGGACCGTTGCAAGGCGTCGATGAAGAGTGTCGTCGGCACGCCCGCAGAGCGCGAGGGCCGGGAACCCGCTGGTGAGGCGGGTCGACGTCAGGTCGGACGGACCGACCGGGCAGCGACGGGCCGAAGCAGGAATCGACCCGGTTTTCGTGTCGTCGACCGCATCGCCACCCCATTTCCCCGACCGATGTCCGAGCGGCGTGCTCGACGAGGAGAATTGAACGGCGCGCGTCTATTCGTCCGCAATATCGCACGGCAGAACCGTTCACCCGTTCCGGGAATGGACGCCGGATTGCGGACACCGTTCCCGTCGCGCGACCGTGGCCCGAGCAGGGCGGATTCCGGTTACTCGCACGATCGTGTGAAATCCGCGTGTCGCTGCGGCCGGGTCGGTCGGGGCACGGTTCTGCGACAGCGGCGGACCACCGGCGGGCCCGTCCCGGCGTCGGGCGCCGTGGCACGATGGGCGGCGTGGCCAGGCTGAACTACGACGAGCTGAACTCCACGATCCGCTACGCGATGTGGTCGGTGTTCCGGACCGACCAGGCGCGCCTCCCCGAGGACCGCCGGGCGGCCTCCGAGGAGTTCGCCGCGGCGGTCGACGAGCAGGAGGCCAAGGGCGTCGTCGTGCGCGGGGTCTACGACCTCGCGGGCATGCGCGCCGACGCCGACTGGCTCGTGTGGACCCACGCGCCCGACGTCGAGTCGCTGCAGGCCACCTACACCGCGTTGCGGCGCACCGCGCTCGGCCGGGCCTCGGTCCCGGTCTGGTCGAACACCGCGCTGCACCGCCCGGCGGAGTTCAACAAGAGCCACGTCCCGGCGTTCATCGCCGGGGAGGAGCCGAAGGGCTACCTCTGCCTCTACCCGTTCGTCCGCTCCCTCGACTGGTACCTGCTCCCCGACGAGGAGCGGCGCCAGATGCTGGCCGACCACGGCAAGGCCGCCCGCGGCTACGCCGACGTCCGGGCGAACACCGTCCCCGCCTTCGCGCTCGGCGACTACGAGTGGATCCTGGCGTTCGAGTCCGACCAGCTCGACCGCATCGTCGACCTCATGCGCGACCTGCGGGCCACCGAGGCCCGCCGCCACGTGCGCGAGGAACTGCCCTTCTTCACGGGACCGCGGGTCGAGCCGGGCGCGCTGCTGGCGTTCTCGGCGTGACGGGCCTGGTCCCCGGCACCCGCGCCGTCGTCACCGGCGGGAGCCGCGGCATCGGTCGCGCGGAGGCGATCGCGCTCGCCGGCGCGGGCGCCCGCGTCGTCGTCGGGTACGGGAGCAGCGCCGAGGCCGCCGACGCCGTCGTGGCCGAGATCGCCGCCGCGGGCGGCGAGGCCCATGCGGTGCAGGCCGACATGGCCGACCCCGACGCGGTCGTCGCGCTCATGGACCGCGCCGTCGAGCTCCTCGGGGGGATCGACGTCCTCGTCAGCAACGCCGGCATCGAGCACTTCGGCGAGCTGGGGAAGGTCACGGCGGCGGAGTTCGACGCGACCTTCGGCGTCAACACCCGCGGCCAGTTCCTCGCCGCGCAGGCCGCGCAGGAGCACATGGGCGAGGGCGGCCGGATCGTGCTGACCTCGTCGATCTCCGCGACGATGGGCGTCCCCGGGCACGCGGTGTACGCCGGGTCGAAGGCCGCGGTCGAGGCGATGGTGCGCTGCCTCGCGCTGGACCTGGTCCGCCGGGGGATCACGGTCAACGCGATCGCCCCCGGCGGCACCACCAGCGACATGGCCGCCGAGAACGGCAGGCACTACGACAACGACCTGACGGCCATCTCCTGGCCGATGGGTCGCTACGGCGAGCCGGAGGACATCACGCCCACCGTGCTCTTCCTCGCCTCACCCGACAGCGCCTGGATCACGGGCCAGACGCTGCGGGTCTCGGGCGGCCAGTAGCTCCCGGACGGCCAGGAGCTCAGGACTGCTTGGGCTCCAGCGTCAGTGACACCGAGTTCATGCAGTACCGGTCGTCGGTGGGCGTGCCGTAGCCCTCGCCGTGGAAGACGTGTCCCAGGTGCGAGTGGCAGGTGCCGCACAGCGCCTCGACGCGGCGCATGCCCATGGAGGTGTCCTCGCGCAGGATGACGTTGTCCTCCGCCGGAGGGGGCGTAGAACGACGGCCACCCGCAGTGGGAGGCGAACTTGGTGTCCGAGCGGAACAGCTCCGCGCCGCACGCGCGGCAGTGGTAGACGCCCTCGGTGAACGTCTCGTCGTACTCCCCGGTGAACGGGCGCTCGGTGCCCGCCTCCCGCAGGACGTGGTACTCCTCGGGCGAGAGCTGCTCACGCCACTCGGCGTCGGACTTCTCGACCTTCGGCTTGCCGATCGCACTGCTCATGCGTCCAGGTTAATACGAATCGCGCGCAACCGGTTCCCGTCCGGAGAGCGGCGTCAGGACAGCCAGCTGCCGATCACGAACTCCAGCACACCGAAGATCACGTAGCCGGTCCCGGCCAGCACGAGGACGACGAGCAGCCACGCCGCCCACCGGGTCGCGCCGCCCACGCGGTTGGCCGACTCGGCGAAGTCGCGGACCCCGGAGAGCTCGCCCTCGACGGTGTACATCGGCCGCACGCGCTCCATGCGGTCGAGGTGCTCGGCGAAGGCGCGGGCCTCGGGGTCGTCGGGATCGAGCCCGACCAGGTCGTCGTGGAACCGACGCGCCGGGTCGGGGCGGCCGGCTCCCGCTGCGGCACCCCAGGTCATGCCCGCCACGGTAGCCTTCGCGGCTGTGGCCCGGTCCCCTGCGGTGGAGCTCGAGGTGGACGGGCGCACGGTGCGCGTCTCCAACCCCGACAAGATCTACTTCCCGGAGCGGGAGATCACCAAGCGGCGGGTGGTCGAGCACTACCTCGCCGTCGCCGAGCCGTTGCTCGGCGTCCTGCGCGACCGCCCGACCCACCTGCGGCGCTACGTCGACGGCGTGACGGGCGAGTGGTTCTACCAGAAGCGCCTGCCCAAGGGCGCCCCCGAGTACGCCGAGACGGTGCAGGTCCGCTTCCCGTCGGGCCGCCCGGCCGACGTGCTGTGCCCCACGGAGCCCGCGGTGCTCGCCTGGGCGGCGAACCTCGGCACGTTCGACTTCCACCCCTGGCCGGTCCGGCGCCCCGACGTCGACGCCCCGGACGAGCTGCGCATCGACCTCGACCCGCAGCCCGGCACCGACTTCGCCGACGCCGCCCGCGTGGCCGCGACGCTGCGCGAGGTCCTCACCGAGGCCGGCCTCACGGGCTGGCCGAAGACGTCGGGCGGGCGCGGCATCCACGTCATGGTCCCGATCCGGGCCGAGTGGGACTTCGTCGCGGTCCGACGCTGCGTGATCGCGATCGGGCGGGAGGTCGGGCGCCGGATGCCGTCCGAGGCGACGGTCGACTGGTGGAAGGAGGAGCGCGGCGAGCGCGTCTTCCTCGACTTCAACCAGGCCGCCCGGGACCGGACGATCGCGTCCGCGTGGTCGGTGCGCGGCACCCCGCGCGCGACGGTGTCCTTCCCGCTGCGCTGGGAGGAGCTCCCCGACGCCGAGCCCGACGACTTCGACGTCCTGACGGCGGCCGATCTGCTCGCCGAGCGCGGCGACGCCCACGCCGGCCTGCACGACGATCCGGCCGGGCTGGAGACGGTGCTGGAGTGGGTCGAGCGCGACGAGCGCGACCACGGGCTGGGCGACATGCCCTATCCGCCCGAGTACCCGAAGATGCCCGGCGAGCCGAAGCGGGTCCAGCCCAGCAAGGCCCGGGCGGACACCCTCGGCAAGCAGGCCTGACACCACCTCGTGGCGGCGGTGTGTCGACACCGGCGGCGGTGTCGGCGAGCCTGACGACATGGACAGGCTCCCGCCCCTCGCGGCCGAGGCACTGACCGACGATCAGCGGCAGGCGGTCGCCGAGATCACCGACGGTCCCCGAGGCGCCCTCGTCGGGCCGTTCGTCGCCCTCTCGCGGGCGCCGGAACTGATGCGGCGCCTCCAGCGCGTGGGCGAGCACTTCCGGTGGGGCGGGTGCTCCCTGCCCGACGACGTGCGCGAGCTGACGGTGCTCGTGGTCGCCCGCGAGTGGGGCCAGGAGGTCGAATGGGCGCTGCACCGGGAGCTGGCCGAGCAGGCCGGGGTGCCCGCCGAGGTCTGCGACGCGGTCGCCGAGGGCCGCCGTCCGACGCTCGGACCCGCGCACGCGGGCGCGTACGACGTCGTCACCGAACTGCTGGCCCACGGGGCCGTCAGCGACGTCAGCTATGCGAACGCCGTCGCCGGCCTGGGGGAGCAGGGGGTGGTCGAGCTCGTGGCCCTGGCCGGCTACTACACGACCCTCGCCATGGTCATGAACACGGCGCGGACGCCGCGTCCCGCGGGCGACCGGCCGGTCCTGCCCCCGCTGCGCTGATTTCCGGCGGAGGTGTCGAACGGCGTCGGGTCCGTTCGTGGTCAGGGTGGGACCGGCACCGGGCCGGTCACCGTCCCGCGGAGGTCCGCCATGACTGCCACCTACACCTTCGACGTCTTCTCCAGCCTCGACGGCTACGGCACCTACGGGGGCGACGGCGACTGGGGCGGCTACTGGGGCAAGCAGGGCCCTGAGCTGCTCGAGCACCGCCTGGCGTCGTACGAGCCCGAGCAGCGGATGGTCTTCGGGGCCACCACGTTCCGGCAGTTCGTCGAGATGCTGGCCGAGAGCACCGAGGAGTCCGGGGTGCGCGACCCCTGGGTGTCCCGGATGCGGAGCAAGGCCACCACCGTGCTGTCGTCGACGCTGGGCGGACCCCTCGACTGGCCCGACGCCACCGTCGTGAGCGGGGACGCCGTCGACGTCGTCGCCCGGCTCAAGGCGGAGTCCGACGTGCCGCTGCGCTCGCACGGCAGCCTGTCGCTGAACTGGGCGCTCCTGGCTGCGGGCCTGGTCGACCGCGTCCAGATCACGATCTTCCCCGTGATCACGGGCCGGACCGGCGAGGGCCCGATCTTCGGCGGCGCGGACGACTTCGACCTCGAGCTGCTCGAGCACCGCACGCTGGACGGCGACATCCAGGAGCTCGTCTACCGGCCCACCCTGCACGTCAGTCGCGGGTGAGCCGGACGGCGGCACGGTCAGCGGTGACCGGCGTGCCGTTCGATGAGCTCGGCGACCTCGTCGGGCCGTTCCTCGACCAGGTAGTGCTTGGCACCGGCAACGGTCCGGACCTCGACGTCGGACCAGCCGTGCTCGGTCCGGAGGCTCTCGGCGATCGCCGGCATGACCGGCCCGAACAGGTGCTCGCCCCCGACCAGCAGCATCGGCACGTCGATCGCCGCGGTGTGGGCAGCGTTGTCGGCCGCGGCGGCCGGGAGGGCGCGGAAGAACTCGAAGCCTGCCCGCAGGTGGTCCGGGTCCCGGTAGGCCGCGGCGTAGTGGGCGACGTCGGCGTCGCTGATCGCCGCCGGGTCCGCGGTGAACCGGTCGAAGAAGGAGCGGAAGTAGACGGCCTGGCGGCCGGCCACCAGCGCTTCCGGCAGCTCGGGGGTCATGTGGAAGGGGACGTGCCACAGGGGATCGTCGATCGCCGGGCCCGGTCCGATCCCGGGGAGCGGCATCTCCATGACCGTGACGGAGCGGGTGCGTGCCGGGTACTCGCGGGCGAAGGCGTAGGCGACGCCGCCACCGATGTCGTGGCCGACCAGGTGCGCCGGGCCCAGCCCGAGAGCGTCGAGCAGCCCGTGCACGTCGCGCGCCAGGTCCACCGCGGCATAGCCGTCCGTGGTCGGCGCGGATCGCCCCACCCCGCGGAGGTCGACGGCGAGGACGGTGAATCGCTGCGCGAGGCGGGGCATGACGCGCCGCCACTCGTACCAGTCCTGGGGGAAGCCGTGCAGCAGCACCACGGTGGGGCCGCGGCCTCCACGGACGTGGTGGATCGACGTCCCGTTCACGTCGAGGGTCCCGGAGACGAACCCGCCTCCGAGGTCGTGCACCGCGGGGTCCTGCCCGGGGATCGTCGGGTCATCGGTCATGGCGGTCTCCTTCTCGGGTGGCGGCACGGCGGAACGGTCGGCGCGGGGGATCGAGCACGATCCGGATCAGGACGACGCTCGCGAGCGTCGCGACCACGTCCACGCCCAGGGCGAGATGCATGCCGGCCAGTTCGGTGGAGCCGGTCGCGGCGACGGAGCTCAGGAGCGGGATGCCGACGGTGATCCCGATCTGCTGGGTCATCGACGTCAGGCCGGTGGCCAGGCCCTGCTCCCGGTCGGGCAGACCCGACGTGGCGGTGACGGTGTAGGCGACGACGGCGGGCACGTGGCCGAAGAACCCGACGAACAGGGCCGGGACCAGGATCAGGAGTGCGCGGGGGTCGGGGCCGAGGAACATCAGCGGCGCGGTGGCGAGGGCCTGCACGGTCAGGCCGGCGAGGAGGACGCGGCGGCTGCCGAAGCGGCCGATGGCCCGCCCGGCGAGCATCCCGGCGACGACGGAGGCCAGGCCCGGGATGCCGAGGACCAGGCCGGTGGTCAGCGGGGAGAGGCCCTGGACCCGCTGGAGATAGAGGGTCGTCAGGTAGATCATCGCCGGTTCCATCGCGAAGATGACCAGGCCGGCGTAGTTGCCGCCGGCGACCGACCGGCGGGCCAGGATCCGGGGCGGGGCGAGCGGGGCCACCGAGCGCCGCTCGATGATCCAGAACGCGACGAGCAGGAGCGCGCCGACGGCCCCGACCGGCGCATTCCTCTCGATGACCGCGTACACGATCGCGAGCAGGCCGCCGCTCACCGTCGCCGCGCCGGGCAGGTCGAGGCGCACGCGGCCCGGCACCGTCGACTCCGTGACGACGAACGGTGTGGCGATCAGGATCGCCGTGGCGACGGGGACGTTGACGAAGAAGGCGGCCCGCCAGCTCAGGAGGTCGACGAGGGTGCCGCCGACCAGGGAACCGACGGTGAAGCCGCCGGAGAGCAGCGCGCCGTTGAGGCCGAGGACGCGGTCCCGCGCCGTGCCCTCCGCGAAGCTCGTGGTGAGCAGGGACAGCGCCGCGGGGATGGTCATCGCGGTGGCGAAGCCCTGCAGGGCCCGGGCCGTCAGCAGGACCGCCGGGCTCGTGGCCACGCCGCCCAGCAGGGACGCGGCGACCAGCAGGACCATCCCGGCCCGGAACATCGTGCGGCGGCCGACCATGTCCGCGAGGCGTCCACACACCAGGGAGAAGCCGGCCGCGGGCAGGACGAACGCCGTGCTGATCCAGGGCAGCCCGGTCAGACCCAGCCCGACGCCCTCGCCGACCTGCGGCAACGCGACGGTGAGGATGGAGAAGTCGACCGAGAGCATGAACCCGGCACCGAGGAGCACCAGGAGGACGGCGCGCTGCCGTGGCGTGAAACGGGCAGGGGACATCGCAACGAGAGACATGGGTTCCTTCCGCAGGAGTGCGGGACGCCGACCGCTGGGCGGGCTACCGGCCGTCGCGCTCGGCGGCCTCCGCGAGGCGCTTGATCCTGGCCAGGCGTCGGTCCCAGTCGGCGGCGAGTGCCGCCATCCACCGGGCGGTGGCGTCCAGGGCCTCGGGCTTCACCGCGTAGCGGACCTCGCGGCCGACCTTCGTGGCGGCCACGAGCCCGGCGGTGTCGAGGACGGCGAGGTGCTTGACGATCGCCTGTCGCGAGATCGGTCCGCCGTCGGCGAGGGTCGTGGCGGTGGCCTGGCCCAGCGTCGAGAGCCGGTCCAACAGCCGACGTCGGGTCGGATCGGCCAGCGCGGCGAGGACGCCGTCGACGACGTCACCGCCGGCGGGGTGCGCGTCCACGGCGGTGGGGCTATTCGGCACGGGCCGCGAGCGCGGCGAAGCACTGCTCCCAGCCGCTGGTGTGGTCGTCGATCACGTTCTGCCGGTTCTCCTCGGACGTCGGGAGGCCGGCGAACCCGCTCTCCACGACGCGGAGCCGGGTGCCGTCGTCCTCGGGGGTCAGGGTGAACTCCACGAGGGTGGAGTTGTCCTCGCGCAGGTCCTCCCCGGGGAAGGCGCTGACCCACCGGCACGCGAGATAGTGCGGCGGGTCGATCTTCTCGACACGCATCGGGAAGTCGCCGTGCTGCGAGTGGCGGGCCACGAAGTCCTCGTCCTCGGTGGGTGTGGTGCCGCGGATGCTCTCGTCGTCGGTCGCCCAGAAGCCGGGCTCGGCCACCAGCGGCCACACCCGCTCCGGCGGTGCGGCGATGAGGATCTCACGTTCGATGCGGTCCACGGGGTACTCCTTCGCTCGTCTGCTGTGCAACTCAAGAGTTGCACACGACGGCGGCGGAGTGCAACCCAGGGATTGCACATCGGCGGGCGCCGTCCGTTCGAGCGAGGGGTCCCTTCGCTCGAATCGGGCCCGAGACCCCGGCGTCAGGACCCGCCGCGGCCGCCCAGCCGGAGGCGCACGATCGCCGCGTCGAGCAGGGGCGAGGGGAGGCCGTGGTGGCGGGCCCGGGAGGCGAGGTCGTCGAGGACCTCGATCTCGACGGGGCGGCCGGCCCACAGCTCCCGGGTGAACGACGGCGCGAAGCGCGAGGTCGGGTCGGTGAGGGTGCGCACGAGGGCGTCGCGACCGGGGTCGAGGGGGTGGCCCTCCGCGGACGCGATCGCGCCGGTCTCGTCGACGACCGCCGCCGCCAGCTCGGGCCCGCCCCGTACCGCGGCGACCTCGCCGACGACGGCGCCCGTCAGGCTCGTCAGCACCGTGGAGGCGACGATGAAGACCCACTTGCCCCACATGGCCCCGACGACGTCGGCGGGCAGCGAGACCGACACGCCGTCCACCGCGAGCTCGGCGCGCACCGCCTCCAGCGCCGCGTCGGGTTCCTGCGCACCGGGCCGGCCGAGCTCGAGCGTGATCCCGGGCGCCTGCTCGACGACGGTGCCGTCGGGCAGCAGCGTGGCGGCGAGCCGGGCGGTGGCGCCGAGGACCGCGTCCTGGCCGAACGCCTCGGTCAGGGCCTCCAGGTGGGACATCCCGTTGAGCAGGGGCACCACCTGGGTGCCGGGCCCGACCGCGGGGCGCAGGTCCTCGATCGCCGCGGCGACGCCGCTGCCGCGCACCGCGACGATCACGAGGTCGAACGGGGCGCCCAGCTCGGACGCGGTGAGGACCGGGACGGCCCGGGTGCGGGTGGTCCCGTCGGCGCCGCTGACCCGCAGACCCTCGGCACGCAGCCGGTCCGCGGTGTGCGGGCGGACCAGGAAGGTGACGTCGCGACCGCCGGCGAGCAGCGTCGCCCCCAGGTAGCCGCCGGTGGCTCCGGCGCCGAGCACCAGCGTCCTCATGTCCGACCTCCCGGGCATCGTCAGGCCGAGGTGGCGGGCACGGAGCCGCGCTCGTCACCGGTCCGGATCGGCACGCCGACCAGCGAGCCGTACTCCGTCCAGGACCCGTCGTAGTTCTTCACCTCGGGGTATCCGAGCAGCTCGTGCAGGGCGAACCAGGTGTGCGAGGAGCGCTCGCCGATGCGGCAGTAGGTGATCGCCGCCGCGTCGGGGTGGACGCCCTCGCCGCCGTAGAGCTCGCGCAGCTGCTCGTCGGAGCGGAACGTGCCGTCCTCGGCGACGGCGCGGCTCCAGGGGATGTTCGCCGCGCCCGGGATGTGCCCGGCGCGCTGGGCCTGCTCCTGCGGCAGGTGTGCCGGGGCCAGCAGCCGTCCGGCGTACTCCTCGGGGGAGCGGATGTCGATCAGCGTGGCCGTCCCGATCGCGGCGAGGACCTCGTCGCGGAACGCGCGGATCGAGAGGTCCTGCTCCTGGGCCTGGTAGTCGGTGGTGGCCCGCGAGGGCACCTCGCCGTCGAGCTTGCGCCCGTCGAGCTCCCACTTCTTGCGCCCGCCGTCGAGCAGCTTCACGTCCTGGTGGCCGTAGAGCGTGAAGTACCAGTAGGCGTAGGCGGCGAACCAGTTGTTGTTGCCGCCGTAGAGCACGACGGTGTCGTCGTTCGAGATGCCCTTGGCGGAGAGCAGCTTCTCGAAGCCGGCCTTGTCCACGAAGTCGCGGCGGACCTGGTCCTGCAGCTCGGTCTTCCAGTCGATCTTCACGGCACCGGGGATGTGTCCGCCGTCGTAGGCGGTGGTGTCCTCGTCGACCTCGACGAACACCACTCCGGGTGCGTCCAGGTTCTTCTCGGCCCAGTCGGCGGTGACCAGGGCGTTCTCACGGCTCATCGGGGCTCCCAGCTCCAGGTACGACACAGGCTATCGACATTAGCCTACGTCGACCGTCACGCTTGGGCACCCGTCAGGCCTGCGGTGATCTCCCGCAGCTCCGTGAGGTGCGCGTCGTGGACTCCGCGCGGGGTCGTGCCGTACTTCGCGCAGAGGAAGGCCGCGGCGGCGGTGGCGATCCCGTGCTGGGCGCCGTTGGCCATGAACTTGGTCGACGAGCCGGCCACGTGGGTCACGCTGATGTGCTTGCCCGCCATCATGAGGTTCTCGACGTCGGCGGAGTACAGGCACCGGAACGGCACCGCGTAGGGCTCGCCGTCGCGGGTGTCCCACGTCCAGTTCGCCAGCCGGAAGTCGTGCCGCCGATTGCCGGCGTGGTGCAGGCAGAACGCGCCGGAGTTCAGGACGACGGCGTCGGGGAACGCGGTGTGCTCCCGGATCTCGTTCTCGGTGAGCACGTGGTCGCCGAGGTAGCGGCGGTACTCGCCCTTCGCGGCGACGTGGGCGACCCAGTCGAGCTCGAGGTCCGCGTACCGGACCGGCTCGCGGCGCCTGACGTTGGCGAACGTGCCGTAGAGGGCGCGCAGGAGGTGGTCGCGGATGCGTTCCCCGTCGGTGTACGGGTCGAGCCACTGGCCGTACTCCCAGAAGTGCGTCCCCGGGAACCGTCGCATCCTCAGGCGGGCGCGCAGCCCCTCGGGGAGTCGGCGCATCACGTTGCCGACCGTCCGACGGCCCGGCGCGCCCTTCTCGCCGGTCCGGGCGAACCACGCCGTCGGCCCGTTCCCGGCGATCGGCCCGGACACGTTGTCGACGCCGGGTCGGGCCAGCTGCCCGGTGAGCCGGTCGAAGCCCCGGGCGACCTCCCGGGCCCAGGGCACGTCGGGGAAGTCGACCGCCCCGTCGGCCACGCGGGTGCGGAAGAAGACGGTGTTGCCGTGGTGCGCCTCGGTCCTCCGGCGGGGCGCGAGGGGCTCCCCGTACTCGCGGCGCGATTCCTGGCCGAACAGCGTCCGTGCGCCGCAGAGCAGGCCGAGGATCGCCGTGCCCGAGCAGTCGACGAACACCGGCGCGCGGTAGCGCGACTCGATCCCGGTGCGGGCCTCGCGGGCGTCCACCGCGACGATCCGCGGCCCGTCGGTGACGACGTCGACGACCCGCCGCTCCAGGAACAGCGAGACGCCCGGCTCGGTCTCGAAGACCTTCGCGGCCCGCAGGTCGCCGTCGTCGGTGCGCTCGACGAGCTCGGCGATCAGGGGCGCCGACCGACCCTGGGGTGTCAGCCCGATCTCCTTGCTCGCGTTCCCGCCCAGCAGCGGACGGTCCCCGACGAGCGCGACCCGGCACCCGAGCCGGGCCGCGGCGAGGGCGGCGGCACATCCGGTGACGCCGCCGCCGACCACGACGACGTCGAACGTGCCGGCCTCCCGGGGTACGTCCGGCAGGCCCAGGAGCTGCCGACGCCACGCGCGCGACGGTTCCGGCGGCGGCTCGTCGTCGCCGGTGGTCAGGTAGATCGCGTCGCAGCGGCCGTCGAAACCCGTGAGGTCGTGCAGGGCCATCCGCACCGGTCCGCCGTCGAGCTCGACGACGCCGCCGTCCTCCCACGACCAGTCGCGTCCGTCGGCGCCGAACTCGTGCCCGAGGACGACCCCGGCCACCGAGAGCGTGAAGCGCCCGGGGTGGTGCGAGGGCACCCAGTCCTTGGCCCGTACCCAGACGCGGTAGCGCCCGGGAGCGGGGACGTCGACCGCCGTCGTCGCATCCGCGACCGGCCGGCCCAGGCCGTGGGCGAGCAGGTACGGGGAGCCCATCTCGGTCTCGAACTGGGAGTCCATCACCCAGCCGCCGTGGTCGGCGAAGGCCTCGGCCTCGACCAGGACCCGGGTGGCGGCGTCGCCTCCGGTGTGCGCGTCGTCCATCAGCTGGGCTCCCTCCGGTGCACGGGGTAGCTTAGTTGCTCATCGAGACTCAGCGTCAAGCGTCGTCCGGCCCGACGTGCCGGTCGACGAGATGGAGGAGACACCATGAGCAGCCCCGACCTCTCCCTGGCCGCCGCCCCGGCGTTCCTCGCCGCGGCGGGCCTGGAGATCGAGACGGTGACCCCGACGCGGGTGACCGGCCGGCTCGAGCTGGGGCCGCAGCACCACACGCCCTGGGGGGTGGTGCACGGCGGCGTCTACACGACGGCGGTCGAGAGCGCCGCGAGCATCGGTGCGAGCGAGGCCGTGCGTGACCGGGGGCAGTTCGCCGTCGGGGTCCACAACGCCACGGACTTCCTCCGCAGCGCCACGGAGGGCCGCGCCGACGTCGTCGCCGAGCCCCTCCAGCAGGGTCGGGTGCAGCAGCTCTGGCTGGTGCGGATCACCCGGGCCGAGGACGGCAAGGAACTCGTCCGCGGACAGGTGCGACTGCAGAACGTCGCCCTGCCCGGTGTGTGAGGGCTGCGCCGACAGAGACGAATTAAGCGAGGCTACGTCGAGGGTGTCGGCCCCGAGTAGCGTTCGGCTCCACGGGCGGACGGACGCCGCCCGTCGACCGGAGAACAGGAACGCTCATGAGCACCGGGGCCACGCACTTCGACTTCACCGACTCGGTCGTGCTGGTGACCGGCGGCGGCTCCGGCATCGGGCTCGCCATCACCCACGCCTTCCTGGCCGCCGGCGCCACGGTGGCCGTCGCGGGGCGCCGTCGGGAGGCGCTCGACGAGGCACTGCGTGACGCGCCGCCCGAGCGGACGGCCGCCGTCCCGACCGACCTGGCGGACAAGGAGCAGATCGGGCACCTCGTCGACGAGGTCGTCGGCCGGTTCGGGCGCATCGACGTCGTGGTCAGCAACGCGGGCGGCTACGCCAACGGCGGGATCACCGAGCTGGACGACGCGGACTGGGAGGCCATGCGCGCCACCAACGTCGACGGCTTCTTCCACCTGGCGAAGAAGGTGCTGCCCGTGCTCGCCCGCAGCGGCGGCAACCTCGTCGCCGTCTCGAGCGTGTCCGGTCTGCTCGGCGACTGGGGGCAGGCCGGCTACAACGCCTCCAAGGCCGCGATCTCGAACTTCGTGCGCTCGCTCGCGCTGGACTGGGGCCCGGCCGGGGTGCGGCTCAACGCCGTCGCGCCCGCCCTGACGCGGACCGGCGCCGTCGCCGCGGTGACCGAGGACCCGGAGCTGCTGGCCAAGTTCGTCGACCGGATCGCCCTCGGCCGGATCGGTGAGCCCGAGGACATCGCCCCCGCCGTGCTCTTCCTGGCCAGCGACGCCGCCCGCTACGTCACCGGCACGATCCTGCCCGTCGACGGCGGCACCAGCGCCTCCACCGGCCAGGCCCGCCCCTGAGTCGCCGTCGGGAAGGACAGGGCCAAAGCCGCGAGACCTCAGTCAGCGACGGCCGTGCTGCGCTAGGATGGCGCCCATGTCCTGGTCGACGACGACGCGCTACGCCTCCACCGTGGCCGACGGGGGACTGGCGCTCGTGCAGGACCTGATGAACACGATCCCGGCCGGCCGCCCCCGCGCCACCGATCTCCTGCAGGACGTCGGGACGGCGCAGGGGTGGGCCGAGACCGCCCTGGCGGACTGGGCCGAGGCGACCGGTCGTCCGGCCCCGGCCGTCGTCCTGGACGAGCGCGGCCTCGAGGAGCTCCAGGCGCTGCGCGCGGACCTGCGCAGCGTGGTCGGCGGCGCCGAGCCGGCCCCGTCGGCGCCCGAACTGCGGGCCGCCTCGATCGGACTGTCCCTGGCTGCCGACGGGCGGGCCGACCTGACGCCCCGCGGCCACGGGTGGCGCGTCCTCGTCGGGCAGATCCTCATCGAGGTGCTCGAGGCCCAGCGCGCCGACACCTGGCGGCGCCTGAAGACCTGCCGCAACGACCGCTGCGCCGTCGCGTTCTACGACCGCTCGCGCAACAACAGCGGCACCTGGCACAACGTCCGGATCTGCGGCAACGCCGTCAACCTGCGCGCCTCCCGGGCCCGCCGCCGGGCTGCCGCGGTCGCCGGGCCGGCGGAGGACGCCGCCGACGAGAGCTGACCCGCGGCACCCGCCGTCGGGGGCGAGGCCGCTCAGGACTCGGTGCGCACCGAGCCGGACGGCGACCAGGCGTCGGTGTCGACGGGGCTGAACTCCGGGTCGTACTCGTCGAGGCGGCGCATGCGCCCGCCGCGGACGTCGAGGACGTCGTCGTCGAGCGGGGTCGTGAAGACGTTCTCGACGAGCGTGTACTCCGCGGCGAGGCGCCCCACCGGCGCGAGCGCGGCGGTGTCGATGCGGCCGCGGTCGAGGTAGAGGTCGTCGCGCACGTGGACGCGTTCGACGACGCCCCAGACGACGTGGTCGTCGAGGTCGCCGACCGGGATGATCCGGTCGAGCCGGCACTCGAAGTGGACGGGTGCGTCGCGCACGCGGGGCGGGGTGACCACCTCCGAGGGCGCCTTCGCGAGCCCGACGGCCTCGAACTCGTCGACCTCGGTCGGGAACTCGTGCGCGGTGCGGTGCATCTGGTGGGCCTGGGGCAGCGACACCAGGTTGGTGACGAACTCCCCGGTGTCCCGGATGTTGGTGAAGGTGTCCTTGAGCTCGCCGGTGGAGCGTGGCTGCATGCTCAGCGACACCATCGGCGGCTTGCGGCCCACCGCGGTGAAGAACGAGATCGGGGCGAGGTTCGCGACGCCGGCCGTGGAGACCGTGCTGACCCAGCCGATGGCCCGCGGCACGATGGTCCCGATCAGCAGCTTGTAGGCGGCGGTCGCGTCGAGCTCGGCCGTGTCGATGATCATGCGGTGACCTCCGTCGGGAACAGGGCACGGGCCGAGCCCCACAGGGCGCCCGGGTTGACGCGGTCGGGGTGGCGGGCACGCATCGCGCGGTACAGCTCGAGCGCGCTCGTCGCGGTGGCCGCCAGCTCCTCGACGTCGTCGAGGTAGCGGCGGGTCTCGTCGATCGCCGTCGGGTCACCGGTGGCGCCGGACCGCTGGTGCCCGGCGACCACCGTCGTCGGGCGCAGTCCCCGGACGACGTCGAGGGCGTCGCGCCAGGCCTGGCGGCCGGTCGCGGGGGACTCGGCGAGATAGAGGTGGACGCCGTCGTAGACGGCGTCGCCGGCGACGACGAGGCCGAGCGACGGCACGTGCAGGCAGCTGGTGTCGTCGGTGTCGGTGTGCCCGAGTCCGACGGCGACCAGCTCGTGCCCCTCGAGCTCCAGGGTGTCCCCGTCCATCGGCTCCGGTGCGACGAGCTCGGTGGGGATCTGGCCGCCGGGGAAGCGGGCCTCCCAGAACGCGGCGACGTCGTCGGGGCTCTGGGCGCGGGCCCGCGCGGCGATCGTCGGCAGCGCGACGACGCGGGCCGCGGGGAACGCCTCGAGCAGCGCCGCGGCGCCGAACCAGTGGTCGCCGTGGGCGTGGGTGACGTACACGGTCCTCAGCGCGCGGCCGGTCGCGACGACCCGCGCGACGGTCGCGGCGGCCTGCGCGTTCGTCAGGGGTGGATCGACGACGACGGCCTCCCGCGCTCCCGTGAGGATCGTCGTGGCGATCGGCGACCACACCCGGACGTCGAGATCGGGCGGGAGGTCGGTCACCGCGGTCGGGACGGAGGGGCTGACGTGCACGTGGACCTGCAGGGCGTCGGTCATGATCAGCGCCCCTCGAACGGCATCGGCGGGCGGGGGTGGCCCGCGTGCAGGGCGTCGACGGCGGTGGGGATGGCCATGCGGGTGTCGGCGCTGTCGAAGAGCGGGAGCGCGACGTCGAAGATCACCTCGTCGGCCGCGGCGACCCCGCCGACCGCCCACGTCCGCAGCAGCGCCTTGTGCGCGGCGTGCGCGAGGGTCGGTCCCGCGGCGACCGTCGCCGCGAAGGACGCGGCCTCCTCGTCCAGGGCGTCGTCGTCGACCACCCGGTCGACCACCCCGAAGCGCTCCATCTCCGCGGCGGGGACCTGCTCCGAGGTCAGCGCCCAGCGCATGGCCCGCGAGCGGCCGGCGCGCTCGGCGATCCGGTAGATCCCGCCGAGCAGTGTGATGATCGCGATCGACTGCTCGGGGTGCCCGAAGCGCGCGGTCCGGCCGGCGATGACGACGTCGGCGCGCACGGCCAGCTCGAGACCGCCGCCGAAGCACAGGCCCTGCACCGCCGCGATCGTCGGGACAGGGAGCCGCTCGAACCGGTTGAAGGTCCGGAGGTAGTGCTCGAAGTGGGCGCGCATCTCGCGGCGCTCCCAGCCCGGCCAGGGCTCGATGTCGCCCCCGAAGCTGAAGTCCGGCCCCTCGGCGCGCAGCACCACGGCCCGCGCCCCGCCGGCCGCGATCTCGTCGAGGGCGTCGTCGAGCTCGTCGACCATGGTGGTGCCGATGCGGTTCTGCGGCGGGTTGTGCAGGACCAGCGTCGCCACACCGTCCTTCGTCGTCACCGACACGTGGGACATCCGGGACATGGTCATTCCTTCTGCTGCAGGTGGTCGGCGAACCACGCACGGGCCGCCCCGCTCGCCGTCGGGAACCCGGCGAGGTAGGGGTCGAAGTGGCCGCCGGGGACCGTCACGAGGCGCTTGGGTTCCAGGGCGCGCTCGTACGCGGCGAGGGCGGTGTCGGTGAGGGTGACCGTGTCGTGGGTCGCGACGACCATGAGCAGCGGCGTCGGACTGATCCGTTCGACGAACACCCCGGGCTCGTAGGTGGTGGCGGCGTGCGTCGAGCGCACCGTCACCTCGTTGACCCACGCACCCTCGGGGACCTCCTGGAGGTAGAACGCGACGGCGTCGGGGGCGCGGTAGGACGCCGGGACCGCGGGGTCGTCGGAGACGATCGCCCGGCGTGCCGGGGGTCGGCCGGCCGCGCGGGCGCGCTCGTCGTCGAGGAGCCCGGCGTGGAAGGCCGGGAGGTCCTCGGGCCGGACCCGACGGCGGGTCTGCTCGGCGCCGCTGATGGTGGGGACCTGCGCGACGACCGCGCGCAGCCGCGGGTCGGTGGCGCCCAGGACCAGGGCGTGGCCGCCGGCGTAGCTGGTGCCCCAGAGGCCGAGCCGGTCGGCGTCGACCTCGGGGCGGGCCTCGAGGTGGGACAGCGCGCGGCGCCAGTCGGCGATCTGGGTCCAGGGGTCGACGTCCTGGCGCGGCTCGCCGCCGGAGTCGCCGAACCCGCGGTGGTCGTGGAGGAGCACGACGTGGCCGTCGGCCGCGAACGCCTCGGCGAACGGCTCCAGCCCGTGGTGGCGGGTGCCGGCGTACCCGTGGGCCATGCTGATCGCCGAGTGGGGGCCGGGGTCCTCGGGCAGGTAGAGCCACCCGCGGAGCACGGTGCCGTCGTCGGCGGTGAAGGCGGTGTCCTCCCGGCGGAACGCGGCGCTCACGGCCGGTGGAACGTGTCGGCGTCGATGCGGCCTTCGAGGCGGCGCCCGAGCTCGGCGGAGAACGCCAGCGCGGCGTCGAGGGGGCGGTGGTGGATGGCGACGTCGACGGTGCGGCCGGTGTCGTCGCCCACGAGCCGGGTCACCCCGCTGACCGGGGTCCCGTCGTGCAGCGTCGCCTCCCACTCCAGGTAGGTCCGGCCGGCGTCGCGGGCCTCGTGGGTGAACACCAGCGAGGTGTAGATCCCGCTCGCCGCGGCCATGACCTGGCCGACGGCCTCGCGGCCCACGACCGGGGTGCGCAGCGTCGAGGCGTGCAGCACCACGTCGGGCGCGAACGTGTCGGTGAAGGCGGGGGCACTGCGCTGCGCGAACGCCGTGGTCCAGCCCTGCGCGCGGACGCCCTCGGCGGTGGTGGCGCCGGCCGGCGAGGGTGGGGGGCCCGCGGTGGCGGAGACGCGGGCCACCAGCGAGTCGATCAGGGTGGCCACCGCCTCGGGCCGTTCGACGTGTGGCCAGTGCCCCGCGCCGTCGACCGTGGCGACGGAGACCTCGGCGAACCGCGGCACGACCCCGGTGTCCACGGCCTCGGCCGTGACGAACGGGTCCCCGGCGCCCCGCACGACGAGGACCGGCGCGGTGATCGGGGAGGCCTGGGCGCCGGCGGGGTCGCCGTCGTTCCAGGCGTCGGCCGTGGCGGCCACGGCCGCCGACGTGATCGACTTCCCGGCCGCGCACAGCCGGTCCAGCTCCTCGGGCGGGAACGCGACCGAGAGCTGCAGGCGCACCTGCCGTTGCGCGTCCGGGTCGCCGCCCAGGGTCCGGAACGGGGCGATCGCGTCCGCCGGCAGGTGGCTGCCCGCGAGCGGGATCGGCGTGAGGAGGGCCAGGGCCACGACCCGGTCGGGACGCCGCGTCGCGGCGAGCTCGGCCACCTGGGCACCGAGGCTCTGCCCGACGACGACGACCGGCCCGGTGATCCCGTCGACCAGGTCCACGACGTCCGACGCGTGCCGTGCCAGCGTGTACGGCCCCGGCGCGTCGGGCCGGCCGGCCATGCCCGCCAGGTCCGCGACGACCACGGGCGTCCGCGTCCCGCGGCGCCCCAGGACGGCGTCCCAGACCGAGCCGTCGTCGAGGAACCCGTGGACGAACAGGGTGGTCGGGGGTGCGTCCTGCGTCATCGCCGAACCTCGTTCCGACGGGGGTCGGGCGGGCCGACCGGTCTCAGTACGAGGCCAACATAGCCGTAGCCGAATCAGCTATGTCAAGCGATCGTGGCGCAGACGCTCGCCGTCGACGGCCGACTCACTTCCCCGGCGTCGGGTACACCGCGAACAGGTCCGGCAGGAAGAGCAGCACCAGGACGATGACGACCACGGCTGCGGCGGCGACGAGGACGTAGACCCAGCGCCGGCGCGACGGTGCCGGCGAGTCGCCATCGCGGGCCGGCACCTCGGACTCCGCGCCGCCGGGGGCGAGGCCGGGCGCGGGGACGACGCCGGGGGCGGCCGTCGGCGGGGCGGAGCCCGGGCCCGGTGCCGGACGGCGGGGTCGTTCGGTCGCCGGGGACAGCGGTCCGGTCCCGCGCCACGGGCCGGTCGGGCTCGGCGCCGGCCCCGGCGAGGGGGCCGCCGGCCCCGGCCCCGGCCCCGGTGGCGGGACGGGCGGCGGCATCGGCGGCGGAGGCTCCGGCGCACGATCGGCCGCGGCCAGTACGGCAGGGGCGCCGAGGACCGGGACCCCCTCGCGGGCGAGCCATCCGGGTCCCCACGCGGCGGCGCCGGCCTCGGCGAGCGCCGTCGCGAAGGACTCGGCCCCGGTGAACCGCTGCGCGGGGTCGGTCGCGAGACCCGTCATGACGACGGCCGCGACGGGGTCGGGGATGTCGGGGGCCACCGTCCGCAGCGGCAGGGGCGTCTCGTAGGCGTGCTTGAACATCAGGGCCAGGACGTCCCCGTCGTCGGCGAAGGGGAGCTCGCCGGCGAGCAGCTCGTACAGCAGCGTCGCCATCCCGTAGACGTCGGTGGCCGGCGAGAGCCCGCCCCCGCGGACCTGTTCGGGCGCGATGTAGGCCGCGGTGCCGAGGACGTCGCCGGCTCGGGTCACGGCGGTGTCCGCGCCGCCGGTCACCTTGGCGATCCCGAAGTCGGCCACCTTCACGACCCCGCCGGCCGTGTAGAGCATGTTCTCCGGCTTGATGTCCCGGTGGAGGACGCCCCGGGCGTGCGCCGCGGCGAGCCCGGCGGCGCAGGCGAGGACGACCGCGCCGGCGGCCTGGGCGGTGAATCCCTCCCCGGCCGCACGGTCGCGCAGGGTGCCGCCGGACAACTGCTCCATGACCAGGAGACACAGATCGTCGCGTTCGAGGTAGTCGTAGACGGGCACGACGTGGGGGTGGTCCAGGGAGGCCAGGACACGGGCCTCCGAGGCGAAGCGGCGTCGAGCCACGGGGTCGGCGGCGAATGCCGCCGGGAGTTGTTTGACCGCGACCTCCCGGCCCAGGTGGCGATGTCGTCCGCCGAACACCACCCCCCAGCCGCCGCGGCCGAGTACCTCGCCGATCTCGTATGCCGGCAGGGCTTCCCGAAGGCGCTCCGCGTCATCACTCATCGCAATTCCGCGGGCACTCGGGGTGAGAGGCACATACCGGCTCCTCGCGTGAGTCTCGGTCGTCGGCGCCGATCCTAGTGCCGTGCCGGTCGACGTCGGATCGTGATCGAGTCCTCCGATTCCGAGTTCTCGAATCCGGTCGGAACCGCGCGCCGGGTCGGGCACCGATCCGTGAGGGGTCGACTACTCTCGGGCACAGCCGATTCGCGCATATCTCCCTCTCCTGGGCATCCGCAACCAAATCGCCCCGCAGCGTTTCTCGTCATTACACCCGTTCGCCGTAGAGATCGATTGATCTCTGGCTCTACGGTATGGAGTGCTCGGCCGTTCGTGGCTGTCGGATCCTTCGTACACGCGAGAGCGGGAGTTGCCGATGCTCAGTCCCAGCCGCCCGATCGCGAGGGCCGCGTGATGGACCGCAACCCGATCGTCGAGGTCCGCGAACCCGGGCGTGGGGTGCGGCGCCTGGTGCTGGACCACCCCATCGAGGTGGGTCGGGAGTGCGACGGCGAGAACCTCGCCGATCCCGGCGTCTCGCGGCGCCACCTGCGGCTGGTGCCGACACCGGTGGGCCTGTCGCTCGTGGATCTGGAGAGCCGCAACGGGACCCTGCTCAACGGTGTGAAGGTCACCGGGCGCGTCGTGCTCGAGCCCGGTGACGTGGTGCGTCTCGGGAGCTCGGAGATCATCATGGTGGGCCGGACCGTGCGGGTGGCGGGCCCCGCACGGCCCACCTCGATGGTCTCCGGGGTCGGGCTCCTCGTCCCGCCACCTCCGCCGGCGCCGGTCGCGCCGCCGCGACGCCCCGCCGCGGCCGTGCTGGTGGACCGGGTGCTCGGACGGTTCCCGCGTCGAGGTGAACCGATGTTCCCCGCGTTCACCGAGATGCGGACCCGGGTCCCGCTCGGGGTGTGGCACGCGGTCCGGATCGGCAGTGTCGTGCTCTACGTGGCCCTCTGCGTGGCCTTGTTCGTCGCACCGTCGGCCGGGCTGTTCTGGTTCTTCGGCGTCATCGTGCCCCTGCTGCCGATCCTGTTCTTCGTCGCGCCCGGTCTGTGGCGCAACATCTGCCCGCTCGCCGCGTCGAACCAGGGGCCGCGGGTGCTGGGCTTCACGCGGGGCGGAACGGTCCCGGAGTGGCTGCGTCGCCGCGGACACCTCGTCGCGATCACGCTGTTCTTCGGCATCACGGGTGCACGGCTGGCGATCTTCAACGTGAGCGGCCCGGCCACCGGCATCCTGTTGTCCGTCACGATCGTCAATGCCCTGCTCGCGGGTTTCCTGTACAAGGGCAAGAGCGGGTGGTGCAGCAGCATCTGCCCGTTGTTGCCCCTGCAGCGGGTGTACGGGCAGACGCCGTTCGCCAAGGTCCCCAACAGCCATTGTCAGCCGTGCGTGGCCTGCACCAAGAACTGCTACGACTTCCAGCCCTCCGCCGCGTACCAGGCCGACCTCCACGAAACCGACCCGGAGTGGACCGCTCCGCGCCGCCTGTTCGTCGGTGCACTCCCGGGCTTCGTCCTCGGATTCTTCGTCCTCGTCGGGCAGCACTCCCTGCCGCTGTGGCACGTCTACGGGCAGCTCGCGCTCTTCTTCCTCGGCTCGATCGGCCTGTTCTTCGCCGCCCAGGCGCTGTTCCCCCATCGGCCGGCGTTGATCGTGGCGGTCTGGGGCGCGATCGCGATCGACACCTTCTACTGGTTCGCCGGGACGACGCTGGCGACCTCCTTCGCCGCGATCACCGGGATCCAGGCTCCGTGGCTCCGGTGGCCGATCTTCGTCGTGGTCGCGCTGCTCTCGCTGCTCTGGATCGCGAGGACGGCGGTGAAGGCACGCCAGTACGAGGCGGAGATCGGCGCGGTGCTGGGCCGCCCGCTCCCGCTGGTGGAGGTCACCCGTCCCGCGCCGGTCACCGCCGAGAGCTCGGCGGACGGGGGCGACGAGGGCGCCGACGTCACCGTCGACGGTGCCACCCCGGTGGTGGCGGAGAGCGGCACGAGCCTCCTCGAGGTGGCCGAACGACAGGGCCTGCCCATCGAGGCCGGGTGCCGCATGGGGGTGTGCGGGGCCGATCCCGTCGCCGTGCTCGGCGGCGCCGACTGTCTGGCTCCGGTCGAGGAGGAGGAGGCGAACACGCTGCGCCGGCTCGGCCTGGGCGCGAGCACCCGGATGGCGTGCTGCGCGCGGGTGCAGGGACCCGGGTCCGTGACGGTGTCCCTGACCCCGGAGCCCGGCGGTCCGGACGACGGCGAGACGCCGTTGGACTACGACCGCTCGATCGTCAGCGTGGTGGTGCTCGGCAACGGCATCGCCGGGGTGACGGCCGCCGACTTCGTCCGGCGCGGGCATCCCGACTGCGAGATCCACCTCGTCGGGCAGGAATCGCACGTGCTCTACAACCGGATGGGGATATCGCGCCTCGTGTACGGGCGCTCGGCCATGCAGGGGCTCTACCTGCTGTCCGAGGAGTGGTACGACGAGCACGGCGTCACCGCCTGGCTGAACACGGTCGCGACCCGCATCGACGTCGTCGCGAAGCGGGTCTCGCTCGGGACGGGGGAGACCGTCCCCTACGACCGGCTCGTCATCGCGACGGGGAGCAGCAGCGCCCTGCCGCCGTTCGACCGGCCCGACCGGCCGGGGTCCTTCGTGCTCCGGTCGGCCGGCGACGCGATCGAGGTGCGGGCCTACGTCCAGCAGTTCCGCTGCCGCCACGCCGTGGTCTCCGGCGGTGGCCTGCTCGGGCTCGAGGCCGCGCACGCGCTGCACGAGCTCGGTCTGCGCGTCACCGTGCTGGAGCGCGGCGCGAGGCTGCTGTCCAAGCAGATCGACGAGGCCGCCAGCGCGATGGTCCACGCCCACTTCGCCGGGCTCGGACTGCACGTCCTGTACCGGGGTGAGGCCCAGGCCCTCGCCGGTGACGAGCGGGTCACGGGAGTCGCCCTCGCCGACGGCCGCGTGCTGCCCTGCGACGTCTACGTGGCCGCGGTCGGGATTCGACCCAACATCCGGCTCGCGAGCGAGGCCGGGATCGCGGTGGGCCGGGGTGTGCTGGTCGACGACCGGATGGAGACCGACGTGCCCGGCGTCTTCGCGGTGGGCGACGTCGCCGAGCACGGCGGACGGGTGCTCGGCCTGTGGCCGATCGCGGCCAAGCAGGGTGAGGTCGCGGCGGTGAACGCTCTCGGCGGCGACGAGCGACTCGTCGCCGAGGTGCCGGCGACGATCCTGAAAGGTGTCGATCTCGACCTGTTCTCGGTCGGACGCTTCGACCCCGAGCCCGGCGACGAGGTCGTGTCCGACCGTGATCCGACCGGGCCCTCGTACCGCAAGCTCGTGCTCTCGGAGGGTCGGGCGGTCGGCGCGATCGTGCTCGGGCACCACCCGGCGATCGTCGCCGCGGTGTCCGCGGCGGTCCGTCAGGGCGCGGCGATCCCACCGGATGTCCTGGCCGCGGTGCGGGGCGGCGACTGGGACGCGCTCGGTGCCCGTCGGCGACCGGCGGTGTCGTCGATGCCGAGCGCCTGACCCCGGCGGTGACGGCGTCTACGGCAGGGTGGGTTCGAAGATGAAGATCTTCGTCCCGATCCGCAGGTGCCAGTTCGGCGGGACCTCGGTCGGCCGGGTGGTGACCCGGGTCCACCCCTCCGCGCCCGGCTCGGCCAGATAGGTCCCGCTCGCACTCGATCCGTCCCGGACGAGGACGACGCCGTCGTGGACGGACACGAAGGCGTGCACGCGCGAGATCAGGTTGGTCGGGTCGTTCACCGTGATCGGCGTCGCCAGGCCCGCACGGACCGAGGGATCGTTCTGGGGATCGCGTCCGATCGCGTAGCTGCGATCGAGCAGGACGGTCGGCCCGTCGGCACAGCGCAGGACGCCGATCGGGGCGGTGGGCACCGACGTCTCGCGGGCCGCTCGCCGGGCGGGCGGGGCGTGCCCGTTGTCCGGCCTCGTCCCGGCGCCGACGGTGGTGATCGTGCTCGGGGTCGCGGGTTGCGGGGGTGCCTGCTGCGGGGTAGCGGGCTGGGGCGCCGGGACCGCTGGGGCGGCGGGCTGCGGGGTAGCGGGCTGCGGGGTCGTGTGCGGGGGCACGGTCGTCTCGACCGTCAGCGCCGGGTCGACGACCGACGATCCGTCGGGCACGTCGGGCCCGTCGGGCACGTCGGGCACGTCGGGCACGTCGGGCACGTCGGGCACGTCGGGCACGTCGAGCTGTCGGGCGCCTCGGGCGCCTCGGGCGCGCCCGCCTGGTCGAGCGCTTCGAGTGCCTCGAGCACCGCGGGCTGGTCGGGCGCGTCCGGCTGGTCGGGCACGTCGGGTCCGGCGTCCGACCGACCCGTCGGGCCGGTGTGCCCGGCCGCGACCGCCGGGCCGAGGACGGCTCCACCGCCCCCGGGCGCACTCGCCGACCCCGGGCTCGTCGGCTCCCGGACGAAGGCCCCGCCGGGCACGGTCCCCGAGGAGAGGTCGCTGCGGCGGCGTGGACGCACGGGGCGAGCCGGGCCGGAGCCCACGCTGACCCGGTCGATCGGCTCCGGGACGACCCGGTCGACCCAGGTCCGGGTGTCCCGGCCGGTCACGGTCGTCACCGAGCTCCCGTGCTCGACCTCGCACCAGACGTCGCCCCGGAGGAACAGGACGATGCCGCCGGGGACGGGGGTGACGAGCCCGAACGCTGCCGGATCCGCCTCCGGCCTCCCGGTGATCCACCGGGCGAGGCCACCCGCGATCCGGCCCGCCCCTTCGGGCGCGGTCGCCGCGACGGCGTCGAGCAGGTGGTCGGCCCGGTCGTCGTCCTCCCCGAGGACGAGGACGACGGTGTCGCCGAGGCGGGCCACGAGGCCGTCGCCGGTCTCGACGCCCACCCGGATGGTGCCCGGGTCGCCCGTCACAGATGCAGCCCTCGGGCCGTGAACAGCCACAGCGCCGAGGTCAGCCACACCCCGATCAGCGCCGCGAACAGGAAGCCACCCAGGAGGGGGACCGACCAGGACGGCATCCCCCGACGGCTCAGCACGAGCATCTTCGCGACGAAGGCTCCGTAGAGCACGCAGCCCAGCACCGAGTGCGCGAGCACCCGGAACGAGGCGGTCTGGAAGCCCAGCGCGTACATGCAGTGCACGACGACGGGCACCGTGACGATCATGGCGATCCGGCCCGACCACCGGTGGAGCCGCGCCGTCCACGCCGGCGCGGTCGGGCTGGAGAGGGCGGCGCCCGAGCCCAGTTGCACGAGCGCGAGGACGGCGGCGACCGAGGCGAGCCACGCCTTGGCGTAGGCGGCGTTGGAGAAGCCGGCCACGTCCAGGGCGACGCCCGTCGGCTGGTGCGCGTCGGCGTACACGCCCAGCACCACGGCCACCGCGCACCCGGACAGGAGCGCGAGGATGAGCCAGCCCGACCAGCTGTCGCGGGTGGGCACCTCGATCGGGGCGCTTCGCGTCATGGGGAGCCCTCGTCTCTCGTTCGGCTCACGGGCCGACGACGGTGTCCGAGCCGGCGACCGGCGAGGCCGTCGCCGTGACTCCGTCCACGGTGAAGGAGCCGGTCGCCGGATCGAGCCGGGGCGCCGGCGTCCGCGTGGTGCCGCTGTCCTGGACGCCGACCTGGGAGCCGTCGGGGAGCACGGTCCAGCCGATGCGCGTGGCCAGCCCGTTGACCTCCTTGCGGTACTGGAACACCCCGGCCGGTGGCGTCGAGAGCTGGGCGGAGAACGGGAGACCGGCCCGGCCCGCCGGGTTGAGCGATCCGAACAGCGCGCCGCCCGACACGGAACCGGTCAACCCGGCACCCCCGCGCCCGGTCAAGGTCAGGGAGCTGCCGGACATCGTCCCCTGCAGCCAGGCCTCGACCGCGTGGCCGTCGCACAGATATGCCGCCGCCTTGTCCCCGTTGACCGCGACGGCCACCGCGATCTCGTCGCCACTCGTTCGTCCGGTGAAGACACTGTGTGACGGTGGCGTCACCGTCGGAGACAGTTGTGGCGGCACCGTCGGAGAGGGACCGCCCGTGGCGGCCGAGGCCGAGGACGCAATTGCGCGCGGTGCCGCCGGTGGGCGACTCACCAAGGCGGTGTTGGCACCGACCAACAGGACGACGAATGCCAGGACAATGCCCAGGGTGATCAGCGGTGTACGATTCGTCATCGCCGCTCGAGATCCTTTCCGGTGTCGAATCCCGACATCAGGGGCATTCGTCGTGCTCGGACCCGGTGCGGCCGCGGTCACTATTCCACCGAATCGTGGCGAGCGGTAGCCGTGGCAGCGGTATTCAGCGTGGCGGCGACGCCACGCGGGCCGGCGCCTCGGCGAGCGCGCGCCACACGTGCGTCAGGCCGAGCAGGAACACGCCCGCGACGACGAAGCCCTCGATCTGCAACGGAGCCAGACCGGCCTCGGGGCCGGGGACGAACGCCGCCAGCCCCACCAGCAGGTACAGGAGCGGGGCGAGGACGGCCAGCACCCGTTCGACGCTGCCGGGAAGACCCTGGCGCCCGACCAGGAAGCGCACCGACTCGGTCAGCCCGACGACCGCCCCGAGGACGAACACCACCCGCCACGCCACCGTGTTCGTGCCGCCGAGCACCGAGGCGAGTCCCATCGTGCCGGGCAGGAAGAAGAACAGCGCCACGTGCAGCCGTTCGCGGTGACGGGACGGATCGCTCCAATCACCCCGCCCGAGGCCGAGCACCACGAACCACAGCCCGAGCAGCGTGAAGCTGATCGAGGCGAGCAGTTGGTAGAACGTGACCGCCGTCTGCATGTCCCCCATGCCTGGGATCGTGGCATCGGGACGGCGCCGGAGAGAGGGCCGCGACAACAATGACTATCCCGGCCTCGCCGGTGCGCGGGAATCGCTAGTCACACCAGTTCGGAATCGCGCACCTTCTGGAAGCCGCGGGCCATGCGGCGCTTGGCGGGCGGGACGCGGTCGACGAGCCGCAGTGCGGTGCGCTGGGCCATCGTCGAGAGCGGCCCGATGATCGGCCGCCGGGCGGTGCCGTCGTCGTTCATGAACTCGAGCGATTCCCGCACGGCGAGCGAGGAGTAGCGGCGCATGAGGTCCTCGTACTCGCCGACCGCCTCGAGCAGCGTCGTCTCGCCGTCGCGTACGCGCACCAGGCGGTCGCGCAGCTCGCGGGCGTCGCGCAGGGCGGTGTTCGCGCCGGCCCCGCGGCCCGGGGTCATGGTGTGGATGGCGTCCCCGACCATGGTCACGCTGCTCGGTGCCCAGGCCGGCACGGGGTCGGAGGTACGGATGCTCAGGGCCACCGTCGAGCCGGGGTCGGCCGTGGCGATGAGGTCCAGCCAGCGCGGGTCCCAGCCGGCGCTGAGCTGGGCGGCGAGGGCGAGCGCGTCGGTGCCCGTCCGGTCGAGGGCGTCGGCCGGGGCGATGGAGCGCGACGTCGTGATCGCCCACGAGATGTAGTCGGTGGTGTTGTCGAACCGCAGCCCGGGCCAGCGGTCCACCAGCTCGCGCTCGTTCGCGCCGACCCCCTCGCGCGGCCGGTTGTCGGACCCCCACGGCATCCGCACCGCATGGGTGATGCCGAACTGTCCGCGCCGGTCGAAGTACATGCCCAAGCCGTGGCGGACGACCTCCGGGAGGAGCGTCTCGGATCGTTCGGTCAGCAGCGTCTTGCCGCCGATCGCGACCAGCCCGGTCTCGGTGTGCGTGGCGTGGGGGAGGTGCTGGCGGCGCACCCGCGAGCTCGCGCCGTCCGCGCCCACGAGCAGGTCGCCGGTGTCGGAGCCGCCGTCGTCGAAGTGGGCGGTGACGCGGCCGTCGGTGTGCTGCTCGTAGTGCGTGAAGCGGCGGTCGAACGTGATCACGTCCTCCATGCCGGTGAACAGCACCTGCCGCAGCGTCATGCGGCTGACGTTGTGCTCGCGGTCCTCGGGGCCCTGGCCGGTGTGGGGCAGGTCGGCCATGCCGATCCGGACCAGCGTCCGGTACCGCTCGGTCAGCATGGCGAGCGTGTCGTACGGCGCCGCGGTGGTGGCCACGAACGTCGCGAAGAGCTCGGGGTCCAGGCAGGACTTGAGGGCGCGGGCGCCGTTGGGGGAGATGCCCACGCGGTACCCGTGCAGGCCGCCGGTGCGGGTGCGGTCGCGCTCGTGGACCGCGACCTCGATCCCGGCCCGACGCAGGCCGTGCGCCAGGCACATGCCCCCGGTCCCGGCCCCGATGATGATCACCTTCATGGCGTCCCCTGCCCGTGCATCCGGCGTGCGGTCTCGACGAGGTCGTCGTGGTCCCAGGTGAGGGCGCCCGTGCGGAGGTCCTCGAGCAGCTTCGCGATCCAGGCGACGTCGGTCTCGAGGTGCGCGATCGCGTACTCGTTCTCCACCAGGACGATCCGGGGCAGCTCGGCGGACACCCACTCCAGCTCGTGGCGCAGGCGGTCGAGCTCACCGCGCCGGTCGGACAGCCGGAGGGTCAGTGCGTCCGCGGCGACCTCGGGGTCGAGCAGCGGCAGGTAGGCCAGCGCCGCCGTGAACTCCGCGAACTCGTGGCGCGGCGCGGTGAGCATGTCGAGCGTCCACGTGACCGCGAGCTCGCGCCCGGCGTCGGTGGCCGCGTACACGGTGCGCTCGGGGCGCGTCGCCTGCCGCTCGGTGCCCTGCGCCTCCAGGAGCCCGTCGCGCACGAGCCGGTCGATCGTCTTGTAGAGCTGCGAGCGCTGCCCGACGTTGACGACCTGGTCCTTGCCGCGCTCCCGGATCAGCTGCTGCATCCGGTACGGGTGCATGGGCGCCTCCGTCGCGAGGGCGAGGACGGCGAGGGCGAGACCGGAGCGCTGAGGCATAGTGGCGAGGACGCTAGTGTCTTGGACACTATCTGGCAAGAGGCGCTGCACCCGCGGCGACGACGACGGTGTGCGCCCGAGCGCTGTCCGCGGTCGTCAGTCCCAAGCGCCCATCAAGGATCGCCCACGGAACCGGGCTGCTCTGTCCGAAGGATCTGATCCGCCGAGCGGGCGTCATCCTCCGGAAAACGTCGAGCCCGGTAACGACTCCAGATCTTCGCCCGACGGACGACGCATCCGGCGCTTCGGCGCACACGACATGGGGGTCATGAATGCGTCTGCTCACTCGGTCCAAGGGTGCCCATCGTGCTGTTCTGTCCGGAAAGGCGAGAATCGCCGCTGTCGTGACCGTCGGGCTGCTCGCCCTCGGCGGCGGAGCGACGGCGTTCGGTGCAGCGGACGCCTCACCCTGGAATCCGAATGTCGACCTGGTCGGCGTCGTCGGCGTCTGCCACGGCGGTGAGACGCCCCGGACGGTGAACGTCAGCGGGAACACCGGCGATCGCGGATCGGTGCCGGTCGCGCCGGGCCGCTTCTACGCCGTGCACCTCCACCACGTGCCCGGAGGCCCCGGGGAGCGGATCAGCGGCACCGTGGACTGCGCCGGCCCGCGACCGACCCACTACATCCGGCGTGTCCCCTTCCGCGTCGTCACCGTCCAGCGCCCGTGGCGCGGGAACACCGTCCGGCACAACATCTGAGGACCGTCGACGACGCTCCCTCGGGCGACGCGGCCGAGGGGGCGTCGCCGGCTCGGGCGACGAGGTCGGTCGTGGGCGGCGTGTCGGGGGTCGGAGAGTCGGTCATCGGCGAGGTTGGCCGACCGGGCACCAGTACGTGGTGCGGCCGCCGACGACGCCGCGGGCCAGCTCGGCGCCGTCGCGGGGGCAGTGTCCGCCGGGACGGCGGTGGGGGACCAGCGGCAGCGTGTGCACCCCGCCGTCGCGCAGCGCGTCGCCGATCGTGGTGCGCAGGCTGCGCCCGAGCCGGGCGCGCTCGGTGTCGGTGAGCTCGTCGACCGGGCGGGCCGGATCCAGCCCCGCCCGCCACAGGACCTCGTCGGCGAGCAGGTTCCCGACGCCGGCCAGCGCGTGCTGGTCGAGCAGGCGCGCCTTGACGGCCACCCGCCCGGTGCCGAGCGCCGCGGTGAACCGGGCGGGCGTGAGCCCGGCCGCGTCGGGCCCCAGATCCTCCAGCGACGGGTCGAGGCGGACGCGCCCGAGCCGGCGCGGGTCGACCAGGTGCAGCGCGCCGCCGTCGGCGAAGCCCAGCGAGAACCGCGACCACCGGAAGTCGCCGGGGGCGCGCCCGAACTCCCAGTGATCGCCGCCGTCGACCTCCGTGCCGTCGGCCGCGGCGATCACGATCTTGCCCGACATGCCGAGGTGCAGCCCGAGCACCGGCCCGGTCCCGGTGTCGCACCACAGGGTCTTGCCCCGCCGGTGCGCGGCGGTGAGCTCGGCGCCCACGAGGGCCAGGCCGAGCTCGCCCGGGGCATGCGGCCGGCAGACGTAGCCGTCGGAGTCGTCGACGGCGACGATCCGCCGGTGCAGGGCGGAGCGCTCGATGACGCTGCGCGCCGACTCGGCCTCGGGCAGCTCAGGCACGGCGGCCGAGCCGTGTCGGGACCCCCACGATCCTCACCGCTCACTCCTCGTCCCGGCTCGACGACCAGGGTGTCGAGTGTCCGCTCCGGGGTCGGCCCGGGTCTCGCGAGCCCCAGTGAGTGCGCCATCGGTGGACCCGCAGTCGTCCGGCCGCCCGGGCACCCGCCGATTCTCCCGGTCGTCCTCACCGCACCCACGGACCCGGAGAACACGACGGGGAAGGCGACCATCGCCGAGGTCGCCCGCGAGGTCCTCGGGGGCCTCGCGTGAGTGGTCAGTCCGGGACGCGGGCGACGACCACGGAGTTGACGACGTCGGTGAACGGGTGCACGACGGCGAGCGTGTCCAGGCCGGGCAGGTCGGCCGGGTCGAGGACGGGGTAGAGCAGGCCGCGCAGGGAGTGGGCGCTGCGGGCGAGGACCAGGGTGCCCGGTCGCAGGCGGCGGCCCAGGTGGTCGAGCAGGCGGGTCTTGGCGTCGGGGTCGAGACCGGCGAGCGCGGCGAGGTAGACCAGGTCGTGGTCGCCGAGGTCGTGGTCGCCGAGGTCGTGGTCGTCGAGGTCGGGTCGTCGAGGACGTCGCCGGTCCGGAACGTCAGACCGGGCGCCCCGAGGGCGGCGGCGAGCTCTTCGCCCAGGGCGGTCGCGGCCGGCTCGACGTCGAGGTTGTCGACCCGGCACCCGTGGTGCTCGGCGAGCAGCAGCGAGGTCAGGGGGAGTGGGCCCGACCCGATGAACAGGACCCGTCGCGGCGGACGGTCGGTCAGACCGGCGACCGCGTGGTGCTCGAGACGGGTCAGGTCCCGGTAGTTCCGGTGGTAGGGGAAGCGGGCCAGCTCGGCGCGGGGGTCGGGATGCCCGATGACGCGCCGGGCCCACGACCGCTCGAGCTCGAACTCCCCGTCGGCGCACAGCCGTCGCAGGCCGGGCAGGATCGGCGCGACGAGCGGGTCGGCGAGCACGGCTTCGGCGTCGCGGGCGGCCTCGGGGTCGATCGCCAGGGAGACCAGGCGGCCGAAGAGCTCGTCGGTCCCGGGTCCGGGGACCAGGCTCGGCCGGGCGGCGAGCGCCGCGTGGAGCTCGCGGACCTCCGCCGCGGTCGTGGAGGCCCGCGACGGGCCGGTGTCGGGGTGCGCGCAGGAGCGGACGGCGAGCCGTGCCGACATTCCTCGCGCGCTCGCGCCTGCCGGGTGTCCGGGCCCGGGGCGCCGATCGGGGGCATCCACGGTTCTCGGGCTCGACATGATGGGACCTCCCACGGTGGTGCCCGGCAGCCGTCGTGCCACCATACGTGCTCATGTGCGCACCCGACAACGATGCAGCGGCCTCACCCTGGCAACAGCTGCCGTCGGACGAGCGCGTCGAGGCGGTCGTCGACGGGCTGCGGATGCTCGCCGACCCCACCCGTCTCCGGATGCTCTGGCTCCTCTGCGGGGACGAGGTCGACGTGTCGACCCTGGCCCAGCGGCTGGGCGTCGCCCGCCCGGCCGTCTCGCAGCACCTCGCCAAGCTGCGGCTCGTCGGGCTGATCAGCCAGCGCCGTGACGGGCGCCGCGTGCTCTCCCGCGCGCGCGATCACCACGTGGCCGAGCTGATCGAGGGGCTCGTCCACGACGCCGGGCACCGCCTGGCCGAGCGGGCGGGCTCGTCGGGACCCTGACCTCCGTGCTCGACGTCGGGTGTCCGGCCGAGCACGGAGCGAAGTACCGATTGACGAGCTGCCGCCTCCTGTTCCATTCTTGGTTGGGTAACCAATCAAGGATGGGTGGAGGACATGGGTAGGACGGACGTGCTGGTGGTCGGGGCGGGGCCGGTGGGCCTCACGACGGCGTGCCAGTTGGCGCGCTCGGGCGTCGCGGTGCGGGTGGTCGACGCGCTGGCCGAGCCGACGACGGAGTCGCGCGCGGTGGGCGTCCACGCGCGGAGCATGGAGATGCTCGCGTCGCTGGGCGTGCTGCCCCGGCTCGAGGCGCGGGGACGGCGGATCCCGGCCCTGGAGATGGTCGACGGCCGCACCGGCACGACGCGGGCGCGCATGGGGTTCGACGAGGCGCCGAGCCGGCACCCCTACATCCTGGACATCGCCCAGCCCGACACCGAGGCGGTGCTGGCCGAGCGCGCCGCCGAGCTCGGGATCGTCGTGGAGCGCGGGGTGACCCTCACGGCCCTGAGCCAGGACGACGACGGCGTCGAGGTCACCCTGGACGGGCCGGGCGGTCCGCGGACCGCGCGGGTCGGGTGGGTCGTGGGCGCGGACGGCGGGCACAGCGCCACCCGCCACCTCGTCGGCACTCACCTCGAGGGGGGCTTCCACGGCCAGCACTTCGCCATGGCCGACGTCGATGTCGACACCGAGCTCTCGCGCGACACCATCCGGATGTTCACGCACCCCGACGGCCTGGGGATGTTCTTCCCCCTGGTCGGGACCCGGGCGCGGATCATGTTCCTCGTGGACGACCCCGGGAAGGACGCGCCCGACCCCACCCTCGAGCAGATCCAGGCCCTCGCCGACGAGCGCATGGGCGGGCGGGTCACGGTCGCCCACCCGCGCTGGCTGACCTACTTCGAGATCCACCACGCGCAGGTCCCGCAGTACCGCCACGGCCGGGTCCTGCTGGCCGGCGACGCCGCGCACATCCACAGCCCGGCCGGCGCGCAGGGCATGAACACCGGCATCCAGGATGCCGCGAACCTCGCCTGGAAGCTCGCCGCCGTCGCCCGCGGCCAGGCCGACCCGCAGCTGCTCGACACCTACCACGACGAGCGCCACCCGGTCGGGGCCGAGGTCGTCCGGTCGACCACCGTGCTCACCGACGTCGGCACCGCCTCGGGGATCGGGGCGGCGCTGCGGGACCTCGCGCTGTTCGTGGTGGGCCATGTCCACCGCCTCGGGGCCGCGGGGGCCACGACCACCGCCGAGCTGCGGGTGAACTACCACGGCAGCGCCCTCTCCGTGGAGCACGGGAACCGTCGCCGCGGTGCGGCGCGGGCCGGTGACCACGCCCCCGACCCCGAGGGACCGACGCGGCCCGACGGGACGGCGGTGGCGGTCGAGGATCTCCAGGCCCGCCCGGGGTTCCTGCTGCTGGCCCGGGCCGCGTCCGACGTCGTCGTCGAGTTGCGCCGGACCCTCGGGGACCTGGGCACGGTGGTCCGGGTCGTCGAGAGCACCGACGACGCCGCCGACGGCGAGGACTGCCTGGTCGACGCCGAGGGTGCCGTCGCGCGGGACTACGGGTTCGGCTCCGAGGGACTGGCGCTCATCCGGCCCGACGGCTACCTGGGTCTCGTCGCCGACACCGCCGACCCGGCCCTCGTCCGGCGCTACCTCGTCGAGACCGTGCACGTCTCCGTGCCCGTGGCGGTCTGAGTGCCGGAGAAGCCCGACCGTCGCCGGATCCTCGTCGCGGCCGCGCTCGAGGTGATCGGCGAGTCCGGGCTGGGTGGGTTCACCCAACCCCGCGTGGCCGCCCGGGCCGGGATGCGCCAGAGCCACCTCACCTACTACTTCCCGACGCGCGACGACCTGCTGCTCGCGGTCGCGGACGAGGCGATCCGGCGCCGCGTCGAGGTGCTGCGGGAGGCCCACGAGGGCGCCGACGGGGTGGACGAGCAGGTCGCGGCGCTCGCCCGGGTCCTCACGTCGCCCGAGCACACGCGGGTGCTGCTGGCCCTGACCCAGGCCGCCGACCAGAACGAGGCGGTGCGCGCGTCGTTCGACGCCCTCGCGGCCGGCGTCGCCCCGCTCAGTGCGGAGCTGCTCGGGAGCGCCGGCGTGGCGGTGGACCCGGCGTCGCTCGCCCTCCTGCAGGCGACGTCCACGGGCATCGCCGTGCTGGCCCTGGCCCGCGGCCGCGACTTCGCCCCGATGGCCGAGCAGATGCTCACCGCGTTCCTCGACCGGCTCGGCACGGGCGTGGACGCCCCGGGGTGACGGCCCGTGGGTGACGGCTGCGGGGTGACGGCTCCGGCCGCGCCTACGTGCCGCGCAGGTGCAGCGCGGTGATGCCGGTGAGAGCGAGATCGATGCCGGCGAGGAACTGCTCGCGGTCGTCGTGATCGCGCATCTGGTCGCCGACGGTCCGGGTGAAGGAGTACTCGTCGGGGTCGAGCTGTTCCCAGCCGGTCGCCACGGCGTCGAGGAGCTGGCCGCGGTCCGCGGAGGGCACCGTGCGGGCCTTCGCGCCGTTCGCGGCGTTCTGGGCGGCGGCCCCGAGGATGTACTGCACCAGCACCGAGGTGACCGTGAACCACTCGCGCTGCGGCACCCCCAGCGCCCGGATCTGCCGGCCGACGTGCTCGAAGATCCTCGGAGTCGTCGCCTGCCACGAGCTCGCGGAGAGCTGGGCCGCGACCCACGGATGCTCGTCGATCGCGTCGAACAGGCCGAGCGCGAGGGTGCGGATCCTCTCCTGCGGGGCCACGTCCGGGGCGTCGGCGCGCTCGGCGGCCAGGGCGTCGGCGACGACGGCGTCGGTCGCGGCGGCGAGCAGCTCGTCCTTGTTCGCCACGTGCCAGTAGATCGCCCCGGGCCCGGTGGCGAGGCGCTCGGACAGCGCCCGGAACGTCAGCCCGCCCTCGCCCGCCGTGTCGAGCAGCTCGACGGCCGTCCCGACGATGCGGTCGCGGGAGAGCGCGTCGGTCCGCCGCTCCGCCCGGCGCGCCCGTGTCGTCACGGCACCATCTTGACATGTCTGGAACGTCGTTCCAAACTGTTCTGGAACGTCATTCCAGAAGGGTCGGCCGCAGCCGGCCCCGACGCCCTCGGGAGCCACCATGACCACCCACGTCACGATCATCGGAGCCGGCCTCGGCGGACTCGTCCTGGCCCGCGTCCTGCACGTCCACGGAATCCCGGCCACGGTCTACGAGGCGGAACCCTCACCGACGTCGCGGGCCCAGGGCGGGATGCTCGACATCCACGAGGAGAACGGCCAGCCCGCGCTGGCGGCGGCCGGCCTGACCGAACAGTTCCGCGGCCTCGTCCTCGAGGGTCGCGAGGCGACCCGCGTGCTCGACACGGACGGGACGGTGCTGTTCGACCAGCCCGACGACGGGACCGGAGGACGGCCCGAGGTGCAGCGCAGCGAGCTGCGACGGATCCTGCTCGAGTCGCTCCCGGCCGGCACCGTCCGCTGGGGCCACAAGGTCAGCGGCGTCCGCGCCCTCGGCGGCGGCCGTCACGAGGTGACCTTCGCCGACGGCAGCACCGTCGTGACGGACCTCCTGGTCGGTGCGGACGGCGCGTGGTCGCGGGTCCGGCCGCTGCTCTCCGACGCGGTCCCCGCGTACTCCGGCACGTCCTACGTCGAGACCTGGCTGTACGACGCCGACGCCCGCCACCCCGCCGCCGCGGCGGCGGTCGGCGGTGGGGCGCTGTTCGTGCTCACGCCGGGCGGGAGGTGGATCGGGGCCCACCGGGAGAGCGGCGGGACCCTCCACACCTACGTGGCCCTGGCCGAGCCGCAGGACTGGTTCGCCGAGATCGACTTCACCGACGCGGCCGCGAGCACGGCGCGGATCGCGCGGGAGTTCGAGGGTTGGGCGCCGGAGCTCACGGCGCTGATCACCGAGGCCGACACCGCGCCGGTCCTGCGCCCCCTCCACACGCTGCCGATCGACCACCGGTGGGACCGCGTGCCGGGGGTGACCCTGATCGGCGACGCCGCCCACCTCGCGCCCCCGAACGGCGAGGGGGCGAACCTGGCCATGCAGGACGGCGCCGAGCTCGGCGCGGCCCTCGCGGCGCATCCCGACGACGTCGAGGCCGCGCTCGCCGGGTACGAGCAGGCCATGTTCCCGCGCAGCGCCGCGGCCGCCCTCGACGGCAACGAGCTCCACGAGCTGATGTTCGGCGACGACACGCCCCACGGCCTGATCGCCATGTTCACCGGTGCCGAGCAGGCTTCGTGAGGCCACCCGGGCCGGTCCGCCTGCTTGATCCGCCCGGGGACCGGGCACTGTAGGGCGGTGACCAGGGCCGTGGGGGACCGGCGCCGCGAGGGCCCGTCGGGCCGGTCGCGGGCCGTGCTGGGGCTCGGCGCGGGCGTCGCCGCGGCCGCCGTCGTCGTCGTCACGCTCGGGCTGGGGACCGGCCGGACGTTCGGCGTCGAGGACAACGGCGACGGCTACCGCCTGTACTGCGGGCTCGGGCTGATCCCCCGGACCGTCGACCGGGTCGCGAGCTGGAAGGGCGGGGTCATCACCGACTTCGCCGTGGGCGCCCCGACCTGCGCCGCCTCGACGCCCTCGTCGGCCGGGCTGGTGCTGCGCGCCGCGACGCTCGGCGGCGACGGCTCCCTGACCCTGACCACCGTGGGCTGGTGGTACGCGGCCCTCGTCGGGCTCGTGGTGGCCCTCGCGGCCTGGGCCGCCTCGGCGTCGGGTCTGCGGCGCGCGGCGGTCCTGGTCGTGCCGGTCGCCCCGCTGGCGCTGCCGGCGTTCACGCGGTTCTTCGTCTCGACCTACGGCGAGCCGGCCGGGCTGCTCGGCACCCTCGCGGTGGCCTGCGGCATCGCCGCGATGCTGGTCACCGGCGCCGAGCAGCGGGCCGCCCGCACCGTCGCGCTGCTCGTGACCGCCGCCGGCGGGGGGATCGCCGCCACCGCGAAGCCGGCCTACCTGCCGGTCCTCGTCGTCGCCGTCGTCGCCTGCGCGGTGGTCGCCGTCGGGCGGCGCCGGCCCCGGCGACTCATCGGGCCCGCCATCGCCGTGCTCACGGTGCTCGGGGTCGCCGTGCCCGTCGGCGCCGCCGCCGGGTTCCAGGACCTGGCCTACGAGGGCGCGAACGTCCACGACATCGTGTTCACCCTCGCGCTCCCGGAGCTCGGCCCGGGCGCCACGGCCGAGCTCGGTCTGCCGCCGGAGGCCGCCGGCCTCCTCGGCGTCGGCTACTTCAGCCCGACCCGGCCCCCTGTCGGGAACTGGTGGGTCACGGCGATCCGCGAGCGTCCCGGCGCCACGCGCGCCGCCGCCTACGAGGCGCTCGCCCGCCACCCGGACGCGGTCGCCCGAGCGCTCGGCGTGGGTCTGCAGGCCACCACCCGCGCCGACCTGCCCTACCTCGGCTCGGGCCCGGGCGACCCGACGCGCACCTCGCCCTACCAGGGCGACCAGGGCTGGTCGGGGTCCCGCCAGCCCGATCTCCGCGAGACGCTCGACGGCACCGGACGGCCGCCGTGGCTCCCGACGGCGCTGGTGCTGCTCGCCGCCGTGGCGGCCGCGAGCTCGGTCGCCTGGCGCCGACGCGCGCCCACGGCCGCGCGGTGGTGCCTCGCCGCGGGGGTCGGCGCCGTCACCGCCCTCGGCCTCGTCGCGGTGGCGGTGCTCGGGGACGGCTACTTCGAGGTGTTCAAGCACGTCTGGCTCGCGGCGTACGTGCTCCTCGTGACCGGGCTGTGCCTGCTGGGTGCCCTGGGGGCGGGAGTCGCGCGGCTCGCGGCCGGACGACGCCGTCGGGAGCCGGAACCGGCGAACTAGCCTCGGCGTCGTGGACGAGCACGGGGTGCACCGGGTCGTCGCCCTGGCGCTGCCGGCGGTCGTGGCCTTCGACCTGGCGATCGCGGCGCAGATCTTCGGTCACCGGGACGAGAGCGCGCGGTACGCGTTCACGGTGTGCTCCGCCGCGCCCGGAGCACTGCCCACCTCGACCGGGTTCGCCGTCGACGTCCCGCGCGGGCTCGACGCCCTCCACGAGGCCGACACGGTGGTCGTGCCGGGCTTCCACCCGCTCGACGCCCCCGACGCGGCGAGCCTCGCGGCGCTGCGCGACGCCGCGGCCCGCGGGGTGCGGATCGCCTCGGTCTGCGTCGGCGCCTTCGCGCTGGCCGAGGCCGGCCTGCTCGACGGACGCACCGCGACGACGCACTGGGAGTACGCCGACGACTTCCGCACCCGCTTCCCGGCCGTCCGGCTCAACCCCGACGTCCTCTACGTCGACGACGGGCCGGTGCTCACCAGCGCCGGGATCTCGGCGGGCATCGACCTGTGCCTGCACCTGGTGCGGCGCGACCACGGCGAGCACGTCGCGGCGGGCGTCGCGCGGCGCATGGTGGTCGCGACGCACCGGACGGGCGGCCAGTCCCAGTACGCCCAGCGCCCGATGCCTCCCGACGGCGGCCTGGGCCCGACCCGGGAGTGGGCGATCGCCGAGATGGCGCGCCCACTGACCGTGCGACACCTGGCCCGGCACGCGGGCATGCCGGTGCGGTCGTTCGCCCGCCGCTTCGCGGACGAGGTCGACGCGAGCCCGATGCGGTGGCTGACCACGCAACGGGTCCGGGAGGCGGCGCGGCTGCTCGAGGCGACCGCCCTCGGCGTCGACGAGATCGCCGACCGGTGCGGATTCGGCAGCGCCGCCACATTGCGCGTGCACTTCTCCCGCGAGCTGGGCACGACCCCGGCCACCTACCGCCGGCGCCACCGCGACGACCACCCCTGAGTGGCCGTACCCGGGCGTCCCCTGGCCGCATCGCGCCTTATCCGACGGCCGGCTCCGGCCGAGCATGGTGGGCGTGACCGACCTCGACGACCTGCTCGCCCGCAACGCCGCCTTCGCCCGGACCGACGCCAAGGACCGGGTCCCGCCGATCCCGTTCATCCCCCGACGCCAGGTCTACCTCGTCACCTGCATCGACCCCCGTGTCGACCCGAGCGACCTCTTCGGCCTGGACCTCGGCGACGCGATCGTCGCGCGCAACGTCGGCGGCCGGGTGACCGACGCCGTGCTCGCCGACCTGGCCTGGATCAGCTACCTGCACGAGACGAAGACGCCGGACGCGGAGTGGTTCGAGGTGGCGGTGGTGCACCACACCGACTGCGGGTCGGCCCTGATGGCCGACGACGACCTGCGCCACGGCTTCGTCGAGCGCGGCTTCGACGACGCGACCCTGAAGGGGACAGCGGTGCTCGACCCGGCGGAGACCGTGCCCGGCGACGTCTCACGGATCGTCGACTCCCGGACGATCTCCGGGCGGATCGCGGTGTCCGGCTTCTCCTACGACGTCGCGACCGGCCTGGTCACGCGGGTCGTGGGGCCGACCTCGCGCGGGTGAGGACGGTAGGTGCCGGGGGTCTGGGCGCCGCTCTTGCCGGCGCATCGACGTCGAGGACGGCTCTGGGCCGGCTTGCTGATGCCGAACGCTCCCGAGCAACCGAGTCACGGCGACTCGGTTGCGTGGGAGCGGTTCGCGCTGCCGGCTCTGAGCACCGGGACGTCCAGGCGCCGTCAGGTCGGCGGCGTCGTCGACTCCCGGTGTGGTCGACTCCCGGTGTAGTCGGTCCCTGGCGTCGTCAGGTCCGTCGTCAGGTCCGGTCGTCAGGTCTTGGCGTCGTCAGCTCTCGGCCCGGCGTTGACGGTCGCGGTGTGCCCGCATCCCGGCCTGGGTGCCGCAGCGGGTGCCGCAGTAGCCCGCGGACCGGTTGCGGCTTCGGTCGGTGAAGGCGTGGTGGCAGTTGCGGCAGGCCTTCACCCGCGCCCACGTCCCGGACTGCGCGAGCTCCACGACCGCCGCGAGCGCGGTCCCGATGACACCCGCCAGGCCCGCTTGACTCGGCACGAGCCCCGCTCCGGAGCGGGTGATGTAGGCCTGCAGGGGATAGCGCTCCCGGGCGCGCCGCAGCGCACCCTCGGCGTCGTCGAGCTCGTCCTCGGTGGTCCCGGGAGCGTCCGCGTGAGCGAGCAGCAACGTCAGCAGCGCATCCCGGATCTCGCGGAGCTCGACGGCGTCGGCCGCGGTGACGGGCACCGTCGCGCCCGCGCTCCCCGACTGCGCAGCCAGCCAGTCCTGGACCCCCGCCGGATCTGCGAGGCGGTCCGGTGCCCGGCCTCCGTGGTCGTGGGTGTTCGCGAGCCGCAGGACCACCTCGGTCGCCTCGGTCACCTCGACACCCCTCGTTGGCTCGCGTCGTGATCGGTGTTGCTCTCTAGACCTTCACCATACTCGACGTCGAAAGTTCGCTTTGGGCGTACTCGGCAGGCTGGCTCGTGATGAGTAAACCTTCTATGGTCATCACCGATCGGTCCACGACAGAAGGAGCACACCCCGTGTCCAGCACCCTGTTCGGCATCACGTTCGACGCCCACGACGCGAAGGCCGTCGCGACCTTCTGGTCCGAGACCCTCGGGCGGACCGTCGCCGACGGCGCCGACGAGACCGCGGCCGCCGTCGAGGCCGACCCGGCGGTTCCGGGCTCCCGCATCGGCTTCCGTCGGGTCCCGGAGGGCAAGACGGTCAAGAACCGCATGCACTTCGACCTGGCCACCACCGACCTCGATGCAGAGGTGAGGCGGCTGACCGGGCTGGGCGCGACCAGGCTCAACGAGGTCGACGCCGGGATCCACTTCGTCACGTTCGCGGACCCCGAGGGCAACGAGTTCGACCTCATCGCCCGCTGAACGGGACGGCCCGGGCGTGGGCGCGGCGGGTCAGCCCGCCGCCATCTCGGAGACGACCGCGGCCACGTCGAGCGGACGCGAGAGCGGCAGCAGGTGGCTCCCGGGAAGGTCGACGGGAACGGTGCCGACCCGGTCGGCGAACCAGCTCTGCAGCTCCGGGTCGAACATTCGGTCGTCGAGGGCCCGGACGTAGCGGCACGGGAGATCGGGCCAGGCCACGGGCCCGGGGCTGGTGGTGAGGCAGTCCTGATGGGTGGCCCGCTGGGAGGCCGCGAGGATGCGCGCCGTGGCGGGCGGGAGGTCGCCGGCCAGCGCCTTCGGGAAACCTTGCACGCTGAGCGAGGTCCAGCCGTCAGGGGCGAAGCGCATCGCGGGGCCTCCCGGCATGTCGCGGCCCCGTCCGGCGAGCTCGGCCACCGTCTCGTCCGGTTCGGGGGCGTACGCGCACACGAACACCAGGCCGACGACGTGGGCCTGGCCGACCGCCGCCGCCGAGATCACCGACCCTCCGTAGGAATGCCCGACGAGGATCACGGGGCCCTCGTGGTCGGCGAGCTCGCGGCGGGTCCAGGCGACGTCGTCGGCGAGGGAGGTCGTCGGGAGGCCGACCGCCGTCGGGTGGTGCCCCTGTGGAAACAGCCCGGCCATCACGGGGTGCCAGATCGAGGCATCGCTCCACGCACCGTGCACCAGGACGACGTCGGTCATGGTCTCCTCCTCGAGTCGGACGTTATGTGGACGATCTCGACAGGTGGCGGAGAAGACCTCAACCTTCGGAGTGAGGTGGTGCGAAATCCGACTTCTGAGCCGCGAGAGCGACGGTTCGCGACACGTCTGCGCCCGCTCTGGGTGCGGGGTCGGCGAGCACCGGAAGACAGGCCCGGGGTGTCGGGAGCTCCTGGACGCCCGGGGGATGTCCGACGACGGCTGAGACTGTCGGGGGGTCGAACTAGTGTTCGAGTCATGACGGCGGCGGTGGATGACGCGGCGGGCTCTGGTGCAGGGCCCGACGCCGGTGTTCGCGCGGCGGAGCCGACCGACGAGGAGATCCTGGACTGGGAGCTCCTCAGTGCGGACCCGGCTGCCGTGCCGGGCGGGTGGGCGGACGAGGCGATGTCGGCGGCGTTCCGGGTCGCCAACCGGGCGGCGTGGTCGTTGGCGTGCTGGATCTGGGAGGCGGCGCACGCGTCGGCGGGGTCGACCGAGCGGGTGGAGCGGCGGCGCGCGGGGAAGATCCCGGCGGCGTCGCTGGGCTGGTCGGAGGGCTTCGGGGCCGGGCGCATCGAGTTCGCCCGCCAGATCCTCCAGCGCCTGCCGCGGCTGGGTGAGGAGATGGAGTCCGGCCGGTTGGAGGAGTACAAGGCGCGGATCTTCACCTCGACGTTGGTGGATCTCGACGACGAGCAGGCCCGCGAGGTGGTCGACCGGCTCGTGTCCCGGGCGCCGGGCTGGTCGTATCAGCAGCTGCGGGAGAAGGTCGAGAGCGAGGCGAAGGCGGTCGATCCGGGCTGGGCCGAGGCACGCCGGGCGGCCGCCGTCGCGCGGCGCCGGGTGGTGTTCGGGACCGAACCCTCGGGTGCGGCGGCCCTGCGCGGGCTCGACCTGCCGCTCGACCCGGCGCAGGACTCGCACGACCGCATCGTCGCTCTCGCCGAGGTGGTGGCCGACCGTCTGCGGGCACGGGGCGGGGACGCCCCGACCGGTCAGCTCGAGGCCGAGGTCCTGATGGTCCTGACCGGCCCCGAGGGAGCAGGACTCTGGGACGACGACGTCGTGGAGCTCGTCCTGGCTCGCTTTCTCCCCGAGGGCCCCGACCCCGACGATCCAGGTCCCGACGATCCCGGACCCGACGATTCCGGACCCGACGACGCCCCGGGCTCTGATGACTCCGGCCCTGACAGCGCGGGCCTCGATGACTCGGGTCCTGATGACGCGGGACCCGCCGACGGACCGGTCGATGTCGATCCCGCCGGCGAAACCCCGGCTGACGACGACCCGGCCGGCGACGACCCGGCCGGCGAGGAACCCGCCGACGAAGACCGTGCTGAAGGGCGACCTGCTGCTGAGGGCACGGTCGGCGAGGGACCGGCCGAGGACTCGCGTGGCGACGGGGAGCTGGTGCGCTGGGTGGCGCCGTTCGCGGAGCGGGTGGCGGTCCGGCTGGGGCTGGCCACCGTGCTGGGGCTCGACCGCAGGCCTGGTCTGATCCCACGTCGGGGCTCGGTGTGCTCCTCGACGGCGCGCGGCCTGGCGTGGGACCGCACCGACGCCACCTGGCGGCTGCTGTTGTACGACGCCGACGGTCGGCTCGAGTGGGTCCTCCTGCTGCGGCCGCCGCCGGGGGCGAACCCGGGCGCCGGGGGTCGCCGGCGCCGCCAGATCGTCGAGCTCACCGCGTACACCGATGAGCTCGACCAGCTCGTGGCGGACTTCCGGCCCGACGCCGACGCCCACGAGGGACCAGAGTTACCCGAGGTCAGTGCCGGGGCGCCCCGGGGTGTCGACCTGGTCGGCGGCCATGTCCTCGCATTGCTGCGGCGCGCGGCGGGAGCGCTGGCCCGGGCTCGGGCCCGCCCACCCGGCGAGCACCCCGCGGTCTCGACCGCCGACGCGCACCGGCGTACCCCGGGAGCGGCGCTGCGGCTGTGGGTGCAGTGCCGCGACCTGACGTGCCGGGCTCCGGGCTGCTCGACGCCCGCGGTCGGCGCCGACATCGACCACACCCACGATCACGCCCTCGGCGGGCTGACCGAGGCAGACAACCTCGGACCGTTCTGCCGAGGTGACCACCCGTTCAAGCACGACCCCGCCGCCGGGTGGAGCGTGGTGCAGTCCGCCCCCGGCCGGTTCGACTGGACCGCGCCCACCGGCCGGCGGCACACGATCACCCCGGAGCCCTACGACCCGCTCCCCGACCCCGTGGCTCCCACGGACGGCAGCGCCTTCTCGATGCCCGGCGAGGTGTTCCTCGACGTGCCCCGGCCGCGTGCGCCGTTCGCGCCCCGCCCCAACCGCCAGGGCCACGTCACCGACGCCGCCCGTGCCGCCGCCGAGTACTTGGTCCGCCGCACCGCCGGGAGGAACCGGACGCCCGACCGGGTCGTGGAGTCCGGCCCGGTCGTGCAGGAGGCCGCGGAGGAGGAGCCCCCGTTCTGATCGTGGCCCGATTCTGATCGTGGCCCGGTTCTGATCGTGGCCCGGTTCTGATCGTGGTGCGGTTCACCGGTACGGCGCCCATCGGGGAATCCCCTCAGGGAAGCCCACCTGGACCCGAGCGCCCACGGTGAGTCCGGGCTCGCCGCGGCCCATGGCCCGGACGCCGTCGTCGAGGTCGACGAGGGTCAGGGTGTAGGGCTCGCCGGACGCCGGGCGCACCACGCTCACCGCGGCGACGCGCCCGATCCCGGACGACGGTCGCCGCGCCGGGTCGGGGGCGCCGCACTCCGGGCAGCCGGTCCGGGGGAGCGACCACCGTCGCCCGCAGGTGAGGCACTCGTCGAAGGCGAGCACCGGCTCGCTCGCCGTCCAGTCGGCTGCGGTCCGGTCGCCTGGCGTCCGGTCGGCCGGGGTCCGGTCGCCTGGCGTCCAGTCGGCTGCGGTCCGGTCGCCCGCGCCGGTCACGCGACCTCCAGCACCGCGCTCGCGTGGGCGGACATCACGCCCCCGTCGCCGTGGACGAACCCGACCCGCGGGTCGCCCGGGTACCTGCCGGTCGCCCGCCGTTCCTCGTAATTGGGTCACGACCTCGACCAGGTGCGCCATCCCGCCGCCGACCCCGCAGTGGCCGTAGGAGAGCAGGCCGCCGTGGGTGTTCAGCGGGAGCGGACCGTCGGCGGCGAACCGGCCCGCGGCCGCGTCGGCGCCTGCAGTGCCCGGGGCGCAGAACCCGATCTCCTCGAGCAGCATCGCGAGCGTGACGGTGAAGCTGTCGTAGATCCCGGCGATCCCGACGTCGTCCACCGTGCGCCCGGCCTGCCCGAGCGCGGTCGAAGCCGCCCGGCGAGCACCGAGGTCGGTGAGGTCGGCCTCGGTGAGGTGCTGGTGGCGGTGGGCCTCGCCGACGCCGGTCACCGCGACCGCCGCGGGCGCCGCCGTCACGACCACCGCGGCACCGCCGTCGGAGACCGGGCAGCAGTCGAGCAGGCGCAGCGGCTCGGCGATCGGGCGGGAGGCGAGCACGTCGTCCACGGTGATCGGCGTCGTGAGGTGGGCGCCCGGGGTCCGGGAGGCATGGGCGCGCATGACGACGGCGAGCGGGGCGAGGTCGGCCGGGTCCAGTCCCCGGGCCGCGAGGTGCGCCGAGGCCAGCAGCGCGTAGTAGGCCGGGACGGTGCCGCCGAGGGGGACCTCGTACCGGGCGTGCCCGACCTGCGCGAGCGTGCGGGTCGAGGTCTCGCCGCTCTGCCCGCTCGCCCGGTCCTCGCCGCCGACGACGAGCACCGTCCGCGCGTCCCCGGCCCGCACCAGCCGGACGGCCTGGGCCAGCATGACCAGGCCGGTGGCCCCGCCCGCGCTGGTGCCGTGGGCGATGGCCGGGCGGGCGCCGATCCGCTCGGCGAGGAGGTCGGCGGGCATGAGGTGCCCGGCCGTCGTCGCGTAGCCGCAGATCACGGCGTCGAGCTGCGGCGCGGCCAGGCCGGCGTCCGCGAGCGCCGCCGTCGCCGCCGCGGTCTGCCAGTCCAGCGCGCTGCGGCCGGGCTGCCGGCCGAACGCGGTCACGGCCACCCCCGCGACGTGCGCGGTCACGGGCGCCCCGCGACGTGCGCGGTCACCGCCGGGTCTCCTTCACGGCGGGCTCCTTCACGGCTGGGCCTCCTTCACGGCTGGGTCTCCTTCACGGCTGGGCCTTCGTCACGGCTGACGCTTCGTCACGGCCGGGTCAGGACCATGACGTCGAGGCGACCCTCCTGGGTCACCACCCCGTCGGCGTTGATCAGCTGCGCGTGCCGCTGGACGACTCCCGTCGTCCCGGAGCTGGTCAGCCGGGTCCCGACGATGCGCATGCTCGCGTGCACGGTGTCCCCGAAGAAGATCGGGGCGCGGAAGGTCCACCCGTCGATCCCGAGCAGCGCGACCGCCGAGCCCTCGAACAGCCCGGTCCGCGCGGTCAGGCCGATCCAGAGCGCCACCCCGAGGACGCCGTGGGCGATGCGCTCACCGAAACGGGTCTGGGCGGCGGCGACCGCGTCCGTGTGCAGCGGGTTGTAGTCCCCGGTCCAGGCCGCGAAGGAGACGACGTCGGCCTCGGTCACCGTCCGCGCGGGCGTGACGATCGGCTCCTCGGGATCCATCGCCGCGAAGTCCTCGAAGTACAGCGGTCCCCTCGTCACCGGCACCGGTCAGCCCCTTCCCACCGTGATCCCGTGCGCCTCGCGGTCCCACGTCCCGGCCGAGAGGCCCTGGGCACGGAGGACGGCCTTCTGCACCTTCTGCGTCGGGGTCTTCGGCAGCTCGTCGAGGACCTCGACGTACCGCGGCACCGTGAAGTACGGCAGGAGCGGCACGAGGTAGTCGATCAGCTCGGCCGGGTCGAGCACGGCCCCGGGTCGCAGCACGACGGCGACCTTCAGCTCGTCCTCGGTCAGCTCGCTGGGCACGGCGACGACGGCGCTCTCCGCGACGGCCGGGTGACCGTTCACCACCGACTCGACCTCGAACGACGAGATGTTCTCCCCACGGCGGCGCAGCGCGTCCTTGATGCGGTCGCGGAAGTAGAACTGGCCGTCCTCGTCGCGGGAGAACGCGTCGCCGGTGTGCAGCCAGAGGTTCCGGAACGTGTGCAGGGTCTGCTCGGGCAGCCCGTGGTAGCCCTCCATCACGGTGGCGGGCTCCTCGGGACGCACGACGAGCTCGCCGACGACGCCGGGCGGGACCTCGCGGTCGGCCTCGTCGACGACCTTCGCGCGGAACCCGGGCCGCTCGCGTCCGGCGCTGCCGGGCACGACGGTCCCCGGCGGCGCCACGATCGGTGCGCCCACCTCGGTCATCCCGAACACGGTGGCCGGCTCGACGCCGAACCGGCGGCGGAACGCCTCGAGGTCCGGCGGGAGCGGGACGAGGCAGGCGATCGCGAGCGGGTTGTCGGCGTCGTCGGGACGCTCCGGGCGCGAGAGCAGCATCTGGGCCATGGCGCCGAGCAGCAGCGTGTAGGTGATGTCGTGCGCGCGGACCTCGTCCCAGAACGCGCCGACGGAGAAGCGGGGCCGGATGACGCTCCGGGCGCCGGTGATCAGGCCCTGGTAGAGGCCGAACCACTGCCCGGACAGGTGGAACATCGGCAGCGTGACCAGCGTGCTGGTGCCGGGACCGAGCAGCCGCTCGTCCCAGTGGGCGTAGGTGAAGGCCTGCGCGTGCGGCACCCGCACGCCCTTGGAGCGCCCCGTCGTGCCGGACGTGTAGGAGATGGCGAGGAGGTCGTCCGGGGCGGTCGGCTCGGGCGCGACGGGCTCGTCGGCGAGCTCGTCGAACGGCAGCACCCGGAACCGGTCGGCCAGCTCCGCGCCGTCCCCACCGCGCACGACGACGGTGCGCAGGTGCGGCAGCGCGTCGGCGACGGCGGCGAAGCGGGGGACGTAGGCCTGCTCCACGATCGCGACCTCGGCCCCCGAGTCGTGGACGACGTGGGAGAGGAACGCGCCCTTGTAGGCGGTGTTCACCGGGACCTCGACGACGCGGGTCAGCCCGGTCGCGAACCAGGCCAACGCGGCGTCGGCGGAGTTGTCGAGCATCAGCACCACGCGCTCGCCCGCCACGACGCCGAGGCGGCGCAGGCCGCCGGCGAGGCGCAACGACCGGTCGTACGCCTGGGCGTAGCTGTAGGTCCCGTCATCGGCGAGCAGGAGCGGGTCGTCCGGCGCGGTGCCCAGCACCCGCGCGAACGCCGCGGGCAGGGTCCGCTCCGCCACGTCGGGCAGCGGGGTGGCGTGGCTCACGCGGGTCACTGTCATTGACACTGGCGTCAATGTCAATGAGAGTCGCCGCCATGACGGCGGGGGCGGCATGACGACGGGCGCGTGGGAGGTGCGCGGGGCACGCGACCGCACCGACAGCCCGACCCGCCACGAGCTGCTGCGCGCCGCCGAGGCGGTGTTCACCGCGAAGGGGTTCGGCGCGGTCACCGTCGCCGACGTGACCGCCGAGGCGGGCGTCAGCCGGGCGACCTTCTACGTCTACTTCGCCACCAAGGCCGAGGTGTTCGCCGCGCTCGCCCACGACGTGCGCGACCAGCTCTGCGCCGCGCAGGACGTCCCGCCGACCGGGCGGCCCGCCGAGGTCTGGACGGCCGCGATCGGGGGCTACCTGCGGGCCTGGACCGAGCGGATCGGGCTGCTGCGGGTGATGGCGCACCAGGCCATCGACGACCCGGTCATCGCGGCGCTGCTCGAGGAGATCCGCGCGGCGCCGACCCGGCGCCACGAGCGCTTCGTGGCCCGGCTCGAGCGGGAGGGCCGGGCCCGCCCGCGCACCACGCGCGGCCCTCACCGCCCAGGCGGTCCAGGGCATCGTCGAGCGGTACGCCGAGCTCATCGCCGCCGGCGACCTGTCCACCGACCACGCGGTCGCCGCCCTGGCCGCGCTCTACGACGGAATGCTGAGGTTCTGACCAGGTGTTCTCGCGCGTCCTCATCGCCAACCGGGGCGAGATCGCCGTCCGGATCGCCCGCGCCGCCGCCGACCTCGGGATCGCCTCGGTCGCCGTGCACGCCACCGACGAACCGGACGCGCCGCACGTCGCGAAGGCCGACGCCGCCGTCGCGCTGCGCGGCGCGGGCGTGGCCGCCTACCTCGACGCCGACGACGTGCTGCGTGCCGGCCGCGGAGTCCGGCGCGGACGCGGTCCACCCCGGCTACGGGTTCCTGTCCGAGAGCCCGCGCGTTCGCGCGGGCGTGCGCCGAGCACGGCGTCACCTTCATCGGTCCCTCGCCGGAGGTGCTGGCCGACCTCGGGGACAAGACCCGCGCCCGGGAGCTGGCGGAGGCCGCCGGGCTGCCCGTGCTCGCCGCCGCCGACCCGGCCGAGGCGCCCGCCCTGCTGGAGAAGACCGGCGCGGTGATGGTCAAGGCCGTCGCCGGGGGCGGGGGCCGCGGGATGCGCCGGGTCACCGACCCGGCCGAGCTCGCCGACGCCCTGGCCCGCTGCGCCTCCGAGGCGGGCGCCGCGTTCGGCGACGACCGGGTCTACGCCGAGGAACTGCTCCGCCCGGCCCGCCACGTCGAGGTGCAGATCCTCGGCGACGGCACCGGCGCGGTGACCCAGCTCGGCGAGCGGGACTGCTCGGTGCAGCGGCGTCACCAGAAGGTCGTCGAGGTGGCCCCGCCCCCGGCCTCGACCCGGAGGTGCGGGCGGGGCTCCTGGCCGCGGCGGTGCGCCTGGGGGAGTCCGTGCGCTACCGGGGCCTCGGCACGGTCGAGTTCCTGACCCACGGCGACCGGTTCGCGTTCATCGAGGTCAACCCCCGGCTGCAGGTCGAGCACACGATCACCGAGGAGGTCACCGGCGTCGACCTCGTCCGGACCCAGATCCGGCTCGCCGCCGGGGCGACCCTCGCCGAGCTGGGGCTCACCCAGGAGGCGGCCCCGACGCCGCGCGGCACCGCGCTGCAGGCGCGCATCACCCTCGGGCACACCGACGAGGACGGCGCCACCACCCCGGCCGCCGGGACGCTCACCGCCTACGAGCTGCCCTCCGGGCGCGGCATCCGCGTCGACGGCGCCGGCTACGTCGGCTACCGGACGAGCCTGCGCTACGACCCGCTGCTGGCCAAGCTCATCGTCTCGGACGCCGCGGCGGACCTCGGCGTCGTCGCCGCCCGGGCCCGCCCGCGCGCTGAGCGAGGTGAACATCGGCGGCGTCGCGACGAACGTCGACGTCCTCGCCGGGATCGTCGGCTGCCCCGCCTTCGCCGCGGGCGAGCTGCACCACCGACTTCCTCGACGACCACCGCGCAGGAGATCCTCGCCGCCGCCCGCCCCCACCGCTTCGTCGAGGTACGGCCCCGGCCCCGACGACCCGGAGCCCGGCGCTGCGCCCCGGGCCCGGGGAGGACGCCGTGACCGCCGTCGCGCCCGGAACCGTCGTGTCCGTCGAGGTCGCCGCGGGCGACGTGGTCCGGGCCGGCCAGGCCCTCCTCGTCCTCGAGGCCATGAAGATGGAGCACGTGGTGGGCGCGCCGACGGCGGGCACCGTCGGGACGATCGCCGTGGCCCCGGGCGACACCGTCGCCACGGGCGACGCGCTGCTCGTCGTCGCCCCCGACGAGACGGTCGCCGACGACGCCGCCGACGCGGCCGTCGTCGACCCCGACCACGTCCGCCCCGACCTCGCCGAGGTGCTCGAGCGCCACGCGATCGGGCTCGACGACCGCCGCGCCGCCGCCGTCGACAAGCGCCACCGCACCGGCCTGCGCACCGCCCGGGAGAACCTCGCCCAGCTCTGCGACCCCGGCAGCTTCGTCGAGTACGGCGCCCTCACGATCGCCGCCCAGCGCCGGCGTCGCTCGCTCGACGACCTCGTCGAGCGCACGCCGGCGGACGGCATGCTCGCCGGGACCGCCACGATCAACGCGGACCTCGTCGGCGCCGGGAACGCCAACGCCGTCGTGCTCTCCTACGACTACACCGTCCTCGCCGGCACCCAGGGGTTCCACAACCACAAGAAGAAGGACCGGGCCTTCGAGATCGCCGAGGAGCGGCGCTGGCCGCTGGTCGTGTACGCCGAGGGCGGCGGCGGGCGGCCGGGCGACACGGACGGCAGCTGGGCCTCCATGCTCGAGGTCCCCGCCTTCGAGATCTTCTCCCGGCTCTCGGCGCGGGTCCCGCTGGTCGCGGTCGTCGCCGGGCGCTGCTTCGCGGGCAACGCGGCCCTCGCCGGGCTGTGCGACGTGATCATCGCCGTCGAGGGCGCCAGCCTCGGGATGGGCGGCCCCGCGATGATCGAGGGCGGCGGGCTCGGGGTGGTCGCGCCCGACGACGTCGGGCCGATGTCGGTGCAGGTCGCCAACGGCGTGGTCGACGTGCTGGTGGCGGACGAGGAGGAGGCCACCCGCGTCGCGCGGCAGTACCTCTCGTACTTCCAGGGACCGGTGGCCGACTGGGAGGCGCCGGACCAGCGGCTGCTGCGCCACGTCGTGCCGGAGAACCGGGTCCGGGTCTACGACGTCCGCGCGATCGTCGACGGCCTCGCCGACGTCGGGTCGGTCCTGGAGCTGCGGGCCGCGTTCGCCCCGGGCATGGTCACCGCGCTGATCCGGGTCGAGGGCCGGCCGATGGGGCTGATCGCCAACAATCCTGCCCACCTCGGCGGAGCGATCGACCACGACGCCGCGGACAAGGCGGCCCGGTTCCTCCAGCTCTGCGACGCGTTCGGGCTGCCGGTCGTCTCGCTGTGCGACACCCCCGGCTTCATGGTCGGCACCGAGTCGGAGACCCACGCGACGGTGCGGCACTTCAGCCGGATGTTCTCGGTCGGCGGGAACCTCTCGGTGCCGCTGGGCCTCGTCGTCACGCGCAAGTGCTACGGCCTCGGCGCCCAGTCGATGATGGGCGGCAGCCTCAAGGCGCCGGCGTTCGCGGTGTCCTGGCCGACCGGCGAGTTCGGCGGCATGGGACTCGAGGGCGCGGTCCGGCTGGGCTACCGCAAGGAGCTCGACGCCGCAGAGGACCCGGGACAGCGCCAGGAGCTCTTCGAGCGCCACGTCGCCGCCGAGTACGAGAAGGGCAAGGCGCTCGCGGTCGCCCAGGTCTACGAGATCGACGACGTCATCGACCCCGCCGACACCCGCCGCTGGATCACGCTCGTCGTTCGTCGCGCACCCGGTGGGCCCGCAGCCGGAGAAGGTCCGGCCGAACATCGACACCTGGTAGCGGGCCCGACGTCGAGCGGTCAGAGGAACCCGAAGAGCTGCCCGGCCACCCGCCGCATCTGGACCTCCTCGGCGCCCTCGGTGATCCGGTACCGGCGGTGGTGGCGGTAGATGTGCTCGAACGGCTCGTGGCGGGAGTAGCCGAGGCCGCCGAAGACCTGCATGGCGCGGTCGGCGGCCTCGCAGACCAGGCGGTTGGCGCGGTAGTTGGCCATCGAGACCTGGTGGCCGATCGACACCTCCGGGCGGCCCGCCGCGCGGCACTCGTCGAGGCCGGCCGCGGTCTCGCGGATCAGGGCCCGCAGCATCGCGGCCTCGGTGTGCAGCTCGACCAGCGGCCACTGGATCGCCTGCCTGCTCGCCAGCGGCCGGCCGAAGGTGTGGCGCTCCCGGGCGTACGCGACGGCGCGGTCGATGCAGTACTGCGCCGCGCCGAGGCTCGACGCCGCCTGCCGGATCCGGTTCTGGTGCACGAACGTCTGCGCGATCGCGAGGGCCTCGCCCTCCGCGCCGAACAGCGCCGAGGACGGCACCCGGACGTCGTCGAGGCGGACCTCGCCGTGGTCGGTCGGCATGTTGAGCGTCCACCAGTAGAACGGCACCGCGAACCCGGGCGCGTCGGTGGGGACGAGGAAGGCCGAGATCCCGCGGGCGGCACCGGGCTCCCCGGAGGTGCGGGCGAAGACCATCTCGTGGCTCGCGCGGTGCACGCCGGTGCTCCACCGCTTCGCGCCGGTGACGATCCAGTCGTCGCCGTCGCGGCGCGCGGTGGTCTCCATCCAGGTCGCGTCGCTGCCGTGCTCGGGCTCGGTGAGCCCGAACGCGAGCCCCCGTTCCCCGGTGATCACGCCCTCGACGAGTTCCTCGCGCTGCTCGGGCGTCCCGAACAGGTGCAGCAGGTGCGCGAACACGAGGTTCCCGACGACGGAGTGCTCGGTCTGCAGGTCGTTGTGCAGGCCCAGCCCGCGGTGGGCCAGGTGCTCGCGGACGGCGGCCATCGCGGCGTCGGAGCCCTGCTGCCCGCCGAGCTCGTGGGGCAGCGAGAACCGGTAGTACCCGGCGGCGTCGGCGCGGCGGCGCGCCTCGCCCAGCAGCTCCTCCCACTCCGGGCGGGGGAGCCCGTCCCGCTCGAAGTCCGTACGCGCCCACTCGCGGCGGTGGTCGAAGAACCGCTCGTTGTCGTCGGCGGCCTGCAGCGGGTCGATCTCGGCGGCGACGAAGCCGTCGAGCCGTTCCAGGAAGTCGTCGACGTTCGTGTCGGTCATGCCCCGTACCTCTCCCGCAGCACGTGCTTCTGGATCTTCCCGACGGCGGTGCGGGGGAACTCCGCGACGAAGTGCACCTGTCGCGGGGTGTTGTAGCCCGCCATCCGGGTCCGGACGAACGCCGTGACGTCCTCGGCGAGCGCGACGGCGTCCTCGCCCTCGGGGACCTCGCCGCGGGGGACCACGACGGCCACCACCTGCTCCTCGTACACCGCGTCGGGGAGCCCGATGACGGCCGCGTCGGCGACCTCGGGGTGGTGTGCGAGGCAGTCCTCCACCTCCTTGGACCACACGTTCTGGCCGCCGGAGCGGATCATGTCCTTGAGCCGGTCGACGATGGTGAGGAAGCCGTCCGGGTCGGCCACCGCGACGTCGCCGGTGTGCAGCCAGCCGCCCGCGAGCGCGGCGGCCGAGGCCTCGGGGTTGCGCCAGTAGCCGCTCATCCGCGGGCCGCGCACGCAGATCTCGCCGGGCTCGCCGGGGGCGACCTCCGTGCCGTCGTCGTCGAGCAGCGCGACGTCGACGCCGGGCATCGCCCGGCCGATGGAGCCCCACCGGTCGAACACGTCCCGCGGCGGGCACCACGTGACGAACGGGCCACCCTCGGTGAGCCCGTAGGTGTGGGCGAAGTCGACCTTCCCCTCGCGGGCCCCGAGCGCCTCGGCAGTGCGGTCCAGGATCCCGCTGGGGTCGTAGGCGCCGTAGTAGAGCAGCCGGATCGACGAGGTGTCGGTGGCGGCGAAGCGCTCGTGGGTGATGAGCGCGTGCAGCATCGTCGGCACCCCGAGGACCACCGAGACCCGGTGGCGGGGGAGCAGGTCGAGCACCACGCCGGGGTCGAACTCGCGGAGCAGGATCACCGTGCCGCCCACGAGCAGGAACGGCTTCATGTGGTCCCAGTTGCCGACGTGGAACGGCGGGAAGTAGTTCATGAAGACGTCGCGGTCGTCCGCGCGCATGACGGTGGCCATCGCCAGGGCGTCGTCGACGGTGCGACGGTGGGAGAGCATCGCGCCCTTCGGTCGCCCGGTGGTCCCCGAGGTGTAGAGGATCATGTGCGGGTCGGCGTCGCCGACGAGCACGTCCGGGGGCTCGACCGCGGCGGCGAGGAACGCGTCCCAGTCCGCCCGGTCGCCCTCGGGCCCGGGGATCCGCAGCACCGGGAGGTCCGGGTGCGCCACGCGGGCCTCGGCCGCCACCTCGTCGTAGCCGGCCTCCACGAACCAGAGGGCGGGGTCGGCGTCGCCGACGGTGTAGGCGTGCTCGGGGCCGCGGTGCCAGAAGTTCAGCGGCACGAGGATCGCGCCGATCGCGGCGGTGGCGAAGTAGAGCTGGACGTACTCGAGGCTGTTCTTGGCCAGCACCGCGACGCGGTCACCGTGGCCGATCCCGCGCGCGGTCAGGGCTCCGGCCGTCCGCTCGACGAGCTCCCACAGCGCCCGGTAGGTGTACCGCTCCTCGCCGACGACGAGCGCGGTCGACCCGCCGCGGGAGCGCGCGTGGTGGCGGACGATGTCGTGGACGAGCACTACGCCCTCCCGAGGAGCTCGAGCGCGTTGCCGCCGAGCCAGCGCTCCGTGACGGCGTCGTCGAGCGGGAGGTCGCGGACCTCGGCGACCAGCTGCGCGGGCGGGATGCCGAGCAGGGTCCAGGTGGAGGCGAAGAGCACGCGGTCGGCGAGCTGCCGGTTCCCGAAGCGCAGCAGCGGCTCCCAGCCCGAACCGGGCCGGGCGAAGGTCCGCGGGCGGTGGGCGGAGAGGTCCACGTACACGTTCCGGTGGCGCCAGGTCACCATCATCATGTCCTCGACCCAGGGCCAGGCCGCGTGCAGGCAGACGATCTTCAGGTCGGGGAACGCGCGGGCCACCGCGTCGATGTGGCGCGGGTGCCCGACGTCGTAGGCGGCGTCGAGGGACCAGTTGATGCCGGTGTGGAGCAGGACCGGGACGCCGAGCGCCTCGCAGCGCCCGTAGACCCGGGCCATCCGGGGGTCCTCGGGCAGCAGCTGCTGCTTGAACGGCGAGAGCACCACGCCCGAGAGGCCGGACGCGACGGCCTCGTCCACCTGCCGGGCCGCGTCGAGCTCCCACGGGTCGATGCCCGCGAACCCGACGATCCGGTCCGGGTGGCGGCCCACGACGTCCGCGACCAGCTGGTTGTCGGCGGTCGGCACGCCCAGGCGCGACCCGAACGACTCCGTGTAGACGCCGGCGAGCCCGATCCCGCCGTCGTCGAGCATCGCCAGGAACTCCTCCTCGGAGGGCGCCCGGTCGCGGGCGGTCTCCCGGGCGTCGGCCCAGCGCTGCGAGACCTCGGCGTGGGTGCGCGCCGGCTCGAGGTCGCCGCCGAAGTGCTCGGCGTAGCCCCGCAGGCGGCCCTGCGTGACGGCCTCGGACAGGGCGAAGGCCTCCGCGTCGGGGACCGAGCCGGCCAGGAAGTCGACGATCATGCGCGGTGCGCCTCCGGGAGCTGTTCCGCCGCGGGCCGCGGCGTGGTGAAGACGGGGCGCCGGCCCGCGAGCGCGGCGGCGGAGCCCTCGGCGTAGTCGGGGCCGCGGAAGGTCGCGAAGGCGGCCTCCTGCTCCTGGGCGTCGAAGGCCCGACCCGGTGGGTCGGCGTCGATGCCGTAGCAGCGGTGGATCCCGCGCTTCGTGACGGCCAGGGCGGTGGGCGCGATCGCGGCCCAGCGGCGGGCCGAGCGCTCGACCTCCGCGGCGAGGTCGTCCGTCACGGTCGTGACGAGGCCCAGCGCGAGGGCCTCGGCCGCGGGCAGCAGCCGGCCGCCGTAGAGCAGCTCCTTGGCCTTCCCGAGCCCGACGTAGGCGGTGAGCCGTTGGGCGGGCGCCACGAACCCGACCCGCATCTCCGGGAGCCCGAGACGGGCGTCCTCGGTGCAGATGCGGAAGTCGCAGGCCAGGGCGAGCTCGGCGCCGTTGCCGACGCAGGGCCCGGCGATCACCGCGACGGTGACCAGGGGCAGGGCCTCGACCTCGGCGAACAGGCGGTACTCGGTGGCGATGTAGTGGCGGTAGGCGTCGTCGTCGAGCGCGCCGAGGTCGACGAGGTCGGCACCGCCGGTGAACACGGTGTCCGCGCCGCGGATCAGCAGCACCCGGACCGCCCGGTCGGCCGCCACCTCGCGCACCCGCGACAGCAGGGCCTCGAGCGTGGCGGTGGTGAGGACGTTGAGCGGGTGCTCGCTCGCGAACCGCAGCGTCGCGACCTGGCCGTCCTCCGACCGCTCCAGGGTGACCGTCACCGTGCGCCTCCAGGGGTGTCGTCGACGAGGTTCGTCGGGCAGGTCGTCAGCCAGGTCGCCGTCGGGCAGGTCGTCGTCTCCCAGCCCGCCGCCGTGTACGACACCGGCCCCGTGCAGCGCCGCGACCTCGGCCGCGTCGAGCCCCAGCACCCCCGAGAGGACCTCGGCGGTGTCCGCGGCGATCGGCCCGGCCGGCTTCCCGGGCCGCACCTCGGCGCCGGAGAAGCGGAAGGGCGCCGTGGGCAGGAGGACCTCGCCGTGTCCCGGGTACTCGACGGGGGAGAGGGTGCCGCGGGCGATCAGGTGCGGGTCGGTGAGGTTCTCGCGGACCCCGCGGACGCGGGCGGCGGACAGGCCGTGGGCGACGAGGTGCTCGACGAGGGCGTCGGCGGTCGGCCAGGTGGCGGCCCAGGCCTCGATGCGGTCGTAGAGCGGGCCGGGGTCGGCGACCCGCGCCGCGACGGCCCCGTAGCGCTCGCCCAGGTCGGGCGCGTCCATCGCGGTCACGAGCCGCGCGAAGAAGACGTCGCCGGCCATCCCGTACGCCAGGTGGGAGCCGTCGGCGCAGGTCGCGACCCCCGACGGCACGCTCGTGGTGTGCCGGTTGCCGTACTTCCCGCGCACCGCCTCGCCGTCGGTGAACGCGCCCGCGGCGGGCTGCTGGTCGATCATCGCGAACAGCGAGTCGAACGCCGAGATGTCGATGTGGGTGCCGTCCCCGGTGGTCTCCCGGCGGTGGAGCGCGGCGCCGATCGCGGCCAGCGCGTGGACCGCGGAGTTGACGTCGGCGAGCGCGGTCCCGAAGTGCATCGGCGGCCCGCCCTCGGAGCCGGTGAGCGACATCAGCCCGGAGTACGCCTCGGCGACGAGCCCGAAGCCCGACAGGTGCGCGTACGGGCCCTCGGTCCCGAACGTCGAGAGCGAGCAGAGCACCGTGCGGGGGTCCCGGGCGTGCAGCACGTCCCAGCCGAGGCCGAGGCGGCCGAGCACGCCGGGGGCGAAGTTCTCGACGACCACGTCGGCCCAGTCGGCCAGGCGCAGCGCGAGCTCGAGCCCCCGGGGGTCCTTGAGGTCCAGCCCGATCGAGCGCTTGCCGCCGTTGTACTGCGCATAGGCGCTGGAGACGTGGTCGGCGGGGTCGCCCACGGCCACGGGCAGGGACCGCATGAGGTCCCCGCGGGGCTGCTCGACGCGGACGACGTCGGCCCCGAGGTCGGCGAGCAGGCGCGTGCAGTACGGGCCGGCGATGACGTGGCTGAGGTCGAAGACCCGCAGCCCCGCGTAGGGACCCGCCATCGCACATCACCTCCAGCCGCGCCCTCGACGTCGAACGAGCGTTCAACGACGCTAGAAGCGTGCTGGTCAGCCCGTCAAGGGGTGTTGAACGAGTGTTCGACGTCGGTAGGGTGCACGGCATGGTCCGCCCCGAGGTGTCCGCCGCGGCGTCCCGCCGGGGCGCCGGGCCGGTGCCCTCGGTGCTCGTCCGGCCCGACGACGAGCCGACGGCGGCGACGCTGCTCGCCGCGGCGGTCGACGTGATGGCCGCCCACGGGTACCACGGCGCCTCGGTCCGTGACATCGCCTCCGCCGCGGGCACGAGCGCCGCGGTGCTCTACCACCACTTCGCCTCCAAGCAGGGCCTCCTGGTCACCATCTGCGACCGCGGGCTCGACGTGCTCGTCCGGGCGACCGAGGACGCCCTCGACCTCGCCGGGCCCGACCCCGCGCAGCGCCTCGGCGCGATCGTCGAGGCCCACGTCCGCGTCCACATGGAGTCCCAGCGCGAGAGTCTCATCGGCAACAGCGAGCTGCGGGCCCTCGAGGCCCCCGGGCGCGCGCTGATCGTCGCCAAGCGCGACGCCCAGCAGCGGCTCTTCGACCGGGTGGTGCGCGACGGGGTGCGCCACGGCGCGTTCGCCACCGGGCACCCCGAGGACGCCGCGCGGTTCGTGACGGCGGCCTGCACGAGCGTCGCGACCTGGTACCGGCCCGGCGGCGAGCTGGACGCCGACGAGGTGGTGCGCCGGCACCGCGCGATCGCCCTCGACGCCGTGGGCCACGGCCGATGACCGCCCCCCGCACCGAGGAGGCCCTGGCCGCCGCCCTCGCCGAGGTCCTCGGGGGGCCGGTCACCGGGTTGGCGCGGCTCTCGGCGGGCGCGAGCCGGGAGACGTGGTCCTTCACGCTCGACGGCCGCGTCCTCGTCCTGCGCCGCGACCCGCCGGACGCCCCGCGCCCGGTCGAGATGGTGCGCGAAGCCGAGTGCCTGCGGGCGGCCGCCCGGGCCGGCGTCCCCGTCCCGGCCCTGGTGGCCACCGGCGACGGCACCGACGCGACCGGCACCCCGTACCTCGTCCTGGCCCACGTCGCGGGGGAGAGCCTGCCGTGGCGGCTGCTGCGCGACGACCGCTACGCCGCCGCGCGGGCCGGGCTCGCCCGCGAGCTCGGCCGGGTCCTCGCCCGCATCCACGCCGTCGACCCGGCGGAGGTCCCGGCCCTCGAGCACGTACCCGACGCACTTGCCGCCCTCCGCGCGACCCACGACGCCTTCGGGGAGGCCCGGCCCGCGCTGGAGGTGGCGTTCCGCTGGCTGGCGGACCACCGCCCGCCCGGCGTGCGCCCCGCCCTCGTCCACGGCGACTTCCGCCACGGCAACCTCCTGGTCGCCCCGGACGGCCTGGCCGCCGTGCTCGACTGGGAGCTCGCCCACGTCGGCGACCCGCGCGAGGACCTCGGGTGGGCCTGCGTGCGGGCCTGGCGCTTCGGCGCGGCACCGGAGGTCGGCGGGTTCGGGAGCCGGGCCGACCTGCTCGCGGGCTACGCCGAGGTGGCCGGCGAGGCCCCGGACGCGGGCGCCGTCGCGTGGTGGGAGGTCTACGGCTGCGTGCACTGGTCGGTGATCTGCCGCGTGCAGGCCGAGCGTCACCTGGGCGGCACCGAGCGCTCGGTCGAGATGGCCACGCTCGGGCGCCGGGCCGTCGAGGCCGAGTACGACGCCCTGCTCGCGCTCGGGGTGGTCGACGAGGCCGAGCTGGCCGGGTTCGGGGCCCCGGCGGCGGCGGGCGCGCCCGACCCGGGCGCCGACCGTCCGACCGTCGACGAGCTGCTCGAGGCGGTCTCCGGCTTCCTCGCCGAGGAGCTGGTCCCCGGCGACGACCGCTCCCGCTACCTGGCCCGCGTCGCCCGGACCGCGCTCGGCACCGTGCGCCGCGAGCTGGCCGACTCCTCCCGGCCGCGGCGCCGCGAGCTCCTCGCGGCGGTCGGGTGCGCCGACGACGCCGAGCTCGCGGCCCGGCTGCGATCCGGCGCGCTCGACCCCGGCGCCGACGACGTGCGGGCCGCCGTGCGCTCGGGCACGCTGACCCGCCTCGCCGTCGCCAACCCCCGCTACCCCTTCACCCGCCCCGCCCCCTGACGCTGGAGACGCACGTGCGCGCAGTACGAGTGGTGACCACCGACGGTCCCGCCGGGCTCGAGACCACCGAGGTCGACGAGCCGGTGCCGGGCGAGGGCGAGGTCCTCGTGGACGTGGCGGCCACGGGGGTGAACTTCCCCGACCTGCTGCTCACCCAGGGCCGCTACCAGTACCGGCCCGAGCCGCCGTTCGTCCTCGGCGGGGAACCGGCGGGCACGGTGCGCCAGGCGCCGCCCGACAGCGGCTTCTCCCCGGGCGACCGGGTCGTCGCCATGAGCACGATCGGCGGGTTCGCCGAGGTGGTGTCGGTGCCGGCGCAGAACGTGTTCCCCCTCCCCGACACGGTCGGCTTCGCCGCCGGGGCCTGCCTGCCGATGAACTACCTGACGATGTCGTTCGCGCTGGGCCTGCGCGGCAACCTCCGCTCCGGCGAGACGGTGCTGGTGCAGGGGGCGGCCGGCGGCATCGGCACCGCGACCATCCAGCTCGCGGTGGCGCTCGGTGCCCGCGTGATCGGGGTGGTGTCGACCGAGGAGAAGGCCGAGTTCGTGCGCTCCGTCGGGGCCCACGACGCCGTCCTCGCCGACGGGTTCAAGGACGCGGTGGGCGAGCTGACCGGCGGGAAGGGGGTCGACATGGTGGTCGACCCGGTCGGCGGGGACCGGTTCACCGACTCGCTGCGCAGCCTGGCGCCGCTGGGGCGGCTGCTGGTCCTCGGCTTCACCGCGGGCGACATCCCGACGGTGAAGGTGAACCGGCTGCTGCTGAACAACATCGACGTGCGCGGTGTCGGCTGGGGCGCCTACGCGATCCCGCGGCCCGGGGCCCAGCGCGACGAGTGGGACCGGCTCGTGCCGCTGCTCGAGTCCGGCGCCGTCGACCCGCCGATCGCCGGGAGGTTCCCGCTGGAGCGGGCCCACGAGGCGGTGACCGCGCTGGGGGAGCGGGGCGTGCTCGGGAAGTTCGTCGTGGAGCCCGCATCCTGATCCGGTGACGAACGGTCGAGCCGGGCCCGACGACGAGCCCGAGGACGAGCCCGACGAGGACGGGACGGCCGCGCGGCGCGCGGTCGTCCGGCAGGGTCTGTCGGTCGCGGTGGCCACCGGGCTCTACGGGGTGAGCTTCGGGGCGCTCGCCGTGACCAGCGGCCTGAGCGTCCTCCAGACCTGCGTGCTCTCGCTGCTGCTGTTCAGCGGCGGGTCGCAGTTCGCCCTGATCGGCATCCTCGGCGGAGGCGGCACGGTGGGGGCGGCCGTCGCGGCGGCCTCCCTGCTCGGGGTGCGCAACGCGCTCTACGGGCTGCAGCTCACGCCGACGATGCAGCCCTCGGGGTGGCGCCGGTTCGCCATGGCGCAGCTGACGATCGACGAGTCGACGGCGGTGGCGGTGTCGCAGGCCGACCCGCCCCGGCGCCGACTCGGGTTCTGGGTGACCGGGCTCGGGGTGTACGTCGGCTGGAACCTCATGACGCTCGTCGGGGCCCTGGCCGGGGACGCGCTGGGCGACCCGAAGCGCTTCGGGCTCGACGCGGCCGCCTCGGCCGCCTTCGTCGCGCTGCTGTGGCCGCGGATGCGCGCGCGGCAGCCGGTGGCGATCGCCGTGGTGGGCGCGGTCGTCACCACCGTCCTCGTCCCGGTGATCCCGCAGGGGCTGCCGGTGCTCGCCGCGGCGTTCGTCGGCGCGCTCGTCGCGTGGTTCTGGCCGCGGCGACCCGCGGCCGTCCCGCCGACCCCGTCGCCGGGCGCGCCGGGATGAGCGGGTGGATCGCGGTCCTGACGGCGTCGGCCATCGCCTACGCGTTCAAGGTCGCCGGCTACACCGTGCCGCCGTCGTTCCTGGAGCAGCCGCGGGCGATCGGCGTGACGGAGATGCTCCCCGCCGCGCTGCTCGCCTCGCTCGTCGTGCTCCAGACCTTCTCGACCGGGACGGCGCTGACCCTCGACGCGCGGGCCGCGGGGCTCGTCGTGGCGATCGTCGCGCTGCTGCTGCGCGCGCCGTTCATCGTCGTCGTGATCGCCGCCGCGGTGACCGCGGCCCTGCTCCGGGCGGTGGGGTGGACGTGATCCGGTCCTGGTCGGCCAGGGGGCGGGTTCAGTCCTGGGCGTCGCGCAGGGCGAGGACGACGCGCATGACCCGCTCCACCGCCGCCTCGAACACGCCGCCCCGCAGCTCGCCGCGGTCGGCCAGGTTCTGCGCCGCGAACGCGAGCGTCTCCTCCGGCCCCACCCGGCGCACCAGCAGCGCGGCGGTGTCCTCCAGGTCGAGGCCCGGGTGGTCCAGCCGCGTCAGCGCGAACGCGACGATCAGCTCCTCGTCGGACACGGCCCACCTCCCTCGTCGACCACCGTAGTCCGCTCCGGCGGCGCCGAACCGCGATCGTCGCAACACTCGTGTGAAGGCGGGGTGCCGCCACCATGCTGGAGGAGGGGTCCGTGGGTTCCGTGGCGCCCGAGCTGACCGACGGCGTGATCGTCCTGTCGGCCATGACCCTCGAGGACGTCCCGGCCCTGGTGGCCGGGGAGGACGACGAGCTCGTCGCCCGGCTCTCGGGCGGCCCCTCGACCCCGGCGACGGCGCAGCGCTACGTCGAGGCGTGCACCGCCGACTGGCGGGGCGACTGGTACCGGGCCGGAGCCGGCCTCTCGTGGGGGATCCGGGACGCGGCCACCTCCTGCCTGGCCGGGACCGCGGAGATCCAGCTGCGGTTCTCCGAGCTCGAGGCCGGGGCGGCGAACCTGTCCTACGGCGTCTTCCCGGCGTGGCGGGGGCGCGGGTACGCCGGCCGGGCGGTCGAGCTGATGTGCGAGTTCCTGACGGCGCGGACGACGGCCTCGCTCGCCGTGCTCCGCATCGACCGGGACAACGCCGCCTCGCTGCGGGTGGCCGAGGGATGCGGCTTCCGGCCGAGCCAGCAGCTGGCCCCGCGCGGGGCGTCGATGCGCTGGTTCTCCCGGACGGTGCGCGGCTGAGGCGTCGCCGGGGGCTGTCCCTACCCGGACCGGGGGGCGGGCGCCGCCGGACCGGGGGGCCTGCTCGATCGAACGCACGGCCCGTTCCCGGCAGTCTCTTTCCCAGCACACGGGGCCGGGGTCGCACGAGGGAGACGTTCGAGATGCTCAGCACGGAGACGACGATCATCACCACGTCCGACGCCGGTCCGCAGGCCCGCCTGATGCCGCTGCCGCGCCTCGTGCGACCGGTCCGCCCGGCTCGTCCGGCCCGTACGGCCCCGAGGACCACCCACCCCGACGTCGTCCGTCGCCCCGCCCGGCCGGACCGGAACCCGCCCGGCGAGTTCTACCGGGAGCGGGCCTCGCAGTGGGGCGAGCTCCTCTCGACGGCGTTCGCCTCGATCTCGTCCCAGTCGGCGTACGACTGGCGCACCCGCGTCGCGCAGGTGGGCAAGGAGGCCCAGGACCACATCGAGGACACCGACCCCGGCCGCACCGGCCCCGAGCTCAAGGCCTGGCTCGACGCCCGCCTCGTCGCCGAGCTCCAGGGCACCCGCCACGGCACCGTCGCCGCCGCCCGCGCCTTCTCCGCCCGCGCCGCCCAGCACTTCGCGTTCGCGGACAGCGTGGCCGTCGACCCACCGCGCAGCCTCACGACCAGCGACTTCGACGCCGACCGGCTCGCGGTGAACAAGAAGAAGAACAGCGCGGTGAGCACGTCGGTCAACATCGCGATGCGCGCCTACATGGGCTTCATGATCTTCTTCGTGCTCACGAACGTCATGGCGCTCGCCATCCCGGGCTGGATCGGCTTCCTGCCGGTGCTGCTGCTCGGCGGCGTCGCCCTCTTCGAGGAGCACCGCAAGCGGGTCGAGCAGCGCCAGTACCAGGCCTCGGACGCCGTGGCCGCGCACATCGGGGAGTTCGCCGACCGCGCCTCCCGCGAGATGGAGGAGCTCCTCCGGGGCCTCGAGCTCGGCGTCGACACCGCCTACCGCAGCCGCGTCGAGCCCCTGATGCTCGCCGGGTAGGCGTCCGCATCCCGACCACGCGGCCGCCGGCGACGGCTAGGCTGCGCCACGACAGATCGGTCACCTCGTCGCCGCGCGCCGGCGGTGGTGCCCGACGAGACACGTCGCCCCGGACCCGGCGGCGCCTCTGGCGACAGGGGCCGCACACAGGGGATGGATCTGGCGGCAATGGCGACACCTCGTACGTCCGGACCACGGGCCACACCGGTCCATCCGTGGGCAGCCGCGCTGTCCCAGCGCCGGCTGCGCGCCTTGGAGGAGATCAACGCGGAGCTGGCCTCCGACCCCCACGGTCCGGACCAGCCGGCGATCGCCCTGCGCGAGTACGGGCCCGGCTGCCTCGGCGTCGGGATCGCGGGCCCGGTCGACCAGGCCGCGGCCGGTCGGCTGCAGATGCAGCTGGGGGAGGTCCGTCCCCGGGGGCGCCACGAACTGCTCGTCACCCTCGCCGGGCTCGGCCCGTGGCACCCGCAGCTCGCCCGGGTCCTGGCCCACGTGCGGATCCAGCACCTCGTCGACGGCGCCGACGTCGAGTTCCTCGACGTCCCCGAGGCCCTCGCCGCCGAGCTCGGGCCCGCCCGGCGGACCACGTTCCTGGGAGTGGAGACCACGCCCGCCGATCCGTCGGCGAGCAGCATCCAGCCCCGTCCCGACCGCCGGGCCTGATCCGGCTCAGGGCACCGGCGTCGCGGTGTGCGCGGTGACGTCGTTGAAGGCGAGCAGCCGGGGCGTCGAGCCCGAGGTGTCGATCCGGCACACGGCGGCGTCGGCGACCCACAGCCGCCAGGCCACCTCGTCGCCGACCCCCAGGGCCCAGGCGATCGCCGCCTTGATGGGGGAGACGTGGGTGACGACCACGACGTCCCCGCCCGCGGCGGCGCCGGCCAGCTCCCGGCAGGCCGCCCGGACCCGGGCCCCCACCGCCGCGACCGACTCGCCGCCGGCGGGGACGTGGGCCGGGTCGTCACGCCAGGCCCGCCAGCCGGCGGCGTCGAGGGCGGAGGCGGGGCAGCCGTCGAGGTCGCCGTAGTCCATCTCGACCCACCGGTCGTCGAGCTCCACCGGGGTGCCGGAGGCGGCGGCGATCGCGTGGGCGGTCTGCCGGGCCCGGACGAGGGGGCTGCTGACGAGGCGGGCGGGGGGCGCGAGCGACCGGGCGAGGGCGTCGGCCTGCTCGTGCCCGTCGTCGCAGAGCGGCGGGTCGGCCCGTCCCAGCAGCAGCCCGCGCCGGTTGGCGCCGGTCTGGCCGTGACGGACGAGGACGAGCACCCGCCTCACGCTACTGACGGGTGGGCCGCCCGATATCCGAGCCACGGCGAGTTCGTCGGAGCGGGGGTGCGTCGTTGGACCGTCCGGCGCAGGAGGAGCACCCCGAGGCCGGGCAGGGTGGAGACCAGGGCGAGGACGCCGAAGGCGACCGCGGTGGCCAGGCCGGCGTCGGCGCCGAGCCCGGCCAGGCCGAACGCGACCGCGGTGGTGGCCTCGCGGGGTCCCCAGCCGCCGACGTTGAGCGGCAGGCCCATGGCCAGCAGGGAGAGCACCAGCAGCGGTACCAGCGCGGCGAGCCCGGCCTGGACCCCGACCGCGGCGGCGGCGACGGCGAGCAGCCCGAGGTGCCCGAGCATGGCGATCACCGAGAGCCCGAGGACGGCGGGGCCGGTGCGTCGGGTGAACAGCCCGGCGCGGGTGCTGGCGGCGAGCTCGGTCAGGGTGCGCCGGACCCGGGGGATCCCGGCCAGGGCCAGCAGCACCGCCACCGCGATAGCGGTGGTGGTGGCGATCGCGGGCAGGGAGTGGGTGAGGTCGGTGAGCAGGGCGTGGACCGGGCTGGGGAGCATCAGCAGGATCGCGAGGGCGCCGGCGATGACCACGGTCTGGCCGGCGAGGCGTTCGAGGACCACCGCGCGCACGCCGCGGGCGAGGTCGCCGGCGCGGCGGCCGTGATCGACCGCGCGGTGGACGTCGCCGAGGACTCCGGCGGGCAGCACGGAGTTGAGGAACTGGGCGCGGTAGCAGTCCCCGAGGGCGGGGCCGAATCGGAGGGGGAGTCCGAGGCCGCGGGCGACCACGCACCAGCGGGCCGCGCACGCCGCCGTGGTGATCGCTCCGAGTCCGAGGGCGGCGATGACCGCGGTGGGGGAGACCGCGCGCAGGCCGTCGAGGACCGCCCCGGTGCCCAGGTGCACCACCACGGCCACGACCACCGCCACCCCGACCAGCAGCTTCAGGTACTTCACGCGGCGCCCTCGCCGGTCGGCAGCGCGAGGAGGTCCGCGTGCCCGATCTCGGCCCGCAGCGTCCCGGCGGCGAGCGCCTCGAGCCGGTCCGTCAGGTACCGCCCGGCGTGGGGCCCGAGCGCGGGGTCCTGCTCGCAGGCCGCGTCGAGCCGGCCGCGCAGCCACTCCTCGACGAGCGCGGCGTCCGTCGCCCCGAGCCGCCACGGGCTCGTCCGGCGCCGGACCGCGTACCCGTGGCGGGTGAACGCCTCCGTGGCGGCGTCGGCGGCGTCCGGGCCGAGGCGTCCGTCGCGGCGCTGGTGGGCGTCGAAGGCGGCGGCGACGGCGTCGTCGAGGGGGTCGGCGGGGTCGAACGCCACCTCGCCGGTCACCGAGAGGGTCAGCAGCGCGGCGGCCCCGGCCCGGGTGGTGAGCTCGGCCAGGCGCTCGACGTCGGGGGCCCGGAGCAGGTCGAGCAGCGCCGAGCAGACGACGACGTCGGCGGGCGCGAGATCGGTGAGGTCGTCCAGGTCGCCGACGACGGCGGTGGCCGGGCACGGCGACGCGGCGGCGGCGCGCCGGGCGAGGTCGGCGTCGCGGTCGTGGAGGAACCAGCGCTGGGGGCGCGTGAGGCGGGGCGCGAGCCAGCGGCCCATCGATCCGGTGCCGCACCCGAGGTCCCGGACGACGAGGGGGTCGGTACCCGTCCACGCGTCGAGGTCGGCGGCGAGCTCCTCGGCCCGGGCGGCGTGGTCGGCGGGCTCGCGCAGGGCGAGCCAGTCCGGGGTGCAGACCGGGGAGCCGGGCTCGCTCAGACGCGCCGCCCAGGGGGCAGGAGCGTCCGGAGCACCAGGCGGGAGGGGGATGACCACGGCCTCAGCGTGCGCCTCCGTCCGAGCGCTGAGAGTCTCCACCCGGAACGCAGCACCGGGTCCCCCAGCCACCGCCGTAGCGCTGCGGCGAGCGCCGGAACGTTCTCAGGAGGTACCCAGGTGCCGGGGCCGCCGAGGGGGCCGGGGAGGGGGCCGCGCGACTGGACTTCCGTGGGCCGGGGACCCGTCCCGGCCGCCCCGCGCGGGGCCGCTCGGGGCGCCGTCGGCCCACGCCTCGCCGACCCCGCCGACGCGGCTCGCCACCACCGGGACGCCCCGCGCCAGCGCCTCGGTCACGACCATCCCGAAGGTCTCGGCCCGCGAGGGCAGCACGAGCAGGTCGGCGGCCGACCACGCCGTATCGAGTGCCCGTCCGGTGAGTGGCCCGGGGACGCTCACCCGGTCCGCGAGCCCGTGGCGGGCGATCGCGGCGCGCAGCCCGACGACGAAGCCGAGGTCACGGCTCGTCGGGCCCGCCAGCACGGCCGTCCACGGTCGGTCCGCGATCCGGGCGAGGGCCTCGACGAGCACGTCCTGGCCCTTGGTCGGGGTGAGCGCCCCGAGGCACAGCAGACGCGGCGCGGTCCCGGTGACCGCCGAGCCGGGGGAGACCGGCGCCGGATCGACCCCCGGCGCCGCCACGAGCACGCGCGCCGGGTCCAGCCCGTGCCGCGCGACGATCCGGTCGGCGGTCCAGCGGCTCGTCGTCAGGACCGCGGCCGCGTGCCCGAGCGCGGCCCGCTCGCGCCGATCCCGGTCCCGGGCGACCGACCCGGGGAGCCCGACCTCGTCGGCCAGCGGCAGGTGCACCAGCACCACGAGCCGCAGCCGCCCGCCGTGGGCCGCGAGCGCGTCAGGCACCCCGCACGCGACGAGCCCGTCCAGCAGCACCGACCCGCCGTCGGGGACCTCCGCCAGCGCCCCCGCGACCACCGACGCGTCGCCGTCCGGCCAGCGACCCGGCAGCCGGTGCTCGACGACCCCGACGCCGAGGGCCCCCAGCCCGGCGAGCACCCGGCGGTCGTAGACGTTGCCGCCGCTCGGGACGGCGTCGACGTCCCCGGGGAGCACGGCGTGGACGGTGTCGGTCCCGTACGGGCGAACGACGCCGTCCTGCCGTCCGACGGCAGCATCGGCACTGTGCTGGCACGAGGCCGGGCCGCTCACAGCGCCCGCTCGTACCCCGCCCGCGCGACGTGCGACTCGCGCAGCTCCACCGCGATCGCGGCGATGCCCCGAGCGCCCTCGCCGAGGTCGCCGGCGTGGATGCGCGCGGCCAGCCGGTCGGCGATGACCTGCGCGAGGAACTCCGTCGTCGTGTTCTCCCCGGCGAAGTCGGGCTCGTCGTCGAGGTTGCGGTAGCGCAGGTCGTCGAGGACGGCACCGAGCGAGGACGTCGCCAGCCCGATGTCGACGACGATGTTGTCGGCGTCCAGCGCGGGCCGGCGGAACGTGGCGTCGACGACGAACGTGGCGCCGTGCAGGGCCTGGGCCGGTCCGAACACGGCGCCGGTGAAGCTGTGGGCGACCATGACGTGGTCGCGGACGGTCACCGAGAACATGATCAACTCCGATGATCGACGACGGTTTCCGGACGTCCGGTGTCCGCAAAGGGACTTTTCTGACGCCCGGGATCAGTAGTCCACCCGCACCCCCAGCCCCGGTGCCCCGCCGGCGAGCCGGGCCATCGTCGCCGGGAGCTCGTCGAACGCCACCGCCTCGGTGATCAGCGCGTCGAAGCGGGGGTCGGCGAGCAGGCGCAGCGCGAGCGCCATCCGGTCGGCGTAGGTCCACCGGGCCTGCCGCGACGGCGACACCCGGCCCACCTGGCTGGCCCGGATCGCGAGCCGGCCGGAGTGGAAGCCCTCGCCCAGCGGGACCCGGGGCGTGCGGTCGCCGTACCAGGACAGTTCGATCACCTCGCCCTCGACGCCGAGCAGCTCGAGCGAGCGGGCGAGGCCGGCCTCCGTCGCGCTGGCGTGGACCACCAGGTCGCAGCCGCCCGCGGCCTCGTCGGGGAGCGCGAACCCGACGTCGAGTGCCTCGGCCACCGCCGCGCGGCCCGGGTCGACGTCGACGAGCTCCACCCGCACCCCGGGGAACCCGGCGAGCAGCGCGGCGACCGCACACCCGACCATGCCGGCCCCGACGACGGCGATGCGGTCCCCGACCCGCGGTGCGGCGTCCCACAGCGCGTTGACCGCGGTCTCGACGGTGCCCGCGAGCACGGCCCGCGTCACCGGCACGTCCCCGGGCACGACGGAGACCGCCGACGCCGGGACCACGAAACGGGTCTGGTGGGGGTGCAGGCAGAACACGTCGCGGCCGCGCAGGTCCGCCGGGCCCTCCTCGACGGTGCCGACCGCGAGGTAGCCGTAGGTCACCGGCCCGGGGAACCCACCCTCCTGGAACGGCGCCCGCATGAGGGCGTGCTGGCTCGGGGGCACCCCGCCGCGGAAGACCAGCAGCTCGGTGCCCCGGCTGATCGCGCTGTGGCGGGTGGCGACGACGACGTCGTCGGGGCCGCGCTCCGGGAGTTCCACCTCCACGAGGGCGCCGTGCCCGGGTTCGAGGATCCGGAACGCGCGAGCGGTCCGTGGCTGCACGCCCACCTCACGATCGTGTCATGGGTCGGGGTGACGATGGGCGGATGTCCCGTCCCCCGACGACGCTCACGCGGCCCCCGATCGCGGTCACCGTGGCCGCTTCCGCCGTCGTCGCGGTCGGGCTGTTCGCGCTGCTGCGGACGGTCACCGGCCTCGGCGCCGCGGGCTGGGCGGGCGGCGCGACGTTCCTGCTGCTCACCGGGGCCCTCGTGACGCGGACGGCGCGCCGCGCCGGGGCGGTGACGCTCGGGCCCGCCGGGACGGTCACCGCGCTGCGGGCGGTGCTGGTGGGCGGCGTGGCCGCGCTGGTGCTGCAGGACCTGGCCGTCCCGGGGGCCGTCGGGCCGGCGCCGCTGGTCGTCCTCACGGTCGTCGCGCTCGCGCTGGACGGAATCGACGGGCTCGTCGCGCGCCGCACCCGCACGGCAACGGAGCTGGGGGCGCGGTTCGACTCCGAGCTCGACGCCGCGCTGCTCGCCGTCCTCTCGGTGCACGTCGCGACCGACCTGGGCGGCTGGGTGCTCGCGGTGGGTGCGATGCGCTACGCCTTCGTCGCCGCCGGGTGGGCCCTGCCGTGGTTGCGGGACCCGCTGCCGGCGCGCCGCTCGGCGAAGGTGGTCGCGGCGCTGCAGGGCGTGGCGCTCACGGTGGCGAGTGCGGACGTCCTGCCCCGGGCCGCGTCGGCCGCCGTCGTCGCCGTGGCGCTCGCCGCGCTCGCCTGGTCGTTCGGGGTGTCGGTGGTGTGGCTCGCCCGCCGGCGCCCCGCGGCCCCGGGCGAGGGGAGGATCCGGTCGCTCTTCCGGCACGAGGGCTCCCCTCGTGCCGGCGGGGCGGGCGAGGGTCCCGACGGCGAGGGTCCCGACGGCGAGGCTCCCGACGGCGAGGGTCCCGACGGCGAGGGGCCCGACGGCGAGCGTGCGCGGCCCGCGTGGCGCCGCGCGGCCGCCGTGGTCCTGACGGTCGTCGCGGTGCTCCTCCTCGGGATCGTGCTGGTGGCGCCGCAGGACGCGTCGGGGCTGCTGGTCCGGTCGTACGTGCGCCTGCCCGTCGAGGGGGTCGCCGGGCTGGCGCTGCTCGTGCTGCTGCCGCGCCGCGTGCGCCGGCCGCTCGCGCTCGTGGCCGGGGCGCTGCTCGGCGTGTGGGCGGTGCTGACCGCCTTCGACGTCGGCTTCTCCACCGTGCTCGCCCGCCCCTTCGACCCCGTGCTCGACCGGGCCCTCGTGGCCGACGGCGCGGAGTTCGTCGGGAGCACGTACGGGGCGGCTGCCGAGGTCGCGGCGGTCGTCGTCGTGGTGGTCCTCGGGGTGGTGCTGCTCGCGGGCGGGGCGCTCGCGGCCCGCCGGGTCACGACGCGGGCCGCGGCGCACCGTCGGCCGGTGCTGCGGGTGCTGGCCACGCTCGGGGCGGTGTGGTTGGTGGCGGTGGTGGCCGGGACGACGACCGCGCCCGGGGTCCGGCTCGCCGCCGCGACCGCCTCGTCGGGGGTGGCCGACCGGGCACACCTGACCGCCGCCTCGCTGCGCGACGCCGACGCCTTCGCCGCCGCGTCCCGCGCCGACGCCTGGGCCGGGGCGCCCCCGGCCGACCTGCTCACCGCACTGCGGGGCAAGGACGTCGTCCTCGCCATCGTGGAGAGCTACGGCCGCGCCGCGCTCACCGATCCCGGGCTCGCCCCGACGGTGACCCCGGTCCTCGACCGCGCCGACCGTGAGCTCCCGGCCGCCGGGTGGGGTGCGCGCAGCGGGTTCCTGACGTCGTCGGTGGTCGGCAGCGGCAGCTGGCTCGCGCACGCCACCCTGCTCTCGGGGCTGCGGGTGGACAACCAGCAGCGCTACCTCACGCTCACCTCGAGCGACCGCTTCACGCTCTCCGCCGCGTTCCGCCGCGCGGGGTGGGACACCGTCGCGGTGCAGCCCGGGACCACCCGCCCCTGGCCCGAGGGCGCCTTCTACGGCTACGAGCGGGCCTACAACGTGTACGACCTCGGCTACCGGGGCCCGTCGTTCGGCTGGGCCTCCATGCCCGACCAGTACGTCCTCGACCGGTTCGACCGCCTCGAGGGCGACCGGCCCGGCCCGCGCCCACCGATCATGTCCGAGATCGACCTGGTCTCCAGCCACGCACCGTGGACGCCGCTGCCGCACATGATCGGGTGGGACCAGCTGGGCGACGGGTCGGTGTTCGACGCCCAGGCCGCCGCGCCGGCACCGGGCGACACCGCGACCGTCCGCGCCGGCTACGCGACGTCGATCGCCTACACCCTCGACGCCCTGACCTCCTGGGTGCAGCGCTCGCACGACCCGAACCTCGTCGTGATCGCCGTGGGGGACCACCAGCCCGCCCCGCTGGTCACCGGACCCGGCGCGGGGCGCGACGTCCCCATCTCGATCCTCAGCCGCGACCCCGCCGTCCTCGCGCGCACCGCGGCATGGGGCTGGACCGACGGCCTGCGCCCCGACCCGGGCGCCCCGACCTGGCCGATGGAGGCCTTCCGGGACCGGTTCCTGGCAGCCTTCTCGCCGCGGTGAGCAGTGTGATCGCCGTCACATCAGGGGTCGGTAACGTCCCATGCGGGGCCGGACGATGTGCTGGATGAACCCGGTGCCGTCAGACCCCCGACCTGACGGCCCGGGTTCCCTCATGTCCGGGGTCGGTCACGACCGTGCGGGGGACCGGCGTGCGCGGACAGGGCGAGCGCCCGAACCGGCCGTCCCCCGACGGCGGCCGGAGCGGGCGCTCTGGTCGTGATCCTATCGTGTGACACGACCGACACGGCCGGACTGTGATCGGCCGACCACGCGGAGTCCCCTCCCGAGCTCCCGGTCTCGACGGCTCCGGCTCCGACTCGTGGGCCCCCTCGACGCACGGTCGCCCGCCCGGCACGCTCCGCGGGTGTGCGCGTCCTCGTCGCCCCCGACACGTTCAAGGGCTCGCTGACGGCGGCCGACGTCGCCGCGGCGATCGCCCGCGGCCTCGCCACGCGCGGCCTGGACACCGAGCTGTGCCCGGTCGCCGACGGAGGCGACGGCACCGTCGACGCCGCCGTGGCCGCCGGCTTCACCCGCCGTCCGTGCACCGCGACCGGTCCGACCGGCGACCCCGTCGAGACCGCCTGGGCACGCTCCGGGGACGTGGCCGTCGTCGAGCTCGCCGACGTGTGCGGCCTGGTGCGTCTCCCGGGCGGCGTCGCGCGCCCGGAGGACGCGACCACCTACGGGCTCGGGGAGGTCCTGCGGGCCGCGCTCGACGACGGTGCGCGCCACGTCGTGCTCGGCCTCGGCGGCAGCGCCTCCACCGACGGCGGCGCGGGCCTCGCCCAGGCCCTCGGTGCCGTGCTGCGCGCCGCCGACGGCACCGTCCTCCCGGCCGGGATCGGGGGCGGGCGGCTGGCCGACGTCGCGCGGGTCGACCTCACCGGGCTCGCCGTGCCGGACGGCACCACGGTCGAGGTGGCCTGCGACGTCGACAACCCGCTGCTCGGCCCCCACGGTGCCGCCGCGGTCTACGGGCCCCAGAAGGGCGCCGACGAGGCCGCGGTGGCGCGCCTCGACGCGGCGCTGGCCTCCTGGGCCCGCGTCCTCGGCGCGGCGACGGGCGCCGAGGGCCGGGAGGACGTGCCGGGCGCCGGAGCGGCGGGCGGCGTGGGCTACGGGGCCATGACGCTGCTCGACGCGCGGCTGCGCCCGGGGTTCGACCTGGTCGCGGAGCTGCTCGGGTTCGACGAGCGGCTGGCCGGGGCCGACCTCGTCGTCACCGGGGAGGGCCGGCTGGACGCCCAGACGCTGCGTGGCAAGGGCCCGGCCGGGGTCGCCGCGCGGGCGGCCGCGGCCGGGGTCCCGGTGCTCGCGCTGGCCGGGTCGATCGCCCTCGACGCGGCGGAGCTCCGGGGGGCCGGGATCAGCGGGGCCGCGGCCCTGGCCGACCTCGAGCCCGACCTCGACCGCAGCCGCGCGCACGCCGCCGAGCTCCTCGAGCAGCTGGCGGCGACGGTGCCGCTGCCCGGCCCGTGAGCGGTCACGTCCCGGGCGGCGCCACCCGGTAGATCGCGCCGGCCTGGTCGTCGCTCACGTAGAGCGCCCCGTCCGGACCGAACACCGCCGCGACCGGGCGGCCCCAGCGGGAGCCGTCCGGGGCCTGGAAGCCCCCGACGAGGGTCTGCTGGTCGCCCATCTTCCCGTTCGCCCAGGGGAAGTACGACACCTCGGGCGCCCGGGGTGCGGTGCGGTTCCAGGAACCGTGCACCCCGACGACGGCGCCCTCGCCCATCCCCGGCACGTTCGCGAAGGTCAGGCCGAGCGGCGCCGAGTGCGCCCCGAAGGTCTGCTCGATCGGGGCGAGCGTCGAGCAGTCGAGCTTCGAGCCGTCGGCGTTGGTCTCCACGTCGCGGGTGAACCCGAGGTCGGCGTGCTTCAGCGGGGTCCCCGGGACCCCGGGCCGGGTGTCCGGCTCCGGGTCGCAGAACGGCCAGCCGATGTCGCGGCCCGGGGTGAGGGCGGCCAGCTCCTCCGGCGGGTGGTCGTTGACGTACTGCGGGATGACCTGGCCGAACGCGTCCCCGTCGCCGCCGTAGGGCTGGTGGTACGGGTACTGGATGTTGTCGCGGTTGTTCACCGCGGTCCACACCCGGCCGTCGGGCCCGACGGCGAGTCCGGTCCCGTTGCGGACGCCACGCGCGAAGACCTGCGGGGCGCCCCCGCCCGGCGGGATGCGCAGGATCGACGCCCGCTGCGGGTCCGCGTCGCGGTCCTGCGGCGAGATGTTCGCCGTGGAGCCGACCGAGACGTAGAGCGACTTGTCCGGGCCGACGATCACCGTCTTGAGCGCGTGGGCGTAGGCGCCGTGGAGGTCGGGGCTCTTGGAGTCCGGCAGGTTCGGGACGACCACGCGGGGCGCGGTGGCCGCGCCGTTCCCGTACGAGTACGCCGACACCTGGTTGCTCTCGGCGACGTAGAGCGTCGAGCCGTCGAACGCGAGCCCGTGGGGCTGGGTGAGGCCGGACAGCACCGTCGTCTGCGTCGGCGCCGCGCCGTTCGCGCCGGGCACCAGGCGGGCCACGTCGCCGGAGCCGGGCAGCGACACCAGCAGCGAGCCGTCCGGGGCCCAGGCCTCCAGGCGCGCCGAGGGCACGCGGGCCCACACCGACGCCGTCCACCCGGCGGGCACCTGGACCGAGCGCGGGATGTCGAAGGGCTCGTCGCCCATCCCGGCGCCGACCTGCAGCGGCGTCGACACCAGGCCGGCAGTGGTGGCCGAGGTCGGGGCCACCGGCTGCGCCGCGTTCGCCACGGGCGGCGCGGCGTCCGAGGAGGAGCAGGCGGAGAGCAGGAGCGCGAATGCGGCGAACCCGGCGAGGAGGAATCGTGCGGCGCGGCGTCGAGCGGCGATGTCGTTCATGTCCTCCCCAGCGTGGGGGCGCGCGCCGAGGCGCACCACTCGGGGGTGGTCGAGGACGCGCGGGCGGGGGCCGGGCGTCCGTAGGATCCGTGGCCGGGAGGAGCCACCATGACCAGCACGACCAGCAGGACCGACGCACCCCCGCCGGTGCCGGACGGTCCGCACCGCCCGCCGGGCACCGTCCCGCCGGCGCGCTTCCGGCCCCGCTTCCACTACGAGCTCCTCACGTGCGGCCTGCGGGGCCACGCCCTGCTCGGCACCGACGCCGCCGCGCTGACCTCGGACGACCCGGGGTTCGACCCGGCGATCGTCGTGCGGGAGACCACCGCCCCCCAGGACGGCGGAGTCGTGCGCTGGCACCGGTGCCTGCGCTGCGACTCCTGGATCCCGCTCCCGCCACCCATCGCGCCGTCCCGCGAGCAGCTGCCCACCCGCGCCGAGGTCGACCTGCCGTTGCGCGGACGGGCCCTGCGCGACCGGTTCGTGCTGCGGCTCATCGCCATCGACCGGGTGATCCACTTCATCGGTCTCGCGCTCGTGGCGGCCGCCGTCTTCGTCTTCCTCGCCGACCGTGAGGCCCTGCGCACGCCGTTCTTCGCGGTGCTCGCGACGCTGCGCGACACCGTCGGGATCGGCGACGGCGACGACGGCGTGGTCGGCGAGGCGACCCGGGCGTTCTCGGCGAGCGCCACGACGATCGTGCTCGTCGGGATCGTCGTCGCGGCCTACGCCCTGCTCGAGGGCGTCGAGGCCATCGGGCTGTGGCGGGCGCGGCGGTGGGCCGAGTACCTGACGCTCGTCGCGACCACGGTCCTGCTGGTCCCCGAGATCTACGAGCTCACCGGGCGCATCACCGTCACCAAGATCCTCGCCCTCGTGATCAACATTGCCGTGATCGCCTACCTGCTGGTCGCGAAGCGCCTCTTCGGGCTGCGCGGCGGCGGGGCCGCCGAGGAGGCCGCCCGGGCCCGCGACCAGGGCTGGGACGCCCTCGTGCGCACCGCCCCGCTGGCCCGTGGCTGAGGCGGACAGCGCCGGGCAGGCGCCGGAGGAGGGGAAGGGCGACGGCGGCGAGAGCACCGTCACCGTCCTGCTCGCGCTCGCCTCGAACGTCGGGGTCGGGGTGCTCAAGCTCGTCGCGGGGCTGCTCACCGGATCGTCGGCGATGCTCGCCGAGGCGGCCCACTCGGTCGCCGACACCACCACCGAGGGGCTGCTGCTCACCGCCCTGCGCCGCTCCGCGCGACCGGCCGACCGCTTCCACCCCTTCGGCTACGGCAAGGAGCGGTTCTTCTGGGCCCTCATCGCCGCCGTCTCGGTCTTCGTCACCGGCGCCACGTTCTCGGTGTACGAGGGGATCTCGACCGTCGTCGCGGGGGAGGGCGAGCAGACCCTCGCCTGGGTCGCCTACGCCGTGCTCGCCCTCTCCGCGGTGATCGAGGGGACCTCGTGGCGCCAGGCGGTGCGGCAGGTCCGCGCCGAGAGCCGCGAGGCAGGCCTCTCGTTCGTGCGCTACCTGCGCCAGTCCGACGACCCGACGGTGAAGAGCGTCTTCTTCGAGGACTCCGCCGCGCTGGTCGGCCTGGCCCTGGCGGCGCTCGGGGTCGGCCTGCACCAGCTCACCGGCTCCGGGGTCTGGGACGGGATCGCGTCCCTGCTGATCGGGGTGCTGCTCGCGGGCGTGGCGTTCATCCTCGGCCGGACCAACCGCTCGCTGCTGATCGGACGCACCGCCGGGCCGGCCCTGGTGCACGACGCGTTCGACCTGCTCGCCGACGCGCCCGAGGTCGACGCGGTCGTCGACATCCAGACCATGGTCACCGGCACCGACTCCGTGCTGCTCTGCGCGCGGGTGGACTTCGTCGACACCCTCACCGCCGCCGACCTGGAGCGCGCCTGCGTCCGCCTCGACGACGAGCTGCGCGCCGCCCTCCCCGACCTCGACGAGATCTTCATCGAGCCGGTGCCCCGCAACGACCCGGACGTGCGCGCCGCCGTGCTGGAGCGCTACGGCGACGTCCTCGCGCAGTGGCAGGCCGAGCGGGACCAGCGGGTCCGGGACGCCGGAGCTCAGGGCTCGCGGGCGACCCGGTAGGCGTCCGACTCCGGCGCGGGGCGGATGTGCCACGCCGAGTCCGTCCACGTCTTCCGCCAGGCGGGGCAGGTCAGGATCGGCAGCAGCCCCTCCCAGAACTCGGTCATCCGGGCCCACAGGTCGTCGGGGCCGTCGGCGAGCGAGTAGTTCCCCCACGCCACGGCGACCACCGCGCGGGCGGCGCGACGAGGGTCCACCTCGGTCATGAGCAGGTCCGCGCCCGCCGCGTCGTCGAGGCGCTCGACCGTCCCGGCCTCCCAGGGCTCGAACCACCGGGTGCGCAGGGCGACCAGCTCCGGGTCGTCGAGCGCCTGGCTGGCCCCGCGCACGAGGGGGTCGTACATCCAGCGCGCCACGTAGGCGTCGGTCTCGACCAGCAGGCGCCAGACCGGGTCGAGCCCCCGGCCCGCGATCTCGTCGAGGACCGCGGCCCACGACCGCTCCACCTCGGTCAGCAGCGCCTCGGCCAGCGCGTACTTGGAGGGGAAGTGGAAGTACAGCGCGCCCTTGGTCAGCTCCGCCGCCGCGAGGATGTCCGACACGGAGGCCCCGTGGTAACCGGCCTCCCCGAACAGGCCGGCCGCGGCCAGCAGGAGACGACGCCGGGTGCGCCGGGTCCGTTCCCGGACCTCGCCGTCGGCCCAGCAGGACACCGGGGCCACGAGCGCGGACGCCGCCGGCGGCGGGATCGGGGGCGTCACACCGGCATCGTACGACCCCGGATGATCATGGCCCCGGGGCACGTCGGTCGTGGGGGATCAGGCGGATGTGCTCGCGAGCCGGTGACGCGACCCGGACGGCGACGACCCGACCGGCGATCGGGCACCGTCGGCCGAGCCCGGGAAGGACAGCATCGTCGGCGGCGCCGTCTCGTCGCCGCCGTCACGCCACCAGCGGTCGACCTCGTCGAAGATCGGGGTCGCGGTGGACGGCGACGGTGCGAGGGACATGGTCCCGACGGTGCCAGGCCGGGGCCCGCGGGTCGCGTCGCCCGCGGTCCTCTCACCCGGGTGGGACGCCGGATTCGCCCGGTCGAAGGGTGCGGGCGGGCATAGGCGGCCGGGGAGGCGGTGTTGCGCCCGCCATGCGTGCAGTCGGAGTGACGGAGTTCGGAGGGCCCGAGGCCCTGGAGATCGTCGAGCTGCCCGACCCGGTCCCCGGGCCCGGGCAGGTGCTGGTGGACGTCGCGGCCGCGGCCGTGAACCCCACCGACACCTTCACCCGCAACGGGGCGCGGGCCGACGCCCTGCGCAAGGACCCCCCGCCCTACGTGCCCGGCATGGATGTGGCGGGCACCGTCGCCGCCCTCGGCGACGGGACGGCGGACCCGGGCCTCGCCGTCGGCGACCGGGTCATGGGCATCGTCGTCCCCGGCGGCTCGCACGGCGGCTACTCCTCCCGGGTCGCGCTGCCGGTCGGCTCGGTCGTGCCCTCGCCCGCAGGCACCACCGACGTCGAGGCCGCCACCCTGCCGATGAACGGGCTCACCGCGCGGCTCGCGCTGGACCTCCTCGACCTGCCCGCGGGCGCGACGCTCGCCGTCACCGGGGCCGCCGGGGCCTTCGGCGGGTACGTCGTCCAGCTGGCCCACGCCGACGGGCTCCGGGTGGTCGCGGACGCCTCGGCGGCCGACGAGGAGCTGGTCCGGGGCCTGGGTGCCGACGTCGTGGTGCGCCGCGGCGACGACGTGGCCGACCGGATCCGCGAGGCGGTGCCCGAGGGCGTCGCGGGGATCGCCGACGGCAGCGTCCAGGGCGACCTCCTCGTGCCCGCGCTCGCCGACGGCGGCCGCATCGCCACGGTGCGCGGCTACGCCGGGCCGGAGGGCGGCAGCGGGCGGGGAATCACCTGGCATCCGGTCTCGGTGCGGAGCTACGCGGAGAACCGGGCCGCGCTCGACCGGCTGCGCGAGCAGACCGAGAAGGGCGAGCTGACACCGCGGGTCGCGGACGCGATCCCGGCCGAGCGGGCGGGGGAGGCCCACGCCCGGCTCGAGGCGGGCGGCGTGCGGGGTCGGCTGGTCCTCACGTTCTGACCCGACCCCGGTCCCGCCGGTGGGCGGTCAGAGCGTGGGCAGGATCGCCACGACGAGCAGCGCCACCACCGAGACGACCATCCCGACGACGGCCACCGGCCGGCGGACCGGGGTCCGCATCGCGACACCGCCGACGACCAGGGCCACCACGGCGAGGCCCAGCGCCAGGTAGGTGTCCCAGGCCATGGCCATGGAGCCGAACGCCAGCGGCCGCAGGCTGACCAGGAGGGCGAGCAGGCCGAGGATGACCGAGGACGTGGCGGCGGCGTTCCCGGCCGGGCGCGGGTCGTCGACGTCGGCGGCGGGATCCCAGCCGTACGGCGCGTAGGGGCGCATCGGAGCGGCGTGGGCGGCGGGCACCATCGGCTGCGGGCCGGTCGGGGCCTGGCGGGGTGCGGGGACGCCGTACGGCGCCCGCACCGGACCGGGGTGCCCCTGGGCGGGCACCATCGGTGCGCCCGTGGCCGGGCCGTGACCCGTCGTCGGCGTGCGCTGCATGTCCTGACTCATCCCGTCGCCCCCGAGGCACCGGTGTCCCCGCACCGTCACGGGGCCCTTCACCCGACGCATCGGCGCGGACGGGCCCGGCGTTATCCGGCATCGGGATGCGTTCCGGCGGGCGACCCCGATCGGACGAACGGTGGAGATCCGCAGGCGGGTGGCGGAGCGCTCAGGCCGGGCCGGTGGCGTCCACGCACAGCGTCCACAGCGCCGCGCGCTCCTCCGGGGCCTCGTCGCCGCCGGGCAGGTAGTGGGTCGGGCGCGGGGCGCGGTCGTGCCAGAACACGCCGCTGCACCGCCCGGGCTCGCGCGCGGCCTGCAGCCAGACCGCGGTGTCGGCGCCCTGCTCGACGGTGCGCAGCAGCGGACCGGTCAACCGGTGGAAGCCGGGCAGCGAGCCCGCCACGCCGGGGGTGTCGGCCCAGCCCGGGTGCATGCTGTGCACCGCGACCCCCGCCGCCGCGAGGTCGTCGGCGAGCAGCTCGGCGAGGACCACCTGCATGCGCTTGGTGCGGGCGTAGGCCGCCCCGCCCGAGAAGCGGCCCTCGCGGAACTCCGGGTCGTCCGTGCGCAGCGACGCGGTGTACATCCCGCCCGACGACACGAAGACCACGCGGGAGGGGCTGCCGGGACGGTCGGGCGGCGAGCCGGCCCGCAGCAGCGGCAGGAGCTCGCGGGTCAGCAGGAACGGGCCCAGGACGTGGGTGGCCAGGCACAGCTCGTGGCCCGCGGCGGTCTCGGTGCGCTCGGTGGGGAGCACGCCCGCGTTGTGCACCAGGCCGTGCAGCGCGATCAGCCGGTCGCGGGCGTCGGCGGCGTAGCGGCGCACGTCGTCGAGGTCGGCGAGGTCGCAGCGCGCCACGGTCACCCGGGCCCCGGGGTGCGCCTCGAGGACCCGGTCACGGGCCGCCTCGCCGCGCCCCCGGTCGCGGACCACCATCTCGACCTCGGCGCCCAGCCCCACGAGCCCGACGACGGTGGCCTCCCCGAGGCCCCCGTTCGCGCCGGTCACCGCGACGGTCCGGCCCGCGAGGGCGTCGGGCGGCAGCGCGGACCACCCGGCGGCGCGCGCGAGGTAGCCCAGCCGGGAGTAGCCCGGGACCACGAGGCGGTCGAGCGCGGCGTCGAGCAGTCGCGGCAGCGGCACGGCGGGGAGCCTACGGGCGCGGCCCCGCTCCGGCACGCCGATGATCATCGGTGGTGGCGGTCCGTGTCCCGTCGGACCCCGCCCCGGCCCTCACGGCGGGCAGACGGTCTCCTCGCGGGGGATCTCACCGCCGACCATGAAGTCCTCGACCACCCCGGCGATGCACGGCGTGCCGGGGTACGCGCCGTGCCCGGCGCCGAGCCACGAGACCAGCACCGAGTTCTGCATGCCCGCCGCGACCCGCTGGCTCTCCGCGAGCGGCACCGCGGGGTCGGCGGCGGTCCCGAGCAGCAGCGTCGGCGTCGGGGTCCCGGCGAGCGGGGCGGGCGTGTCGGTGGGCACCGGCCAGGACGAGCACGTCAGTGGGCGCTGGGCGAACCAGCCCCCGAACACCGGGTCCGTGGGCGCGGCGCGGCGCACGGCCGCCCCGACCTGGTCGACCGTCGAGCGGTCCGGGTCGTCGTTGCAGGTCTGGACGAGCCCCAGGTCGTAGCCGGCGTCGTCGGGGCCGCCGGAGGCGCCGGCCCCCGCGTCGGCACCCTCGCGCGCCTCCGCGAGGGCCAGGACCCCGGCGGGGTCGCCCGCCCGGGCCGCGGCCAGGGCCGAGGCGAGGGTGGGCCACGAGCCGGGGTCGCCGAGCTGGTCCACGAGCACGGTCACGACGGTCCCGGAGGTGACCTCCCGGCCCGGGACGGGGCCGGTCGCGGTCGCGGCGGCGGGCAGGGGAGCGGTGTGCAGCCGGTCCACGAGGTCGGTCACGGCGGCCCGCGGGTCCGCCCCGAGCGGACAGTTCCCGGCCGAGACGCAGGCGGTCGCGAAGGCGTCGAGGCCCGCGTTGGCGGCGGCCGCGCGCTGGTCGGAGGCGACCGGCTCGGTGGAGGTGGGGTCGGGGAGCGCGTCGAGCACGAGGCGGCCCTGCGAGTCGGGGTGCGCCTGCGCCCAGCGGGCGAGGACCGATGCGCCGTCGCCGAGCCCCACGGCGTTCAGCTTCGTGGCGCCGAGCGCCTGGCGGACCTCCTCGAGGTCGTCGGCGTCGGTGGCGGTGGTGAAGTCGGTGAGCGAGTCCTCGAGCAGCTGCGAGCACGTCCGGGCGGCGCTGCCCCCGGCCGCCGCCAGCGGGGCGAGCGCCTCGGGGTCCGCGGCGGTCGGGTCCGCGTCGTCGAGGGCCGCGCGGGTGGTCGGGGTGACGCAGTCGACCGCGGTGCCGGAGCTGCCCCGGACGTCGACGCCGTAGAGGGCGCGGCCCGCGAGCAGGTCGGCCGGGCCGCCCGCCGCGAGGCGCACGGCCGCCTCGGTGCCGGTCCGCCGGCCCGGGTCGCCGAGCACCGCGATCGGCACCGTCGGCGCGGCGGGGGCCGGCCCGATCGTCACGCGGGTGATCTCGACCTGGGCGGCCGAGTCCGACGACCCCGTCGAGAACCCGCCGCCCACCGGCACCGTCGCGCAGCCCATCCGCAGGTCGCGCCCGCCCAGCGCGGCGGGCCCGCCCACCGCGGCGACGACGGTCGCGGTGCAGTCGGTGAAGTCCAGCGACGGCGACGACGCCAGGAGCGGCGGCAGGGCGGGGGGCGGTGCCGGCGGCGCCGCCGGGGCCTCGGGCGGGCCGACGGGCGCGTCGCTGTTCACCGTGGCGACCGGCGGCCGCTGCGACGGGCCGACGGCGCAGCCCGCGAGCGCGAGGACGGCCACCGCGAGCACCGCGACGGCCGTGGCCGCGCGACGGGCGGGGCGGACGGGGAGCGCGGGGCGGATGGTCGGGGCCTTCCTGACGGGCGGGGTCCTGACGGGGCGGGGTCCTGACGGGCCCGGTCGTGCCGGGCCGGGGGAGCGGGAGGGATGGTGACCGGGTGCCGGTCGTACCACGGTGAGCCCGTGACCCCGGGATCTCAGCGCGGCCCGGCGGGCAGGATGTCGGCGAGGTCGAAGCTGACCGGGCGCTCGAGCTGGTCGTAGGTGCACGACTCCGGCTCCCGGTCGGGCCGCCAGCGCACGAACTGGGTCGTGTGCCGGAACCGCTCGCCCTCGAGGTAGTCGTAGCGGACCTCGACCACGCGCTCCGGGCGCAGCGGGACGAACGACAGATCCTTGCCTGCGTTCCAGCGGCTCGTCTCGTTCTTGCGGGGGGTGCGCTCGCCGTGCTCGTGGGCGGCCCAGTTCCACGGGTGCGCGTCGAAGCTCGTCACCAGCGGCTGGAGCTCGGCGAACAGCTCCCGGCGCCGGGCCATGGTGAACGCGCCGACCACGCCGACCGAGGCCAGCGTCCCCTCGGCGGTGTACAGGCCGAGCAACAGCGAGCCGAGCGCGTCCGGTCCCGACTTGTGCACGCGGTAGCCGGCCACGACGCAGTCGGCGGTGCGCTCGTGCTTGATCTTGCTCATCACGCGCTTGTCCGGCTGGTAGTGCAGGTCGCCCTTCTTGGCGATGAGCCCGTCGAGACCGGCGCCCTCGAAGCGCACGAACCACTCCCGGGCCTCGTCCACGTCCGACGTCATCGGGGTGACGTGCACCGGGGCGTGGCCCGCAGGCCCGAGCGCGCCCTCCAGGGCGGCGCGGCGCTCGGCGAACGGCCGCGAGGTCAGGTCGTCGTCGCCGAGGGCCAGCAGGTCGAACGCGACCATGCTCGCGGGGGTCTCCCTGGCCAGGAGGTTCACCCGGGACACAGCGGGGTGGATGCGCTGCTGCAGGGCCTCGAAGTCGAGCCCCCGCCCGTCACGGCTCGCGACGATGATCTCGCCGTCGACCACGCACCGCGTCGGCAGGTGCTCGCGCAGGGCCTCCACGACCTCGGGGAAGTAGCGCGTCATCGGCTTGGTGTTGCGGCTGCCGATCTCGATCTCGTCGCCGTCCCGGAAGACGATCGCGCGGAAGCCGTCCCACTTGGGCTCGTAGTGCTGCCCCTCCGGCACGGTCTTGACGGGCTTCGCCAGCATCGGCAGCACCGGCGGCATCACGGGCAGGTCCACGGGCCCAGTCTGTACCGGAGTCGGCCGGTCAGAGCACGCGCGGGGTCTTCGAGGCGGCGGCGTCCAGTTCGATGCGCACCGCCGTCGGCAGCGCGTCGACCGCGAACGCCTGGCGGGCCCGGGCGAGCACCCGTCCGTCCACCTCGGCCCACACGTCGCGCACGTCGGCGTCCTCGACCAGCCACAGCGTGAGGCGCAGCGCGGGCCTGCGTTCGTTGCCGACCAGACGCACCCGCGCGCGGCTCACCCCGTCGATGGACTCCGCGTCGCCCCGGACGGCGTCCGCGATGGCCGAGTGCTCGACGGTGAGGCGCTGGCCCGGCACCTCGGAGAGCAGGACGTCGGGGCGGTGCTCCGGTCGCAGCGAGCGGACCACCCAGACCAGCCCGACCACCAGCAGCACGAGCCCCGCGCCGATGGCGATCCAGCGCGCCGCGCCGCTGTTGGCGGTGATCCAGGAGCTGATCTCCGGGTCGATGAGCGGGCGCTGCGCCCGGTACTGCCCGAACGTGCCCTGGCCGAGGAGCACGACGAGCACCCCGACAGCGAGCAGCACCAGCCCGGCGAGGACGACCAGCGTGCGGTCGGAGGCGGTGGAGCGGGCGACGGCGGCACGGGAGCGGCGGCTCACTTGACCCCCTTGGTGGCGGCGACGGAGACCGACACGCGCGGCCGGCGCGCGAGCGGGAGACGGGTGAACAGGGTGTCGATCCGCTCGCGGACCGCCGTGCGGACCTCGTCGGGGGCGTCGAGCGTGCCGGCCTTGACCACGACCTTCTTCGACGACGCGACGACCGAGGCGGAGACCACGTCGGAGTGCGAGCGGACCTCGTGGCCGACCGCGCGGGCCAGCGAGCGCGGCGAGGTGGTGACGGTGACCTCGGGGACCGGGTCGGTGAGGCGGACGTCGTGGCGGCGGGCGACGAGCCCGACCAGCAGGACGAGCAGCCCGACGACGGCGACCACGACCGCGATGGCGCGGACCGTCCCGGACGACCAGGTGGCGCTGGTGAGGGCGGCCTGCCAGTCGGGCCACGGGACCACGAGGGGCGACGAGGCGGGTGCGACCCAGGCGGTGACGACCTCGATCAGCGTGAGGACGCCGACCGCGGCCACGACGAGGCCGAGCAGGGGCGAGAGCAGGCGGAGCAGGAATCGCACGGGGGTCACTCCGTCCGTCGGGTGGGGGCCGCGGGACCGGCCGGGACGGCGAGCGCGGAGACGGTGACGTCGAGGCCGCGCACCGCGTAGCCGGTCAGCGTCTCCACGCGCTCGCGGACGTTGCCCCGGACCGCCTCGACGGTCAGCGCGATCGGCGCCGGGTAGGCGAGCGGGACCTCCAGGCGCAGGTCGACCTGATCGCCGTAGCCCGAGACGCGGGCGGTGGCCCCGGACTCGCCGAGGCCGACGCCCACCACCCGCCGCTCGGTGCGCACCGTGCCCTCGCTGGTGTCCGCCGCGTACTCCGCGATGCGGCGGACCACCGAGAACGCGATGTCGAGGCTGCCGCGCTCCCCGGGCTCGTCGTCCGCGGCGCCCTCGGGGGCCGCGGACGGGGTGACCGGGACCGGGGTGGTGGCGTCGCGGGAGGGCTCGCTCATCGGTCGCGGCCGCGGCCGGTGAACTGGGTGAGGTCGAGCTCGCCGTCGAGCACCCGCCCGACGACGAGCCCGAGGATGCCCAGGACGAGGGCGATGAAGAAGCCGACGAGACCGCCCGCGGCGGCGGCGACGCCGAGCAGCAGGCCGACGAACAAGCCGACCGTGGTGGCACTCATGGGATGGACCTCCTGGCGAGGGGCGGGTCGTGCAGGTGTCGTGCGGGATGGGGATCAGACGACGCGGCGGTGGCGGACCGGGCGCAGGGGCGCCCGACCGAGCCAGCGCCTGCCGGCGCGCAGCGTGCGGGGCATGACGTGGCCGGAGACCGCGACGATCGGCGCGTCGAGGCGGGGGTCGTCGTCGGGGATCGACCACGAGTGCGCGGGCCGCGACGATCGCGTCGTGCCGTCCTCGGGCTCGCGCTCGCCGACCGCCGCGAACGGGGAGCGACCCGCGCGGAAGGCCTCCACGCCCCGGCGGAAGCTCTCGGGGTCCCCGCCGACGTCGGGGTGGTGACGCCGCGCGAAGGCCCGGAAGGTGGCCGCGGCCGCCCGGGCCCGCGCGGCCCGGCCGGCGGCGTCGGCCGCGTCGGCGAGGGTCGTCACGGCGTCCCGCCCGCGGGCTCGACGTCGGCGACGACGACGTCGACGCGCCGTGCGCCGGTCTGGGCGGCGACGAGGGCGCGCAGCGCCTCGGCCGTCGGGCGCACGCGCGCGCCGAGACGGAGCACGACGCCGATGCGCGTGGGCTCCTCACCCTCCCCGAGCGACACGCCGAGCAGACGGCGCCCGGGCAGGTAGGTCGCGATCGACCCGAACGTGCCCCCCGAGAGCCGGACCACGTCGGGGTGGGCGAGCAGGGCGTCCGCGACCCGCTCGGAGAGCGGGCCCCGGCCGGGCGCGGTGGGGTCGTGCGGGCTGGTGGCGCGCACGCCCGGCGCGGCGGCCGGGATCGTGCCCGAGGCCGAGCCGCGCAGCCTCGTGTCCGGTCGATCGGCGCCCGTCACTCGACGCGCGACGTCGGGGCGGGCGCCGGCTCCTGCGAGTCGTTGTCGTCGCCGGGCATGTGGATGTCGTTGACCGAGATGTTGACCTCGATGACCTCGAGGCCGGTCATCTGCTCGACGGCCCCGATCACGTTGCGGCGCACCGCGCGGGCGAGCTCGACGATCCCGGCGCCGTACTCGACGATGATGTCGAGATCGATCGCGGCCTGCTTCTCGCCGACCTCGACCTGCACACCCGCGGCCTGCGAGGTGCCGGTGCCGCCGGGGATGCGCTCGCGGATCGCGCCGAAGGCACGCGAGACGCCGCCGCCCATCGAGTACACGCCGGAGACCTCGCGGGCGGCGATGCCCGCGATCTTCTGGACCACGCCGGACGCGATCGTCGTCTTGCCCTGGCCGGAGTCGTCGGCGAGACGGGACGGGTTCGCGCCGCCGCCGGTGCGCGACGCCGACAGCGGCGCCGAGCTCGTCACGGGGGAGTCCGAAGCGGACGTCATGGGGGCGCTCCTCTGCGCTCGGGAACGGGGGTCGAGTACCTGAGAGTCGACCGCCCTCGCGGGCGGCGACTACCCGTAGGACTCCACCCGCCGCAGGATCGTCACGGGATGTCATCCGAATGGGCTAATGGTCGCCCTCGGACGCGGCGGCGTCGCCCCGGGTCGTGCGGTAGCGGAGCATCAGCCCGTCGTCGTGCGCGAGCACCGAGGCCAGCCGCATCGTCTCCGGTGCGGCACCGCCGGCGGGACCGTCGAGGATGCGGCCCGGGCCCGCCCCCGCGAGCTGAGGGGCCAGGCTCAGGCACAGCTCGTCGACGAGGTCCGCCGCCGCGAACGAGCCGAACAGCGACGGCCCGCCCTCGCACAGCACGCGGTGCAGGCCCCGCTCGGCCAGCGCCGCCAGCACCGCCGCCGGGGTCACGTCGGCGTCCCCGACCGCGACGACCTCGGCGGCGCCCCCGAGCCGGGACCGCGCCCCGCCCGCGGCCGCGGCGGTGGTGAGCAGGAGCGGCGGGACCGTGGTGTCGGTGAGCAGCGCGGCGTCGGGCGCCACGGATGCACTCGTCGTCACCACCGCGACCGGCGGGACCTCGGCCTGCCCGCGCTCCCGGCGCCGGGCGCGCAGCTCGGGCGAGGTGCGCACCCCGCGGTAGCCCTCGGCGCGCACCGTGCCCGCCCCGGCGACGACGACGTCCGCCAGCTCCCGGAGCAGCCCGAACACCTGCCGGTCGCCCGGCGCGTCGAGACCGCCGGAGAGGCCGGCGGCGTCGCTGACGGCACCGTCGGCGCTCGCGACGAAGTTGACCCGCACGAACGGGCGCGCGAGCGCGTCGGGGTAGGCGTACACCCCGGCGAGCGCCGGGCGGTCGAGCTCGCCCGACGGTCCGCCGGGAGGCCAGACGTGCCTCATCCGCCCTGTCGTCCGGTGCCGGACTGTCCCGTGCCC
>CAWKGY010000004.1:0-366762 GCA_963849235.1 uncultured Actinomycetota bacterium | reverse complement strand
CTTGATCAAGCCCGAGGAGGGCTTGCAGGCCGCCGGCCACGGCATGACTGAGTCCCCCTGTTGTCCATGATCTGGGGGGTGTTGTCACCGTGGCCGGAGGGCGCCAACGACCGCTGATAGAGACCTGACCCGCCTGCGCGGTCTGCTCGCAACGTGGCTGCCGGCGCGGGTGTCCAGGCTGGCCTGCCGCGACGAGCAAAGGAGCCGCGGTTGAGCGAGTCCGAGACCGTCCCGGCGACCCCGTTCGCGGTGTTCTGCGGGCTGGACGTCGGCAAGTCCGAACACCACGCCTGCGCGCTGGACACGGCCGGTCGGCGGCTGCACGACAAGGCGCTGCCCAACGACGAGACCGCGCTGCGCGCGGCTGTTCGGGCGCCTCGGCGAGCACGGCCAGGTGCTCGTGGTCGTCGACCAGCCCGCCTCGATCGGCGCGCTGGCCGTCGCGGTCGCCCGCGAGCTCGGCGTCGAGGTGGCCTACCTGCCCGGGCTGGCGATGCGCCGCATCGCCGACCTGCACCCCGGCCAGGCCAAGACCGACGCCCGCGACGCCCACGTCATCGCCGACGCCGCGCGCACCATGCCCCACACCCTGCGCCGCATCCGCGGCGACGACGAGACCCTCGCCGAACTGAGTGTGTTGGCCGGCTACGACGACGACCTCGCCGCCCAGTCGACCCGGCTGACCAACCGGCTGCGCGACGCGCTGCTGCACGTCCACCCCGCCCTGGAACGCCTGCTCGGACCGCGTCTGGACCGCGCCGGCGTCCTCGATCTGCTTGCCGCCGCCCCGACCCCGGCCGCGCTGGCCGAGCTCGGCGCCGAGGGCATGGCCGAGCTGATGGCACCACGCTCGCCGCGGCTGGCTCGCACCCTGCCAGCCCAGATCCTCACCGCTCTGACGGCCCAGTCGCTCGTGGTTCCCGGCACTGCCGCGTTCGCCCGCGTCATCTCCGGGGTCGCCGGCCAGCTCCGAGATGTCCACGACGAACGCGCCGACCTGGCCGCCGAGCTCGAGGCTCGCCTGGAGGCCCACCCTCTTGGACCGGTCCTGACCTCGATGCCCGGGCTCGGGGTCAGGACCGCCATCAAGCTGCTCACCATCGTCGGTGACGGATCGGCGTTCCCCACCGCCGCGCACCTCGCGGCCTACGCCGGCCTGGCCCCGGTCACCCGCCGCTCCGGGTCCTCGATCAAAGGCGAGACCCGCTCCCAACGCGGCAACCACGCCCTGAAGTCCGCGCTGTTCCTCTCCGCGTTCGCCGCGCTCGCCGACCCCGACAGCCGGGCCTACTACGACCGCAAAAGAGCCGCCGGCAAGCGACACAACGCCGCCCTGATCTGCCTGGCCCGCCGCCGCACCGACGTCATCTACGCCATGCTCCGCGACCGCCAGCCCTACCGGGCCAACCGACCCGCGCCAGCGCCTCTCGCGGCTTGACAACCCCATAGAGACACCCCCCGGACGGCGAACTGATCGGCGACCGGCAGGCCGTCGACCGCGAGCGTCGTCCCACCGGGCGCGTTGCTGACGGTGACCCGCCCCTTCGCGACCGCGAGGAGCACTGCTCGATCACGATGACTGATGCTGCTGGTGAACATGTCCGCGCCGTGAGTGAGGATTTCGGTGCGAAAGAGCGTGACCGCGGGGCCACCCACTCGCAGCCGGTTAGCCACGAACCCGGACCGCGCCGACCCGACGTCCGGGCTGGCGGGTCGTCCGGTGCGATCGAGTGCGGGTTAACCCCCATGGGGCGCTGCGGGCCGTCGGCGAGAATTGGCGGGATTGCCCTGTAGTGGAGCGATTCGAGCGGCGGCATTGTTGTTCTCAGCCCGCAGGGCGGAGAAAAGAACTCCTCCGAGGCGGCCGACACAGAGAGCAGGAGACAGCAATGAGCGAGCACATCACCGTCCACGGCGGTCATCGGGGGGGACAGCTCCCGGGTGCGTCCCATCGCGGTGGCGAGCACCGGGGCGGGGACCACCGGGACGACAACCGCTGGGGTCACCGCGACGACCACCGCTGGGACCACCGCTGGGGTCACCGTGACGACCACCGCTGGGGTCACCGCGACGACCACCGCTGGGACCACCACCGCGAGCCCTGGCAGCACGGTCCGCGGCACCCGCTTCACGGTCCCGGCAGAAGCCACAACCCGGTCGTGGTCCACCCCTCACGGCCCCGACCACGGGATCGTCCACCACATCTGAGACCCGCCCCGGCACGGGCCGCGGTCGGCCGACGGTCCGAACAGGACCTGGCCGACCGCGGCCGTCCCCGTCGACCGAGGAGAGCGAGATGTCGATCGTTCAGGCGGCTGACCCCGCCGTCACCACCATCGCCAGCCAGGCCACCACCGGCATCCCGACGCGCATCGCCCCTCCGATCACCAACCCCTCGACGTTGGCCGCTGCCGCCGAGCGGTACCACCGGCGCTCGGCGTTCTACGAGGAGCGCGCGATCGGCCTGGAGTGGGAGCCTCGCCGAGAGCTTCTCCGAGTCGTCGGCGACGTGTCGTCCGACTTCGCCGAGCGATCGCAGGCCGTGCTCGCCGAGGCCGAGCGGACCATCGACTTCGAGCCATCCGGTCGAGAACTGGCAAGGCTTTGCCGCCGACCTCGACCGTCGTCTGACCAACGTAGGTGTGGAACAACCACGAGGTCGCCGTCAGCGCGGTCCGCTCCCTCTCCGTGCGGTCCGCACGCTACCTCGCGCTCGACGAGACCGAGGTGATCGACCCGCCTCCCCCGTCGCTGCAGAGCGCGCTCGCCTCGGGAGCACCGGACGAGACGGCGCTCAAGGGCTGCTGGCTCAGCGCCCTCATCAACATCCTCATGCGGGGCTACATGGGTTTCATGATGTTGCTGATGCTGAGCAACACGGTCTTCAAGGTGTCGCTGTCCGTGTGGTTCGGCGCGCTGCCCTTCGGACTCCTGGCCGCGGTCGCGTGGCGTGAGGAGCGTGCTCGGCGCCTCGCCGGCCGTCGCGCAGAGGCGCACCGGCTGACCCGTGGTCACGTCGACGAATTCGCGAACCGCGCCATGAAGGACACCCAGGACCTGCTGCGCGGACTGGAGCACGGGCTGCGGCAGGCCTACCAGGCCCGGGTCGACCGTCTGCTGGCCGCGCCCGAGTGGCGCTGAGCAACGACGCGACATCACCACTCGAGTACGACGCACATTTCTCACGTATTCGCCATGGAGGAGGGAGGAACCGTGGGGTTCTCACTCGGCGTCGATCTGGGTACGACCTACGTCGCCGCTGCGATCTCTCGGGACGGCCACGCGGAGATGTTCAACCTCGGCAGTCAGTCCATGAGCACACCCGCGATGGTGTACTTCGCCTCGGACGGTGACCTCCCGGTGACGGGGCACGCCGCCCAGCGGCAGCTGATCTTCCATCCCGAGCGCGTCGGTCGGGACTTCAAGCGCAAACTCGGTGACAACATTCCCCCGGTGCTCGGCGGCTCCGAGCACGAGGTGACCACATTGCTCGCCGCACTGCTCGCCGATGTGCTGAGCAGGGTCAAGCGCTTCGAGGGCGCGGCCCCTGACAGCGTGGTGCTGACCCATCCGGCCAACTGGGGACCGTTCCGCCGCGGGCTCTTCGAGGAGGTACCTCAGCTCGCAGGCCTCGACCGACGCCGTCACGGCGACCGAGCCGGAGGCCGCAGCCACGCACTACGGCAACTCACGGCCCCTGGAGATCGGCGAGACGATCGCGGTCTACGACCTCGGCGGCGGGACCTTCGACGCCACCGTCCTGCGCAAGCAGGCCGACAGCATCGAGATACTCGGCACCGAGGGCGTCGAACGGCTCGGTGGGATCGATTTCGACGACGCGATCCGTGAACCACGTGAACCGGGAGACCGGCGGAGCGCTCGACGCGCTCGACCTCCGCGACCCGCAGAGCTCCGCGGCGATCGCCCGGCTGCGCATGGAGTGCGCCTCGGCGAAGGAGGCGCTCTCCACCACGACCGAGACCGCCATCCCGGTCTTCCTGCCGCACCAGCACCTCGAGGTCGCCATCACCAGGGCGCAGTTCGAGGACCTGGCGCGCGCGGACATCGAGTCGACGACCACCGCGCTGGCCGGCACCCTGCGCTCCGCACGGGTCGCGCCCGCCGACCTCAGCGCCGTCCTCCTCGTCGGGGGCTCGTCGCAGATCCCTCTCGTCGCGCGCACCGTGTCCGAGCAGTTCGGTCGCCCGGTCGTCTCCGACGTGGATCCCAAGAAGGCCGTCGCCCTCGGGGCGGCCGCACTCGCGGACGGCCGGGCCCGGCCGGTCGAGACACCGGAGACCGGACTACCGACGAGGAACGCAGGGGCCACGACCCGGTGCCGCACCCTCCGCTCGTCCCGCCCGCCCCCGCGCGTCAGGCTCCTCGACCGCCGAGGCGCCTGCCGTGGGCCGCGGCACTCGATCCCTCGTGCTGGTGCTGATACTGGCTGCCGGCATCGCGTGGACGACGTGGTTCCGGCCTCTCCCACCGGCGCCGCCCCGGCCGGGCCCGGCTCCGACGCCGGTCCCGGAGAACGTGGTGAGCAGTGACTCAGCCACGGTGTCGACGACCTTCGCGGTCGCCGGCGGACCGCAGACGCTGGCCATCTCGCCCGACGGGGTCGCACCTCTACCTGACCTCCGCCACGTCCCTGGTGGTCGCGGACACCGCGACCGGTCGTGTCGTTGCGACGGTGCCGGTGCCGGGAACTCCGCAGTTCGTCGGGTTCTCCCGGTCGGCCACCGGGCCTACGTGTCCGCGTACGACCCGGCCTTCGGCCAGCACGTGGTCGCCGTGTTCGACGACCAGAGCAACACGTTCGTCGGCCTGATCCCGACCGGACAGAAGTCGCCGATGGGATCGGAACAGACCTGGTTGTACGGGCTGGCCGTGTCCGGCGACGGCACCCGGCTCGACGTCCCCAACCATGATTCCGGGACGGTGTCGGTGATCGACACGGCCACCGACAACACCCTGGCGCAGATTCCCGTCGGCAACACCCCGCACTGGGCAGCGCTGAGCCCGACTGTGCTGCTCGCCCTGGTCACGAATCACATGTCCGGATGGTCACTGTGCTCGATATCGTCGACACCGTCACCCGCGTGATCCCGATCGGCCAGGGGGTCTCGCCACAGAGCGCAGCGTCGACCCTGACGGCAAGGTCGCCGAGGTGACCGACTACGACGGTGACACCCTCTCGTTCATCGACCCGACCACGTTGTCGGTCACCGCGACGCTTCCCGTGGGACGAGACCCCCAGAGCGTCGCATTCGCACCGGACGGCCGGCACAGCTACGTCGTCAACAACGACGACAACACCGTCAGCGTGATCGATACCGCCACTCGCAGGGTGACCGATGTCGTCCCGGTGGGGCCGGCGCGGCCATGGTCGTGGTCGCGCCCGACGGACACACGCGTTCGTGGCCGACCAGGCCGGCAATGCCGTCTCCGTACTCACCATCGGCTCGTGACGCCCGGGACTCGGCGACTGCCGCTAGGGCGAGGTGAGGTCGAGCCTCGTGACGGTGCCGTCGTCGAGGTTGGCGACGAAGGCGTAGCGGCCGTCGGGCTCGACGCTGATGCTCGTCGGTGTCCGTCCCACCGGCAGGTTCGCCGTGATGTGATCGGTGGCCGCGTCGATCACGGACACCGTGTTGTCGCTCTCGTTGGTGACGTAGAGGAAGTTGCCGTCGGGCGCCCACGCCACGGAGTTGGGGTTCCGACCCACCGGGACCGTCGCGACGACGCGGTCGGAACCGGTGTCGATGAAGCTAGACGCTCGCGGCGTCGTAGTCGGCGACGGCCAACACCGACGGTGAGGGTCGAGCGCGAGGCTGTGGGGGCTGGTCCCCACCGGCACCGTGGTGAGGACCTGTTGAGTGGCGGTGTCGAGGACGGAGAGAACCAGGTTCGACTCGTGGTTCGCGGTGTAGGCCCGGTAGAGCCGTCCGCGGACAGGCAACGTAGTGCGGGTTGGAGGCGCGCACCTTGATCGTGCTGGTGACGGTGTCGTGGGCGAGGTCGACCACGGCGACCGTGCCCGAATCGCGGTCGACACCGAGACGCCCTGCCGTCGGGGGTGACGGCGGAGACGAACGGCCGGGCCTGCATCGGAGATCGTCGCGGTGACGTCCTTGTCGCGGTGTCGATCACCGAGACCGCGGCGACGGTCATCTGGTTGTTCAACACGCCGCTGACGTAGGCGAACCTCCCGTCCCGGGAGAACGTCACCGACTGGGGCGGTCCGGCCGGGACGGGCACGGTTGCGGTGACGCGGTCAGCCGCGGTCTCGAGGATCGTCACCACCCCGGCCTGTCGGTTGGCGACGTACGCCTCGCGGCCGTCGGGTGACACGGCCACGAAGCCCAGTGGAGCCACCGGGATCGAGGGGCCCACGCGGGGAACGGCCGACGCTGGCCGCCACCGCCGGCGCCGCCTTCGGACCCGGAGCCCAGGTGGGAGTCGGTCCGGGTCCGGACTGGGGGCTCGAATCTGAACACCAGCGACCCTCCCACGCCGAGGACGGCCAGGAGGACGATCGCCGCGACCGCGACGAGGGCCCAACGGCCAAATGCCGGCAGGGGGGACCCGGAACGGGGCGGAGGCGCCTGCGGCGGTGGTCCGCCCGGCCACCCCTGCTGCGGAGGCCAGGGCGGAGCAGGAGGCGGATTTCCCCTGCCGACGCGGCCCAGGCGGAGGCGGCGGCGGAGGCGCCGGCGGAGGCGGCGCCGGGTCCGCCAGGGCCGCGGCGCCGAGCGCGACCGCATGCTTGGGATGACTGTCGACGAGCACCGGAGCTCCGAATTCCTTGGCCACCAGATGGTTCACCAGGGAATCCGCGACGAGCCGCCGACGAGCAGGATCGCGGTCAGCTCCTCGACGGCGCGACTCCCGCGCGCTGCAGGGTGCCGTCCAGCGCCCCCAGCGTCGATTCCAGGGGGTCTGATCATGCCCTCGAACTCGTTGCGGGAGCGTGACGTCGAGATGGCGGCCGGACAGGAAGGCCGACACCGTGGACTCGGTGTCCACCGACAGCGCAGCTTCGCCCGGGTGCACTCCTGACGCAGCCGAGCGAGCTCGGACCCGGTGCGGGGGTCGGACATGTCCAGACCGTCGAGCGCTCCGGCGGTGGCGACGTTGACGTGGGTGAGGATCGCCTCGTCGAAATCGATCCCGCCCAGACGTTCGACACCCTCCGACGTGAGGATGGCGATGCCGGTGTCCTGTTTCTGGAGGACGGTGGCATCGAAGGTGCCACCGCCGAGGTCGTACACCGCCACCAGATCGCCCGGGGTCAGGTCGCGGGTCGAGGCGTAGTGCACCGCGGCGGCCTCCGGCTCCGCGGCCATGCTGAACTCGCCGAGGCCGGCCAGGTGCAGCACTTCCTCGAACATCCCCCTGCGGAACGGACCCCAGTTGGCCGGGTGTGTGAGCACCACGTGGTCCGGCTCGACGCCCTCGAGACCGACGATCGTGGACATCGCGTCCCGCAGCAACGCGGCGAGCAGCCGCGGGACAGGGTCGGGCCCGCCCAGCTGCCGGGTTCGGGTCGCCCAGCTTGCGCTTGAAGTCGCGCGCCACACGGTCGGGATGACTGATCAGACGTCGCAGGGCGGCGTCGCCGGTCAGGAGGTCGTCCCGGCCGGCCGGCTGGAAGACGGCTGCAGGAGACGCCACCGCGTCGTCGCCGAGGGTGACCATCTCACGGCGTCCGGCGCGAGAGGTCGCTGCGGCGACGAAGGTCGTCCCGAGGTCGACCCCCAAGGTGAATCCCATCTTCCCTCCCCCGAATACCGATCGTAGTCGAGGTGCGGTTCTCGGCGCAGTTCCGGTCGCCCGGTTGCCCTCTACCTCCTCGAGACTCACGATTCGTGGTCGATTCCCGACAGAGCAGACACGAGACATCCGGCGTGAACCAGATGAGCAGGACAGGGCGGTCGGAGCTTCTCATTCCGGGGCCCGCGTGCGGGTTTTCCCTACCCCGGAAGGAGTGTGACCCCGCTGCCGCACGCCCTCGATTTCCCGCAGGATGAGGCCCATGGCGCAGGAGGTCGGCACCCGGACCTACACACCGAGGTCCACGCCGTCCAGCCGAGCCGGAGCCGGTGACCCGTGGGTGCAACGGCTCGGGTTCGAGCGCGAGCTCCACGACGGGGCGGCGCTCCGGCTGTCGGCCCTCTCGGTGCGGCTCGGGGTGGCCCGCCACGAGTTCTCGGCCAGAGGATCCGGCGATCGAGGAGCTCATCGACGAGGTCCACGAGGAGCTGGTGGCCACCCTGCAGGAGCTGCGCCGGCTGGGGTCGAAGCTCTACCCGCCCGTGCTGCACGCCTCCGGACTGAGCACGGCGATCTCCGAGACGGCCGCCTCGATGCGCCTGCCCGTCCGGATCACCGACTGCGACCGGCGCTTCGGCCCCGCCGCAGAAGGTGTCGCCTACTTCGCCGTCGTCGGCTGCCTGCCGATCTTGACCGGCGGTCGGTCCGGAGTGGAGATCGATGTCGAGGACGAGAGCCGCACCGTCGTGATACGTATCGCCGGGAGCCCTCACGGCCTGGATTACGACCTTGCCGTGGAGGCCGCAGATGCGGTATTCGAGTCCGTGACGGCCGCAGGTGGCTCGTGCGAGGTCGTCGAGAGTCCGAGCCCGCCGCCGGATCAGTCTCGAGGAGACACCGTGATCGTGATGAGACTGCCGTGCGAGTAGCGGTCGCCGAAATTTATTCGTCTTCCGAGATGGACTGGGGATGCTCCTCGAGGCCGCCGGACACGAAGTCGTGGCCCGCGCCGGAGACGGCGACGAACTGGTCGCCGCCCTGAAGAGCAAGACGGCCGACGTGTCGATCCTCGACATCAAGATGCCACCCGGAGCAGAGGGCGGTCTGACGACGGGCGCGCAGTTGCGCACGGATTATCCCGGTATGGGCCTACTGTTCCTGTCGCACTACTCCGAGCTGCACTATCTGATGCGCATCCTGGACATCGGTGCCAGACGTCGGATATCGCCTGAAGGAGAGGATCCCGCGAGCGTCGAGACGCTCACCGACACGCTGACCCGCATCGCCGACGGCGAGGTCGTGATCGAGCCCGCTCTGGCCAAGCGGCTCGTCGAACGGCCACGTGCCGAGGACGACCAGATGGCCTCGTTGTCCAGCGGGAGCGCGAGGTGCTGCGGCTCATGGCCGAGGGGCGCTCCAACGCCGGGATCGCGAAGCAGTTGATCATCGGGGTCAAGACCGTCGAGAAGTTCATCGCCAGCATCTTCGAGAAGCTGGAGCTTCGCAGTGACGAGTCCTCCCAGAACCGTCGTGTGCTCGCGGTGCTGAGCTACCTGCGAGCACAGCAGGGTCCACAGCTTCTGACACGGGTCCGCCGGCCGCGCCCCGGCCGACGACGTGCGTCCGGGTGGGGCTGATCGTCGTCCTGGCGTTCGTCGTCCTCCTCGCGATCACCGCCGGCGCGCAGTCCCTCGTCCCGTCCCGCGGTGCTCAGGTTGCCGCGGCGTCGGGGCCGCGATCGTGGCGGTGGCCCTGGTGGCGGCGGCGCCGTACCGGTTCTCGATCGGGTCGGCGACCGGCTGGTCCCCGGCCCCCGGAGTCCCTACAGCGCCCTGGCCGCGGCGGTCGGCCACTTCCGTGACGGTGCCGTCGACGACGCGCTGCCCGGTCTCGCGCGGGTCCTCCTCGTCGAGGCACCGGCGCCGAGCAGGCCCGGGTGTGGCTCGTGCTCGACGATGCGCTCGCCGTCGCCGCCGTCCACCCCACGGCCGTGGAGCCGGGGACGGCCCGCGTGGCGAACGCAGAAATGCTGATGGCGCGCTCGGACGTGGACCATGCCGTCCCTGTACTCGAAGGCTCCACAGCGCGGGCGTGGCTGACCGTGGCCAAGCCCGACGGGCCGGTCACCCCCGCCGACCGTCGACTGATGGCCGACCTCGCCGAGGGTGCCGGGCTGCTGCTCCGGGGTGTGGACTGACGACCGAGCTCGAGCAGCGGGTCCGACGGGCCGATCAGCTCGGCGTCGAGCTCGCCGAGTCCCAGCAGCGGCTCCGTCGGGCTCGCGACCTGGAGCGCCGACGTCTCGTCGCTGAGCTCGACACGGTGATCACCACTCGGCTCCACCGCCTCCGCGGCAACGTCGCCGAGCTACGACGGCGGACTCACGGTCGACGCCCACACCAAGACCGGAGCTCGTCGAAGACCAAGACGAGGACGGTCACCCGGCGGTCCCTCGACGCCCTGGCCCGGACCCGGGACGTTCTGGACGACGCACTCGATCGCTTCAGGATCATCGTTCGCGGCGTCTACCCCTCGGTGCTCCGGGACCAGGGACCACGCGCCGCGCTCGAAGAGGTCGCGACCGACCTCGCCCGACCGGTGCTCCTCGACGGCACGCTCGACCGTCGCCTGACCCGCGAGGTGGAGTCGGGCATCTACTACGTGGCGGCGGCGGCGATGCAGCAGTTGGCGACCAGGACCGCCACCCAACCGCTCCGGGTCCACCTCACGGTCAACGACGGCCGATTCTCGGTGCTCGTCGTCGATCGGGCCCCGGCCACGAGCACCGGGGAACTGCGCCGCGCCTTGAGCGACGAAGCCGATCGCCTCGAAGCCCTCGGTGGTGTCCTGCGCGTCGAGCAGGACCAGACGGGCGCCACGCGGGTGTGGGCCTGGCTACCCACCGACCTGGTGACCGGGTCGCACGTGGCGGGGATGCCGAGCAGTGAGTACCGACGACACCGCGGCGGCCGGCGCGACCGGCGCCGCCCCCCGCCGGGTCACCGCGGTCCTCGCCGCCGCCACCGTCGTTGTCGTCACCGCGGTGCTCCTCGGGGTCCGACTGCTCACGGCGGCGCTCGGAGGAGCCGGCCTGGTGCTGGCCTGCGCGAGCGCCGCCGTGACGCTCGGCGTGGTGTGGCACGGACTCGAACGCCTCGCCGGCCGGTCCGAGCGGGACGAGCGGCCCACGCCCTACAGCGTGCTCGCCACGATCACCGCCTACACCGGCATGACCCAGGACGAGGTCCCCGATCTCGCCCGGCTCACGGAGACGATCGGACGCGGTCTGGGAGCCCAGGTGTGTCGTCTGACCGTGCAGCGTCCCGGCCTGCGGGACCGCACGCAGGTCTGGAGATCGCCCGACGGTCGAACCGACGACGTCGTCGAGGTCGACGTTCCCATCGAGTACCACGGCGAGCGCATCGGTGCTCTCGGTGTCGACCGTCCCACGTTCGCCCGGCGCGGCTCCGGGAGGAGCGACAGACTCGTCGACGACCTGGCCGCGGCCCTCGGAGCCGTGCTCGCCATCGGACGGTCCAGCATCGACCTCGAGCGACAGCTGCGGGCTGCTCGAGCGCACGCCGAACGGATCGCCCAGGGTCGTCGGGCCGCCGTCGCGAGATGGACCATGAACGACGGACGATCGAGAGGAACCTGCACGACGGCGTCCAGGGCCACCTGGTCTCGATGCGGCTCTCGCTCGCCCTCGTGGAACAGCAGATCCACGTCGGGGAGCTGGAGCAGGCCCGCGGTCGGTTGCCCGGCTTGCTGGGCTCGCTCGACCGCCACCGAGAACGCCCTGGCCGAACGTCTCTTGCGGGAGTGGCGACCCTGGTCCTGCGCGAACAGGGACTCGTCAGCGCGCTCGAGGCCGACCTGACCCGCTCGGAGCCGGCCGTCGACCTGGTCCTCCACGACGTCGATCCAGCCCGCCGCTTCGCAGACCTGGTGGAGCAGACCGTGTACTTCTGCTGTTCGAGGCGGTCAACAACGCCGCAAGCACGCCGGCCAGGCAACCATCACCGTCGAACTGACCGCAGACGCGGAGTCGCTCCGGTTCGTGATTCATGACCGGGGCCCGGGGTTCGCAGCCGACGCCCCGCGCGCCGGTCGGGCTGAGCGACCTGACCGCGCGCGCGGCGGCCGCCGACAGCTCGCTGGAGATCATCTTCGTACCCGTTTCGGGACCACCGTCGAGGGTTTCGTCCCGTTCCCCTCCGAGCCGGACGATTCCATCGACGAGGGTGTCGGAGTTCGTCGAGGTGACGGAGGACGAATCCCCCTCCGTCGGCGGGCCGACGCCACCTCCGCCGCTGGCCCACGGCTCCCTGGAGCAGCAGGTTGCGCGCGATCGCGCAGGCCGCCGCGGCAGCGTGTACGGAACCGCCTCCGTCGGACCTCGAGGACCTGCTCACCGACCTCGGCCGGCGTGACGGCACGGAGGACGACGCCCCATCGGTCGATGCGCGAGAGCAGGCTCGCTCCGCCCTCCTGCGGGTCGAGGAGCTCCTCCGTGATCTCCCCATCGCCCTCGAGCACGCGCTGCAGTTGAGAGAACAGCTCGAACGCCTGCGCATCGGCGCCCACGAGGTTCGCGAGCTCGAGCTTCTCGAGGCGCTCGACCGGGGCACCGTCGTCCTCCCGGCAAGCGACCCCGACGGGCTCCGGCGGCTTCTCGGAGCGCACGGAACCGACGCCCACGTCCGGCTCGAGCTCTCCGCGGACGCCCCTCGCGAGGACCTCGAGGACGTCGCCCGGCGGCAGCTGGAGGTCTGGGAGGGACGTGCACAGCATCCGGCCGCGAACCGCGCCACCCGCTGGGCGGCCGAGGTCCTCATCCGGACCTGCGAGGAACTGCTGGCCCCACCAGAGAATCTCCATTTCCGGCCGTCGGACGATGATTCGTCCGGACAGAAATGACACGGTCCGTCCGGTACACGACGGTCAGGACGCCTGAGACCTGTTCGGGCGAATATCGGCGGATCAAGCCCTCCCAGTCCGGTCTCGTGTGACGTGCCGACTTCGTGCCCGGGAAATGATCTGTTGCGAACAACGGAGGGTGTGCGGTGTTGCCCGCACCGTATTCCATCTGGGCTAACGCGCCGAGATGTCGCATCATGGCGAGCGCAAGAACGTCACGCGGCGTCGACAATTCATGATGCCTACCCTGGGGGTGGCCGGAGATGGCACAGACGCGCCAGATGGGGCCGTCCGGACTCAGGAGATCCGTCCGCCGGCCCCGCGACGGGCGGACCCGTCGAGCCCGGCCCCGGACGGGATCAGTTCCGGCGACGGCGCCTGGTCGTCCTGGTCGCGCTCGGAATCGTCGCAGTGCTCGCCCTCGGCGCTCTGCTGGGCGCGACCCTGTTCCGGACCGGCCCGCAGGGTCCGGCACCCCTCGCTGCGCCCGCCGCCGGCGTAGGGGCAGCCCCGGTGGCGATCGCTCCGCCGCCGCCGGTGGTCTCGAGCGTGGACACGCCGAGCACGTCCGGGACCTGGAGCGTGGGGAACGGACCGGAATCGATCTCGGTGGCACCCGACGGCAGGCATGCCTACGTCACGGGCTCCACGGCCGACGTCCTCACCATGCTCGACCTGACGACCGGCGCCACAGCGACGTTCCCTGCACCCGGGCCGCCGCAATACGTGTCGTTGACGCCCGACGGCCTCCACGCCTACGTCACGATCGCCCGGGACGACCCACCCATGAACGCGATCGCGGTGTTCGACACGACCCGCAACATGTTCACCACGCTGATCCCTTCGGACCAACAGCACCCCTACGCGCTCGCGGTGGCCCCCGACGGCCAGCGGGTCTACGTGCCCAACCACGATTCCGGCAACGTCTCCGTCATCGACACCCAGTCCAACGTGATCGTGGCGAACATCCCGGTGGCGCCGATGCCGCACTGGATCGCGTACACCCCGAGCGGGCGGCTCATCTACGTGGCCAACCACATGTCCGGGATCGTCACGGTCATCGACACGAAGACCAACACCGTGGTGAGCACCATCGCCGTCGGCGGAACGCCGCACAGCATCGCGGTGTCGCCGGACGGTCGACGCGCCGTGGTCGCCAACTATGACGGGAACTACGTATCGGTGATCGACACCGCGACGAACAGGGTCGTGGGCACGGTGCCGGTCGGGCAGAACCCCCAGGACGTGGCGTTCTCCCGCGACGGCACCCACACGTACGTCGTGAACAACGTCTCGAACGATGTCTCGGTGATCGACAACAGTCGGAACGCAGTCGTCGCGACGGTGCCCGTCGGAACGAGCCCACGCCAGCTCGCAGTCTCGACCGACGGGCGTCGCGCCTTCGTGACCAACGGCGAATCGAACTCCGTGACGGTGCTGAACATCGCGGGCTGACTCCGACGGCCGGTGGTCGACGCTCTCGACGACGAGGATGCCTTCGCCGCGCTGAGTGAGATCCTGGCCGGGCCGGAGGACCAGCGGACTCCGGGTCAGAAGGAACGCGCCCGGCGACTCGCAGCCGAACTCATGAACCCGACCGGACGAGGTGGGCCGCAAGCGCGGACGCAGTAACGGGTGCCGCGACGGTGCCCCGCACCCGGTGGATCCGGAAGCCGACCATCCGCTGGAAGTGGCGCAGGCCGTTCGGCAACCCGGCCGGGGCGCGGCCGTCGAGCAGATAGCGCACCCCGCGCTTCACGAGCTCCTCGACCAGGACCTCCATGAGCAGGTAGCGGGCCTCGGACTGCGCGTCCCCCAGCCCGATCGTGCGGTAGTGCCGCAGGCTCGCCCACTGGCCGTCCACCGGCACCACGCAGAGCAGGAGGTACTCCCCCGGCTCCCGGCAGGCCGCGAGCCAGAGCCCGAAGTCGAGGAGGTCGTCGTTGTCGGCGTCCTCCTTGCGGTAGCGGTCGTCGGGCTGGGTGCGCTCCCAGGACGTGGCGAGCCTGACCAGTTCCCGACGCTCGGCGGCGCTCTCGACGAGCTTCCACGTGACGCCGAGCTTGGTGGCCTTGCGGGACTTCCGTCGCAGGGTCTGCTTGCTCGGCCCCAGGGAGTACTGCCCCGGCTCGTCGGGCAGGACCAGCACCGACTTGTGGGTCAGCGGGCCCAGCGGGATCTTCCCGTCGCGCATCGCGTCCGCCAGGGCCCGCCCCTCCACGGTCCCGGAGAACACCCCCTCGAGGCGGGGCAGCCGGCCGACGGCGCGCAGCGTGGTCAGCACCCGTCGCGGGTGGTGCGCCAGGAACGAGGGCAGGCTCCCCCCGGCCGTGACCCACTCCTGGATGTCGTGACAGGTCGCCGAGACGGTCTCCTCCGCGACCTCGGCGCTGCTCGTGCGGGACGTTCGACCTTCGTTGGTGGTCACGTCACTCCCCCCGGAATGATCAGAATCGACGATGGCCGCGGCCTGCGGCCTGATTACGGTTGGCCTCCGTGACGGGTGTCCATGAGCGCTGAGCGCAGTCCCCGACGGGTCATGAGTCGGCGGGCGGTGGTCGTCGGGCTGGGTGCCGCGGCGCTGGCCGCGGCCTGCAGCACCCCGCTCTCGAGTGCGCAGGCCGCCCCGGCCCTGCACACCGACTGGACGACGAAGCCCGACGGGCCGCTGCCCGCCGTCGGCGACGAGGGCCGTCCCTTCGTCGTCACGCTCTCCGGGCCGAACCACGGGCCCCGCGTCTCGGGTCACGCCCTGGTCGCCGACCTCCCCCAGGCCAACGCCGCGACCTACCTCAACCAGGAACTCGGGGCACCCGTCCGCCGGCTGGGTGCCGAGTTCGCCTTCGGGCCGGGCACGGCCAACGGCTCCCTCTGCCTCGCGGCCTGGTCCGGGTCCCTTCCCCCGCCGACCAGCTCGCTCGCCGCGCCGTGCCACTTCGTGGTCACCCCGGACCACTGGATCTACGGCGTCGTCGTGCGAGGCCAACTCGTGATGCTGGCCAACCGGGCCTACGCCCGCCCGCTGCCCCAGGACGGCTCGCCGCTGCGGGCGGAGCTCACCATCAGCGGAAGGACCGCGACCTGCCACCTGCCCGACGGCTCGACCCGCCGGGTGACCGACCCCCGCATCGCGTCGATCCCGGGCACGACCCCCTGTTGGGAGTTCTACCGGGACGCTCCCGGGGACGCCGAGATGCGGCTGCGCCGCACCTGGGCCGACCGCTGAGCCGCCCACACCCGTCGTCGTCACCCCTCAGCCCTCCTCGAGGAACAGGCCGGGGACGCGGTGGCGCGCAGCGGGCAGCAGCGGGTCGGCGTCGGCGCCGAGGACCGACTCCAGGAGCCCTGCGTAGACGTCGCGGAAGTCGATGTGCCAGCGCAGGTCGCCGTCGTCGAGGTCGACCAGGCTGGGTTCCTCGCCGTGGAACCCGCCGCGGACGCGGTGGCCGAGCAGGAAGACGGGGCCCGCGGTCCCGTGGTCGGTGCCCTGCCCGAGGTTCGCGCGGACCCGGCGGCCGAACTCGGAGTAGACGAGGACGACGACGTCGCGCCCGGCCGGAGTGGCGAGCATCCGGCGGACGAACGGGGTGAGCGCGGCGTCGAGGACACCGAGGAGCTGCTCCTGGGTGCGCCGCTCGTCGGCGTGGGTGTCGAAGCCACCGAGCGAGGTCGAGTAGATGCGGGTCGGGACACCGGCCTCGACGAGGTCCCCGATCAGCGCGAGCTCCCCGGCCAACTGGCCGCCGCCGGCGTCGGGACGGCGGTCCAGGACGTCGCCGACCCGCGCGCGGACCGTCCCGAGATCGGTGATCGAGCGGGCGACGCGGGCCCGCAGCGGGTCGTCCTCGGGGTCGGGCGCGCCGAGTGCGGTGAGCGCGTCGGCGATCTGGCCCGGGGGCGCGTCGAGGCCGCCGGGCGGGAGGGTGGCGGCGGTCCCCCGCTCCCCCACCAGGAACGGCGGGACCACCGGGTCCAGGGAGAGCGCGCGCAGCGGGTCGTCACCGGTGGCGTCGAGCCAGCGGCCGAGCCAGCCCGCGCCGGTCGGGGTGTCCGGGGACGCGGTCTGCCAGATCGCCATCGAGCGGAAGTGGCTGTGGTCGGGGCGGGGGTAGCCGACGCCGCGCACGACGGCGAGCGCGCGGGCGTCCCACAGGGACTTGCACCCGGCGAGGGCCGGGCTGAGCCCGAGGCCCTCGCCGAGGTCGAGCACCTCGTCGGGGCGGTACGCGAGCTCGGGGCGCGCCGCCTGGTACGCGTCGTCGGCGGCGGGCACGACGGTGCCGAGCCCGTCGTTGCCGCCGTACAGCGAGACCACGACGAGCACGCCGGCGCCCAGCGGGCGGGGGCGGGCGGCGGCGGCGTCGAGCAGGGCGGGCGCGCTCGCGCACGCCGTCCCGGCCGCGAGGGCACCGGCGGCGACCCCGGAGAAGGCCAGGAAGCGGCGGCGGGTGAGCGCGGAGATCATGCGCTCACCACGTACTCGGGGCTGCAGGCGGCGACCGCGACGAGCTGGGCCGGGTCGTCGACGAGCCCGAGGGCCCGCAGCGTGCGCCTGCTCCAGGCGTCGACGCCGAGGAGCTCCGCCGCCCAGCCGGCCCGGCCCGCGACGGGGGCCCCACGCAGGTCGAGGTGGTCGACGACGGCGAGCGCGAGGCTCATCCGCCGCAGGTTCGAGGCCGGGGTGAGCCAGGCCGGGCCGGAGGGCCAGCCGCCGACGTTGGGCGGCCGGAACGGCAGCTGCCCGAGGATCTCGAGCTGGGCGACGACGTTGGTGACCTCGTCCTCGTCGAACCCCGCGAAGCGCACCCCGAGGGCCCGCATCAGCCCGCCCGCCCACTCCACGGGCTGCTTGACCAGGCTCGAGCGCGGGTCGCGGAACTCCGGGGTGGCGACCAGCGCGCCGAGCAGCGCGGTGATGTCGGTGCCGGGGCCGTAGGCCGCGAGCATCGCGGCCAGCGAGGTCGGTGACGGCGGGCGGTCCCCGACGAGACGGCGCCACATCCGCCCGGCGACGAACGGGGCGGAGCTGGGGTGGTCGACGAGCAGGTCGACGAGGCTCGGGGTGTCCAGCGCGGCGCTCGTGCCCAGCACCGTCTCCGGGCCGGGGTCGTGGCCGGTGGCGTCGAAGGCGCTGGTGCCGGTGTCGAGGTCGACCTGCCAGCCGGTGAGCGCGCGGGCCGCTTCGCGCACGTCGGACTCGGCGTACGAGCCGACCCCGAGCACGAAGAGCTCCATGAGCTCGCGGGAGAGGTTCTCGTTCGGGGCGCCGGCGAGGTTCTCCTGGCCGTCGAGCCAGTAGAGCATCGCGGGGTCGACGGCGAGGGCGTGCAGCATCGCGCGGAAGCTGCCACGGGCGTGGGCTCGCAGGGTCCGGTTCTGCGCCAGCATGAGGTTGGGGAAGTTCACCTTCTCCTCGCTGGTGGCGAAGTGGCCGTGCCAGAACCAGGTGAGCTTCTCGGCGACGGGATCCGCGGCGGAGGAGATCCGGTCGAGCCACCAGCGGCGCAGGGCCCGCTCGTGGGATTCCCGCAGCGCGTTCGCCCGGTCGCGGCCGACCGGGTCGGAGTCGTCCACGGTGGGCACCGGGAAGAGCGCCGGGGGTGGCGACGACGCGTCGTCGAGATCGACCGGCGGAATGGTGAGGAGCTCGCGCGCGGTCGCCTCGAAGCCCCGTCCGACGGCGCGGGCGCGCAGCGGCGCGGGGGCGCCGAAGGCGAGCCGGTCGATGAGGCGGCGGACCGCCTCCCGGTCGCCGAGGACGGGCGCCGTCGCCCGGGGCGAGGACCTCACGACGCCACCGGGGCCGCCGTCGGCCGGTAGAGCTCGGCGACCGCGCGGACCCAGGTCTCCGGGGTGTAGCGGGCGGCGAAGGACGCGCGGACCCGCGCCCGCAGCGCCTCGCCGCCGCGGCGCACGTCGTCGAGTGCCGCGGTGAGCTCGCCGTCGGCGGGATCCGCGGCGACGGTGCGGCCGAGGGCGTGCTCGGCGACGTCGTCGGCGGCGCTGTTGCCCGAGGTCGCGACGACGGGCAGGCCGGCCGCGAGGGCCTCCAGGTAGACCGTCGGCAGGCCCTCGAACCAGCGGCTGGGCACGACGAGGCCGGTGTAGCCGGGCATCCGGGCCCGCAGGTCGTCGTTGTCGAGCGGCCCGAGGAGCCGGACGCCGCGCGGCGCGGCCCCGGTGATCGCGTCCCGCTGCTCCCCCTCCCCGACGACGTCGAGCGTGCGGCCGGCCGGCCAGGAACGGACGAGGTCGAGGACGCCCTTCTCCGGGGTGAGGCGGGCGACGCAGAGCCACCGCTCGGGGCCGCGCTGCGTGGGCAGGGCGGGCGGCGGGACGGCGACGAAGTTCGGCAGCACCCGCAGCCGCTCCCGCGGCACCCCGGCTCCGGCGTAGACCTCGCGGGCCCGGGGCGAGAGCGTGACCACCGCGTCGGCGCGGGCGACCACGGGGTCGTGGGCCGCGCCGCGGCGCCCCCGCCAGCCCAGCGGCAGGGTGGCCACCGTCGAGCCGTGGTAGCAGCCGTGCCGGACCCCCGCCCACGGGTCGCCGTCGGGGCACTCGGTGCAGGGATGGCCGTCGCGGAAGAGGTACGCGCCCGCGCACATCGGCCGGAAGTTGTGCACCGTCGCGACGAGCCGGCCCGGCCAGGCCGCGAGCCACCGGGACCCGAAGTTCGGGAACAGGTTGTGGACGTGGACGACGTCCGGGGCGAACGCGCGCAGCTCGGCGGTGGGGTCCGGCCCGACACCGGTCACCGTGGTGAGCGCGGCCTCGACGGCGTAGCTGCGGCGGCGCAGCCGGTCGTCGGTGGAGCGGGACACCAGCGCCACCTCGTGGCCCGCGTCGCGCAGCGCCCCCACCTGGGCGAGCACGACCTGGTTCTCCCCGCTGGGGACGCGGGAGCTGTAGAAGCTGTGGACGACGGCGATCCGCATGACGGGCTCCCTCACCGCGCCGCGACGGGCTCGGGGTGCACGGCCGGTCCGCTGACGGCGGGCGACGTCTCCGGGGCACGGCGGACCGCGCGGAGCGCGAGGACGAGGCGCCAGACGACGTCGACCGCGGCCGCGTAGACGAGGAACCGCACCGAGCTGCGGAGGTTGTACTGGAGGCTGAACAGGGTGAAGACCAGCGGCAGGGCGACCAGGACGAGCGCGATCCCGCGGCTGCCGAGCGCCTCGAGGGTCTGCGCCCGGAGGTGCAGGTAGGCGAGGAACGCCCCGACGACCAGCCAGAACGCCACGACGACCGTCCAGCCGTGGTTGCCGAGCGTGCCCAGCGCCGAGTACGGGGTGTCGGGGTTGAGCCGCAGGCTGCTCGCGATGTCGTACCAGCCCGTCGAGCTGCCGGGGCGGGGGTCGAGCTCGACGAGCAGTTCAGAGAACGGGATCCGCGGCACCTTGAAGGCGGTGGTCCCGGTCAGGGGGAACGAGATGAGGAGGTTGTCGGCCGAGCCGGTGAGGACGTCCAGCGGAGCCGGGGCGTCCGGCAGGGCCTGGAGGTACGGGAAGAGTCCGTTGGCCCCGACACCGCGCAGGAAGATCGGGAACGGCAACAGGTAGACCCCGGCGAGCAGCCCCGCCCCCAGGCCGATCCTCGACCCCCGGCTCGGGCGGGCCACGTGGAACCCGACGGCGAGCAGCAGCGGGCACAGCGCCATCTGCCGGCTGCCGAGCGAGAAGAACATGGCGAAGTACGCCAGGGCGACCAGCGCGGGCAGCACCCGGCGGCCGCCACGCTCGGCCTGCAGCAGCAGGCCGCACGCGACGACGCCCGCCATCCCGACGGTGGCGGTGGCGCCCGCGAGTGAGCCGTCGTCGCCGATCAGGTACTCGTTGCGCTCGAGGAGCTCGGTGCCGTCGAGGGCCACCGTGACCAGCAGCGGCAGGGTCGCGACGGCGAGGATCACCGAGCGCCGCCCCGGGCTCGCGAGGGCCGACGCCGGCGCGGGGTCCGCGTGCGCCGCGAGCCCTGCCGACCCGGACCGTCGGGCCCCCGCGAGGACGACCGCACCGCCCACGAGCAGGGCGGCGGCCGAGACGACCAGCAGCAGCGCGGTCCGCAGGGTGTCCTCGTCGTCGAGCACGAGTGCGACGCTCACCCCGCCGTCCGCGCCGACGCTGCGGGCCAGGATCGAGCCGAGCAGCGCGAGCACCACGAAGCCGCACGGGATGACGATCAGCGGCGGGACCGCACCGTCGAGGTAGCGGCTCCGCACCCACACCGCCAGGAGCAGCGGGGCGAGGAACAGCGCCGCCCAGCCGACGAGCCCGGGGTCGTCGATGAGGTACGGCGTCCCGAGGACGACCCCCGCGACGGCGGCGACGGTCGCGCCGCCGAGCAGGAGACGGACCCGGAGGGGGTTCACGACGACGTCTCGGACCGGTCGGGCGGCGGGTGCGGTCCCCCGTTGGCCGTCCGCAGCGGCACCAGCTCGCCCGTCGTCGTGGCCGCGAGGTCCTCCTCCACCGCGGGAGGGGCGGTGACGGGAGCGGGCGCCGGCTCGTTCCGCGCCACCTCGGGCTCCGCACCGCCGCGCCGCGCTGCGAGCGGCACCCCGAACTGCAGGCGCTCGCGCCACGTGGTCGCCGGCGCGGGGACGCCGACGAGGACGGTGCCGAGGATCGTCGCCCCGACGGCCCGCAGGTCGTCGGCCGCTGCGCGCAGGGTCCGCGCCGAGGTGCGGCCGTGCCGGGCCAGCACCACGACGCCCGTCGTGAGGGGCGCGAGGATGCCCGCGTCGGCCGCCGACGTGAGGGGCGGGCTGTCCACGACGACCCAGTCGTAGGGCGTGGCGAGCTCCTCGATGACCGTGGACAGCAGCGAGGAGGAGAGCCGTTCGCTGTCGGCCGCGGAGGCGGTTCCGGCGACCACGACGTCGAACCCGGGGCCGTGGCGCTGCACCGCCTTGGCCGTGGAGCACTCCCACGTCAGGACCGAGACCAGGCCCCGCTCCTCGGGGAGGCCGAGCCGCGCGGCGACCGCCGGGTGCCGCAGGTCGGCCTCGAGCAGCAGCACCCGGTCGCCGGTGTCGGAGAGGGCCAGCGCGAGCTCGATCGCGGTGCTCGTGCGGCCCTCCCCCGGCCCGGCCCCGGCGACCAGGACGACCGAGGGTCGGCCGTCCGGCACCGCGTGGCGCAGGGCCCCCCGGACCCGACGGACGTCCTCGGCGGCGCCCGAGAGCGGGTCGGTGAGCATCGCCGGCGCCTCGCCGTCACTGCGGCGGATCGCTCCGAGGACGGGGGCGTCCACGACGCTGCCGAGCGCGCCGACGGCGTCGACGCGGTCGTCGACCCGGCGCCGCAGCACCGCGACCCCGATCCCCGCCACGAGACCGAGCAGCAGACCGACCGGGAGCGCGACCCCGGGCCGAGGCGAGATCGGGTAGGGGTACGGCGTGGCCGGGAACGCCGTGCGTACCTGCAGCGGCGGTAGCGCGGCGGGGTCCTGGGGCTTCTCGAGGCCGCGGACGACGTCGCCGAACACGTCGCCGTAGGCGTTGGCGATCATCGCCGCGCGGTCCGGCGAGGTGTCGGTGACCGTGACGGTGAGCAGCGTCGTCTCGGGCTGGTTGGCCACCGACGTCATCGCCTGGATCTCGGCCGCCGTGGTGCCGTCCCCGAGCCGATCGGCGACGGACCCGGCGATCATGCCGCTGGAGAGCAGCTCCTGGTACGACTTCACCCGGTCCTGGGAGAGCAGGTTGCCCTCGTAGGCGCTGGTGCCGGTGTCGCCGGGCTTGGTGGTCGGGGAGATGTAGAGGGTGTCGGTCGAGCTGTAGAGAGTCGGCGAGAGCGAGACGACCACCTGCGCCGTGGCCAGCCCGAGCAGGGTGAACAGCGCGAGGATCCACCAGGACCGGCGCAGTGTCTTCAGGAGGGGACTACTGGTCATCGGGGCTCGTCCTTCCGGGGACGGGGACGGGGACGGGGACGGGGACGGGGACGGGGACGGGGACGGGGGTGAGGACGGGGGCCCGCCGCGGCGGGTCGACCGGCGCCGGCGGGTCACCGGGGCCGGCGGGGCGCGGGCCGAGGCGCGGCGCGAGCCAGGCCAGCCCGAGCAGGGGGACGAGGCTCTCGACGGCGAGCGCCCAGCCGAGGCCGAACACCCCGCCGAGCTCCATGCCGATCGCGGCCGCGGTGATCAGGAGCGTCGCGTGCACCAGCTGGCCGTAGAAGAGCGGCCGCGCCTTCTGGTGGCCGCGCACCATCGCGTGGCTGGCCACCGACGCGCCCAGCACCACCGACTGCAGCACGAGCGGGAGGACGAGGGCGCCGAACGCGGTGTAGCGGGGGAAGAACGTCTCCAGCAGCACCCCGCGGGCGGGCACGACGAGGACCAGCAGCAGTCCGAGAGCGGCGGACCCGAGCAGCGTCGCGCGGCGGATCGCGCGGACGCCCTCGACGTCCCCGGCGGCGGCCGCCCGGGCAACCAGCGGTGTGACGAGCACGAGCATCGCGCCCATGAGCGTGACGGCCGGCTGGTAGACCATCAGCTGGACGGCGCGCAGCCCGGCCGAGTCGACCGGGGCGAGCAGCACCCCGGCGAGGATGAGGACCGTGTAGATCTCCGCCTGGCCGAGGACCGACGTGAGCGTGAACCAACCCGACAGGTGGCGGCTCTGGCGCACCCAGGGGCGGGGGTCGGCGGGCCTGCGCCACGCGGCGGGGGCCAGCAGCGCCGCCGCGGCGACACCGCCGAGGGCTCCCGCGCCCCAGCACGCGGCGAGCGTGGCGACCGAGACGGCCCCGAGCGCCACCGTGACCGCGAGCGCGACGACCTGCACGGCCGCCCAGACCGCGTCGAGGACGAGCGCCGTCCCGGTCCGCGAGCGACAGAGGCAGACGAAGCGGCACGCGTCCTGCACGACGACGACCGGCACCCACGGCGCCAGCCACACCAGCGCGCCGAGGCTCGGGACCCCGGTCAGGCCCAGCGCCAGAGCGAGCGCCCCGGCGACGGTCCCGAGCAGCGCCGCCGCCGCAACCGCCGAGCGCGCCGCGGCGGGCTGCCGGTCGGGGGCGAGCGTCGGGAGGTGCGCGAGCAGCGGCTCCCCGATGTACGCGCGCACCCCCGCCATGGCCACGGTGACCACGGCGTACGCGACGACGAACGCCGAGAAGTCGTCGGGCACCAGGACGTAGGAGGCGACGAACGCGGTGAGGAAGTTCGTCGCCGAGCTCACGACCTGGTCGACGACGCCCACGGCGGAGCGGTGGGCGGCCGCCACGTCAGCCCGCCCCGGTGATCATGACGCGACGCCCGTCGGGACGGCGGCGTCGGGGAGCCAGCTCTGCGGCGTGGCGAGGTCCTTGCGGATCGTGAAGCCGAAGATGTTCCCCTGACGGCGGGCGACCCCGTTCAGCCCGGCGTTGAGCGCCTCGACCACGCCGAGCCGCCGGGGCGCCTCCTCCTCGCCGAACACCGAGCGCATGCGCGGGGTCAGCGAGCGGTCGGCGCCGATGAGCCACTGCACGTCGAACTCGATCGGGACGACGTGTCCGGGGTCGAACGAGGCGATGGTCTTGGCGACCTCGCGGCGGGTCCAGCGGTAGACGTGGTTCGGGACGCCGCTCCCGTCGACGCCACCGGTGGTGCCGCCCCCGTCGGCGACCGCCTCGTGCTCGTAGGTCCCGGCCAGCCCGAACCGGCACGCGACGCGCATGAGGGCGGAGTCCTGGTTCTCGACAGCGACCACCGTGCGGCGGGCGATCCGGTACATCTCGTGCAGCGCCTGGTGCGGGCGGCTGCAGTGGTGCAGCCCGGCGTGCCCGATGACGTGGTCGAAGCTCGCGTCGGCCAGGTCCATCCCGTGGGCGTCCGCCCGCATCGCCCCGGGCAGACGGCTCGAGAACGAGTCCGGCGCGAGGTTGGCGAAGGTGACCCGGCGCAGCCCGAGCCGGCCGCAGACGTCGCGGTCGAACTCGCCGGCGAACTGGACGAGCACGGTGTCGTCGGGTGCCAGGACCCCGTCGTGCCGCAGGCGCCGCAGGATGCGTTCGTAGGTCCCTGCTCCGGCCTCGGGCATCAGGGGGTCTCCTTCTCGGGATTCGCGGTGTCGGGATTCGGGGCGTCGGCAGGCGGGTCAGGCCGCACGAGCGGGTGTCGCCGTCTCGAGGGCGGCGACCTCGGCGTCGACCATCAGCCGCGCGAGCTCGGGGGTCAGGACCTGCGGGCGCCAGCCGAGCACCGACGTGGCCTTGGAGGCATCCCCGATGAGGGCGTCCACCTCGCTGGGCCGCAGGTAGCGCTCGTCGAAGCGCAGGTGGCGCTCGGGGTCGAGGCCTGCGTGGGCGAAGGTCAGCTCCACGAAGTCGCGCACCGTGTACGCCGTACCCGTGGCCAGCACGTAGTCGGCGGGCTCGGGGACCTGGAGCATCCGCCACATGCCCTCGACGTAGTCCGGGGCGTACCCCCAGTCGCGGACCGCGTCGAGGTTGCCGAGGTAGAGGTGCTCCTGCTTGCCCGCCCGGATCCGCGCCGCCGCCCGGGCGATCTTGCGGGTCACGAAGGTCTCGCCGCGGCGCGGGGACTCGTGGTTGAACAGGATCCCGTTGACCGCGTACACGCCGTAGGCCTCGCGGTAGTTGCGGGCGGCCCAGTACCCGTAGAGCTTCGCGACCCCGTACGGCGAGCGGGGGTGGAACGGGGTGCTCTCGCACTGCGGCGGCGGGGTCGCGCCGTACAGCTCCGAGCTCGACGCCTGGTAGAAGCGGGTCTGCAACCCGACCATGCGGACCGCCTCGAGCAGCCGGATGGTGCCGAGCCCGGTGGTGTCGCCGGTGAACTCCGGTTCGTCGAAGCTGACGCGGACGTGGGACTGGGCGCCCAGGTGGTAGATCTCGTCCGGCGCGATGCGGGCCAGCAGGGTGACCAGCCGCGAGGAGTCGCCGAGGTCGCCGTAGTGCAGGACCAGCCGCGACTCCTCGCTCTCGTGCTCGTCCTGGTAGAGGTGGTCGATCCGGGCGGTGTTGAAGGTGGACGCCCGTCGGATCAGCCCGTGGACCTGGTAGCCCTTGGCGAGCAGCAGCTCGGCCAGGTAGGAGCCGTCCTGGCCGGTGATCCCGGTGACGAGTGCGGTGCGCTTGGTGGTCATGCGTGCCTCTCTCGGGCCGGGGCCCTCAGGGGGAGCGGGACGACGAGCCGGTCGTCCTCGCGGGGTGCGGGGACCGCCGGCGCGGGTCTCCCGGTCAAGGTGTCGAGCCAGGCGAGGTAGTCGGCCCGGGCGCGGTCCTGCGCGTAGACGCGCAGGGCGTAGTCACGACCGTTCTGGCCGAGGCGGGTCCGGCCGAGCCGGTCCTGGCCGAGGGCCACGGCGGCCTCGACCAGGAGCTCCGGACGAGCGGGCGGGAGCACGATGCCGGCGTCGGCGGCCCGGATCTCCGCCGCGGCGGGGCCGGTGTCCTCGGTGGCCGCCAGCACCGGTCGGGCCGCGGAGAAGTAGGAGGTCAGCTTGCTCGGCACGCACATCTCGCCGATCCCGGGACGCTCGTTGAGCAGCAGGATGTCCGCGGCGGCCAGGGTCCGTTCGAACTCGCCGTCGGGAAGGGGGGAGACGAACCGGAGGCGCTGGACGCCGCGGGCCCGTTCCCGCAGCGCGGCGTCCTGGTTCCCGTGGCCCAGGATCACGAACGTGACCGGCAGGTCGCGCTCGTCGGCGAGGCGGGCGGCGTCGACGACGTTCTCCAGCCCCTGCTTGGCGCCCATGTTGCCGGCGTGCAGCGCGATCGTGTGCCCGGCCGGCCAGGCGAGGTGGTCGCGCACGCGCGCCACGTCGTCGGGGTGCACCCGCGTCGGGGTGACGTGGCTCCAGTTACGCACCACGCTGATGCGGTCGGGGTCCACGCCCAGCCGCGTCAGCGTGCTCCGGAAGGTCTCGTGGATCGCGGCGACGCCGTCGGCCCCGGACAGCAGGGCCCGCTCGACCTCGCGCGCCGCCGTCGCGGCCCGTCCGCCGAAGGCCGCGGTCTCGGTCATCGCCGGCCCGTAGAGGTCCTGGGTGACGACCCCGAGGGCGGTGCGACCGGGCCGCTGCCAGCGCCACCGCGCGGCGGCGACGGACAGCAGGGCCGGGCTCACGACGATCACCACGTCCGGGGTCCGGGTCCGCACGGTCGCCGCGTGGGCGGCGAACACCGCCTCCATGGCGATGCGCGCGAACTTCGCCCCGTGGGCGGGGACGGGGTGCGCGACGCGGGTGACGCGGATCGGGTTCGTCGCCGGCCCGTCGGTCTCCTCCATCCGCAGCCCCCGGTAGCCGTCGGCGACCCGCCACTGGGGGTAGTGCGGGAATCCGGTGACCACGTGCACGGCATGGCCCGCCTCGGCCAGCATCCGCGCCATGCCCGTCGTGTAGCGCGCGATGCCGGTGTGCTCGGGGGCGTAGTTCAGCCCGACGACGAGCACGCGGCGGAAGCTCGCATCGGAGGTGCAGGAAGAGTCCATGGTTCGGTCCCGGTGGTCGCGGTGACAGGTGGGTGGGCGGGGACGGTCAGTAGGCGCCCCGCCCGCTGAGCACGGCGCCGACCGTGCGGGCCAAGATCGAGAGGTCCAGGGCGGGCGACCAGTTCTCGACGTAGCGCACGTCGAGGCGGACCGACTCCTCCCAGGAGAGGTCCGAGCGGCCGCTGACCTGCCAGAGCCCGGTCATCCCGGGTGGGACGCGCAGCCGGCGGCGGGCGTCCTGGTCGTAGCCGCGCACCTCGGCCGGCAACGGGGGACGAGGTCCGACGAGCGACATCGATCCGACGAGGACGTTGGCCAGCTGGGGCAGCTCGTCGAGCGAGTAGCGCCGTAGCCACCGGCCGACCGGGGTGATGCGTGGGTCGCGGCGCAGCTTGAACAGCGGGCCCGCCCCGTCGTGCGCGGCCGCGGTCAGTGCGTGGCGGCGTCGGTCGGCGTCCACCGCCATCGAGCGGAACTTCACGAGCCGGAACGCCTTGCCGTCGCGCCCGATCCGCTCCTGGAGGTAGAAGGGGGACCCGCCGTCCGTGGCGACGGCGAGGGCGATCGCGCACAGCACGGGCAGGAACACGACGAGCGCGACGAGCGCGAGGCCACGGTCGAAGAGGCTCTTCGCGATGCGCGCGCCTCCGCGGAACCGCGGGTGGTGCAGCCGCAGCAGCGGCAGTCCGTCCATCACGTCCACCCGCAGCCGCGGCTCGGTGACCTCCATGAGGCCGGGCTCGAGGACCAGGCCGGCCTCGGAGCGCTCGAGCTCCCACGCCAGCCGGTGCAGCTCCCGTCCATTCCACCCGGTCCCGGGAGCCACGACGACCTCGTCGACGGCGAGGGAGCGGGCCAAGGTTGCGACCTGTGCGAGGTCGCCGGCGACGACGACCTCGCGGGTGGGGGCGCGGGCGTCGTCGTGACCTGCGTCGAATCCGGTGTCAGGGCCGTCGAGGGACTCGCCGGGCCGGCCGGCCGGGACGCAGGCACCGACGACGAGCCATCCGTGCTCGGGCACCCGCCGCGCCCGCTCGGCCAGGTGCCGGGCGTCATCGCGTCCACCGGCGAGGAGGACCCGGGTCTGGAGGCGGCCGTGTCGGCGGGCGCGGCGCGTCCGAGCACGACGGGCCCACCGGACCGCGAGCAGGGCCACGGTCAGCAGCGGGAGCACGACGAACACCCACGGCCGCAGGGTCGATTCCTTGGAGGCCAGCCCGAGCAGGGCCGCGACCACGACACAGCTCCCGAGGGCACGGACCAGGCGGGCGTACTCCTCGCGTCCCCGCCCCAGCTCCCGCTCGTCCCAGCAGCCGAACACGAGGAGCGCGACGCCGACCAGGACGGCGACGAGGAACCCGGAGACCACGGCGTCCCCGGGCACCCAGCGCGGAGTACCGGTGCTCGTCCGGATCGCCGCCGCGGCCGCGATGACCACGGCCACGACGATGAGGTCCGTGACGACCACGGGTCCCCGCGTGCGGCGCCGGCGGCGAGGTGCCGCGGCGACCGTGCCCCGGAGCACGCGTGCTCGCGGGTACGTCTCGGTGAGGCTCACTGCTCGATCCCCCGTCGGGTCGCGGTTCTGGTCCAGGGCGCGCGGGAACACCGGCCCGACGATTTCTCGCACGTTCGGTGAATGGCCTCGCGCTCAGCGGAACCCGGTGTTCAGGCCGCTCCGGGAATCACTCTCGGCGCGGTCGGACCGCACGATCTCTGCTGCTGCGTCATCTCTCGGACCTCTCCGGCCGGTATTCGGTCGGTGTTCCTGCCACTGCATGTCACTATCGAGCACCGCGAATGGGGCAGCATCACCAACATTGACGATCCGTCGGTGACGCGAAGCGTTCGGCGGCTAGGCGAACGCGGCGCGGCCGGTGATCGCCCGCCCGACGATGAGGGCCTGCATGGAATCGGTGCCCTCGTAGGTGTAGATCGTCTCGATGTCGGCGTGGTGTCGAGCCACGTGATTCTCGAGCAGGATTCCGTTCCCGCCGAGGATGTCGCGGGCCATGCCGCAGACCCGACGGCCACCCGAGGCGGTCTGGAACTTGGCCAGCGCCACCTGCTCGGGAGTGATGCGCCCCTGCCCCTGCAGCTGGGACATGCGCAGGCACGTCAGTTGCATCCCGGTGATCTCCGAGAGCATCCGGGAGAGCTTCTCCTGGACGAGCTGGAAGGCCGCGATCGGCTTCCCGAACTGGCGCCGGCGCTTCGCATAGGTGAGGGCGCACTCGTACGCCCCGATGGCGTGCCCCAGACCCTCCCAGGCCACCGATTGGCGGCTCTTGGTCAGGCAGCGGGTGATGTCGTCGAACGTCCGCGAGCCGGCGAGCCGGTGGTCGGCGGGGACCCGGACCCCGTCCAGCGTGATGTCGGCGTGCCACACCGCACGATTGCTGGTCTTGCCGGTGATCCGGGAGGCCGAGAAGCCGGCCGGTTCCCCGGCGCGCCGGTCGACGACGAAGGCCCCGACGTTGCCCTTGTCGTCGCGCGCGCAGACGACGACGAGGCCCGCGATCGTGCCGTTGCCGATCCAGCGCTTCGCGCCGTCGAGCACCCAGTGGTCGCCGTCGCGATGCGCGGTCGTGCCGAGCCGGACCACGTCCGAGCCGTGGTCGGGCTCGGTGAGGGCGAATGCGCCCAGCGCGGCGCAGCCGGACAGGTCCGGGAGCCAGCGCTCCTTCTGCTCCTCCGAGCCGAGCAGTGCGATGGTCGAACAGACCAGGGCGCTGTGCACACCGTTGAACGTGCTGAAGCTGCCGTCACCCCGGGCGAGCTCCTGGGTCACCAGGCCCTCCGCCACGGCGCTCATGCCCGGGCACCCGTAGCCCTTGACCGACCCTCCGGCCACGCCGAGCGCCGCGTAGTGGGGAACCAGCTCCCGCGGGAACTCGTCGCGTTCCCAGTAGGAGTTGGCGACCGGGGTCAGCGTCGTGTCGACGAATGCGCGGACACGGTCCCGGATGTCGCGGTCCTCGTCACCGAGCATGTCCTCGGTGCAGAAGAAATCGGTGCCCAGCGAGCGCGCCAGATCGTTACCCGATGCGGTCATCGAGGTCTCCGAGTTCTGAGGAAGGGTCGTCGACGATCAGTCGACCGTCGAGCTGGTGCGATTGAGGAATGCGAGGCTGTCGGGCAGTTCGCGGACCTCGACGGCCGGATTCCCGCGGTAGAAGACGTTCTCCTTGGTGAGGACGGTGTTCACGACCGACCCCGCCGACACGATCGACCGCGCCGGCACGACCGTCCCGGGGAGCACGACGCTGTTGCTCAGCACCGCGGCCCGTGCTCCGATGCGCACGCGCCCGGTCCGCTGGTGATTGCGCACGAGGTCGATGCTGTGGGTGAACACCGTCGACCGGATCCCCGCGACGGCGGCCAGCTCCTCGAGGGTCACCGTGTCGGAACAGTCGACGATGTGCCGGGTCGTCACGATCGCTCCGCGCTCCAGGATCAGCGCCGGATGCCGGTGGGGCGAGCGGTGGAAGACGTCGCTGCCCAGCCCCGGGCCGGAGACCCAGTTCAGGGTCCCGAGGATCGCGTCCTCGTCGAGCCGCAGCTCGGCCAGTCCCTTGATCACGTTGCCGTGGCCGATGGACGCGCCGGGGCCGAGCGCGACCTCCTCGGCGAGGACGACGCTGCGTCCCACGTGCGCGGTCGGGTGGATCTCCCACCCGAGCACGCGTCGGGCCAGGAGCCGACGGAGCCCGCCGGGCAGCACGGGAAGGAGGCACGGCCAGGAGCGTCCGGAGCTTCCTCATGCCGTCAGCCCGCCGTCCAGGACCAGCACGTGGCCGGTCATGTAGTCGTTGTCGGGCGAGGCCACGAACTGCACGGCCCGCGCGACGTCCGCGGGCTCCCCCAGCCGACCGGCCGGGGTCCGGCGGACGATCTGGTCGAGCTGGGCGGCGTCCAGCCCGTGGCTCATCTCGGTGCGGAGGTAGCCGGGCGCGATCGAGTTCACCATGATCCCGTGGCCGCCGACCTCGCGGGCGAGCGACCGGGTCATGCCGTCGAGCGCCGCCTTGGTCGCGCTGTAGACCGACAGCCCGCGGTAGCCGGACAGGCCGACGATCGAACTGATGTTGACGATGTGGCCGCGTCGGCGGGCGAGCATCTTGCGCATCACGAGGTGGGTGACCTGCACGGTGCCCTTGAGGTTGAGGTCGATGACCGTGTCGATGTCGTCCGGCGCCGCCATGCCCAGGATGCCGTCCCGCGCCACGCCGGCGTTGTTCACGAGGACGTCGACGGTCCCCCACTTCTCGAAGGCCTGGCGGACGAAGTCCTCGGTCTCGGCGCGGTCGGACAGGTCGACCTCGGCGAACAGGTAGCGGTCCGCCAGCGACTCGTCGGCGAGGTACTCCTTGACCTCGGGGCTGATCGACCGGGCACAGGTCGCCACCCGGTCCCCGGACTCGAGGAACGACGCGACGAGGCCGAGACCGAGTCCCCTGCTCCCCCCGGTGATCATCACGACGCGGGGCACGCGCTCAGCCACGATTCCTCCTGAGGATCTTCTGGCCGTGGGTGGCCACGGCGTCGACGAAGCGGACGCTCCGCGGCCGTGCCGCCGCGGGGAGGTCGGCGCAGGCGTCGGTCACGCCGGCCCGGATCTCCTCCGGGTCGACGCCCTCGGCGGGGACGATCTCGACGGCCACGATGGCGCCGGTCAGGGCGTTCGGGCGTCCGTGCACACGCACCACCGCCACCCCCGGCACCCTCGAGATCCGCTCCTCGATGGGCAGCGGATGCACCTTCACCCCACCGACGTTGATGATCTCCGCGGCACGACCACGGAACAGGATCCGGTCGCCGACGACCTCTACGAGGTCACCCGTCGGCCGCCAGCCGTCGGGGTCGTCGACGGCCGCCTCGCCGTGGTAACCGAGCATGCCGACGCGCGAGCGCACCCAGAGCTCGCCGTCGACGACCTTGATCGCGACCTCGGCGTCGTCGCCCCGGTCGAGGACGCTGCGCGGCAGACCGTTGCGCCCGTCGTTGACCGCGCCGGTGGGCCCGAACTCGCTGGCCGCGTACACCTGCGACACCCGGGCCCCGGGGAACGTCGCCCCGAGGTCCGCCAGCACCGAGGCCGGAACCGCTTCGCCGCCGAGGGTGACCTGCTCCAGGGCCGGCACGGGTCCGCCGTCCGACCGGAGCTCGGCCAGCAGGAACCGCCAGAACGTCGGCGTGGCGCTCGCGTGGGTCACGCCGTGTCGACGCATCGCGGCCAGGCCCGGCCGGGGCCGCCGGAGGCCCGGATCGACGAGTGTCGCGCCGATCGACGCGACGTGGATCAGGATCTGGTATCCGGCGAACTGGTGCACTCCGTACGCCAGCAGCCATCGCTGGTCGCGAGCGGGCGCCGCGTCGGCAGCCCGGGCGAGCAGCCGGCCCCAGTCGTGCCGGACACCGCGCGGAGCGCCGGTGGTGCCGGTCGTCAGGATCAGCACGGGCTGGCTGGTCGGCGGCGTCGTGTCCCCGGCAGGTCCGGACTCCAGCTCGTCGTAGCGGACCGTCGGTCCGCCGAGGTCGGTCCGATCGCTGATCAGCAGGTCGTGGTCGAGCCGGGTGGCCAGGTCGGCGACCTCGCCGGGGTCGGCCACCGGTGGGTAGAAGCAGAGTTCGACGCCCACCAGGGAACCCGCGGCCAGCAGGACGAGGGTGCGTGCCGCGTCGGGCTCCACGACGGCCAGCCTGGTCCGGCCGGTCGCCCGCAGAGCGGGCGCGACCCGGCGCGCGGCCAGGAGCAGGTCGCCGTACGTCGTCCGTGCCCGGTCGCTGACGACGGCCATGTCGCCCGGCGCCCGGGCCGCGGCCCGCTCGATCAGCGCGTACACGCCGCTATGCCGCCTTCACGGTGTAGAAGGCGAGGATCTCGTCGATCGTCTGCGGCACGCCGCCGGTGCTGAACGGGTCGGTGCCGTGCTCGTCCTCGAGCAGCGCGGACAGCTCCGCGGTCTCGAGGGAGTCCAGGCCGAGGCCGTCACCGAACAGCGACTGGTTGGTGTCGATCTCGACGCCCTTCTTCACCCGGCCCAGGAAGACCTGGATCGTCTCGAACACCGCAGTGGTATCGGCCATCGTGAACTCCTTGTCGGGGATTTCCGCGTGGTGGTCATTCACGGCTTGGCAGCAGCGATGAGGCCGTAGCCGAACGTGCCGTCGCGCCAGAAGGCGTCGAGGAGATCGGTCGAGCGCACGAATGCGGAGAGACCGTCCTCCCCGAGTTCCCGGGCGACGTCGAGGGCGTGGTCGGCGGCATTGCGGCGCCAGCGGTCGAACGTCGGAAACGTCTCGGCCGTGAGGTCGTCACAGACGTCCACGAGCAGCCCGGACCGCTCCGCGAGCCGTCGGTAGCCGTCGAGCGGGTCCATGCGGGCGTCACCGAACGCGTCCCGCAGGGTCTCGAACTCGGCGCGACGCTCCTTCACCTCGAGGAAGGGGATCTCGCGTCGCCGGATGAGGTCGCAGAGCGCGAACCGTCCGCCCGGTCGCAGGACACGGGCGCACTCCGCCACGACCGCGCTCCGATCCCGCATGAGGTGCGATGACTCCAGCACCCAGACGCGGTCGAACGACTCGTCCGGCAGCCCGTTGTCCATGCCGTCGGCGATCCGGAAGCTCACCAGGTCCGAGACGCCCACGGCGGCCGCCCGCTCCCGGGCCGATCGGACGCCGACCTCCGAGGTGGTGATCCCGAGGACCCGCACCCCGAACCGCTCGGCGAGCCGACAGGCCTGGGTCCCGGTGCCGCACCCGACGTCGAGCACCGACTGGCCCTCACGCAGGACCTCGGCCGCGATCATCCGGTCGGTCAGCTCGGCGGTCGCCTCCTCGAGCGATTCGTCGCCGGTGTAGAAGACGCCGTAGTGCAGTTCCTCGCCGAGCAACAATTGCCAGGCGGCGGTGACGCGATCGTAATGAGCGGCGGGCGCGTAATCGGCCGGGGTCATCGTTCGATTCCTTCCGATCTCGCGCATGTCAGGGTCGGCCCACGTCGTGGCCGGGTCGACGTCTCGGTGATCTCGTCGACCGCGAGTCACTATCGGGCACGCCGAACGGGCGAGGCATCACCAACATTGACGATCCGACGCGAGCCCTCGGCTCGGCCGCGTGACCCCGCCCGGCATGTCCCGCGGCGACAACCGTCACGAGACCCGATGGAGGTCCATCCAGCGACGCCGGCGATCCTCGTGGCGGCGCATGCCGTCGAGCGCATGCAGGTCACCCCGCGTCGTCGCGCTCGCCGCCCCGGCGGCGAGCTCGCGATAGGCGACCGCGAGGGCGATGTCCGCGGCGACCTCCTCGCGCGTCGACGGGCGCCACGGCGGCGCGACGTCGGTCGGCGGGAGGGTCGGCTTCCGGTAGGGGTTGTTGTCGGGCAGGTGCCCGCTGACCCGGCCGTAGGCGCCGAGCACGAGCAGCACGAAGCCGGCGGCGATGCTGAAGAAGACGTTGGGCAGCCGGAAGGCGAGCACGTTGAACGCGGTGTCGAGCACCACGAGGTTGACCAGGGCCGAGATCAGGAACAGTGACCCGACCACCATCATCACCGTCGAGGCCAACCATCCGCTGCGCACGGCCGCGGCCACCAGGACGGCGGCGGTGACCAGCGAGATCACGGCCAGCAGTCCGTTGCTCGAGAGCCCCAGCACCGAGCGTCCGTGGGTGTCGAAGAACGCCAGCCCGCCGAGCAGGCCCACGACCCCGAACACCCCGATGGCGGCGGCGACCGTGAAGGCACCGACCCGGTGGATCACGATCACGTGCGTGTCCGGCGCCGAGCCCTCGGCTCCCTCCGCACCGGGGAGCACACCCCGTCCGGCGGGCTTGTGCACCGCATGCTTCGGCGCTCGCGCCGAGGCGGGTCGGGAGAACGGATGGAGGATGGCGCGAGCAGTCATCGGAGGCCCCAGGGTGATGGCGGGCCCCTCGGCGGGATGTCGGGACGCACGACGCTACTCGCGCGCCGGACCGGTCACCAGACCGTGCGCGTGGTGTCGACCCAGGAGTGAGGACGCGAGGGCGTCGGTGAATCCGCGCGGGATCGGCTGCGCGGTGACGAGCACCCGCAGGAAGATCGGGCTGACCAGCAGCTCCATCTCCGCCGCCGCGTCCAGCTCCCCCGGCAGCTGCCCGCGCTCCACCGCCCGCTCCAGCAGCACCAGGCTGCGGCGCCGCTGCGGCTCCAGGCAGCGCTCGCGGAAGATGCGTCCGAACTCCGGGTCCAGCTGGGCCTTCGCCGTCAGCGCCCGGAACACCGCACCCTCGTCGGACTCCCCCAGGAACACCGCCAACCGGTGCAGGTACTGCGGCAGATCCACCGCCACGTCCCCGGTGTCCGACGGCTCCAGATCCTCGAGCGCGTCCTCGAGGAACGCATCCAGCAGCACGTCGGCCTTGGTCTTCCACCAGCGGTAGATCGTCTGCTTCGCGACGCCGGCCCGCTTGGCGATGCCCTCCATCGTCACGCCGTCGAAGCCCTTGTCCACCAGCAGCCCGTCGGCCGCCTGCAGGATCGCCAGCCGGCCCTCCTCGCTGCGCCCGTACCGGTTCCCGTGGTGGGCCCGCCCGTCAGCAGCCGAGCCGGTCCGCATCGCCATCGCACTCCCCTCCCTCGCCGGAACCTACCGCTCGCTAGACAAGACGCAACGTCGCGTCTAGCGTAGCGCTCACCGAACCCCGAGACCACGAGGAGCATGCGACATGCGCGTCTTCATCACCGGCGCCAGCGGCTGGATCGGCTCCGCGACCACCGACGAGCTGCTCGGCGCGGGGCACGAGGTCGTCGGCCTCGCCCGCTCCGACGCGTCCGCTGAAGCACTGCAGGCCACGGGCGCCACTCCCCTGCGCGGCGACCTCGACGACCTCGACGGCCTCCGCCGCGGCGCCACCGAGTCCGACGCCGTCGTCCATCTCGCCAACAAGCACGACTGGGCGGACCAGCGGGCCACCAACGCCGCCGAGCGGGCCGCCGTCGAGACCCTCACCGGCGCGATCGAGAACACCGAGAAGCCCTTCGTCCTCGCCTCCGGCCTCGCCAACCTGGCCAAGGGCCGACCCGCCACCGAGGACGACCCCTCCCCCGCCGTCGGGCTCGACTCGATGCGCGGCGGCAGCGAGAACCTCGCGCTCGACCAGGTCGGACGCGGCGTGCGCACCGTCATCGCCCGCTTCTTCGCCCTCGACCTCACCGCCACCGCCGACCGCACCCGCGACCTCCTCGGCTGGACCCCGACCGGGCCCACCCTGCTCGAGGACATCACCGCCGGCGCCTACACCTCCTAGGGGGTCCTCGATGACCGCTCCCCACGCCCGGCGCTGGTGGGTCCTGACGGTGCTGTGCCTGTCCGCGCTGCTCATGGTCGTCGCGAACATGGGACTCAACGTCGCGCTCCCGAGCCTCGGTCACGACCTGGACGCGAGCTCGACGTCGCTCGCCTGGATCGTCGACGTCTACGTGCTCTGCTTCGCGGGCCTGCTCCTGCCCGCGGGCGCCCTCGGTGACCGGCTCGGGCGGAAGGCGATGCTCCAGACCGGACTCGTGATCTTCCTCGTCGCCTCCACGCTGGGCGCCTTCAGCCAGCACACCTGGCAGCTGATCGTCGCGCGCGCCGTCATGGGCGCCGGGGCCGCGCTCGTCACGCCCGGCACCCTCTCGATCCTCACCCACGTCTTCCCGCCCGCCGAGCGCGCGAAGGCCATCGGCATCTGGGCGGCCGTCGCGGGCGGCAGCGTCGCGGTCTCGCTGACGTGGTCGGGGCTCATGCTCGAGCACTTCTGGTGGGGCTCGATCTTCCTCGGGATGGCCGGGGTCGCCGTCGTCGCGTTCGTCGCCGGGTGGTTCGTGCTGCCGGAGTCGCGGGCTTCCGAGGCTGCGGCACTCGACCCGGCGGGCGCGTTCCTGTCGATCGTCGGGGTGACCGGCCTGCTGTACGGCTTCATCCAGGCTCCCGACTACGGATGGGCCAGCACGCGGGTGCTCGTCGCGTTCGCGGTCGGCGTCGTCGGGCTCGCCGCGTTCGCCGCCGTCGAGCTGCGGTCGACGCATCCCATGCTCGACCTCCGCTTCTTCCGCATCCGCGGTTTCACGGTGGGGTCGCTCGCGATCGCGGCCGCGTACTTCGCGCTCTTCGGCATGTATTTCGTCTTCTCCCAGTACCTGCAGTACGTCCGCGGCTTCACACCGCTCGAGGCCGGCGTCTACGCGCTGCCCGCCGGACTCGCACAGTTCGTGGTGGCGACGACGGCGAGGCCGCTCGTCTCCCGGTTCGGGGTCCGGACGGTGCTGGCCGGTGGTCTCGTGGCGAGCGCGGTCGGGTTGGTGGTGCTGGCGCTGTCGGGCGTCGGGAGCGCGCCGTGGGTGTTCGAGGTCGGGCTCGGCCTGACCGGCGTCGGGATCGGCCTGACGATGCCGCCCGCGACGGCCGCGATCATGTCGTCGCTGCCGGCGGGGCAGGCCGGCGTCGGGTCGGCGATCAACAACCTCGTCCGCGAGCTCGGCGGGGCCTTCGGGATCGGGCTGCTCGGCAGCATCACGCTGCTGCGCTACCGGCACGGACTTCCCGACGGTGCCCCTGCCGCGGCCGAGGAGGGGCTGGCGCAGGCGTTCTCCGCGGGCGGTGGGCGGGACAGCGCCCTGGGGGCGATCGCGCGCGGCGCCTACAGCGCGGGGCTCGACCTCGCGATGCTCGCGGGAGGGGTCGTCGTCGTGGTGTGCGCGGTCGTCACGTACCTGGCGCTGGCGGTGGCTCGGCCGGCTCCGGGGGTCGCCACACCGGTGGCGGAACCGAGTCGCGAGGACACGGTTCTCCGACCCTGATCTCGTCGGGCGCTGGTCGTAGTTCGCACGCGAAACCAGGAATTGACGGACTGCGGCGTGGGTACTGTCTCGCCATGGTCAAGGTCATCACGCACGCATCATCCGACGGCGAGGCGTTCGAGCCGGCGAATTCCATCCGGATCGCCGACTCCGGCGCGCTCGAGGTCCACAACAAGGATGAACAGAGCGAGCAGATCGTGGCGGCATTCGCTCCGGGTGAATGGGTGAAGGCGACGGTGGACGCGTAGCGCGACGACGGCACCGAACTGGACATTTCGTCGTCGAGAACCGGTTCTCCGGCCCTCGATCAGGAGCGGGCGTGCCGGGAGCCCGACCCCTGGGCGTGGGTTCCGGGCGACTCGTGATGAGTCGTCGAGGGGCGTGCGTGCTGCCCGGGGTGCTGCTCGTGTCCGGTGGAGCGGGACCGCTGCTCCGAGTGCTGGGCATGCTGCGTCGGCCGGGAGGGCTCGTCCTGCTGCTGGACGTGTCCTGACGAACGGGATTCGTCCCGACCGACACCGGCAACGTGCCAGTCGCGGACCCGGACGCCGGCCGCGGGGCTGGTGGCGGACTCCCGCCGCAGCCCGGCCTTCAGATAGCTCTGCTGGCCGGGGTACAGCGTGCCGCCGCGCGGATGGTGGTCCGCGAGCACCGTCCGTCCGTCCCGCTGCACGCTGACCCGGCCCTTGTCGGGGTTCGCCGAGAACCGCACGTGGACCGCCAGGTGGGTCCACTCCCCCACCGGGGCCTCCCCGAGGTCGTGGGTGACGGTGCGCGCTCCCGAGGGATGGCCGTCGCCGCCGTGGAGCACCAGCCGACCGTCGTCGACCCGCAGATCGACCGGCGCGGACCCCGGACCGTCGTTGTCCCACCGCAGGAAGACGTGCCGGCTCGAGCTGCCACCCGGGTGGTCGAGCCGCACCGAGAACCGGACCACGTGCTCGTCGCCCTCCTCCAGGGCGGGGAGAGCCGGCTCGATCTCGGACCGGCGGACGCCGGGGGCCAGCTGGAACGTCACCTCGCCGCGCTCGACACGGGGTGCGGCGCTCCCGGTCGCGGTCGACGACGCGGGCCGGAACGCATCCGGCGCGTCGGCCCGCCATCGGGTGCTCGCCCGGACGAGAGCAGGAATCGCGGACGGCGCCTCGTGGGGCTCGGGGACGACCGCGACCGGTTGAGCAAGCGCTGAGGTGCCGTCGTCGCCCGGCGCCGTGGCGAGCCCCGAAGCGGGTTCGTCGGGCCCCGCTGCGCGGTCGTCGGGCGCGCCCGGGCCTGCCGGCGCAGCCGGACCGGCGGGCGCGACCGGACCGGCGGGCGCGACCGGACCGGCGGGCGCGACCGGAGCACCCGAGTGCTCGTCTGTCGGCGCCCGGTCCGACCGGGCCAACGGCTCGTCGTGCGACCACGGCAGGGTCGCGGCGGCGACCGCCGCACCCCCGGCGAGCGCACCCGCCGTCAGGAGCGAGACGGTGCGGAGCCGGGCGGGTCCGGGCGGCTGCCGATGGGAGATCAGCGGGCGCGCGCCCGCGAGCGCGACGGCGCCCGGGCCGACTCCGCCCGAGCGACGATGGCGCGCCATGGTCGACTCCGGTGCCCTCGGGGACTCGAGTACTCCTCGAGCCTGCCCGTCGATCTCGCCGCGCGAAACCCCGTCGCGGCTACGGGGAGCTTGCGGTAGACCACTTCTGGTGACGATGGATCAGTCTCTGGACGTCCGAACGGAGCAGGACGTTCCTCTTGACGACCTTCTGGCGCTGTACAGCGCGGTCGGATGGAGCGCGTACACGGACGAGCCGGACGTCCTCGCCGCGGCCGTGTCCGGCTCCCACCTCGTGCTGACCGCCCGCGTCGACGGTGAGCTGGTCGGCCTGGTGCGCACCGTCTCCGACGGAGCGTCGATCTGCTACGTCCAGGACCTCCTCGTGCGGCCCGAGGTCCGCAGACGGGGTGTCGCTCGGGCCTTGATGACCGAGGTGCTCGACCGCTACCGCCACTGCCGCCAATTCGTGCTCATCACCGACCGCGACGGTCCCGGCGTCCACGCCTTCTACCGATCGGTCGGGCTCGTGGACGGTGAGGAGAGCGGCGCCACGGTCTTCCTGAGGCGCCGGTAGCGGCGATGCGGAGGCGCCGCTCCTCCTGTCACCGCAGGAGGAGCTGGACGAACGCGGCGACCCCGACCACGACGATGATCCCCCGCAGCACCAGGGGCGGCAGGCGGCGGCCGATCAGGGCGCCGAGCACTCCCCCGACGATCGAGCCGCCCGCGATGAGCCCCACCACCGGCCAGGACACCGGCGCGACGAACGCGAACACGATCCCCGAGACCAGGTTCGCCAGGGCGGCCAGGACGTTCTTGACCGCGTTGTGCCGCTGCAGGTCGTCGTCGAGCAGGATGCCCAGGAAGCCCATGAGCAGGACGCCCTGCGCGGCGCCGAAGTAGCCGCCGTAGACACCGGTGCCGAACACCGCGCCGACCAGCGGCGCCCGCACCTTCGTGCGGGGCTCGCCGGACGTGTCCCGCGCCGCGACCCGTCGTGACACCCACGGACCGATCACGACGAGCACGACGGCCAGCGCCACCAGCACCGGCACCACGTCGTCGAACGCCGCCGACGGGAGCACGAGGAGCAACAGGGCGCCGGCCAGGCCTCCGAGGGCGGTCGGGACGGCCAACCGGATCACCCGCCCCCGGAGACCGACCAGCTCGCGGCGGTAGCCGATCGCCCCGGTCACCGAGCCCGGGACCAGACCGAGCCCGTTGGACACGTTGGCCGTCAGCGGCGGGAACCCGAGGGCCAGCAGCACCGGGAAGGTGACCAGGGTGCCGGAGCCGACGACCGTGTTGATCATCCCGGCCCACACCCCGGCGACCGCGATGATGGCAGCTTCGCCGATCGTCACCCGGGGATGATCGCCCACCTCGGCCGAGGCCGCTCACCTCGGCCGCGCCGCAGGCGGCGAGGTCCTCAGCCGCGCTTGCGCAGCTTCGCGATCCAGCGGCCGGCGACCTGCGTCAACGGCTCCGGGTCGTAGCGGTGCTCGCTCACGTCACCCGCGTGCACCTGGGCCAGCTCGGCCTCGGACGGCCGGCGCAGCAGCCACGTCGAGAACGCCTTCCAGCCTCGCTGCGGCAGCGTCGTCGCCCAGGCCATCGCGCCCAGGAGGACGACGAGGGCCCCGGCCACCGCGCCGACGGCGGTCAGCGCACCCATCGGGGGCACGAACCGTTCGGCGGGGACCGTCGGGCCGGACTGGGTGGCGACGTCCACGCGCGGCGGTTGCCCCAGGGGCGTCTCGAGCTGCGTGATCGCAGTGCTGAGCGACTGCGTGACCGCGGTCGCCTCCGCGGTGGCCGCGGCCGGGGTGGCGGCGCGGACGTCGAGGGTGAGCACCGTCGAGTCCGAGACGGCGGTGGCGGTCACCTCGGGGCGCAGCGCGGCGACGGTGGTCCCGGAGCTCGCCGCGACCGGGCCGAGGACGGAGTCGCTGGTCGCGAGCGCGGCGTAGGTCGGCAGCTGGTTGGAGATGTAGGAGTTCATGGTCGACGCGGAGTCCGACGACGCCGGCGCCCCGCTCGCGTCCGAGACCGCCAGCTGCACCGTGGAGCTCACGGGCGAGCGGTCGAGGTGCAGGTCGAGGAGCAGACCGCCCAGGGCGCCCGCGAGGACCAACACCACCAGCACCCACCGGGCCGACCGCAGGGCCGCCCTGACGTCCGTCGCTCGCATATTCATCAGTGTGCCCAACGACCCTGTCGATTTCGTGAGACGGTCCGGTGGTCCATCTCCTCCGAAGGGATCAGCCGACGGCGTCGTCGGGGTGATCGACGACGCGGACCGGGTACTCCGAGGACCTCGCGGTCACCCCGTGGCCGGAGTTTACTGTCCCTGCCGATCGACCTCTCGTGATCGACGAACCCAGGTGCCAACGGCGGTGCAAGGCCCACGGCGAAGGAGTCGTCCGATGTCCGTGTACGTGTACCGGTGCGACGAGGACGGGCCCGTCGAGCTGACGTGGCCGATCGGCACGGCCCCCTCGGTGGCCCCGTGCCCGACCTGCGGCGCGGACGCGACGCGCCGGTTCACCGCGCCGATGCTCGGGTTCGCCGACCGCGGCCGGATGGCGACGATCGACCGGGCGGAGGCGTCGCGCACCGAGCCGACGGTCGTCTCGTCACCCCCACCCCGCAGCGCCTCGCCGCGCCGGCAGCCCCGTCTCGATCCCCGGACGGCGAAGCTGCCGCGGCCCTAGGTGCGCTGCGCGCTCGTGAGCAGAAAACGTCGTCATAGCCGCACTTTCTGCTCACGGACGCGATGCGCACCTCCCCCTTCCCCCCTGCACGACCTCGATCAGGGAGAGACCCGATGCCCAAGCCGGTGTTCCCGCTCGACAGTTCCCGGAAGTTCACCGATCAGGAGCTGATCGGCCACAACCGTTGGCATCCCGACGTCCCCGCCCAGGTGCACGTCAGACCAGGGGACGTGTTCCGGGTGGACTGCCGCGAATGGTTCGACGGTGCGATCGTCAACGACGATTCCGCCGACGACATCCTCAACGCGCCGCTCGCCGGGGTGCACGTGCTGTCCGGACCGATCGCGGTCGAGGGCGCCCAGCCGGGAGACCTGCTGATCGTCGACATCCTCGACGTCGGGCCGATCCCGCAGGAGGACTCCGGACCGCTGGCCGGCCAGGGCTGGGGCTACACCGGGGTGTTCGCGAAGACGAACGGCGGCGGGTTCCTGACCGAGCAGTTCCCGGACGCCTACAAGGTGGTCTGGGACTTCCGGGGCGGGCAGGCCACGTCGCGGCATGTTCCCGGCGTCTCGTTCACCGGGATCGTGCACCCCGGCCTGATGGGCACCGCGCCCTCCCACGAACTGCTCGGGAAGTGGAACGCGCGCGAGCAGGCGCTGATCGACACCGACCCCCAGCGGGTGCCGCCGCTGGCGCTGCCGCCCCTCCCGGACTCGGCGATCCTCGGCTCGCTGTCCGGCGCCGACTTCGACCGTGCGGCGGCCGAGGCGGCCCGTACGGCGCCGCCCCGCGAGAACGGCGGCAACCAGGACATCAAGAACTTCACCAAGGGGAGCCGGGTGTTCTACCCGGTGTTCGTCGACGGGGCGAACCTCTCCATGGGCGACCTGCACTTCTCCCAGGGCGACGGCGAGATCACGTTCTGCGGCGCGATCGAGATGGGCGGGTTCATCGACCTGCACGTCGACCTGATCAAGGGCGGGATGTCGACCTACGGGGTGACCGAGAACGCGATCTTCATCCCGGGGAACACCGACCCGCAGTACAGCGAGTGGATCGCCTTCTCCGGCACGTCGGTGACCCTCGACGGCGAGCAGCGCTACCTCGACTCGCACCTCTCGTACCAGCGGGCCTGCCTGCACGCGATCGACTACCTGACGACCTTCGGCTACTCCGCCATCCAGGCCTACATGATCCTGGGGGCGGCGCCGATCGAGGGCCGGCTCTCCGGGGTCGTCGACATCCCCAACTCCTGTTCGACGGTGTACATCCCGACCGGGATCTTCGACGTCGACGTGAAGCCCGGGAAGGACGGCCCGGCCCGGATCGACCCGGGCATCGGGGTGCCGAGGGCCAGCGCCTGACGGTCGGATCGCGTGGACGGCGCCGGTCGCGGACGCGCGGCCGGCGCCGTCGAGTAACGCCTGTCGACGGCGGGCCGATCCTCAGTCACCGGCCGCGTGTGGTGGCCGTGAACCGGCAGGGGAAGCCATGACACAGGCCGTGAACGTCCGACCCGGAACCGTGACCGCGGCCCAGGTCATCATCTGGGTGCTCTGCGCCTTCTCCGCGCTCGGGAGCGCCCTCCTGGTGGTGCTCGGCATCATCGGGCTCGTCTCCGGAGCGTCCGTCGCCGCAAGCGCCGCGGGCAGCGACGCCTCCGAGCTCGGCGCCGGGATCGGCGGGCTCATCGGGTTCTTCTCCGGTGGGCTCCTGGTGATCGGCGTGATCTCGCTGGTCTTCGTGGGCCTGTGGTTCTGGATCGCCGCGGCGCTCGGCCGCGCGAGCAAGCCCGCCCGGATCGTCCTCACCATCTTCTGCGCCATCGACCTGCTCTGGGGCGTCATCGCCCTCGTCGGCTCCCTCGCCGAGCGCGAGGGAGCCCCGCTGCTCGGTGGCGTGCTGCTGCTCGCGATCCCGGCGACCCTGATGGCCCTGGTCTGGGGCTCGGAGGCCTCGCGCCGCTTCTTCGACGGCGTCCCCTCGGCCTACTCCCCCGCCCCGATGTCCCCGCCGGTGGGCTTCGCCCAGCCCCAGCACCCGATGGGGCAGGGCCCGATGTCCACCCGCCGGCCGGGATGGGCCGCCCGCCGTTCGTGCCGCCGCAGCCCGGCCAGCCCGGCCAGTACCGGCCCGGCCAGCCCCCGTTCGGCCAGCAGCAGTACCCCGAGGGCGTCACGACGCCGATCCGGGTCACGGCCCGCTGCCGCACCTGCCAGTCGGAGCTGGCGCCGGGCGCGGCCCAGTGCGGTGGCTGCGGCGCCCCGGTCCAGCCCCAGCGTCCCGTCGGGGCCTGAGCTGTCGAACTCCCAGCCGGTAGTCGGACCCTCGAGAGCTCTCGGGGAACCGAGTCGTGACGACTCGGTTCTTCGGGATCTCGGAGATCACCCTCTATGCTTCCCGGCGGTTCGGGGGAACCACGGCGTGAGGCGTTGATGGCGGAGCAGTTCGGCCCGTACCAGGTGGGGACGCGGCTCGGTCGCGGCGGGATGGGCGAGGTCCACGAGGCCTTCGACACCGCGCGGGAGCGCACCGTCGCCCTGAAGCGTCTCCTGGCCGACGACCAGGACGACCCCGACGTCCGCGAGCGCTTCGCCCGCGAGTCCCGGATCGCCGCACGACTCGACTCCCCGCACGTCGTGCCGATCCACGACTTCGGCGTCATCGACGGACGCATGTTCATCGACATGCGCCTCGTCCGCGGCCGCGATCTCGGGGCCCTGATCGCCGCCGAGGGCGCGCTGCCCGCGGAGCGTGCCGTCGCGATCGTCGAGCAGGTGGCCGATGCCCTCGACGCGGCCCACGAGGCCGGGATCGTCCACCGGGACGTGAAGCCGTCGAACGTTCTGCTCGCCGCCCGCGACTTCGTCTACCTCGCGGACTTCGGGATCGTCCACGTCCGCGAAGCCACCAACCAACCGCGCTTGACCGCGACGGGCTCCTCGCTCGGCACGCCGTCCTACATGGCGCCCGAGCAGCTGCGCGCGGAGCCGTTCGACCAGCGACTCGACGTCTACGCACTCGGGTGCGTGCTGTTCGAGGCGCTGGTCGGGCGTGCGCCGTTCGTCGGCGAGCGCATGGCGATCATGCTGAGCCACCTCAACGACGATCCGCCCCGTCCGTCGTCACTGGCCCCCTCCGTACCGCCGGAGCTCGACGAGGTCGTTGGGCGCGCGCTCGCCAAGGACCCGGCCGACCGCCAGGCCTCGGCGGGTGAGCTGGCGCTAGACGCACGAGCGGTCCTCGAGCGGTTGAGCTCGTCCACCGAGGCCCGGACCTACGACGTCCACACGATCCCGGCCCGACCTGCCACCCCGGTTCCGGGCGGACGGGAGATCGGCGTGCCCGCCCGCGGCCCGGCGACGCAGGCCCGCCTCGCCTCTCCACCGGCCGGCACGCCCCTCGACCGGCCCGTCGCGTACGCGCCGCTCGCCGCCGCTCCGTCCGGTCGCCCCTGGCCGGGTCCGGGCGCGGCCGGACGCCCACCCCACCCGCCCGAACACCACACGGACCGGCCGCGTCGTCCGGATGGTCCGCCGCCCTCGATCCCGCAGCCCCGCTCCGGTGCTTTTTCTGCCGACGAGACCGTGCCGGGCGGCGGCCGGTTCGGCGTCGTCGCTCTCGTCCTCGCGGTCCTCCTGCCGCCGGTCGGCGTGGCCCTCGGCGTCGTCGCCCGGCGGCGGGGTGATCGGCGCGGCACGGTCGCGGTGGTGCTCGGCGCCGCGCTCACCGTCGCGGCGGTCGCCGTGGGGTTCTTCTTCATGCGCACGCCCGTCGTCTCGGCGAGCGCGGTCGCCGGACAGATCGTGGCGCAGTCGGGACTCACGCCGGGTCAGGTGACGTGCCCCGATTCTCTCCCGGCGAGGGTCGGCGCCTCGGTGGTCTGCACCGCCACCGGAGGTGGTGGCACCCAGTCGCTGCGGGCGACCGTGACCTCGGTGAGCGGGAGCCAGGTGCGGTTCGACATCGTCGCGCAGTAATCGATTCGTCTCTCATGTAACTCGTTCGGGTGTCGGAGCGATGACGAACCCGGGGCCCTGATCACGTGGGGCGAACGGGGGGATCGATGACGCTGACGAACGGCGCACCGGGGGCACGGCCCGGGGAGGGTGGCGGACCGCCGCGCGGCGGGCCGGGCACCCCGCAGTCGGGCATCCCGACCCAGGGAGCGCCACCCGCGGACCTCGGTCGACCGGCCCGCCCGAGCGGGCCCTTCTCCGCGCCGTTCTCGGCACCGCCGGGTGCGGTGCCCCCACCGCGTCCCACGCCCCCACCGTCCGGCGGCCCCGCCCAGCGGTCGCCGCTGCTGGCGGACTCGGGCTCTCGCCCTGCGCCGGACGACGACCGCACCTCGGTGGTGAAGCGCCCGGAGCAGTCAGCCAACGGCCGGTGGAAGAAGGCGCTGGCCGTGCTCCGCCAGCGAGGGCCGGTGCGTTGGAGCCTCCTCGGCGTCCTGGCGCTGGTGCAGGCGTTCGTGCTGTTCAGCGCGGTCATGTGGTGGGTGGGGTCCAGCGCGCCGACCGCGACCGCGACGGTCGCCCCGATGACGTGGACCGGCGTCGTCTACGACGTCGGCGCAGCCGGGGTGAACCTGCGCTCGCGACCCCCAGGTCCGCTCCGATGACTCCCGTGACACGGCCGCCCGCGGAGCACGACTCGCGCTGCTCGTGTGGAGAGACAGGCGACGTCGTCGCGAAGGGACCAGTGAAGACCGCGACGTGGTTGAAGACGACCGACGGGCTGTTCGTCTCGATGCTCTACGTCCGCGTCCCGGACAGACAGTCGATCCCGAGCTGCAACGGCTCCAAGGTCGACGGACCGCTGCTCGCCCTCGCCGACCCGGCCGACCCGAGCCTCGCCTCCGCCCCCGGGGACTCAGCTCGGCGGGCAGGCTGACGGTGGCAGCAGAGTTCTACGGAAGGATCGTCTACCTCGGCGTTCGGCCATCGGGTCTCCGCTGACCGTCAGCACGGCGCTCCGGGAGGCGGTGCGCGGCGGGCCCATCGCAGCTCGGCGGCTCGACCACGCGCCTGGTGCGGTCGCGTCCGGCCGCCACAGGCGACGCAAGCTCTCAGCGGCGCCGCCCACCAGTCGCGAACGGGTTCGGCACCGCGACGCCCCACGACCCGTCCCGCACGCCCATCGGCACGGCTGAGGGCCAACCAAGCACATCACCACAACGACGCCAATCGAACCCGGACGTCACGCCCGTCGGCTGAAGTACTGCGCGAAGACCGTGTCCGACGGACAGGGTTTCCTGGGGGAGTTCATGACGCAGGTCGAAGAGGCCGGCGAGCGCCGGCACGCCCAGCCGACGAGCGCGCTCGAGATCCGGGCCGGGCACCACCACCGCCTCGCCCGACCCGGCGCCGAGTTCGTGATCGGCCGAGACGAGACGTGCGATCTGCAGGTGATCGGCCCGCAGGTCTCGCGCCGCCATCTGGTCGTGCGCGTCGGCCCGCGCGGGCTGGGAGGTGATCGACGAGAGCCGCAACGGCTCCTTCGTCGGCGACCGCCGGCTCACCCGCGAGCCGGTCCGCGGCCCCGTCGTCGTACGCCTCGGCGGTGACGACGCCGCGCCCGTCGTCGAACTCCGTCCTCGGCCGATCCCGGCGCCACGGCCGACACCGGCCCCGCCCCTGCCGGTGATCCCGGCGCAGCGAGGTGCCCTGTCGGCGGCCCAGCGGTCCGGCCGCCAGGGGAAGCTGTCCGCGGTCCACGACCTGAGCACGACGCCGCAGAAGCTCACCGTCGGCCGGGACGAGCGCAACGACGTCGTCATCGCCGACCTGCTCGCCTCCCGCCACCACGCCGAGCTGATCCGCCAGGGCGAGCGATGGCTGCTCGTCGACCTGCACAGCGCGAACGGCACGTTCGTCAACGGGCAGCGGATCCGCCAGCAGGAGATCGGGCCCGACGACGTCGTCGGGATCGGCCACGCGCTGCTGCACCTCGAGGGCAGCCCCGAGGGGTCCGGCAGACTCGTCGAGCACGTCGACACCGGTGACGTCGGGTTCCGCGCCGAGGGCATCGTCGTGCGGACCCCGAAGGGCAAGCAGCTCCTCGACGACGTCGGGTTCGCGCTGGAGTCGAAGAGCCTGCTCGCGGTCGTGGGGCCCAGCGGGGCGGGCAAGTCGACGCTGCTGCGGGCGCTGACCGGGTTCCGACCCGGCCGACGAGGGTCGGGTCGAGTACGCCGGGCGCGACCTCTACGCCGACTACGACGAGCTGCGCCAGCGCATCGGGCTCGTGCCCCAGGACGACATCCTGCACCCGCAGCTGACGGTCCGCCGGGCCCTGGGCTACGCCGCCGAGCTGCGCTTCCCCGACGACGTGGGCGCTGCCGAACGCACAGCGCGGGTCGAGGAGGTGATCGGCGAGCTCGGGCTGAGCGGGCAGGCCGACCAGGCGATCCACAGCCTCTCGGGTGGGCAGCGCAAGCGGACCTCGGTCGCGCTGGAGTTGCTGACACGCCCGTCGCTGCTGTTCCTCGACGAGCCCACCTCCGGGCTCGACCCGGGGCTGGACAAGTCGGTGATGCGCACGCTTGCGGGGCCTCGCCGACGACGGGCGCACGGTCGTCGTCGTCACCCACAGCGTCGCGAACCTCGACCTCTGCGACCGGCTCCTGCTCCTCGCACCCGGCGGGACGGTGGCGTTCTTCGGCCCGCCGCAGGAAGCGCTCGCGCACTTCGGCCGGGACGACTTCGCCGATGTGTTCCTCGCGCTGCAGGAGGAGCCCGACGCCGACTGGGGTGGCCGGTTCCGTCGTTCGCCCGCTCACGCCCGCTACGTGGGTCGACCGAGTGCCACGACGGGCCGGACCGAGGCCCTCGGCTCGACCGCAGGCGCCGCCGCGAGCCGGCAACAGTCGGTGCGGCGCCAGCTCTCGGTGCTCTGCCGCCGCTACCTCGCGGTGATCGCTGCCGACCGTCAGTACCTGATCTTCATGGCGGCGCTCCCGCTCGTCCTGAGCCTGCTCGCGCACGCCCTCCCGGGCGACGCCGGCCTGTCGATGGTCCAGCAGTTGCGAGGGGCGGCCGGGGCACCGAACAGCCTGTGGTTGGTGCTGGTGATCGGCGCGGCGCTCATGGGCTCGGCGGCCTCGATCCGCGAGCTGGTCAAGGAGCGGGAGATCTACCGCCGCGAACGGGCGATCGGGCTCTCCCGCGGCGCCTACCTGGCCTCGAAGCTGGTGATCCTCGGCGCCGTCGTCGGGCTGCAGGCCGTGCTGCTCGGGGTCCTCGGCACGGTCGGGCGACCCGCGCCGGACGCGCCGCTGGTGTTCGGGTCGGCCACGCTCGAGATCGTCGTCGCGCTGGTCGTGCTGACCGTGGCGAGCATGACGGTCGGGCTCGCCGTGTCGGCGTTGATCGACAACGCCGATCGCGGCATGCCGCTGCTCGTGCTGCTCGCGATGCTGCAGTTCATCCTCTCCAGCGCCCTGCTGCAGATCGGCGGCCGGCCCGGGCTCGGTCAGCTGGCTTGGCTGGTGCCCGCGCGGTGGGGGTTCGCGGCGGGGGCGGCGACGATCGGCCTCCCGACCGGACCGGACACGCACTCGCTCTACACCCAGCACGACGCCCTGTGGGATCACGGCGCCGGGACGTGGCTGCTCGACGTGGCCGCACTCGGTGTCGTCAGCGCGCTCTACGTGGCTGCGACGTGGTGGCTGCTGCGTCGTCTCGACCCGCAACGCCGATGAGCGCGCCCCCGGTGCGCGACCTCGCGCGGGTGACCACCCGCGACGGGCGCAGTGTGCCCGTTCCCGACGACGAGCCGATTGTTGCCGGACGCGACGAGGGCTGCGCTCTCGGCTTTCCGGACGAGTCGCGGCTCTCCCGGCGGGCCGTGCAGCTCGAGTGGAGCGGCTCGGGCGTTCTGATCACGAATCTGAGCTCCACCCACGGCCTGCTCGTCGACGCCGACGGTGCCGTGTCCCGATTGCCGGCCGCCTCGACGGGCGGGGTCCTGACGCGAGGGTGCGCCGAGGTCAGCGGGCCGGCGTGGGGAGCCTCGACATTCGGCCTCACGGTGGAGGTCGACGCGTCACCGGTCGCGATGCCGGTGTTCGAGGGAGCCGTCGGGTCCACGGTCACCAGTGAGCCGTTGCGGCTGCGGACCGGGACCAAGGAGTTCGTCACCGCGCTCATGCTGTGCCGTCACCGGCTGCTCGATCCGACCGGTGCCGCGCCCCCACCCCCGGTGCCGGAGCTGACACGGCACGTCCTCGAGGCGACCAACAGCTGGCATCTCCTGCACGAACTCGACAGCGACGAGCTGGTGCGTGCCCGGCTCACCGGCAGGATCCACGAACACCTCAAGGCGCTGCGCGTGAAGATCGTCCGGAGCGGATTGGCAGCGCGAGGCGCGCGCCTGGCGCCGGTCGAGATGGTGGACCTGCTCGTCGTCGCCGGCGCGGTGACGCGCCGGCACCTGGCGCTCCTGGACGACCCGGCATGGCTGGCTGCTCAGGAAGCGCAGTGGTGGAGCGCGTGACCGACGTTCCGCCACCCCCGAGCTCGGGGATGGGGTCGGCCGCCGGGTCTTCCTAACGTCGTGGTCATCGACGGGACGCCCATCGCGACCCGCCCGGAGACCGAGGACGACGTCATGACCGCGCTGCTCGACCCCACCCGTTCCTTCCCCTCCGCACCGCGGACCACCGCCTTCCCCGCCGCGCAGCGATCGGCCCCCGAGGCGATGCGGACCGCCGCGATGGCGCCCGTCTCGACACCCGAGACGGTGCTGGACGACCTCCCGACGATTCCGCGGCCCTCGCGCCGCCGGGCGGTGCTCCTCGCCGCCGCGGTCGCCATCGCAGGGATCGCGACGGTCGTGGGCGTGAGCGCGCACGCACCCTTGGCGCCGCTCCCACCCGCGCCCGGACCGGGCGTCGCGTCGCCGTCGACGTGCGTCGGTGGGTCCTGCGAGGGCCTCGACCCGACGTCCCTCGGCTGCCAGCAGGACGCTCGCACCGTCCTCGGCCGGGTCGTCACCGCGGAGCGTCGCGGCCTCGAGGTCCCGGTCGGCGTCGTCGAACTCCGGTCGTCGGCGGCGTGTCACGCGGTGTGGGCGCGCTACACCGTCGACCCCACCGCACCGGTCGGCGCGGTCGCGATCGAGAGCCGCGACGGACGTACCGAGCGCACCACGGTCGATGCCGTCGCGGGTCACCGGCACCTCGGCTACGGGACCACACCGATGCTGGCCGGCTCCGCGGACGTCCGCGCGATCGTGTCGCCGGCATCAGGTGGTGAGCTTCCGAGCAGCGCCACGGCGTGGACCGGCGCTCGCTGAGCATCCGACCGGTCGATGACGCGCGCGCCGGCACCGTCGAGAGCTCTCGGGCGACCGAGTCGCGGCGACTCGGTCGCCCGACCACGGATCGAGCCGCGCGCCGGCAGCCGACGCCCGGACCACGGCCTACATCGGTGCCGGCAACGCGTTCCGCGGGCTGCTCGTCGTCGACCTCGGGGAGCACGCCGACATCGGACAGTTCAACTGGTTCTCCGGGCACGCGCTGTTCGTCGACCAGCCCGGCAACGACCTCGCCGGCAAGCTGGTCCTCGAGCCGCGGTCCGCGATGACCTCGCGGCACTACGTCGACTGCTCGGGCGGGGTCCGCCTCGAGGAGCTCTCGGTGATCGGCGGGGTGCGCAGCACCGTCCTCACCCACTGGGCCGACCTGCACGACTGGGAGCAGCGCGGCGCGCCCGTCGTCCTGCGGCGCGGCGCGATCACGCTGACCGGCTGCAACATCCTCGCCGGCACGACGATGCCCCCGAACAGCGTCCTCGCCGCCGGGGCCACCACCGCGAAGCCGCTCACCGAGCCCGAGACGCTCTACGGGGGCGTGCCCGCCCGCGCCCTGTCCGACATCTCCCACGCCCGGTCGTTCACGGAGCGGACCGAGATGCGGTTGATCTCCCGGTCCGAGGGCCTGACGAAGATCGACGAGGCCCGCCGTCGCCACGCCCAGGCCTGAGCCCGGCCCGCACGACGCGGAATGCGCCCCGCCCGCAATTCCGGTCGACGCCCCTCGGGGATCGTCACCGAATCGTTGAAACGGGACCGGGGCGCGTCTCCTCGCGCGGTCTAGCGTCGTCTCCCGGGAACGGGCCCACGGGACGGTTCCGTCCCGCTCGGGGGCATCATGAGGATTCTGGTGTCGGCGGTCTCGGCCGCCGCGGTGGCGTGGGTGGCCCTGCCGTGGGTGTCGATGGCCGTGCGCGGGACGATCGATCGCTGCGCGCTCGACGCGCTCCGGCGGGAGGTCACCGTTCCCGCGCCGCGGACGCCGGCCGACGACGCCGTGTCCCGACCTGCGGCCCGGGCGTGATCCGCTGACGGTCCCCGGGCGCGGGGTCCGCGCGTGCCGACGGCGGCGTCGAACTGCCCGGAGAATGGCGAATCGGACAGAAGATCGACACGCCGAGAAACGTTCGGTTGGTCCGATCGATGCGCATCCAGATCATTTCCAGCCCGTTCGGCCGAGTCCCACCCGTCCCACCAGTCACTACCCTGACAGGGAATGTTCCCGAATCGGGGCGCGTGAGTGATCGAGGGGGCTGGTCGAGTGGAGACGGTGAGCGCGTCGCTGGCGCACGACATCGGACACGAGCTCGCCACGCTCTCCTGCCTCGTCTCGGCCGTCCGGGCCGACCCCGCCGTCCGGGGCGCGAGCCACCGCCGGCTCGGCCTGATCGAGCGCGAGGTCGAACGGCTCCAGGAACTGGTGGGCCTGCGGACCGAGGAGGCCGCGGACCTCGAGGTGTCCCTGCCCGGGCTGGTCGCGGAGGTCGTCGAGCCCCTCGCGCTCAGCGGCCCCACGGCGGTGATCACCCACCCCTCCCCCGACGTGCGGCGCCGCGTCGACGCCCGGTCGCTCTGGCGGCTGCTCAGCAACCTGGTGAACAACGCCGTCCGCGCCGCGGGCCCCGAGGGCACCGTGCGCCTCCTCGTGCTGGAGGGCCCGCCGCCGGTCATCGAGGTCCACGACGACGGGCCCGGGTTCGGCTCCGGCCCGTCCGGCCACCGGGGGCTCGGTCTCGAGACGTCGCGCACCCTCGCCGCGCGGTGCGGGGCCGTCCTCGGGTTCGCCGCCGCCGACGGCGGCGGGACCGTCGCCCGGATCTCGTTCCGCACCGCATCCCCGGCCCCGGGCGTGTGAGCACGGCCCACCTGAATCCCGGAGGAGCGTGACCATGACAGAGATCGTCCTCGCGGACGACCACGCCGCCTTTGCGGACGCTCTCGCCGCGGTCCTGGAGAACCACGGCCTGTCCGCCGTGGCGGTGGAGTGCACGCTGGAGGGAGTGGTGGCCGCCGTGGCCCGGTGCCGGCCGGACCTGTGCGTGGTGGACCGGTGGTTCGACGACGGGGACGCCCTCACCGCCCTGCCCGACCTACGGGCGGCGTCGCCGGGCACCCGGATCGTCGTCCTGTCCGCCGATCCCGACCGGAGCGTCGCCCAGCGCGCCCTCGAGAGCGGTGCGGACGGGTTCGTGCACAAGACCCGGGGCGTCTCGGCCCTCCTCGACGCCCTCGCCCGGGTCGCCGCCGGATCGGTCGCCGTCGAGGTCCCCCCGCGGTGGGCACACGCGGCCGAGCCTCCCGCGGACCGGAGCCGACGCCCGGCCACCCCGCTCACGGGCTCGGGAGTACGAGTGCCTCGGGCTCCTGGTCGAGGGGGCGAGCACCGGTCAGATCGCCGCTCGACTCGGGGTCGGGACCAACACGGTCCGCTCACACGTGCAGGCGTTGATGACCAAGCTCGGCGTCCACACGCGCCTCGAGGCCGCGGCCTACGCGGTCCGCCACGGGCTGGTCGAGACACGGGCGGTCGAGACACGGGCGGTCGAGCGTCGGGCCTGAGCCGACCGTGTGCTCTGCGCAACCCGATCGGGGCCGACTGCGGCAGATGCATGAAGACCGCCGGACCGCTTCCGGCCACGATTGCCGTCATGCGCCGCACCACGTCACCCTCCGCGATCCGCGTCCCGCGCGCGACGCTCCCGGCGGCCCGACCCGGGCCCCGGGACGATCCGCGAGCGCGGCGCTGAGGACGGCGACCGGCCATGGCATCCGTCGGCGCACCGGCGCTCCGCGCCGTCGCCGTCCCGCTCGCGAACCTCCCGCTGGTGACGGCCGACGTCGTCGCCCACGCCGGGTCGCTCGACGAGGTCTCGCCCGAGGCGCACCGCATCGGCCCGTTCGGCGACGTCCTGTCCGTCGCCCGTGAGGGAGCCCCGGCGAGCGCGATGACGGTGCTCCGGGACACCGGGCTGGCCGTGGTGCCGAGCGTCTCCAACCGCGTCGTCGGTCGCCGCTCCGCGGACGTCGTCTCCACGATGATCCACGACCCGGCCCAGCTCGCCCGCCACGTCCAGCTCCTCGGCGACCTCGTACTCGAGCACGGCTACCAGGGCATCGACGTCGACTACCAGGGCCTGGGCCGTGAGGACCGGGCCGCCTTCAGCCGCTTCGTCGGGCGGCTCGCGGACGCCCTGCACGAGGGAGGCCACCGGCTCTCGGTGACCGTGTACGCCAAGGCCGAGGAACGCCTCGACGACCGGCCGACCGTGGCCCAGGACTACGGCGCCCTCGCCGTGGCCGACGAGGTCCGGCTGATCACCTGGGACTACCACGACCCGACGACGCCGGCCGGACCGCTCGCGCCGGTGGACTGGATCGCGGACGTGCTCGTCCACGCGATCGAGCGCATCCCGCCGGAGAAGCTCCTGCTCGGCGTGGCGGCGGCCGGGTACGACTGGACGCGCCACGGCGGGACGCCCGTCAGCCACGCGCAGGCGCTCGCGCTCGCCGACCGCTACGCCAAGGGCGGTGTGGAGTTCGACCCGCTCGGCGAGGCCCCCTGGTTCCGGTACCTCGACGAGCACGGCACGGCGCACGAGGTGTGGTTCGAGGACGCCCGCAGCATGGCCCTGAAGCGACGGGCCGCGGCGGCGATCGGCGTCCGGGGGGTCTTCCTGTGGATGACCACGAGCCCGGACACCGGTGTCTGGGCGGAGCTGGCGGCGACGCGCTGAGCCGGCGGGCGGCCGGGCGCCCGGGGCTCAGTCGGCGAGCGCGACGCTCTCGGGCGCGGGGTGATCCGCCGCGGACGGTCGCACTGCGCCCTCCCCGAGCCGGATCCGGCCGCGGGCGGCCGCCGGGCCGGCGACCTCCCAGCCGTCGGCGCCGGGCACGAGGCGCGAGGCCGCCCGGTCGCGCCACCACGTGGCGACCTCGCCGGGCAGGGCGTGCCACACGGTCGGGTCGCCGCGGTAGGTGGTGAGCAGCGTCGTGTAGGCCTGCACGACCCGCGGGTCGACGGCGTAGTCGGGGTGCGTGAGCACCAGCGCCATGCCGCGACCGTCCCGGATGTGGCCGGTCTTCTCCATCCAGACCCGGCCGTCGGCCTCGTCGAGGATGGCGAACACGGTGTGGTCCTGGGGCAGCGTGATCGGGAGCTCGACCATGTCGTCGTGCAGGAACGGCAGCGTCGTGCCGCACCCGCCGGGCTGCGGCTCGTAGGGGTCGGTGTCCGGGGTGGAGGTGTCGTAGTCGAACCCGAGGGTCGGCATCCACTCCCACCGCCGCTGGGTGGCCGGCGAGCGGAAGCCCCGGGCACCCCAGCGCTCCGCGGCCCGGCGCATCGCCGGCAGGCGGCGGCGCAGCAGGCGACGGGAGCCCAGGTCCTTGCCGTCGTGGCGCAGGCCGTGCACCCCGATCTCGCAGCCCTCGGTCTGCATCGCGCGGACCACGTCGTCGTCGACGTCGTAGCGCTCGGCGACCAGGTTCCACGAGGACCGCAGCCCCAGCTCCCGCTCGGGGCCCCGCAGCAGCTCGCGCTCGTCGAAGCCGAAGCGGGTCTCGACGTCGTGGGTGAGCACGAGGGCCCAGTCGCGGCCGTCCGGCCACAGGTCGAGCCACGGCACGGGCCGCCCGGAGAGCTCCTCGAGCAGCGTGAAGAGGCGGCGGTAGAGGTCGGCCAGCCCGTCCTCGACGGGCCAGCGCGGGAAGTCGGCCCGACCCTGGACCTTGCTGAACACCTGGCGCAGGCGCAGCTGCACCGGCCGCGGGAGGACCGGCCGCACGAGGTAGTAGCCGCGGATGGCGAGGGCCCGGATCGCCGTCGGGAGCGCGGAGCGGCCGAGGCGCAGGTACCGCTCGCTCCACAGCGTCGTCATGACCTCGCCCGGGTCGAACGGCAGCACGACGCTCCCGTCGGGGTGCCGCCACACCGACGAGCACCGGTTCCCCTCGGCATCGGTGACGGCCTCGGCGCGGCGCCAGCCGGTGTGCGCCGGGAGCGCGCGGGCGAGGACGTCGTCGCGCAGCACCCGGCCGGCCAGCGGCGTCCCGTCGAGGTCGAACCGGCCGGCGAGCTGCTCCCGGGCGGGGCGGTCCGCCACGTCCACCCACGTCAGGACCGGGCCGTCCGGGTCCGACCAGAGGCTCTCGCCCCCCGGGACGGGCACGGCCCGGGTCGGTGGCTCGGCGGCGACCCGGTGGGGCACCCGGAAGTAGTCGAAGAACCCGAACGGGGCGGTGGTCTCGAACGCCACCGGGTCAGCGGTCATCACAGACCTTTCGTCAGCGCGAGGTAGGGGAGCAACGCCGCCTCGTAGAACCACGGCCAGGGGTCGCGGGCGCAGAACACGGCCTCGGTGTCGGCACGCGGGAGCGTGCGCAGGTAGTCGCGGGCCCGGAGGGTCCCGGCGGCGACGTCGCGCAGGGCGTTCGGCAGGTCGGTGGCCAGGCGCACCCAGCGCACCCCGGGACGGGCGCGCACCGGGGTCTCGGGGGCGCCGGCACCGACCTGGTGGCGGTAGAGCAGGTACGGGAAGTCGACGCCCGCGGCGGCCCCCAGCGAGTGGTAGCCCCAGGTGCGGGCGTTGACGTCGAGCAGCTTGAGCACGCCGTCGCGGGGGTCGCGCTTGTACTCGATCTCGACCAGGCCCTCGAAGCCGAGCGCGCCCAGGAAGCGCTCCGAGGGGCCGTCGAGCTCGGGCAGGTCGACGGTCTCCACGTAGGTGCTGGCGCGCCCGAAGTCCGAGGGGTGCTGGCGACGCCGCCGCACCGTCATCACCGCGACCGGCCGGCCGGCCACGACGAAGGCGCAGTACGAGTACTGCTCCGACCCGCCGCCGGGGATCATCTCCTGCACCATCATCTCGCCGGGCCCGGTGAGGGCGACGGCCCGCGAGAACGCATCGGCGAGCTGGGCGCGGTCGTCCGCGCGCCAGGCCTTCTCGCCGGTGGCGTAGAAGAAGTGCTCCTTGATCGCCGGCTTCACGACCAGCGGGAACGCACCGTCGACGTCGTCGAGCCCGGCGGTCCCGTCCGGCACCCAGGTGCGGGGATGGGGCACGCCGAGCTCGGCGGCGACGCGGTAGGTCTCGCGCTTGTCCCAGCACACCCGCACCGCGTCCCATCCCGCGGTCGGCACCCGGAAGGTGTGCTCGAGGCGGGCCCGGTGCTTCGCGAGGGCGGCGACGTTCTCGTCGCGGGTCGCGTAGAGCACCCAGCCCTCGACGTCGACCGACGCCGCCAACCGGTCGAGCGCCGCCAGGGCCGCGTCGTCGTCGTGGAGGTCGTCGACGCGCAGCCGGTGCCCGACGTAGCGGGACACGGCCGCCGGGGAGCGCTCGTCGTCGACCACGCACACCGGCACGCCCCGGCGGCCGAGGCTGCGCGCGATGCCCAGCCCCTGGTAGTCCCCACCCAGCACGACGGCCCCCGGGAACCCGCGGGCCCGCGCCGGCCCGCGGGGTGCCGGGATCGGCAGGACGGTGGCTCGCGCGGGCGCCTCGGCGCTCATGCGACCGGCTCGTAGTCCGCCCGCAGGCCGGGACGCGGCCCGAGCGCGGCGGCCAGCGAGCGCCCGGCGTACCAGCTCCCCGAGACGAAGCGCATCGTCGGGCCGAAGCTCCGCGCGGCGGGCGCCCCGACGACGTGCAGGCCCGGGATCGACGACTCCATGCCCGGCCGCAGCACGGGGTAGCCGGCGTCGACCTCGAGCCCGGCCAGCAGCTCGGGGGCCAGGAACGGGTAGCGCGTGACGTCGACCCGGTAGCCGGTGCCGAGCATGAGGTGGTCGACGACGCGGATGTCGCCGCCGGTGAGCTCGACCTGCAACCGGTCGGCCCGGGTCGGGGTCACGGACCGGATCTGCGTCTCGAACGTCAGCGGGACCCCGTCGAGCCGCGGCACCAGCCACGCGGCGCCGGCGGGGCGGATCGCGCGGTGGGCGAGCGGGTCCTGCACCGAGCGCGGCAGCGCGGTGAACAGCTCGGGGACGGCGACGAGGCGCGAGAGCCCCATCGGCCCGACGTCGGTCGGCGCGTACGCCAGTGGCGCCGCCCGGCCCAGGAGCCGCTGGTAGCGCCCGCCGTGCAGCCAGTTGACGTGCTTCGCGCGGACCGCCACCTCGACCGTCGCGCCGTGCTCGTGCATCAGGGCGGCCGACTCGAGAGCGCTCTGCCCACCGCCGACGACGAGCACCCGACGTCCGGCGAACGAGGCCAGGTCCCGGTGCTCGCTGGTGTGCGTGACGAGCTCGCGCGGGAGGCCGACGCAGCGGCTCGGCCGGTGGACGAAGTCGGCGATGCCGCACGCGAGCACCACCCGGCGGGCGCGCAGCCGGTCGCCGTCGGAGAGGTGGAGCTCGAAACCCTGCAGGTCGTGGTCGAGGCGCGCGACGCGGCGCCGGTCGACGTCGGGCGCCACCCGCGAGCGGACCCACTCGCCGTACGCCACGAACTGCTCGAGCGGCACCGGGGCCCCGACCGGCCCGTCGGCCTCGCCCGAGCGCTCGTAGGCGTCCAGGTCGAACGGGCCGCTGCTCTCGCCGATGCTGGTCGCCGTCCGGCTCGAGCGCAGCAGCATGCCCTCGGGCATCTCCCGCCAGAACGACATCGGGTCGCCGAGGACGCGGGCCTCGACGCCGGCCCGCCCGAGATGGGCGGCAGCCGCCAGACCGTAGGGTCCGGCTCCCACGATGACGACCTCGCAGTCGGTCATGATCACTCCGTTCCTGGGCCGGGTGTTCCGGGGATGGCTGTGGTGCGGCTCGACGAGGTGCGGCCGGCGGTCGTGCGGCCCGCGGCGACGCGGTCGATCGCCGCGAGGTAGATCTCGGCCTGGTGGTCCCAGCCGAGCTCCTCGGCGATGCGGACCCTCCCGGCGCGGCCGAGGGCGCGGGCGCGTTCGGGGTCGTCGAGCAGCTCGCTCAATGCCTCGGCGAGCCCGACGACGTCACCGGGCGGGACCCCGACCCCGGTGCCGTGCAGGAGCGCGGCGGTCTCGGGGAGGTCGAACGCGACGACCGGCATCCCGAACGCCATGTACTCCATGACCTTCACCGGGGACACCTCGACCTGCAGGGAGGCATCGAGCCCGACGTCGGCCGTGGCCAGGTGGGTGAACAGGTCGGACTCGGAGAGCCAGCCGGGGAAGACCACCCAGGCGTCGAGGTCGAGCTCGTGGACCCGGGCCCGCAGGTCCGGGAGGCACTCGCCGTCGCCGAGCAGGACGAACCGGGTGTCGCGCCGGCCGAGGACGTGGACGAAGACGCGGATCGCCTCGAGCAGCAGGTCCACGCGGTCCTGGCGGCCCATCTTCCCGGCCCAGCAGCACAGGTGGTCGACACCGGCCCGCAGCGTCGGGTCGGGTCGCGCCGCGGCGACGTGGTCGCGCACCGGCCCGTTGCGCACCACCGCGACGTCCCGCGCGCCCGCGTCCCGCAGCCGGGCCTCGAGGTGGTGGTTGACCCCGATCGTGAGGTCGGCGGCGCGCTGGGTGCGGCGCTCCAGGAAGTGCAGGACGCGGGCCACCGGCCGGCGCTCGGCGTAGCGGGCGGCGAACAGCTCGGGCATGAGATCCCGCTGGTCCACCACCACCGCGGCGCCGGTGCGGCGCAGCCACCAGGCGATCGGGAAGTAGATGTCCGGGGGCTGGCAGACGTGCAGGACGTCGACGCGTCGACGCCGGTGGGCGACGACGGAGAGGACCGCCGCGAAGAAGAACGCCCGGGCGTACTCGCGGACGTAGCCGAGCAGCCCGCCGGACTCGGGCGGGGCGGGGTGCTCGAGGACGGTGACGCCGGGGCGGGCACGCCACGCGGCGTTGCCCGGGTGTCGCCGGGTGATCACCGAGACGTGGTGGCCCGCGGCGAGCAGTGACGGCACCTGCTTGCGGACCCGCTGGTCGACGCAGAGGGCCACGTTCTCGACGATCACCAGCACGTGCAGCGGTCGGTGGGGAGCGTCGGGGGGCCCGGACGGGCAGCAGCTGCGGGTGAGGCCGCAGCGGGTGAGGGCGCAGCGGGCACGGGTGAGGGCGCCGGGTCGAGCAGACCGATCTCGTCCTGCGGGGTCATGCACGCTCCCGTCCCGCCTGACCTGCGACGCGCGGACCGCACCGACGCCGACCGCGCCGAGGTGGGCGCCGTGCAGCCATGGTCGTGACGGCCACGCCGCGCGGGCACGGTCATCCGACGTAGGCCACCTCGTCCTGCCGTCGGAGGTCAGGACGGAGATCCAGCCGGACGCTGGAGTCCGTCGGGGGCCCCGACGTGCTCTGATGAGGACGTCCGCACCCGAACCCGCCCGACGCGGGCGAGGAACGGCCGAGACCCGGGGAGCGCGCCAGGTGGACACCGCAGACCCGGGCGCGCCCCGGACCATCCGCCTCGGCATCGTCGACGCGAGCCGCATCTACGTGGAGGCCCTGGCCGCCCGCCTCGGTGCCGAGCCCGACATCCACGTCCTGCGCTGCGGCGACGACACGCCGTCGCTGCGGCGGATGCTCACCCAGCCCGCCCTCGACGTCGTGCTCGGGGACGCCGCGCTGTTCGATCCCGCCTGGATGAGCCCCGACGACCGTTCCGGCCCGCGCGGGGTCGACGACGGCTCGACGCCGACCCTCGTGCTGGTCGCCGACCGCACCGACGCCGCCGGGCTCGTCCCCGCCGTGCGTGCCGGGGTGCGCGGCTGGGTCCCTCGGGGCGCCGCGGTCGACGAGCTCCTCGCCGCGATCCGGGCCGCGGGGGCGGGCGGCGCCTGGCTCCCGGCGGGGGCGCTGACGACGGTGCTCGAGGCGCTGGTGTGGTCGAGCCCGCCCGAGGACCCGATCGAGGCGCTGCTCGGGGCCCTCACGCCCCGCGAGCGCGAGGTGCTGCTCTGCCTGGCCGAGGGCCTGGGACGCCCGGCGGTCGCGGAGCGCCTGCGCATGTCGACCAACACGGTCCGCACGCACGTCCAGAGCATCCTGGCCAAGCTCGACGTGAGCTCGTCGCTGGCCGCGGTCGCCCTGGTGCGCGGAGCCCGTCACGACGGGGCGCCTCACGACGGGGCACGGCACGACGGGGCGCGCCAGGACGAGGCACGCCACGACGGGTCCGGCCGCGACGCGGTCGTCGTCGCGGTCCCCTGACCCGCTGGAGCCCGGAACCGCCGACCGACGCGCGAGGAGCCGCCATGTCCGAGGTCAGGGTGCACCCGAGCGCCGAGGTGGAGCCCGGCGCGGCCCTGGGCGCCGGCACCGTCGTCTGGCAGCTCGCCCACATCCGGCACAGCGCCGTGCTCGGCGTGGAGTGCACCGTCGGCCGCGGCGTGTTCGTCGACGAGGACGTGGTGCTCGGTGACCGCGTGAAGGTCCAGAACCACGCCCTGCTCTACCGGCCCGCGCGGATCGGTGACGGCGTGTTCGTCGGCCCCGCCGTGGTGCTCACGAACGACCAGTACCCGCGGGCGGTCACCGTGGACGGTGCCCGCAAGGGTCTCGACGACTGGCACGCCCTCGGCATCGTCCTCGAGGACGGCTGCTCGATCGGCGCCCGCAGCGTGATCCTCCCCGGGGTGACGGTCGGCCGGTGGGCCCTCGTGGCGGCGGGCTCGGTGGTCACCCAGGACGTCCCGGCGCACGCCGTCGTGGCCGGCTCCCCCGCCCGTCCCCGCGGCTGGGTCGGCCGCGCCGGGATGCCGCTGGAGGCCCTCGACGACGGCCGCCACCGGTGCCCGTCCACCGGCGAGGAGTACGTCGAGGACGGGGTCGGCCTGCGGCTCGCGGAGCCCGTGCGCGTCTGAGGGTGGGCGTCGGTTCCGGGACGACCGTGTCCGTCGGACACGGTTCAGGGTGTCCCGGGGCACGGCCGGACCACGTCCGCCGTTCGGGCGTGATCACCGGGACCTCATCGCACCGGAGGAGTCTCGCCGGCAACCACACCGTCCCGGTGATCAACGCGCGGGGACGGGCCGCCTACTGCTTCTGCAGGTGGTTCCGCACGGCCGCGCCGTAGGGCGTCGGGGTGCCGCGGTAGTCGGAGATGAGCGCGGGCTCCCCGGCGCAGTCGCTGGTCACCCACCCCCAGGCCAGGTAGCTCACGCCGTGGGTGTCGGCCCAGTCCATCAGGGGGTCGACCACGCCGCTGCGGCAGTCCATGTCCCCCATCTCCCCGACGACCACGGGGACGGTCCTGGCCAGCGGCGCGATCGTGGCGTCCCAGCAGCTCGCGGCGGCGCAGGCCGTCTGGTTCGGGGGCGGGCCGTAGATGTGGATCGAGGCGACCAGCTGGTGGCGGGGATCCGTGGGCCGGTAGGCCGTCCACCGGTCGAGGACGCCCGCGAACTGGGGTCCGCCGACGAGGATCGGGTTGGCCGCCCCGGTGGAGCGGACCGCGTCGACCAGCTCCTGGCTCCCGGCCGCCGTGAACCCGACGCCGGGGCAGTCGCCGCCGTCGCGCACGCACGTCCAGGCGTCCTCGCTGGCCGGCTGGGTCACGTCGTCGGTGGCGGGATGCGGCTCGTTGTCGAGGTCGAACAGCACGGCGCGGTCGCCCGCGAACGCCGCCGCCACGCTGCGCCAGAAGGCGGGCGCGTGGTCGCGGTCGGCCATCGCCTGCTGGCCGAGGGCCTTCTGGTCCCCCGGGGCGCTCCAGTGCAGGTCGACGATCACGGCGAGCCCGGAGGCGGTCAGCCGGTCCACGAAACCCGTGACCGCCGTGCGGTAGCCGGCGGCGTCCCCGCCGACCGGGAGCCCGTTGATCCCGAGCCAGCACTGCTCGTTGAGCGAGACCCGGACGGCGGTGATCTCCCAGCTGCGCATGGCGTCGATGGCCGGCTGGTCGACCGGTCCGTCGAACGCTCCGGGCCCGGTGGTGCAGGCGTACTGGGTGCCGGAGCGATCGACGCCGCGCAGCTGCAGGGTGCGGCCGTGCTGGTCGACCAGGTGGTTGCCCGAGACGGTCACGGTCAGGTCCCCGGTGGTCGCGGCGTCGGCGGTGGGCCCGTCCGCACCGGGCGACGCCATCCCGCAGGAGGTCGCCGCCCCGAGGACGACGAGCAGCAACGCCGTCCACCACTGCCGACGAGGACGCACCGGTCTCAGTCCACCGTCGTCGCGACGCTGACCGGCTGCACGACCGTGCCTGCCGGGGCACCGTCGGAGAGCCAGTCGACGAAGCTCGAGAACACGCCCATGTCGACGGGACCCTCGCTCGTCATGCACTTCTGGTAGTCGGGGTCGGAGGCCTGGCAGACCAGGTGGAACACGATCTGCACCCACCCGCCGCCGTGGGCGGCCGCGGCCCGGACCGCGGTCTGGAGGTAGTCGAGCGTCAACGGCCCGCTCGCGGGGGTGGCGAGCGCGTCGGTGGCGTACGGGTCGGCCGGCGGGATCCGCTCGGCGAACTCCGGGCCGGTCTCGGACACGTCGCCCGCGGAGCGCCCGGTGCGGTAGCCGCACTCCTTCACGGCTTCCTCGGACGGGAAGTCGAAGGCACCGGTCGGGTACGCGAAGCTGACCGGGTCGAAGCCCTGCGCGACGAGCGCGTTGCGGTCGCTGCAGACCTCGGCGATCTTCTGGGCGTTCGAGAGGGTCGGGAGCACCAGGTGGTCGCGGGTGTGCCCGCCGATGTCGTTGCCGTCGGCGGCCAGACCGTGGATCTGGTCCCAGGTCATCGTGGAGCCGTCGGGATGATCGACGAAGCCGCTGATGATGTAGAAGGTCCCCTGCATCCCGTGGTCGGCCAGGATCGGCCGGACGAGGTACTGGGGCCGACTCCCGTCGTCGAACGTCAGCGACACGACGGTGCGCGGCACCGCCGGGCCCGCGGGGCCCGCGGGGACGGGCGGGGCGGGCGCGGGCGGGCTCACCGGTGCCGCGCAGGCGGCGAGCCCGACGAGCAGCGCCGCGCCGAGGGCCACGAGGACCGGGCGCGCGGCCGGGCGACGGGGGCGCATCGCACCCGGCCTCACGTGGGGGGCACCGGGTGGACCCCGGTGCCGTTCCTGTCGGTGCCGTTCCCGTTGCCGGCACCGTTCCCGGCCCCGGTCCCGGTCCGACGGCGCGGGGCACGCTCTCGAGGACGCTGGGGCCGCGCGGGGAGACGACCGTCGTCGGGACGACGCGCGGACCGGTCCGCCGGCCGGACCACGGTTCCTCGGTCTCCGTCCGCGCCGGCCTCTCCCGCGGGGTCGAGGACGGCTCCTCGACCGAGGGGTCCGACGCGAGCACGTCCGCCCAGCTGCCCCAGCCGTCGCGCTCGGCCTGCTCGCGGCGGGTGTCGCGCCGGGGGCGGCGGACGGTGTCGACGGTGAGCGCGGCCCCGACCAGGGGCAGGCCGAGCTCGCGGCTCTCCCGGACGAACGCCTCGACGTCGGACCGGGTCGTGGCCCGCCCGACGGCGACCGCGACGAGGGCGTCCGCGGCCTGTGCCACGGTCAGCCCGTTCGCCGAGAGCAGCATCGGGTCGGCGGCGACGACGACGAGGTCCGCGGACCCGCCGAGGAGCCGCGAGGTCCGCGACCACTCCGGTCCGCCGATCCGCGCGGGTGGGCGCCGCCCCACCGACACCGTCCGCAGCTGCGGGTGGGAGGACGTCGTCACGGCGTCGGCGAGGTCGATCCGGCCCGCGAGCAGGTCGAGCAGGCCGGGCCGCGGCGTGGTCCCGGTGGGCGAGGCGAGGTCGGCGTTCACCAGCACCACCCGCTCCCCGGAGGCGGCGAGCGCGGACGCCAGCGCCGAGGCGACCGCGGGCGACTCGAGGGTGTCCTCGTCGCCCAGGGCGGTCACGACGACGACGGGGGCGCGATCGGTGGGCGCGGCCCCGACGGCGCCGCGGACCTTCGCGGCCAACGACCCGAACGCCCGTGACCGCTCCTCGGTCCCCGACCCGTTCCCGGCGCCGGCACCGCGGGCGGGGACGACCCCGAGCACCCGCAGGCCGCGTTGCTCGAGGTCCGCGGCCACCCGGATCCGGCTGTCGAGCCGGTCCCGGAGCACCGCGACCAGGACCCCGAGCACGAGCCCGACGACGAGACCCGCGAGCAGGTTCAGCACCAGGTTCGGGGTGGTGGGCGACGGCGGCACGGCGGCCGGGGAGATGATCCGGCCGCGCTCGGGCAGCGTCATGATCGGCTGCGAGTCCTTGTACTCGACGTAGCCCTGCGCCAGCTCCTGGGCGCAGCGCGCGGAGAACGCCGCGTCGGTCGTCGCGCAGGTGATCGCCAGCGTCTCGGTCTGGGCCGGGACGGTCACCGACGCCGCGCGCAGGAGGTCGGGCAGGGCCAGCCCGAGGCGTCGGGCCGCGCCCCCGGCGACGAGGTCGGAGAGCACCAGGCTCTGCTCGGTGCCCATGCTCGGGGTCTGGGGCGTCGGGCCGTTCGCGCTGACCAGCGGGAGGACCACGACGTCGGCCGTGGCCTCGTAGGACGGGGTCGCCAGGAACGAGAAGGCCGCCGCGCCCAGCACGACGAGCAGGGTCGTCCCGGCGATCCACCGCTTGCGGGTCCGGAGGAGGCGCGCGCCGGCCCGTGGGGCCGGGGGCTGGATCGGTGGCGTCGTCGGCGGCGCGGTCATGGTCATGGCTCGACCTCGGTGCTGGGGACGGAGGGGTCCGCAGGGACCCCGGGACAGAGGTGGCCGACCGCTCCTCCGTCGCCCCGCAGAGCGGCCATGAGGGCCAGGAGCGCGAAGAGCATGTCGGCGGACCCGCGGTAGGTGATGTGCGGGTCGAAGATCATCAGGACGGCGACGACGAGCACGGCCACGAAGACCGCCGTGGCGGTGATGCCGAGGGCGCCGGGCCGCCGGGCGAGCGCGAGGCTCGCCCGGGCGGCGACGACCACGAAGAGGACGAAGGCCGCGAAGAGCGGGACGCCCCCGCCCCAGAACAGCCAGGTGTAGCCGCTCTCGATCCAGATCCACGGCAGCGCGAGGGTGTCCGGACTCGGGACGCGGGCGCTGGGCTGCACCCCGAGCAGGAAGTTGCCGTGCTCGAGCAGGCGCGGCCAGAAGTAGCCGCGCAGGTTGTCCAGCCGGCCGACCCAGCTCTCGGGGAGCCCCGACGTGCCCTGGAACCCCGAGAGCCGGGTCATCACGACGGGCGCCAGGGCGACGCCGGCGGCGAGACCCGCGAGGCCGAGGGCGATCGGGATGTCGGCGCGGCGGAACACGATCCCGAGGGCCACGATCGCGACGACGAGCCCGATCACCGTGGAGAACTGCCCCGAGGACACGATCCCGGCGACGAAGAGCGCGACCAGGGGCGCGAGGACCGCGGGCCGGAAGCCGTAGCGGCGCCAGAAGCCGGCGGCGATGGCCAGGTTGAAGATCATGAGGTCGCCGGTGGCGGCGGCGAGTCCCAGGGTGGCGCTGCCGCGGCTCGCCGAGAGCACCGAGGTGTCGCCGAAGGGCGCGTAGAGGCTGTCGAGCAGGGCGTCGATGCCGAACAGGTGCAGCGACTGCAGGATCGCGACGACCGCGACGAGGGCGCCCGCCGTCATGCCGACCCACAGGCAGCGCATGCCCTGGGTCTCGGTCCGGACGCTGTAGCGCACCACGGCGTAGAGCCCGAGGAACTTCCAGAGCACCGCGGCGTAGGAGAGGTCGTCGGTGGAGATCGGATGGTGCCGCACCGCCATCCAGAGCAGCGGGACGACGGAGTTGCACACCGCCATCGCCACCAGCGAGGCCGCGACGAGCCCGAGCCGCGGGAGCCGCCACCGGGCGCCGGCGCGCAGCTCCCACACCCCGCGGGCGATCAGCGCCGCGGCACACAGCGCGAGCAGGACCTCGTTGGGACGCAGCAGCGGCACCACCTTGCCCCGGTCGATCCCGACGACGAGCGGCGTCAGCCCGACGAGCAGGTAGGCCGCCAGCGGCGGGTGCACCGCGATCGCGACGCCGAGCACCAGCACCGCGGTGACCAGCAGCGCCGTCACCGGCGAGACCGCGACGCCGACCCCGACCGCCAGGCACGCCAGGACCGCGGCGCCCACGAGGGCGGCCTCGCGCCGGGCGAGCGGGCGCCGGGAACCGAGGACCGGCAGCGTCGTCATCGTCCGACCTCCGTCCCGAGGACGGGCGATCCCCGCCGCAGGACCGCGTCGACCAGCCACGTCGCCTCCGGCGCGCGGAGCAGCCGCGCCGCACCGAGGTAGCACCCGCCGGCCACGAGGCAGGCGGCGACCGCGCCGCCGAGGCTCACGACGTGCCCGTGTCCGAGCGCGAGCAGCCGGGCCGCCCCGTACAGCGGGACCGCCATCGCGACGGCCGCGACGACCGCGCGGAGCAGGGAAGGGCCGAGCCGCTCGGCGGTCGCGGGGAGCCCGCGGTCGAGGACGCGCACGCAGTGCACCGCCGCGACCACGGCCGCCACCGACACCCCGAGGCCCGCGACGGCGACCACCGCCGGCCCGTCGACGGTGACCGCGACCCCCAGCCCGATCAGGCAGACGACGGTCTTGAGCAGCATCGAGCGCAGCGGGCCGCGGGTGTCGTCGCGCGAGTAGCAGGAGTAGGTCGCGACGAGGTAGACGGTCTGGCCGACGACGCCGGGCGCGAGCACGACGAGGGCGGCGGTCACCAGCAGCTCGCCCCCGTCCTGGGCCATGCGTCCGAACGAGGTCGCGGCGGCGAGCTGGGGCGCGAGGACGGCGAGGACGACGGCCGCGGGCACGCTGACGAACAGCGCGAAGCGCAGCCCCCGGACCGCGGTGTCGCGGAAGACCTCGGGGGCGTCGCCCTGGTGCAGCCGCGCGAGCCGGGGCAGCAGCGACAGGGCGATCGGGGTCGCGCCGAGGGCGATCGGCAGGAAGAAGAAGTTCGCCGCGAGCTGGTAGGCCACCACGCCGCCCGCGACCCGGTTCACCACGATCAGCACCGCGACCAGCTGCACCGCGTCGAGGGCGGCCTGGGCGAGGGCGGGGAGCGAACGGCGCCCCAGGGCCCGGACCTCGGCGTCCCGCCACCCGGCGTGCGGGCGCAGCCCGACCCCCACCCGGCGCGCCCCGCACCACTGCGTCGCGGCGTGCAGGGCCACGGCCGCCGTCGTCCCGCACCCGAGCAGGAGCAGCTCGCCGGTCGGGATGTCGAGCGAGCTCGTCGCGGGGAACAGCAGGCCCGCGGCCACGAGGACGGCGATGCAGCCGAGGTTCTCCACCGCGGGCGCCGCGGCCCCCAGGGCGAAGCGCCGGTGGGCGTTCATCACCGCGAGCGAGCAGGCCACGACCGCGTAGAGGGCGACCTGCGGGAGCAGCATGAGCAGGAACCACCGCGCCAGCGCCGCCTGCTGGCCCGCCACCGCGGAGGCCGGCGATCCGAGCGTGCCCAGCTCGAGGAGCCACGGCGCCAGGACCAGGGCGAGCGGCACGACCAGCACGACCCCGACCAGCGCCAGCCCGAGCGCACCGCCGGCGAGGCGCTCGCAGGCGCGGCGGTCCCCGCTGTCGATGTGCCCGACGAGGGCCGGGACCAGGAGCGACGAGACCAGCGACCCGGCGAGCAGCCCGTAGTAGATGATGTTGGGCAGCATGTTGGTGGCCTGGTAGGTGTTGCCCAGGAACGTCGGGCCCAGGACCGCGGCCGTGACCGCCACCCGGACGAAGCCGGTGACGCGGCTGACCAGCGTCCACGACGCCACCACCACCGAGTCCCCCACCGCCCCGGTGGGCCGGGCGAGCTCGGAGTCCGCGGTCGGGGTGCTCGGGGCGCCGACGTCGCCGGTCATCGGGCGCGGCCCTGCGGGACGAGGAGCACCGCGACGGTGCGCACCAGGATGCGCAGGTCGAGCAGCAGCCCGCCGGTGCGCACGTACTGCACGTCCAGCTCGAGTGCCTGCGCCATGGTCAGGGCGCTGCGCCCGCCGGTCTGCCACAGGCCGGTGAGCCCGGCGGGGACGGAGAACCGCACGTGGTGGTGGGGCCGCAGCAGCTCGAACTCCCAGGGCAGCATCGGGCGCGGGCCGACCAGGGACATGTCCCCGACGAGGATGTTGAACAGCTGCGGCAGCTCGTCGAGGCTGGTCCGGCGCAGCACCCGGCCGAGCGGGGTCACCCGCGGGTCCCCGCCGAGCTTGTAGATGCCGTCGCCCTCGGCGGAGAGCTCGCCGTCGGCCAGCAGCGTCGTGACGTAGCGACGGTGGAGCTCGTCGCTGCAGCCCAGGGTCATCGTGCGGAACTTGAGGATGCGGAAGCGTCGTCCGTACTGGCCCAGCCGCGTCTGGCGGAACAGGGCCGGCCCGGGCGAGGTCGCCCGGACCAGGACCGCGAGGACGAGCATCAGCGGCGAGAGGACGACGGCCGCGAGGCCGGCGACGACGACGTCGAGGGCCCGTTGCGCCACCCGCCGCGCACGGGGGCGCTCGGCCCCCGCGGCGAGGGGGCGCGCACGCCCGACGTCATCGACCACCGGTGCGCCCCCCGGTCCACGCCACGAGCGCGTCGCAGACCGCCCCGACCTGCTCGCCGCTCATGTGCGGGAAGAGCGGCAGCGACACGATGCGCGCCGCCGCGGACTCGGCGACCGGCAGCGGGCCGTCGGCGTAGCACCGGTAGGCGGCCTGGAGGTGGCACGGGACCGGGTAGTGGACGGCGGTCGCGACGCCGCGGCGCGCGAGGACGTCCCGGAGCCCGTCGCGGTCGTCGGTGAGGGCGACCGCGAGGTGGTGGACCGGTGCGGCGCCGGGAGCGACGTCGACGAGCCGGGTCTCCCCGCCGCCCAGGGCCTCGCGGTAGCGGTCCGCGATGGCCCGCCGCGCCGCCGTCCACCCGTCGAGCCGGGGGAGCTTGGCGGACAGCACGGCGGCCTGCAGGGTGTCGAGCCGGCTGTTGACGCCGACCAGGTCGTGGCGGTGGTGGCCCTCGGTCCGGCCGTGGTTGCGCAGGGTCCGGAGGGTGGCGGCCAGCTCGGCGTCGTCGGTGACGACGGCGCCGGCGTCCCCGAAGGCGCCGAGGTTCTTGCCCGGGTAGAAGCTGAAGCACCCGAGGCGGCCCATCGACCCGGCGGGGCGCTCCCGCCACGTCGCCCCGTGGGCCTGGGCGGCGTCCTCGATGATCGGGAGCCCACCGGCGGCGGCACCGAGTGCGTCCATGTCCGCGGTCTGGCCGTAGAGGTGGACGGCGACGACCGCGGCCGTGCGCGGGGTGAGGGCCGCGGCGAGGGTGTCCGCGGTCATGAGCAGGGTGCCGGGGTCGACGTCGGCGAAGCGCGGCCGGGCCCCGGCGAGCACCACGGCCTCGGCGGTGGCGACGAAGGTGTTGGCGGGGACGACGACCTCGTCGCCCGCGCCGATCCCGAGGGCGCGCAGCGCCAGGACGAGCGCGTCGGTGCCGTTGCCGACGCCGACCGCCTCGGCGGACCCGCAGTACCGCGCCCAGTCCTGCTCGAACCGCTCGACGGCGGCGCCCCCCACGAAGTCGCTCTCGGAGAGGAGCTCCTTCCAGGCCGCGTCGACCTCCGCACGGACGTCGCGCGTCGTCGCGCCGAGGTCGGTGAACGGCACGGCGGGTGGGGCCGTCGCGGGTCGGCTCATCCCCGGGTCCTCCTCGACGCCGGGGGTGGCTCGGATCCGGCTGTCGACGACGGTGCCCGCCGTCCCCTGCCCGGGCGTCGCCCTCGCGACGTACGCCGCCTACGTCGGATACACGTCCAGGTCCGCCCTCTCGAGATCCAGGCTGGGGAATCGTGACGCGTCCTTCACGCGGCTCGCACGGCTGAGGGGGAAGACATGCTCGACACACGTCCGGTCCGCGTGGCGGTCGTCGGCTACGGCTACTGGGGGTGCAAGCACGTCCGCGTGCTGAGCGGACGGCACGACGTGTCGGTGGTCGTGGTGGACGAGTCCGAGGAGCGGCGCGAGGCCGCGAGCCTGCAGTTCCGGGGCATCGGCATTGCGTCGTGCCTGGCCGACGCGCTCGACGACGTCGACGCGGTGATCGTCGCGACGCCCCCGACGTCGCACACGAAGCTCGCGCTGACCGCCCTGCAGGCCGGCAAGCACGTGCTGGTGGAGAAGCCGCTGGCGACCTCGGCGGCGGACGCCGAGCACCTCGTCGCCCAGGCGGCCGAGAGCGGCGTGGCCCTGATGACCGGGCACACCTTCGAGTACAACTCCGCGGTCTCCAAGCTCAAGGAGGTCGTGACCTCCGGGACCCTCGGCCGCGTCCTCTACATCGACGCCGCCCGGCTGAGCCTCGGGCGCTACCAGCCCGACGTCGACGTCGTCTGGGACCTCGCCCCGCACGACATCTCGATCCTGTCCCACCTGCTCGACGAGCTCCCCACCGCGGTGTCGGTGTGGAAGCAGCGCAACATCGGCGACCGCTTCGCCGACGTCGCCTACCTGCGGATGTACTTCGAGCGGGCCGCCACCCACGCGGTGGTGCACCTCAGCTGGCTCGACCCCTGCAAGGTGCGGCGGGTGACCGTGGTGGGCGACCAGCGCATGGCGGTCTACAACGATCTGTCCGACGAGCGCATCCGCATCTACGACAGCGGCGTGGACGTCCACGGGCTCGACGCCGCGGGGACCTCCCGGACGATGCCGGTGACCTACCGCTCGGGCGACATCGTCTCGCCCTACCTCTCCTTCCACGAGCCGCTGCAGGTGCAGGACGACCACTTCGTCGAGTGCGTGCGCACCGGCTCCCGGCCCCGGACCCCCGGGGAGCGCGGCCTGGACATCGTCCGGGTGCTCGAGGCCGCCGACGCCGCCAGCGTCAGCGGCAACCTCGAGCAGGTCCGGGCGCCGGTGTACGGCTGATCCCGGCGCCGGGGAGGGCAGCGCGCCCCGGCCCCCGAGGTGTCACTAGTCAGTTCTGTCGATGGTGACGGCCGCCCGCGCTGCCCAGACTCGATCACGAGACGGACCCGCTCCACGCCACCTGGGGATTCTCGTGACCGAGTCGACGCACCGCCGGACCGAGCAGCGCCCGACCGGCGGGCGCGCTCCGGGAGAGGACCGCGGCCGGACCCGGGCGGCCCGCTACCCGCACGCTCCCGAGCGCGTGCCCGACCGCGCGGGACGCTTCCTCGGGCTCCTGGACCGGTCCCGGCGCGACGACGGCCCGTCGCCCGCCTGAGCGAGCGTGGGCCCGGCCCCCGTCGGCCATGATCTCGCGCGCCGGCGGGGTCCACAGCTTTTCTACAGCTTCGGGCATGGTGCCGCTCAGCTGCGGTGAGCACAGTGTGGACCGTGGATGCCGTGACGGCCGGGAGGGTCGTGGAGCGCTGGCACCGCTCCGCGCCCGGCCAGGACGCCGCGCGCCCGGCCGAATCTCACGACGCGACGGGCGGCGGCGCCGAGCACGCGGACCGGCTCGTGGTCGAGGTGGTGGGCATCCCCGGCCTGGCGGCCTCCCTGACCTCGGAGCTCTCGCCGGCGGTGTGGCAGGTGCGCGAGGTCGACGCCGACCGTCACGTGTCGTCCGTCGCCGACGCCGTCGTGCTCGACGCCCCTGCTCCGGCGCGGGTCGCGCAGGTGCGCCGCGCGGCTCCCGGGGCCCGGCTGCTCGCGACGTTCTCCGGCCCGGCCCCGGGCCCGCTGCGCGAGGCGGCCCTGCGGGCGGGCGTCGACGTGTGCCTGGAGGGGACGTCGGCCGCGGTGGTGGCGAGCTACCTCGAGTGGGTCTCGGGCATCCTCGTCGCGCCCGACCGGGACCCGCAGCTGCCCGACGTGCACCACGGGGGGTAGGCCGGTCCGGCCCACCGGGACGTCCGCCCCATGCTCCGGGACGCCCGGCCATCCGATCCTCGACCGGGACCCGCGTGACCCGGCGCTCCGAGTACCGGGTGGCCTGCGGGTCAGTCCACGCTGACGCGGCCCGCCACCTGCCCCACCGGCCGCCGCGCGAGAAGGTCGGCGACGACGGCGAGGTAGCGCCGCCGCTGCCGTTCCCACCGCAACGGGCTGCTCCTCGCGTGCGCCGCGGCGACGAGCTCGGCCCGCCGCCCGGGGTCGCGGTGGAGCGCGCGCACCGCGCGGGCGAGGTCGGCGGGGTCGTCGGAGGTGAACAGCTCGACGCAGTCGCCGAACGTCTCCCCCATGGATCGGGTCCGGGACGCGACGACGGGGATCCCCATCGCGATGAAGTCGAAGATCTTGCCGGGGAGGGCGACGTCGCGGAACGGATCGCGCCGCACGGCCAGGACGCCGAGGTCGGCCCGGCCGAGGGCGTCGACGAGCTCGGCCTCCGGCACGAACCGGCCGCTGAACCGGACCGCCTCCCCGAGGTCGAGGTCGTCGGCCAGCGCCCGCAGCCGCGGGAGATCCGGGCCGTCGCCGTAGATCTCCAGGCGGAGCTCCGGGATCTCCTCGCGCAGGAGCGCGACGGCCCGCAGCACGGTGTCCAGCCCGTAGTGCTCGGCGACGGTGCCGTGGCTGATGAGCGTGAAGCACCGGTCGTCGTGCCGCAGCCGCGAGGCCGGGGGCCGCACGAACACCGACTGGTCGGACCCGTCCATGACCGTGGTGATGCGTCGAGGGTCGGCCCCGCGGGCGACGAACACGGCCCGCATCTGGTCGGTCGGGGTCACGACGTGGTCGGCCAGCGTGATCGCGCGACGCTCGAGACGTTCGAGCAGGCGCACGACCGGGTGCGTCGACCCCACCCCGAACTTGGTCGCGAAGAACTCCGGCATGCACTCCTGCAGGTCCAGCAGAATCCGGGCTCCCAGCAGGCGGGGAACGAGTCCGGCGAGGACCAGGACGTCGGGCAGCGAGTGGATCTGCACGAGCCGGTACCGGTCGGTCAGGTGGCGGGCCGCGACCACGACCGTGGCCGCGGCCAGGAAGGCCGCGTACTCGGCGGCGTAGCCCAGGGCTCCGCCGCTCTGCCGGTGCCGCAGTGGCAACCGGTGGATGCGCAGCAGGCCGAGCTCCTCCCGCGCGGGCTCGCCGGGGGCGCGCAGGCAGACGACGTCCACGGTGAAGCCCGCCTCGGTGAGGGCGCCGACGGCCCGGGCCACGCGGGTGTCGCGGGGCACGTAGTGCTGCCGGACCACGCACACCCGCACGCCCCGGCGCCCGCTCAGGACCATTGCGTCCACGGCCGATCGGCCAGGGCGCGCTGGACCCGCGCGATGTACTTCTGGGCCGCCGGGTTGTGCCACGCGCCGGAGTTCCACCGGCCGACGCAGCCCCACAGGTCGCCGGCCTGGTACGTGCCGCCGAGCCACGGCTCCCAGCCCTCGTAGCAGGCCCGGATGATCGCCCCGTAGGTGTCGAGGGCGTACGCGGTGGACGTCTCGGTCCAGGGCCAGCCGCCGTAGCCGGGCTGGGTCGGGTCGTTCAGCGTGCACCACTTGGCCTGCATGATGCCGAAGCTGGCCGGGCCGTCCGGGCCGTAGGGAGCGGCGGCGGGCGAGCCGCCGCAGTCCCCGAAGTCGCCGTAGCCCTGCTGGTCGATCGGCTTGCCGTCGGGATCCTTGTGGTCCTGGTACCAACCCGACTCGGCGACCGCCTCGGCGCGGATCAGCTCGTCGGGCAGCCCCCACTTCGCCGCGGTCCACTGGATGATCTCGTCGGTGGTACCGGTGAAGTCGCCGGTCACCCGGCTGAAGACCGCCGCCTCGTTGACCATGCCGGGATACCCCGCGGGCCGGAAGTCCGGCGGGGGGACGGTGTGGTTGGCCTGGGTGTTGTCGGGCCGGGGCTCCCACGCGGAGCGCCGCACCAACGCGGCGGCGGCGGCGTCGTCGGGCAGCGACGCGAAGGCTCCCACCGGTCGCAGCTGGAAGTACCCGTCGAGCGGTGGGAGACCCTGCGAGACCGCGTCGTCGGGCGCGCCGGAGGCGGGGTGTGGCACGGGGGTGAGGTTCGGGTCGACGGCCGCGGGGGGCGTCGAGCACGCGGCGACCAGCGTCGCGACGACGACGAGCAGGCCCAGCACCACGCGGCGGCTCATCGCCGCTCCTCCCCCACGCTCGACCGCGGACGGTCCGGACTCACGATCACGGGGGCCGACCACCGCCTTCGTCGAGCCAGCACGTGTCGACGCAACGTCCCGGCCGAGCTCCGGACCCGGCGCACCGGCACGTGCTGGCTCGCACGGTGCAGGTACCAGCGCCACCGCGGGGCCCGGCGCCGCCGCTGCCAGAGCGACCAGCCCAGGCCGAGGTCGTCGCCCTTCTCGAGCAGCCCGACCGGGTCCTCGAACCAGGCGCTGCTGCGCACCGCCTCGTCCTGCAGCGGTCGGAATCTCGGGCCGACGCCGGGCGTCGTAGCTCGCGAGGGCGGCGGCCAGGTGCTCGTCGAGTTCGACGCCACGCACGTGCTCGGCGAGCGCGGCGGCGTCGCCCAGCGCCAGGCGCGTTCCCGAGCCGATCGCGAAATGGGTCGTGTGGGCGGCGTCCCCCACGAGCGCGAGCCGGCCGTCGCACCAGCGCTCGTTGGTGACGCGTCGGAACGTCTGCCACGGCGCCCGCCCGGCCTCGCTCCCCCCCGCGAGCAGCGGAGCGCCGTGCAGCACCGGGTCGAAGATGTCGGCGAGGAGGTCGAGGCAGGCCTGGTTCCCGAGAATCCGCGAGCCCCAACGCCGCCCAGGTGTCCGGCGGAGCCTCGACGATGAACGTGCTCGTGGCCTCGTCGAACCGGTACGCATGGCACCGAATCCAGCCGGAGCCGGTGTCGACGAACCCGAAGGTGAACGTCGAGAACAGGGCCGGGGTGCCCGACCACAGGTAGCGGTTGCTGCCGCCCGCGAGCCGGGTGCCCAGCACGTCGGTACGACGACGGCGCATCGCGCTGCCCGCGCCGTCGGCGGCGACGACGAGCGACGCCGACGCGCCGGTGCGCAGGTCGGGCCCGGTGAGGTCCTCCGGCGCGGGGGTGGCGAAGCGCAGGTCGACGTCGAGGGCCTCGGCCCGGTCGCCGAGCACCGTCAGGAGCCGCTGCCGGCCGATCGCGTAGCCCGCCCCGCCGAGGAACACCGGTGATCGGCGCCCGACCTGCACGGCCTGGCCGTCCCAGACGACGGCGGCCGCGCGGACGGCGCGGGCGGAGACCGGGTCGACCCGGTGCATCTCGTCGAGCAGGTCGTCCCAGAACACCACGCCCCATCCGTGTGTGACACCGCGGGCGTTGCGTTCCCACACCGTCACGTCGTGCCGGTGGTCCTGGCGCTTGAGCGCGATGGCGGTGTAGAGCCCGGCCGGGCCGCCGCCGATGCACTGGACTCTCATTCCGGGGCCTCCTGCTCGTGACGGTCCGCGGGACAAGGGCCGTTCGGCCCAGGTCCGTCGGGGGGTGGGGGTGTCAGGCTGGGTGTGCCGAGCCGTCAGCCGAGGCCGGCCACGGGGGGCGAGGACGACATGCAGGTGGTGTCCGGGCTCGATCCCGCGTCGCGGCGCGAGTGGGACGCGCTGGTGGCCGCGACGGCGGGCACCGACGTCAACCAGCTCACGGCCTGGGCGCGGGTGCGCGCCACGGTCGGCTACTCGGCGGAGCACCTGCTGGTGCGCGAGGGCGGCGCGGTGGTGGCGGGCGCGCAGCTGTTGCTGCGCGGCCGGGTCGGGCCGGCCGGCCTGGCCTACCTGCCGTCGGGGCCGGTGATCTCCCCTGCCGTGTCCGACCGGGCGGCCGTCGTCGACGTGCTGGCCCACGCCCTCGCCGGGTGGAGCAACCCGGCGCGGCCGCTGTTCGTCCAGCCCCCCGACGGCGGCGAGGACGTCAGCGCCGCGCTGACCGCCCGCGGCTTCCGCCGCTCGGAGGCCGGGGTGGCTCCCGCGGGCAGCCTCCGGCTCGACCTCTCGGTCGAGGAGGAGGTGCTGCGCGCCGGGCTGGGTCGTCGACTGCGCTACTGGACCGGCAAGTGGGCCGAGCGGGGCGTCGCGGTGCGCCGGGGCGACGAGCGGGACCTCGGGCTGCTGAGCGACCTCATGGCGCACACCGCCCGTCACCAGGGATACGAGCCGCTCCCCCGCCACTACGTCGAGGCGTTCTACGCAGAGCTCGCTCCGAGCGGGCACGCGGTGGTCTTCGTCGGCGAGGTCGACGGGAAGCCGGTGGCCGCGGACCTGCTCACCGGGTGCGGCGGGGTGATCAAGGGACGGCTGGGCGGGTTCGACCGATCGGGTCCGGCCGGCAAGCTCAGCGTGCCCGGCGCGATGCGCTGGACGGCGATCCGCTGGGCCCGCGAGCAGGGCTACCGGTGGTTCGACTTCGGCGGGATCGACGCGGGGATGCTCGCGGACCTGCTGGCGGGCCGCACCGAGGACGAGGAGTCGTGGCCGGGAGCCGACCGCGCGAAGCTGTCGTTCGGGGGGACGGCCTACGCCTACCCACCCGCCGTCGAGCGGCTCGCCGCCCCGGCACGGTGGGCCTACGACGCCGCCCGGGGCAGCGAGACGGGTCGTCGACTGCTCTCGACCGCGACCGAGCGGCTGCGGGGGGCACGTCCTCGTCATGGCGGGCCGGCTCAGCAGAAGTAGCGGTAGAGCTCGCGCCCGGCACGGGTCGTGAGCTCGTCGGGGACGAGGGGGTCGGTCAGGAGCGCCGACACGGTGCCCAGCAGCCGGTCGACGCGCGCCGACGACGGCGGGCCGAGGCGGACACCCAGGACGTGGCGCTCGTCGTCCGCCCACTTGCGCTTGAACGCGAGGAGACCGGGCTGGTCGAGGTCGCTGACCCCCCAGTCGAGCGCGCGGAGCCCGCGGTCGACGGCGTGCCGCAGCCCGGCCCAGAAGAGCGCGTCGTTGGGACGCAGCCCGAGCGCCTCGGCGCGCGAGGCGCCGAACTTGTAGTAGAGGACGCCGTCCCACTCCAGGAACAGCGCGCCGGCGACCGCTCGGCCGTCGACCTCGGCGAGCAGCACCGTCATGGTGTCCTCGGGATCGAACTCGGCGGCCAGCTCCTCGAAGAGCTCGAACGGCGGGGCGAGCATGCGGTACCGCTCGCGGCGGCGTTCCACGTGCAGGGCGTGCAGGGTGCGCAGGTCGGCCGGCGCGGTGCCACGCCGGACGCGGACGTCCCGGCGGGCGGAGACCCGGGTGTTCCGCCGGGCCTGGGGGTGCAGCCGCGCGAACAGGGTGTCCGCGTCGGTGTCCGTCGTCGTGGCGTGCCAGGCCGCCCGGCCGGTGACCTCGCCGTCGGGCGGCAGGAACGAGCCGTCGGGTTCGAGGAGGCGCATCGTCCACGGCACCGCGCGGGGGCGGTCGTCGAGCAGGCGGGCCAGCACCGCCGGGTCCCGCGGGACCGGGTCGGCGCGGTCCGAGAACGGCAACGACACCCGGCGGGGCCCGCGGACGTCGTCGACGGGCACCCACGCCACGGCTCCGGTGACGGTGCCGGGGCCGGTGAGCAGCCGGGCGTGCGGGGTGAAGCCGTAGGTCCGGCAGACGGCCCGCAGCCAGGACGGGGAGCTGAAGAGGCTGCCGTGCCCGCCCGAGATCCACGCCGCCCAGCGGGGGTCGTCGCGCGGGTCGACCTCGACGAGGCCCTCGGATCGCGGGACCGGGGCGGCGCTCACCGGGCGCCCTCCCCGCGGATCAGCACCGGCACGGTCCGCACGAGGATCCCCAGGTCGACGCGCCAGCCACGCCGCTGCACGTAGTCGAGATCGAGGCGCAGCATGTCGAGGGTGCCGAGGGTGCTGCGCCCCGCCACCTGCCAGAGACCGGTGAGGCCGGGCTTGACCGTGAAGCGCTGCCCGTACGGCGCGGGGAAGAGCGGCGCCTCCCACTCCAGACACGGGCGTGGGCCGACGAGCGTCATGTCGCCGCGGAGCACGTTGAGCAGCTGCGGGAACTCGTCGAGGCTGGTGCGGCGCAGGACGCGACCGACCCGGGTGATCCGGGGGTCGTCGGGCAGCTTGGTGCTGCCGTCGACCAGCGTGTCCTCGCCGCGGAGCTCGGCGGCGACGAGCTCCCGCAGCGCGGCGTCCGAGCTCCCGACGCGCATGGTGCGGAACTTGAGGAGCACGAAGGACCGGCGGTCCAGCCCGACCCGGCGCTGCCGCCACAGCACGGGTCCCCGGCTGCTCACGCGCACGGCGACGGCGATGAGCAGCAGGGGGATCGCGAGGACCAGGAGCGCGACCGAGGCCGCGACGACGTCCGTGGCGCGACGCAGCACGGCGCCCGCGCCTCCCCCGGACCCCGTGGCGCCCGCCGGCAGCGCGGGGGCGGACCCGGCGTCGAGCCTGCGGCCGGCGCGGGTCGGCCCGCGGAGGGGCGCGACCCCCACGGCGAGCGCGAGCATCACGAAGAGCAGGTCGCCGGTGCCGCGCAGGGTCAGATGAGCGTCGATCACCGAGACGACGATCAGTGTCCACCAACAGATGCCGAGCGCCCGGGCGACGGCGCCCCGGGGTCCCGGATCGCCGGCGGCGTCGCGCGCGGTCCGCAGCACGCCCCAGGACAGCCAGCAGAAGCCGAGCAGCAACGGGATCCCGCCGATCCAGAGCAGCTCCAGGTAGCCCGACTCGAGGTAGATCACCTCGCGCCACGTCTCCGGCGCGGCCAGCACCGAGTTCGGGCGCACCCCGAGCACGAAGCGGAAGTCGCCCAGCGCGGGCAGGTAGAAGCTGGAGAGGTTGTCCCACCGCGTCAGCCAGCTGGTCGGGATGCCGGACGAGCTGGTGGCCTGCAACCGGGCCCCCAGCGCCGGGATGCCGGCGACGAGCACCACCGCGGCGAGCACGAGCCAGCGCCCCAGCCGGCGACGGAGCACGGGGAACTCGACGAGGAGGAAGGCGGCCGCCACCAACGCCGAGAGCCAGGCGGTGATCTGCCCGGTCGCGAGGATCCCGGCGAGGAGAAGGCACCCCGCGACGATCCGCTCGCGACGGCCGAGCAGTCCGCGGGCGGCGCAGCACAGCAGGATCACCCCGGCGATCACCAGCACGTCGCCGGTCGCCAACGGGGAGCCCAGGGTGGTGGTGCCACGTTCCTGCAGGTCGGCGGGCGAGTCCTGGCTCGCCCAGAAGAGCCCGAGGAGCGCGAGGATCGGCCCGACCTGCAGGGTCTGGAGCACCGCGATCAGCGCCACCGCGACCGAGGGCCAGATCACGAGTCGGATGAGCCGCTCGACCTGCCGGGTGTGACGCACGGTCACACGCACCAGGAGGTAGAGCGCGGCCAGCTTGACCATCGGCAGCGTCGCCGCCAGGTCGGCGGAGGTCGGGGTGAGCCCGCGCAGCATCATCGAGGCCAGCGGCCACACGGTGGCGAGCACGACGAACGCCCCGAGCGGGCCGTCGACGGGGTGCGGGACCGGGCGGGGCACGGCACCGGTCCGGACCCAGCGCACGACCCAGCCGAGACAGACGCCCGCCAGTCCGAGGGCGAGCACGGCCTCGTTGGGACGCACCAGCGGGAGGAGTGTCGACCGGTCGATCCCGGCGAGGAACGGAAGGGTCGCGACGTAGAGGTAGACCGCGGCGACGGGCCGCAGCGCGCTCGCGACGACGATGCCCCCGGTGAGCAGCGCGACGAGCACCGCCTCGAGCGCCCAGGCGGTGACGGTGGTGTCCATCCGCGTCGCGAGCAGGACCAGGCCGACGGTCCCGAGGCCCCCGACGACGAGTGCCGGGACGGGCACCCCCGCGCGGTCGCCCCTCTCCAGCGTCACCATCCCGGTCTCCCCATGCCTCGGCCGACCAGGTGCAACCCGCCGCGCAGCACGACGACGAAGGCGGCGATGACCACGAGGCCGGCGGCGGCCAGCGCGGCGTAGGCCCCGAGACCACCCGGATCGATCGCGACGAACCCGGCGCGAGCCGCGAGCGCGACCGGCACGGCGACCGCGGTCGCGACGAGCACCGCGGCCAGGGCGCGGCGAGGCAGGAGCGCCCGTGGTCGCAGCGCTCCCCGCAACCGCGCCAGCACCACCGCGGTCGCGGTGGCGTCGCGGACCACGACGGCGAGGCAGAGGATGGCGGGGCGGTCCGGCGCGGCGGCGAGGAGGGCGGCGAGCCCGACGGCGATCCCGAGCAGCGTGCCCCAGTCGGTCGCCCGGCGGGCGCCCCGCACGTCGAGGCGCGCGAAGAGGGCCTGGCGCCCGATCTCGTACGCGCTCCCGAAGATCTGTGACACCCCGATCACCGCGGTGCAGACGGCGAGCTGCTCGACGACGAGCGGGGTCCGGAGCTCGCCGGTGGCCAGGACCCCGGCGGCCGGGCCGGCGAGGACGACCAGCACGACGGCCGCCGGCGCGCTGACGAAGGTGGTGTAGCCGAGGGCGCGGCGCCAGCCGATGGCGAAGGCGTCGTGCTCGTCGTGGTCCGCGGCCCGGGAGAGCTCGGGCAGGACCGCGGTGGTCACCGCCCGCGCGCCGAGGGCGGTGGGGACGGCCCCGATGCTGTACGCGAGCCAGAACACGGTGACCCCACCGGGCGCCGTCGCCGCCACCGCGAGGAGGACGAAGACGCCGAGCGCGGGCAGCGCGGCCACCCGCACCGAACCGCGCAGCCTGCGGGCCACGACCCGGAGCTCCGGGTCGCGCCGCCGTCGGGGGCGCAGCCCGGTACCGGCGCGGGCCGCCCCGGCGACCTGGAGCGCGGCGTGCACCGCGACCGCCGCCGTGCTGCCGAGCCCGAGCACGAGGACGAGCCGGACCGGGACGGTGCCGACGTCGAGGCCCGGGCCGGTGACCCGGCCGAGCAGCAGGACGACGACGATCAGGCCGACGTTCTCCGCCGCCGGGGCGGCCGCCGCGAGGGCGAACCGGTGCCGGGCCTGCTGGGCGGCGGCGCCGAGGTAGGCCAGCGAGTACAGCGGCACCTGGGGCGCCACGCAGCACAGCAGCAGCACGGCGAGCCAGAACGCGCGCGACCGTTCGACGGGGTCCCCGATGCCGGCGGTCAGCGCCCAGGCCGCGAGCGGCGACGCCGCGACCACCACCACCGCCAGGATTCCCGCGGCGGCGAGCAGCAGGCCGGTGAGCCCCTCGAGGAGCCGCTGCTGGTCCCCGCCGCCCCCGGGCGCGCGGGCCCGGACCACGGCGGGGACGACGACCAGCGCCAGCACCGGGCCGGCCATCACCTCGAAGACGAGGTTCGGGACCTGGTTGGTGGACTGGAAGACGTTGGTGAAGAAGGTCGGGCCGAACACCGCTCCGACCGCCAGGATCCGCAGCAGGCCGGTGCCCCGGCTCATCACCGTCCAGCCGGCCACGGTGAGCGACCCCCGCGCCGGGCCCGGCGGAGCGGCCCCGGCCTCCGGGCCGGCGGCGGCGTGGGTCACGACTCCGCGCCGCGCCGCGCCCACCGCCGGGCGAGCAGCGCGACGGTGATCAGGGCGACCAGGAGCCCGCAGACGGCCCCGGTGGCCGCACCGAACCCGGGCCGCGGGCTCACCGCGCCGCCCGCGTAGGCCGGGACGACGATCTGGGCCTGCGGCTGCGCGACCTGGGCCAGCATCAGCGTGTCGACCTGGGAGGCCAGGCTGCCGGCGCGATCGGCCACCGCCGGGAGCTGCGCGAGGGCGGGGGCGCTGCCGTCGACCCGCAGCTGCTGCATCTCGGCCTGGGCCGCCGTGAGCTGTCCCTGCAGGTAGCGCATCTGGTCCGAGGACGGCTGGGAGGACGCGCTGGTCTGCAGGTACTGCTTGGTGACGGCGTCGGCCAGGCGGACCGCGAGGTCCTGGGACGGGTCGCGGACCTCGAACTCCAGGATCTCGCTGCCGTCGGGCACGACCACCGTGACCTTCTGCGCGAGGCCCGGCGCCGTGAGCCCGTACTGCGCGGCCACCGGGCCCAGGACGGCGTTGCTCTGCGCGAGCATCGTCTGGGTGGTCAGGTTCCGGTCCTCGCGGAGGAAGCCCGTCGGCTCTTCCTGGCTGATGATGTAGAGCACCGAGGCCCGGCCCGCGTACTGGGTGGGCCACAGCAGCGAGGCGCCGAAGCCGACGAGCGCGCCCAGCACGACGATGACCGCACCCACGACGACGAGCCGCCGGATCGCGCCGGCCCCCAGCCAGGGGGGACGCGGTGGCCCGCCCTCGTCGCCACCGGCCTCACCCTCGAGCTCCCCGGTGGTCGAACCCCCGGTGCCGTTCCCCCGGGGATCGGCGGGGTCGCCGGGGGCGCCGCGACGGACCGGGCCGGTCAGCCCGGCCGGCTCCTCGTCGGCCCGGCCCGGGATGTCGGCCCGGCCCGGGGTGTCGGTCCGGCCCGGGATGTCGGCCCGGCCCGGGGTGCCGCTCCCGCTCCGGGTCCCGGTGTCCGCGTCGGCACCCTCGTTCCCGGCGCTGTCGTCGGTCCCGCCCCTCTCGCGGGGGGTGGGGATCAGGGCGACGGTCCGGGCCCGGTCCGGGGGCGTGGCGCGTGGGTCGGATGCGGTGTCGTGGGGGGCCGGGGTGGGGTCGGTGTCGTCCCGGTGGTCGGTCATCGGTTCCTCCTCGGAAACCGCACGGGTTCCGGCGCGGACGTCGCGCCGCGGGGGCGGGGCCGGCGTCGCATCGTCACGAGGCCGGGACGGCACGGCCGCGGCGTGTTCCGCCGACGGCGTCCGCCAGAACGGCCGCGACGCGCTCGACCTGCTCGTCGGTCGTGTGGGGCGAGCACGGCAGCGAGAGGATCCGCCGGGCGGCGGTCTCGGCGACGGGCAGGGACGGGGGCCGTGTGCCGTCGGCGAAGGCCGGCTGGCGATGGCACGGCACCGGGTAGTGGATCCCCCACCCGATCCCGGCCGCCGTCAGCGCGGCGGTCACGTCCTCGCGCCGGTCGACCTCGACGACCGCGAGGTGGTGGACGGGCTCACCGCGCGGGTCGACCTCCACCAGCCGGCAGGCATCGGGCAGTAGCTCGCGGTAGCGGGCGACGACCCGCCGTCGGGCCGCGTTGTCGTCGTCGACCCGCCGCAGCCGGACCCGGAGCACCGCGGCCTGGAGGGTGTCGAGTCGGCTGTTGCGCCCCGAGACCCGGTGGACGTGGCGGTCGCGCGGGTCCCGGCCGTGGTCGGCCAGTCGGCGGACCCGGTCGACGAGGCCGGCGTCGGTGCTCGTCACGGCGCCGCCGTCGCCGAGGGCGCCGAGGTTCTTGCCCGGGTAGAACGAGAAGGCCGCGGCGTGCCCGATGCTGCCCGCCCGGCGCCCGCCGAGGCCGGCGCCGTGGGCCTGGGCGGCGTCCTCGACGAGGGCGAGGCCGTGGCGCCGGGTCACGGCCTCGAGGGCGGGCACGTCCGCGACCTGCCCGAACAGGTGCACGGCCACCACGGCGACGGTCCGCGGACCGACCGCCGCCTCCACCGCCGCCGGGTCGACGAGCAGGTCCCCGGGCCGGGCGTCGACGAAGATCGGCGTCGCCCCCGCCGCCACGACCGCCTCGGCGGTGGCGACGAAGGTGTTCGCCGGGACGATGACCTCATCGCCCCGCCCGACTCCGAGGGCGCGCAGGACCAGCTCGAGCGCGTCGGTGCCGTTCGCGACCCCCGCGCAGGCTCGGGCCCCCACGTACTCGGCGAACTCCCGCTCGAACCCGGCGACCTCGGGGCCGCCGATGTACTGCCCGTGGGCGAGCACCCCGGCCCAGGCCGCGTCGAGCTCGCCGCGGATCCGGGCGTGCTCGTCCCGCAGGTCGAGGAACGGCACACCCGCACGCCCCGTCTCGAGGGTGGTCATGAGGCGGTGCCCCACGAGCGGAACCGGTCCGCCGACGTCGGGGCGGCGGCCTCGTCGGTCGACGCCAGTACCCGCACGACCTCCAGACCCCGCTCCCCGGGCGTGGCCGGTGTCCGTCCGGTGGCCAGGCTCTCGACGAAGTGGGTGTCCTGCACCAGGAGGGGCTCGGCGTGCTGGATGTAGGGCGAGACGATGTCCCCGGTGCGGTAGGAGACCGGCATGGCGTGCACGTCGTCGGATTCGAGGGCGTCGACGCCGATGTCGTAGACCCGGATCCGCTCGTTGTCGGAGAGGTCGTTGTAGACCGCCATCTTGCGTTCTCCGACGACGGTGACACGCCGGACCTTGCACGGATCGAGCCAACTCACGTGCACATATGCGCTCACCTCCCGGCGAGGGAAGGTCATACGCAGGTAGGCCACGTCGGCGTGCCGGCGCCCGATGTGCCGACGCGCCCACACCGAGGTGTCGTCGGGCATCTCGCCGAGCAGATAAGAGACGATCGAGATGTCGTGCGGTGCGAGATCCCAGATGACGTTGCAATCGTTCTGGTAACGCCCGAGGTCGAGCCTCGCCGTGTCGATGTACAGAATCCTCCCGAGTTCTCCCGAATCGATGATCTCCTTCAGCTTCCACACCGCGGGGTTGTATTCGAAGGTGTGACCGACCATCAGGCAACAATCGCGGACCCGCGCCATGTCGACCATCGCCTCGGCGTCGGCCACCGTCGTGGCGAGCGGCTTCTCGACGAGGGCTCCCTTCCCCGCGTCCAGGGCCGTGAGGGCAAGGGGGGCGTGCGCGGCGGGCGGGACGGCGATGACGACGCCGTCGACCTCGTCCAGGCACTCGTCCAGGCTGCTCACGGCGGTGACCGGGCCATGGACGCGCTGGGCCTCCGCGAGCCGGCCCTCGTCCGCGTCGATGACGGTCACCGCGACCCCGGACAGGCCACTCAGGACCCGGACGTGCTTCGACCCCCAATATCCGTAACCCGCTACGCCGATCCGCAAATTGTTCACCGCAGCCCCTGGTTGCCCGTGCCCCCGACGTCGCCTGCGCCCCCGACCAAAGCCCCGTCCCCGACGAACGAGACAGGAAGTGAAACACGGTGGGAGTGCACAGTCACTACTTTTCGACGATGTGGGGCCGAAGGTCCCGAGGACCGGTACCGACCAGCGCTCGAGGAAAACCCACCAGAACTGGAGAGACTTTCCCCGAGACTCATCGGACGCATGAAAACCCTTGCGGGTTGCTCACCGGAGCGCATCGATGAGGTACCAGGAAGATATCAAGGATCTCCACATCGATGAATCCTGAAGGTTGCGTGGGCACATATTCCACGACCTCCGTCGGGAAATGAAGGACCAAAGTCCCTGGTGCCCGTACGCGGCCCGGCCCTCACCGGCCGGACACGTGGCGGAGAGGGGACCTGCCCAGGCCCGGGCAGGCATGCAGGTGCCCGAGATGTCGTGTCCCGATCGTTGCGCTGCCTTGCGCGAGGGAGTGAAGCAGTCCCCTTACGGTCCGTCCTCACACCTCGTGAGCCGGGAGGGGCTCGGAGAAGAGCGATCCGTGCCGTGCGCGTCGACATGCCACTCCCGAGCAGTGGGAGCGGCCGTGTCGGTGCTGGGATGGATTCTCGTCGGGCTGGGAGCCTGGTTCGTCCTCGCTGTCGGCACGGCCCTCCTGCTGGCCCGCCTCGTGAGGGCCGACCGTCCCTCGACGCTGGACGTCCTGCGCCGCGACCACGACTCCGGGGCAGGGGTTCCGACGCCGGGCGACGCACCGGTTGCCCGGGAGCCGGACGACAGGGGCCCGGACCTCCCTGCGCCCCGCGGAGGTCTCCACGACGAGGCCGGATGGGTGGCCGACCACCCTCGCCGGTGGAGGCGTTAGGCCCGTGACCTCACGACCCGGCCGGACGCCTCCTCGGGCTCCTGGACCGGTCCCGGCGCGACGACGGCCCCTCGCCCGCCTGAGCGGGGCGAGGGGTCGGGCGTCTCAGAACCGGGTGGCCATGATCCCGCGCGCCAGCAGGGCGGCCTTGTGGTCGATCTTGTGCTCCTCGAGGGCCCGGTAGTCCTCCCAGTCCGCGTCGTCGCGGTGCGACCACATCCGCATGGCGGCGTCCCAGGCGAGGTCCCGGGTCTCCCGGACCAGGAAGTCACCGAAGAGGTTGCCGAGCTTGTCGACCCAGGAGCCGTCCTTGAAGCGCGCGAACGGGGAGTCGAACTCCTCCTGCAGCTCATTCATCTTCGCGTAGAAGATGTCGTTGATCCGGCAGTAGTCCCGGTGCTGGGCGTCGCGCTCGGCCGGGCTGGGGTGCTCGTCCCAGGTGGTCAGCAGGGCGAAGGCCAGGTCGAAGTTGACGTGGGCGTTCACCCCGGCCACCGCGTAGTTCAGCGTCGGGATCTCCTCGTCGGACCGCACGTCGAACAGGGTCGCCCAGCACAGGGGCGCCTCCTCCCCGCGGGTGAGCTTCCGGACCGCGTCCAGGTACCGGCACGCGAAGGCGATGTCGAGATCGATGATGAAGGTGCCGGCCTCGAACGTCCCGTTCGTGACGGCGTCCAGCACCCCGCAGGTGATCTCGTGGTAGAGGATCGTGAACGAGGCGATGCCGTCCTTCGGCCCCCGGGGCACCACGGTCTGGGCGGCCTCCCGCACCGCCACGAGCGTCTCGATCACCTCCGGCACGGTCTTCGGCGTCCCGCCCACCGCGGTGGCCAGTTCGTTCACCATGTCGATCCCCCTCCTCGTCGTGGGCGCCTACCGCGCCCGCACCCGTTGCAGCAGCGCCGCGGCCTGGGTCCGCGAGCGCGTGTTCGTCTTGCGCAGCACGTTGGACACGTGGACCGCGACCGTGCGTTCCTTCATGTCCAGGCGGCGGCCGACCTGGCGGTTGGTGAGGCCCTCGGCCACGGCCTGGAGCACCTGGTGCTCGCGCGGGGTGAGCGCCGAGAGCTCCGGGGCGCGCGACTGGCCCTCGGTCACGACGTCCCCGGTGCCCTCCACGAGATCGACGAGGGTGATGCCGCCGCGGGCGGCGATCGCCTCCACGTCGGCGAGGAACGGCGTGGCGCCCATCCCCCGGGCGGTGTCCGCGGCCGCGCGCAGGCAGGCGGTGACCTCGGAGGACGGTCGCCGGGCCTCGTGGAGCAGCGCCTCGGCCCGCCGCAGCTGCGCGTAGGCCGCCGGGTAGGGGTTGAGCAGCGCGCTCCAGCGTTCGGCGACGTCGCGCCAGGCCTCCGGGTCCGACGCGCCCTGCACCCGCCCGAGCTCCGCCCGGCACATCCGGGCGTAGGCGACCACGGTGCGGCGCAGCGCCGGGACGACCGACGGCACGCGCCGTTCGAGGTCGCGCAGGTGCTCCACCAGCCGGGCCACGGCGTCGGGGTCGCGGTCCCCCAGCGTGGCCGCCTGGGACTCCGCGCGCAGCCCGTGCCAGATCAGCGGCGCCGCGAGGAAGACGTCCTCCGGGTGGCGGGCGATGACCGCCAGCCCGGTGGCCACCGCGGCGCGCGCCTCCGCCGGCCGCCCCCGGAACATCTGCAGCCCGGAACGCAGCGTCACCAGCGGGACCTGCCGGCGCTCCCCCGCCGTCGCGGAGAGCAGCTCCACCGCGCGCATGTCCTCGTCGGCGGCCCCGAACTCGCCGCGCCCGACGAGCAGCCGGACCCGCGCGAGCCGGACCTCGAGCGCCTCGGCACCGCCGGGTCGCAGCGCCCACGCCTCGTCCACGGCCTCCTGCGCCTCGACCCACCGTCCGAGGCGGAAGAGCCCGTTCGCGGCCGTCGCCAGCAGGCTGACCCCGAAGCTGCGGGTCAGGCCGAGCTCGCGCATCCGGGCGACGCCCTGCCGTGCGATCTCCACCCCCTCGGCGATCTCCCCCAGCGGCCCGACCAGCAGCTCGGCCCAGTGCAGGTAGGCCCGGCCGATCCCCATGACGTCGGAGACCCGCTCGGCGACCGCGAGGCCCTCGGCCACGGCGGCGAGCCCGGCCTCCGCGTTCTCCCGGTAGGCCAGCGCGAACCCGAGTGTCACCAGCATCGGGACCTGCTCGGGGTGGTCACCGCCGACCCGCGAGAGCGTCAGGGCGCGGTCGGCCTGGTCCTGGGCCTCCCGCACGTCGCCGTCCGCGAGCAGCGCGTCGGCGCGCACGGCGTGCAGGGCGGCCAGCTGCCGGGCGTGGGTGACGTCCGCGGCGGGGTCGGGCCGGACCCGCTCGCGCAGCGACGCCTCGAGCGCCCGGACGGACTCCGCGTCGAGCGCGCCGACCGCGTCCGCGGGGCGCCCCGCGTCGAGCAGGTAGCGGCCCAGGCGCGTGGCGAGGGTGATCTCGCTGCGGGGGTCGAGGCGCTCGAGCAGGCCGAGGGCCGCGTCGTGCTCGCCGGCGAGGTGCGCGACCTCGGCCGCGCGGCTGATGAGCGCCTCCCGGTCCTCGCGGTCATCGTCACGGGTGGCCACGCCGCCGTGGCCGGTCCCGTGGCCGGTCCCCTGGTCGGTCCCGTCGCCGTGGCTCGAGGCGAGCGCCCGCCGCACCGGGCCGGCCCCCAGCGCGCGTCGCCCGGTCAGCTCGAGCACCCGCGTCCACTGCGTGTGCGCCCCGCCGTAGTCGCGGATCCGCTCGGTGACCCGGGCGGCGACGGTGACCGCGTGCACCGCGGACCCCACGTCCCCGGCGGCGTACCAGTGGTGGGCGCGGCGCAGCACGAGGTCGGTGTGCGCCTCGGCGGACCCGAGCGCCTCCCACGCCGGCGCGTCGGACGGGAGCCCGTCGAGCAGACGGTCGAGCGCGAGGGCGTACCGCCGGTGCAGTTCGCGTCGCTCGCCGGGCATCAGCTCCCCGGCCACCACCTCGCGGATGAGCCCGTGCCGCAACCCGTAGCCCTCGGAGGCGGGGTCGACGACGACGAGCGCGGCGGTCCGCGCCTCGCGCAGCGCCGTCACCAGGGCCGGCTCCGAGAGCCGCACCACCTCGTGCAGCAGCCGGTGCGGCACCGGCTCCTCCCCCAGCGCCACCGCCTGCACGACCGCGCCCGCCGACGCCCCGAGGGTCGACACCCGGCCGAGCACCAGGTCGCGCAGCGGGCCGGAGATCGCCCCGTGCTCGCCGGTGCCCACGGCCCGCAGCGTCTCCGCGACGATGAACGCGTTGCCCCCGGAGCGTTGCCACACCCGGTCGACGAGCTCGGCGTCGTCGCCCGAGGTCACCGCGACGAGCCGGCGGACGGTGCCGCGGTCGAGCGGGCCGAGATCGCGCACCACGGCCCGGGGGTGCCTGCCCAGCTCGGCCACCATGGGCTGCAGCGGGTGCCCGGCGGTGAGCGCCTCGGGGCGCATCGTGAGCACGACGAACACCGGCTCGCGGTACAGGTGCGCGGCGAGGGTGACGACGATGTCGCGGGTCCAGCGGTCCGCCCAGTGCAGGTCCTCGACGGCGACGAGGACGGGCGCCGCCTCGGCGAGGGTGGTGAGCACCCGGCGGATCAGTTCCAGACCCTGAGCGCCGGGGTCGAGGGCCTGCCCGGGCGTCGGGTCCAGGAGGGCGGGCAGCTCGGCCGCGAACGGGGCGAGCACGGTCGCGGCGTCACCGCCGGGCCGGTCGCGCCGGTCGGAGGTGAGCAGGGCCCGCAGGCCGGAGATCAACGGCCAGAAGGGCAGCTGCTCCCCGACGTCGATCGACGCCCCGGCGAGGACGAACGCCCCGTCGGCCTCGGCGTGCTCCACCAGCCGGCGCAGCAGCCGGCTCTTGCCCGCTCCGGCCTCGCCGCGCAGCAGCACCGTCGAGGGCTCTCCGGAGCGGACCCGGCCCCAGCCCTGGAGCAGGTCGTCGAACTCGGCACGGCGCCACGGTTCCCCGTCCGTCACGCCACGATCCGTCACGGAGAGAAACGCTAGAGCGGCCTCATCAGGCCGTCCAGGCGTCTCGGGGCACTCGGGTTGTCACTAGTCACTTCTACTGATGGTGACGACATCGGGATCCTGACGACCCTTGGGTGTGGCGGTTCGGGGCCCCAGGGCCCCGGCCCGTCGATGGGGGGAAGGCGTGGCAATGGGGCGGAGAGCCCCATTGTCACGCCGCTCCCGGTCCGATCCGTTTCGGGCTGACGGCGGTGAGCCGCTCCCGCAGCGCCTCGGGGATCTCCCAGTCGCCGGGCAGCCCGCTCGGCGAGGCGTCGTAGCGCGCCGCGGCCTCCACCAGCGCCACGGCGTCCTCGGGGTCGGCCGCGTCGATCGCGGAGAACCGGACGCGGGGCTTGCCCATGCCGTCCAGGCCGGCGTTGCCCGAGCGGGGACAGCCGCCGAGGCACGGGACGTGGCGCACCCGGACCCCGCGTCCCCGCGCGAGGGCGTCGACGGCCCGGTCGAGATCCGCGCCGAACGACCCCGTGTCGCGGGCGTCGCGGGGGCACGTGCGACAGACGAGCAACGGCACGGTCGTCCTCCCGGTCGGGTACCTCGCGGCGGGCGCCGCCGGTGGGACGGCGCCCGCCGCGGATCAGGGGCGGGCGTCGGCGGCGGCCGCGTCGAGGAACGCCGACGACGTCGCGCAGGCCGCGCAGATGGCGTCGTGGCCGTGGGCCGGGTCGCGGTCCATCTCGACGGCGACGTAGGACCGGTGGCACACGTGGCAGCGGACCCGGTCCTCCCAGACGTCGGCCACCTCGTCGCGGGGATCGTGCGGCCGCCCGGCGATCGCCGTGGGCCGCCCGTTGCGCACCGCCTTCCCGACGGCGGCGATGACGACCGCCAGGACGAAGGTCAGGACCAGCGCCCAGGTGCTCGCGATGGGGCTGCCGGTGGCGATCAGCGTGATGCCGACGCCGGAGGCGACGACCCAGGCGACGACGCCGCCGACGTCCACCCGCGGCACCCGCCCGGGCCGGAACTCGAACGCCACATCACGCGCGCGTCCCCGGCGCCGTGCCTCGGCGACGGTCACCAGCGCGATCCCCACCCAGGCCACCAGGACCGCGCCCTGGTAGGAGAGCCAGGTGTTGATGAAGGTGAAGATGTTCAGCGTCATCACCGCGAAGGACAGGGCACCGACGATGAACACCCAGGTCGTGCGGGAGAGCGTGATGTTGAACGTGCGCGAGAACAGGCCCTGGAAGTTCGTCGAGGCCACGTAGAAGTTCGCCGTGTTGATCTTCAGCTGGGTGGCGACGATGAACACGACGCCCACCAGGCCCATCATCTGCACGATGCCGACGACCAGCCCCGACTCGCTCACCTCGGCCAGCGGGATGGTGTTGACCAGGTAGATCCCGACCGCGCCGTTCACCAGGATCGTGAAGAAGTAGAACGTGTAGCCGAAGGTGTGGACACCGTTGACGCGGTGGTCCCGCGAGCGGCCCATGCGGGCGAAGTCGAACGAGTAGAGCACGTTCGAGAACACGCCCATGTAGATCGCGAAGACGAACAGCCAGCCCGGTCCCGCCATCGGCGACGGCGTCTTCGGGGGCGCGGTGAGCCAGGCCCCGTCGTACCCGTGGACCACGGTCGCCCAGACGACGGTGACCACGAGGCCGACCAGGAAGACCGGGAGGAGCCACGCGTTGACCTTCTCGATCGCCTGCCGGACGCCGCCGATGACGAGCGGGATGCAGATCAGCGTGACGACGAGGTACCGAATCCAGACCGGCCCGCCGAACTCCGCCTGCGCGGCCACCGCCAGCACCGAACCCTCGAAGACCGCGAACCACGTGCCGGTGAGGCCGAGGGCCAGCGTGGCGATCGCGGCGCCGCGGTAGCCGAACATGGCGCGGGAGAACAGGCCCACGGTCTGCCCGGAGTCGGCGGCGGTCCGGGACATGACCAGGCACAACGTGCCGTGCACGACGACGGCGGCCGCGAGGCCGATCAGGGCCTGCACGGTCCCGACGACGAGGGAGGCGCCCGCGGCCACGACCACCCAGAACATGGCCGACATCAGCGCCGACCACGCGAGGGCCATCTTCGGGGCGCTCAGCCGCCACGACCGCGGGACGACGTGCAGCGAGTAGTCGTCGCGGGCGGCCTCGGCGAGGACCTCGGGCTCGTCGGTCCGGGTGACCTCCAGGGGCGGGAGGTCGGCGGCGGGGTGCGGGAGGACGGCAGGACGGTCCGGGTCTGGGGACATCGGGCATCTCCGGGGGGAGGCGGGACCGGCGCAGGGGTGGTCGCCGGCGGCGAATGGGCGCGCGAAGGGGGCCGACGCGCCACGGGTGCGCCGGCGAGGTGGGGACGGGAGGAAGCGACGGGATGCGGGGGGTCGGGCGCCGTCCCCCGGAGAGAAGGACGGCGCCCGGATCGGCGCCGACGAGGGCGCGGCGCCGAGGCGGAGTGCGGCCGGGCGTCAGCCGCGACCGGGCGTCAGCCGCGGTCGGGCGTCAGCCGCGGCCGGGCGTCAGGGCCGGGCCTCGACGTACTCGCGCGTGGCCCCGCTGATCTGGCCGGCGGGCGCATCGAGCCCGCTGCCCGCGATGGGGCCGCTGTCCTGCTTGTGGAACCGGCCGTCCTTCATGATCGCGTGCAGCTTGTCGTGGTCCTGCAGCACCGTGATGTCGGCGAGCGGGTCGCCGTCGACGAGGATGAGGTCGGCGAGGTAGCCGGGCTGGACCTGGCCGAGCTCGTCGGGCCGCAGCATGATCTCCCCGCCGAGCTTGGTCGCGGAGAGGATCGCCTCCATCGGCGTGAACCCCAGGCGCTCGACGAAGTGCTCGAGGTCGCGGGCGTAGGTGCCGTGCGGGGTCCACGCGAAGCCGTAGTCGCCGCCGGGCAGCAGCTTGATCCCACGGCGGTGCATCTCGCGCAGCCCCTCGGTGGCCTGCTCGAGCTCCTTCTTGTAGCCGACGGCCTCGGCGGCCTCCTGCGGGAACCCGAACGCCTCGGCTTCGTAGAGGGTGGCGACGAGCCAGTTGATGCCGGGCGCGACGAACACCCAGTCCTTGTTCGCCTCGAGCATGTCCATGCCCTCGGCGTCGGTGAAGCTGGCGTGGTAGATGATGTCGACCTTGTTGCGCAGGCACATCTTCACCGACTCCGCCGAGCGGGCGTGCGCGCAGACCCGCTTCCCGCGGCGGTGGGCCTCGGTGACGGCGGCGGCGACCTCCTCGTCGGAGAAGTACGTGTCCTCCGCGCGCTGGGTGCCGGTGATCTCCTCGCCGGTCATCGACAGCTTGATCTGGTCGACGCCGAGGTCGATCAGCTCGCGGACCGCCTTGCGCATCCCCTCCGGGCCGTCGGCGAACTTCGTGATCGACTTGATCAGCGCGCCGCCGGTCACGGCGATCTCGGGGCCGTTCGCGAGGTAGCGGGGCCCGGGGATGCGGCCGGCGTTGATGGCGTCGCGACAGACGACGTCGAGGCGCTCCTTCGCCGACGCGGCCCCGAGGCACATCGTGTAGCCGGAGTCGATGTACTTCTTGGCCGATTCCACCGAGAAGAGCAGGTGCTCCTCGACCGGCATCAGGCCGAGCCCGTCGAGGTCGGCGGAGTTGTTCCAGGAGAAGTGCGTGTGTGCGTCGCACAGGCCCGACATGAGCGTGCGGCCGTGGCCCTCGACGACCTGGGCGTCGCCCGCGCGGGCGGTGTCGACGGTGCCGACGGCGGCGATGCGGTCGTCCTCGACGAGCACGTCACCCGGGTACGGGTCGGCGCCGGTCGAGTCGAGGATGGAGACGTTGCGGAACAGGACCTTGCTCATGACGGGCTCCTCGTCGTCGAGGCTTTCGCGTGGTGGGGGTCAGAAGAACTTGAGGAGGTGCTCGGTCACCTCGAGCGGGCGCTCGAGGGCGGTCCAGTGGCCGCAGTCGTCGAGCACGTCGAACGTCGCGCTGCCGTGCGCGTCGGCGAGGGCCTGGCTGACCTCGGGCTTCCCGACGCCGTCGTCGGCTCCGGTGAGCAGCAGCAGCGGCAGGGCCGGGTCGACGGGGCCCGGGTCGGGCGCGGCGGCGAGCGCCTCGCAGGAGCGGGCGTAGCCCTCGGGGTCCTGGCGCAGCACCAGCTCGCGGACGGCGGCCGCGGTGGCCGGGTGGTCGCGGCGGGTGGCCTCGGCGGTCGCGTTGCCCATGACGGCGTCCGCGATCGCCGGCATCTCCCCCGCCCGCGCCTTGGCCGCGCGGTCGTGCTGGCCCTGCTGCCCGGCCTCGGGCAGCGGCGCGGGGACCGCGCCGAGCAGGCCGAGGTGGGAGACCAGCTCGGGGTGGGTGGCGGCGAGGAGCCGGACCGTGATGGTCGCCATCGAGTGGCCGACGACGCGCGCGGGGCCGGCGTCGAGCCCCGAGAGGAGGTCGGCGAGGTCGTTGGCGAAGCCCTGGATGGTCAACCGGCCGCGGACCGTGCTGCGACCGGAACCCTCCATGTCCGGCCGCACGACGGTGAACCGCTCGGCCAGCGCGGCGACCTGCGGCTGGTAGAAGTTCGACGTGCCGCCGAGTCCGTGCACCAGCAGCACCACCGGGCCGTCGCCGGTGATCTCGACCGCCAGATCCTTGCCGTTGACCTTCACGTGCTCGTCCTCCTGAGGGGGTGCGTCGAGGTGGTTCAGCGGATGGTGTTGCGCAGGGCGCCGAGCCCCGTGATCGCGCACTCGACGACGTCGCCGGGCACGAGGAAGCGCGGCGGGTCGAACCCGATCCCGACGCCGGCCGGGGTGCCGGTGGCGATGACGTCGCCGGGCAGCAGCGTGATCCCCGCGGAGATGACGCTGATCAGCTCCGGGATGTCGAAGATGAGGTCCGCGACGGGGGCCTTCTGGCGCGGCTCGCCGTTGACGCTCGAGGAGACCTCGAGGGCGCTCACGTCGGGGACCTCGTCGGCGGTCACGGCCCACGGGCCCATCGGGGCATGGGTGTCGAGCGACTTGCCGAGCAGCCACTGCTTGTGGTCGCGCTGCACGTCGCGGGCGGTGACGTCGTCGACGATCGTGTAGCCCCAGACGTGGTCCATCGCCCGCTCGCGGGAGATGCCCCGGCCGCCGGGTCCGATGATCACGGCGAGCTCGGACTCGTAGTCGAGCTCGGCGGTGATGCCGGCGTGGGCCTCGACGTCGTCGAACGGGCCGGTCACGCTCGTCGTCGCCTTGGAGAAGACGATCGGCTTGTCGGGCAGGTCCTCGGAGCGCTGCGGGGTGTCGTAGCCCGAGCGCCCGAACTCCGCGACGTGCTCGCGGTAGTTCTTGCCGACCGCGAAGAGGTCGCGACGCGGCACGGGGAACGGCGCGCGCAGGGTGGCCCCGACGACGCTCGGGAGGTCCCGGGCGGCGGCGATCTCCGGCCCGAACCGCTCCCAGTCCTCGACGACCTCGAGCAGCGACCGCTCGCCCACCACGGGCGTCAGGTCGAGCACCCGGGTGTCGTCGTCCGGGTCGATCAGCCCGACGGCGTCCCGTCCGACGACGGCGTACGTCACCAGCTTCACGCGCACACTCCCTTCCCGGGTGCGCGGCGCGCTCGTCGGCCCTGATCCGTGTCGTGACGCGGATACTGCTCACGAGCGCGGAGCGCACCGGCCCGCGTATTCGAGACCAATGTGGTCCAAGGCTGCGTATGGTGGTTCACCTCGCGGCCACATTCGACGGTACGATGACGCGGATCGCATGCCAATAGGTACAGGTGGCCGTCATTGGTCTAATATTGGTCGCATGGCCGCACCGGTGACCACCGCTCCCGTCGTCGCGCGCCTGCGCCGGTTCCTCGACGAGGCGGTCGCCGCGGGCACGCTCGGGACCGGCTCGAAGATCCCGACGGAGCGGGCGCTGTGCGAGACGCTGCAGGCCTCGCGCACCGCGGTCCGGTCGGCGTTGGGCGAGCTCGAGCGCGAGGGTCGGATCACGCGTCACGTCGGGCGCGGCACCTTCCTCGCCGAGCTCGAGGCCGACCCGGGGCTACCCCCCGCGGCGCGCGGCATCCTCCAGACCAGCCCCGCGGAGATCATGGCGACCCGCCTGGTGCTCGAGCCGGAGATCGCGGCGCTCGCGGCCCGGCACGCCACCCAGGCCGACATCGACCACGTCCACCACTGCCTGCGCCGCGGCAACGCCACCGCGACCTACGAGGAGTTCGAGGCCTGGGACTCCGCCCTGCACCGCGCCATCGCCGCCGGCGCCCACAACGGCCTGCTGCTGCGCCTGTTCGACACCATGAACGCCGCGCGCGACCTGCCCGTCTGGGGCAGCATCAAGCGCCGCTCGGCCACCCCGGAGCGACGGCAGGGCTACGAGTGCACCCACGGGCTGATCGTCGACGCGCTCGTCGAGCGTGACCCGGACGCCGCGCGGGAGCACATGCGCAGCCACCTCCTCGACGTGCGGACCAATCTGCTCGGGCCGCACTGATGCCGGTTCACCAGCTCAGCCACGGCCTGGTCGCGGTCGCCGTCTGGACGCGTCGGATGTAGTCCTGGGCGACGGGCGTGTACCAGGCGCCGGTGTACCACCGTCCGAGGCAGCCCCAGAGATCCCCGGCGTGGTACGCGGGGCCGAGCCACGGCTCCCACCCCTCGTAGCAGCCCCGGACCACCGCGGCATAGGTGTCGAGGTCGTAGGCCGTGGAGTTCTCGGTCCAGGGCCAGCCGCCGTAGCCGCCGCCGCCGGGATCGTTGAGCGTGCACCACTTGGCCTGCATGATCCCGAACGCCGCAGGGCCCTGTGGTCCGTAGGGCGACGGGGCCGGGGAACCACCGCAGTCGCCGAAGTCGCCGTAGCCCTCGTGGTCGATGGGCTTGCCGATCGGGTCCGTGTGGCCCTGGTACCACTGGGACTCCACCGCCGCCTCGCCCCGGATCACCTCGTCGGGCAGTCCCCACTTGGCTGCGGCCCACTGGATGATCTCGTCGGTGGTCCCCGTGAAGTTGCCGGTGATCCGCGAGAACACCGTCGCTCCGTTGACCATCCCGCCATAGCCCGCAGGACGGAAGTCCTGGGGTGGCACCACGTGGTTGGCGGCCGTGTTCTCGGGGCGGGGTTCCCACGGTGATCGGTGCACGAGCGCGGCGGCCTGCGCGTCGTCGAGCATCGCGAACGAGCCGGGCGGCTTGAGCTGGAACCAGCCGCCGGGGACCGGCCGTCCGCCCGTGTCCGACGTCGCGGGTGGCGACGGCGCCGAGCAGGCGACGAGTACCAGGGCGGTCGCGGTCACCGCGGCGGCCAGCAGTGCCCGGCGGCGCCGTGCCGTCACCAGGCCAACCACGGCCGGGTCGCGACGGCGCTCTGGACACGGTCGGAGTAGGTCTTGCCGTCGAGGGTGCCCCAGGCGTTGGTGTACCACCGGCCCACGCAGCCCCACAGGTCCCCGGGATGGTAGGTCGCTCCCCACTGGGGCTCCCACCCCTCGAAGCAGGCACGCACGATCGCGCCGGTGGTGTCCGCGGCGTACGCGGTCGAGTTCTCCGTCCACGGCCAGCCACCGCTGCCGGGCTGGTTGGGGTCGTTGAGCGAGCACCACGACACGCCGGTGATCCCGAACGTCGACGGTCCGTCCGGGCCGTAGGGCGAATCCGGCGGCGACCCGCCGCACTGGCCGAAACCGCCGTAGCCCTCGCCCTCGGTGGGCTTGCCGTCGGGGTCCTTGTGGTTCTGGTACCACTGCGAGTTGACGTAGGCCATCCCGCGCAGGACGTCGTCCGGCAACCCCCACTTGACCGCCGCCCACTGGAGGATTTCGTCGGTCGTGCCGGTGAAGTTCCCGCTGATCCGGTCGAACACCGCCGGTCCGTTGATCATGCCGACGTAGCCCGTCGGCCGGAAGTCCGGTGGCGGGACCGTGTGGTTGGGGACGGCGTTGTCCGGCCGGGGCTCCCACGTCGACCGGTGAACCATCCCGGCGGCAGGCAGGTCGCCGGGGAGGTTCACCACCGTGCCGACGGGCTGCAGCGCGAAGTAGCCCCCGGGCGGCGGCTTGCCCGCCGGGTTCGGAGGCGTCTGGCCGGTGTTCTGCGGCGAACCACAGGCAGCGAGGAGCACCACCACGATCGCTGCGAGGACGATCGGCCACCGACGAGCTCGGACACGTCCGCACCGGTGCATCCGAACCACCCCCTCGATCTCCCGCCGGCGGGTGCCTCGACCGGAGCTGTGCCCATCGGGCGTATCGGCCCCACCAGTTGCGGCGACATCCCCCTGCGACGACGCCGGAGGTGGTCCACGACGACCCATGCTGACCGGAACCGACCGGGCCCGGACAGGACCATTGGTCCCGACCTCCCTGTGATTCCCGGCAGCGTGACCGGCCCCCGGGAGCGAGCGGCGAGCCCGTCCGACCCGGGATGCAGGCACAGCCTCGTTGCTTGCACCCAGTGCCAGGAAAGCCCCGCCGTCGTCGCGGGCCGGCCCCGGTCAGGGCCGCATCGCGTCCAGGAAGCGCTCCAGCTCGGCGCGGGTGTCCGGGCCGCACGGCTGGAAGACGATCTCCGTCACGCCGCGCTCGCCGAGCTCGTCGACCCGGCGACGGACCTCGTCCCGGGTGCCGCTGACGGTCACGTCGGGGAGCATCGCGGAGCCGCCGGCGTCCCAGGCCGCGCGGTCGGCGTCGTTGAGCCCGACGCAGTGCGCGGAGTGCACCGCGAGGTGGCGCTCCCCCTCGGGGATCTTCTCGATGGTGTCCAGCCACGCGTCGCCGCCGGGGAGCCCGCGGACGGCGCCGGCGCCGCTGAACTCGTAGGCCCCGTGGTAGGCCAGCGCCCACCCCGGCCCGCCGGCGGCGCGGGCGTGCTCCGACCCGGGCGACTCGCCGTCGTCGAGCACCGTGCCCCACGCCAGGTAGGGCACCCAGTCGTAGTCGCTGACGAAGTCGGGCACCTGCAGCGTCGCGAACAGCCCGTCGCCGAGCTCGCGCGCGACCGCGTTCCCCTTCGGCCCGAGGGCGCCGATCAGCACCGGCACGTCCACGGGCCGGGCGGGGGCGTGGCCGTCGGGGTGGAGCATCTGCATCCGGGCGCCCTCCCACTCCACGACCTCCCCGCGCAGCAGCCCGCGGAACGCCCGGATGTAGGCCTCCATGAACGCCCAGGTGATCGCCCGGTACCCCATGGCGCGTCGGCCGGTGAAGCCGGTGCCGAACGCGACGACGGTGCGGCCGGGGGCGAGCGCGGCGAGGGTCGCGGTGGCGGCGGCGTTGACCATGGGGTGCCGCAGGCTCGGGATCAGGACGCCCGGGCCGAGCCCGATCCGCTCGGTCCGCTCGGCGGCGAGCGCCAGCGTCATCCAGACGTCGGGACTCTGCTGCGGGGTGTCGTAGACCCACGCGCGCTCGTAGCCCAGCTGCTCGGCCAGCGCGATGTCGTCCGGGGAGCTCAAGGTCGTCGGGAAGGCGCACGAGACCTGCACGGTTCTCCTCCATCACTGACGCTGTGATCCGGACCACGATGATCGCGGGCGCTCGTCGCGATCCGCAAGCGGTGAGCCACCGCCCGTGAACTCTCCGTCACACGGCGATGCGCCCACCGTCGGCCGGGAGCACGGCTCCGTGCACGAAGCTGGCCTCGTCGGTCGCGAGGAAGGTGATCGCGGCCGCGATCTCGTCGGGCTGCGCGGGCCGCCCCGCGGGGCCACCGGACGCGAGCGCGTCCAGCCCCTCCCCCATCCCGAGCGTGCCCTCGGTCCGGGTCGGGCCGGGGCTCACCGCGTTGACCCGCACTCCGGCCGGGCCGAACTCGGCGGCCCAGGACTTGGTCAGCAGCACCAGCGCCGCCTTGCTCGCGCCGTAGAGACCGGCCCCCGACATGCCGAACTCGGCCACCATCGTCGTGACGTTGACGATCGCGCCGTGCCCCCGGGTGGCCATCGCGGGGGCCAGGGCGGCGACGAGCAGCCAGGGCGCCTTCACGTTGACGGCGAACACGTCGTCGACCTCGGCGCCCTTGAAGTCGGTCGTCGCGCCGAACGGGAAGACCCCGGCGCTGTTGACCAGGACGTCGACGTGGCCGCCGCCCAGCTCGGTCGCGCGGTCGGCGAGCCGCTGCACGCTCGCCTCGTCGTGCAGCTCGGTGGCGACGAAGTCGGCCCGTCCGCCGTCCGACCGGATCGCCGCGACCACCGCCTCGCCGCGCTCCTCGTCACGCCCGGACACGACGACATGGGCGCCGAGCGCGGCGAGCCGGTGGGCCGTGGCGCGGCCGATGCCGCTGGTGGCGCCGGTGACGAGGGCGGTGGAGCCGGTCAGGTCGGTGCTCATGGGAGCCTCCTCAGAGAATGGATCGTTCTTTCCAGACTCTGCTCCGCCGATTCTGGAGTGTCAACTCCAGTCCTGTCGTAGGATCGAGGCGTGACGAGCGAGAGGAGCGGGCCGGCCCCGGCCAGGCGGCTGACCGCCAAGGGCCGCGCGACCAGGGCGCGCATCGTGGAGGCGGCCGCGGAGCTGGTCTTCGCCCACGGCGTCGCGCGGACCGGGATCGACGACGTCCGACGCGCGGCCGGGGTCAGCGCGTCGCAGCTCTACCACTACTTCGTCGACAAGGACGACCTCGTCCGCGCCGTCATCGCGCACCAGACCGACGGGGTGCTCGACGCCCAGCGGCCCGTGCTGGACCACCTCGACAGCTTCGAGGCCCTCGAGCGCTGGCGTGACCTGCTCGTCGCCATGCAGGAGCAGCGGCAGTGCGCCGGCGGGTGCCCCATCGGGTCGATCGCCGCGGAGCTCGCCGACGACGACCCGGAGGCCCGCGCCGACCTCGCCGCAGGCTTCGAGCGCTGGGAGGCACCGATCCGCGACGGTCTCGCCCGGATGCGTGCGCGGGGCGACCTCCGGGCGGACACCGACACCGACGCGCTGGCCCTCGCACTGCTCGCCGCCCTGCAAGGTGGCCTGCTGCTGACCCAGACCCGACGCGACACCCTCCCGCTGCGCACCGCACTCGACGCGATGCTCGCGCAGATCCAGGCGCACGGCGCCCGTCGGCACACCCCCTGACGAGCAACCGAGTCGCCGCGACTCGGTCGGAGCCGAGCTCACCGACCTCCGGAGAGACCGTGTCCATCGGACACGGTTCCGACGCCGGATCGGTCCACCCGGACCGCCCGAGCGGGGGATCAGCGATCCCATGCTGCGCGTCGGAGGTCGTGCAACGGTGGTGTCAGGAGCCGAATCGGTTCCGTCAGCACGACGGGAGCGGACGTGACCACCACCATCCCCATCGGCCTCACCGTCGACGGCCACCACCACGACGTCGACCTCGACCCCCGCACCACCCTGCTCGACGCGCTGCGCGAGCACCTCGGCAACACCAGCCCGAAGAAGGGCTGCGACCACGGCCAGTGCGGGGCGTGCACCGTGCTCGTCGACGGGCGGCGGGTGCTGTCCTGTCTGACGCTCGCCGTCGCCAAGGACGGCGCGGAGGTCACGACGGCCGACGGCCTGGCCACCGACGGCGAGCTGCACCCGGTCGCCGAGGCGTTCCTCGCCCACGACGCGTTCCAGTGCGGCTACTGCACGCCGGGCCAGGTGTGCTCGGCGGTCGGCGTCCTCGCCGAGGCGGCTCAGGGCCGACCGAGCGCGGTCACCGACGACCTGACCGGCCCGACGGTGCTCGACCGCGCCGAGATCGCCGAGCGCATGAGCGGCAACCTCTGCCGCTGCGCGGCGTACACGAACATCGTCAGCGCCGTCGAGGAGGCCGCTGGCGACGCGGCGCAGCGGCGCTCGACCCTGGAGACGAGCCGATGAAGCCGTTCACCTACGCCCGCCCCGACGACGCCGAGGGTGCGATCGCCGCCGTCGGCGCCGACCCCGGCGCCTCCTTCCTCGCCGGCGGTACCAACCTGCTCGACCACCTCAAGCTCGGCGTCGCCACCCCGAGCGCCCTGGTCGACGTCGCCGGCGTGACCAGCAGCGAGATCACGGAGACCGACGGTGGGCTGGTCATCGGGGCAGGCGCACTCAACAGCGACGTCGCCGCGCACCCGGTCGTCCGCCGCGACCACCCGGCGCTCGCCCAGGCCCTGCTCGCGGGCGCCTCCGGCCAGCTGCGCAACATGGCGACGACCGGCGGGAACCTCCTGCAGCGCACCCGGTGCGCCTATTTCGCCGACACCACCACGCCCTGTACCAAGCGCGACCTCACGCAGGCCTGCTCCGCGCGGGAGGGCTGGGCGCGCTACCACGCGATCCTCGGCGCCGACCCGTCCTGCATCGCCACCCACCCGTCGGACATGGCGGTCGCGCTGGTGGCGCTGGACGCGACGGTGCAGGTGCTCGGCCGCCAGGGCAGCCGCAGCATCCCGGTCGCGGACCTGCACCGCCTCCCCGACGGCGACCCGACGCGCGACACGGTCCTCGAGCACGGCGAGCTCATCACCGCCGTCGAGCTCCCGCCGTCCCCGCTCGCGGCGAACTCGGCCTACCGCAAGGTCCGCGACCGCGCGTCGTACGCGTTCGCGCTGGTCTCCGTCGCGGCCGCGCTCGAGGTGCGCGACGGCACCGTCGTCGACGTCCGCCTCGCGCTGGGCGGGGTCGCGCACAAGCCGTGGCGGGCCACCCGCGCGGAGGCCGCCCTGCTCGGGGCCCCCGCCACCGACGAGTCGTTCCGCGCCGCGGCGCGGGCCGAGCTCGCCGACGCCGTGCCGGTCGAGACACCGCTCGGCGGGAACGCGTTCAAGCTCGACCTCGTCGTCGGCGCCGTCACCGACACGCTGCGTCGCCTCTCGGCGACCACCCGCCCCACGAAGGAGACCGCGTGACCGTCCTCGACGCCCGCGTCATGGGCACCTCGGTCCGCCGGGTCGAGGGCCCGGACAAGGTGACCGGGACCGCCCGGTACGCCGCCGACCAGCCGGTCGACACGCCCCTGTACCTGCACCCGGTGCAGGCCACCGTGGCCCGCGGGCGGATCACCACCATCGACACCACGACGGCACTCGCGCTGCCCGGCGTCGTCGGGATCCTGACACCCGACGACGCGCCGCGGCTGGCCGACCTCGGCGACCCCGAGCTCGTCGTGCTGCAGGACCGCGAGATCCACCACCGCGGTCAGTACGTCGCCGCCGTGCTCGCGGAGACCTCGGAGGTCGCGCGGGAGGCCGCGGGACTCGTCGTCGTGACCTACTCCGAGTCCGAGCAGCGCACCGCGTTCGACGAGCACTCCCCCGACCGCCATCCCGCGGCGCAGCTGGCGAACTTCCAGCCGCCCGCGAGCGAGATCGGCGACCCGGACGCCGCGCTGGACACCGCCGCCGTGACGGTCCGCGCCACGTACACCACCCCGGTGCAGCACCACAGCCCGATGGAGCCGCACGCGACGATCGCGTGCTGGGAGGGCGGCGACCACGTCGTCGTGTACGAGTCCTCCCAGGGCGTGTCGATCGCGCGCTCGCAGATCGCGGGGCTGTTCGGGCTCGAGGAGGACGACGTCGAGGTCGCGTCGCCGCACGTCGGCGGCGGGTTCGGCACCAAGGGCACGCTGCACGCCGGGACCGTGCTCACCGTGCTGGCCGCCCACACCGTGCCGGGCCGGGCGGTGACGCGGGCGCTGTCGCGGCACGAGATGTTCGAGACCGTCGGGCACCGGCCGGCGACGGTGCAGCACCTCGCGCTGGGGGCGTCGCGGGACGGCGTGCTGGACGCGGTCACCCACGACGTCGTCGAGTCGACCGCGCGGATCAAGGAGTTCGGCGAGCCGACCGCCACCGGCACCCGCGGGATGTACGCGGCGCCGCACCGGCGCACCACCCACGCGCTCGTGCCCCTCGACGTCGACGCACCCACCTACATGCGCGCCCCCGGCGAGGCGCCGGGCAGCTTCGCGCTCGAGTGCGCGATGGACGAGCTGGCGGTGGAGCTCGGCATCGACCCCATCGAGCTGCGGGTGCGCAACGAGCCGACGGTGCACCCGGAGTCGGGGCTGCCGTTCTCGTCGCGCGGGCTGGTGGCCTGCCTGCGGCGGGGGGCCGAGCGGTTCGGGTGGGCCTCGCGCCCGTCCGAGCCGCGGGCGCTGCTCGTCGACGGCTGGTGGCACGGCACCGGGGTCGCCGCGGCGATGTTCCCGGCGATCCGGTTCCCGGGCTCGACGGCGGTCATCCGCCACACCGGCGGGCGCTACGAGGTGGAGATCGGGGCGGCGGACATCGGTCAGGGCGCCCGGACGGTGCTCACCCAGATCGCGGCGGACGCGCTGGGCGTGCCGGCGGACCGGATCGCGGTCGCGATCGGCGACACGGACCTCCCGAAGGGCTCCGGGGCGGGCGGGTCGTCGGGCACGGCGTCGTGGGGCTCGACGATCGCGGAGGCCGCCGACCGGTTCCGTGACAAGTGGGGCGACGATCCCGAGGACGGGGCGGAGGCCGACGCGTCGACGCCGGACAACCCGTGGGCGGGTGAGCTGTCCATGGCCGCGTACGGGGCGCAGTTCGCCGAGGTCGCGGTGCACGCCGACACCGGCGAGATCCGCGTGCCGCGCCTGCTCGGGGTCTACGCGGCCGGGCGCATCCTCAACCCGACGCTGGGGCGCTCGCAGTTCCTGGGCGGGATGGTGTGGGGGCTCTCGATGGCCCTGCACGAGCAGAGCGTCGTCGACCCCCGCTTCGGCCACGTGATCAACCACGACTTCGCCGGCTACCACATCGCCGCGAACGCCGACGTGCGCGAGATGGACGCCGAGTGGATCGAGGAGGACGACCCCTACGTCAACCCGATGGGCGCCAAGGGCATCGGGGAGATCGGCATCGTGGGCACGGCGGCGGCGATCGCGAACGCCGTGCACCACGCGACCGGTGTGCGCATGCGCTCGCTGCCGTTGGACTTCGTCGGCTGAGCGGCCCGAACGGCGGGGGTCTCCGGCGTCCGGCGGAGGGCGGTCACGACGACGTGGGCGGTTCGCCCGGTTCCGCGCCCGCTCTCCGTCGCACGTCGTCGCCCGGAGCGCCTAGTCATTGGTCCGGCCGCATGACTGTATAGCGGCTGTTTCCGGCTCCTGCTTACCGTTCGTGTCGGTTTCTGGTCACATCGACGAGGGGGTCCCGAATGGCCGACACACCGCAGGATTCCGGACTGGTCCCGCTGCCCGGCAGCGACCGCACACCGGTCGCCGGCGCCGAGCGCGTGCAGGACGCCGCACCCGACGACCAGGTCAGCGTGACCGTCGTCCTCCGCCGCCGCGCGGGCGCCGACCTCACGCCCCGGACCGAGACCGATCCGGCCGAGCGACGGCGGGCGTTCGCCGAGAACGCGGGCGCCGACCCGGACGAGATGGCCGCGGTCCGCAGCTACCTCGAGGACGCCGGGCTGCGGGTCAGCACCGACCTCGGCCGGCGCACCGCGACGGCGACCGGCACCGCGGCGCAGGCCCAGGCCGCGTTCGGCGTCGACCTCGGCCGCTACGAGGCCCGGGGCACCACCTATCGCGGCCGGGAGGGCCAGGTCCGGCTTCCCGCCGAGCTCGCGGAGTACGCCACCGCGGTCGTCGGGCTCGACGACCGCCGGCAGGCGCGCGCCCACTTCCAGCAGGGCGACCCCGTCGACGAGGACCAGCTCCCGAAGGTCGACGCCCCGGCCAGCAGCCTGCTGCCCGACCCGCCGGCCGTCAGCGCCCGGGCAGCGGCCCCGCCGAAGCCGCAACCGCTGTGGACCACCCACGTGGCCCAGCTCTACGACTTCCCGACCGACCTCGACGGCTCGGGCCAGACGATCGCCATCGCCGAGTTCGGCGGGGGGTACCGGCAGAGCGACCTGGACGGCTACTTCGCGAAGGTCGGGATCGACCTCCCGAAGATCTTCTCGGTGGGCGTCGACGGGGCGAAGAACAGCCCCGGCGACGAGGCCGACGGCGAGGTGCTCCTCGACATCCAGATCGCCGCGACCGTGGCCCCGAAGGCGGACGTCGCCGTCTACTTCGCCCCGAACACCGACCAGGGGTTCATCGACCTGCTCTCCACCGCGGTGCACGACGCCACCAACAACCCCTCGGTCGTCTCCATCAGCTGGGGCGGGCCGGAGGACGACTGGACCCCGCAGACGCGGACCGCGCTGGAGGAGGTCTTCGTCGACGCCGCCGCGCTCGGCGTCACGGTCCTGTGCGCCGCCGGGGACCACGGGGCCGGCGACGCCTCGCGACGCCAGGACGGCGACGCGTCGGGTCGACTACCCCGCGGCCAGCCCGTCCGTGGTGGCCTGCGGCGGGACCGCCCTGGTCGGGGCCACCGCCGAGATCACCGCCGAGACGGTGTGGAACGACCACGACGGCTGGGCGACCGGCGGCGGGGTGAGCCGGATCTTCCCGACGCCGCGCTGGCAGCGGGTCGACCAGCCAGAGCTGCTCACCGTCGACGGCTTCGCCGGACGGGGCGTGCCCGACGTCGCCGGCAACGCCGACATCGCCACCGGCTACATCATCCTGGTGAACGGGAACTGGGGCCCGGTCGGCGGCACCAGCGCCGTCGCCCCGCTCTACGCCGGCCTGACCGCCCTGATCAACCAGGCGACGCCGAAGCCGGTCGGCCACCAGTTCCCGGTCGGGCTCTACGCCGCGAACGCCGAGCAGCTCGGCGGTCTGATCCGCGACATCACCGACGGCGACAACTCGACGCCGAAGACCAAGGACCTCGGGCCCGCCGTCGAGGGCTATCGCGCCGACAAGGGCTGGGACCCGTGCACCGGCTTCGGCAGCGTCCGCGGTCAGGGCCTACGGCACTACCTCACCGACGGGACGCTGGCCTGACCACCGGGCTCGCCGAGTGGATCCCCACGGTTGCCGGCGCAGCCCTCAGGGGCCACTCGGCGACGTGGCCTCACAGGCTGCGGAGCAGCGCCAGCATCGTGGCGTTCAGCGGGGTCGGGACGCCGTGGCGCTCCCCCGCGGCGACCACCGCGCCGGTGAGGTACTCGTGCTCGGTCGGCCGTCCGGCGAGGCGGTCGTAGAGCATCGAGGTGCCGGTGCCGGCGGGCATCGTCGCGTAGTGGTTCCGCAGGTCGGTGACGTCGTCCTCGGACAGGGCGGCGCCCTCGGCGCGGGCCACGGCGACGACCTCGCGGGAGAGGCCGAGGACGAGGTCGGCCGTCTGCGGCTCGGCGAGCACCTCGTTGCGGCGCATCGTCAGCGCCGTGATCGGGTTCGCGACGGCGTTGCTGATCAGCTTGCGCCAGGCGTCGGTGCGGTGGTCGGGCGACCCGACGACCTCGACCCCGTCGTCGCCGCCACCGACCAGCGCGGCCAGCCCCTCGACCCACGGGCCCTCGGGGACGGTGAGCCGCCCGAAGCCGTGGTGCACGATCCGCCCCGGCTCGACCGCCTCCGCGCCGAGCACGACGACGGCGGGCAGCGCGGTCGCGTCGGGGTGGACGAGGCCCTCGACGCGGCGCTCCTGGTCCACGCCGTTCTGGGCCACGACGACGACGGTGCCGGGGCCGGTCGCGGCCTTCAGCCAGTCGGCCGCGGAGGCGGTGTGCTGGGCCTTCGTCGTGACGAGCACCCAGTCGACCGGCGCGATCTCCGCCGGGTCGGTGTGGATCGCGGCCGCGACCTCGCGCTCCTCGCCGTCGGAGCCGGCGCGCACCCGGAGCACGTCGAACGGCGTGCGGACGGCGAGGGCCACGTCGTGCCCCCGCTCGTGGGCCAGGGCGGCCAGCACGCCGCCGATCGCTCCCGGACCGATGACCACCACGCTCGCCATGCCGCGATCATCACCCCGCGCCCCGACGTCCGCGCGGCCGACCCCGGTGAGGGCCGGTCGGGGGAAGAACCGGGCGCACCGCGGTGTTCCGCGTCACGTGACCGACCTCGTTGATCGCTCGATCGCGGCGCTGCGCGCCCACCACGACACGCTCGCCGCCGAGGCGAACGGCCTCACGGACTCCCAGCTCGAGGGCCCGAGCGGGGCCTCGGACTGGACGATCGCGCAGGTGCTCTCCCATCTGGGCAGCCAGGCGGAGATCTCCCTCGCCCCGCTGGTCGCGGCCGTCGACGGCACCGCCCTCGACGCGCCCGACAACCAGACCGTCTGGGACCGCTGGGACGCGAGCGCACCGCGGGCCCAGGCGGACGGCTTCGTCGAGCACGACGCGCGCTACCTGGCCGTGCTGGAGGGGCTGTCGCCGGAGCAGCGCGCATCGCTGCGCATCGACCTGGGGTTCCTGCCCGAGCCCGTGCCGCTCGCGGTCGCGGTCGGCATGCGCCTCAACGAGGTCGCCCTGCACGGGTGGGACGCCCTCGTCGGCGCGGACCCGGGCGCGGAGGTGGACGAGGCGGCGGCAACGGCCCTCCTCGACCTCTTCGCCGACGGCCTGGGCTTCCTGCTGGGCTTCGTCGCCAAGCCCGACCGGCTCGACCGTCCCGCGACGGTCGCGATCGGGGACCACTCGCTGGTCGTCGCGGACTCGGCGAGCGTGCAACCCGGCACCGCGGGCGCCACGGCCACCTTCACCGGGCCCACCGGGGCGGTGCTGCGGCTGATCGGTGGACGCCTGCGCCCCGAGCACACACCGGCCGGCGTCGACGTCACCGGCGACGTGTCGCTCGACGACCTGCGAGCCGTGTTCCCGGGTTACTGAGCGATCGCCTCGTCGCGCCAGCGCCCCTCACCCTCGAGGTCGAGCCGCCGCGCGTGGAACGACTCCAGGCTGCTGCGGTGCCCGACGCTGACCAGCACGAGGTCCGGCAGCTCCTCGCGGAGCAGCGTGTAGAGGTCGTGCTCGAGGCCCTCGTCCAGGGCGGCGGTGGCCTCGTCGAGGAACACGACGTCGGGCCGGGCGATGAGCAGCCGCGCGAACCCGACGCGCTGCTGCTCCCCCGGGGAGAGCGTGCGCCACCACAGCTCCTCGTCGTCGACGCGGCCCACGAGGTGCCCCAGCGCCGTCGCCCGCAGGACCCGCGCCGCCTCGTCGTCGGAGACCGACTCCGGCTCGGCGGGGTAGGCGAGGGCCGTCCGCAGCGTGCCGAGCGGCAGGTAGGGCTGCTGGGACAGGAACACCGCCCCGCGGCCGACCGGCCGTTCGACCTGCCCCTCGGCGTAGGGCCACAGGTCGGCGAAGCTGCGCAGCAACGTGGTCTTGCCCGTGCCGGAGCGCCCGGTCACCAGCAGCGAGTCGGCACGCCCGAGCTCGAGCGACAGGTCGCTGACGAGCGTCTCGCCGTCGGGCTTGTTGACGGTCAGGTCCCGGACGAGGACTCCCCCGGTCCGGTCCTCGACGTGCAGCGTCGGCAGTCGGCGGGCCTGCTCGTCGGCGTCGAGCAGGCCGGTGAGGCGGTCGAGGGTCGCGCGGTAGGCCGCGAACTGGTCGTAGGCGTTCCGGAAGAACGACAGGGCGTCGTGGACCTGCCCGAACGCCTGCGCGGTCTGCTGGACGTCCCCGAGGCTGATCGCCCGCGCGAAGAACCGGGGCGCCTGGATGATGATCGGGAAGACCTGGGCGATCTGGGAGACGCCGAGGTTGAAGCCCTGGAACTTCAGCGTCCGGATGACGATGCGCCAGTAGTTCGCGATGACGTCGGCGAACCGGCCGTCGAGGGTGCGCCGCTCCACCGGCTCGCCGCGCGAGAACGCGATGTTCTCGGCGTTGTCGCGCACCCGGACCAGCCCGTAGCGGTAGAACGCCTCGAGGCCCTCGTTGAGGAAGTTCAGCCGGACCAGCGGCCTGCCGATCCGGAACGCGAAGACCGTGGCGATGATGACGTAGACGAAGGCGATGAACGTCATCGCGCGGGGGATTCTGGAGCCCGAACACCGAGAGCGGGCCGGAGAGCTCCCAGAGCACGATCGTGAACGACGGGATCGTCACCAGGGCGCTGACCGCGCCGCTCGGGCCGATCGAGAGCGTGTAGGAGGTCTGCGCGAAGGAGGTGATGTCCTCCTGGATGCGCTGGTCGGGGTTGTCGACCTGCGTCGCGGAGAACCGGGAGCGCTGGTAGACGCGGTCGCCGAGCCAGTCGCCGAGGAAGCGGCCGTTGAGGTCCTCCCAGAGCCGGATGACGAACGACTGGCCGATGTAGTAGGTCACCAGGGCCTCGGCGACGGAGATCGCCGCGATCACCGCGAAGATGCCGATGGCGCGCCAGAAGGCGCCGGCGTCGAGGTTCTGCAGCGCGGTGTAGAGGTCGTTGGTGTTGTACGAGAGCAGCAGGTTGATCCGCACCGACAGCACGACGAGCAGCAGCAGGACCAGGATGAACAGCGTGGGCCGCCACGTGGCGCGCTCCCCGCGGCGCGGACGCACGAACGGCCCGGCGAGGCGCCAGAACTGCCGACCCCAGGTGGTGAACCGGACGAGGAGCACCACGACGACCCCGAGCACGATCACCGTGGCCACGAAGACCCCGAGAATCCACACCAGACTGCTGAGCCACTCCGTGCTCCAGTCGACGGTCTCCACCGCGGCCTCCTCGAGCACTGGTCGACAGATCGAGGCCGGAAGGTAGCGGGACCCTGCGCAGGTCAGGCGGGCGGGGTGATCGGACTCCGATGATCGGACTCGTTCACAGGGGCGGGAAGTCCGAGAGGACGCGCTCGAGCGAACCGGGCGTGACCGCGACGTCGCCGGCGAAGGGGTGGTCGATCGCCACGGCGACGAACAGCATGATGCCGATGAGCACCGCGATGCTCGCCGTCATGAACGTCTGCAGCAACGGGCTGCTCACCCCGAAGATCATCGCGAAGCCGATCGTGACGACCGCGCCCACGACGAGCGCCGCCCACAGCACCCCCGGCAGGCCCTGGTCCACGAAGTCGAGCCGGGAGGACCGCGCGGTCACGAGATCGTTGAAGCGCTCGACCTCGGCGCCGACGAACTGGACGCGGGCCGGGGTGTCGGCGGGCAGCGCCTCGAGGTCGACCGACAGCCGGTCCAGCGCAGGCCCCACGACGGGCGAGCCCGGCCGGCCGTCGGCCATCGCGGGCCACTCGACGTCGACGACGGCGTGCGCGTAGGCGACGACGTCCGCGCGGACCCTCGCGCGCGAGTCGATCGGGAACGCCGCGGCGGTGCGGTCGATCGTCCGCAGGGCGCTGGCCTCCTGGCCGACCGTGTCGCCGGCGCGGCTGAACTGCTCCCAGCTGACGATCACGACGAACGCCAGCAGCACCGCGTAGATCACCCCGACGATCGCGATGAGGAAGCCCGCGACCTCGTTGTGGTCACTCTCGCGCAGGACCGACCAGCGACGTCGCAGCAGCAGCTGGGTGCCGACCGCCACCGCCGGGACGCCGACGATCAGCAACAGCCCGCTGCACCACAACGGCCACGAGCTCATGAGCGCGCATTGTGGACGCACCTCGGCCTGTGCGCCGGGGACGGCTCACCGAGGAGAGTCAGTGGCCGTAGGTGAGCTGTGCCCCCGACGTCGTCAGCTCCTCGCGGGTGAAGGCGACCGTGTCGGAGGCGTTGCCGTCGAGACCGACCCGGTACGAATCGTCGCTCGCCGGCACGTCGGGGACGGTGAAGGAGAACCGGCAGGCGTCGGCGTCCGGGACGGCCAGGTGCCACTGGTCCACGGCCGTGCCGCCGGTCGACAACGGCGCGGAGCCGAGGACGGTGCCGGCCGACCCGAAGACCGTGACCGTCCGGCCCGGCATCGCGGTCACCGAGCAGGGCACCCCCGGAACGAGCGCGCCCCGACCCGCGACCACGAGGGAGCCCTGGACCGTCATGGTCCGGTGGGTCATCGCGACGATGCCGATGACGGCGGCCGTGGCGACGACGACGAGCACGACCCCGATCGCCAGGGCGATGCGGGCCCGGCGGGGTCGGTGCGGCGAGAGGTCCGCATCGGCGAGCCCGGCCGGGGGTGCGTTCCGGGTGTCCGGGGCCGCGGGTGGCGCGTCGAGCCAGCGGATGCCGCGCTGGGCGGGGATCGCGGGCGTCCACGGGGCGAGGCCCGGGGCGCTCTCCGGTGCTCGTGGTGCCGGGATGGCGGACGCGGCGGTGTCCGACTCCGTGGTGCTCATGTGGCCCTCCCCCGACGACCGGCGCTGCGCCTGATCATGAGGTGCCCCGCGATCGGCGTACCCGAACATCGTGGAGGTCGACCTGACCGGGTGAGGCCTCCGAGGCGGAGGATCGGCGGCATGCGGATCGCGGTGATCGGGCTCGGGAGCATGGGCAGCGCGCTGGCCGAGCGGCTGCTCGACCAGGGGCACGAGCTCGAGGTGTGGAACCGCTCGCCCGGGAGGGCGGAGCTGTTCACCGGGCGCGCCACGGTCCTCGACTCCCCCGACGCCGTGGGCGCCGACGCGGTCGTCCTGAGCCTCGCCGACGACGCGAGCGTCACCTCCGTCGCCGCTCCCGACGGGTCCGCCCGCGCGGCCTGGGCCGACCGGCTCGTCGTCAACACCGCGACCGTCGCGCCCGCGACGGAGACCGAGCTCGCCGCGGCGTACGGCGCGCGCTTCGTCGCGGCGCCGATCCTCGGGGCGCCGCAGGCGGTGCGCTCGGGGCAGGCGCGGTGGATCGTCGGGGGTCCCGACGAGGCGCGCACCGCGCTGGGCCCGCTGTGGGACGTCTTCGCGACGACGACGCCGGCCGGGACGGCGCCCGAACGCGCGGCGGTGCTCAAGCTGCTGAGCAACCAGATGCTGCTGGCCGGGCTGGGCGTCGTCGCCGAGACGGTGCGGCTGGGCCGGGCGGCCGGCGTCGAGGACGCGGCGCTGACGGAGCTGCTCCGCGAGTCGCCGATGGTCCCGCCGGGGCTGCTCAACCGTGTCGACGGCCTGGTCGACCCGCAGCACGCCGGATGGTTCACCAGCCCGCTGGCGGCGAAGGACCTCACGCACGCGCTGGGGCTCGCGGCGGGGCCCGGCGGAGCGCCGTTCCCGGTCACCGAGGGTGCCCGCGACGCCTACCTGCGGGTCGCTGCCGAGGGATGGGCCGAGGCGGACGTGACGGCGGTGGTGGAACTAGGTACGCGTGTTCCGTAGGTGCCGGCCGAAGTAGGCCACGTGCACCGTGCGGGTGCGGTCCACCCAGGTGAAGTAGATCCGCGGCGCCATCCCGGCTGACGAGATCTTGATGTGCGACTGGACGATCCGGTCCTCGCCGTCCACCGCGAACGTCCGCGACTCGGGCCAGCGATCCAGCACCGTCTTCGACTCCCGCATCGCGAGCTTGCGGGGGCTCGCCGGCCAGGCCATGGGGTGCTGGGAGTTCCAGCACCACTGGAAGAAGTCGCCGTCGTAACCGTCGCGGGAGCGGGCGCGGGAGTAGAAGGCGAGTGCCCGCAGCGCGCGCCAGGCCTGCTCACCCCAGGCCGGGCCGGCGGCCTGTCGGTCGAGCAGCTCCAGCTCGACCCCGGCCTCCGTCGGGAACTCCAGGTAGGTGCCCAGGTGCTTGCGGGCGAGGGCGGCCGCGTCGCTGCAGTCGCGGGCGTGCGACGGGGCGAGGTCGATGTCCTCGAGCCCCTCCACGGTGCGCTCGCCCCGGAGGCGGGCGAGCTCGGCGGTGGCCGCCGCGAGCTGGTCGCGCAGGTCGGTGACCTCGTGCTGGAGGTCGCCGAACTCCTCGAGCACCTCGTCGGCGACGCGGCGCTCGGCCACCAGCTCGGTCTCGAGGTCGGTGACCCGCGCCGACTCCCGGGCGACCTTCTCGACCATGCCGCCGGGGGTGACCTCGTCGAGACGCTCGGCCGCCCGGTCCCAGCTGTCCGGGGCGCGGCGCACGCTCGACGTGGGCGCGAGCTGGTTGACCGCGATCCGGCCCGCCAGCGCCGGGCGGTCCTTGAAACGCTCGGCCCGGATCTCGAGGTGGCGCGTGGACGCGTCGCCGGCGGGGTCGAGCGCCGGGAGGTAGAGCCGCATGGCGCCGCGGTGCACCGCGAACCCCTGGCCGAGGGCGCCCTCGAAGGTCTCGAGGCCGGCCGCGTCGACGACGGCCACCGTCGCGAGGCCGGCGACGTCGCGCGTCGTGCGCTGCACGGCCGCGTCGAACACCCGCAGGGCGTCCTCCCCGATGTCGGGATCGAGTCCCCCGAAGACGACGACCGGCACGTCGCGCTCGGGCAGGGTCAGCAGGCCGGCGAGGTCCTCGGCACCGTCCTCACCCTGGTAGCGCGCGGTGCGGGGCAGCAGCGACACCCCACCGAGCGCGGCCGCCGTCGTCGTCAGCAGGTCCGGGACGAACGCCGGCGGCTTCGCGAACAGCGGTTCGGTGACGTCGCGGGCGTCGGCCTCGACGTCGATCCACACCCAGGCCTTCGCGCCCTCGCCGATGCAGCTGCCGCCCGACCAGGCGCGCACCGTCGTCGTCCAGCGGCTGCCGTCGCGGTTCGACTCGACGAAGACGAGGCGGACCGCCTTGCCGATCTTCGTGTCGGCGGGGTCGTCGTAGGCGTCGCGGCGCAGGACGAACCGGTACTGCTCGCTCGCGCGGGTGCGGGCGTCGCCCGACGGGAGCGGGCGGTGATGACGCACGGCGACGGCCTCGGCCCAGCCGACGACGGCGCGGTGGGCGACGTCGACGGCGCCCGGGTCGTCGGAGGCCCAGATGCTGCGGTAGAGCGTCGCCATCCGCCGCGCCACCTCCTCGGCCTTCGTGCGGCTCCCCGCAGCATGCCTGGTGGTCCGGGTCGGGCGCTGCCCCGAGGGGGGTCGGCAGGGTCACGAGGAGCCGACGCGGTCGACCGGTCAGTAGTGGCCGTAGGTGATCCGGGCGCCCGAGCTCTGCAGCTGGTCCTTGCTGAACCCGACGCCCTGAGCGGCGTTGCTGCCCAGGGTCACCGTGTAGAAGTCGTCGGCCCCCGTGACGTTCGTGAACGTGAACGAGTACTGGCAGGCGTCCGCGTAGCCGTAGGAATAGGTGTTCCATTGGTTCACGGCGGTCCCGGAGCCGGTCAGCGAGCTCGTCCCGACGAGGGCGCCGTCCGAGCCGAAGATCGAGACCGGCTTGCCCGTCATCGCCTGGTTCTGGCAGGCCGTGCCCGGCGTCATGAGCGTGTTCATGCCGTAGACCGTCACGGAGCCGTTGATGGTCATCTTCGCGGTCTTCTGCGCGACCGTCCCGATGATCGCCACGGCCACGATCGCCGCGACGACCGCGAGGACGATCCAGCCCCACCGCATCCCGGAGGGTCGCTGCGGTGCGGGCGAGCCGTAGCCCGGCCAGCCCATCGGCGGCATGCCCGCGGGCGGGACCGGGATGTTCGGCTGCCCCGGGGACCCGCCCCACGGCGCGCTGTGCCGGCCGGTGGTCCACGGTGCCGTGGCCTGTGGGTCCGGGTGGGTCTGGGTCATGGCGCGCGTCCCCCGATGCGTCGTCGGCCGCATCCGTGCGGCCCGTCGGCGGACTTCTCGCACGCCGGGCCCGGGGTGTTACGACGACGTCGCTCGTTCGGGTGGGCCCGCCTGGATCGTTCCGAACAGCGCTAACGGTGGCGCGTGCGGCGCGATGAGTCGTTCGAGCTCGCGGGGGCGCTTCCTCGCGGGGGTCCACCTCACGATCACCGCCCGGAGCCCGACGATGACCACTCCCCCGGCCGAGCGCCTGCCCGACCTCGCGGTCCTGTTCCCGTTCCGCGCCTGGCTGCGCCACCCGGCGCTGCGGGCGTGGACGACGTGGTTGTTCGTCGCCCTCGTCGCGGTGCCGCCCGCCGCCCTGGCCCTGTTCCCCGATGTGTCGGAACTCCTCGGGTTGTCGATCGTGCTCGCGGCGTACTTCGCCTTCGTCTGGTTCCTCGTACTCCGGGTCGTCGTGGGCCCGAAGAAGGCCAGCGGCACGCTCCTGGGGCAGGTGGCGGTCGCGGAGGTCGTACTCGTCCTCGTCTATCTCTTCGGGATCCAGCCGCCGGACGTCGAGAACCACGGGAATCTCCTGACCAACCTGGTGCTCATCGGCCTCCCCGAAGAGCTGATCAAGGCACTCCCTGCCGTCGCGGTCGCCCTGATCTACCGGCGCCTGGCCCTCGCGCCCCGCGACATGCTCTTCCTGGCGGCGACCAGCGGCCTCGTGTTCGGCGCCATCGAGGCGGTGGACTACACGTTCGTCCTGAACGACTACTCCGGCGTCGGCATGTTGCTGGTCTGGCGGTTCGCCACCGACCCGATCTCGCACGCGCTGTGGGCGGGCGTCGCGGGCTACTTCCTCGGGCTCGCCACCCACTACCGAACCCCCGGCCCCTGGCTGGCCCTCGCCGGGATCGGGCTCGGCGTGCCGGTCGCCCTCCACGCCCTCAACGACTGGGCCCCCGTGACCGGCACCGTCTTCTGGGTCGTCGTGCAGGTCGTCAGTGCGCTGCTCTTCCTCGCCTACGCCCGCATCGGGCTCGTCGCCGCCGTGCCGCCGCGACGTCCGGCCGCACCGATCGCTCCCCCGCAGCCGTGGGGTCCGCCTGCGGCCATGGCCGCGATGCCGCCGGCGGCCACGGCCTCGGTGCCCGCGCAGCGCACGTCGCCCTCGGAGCCGCGCCCCTCCGGACGCCACGCCGCCTCCGACGTCGACCCCGTGACCGCACCCATCGCCCTCGCGTCCACCCGGCGTTGACCCGCCCCACACCGTCCTCGAGAACCGGGTCCTCACGACCCGGTTCTCCGGCGCCCGCTCGCACCAGCACCGACCCCGTCAGGACAGAACGCTGCGCTGACCCGCGAAGTAGTGGCCCGCCTCGAGGTCGGCCAACAGCCCGACCTCGACCGGCTCCCAGCCGAGGAGCTCACGCGTCCGGGCGCTCGAGGCCGGGATGTCCATCGCCAGGAACGCGCCCAGCCAGCCGAAGTGCCCGGCCACGTCGTCGTCGGGCACCGCCTCGACCGGCAGGTCCAGGTGTCGCCCGACCTCCTCGGCGATCGCCCGGATCGGGACGCCCTCGTCGTCGACCCCGTGCAGCCGTGCGCCCGCGGGCGCCTTCTCGATCGCGAGCCGGTAGAGCCGCGCGGCGTCGCGACGGTGCACCGCCGACCACCGCTGCGCCCCGGTCCCGGGGTAGCCGGCCACCCCGCGCTCCCGGGCGATGTCGATCAGGCGCGGGACGAATCCGTGGTCGCCCTCGCCGTGCACGGTCGGCGAGAGCCGCACGCTCGACGCCCGTACACCGCGGTCGGCGAAGGCGAGCCCCGCCCGCTCCGAGAGGCGCGGGACGCCCTCGCCGAGCGGGTCGTCCTCCGTCGCGACCCGGCCGGGCGCGACCCACGCCGTCCCGTCGGTCACGACGAGGGGCCGGTCGGACCCGACGAGCGCCTCGCCCATCGTCGCGATCGCGCGGCGGTCGATCTCCGCGGAGGTCGCGAAGTCGTCGAAGTCGACGACGAACCCGCAGTGCACGACGCCGTCGGACGAGGCCGCCGCGTCGCGCAGGACGTCGAGATCGGTGAGGGTGCCCCGCACGACCCCGGCGCCCACCGCACGCAGGGACGCCGCCGAGTCGTCGGACCGCGCGAGCCCGACGACCTCGTGTCCCGCCGCCTGCAGCTCGTCGACGACCGCGCTCCCGACGAAGCCGGTCGCACCCGTGATGAACACCCGCATGAGCTTCTCCTGAACCCGAGGACGAGCCCGGCGCCCCGCTCCCGCGGCGCCCGGACCGACGACGCCACCGTGCGCCCACGACCGAGTCCGGCTCCAAGACCCATTGCGCAGCGCGCGATACGTTCCAGGCATCACCGCAGGACAGCGTCGCGGAGGAACTCCGAGGTGGACCAGCAGCGCGATACCCTCGGGACATGACCGAGTCGTCGAGCGCCGCCGACCTCGACCTGCGCCTGGTGCGCTACTTCGTCGCGGTCGCCGAGCACCGGCACTTCGGCCGCGCCGCCGCGGACCTGCTCGTCACGCAACCGTCGCTGAGCCGGCAGGTCCGGCGGCTCGAGCAGCAGGTCGGGGCCCGCCTGCTCGACCGGACCCCGCAGGGCACGCAGCTCACCGAGGCCGGTGAGGTCTTCCTGGCCGACGCGAAGGCGATGCTGCGTGCCGCCCGCGGGTCGGTGTCGCGCGCGCGGGCGGCGGCGCGGCCGAGCCGGGTCACCGTCGGGTACACGACCGGGGTCATCGCCACGCCCGCCGTCCTCGGCATGCGCGGGCGACACCCCGAGGCCGAGGTGGTCATCCGCCACGTCGACCTGCCCACGGCCCGCGCTGACCTGCTCGACGGCGAGGTCGACGCCGTCGTGACCCGCCTGCCGTTCCCCACCGAGGGGCTGCACGTCACGGTGCTCTACGAGGAGCCCCGGGTGCTCGTCGTCCGCCGCGACCACCGCTTCGCCGGCAAGGAGTCGGTGACGCTCGACGACATCGCCGACGAGCCGTTGCCCCGCTTCCCCGGCGCCGACCCCGCCTGGTCGGCCTACTGGCGCCTCGAGCCGCGCCCCGACGGTCGCCCGGCGCCGGACGGGCCCGTCATCGAGGCGATGGAGGACAAGTTCGAGGTGATCGCCGCGGGCGAGGCGGTCGCGGTGCTGCCGTGGCTCGTCGCGGAGCGCATCCGTCCGGACCTGACGAGCGTCCGCCTCGCCGACGTCGAGCCCAGCCACGTCGTCGTCGCCACCCGTGCCGGCGACCGCAACCGCCTCGTCGCGGAGTTCCGCCGCTGCGCGCAGGAGACGCTCACCGGACCCGACCTCGGCTCCACGGACGGCTGACCCGGCCGGGAGCTGCGACGATCCGAGCGCTGCGGCGTCGCAGACGGGACGAGATCGAAGGAGCGGGCATGCGCGCGTACGGGTTCACCACGGTCGGCGGGCCGGAGCACGAGGCGTTCCTCGACGTCGCGGTCCCGGAGCCGGCCGCCGGGGAACTGCTCGTCGCGGTCCACGCATCCGGGGTCAACCCCGGGGACTGGAAGGTCCGCGACGGTTCCTACGGCACGACGGGTCCCGCGGTGCTGGGCCGGGAGGTCGCCGGGCGGGTCGTCGCGGTGGGGCCCGACGTCGAGGGCTTCGCGGTCGGCGACGAGGTGTTCGGCGGGTGCCCGGGGATGGTCGGCGGCTGGGCCGAGCAGGCGATCGTGACAGCGAGTTTCGCCGCGCACCGACCGGCGTCGGTGTCCCCCGAGCAGGCGTCCGTCCTGCCGGTCGCCGCCGGGACGGCGCACGACGCGCTGCGCCAGCTCGGCCTGACCAGCGGCGAGACGCTGCTCGTGAACGGCGCCGGCGGCGGGGTCGGCGTGGTGCTCGTGCAGCTCGCCGCCGCCCGCGGGGTGCGGGTGGTGGCGACGGCGAGCCCCGGCAAGCACGAGCTGCTCGCCCGGCTCGGCGCCACCCCGGTCGCCTACGGCGACGGCGTCGTCGACCGCATCCGCGCGGCCGCCCCCGACGGCGTGGACGCGGTGTTCGACCTGGTCGGCGGGGATCCGCTGCGCACCGTCGCCGAGCTCCCGACCGACCGGCACCGGCTGATCTCCGTCGCCGACTACGGCCTGTCCACCGAGCTCGGCGGGCAGCAGCTCGAGCGCGACCGCAGCACCGCCGTGCTCACCGAGCTCGTCGGCCTCGTCGCGGACGGCGTCCTCGATCCGCACGTCACCGACGTCCGCCCCTTCGACGAGGCCCCCGCGGCGCTCGCGCTCGTCGAGCAGGGGCACGCGACGGGCAAGGTCGTCATCGACGTCGGGTGAGGCCCGGCGGGGCGGGCTGGTCGCACGACGGCGGTCGTGGTCGGGTGGGCGCATGAGCTCGCGCGGACAGCTGCCCGAGGGCACCGACCCGGACGAGGCGCCGTGGTGGCCCGCGGACGGTCCGTGGGGCGGGCGGGGTCGGACGTCGGTGCTGCTGGTGGTGGGCGGGCTCGTCGTGGTCGTCGCCGTCGTGCTGGCGGTGACCCTGCTCAGCGGGCTCTTCGGTTCCGACTCCGGCTCGGGATCGGCCGCGGTCGGCGGACCGCCCGCCCCGGTGCTGGCGAGCGACGGGCTGCAACCGACATCGCGGGTGCTCGTCGGAGGCGTCCCCTACGACGTGGGCGTCGGCGCGTTCACACCGAGCACGCGGGCGGCGCCGAGCGGGTCGCACCTGCTGCTCGCGCCGCTGGTGGTGCGCAACACCGGGGCGGGGCCCGTGCCGAACCCGCTGTCCGGGTCCGCGGGCCTGCTCGTCGCCGTGGGCCTGCGCTCGGTCCCGCCGTCGGTGCTCAGCGGACCCTCGGCGCTGCTGTGCCGCAACAGCCCGCCGACGTCGCCGCTCGCGTCGCCCTCACCGGTGTTCCCCGGCCTCGACCCGACCGCGTGCGTCCTCGACGGCCGCACCGCGCCGTCCGGGGCGGCGTCCCCGACCCTCGCCCCCGGCGACGAGGCCCACGGGGTGCTGCTGTCCTCGCCGGTGCCGGACGTGGTCACCGACGCGGCTCCGTCGGTCTGGGTCCAGACGACGCCGGGCCCGCCGCCGCGGTACGACCGCGTGGGCGGGTGAGGTGCTGGGCTGGGGTCACGCGGGGGTCTCGGGGTGCTGGCCACATGCGCGAGAACCGGGTCCTGAGGACCCGGTTCTCGCGGATGGTCGGTGAGGAGGCAGAGGAGGCCCTCCCCGTCAGTGCATGACCCCCGACATGATCGGGATGGTCTCGGGTGCAGCCTGGCCCCCGCCGTTGTCGGCGGCCTTCTCGGTGGAGGGGGTGCCCGAGCCCTCGTTGCCGGAGCCCTCGTTGCCCGACCCCTGGTCGCCGCTCCCGTCGCCCGAGCCGTCGTCCAGGCCGCTGTCCTGGCTCGGGGCGGTGTCGCCGGGCAGCGTCCCCAGCCCGCCGTCGGAGGAGCCGCCGTCGGGTCGAGCACCCCTCGCGTCGTCAGCGGACGGCCCGTCCGACGAGGTCGGGTCATCCGACGAGGGGTCGCTCGAGTTCTCGTTGCCGCCCGGGGTCGGATCGCCCGAGCCTGGGGTGGAGTCACCGCCGGCAGGAGTCGAGTCCCCGCTACCGGGGGTCGAGTCGCCCGGGGTGGAGCCGCCCCCACCGAGGCCGGGGAGGCCCCCGAGGAGCGAGCCCGGGTCGTCGGAGCCGGAGTGGCCGTCCTTACCCGGGTCCCCGTGCGACCAGCCGTCGCCGTGCTGCGCGTCGTCGCGGCTGTGCTTGCCGTGACCGTGCTTGCCGTGACCGTGCTCGCCGTGCCCGTCGTCATGGCCGCCGCAGGTGCAGTCCTGACCGTGGTCCTGGCCCTGCGCGGCGTCGTGACCGGTGTCGGTCGGGGCGTCCCCGGCGAACGCGACGCCGGCCCCGCCGCCGGCGAGCGCGAGAGCGGCGGCCGCGGTCAGGGCGCCGCGACCCACGACTCCGCCGAGTCGGTCAGGGCGGCGCGGTGCGTGGTGAGTGCCCATCGGATATCCCCCTCTGTCCCGGATGTCGCCGGCGGGGTCTCGATTCCCCGACCGACAGGCGGCGATCGATGACCGTCGCCTCGAACAGATAACGAGTGGGTCTCGATGGGCGTCGCGTCCGGTGATGGTGTTTTGACGACTCATGACCCGCCGCAGTATCGACAATGACGAAGACCGAGAGCGTTTCGGACGGATCGGACCGGGTACGACGTCGTCGGTCGGGCCCGGACAGACGTCGGCGGGCGGAGCCCGTCATGGCTCCGCCCGCCGGACGACGGTGGGGCGGGACTCAGCCGCCGAGGATGCTCGACACGATCGGGGCGCTCGAGCCCGCGGCCTGACCGGCGGCGGCCGGGGAGGCAGCCTGGTCGGCGGCAGCCGGGGCGGAGGCCTGGTCGGCAGCCGCGGGGGCGGCGGCCTGCGCGTCGGAGAGGCCGGGCAGGCTCGCGAGGCTGTCGGCGCCCGGCAGGCTCGAGAGGCTGGGCAGCGACGGGAGACCGGAGCCGCCCTGGTCGGAGCCCTTCTGGTCCGAGCCCTTCTGGTCGGAACCCTTCTGGTCCGAGCTCTTGTCGTCCGAGCTCTTGTGGTCGCCCGAGGCCTTGCTGTCGTGCTGCTGGGCGGACTGCGTCGCGTCGTGACCGGCGTCGGCGGGCGCCTCGTCGGCGAACGCGACGCCGGCGCCGCCGCCGACGAGGGCCAGCGCGGCCAGCGCAGTGAAGGCGCCGCGGCCCGCGAGGCCGCTGAATCGGGGGGTGTCCTGCTGCGTGGTGTGGTTACCCATGGGAAGTCTCCTCCGCTGTCGGAACGTCGTCGCTCGGCAGGGAGGACCCGGTGCTCCATCCCCTGAACCGGCATGGCGTCGGTCGCGGACCGTTGCCTGAATGGCGTAACGAGGTGGTTCGCACGGAGGTCACGGCTAGATAACGGCAATTTCTCCGAGTAGCGTTCCGTCACACGCAACCGTGGCTCTCACCTGCGCAGATGCCGCCCTCGAACTCAGATCACGAATCAATCACGAGGAAAATCGCTGCGAGATGTTTGCTCGCGATCGGGGTCGGGTAGCGGCGGCCGCTCACACCGTCAGGCGAGCGAGGACCCCGCGGTGGTCGCTGCCCCGGACGTCGAGCACCTCGGCCGACCGGACGCCGATCGGGCCGCTGACGAGCACGTGATCGATCGTCACGCCGACGCGGCGCCGCCACCACGAGGGCCACGTCGCAGGAGCGCGGTGGGTGACCGGACGCGCGGGCCCGAGGGCGCGTTGCAGCGGTCCGTGCTCGAGGGTGGCGTTGAGATCGCCGACGACCACCGTGGGGCGCGTCGGGTCGGCGAGCCAGGGGCGCAGCAGGGCGATCTCGCGCAGCCAGTCCGGCGTGGACGCCGGCAGCAGCACCGCGGGATGCACACCGACCACCCGGACCGCGCCGAGTCCGCCCCCGCTGACCACGATCCAGCCCGAGCGGGTGTCCGTCGACGCCACGGACACGTCCACCTCGCCCAGCCCCACGGCGACGAGCACCGTCAGGCACGGGCCGTCGTCGGCGCCCGCCGCCTCGGGGCTCGTCCGGCAGGGCGCGCACGACCACCCCCGGTAGCCCTCGAGACCGTCGAGCAGGCGCTTCCGGAAGCGGTCGCCGGCCTCGGGCAGCACCACGACGTCGGGTCGCTCGGCCGTGATCGTCGCCGCCAGCGCCACGGGATCGGCGCGGCCCAACCAGACGTTCGCGCCGAGCACCGCCAGCTCCGCGGGCCGCCGTCTCCCGGGCCGCCGTCCACCGTGTCCCGAGGCTCGCGGGCTCACGACGCCGACGATGCCGCCACCCCGAGAGCCCGACGGCGCCGGTGGCGACCGTGACCGCCCCGAGGGCCGGCACGCGGGTGCGCCCGGGCCGGGCCACCAGCGGCAGGGCCGCGATCAGGGTCCCGACGGCGAGGCGGCGCCGGAAGGCGACGAGCAGCGGCCAGGGCGGCCTGCGGTCCAGCCCCAGGGCCTCCGGGAGCAGCAGGGTCGTGGCCCCGGCGACGACACCCGCCGTCGCGACCCCCGTCCCCAGCCCGCGCATCCCGCACCTCCTCCGACGATCATGCGCCCGTCCTGGTGGCGGGGGCGTCACGACGACGCGAAAGGATGCGGAAAGGACGGTCCGGTTCGATCACGTGGTGGACGACGGCGGGGCGGAGGCGCGATCACCGCACCGGCCGGAGTCCCAGAGGCGGGATCGGTGCCGGCGTGGCGGGGGGCGACGCCGGCGCCGGTTCTGTGCCCTGCAGGTCGGCGAAGGCCTCGGCCGCGTCCGCCCAGGGCACCCAGCCCAGGCCGACGGCGGTCGTCGCGGCGGCCCGGAAGAGCGCGACCGCCCCCGCGGTGTCGCCCAGGACCGCCGTCGCGAGCCCGCGGTAGAGGTCGAGCGGGCCGAAGAACGCGGCGCCGATCCCGACGACGACGGTGGATCCCGGGTCGTCGGGCAGGGCGTCGAGCACGAGCCGGGCCGTCACCGCGTCGTCGACGGCGTAGGCGGCGCAGGCGGCCAGGCACAGGCCGGTGCGGTCGAAGAGGCCGCCCTCGCGTCCGGCGCGCTGCTCGTGGAACTCGGTGAGGCGGGTCCGCGCGGCCGAGGCGTCGCCGCTGTGGACGGCGTCGACGGCGGCGCAGGCGCGCCAGGCCGAGACGCGGGGGTACATCCCGGCCGCGGTCGCGGGCAGGCCGCCGAGCACGTTCATGTCACCGCTGAGCAGGTGGCGCGCGACGAGGTGGCAGAAGAAGGCCCCGAGCGCGTCCGGGATGCCGAACTCCTGGCCGTGCGCGAGGGCGTCCTGGGCGGCCGCGTCGGCGTCGGAGACCTTGCCCGTCGCGAGCAGCATCGCGGCGTCGAGCAGCCGGTTGGCCCACATCGTGCGGGGGCGGTGGCGGCGCTCGGCCTCCGGGACGAGGGCCACGTGCCGCTCGAGGGCGTCGTCGAGCCGGCCGGCGGTCACCAGGGCGGCCACCAGCAGCTCGTCGGCCTCGAAGCGCAGGGTGAGCTCCCCGGCGGTCTCGGCGAGCTCCCGGGCCCGCAGACAGGTCTCGACGCGCTCGGCAGCGGGCACCACCGCGTCGAGCTGGAGGAACGCCGTGGCGACGGCGACCTCGGCGGCCAGGTGCGGATCGGCCTCGGCGTCGGGCCGGGCGTCGAACGCCATGAGCTCGGCCACCAGCGAGGGAGTCTCGGTCACCCCGACCAGCTGCTGCTCCTCGGTGATCATCCCGCGCAGCACCCGGGCCCGCTGGCGGTCGTCCAGGGGCAGCTCGCGCACGCGGCGCAGGCGCTCGAGGCGTCGTGGGCGGCCGGCCACCGAGGGGCCCTGGGCGTCGTCGCCCATCGCGGCGGCCACGGCGTCGGCGATGTTCGAGCTCGGGTCGGCCACCACGGCGTCGAACTCCTCCGCGGCCTCCTCGACCCGCCCCCGCGCCTCCAGGACCAGCCCGCGCAGCAGCCGCAATCGGCAGGGACGGGTGGTGTGCTCCCGGGCGGCGTCCAGCAGCTGCTCGGCGTCGGCCAGCGCGCCGTCGCGGTAGGCGGCGAGGATGGCCGGCAGGTGCGCGTCGGCGACGGTGGCCTCGGGCAGCAGGGCCGCGGCGCCCACGACGTGGCGCAGCATCGTGAAGGGCGCCGTGCCCGCGGGCAGGGCCTCGAGGCGCGCCAGGTGCAGTTGCGCGGCGACGACGGCCGGCACGGTGTCGAGCACCGCGGCGGCGGTCAGCTCGTGGCGGAACGCGAACCCGTCCGCGGTCGGTCCCACCAGCGTCAGGGCGTCCGCGGGGCGCAGGTCGGCGGCCAGCCGACGGGGCTCGGTCCCGACGGCGGCGGCGAGGTCGGCCAACGGGATCGCACCCAGCACGGCGAGCGCCTCCAGCCCGGCGCGGCAGGCGTCGGGCAGCTGTCCGAGCTGGTGGTCGAGCAGCGGCCGGAGCCGTTCGGGGACGCGGGCGGCGGCCGCGGCACGGGCCTCGTCGTCGGGCAGGTCCCGGAGCTCGGCCAGCAGCGCCGACAGGTGGAGCGGGTGGCCACCGGTGCGTGCCCACAGGGTGTCCGCGAGGGGCTCCCCCAGCTCGCTGCCGATCAGCGCCCGCGTGCCCGCCTCGTCGAGCTCGCGCAGCACGGTGCGCACGACGCCCTCGAGCGGGGCGAGGTCGGCGGCCGCCTCGCTCCAGCCGGGGTGGACGACTGCGTCGGGCTCGCGGGCGGCGACCAGCACGACGACGCCCGGCGGGACGCCCACCCGACCCAGCGCGCGCAGGACGTCGAGGGAGGCCCGGTCGGCGCGGTGGGCGTCGTCGAGGGTGACGAGAACGTGGCCCTCGTCGGCGGCCGCGGCGAGCCGGCGACGCAGCGTCCGGCCCGGGGCGGGGTCGCGCAGCGAGGGCGGCTCCACCCCGACCTGGTGCAGGGCCTCCACCCATGCCGCGAACGGCGCCTGGTCGTGCTCCCAGAGCCCGCGACCGACCCGGGCACCCCGGCGGGCGGCCTCCTCGGACGCCGCCCCGAGCAGCGTGGACTTCCCGATCCCCGCCTCACCGGCGACGAGGACCAGGCGCCCGACCTGCGGATCGTCCAGACCCTCACGGATCGTGGCGAGGGGCCCCTCACGCCCGACGACGACGGGTCCCCGGCCGGGCGAGCGCTCCCGGGCGTCGAGGACGACCCGCTCGACGGCCCGCAGCTCCGGCCCGGGGTCGAGACCGTGCTCGACCTTGAGCTCGCGGCGGGTGGCCGCGATCGTGCGCAGGGCCTCCCCGGAGCGCCCGACGCGGTGCAGGGCCGTCGCGACGAGGGCGGCGAGGTTCTCCCGGTCCAGGTGACCGGCCAGGGCGGGCGCCGCGACCGAGAGGGCCGCGCCGGGCTCGTCGTCGTCGAGCAGCATCCGGGCGCGGGCCTCGATCAGCTCCAGCCAGCGGACCTCCACGCGGCGGCGCTCGGTCGCCAGCCGCGGGGTCGAGCGGCATCCGGGGAACGCCTCGCCGTCGATCGACGCGAGGGCCGGAACGGGCTCGGCGTCGTAGAAGCGGCAGAGGTCCACCTCGTCCCGCGAGACCTCGAGGGCGTAGCCACCGCCGGTGCTCGTGACCCGCGCCGGGGCCACGACCTTGCGCAGGCGGGTGATCTGGATCTGCAGCGCCGCCCGCGGATCCTTGGGCAGCGACTCGCCGTACATCTCGTCGATGAGCGTGGACGTCGGGACGGGGCGACCCGGTTCCAGGGCGAGCAGGGCCAGCAACGTGCGCAGCAGCTCGCTGCGCACGGCGTCGGCACCGGTGACCTCCACCGTGCCGAGCAGTCGAATCTCTGTCACCGGCCCCCCAGGACTCGTGACCCACAGTGACCTGTATCGACCACCGTACGACCGACGTCGCCATTCGACCAGATCAGGTCCAGCCGGGCGATGTACTGCTGGTGACCCCGGTGACCGGTGAGCCACTCGGAGAGATGATCACCCGGCTCGACGGGTCGGGCTTCTCGCACAGCGGCATCGCCCTGGGGAACGGCGCGATCGCCTCGGCGCGGAAGTCCTTCATCCCCACCCAGCCCTTCGACCTCTCCGGGCTGCGCATCGAGAAGTTCGAGCGGTTCTGGGGCAAGGGCCAGTCGGTCTACCGCCTCGCCGTCCCGTCGCCCGAGGCCCGGGCCCGCGCGGTCGAGGGGGTGCGTGAGCTGCGGGTGCCCGACGACGGTTCCTTCTCCGTCCCGAAGGTCCTCATCGTGTCGATCGCCCTCGCCTCGTTCGATCGCACGCTCTTCGACGAGCAGGCCGGCGCGACGATCCGCGAGCTCGCCATCGAGGCCGCGCGTGCGTGGGAGGGGAAGCCCGGCGAGCGGACGTTCTACTGCGCCGAGGCCGTCGCCCGCGTCTACGGCGAGCGCTTCCCGCTCTCGGCGCTGGAGCCGCCGGGCGGTGTCCAGCCCGCCGCCAGACCCCCGGCGCAGGACGGGGTGCTCGGCACGATGATGAAGCTCTACCTCGACGCCGCGACCGGGGACGCGTGCCAGGAGGCCCTGGACCGCCTGGTCGACGCCCTCGACGTCGAGGCGCCCTCCTTCCTCGACACCGTGGCCCGGGACATCCTCGCGAGCGCCCGCCGTCTCGGCCACGATCGCCCGCTCGCCGCGCGCTACACGGGCCGCCGCAAGCCGCACAAGGGCTGGGAGACCACGGGGCTCCTCCTGCCGTCGGCGCTCGTCACCCCGCGGATGCTGCTCGACGCGCCCTGGACCGCCGACACCGTGACGCGCATCGACGGTCCAGGGGCGCCGCCGGCACCGATGGCCGCGTGATCACCGGCTCCCGCTCGTTCTCGGGCGGCTAGTTCTCGGGGTTGTCGCTGGCCTTGAGGCTGCCCCACCCGTGCCAGCGGTCGACCTCGATCCAGGCGCTGACCCGGCTGCGGTCCCGCACCGGGTAGGGGGCGCCGCGGTAGTGCTGGGAGATCCGGTCGATGTCGGCGAGGTCGTCGTCGTCGACCCACTCCACGACGCGTCCCTGCATCGAGACGTGGGTGTACCAGTCGTCCTCGGCGAGCACCGTGATCGTCGTGCGGGGGTCCTGGCGCAGGTACTCGACCCGGGTCCGCGCGTCGTCCATGTTGACCAGGACGCGGCCGTTCTCCCACAGGTACCAGGTGGCCACCGAGACCGGCGAGCCGTCGGGGCGCAGCGAGGTGATCACGCTCGGGTTGGGGCGGGCGAGCAGCTGCTGGACCTCGTCGGGCAGGGGCGGCTTCGGCATGGGACTCCTCCGTCGGGTCGGCGCCGGCGGCACCGTCGACGCGATGCTAGGTCCGCCCCGAGAGCACCGCGGGATGTCCCGTCAATCCCGGATAGGCCGCCGCGAGCACGGATAGACCGCCGCCGGTCGTTGTCCGGATGACTATCGCTCGGTATTCCGGACCACGTATCTACTCCGAGTGCCACTCCCGCGCTTCCATCGGGTCCCGCCGATGCCACGGGGGGACGCACGGCCCGGCGCGCGCGAGGGATCCCGGACCGTGCGGAGGAGCGCGGGGGTGGCACTCACCCGGGTAACGACCCCGCCCTGCGCCCGATAGGCCTCCGGGTCGAGGATCGGCCCCGCGGGGGCCGCGGTGGGCCGTCGCGCACGGTCGACCCCGGGGGACCTCGCCGATGCCCAGACCGCAACGTGACCTCGACCCGCAGGGCGGGCCGCTGGTCGAGTTCGCGCGGGACCTCCGCGCGCTGCGTGCGCGGGCGGGCACCCCGAAGTTCGCGACGATGGCCCGCCGCACCGGCCGCTCCAAGACCGCCCTCGCCGACGCCGCCGGTGGCCAGCACCTCCCCCGCTGGGAGACCGTCGAGGACTTCGTCCGCGCCTGCGACGCCGACCCCGCCCCGTGGCACGAGCGCTGGCTCACGCTGCGCGCCGGGGACGGTGGTGCGGGCTCCGCTCCCGTGTCGGACGAAGGCCCGGAGTCTCCGGTCCGCGACCCGGCGTCGGTGGGCGACCCGGCGTCGGTGGGCGACCCGGCCACGGAAGGCGACCCGACGCGGATCCGCGACGTTCCGACCGAGTCGCCGCGACGCGGTTCCGAGGCCGACTCCGGTGTCAGCGATGGTCCGTCGCTGACATCCGCCGGGACGAGGGAGCCGGCAACGGACCCTGACGTGGCGGGCCCGGTCCGAGGTCGCCGGCGTCGCGCGGTCCTGGTGGCCGCGGTCGTCGTCGGGGTGGTCGTGATCGGGGCGCTGGGGTTCCTGCTCGGCCGGCTGACGATCCCCGCGCCGCCGATCGTCCCGCAGACCGTCGAGGCGATCGTCGTGCAGAACAAGGTGGCGCTGGGCCCGGACCGGCTGGTGGAGGACAGCACCCCCGCGTACCTCTCGACCGAGGCGCTGGCCTACTGCGCGTCCCCCAGCCACAACTGCAAGGTGCCCGGGACCGACATGGCCTCCGGAGCCGCCGTCGTCGCGAACTGCTGGACGCAGGGCCAGATGATGTGGAACTGGGACCTCGCCGACCCGACCGCCCAGGCCAACCCGTACCGGTGGCGCTCCGATCTCTGGTACCGCGCCTCGTTCCCGGACGGGCGCACCGGCTACCTCTCGGAGGTGTACGTCGTCCGGGGTGACCGCGGCGGGCGGGGGCTCCCCCGCTGTGTCCCCTGACCGCGCTCGGCGCTCATGATCGACGACGGTTGACGGACGTCGAGTGTCTGCGACGGGACTTTTCTGACGTTCCTACGAGCGCGCGAGCGCTCCCAGGCCGGCGACCCAGTCGCAGTAGGCCCGGTGCGCCGCCGCGGCGCCCAGGGTGCTCTCGGCGTACGCCCGCCCCCGGGCGCCCGCCGACGACGCGCCCGCGGGATCGGCCGCCGTCGTGAGCACCGCGTCGAGCAGGGCCGACGGCAGGCCCGGGTCGACGCGCACCCCGGCGTCCGCCCGCGCGAGCTCCGCCGACGCCGCCGACCGGGGCCACGACGCGGCCACCACGGGCCGGCCCGACGAGAAGTACGAGGTCAGCTTCGAGGGCGCAGACATCTCGGCGACGGTCGCGGCTTCGTTGACCACGAGCACGTCGGCGGCCGCCAGGGCGTCGGGGAAGCGCCCGTCGGGCAGTGGGTCGAGGAACTCCAGCCGCTCGATCCCGGCGCCGAGCTCCTCCAGGCGGGCCCGCTGGTTGCCGGTGCCGAGGAGCACGAACCGGACGCGGGCACCGGCCGCGTCGGCCTCCCGGGCCGCCTCGACGACGTTCTCCAGCCCCTGCTTCACGCCCATGTTCCCGGCGTGCAGCGCGATCACCTCGTCGTCACGCCACCCCAGCGCGCCGCGGGTGGCCGCCCGGTCGGCGGTGGGCGGGGCGATGTGCGACCAGTTGGGGATCGTCGTGATCCGCGCCGGGTCGACGCCGAGGTCGGCGAGCGGGCCCTCGAACTGCTGGTGCACGACGGCGATCCCGTCGGCCCGCGAGAGCAGCGCACCCTCGAGCTTCGCGCCCCAGCCCGCGAGTCGCGAGGACGTCATGCCGGTCTCGGCGAGCGCGCGGCTGTAGAGGTCCTGGGTGACGACGCCGAGCGTCGTGCGCCGCTCACGCCGCCAGCGCAGCCCGGCGAGCACGGTGAGCAGGACGGGGCTCACGGCGACGACGACGTCCGGGCGGGGTCCGCCCACGAGCGCGGCGTGGGCGGTGAACGCGGCGTCCATGACGATGCGACGGCGCGCGTCGGGCGCGGCGGGGACGGGGTGGCGCACCCGGGTCACCGGGACACCGTCGATGACCTCGTGGCGGCGCAGCCCGGTGTAGCCGGCGGTGACCTCCCACGCCGGGTAGTGCGGGTAGCCGGTGACCACCCGGACCCGGTGCCCGGCCGCGTGCAGCGCGGCGACCATGCCCGTCGTGTAGGGCGCGTTCCCGGTGTGCTCGGGGGCGTAGTGCATCCCGACGACGCACACATCGAGCGGGCCCCCACCCCCGCGGGCGGACGAACGGGACGCGCCGGTCCGGACCGGAGCCAGCGTCATCCATTCCTCCATGCGGGGAGCCGTGCGTCCGGGAAGCGCATCGGCCACGCGTCCCGACGGACGATCGTCGAGCGTCGGACGGATCCGCACCCTGGGATCTCTTCCCAGGTCCGGTCGGGCTGTGTCACACGCCGTACGCACCTGTTCGGCCGCTTGTCGGCTTCATCCCGTTGACGGCGGCACACGCACGCGCGGACGATGGCACGGTGTCGCCCGAACGAGCCACGCACGCGCCGACGATGACCGTGTGTCACCCCTCGGGCGCTGCGCACGTCCCCCGGGTGTCGGTCGTGGTGCCGCTGTACCAGAAGGAGCGCTACATCGGCCGCACGGTCGCGAGCGTGCTGGCGCAGACGTTCACCGACTTCGAGCTCGTCGTGCTCGACAACGCGTGCACCGACGGGTCCGCCGAGGTCGTGCGCGGCTTCTCCGACCCCCGCGTCCGCCTCGTGCGCAACACCGAGACGGTCCCGGTCACCCAGAACTTCCAGCTCGCGGTCGGCCACGCCCGGGCGCCGCTGATCAAGGTGCTCAACGCCGACGACCTCCTCGCGCCCACCGTGCTCGCCGAGCAGGTCGCGCTCATGGACGCCGACCCGACGCTCGTGCTGGTCTCCTGCCGCCACGACCTGGTGGACGACGACGACCGGGTCATCGCCCGGGGCCGCGCGCTGCGCAGCAACGACCTGCTCGGCCGCCGGGACGCGACGACGGTGCTGCGGCGCATCGTGCGCCACCGCGGCAGCCCGATCGGGGTGCCCGGCAACATGCTCTTCCGCCGCGACGCGTTCGACGCCGTCGGCGGCTTCCCCGACAACGGCTACGCGCTCGACGTCGGGCTCGCGGCGCGCCTGGTCACCCAGGGCGGGTTCTTCGGGATGCCCGAGTCGCTCTCGCGGTTCCGCCTGGCGACCGGCTCGATCACCTCGACGTCGCGCCGGCGGAACATGGCCCTGCAGCACCGGTTCCTGCGCGAGCTGCGCGCCCAGCACGCCGACGTGGTGCGTCGGCGCGACGTGGCCGTCGGGCTCGCCCGCGAGCCGGTGACCTGGCTGCGCCAGCGCATCATGATGATCGCCTCGACCGACCCGTCGTCGCTGCGCCACCGGGTCGCGGCCGCCCTGCTGGCGCCGCGCCGGCCCGCCGCCGACGGCGGGCCCGACCAGGGCGGTCAGCGCGGCGTCGCGAACACCACCACGTTGTCCCTGTAGTTCAACGTCCCGTCGTCGAACGGGCCGCCGCAGGTCATCAGGCGCAGCGTCGGCGCCGTCGTCGGGCCGTAGACCCGCTCCGTCGGCAGGTTGTCCTTCGCGAAGGTCTCCACCGAGTCGACGCCGAAGCGCGCGGTGCCGCCGTCGGAGCGCCCGACCTCGATGACGTCGCCGGGCTTGAGGTCGTCGAGATGCCCGAAGACCGCCGGGCCGTTGCGGGTGTCGACGTGGCCCACCATCACGGCCGAGCCCGGGTCGCCGGGAACCGCGGACGAGGTGAACCAGCCGACCTTCGTGTAGTCGGTGGGGACCTGCAGGGCGCCGCGGTAGTCGATGCGCAGGTCGGTCGGGTCGGAGGTGTCGAGCCCGATCGCGGGGATCTCCAGGCTCGTGGGGTGCGGCCCGCCGGGCGGCGGCGCGGTCGCGATGGCCAGCGGCATGCGCACCGCGAAGGGCGCGCCGGGGTCGTCCTGGCTGCCCCCGCCGAACCAGCCCTCGACGGTGTCCCAGATGCCGCCCGCGGCGAGCGTGCCGACGTGGTCGCGGGAGAGCCCGCCGAGCCCGGCGCCGATGCCCCCGGTGGGGGCGGAGGGCGCCTTCGGGGCGGGCGGGGTCGAGGTCTCGGGCGCGGTCTGGGCGCTCGGGGGCTGCGGGGCCTGCGAACCGGGGGCGACGGGCGCGGCGGAGGACTCCGCGGTCCGCGGCGCGGGCGGGGCGGCGACCGGGGGCGCGCCCGGCGCGGGCGAGGGGACGCCTGCGGCGGAGGCGGCGTCGGGCACGAGCTGGGCGGCGAGGTCACCGTCCGCCCCCCGGGTCACGACGAGGCTCGCGACCGAGGTGCTCGTGACGGGCACCTGCAGCGTCGTCTCCTTGCCGGTGCGGCTGGTCAGGCGCACCGACCAGGGGTGCGCGGCGACCGTCGCGTAGGGGGTGGCCGAGCCGTAGAAGAGGGTGTGGGCCAGGGGGATGTCCGCGTCCTTCCCGGACGGGTCGCTGGCCTGGACGTCGAGCGGGCCCACCTCGGCCGCGGCCTGCACGATGCGCAGGGCCCCGGACCCGGCGGCGGCCGGCGCGGTGTCGTCGTCGAGCACCTGGGCCTGGGTGGCGCCGTTCGGGCCGATGTCGACGAAGGTCGCGGTCTGGGCGGAGCCGGCGGGCAGGTCGACGGCCACGTCGAAGAGTGGCGGGCTCGACGCGGGCGCCCCGGCCGGGCGGCCCTGGATGCGGTAGGTGCCCGCGGGCTCGGTGAGGTAGGGGCTCACGGCGCGGTAGGACACGTCGGCGGCGGCCTTGGTCAGCGGCAGGTTCGGGCCGGTGACGTACATGTCGACGGCCGGGGTGTTCGGCGAGAGGTGCGCGAGGCGCAGCATCCCGGTGCCCGGGTCGGCGTCGGCCTCGCGGGCGCCGATGAGGCCCACCGTCCCGATCGCGACGGCCACCACGGCCACCACCGCGCCCGCGATCCACAGCCACCGCTTCCGAGGCCCTGCGCGCCGCTCCATGGGATCTCTCATTCCCCCATTCGGGGGTCACCTATTCCCGGGAGGGCAGTAATCCGTGTGCCGACACCGAGTAGTGCCACGAGACCGCAGTCCCCTAGAACGTGCGCCCCCACAGCTGGCGCCGGGAGGTCACCCCGAGCTTCGCGAAGACGTTGCCCAGGTGGTAGCTGATCGCCTTGGGGGTGACGTAGAGCGCCGCGGCCACCTCCCGGCTGGTCATCCCCTGGGCGACGAGGCGGACCACCTCGCGCTCGCGGGGGGTCAGGGCCGGGTGCTCACCCGGGATCTCCGGCGGGGAGCCCGCCCTCGCGGGCAGCGTCTCCGGCACCGTCGGGAGTCCGGCGCTCACCGACGGGGCGGGCCCGCTGATCGCCGCGACCACCGTGCGCTGCGGCCCGGACGGAGCGCGTGCCGCGGGGACGTCCTGTGCGTCGGGTCCGTCGGCCCCGTCGCGCCGGGGGTCGTCCGGCGCCGGATCGGGCACATCGTCGAACCCGGCCTCGATCTCCGCCTCGATCCGCGCGGCCCAGGGTCGGGCGCCCAGGGCGGTGTAGGCGCGCCGGGCGGTCACGAGGTGGCCGCGCGCACCCGGCCGCCCGAGGGCCCGGGCGAGGAGACCGGCCGAGGCGTGCAGGGCCGCGACCTCGGCCGGGCACGACGCGGCGCCCTCCGGGTCGGCCGCGGCGAGGTCGAGAGCGGTGCAGTAGGCGGCCCACGCGGCGTCGACGTCGCCCGAGCGCTCGGCCAACCGCCCGAGCAGCCGGTGCCGCGAGAGCGAGAACCACAGCGGGGTCCCGAACACCGGCCACTCGTCGACCTCCCGGGCGGCGATGGTGGGCCGGCCGGCGTCCAGGGCGACCTCCGCGCGGAGCACCCGCCAGGGCGCCGTCGGGGAGTCGAGCAGCGGGGGCACCGGGCCGTCGGCGAAGGACCGCAGCACGCGGTGCGCTCGGTCGTCGTCGCCGCGGGCGTGGGCGACGACCGCCTCGCCGATCGTGACCATGGCGATGCCGAGGGCGTGCGGGGATCCCCGCAGGTCCTCGCGGGCCAGCCGCAGGTGCTCCTCGGCGTGGTCGCCCTGCCCGCGGGCGGCCAGCACCGAGGCCCACACCGCCCGGGACGCGGGCCCGATCCAGGCGCCGCCGAGCTGGCGGGACGTCGTCGTGCCCACCCGCGCCTCGGCCTCGGCCTCGTCGAGCCGCCCCGTGCGGAACGCGGCCTCCGCGAGGTAGAGGTGCACCAGCCGCCCGGACGTGGTGAGCCCGCCGGAGCGGATGCGCTCGAGGCCCTCGTGCAGGCGGGCATACCCCTCGGCGGTGCGCCCCGCGGCGAGCTGCAGCCGCCCCGCGATCACGGCCGGGTCGGCCCCGTAGGCGAGCGGCACCAGGTCCTCGAGGACCTCCAGACCGGCCTCGGGACCCCACTGCTGAGCACGCCCGACGGCGAGGACCACCTGCATCTGCTCGCGGCGACGCGGCTCGTCGGTCAGGTCCGGGACCCGCGAGACGGCCTCCACCGCCCGGCCGCCGCGCCCGTGCAGCACGTGGTCGGTCCCGAGGAGCACGGCGGCGAGCGCCGCGACGCGGGGATCGGCGTCGGGATCGTCGAGCGCGGCCTGGAGCCGTTGGTGGGCCTCGGGGTCGGAGGCCTCGGAGAGCAGCATCCCGAGCGCGACGTCGCGCTCCGCGCAGGGCCGGGCCCCACGGAGCACCGGCTCGAGCCCGCGCAACCGCGCCGGCGAGCCGGCCCGGACCAGGCGCACGGCGGCGGCGAGCAGGCGTGCCTCCCGCTCGGCGCCGGTGGGGCTGAGCTCCGCGGCCCACAGCAGCCGGGTCGCGGCCTCGTCGTGGTCGCTCGTCTCCGCGGCGGCGGACTCCTCGAGGGCGTCGGCGAGCGCCGGGTAGGGCCGCCCCGCGGCGCCGGCGACGGCGTGCGCGAACCCGCCCCGGCCCCCGAGCGCGACAGCCGCCGCGCAGTGCAGGGTGCCGGCGTGCTCGGGTGGGAGCGCCCGCAGCACCGCGGCGCGGGCCAGGCGGTGGACGAACCGCAGGACCGACCGGGCACCGACGCGTTCCACGGCGACGACGCCCGACGCGGCCAGGTCCTCGACGTCCGCGTCGCCGACCTCCCCGTCCGCCAGGCCGGCCACCTGGCCGGCGAGCGCCAGCGGGACCGGCTCGCCGAGCACCGCGAGCGCCCCGAGGAGCCGCCGCGCGACCGGGCGCAACGCCTCCACCCGCACCTCGACGTCGGCGGACAGACTGCGCCACGGGGGCAGCGGCGCCACGCCGGCGAGCGTGTCGTCCGCCAGTTCCGGGAGGAGCAGGGCCAGGTGCACCGGGTGTCCGCCGGTGGCGGCGACGAGCCGCTCGGCGACACCGCGACCGAGGGCGGGCGAGGCGGGGCGCCGCGCGGCGACGAACGCGGCCACCGCGGCGGTGTCGAGGCCGCCGACCACGACGGTGCGCGCCTCGGAGCGCGCCGTCCCGGGGACGCGCTCGTCGGCGGCGAACAGCCACGGCCACCATGCCCGCGTGCCCTCGGGCAGCCGGTCGGGGTCGGTGGCGGTGGCGACGACGAGGAACCCGCCGGTGCGCAGCCGGGCGAGCAGGTCGGTGAGCACGGTCGCCGACGCCGGATCGGCGTGGTGCAGGTCGTGCAGCACGAGGACGACGGGGCGGGCGTCGTCGGGTCCGCGCCGGAGCCGGCGGAGGGTGTGGTGCAGGCCCGGGGCCGAGCGGGACGACGTCGCGCGGGCCGGCGCCGCGAGGGCGTCCACCGCGCGGGCCAGGCGTTCGGTGGTGGCGTAGGCGACCGGGATGTCGCTCGGGCCCGCGACCGGCTCGGGGGCGGCCACCCGGACGACGACCGGACCGTCGCCCCCCGACGCGAGCTGCGCGCAGAACGCGTCGGCGAGGGTGGAGGTGCCGATCCCCGACTCCCCGGTGAGCAGGACCTGGGCGGCTGCGCCGCGACGGACCGCGTCGAGGGACTCGTGGAGGCGAGCGATCTCCGTGCCCCGACCCACCGGCGGCAGCGGCCCGGGAGCTGCAGGAGCCGTCTCCGACCCGCTCACCGCCGTCGCCGGCACGCAGTACCTCCCCGTGCACGCTGTGTCTCAACGTCACCCGCTCGGTGGGCTAACCGATTCCACCAGAACGGGCAGCGCAAATCCAGCACTCGCCCCATGTAGTTGTCTACTACACAAACGGGCTAATTCCCAGGGTCTGTCTCCACGAAGGAGTGATGCAGGCCGGACAGACCTGGGATCTCTTGCCAGGGCCACCGTGACGCCCGGTCCCCGACGATCCGGGAGTCCTTTACCGCTGCTCAGGGGCCCACGGAGGCTGACCACGCATGACCACTGCCCGGACGTCCGCCGGCGTGGTGCCCCCGTCACGCGCCGTCATGCCCGCTCGGGTCGAGAGGCCGATACCCCGTCCACGGCAGGAGCAACCGCTGGACCCGCCGCCCGCGCGGCCCCTCCTGGGCATCCGCCGAGCCGGATCGGTCCAGGCGTGGATGCTGGTGCTACCGGTCGACGCGGTGATGGCCGCGGCGCCCATGATCTGGGAGCCGCACTACTACAAGGCGTTCGGCGCGCTCTCCCTCATCACCGTCGCGCTGGTGTGCGGCGGCGGCCGGTACCGGGCCCGCCTGCACCTCTCGGTGCTCGACGAGCTGCCCGCGCTGCTCGGGCGGCTGTTCGTCGCGACCGCGCTGGTCGCCGCGGTGTTCGCGCTGCGCCACGACGACCTGGGCGTCATGGAGTTCGTCGGGGCGTCCCTCGCCTCGATCGCGCTCGTGGTCCTCGGGCGGTTCCTGACGACGGCCGTGGTCCTCACCGCCCGGCGACGCCGGGTCGTCGCGCACCGCACCGTCGTCATCGGGGGCGGTGACGTCTCCCGGGAGGTCGCGACCCTGCTGGAGCGCTACCCGCGCTATGGCCTCGCCGTCGTGGGCCACGTCGACAGCACCCCGCCCGCCCGGCCGGCGCTCGCGCTCGACGACGCCGTGCGGCGCCCCGCCATCGGGCCCCTGCCCTACCTGGGCACGCTCGCCGACCTCGACGACCTCGTGCGGGCGCACGGCGTGGACGTCCTGCTCGTCGGCGACGGCACGTTCCGCGAGGAGGACCTGCTCGACCGGGTCCGCACCCCCGCCACGGAGCACTGCGACCTGCTCGTCGTTCCCCGGCTGCACGCCTTCGCGACGGCCAGCGGGAACTCCGACCACATCGGCTCGCTCCCGGTCATGCGCATCCGCACCCCGGCGCTCGACGGGCCGGCGTGGGCGCTCAAGCGCGCCTTCGACGTCGTCGTCAGCGCCCTGCTGCTCGCCGTCCTCTCCCCCGTCCTGCTGGCCTGCGCACTCGCCGTCCGCCGCGAGGGCGGTCCGGGGATCCTCTTCCGCCAGGAGCGCATCGGGCGCGACGGGAGCCGGTTCGAGTGCCTCAAGTTCCGCTCCATGCGGCCCGCCTCCGAGGCCGAGTCGGCCACGCAGTGGACCGTCGCGCGCGACCCCCGGGTCGGGCCGGTGGGTCGGGTGCTGCGCGCGACCTCGCTCGACGAGCTGCCGCAGCTGTGGAACATCCTGCGCGGCGAGATGACGATCGTCGGCCCCCGACCGGAGCGTCCCCACTTCGTGGAACGGTTCTCCGCCGAGCACCCGCGCTACGGTCATCGCCACCGCGTCCCGGCGGGGCTGACCGGGCTCGCGCAGGTCTCGGGTCTGCGCGGCGACACCCCCATCTCCGACCGGGCGCGTTTCGACAACTACTACATCGAGAACTGGTCGTTGTGGCTCGACGCGAAGGTCCTGCTCCGCACGGTCGCCGAGGTGGTGCTCGCCCGCGGCCGGTGAGCCCGCCCGCACGAGGGGAGCCCTCGTGCCGGGAGAGCGATCGGATCCTCCCCTCGCGTCCCGGGCGCTCGTGCTGACGCGCCGCCGGGTCCTCGCGCTCGGGGCGGGAGCGGCCGCCGTCGTCGGTGGTGCCCTGTCCTGCGGGGCGTCGCCGTCCGGCCCCCCGGCCACCGACGACGACCTGCCCCGGCCCTCCGGTCCACCGCTCTCGCGGGGCACCGTGCACGACGTGCGGTCCTCCGGCGCGGTCGGGGACGGGCGGGCCGACGACGCCGCGGCGTTCACCCGGGCGTTGGCCGCCGCGGGTCCCGGCGACACCGTGCGCGTCCCGGCCGGCACCTACCGGCTCGTGCTGCCGCGTCCGCTGCGGATCCCGCCCGGCGTGCTGCTGGCGGGCGACCCGGGGCGCACCACGCTGCGGGTGACCGCGGGCGCGACGGCGGCGCTGTCCGTGTCCGGCGACGACGTCACCCTCGACGGCCTGGAGATCGTGCGCGCCGACGACGCCGAGACGGTGCTGGTGCGCGTCGGCCAGGTCGCCCGGCTGACGCTCTCGCGGCTGGTGCTGGCGGGCGCGACCGACGTGACCGACGCGTTCTGCCACGGCGTCCAGCTCGGCATCGACGGCGGGGTGTCGAACGTCGTGACGCTGACCGACTGCCTGTTCCACCGGCTGACGTACGGGCTCTACCAGGCCAACGAGTCGACCGCGGTGACCGTCGGCGTCTCCGTCACCGGGAGCACCTTCGCCCGCAACACCAACACCGACCTGGAGTTCAACAGCCCGTCGGGCTCGTTCCGGAACGTCCGCGTGCAGGGGTGCACCTTCCGGGACAACGACTCCCCCGGGTTCGCCGTCGGCATCGCCTACTGCGCCGACGTCGTGGTGTCCGGCTGCACCATGACGAACTACCGGATGGAGGCGGTCCACATCGAGGACTGGTCCGATGACGTCACCGTCTCGGGTTGCACGTTCTCCGCCTGCGGGCTCCGGGAGTTCGCCCACGTCCAGATCATCTCCGGCTCGTCCCGCGTGACCGCCCGCGCCAACACCCACGACGCGACGATGAACACCCGCGCGATCGCCCTCGTCAACGCCCTCGCCGGCGGGAGCGGGTCCACCGCGGGCGGACGCGACGTGGTGCCGCCGAGCGCGGTGACCGTCGCCGACAGCGTGTTCCGGTGCTCGCGCGCGGTGACGGCGGTGTCGTTCCACGGGGTGCGGGGCGGGGCGATCACCGGCAACCGCATCACCGGGATCGCGCCCGCGGACGCCCTGGACCTGGACGGGGCGACGGGGGTGTCGGTCCGGTAGGTGCGCTGCGCGCCTGTGAGCACTAACGGCGGCTATGGCGACATTTTCTGCTCACGGGCGCGGAGCGCACCTGGCGGCCGCGGCCAGGACGTCGTCGGCGCTGCGCTTGGGCGACGCGGCGTCGGCGGGGATCTCCTCGGTCCAGCCCGTCCACGCGGCACGAGCGGCCTCGAGCCCACGGTGCACGCCGTCGACGTCCGGCTCGACGACCCACGCGCCCGGCACGTCGGCGAGGTTCTCCGCGATCCCGGCGCGCGCCGAGACCACCACCTGCAGCCCCGCCACCTGCGCCTCGAGCGCCGTGAACCCGTAGACCTCCTCGGTGGAGGGCAGCACCAGGGTCTGGGTGCGCGCCAGCACCTCGACGACGCCGGACTCGTCGAGGAACCCGTGGAAGGTCACGCGGTCGGCGATCCCGAGGGCACGGGCGGCGGCCTCGAGCTCGTCGCGCTCCACCCCGTCGCCGGCGACGTCGAGGGTGGGCGCACCGTCGAGGCGGGCGAACGCCGCGAGCAGCGTGCCGACGTTCTTGCGCGCGATGAGCTGCCCGACGACGACGAAGCGGTGGTGCGCCGCGTCGGGACCCGTCGTCGCGTCGGTCCCGCCGGCCGCGGCACGCAGCTCGCGGGGCCGCACCCCGAAGGCCTCGAGGTCGATCGAGTTGACCGACTCGACGATCCGGTCGGCCTCCACCCCGTTGTGCAGCGCCGCCTGACGGGCCGACGGGCCGGGCACGACGACCGCGCCCGCACGGGTGAAGAGCCGGCTGCGCAGCCAGGCCACGGGCCCGCGGTCGAACTGGCGCGAGTCCAGGGTCGACTCGGAGAAGATGACGTACGGCACGCCGCGGCGGTACGCCCGCAGCATCGTCCAGGCGCTGGCGAACTGGGCCCACGTGGGGATGACGACGACGTCGGCCCCCTCGAGCAGCCGCCGGGTCCACCCGGGGCGCAGCGCGGCCTGGTAGGAGTCCAGTCGGCTCGCGATGCGGCGCGGCAACGGCAGGCGCACCGAGGGCAGGACCGCGGACGAGTAGCCGGGGTGCTCCCGGTAGACGAAGTGACGCTCGGGCTCCTCGGTGAAGAGGAAGTGGACGTGGAAGTCACACCGGGTCGCCAGCTCGCAGAAGAGCGGCTCACGGTAGGGCGCCTGGGCATCGGTGAGCCACGCGATCTTCATGGTGGAACCCTCCGCGCCGTGACCTACGGTCGTCGTCACCCCGAAAGTATCGCCCGTCCGGGCGATCGCGAACATCAGGATGTGGGTCACGTGTCAGCCGAACGCGAGGTCGCTGTCGCCGAGATGGAGGCCGCCGGCCACCGTCTGCGCTACGTGCGCATGCTGCTCCTCGCGGTGACCCCCCGGCGGCGCGTGCTGCTCGTCCCCGCCGCGGTGCGCGACTCCGCCGAGTTCTCCGAGCACCTCGCCGACGTCGCGGCCGAGGTCGTCGTGCTCCCGGCGTCGCGGCGGGACGCGATGCGCGTCGCGGTGGCGACGGCGCGGGCCCGCGGCGCCCAGCTCGTGGTGCCCGACGGGGACAAGAACGTGGCGCCGTTGCTGCTCGCGCTCGCGCGCTCGGGCCGGGTCGAGGTCTCGCTGCTGCTCATGCGGACCGCGCTCCCGGGCGGACCCGAAGCCGCCACCGCGGGCATGGTGCTCAAGCCGGCCCTCGTCGCGGTGCTCTCCCGCTGGCCGGGGGTACGGGTCCGGTTCCTGACCGACGCGTTCGGGGTCGTCGTGCGACGGCGGGGGTTCCGGGGCGTGCTCCCGGTGCGGGATCCGGTGGCGGTCCCGATGTCGGACGCGCCGACCTCGGCCCCGCACGAGGGGAGCCCTCGTGCTGGTAGAGCGACCGGATCCTCCCCTCGCGACGGTGAGGCCGACCCCGGCCGAGAGGAGGCGAGCGGCTTCACCGTCGGCGTGTTCGGCGTGATCAGCCCCCGCAAGAACATCCCCGTGCTCCTCGCCGCGCTCGCCGGCGCCGCCGCGGACGACCCGGTCGCCGCCGTGCACCTCGTCGTCGGCGGCCGCTGCGAGCCCGACGTCCGGAAGGTCCTCGAGTCCTCCCCCGACGCCGAGGCGCTCCTCGCGGCGGGGCGGCTCCACGTGGATGACCGGCTGCTGACCGAGGAGGAGTTCGACGCCGCGGTGGGCGGGGTGGACGCCGTCGCGGTGCTGCACGACAACGACGCGCCCAGCGGGGTCGTCGCCGAGGCGGCCGCGCGGGGGGTCCCGGTGCTGGGCCCGGCGCGCGGCTGGGCGTCGAGCATGGTCACCGGCACCGGGATCGGCGAGGTCGCCGAGGTGGACGACCCCGCGGACGTCCGTGCCGCGGTCGGGCGCCTCGTCGTCGCGTATCCCCGACGCGCGGCGGCCGCTCGGCGAGCCCGGACACGGCTGGGGACGGAGCATTTCGTCACGGGATTACTCGGCGACGTGATGTAATCGCCTCCCCCAACCGGTTCCCCAGATCTTCACCCGACCGGTAGCATCCCCGCGTTCGGACCAGCAGACGGTGATCGCCCCGGGGGAGGTGGCGAAGCGTGACGACGTCGCTCGTGCGCGGCCCCCTGCAGCGCGTACGGGCGAGCGCGACCACGCCGCGCATCCCCGCCGTCATCCCCGCCGGACTGCTGCTGGTCTCCGTCGTCCTGCTCCGCCCCGGCACCCTCGGCGAGTACACCGCGCTCGTCGGCTGCGGGCTCGCCCTTGCCGCCGGCGTCGCCGCGATGCTGCGCCGCGAGTTCGTCCCGGCGCGGCCGGTGCGAGCCGTCTCGGCGCTGCTCGCGCTCATGGCGCTGGCCTACGTGTGGATGGTGCTGCACGGCGTCTGGGTCGACGACCTGGAGCTCATCCGCAGCCTGTTCCAGGACTTCGTGCTGACGATCGGCTCGCTCACCGCAGCCGTGCTCGTCGTCGGCGACCCCCGGGCCCGGCTGGCGCTCGGGCGCGGGTTCGTCGTGCTGCTCTGCGTCATCGGGGCGATGTGGGTGATCACCGCGCTCTACTGGTCGGTGACCTACGCCGGCGCCGGGCAGGTCACGACGATCCCCGTCGGCACCGTCGGGCCGCAGCCGGTGTACTTCCCCTTCACCGTCAGCTACTCGACGTCGTCGGTGTTCGGGACCGACGTCCCCCGCCTCACCGGGATCGGCCGGGAGTCCGGGTGGATGGCGATGTACTGCGCCGGGGGCTGGTTCCTCGCCGACGCGGTCGGCTACCGGTCCTGGGTCGTCAAGGCGCTGCTCCTGGCGGGGCTGGTGGGAACGCTCTCGACGGCGGGCTTCGGCGTCTTCGTCGTCGTCCTCGCCCTCGACGCGTTCCTGCGCCCACGCGGCGGCATCCGGCTGTCCGGCATGGTCCGCCAGGTCGGGGGTCTGGTCGCGATGGGCGTCGCGGGCTGGGTGGCGTTCTACGCCCCGGTGCTCGGGCTGCAGGCCAAGCAGACCTCCAACGAGACCTCGCTCGACGAGCGTTCCGACGCGACCGCCGCCGGGCTGCGCGCGCTCACCCGCCAGCCCTGGGGCGGCCAGGGCACCGAGAAGCAGGCCGGCATCAACCTCATCTCGGACGTCGCCGTGAACGGGCTGCCCTTCGTCGCGCTCGTGATCGCGGCGCTGCTCGTCCCGCTGCTCCTGCTGCGCCGCCCGCCGGGCACGCGGGCCCGCGCCGCCCCGGTGGTCCTCGTCGTGCTCGGCACGCTCCTGACCTCCCAGCCGGCCGCCGCGTCGACCTGGGTCTTCATCCTCGTCGCCCTCGCCCTGGCGTGCGACGAACTCACCGAGGCCGAGCGCACCGCGCCCGGCACCCTGCTCCCCCACGGCCTGCAACGGCTCCTGGGCGGGCGGGGCCTCCCCACCCCCAGCCTCCCGGGAGACCCGTCGTGAACGTCCGCGAGTACTGGACCGTGCTGCGCGAGGACAAGTGGCTCGTCGGCAGCGTCCTCGTCGTCTGTGTGGCCATCGCCGCCGCCGTCGCGCTGCTGCTGCCGCGCACCTACACCTCGACGGCGATCTTCTACGTGGCCTCGCCACAGTCCACGACGAGCTCCACCGACTCCTACGCGGGCTCGCAGCTCTCGACCGAGCGTGTGAAGTCGTACTCCGAGCTGCTCACCGGCCCGCGGGTCGCGGCGGACGCGTCGGCGCTGCTCGGCGGGCGGCCCTCGGCCGAGGACATCCAGAAGGCGGTGAGCGCGGACTCGGTCGCCGAGACCGTCGTGCTCAACCTCGGGGTCACGGAGTCCACCCCGCAGGACGCGCAGCTCGTCGGCACCGCCGTCGCGACCTCGTTCACCCGCCTGGTCAACAGCATCGAGTCCACGGGCCAGCCCGTGAACCGGCCGATCGTCTCGACCGAGCTGATCTACCCGCCCACGCTCCCGACCTACCCGGCCGGTCCGGGCACGACGATGCTGCTGGCCGCCGGTCTGCTCGCCGGCGTGGTCCTGGGGGTCGGCGCCGCCCTCGGCCGCCGCGCCCTGCGCCGGGCCGTGGACACCGCGGACGCGCTCGAGACCGCGCTCCAGGCCCCGGTCCTCGCCGCCGTCCCGGGCCTGCCGCGGCGCCCCGACCGGCCCGCGCTCCTGCTCGAACCCGCCCCCGGCCGGCGCGGACGCCGCGCCGCCCGCGCCCGTGACCGCGCCGCCGCCGTCCGCCGCCTGCGCACCGCGGTGCTGGCCGGCGCCGACGGACGCCGCTGCCTCGTCGTCGCCGGTGTGCGTGCCGAGCAGGGCACGACGACGGTCGCCCTCGACCTCGCCGTCGCCCTCGCCCTGGCCGGTGAGTCCGTGCTGCTCGTCGACGCCGACCTGCGACGCCCGGCGCTCGCGCAGCGCCTGGAGCTCCGCGGCGACCGCGGGCTCGCGACGGTGCTCGACGGTGCCCCGACGGCGGGTGTCGTCCAGCGCTGGACGCCGGCCGGGCTCGACGTGCTCCCCGCCGGTCCCGGCGTCGAGCACCCCGGGGAGGCCTGGGGCTCCGCGGCGGCCTCCGCCGCGCTGACGTCGCTGCGGGAGGCGTACTCCTGGGTGCTGCTGGACGCCTCGCCGGTCGCGACCACCCCGGAGTCGGTGGACCTGGCTCGGCTCGCCGACGGGGTCGTGCTCGTCGCCCGCCGCGGTTCCGCCCGCCCCGAGGACCTCGACGCCGCCGCGGCCGGACTGCGCACCGTCGGCGCCCCCCTGCTCGGCTCGGTGTTCACGTTCGCGGTCGGCGTGCCCTCCGCGCCGGCGGATGCGCCGCGCGCGCTCCCGCCGGGGCGTTCGTCCGAGACGCCCGCGACCGAGCCGGTCGAGGCTCCCGCGAGCCCCGCGGCCGAGGCCGTCACCGAGCCCGCCGCCACCGAGGACCCGGTGACCGAGCCCGTCGTGCCGGTCGTCACCGCCCCGGCCCGGACGACGAGGACCACGAGGCGCAAGACGTCGGACGCGACGGCCTCCGACGCCGGGGTCACCACCGGGCCCTCGACCGCGGTCCCGGCCGTTGCCGCGGCGGCGACGACGCCGAAGCGCCGCGCGAGCACCCGGAAGACCGCGGAGGCAGCGCCGGCCGCGAGCGCCGCGACTCCCACCGAGCCGCCGGCCAAGCCCGCGACGCGGACCCGCAAGCCCCGCGCCACCCAGCCTGCGGGCGCTTCGGCCGCCTCGTCGAACGGCACCGCGCCGGTCGGCGCCGGCTCGAACGGCGCCGTCGCGAAGGCGACCACGGCCGCCTCCTCGAACGGAACCGCCGTCACTCCGGCCGGCACCACCCCGACGAGCCCGAACGCCTCGGAGGGCACCGCGCCGGCTGGGCACACCTCGAACGGCAGCACCTCGAACGGCAGCACCTCGAACGGCACGGCGCCCAGCACGACCCCGGGCTCCCCCGCCGAGACCGGCCCTTCCTCGGCCCCCGCCACCTCGAACGGTGCCGCCACGACGGAAACACCTCCGGACGACTCCGCCACTCCGGCCTCGTCGTCGGGAACCGGCGCGAAGGGGACCCGCACCCGCCGAGCGACCCGCTCCACCACCCGCACGGCCGCGCTGAGCGACGCCACCACGACCGTCGAGGGCGACGAGTCGGCCGGCCCCGACAAGTCGGCCGACCCCGACAAGCCGGGCCGCACCCGCACCACCCGCACGCGGGCCCCCCGGGCGACCACCACCGGTCGCGGGCCCGACGCTGTCGACGCCGCGACCCGTCCGGCCCGGACCCGCACCGCGGCCCGCACGAACCCGACCAGCACCCCGACGTCAGGCTCCTGACCGCTCCGAGGTGACGTCAGGGATGGAGACGCCAGACAGTTGATCATGCCGACGGCACCCGCCAGGTGTGGTGCCCTCGGCATGACTGCCTGGCCACCTGCGCCTCGAGGAACCCCGCTCGCGACCGTCGCCGAGCCCAGGCCTTCGCCACCGGCGAGCCCGCCGGCGTGTCAGGGCAGCGTGATCCGGGATCGAGGGCCTAGTGGCTCTGCACCCGGGCGTCCGCGACGGCGAGGTCGGCCAGGTGTGAGGCGACCTCCCGGGGCGGATGCAGCGGCAGCACGATGTGGCTGATGGTCAGCCGGGTGATCGACTCGGCGACCTCGGTGAGCGAGGTGCGGTCGAGCTCGGGGTGGTGCGAGGCCATCGTCGTGGCCACGTGGTCACGGGCGCGGGTGACCAACGGGCCGCCGTCGCTGGTGAGCAGCGGGAGGAACTCGTCGCTGCTGGTGCCGGTGAGCACGGCCCGGAGCAGGGGCTCGTCGACGGCGGTCTCGAGCACGAAGCGAACCGTCGCCTCCCACTGGTCGCGCACGGTGCTCTCGCGCGCGATGGCGGCGTCGATGCCCTCGAGGAACCGGTCGAGCAGTCGCATGATCAGGGCGTCCGCGAGGCCGTGCTTGTCGCCGAACGCGTTGTAGAGCGTCTGCCTGCTGACGCCGATACGAGTGGCCACCGCGCGCATCTGCAACCCGTCCCAGCCGTGCTCGAGCACCTCCTCGGCGGCGACGTCGAGGGCGGCGTCGCGCATGAGGCGGCGCGCGGAGTCGCGGTAGGGACTCGTCACGTCCGGCAGCTTAGACACCCACCGGCTCGCCATCCACGATCTGGACACGAACCGCCGGAGTGTCTTGACACATATCACGGTTGTGTCCACCCTCGGAGGAACCACCACGACGGGGAGGTCGGCGACATGACCGAGCACGCGACGAGGACCGCCAGCGGGAACCCGGACCGTCCCTACGACGACGAGGACATCTCGTCGCGGGCGTTCTGGTCGACCACCGGGGACGAGCGCGAGAAGACGTTCGCCCGGCTGCGGGAGCGCGGCACGATCACCTGGCACCCGCCGATGGAGGACTCGCTGCTCGACGACCCGGAGGACTTCGGGTTCTGGGCGGTGACGACCTACGACGACCTCGTCGAGGTCACCAAGCGCAACGACGACTTCCTCTCCGGGCCGGGGATCCTCATGGAGAGCCTCCCCGCCGAGCTCGTCGAGTCCGCGCAGTCGATCATCGCGATGGACCCGCCGCGGCACTCGAAGATGCGCAAGCTCGTCGCGTCGGCGTTCACGCCCAAGCAGATGCGCCGGATCAACGACCGCATCGAGGCCAACGCCCGCAAGGTCGTGGACAACCTCGTCGAGAAGGCGGGCGAGGGCGGGGGCACCGTCGAGTTCGTCGCCGAGTGCGCCGAGCTGCTCCCGATGCACAACATCAACGACATGATGGGGGTGCCGGACGGGGACCGGCAGGAGGCCAACCGCGAGATGAAGGTCCTCGTGGGGTGGAGCGACCCCGAGCTGGTCGGGCACACGCAGGAGGAGCGCGTGACCCGCATGTTCCAGGCCATCGTGTCGACCCACCAGCTCTGCATGCGCCTCGCCGACGCACGCCGGACGGACCCGCAGGACGACCTGATCACGGCGCTGGTCCAGGCCGAGGTCGACGGCGAGCAGCTCGCCGACGAGGACATCGCCGCGTTCTTCTGCCTGCTCACGATCGCCGGCACCGACACCACCCGGCAGTCGACGAGCCACGGCCTCCGGGCGCTCACCGACAACCAGGACCAGCGGGAGTGGCTGCTCGGAGACCTCGAGGGCCGGATGCAGACGGCGGTCGAGGAGATCGTCCGGTGGGCCACGCCGATCATGACGTTCCGGCGGACGGCGTCCCACGACCTGGAGTTCCGCGGCCAGCAGATCACCGAGGGCGACAAGGTCGTCATGTTCTACAGCTCGGCCAACCGGGACGAGTCCCGCATCGACCGGCCCCACGAGCTCGACCTCTCCCGCCACCCGAACCCGCACATCAGCTTCGGGGGCGGCGGCATCCACCACTGCCTGGGCAACCAGCTCGCCCGCTTCCAGCTCCGGGCGCTGTTCACCGAGCTGCTGACGCGCGTCCCGCACGTCACCGCCGGCGAGCCGGAGCTCATGCCGGGCAACTTCTTCCACGTCGTGAAGCGGATGCCGGCCCACCTCTGAGGCACCGGCTCAGCTGATCTCCGGGCCTTCCGGGACGGCGGGGGCGACGCCGGGCGCGCCGTCACGGCGGGCCCGGCGTGCGGCCAGGCCCAGCAGCACGAAGATCACGACCTGACTGATCACGTACCCGACGGCGGCCCAGACGGCACCGCCCCACCAGGAGAGCACCAGCGTCGCGAGCAGGCCGATCGAGAGCCCGACCGCGATCCCGAGCGGCGACCGCCCGCTGGTGTCCCCGGTTCTGGGCGATGACGGCGAACGGCTGGTTGAGGGTCACGACGGCGGCCCCGATCGCCAGGATCGCGAAGACCGTCCCGGAGCTCGCGTACTCCGGGCCGAGGAGCAGCGGGATCAGCGGCGGGCCGGCGAGCGCGGCCACCAGCGGCGCCAGGCACAGCGCCGCGCCGACCCGCAGGACCCGGCGTTCCTCGCCGCGCAGGGCCTCGTCGTCGGCACCCGCCCGTGCGAGCCAGGGCGATGCCACCAGGCCGAGCGAGTTCGCGAGGAAGGTCAGCGGGCCGAGCAGCCGCCCGCCGGCGGCGTACAGGCCGGCCTGGAAGGCACCTGCACCCGCCGTCACCAGCGGGGTGTCGAGCTGCTGGGCCGAGGCGGCGAGGTTCGCGAGCCCGAAGCCGAGCGACTCGCGGTGGTGGCCGACGAGCTCGCCCACCGGGCGTCGCCGCTCCCCCGCGGGGCCGAGGAAGACCCGGTCGAGGCCCGCCTCGAACAGGAACGACAGCGGCAGCGCCGCCGCCAGCGCCAGCTCGCCGGCGCCGAGCAGGGCCAGGATCGAGGCGACGACGAGACCGGCGACCCGGCCCGCGAGCTGGCCGGTCGACGCGCGCGCGAACTGCTCCCGGGCGCGGAGCAGCCCGTTGGCGTTCTGGGCCTCCCACACCCCGATGCCGACGAAGGCCAGCAGGACGGCGCTCGGCACGCTCGGGGCGATGACCAGGCTCGGCCCCAGCCCGACCACGAGGAGCAGCACGAGGGCCCACGGTCGTTTCCCGGCGACGACGGCGCGGGCGCGGGCCTCGTCGAGCCGTCCGGCCGCCGCTTCGCGGACCAGATAGTTGATCAGACCGAGGTCGACGACGGTGGCCGCGACCTGCCCGATCGCCGCGCAGGTGGCGACGAGTCCGAGGGTGGCCGGGGAGATGGAGCGGGCCCCGACGACGTAGGTGACCCCGAGGACGACCTGCCCGACGACGAGCGCGCCGGCCACCCCTCCGATGCGGCCCAGGAACAACGAGAGCGGGCCGCCGGGCCGACGACCGGAGGTCGCGGGCGAGTCCGGCCCCGCCTCGCTCACGGGGCGGGGTGCGCCGGGGTGGGAGGCGCCGGGGTCGTCGGGCTCATCGGGACGGGCCGGCGTCCTGGAGCTCGGCGTCGACCATGATGTGCGCGAGGTGCTCGGGCATCGTCTGGGCCTTCCAGCCCAGCTCCCGCTGCGCCTTCGAGGCATCCCCGATCAGCGCGTCGACCTCCGTGGGCCGCAGATAGCCCTCGTCGAAGCGCACATGGGACTCCCAGTCCACGTTCACGTGCGAGAAGCAGTACTCCACGAACTCCCGGACCGTGGTCGCGGTCCCCGTCGCCAGCACGTAGTCATCGGCCCGGTCGGCCTGCAACATCCGCCACATGCCCTCCACGTACTCCGGAGCGAACCCCCAGTCCCGCACCGCGTCCAGATTCCCCAGGTAGACGAACTCCTCGGTGCCCTGCGCGATCCGCGCCGCCGCCCGCGCGATCTTGCGCGTCACGAACGTCTCACCCCGCCGCGGCGACTCGTGGTTGAACAGGATCCCGTTCACCGCGAACAGACCGTGCGCCTCCCGGTAGTTCCGGGCCATCCAATAGCCGTAGACCTTCGCCGCCCCGTACGGCGAGCGCGGATAGAACGGCGTCACCTCCGACTGCGGCGGCGGCGTCGCCCCGAACATCTCCGACGACGAGGCCTGGTAGTAGCGGGTGTCGATCCCGACCATCCGGATCGCCTCGAGCAACCGCGCCGTCCCCAGCCCCGTGGTGTTGCCGGTGAACTCCGGCTCGTCGAACGACACCCGCACGTGCGACTGCGCCGCCAGGTGATACACCTCGTCGGGCCGCACCTTCTCGATCAACGTCACCAGCCGCGACGAGTCGGTCAGATCGCCGTAGTGCAGCACCAGCCGCTGATCGGACTCGTGCGGATCCTGATACAGATGCTCGATCCGGCCCGTCGTGAACGTCGAGGAACGCCGGATGATCCCGTGCACCTCGTAACCCTTGGACAGCAGCAACTCGGCCAGATACGAACCGTCCTGCCCGGTGATCCCGGTGATCAGCGCTCGCTTCACGCCGTGGCTCCTTCGGTGACGTAGTTGTCGAGATACCAGCGGTACGTCGACGCGAGCCCCTCGGCCAGCCCGATCCGCGGCTTCCACCCCGTCGCGGTGATCCGCGAGACATCCAGCACCTTGCGCGGCGTCCCGTCCGGCCGCGACGTGTCGTACACGATCTCCCCCGAGAACCCCACCGTCTCCGCCACCAACGACGCCAGCTCCGCGATCGTCACGTCCTGCCCCGTGCCCACGTTGATCGGCGACGGATCGTCATAGACATCCAGCAGATGCACACACGCCGCCGCCAGATCATCGACGTGCAGGAACTCCCGCCGCGGCGTCCCGGTCCCCCACACCGTCACCGACGACGCCCCCGAGACCGCCGCCTCGTGGAACTTCCGGATCAACGCCGGCAGCACGTGCGAGGACTCCAGATCGAAGTTGTCCCCCGGCCCGTACAGATTCGTCGGCATCGCCGAGACCCACCGCGCCCCGTACTCCCGCCGATACGACTGCACCCCCATGATCCCCGCGATCTTCGCGACCGCGTAGGCATCGTTGGTCGCCTCCAACGGACCGGTCAGCAACGAGTCCTCACGGATCGGCTGCTCCGCGAACTTCGGATAGATGCACGACGACCCCAGGAACAACAACCGCTCCGTGCCCGCCGCCGCGGCCGCGTCCAACAGATTCGCCTGGATCCGCAGGTTGTCGTGCAGGAACTCCACCGGCCGCGCCGCGTTCGCCGCGATCCCCCCGACCCGCGCCGCCGCGTCCACCACCGCCACCGGAGCCACCGACGCCACGAACTCCCGCGCCGCACCCGCATCCCGCAGGTCCACCTGCGCCGACCGGGCCCCCACCACCTCGGAGAACCCCGCCCCCTCCAGCGCCCGCACCACCGCGGACCCCACCAGACCCCCCGAGCCCGCGACGAGCACCCGCGCGGACCGATCCAACTCGACCATGGCGGAAACGGTAGCGGAGCGTGGCGAGATCTCCGATGGCTGCGCCGTCCGGTGATGGTCACAGCACCGGACGGTCACGACGGCCCGCCGATCGGCGCAGGCGCGATGCGACGGGTCGCGGGGCGCGGTCGAGGAGCTCATCGCGCGTTTCTCGGACGGAGCAGACGGGCGGAGCCGCTCGTCGTCCCGCTCGCCGCAGCGCAGTGTGACCTCCTGTGTGATCTGCGTGATCTCCCTCGGACGGGGGTAGCTCCGTGCCGCAGGAGCGAGCGAGGGATCGGACCCGCGGCGTGGTGCGCGGGCCGTGGTGGGGAGGGATGGCCCATGTCGGCCGCAGAGTTCGCCCGGGACGAGTCCGCACGGGACGACCAGCCCGACCATCACGATGCCCTCCACCCGCCGGTGCCGCTCGAACGGGTCCCGCGCGAGCGCTTCGACGTGCCCGGGATGCGCGGGCTGCGGCTGCGCGGCCGGTTCCTCATCGCGACGTGCAGCCCGACGACGCGGCCGTGGACGGCGGTCGCGCTCTGCCTCGCCGGCCTCGTGGGGCTCTTCCTCCCGCTGGCGCACGGCACGTCGGGTCACGACTGGACGGCGATCGAGCTGGCCAAGGGCCCGACGCTCGTGGCGCTCGGGCTGTTCGTGGTGCTGACGCTGGTCCCGGTGGTCGACCTCGTGCTCGGCCGGGAGCGCGTCACCCCGTGGCTGGCCTTCCCCGCCGCGCTGGGGGTCCAGGTGACGACGGCGTTGGCGGTCGTGGGCGCGCTGCGCGGCGCCGGCGCCCTGCACCCCGCCCTCTCCTCCGGCGTGACGGCCCCGGGTGCGGGACTGATTCTGCTGGTGGTCGCCGAGGTCGGGCTGTCGGTGGTCGGCGGGATCGGGTTCGCCCGCCGCCAACGCGCTCCGCGCTAGGCGCGTACCCCGACGACCTGGTCGGGGTGATCGTGCCCGGACGACCTCGTCCGGGGGGTTTTCGCGGGGCGACGTCACCCACCACGGTGGTGATCCTCGTCAAGGGGTGTGCCCATGCCGTTATGCAAATGTGATGGCATGGCGGCGGGGCCCCGCGTCCGGCCCTGTTGCCACGCTCCCCGCAGAGAGGACGTCGATGACGGCACTGGAGCCCTCCACCCTGGTCGACCACGCAGAGTCGATCGGCTCGCTCGGACCGATCGAGCCGATCCCGTCGCTGCTGCGTGACGACCGGTTCGTCGCGCTCGCGGACGGCCTGCAGCGCCGGAAGGGAGCCCGGGGCCGCGCGACGCGCCTCGTGGCCCGGGGTCGCGTGGCGACCGCCGGGGGGCTCCTCGCCTCCCGCGTCGCCCCCGCCCTCGCGGGGCTCCCGCGTGTCCCGGTGACGGTGCCCGACACCCGCGGCGGCCGTCGGCTCGCCGCGAAGTACGCCGGGAAGGACCGCGGCGTGCCCCGCGGCCTCGCGGTGTCGGTGCTCCCGCTGCCCGAGGAGCCGGAGCAGTACCTGCGCGGCAAGTCGCGGCAGGCCCTGCGGACGAACAGCCGCCGGGCCCGCGAGCAGGGGGTCACGTGCCGCACCCTGGATCCGGTCGAGTCCGCGCACCGCCTCGAGCAGGTCGTCCCCGACCCCTGGTACCGGGCCATCGTCCCGGGAGCCCAGGCCGACCTCGCCGCCGGCCTCTGCACCGGCTGGGTGGCCGAGTCCGCCGACGGCACGACGGAGGTCCTCGCCCTCACCAGCTCGGCCGGGCAGCTCGCCCGCCTGGACCTCATGCTCTCCGCGCCGGGACGGGAGGGCGACGCGCGCTACCTGCTCTCCGCCCACGTCGTCACCGAGCTCGCCGCGGCCGGGGTGCGGCTGCTCGCCGTCGAGGGCGCGCTGCTGCTCTCCCCCGGGTTGCGCCACTTCCAGCACCTGCTGGGCTTCGGGCAGGCCACACTGGACGTGCAGGTGGCCTGAGACCCATCTGCGAGGAGGAGCTCCGCGTGAACAGCATCGACGTCCTGGTCGACGCCTTCGGCCGGGTCCGCAGCGACGTCCACCGCGCCGTCGACGGTCTGGACGAGAAGGCGCTGAACCTGCGGCCCGACGCCGACGCGAACCCCGTGGGCTGGCTCGTCTGGCACCTGACGCGGGTGCAGGACGACCACCTCGCCGATCTGGCGGGTGCGGAGCAGACCTACACGGGCAGCCCGGAGGACGGCGGGCCGAGCTGGGCCGACCGCTTCGGCTTCGACCTCGACCCGTCCTCGATCGGCTACGGGCACACCTCCGCACATGTCGCCGCGGTGCACGTGGCCGACCCGGCCCTGCTCACCGGCTACTACGACGCCGTCCACGAGCGGACGGTGGCCTACCTGCGCACGCTGTCGGACGCCGACCTCGACGACGTGATCGACGACGCCTGGGACCCGCCGGTCACGCGGGGCGTGCGCATCATCAGCGTCGTCGACGACGACATCCAGCACGCCGGCCAGGCCGCGTACGTCGCCGGGCTCGCCCGACGCGCGACCTGATCACCGGTCGCCCAGCGAATGTGAATTGCGTCACACCAACCAGCCTGGTCCGATCGGTGCAGTACCGCCCTGTCCCGTCGAGCAGGGGATCCCTCCCCTCGAGGAGGGCGAGGTCAGACACCCGGTCGGGAACCGGACGTCCGTTTCCTCCCGCCGTCACCCGTTCGTGCTCGGCGCGCAGCTTGCGTCGGCGGATGATCTCCCGATATGAGGTCGGTGTGACGCGGCGCATGATCGGGAACGCCGCGGCAGCACACCGCACCTGAGGGAAGGACGTCGATGTCCACGACCGTCAACGAGTCTCCGAACGTCGAGCACACCCCGGGAGCCGCCGACCCCACGAAGGGCTTCGCCGACCCCGGTCCGCTGGGTCTCGCCGCGTTCGCGACGACGACCTTCCTGCTGAGCCTGTTCAACGCGGGCATCGCTCCGGAGAACCTGGAGAAGTCGGTCCTGCCGCTCGCGCTGTTCTACGGCGGGGTCGCCCAGCTCATCGCGGGCCTGTTCGAGTTCCGTAAGGCCAACACCTTCGGCGTGACCGCGTTCGTCTCCTACGGGGCGTTCTGGATGGCCTTCGCGGCGTTCGTGCAGTTCGTCGAGCCGTCCCTGCCGGAGTCGGGCACCAAGACCGCGACCGGGCTGTTCCTGCTCGGCTGGGCGATCTTCACGCTGTACATGTTCATCGCCTCGCTGAAGACCTCGGTCGCCCTGATCGGGGTGTTCGGGTTCCTGTTCCTGACGTTCCTGTTCCTCGTGCTGGGGACGCTGGGCGGGGTGGCCTCGCTGGCCACGGTCGGCGGCATCCTCGGGATCGTCACGGCGATCGTGGCCTGGTACGGATCGTTCGCGGTCGTCACGAACTCGACCTTCGGGCGCCAGGTCCTGCCGACCGGGCCGCGGTAGTCGCGCACTCGTGATCGGTACGAGCGGCCGGTTCGTGACCTTCCGGGGTCACGAGCCGGCCGTTCGTCGTTCCGGGATCAGAGGCGCGGGAGCAGTCCCTCGAGCGTCGTGAGCACGCCCTGCTCGATCCGGAGGTCGCGGGGCACGAGGCGGACGTGCGGTAGGACGCCTCCCTGTGCGCAAGCAGAGCCCTGGCGGCGTGCTCGTCCCGTCGCTCGCAGCCGGTGACAGGAAAGCCCCGCCGTCGGGACGCCCTCAGCGGCTCGCCCGCACCGGCCCGAGCCCACCGGTCCCTGCGGGGTGCGCGAGGTCGTGCGGCACCCCGGCCCGCCACACCGTGCGCAGTGTCCGGGTGTCGGTGATGTCGACGGTCGGGTCGCCGTCGACGAGCAGCAGGTCCGCCCGGCGCCCGACCGCGATCCGTCCTCGGTCGCGCAGCGCGAACACGTCGGCGGCCCGGGAGGTCGCGGCGGCGAGCACGTCGGTCGGCGCCATCCCGCACTGCGCCAGCAGCTCGAGCTCGAGGTGCAGCGACGCCCCGTGCATGACCGCCGCGGGCCGGCCCGGGACGTCGTTGGCGTCGGTGCCCGCGACCACCGTCGCCCCCGCCGCCACGAGCCGCCGCAGGTTCTCGGCCGCGTTCTCGTACGCGGCGCCGGACGCGGAGCTGGTCGGCAGCCCGCCGCGGTCCCCGGCCCGCAGGGCGTCCACGACGTCGACCGGGAGCCGCGCGGTGAGCCGCGGGTCGGCGAAGAGCGCGTTCTGCGACCCGGGGTCGGTGAGCGCGGCCATCATCGTCATCGTCGGGACCACCGTGAGCCCACCGAGGGCGTCGTCGTCGAGGGGGCCGTCCAGCGGCAGGTGGGTGAGGACGTCGACGCCGGCCCCCCGCGCCGTCGCGAACGCCCACCGCGTCGGGGCGTGCGCCACCGTGGCGAGGCCGCGGGCCCGGGCCGCCGCGCAGAGCGCGGACACCGTCTCGGGCGAGAGGGTCGGACGGGTGACGTCGGCGGCGTTCTCGACGAAGACCTTGAGGTAGTTCGACCCTTCGCGCACCCGGTCGGCGACGAACCGCTCGGCGTCCTCCGGACCGGACAGCCCGGGCATCCGCCAGCCGCTCGGATCGGGCGGGAGCATCACGGCGGGCCAGCCGTCGACGGCCCCGGCCATCAGCCCGGAGCTGCGCAGGTCCGCCTCGTCGTCCCGGCTCGCGGCGCGCCCGCGCAGCATCGCGGTGAACTGCGGCGGCGCGGAGAACATGTCGAGCACGGTGGTGACGCCGTGGCGCAGGTCCTGGCCGAGGTTGCCGGCCCCCCGCAGGTGGACGTGGCCGTCGATGAGGCCCGGGAGCAGCGTCGCGCCCCGGCCGTCGACGTCGCCCTCGGCGGGTTCACGGGCCCCCGACTCGACCGCGGTGATCTCGTCGCCGTCGAGAACGACCGTGCCCACCCCCAGCGACCGCTCGCCGTCGAAGATCCGGGCGCCGCAGATCCTGGTGCTCACGGCGCCGAGTGTGCGCCGTCCCGGGGCGTGACCGCGACGCCCGGTAGGTGGCCTTCGGCGGGAGCACCCCGGCCGGGCGGGGCGAGCTCAGTCGTCCGAGCCGTGATGGTCGTGGTTCGCGGTGCCGCGGCGCCAGTAGCCGTCGACGTCCACGCACTGCGCGTCGAGCGCGGGGTGGTTGCGCAGCATAGGGCGCATCGGCGTGAGGCAGGTCGCCTCGCCCGCGACCCAGACGAACCCGCGCCCCGTCTTGACTCGAACTCGAAGTGAACAGCTCCACGACACTCCGGGCACGACCCCGCGGCTCACGGGGTCGCCGGCGGCGGGCACCATGCCGCCCGTGACCCTCGCCCCGCACCGGATGCACCGCACCCGCATGGACGACGCCGTCATCCGGCTGGTGTACCTGCGCACCCGCGGGCTGCCGGGGCGGGCGATCCGGCTGCTGCTCTACGTGCTCGGCATCGACGTCCCGCGCGGCGTGCCCATCGGGCCGGGCCTCACGCTCGTGCACGCGACCGCGGGCCTCGTCGTGCACCCCGAGACGCGGATCGGCCGGGACGTGACGATCTTCCACAACGTCACGTTCGGGCGCGCCGAGCCGTGGCTCCCCCTCCACCGCGGCCCGATCCGCATCGTCGTCGAGGACGGCGCGGTGCTCGGGACCGGCGCGGTCGTCCTCGCGCGCAGCGGCGAGACCGTGACGATCGGGGCCGGCGCGATCATCGGGGCGAACGCCGTCGTGACCCGCTCGGTCGGGCCGGGCGAGACGTGGGCGGGCAACCCGGCGCGGCCCGTCGTCCCGGGGGTGCGGGCGGCCGGCTGACCGGTCCCGTCGAGGGGTACAGACTCGCGGGACCACACGGCGCGACCGCTCGCCGGGCCGTGACGCGCGGGACGGGGAAGGAGGCGGGCATGCGTGGACGGCTGCGCGCCGACCCGGTGATCGCCTCGCTCTGGGTCGGGCTCGCCACGATCGTCGCGGTGTTCGCGCTCGGCGCCTGGCTGGGGGCGGACTCGAGCACCGACGAGGTCTGCGCGGACCCCACCGCGGTGCGGGTCGTCGACGTCGACTGCACCGCGCACCACCCCGGCGACACCTGGGTCTACTACCGCACCGGTCAGGCCGTCCCCGCCGTCGGGACGACGACGACCGGCGCCTCGGACACCCCGCCCGCCGGCGACGCCCTGCCGGGGGTGCCCGTCGGCGGCGAGCCGGCCGGGAAGGGCGAGCCGGCCGGGAAGTAGGCCCCGACCCGCAACATGATCGGGTCCTCGTGAGCGGGTCGCACCACGGCGTGCGCGTGTCGCTCTCGAGGTCGTGATCATGGCGGGCCGGACGTCGGAGCGGGCCGGGTCGGCGCTCCGCGGGTTACCGTCGTCCGCGGGGCGGGCCGCGCCCGGTCCCGACGCCGAGGAGGCTCGCCGATGCCGTCACGCCGGTTCCCGCGCTACGCCGAGCTGAAGCCGCTGCTGCGGGTGCGCCCGCCGCGCCTCGACGCCACGCGCCGCCGCCTCGAGTCCGCGTTCACCATCGCCGACCTGCGCTCGATCGCGCGGCGCCGCTCCCCGCGGGCGGTGTTCGACTACGTCGACGGCGCCGCCGAGCAGGAGATCAGCCTGCGGCGCGCCCGCGAGGCCTACGCCCGCGTCGAGTTCTCCCCGCGGATCCTCCGCGACGTCGGGTCGGTGGACACCGCCACGACCGTCCTCGGTGGCCCTGCGGCGATGCCGATGGTGCTCGCGCCGACCGGGTTCACGCGCATGATGCACCACGAGGGCGAGCGCGCCGTCGCCCGCGCCGCCGAGGCCGCGTCCCTGCCCTACGCGCTCTCCACGATGGGCACCACCTCGGTCGAGGACCTCGCCGCCGCGGCACCCCTGGGCCGGCACTGGTTCCAGCTCTACCTGTGGAAGGACCGCGACGCGTCGGCCGACCTCGTCGAGCGCGCCCGCAAGGCCGGTTACGACACGCTCGTGCTCACCGTCGACACCCCGGTCGCGGGCGCCCGCCTGCGCGACTCGCACAACGGCCTCACCATCCCGCCCTCGCTGACCGCCCGCACCCTCGCCGACATGGCGCGCCACCCGGCCTGGTGGGCGAACCTGCTGACCACCGAGCCCCTGACGTTCGCCTCGCTGAGCTCCTGGAACGGCACCGTCGCCGAGCTCGTCGGGCACATGTTCGACCCGACCGCCGTCGCCGCCGACCTCACCTGGCTGCGCGAGCAGTGGCCCGGCCACCTCGTCGTCAAGGGTGTCCAGCACGTCGACGACGCCCGCGCCGTGGTCGACCTCGGTGCCGACGCCGTCGTCGTCTCCAACCACGGCGGCCGCCAGCTCGACCGGGCCCCGACGCCGCTCGACCTGCTCCCCGACGTCGTCGCCGCCGTCGGCGACCGCACCGAGGTGTTCGTGGACACCGGGATCACGACGGGTGCCGACGTCGTCGCCGCCCGCGCGCTCGGCGCCCGCGCCACCCTCGTGGGCCGGGCGTACCTCTACGGGCTCATGGCCGGCGGACAGGCGGGGGTCGCCCGGGCGCTGGACATCCTGCGCACCGAGGCCGTCCGGACGATGCAGCTGCTCGGCGTCGAGCGCGTCGACGACCTCGACGCGCGCCACGTCCGCCTGCTCCCCCGCTGACCGCGACGGCCCGGGCGTCGCTCAGTTGGCGGCCTTCACGATCGCCGCGATCAGCAGGCCGACGAGCACGAGCACGAGGGCCACCGGGCTCAGCAGCCCGAGCAGGACCAGCCCGAGCACGATCGCGACCTTCTTGCCGGTGCTGAGCGCGCCCCAGGCTCCCTTCACGGCGCCGACGACGGGGTTCTTCCCCGCCATCATCGCGGTGCCCGCCCCGAACGCGGCGCCGAGCCCGACGCCCCCGTTGGCGGCGACGCCCTCGAGCTTCTCGGCGACGTCGTCGACCTTGTCGACCGCCGCACCGGCGGCCCGGTCGACGAGGGCCGCGGCGAGGCGTTCCAGGGAACGGAGGATGAGCTTGCCCGGGCCGGCGCCTGCCGCGGCCTCGGCGGCCGTCGCTTCCGCGGCCGACTGCGGTGCCTGCGAGGGGGGTGACGGCGCAGCCGGCTCGGCGGTGACGGTCATGGTCGCGACCGTATCCGGCCCCGGCTCGGACCGGACTCCTCCGATCGCACGCAATCTGATGGGCCGTCCGCGTTCCCGCTGGTCGAGCGGCTGGACCGGGGTGCGGGTCGGGACGACGATCGGACCCACCGCGGACCTCGAGGAGCCCTCCATGCTCTATCGCACGACCGTCGACGTCGCCGCCCCCGCCGCGCAGGTGTGGTCCCTCGTGCGCGACGTCGAGGCCTGGCCGACCTGGACCCCCACGATGAGCACCGTCGAACTCCAGGGCCCGCACCTCGAACCGGGCGTCCCGGTCCGGGTCCGCCAGCCCGGCCGCCGGCCCGACCTCTACACCGTGCTCGTCGTCGAGGGTCAGCGGTTCCTGTGGGCCGCCCGCAAGCCGGGGTTCCGGCAGTGGGCCGATCACCGGGTCGAGAGCGTGGACCCGGAGCACTGCCGCGTCGAGCTGGCCTTCGGGGTCGACGGGATGCTCGCCCCGGTGGTCGGGCCGCTCGCACGGCGCTCGGTGGTCCGTCTCGTCGACACCGAGGCCGCGTCGCTCAAGGCCCACGCCGAAGGAGGTGGCCTCGGATCCCCTGAGCAGTGACGGCGAGCGCCACGATTTGGCGGTTCTGCTCAGCTGAGCTACTTTCTGCTCATGCAAGCAAAAGCGCGGTCGGTGACCGAGCGCGCGCGCCGGGAGCAGATCGTGGCGGCGGCCATCGAGGTGCTCGCGCGGGACGGCCACGCGGCGACGACCTTCACCCGCATCGCCCGCCACGCCGGGCTCTCCAGCACCGGCGTGATCAGCTACCACTTCGCCGACAAGCAGGAGCTCCTCGCGGAGGTGCTCGCTGCGACGGCGCGCACCGCCGGCGAGCACATGGGGCCCCGCATCGACGCCGAGACGGGTCACCGGGAGCGGCTGCGGGCGCGGATCGAGTCGAACGTCGAGCTGCTCGCGGTCGCGCCGGCCCCGCTGCGGGCGCTGCGGGAGGTCCTCGCGGCCACGGCGGCGACCGACCGGGGCGCCGCGGACGACGACCCCGCCGGGCTCGTCTCCCGGGTGTCCACGCTCGCGGACGGGCTGCGGGCCGGGCAGCGCGACGGCGACTTCGGGGAGTTCGACCCGGCGGTCATGGCGCTCGCGATCACCGGGGCGATCGACGCGGTCGTCGCGGTCCCGCTCGACGACGCCGTCGAGGTCCGTCACCGGGCCCGCGAGCTGGCCGACGTGTTCGACCGCGCCACCGCCCCCGCCGTCGCCCCCGCCGTCGCCGTCGCCGTCGCCGAGGAGCCCCGATGACCGCCGCGCTGGAGATCACGGGGGTCTCGAAGCGCTTCGGCGCGACGCAGGCGCTCGACGGGGTCGACCTGCGCGTGGAACCGGGGTCGTTCCTCGGGCTCGTCGGGCCCAACGGCGCGGGCAAGACGACGCTCGTCTCGATCGCCGTGGGGCTGCTGCGTCCCGACGCGGGGTCGGTGCGGGTCTGTGGCCAGGACCTCCGGCTGGACCCGGAGGGCGCCAAGACCGTGCTGGGCGTGCTGCCCGACGGGCTCGGGCTGCCCGGCCGGCTCACCGGCCGCGAGCTGCTCACCTACCTCGGACTCCTGCGCGGTCTGCCGGTCGACGTCGTGACCCGCCGTACCGAGGAGCTGCTCGCCGTCCTCGACCTCGAGGGGGCCGAGCAGACCCTGATCGCCGACTACTCGACGGGCATGACCAAGAAGATCGGGCTCGCGGCCGCGCTGCTGCACGACCCCCGACTGCTCGTGCTCGACGAGCCCCTGGAGGCCATCGACCCGGTGTCGGCGATGACCATCCGCGCGATCCTGCAGGGCTTCACCGCCGCGGGCGGCACCGTCGTGTGCTCCAGCCACGTCATGGCGCTGGTCGAGCAGATCTGCGACCAGGTCGCGGTCCTCGCTTCGGGGCACGTCGTCGCCGTGGGGCCGACCGACGTGGTGCGGGACGGGCACTCGCTCGAGGAGACCTTCGCGTCGCTGGTCGGCGCGCCCGCACGGCCGGCGAGGTTGTCGTGGTTGGCCTCCTGATCCGGCTGCGGGGCACCATCGAGGCGCACACCCCGCCGCGCACGCGGGCCTGGCTGCTCGCCGCCGGGATCCTCGGCCTCCTGGCCGCGGCGAGCACGCTGTGGCTGGGCCTGCGCGACGGCACCGTCCCCGGCGCGGCCACCGACACCATCGCCTTCGTGCTCGCGCTGTGGGTGGCGGGCCAGGTCGGGCAGGCCGCACTCTCCGGCGGCGACCCGGTGCTGCCGCCGGAGCTGCTCGCGCTGCTGCCGATCCCGCCGCGCACCCTCGGGGTGGCGCTCACCCTCGTGACGCTGCGCTCCCCCGCCACGTGGCTCACCGGGCTCGCGCTCGCCGCCGTGATCGCCCACGCCGCCGGGCTGGGCCTGCTCCCCCTCGCCGTCGGGATCGTCGGGTGGGCCCTGACCCTCGCCCTGACCGTCGCGGCGAGCACCCTCGCCGGTGCCGCCGTCGCCCCGTCCGCCCGCCGCGGCCGCGATCTCGCCACCGCCGTCACCGCGCTCGTCCTCAGCGTGGTCGCCCTCGCCGGGACGCTCCTCCCCCTGCTCGCGGGCGTCCTGGACCACCGGACCTCGCCCGTGCTCAGCACCGTCGTGCGGGCCCTGCCGTCGGGGTGGGCGCCGGTCGCGGTCGACGCGGCCGCCCGGGGCGACCTCGCGACCGTGGGGCTCGCCCTGGCCGGCCCGGCCGCGCTGACCGTCGTCGCGCTCGCCGTCCTACCCGCCGCCCTCGCCCGGCGCATCGCCGGCGCGGCGACCCCGCGGCGCGGCCGGGGGCGCGGCCGGCGTCGGGCACCCGCGCCGCTGCTCACCTCGCCGACCGGTGCGGTCGTCGCGAAGGAGCTGCGGCTCTGGGCGCGCGACCCGCTGCGGCTGACGTGCCTGCTCATCGCGCTCGTGGTCAGCGCCGGCACCGCGCTGCTGCCGGCGAGCACCTCGGCGACCACGGCGCTGCTGCCGTTCGGCGGGCTGCTCTGGACCGTGATCACCGCGGCGTGCGCGAGCAACCTCCACGGGCACGACGGCACCGCGATCTGGTCGACACTGCTCGCCCCGCGCAGCGCCGGCCCGGACGTGCGCGGGCGCCAGCTCGCGTGGCTCGTGGTCACGGCGCCGGTCGCGGTCGTCGCGGGGGTCCTGGGGACCGCGTTCTCGGCGCAGCCGTGGGCCTGGCCGTGGGTCGCGGCGCTGACCCCGGCGCTGCTGCTCGGCGGCGCGGGCGTGCTGATCTACGCGTCGGCGCGGGTGCCGCTCCCCCTCGACGCGACGGGCGGCCCGACCGCGGCGTACTCGGTCAAGGTCCAGCTCTGCCTGTACGCGACCGCGCTGACCGCCGCACCGGCCGCCGCGGTGCTCGTCGTCGGCACCGTCACCGGCGACGCCCTGCTGGACTGGGCGGCCGTGCCGACCGCCCTCGTCGTCGGGACCGTCCTGCTCGTCGCCCTGACGCGGGCCGCGACGCGGCAGGTGCGTGGCCGCGTGGGTGCGCTTCGCGCCTGTGAGCACTAATCCGTGCCCTGGCACGGATTAGTGCTCACGAGGCCGGAGGCCACCTAGGGAGCCGGCACCTCGAAGGCGTTGAGCAGCGCCGACGTCGCGAGGTACATGCCGATCAGGTGCACCATGTCGAGCACCCCGTCGCGGCCGAAGGCCTCCTCGGCCGCCGCGTACGTCGCGTCGTCGACGCGGTGGGTGCGCACGAGCTGGTCGGTGAACCGGTGGGCCGCGACCTCGTCGCGGGTGAAGCCCTCGGTCGAGCCGCTGCGCAGCCCCTCGATCACCGTCTCGGAGAGCCCGACCGTCCGGGCCACCGCGAGGTGGGCGTAGATCTCGTAGTCGGCGTCCCAGGCGAGCCCGACGGTGAGGATCACGACCTCCCGGATCGGCGCCGTCAGCGACGAGTCCCGCCGGTCCTGGGCCACCCACCGGCTGAACGCCCGCCCCGGCCCGGGGCGCAGCGCGAACGCGTTGAACGGGCCGAGGAGCCCGCCGGCGTCGTCGGTCCCCGCGAACCCGGAGCCCTCCGCCCACGGCACCGTGCGTTCGCGCAGGTCCTGCGCCGCCGACCGCTGGTCGTCGTCGAGGTCCAGCGTCTCGTTGCGCGGGAGGCGCCCGCCCCAGTTCTTCGCGTCCGCCGCGGGGTGCTCGGTCATGGCCGCGACGCTAATCGGGGATCAGGCCGGATCGCGCGGCGGCTCCCAGCGGAAGAGCGTGGAGTCGCGGCGCACGAACCCGACGCGCTCGTAGAGCCGGATCGCCGACTCCCGCGAGGGCCGCGAGGTGAGGTCGACGGTGCGCGCCCCCACCTCGACCGCCCGGTCCAGCCCCGCGCGCACCAGCGCCTCCCCCACCCCGCGGCCGCGCACGACGTCGTCGACGACCACGTCGTCGATGTGCGCCCGCAGCCCCGTCGGCAGCGGGTACATCACGAGGGTCAGGGCCCCGACGACGACGTCGTCGAGCCGGGCGACGAACAGCGTCGTCGCCTCGTGGGCGACCACCCACGCCAGGATCTGCCCGTCGAACGTCGCGCTGCGCGAGAGCTGCGGGAGGAGGCGTTCGACGGCGGCGCGGACGGCGTCGTCGAGCACCTCCACGATCTCGATCGTGACGGTGTCGGTCTCCTGCGCGGCCACGCGGCCACGGTAGACCGGGGCGCTCAGGCCGGGACCGCCGCACCGAGTGCCGACAGCACCTCGGCGGTCGTCGTGGTCTCGCCGATCTTGGGGAAGATCGCCTCGACGCTGTGGTGGTGGGTGGCCTCGTCGGTGTCGGACATGGCGTCGGTGACCAGGACGACGTGGTAGCCGTGGTCGTGCGCGGCGCGGGCGGTGCCCTCGACGCCCATCGAGGTCGCCACCCCGGTGAACAGCACCTGCGTGACGCCGCGGCGGCGCAGCTGCAGGTCGAGGTCGGTCCCGACGAAGGCGCCGACGTTGCGCTTGGTGACGACGGCGTCGGTCGGGTGCCCGGCGAGCTCGTCGACGATCTCGTCCCAGCCCGCGGGCGGGTTCTGGCCCCGCACGCGCTGCCGGTCCACCCGCCCGGGGCTGAACCCGGCGCCGTCGATGCTGACCCGCACCAGGACGACGGGCAGGCCCCGCGCCCGGAAGGCGTCGGCGAGCGCGGCGGAGCGGGCGACGACGTCGTCGATCGCGTGCGGGGTCGTCGTCGTCCCGCTCGTGACGCCGCGCTGCAGGTCGATGACGACGAGCGCGGGCACCGGATCGAGGGCGGAGAGCGTCACGAGGGGTCCTCTCGGGGAGCGAGCCGGCCGAGCGAGCGGTCGGCGACGGTGATGACGAGGAACAGGGCGGCGGCGCCGAGCATGACGAGCGCGAGGTCGTGCACACCCGCCGTCGTCGCGCCGTGGGCGAAGACGATGCCGCCGGTGGTCGAGGCGGCGATCGCCCCGAGGTAGAAGAAGGTCCGCATCAGCCCGGCGGACGACGCGACGCGGGCCGGGTCGCTCTGGCGGTAGACGGCGTTCTGCAGCGCGAGGGTGGTGAGCCCCTGCGGCACCCCCGCGACCAGCGCGATGACGACGATCAGCCAGATCGGGCTGGTGTCGCCGAGCAGGAGCATGAGGCCCGCGAGCAGGACCTGGCCCGCGGCCCCGACGAGCAGCTTCCCGCGGAGCTCCCGACGACGGCCGGTGAGCGCGGCGACGCCGATCCCGGTCACGAAGATCGGCAGCAGGATGAGGCCCGCACCCGACGCCGAGAGGCCCCGGCCCTGCTCGAGCCACTGGGTGAAGCCGTAGAGCAGGCAGTACGTGACGGTCGCGGCGAGCAGGGACCGCACGAACGTCGTCAGCAGCGGCACGTTGCCGCCGAGCACCCGCAGGTCGAGGAACGGCGACGGCGCCCGCAGCTCCCACACGACGAGGCTCGTCCCGGTCACGACGACGACGGCGAGCAGCGGCCACCACACCGGGTGCATGAGGACGAGCAGCACGCCCACGAGGGTGACCGTGAAGAGCACGATGCCGGCCGGGTCGACGGCCGCGGCGAGGCTCGTCGTGCGATCGCGGCGTTGTCCGCGCGGGAGCCGCAGGGCACCGAGCACGAGGCAGGCGATGGCGAGCGGGACGTTGACGGTGAACGTCGCGCGCCAGCCGCCCAGGCCGATGAGCAGCCCGCCGAGCGTCGGCCCGATCACCGCGATCGTCTGGGTGGAGACCGAGAGCAGGGTCAGGATGCCCTCGGGGCTGTCCCGGCCGGTGCGCGCGGCCTCGCGGCGGACCAGCGACATCGCGGCGGGGTAGCCGGCGCAGGTCCCGAGCCCGAGCAGCACCCGGGCCCCGACGAGCGTCCAGATGTCCGGGGCGAGCGCGCCGATCAGACCGCCGATCCCGACGAGGGCGGTCCCGACGAGGTAGAGCGGCCGCGGCCCGTAGAGGTCGACGAGGCGTCCGGTGACCGGCTGCCCCACGGCCGTCGCGAGGTAGAGCCCGGACACCAGCCACGCGGTCTCGGCGGCCGGGGCCCCGAGCGCGATCCCGATGGGGACCAGGGCCACGGCGATCAGCGACGAGTTCACCGGGTTGAGCAGCGACCCGAGGATCATCGGGGCGATCAGCCGGCGGTCGAACGCCCGGGTGTCGGTGGGCCGACGCAGGCGCCCGAGGAGCGTCGTCACGGTTTGGCCACCCGCTCCAGCAGCGCCATGGCCTCGACGAGCGTGGCGCACTCGGCCTCGGTGAGCCGCTCGGTGAGCACCCCGGCGAGCCAGCCCTCCCCCGCCGCCCGCGAGCTCGCGAGGAGCTCCTGGCCCGCCGGGCCGACCGACACGATCTGGCGGCGCCCGTCTCGGGGGTCCGGGGTCCGGGTCACGAAGCCGCGCTCCTCGAGCGCCGAGATCGACAGCGCCACCGACTGGGGGCGGACCCCCTCGGCGACGGCGAGCTCGCTGGCACTGGCCGGGCCCTCGCGCTGGAGGCGGCCGAGCAGGGCGGTCTGCGAGGCGGTCAGTTCGGCGCGGTCGTAGTTCTCGCGCAGCCGACGCCGCAGCCGGCCGACCGCGATCCGCACGGCACGGGCCGCCTGGACGGCCGCGGCGGTCGGCTCCCTCGTCTCCATGGCTCCCACCGTAGTTCGACAGGCCAACCTGTGCAATCCAGCCTGTCTACTTTCGGCGAGGCTGGTTCTGAGCGAAGGGCCCCTTCGCTCGATCTAGCCGACCGAAGGTGCCCCTCGCTCGAGCGCCGCCGCGGATCCGGTTCCGGCGATGGGCGCCCCTGGGCGGCTGGATCGAGCGAGGGGGCCCTTCGCTCGGCACCGGCGAGCCCGCCCCGACGACCGCCGCCCGACGACGGCCGCCCCCGACGACGAGGCCCCAGCCCTCGGACCGCCCGTCGACGCCCGAGGACGACTCAGCGCGCCGTCCCCGCGACGACCGGTGACGACGAACCGGACGAATCGTCCCCGTGCTCGCGCGGGTCGGCAGCCCCGATGACGGGTTCGGGTGCCGATCACTGCTCCGTAGAGCCGCAGGCGCGCGGCCGGTCGGGCGCTCGGCGTCGGTCACCTCGCGGCGGGCGGTCGCCCGACCGGGCACCGTGCACCCGACCGCCCACCGCCGCCGGGCCCCGGAGCAGCCCCTGACGATCACGAAAAGGTCTCGATACCGTCTCGGCGGCTCACCTCCCGGTGGGTCGACCCGGCCCCGAGTCCGGGTCGCCGTGCCCGTCCGGCGACCCGCTCCCCCTGGACTCGGACCGGGCCAGAGAGCCGCACCGCGGTCGAGGACGGGAGCGACGTCACCCCGAGACGTCGTGGACGACCGAGAAAGTGCCGCCATGCCCGGACGTCACGTTGCGACCGCAGGTCCGATGTCCTTCCCGATCTCGCTCCCCAGCACCCTCACGGACGGCACGCTCACCAAGGCGGGCATCGCCGCCGCGCTCGTCACCGCCAGCGCCGCGGCCGTCGCCGGGTCCACCGGGGCCTTCTCGCTCCCGACCCCCGACGTCTCCCACGCCGCGGCGACCATGTCGTACGCCCCGGCCGCCGCCTCGGTGCCCACCCAGCGCGCCGCCGTGACCCCGATCGCGGCCACCGCCCCCGCCGCGGCCCCGGCCGTCAAGCACACCTCCCCCGCCGCGAAGGCCGCCGCCGACCAGGCCGCGGCCGCCGAGAAGGCCGCCGCACAGAAGGCCTCCGCCGCGAAGAAGTCCTCGTCGAGCTCGGCGGCGAGCGTGGCCGGCCTCGGCCCGCTGGGCGACCGGATCGTCAACCTGGCCTCGTCGTTCGAGGGCACGCCCTACGTCTACGGCGCCACCGGGCCGAGCTCCTTCGACTGCTCCGGGTTCACCTCGTACGTGTTCCGGAAGATGGGCATCAGCCTGCCGCGCACCGCCCAGGAGCAGTACGACGCGGTGCAGCACATCTCCCAGAGCCAGGCGCAGCCCGGCGACCTGGTGTTCATGGGCGGCTCGAACAGCATCTACCACGTCGCGATCTACGCCGGGAACAACAAGATCTGGACGGCGCCGGAGCCCGGCGAGTCGGTGAAGCTCGGCAACATGTTCGGCGACGTCAGCTTCGGTCGCGCCCGATAGGTGCCGGAGGCACCTATCCGAAGGCACCTCGGCGCACCTTCCCGGCGTCGTCGCGCAGCGGGTGGTCGACGAGCTCGACCGTGCGCGGGATCTTGTGACGCGACAGCCGGTCGGCCAGGGCGGCGGGTAGCCGCTCGGCGAGTCCCGGCCCGGCATCGGGAGCCGGCTGCACCACCGCGTGCACCACGCGCCCGAGGTCGGGGTCCGGCACGCCCACGACGACCGCGTCGGCGACCTCGGGGTGCGCGACCAACGCCGCCTCGACCTCGGCCGGGTACACGTTCGCGCCCCCGACGATCACCATGTCGGCCCGCCGGTCCGCGAGGTACAGGTAGCCCTCGTCGTCGAACGAGCCCATGTCGCCGAGGGACTCCCACCCGTCCACCGTGCGCGCCGAAGCGCCCAGGTAGTGGTACGTCGGCGGGCCGTCCGAGCGCATCCACACCTCGCCGGTGACCCCGGGCGGGCACGGGCGCCCGTCGTCGTCGCGCACCGCCATGTGTCCCCGGGTGACCCGCCCGACCGAGCCGGGGTGCGCGAGCCAGTCCCGCCCGTCGATCATCGCGCTCGCCTGGGACTCGGTGCCCGAGTACAGCTCCACGAGGATCCCCGGGTCGGGCAGCCGGTCGAGCCAGCCGCGCTTCACCTCCGGCGGGCACGGCGCACCCACGTGCAGCGCGGTCCGCAGGCTCGACAGGTCCGCCGCGTCCCACGCCTCGTCGGGCAGGCGCAGCATCCGTCCCATCATCGTCGGGACCAGGTAGAGCCAGGTCACGCCGTGCTCGCCGACGAGCTCCAGCGCCCGGGCCGCGTCGAAGCGCTGCATGAGCACGACGTGGTGGCCCTGCAGCAGCGCCATCAGCGAGAACATGTACGGCGCGTTGTGGTGCAGCGGCGCGGTCGCCAGGAAGACGCCGGATGCTCCGTCCGGGCTGGGACCGATCCGCAACCCCTCCGCCCGCGCCAGTACGTGCTCCACGCACGCGGCCTGGCCGGCGACGATCACCTTGGGCCGCCCGGTGCTGCCCCCCGAGGTGGGCGCCTTCCACGACGGGCCGACGACGTCGGGCACCGGTCCGGCGTCCCCGTCGACGGCCAGCCGCTCGACGTCGTCGAGCCCGAGCCACGCCCGGTCCGCGGGCTGCAGGCCGACGACGAGCGCCGGGTCGGCGACCTCGAGGACGGCGTCCCGCTCGCCGTCGGGCAGACGGGCCGAGAGCGGCTGCGGGACCGCTCCGAGCTTCCAGGCCGCGACCGAGCACGCGACGTGGGCGACGACGTTGCCCAGCGCGATGGACACGAGGTCGCCGCGCCCGACCCCGCGCTCGGCGAACGCCCGGGCGAGCCGGTTCGTGCGGGCCTCGAGGTCGGCGCGGGAACGGAGGTCGTGACCGTCGGACACGGCGGGGGCGTCCGGGTGGGCCTCGGCGAGGGCCCGCAGCCGGGCGGCGAGGGAGGTGGCTCCGGGCGGGACGACGGGCTCGGGGAAGCGCGGTGTCGGCACCCGTCCAGGATCGTCGCCGACCCGTCGTCGTGCTCGCCGTCCCCGGGCCCGACGACCGCCGGCCGCTACAGGCCCAGGCGACGCCGCAGCCGGGGCGCACAGCGCCGCGAGACCGGGATCCGTTCGTGGCGACGCGGCGCGGTGGACACCGTCAGCCCGCCCCGCTCCGGGGTCACCTCGCGGACCCGGGCCAGGTTGACGAGGTAGCTGCGGTGGATCCGCAGGAAGCCGGCCGCGGCGAGGTCGTGCTCGAGGTGGTCGATGCCGCGCCGGGCGGCCCGCAGCAGACCGTCGTCGGTCGTCAGCCAGACGGTGTGGCCGTCCGCGCGGGCGTGCCGGATCGTGGCCGCGGGCAGCAGGACGACCTGGCCGGTGTCGGTGAGGGCGGGGACCCGGGCGCGCGGGTCGGTGGGGCCGACCTCCGGCTTCGGCGGCTCCGGGCTCCCTCGGCCCCGGGTGCTCCCGTGCGGCCGCGAGGAGTCCGACGGGCTCGGCGCCGGCGAGGACGGGGATCAGCTCGTAGGCGGCCGCGGGGTCGTCCGGTGGCCCGTCGGCCCCCGGCGACGCGGCATCGGTGCGGGCGCGGACCCGGGCGACGAGGCGCGCGAGGTCGACCGAGGCCACGTCGGGAGGACGGTCCCGGAACGCCGCGTTGGCGGCCACGACCCGCCCGGACGCGTCGAGCGCGACCAGCGCTGTCCCGGTCCGGCGGTCGTGCTCCGAGTACGCGGCCAGGATCCGGGCGCGGTCACGGGCCGCGGTCTGCCGGAGCACGCCGGCCAGCGGGCGGGTCTCGACGAGCAGGTCGACCGGCCGCACGGGCACCAGGTCCTTCCACGCCGAGACCGTCACCGTGGCCAGCGGCGTCCCGGTGAGCGCGTCGCAGAGCGCGACGGAGGTGCAGCTCCACTCGTGCAGCGCGGCGCTCCAGTGCTCGGGGCCGCAGACGCCCGCGGCACGCCGCCCCACGAGGGCGGATCCGATGGCGTTGGTCCCCGCGGCCGTCTCGGTCCACCGGGAGGAGGGCAGGAGCCCGGTGTCGCGGGCGCGGCGCCCCGACGCCCCGGTACCGCGGGACGCGACGAGGCGGCCCCGGCCGTCGGTGACCGTGGCGAGGCAGTCCCCGTGCCGGGCGGTGAGCGAGGCGGCGAGGCCCCCGAGCTCGGCGAAGAGCGTCGCGTGCGCCGGGCCGTAGACCCCGTCGTCCTCGGTGGAGCCGGGCGGCACACGTCGGGGGTCGATCCGGTAGACGTCACGACATCGGTGCCAGGACGCCGCGATGCCGAGCGGGACCCCCTCGGGGTGCTCCTCCCCGGCGGCGAACCGTTCCCAGGCCGCGTAGGTGGGGGCGAGCGACCTCGACCACGGCGCCCGCCTGCTCATCGCCGCTCGACCTCGGACACGGTGCCGTAGCCCTCCATGCTGCGGGTGAACGGGAGCGACCCGCCGTCGACGAACAGATCGGGCGAGAACGCGGCGTCGGCCATCACCCCCCAGGCCCGGCGGCGCTGCATCGCGAGGTTCCCGGCGTCGTAGAGGGGGAAGACCATCGACTCCCGGTAGAACTTCTCCATCGGGAACTTCCGGTCGAGGGCGTTGACCCCGACGAGGCGCATGCAGTCGACGACGACGCCCTGCATGGCCTCGCCGCAGAACGTCTTGGTCATCCCGCCGAGCGCGTGCCCCTCGCCGGGGTGGCGGTCCATGTAGTGCGCGGCCTTCCACGACAGGTACCGGCCGGCCTCGATCTTCGCGGCCACCTCGGTGAGCAGGTGCCCGACCGCCTGGTGCGCGATGATCGGCCCCGAGCCCGCCCCGGTGTAGGTCTTCGCCCACTTGAGGGCGAACTCGTAGGCACCGCGGGCGACCGCGACCGCGGCGATGCTCGCGATCGGCGAGGACCACGTGAAGTTCTGGTTGATCAGCAGGTCGCCGTCGCCGCGGGCGAGCAGGTTCTCCTCGGGCACCCGCACGTTGCGGAAGGTCATGGTGACGTTCTGGCAGGTGCGGTGGGCCATCTTGTCGATGACCTCGTAGCGGATCCCGGGGGTGCCGCGTTCGACGAGGACCGCGCTCAGCGCCTCCTTCCCGCCCTTGGTGCGGTCGGTGCGCACCACGCAGACGCTGACGTCGGCGCCCTGCAGATCCCAGCCCCCGGCGTTGCACGGCCAGTGCTTCTCGCCGTTGAGCACGTACTCCCCGCCGGGTCGCCGGTCGGCGACGAGCTGGATCCCGGCCTGCGGACTGGGGTGGTCGAAGTTGGCGGTCCCGCCACGCTCGCTGACCACCCACCCCGCGAGGAAGTCGCCCGTGGTGTCCGGCGGCGGCGCGCGGCAACCACGTGTCGCGCTGCTCGTCGGTGCCGTGGTGCAGGACCGGCAGCAGGCCGAGTCCGTTGACCAGCAGGACCGTCGGGAACCCCGGGTCGACCGCGCAGAGCTCCTCGATGGCGATGAGGAAGTCGACGTTCGAGGCCCCGCCGCCGCCGTACTCGCGCGGCAGGAACATCGTCGTGAAGCCGAGCGCGGCGGCCTCGGCGTAGACCGGCTTCATCGCGCGGAACGCGTCCTGGGCATCGGGCAGGGCGTCGGCGTGCTCCGCCGCGGGCCGCAGCACCTCGAGGGCGAACTCCCGCGCGGTGTCCTTGAGCTTGCGCTGGTCGGGGGACAGGTCGAAGTCGATGGGCATTGCTTCCTCCGGGCAGCCGAGGGATCCACGGCTGGGGAACGTCGACGTCGGCCCCCGTTGGCCGAGCGGTGGTGCTGGTCGCCGGACGAGCCGGTGTCGGCCCGGTGGGGGTCAGGGGCGCGCCCGGCGCGCGGGTCAGGCGCAGCGCGCCGCGCAGGCCCTGGTCGTTGGCGGCGAGATCCTCGAGCGTGGCGTCGTCGAGGACGGCGAAGTAGGCGTCGAGCGCCCGGGCGAACACGTCGCGACCGCCACACACCCCCGCGACCCGGCAGAAGCGGGCCGGACCGAGGCACTCGACGACGGCGAAGTCGTTCTCCATCGTGCGCATCACCTCGCCGACCGTGATGCCGGCGGGGTCGCGTTCGAGCCGGACGCCGCCGCCGCGGCCGCGCACCGTGGCGACGATCCCCGCGCCGGCGAGCCGCTGGACGACCTTGACGAGGTGGTGGCGGGAGACGGCGTGCGCCTCGGCGATCTCGGCGACGGAGCCCTGTCGGCCCGGGGCCACGCGCAGGTAGAGCAGGACGCGCAGCGCGTAGTCGGCGTGGGCGGTGTGCCTCATGGTCGGCTCGTCTCGCTTCGCAGGATGGACGGCGGGTCGACGGCTGGTTCCGGATCACCCCCTTCGGCGACGAGGGGTCAAACAGGTACGGCGGATGCTAGTTCTGCCGGATCGTCGCGGCAAGGCTCGTGCCCCCGGGCTCCCGGAGCCGGCGCCGGACCGGTCGTGACGCATCTCGTACCGCTCGTGCCGGGCCGCTTCCACCCGGCGTCGTCCACCGAGCAGGCTCCGAAGCCCGGCCCCTTGTCGCCCTGAAAAGCGGTAGGCCGGATACCACTACTCCCGCTCCGTGGCCGTGGCGGGGACCCCGCACCCGAGGAATCGGAAGGTCGCCATGACGATCAACTTCACGATGTCCGACGAGCAGAAGAAGCTCCAGTACGACGTCCGGGCGTTCTCGGAGAACGTGCTCAAGCCCGTGGTCGCCGAGGCCGACGCGGAGCCCGACCCGATGAAGGGCTTCCAGCTCACGAAGCCGGCCTACATCGAGTCCTACAAGGCCGGCATCGCGATGTGCATGCTCCCCGCCGAGTACGGCGGCGGCGGGGTCTCCTGCGTCGACCTGGTGATCGCCGCCGAGGAGATTCTGCGTCGTCGACCCGGGCTTCGCGTGCACCGTGCTGTGCAACGGCCTCGGTCTGATGCCGGTCGCCTGGTACGGCTCCGAGGAGCAGAAGAGCCGCTTCCTCGGCGCGGCGACCTCCGACCCCACCGGCACCTACCTCGGCGGCTGGACCGCGAGCGAGCCCCCCGGCAACCCCTCGGGCACCGCCAACTTCGACATCCCGCTCCCCCGCCCGGCGGGCGTCGGGCTGACCGCGGTGCGCGACGGCGACGACTTCGTCATCAACGGCCGCAAGTACTGGCCGTCGTCGGCCGGCTGGGACGAGCAGGGCGTGAACGCCGGGACGCTCATCGTGCGGACCGACTCGGACAAGGGCGGCACCGAGGGGCTCTCTGCGCTCGTCCTGGAGCGCGACACCCCGGGCGTGACGTTCCGGCACCTCGACAAGGTCGGGCACCGGCTCGCCTCGAACGCCGAGATCACCTTCGAGGATGCCCGCATCCCGGCGGCGAACCTGCTCCCGGGCGCCGAGGGCAACGGCGACCTCGTCATCAACCGCAACTTCGCGTGGTCGGGCCCGGTCGCCGCGATCGCCGCCGTCGGCATGGCCCGCGCCGCCTACGAGATGGCGCTCGAGTTCGCCCAGGGCAACACCGCGGGCGCGATCAAGCCGATCATCGGGTTCCAGAACGTCGGCTACGTCCTCGGCGACGTCGCGGCCAAGATCGAGATGGGCCGGTACTTCTCCTGGCGCGCCGCCGACTACCTCGACAAGCACGACCAGCACGCCGAGCTCGTCGGCGCGATGAACAAGATCCAGGTCACCGAGATGATGTTCGACTGCGTCTACAAGTGCATGCAGATCGTCGGCGTGAACAGCCTGGAGACCAAGAACGGCTTCGGGAAGATCCTGCGCGAGGCGGCCGTCCTGCCCATCTACGACGGCGGCAACATGGGCATGCAGCGCCGCCGCGTGCACGGCATCCTCGCCGATCCCCTGTTCAACCCCCGGGCGATCATGGAGGACGACTACGTGAAGTTCGAGAAGCACCACGAGGCGATCGACACCATCGCGAGCTGATCGCGCCCGGGCCCGGTCACGTCGTCGACGGCGTGGCCGGGCCCGGCCGCCGTCGACACCGCGCGGCTCACCCGGTCCCGCCGCCCTCCCAGCGCTCCACCGCGCGCAGGTGGGTCCGCGGGCGGTCCGGACCGCTGCTGCCGCCGCCGCTCCGGCGACGTTCCTGCGAGGTGGTCAGCCACTGGGCGACGTCCGTGAGCTTGATGTTCGTCTCCTGCGAGGAGGAGATGAGCAGTTCGAAGGCCTGGGACGCATCGATGTCGAATCGCTCCATGAGGATGCCCTTGGCCTGGCCGATGAGGTCCCGGGAATCCACGGCCCGCTGGAGGTGGGCGGCCTGGTCGGCCCCGTAGAGGAGCAGCGACGCCTGGGCGGCGAACAGGCCGGCGATGGTCCTGGCCTGCTCGGAGAACACGCCGGGCCGGTGGGCGTAGAGGTTGAGCGCCGACCGGGGTCCGCCCGGGCGCGACACCAGTTGGGTGGACATCACCGAGTGGTAGCCGGCCCGTACCGCGGCCGGGGTGAAGATCGGCCACCGGTCGTGGTCGACCCGGCCCGCGAGATCGTGGCCGATGACGACACCGGACGGGGGCGGCTTGTCGGCCGCCTCGACGCTCGGGCCCTGATCGAGGGTGCACTGCAGCTCGTCGAGCTCGCTGATGGCCCGGTCGGTCGCGTAGCAGCCCTGGACGGATCCGGCGCTGGTGCGGGCGATGCCGCCACCGTCCGCACCGGGCACGGTCTGGGCGGCCGAGGCGACGATCCGGACCAGGACGTCGTCGAAGTCCCGGATGCTGTGCCGGACCAGGCCGTCGGCGGCCTGTCGGAGGGCCCTGACGAGGTCGTCGTCGGTGGTGGCCATGGAGCGTGCCGTCCTGCCGAGTCGGGGGACTCCAGGCGGCAGACCGAGGTCCGGGGACGACCGCGCACTGAGATCACCCACTGTGCCAAGCAGAGGTCTCGGTGTCGAGGCGCGTCGGATGCGTTCCGCGTCCGAACGGCGACCGGTGTGATCCATCCCTGGCTCTGCCCGCTCGTCACGAGCCGGGATGCCCTAGAGTTCGGGCGTCTTCGTTGCAGCGAGGCTGGTGCCCGCTGGCCGCCCGAGACCCCGGCCTACGTCGACGCACTCGTGCCGACGTCCGGAAGGGGTCCACCGTGAGCGCCGACGGCGCCACTCCCGACGACCGGTCTCGCGACGGTCGGCGGGGCGCCGACGGCCGGTCCGACCCCTGGTCGCCCGGTGACGGCGCGGGTGGCGCCGGGGGCCTCGACCGACCCGCTCCGCCCACGGCCGGGGAGGACACCCGGCGGCGACGGCTGCTGGCCCTGCTGGACACGTCGAGCAACGGTGACGCCGCACCAGACCTGGCGGTCCGGCTGGCCCGGCTGTGCGCCGTGGCGCAGACCGAGGTCGGCGTCGACGGAGCGGGGATCACGGTGATGGGCAGCCGGGACGGGGGCCTCGCCGGCGCCCGTGACCAGCTCGCCGCCACCGATGACCTGGTGCGCCGGCTCGAGGAGCTGCAGCTGACCACCGGCGAGGGGCCCTGCCTCGACGCCTACGCGGGTGGGACGGCGGTGCTGGTCGCGGACCTCACCGACGAGCCGACCCGCTGGCTCGCCTTCGGCCACGAGGCGCTGGCCACGGGCGCCGTGGCGTTGTTCTCCCTCCCGCTCCAGATCGGCGCGATCCGGCTCGGGACCCTCGACCTGTTCCGGGCGAGCGCCGGCGGACTGTCCCGGGTACAGCTGTCCGACGCCCTGGCGCTCGCCGAGATCGCGACCGAGGTGCTGCTCGAGCACTCCGAACCGGAACCCGGCCGGGACACGGACGCCCGAGGTGACGTGGGCTGGCTGCCCGACGTGCACGGCGATGTCCACGTGGCCTCCGGGATGGTCTCGGTCCAGACGGGCACCGACGTGGGGGCGGCGCTGCTCCGGCTGCGGGGCTTCGCGTACGCGGGAGGCGAGCCGTTGCACGACGTCGCGCGACGCGTCATCGAGCATTCCCTGGTCTTCGACCAGACCGAAGAGCACTCTGGCGGGCTCTCCGACGATGTCAACGAGGGGCCACCGACCCCGGAACCGGAGACGTGATGAGCGACGACCGTGAATCCCGCGTGATCGACACCTTCCTGACCCTGACCGACACGCTCGTCCACGATTTCGACGCCCTCGACATGCTGACCATGCTGTCCGAGCGTTGCACCGAGCTGCTCGACGTGTCGGCGGCGGGGATCATCCTGGCGGACGGGCAGGGCCGGCTCTCGGTCGCCGCCGCGTCCTCGGAGCGCTCCCGTCTGCTCGAGGTGTTCGCCGTGGCGATCGACGGCGGACCGTGCGTGGACTGCATCCGCACCGGCCGGCCCGTGCTCTGTCCGGACCTGACGACCCCCGAGGCCCGGCGGAACTGGTCCCGCTACGCCGACGGTGCCGCCGAGGCCGGGTTCCGCGCGACCCACGCGCTGCCGCTGCGCCTGCGCGACGAGGTCATCGGTGTCCTGACGTTGCTGCACTCCGACCCCCACACCCTCACCGAGGACGACACCCGGCTCGGGCAGGCCCTGGCCGACGCCGCGACGATCGGGCTGCTGCACGAGCGCGCGGTGCGCCGCGCCGAGACCGCGCAGGAACAGCTGCAGGGCGCGCTCAACAGCCGGGTCATCATCGAGCAGGCCAAGGGGGTCCTCGCCGCCCACAGCCGCAACGGCTCGCAGGAGCCGCTGGAGCCCGACGACGTGTTCGTGCTGCTCCGCAGCCACGCCCGCGCCCAGGGGGTCCGCCTGAGCGACCTCGCGCGCGGCGTCGTCAACCGCAGCGTCGACCCGACCACGATCCTCGGCGTCGCTCGCTGACGACCGGCGGACGGTACGGCCCGGTCCGGCGCCGACCCGTCACGACGCCCGCGGCACCTGGAGGACGACGACGGCGAGGTCGTCGCTGTTGGTGTTCCCGGAGTGGCGGTGCGCGGCCTCGACGAGGGCGGCCGCGAGCTTGTCGGCGTCCTCGGGGGCGGCGGCCAGGACAGCGGCGACGCCGGGCTCGTCCAACTGGACACCCTTGTCGTCGCGGGACTCGGTGATCCCGTCGGTGTAGAGCACCAGCGTGTCCCCCGGCCCGAGCGTGAACTCGTCGAGGCCCGTCGGGTGCTCGATCCGCAGGCCGAGGACCCGCCCACCGGCGGAGAGCTCGACGACCGTGCCGTCCGCGCAGCGCAGGAAGCCCGGCGGATGCCCGGCGCTGGCCACCCGGACGTGCCAGCACCCGTCGACCGGGATGAAGGTGGCGTAGGCGGCGGTGACGAAGCTGCGCCCGGCGCCGAACCAGTCGAGCAGGACGTCGTTGACCGTGGCCAGGACCGCGACGGGGTCGCTCTCGGAGTGGGCGGCGGTGCGGACCGCGGAGCGGGCCAGCGCGGTCGTGCGTGCGGCCACCGCGCCCTTGCCGCACACGTCGCCGATGACGACCCCGAAGCCACCGCCCTCGCTGGGCACCAGGTCGTAGAAGTCCCCGAGCACCTCGATGCCGGTCCCGCCCGGGGCGAACCGGCTCGCGACCGTGATGCCCGGGATGTGGGGCAGGTGCGTGGGCAGCAGGGACTGCTGCAGCGTGGCGGCGAGCTCGGCGGTCTGCTCGGCATAGGTCTGCAGCGTCTGGGCGGCCAGGCGCAGGGCGATGGTGTCGTTCACCGAGGCGGCGAGGGTGCGCAGCCCCTCGATCTCGCTCTCGGTCCAGTCCCGGACGCGGGAGTCCATGCCACAGAGGTTGCCGAGGACGTGTCCGTCCGGGCTGAGGATCGGGACCCCGAGCCACGACGCGGCGTCGAACGCCTTGACCTGGGCGAGGTCACGCAGCCGAGGGTCGGCGGCGGTGTCGGGGACGACGAGCTCCTCGCCGGAGTCGACGATGAGCTGGCAGGCGGCCTCGCGCGCCGGGACCGCGAACGTGCCGTCGGGGCCGCAGAGGGCCGCGGAGTCCGGCGCGCCCTTGAGCACCGAGAACACGTCGTCGACGACGGTCAGGTAGGTCATCGGGGTCGCCAGGATGGTCGCCGCCAGCCGGGTGATCCGGTCGAACGACTCCTCGGGACCCAGCTCGAGCAGCCGCGACGCCCTCACGGCGGCGGCGCGCGAGGGGTTCTCGACCCCGGTGAGTTGCCCTTGCACGGGACCACCTCCTCTGCCGACCGACCCTCCTGTCCTCCGACGATGCTAGAGAAGGGGGGCGCCGGGGCGCGGGGTAAGGGGACTCACGTCGGCCGGACGCGTCGGGCGACGGGGGATCGGTAATCCACATCGGATCGTCATCGTCTGGATTGCGAGGCTCATGGTCGAGTCGCCGGTGCTGCCCCTGCACGTGCGGGTGGCGGCCACCGCAGGCAACGTGGGGCGCCTGCGTCGCGACACCCGACGCTGGCTCGGCGAGGTGGTGGCCGACCCCGACGCCGTCGAGGACCTGACGCTCGCGGTCAGCGAAGCCGTGGAGAACGCCGTCGACCACGCCTTCGCCGGGGGCGCCCGGTCCGGGACGATCTCCGTCTGTGCCGAGTACCGCGCCGACGGTGGCGAGCCGGCGACGGTGGTCCTGACGATCCTCGACGACGGCCGCTGGCTGCCGGTCGCCGATCCCGGCTACCGGGGACGCGGCCTGGGCCTGATCGCGGCCTGCTGCTCGAGCTCCGACATCGACACCGGGGACTGCGGCACCCGGGTCACCCTCACGTACCGACTCTGAGCGGTCGGTCGTCGTGCTCGCGGCTGCCGTGCAGGACCGGGGAGCGATTCGCCAGGGTGAGTCCGGGTTCGGTGGCGACGAGCGCACCGCGCTGCGCTCGCCGACGAGCGTCGTCGCAGCCCAAGGTCCCCGACACACCGCGGGCCGGCAGGTCGTGATCGACCTGCCGGCCCGTCGTCGTCCGGTGAGCGAGGACCCAGGTCCTCGGAGCGTGCTCAGTAGCGCGGCGGCTGCGCGGTCCGGCCGCCGGCGGTCGCGCCGCCGACGTCGTAGGAACTGGTCGGTGCCGGGGTCGCCGGGTCGTCCTGGGCGGCGTACTGCGCGGCGCGCTGGGCGTCGGCCTGGCCGCGCTGCTGCCCGGTCGCCAGGTCGGCGCGGACCTGGTCGGACTGCTCCTGGGCCTTGCGGTACCCGGAGTCGATCAGGTCCTTGGCCGCGTCGCGGCCACCCAGCCCGAACGCCAGCGCCGAACCCAGCGCGACCGCGCCGATCAGCGCGATGTAGGTGGCGTTCACGATGACCGAGGCGATCCCGAGCTGGTTGAGGATCATGAACACGGCGATCGCCATGACCAGGGTCGGGGCGGCGGAGCGCACGACCCGACCGGTCGGGGTGTCACCCATGGTGCGGTGCACCAGCCCACCGACCGCGGCGGCGACGGCGGCGGCGATCAGGAAGATCAGCAGCGCCGCGATCACGTTGGGCAGGTAGGCCAGCACCAGGTTCACGAACCCGGTCACCGCGGGGATGTTCAGCGTCCCGACCGCGGAGACGATCACGAAGACCAGCAGCACGTACTCGACGACGGCCCCGACAAGCTGGGAGGGCTGACCCTTCGGGGAGAACCGGGCGACGTACTCGCCGCCGCGGCCGTGGGTGAGCTTGTCGTCGAGGTGCACGCGGCGCAGCAGCCGGGAGATTCCGGCGCGCAGCAACCGGGCGATGATGTACCCGATGATCAGGACCAGCAGGGCGCCGATCACGTTGGGCACGTAGCTCAGGAAAGTGGTGAAGGCGTTCTGCAGCGACTGCAGGATGTCGAAACCGCCGCCACCGCCTGACGGTGCCTGTTGGGCCAGCATCGCTGTACTCCTCGCTCGAGGTTCTGAAGAGGCCGCCCGGATTCCCGTCCGCTCCTCGTCGAAACCGCTTGCTTTCGGCTCGGGGGGCGCGTCGAGAACTGCTCACGTGTCGAGAATTCCCCGCGCCGATCCGGGTCCGGGTCCGACGCGTGAAACGTCGGAGAAAGGGGATACCGCCGCCGATCACCGGGCGGACCGGTTCGTCAGGAAGGCCGACGCCCCCTGACGCACGGCGCGGGCCGAGGCGGGACCGGCCTCGTCAGCGCGACGGGCGGAGGGCGCCGGGCCCGTGGGTGAGGTAGCGACGGAGGACCGCCTCGGCACGGTCGTCGATCTCGTCGCTCACGGGGGCATCGACGCCGTGGTCGCGGTCGAGCCACGACACGGACGCGCCGAGGTTCGGCCGGCGAGGTGCCCGACCCGCTCCCGCCGCACGCGAGCGCCCCGGACCACCGGCGATCGACACGACGGCGGCGGGACTCCCCTGCACCTGATCGGCCTGGATCAGGTCGCGGGCAGCGTCGCTGACGAGGAGGTCGGCGACGTCGGTGACCGGGAGGCGGCTGGTCACGGACTCGTCCGCGATCCAGGCGAAGGCCTCCACGGCAGTGAGCCCGAGCGATTCCACGAGCACGCCGGCGGCGGCGGCGAGCTCCGCCTCGTCGGCGCGGAGAGCGGGCTTGACCATGACGTGGGGGCTCCCGATCCGTGTCGGCTCGACGCCAGACCCGGCACCTTCGGTGCCGGCTCGTGGCCGGTGCCCCCCAGCGCACGGAGCGTATCAGCGGAGATCCACTCCGCGGAGTCCACTCGCGCGGCGGCCGCCGCGATCGAGAGGATCCCCCGCTCTCCGACGGTGGGGCAGGTCGGGTTCGAACCGACGACCTGACGGATTATGAGTCCGCTGCTCTGCCCGCTGAGCTACTGCCCCCGTGCGGCCGACCTCTGCCTCACCCGGTCGTGCGCCGCGCGCGGGAGCCTACGGGCAGCGTCGTCCGGGCCGAGCAGCGAGCCCTCAGCAGGAGGGCCGGCTCCGCGGACGGGCCGGCTGTACCGGGGGCGCCGGCGCGCGTCACGCCGCGGTCACGTCGTCCCCGCGACGTCCGTGAGAACCGAGTCCCCGGGACTCGGTTCCGCGGCGGTGGACAGCACCTCCGACACCCTGACCAGCATGTTCTCCGATCGACCGACGCGCGTCCACCGGGCCGGCCCGGATCGCGCTGCCCAGGGGGACGGTCACGCCCGCGACCCCGATCCGCCACGTCGCGCGACGATCTCGTGACGACCCGCCGCCCACACTGGACAGCGGAGCGGCCCGCACCGGACCATCGGGACTGCGTCACCGCCACGCAGCCACGGGAGGCAGACATGCGCTTGGGCCGCCGACTCTCCGCCGGGATCGCCGAGGACCCGCCCGCCCCGACGCCGACCGCGCCCGACGCGGCGGACGTGCCCGCGGCCGAGGTGACTCCGCCGGCCGTGACCGCGGCCCCGGAGCGCACCCCCGACCCGGCCGTCTCCGGGACCTGATCTGACCGCGTTCGGGGGACGCGCTCTGTTCGGACGCCGGGCCGACCGCACCGAGCCCGACGTGCCGGCCGACCGGCCCGCGCTACCCGGCTGGAAGATCGCGTACCCCATGCTCTCCTCCGACGGCGGCGCCGTCGGCTTCAACGGGGTCGCGCTCGGGCGCAGCCAGGTCTACGGGACCGTCGCCGAGGCCGTGTGCGTGCAGTCCTCGCGGCACCGGTGCCCCTCGACCTGGTGCGATTGCGGGTTCTACTGCTTCCACGAGGCCGAACAGGCCCGCGCCCTGGCCTGCGACGAACAGTACGAGCGCAGCGTGCTGCTCGAGGTCCTCGCCTCCGGGCGCTACGTCTCCTACGAGCTCGGCCTGCGCTACCAACGCCAGACGGTGCGCTCGGTACGCGTCGGACGCTGCCGGTGCGGTCGGACGGCGGCCGCGCTCGACGACGTCGGGGGCGGGATCGTCGGGTGGCGGCGCCTCGAGCCGGTCTGCCGGGAGTGCGCGGGCCGTCGGGCCGTGCTCTCGCTGGACACGTTCGGCCTGCTCTCCGGGGTGCCGGTGTCCGTCGACGAGGGCGGCGGCTACGAGGCGCTCGCCCCGCTGGCGCCGCTGGACGAGGCCGACCGGGAACGCCGTGTGCCCGACGTCGAGCGTGCGGAGAGTCCGGGTGCCGACGTCTCCCCCGACGCCGAGATCCCCCTCCTGACCGCGGAGGTCACCCTCCTGCAGGCCCGCCTCGACGAGCTGCAGCGACGACTCGGGCGGCTCACCGACCGTCCCTGACGGCGTGGCGCCCTCCGCTGCGGTAGAGATGCAGGCGTGACGGCGACCGACAGAGATCACGGCCTCCTGCTCGGTCCGTTCCTCCGGCACGTGGGGACGACCACCGCCTCGGTGTGGGTCGAGACCGCGGCACCGGGCGAGGTCGAGGTGCTCGGCCACACCGCCCACACCTTCACCGTGCAGGACCAGCACTACGCCCTCGTCGTCGTCCGCGACCTGGAACCGGGGAGCTGCCGTACCTACGAGGTGCGTCTCGACGGCGAGCGGGTCTGGCCGCTCGAGGGCGCCGGGATGCCGGCGAGCCGCATCCGCACCCGCGCCACCAGCGCCGTCGTCGCGGACCCGGGCCGTCAGCGGATCGTGTTCGGCTCGTGCCGCTACCCCCCGACGGGCGACCCCGAGCTCGAGCGCGGCCTCGGCGTCGACGCCCTCGACGCGTACGCCGCCCGGCTGCTCGCCCGGGTACGGGACGCCGGGTCGGACGCCGCGGCGGCCGCCGAGCTCCCCGACGCCCTCTGTCTGCTCGGCGACCAGAATCTACGCCGACGAGACGACGCCCCGCACCCAGGAGTGGATCCGGTCTCGGCGCGGGGTCGACGGCGGCGCGGGCACCGAGATCGCCGACTATCCCGAGTACGCCCACCTCTACGCGGAGAGCTGGACGGACCCGGAGCTGCGCTGGCTGTTCTCGACGGTGCCGACGTCGATGATCTTCGACGACCACGACATCCGCGACGACTGGAACACCTCGCACGCCTGGCGCGAGGAGATGGCGCGCCAGGACTGGTGGCCCGCACGGATCCGGGCGGGGCTCGCGTCGTACTGGGTCTACCAGCACCTCGGCAACCTCGACCCGGACACGCTGGCGACCGACGAGCTCTACCAGGCCGTCCTCGCGTGCGACGGGGACGCCTGGCCGCTGCTCGAGGACTACGCGGCCCGGGCCGACGCGGCCGTCGGGCAGCCGGAGGGGATCCGGTGGAGCTACCGCTGGGACCTCGGACGCACCCGGCTGCTCATCATCGACTCCCGGTGCGGGCGGGTCCTCAACGAGCGCGAGCGCCTCATGATCAACGACGAGACCTTCACGTGGATCGAGCAGCAGGCGGCCGAGGAACCGGCCGAGGTCGACCACCTGCTGCTGGGCTCGTCGATCCCGTGGCTGATGCCGCCCGCGGCCAGCCAGGTGCAGATGATGGACGAGCGGTCCGCGGCCGCCGGGAGTCGTCTCGCCGAGAAGCTGCGCCAGGCCGTCGACCTCGAGCACTGGCCGGCGTTCCGGGCCTCGTTCGACCGTCTCGCGCGCCTCGTCGAACGCGTCGGCGCGGCGTCGTCGGCGCCGCAGACGGTGTGCGTGCTGTCCGGGGACGTCCACCACAGCTACGCCGCGCGCGCCCGGTTCCCGACCCCGACCCGGTCCCGGGTCTACCAGCTGACCTGCTCACCGGTGCGCAACGGCGTCCCGTGGTTCATGGAGTACGTGTTCGACGCCGGGTGGATGCGTCCCGTCGTCGGGCTGGTCCGCCGGCTCGGCCGCTGGTGGGGTGTGCCCGAGGAGCCCGTGGCGTGGGACCCGATCGGCGGCCCGTGGTTCGGCAACGCGGTCGCGACGCTGGAGACCCGTGGTCGCTCGGCCCGCGTGCGCTTCGAGCGCTCCGGACGCGACGGCACCCTGGACCTGGTCAGCGACCTACCGCTGACCTAGACGTCCGGGCTCCCGCCCCGTGGCAGCAATGGCGCGTTGCTGCCGTCTGACGGCAGAACGGCGCCGCTCACCCGGCGGCGAGCCCGGCTTCCCGACGACGGGTGCGGCGGGGCACCAGGAACGCGCGGCGCCAGAACGCCGTGCCGGGCCCGCGGACCATGCCTTCCTCGTCGAGGAAGCCCAGGATCTTCTCCCCCGCCCACCGGATCATCTCCTGGTAGTGGGGGTTCGCCAGGGCCTCCCGGCGGCCGACCTCCGGGTCGATCCCCACCGCGGAGTACACCCCGGGGTGGATGAGGCTGCGGACGATGAGGAAGCTGACGAAGGCCGTCACGAAGCGGTGGTAGGCCCGGGCCGGACGCGAGAGCGCCGCCATCCCCTGGGAGACCTCGGCGCGGGCGAACGAGACGTGCCGCGCCTCCTCCATGATGTGGATCTTGTTGACCTGGCGCATCAACGGCTGGACGTCCGGGTCGTCGGCCTGCTCGCGCTGGAGGCGGTCGAGGACCTCCTCGGCGACGAGGATGGTCGCGTAGGCCGACGGCCCCCAGGTGACGACGCTGTAGAGCTTGGAGAGCGCGCGGACCCACGGCACGGGGCCGTAGCTCGGCACCCCGGCGACCTGCGTCATCCGCGTGAACATCTGCGAGTGGCGGCACTCGTCGGCGACCTCGGTGAGGGCCCACTGCGCGCGGTCGCTCGTCGGGTCCGCGTCGTAGAAGTCCTTGAGCAGCCGCTGCATCAGCAGCGTCTCGAACCGAGATCCCCGCGCCGGCGATGCTGCAGGCCTCGTGCTTCGCGAGCTCGCGGCGCCGGTCCGCGTCGAGGGCGTCCCACAGCCGGGTGCCGTACAGCGAGACGCGGTGCTCCGGGGTCCAGGTCCGGTCGGGATCGAGCGGGGCGTCCCAGTCGATGTCGACGGCCGGGTCGTAGGACTTCTTCGCCGCCGAGCGCAGGAGCCGGGCCGAGACCTCGGCGCTGGTGCGGGCGGCGGGGCGGGTGGTCGTCGGGGTGCTCACGTCGTCATCTCCCCATGTGACATCGACTGACGACACGAATATATCCCCGACCCCGGGTAACTGAAACCTCGGGTAACACGGACCACGTGTTCCTGTTACCCGTCGGCACGTCAGTGCGCCTGCGCGAAGGGACCCTCCGGTCGGACAGAGCGACCGAAGGGTCCCCTCGCGCCCGACGGCGGGGACTCAGTGGCCGGTGAACGTCGCCTTCCCGTGCCCCTGCTCGACGAACGACTCCATCGCGGCGCGCAGGTCGTCGGTGCCGAACAGGGCGCCGGCGATCTCCGCGGTGCGGGCGTTCGCCCGTCCCAGGCCCCCGACGGCGAGCTCGCGCAGGATCTCCTTGGTGGCGGCGTGCGCCGTCGTGGGTCCGGCGGCCAGCGACCGGGCGAGCTCGCGCGCGGTGTGGTCCACCTCGTCGTCGGGGACCATCCGGTCCACCGCGCCCCAGCGCTCCATCTCCGCCGCCCCGAAGCGGCCCGCCGTCATGACGAACCACTTCGCGCGGCCCTGCCCGACCCGCTCGGCCAGGCGCTGCGTCCCGCCCATCGCGGGCGTCAGCCCGACCGTCGCCTCGATCAGCCCGAAGCTCGCGGACTCCCCCGCGACGATGAGGTCGCACGCCAGCGCGAGCTCGAAGGCCCAGGTCAGGGTCAGACCGTGGGCGGCGAACACCGTCGGGAACGGCAGCAGGTGCACCCGCTCCCCCAGCTCCACGAGCTCGGCGAAGTAGCGGGTGCCGCCCTCCACGTCGGCGTTCCGGGTCAGCGGCAGGAACGTCTCGCGGACGTTCACCCCGCCGGACACGACCTTGCCCTCGGCGCGGAAGAGCGCACCGCGGGGGCGCCGCTGCTCCAGGGCCGTCACCGCCTCGAGCAGTCCTGTGTGCAGGTCGCGGTCGTAGAGGTTGAGCGGCGGGTGGTTCACGGTGACCACCGCGAGCTCGGGGTCGGTGCCGGTCTCGACGCGTACCGGCCCGGAGGTGATGTCACGTGTGCTCACCCGTCGGAACCTGCCGCACCCGTCGCCGTCCCGCCAGAGGAGCCCGACGGTGTCGGGGGGTCGTGCTCTGATGATCACGACGGCGGCCGGGGTGTCGCCGTCGGGTCGTCATCGCGAACGGCCTACGGTCGTCCACGTCCGGGGAGGTGAGCATGCGCTTCGTCCACACCGCCGACTGGCAGCTGGGCATGACGCGGCGCTTCCTCGGCGCCGGGCGTCCCGGGCAGGCCGCGGGCGAGGCCCAGGCCCGGTTCGCGCAGGCCCGTCTCGACGCGGTGGCGGCCCTCGGGCGCGTGGCCGCCGACGAGGGCGCCGCGTTCGTCGTGGTGTGCGGGGACGTCTTCGAGTCGAACCTGGTGGGGCCGGACGTCGTCGGTCGGGCCTGCGAGGCGCTGCGGACGGTCACCGTCCCGGTGCTGCTCCTGCCCGGGAACCACGATCCGGCGGATGCCGCGCTGGTCATGCGACGGGCGGACTTCGCCCGACGCTGCCCGCCGCACGTCACCGTGCTCGACCGGGCCGGGGTCCACGAGGTCGCGCCCGGCGTCGAGGTGGTCGCCGCGCCGTGGACGTCGAAGCGCCCCCTGTCCGACCTCGTGGCCGACCAGCTGCGCGCGCTCCGGCCTGCGCCGCCCGGCGTCGTGCGGATCCTCGCCGGGCACGGCGCGGTCGACGTGCTGTCCCCCGACGCGCACGATCCCGCGGTGATCCACAGCGACGTGTGCCGCGCGGCGCTCGCCGACGGCCGGATCCACTACGTCGCGCTGGGCGACCGGCACTCCACCTGGGCGCTCCCGGGCGAGCCCCGCATCGGGTACTCCGGCGCCCCGGAGGTCACCTCGCACGACGAGACCGATCCGGGCAACGTGCTCGTCGTCGACGCCGACGCCGACGGCGCGGTCGTGCGGCCGGTGCGCGTGGGCCGGTGGGCGTTCACCCGCGAGCGCACGACGCTCGACACCGACGACGACCTCGACGCCCTCGACGCCCGGCTCGGCGCGCTCGCCGCGCCCGAGCGGACCGCGCTGCGTCTGGTCTGCGAGGGCACCCTCACGCTGCGCCAGCGCGCCCGGCTGGACGACGTGCTCGCCGGCCACACCCCCGTGCTCGCGGCGATCGAGGTCGACACCACCGAGCTCGTCACCCGGCCCGACGACGCCGACGTCGAGGCCCTGGGGCTCTCGGGGTTCGCCGCCTCCGCCGCGACCGAGCTCGCGACGGCGACGGACGACGCGGAGGCGCTCGACGCGCTCGCCCTGCTGCACCGGCTCGCCGCCGTGGGAGGTGACCGGTGAGGCTGCTGCGCATCCGGCTGACCGACTTCCGCGGCGTGCACCACCGCGAGGTCCACCTCGCCGAGCAGGGCGTGACGGTGCTGGAGGGCGACAACGAGGTCGGCAAGACCTCCACGGTCGCCGCGCTCGACCTGCTCGTCGACTTCCGCGACAGCTCCACCGCCGCCGAGGTCCGCGCGGCCGCCCCCGCCGGGCGGGACGCGGGGCCCGAGGTCGAGGCCGAGCTCGTGACGGGTCCGTACCACGTCGTGTACCGCAAGCGCTGGGTCCGACGGAAGCTGACCGAGCTCACCGTCCTCGCCCCGCGGGCCGAGCAGCTCACCGGCCGCGAGGCACACGACCGGATGCTCGCGATCCTCGACGAGACGATGGACCGCAGCCTGTGGCGCGCGCTGCGCGTGGAGCAGCACACCCCGCTCGACCAGGCCGACCTCGGCGGTCAGGACGCCCTCACCCGGGCGCTCGACCGGGCCGCCTCGGGCGCCTCGGGCGCCGGTGAGGCCGCCCCGGGCGCCGACGCCGCCGCCGAGGACCTCGTGGAGCGCGCCCTCGCCGAGGTCCGGCGCTACCACGGCGGGAACCGCCGCCCGGTCGGTCCGCTGCGCGAGGCCAACGAACGGCTCGAGGCCGCGCAGACGGAGGCCGCCGCGGCCGAGGCGGCGGTGGCCGAGGTGGAGCGGGACGTCGCCCTGCGCGCCGACCTCGACCGCGAGGTCTCCTCGCTCGCCGTCGAGCGGACCGGGCAGGCGGAGCGGGCCCGCGAGCTCGAGGACCGCTGGACGGCCTTCGAGGCCCGCCGGCTCGAGGTCACCGCGGCCGCCGAGCGCGCCGAGGCCGCCCGCGAGCGGGCCCGGCGCTCGACCGACCGTCAGGCCGAGCGCGCCCGCCTGGTCGGCCGCACCGCCGACGCCGCCCGCGCCGCCGGGGCCGCGGACGCCGCCATCGCGACGCAGGAGGACCGCGACGCCGCCCGTCGCGCCGACGCCGACGAACGCCGCGCCGTCTGGGAAGCCGCCCGGGCCGCCGCGGCGGAGGCGGACACCGCCTCGCGCGCCGCGGACGACGCCCTGGCCACCGCACGCGACCGCGCCGAGCTCGCCGACCTCTCCGGGCGGCTGCACCGGGCCGAGGCCGCCGAGACCGCCCGCCGTGAGGTGGAGCGCGCGTCCTCGCGGTCCCGGGTCGACGCCGCCGCGGTCGAGGCGCTCGAGGAGCTCGACCGGCAGGTGGTCCGCGCCGAGGCCGAGCTCGCCGCCGGGGCGGGGACCGTCGAGGTCGTGGCGCACGAGGCCGCGGGGGTGACCGCCGACGGCGAGCCCCTGGCCCCGGGCGAGAAGCGGACCGTCCCCGTGGCGGGGCCGGTGACCGTCGGGGTGCCCGGGGTGGTCGAGGTGCGGGTGCTCCCGGGGCTCGACGGCGCGGAGGCCCGGCGTCGGGTCGAGCGGGCCCGGGAGGAGCGCGAGCAGGCCTGCGCCGCCCTCGGGGTGACCGACCTCGCCGCGGCCCGCGCCGCCCGCCACGCCGCGGACGACGCCGCCGGTCGCATCCGTGAGCTCACCGCCGTGGTGGGGCGCGAACTGGGCGGACGCACCACCGCCGAGGTCCGCGCCGAGGTCGACCGACTCGCCGAGCGGCTGCGCCCAGACCCACCGGCCGACGACCCGCGCGCCGGCAGGCGCAGGGCCCGCCGCGAGCCCGACGGCCCCGCGCTGTTCGACGATCCGGCGCACGTCGAGGATCCCGACGACGCGGCCGGCGAGGCCGCCCGGGCCGCCCGCGCGGCCGAGCTGGACGGGCTGCGCCACGACGCCGGGCAGGCCCGCGACACCGCCGCCGCGGCCCGCCGCACGGCCGAGGAGGCCGAGCAGGCCTGGCGGCGGGCCGACGACGCGGTGCGGGCCGCTGAGTCCGAGGTCGCCGCGGCCCGCACCGGTGGGGCCGTCGCCCGCAGTGACGCCGACCGCCTCGCCACCGAGCTCGCCGACGCCCGCGCCGCCGCCCCCGACGACACCCTCGACGCGGAGGCCACCGAGACCCTCGCGCGCGCCCGCCGGATGGAGGCCGACCACGAGCAGCGCGCCGCCGCGCTCGCCGCGGACGATCCGGACACCGTGGAGGCGCTCGTCGTCTCCGCCCGCCGCGCCACCGAGGCCCTCACCACGCGCAGCGGCGAGGTCGAGCGCCGCCGCGCCGAGGTCACCGGGCGGCTGCAGATGGCCGGCGGCGAGGGACGGCACGACCGCCTCACCGCCGCCCGCGACGAGCTCGCCGCCGCCGAGCGCGAGCAGGCCTCGGTGGCCCGGCGCGCCGCGGCGGCCCTCCGGCTCCACGCGACCCTCGCCCGGCACCGTGACGAGGTCCGGCGGGCCTACGTCGCACCGTTCCGCAAGGAGGTCGAGCGGCTCGCGCGCATCGTGTTCGGCCCCTCGCTGGCGTTGGAGGTCGACCAGGGCCTGCGGATCGTCGCGCGGACGCTCGACGGGGTGACGGTGCCGTTCGACGCGCTCTCCAGCGGGGCGAAGGAGCAGCTCGGGCTGTGCGCCCGCCTCGCGGTCGCGGCGCTGGTCGACGCCCGGGACGGCGTGCCGGTGATGATCGACGACGCCCTCGGCCACTCCGACCCGGCCCGCCTCGAACGCCTCGCGGCCGTGTTCACCGCCGCGACCACCGGGGCCAGCCACCAGGTCGTGGTGCTCACCTGCAGCCCGGCCCGCTACCGCGGCATCGGCGCCGCCCGCACCGTGGCCCTCTCCCCCTCGCTCCCGCCACCCACCGCGGTCCCCTCCCCGGCCTCGGCGCCGGACACCTCCGGCGATCCCTCACCCGGCTCGACGCCACTCGGCGACACCCCCTCCGACCCCGGCGATCCGGGCACCGACGAGGTGGAGCCCGGCGCCGATCCGCTTCGCGACGCCGGCTAGCCCTGTCACGCCGTCCCCACCACGTCCTCGAGAACCGAGTCCCCACGACCCGGTTCCGTGACAGTGGTCAGGACCTCCAGCCGCTGACCAGCACTTCTCCCGGATCGCCCGGCCGACACGCGGCCGACCCCGACCCGCCCCCGCTCCTCAGCGCGCCGGCAACGCGATCGCCGTCACGAGGATGCCGCCCTCCACGGCCCACCGGCCGTCGAACGCCGACACCACGGCCCCGTCGACCGTCGGCCCCTCCACCAGCAGGCGCGCGTGGAACGACCCGTCCGGCGCCGCCTCGAGCTCCGCGTCCTCGAAGCCCAACCAGCGCCCCGTCAGCGGGAACCAGGTCTTGTAGACGGACTCCTTCGCCGAGAACAGCAGCCGGTCCCACGACACGTCCGGGTGCGCTGCCGACAGCCGCGCCAGCGAGTCCCGCTCGCTCTCCGAGGACACCGCGTCGAGGACGCCGTCGGGCAGGGCACCGTGCTCCTCGGCGTCGATCCCCACCGACCGCACCTCCGAGCGCCACGCCACCGCCGCACCACGGAACCCTCGGGTGTGCGTGATCGACCCGACCACGCCGTCGGGCCAGACCGGAGCGCGCTTCTCCCCCACCGGCACCGCCTCGGCGGGCGCGCCGAGGGAGGCCAGCGCAGTGCGGGCGCAGGTGCGGCCGGTCGTGAACTCCGCCCGGCGGGACGCGACGGCGCGCTCGACCGCGGGTTCCTCGGTCGGGTGCAGCGGCCCGGCATCGTCGTCGGACAGGCAGGCCACCGCGACCACGGCCGTCGGCAGGATCGAGGACAGCAGCGCTACCGCCACGGCGCCCCCCGCGCGACGGCCCAGGCGGTGAAGGGGTCCCGGTCCTCGGCCGGGGGCGCCGGGAGGATTCGGCGCAGGGGGCCGCGGACCAGGTCGTGGCGCTGCCACTCGCGCGGGTAGCCGACCGAGACCTCCTCGAAGCGCACGCCGTCCTCCCACGTCGTGCGCGGCAGGTGCAGGTGCCCGTAGACGACCGCGGCCGCGTCGTACTCGACGTGCCAGCGAGCCGTCTCCGCCGAACCGCACCAGAGCGCGAACTCGGGGTGGCGCAGGACCTGCAGCGGGAGCTCGGTGAGCGGCCAGTGGTTGACCAGCACCGTCGGCATCCCCGCCGGTCGGGCGGCCAGCCGCGCCCGGGAGAGCGCCAGCCGCTCCGCGCACCACGCCGCCGGACCGGGGTACGGGTCGCTGGACATGAGGAACTCGTCGGTGCACACCACGCCGGCCTCGCGGGCGACGTCGAGCGCCGCGCCCTCGTCGAGCCCGACCATGTCGGGACGGACCCGCCAGGTGTAGTCGTAGAGCAGGAAGAGCGGGCACACGAGCGCGGGACCGCCGTCGCCCTCCCACACCGGCCACTCGTCCTCGGGGGTCAGCACCCCGAACGAGCGGCACACCTCGACGAGGTGGTCGTAGCGCGCGGGCCCGACCGCGTCGGGCTCCTCGCCGGACGGGGTCCACAGCTCGTGGTTGCCCGGCACCCAGATCACCCGGGCGAAGCGTTCGGCGAGGACCGACATCGTGGCGCGGAGGTGCTCGATGCGGTCCCCGACGTCGCCGGCGACGATCAGCCAGTCGCCGGGATCGGTGGGGTGCAGATCCTCGACCACCGCCTCGTTCTCGGTGCGGTTGACGTGGAGGTCGCTGGTCGCGAGCAGTCGGGGAGCCATCGGCCGCCCAGGTTAGTCGGCCGCGACGGTCCCCGGACGGTGCCTCTCGCGCGCCGTCCGACGCTGCGTTTGTCACGATGACCTGGTGCCGCCCCGCCATCTGACGTCGCTGCCGATCCCGCGCCGCCTCCGATCGGCCATGGCGGAGACCGACTTCGACCGGGCCGGGCTCCTCGACGGCCTCTCGGGACGCGAGCGCCGGACGCGGGTCGACGTGCTCAACGCGCTGGCCGCCGACGGTGTCCGGATGGAGACGATGCGGGAGGCCATCGAGGCCGACCGGCTCGGCCTGCTGCTGCTCGAGCGCACGCTGAACCCCGAGGACGGCTGGTCGATGACCTCGATCTGCGAGCACACGGGGCAGGACCCGGAGATCGTCGCGAAGTGGTTCCGCGCCCTCGGGCGCCCGGTGTCGGCCGACCCCGCCGAGGAGATCTACACCGACGAGGACGCCGAGATCGCCCAGCGCATCGAGGGCTACCGGTCGCTCGGGTTCAGCGACGAGGAGATGATGCCGGTCGTCCGCGCGATCGGGCGCGGGGTGCTGAACATGGCCGATGCGCTCGGCTCGCTGATCGGGGAGGCCCTGCTCGCGGCCGGCGACCCCGAGGGGGAGACCGCGCTGCGCTACGCCATCGAGGCCCGCCGGTTCGCCGAGCAGGACGCCCTGCACCTGACCCACCTGGTGGCGGTGGCCCTCGCCGACCGCATCCGCTCCCACGCCGTCGCGGTCGAGGGGACCACGGCGGGCCGGATGCAGGGCGCGCAGGACATGACGGTGTGCTTCGCGGACCTCGTCGGGTTCACCGACCTCGGCGAGAACGTGTCCGCGGCCGAGCTCTCGGAGGTCGCCGAGCAGCTCGCGGAGTGCGCCACCGAGGTCGTCGAGCGGCCCGTGCGGCTCGCCAAGACCATCGGCGACGCCGTCATGCTGGTCTCCTCGGACACCGTCGCCCTGGTCCGGGCGGCCGTGGAGCTCGCGCGCCGCTGGTCGGACGCCGACGACGGGCGCCCGGACGTGCGCATCGGGCTCGCCAAGGGCGTCGGGGTGCCCCACGCCGGGGACTGGTTCGGCCCGCCGGTCAACCTCGCGTCCCGGGTGACGACGACGGCGCGGCCCGGCCAGGTGGTCGTCACGGCGGCGGTGCACGACGCGGTCGTCGAGCAGATCGGGGCGGATGCCGAGTTCCGGTGGCGGGTGGCGGCGCCGCGGCGCTTCAAGGGCATCCGCGGGGCGCAGCGCCTCTACCGGGTCACCGGGATGTGAGGGGCCCCGACGAGGAGCGAGGGCCGGCGGCGGTCCGCTCCCCAGCGACCGCCGCCGACCCTGCGCAGTCGGTGTTCCCCGAACACCGACACCAACCGTCCGTCGGTACGACAACGGTGAGGCACGGAACACGTCCGCGTCCAGCGGGAACCCTCGATCACCACACGAGTTCACCCACTGGAGTGCCTATTTGGGCCGCTTGACCGCGTTCTCGCCCGCCCGGAGGCGCAAGAGGTTGACCGCGACGGTCATCGAGGTGATGACGCCGAGGAAGAAGAAGACCGCGCCGACGATGGTCGACCCGCCCAGCACGAGCGCGAGGCCGACCAGCAGCAGGACGGCGGCGAGGACCCAGCCGCCGATCAACAGACGCATCTGCGAGATACCGAGCCTCGCCGCGAGCCGTTCCACCATGCGCGACACCCTACGGGACGCTCGGGGTTGACTCTTCCCGAGGACTTCTTGGTACGTTTTCAGTACTTCCACGACCGAGGAGAGCTCATGACGACGACGAACGTGCTCGCCGGTGTCCTGGTCGAGGACTGGGCGGGATCGCAGGACTTCTACGCGACGGTGTTCGGGCGCGGGCCCGACGCCGTGCCGATGCACGGCTGCGCCGAGTGGCACGTGCCCGGTGGCGGCTTCGTGCAGCTCGTCGAGGACGCCTCGCGCGCCGGGGCCTCCTCGGTGACCTTGGCCGTCGACGACGTCCGGGCCGAGCGCGACCGTCTGGTGGCGGCCGGCATCACGGTGCCCGACGTGTGGACCGTGCCGGACTTCATCCACGCGGTGACGTTCTCCGACCCCGAGGGCACCCAGGTCACCCTCGTCGAGGAGATCGCCCCGCAGACGCCGGCGGGCGTCGTCCGAGCGCTCTTCGCGGCCTACCTCGCGCAGGACGAGGCAGCGGCCACGGCGCTGCTCGGCGACGACTTCGTCTTCACCAGCCCGCAGGACGAGCCGATCGGACGGGACGAGTGGCTGCGACGCTGCTTCCCGACGGCGGGCCGGGTGCGGTCGCAGGAGCTCGTCGACGTCGTCGAGGTGGCCCCCGGCGAGGTGTTCGTGCGCTACGTCTACGAGCTCCACTCGGGGGCGCGGCACCGCAACACCGAGGTGCTCACGGTGCGGGACGGCCTCGTCGTCGAGACCCAGGTCTACTTCGGGGCCGCGCTCGCCTGACGCGGGCCGGCCTCTAGACGGCTCGCTGCTGCCCCGGGACCACCCGGCGCTCGAGGTTGGCGAGCACGCCGTCGTGGATGCGCTGGAGCCCCTTCGGCGCGAACATCCGCTCGAAGAACCCGCCGATGCCGCCCGCGCCGTTCCAGCGGGTGTCGATCTCCACCGTCGCGGCGGCCTGTCCCTCGGGCAGTACGCGCCACGTGGTCACCATGCTGGAGTTGCGGTCGGTCTCGACGACGCCGCCCTCCGGCGCCGTGGAAACCTCGACGAGCTGGTCGCGCTGCCGCTTCGAGGTCGCCTGCAGCACCCACCCCACGACGGTGCCCGCGCCCTCGCCGCCGGACTCCACGCGGTAGTCGCGGTAGTGCTCGGTCAGGATCGAGGGGCGGATCTCCCGGTAGTCCGCCAGGGCCGCCAGGACCTTCTCGGGGTCGGCGGGGATCGTGCGGCGGGCCAAGGCCCTCACCTGCGCCATCGCGGCTCCTCCGTGGGGGGCGCCTCGGCGGGCCCCGTGAGGTGCCCTGCTTACTCCTCCGGCGCACGGGTTCGCACCGGCCCCCGGCCCGGTCCCGACGTGCGGGAGCCGCGAGCGGACCCGTCGTCGTCCCTGGTAGGCACCGGCCATGACGACGGAGCGTGCGCCGGCCGGGCTCGACGAGGCCCGCGGGGCGGTCGCCGCGCACGCGCGCCGACTGGTGGGAGAGCACCTCGTCGCCGGCACCGCGGGCAACGTGTCGGTCCGCGCCGGGGACCTCGTGGCCGTGACCCCCTCGGGGGTCGCCTACGACACGATGACCGGCGACGACGTGTGCGTGGTGGACCTCGACGGGGCGGTCGTGGACGGGGAGCACCGCCCCACCAGCGAGCTGCCCCTGCACCTGCTCTGCTACCGGCGCCACGGCGCCGGCGCGGTGGTGCACACGCACTCCGCGGCCGCCGTCGCGGTCTCGCTGCTCCGGGACGACGTGCCCCTCGTGCACTACCAGACGGCCGTCTTCGGCGGCGCCGTCGCCGTGGCCGAGTACGCCCCCTTCGGCACCGCGGAGCTGGCCGAGAACGTGTCCGCCGCGCTCGCCGGACGCACCGCCGCCGTGATGCGCCACCACGGCACCGTCGTGATCGCCGGGTCCCTGCGGGCCGCGTACGACGGTGCCGCGCACCTCGAGTGGCTCTGCGACGTGTGGTTGCGCGCGTCCGCCGTCGGAACGCCCCGGGTGCTCTCCCCCGAGCAGGTCGCCGACGCCGCGGAGCGGTTCCGGGGCTACGGGCGGCCCTGACGCTGCCGGCCGCGGACCCCGCCGACGACCCTCCGGCCGCCGACGGGGCCACCGGTCAGGCCGCGGCGTTCGCCGGGGCGTGCGCCGAGGTCTTGTTGGTGGCGCCCATGAGCCGGCCGACGAGGATGCTGCCGACCCAGCCGTAGAGCCCGCCGATCACGAACGAGATCAGCATGACGGTGAAGGGCCCGGTCTTGAACGCGAAGTCCGTGCCCGACGCCGAGGTGAGCAGGCCCCACCCGACCGTCATCGCGAAGGCGACGACCCCGCCGGGGACGAATTCGAGCAGCGGCACGAGCGCGCCCAGGATCAGGATGAGCGTCCCGGCGCCGACCACGACGCCGGTCAGCGCCGCCCCGGACACCGTTCCGGCCACGATCAGGGTGACCGTCCCCATCACGACGCCCCAGATGTTCGCGGGCATCGACTTCTTCAGCGCGGGCAGGTCGCCGCCGGCCGCGAAATAGCACGCGGCACCCATGAACGTGGCGGGCACGAAGAGCCCGAGCGCGGCCAGGGGGCCGACGTAGAGCCAGGTCAGGATGCCACCGACGACGCCGACGACGATCGCGAGGGCAACGGGCAGTTTCACGGGAGAGGTCCTTCCGGTGGAGCCACGCTGCGCTGGGTGGCCGAATCATGACGGTTCGAGAGCAGCGTGCAGTGCGTCGGCGAATCCTCACAACGATTCCGGACCCTCGTCATTCAACGTTTTCCGGATGACACGCTCCCGACATTTCTGAGCGAATGGTCGTGGTCCACGTAACTGCTCCGGTGCGCCACCGAGGTTTTCGTTCCGGCGCAGTTTCGTGCAGACCACGGGAACGTGACCATTGTTTCGTCGCACCGCCTTCTCGACCCGGCTCGTCGCCCGGAGGCGTGCGCCACGGTCAGCGACCGCCCGACCACGCCCGGCGTCGTGACCAGATCGAGATCCGGTTTCGCGGTCATGAAACCGCTCCGGGATGCGATACAGGGGCGTGCGAGCAGACAGAGCGAGCGCGTCGTGGTGGCCCGGTCTGACGACGGCACGCGAGTGCGCCGCCGCGGCGGGCGCCCGCTCGGTCGGCAGCCAGCACGTGCTGCTGGCACTGCTCGGTCGTGACACTCCGCCCGTCGCCCGGGTGCTGCGCGCGACCGGGGTCTCCCGCGCGACGGTGCTCGCCGCCGTGCAGGGCATCACCGGGATCGGTGGGGCCCGTCTGGACCCCGTGCCCGTCGAGCAGGTCTCGGTGTCCCCGCGCGTGGGAGCCATGCTGCGGCGGGCGGCCGGTGACACCCTCGGCGAGATCGACGACGTCGACGTGCTCGGCGAGCTGCTCGACGACCGCGGCGAGCCGTCGCTCGCCCACAACGTGCTCAGCTCGCTCGGCGCCCGACGTCGGGCGCTGCAGGCTTACCGCAGCCTCGTCGTCTCCCGTGTCGACCAGGCCGACGGGGACCTCGTCGCCGGCTGAGCCCGGTCAGCCGCGCAGCTGCTCGACGACGGCCTCCGTCAGGTAGTCCACCAGCAGCACCCGGGCCTGCGGGGCCCGCTCCCGCGCAGCGGCGACCACGGCGACGAGCCCGGCCACGGCCGCGTCGAGCGCCTCCCGGCTCGGCCGCGTCACCCCGCCGCGCGCGAGCAGGGGCGCCAGCGGCCGGGTCACGAACCGCCGCCGCAGCAGCCCCGCGAACCCGAGACGGACCATCGTCGCGAGGTACCCCACGTCGTTGCCGCCCGCGGTCACGGTGACGAGGTCGGCGTCGGCCGGCACCTGCGGGACCTGCGGCGGGAACCGGTGCCACAGCAGCCGCTGCGGGGTGTCGAGAATGGTCGCGGTCGTCGCGCCGGAGACGGTGAGGTCCGTCAGCTCCGCCCCGAAGCGGGCCGCGACGAGGTGGGCGTAGTTGCGGGCGGAGCGCATCGCACGGGCGTCGGCGATCGGCTCGATGCCGGGGCCGGCGGCGAACGAGCTCCCGAGCGCGGCCACGTGACGGATCACCCGGTCACCCCACCACGGGAGGGCCCGGACGCGGCAGGCGTCCCCCGATCGCGCACCAGTCCAGTGGTGCACAACCGGAGCGAGAGTGGTGTGAACCTGTGCGATACCGTGACGAGGGGTGAACGGTACGAGCAGTCACGTGTGGACGGGGGTGCCATGGCCGAGGACGTCGACGACCGATCCGCCGGAGCGCCGGACCCCACCCACGAACCGGGCGGCCGCGCCGCGCTCGACCGTGGTTGCACCTGTTCGGTGCTCGCCAACGCCGCCTACCGGGCGGGCGCTCCCGGGGAACGGCCCTTCGTCGATCCCCACTGCCCGGTCCATGCGACCGACTCGTGCTCCCCGTGACCGCGACCTTCGGGACCGCCCCGTGACACGTCGGGCCGGCTCAGCGACCCACCACCTGCTGGTCGAGACCCTCCGGAGTCGCCCGCCACGCGATGAGCGACTCCACGGTCACGAGCACGGGCAGCGAGAAACTCTCGCGCCACTGGTCGAACGACTGCCCGCCGAGCATCGAGGCGTACTTCGCGGCGAACGCGCGGACGGCCTCGTCGTCGGGACCACCCTCGCCGTCGGGAGCAACCGGCGCTGCCCTGCCGCGGAGCAGGACGACGTCGCCGCCGGCCGCGGCCGTGTCGAGGTGCAGGGCGACCTCCGGGCGTGACCGCAGGTGCGCGACCTTCCCGGTGCCCGGCCGGGTGAACAGGAGGACCACCGGGTCGTTCCACCAGAACCAGACCGGGACCGCGTGGGGCCGGCCGGACCGTGTGGTCGTCGCCAACCAGATGACCGGGTCGTCGCGGAGCCGGTCGGCGGCGTGGGCCTGGCCGGGGACCGACGGGTCGAGCAGCGCCATGCCGCCCGAGGAGAGCAGCTCGGGACCTGCGGCACAAGGTGCGCTCACGGGCGCGCGAACGGCCCGCCGGGCGCGAAGGCGTGGGCGGCGAACCGCTCCCCCATGAGCCGGTGCGTGGCGGCGTCGGGGTGGAGGCGGTCGGGCAGGGGGTGCTCGGCGGCGTCGGGCTCCCCGTAGAGGGTGAGGCCGTCGAGCAGGTGCAGGTGCGGGTCGTCGACCATGCGCCCGGTGACGATGCGCGTGAGCTCCTCGCGGATCGTGCGCAGGCAGAGCCGTCCGGCCGCGACGTCCGCCGGGTCGCCGGTGGCCCGGAAGCGCATCGTGCCGTCGGTGAGGTCCGCGGCGCCGGGTCCCGGGGTCTCCTCGTGGATCGGGCAGAGCACCGGGGTGATCACCAGCAGCGGCGTCGTCGGGTGGCCGTCGCGGACCGTGTCGAGGAACCCGTGCACCGCCGGGGTGAAGGCGCGCATCCGCATGACGTCGGCGTTGGTCAGGTTGATGCCGATCTTGACGCTGAGGAGGTCGGCCGACCGGTCGCGCATGGTGCGCGCGACGTAGGAGTCGACCATCGCGCTGCCGCTGAAGCCGAGGTTGACCAGGTCGACCCCACCGCGGGCGGCCGCGAGCGCCGGCCACGTCGTCGTCGGGCTCTCGGCGTTCGAGCCCTGGCTGATCGAGCTGCCGTGGTGCAGCCACACCGGGCGCGTGCCGGGCGCGACGGCGTCGAGGGGGGCGTCGCTGCGCAGCGCCACCAGCTCGGTCAGCTCCTGGTGCGGCAACCAGACCTCGACGAGCTTGTCGCGCGCCGGCAGTCCGCTGAAGGCGACCGTGCCGACGGGGCCCTCCAGCGTCTGCGTCGTCCCCGTCGCGAGGTCCATGACGAGTCGGGTGCCGCCGCTCGAGGTCTGCCGGGCGACGAGCTCGCCGTCGACGACGAGGTCGTACCGGCCGTCCGGGCGCGGCGGCACCCCGGCGAAGGCGAGGGTCGTGCGGCGGGCGTCGACCTCGAGCCACGTCGCCGCGGTCCGGAACACCAGCCGCACCCCGGAGGGCTGGGCCTGTGCCGAGAGGAGCTGCTGGTCCGCGCGGGCCCGGACCCACGCCGGGAGGCGGTGCGGCCGCACCCCGTGCTCGGACCGCTCGAGGTCGAGCGCGCCCCGCAGCAGCTCGGGCACGATCTCCGTCGCCACGCATGCGCCGCCCTCGTCGATCATGCGGCCCACCCTGGCGCGACGCCCCGCCCGGGCGCATCCCGAATCCCCTCGTGCTGGGCTCGGCGACGCGCCATCATGATCGCGTGGCAGACCCGCGACCGACGCCGGACGCCGGCGAGTTCACCCACGCCGGCTCGATCCACGTCGACGCCGACCCGCGCACGGTGTGGGACGTCGTCTCCGACGTCACGCGCACCGGCGAGTGGAGCCCGATCTGCGCGCGCTGCGCGTGGGACGAGGGCGACGGGCCACGGGTCGGCGCGCACTTCACCGGCTACAACGTCAAGCCCGACCGCGAGTGGGAGACCCGCAGCGAGGTCGTGGCCGCCGAGCCCGGCCGGGTGTTCCGCTGGACGGTGAACGGCGGCCGCGTCTACTGGGGATACGAGATGACCCCCGACGGCGAGGGCACGCGGCTGACCGAGACGTGGGAGTTCCCGGCGGAGGGCCGGGACTTCTTCCGGCAGCGCTACGGGGAGGCCGCCGACCGGGAGATCGCGATCCGGGTGGCCGACGCGCGCTCGGGGATCCCGGAGACCCTGGCGGCGATCAAGCGGGTGGTGGAGGGCTGAGCTCCTCGTCGGCCGGGACACCGACGACGCCGCCGAAGCCGACCTGGTTGCCGTCGGCGTCGTGGAAGACGGCCTTCTGCATCCCGCCGGGGTAGTCCTCGCGGGCGCTCTCGACGATCCCCCGTGCGGCGATCTCGGCGACGGTCGCCTCGAGGTCCTCGACGAGCACGAACAGCACGCCGTGGCCCGCGTGGTGCGGGTTCTGCTGGACGTAGACCCAGCGGTCCTCGGCGAGCTGCCACACCGACTCGGTCTCCGACGCGGCGAACGTCGGCTCCGCGCCGAGCAGCCGTGAGTACCAGCCGACGACGGCGTCGTGGTCGGAGACGTAGAGCCCGGCGAACAGGGCGAGCGGCATACCCCACCCTGGCACGGCCGACGTGGGAGCGGTCCCGCTGCCCGAGGGGGACCGGGCAGCGGGACCTCGCCGGTCCTCCTGGGGGGCAAGAGGTTCCGACGTGCGGGCGATCGTTCCAGGTCCATCCGAACCCGAACAGACGGACACGCGCCGAATTCTGTCTCAGTTTCAGAGACGTTTCCCGACGGGCGTCCGACGAGGCGCCGACAGCCCTCAGGCGATGCGGGGGCGGTAGCCCAGGACGCTCGCGGCGCCGTCGAGGTAGGCGTCGCGGTGCTCGGCGGGAACCCACGCCGCGGCCTGGTCGACGGTCAGGGGTGCGTGCGCCTCGTCCTCGGTCGCCCGGGCGGCACTGGCGGCCTGCTCTCCCTGGGCTCGTGCTTCCTCGACGGCGGTCATCCTCCGAGGTTGGTCCCCCACGGGGCGGGTGTCCAGCAGGATTCCTGGCACGCCCGGGTGCTCCCCGACCGGGTGACGGGGCTCGATCACCCCGCGACGAGGATGTGCCCGGTACGTTCGGTTCCGGGGAACACCGGAACCCGGTAGGACGGTGCGGGTCGGACCGTGGACGGGAAGGGGCTGCGATGAGCGACGCTCCCGACCAGGTGCTGCGCCGTCGGATCAGCACCGCCGACCCCGACGAGGCCTCGCGGTACCAGCAGGCGTACGCACGCTTCCGGGCGGAGCCGACCCCGCGGGAGGGCTTCGCGTTCTCCCTCGAGAGCGCCTCCGTGGGGTCGTTCAGCGTCGACCACATGCGGTACTCGGGCCGGTTCCGGGCGGATGCGGAACCGTCGGGGGCGCTGACGGTGGTCGAGGCCCTCGACGGCGGCCTCCGGGTGGCCACCGACCGGACGGACACGACGTCCGCCGTCGTCCTCGCGCCGCACTGGACGCCGTACTCCGTGCAATGGGACGCCGTCGACCTGCGGATCACCACCCTCGATCTCGACGAGGTCGACCGCGTGGCCTCGGAGATCGCGGACGTCGAGGGCGGTCACGTGGTGTTCGGTAGCCTGGCCGCCCTGTCCCCGGCGCGCGCCCGGTACTGGTCGTCCCTCGTCGCGCAGGTCGACGGGCAGGTGCTCGCGCAGGACGAACTGGTGGCGTCGTCGCTGGTACGCCGCGAGTCCCTGCGCCGGCTGATCACCGGTGCCCTGGTCGCGTTCCCCAACAGCGCCCTCGAGCACCAGCGCCCGCACGACGACGCCGAGCCGGCGACGGTGCGCCGCGCGGTGGAGTTCATGGACGCTCACGCCCAGGACGACATCGACCTCGTCCAGGTCGCGGAGGCCTCGCGGATCGGGCCCCGGGGGCTGCAGGTCGCGTTCCGCCGGCACCGCGGACAGACCCCGTGGGAGTACCTGCGCCGGGTGCGGCTCGAGGGCGCCCACCGTGAGCTCGAGGCCGGTGACCCCTCGCGCGGGGACACCGTCGCCACGATCGCCGCGCGCTGGGGCTTCGCCCACCCCGGCCGGTTCGCCGTCGAGTACCGCCGCACCTACCAGGACTCCCCCAGCGCCACGTTGCGCCGTTGACGACGACGGGCGCGATGGTGTCGCCGACGGGCCGCCGGGTATACCTCCCGGCCGGCGGTTCACCTCGAGCCGGAGCGGAGGCGACGCCGTGGACGACACCTTGAGAGTCGGGCTGGGCCAGGTACTGGAGGAGTCCGCGCGGAGACTGCTGGAGCGCGGGGACGAGCAGGACGTCGACCACACGCTGCGCCTGATCGTGCGGGGCGCCATCCACACCGTTCCCCACGTCGAGCAGGCCGGCATCTCGCTGGTCGAGCGGAACGGCCGGATCGAGTCCCACGAGCCCAGTTCCGAGCTCGTCGCCTCCCTCGACCGGCTGCAGAACGAGCTGGGCGAGGGGCCGTGCCTCGACGCGATCTGGCACGAGCGGCGGACCGTCGTGGAGGACATGGGCACGGCGTACCGCCGCTGGCCCCGGTGGGCGCCGGCGGCCCAGGAGCGCGGGATCGGCTCCCTGCTCGCGTTCCAGCTGTTCGCCACGCAGGGCAGCGCGGGTGCGCTGAACCTCTACGCCGAACAGCCGGGCGCCTTCGACGAGGACACGACCGAGACCGGCGCGCTCTTCGCGTCCCAGGCCGCCCTGGTGCTGCACGCCGCCCAGCGGGTCTCGGGCCTCAACCTCGCGCTCTCCAGCCGCGACGTCATCGGGCAGGCCAAGGGTGTGCTCATGGAGCGCTTCGGCGTCGGGCAGGCGCGAGCCTTCGCGATGCTCGTCGAGTCCTCGCAGCAGACGAACATGAAGCTGGTCGAGGTCGCGACGTGGCTGGCGAACGAGGTCGAGCAGCGGGGGGCGAGGAACGGGCCCGGGCCCGGTCACCTCGATCCGTGACGTGGGCCGCGGGTGCCCGCCCCGACCCCCTCCGACGGTCGGGCCCGCCGTCCCGGCGGACGGTCAGGCCGCGGCCGGCACCGTCGCGCCGAGGGCACCGCGGATCGCGTCGAGCAGGATGTCGCAGGCGAGGTCGACCTGCTCGGCCGTCACCGTCAACGGCGGCAGCATCCGCACGACGCAGTCGTCACGTCCGCCGAGCTCGACGATGAGCCCGGCCCGCAACGCCCGGGCCTGGACGTCCTGCGCGAGCTGGGTGACCGTGCGGCCGTCGGCCGGCCGGGCGAGCTCGATGCCGAGCATGAGCCCCAGGCCGCGGACCTCGACCACACCGGGGTCGTCGTCGAGGACGGCGAGCCGCTCGAGGACCTGGGCGCCCCGGGCGCGCACGTTGTCCAGCACCCCGTCGCGGCGCACGATCCGCACCGTCTCGACGCCGGTGGCGAAGGCGAGCTGGTTCCCGCGGAAGGTGCCGCTGTGGGCACCGGGCGCCCACACGTCCAGCGACTCGTCGTACATGATGATCGCGACCGGCTGACCCATGCCCGAGAGCGCCTTCGACGCGACGATCACGTCGGGCTCGATGCCGTACTGCTCGAACGCCCACCAGGTGCCGGTGCGTCCGCAGCCGGTCTGCACCTCGTCGACGATCAGCGGGACACCCAGCTCGGCGGTGAGGGCCCGGACCCGCTGGACGAACTCCTTGCGGGCGGGGATGACGCCGCCCTCGCCCTGGACCAGTTCCATGATCACCGCGGCCGGCAGCGTCACACCTCCGTTGGCGTCGTTCAGGGCCCGCTCGAGCAGGGCGACGCAGTTGGTCTGGCACGACTGCGGGTCCAGCGCCAGGGGGCACCGGCTGCACGAGCTGTACGGGAAGAACTGCACGCCCGGCATCCCGTTGGCGATGGGGCGCTTCTGCGCGACGAGGCCGGTCATGGCCATGGCGGCGTGGGTGCTGCCGTGGAACCCGCCCTGGAAGGAGACGATCTCGCCACGGCCGGTGGCGGTCTTGCACAGCTTGATCGCGGCGTCGACCGCGTTGGCCCCGGTCGGGCCGCAGAACTGGATGCGCATCCGGTCGCGCATACCGTCCGGGAGCATCGCCAGCTGGGTCTCGGTGAAGGCGTCCTTGGCGGGCGTGGCCATGTCCAGGCCGTGGGTGAACGTGGTCATCTGCTCGCAGGCGGCCGCGACCAGCTCGGGGTGGTTGTGGCCGAGGGAGAGCACCCCGGCCCCGGAGAGGAAGTCGAGGAAGACGTTGCCGTCGAGGTCGCGCACCCAGCTGCCCGCGCCCTCGGCGACGGCGAACGGGAAGTGGCGTGGATAGGCGCGCGCGTTGGATTCCCTCTCCCGCTGTCGCGCGAGCAGCTCCTCGGAGCGGGGCCCGGGCAGCGCGGTGGCGACGTGCGGCGCGGAGGTGTCGCGCAGGGCCGTCGTGGTGGTCGGCGCGGCGAGGGTGGTGACGGTCGCGTCCATGGTGGACTCCTTCGGGTCGTGGACCGGTCAGGCGTCCTGACCTGCGGAGAAGCCTGCTCGTCCGGGTCGGCGGCGACGATCGGGCGAGCCCTCGGGTGTGCCGGTGCGGACCCGACGGTGCAGGTGGGGTGGTCCCCCTCCCGCGAGTTCACCCCCGACGAGGCGGTGCCGGCCGGACGGGGGCCATCGGACGCGGCGGGTTCCCGGGACGCCGTGCGCCGGGGATGGACACCGTCGGCTCCGGGGTCGGGGCCGCGGCGCGGACCGGAGGGGCCGGTGGTGGCGGGGACCGGACGGGCCGGGGTCGCGGTCACCGGCGCCGGGCGCCACGGTGCCGGGTCGGCGGCGATCGGGCGCGGCGGCACCGAGGGGTGGGCGATCGGGCGCGGCGGCACCGAGGGGTGCGCCATCGGGCGCGGCGACACCGACGGGTGCGCCATCGAGTGCGGCGGCGCTGCCGGAGGCGCGGGTCGCACCGCGGCCGCGGGCACCGGACGACCGGCTGCCGGGTGCGGTCGCATCGGGCGGCCAGGCCCCTGGGGGGCCGGGAACCGAGGGACCGGGACACGAGGCGCCGGGACACGAGGCGCCGGGACACGAGGCGCCGGGACGCGAGGGGCGGGCATCCGAGGAACCGGCATCCGGGCCGCGGGCACGCGGGGGGCGGGCAGCGCAGGACCGCGAGCCGGGCCCGCGGGGACCGGCCGGCCGTATGGGTGCCGCCCGGCCGGACCCGCGACCGCGGAGGCCAGGAAGGCGAACGTCGGGGCCTCGAGGCTCAGGACCACGGTCGGCTCGACGCCGGGGACGGGCCGGGGCGCCGGCGCGACGGGACGCACCTCGGAGGCCGGGTTGCCCTGCCACCGCGCGAACGGCGCGACCTCCTCGCCCTTCATGAGGAACGCGTCGACGGCGAGCGACGAGCCGTCGCCCATGACCACGCCGTAGTGGACGAACGCGCCGACGCCGACGACCACGCCGTCGCCCAGCTCGGTGCGGTCGGACTTGAACGTCCCGTCCTCGAGCGAGTGGCACTGCACGATCGCGCCCGCGTTGAGCACGACGTCGTCGCCGAGGGCGACCAGCGTCTTCTCGGGGATGCCCGCGCCGTCGTCGTAGAGGCGCTTGCCGACGCGCACCCCGAGGGCCCGCCACAGCAGCGTGCGGAACGGGGTCCCGGCCAGGGCCGGGTAGGCCAGCAGCTTCCAGAGCCGCTCCTGACGCCAGAACACCCGGTCGTAGATCGAGCAGAACTGCGGCTGCAGTCGGCCGAAGCCGAGCGCGACCCGCTCGGCCAGGACCGGCAGGACCATCGCGGCGAGCGACGTGGCCGCCGAGCCGGCGACCAGCGCGGCGACCCCGTAGCTGCTCCACAGCGCGAGCGTCACGGCGAGGAGCAGGACGACGGCGACGGTCTGTACGGCGCGGGCGGTGAGGAAGAGCAGCATGCCGGCCGCGTTGTGCCGGTTCTTGGCGCCGAGACGCTGCACCCGCAGGGCGTCGAGGTCGAACTGGGCGTCACGGCTCACCGAGCGCGGGATCTCGAAGGCCGGCGAGCCGAGGAGCCCGACGTCGTGGCGGGGCGTGCCGTCGGTGGGTACCGCGACCTTGGTGCCCAGCAGGACGTTGTCGCCGATGCGGGCGCCGGCCGGGAGGCTGATCTCGTTGCCCAGGAACGTCTGGGCGCCGAGGGTCACCGGCGACACCCGGAACGCGCCCACGGTGTGCGCGACGTTCTTCACCGAGAGCCCGTCGGAGACCATCGTGCCGGTGCCGACCGTGCAGAGGGTGGGGGCGTCCTGGCGCAGCTCGGTTCCGAAATTGGAACCGGTCTGCTGCAGTCCGGGCATCTTCCAGCCCAGGGCCCGCAGGTAGGTGGTGGCCGCCGAGCTGTCGCCGAACAGCATCATGAAGAACCGCGAGTTGCCCAGTCGCGTGACGCTGCCCTGCACGACGCGCCGGAACCCGTACATCGGGTGGTCCACCCCGGGCGGCACCAGCCGCTGCAGCAACCGCGGCAGCGTCACGTGCACGGCGAGGCCCATCACGACGGCGAGGGCGAACACCCCGACGGCGAGGGCGGCCACGAGGCCGTAGAAGAGCGGGTTCCGCAGGTAGGCCCCGCTCGGGTCGAACAGGCCCCCGAGCGAGGGCACGGCGCGGAACACCAGGACGGCGCCGCTGACGGCGACCACGGAGCCGACGAGGGCGAGGAGCACCTGCAGCAGACCGTAGACGACGGGGCGGACCCGGCTCGGGGCCCGCGACGCCGTCGGCTGCTCGATCCCCGCCGGCTGGGCGGGCGAGCCGTGCCAGCGGACCCCGGCCGGGACGTACTGGCCCTGGTGCAGCGAGGAGGCGTGGTCGAGCCGTGCCCGGTCGCCCACCGCGGTGCCGATGTCGAGGACGCACTTCGCGGCCACGACGGCGCCGTCGCCGATCGTCACGGGGCCGAACTCGAGGTGCCCGGCGACCGCACGGTGGCCGGTGTAGGAGACCTCGCGCTCGACCAGGGCGTCCCGGCCGATGGTGATCAGGTCGGTGGCGACCGGCAGGGTGCGCGACAGGACGACCGCGCCGCGCCCGACGCGGGCCCCCATCAGCCGGAGGTGGATGTTCATCAGCGGGGATCCGGGACGGGCGAGCGGGCTCAGCCCGGCCAGGGTGCGCACGATCCAGACCCGCAGGTGTCCCGCGCTCCAGAGCCGGGTCCGGCCGGGGCGCCAGCGGCCGATGAGCAGCCACTTCGCCGCGACCGGCAGCAGGCACGAGGCGAGGAACAGCGCGGACGTGAACTCGGCTCCGCGGGTGAGGACGGCGACGGCGTCGGCGCCGCCGGCGACCCGGACCATGCCCTGCTCGAGGACGTAGGTGACCCCCAGCAGCGTGGCGAGCGCGAGGAGCAGCTGGGCCACTCCCACGAGCGCGTGCCCGACGCGGCTGCCGCGGACCACGGTCCCCGTCCGCGGCGCCGGCGCCGGCCGGACGGGTCGGGCGGCCGGTGCGCCGGGGCCGGCGGGCGCGGCCCCGGTGTCGCCGAGGAACCGGGCGAGCTCGCGCACGCTGGGGTTCGCGTAGATGTCCTTGATCGAGATGGTGCTGCCCAGCTCGCGCACCCGCGCCGAGAACTTGGTCATGACGAGGGAGTTGGCCCCGAGCTCGTCGAAGACGTTCGCGGTGACGGAGACCTTCTCGAGGCCCAGGGCGCGGGCGAGCAGCCCCGCGAGGGTCCGCTCGAGCTCGGTGCCCGCCTCGACGTGCTCCCCCGCGGGAGCGCTGCCGTGGCGGGCGCGCGGCGCCGGGAGGGCCTTGCGGTCGGCCTTGTCCGAGGTGGTCATCGGGATGGCGTCGAGGTGCTCGAGGTAGGCCGGGACCATGTAACCCGGGAGACGCTCCCTGAGCGCGGCGGTCAGCCGGTCCTCGTCCACCGACGGGGTGTCGCTGCGCAGGCTGTAGTAGCCGACGAGCTCGACCTGGCCCTCGGTGGGCTCCCAGGTGTCCACCACGGCGGCCGCGATCCCGGGGAACTCCAGGAGCACGGACTCGATCTCGGTGAGCTCGATGCGGTATCCACGGATCTTCACCTGGAGGTCGATCCGGCCGCTGTACTCGATCTCGCCGTCGGCGTTGACGCGGCCGAGGTCGCCGGTGCGGTAGATGCGGCCCGAGGGGTTGCCGGGGATGCCGAGGAAGTCGGGGATGAAGGCCTTCTCGGTCTTCTCCGGGTTGTTGAGGTAGCCGCGGGCCAGACCGATCCCGGCGATGCCGATCTCCCCGACCTCGCCGTGCGGCAGGGCCCGGGTCGGGTCGTCGGGGTCGAGGACGACGGTGGAGTAGGTCGGCAGCGGGATCCCGATCGTGACCGCCTTGGCCGGGTGCAGCTCGGTCCAGGTCGCGGTGACGGTGGCCTCGGTGGGCCCGTAGACGTTGAGGAAGCGGCGCCCTGGCGACCACCAGCGGGCGATGAGGTCCTGCGGGCACGCCTCACCGGAGACCAGCAGGAAGCGCAGCCGGGGCAGCTCGTCCTCGATCGTGGCCAGCAGCGTCGGGACGCAGGCCATCGCGGTCACGCCGCGTCGGGTCAGGAACTCGTGCAGCTCGTGGCCGAGCAGGCTCGCTCCCCGCGGCTTGGGCACGAGGGTGGCGCCGGCCACCCAGGACACCCAGATCTCCTCGACGGAGAAGTCGAACGCGATGGTCAGGCCCTGGTACATGCGGTCGGTCGCGCGCAGTCCGTACACCTCGCCGGCCACGCGCACGAAGTTGCAGATGCTGGGGTGGTCGATGGCCACGCCCTTGGGCCGGCCGGTGGAGCCGGAGGTGTAGATGATGTACGCGAGGTCGTCGGTCGGCGTGCCGCGCTCGGCCGGGCCGAGCCGGTGGGCGGGCAGCCGGTCGATGGCTTCGGCCTCGGCGTCGGCGAACACCAGCTCGGCGTCCAGCGAGTCCACCTCGGGGAGGCGCTCGCGCACGGTCGTCACGGTCAGCACCGTCCGCACCTCGGCGTCGCCGAGGATGTAGGCGATGCGGTCGGCCGGGAAGCCGGCGTCGAGCGGCACGTAGGCGGCCTGCACCTTCAGCACGGCCAGCATGCCCAGGTAGGCGTAGACGGCCTGGTCGACCAGCAGGGCGACCCGGTCACCGGGCCGCGTGCCGCGCGCCACGAGATGGCGGGCGAGCTGGTTGGCCCGGGCGTCGAGCTCGTCGAAGGTGAGCCTGATGTCCTCGTCGTCGACGGCCAGGGCACCGGCGCGACCGTGGTGGCGCATCCAGTCGCAGCGCTCCTCGAAGACCTGGTCGAGGCGTTCGCCGCGGTGGGTGCGCAGACCCTGCGGGCGGTTGCGGTCGATCAGGACGAGGTCCTGACGGATGCTGCTCTGCTCACGCGGCAGGCTCACGGTCGGCGTGGTCACGGTGTCTCCTCGATGCGTTCTCGGCTCACCGACGACCTTGCTCCGCGCGGGACGCCGGAACGATGGAGCGCGCACCCGCTCCCGCGGAGCGGGCCCCCGAGCTGCCGGTGGGGTTCTCCCCCGTCCCCGAGACCCGCGGACGCGGGAGACCCCCGCCGCGCAGCGCGCGACGGGGGCCCTCCTGCGTGGTCAGGCCGCGACGGCCAGGTCGGCCCGGATCCCGACCTCGAGGACCGAACCGTCCGGGGGCGTGACCGGCTCGGCGAGCACGAGCGCCGCGTGCAGTTCCCGCAGCGCGTCCTCGACCAGGTCCGCGGCCACGTGCACCGTGACCCGCGCGGGGCTCGTCGTGACCAGCCGCGGGGCGATGCCGGCGGCGCTGAGCACGTCCAGCACACCGGCCGTGACCTCCGGACGCCGCGTGATCCCTCCGCAGACCACGCCCACGGTGCCCAGGTCCTCGCGCGGCTCGGCCGCGATGCCCGCCGCGGCGAGCGCCGCCCGGACCTCGTCGGCCGGAGCGCCGGGGACGGTGAAGCGCAGCTCGCCGTCCTCGTGGGCCGCCGCGCCCAGCGGCAGTCCCCGCCGCGCCAGGGCGGCGACCACGGACGCGGCCGAGGCGCCGCCGGCGGCCCAGAGGCGCTCGTCGCGGCGGTGCCCGATCCCGACGACCATCGTCCCCTCGAGCTCGGCGTCCGCCTCGGCGCGGGCGCTCACGAGCGTCCCGTCCTCCGCGGTGAAGCTGCTGCGGAGGTGGATCTCGACGCCGTGCACCGCCGCCAGCTCGACGGCGCGGGGTTGCAGCACGCCCGCGCCGGCCTCGGCCATCTCGAGCATCTCGTCGGTCCGGACCGTGACGAGCGGCCTGGCCTGCGGGACCACGCGCGGGTCCGCGGTGTACACCGCGGGCACGTCGGTGAAGATCTCACAGCGCGGTGCGCCGAGCGCGGCGGCCAGCGCCACGGCCGAGGCGTCCGAGCCTCCCCGCCCGAGGGTCGTGACGTCGCCCGCCCCGTCGACCCCCTGGAAGCCGGTGACGAGGACGACCGCACCACGGTCGAGCTCGGCGCGGATCCGGTCCGGGTCGATCTCGGCGAGCCGGGCGTGGCCGTGGCCGGCGTCGGTCGCGATCCCGGCCTGCGCCCCGTCGAGCGACACCGCCGGCACGCCGAGCTCCTGGACGGCCATCGCGGTCAGCGCACAGGAGATGCGCTCCCCGACGGCGAGCAGGGCGTCCATCTCCCGGGGGTCGGGAGTGTCGGAGAGCTGCCGGGCCGACGCGACGAGCTCGTCGGTGGTCTTGCCCATCGCGGAGAGGACGGCGACGACCCTCGCTCCGCCGCGGTGGGCGTCCACCAGCCGCCGGGCGACGGCGCGGATGCGGTCGTGGTCCCCGACGGAGGTCCCGCCGAACTTCCAGACCAGCGGGATCTGCTCGGGGTGGCGCGCTGCGGACATGTCTCCTCCGTTCCGGTTGAGGCCGCAGGGTGCGCGCCTCGTTCGACTTCCGGAGAAGCGTGCTTCTCGATCCCGCGCCGAGGGAGCGGGTGGGCCCCCGCATCACCGGTGGGCTCCCCCGGACCCTCCGGGGGAAGACCCCACCACCGCACGGATCATGCTCGGTCACCCGCACCGGGATCAGACCGCTGGAGGGCGCCGTCCGATCGCGGTGAAACCCACGCTGACGTGAGCCGGCTGATCCACGCGTTCGTCGAGCGCACGGAACTCCTCGTCCCATCGGGCCACGTCGGGCTCGGTGGCCTCGCCTGCGGCGACCATCGCCTCGCGGGCGGCCCACGCTGGGCCGCGCTGGCCGGGACCACGTGGACGAGTGACCCGCCGACCGTGGTGCTCGACGAGCTCGGCCCCGGCGGCCAGGAGCAGCTCGCCCAGTCGCTGACCGACCGCGACGTCGTTGCCACGCCTACGTTCGAAAGCCTCGAGGCGCTCGAAGAGCTCGGAGACCGGCGCCGTCGGTGGCTCGACCCGGATGAGGGTCATGTCGATGTCGAACAGGTAGACCCACCCGCCCGGACGCAGCAGTGAGAGCGCGTGATCGACGATCGCCCGCTCGTGGCCCCCGTTGTGCACCAGTACCAGCCGGACGATCACCCCGTCGAACCGCTCTGCGGGCAGCCCCGAGTCCCACGCCAGACCCTCGACCACCTCGATCGTTCCGGCAGCACCGGCGGCGTCGACGGCGGTCCGGGCCCGCCGCACCGCCTCGGGCGCCGAGTCGACGCCGACCAGCTCCCCGGAGGAGCCGACCAGGTCCACCAGGCCCAACAGCGTCGCCGCGGGACCGCACCCCAGGTCGGCCACCCGCGCGCCCGGGCCGACCCCGAGCCGCGCCCAGAGCTCGCGCTCCCGCTCCACCGCCCCGGCCGCCTGCGCCCGCAGCCGGGCGTGCTCCTCGTCGTCGAGCGAGAGCGCGTACCGCCTCGTGGTCATCCCGTGCCCCCGTCCGACGTCGGAGGCCTGGCCGCCCCCGCACTCCTCTCCGACACGGCGTCGCTGACCACTCGCCGGAGTTTCCCCGGGATCTCGACCTCCGTCGGCGACGACCGACCGGGCTGAGCCGTGCGACCGCCGGCCATCACGAGCTGCAGCTCACGTAGCGCGGTGATGTCCCATCGCGGGTCGCGGTCGAGAACCAGGAGATCGGCGCGCCGCCCGACCTCGAGTCGCCCGGTGTCGGTGAGACCGAGCCCGGCAGCCGCGTCGGTCGTGGCCATGGCCAACAGCTCCGATCCGGTGAACCCCCGGTCCGCGAGGCGGATGAGGGCCTCGGTGGAGTCGTCGAACCTCGCCAGTCCCGCATCCGTGCCGTGGATCAGGCGCACCCCGCAGTCGGCCAGCCACCGGATCTTGTTCATGAGCTCGTCGGCGGCAACCTCCCCGTGGACCATCGAGAAGAACTCCCACCGGTTCGGGTGGGCGTGGCAGACCACGGTCCCCTGCTCGACCATCCGCTCGACGACCGGCCGCGCGAGGTCACGCGACGCGAACTGCTGCATCCCGCCACTCATCCAGGTGCAGTGCTCGACGGTGCTCACGCCGGCGCGGACCGCGGCGTCGATGCCGTCGAGGTCATGAGCATGGGCAGCCACCGGGACGCCCCGTCGCCGGGCCTGGTCCACGACCACGCCGAGCTCGTCGAACCCGAACTGCGGCTGCCACATCGCCGCCCCACCGCGGGTGGTCCCCCCACCCGAGGCCATCACCTTGACCAGGTCCACCCCCGCCTCGACCTGCCGGTCGACCGCGGCCCGCAGCGCCCCGTGGTCGTCGGGCTCGACCTCGCCGCCGAGGAACCAGCAGTGCCCGCCCGGCGGGGTCAGCGGTGCGCCGGCACTCAGCAGCCGGGGCCCGACGAGTGCACCCGCAGCGGTGGCCTCCCGGAGACGCACCGCCAGCGATCCGCGGTCCCCGACGTCGCGTGCCGTGGTCGTGCCGCACTGCAGGAGCTTCTGGGCGCGTCCGGCCATGGCGAGGGCGAGGGCGACGTCGTCGTCCTGCTCCGCCACGGCGGCGATGTCCCCGGTCTCGTCGAACGCGAGGTGGACGTGTGCGTTGATCAGGCCGGGCACGACGACGCCCGACCCGTGGTCGAGGACCCGCGCGTCCTGGTGCCGTGCGACGAGGTCGTCGGTCGGCCCGATCTCGACGATCATCCCGGCGTCGACGACGACCGCGGAATCGCGTCGGGCCGTGTCGGGGTCCTGGAGGACCGTCCCGGCCGAGATCAGGGTCTTCACGCGTGGCGTCCTTCCACGGGGCTCGGCGGCTGGGCGTTCATGGTCGGCCACGTGGCCTCTCCCCCGCAGTCCGAGGAGATGCACCGGTCACGGACGTGGCTGATCCCGCCTGACACCGGGTCGCACCCCGGCGCTTTCGGGAGGAGCAGCCTGCCGGGCCGCGCACTAGGCGGACAACCTATGTGCATCTAGTCTTACCGTTCGTGGCAGCTAACGAAGATGGGGCGATCGGCCTGCTCGGCGACCCGAACCGTCGCGCGATCTTCGAGCTGCTCGCCCGTCGCCCGAGCTCGGTCGGTGAGCTTGCCGAGCTGCTGCCGATCAGCCGGCCCGCGGTGTCCCAGCACCTCAAGGTGCTCAAGGACGGCGGCCTGGTGGTCTCGCAGCCCGACGGGAACCGCCGGGTCTACCGCCTGAACCCCGACGGGGTCTCGGCGCTCCGGGCCTGGCTCGACGGCGTGTGGAACGACGCCCTGACCAGCTTTCACAAGGCCGTTGAGGCCGACCCGACCGACGACATCGGAGTCCCGCCATGACCGCACCGATCCCGCCCATCCAGGGCAAGACCACGGTCGACGTCGACCAGCAGCGAGCCTTCGAGGTGTTCACCGCCTCGATCAACACGTGGTGGCCGCACGAGTACCACATCGGCGCCAGCGAGGTCGCCGAAGTCGTTCTCGAGCCCCGGGTGGACGGCCGCTGGTACGAGCGCGGCGTCGACGGCAGCGAGTGCGACTGGGGTCGGGTCCGGATCTGGGAGCCGCCGGACCGCGTCCTGTTCACCTGGCAGATCGACGGCACCTGGCAGTTCGATCCCGACCCCGAGCACGCCAGTGAGATCGACGTCCGCTTCCACGCCGACGGACCGAACCAGACCACCGTCGAGGTCGAGCATCGCCACTTCGAGCGGCTCCAGGGCGGCGAGTCGATCAACGGCGCCATCCAGGGCGGGGGCGGATGGTCCGCGCTGCTCGCCTCCTACGCCCAGGCCGTCACCGACTCCGAGGGCGGGGGCGAACCGTGAGCGACCCGAAACAGCTCGCCCGCGCCGAACGCGCCGACCTCGCCGAGCTCCTCGACGGTCTGAGCGCCGAGCAGTGGAACGCCCCGACCCTGTGCAGCAGGTGGCGGGTCCGCGACGTCGTCGCCCACGTCATCAGCTACGACGACCTCGGCGTGCGGGGCCTCGCCGGGCGCTTCGCCGCAGGGCGGTTCGTGCCCGACCAGGTCAACGAGGTCGGTGTCCGGCGGTACGCCTCGCTGACCCCCGACGAGCTGCTCGTCGAGCTCAGGGCCCACCTCGAGCCTGCGGGACTGACCGCCGCTTTCGGGGGACGCATCGGACTGGTCGACGGGCTGATCCATCACCAGGACATCCGGCGCGCCCTCGGGCTGCCCCGGGACGTGCCCGCCGAGCGACTGGCCGCGGCACTGCCGTTCGCCCGGATCGCCCCGCCGATCCGCGCCTTCTCCCGCGCCCGCGGCCTGCGCCTGGTCGCGACCGACGTCGGGTGGGACGACGGACGCGGACCGGTGCTCGAAGGGCCGGCCGAACCTCTGCTCATGGCCATCGCCGGCCGCGGAGATGCCGTCGACGAACTGTCCGGTCCGGGGAAGGCGACCCTCGTCAAGCGCCTCGCCGACTGATCGCGGACCGAACCGTCCCTGTGCTGATCCGGTCTGGACGTCCGAGACCGACTGACGACAGGCTGGCGTCGTGCGGCGACTGCGCTATGGCATGAACCTGTCTCTGGACGGCTACGTCGCCGCGCCCGGCGACGACCTCGGCTGGAGCGCGCCGAGCGACGAGTTGTTCGAGTGGTGGCTCGACGAGGAGCAGGCGATCAGCCTGTTTCTGTACGGGCGCAAGCTGTGGGAGGCCATGAGCGCCTATTGGCCGACCGGCGACCAGCAGCCGGGCGCCACCCCGGCGCAGATCGAGTTCGCGCGGAACTGGCGGGACACGCCGAAGGTGGTGTTCTCCTCGACGGTCGACGAGGTCGACTGGAACACGCGCCTGGCCACCGGCGACGCGGTCGCGGAGATCACCCGCCTCAAGGCCGAGGACGGTGGGCCCATGAGGGTCGGTGGCGCAGCGCTCGCCGGGGCGGCGATGCGGGCCGGGCTGATCGACGAGTACGCGATCGTCACTCATCCGGTCCTGGTGGGTGGCGGCACACCGTTCTTCACCGCGCTGGACAGCTGGGCGACCCTGGAACTGGTGGAGACACGGACGTTTCCCGGTGGCGTGGTCCTGACCAGGTACCAGCGTCGCTGAGCCTCTCGCCGTACCTCAACGAGGATCCGGCTCGACGCTTCTCACGACCAGGGCGTGACCGGCCTGGGACGGGTGACACCGTCCACGACGAGGTCGGACCGCTCGTCGAAGAACGTCACGTATCCCTCGAGCTGGGCGGCGTCAGGCAACGGACTCTGATAGCCCCAGATCAGGTCCTCGACACGGCCACCGGCAAGGTCGACCGACCAGTACGACGCCTTGCCCTTGTACGCGCAGTAGGTCTCGGTGGGGCTCAGCTCCCGGGTGGCCACGACGTCCTCGGCCGGCACGTAGTAGCGCTCCGGCAACATCGTCTCGTAGACGATCCGCGCCCGGGTCGATCTCGCGAGCAGTTCACCGTCGAGCATCCACTGCACCGGGCGCGAACTCGTGCGGACATCGATGCGGTGATACGGGTCGCGCGGATGACTCACGACTTCGTCGCCGTCCTCGAGCCACTGATCGAAACCGGCGAAGTCGAGGATCACCAAGTCGGCGAGGTCGGGATCGTCGGCGCGGAAGCCGAGTGCGGCCCGACCGGTGGAGCGCGACCGGACCTGCAGCTGCTCGCCGCCGCTGACCCGGACGCCGAACGGGATCCGCGGATCGTAGACCGGCAGGTCCGTCACACCCGGAAAGGCGAAGCCGGCGGCCGACTCGGTCGATTCGGGGGCCGGCGAGAGGTCGGCGTGGATGTCCTCGACCGGCACCGCATAGGTGGGGACCACGCGGCGTGGCTCCCACACCAGTACCGCATGGTCGCTGTCGACGATGGTCTCGCCGTCGAGTTTCGCGCGGACACGCTTGACCGTGGGCTCGTGGCGCATCCGTCCCAGCTCGCCTCCGAACAGATCTCGCAATCGAACGCTCACGTGGCCTCCCCCATCCCGGCGTGTCGCCGACAAGGATCGACCTGCTCCGCGCGTCTGACCAGCCCGGGGCCGCGCCGCCGGGATCATCGTCGCCATCACCCCCGATGACCGGGGCGACGCGGCGCGAGGTGCCGATCAGCTGTCGATGTGGAGGTACTCGAACACCGTCGAGTCGGGGTGCCGGGCGATCAGCCGGGACCCGTTCGGAGCGGGACCGGGGCCTTCGAGCAGCTCTCCACCGGCCGCGGTGATCTCGGCAGCCACCGCTCCGATGTCATCGACGAGCACCGTGGCCGCGCGATCCCGGAGCGGTGCGAGGTCGTCCGGCGCTCCCGCCAGCAACAGGAACGGACCCACCCAGGCCAGCTCGACGGCGCGGAACCCGAAACGGCGCACTGGTGCCCCCTCGGCGAGTCGCTCGTAGAGCGGCAGGGCCGCATCGAGGTCATCGATGTAGACCCGGGCGAGAACCTGCTCGACGCGTGCCATCGGACCAGTGTGATACCCCGGGCGACGGCGCCTCATGAAAACCCGCACACTCGCCCTGCCGGCGGCCCGGGCTCGCCCGCCTCGTCCGCGCCGTGCGCGGGACACGCGCGCTGAGCAGGGCGGAGGCGGCCAACGGTCGTGCCTTCGTCTCCCGGCAGTTGCCGTGTGGTCCCCGGAGGACCCACGAGCGAACCCGGTCGTCGACGACTTCGTGCTCAGCGGCTCGTCATGACCGCGCGAGTGAGCCATTGGACTTGTGCGATCGCGTGCTCTGCTGGGCCCGTCGGTTGTGTGAGGTGGCTGAGGACGAGTCGGACGAGACCGTCGACGTACACCTCGACGGCAGCGGTGGTGAGGCCGTCGTCGAGATGCAGGGCGGCCATCTCGGCGGCGAGTGCCTGCTTGGCGCGTGTGAGCACGGCGTCGGGGCGCGACGCCAGGAGGGGTAGCAGGCTCTCGCCGCGTGGGTCGTCCGCATGAAGGATCGCCTTGAGCAGGGCGTTGTCCGCGCCATGGTCGAGAGCGTGTCGCACCGCGGTGTCGACACCGGCAACGAGGTCGGTGGGGTGGACGCGTAGTTGCTCGCACATCACGGCGAGGAACACGTCGGTCTCGCGGTTGATCAAGGCCTCGCCGAGCTCGTGCTTGGTGCCGACCGCGTTGTACAGGTGCTGACGGCTGATTCCGGCGCGGGCCGCGACCGCACTCATGGTGAGAGCGGACCACCCGTTCGCGGTGGTGACGTCCCGCGCGGCGTCGAGCACGCGGTCGTGCAGCAGCACGCGCACGTCTTCTCGGAACGACCCAGAACCCGCCATGATCGTCATGCTACGCCGAGCCGGCCCGCGTCACCTTACTTGACATTCGACCTCAGGATGTCAACGCTGTGAGCCGGTTGATCAGCACAGGTGGGGAGGCGTCGATGACGACGACGACAGACTCGGCCGACGAGCGACGGGTGCTCAGCGAGGACGAGTCGCGGGCGATCCGTCGTGGCGTGCCGAACCCTCGGGTGCCGATGCCGGCGGTGGCGCTGCCGACCTTGGCGGTGTTTCTCGGGGCGCTGGCGCTCTGGGGCGGCGCCACCTGGCTCGTGCTGGCGGACGTGAGTCCCTGGTGGCTGCTGTTGACCATCCCGGTGCACGCCACGGTGACCTTCCTGATGTTCACGGTCCTGCACGAGACCGCGCACCTGGCCGCAGGGCGGGTTCGGTGGGCCAACGAGGTCCTCGGGCGGCTCTCGATGGTGTTCGTGGTGGCGTGGGCGTCGTTCCCCGTGCTGCGCTTCGTTCACATCGAGCACCACCGCAACACCAACGAGGACCGCTACGCCGACCCCGACGCCTGGTCGGAGCTGGGGCCGTCGTGGCTGCTGCCGCTCCGGTGGCTGACGCAGGACCTCTACTACTTCCGCTTCTACCTCCCGCTGATGAGCCGGAGGCCGCGAGCCGAGGTCGCCGAACAACTCGGTGCGCTCGGCGTCGTCGTGGCCGCGTTCGCCGCGCTGTTCGTCACCGGCCACGGCTGGGAACTGCTCGTGATCTATCTGATCCCGCAACGGCTGGGGATCGGCCTCCTCGCCTGGTGGTTCGACTGGCTGCCCCACCACGAGCTCGAGGCCACCGCGAAGTCGAACCGTTTCCAGGCGACCCGCATCCGTGTCGGCTGGGAACGAGTGATGAATCCGGTGATGCTCTACCAGAACTACCACCTGGTGCACCACATCCACCCGACCATCCCGTTCTACCGTTATGTGGAGGTGTGGCGACGCACCGAGTCCGACTTCCTCGAGCGCGGCGCCCCCATCTCGACCGCGTGGGGCAGTGAGCTCTCCCCGGCCGAGTACCGCGCGTGGCGCCACTTCACCGAGAACGTCGACCGCGATGCCGATCTGCCCCGCTGGCCGCACCGGCTCCGTGTGGCCGAAGTCCGACGGCTCACCTCCGACTCGGTCTCGATCACCTTCGAGGTGCCCAGCGAGCTGCGCGAGGCCTTCCGATTCACCCCCGGGCAGAACGTGACCGTCACTGCCGAGATCGACGGCGAGACCGTGCAGCGGAACTACTCGATCTGCACCGCCGCCGGCTCCGGAGTGCTCCGCGTAGCGGTCCGACTCGCCGAGAACGGCCGATTCTCGACCTACGCCACCACCCGCCTGGCAGCTGGTGACGAGCTGGAGGTCACCCCGCCCAGCGGCCAGTTCACGCTCACCCCCGACCCGGACGCGCGCCGCCACCTCGCCGCGGTCGCCGCCGGTAGCGGGATCACTCCCGTGATCTCCATTCTCGCCAGCGCCCTTGCCGCCGAGCCCGGCAGCCGCGCCACCCTGCTCTACGCCAACCGCGACGCGGACTCGACGATGTTCGCCGACGAGCTCGCCATGCTCACCCGTCAGTTCGAAGGCCGACTCGAGGTCGTTCACTACCACTCGCGAGCCGAGCCGGAGGACACCGACACGAGCGCGACACAGCACGAGGACGTCGTCGCCGCCCGCCTCGACGCCGACCGGTTCCGCGGGCACATCCGCGACCCCCGCTTGCAGGACGCCGAGTGGTTCCTCTGCGGCCCCTCGGCGCTGCTCGACGAGGTGCAGACGGTCCTCGACGAGTACGAGGTCTCGCCCGAGAAGGTTCATCGAGAGCTGTTCGTCGCCCCCGACGACCAACTCGACGAGGGCGACCTCGCCGACGTCGTGCCCGCCACCGTGACCGTCACCTGTCGGCGGGCGGCAGACCGAGGTCCGCAGCGAAGGCACGGCCTCCATCCTCGAAACCGTCCTCGACGGCGGCATCGACGTGCCCTACCTGTGCACGGGGGGCATCTGCGGCACATGCCGCGCCACCATCACCAACGGGACCGTGCACATGCAGCAGAACTACGCTCTCTCCGAGGACGAGGTCGAATCCGGAGAGATCCTGACCTGCCAATCCCGCCCCACGAGCCCTGCGGTCGCCGTCGACTTCGATCGGTAGGAGCGCGGCCGGCGAGCGAACGTTGCGCCTGCCGGACTACTCCTCGGGATGCTACGACGGCGCAGGCTCGCTGCCGGCGGGGTCGATCTGTTCCGACGTGGTTCCGCGTATCGCGGTCGCCCTGCCTACATGGGGGAGAAGCGGCGTCCTGGGGCTCATCGTCATCGCGCCGACCGGGAGGGCTCAGTTCGGGAGAGTCTCAGCTGTCCCCGCCCAGGTGAGTTGGAGGCCCGCTAGCCCCGTTCTGGTCCGGAGACCCGGCTGTCGCCGCTGCAGGCACGATGGGGGCGGCCACTGCCGGGTTGCTCGGCGTCTGCTCCTGCGCGACCTCGACCGCGGCCAGAGTTGCGTGCACCTGCGCACGGGCTACGAGCAGAGCCGCCTCGTCGGTGGGCTGTGCCTGTGTCGCAGCCTCCAGGTGCGTCTCCGCCTCGCGAACGTGGTCGACCGATGCCATCAGCCTCTCCCTTCGGAGCAGGTGCTCCCCGCAGGGACCGTAGAGCGTTGGCCTGGCTACCGGTACTGCCGCTTCCGTCATCCACGGCTCGCGCTCGGGTCTCTCCCTCGGCGGCGCGTGCTCTGCCCTGCCGGGCCGGCCGTGCGGGGGGCAAACGCCCTCCCGACCACCGCCACTCCCGCGCACCCTTGCTGCTCAAGCTCTTGGCGGGCCGAGGCCGGCGAACGTGTCCTGCGGCTGCCGCTTCGTCGTCGCGATGCTCCGAGAGCGCAACCTCGTCGGCCACATCGGCGGGCCCGTCTTCCCTGACTCACTCGGCGGCTGGCGCGACCCGTCGAACATGTCCAGGAACCTCAGGGAGGCGCGGGGCTCCGAGGGCTTCGCCTGGGTGACGTCGCACGTGTTCCACAAGACCTGCGCCTCTACTTCGGCCGCCGGATCGTGAACCCAGCCGCCGCGGACGCGCTCGACGCGTGGCACGAGGAGACCGAAAACCATGGGTAAGTCATGGCTGGCGGTGGGCCGCACGTCTCAGGTCAACGCTGTGACCTGGGGGGAGGGCTCCTCCGACTGGACTCGAACCAGTAACCCTGCGATTAACAGTCGCATGCTCTGCCAATTGAGCTACGGAGGACCGTCATGAACCCGGTCTCACCAGGCTCGCCGTAGACCGTACCTGACGGGCCGGAAGCGTCGTGCGGCAGGATGGGTCAACGCCGTCGTCGAGAGGTTCGATCATGAAGATGCTGCCGTTCCTGCTGGGTATGGGCGTGGGATACGTCCTCGGGACCAGGGCGGGACGTGAGCGCTACGAGCAGCTGTCGAAGGCCTACCGCCGGGTGGCGGACAACCCGCAGGTGCAGGCGGCCGCGGGGGTCGCGCGCGCGAAGGCCGGCGAGGCGGTGCAGGCCGGTGTGGCGGTGGCGAAGGACAAGGTCGCGCCGTCCTCGGGCGGGGCGCACGAGCCGTCGGCGCCGGGACGGTCCGCGACGGGCAACGGCAGCGCTCACTAGAGCCGGACGAACAGGACCATCCGGGCGCACGTCACGGCCCGGATGGCCCCTGTTCAACTCCTGTTCCCCTCGGTGTGACGGCCCGGGACGCGAACGCTTCGTAACGTTCCGGCCGTCCTGACACGACCGGGCGGGGCGCCTCGTCACCCGACGTGCGCACTCGTCGGAGGGGAACCGGAACGGCCCATGGGAATCTCCCTGATCGTCATCGTCGTCATCGTGACGGCGCTGGCGTTCGACTTCACCAACGGCTTTCACGACACCGCGAACGCCATGGCGACGTCGATCGCGACCGGGGCACTGAAGCCCAAGGTCGCGGTCCTCATCTCCGGCATCCTGAACATCGTCGGCGCGTTCCTGTCGGTGCAGGTCGCCAAGACGATCTCCAGCGGGCTGGTCGACGAGACCAAGATCAACCCGTACATCATCTTCGCGGGTCTCATCGGCGCCATCCTGTGGAATCTGATGACCTGGCTCGTCGGCCTGCCGTCGAGCTCGTCGCACGCGCTGTTCGGCGGCCTCATCGGCGCCGTCATCGTCGCTGCCGGCGCGAGCGCGGTGAACTTCAGCACGCTCATCTCGAAGATCGTCCTGCCGGCGGTGATCTCGCCGATCCTGGCCGGGGTCATCGCGCTGGTCGGCACGGTGATCGCTTATCGGAGCACCCAGCGCGCCGACACCGAGACCGTCAAGAAGGGCTTCAAGAGCGGCCAGATCGCCTCGGCCTCGCTCGTCTCGCTCGCGCACGGCACGTCCGACGCGCAGAAGACGATGGGCGTCATCACGCTGGTCCTCATCACGGCCGGCGTGCTCGCCCCGAACTCGGGCCCGCCCGTCTGGGTGATCCTCTCGGCGGGTCTCGCGATCGGTCTCGGGACCTACCTCGGCGGCTGGCGGATCATCCGCACGCTCGGCAAGCGGGTCAGCGACATCCAGACCCCGCAGGGCTTCGCGGCGGAGACCTCGACGTCGGCGGTCATCCTCGCCTCCGCGCACCTGGGCTTCGCGCTCTCGACGACGCAGGTCGCGACCGGGTCGATCTTCGGCGCGGGCGCCGGCCGGCGTATCGCGGGGGTGCAGTGGGGCGTCGCGGGCCAGATGGCCGTGGCCTGGATCCTGACGCTGCCCGCAGCGGCCATCGTCGGCGCGGCCGCGGCGTACGCGGCCTCGCAGGGCGTCGTCGGGACGATCATCGTCGCGGTCGTCGCCATCGCCGCCGCGGCCGGCATCTACGCGGCCTCGCGCCGCACGCCGGTCACGGCGGACAACGTCAACGACGTCCCCTCGCCGGTCGCGCCGGACGAGGTTCCTACCGAGAGCGGGGTGTCGCAGGCATGAGCATCGCCTGGGGTTCGCTGGGCCTGGTCGCGATCGTGTCCTTCGCGGCCGCCGTGGTGGTGGTCGCGCTGGTGTCCTTCGGGATCGTCGGGTTCGCCGCGCGGGCACCGCGTCCCGACGGGCCGGAGCCGGCGCTCTCGCCGACGACCGGGACCGCTGTGGGCGTCGTGTGCCTCGTCGGCGCAGCGGCGATCGTGATCTACGGGCTGTACATCATCGCGGCCTGAGCAGTCGAGCAGTACGGCGCGCGGCGTCGCGGACCCTCCCTCGGTCCGCGGCGCCGCGTTCGTCGTTCTCGGGTCGGCGCGCATCGTGAAAGTCGCTTCCCGGACGTCGAGTGTCTGGAAAGCCACGTTCCTGGCACTCAGGTCAGCCCCGCGCCTGCCCCAGCTTCTCCCCCACGCCCGCTGCGAGGGTCCGCACCTCGTCCCTGTCGGTGCCCGGGTCGGGGCGCACGTGCAGCACGACGCCGCCCGGGGTGCGGCGCTGGACGAACCACGCCCCGCCGCTGGGCAGGTCGTGGTGCTGGCGGGAGTGGATCGCGCCGGTGACGCGGCGGTGCACCGTCTCGGGGATCCTGCCCGGCTCCGGGAGCGGCAGCCGGACCGGGGCGGCGTCGTCGAGCAGCACCACCCCGCCGTCGAGGTGCTCGGTCTCCAGGGCCTCGATCACCTCGAGCGCCCCCGACGCCCAGGTCGCCTTGGAGACCAGGTGCCACGGCACGCGGTGGTCGCCGATCCAGATGCCGCGGTCGGTGGCGAGCACGACCTCACCGCGCCGCGTGCGGGAGTCGGCGAGCACCCGCTCGTCGGCCTCGAGCGTCCCGGTGAACCCCTCGGGGGTGAGCTCGCGGCCGGTCAGCAGCGCCGTCAGCCGGGCTCCTAGGCCGACCACTGGCCACCGATCGCCTGGTCGCGCAGCGCCTTCTTGTACTGCTCGAGCGCGACGAGGTCGCCGAAGAGCTCGTGGTACTCGTCGGCGTCGGTCACCGGCGAGATCCGCTGCAGCCGCGACTTGATCTCCGCGACCTGCCGCTCGACCAGCGCGCCCTGCAGGGCGGTGAGCATCGAGGAGACGTATCGGTGGTCGTCGGCCTCGCGGGACTGCATCGGCTCGACCGCCAGCTCCGCGACCAGCCGCGCGTACCCGGGCGGGTTCACCTCGCCGGTCACCGCGCTGAGCCAGGCCGACCCCGAGTAGTCCGCTCGACGTCCCGCCCGCGGCGAGGATCGCGCGGTGCACCGCGAGGTAGCCGTCGTGGCTGAAGGCGTCCTCGGGCAGCGTGTCGTACACCGGCCCGGCGAGTCCGGGCACCTGGAGCGCCGACTTGAGGACCTCGCGCTGCACGCGCAGCCGGGGGTCGTCGCGGGCCGGCATGGCCGGTCCGGACGGACCCTCGGACGACGACGCCACCGGCCGCACCGGTCGTCGTCGGGACCCCTGCTGCCGGGCGTCGGCGGGCTGCCCCGCCGTCTCGCGCACCCGGCGCACGACCTGCGCCTCGTCGGCCCACCCGGTCCAGCCCGCGAGCCGCCGCGCGTAGCCGTCGCGGAGGTCGTCGCGCCGGATCTGGGCGACCAACGGCACGCAGCGCTGCAGCGCGGCGGTCTGGCCCTCGACGGTGGCCAGGTCGTGGTCGTCGAGGATGGAACGGATCGCGAAGGTGAACAGCGGCGAGCGCTGGGCCACGAGGTCGCGCACCGCGACGTCGCCACGGGCCTGGCGCAGCTCGCACGGGTCCATCCCGTCGGGCGCGGTGGCGATGTAGGTCTGCGCGGAGAACTGCTGGTCGCCGTCGAAGGCCTTGAGCGCCGCGGCCTGGCCCGCCGCGTCGCCGTCGAAGACGTAGATGACCTCACCGCGGTCGAACGAGTCGTCCATCAGCAGCCGGCGCAGGACGGCCACGTGGTCGTCGCCGAACGCGGTGCCGCAGCTCGCGACGGCGGTCGGGACGCCGGCGAGGTGCATGGCCATGACGTCGGTGTAGCCCTCGACGATCACCGCCTGGCGGGACTTCGCGATGTCCCGCTTGGCCTTGTCGAGCCCGAAGAGCACCTTCGACTTGTGGTAGACGCTCGTCTCGGGGGTGTTGAGGTACTTCGCCTCGATGCGGTCGTCGTCGAAGAGCCGCCGGGCGCCGAAGCCGACGACGTCGCCGCCGAGGTCCCGGATCGGCCACAGCAGACGGCGCTGGAACCGGTCGCGGTGGCCGCGCTGGCCGGGGACCGAGAGGCCCGCCTTCTCCAGCTCGTCGAGCGTGAAGCCCTGGGCGAGCAGGTGCTTGGTCAGCTTCTCCCAGCCGGCCGGCGCGAACCCGCAGCCGAAGTCCTCCGCGGCCGCCTGGTCGAACCCGCGCTCGGCGAGGAACTCCCGCGCCTTCTGGGCCTCCCCCGGCGTCTTCAGCTGCTCGGCGTAGAACTCCGCGGCGAGCTTGTTGGCGGCCAACAGCCGCGACCGCGTCCCCCGGTCCCGCTGCACGCTCGAGCCGCCGCCCTCGTAGGTGAGCCGGTAGCCGACACGGTCGGCCAGCTTCTCGACCGCCTCGACGAACCCCAGCTGCTCGATCTTCATGACGAAGTCGATGACGCTGCCGCCCTCGCCGCAGCCGAAGCAGTGGCAGGTGTTGTGGGTGGGGCGGACGTTGAACGAGGGGGACTTCTCGTCGTGGAACGGGCAGAGGCCCTTGAGCGAGCCGGGGCCGGCCGGGCGCAGGGCCACGTAGTCGCCGACCACTTCCTCGATCCGGTTCCGGTCGCGCACCTCCGCGATGTCGGAGTCCCGGATCCGTCCTGCCACGGCCGTGAGTTTACGACGGCGGGTGTGGGCGCCGGGGGCGCCCGCGCCAAGTCGTCGGGCGAACCGTGATCAACGGGCACCCAGCGGGCTCGGACCCGCGCGTCGACCCCGCCACGTGCCCGTTGATCATGCTCCGGCGTGCGCCGTGAGGAACCGGCCGATCGCCGCGAGCGTCGCCTCGGGCTGCTCGAGGTGCGGCAGGTGGCCCGCGCCCTCGATGACGGTGAACGGGGCGCCGAGCGCGTCGGCGTACGCCCGCCCGTACCCGACGTCGACGATCCCGTCGGCCTCGCCCCAGACGACGGCGGCGGGGACGGTGACGCCGGAGAGCCGGCCGAGCAGCGTCGGGTCGTGCATGTACGGGTCGCCCGCGTAGTCCGCGAACACCGCGGCGTTCGCCGCCATGGCCGCCTGCCGCTCGGCGGGCAGCGTCGTCGGGTCGATCCGGAAGCGGTCGGGGTCGGCGTAGGAGTAGTCGGCGATGCGGTCGATCGTCAGCCCCGAGATGTCGGTGATCGGGTGGCCGGGCACCTCGACGCCCACCGCGTCGACCAGCACGATCCCGTCGACGGGGCCGTCCGCGCCGGCCTGCAGCGCCATCTCCGCGGCGATCCAGCCCCCGACCGAACTGCCCACGACGACGACGTCGTGCAGGTCCTGCTCGGCGAGCACGTCGAGGTAGCGGGCGGCGATGTCGGCGACGGTGCGGCAGTCGTCGGGCCGCGGGGTGCCCTCGAAGCCGGGGATGGTCGGGGTGAGCACGCGGTGGTCCGTGGCCAGCGCCGCCGACAGCCCGAGCACCGACATCGGTCCCCCGCCGCCGTGCAGGACCATGACCGGTCGGCCGGTGCCGCGGTCGTCGACCACGGGGGCGTACTCGACCGACGGCGTCGTCGCGTAGCGGGCCATCACGCCCGTGACCTTCTCGGGGGTCATCGCGCCGCCGCCCTCGACCATCGCGCGCAGGTCGCGGAAGTACTGCACGTAGAGGTCGGGGGTGAACGTGTTGAGCAGGACCGCGGTCTCGTCGCCGGGGTTCGCGAACGTGTGCGGCGCGCCGGGCGGGACCATGACCAGGGTGCCCGCCGGGGCGTCGTGGACGTCGGTCCCGACGGTGAACCGGGCGGTGCCGGAGACGACGTAGAAGCCCTCGTCGTGCTGGGCGTGCCGGTGCTGCTGCGGGCCGTCGGTGTGCGGCGCGATGGTGATCTCGCCGATCCCGAGACGGTGCCCGGTGGTGGAGCCGTCCTCCAGGATGCGCATCGTCACCGCTCCCGTCAGCGGGACCTCGCCGTCGTGCGGCCCGACGATCGACACCAGGGTCATCGTGACCCCTCCTCGCTTCGTGAGAGTTGGCTTTCACGAGTGACCGTAGGCTTGCGTCCAGCTTCATGCAAGTGCACTCTCACGATGAGAGTCGGCCCGCGGCGCAGACCGGTCGGCAGCACGACGAGGAGCGCTGACGGCCGGTTCTGCTCGCCGCGACAACGCAGTCCCAGGAGGCGCGATGACGTCGTCGACGACCGGGCGGGTCCGGCAGAAGGAGCGCACGCGGCGGGCGATCGCCGAGGCGGCCCGCGAGCTCGTGGAGTCCGGCGGCGAGGTGACGATGCCCGTCGTCGCGTCGCACGCGGGGGTCTCGGAGGCGACCGCCTACCGCTACTTCCCCGACCTCGTGACGCTCCTGCGCGACGCCGTGCAGGACACCTGGCCCGCGATCGACGACCTGCTCGGCGCGGACCTCACGGGCGTGGACGACGTGGGTGAGCGGGTCGCCCGGGCGACGCGGGCCTTCTGCGAGCGCACCCTGCGCCACGAGCGGGCGGTGCGCGCGATCGTGGCCGCGTCGCTGACCGGGGCGAGCGACGGACGCCCGGTGCACCGGTTCGAGGTGATCGAGTACGCGCTCGCGCCGATGCCGGCCGGGCCGGAGCGGGAGGTGACGGCGCGCGCGCTCGCGGTGGTGATCAGCGCCGAGTCGCTGTTCACGCTGCTCGACCTGTGTGGGCTGGACCCGGAGGAGGCGACGGCGAGCCTGGTCGAGACAGCGCGCAGGTGTGCCTCGCACCCGTGAGCCCTCACGGCGTGCTCCTCGTGTTCCGTGTCATGAGACGCCTGTCGGGCGGTGCGCCGACCGGACACCGCGGTCGGGCGTCCGCTCGGGAAGTGCTCCGAAGAACCGGGTCCCGGAGACCCGGTTCCCGAGTCCGACCGTCGCCCGCGGGTCGCGGTGCCCCACGACGGTCGTCGACGGTGCCGCTGCCGAGGCCCGCGGGTGCCGAGTGGACCCCCACGGCTCCCCACGCAGCCCTCCACGTCCACTCGGCCGCACGAACCGGCCGTCCCCGCGCCGACTGGACCCCCACGGTCGCCGCCCCAGCCCTCGAGGTCCACTCGGGGCGATCTCCGACAGGCTCCGTAGAGCGGATCACTGCTCACGAGCCGAAGGCGCCCACAGGTGCGCAGCCCACCTCGGGTCCACGTCCTCGAACCGCGCCGGCGATGCACCGGTCGAGGGTGAGCCGCCCGATCCGGCCTTCCCGGCGGACCCGGACGTGGGGTGGGCCGGCGGAGCTCACTCCCGGGGCACGCCGAAGGTGTCGCGCTCCACGATGACGCGGTCGATCTCGCCCTCGCCGGCGACCTGGCCCTCACCGTCGACGGCGCGCACCGAGAAGGTGAGCCGGCCCTTCTCGTCGGGGCCGGAGAGGACCTCGGCGGAGCACCCGATGCTGCCGCCCACCGCGGTGGGGTGCCGGTGCTTGACGCGCACGGCCGTCCCGACGGTGGTGCGGCCGTCCTCGAGCAGCGACGCCGCGGTCGCGACCGTCGCCGCCTCGAGCCAGGCCACCAGGCGCGGGGTCCCCAGCACGGGCACGTCGCCGCTGCCGAGGGCGATCGCGGTGTCCTCGTCGGTCACGTCGTGGAGCATCGCGGCATCCTAGGTGCCTGCGGCTCGTGAGCAGTAAGTGCGCCTATCACCGCACTTACTGCTCACGAGCGCGAAGCGCACCTACATCGACGGCGCGTCCGCGTTCGACGGCGTCGTCTTCTGGCTGACGATGTGGTCGTAGTTCCGCTTGATGTATTCGCCGGCCCGGACGGCGAGTGCACCGATCGTCGACGTCGGGTTGACCGCGCCACCGGTGGTGAGGGTCGAGCCGTCGACGACGAACAGGTTCGGCAGATCCCACGTCTGGCACCACTTGTTGAGCACCGAGTCGCCGGGGTTGTTACCCATCCGGCAGGTGCCCATGAGGTGCCAGGCCGGCGGCGGGTAGAGCACGCCGGTGTCGTTGGTCTCGACCGCCCCGACCGCCCGCGTGGCCTCGAAGATCTTCTCGATGCCGTACTTCGCGAGCGCGATGTCGTTCTCGTGGAGCTCGTAGTTCACGTGCGCGGCGGGGATGCCGTCGGAGTCGGTGACCTCCGGGTCGAGGGTCACCGCGTTCGTCTCCACCGGCAGGTCCTCGCCGAACATGAACACCATGAGGTGGTTGGCGAAGTGGTTCGCGAAGAAGTCGCGGTGCTTCTCGCCCCACGGCGCGGTGTACCCGGTGTGCGTTCCCATCGCGGCGTAGGACGGGCCGAACGAGCGCGCCACCTGCATGCCGAATCCGTTGACGAATCCGCGGTCCATGTCGGTGTGGTAGAACTCGTGCGAGTACATCGGGGATCCGAACGAGCCCTTGAATCCCTCGACGGGCTCGTCGAACCACGAGTCGCAGAACGCGAACACGTGGTGCATCAGGTACTTCCCGACGATGCCGTTCGCGTTCGCGAGGCCGTTCTCGTGCCCCTTCTGCGCGCTCTGCAGCAGCAGACGCGGCGAGCCGATCCCGTTCGCCGCGAGCACGACGATCTTCGCCCGGATCTCGTGGCGGTCACCGGTGTTGCGGTCGATGTAGATCGCGCCGGTCGCCGTGCCGCCGTCGGCGGTGATCGTCTCGACGCGCGACATCGGGCGCAGGTCCACGCCGGCGCGGACGTTGTAGGGCCAGTGCGCGTTCGCCGGGGTGGACAGCGACCCCGTCGGGCTGCCGGAGAGCTCGTTGCCCATGCCCACGTCGGCCTCGCGGTTCTCGCGGGGACGGGTGATGACGGCGTTGTCGCTGGGCCACCAGTGCCAGCCGAGGTCGCGGGAGGCCTTGGCGTACTTCAGGCCGAGCTTGCCGGGCAGCACCATCGGGTCGCGCTGGGCGTTCTTGCGGTCCGGGTACGAGGGGTCGCCGAGCAGGCCGGAGATGCCGTAGATGGCGTCGTTGCGGTCGTAGAACGGCGCGAGGTCCTCGTAGGAGATGGGCCAGTCGATCGTGCCCTCGAGGCCGTGCTCGGTCCCCTTGCGGAAGTCGACCGGCTTGTACCGCGGCCAGTGGCCCGCGTAGTGCACGGTCGACCCGCCGACGTTGTTCATCATGTACGGCGTCGTCGTCCCGGTGACCGGATAGTCCTCGGGGAGCTGGCGGACGTTCGGGTCGTAGGCCCAGCCGCGCTGCTTCTCGATCTCCCACTCGTCGTGGTAGTGCGGGTGCTCCGGGGGCGTGACCCACGGTCCCTGCTCGAGGCACACGATCGTGGCGCCCGTGTCCTTGAGCTCGTAGGCGACCCCGGCCCCTCCGGGCCCGGCACCGATGATCAGGACGTCGACTTCTTCGTAGCTGGCCATGGGTGCCTCACTTCGTCCAGGTGAGCTTCGACAGGTCGACGCGGGTGACCTGCTCGGTCTCGAGGTAGGAGCCGTTCTCGTTCGCCTGCGCCAGGGTCGTGTCGTCCCACGGTTCGAGGGACTGGATGTAGCCGTAGGGCAGCGGCGGGCCGTGGTAGTCCTTCCCGGCCGGGATGTTCTTCCGGATCGCGATGACGACCTCGGGCCGCGAGTAGTACCCGTAGTAGACGAGCGCGCGGATCTGCTCGAAGAACGGGTCCTCGGCGTTCTCCAGCTCCGCGAACGCCTGTGCGCGACCGGAGGCGTCGGCGTCGACGAACTGCGGCCCGAGCTCGTCGAGGGCCTCGGTGAAGGAGTCGTACTCCGCGAACGGGAAGTGCTTGTTCCGGTACCCGCTCGGGGTGATGTAGCGCCCGCAGAAGGCGACGAGGTCGACCTCGCTCGCGGCGGGCCACCCCTGCGCCGGCGGGATGATCGTGTCCGCGAGGGCGTTGATCACCGCGGCCTGGGTGTCGCTGAACTGCACCGGCTGCTCGAGTCCGCCGAGCCGGGGGCGGCCGTTCTCGAAGAACCCGCCGCCCCAGCCGGGCGACACGGTGGTCTCGGGGGCGCCGAACGGTGCCGGCTTCTCCCCCAGGGCGTTGTTCATCAGGTGTCCTCCTCCTTCGGATGGCGGTGCCGTGTGAACGCATTCGGTCGTCCCGACGACCGAATCCGTTCACATGGGCGAAGCCCTACAGCGGCGCGCCGGCCCAGTCGGTGGCCGCGCGCAGCGGGTCGAGGTTCACGGTGACGTGCTTGACCTGCGTGTAGTTGTGGACGGCCTCCAGGCCCTCGTCCCGGCCGGTGCCGCTCTGCTTGTGGCCGCCGTGCGGGGTCATCGGGAGCTCGCCGAACCAGTCGTTGATCATCACGCCGCCGACCTGCAGGCGGCGGGCCGTCGAGAGCAGCGTCGTGATGTCCTTGCCGAGGAGTACCGCGAAGAGCCCGTAGATCGAGTCGTTCACCGCATCGACCAGCTCGTCCTCGGTCGACCACGGGTGAACCGACGCGACCGGCCCGAAATCTCCTCCTTGGCGATGCGCGCGGAGTTGTCGACGTCGGTGAAGACGGTCGGCTGGACGAAGTAGCCGCCCTCGGGCGTGCCCGCCGGGCGCCCGCCGCCGTAGTAGAGCGTCGCCTCGCTCTTCCCGATCTCGATGTACTCGTTCACCCGGTCGAACTGCTTCTTCGACACGAGCGGGCCCATCTGCGTGCCGTCGGCGAACCCGTCGCCGACCTGCGTCTGGTCCAGGCGCGCGGTGAGCTTGCTCAGGAACTCGTCCTGGACGTCCTGGTGCACGAAGAGCCGCGTGCCCGCGACGCAGACCTGTCCGGTGTGCGAGCAGAAGCCCTGGACGGCGACCTCGACGGCCTCGTCGAGGTCGGCGTCGGGGTAGACGATCGTCGGGCTCTTCCCGCCGAGCTCCAGGGTGACCTGCGCGACGTGGTCGGCGGCCAGCTTGGAGATCTGCTTGCCGGTCTCGGTGGAGCCGGTGAAGGTGATGCCCGCGACGTCGGGGTGCGCGGCCAGCGCCGCGCCCGCCTCGGCGCCGTAGCCGGTGACGACGTTGAACACGCCGTCCGGGAAGCCCGCCTCCTTGACGAGCTCGGCGAAGCGCAGCGCCGAGAGCGAGGTGTCCTCGGCCGGCTTGACCACGCAGGTGTTGCCCAGCGCGAGCGCCGGGGCGCAGGAGCGGACCAGGATCAGCAGCGGGTAGTTCCACGGGACGATGTGCGCGGTGACGCCGAGCGGCTCGAGCAGCGTGAAGGAGAGCTTGTTGCCCGGCACCTCGATGGTCCGGCCGCCGACCTTGTCGGCGATGCTCGCGAAGTAGTCCAGCCAGATCGGGATGGCGCCGACCAGCTCCTGGGCCTTGGCCAGGTAGTGCCCGGAGTCGAGGGCCTCGAGGCGGGCGAGCTCGTCGGCGTTCTCGGTGACCTTCTCGGCGAGCGCGCGCAGCAGGGCCGCCCGCGCCACCGCATCGGTGAACTGCCACTCGACGGCGACGTTCTTCGCGGCCGCCACCGCCTTGTCGACGTCTGACGAGTCACCGCGCGGGACCTGGCCGATCGTCTCGCCGGTGTTCGGGTCGAGCGTCGGGAACGTGCCGCCGGCCCCGGCGGCGGTCCACTCGCCGCCGATGAACATCCGCGCGTCGTCGGCCGTCCGTGTCGTGGTGTCGAGGGTCAGGGACATCGCAGAAGCCACCTCGCTGTGGGTGTCGAATCGATCTTGTGGGGCGCCGGATGTGCGAACGGCGCCGTTCTGACGTCAGGTGGCAGCAACGTGCCGTTGCTGCCACGGGGCCCGGGCCTCAGCCCCGCTTCGTGTGCTCGCGTTCGTCGACCACGCGCCGCGACTTGTGCTCGGCGCGCTCGAGGGTGTTGGCGTCGACGGACTCGAAGGTCACGCGCACGCCGAGGAAGGACTGCAGGCCGGAGCCGGTGCTGCGCTCGAAGTCGTCGCGCCGGCCGGCCGGGTGCGTGGTCTCGGCCCGGACGATCATCTCGTCCATCGAGCCGGTCCGGCGCACGATGATCTGGTGCTCGCCGCCGTAGCCGTCGACGCCGCGCAGGTAGTTGTCGACCTCCGTCGGGTACACGTTCTCGCCGCGGATGTGGATCATGTCGTCGATCCGCCCGTACACGCCGTCGGGCAGCTTCGGGTACGTGCGCCCGCAGGGGTTGTCCTCCATGACCCAGCGCGTGAGGTCGTTGGAGGCCAGCCGGATCATCGGCTGCGACGTGCGCTCGAGGTGCGTGTAGACCGGGGTGCCCTCGGAGCCGTAGGGCACGGTCCGGAAGGTGTCCGGGTCGCAGACCTCGTGCCAGACGATGTCCTGCCAGAGCAGCATCCCGTCGGGCGTCCCGGCGGTCGCCGACGCCGACATGAACGGCGTCATCTCGGCCATCGTCCCGCAGTCGATCACCGTGGCCCCGAACGCGTCCTCGATCGCCTTGCGGACCTTCGGCACCGAGGCGCCGGGCTCACCGGAGAAGAACATGACCTTGAGCCCGAACTCCCGGGGGTCGATCTTCTCCTTCTCGGCCACCTCGGCCAGGCGCAGCGCGTAGGACGGCGTCGCGTAGAAGGCCGCCGGCTTGACCCGCGCGAGCCAGTTGACCGCCCGCGACGTCATGCCCTGCGCGCCCGCCCCGAACGGCAGGACCCGGCACCGCAGCCGCTCGGCCGCCGTCATCGCGCCCCACGACCCGAGGTAGAGCGAGAACAGCGCCGCGACGAACACGGTGTCGCCGGGCCGGACGCCCATCCCCCACAGGATGCGGGCCTGGTTGTCGGCGATGACCTCCCAGTCGCGGCGCCCGAGGGCGAACGCCGTGGGGGCGCCGGTGGTGCCCGAGGTCCCGTGGATGTGGTGGATCTCGGACTCGTCGCAGCAGACGTAGTCGCCGAACGGCGGGTGGTTCGCCTGCGACTCGCGCATCTCGGCCTTCGTCACCACCGGGACCTGCTCGAACGCCTCGAACGACGTGATGTCAGCGGGCTTCAGGCCGGCCGCGTCCCACTTGTTCTTGTAGAACGGGGACGTCGAGTACGCGTACTCCATGACCTCCTGCAGCCGCACCAGCACCGCGGCGTCCCGCTCCTCGGGGTCCATCGTCTCGCGGACCGGGAACCAGTACGGCGACTCCGGGTCGGGCAGGTAGTCCTGGTCGTACCGGGTGGGGAACGACCATTCCTCCATCGCGGCCATCAGCTCTTCCCTTCCTTCCGACGCTCGATCTCGGCGTCGTTCCACGGCGTGAGCGCCTGGTAGTCGGGCACGAAGCCGAGGCCCTTGCCCGAGTCGGGAGAGGGCGCGTCCTGGGTGGTCACGACGTCGACCACCGCGGGGGCGTTCTCGACGGCGCGCCGGATGGCGCCCTCCAGCTCGGTGGCGTCGGTGACCCGCTCGCCGTGCGCCCCGAACGCGCGGGCCATCGCGGCGTAGTCGGAGTCGGCCAGCAGGGTCCCGGCCACGAGGCCGTAGTTCTCCTCCTGGTCGTAGCGCTCGATGTTCCAGGCGCGGTTGTTCGAGACGATCACGACGATCTTCGCGCCGTGCCGGACCGCGGTGTCGATCTCCGTGGCCGTGATCCCGAAGGCACCGTCGCCGGTCACCGCGACGACCGGCCGGTCCGGGTACGCCAGCGACGCCCCGATCGCGAAGGGGGTGGCGACGCCGAGGCAGCCGAACGCCCCGGCGTCCAGGTAGCGCGCGCAGCGGGTGATGCCGAGGCGGGCGAACGAGAGCAGGTCGCCGCCGTCGGCGATCATGATCGTCTCGCCGAGGTCCAGGGCGTCGCCGTCGAGGGCGTCGAGCGCGCCGAAGATGCGGTTCGGGTGGATGTGCCCGTCGGCGCCGTCCTCGGTGGTGCGCAGCCCCCGGCGGTACTCCTCGGCGCGCGTGCGGTGCTTGCCCTTGAGCTCGTCGCGCCAGCTCGTGTCGGGCTGGTGGTCCTTGAGCGCGTCGGCGATCGCCCCGAGGGCCGCCGCCGGCTCGGCGAGGATCTCGACCTCACCGCGGCGGTTGTCGATCAGCTCGCTGGCCGTGTCCGAGATCCGCACGACCTTCGCGTGCGGGAAGACCGCGGGCGATCCCATCCCGAGCTGGTAGTCGAGCTGGCGGCCCACGGTGATGAGCAGGTCGGTGTCGCGCATGACCGCGGACCGGGCGCTCCCGACGGCGGCCGGGTGCGAGTCCGGGACGAGGCCGCGGCTCTCCTGCGTGTCGAGGTACGCGGCGCCGCTCGCGTCGAGCAGCCGGACGAGGTCGGTGCCCCTATCGGCGTGCTCCCCTCCTGCGCGGGCGCCGCGCCCGGAGATGATCGCCGGCTTCGACGCTGCCCGGATCAGGTCCGCGACGGCGGCGACGTCCTCGGGGTGGGGCTGGGGACGACGGCGGGGCTTCGCGCGGAAGTGCTCGTCGGTCTGCAGGGCCGGGGGGACGTCCTGACGGAGGACGTCGGTGGGGATCTCGAGGTAGACCGGGCCCGGTTCGCCGCGGTCCCCCGACGCCCGCGCCCAGGCCTCGTCGAACTCCCGCAGCACCTGGTCGGCGTTGCGCAGCGTGCGGGCCAGGCGCGTGACCGGCTCGAGGATCGCGGTGTGCGGGATGTCCTGGAGCGGGCCCATGTTCGACTGCGGGATCGGTGGGCAGCCGCCGATGACCAGCAACGGGATGCGCGAGACCGAGGCGTTCGCGACCGCGGTGACGGTGTTCGTGACGCCGGGCCCCGCGGTCACCATCGCGACCGCCGTCTGCCCGGTGAGCTCGGTGTGGGCGTGCGCCATGTGGACCGCGGAGCCCTCGTCGCGGACGTCGACGATGCGCACGCCGCGCCGGGCGAGCTGGTCCCAGATCGGCTGGATGTGACCGCCCTGCAGGCCGAAGACCCGGTCGACGCCGTGCTCCTGCAGGAACCGCGCCACGACCCCGGCGACCTGTACCGACTCGCGTCCCTGATCCCGGCCGTCCGCCATGGACCCTCCCCGTCGAGTGATCACCGACACGCGATCTCGCGTGACTGCTGTCACTCGACCATGCAGCATTCTGAATTCAGAAGTCAATACACGGAGGTGATCGAGTCACTACTGGCGGCGACGACGGCTCGCGCTACCGTGGGCCTACCCCGGCCCCGTGCGTGTGAAGCACGCCACGTGTGAGCGAGTCAGGGACGGGCCGGCCACGGGCCGGAGAAGGAGTGGGATGACCGCGCTACCGCAGATGCCCTCGCGGACCGAGCAGGTCTTCGAGGCGATCGTCGACGACATCTGCACCGGCAAGCTCGCCCCGGGGACGCCGTTGCGGCAGGAACAGCTCGCCGAGCGGTTCAACGTCTCCCGCCAGCCGATCCAGCAGGCACTGCTGCTGCTGCGCAACCAGGGTCTGGTCCGCGAGTTCGGACGCCGCGGGCTCGAGGTCGCACCGCTGGAGCCCGAGTTCGTCAGCCACCTCTACGAGCTGCGCGCCGTGCTCGACGGCCAGGCGGCGCGCCTCGCGGCGTCGCGACGCACCGACGAGTGGCTGGCCCGCGCCGACGAGGTCGTCGCCGCCGGGAACCGCGCCTTCGCCGACCGCGCCTTCGCCCAGATGATCCGCGGCGACGTCGACTTCCACCGCGCCGTCATGGAGGCGTCGGGCAACCCGCTCCTCATCGAGAGCGCCGGCGTGATGTGGCGCAACGTCGCGCGGGTGATGGGCGAGGTGCTCTTCCAGGGCGGAGCGCCCGCCTGGGTGTGGGAGGACCACGCCGCGATCCTCGAGGCCATCCGCGACCGCGACGCCGACGCGGCCGAGGCCCTCTCGCGGCGCCACGCCGAGCACGGCGAGCAGCTCATCCTCGACGCGATGGGGCACGAGGCGGCCGGGTCGGCCTGAGGGTCACCCCTCCCCCGACGTCGCGTCCCGGTGCACCCCGAGCAGGTGGCGGTAGGCGGCCGCGCTCATCTGGTTGAACCCCTGCTCGTCGTCGCTGGTCTCCCGGCGCACCTTCCCGGGGACGCCCGCGACGAGCGAGCCCGGCGGCACCGTCACACCCTGGGAGATCACCGCGCCCGCGGCCACGACCGAGCCCCGCCCGACCGTCGCACCGTTCATGATCACCGCGCCCATCCCGACGAGGCAGCCGTCCTCGACGGTGCAGCCGTGGACCACGGCCCGGTGCCCGACCGTCACGTTCTCCCCCACCGAGCAGGGGAAACCGGGGTCGGCGTGCAGCACCGACCCGTCCTGGATGTTCGAGCCCGCCCCGACCGAGATCGTGTCGTTGTCGGCCCGCACGACCGCGCCGTACCAGATGCCGACCTCGGCGCCGAGGGTCACGCGGCCGGCGACGACGGCGCCGGGAGCGATCCAGGCGGTGGGGTCGACCTGCGGGGAGTGGCCGTCGACGGTGACGAGCAGCGGGTCCATGCGGGACATGATCCCCCGGGGTGTGCGGCGGAACGCGTCAGGTCCGACGCGTTCCGCCGCGGACACGTGGACCAGCGGCGCGGTGGGGCTCAGGCGTCGGCGGAGGCCGGCGCCTCGCGGGGTCCGGGGATCGCCCGCCCGGCGTCGTCGTCCGACGGGTCCGGCCCGGACCGGTCGTCGACGGCGTCGGTGGCGGTCTCGTCCCCGACCTCCGCGAAGGTGGCCGGCAGGATCTCCGGCCCGACCACCGGGTCCGTCGTCCCCGCCCACCGCGCCCGTTCGGGCGCCGAGGTGACGACGACGGGCACCATCGCCGGCGGCGGAGCGGGTTCCCCCATCACCGGTTCGACCGGCTCGGGAGCGCCCACGTACGACGTCGGGAACAGCGGCTCCAGCCCCGGCAGCCCCTCCGGCGTCACCGCGGGCACGTCGGGCTCGACGGGGTCGACCTGCCACCGACCGTCGACCGGACGGCGCTGCAGGCTCGGGCCCATCGTGAGGGCCTCGACCGGGACGGCGGCCATCCGCTGCCGCGTCCGGGCCACCGCCCGCGCGTTCCCCGCGACGACGACCACGCCCAGGGCCAGGGCGTCGCCGTGCGGATCGGGGATCGCGCGCAGGAGGTGCACGCGACCGTCGTCGGTCTCGACGGTCAGTGCTGCTCCGACACCCGGCCGCTCCGCCGTGACGGCGGGAGCGGCGCGGGCGAGTTCGGCGTGACCGGCCCCCAGGAGCTCGAGGTCGGTGAGTTCGGCGTCGCGGGTGCAGGCGTCGAGGATGAAGCCACTGCCGAGGTCGACGAGTGTCGCTGCGACCACTCGTCGATCCTCGAGCAGCGACGCCAGCACCGCCGAGAGTCCGTCGGAACGGACACAGGTGACGTGGCGGTGCCGTCCCACGTCAGGAGGTCAGCGCCGGCCGGACTGCTGGTAGTAGCCCTGGTCGACGGCCGCAGGGCCGGCGTCGGGGCCGTCCATCGTGAAGCGCTGGGCGATCATCCGCAGGTCGCGGCGGGCCATCGCGAGGTTGGCCTGCGCACGGTTGAGAACCAGGTAGAAGAACACCTTGTCCTCGTCGGTGCGCGAGTAGACCGGCCGGATCAGGTGGTACTGCGTGTCGAGGGTGATCAGGATGTCCTCGATCGTCTCGCGCAGGCCCAGCTTCTGCATCACGTCGAACTTCGCGCGGACGACCTCGGAGTTGCCGGGAGCGGCGACGTCGAGGTCGAACTCCGCGCTGCCGCCGCGCGAGCCGAGGGTCATGCCGCTCTCGTAGTCGACGATGGCGACGGCGAAAGCTCCCTTGATGTTCGTCGCGGCATTCAGGACGTAGTCGATATCAGCCATGAGGGGTGCTCTCCATCGGGGTGGCTCTGATCGGGGACGACGGACGGAAGGTCAGGACAGACGGCGGAGTCCGTCGAGGAGCCGTCTCAACACCGAGTGCTCAGTACTGAACGCTGCGGCGCCTGCCACGGCGGGCACGGGGTGTGCCGCCGGGGCGGTTCGGGGGGTGGCGGGGAGACCCGGGGCCAGGTTGGCTCCGGGGCGGCGCCGTGGGAGGTCCGGCAGGTCGTCGGACTCGTCGGGGTCGGGGTCCGTGTCGGCCGCGGGCTCCGGATCGGGAACCGGAGCGGGCTCGGGCTCCGGGGCGGGAGCGGCCGCGGGCTCCGGGGCGGGTGCCGCGGCCGGCTTCGGGGCGTACGGCCGCACGATGACGGCGGGTGAGGGCAGCGGCAGCGCCATCTCGCCCGTGTCGGGCTCGGGCATGGGCGGCGGCGGGACCGTCACGGGCGTGAACAGGCTGCTCGTACGGGGCGCCGGCACCGACGGGGCGGGCGCGCTCTCGGTCGAGGTGCGGGCCGTGGGGACCCACCCGGCGGGGGCGGCCGGTACGGGGACGACCGTCCGCTGGGCGGCCGCCTCGACGACGGGCTCCGCCTCGGCGGTCCCGGTCGGCTCGCCGGTCTCACCGCTCTCGCGCCACTGCGACGCCTGGCGGACCGTGAGCGGGAGGCGGCGGGCGACCGGGGTCTCGGTGGCCTCCGGGGCCTCCGTGGCCTCCGTGGCCTCGAAGACAGACTCCGGCGCGGCCGAGCGCTCCGGGAGCGTCGTGAACGCGGGGCGCTGCCGTGCCGCCGCGTCGCGGTCCTCGCGACGCGGCCAGGCGAGCCCGGGACGCACCCCGGAGCCTCGCAGGCTCCGGGTGGCGGCCGCCTCGCGGTCCTCCCGGGTCGGCCACGCCGGCCGGGCGCTCTGGTCGGGACCGGTGCGAGGTGACGGCACCTCGGGCTTCCGCTCCGTGCGCTCCACCGCGGGGGCGGACATGACCACCGGGATCGCACCGCTGTCCGGGAAGGCGTCGACGGGCGTCCGGGCCGTCGGCCAACCGCCCGCGGGGGTACGCGGACCGGACGGGCGGTCCTCGTCGACGGTGCCCGTCGCGGGCCGGGAGACCCACGACGAGGACCGTGGGGGCGAGGAGGGCCAGGACGACCGTGACGCGGGTGCGACGGGCGTCGACGGCTCGAAGGGCGCGAAGCGCGGCGACGACCGGTGCGAGTCCGGTGATGCGGCGGGCGAGGACGACGGGCCCGACGGCGCCGGGACCACGAGCGGCGTGGCCAGCGGGGTCGACCCCGAGCGCCCGGGCGCCGGGAGGGAGTCGGGCTGCGGGGCGGCGGGCAGCTCGGGGATGGCCGAGGGCGCCGCCGGGAGCGCCCGGGGGCCGGACACGGAGGAACGGGTGCCCATCCCGGCGAGGGTCCGCCGCGACCACGCCAGGTTGCCCCGCGTGCGGTCGATGCGCACCGTGACCCAGGCCGCCTCGTCGTCGGCGGCCTCGGGGTCGACGGGCACCAGGCGCACCAGGTGGAACGCCGTGTCGGTGGTCAGGACGAGGTCCTCGAACGCCTGGCGACGCTCCTGCGAGACCGACGCCACGCGACGCGCCCAGGCGAGCACGGCCAGGTCGGCCTCGGGCGGTCCGCCTGCCTCGCCGCGCACCCGCTCGCCCTCGGCGTCGACGGCCAGGACGTATTCCGCACCGGGCAGGGCCGCGAGCCCCTCGACGAACCTCGCGAGAGCGTCCGGGGTGACCCCGCCTGCGGGGTCGACGACGGCCGGAGCCGTCCACCCGTGTGCCACCAACGCCATCCCTCACCGCTTGCCGGGGTCTCGGACCGGGGAACGGTAAGGATCGCCCCCCGTGACCGGCAACGGCGCCATTCAGCGCAACGAACCCCGTTCCTCCGTCCGGGACATGACCGAGCGTCGTTGACTCGCGTCAACGAGCAACACGCCGCGTTGCTAGGCCGAACGATGGCGCATTCGAGGCATCCGGCCTCCGTCAGCCCCTCCCGAATGACTGGTCATGACGGCTGTTCGGCGCAGTGGGCGCTAGGGCATCGAGCGGTTCTTCCGCCTCCGGACGGCCGGGACCGCCGAGGGTCACCGCTCCGACACCGATCGCGAAGAGCACCGGTTCGGACCAATGCGGATGAGCTGGACGCCACGTCGAGAACGGCCGCTCGTCGTGATCTTCCGGCAGGCGATCGGTCGATGTCCCAGGATCAGTGGAGGGCGACCGTCCGGTACCGGAGCGCGAGGACGGCTCCGGGGCGCGGCGGGACTGACCCGCGTCGCCGGGCCGACCGACACGCGGCCCGTCGATCGGCCGGCGGCGTCGGGACGGACCGGGTCGACGCGTCCGCCCTCAGGACGGGCGGCGCAGGCCCTTGATCAACCGCCGGATGACCGACGGCTCGTCCATGAACGCCGTCGCGCCCGCCGTCGAGGTCGCGGGCCGGGAGAGCGGCACGGCCGGGGAGGCCGGGGGCCGCGGTGTCAGGGGCACGCCGGGCGTGCGGCGCGCGAGCCCGGGGCGGACGTCGTCGGAGGGTCCGGCCTCGGCCGCGCCGTCGGGGCCGGAGCCGGCGGCGGGTTCGCTCCCCACCCCGAGCCCGGCGGAGGGCAGCGGGGGCGCGGTGATGATCGGAGCGGGCATCGGCGCCGGTTCCTCGCAGGTGCCGTCGTCCGGGACCGGAGAAGGCGGTGGCGGCACCGTGATGACGGGGGCGAAGGAGTTGCGTGGCTCCGGGGCGGGTGCCGACTCGGGGCGGTTCTCCGGCGACGTCCGCGCGGCGGGCACGGCCGGCCGGGGGGTCACCATCTCGACGGTGACCGCGGTCTCGGCGATCACCGTCTCCGCGGTGCTCGGCTCCCCGGTCCCCGGCGCCGTCCTGCTCGGCTCCGGGAGCGCGGTTCCGGTGGTCCTCGACGTCGTGGCGACCTTCCCCGAGGTGCCCCTCCCGGTGCCGGCCTTCGCGGCCGGGGCGGCCGGGACCTTCGGGACGACCGTCGCCTTCAGGGCGACCGGAGACTTCGCGGCGGCCGGGGCCTTCGCGGCGGCCGTGGCCTTCGGGGCGGCCGGCGGCGGCGGGGCGGCCGGCGCGGTCGGAGCAGCGAGGGCGGTCGGGGCGGCCGGAGACGTCGCAGGGCCCGGAGACGTCGGGGCGGCAGGCGGGGCAGCGACCGGCGGGGCAGCGACCGGCAGGGCAGCCGGCGGCGCGACGGAGGCAGCCTGCTGCGACGGGACGGCGACCGCCGGGGCGGGCGGTGGGGGCGGCGGAGGCACGACCGCCGGGGCCTGCGCGGCCGTCGCGGCGTCGTCCCCGTGCGGGGCACGAGGGGCCTCGGAGGCCGCCTCGGGGGCGGCCGGACGTCCCTCGCGTGCGGCGGTGGCCGGTCGGAAGAAGCCGCCCGAGGGTCCTCCCAGCCCGGCGAGCGCCCCCCGCGACCACGTCAGGTTCCCCCGCGCGCGGTTGATCCGGACCGACGCCCAGACCGACTCCGGATGGCCGGGCCCGGCGAGGACGAGGCGCGTGAGGTGGAACGCGGAGCCGGTGGTCGAGACGATGTCCTCGAGCTCGCGACGACCCTGCCGGGACGCCTCCGTGGCGCGGCGCGCCCGGTCGAGCACGGCGCGCGCCGACCCCGGCGGTCCGCCCCACTCCCCCAGGACCCGCTCGCCCGCGACGTCCACCACCGCGACGTGCTCCGCGCCGGGGAGGACGGCGAGCGCCTCGACGTACCGCTCCACTCCGCCCGCGGCCCCGCGCCCGGCGTCGTTCGCGGCGGATGTCGACTGATCGGCCACGCCACCCCTGTCTGCTGTCGACGTCCCTGGACCCGCGCACGGTAGGGACCGGGGCGCGTGACCGGCAACGGCGCCGTTCGGCCCATCGAGGGACGGCTGCACCGTCCGCGCGACGACGGCGGGTCCGGGAATCGTGTCGGCACATGACACGCCGGGTCCTTGGTCCGCCCGCCGCCGTTCGCGGGGTGTTCGGGCGCCGCCGATGTCGACCGGACGGTCCAGTCACTGCGCCGGACATCCCATCGCGGGAACCGGGGATCGGGTGCAGCCTGCATCCGAACGGTGGCTCACCCGCGGGCGAGCCCCTCGATGCGGACCGCGAAGTGCACCCGTTCGGCGCAGCCGGTCACGGTGCGGGCGGGGTGCACGCGACCTCGGCGAGCACCGGGTCGCGGGGGTAGCGCAGGGCGGTCCGGGCCGGTGCGCCGACGAGGTTCTCGGTGAAACGTGACCACGTGAGCGGCGCGGAGACCGAGTCCTCCAGCTCGCGGATCGCCGGGCACTGCAGCGCCCGCCCGGCCGCGGCGACGTCCTCGGCCTGCACGGCGCGGTCGTCGGGAGCCACGCCGCCGCCCCGCGCCACGGACCACGCCGCGGGCAGGTTCTTGTCGTGGCCCACGCGGCCGTCGGGGACCATCGTGGTGTGGGCCGCGAGGGGCTCCGCGAGGCCCACGGTGTCGGTGACGCGGACGTCGAGCGGGTCGAGCGCCCCGGCCACTCCGAGGTTCAGGAACACCATCCCGCTGGGCTGTCCCGGCGCCAGGGGCACCGTCTCCCACTCCGGCCCCGCCGGGCCCTTCCCGCGGGCCTGCAGGGCCAGCACGGGCACCGGGCTCTGGGCGATGAGCTTGGCGCCCCCCGCGACGTAGGGGTGGTTGCGGTAGTCGTCCGCCGTCAGCGGGTGCGGCGTCCCGAGGAGGTGGACGTAGAAGTCCCGCTCGTCGGCGATCCCCGAGGCGGAGATGCCGTCGTAGCCGGTCCGGGCATGGGTCCCGACGACGAGCGCCCACAGCGCCACGGCCAGGAGCGGGAGCACGGTGCGCCGCCGCACGGGGAGGGCCATCACCGGCATGAGCAGGCAGAACACCGACGGCAGCAGCATCCGGGCGTGCATGAAGTCCCCGCCCACCCGCACGACGTAGACCACCATCGCCAGGCCCCCGACGACGGGTGCCAGCGCGACCGCCGCGGTCCCGGCCCGGTCCCAGGCCCGGGTCGCGCGGACGGCGGGGTCGGGGCTGTCGGCGCCCTCGGCCGGGCCGGCGGCCTCGGGTGACCGGCGTCGGCGCCACCACTCGGTGCGGGCCAGCCGGGGCCCCGCGATCGCTGCGGCCGCGACGAGGAGGAGGACCGCCGGGACGAGCAGCCAGTAGGTCGCGACCGTGTCCCGCAGGTAGGAGTAGCCCCGGCCCCAGAGCGCGACGCCGGCCTCCTTCGCCAGCGCCGTGGAGGGCAGGAGCAGCCCGTAGTAGCCGGCGCGGAAGACCTCGTACCCGGCGGCGGGGGCCGCGGACAGCACGCCGAGCCCGACGAGGCGCAGCCACCCGCGCCGGTCGCGGGGCTGCTCGAGCACGGCGAGGGCGAGCCCGGCGGTCACCGACACGAGCGCGAGGTCGGGGCGCACCAGCGGGCCGAGCCCGACGACGAGCGCCGTCGGCCAGGCGGCCCCGGGGCGGCGCCGGGCGCCGCGCGGGGCGAAGAGCCGGGGCTCGCGCTGGGAGCGCCGCACGAGCAGCCACCACGTGGACGCCAGCCAGCAGAACGACAGCCCGGTCTCCAGGCCGGAGGTGCCGAAGTCCCAGAACGGCGGCATGGCGAGCACGACGAGGCCGCCGGCGGGCACCACCACGCGGCCGAGCCCGGTGAGCCGGCGCGCACCGTCGAGGGCGAGCCCCAGAGCGGCGGCGGAGAGCACCATCCCGGCCCCCACCGCGGCGTACTCGAGCCGCACGGGCAGCCAGGCGAGCCCGAGCAGGACGACCGTCCACAGCGTGGAGGTGTTGGTCTCGACGCGCTCCCCGACGTTGAACACCGGCCCGTGCCCGGCGAGGATCTGGCGGACGGTGCGCAGGAAGATCAGCCCGTCGTCGGACATCCACCGGCGCTGCCACATCAGCACGACGTCGAGGACGACGGCGAGGCCGAGCAGGACCGCCGTGGTCGTGACCGGGCGGCGCCGGGCCCGCCGCGCGAGGTCGCCGGTGAGCTCGACGGCGCGGCTGGCCGCGGGGAGCCGGGCCGCGCCGGAGAGACGCCCGGACACGGTGGGCCGCGCGGTCCCGGAGGTCGCCGTCTCGGCCGTCACCGATGCACCCCCTGCCGATCCCGCCGGCGTCCCCGTCATCCCGGTACCAGGCGCCGCGGACCCTGGGCCGAGAGCCGGGCCGACCACGACCGGGCCTGCGCGTCGGTGAGGACCGCGACCTGGTCGACGACGACCCGCAGCCGGGCGGCGGCGTCCTCCGCAGCGTCCCACGCCGGGCGAAAGGCGGGGTCCAGCGCGCCCGGCGCGCCGTCGTGGAGCCGCCCGACCAGGTCGGTCAGCAGCCTCCGTTCGCGCTGCTGAGCGGCCAGTCGGACCGGATCGGACATCACCCAGCGGACCGCGGCCGCCTTGAGCAACGTCACTTCCGCGCGGGCCCAGGCCGGGACGACGAGGTCGTCGTCGGGACCCGGCGTGTCCCCGGTGACCGCGAGCGTCGCGTCGACCGCCGCCGCGACGAAGCGGCCGACGAGCTCGCTGGTCAGGCGCTTGAGCGCGACCTGGGCGCCCAGCGTGCCGGGCTCGGAGCGCCGGCCGGGCCCGGTGCGCTCGCCGGCCTCGCGCGCCACCGCCCGCAGCGGCGGGTAGGCGGCGAGGCGCTCGGCGGCGGCCTCGAGGTCCGCGGTGGCGGCCCCGAACGCGTCGGCCGCCAGGGCGACGAGCCCGGCGTCGGGACGGGCGAGGTCGGCGGGCTCGATGCGGCCCGCGAGGATGGCGTCCTCGACGTCGTGCACCGAGTACGCCACGTCGTCGGCCCAGTCCATGGTCTGGGCCTCCAGGCTCGGCACCCCGGCCCGGTCGGCGGGCAGGCCCGCGCGCACCCAGGTGAACACCTCGACGTCGTCGTCGTAGACCCCGAACTTGCGCGTCCCGGCACTCGCCTGGCCGCGGGTCCACGGGTACTTCATGCAGGCGTCGAGGGTCGCCCGGGTGAGGTTGAGCCCCCGGCAGCGCTCGTCGTCGAGGGTCTTGGGCTCGAGGCGCGCGAGCAGCCGCAGCGTCTGGGCGTTGCCCTCGAATCCCCCGGCCTCGGCCGCCACGGCGTCGAGGGCCTTCTCGCCGTTGTGCCCGAACGGCGGGTGCCCGATGTCGTGGGCCAGGCCGGCGGTGTCGACGACGTCGGGGTCCAGGCCGAGGTCCTCGGCCATCCCCCGCCCGATCTGCGCGACCTCGAGCGAGTGCGTCAGCCGGGTGCGCGGCACGCCCGTGACCTCGGCGTCCTCCCCCGGGCCCGACCACCTGGGTCTTGCCGGCGAGGCGGCGCAGCGCGGCGGAGTGCAGCACCCGGCCGCGGTCGCGGGCGAACGGCGAGCGCCGGTCCGGGCCGCGCTTGGGCTCCTCGGGGAAGAACCGCTCGCGTGGGTCCCGCCCGGTGTCGGGCGGGGTCACTGCAGGCTCGGGTCGGAGAAGTCCGACGAGGCGTGCGCGAGGTGGTAGTAGAGCAGCCCGGCCGTCTCGCGGACGATGTAGAAGAACTGGGTGCGACGGGTCTGGACCACCGGCCCGCTCTTGGTCGGCGAGGTGGTGGCGTCGAGCCCGACGTCGCGGGCCATGGTCCGCGAGCGCAGCGAGTGCCAGGGGTCGCTGACGATCACCGCGGACGTCCAGCCCTGGGCCTTCGCGACCGACCCGACCGCCTCGAAGCTCCCCAGCGTGTCCCGGCCCTCGTCGACGGGCAGGACGTCGCGGTTCGGGACGCCGTGCTCGGTGAGCCACCGGTCGCCGCTCTCGGCCTCGGAGAACTGGTCGCCCTGCGCCGCGCCCCCGACGGTGACGATCCGCGGCGCCACCCCCTGCTGGTAGAGCGTGAGCGCGTGCTCGAGGCGGGCCTCGAGGACCGGGGACGGCCGGCCGTCGTACTGGGCGGCGCCGAGCACCAGGATCATGTCGGTCGGCGTGCGCTCGTCGACCCGTCCGAGCTCCCACACCCGGAACGCGGTGCCGCCGACGAGGAGCAGCCCGACGACGAGGGCGCCGACGACGACTCGGGGCGCCCAGGTGAGGGCGGCGCGGGGGCGGCTGTGGGTCCGGACGGGGGCCGTTCCGGTCCGGGTCATGCGCCGATCTGCCCCCGTCCGGCCGAGAGCGCGGCGGGTTGGCGGCCGCTGCGGACGGCGACGACCTCGGCGACGATCGACACCGCCGTCTCCGCCGGGGTGCGCGCCCCGAGGTCCAGGCCCACGGGTCCGTGGATCCGCGCGAGGTCCGCCTCGGTGACGCCCGCGCCGAGGAGACGCTCGCGGCGGGCGGCCTGCGTGCGCCGCGAGCCCAGCGCGCCGAGGAACCCGCGCCCGTGGCGCAGCCCGGCGAGCAGGGCCGCGTCGAAGCCCGGGTCGTGATCCAGCAGGACGAGCACGTCGGCGTCGGTGAAGGCGGCCACGGCGGCGGTGGTCTCCTCGATCGTCGCCACCTGCCGGTAGCCCCAGCCGAGCACCGCGGCCTGGGCCTCGAGCGCCCCGCCCAGCGCGCCCGCCCCGACGACGAGCAGCGAGGGCACCGGCACCCAGAGGTCGACGAGCAGGTCGGCCCCGGCGAGCTCCGCGCGGTCGGTGGCGGTGGCGCCGCGGCGCAGCAGGCCGCGGACGTGGGCCAGGGCGGCGGCGTCGAGCTCCGCGGAGCCCAGCGAGCCGTGGACGTCCCCGAGCTCCGGGCCGGTGAGGGCGAGCGCGGCGGACCCGTCGGCGGGCGAGACGAGCGCGGCGGGCTCCCCCGCGGCGAAGGCGGTGGCGAGCGCGTGGGCCGGGTCGGCCTCGAGGGGGTGCGCGAGCAGCGTCGCGCCGCCGGCGCACGCCAGCCCGGCCGCCACGGCGTCGTCCTCCGCCACGTGCGCCTCGCCCGTGGTCGGGGCGGCGAGGGCGTGGCGCGCGAGCTCGGCGGCCGTCGCGTCGAGCGCACCGCGCAGCAGGTCCCCGCCGACGACGACCTCGCCGGTGAGCGCCCCGCGCGCGGCCAGCAGCTGACCGGGCTCGACGGTGCCGAACCCGTGCCGTGCCAGCACCCGGACGACGCTGACGGGCGCCGCCGGGTCGTCTCCCCCGGCCAGGACCTCACTCAGCCGACTCACACCCCCCAGGGTAGGCGAGCCCCCGCCGCCCCCGTGCCGACCGGGGACACTGTGCGGCGTGGCCCCGAACGCCAGCGGTCGGCCCAACCGCGTCGCCCCGGACGGGTCGACGCACGCCGTCGCCGACCGCGGCCTCTTCTGGGGCAACCGGGGCCAGCTCCTGGACGCCCGGGGTCGGATGGCGCGCCACCACCGGGGCCGGCTGTGGATCGTCTGCGTCCTCGAGTTCCACGGCAGGCACCGCACGCAGTGGCAGCCGAACCGGCTCACCGAGCTCTACTTCCTCGACGAGCCGACCGCGCTCGCCGCCGGCCACCGACCCTGCGGCGAGTGCCGACACCACGACTACCAGCGCTTCCGGGCGGCCTTCGAGCGGGCGTACCCCGACGACCCGCGCGGCGCCCGGGAGATCGACCGGCGCCTGCACGCCGACCGGCTCGACGACGACGGCCGGCAGCGCACCCACCGCGAGGAGCTGGCGGCGCTCCCGGACGGCACGGTGATCACCCACGACGGCGAGTTCTGGCTGGTCCGCGGCCCGGCGCTGCACCCGTGGTCGTTCGCCGGGTACGGCACCCCCGAGGCCCGGTCGGGGTTCCCGGAGCTCGTCACCGTCCTGACCCCGCGGGCCACCGTGGACACGCTGCGGGCCGGGTACGAGCCCGGCTGGGCCTCGGGCGAGGCGACGTGAGGAGCCGCGGCACCCGCCGTCGTCGGGACGGTCCGGGACACCGTGCGAGATCCGGGTTCTGAGGACCCGGATCCACGGCAGTTCCCCGCGGCCCCTCACCGGCGGATCGCGACGGGGGCCTCTCCGCGAGGGGTCTCCCGGGACTGCCGACGACCGAGCCGCTTCCCCAGGCCGCGGACGCGGAAGTAGGCCCGGCCGAGGCGACGAGCCGGCGCGCTCGCCGAGGTGGCCCGCCGCGCGTTCTCTCCCGACTCACGCACGGCCGCGTAGCCCCAGTCGCGCATCTGCGCCTCGTACGCGGCGACCGCGGGCACGAGCGGCGCGCCGTCGCGGGCGGCGAGCAGCTGGTCGGCGAGCGCCGCAGCGTCGCGGAGCGCGCTGTTCGCCCCGAGGCCGCCGACGGGAGGCATGTTGTGGATCGCGTCGCCGAGCACCGTGACGGTCGTGGCGCGCCACGGCTCGACGAGGGTGGAGTGCCGGAACCGCATGACTGCGACGGACGCGGGATCGGACTCGGCGATCATCCGACGCAGCGCCGGGTCCCACCCGCGCACCATGTCGAGGGCGAGGGCCTGCAGTTCGGGCCCGTCGACGGTGCCGTCGTCGTCGCCGGGGAGCACGCGGTGGTCGGCGATCACGCTCCAGAGGACGTAGTCGTCCGTGTCGTCCAGGAGGCGGGCCTCGTCGAGGCCGCGCCGGCCGAGGCCGGCGCCCCGGGAGATCGCGGTCGTCAGCGCATCCCGGCCGGGGAAGGCCGAGGTGAACATCGACCAGCGGCCCGACGGCGGCATCACCAGCGTCATCCCCGCGGTGAGGCACGCGGGCAGCCAGGCGCGGGTCTCGTCGTCGAGCGGGATCCGGGCCGCGATGCCGCCGGCGTCGGAGGGGACCCGCTCCGCGTGGGGCAGGTACTGCCGGCGGACGCGGGAGTTCGCCCCGTCCGCGCCGACGAGCACATCCGCCTCGACGGCGCTCCCGTCGGCGAAGTGGGCGGTGACGGTGCCGTCCGCGTCGACGGTGTAGCGCTCGAACTCGGCGCCGAACCGGATGCGGTCGTCGAGGCCGGTGAGCAGGAGGGTCCGCAGGACCCGCCGGCTGACGCCGTACTGGCCGTCGGCGGGATCGGTGGAGCCGCCGGTCATGTCCTCCCGCGTGACGGTGAAGAGCTCCCGCAGCCGCTCGGTGCGGAACGAGATGCCGCCCGGCGGGGTCGGTGAGGTGGCGACGAAGGCCTCCCACACCGACGTCGGGAGGCAGTGGTGCAGCGCGCGGGCACCGTCGGGGTTGATGTTGAGGCGGTACCCGTCGAGCCAGGAGGCCGCGTCGGCGTTGCGCTCGCAGACCCGGACGTCGACGCCGCCCGCCGCGACGAGGGCCTGGCCGAGGGCGAGCCCCCCGATGCCGGCACCGATGATCAGGACGCGCAGGGGTGGGTCGGTCATGACGGTGTCTCCCGGTCGGACGGGGCGAGCGCGGTGGGCAGCTCGGCGATGACGTGGTCGTGCCAGGCGATCTCGGCCTCGAGGCGCATCGTGAGGTGGTCGAAGCTGAGCGGTTCGGTGCCGCGCATGTGGGGTGCCGCCTCGGCGCGCAGCTGCCGCCACGACTCGAGCTCGGCGGCCAGGGTGGCCCGGCGGTTGGTGAAGGCGGCGACGAGCGCGTCGCCGCCGAGGGCGGCGCTGTACTGCAGGGCGAGGTCGACGGGGTCGGGGCGCATCCGGACCTCGCGCAGGGCGTCGCCGCGCAGGACGGCGAGCTCCTGACGGCCGGTGTCGGTGATCGCGTAGACCGTGCGGGCCGGCATGTTGCCCGCCCGCTCGGTACGGACGGCCTCGATGATGCCCTCGTCGGCCATGCGGGTGAGGGCGGCGTAGAGCGACCCGACCTTGACGTCGGTCCAGAGCTCGGTGCGGTTGGTCTGGGCCTCGCGGCGGAATCTGGTGGCCGTGCATCGGCCCCAGCTCGGCGAGGGCCCCGAGGATGTACAGCCGGACACTGCTCATGGGCACTACTCAAGCACGAGTACTCGCCCTGGTTCAAGAGTGAGTACTCGCGCTTGAGTAGGCGACGCCACCTAGCAGCCGAGGAGCCGCGCCGCCAGGTAGCCCTCGAGCTGGTCGAGCGCGACGCGCTCCTGGGTCATCGCGTCCCGGTGGCGCACCGTCGCCGCGTGGTCCTGCAGCGAGTCGAAGTCGACGGTCACGCAGAACGGCGTCCCGATCTCGTCCTGGCGCCGGTAGCGGCGGCCGATCGCACCGGCGTCGTCGAAGTCGACGTTCCAGTGCTGCCGCAGCGTCTTGGCCACGTCGCGCGCGACCGGCGAGAGGTCGGCGTTGCGCGAGAGCGGCAGCACCGCCGCCTTGACCGGCGCGAGGCGCGGGTCGAGCCGGAGCACCGTGCGCTTGTCGACGCCGCCCTTCGCGTTCGGGGCCTCGTCCTCGGTGTAGGCCTCGAGCAGGAAGGCCATCATCGGGCGACCGACGCCTGCCGCGGGCTCGATGACGTAGGGCCGGTAGCGGGAGTCGGTGGCCTGGTCGTAGTAGGACAGGTCGACGCCCGAGTGGTTCGAGTGCGTCGTCAGGTCGAAGTCGGTGCGGTTCGCGATGCCCTCGAGCTCGCCCCACTCCTGCCCGGCGTTGAACTGGAAGCGGTACTCCACGTCGACGGTGCGCTTGGAGTAGTGGGAGAGCTTCTCCTTGGGGTGCTCGTACTGGCGGAGGTTGTCCGGCGCGATCCCGAGCCCGGTGTACCAGCGGGTCCGCTCCTCGATCCAGTACTGGTGCCACTCCTCGTCGGTGCCGGGCTCGACGAAGTACTCCATCTCCATCTGCTCGAACTCGCGGGTGCGGAAGATGAAGTTCCCGGGCGTGATCTCGTTCCGGAAGCTCTTGCCGATCTGGCCGATGCCGAACGGCGGCTTCTTCCGCGCGGTCGACATGACGTTCGCGAAGTTCACGAAGATGCCCTGCGCGGTCTCCGGGCGCAGGTAGTGCAGGCCCTCCTCGGACTCCACCGGGCCGAGGTAGGTCTTGAGCATCATGTTGAACTCGCGCGGCGGGGTGTACTGGCCGCGGTTGCCGCAGTTCGGGCACGGCACGTTCGAGAGGTCGTAGACGACGTTGCCCTCGGCGTCCGTCGACTCCAGCGACGGCCCCCCGGTGCGCTCGGAGAAGTCCTCGGCGAGCTGGTCGGCGCGGAACCGGCGGTGGCAGTTCGTGCACTCGACGAGCGGGTCGGTGAACACGTCGACGTGCCCCGACGCGACCCACACCTGCTTCGGGAGGATCACGCTCGAGTCGAGCCCGACGACGTCGTCGCGGCCGGTGACCATCGAGCGCCACCACTGCCGCTTGATGTTCTCCTTGAGCTCGACGCCGAGGGGACCGTAGTCCCAGGCCGACCGGGTACCGCCGTAGAATCTCCCCCGAGGGGAAGACGAACCCGCGGCGCTTGCACAGGTTCACCACGGTCTCGATACGGGCGCTTCCGGTGGGGGTGGGCACTTCTGACTCTCCCGACGACGGGCCCCGGGGCACGTCGGACTCGCTGGACCTCTGGCCTACCCAGCGTAGCGAGCGGGTGGGCTCACCCGAGGATGCTGGGGTTCTCCCGGACCTCGCCGTCGTCACCGAGGGCGGTCAGGCGGCGCTCGAAGGTCGCGGGGGCGTCCGTGCGGGCGGCGGAGAGGAACGGCACGACGTGCTCGCGGACCTCGAACGGCTGCAGCGCCCGGCGGTAGTCGGTGAGCGAGGCGAAGACCGCCACCAGCACCCACTGCTCCGGTTCCTCGACGGCCCGGGCCAGCTCCACGCGCTCGCAACCGGGCTGGCGGGCGAGCAGCCCCACCGCGCGCCGCGCGCGCTCGAGGAAGGCCTCGCCGTCCTCCTCGGGACCGAACCGGCACACCAGCAGCACCCGTCGACCTTATCGACACCGGGTGTCAGTATCGGGAGGAGGTGGAAGACTGGGAGCCGGTCCCGGCCCGCTGGGCCGGACACGACGAGGACGGTGGACGACGGTGGCGACGCGCGACGGCGGCGGGACAAATGCCCGCCGGGGGTACCGACGGGGCGACATGCGCCGTCCGATGCTCCCCGGGTCCGGTCCGCTGGCCGGGAAGTCGCCGCTGCTGGCGTTCCTGGTCGTCGCCGCCGTGTTCGTGGTGGCCGTCGTCGTGGGCGGGCCGATCGGGGCCGTGCTGCTGGGGCTGCTCGCCGTCGGGGTCGCGATCCTGCTGGCGACCACCTGGGCGCGGCTCTCGCCCCCGGAACGCCTCGCCCGCTCCCTGGTGCTGGCCGTGCTCGTGGCCGTGGCGATCGGGGTGGCGCTGCGATGAACCCCGCCGTCGAGATCCGGGCCGCGGACGAGCTGCCCGACGACCACTCCCCCGTCGACGCCCCCGCGCCCCCCGCCGTCGAGACGCTCGCCGCCGCCGGGGAGCTGCTGCGCGCCCTGGCCGCCCCGGTGCGGATCGCGGTGGTGCTGCAGCTGCGGTCCTCGCCGCGCTGCGTGCACGAGCTGGTCGACGTCCTCGGGGTCACCCAGCCGTTGATCAGCCAGCACCTGCGGGTGCTCAAGTCGGCGGGCGTGGTGCGCGGCGAACGGCGCGGCCGCGAGGTCGTCTACCGGCTGGTCGACGACCACCTCGCGCACATCGTCGTCGACGCCGTCGAGCACGCCGAGGAGGACGCATGAGCACCACGGAGGGCTCGGCGCGGCCCACCGTGGTGCCGGGCCAGCGGGCGACCCGCCAGCGGGCCGCGATCGGCGACCTGCTCGACCAGCTCGACGACTTCCGCTCCGCCCAGGACATCCACGAGGAACTGCGCCGCCGCGGCGAGGGCATCGGCCTGACGACGGTGTACCGCACGCTGCAGGCACTGGCCGAGGCCGGCGAGATCGACGTGCTGCGCACCGCGGCGGGCGAGGCCTCCTACCGGCGCTGCTCGGACACCCACCACCACCACCTGGTGTGCCGCAGCTGCGGGCGCACCGTCGAGGTGGAGGGACCCGCCGTCGAGCACTGGGCCGAGAAGGTCGCCGCCGAGCACGGGTTCGCCGAGATCGACCACACCGTGGAGATCATCGGGCTGTGCGCCACCTGCCGGGCGGCCTGAGCGCCTCCGGGTCCCGGCGGCCTGACCGCCACCTGCCGGGCGACCTGAGCGCCTCCGGGTCCGCGTCCGGGTCCTCGTCGCGCCATGATCACCGGGATGAGGACGCGGTGGACGCCAGGGCCTCAGGACCTCGTCGGCCCGGTGATCTTGGGCCCGCTCAGGCGGCCCCGACGAGGTCGCCCCGCACCTGGGAGGCGGTGGAGACGACGAGCATGAGCAGCGTCCCGAGCGGGTCCGCGGCCAGGCCCTCGGCGGGGAACGCATAGCGCAGCGTGACGTCCCACCCGGCCTCGGTACCGATGGCGCCGAGGGTCCCGAACAGCCCCTGGCCGGCGCGCTCGGCGACCTGCCGCGGCACGTCGTTGCCGGTGAGGTCCCAGGCGACGACGCAGGTCAGCGACAGCACCGCCAGGCCCTCGACCAGCTCGATCCCCTGGACCGCGCAGGGGACGTCACCGTGCCGGAACGACAGTGCGCCGTCGTCGTCGACGTGTACGTCGACGAACTTCTCGAGCGCCTCGCGGGCGGTGATGAGCAGCGTCGCGGTCGTCGCGGCCTCGCGGCTCACGGGTTCTCCTCGGCAGGGTCGTCGTTCGCGGCACCGGGCGCGTCGGCGGCGCCACCGTACCGCCGGTCCCGCGAGGCGTAGATCTCGCAGGCCTGCCAGAGGTGGCGACGGTCGAAGTCGGGGAACAGCGTGTCGAGGAAGACCATCTCGGCGTAGGCCGACTGCCAGAGCAGGAAGTTCGACGTCCGCTGCTCCCCCGAGCTGCGTACGAACAGGTCGACGTCGGGCATGTCGGGCTCGTCGAGGTGGCGGGCGATCGCCCGCTCGTCGATGCGCTCGGGGTCGATCTCACCGCGGGCGGCCCGCCGGGCGAGCTCCTTCGCGGCGCCGACGATCTCCGCGCGCCCGCCGTAGTTCACGCACATGGTGAGGGTGACGACGTCGTTGTCGCGCGTCAGGTCCTCGGCGATCTCGAGCTCCTTGATGACGCTGCGCCACAGCCGCGGGCGCTGGCCCGACCAGCGCACCCGCACCCCCATGGCGTGCATCTCGTCGCGGCGGCGGCGGATCACGTCGCGGTTGAACCCGAGCAGGAAGCGGACCTCCTCGGGGCTGCGCCGCCAGTTCTCGGTGGAGAACGCGTAGGCGCTGATCCACTTGACGCCGACGTCGATGCAGCCGCGCACGACGTCGAGGAGCTGCCCCTCGCCCTGCCGGTGGCCCTCGATCCGGGGCAGGCCCCGCTGGTTGGCCCAGCGACCGTTGCCGTCCATGACCAGCGCGACGTGGTTGGGCACGAGGTCGGCCGGGATGGGCGGCGGCGTCGCGCCCGAGGGGTGCGGGGTCGGCGGCATGACCGTCGGGTCGCCGGGGCCGCGCAGCGGGCGGCCGGTCCTGGTGCGGCCGGTCCCGGGGGTGCTCTTGTCGGAGCGCTGGCGGAGAGGGCTCACGGAACGACTCCGGCGTCGTCGAGGTTTTCTGAGCGATGGGGCCCATCGCTCGACTCTTCCGAGCGAAGGGCCCCTTCGCTCGAATCCGGGACGCCGTCCTCGAGATCCACCCGCGGCACCCCCCGCCGGTCGACCAGCGGGAGGGAGCGCAGCCGCCGTTCCAGGTGCCACTGCAGGTGGCCGGCGACGAGGCCCGCGGCGTCCCGGCGGGCGTCGGGCGGGCTCTGCTCGGCGGCCGCCCAGTCGCCGTCGCGCAGGGCCTCGAGCAGCCGCCACGTCCACCACGACGGGACGACGGTGCCGCCGGGCCGGCACCCGTCGCACACCGCCCCGCCCGCCGTCATCGCGAACCGGTGGTGGAAGCCGTGGGTGCCCCTGTCGGCGTGCTCCGTTGCCCCGGCGAGCGGGGGCTCGGGCTCGGTGCCGCACCGGGCGCACTCGGTGATCGCCGGCGCGTACCCGGCGATGACCATGGCGCGCAGCAGGTACGCGTCGAGCACCAGGTGCGGGTCGCGCTGCCCGCCCGCGAGCCCGCGCAGCGCGCCGACGAGCAGCAGGAACAGCTCGCGCGCCGGTTCGCCCTCCTCGGGCGTGAGCCGGTCGGCGGTCTCGAGCAGCGCGCAGCCGGCGGTGTAGCGCGGGTAGTCGGCGACGAGGGCGCCGCCGAACGCGTCGAGGGTCTGGACCTGGGTGATGATGTCGAGGCTGCGGCCGGTGTGCAGCTGCAGGTCGACGTGCCCGAAGGGCTCCAGCCGCGCCCCGAACCGTGACGTGGTGCGCCGGATCCCCTTGGCCGTGGCGCGCACCTTGCCGTGCCGCTGGGTCAGCAGGGTGACGATGCGGTCCGCCTCACCGAGCTTCTGGCACCGCAGCACCACGCCGGTGTCACGGTAGAGGCCCACGTCCCCATCCTTCCACTCGGTGGCCTCCGGCCTCCCTAGAAGCCGAGCTTCCGCAACTGCCGCGGATCCCGCTGCCAGTCCTTGGCCACCTTGACGAACAGCTCGAGGTGCACCTTCGTCCCGAGCATCGCCTCGATCTGCGCCCGGGCGTTCGTCCCGACCTCCTTGAGCCGGGAGCCCCCGCGACCGATGACGATCGCCTTCTGGGACTGCCGCTCCACGAAGATCTCGGCACGGATGTGGAGGGTGCGCCCCTCCTCCATCTCCTCGACGACGACGGCCAGCGAGTGCGGGAGCTCGTCGCGCACGCCCTCCAGGGCGGCCTCGCGGACGAACTCCGCGATCATCGTCGTCTCCGGCTCGTCGGAGAGCTCGCCCTCGGGGTAGAGCGGCGGGCCGGGCGGCATCTGGGCGAGCAGCAGGTCGGCCAACAGCGAGACCTGGTCCCCCTTCGTGGCGGACACCGGGACGATCTCGGTGAACTCCGCGAGCTGCGAGAGCGCCATGAGCCGCTCGGCGATCACGTCGCGGCTCACCAGGTCGGTCTTGGTCAGGACCGCGACCAGCGGCGTCCGGTCGGCGACCTTGCGGAGCTCGGAGACGATGAACCGGTCCCCGGGGCCGATGGCCTGGTCGGCGGGTACGCAGAGCCCGACGACGTCGACCTCGGCCCACGTCGTGCGCACGACGTCGTTGAGCCGCTCGCCGAGCAGGGTCCGCGGCTTGTGCAGGCCCGGGGTGTCGACGAGCACCAGCTGCCCGTCCGGGCGGTGCACGATCCCGCGGATGGCGTGCCGTGTCGTCTGCGGGCGCGACGAGGTGATCGCGACCTTCTGCCCGACCAGCGCGTTCGTCAGGGTCGACTTCCCGACGTTGGGCCGCCCGACGAAGCAGGCGAACCCGGATCGGAAGTCGTCGGGCCAGGGTTGCGTCACGCTTCCGCCAACTCAGCCACGTCCTTGCCCTCCAGGCGTGCCACGATCTCGCGCCCGATGGGCAGGGCCGCCGTCGCCGCGGGCGAGGGGGCGTTGAGCACGTGCAGCACCGTCGGGTCGCTGCCCGAGGACGTGCCGTCCTGCACGAACAGGAAGTCGTCGACCAGGGAGCCGTCCGGGCGGACCGCCTGCGCACGCACCCCGGCCCGGCGCATGACGTCGTGCGGCGGGCGCAGGTCGTCCGCCGTCGTGCCGGGGAGCATCTTCGAGACCGCCTTCGCCATGGCCGCCCTCGACACCGAGCGGTGCATCTCCCCCAGCCCGTAGCGCCACTGCTTCGCGGCGAGCGCCAGGAACCCGGGGTCGGTGAGGGTGCCGGCGAGCTCGCGCACCTTCAGCGTCCGCCAGTCGTAGCCCTCGCGGGCCAGCGCCAGCACGGCGTTCGGCCCGACGTGGACCGAGCCGTCGACGCCGCGGGTGGCATGGACGCCGAGGAACGGGAACGCCGGGTCGGGCACCGGGTAGACCAGGCCGCGGACCGCGTCCGCCTTGGGTCCGCGCAGGTCGGAGTACTCGCCGCGGAAGGGCACGATCCGCACGCCGGGGTCGAAGCCCGAGGCCCGCGCGATCTCGTCGGAGCGCAGCCCCGCGCACACCACGACCTGTCCGGCGAGGAGGTCCCCGCCGTCGGTGTGCACCACGACGTCGGAGCGCCGGCGCACCGTCGAGCGCACGGTCCGCCCGGTGTGCAGCACGGCGCCGCGCGCCACGGCGAGCTCGGCGAGCCGCCGGGTGATCGCCTCGTAGTCGCAGATGCCGGTCGAGGGCACCCAGAGCCCGGCCACCGCCGACACCGCGGGCTCCCGCTCGCGCACCCCGGCGGCGTCGAGCTCGTGGACCTCCACGCCGTTGGCCCGTCCACGGCGGACCAGCTCGGCCATGCGGTCCAGCTCGCTCTCGTCGGTGGCGGCGACGACCTTGCCGCACTCGACGTAGGGGAGATCCTGCTCGGCGCAGAACGCCTTGGTCTCCGCGCAGCCCGCGACGGCGAGGCGCGCCTTCAGCGAGCCGGGGGCGTAGTAGAGCCCGGAGTGGATGACGTTGGAGTTGCGTCCCGTCTGGTGCGAGGCGAGCGAGGACTCCCGCTCCACCAGCGCGACGGACGTGTGGCCGGCGTCGAGCAGGGCGGTCACGACGGCGAGCCCGACGATCCCGCCCCCGACGACGACGACGTCGTGGCGCGGGCTCGGACCGGGCAGGGATCCCGGGGTCCCGCCCCTCGTCGCTGGTGCTGCTGCGCGCGGCGCGTCAGCCACGGTGCTCCTCTCCCCGGGCCCCGACCAGCCCGGACTCGTGGTCCTCCTCGGTCTCCCCACCCTGCCCGTCGCCGTCCTCGACGCCCGCCTCGGGGGCGGTGTCCCGGCTCGGGCCGCGGGGTGGGGCCGCGTCGCCGGCGTCGGGGTCCCACACCAGCACCGACACGATCCGCATCCGGCCGCGACCGTCCTCGCCGCCCTCGGCGCGCAGCCGCAGTCCGCCGACCTCGGCCTCCGCGCCCGGCAGCGGCACCCGCCCGAGGCGCTGGGCCAGCAGCCCGCCGACGGTGTCGACGTCCTCGCGGTCGAACTCGACGCCCGTGGCCTCCTCGAGGTCCTCGACGGGCAGGCGCGCGGAGACCCGCAGCGACCCGTCGTCGAGACGCTCCAGCGGGCGGTGCTCGGCGGTGTCGTACTCGTCGGTGATCTCACCGACGATCTCCTCGAGGATGTCCTCGATCGTCACCAGCCCCGCGGTGCCGCCGTACTCGTCGACGACGAGGGCCATGTGGTTGCGGGTGCGCTGCATCTCGCGGAGCAGGTCGTCGGCCTGTTTCGAGTCGGGCACGAAGGCCGCGGGGCGCATGATCTCGGCGACGGCGCCCTGCCGGTCGGGCGGACCGTGGCCGGGGTCGTTGGCGCGCGCGGTGGTGAACCGGACCATGTCCTTGAGGTAGGCCACGCCGACGGTGTCGTCCACGTTCTCGCCGATCACCGGGATGCGGGAGTAGCCCGAGCGCAGCGCGAGCGCGAGGGCCTGGCGGACGGTCTTCTCGCGCTCGATCCACACCATCTCGGTGCGCGGCACCATCACCTCGCGCACGAGGGTGTCGTCGAGCTCGAACACCGACTGGATCATCGAGCGCTCGTCGTCGTCGACGAGCCCGCGCGCCTCGGCCATGTCGACCAGCTCGCGCAGCTCGACCTCGTGGCTGAACGGGCCGTCGCGGAACCCGCGGCCGGGGGTGATCGCGTTGCCGACGAGGATCAGCAGGCTCGCGAGGGGACCGAGCAGGCGCACGAGCGCGCGGATCGGCAGCGCGACGCCGAGGCCGATCGAGTACGGGTGCTGCAGGCCGAGGGTGCGGGGCCCGACCCCGATGAGCACGTAGGACACGACGATGACGACGACCGACGCGATCAGCACCGCCAGCGCGTCGTCGGCCACGAGCTGCAGCGCCACGTAGGCGCCCAGCACCGTCGCGACCGCCTCGCAGGCCAGCCGCAGGAGCAGCACGAGGTTGAGGTGACGCGGCTTGTCGGCCACGACCGCCGCCAGGGCGCGCGCCCCGGTGCGGCCCTCGCGGACGAGCTGGTCGACCCGGCCGGCGACATCGTGGTGATCGCGGCGTCCGCGGCCGCGAACAGCCCGGCCAGCGGCACCAGCAGCAGCGCCACGACCAGTTCGGCGGCCTGGGCCCCGGTCACGACGGGTCCGGTCCGCCGCTGTCGCCGCTGGAGCTCCGCTGCGCCGCGTCGCCGGGGGGATCGTCGAGCCCGACGGTGCCGAGGAGCTTCGCGTCCGCGGCCCGCTGGCGCTCCCGGGTGAGCCGTTCCCGTTCGGCGCGGGCCCGCTCGGCCACCTCGCTGCGCCAGCCCGCGAGCAGCTCGCCCTGCAGGCCGAACATCTCCTTCTCCTCGTCCGGCTCGGCGTGGTCGTACCCCAGGAGGTGCAGCACGCCGTGCACGGTGAGCAGGTGCAGCTCGTCGTCGAGCGCATGTCCGGCCGAGACCGCCTGGTCCCGCGCGAAGGCGGGGCACAGCACGATGTCGCCGAGGAGGCTCGGCCCGCTCGGCGGCGCGTCGGGCCGCTTGGCGGTGTCGAGCTCGTCCATCGGGAAGCTCATGACGTCGGTCGGTCCCGGCTCCTCGAGCCAGCGCTCGTGGAGCTCCGACATCGGCTCCAGCTCCACCAGCAGGATCGACAGCTCCGCCAGCGGGCTCACGCCCATCTGCTCGAGGGCGTAGCGGGCTACGTCGACGATGGGTGCCTCGTCGACGTCGACCCCGGACTCGTTGGCGATCTCGATGCTCATCGCGCTCAGCGTCCCCGGCGGTCGCGGCGGGTCTGCGGCGGGCCGTTGCGGGGAGCGTTCGGGACCGCCTTCGGCCCGCTCTGCCGCTCGTCCCAGCGCCCGTAGGCGTCGATGATGTCGGCGACCAGGCGGTGCCGCACGACGTCGGCGCTGGTCAGCTCGCTGAAGTGCAGGTCGTCCACGCCGTCGAGGATCTGGCGCACCACCTGCAGGCCCGACATCTGCCCGCCCGGCAGGTCGACCTGCGTGATGTCGCCGGTGATGACCATCTTGGAATTGAAGCCGAGCCGCGTCAGGAACATCTTCATCTGTTCCGCCGTGGTGTTCTGGGCCTCGTCGAGGATGATGAACGCGTCGTTAAGACTTCTTCCGCGCATGTACGCCAGAGGGGCGATCTCGATGGTCCCGGCGGCCATCAGCTTCGGGACCGACTCCTGGTCGAGCATGTCGTGCAGCGCGTCGTACAGCGGGCGCAGGTAGGGGTCGATCTTCTCGGAGAGCGTGCCGGGCAGGAAGCCGAGCCGCTCCCCCGCCTCGACGGCCGGCCGCGTGAGGATGATCCGCGTGACCTGCTTGGCCTGCAGCGCCTGGACCGCCTTGGCCATGGCCAGGTAGGTCTTGCCGGTGCCGGCCGGGCCGATGCCGAAGACGATCGTGTTGACGTCGATCGCGTCGACGTAGCGCTTCTGGTTGAGCGTCTTGGGCCGGATGGTGCGCCCGCGCCGGGACAGGATGTCGAGGCTGAGCACCTCCGCGGGCGACGGGCCCTCCGCCTCGGAGAGCATCCGCACCGTGCGGCGCACCGCGTCCGGGTCGATCTGCTGGCCGCGGCTGGCGAGCACGACGAGCTCGGCGAACACCCGCTCGGCGAACCCGACGTCCGCCGGGTCGCCGGTCAGCGTCAGCTCGTTGCCGCGGACGTGGACGTCCGCGTCGAGGAGCTCCTCGGCCTCGCGGAGGTTCTCGTCGCGCTTGCCGAGCAGCGTCAGCAGGGCGGACTCGGGAACGACGATGCGCGACTCGCCGGACGTGGTCGCGCTCCCGGAGGTGGGCTCTGGCGTGGGTCCCTGGCCGGTCACGTGCAGATCGGTCCTGCTTCCTGCCTGGGAGCGGCCCCCGCTCCCCGCTTCGTGGGTGACCGCGAGGTACATCGCGGTATCACTGTCGATTTCCACTCTAGCCGCCACCCCCGACACCGGACTGCCCGCGTGAGGCGGGTCGGGCACCGCCGAGTGCGAGGGTCGCGCCCACCCACCGGGCGCGCAGCCACCGGTCGTGCGAGGTGACGACGACGGTGCCCGGCGCCTGCCCCAGCGCCTCCTCCAGCTCGGAGGCGAGCCGCAGCGAGACGTGGTTGGTCGGTTCGTCGAGCAGCAGCAGGTCGGGGCCCGCCGCGACGGCCACCGCGAGCGCCAGACGCCGCCGCTGCCCGACCGAGAGCGCCCCGACCGCGGTGCCGTGGTCCCGCGGGTGGAGCAGGCCGAGCGTGCGCAGCGGCACCTCCCCGGCCGTCGACGCCCCGACCAGGGCGGCGTAGGCGACGGCGGCGCTCCGGTCCGCCGGCCCGACGTGGGATCCTGCTCGACGAGCGCCACCCGCCGGGCCGCCACGTCCACCCGCCCGGCGTCGGGAGCGAGCCGGCCCGCGAGGACCGCGAGCAGCGTCGACTTCCCCGCCCCGTTCGGCCCCGTGACCAGCAGCTTCTGTCCCGCGGGCACGTCGAGCCGGTCGACGGACACCCGCGGCGGTGCCCCGGGCGCCCCGGCGACGCGCAGGCCCCGGACGCTCACCACGAGCCCGGTGCCGGAGTCGCCGGTCACGGCCCCGCGGAACCGCAGCGGGGCCGGCGGCCTGGGCAGGGCCTCGCGCTCGGCGACCTCCAGCCGGCGCTCGGCGTCGTGCACGCGGCGCGCCCGCGCCCGCTCGACTCCCGCTCCCTTGAAGGCGCCTGGATGAATTTGTCGTTGTCGGTCGGGCCCCGCCCGGCGGCCACCGAGCGCAGGTCGGCGTGGGTCTTCCCGCGCAGCCGCGTGATCTCCTCCTGCTGCGCGGCCCACGTCTCCTCCCACCGCCGCCTGCTGCGCGCCTGCTCGTCGAGGTAGGCGGTGAAGGTGCCGCCGAAGCGCCGTCCGCCCCGCCCGTCGGTGCCGAGGACCCCGGCGTCGAGGTCGACGAGCTCGGTGGCGACGCGGTCGAGGAATGTCCGGTCGTGGCTCGCCGCGACCACGATGCCGGACATCTCGACCAGCGAGCGTTCCAGCAGGTCGAGGGCCTCGTCGTCGAGATGGTTGGTGGGCTCGTCGAGCAGCAGGCACCCGGGCCGGCGCACCAGGGCCGCCGCGAGGGCGAGCCGCGTGCGCTCCCCACCGGAGAGGGTCGCGACGGGGCGGGTGCGGCCGAGGTCGGCGACGCCGAGGGCGGTCGCGGTGATTTCCGCGCGCCGGTCGGCGTCCCAGGCGTCGTGCTGGATCGCCCAGGCCAGGACGCGGTCGTACGCGGCAGCGGTGTCCTCACCTCGCGGCCATCCGCTCGGCGAGCCGCTCCAGCTCGGCGACCGCGTCGTGCAGCGGGCGCAGGGCCTCGTCGAGCAGGGTCCCGACGGTCCCGGCGTGGTCCAGCTCCGGCTCCTGGGGCAGGTGGACGACGTCGTCGGGGACCTGCGCGGCTCCGGCGTCAGGGACGTCCCGCCCGGCGAGCAGCCGCAGCAGCGTGGACTTGCCGGTCCCGTTCTCGCCGATCAGGCCGACGCGGGTGCCGGGCGCGGCGACGAGGTCGACGCCGTCGAGGACGGGACGCGCGCCGAAGATGCGCACGAGGCCGCGGGCGACGAGCGGCACGGACGTGGCGGTGGGAGCTGACACGGGCGACGTCTCCGGAGGCGGAGGAAGGACCCCGGTGGGCACACGGAAGGGCCGCGGCCGGTGGTCGGGACGTCGTCAGAGCTCCATGGTGATCACGACGGTACCCGGCAGGTGCTGGGGGGTCGAGCAGGTTGCCGCGAGCACGATCTCGCAGGCGACACGCGCACGCTCCACTCCGACGCGCTCACGACGCCCGGGCGCCGTCAGCCCAGCAGCGTCATGACCTCGTCGCGGACGGCGTGCCAGGCCGGGTTGGCCGGGTCGATGAGCCGGAAGTGGTCGACGCCGTCGAGCATCCGCAGCCGCGCCTGCCCGTGGGCCGCGAGCGCGGCGTCGACGTAGCGGCGGCTCTGGTCGGGCGGCACGACGGTGTCGGCGGTGCCGTGGACGGCGACGACGGGGCAGGGGGCGGGGACGAGCGCGGTGGGTGACGCGACCGCATAGCGGCCGGCCTGGGTCGTGGGGGTGCCGTCGAGGAGGTCGACGACGGCCCCGGCTCCGAGCCCCTGGTCGGCGGCCGCGACGAGGTCGAGCACGCCGGCCTGCGAGACGACCCCGCGCGGCGCGACCCGGGGTCCCGTCCTGGCGCGGGCGCCTGCAGCCGGGCCCGCGACGCCGCCCAGGCGGCCAGCTGCCCGCCCGCGGAGTGACCGAGCAGGACGACGCGGGTCGGGTCGAGGACCCGTCCGGCACGGCGGGCGGCCTGGGCGGCCGGCCCGGCGAGGAGGTCGACGGCGGCCGCGACGTCGTCCAGCGTCGTCGGGAACCCGCCCCCGGCGCCCACGCGCCGGTACTCGACGTTGAGGGCGGCGACGTCGGCGTTGGTGAGGTCGACCGCGAGCGGCGTGCCCAGCTCCAGGCCGTACTGGGCGCGCCAGTACCCGCCGTGCAGGATCACGACGACGGGCAGCGGCCCCTCCCCGCCGCGGGCGCCGCCACCGTCGGCCGGCCCGCCCGGGGGCAGGTGGAGCATCGCGTACTGGGCCGGGTCGGGGCCGTAGGCAGCATCATCGGCCGGGGCGTCCCGGGCGGGCGTCGGGGACCGCGCCGCCCGGACCGCCGCAGGCGGCGAGCAGGCCGCTGGCGGCGGCGGCGAGCGTGGCGAGCACGGAGCGGCGGGTCATCATCGGTGTCCCGCCGGCGGTGCGCACGCCGAGGCGCCGAGGGCGACAGCCGCGCGGTGGAGGTCGCGGCACGTCGGGGCCGAGCCGGACCGGGTCGCGCCGGCTCTCGGCGGGGCGGTCGGCCTTGGCGTCGTCGACGCCGCCCTGGGTCCGACGACGAGGACGACCTCGCCGGCGTCGCAGCGCGACGGTGCGAGGGTCTCCTCGGCGGCCGCCTCGAGGAGCAGCGTCGTGGCCCCGGCGAGGCGGGCGGCCAGCTGCGGGGTGGTGACCAGGTCCTCGACGTGCGGACCCGGGGGCGCGGGCCTGCTTGGCGGCCTCGGTGGGGTGGCGCGCCAGCGGGCGAGGGCCTTGGCGCGCGCGGTCCGTCGTCCCAGCGGGTCACGCACCGGTCGGCGCGCCAGGGGACGACGCCGTCGACCCCCGCCTCGGTGGCGAGCTCGACGGCGAGCTCACCGCGGTCCCCCTTGGCGAGGGCCTGGGCGAGGGTGATCGTCACGGCCGGGGGTTCGTCGTGGCGGCGTCGTGGATCGTGGCGGTGACGTGGCCCTTGGCGACGACGGTCCCTCGGCGCGGGCGCGCGTCCCGGCACCGTCCCGAGCAGGATCACCTCGCCGGGCTTGACCCGCTTGACGTCCGCGGCGTGCCGGCCCTCGGCGCCGTGGAGGGTGACCTCGCCGGCGTCGGGCACCGCGTCGAAGAGGAACAGACCCGGGCGGGACCAGAGGCCGGCCGTGACTGTCCCGGCATGCCGTCCCGTGGCAGCAACGCGCCATTGTGCCACGGGGGGCGAGCACCGGGCGCGGGTCAACGGCGCCGTCCTGCGTTCCGGCGGCAGCAACGCGCCATCGCTGCCAGGGGAAGGGCCCACCCTGATCATCGACCCGCCGGCCGTCTTCCGTCGCCCGGACAGCCCGTTGCGGTGCTGCCGGCGTACTCCGGCTCTCCTCGTCGCGCAGCGTCGCCAGCTCGGAGCAGCTCGGTCTGGTGGGCGTCGAGCCTCTCGGGGACCCCGACGTCGAGGTGCACGAGCAGGTCGCCGCGTCCCTCGGTGCGCCGGACGAGCGCAGTCGCGGCATCCCCTTGCCCCGCAGCGTGTAGACGGTCCCGGGCTGGGTCCGGCTCGACGTAGAGCTCCTCGTCGCCCTCGAGGGTCCGCTGGCGCAGCGTCGTCCCGAGCGCGGCCGCCGTCATCGGCAGCGTCACGTGGCAATGCAGGTCGACGCCGTCGCGCTCGAAGTAGTCGTGCCGCTCCTCGGAGACCTCGACGTAGAGGTTGCCGGCCGGGCCGCCGCCGGGGCCGACCCGCCCTGGCCGGCCATGCGGATGCGCATCCCGTCGCCCACGCCGGGCGGGACCTGGACGGTGACGGTGCGCCGCGCGCGGACCCGGCCGTCGCCGCCGCACTGCTGGCAGGGGTTCGGGGACGATCTCGCCGAGGCCCTGGTAACTGGGCAGGGCCGCGCGGTGACGACCTGGCCGATGAACGACCGCTGCACGTTCTGGATCTCGCTGCGTCCGCCGCAGGTGTCGCACGGGATGGGCTGCGAGCCGGCCTCCGCCCCGCCGCCGTGGCAGCGCTCGCAGAGCACCGCGGTGTCGACGGTCAGCTCGCGGGCCACGCCCGCGGCGCACTCCTCGAGGGTGAGGTCGATGCGGATCAACGCGTCCTCGCCGGGCTGGACGCGGCCGCGCGGGCCTCGTCCCGACCCGCCCGCGGCGCCGAAGAACGCGTCCATGATGTCGCCGAGCCCGCCGAAGCCGGCACCGCCGAACCCGCTGGCGCCGAACCCGGAGCCGCCGCTGCTCGCGGTGGCCAGCGGGTCGCCGCCGAGGTCGACGATGCGGCGCTTCTCGGGGTCGGAGAGCACCTCGTAGGCGTTCTTGACCGTGGTGGAGCGTTCGCAGGCCTCGGGGTTGAGTCGGGGTGCAGCTCGCGCGCGAGCTTGCGGTACGCCCGGCGGATCTCCGCCTCGTCGGCCTCCCGGCTCACACCGAGGATGTCGTAGTAGTCCGTGGCCACGCTGGTGTGTCCTCGTCGTCCTTCGTCGTCGTACGGGCGTCGGGGCGCCGGGGAACTCATGGTGGGGATCAGGCGCCGCCGACGATCTCCCCCACGTAGCGCGCGACGGCCCGGACCGCCGCGATCGTGCTCGGATAGTCCATGCGGGTGGGCCGACGACGCCCATGCCGCCGAGCGCCGCGGCGCCGGGGTGGCGAGCGGGCCGTAGCCGATGGAGACCGTGGAGGTCGCCCACATCTCCTCGGCCTCGTTCTCCTCGCCGATGCGCACCGTGACCTGCGCCGGGTCGCTGGACTCGGTGAGCAGGCGCAGCACGACCACCTGCTCCTCGAGGGCCTCGAGCACCCGCGCAGCGAGGTGGCGTCGGCGCCCTGACGGGCGAGGTTGGCGGTGCCGCCGAGCACGAGGCGCTCCTCCGGGTGCTCGACGAGCGACTCCACCAGCACCGAGGACAGCGTCGTGATCACCTGGCGCAGGTGGTCGGGTCCCTCCTCGGGCAGGGCGGCGACGCGGGCGGCCGCGGTGGTGAGCGGCTGCCCGACGAGCACGGAGTTGAGCAGGGGCGCAGGTGCCCGACGTCGTCGTCGGTGAGCACGTCCCCCAGGTCGACGACCCGCTGGTCCACCCGGCCGGTGTCGGTGATGAGCACCAGCATCAGGCGGGCGGGGGTCAGCGAGACGACCTCGAGGTGGCGCACCGTCGAGCGGGAGAGCGTCGGGTACTGCACGACGGCCACCTGGCGGGTGAGCTGCGCGAGCAGCCGCACGCTGCGGCGCAGCACGTCGTCGCAGGTCGACCGCGCCCTCGAGGAAGGTCGAGATGGCCTTGCGCTCCGCGGGCGAGAGCGGCTTGATCTGGGCGAGGCGGTCGACGAAGAGCCGGTAGCCCTTGTCGGTGGGGATCCGGCCGGCGCTGGTGTGCGGCTGGATGATGTAACCCTCGTCCTCCAGGGCGGCCATGTCGTTGCGCACCGTGGCGGAGGAGACCCCGAGGTTGTGCCGGTCGACGATGCCCTTCGAGCCCACCGGCTCGTTGGTCGCGACGAAGTCCGCGACGATCGCGCGCAGGACCGCGATGCGGCGTTCCTCGCTGTTCATCGTCGTCGGACCTCCTCCCGCCGGCTCGTCCGAACCCGACTCTCCATCGTAGGCGAGACGAGGTCTCCGGGTCGGACGTGTGTGAGCCGGGGCGGCTCAGGTCCGTCGACGACGATCGGTCAGCCCACCCCGACGGGGCTCGGCCGCGCCGCGAGCAGGCCTTCGACGCTGCGCACGACGACGCGGGCGGTCTCCGTGGTGTCCCGGTCGGCGAACGGGTCCTCGGCGTGGGCCCGCCAGCGCGCGAGAGTGGCGAGCGCCACGGCCCGCAGTTCGCCGTCGGCGACGTCCTCGTCGAGCCCGAGCCGCGCCGTCGCCGAGGGCCCCCGGTCGCCGAGCAGCCGCTCGGCCTCCTCGGTGAGCTCCGCCGCCCGGTCGGCGTCGCGCCGACCGCCCGGCCCGAGCGGGCGGCGCCGCAACGTCGTCAGGAGATCCAGTTCGACGATCTCGTGGGCGCCCGAGCGGGCCCGCTCCAGCTCCGCGGCGAGCGCGGTGACGGCGGCGGGCGAGGGCCCGGAGGTCGGCCGCGGGACCGGGGAGGGGCGACGCGGCTCGACGTCCGGTTCCTCGGCCCGCGCCCGGCGGACGAGGCGGTCGACGGCGAGCAGGGCCGCACGGGCCTGGAAGACGTCGCGGCGGGCGAGGAAGCGCTCGCCGAGCACGCCACGCAGTTCGTCGAGGCCGCTGCGGCGGGCCAGCTCGGCGGCGAGCGTCGCCGAGTCCTCGATCCCGCGCCGCAGCAGGGACAGGGCCAGGCGGACCCCGAACAGGCCGAACCGGTCGAGCAGCGCCAGCCGGGTGCCCTGGGGCAGCCCCGCGGCGTCGCCGCCCCGGCCCGCGGACACGAACCGGTCCGCGGTCAGCAGCTGCTCGTCGAGCTCGGCGCGCTCGACCCGGGCGAGGGCACGCAGCGCCGTGAACTCGACGCCGCGCAGCGTGCGGGCGGTCTCGGCGAGCAGCCCGGCCACCGTCGTCGTCGTGGCGCACCACGGCCGCAGCGACGGGTCGGTCCGGTAGCGGCGGGCCACCTGCCCCGCGGCCATGACGGCGTCGAGCCGCCCGCCGCCGACCTCGTCCGCCCGGGAGAGGACGACGAGGGTGCCCGCGGCCCCGACGCCCGCCGCGACCCGGTCGCCGTAGGCCTCGAGGAACGCGACGTCGGGTTCGTGCAGGTGGCGGACGAGGTGCACGACGACGTCCGCGCCCCACCCGCCGTGCTCGTCCGCCCCGGCACCGTCGGGACCCTGGCCCACCCACGGCCGCGGCCGGCCCTCGAGGGCCGCGGAGTCGACGCCGGGCGTGTCGACGAGGGTGACCTCGCGCAGGTGCTGGGAGGGCCAGTCGACGTGCAGGGCGGCGACGCGGTCGAGGGCGAGGCGGTCCAGGTCGAGCACCAGGGAGCCCCGCCGGTGCAGGGCGGGCAGCTCGACGGGGTCCTGGGCACGGGCCCCGCCGCGGTAGACGACACCGATGCGCGAGCTGGGCGCGTCGGCGTAGTGGGTGACCAGGCGGGTGCACTCCCCCACGCCGGTCGGCGCGATCTGCTCGCCGACCAGGGCGTTGAGCAGCGTCGACTTCCCCGACTTCACCGAGCCGGCCAGCGCCACCCGCAGCGGGCCGCCGAGCCGGTCGCGGTGGGCGTCGAGCAGGGCGCGTGCGTCGGGGTCGGCGGCGAACACCTCGGAGGCGCGGTCGAGCACTCCCCGCGCGGACTCGAGCAGCCCGCTCACCGGACGCCGCTCTCGGCGAGCGAGCGGCTCGTCCCGTCGGCGCCTTCCGGACCTGAACGCGCCGGTTCCGAGCGCCCCGGTTCCGAGCGCCCCGGTTCCGAGGCCTTTGGTTCCGAGCGAAGGGCCCCCTCGCTCGATCTGGTCGACCGAAGGTGCCCATCGCTCGAATCCGCCGCCACCAGCTCCGCCGCGAACCCGTCCCGGCACGCCGCCACCCGGTCGGCGAGCAGGTCGATGCGCCCCAGCTCGGCGCGGACGTCGCGCAGCCGCCGCTCGCGGGAGCTCGTCGCGATCTCCTGCGCCGCCGCGGCCGCCGTCACCGCCTCGGCGACCGAGCGGGCGAGGGTCTCCGCCTGGGCGGTGAAGTGGTCGCGCAGGGTGCGCTGGACGTCGCGGAGGAGATCGCGCGAGCGCTTGCCGGCCAGGTGCAGGACCTCCTCCGCGTGCCGGCGGACCGCCTGCTTGGCCTCCGCCCGACGACGCTGCAGGGCGCGTTTGCGCTCGTCACGGATCGTCTTGGAGCCCAGCAGGACGCCGGCGCCCACCGAGAACGGGTTGATCAGCGCGAGACCGGACAGCGTCGTCACCATCCCGACCATCAGCACCCCGCCGTACGAGCCGCGCATCCCGACGACGAGCCCGTTGGCGAACCCGATCCGCTCCAGCTCGGGCACCTCGATGCCCGGGACCTGCGGCAGCTCGGCGCGCACCACCATCCCGCCGGGCATCGTCTGCTCGACGCGGCTCTCCGTCGTCGTGACCATCGCGCCGCCGGAAGCGCCCGGCAGCCGACCCCGGACGTCGTCGCCGGAGAGCGCGAAGTGCTCGGCGACCCGCTCGGACAGCCGCCAGGTGCGCTCGCCGGCCCACACGAACGTCGTCGCGACCGCCTCGCCGATCTCCTCGGTCAGCCACGGCGAGAAGGTCTCCCAGGAGGCGCCGGGGTCGGCGGCGTCGAGGGCCTCCTCGGCCGCGCGCACGACGTGGCGCATCCGGTCGCGCAGGTCCCAGTCGATGTCGGAGACGAGGTCGGACACGCCGTCGGCGAGGGTCTGCTGCCAGCGGGCGCTGCGCTCCTTGAGCTCGGCGGCCCGGTCGCGGGCGGCGGTGAGGCCGGCGGCCATCTCCCGGGCGCGCTCCGGGTCCTCCAGCCCGACCCGCTCCGCCTCGAGCGCCGCCCCCATCTCCGCGACGGCACCGCCGACCCGGTCCAGGATCCCGACGGCGAGCCCCGCGCCGGCGGGGTCGGCGACGCGGTCCCGCAGCAGCGCCGCGAGCGCGGGCAGCCCGGACTCGACGGCGACGGCCTCGGCGGCCGGGTCGTCGCGCTCGCGCTGCCGGCGGGCGTACGCGGCGAGCGTCGCCGAGACCGGCAGCACCTCGACGTCGAGGCCGTGCGCGGCGAGGTGGTGGCGGTCGAGATCGCGGACCTCGCGCCAGCGCGGGTGCAGGTCGACCTTGGTGAGCGCGACGACGACGGTGCCGCACTGCTCGGTCGCGGCGGGATCAGCGCGATCTCGGGGGCGGTCAGCTCGCGGGAGGCGTCGCTCACGACGACGACCGCGTGCGCCTCGGGGAAGCCCGCCCGGACCGCGAGCCCCCGCGCGGAGCGCAGGCCGCTCTCGCCCGGGGTGTCGACGAGGACGAGGCCCTCGGCGGGGAGGCCGTGCGGCACGGTGACCTCGGCGGCGGTCCAGGTCGCGCCGGGGTCGGCGGGCAGGTCGCCGGTGACGGCGCGGGCGAGGTCGGAGGCGCCGACCGGGCGGCGGACGTCGGCGTCGGGGCCGTCCTCACCGGCGCCGCTCGCGGTGCCCACCAGCGTCGCCGTCGTCTCCGACCCGTGCCGCACCACCGTCGGGAGCCGGGTGGCGACGTCGTCGTGGACCGGGCAGACCGGGTCCCGACGAGCTCGCCGACCAGCGCGCTCTTGCCCTGCTTGAAGTCCCCGACGACGAGCACCCGGGCCCCGGTGTCGGCCAGCCGGTCGCGGTCGGCGGCGAGCGAGGCGGCGAGATCGGGACGTCCGTACGCCGAGGCGGCGCGCACGGCCAGCGCCGTGACCGCCCGGCCTCCTCGCGGTCGGCCCCCGTCTGCCTGCTCACACGTCCCCCTTCGCCCGCGGAAAGGACTAGTGAATTAGCCCGTTCAGCCGTAGGCCGACGATAACCACGCCCCTGCCCGACGGACGCCCGCTCGATTCGGCGCGGTCGGTGGACGGGTCCCCCACGGACGTGAGCGTTCGCGGGAGCCAGCCCCGGTGACCGCCGGGACGGGCCCCGACACACGAAAGCCGGACCCCGACGTGGTGGGGTCCGGCTGTTCGGCCGGTCGTGGCGGGCGCGGACGCCACGGCCGGGTGAGGGAGGTCAGTGAGCGACCACCTCGTGGGTGTGCGCCTCGTGGGCGGCGAGGACGCCGTCGTCGTGCGCGTCCGGCGCGGCGGTCTCGTGGGCGAACAGCGGGCCGGCGTCGCGGCTGCCCGCGTCGGCGTCGCCGGGGCCCGACGAGGTGGCGTCGTGGGTGGAGTTGTCGGTGTTGTTGCTGTCGTGCTGGCTGGTGTCGGTGGCCGTCACGGTCGTGGTCGGGTTGTGGGTTGGCGTGGCCGTGGAGGCACCCGAGGCGGAGGTGGCGTCGCCGGCGCCGAACGACGTGGCCGCCGAGTTCTCCTCGGTGCCGGTGGCGGGTCGGTCAGGAGCCCGACCGCCGTGGGACGCGCCGACCGAGCCGCCGACGGTGGTGGCGTCGCCGGTCCCGAAGGACGCGGTGCCGTCGTGGTTGACGTTGTTGCCCTCGCCGGCCACCGAGCCGGCGCCGGTCGCGCCGCGCGGCCAGGTCGCCGCCGACGGCCACGGCTCCGTCGCCCGAGGCGACCTGCGGGTGGGTGTCGACGGTCGTCGTGACGTCACCGTTGGCGATGATGTGCTGGTTGAGGTCGGTCGAGAACGTCGTGTCGTGGGAGTCGAACGAGTAGTTGTTCGTGACCCAGTTCAGGTGCGAGACGACCTTGTCGATCTCCGGTGGCGTGCCGTGCGGGCGCCGGGTGCCAGTGGTGGCCGGCCTGGCCGTCGTGGTGCCACGCCGGGCGGTCCCAGTGGTGGTCGGGGTCGGAGACGACCGCGGCCGTGGAGGCGGTGCCGGCGCGCAGGTCGTCGTCGTAGTGGGGGCGGCGACTGGTGGTGGGGGCGTGGTCCATGACGAGCGGCAGCGCGTCCCGGCAATGTCGGCGAAGTACATGCTGTCGAGGGCCTGGCGGCCGCGAGCGTGCCCTGGGGTTCTCGGCGAAGGCCGCCTGGGTGTTCGGGTCGCGCAGCAGGTCGAGCAGGAACTGCAGGATCGTCTTGGCCTCGGTGACGGGCATGGTGACTCCTCGATGAGCGTCGGGCGTTCGGCTCTCCGGAGAGCATGGCACTCCGGCGTTGAGACGAACAGTAGGAACGCCGAACGGCCCTGCCATCGGTGTTTCCCCCGCGACTCCGCCGGCCCCGGCAGGGGCATTCGACCACCCCCCTATGGTGATCTCGATCGATCCGCGATTGCCGACCCGGGGGGTTCTCACCCATCGCGACCATCGACACCCACTCGGGGGGTTTGCCTCAACCTTCTCATCTATTACTCCGAATGGCTCAGTATGTTCAACTTGACGGCGCAATGGCCTTGTGCGGTCGAGCGGGTGACGGGGGGAGCACGGTGAGTTACGACCTCGGCATCGACCTGGGCGGGACGACGGTCGTGGCCGCGGTGCTGCGCTCCGGCGCCCACCGGGCCGAGCCGGTCCCCCTCGGCGTCGACGGAGCCGCGAGCCTGCCCGCGACCGCGCACCGCGGGAGCGACGGCACGGTCCTGGTACGGCGGAGGACGCCGAGGAGCGCGCCGCCCTGGAGCCGGACGGCGTCGGCCGCGACGTCACCTCCCGCCTCGGCGACGAGGTCCCGCTCGTCGTCGGGGGCGAACCCTGGCGCGCCGACGACGTCGCCGCCGAGATCGTCCTCGCGGCCGTGCGCCGCGTTGCCGCCGACGAGGGCGGGGCCGCCCGCGCCCTCGCCGTCATCTACACCCCGCCGGCTCGGGCCCGCATCGCGAGCGCACCCTGCGCCTGCGGCGCCGGTGCGCGTCGGGTTGGGCCACGCGACGCTGATCGCGGAGTCGCGCGCCGCCGCCCTCGCCGGATCCCGCGGGACGGTGGCCGGCGTCTACGACCTCGGCGGCCGCACCTTCCGGGCCGCCGTCGTGCGCCGGACCGCCTCCGGAGCCGTCGAGATCGTCGCGGACTCCGGCACCCCGGACCGTGCCGGCGGCACCGACGTCGACGCCGCGGTCCTCGCCCTGGTCCGCGAGCAGCTCGGCGACGACCTCGGGACGGCCCTGGACGAGCTCCCCGACGACGAGGCCCGGGTCGCCCTGGCCGGCCTGCGCGACTCCGCGCACGCCGCGAAGGAGCAGCTCTCCGCCGAGACGGAGGCCCGCGTCGGCGTCGTCCTGGGCTCGCTGCGCACCACCGTACGGATCACCCGCGCCGACCTCGAGGCCCGGATCACGCCGCTGGTGGCCGCGACCGTCGAGTCGTTCGCGAGCACCGTCGACGCGGCCGGACGGGCCCTCGACGACGTCGTGCTCGTCGGCGGCTCCTCCCGCATCCCGCTGGTCGCCCGCCTGCTGGCCGAGGAGCTCGGCCGCCCGGTGCACCCCGTCGCGGACCCCGCGACGGTCGTCGCCCAGGGCGCCGCCCTCGCGGCGGCGGAGCACGCCACGGCGGACCGGTACGACGCGGTCCCGACGGGAGCCGGGTCGGACCGGGACGATGCGGTGCCGACGAGGGCCGGGTCGACCGATACGACGCGGTCCCGACGGCGGTCGAGTCCGACGCGGGCCCCGCACGAGATGCCGTCGCGTCCGACTGGTCACGTGCCGACGGGTGCCGTACCTGGGGGTCGCCACGACGGGGCCCTCGCGGGCGCTGCTCCCGGCCCCGCCATGGCCGGCCCCGCCGCGCTGGCGGCCGCCCTCGACGCACGCGGAGCCCGCCACCGCGCGCCGGAACCGGATGCGGCGGCGGCGCGTGCGGGCGCCGCCGCCACCGCAGCCATCACCGCGGCCGTCGCGACGGGCGCGAGCGCGGCCGCCGACCACCGTCACGACCCCGACGCGATCCCCGTCGGCGTGGACGAGGATGTCCGGCGAGAGCCGGCCCTCCGCCGGGGCCTCGGCGGAGACCTCGGCCGCGCCCGGTCGCACCGGGACGGCGCTGCTGGAGCGGCCGCGCTCGTTCGCCGACGACGTCCCCCGTCCCCCGGTGAACACCGCGGACGCCCCCATCGGGCCGAAGGCCGAGCCCGGACCGCTGCGCCGGTACCGGTCCTCGATCCTCGCGGGCCTCACCGTCGTCGTGCTCGGCGCGGCCGCGACGACCGTGCCGATCCCCGGCCTGACCTCGTCGCGGAGCACCGACACCCCGGCACCCGCGCCGACCAGCACCCCGGCCGCGCCGTCGGCGAGCCCCGCCCCGACGCCCGCCGCACCCCCGTCGCCCGTGCCGACCCCCACGCCGAGCGCCGGCGCGCCCTCGTCGGACGGCGGGTCCTCGGGCAGCGACTCGACCGACAGCGACTCGACCGACAGCGGCTCGTCCTCGGGCAGCGGCTCGTCCTCGGGCAGCGGGTCCTCCGGGAGCAGCTCCGGCAGCGGTTCCGCGGCCGGGAAGCGGTCGACCGCCGCCCGCCCGAGCGCCACCCGCTCGACCCACGCCGCGCCCGCCGCGGTCGCCCCCGCCGGCCAGGGCGCCGCCGCGCCGGCCGCCCAGGCCCCGGCTCCGGCCCCGGCCTCGTCGGCGCCCGCCGCCCCCGCGGCGTCGAGCCCCGCGGCACCCGTCGTGGTCACCCCGGTCGCGCCCGCCGCCGCGTCGGCGACCTCGCCGGCCGCACCCTCGTCCCCGGCGTCGTCTGCCCCGTCGTCGTCGGCCCCGGCCTCCGCCCCGACGACCCCGGGCGGCGCGTCGTGAGCGCCCCCGACCCCGCCCATACCGGCTCGGGTGCCGCCGCTCGCGCCGCGCACGAGGGCGATCTCGACACCGCGCTGCACCTCGCCGACACTGCGCTGAACGACGACGACCCGCGCGAGCAGGTCGCCGGCGCGACGGTCCTCGCGGCCGTCCTGCCGCAGCGCGGCCTGCTCGCCCGCGCCGCCGAGGTGCACCGCTGGCTCGCCGACCGCCGCGGTCGGCCCACGGCCGGGGCGACGGTCGCGCTGCTCGGCACCGGCGCGCTCGACGAGGGCCGCCGGGCCGCCTCGGGCGGCGCCGGGCTGCCGGGCCTGCGCGACACGGCGGACACGCTGACCGCACAGGGGCTCCTCGCGTCGGTGGAGGGGTCGGCGGGCACCGCCCTCTCGCTGCTGGTCCGGGCGACGACCGCGCTGGCCTCGGCGGTCGAGCGCTCGCCCATGGGCGACTCCCCCGCCGCCCTCGGCGCCCTGCTCGCCCTGCACCGCGGGGAGCCCGAGCTCGCCGACCCGCTGCTCGACCTCGCCGTCGACGCCGACCTCGGCGGACCGGCCCTCCGACGCCGCCACCTCCTGCTGCGGGGCTGGGTGGCCCTGATGCGCGACGACGAGGACGCCGCCCGGAAGGCCCTCGGCGTCGCCGCCGACCTCCCCGGGGTCACCGAACCGCGCGACGAGCTCGCGACCGTCGCCCTCGAGGTCGCCCTGGCTCGCCGGGCCGGCGAGACCCGCGGCCTGCTCGACCTCTGGTCCCGCGCCCGCCAGGCCCTCCTGCGCCATCCGGTCGACCTGTACTGCCTGCTGCCGGTCGGCGAGCTGGCGATCGCCGCCGCCCGGCTCTCCGAGACCCGCTGGGTCGAGCCGCACCTCGCCGAGGCCACGGCCCTGCTCGACGCCCTCGGGAGCCCGGCGTCGTGGAGCACCTCCTGGCACTGGGCCGGCCTGCACGCGGCGATCACCGGGGGCGATGCCGCCGCCGCGGCCGCGCACGCCGACGCGCTCGAGGCCGCCGTCGTCGCCAACGACCGCGCCGCCGCGCCCGCCCGGGCCGCGCGGGTGTGGCTCGCGGTGCTCGACGGGGTCGTCGACGCCGAGGAGGTGTCGCAGGCCGCCGCCGGGCTGCGGGCGGTCGGGCTCGGGTGGACGGCACGCGCCTGGCCGGCGAGGCCGCCATCCGTACCACCGACCGCACCGACTCGGCGGCGCTGCTCGCCTGCGCACGCACCCTGCAGGCCGGGCGGACGCCCGTCGCCCCGGCCGCCGCGACGCCCCCGACCCCCGACCCCGCGCGGACCACCCCCGCCGAGGCGTCCGCCCGCGCGGCCGCCACCGTCCGGGCCCGCCGGGCCGGGGCGGCGGTGCTCACCGAGCGGGAGCACGACATCGCCGAGCTGGTCCTCGAGGGACTGACCTACCGCGAGATCGCGACCCGGCTCTTCCTCTCCGCGAAGACGGTGGAGCACCACGTCTCCCGCATCCGGCGCCGCCTCGGGTCGGAGAGCCGCGCGGAGCTCTTCAGCGAGCTCCGCGAGGTGCTGGGTGCGTAGGCGTCAGCCACTCAGGCGGACCGCGGAAATCCCGCTGTTGGTCGGCAGGAACAGCGCGTTCCCGCTGTAGGCCGGGGTCGCGAAGCGGGTGGCGTCGCCGACCGAGACCGTCGCCCGCTGCGCCCCGGTCGCCGCGTCGAGCCCGATGAGGGCGCCGTCCTGCTGGAGGGACCAGACGGTCGTCCCGACGATCAACGGCGACCCCTGCACCTGCGACGGTGCCTGCCAGCCCTTCGTGATCCGACCGTCCGTGCCCGCCCGCACCTGCAGCAGCCCCGACGAGCACGGCAGGTAGGCGACCGTCCCACCGCCCTGCACCGGCGCCGCCGCTCCCCCGCCGTAGGCCTCGCACCCGGTGAGCTCGCCCTTCTGCCCACCGACGCCCCCGAGACCCGCGAGGTCGACGAGGAACACCCCGCCGCCCTTTCCGGCGGCCAGCGCGGTGTGGGTCCCGGGCAGCAGGACCGGCCCCATGGAGCCCAGGTCGGCGTCGACGGAGTTCTCCTCCGCCCACTGCTGCGGCGCGAACCCGTCGACGAGCGCGAGGTTCGGGGACAGCCGCAGGACCGAGTCGCTGTGGTCCCACTCGCCCGAGGTGGCCTCACCGTTACCGGTGGTCACGACGAGGTCGCCGTTGGGCAGCGCGGCGGGGCCCGAGGCGGCCCAGATACCGCCCTCGCGCGGGGTGGGGACGACGAACGTCTTCGCCGCGCCGGTCCCGGTCGCGGGGAGCCCGACGACGCTGCCTCGGTACTGCCCGCAGTCGCCGTAGTTCCCGCCGTAGGGGACGTAGACGGTGCCGGCGGAGACGAGCAGGGCGCCGCGCTGCAGGTGGGTGGCCGGGTCGACGCCGGGCACGTCGGCGTCGCGGCGGCTGCGGACCCCGCCGCCGGCCGGGTCGATCCCGTAGAGGAAGTGCTTCACGCCGGCCTCGGTGGTCGCGACGAACACCTGGCCGCTGGCCGGGTCGAGGGCCGGTGAGCCCGTGATCCCGATCGGGTCGATGTTGCCGCAGGGCAGCGCGGAGCCGGGCAGCGGATCGGCCAGGTGGGTGCGCCAGCGGACCGCCCCGGTCACCGCGTCGAGCCCGTAGACCGACCCGCCCTCGGTCGCGGCCACCACCTCGCCCGCGACGACGACCGGGCTGCCGTACACCTTGCCGTCGAGCGGGGTCTGCCAGGCCAGCGCCGGGTTGACCGGGTCGGGCCCGGAGGCGACGTAGCCGGTCCGCGTGGCGTCGCCGTGGTAGGTCGGCCAGTCCGCACCGGGCCGCACCCCACCGGTCGGCGCGGGCGGCGGAGCCGGTCCCCCGGCCACCGGCGGCAGCACGAGACCCGCCCCCGACGCCGGGACCGACGGCGCCGGGTAGGGCGCGACGGTGGCGGGAGCCGGCGGCGGGGCCGACGATCCCTCGGACCCGCCCGAGTCCGAGGACCCCGACGAGCACCCCGCCAGCACCACGATCCCGACGACCAGCGGCACGAGACCCGCCGTCGCCCGGCCCCACCCTGTGCGCCGCGTCACGGCGATGATCGTGCTCCGCCCGGCGGGTCGGCGCATCTCCCAGCTCCGCGCTCTCCGCCGGGCGGGACCCGGACGGAGCCGTGCGGCCGGGAGCGCCGAGCAGCCATGTGCCCGGCTCACGGCCGGCGGCGCGTCACCGGCAGTCACCTCTCGTCTCCGACCATTCACGAGAACCGGGTCCCCACGACCCGGTTCTCGCGCAGCACTCCAGACCCCGACCCCCTCACCTGCGCTTTCCCTCCCGCGCCTGCCGCGCCTCCCGCAACACCGCTGCTTGGGTCGCGGCCTCGTACAGGCACCCCGTGATCGACTGCAGCACGAGCGGACGCCGGCCAGGCGCCGGGGCCGATCGAGGCCGGCGTCGGCGGCCGCACCCCACAGGGCGGTCCGGAGCCGGAAGCGGAGGCGTTCGAGCTGGTGGTCCCGCTCCTGGTGCGGCACCAGGCGCACGATGACCCCCTGCGCGTGGGCCCGGTTCGGCGTCCGCTCCACGTGCCCGGCCGCCTCGAGCCGACGCACCATCGTCGAGACCGCACTGCGCCCGAGACCGGTGCGATTCCCGAGCAGGTCGCTGGTCTGCGGTCCCGCACGGCGCAGGGCGTCGAGGCACGCCAGCTCGGGCAGGGTGAGCCCGAGCCGGCGCGCCGTCTCGGCTCGCAGACGGAGCGCGTGTGGGAGCACGTCGTCGAGGACGAGCGTGGTCAGCTCGTCCGCGACCTCCCACAGCACCGCGTGGCGCGCGGCCCGTTCAGCTCCCGTCACACCCCTCAGCGTGCTCCGGGACGCCCGCCGTCGGGGCCGGTTCGGGTGAACTCAGACGTCGACCGAGGCAGCCTCCGGGTCCGCCGACGCCCCGCGTACCGGGAGCGAGGCGAAGAACGCCGGCGGCTCGACCCACGGGTCGGCGACGGTGCCGGACTCGGCGTCGCGCACCGCCCGCCACACCCGGTCCGGGGTGAGCGGCATGTCGACGTGGCGGATGCCGAGCGGGGAGAGCGCGTCGACGACGGCGTTCTGCACCGCCGGGGTCGACCCGACCGTCGCCGCCTCGCCGATGCCCTTCGCGCCGAGCGGGTTGTACGGGGTCGGGGTCTCGGTGCTCGCCGCCTCGAACGACGGGACCTCGACGGCGGTCGGCAGCAGGTAGGCCGCGAACGAGCCGGTCGTCGGGTTGCCGTCCTCGTCGTAGGAGAAGCCCTCCCACAGCGCCTGCGAGATGCCCTGCGCGAGCCCGCCGTGCTGCTGGCCGGCCACGAGGGTCGGGTTGAGCACCCGCCCGCAGTCGTCGACCGCGACGTGGCGCAGCGGGACGACGCGCCCGGTGTCGAGGTCGACCTCGACGACGGAGACGTGCGCGCCGAACGGGTACGTCGCCCCGGGCTGGGACTCGTCGCGGGCCTCGGCCAGCGACACACCCTGCTCGTGGGCGGCCGCCGCGACCTCGCTCCAGCTCAGCGTCCGGTCCGGCACCCCCGCGATCCCGAGCGCGCCCTCGTCGGTCACCACGACGTCGTCCGGCGAGGCCTCCAGCACGCTCGCCACCACCTCGCGGGCCCGCCCCAGCACGGTGTCGGCGGCCACCAGCACGCTCGACCCGGCGAGCTGCAGCGACCGCGAGCCGCCGGTCCCGCCGCCGTGCGGCACGACCGCGGTGTCCGACTGGACGAAACGCACCTGCTCCATCGGGATGCCGAGCCGGTCGGCGACGATCATCGCGAACGACGTCGCGTGGCCCTGCCCGTGCCCGGACGTCCCGACGGCGACGGTGGCCCCGCCGTCGTCGTCGACCGACACCTTCCCGTACTCCTGGGCCGCGCCGCCGGCGGTGACCTCGACGTAGACCGCGAGGCCGATGCCGAGCACGACCCGGTCGCCGCGCTCGCGGCGGGCCGCCTGCTCGCGGCGCAGCTCGGCGTACCCGGCCAGCTCCAGGGCCTTGTCCAGCGACTTCGCGTACTCGCCGGAGTCGTAGAGCGAGCCGGTGACCGTCGTCAGCGGGAAGTCCTCGGGGGCGAGGAAGTTGCGCCTGCGCAGCTCGGCCGGGTCGATCTCCAGCTCGACCGCGGCCATGTCCATGAGCCGCTCGAGCATCGCCGCGGCCTCGGGCCGGCCCGCGCCGCGGAAGGCGCCCATCGGCGTCGTCGTGGTGAGCGCGGCGGCCGCGTCGTAGGCGATCGTCGGGATGCGGTAGACGCCCTGGGCCATGTTGCGGGTCGGCCCCAGGGCCAGCGCCCCGCCGAAGCCGGCGTAGGCCCCGGCGTCGCCGACGACCCGCGCGCGGAGCCCGACGATCGTGCCGTCGCGGCGCAGCCCGAGCTCCGCGTACTGCACCTGCCCGCGGCCGTGCGGCATCGCGGTGAGGTTCTCCGAGCGGGTCTCGGTCCAGGTCACCGGCCGCCCCAGCCGCCGCGCGGTCTCGATGACGACGGCGTGCTCCGGCGCGAGCCCGGCCTTGCCGCCGAACCCGCCGCCGACGTGCGGGGCCACGACGCGGACCCGCTCGGGCTCCCAGCCCCACTGCGTCGCGACCTGCCCGCGCAGCCCGTGCGGCATCTGCGTCGAGACGTGGACGGTGACGTCGTAGGGCTCGTCCGGGCCGCCGGGAGTGGCCGTCACCGAGTTGCCCTCCATCGGCGCGACGGCGAGGCGCTGGTTGACGATGCGGGCGCGGACGACGACGTCGGCGCCGTCGAGCGGGCGCACGTCGTCGGGGTCGCGCACGCCGCTCGCGAGGTTGGAGCCGAGCTCCTCGAACTGCAGCGGGGCACCGTCGGCGAGCGCGGCCTCGGCGTCGACGACGGCGGGCAGCGGGTCGTAGTCGACCTCGACGAGCTCGGCGGCATCGACCGCGTCGGCCTTCGTCGTCGCGACGACCGCCGCGACCATGTCACCGACGAACCGGACCTTCCCGCGGGCCAGCAGCGGCCGCGCGCAGGCGTCGTTGAGCACCATGAAGGGGCGGTGGTCGGGGAGGTCGGCGAGGTCGGCCCCGGTCAGGACGGCGACGACGCCGGGCGCCTCGCGGGCCTTCTGGGCGTCGACGGCCTCGAGGCGCGCGTGCGCGACCGGGGAGCGGACGAAGACGACGTGCAGCGCCCCGGTCGGGACGATGTTGTCGACGTAGGTGCCGTGGCCCCGGATGAGCTCCGGGTCCTCGACGCGGCGGACGGATGTTCCCAGGATCGAACCAGGCACGGGTCGACGCTAGGCCTTCGAGTGCGCTCGAACGCAACTCCGGCCCTCCCGACGTCCTGACATCGGGACCTCCTCAGCCCGGCACGATCGCCGGCAGCACCTCGGAGATCCCGCCGCGGAGCACGACGCTCGCGAGCCCGTCGTAGGGCGTCGGCTCGCCGTTGACGATGATCACCTCGGCGCCGGCCATGGCCGCGAGGTCGACGAGGCCGGCCGCGGGGTGCACGCCCAGGGAGGTCCCGACGGCGAGGAACACGTCGCACGCGAGCGCGGCGTCGCGGGAGCGCTGGAGCACGCCCATGTCCAGGTTCTCGCCGAACATGATCGTCGTCGCCTTGAGCACGCCGCCGCAGCCCCAGCACCCCGGGTCGTCCTCGCCGGCCCGGACCCGGTCGAGCGCCTCGGCCATGGGGGCGACGGCACCGCAGGTCAGGCACACCGTGTGGTGGTTGGTGCCGTGCAGCTCCACCACGTGGTCGGGCGAGGATCCGGCGGCCTGGTGCAGCTCGTCGATGTTCTGGGTGAGCAGGGCGGTGAGCTTGCCCGAGCGCTCCAGGGCGACGAGCGCGTCGTGGGCCGGGCCCGGCGTCGCCGACCACATCGGGTGCTCGAGGCGCTCCTGCCACGCCGCGCGCCGCACCTCGGGGTCGTCGCGGTAGTGCTGGAAGGTCCAGATCCGCTCGGCCGCGGGATTGAGCGTCCACACCCCCTGCGGGCCGCGGAAGTCCGGGATGCCGGAGTCGGTGGAGACGCCGGCCCCGGTGAGCACGGTGACCGACCGCGCCGCCGCGATCAGCTCCCGCGCCCGCTCGACCTGGTTCTGCTCGGTGTCCGGGACAGCCACGCCCCCAACCGTGCCACGGCTCCCCCGGGTCAGCCGTTCCCGACCTCCCCGACCAGGCGCAGCAGCGTCGTCGCCACCTCCCGCGGGTGCCCGAGCGCGACCAGGTGCCCGCCCGGGACGACCTCCGCCTCCACCCCCAGCCGCTGCGAGGCCAGCCGACGGACGAACGGCAGCGGGAACATGCGGTCGTCGCGGGCGGCGACGACGCGGGTCGGGACGTCGGGCCAGCGTTGCAGCGGGTAGCGCATCCCGAAGATCGACCCGGCCTGCGGCAGCGGGCCCGCGGCCTCGAGCTCGGCGACGAGGTCGCTGGGCAGGTCGTGGAAGAACACCGTGCGGTGGTCGACGGTCGGGTCGAGCCGGGCCGGGTCCAGGCCCAGCTCGTGGGCGTTCGCCTCGACGGCGGCCCGGTGCCCGGTGGCGGCCCACCACTCCCCGCAGCTCTCCCCGGGGGCCGGGATCATCGGCGCGAGCAGGACCAGCAACGTCGTCGGGACCCGCTGTGCCACCAACGGCACCGTGAAGGCACCCATCGACTGCCCGACCAGGACCACCGGCGCCCGGTTCCCGATGGCCGTCACGACGGCCTCGACGTACTCGCCGAACCCGGCGGTCTCGTCGCTGACGGGCAGGTCCGGGGTGACGACGGTGTGCCCCGACGCGATGAGCAGCGGCGCCACGCGGGACCAGTAGCGGTGGTCCGAGGACGCGCCGTGCACGAGGACGAAGGTCGTCACGCGAACTCCTGGAGGTCGGGGTCGTCCGGGGTTGTCGTCACCGACCCCGAGAAATCGACACCCTCACGCGTCGAGGGCGGCCATGGCTTCCGCATCGAGCACGACGTCGCCGGCGGCGAGGTTCTCCTCGAGGTGCGCGACGCTGCGCGTGCCCGGGATGAGCAGTGTCTCCGGTGCATGGGCCAGGAGCCACGCCAGCCCCACCTGGGACCGGGTCACGCCGAGCTTCCCGGCGACGTCGACGACGGCGGGCAGGTCCGTGACCTGGCGCTGGCCCGGCCAGCCGCCGCCCAGCGGGAAGTACGGCGCCCACGCGATGCCCTGCTCGCGGCACAGGTCGAGCACCGGCTCGCTGCTGCGGTCGACGAGGCTGTAGGCGTTCTGCACGCAGACGATCCCGACGGGCAGCGCGTGGCGCAGCTGGTCCGCCGAGACGTGCGAGAGGCCGATCGCGGCGATCTTGCCCTCCTCGCGCATCGCGGTCATGGTCGCGAGCTGGTCGTCGAGGTCGACGATCTGGTCGCCCTCGGCGACCAGGCCGGGTTCGACGTCGGCCCGGCGCAGGTTGACGACGTCGAGCCGCTCGACCCCGAGCGAGCGCAGGTTGTCCTCGACCTGTGACCGCAGCTCCTCGGGCCTCTGGGCGAGCCGCAGCTCGATCTCCCCGCCCGGGTTCGGGGTCGCTCCGACCTTGCTGACCAGCACCAGGTCCTCGGGGTAGGGCGCGAGCGCGGCGTGGATGCGGCGGTTGACCACGCCGTCACCGTAGAACTGGGCGGTGTCGAGGTGGTCGACGCCGAGCTCGACCGCCCGACGGAGGACGGCGACGGGCTCGTCGTCGTGCTCGGCCCAGCGCAGCTGCATGGCGCCGTAGCCGATCCTGGCCACCTCGTGGCCGGCGAGGGTCGCGAGGCCGCCGGGGTGCGGACGGGTATCTGTACTGGTCATGGTGGTTCTCCCCGTGCGATGGCAGACTGGTCGCGGTAAACGGAGGTCCCTCCGTTCTGCGTCCCGACGCTAGCACACAACCGGAGGTGCCTCCGCTTCCATGGTCGACACGTCTCCCCCGCTGCGCGCCGACGCCCGTCGCAACCGGGACGCCCTGCTGCGCGCCGCCGCCGCGGGCTTTGCCTCCGGGGCCGACCCGACGCTGGAGAAGATCGCCCGCGACGCCGGGGTCGGCATCGGCACGCTGTACCGGCACTTCCCGACCCGCGAGGCCCTGGTCGAGGCGGTCTACCGCACCGAGCTCGCCGCGGTCTGCGACATGGTCGACGGCCTGCTCGCCGAGCACGAGCCCGCGGCCGCGCTGCGCCTGTGGATGGACCGCTACACCGAGTTCGTGACCACCAAGCGCGGCATGGCCGACACCTTCCGGGCCATGGTCGCCGACGGGACCCTGGCGGCCGCGCGGACGCGGGAGTCGATCGACGCCGCCGTCGGGACGCTCCTCGCCGCGGGTGCGGCGGCCGGGTCGTTGCGCGGCGACGTCGAGGCCGACGACGTCGTCACCGTCCTCGTCGGGATCTTCGTCGCGACCGGGGGGTCGGACGACCGCGAGCGGGTGGGCCGGCTGCTGGACCTGGTCGCCGCGGGGTGCGCTCCGCGCCCGTCAGCGTCAGAAAAGAAATCCGTGCCCTGACACGGATTTCTGCTCACAGGCGCGGAGCGCACCTACGGGTAGCTGCCGTCCCCGGTCTCGACGCCCGACGCCGGCACCCCGTGGATCTGGGAGTACTGCGTCGACCCGACGATCGACTCGACGAACACGACGACCTGCTGCCCGGCGCTCGCCAGGGCCGACGCGAGGTTGTTCGTCGTGTCGGCGGCCTGCGTCGGCGCGGAGATGATGGCGTACAGGATCAGGATCCCGAGGATCCAGCCCACGATGCGCCCCATCCGATGATGATGACGCCGGTCACGGACTCCACGCACCTCGTGGGACACTCTTTCCGCAGGTCAGCGGCCATCTGCACCCCTCGCGGCGGCCGAACGGCCGTAGGTGGCCTCCGGCCTCGTGAGCACAAATCCGTGTCAGAGCACGGATTACTGCTCACGAGCGCGGAGCGCACCTACCGCGACGCCACCAGGCCCTCACACGAGCGCACGACCGCCCGCGCCACCTCCGCGGCCGCCCGCGAGGTCAACGGGCTCTCCGCCCGGACCCGCCACCGGTCCAGCGCCTCGAGTGCGGCCGCCCGCACGTCGGTCCCGTCGTCGGAGAGCCCCAACCGCTCCGCCGGCCCCGGCCCGTCCCCGCCGAGCAGCCGCTCCGCCTCCGCCGCGGTCCCCTCGGGCATCGCGACCTGTCCCTGGCGCATCGCCGCCAGCAGCCGCTGTTCGGTGAACGCGTGCGCCCCGGTGAGCAACCGTTCCAGCTCGGCGGCGACCGGCCCGGCGTCGGGACGCGGCGCCCTCCCCAGCACCAGGTCGACGGCGAGCAGCGCCGACCGGGCCTGGTGCACGTCGCGGCGCCCGAGCACCCGGGAGACGAGCACGTCCTGCAGCTCGCCCAGCCCGCTGCGGCGCACCAGCTCCTCCGCCAACGACGGCGAGTCCACCACCCCGCGCCCGGTCCGCGCTCCCCGCCGCAGCACCGTCGTCGCCGACCGGATCCCGAACACCCCGAACCGCTCCATCAGTGCCCGCCGGGCCGGCTCGTCGAGGCGCACCCCGTCGGGGTCGGACGCGAGGGCCTCGGCGACGACGGCGGGCGGCTCGGCCGCGGTGAACCGGTCCGCGGAGAGCAGCAGCGCGTCGACCTCGGCACGCGGCGCCCGCGCGAGCGCCCGCAACGCGGTGAACTCGGACTGGCGCAGCGTCCGGGCGGTCTCGGCGAGCAGCCCGTCGACCGCCACCACCGTCTGGCACAGCGGCCGCAGCGCCGGGTCCTCCCGGTAGGCCTGCGCGACCTGGCCCGCCGTGGTCACCGCGTCCAGCCCGCCGCCGCCGACCTCGTCGGCACGCGAGAGCACGACGACGGTGCCCGACGCCCCGACCGCGCCGAGCCCGCCCGCCCCGCCCTGCGCGAGGTCGGCGAACGCCTCGAGGAACCCGACGTCGGAGCGGTGCGCGTGGCGCATGAGGTAGACGACGGCGTCGGCGCCGGAGGGCCGGTCGTCGGGGGTGACGAAGGAGAGGGTGCGCCGCGAGTTCGTCTCGCGGATCGACTCGAGGCCGGGGGTGTCGACGAGCGTCGCCTGCGCCAGCCCGCGCGAGGGCCAGTCCACGAGCAGGCGCCCGACGCGCGCCGGGTCCCCGATCCCGCCGAGGTCGATCCGCAGGCCCTCGCCGTCGCGGACGAACGGGACCGTCACGCGGCGTCCGTCGAGGTCCTCACGCACGACGGCGGCGCTCGGCGCGTCGCGGTACCAGGTCACCAGCCGGGTGCACTCCCCCGCGTCGGTGGCCGCGATCCGCTCGCCGACCAGCGCGTTGAGCAGCGTCGACTTCCCGGCCTTGAGGGTGCCGGCGAGCGCGACCCGCAGCGGCTCGTCGAGGCGGGCGCGGGCGTCGTGCAGGACCGCGCGCGCCCACGTCGTCGCCGGGTCGGCCGGGCCGGCACCGTAGAGGTACAGCGCACCGTCGACGACGCGTCGGGCCGCGTCGACGAGGCCGCTCGGGTCGGGCGCGCTCACGCCCCGACCAGCCGCGCACCGCGCGACGGGGTCGGTCCCGACGTGGCCCGCGAGCGCAGCCGCCGCGCGCGGTCCGCGAGGTGCTCCACGCGTTCCAGCTCGGCCTCGACGTCGGCCAGCCGCGCGGTGCGCTTCGCCCCGTCCGCCTCGACCGCGCGGGCGGCCGCGGCGGTGGCGGCCAGCGAGCGCTCGAGCTGCTCGGCGGTCGTCGTGAAGTGGTCGCGCAGGGTGCGCTGGACCTCGCGGAGCATGTCGCGGGAGTTCTTGCCCGCCTGGAAGATGACGTCGTCGATGTGGCGGCGGACCGCCTGCTTGGCCTCGGACTGGCGCCGCCGCAGGGCCCGCTTGCGCTCGTCGACCAGCGTCTTCGACCCGAGCAGCAGCCCGGCCCCCACCGAGAACGGGTTGAGCAGCGCCATCCCCGCGATCGTCGTCATCATGCCGATCATCAGCACGCCGCCGTACGACCCGCGCATCCCGATCATCAGCGACTGCGTGAACCCGAACTTCTCGTGGTCGGGGGCCGCGAGCATCCCGACCGGGTCGGCCGCGAACCCCGTCCCGTCCGGCGACGCCCCGACCGTGACCGGCGGCAGCACGCCGGCGCCGTCCTCGGCGAAGTGCGTGGCGACCCGGTCGGCGAGCCAGCGCGTGCGCTCCTCGGCCCACACCAGGTTCGTCGACACCCCCGCCGAGACCTGCTGGTGCAGCCACGGAGCGAACTGCTCCCACGTCTTCGCGGGGTCGGTGTCCTCGAGCGCGGCCTCGGCGTCGGTGACGACGCTGCGCAGCCGGTCGCGCAGGTCGTACTCGATGTCGGAGACGAGGTCGGCGACGCCGTCGTTGAGCGTCTGCTGCCAGCGGGCGGCGCGGTCGCGCAGCGCGGCGGCCCGGGTCCGGGAGCGCTCGACCTCGGCGGCGATCCGCTCGGCGCGCCGCGGGTCGGCGAGGGCGTCGCGCTCGGCGCGGAAGGTGGTCGCGAACTGCTCGGCGGCGACCAGCACCTCGTCGGCGGCCATCCGGATGCGCCGGGCCTGCCTGCCCTCGGCGACCTCCTCGGTCAGCACCCGGCGCAGCTCCTCGATCCCGGACTCGGCGTGCAGGCCGCGCGCGGTGTCGGCGTCGAGGTCGCCGTCCTCGGCGGCGTGCAGCGCCAGCGCCGCCGACGTCGGCAGGACCCGCACCGCCCGCAGCGCCTCCGGCCCGCGATCCAGGTGGCCCCGGTCGATCTCGGCGACGCGGCGCCAGTGCGGGTGCAGGTCGATCCGGGTGAGCACGACGACGACGGCCGGGCTCACCGCGGCGGCGGTGCGGATCAGGGCGAGCTCCGGGGCGGTGAGCTCGCGCCCGGCGTCGACGACGACCAGCACCGCGTCGGCCCCCGGCAGCTCGGCCATCGTCGACACCGAGGTCGGCGACGCGAGCCCGCCCGCGCCCGGGGTGTCGACCAGCCGCAGGCCCCGGAGCACGGGGCGCGGGAGGGTCGCCTCGGCGTGCGACCAGCCGGCGCGGTTGTCCGGGTTCCCCCGCTCGGTGACGTGCTCGGCGAGCGCGGCCGGGGAGATCGTCTGCTGCTCCGTGCTCGGACCTGATCCTTCCGGGCCACCCACACCGCGGACGAGGACGACGCCGGCCTGCTCCGCATGGGTGCACACCGTCGGCACGGTGGTCGCGCGGTGCGCGTCGGTCGGGAGCGCCCGACCCCCGAGCACGGCGTTCACCAGCTCGGTCTTGCCCGCCTTGAACTCCCCGACGACGAGGACCCGGGCCCGGTCGTCCGCGACGGCGCGGTCCACGACGGCGAGCCGCGTCTCCAGATCCGGCCGGTCGTAGGCGGTCGCCGCCCGACGGGCCAGCGCGACGAGCTCGGTGAGCTCACCGCCCGCGCCGTGCTCGGTCATGCGTGGTCCCCCTGCTCGCTGCTGCCCCCGTTGCACCGACGACGACAGCCGGGGCACGGCGCCTGTGCACCGTGCCCCGGCTGTGTCGTCACGTCGCGGACGTTACGCGGCCGTGACTCCCCCCTGGTCGGACGACCTCGGCGTCACGGGTGCACCGGGTGCAGGTCGACCGGGTTGTCGTGGACGTTCAGGTGGGTCGAGTCGTCGGTGGCCGAGAACGTGTTCCCACTGTGGTCGAGGTGGGTCGACGAGTCGGTGTCGGTGTTGCCCACGTCGTGCTGCGAGCTGTCGTTGTGCGAGTTGGTGTCGGTCGTGGTCGTCGTGTGGTCGTGGGAGTCGGTCGTCGCGCTCGTCGCCGGGGCGTGGGAGGCCGCCGTGACGTTGCCCCCGCCGAAGGCCTGGGCGTTGAGGTGCTCGGAGTCTCCGGCGGCCGCTCCGTTCCCGGAGACCGCCGCGCCGTCGCTCGCGCTGACGTGCGACTGGGCCGCACCGCTGCCGAACGACGTCGTCGAACCGTCCCCGGACTGCTCGTTGCCGTTGCCGATCTGGTTGTGCCCGCCGGTCGCGACCGGGGCGTTGTTGTCGCCCTCGACGCTGACGCCCCCGGCGCCCACGTTGTGGGTGTCGTTGGTGACGTCGACCTTGGCGCCGTGGTCGGCCCAGATCTTGGTGACGTTGTTCGTGTTGTAGATCGTGTCGTGCGAGTCGAACGAGTAGTTGTTCGTCACGTAGTTGAGGTGCGTGATGACCTTGTCGATCTCGCTGTCGTGGCCCGGGTCGTGGCTCCCGTGGTGGCCCCCGTCGTGGTGGTGGGGGTCGTGGTGCTTGGGGGCGTCGTCGTGGTCCCGCCCGTGGTCGCAGTCGTCCTCGTACTGCGCGGCCTTCTGCGGGTCGACCTTCTCGAGGACGACGGGCAGCAGGTCCCGGATGTCGTCGGCGCACACGTTCTGGAGGCCGGCGGCGTGCAGCGCGCCCTGCGGGTCCTCGCGGAAGTCGGCCAGCGCGCTCTTGTCGTGCAGCAGGTCGAGCAGGAACTGCAGCAGGGTCTTGTGCTCGCTCATGTCGTGGTGCCCCCGTGATCGTGATGCGCGGAGCGCCCTCGGCGGTGGTGCCGGGGCGGCGTGGTCACCACCGTGCCGCCGGGGCGTCCGCCGGCCATCGGGGCTCGCTCCGGGTTCGGGATCGGGGCCCCTAGGGGGTCCGGGACCCACCCCCGGGCGGCACCCCCGGGGATCTCCGTCACCGGCCGTGGCGGACCCAGCGGAGAGTGTCGGAACCGTCACTCGATCGAGCTACAGCTGTGTAACGACGCTCTCTGCGGGGTCGATGATGCCCTCGGATCAGCGACGCGTGCCGCCCCTGCCGGGGGAGCCGGGACCGGTGCGCCCGCGACGCCGACGACGGGGAGCGGAGTGCACATGACGGGACAGCACCAGGGTGGGGCGCCGTGGCCGCCCGCGTCGCCGCCGTTCGCCGCCCAGCCCGTTCACGCTGTCTCCCCGATGCACCCGGACACCCCCTACGACCTGGGGATCGACCTCGGCACCACCTTCACCGCGGCCGCCGTGCGCGCCGAGGCCCGCCCCGACACCGCCGAGCCGGGGGTGCGTGTCGTCGGCCTCGAGCGGGGCGCCGTCCAGGTGCCCTCGGTCCTGCTCGTCGACGACGACGGGTCGCTGCTGGTCGGCGCCGACGCCGAGGACCGTGCCCCCGGGGCCCCGCAGCGCGTGGTCCGCGAGTTCAAGCGCCGCCTCGGCGACGACACCCCGATCGTCGTCGGCGGCGAGAGCTTCTCCGCGGACGGCGTGGCCGCCGAGATGGTCCGCTGGACCGCCGACCGGGTCGCCGAGAGCCACGGCGCCGGGCCCCGCCGCATCGCGGTCGCCCACCCCGCCGGGTGGGGCGCCTACCGCCGCCGGGTGTTCACCGAGGCCCTCGCCGAGGTCGGCCTGCACGACGTCGTCCTGCTCACCGAGCCCGAGGCCGCCGCGGCCGCCCACGCCGCCGCCGGCCGCCTGCCCCTCGGGCGCACCGTGGCCGTCTACGACCTCGGCGGCGGCACCTTCGACGCCGCCGTCGTCCGTGGCGTCCCCGCGACCCCGATCACCCCCGTCGGCCTCACCGTCCTCGGCCGCGGCCAGGGCATCGAGGCCCTCGGCGGGATCGACTTCGACGAGGCCCTGTTCTGGCACGTCTGCTCCGAGCTCGGCGGCGCGGTCGCCGCCCTCGACCCCGCCGACCCGGCCACCGTCCGCGCCGTCTCCGGCCTCCGCCGCGCGTGCGTCGCCGCGAAGGAGACGCTCTCGGTCGACACCGAGGCCGTCGTCGACGTGCACCTCCCGAACGTCACCACGCGCGTGCGCGTCACCCGCGGCGAGTTCGAGGAGATGATCGAGCCGGCGCTGCGCCAGACCGTCGACGTCCTCGGCGAGGTGCTCGACTCCGCCCGCGTCGCGGCCCGCGACCTCGACGGCGTCCTGCTCGTCGGCGGCTCCTCGCGCATCCCGCTGGTCGCCCGCATGCTCTCCGCCGAGCTCGGCCGCCCCGTCGCGGTCGACCCCGACCCGACCACCGTCGTCGCCCGCGGCGCGACCTGGGCCGCCGCGGCCGCCAGCGGCGCCGTCCGGCCGGTGGTCCCCCTGTCCGGCGGGTTCCCGACGTCGGGCTCGGATTCCTTCCCGACGCCACGCTCCGGTTCCTTCCCGACGCCGGGCTCGGTCCCGTTCCCTGCGCTCGGCTCCGGTTCCTTCCCGACGCCGGGCTCGGTCCCGTTCCCGACGCCGGGCTCGGGCTCGTTCCGCGCGCCCGTCCCGACCCCCGCCTCCGGGGCGTTCGCCGCGGCGCACCAGGACGAGCCCCGCACCGAGATCGTCGGCCGCGACACCGCACTGCTCGCCCACGCGCGCCTCGCGGACCCGGCCGACCCGATGACGACGCCGGTGCGCCTCGACCTCCGCGCCGCGCAGGGCCTCCCGCCCCACCCCATGGGTGCCGACCCGGTCACCTCGCCGATCGCCGCCCCGGTCCCCCCGGCGCGCCCGACCACGGTCTCCCCCGCCCCGGGCCTGGGCTCGCCCGGTCCGCTCGAGGCCCCGGGCAGGCCCGACCCCCGCCGGCGACGCCTGGTGATCGGCGCGACCGCGGCCGCCGTGCTCGTCGCCGGCGGTGCCGTCGCCGTCGCCGTGCCGATGATCCACGACACCAGCTCCTCGACCGCGACGGTCGCCGCCCCGGCCCCGGCCGCCCCCCGGGGCGTCACCGCGCAGCCCGCGGCCGCCGACGCGGGCAGGCTCCCGGCCGGCACCCTCCCCACCACGACCGATCCGACCACCGACCGCACCAGCTCGTCCGACAACCCGACCCACGCCGCGAGCAAGGCCGGCACCGAGACCGCCGCCCGTCCGGCCGCCGTGGCCGCCGCGCCGAAGCCCGCCGTGCCGGCACCTGCGGCTCCCGCCGTGCCGGCCGCCACGGTCCCGGTGGCGCAGAAGCCCGCGACCACCCCGCCTGCCGGTGCCGGGGCCACCACCACCACTCCCTCCACCGGCTCGACCGGCTCCGAGACACCCAGGGGCGGCGGTACGACGCCCCCCACCTCGACGACCGCCCCGGCACCCACCGTTCCTCCCGCCGCCCCGGTCGCGGCCGGCCCCACGGTGTGACCGTGCTCGACGTGTCCCCGACGTTCGGTGACCTCGACGCCGCCGACCTGGTCGACGAGGCGGAGCGCGCGGCGGTGGCCGGCGAGCTGGTGGAGGCCGCCCGCTGCGCGGATGCCGTCCTCGCCGAGGCCGACGCCGACCCCGCCCGCCTCGTGCGCGCCGCCCACGTGCTCGCCGGGGTCCACGCCCACCGCGGGCTGCTCGGCGACGCCGCCGACCTCCACGCCTGGGTCGCCGCCGTCGAGCCGCGCTCGGTGTCCCCCGCCGCGGCCGTCGCGCTGGTCGGGACCGGCCGGGCGACCGTCGAGCCCGCCGCGACGAGCCGGCCCGCCCCGCCGACCCTGCGCGCGGGCGCCGAGGGCCTCGTCGGCCGTGCGGTGTCCGCGTGCGTGCGTCCCGGCGGATCGGCCGCCGCCCTCTCCGAGCTCACCCGCGCCGCCGCGATGCTCGAGTGCCGCGGCGGGGCGGTCCTGCTCGACGACTCCCCCGCCGCCCTCGGCGCCCTCGTCGCCCTGCACCGCGGCGAGCCCGACCTCGCCCGCTCCCTCGCCGACCGCGCCGTCGCCGCCGACCTCGGCGCCGCCCCCTACCGCCGTCGCCACCTGCTGCTGCGCGCCTGGGCCGACATGGCCGGGGGCGACCTCGCCGCCGCCCGCACCGGGCTCGACGCGGCCGCCGCGCGGCCCGAGCCGATCCACGCCCGCGACGAGCTCGTCGCCGTCGCGCTCGAGGCGGGCCTCGTCCGCCGCGCCGGCGACACCCGCGGCCTGCTCGCCCTCTGGACCCGCGCTCGCGAGGCCGTCCTGCACCACGCGGTGGACCTGTGGTCGCTGCTGGCGATCGGTGAGCTCGTCGTCGTCGCGGGTCGTCTCGGCCAGCAGGCCTGGCTCGCCCCGCACGCCGACTCCGTCGACGAGCTGCTCGCCGCCCTCGGCCGCCCCGTCCTCTGGGCCGCGCCGTGGCACTGGTGCGCCTTCCTCGCCGCGGTCGCCGCCGAGGACCCGCCGGCCGCCCAGCGCCACGCCGCCCACCTCGCCGACGCCGCCTCCGACCCCGCCGCCCTCGCCGGCTCCCTCGCCGCCGTCCTCTCGCGCGCGACACGGGTGTGGCTGCACGTGCTCGCCGGGGAGGTCGACCTGGACGAGGTCACCACCACGACGACGGCCCTGGCCGAGGCAGGCATGGCCTACGACGGGGCCCGCCTCGCCAAGGAGGCCGCGGTCCGCACGACCGACAAGCGGGTCCTCGCCGCGATGCTCGGCCTGGCCCGCGGGCTGCTCGCGGGTCCGGCCACGGTCGAAGAGCCCGCGGCGGCGGCCCCCTCGGGACCGGTTCCCTCCCCCCGGGCACCCGAGACCGACCGGGCCCCGGCGCCCGAGCCGGCACCGCGCCCGTCGTCGCGACCCTGCCTCCTCTCCGACCGCGAACGGGAGGTCGCCGAGCTGCTGCTCGACGGCATGACCTACCGCGAGATCGGCGACCGGCTCTTCATCACCGCGAAGACCGTCGAGCACCACGTCGGGCGGATGCGCCAGCGCCTGGGCTCCGAGACGCGCACCGACCTGTTCGCCGACCTCCGGAGCGCCCTGGCGAGCTGAGCCCTGGCCCCGGGGGTGCGCACCCCGATGGACCCGCCAGGCAGTTGATCTTGTCGAGGGCACCGGTCGGAGCGGTGCCCTCGACAAGATCACCTGCCTACCCACTCCGACCCTGACCCGGCACCGGGAACCCTTGTTGACCCGGAGGTACAGAACCCGATAGCGTCCTCGTCATGGGACGGCCGAAGACCTTCGACGAGGACGCGGCCGTCCGTGCGGCGATGGAGCTGTTCTGGACCAGGGGCTACCAGGCGACGACGCCTGCCGAGCTGGGCGAGGCGCTGGGTATCGGACGCGGGAGCCTCTACCACGCGTTCGGCTCGAAGCACGGCCTCTACCAGCGGGCCCTGGAGCACTACATCGCCGAGCAGCGGCAGCGGATGCTCGACGCCCTCGAGGGCGAGGGGTCGACGACCGAGCGGATGCGGCGCGCACTGGCCGTGATCCTCGACGGCGCCCAGGACCCCCGGGGCTGCATGGTCACGATGGCGGCCATCGAGGCCCCGCCCGAGGACGACGCCACGGTCGCCGTCGTCCAGGGGGTGCTCGCCGGCCAGCGCGAGGTGCTGCGGGCGACGATCGAGGACGGTCGCCGCCTCGGCGACCTGCCGACCGGCCCGGACACCCCCGACGCCGGCGACGCCGCCGACGCGATCGTCGCCCTGCTCAACGGCGTGCGGGTGATGCAACGGGCCGGCCAGGCCCCACCGCCCCTGGTCGACATGGCGATGCGCCTGCTCTGACCGATCGCCGTCCCGTGCGACGGCGGCCAGGCCTGCCCCAGTTCTGTACCTGTAGGACAACAACCGAGGGAGACCGTCGTGGATTTGCAGCTGGACGGACGCTTCGCCGTCGTCACCGGAGCGAGCCGGGGCATCGGCCTCGCGACGGCCCGCCGTCTCGCCGACGAGGGAGCCCGCGTGCTCGGCGTCGCCCGCACCGCCACCCCGGAGATGACCGAGGTCGCGGAGCAGGTGGTCACGGCCGACCTCGCCACCCGCGGCGGTGCGCAGGCGGTGGCCGACGCCGTCGCGACCTGGGCGCCCGACGGCCTCGACCTGCTGGTCAACAGTGCCGGCGGCATGGCGGGCGGCGGTGACGACCCCGGGCACCTCGGCGGCTTCGCCACCATCGACGACGACGCCTGGCAGGCCACGCTCGAGCTCAACCTGCTCAGCGCCGTCCGGGTCACCCGAGGTCTCGTGGACGCCCTGCTGCGGCGCCGCGGGGTGATCGTGAACGTCTCGTCGATCGGCGCGCGGATCGCCGCTCCCCCGCTGGACTACGGAGTCGCGAAGGCCGGGCTCACCAACCTCACCCGGGCCCTCGCCGAGGAGTACGGCCCGCGCGGGCTCCGGGCGGTCACCGTCAGCCCCGGCCCGACCCGCACGGGGCTCTGGACCGACCCGGACGGTCCGGGCGGTCACCTGGCCCGGGCGCTCGGGATGGGGCAGGACGACCTGCTCGCCGCGCTCCCCGGGCAGATGGGGATCAGCACCGGCCGGCTCGCGGAGCCGGAGGAGACCGCGGCGACGATCGCGTTCCTCGCCTCGCCGTGGGCGGGCTCCGTCACGGGCACCGACGTGCTGGTCGACGGCGGCGCCGTGAAGGGCGGGTGACTACGGCGGCACCGACGCCTCGGCGCTCGTCGGGAGGATCGTCGAGCCGCGGGCGAGGGCGGCCGTCGCGGCGACCATCAGCGCGATGAGGGCCCCGATGAGGATCCACGCGGGGCCGCTCACCCGGATGTACTCGCCGAGCACCAGTACGCCCAGCAGCGAGGCGACCAACGGCTCCCCGACGGTCACCGCGGGCAACGACGCCGAGAGCGGGCCGGCGCCGTACGCGACCTGCTGCAGGAAGGTGCCCACCACGACGGCCACCACCAGAACCCACGTCTCCCAGCCCAGCAGCACCGGCAGCAGGCCCGTCGCGAGCAGGGCGACCACCGACTTCGTCAGGGCCCCGACGACGCCGTAGGCCAGCCCCGCCGCCGCGGCGAGCAGCGCCGCACGCCGCGGCCCCCGTCGGGAACCGGCACCCACGACGCAGGCCACCAGGACCAGCACCACGACCATCCCGGCCGGCACCCAGTGCGACACCGGCGCCCGGTCCACCCCGGGGCTCGGTCGGCCGACGAGGACGAACACCACCAGCGCCGCGACCAGGGCCGCGGACCACCAGCGCTGCGGCGTGGGGACCCGCCGTCCGGAACGGCGAGCCTCCAGCGGCAGCGCGAACAGCAGCGTCGTGACCAGGAGGGGCTGCACGAGGAGCACCGACCCGATCCCGAGGGCCGCGGCCTGGAGCAGGTAGCCGAGGGTGTCGCCGCCCGCACCCGCCCACCACCGTCGGGAGCGCAGGAGCCGGGCCAGGAGCCGGCGGCCGCGGGCCGCGTCGTCGGGCACGTCGGCCGCCGCGGTCCGCTGCGCCACCGAGGCCACCGCGAACATCAGGGCAGCCAGCAGCGCGAGCCCGGCAGCGATGGCGTCCAAGCCGATCACGCTAACCGGCCGCGCCTGATGCGCGCGTGGGTTGGGGCGTCAGGGGCTCACAGGCCCCGGCCGAGCCGGTCGAACACCTCGCCGATCACCTCGTGCAGCGCATCGAGGTCACCGGAGCCGCCGTCGGTCCAGCGCTGCACCGCCACCCGGACGCCGGCCATCGTCGTGGCCGCCACCAGCGACGGGTAGAGCCCCACCCGGCGCTCCTCCCCCGACTCGACCTCCGGGATCGCCTCCCCCACCCGCTCGGCGACGGCCACCCCGAGGGCCCGCTCGGACGCGGCGTACGCGGCGAGCTGGTGCGGCAGCAGCGAGGGGCTGCGGCGCATCATCTGCAGGGCCTGGCGGCGGTCGCCGCTGACGAGGTCGTCGACGAAGACGAGCACCGCCGCCCGCAGCGCGGTGAGGACGCTCTCCGACGCGGGCCGGGACAGGAACTCCTCGACGAGCATCTCGCCGCGCTCGGCGTCGCCGGCGACGACGGCCTCCTCCTTGCCGGAGAAGTAGTTGAAGAACGTCCGCAGGGAGACGTCGGCCTCGTCGGCGATCTGCTCGATGGTGACGTTCTCGACGCCGTGCTCGAGCGAGAGCCGCACGGCCGCCTCGCTGAGCGCGGCCCGGGTGGCCTGCTTCTTGCGCTCCCGCCGACCCACCGCCACCGGCCCAGTGTCCTCCGGGCCGTGTCGGCGGACCGTCACGGTGCTCATCGCGTCACCGCGGGGAGGACCTCGGTGGCGGCATCGAGCACGGAGACGTCGGTGATCGCGCGGTGCCGCCCGGCGGGGGCGTCGGAGGCGAGGGCGACGTCGCGGCGCTGGGGGCCGACGGTCCCGGCGAGGAGCTCGACGTGCGGGGTGCCCCGCCACTGCACGACGAGCAGGTGCGGCACCGCGGGGCGCTCGACGGCGACCCGGTAGCGGCCGTCCTCGTCGGCGGTCGTCCGGGCGAGCTGGTGCCCGCCGTGGTCGATGACGGTGAGGACCGCGCCGGAGGCCGGGCGGCCCGCGTCGCGGACCGTGCCCGCGAGGACCGGGGCCCGGTCGTCGTCGGCCTCGTCGTCGTGGGCGGCGGCGGGCTCGGCCTCGGTGCGGGTCGGTGCCGCGTCGTCGACGTCGATCGTCGTGCGCAGCGGCACCTCCCGCAGGAAGAGGATCGCGACGAGCGCGATCAGCGCCAGCGGGGCGGCGACCAGGAACATCAGGGCGACCGAGTCGCCGTAGGCGTTCTCGACGATCGCGCGGATCGCTGTGGGCAGCGTCGCGAGGTTCGGGATCTGGCCGCCCGACGACGACGTGGCCGAGGCCGGGATGCCGACGGCGGTGAGCCCCGAGGTGATGGCCGTCGAGACATGGCTCGAGAGCAGGGCGCCGAGCGCCGCGACCCCGGCCGCGCCCCCGAGGGAACGGAAGAACGCGACGGTCGAGCTGGCCGCGCCCATGTCGCGCAGGGCGACCTGGTTCTGGACGGCGAGCACGAGGTTCTGCTGGGTGGAGCCGACGCCCACGCCGACCATCGCCATGGCGAGCGCGAGCTCCCAGTAGGGCGTGTCGGCACTCATGACCAGGCCCTGGAGCAGCAGCCCGGCGACCAGGAGCACCCCGCCGCCGACGAGGTACGGCTTCCACCGCCCGTAGCGGGAGATCAGCTGGCCGACGACGGTCGAGGCGAGGAACAGGCCCGCGATCATCGGCAGGGTCAGCAGGCCGGCCTCGGTGGCGCTGGCGCCGCGGGCGAGCTGGAAGAACTGGCTCAGGAAGACCGACGAGCCGAACATGGCGACGCCGACGAAGAGGGCGGCGACGGTCGCGAGGGCGACGGTGCGGTTGCGGAAGAGCTGGAGCGGGATGATCGGCTCCTCGGCCCGCGACTCGACGACGACCGCCAGGACGAGGGCGACGACCCCGGCGGCGAGCCAGGCGAGCGAGCCCCAGGAGATCCAGGCGAAGTTCTTGCCGCCGAGCGAGGTCCAGATCAGCAGCGCGGAGACACCGCCGGCGACGAGCAGCGCGCCGAGGTAGTCGATGTGCACCTCACGGCGCTGCGTCGGCACGGTCAGGGTCCGCTGCAGGACGACGAGCGCGATGACCGCGATCGGGACGGTGACGTAGAAGCACCAGCGCCAGCCGATGGTGTCGACGATGACGCCGCCGATCAGCGGGCCGCCGACCGTCGCGACCGCCATGATCGCGCCGAGGTAGCCGGAGTACCGGCCGCGCTCGCGGGGCGGGATGATCGCGGCGATCACGACCTGGGCCAGCGCGGTCAGACCACCCATGCCCAGGCCCTGCACGACGCGGAAGCCGATGAGCTCCGGCGTCGAGGTCGAGAGCCCGGCCAGCATGGTGCCGACGATGAAGACCGTGATCGCGAGCTGGACCAGGAGCTTCTTCGAGAAGAGGTCGGCGAGCTTGCCCCAGATCGGGGTGGAGGCCGTCATCGCCAGCAGCGACGCGGTCACGACCCACGTGTACTGGGCCTGGGTCCCGCCGAGGTCGCCGATGATGCGTGGCAGGGCGTTGGACACGATCGTCGACGACAGGATCGCGACGAAGAGGGCCATCAGCAGGCCCGAGAGCGGCACGAGCACGGCGCGCGTGGAGCGTGGCGTGCCCGGCGCCGCGGTCGCGGTGGGAGCGGGCGCGGTCATGGATCCGGCTTTCACGAGTGACGGACGGGCGGTGGTGCTCGCGGCGATGTCCCCGTCGCGGCTCCGCTCACGCTACTCGTTCGTGCGCGTCGTGCAAGTTTGCATGTTGTGTTGTCTTGCACAACGCGCGGTGTTGCTCGTCGTGCATGTCGAAAAAAATCTGTTCCTCGGGCTTGCCTGAACCTGCAGGTCGAGCTATAAATATCCGCGTCAGTCACCCAGAGGTACGCAGTGCGGTGATGGAAGGAGACCGATCGTGCTGCTGAACTACGACCCCTTCGACGCCTTCCGCTCCCTCGACCGACTCACCGGCGGGCGAGGTCAGCAGGGCACCGGGATGCCGATGGACCTCTACCGGGCCGGGGACCACGTCGTCGCCGCGTTCGACGTCCCCGGGGTGGACCCCGGATCGATCGACATCTCGGTCGAGGCGAACACGGTGACCGTGACCGCCGAGCGGAGCACCCCGGACGAGTCCCGGGAGTGGTTGGTCTCCGAGCGCCCGCGCGGGCACTACAGCCGCCGATTGACCATGGGCCGCGACCTGGACCTCGACCAGCTGCACGCGTCGTACGTCGACGGTGTCCTGTCGCTGACCATCCCGGTCGCCGAGCGGTCCAAGCCGCGCCGGATCGCCGTCGAGCACGCCGCCGCGTCGCGCTCCCTCGACGCGGACCACGGCGAGCACGCGGGGTCGACCGGCTGAGGCCTCGCGGCCGCCCGTGTCGGAGAAGTCGGAGTAGGAGTCCCAGGAGGTGATGTCCCCGTCCACCACACCACGATGACGATGACCACCGGGGCCGGGCCCACCGCGGCCGGCCCGTGCTGAACCACTCCGGAAGGGCCGGGCGGGGCGGGTCTGACGACCCGCCCCGTTCGGCGTGCCCGGGTCACGGCCCCGGTCGAACAGGAGCCCCATGGCGCTGGACCGCCTCGACGACCCCGACCACCCGACCTACGGCATGGGCCAGGCCGCCGAGCTGCTCGGCGTCCCGGCGGCCTTCCTGCGCAGCCTCGACACCGCAGGCCTCCTGACCCCCGCCCGCTCCGAGGGCGGGCACCGCCGCTACTCGCGCAACCAGCTCGACCGCGTCGTCGCCCTGCGCGACCTCGCCGAGCAGGGGCACACCCTCGCCAGCGCCGCCGAGATCCTCGACCTGCGCGCCGAGCTCGACCAGGAGCGGGCCCAGCACGCCGAGGCGACCGACGAGCGCGACGAGGCCCGCCGGGAACGGGACGAGGCCCGGGACGCGCTCCGCGCTCGTGACCAGTGAGTGTCGCCGTCGCCGGTCGGCTCACGGGCGCGCAGCGGACCTCCTGCTCACCGGCGCGAAGCGCACCTCGTGATGTCGGCCAGGTGGTGCCGGCCCTCGTGGGCGGCCTGGCGGGCGAGCCAGAGGGCGGTGCGCTGTTCCCCCGGGTAGCGATGCACCGGTCGCGCCCGGTCGGCGTCCTCGACCCGCGCCAGCTCGGCGAGGAACCCGTGCACGTGCGCCTCGAGCTGGTCGACGACCGGGCCCAGCTCGGCGTGGGCGTAGTCGAAGCGGCGGGCGCGCAGGTCGTTGAGCATCGGCTCGAGGGGCGGGTCGTCCTCGGTGCGCGCGCGGTGGAGCCGGATGGTGAACACGGCGAAGACGTCGCGGACGTGACAGAGGTACTCGGCGGCGGACCACGCGCCGCCGGGCCCGGCGGCACGCCAGGCCTCGTCGTCGTGGGCGACGAGCAGGCCCCGGGCCTGCCGCGGGACGTCCGCGACGATCGCCCGGACGTCGTCGACGGTCGTCTCCGCGAAGGCCATCGCGCAGTCGGCGCAGACGTGGTCCTCGGTGGCCAGGGGCGGGACCGAGTCGGGGTGCAGCGGACCGTCCCGGACGGTCTTCCCGAACTCGCCGCGGGCCTGGGCGGCGAACGCCTCGACGTCGTCGCGGTCCGGGGTCTCCCCACGCCGGAACATCGCGGTCTGGAGCGCGGGCCCGAGCGCGTCGTGGTCCTCGACCTGCGCGGCCGTCACCGGCTGGACGACGTAGTGCAGGTGCCCCGGGACGCCGGCGTCGTGCGACCACAGGCAGGTGTAGATCTGCTCGGCGTCGGTGAGCCCGCGGACGACGCGGGCCGTGGTCCGGAGCAGCGGGCCGAGCTCGTCGGCCTCGGCGTCGGTGAGGTCGTCGATCCCGACCACGTGGCGCGCGGGCTTCACGATCAGGGTCCCGACGCCGAGCGGGCCGACACAGTGCTCGACGACCCAGCTCCGGCCGCGGTGGATCACCCCGCCGGGCAGGGGTCGCCGCCCGGCCGTCAGGTCACAGGCGACGCAGTCCACCCGGCGAGGATCGCAGCCCCGCCTACCGGAACGAACCGTCGCCGGTGTTCACGCCGCCCTGGGGCACGGACGACACCTGGGTCGCGACGACGACCTGCGGGACGTAGTTCGGCGACGCGTAGCGCCAGCAGTTGGCCACGGCGTCCCAGTAGCGACCGTAGTAGCGGTGGCCGTCGCTGCCGGTGGGGCCGGGCGTCGGCGGGAACGTGATCGTGTAGGTGCCGCTGGTGGTGCTGCTCGTCGACGTCGAGCTCGTCGAGGTGGAGCTGGTGGACGTGGAGCTGGTGGACGTCGAGCTGGTCGACAGGTCCGAGATCACGCTGAGCACTCCGGAGGTGCTCGAGGTCGACGAGGTGCTGGACGTCGAGGACGTGCTGGACGTGCTCGATGTCGAGGAGGTGCTGGAGGTCGAGTCCGTGCTGTCGGTGCCGGAGCTCGACGCCGTGCTCAGGGTGCTGAGTACGGTGCCCGCACCGGGGAGTCCCGGTGCCGGAGTGCCGGTGCGGACCTGGGCGGTCGCGACGCCCGACGCCACCAGACCGACGAGCACCACCCCCGCCGCCACGGCTACGACCCTCTTCACGGCGCTGCGCCGTCCTCCGCCCATCACACACCTACGTCTCTCGTCGTCGAGCCCGTCCGTTGACTGACGTGTCGCGGATGTCCGGGTCGTTGTTAGCAACGAGCCCCAGGTCAGGACGGTGCGGACTGACGTGGGACCGCTCTCCCGACTGCCCGTCGGTCGGATGGCGACGCGCCGGGTGCTCACCGCGCGTGATCCGGACCCAGCGACCATCCTGGGAAACCGGGGCCCGAGGACCCGGCTCTCGACGATGCATCAGGACTCCGGGGACCGCGTCGAGACCGCGCCCCGACCCACCTGCCCCGGACCCGGGCGGGCCCCGAACCGGACGAAATCGACACGACGCTGTCGGACCCCGTCAGTACCCTCGCGGCCGTCCCACCGCACGAGTGCCAGGAGCACGCATGGATGTGGCGATCGAGGTCGCCGGGCTGGTCAAGCGCTACGGCGACGTGACGGCCCTGGACGGCGTCGACCTGCAGGTCCCGCGCGGCACGGTGCTCGGGCTGCTCGGACCCAACGGCGCGGGCAAGACGACCATCGTGCGGATCCTGACGACGCTGCTCCAGCCGGACGCGGGCAGCGCGACCATCGACGGCGTCGACGTCCTGGCGAACCCGCGCGAGGTGCGGAAACGCCTCGGGCTCTCCGGGCAGTACGCCGCCGTCGACGAATACCTGACCGGCTACGAGAACCTCGACATGATCGGGCGGCTCTACCACCTCGGCCGGAGACGGAGCCGCGAGCGAGCCCGCGAGCTCCTCGCCCAGTTCAGCCTCACCGAGGCCGGCGACCGGCCGAGCCGTACCTACTCCGGCGGCATGCGGCGCCGCCTCGACCTCGCCGGCGCCCTCGTCGCCCATCCCCCGGTGCTCTTCCTCGACGAGCCGACCACCGGGCTCGATCCGCGCAGCCGCACCGACATGTGGGGTGTCATCCAGCAACTCGTGGCCGACGGCACCACGCTCCTGCTCACCACGCAGTACCTCGAGGAGGCCGACGTGCTCGCGGACGACATCGTCGTCATCGACCACGGCCGCGCCATCGCCCGCGGCACCTCCGACCAGCTCAAGGCCCAGATCGGCGGCGAGCGCCTCGAGCTGACGGTGAGCGACGAGGACCGTCTCGCCGAGGCCGTCCGCGTCGTGTCCCCCCTCGGCGTCTCCCCACCCGTGACCGACGAGCACCGGCGGTCCCTGACGATGCCGGTGATCGGCGGGGTGAAGGCGCTGCGCCAGGCGCTCGACCAGTTCGAGGCCGTGGGGCTGGAGGTCGACGACGCCGGGGTGCGCCGCCCGACCCTCGACGACGTCTTCCTGACCCTCACCGGCAGCGCCGCGGGCGACGAGGACGCGTCGACCCAGGAGGCGGCCTCGTGACCACCTTCGACGTCGTCAACGACGCGGCCGTCGTCGCCAAGCGGAACCTCATCAAGATCAAGCGCGTGCCCGACCTGCTGGTCTTCACGACGCTCTCGCCGATCATGTTCGTGCTGCTGTTCGCGTACGTCTTCGGCGGCGCGATCGACCCGAGCGGCGGCGGCGCGGCCTACCGCGAGTTCCTCATCGCCGGCATCTTCGCCCAGACCGTGGTCTTCGGGGCGACGAACACCGGCGCCGGCCTGGCCGACGACGTCAAGAAGGGCATCATCGACCGCTTCCGCTCGCTGCCGATGGCGCCGTCGGCGGTGCTGACCGGGCGGACGCTCTCCGACGTCGTCAACAACGTGATCGTCCTGATCGTCATGTCGATCACCGGGCTGATCGTCGGCTGGCGGATCCACACCGGGCCGCTCGAGGCGCTGTGGGGCTTCGTCCTGCTGCTGATCTTCGCCTACGCGATCTCGTGGATCATGGCCTGGCTCGGCCTGCTCATCCCGAGCCCCGAGGTCATCAACAACGCCTCGTTCATCGTGATCTTCCCGCTGACGTTCGTGGCGAACACCTTCGTCCCGCTCGACACCCTGCCCGGCCCGCTGCGGGTGTTCGCCGAGTGGAACCCGGTCTCCTCGGTCACCCAGGCCGCCCGCGAGCTGTTCGGCAACCCGTCCCCGAACCCGGCGGCCGCCGCCCCGACGGCCTGGTCCCTGGAGCACTCGCAGCTCTACACCCTGATCTGGGCGGTGGTCGTCGTCGCCGTGTTCGCGCCGCTCGCCAGCGCCCAGTACCGCCGCGCCGCCAGCCGCTGACCGCACCCGGATCTCGTACGCCCGCCGGGTCGCGAGGACCCGGCGGGCGCACGATCACGAGGCCCGAGCGCGTCGGTTCAGACCTTGGTCGCGTAGACGATCGTCTGGCCGAGGTAGTTGTGGGCGCTGCGGTCGAGCGTGCCGCCGCAGGTGATGAGCCGGAGCTCGGAGTCCTTGGTGTCGGAGTACACGGCGGCCGTGGGGAACTCCGACTTCGGGACGGTGTCGGTGCGGGTCACCGCGAACGTCACCGGACCGGTCGGCGTCGTGACGTTGATCTTGTCGCCGGCGGCGAGCGTGTGGAAGTCGGCGCCGAAGCCGGGCTGCCCGTTCGCGTTGATGTGGGCGACGACGACAGCGGGTCCGACCTGCCCGGGCATCGGCCCCTTGGTGTAGACGCCCGCCTGCATCGGGGTCGACAGCGGCGGGACCTGGATCGACTTGTCGGCGTTGAGCCCCAGGCCGACCAGCGGCGAGGACTCGTTGAGCTTCGGGATCGTCAGCGTGTAGCCGGCCACCGGTCCCGCGGTGCTCTGCTGGCTCGCGGCCAGGGAGGCGGCAGCACCGTCGGTGCCCGAGCTGCAGGCGGTGGCGAGGAGCGTGACCAGGGCCGCCAGCACGACGGCGGCGGCGAGGCGAAGGCGCGTCATCTCAGTTCCCCCCGGTCTGGGCCGAGCCCTCGGGCACCTCGGTGACCTGGTCGCCGGAGGTCTGGGCCTGGGAGCCGTCGTCGCCGGTGGTGGTCACGGTGGCGTTCTGGTCGTCCCCGTCGTCGGAGAGGGACTCGCAGGCGACGCCGTTGTGGTTCTCGTCGAGACGGTCGGCGTCGTTGGTGCTGGACCCGCCGATCGACTCGAAGTACTGCTGGGCCTGCTCCTGCGTCGCGAAGTCGTCGCAGTCACGGTCACCCGGCGGCCGGCCGGGACGGTTCGGCGGCGTGCCGGGCACCGCCGGTTGACTCGTGTCGGAGCTGGGTGGCCCCCCGGCGCCCGGCTTGCCGTGATCCTGGGTGGACCCCGGCGGCGGCTTGCCCTGGCCGTGCTGACCGGGCTGGCCGGGCTGGCCCGGCTGTCCGGGCGCCGCGCCCGTGCCGGGCTGGCCCGGCGTCGTGCCCTCGTCGGCTCCCGGGACCTTCTGCGAATCGGCTCCCGGCGCCTGCGAGTCGCTCTCCGGCCCGGCCCCGGGCGCCGACGTGTCCGGTGTCGACGGGCAGAGCGGGACCTCGGTCGTGCCGGGAGGCGTCGTCGTGCAGGTGGGTGGGTCGGTCTGTGCGTAGGCCGGGCCGGCGACGAGCAGCGCGCTCGCGGCCACGGTGACGATCAGTGGACCCACGCGTGATGCGGAGATCACGAGATTGCTCCCCCTCGAGCTCGAGAGAGGCTTCCCCCCACCTCTCGTCACAGGAGGGTCGCATATCGGTCACGAGACGATTACGGCACCCTGGATCTTGTTCATGATCACCGCGATGACGAGCTTCTGAGGCCTGAGCGTCCGGATCCTCCTCATCTTGGTGATCTTGATGCGGGGCGGCGGCGACCGAACGCCATCAGCACGCCCGTCCCACTCGGCCGAACCTCCAAGCCCGGCCGGTCAGCAGCTGAACCCGACCGGACGCCGACCGGCCCTCGGCACCACCGCCCCGCGAGCGGGCCGTCGCGGGACCCACGCCACCCGTGGAGCCGCACCGGACCGGGTAGCCGCACACCATGACCGACCCGGCCCCCGCCGACCGCACCGCCACCGACGACGCCCGCACCAGCGCCCGCACGCCGCGCGTCACCCTCGTCGAGGGCGGGCCGATGCTCGTCGAGGGCCCGGTCGAGCTGGAGACCCCCGACGGCGCGATCGTCCGGTCGGAGCGGCCCGTCGTCGCGATCTGCGCCTGCCGTCGCAGCAAGCGCTATCCGTTCTGCGACACCAGCCACCGTCGCAAGGTCCGTCAGACCCCGACGACCTCGGCCACCCGCAGCAACGACGACGAGCCCTCGCCCCAGGACCGCACCAGGTGATCCGCCAGCCGGTCCTCGAGCAGGGTCGACGCCTGGATCCCGAAGACGATGTCCGGCGCCAACGACGGCTCGCGTCCCACCAGATCCGCCAGGAGCCCGCGTCGGACCAACTGCTCGTGCACGGCGTCGGCCTCGACGTGCTCGTCGTAGAAGGCGGTCGCCGCCTCACCGAGACCGAGGCGCTGCATCGCCTTGACCAGCCGCGCCGACCCGGGTGACGACGTCACCTCGACCAGCGCGAACTGCCCCACCGACGCGCCCCGCCACCGCCGGTGCAGCCCGAACAGCGACATCACGTTGACCGTGGCCAGCGTCAGCGCGGGCGCCACATCGAGGTAGGCGTGGTAGCTGGAGTCCAGCCCGAGCTCGTCCATCATCCCGGCGAAGATCGTGGCGTGGACCCGCTCGGCGCGGCCGGCACCGAACTCGTCGTGCTCCACCGTGACCAGCGAGGCCTTGGCCTGACCGTCGAGGCGCGGGATGACCCAGGCCTGGGGGTCGGCCTCCTTGAGGTGATAGATCGAGCGGTGCGCCACGTACTCGCGCAGCTGCCAGAGCTCGCCGTCCGACGCCAGGTGCCACGACGGGCCGGTGCCCTCGACCGGCTCGACCAGCAGCGCGTCGATCGCCCCGTCGACGTCGTCGCCACCCTCGACCTCGGCCTGCAGGGCCGCGAGGAACGTCCGCTCCAGGGACCGGCGCAGCGCGAGCAGGTCGGGGTCCCACTCGAGCTCCGGGTCGACCCCGGGGAACGAGCGGTAGTGCAGCTCGTAGCAGAGGTAGAGCGCGAGCTGCAGGTCCTCGCCGTAGGGGTCGAGTCCCGACGGGTGCGGCAGGTCGCCGGTCGCACGGCGGCCGGCGAACACCTCGAGGACGGCCTCGGAGACCGGACCGCGGGCATGCGGCAGGGCGGGGGCGGCGGTGTCGGACGGATGCAGGTCGGGCAACGGTGTCTCCTCGGCGAGGTGCCGGGTCGGGATCGCCGACCACTGTGGTCGGCAGCGACGGTCCGGCTACCCGTCTCGGCTCGCCGCGAACGCGAGGGCCGGATCACGCGATAGCGGGCGTGTGCCCGCGCAACCTGCGGGTAACACGACGGAGAGTTTCTCGTCCCCGCCGGTTGAGGGTCCAGCTGCTTCTCGGGGACGCCTGGCACCCGCATGCGTGCCTCGTCGCCCCCTCTCGCGTGTCCCACCGAGGAGCACCCCCGTGACCGCTGTCGATCGCCTGCCTTCTCCTGCCCGTGTTCCCGTGGACGCGCCGGTCCCCGACGGCCGCCGTGCCCACCTCCCGGTGCTGCGCGGGCCCGGGGTCTACCCCGCGCAGCGGGACACCTGGCTGCTCGCCGACGTGCTGCGCACCGAGCTGCTCGACTCCCTCGTCCCGCCGCACCGTGTCCTCGAGCTCTGCTCCGGTGCCGGTGCCCTGTCGCTCGTCGCGGCGGGGTTCCCGGGCACCGACGTCACCGCCGTGGACTGCTCGCGCAAGGCGCTGGCGAGTGCGTGGGTCAACGCGCGACGGCTCGGTCGGCGCCTGCGGGTGCGCCACGGCGACCTGACCGCACCCGTCGTCGGGAACCAGTACGACCTCGTCGTCGCCAACCCGCCCTACGTCCCCACGCCCGACGACACGCTGCCCACGCGCGGAGTGATGCGGGCGTTCGACGGCGGGCGCGACGGCCGGGTCGTGCTCGACCGCGTGTGCGACGAGGCCCCGGCCGTGCTCGCGCCCGGGGGTCGCCTGCTGCTGGTGCACTCGGCGGTGAACGGGGTCGAGTCGACGCTGCGGCGGTTGCGGTCGCACGGGCTCGACGCCGAGGTCGCGGCCCGGTGCACGCACCCCTTCGGGCCGGTGTTCACGGCGCGGGCCGCGCTGCTCGAGGAGCGCGGGCTGATCGCGCCGGGGCAGCGGACCGAGGAGCTGGTCGTGGTGCGGGCGCGGCGGCCCGCGGTGTCGGACGTGGCGTTCGACGAGCCCGTGGTCGCCTGACCCTCACGCATCCGCCGGCGCCGGCGCCGTCTACCTCACCCGAGCCACTCCACCGGTGCCCGCTCGACGTCGGTCGTGAGCCGGCGACGGAGGGCGTCGAGCAGCGGACCGGGGTTCTGCCGCGAGCGCGGGTACCGGCGTGAGCTCGTGAGCAGCAGTCGCACCGGCGGCTCGACGACCTGACTGAGGAGCGGGACGAAGTCCCGGACGTTCTCGGTGAGGACGCGCCGCTCGTCCCGGGCCGCCCACGTCGCCACCTGGACGTCGGACGCGGCCCCGAGGACCGGGTGCCCCGCGACCCACACCACACTGCTTGACGGGTCACTTGTTTTTTGCAAGTCTTCGACGCGCACGCAGGACCCACGACAGGGAGAGCCCGATGAAGCGGATGTTCGTCAACGTGCCGGTGACCGACCTGGAGCGCGCGAAGGTCTTCTACGAGGCGGTGGGGTTCTCGATCAACGCGAAGTTCTCCGACCACAACGCGGCCTGCGTCGTCGTCCAGGACCCCCACAACTACTTCATGATCCACACGCGGGAGTTCTTCCAGACCATGACCGCGCTGCCGATCGGCGACCCGGCGAAGAACCCGACCGCGGCCACCACGATCTTCCTCGACAGCCGTGAGGAGGTCGACGCCACGGTGGCCGCCGGCGTCGCCGCGGGGGGCGCGGAGCCGGGTGACCCCGCGGACTACGGGTTCATGTACCAGCGGGGCCTCACCGACCCCGACGGCAACGTCGTCGACTTCGGCTGGATGGACCCGGTCGCCGCCGAGCAGGGCCCCCAGGCCGTCGCGAGCCCACAGGGCTGACGGCGATGGCGCCGCGGGAGTACGGGCAGTACGACGGCGTCACGCGGGCCATGGAACTCGTGGGCGAACGCTGGGCGATGCTGATCGTCCGCGACCTGCTCGTCGGGCCCCGACGCAACGGAGAGCTCGCCGCGGGCCTCCCCCGCATCCCGACGAACATCCTCGCCGCCCGACTCAAGGAACTGCAGGCGGCGGGGATCATCCGGCGTGCGCCGCGGTCGCGCATCGTGATCTACGAGCTGACCCCGTTCGGTCGTGAGCTCGAGCCCGTCGTGCTCGCGCTCGGCGCCTGGGGCTTCAAGGCCCTCGGCGAACCGCGCGAGGAGCAGATCCTCACCCCCGACGCGATGACGATGTCCTTGCGCAGCGCCTTCCAGCCCCAGATCGCCGCGGACCTGCCCGCCACCGCCTATGCAGCCCGCCTCGACTCCGCCGAGCTGCTCATCCGGGTCGACGGCACCACCCTCGACGTCACCCGCGGGGACGGCCCGGTCGACCTCGCCTTTACGACCGGCCCCGACATCCGCCGGATCCTCTCCGGCGAGCTGGCCCCCGACCGTGCGATCGCGACCGGGGTGGTCGAGGTGCTGCGGGGTCCCGGCGAGCTCCTCGGCCGCTTCGCGAGCACGTTCCACCTCGCCGCCTGATCCCGGCCGCGACTGTCGGCCACGTCGTCGCACCGCTCGTCCGACGGGGCGCGGCCCCGGAAACCGACCCGACCCGCCGTCGGGAAGGAGAGAATGCCGTCGTGGAGCAGCGGCTCGGGGCGGTGGAGCTGTCCGACGGCGCCGCGATCTCGTACGCCTCGGTCGGTGCCGGCCGGCCGCTGGTCTACGTCATGGGGTGGCTCTCCCACCTCGAGCTGAGTTGGGAGCTCCCGGCGGAGCGGGCGCTCTACGAAGGGCTCGCGCAGGGCGCCCGGCTGGTGCGCTACGACCGCGCGGGCTGCGGGTTGTCGGCGGCCGCGGAACGCCCGGCCTCGTTGGCGTCCGAGCTCGAGCAGCTGGACGCGATCGCGGCGACGCTGGACGCACCGTTCGACCTCATGGGCACCTCGATGGGCGCTCCGGTCGCCGTGGCGTGGGCGGCGGCGCACCCCGAGGCCGTGCGGCGCCTGGTGCTCTACGGCGGGTGGGCGCGGGGCGAGGACCTGTCCGCGCCGCCGGTGCGGGACCACGTGCTGGGGCTGATCGAGTCGCACTGGGGCCTGGGCTCCGAGGTGCTGACCGACATCTTCGCCCCCGACGCCGACCGCGCGACCCGCACCGGCGCCGCGCGCTACCAGCGGGCCTGCTCGTCGGCCGCGACCGCGCAGGCGCTGCTCGCGCTCAGCTACGAGCTCGACGTCGGTGACCTCCTGGGCCGGGTGCGGGCGCCGACGCTGGTGGTGCACCGCGTCGGCGACCGCGCGGCACCCGTCGCGCAGGCCCACGTCCTCGCCGCGGGGATCGACGGCGCCGAGCTGGTCCTGCAGCCCGGGCGCTCGCACCTGCCGTACGCGGGTGACCGGGACGAGCTGGTGCGCGTCGTCCGGCGGTTCCTCGGGCTGCCCCTCGGACGACGCGGTGGGTTGACGCCCCGCCAGCGCGAGGTGGCGGAGCTGGTGAGCGAGGGCTGCACGAACCGCGAGATCGCGACGCGGCTGGGGATCGACGAGCGCTCGGCCGAAGGTCACGTGGAGCGGATCCGGCTGCGCCTCGGGTTCCGGTCGCGGGCCCAGATCGCGGCGTGGTTCAGCGACGCGGGGTAGGTCCGCGAAGTGGGGTAGTTCCACGCCTGATCCGCGGGCGGGACCCGCGCAGAGTCCTCGTCATGACTCCGATGACTTCTCTGACCACGACCGACTCCACCGGGTTCGAGGCGCACGCCGCGCGCGGTCCCTTCAACGCCGCGTTCTTCAGCGTGATGGGCCCGAACCTCGAGTGGAACCTGCGGCGCCACAAACGGCGGGTGTTCGCCGACCTGCCCGGGACCGTCGTCGAGCTCGGCTCCGGGGTGGGCGCCAACCTGCGCTACCTGTCCCCCGGGTCGACGCTCACCGCCCTCGAGCCCAACCCCCACATGCACCGTCGGCTCCGCGCCGCCGCCGAGCGCCGCGGGGTGCACCTCGACCTGCGCGAGCGGGTCGCCGAGCGCACCGGCCTCCCCGACCACAGCGTCGACACCGTCATCTCCTCGCTCGTCCTCTGCACGGTGGCCGACCCGGCCGCGGTCCTCGCCGAGGTGCGTCGCATCCTGCGGCCCGGCGGCACCTTCCGGTTCGTGGAGCACGTCGCGGCGCGGCCCGGGACCCCGACGCGGTGGCTCCAGCGGGTGCTGCGCCGGCCGTGGGGCTGGACCTTCGAGGGGTGTTCCTGCGAGCGGGACCTGGCGGCGGCGGTCCGTGCCGCCGGGTTCGCCCGCGTGGACGTCGAGCCCTACCGGCTGCACACCCCGTTCGTCACCTTCAACACCCAGATCGCCGGCATCGCCCGCGCCTGAGCAGCGGCGCTCGGGGTCAGTGGGCTCCGGACACCGCGCTGTCCTGCGTGGCGGCGGCGAGGAGCTCGCGGAGCCGAGGTCGGTCAGCGGGGGTCGCGGTCCATCGGTCGATGGTGGACCGGACCCGGACGGCGTCGTCCGTGGTCGTGATCTCGCGGATGCGCAGGCCTCCGGGGAGGTCGGGCGAGGGTGCGGTCCCGGACGGCAGGAGCCCCCACGACGACCACCGCCCGACCGGGGTGAGGAGCGCGGTCGGCGTGAACCGGAGGTCGTCCTCGGTGACCACGGGGTCCAGCACCATGTCGATGCCCGGCAGCCAGGAGCTGCGGAGCTCCCCGTCCACGACGTCGAGGCGCGGGCCGTCCTCGTCGTCGCCGAACGCGGCGAACGCCTCGGGCGACAACGTGGCGGTGATCGAGACGCCGGTGGCGGTGACGGTCGTCCCGAGGGTCAGCGAGTCGCACTCGACCACGAGCTCCTGGGCGTCGAGCTCCGGTGCCGTGACGTCCCGGAGCACGACGTGGACGTCGCGGGCGCGCCCGAAGGCCCATCCGTGACCGTCGGGCTTGCCGTGCATCGACACCACCGTCGCCGCGGTGTCGCGCACGGCGATGCGCCGACCTGCGAGGCCCCGACCCAGACGGCGGAGCAGGGAGAACCACATCCGCGTCGGGGTCGGGCCCGGTTCGTCGTGACCGTCCATGATCCCGAGTGTCCGCGCGCCACCCGCACCGCTCGTGGGGCATTCGGACGACCACGACGTGCGGCGGCCCGTCGCGGGTGGGCGGTCGGAGGGGATCGCTGATCGGTACCCCGTGGTGAGCCACGTCTCGCCCCGACGGCGGGCGGCTCCGCGGGACGACACAGGGTGACCCCGGGGTCGTCCGTCCGGGCCACCGGACGGACGACGACCACTCCGCGTCGCGTGTCTCGTCGAGGTCTTCACGTCCCCCGGAACGGCGCCGCCGTACGGTGCCGGTCCATGTCTGGTGAGACTGGAGCGACGCCGAGCCGCACGACCGCCCACGGGACGACCGACCCGCCGTCGGGACCCTGCTTCGGACGCCGCCCGCTGCTCCAGACCTGCGTCGCCGGGGGCGTCGCCCTGGTCGGAGCCGGCGCGCTCGCGGCGTGCGGCGCCCCGCCCAGCACGCCGACGACGCCGACCGCGGGGCGCCTGGCGGGTCTCAACGACGTCCCCGTCGGGGCGACCACCGTCGTGACCAGCGCGAACGGGGCTCCGGTGGCGCTGACCCGGTCCGGCCCGACGAGCGTGGTCGCGCACAGCGCGGTGTGCACCCACCAGGGCTGCACGGTCGGGCCCGCTGGGGCGACGCTGGCCTGCCCGTGCCACGGCTCGGTGTTCGACCCGACGACGGGTGCGGTCCAGCAGGGGCCGGCGAACCAGCCGCTGCCCGCGATCCCGGTGCAGATCCAGGGTCAGGACATCGTCACGACGGCGTGACGGCCGCCGACCGGCACGTCACGGGGAGCCGGGGGCGACCACCGCGAGACCCTCGCTCCGGGCCGCGTCCGCGAGTCGGTGGTCGTACGCGACGAATGCGGTCAGATGCTCGATCAGGAGTACGGCAGAAGCCAGATGCAGGGCATCGAGTGTGCGCAGCCCCGGAGTGCCGATGTCGGCGGCCAGATCCTGGACGGCGCGATCCAGCGGGACCAGGTCGAGGTCCCCGACGACGAGGCGCGCCTCGGCCTGCACCTGCGGTCCCACGCGTCGGGCGGCACGCAGGACCTCCACCCGCCCCACCTCGCTGGTCACCGCAGGCTGCTGACGGTGAGAGGCGAGCCACTCGCGCAGCGCATCGGTCTCGGCTTCTGCTCGCACCAGCTTCAGCAGCGCCGAGGAATCCAGGTAGATCACTCGCGTTCCTCGCGCTCAGCGTCCAGCAACTCGGCGTTGGTGGGCTCACCGGCGGCGGACGGCAGTGGACGCCCCGAGCGAGCGCGTCCGCTCGGCGCCGAGGCGGGGATGAGCCTCCCCGCCGAGATCAATCGATCCCTGGCGGTGTCGCCGCGAGGCGCTGGCACCAGGAGGGCGACCAGTTCTCCGCGTTCGGTGACCTCCACGGTCTCGCCGGCCTTGACGAGATCCAGATACCTCGAGGCGTGCTGCCGAAGCTCCCGGACACCGATGCGCTCCATCGACCAAATGTAGCACAACAAGTGCTACATCGAGGTCGATGGCTCCATGCCAGGAGCGTGGCGTCCTGACGTGTGGGATCGCCTCACACGGGCAGACGAGGCCAGGGACGTTCCGCCTCGAGGAGGTAGGCGAGCTCGATCAGCGTCCGCTCGTCCCCCGTCGCCCCGGCGAGCTGCACCCCGATCGGCATCCCGTCCGCGGTCCGGCCGCCCGGCACCGCCATCGCCGGCGCGCCCGCGACGTTCTGCAGCGGCGTGAACCCCACGTAGTTCACGAGCCGGTCCCGCAGCTCGTCGAACGGCACCGCCGGGTGCAGCCAGCCGAGCTCCGGGGTGCGGTGCGCGAGGACCGGCGAGAGCAGGACGTCGTGGTGGACGAACTCGTCGTCGTAGGCGGAGGCGACGCGGTGGAGCCGCCGCAGGAACCCGGGCCGCCGCGGCGCCGTCGTCCAGAAGTGCCGGGCGAGGCCGTGGGTGAGCGGGTCGAGCCGGGCAGCGTCGAACTGCGGGAACCCGAACCGCCCGCCGGCCACGATCCCGACCGCGAGCAGCCCCCAGTAGACGAGGAAGTCGTCGACGAACTGCTTCCCGACGGCGAGGGTGTGCGGCTCGATCCGGTGTCCCGCGGCTTCGAGGGTTCTCGCGGTGTCGAGGACGGCCTGGCGGGTCTCGTCGTCGACGGTGCCCGCGGCCGGGCTCTCGAGGACGAGGCCGATGCGGAGGCGTCTGGTGGCCGGTCCGTCGATCAGGCCGATCGGCGGAAGGCGTGGGTTGCGACGGCGGCGGTCGAGGTGACCGAGGACCGCGGCGGTGTCGCGGACCGAGTTCTCGTGACGACGCCGTCGCTGACGAGGTTGACCGGCATCTGCGCGCCCTGGGCGTTGAGCGCGGTCCTCCCCCGCGTCGGCTTGAGCCCGACGAGCCCGCACGCGGCGGCCGGGATGCGGATCGACCCGCCGCCGTCGTTGGCGTGGGCGATCGGGACGGCTCCGGCAGCGACGAGCGCGGCCGATCCACCGGAGGAGGCTCCGGACGAGTAATCGGGGTTCCAGGGATTGCGGGTGGGCTCGGCGTCGACGAACTCGGTGCTGGCGTTGAGGCCGAACTCGGGCATGCGCGAGCTGCCGACGAGCTGGAACCCGAGGTCGAGGAGCTGCTCGGTCACCTCGGCGTGGGCGGGGGCAGGTTCGGCGACGTAGGCGGTGCTGCCGTTGGTCGTCGGCCAGCCCGCGACGTCCGTGTTCTCCTTGACCAGCATCGGGACGCCGGCGAGCGGGCCGTCGGGGTTGCCTCGTGTCGGGTCGGCGAGACGGTCGAGGGTGAGGCCGCGCAGCACCGGGTCGACCTTCCCGACCCGCTCCGCGACCGCTGCTCCGGAGCTCGTCGGCGGACACCTCACGACGACGCAGACGGTCGGCGAGCCCGACGGCATCGTCGTCACCCAGCGCGTCGTCGCGCCACCGCCGAGATCCGACGCGCGCCCGTCGCCGTCTCCGGCCCCGCTACCACCCACGCCCTCCTCTCGGATCACGCTGATCGGCCGGTGGTTCAGGTCACCGGGACGGCGACGACCTCGAGCCCGTCCAGAGCAGGGAAGTCGTCGGGGTTCGCCGTGTGGAGCGGGAGTCCCCGCGCCACGGCGACCGCGGCGATCATCGCGTCGTAGCTACGAGCCGCGGGCCTGCGGCCGGCCTGGCGCAGCGCCGCCGCCACCCGGCCGAACGACCGCGCAGCCGCCGCGTCGAAGGGCAACGGGTCGAAATCCGCCTCGGCCTGCTGCAGCACTGCCTGCCGCGCGGCCCGCTCGGCGTCGGTTCGAGCCACGAGCGGGCCCACGGAGAGTTCCGCGAGCGTCACCGCACTGATGAACGGCGTCTCCGGCAGGTACGTGCCGTCGGTCAACGCCGGGAGCGCGATCACGACGCTCGTGTCGAGCAACCCGGCGGCACCCGTCACAGGGAACCGTCGAGCAGATCATCGACATCGGAGCGGAACGCCGCCGGGTCCACGACAGGCACCGCGCGCCACCGGGCCAGCAGGGCGTCCCGGGTCAACCGGGCGCGAGGCACCGGGTGCAGCTCGCCCACCGGCTCACCGTCGCGGGTCACCGTCAGCGACTCGCCCCGCTCGACCCGCGCGAGCACGTCACCGCCGGAGTTCCGCAGCTCGCGCATGCTGACCTCGTCCACGACGGGACCGTATCACCGGTGAGACACTCGCGGCGAAGCGTTCGAGAAGCGCCGACCGTTCCGGGACTCACCCGTCCCGATCGTCGCCCGGGCGACCGCCTCGCACGCCGTCCCAGCGATCGCGCACGGGTCCTCGACACCCGGCCGACTAGTCCTCGGGGACCATGCGAGAACCGGGTCCCGCGGCCCCGGATCTGCCCCACTCCCGATGAACCGATCCCACGCGAGGTGACCGCGGTCGTCCCGCCGAGTTTGTCCGAACCGCCCCATGGTCTGCGGCCGCTGCGTCAGGATCGCGAGCGTGTCGGACGGCTTCGACGTGCGCCCCGAGCAGCTCCGTCGAGGTGCCGCTGACCTGCGCGCGGACGCCGAGGGGCTCGGCGACGCTGCCCTCGGGCTGCGCGCAGCGATGGACCTGGTGGCCGCGGCCTCCGGTCCGGGTCCGCTCTCCGGTGCGGCGTCGGAGTTCTCGGCGCAGCTCGACCGCGCGGCGCGGGCGGTCGTCGCGAGCCTGACGGACTGCGCAGGAGCCTTGGAGGCGTCGAGCGCGCAGTACGTGGCGACCGATGGTGAGGCGTCGTCTGCCCTCAGCGGGCCGCGCTGATGCCGCTGCCCGGCGTTCCGGCGGCGGTCGAGGACGCGTGCCGCCAGCTCAACGCCGCGGTCGTCGAGGTGCGGAGCACGGGCGAGTCGGTCGCCGCGCACGGTCGCACGATCACCGCGGACTGGACCGGGCTGGCGGCGCCGCTCGCCCTCGCGCGGACGCAGCAGGACGCGGCGAATGCGCAGCGGGTGGCGCAAGCCGTGACCGACTCGGTCGGCCCGCTCATGAGGTACGCCGAGGAGCTGCGGGCCGCCCACCAGGACCACGCGCGCGGCGAGGGGATGGTCGCGCAGGGGCAGGCGGCGGTGTCGGCCCTCGGGTCGGAGCCGGCTGCCGAGGCCGGGCGGGATCGGGCCCAGCAGGCGCTGGACGAAGGCACGGCCCTGATGCGGACCGCGGAGGAGCGTGCTCGGGCCGCCAACGAGGCCGCGGCTCGCGCTCTGGACGCGGCAACGGCGTCGCTCGGGGGTACCGCTCCTCCGCCCACTGCCCCGGCGGCAGCCTCGACCTCGCCGCTGACCGAGGTGGGGAAGGCCGCGGCATCGGTCGGGATGGCCGCGCTGGAGCACCCGCTCGACGTGGCGGCGATCGTCGGCGGCGGGACGCTGGCCGCCGTCAGCGCGGCGGGCGCACTCGGGAGCGTCGCGCTCGACGGGACCGGCGTCGGTCTGCTCGCCGGGGTTCCGCTGGGAGGCGCGTCGGCCGCCGGCCTGGCGGCTGGGGTCGGCATCGCCGGCGCCGGGCTCGTCGACCTCGCCACGCACGCCGCCACCGACAGCAGCGTCGCACCGCTCCAGGTCGACCAGAAGAACAGCAGCAAGGAGCTGCCCGACAATCCGACCGGCAGAACGATCCGCGACGCCACGAACCCGGGTAAACAGGACCACGTGCGGGAGGCTCCGAGCGACGAGGCCGTGCGAGAGCTCGCAGACGAACTGATGCGAGACAAGGAGCGCTACAAGCAGGGGTCCCATCCCGGTGACTGGGTCACCACCGATGACGGCACGAAGGTGGGCCTCCGAGAAGAATCTGGCTCGGGCGGTCCGACGATCGATCTCAAATTCCCGAACGGCGACAACTGGAAGGTTCACAGGCCCCTTGGTGGATGAATCCGACGCGAGAATTCAGATACTCCTGAGTGGACTGCACGATTGGGTGAGCCTCGACGAGGCTCGCCATCTCGTGCGGCGTGCCAGCCCGGCGGAGGCGTCACCGGCCGACGTGCGTCTGGCGAGCCTCGAAGCCATCGATGACCTCCTGGGCAGGGGCCTCGTCGTCGTCGGCGACCTCGCGAACGGCTTCGCACCGTGGTCGGGGAGCCGGGAAGAGATCGTCAACCGGATCGCTTCGCAGTGGACGAACCTCGACCACGCTGAGTGGCTTGGGATCGGCTGGCTCGCGAACACCCCCGCCGGCAACGCACTGGCTCGGCCGGTGTGGGAAACCCTCCCGGACCCGAGCGGCGACTGACCGAAACCGCACCTCGCCCTCGCCGGCGCACCCGATGTCGTCGCCGCTCTCGAGGCCGACCCGGAGCTGGAGACCATCCAGTACCCATACGCCCTCAGGAGCTGCTGACCGGCGCTCGTCAGCCCGACCGGGTCAGGACCTCGAGGTTGTGGCCGTCAGGGCTGTCCCAGTAGAAGCCCCGCCCGCCGGAGTAGGCGCTGAACTGCTGCGGCCGGGACCGCATCGGGTCCGCCCAGTACGGCAGTCCCCGCTCCTGCAGCCGCCCGAACACCTCGTCGAACGTCTCCTCGGACACGAGGAACGCCAGGTGCATCGAGCCCCGGACCTCATCCACGTTCATGAAGTCCAGGCTCACCCCGTTGCCCAGGTGCACGGCGTCGAAGTGGCCGACCCTCGTCACCTCCAGCCCGAGCAGGTCGGCCAGGTCGTGTGCCGCGGCGCGCTGGTCACGACTCGGGACGATGGTGTGGTTGAGCTCGACGGTCATCGTCGTCCTCCTCGGTCGCATCGACCGCTACGACGGTAGGACCTCGACCGCTCTTCAGGTCAATCGTCGGCTCGGGACGGTACCCAGGAGACTGTCGGCGAGGCGCTCGGAGAGGCTCTCGCCGCGGTGGGGCAGGCTCCCCGAGCCGGTGACCATCTGCACCCACACGGCGTTCTGGCAGGCGCCGGTGAGTTTGATGGCCTCGATCTCGGTGTCGAGGTCGGCCGAGAGTGCACCGCCGGCCCGGTGGGCTTCCAGGAACGAATGGACCAACCGCCATGCCTGTTGCGGACCGGAGCCCGCGTCCCGGTGCCCGGTGGAGTACGCCTCGAACAGCTTGCGGTCGGCCAGCGCCGTGGCCGCGAACGGTGAGCTGGCCCGGTAGAAGTCGAGCAGCGCGTCCACGACCGCGGTGAGCCCCTCGCGCAGAGGGACGTCGGTCCCCCGCTCGCTCGCGGCCGTGAGGGCCTTGACCTCGGGCAGCCCGTAGGACAGCACGGCCGCGAGCAGCCGGCCCTTGTCGCCGAAGTGACCGAAGATCGACCCCTCCGCGCAGCCGGCGGCCGCGGCGATCCGCTTGGAGGTGGCCGCCGCGAACCCCTCCTCACGGAGGATGGTGGCCGTCGCGTCGAGGATGCGGTTCCTCGTCGTCGTCATCTGTGGCCTCCTTGGCGTCCTTGCGACCCTAGCAGCCGGTGAGCGATCACTCACCGTTCGTTCCCGTCGTCCGGCACCGACGATCGGTCACCATTTCTGCTCTTGACGAGAACGAGTAGCGCAGTTCACACTCCATCCCGAGTGAGTACTCACTCAGCATTCCTCGGGGTGGAGGTGGAGGTATGTCGGACGTTCCGACGACGCGCCGGCTGCACGGTGATCGTTACGTCCGCGGCCTGGTGCCGTTCCTGGACGACGAGCGGCCCGCACGGTGTACGCATCTGGTGTTCGTGCGGAGTCCGCACGCGCACGCCCGGATTCGCGGCGTCGACACGACGCGCGCCCGGGTGGCCCCGGGGGTGCTCACCGCCCTCGCCGGACAGGACACCGCGGCGCTGATCGGACCGCTCCTCTGCATGACCCCTCCCCCGCTGACCGGCACGCCTGGTCCCCTCGCACTTCCCTGCCTCCCGGTGGACCTCGTCCGGTTCGTCGGGGAGCCGGTGGCCCTCGTGGTCGCCGAGACGGTGCAGCAGGCCCGCGCCGCGGCCGACCTCGTGGAGGTCGACTACGAGGTCCTGGCCCCGGCACTCGACACCGCCGCCGCGACGGAGCCCGACGCGGTGCGGCAGCACCCCGACCTGCCCACGAACGTCGTGATGGGGGCCGCGGTCGCCCAGGGGGACGTGGTCGCCGGGCTCGGCGCGGCCCCCCGGGAGCTCACGGGCCGGGTGCGGATGCACCGCAGCAGTGCGGTGGCGCTGGAGTTCCGGGGTTGCGTCGCTTCCTGGGACGCCGGCACCGATCGGCTGATCGTTCGCGCGGCCGTCCAGCAACCGCACGCCTTTCGCGCCGACCTCGCTCGCCAGCTCGGCATGGCGGAGGGCGACGTCCACGTGACAACCCCGCCGCTGGGCGGTGCGTTCGGCTCCAAGTTCATCGGGCTGCCCGAGGAGCCACTGACCTGCCTGGCGGCGAAGGTCCTCGGGCGGGCGGTCCGCTGGGTCGAGAACCGTCCGGAGGCGCTGCTGATCGGCGCCCGCGACTACGACGTACGGTTCCGCGTCGGATTCGACGACACGGCTCGCGTCCTCGCGCTCGACGCCGAGATCGACGCGGACATCGGCGCGCTCACGGCGAATCCAGGCCCCCTCATGCCGATGGTCGGGGCCGCGACGTTCCCCGGCGGGTACGACGTCGCCGACTTCGAGGTCCGCTGGCGGGAGGTGATGACCAACAAGGGACCCTGGAACGGCGCGCGCGGCTTCGGCAAGGAGATGACCTGCCTGGTCCTCGAGACCGCCCTCGACGACGTGGCGCGCACCCTCGACCTCGACCCGGCCGTGGTCCGCCGCCGCAACCTCCTGACCGCCGACCGGCTCCCCCATCGCACCCCGACGATGACGCTCGACTCCGGCGACTACCCACGGGCCCTCGACCTGGTGCTCGACCTCGCCGGCTACGACGAGCTGCGCGCCGAGCAGCAGCGCCGGCGCGGCGAGGACGGGGCGTCCAGCACCCGGCTCGGCGTCGGGGTCGCCTTCGAGCTCACGCCCGAGGGCTTCGACGGCGGCGGCAGCCTCGCCCGCGGCTTCGAGACCGCGACCGTACGGCTCGACACCGGTGGACGCGCGACCGTGCTCACCGGGGTCACCAGCCCCGGCACCGGCAGCGAGACCGCGATCGCCCAGCTCGTCGCCGCCCGCCTCGGCATGGCGGTCACCGACGTGCGCGTGGTCCAGGGGGACACCGAGACCACGCCCTACGGCTCGGGCAGCTTCTCCAGCCGCGCGGTCCTCGCCGGCGGTACCGCCGCCCATCAGGCGGCCGACGACCTGCGCGCGAAGCTGATCGTCGCGGCGGCGACGTTGCTGCAGACCGACCCGGCGGCGATCGAGGTCGTCGACGGCGTCTACCGGGTGGTGGGCGAACCGGCGCGCGGGCTCCCACTCCCCGACCTGGCGATGGCGGTGCGCACCCTCGGGGCGGCCCTACCGGGCATCGGCGATCCCCAGCTCGAGGCCACCCGCACCTACGGGCCGGAGAACATGGCGTCGCTGCCCGACGCCGAGGGGCGCATCCAGATCTATCCGACGTACTCCTACTCGGTGCACGTCGCCGCCGTGGAGGTGGAGCCCGACACCGGGGTGACGCACCTGCGCGCCCTGGCCGCCGTGCACGACTGCGGGACGATCGTCAACCCCGAACTCGTCGAGGCGCAGCTGCACGGCGCGGTCGCCATGGGCGTCGGGCTGGCGCTGCTCGAGGAGGAACGCTACGACGCCGGAGGACGGCCCGTGGCCACCGACTTCAAGCGCTACCTCGTGCCGCGGATCAAGGACATCCCCCGCGTGCGGACCGGGCACCTGGAGAGCCCGTCCCCCTTCACGGTCCTGGGGACGAAGGGGGCAGGCGAGTCCGGGGTCGGCGGGGCCGCCGCCGCGATCGTCGGCGCGGTCCGGGACGCCGTCGCCGCCGCCCCCGGCGGGACGGTCACCACACCGCTCGTCCCGGCCCGCGTGCTCGACCTGGCCGATCACGCCGCCGTCGCGCCCGCTCCCGCGCTCGCCGGGGTCACCCCGTGAGCACCACGACCACCGCCACGCCGACCGAGGTCACCCCGGCCGCCGCCTACGTCGTGGCCCGAGACCTCGACGACGCCCTCGCCCGTCTCGCCGCCGAGCCTCGGAGCCTGATCGCGTGCGGCGCGACCGTCGTCATGCCCCGCCTCTCCCACGACCACCGGCCGCCGACCGTGATCGACATCGCCGGGCTGCCCGGGTTCACCGACGTCCTGGTCGACGAGGACGGGGGCGTGCGGCTCGGCCCGGCCGTCACCTACAGCGCGCTGCTGCGGCGCCCCGACGCGAGCCCGGCCCTGTTGCGGCGGGTCGCCGGCCGCATCACCGGCGGGCCCCGAATCCGCAACCAGGGCAACGGTCGGTGGGTCGGTCTGCTACGCCAATCCCGCCTCCGACGTACCCACGGCGTTGGTCGCCCTCGGCGCCGTCCTGACGGTGGCCGGTCGCGACGGGTATCGGGCTCTCCCCGCCGCCGACTTCGTCACCGGGGCGTTCGCCACCGCCCTGCGTCCCGGCGAACTGCTGGTGGGCATCGTCGTCCCGGGATCGTCCGCCCGCTGGGGCTACAGCAAGCTGCTGACCGCCTCCGGCGGCTGGCCCGTCGCCACCGCCGCCGCCCACCTCGACGGCTCTCGGGCGGTGGTCACCGTCGGTTCGGTCACCACGCGACCGGTGACGCTGCCGCCGGTCGACCTCGAGGATCCCGCCGATCCCTCCCCGGCCGACCACGCCGCCTTGCGGGCCGCGCTGGAGGCCGCCCTCGCCACCGGCAGGGCCGACTGGTGGTCCGACGAGCTCGCCGAGGCCACCTACCGGCGACGCGTCGCCGTCCCCGTCGCCGCCCGCGCCGTCCGCGACGCCCTCATCCCGGAGACCACACCGTGACCGAGCACCGCACCACCACCCTCAACGGCCGACCGGTCGCCCTCGAGGGCCCACCGGGCACTCCCCTGGTCGACGTCCTGCGCGACGAGCTCGACGACCTGAGCGTGCGTACCGGGTGCCGCAACGGGGACTGCGGCACCTGCACCGTCCTGCTCGACGGCGAGCCGGTGAAGTCCTGTCTGCTGCCGGCCCACCGGGCCGCGTCGCACGACATCACCACCCTCCGAGGGCTCTCCCCCGAGCGGGAGCCGCACCCCGTCGCGCAGGCCTTCTGGGACGCCAACGGTTTCCAGTGCGGGTACTGCCTGCCCGGCATGGTGCTGTGCAGCGCCGCGCTGCTGCGTGACCGCCCGTCCCCCACGCGGTCCGAGATCGCGGACGCGCTGACCGGGAACCTGTGCCGTTGCACGGGCTACCAGAACATCGTCGACGCGGTGGAGCGCGCAGCGGCGCCGGTCGCCGAGGAGGACCGACCGTGAGCGGGCACGCCCACGAGATCACCAGCCCCGGAGCACCCCAGCTGCACGAGGTCTCCGACGGCGTCTTCGCCTACGTGCAGCCCGACGGCACCTGGTGGATCAACAACACCGGCTTCCTCGTGGGGCCGCAGGGCGTGATCGCGATCGACGCCTGCTCCACCGAGCGGCGCACGCGGGCCTTCCTCGACACGATCGCCGCGACGAGCGACCGCCCGGTCCGCACACTGGTCAACACCCATCACCACGGCGACCACACCTTCGGCAACGCCCTGTTCGGCGGCGCCACCATCGTCGCCCACGAACGGGCGCGCGCCGAGGCGATCGCGTTCGGCCCGGCGCGCGAACTGCCCTACTGGGACAACCCCGAGTGGGGCTCGCTCCCCCTCGAGCCGCCCTTCCTCACCTTCACCGACCGCGTCGCGCTGCACGCCGGCGACCTGCGCGCGCGAGGTGTTCCACGTCGGCTCTCCCGCCCACACGACCAACGACTCCGTGGTCTGGATCCCCGAGCGCAGCACCCTGTTCTGCGGCGACCTGGTGTTCCACGGCGGCACGCCGTTCCTGCTCATGGGCTCGGTCGCCGGCGCGGTCGACGTGCTCGAGAACGAGGTACTGCCGCTCCGCGCGGGGACCACGGTCCCCGGTCACGGGCCGGTCTTCCACGACGACGGCCCGGTGCGGGCGACACTGGACTACCTGCGCTTCGTTCTCGACCTCGCCGCGCGGGGGCGGGAGGCGGGCGTGTCGCCCCCTGCAGGCCGCGCGCGACACCGACCTCGGCCGGTACCGCGACTGGCCCGACGCCGAGCGCATCGTCGGCAATCTGCACCGCGCCTACGCAGAGCTCGACGGGGCCGAGCGCGGCGCCCCGCTCGACGTCTTCGGCGCGCTCGCCGACATGGTCGCCTACAACGGCGGTCGCCCGCTGTCCTGCGCCGCCTGACGGCCCCTCACCCGAGCACCCACCCGATCCGGAGGACACCCATGCGCTTCGCCACCTACGCCCACCACGACGAGGTCCGGACGGGGGTCGTCGACGGGGAGGAGATCGCCCCCCTCCCCGCCGGGACGCGGCTGCTCGACCTCCTCGGTGACGGCCTCCCCGCCCTGCTCGAGGCGGGCGCGTCCGCCTCGCCCACCCAGCGGGTCGCGCTCTCCGAGGTTCGGCTGCTGCCGCCGTTCCAGCCGCCCACGGTGCGCGACTTCGTCGCCTTCGAGGAGCACGTCGAGGGCGTCCGGCGCACGGTCTCGAGCGAGGCCGGCGTTCCCGAGGCCTGGTACGACATCCCGACCTTCTACTTCACCAACCCCTACGCCGTGATCGGCGCCCACGACGACGTCCCGGTGCCCCCGGGCAGCAGGGTCCTCGACCTCGAGCTCGAGGTCGCCGCCGTCATCGGCCGCGAGGGCCGCGACCTCTCGCCCGAGCAGGCCCGGGACCACATCGTCGGCTACACGATCTTCAACGACTGGTCCGCGCGCGACCTGCAGGCCCACGAGATGCAGATCGGCCTCGGGCCGGCCAAGGGCAAGGACACCGCCACCACCCTCGGACCGTGGCTGGTCACCGCCGACGAGGTCGAGGACCACCGCGACGCCGAGGGCTTCCTCTCCCTCGCCTTGACCGCGGAGATCAACGGTCGGGTCATCGGACAGGACCTGCTCTCGAACATGGGGTGGCCGTTCGAGGACCTCGTCGCCTACGCCTCCCGCGGCACCGTCGTGCGTCCCGGCGACGTGCTCGGCTCGGGCACCTGTGGCAACGGCGGCTGCCTCGGCGAGCTCTGGGGTCGCGGAGCCTCCCGCGACGAGCTGCCGCCGCTCGTCCCCGGAGACGTCGTCACCCTGACCGTCGAGGGACTCGGGTCCGTCTCCAACCGTGTGGTCCCGGGCGTCGACCCCGTCACGGTGCCGCGGGCCCGACCCCGTCCCCGCACCCGCCCGGGCGCCGCGACCACCACGGCAGGCGCCGCCCGGTGAGCTCGCCATCGCCGGTCGGCCCCCGCGCTACCGCGACCCACGTCGGCTCGTCGCGGCGAGCTCGTAGCGCTCCCCCAGCCACGCCCCGATCTCGGTCGGCGGCGAGCTCGTTGCCGGTCGGCTCCCCCGCCGCCGAGCGCCCCGCCGAAGTGGGTCCCGCGCACGCTGACGTGCGTGAGGTCGTCGCTCCCGAGCGCGGCGCACCATGCGCCGCGAGTCCGACGGGAACGCCGCCTGGTCCCCGGTCAGCTCGACGAACAGCGTCGGCACCGTGACCCCCGGCGCGCACCGGACGAAGTCGGCGTTCGAGCTCAGCCCCGACCACGTCGAGAGCCACGCCTCCGGCGTCGTCAGCCGGCCGAACCCGACCTGGCCGTAGTTGATGAGGTCCGGACGCGCGCCGAACAGCGAACCGTAGGGCCGCTCGCTGGGGTCGAGCGAGAGGTCGACCGTGCGCGGGTCGGCGTCGGTGCGGAACACCGTGATGATCTCCGGGGCGAGCGCCCGACGACGGTCGGCGGCGGCTCCGGTGCGCTTGTGCGCCGCTCGGGCCTCGGCGGTGCGCGCCAGGTGCTCGCGGGCCCGGGCGTCGATCCGCGCGACCCGGGCGTGCTGCGCCGCGCGGTACTCCTCGAGGAACGCGGCGCTGTACGACGAGCTCGTCGGCGGCTCGGCGAACCCGTTGCGCGGGTCGAACGCGTCGAGTTCCGGAACCGCGGCGAGCGGGTCGGTCTCGTCCGCGACCGACGGGTCGATGCAGCCGAGCAGCAGCCGCCCCTGACCCGGGTGCGGGGCGAGGAACACGACGCCGTCGGTCATCGGCATCGCGGCGTCGGCGAGCTTCGTCGGGCGCCCGCCCGGCGTCGTCGCGATCCGGTCGGGCGCCGGCCAGCCCGGCCTGCTCGAGGTAGTACGCGAACAGCGTGCCGCCGCCGGAGTGCCCGAGCGGGACGATCGACGTCGAACCCCTGCTCGCGCAGGAAGACCATGCCCGGCGGCGACGTCGAGCAGGGCCTGCTCGTGCACCAGCGTCAGGTCGTTGTTCACCGAGCGGGTGTGCTGGGTCCAGACGGCCGCGCCGGCCGCGAGCAGCGTGCGGGACCAGCGCGTGGTGCGTGACGTCCTGGCGCGGGTGCATCAGGCAGACGACGGTCCGCGCGCCCGGCACCGTCGCGAGCACGCCGCGCACGGTCGCGCCGTCGGCCGTCGTCAGCTCGTGGACGCTGGTGACGGTCGCCGCCGGCCGCTCGTCCACCGCGATGTAGCGGCCCGCGCCGAGCCGCGCCGCCCGTCGTCCGCTCGCCCAGGCGCCGGTGCGCTCATGCCGGATCGACCTGCAGGGCGTTCTTGTCGTGCTGCACGATCCGCCCGCCGGCGACACCCGCGATGCAGCTGTACCAGACCGCGTGCCGGCAGCCGGTGGCGCGACGGTCGACGACGATCGGCCCGTCGGCGGTGATCTCGAAGTACGGCCCGATCTTCCCGACGACCGCCTCCGGCCTCCGCCGCGACCTTCGCCACCGACGTGTTCTCCGGGACGTCGAGGACGTAGAGCGCGGTCATCGGCTGCGCCGCCCTCACGAGCCAGCTCCCAGTCCGCCGCCCGCTCGACGATCAGCTCCGCCTTGCGGGCCAGCAGCTTGCCGAAGCGACGGCTCGGGCTCGGCGACGACGTCGAGCAGGGCGTCGATCGTCAGGTTCGCGTCGAGGTCCTCCTGCGGCGTCACCGGACGCATCGCGCGGGTGAACTCGACCATGTAGCCGTTGGGGTCGTGCGTGTAGATCGACTCGATGGTCTCGTGCTGGATCTGCATCTCGACCGGCCAGCGCGAGTCGTCGAGCCGGCGGCGGTACTCCAGCAGGTCGTCCTGGTCGTCGACGTGGATCGCGAGGTGGCGCGACCGCACGAAGAACTCCGGCACCTCCGGCCCGAACCCGGCGTACACGTCGCCGCGCTGCTGGTCGTGCACCGGCTCGAGCCCGAAGTAGTAGAAGAACGCGATCCGGTCGTCGTTGCCGATGTCGAAGAAGAAGTGGATGAAGTCCGGGTGGTTCTCCGGGCCCCACCCCGCGGCGCAGATCGAGTGCACCACCGGGAACCCGAGGACGTCGCGGTAGAAGCGCACCGTCGCGGCCGGGTCGAAGGTCGGGAACGCCGTGTGGTCCACGCCGCGGACCTTGTGCTCGAGTGTCATCGTCGAACCTCCTGGCCGCCAGATTAGGAGTCCTCGACGGAGGCGTCAATCTTTCGACGGCGACGTCGTGATGACGCTCTCGAGGTAGTCCAGGTCCTGGCGCAGCAGGGCGAGCGCGGCCGCGGGATCGTCGGGTCGCGGGGTGTCCGGGGTGCGGTCGGGGGTCTGCGCGACCAGCGCGATCGCCATCTCCGCCATCTGCTCGGCGACCTCCGCCGGCGTCTGCGGCGCCGGCCGGGTTGAACCACCACGCGACCCAGTTGCACATGCCGATCAGCGCCAGCGCGGTCGTCCGGACCGGGCGCGGGCGGAACTCCCCGCTGCGCACGCCCTGGTCGACGATCGCGCGCGAACCCGTCGAGCACGCGGCGCTTGGCGGCCTCGTGGGCGAGCGGCGAGCTCGTCGGGCAGCTCGGACTCCGAGCGGATCACCAGCCGGAACCGCGCCGCGTGCTGGGCCTGCTGGCCCGCGATGAGCCGCACGAGGTCCCGCAGCTTCGTCGGGGCGTCGAGCGTCGCGGCCCGCGATCTCCTCGGTCGCGGCCGCGCGGGCCCCTCGGTGATCTCGGTGACGAGCCGCGCGAGCAGCTGGTCCTTGTTCCTGACGTAGTAGTAGAGCGACGAGCCGGGTCATGCCCATCGCGTCGGCGATGTCCTGCAGGCTCGTGCCGGCGAAGCCCCGCTCGGCGAACAGCCGGGTCGCCTGCTCGTAGATCTGGGCCTCGACCAGTTCCCGACGCGGGCGGCGGGCCGGGATCTCGTCGGGACGGTGTCCGGCGCGCTCATGGGCGGCGACGATACCGAGGGACGTGGCCGGAGTCCGCGCCCGGCGTGCGGACGGCCCCCGCGGCGTCGAGGCGACTGACCGGGCGACCGGACCTGCTCAGGCGAGTCGATCATCGCGGATGGTGTCGCACGATCACAGGACCGTGGCATCGTTGCCGTGCGTCAGCTGCCTGCGTGTCGGACATCCGTCGCACGACGGTCGGCAGGGAGTCCGCCGAGAGCAGCGACCCGGCGTCGGGAATCTCCGTCGGCAGCCCCAGCGCCCGGAGCAGGCAGAACGCGCCCGCCGTCGCGGCCGAGAGCACCGGCAGCCCGAGCTCGCGCTCGGCGACGGCGACCAGCGGCAGCGACGGCATCTGGACGCAGCAGGAGATCACCAGCGCGTCGGCGCCCGGACAGGTCGAGCCCGCGGGCCGCGTCGAGCACCCGGTCGCCCGGGATGCACCCGACCTCGGCGTTGTCGCCGACCTCGAGCGCCACCCAGTCGACGACCTCGATCCCCTCGGCCTCGAGGTAGCGCGACGACCTGCTCGGCCAGCGGCCGCATGTACGGCATCACCAGGGCGACCCGGCGGGCCGGCATCGCGGCGAGCGCGTCGACCAGGGCCCCGGCGCTGGAGACCAGCTCCGGCGGGCAGCGCCGCGCTCGGCGAGCTGGTCGGCCACCGCCTCCTCGACCCGACGGTGCTCCCCCGCGCCCTGCGCCATCACCGCGACGAGGCAGGCGTAGAGCAGGGCGTCGACGCCGGCGTCGGCGAGCTCGTCGACGCACCGCCCGCGCTGGGCGTTCATCGCGGCGAGCTCCTCGGGCGACACCTGGCGCCATCCGCATCCGGCTGCCGTGGAAGGAGAACGTCGCCCTCGGCGTGGCGCGCCAGCAGGGCCGGGACCTCGGTCTCCACGGTGACGTTGGAGCTGGGGACGATCATCCCGATGCGGTGGTGGCTCACGGCGTCCTCCAGACGGGCCGGCGATCGTCGGCGGCCATGGCCTTCTTGTCGAGCTTCCCGACCTTCGTGCGCGGCAGGGCCTCCATCAGCTCCACGCGCTCGGGCCACTTGAACTTCGCGACGTCGAGGCGGTGCAGGTGGTCGCGGACGTCCTCGCAGGGTCACGACGGTGCCGTCGGTGGCGAGGTACGCGCAGCCGCGCTCCCCCAGCCGCGGGTCGGGCATCGCGACGAGTGCGGCCTCGACGACGTGCGGGTGCGCGAGGAGCAGCAGCTCGACCTCCTCGGCGTTGATCTTCTCGCCGCCGCGGTTGATGAGGTCCTTGATGCGGCCCTCGATCGAGAACGCGCGGACGCCGTCGATCACGACGGCCTTCGCGAGGTCGCCGGTGCGGTAGAAGCCGTCGGAGGTGAATGCCTCCGGCCGGTCCACGCCGTAGTAGCCGCGCAGGGTGTACGGGCCCTGGCAGCACAGCTCGCCCACCTCGCCGTCGGGAACCTCCTCCTCGCCGCCCGGCTCGAGCACCCGGACCTCGTCGAGCGGCGAGATCGGCACCCCGACGGTGGTGCGGCGCAGGCTCGGGCGACGCGTCGAGCGGGGTCACGAGGAACATGCCCTCGGCCATCCCGAACAGCTGCCCGACCTGCGCGCCGCCGCGACGCGGTCGTCGTGAAGAGCTCCTCGGAGACCTTCGCGCCGGAGAGCATGACGACGCGCAGCGTCTCGGCGAGCTGCGTCGTAGAGCGGGTGGTGCGGCGCGCGGTAGTGCGCGTGGCCGAAGAGCACCGAGGTGGTGCGCTCGGCGACGAGGATCGGCATGGCGGTGTCGAGGTCGTGGTCGGTGAGGACGAGGCACGCGCCGACGCTGTGCGGGGCGTGGACGCCCGCACGACGATCCCGGCGTTGTGGATGATCGGGATGAGGTGCCCGACGCGGTCGTCGGCGGTCCAGCCGAGGACGGCGGCGTAGGCGCGGGCGTTGTACCAGTACTCGGCGTGCAGGCGCGGGATCAGCTTCGGGACCCCGGTGGTGCCGCCGGAGAGCTGGAAGACGGCGACGTCGTCGGGGTCGATGCCGCGCTGGATCTCCTCGACGCGCGCGCGGGCCTCGTCGGGATCGAGGTCGGCCGTCGGGAGGTCGCCGAGGACGAGGACGTGGTGCATCGTCGGGTGGTCGCGGGCCTGCTCGTGGGCGAACGCCGACGAGGTCGATGCCGCGGGTCCCGGGCTTCGACGAGGTGCGCCCGCGCCCCGACCGCCCGGCTGATGTGGGCGATCTCGTGGCCGCGGTGGGCCGCGAGGGTCGCGACCGGGACCAGACCCGGCCTTGAGCAGCGCGTACCAGGCGACGACGGTCTCGAGCCGGTTGGTCACCTGCACGATCACCGGGTCGCCCGGCTGCAGGCCGAGGTCGGCGAGGCCGACGGCGATGCGGTCGGTGCGGGCGTCGAGCTCGGCGTAGGTGAGCCGGCCCTGCGCGGCGACGACGGCGTCGCGGTCGCGGGTGCGCGAGGGCGACGGCGTGGAACTCGTCGGCGATCGTCCGCGTGCCCCACAGCCCGGCGTCGCGGTAGGTGGCGGCGACCTCGGACGGGAAGTACTCCCGGTGGCGGTCATCGGCCGCTCCTCGCACGGCCACCAGGTGCGCGCGGTCGGCGACGAGGCCGTCGGCGAGGTCGGCCCGCAGGGCGTCGGGCCCTGCGACGACGACGAGCGCATCGGTCCTGCCGCCGGAGCCGCTCGGCGATCTCGAGGCGGGTGAGCACGCTCGCCCGGTCGTCCCCGCCGGTCAGCCAGACGCAGCCGGTGATCGCCTGGCCGCCGCGGACGGCGTCCTCGACGGCCGCCTCGAGCCGGAGGGCCGGGCGTCGGTCCCGACGTCGAGCACGGTCGCGTCGAGCGCGCCGGGGTCGTCCGGGACCACGCGGGAGTCGAAGCCGCGGGAGCCGACGGCGTCGTCCTCCGGCACCGGTTCCTGGCCCGGCGTCGACGGGCGCAGCGGCACGCGTGAGCGACCCACTCCGCGAGCGACTCGACGTCGCCGGTCGAGGCTCCTCCCCCGCCCACTGCCCCAGCGCCGCGTGCACGACCTCGGGCGAGCCCGCCGGCGAACCGGTCCAGCGGCACGTTGCCCGCCCGGCTCATGTACGCGACGAGCAGCTGCTCGACGGGCAGGTCGAGCCGCTCCGGGAACGAGTCCCACCAGCGGCGGGAGCGCTCCGCGATGTCCTGGATCCGGGCGACCGCGGGCCGGCGGGCCGCGGTGTACGCGGTCAGCGCCGTCTCGAGGTCGTCCGCCTCGCGCAGCGCCGTGACCAGCGCGATCGCGTCCTCCATCGCCAGCTTCGTCCCCGAGCCGACCGAGTAGTGCGCGGTGTGCGCGGCGTCCCCGAGCAGCACGACGTTCCCGTCGTGCCAGTGCGCGCACCGCACCGTCCGGAACTGCAGCCAGCGCGTGCGGTTCCCGATCAGCCGGTGGCCGCACGAGGTGGTCGGCGAACACGTCGGAGAGGTAGTCCAACGCCACGTCGTCCGACGCGTCCGGCCCCAGTCGCCGCCGTCGTGGTCTCGAACCCGGCCTGACCGCCACGTCGCCTCGTCGGTCTCGACGAGGAACGTGCTCCGGTCCGCCGCGTAGGGGTAGGCGTGCGTGACGAAGACCCCGTGCTCGGTGCGCTCCGGCGCGAAGATCGCGTGCGGCAGCGCGACGTCGGTGCCGGCCCACAGGTACCAGCCCGTCCCCGTCTCGACCTCGGCGCCGAACTGCCGCCGCGGCCGACCGCGTCGCCGACCCCACCCCGTCCGCCGCGATCACCAGGTCCGCGTCCAGCTCCGTCGCCGACCGCCGCGCCCCGAACTCGAGCTTCACCCCGGCGTCCTCGGCGTGGCGCTGCAGCACGGCGAGCAGCTCCGCCCGCCCGACCGCGACGAGGTTCGACACGGCCATCCCGGCCTCCCGGCCGCCGACGCGCATCCGCATGTCGTGCGACCACGCGTTCGCGAGGATGTCGTCGAGCGACGCGGGGTCGGCCTCGGCGAGCTTGCGCTGCGTGCGCGCCGCGAGCCCGACGCCGAACCCGAACGTCTCGTCGGGCACGCCCTGCTCGTGCACCACCACCTCGCACGTCGGCCGCGCGAGCTTCAGCAGCCGTGCGGCGTAGAGACCTGCCGGTCCCCCGCCGAGCACGGCGACGCGTTCGAGCTCCATCTAGGACCTCGCGTCCGCGAGCACCCGGCTGGTCCGCGTGACGTCGTCGACGTGGTCGACCGGCACGACCGCCGTCGAGATCGCCGTGAAGCACCCCGGGCAGCAGTACTGGCGGAAGTGGACCTCGCCGTCGACGTACTCCCCCGCGCCGTCCACGACCTGCGGGCCCGCCTCGGACACCGGTCCCTCGTGGCGCACCAGGTCGAGCTCGCCGACCGCGCCGCTGCCCCCGACCGATGACTCAGCACCGTCGCGCAGTGCCGGCACGCGACCTGGTCGGTGCCGTCGAGACTGACGGCGACGAGGTTGTCGTCCAGCCGCCGCCCGCTCGCGAGATGTCGATCGTGGCCGCGGCGTCCCGCCGCCGTCGGCGCGGGCCCGTCGCGCGTCCCGCAGTTCCCGACGACGGGTCTCGGTCGCCTCCGCGTCCACCGCGCCGGTGGCGTCGAGGACGACGCCGTAACCTGGCCGCGGCCGCCGTCGTCGTGACCTTCTCCTCCCGCACGTCGCGGGCGACGTCCTCCGGGTCGCGGGTCAGCGGGTCGCCGTAGCCCCCGCCGCCCTGCCAGAACATCGTGAACACCTCGCCGGGCGCCACGTAGGTCTCGCCGTAGCAGGGCTGCAGCTCGGCGGTGCCGCCGACCTCGTCGAGAGCTCGGCCGGCACCTGCCCGGCGCCGAGCATCGTCGTGACGTCGGCGCCGCGGGCGATCCACTCGACCCCGGTGTTGCCCGGGTAGCCGCCGGCGAGGCCGTTGTTCTGGCTGATCGCCTTGCCGTTGGAGGCGAGGACGAGGCCGATCGGGAAGCTCGTGCCGTGCGGGGTGATCGCCATCGAGGCCGACACGCCACCGCGACGGCGGCCGGGGCCGCCCGAGTCGGGCTCCTCCCGGCGCCACAGCGCGAGGACCGGGTAGAGGAACTCGGTCATCTCGACGTCGGGCACCCGGCCCAGCGGGATGCAGAACAGCCCGCCGGTGTCCATGCCGTCGGCCTGCGGCTGCGCGCCGTAGCCGCCGGCCATCGGGTCCATGAGGATCGAGAGGAACGGCGTCGGGACCGCGCCGCGCTGGTCGAGCCCGGCGATCACGGCGGTGTCCCAGGTGCCGCAGCAGCTCGACTGGACGTGCGCGTCGAGGTTCGGCGACTGGTCGAGCATCTGCGAGAGGCACTCGGCGACGAGGTTGCCGGTCAGCCAGGCCGGCCCGATCGGCGCGCGGCCGACCGCGGCCGGGAAGCTCGCGTTGTTGATCGTGCCTTCCTCGGCGATCAGGTCGAAGCAGCGCATCAGCCCGCCGGCCGACCACGGGATGTCGCCGGCGAGGATCGGCAGCAGCGCGAGCATCACGCCGCCGCGCATGCCCGGCGTAGGTGCAGTTGACGACGCCGGACTGCGGGTCGGTGCCGGTGAAGTCGAACGTGAGGTGATCCGTCGGTCTTCGTCATCGCGACCGTGATCTTGTGGAGGCTCGCGGTCGCCGGTGTGCGACTGGTCCTGGTAGCCGGTGGCGTGCCACGTCCCGTCGGGGAGGTTGCGGAGCTTGCCGCGCAGCCGCGACTCGGCGTCGGACATCATCCGCTTCATCACGGCCTTGACCGTGTCGGCGCCGTACTGCTCGATGACGGCGAGCATGCGGTCGCGCCCGACGGTGTTGGCGCCGACCTTCGCCCGCAGGTCCAGCCCGATCATCATCGGCACCCGCGAGCGGCGGACCCACATGTCGGCGATGTCGTCCTGCAGCAGCCCGTCGCGCACGACCTTGACCGGCGGGGTGGGCAGCGACTCGGAGAACACGTCCTGCGCGGCCGGGGAGAACGAGCCGAGCCCGACGCCGCCGAGGTCGGGCTGGTGGGCGATCGCCGAGGTCCAGCCGAAGAGCTTCCCCTCCCAGAACACCGGCTGGAAGACCATCGCGTCGTTCTGGTGCAGCCCGCCGCCGACCCACGGGTCGTTGGTCAGGAACATGTCGCCCTCGGCGATGCCGGGGTTCGTCGCGCGGTGCTGCAGCGTCCAGTAGATCGCGAGGTCGACGGCGCCGACGAGCATCGTGTTGTAGAGCCCGACCTGCACCTCCTGGCCGAGCTCGTCGGACAGGGCGAAGTCGAAGTCGTTCGCGTCGGTGACGATCGGCGAGCCCGACATCCGCTTGAGCGCCTCGCCCATCTCGTCGGTGACCGACCAGAGGCGGTGGCGGACGACCTCGTAGGTCAGCGGGTCGAGCGCGTCGATCTGCTCCTGGGTGACGGTGTGGACCGGGAGCGTGTCCGGCAGCTGCGCCGCCAGCGTCTCGGGGTCGATCGGGCGGCTCGAGAACCTCTCGGAGCCGGGGACGGCCATGAGCGGCATGGTTCAGGCTCCCGTGCTTCTGCGTCGGGGTGATGTGGAGGTTGCCGAGGTCGTCGACGGTGCCGGTGCGCCCGCCCGGGACGACCACGGTCGTCGTCGGGACCTCGATGACCGCGGGTCCGGTGAGGACGTGGCCGGCGCGCAGGGTCGCGTAGTCGTAGATCGGGGTGTCGACGAAGCCCTGGCCGACCTCGAGGTAGACGGGCCTGCGTCGTGGCCGGCTGCGGGTCGCCGTCGGCCTTCTCGAGCGGCGGCAGCTCGGGGCTGAACGGCAGGACGCCGCGGCCGCGGACGCGGTAGGTGATCGCCTGGACGCCGGCCTCGCGGAAGCCCGAGCCCTTCCCGTAGAGCTCGGCGTACTTGGTCTCGAACCGGGTCGCGGCGTCGTCGAGGGCGGCCTGGTCGAGGGGGCCGTCGGTGACGGGGACGGTGACCTCGGCGAGCTGCATCGCGTAGCGCATGTCGATCTCGCGGACGATCTCGACGGTCTCGAACTTCAGGCCCTGCCGGTCGAGGCCCTGGCGGACCTGGTCCTCGAGCTGGGCGAAGTTCTTCTCGGCGCGGACCGGGTCGACGGGGAGCTGGGCGGGGTCGGAGAGCTCCTGGGCCAGCGCGATGTCGGAGGCGGCGAGGCCGTAGGCGGAGAACGCGGAGGCGACCGGCGCCGAGCGGGACGACGACCTGCTCGACCCCGAGCTGGCGCGGCGTAGGCGGCGCAGAACGCCGGGCCGGAGCCGCCGAAGGCGTAGAGGACGAAGTCGCGGGGGTCGTAGCCGGCCTCGACGACGGTCTTGCGCAGCAGGTCGCCGGTCTGGGCGTTCTGGGCGGCGTGGATGGCGGCCGCGGCGTCCTCGATCGAGAGGCCGAGCGGGTCGGCGATCTTCGTCGTGATGGCTTCTCGCGCGCGCTCGAGGCTGAGGCGCCTTGCGGCCGCCGAGCAGGCCCGTCGTCGGGAGGATGCCGAGGACGAGGTTGGCGTCGGTGTTGGTCGGCTCGGTGCCGCCCTGGTCGTACGCGGCCGGGCCGGGGACGGCGCCCGCGCTGTGCGGCCCGATCCGCAGGTTGCCGCCGGCGTCGACCCACGCGATCGGCGCCGCCGCCGGAGCCGATGGCGTGCACCCGCAGCGTCGGGACGTTGATCGGGTGGTGGTTGATGACGGTGGTGGTGTCGCGCTCGGGCTCGCCGTCGACGATCAGCCCGACGAGGAACGTGGTGCCGCCGACGTCGGTGGAGATGATGTTGCGGTGGCCCAGCCGCCGGCCCAGCTGCGGTGGAGCCGATGACGCCGCCGGTGAGGACCGAGCCGACGGTGGAGATGGCCTGCTGCTGGCGCCTCGGTCGGCGGCGACCGCTCCCCCGTTGGACTGCATGACGAGCAGCGGGCCGGCGAGGCCCTTGCTCGCGCAGGCTGTCTCTCGAGGTTGGTCAGGTAGCGGCGCAGGCCGGGCCCGACCTGGGTGCTCATGATCGTCGTGGAGTTGCGGGCGAACTCCCGGATGCGGGGGCTGACCTCGCTGGAGAGCGCGACGTAGATGTCGGGGTCGATCTCGTGGACGAGCTCGCGGATGCGCTTCTCGTGGGCCGGGTTGCGGAAGGCCCAGAGCAGGGAGACGGCGATGGCCTCGATGCCGTCGGCTCAGGAGCTCTGCGACCTGGCCGGCGGACCTCGTCCTCGTCGAGCGCGACGATGACGTTGCCGTCGCGGTCGATCCGCTCGGTGACCTCGAGGGCGTGGCGCTTCGGGAGCAGGTAGTGGTCCTTGTCCTGGGCCAGGACGTGCTGGAGCTCGTGCGGGCTCCGGCCGAGGTAGCGGCCCTCGACGTTCATGATGAAGATCGAGTCGCGGTGGCCCTTGGTGGTGAGGAACCCGACGTCGGGCACCTGGCGCTGGACCAGCGCGTTCAGGCTCGAGGTCGTCCCGTGGGCGACGTGGTGGGTGTCGGCCAGCATCTCCTCGACCGGGCGCCCGAGCTGCTCGGCGAGCAGCTCGAGGACGTCGAGCACGCCCTGGGAGTAGTCCGGAGGGGTCGACGGGGCCTTGGCGGCGATGACGGACCCGGAGTCGTCGTCGAGCACCGCGTCGGTGAAGGTCCCGCCCACGTCCACGCCGATCACGTAGGCCATCAGCCTGCTCCTCGTTGAGGTTCGTCGTGACCCGGGCCACGAGTTTGACGTTGGCGTTGATTATTAGACGCCAGCGACGACAAGGTCAAGGGCGGTCCTCCGAGCACGACCTGCCGGACGTGTCCCCCTCGGCGTACGGAGCGGACCTCGCGCCCAGAGCCACGCCGCGTCCGCGAAGTAGTCCGAGCCGGCGTCAGGACACGACACTTCGCCGACTAGATGCTTGGCTTCGCGACGAACCTGACCTGCTTGAGCCAAGCTATCACGAAATTTCCGGCAGGCGGAGGCCAAGCGAGCTCCAGTGCATCTTCTCGTCAGCACAACGCCCTCCCCGGCTGCGACGCTGCCCCGCTGGGCCGATAATGGTCTGATGCAAGCGGTTCGAGACCTGAAGAGCTGTCCCCCTGCGAGCGAGGGCGAACCTTCGCTGGTCGACTGCTGCCCGCCGCCGGTCGATGCCTGATGACGCCTACATCGCATGACCAGGGCGGCCACCCAGATCACATCGCCGCCCTCGCTACAACGTTGATGCATAACGAAGGAGTCGACCTCATCAAGGAGCACCGAGTCGGCGAGGTTCTCGATAAGGCCGTCATGGAGTCCTGGGATCTGCGGCGCCGAATCTCATCGAGCGACCTCGCTAAGCTGCTAGTAGCCCATGAGGGAGTCAGCCCGGGGTCTGGTCGGCCCATGATCATTAAGTTGCGTGGATTTCATGTAATCGGTCGAATCGTACTCGACTTCGCGACGGAGGCCTTACCATTCGAACTCTCGGACTGCTCGATCCCTGACGGAATAAGCGCACGGTCAGCCCAACTGACTGACGTGTCACTTCTTCGCTGTCACGTCTCAAGCGGAAGTCTTCCCGCCGTTGATATCCAGGGGGCAACTTTGGATCACGATCTGCGCCTCGACCGATCGAGTATCGACACGTCCGCATCCAGCACACCCGCGGTCTTGCTAGCAGAAGCGCGAATTGCAGGAAAGCTGACGGCTAAAGGCACTAGGGTAGTCAGCCTCACGGGTCCCGCGCTAGACGCCGAACAATGTTCGATAGGTACCTTTACGCTATTAGACGAGGGATTTGACGCACGTGGGGACACTAGAGAAGGATTGGTCAACCTCACGGGCGGCGCCAACTTTGTCTGGCCCTCCTTCTATTCGCTCTGGGCATTTGGTGAATCCCAGTGGCCCTGCCTTAGATTTGCAGCGTGCCAAACTACACGGAGGTCTGCACGCAGACAGAATCAACGCCACGAGCAGCAGTAGCGGAGGCGTTATCCGCATGAATGGTTGCGCTATTGAGGGTCAAGTCGCACTGCGGGGTTCGGTGCTTAAATGTAGTGGCGGCCCAGCATTAATTGCAGATGGCGCATCAGCTTCAGAAAGCTTGCGCTTGGAAGGCGCGGACATGGCCGGCGAGGGCACAACCGGCGTTTTCCGTCTTCTCGGCGCATCAATCGGCGGCCCAGACCATCATGACGGGTATTCGCATCGTAAATGAGACTGGCCCGGGCGTCGTGGCCGATCGAAGCCGACTGGTTGGCGGCGTGAGTCTTGATTACAGCACTGTTCGTGGCGCCGGTAGCGTTCCGGCAATCAACTTGACGGCCGTGCAGATTTCAGGAAGTCTCGATTTCCGCCGATCCGTCGTCTCAAGCATCTCCTCCACGGCGATTGACCTGCAACGTGCCACGATCTCCGGGACGGTGTACCTCAACGGCGGACTAGAAGCTTCCGGTGCCGGACCTCGACCCGTCCTCAATCTCTCGCGCGCAAACGTAGGAGATCTTTGGATGGCGGGATCGGTCGCACACATGGAGAGAGAAGCTCTCTCCTGGGATCTAGATGGCTGCGTATACAAGAGTCTTCCTCGTCCAAGTAATCGGTCGTGGTGGATAAGCACACTCTGCGCATAGGACCGCGGACTACACTCCACAGCCCTATCAGCACTTGGCCACGTTGTACCGAGCCGCAGGACACGATCGAGACGCCCGTTCGCTACTGATCGCCCAGCGTCGCGACCAAATTCGCCGGGGAGACCTAAGTCGTTCTGAACGAGCATGGGGGCGCTTCACGGGTGCGACCCTTGGATACGGCTGGGCCCCTTGGCGGGCGCTTTATGCGCTGGTAGGAATCTTTACCGTGTCGGTCTCCTTCGCCCTCGCTCTTGGAGCCCACGGTGGCACTGACGCGACCTCCACAGCCGGGACTAGCCTCTCAAACCTGTACAGCAGTAGAAAGCGTCGGAGTAGGCCTCGACCTCGGCACACCACTGCTCGGAACTGCAACAAGAATCTAGAGACAGATGCTTGATAGACACAGACGCGACCAGTGCAACAGCTACTGCATTACTGATCAGCACGTGGGTCCTGCAATTCTTCGCCTGGAGCGCCGCCGCTCTTTTTGTCACTGGCTTCACGGGATTTGTCAGAAAGACCTAGCCGGCTTTAACACTTCGTCTGTCCGCGGGGGTCTACGCCGACTAGTCTGACCAACACCGTCCAACTGCTTGCAAGACAGACTCGGACAGACCCCGACAATCACGCGCCGCGTGCGCGGAGCCCATTCGCGAGGTAATCGGCCGCTGGAGGCGCCTGCTCGATCAGCTGCTGACAGTGCGGACGGTTGGCTCGAGCAGGACCCTCGACGCCCCATCGCGGTCAGCGAGCCTCTCCTCGACCGTCGAGCGGGCGAGCTCGGTCGGGAGGGCGGCCGAGAACTTCAGGCCGCGCAGGGCGTGATCGTTGACCGAGGGACCCATGAGGGGTGCCCCTCTCGAAGTCGACAGCTTCTCTGCCGCCTCGCGCGGGTCCAAGCCGTGTGGAGCCGGACGACCTGGTCGCCGACCCGCTGAGCGGGGTCCACCACGTCGGAAAGGACGCCGGCAGGTCCGGTTCGCGGCTGTCCCCGCCCAGGTCCACCAGTGCAGGTCGCCGTCGGGGGACGAGCAAGCACGGTGGCGCCACGCCGACGTCGCCGATGTGGTGCTCGCGGAGCGCGGACATGCGGTCTCGGCGGGAGGCGTCCGCGCGACCGCCGGGGGATCGCCGCCAAGGAGACGTCGCGCATCCCCCGGCAGTTCTCGTAGGACAGGCCGGTGCCGGTGCCGGACGAGCGGGCTCGCCGGGGAATCTGTGGGCTCGCCGTGGCATCGCCGCCGCTTCCAGTCGACGTGAAGGTGACCAGCCAGGTTCGACCAGCCGCGGAGCAGGACCCGCGGGGACCCCCTCCGGTGTCGGCGAGGAGGACGTCGTCACCGGCCGTCCCACCTCGCGCCGGCCGTCGAGCACGGTGAACTCCGGCGGGGCGGTGAACACCGCGAGAGTTCCGTGAAGTAACGGCGGCCGAAGCGACGCTCCGCCTCCGGGCCCGATGAAGGGCGGGTCCCCGTCGCGCTCGAGATAGCCCTCGCGTCGAGCAGGTGCGGAGAGCACCCTCACGCCGTAGTCGACTACGGTGCGAGCCCGGACCACCACTCGGCCACGGTCGGCCGCCCGAGGTGTGCTCCTGCAGGGCCCAGTGCCAGGATCTGCTGGGCCAGATGTGCGCGGGTGGATGGCGGCGCGATCGGCTCCACCAGCCCGGAGACCCCAGAGAAGCAGCAGGCCGGGCGGCGTAGCAGCAACTCGTCAGTTCGAGGGCGAGGAACAGCAGTTGCGGCGTCGGCCCGGCGGCCGCCGCGTCCGCCTAGGCGTTGGAGGAACGAGGCGACGCTCGGAGGGGAGCCATCTGGATGACCCGGTCGAGGTCGCCGACGTCGATGCCGAGCTCGAGGGTCGACGTGGCGACGATGACGCAGTCCCGGGCCTCGGCGAAGGCCTGCTCCGGCCGGCGCCGCTCGACCGACCGACAGGGACCCGTGGGAGACGAAGGTGGTCACTCCCCGGCCGGCGCAGCGTCGTTGCCCGAGTTCTTCGGCGCGCGGCCGGCTGTCGACGAAGACGAGCCGCTTCTCGCCCTGGTGCAGCCCCGCGACCACCTTGCCAGCGCCGCCGATGGAGCCGACGTGATCGAGTGTCACCTCGCTCTCGACCGGGACCAGCCGCCGGCACCTACGACCACCGTGCGCGACCGATCGATGTGAAGGGCCCTGCAGCCACCGCAGCAACTCGTCCGGGTTGCCGACGGTCGCCGACAGCCCCAGAGACGCTGTAGCGAGTCGCCGGCGAGAGTGCTCGAGTCGTTCGACGACATGCAAACAGATGCCAACCGCGGTCGTCGCCGGCGAAGGCGTGCACCTCGTCGACCACGATGGCGCGGAGGTCCGCGAAGAAGCGCTGCGCGTCCACCAAGGTCGAGACCAGCATCGACTCCAGCGACTCCGGCGTCGTCAGCAGCACGTCAGGGCGCTCGCGCCGAGTGGTGCGAGCGCGCCTCGAGCTTCCGGTGTCGCCGTGCCACACGGCGGCCGTGCGCCCCGGCCAACCGGCGTATCCCTGGAGTACGAGGGCCACAGATTGTTCCAGGAGCGCCCTCAGTGGGCAGACGTAGAGCAGCGAGGTGCCGCTCCACCCCTCGCCAGCCATGCGCGACAGCAAGGGAAACATCGCCGCCTCGGTCTTGCCGCCTGCGGTCGGTGCGAGCAGCAGGGCGTCTAGGCCGCCCAGGATGGGTTCGACGGCGGTCGCCTGCAGCGGTCGCAGGCCAGGCCATTGCAGGGTGTTGACGACGTGATGGGCGACGACGGGGTGCAACGCGTCTACCGCCTGCAAGCTCGAGGACATCGACCTCAGTGTCACCCAAGCGACCGGTCCCCTTCCCTCCGGAGCCTCGCGACGTGGCAGAGTCCGGGTCTCAACCACGATGAGATCGCGGCGTGGGCGGCTGGAGAGGCGCACCCGGAACCACGAGGGGGAGGAGACCCAGTTGACCCCGGAAAACCCCCGCTGGGTCGAGGTCACGCCGTCGCAGTTCACCCACGAGGCCGAGGGACTGCCGCCTAGATCCGGGAGCTGCTGCCCGAGCACGGTGCCGTTCCGCGCCTGGTCGAACTTCGAGTTCCGCGACAACCACGGCAAGTGGCACGAGGTCGACCTGCTGGTGCTCGGACGCCCGCCAGCTGCACCTCGTGGAGCTGAAGTATTACCGCGGCACCCTGCGGGGCGACGATCCCACCGCTGGCGGCGCGACGGGCACCCGGCCGAGGACTCGCCGCTCAAGCTCGCGCGGCGTAAGGCCCAACGATTGGCGACCAGGCTGCGCGACGCGCTCGCGCCGACTGGGCCCGTAGCCAGCCACACCTAGCGATGCCCGACGCCCGCCACGTCGTCCCCTTCGTCCAGGAAGCGGTGTTCCTGCACCACCCGGACCTGCGCTGCGAGCTGCCCCCCGGCCTCGCGACCAGGACCTATTCGGCCTCGAAGGGCCAGGAAGACGGCACCGGGCTGCCAGGCGATGAAGCGAGCGAATGCTGGAGGCGCCCACGGATCACAGGAGGCGGTCGGCACCGATCGCGACGAGATCGTCGCGGAAGCTGATGGAGCAGATCGGGATCGTGCCGCGCCGCCAGCGCGAGGTCGGTTCGTGGATCATCGACGAACAGCCGCTAGCCGAGGGGGACGGTTGGCAGGACTGGCCGGCGTTCCACCGGGTCGCCACCACCGACCGCGCCCGCATCCGGTTCCTGATCACCCCGCCCGGCGCCCCTGACGAGGACCGCAGGCGACGGCAACGGCTGGCCGAGCACGAGTTCGCGATCATGTCGCAGCTGGCCCACGACGGGCTGGTCGCCCCTCGCGACCTCGTGAACGCCGACCTCGGCACAGGGCTGGTCTACCCGCTCGACGACCGCTACCAGCGGCTCGACCTCTGGCTGGCCGACCAGGCCGCCAACATTCCGGCCGAGACCCAGCTCGCAGTGCTGCGCCAGGTCGTTGAAGCGGTCGGCTACGCCCACCGCCACCGCGTCGTCCACCGTGGGCTCAATCCCCAGGCGGTCTCGGTGCGTGGCAGTGCGGGCGGTCAGGTCCAGGTCCGGGTCGGGGACTGGCTGACCGCCGGCTCGGTGCGCGGCCGGCAGCGGCCTGGGTGGTTCCAGTCGGCACCGCGCTCGGAGGCGAGACGGTCGGATCGAGCGAAGCTGGGATGCGGCTCGCCGCCGTGATGGCCGGGCGGGAGGGCGACGCGGAGCGCGGCGACACGCCGCGGCCTTCGAGGCCCCGGAGGGACTCTGGCACCGCGAGGTCGACCGAATTCGACTCGACGTGTTTGCCCTGGGCGCCCTCTCCTACTATCTGCTCACCGGGCACGCGCCCGCCGCACAGACCGCTTCCGAGCTGCGGGAGCGGCTGCGCCGCGACGACGGTCTCGACCTCGCCGCCGACCTGCCGCAGGCTCCCGTCGGCGGCCCGCGACCTGATCCTGGAGGCCACCCGCCCGACTGTGGGCGAACGAACCGCCGACGTCCCGGAGGTTCCTGGAGACGTCTCGACGACGCGGAGCGGGCCCTTTGACCGGGTCGGACGGGTGAGCCGGTCGTCGACCCCCTGGAGCTCGGTCGGGGACAGTGCCTGGAGGGCCGCTCGGGTTGGTTCGCCGCCTTGGGCGCCGGCTCCGACGGCGGTAGGGCTGCTCGTCGCCGACCTGGCCGCCGACGAGGACCGATGAGTAAGGGTGCTCAAGGTGGCACGTGAGACGACAGCGGCCGGGAATCGGCTTGCGGCCGAGGCTGAGGTCCTGGCCGGCCTGGAGCCACCCGCGGCTGGTGCGGATGATCGAGGGCCCGGTGTCAACTGGGCTCCCGAAGCGCGCTGGTGCTCGACCACGCCGGCGACCAAACGCTGGCCGAGGTGATGACCGACCGGACCCCGCCAGTCCATCGGACCTGCTCGAACGCTGGGGCAACGACCTGCTGGCGGCGCTGGTCGAGCTGGACCGGGCCGGTGTCCACCCACCGCGACATCAAGCCGACGAACCTGAGGCGTGGGCCGAGGCGCAGCAGCGACCGTGCCAAACACCTCCGTGCTCTTCGACTTCTCGCTGGCCCGGGCCGCCGCCGAGTCGCTACACCGCGGGCACCCCGCCCTACCTCGACCCGTTCCTCGACACCCCCGGCCGCGGCCCCTCGACACTGCAGCCGAGCGCTACGCCGCCGCCGTGGTCCTATTCGAGATGGCCACCGGAACCACCCCGACCTTCGGCGACGGCCGCTCGGACCCCGCCGTCCTCGGCTCGTCACCGAACGTGGAGCCTGGCATGTTCGACCCCGCCCTGGCCGAGCCGCTGACCCGCTTCTTCGAGATCGCGCTGCACCCCGATGCCGGGCAGCGGTTCGGCACCGCCGCTGACATGCTCACCACGTGGCAGGCAATCTTCGCACCGGTACCGCGGCCGGCGGCACCCAACACGTCCGCGCCGGACGTTCGGCTCGACACCGAGCTAGCCCAGGCAGGACTGTCAGCCCGCGCGCTGTCCGCACTCGAACCGTACGCTCTAGCCGCCGTCGCCGACCTGCTCGCCATCGACCCGGTCCGGCTCAACCGCCTGCCCGGAGTCGCCCGACGCGACCCGCCGGGAGATCAAGGAACACGCTCGTGTCTGGCGCCGGCTGCTCGGCACGCCGGCTGCCGCGAGCGAGGGGTCTCGGTCGGCAAGGCATCGATCCGCTGGCCGCGGCAGGCGCGCTGCGCCCCGTTCCTTGCGGATCCTCTCGGGCCCGCGCACGCCGGCAGGCCGCGGAGCTCCTCCTGGGCCTGGCGCCGGGACTAGACGCGTTCGCCACCCAGGGCGAGGTCGCGACCGCCCTGGACGTCACCCCCGCCCGCGGCAACCAGTACATCGGGCAACTCCAGGACGCGTGGGCCGACAACGCGGACAGCCGCGCCCTGCTCGATGGCCTCGGTGACCTCGCCGTCGCCGCGCTGACCGGACTTGGTGGGGTCGCCACAGTCGCCGAGCTCGCCGACGACCTCCGGGTAACCCTCGATACGGCCAGCGCAGCGCCGGTCGCGGACGGGCCGGATCCCGCGCGAGTGACCGCCGGGCTACTACGGGTCGCCCTGGACCGCGCAGACGCGTTGCGGCGCGCCGACGCCGAAACCGCTCCGCTCGCCAGGCGACGCCGCGGCGGGCGCCTGGAGCTACTCGCGGTGGAGCCGGAGTTGCTGGATGCCGCCGAAGTGATGGGGCGCCGCGCCAGCGAGCTGGTTGACCAGGCCGCCGCGACCGCAGAGCCGCTAGTGCCCGCGCCGCGGGCCCGGCACGAGATGCAGCGCACGCTCCGCCGGGTCGTCGGCGACGAAGGGCCGCCGGCCGGGAACCCGGCGTCGCGATGGGTGACTCTGGCCGCCGCCCTCGCCGATCAGGTGCGGATCTCCCGGTCGCGGGCGGCTTTCACGATCGCGACTTGGCGGCGGCGACGGCACTGCGGATGACCCTCGGCGGACTCGGGGCCACCCAGCGGCTCACCCCGCATGAGGTGCGCAGCCGCGTCCGCGCCCGATTCCCGGCGCTGGAGCCATTGCCCGCCGACCGCGCCCGGCTGGACCTGCTCGTTCCGCGAGGCCGGTCTGGAGCTGATCTACGACGGCGAGGTCGGCGCGTACCGCTCGCCGACCCGCGTCGAGCAGACAACCGGCCTCGGCACCCGCGAGTCGACAGCATTGGCCTCTGCTCCGAGCGGGCACCCCGTTCACGGCGGGCACGCTGTGGGCTGGCTTGCTGAGGCGCCCGCACCCGCTCGTTCCTGGCGCTCGGGACCCGGCTCCCTCCGCCGCAAATGCCGTGCGCGGGCTGGCGAGCAGCACGGCGCGCACGTCGTTGACGTGACCGTGCTCCTGGTAGCGATGCGTCGCCATGCGGAGGAGACCGGACTGCCGTGGGAGGCGGTCCGGGCGGCCGACGCGGCCGCCGCGGGCACCCGCGAGGCCGAGGGCCTGGCGGCCCGGTGCAGCGCGCGCTGCCGCCGGGAATGACGCGACTCGACCGCGATGGTTGACGCCCCTGCCGCCGGCCGCCCGGTGCTCCTCACCGAGGTCGCCCCGCTGGCACGCTACGGCCACCTAGGGAGCCTGCTGCGCTGGACCGACCTGGCCGGCCGCCGCGACCAGGCACTTCGCCTGCTCGTGCCGCACCGGCGGGGACGACCGCCGGCGAGATCGACGGCCGACCGCTGCCGCTGACCGCACCCGGCCAGTTCCTCGCCCTCGACGCCAAGTGGCTCGCCACCGTGGCCACCGCCCATGACCGCTGGAAGGAGCTCACTCGTGACGGCCACCGCGGCGCTGACCAACGACCTGCAGCGGCAGGTCAGGCGGCTCGAGCCCGACCTACGCGAACGGGTCGAGTCCGACCGGCCGTGCTCGAGTCCTGGCGCGAGGAGCACCGTGAGGCGCTGGAGGCCGGCCGCACCGCCTGGACGTGGCAGGCGTGGCGCGACGACCGGGTGAACCAGGCCGCCGTGGCATGGGTGCTGCTGACCGTGTTCGTCCGGTTCTGCGAGGACAACGAACTCGTCGCGCCGGTCTGGATCGGCGGGGTCGGGCCCCGGCGGCAGGAGGCGCTGGACGCTCGACTGGCGTACTTCCGAGAGAATCCCGAGCACACCGACCGCGAGTGGCTCTCCCAGCCGATCGATTACCTGTCCCGGCTGCCTGCGACGCGAGCGCTCGTGGACTGGCACTCGCCGTTGCACACTGTCTCCCCGTCCGGAGACGCCGCCGCGGCGCTGCTGGCCTCCTGGCACGAGCGTGACGAGGACGGCGCGCCACTGCACGACCTCACCAACCCAGACCGCTCCACCCGCTTCCTCGGCGACCTGTACCAGGATCTCTCGCAGCACGCCAAGGACACGCTACGCGCTGTTGCAGACCCCGAGTTCGTCGAGGAGTTCATCCTCGACCGACGATGACCCCGGCACTAACGAGTCGGCCGCTCGACGGATTCCGGATGATCGACCCGGCCTGCGGGTCCGGGCACTTCCTGCTCGGCGCTTTTCGCCGGCTTCTTGACCGCTGGCACCGCCACGCCCCCGGCCTGGAGACTCGTGTGCGAGTTCAGGCCGCGCTCGACGCGATCCACGGCGTCGACATCAACCCGTTCGCGGTGGCGATCGCCCGCTTCCGGCTCACCGTCGCTGCGCTGCAGGCCGAGGGAACCCACCGGCTGGAGGACGCCCCTGCGTTCAAGTATCACCTCGCCGCTGGCGACTCGTTGTTGCACGGCCCGGGGATGGCGAACTCGACTACGCCGACGACAACCCGTACGTCGTCGCCTCAGGGTTCGCCTACACGGCTGAGGACCTCGACGCGCTGCGCGAGATTCTACAATACGGTCGATACGACGTCGTGGTGGGCAACCCGCCCTACATCACGCCGAAGGACACGGCCCTCAACCGGCTGTACCGGAAGCGGTACAGCGACGTCTGCAAGGGAACGTACGCACTAACAGTGCCCTTCATGCAGCGGTTCTTCCAGCTAGCGAAGTCGAAGCACGGAAGTGGTATGGCAGGCTGGGCAGGACAGATCACTAGCAACTCCTTCATGAAGCGGGAGTTTGGTGCACCGCTCATCGAGTAGTTCTTGGCCCGTCTCGACCTCCGCCTCGTGGCCGACACCTCCGGCGCCTATGTCCCGGCCACGGGACCCCGACCGTCATTATCGTCGGACGACCGCGTCGCCGACGTCTTCGACCGTGCGCGCAGTACTGGGAATACGCGGCGAGCCCGGCCGCCCGGCCGAGCCTTCTAGGGCCACGGTGTGGAGAAGCATCGTCGATCATGTGGACGACATTGGGACACGATGACGGCTTCACGAGCAAACTGATCTGCCACGGACCGACTCGAAGAGCATTGTGGTCCCTATGGCGGAGGCGCAGGCGAGTCGCTGGCCGAGACTGAACCGACAGACTGCCACCGTAATCAAGTCGGATCCACTCGCACCGGCATGTTTGGCGACAGTCATGGCGAAGACGTACTCGCCGGACCGACCGGTCGTTTTCAGAAGGCTGGGGGTCTTCTCCTGCGGACTTGGACGTCCGCCGCAAGTGAGCGATACCACACGAGACTGGCGAGTAGCTACAAGTCGGTTGAACTAGTGCTTCCATCCGGTAAGGTTCACCAGCCCATCACACTGAGCCGGGGACGGCCGACGGCGCTATGGCCGTGGCGCACGTCCTTATGGAGTCGAAGCGACCTTCTTAGAAGGCAGACCTACCGAGGCCGGCCCACCACTGGCTGAGCTGGCATCAGATCCAGTGTAGCTCGATCGTAAGCGACGTGAATCCTGCCTTCGCGAAGATAGCGACCCACAATCACTTCGCGTTCTCCCCGCGACGAAGTGGTCGAAAAGCCGAGTGCTCTGCGCGTCGAACTACCCGAAGGGGCGAGCGAGGACGATCACCTGGAGTTGCTCGGGGTTCTCAACTCCTCGACCGCCTGCTTCTGGCTCAGACAGAACAGTCATAGTAAGGGAAGCCAGGGGGTCAACGAGGGCGTCAAAGCGGAGTCGTGGGAGCGCTTCTACGAGTTCACCGGGACCACGCTACAGGACTTCCCACTGCCGGAGACGTTGCCGCGGCGGCGAGGCCGACTGCTGGATTCGCTCGCGCGGGAGCTGGTGCGGCAAGCACCCGATGCCGTGTGCGCAGTCGGGACACCGTCGCGGGGCTCGCTGGACGAGGCGCGGGTTGAGCACGACGGATTCGAGCCAAGATGATTGCGTTGCAGGAGGAGCTGGACTGGGAGTGCTACCGGCTCTATAACCTCCTCGCCGAGGACCTGACCTATTGATGCGAACCTGCCAGGGCTGGCGCTGGGAGAAACGGACCTTCGAGATTGCGCTGGCGCGGCGGGCCGCCGCCGGCGAGGAGGGCACCGCCTGGTTCGACCGGCACGGCTCAACACCTATCAGCGAGCTGCCCGACCACTGGCCGAGGACTACCGGAAGCTGGTGCAGCGCCGCCTAGAGCTGATCGAGTCAGATCGGTCGATCGGGCTGCTGGAGCGCCCAGAGAACAAGCGTCGCTGGTCGCTGCAGCCGTGGGAGAAGCGCGAGCATAGGGAGGCGCTGCGTGACTGGCTGCTCGACCGGCTCGAGGACCGGCGGTTCTGGTTCGACGCTCAGGGCCGACCGCTGGCGCGCAGTGTCGCGCAACTCGCCGACCAGGCGTCCCGCGACGCCTATCTCACGAGCGTGCTCACCCTGTGGGAGGGCCGGCCCGGACGTCCCCGTCAGCGACTCGCTGCAGCGGCTGCTGGCCGACGAGGCCGTCCCGTTCCTCGCCGCCCACCGCTATACCGACTCTGGGCTGCGCAAGCGAGCGGATTGGGAGCAGACCTGGGAGCTGCAGCGCCGCGAGGACGCCGGCCAAGACGTCGGCACCATTCCCCGTCCCGCCTAAGTACGCCAAGGCCGACTTCCGCCGCGGCGCGTACTGGACCGCGCGCGGTAAGCTCGACGTGCCGAAGGAGCGGTTCATCGCCTACCCCGACGCCGGCCGGGATACCGAGCCGACCTCGCTCCTGGGCTGGGCGGGCTTGGACCACGCCCGAGCAGGCGCTTGTGCTCGGGCGGATCATCGCCGAGCGGGAGGCGGAGGGCTGGACCGACGACCGCCTGGTCCCGTTGGTCGCCGGGCTCGCCGAGCTCCAGCCTTGGGTCGACCAGTGGCATGCCGAGCTGCACCCCACCTACGGGCTGACCTCGCCTCCTACTGCGACGAGGAGCTCTCCCCGGCGGGCCGCTCAGCTCGGCTACACGCGTGAGCAACTCGCTGCCTGGCGGCCGGTGCCGGTGCGCCGCGGCCGCCGTCCGAAAGCCAGGACATGATGGTCGGACCGAGTTCGTGGTCGACCTCTCCGATCGGTGAACGGCGACGGGAAGGGCTCGTGTTGCGCTTATCGCAGCCCGAAATTGATCCGGAAGGACATTTCGAACGTCGTACGGATCGACCGGCTGGTGCACATGACTGACTGATACCGCGAGGTGAGGCGCTGCTATCCGTCCAGGACAAGCCGATCGGCCGGGACGGATGCCTGTGTCGCCACGCCCGCGACGAGCCGTTCCTTGGACCGGACGTCGCCGCTGGTGCGCGGCGGCATAGGCGTGCCGACGGGGTATCTCAGGAAGATCGAAACGAGCAGGCCGGGGATGCGGAGTGCGGCCACACCCAGCCACGTCGGAAGTCCGGCAGCCGGCGACGTTCCGCTCCCCGACCTGTCTCAGCAGCTCGTACAGGAACTCCTTCTCGACGCCGAAGGCCTCAACCGCCATGCGTCCTCCTCATCCGCACCTGCTGGGGCATGCCCCGCACTGCGGCCGCCCCTGGAGGAGGCGGTGACCGTCGCATCGTCGTCTGATGGGATAAGCCCTGTGGGGACCCCGCTGCGCGACGTCATCGACATCCCGGAACAGACCGGGGCCGAGGACTACGTACTTCGGCTGACCGAAGGGAGTGGCCCACGGTCGCGTCGCCGAGACGCTGCACCGCTACGTGGTCACCGACGACCTGGAGCGCGCCTTCCACTCCGCGCTCGGCTTGGTCAGCGAAGCGATCCGGTCGGGAACGAGCTTGACGTTCCTGTCTGGCTCCTTCGGGTCCGGCAAGAGCCACTTCATGGCCGTGCTGCACGCGCTGCTCGGTCGGGAGCCGGCCGCCCGGTCTCATCCCGGACTGCAGCCGGTGTGTGCCCGCCACGACGCCGCCCTCGAAGGCCGGTCGATCCTGCGGCTCGCCTATCATGTCCTGGGCGCTAGCACGCTCGAGGAGGCGCTCCTCGGCGGCTACCTCGACCAAATCCGGGAGCTGCACCCCGGTGCCGAGCTCCCCGCAGTCCGCCCGAGTCCGACGGGATCGTGCGCGACGGGGAGCGGCAGCGCGAGCGGCTCGGGGACGAGGAATTTCCGCGTCGAGCTCTCTGGCGGCGGCGCGACCGACGTCTGGTCCGGGCTGCTGGGCGGCGGTCGATGGACGAGGGAGGCCTACGACGCCGCCCGCGCGGCCCCACCCGGCTCACGGCAGCGTCAGGAGCTCGTCACCGCGCTCACGCAGGCCTTCTTCTCCGCGTACACCTCGCAGGCCGGCTACGTCGACCTGGACACCGGACTGAGGGCGATCTCCGAGCACGCTCGGGGCCTCGGTTACGACGCGGTGGTGCTGTTCGTCGACGAACTGGTCCTGTGGCTCGCGTTCGGCGTGCACGACCGAGAATTCTTCCGCCGCGAGGCACCCCGAGCTCACCAAACTGGTCGAAGGATCGTCCGGGCCCCGTGCGGTGCCGCTCGTGTCGTTCGTCGCGCGGCAGATGGACCTGCGCCGCTGGTTCGCCGACGCTGCGGGCGCCGCCGGGGCGGAGCAGGAGATGCTCGACCAGGCGTTCCGCCACCAGGCCAGCCGGTTCGTCACCATCGAGCTCGGCGACGACAACCTGCCTTACGTCGCGCACCGGCGCCTGCTACAGCCCCTTGGCGGCGACGACAGCGACGCAGCCCCGCGTCCTGCGCGAGGCCTTCGAGCGCCTCGACCGTCGCCCCGAGGTCTGGGACGTGCTGCTCGACGGCGTCCACACCGACGAGAGCCACCGCGGCTCCGACGAGCAGGCTTTCCGGCTGACCTACCCGTTCTCGCCCGCGCTAATTTCCACCCTGCGGTCGTTGGCCAGCGTGATGCAGCGCGAGCGCACCGCGCTCAAGGTGATGCAGCAAATCCTCGTCGACCGTCGCGACAGCCTCACCGTCGACGACGTGATCCCCGCCGGGGACGCGTTCGGCTACCTCGTCTCGGGCAGCGAGCCGCTGAGCAATACGTAGTGGTTGCTATGTACTGGTTAGAGCAACGATTTCGTATTGCTCAGCGGCTCGCTGCCCGAGACGAGGTAGCCGAACGCGTCCCCGGCGGGGATCACGTCGTCGACGGTGAGGCTGTCGCGACGGTCGACGAGGATGTTGCTGGATCACCTTGAGCGCGGTGCGCTCGCGCTGCATCACGCTGGCCAACGACCAGCAGGGTGGAAATTAGCGCGGGCGAGAACGGGTAGGTCAGCCGGAAAGCCTGCTCGTCGGAGCCGCGGTGGCTCTCGTCGGTGTGGACGCCGTCGAGCAGCACGTCCCAGACCTCGGGGCGACGGTCGAGGCGCTCGAAGGCCTCGCGCAGGACGCGGGCCGCGTCGCTGTCGTCGCCGCCAAGGGGCTGTAGCAGGCGCCGGTGCGCGACGTAAGGCAGGTTGTCGTCGCCGAGCTCGATGGTGACGAACCGGCTGGCCTGGTGGCGGAACACCTGGTCGAGCATCTCCTGCTCCGCCCCGGCGGCGCCCGCAGCGTCGGCGAACCAGCGGCGCAGGTCCATCTGCCGCGCGACGAACGACACGAGCGGCACCGCACGGGGCCCGGACGATCCTTCGACCAGTTTGGTGAGCTTGGGGTGCCTCGCGGCGGAAGAATTCTCGGTCGTGCACGCCGAACGCGAGCCGCGGGTCCAGTTCGTCGACGAACAGCACCACCGCGTCGTAACCGAGGCCCCGAGCGTGCTCGGAGATCGCCCTCAGTCCGGTGTCCAGGTCGACGTAGCCGGCCTGCGAGGTGTACGCGGAGAAGAAGGCCTGCGTGAGCGCGGTGACGAGCTCCTGACGCTGCCGTGAGCCGGGTGGGGCCGCGCGGGCGGCGTCGTAGGCCTCCCTCGTCCATCGACCGCCGCCCAGCAGCCCGGACCAGACGTCGGTCGCGCCGCCGCCAGAGAGCTCGACGAGGAATTTCTCGTCCCCGAGCCGCTCGCGCTGCCGCTCCCCGTCGCGCACGATCCCGTCGGACTCAGGTGGACTGCGGGGAGCTCGGCACCGGGGTGCAGCTCCCGGATCTGGTCGAGGTAGCCGCCGAGGAGCGCCTCCTCGAGCGTGCTAGCGCCCAGGACATGATAGGCGAGCCGCAGGATCGACCGGCCTTCGAGGGCGGCGTCGTGGCGGGCACACACCGGCTGCAGTCCGGGATGAGACCGGGCGGCCGGCTCCCGACCGAGCAGCGCGTGCAGCACGGCCATGAAGTGGCTCTTGCCGGACCCGAAGGAGCCAGACAGGAACGCTCCCGGCTCGTTCCCGACCGGATCGCTTCGCTGACCAAGCCGAGCGCGGAGTGGAAGGCGCGCTCCAGGTCGTCGGTGACCACGTAGCGGTGCAGCGTCTCGGCGACGCGACCGTGGGCCGCTCCCTTCGGTCAGCCGAAGTACGTAGTCCTCGGCCCCGGTCTGTTCCGGGATGTCGATGACGTCGCGCAGCGGGGTCCCCACAGGGCTTATCCCATCAGACGACGATGCGACGGAGACAGCCGCCACCCGGGGCGGCCGCAGTGCGGGGCATGCCCCAGCAGGTGCGGATGAGGAGGACGCATGGCGGTTGAGGCCTTCGGCGTCGAGAAGGAGTTCCTGTACGAGCTGCTGAGACAGGTCGGGGAGCGGGACAGTCGCCGGCTGCCGGACTTCCGACGTGGCTGGGTGTGGCCGCACTCCGCATCCCCGGCCTGCTCGTTTCGATCTTCCTGAGATACCCCGTCGGCACGCCAATGCCGCCGCGCACCAGCGGCGACGTCCGGTCCAAGGAACGGCTCGTCGCGGGCGTGGCGACACAGGCATCCGTCCCGGCCGATCGGCTTGTCCTGGACGGATAGCAGCGCCTCACCTCGCGGTATCAGTCAGTCATGTGCACCAGCCGGTCGATCCGTACGACGTTCGAAATGTCCTTCCGGATCAATTTCGGGCTGCGATAAGCGCAACACGAGCCCTTCCCGTCGCCGTTCACCGATCGGAGAGGTCGACCACGAACTCGGTCCGACCATCATGTCCTGGCTTTCGGACGGCGGCCGCGGCGCACCGGCACCGTCAGCCAGGCAGCGAGTTGCTCACGCGTGTAGCCGAGCTGAGCGGCCCACCAGGGAGAGCTCCTCGTTGATCGGCGGCGAGGCTCAGCCCGTAGGTGGGGTGCAGCTCGGCATGCCACTGGTCGACCCAAGGCTGGAGCTCGGCGAGCCCGGCGACCAACGGGACCAGGCGGTCGTCGGTCCAGCCCTCCGCCTCCCGCTCGGCGATGATCCGCCCGAGCACAAGCGCCTGCTCGGCGTGGTCCAAGCCCAGCCCAACCCAGGAGCGAGGTCGGCTCGGTATCCCGGCCGGCGTCGGGGTAGGCGATGAACCGCTCCTTCGGCACGTCGAGCTTACCGCGCGCGGTCCAGTACGCGCCGCGGCGGAAGTCGGCCTTGGCGTACTTAGGCGGGACGGGAATGGTGCCGACGTCTTGGCCGGCGTCCTCGCGGCGCTGCAGCTCCCAGGTCTGCTCCCAATCCGCTCGCTTGCGCAGCCCAGAGTCGGTATAGCGGTGGGCGGCGAGGAACGGGACGGCCTCGTCGGCCAGCAGCCGCTGCAGCGAGTCGCTGACGGGGACGTCCGGCTGGCCCTCCCACAGGGTGAGCACGCTCGTGAGATAGGCGTCGCGGGACGCCTGGTCGGCGAGTTGCGCGACACTGCGCGCCAGCGGTCGGCCCTGAGCGTCGAACCAGAACCGCCGGTCCTCGAGCCGGTCGAGCAGCCAGTCACGCAGCACCTCCTCTTGCTCGCGCTTCTCCCACGGCTGCAGCGACCAGCGACGCTTGTTCTCTGGGCGCTCCAGCAGCCCGATCGACCCGATCTGACTCGATCAGCTCTAGGCGGCGCTGCACCAGCTTCCGGTAGTCCTCTGGCCAGTGGTCGGGCAGCTCGCTGATCGGCGTCGAGCCGTGCCGGTCGAACCAGGCGGTGCCCTCCTCGCCGGCGGCGGCCCGCCGCGCCAGCGCAATCTCGAAGGTCCGTTTCTCCCAGCGCCAGCCCTGGCAGGTTGGCGTAGATACGTGAGGTCCTCGGCGAGGAGGTTATAGAGCCGGTAGCACTCCCAGTCCAGCTCCTCCTGCAACGCAATCATCTTGGCTCGAATCCGGTCGTGCTCAACCCGCGCCTCGTCCAGCGAGCCCCGCGACGGTGTCCCGACTGCGCACACGGCATCGGGTGCTTGCCGCACCAGCTCCCGCGCGAGCGAATCCAGCAGTCGGCCTCGCCGCCGCGGCAACGTCTCCGGCAGTGGAAAGTCCTGTAGCGTGGTCCCGGTGAACTGGTAGAAGCGCTCCCACGACTCCGCTTTGACGCCCTCGTTGACCCCCTGGCTTCCCTTACTATGACTGTTCTGTCTGAGCCAGAAGCAGGCGGTCGAGGAGATGAGAACCCCGAGCAACTCCAGGTGATCGTCCTCGCTCGCCCCTTCGGGTAGTTCGACGCGCAGAGCACTCGGCTTTTCGACCACTTCGTCGCGGGAGAACGCGAAGTGATTGTGGGTCACTATCTTCGCGAAGGTCAGATTCACGCGCTTACGATCGAGCACACTGATCTGATGCCAGCTCAGCCAGTGGTGGCCGGCTTCTCGGTAGGTGCCTTCTGAGAAGGTCGCTCGACTCCATAAGGACGTGCGCCACGGCCATAGCGCCGTCAGCGTTTCCGGCTCAGGTGATGGCTGGTGAACCTTACCGGATGGAAGCACTAGTTCACCGACTGCAGCTACTCGCCAGTCTCGTGTGGTATCGCCACTTGCGGCGGACGTCAAGTCCGCAGGAGAGACCCCTAGCCTCTGAAAACGACCGGTCGTTCCGGCGAGTATGTCTTCGCCATGACTGTCGCCAAACATGCCGGTGTGATCCGACTTGATACGGTGGCAGTCTGTCGGTTCAGTTCGGCGAGCGACTCGCCTGCGCCTCCGCCAGTGAGGGACCACGGATGCTTCTCGAGTCGGTCCCGTGGCAGATCAGTTGTGCTCGTGAAGCCGTCATCGTGTCCCAAGTCGTCCACATGATCGACGATGCTTCTCCACACCGTGGCCCTAGAAGGCTCGGCCGGGCGGCCGGGCTCGCCGCGTATTCCCAGTACTGCGCGCACGGTCGAAGACGTCGGCGACTGCGGTCGTCCGACGATAATGACGGTCGGGGTCCCGTGGCCGGGGATATAGGCGCCGGAGGTGTCGGCCACGAGGCGGAGGTCGAACGGGCCAAGAACTTCTCGATGAGCGGTGCACCAAACTCCCGCTTCATGAAGGAGTTGCTAGTGATCTGTCCTGCCCAGCCTGCCATACCACTTCCGTGCTTCGACTTCGCTAGCTGGAAGAACCGCTGCATGAAGGGCACTGTTAGTGCGTACGTTCCCTTGCAGACGTCGCTGTACCGCTTCCGGTACAGCCGGTTGAGGGCCGTGTCCTTCGGCGTGATGTAGGGCGGGTTGCCCACCACGACGTCGTATCGACCGTATTGTAGAATCTCGCGCAGCGCGTCGAGGTCCTCAGCCGTGTAGGCGAACCCTGAGGCGACGACGTACGGGTTGTCGTCGGCGTAGTCGAGTTCGCCATCCCCGGGCCGTGCAACAACGAGTCGCCAGCGGCGAGGTGATCTTTGAACGCAGGGGCGTCCTCCAGCCGGTGGGTTCCCTCGGCCTGCAGCGCAGCGACGGTGAGCCGGAAGCGGGCGATCGCCACCGCGAACGGGTTGATGTCGACGCCGTGGATCGCGTCGAGCGCGGCCTGAACTCGGCGCACGAGTCTCCAGGCCGGGGGCGTGGCGGTGCCAGCGGTCAAGCAGCCGGCCGAACAGCGCCGAGCAGGAAGTGCCCGGACCCGCAGGCCGGGTCGATCATCGGAACCCGTCGAGCGGCCGCTCGTTGAGCGCCGGCGTCATCGTCCGGTCGAGGATGAACTCCTCGACGAACTCCGGGGTCTGCAGCAGCGCGTAGGTCTCCTTGGCGTGCTCGGACAGATCCTGATACAGGTCGCCGAGGAAGCGGGTGGCCGCGTCCGGGTCGGCGAGGTCGTGCAGTGAGCGCGCCGTCCTCGTCGCGCTCGTCGCCAGGACGCCAGCAGCGCCGCGGCCGCGTCACCGGACGGGGCGACCAGTGTGCAACGGCGAGTGCCAGTCCACCGAGCGCTCGCGTCGCAGGCAGCCGGGACAGGTAATCGATCGGCTGGCGAGAGCCACTCGCGGTCGGTGTGCTCGGATGCTTCTGGAAGTACGCCAGCTCGGGCGTCCAGCGCCTCCTGCCGCCGGTGCCCCGGCCCCGGGGATCCAGACCGGCGCGAGGAGTGCGTTGTCCTCGCAGAACCGGACGAACACCGTCGGCAGCACCCAGGCCACGGCCGCCTGGGTCACCCGGTCGTCGCGCCATCGCCTAGCCACGCCCAGTCGGTGCGCGCGGCGTTCAGCGCCTCGACTGGTGCTCCTGCGTCCAGGACCCTCGCCGCTCGGGGTCGGCCGCGACCCGTCGCGCAGGTCGCGCTCCAGCACGCAGGACCTCCCGCTGCAGGTCGTTAGTCAGCGCCGCGGTAGCCGTCACGATGAGTCCTCCGGCGGTCGCAGGGGCGGCGGGCACGGGTGGCGAGTCCATGGCGTCGAGGCGCGAAGAATTGCCGGGTGCGGCGAGCGGCAGGGTCGGCCGTCGATCACGGCGCCCTGGTGCCCCGCAGTTGCGGCACGAGCAGCCAGATGCCTGGTCGCCGGCCGGGCGGCCAGGTCGGTGCAGCTGGCCAGCATGGTCCAGGTGGCCGTAGCGGGCCAGCGGGGCGACCTCGGTCAGTAGCACCGGCCGGCGGTCGGCCGGGCGCCGACATCGCGGTCGGCGATCGCGCATCGACGGCGGGCACCGCGCGCTGCACCGCGGCCGCTGAGGCCCTGCGGCTTCGCGGGTGCCGGCCGGCGGCGGCGTCGGCCGCCCGGCCGTTCCCACGGCAGGCCGGCCGCTCCGGCCAGGCGACTGCATCCCGTCCAGAGTACGCGGGTCACGTCGACCACCGCGCGCGCCGTAGGTGTTCGACCAGGGTCGCGCACGGCATTTGTGGTCGGGGCGGAGCCGGGGTCGCCGAGGGCCAGGAACGAGCGGGTCGTGCGCTCTCGGCGAGCCGGTGCCCGCGGGTGCGCGCCGCGAACGGCGGCGCCCGTCGGATGCAGAGGCCAGGGCGGTGGACTCGCCGGGTGGCCGAGGCTGGTTGCTGCTCGGCGCGGGTCGGCGTCGCGGAACGCTAGACCTCGCTCGTAGATCAGGTCCAGCCCGGCCTCGCGGACGAGCAGGTCCAGCCGCGGCGCGTTCGCGGGCAATGGCTCCAGCGCCGGGAATCGGGCGCGGACCCGGCTGCGGACTCTGCGGGGCTGAGCACGCTGGCTGGCCCCGAGTCCGCGCGAGGGCCTCGGCAGCGCGGTCGCCGCCGGCAGGTCGGCGATGTGCAGTTCGCCGCGACCCCGAACCGCGCCTGACTCGGCGAGCGCGGCGGCCAGAGCACCAAGCGACGCCGGGATCGCGGCCGTGCGGCCGCTTGTCGGCGACAACCCGGCGGAGCGTGCGCTGCTCACGCGCCGCGCCGCGGCGCGGGCACTAGCGGTAATGGTCGCGTCGGCCTGGGCAACCAGCTCGCCGGCGCGGCGCCGCCCTCACTTCGGCGGCTGATCCAGCAATCTCCGGCTCCGCGGCGAGCAGCGCCAGGCGCCCGCCGCGGCGCGCCGCGAGCAGAGTACTCGGTCGTCGGCGCGGCCGCAGCGCGTGCTGCCGGTCCAGGGCGACCCGTAGCAGCCCGGCGGTCGTCGCGCGGTCCGGCCCGTCGGCGGCCGGCGCTGCGCTGGCCGTATCGAGGGTTAGCCAGGAGCGTCGTCGGCGAGCTCGGCGACTGTGGCCACCCCACCGAAGTCCGTCAGCGCGGCGCGGCGAGGTCACCGAGGGCATCGAGCAGGGTCACGGCTGTCCGGGTTGTCGGCCCAGGCTTCCTGCAGCTGCCCGATCTGCTGGGTGCCGCGCGGCGGGGGCTGCGTCCAGGGCTGTCGCGACCTCGGCCCTGCTGGCGAACGCGTCCAGTCCCGGCGCCAGTGCCCAGGAGCAGGTCCGGGCGGCCTGCCGGCGGGCGGCCGACGATCCGCTGGGCGGCGCAGCGCGCCTGCAGCGGCGCGAGCGGATCGGGCCTGCCGACCGGGGCCCGCTGGCTTGCGGCTAGCCGGCGGCCGAGCGCCTGGCGCCAGACACGCGCAGTGTTCCGCGATCTCCCGGCGGGTGGCCTCGGCGACTCCGGGCAGGCGGTTCAGCCGGACGGGTCCACGGCAAGCAGGTCGCCGACGGTGGCTAGCACCGCCGTACGGGGCGAGCGCGGACAGCGCCCGGGCTGAAAGGCCGGCGGGCTAGCGCGGTGTCGACGCCGGCCGTCCGGCGTCGGATCGTGATGGGGGGCGTCGGCGCGGTAGCGGCGGGAAGATTGCCTGCCAGTGCGTGCAGCATGTCCGCGGCGGTGCCGGGCCGGTGCGCCGGATCGCGGGTGCAGCGCGTTGCTGAAGAAGGCGGTCAGCGGCGCGGCCAGGGCGGGGTCGAACATGACGGGCTCCACCGTCGGTGATCGAGCGAGGACGGCGGGGTCCGAGGGCCGTCGCCGTAGGCGGGGTGTTGCCGGTGGCCATCTCGAAGAGCACCACGGCGGCGGCGTAGCGCTCGGCCGCGGTGTCGTAACGGCCGCGGCGGCGGGTGTCCAGGAACGGGTCCAGGTACGGCGGGGTGCCCGGCAGTGACGATCTCGGCGGCGGCCCGGGCCAGCGAGAAGTCGAAGAGCACCAGGTGCTTGGCCCGGTCGCTGCGCGCCTTCTAGACGCCGAGATTGGCCGGCTTGATGTCGCGGTGGGTGACGCCGCGGTCCAGCGCGACCAGCGCTCCAGCAGGTCGGTTGCCCCAGCGCTCCTGCAGGTCGAGCGACTGGCGGTCCCGGTCGGCCAATCACCTCGGCCAGCGTTTCGTCGCCGCGCTGGTCCAGCACCAGCGCGGCCCGGCCGCCCAGCGGCACGGGCCCCTCGATCATCCGCACCAGCCGCGGGTGCTGAGGTCGGCCAGGACCTCGGCTTCGCCGTCGAGCCGGTCCCACGGCCTGCTCGTCGCGACCTTGAGCACGCGCAACCCGTCACGGGCCTCGTCGGCGGCCGGTCGGCGACGAGTAGCCCTTCGCGGTCGAACCCGCGCCGAGGCGGCGAACTCGAGCCGGTAGCGGCCGCCCGAGCACTGTCGAGCCGGGCGTGCTTCCAGGGGGTCAGACCGGCATCCCGTCCGCCCCGTGAGCGCCCGCTCCGCTTCGTCGAGAGCTTGGTCAGGAATCCGGGGACGTCGCCGAGCCGTTCGCCGACCTTCGGGCGGGTGGCCTCCAGTACCAGCGTCGCGGGCCGTCGACGGGAGCCTGCGGCAGGTCGGCGGCAAGGTCGAGGCCATCGGCGCGGCGCAGCCGCTCACGCAGCTCGGCCCGGTCCGGCGGCCGGCCGCGTGCGGGTCGCGTGAAGTAGGCGAGGGCGCCGAGGGCAAACACGTCGAGTCGATTCGGTCGGCCTCCGGTGACCAGAGTCCCTCCGGGTGCCTGGAAGGCCGCGGCGAAGTCGCTCGCGTCGCCATCGATCGCCCGGCCATCAGGCCGCGAGCCGCGGTCACAGCGTGCTCGGTCCGTCCTGTCTCGCCTCAGGGCGCGGTGACGCCTGGCCAGCAGGCCTGCTCGTCGCGCCCGTCCCGAACCGGGCCCGGCGCTCGCCAGTCCCGCACCCGGACCCGGACAGTGACCGTCCGCGCGCCGCGCACCCAGACCGGATGGGATTGAGCCCGCGGTGGACGACCCGGTTGCGGTGGGCGTAGCCGAAACTGCTTCTGCGACCTGGCGCAAGCACCGAGAACTGGTCTTCGGCCGGACCTTTGCGGTCTGGTCGGCCAGCCAGAGGTCGAGCCGCTGATAGCGCTCGTCCAGCGGGTAGACCAGCCCTGTCGCCGAGGTCGGCTTTCTACGAGTCGCGAGTGGCCCGACCAGCCCGTTGTGGGCGAGCCGCGACTCACTCGAATTCGTGCTCGGCCAGCGTCGCCGGCGCCCGTTCCTCGGCAGCGGCGCCGGGCGGGGTGATCAAGGAACCGGATGCTGGCGCGGTCGGTTGTCGCGACCCTGTGGAACGCCGGCCAGTCCTGCCAGCCGTCCCCCTCGGCTAGCGGCTGCTCGTCGATGATCCAGAACCGGCCTCGCGCTGGCGGCGCGGCACCGATCCCGATCCGAGCCATCAGCTCCGCGACGATCTCGTCCGGCCGTTGGGTCGACCGCGCTATGGGAGTGGGCGGTTCCAGCAATCGAGCGGAGATCCCGGGCAGCCCGAGTGCCGTCTCAGCTGGCCCTCGAGGCCGAATAGGTCCTGGCGCGAGGCCGCCGACGGCAGCTCGCAGCGGAAATCGGGGTGGTGCAGGAACACCGCTTCCTGGACGTACGGGACTGCGTGAGCGGACGTCCGGTATGCTAGGTTGCTTTTCGCTGGCCCAGTGGACGAGCTCGTCCCGGAGCCTGGTGGCGAGGCGCTGGGCCTTACGGCGCGCGAGCTTGAGCGGCGAGTCCTCGGCCGCGGTGGCCGTCGCGCAGCCAGCCGTGGTCATCGCCGCGCAGGGTGCCGCGGTAATCTTTCAGCTCTACGAGGTGCAGCCGGCGCTCGTCCGAGGACCGGCAGGTCGACCTCGTGCCACTTGCCGCTGGTTGTCGCGGAACTCGAAGTTCGACCAGGCGCGGAACGGCACCGTGCCGGGCAGCAGCTTCGGTCAGGCGCAGTCCCTCGGCCTCGTGAGGTGAACTGCGACGGCGTGACCTCGACCCAGCGGGGGATCTTCCGGGGTCAACCGGACTCTCTTCCCCCTCGTGGTTCCGGGTGCGCCTCTCCAGCCGCCCACGCCGCGATCTTAGTCGTCGTTGAGACCAGGACTCTGCCACGTCGCGAGGCTCCGGAGGGAAGGGGACCGGTCGCTTGGGTGACACTGAGGTCGATGTCCTCGAGCTTGCAGGCGGTAGACGCGTTGCACCCGGTCGTAGCATCACGTCGTCAACTCCCTACATCGGCTGGCCTGCGACCGCTGCAGGCGACGCCGTCGAGCCCATCCTCGGCGGCGACGACGCACTGCTGCTCGCACCGACCGCAGGCGGCAAGACCGAGGCGGCCCTGCTTTCCCCTGCTGTCGCGCATGGCCGACGAGGGTTGGAGCGGCCTGTCGGTCCTCTACGTCTGCCCGCTGCGGGCACTGCTGAACAACCTCGCCCGCGCCTCCAGGGACTTCGCCGGCTGGACTGGCGCCGGCCGCCGTGTGGCACGGCGACACCGGGGACGCCGCGGCGCAAGCGGGCTCCTCGGCCGAGCCACCGGACGTGCTGCTGACGACACCCGGAGTCGCTCGAAGTCGATGCTGGTCGCGCCGCGTGGACCGCCAGCGCTTTTCGCCGGCTCCGGGCCATCGTCGTCGACGAGGTGCACGCCTTCGCCGGCGACGACCGCGGGTGGCACCTGCTGCGTCGTCGAGCGCCTTGACCCGTTGCCGGACGGCCGCTCCAGCGGGTCTGGGCTCTCGGCGACCGTCGGCAACCCGGACGAGCTGCTGGACTGGCTGCAGGGTCGTCCATCGGGAAGAGACCCGGTTCGGTTGCGGGGGGGACCCAGGGTCCATTCGATACGAAGGTCTTGTCGGATCGGCTGGTCAGCCGCCGAGACCCGGCGAGGTGACCGGAGCTCGATCTCCAGCTCAGCTACGTCGGGTCGGCGCCAAACGCGGCGAAGGTGATCGCGGCGCTGCACCAGGCGAGAAGCGGCTGGTCTTTGCCGACAGCCGCCGCGTGCGAAGATGCTCGCCGCCGAGCTACGGGCGCACGGCGTCGACGACGTTCGTGTCGCACTCGTCGCTGTCGGCTGGACGAGCGCCGCGGCCGGAGCGGGCTTCGCCGAGGGGCGCGACTGCGTATCGTGCCACCTCGACACTCGAGCTCGGCATCGACGTCGGCGACCTGGACCGCGTGATCCAGATCGGCGCGCCGCACACGGTCGCCTCGTTGCTGCAGCGCCTCGGGCGGACGGGCGCCGTCCGAGACGACGCGCAACTGCCTGTTCCTCGACCTCTGGATGATGCCGAGCTGGTGCGCGCCGCGGGGCTGCTGCCTCGCTGGTCGCAAGGCTGGGTCGAGCCGATCGTGCCGCCATCCAGCCCGCGGCACATCGTTGCCCGGCCGGAATACCTGGCACTGGCCCTGCAGGAGCACACTCTGGGCGTGCCGCGTGGACCGGAGTGGTGGGCTGGGCTCGCACCGGTAGTCGACGACGGCGTGAGGGTGTTCTCGCCCCCCTGCTCGACGAGGGCTATCTCGACCGCGACGGGGACTCTCACCTTCATCGGGCCCGAGGCCGAGCGTCGCTTCGGGCGCCGTCACTTCTCGGACCTGATGGCGGTGTTCACCGCCGCCGCCGGAGTTCACCGCTGCTCGCACGGGCGGCGCGAGTTGGTTCGGTCGGCGACGACGTACTGCTCGCCGACCCGAAGAGGGGTCGTCGCGGGTCCTGCTCCCTCGGCTGGTCGCACCTGGCTGGTGACCCACGTCGACTGGAAGCGCCGGCGATGCTTCGTCGAGCCAACAGAGCCTCCCCGGCGAGGCCCAATGGTCCGGGCGCTCGGCCCGGCCTGTCCCTACGAGATCAGCCGGAAGGGATGCCCCGCGTCCCGCTTGGCAGCAGATCCTCCCCGGGGTCGTGCGAGACGCGTCGCGCAGAGCTCGCACTGTCCGAACTCCGCGAAGCCATTCACAGCGGCGACATCGCCGACGTGGCGCGACCATATCGTCAGTGTCCCCGACGGCGACCTGCACTGGTGGACCTGGGCGGGGACAGCCGCGAACCGGACCCTGCTCGCGTCGCTTTCCGACGTCGTGGACCCCAGCTCAGCGGGTCGGCGACCACGTGCTCCGGCTCCGACACGGCTTGGACCCGCGCGAGGCGGCAGAGAAGCTGTCGACTTCGAGAGGGGCACCCCTCATGGGTCCCTCGGTCAACGATCACGCCCTGCGCGGCCTGAAGTTCTCGGCCGCCCTCCCGACCGAGCTCGCCCGCTCGACGGTCGAGGAGAGGCTCGCTGACCGCGATGGGGCGTCGAGGGTCCTGCTCGAGCCAACCGTCCGCACTGTCAGCAGCTGATCGAGCAGGCGCCTTCAGCGGCCAATTACCTCGCGAACTGGGCTCCGCGCACGCGGCGCGTGATTGTCGGGGTCTGTCCGAGTCTGTCTTGCAAGCAGTTGGACGGTGTTGGTCAGACGAGTAGGCGTTGACCCCACGGACGACGGAAGTCTTAAAGCCGGCTAGGTCTTTCTGACAAATCCCGTGAAGCCAGTGACAAAAAGAGCGGCGGCGCTCCAGGCGAAGAATTGCAGGACCCACGTGCTGATCAGTAATGCAGTAGCTGTTGCACTGGTCGCGTCTGTGTCTATCAAGCATCTGTCTCTAGATTCTTGTTGCAGTTCCGAGCAGTGGTGTGCCGAGGTCAAGGCCTACTCCGACGCTTTCTACTGCTGTACAGGTTTGAGAGGCTAGTCCCGGCTGCGGAGGTCGCGTTGGTACCACCGTGGGCTCCAAGAGCGAGGGCGAGGGAGACCGACACGGTAAAGATTCCTACCAGCGCATAAAGCGCCCGCCAAGGGGCCCAGCCGTATCCAAGGGTCGCACCCGTGAAGCGCCCCCATGCTCGTTCAGAACGACTTAGGTCTCCCCGGCGAATTTGGTCGCGACGCTGGGCGATCAGTAGCGAACGGGCGTCTCGATCGTGTCCTGCGGCTTGGTACAACGTGGCCAAGTGCTGATAGGGCTGTGGAGTGTAGTCCGCGGTCCTATGCGCAGAATGTACTTATCCACCACGACCGATTACTTGGACGAGGAAGACTCTTTTATACGCGGCCATCTTAAATCCCAGGAGAGAGCTTCTCTCTCCATGTGTGCGACCTCATCCCGCCATCCAAAGATCTCCTACGTTTGCGCGCGAGAGATTGAGGACGGGTCGAGGTCCGGCACCGGAAGCTTCTAGTCCGCCGTTGAGGTACACCGTCCCGGAGATCGTGGCACGTTGCAGGTCAATCGCCGTGGAGGAGATGCTTGAGACGACGGATCGGCGGAAATCGAGACTTCCTGAAATCTGCACGGCCGTCAAGTTGATTGCCGGAACGCTACCGGCGCCACGAACAGTGCTGTAATCAAGACTCACGCCGCCAACCAGTCGGCTTCGATCGGCCACGACGCCCGGGCCAGTCTCATTTACGATGCGAATACCCGTCATGATGGTCTGGCTGCCGATCGATGCGCCGAGAAGACGGAAAACGCCGGTTGTGCCCTCGCCGGCCATGTCCGCGCCTTCCAAGCGCAAGCTTTCTGAAGCTGATGCGCCATCTGCAATTAATGCTGGGCCGCCACTACATTTAAGCACCGAACCCCGCAGTGCGACTTGACCCTCAATAGCGCAACCATTCATGCGGATAACGCCTCCGCTACTGCTGCTCGTGGCGTTGATTCTGTCTGCGTGCAGACCTCCGTGTAGTTTGGCACGCTGCAAATCTAAGGCAGGGCCACTGGGATTCACCAAATGCCCAGAGCGAATAGAAGGAGGGCCAGAAAGCTTGGCGCCGCCCGTGAGGTTGACCAATCCTTCTTCAGTGTCCCCACGTGCGTCAAATCCCTCGTCTAATAGCGTAAAGGTACCTATCGAACATTGTTCGGCGTCTAGCGCGGGACCCGTGAGGCTGACTACCCTAGTGCCTTTAGCCGTCAGCTTTCCTGCAATTCGCGCTTCTGCTAGCAAGACCGCGGGTGTGCTGGATGCGGACGTGTCGGATACTCGATCGGTCGAGGCGCAGATCGTGATCCAAAGTTGCCCCCTGGATATCAACGGCGGGAAGACTTCCGCTTGAGACGTGACAGCGAAGAAGTGACACGTCAGTCAGTTGTGCTGACCGTGCGCTTATTCCGTCAGGGATCCAGCAGTCCGAGAGTTCGAATGGTAAGGCCTCCGTCGCGAAGTCGAGTACGATTCGACCGATTACATGAAATCCACGCAACTTAATGATCATGGGCCGACCAGACCCCGGGCTGACTCCCTCATGGGCTACTAGCAGCTTAGCGAGGTCGCTCGATGAGATTTGGTGCCGCAGATCCCAGGACTCCATGACGGCCTTATCGAGAACCTCGCCGACTCGGTGCTCCTTGATGAGGTCGACTCCTTCGTTACTCATCAACGTTGTAGCGAGGGCGGCGATGTGATCTGGGTGGCCGCCCTGGTCATGCGATGTAGGCGTCATCAGGCATCGACCGGCGGCGGGCAGCAGTCGACCAGCGAAGGTTCGCCCTCGCTCGCAGCGCGACAGCTCTTCAGGTCTCGAACCGCTTGCATCAGACCATTATCGGCCCAGCGGGGCAGCGTCGCAGCCGGGGAGGGCGTTGTGCTGACGAGAAGATGCACTGGAGCTCGCTTGGCCTCCGCCTGCCGGAAATTTCGTGATAGCTGCTCAAGCAGGTCAGGTTCGTCGCGAAGCCAAGCATCTAGTCGGCGAAGTGTCGTGTCCTGACGCCGGCTCGGACTACTTCGCGGACGCGGCGTGGCTCTGGGCGCGAGGTCCGCTCCGTACGCCGAGGGGGACACGTCCGGCAGGTCGTGCTCGGAGGACCTCCCTTGACCGTCTCGTCGATGTCGTCTAATAATCAA
>CAWKGY010000003.1:0-933180 GCA_963849235.1 uncultured Actinomycetota bacterium | reverse complement strand
CTTGTACTTCGCGACGTTCGCCTCGAACTCGCGCATGCCCGCGTCACCGTCACGCGGGTCGAAGCGGGTGTTCAGGCGGAACTTCTCGGGGTACTTCTCGGCGAGGTAGCCGTTCTGCTCGGTGGTGTTGAAGCCGTTCGTGTACCACTCACGCAGGTAGGTCGACTGGAAGATCGCGACGTCGACGTACCCCTCCTCGAACTCCTCGCGCATCAGCTGCTCTTCGGAGACCTTCTGGAACTCCTCGATCGGCTGGTGCGTCTCGGCCGGGCCGAGGCCCTGGTATGCGTGGAAGCACTCGATCCAGCCCTTGGCGTACTGCTCGGCGCCCTTGACCCAGTTCGCCGGTGATGCGTCCCAGAAGTGCATGTGGGAATCGACGATGAAGTACTTCTCGCCATCCTTCTCGTACATGTCGAACTGCCTCCGCGAAGATCGTCGTGGTGGTTTGCGGGTTGATTTCGAATAGTTGCGGTCAGGGGACGAGGATCGCCCGGCCGCGGACCTTGCCCGCGTCCAGGTCGTGCAGTGCATCCAGCGCGCTCGCCAACGGGTACTGGACGGTGTGGAGGGTGACCTTGCCGGCCTGCGCGAGGACCATGAGCTCCGCGAGGTCGTTGTAGGTGCCCACGATGTTGCCGATCACGTTCTTCTCGCCGGCCACGAAGTCCAGGGTCGGAGCCCGGAACTCGCCGCCGTAGCCGAGCACGAAGCAGTAACCGGCCGGGCCGGTCATCGCCCACGCGTCCAGCTCGGCGCCCTGCTCGGCGACGAAGTCGAACACGACCGTCGCGCCGCCGCCGGTCAGGTCCGTGACCGCGGCGACCTGGTTGCCGTCGGCGACCACGGTCTCGTCGGCGCCGATCTGCTTGGCGAGCTCCAGCGCGGCCGGGTTCCGGTCCACCACGATGATCTTCGTGGCGGTCAGCGCGGCCAGCGCCTGCACCGCGATGTGGCCGAGGCCGCCGACGCCCTGCACCACGGCCGTCGTGCCCGGGAACAGGTACGGCACGGCCTTGCGCACCGCGTGGTAGGCGGTGATGCCCGCGTCGGCCAGCGCCGCGACGTCCGCGGGGTTGGTCTCCGGGTTGAGCTTCACGCACGCCCGGGCGGTGGTCCGCAGGTACTCGGCCATCCCGCCGTCGTTGTTCGACAGCCCCGGGAAGAACGCGTCCCCGGTGCACTGCATGTCCCGCCCGGCGCGGCAGGACAGGCACAGCCCGCAGGAGGGCTGCGGGTGCAGGATCACGGTGTCGCCGACCTTGACGTTGGTGACCGCGTCGCCGATCTCGTGGACCCACCCGGCGTTCTCGTGCCCGATCACGTAGGGCAGCTGGGGGTTCTGGATCGCCTCCCAGTCCCCGTTGACGATGTGCAGGTCCGTCCGGCACACCCCGGCGCCACCGACCTTCACGATCACGTCCAGCGGACCCTGGAGCTTCGGCTCCGGAATGTCGTCGATCGACGGGTCCGACTTGTACTCGTGCACGCGCACGGCCTTCACGACAGGCTCCTCTCCGAGATCATTGCGGGACGGTCTCGCTGCGGACGGTCAGCCCATCGACGGGCCGAGACCGAGCGACTGGGGCGTGCTGGCGTCCGGCGAGGGCTGGGGGATGCCTTCGTCGAGCTCGCCGTACTCGGTCATGAGCGCCTTGTTCCAGGGCGTCTGCTCCTCGGCCACCAGCGAGTTGGTGGTGAGGATCAGGCCGGCGACCGAGGCGCCGTTCTGCAGGGCGGAGCGCACGACGCGCAGCGGGTCGATGATCCCGAGCTCGATCATGTTGCCGAAGCGGCCCTCGAGGGCGTCGAAGCCCTCGTCCACGGCCATGTCGCGGACGCGCTTGACGACGTCGGCGCTCTCGTAGCCGGAGTTGCTCGCGATCAGCGAGACCGGCTCGGGCAGCGCGGCGCGGACGATCTCGGCGCCGGTGCGGTAGTCGCCGGAGAGCTCCAGGCCGTCGTCGAGCGCCTTCTCGGCGTGCAGCAGGGCAGCACCGCCGCCGGCGACGATGCCCTCGGCCATGGCCGCGCGGGTCGCCTGCAGGGAGTCGTCGACGCGGTGGCGGATCTCCTTGAGCTCGGCGTTCGTGGGCGCGCCGACCTGGAGGATCGCGGCCTTGCCGGAGAGCCGGGCGATGCGCTCGGAGAACCAGTCCTCGTCGGTGCCGATCGTGGCGCGGTCCATCTCGGCGCGCAGCTGCGACACCCGGGTCTCGCGGGCGGCCGGGTCGCCGCCGCCCCCGATGATGACCGTGCTCTCGCTCGTCGCGCGGACCTGGCGGGCGCGGCCGAGGTGCTCGAGGCCCATCTGCTCCAGCGCGAACGCCGAGGCCTTGGACTGGACCTTGCCGCCGCACAGGGCCGCCATGTCCTCGAGCAGGTGGACGCGCTTCTCGCCGAAGCCCGGGGCCTGGATCGCGGTGACCTTCAGGTGCCCGTTGACGTGGTTGTGCACCAGCATCTGGAGGGCGGAGCCCTCGAGCTTCTCGGCGACGATCACGAGGGGCCGCGGGTCGCGCATGATCTTCTCGAGGACCGGCATGAGCGTCCGGACGTCGCTGATCTTCTCGGCGCAGAACAGCAGGTACGGGTCGTCGAGGACGGCGAGCATCGAGCCCGGGTCGGTGACGAGGTACGGCGAGACGTAGCCGTTCTGGAACTCGAAGTCCTCGACGAAGTTGACCCGCAGACCGTGCACCGGGCCGTCGTCGACGGTGATCACGCCGTCGTCGCCGACGGCGTGGAGGGTCTGGGCCACGACGCGGCCGATGGACTCGTCGTCGTTGGCGGAGATCGAGGCGACGCGGGAGAGCGACTCCACGTCGTCGACCGGGTGCGCCACGCTGGAGAGGTGCTCGACGATCTTCCCGACGGCGAGGTCGATGCCGCGCTTCACGAGCACGGGGTTACCGCCGGAGCCGATGGCTCGCAGACCCTCGCGGACGATCGCCTGGGCGATGACGGTGGCCGTGGTGGTCCCGTCGCCGACGACGTCGTTGGTCTTGACGGCGGCTTCCTTGAGGACCTGCGCCCCCATGTTCTCGAACGGGTCGCGGAGGTAGATCTCGCGAGCGATCGTCACGCCGTCGTTGGTCACCTCGGGCGTGCCGGTGATCTTCTCGAGGATGACGTTGCGCCCCTTGGGACCCAGGGTCGACTTCACGGCCTCGGCGAGCTGGTCCACCCCCGCCTGGAGGGCGTGACGGGCGTCGGCGCCGAATCGCAGTTCCTTGGCCATGGCCTCTCTTCTCCGAAGAATGGGGTTCGGGGCGATTGCTCGCGGGTAATCGGCAATTCAGTGGTCTCCGGAACCGGGTCGCCGGCCGCGCCCCCGCGACGAGCGGCGACCGGCGACCCGGTGGGATTCCGGCGGTACTACTTGTTCACCACGGGCGGGAGCATGTCGCCGATGAACTCGGCCGCCTCCTCGAGGTTGCCGAACATCACGGTGCGATCGTCCATGTGGACCATCTTCCCGTAGTGCGTCGACATGTTCTCCTCGAACTCGGCGGCGTCGTAGAAGTCGGGCTCCTCGCCGAGCGCCTCCGAGATCTCCGCGTACACGAAGTCCATCCGCCCGACGCAGTCCACGCGGATCATCGCGGGGAGCTCCCGGACGGTGACGTTCTCCTGACGGTCCATGACCTCGGCGACGACCGCGCCGATCTGGTTGTTCATCAGGGTCACGCCGGCCATGCCGGACTCGGTGTTGTCCTGCTTGAACGGGCTTTCGCCCCCGAAGGCGGGCCGCGTGGTCGACTGGGTCACTGGGAGAGCTCCTTCGGGGACTCGAGACCGAGATCGGTGAGGATCGCGGAGAAACGGCTCTTGGCGGCGTCGAGGCTGTCCTCGAAGCGCGGGGGCTTGGCGTCGGGCTGCGACCACAGCGGCTGCAACTGGCGGGCGGCCTCGAGGCACTGGGGAACCCAGTTCCGCAGCCAACCGTTCATGATGTCCTTGTTGTACTCGGCGAACTCGCGGTCCTGGGCGAGCGGACCGAAGCAGGCCTGCGACCAGCGCAGGTCGCGCTGGGCGTAGTCGTACTCGCCGGAGCCGATCACCGTCGGGGTGACGTAGTCGCCGTTGCTCGCCGCCGCCTGCATCACCAGCCGCGACCGGAAGAGCTCGCCCAACAGCGGCTCGAAGACGATGTTGGTGGCGAAGATCATCTCGCCCCAGTCGTCGTGGACCGCGGTGAGCGCCTCGGTGACCTTGCGGACGCCCTGCCACACGGGGTCGGAGTTCCAGGCCTCGAGGTGGGCGGTCCCGTCGAAGCCCTCGATCTCCTCGGTGAGGGTGAGGTTGTAGAGCGCGAGATCCTGGGCGAAGCGGATCTTGTGCTCGCTGTTCACGGCCATCACCGTGTTGTGCATGTTCGTCGGGCCGGAGCGGTTGCAGGCCGCGAACACGTAGAGGCCGAGGATGTGCTCGACGTGCATCCAGGCGCCCACGTTGCGCTCGACGAAGTGCACCCAGTTCGGGGTCCACTGCTCGAACGCCTTCGTGGTGCGGGCGTTCTCGACGTTCTGGGTCACCTGCCGGACAACGTTGGCGTTGTACCGGTACATCGTGAGTTCCCACTCCTCGTTGGGATCCCGGAACTCGTGCCAGCCGTGAGCGGGCCAGTTCTGCACCGGCTTACCACCGGAGCCGGGTCCGCGCTCGGGAATGGGGTCGTCGGACCCCCACGCCTTGAGCTTCGTCCACGTCAGCGGGTAGCCACCGGTGCCGTCGGCGAAGCCGTAGATCCAGCCCTGGGTCAGGTAGTGGCGCGGGTCCGGCTGGACCTCGACGGTGACGTCCTCGTAGTGGGTCTGCTTGCGCTTCGCGGGCTTGAAGTAGTTGTACCGGCGGGCCGATGGTCCGGAGTCGGGGAATTCTTTCGCCCCCGCCTCGGCGTCGGTGAACACCGGCTTCGGAACACTGCGTTCGCTGCTCTCGGCTGTGGTCATGTGTTGCCCTCGTCCTCTGGCTCTCCGGTAGTCGTGAACTTGTCGAAGTAGATGTGCCGTTCGTCCACACCGCGTTGTGTCAGCAGGGCGATCGCCGCGTCGACCATCGGCGGCGGCCCGCACACATAGGCATCCCTGCCTTTCAGGTCCGGTTCGTGCTCCCGGACCACCTCGGTGATGAGGCCGGTCGCGCCGTCCCAGTCGTCGCCGTCGGAGTCCGACAGGGCGGGCACGTATCGGAACGAGGGGAGCTCCTCCTCGAGGGCGCGGAGCTCCTTCTCGAAGCAGAGGTCGGCCTTGGTGCGGGCCCCGTAGTAGAGGACGGCCTTCCGGTCGGTCTCCTTCTCGGCGAGGGCGCGCAGCAGCCCGAGCAGCGGAGCCATCCCGGCGCCGCCGCCGACGAAGACGATGTCCGACGTGCGACTGTCCCGGAGCGTGCAGGTCCCGAAGGGGGCCTCGACCTCCAGCCGGTCCCCGATCGAGACCTCGTTCTCCAGGAACTGCGAGAACAGGCCGTCGGGGTAGATCTTGATGACGAACTCGAACCGACCCTCGCGGTTCGGCGTGTTGGCCATGGAGAACGACCGGCTCTCACCGGAGCCGGGGAGGATGAAGTCCATGTACTGGCCGGGGAAGAACTTGATGTCCTCGCCGGCCACCTGCTGGACGACCAGGTGGCGCATGTCGTGCGTCACCGGCTCGTTCGCGAGCACCTCGACGGTGCCCTTGCGCACCGGCAGACCGGACCGCAGGACCTCCTCGTCGTAGTTGAGGAGCTCGATCACGAGGTCGTCGTAGGCGTGGGCGCGGCAGAGGAGCGTCTGGCCCTCCTCCCGCTCCATGTCGGGAAGGGCGAAGGTCGAGTAGCGGTCGAGCTCGATGTCGTCCATCTCGCCCTCGAGGACGAAGGACTTGCAGGCCGCGCACTGACCTTCCTTGCAGCCGTGCATGAGCTGCACGCCTTGCTCGAACGCGGCACGCAGGATCGTCTGGTCCTCGTCGACCTCGATCTCGATGCCGACCGGTTCGAACCGGACCCGGTGCTTGTCACCCATCGACGACTGGCTCCTTGCGAGTAGGGGTTACGACAACGAGTGGGTCCCGGCCGGGGAGGAACTCGACGGACGCAGGGCGTCCGGGAAGAAAAGGGCCGCGCCGACGGGGCGCGGCCCGGGGACCGCGAGGAGGACCGGGAACGGCCGGCCCTCCCCGCGGTGTCACACGGTGTCGATCAGGCTGTCCGGAGAGACAGGGCCCTGATCAGGACGTGGCGTTCGCCGGCCGGCCCGCGGGGCCCTGGGCGTTGTAGTCCGCCACGAACGCGTCGCGCTCGCTGTCGCTCATCTCGTTGAGGATGACGTTGGGGCTGGCCACGTTCGGCATGCGCCGCAGGTGGTCGAGCGTCCACATCTTCTTCGGGTCGAGATCGAGGTGCGGCTGCGCCGTGAGGGTCTTGCCGTCGTCACGGACGAAGCCCATGTCGGAGACGACGTCGGCCCAGTTCCAGCCGTGGTACAGCGTCTCCCACTCACGGTGACCGACGAGCTTGCCCATGTTCGGGGTGTCGCGGCCCTCGTACGTCGGGCGGAACGCCACGGCGTCCGTCCAGCGGCAGGCCTCGTGGCAGTAGGTCCGCCACTGGCCGTCCACCTTGTCGACGACCATGTCCTCGCGCACCAGGCACGGGACCATGCAGGTCCAGCAGCGGTGCGGGTACACGTAGTCGACGTCCTCGGCCACGATCGGGTGGTGGCCGTTCGGCTTCGCCAGACGGCTGTAGTTCTCCCACCACTTGCCGTAGCGGTCGTACCAGCCCGGGTACTTGTACTCGAACCACTCGAAGTCCGTGTCGGTCATGCCGTCGATGCGCCAGTAGTTGGCGAGCCAACCGGTGGCGAAGAACTGCGCGACCTCGTGGACGTAGCCCTTGTTCCAGATCTGGTTCCACGACTCCTCGATGAGGTCGTGGGGGATCACCAGGCCGTACTTCTCGAGCGGCAGCAGGTAGGCCCGGTAGTAGTCGTCGTAGATCCAACGACGCCACATCTCCGCGTAGGACTCACGGTCCTTGCGGCGGTCCTTCGTGCCGTACTCGATGAACGTACCGATCGCGGCGTCCACGACGCGGTGGTTGTTCCACCACGCGTAGCGGAGGTCGCGCTCGAGGAGCTGGCGGTTGTCCTCGTCCGACAGCGCCATGAGCAGCGTGGCGTAGCCGTTCGAGATGTGGCGCGACTCGTCCGACTGGACCGAGTGGAACACCGTCGGCAGCAGGTAGTCACCGTTGGCGGCCGCCTCGGCCGGCATGGCCACGAACAGGGTGTTCGTGAAGGCCGTCTCGGCGACGATCGTCAGGTAGATGCTGGCCGCGGTGATCGCGTCACCGGTGATGAAGCCCTCGGCGAACTGACGGCCGATGGTGCCGCAGTAGTCCGAGTGGAAGTTCCGGAGGGTGTTGTTGAAGCCCGCCGGGTCGATGTAGTTGTTCATGTACAGGCGCTTGAGGTTCTGCTGGATCGTCGAGTGACGGACCTCGTCGATCATCTGGATCGCCTGGCCGTTGTGCAGCTCCGGGTTGGGAACCGCCTGGAACAGCATCGGCATCGACCGCGCGGCCGAGATCTCCGGCAGCGGGATGATCGACAGGAAGAGCTTCTGCCACTCCAGCCAGCGCTCCTGCACCTGGCGGAACATGTTGCCGCGGATCGCGCCGTCCGAGGCACCGTAGACGCGGTTGTCCTTCTCCTCCTGCATGGGGAAGTAGGACCGGAGGACCTGCTTGAGCGGGTCCTTCTTCGCGGCCTTCTTGAAGGTGTAGTCCGTGCCGTACTTCATGTACGGCTCGTGGTACTGCGGCTCCCAGGAGAGTTCCTGGATTTTCTGGTGAGCCTTCGCCAAACTCTGACGGCTCATCTTTCCTCCTCGATAGAACCAGGTGGTGGAGACCCGGCGGGTGTCGGTGTCTCCGGTGCCGGCCCGCTGGTCGTGCGCTCGGGCCGGGGTCCTGCGTCTCGGGCCTGTCCCTCACCTCCTCGTCGGCGGACCGATGCCGGCCGGTCCGCGGTGTTCGGTCGCCAGGTGGTCTGTGGGGCCCTCCCGCACGGGGTGGGCGGCCGCGGCGCCGGCCGTGCCGGTCGCGTCGACCCGCGCGCGCCACTCGCGCATCGCGGTCGCGGCGACCTCGCGGACGGCGTCGGTGAGCGCGTCGGAGTCCTCGGCGAAGCGCCGGGCCGGGCTGGAGACCGCGATGCTCGCGGCGACCCGGCCGTCGGGGTCCACGATCGGTGCGCCGACGCAGCAGAAGCCCTCGGCGAACTCCTCGCGGTCGATCGCCACGCCGTCGCGGCGCACCCGGGCGAGCTCACGGGCCAGGCCGGGGGTGGTGGTGATCGTGGTGGCGGTGAAGGCGGCGCGGTCGGTGTGGGCGAGCAGCAGCTGCTCGATCTCCGACGAGGTCGCGACGAGCGCCTTCGTGACGGCCAGCGCGTGCGCCTGGGCGACCGGGATCCGCTCGCGGAGGTCGGGGATGCGGGCGAGGCCCTGGTGACCGCGGGCGTCGACGATGACCGTCGCGTCGCCGTCCCAGCGGGCGAGGTAGGACCGCTGGCGGGTGCGCCAGTAGAGCTCGGTGACGGCGTCGGCGAGGCTCTCGGGGAGCTCGTAGCGGCTGACCGGGTCGTCCTCGCGGCGCATCGGGCGCAGCGCGTCCCGGGCGTCGTCGAGGTCCACGACCGTCGCGACGTGCGCGTCCTCGTCGCCGGGCTCGCCCGTGGCGTCGTCGGAGAAGAGCCCGCCCCAGGCGTCGCCCCACGGGGGCGCGTCGCAGAGGCAGTAGGTGCCGGCGTGGCCCTCGCGGCGGGCGTAGCCCTCCTGGCAGAGGGTGTTGAGCAGGTAGCGGGCGGTGGCCGCGCTCTTGCCGAGCTCCACGCCGAGCTCCTCGGCGGTCACCCCGGCTGCCGCGGCGCCCAGGTAGCGCAGTGCCGCCAGTGCCTCGGCGGCGGTCTTGAGCGAACGGCCGGAGCCGGCGGCGCGACTGCCGGTGCGATCCGTCATGCGCGCCCCCTCTCGTGAGGCCGTGGTGGCGGAGGAGCGACCCGGTGGGTGTCGGATCCGGTCCGGTGGCGGTCGGGCCGGTCTGCCTCCGTCGCCGGGTGGTCCCCGGCGAGCCGCTCGTCACTGAACGCGTCGGCAGGTGGTGTGGTCAACATCACCGTTTGTGTGTGCAGATACTGCACATTGCCGCCGAACTTCGATCGGTGACCGTTCGTCGCAGGTCAGAGGCTCGTGGGCCTCACGAAAGGGGCTGTCCGGGGGCCCGCCGTGTCTCAGAGGGAGACACCTGGGAGCAAGATTCTACTGGTGTTCCGGGAGCACCGGAACGGTCAGCCCGGGCTCGCGCCCGAGCTGGGTGGCGCGGTTCACCGAGGCCGCCCCGAAGCGGGCCCGGACGGCGTCGAGGGTGCGGTCGAGGGCCGCCGGATCCCGGGGCGTGTCCTCGGTCCCCCGGCCGGCCAGCGCGGGCCGCGGTTCCTCGCGGGCGTCGAGGGGCAGCTCGAGCTGCTCGCGGTCCTCGCCCGAGAGGTTCGCGAGCGAGAGCCCGATGAGCGTGATGCCCCGGTCGAGGATCATCGGCATCGCGTCGCGCAGCAGCTCGCGTGCGGCCTCGTCGATCGGCGCCGTCTGCGTCGTCGCGGACCGCAGCGTGTGGGAGCGGGTGACGCGCGTGAAGTCGTCGAACCGCAGCCGCAGCACCACCGTGCGGCACGCCCGGTCGCCGTCACGCAGCCGGCGGCCGAGGCGGTCGACGATCCCGGCGAGGATGGTGTCGAGCTCCTCGGGCGTGCGGCGCCCCCGGCCGAGCGCGCGCTGCGAGCCGATGGAGCGCCGCCGCACGCCGGGGGTGACCGCGCGCGGGTCGGAGAAGGTGGCGAGGGCGTGCAGGTGGCGCCCCGCGGCGGGCCCGAGCAGCGAGACCAGGGAGGGCTCCCCGAGGTCGGCCACGTCGGCGACGGTGTGGACACCGAGCGCGTGCAGCCGACCCGCGGTCACCCGCCCGACGCCCCAGAGCCGCTCCACCCGCAGCGGGTGGAGGAACTCCCGTTCGCGTCCCGGGTCGACGACGAGCAGGCCGTCCGGTTTGGCGACCCCGCTGGCCACCTTCGCGAGGAACTTGGTGCGCGCGACGCCGACGGTGATCGGCAGGCCCACCTCGGCGAGGACCCGCCCCCGGAGCCGGGCCGCGATGTCCTTCGGGGTGCCGACGAGCCGGGCGAGCCCCCCGACCTCGAGGAACGCCTCGTCGACCGAGAGCCCCTCGACCAGCGGCGTGGTGTCGCGGAAGACCGCGAACACGTCCTTGCTCGCGGCGGAGTAGGCCTCCATCCGCGGCGGGACGACGATCGCGCCCGGGCACAGCGCGCGGGCCTGGCGGCCGTTCATGGCGGTGCGCACCCCGGCCGCCTTGGCCTCGTAGCTGGCGGCGAGCACCACCCCGCCGCCGACGATCACGGGGCGCCCGCGCAGGTCGGGATCGTCGCGCTGCTCCACCGACGCGTAGAAGGCGTCGAGGTCGGCGTGCAGGATCGTCGCCGCTGGGTCGCCGCGCCGATCGGACACGAACACATGTTCGCACGGCGGGGCGGTGATCGACGTGCGTCGTTCCGTGCCGCGCGGGCGCCGCTCACCTAGGGTGAGAGCACGTGACCACCCGCCTGCGGGCCAGCCGGGACTACGCCCACGACGTGGCCGATTTCGCCGTCGCGCTGGCCGACCCCGAGTTCCACCGCGCGCGCCTCGACGCGGGCGGCGGCGGCGAGGTCGAGCGCCACCGGCTGACCGGGACGACCCGGGACGGGACGGTCGAGGTGGTCGTCCGCCAGCCGGTGCCGACCGGCCAGATCCCGCCCGCCATCGGGCGGCTGCTCACCGGCGGCCTGGTGCTGCGGCGCACCGAGTGGTGGGAGCTCGGACCGAAGCGCTGCGACGGCCGGGTGCACGTCGCCGTGCCGCTCGCCCCGGTCCGCGCGGAGGGGACGATGAGCGTGGCGGCGAACGACGGCTCGGGGTGCCGGCTCGAGGTCGACGTGGGGGTCACCGTGTCCGTCCCGCTGGCGGGCGCGTTCATCGAGGGCGCGGTCGCCGACGGGGTCCGCCAGCTCACCCGCGTCGAGCACGACAACATCACGCGCTGGCTCGACGCCCACCCCGCCGGGGAGTCCTGATGCCCGCTCGCCGCACCCGCCTCGGCCGGGGCGACCGCGTGGTCGTCACGTCCCCCTACGGCAGCCGCCTCGGCACCTACGACCTGCAGTCCGGCGAGGTGTCCGACGTCGCGCCCGCGTTCCGCGCGACCTTCGTCGCCGAGCTCGACGACTGGCTCGCGGCGCACGGCCTGGACCGGTTCCCCGGCTTCCCCGACGACGCCGGGCGGACCGCGTCGCGCCGGCGCCTCACCGACACGCTGCGCTTCCCCCGGCCGGCCACGGCGGACGGGGGCGCGGCGGGCGGGGTCGGGGCGGGCGGGGCGGGCGGGGCGGCCCCCGCTCGCCGGGAGGACGCGACGGCGGCGCTCGAGGCCGGGACGCCGACCCCGGCCGGCGGCTGGTCGGCGGACAGCGCCGACGGCTTCCGCGCCGACGCGTTCGCCGACCCGGGCCGACGCACCGGCCACGACGAGCCCCAGCGGGTGGGCGACACCTGGGAGGACCTCGCCCTCCACGCGCCCGACCACGGCCTGATGCGCGCCGCGGCCATCGCCCGGTCTGCCGGCGACCGGCTGGCGGACCGGGACCTGCGCTACAAGGCCGACGGCAGGCAGGCCGTCGCGGCCGCCCTGGCCCGCGAGGTCGGCGGGAGCTCCGGGCGGCTGGGGCGCGGCAGCCGGTGGCGGATCCTGCACTCGATCCCGATGTCGGTCGGGGGCGAGACGGTGATCCTGGACCACCTGGTCATCGGGCCCCCCGGCGTCTTCGTCGTCGAGGTCCGCCACGAGCCCGGCGGCAAGGTGCACGCCTCGACCTCCGGCCTCGAGATCGACGGCAAGCACGTCGACCTGGCGCGCATCCGCACGATCGGCGAGGAGGTGCACGAGCGGCTGGCCGAGGCCATCGCGCTCGCCGCGGGCTTCGAGGAGGTGCTCGACCCGCCGCCGGTGACCCCGGTCATCGCGGTCGTCGGGGCCACCATCGTGAACCACAGCCGTCCCCGCGGGGTGATCGTCAGCCGGGCCGGGGACCTCGCCCGGGCCATGCGCGCCCGCGGCGACCGGCTCACCCCCGCCGCCGTCGAGGAGACCTTCGCCGTGGCGAGGCGCTCGGACACGTGGACGCCGTGACCGCACCCGGCACCCTCGACCGGCGCCTGCTCGACGTCCGCACCATCTGGGCGGAGCCGGCGTCGCTGGCCTCGATGCGCGGGCAGGAGGTGCTCGGGCGCTTCCCCGGGGCCGAGGTGGTCGAGGTCGACTCCCACTGGGCGATCCCCGACCTGCACGGCAACGCCGGGAACGTGTCCCGCTGGGTCCGCGTCAAGGCCGAGAACCTCGTGCTCGGCGAGAAGAAGTCGCTCACCGTCCGGCCGAACGGGCGCTCGGCGGACTTCATCGCACCCTCGAGCGCGAACGGCTGCGCGATGGCGTGCGCCTACTGCTACGTCCCGCGCCGCAAGGGCTACGCCAACCCGATCACGGTGTTCACCAACGTCGACGCGATCCTGCGCGCGATCTCCCGCCACCTCGCCCGGACCGGCCCCAAGCCCGAGGCCAACCAGTGCGACCCGCGCGACTGGGTCTACGACCTCGGCGAGAACTCGGACTGCTCGGTGGACGCCCTCGTCAGCGACAACGTCGCCGACCTCGTGCGCCACGTCGCCGCGCTCGACGGCGCCAAGGCCTCGTTCGCGACCAAGTACGTCAACCGCGACCTGCTCGACCTCGACCCCCGCGGCAGCACCCGGGTGCGCTTCTCGCTCATGCCCCGCGAGGACGCGACGCTGCTCGACCTGCGGACGAGCTCGATCGACGACCGCATCGGCGCCGTCGACGACTTCCTCGCCGCCGGCTACGAGGTGCACCTCAACTTCTCGCCGGTGGTGCTGCGCGAGGGCTGGCAGAGCCGGTGGGCGGCGCTGCTCGACGAGCTCGGCGAGCGGCTCTCGCCCGCGGCTCGGGACCAGGCGGCGTGCGAGGTCATCCTGCTGACCCACAACGAGGGCCTGCACGAGGTCAACCTCGGCTGGCACCCGCGCGCCGAGGACGTGCTGTGGCGCCCGGAGGCCCAGGAGCCCAAGCGCTCGCAGAACGGCCAGGACAACGTCCGCTACCGCGTCGACGTCAAGCGGCGGGCGGTGGCGCGGTTCCGTGAGCTCGTCGCCGTCCACGCCCCCTGGTTGCCGATCCGCTACGCGTTCTGAGGGTGGGCGCTCCGAGCTCGCCGACCCGGGCCGACCGGCGCGCCCGCGGCGCGGTGATGGCGCTGTTCGCGGTCAACGGCGCCACCTACAACTCGCTCGTGCCGCGGTTCCCCGCGCTGCGCGACAGCCTGGCCCTCTCGAACACCGAGCTCGGCACCGCGATCGCCGCGTTCCCCGGCGCGGCCCTGCTCGTCGGAGTGCTCGCCGGCCCGCTGATCGGGAGGTGGGGCAGCGGGCGGGTCGCGGCGTCGGTGTCGTTGGTGGGGGCGCTGCTGCTGCCCCTGGTGGCCCTGGCGCCGTCGTGGTGGGCGTTGGTCGGGGCGCTGTTCGTGCTCGGGGTGACCGACGCCTGGACCGACGCCGCCATGAACGCCCACGGCCTCGTCGTGCAGGACCGCTACGGCCGCTCGATCATCAACGGGCTGCACGCGACGTGGAGCGTGGCCGCGGTGGGCGCGGGTCTCGTGGGGGCCGCCGCGGCGGGCCTGGGCGTGCCGGTGACGGTGCACCTGGCCGTCGTCGGGGCGGTGCTGGTGGTGACCTCGGCGTCGGCCTGGCGGGCGGTGCTGCCGCCGGAGGGCCACGCGGTGCCCGACGACGCGGGCGGCCCACCGTCCGCGGGACTGCGGGGGATCCTGACGTCGTGGCGCGTGGTCGCGCCGCTGCTCGCCGTCGCCGGGCTCATGGTGTGCTCCGGGGCGGTCGAGGACTCCTCGGCGTCGTGGGGCGCGGTCTACCTGCGCGACGACCTCGGCGCGGGGGCGTTCGTCGCCGGCCTGCCGTTCGTGGCGTTCCAGGTGACGATGACGATCGGGCGGGTGGCCGGGGACCGCGTCGTGGACCGGGTCGGCGCAGTGCGGGTAGCGCGGACGGGGGCGCTGCTGGCCGCGGCGGCGCTGCTGGCGGCCCTGCTCCTCGCCCACCCGGCGGCGGCGATCGCGGGGTGGGCCCTGGCCGGGCTCGGGGTGGCGACGCTCTTCCCGCTCGCGTTCGCGGCCGCCGGCGCGGTGCCGGGGATTCGGGCCGGCGACGGGATCGCGGTCGTCGGGTTCCTGGCCCGGCTGGGCTTCCTCGTGACGCCGCCGATCATCGGGGCCGTCGCCGATGCCTCCTCGGTGGGCACCGGGCTGCTCATCGTGCCCGTGGCCGCGCTCGGCGCCGCGGTGCTGGCGCGGGGGCTCCGGCCACGCCCTGCCCTGTCCCACCCGGCACGAGGGGACCCCTCGGACGGATAGAGCGGCCGGATCCTCCCCTCGCGCGGCGGGCCGGGGAGACTCGGGACATGACCCCCGACGAGGCCGCCGCGGCCCTGACCGTCGTGCCCGGCGAGCTGGACGCGACCGTCGCCGACCTGCCCGGTGCGCCCGGCCTCGTCGCGTGGTGGGCGGCGCCGTCGGTGCTGCCCGAGCTCGACGGGGCGCCGCACCCGCACGCCGACCTGCGGCTGCTCGACCTCGGCGTCGCGACCATGCTCCGCAACCGCGTCCGTCGTCAGGACCTCTACCGCACCGGGGTCTCGCGGCTGCGCCGTGTCGCGTCGGGCCTGCTGGCCGAGGAGCTGGCCCTCGCGCCGACCTGGGCCGCGGACGTGATCCTGCCCAAGGCCGACGAGGAGCGGCTCACGGCGTGGCTGCGGGCGCGGCTGGCGCTGACGTGGGTCCCCGACGACGAGCGCGTCGCCCACCGGGAGGCGGTCGCGGCGCTGCTGGGGCCGGCCGGGCTCGACTCGCCGGCCGCGCACGAGGCGGAGCAGCGCTACGTGGCCTCGGCCGGGGAGAAGGTCCCGCGCGAGGCCGGGGTGCCGTTCCGGCGGCCGTGATCGGGGCGCCCTCGGCCGGCTGAGCGAACGGCGCCGTTCTGCCGTCAGATGGCAGCAACGCGCCATTGCTGCCATGCGGGCGAGGCAGGCCCTCGGAGTGAACGGCGCCGTTCTGCCGTCAGACGGCAGCAACGCGCCATTGCTGCCACGCGGGCGAGGCCGGGCGAGGGAGCGGCCACCCCTACGCGTGCCACCCCTACGCGTGCCGCACGCACCGCCGCGCCGCGGGCCGGGCCTCGAGCCGCTCGCCGGGGATCGGCCGCCCGCACACCTCGCAGACCCCGTAGGTGCCGGCGGCCAGCCGGGCGAACGCGGCGTCGACCTCGGCCAGGTCCGCCCGCGCCTGCGCGAGCAGGGCCTGCGCCTGGGCCCGGTCGTAGGCGATGGTCTGCCCCTCGGGGTCGTGCTCGTCGTCGCCGGAGCTCGCCGACGCGGTCTCGACGATGCCGGCGACCTGCGCCTCGAGCGCGGCGATCCGGGTCTGCGCGGCCGAACGCTCGGCCGCCGAGATCCTCCTCGGCGCTCACCTCAGCGCACCGTCGACAGGGCGCCGGGCACCAGCTCGATCACCACCGAGATGTCGGCCGGGAGCGTGATCACCTCGCCGTCGAGCTGGAGCGGGAGCTCCTCGAGGGTGCGGAAGCGCAGGCGCCGGGCGCTCGGCTGCCATCCCAGTCCCCGCCACGCGGCGCGGATCCCCGTGAGCAGCAGCCGGAAACGGCCCCGATGGGGGATCGCGACGATCTCGAAGCGGCCGTCCGCCGGGTCCCCGGTGTCGGAGAGCCGCACGTACTTCGCCATCTCGGAGAGGTTGGCGAGGATCAGGCTGTCGTAGCGGTGCGTCCCGAGGAACTCGCCCACGCCGACGCCGTGGTCGGACTGCCCCTCGAAGGCCTCGAGCTCGATCTCGAAGGGCTGGAAGCGCACGAACTCCCGCACGGTGGTCACGACCTCGCGCAGGGAGCCCTTACCGCTGCGCTCCAGCGAGAGGGCCACGACCGGGGTGATGCCGAGCCCGATGTAGGAGTGCGCGTAGCGCGGCGGGTTCGGGCCGACGGTCAGCCGCAGCACGTCGAGGTGCTCGACGACGCCGTCGGCGATCGCCTCGGCGAGGGGTCGTCGGCGGGTGACGCGGCGGTGGTCGTTGGCATTGCCCGCCGAGGCGACGGCGACGACGGTGCCGGTGTGCATACCGTCGCCACCCGTCATCGACCCGTCGACGACCTCGTTGTAGCCGCCGTCGCCGGAGACCGACACCACGAGCGGGCGGTAGGTGCGTGCCGCGCTCTCGGCGATGCGCCGCGCGTGCCCGGCGTACTCGGTCGGCACGAGCTCGACGTCGAGGTCCGGGGCGAGCCGACGTAGGTCGCGCGCGAGGGTGTGCGCCTTGCCCTCGCCGCCGCCGGAGCTGTGGGGGTTGTAGACGAGGAGCACGCTCTCGTACGGCCGGGGTGCGGACGAACCGGGCACGGCGGACGCGGCGGACACGCGCCGACCCTACCCGGTTCCCCCTGCTCAGACGGGCGCCACGACCTCGCGCACGGCGGCGGCGACGACCTCGGTCCACGGGGTCGCCGGGCGCCCGAGCAGGCGGGCGAGGTCGTCCCCGGGTGCGGCGAGCCATCCCGCGGCGGTTCCGCGGTCGGAGTCGGCGAGCACGGCCGCGACGTCTCGCGGGAGCCCGGCGGCGACGAGCGCCTCGGTGAAGCCGGCCACGGGCAGGTCGGTGTAGGGGACCTCGCGCCCCGCCGCGCGCCCGATCTCGGCGGCCAGCTCCGCGCGGGTGAAGCCGGGGCCGCCCAGCTCGAGGACGTCCCCCGCGGCCGCGCCGCCGGTCAGCGCCGCGGCCGCGACCTCGGCGTAGTCGGCGCGGGTGGCGGCGTCGAAGCGCCCGTCGCCGGAGGCCCCGACCATCCCGTGCTCGAGGTCCGCGGCGAGGCCCGCGAGGAAGTTCTCGACGTACCAGCCGTTGCGCAGCAGCACGGTCGGGCAGGCCGGCGTCGGCGAGCATCCGCTCGGTCTCGGCGTGCTCGGCCGCGAGGACCAGGTCCGAGGTCTGCGCGTACAGGATGCTCGTGTAGGCGACGAGCTCGACGTCCGCGGCGGCCAGCGCGTCGACGACGGCGCGGTGCTGGGCGATCCGCGCACCCACCGCGTTGCCCGAGACGAACAGGACCCGGGTCGCGTCCTCGAACGCGGCCGCCAGCGAGGCCGGGTCGTCGTAGTCGGCGCGACGGACGTCGACGCCGCGCACGGCGAGGTCGTCGAGGGTCTCGACCCGGCGGCCGGTGGCGCGGATCTCCGCGGCCGGGACCCGCTCCAGCAGGGCCTCGACGACGTGGCGACCGAGTGCTCCGGTGGCTCCGGTGACGACGTACATGGTGGGCTCCCTCTCGACGGTGCGGGCCGCGTCGCGCGACCCCCTCGTCGTCCGGGAACCGTCGTCGTCACGCGTCACTTCCCACCGGAGAGCAAGCACCTTGAAGTGCGGTACGTACCCGATGGATAGTGTCCTGGTGAGAGGCAACCTCTTCGTCAGCGACTGTCCCAGCCGGCAGGTCATGGACCGCATCGGTGACACGTGGAGCGTCCTCGTCGTCCGCGCCCTCGCGGACGGCACGCTGCGCCACGGGGAGATCGCGGCCCGCATCGGCGGGATCACCCCGAAGATGCTCACCCAGACCCTGCGCGGCCTCGAGCGCGACGGCCTGCTCTCCCGCACCGTGTACGCGGAGGTGCCGCCCCGGGTGGACTACGCGCTCACCGACCTCGGCCGCAGCCTGCTCGGGCTCACCCGCGCGCTCGAGGAGTGGGCCGAGACCCACATCGAGGAGGTCGACGCGGCGCGCACCGCCTACGACGCCCGGGCGGCCGGGTCTCAGACGCGGGCCGGGTCGGACCAGCGCCTGGCGGCCTCGAGGAAGTAGTAGTCCGCGTAGACGATCCCGACGTCGACCTCGTCGTCCTGCGGCTTGCCCCCGGTGGCGTGCGCGAGCAGCGCCGGGCCGGTCGGGGCGACGTCCTTGGTCGCCAGCTCGTCGAGGGTCTCGCCCGCGGCCTGGCGGTAGCGGGCGCCGTCGGCGCCGCCGACCTGGTCGGCGAGGTCGAGCAGGCCCGACGCGGCGACGGCGGCCGCCGAGGTGTCGCGCTCCTCGGTCGGCTTCGAGAAGTCCCACGGCGGGACGCGGTTGCCCGGCGAGGTGTGGGCGAGCCACCAGTCGGCGGCCTTCTGCGCCGCCGCCCGCAGGTCGGGGTCGTTCGCCGCGCGCGCCTGCGCCGCGAACCCGTGGATGGCCCAGCCCTGACCGCGCGACCACGTGGAGTCGGGGGACGCGCCCTGCCAGGTGTCGCGCTTGAGGAAGGCTCCGGTGTTCGGGTCGAAGACGGCGACGTGGGCGATGCTGCCGTCGGGCCGCATGTTGGTGCGCGACGCGGTGAGGGCGTGCTGGGTCGCGATGTCCTTCCACGCCGGGTCGCCGCCGGGCAGGTCCGCCGCCCGGTCCAGCAGCGCGAGGTTCATCGTCGTGTCGATGATGACGGGGAAGGGCCACGTGCCGCGGACGTCGTCGTCGCCCTCGGTGTCCCAGCTCTTGATCGCGTGGACCTTCGGGGAGTAGCGCGTCGCGAGGGAGCGGGCGGCGGTGACGACGTCGTCCGCCCCCGCGCCGGTGGCCGTCAGCTCGTCGCCGAAGCTGTCGTTGACGACGAAGCCGAGGTCGTGGGTGTCGGTGCGGTGCACCTGCGAGGCGATGGGCGCGGTCCAGCGCTCGGCCCGGGCGGTCCAGGCCTGGTCGCCGGTGAGCTCGCGGGCCAGCCACATCTCGCCGGGGAAGAAGCCCGAGGTCCAGTCGGAGATCGGGTTGACCGTCCAGGTGGTCCTGCCCTTGTCGACCGAGCGGGGATAGCCCTGCGCCGGGTCCAGGGAGTCCGCCGCCCCCGCCAGCCGCTGGTAGGCGGTGGGCAGCACCTGGGTCACCGACGCCGGCAACGGCTGGGCCGCCGCGGCCGACGACGACCCGGCGGCCCCGGGCGTCGACGGGTCCGGAGCGGCCGCGGGCGACCCGCCGCAGCCCGCGAGCAACGCACCCACCAGGACCACAGCAGCCACACCCGTCACACGGCGAGCCTGCCCCGCCACGCGTCCGTCGACCCCACCCGCCGGCGTTTCACCCACGATCGAGCCACCCCCCGGTGTCGAGCGCACCGTAGCCCGATCGGGGCACGCCGACACCGCGGGGCCGCCGGACCGGCGGGCCCCGCGGCCGAGGGCGCTCCTAGTGGCAGGCCTCCGCGGACCCCCCGTGGGCCTCGCTCGGCGGCAGGTCGAGCGCCGGGTTCCCGTCGAAGAACCCGGACGGCCGGAGCATGAACCCGATCGTCGACACCGGCATGACCGGCCAGTCCTCGGGACGCACCACGTGGTGGGCGCCGATCGTGTACCAGACGACCACGTCGCTGCCCTCGAGCGGACGGTCGCCGTCGAGGTAGCCCGGCAGCCCCGTCCCGCGCGGGGCCTGCAGCGGGTAGTCGCCCGCGGCGAAGCGCTGCTCGGGGTCGTTGCGCGGTGACCCAGACGGTGTGCTCGGTGAACCCCGAGCGCGGCGCGAAGAGCGCCTCGGGCGAGTACATCGGCGGCACCGTCGAGCCCGGCATGAGCGCGTAGGCCGTCGGCGCCCCCGTCGGGCCGGTCTGCGTCGTGCTCTCGATCTTCCAGAACCGCGCCTTCTCCGGGGCGGTGTCCCGGGCCCCGACCGCCTCGGAGGTGACCGGGGTCCGCGTCGTCACCCAGGCGTTGCCGTGGGGGTTCGCCGGTCCGGGCGCCACCGGCACCGAGTCGATCTCGACGACGGTGTTGGCGGGACCGTCGACGGTCATGTCGAGCCGCACGCAGAAGAAGTGCTGGTGGTTCGGCCCGTAGAGCCCGGGCGCGACGAGCGTGCCGTACTCGGGCACGGTGCCCGACCGGCATCGGCGCCGGTCGAGATCACGCCGGTCAGCTTGACCTCGTACTCGATCAGGCCGTCGTTGTAGAGGTACCAGAAGTAGCCGTACTCGTAGTTGCCGACGGTGACGATCGACGAGATCACCAACCGTCGCCTGCGGCGCACCTCGACCGCCTCGGTGCGGAAGTCGGTGTGCTTCCACGCGATGCCGGTGTCCTCCTCGTGCATGCAGATCGCGTTCGGGATGGTGACCGCGTTGCCGTCCTGGTCGTTCACGACGCCGTCGAAGTAGCGGATGTGTCCGACGCAGTCGCACCCGAGCGTCAGCGGGTTCGCGAGCCACCCGACGCCGTACTCGCCCTGGTCGAAGACGTTCTTGAAGCGGTGCGTGGGCGCCGGGTCGCCGTAGGGCACGTACATCTCGGCGAGCGAGGCGCGGTGCAGCACCGGGCGCCGCGTGCCGCGGTCGTCGTAGGAGACCTCGTGCAGCACGAGACCCTCGCGCGGCGTGAACCCGATCCGCAGGTGCCACTTCTGCCAGCTCACCGCGTGCCCGTCGACGGTGAAGCTGGGGCCCTCGGGCTGGGTGATGTGGATGGGCTTGACGTCGTCGCGGATCGTCTCGACGCGCGGGACGTTCGCCGGGTCGTGGAGCCACGGCTGCTCGTAGTTCGCGGGGTGCGGCGGCAGGTCGACGATGCCGAAGTCCTGGACGTCGACGACCTCGCGCAGGTCGAGGTCGACGGTGACGACGAGGCCCTCGACCGGGCGCGCGTACCCGTGCTCGCCCGGCGCGGCCCGCAGCCACGTCAGCGGCCGGACGATGCGCCGGGCGCTCGGGTCGTCCTCCGGGCCGGTCCACGACGAGGCCCAGGGGTCGATCATCGCGAGGTCCAGCTCGGTGATCCCGCGCCGGCGCATCGCCTCCTGCCAGCGCGCGTCGGCGCGCACGATGTCCTCGGTCGCGAAGAACTCCTCGGCCATCACGGGTGCCTGCACGCCCGGGCGGGCGTGCCAGGTCACGACGGTGCCCTCGGAGAGGGACACGACGGCCTCGTAGAGCATCCGCTCGCCGCGCTCGTAGAGCACGATCTCGGCCTCGCGCGGCAGGTGGCCCGAGGAATCGGACGCGGTGGGCGACCAGCCCGCCAGCGCCGTCTTCGAGGGCTCGTGCAGGTGGACGAACACGAACCGGGCGGTGTCGGTGAGGCCGCGGGCCTCCTTCAGCACCGAGGTCGCCGCGGCGACCTCCTCGGCGGTGAGCGGCTCGAGGGGGTGGGTCGTCGTCGTGCGGGGTTCCTCGAGTGCGGTCATGCCGGGACCTCCTTGGTGCCGGGAGTGGGTTCGGTGCCGTCGATCAGGGGGTCGGTGAGCGAGAAGTGGCCGAGGCCCTCGTAGACCGCGGGCCGGCGGGCGCGCAGCACCAGCGCGATGACGACGCCGACGACGAAGATCACGAGCGGCACGTAGGGCAGCAGGGTGATGAACGGGACGCCCTCGGCGGCCGCGAGCGCGGCGCGGTTGTCGATCAGCAGGTAGCAGGCGACGACCATGGCGGCGCACCCGATGATCGGGGCGACGAGCGTGCTCCAGATCCGGAAGCCGTCCCGGGCCGTCGTCAGGAAGTACCGGATGATCGCGACGCAGACCAGGGCCTGCACCGCGAGGATGCCGAGCACCCCGAGCAGCGGCGACCAGGTCCCGAGCTTGGTCAGCGCGCCCTCGGTCGAGGGGTCGTAGAGGACGAAGGCGAGGCTGTAGAGCGCGACGAGGACGGTGGTCGTCACGGACGCCACGCCGGGGCTGCGGTGCTTCGAGGTGCGGCCCAGCGCCCGGGGCAGCACGCCCTCGCGCCCGAGCGCGAACAGGTAGCGCGCCGAGGTGTTGTAGAAGGCCATCGCGCAGGCGAAGGAGCTGGTCACCGCGAGGATCTCGATGATCGCGGTCAGCCAGCCACCGACGTAGCGGTCCGAGAGCGGGTAGAACGCCGAGGCGAACACGCCGTTGAGCTGGTCGGAGACGGCCTTGACGCTGCCGGTGAGACCCCAGCCGGTCACGAAGGCGTACGAGACGAACATGTAGAAGACGCCGAGGCCGATCACCGAGCCGTAGGTCGCGATCGCGCCGATCCGGTGCGGCTCGCGGGACTCCTCGGCGTAGTTCGGCGCCATCTCGAAGCCGACCCAGGACCAGAAGGCCGCGAACAGCGCGATGCCGGCCGCGCCGGTGCCGAAGATCTGCAGCGCGCCCGGGTTGTCGAAGATCGCGGCGGGGTTGAACGGCGAGGGCGAGAGGCCCTCCGCCCCGCCGTGGGCGAACACCGCGACCGACAGCACGATCAGCGCCAGCACCTCGGCCACGAGCATGACGCCGAGGACCTTCGCGGTGAGCTCGATGTGGAACCACGCGAGCGTGCTCATGATCGCGAGCCCGATCGCCATGCAGACCCACGCCGGGATCGCGACCCCGGTGAACGCCTCGACCGTCGTCGCCGCGAAGTAGCCCATCACGCCGATCACGGCGGCGACGAAGATCATGTAGCAGAGCGCGATGAGCAGGCCCGACCCCAGCCCGACCACGCGCCCCAGCCCCCGGCTGACGAACGTGTAGAAGCCCCCCGCGCTCGTCACCCGTCGGGACATCGCGATGTAGCCGACGGAGAAGATGGTCAGCGCCACCGTGGCGATGAGGAACGCGGCCGGCGTCGCCCACCCGCCACCGTTGACCGAGACCGGGACGTTGAACAGCATCGCGGTCAGCGGGGCGGCGCCCGTGACGATGCAGAACAGGACCGACGGCAGGCCGAGCGCGTTGTCCGCGAGCCGGCCCTGGTGTTCCGGTGGCGAGGTCGTGGTGACGGACGGTGTCGCAGTCATGGGACCTCCGGGGCGCCAGTGGGTGACGGGTCGACCCACTGTCCGGAGCAGTTGTGTCTGCCACGTCACCGTCGGGCAACGCTCCGCTCACGGACAGCCCGCGCGGCCGCCGAGTGCGTCATTTCGGGCGCCGGCCTGAGACAGAGCGTCCCACGCCGCCCGCGGTGAGTCAGACCCCGCCGCTCACCGCAGCACCCTGCGGGGCGCCGGTCCGGGCACGCAGCGTGGGAACCACGAGCACGATGGCCACGACGGTGAGCACCAGGTAGACGATGTTGGCCACGACGTAGCCCGTCGACACGGTCGGGTCGGTGAACGCCATGATCGAGAAGGCCCCGCCGATCACGCGGATCACGACGCCGACCCACATGGCCGCCCGCGCGGCCGTCGCCAACCAGATACCGAGGGCGACGAGCGCGACGATGCCGGCCACCAGGGTGATGGTGTCCGCGATCGGTGGTGCGCTGGCCGGGGCCGGGAAGATCCAGGGGCTGAGCAGATCGACGAGGCCGAAGAGGCCGAACAGGACGACGCCGGTCATGACGGACGGGCGCTGCGAGAAAGTCTTCATGCCGACAGAGAGTGAGCGCCCTCCCGGCCCGATGTCTGCCGTAGGGGTCTACTGCATCGGCTCTTCCGGACGCGGTCGACCGCGCCTACGGCTCACCCCCCGCGGCCACCCGGAGCAGTACATCCGCATGGCACGCGGCGTCGAGGGGGCACCAGCAGGCGAGGTCGTGCCCGGCGAGCTCCGCGCGGGCCTTCTCGACCAGCTCCGGCCGCTCGGCGAGCCAGCGGCGGTACAGCGCGATCATGGTGTCGCGGTCGAGGGTGACCTCGACGTCGTCGTCGGTCCGGACCACCGCGTCGAGCCGGAACGGGTTCCCCCACGACGACGGGCGCGCCACCGTCACCGCGCCGTCGGGCTTGCGCCACCCCTTCGCGCGCCGCAGCTGGATCCGCCCGGTCATCAGGCGCTCCCCGCGGCCGGAGCCGGGGCCTGCGGGTCGAGGGCGATCGTGGCCAGGGCGTCGAGCAGCCGGTCGACGTCCTCGTCGTCGGTGTAGGGCGCGAGCCCGATCCGCAGCGCCCCGGTGTCGCCGAGACCGAGCCGGCGCGAGGCCTCCAGCGCGTAGAACGACCCCGCGGGGGCGAACACGCCCCGCTCGGCCAGCCCCTCGTGGGCCCGGCGCTCCCCGCCCGGCACGCGCAGGAGCAGCGTCGGGGTCCGGCGCCCGGCCCGCGAGAGGATCGACACCCCGGGGATCCAGGCCAGCTCCCTCTCGATCCGCGCCCGCAGCCGGTCCTCGTGCGCCTCCACGGCCGCCATCGCCGCGACCAGGCGGTCCCGACGGGAGCCCCCATCGGCGTGCTGGGTCGGATTCTGGTCCGGGCCCAGCGAGGCCAGGACGTCCACCGCCGCCGTCGTCCCCGCCAGCAGCTCGTAGGGCAGCGTCCCCAGCTCGAAGCGCTCCGGGACCGCGTCGGTGGAGGGCAGGAGCTTGTCGGGGTGCAGCGTCTCGAGGAACGCCGGGTCGGCGGCGAGCACCCCGCAGTGGGGACCGAGGAACTTGTAGGGCGAGCACAGGAAGACGTCGGCGCCGAGCGCGGCGACGTCGACGGCGGCGTGGGCGGTGAGGTGCACCCCGTCGACCACGCACAGCGCCCCGGCGTCGTGCACCCGCGCGGCGATCTCCGGGATCGGCGGGCGGGTCCCGACGAGGTTCGACGCCCCGGTCACGGCGACGACGCGGGTGCGCGGCGAGAGCACCGCGGCGACGTCGTCGGCGGTGAGCTCGGTGGTCGTCGGGATCGAAGTCGACCCACCGCACCGTCGCGCCCGCCCGCTCGGCGGCGAGCACCCAGGGCCGGACGTTGGCGTCGTGGTCGAGCCGGGTGACGACGACCTCGTCGCCCGGCCCCCAGGAGTCGGCGAGCGTCCGGGCCAGGTCGACGGTCAGCGCCGTCATGCTCCGTCCGAACACCACCCCGCGCGGGTCGACGGCCAGCAGGTCGGCCATCGCCTGCCGCGCGCGCCCACGACGACGTCGTCGGAGAACCGCTCCGCCGGGGTCAGGCGGCCCCGGTTGGCGATCGGCGCGGTGAGGGTCCGCGCCACCGCCTGCGCGACCTCGGCCGGCACCTGCGAGCCGCCCGGCCCGTCGAAGTGCGCGTAGCCGTGGGCGAGCGCGGGGAAGCGGGCGCGGAACGCGACGACGTCGTACCCGGTCACGCCGTCCATTCTGGCCTGGTCGCCGCGCCGCCGCCCCATCGATCGGTGGGGGTGGGCCCGAGGTCATCGGGGCACACTCGCCGTGATCCATCGAGCGCGACCGGACGGAGGACCGCCATCAGCGCGTCGACCGGCACCAGGGGCACGTCGCGGGGACTGCGCGGTCCGGCCGCGGCCGCCGTCGTCTCCCTCGCCTTCCTCATCACGATGCTCGGGGCGACGCTGCCGACCCCGCTCTACCCGATCTACGAGCAGGAGCTCGGGTTCGGCGGCGTGATGGTGACGCTGATCTTCGCCGCGTACGCGGTCGGCGTCGCGGCCGCACTGCTGCTCTTCGGCCGGCTCTCCGACCAGATCGGACGCCGCGCCGTCCTCCTGCCCGGCCTCCTCCTGGCCGCGATCTCCAGCGCGGTGTTCCTCATCCCGGGCGACGTCCCGAGCCTCTTCGTCGGCCGCGTGCTGTCCGGGCTCTCGGCGGGGATCTTCACGGGGACGGCCACCGCGACCCTCGTCGAGCTCGCCCCCGAGGGCCGCCAGCAGCGGTACAGCCTGCTCGCGGCGGCGGTGAACATGCTCGGGCTCGGGCTCGGCCCGGTGCTCGCGGGCGCGCTCGCGCAGTACGCCCCGGCGCCGCTGTACCTGCCCTACATCGTGCACATCGGTCTGGTGCTGGTGGTCGGCGTGGCGCTGCTCGCCGTCGCGGAGCCGGGAACGACCACCGACGGTCCGGTGTCCTTCCGCCCGCAACGGGTGTCGGTGCCCGCCGGAGGTGCGCGGGGTGTTCGTCAGCGCCGCGATCGCCGGGTTCGCGGGCTTCGCGGTGCTGGGCCTGTTCACCGCGGTCTCCCCGTCGCTTCGTCGGCGCAGGTCCTGCACATCTCGAACCACCTGGTCACCGGGCTGGTCGTGTTCACCCTGCTCGGCGCGTCGACGATCGGGCAGGTCGCGTCGTCCGCGGCTGGGCGCACGACCGGCGCTGCTGGTCGGCTGCGCGGCGCTCGTCGTCGGGGTGCTCGTGGTGGGCCTGTCGGTGGTGGTCGCGTCGCTCTGGCTGTTGATCGCGGGCGCCGCGATCGCCGGGGTCGGCCAGGGCATGAGCTTCCGCGCCGGGCTGGGCGCGGTGAGCGCGGGCAGCCCGCCGGAGCGGCGCAGCGAGGTGGCGTCGAGCTTCTTCCTCGTGCTCTACGTGGCCATCTCGCTGCCCGTCATCGGCGAGGGGCTGGCGACGGCCGCCTTCGGGCTGGTGCCCTCGGCGGCGGCGTTCTCGGTGATCGTCGCCGTGCTCGCCGCCGTCGCGTTCGTCAGCCTGCTGCGCCGGCGCGAGTTGGCCTGAGCCCTCACGCCCCGACCAGGGTCTCCGCGCTCCGGCCGTGCCACGAGACGCGGCCCTGCTCGGCCAGCTCCGCCGCGCTGCGTCGTCCCGCGACGAGCAGGAGGAACGCGTCGGCCTCGGCGTCCACCTCGGCGGTCGCGAGGGCGGGCCCCGTACCGAGGCGCACCGTGCGCTCGATCTCCACGGGGCCGCCCGGCCACGCCCGCACCAGCAGCCGCAGGCAGGTCGGGCGGGTCCCGGTCCGCGTCACGAGCCGGGGCAGGAGCGCGCTGACCAGGCGGCAGGCCTCGACCGCGGCCGGCGCCACCGCGTCGGCGTCGAGCTCCAGGCCGATCGCCGCGTACAGGTCGTGGGTGTGCAGGCACATGTCGAGGCACTGCGCCTCGAGCTCGCCGCCGGAGGGTGCCGAGCAGCGGAAGGACCGCTCCGCCCGGTCGTGGGCCTCGCCGAGCGCCTCCCGGAGCCGGTCCGGGCCCGCGTAGCGCACGCCGCTGAGGTGGGTGACCAGGTCGGTGACGTCCGTGCCGCCCGTGTCCAGCGCCGCCGAGGCGACCGCGGCGGGCGAACCGGAGGGCACCAGCGGTCTCGCCCAGTCGGCCGCCTCGAGGTGGGCCACCGCGTCGTCGGTGACGTCCCAGAGCCGCAGCAGCGCCCGGACCGCGTCGTCCATGCTCATCGCCCCCCTCGTCGTGGGCCGGTCCGGTCACGGTAGTGACCCAGACCACACCGGGCAACGCTCCCCGGGTGGGCAGACTGGGGTCCCCATGGACCCGGTCGAGGCGTTCGAGACGCTGGCGGCGACCCAGCTCGAGCTCGCCGGCGTGACACGCCGGACGATGTTCGGCCGCGACACGCTGCTGGCCGACGGACATCCCTACGCGTTCCGCGACGACGACCGGGTGGCCCTGAAGCTGCCGGACGCCGGTCAGCTGGTCGGCCGCCGGGCAGGCCACGGTGCCGATGATGGGGCGGCAGGTGATGCGCCGGTGGGCCGCGGTCCGCTCGGGGCGTCGGACGAGCTGACGACGCTGCTCGGCCGCGGCGCGCTTCGAGCCACGTGACCCGCCGATCCGACCGCTCCGGGAAGGACCCGCATGACCACCATCGCGATCACCGGTGCCACCGACGGCCTCGGTCGCGCGCTCGCCGTGCGCCTCGCCGGCGACGGCGTCCGCCTCGTCCTGCACGGCCGCGACGCCGCCAGGCTCGACGACGTCGCCGCCGAGGTCGCACGGGCCGGCGGACCGGAGCCCGTCACCGTGACCGCCGACCTGGCCGACCTCGCCCAGGTCGCGCGGCCTGGCGGAGGACGTCACGAAGCAGGTGGACACCCTCGACGTGCTGGTGAACAACGCCGGCATCGGCTCCGGGGAGCCCGACGGCCGTGAGCGCCGCACGAGCCACGACGGGTACGAGCTGCGCTTCGCGGTGAACTACCTCGCGACGTTCGTCCTCACCGAGAGCCTGCTCCCCCTGCTGCGGGCCTCGGCCATACCGGGTCGCGCCGCCCGTGTCGTCCACGTCTCGTCGCTGGGCCAGCACCCGCTGGACCTCGACGACCTGATGCTCGAGCACGGCTACTCCGGCGGCCGCGCCTACGCCCAGAGCAAGCTCGCGCAGATCCTGCACTGCTTCGACCTCGCGGCGCGGTCCGCGCCCGCCGAGCTCACCGCGACCTGTCTGCACCCGGGGACCTACATGCCGACCAAGATCGTGCTGAGCGAGATCGGCCGCAGCGTCGACACCCTCGACTCCGGCGTCGAGGCGACCCGTCGGCTCGCGGTCGACCCCGCGCTCGAGGGGACCACCGGCCAGTTCTTCGACCGTCTCCGACCCGCCCGGCCGAACGAGCAGGCCTACGACGAGCAGGTCCGGGCGGGCCTGCGCGCCCGCAGCCTCGAGCTCGCCGGCGACCACCTCCGCGCGGAGGCCTGACCGGCCACGGACGGGGGTCGGGCTTGTGATCTCCCCCCGTGCACCACGTGGGGGGCACGAGCCTCTGCCACACTGGAGGGGCAACGACGTCGGGCCACCGCCACGGCGTACCCCCGCCCGGCCGTGGCTCCTCGTCGAGCCCGCGGGGCGGCCTCCCCGGATTCAGGTGACTCCACATCTCTGACGCCCCCCTGCCGTTCACCGCGCTGGGCATCTCCCCCTCGGTAGCCGAGGTCCTCGCCGGACACGGCATCACCGAGCCCACGCCGATCCAGTCCGCCGCGGTCCCCGACGCCCTCGCCGGCCGAGATGTCCTCGGCCGCGGGCGCACCGGGAGCGGCAAGACCCTCGCGTTCGGCCTGCCCGTGCTCGCGAAGCTCGCCCGCTGCGACGCGCCCACCCGGCGCTCGCGCCCCCGGGCGCTGGTCCTGCTGCCCGACCCGCGAGCTCGCGGGCCAGGTCCGCGACGCGCTCGCCCCGCTCACCGAGGCCCTCGGCCTCGAGCAGACCGTCGTCTACGGCGGCGTGGGCCAGCGGCCCCAGGAGCAGGCGCTGCGCCGCGGCGTCGACCTGCTCATCGCCTGCCCCGGCCGGCTCGAGGACCTCATCGGTCAGGGTCTGGTCGACCTCGACCACGTCGAGGTCACCGTGCTCGACGAGGCCGACCACATGTCCGACCTCGGCTTCCTGCCCGCGGTCCGGCGTCTCCTGCGCCGCACGCCGTCGAACTCGCAGCGGCTGCTGTTCTCCGCCACGCTCGACGGCGAGGTCGACCGCATCGTGCGCGAGTTCCTCCACGACGCGGTGACGCACAGCGTCGACCGGGCGAGCGAGCCCGTGCCGGACATGACCCACCACGTCTTCACCGTGCGCAAGGACGACCGCAACGCCGTCGTGCAGGAGCTCGCGGGCGGCCGTGGGCGCACGATGCTGTTCACCCGCACCAAGCACTCGGCCAAGCCGGCTCTCGCGCCAGCTCACGACCGCGGGCATCCCCGCCGCCGAGCTGCACGGCAACCTCAGCCAGGGCGCCCGGGACCGCAACCTCGGTCTCTTCCGCGACGGTGAGGTCCGCGTCCTCGTCGCCACCGACATCGCCGCGCGCGGCATCCACGTCGACGACGTCGCCCTCGTGGTGCACGTCGACCCGCCGTCGGAGCACAAGGCCTACATGCACCGCTCGGGCCGCACGGCGCGCGCCGGCGCCGCCGGGGACGTCGTCACGCTCGTGGCTCCCGACCAGCGCGACGACGTCGCGAAGATGACCCGCAAGGCGGGCATCCGGCCGAAGGCCGCCGACGTCGGTCCGGGGGCGCACGCCATCGCCGCGCTGGTCGGCGAGGCCGCCCCGCGGGTGAGCGCGGAGGAGCGCCCGGCACCCCGGGCCCAGGCCCACACCGACCAGGCCCGCGGCGACTCGCGGCCCGGGCCCGGCTCACGCGCGGGAGCGAACTCGTCCGGCTCCGGCCGGCCGCGCCGCCGGGGTGGTCGCGGACGCAGCGGCCGGTCGGGTGCCGCGTCGGGCCCGTCGTCGACGGCGGGCGCGGTCAGCCGTCCTCGTCGTCCCCGCTGACGAGCACCGGGTTCCGGTCGAGCGCGTCGCGGCGGACCTCGAGGGCCTCGGCGTAGTCCGCGGAGCGGCGGCGGCGAGCTCGCGGTAGCGCGCGACGGCGTCGGGGTCCAGCCCGCGGACGTCGGAGATCACGTAGGCGGTCACCGGAACGGGTCTGCCGCTGTCGGATCGCGGGCTCCGGCGTCGACACTCCGGCGAGGACACCCACCCCGCAGGAGGACCCGATGCCCGCGAAGACCCCGACGACCCTCGACCACACGTTCTCGGCCGTCGTGCAGCGCAGCACGGCGCCCGGCGGGTGGACCTACGTCGTCATGCCCGGCTCGGCCGAGTTCTTCGGCACCCGCGGCCGCGTGAAGATCACCGGGAGCGTCGACGGGCACGCCCTGACGACCTCGTTCATGGCGCTCGGCGACGGGACCCACAAGCTGCCCGTCACGGCCGCCGTCCTGCGGGCCATCGGGAAGGGAACCGGCGACGAGGTGACCGTGCACCTCGCGACCCGGGAGAGCTGAGGAATCCGCTCTCCGCCCACTCGAACGTATAGCGCAGCACGGGGCTTGCGGCAAGACCCGGGTCGTCCCGCACCATCACCCGGCCGACCGATCGACGTGGGGGGCCTGTGCCGTCTCTGGGTTACGACGAGGAACTGCGGTCCGAAGCGGAGTACATCGCCGGGCTCTACACGCGGCTCGACGCCGAGCGGGCGCGGGTCTCGGCCGAGTACCGCGACGCCCTCCTCGGCACCGGCGGCAGCCCGATGGAGCGCGACGTCCAGGTCCGGGCCTCGGCGAAGCAGATGAAACGGCTCGCCGTCGCGGACACCGGACTGTGCTTCGGCCGCCTGGACTCCCTCGAGGGCGAGACCACCTACATCGGCCGGATCGGCATCCTCGACGAGGACGAACGACTACGAGCCGTTGCTGCTCGACTGGCGGGCCCCGGCGTCGCGGGCGTTCTACGTCGCCACCGGCGCGCACCCGGAGAACATGCGCCGGCGACGGCAGTTCCACGCGCACGGACGGCGGTTGACCGGGTTCACCGACGAGGTGCTCGGTCGTCCGGGCACGGGTCGGTCCGACGACGACGGGGGCGGGGACACGGCGCTGCTCGCCGCGGTCAACGCCCCCCGCGGCGAGGGCATGCGCGACATCGTCGCGACCATCCAGGCCGAGCAGGACGAGATCATCCGGCTCGACCACCCGGGCGTGACCGTGATCGAGGGCGGCCCCGGCACCGGGAAGACCGTGGTGGCGCTGCACCGCGTCGCCTACCTGCTCTACACCCAGCGCGAGCGCATCGAGCGCCACGGCGTCCTCGTCGTCGGCCCCAACCCGGCGTTCCTCGACCACATCGGCCGGGTGCTGCCGTCGCTGGGCGAGTCCGACGTCGTGTTCGCGACCACGGGCGACCTCGTGCCCGGCCTGCACGTCACCGCCGAGGACACGGCCGACGTCGCGCGGATCAAGGGCTCCCTGACGATGCTCGACGTCCTCGCCGCCGCCGTCGCCGACCGGCAGCGGCTGCCCGAGGACCCGCTGCCGGTCACCGTCGGCGGCGTCGGGCTGCAGGTCGACGCCGAGACCGCGGCGTGGGCCCGGGAGGAGGCGCGGGCGAGCGGTCGGCCGCACAACGAGGCCCGCTCGGTGTTCACCGAGATCGTCACCTACGTCCTCACCGAACGGGCGATGGGCCGGATCGGGCGGGGCTGGCTCTCGCGCTCGGATCGGGCGGCCTGGGAACAGCTGCGCACCGAACTGCTCCGGGAGCTGGGGAACGACGACGCGTTCACCGCCGATCCTGGACGCCCTCTGGCCCGTCCTCGACCCGGAGACGCTGCTCGCGTCGCTCTACACCTCCCGCGCCCGCCTCCGGGCGGCCGGCGCGGACCCGCGGCTGGGCCGGGTCGTCGGCCGGGCCTGGACCGTGTTCGACGTCCCGCTGCTCGACGAGCTCGTCGACCTCCTCGGTCGGGACCCGATGGCTCCGGTCGACCGGACCGCGGCGCAGGACCGCGCGGCCGAGGCCGAGTACGCGACCGCGGTGATGGACGGCATGAAGCTGGACCGCGAGGAGATGGACGAGGACATCGGGCTGGCCGCCCAGGACCTCCTGCATGCCGACGAGCTCGCGGAGCGGTTCGGCGAGCACGACACCCGCGAGCTCGCCGAGCGCGCCGCCGCGGACCGGGACTGGACCTACCGCCACGTCGTCGTGGACGAGGCCCAGGAACTGTCGGAGATGGACTGGCGGGTGCTGATGCGACGCTGCCCGGCCCGGTCCTTCACCGTCGTCGGCGACCTCGCCCAACGCCGTTCCCCGGCCGGCGCGACGTCGTGGGCCGCGGCCCTGGAGCCGTACGTGCCCGGCCGGTGGGTCTACCGGTCGCTGACGGTGAACTACCGGACGCCCGCGGAGATCATGGCCGTCGCCGCCGCGCTGCTCGCCGAGTTCGCCCCCGAGGTGCGGCCGCCGGACTCGGTCCGTGCGAGCGGGGTCCGTCCCTGGGCCCGGCTCGTCACCGAGGAGGAGCTGCCGGCCGCGATCGCGGAGTTCGTGGACGACGAGGCGGGTCGGGAGGGCACGAGCGTCGTGATCGGACCCGCGGGCGTCCCGGGCACCGTGCCGCCGGCGGCGACCAAGGGCCTCGAGTTCGACGCGGTGCTCGTCGTGGAACCGGACCGGATCCTGGCCGAGGGCACGCGGGGGGCGGCCGAGCTCTACGTCGCCCTCACCCGCGCCACCCAGCGCCTCGGTGTGCTGCACCGGGGGCCGCTGCCCGACGCGCTGGCGGGGCTCGCCGAGGTCGCGACCCTGGACCGGTGACGGCGCTCAGAGCGGGCGGAGCCGGAACGCCCGCGCGCCGCCCGCCCAGGCGAGGTGCAGGTCGGAGGGGTTCGGCTCGCCCTGCTCGTCGAGGCTGATCTGGTTGAACCCCGCGAACTGGGCGTTGTCGCGCGCCATCGTCGCGTACGCCTCGGTGACGCCGGGCTCGTCGGTGATCGCGGTGACCGCGGCGCTGCGCCGCCGTCCCTGCAGCAGGATCGTCACGGGCTCGCCCGAGCGCAGGTTGCGGCCCCAGGCGAACGGCGTGCCGACCAGGAGGTCCGGGCCGTCGCGGGTGTAGGCCACCGGGACCTCGTAGCGCGTGCCGCTGCGGCGCCCGACGACCTCGATGACGATCAGCCGCCCGCCGACCACCCGGTTCAGCAGCGGCACGCGGAGGAGGGCGCGGACGATCCGGTTGACCGCGGCCTGGGCGGGCAGCGTGCTGGCCCGGGGAGTCGTCATCGTGAGCTCCGGTCTATCGATACGAGTACGTTTCGTTGGGGACCATCGATACGCTAGCGGTTCGATGACGGGGAGGGAACCGGGTGACCGAGACTGCTCGCACGGCGCTCGGGCGCGGGGAGCACGCCCGACGCCGGGTGCTGCGGGCCGCGCTCGAGGTCCTGGCCGACGAGGGCATGCCGGGCTTCACCATCGAGTCGGTCGCCCGCCGGGCCGGCGCGAGCAAGGCGACCGTCTACCGGCACTGGCCGTCGCCGTCGGCGCTGCTCGTGGACGCGATGGACGCCGAGTTCCGGCCGTTCCCCGACGTCGACACCGGGGATCTGCGTGCCGACCTGGTCGGCCTGCTCACGGCGTTCGCGTCCGCGCTCGCCGGGTCGCCCTTCCCGAAGCTCATGGCCGCGTTCACCGACGCCGCCGAGCGCGACCCCGCCCTGGGAGACCTGCACGCGGAGCTCACCCGGCGTCGCCGGGAACCCCTGCTGCGGCTGCTGGCCGCCGCCGTCGGGCGGGGCGAGCTGGCCGAGGACGCCGACCTCGAGCTCGTCGTGGACCTGCTCGCGGCCCCGTTCTTCTACCGCCGGCTGATCGCCCACCGGGCGATGCCGGCGGACATGCCCGGCGCCGTGGTCGACCACGTGCTCGCGAGCGTGACGACCCGGCCGGCCGCTCAGGCGCGGAGCGCGACCTCCGTGCCCCCCGGGACGCCGTAGGAGTCGACGATCTTGTTCAGCTCGAGCTGGTAGTAGAGGACCTGGAGCCCGAAGCAGAAGCAGAGCAGCAGGCCGATCCAGGGGTTGCAGGTCGGACGCAGCCCCGCGGCCCGCTGCACGTCGGCGATGCGGTTGCCCGTGTTGAAGAACGAGACCAGGGGCGCGATCCCGGTCCACCACAGGAAGAGCAGCACGAGCATCGGGCCCGCGACCGGCAGTGGACGACGCCGCTCGAAGCCGGCCATCTCGCGATGGATCTTGTAGTACCAGACGAAGGTGTAGATCCCGAGGGTGACGAGCGGGAGCCCGAGCCAGGCGCCGACCGGGTGGCGGCGCGTCATCGCGAGGCCGGTCGGGCGGCCGGTGATCACCACGCGCGCAGCGGGGACGGCGTGGCCCGCCGCGTGGTGGTGGGCCTGCGACGGAGGTCGGGGCCGGGACGGCGGCAGCGACCCGGGCGGGATGAACAGCCGGTCCGTGACCTCGGAGTCCCCCGGCACACGTGGCTCGGCGGACACCTGCGGACGGGCGTGACGACCGGACGTCGGCGGCTGCGGGACGTGCTCGGGCACGGCGGTCATCGGCGGGTCCCCCGACCATCGGATCGATCCTGCTCGGCCACCCGCCGTGGCCCGGCGGGACGTGTCCGGGTTGTCGCTCGATCGATCCAGACCGTTACCCGGCATCCGGGCGGTAGGGAGAACCCCCGGTCGGATCGGCGGGTTCTCCCGGGGCCGCCGGGGGGTGCGCACGATCGATCCGCCGCCGCGAGCGGGACAGGCTTCCGGACAACAGCGAGCGGGCCGGAACGAGGCCCCCCGACCTCCTCCAGGAGCCAGCGACATGACCGCGTTCGACCCCCGCACCGTCCGTACCGAGACCCCCGGCCGCCCCTACGGGGGCTTCCCGGGTCAGCAGTTCCCCGGCCCGCTGCCACCGCCCCCGTCGCGGCCCTCGCGCGGGCGGCGCCCGCTCGCCGCGAAGATCGTCGCCGGTCTGATCGCCGCCGGCCTCGTCGCCGGTGGTGCCGGCACCTGGATCGCGCTCTCCGGGTCCTCCACCGAGGCCGCGGTGCAGACCACCTCGTTCGCCGGGGCGAACCCGACCACCTCCCCGTTCGGCACCGACGCCCCGCAGGTGGCCACCGTCGCGGCCACCGGCCCGCAGTCCGGGGACACCGCCGCGATGTACGCGGTCACGACCCCGCCGGCCTGCACCACCGCCGAGTACCTGTCCGACCTGCAGGCCGACCCGGCCAAGCTGGCCGCGTTCGGGGGCGTGTTCGGCCTCGGCCCGGCCGACGTGCCGGCGTTCGTCGACAGCCTCTCGCCGGTCGTGCTCCGGGCCGCCACCTCGGTGACCGACCACCCCTTCACCGAGGGCGCCTTCGTCGAGCAGCCGGCCGTGCTCGCCCCGGGCACCGCGGTGCTCGTCAACAGCTACGGCGAGCCGACCGTGAAGTGCTTCAACGGCAACCCGCTGACGGCGGGCTCGCCCGCGGCCGACGCGGTCACGGTCACCCCGAGCGCCCAGGCCATGACCCAGTTCCGGTTCACGACGGTCGACGACCGCGGCACCGTCGTCGTCCCCACCCCGCGCGACCCGAAGCCGCACCCGGGCCCCAACCCCGGCCCGACCGCCCGCTACAACTACGACGGGTCGGTGCTGCTCTCCGACGGGCGCATCATCAAGGCCGACGGCACCGTCGTCATGCCGAAGTCGCCGATCCCGGCGGGCGCGTTCAAGAACCCCGACGGGTCGTTCACCGTCGACGGGAAGGTCCTCAACCCGGACGGCTCCGAGCGCAAGCCGATCGTGATCCCGCCCCAGACCATCTCGTTGCCGCTCGGTGGGACCACCACGGTGCCGGGCTTCACGATCCGGACCGACGGCGTCGCGGTCGACGCGAACAACGTCCCCCTGGCCCCGCAGCCGAAGGTCCTGCGCAACTACGACGGCACCGCGACCGTGATCAGCAGCGGCGGCGAGGTGGACGTCTGGGGGACCGACGGGACGTTCGTCTCCAAGTTCCAGGTCGTCGCCCCGAACAAGGTCAACCCCGACGGGTCGATCACCACCCCGGACGGGAGCATCCTCAACCCCGACGGCTCCACGAAGCGCGCCCCCGTGAGGGTGCCCGGCTCGAAGACCGTGGAGCCGAACGGCGGCGGGGACGAGCCGGCGGACCCGAAGGGGTCGACCGGGACCGGTGGCCAGACCCAGCCCGGGACGGGCAGCGGGACCGCCACCCAGCTCTGCCCGAAGATCGTCACCGACGCCGGATCCGGCTGCGACCTCCCGACCGGCTCGGCGGACACGGCGAAGGGGGCTGTGGCGAAGGGCGACGCGGCGAAGGGCGACCCGGCCGACACGAAGAAGTCCGGCACGGACACCGGCTCCACCTCCGGGTCCACCTCGGGTTCCGGTTCCCCGAGCAGCGGCTCCAGCGGCGGCTCGAGCGGTACCGCGCAGAAGTCGACCTCGGGAGGCGCCGACAAGTGACCTGATCCGCGAAGCACGTCGGCCCGGCCCCGACCCCCTGGGGGGCCGGGCCGACGTGTGCGCTACGGGACCTCGACGGGACGCCGCAGGCCGTCGGTGAGGAGGTCGACCATGCGGCGGTTGTAGCCGGCGTCCACGCCGCTCACCGGCTGGCAGAGCAGGGCGACGGCGAACAGGAGCTCCCGCGCGCTCACGTCCGCGCGGACCTCCCCGGCCTCGGCCGCGGCGTCGAGCAGGGCCGCGAGTGCGGGCTCCAGCCGTTCCATGAAGTAGCCGGGCAGGGCCTCGAAGGCCGGGTCGCCCGAGTGCAGGGCCGTCGCCAGCCCCCGCTTGGTCCCGACGAAGTCGGCCAGCTCGCCGAGCCAGGTCCGCAGTGCCGTCCCCGGCTCGTGCTCCGCGCTCAACCGCGAGGCGGCCGCGACGCAGGCGTCGACCCCGTGCCGCACCACGGCCACCACCAGGTCCGAGCGCTTCGGGAAGTGCCGGTAGAGCGTCCCGACCCCCACCCCGGCCCGGTCGGTGATCTCCTTGGCGGGGGCGTCGACGCCGGAGGTCGCGAACACGCCTCTGGCCGCGTCGACCAGGGCGTCGATGTTGCGCTGGGCGTCGGCGCGACGACGGCGCGCGGGAGGTCCGGAGGCCTCCGTCGTCGTGTCCTCACCCGCCACGGACGCCCAGGGTACCGGCCGTTTGCACAACCGGAGAGGCTTTCCGTATCGTAACCGGAAGACCTTTCCGCTTCGACTTCCCGGAGCGGCGTCGCGAGCCCCGGACGAGCGTCGTCCGGACCACGGAGGAGCGACCCCATGCAGTACCGCACCCTCGGCCGGACCGGCATCGAGGTCAGCCCCTACGCGCTGGGCGCGCTGATGTTCGCCAGCACCGTCGGCAACCCCGACCACGACGACTCGGTCCGCGTCATCCACCGCGCCCTGGACGCCGGGATCAACCTCGTCGACACCGCCGACGCCTACGGCGACTCGGAGGAGGTGGTGGGCAAGGCCCTCAAGGGACGCCGGGACGACGTCGTGCTCGCGACCAAGTTCAGCCGGCCGGTGGGCGACGACCCGAACCGGCAGGGCGCCTCGCGCCGCTGGCTGATGACCGCGGTCGAGAACTCGCTGCGCCGCCTGCAGACCGACCACATCGACCTCTACCAGGTCCACCGACCCGATCCCGCCACCGACATCGAGGAGACGCTCTCGGCGTTGTCCGACCTGATCCACAGCGGGAAGGTCCGCGCGATCGGCACCTCCAACATGCTGGCGTCCGACATCGTCGAGGCCCAGTGGGTCGCCGAGCGACGCGGCCTCGAGCGCTTCCGCACCGAGCAGCCCCCGTACTCGATCCTCAACCGCGGCATCGAGCGGGAGGTGCTCCCGGCGGCGCAGCGATTCGGGATGGGCACGCTCACGTGGGGCCCGTTCGGGCAGGGCATGCTCACCGGCCGTGTGCGGCGGGGCCAGGCGAACGACCTGCGCCGCGCGCAGTTCCTCCGCCACCTCCACGACGACCGCCGCATCGACGTCGTCGAGCAGCTGATCCCGCTCGCCGACGAGGCCGGGCTCCCCCTGACCCACCTCGCCATGGCGTTCGCCATCGCCCACCCCGGCGTCACCAGCGCACTGGTCGGCGTGCGCACGATGGAGCACCTCGACGGCCTCCTCGCCGGCATGGAGGTCCGGCTCGACGACGACCTCCTCGACCGGATCGACGAGATCGTCCCGCCCGGCACCGACGTCAGCCCGCTCGACCAGGCCTACGTTCCGCCGCCGCTGCTGGACCCGGCGCTGCGTCGTCGTCCGCTCGTGGAGCGCGCCGCCGCGTGAATCACGTGCCGGCCGTCGGTGGCGCGCCCTGCCGCGTCCGTGCGCACCAACGAATGCGACCTGATGCCACCGTTGGCGATTGAAGTTGTGTGATCTCGGTCACTTGCACGCGCCACTGGGTGACGACGCGGTACTTCTCGTTCTCTGTCGGTGATGTCCGGTGTTGCCGCAACGCGGGAACGGGTTCCCGGACGAGGCGACACCAGACCTCCAGCGGGTGCGAAGGCCGGTGTTTCGAGGGGGTGTGAGCCATCGACGACGTCCGATCGGAGCCGGTCGCGCTGCGCCTCCTCCGCCGCCTCCTGCTGGTCGCGGGGCTGCTGGGCGCGTTCTTCCTCGCCGGCCTCCTGCTCGCCGGTCCCGCCCAGGCGGCCGCCGGCCAGCACGACCCGCCCGGCGGCGGCTCCGCGTCCGGCACGACGAGCTCCGTGGTCCACGCCGTGGTCGGCACGGCGAGCACCAGCAAGGCGAGCACCAGCAAGGCGAGCACCAGCAAGGCGACCACCAGCAAGGCGACCACCAGCAAGGCGAGCACCAGCAAGGCGACCACCGGGAAGGCCAGTACCGGGAAGGCGACCACGACCGGCACAGCGACAGCCGGCAAGACCTCGGGCACGTCCGCCTCGGGCACAGTCGGCCACCGGCAAGACATCGGGCAAGTCGGCTTCCGGCACAGCGGTCGCCGGCGAAAGCGGTGACCGCGAAGGCGGTGACCGCCAAGACCGTGATCGGCACGACGGTGGCCGGCACGACGTCATCGCGCCCGGCGGGGTCCGACGCGGCACGGAGCAGGGCCGGCGCGCTCACGACCTCCGCGCCCCAGGGGTCCGCGGTCGCCGGTGACGTCGCCCGTCGTGTGGCCCACGACGTGGTCGTGCCACGTCCGCCGACGACGGGCAGCGCGTCGCTCGATCGGGCGCTGTCGGTCGTCGCGAACCCGAGGCTCGTCGGCACCACGGGCTCGATCACGCAGGGCGCGCCCACGCTGTCGGCCCCGCTGGGGACATCCACGCCGAGCTCGCGCGGGCTCCGAGCCGTCCTCGCGCCGGCGGCCACCGTGACGTCGCCGGTGGCCCGGACGGTGTCCGGCGCGTCCTCGCTGCTCGCGCCGGTCGCTGCGCTGCCGCGCGCTCTCCTCCCGCCCTCCGGACCGATCACCCAGGCCGGCGGCGTCCTGATCGACACGGTCACCGGACTGACGCACACCACGACGACGCTGACGCAGACGGTCGGGGGCCTCGGCGGGGGCGTCCTCGGCGTAGCGCCCAGCGGGCTCGTCGAACCCCTCGTCCCCGTCGTCGGGTCCCTCGTCGAACCCGTTGTCCCCATCGTCGAGCCGCTCGTCGGAAAGCTCGCCCAGCCCCTGGTCGGACCCGTCGTCGGATCCGCTCGTCGAGCCGCTGGTCGGCCCCGTCGTCGGATCCGTCGTTGAGCCCCTTGTCGGGCCGATCGTCGGACCCCTCGTCGGACCCGTCATCCCTATCGTCGAGCCCCTCGTCGGCCCCCTTGTCGAGCCGCTGGTCGGACCCCTCGTCGGGCCGCTGGTCGGACCCCTCGTCGGGGCCGTGGGAACGACGCCACCACCGGCCCCCGCCCTCGGAGTGCCGACGAACGCCGACCGGTACCCGACCGGCGCATCCGCCCCGGCGCCACCCGTCCTCCTCGCTGGGGCCGCGCAGCAACCGGCCTCCGGTGGCTTCACGCCGTCGCGCCTGCCCGCTTCCGCCCCGCCGACCGCGTCGTGGCTCACGGACGCGGCGGCTGCCGGTGCGGCGTCCCCGCACGGGGTCCCCGGCGCGCCCGGGGATCCCCTCGCACCGGCGGCTCCCGCCGGGACGGCCGGCGCCACCGCAGGCTCCGGCGCGGGTGTCCCGGCCGGCGTGCTGACGGATCCGCTCGCCGCGCTGGCGATCCTGACCGTGCTGGTGCTGATCGCCTGTGGACGTCGGCGGACGTCCTGGTTCCCCGAGGTCGTGATCGGGCCCGACTGAGGCCCTGACGTCCGCCGTCACGCCTGTGCGCGAAACGGCGGCCGTGCGATCGACATCTCTCCGAGACAGGCCCCGTCGGCCCGTGCCCGCGAGGTGCCGCGTGCCCCCGCGCTCGTCCGGTCTCCCTGATCGACGTACTGCGCGGCGAGGTCGTGCCGCTCCGGGCGTGGACCACCCGTGCGTGCCTGTCTCCACGGACCGGTCGTCCGACTCCAGGTAGTGCGCTACCCGGGTCGGCGGCCCAGGGCGATCACGCGTGGGGCCACGTCGTCGAGCACCGCCGGCGATGGGCCGTACGAGGGGGCGGTCCAACGCCTCCGCGGATGCGGCGGGGTGCGCCCCGCGCGTGATCGTCACCAGCCATCAGCGGCTCCGCGCCCCGAGGCAGTGGGCGCCGCTCGACCACCAGACGTTCGTTGCGAAAGGTCCTGCGATGCGACACGACGTCCTCGTGCGCTCTCCCCTCGTCCTCGAACTCGTGCGCGCCCATCGCCCTCCGGTGCTCGCCCAGGTCGAGCTGCGTTACGCCGGGCCCGACCCCTACGCCGTGGCGCTCGCGTTCCAGACCACCCACTCCCGTGAGGTCGTGTGGCGGTTCGCGCGCGGACTCCTCGCCCAGGGTCTGATCGAGCCGGCCGGTCAGGGCGACGTCCGCCTTCGCCCCCTCGACACGCCTGCGACGGACCGCGTCGTCGAGATCGAGCTGCGCTCGCCCGACGGGCGCGCCGTGTTCCGGGCGCCCCACGCGGAACTCCGCGACCACCTCGCCCGCACCCAGGAGCTCATCGCCTTCGGCACCGAGCACGAGTGGCTCGACCTCGACCACGCCGTCGCGATGCTGCGCCTCGTCCCGCGCAGATCGGGGAGCAGGGACCGGTCGCGCTGCTCGAGCAACGACGAGTGATCTGCGTGGTCCCGCCAAGACCGAGGTGCCTCGCCCGGGCCGCCCCCCGCACGGTGAGGCTGGTGAGGGCCGCACGGTGGGCGAGGCCGAGCTCGGGTCGGCTTCAGACCGTCGTCGCCGCGGGGAGCAGTCCGAGCTGCGCGAGGAATCCCATCGTGTCCCAGTAGAACCGGGAGCTGACGATCTCGTCGCCGCGGACGTGGTGCACCGCGGCGAACGGCGACGAGACCACGCGGCCGGTCGCGGGGAGCTCGCTGCCGTCCGGGGCGTGGGAGATGCCGGTGTTGGTGCCGGTCGCGACGGCCTCCTCGACGACGACGTCACCCTCTCCGAGCAGCAGCGACACCTCGACGCGGCAGTCGGGCATGCCGTCCATGATGCTCGCCCAGAACGCGGCGACGCCGTCGCGGCCGGCGCCCTGGATCAGCGGTGAGGTGATCTCGCAGTCCTCGGCGTAGCGGGTGAGGAAGCCCTGGCGGTCCGCGTCGTTCCAGCTGTCGACGGAGGCGCGGACGGTCTCGATGGCGGTCATGATCACTCCTGGGGTCTCGGTGTTCCGACGCGTCCGAGCCTGTGTGGCCACGGACCCGAGAACATCGAGCAGGTGGTTGAGGTCAGCCCAGTCCGTGGCGGACCGCCTCGGCAGCCAGCTGCGCCCGGGTCCTCACACCGAGCTTGGCGAACACGTGCACGAGGTGGGTCTTGACCGTGGCGCGCGTGACGAAGAGCCGCTCGGCGATGACCGGGTTGGCGTGTCCGGCCGCGGCCAGCCGCACGACCTCGAGCTCGGCCGGGCTCAGGCTCGCCCAGCCGTGGCTCGGTCGTCGTCGTGGGCCGCGGGTCCGGCGGGCATAGGTCACGGCGGCATCGCGGTCGAGGGCCCGGCCTCGTTCCCAGGTGTCGGCGAACGCCTCGCCGAGCGCGGCTTCGGCTCGCCGCCGGTCGGCCGCGGTGTCGGCGTGCAGGACGTCGTGGCTACCCGTCGTCGTCGCCAGCGCGTCGGCGGCGGCGAGCAGCCGCGTCCCCTCGGCCGGGTGGTCGGCGTCCACGGCGAGGCCGGCGAGCACGGCCAGGGCGTCGGGCAGGTCGGCCCAGAGCTGCGCCTCGGCGATCTCGGCGAGCCCGTCCTGTGCGCACTGCACCGCCTCCGGGTCGTCACGGCGACGCGCGACGCGGGCCAGGACGACCCGGCACGGACCCGTCATCGCCGAGTCCACCGCCGCGCACGCCGCGCGGGTCTGCTCGGCGGCGGCCGCGGCGAGGTCGAGCTCGCCGCGCACCAGCGCCCGCCGCGCGCCGGCGAGCACGAGTCGGGACGCCTCGACCGGGACGTACGGGGCGATCGTGGTGCCGGCGGTGACCAGCGGCCCGGGCCGCTCGGGGCTGGTGGCGATCTCCCGCAACGACGCGGCGAAGGCCAGCGTGAGCTCGGCGAAACGCATCTCCGGACGGCTCATGACCGCGGCGATGCCGGGGAGCTCGCCGTGGGCTCCCGTGGCCAGCGCGACCGAGGCCCGGCCCGTGCAGGCGTAGAGCACCAGCAGCGGATCGCCGATCAGCTCGGCGGCGTGCGCCGCGGCCAGATAGGCGTCCCGGGCCTCGGCGAGCCCGCCGCTCATGTGGCTGATCATCCCGGCCATCAAGGAGATCCACACCCGGCCGTGCGCGTCGTCCGCGGCGGCGACCAGCCGCGCCAGCCGCTCCAGGAGCGGGCGCGCACTCGCCGGGCGGTGCTGCAACTCGTGGGAGAAGGCCATGTACTGGAGTGCCTCGGCGACGCACCAGCGGTCGTCGGCCTCCTCGGCGAGGACCAGGGCACCGTGCTCGATCTCCCGCGAGGCCGCCGGGTCGGTGAACACCGTGACGTTGCCGAGCACGAGGCGGCAGCGCGCGGTCAGCCCGCGATCGTCGTGCTCCTCGGCCAGCGCGCGAGCGGCGGTCTCGGCGGCCACGGCGAAGCACCCCCCGTAGAACCGCGCGTAGGCGACCGCCCACCAGGCGCGGGCGCGCAGGTGAGCCGGCGCCGCCGGATCCGCGACGACGGCGTCCTCGCCCAGGTCGGAGCCCGCGATGCCGTGTCCGCGCCGCGCCCAGAAGAAGGCCAGCGCGGCGACGAGCCGCAGACCGTGGTGCCCCTCCGGCGCCCGCCCCGCGTGGGTCAGCGCGGCCCGCAGGTTGGGGAGCTCGACCTCCAGCTCGTCGAGGACGGCGACATCGCACCGGGCGGTCGCCGGCTCCCGGGCCTCGGCGAAAGCGGCGGCCCACGCCAGGTGCCGCCCCGCGGCCGTCTCCGTCTCCCCGGCCTCCCCGAGCCGGTCGCGGGCGTAGCTGCGCACGGTCTCCAACAGCCGGTACCGCCCGCCGTCCCGGAGCACCAGCGACTTCGCGACCAGCCCGCCCAGCACCTCGACCACGATCGCGGGGCTCAACGGCGCGACCCCGGCGACCGCGGCCGCCGCGCCCGCGTCGAACCCGCCGTCGAACACCGCGAGCCGACGCAGCAGGGTTCGTTCGCGGTCGCTGCACAACTCGTGCGACCACGCCAACGACGCGAGCATGCTGCGCAGCCGAGCCGGGGCGCTACGGGGGCCGCCGGTCAGGACCCGGAAACGGTCGTGGAGGGCGTCGAGGATCGCCGGCACGCTCATCGCGGTTGTATGGGCCGCGGCGAGCTCCAGAGCCAGCGGCATCCCCTCGAGCGCCCGGCACAGCTCGGCCACCGTCGGGTCCGTCGGGCCGGCGTCCCCGCCCGCCGCCCGGGCCCGTTCGCAGAACAGCCGCACCGCCTCGGACGCCGCCGCCACCGGCGCCGGAGCACCGTCGGGCGGGACCTCCAGCGGCGGCACCCGCCACACCTGCTCGCCCTCCACCCCGAGCGGCTCGCGGCTGGTGGCGAGCACCCGGACCTCCGGGGCCGCGCGCAGCAGCCCGTCGACGGTCGGGGCGACGTCGTGGAGCAGGTGCTCGCAGTTGTCGAGCACCACCAGCGCCCGCGCCTCGGCCAGGTACGGCGCCAGGTCGCCCGTCGGCACGGGCACCGCCATCGCCCGGGCCACCGCCGGCGTCACCGCGGTCGCGGCTGCCAGCTCGACCCACCAGATGCCGTCGGGCGCGGCCTCGGGACTGCCCGCCGCGATCTGCCGGGCCAGCCGGGTCTTCCCCGAGCCGCCCGGTCCGCACAGCGTCAGCAGTCGGGTGCTCGCGGCCAGCCGCACCCCTCGTCGGACGTGCTGCTCGCGGCCGACGAACGAGCTCAGCTCCGCGGGCAGGTTGCTCGGCACGCCGTGCCAGCGGTGTACGCCCGGCCGATCACGTCGAGCCATCGGCCACCCCTGTCACCCATCGTCACACTGGACGGTGCGTGACCTCGACAAGAACCACCCATTCAGCCCAGTTCGAGGCGGGCAAGCCTCGTATTCCGAACCGTTACAAGCACTTTAGGTAACGAGGGGCGCAGCCCGGGCGAAGTGATCGGTATCACTCGTTCGTCCCGGGAGGCACCGATGCTTCTTCGCCGTCACGTTCTGCCAGCCCGAACTCGTGGAGGAGAACCCGCGATGACCGCCACCGTCCCCGCCCAGGCCACCCCCGTCCACGACGACGCCAACCCCGACCTGATCGTCTACCCCGCCGAAGCTCACGCGTGCTACCCGCTCGCGCTGCGGTCCGTGTCCGACCCCGACGAGGTCGCGGTCGGCGTGTGCACCCGCGGCGACGGCGTCCCCGCGTCGTGGTCCGTCCTCGACGAACGCATGGCCCGTGAGGTCCACGCCTACCTCACCCGCTGGATCGCCGCGCGGGACGTGGCGCGTCTGACCGCCCCCTAGAGGGTCCGTCCATGAGCCGGCACGAGCACCATCTCGCTCACTCCACCAACCGCAACACCCGTCGGTTGGCCGAGTCGAACGACGACATCCTCGACATCCAGCGGCGTAGTCAGCTGGAATCCCACGGCCTGATCGACTTCAACGCCCCCGCCGGCGTCGTCCGCGCGGTCGAGCGGCGCCTGGCCATCGAGCGCGGCGAACCGGTGCGGCGATTCCACAGCCCCACGACACTGACCAGGATCATGGCCTGGGCGGGCGGAATGGGGCTCCTGGGCCTGGTGCTCACCGCGGTCGTCGCGCCTGTCGGTCTCCTCGTCGTGTTGGGCGCCGCGCTGCTCCTGACCTACTGCCTGGCGGAGCGCACCGCGTCGCGATCTCTCGAGGCGGATCGGGAGGCACTCGCGGCGTACGACGCGACGCGCCGGCGGCAGATCGAAGGCTGACGGAGCTCGGGACGGCGCTGAGCTGGGAAGAGGGTGGGCCCCGTGGGACTCGAACCCACAACCAGCGGATTAAAAGTCCGATGCTCTGCCCATTGAGCTAGAGGCCCGCTGCCACGGGAGCCTAGCGCCCGGCACCAGTTGCTCCACTCGGCGCACTCGGTCCTCCACTCGGCGCGCCGAGCCCTGCTGGAGGCGTTCGGAGATCCGGACAGCCCGGGCAGAGCACCCGCGCTGGACCGGTTCCGTTGTCACGCAACGACCATCCCGACGCCGAGCAACCATGGACGATCCGGCGCACGCACGGCCGTCAGCTAGGCCGAAGGTGCAGGTCAGGCCGTTGCGACACGCCGCGTCAGGATGCACCGGCCACCCGCCGTCACTGTCCGCGCCGCAACCCACCGTGATGCGGCCGATCGCGATCGGTGACCTGACCGAGACGTATCGTCATCTCGGTCCTGAGCTATCGGGACCGGAAACCGCCAAGCGTCCGTTCGGGAAGGACACGAGTTGGGTCGTCACCAGAAGCACTCCGACCGCCGCCTCACGCGCGCCCTGCTGACCAGCGGCGCCGTCGGCGTGGGAGTGCTCCAGGCCGCGGTGCCCGCGTTCGCCGCACCGGCTCCGCCGCCGGCCCCCGCGCCGCCCGCGCCCGCCCCGGCACCGGCACCCGTGAAGGCGCCCTGCGAGGCCGCCGCCAAGGCCTGCGTCTCGATCTCGCAGCAGAAGGCCTGGCTGACCGACGGCAAGGGCAACGTCACCCGGGGCCCGGTCACGGTCACCACCGGCGGTCCCGGCAACGAGACCCCGCAGGGCGTGTTCCACGTGATGTGGAAGGACCAGTTCCACCACTCGCGCGAGTACAACCAGGCCCCCATGCCGTACTCGGTCTTCTTCGCGCCGGGCGACGCCTTCCACGGCGGCAGCCTGCAGCGCGCGTCCGCGGGGTGCGTGCACCTCGGCGACGACGACTCGAAGGCGTTCTTCAACTACCTGCAGGTGAACGACGAGGTCCAGGTTCTGCCCTGATCGGTCGGCGGCCCCGAACCGCCGGAACCAGGAGTGAGGAGGCCACTCGCATGTCGATGGCCCTGGTGATGTCCGAGATGCCCGACGTCTATCGACGGGTGCTCGCCGAGCACGTGCCGGACGCCGGGGGCCGGTGCGGCGCCTGCCGCAACGTCTCCGGCGAGACGGCGTCGTGGCCCTGCCAGACCTACCGCGTCGCCCAGGAGGCGAAGTGGGTCAGCGAGGGCAACCTCCCCGGCACCGGTCCGCACGGCCCGGTGAACCCGATGGCGCCGCCGACGCCGCCGCGTCGCTACGAGTCGCCGTACTCCCTGGACACGCCGCGCACCGGCGACGTCCCCGGGTTCGGGTTCTCCGACCTGCCCGGTGACACGCGTCCGGAAGGCGGCCGTCGCCGTCGTCGGGAGGACGACGACGCGGCCCCGTTCGGGTCCGAGCGTGACGCGCCGTACGGCTCGTCGTTCGGGGTCGACGACCGCCCCCGTCACGCCGCGCGCTAGCTGCCCTGGCGGCTCGTGAGCAGGAATCCGCGCGATGACGCGGAACAGTGCTCACGAGCGCGGAGCGCACCCAGCGGGACCGCGAACACGGCGGCGACCGCGGGCAGCGCGAGCAGGACGACCATGGCCACGGTGATCCCGTGACTGTCCGCGAGCGCCCCGAGCGCCGGTGAGGCGAGTCCGCCTGAGCTCACCGACAGGCCGAGGGTGACCGCGGACGCGAGCCCGAGGTGCCGGGGCAGGTGCGCCGCCGCGGGCTCCCGTGGGCGAACGGCGCCGTGCTGCCGTCAGACGCCAGCAACGCGCCATTGCTGCCACGAGGCTCCCCACGCACCAGGCGAACCGGGCCTGAACATGGGAAACCCCCGGAGCATGCTTCCCGCGGCGGGTGCCGCGGGGCTCGGGTGGACGAGTCCGAGCGCTCCGGGGGCCTGGTGTCCGTCGGGAATTCACCGGTCGACGTGTCCGCCCGGGAGGGCGGTGCCGGCCAATCCACGACCTGACGTCGACTAGCTGACGGACACCTCACGAGTCCTGAAGTTCTTCAACGTCGGACCACCTCCTCTCCCGTGTGCCACCACGCTAGGCCGAGATCGCCGACCCCGCAAACGAGATCGAACCCGCAGGTCAGAGGCGGGTCCGCCATGCGAGGAGGTCGTCGGCGGAGCGCGTGTTCACGACCCGGTCGGCCGGCACCTCGCACTCGACGGCGCGCTCGCACCCGTAGGGCTGCCAGTCCAGCTGGCCGGGGGCGTGGGCGTCGGTGTCGACCACGAACTCGCAGCCCGACGCCAACGCCTGGCGCAGCAGATCCCGCGGCGGGTCGAGGCGCTCCGGCCGCGAGTTGATCTCGACGGCGACTCCGTTCTCCAGGCACGCGTCGAACACCGCCTCGGCGTCGAACGTCGACGGCGGCCGGGTCCCGCGGCCGCCGGTCACCAACCGTCCGGTGCAGTGGCCGAGGACGTCCACCAGCGGGTGGGAGACCCCGCACACCATCCGGGCGGTCATCTCGGTGCTCGGCGCCCGCAGCTTGGAGTGGACGCTGGCCACCACGAGGTCCAGCTCCTCCAGCAGGTCGTCCGGTGCGTCGATCGAGCCGTCCTCGAGGATGTCGACCTCGATCCCCCGCAGCAGGCGGAACGGCGCGAGCTCGGCGTTGACCTCGGCGATGACGTCGAACTGCCGGCGCCGCCGCTCCGGCGAGAGACCGTTGGCCACCGTGAGGTTCTGCGAGTGGTCGGTCAGCACCATCCACGAGTGCCCCAGGTCCCGCGCGGTGCGGGCCATCTCGAGGATGTCGCTGCCGCCGTCGGACCACGTCGAGTGGGTGTGGCAGTCGCCGCGCAGCTCCTGGCGCAGGGCGAGCCCGCCCGCGACGGGCTCGGTGTTGCGCTCGGCCAGCTCCTCGACGGCCGCGGAGCTGCCGGAGGTGACGACGTCGGTGACCACGGCCGCGGTCTTCTTCCCGACGCCCTTCAGGTCGGTGAGCGTGCCCGCCCGAGCCCGTTCGGCGACCTCGTCGGGATCGAGGCCGGCCAACCGGTCGGCAGCCGACCGATAGGCCTTCACCCGGTAGGTGTCCGCCCGTTCACGCTCGTAGTAGAAGGCGACGGCGCGGAGGGCGGCGATCGGGTCACCGTCGACAGGGACTCGGCTCACGGGTCAGACATACCCCACCCGGGAAGCCCCGGCGGTCGCCGGGCGCGGACAATCGGTCCGGCAAGGGCGACATCGAGGAGGACTGCTCGTGCGGGTGACCGGAGTCGGGCACGCGGGGATGCGTTTCGAGACCGCGGGCGGCAGCGTCCTCTGCGACCCGTGGGTGAACCCGACGTTCTTCGCGTCGTGGGTGCCGTTCCCGGACAACACGGCGCTGGACTGGGACGCCCTCGGGGACTGCGACTACCTCTACGTCTCCCACCTGCACCGCGACCACTTCGACGCGGACAACCTGCGCGAGCACGTCTCCAAGGACGCCCGCGTGCTGCTGCCGGACTACCCGACCGACGAGCTCGAGCACGAGCTGCGCGAGCTGGGGTTCCGGCACTTCATCCGCACCGAGTCCGGGGTGGCGCAGGAGCTCGACGGCGGCCTCCGCTTCATGATCACCTCGCTGAAGGGGCCCGGCGACGGCCCGATCGGCGACTCGGCGCTCTCCCTCGACGACGGCACCGCGCGGATCGTCAACCAGAACGACGCGCACCCGCTCGACATCCCCAAGCTGCTCGAGTTCGGCGCCTACGACGCCCACTTCACCCAGTTCTCGGGCGCGATCTGGTGGCCGATGGTCTACGACCTCCCGACGGCGGCGAAGCGCGAGTTCGCCCGCCGCAAGCGCATCGGCCAGGAGGACCGGGCGATGCGCTACATCCGCGAGGTCGGCGCCCCGCACGTGTTCCCGACGGCGGGTCCGCCCTGCTTCCTCGACGACGACCTGTTCCGCTGGAACGGCCTGGGCTACGACGGCGCCGAGGGCGAGTCGATCTTCACCGACCAGTGGGAGTTCCTCGCCCGGATGCGCGAGCTGGGCCAGGAGGCCGGCTCCGAGCAGCAGGGCCACCTGCTGCTGCCGGGGACGACCGCCGAGATCGGCCACGGCACCGTCGAGGGCCTCACGCACCCGCTGCCCGACGCCGAGGTCGAGCGGATCTTCGTCGACAAGGAGAACTACCTGCGGGAGTTCGCCGAGCGCGCCCGCCCGACCCTCGAGGCCCAGAAGGCCCGGTGGGCGGCGCCGCAGCCCGACATCCTGCGCCAGCTCAAGGAGTGGATCGAGCCGCTGATGAAGCGCGCCGACCACATGTGCGACGGCATCGGCGGCCCGGTCCGCCTGGACCTGCACGGGATGCCCGAGGGCACGCCGGGTGTCGACGACGAGGGCACGCTCTCGCTGACGTTCGACTTCCCGGCCCGCGAGATCCGGGTCTACGACGGCGAGCAGGCCCGCTACCGCTGGGGCGTGCCGGCGGCGCTGGTGGCGACGAACATCGCGACCGGCGAGGTCGACTGGTCGAACTCGCTGTTCCTGTCCGTGCGGTTCACCGCGACCCGGGTCGGCCAGTACAACGAGTACCTCTACACGTTCTTCAAGTGTCTGTCCGAGGAGCGGATGGACTACGTCGAGAACTGGTACGACGCCCAGAACGACGACGGCCGCGACATCGAGCTCGACGGCTGGACGGTCCAGGCCCGCTGCCCGCACCTCTCCGCCGACCTCTCCAAGTTCGGGTCGGTCGAGGGCGACGTGCTCACCTGCACCCTGCACAACTGGAAGTTCAACCTCGCGACCGGCCGCTGCCTCACCTCCGCGGGCCACGAGATCCGCGCGGAGAAGCTCACCTCGGACTGAGCGAAGGGGCCCATCGCTCGATAGAGCCGACCGTGGGCGCCCCTCGCCGGAACGCGAGCGGCCCGGACCGTTCCGGCGGTGGGCGCCCCTGGCCCGTCTATGCGACCGAAGGTGCCCTTCGCTCAGATCGGGGCGGCCCGGCGCGCACAATGGGCACCCATGGAACCGCTGCGCATCGGACCGCACGAGCTCACGACCCCCGTCGTGCTCGCGCCGATGGCCGGCGTCACCAACCCGCCGTTCCGGCGCCTGTGCCGTGAGCAGGGCGCGGGCCTCTACGTGTGTGAGATGATCACCGCGCGGGCGCTGGTGGAACGCCACCCCGGTACCGCCGAGATGATCGCGTTCGACGACGACGAGACGCCCCGCTCGATGCAGCTCTACGGCGTCGACCCGGAGACCATCGGTCGGGCCGTGCGCCGGATCGTCGACGAGGACCTCGCCGACCACGTCGACCTCAACTTCGGCTGCCCCGTCCCCAAGGTCACCCGCCGCGGCGGCGGGGCGGCGCTGCCCTACAAGCGCCGGCTCTTCGAGCGCATCGTCCGCGCCGCCGTCGACGAGGCCGGCCGGGGCGGGCTGCCGCTGACGGTGAAGATGCGCGTCGGGATCGACGACGAGCACGAGACGTTCCTCGACGCCGGGCGCATCGCCGCCGCCGAGGGCGCGGCCGCCGTCGCCCTGCACGCCCGCACCGCCGCGCAGCGCTACTCCGGCCAGGCCGACTGGAGCCGCATCACCGAGCTGCGCGAGGCCGTGCCCGCCGAGGTCCCCGTCCTCGGCAACGGCGACATCTTCGCCGCCGACGACGCGCTGGCGATGGTCGAGAAGACCGGGTGCGACGGCGTGGTGGTCGGTCGGGGCTGCCTGGGCCGGCCGTGGCTCTTCGGCGAGCTCGAGGCCGCGTTCGCGGGCCGGCCCGCCCCGACGCCGCCGACGCTGGGCGGGGTCGCGGGCGTCATGCGCCGCCACGTCGAGCTGCTCATCGCCCACCACGGCGAGCGCAAGGGCGTGCGGGACGCCCGCAAGCACATGTCCTGGTACCTGCACGGCTTCGCCGTGGGCTCGGAGCTGCGGCGCGAGCTCGGGATGATCGACGGGCTCGAGAGCCTCGACGCGCTGCTCGCCCGCCTCGACCACGACCAGCCGTTCCCCCCGGAGGCCGACGGTCCCCGCGGCCGGCAGGGCTCGCCCGGCCACGTCACCCTCCCGGAGGGCTGGCTCGACGACCCCGAGGACGCGACGGTCCCCGCGGCGGCCGACGTCATGAACTCCGGCGGCTGATCCCGGTGCCGGGTCGGCGTCCGGCCAGGTCGAGCTCCGCTCCGCTGCGTCTCCCGCGCTCGGCCGGGTCGAGCTCCGCTCCGCTGCGTCTCCCGCGCTCGGCCGGGTCGAGCTCCGCTCCGCTGCGTCTCCCGCGCCCGGCCCTCGCCGTCGGGACCCTCCTCGCCGCCGTCCTCGTGGCCGGCTGCGGGGCCGTCGTCCCCGGCCAGGCCCGGATCGGGCTCGTCCCCCCGACCGATCGCGCCCTGATCGACACCTACGTCGGCGACGCGAACCGGGCGGGCGACGCCGGGCCGGCGGCGCAGACCGCGTTCCTGCGGGCCACCCAGGGGCCGGGCGCGCCGTTCCCGCCCGACCGCTGCTTCGGCGATGTCACGCTGCAGACCGACCTCGTCGATCGCACCCTGCGCCCCGATCCCGGCTGGCAGCCCCCCGAGACCTCGCCCGACACCGCGCGCCCGTCCGGTGCGGTGTACGTCGTCGCGGCCGCCGTCTCGGTGCGCAAGGGGCCGCTGGAGGTCCGCGAGGACGTCGGGTCGAAGCACTTCGTCATCCGCGACGGGCGGGTCACCGGCTACGCTCCGTGCGCTGACTGAGACCCTACACACGGGACGTCACGCCTGATCGAGCTTGAGCGCCCGGTCGGGCAGCGTTCCGGGGCCGAATGAGCACCAGCCTGAATCCTCCACGCTGAGTCACGTCGACCGGACGGTGGATTTGCGAGGCGGTCGGGGCGGGGGCGTTGCACCGGCGCCGTCACGCGCCACACTGGAGACAGCACACGGAGGGGAGGGATGGGTGTTCGTGAAGGGCTCACGGGTCGCACGCCGACCCGACCCGACGGCGTCGACGACGACCGCCGAGCCGATCGCGCTCCCGTCCAGCCCCTCCACCGCACTGTCCGAGAACCCCGTCCACGATCCCGCTGCCAGCACGTTCGACACCGCTCCGATCATCGGGATCGACGAGGCGCTGCGACTCGACGCCGCGGGGGACGACCCCGGCGAGGACCGCGCGCACCAGGCCCGGGCCCACGAGGCCGCCGCGGAGGTCCTCGCGGACCGCGGCGACTGGCGACGCGCCTACCAGCACCTGCGGGCCGCGATGGCCCTCGTGCACCTCGGCGACACACCTCCGGTGCACGTGCCCGAGCAGTTACGGCGCGAAGTCGATCGTCTCCGGCGGGAACGGGCCGAGGCGCAGGAGCAGAGCCGCCGCGACAGCCTGACCGCCACCTGGAACCGCCGTTACCTCGACGAACGCCTGTCGACGCTGCGTGACGGCACCGACGAGGCGGTCTGCGTGGCGCTGGTGGACGTCGACCACTTCAAGGGAGTCAACGACACGTACGGCCACGCGGTCGGGGACTCGGTGCTGCGCACGCTCGTGACGCTCATGCGCGAGGGGATCGACGGCCCCGCGCCCGACGGGTTCTGCGCGCGCTACGGCGGCGAGGAGTTCGCGCTGGTCCTGAGCGGGGCGACCCCCGAGGACGCGGTCCGGACCTGCGAGGGCATCCGCGGTCGCGTCGAGGAGCACGACTGGACCGCGATCGCCCCGGACCTGCGGGTGACGGTGAGCCTCGGCGTCGGCTGCCTCGACGCCGACGCGGTGTCGACCGACGCGGACGGCGACCCGACGCCGGGCGCGCTGGACCGGGTCGACGAGCTCCTCTACGTCGCGAAGCGCACCGGGCGCAACGCCGTCGCCTTCCGCGACACCGATGGACAGGTGCGCCTGGCCGGTGCGGCCTCGGGACGCCGCGGAGTCGACAGCGTCGCCCGGGCGGTGTGCGGGGCACCCCGACCGGGGTGCGTCGAGCACTGAACGTCGGCCGAGCGTCCGCTGTTCGGCCCATCGCCTCACGATCCGGTGACCCGGCTTGCTCCTGGGGGCGCGGAACGGTAGCCCGAAGGACACGTTCTGGTGACGGTCTGAGTACGATGCGTGCGCCCGGCGCGGCGAAGGAGCGCCCGGTTCCTGTTTCCGCGGGTTCTCCGGGGGTTCCATGATCGACGACCGTGAGCGAGACGCCGGTCCCGGCGCACCGCGCTCGCGGTCCGGCCCGCCCTCGGTGCCCACCCGGATCGTGGTCCCCGATCCGGCGGAGCCCTCGCGTCGCGGCGCGGTCGCCCCCTCGATGGTGCCGCTCGCCCGCAGGCGCGCCGTGCGACGAGGCCTGCGCCCGGGCGGGGCCGCGGCCACCACCGAGCCGATGCGTGACCTCGTCGCCGCCGCCGCACGGAGCGAGGCCGGCGCCCGGTCGTCACAGGCCCCGTCGCGGGGTCCGTCCCGCGCGACCCTGGGCCCGCCGACCCAGGCCACGCCGCGCGGACCGGCCTCGGCTCCGCTCCCGGCCGCCCCGCCCGCCCGGCGCACGTCGCCGTCGGCGCCCTCGGCGCCTCCCGCACCGGAGCGCCTCGAGGACGCCCGCGGACCGCGAGCCCACCGAGCGGATGGCCCACCCCGCGAAGGACACGGCCGAGCCCACCGAGCGGATCGCGCACCCGGCCCGGGACGGCGTCGAACCCACCGAGCGGATGCCGCACCCCACGAAGGAGGCCGCGGAGCGATCCGAAGCTCCCGAGGCCTCCGCCGCGGTCGTCCCGGCCGGGCGTCCTGCCGGGCGCAGTGCGGTCGTGGCCGCCTCCGGGGAGGCCGACGTGGAGTGGGCGGCGACCCGGGCGGCGACCGCCGGGGTGCTCTCCCGTGTCCGCACCCGGTGGCGGGTGCTGCGGCGTCGGTGGACCTGGGGGAGCACGGCACGGTTGTTCGCGGCCGCGATGTCGGTCGTCGTGGTCCTGGTGTGCGGGCTCGGGTGGGGCGCGACGTCGTGGTTCGAGACCGCGGTGCGCCAGATCGCCGCCCTGGACCCGACGTCGAACGCGATCGTCGACCCCGCCGCCCAGGCCGGGCGACCAGAACTTCCTCGTGGTCGGCTCCGACACCCGCATGGGCGCGACGCCGACCGAGGACGTCGGCGACCCGAACGACGTCCCCGGCGCCCGGTCGGACACCGTGATGATCGTCCACGTCCCGGCGAGCCGGGTCGGGATGACCGTCGTGTCCTTCCCGCGCGACCTCGAGATCGACCGGCCCGCCTGCGAGCGGTGGGACTCCGTCTCGGGCGCCTACACCCCGCAGACCATCCCCGAGACCCCGCGCGTGAAGCTGAACTCGGCCTACCAGGTGGGCGGTCCCCGCTGCGTCACCAAGGTCGTGCAGCAGCTCTCCGGCCTCGCGGTGAACCACTTCCTCGGCGTGGACTTCTCCGGGTTCAAGGACATGGTCGACGCGGTCGACGGTGTCCCGATCTGCATCGACAAGCCGATGCGCGACACGATCCTCGGCACGGTCGTCCCGAAGGCAGGCACGACGGTGCTCAGCGGGGACCAGGCGCTGAACTTCGTCCGGGCCCGCCACGTCATCGGCGACCCGACGAGCGACTACGGCCGCATCCACCGCCAGCAGCTCTTCCTCTCGGCGCTGCTGCGCCAGTCGCTGTCCGCGGGCACCCTGCTCGACCTCGGCAAGCTCCAGGCCCTCGTCGGCGCCGTCTCCCGGTCGACCTACGGCGAGAACATCGAGGCCGACCAGCTGCTCTCGCTCGGCCAGTCGCTCTCCGGCATCGACGCCCGCAACGTCGCGTTCACGACGGTGCCGACGACCGGGGTGGCGAACTCCCGCGGCAACGAGGTGCTGCGCGACGCGGACGACCGGGCGCTCTTCGACGACATCATCAACGACCACCCGCTGCCCGGGCAGCCCGGCTCGGCACCGCCGGTGGCCCCGCCCCCGCCCGTCCCGGCCGACCGGGTCGCGCTGCGGCTCGTCGACGCACGCACCGACTCCGGCGGCTCCGACACCACCGCGGACTCCGGCTCGGGCTCCGCGGCTCGGACGACGCCTCCGGCTTCCGTCGCGACCGGACCACGCAGGGCCCGTCGGAGACCTCCGTCGCGGGCGCGCTGCGGGGCTACGGCTTCACGGTGAGCGCGGGGACCGCCGACCCGAGCGGGTCGGCCGACCCGCGCACCGTCATCCGCTTCACCCCCGACCAGGCGCCCGCCGCGGCGACCCTGCAGCGGTCGGTCCCGGGCGCGGTGCTGACGCCGCAGCCGACCGGGACCGGGGGCCTGGTCCTGCAGCTCGGCGACGACTTCGACGGTCGGGTGCTGAACCCGGTCGCCCCGCCGCCGGCGGCTCCGGCCCCCGCCGTGGTCAACGCCGCCGACAGCGCGTGCAGCTGATCACCGGGCACCCGTCACGGAGGACCCCGCGCCGTTCACCGCCGGTTCACGCGCAGGACGGGTGTCCGCCCTCGCCCCCGCCTAGTCTGCGGCCATGCGCGCGGCCTACCACGAGAAGCTCTCGGGACTGAACGACGAACTCGCCCAGATGTCCCAGCTGGCCGGCGAGGCCATGAAGAAGGCGACGACCGCCCTCCTGGAGGGCGACCTCGACCTGGCCGAGGAGGTCATCTCCTCGGACACCGAGATCGACGCCCTGCGGACCTCCGCGGAGGACCAGGCCTTCGGGCTGCTCGCCCTGCAGGCCCCCGTCGCGGGCGACCTGCGGTCGGTGATCGCGGCGATCCACTCCGCCGGGGACCTCGAGCGGATGGGCGACCTCGCCCTGCACGTCGCCAAGGCGGCCCGTCGTCGCCACCCGGACCTGGTCCTGCCGCAGGAGGTGGCGCCCTACTTCGCCGAGATGGGCCGCGTCGCGCTCGACCTGGCCCAGGACGCCCGCCGCGTCCTCCTCGACCGCGACATCGAGCTCGCGTTCACCATGGAGTCCGACGACGACGCCATGGACGACCTCCACCGCCACCTGTTCACCGTGATGATGAACAAGGACTGGCCGCACGGCGTCGCGCCCGCGGTGGACGTGACCCTGCTGGGCCGGTTCTACGAGCGGTTCGCCGACCACGCGGTGGCGGTGGCCCGCCGCGTCGTCTTCATGGTCACGGGCAAGATGCCCGACCCGCCGCTGGCCTGAGCGCCCGAGCCCGGAACGACGGCGGGCCCTCCCGCACGGTGCGGGAGGGCCCGTCGTCGTCGTGCCCGTCCCTCAGCCGAAACGGCCGGAGATGTAGTCCTCGGTCTCGCGCTCGCCGGGGTTCGAGAAGATCTTCTCGGTGTCGTCGATCTCGACGAGGTGCCCGGGCTTGCCGGTGGCCTCGAGGTTGAAGAACGCCGTCTGGTCGCTCACCCGGGCCGCCTGCTGCATGTTGTGGGTGACGATGACGATCGTGAACTCCTTCTTGAGGTCCCCGATGAGGTCCTCGATCGCCAGCGTCGAGATCGGGTCCAGCGCGGAGCACGGCTCGTCCATGAGCAGCACGTCGGGCTGCACGGCGATGGCGCGCGCGATGCACAGCCGCTGCTGCTGACCGCCGGAGAGTCCGCCGCCGGGCTTGTCGAGCCGACCGGAGACCTCCTTCCAGAGGTTGGCGCCGCGCAGCGAGGCCTCGCAGACCTCGTCGAGCTTCTTCTTGTCCCGCACGCCCTGCAGCTTCAGCCCGGCGACGACGTTGTCGCGGATCGACATCGTCGGGAACGGGTTGGGGCGCTGGAACACCATGCCGATGGTGCGGCGCACCGCCACCGCGTCGGAGCCACGGGAGTAGATGTCCTCGCCGTCGAGGAGGACCTCGCCCTCCACGCGGGCACCGGGGATCTCCTCGTGCATGCGGTTCAGCGTGCGCAGCACGGTCGACTTCCCGCAGCCCGAGGGACCGATGAACGAGGTCACGGACCGGGGCGACACGGACAGGTTGACGCTCTGCACGGCGTGGAAGTCGCCGTAGTAGATGTCGACGTCCTTGAGATCGAGACGCTTGGCCACAGTATCGATTCCCTCCCGGGAAGGTCCTACTTCGAGATCGCCGAGTAGCGGGAGATGAGGCTCGCGAGGAGCTGGAAGATCATCACGATGATGATCAGCGTCAGCGCGCCGCCCCAGATGCGGAGCTGGCCCGCTGCCGACGGATTCGTCGACAGCTCGGTGTAGATGAGCAGCGGCAGGGATGCCTGGTTGCCGTTGAACGGGTCGAAGTTGATCGCACGGGAGTAGCCGACCAGGACGAGCACCGGGGCGGTCTCGCCCATGACGCGGGCGAACGCGAGCATGACGCCCGTGACGGTGCCCGACAACGCGGTCGGGAGCACGATGCGCAGGATCGTCTTCCACTTCGGGATCCCGAGCGCGTACGACGCCTCCCGGAGCTCGTCGGGGACCAGCCGGAGCATCTCCTCGGTGTTGCGGATGACCACCGGGAGCATGAGCAGCACGAGGGCGAGTCCGACGAGGAAGCCGCTCTGCTCGAGCCCGCCGATGGAGATGAAGAGCGCGAAGATGAAGAGCGCGGCCACGATCGACGGCACACCGGACAGGATGTCGACCATGAAGCTGGTGATCTTCGCGAGCCGGCCACGGCCGTACTCGACGAGGTAGACCGCCGCCAGGATCCCGATCGGGACCGCGAAGATCCCGGCGATCAGTGCCTGGACCAGGGTCCCGATGATCGCGTGGTAGACGCCGCCCTCCACCTGGTCCGGCAGCACGCCGGAGAGGGAGTGGGTCCACCAGTCCGCCGAGATGATGGCGGGGAGCCCCCGGACGAGGACGCTGATGATCAGCCACACCAGCGGGACGACCGCGATGACGAACGCCAGCCCGACGAGCACCGTGGCGAGCTGGTTCTTGATCTTGCGCGAGGTCGAGACGCTGCGGAACGTCTCGGGGACGGCCGGCTGGTCCGGCGCGTCGAGAGCGGTCGACATCAGCCGTTCACCGTCCTTCCCGCGGTCACGGTGGTGGTCCTGACACGACGGCGGGGCATCAGCCGTTCACCTTCCCGCCCGCGACCACGCGGGCCAGCGCGTTGACGACGAAGGTCAGCACGAACAGCACGAGACCCGCCGAGATGTAGGCCCCGGTCGGGAGCGGCTGGCTGAACTCCGACGAGGCGGAGGCGATCAGCGACGCGAAGGTGTAGCCGCCGTCGAAGAGGCTCCCGTGCGAGGGGGACGTGGACGACCGGATGACGAGCAGGACGGCGATGGTCTCCCCGAGCGCGCGCCCGAGCCCGAGCATCGAGGCGGCGATGAACCCGCTGCGCCCGTAGGGCAGGACGGCCATCCGGATGACCTCCCAGCGCGTCGCACCGAGGGCCTGGGCCGCCTCGATGTGGAAGCGCGGAGCCTGGCTGAAGACCTCACGGGTCGTCGCGGTGACGATCGGCAGGATCATGATCGCCAGGACGATGCCTGCGGTGAAGATCGTGCCGGTGAGCACCGGGATGTTGCCGGGTGAGAAGAGGAAGAACCAGCCCAGGTAGGTCTCGAGGAACTGGGCCACCGGCTGGATCGCCGGCGCGAGCACGAGGATGCCCCACAGGCCGAAGACGATCGACGGGACCGCCGCCAGGAGGCCGATCACATAGGAGAACGGTCGCGCGAGGCGGGCGGGCGCGTAGTGCGTCAGGAACAGCGCGATGCCCAGACCGATCGGCATGGCGATGACCAGCGCCATCAGCGACGACAGGACCGTGACGACCAGCAGGTCCCTGATGCCGAAGCGCAGGTTGTTGGCGTCGGTCGTGTTGAACTCGGGACTGGTGAAGAAGTTGTCGTGGTTCGCGATGAGCGACGGCACGGCCTGCACGATGAGGAAGAGGCCGATGAGGCCGATCACGATGACGACGACGAGGCCGGATCCGGTGGTGAGCCAGCGGAACACCCGTTCACCGGTGCCGCCCGAGCGCGCCGGGGCTCCGGTGTGGGACTTGGTGTCGGTCACGGAGGACATGGTGTCGGAACCACTCTGTCCATCGTGGCCGTCAGGGTCTCCCGATGGGGACCGCTGGGTGGTGCGTTCGCTCACGGCTCTCCGGATCCGCCTCGGTCAGAAGCTCGTGCGGAGGGAGGTCCGGCCGGGACCGCGGGTCCCGGCCGGACCAGGGCTCGATCAGGAGATCGAGTTGACGGACGTGGTCAGGCGCTGCTTGAACCCGGCCGGCACCGGCACGTACCCACCCTGGGGCAGGGTGCCCTGGGCCTGCGGGGAGAGGGCGGTCTGCAGGAACGCCTTCACCGCCTGCCCGGTCTGCGGGTCGGAGTACTTGCTGCAGACGATCTCGTAGGTGGCCAGCGAGATCGGGTACGCACCCGGCGTCGTGGTCTTGTAGATGCTCGACAGGTCGAGGGTCAGGTCGTTGCCCTGACCGGTGACCTTGACCTCGTCGATCGCCTTCGCGAGGTTGTCGGTCGACAGCGGGACCGGCTGGCCGCCACCGGCGTTGATGATGCTCGCCGTCTGCAGCTGGGCCTTCTGCGCGAAGGACGCCTCGATGTAGGCGATCGAGTTCGGCGTGTTCTTCGTCGCGTCGGTGACGCCCTGGCTGCCGCGGGCACCGGCGCCCACACCGCCGTTGAACGTCTGCGTGGCCGGCTTGCCGTAGGCGTTGTTCGACGCGGCGTTGAGGTAGGTCTGGAAGTTCTGCGTGGTCCCCGACGTGTCGGAGCGGAAGTTCACGATGATCGGCGCCGCGGGCAGGTTCTTGCCCGGGTTCAGCGCGGCGATGGCCGGGTCGTTCCACGTCTTGACGGTGCCGTTGAAGATCTTGGCGAGCGTCGGGCCGTCGAGCGCGAGGTCCGTCACGCCCGCGACGTTGTAGCCGATCGCGATCGGCCCGAACACCATCGGGAGGTCGAGCGGCGTCGAGCCGCAGCGCTGCTGGGCCTTGGGGATCTCGTGCGGCCGTCAACGCGGAGTCCGAGCCCGCGAAGTCGGTCTGGTTGCCGGTGAAGTCGTTGACACCAGCGCCCGAACCGCTCGCCGTGTAGTTGACGGTCTGGCCGTTGCACGTCTGCTCGAAGGTGTTGACGAAGCCCGTGATGGCGTTCGCCTGCGCGGTCGAGCCGCTGGCCTTGAGCGCCTGCTTGCCGCCACAGGTGACACCCGACGCCTGCGGGGCCGACCCGCCGCCGGAGTTGTTGTCACTGCCGCACGCGCTGAACAGGAGCGCCCCGGCCGCGATCAGACCGATCGCCGCTGCGCGCCGCTGGAACCTCACAGAGATCCTCCGTCTCGTCCTCGTCCCAGTGCCGGATTCGGAGCAGTGCCGGATTCGTGGCGGCCTGGGCGGAAGGTCGACACGGGCTGCATCGACCGCTGCGGAGGCTAGGGGCGGCGGGTGGACGACCGACGCTGGCGAGGTGAACGAGGAATGAACAGGCCCGATTGCGCCCCACCGAACCGGAGCGAGACTCGTCACACCAGGTCAGCGGCGTGCGGCGACGTCACACTGAGGGTGCCGACGCGCTCACCCCCCGGCGTCGTCTCCACCGGCAGATGGCGCGGAGGTGTCCTCCGGGAGACCGAAAGAGACGTCCGTCGCGTCGACCTCGAACCCCAGCCGGCGGTAGGTCGCGACGGCGGGCGCGTTGTCCGCCTCGACGTAGAGGACCACCTCGTGCGAGCCCCCGCCCCGCGAGGTGGTGCAGCCCGGCGAGGGTCAGCGCACCGCCGAGCCCGCGTCCCTGGGCGTCCGGGTCCACGCCCACGACGTAGACCTCGCCGACCGGGCCGCCGTCGCGGGCACCGTCGGGGTGGACCTTCGTCCAGTGGAAGCCGAGGAGCCGCCCGCTCGAGTCGTCGTCGCGCGCCAGCAGGAAGCCCGTCGGCGTCGAACCACGGCTCCTGCTCGCGGCGCGCGCACGTCGTCGACGGTCATCGCCCCCTGCTCGGGGTGCCACGCGAAGGCGCGGGCGTTGACGGCGACGACGTCGGGCTCGTCCTGCCCGACGCGCAGCGGCGCCGATGGTGACGCCCTCGACCGGTCGCTGCGCCGGCAGCGGCTCCGCGTCGGCGGGGCGGCGCATCATCCACAGCTCCCGGTCGCGGGCCAGGCCCAGGGCGCGGGCGAGCTCGGCCGACCCCGGACGCTCGCCGTGCGCCCACACCCGGGCGTGCCCGGGGCGGACCGCCGGGTCGGCCAGGATCGCTCGCGGGCGAGCGCCGTCGCGATGCCGTGGCGGCGGGCGCGGGGCGCGACGCCGAGCTCGACGACGACGTCGTCGGGCTCACCCGCGTCGACGTGCGCCCAGGCGGCGAGGGCGCCGTCCTCGCTGCGCACCACGAGGTGCCGGCCGTGGCCGGTCGGGCGTCGCGAGGTCGAGCAGTGCGGGCTCGGACCACGCGGACACCCCGTCGGCGTGCTTGACCGCCGTCGACCAGCCGCTCGATCTCCGCGCGGTCCGCGGCCGGTCGGCTCGATCCACTGTCGGCCCGGTCCACCGGGGTGCGGGGCTGGTCACGGCGCGCGACGCTACCCCGCCTCCCCGGGTCGGTCCGGGCGTCGCTCCTCAGGCCCCGCCCGGCCCAGGCCGCGGGCCGCACCACGCGGGCATCGTCCGCGGTGTCCCAGGACCCTGCCCGGCCGGGTTCCTCGTCGTCGGCGGGATCGCCGTCGTCGAGCGCCAGGCTCGACGATGCCGGTCTCGGTGGAGGAGGCGAGCACGCCCCGCACCGGCCGGACGAACTTGTAGCCGACGTTGCGGACGGTCCCGATCAGCTGCTCGTGCTCGGCGCCGAGCTTCGCGCGCAGCCGCCGGACGTGGACGTCGACGGTGCGCGTGCCCCCGAAGAAGTCGTAGCCCCAGACCTCCTGCAGCAGCTGGGCGCGGGTGAACACCCGGCCCGCGTGCTGCGCGAGGTACTTGAGGAGCTCGAACTCCTTGTAGGTGAGGTCGAGCGGGCGGCCGCGCAGCCGCGCGGTGTAGGTGGCCTCGTCGATCACCAGCTCGCCGAGGACGAGGGCGCCCTCGCCGCTCGCGCTGTCCGACGAGCGGCGGGCCCGCAGCAGTCGCAGCCGGGCGTCGATCTCGGCGGGGCCCGCGCCGGGCAGGAGCACCTCGTCCACGCCCCACTCGAGGGAGACGGCGACGAGGCCGCCCTCGGTGAGGACGGCGATGACCGGGACGTCGAGCCCGGTCGAGCCCAGGAGACGGCAGAGGCTCCGGGCGGCGGCGAGGTCGTGCCGGGCATCGACGAGGACGGCGTCGTGCGGTCCGGCGTCGAGGAGCGCGGCCACTTCGGGCGCCGCGGTTCGGAGCCCGTGGGGTAGCAGGGTCAACGACGGCAGCACTGACGTCGGTTCGGGGTCGGCGGTGAGCAGCAGGAGCTCCACGCGAGTCTCCCTCCACAGTCGTGTCGGTCACCCTAGCCCGGTTCACCGCGCTGTCACCCGGTCGCGCGTTCCATGTCACGTGGGCTCGTCCGGCCGGCCGGTTCCGGTCGGGCCCGGCTCCCGTCCCCGGCCGCCGTGACCGGGGCTGCCTACGCTGTTCCGGCTGCGGACGGGCAGGTCCGCACGACGATCGTGAGGGGTGATGGCGCGTGACTCCGGCTGGTGGAGCGTCGCGGGATGACGGCGGCCGTGTCACCCTCGCCGTCATCGTCGTGTCGCGGGGCCGGCTCGTGCTCGCGGTCGGGCTGCTGCGGCGCCGGCGCACGCCGGCCCTGGCCGGGCCCGGCGGAACCCGGGCACCCGCCGTCGAGGCCCCGGTCGTCGCCCGGGACGCTCCCCGCCGACCTCACCGCGCGGGACGGCCGCCTGGTCCTGCTGCAGTTCTCGTCGGCGTTCTGCCGCTCCTGCCGCGACACCCACGGCGTGCTCGACGACGTCGCCGCCGAGCTGCCCGGCCTCGTCCACCGCGACGTCGACCTGGCCACGCGCCCCGAGCTGGTGCGCCTGCTCGGCCTGCACCGCACCCCGACGACGCTGCTGGTGGACGGCCGCGGCCGCGAACTGCTGCGCGTGAGTGGGGTGCCGCGGCGGGCGGCGCTGGTCAGCGCGATCGAGCCGCACCTCCACCGGAGGGATTGATCCTCCTCACGGATGACCTCGGCGGGTCCGTTTCGGTAGCGTGACCACGCGTGGACGAGGGCCTGACACGGCGGCGCGCGGTCGATCTGTGCCGCGTCGACAGCTGCCTGTGTCCCGGTGTCGATCGCGCGGCCTGACCACGGCCACTCCCGGAGTCCCCGGGACCGGGCACCCGCGCGACGACACCCCGGGGCCGTCTCGTGGCCGCGGGGACCATCCACTGTCATTCCTTCCAGGCGCCCGTCCGCCCGTGGGCGGAGCGCCGTCAACCCCCGATGAGGAGTCAACGCATGAGCCGCCAGGACGCCCTGGTCACCGCCGACTGGGCCGAGGAGAACCTGGACGCACCCGGAGTGGTGTTCGTCGAGGTCGACGAGGACACCACCGCCTACGACGGCGGACACATCCCCGGTGCCGTGAAGATCGACTGGAAGACCGAGCTGCAGGACCAGGTCCGCCGCGACTTCGTCGACAAGGCCGGCTTCGAGAAGCTGCTCTCCGCCAAGGGCATCTCGAACGACGACACCGTCGTGCTCTACGGCGGCAACAACAACTGGTTCGCCGCCTACGCCTACTGGTACTTCAAGCTCTACGGCCACCAGGACGTGAAGCTGCTCGACGGCGGGCGCAAGAAGTGGGAGCTCGACGGCCGCAAGCTCGACGGCGAGGTGCCCTCGCGGGCCAGCCACCGACTACAAGGCCCAGGAGCAGGACCTCTCGATCCGCGCGTTCCGCGACGAGGTCGTCGACGCGATCGGCACGAAGAACCTGGTCGACGTCCGCTCGCCCGACGAGTTCTCCGGGCAAGCTGCTCGCGCCGGCGCACCTCCCGCAGGAGCAGGCGCAGCGCGGCGGCCACATCCCCTCGGCGCTCAACGTGCCGTGGTCGAAGGCCGCGAACGAGGACGGCACGTTCCGCTCCGACGAGGAGCTCCGCGAGCTCTACGGCAGCCGAGGGCCTGGACTCGTCGCCGCTCCACGATCGCCTACTGCCGCATCGGCGAGCGCTCCTCGCACACCTGGTTCGCCCTGCACGAGCTGCTGGGCGAGTCCGACGTCAAGAACTACGACGGGTCCTGGACCGAGTACGGCTCGCTGGTCGGCGTGCCGGTCGAGACGGGCGACGGGAAGTCCTGATGTGCGGCGCACCTGACCAGACCGCGGACCTCCCCGCCGGTACCGACCTCTCCAAGGAGTCGGTGCTGGTCGGGAAGGTGACGAACGGCGGCTCGCCCGTCGGCGGCGCCTTCGTGCGCCTGCTCGACTCCACCGGTGAGTTCACCGCCGAGGTCGTCTCCTCGGCCACCGGCGACTACCGGTTCTTCGCCGCGCCCGGCAGCTGGACCGTCCGCGCGCTCTCGCGTTCGGGCAACGGGCAGGCGGACGTGTCCGTCGGTGGTCCCGGCCTGTTCACGACCGAGGTGGCGGTGGGCTGAGCTCCGGCGGAGCCCGTCCTGACACGCCGGGAACCCGTCCCGCCCCGACACCGGGTGGGGCGGGTTCCCGTCGTTAGGGTGGCGGCGTGGCCTGGCTCTACACCGTCCTCCTCGCCGCATGCAGCGCCGGAATCCTGTCCTATGCGCTGGTGCTCACGAGGAGGCTCTTCCGCGACGAAACCGCGAGCGGCACCCCGGAGGGATCGTCGTGAGCGAGTCCGACGCCGCGCTGCCCGAGGGCCTCTCCGGCAACGAGGCCATCCGGGCCGCCGAGGAGCGCGCCGAGCGCACCCGCGGCGCGAACCGCCCCCAGTGGGCGGACCTGCCGATCCCGGACGACACCGCGAACCTGCGCCTCGGCCCGGACCTGAACGAGGCCCTGCTCCCGCTGCTCCCCCTCGTCGGGGTGTGGCGCGGCGAGGGCGAGGTGGTCTACCCGACGATCGACGGGCCGTTCCACTTCGGCCAGCAGATCACCGTCGCCCACGACGGTCGGCCGTTCCTGTCCTGGGAGGCCCGTGCGTGGCTGCTCGACGGCCCCGGGGGTGAGGTCGTGCGCCCCTCGGCCCGGGAGGTCGGGTGGTGGCGCCCGCAGCCCGACGGGACCATCGAGCTGCTCCTCGCCCACCAGACGGGCATCGTGGAGATCTTCTACGGCACCGGTCGCACGCAGACGTCGTGGGAGCTGCAGACCGACGCCGTGGTCCGGACGGCCAGCGCCAAGGACGTCACGGCCGCCACCCGGCTCTACGGCATCGTCGACGGCGGCGACCTCGCCTACGTCGAGGAACGGGCGATGATGGGCCACGAGATGCAGCCGCACACCTCGGCGCGGCTCGCCCGGGTCGCCGGCTGACCCGCCGGACGAGTGACTCCGACCTGGGTGCCGGTCGGGGCGGTGTACGAACGGCCCTGGTCGCCGCCGGTCAGGGTCCGGCGCGGCTGGTGTAGGTGTGTCCGGTCGGGGTGGTGGTCCGCACGGTGTGCGGATGGTCGCCGAGCCCGTCGTGGACGGTCTCGACCTGCCAGCCCGGCATCTCGCGGACGTAGTTGCCCCGAGCGCAGACCCCGCGCCCGTTGGTGAAGCTCGTCGGCCCACCGGCCCGGGCTTGGCTGATGTGGTCGTGGTGCGCGGATCGGGGCATCGCAGAAGGGGTCGCGGCACCGGCCGCCGTCACGCAGGTCGATCAGCTTCGCGAGGAACCCGTCGAACAACCGTCGCTGCGGGTCCCCGCCGACCAGGGTGCCGTGCGCTGGAGAAGAGAACAGTCGCCGCCACCACCGCTTCCCACCGGTGTCGCGCAGCACATCGCGCACGATCCCCGCCGGCAGCGGACCATGGCCCTCAGGTCTCCAGTGGCCGGGCTGTCCGGATCCAGCAGCAGCATCGACCGGGATCACGATCCCGACCTCGACGTTCACATCGACCGCCCGGGCCTGCCCGGTGAGGCGTTCCACGAGGGTGTCGGCGAGGATCTGATCCCGGGTGCGGCCGTCGGTGGCACCGGTCGCGATCAGCCCGTCAGCATGCTGGCGCAGCGCCGCCAAGCACGCGACGCCCTGCTCGACCGGCAATAGCCCGGAGAGCACGCTCATGGTGTCCGGGGCGGGGCGCAGCGTGACCCGCCGGTCCTTGCGCGCGGTGCGGCCGCGGCCGGTGTAGCCGGCGGGGTCGGTCTCGTAGGCGGCCTTCTTCACCGCGGCTTCGGCCTGCCGGAACCCCATCGTCTCGAGCCCGGTCTCGGCGAGTTGTTTGTCGACCAGGCGTCGCTGTTCGGGGTCGAGGTGGCTGGTCTGGTCCACGATGGTCTCGGCGAGCCGCTCACTGATCCGCCCGGCCGCGAGCAGGGCGCGGGTGTGGGGCAGGTCGGTGGCCAGGGCGCGCGCGACGCCCAACCGGCGCGAACCCGCGGTGGGTGAGACGTGCGCGGCCAGCCCGACCTGGGCGGCGATGTCGCGGCCGAGCTTGTCGGGGTCCAGGTGCCCGGCGGCGACCAGCTCGGCCTGGACCTCCACCTCGGTGCGGGCGAAGGCGACCATCGCGGTGTGCTGGGCGGCCGCGAGCGAGGACCGCATGCGTTCCAGGACGGCGATCTGATCGATCAGAGCGGCTCGGGCGTCGGGAGCTGGGTCGGTGGCGGCGTCGGCGAGCTCGGCGAGGCGCGCGAGCAGGGCGGTCAGCTCGGCGGTGACCGTGTCACCCGCCTCCACCTCAGTGTTCGAACTCATGTTCGGACGATAGCGCGACCCCCCGACACTCACCCCGGAACCGGCCGCCGCCTCAGGACAGCAGACCGGCTCTCACCCCCGACCCGATCGCCCACGACGAGCCCCGGTTCGGGATCACTCGTCTAGGGGACCGAGGCCGCAGCGGGCTCCACCGGGGCCTCGCGGTCCGCGACGACGGCCCGCGCCTGGTCGGGGAGGATGCCGAGCGTGGCGGCGACGAGGTCGCCGAGGTCGTCCGCGTCCACCCCGCAGAGCCGCGCGACGGCGGGCGCGGGGACGCCGCTGCGCAGCAGCGTCACGGCCGCCCGCCCGGGCTCCTCGCCGCGCTCGAGCGCGGCCACCCCGGCGACGGCGCCCGTCGGGTCACCGACGAGGGCGCCGAGCAGCCGCTGCGTGGCTGCGCCGTCGGTGACGGAGCCGGCGGACGCACCGGAGCCGGCGGACGCACCGGAGGCGGCGAGTGTGGCGGAGTCGCTGGCGGGCGTGGCGTCCGGGACCGCCGCGGCGACGCGGGGCGCCGAGGGCTCGGTCACGGGGTCCTCCTCGACCTGTGCGGGAGCCGGTGCCTGGGTCGCCGGTGCCGGGCCCCGGCGCGGGACCGCGGGCTCGGTCACCGGGTCGTCGTCCGGATCGCCGCCGCCGCCGGCAGGGCCCGCCCGGTCGGCGGCGGGCGCCGGAGCACCCGCCGCGGCCGTCGCCTGCTGCGCCCGCGCGGCCCGCCGACTCGCCCGAGCACCGGCGACGAGCAGCACCACGGCGATCACGAACAGCACCGCCGCGACCACGATCCACGTCGTCGGCGTGTGCAGCAGACGCTCCCACGTCGCCACCCGCGTCCATGAGCAGGGAAGATACGCGCCCCGGCCCGGGACGGACGGCACCGATCCGGCGTCATGCGCCCGCCGCGTCGTCCTGACCGGTCGAACGGCTGTCCGGGCCGGGTTGCGGGGGTGGACCGTGGCCGCAACGGCACCAGTCCGCCGGGCGGCGGCCCGTAGGGCCCCGGGTCCGCCGTAGGGAGCGCGGACCGCGCTGCGGGCCGGGACCCCACTGCCGGGGCGGCGGGTTCGGCCGCCCGGAGTTGGCGACGAGCTCGTCGAGGTGGTTCTTGACCCGCACCAGCTCGTCGAACACCGAGTCGCGCTGCGAGCGCAGCTCCGCGAGGGCGGCCCGGGACTCGGCGTGCTCGGCGAGCAGCGACTCGGCGGCCTTGTTCCGCACCAGCGCCGCCTCCTGCTCGGCCGCCTGCAGGATGCCGCGCAGCCGCTCGTTGAACGCCTCGACGCCACCTGGGTCCCCGGTCGGCCGACGACCCGGAGCGGCGCCGGGGGCGCCGCGGCGGACGCCTCCACCGGCGGTGGCGTCGTGCGGGCACCCTCCTGGAGCGTGGCCGCGAGCTCGCCACGCGCCGGAGGCGGCCTCCTCGGGCTCGGCCCGACGGCGCTCCCGGACGGCGAGCTGGGCCCGCAGCTGCGCCACCATGCGGCGCAGGCCGGCCACGTGCTCGTCGACCTGGGTGCGGTCGTACCCGCGCAGGACGACGTCGAAGTGCGGCCCGTCGGCCTCCTCCGGCGCGTCCGGCAGATCCAGGTAGTGCTCGGCGTCGGGGGCTGAACGCCCCCGCTCACCCGTCGTCATACATCACCTCGTCGAGAGCCCGGATCGGGGTTGCCGGGCGCGGTGTCGATGGTAGGGATCGGGTCCCCGGGCACGCGAGACGCCGAACGGCCCTTACCCGGTGTGACGACCCACCTGAGGCGTCCGCGCACACGCCTACCATCGAGGCGTGGACACCGAACTGCGGCAGACGCTGCACCGGCGTGGCCTGCGGATGACGCCGCAGCGTCAGCTGGTGCTGGACGCGGTCTCCGAGCTGGGGCACGCGACGCCCGAGGCCATCTGCGCGAAGGTGCAGGAGATCGCCCCCGCGGTGAACATCACCACCATCTACCGGACGCTCGACCTGCTCGAGCAGCTCGGCATCGTGCGCCACACCCATCTGGGCCACGGCGCGCCCACCTACGCCACCGGGGAGCACGAGCACGTCCACCTCGTGTGCCACCGGTGCGGCACGGTGGACGAGGTGGACGCCTCGCTGCTGGACGACCTCGCCGGGACGCTGGCCCAGGCGGTGGGCTTCACGCTCGACCCGACGCACGTCGCCCTGTCCGGGCTGTGCGCCCGCTGCGACGCCGAGAGCGACGAGGAGCCGGTCGGCCAGACCACCGCCTCCGGAGGGGGACACCCATGACCCGCTCGCCCCTGCTGGACACCTCCGGCGCCATCGGGCCCGTCGACGGTGCCGACGATCCCGACACCCCCGGCGGCCGGGACGCCGCCGTCGCCGCGCACCACGGCGACCCGTTCGCCGAGCAGCGTGCGGCCTCGCGCCGCGCCGCCGTCGTCGACCGGTCGCACCGCGGGGTCGTCGTGGTCACCGGACCCGACCGCGCGAGCTGGCTGCACCTGCTGATCTCCCAGCAGGTGGCCGACCTCGCCGAGGGCCGGGGCACCGAGGGCCTCGTCCTCGACGTCCAGGGCCGCGTCGAGCACCACGCGGTGGTCAGCCACGTCGATGCGGGCCTCGCCCCGGGCGACGGCGGGCCGGCGCTGTGGCTGACCGTGGAGCCCGGCACCGCGCCCGCGCTGGTGGCCTACCTGGACTCCATGAAGTTCTGGTCCGACGTCACCGTCCACGACGCCACCGACGCCGTCGCCCAGCTCTCGATCCTCGGCCCGCAGGTCACCGACGTGCTGACCGCCGCGGGCATCGAGGTCCCGACGGAGCCCGAGGGCGCCCTGCCGCTGCCGGGCGGCGGGGTGGTGCGACGGGTGCCGTGGCCGCAGGAGACGACGTCGGTCGACCTGCTGGTGCCGCGGGCGCAGCTCGTCGACTGGTGGGAGCGGCTGCGGGGCGCGGGCGCCGCCGCCGCGGGCCTGGACGCGTTCGAGGCGCTGCGGGTGGCCTCGCTGCGCCCGCGCCTGGGCGTCGACACCGACGACCGCACGATCCCCCACGAGGTCGGCTGGATCGGCTCGGCGGTGCACCTGACCAAGGGCTGCTACCGCGGCCAGGAGACCGTCTCGCGGGTGTCGAACCTCGGGCGCCCGCCGCGCCAGATGGTGCTGCTGCACCTCGCCTCCGGCGACGACGCCCTGCCGCCCCCCGGCACACCGGTGCTCTCGGCGGAGGGCGGGCGCGCGGTCGGGCGGATCGGGACCGCCGTCCGCCACCACGAGCTCGGCTCGGTCGCGCTCGCCCTGGTCAAGCGCTCGGCCGTCGCCGGGACCGGCGACGCCGGCCCCGCGGAGCTGTGGGTGGCCGACGACCGCGAGGAGGGCGTCCCCGGCCCCGCGACGGTCGACCCGGACTCGGTGCCGCCGGACTCCGGGGAGCCGCCGGGGCGGGCGGCGGTGCGCCGGCTGCACGGGTGAGTACCGGAGACGCAGCGGAGCGGAGCTCGACCATCGAGCGGAGCCTCGTCACCCGGGAGGCCGTGGACGCCGCGGCCGCGATCCTCGAGGGGATCGCGGTCCGTACCGCGGTCGAGCCCCTCGAGGCGGTGCCGGGCCTGCTGCTCAAGCGGGAGGACACCCAGCCGATCGGGGCCTTCAAGCTGCGGGGGGCGTTCCACGCGGCGTCGCGGATCGCGCCCGAGGTGCGGGCCGCGGGCCTCGTGACGCACTCGTCGGGCAACCACGGGCGGGCCCTGGCCTGGGCCGCCGCCCGGCTGGGGGTCCCGGCGACCGTCGTGGTCCCCGACGACGCCGTCGTCGCGAAGGTCGAGGCCATGGCAGCCCTCGGGGCCCGTCTGGTGCGGGTTCCCGCCGAGGAGCGCGAGGCGGCCGCGGACGCCGTCGTCGCCGAGACCGGCGGAGTCCTCGTCCCGCCCTACGACCACCCGGACGTCATCGCCGGACAGGGCACCGTCGGGGCCGAGATCGCCGCCCAGGTGCCCGACGTCGACCGCGTCCTCGTCCCGGTCGGCGGGGGCGGCCTGATCTCCGGGATCGCCGCGGCGCTCGCCGGCACCGGGGTGTCGGTGGTGGGCGTGGAACCGGAGCTCGCCGGGGACGCCGCGGAGTCGAAGCGACTCGGGCACGTCGTGCGCTGGGAGCGGGCCCGGGTCGCCCGCACGGCCGCCGACGGGCTCCGCTCGTCCCGGCTCGGGGAGCTCACCTGGCCCCACGTCGCCGTGCTCGTCGACGAGGTCGTGACGGTCTCCGAGGCCGCGATCGAGCGGGCCGCCCGGATGCTGCACGGGGCGGGGGTCCCCGCCGAGGCGAGCGGCTGCGTGGCGACCGCGGGGGCCCTGGAGCACCCCCGGCTCGTCGGGACGCGCACGGTCGCCGTCGTCAGCGGCCGCAACGCCGACCCCGCCTGGGTGGCGCAGGTCCTCGCGGCGTGACGACCGGCGCCCGCTCGGGGTCGTCCGGTCGACGCGCGCACCGCTCGGGTGGGTGACAGGGCGGGGCGGTGTCCCGCACCATGGAGGCCATGATCGAGTTCCGACAGGGTGGTCGGCGGCGTATCGACCGCGTCCTCGACCCCGATTTCCTCGTCCGCGATCGGGGACCGGTCGATGGAGGAGCTCCGGGCGATGCGTGACGACGCCGCCCAGGAGGAGACGGACCTCTCCTACCTGCGCCGCCTGCTGCACGCCCGCATGGACATCGTGCGCTTCGAGGAGCACCGGCGCGCCGACGACGGCGACGGGGCCGACGGCGGCTCGGTGATGGACGCGCTGCCGCGGATCCTCGCCGACAACGCGATCGGCCCGGCCGCCGGACGTGGGCGCCACCAGACGGTGCAGCCCTCCCGCGCGGAGTCGCACCGCCGTCACGTCGAGGCCCTGCTCGCCGACACCGGCCTCTCGGACGTCGCGCACCTCTCCGACGCCGAGCTCACCGAGTGCACCGAGGCGTACTCCGCCGAGGAGGCCTCGGTGTCCGACCACCGCATCCGCGTGCAGCAGGTCATGGACGCCTGCAACGCCGAGATCGCCCGTCGCTACCGCGAGGGGTCGGCCTCCGTCGACGACCTGCTGCGCCGGGAGCGCGAAGGGGCCTAGCGGCCTCCTGAGTTGGCCCGCTCCCTGATGGCCCGGCTCGCCCAGAAGTCGCGCAGGCGCCGGTAGCTGGCCATCGCCTTCTCCGCGTCGCCCTCCCGCAGCGCGTCGAGGGCCTCGCCGACGTCCTCGGCGGAGGTGTCCGCGGCCAGGGTCTCGTCGTCGAGCAGCTGCACCAGCCCGCCGTAGTCCAGCTCCACCATCGAGCCGGCGTCGAAGTGACGCAGCCAGCGGGCGGTGTCCCGCAGGACCTCCGCCGGCCCGCCCTCGCCGAGCGCGGAGCTGAGCAGCTCGGCCGCCGAGTCCGCCCGGGCGAGGGCGTCCGCCATGGGGACCCGCCAGTAGCACCGGCGACGCAGCCCGGTGCCGGTCGGGGCGTCGGCCGTCGCGGGGTCGTCCCGCGCGAGCACGAGCACCCGGTCGGAGGCCTCGACGAGGACGAACCACGGCAGCGGCACGGTCCAGGTGGCCGACACGACGTGGGTGGCGCTCTCCCCGAGCTCCGCGACGACGGCCTCGGCACGCGCCCGTGCCGCGGACTCCTCGTAGTGCAGCGCCGCCGCCCGCAGCACCGGTGACTCGGTCGACAGGAACCCGACGAGGGCCGCCGCGGCGCGGGGGCGGGTGTCGAGCGGGCAGACGAGCGTCGTGGGGCCGAAGCGCGGGGGCGACGGGGCGGCCGCCCCGGGTGCCGGGGCGTCGGCGCCGTCGGCGAGCAGGACGTCCGCCGGGCCCTCCGTGGCCGTCCCGTCGATGCGCTCACCGGGCAGCAGACGCACCGGCGCACCGAGCTGTGCGCGGAGACACACGTCGCGTTCCCGGACCCCCGCCTGGGTGACGGGGACCGCGCCACGGGCCAGTCCGGCCCGCACACGCTGGGCCAACGGGCTCGCGAGCGCCCCCAACGGCTCGTAGACGCGGAGGTAGCAGGCGAAGGGGGCGGGCACGGGCGCGATGGTGCCATGTCACGTCGCACGGGCGTTCGGACACACGGTATGGTGGAGCTACGAGCATTTCTATGAGATGAGGGGGGCCGCCGGATGCGTCCGGCCGCCCCCCGCCCTGTTCGAGGGGGTCATTGCCCATGGGACGCGGACGAGCCAAGGCGAAGCAGACGAAGGTCGCTCGCGAACTCAAGTACAGCTCCCCGACGACCGATTTCGACGCCCTGCAGAGGGAGTTGGGAGCGGGAGACCCGTTCTCTCGGTACTCCAGCGAGGACGACGACCACGCCGACCCCCGCACCTCCGAGTACAGCTACGAGGAGCGCTGACCCCTCAGCGGGGTCACGTCGGCAGCACGCATCACCCGCCCGGTCGCCGGGCATCCCGCCCCGTCCGTTGGCCCGTGAGGGCACGCGGACGGGGCGCACTTCGGTGCGCCCACGGTCAGGTGTCGGCGAGCTGGATGGGTGGAGCCATGACGAAGGCGTTCAGCAAGGGCGACCAGGTCCGGTGGAACTGGGGCAACGGCACGGGCGAGGCCACGGTCTCGGAGGTCCACTCCGAGCGCGTGGAGCGCACGATCGCCGGCACGAACCAGGTCCGCAACGGGACCGACGACAACCCGGCGTACGTGCTGGAGCAGTCGGACGGTCGCCAGGTCCTCAAGCTCCACAGCGAGCTCGGGAAGGCGTGAGCCGACCTCCGGGCAAGCCGCTGACGGCGGCCACCCCGGAACGCGCCGCTGACGGCCGGGACAGCGCGACGAAGGAGCGCTGACCCGGCGTCGGCTCTGGCGCGGAGATTCAGAAGCGCGGGTGATCTCCGTGCAGGACGGCCGTCCCGGGTGTCCCGGGGCCGCCGTCGGCGCTCTTCACCTCGCCGAGCACCCACGCCGGGACGTGCTTGGCGGTGAGCACCGCGAGCGCCCGGTCGACGTCCTCGGGCGGCAGGACGGCCACCATCCCGACGCCCATGTTGAACGTCGCCTCCATCTCGGCGCGCGGCACGCGGCCGCGTCCGGCGATGAGCTTGAACACCGGGTCCGGTGTCCACGTCGTGCGGTCGAGGTCGGCCCGGAGGCCGTCGGGCAGCACCCGGGCGAGGTTCGCGGCCAGCCCGCCGCCGGTGACGTGGGCGAAGGTGCGGACGTCGGTCTCCGCGGCGAGCGCCAGGCAGTCGCGCGCGTAGATCCGGGTGGGCTTCAGCATCTCCTCGCCGAGGGTGTGGCCGAACTCCTCGACGTGCCCGTCGAGCGACATGCGGCCGATCTCGAGCAGCACGCGACGGGCGAGCGAGTAGCCGTTGGAGTGCAGGCCCGACGCGGCCATCGCGAGGACCTGGTCCCCGGCGCGCACGCGGTCGGGGCCGAGCACCTTCTCGGCCTCGACGACCCCGACGCCGGTGGCCGAGAGGTCGTAGTGGTGCGGCTCCATGACGCCGGGGTGCTCGGCGGTCTCCCCGCCGAGCAGGGCGCAGCCGGCGATCCGGCAGCCCTCGGCGATCCCGGAGACGATCTGCTCGACCTTCGCCGGGTCGAGGCGCCCGATCGCCAGGTAGTCCTGGAGGAACAGCGGCTCCGCGCCGCACACGACGAGGTCGTCGACCACCATCGCGACGAGGTCGAGCCCCACGGTGTCGTGCTTGTCGGCGGCCTGGGCCACCGCGATCTTGGTCCCGACGCCGTCGGTGGAGGCGGCCAGCAGCGGCTCGGTGTACTTCGAGGTGCGCAGGGCGAACAGGCCCGCGAAGCCTCCGATGCCGCCCATCACCTCCGGGCGGGAGGTGGAGGCGGCGAGGGGCTTGATGCGCTCCACCGCCCGCTCCCCCGCGGCGACGTCGACACCGGCCGCCGCGTAGCTCGCGGAACCGCGCCGCGAACCCTCGACCTGCTCGTCGAGGCCGGTCACGGGCGCGCCAGGGCGTCCTCGGCGCCGTAGCCGGGGCTGGACCGCGTGGTCGGCACGGCCGTGGCGGGCACGGGGACGGGTACGCCGCGAGCGGGCACCCGTCGCCTCGTTCACGACGTTGCCGGAGTCGCCGCAGGGCGTGCCCGTGACGTCCTCGAGCATGTGCTTGCCGACCATCGCCTCGTCGGGCAGCGCGATCGGGTACTCGCCGGAGAAGCACGCCGTGCACAGCCGCGAGCGGGGCTGCTCGGTGGCGGCGACGAGCCCGTCCGAGGAGATGTAGCCGAGGCTGTCGGCGCCGACCGAGCGGCGGATGCCCTCGTTGTCGAGGCCGTTGGCGACCAGCTCCGCCCGCGAGGCGAAGTCGATGCCGTAGAAGCAGGGCCACCGCACCGGCGGGCTCGCGATCCGGACGTGCACCTCCAGGGCGCCGGCCTCGCGCAGCATGCGGACCAGGGCGCGCTGGGTGTTCCCGCGGACGATCGAGTCGTCCACGACGACGAGTCGCTTGCCCCGGATCACCTCGCGCAGCGGGTTGAGCTTCAGCCGGATCCCGAGCTGGCGGATGGTCTGCGAGGGCTGGATGAAGGTGCGGCCGACGTAGGCGTTCTTCACCAGGCCCATGCCGTAGGGGATCCCCGAGGCCTCGGCGTAGCCGACCGCGGCGGGCGTCCCGGACTCGGGGACGGGGATCACCAGGTCGGCCTCGGCGGGGTGCTCGACGGCGAGCCGCCGCCCGATCTCGACGCGGGTCGAGTGCACGCCGCGACCCGCGATGGAGGTGTCGGGGCGGGCGAGGTAGACGTACTCGAAGACGCAGCCCTTGGGCTCCGGCGCGGCGAAGCGGGAGGAGCGCAGGCCGTCGGCGTCGATCGCGAGCAGCTCGCCCGGCTCGACCTCGCGGACGAAGGACGCGCCGACGATGTCGAGGGCCGCGGTCTCGGAGGCCACGACCCAGCCCCGGTCGAGGCGGCCCAGCACCAGCGGACGCACGCCGTGGCGGTCGCGCGCGGCGTAGAGCGTGGTCTCGTCGCAGAAGGCGAGGCTGAACGCGCCGCGGAGGTCGGGCAGCAGCCGCAGCGCCGCCTCCTCGACCCCGAGGTCGGCGGCGGACTCGGCGAGCAGGCCGGTGATGACGTCGGAGTCGGTGGTCGCGCCCATGCGGGCCCGGCCGTCACGCACGCCGTCCGGGACCTTGCGCCCCACGAGCTCGGCGGTGTTCACGAGGTTGCCGTTGTGCCCCAGGGCGATCCCGGTGCCCGCCGGCGTCGTCCGGAAGGTCGGCTGCGCGTTCTCCCAGGTGGGCGACCCGGTCGTCGAGTACCGCGTGTGCCCGACGGCGAGGTGGCCGCGCAACGAGGTCAGCGTCTGTTCGTCGAAGACCTGGCTGACCAGTCCGAGGTCCTTGAAGACCACGATCTGGCGCCCGTCGGACACGGCGATGCCTGCGGCCTCCTGGCCGCGGTGCTGCAACGCGAAGAGACCGAAGTAGGTGAGCTTGGACACGTCCTCGCCGGGGGCCCACACACCGAAGACTCCGCACTCCTCGTGGGGCACGTCGTCGGCCGGGGGGACCGGGGCCGCTGGGGTGGGGACGTCGGGCTGGGAGGGCTCCGGACCGGGACCGGCTGGGACCACCGAGGGGCTCCTCGAGACGGGGGTGAGGCGGTCCCCAGGGTACGTGCGCCGCGGGCCGGGGTCGCGGGTCGCGGCCGTGACACTCGACCGTTCCCGTCAGGAACCGGACGAACCCGTCAGCGCCCGGCGTCGTCGGCGATCGGACCCGGCCACGGCGGCCCGTCGGGAGCCCGGAGCACCTCGACGACGTCCTCCCGCGGCAGCGCCGCCGCGAAGTGCCAGCCCTGGCCCTCGTCGCACCCGAGCCTGCGCATCCTCGCGGCCTGGGCCGCGGTCTCGACCCCCTCGGCGCAGACGGTCATCCCGAGGGCGTGACCGAGGTCGACGAGGGTCCCGACGATGCGCTCGTCGACCGGGCTGGCGACGTCGGCCTCCCGCAGCCCCTCGCCGAAGGAACCGTCGAGCTTGATGACGTCGACCGGCAGTTTGCGCAGGTAGGACAGGTTCGAGTAGCCGGTGCCGAAGTCGTCGATGGCGATCCGGACCCCGAGGGCGCGCAGTCCGTCGAGCGCCTTGAGCGGGGCGCCCTCGTCGCTGGTGAGGGCGCGCTCGGTCAGCTCGATCTGGAGCAGGTGCGGCGGCAGCCCGGTGTCGGCGAGCACGGCCTCGACGTCGGGCAGCAGGGTCGGCTCGTGCAGCTGGCGGGGCGCCACGTTGACCGAGACGAAGGGGGCCGCGTCCCCGAACTCGTCGTACCAGAGCCGGGCGTCGCGGCAGGCCCGGACGAGCACCCAGTGCCCGAGGGGCACGATCGCCCCGGTCTCCTCGGCGAGCCCGATGAACCGGCCCGGGCCGAGCATCCCCAGCTTCGGGTGGTGCCAGCGGACCAGCGCCTCGACGCCGCGCATGGCGTGGTCGGACATCGACACCAGCGGCTGGTAGAGCGAGAAGAACTCCTCGCGCTCGATCGCCGCGGGCATCGCCGCGGAGAGCGCGAAGCGGGTGATCTCGGCCTCGTCGCGGTTCGGGTCGTGCAGCGCCCACCGGCCGCGCCCGTCGGCCTTGGCCGAGTAGAGGGTGAGGTCCGCCGCGCGCATCAGGTCGGAGGTGTCGCCGCCGACGACGGCGCGCTCGACGACGCCGATGCTCGCCGTGATCGTGAGCTCGTGGCCCTCGAGGACCAGGGGGCGGGAGAGCGCGCCGAGGATCCGCTCGGCGAGCGCCACGAGCTGCGCCTCCCCGCGCGAGTTCTCGACGAGGACGACGAACTCGTCGCCGCCCATCCGCGCGACCAGCTCGCCGTCCGTGGCCTGGTCGGCGAGGCGCGCCGCGACCGCCTGCAGCATGAGGTCGCCCACCTCGTGGCCGAGGCTGTCGTTCACCGCCTTGAACCCGTCGAGGTCGAGGAAGCAGATGCCGACACGGCGCGCGGAGCCCATCGGGGTGCCGCCGAAGATGCGCTCGAGCCGGTCGGAGAACAGCGCCCGGTTCGGCAGCGTCGTCAGGGTGTCGTGGTAGGCCTGGTACTCCAGGTGGGACTGGAGCATGTGCTGCTCGGTGACGTCCTCGAGCATCGCGACCTGGTAGGCGGGCCTGCCGTGCTCGTCGCGCACCAGCGACAGGGTCAGGTTGCAGATGATCTCCTCGCCGTCCTTGCGGTAGTACCGCTTCTCGGCGCGGAAGTTGTCCACCTCCCCCGCGAGCAGCCGTTCGTACTGCACCCACACCGAGGGCAGGTCGTCGGGATGCGCGAGCTCGCCGACCGTGCGGCGCCGCATCTCCTGCGCGGTGTAGCCGAACATCTGCGTGAGGGTCGGGTTGACCTCGACGATGCGGCCCTGCAGGTCGCCCAGCGCGATACCGATCGCGGCCTCGTAGAACATCGCCCGGAACCGCGCCTCGCTGGCGTGCAGCGCCTGCTCGGTCTGGTGCCGCGCGACGATCACGGCCCGCCGGATCGCCTCCTGCTCGTCGAGCGTGCGGTCGCGCAGCGTCGTCGCGTAGCCCGAGGCCAGGGCCCCGACCAGCCCGGCGACGTCCTCGCGGACCCCCTCGCCGAGCAGCTCGGGCAGGCGGGTGCTCAGCAGGACGATGGTCCGCTCGACCGTCGACGGCCCGGTGAAGTGCGCCGCCACGAGCCGCCGGCCCGCCTCGAGGCCGACACCGGTGTTCACGGGATGCGCGCGCAGCGCCGCGACGAGGTCCGCGCTGATCTCGGTCAGGTACTCGACGAGCTCGTCGGAGCCCATCGGGACGTAGCTGGTGCCCTCGACCTCGGCCGCCCAGTCGCGGGCGAGCGCCTCGACGGCACCCTCGCCCGCCCGGAGGCCCCGGCGGTCCCCGGCCGGACGCAGCCGCGACACCCCCGCCTCAGTCACGACGCCCCACGCCGGCGTAGCCGGGGATCCGCCTCGCCGCCCGGGGCGACCGCGCCGTCCGGCCGCCAGGAGGGGATGCGCGACGACGCCGGGCTCGAGCAGCGTGAACCCGTCGAAGAAGCGCACCACCACGTCGTCGCGGGCCGCATCGACATCGGGCGTGGCCGTCCGCCGGTAGAGCGCCACGTGGTCGTCGGTGGGGCCGGGGACGTCGTCGGCGGAGGCGTGGCTCAGCACCAGCTGGCTGCCCGGGCGCGAGGGCGTCGCGGTAGCGCGCGAGCGCCTCGGCGGGGCGGCGCTCGTCGCCGACGAAGTGCAGCAGGGCGACGACGAGCAGCGCGACGGGACGGTCGAGGTCGAGGACCGCACGCGTCTCCGGGGCCTCGAGCACCGCTGTCGACGTCGAGGAAGTCGGCGTGCACGACCCCGGTGCGCGGGTCGTCGGCCAGCAGCGCCCGGGCGTGCGCCACGGCGACCGGGTCGACGTCGACGTAGACCACGTGCGCCGAGGGGTCCTCGGCCTGCGCGACCTCGTGGACGTTGCCCGCGGTCGGGATCCCGGAGCCGACGTCGAGGAACTGGTCGATGCCCGCCGCCACGCAGTGCGCGCACCGCGCGACGCATGAACGCGCGGTTGGCCTGCATGACCCGCGGCAGGTCGGGCCAGTCCTCGATGGCCTGGCGCGCCATCTCCCGGTCGACGGCGAAGTTGTGGCTGCCGCCGAGGTAGTAGTCGTAGACGCGCGCCGCGCTCGGACGGTCGATGTCGACCTCCTGCGGCGCCCATGTCGGCCGCGTCACTCCGATCACCACCCCCCGGTCACCGTGAGCATACGACCGTGGGCCGCGCGTGGTCCCGGACTTGATCGGGCCGGACCGTCCCGGTCCGGACTCACCACGATCCGTCCCCGGCGGGCCGCGGGGGCCGGAGCGGGAGCCGGGTCGACCGTCGAGCGCGCGGCGAGGGGCAGCCAGTGCCCGACCTGCGGGGCCCGGTGGCCCGACGCCCGGACCGCCCCGGAGGCGACGGCGGCGTCGAACCCCGTCCGGCCGAGCGCGAGGGCGCACCACGTCCGCGGGTCCGTCTCCACCACGTTGGGCGGTGTCCCGCGGGTGTGGCGGGGCCCGTCGATGCAGTGCACCGCGCCGAAGGGCGGCACCCGGACCTCGACGCTGCGCCCCGGCGCGGCGTGCTCGAGCGCGGCGAGGGACGTGCGGACCGCCGTGGCGCGCGTCGCGCGGGGCGGGGCGGCCACGGTGTCGTCGGGGGCGGGGCCGTCGGGGCGCGCGTCCACCCAGGCGGCGACGGCGGCCAGGGCGCTCCGCACCTCGTCGGGCCGCGGGGGCTCGGCGTGCAGGCATGGCTCCCGAATCTAGGCCCCGGCCGGCGCGCGCGCCGCCCCCGGCCGTGGTGGGCTGACCCCGTGCTGCGACGTGCGCTCGGGGCGCTGCTGGTGCTGGTCCTCGGGGCCTGGGCGCGGGGGCTCGCGGCGGCCGGGACGATGGAGGCCGACCACGCCGCCTACTGGCGACGCCGGGGCCGCTCGCCGGGCGATCTGCTGCTGGTCGCGCTCGGGGACTCGCTCGCGCAGGGGCTCGGCGCGATCCACCCCGAGACCTCGTGGGCGGGCCGGCTGGCCGACGCGCTGGAGGCCCGGACGGGGCAGCGCGTCCGGGTGCTCTGCCTCGGCGTGTGCGGGGCGGGCGTGGCCGACGTGCTCGCCGACCAGCTGCCCCAGGTCCCCGAGGCGGCGCTGCGCGGCGAGCCGGGGACGCTGATCGCGCTCGAGATCGGCACCAACGACGCGTCCGGGGGCACCGACCCCGAGGAGTACCGGCGGCTGCTCACCCAGGTGTGCGCAGCGCTGCCGGCGGGGTCGCTCGTCGGGGACGTGCCCGACCTGAAGCGCGGCGCGGTGCGGCGAGGCGGGCGCGGCGCTCGCGGGGGTGGCGCGCGAGGTCGTGGCCGCCCACCCGGGACTGCGCCTGGCGCGGGTGGAGGCCTCGACGCACGGCGTGGTCCCGTGGGAGTTCGGGCCGGACCTCGCGCACCCCAACGGCCTGGGCTACCGGCGGTTCGCCCGGGCGTTCACGGCGGCGCTGGACGGCTGACCCGAGGCCCACGCCGCGAGCGAACGGCGCCGTGCTGCCGTCGGACGGCAGCACCGTGCCATTGCTGCCACGAGGCGAGGGCCCTTCAGGCGTCCAGGACCGCGGGGAGGGTCGCCGCCGAGGCGGTGGCCAGCTCGGCCACGTCCAGCGGGTCCACCCCGCCGATCGCCAGCACGTCGCCGCCGACCTCGCCGAGCCGCGCGGCGGGCTGGCCGGCCTCGACGCACAGCCGGGCGAGGTCCGCCTCGGCCCACGCCGGCACCGTCACGACCATGCGGGCCGCGGACTCGGAGAACAGCAGCGTCGCCAGGTCCAGCGGCTCGCCCGTCGGGGGCGGCGTGACCGTGGCGCCGCGCCCCGACGCCACCGCCGCCTCGACCAGGGCCTGCGCGAGCCCGCCGTCGGACACGTCGTGGGCCCCGGAGAAGAGCCCGGCGTCGGCGCCCCGGGCCATGATCTCGACGAGGCGGGCCTCGGCGCCCAGGTCGCAGGCGGGCGGCCGGCCGCCGAGGTGGTCGTGCACGACGCCGGCCCAGGCCGAGCCGTCGAGCTCGTCGTGGGTCTCGCCCAGGAGCCACACCGCGTCGCCCTCGGGCCCGAACCCGTGCGCGAGGGCGCGGTGGACGTCCTCGACGAGCCCCAGGACCCCGACGACGGGGGTCGGGAGGATCGCCGTCGTCCCGGTCTGGTTGTAGAAGCTGACGTTGCCCCCGGTCACCGGGATCCCGAGCTGCGCGCAGCCCGCCGCGAGGCCCTCCACGGCCTCCTGGAACTGCCACATCACGCCCGGGTCCTCGGGGGAGCCGAAGTTCAGGCAGTCGCTGACCGCGACGGGTCGCGCCCCGGACGCCGCGACGTTGCGGACGGCCTCGGCGAGCGCGAGCCGGGCGCCCTCGCGGGGGTCGAGCAGGCAGAACCGGGCGTTGCAGTCGATCGAGAGGGCGATGCCGCGGTCGCCGGAGTCGTCGAGGCGCAGCACGCCGGCGTCGGCGGGGGTGGCGGCGGCGGTGTTGCCGCGGACGTAGCGGTCGTACTGGTCGGTGACCCACGCGCGGGAGGCGAGCTGCGGTGACGCGGCGAGCCGGGTGATCGTGCCCGCCAGCTCGGCGGGCGTCGACGGGCGGGCCAGCCCCGCCGTCGTCGCGGCCTGCAGCGCGTCCTGGCTCCCCGGGCGGGCGACGGGGCGGGAGTACACCGGCCCGTCGTGGGCGACGGTGCGGGGCGGGACGTCCACGACCAGCTCGCCGCCCGCGGTGATGCGCAGGTGCTCGCCGTCGGTGACCTCACCGATGACGGTGGCCGTGACGTCCCAGCGCTCGCACACCGCCATGAAGGCGTCGACGTTCTCCGGGGTCACCACCGCGCACATCCGCTCCTGCGACTCGCTGGAGAGGATCTCGGCGGGGGTCATGCCCGTGGCGCGGAGGTGGACGGCGTCGAGGTCGACGTCCATGCCCCCGCTCCCGGCGCTCGCGAGCTCGCTGGTCGCGCAGGACAGGCCGGCCCCGCCGAGGTCCTGGATCCCGACGACGAGACCCGCGCGGTAGAGCTCGAGGCAGCACTCGATGAGGACCTTCTCGGCGAACGGGTCGCCGACCTGCACGCTCGGCAGCTTCTTGTGGCCCCCGCCGCCCGCGGACCCGGTGAACGTCTCGGAGGCCAGCACCGACACCCCGCCGATCCCGTCGAGGCCGGTGCGCGCCCCGAAGAGCACGATCCTGTTCCCGACGCCGGACGCGAAGGCCAGGTGCAGGTCCTCGGTGCGCAGCACACCGACGCAGAGGGCGTTGACGAGCGGGTTTCCGACGTAGGTGGGGTCGAAGACGACCTCGCCGCCGAGGTTGGGCAGACCGAGGCAGTTGCCGTAGAAGCCGACCCCGGAGACGACGCCGGGCAGCACCCGGGCGGTGTCCGGGGCGTCGAGCGGGCCCACGCGCAGCCCGTCCATGACGGCGACCGGGCGCGCGCCCATCGCCATGATGTCGCGGACGATGCCGCCGACCCCGGTCGCGGCGCCCTGGTGGGGCTCGACGTACGAGGGGTGGTTGTGCGACTCGATCTTGAAGGTGACCGCCCAGCCGTCGCCGACGTCGACCACGCCCGCGTTCTCCCCGATGCCGGCGAGCAGGTGGCGGCGCATCTCGTCGGTGGTCGTCTCGCCGAAGCGGCGCAGGTGCACCTTGGAGGACTTGTAGGAGCAGTGCTCGGACCACATCACCGAGTACATGGCGAGCTCGGCGTCGGTCGGGCGGCGTCCGAGGATCTCGCGGATCCGCGCGTACTCCTCGTCGCGCAGCCCGAGCGCGGCGTAGGGCTGCTCACGCTCCGGGGTGGCGGCGGCGGCCTCGACGGTGTCGGCCGGTTCCGGGGCGGCCGCTCCGGACGCGGGGGTCTCGACGGCGGGGGTGGTTCCGGGGGCGGCCTGCGCGGTCACGTCCACGACCCTACGCACGCCCGGGGACCGGCCACGGCGTTCGTGGCGCTACCCACGACGAGCGCACCACAAACGCTCGATCGACTGATGCCGATCCTCGCTGCGTGTTCGAAACGTCACTCGTCGTGTGCCACCGACCGCACACCTCACTCGCCACGTATGTCATCCGATCGGGTGGCCGTTCGCGGTGCGACCACGACGTCTCGGCGCGCCGTCCGCGTGGCGTGTCGCGTGAATCCCCGTGACTGTCGGACCCCGGATCCATGATGACCCCATGACCGCAGCTTCCGTCCGCGCACAGTGGGTCGGCCCCGGGCCGGCAGGCGGCTCCGTACCGACGGCGGCCTCCTCGACCCCCGAGGACGCCGCCGGGCCCGCACGGCCCGACCCGCTGTCCACCCTCCCCCTCGTCCTCGACCGTGAGCTCGTCGAGGTCCGGCGCCACCGACTCCAGCTCGCCGGCCGCGTGCCGGCCAGCGTCGCGCCGTACGTCGACCCCTCCCAGGGGATGATCGAGCTCGTGTTCGACGGCGTGGCCGGCCCGGTGGTGCTCGCCGTCGCGCCCGGTGCGCGGGGCGACACGATCGTCCCGGTGCTGCCCGCGCCCGCCCCGGAGCACGACGACGGGGAGGAGGTCGGCGGCACCGCGCCGTTCGACGAGGTCGTGGGCGACACCCTCGAGGACGTCGACCGCGTCGTCGGCCACGTCGAGCGGCCCGACGAGATGCGGGGCCTGATCCTGCACCTCGGTGGCCGGATGCTGATGCTCTACGCGGACCTCTGGGAGCTGCGGGTCACGCTGCTGCCGTGAGGCGGGCGAGGACCGAGGTGAACAGCCCCAGCCCGTCCGTGCCCGGCCCGGTGAGCGGGTCGATCGCGTGCTCGGGGTGGGGCATGAGGCCGACCACCCGGCCGTCGGCGGAGCACACCCCGGCCACGTCGCGCAGCGCGCCGTTGGGCGCGGTCTCGGCGTAGCGGAACACCACCTGGCCCTCGCCCTCGAGGCGCGCGAAGGTCTCGTCGTCGGCGACGTAACGGCCCTCGCCCGACTTCAGCGGCACGGTGATCTCCGCGCCCGCCGTGAGGTCGGACGTCCACGCCGTGCTCGCGTTCTCCACGCGCAGCCGGATCTCGCGGCAGATGAAGCGCAGGCCGACGTTGCGCACGAGCGCGCCCGGGAGCAGCCCTGCCTCGCACAGGATCTGGAAGCCGTTGCAGATGCCGAGGACGGGCAGGCCCCGCTGGGCGGCCTCGACGACCGGCCCCATGACCGGCGAGCGCGCGGCGATCGCGCCGGCGCGCAGGTAGTCGCCGTAGGAGAACCCACCCGGGACGACGACGGCGTCGACGCCCTGCAGGTCGGTGTCGCGGTGCCACAACGACACCGCCTCGCCGCCCGCGTAGCGCACGGCGCGGGCCGCGTCGACGTCGTCGAGCGTGCCCGGGAAGGTGATGACCCCGACCCGCGCGCTCACGCGTGGGTCCCGGGGACGTCGGCGGCCGTGGCCTCGGAGTCGGCGAGGCGGCGGACGACCCACTCCTCCATCACCGGGTTCGCCAGCAGCGTCCCGGCGATGCGCTCGAGCTCGGCGTCGGGCACCGCGTCGTCGACCTCGAGGACGAAGTGCTTGCCCTGGCGGACGTCGGCCACGCCGGTCACCCCCAGCCTGCCCATCGCCCGGGCGACGGCCTGGCCCTGGGGATCGAGGATCTCGGCCTTCGGGAGGACGTCGACGATCACGCGTGCCACGCCGACCACGGTACCGGGTTCGCCGGAGTCCGCCCGACGGGGAAGAGCCGGGCCATGAGCGCCACCGAACTCGTCCACCTCGGACACGCCTGCCTCGTCGTCGACACCGGTGCGGCCCGCATCCTGTTCGACCCCGGGGCCTTCTCCGACGGCTGGCAGACCCTCGAGGGACTCGACGCGATCCTCGTCACGCACCAGCACTTCGACCACCTCGACGTCGACAAGCTGCCGGCGTTGCTCGAGCAGAACCCCGGCGCCGAGCTCGTCGTCGACACCGGGACCGCCGACGTGCTGCGCGAGCGGGGGATCGCGCACACCCGCCGGGAGCCCGGCGAGACGTTCACGGTGGGCGGGACGCGGGTCGACGTGGTCGGGGCGGAGCGCGGGCGAGCACGCCGTGATCCATCCCGACATCCCGACGATCGCCAACAACGGCTACGTCCTGCGGGCCGAGGGGGCACCGTCATGCACCCCGGCGACGCCTACGTCCCGGCCCCGGAGGGCGTCGACGTCCTGCTCCTGCCGACCGGCGCCCCGTGGCTGAAGGTCTCCGAGGCGGTCGACTACCTGCGGGCCGTGGCGCCGCCGATCGCCGTGCCGATCCACGAGGCCGTGCTCGCGAACCCCGACCTGCACTACGGGCTGTTCGAGTCGCTGTCCCCGGCGGGGACCGACGTCCGGGTCCTCGCGCGGGGGGTGGACACGCCGCTGCGGTAGGTGCCTCGGGCCCTACACCGCCTGCAGCGCCCGCACCCGGGCGGCCATCGCGCGGCGGCTGACCGCGGCGTCGGGGGCGAAGACCTCGAACGCGTGCGGCACCCCGGGGTAGAGCTGCAGCTCGACGGCCACGCCCGCGCGCTGCAGCCGGGCCGCGTAGTCGACGTCCTCGTTGCGGAAGATGTCGAGCTGTCCGACGTCGATGAACGCCGGCGGGAGGCCGCCGAGATCGAGCTCCCGGGCCGGCGCGGCGTAGGCCGGGACGTCGGGGCCGCCGGCGGTGGGGCCCAGCAGGCAGCCCCAGCCGGTGATGTTGTCGTCGGTCGACCACATCGCCAACGGCTCGATCTCCGGGTCGGGCGTCGTCGTGCGGTCGTCGAGCATCGGGTAGACGAGGATCTGCGACGCCAGGGCCGGTCCGCCCCGGTCACGGGCCATGAGCGCGACGGCGGCCGCCATCCCGCCGCCCGCACTGTCCCCCATGATCGCGAGGCGGCCCGGGTCCACGCCCAGCTCGGCCGCGTGCGCCGCGGCCCAGCGCAGCGCGGCGTACACGTCCTCGACCGACGTCGGGTACGGGTGCTCGGGCGCGAAGCGGAAGTCGACCGAGAGCAGCGGGACGCCCGAGAGGTGCGTGTAGACGCGGCAGACCGGGTCGTGGGTGTCGATCGAGCACAGGAACATCCCGCCGCCGTGGACGTAGACGGCGAGCGAGCCCGGCTGCTCGCCGTCGCGCCGGTAGAGCCGCAGGCCGATGCTCGTGCCGTCGTCGGCCGGGGCGGTGTACTCGGTGACGGTGACGTCGGCCGGGGGCACCCAGGCCCCGGTCGCCTGGCCGATGAGCTCGTCCACCGCGGCCCGGCGGGTCTGCCAGTCGCCGGCCGGCGGGGGTGTCAGCCCTGCGGCCGCCTCGGCGATCGGGGCCATCGCGGCGGCCACCTCGGGATCCATCTCCACCGTCATGGGTGAAGTCGACCACAGCGGTGCGCTCCGCGCCCGGGAGCCGGCCGCGCTGCGCACCTACGCGGTCGTCGACCAGAGCTCGGGGTCGACGGAGCCACCGGCGGGACGCCGCGGGCGGGGGACGCGTCCGACGAGCCCGGCCGCGGCCGTGGGGACCACGCCGTCGGCGAGGGCGCCGTCCACGGCGGCCAGCAGCGCGTCGGTCCCGGTCGCGGCGTCGACAGTGAGGTGCCGCATCCCGGGCTCGGGGTCGCGCCGGCGCGCACGGCGGACCGCGGGGAAGGACGGCGCGGGCTCGCCGGGCCGCACGACCGGGCCGGCCACGCCCGCCGTCGGGACCCCGTCGGGGCCGAGCCGGTGGACACCGGCGTCGTCGAGGAGCAGGTCCAGGCCCGCCCCGGCCAGGGCGCGCCGGGTGCCGTCGGACACCGACCAGCCCGGCGCCGCGAACCCGTCGACGCCGAGCCCGAGGACCTCGGCCGAGCGGATCGCCCCGGCGAGGCGCAGGCGCGCCTCGAGGACCGGCAGCCGCCGGTAGGGGCGGCCGCCGTCGTGGGCCTCCCGGGTGCCGCGCAGGAGCACCGTGTCCCCGGCGCGACGGCGGGCGTCGGCGAACGCCGCGACCTCCGGGTGCGGGCGCGGGCCGACGAGCAGGGTCAGCGGGACCCGGCGGGCGTCGAGGGCGTCACAGAGCCGGACGGCGTCGGCGAGGGGAGCCCCGGGACCGAGGCCGGACAGCGAGACCAGGAGACGAAGCGCAGCGGAGCTCGACCCAGGAGTCTGGAGGTGCACGCCCTCCATCAGGCCCCACCGATGTGATGGCCGGTGGATCCGGCGCGTGAACTCCGGCGCGACAGCCCCGGAACCTCGTCTCCCTACAGCGCCGGCGGCCAGCCCTGTCCGGTGAGCCGGGTGTACGCCTCGATGTAGCGCGCCCGGGTCGCCTCCACGACGGCCTCGGGCAGCGGGGGCGGCGGGTCGTCGCCGTGGCGGTCCCAGCCCGGACTCGGGAGAGGTCAGCCAGTCGCGGACGTACTGCTTGTCGAACGAGGGCTGGGGCCGGCCCGGCTCGTAGGCGTCGGCGGGCCAGAACCGCGAGGAGTCCGGGGTGAGGACCTCGTCGCCGAGCACGAGGGCGCCGGAACGGTCGAGGCCGAACTCGAGCTTGGTGTCGGCGAGGATGATCCCCCGCGACGCGGCGTAGGCCGCTCCGCGCGCGTAGATCGACAGCGTGGCGTCGCGCAGCGCCCCGGCGAGCTCGGACCCGACCTGCTCGGCGACGTGGTCGAAGGTGACGTTCTCGTCGTGCTCGCCGAGCTCGGCCTTCGTCGCCGGGGTGAAGATCGGCGCGGGCAGCATGCTCGCCTCGGTGAGCCCGTCGGGCAGCGGGACGCCGCACACGGCGCCGTCGCGGCGGTAGTCGACCGACGCCCGACCCGGCGAGGTAGCCCCGCGCCACGCACTCCACCGGGATCATCTCGAGGCGGCGGACCAGCAGCGCGCGCCCACGGACCTCCTCGGGGATGCGCTCGTCGCGGGCGGCGACGAGGTGGTGCGCGAGCGGCGGCGCGGGCGCGTCGGTGCTGGAGGCCCCGGGGCTGCCCCCGAGCAGCCCGAACCAGAACACCGACAGCGCCGTGAGGACGCGGCCCTTGTCCGGGATGGGCGTCGAGAGGACGTGGTCGAAGGCCGAGATCCGGTCGGACGCGACCAGCAGCAGCGTCTCGTCGTCGACCTCGTAGAGGTCACGGACCTTCCCGGACGCGAGATGCGGGATAGTCCGCGAGCGTCGCCACGGGCGGCGAGGCTAGAGGATCGGGGCGGGGGCGTAGGCCGCCGCCTCGGGTCGGGCGTCGACGATCTCCGCGACCCGGCGCGCGATCTCCGCCACCTGGGCGCCGGCGGCGCCGACGAAGGCCGAGGGATCGGCGACGGCGGCCGCGAGGTCGCCCTCGGAGACCCCGAGACGGGAGTCGGCCGCGAGCCGGGCCAGCAGGTCGTTGCCCTCGATGCCCTTCTCCCGCATGTCCAGGGCCACCGCGCGGGCGTGCTCGGCGACGATCTCGTGGGCGGTCTCGCGGCCCACCCCGGCACGGACGGCGGCCATGAGCACGGCCGTCGTCGCGAGGAAGGGCAGGTAGCGGTCGAGCTCGCGGGCGATCACCGCGGGGTAGGCGCCGAACTCGTCGAGCACCGTCAGGAAGGTCTCGAGCAGGCCGTCGATCGCGAAGAACGCGTCCGGCAGGGCGACCCGACGGACCACCGAGTCGGAGACGTCGCCCTCGTTCCACTGCCCGCCCGCGAGCTCGGCGACCATCGAGGCGTTACCGCGCAGCACGACGGCGAGGCCGTTGACCCGCTCGCAGGACCGGGTGTTCATCTTGTGCGGCATGGCGCTCGACCCGACCTGGCCGGCCTGGAACCCCTCGGTGACCAGCTCCTGGCCCGCCATGAGCCGGATGGTCGTGGCCAGCGACGAGGGGCCCGCGGCGAGCTGGACGAGCGCGGAGAGCGCGTCGTGGTCGAGCGATCGCGGGTAGACCTGCCCGACGCTGGTGAGGACCTCGGAGAACCCCAGGTGGGTCGCCACCCGCCGTTCGAGGTCGGCGAGCTTCCCGGCGTCCCCGTCGAGCAGCCCGAGCATGTCCTGCGCCGTTCCGACCGGGCCCTTGATCCCGCGCAGCGGATAGCGGGCGATCAGCTCGGTGAGGCGGCGGTACGCGACGAGGGTCTCGTCGGCGGCGGAGGCGAACCGCTTGCCCAACGTGGTCGCCTGGGCGGCGACGTTGTGGCTGCGGCCGGCCATGACGAGGTCGGTGTGCTCGGTCGCCAAGCGGGACAGTCGCGCGAGCACGGCCACCGTCTTGTCGGCCACGAGCCGCAGCGAGTCCCGGATCTGGAGCTGCTCGACGTTCTCGGTGAGGTCCCGGCTCGTCATGCCCTTGTGCACGTGCTGGTGGCCCGCGAGGTCGTCGAACTCCTCGATGCGGGCCTTGACGTCGTGCCGGGTGCGCCGTTCGCGGGCGGCGATGGAGTCGAGGTCGACGTGGTCCAGGACGCGTCGGTAGTCCTCGAGCACGCCGTCCGGGACGTCGATCCCCAGGTCGCGCTGCGCGGTGAGGACCGCCAGCCACAGCTCACGCTCGGCGACGACCTTGCGCTCGGGCGACCACAGGTCGCGCAGGGCGGGCGAGGCGTAGCGCGCGGCGAGGACGTTGGGGATCACGTGTCCCGAGGATACGGGTGAGGATGGGCGGTTGTGACCCCCGTTGACCTGCGCTCCGACACCGTCACCCGCCCCTCCCTCGCGATGCGCGAGGCGATGGCCGCCGCCGAGGTCGGCGACGACGTCCTCGACGGCGACCCCACGCTCGACGCCCTGCAGCGCCAGGTCGCGGACCTGCTCGGCGTGGAGGCGGCGCTGTGGACCCCGACCGGCTGCATGGCGAACTCGATCGCGCTCATGGACCACCTCGAGCGCGGGGACCGCTTCCTCGCCCCGGCCGGCGCGCACGTGCTGGAGGCCGAGCTCGGGACCTCGGCCTGGCTCGCCGGCGGTCTGCCCGCGCCGCTCCCCCACGACGCCGGACCCGGTCGTCCGACGCCGGACGGTGTCACGACGGCGGCAGGCACCGCGGGCCCGTACTTCGGCCTGCGCACCCGGCTGCTGTGCCTGGAGAACACCCACAACGCGGCGGGCGGCGCCGTCACCCCCGTCGTCGAGCACAAGGCCCTCGTCGCCGCGGCCCGCGACGCCGGGCTCGCCGTCCACCTCGACGGGGCGCAGGATCTGGCACGCGGCGGTGGCGCTGGGGGTGGCGCCCGCCTCGCTCGTCGAGGGGGTGGACACCGTCAGCGTCTGCCTGTCGAAGGGGCTCGGGGCGCCGATGGGGTCGGTGGTGGGCGGGTCGGCGGCGTTCGTGGAGCGGGCGTGGCGGCTGCGCAAGATGCTCGGCGGGGGCATCCGGCAGGGCGGGGTGGTCGGCGCGGCCGGCCGGGTGGCCCTCGACGGGATCGCCGACCTCGCCGCCGACCACGACCACGCCCGGCTGCTCGCCGACGGCCTGCGGGCGCGGGGGTGGCCGGTGATCACGCCGGACACCAACATCGTGCTGGTGCCGACGACGGACGCCGCGACCGTGGTCGCGGGCCTGGCGGACGTCGGGGTGCGGGCGGTGCCGTTCGGCCCGGGGGTGCGGTTCGTGACCCACCGGGACGTGTCGCGGGAGGACGTCGAGGCGGCGCTGGAGCGTTCGGCCGGGCTGCCGGTGCCGGCGGCCTAGTCAGTGGCCGTGGCCCTCGTCGTGGCCGTGGCCCTCGTCGTGGCGGTGGTCGTGGCCCTCGTGGTCGTGGCCGGTGGGGCGGTCGGCGAACCGCGCCGACCGCTCGGCCACGTCCGCCGTCGCGAGCACACCGCCGCCGACCAGCACGTCCTCGAGGGCGTCGAGCCAGCAGGCGTAGTAGCGGAACGCCGGGTCGTCGACGCCGTGCTCGGCCTCCCACGCCGCGATCCGCTCGACGAGGCGGTCCCGGAACTCGTCCCAGGTGAAGGCGCCCGCGTCGGCGAGGGTCACGGCCATGCCGAAGGCCCGGCTCTCCCAGGGCTCGGCGAACACCAGCTCGCCGTTGCTCCGCGGCGGGGCCGCCGGCCCGGACGCGTCCAGCGCCGCGGTCACGGCGCGGGCACCGTCGCCACGCCCACCATGGCGTCGCGGGTGACGAGCGGGGTCAGGGCGTCGGCGTCCCACCCCTGCGTGCCCTCCGGCTGCTGCGGGAGGACGAGGTAGCGCACCTCGGCCGAGGAGTCCCAGACCTCGACGCGCTTGCCCTCGGGCACGTCGCAGCCCATCTCGTGCAGCACCGTGCGCGGCTCCCGCACGACCCGCGCCCGGTAGGCGGGGTCCTTGTACCAGCTCGGCGGGAGGCCGAGGACCGGCCACGGGTAGCAGGAGCAGAGGGTGCAGACCACCACGTGGTGGACCTCGTCGGACTGCTCGAGCACGACGATGTGCTCGCCCTGCGGCCCGCTGAACCCGAGCTCGGAGATCGCGGCGGTCCCGTCGTCGAGCAGCCGCTGCCGGTACTCCGGGTCGGTCCAGGCGCGGGCGACGACCGTGGCGCCGTTGAGCGGGCCCACGTCCTGTTCGTAGGTCGTGATGAACGTGTCCATCACCGTCGGGTCGACCAGCCCGCGCTCGACGAGCAGGGACTCGAGCGCCTCGGCGCGCAGGGCGGGCGCCGGGCGTCCGGGGGCGACGTCGGTCATCGCTCGGCCTCCAGATAGCTCTCGAACAGGTCCGCGTGCAGGGTGAACGGCTCGGCGTCGTCCCCCCACAGCTCGGTGGACGTGAAGCCCACCGTGTAGACGTACTGCGGGTTCTCTCCCTGGAAGACGGCGTGCGTGTCCGGGAGCAGGTGCCCGGGGCGCACCGCGGTGATCGTCCCGCGGCGTCGGCGGAGGTAGCCGGGGAGCTTGGACGGGCCGCGCGGACGCATGTCCTTCGTGACCACCGCGTCGCCGGCGGCGAAGGCGGGCGGTCCGTCGACCTCGCGCAGCGAGCCCGGCCCGGTCGGGGCGTAGTCCGGCTTGTCCGGCTCGGGGAATGCCGGCTCCTCGGTGTCCTCCCCGGCCAGCCGGCGGGCCCGCGCGTCGACCGCTCCCGGCGCGATCACCGAGCTGTCGAGGAGCATCAGCTCCGCGGCGTTGAGCCAGCGGCCGTAGTAGCCGTCGGCCAGGTACGCGACGGGGTCGAGCCGCTCGAGGGCGTAGCGGAAGGCGTCGAGGTTCCGGCCCGAGACCCGGTTCATCGTCAGGAGCGTGAGCGCGAAGCTGCGCCCCTCCCACGGTTCGGCGAACGGGGGTTCCTCGGCCGGTCTCCTGACCGCGCCCCACCCCGGCGAGCCCCCCATGTCGGCCAGCGGGTCCATCGCAGGTTCCTCTCGTCATCGAGGACCCGGCGACGTTGCCGGCCCCACCCCGTCGTCGGGGTCGGACGGTTCGCTGGTGCGGATCGCGGCGGGCGGCCGCACCCCCTCCATCATGTCGATCTCGCGCCCGGCGTCCAGCACCGACCGGTGCGGCCGGTGGCCCCCGTCCGGGCCGGCGGCGTGTCCTACGGCGTCGGGAGCCAGGCGCCGAGGCGCGCCAGGGCCTCGCGGACGTCGTGGGTGGCGCCGGCGAACGAGAGCCGGATCCAGGTGTGGCCGTCGATGGGGTCGAAGTCGACGCCCGGCGCCACCGCGACCCCGGTCTCGGCGAGGATGCGCTGCCCGAACGCGAGCGTGTCGTCGGTGTGGTGGCCGACGTCGGCGTAGACGTAGAACGCACCGTCGGCCGGGGCGAGCCGGGTCAGCCCGATCTGCGGCAGCCCCTCGAGCAGCAGCGCGCGGTTGGTCGCGTAGCGCTCGACGTGGGAGTCGGCCTCGGCGTACGAGGCGTCGGTGAACGCGGCGAGCGCCGCGGCCTGGGCGGGCACCGGCGCGCACACGGTGAAGTTCCCGGAGATCACGTCGACGGCCCGGCGCAGCCGCTCGGGCACGAGCAGCCAGCCGAGCCGCCAGCCGGTCATCGACCAGTACTTCGAGAACGAGGTCACGACGACGGCCTCGTGGCTGGTGTTCCACGCGGTCTCCGAGCGGGGGCTCGAGACGCCCGGGTCGTACTCGATCCCGTGGTAGATCTCGTCGCTGATCAGCTGGGTGCCGTGCTCGTCGCACCAGCGCGCGAGCGCGGCCAGCTCCGCCGGGTCGATGACGGTGCCGGTCGGGTTCGCCGGGCTCGCGACGATGAGGCCGGCGGGGGCCTCGCCGAGCTCCTCGAGCATCGCGACGGTCGGCTGGAACCGCGTCTCGGGACCGGTCGGCAGCTCGACGACGCGGCAGCCCAGGCTCGCGAGGATGTTGCGGTAGCAGGGGTAGCCGGGGCGGGCGAGGACGACGGTGTCGCCCGCGTCGAACGCCGCGAGGAAGCTCAGCAGGAACCCGCCCGAGCCGCCGGTGGTGACCACGACGTCGTCGGCGGTCACCGACTCGTCGCCGTAGCGGCGGCGGTGGTGCCCGGCGATCGCCGCGCGCAGCTCCGGCACGCCGAGCGAGCCCGAGTAGCCGAGGATCTGCTCGTCGAGGGCGGTGGCGGCGGCCCTCCGCACGTCGACCGGCGCCGGCGTGGACGGCTGGCCCGCCGAGAGGTTGACCAGGTCACCGTGGGTGCGCTGGCGCTCGGCCGCCGCCGCCCACACGTCCATGACGTGGAACGGGGGGACCTGGGCGCGGGTGGCGGGTGTCCTCGTCGGGCGCACGGTCGTCACGCACTCCACCCTGACACAGGGCGCGGGGCGTCGGTCATGATCACGACGCGGGCGGCGACGTGCTCGCTGAGCGATCACGTCGCCGCCCGGATCGTGATCATGGTCGGCTCGAGATCGGATCGCGGTGCGCCGGGTCAGTAGCCGACGTAGGAGTGGCCGCGCGCGAGGGCCTCGACGCCCGGGACGTTCGACACCGAGCCGTAGCGCGCGATCGCGTACCGGACCCCGGCGATGATGTTGTCGACCGGATCGTGGATGTCGCCGTGGCCGGGCAGCTTGTGGGCGGCGAACGTGGGGCCGATCGTCTGCATGAGGCCCTCCGACGGGGTGCCCTTGGCGGCGTTGGAGTCCCACCCGTTGCTCGCGTCCGGGTCACCGCCGGACTCGTGGTCGATGATCGTCGCGATGTCGTCGGGGTTCATCTTGTCGGTGGGCACGCCGTGCTGGGCGAGGATCGCGGTGGCCCGGCGGATCCAGTCCCCGACCTGCCCGGGAGGACCACCACCGGGTCCCGACGACGAGTCCCCGCCGGTCTCCCCGGAGCCCGCACCGCCGTCCGTCGCACCGCCGCCGTCGGACCCGCCGTCGCCCGAGCCGTCGCCCGAGCCGCTCGCGAGCCGCCGTGGGAGCCACCGCTGCTCGGTGCGAGCCGCTCTGGTGCGAGCCGGCGCCGTCGGAGCCACCGCTCTGGTGCGAGCCGCTCTGGTGCGAGCCGCTCTGGTGCGAGCTGCCCGCGTCGCTCCCCGACCCGCCGTCGTCGCCGCCGATGATCCGGGCCGCCTGGACCGGCTCCCCGGGACGTCGACCCCTGCTGCTCGGCCCACCGCGAGGACGCGCCCGCGCCGCCGGACACGCCCGCGTCCGGCGAGCGCAGGCGCGACCACCCGGTCATCTCCCCGGTCAGGGCGCGCAGCCGCCGGACCGAGGTCGCGATCTCGGACTCCGCCCGGTCCAGGGCCGCCTGCGCCCGGGCCGTCGGCTCGGCGACCGCGGCGCGCACGTCCTCCGGGTCCGGCGTTCCCGACGGACCCACGCGGGCGTGGGCCGCGTCGAGGGCGTCCGAGACGTGCCCGGCGATCTCGTCGCGCACCGACTGCAGCGTCCGCCCGAGCCCGGCGAGCTCACGCTGTGCGCCCCGTGCGGCGTCGCCGGTCGCCGCGCCGGCGTGGGCGAAGTCGGCGGTGTAGCGGGTGAAGGCGTCGGCGCCGGGGCCCTGCCAGCTCCGCCCGACGTCGTCGCCACCGCCCGCGACCGCCCGCATCGAGTCGTCCATCCCGTCGGCCAGCGCCGCGAGGCGACGGCCGAGGTCGCTCACGGCCGCGGCGTCGACCCGGTCCACCCGGTTCGCGATCGCGAGCAGCGCCTCGGTGCCCGGCGTGGCCTCCAGCGCACCCACGACGTCGTACCCCCACCCCGCCACCGGCTCACCGCAGGGCGGCCAGGGCGCCCAGCCCGGAGGAGGAACCTCGCGCGCCGCTGCCGAGCCCGCTCGCCCCGCGGGTCACGCGCGCGCACCCCGGCCGCGCCGTCGGCATCGGCGCCCTGCATCGAGCGCAGCGTCGCGTCGAGCGCGCGGTCGACCTCGTCCATCCGCGCGCCGCCCGCCGTGAGCTCGCCCTCCAGCGCGGCGCGGAGATCGGCCAGCGCCCCGACCAGCGCGCCCCCGGAGGCGAGCGCGTCCACGCCCAGGTCGTCCGCGGCCGCGTCGAGCAGGTCGGCGAGCGCCGGGATGCGGCGGGCCTGCGTGGCCGCCGCGACACGGGCCGCCTCGATCGCGGCGGAGCCGTAGGCGAGGTCGGGCATGCGGCGAGCGTAGGTGGCCGACCGACCGGTGCGGGGCCGTTCGCGACAACTCGTGGCCGGCGCCCCGCCGGTCGGGGTGCGCGACGGATTCGGCCGGCCGCCGCATGTCAGGAAGGGTTCATCCTGACACCTGACGTCAGCGACGGACCATCGCTGACAACGGCCCGCCCCTACCCCAGGACCGTGATCCGCCCCTCGGCCGCGGCCCGGGCGATGTCGGTGCGGGCGTGCCCACCCGGCAGGTGCACCGCCCCCAGCCGCGCGTAGGCGTCGTCGCGGGCCTCGGCGAGCGTCGGCCCCGTGCCGACCACGGAGAGCACCCGCCCGCCCGCGGAGACCACCGCCCCGTCGTCGCGCCGTCGCGTGCCCGCATGCAGGACCCCGGGCGCGTCGGCCCCCGTGATCATCTCGCCGGTGCGGACCGAACCGGGATAGCCCTCGGCGGCCACGACGACGGTCACCGCGTACCCGTCGGCCCAGCTCGGCGCGGGTTCGGCGCCCAGCCGGCCGGTCGCGGTGGCGAACAGCAGCGAGCACAGCGACGAGCGCAGCAGCGCCAGCACGGCCTGCGTCTCGGGGTCGCCGAAGCGGGCGTTGAACTCCACCACCTGCGGGCCCGACGAGGTCAGCGCGAGCCCGGCGTAGAGCAGGCCCGAGAACGGGGTCCCCCGCCGCACCATCTCGGCGGCGACCGGGCGCACGATCTGCTCCACCACGTCGTCGACCAGCGACGGCGGCGCCCACGGCAGCGGGGCGTACGCGCCCATGCCGCCGGTGTTGGGCCCGGCGTCGTCGTCACCGAGCCGCTTGGCGTCCTGCGCGGGCAGCAACGGCACGACGTCCGTGCCGTCGACGCAGCAGAACAGCGACACCTCGGGCCCGTCGAGGAAGGACTCGAACAGCACCGGGTGGCCGGCGTCGAGCAGGGCCATGGCGTGCGCGCGGGCGTCGTCGTACTCCGAGGTGACGAGGACGCCCTTGCCCGCGGCGAGGCCGTCGTCCTTGACCACCCACGGGGCGCCGAACTTCTCGAGCACGGCGTCCAGCCGCGCCGGGGTGTCCACCACCTCGGACGTCGCGGTGGGGACCCCCGCGGCCGCCATCACGTCCTTCGCGAACGCCTTCGAACCCTCGATGCGAGCGGCTGCCGCGGTGGGCCCGAAGCAGGCGATGCCGGCCTCGCGCAGGGCGTCGCCGACCCCGGCGACCAGCGGCGCCTCCGGCCCGACGACGACGAGGTCGGCCTTCCAGCGCCGCGCGAGGTCGACGACGGCGGGTCCCGAGGTCGGGTCGGCGAGGCCGGGGTGCTCGGCGAGGCCGGCGGTCCCGGCGTTGCCCGGGGCCGCGGCCAGGGCGGTCACCGCCGGGTCGGCGGCGAGAGCGAGGAGCAGCGCGTGTTCGCGGGCTCCGGAACCGACGACCAGGACGCGCACGGCCGCCGACCCTACGGGGCCGGAGCCGCCGCCTCCGCTCCCGGCCCACGGTCATCGGGTGTTCATCCCGCGGTCGCCGGGCCGGGTGGCGGACGACGACGGCGTCGGGAAACGATCTCGGCCATGGATCTCCCCCGCCGGGACGCGTCGGTGACCATCGTGGGGCACCGGGGTGCGCCCGGGTACCGCCCCGAGCACACCGTGGAGTCGTACTCGCTCGCCGCTCACCTCGGCGTGGACGCCGTCGACGTCGACCTCTGCTCCACCCTCGACGGCCACCTGGTCGCGCGCCACGAGCCGGAGATCGGCGGGACCACCGACGTCGCCGCCCACCCGGAGTTCGCGGCCCGCCGCACCACGAAGGTCATCGACTCGAGGACCGTCGAGGGCTGGTTCACCGTCGACTTCACCCTCGCCGAGCTCAGGACGCTCCGCGCGGTCGAGCGCATCCCGGCGACGCGGCCGCACAACACGCTCTACGACGGCCGCGACGGGATCCTCACGCTCGACGAGGTCCTCGACCTGCTCGACGCCCTCTCCCGCGAGCGGGGACGGCGCGTCGGGATCCTCCCCGAGGTCAAGCACTCGACGTTCCACGCCGCGATCGGGCTGCCGATCGAGCCGGCCCTCGTCGGGACGCTGACCCGACGCGGGCTGGACGGACGATCCGCAGGTGATCGTCCAGTCCTTCGAGGTCACCACCCTCGAGGCCCTGACGACGCAGCTCGGGTGCCCGCTGCTGCAGCTCGTCGACGGGCCCGGCGCCGCGCCCGCCGACCTCGTCGCCGCGGGCGACCCCCGCACCTACGACGACCTCACCGGCCCCGACGGGCTCAAGGAGATCGCCGGGTACGCGACGTGGATCGGGCCGACGAAGGACCGGGTCGTCACGCCGGCCGGGACACCGACCCCGCTCCTCGACGACGCGCGCGCGGTGGGCCTGGCGACGATGCCGTTCACGTTCCGCAACGAGAACGAGTTCCTCCCGCGCTCGCTGCGCCACGGGGAGCACCCCGGCCAGCCCGCGCGGGCGGCGCCGCGGTCGACCTACGGCGACGCGCTGGCCGAGTACGCCCGCTTCCGCGCGCTCGGCGTCGAGGGGATCTTCAGCGACAACGGCGACACCGCCGTGGCCGCCTGGACGGGCTGAGCGGCTACCGACGGACCGTCGGGACCCCGTCCTCGGCCAGTACGAGCGGGAGCAGCCGACGGTCGACGTAGCACCAGCGCCACGCCTCGCCCGGCTCGAAGGACTGCATCACCGGATGGCCCGTGGCCTCGTGGTGCAGCGTGGCGTGGCGGTACGGGCTCGAGTCGCAGCACGCGACGTGCCCGCAGGTCATGCACATCCGGAGGTGGGCCCACGCGTCGTAGCCGGCCTCCCGGCAGTCCGGGCAGATCAGGCCCGGGGTGTCGGGATCGACGGACGGAGTGGGCTCGGCGGCGTGCTTGGACTCGACGAGGTGTTCACAGGCGCCCACGTCACCATTCTAGGTGACCGCACGGCCTCCTAGCGGGTCGCTGCGCTCGCCCCGGGGCGGGTGATGGTCTCGTCGCGCCCCGGCCCGACCCCGATCGCGGAGATCCGGGCCATGGACAGCTCCTCGAGGCGCTCGACGTAGTCGCGCGCAGCCGGGGGGAGGTCGTCGAACGACCGGCAGGCCGAGAGGTCCTCGTACCAGCCGGGCATGCGCTCGTAGACCGGCGTCGCGTGGTGCAGGTCGGACTGCGTCATCGGCATGTCCTCGACCCGCTTGCCGTCGATCTCGTAGGCGACGCACACCGGGACCTCGCGCAGGCTGGAGAGCACGTCGAGCTTGGTGAGGAAGATGTCGGTGAGGCCGTTGACCCGGGTCGCGTAGCGGGCGATCACCGCGTCGAACCAGCCGCAGCGCCGACTGCGCCCGGTCGTCACGCCGAACTCGCCGCCCTGCTTGCGGAGGAACTCGCCGTCGTCGTCGAGGAGCTCGGTCGGGAAGGGGCCGGACCCGACCCGCGTCGTGTAGGCCTTGAGGATCCCGATGACGCGGTCGATGCGCGTCGGGCCGATGCCCGACCCGGCCGACGCGCCGCCCGCCGTCGGGTTCGACGACGTGACGTAGGGATACGTGCCGTGGTCGACGTCGAGGAGCGTCCCCTGCGAGCCCTCCAGCAGCACCGTCTCGCCCCGCTCGAGCGCCTGGTTGAGCGCGAGCCGGGTGTCGGCGATGCGGTGCGCGAAGCCCTCGGCCTGGCCGAGCACCTGGTCGGCGACCTCGTCGGGGTCGAGGGCGCGCCGGTTGTAGACCTTGACGAGGATCTGGTTCTTGAGGTCGAGCGCGGCCTCGACCTTCTCCCGCAGGATCTTCTCGTCGAACACGTCCTGCACGCGGACCCCGACGCGGGCCACCTTGTCCTGGTAGGCCGGGCCGATCCCGCGCCCGGTCGTGCCGATGCGGCTCTTGCCGAGGAACCGTTCGGTCACTTTGTCCATGGCCACGTGGTACGGCATGATCAAGTGCGCGTCGGCCGAGATCAGCAGCTTCGACGTGTCCACGCCCTGGCCCTCGAGGCCCGCGAGCTCCTCCAGCAGGACCCCGGGGTCCACGACGACGCCGTTGCCGATCACGTTGGTGACACCCGGCGTCAGGATCCCGGAGGGGATCAGGTGCAGGGCGAACTTGCCGCCGTCGGGCAGCACGACCGTGTGCCCCGCGTTGTTGCCACCCTGGTAGCGGACGACCCAGTCGACCTCGCCACCGAGGATGTCGGTGGCCTTGCCCTTGCCCTCGTCACCCCACTGGGCGCCGATGAGGACGATGGCCGGCATGTGAGACTCCCTGGTCCGACGCGTGCAGCATTCGCACGGCGCACCCGCTCGTCACCCGATGGCCCACCCCGTGCACCCGAAGGGTAGTCGTACTTGCCCGCCCACCCGCCACCGCGGTCCCGCCCGTCCGGCCCCCTGGTGGTACTGACCTGCGGCGACGCCGCCGGGCGGCGCTGGGCGGAGCTGGACGGGACCACGGCGGTGGCGGTCCCCGAGCGGCCGGGGCGCCCGGAGGTCGCACCGGTCCTCGAAGCGCCGGCCCTCGACCAGGGCGACGGGGGCGACGGCGGGCGGCTCGTCGTCGTGGGCACGGACGCCGACCTGGCCGCCGTGCTCGTCCGGCTGCTGCGCGCCGAGCGGCTCGACGATCCCGGTGGCCTTCGTGCCCGACCGGGCCGTCCGAGGCCGCGCGGGTCTGGGGTCTCCCCGACGACGCGGTGGCCGCGCTCGCGGTGGCCCGGGACGGTGTGCCCGGCCCGGCCCCCCTCCTGCGCGACGACCGCGGTGGGGTCGTCGCCGGGGCCCACGTCGTCGGGGCCTTCCACGGCGTCGTCTACTGCGACGAGCACGAGGTGCTGCGCGGGGACGCGACGGGGCTCGTCGTGCGGCCCGATCCGGACGGGGGCTCCGCGGCGGTGGGCGGCGTCGCGGTCACCGTCACCGGCCGGCGCCGGCTGGCCGGACTGCGACCGGGGGCGGAGCTGCGGGCGCACGGCCGCGCCGCGACGATCGGGTGCCGGCCCGCGACGCTCGAGCGGGACGGCGTCGGCGACGACCGCGCGCTGGAGCGCCGGAGCTGGTACCGCCACACCGCGGACTGGACGCTGGTGCGCCCGGCCCGTTCCTCCCCGTAACGGTGCGTGAGTAGTCGATGGGAAGGCCGTCTGCGTGCGTGTGGGTGAATGGTGATCACTGACACACATGCCGTAGCCGCGCTGCACCGATCGGACCGACCTCGCGCCGTGGGGGTTCGGAGCCCCGGAAAGCGGGGTACGTTCCGTTCATGCTGGTCGCGGTCCTCATCCCGGTGCTCCTCCTGGTCGCGACCATGCTCATGGAGAAGTTCGAGTCCCGGATGCTCGACCTCCACACCCGCAGGCGCCCCGTCCGTGGCCCGCGGCCGATCGAGCCCGCGCCGCCGGTGAAGGTTGCGGAGCGTCACCTACAGCCGGTGGCCGATCCCACACCGCTCGTGGTCGACGTCGGCCCGGCCGCCGTCGTCGACCGGCCGCTGCGCCAGGCCTCCTGAGGCCCGGCGCACGCCGGCTCTCAGATCGACCCCGAGCGCCGCGGCCGCCTTCGGGTCGCTGTCGTCGAGGAGCTGACGGCAGCGCGCCGCCTCGTCGATCTCGCCGATCGACCCGCTCGCCTTCGCCAGCACCGCGACCGCCCGCAGGAACCCCTGGTTGGGGGCGTGGTCGACCGGCACCGGGCCGAACCCCTTCCAGCCGTTGCGCCGCAGCTGGTCGAGCCCGCGGTGGTAGCCGGTGCGCGCGTAGGCGTAGGCCGCGATGACCTCGCCCGACGTCCAGCGCCCGCTCCGCGAGCGTGGCCCAGGCGGCGCTCGAGGTGGGGTGGTCCGCGGCGACGGCCGCCGGGTCCTCCCCGGCGTCGAGTCGGCCCTGCGGTTCGGGGTCGGCGGGCAGCAGCGTCGGCCGCGGTCCGAGGAGGTTGTGGCCGTGGTCGGCGGAGGGACCGGTCGGGATGGTCATGCTCCCGATCGTCCCACCGCCGGCACACCCGTCGCGGCGCGGCCGCCCGGCACTACTTCCCGAGGGTCTGACCGGTCGAGCGCAGGTTCTCGCAGGCCGTGGTGACGCGGTCGGCCATGCCCTGCTCCGCGGCCTTGAGGTAGCTCCGCGGGTCGTAGGCCTTCTTGTTGCCGACCTCGCCGTCGATCTTCAGGACGCCGTCGTAGTTGGTGAACATGTGCCCGGCGATCGGCCGGGTGAAGGCGTACTGGGTGTCGGTGTCGACGTTCATCTTGACCACGCCGTAGTCCAGCGCCTCGTGGATCTCCTCGAGCAGCGAGCCGGACCCGCCGTGGAAGACCAGGTCGAACGGCTTCGAGCCCTCGGGCAGCCCCAGCTTCGCGCGAGGCCACCTCCTGGCCCTTCTTCAGCACGTCCGGGCGCAGCTTGACGTTGCCCGGCTTGTAGACGCCGTGGACGTTGCCGAAGGTGGCCGCCAGCAGGTAGCGGCCCTTCTCGCCCGCGCCCGAGCGCGTCGACGGTGGCCTCGTAGTCGCCGGGGGCGGTGTAGAGCTTGTCGTCGCTCGCGGCGGAGATGCCGTCCTCCTCGCCGCCGACGACGCCGATCTCGACCTCGAGGATGATGTTCGCCTTGACCGACCTGCGCGAGCAGTTCCTGGGCGATCTCGAGGTTCTCGTGCAGCTCGACCGCCGAGCCGTCCCACATGTGGGACTGGAACAGCGGCGGCTTCCCCGCGGTCGACGCGCTCCTGGCGGATCGCGATCAGCGGACGGACGAAGCTGTCGAGCTTGTCCTTCGGGCAGTGGTCGGTGTGCAGCGCGACGTTGATCGAGTACTTCTCGGCGACGACGTGGGCGAACTCGGCCAGCGCCGACGAGCCGACGACCATGTCCTTGACCGACAGCCCGGAGCCGAACTCCGACCCGCCGGTGGAGAACTGGATGATGCCGTCGCTCTCGGCCTCGGCGAACCCGCGCAGCGCGGCGTTGACGGTCTCCGACGAGGTGCAGTTGATCGCCGGGAAGGCGAAGCGTCTCGCCTTCGCGCGGTCGAGCATCTCGTTGTAGACCTCGGGGGTCGCGATCGGCATGGGGGGCTCCCTGGTCGGCGCGTGTGCTTCTCGGTCGCTCCTCGGCGGACGTGCGCCGGGTGGCTGGCCTGGTCCGGGTGCGGGGGTACACGCCCGGCGCGGGCAGTATGCCCGCCTGCACGCGCCGCGTACTCCCGTCGTGACGTGGGCGAACCCCCACCGACCCCGACGCGGGTCGTCCCCGGACCGGAGCAACCGCGCACCAGGCGTGACGACCCGGGCATCACGCTCCTCCGGACCGGGCCTGTCGGAGGGCTGGTCTATCGTCGGTGGGGTGGTCGAGCCGGTGGAGAGCGCGATCGAGCGGACGCTGGGCAGCCTGCGCGCGCTCGATGCCGTGACGGGGGCCGATGCCTCGGTCGTCCATCCAGCGGCTCCCCCGGCGTCCCGGCCGGATCCCCGTGCCGCCGTGGGGGCCCGCCCGGTCCCGGGACGCCCGGGCCCCGCCCACCCCGGCCCCGGCCGGCCCGGACCACCCGGTCCGCTCCCGGTGGGTCCCGCTCCCTGGGCCACCCCCGAGACGGCGCCCGAGCCGGACGGCCCGCGCACCCTCGAGGATCTCTATCGCGAGCACCGGATGCGCTTCGTGCGGCTCGCGATCCTCCTGGTGGACGACCCGGCGACCGCCGAGGACGTCGTGCAGGAGGCGTTCACGGGGCTGCACCGGCACTGGTCGCGGCTGCGCGACGAGAACGCGGCGCTCGGCTACCTGCGCACCGCGGTGGTCAACGGGTCCCGTTCCGTCCTGCGCCGACGCCGCACCGCCCGCGAGTACACCCCGCCGCACACCGCGGACGCCCGATCGGCCGAGTCGCTCGCGATGCTCTCCGCCGAGCACCAGGCGGTCGTCTCCGGCCCTCGGGCAGCTGCCGCGTCGCCAGCGCGAGGTCCTCGTCCTGCGCTACTACGGCGGGCTCTCCGAGGCCGAGATCGCGGAGGCCACCGGGATCAGCCGCGGCACGGTGAAGTCGACCGCCAGCCGCGGGCCTCGACGCGATCTCCAAGATCGTCGACCACGGCTGATCACGTCACCTGCTGCGGTCGGGCCATCGGGTCGGTAGGCAGTAGCATCCGTACGGAGCCGTCCACCGCGGCCAGACCACCGCTGTCCCGCACGGCCCTGGGAAGCGCGTCGGGTGCGCCGTTACGCTCCCCAGCGATGAGTGACGAGCGGCTGCTGTCCGAGGCGCTGCGGGCCCACGCCGCAGGCGGCGTGTCGACGCCGCGCGCCGACGCCACCGCGCCGCCCTCGGGCTCCCCGGCGACGACCGCCCGGGGCGGAGGGTGCGCCGGCGTCCGGCCGCCGACGCTTCCGACCGCTCGGACGGGTCCGTCGGCCCGAGCAGGCGCGGCCCGAGCAGACGCAGTCAGACCAGGCCCGTCCGGACCAGCCGCGGACCGACCAGGCCCGCCCGGACCAGGCCCGTCCCGGACCAGCCGCGGACCGACCAGGGTCGGCTCGACCAGGTGCGCCCCGACGTGCCGGCGCCCCGGTCCGGCGGCGGCCCGGGCCTCCCGCCGCCCGGGTACGCGCGCGGCCCGATGCCCCCGGCCCCGCCGACCGCGCCCGTGCGACCCGGCCCGTCGGGCGGGTTCGGCGTCCCGAACGGTCCCGCGCGGGCCTACGGCCCGGCCGGCACGGCCCGGGCCCCTCCCCGCGCCGGCGACGACCGCGGCCCCGGCCGGTTACGTGCCGTGGAGCGCGGTCACGGTGACCTGGTGGAGCGTCGTCGCCGTCCTCGCGGGCGGCGTCGTCGGCGGCGCCATCGGGGTGCTGTCGCTCCTGCTGCCCACCTGACCCCATCGGGCTGGGCCCTCCGGGCGCACATCGTGGTCACACGGGCGCCCAGTACCGTGGCCGACGTGACCCTCGCCGACGCCACGACCTTCGTCGCCCTGGGCCCGCAGTGGCTCGACCCGAGCTACATCGTCTCGAGCCTCGGCCCCTGGGCCCTGCTCGGCGTGGCGCTGATCATCTTCGCCGAGTGCGGCCTCCTGATCGGGTTCTTCCTCCCCGGCGACTCCCTGCTGTTCATCATCGGCCTCGCCGCCACCACCGGGCTCGTCGAGACCCCGCTGTGGCTGGTGTGCGTGGTGCTCGTCGTCGCGGCCTTCGCGGGCAACGTCTGCGGCTACTACCTCGGACGCGCCGCCGGACCTGCGATCTTCGACAAGCCGGACTCACGGCTGTTCAAGCGGGAGAACGTCGAGCGGACGCAGAGGTTCTTCGACAAGTACGGCAACCGGGCGATCGTGCTCGGGCGCTTCGTGCCGATCGTGCGCACGTTCATCACGGTCATGGCGGGCGTCGGGCGCATGGAGGCACGCCGCTACCTGCTGTTCTCGGGGATCGGGGCGCTGCTCTGGGCGGCCGGGGTGACGCTGCTCGGCGCGGTGCTCGGCCAGTTCGACATCGTGAAGAACAACATCGAGGCGATGCTCGTCCTCGTCGTCGTGATCTCCCTGATCCCGATCGCGGTCGAGGCGCTGCAGGCCCGGCGGGAGCGCAAGCTCGGGGTCTCCCACCTCGCCGAGGAGACCCTCGACGCCGCGAACGACGACGCCCCGACCACCCGGATCCAGCGCCCGCCGCACGGCTGACCGCTCAGCTCGCGTGCGTCCGGATCCACGCGTGCATCGCGATCCCCGCCGCGACCCCGGCGTTGATCGAGCGGGTCGAGCCGAACTGGGCGATCGAGACGACGAGGTCCGCGGCCGCGGCCGCCTCCGGGGTGAGCCCGGGACCCTCCTGGCCGAAGAGCAGCAGGCAGCGGCGGGGGAGCTCGGTGGTCTCCAGGGGCAGCGCGCCCGGCCCGTTCTCGACGGCGACCACCACGAACCCCTCCCCGCGGGCCCACGCGGCGAGGTCGGCGACGTCGGGATGGTGCACGACGTGCTGGTACCGGTCGGTGACCATCGCGCCGCGCCGGTTCCAGCGGCGCCGGCCCACGATGTGCACGGCGCCCGCCAGGAAGGCGTTGGCGGTGCGCACGACGGTGCCGATGTTCGCGTCGTGGCGCAGGTTCTCGATCGCGACGTGGAACGGGTGCCTGCGGGTGTCGAGGTCGGCGACGATCGCCTCGCGGCGCCAGTAGCGGTAGCGGTCGACGACGTTGCGGCGGTCGCCGTCCGCGAGCAGCTCCGGGTCGAGGCGCGGATCGTCCGGCCACGCGTCGGGACCACCCGGCCAGGGCCCGACGCCGACGGCGTGCTCGGCCTCCCCGGTGCCCCACTCGGTCGGCCCGGGCTCCTCGTCCCCGGTCAGCAACGGCGCGTTGCTGCCGTCGGACGGCAGGAACGGCGCCATTGCTCGTCCTGCGGCGAGGTCACCCCAGCCCGAGGTCGGCGAGCCCGAGCAGCGAGCGGTACGGCACGCCGCGGCCCTCGACCACCTCGGCCGCGCCGGTGGCCCGGTCGACGATCGTCGCGACCCCCACGACCTCCGCGCCGGCCTCGCGCAGCGCGTCGAGCGCCGTCACGGGGCTGTCGCCGGTGGTCGACGTGTCCTCCACCACGAGCACCCGGCGCCCGGCGACGTCGGGCCCCTCGATGCGTCGCTGCATGCCGTGCGCCTTGGCCTCCTTGCGCACGACGAACGCGTCCACCGGCGTGCCGGGAGCGTGCATGATCGCGGCGCCCACCGGGTCGGCGCCCATCGTCAGGCCCCCCGCCGCGTCGTAGGACCAGTCGGCCGTCATCTCCCGCAGCAGCCGACCGATGAGCGGGGCCGCCTCGTGGTGCAGGCTGATCCGCCGCATGTCCACGTAGTAGTCGGCCTCCCGCCCGGAGGACAGCGTGACGCGGCCGTGCACGACGGCGAGCTCACGGGCCAGGGCGGCGAGGCGGTCGCGGGCGGCGGGGTCCACGTCCGGGCCGCCGCCGACGGCGGCCCGCGTGGTGAGGGCGTCGCTCATGCGCGTCATTCTCCGCCCACGACGGCGGCCGAGGCTGGTCAGCCCCGTCCGCGAGGCGCTGCGGCGGGCGAGCACGTGGACGATCCGGGTCGGCGCGTGCCGGGCGGCCGTGACGATCGCCTTGTAGCCCGGCCCCGGGATCGACAGCGGCCTGCCCTTCGCGAAGTCCGCGAGCCCGTCGGCCACCACCCGGTCGGCCTCGAGCCACATGAAGCCCGCCTCCTCGCGGGCACTGCCCGAGCCGCGCGTGGAACTCGGTCTTGGTGTACCCGGGCACAGCGCCATGACGTGCACCCCGGTGCCGTACACCGACATGTAGAGGTTCTGCGACAGCGGCCGTGACGTAGGCCTTGCCCGGCGCCGTAGACCGAGCCGCGCCCGGGCAGGAACCCCGCCACGCTCGACAGGTTGATCACGCCGCCCCGGCCGCGGGCCACCATCCCGGGCAGGGCCGCCCGGCACAGCAGCATCACGGCGGTGACGTTGACCTCGTGGTTGGCGGCGAGCACCTCGGGATCGGTCTCGGTGAACTCGCCCGACGTCCCGTAGCCCGGCGTTGTTGACGAGCAGGTCGACCGGGGCCTCGCCGTCGCCGGGCTCGGCGAGCCGGCGCTCGACGCGGGCGCGGGCGGTCGGGTCCGCCAGGTCGGCGACGAGGACCTCGGCGCTGGTGCCCCGCGCCCCGAGCCGGTCGGCCAGGGCCGTCAGCCGGGCCTCGTCGCGCGCCACGAGCACCAGGTCGTACCCGCGGGCCGCGAGCTGTTCGGCGAACTCGGTGCCGAGGCCCGAGCTGGCGCCCGTGACGAGGGCGGTCCGGCGGTCCGGCGAGTCGGTCATCGCCCGCGGAACGGGCCGCTGCGCCAGGTGCTGCCCTTCGAGGAGCGCGTCTCCGAGGGCTCCTCGGTGCCGGGGTCGTCCTGCTCGAGGTCGTAGGGGATGTCGCCGGGCCGGTCGCGGTGGGTCGGCTCCTCGCCGCCGCGGGTGAACGGGCTGGCGTCCTCGTCGCCGGAGGCGAACCGCTCCAGCTCCTCGTCGTACTCGAGGTCCTCGTCCTCGTCGGCGGGCGCACGCCCGGCGCCGCGCTCGCGGCCGGCGCCGCGCTCGTCGGGCCGGGCCGGGCCGCCCGCCGAGCCGCGGCCCCCGATGGTGGTGGTCGGGGCGTCGTCGTCGGCCCGGCCGCGCACGCGTCGTGGTCGGCGCGTCGTCCTCGCGCGACCCGCGCACCGTCGTCGTCGGTGCGGCGCGTCGTCGTCGACCCGACCCGCGCACGGTCGTCGTCGGGGCGTCGTCCCCGGCCGGCCGCCGCGTCCGCCGGCGACGACCGCCGTCGGCGCCTCGTCCGCCGGGCTCCCCGCGGCCACGGGCTCCCCGCGCGAGCCGCCGCCCTCGACGGCCTCCTTGATCGCGGCGGACACGTCGACCAGCGACTCGATGAGGCCCTCGACGCGGTCCGGGTCGGCATCCGGGTCGATCGAGGCCAGCACCCACGTGTCCTCGGCCCAGACCAGCGGGACGTCGGCACCCACGTGGTCGGCCGCGTCGGTCACCTGCCGGGTCAGCAGCCGGCGGCCCTCCAGGGCGTTGCTGACGAACGCGTAGCGGCGGCCGACCTGCCCGAGGTTGTCCAGCTCGTCGTCGTCGGGACGCGGCGAGTCCGGCAGCCGCAGCTCGATGGCGACCGGCACGGCGACGGTCCCGCGCACGGCGGCGACCGTCGCGACGGTCACGCCGTCCTGCTCCTGGTCGAAGATGCAGCCCAGGCGCCGGCCGCCGGGGCCGGGCACGGCGCCGGTCGCGACGTCGTACGCCTGCCGGGGGCCCTCACCCCGCAGCGTGCCGTAGCGCCACGCGTGCGGCGGCGACGACAGCGCGTCGGTGAACTCCCAGCCCTTCGACGCCGCCCAGTCCCGCCGGCCGTTGCCCCGACGGCGGGTCGGGCGCGCGCGGTCGTACCAGAGCAGCAGCGCGCCGCCGGCTGCGGCGACGAGCGCCACGACGAACCAGATCCAGGCAGGCACCCGGCGAGCCTACGGCCTGCCCCCGACCCCACCGGCGGACGACACTCGGGGCGGGGGCGCATTTCCCGACGCCGATGCGCCTGCTCAGGGGCCGCCCGCCCCGGCCGGGGTGCGCGGCCCGGATAGAGTCGACGCGGTGAGCGCCACCCTCGTCGCGCGGGGCGTGTCCGCCGCGCACGGCGCCCGGACCGTCTTCTCCGGTGTCGACCTCACCGTCTCCCCCGGCGACGTCGTCGGGCTCGTCGGGGCGAACGGCGCGGGCAAGTCGACCCTGCTGCGCATCCTCGCCGGGCTCGTGGTCCCCGACACCGGCACCGTGGAGCTCGCGCCGCCGACGGCCACCGTCGGGTACCTGCCCCAGGAACCGGCGCCCGCGACCGGGCGAGACGATCGCCGGGTTCCTCGCCCGCCGCACCGGCGTCGCCGCCGCACAGGCCGAGATGGACGCGGCGACGACCGCGCTGGGCGAGGGCGAGCCGGGGTCCGACGACCGCTACTCCACCGCCCTCGAGCGCTGGCTCGCCCTGGGCGGCGCCGACCTCGAGGACCGGGTGCCGGAGGTCGCCGCCGACCTCGGGCTCGCCCTCCCCGACGACACCCCCATGACGGCGCTCTCCGGGGGCCAGGCGGCGCGGGTGAACCTCGCCGCGCTGCTGCTCGCCCGGTTCGACCTCTTCCTGCTCGACGAGCCCACCAACGACCTCGACCTCGCGGGGCTGGAGCGCCTGGAGCGCTTCGTCCGGGAGCTGCGCGCCCCGACGGTGCTGGTCAGCCACGACCGGGAGTTCCTCGCGCGGACCGTCACCGAGGTCGTCGAGCTCGACCTCGCCCAGCAGCAGGTGGCGCGCTACGGGGGCGGCTACGAGTCCTACCTCGTGGAGCGGGAGGTGGCGCGGAGGCACGCGCGCGAGGCCTACGACGAGTACGCGGACAAGCGGGCCGCCCTCACCTCGCGGATGCACGAGCAGCGCAACTGGCTCGAGCACGGTGTCCGCAACGCCCGCCGCAAGGGCGCGAAGGCCGACAACGACAAGAACGCCCGCAAGTTCCGTGCCGAGGCCACCGAGAAGCAGGCCTCGAAGGTGTCGCAGACCGAGCGGCGCATCGAGCGGCTCGACGTCGTCGAGGAGCCCCGCAAGGAGTGGGAGCTGCGGATGACGATCGCGGCGGCGCCGCGCTCGGGCACCGTGGTCGCGTCGCTCTCGGACGCGGTGGTGACCCGGGGCGACTTCCGGTTCGGGCCGGTGACCCTGCAGCTCGACTACGGCGACCGGGTCGCGGTGACCGGCGCGAACGGCGCGGGGAAGACGACGCTGCTGGCCCTGCTGCTGGGGCGGCTGTCCCCCGACGCCGGGTCCGCGTGGCTGGGATCGGGGGTGGTGGTCGGGGAGGTCGACCAGGCGCGCCAGGTGCTCTCCCGCCCGGGGTCCAGTCGCTGCTCGACGCGTTCTCGCGGGAGCCGGAGGTCGACCGCTGGCCGACGGCGGAGGTGCGCACGCTGCTGGCGAAGTTCGGGCTCGGCGGCGAGCACGTGCACCGCAGCGCCGACTCGCTCTCGCCCGGCGAGCGCACGCGGGCCGCGCTGGCGCTGCTGCAGGCGCGCGGGGTGAACCTGCTGGTGCTCGACGAGCCGACCAACCACCTCGACCTGCCCGCGATCGAGCAGCTGGAGTCGGCGCTCGCGTCCTACGAGGGCACGCTGCTGCTGGTCACCCACGACCGCCGGATGCTCACCGCGGTGTCGACGACGCGGCACTGGCACGTCGAGGCCGGTCGGGTCACCGAGGCCTGACGTCAGAAAAGTCCCGTTGCCGACACTGAACGTCGGCAACGGGACTTTTCTGACACGGGTCCGGGCCTACTCGGCGCGCGTCACGCTCAGCGTGCCCGCCCCGGCGTCGGCGTCCTTGTCGAGGTCGACCCGCACGGTGTCGCCCTCGCGGACCTCACCGCCGAGCAGCTCCCGGGCGAGCTGGTCGCCGATCGCGGACTGGACCAGCCGCCGCAGCGGCCGCGCCCCGTAGACCGGGTCGAAGCCCTGCAGCGCCAGCCACTCCTTGGCGGCGTCGGTGACCTCCAGCGTGAGCCGGCGCCCGGCCAGCCGGCCGGCCAGCCGCTGCACCTGGATGTCGACGATCGACGTCAGCTCCTCGGTGGACAGCGCGTGGAAGACCACCACGTCGTCGAGCCGGTTGAGGAACTCCGGCTTGAACGAGCGCTTGACGACCTCCATGACCCGCTCGCGGCGCCCGGCGTCGTCGAGCGACGGATCGGTCAGCGCCGCGGACCCGAGGTTCGAGGTCAGCACGAGGATCGTGTTCCGGAAGTCGACCGTGCGGCCCTGGCCGTCGGTGAGACGGCCGTCGTCGAGGACCTGCAGCAGCACGTCGAACACGTCCGGGTGCGCCTTCTCGACCTCGTCGAGCAGCACCACCGAGTACGGGCGGCGCCGGACGGCCTCGGTGAGCTGGCCGCCCTGGTCGTAGCCGACGTAGCCGGGGGGCGCCCCGACGAGCCGGGCGACCGAGTGCTTCTCGCCGTACTCGCGACATGTCGATGCGGATCATCGCCCGCTCGTCGTCGAACAGGAACGCGGCGAGGGCCTTGGCCAGCTCGGTCTTCCCGACGCCGGTGGGGCCGAGGAAGAGGAACGACCCGGTGGGCCGGTCGGGGTCGGCGACGCCGGCCCGGGTGCGGCGGACGGCGTCGGACACCGCCCGCACCGCCTCGGCCTGGCCGACGACCCGTCGGCCGAGCTCGTCCTCCATGCGCAGCAGCTTCGCCGTCTCCCCCTCGAGCAGGCGCCCGGCCGGGATCCCGGTCCACGCGGAGACGACGTCGGCGACGTCGTCGGGCCCGACCTCCTCCTTGAGCATGACGGGGCCCGCCGCGGCACTGGCCTCGTCGGCGGCCGCGAGCTCCTTCTCCAGGGCCGGGATGCGGCCGTAGCGCAGCTCGGCGACCTTCGCGTAGTCACCGTCGCGCTCGGCGCGCTCGGACTCCCCGCGCAGCGCCTCGAGCTGCTCCTTGAGGTCGCGGGACGAGTTGATCGACTCCTTCTCGCCCGTCCACCGGGCGGTGAGGGCGTCGAGCTCCTCGCGCTTCTCGGCGAGCTCGGCGCGCAGCGCGACGAGCCGGTCGGCCGACGCCGGCGTCGGACTCCTTGGCCAGCGCCATCTCCTCGATCTCGAGGCGGCGCACGGCGCGCTCCACCTCGTCGATCTCCACCGGCCGCGAGTCGATCTCCATGCGCAGCCGCGAGCCGGCCTCGTCGACGAGGTCGATCGCCTTGTCCGGCAGGAACCGCGCGGTGATGTAGCGGTCGGAGAGCGCGGCGGCGGCGACGAGGGCGGCGTCGGTGATCCGCACGCCGTGGTGCACCTCGTAGCGCTCCTTGAGCCCGCGCAGGATCCCGACGGTGTCCTCGACCGTCGGCTCCCCGACGAGCACCTGCTGGAAGCGGCGCTCGAGGGCCGGGTCGGACTCGATGTGCTTGCGGTACTCGTCGAGCGTCGTCGCGCCGACCATCCGCAGCTCGCCGCGCGCGAGCATCGGCTTGATCATGTTGCCGGCGTCCATCGCCGACTCACCGGACGCGCCGGCGCCCACGATGGTGTGCAGCTCGTCGATGAAGGTGATGACCTGCCCGGCCGAGTCCGTGATCTCGGCGAGGACCGCCTTGAGGCGCTCCTCGAACTCGCCGCGGTACTTCGCGCCGGCCACCATCGAGCCGAGGTCGAGCGCCACGACGCGCTTGTCGCGCAGCGACTCCGGGACGTCGCCCGCGACGATGCGCTGGGCGAGCCCCTCGACGATGGCGGTCTTCCCGACGCCGGGCTCGCCGATCAGGACCGGATTGTTCTTCGTGCGGCGCGAGAGGACCTGCACGACGCGACGGATCTCGGCGTCGCGGCCGATCACCGGGTCGAGGTCCCCGGAGCGGGCCCGCTCGGTGAGGTTCTGGCCGTACTTCTCGAGGGCCTGGAAGGTGCCCTCGGGGTCGGGCGAGGTGATCCGGGTGGAGCCCCGGACCTTGCCGAACGCCTCCTGCAGCGCCTCGGCGGTGGCGCCGTGGCGCGCGAGGACGTCGGCCTCGCGCCCGCCCGCGGCGGCCACGCCGACCAGCAGGTGCTCGGTGGACACGTACTCGTCGCCCATGTCGGCGGCCAGCTGCTGGGCGTGGGTCAGGACCCGCGCCGAGTCCCCGTCGAACTGCGGGGCGGACACGCTCGAGCCGGTCGCGCTCGGCATCGACGCGATCAGCCGCTCGGTCTCCGCGCGGACCGCGGCCGGGTCGGCGGACACGGCCCGAGCAGCGGCGTCGTGATGCCGTCGGTCTGGTCGAGGAGGGCGATGACGAGGTGGGCCGGGGACACCTGCGGGTGCCCCGACGCGGTGGCGGCGCGGACCGCGGCGGACACCGCCTGCTGGGTGCGCGTCGTCGGCGAGAAGTCCATCTGCGTGCCTTTCCTGACCCGGTTCCGGGCCGGGTCTCGAGTGCTCGGTGATCGTGCGTGGTCGACGGGGGTGGTCCTGGCCGACGCGCCGGGAACGCGTGCGGTGACCTCTGTTCGGGACAACGCGGACAGAGTTGAGTGTGTTCCGCTCAAGTCATGGTGTCTTCATCGGTTCTGGAAACCACGGTCCGTACAGGGAGTGACGATTCGGGGACGGTTAGCCGCCGCACGGCACGCTCTGTCATGATGGGCCTGACCAGGCGTGGAACGGGACCTCGCCGGGCGACGAGGGGAGTCGGCATGTCGGCGGACGCTGCCGAGCCGATCGGCCCGGCCGCGCCGAGGGACGGGGCCCCGCCTGACGGCGGGACCGCGCGGTCCGGCGCCCCGCAGCGCGCCGTGGGGCCGGCTCCCGGCGGGCCCGACGCCGAGCAGGGACGGGTGCTGCGCCTGGTCCCGACGGCTCCCGCCCGCACCACCGCGCTGACCCCGCCGCCCACGGTGCCGCCGCCCCCCGAGGCGATGCCCACCGCCCCGATGCCCACCCGGCCCCCGCACACCTCGGCGGCCGCGCCGCGGCAGACCCCCGACGACGCCCGCACCGCCGTGGTGCCCCGCATCGCCGGCGACGCGACCGCCGTCGTGCCCCGCATCGCCGACGCCGCCACCTCCGTGGTGCCCCGCATCACCGACGCGCCGGCTCCCGACGAGGCCGAGGTCGAGACATCCGGAGCCCCGGCCGTCGAGGACCCGCCCGCTGCCGCCGCGCCCGTCGTCGAGGCCCCCGTCGTCGAGGCCCCGGCTGTCGGGGAGCCCGCCGTCGGGGAGCCCGCCGTCGAGCCCGCGCCCGCCGAGGACGCGCCCGCCGAGAGCCCGGCCACCGACCGGCCGGCCACGGCCGCCGCGGCTGAAGTCGCTCCCGCCCCGATCGTCGAGCCCCCGGCCACCCCCGCCCCCGAGCGCCCGGCCCCCGAGCGCCCGGCCGCCCAGCGGCCGGCCGCCGAGCCCGCGATCCCTCGGGTGCCCGAACCCGCCCGTGCCGCGCAGCCCTCGAGGCCCGCCGTCGGGGCCACCACGCCGCTGGCCTCCCCGCGCTCCGACGTCGCCATGGCCGGCGAGGCCGTCCGCGCGGTCTGGTCCCGCCTCGGCGACCAGGAGGACGACCTCGCCCACTGGTTCGGCGCCCTGCTCTTCAGCCTCGCCCCGCACCTGCGCGCGCGGTTCCCCGCCCAGTCCGACCGTGCCGCCCGGCGCCTGCTGCGCGCCTCGATCTCCGCGATGTCCGCGGTCGACCGGCCCCAGGAGCTCGCCGCCGCGATCGACGGGCTCGCCCGGGAGACCCGGGCGCTGGGGCTCGACGCCGCCGCCGACGAGCCCGTCGGCGTCGCGCTGGTGGGTGCGGTCCGGGAGTTCGCGGGTGAGCTGTGGGCGCCCGGCGCCGACGCCGCCTGGGTGCTGGCCTACTCGCTCGCGGCCGAGCCCGCCCGCACGACGCGCCGGCACCCTGCCCCGCGTGGTCGGCGGCACCGTCGTGGCACACCGGCGGCTGAGCTGGGACCTCGCGGTCATCACCGTCGCCCCGGACGTGCCGGTCGACTACCGCCCCGGGCAGTGGGTGACCATCGAGGCCCCGCAGCGCCCACGGATGTGGCGGCGCCTCACGCCCGCGGGAGCCCCCCGCGCCGACGGTCTGCTGGAGTTCCACGTCCGCGCGGTCCAGGGCGGCTGGGTCAGCCGCAGCCTCGTCGCGCACAGCCAGTGCGGCGAGCGCTGGAACATCGGCCCCGCCGAGGGCGACCTCACCGCGGACGCCACCGCCGAGCGGGAGCTGCTCCTGGTCGTGGGCGGGACCGGTGCCTCGGTCGCGCTGGCGCTCGTCGAGGACCTCGCGGCCCAGGCCGCGGCCGGCGTCGACGTGCGTCCGACGACGGTCCTCGCCGGCGGCCGGACCCCGGAGGACCTGCACACGCTGGACCGCCTCGCCGTCATCGACGAGGAGGCGCCCTGGCTCGCGGTCGTCGGCGTCTGCGAGTCGGACCCGCTGGACGTCGAGCTGGCGCCGGGCACCGTCGTCGAGGCCGTCACGCGGGCCGGGCCCTGGCTCGACCACGACGTCGTCGTCGCCGGGTCGCCGGACATGATCCGGGCGACCACGGCGGCCCTGCTGGTCGACGGCACGCCGCTGGACCGGATCCATTACGACCCCTTCACCTACGACGACGAGGACTGAGCGGGCGGGTCAGGTCCCGTCGCCGTCCGACGGTTCACCGGACCCCTGACCGGACCGCCGGCCCGGCTGCCAGACCACGACGGACTGGGTCCGCCGGACCGGCAGCAGGTCCCCGCGGCCGCCGCGCTGCTCGAGGAGCGCCTGCAGCCGGGTCTGGCTGCGCGCGAGCTCGTCGGTGACCTCCGCGAGGCGGTCGGTGAGCTGGTCGACCTCGCGCTCGAGCTCGATGATCCGCTTGATGCCGGCGAGGTTGACGCCCTCCTCCTGGGAGAGGCGTTGCACCTCGCGCAGCAGCGCGATGTCGCGCACCGAGTAGCGGCGCCCGCCCCCGCTCGCGCGCCCGGGGCGGACGAGGCCGATCCGGTCGTAGGAGCGCAGGGTCTGGGCGTGCATCCCGGAGAACTCGGCGGCGATGGAGATGACGAAGACCGGGGTGTCCTCGTCCGCCCACGCCGGGCAGGCCCGGGATCGCGGACCCGCGCGGCGCCGCTCGCCGAGCCGTCGTCCGGCCCGGGCCGCGTGCTCACGACGCCGCCTCCTTGCGGCCGGCCTCCGCCCGATCCATCAGGCGGGCGCGGGGGTCCTCGTCCGGCCGTGGCCCGGGCGTAGGCGTCGAGGGCCTCGCTCGCCTCCGTCGACAGCCGGGAGGGCACGGCGAGCTCGAGGGTGACCAGCAGGTCCCCGCGGTGTGGTCCTTGCGCTTCACGCCGCGCTCGCGGACGCGCAGGGTGCGCCCGACCGAGCTGCCCGGCGGCACCTTGAGCGAGATGCGGCCCTCGAGGGTCGGCACCGTGACCGTGGCGCCCCGCACCAGCTCCGGGTAGGTCACCGGCAGCGACGAGCGTGAGGTCGTCGGGGTTCTTCGTCGACCGGCCGAACACCGCGTCCGGCGTCACGTGCACGACGACGTAGAGGTCGCCGGACGGCCCGCCGCTGGGTCCGGGCTGGCCCTTGCCGGCGAGCCGGATGCGCTTGCCGTCCTCGACCCCGGCCGGGACGCGGATCGTCAGCGTCCGCGGGCGGGAGCTCACGCCGTCGCCGCCGCACTCCGGGCACGGGTCGTCGACGAGGTGCCCGGTCCCGCGGCAGTCGGGGCAGGGCTCGCTGAACGCGAACGCGCCCTGGCTGCGCGAGACGAGCCCGGCGCCGCCGCACCGGGTGCAGGTGCGGGGCGAGGTGCCGGGCTTGGCGCCCGAGCCCTCGCACGTGCCGCAGCGCATCGGCGAGGTGAGCCGCAGCGGCAGCGTCGCGCCGTTCACGGCCTCACCGAAGTCGATGCGGACCTCGGTCTCGACGTCGGCGCCGCGGCGGCGGCGCGGGGTGCCGCCGAGGCCGCCGCCCATGCCGCCGCCCACCCATGCCGCCGGTGGGATCGGTCTGCGTGCCCCCGGCCCCGCCCATGCCGCCGAAGATGCCGCCGAGCAGGTCACCGAGGCCGCCGCGCCCCGCCGGTGGACCGCCCGGCCCCGCCGAACAGGTCGTTGACGTCGAAGCCACCGCTCGCGCCGGTGCCGCCGCGGCCGCCGTTGCCGTCCCCCGAAGCCGCCGAAGCGCGCCGCCGGCGAAGAGGGTGCGCGCCTCGTCGTACTCCGCGCGCTTCGTGGTGTCGGAGAGCACCCCGTACGCCTCGCCCGCCGCCTTGAAGCGGGCCTCGGCCTTGGCGTCGCCGGGCTTGGTGTCGGGGTGGTTCTCCCGCGCGATCTTGCGGTAGGCCTTCTTGATCTCGTCCTGCGAGGCGTCCTTGGCGACGCCGAGCTCGCGGTAGAAGTCCTTCTCGACCCAGTCACGACTGGCCATCGTGGGTTCGTCCTCCCTCCCGCGAGCCCGGCGTGCCGCGCGGACTCCGTCGTCAGTTCTGATCCTGCCCGGCGGATCGTCAGGCGTTCTCGCTGCCGCCGGCGGAACCGCTGCCCGCGGGTACCGCGTCCGGGTCGTGGTCGGTGACCTCGACCATCGCCGGCCGGAGCACCTTCTCGCCGAAGCGGTAGCCGCGGCGCATCACGGTGGTGACGGTCGGGCCGTCCACCTCGGCCGAGGTGCCGTGGGCGACGGCCTCGTGCACCGACGGGTCGAACGCGTCGCCGACCTCGCCGAATCCCGGTCAGCCCGGCCCGCGTCAGGGTCTCGGTGAGCCGGTCGGCCACCACCTTGAACGGACCGGTCAGGTCGCCGTGGGCACTCGCGCGCTCGACGTCGTCGAGCACGGTGAGCAGCTCACCGGCCACCTGGGCCTTGGCGCCGGTGACGGTGGCCTCGCGGTCACGCTCCACCCGGCGCCGGTAGTTCGCGTACTCCGCCGACACGCGCTGCAGGTCGGCGGTGCGCTCCTCGAGCTCGGTGCGCAGGCGCGTGAGCTCGGGGTCGGACGCCGCCACGCCGTCGGCGTCGGCCGGTCTCCTGGGTGCCGCTCGTCGGTACGCCGCCGACGGCCGCGTCGGGAGCCTGGTCGCCGTCGGCGGGCACGCCCTCGACGGTCAACCCGCCCGGCGCGTCCGGACCGGCGCCGAACTCCTCCTGGTGGTCCTGCACCGACTCCTCGGCCGGGTGCTCCACGGAGTCCTCCTCCTCGGGTCCGCCGCGCCCGGCCGTGGGGCCGGGCGCGGCACCGGTGTCCGGCCTCGTCACTGCTTCTTGTCGTCGTCGACGATCTCGGCGTCGACGACGTCGTCGTCCCCGCCGGAGCCCGTCGCCCCGTCGCCCGCCGCACCCGCGGCGTCGGCGTCGCCTCCCTGCTGCTGCTGGGAGTAGATGGCCTGGCCGAGCTCCTGCGAGTCGGTCGCGAGCTTCTCCACCGCGGTCTTGACGGCCTCGGTGTCGTCGCCCTGGAGCGCCTTCTTGAGGTCGTCGAGCGAACCCTGGACCTTGTCCTTGACCTCCGCAGGGACCTTGTCGCCGTTCTCGGTCAGGACCTTCTCGGTCTGGTGGACCAGCGACTCCGCCTGGTTGCGGGTCTCGGCCTCCTCGCGGCGCTTGCGGTCCTCGTCGGCGTGCGCCTCGGCGTCGGAGACCATGCGGTCGATCTCGTCCTTGGAGAGCGCCGAGCCGCCGGTGATGGTCATCGCCTGCGACTTGCCGGTGCCCTTGTCGACGGCCGACACGTTGACGATGCCGTTGGCGTCGATGTCGAAGGTGACCTCGATCTGCGGCACGCCCTGCGGGGCGGGCGGCAGGCCGGTCAGCTCGAACATGCCGAGCTTCTTGTTGTAGGCCGCGATCTCGCGCTCACCCTGGAAGACCTGGATCTGGACCGACGGCTGGTTGTTCTCCGCCGTCGTGAAGACCTCGGACTTCTTGGTGGGGATCGTCGTGTTCTTCTCGATCAGCTTCGTCATCACGCCGCCCTTGGTCTCGATGCCCAGGGACAGCGGGGTGACGTCGAGCAGCAGGACGTCCTTGACGTCGCCGCGCAGGACACCCGCCTGCAGCGTGGCGCCGACGGCGACGACCTCGTCGGGGTTGACGCCCTTGTTCGGCTCACGACCGCCGGCGAGCTCCTTGACCAGCTCGGTCACGGCGGGCATGCGGGTGGAGCCGCCGACCATGACGACGTGGCTGATCTGCCCGACCGAGATGCCGGCGTCCTTCACGACCTGGTTGAACGGCTTGCGGCACCGCTCGAGCAGGTCGGAGGTGATCCGCTGGAACTCCGAGCGCGACAGCGTCTCGTCGAGGAACAGCGGGTTCTTGTCGGCGTCGACGGTGATGTAGGGCAGGTTGATGCTCGTGGAGGCCGAGCTCGACAGCTCGATCTTCGCCTTCTCCGCGGCCTCGCGCAGACGCTGCATCGCCATCTTGTCCTTGGACAGGTCGATGCCCTGCGAGCCCTTGAACTTCTCGACGAGCCAGTTGATGATCCGCTCGTCCCAGTCGTCACCGCCGAGGTTGTTGTCGCCGTTGGTGGCGCGCACCTCGACGACGCCGTCGCCGATGTCGAGCAGCGAGACGTCGAACGTGCCGCCGCCGAGGTCGAAGACGAGGATCGTCTGCTCGCTCTCGCCCTTCTCCAGCCCGTAGGCGAGGGCGGCCGCGGTGGGCTCGTTGACGATGCGCAGCACGTTGAGGCCCGCGATCTGGCCGGCCTCCTTGGTGGCCTGGCGCTGCGCGTCCTCGAAGTAGGCGGGGACGGTGATCACCGCGTCGGTGACCTCCTCGCCGAGGTAGGACTCGGCGTCGCGCTTGAGCTTCATCAGCGTGCGGGCGCTGATCTCCTGCGCGGTGTACTTCTTGCCGTCGATCTCGGTGGTCCAGTCGGTGCCCATGTGCCGCTTGACCGACCGGATCGTGCGGTCGACGTTGGTGACGGCCTGGTTCTTGGCCGACTGGCCGACCAGCACGTCCCCGTTGCGGGCGAAGGCGACCACCGACGGGGTGGTGCGGCTGCCCTCGGAGTTCGCGATGACCGTCGGCTCGCCGCCCTCCAGGACGGCGACCACGGAGTTGGTGGTGCCGAGGTCGATGCCGACCGCTCGCGCCATGCTGACGACTCCTTTCGAGAGTCCTAGAAGTTCACAGTGAGCCCGTTGCGCTCAAGTCTACCGACCCTGATCGTCGGGGGCGACCGGGGGGTGAGCCCGAGAGCGCTCAACTTGCTCCTGCCCGGGCCAACGAGCGGGTTCCCGGCCTTGTTCCCGGGTGACTCAGGTTTCCGGGGCGGCGCGGGTCACGCCTGCGGGGCGGTCCCGGGGCGGGTCGCGAGCGGGACCATGCCCTTCTCCGGCAGCGTGACCGCCCGGACGGCCAGCGGGACCCCGGTCTGCTGGGCCTCCATGATCTTCCCGTCGCCCAGGTAGAGCGCCACGTGGTGGATGGTGTCGGGGTCGGAGCTGTCGTAGGCCCAGAACAGCAGGTCCCCGGGCTGCGCCTGGGCGACCGGCACGTGGGCCCCGGCGTCGTACTGGTCCCGTGACACCCGCGGCAGCACGACGCCCGCGGCCTGGAAGGCCCGCAGCATGAGCCCCGAGCAGTCGTAGGCTCGACGGCCCCGTGGCCCCCCACACGTAGGGCTTGCCGCTCGCCGCGACGGCGAAGTCGATGGCGGTCTTCGCCACGCCGGGCGGGAGCGTGGTGGCGACGCCGGCGGTCGGGCCCTCGGCGCACGGCCGGATCGCGTTCGTGACGCCCGCGAGGTCGCCGACCAGGCTGGCGGCGAGCGGTTCCCACTTGGCGTACGCGCCGGGGAACGCCGAGCGCTGCACGGTCTGCGCGGCCTGGGTGATCGACATGTCCTGCCAGCCCGGGATCGCGAGCAGGTGGGTCAGGAAGGTCTGGGTGGCGTGGACCGGGTCGCGGATCTGGTCCGGGGTGCCCCAGCCCTGGCTGGGGCGCTGCTGGAAGAGGCCGAGCGAGTCGTGGTCGACCGCGACGTCCATGCCCGCGGTGCCCATCCCGGACTCCTGCATGGCGGTGGCCAGCGCGACGACCCAGGCGCGCGGGGGCGCGGCCATGCCCTTGGCGACCCCGACGATCGTCGCCGCGGCCTGCCGTTGCACGGGCGCCAGGTCCGCGGCCGTCCGCGGGACCCCGACGGCGGGCCGGTCGCCCGCGTCGCAGGTCCCGGCCGCCTGCTGGTCGCCGCCCCCGGTGAACTGGCCGACGACGAGCAGCCCGCCCACCAGCACCAGCACCAGCGCGATGCGCGAGCACCCCGACCGGGATGAGCAGCCGCAGGAACCGCAGCCGGACCGGCAGGCGCGGCAGACCCGGGCGGTCCGCCCCGTCGCGGCGGGCCGTCACGCCGGGGGGCCGGACCAGCATGGACATGGCGGGACCTCACGAGGCCCGGTCGTAGCCGGCGACCCGCCAGTCACCGGTCCCGACCTGCACGACGAGCAGCTGGAGGGTCACCGCGTCGGTGGGCACGTCGACGCGCAGCGAGTCCGGGTGCACCTCCACCGCCTGCGGGGGCCCGGTGACGCGCGACGAGGGCACGTTCGCGGGGTCGACCGACGCCAGCACCGGCAGGTACTCGTCGGTGGTGTAGGGCTTGAGGCGGTCGCTCCACTGGGCTCCGGTGACCCCGGCCGGGTGGTCGGCCCACGCCGTCGCCCAGCGCTGCGCGACGCCGAGCGCGGCGGGCGGGGCGGCCGAGAGCGGCAGCGTGGTCGGGGCCAGCTCCGGGGGCGGCGCGGAGGGCGCGCTCGGGACCGCCGTCACCGTCGGGACGTCCGGGACCGGTGCGAGCGCCCCGGCGCCGCGGCCCGAGCCCGCCGACGCCCAGGTCCCGACGTACGCGATCCCCGCGACCGACCACGGCCAGGACGACCAGCACGAACAGGAAGCGCACCGGGGAGTGCAGCGGCCACTCCCACAGACTCCGGTAGGCCCCCGAACGCCCCCGCCTAGTCCGGATCGGCACGCGGGGCCCCCGGGGCGGGTCACGGGCCGAGTCGGGCGCGCCGCGTTCGACACGGCTCTCGAGCACGCGCCCCTCGACCACCTGCCCGCGGCCCTCCGCGGGACGGGACGAGGGACGGTAGATGCGCTGCGAGGGAGCCCCGTCGACCTCGGTGACGCGCAGCGTCCCCCGCGGCAGCGCGGGGCGGGAGGCGTCGATCTCGCGGCGCGGCACGCTGCCGGTCTGCTCCGAGGGCGGCCGCACGACCTCCGAGGGCACGTGCACCGTGCGCGCGGGACGGGCCCGGCCCGCGTCGTCGACCGACTCCTCGGGCCGCAGCCCCGCGCCGCCCCGGCGTCGCTCGACGCGCTCGCCCCACCAGGACTCCTCGAGCCCGTCGCCGCCGCGCAGGCGCCCGAACGCCCGCCCGAGGGCGCCGCCGCCCGCGGCCGGGACGATGCCCCCGACCTGCTCGCGGGTGAGGCTCACCATCGAGGTCAACCGGCGGAACGGCCGCGCCACCGCCCAGAGGATCACCGTGACGACGCCGGTGACCAGCAGCGCGAGCCAGGTGTCGACGCCGGAGCCCGGCCGGAAGAGCGAGATGACCAGCAGCGAGTGCAGCCCGGCGAGGGCGCCGACGAGCAGCGTGTTCACCAGCGCCGCGCCGCCGATGCGCAGCATCGCCGGGAGGACCTCGGGCTTGAGCAGGGCCACGACGGCGAGGGCGGGCGCCACCATGACGAGCAGCCGGATCATCAGCATCGACACCAGCACGAGCACCTTGCTCATCAGCTGGAACAGCGCGATGCACAGCGCCTGGACGAGCGCGAGCGCCCCGGCGCCGACCCGGGAGCCGGACCGGCCCTGGAAGTACGAGTAGCGGTCGCCGACCTTGTTCGCGATGTCGGTGAACTGCTGCTTCTTGGCGTCGGCCTGCGCCTGCCCGTCCTGCCCGGTCGCCACCTCGACCTTGGTGAACGTCTGGGCCTCCAGCAGCGGCCGGCCGAGGTCGCGGGCCTGGGGCACGTCGGCGGAGCCGAACTCGCCGCGCAGCCAGTTCGAGTAGACGATCTGGTCGGTGAGCACCGTGGGCAGGGTGTTCTGGTCGCCGACGCCGACCTGGCGCAGGAAGCCCTGCTGCATCGCGGTGACCCCGTCGAGCAGCACCCCGTCCAGGGCGCGCGACCACTGGATCGGCGCCGCGTACGCCGCCGCGGCGAGCCCCAGCGCGAGCACCGCGACCAGCCCGCGGCGCGCCTGCTGCGAGAGGTCCCCGCGCATCGCCAGCAGCAGCATGATCGCCGCGAGCGCCGCCAGCGCGACCCCGACCCACGTCGTGAACACGGCCTCGTACATGGCCCGCGTCCCGGTCTGGATCACCGAGTCGAGCGGCGTGAGCAGGCTCGAGCCGCGGGCGATGAGGTAGTGCGCCCAGTTGACGCCGCCGACGATCAGCTTGGCGACGTCGAAGAGCTGGTTGCCCAGCCAGGTGTCGGTGGCCGCGGCGGGGTCGCGGGCGCCGCCCGGTCCGCAGCCCAGGTCGTAGGTCCACCAGACCTGGCCGGCGTAACCGACCTCGTCGTACACGCTGCCCGGGGTGCCGACCCCGATCGGCGCGGGATCCAGCGACCCGACGAGGCCGGTGCCGGGCCGGTCCGCGTCGGGCGGGGCCTTGCAGTCGAAGGCCTGCGCCGACGCGGTGCCGCCGACGAGCAGAGGCCCCCGACCAGCGAGCCGACGACGAGGAGCGCCCGGGCGCGGCGGGTGCGCGGGAGGCGGAGCCTGCGGCGATGTGAGGAAGGGTTCATCGTGACGTCAGGTGTCAGCGACGGACCATCGCTGACACGGCGGGCGAGCCACCCCCGGCGCGCGAACGGCGCCGTCCTCCCGTCGGACGGCAGCAACGCGCCCTTGCTGCCACGGCCACGGGGAGCCCCCCGCCGCCAGCCGATGACGAGCGCCGCGGCGAGGATGCCGACGACGACGATCACCCGTCGCCTCCGCCCCGTCCCGGCCCGCGGCCGACCGCGACGCCGTCGTCGCCGGAGTCCTCCTCGCACCGTCGGGGCGCCGGCGGCTCCGGGCGCGGTCGTCCCGCCGAGGCCCGGGTGCTCCGTCGCCCGGCTCGCGGGCCTCGGGCGCGGTGCGCCGCGGGCACCGTGGGCAGGTGGGCGCGGCTGCGCGTCGGGGTTGGTGTCCAGCGCCGCGCGCAGGTGCGCCAGGTGCGGGCCCTCGAGATCGACGCGGATCTTCTCGACGCCGCCGTGGCCGTCGGAGAAGACGAACTGGCGCGGGGTGTCGTCCGGGCTGTCGTCGTGGTCGCCGAGGGACCGGGAGGCGGTCGGGCGCGGGGAGAGCGTCCCGAGCATCTCCTCGTAGCCGACGTCGGTCGGGACCCGCAGCAGCCGCAGCGCCTCGGCCTGCGCCTCGGCGTCGTCGGTGCGCCCGACGAACACCGCGTCGACCAGCGAGGCGAACCCCGGCACCCGCAGCAGGTCGCCGGCGAGCTGCGAGGCGAACAGCGCGCGGACGTTGAACTTGCGGGAGTCACGGGCGAGCCGGTCGATGAGGACCTTGCCGGTGGGGATCTGGGACAGGAAGTGCGTCTCGTCGAGCGCGACGCCCTTCCGCAGGTCGCGGTCGGCCGTGTAGACGGTGCGCTGGGTCAGCCAGGACGCGAGGTTGAGCAGCTCGACGGCCAGCGACTCGCCGTCGGTCCACTCCTCGCGCGGGCTGCCCGGGCGCGGCAGGGACATGCCCTGCATCGTCAGCACCGTGAGCCGGTAGTCCTCCTCGTCGAGGATCGACGGGTCCCCGGTCGCTCCCCCGCCCGCGCTGTCGTCCGGTCCGCGCGGGTCCTCCGGGTCCACGGTGTGCTCGGGGAAGAGCAGGGCGGCCTGGGGCAGCTCGCGGCGTTCCTCGAGGAAGTCGGCGACGACGTCGGCGTGCTCCTCGCCCTCCCGCGCGTGGCGGCGCAGCGTGGCGATGACCTGGCCCGGGTCGCGGTGCTGCCCGCCACCGACCTCGCGGACCGCGCGCAGCAGCACGATCCGGGTGTGGGGCAGGCGCGCGACGTCGAAGGGCAGCAGCCCGGTGAGGACGTCGAGGACGAGCCGGCGCCGGGTCGCGGCGGCGAGCGAGCGCTCGCGGCGCCAGGCCTTCTCCGGGTCGGGCTCGTCGAGGAAGTGGTCGCGGCGCGGCTCGGCGACCACCCGGTAGGGGTTGAGGATGCCGGGGTCGGCGCCGAGCAGGTGGATGTGGCGCGAGAACGGGGCGAGCTCGGGCAGGCGGGTCAGCGCGGCGAGCGGGCCCGAGGGGTCGAGCACCGTCCAGCGCGCCCCGGCCCGCAGCGTCTTGTAGACCATCAGCCCGGTGAGGAAGGACTTGCCCGAGCCCAGGCCGCCGACGACCGCGGTGAGGCCCGACGCGCGCCGGACCTCCTGCGCCATCCACGGGTCCCAGGCCACCGGACGACGGGTCGCGGTGCAGGTCTCGCCGAGCAGGACCCCGCGCCGGTCGCCCACGCTCGCGGACGCGGCCGGCACCCCCGCGGCCACCCAGGTGACCGAACCGCGCCGACGGTAGGCGGTGGAGGCCAGCGGCTCGCCGGGGATGAACTCGCGCGCGTAGGCGTACTGCGCCTCGGGGTGCTCCAGCGCGACGCGCGGGCGGTAGAGGTCGAGCACCTGCTGGGCGCGGGTCGAGCGCCTCGGACTCGTCCCGGCCGGAGACCGCGACGCGCCACCAGCCGTAGACCCGGGTGTTCAGCTGGGTGAGCCCGCCGGAGAGCTCGTCCTCGATCTGCAGCACCCGGTCGGCCTGGCGCTCCAGCGACATCGGCGGGTCGAGGTCGTGGTCGTGGGTGTAGTGCCGGATCTGGCTGCGGACCTTGCCCATCTGGCGCTGCAGCTCGCCCGAGACCTCCTCGGGGCGGCGGACGTAGATGCGCGCCGACCACTCCACGGGGAACGGGAGCCGGTCGCTGCGCTGCATCCAGGGGTCGTCGGCCTCGGGGATGCGCAGCGAGTCCATGAGCCCGACCGAGAGCACCGCGACGTGGCGCGAGACCGGCTGCAGCCCGTGCCTGCCCTGGACGGTGACCGTGGGCGCGTAGGGCTCCTGGTACATCGCGACGCCGTCGGTGAACGCGGCGAGGTCCTCGTTCTCCCAGGCCACGTCGGCCTCGGCGTGCACCGAGCGCGGCGCGGGCAGGCCCAGCGCGCAGGAGCGGTGCATCAGCCAGGCCATGTCCTCCGCGGTGCACGGCACCCCGTCGAGCCCGGGGCCGGAGACCAGGGCGTCGACGTGTGCGATCTCGGTCTCGAGCGCGGTGAGCTCGGCGTTCGCGGCCGAGGGCATGACCCGGTGCAGCAGCGGCGACGCCGACTCCAGCCACCGGTCCACGACGGAGCGCCCGGAGACCTCGACGCCGAGGAACACCTCCTTGTCGGCCATCGACAGGCCCATGAGGTGGTGCTGCTCGCCGGTGAGGAAGTCCTCCCACCCGAGCGCGCCCCCGACGTCGGGCAGGCGCCCCGGCGCGTTGCGGTCGAAGGCCTCCGCCCACCGCGCGACCGGGAAGGGACGGGTGGTCACGCGCAGGTGGCACCAGCGGCCCTGCAGCTCGCCGAGCTGGTTCGCGATGCGGCGGATCAGCGCCTCGCGCTGGGAGTCCGACCGGAAGCTCCAGGCCTGCGGGGCGAGCCGGTACCAGGCGGTGACGGTCGAGCCGGTGCGCGCGATGTTGCCGTCGATCGAGCGCAACGCGATGGCCGAGCGGTACGACGGGGCCGCCGACGATCCCGCCAGGGCCCGGCCCCGACGGCGTCGCGACGGTCCGGTGCGCAGCCCACCGGGGCGGGGCCCGTCGTCGCGGGGGCCCCAGTCGTCGGACGGCGGGGGGTCCGCCGGCGCGGTGGCGTCGCCGAAGGTGTCCAGCAGGTCGTCGTCGCCCGGCCTCGCCCGGCTCGTCGTCGGGCTCCGCCGGGCGGCGGACGGGGACGACCTCGCCCGGGCGCGACGGGGACCCCGGGAAGGTCCCCCACCCCGAGGGCGCGTCCGGTTCGGGCTCGCGGGCCTCGGGCCAGGGCGAACGGGGGCCCCGGCCGGTCTCAGGACCGCGTCGGCGCAGCACCGTCGCCCCCTTCCTCGGGCCGGGGACGGCTCGTCGGGGTCGCGTCCGCCGCACCGCCGTCGGGGGTCGGCGTCGCCGACGCGCTCGGGCCGTAGCGCCGGGGGCCGGTGGCCGGGCGGGAGCGCGGGCGCCGGGGACGGGAGGCCGTCGACGGCCGGTCCGCGCGGCGGGCGGTCACGCGCAGCACGCCCTCGTCGTCCTCGGACACGGCGCCGCCGAACGCGTCGGCCGCGGTCGGCCTGTGGGGCGGCGGGGGCGCGGCGGGGCCGTCGCCGCGGGTCGTCCACGACCGGCCGGACCGGCGACGCGGCCGTCGGGTCTCGGGATCGTCGGCGGGGGCCGTCCGGGTGCCGGGGCGCCGCGAGGAGCGGTCGGGGACGGCGAGCGCGCCGTGCGGATCCGTCCGGCCGGCGGGCAGCGCCCGCCGGGGGCGGGCCGCCTCGATCTGGACGTGGCGGGTCCCGACGGTGCTGCCCTCGCCCCGGGTGCGTCGGCGCGGGCCGCGCAGCTCGTGGAAGAAGAGGGTGAGCCACTCGAGGAGCGGGCGGTCCTCGTCGATGCGCTTGGCGACGAAGCGGACGACGACCACCGTGATGAGCAGCGCCCACGCCACGGAGAAGAAGCCGATCGGGATGCCGAGGCGCCGCTGGAAGAACATCACGGCGATCATGACGATGAGGCCGACGCCGTAGCTGGAGTAGCGGGCACGCCAGGGGAAGGTCGCCCGGGGCGGGCCGAGCCAGACGGCGTCGACCCGGTACACGTCGTCGTCGGTGCGGATCTGCACCGCGTCACCCCGTGATCAACTGGGCCAGGAACTGACCGACCGCCGGGCCCTGGCCCGAGACGGCGATGCCGAGCGCGACCAGCCCGACCAGCAGCCCCACGCCGCGCCGGGCGACGCCCGCGTTGTCTCCGCTTGCCGCCGATCCACAGCATGATGACGGCGATGCCCAGCAGGATCAGCGGGAACGATGTTGTCGCGGATCCAGCCCTGCAGGCCGTTGGTCCCGAGCCCCTGCGCCACGACGGCCGACCCGAACGTGGGCAGGTCGGTGATCGGGACGCCCGCGCCGACCACCTGCGCGCCGAGGGTCGTGACGATCATGGCGGTTGTCCTCCCCGGACGTTCGATGGCACTGTCCTCGGCCGGTCTCGACCGGCCGAGTAAACACGGCGGCCGCCGGGCCTGACCACCCCCCGCCGTCGCGGGGCGCGACCAGGAGCCACACGGTCGGTCACCGTCTGGCACGAGGTTCTACGCCGGATCCCGACGACCGCGGGTCATCGTGGCCCGAACGTCGCTCCCGTGGGGGGACGCGCGCCCACACCGCGGTGCCCGACGTTGCAACCGGTCACCACGGGGTGACGCCGTAGCGGCTACCGGGTGTCGGGCGCGGCCGTTCGCGCGGACCTCGGTTACTCGTGAGTAGAGCCTCAACGTCCTCGCCGGGACGCCGCCCCGACCAGCCGTTACAGTGCGCCGAACGACGGTTGTCGACCCGTGCCGCCCGGGCAGGGTCCTCTGGGAGGTCGAACAGTGCTCGTCCGATTGATCCTGGGCCTCGCGCTCACGGTCGCCGTGGGGGTCGTCGCCGCCCGGCGGGCCTGGTGGCTCTTCACGCTCATCCGCTCGGGTCAGCCCGACGCCAAGCGCGCCGATGGGCCTCGGGGGCCGCGTGCGTGCGCAGTTCGTCGAGGTCTTCGGTCAGCGCAAGCTGCTGCGCTGGTCCGTCCCCGGTCTCGCCCACCTCTTCACGATGTGGGGCTTCATCATCCTGCTGACGGTCTACATCGAGGCCTACGGCGCCCTGTTCGTGGACGACTTCGCGATCCCGGGTTCATCGGGCACTCCCCGATCCTGGGCTTCCTGCAGGACTTCATCGCCGTGATGGTCCTGATCTCGATCATCACGTTCGCGATCATGCGCGTGCGCCAGGACCCGGAGCGCAAGGAGCGCTCCTCGCGGTTCTACGGCTCGCACACCTCCGGTGCGTGGATCGTCCTCTTCCTGATCTTCAACGTCGTCTGGACGCTGTTCGTCTTCCGCGGCATCGAGTCGGCGGCGGGCAACCTGCCCTACACCTCGGGCGCCTGGGTCTCCATCGCGGTCGGGCAGCTCTTCACCGGGCTCTCCCCGACCACGCTGTTCGTCCTCGAGACGATCTTCCTGCTGCTCCACATCGGGGTCGCGCTGGTCTTCCTGGTCCAGGTGCTCTACTCGAAGCACCTGCACATCTTCATCGCGCCGATCAACGTCGCGGCCAAGCGGCTGCCCAAGGCGCTCGGCCCGCTGCAGCCCCTCGAGTACGAGGGCAAGCCGATCGACTTCGAGGATCCGCCCGAGGAGGCCTCGTTCGGTCGCGGCAAGATCGAGGACTTCACGTGGAAGGGCATGCTCGACTTCGAGACGTGCACCGAGTGCGGCCGCTGCCAGTCGCAGTGCCCCGCGTGGAACACCGGCAAGCCGCTCTCGCCGAAGCTGCTGATCATGGACCTGCGCGACCACATGCTCGCGAAGGCGCCGTACATGATCGGCGGCAAGGACATGCCCGACGAGGGGTCGGTCGACATCCTCGGCGTCACGCGCAAGAACGAGGAGGGGGGCCACGGCGTCCCCGAGTCCGGCTACGAGCGCCACACCGGCACCGACGACATCCAGGCGGTGCGGCCGCTGGTGGGCACCGCCCAGCAGCTCGGCGTCATCGACCCCGACGTCCTGTGGTCCTGCACCACCTGCGGCGCCTGCGTCGAGCAGTGCCCGGTGGACATCGAGCACGTCGACCACATCGTCGACATGCGCCGCAACCAGGTCATGATCGAGTCGGAGTTCCCCGGCGAGCTCGGGGTGCTCTTCCGCAACCTGGAGAACAAGGGCAACCCCTGGGGCCAGAACAACTCGTCGCGCATGGACTGGGCGAAGGACCTGCCCTTCGACGTGCCCGAGTTCGACGGCGAGCTCTCGCCCGAGACCGAGTACCTCTTCTTCGTCGGCTGCGCCGGCGCGTTCGACGACAACGCCAAGAAGACGGTGCGCGCGACCGCCGAGCTGCTCCACATCGCCGGCGTCGACTACGTCGTGCTCGGCAAGGAGGAGAGCTGCACCGGTGACCCGGCGCGGCGCTCGGGCAACGAGTTCCTCTTCCAGATGATGGCCATGCAGACCAAGGAGATGCTCGACGGCGTCTTCGAGGGCCGCGAGCCGGGGACGCGCAAGATCGTCACCACCTGCCCGCACTGCATGAACACCCTGGGCCGCGAGTACCCGCAGCTCGACGGCCACTACGAGGTCGTCCACCACACCCAGCTGCTCAACCAGCTGGTCCGGGAGAAGAAGCTGATCCCGGTCGCGCCCGAGTCCTCCCCGGTGCCCGCGGCGAAGCTCGACATCCGGCCGTCGACGAACCTGCAGTACCACGGTCCGCAGAACGACGGCACCGAGCGCGCGCTCGTCACCGCCAACGGCCATGCGGTCGGCGGACACCCCGACGACCAGGCGGCCCCGGCCGCCGTCGCGCTCGCGGAGAAGGAGGACGGGGGGTCGAACGGGTCCTCGTCGAACGGGTCGGCGTCGAACGGGTCCTCCCACGGGCACGGCTCGGCCGGGCCGAAGACCGTGACCTACCACGACCCCTGCTACCTCGGCCGCCACAACGAGGTCTACACCCCGCCGCGGGAGCTGGTGGAGGCCGCGGGCGCGGTGCTGAAGGAGATGCCGCGTCACGCGGACCGGGCGCTGTGCTGCGGCGCCGGCGGTGCGCGGATGTGGATGGAGGAGAACATCGGCAAGCGCATCAACATGGAGCGCGTCGACGAGGCCATCTCCACCGAGCCCGACACGATCGCGACCGGCTGCCCGTTCTGCCGCGTCATGCTCACCGACGGGCTCACCGAGCGGCAGAGCGAGTCCAAGGCCCTCGACACCGAGGTCATGGACGTCTCGCAGATGCTGCTGGCCGCCGTGAAGCGGGGCACGCCGACCCCGGCGGGCGAGCCGGCCCCCGAGGCCGAGACCGACGACGCGGGCGACTCCGACCCGGCCACCACGGCGACGTCGGCGAACGTGCAGAACCCGGGCGAGTAGCGAGCCGGTCACTGGGCGAAGGGCCCCTGCGGTCGATCCGGATCGACCGAAGGGGCCCTTCGCTCGTCCCGGGCCGGGTCGGCGGGGTCCGGGCACCCCACGAGGGGCACTCCACGTAGGGGCGAGCCCCTCGGCGTGCGCCCTGTGCCCCTCACGGCGCCGCGGCTCGGGCAGGGCACCCCGACCGGGCGTGCCCCGACCGGTGCTCCCGATCCCCGGCGTGTCGCGTTGCGCCGATAGTGTGCGCGGGTGCTGCTCTCCGACCGCGACATCCGCGCCGAGATCGCCGCCGGACGCGTCGCGCTCGATCCGTACGACGAGACGCTGCTGCAGCCCTCGAGCGTGGACCTGCGTCTGGACCGGCACTTCCGCACGTTCAACAACCACGCCTACACCCACATCGACCCGGCCCTGCAGCAGGACGACCTGACGCGGATGGTCGAGCCGGCGGACGACGAGGCGTTCGTCCTGCACCCCGGCGAGTTCGTCCTCGGGCTCGACCTACGAGGTCATCACGCTGCCCGACGACGTCGCCGGGCGGCTGGAGGGCAAGTCGAGCCTCGGGCGCCTCGGGCTGCTGACGCACTCGACGGCGGGCTTCATCGACCCCGGGTTCTCCGGGCACGTCACGCTGGAGCTCTCCAACGTGGCCAACCTGCCGATCCGGTTGTGGCCGGGCATGAAGGTCGGGCAGCTCTGCCTGTTCCGGCTCTCGTCGCCCTCGGAGCAGCCGTACGGCTCGCCGGTGTACGGCTCGCGGTACCAGGACCAGCGGGGGCCGACGCCGTCGCGCTCGTACGTCAACTTCCGGCGGGGGCTGTAGGGCGTCAGCCCACCAGCTGGCCGGCCCGGTGCACCCGATTGCGGCCCGAGTTCTTCGCCGAGTAGAGCGCACGGTCGGCCTCGGAGACGAGGCCCTCGCCGTCGCCGGCGTGCTCGGGCAGCGTCGCGATCCCGAACGACGCGGTCACCAGCTGGCGGCCGCCGCGCTTGAAGTCGGCCTCGACCCGCTCACGGAGGCGCTCGGCGAGCGCCGCGGCGTCGTCGGGGCCGCCCTCGGTGATGAGGATGGCGAACTCCTCGCCGCCGTAGCGGTAGGCCGTCTCGCCGTCGCGCATCGAGGCGCGCAGGGTGCTGGCGACCTCCTGGAGGACGACGTCGCCCTGCTGGTGGCCGTAGCGGTCGTTGAGCTCCTTGAAGTGGTCGAGGTCGAGCATGATCACCGACATCGGGTGGCCGTGGCGCTTGGCGTTCGCGACGGCGGTGTCGAGGTCGGTCGCCGAGCCGGCGACGGTTCGCGAGCTGGGTGAGCGGGTCGAACTGGGAGAGCCGCTCGGTGGCCGCGTGCAGGCGGCTCGCCTCGATGGCCGACCCGGCGAGGGTCGCGAGCATCTCGACCGCGGACAGCGCCTGCCCGTCGACCTCGCCCTCGACCCCGTCGAAGCACTCGAGGACGCCGATGACGCGCGCGCCGACCACGAGCGGGACGGCGACCGCCGACTCGTCGTCGGTGTCGGGGTCGCCGCGGGAGATCTGGCCGTACCGCGCGGACCGGCCGACCACCCCGACCCCGAGGTTGCAGTGTCGACTCCAGCGGCGGGACCGCGCCGCGCTCCGAGTCGTACGCGAGCTCCAGCCCCCCGCCGTCCTCGTCGAGCAGCCAGAGCAGCACGCGGCCGTCGGTCACCGCCACGGTGGCCTGGACGGTCGAGTCGATGACGTAGCGGGTGTTCAGCGAGCCCGCGATCTCGCGGGTCATGATCAGGATGGTCCGCAGGCGGTCGGTCTGGGCCTGCAGCCGCTCGGCCTGGGCGGTGGTCTCCTCGTGCTGGTGGCGCAGGGCCACCGTCATGTCGGCCAGCCCGTCACGCAGGGCGACGAGCTCGGCCGACCCCGCCACGGGCTCGGGGGGACGCAGCCGCCCCTCGGAGATCCCGCGCACGGACGCGAGCAGACCGTCGACCGGCGCGACGACGTGGCGCTCGAGGCGTCGCCGACCACGCAGGGCGACACCCAGCGTCGCCGAGCCCGACGATCACGAGCAGCATCCCGATGCCCCACTGCATCGTCGTGGACGCTCCGCTCGCTGGCGTCGATCGCGGCGAGGGTCGCGGTGCGCGTGTCCGTCCTTGCGGGCGCTGTAGCTGTCGAAGAGCGCCTTGCCCTGCAGCAGGAACGCCTCGGTGCCGCCGGGCGGCGGGACCTGCCGGGCCTCGTCGGCCCACTCGGTGCGCCAGCGCTCCTGGGCGAGCAGGAGCTGCAGCACGCTCTGGCGCAGCGCCGGCTCGTCGAGCACGTTGACCATCTGGGAGTCCGCCGCCGCCAGGGCCGGGCTCGCCTTCGTGGCCTCGTCGGCGAAGAAGCGGTCGCCGGTCGCGAGGTAGCCGCGCAGCGACGAGTCCATGCTCGAGCATGGCCTGGTTGGAGTCCTCGATGGCGAGCAGACCGGCCTGCAGCCGGTCGTCGCGCCGGGGCGGTGACCGCGGCGCTGTAGAGCACCCGGAACACGACGAGCAGCACGATGATGAGGGCCGCGATCGACACGGTCACCCCGAGACGCTGGACCTCGGTGATCAACCTCGGTGCCCGTCTCACCCGCCCACACCCCTCCGAGGGTCCGACCCCTCACGGGCCCGGTCCGATGACCGGAACCCTCCCCCTGCACATCACCACTCGGAGGCATGACGTTAGCCGTTCCGGGGAATAGGTTCACAGGCTTCAACGATCGCGATGTGAGACCGATGTCTCGGGGCGGCACCCGCGAGGGTGGAACAGATAGTCCGGACGGCGTAGCGGTCAGGCCGTCATCGAGGATCGCGGGCCGCGGCCGGACGGCATGCGCACGACCGTCTGGTCGGCCGACCCGGTGGCGTTCGGCCTGCGGGGGCGTCGAGCAGCGGTGCACCAGCAGATCGATCTCGCTCGGGGTAGGGCACCCCGCCCGCCGGCGAGGTCTGCCACGCCACGAGCTCGACGACGGCGGCCTGGGTGGCGGACCGTGTCCGTGGTGTCGGGCTCGACGGCCAGATGCAGCACCGGGACGCCCAGCCGCAGCGCGCTGCGGGCGGCGGCGAGGGCGGCCTCGCTGCCCCCGCGGACCACGACGCCCGCTGGCGGCTCCTCGGCGAGGAGGGCGTCGAGGCGCAGGGTCATCCGCGCCGCCTCCTCGGCCCAGCTCTCGCACGGACCGTCGAGCAGCAGGAGGCGGCCGGCGGGGGCGCCGAGGTCGTCGAGCGCCGCGTCGACCTCGAGGGGCTCCGGGCCGGTGGCGACGAGGACCGGCATGCACCGGGGCCTCGGCGTTCGTCCCCGTGCGCGGGGTGGCCGTGACGACCGAGCGGCGCGAGGGCGGCCGCGTCCTCGGCGGTGGCCACGACCACCAGGAGCTCCGGCGTGGCCGCCGGGGCCTCGTCGGCCGACTCCGCCGACCGCGTGCTCACGGAAAGTCATGTTCACCTACCTCGGCGTCCTCGCGCTGCACCCACGGCAACAGCACACACCAGAACATCTCCGCGGGACAGACGGATGCTCCAGGATTACCGCTTGGGCGCAATCGGTTTGACGCTGCGTGATCACAGCGGGGCGCGATCGGCCCGAGACCATGCCGTGATCCGAGTGAGTTACACCGATGTCGTTGCGGTATGCGCCGACCGGCGCGCGGCCCGCAGGGTGTCGACCGGAGGGACCACGGACGCCCGTGTATGGTGTGATCGCAACAGGCGAGTGTAGTTCAATGGTAGAACATCAGCTTCCCAAGCTGAATACGCGGGTTCGATTCCCGTCACTCGCTCCAGGACCGTCATCGCAGGTCACAGGCCCGTCACCGGACTTCCGGAGGCGGGCCGTCGTCGTGTCGGGACCCGGTCAGGGAGTCTCCTCGTCCGGGGAGGGGTCGTCCGGCGGCTCGAGACCGACATCGCGCTGGAAGTCGCGGTAGAGGGCCTCGTTCCAGTGCTCCTCGCCCCGACCGACGCCCTCCGCGCGATCGATCCCGAGGATCTCCTGCAGGAACCGGGCCTTCTGGCGCTTCACCTCGTCGGCCAGGGCCTCGTCGACCGCGGCGCTCAGCTCGGCCTCGCCCCCGGGCGGCGACGCGTCGTCGTCCCGCTCGTCCCCGATGTCATCGGTCATGCGTCCTCCCGGGGTCGCGACCGTCGTCACTGCAGGGTGCCCACTCGGAGTGGTCCTCGACCAGAGCGGGTGCCGATCCGCGGTGACAAGCTCCCGGGGTGAGCAGCGCCCTGGACCCCGAGCTCGCCGCCGCGATCGAGCGCCTCGCCGCCGACGGCTGGCTGCCCGATCACCCGTCCCGACGTCGACGAGGCCCGGCGCAACTACCGCGACCTCGCCCTGATCCGCCGCGGCGCGGGCGCCGAGCCCGTCGCGTCGGTCCACGACGACGTGGTCGACCGGCCCGGACGCCGACGTCGTCGTCCGCGTCTACGCCCCCGAGGAGCCCCGCGACGTCACGGTCGTCTGGCTGCACGGCGGCGGGTGGGTCGCTCGGCGACCTCGACACCGCCGACGCCGCCGCCCGCCGCGTCAGCCGGGCCCTCGGCGCCACCGTCGTGTCCGTCGACTACCGCCTCGCCCCGGAGCACCCGCACCCCGCCGCGCTGCAGGACGCCCACGCCGCACTGCGCTGGGCGTCGAGCCACGTTCGACGGGCGACTGGTGGTCGGCGGGGACAGCGCCGGGGCCGGCGCTCGCCGCCGGGTGTGCCCTGCTGGCCCGCGACTGGGGTCCCGCGACTCGACGCGCAGCTGCTCCTCTATCCCGGGCCTGGACCCGACGATGTCGCAGCCCGAGCGTCGTCGAGAACGCCGACGGGCCGTTCCTCACCGCCGCGGACATGCGCGTGGTTCTGGGAGCGCTACGTGCCCGAGGAGCAGGCCCGGCTCGATCCGTCGGTGAACCTCGGGGAGGCCGCCCGCCTCGGCGAGCTCGACGACCTGGCGCCCGCGGTGGTGGCCACGGCCGACGCTCGACCCGCTGCGCGACGAGGGCCTGGCGCACGCGGCGCGCGCTGGCCGCGGCGGGCGTCACGGTGCGGGAGCTGCACGGCGACGGCCTCGTACACGGCTACTTCGGGCTCGGCGCGGCCTCGGCGGCAGCGCGGGCGGAGGGCGACCGGGCCCTCGAGGTCCTGGCCGAGCTCCTGGCGTCCACGGGGTGATCGAGGGCGTGACCGAGCCGCCGGCGTCCACGGCGTGGCCGAGGGCGTGACCGCCGCCGGAACTCGGCGAGCTGAGCCGTTGCTGAGACGGATCGCCCGGACGCCGCCCCTGACGCGCCCGGACGCGCCCGCCACGACGAGTTGCCCGTTCCCGGTCGCCGGAAGGTCGCCGCGGGCCGCTCGGCCACCGTTCGCCCGCCCGACGGGTCGCCGCCGCTCCGGGCCCGACCGCTCGACGAGCGGAATTCACCGGTCCGGGGCCCGGACGGGTCGCCGGACGGCTGGTCTCGGGCCGCTCGAGCTCACTGCCGCCCCACGCGCAGGCCCACGCCCTCGGTCAACGGACTCGCGCAGCCCGACCCTCGCCCGCGCAGACGGTCGCGACCCCGCTATGTTCCAGCGGTCCAGATCACGACGAGGTCACGACTTCCCGCCGGTTGTCACGCTCCCCAGCAGCCCCGTCGATCCGATCCCCTGCGGCGAAGGGCGACACGTGGCGCGACACGGCGCACCGACAGGTCCTGGGTTCCGGGCTACCCGCCCTGCCTTCGGCTACACCCCCGGCTTCGCCGGCACGCTGCCCCGAGCCGGCCGATGCCGTCCCGTGTCACCGTCTACGACCCGCGCCCGGCCGCTCCCCGTCCCGCGCCGCGCTCCCTCTCCGCCGCCACCTCGGGCAAGATCCTCGTCGCCGCCGTCGCCGCGGGGGCCGTCGTCCCCGCCGTGCAGACCCTCGACACCACCCACAGCGCAGACGCCGAGTCCACCGCCACCACGCAGCTCTCCGCGGCGCAGATGTCCCTCGCCGCGGCGCAGCACGGCGCCGGAGCGGCCGCCGCCGACCTCGCAGGCGATCAGCGACGTCTCCACCGTCGCGATGTCCTCCTCCGACCTCGCGGCCGCCTCGAAGCCGGCCGCGTCCGGCGTCGACGACCTCAGCAAGGCCATGTCGATGGCCCGCGAGAACGGGCCGCTGGAGTTCGGCCGGCGCCTACGCGGCGGGCGACGACGACTCGCTCGACCGGCCAGATCGACAAGGCGCTCGGCCTCATGGGGCTCCCGCAGAAGCTCGCCCCCGGCGTCAAGAAGATCATCATGCGGGAGTCGACGGGCAACGCCGACGCCGTCAACGGCTGGGACTCGAACGCCGCCGCGGGCACGCCGTCGAAGGGCCTGATGCAGCTCATCGACACGACGTTCCGCAACTCCGTGCTCCCCTCGCTCGCGGACAAGGGCATCTTCGACCCGGTCGCGAACATCACCGCCGGCGTGCGCACCATGATCGCCAACCACGGGATCGACGCCGTCATGGACGGCGGGCTGCGCGAGCTCGTCCGGCGGCTACGTCGGCTACGGCGGCGCGAAGCTCCCCGACGACGGGCTCGGCCGCGCCTCCTGAGGTCACGACCTCCCGCGTGACCCGGCGCCCCACCCGGGCGCCCTCCGTACCCACTTCTCGTCACTCTCTGCCGTACTTCACCCGGATGGCAGCACTTTCCCGGGAAGAAGCGGCATCTCGACGAACGCTCTGTAGTGTCCGCGGCGAATCCACCGGGATCAGCGCGCTGCCTCCCCGGCCGGGCGTCCGCGAGGGGCGCGAGATCAGGAGAGCCGATGAAGGCCTTTGCGTGCGGCGACGTCGTCCCGGGCTGCGACGCCCGGTGGGTGTGCTCCACCGAGGACGAGATCTTCTACCAGGTCGCCGAGCACGCGCGCTCGGCCCACGGCCTCACCGAGGTCTCCCCGGAGCTGGCCGAGGCGGTCCGCTCCGCGATCACCTCGGTCCCCGACTGATCCACGGGATGACGACGGGCGTACGGCAGGACGGGCGGTCCGCGGGCTGGGCGACCATGCTCGCGTCGGCCTGCGCCGGGGACGGGCTGTCGTCGGCCTTCCAGCCGATCGTGGACGTCGCGCGGGGCGTGACGGTGGGGTACGAGGCGCTCGCCCGGTTCGACGGGTGGAGCGAGCACCGTCCCGCGGCGTGGTTCGCCGCGGCCCGGGCCCACGGACGCCGCCTCGACCTCGAGGTGGCCGCCCTGCGCTCGGGTCTGCGGGCCCGGGACGACCTGCCCCCGAACTGCTTCCTGAGCATCAACGTGTCCCCGGACCTCCTCGTCGAGGAACGGGTGCGCGCGGTGTGGCGGGACCAGGGGGACCTCGCCGGCGTCGTCGTCGAGCTGACCGAGCAGGCCCCGATCGAGTCGTACGCCTCCCTCGCCGGTGACCTCGCCGCCCTGCGCGCCGCGGGCGCGCTCGTCGCGGTCGACGACGCGGGGGCGGGGTACGCCGGGCTGCGTCACCTGCTCGCCCTGCGACCCGCCATCATCAAGCTCGACCGCGAGCTCGTCTGCGACGTGGACGTCGACGAGGCCAAGCGGGCGCTGGTCGAGATGGTCGGGACCTTCGCCGACCGGATCGACGCCTGGCTGCTCGCCGAGGGGATCGAGCGCACCGACGAGCTGGACGCCCTGGCCCGGCTCGGCGTCCCGCTGGCGCAGGGCTACCTGTTGGCCCGGCCGGCCGCGCCCTGGGCGGACATCGACGAGCACCTGGCCCGGCGCCTCGTCGCCCGGCACGCCGCCCCCGCCACCGGGACCGTCCGGGATCTCGTCGAGCCCGTGCCGACGACCGGGACCGTCGGGGCCGCGGCGGCGCTGTTCGCCTGCGACCGCACCCGGACGGTCGTCGTCGTGGACGCCCACGACCGTCCGCAGGTCCTCTACACCCCCGACCAGCTCTACCTCGGCGGGACCGAGCGCGGCCTGCGCGTCAACGTGGACACGGCCGTGCGGGCGGCCCTGGAGCGCGCCCTGACCCGGGACCCGGCGCACCGGTACGAGCCGCTGCTGTGCACCGACGCCGCCGGTCGCTTCCTGGGTGTCGTCCGGTGCGAGCGCATGATCCGGGCCGTGCTCGACTGAGGGGTCGCCGAGCGTCACACACTGACCCGTCCGAGGACACGGTCGCCCCTTCGCGAGGCTGATTCACTCGATCGTGTGGCCTGGATGTCGTAGCGAAGCTACATCTTGTGACGATCCTTCCGGTGACGACCTCCCGCACGGGGGAGTCGTGCACCTCGGAGGAGCTCGCCATGACGACATCACACCGCGCGGTCGGGGCGTTCGGCGCGGCACCGGTGTTCGTCGACGCGAGCGGCCGCCGTCGGCGGGCCCTGACCCTGCTCGGCTACCTCGGCGCCGCGGCGTGCGCGGCCTACGTCGCCGCCTTCGGCGTCACGATGACCACCAATGCCGGCGCCCTGAGCGCGCTGAGCGCGCCCACCCTGACCCCGACTCCGCCCACCGACGAGGACGACGGCGGCGACGGGGACGACGGGGACACGGCCGCGGCCCTCCCCGTCGTTGCGACGCCGTCGGCCACGACGCCGGCCGCCGTGGCGCAGACCCAGGTGACGGCGCAGCCCCGGACGGTCGCGAAGGTGGTCGAGCTCCGGCGCCGCGAGCCGGCCGTCGTCACGCGCCCCCGCTCCGCCGCACCGCACACGACGCGCGCGACCACTCCCCGCCGTGCCGTGGTGCCGACGGCCGCCCCGGCCCGGCGTGCCCCGGCGGTCACGCCGGCCGCACCGCGCGCGACCGGCACCACCACGACCCCGAGCACCGGGACGACCACCACCCCGCGGAGCGGATCCACGGGCACGGGCACGACGGGGACCGGGACGACCACCGGTACCGGCACGACCACCGGCACCGGCACGACGGGCACCGGCTCCGGCACGACGGGCACCGGCACCGGCATCGACGGGCACCGGCAGCACGGGGACGGGCACGACGACGGGCACCGGCACGACCGGTGGCACGACCACGAACACCCCCGCCGCGACCGGGACGCTGATGAACGCCGCGACCGCCGACGTGCTCACCATCGGCCCGGCGACGACCCCCGGCGGGGTGTGACGTGGGCCGACACAGCTCCGCCCCGACGCGCGCCGGCTGGCGCGCCCGCCCGTCGACCCCGCGTCCCGGCACCGGGCCACGTCGTCGGGCGGTCCCGCGACCCGGCGTCGTGCTCGTCGTGGTCGCCCTGCTCATGTTCAGCTGCCTGCTCCTCGTGCACGGGCTGGCCAGCTCCGAGGTCGGGGTCGACCCGCCGGCGGCGGTGCCGGCAGCGGCGGCCATGGACGAGGTGCCGCGGACGGTCACCGACGGCGGCCCGGTCGTCGACGTCCGGGGCGCGGAGCCGCGCAGCGCGGCGATGCCGGTCCGGACCGTCGCGCTGACCTTCGACGACGGCCCCGACCCGACGTGGACCCCGCAGGTGCTCGACGTCCTGCGTCGCCACCACGTGCCGGCGACGTTCTTCGTCGTGGGCTCCCGCGCCGCGACGTACCCGGGACTCCTGCGCGACATCCGCGCCTCGGGCTCCGAGGTGGGCATCCACTCCTTCACCCACCCCGACCTCGCCGCCGTCTCCGGGATGCGGCTCGACCGCGAGCTCGCCGAGACCCAGCTGGTCCTCGACGGGGCGATCGGCCAGTCCAGCTACCTGCTGCGCCCGCCCTACTCGTCGAGCCCCAACGCCGTGGACAACGACGCCCTCCGCTCGTTCCGCGAGGCGGGGGCGGACGGCTACGTCACGGTGCTCTCGGACATCGACAGCCGCGACTGGCAGCGTCCGGGCGTCGACGCCATCGTCCGCAACGCCCTGCCGGCGGGCGGCGCGGGCGGGATCGTGCTGCTGCACGACGCCGGGGGTGATCGGTCGCAGACCGTCGCCGCCCTCGACCGGTTGATCCCGCAGCTGCAGGCCCAGGGCTACCGCTTCACCACGCCCGAGGTCGCCGTGGGGCTGCCTGCCGACAACCAGCCCGTCTCCACCCCCGCGCACCTCATGGGCAGCACGATCATCGGCCTCGTGGCGGTCGCGGGCGTCGTGGTCGACACCCTGGCGTGGCTGCTGCTGATCGTCGGCGTCCTGGTCGTCGTGCGGCTCGCGCTCATGCTCGTCGTCGCGTGCCGGCACCACCGCCGCCGTCACCGGCCCGGCTTCTCGTGGGGACCCCCGGTCCGCGCACCCGTGTCGGTGATCGTCCCCGCCTACAACGAGAAGGAGAACATCGCGTCGACGGTGCGCTCCCTCGTGGCGAGCGAGCACCCCGTCGAGGTGCTCGTGGTCGACGACGGCAGCACCGACGGCACCGCCGAGATCGTCGAGGCGCTGGGGCTGCCGAACGTACGCGTGCTCCGCCAGGCCAACGGCGGCAAGCCGAGTGCCCTCAACGCCGGCATCGCCCACGCCCGGTACGAGCTGATCGTGATGATCGACGGCGACACCGTCTTCGAGCCGACGACCATCGGGCGGCTCGTGGCGCCGTTCGCCGACCCCGGGGTCGGCGCCGTCGCGGGCAACGCGAAGGTCGCGAGCCGGCGTGGGCTGATCTCCCGGTGGCAGCACATCGAGTACGTCATGGGCTTCAACGTCGACCGCCGGGTCTACGACGTGCTGCGCTGCATGCCGACCATCCCCGGAGCGATCGGCGCCTTCCGCCGCGGCGTGCTGCTCGAGGTCGGCGGGGTCAGCGACGACACGCTCGCCGAGGACACCGACCTCACGATGGCGATCTGCCGCACCGGGTGGCGGGTGGTCTACGAGGACTCCGCGCGGGCCTGGACCGAGGCCCCCGCGACCCTCGGGCAGCTCTGGCGCCAGCGCTACCGCTGGAGCTACGGCACCATGCAGGCGATGTGGAAGCACCGCCGGGCGGTGTTCGACGGCGGCGCCTCCGGCCGGTTCGGCCGGGCCGGGCTCGCCCACCTCGCGGTGTTCCAGATCGTGCTGCCGCTCCTGGCGCCGCTGGTCGACATCTTCCTGGTCTACGGGCTGATCTTCCTGAACCCGATGACGACGCTGCTGATGTGGGCGGGTGTCCTCGCGATCCAGGTCGCCGCCGCGGCGGTGGCGTTCCGGCTCGAGCGCGAGCCGCTGCGCGTGCTCTGGCTCCTGCCGCTGCAGCAGATCGTCTACCGCCAGCTGATGTACGCGGTGCTCATCCGCTCGGCGGTGACCGCGCTCGGCGGCATCCGGCTCGGGTGGCAGAAGCTGCGCCGGGTGGGCGGCCTGGACTCGCTGTTGCCCGCGCCCCCACCTCCGCCCGCGGAGGCGCCCCCGGTGCGGTCGCCCTCGGCCCTGTGAGTCCTGATCGGCGCGGTGGCGCCGATCAGGACGCACGCACCGTCAGGCTCCCGGGCCCTTCTGCAGGACGGGGCGCAGGGTGTCGAGCACCGTCGCGTCGTCGATCGTCGAGGGCACCATCGCGTCCTGGCCGTCGGCGATCTGGCGCATCGTCTTGCGCAGCACCTTGCCCGAGCGGGTCTTGGGCAGCGCCGGGACGACGGACACGTCCTTGAACGAGGCCACCGCGCCCACCTCGGAGCGCACGAGGGCCACGAGCTCGGGGCCGATCTCGTCCTCGCCGCGGGTCACGCCCGCCTTGAGCACGACGAACCCGCGGGGCACCTGGCCCTTGAGGGAGTCGGTGACCCCGATGACGGCGCACTCGGCGACGTCCTGGTGGCCCGCGAGGACCTCCTCCATGGAGCCCGTCGAGAGCCGGTGGCCGGCCACGTTGATGACGTCGTCGGTGCGGCCCATGACGAAGACGTAGCCGTCCTCGTCGATGTAGCCGCCGTCGCCCGTGAGGTAGTAGCCCTCGTAGCGCGACATGTACGACTCGCGGAAGCGCTCGTCGTCGTTCCACAGCGTCTGCAGGCACCCGGGCGGCATCGGGAGCTTGATGACGATCGCGCCCTCGTCGCCCGCCGGGAGCTTCGACCCGTCGACGTCGAGGACCTCGACCTGGTACCCGGGCACCGGCACCGACGGCGAGCCCGCCTTGAGCTCCATCGGTTCGAGCCCACGCATGTTCGCCGCGATCGGCCAGCCGGTCTCGGTCTGCCACCAGTGGTCCACCACCGGCACGCCGAGCTTCTCGGAGGCCCAGGTCCACGTCTCCGGGTCGAGGCGCTCCCCGGCGAGGAAGAGCGTCTGCAGCGAGGAGATGTCGTAGTCGGCGAGCAGGGTCGCGTCGGGGTCCTCCTTCTTGATGCCCCGGAACGCGGTGGGCGCCGTGAACAGCGCCTTCACCCCGTGGTCCTGCGATCACGCGCCAGAAGGCCCCGGCGTCGGGGGTGCCGACCGGCTTGCCCTCGTAGAGCACCGTCGTCGCCCCGGTGAGCAGCGGCGCGTAGACGATGTAGGAGTGGCCGACGACCCACCCGACGTCGGACGCCGTGAACATGACCTCGCCGGGCCCGACGTCGTAGATCGTCTCCATCGACCAGCGCAGGGCCACCGCGTGCCCACCGTTGTCGCGCTGCACGCCCTTGGGCTTGCCGGTGGTGCCCGAGGTGTAGAGCACGTAGAGCGGGTCGGTGGCCGCGACCGACACGCACTCGGTCGGCTCGGCGCTCGTCATGGCCTCGGCCCAGTCGACGTCGCGGTCGGTCATCGCCGCCTGCGGCCTGCGGGCGCTGCAGGACGATCGAGCGGCCGGGGTCGTGCTCGGCGAGCTCGATCGCCTTGTCGAGCAGCGGCTTGTACTCGATGACCCGCTTGCCCTCGATCCCGCAGGACGCGGACACGATCGCGGACGGCTTGGCGTCGTCGATGCGCACCGCGAGCTCGCGCGCCGCGAACCCGCCGAACACCACGCTGTGGACCGCGCCGAGCCGGGCACACGCGAGCATCGCGATCGCGGCCTCGGGGACCATCGGCATGTAGATGATCACGCGGTCGCCCTTGCCGACCCCGACCGAGCGCAGCACCCCGGCGAACCGCGCGACGAGGTCGCGCAGCTGGGAGTAGGTGTACTTCTGCCGGTCGTCGGTGACCGGCGAGTCGTGGATCAGGGCGACCTGGTCACCACGCCCGGCGTCGACGTGCCGGTCCAGGCAGTTGTGGCAGGTGTTGAGCTCGCCGCCGGCGAACCAGCGCGAGAACGGCAGCGCCGAGGCGTCCATGATCGTCTCGGGTTCGGTGTACCAGTCGATCAGCGAGGCAGCCTCGCGCCAGAACCCGTCCGGGTCGGTCATGCTCCGCTGGTACGCCTGCCGGTACTCACCGCTCATGCGCGCGAGACTGCCATGCGACGTGACCTGGCGCACCGTCCGGACGGCGTGGGGGACGTCCCCGGGCCGCACCCGCTCAGGGGCCGGCGCGGCTGGTGTCGGTGTGTCCCGGACGGGGTCGTGGTGCGGACGGTGTGGGGGTCCTCGCCGAGATCCCGTCAGCCCTTGATCCGGCGCCCCGACGCCCGGGTGGCGGTGAGGATGTCCCGCGGGTCCACCCGGGTGGGGGCGCGGTCGGCGAGGACCGGCTCCCCGGCCACCCACACGTCGCGGACCGCCCGGGCGCCCGCGGACCAGACGAGGTTCGACACGAGTTGCGCGTCGTCGTCGGGGTCGACGAACGCCGGGTCGTCGAGGTCCATGTGGACGACGTCGGCCCACGCCCCCGGCCGCAGGCGGCCCAGGTCGTCGCGGCCGAGCGCGTCGGCGCCGCCCGCGGTGGCGAGGTGGAGCACGTCGGCGGCGGTGAGCGCGGTGGCGTCGGCGCCGCGCTGCCGGGCGAACAGCGACGCGAGCCGCTGCTCCTCCCACATGTCGAGGTCGTCGTTCGAGGCCGGCGAGTCGGTGCCCAGGCCCACCCGCAGCCCGGCCGTGAGCATCTCGGCGACCCGCGCGACGCCGGCCGCGAGCTTCGCGTTCGAGCCGGGGCAGTGGGCGACGGCCACGTCGTGCCGGGCGAAGATCTCGACGTCCTGGTCGGACATCTGGATCGCGTGCGCCGCGAGCACCCGGCCGTCGAGGCTCCCGGTCGTCTCCAGCATCGCGGGCACCGAGCCGTACACAGCCCGCACCTCGTCGTCCTCGCCCTTCGCCTCGGCGACGTGGATGTGCAGCAGCGCGCCGCGCTCGCGGGCCGCGGCCGCCGTCGTCGCCACCGCGTCCGCGGTCAGCGTGTACGCCGAGTGGGCGCCGTACCCGAGCTCGACGCGCTCGCCCGGCCCGAAGCGCAGGCCGTCCGCGTCGATCCATGCCGAGATGCCGTCGCGCATCTGCTCCCAGGTGCCGAGCCGGTCCATCCCCGGCGCGGTGATGATGCCGGGGGTCATGACGACGCGGGACCCGAGCTCGAGGACGGCGTCGACCACGGTGTCGGCCCAGAAGTACATCTCGGTGGACGTCGTGACGCCGTGGCGCAGCATCTCCAGCCCGCCCGCGAGCATCCCGGCGCGCACGTCCGGCGCCTCCAGCCGCGCCTCCGCCGGCCAGACCACCTCGGTGAGCCAGCGCATCAGCGGCAGGTCGCCACCCATCCCGCGCAGCAGCGCCAGCGGGGTGTGCGCGTGCGTGTTGACCAGGCCGGGCAGGAGCAGGCCGGTCAGCGTCGTCGTCGGGGCGTCGGTCGCGGGGGCGTCCCCGCGCGGGCCGACGTGGGTGATGCGGCCGGCGTCGTCGACGTCGACGACCGCGTCGCGCAGCACGCGCGCGTCGTGCTCGCCGGTCAGGACGATCGGGGCGTGGAGTCGCCGGGCGCTCATGCGGCCCAGTCTGGTGAGTCCGTCGCGAGCGCGGCGAGACGGGTCAGCTGTCGCCGCATCATGATCAGGTCACCCCAGGCGAGGGCGTGCCGGACGACGGTCCCGACGGTGCCGCGGGTCCCGCCGACGACGACGGTCGCGACGAGGCGGGTCCGGCCCGGACCGTCGGGGCGCACGGTGTAGGTGATGGCGAACTCACCGACCACGCCGCGGCCGGGGCGGCGCAGGCGCAGCGTCAGGTGCTCGCCGTCGACGAACGAGTCGATCACGAAGAGGATCAGGAGGCGCTGCCCGACGCGCAGGTCCGCCGCGCCCGGGGTCAGCGTGGGCGGGCTCCGGCGACCGAGGTTGTCGACGAGGTCGTAGCTGTAGGGCGCGACGGTGAGCTGGCAGAGCCACCGCCACACGTGCTCCGGGGCGGCGGAGCTGGTGGCGGCGCGGGTCCAGCGGGCGCCCGGGTCCGGGACGAGGTCGTCGGCCTGCGTCGCCGCGGTGCGCTCGAGCGACGAGGTGCCCCAGTGCTCCGGCGCGTCCACGTCGGCGAGTGTCCCGGGTTCCGGCGAGGGGCGCCCCTCGCCGATCTACTCGACCGAAGGTGCCCCTCGCTCGGAACCGCGCTACCGATCGAGCAGCGAGCGCAGCGACCGGAGCGGCTGCAGCCAGGCACCGCCGGGAGGCAGGGTGTCCAGGCTGACGCGCGGCAGCGGCTCGCGGAAGACGCCCTCGATCTCCTCGAGGTCGAGGAAGTCGACGACCTCCGAGGCCACCGCGAACGCGGCGTACTCCCGGAACCCGATGACGGTGACCGTGATGCCCTGCTCGACCAGCTCCTCGAGCGGCTCGCGGAAGGCCCGCCCGTCCCCGGAGGCCACGACGACGTGGGTCAGCCCGCCCTCGGCGCGCCGGGCCGCGATGTGGCCGAGCATGTCGTCGTCGACGTCGGAGTCGTCGGCGGTCTTCGGCTTGGCGAAGACCGCGAACCCGACGTTGCGCAGCGCCTCCACCCAGGGGCGCACGATCTCGGTCGAGCCCGGGACGACGTTGGTGAACACCGTCGCCTCGGCGACGCCGTCCGGACCGGCCAGCCCGAGCAGCCACCGGCCGACGGCGTCGAACCGGGGACGGAAGGCCGACGTCGGGCGCGCGCCGAGCAGCGACCCGAGGCTCATGTCCATGTTCGGCGCGTCCCAGACCAGCAGCGTGCGTCCGGGGCCCTCGAACGGCGTGATCGGCGCGTCCTCGACCTCGGGTGCCCCGCCGGACAGCGCGTCCGGAGCGGCGCGCGTACGCGAGGTCGGCCGGGGACGGCGAGGGGGAGGGCGCCACGGGTCCGACTCTAACTGCCCGGCGTCGCCGGGTGCGCCGCACGATCACGACCCCCCGTCCGGGGCAGGGTCGGCGGTCCCGCGCACCAGGAGCAGGTCGCGGCTGGGGCGACCCTCCGCCTCGGCGCGCGTCTCGAACTTCGTCCGGGGGCGCCACGCGGGCCGCGGCGCGAACCCGCCGTGCGGGTTCTCGAGCATCGGCTCGGCGTCGGTGACCTCGAGCATCCAGTCGGCGTACTCGGCCACGTCGGTGGCCAGGTGCAGCGTCGCGCCGGGCCGCAGGCGTGACGCCATGAGGGCGACGGTGGCGGGCTGGACGAGGCGTCGCTTGTGGTGACGACGCTTCGGCCAGGGGTCGGGGTAGAAGACGCGGAGCCCGGCGAGGGAGCCGGGCGCGATCCGGTCGGACAGGACGACGACCGCGTCGCCGCGCAGCAGCCGGAGGTTGGCGAGCCCGGCCTCCTCGGCGCGCATCAGCAGCTGTCCGAGACCGGGCGGGTAGACCTCGACGGCGACGTGGTCGACCTCGGGCTCCGCCGCGGCCAGCGCGGCGGTCGTCTCCCCCATCCCGGAGCCGATCTCGACGCGCAGGCCGGCCCGGCGACCGAACCACGCCGCCGGGTCGAGCCGGCCGGCGTCGTCGAGCAGGTCGGCGCGGGGTCCGTCCGGGGCCAGGTCGGCGAGATCCGCGCCGAGGCGCCCCCACGAGCGGTCCCAGGCGCGCTGCTGCCCCGCCGTCATGCGGCCGCCGCGGTCGGCGAAGCTCACGATGCCCCGCCGCGCGGCGGTGGCGCGCTCCTCGATCCCGGTCACTGCGGCCGGGTGCTCGTGACCCACCCGACGATCCTCACATCCGGCGTCCCGCGGCCCCGGCCGAGGCCCCGTCGCGGGAGGCGGGTCACACCGGGACGGGGCCGGGCGCTCAGCCGGACTCGATGACCCGGGTCTGGTCGCGCTCGCCCGACGAGGACGACGACCGCCGCCCGCCGCCGCGCAGCGACGCGGCCACCTGACGGGCCCGGCTGTTGTTCCGCACCCGCGCCAGGGCGAAGAGCGTCCCGACGTGCAGGATGCCGAGGAAGAGCAGGATCCCGCCGACCTTGGTGACGATCAGCTGGACGGTGTTCGAGACCGTGATCGGGTCCCAGGTCGAGAGCAGGGCCATGAACCCGAGGGCGACGAGGTGGAAGCCCACCCCGAGCAGGCGGGTCATGGACTGCGCGACGTCGGGGTCGTCGAAGACGTCGCGCAGGAATCCCACCCCGGAGCGCATGAGGATCTGCCCGACGATCAGGGTCAGGACGAGCCCGATCGTCACGATGAGCAGATAGGTGCCCGTGTCGGCGCTGCTGGCCACGGTGGTGCCTTTCGGTTGGAACCCGGCGGTGCCCAGCATCCCCGTCCGCGCGATCGGGCGAAACCCGGCGCGCGCGTGACTCCAGCGACGGATGCGACGGATGTGGCCCCACGAGTCCGTCGGAACGGCCCCCGGTGGCTCTCCGTGCTCCCTACTGTGCGTTCCGGGACGGGCTCGACACCGGGACGGCGGCGGAGGTGGCGGTGGGGCGCTGGGCGCAGGACACGGCGCGTGCGTGCCGGGAGGCCGCGCCCGGCGTCGCGCTCCCGACCGCCGACGCCCTCGACGCTGTCGCCGCGCGCGCCGGGGCGACGCCCTCGCTCGTGGTCACCGGCCCGGTCTCGGCGGGGAAGTCGACGCTGGTGAACGCGCTCGTCGGGCGGCGGGTCGCCCCCACCGGGGCGGGCGAGTGCACCCGGCTCGTGGCCCGCTACGTGCGCGGGCCGGTCGACCGGCTCGACGTCGTGCTCGCCGACGGCACCCGGCGCCCCCTGCCGCTGGCCGACGGCGGGCGCGTCCCGGCGGCCGTCGGGGACCGGCTCGGGGTCGACCCGGCCGACGTCGACCACCTCCTCGTCACGTTGACCAGCGACGCGCTGGAGGGGCTCACCGTCGTCGACACCCCGGGGACGGGCTCCGCGCGACGCCGCCCGACCGCGGGTGCCGGTCCGGGCCCGGCCGACGACGCCGCCGCGGCGCTGGTCGTGCTGCCGTCCTCGGCACGGGCGGACGAGGTGGAGCGGCTCGCCGAGGCCGCGCGCCACGGGCCGGCCGGGGTGGTCGCGGTGCTGGGCCGCGCCGACACCGTCGGGTCCGCCGAGGACGCGGACGCCGTCGCGACGACGCTCGGGCGCCGTCTCGGGGCACGTCTCGGGCCCGTGACCCCGGTGGTGGGGCTGCTGGCGGAGACGGCGACGACGGGTGCCCTGCGCGCCGAGGACCGGCACGCGCTCGCCGCGCTCGCGGGGGCCGACGCCGCGACCGTGGACGCCGCGCTCGCGGACCCCGAGCTCTTCACCCACGCCGACCTGCCGGCCCCCGCCCCGGTCCGCGCGCGGCTGCTCGACCTGCTGGACCGGCGGGGCGTCGCGCTCGCGGTGACGGTGCTGCGGGAGCGCCCGGACGCCGGCGTCGGGGACGTGTGTGCCGCGCTGCTGGCGGCCTCCGGGCTGGACGTGGTGGTCGAGCGGCTGCGCACCGGGGTCCGGGAGCGGGCCGACCTGCTCGCGGCCGCCGCGGGCGAGCGGCGGGTGGCCGCCCTGCTCGCGGGCGAGCGGGACGCGACGCGGGCGGACCGCCGCGAGGGCCGGACCCCGGCGGCGGGGACCCGGGACCTCACCCGGCTCGGCGACCTGCTCGAGGACCTCGCGGCGCGGCCGCTGCACCTCGAGCTGGCCCTCGTCGAGGCGGCGGCCCGGTCGCGCGGCGGCGCCGTCGAGCTCCCCGAGGAGCTGGCCGGGGACCTCGACCTGCTCGCCGGCGCCGGGGTCGCCGCCCCGGACCGCACGCGGCTGGCCGGCCTCGCCCGGAGCGTCGGGCTCGACGACGCCGGGCCCGGGGAGCTCGCCGGGCACGCCGCCCGCCGTGCCGCGGCCTGGCGGTCCTACGCGACGTGGGGCACCCCCCCCGAGCGGTCCGACGTGGCCGACGCCGTCCACCGCGGGTGGGCCCGGCTGTGGGGGGAGCTCACGGCATGAGCGACCGCCAGCGACGACCTCGCTGCCCGCCGACGTGGCGGCGGCGCGCCGGGACGCCGAGCGGGTGCTCGCCGAGGCCGGGGTGCCCGCGCCGACCCTGGGATCGACGGACGGACCGGCCGTGGCGGCCCTCGTCGGGGACCCCGGACGTGGCCGGCGGGCGCTCGCCGCGGCCCTGCTCGACCTCCCCGGGGACGGCGTGGGGCCCGGGGTGGAGCGGATCACCGGCCCGGCGGCGGCCCCGACGCCCGGCGCCCTGATCGTGGACGTGCCGCTGCTCGAGGAGCTGGCCCTCGCGCTCCCCACCCGGGCGCCCGACGGCGGCTGGGACCCCGGGCCGGACGCGTCCCTGCTCCTCGTCGTCGCGGGGGCGGGCTCGCCCCTGGACGCGGGCGAGCTGGACGCGCTCGCCGCGGCCGCGGGAGGCGTCGAGTCGGCGGTGTTCGCGCTGGTCGGCACGGACGCGCACCGGGGCTGGCGCACCGTCCTCGCCGCCGACCGCGAGCTCGTCGCCGAGCGCCTGCCCCGGCTCGCGGACGCCGCCTGGTTCCCGGTCTCCCCGGTGCTCGCCGCCCGCGCCCGCGGCACCGGCACCGACGGCGAGCCGCTGCGCCGGCACGCCGGCGTCGCCCCGCTGCAGCGCCACCTGTACCGGCTCCTGGCGCGACGCCGGCGGATGCTCGCCGAGGCCAACGCGCTGCGCGCCGCGGTGACCGCGCTCGGCGCCCTGCCGAGGCCGGCACCGGCCTCCGGGGACGAGGAGCTGCGGCGGCGGCGTGCCGCGCTCGAGACCGCCCGGGCGTCGTTGCGCCGTGAGCACCACGTGCGCTGGCGCTCCGAGCTCGCCGCGGCCCGGGTCGCCGTGGTGGACGACCTCGCCCGGCGGCTGCGCGCCCTCGCCGTCCGTCACCGGGACCGCCTCGACACCGCGACACGGGCCGAGGTCGCCGACCTGGCGGACACCGTCGCGCGGGAGGTGGCGCAGGAGGCGGAGGCGGTCGTCGCCGAGCTCGGGGAGCGGCTGCGGGCCCTCGTCGTCGACACCCTCGCGGGACTCCTGCCGCCCGACGAGCTCGCCGCCCTGCGCATCCCACCCCCGGAGCCGCGGCCGGACCTCCCGGTCCCGAGCCCACGCCGCACCGACCGGCTCCTCGTGGTCGCCGGCGCCTCGGGCGGCCTCGGGCTCTCCCGGCTGGCGTTGTTGCCGCTGCTCGCGGTGCCGGTCGCGCCGGTCGTCGGGGCGGCGCTGGTGCCGGTCTCGGTGGGCATCGGGCTCGGTGCGGCCGGGTGGCTCGCGCACTCGCGGCGGCGGGCGGCCGACCGGGCGCACGCCCGCACCTGGCTCGCGGAGGCCCTGGCCCAGGCCCGCGCGGACCTCGAGCGCGTGCTGGTGGAGGCGCTCATCGCGGCCGAGCGGGAGATCACCCTCGCCCTCGACCGCGCGCTCGACCGCCGGGCGCGGGAGGTCGACGCGGCCCTGCGCGGGGTGGGCGCGCAGGTCCGGCACGCCGCCGAGGAGCACGCCCGCGACGTGGCCCGGGCGGAGCGCGCCCAGCAGGCGGCCGCGCGGGCGGAGACGGTGCTCGCGCGGCTCGCCGCGGCCCGCGACCGGACCGCCGCGACGGATTCCGCCGAACCGCACCCACGGCGGACCGGCCCGGCCTAGCGTGCCGATCGTGCCCGACGCCGCACCCGACCTCGTCGTCCCGGGCCCCGTCGCGCCCGGCGAGCCGGACGGTCACGGTGCCGATCCCCCGGTGGCCGGCTGGGCCGGGACGATGCTGACGGGTGACCTCGTGCCGGGCGCGCCGCTGCTCGGGGCGCCCACCGTCGACTCGGACGCCGACGGCGTGACCGACACGACCGTCGCCGAGGTCTCCGACGAGCTCGTCCTCGCCACCGACCTCGACCACGACGGTCGGGCGGACGCCGTCACGCGGATCGGCCCCGACGCCGTCGTCACCGCGCGCGCCGGGGAGCCCGAGGAGCACCCGTGGGACGCGCCGGCGCCCCCGCCGCCGTCGGTGGACCCGCTCACCGGCGAGTGGATCCGGGGATAGCGCGCGATCGAGGATCGGTCGGTGTCGGGGCGCTCGGGTACGTTCCCGGCCGTGTCGATCCAGAGCGCGCCCGCGGGCCGCCCCGGCACCGCGCACGAGGTGGACGCGGACTTCCTCGCCCTGCCGCTGCGCGAGGTCGCGGCCGCCGGGCTCGAGGCCGCCCGCGCCGGGGGCGCCGAGCACGCCGACGTCCGGGTGCACCGCATCCGCAGCGCGGCGCTCGAGCTGCGCGACGCCCGCGTCGTCGCGTCCTCGGACACCGACGAGGTCGGGCTCGCCGTGCGGGTGCTCCACCACGGTGTCTGGGGGTTCGCCGCGCACGTCGACCTCACCCCGGCCACCGCGGCCGCCACCGCCCGCCGGGCCCTCGAGGTCGCCGCCACCCTCGCGCCCGTGGCCCGCGAGACGGTCACCCTCGCCGAGGAGCCGGTGCACGCGGACGCCACCTGGGTCTCGCCCTACGACGTCGACCCCTTCGCGGTCGACCCGGGCGAGCGGATCGGCCTGCTCACCGACCGCTCGGCCGCCCTGCTCGCCGCGCCGGGGGTCGATCACGTCGAGGCGGTCTGCCTGCAGGTCAAGGAACAGACCTTCTACGCCGACCTCGCGGGCACGGTGACCACCCAGCAGCGGGTCCGGGTCGACCCCGGGATCAGCATCACCGCGGTGGACCGTGACGGCGGCGGCTTCGAGTCGCTGCGCTCGGTCGCCCCGCCGGCAGGCCGCGGCTGGGAGTACCTCACCGGCACCGGCTGGGACTGGGCCGCAGAACTGGCCGAGCTGCCCGAGCTGCTCGCGGAGAAGCTGGCGGCGCCGTCCGTGGACGCCGGGCCGACCGACCTCGTGATCGACCCGACCAACCTGTGGCTCGTCATCCACGAGTCGATCGGCCACGCCACGGAGTACGACCGCGCGATCGGCTACGAGGCCGCCTACGCCGGCACCAGCTTCGCCACGCCCGACCAGCTGGGCACGCTGCAGTACGGCAGCGAGGTCCTGCAGATCACCGGGGACCGGACGGTGGCGCACGGCCTGGCCAGCATCGGGTACGACGACGACGGCGTGTCCACCGCCGAGACCGGCCCGTTCGACCTCGTCCGCGACGGCGTGCTCGTCGGCTACCAGGTCGACCGGTCCTTCGCGCCGCGCCTGGGCCTCGAGCGCTCCAACGGCTGCGCCTACGCCGACTCCGCGGGCCACGTCCCGCTGCAGCGGATGGCGAACGTGTCGCTGGCGCCGGACCCGGGGGCCGACACCAGCACCGCCGAGCTGATCTCGCGGGTGGACGACGGCATCTACGTGGTCGGCGACCGCTCCTGGTCGATCGACATGCAGCGCTACAACTTCCAGTTCACCGGCCAGCGCTTCTACCGGATCTCCGGGGGCGAGCTCGCCGGTCAGGTCCGCGATGTGGCCTACCAGGCCACCACCACCGACTTCTGGGGTGCGCTCGAGGCCGTGGGCGGGCCCTCGACGTGGCGGCTCGGCGGCGCGTTCACCTGCGGCAAGGCGCAGCCCGGCCAGGTGGCGCCGGTGAGCCACGGCTGCCCGAGCGCCCTGTTCCGGGGGATCAACGTGCTGAACACGGCGAGCGAGGCGGGCCGGTGACCGCCCTGACCACGAGTCCGGCGGCCCTCGTCGAGCGGACCCTGGAGATCGCGGGCCGGGTCCGTCCCGACGCCGCGGCGGTCGTGCTCGTCCGCGAGACGTCCGAGGCCGTCCTGCGCTGGGCGAACTCCACCATGACCACGAACGGCGCGACCACCGACCGCACCGTCGGGATCGTCCTGCTCGTGCCGCTGCCCACCGGCGGGACGGGGGCAGGCGTCGTGCGGCTCTCCGCGCCCGACCGGCTGATCGGCGCCCCGGACGACCACGCGGGCGCGGACGCCGCCCTGCAGGACGCGGTGCGCGAGGCGGTGGTCGCCGCCGAGCGCTCCGGCCCGGCGCGGGACGCCGCCGAGCTCCCCCCGCCGACCGGGCCCGCCGGACACCGACTTCGCCGCGGCCGCCGGGGAGACCTCGGCGGGGGTCTTCAGCGGGCTCGCCGCCGCGCTGGCGGACTCGTTCGGGACGGACCTCTCCGCCGGGCTTCGCCGACCACCACGTCACCACCACCTGGCTCGGGACGACGGCCGGGGTGCGGCGCCGCTGGGTGAGCCCCGGCGGCGCGGTGGAGATCAACCTCAAGGACCCGTCGACGGGCTCCTCGGTGTGGGGCGGGCAGAGCTCCCGCGACTTCACCGACGTCGACCTGCCCGGCGCTGCTCGCCGACCTGCGGGGGCGGCTGGCGTGGGGGCGGCGGCGGGTCGCGATCGAGCCCGGCCGTCACGAGACGATCCTGCCGCCGTCGGCGGTCAGCGACTTCATGATCTACCTGGCGTGGTCGATGGGCGGGCGGCCCGCGCAGGAGGGCCGCAGCGCGCTCTCCCGCGCGGGCGGCACGCGGGTCGGCGAGCAGCTCACCTCGCTGCCGCTCACCCTCGCCGGGGATCCGGACGCCCCGGGCTTCCCGGCCCTGACCTACGAACCGGTGCTCGCGACGACGAGCTCCGGCGACGAGGTGTCGGTGTTCGACAACGGCGCGGCGACGCGGCGGGTGGAGTGGCTGCGCGAGGGCCGGGTCGGCGAGCTGGCCTACCCGCGGGCGGCGGCCGCGGAGTTCGCCGCCGACGGCGCCCGGTTCGCCCCGCCGTCGGAGAACCTCCTGCTCACCGGCGGGTCGGACGCCTCGCTCGAGGACGTGGTCGCCTCGACGAAGCGGGGGCTGCTGCTGACCTGCCTCTGGTACATGCGCGAGGTCGACCCGGAGACGATGCTGCTCACCGGCCTGACCCGCGACGGCGTCTACCTCGTCGAGGACGGCGAGGTCACCGCCGAGGTCAACAACTTCCGCTTCAACGAGTCCCCGCTCGACCTCGTGCGCCGCGCGACGGAGGCCGGCGCCACCACAGCGGACCCTGCCGCGCGAGTGGAAGGACTGGTTCACCCTCGCCGCGATGCCGCCGCTGCGGATCCCCGACTTCAACATGTCGTCGGTCTCGCAGGCGAGCTGACCCGCGGGCCCGCCTCAGCGGCGCGGCGCCACGACGCGGGCCAACCCCGGCGGCGCGCCGAGCCCTGCCGTCACCGGACCCTCGAGCACCTCGCCGTCCGGAGCGAAGCGGGAGCCGTGCAGCGGGCAGTCCCAGCTCGCCGCGGCGTCGTTCCACTCGAGGATGCCGCCGAGGTGGGGGCAGACCGCGCCGACCTCGTGCTCGAGCCCACCGACGCGGCAGCGGCCGACCTTCCCGCGCGGCGTCGTCTCCACCCGGCCCTCGCCCTCGGCGAGCGGGCGGCGGGCGGGCAGGTCCGGGCTCGCCCAGCCGGTGGCCAGGTACCGGGCGACCTGGCCGTTGAAGCTCGCGAGCGCGGGCACGGAGCGCAGCCGCGGCACCCGGTCCGCCGCCCACGTCGACGCCCAGGCGTTCTCGCGGCCGAGCACGTGGTCGGCCAGCGCGAGGCCCGCCGCGGTGCCGCCGGTCATCCCCCACTTCGCGAACCCGGTGGCGACGAGCACCCGCGGCTGCAGCGGCATCGGCCCGACGAAGGGCAGCCCGTCCTCGGGCTCGTAGTCCTGGGCCGACCAGCGATGGGTGATCTCGGCGACGGGCCACCGGGCCGCGGCCCAGTCGGCCAGCGTGCGCTCGTGCTCCGACATGGGGGCGCTCGGTCCCGACGCGGTGGCCGAAGCCGCCGGTGAGCAGGCGCCGCTCGCCGTCGAGCACCGCGGTGCGGATCGAGACCGTCGGGGAGTCCGCCGAGAGGTACATGCCGCGCGGGCAGCGTGCCCTCGTCGCGGACGCGGACGGCCTGGGCGTACGAGCGGGCCGGCTCCACCCGCGCGAAGTAGAGGCCACGGTCGAGCACCGGCAGGCCGGTCGCGAGGACCACCCGGTCGGCACGGACCGGTGCCGCGGGCGGTCCGCAGCTGCGGCGGCGCCCCGAGCGAGGCGGCCAGCGAGACGCCGAGCACCCGGGTGCGCTCGAACACCGCCTGCCCGCCGTCGACGAGCTCGCGGGCGAGGTCGTGCAGGTAGGGCACGGGTCGAACTGCGCCTGGTCGGCGAGGGTGACGGCCTCGGACACCGCGAAGGGCAGGTCGAGGTCGGCGTCCAGCGTGGCGGGCAGGCCCGCCGCACGCAGCGCCTCGGCCTCCGCGCGGACCGTCCGTGCCCCCGGGCCCGAGCGACCCGCCGTCGAGAAGGTGGCCGCGGGTGCGCGCTCGTAGCCGCAGTCGACCCCGGCGGCCCGCTCGGCGATCCAGTCGAAGCCCGCCCGGTGCGCCGCGAGGTAGGCGTCGACGACCTCCTGCGGGTGGCGCCGCGCGAGGGTGGCCGCGCGGGTGCCCTGCAGCACGGAGATCTTGGCGGTGGTGTTCCCGCTGGCCACCGCACCGACGTGGCGCGCCTCGAGGACCGCGACCGACAGGCCGGCCCGGTGCATCGCGACGGCGGTGGTGAGACCGGTGATCCCGGCGCCCGACCACGGCGACGTCGACGCGGTGCTCGCCGAGGAGCTCCGGGTAGGCGGCGCCCTCGGCGTCGGCGCGGTCCAGCCAGGCCGAGCGGTGGCGGGCCGGGAGCGTCGGGGCGGTGGCGGGCATGGGTCGGTGTGCCACCGGCGGATGCGCCACAAACGGGGCGGCGGCGACGGGAGGATCCACTCGCTCTCCCGGTACGACGGTTCCCCTCGCGCCGGGGAGGGCCCGGGGCCGTGGGGGGCACAATGGAGCGCGTGGGACGAGTGGTGATGCGCTACCCGGGGGCGCCCGGGCGCGTCGGGTGGCAGCAGGCCGCGTGGGAGGCCGAGGTCCCGCACGCGCGGGGATCTGGGCGAGCTCGCCACGCTCGTCGGCTCCGGCGGGGTGTGCGTGCTGTCCGGGGCCGGGATCTCCACCGACTCCGGCATCCCGGACTACCGCGGCCCGTCGAGCGCGGCCCGCCGGCACGCCCCGATGACCTACGACGCGTTCGTCTCCGACCCCGCCGCCCGCCACCGCTACTGGGCCCGCAGCCACGTCGGCTGGCCGCAGATCGAGCGCGCCCGCCCCAACGAGGCCCACCGGCGCCGTCGCCGCCCTGCAGCGCACCGGGCTCGTCACCGACGTCATCACCCAGAACGTCGACGGGCTCCACCAGGCCGGCGGCGCCCGCGACGTCGTCGAGCTCCACGGCGCGCTCGCCCGCGTGGTGTGCCTGGGCTGCGCCGCGTCGCACGACCGGGCCGCGTGCAGGAGCCGGCTCGCCGCGGTCAACCGGGCGTTCGACGCGGACGTCGCCGCGCTGCGCTCCACCCAGGTCAACCCCGACGGCGACGCCGAGCTCCCGGCCGGGCTCGTCGACCGGTTCACCATGATCGACTGCCCGGCGTGCGGGCGAGGGTCCGTTCAAGCCCGACGTGGTCTTCTTCGGCGAGTCCGTCCCCCGCCCGCGCGTCGCGTCCTGCTTCGAGCGGGTCGCCCGGGCCCGGGCGCTGCTCGTCCTCGGATCGTCCCTGGCCGTGATGTCCGGGTTGCGCTTCGCCCGCGCCGCGGCCCGGGCCGGCACCCCGGTCGCGATCGTGACCGCCGGGCCCAGCCGCGGCGACGATCTGGCGACGGTGAGGCTCGCGTCACCTCTCGGTGAAGCCCTTCCCGGCGCTGGTCAGCGCCCTGCGGGCCTGAATCGTTCAGCTTGATCGTGGAAGTGGTGCCTCTCGACACCGACGAGCGGTTCCGTCGGCAACATCTGTCGTTAACGTCGGAGTACTCAGACGGGGCGTCACGGTGTGGTGTAGCAGTCCGTCACCCGTGCCCGGCCCCTCTGCGCCCGCGGACGCGGCGCGGCCCCGTCACTCTGGCGACCCCACGGTCGTCGCTCGGAGACCGGCGAGACGATCGGAGAGTGACACGACGCATGACGGCCGCACCGACCATCCCTGGGCTCGACAACCCCGCCGCTGCAGCGCCAGGAGGTCCTGGACTGGGTGACCCAGGTCGCCGAGCTCACCACCCCGGACCGGGTGGTGTGGTGCGACGGCTCGCCGGAGGAGTGGACGCGCCTCACCGATGAGCTCGTCGAGGCCGGCACGTACACCCGTCTCGACCCCGAGAAGAAGCCGAACTCGTTCTACGCCGCCTCCGACCCGGACGACGTCGCCCGCGTCGAGGAGCGCACCTTCATCTGTTCGGTCGACCCGCAAGGACGCGGGGGTCACCAACAACTGGATGGACCCGGCCGAGATGAAGGCCACCATGTCCGAGCTCTACCGGGGCTGCATGCGTGGTCGCACGATGTTCGTCATCCCGTTCTGCATGGGGCCGACGAACGCGGAGCACCCCAAGCTCGGCGTCGAGATCTCCGACAGCGCCTACGTCGTGACGTCGATGCACATCATGACCCGCATGGGCGCCGACGTGTACGAGCGCCTCGAGGCCGCCGACTCCGAGTGGGTCCCGGCGCTGCACTCGATCGGCGCGCCGCTCGAGCCGGGCCAGGCCGACGTGGCGTGGCCCTGCAACGACACCAAGTACATCAGCCACTTCCCCGAGACCCGCGAGATCTGGAGCTTCGGCTCCGGCTACGGCGGCAACGCGCTGCTCGGCAAGAAGTGCTACTCGCTGCGCATCGCCTCGGTCATGGCGCGCGACGAGGGCTGGCTCGCCGAGCACATGCTGATCCTCAAGCTGATCAGCCCCGAGGAGAAGGCGTACTACGTCGCGGCCGCGTTCCCGTCGGCCTGCGGCAAGACCAACCTCGCGATGCTGCAGCCCACCATCCCGGGCTGGCGTGCCGAGACCGTCGGCGACGACATCGCCTGGATGCGCTTCGGCTCCGACGGCCGGCTCTACGCGGTGAACCCGGAGTTCGGGTTCTTCGGCGTGGCGCCCGGCACCAACTGGAACACCAACCCGAACGCGATGCGCACCATCGAGCACGGGCAACGCGCTGTTCACCAACGTCGCCCTCACCGACGACGGCGACATCTGGTGGGAGGGCCTGGAGGGCGACCCCCAGCACCTCACCTCGTGGACCGGGGACGACTGGACGCCGGGCTCGGCCAAGCCGGCCGCCCACCCGAACTCGCGCTACACCGTGCCGATCTCGCAGTGCCCCGTCGTCGCCCCCGAGTGGGACGACCCGCAGGGCGTGCCGATCTCGGCGATCCTCTTCGGCGGCCGCCGCAAGACGACGGTCCCGCTGGTCACCGAGTCCTTCGACTGGCAGCACGGCACCTTCATGGGCGCCACGATGTCCAGCGAGATGACCGCCGCGGCCAAGGGCGGCAAGGGCCAGGTCCGTCGCGACCCGATGGCGATGCTGCCCTTCCTCGGCTACAACGTCGGCGACTACTTCCAGCACTGGGTGGACACCGGCAAGAACGCCGACGCCACCAAGCTGCCGAAGATCTTCTACGTCAACTGGTTCCGCCGCGGCGAGGACAACCGCTTCCTCTGGCCCGGATTCGGCGAGAACAGCCGCGTCCTCAAGTGGATCATCGAGCGGCTCGAGGGCAAGGCCGCCGCCACCGAGACGCCGATCGGCCACGTGCCGAGCGCCGACCAGATCGACACCGAGGGGCTCGACCGAGCCGGCCGAGGACATCGAGGCGTCCCTGCGGTTCGACCGCGAGGAGTGGCTCGAGGAGCTGCCGCTGATCGAGGAGTGGTTCGCCTCGATCGGTGACGGCCTGCCGACCTCGATGCGCGACGAGCTCGAGGCCCTCAAGCAGCGCCTGGGCGCCTGACGCCGTACGACGGCGAAGGGCACCTCCGGTCGATCTCGTCGACCGGAGGTGCCCTTCGCTCGTCCCGGGACCACGCATCTCGGGCACGATGGAGCAGTGCTGGACTTCCTGCGCGGGATCGCCGAGAGCGTCGGCCCCTGGCTGTACGTGATCGCCGGGGGCCTCGCGTTCGCCGAGGCGGCGATCATGGTCGGCGTCGTGCTGCCCGGGGAGACGGCGCTGCTCGTCGCGGGGTTCGCCGCCCACGAGGGTGTGATCTCCCTCGTCCCGATGATCATCATCGCGATCGTGTGCGCGATCGCGGGGGACTCCGTCGGCTACGAGGTCGGCCGGGTGATCGGGCCGCGGCTGCAGCAGTCGCGCCTCGGGCGCCTCGTCGGGGAGAGCCGGTGGCAGGCGGGCGAGGAGTTCCTCAACCGCCACGGCGGGAAGGCCGTCCTGCTGGGGCGGGGCACCGCGCTGCTCCGCGCCCTCGTGCCCGGGCTCGCCGGCATGGCCCGCATGCCCTACCTGCGCACGTTCCTGCCCTGGAACGCCGTCGGCGGCATCCTCTGGGGCGGGGCCTGCGTCCTGCTGGGCTACGTCTTCGCGGCGAGCCTGCACCAGGTGGCGAGCTACCTCGCCTGGGGCCCGATCCCGGTCGTCGTCCTGGTCGCCGCCGTCGTCGTCGTCCGCGAGGTCCGCAGGCGCCGGCGCGAGCGGCCCGCGACGGCCGCGCCCGAGCCCGGCCGAGGACGCTACCGGGCGGTAAAAGGGCCCTGGTGCGGCCTCCGTCCGGGGCCTTAACATCCCGCGCGTCCGCCTCCAGAGGAGCGAAGGACCGCCGACGATGTCGTCCCCCACTGCCGCGCCCCCGCCGGAACCGTCCGCGGACCGACCCCTGCGGCCACCGACCCCGGTCCCGCCCGCCCCCGTTCCACTTCCGCGCCTGGAACCTGCTGCTGCTCGTCCCGCTGATCAGCCTGATCACGCCGCTGTTCAACATGACCGAGCCCCGCGTTGGACGGCATGCCGTTCTTCTACTGGTTCCAGATGGCGGTCATCCCGCTCGGGCATCCTCTGCACGCTCGCGGTCCACCTGCTCACCCGCCGCGCCGGACGAGGAGGGCGACGCGATGACCGGCTCCGCAGGTCGTCGCAGCTCGTCGTCTTCCTGGTGCTGTTCATCGCGGTCGCGGTCATGGGCTTCATGGCCAGCCGCTGGCGCCGCGTCCGGGGACCTCGACCACCTCGACGAGTGGGGGCTCGGCGGGCGGACGTTCGGGTCGTGGATCACCTGGTTCCTGCTGGGCGGGGACCTCTACACCGCCTACACGTTCGTCGCGATCCCGGCGCTGCTGTTCTCCTCCGGCGCGCTGGGCTTCTACGCGGTGCCCTACACGATCATCGCGTTCCCGCTGGTGATGCTGCCGCTGCTGCGGATGTGGTCGGTCTCGCGGGTGCACGGCTACGTGACCCCCGCCGACTTCGTGCGCGGGCGCTACGACTCCCCGCTGCTCGCGCTGGCGATCGCGATCACCGGCATCGTCGCGACGATGCCCTACATCGCCCTGCAGCTCGCCGGGCTCGAGGCGGTGCTGCGGACCATCGGGCTCAACGGCTCCGGGCTTCTGGGGCCACGCGCCGCTGTTCGTGGCGTTCGTCGTGCTCGCCGCCTACACCTACCAGTCCGGGCTGCGGGCCCCCGCGCTGATCGCGGTCGTCAAGGACGTGCTGATCTACCTGGTCATCCTCGTCGCGATCATCTACCTGCCGCTAAGCTCGGCGGCTGGGGCGCGATCTTCGACGCCGGCCAGGCGAAGCTCTCCAAGCCCTCGCCGACCACCGGCCAGCCCGCGGGCTCGACGCTGCTCTCGGCGAACAACCAGCTCCAGTACGCCACGCTGGCGCTCGGCTCGGCGCTGGCGCTGTTCCTCTACCCGCACTCGATCACCGGGGTGCTGTCCAGCTCGAGCCGCGCCACGATCCGGCGGAACATGACCGCGCTGCCGGCGTACTCGTTCCTGCTGGCCCTGCTCGCCCTGCTGGGCTACGTGGCGATCGCGGCGAAGACGCAGCCGATCATCAACGGGTCCACCGGCAAGCGCGGACTCCAACACCATCGTCCCGGCGCTGTTCGCCGGGCAGTTCCCGCCGTGGTTCGCGGGCATCGCGTTCGCCGCGATCGGCATCGGCGCCCTCGTCCCGGCCGCGATCATGTCGATCGCCGCGGCCAACCTGTGGACCCGCAACATCTACAAGGAGTTCCTGCGCCGCGACGCCACCCCGCGCGACGAGGCCCGCCAGGCCAAGCTCGCCTCGCTGGTGGTCAAGATCGGCGCGGTGCTGTTCATCGTCGGGATCGACCCGCAGTTCTCGGTCGACCTGCAGCTCATCGGCGGCGTGATCATCCTGCAGACGCTGCCGTCGGTGGCGATCGCGCTCTACACCCGGTGGTTCCACCGCTGGGCGCTGCTCGCGGGATGGGCGGTCGGCCTGATCTGGGGCATGATCATCCTCTACGGCATCCCCAACCCGGCCATGGCGGCAAGTCGCACTTCGGCGGGTCGGCGCTCGCGCTGGGCAAGCTGAGCATCTTCGGCTGGCACCCCTTCGCCGGCTCGACGGTCCAGATCTACGTCGGGGCCGTGGCCCTGATCGGCAACCTCGTCGTCGCCGTCGTGGTCACCCTCGTGCTGCGCGCGACCCGCACCCCGGAGGGTGTCGACCACACCGGCGGCGACGACTACCACGCGACGACCGTCCCGGAGACCACGACGCCGGACGCCGTCTCGCCGGTCTGACGGGCGGGCCCGCGGCCCCGCGCCCCCGGTGATCGCGAGGCGCGGGGTGACGCGGGCCCGGCCCGGGCCGCCCCGGGTCGCGGCGCGCCCTACGATCCCCCGCCATGAGACCGCGCGGCCCGGAGGAGCCGACCGACGAACCGTTCCTCCCGGCCTACGGTCACGGCACGCTCACCGAGGTGATGCCGTCCGCCGCGGCGGCGCTCGACGTCGACGGGTTCGCCGACACCCTCGGGGTCGGGCGGCACCGCGGGGACGTCACCGCGGCGGGGGTCCTGCTCGTCGACGGGCTCGGCGCCGAACTGCTCGCGGCGCACCCGCACGACGCCCCGGCCCTCACCGAGCTCGCCGCCTCCCCGCAATCGCGGCGGCTGACGTCGTGCTTCCCCGCGACGACCGCGGTGAGCATCACCTCGCTCGGCACCGGCCTGACCCCGGGCGTGCACGGCATCGAGGGCTACTCGATGGCCGTCCCGCCGCCCGGACGACCCGTCCGCCGAGGCCGACCTCGTGCTCAACACGCTGCGCTGGTGCGCGCACGGCGCCGCGGATCCGGTGGACCTGCTCGCCGACCTGCCCCCGGAGCAGGTCCAGCCGCAGCCCACGGTGCTGCAGCGGGCGCTGCGCGCCGGGGTCGCGGTCACCCGGGTGGCTCCGGAGGTGCAACGCCGGTCCGGGCTGACCCGCGCGGCCCTGCGCGGCGGCCGTTTCCACGGCGTCTCGGCGCTCGGGTGACCTCGCCGCGGAGTTCCTCCACGGCCTCGCGGTGGAGCCCGAGGAGCGGGCGCTCTGCTACGCCTACCACGGCGACCTCGACATGATCGGCCACCAGCACGGCCCCGGCAGCCTGCCGTGGCGGATGCAGCTGCAGATCGTCGACCGGCTCGTCGCCGCGATCGCGGAGTGCCTGCGCCCGGGCACCGTGCTGCTCGTCGTCGCCGACCACGGCATGGTCCCGACCGACCGCGGCTGGCAGGTCGACATCGACACCACCCCCGCCCTGCTCTCCGGGGTGCGCCGGCTCGCCGGGGAGACCCGCGTGCGGCACGTCCACGCGGCGGCGGGCGCGGCCGGGACGTCCTGGACACCTGGCGCGGCGAGCTCGGGCGACCGGGCCTGGGTGCTCGGTCGCGAGGAGGCCATCGAGGCAGGCTGGTTCGGCCCGACCGTGTCCGACACGGCGCGGGGCCGGATCGGCGAGGTCGTGGCCGCCGCGCGCGGGAACTGGACGATGGTGCGCTCGCGCATCGAGCCGCGGGAGACCGCGCTCGTCGGGCACCACGGGTCGCTGACGCCGGCCGAGCAGCTCGTGCCGCTGCTCGTGGCCCGGGGCTGACCGTTCGCTGCGCCGAGGGGGCGGATTGCGCGCGGCCGGTCGCATCCGGCGCGCACGGCCCATACGCTTCCTTCACGACGACTCGCGGTCCGCCCGCGAGGAGGGGGTGGGCATGAGCCGGCACGGCCACCAGGTCCCGCCCGAGCACGACGCGGGAGGGTCCGTCCCGGCTCGTCCGCCTCCGCTCCGCGATCGCCCACCGCCCGCTGCTGCTCGGGCGGTCCGCTCATCGCGGTGGCGATCGCGGCCGGGTTCGCCGACGCGCACGAGAGCAGCGTGGTCTCGCTGGCCGCCGTCGTCGTGTTCATCGTCGTGCAGCTGTTCACCCTCGCCCACGACGACCGGCTGTGCCTGCGCTGCATCGCCGAGAGCCCTGCCGACCCGGCGCGCGCGGTGCGAGACCCGCCGGCGCTGGCTGCGGCTGTTCCACTCGGCCACCACGACGTCGGGCGTCGCGGTGCTCGTCGTGGTCGCGGCCGTGGGCGTCGCGGCCGGCCTGATGATCCGGCCCGGCTGGGGCGACCTCGTGCTGGTCCTGCCGTCTGGCCACGATGGCGCTGACGGTCGTGCACCGCCGCATCGAGCCGTGGTGCCCGTACTGCGGGTGGGGTCGCGGCGACGACGACGAGGACGCCCCCGAGCCCACCCCGGACCCGGACGTCGCGGCGCCGCTGCACCGCTGACCGGGGCGTCGCACCGGCCTATCCTGCCGGCCATGAGCGACGGACCCAGCGCCCCCGAACCCCCGGCCGACGTCGCGGAGCTCGCGGGGCGGATCTTCGACCTGGCCCGCGACGGCGACGCCGCGACCCTGGCCGGCCTACGTCGACGCCGGTGTCCCGGTGAACCTCACGAACGACTCCGGGGACACGCTCGTGATGCTCGCGGCCTACCACGGGCACGCCGACGCCGTCCGGGCGCTCGTGGCGCGCGGCGCCGACGTCGACCGGCTCAACGACCGCGGTCAGTCGCCGATCGCCGGAGCGGTGTTCAAGGGCGAGGACGACGTGGTGCGCGCCCTCGTGGACGGTGGCGCCGACCCGCTCGCCGGGCATCCGACCGCCGTGGACACCGCCCGGATGTTCGGCCGGGAGGACCTGCTCGACGTCCTCGCCCCCAGGACGTAGTCCCGCCACAACGTCCCGGAAACGTCACGTGCGGAGCATCGGTCGGGTCAGCTGATCCGAGACGGAAGGTGCCCCCGTGGCCCGCATCCCCCTGCCCGATCCCGACGACCCCGGCCTCGACCCCCACGCCAAGGCGCTGCTCGAGGGCGCCCGCGACGCCCAGCCCGAGGTCGGGCTGCTCAACGTCCACCGCGCGCTCGCGAACCACCCGAAGGCGATGGAGCAGTTCTTCGCCCTGGCCGAGACCGTGTACTTCGACAACTCGCTGCCCACCGCGCGGATGAAGGAGCTGCCGTACCTGACCAGCGCGGTCGCGAACAACTGCTTCTATTGAACGCCGACCCACGTGGTGCTCGGTCGAGCATCGGGGTTGACCGACGAGGAGATGTCGCACCTCCTCGACGACCCGCTCCCGGAGGGCATGTTCTCGCCCCCCGAGGAAGCGATCATCGTGTTCGCGCGGACGTCCACCTGGATGCAGCCGATCACCGATGAGATCTACAAGAAGATGGCGGAGCACTTCGACACGAAGCAGATCATGGAGATCTCCTTCACCGTGGGACTGGATCAGCTGATCAGCCGGTTCCACGCCACCGTGCGGACGGATCTCGACGGGGTCACCAGCGAGGCGACGAACGCCTGCGCGGTGCGGATCCCGGACGCCCCGGAGGCCTGAGCGGCCCGGTGGGCGTCCATACCCGGGCGCCCACCGGGACGCCGTCACCCGGAATGACGCGGCGGGGCGGCCGCGTTGCACCACGCATGGGCATCCCGATCTCGGTCCTCGATCTCTCGCCGATCCCCTCCGGCGTGCCCGCCTCGCAGGCCCTGCACGACACCGTGGAGCTCGCCCGCGTCGCCGAGGCAGCCGGCTACCGGCGGTTCTGGCTCGCCGAGCACCACAACATCGCGAGCGTGACGAGCTCGAGCCCCGAGGTGATGATCTCGGCGGTCGCGTCCGCCACGAGCACCATCCGCGTCGGCTCCGGCGGGATCATGCTGCCCAACCACAGCCCGCTCAAGGTCGCCGAGACGTTCCGCGCCCTCGCGGCACTCTTCCCGGACCGCATCGACCTGGGCCTCGGCCGCGCGCCCGGCACCGACCCGCGCACCGCCATCGCGCTGCGCCGCTCCCACCAGGCGCTGACCGCGGACGACTTCCCCGACCAGTTCGCCGAGCTGCGCGGCTACGTCGACGGCTTCGACCCCGAGCACCCGTTCCACGGCATCGTCGCGCTCCCCGACGACGTGCCGCTGCCGCCGGTGTGGATCCTCGGGTCCAGCTACTACGGCGCCCAGGCCGCGGCGGTCTTCGGCACCGGGTTCGCCTACGCCGGCCACTTCGGCGGCGCGGACGCCGGCGAGGCCACCCGCATCTACCGCCAGAACTTCCGTCCCAGCGAGGGCTCCGGCGCCCAGGAGCCGCACGTCATCCTCGGCGCGGCCGCGATCGCCCACCCCGACGCCGAGCGCGCCCAGGCGCTCGGCCGCGCCAACGCGCTGTCGATGGCCCGGCTGCGCACCGGCGTCCCCGGCCCGCTGCCCAGCCCCGAGGAGGCCGCCGCCCACGACTGGAGCGCCGCCGAGGAGCAGGTCGCGCAGGCATGGCGACAAGGTCTCGATCGGCACCCCGGAGCAGGTGGCCGAGGACCTGCTGCGCAAGGCCCACGAGGCCGACGCCGACGAGCTCATGATCACGACGGCGATCCACGACTCGGCCGAGCGCCGGCAGTCGGTGCAGCTGGTCGCCGAGGCGCTCGGCTCGTCCGCGCTCGTCGGGCCTGACCCGCCGCGACGAACGGCCCGTCGTCACCTCTCCGTGACGAACGGGTCGTTCGTTCGGGCCTCGGCTAGAGGGCCGCGATGATGTCCTCCACCCGCTGCTTCGCGTCCCCGAAGATCATCGAGGTGGCCTCCTTGAAGAACAGCGGGTTCTGGACCCCGGCGTAGCCCACCGCCATGGAGCGCTTGAACACCACGACGTTCTCCGCCTCCCACACCCGCAGCACCGGCATGCCGGCGATGGGGCTCGATCGGGTCCTCCTCGGCGGCCGGGTTCACGGTGTCGTTGGCGCCGATGACCAGGACGACCGAGGTCTCGGGGAGGTCGTCGTTGATCTCGTCCATCTCGAGGACGATGTCGTAGGGGACCTTCGCCTCGGCGAGCAGCACGTTCATGTGCCCCGGGAGACGCCCGGCCACCGGGTGGATGCCGAAGCGCACGTCGATGCCCTTGTCCCGCAGCTTGCTCGTCAGCTCGGCCACCGGGTACTGCGCCTGCGCCACCGCCATGCCGTAGCCCGGGGTGATGACGACCGACGTCGCCTGCCGCAGCATCTCCGCGACCTCGTCGGCCTGGATCTCGTGGTGCTCGCCCTCGACGTCCGCCGACGTGCCCGACTCGACCCCGAACCCGCCGGCGATCACGGCGATGAACGAGCGGTTCATCGCGGTGCACATGATGTAGGAGAGGTAGGCACCGGAGGACCCGACGAGGGCGCCGGTGACGATGAGCAGCGTGTTGTCGAGCAGGAAGCCCGACGCCGCCGCGGCCCACCCCGAATAGCTGTTGAGCATCGAGACGACGACGGGCATGTCGCCGCCGCCGATCGAGGCCACGAGGTGCCAGCCCAGCGCGAGCGCCACCGCGGTGAGGGCGATGATCACGCCGATCGAGGGCGAGATCGTGAACGCCACGGTGAGCCCGGCGAACGCGACCAGCGCCCCCAGGTTCAGCACGTTCTTGCCCGGCAGCGACAGCGGCCGCGACTTCATGCGCCCGGAGAGCTTGCCGAACGCGACGATCGAGCCGGTGAAGGTCACCGCGCCGATGAACACCCCGACGCCGACCTCGACCGAGTGGATGCCGAGCAGGTTCGGCGCCACCTCGGTCTGCCCACCGGGGCCTCCACTGCCTCTACCTCGAGGTAGCCGTTCCAGCCCGACGAGCACGGCCGCGAGACCGACGAAGCTGTGCAGCAGCGCGATGAGCTCGGGCATCCCGGTCATCTCGACCACGCGGGCCCGCCACAGCCCGATCGCGCCGCCGATGACGAACCCGCCGATCAGCAGCCCGATCGCCCCGGCGGTGATCGACTGTGCGACGAGCACGACGGTCGCGACGAGCGCGATACCGATCCCGGCGATGCCGTAGACGACGCCGGCCCGGGCCGTCTCGTGCTTGGACAGGCCCGCGAGGCTCATGACGACGAGCAGCGCGGCGACGATGTAGGCGGCGGTCGCCGCGGTCTGGGGGTTCATCGCGCCGCCGCCTTCGGGTCCGTGGTGAACATGGCCAGCATGCGGCGGGTCACCGCGAAGCCACCGACGATGTTGATGCTCGCCAGCACGATCGCGACGCCCGCGAGGATCGAGACGACGAGGCTGTGCTTGCCGAACTGCACCAGCGCACCGACGATGACGATCCCGGAGATCGCGTTGGTCACCGACATCAGCGGCGTGTGCAGCGCGTGGTGCACCTTGCCGATGACGTAGTAGCCGATCACGACGGCGAGGACGAAGACCGTGAGGTTCACGGCGAGCTCGGGGGGCGCGAACGCCGTCGCCACGAACAGCAGGGCGAGGCCCACCGCGATCGGCGCCGTAGCGCCAGGCCGGTGACCGGGGTTCCTTCGGCTCCGGTTCGGGTTCCGGCTCCTTCGCCTCCGCGGCGGCCGGGCGCGGCCGAGACCTCCACCGGCGGCGGCGGCCACAGCACCTCGCCCTCGTGGGCGACGGTCATCCCGCGCTGCACGGTGTCCTCGAGGTCGAGGACGAGGTCGCCGTCCTTCTCGGGCGTCAGCAGCTTCATGAGGTTGACGAGGTTCTGGCCGTAGAGCTGGCTCGCCTGCGTGGGCAGCTTCGTCGCGAGGTCGGTGTCGCCGATGATCGTCACGCCGTTGTCGGTGACGACGACCTCGTCGGGCTTCGAGCCCTCGACGTTGCCGCCGCTGCCCGCGGCCATGTCCACGATGACGCTGCCGGGCTTCATCGCGGCGACGTCGTCGGCGGTGAGCAGCCGCGGCGCGGACCTGCCGGGGATCAGGGCGGTGGTGATGACGATGTCGACCTCGGCGGCCTGCTCGGTGTAGATCTCGGCGGCCCGCTGGTCGTAGGCCTCCGAGGTCGCCTTCGCGTATCCGTCGGAGGACTTCTCGGCCTTCTCGCCGTCGACGACGACCTCGAGGTACTCGCCGCCGAGGGAGGCCGACCTGGTCGGCGACCTCGGGCCGGGGGTCCGTGGCGCGGACGATCGCCCCGAGGCTGGACGCCGCACCGATCGCGGCGAGACCGGCGACCCCGGCGCCCGCGACCAGGACCTTCGCCGGCGGGACCTTCCCGGCCGCGGTGATCTGGCCGGTCATGAAGCGCCCGAAGTGGTTGGCGGCCTCGATGACCGCGCGGTAGCCCGCGATGTTGGCCATCGAGGACAGCACGTCGAGCGACTGGGCCCGCGAGATGCGCGGTACCGCGTCGGTGGCGAGCACCGTGATGCCGCGGCCGGCGAGGTCGGAGACCAGCTCGGAGTTCTGGGCCGGCGCGACGCGGCAGACGAGGGTGGCGCCCTCCTGCAGGCGGGCCAGGTCGTCGGGACGCGGGGTGTTGATCGCGAACACGACCTCGGCGGACCACGGGTCGCCGATCTCCGCCCCCGCCTCGGTGTAGGCGTCGTCGCGGAACGACGACCGCTCGCCCGCTCCGGCCTCGACGACCACCGTCCAGCCGAGTTTCGTCAGCCCGCCCACCGTGGTGGGCGTCGCGGCCACCCGCGTCTCGCGGTCCCGGGTTTCCCGGGGGACACCGATGCGCACCGTCGCGCCCCTATCTCGTCCGGCCCGGCCGGTCCGGCGGGACGGGTCGTCCGCACCGGAGCGACAAGGTCTCCTGCGACCACGAAATCCCCCGCGGCCGTCCGGCGGAGGCTAGACGGTGCCGGACGACCGAAGTGTGACCCACGCCTCTTCTACCAAGACTGAACGATCGAGGTGACGCGCGCCGCACGATCGGCCGGCCGAGCCGCGGGAACGAGATCCACGTCACTCCGCGACGGCGCCGCGCCGGGACCTCACGGGGGCTCCCGCAGGTGTAGCGCTCGTGTCACCTCCCGGAAACAGGTCCGCCGGAGCGTGGGCGGTGTGTCCCTCCCCCTCGTCGGCGCGTCGACCGGTCCGGTCGCCACGCACTGCCCGTACTGCTCGCTGCAGTGCGGGATGACGGTGGACACGCGCGCCGAGAGCGACGGCGGCGGATTCCGGGTCGAGGGCGCGAACTTCCCGACCAACCGCGGCGGGCTCTGCGAGAAGGGCCTCAGTGCCGCCGAGCTGCTCACCCACCCCGACCGGCTGACGACGCCCCTGGTGCGCGACCGACGCGACGAGCCGTTCCGCGAGGCGACGTGGGACGAGGCGCTGGACCGGGTGGCCACGGCCCTGTCCGAGGCCCAGGAGCGGTACGGCCGGGACGCCGCGGGCCTGTTCGGCGGCGGCGGGATGACCAACGAGAAGGCCTACCAGGCCGGGAAGTTCGTGCGGGTGGCGCTGCGCAGCGCCTCGATCGACTACAACGGCCGGTTCTGCATGTCGAGCGCCGCGGCGGCGGCGAACAAGGCGTTCGGCATCGACCGCGGGATGCCGTTCCCGCTCGCCGACATCGCCCACGCCGACACGGTGGTGCTCGTCGGGTCCAACCCGGCCGACACCATGCCCCCGGCGATGCGTTGGTTCGCCGCCGGCCGCGAGCGCGGGGCCACCCACGTGGTCATCGACCCGCGGTACACGGCCACCGCCGCCGCGGCCGACGTCCACCTCCAGCCCGTCCCGGGCACCGACCTCGCGCTGGCCAACGGCCTGCTGCACCTCGCGGTGAAGCACCGCCTGGTCGACACCGCCTACATCGCCGAGCGCACCACCGGCTGGCCAGCGGTGAAGCGGGCGGTCGCGGCAGTACTGGCCGGACCGGGTGGAGCGGATCACCGGCGTCCCGGTGCGCGTCATGGAGCGCGCGGTGCGACTGCTCGCCGCGTCGCGCGCCACGATGTTCCTGTCCGGGCGCGGGGCCGAGCAGCACGCGAAGGGCTCGGACACCGCGCTGGCCTGGATCAACCTCGCCCTCGCCCTCGGGCTGCCGGGCCGGCCGTACTCCGGGCTGGGCCACGATGACCGGCCAGGGCAACGGCCAGGGCGGGCGCGAGCACGGCCAGAAGGCCGACCAGCTGCCCGGCTACCGGATGCTCGCCGACCCGGCCGCCCGCGAGCACGTCGCCGGGGTGTGGGGCATCGACCCCGACGAGCTGCCGCAGCCCGGGCTCTCGGCCTACGAGATGCTCGACCGCCTCGGCACCGACGGGGGCGTCCGGGCCCTGATGGTGATGGCGTCCAACGTCGTCGTGTCCGCCCCGAACACGGCCCACGTGCGCGAGCGGCTGCGCGCTCTCGACTTCCTGGTCGTCTCCGACATCTTCCTCTCCGAGACCGCCGCGATGGCCGACGTCGTCCTGCCCTGCACCCAGTGGGCCGAGGAGGACGGGACGATGACCAACCTCGAGGGCCGGGTGCTGCGCCGCCGGCGGGCCGTCCAGGCCCCGGACGGGGTCCGCAGCGACCTCGCGGTGCTCGCGCGACCTCGCCGGGCGCCTCGGGCGCGGCGGGTCCTTCGACGCCGACCCGGAGACGGTGTTCGACGAGCTGCGCCGGGCCAGCGCCGGCGGCAAGGCCGACTACGCGGGCATCACCTAGGAGCGCATCGAGGCCGAGCGCGGGGTGTTCTGGCCCTGCCCGGACGAGGCGCACGAGGGCACGCCCCGGCTCTTCCGCGACCGCTTCGCCACACCCGACGGCCGCGCCCGCTTCCACGCCGTGCACCACCGCGAGCCCGCCGAGACCCCCGACGCCGAGTACCCGTACCGGCTGACCACGGGGCGGACCCGGGCGCACTACCAGTCGGGCACGCAGACCCGCCGGACCAAGGCGCTCCTGGACGCCGAACCGGAGCCGGTGGTCGAGGTGCACCCCGACCTCGCCGGGCACCTCGGCGTCGCCGAGGGCGGTGACCTCCATCTGCGCACCCGCCGGGGCGAGGCGTGGATGCGGGTCCGCCTGACCTCGTCGGTGCGCCCGGACACCGTCTTCGCGCCGTTCCACTGGTCGGGCACGGCGACGATCAACGACCTCACCAACCCCGCCCTCGACCCGGCGTCGCGGATGCCCGAGTTCAAGACCTGCGCGGTGGCCCTGAGCCCCGCCACCACCGCCACCGCTCCACCGTCACGGGAGGACACCCCCTCATGATGACCACGCCACGGTTCCTGCAGGGCGCGTTCGCGTTCGAGGGGCAGGGACTGGACAAGCCGGCCCTGCTGCACCCCTCGCTGACCTACACGGTGCCCGAGGGCGTGACCGGCCAGGTGCTCTACGTCCGGGCGGGCAACTCGTCCGACGAGCTCGCCACCGTCGTGCTCGTGTTCGACGGCGCCCCCTCCCGGTGGCTGCCGGTCGGCGCGAAGTCCGACATGCACGTCTCGCTGCGCGTCGTCGAGGACCTGCTCGCGGGCAGCTCCGTCGAGCTGCACTACTCCGCGCCCGCCGGGACGAGCGGCACCCTCGTCGTCGACTGCGGCCTGGTGGAGGTCTGATGACGGCGACCCTCGGGTCCGGCCAGGAGACGGGAGACCACGACGACGACCGCGCGCGACTCGTCGTCGTCGGGAACGGCATGGCCGGGGCCCGGGCCGTGGAGGAGATCCTCGCCCGCGGCGGCGCCGAGCGGTTCGCCATCACCGTCTTCGGCGACGAGCCCTACGGCAACTACAACCGGATCCTGCTCTCCGAGGTCCTGGCGAACGCGGCCGGTCAGGCCGTCGACAACGCCGACGCCGACGCCTCCGAGCAGGGCGAGGACGACGAGGACGAGCTCTTCCTCAACCCGGTGGACTGGTACGCCGACAACGGCATCACGCTGCACGCGGGCGTCCGGGTCGTCCGCATCGACCGGCCCTCCAAGGTCGTCTACGCCGACGACGGCTCGGTCACGGCCTACGACACGCTGATCCTCGCCACCGGCAGCCGCTCGTTCTTCCCGCCCATGGAGGGCATGTGGCGGGACCGGACGACGCTGACGCCGGGCGTGTTCGGGTTCCGCAGTCTCGACGACGCCACGAACATGCTCACCCACGTCCAGGGCAGGCACACGGCCGTCGTCATCGGCGGCGGGCTGCTCGGGCTCGAGGCGGCGGCCGGGCTGCAGGCCCACGGCCTGGCGGTGCACGTCGTGCACCCCACCGAGGTGCTGATGAACCAGCAGCTCGAGGCCGAGGCGTCGAAGATCCTGCGCACCAAGCTCGAGTCCCTGGGCATGCACATGCACCTCGGGGTGAAGACCACCGAGATCCTCGTCGGCGAGGACGGTGCCGTGTCCGGGGTGATGTTCACCGACGGCTCGACGCTCGACTGCGACACCGTCGTCGTCACCGCCGGCATCCGCCCCAACATCGGCCTCGCGATGGTGTCCGGGCTCGAGACCCAGCGCGCGATCGTCGTCGACGACAAGCTGCGCTCGGTCGACGACGACGACATCTACGTCGTCGGCGAGTGCGCCCAGCACCGCGGCCAGGTGTACGGCGCTCGTCGGGCCGCTGTGGGAGCAGGCGGCGGTGCTCGCCGACCATCTCACCGGCGCGAACCCCGACGCCGAGTACCACGGGTCGCGGCTCGCGACGAAGCTCAAGGTGGCCGGGGTCGACGTCGCGCAGATGGGCGTCAAGGAGCCCGAGAGCGACAAGGACGAGTTCGTCCAGTTCTCCGAGACCGGCCGCGGCGTCTACCAGACGGTGATCATCCGGGAGGGCACGCTGGTCGGCGCGACCCTCGTCGGCGACGTCTCGCAAGGTCGCGTTCCTGACCCAGGCCTTCGACAGCGGCTCGGCCGCTGCCGGAGGAGCGCGTCAAGCTGCTGTTCGACCTCGGCTCGCGCCGACGACTCGGCCGGCGCCGCCGAGCTCGCCCGCCGACGCCCAGGTCTGCAACTGCAACGGCGTCTCCAAGGGCGCGCTGGTGGAGTGCGTCGAGGGCGGCGCGGAGTCGGTCACCGGCGTCATGAACGCGACGCGCGCCGGGAAGGGCTGCGGGTCGTGCAAGGGCCTCGTCAAGGAGATCGTCGAGGCGGCGCTAGCGGGAGCGGGTCGGAGGGTGCCGCGGACCCGTCCGACAGCTACTACGTCCCGGGCATCCCGATGGACAAGCCGACGCTGATGGCGGCGATCCGGGAGAAGGAGCTCACGTCGCGTCTCGTCGGTGTTCGCCGAGCTCGCCCCCGACGGGCGAGGACCACGTCGGCTCGAAGATGGGCCTCACCGCGCTGCTGCGGATGATGTGGCCCGACGACTACGTCGACGAGCGCGACGGCCGGTTCATCAACGACCGCGTGCACGGCAACATCCAGCGCGACGGCACGTTCTCGGTGGTCCCGCGGATGTCGGGCGGGGTCACCTCCTCCGACCAGCTGCGACGCATCGCCGACGTCGCCGACAAGCACGACGATCCCGATGATCAAGCTGACCGGCGGGCAGCGCATCGACCTGCTCGGTGTGCCGCAAGGAGAAGCTCCAGGAGGTCTGGGCGGACCTCGACATGCCCTCGGGCTAGGCGTACGGGAAGTCGTTCCGCACCGTGAAGACCTGCGTCGGCACCGACTTCTGCCGGTTCGGGCTCGGCGACTCCACGCGGCTCGGCATCGACATCGAGGAGCGCTACAAGGGCATCGAGGGCCCGGCGAAGATGAAGCTCGCCGTCTCCGGGTGCCCCCGCAACTGCGCGGAGTCGATGGTGAAGGACGTGGGTCTGGTGGCCGTCGGGAGCCCGGAGGGTGGCGGGGACTGCCAGTGGCAGATCTACGTCGGGGGCGCCGCGGGCGCGACGATCCGCCAGGGCGACATCCTCGCCACCGTCGACTCCCACGACGAGGCCCTGCAGATCACCGGGCGGTTCCTGCAGTACTACCGCGAGAACGCCAACTGGCTGGAGCGCACGTACGACTTCGTGCCGCGCGTGGGCCTGGACTACCTGATCGCGCGTGGTCGTCGACGACGCCGAGGGGCTCGCGGCGGGGCTCGACGCGCGGATGCAGGAGGCGGTCGACCGGTACGCCGACCCCTGGGCCACCGACCAGGAGGAGCAGACGCCGGGGCAGTTCCACGACGCGCTGCCGCTGATCCCGTTGCCGCAGGTGCCGGTGCGGGAGCAGGGGGCGCTGCGGTGACGACGTCCTCGGAGCAGGCGGTCTCGGCGCGGCTGGGGTCCGTCGAGCAGATCCCCCTCGGCGAGGGGCGGGCGTTCCTCGTCGGCGACGAGCCGGTGGCGGTGTTCCGGCCCCGTTCGGGCGGGCTGTACGCGCTGCGGGCGATCTGCCCGCACCGGGGCGGCCCGCTGGCGGACGGGCTGGTCGGCAGCGCCGGCGGCGACGGGGAGGTGGTGATGTGCCCCCTGCACAACCATCAGTTCCGGTTGGCGTCCGGGGAGTGCGTCTCGGGCGGCGGCGTGGCCGACGCCGCCGCCTACACCGCCACGGAGGAGGACGGCGAGCTCGTCGTCAGCCTGGTGGCGCCGGGCGCGTGATCCTCGGGCAGGCTGAGCGGGTGTCCGACGCCCTCCTCCTGCAGGTCACCGCGTTCGCCGACGCCGCGAGCACCGAGGCGGCGGGGGATCTCTCCCGGTCGGTCCCGACCTGCCCGGACTGGTCGCTGCGGGATCTCGTGCGCCACCTGGGGCGCGTGCACCGGCGCGTGGCGGAGTCGATCTCCGGGGGCGGGGACACGCTGGTGCCCCACGAGGACGTCGCCGACGGCGAGCCGCCCGCGTCCCGCGACGAGGCCGCGACGTGGCTGCTGGCCGGCGGTGCCGCGGTGGCGGCGGCCCTGGCGGACGCGGGCCCGGACCGGCTCGTGGCGGGGTTCTTCGGACCGGCCCCGGCCTCGTGGTGGGAGCGCCGGATGGTCCACGAGACGCTGGTGCACCGCTACGACGCCGAGGTCACGGTGGGCCTCGAGCCGTGGGCCGGGGTGGATCCCGAGCTGGCCGCGGACGGGATCGCGGAGGCCTTCGGGCTGCTGGGCGACCTACGGGTCGCGGCGGGCCGAGCTCGCGGGGTCCGGCCAGACGATCCACGTCCACGCGACCGACACCGCGTCCTGCGAGTGGGTGGTGACCCGGGCGCCGTCCGGGGTGGAGGTCGTGGCGACGCACGCGAAGGCCGACGTGGCCGTGCGCGGGCCGGCGGCGGCCCTGTTCGCGACGTTGGTGAACCGTCGGCCGGTGGACGCGGCGCCGGACGGGCTCGGGGCGGTCGAGGTGCTCGGGGACGGCGACGTGCTGCGGGACTGGTTGCGGGTCTCGGCGTTGTAGGGGTCCGTCGGGGCCGCGGCGGTGTTCCGGGGTCCCGGCTCCTGGCCGGGATCGTGGTGGCCTGGGACGCCGCGGAGCATGATCGCGATCTCGTGAGCGACACGCGCAACCCTGGTGCGACGCGCTCACGAGGACCGGATCGTCCTGATCACACCTGCCTCGGGGCCGCCGCTAGACGACGAGGCCCACCACGATCGCCGCCGCCCCAGCGCACGCGCCGACGACGCCCGCGAGGAGCCCTCGTGAGGTGGCGGAGGCACGGAACATCGCCACCGCTCCGACGCCGAGGGCCAGCACGCCGAGCAGGGCGCCGACCAGGTTGAACACCGGGGTCATCCCGAGCGCCGCCGGCGGGAGCACCCGCGGCAGGAGGCCCGACCAGGGCGCCAGCCCGACCAGCGCGCCGACGATCCCGACCGCGATCGCGACCGACCCCAGCCGCGCCGAGGGACGGTCGACCGGAGGCGTCTCCCACGGGGCCACGCCCCGCCGCGGAGCGGTCGCCCGGGAACCCGAGGGCCGGTCGATGCCGCGGCGGCGGCCGGGGGTCGGTGGGCCGGCGGACCGCGGCGTCGGACGTCCCGGACCCGGCGTCCCGGACCTCGCGGCGGGGCGAGTCCCAGGCCTCGGGTCGCGACGCCGGACGCGGCGCGGGCGACGGGTGCTGCACCGTCAGCGGCTGCAACGGCGGCGTCCCGACCTCGGTCCGCCCCGACGGATCGGCCGACCCGGGACCGGCGGGGTCGACGGGCCGGGGCGTCCGTGCCTCGGCCCGGTCCCGCGCGGCGGCCCGGTCGCGCGCCGCGGCCCGGTCCAGCGCGTCACGACGGACCGGGACCGTCACCGCCTCGTCCTCGACGACCGCGTCTCCGACCGGGCGCGCGGGTCGACGCCGCGGGACGGTCGCGCCGCGCTGGGAGGGGACGGCGCCGAGGGGCACGCCGATCGAGGAGAGTCCCGACGACGGCGGCGCCACCGGACCGGGCGGCGGGAGCGGGCGGAACCCCGCGGCGGGGACCTCGGCCTCCCGGCCGGACTGCTCGGTACGCCCGGGCTGGTCGGCGGGCCCGGGCTGCTCGGCACGCCCGGCTTGGTCGGCGGGCCCGGGCTGCTCGGCGCGTCTCGGACTGCTCGGTGGGCCCGGCGTCGCGCGGCCCCGGCACGATGGTGAAGCCGCTCGACGGCGGCGCGTCCGGGGCGCGGTGCCGCCCGCTCTCGCGACGGGGAACGGGGATCGGACCGGACGACTCGGTCTCCCGCCCGTAGCCGCGGCCCCCGCTCGCGCGGTGCCGCGGCTCGTGGAAGCCGGGCGCCGCCCGGTGACGAGGACGACGTGGACGCGGTCATTCGTTCCCCCGAAAAGACGTACACAGGCGGCCAGGTGCGCGGTTGTGACCACTGTGTCCCCGGTTCGGCCTGCGGCGTTATGAGATCCACCCGCACGGCGGAGCACCTCTGCCCGATCCGGTACGTCCACGCCGGAAAGGTGTCGGACCCCCTCGGTAAACTCGCCGACATGACGCAGTCCCCCTCCTCCCCGGCGGCGCCGAAGCTGCCGCAGGTCCCCGAGAAGCCGACGCTCGACGGCCTCGAGGAGCGCTGGGCCGCCGTATGGGAGGAGCAGGGGACCTACGCGTTCGACCGGTCGGCTCCGCGCAGCGAGGTCTTCTCCGTCGACACCCCGCCACCGACGGTCTCGGGGTCGCTCCACGTCGGGCACGTCTTCAGCTACACGCACACCGACGTCGTCGCCCGGTTCTGGCGCATGCGTGGCAAGCAGGTCTTCTACCCCATGGGGTGGGACGACAACGGCCTGCCGACCGAGCGCCGCGTCCAGAACTTCTACGGCGTGCGCTGCGAGCCGAGCCTGCCGTACGACGCCGGAGTTCACCCCGCCGGAGAAGCCCGGCAAGCAGCAGGTCGCCATCTCGCGGCGCAACTTCGTCGAGCTGTGCGAGACGCTGACCGCCGAGGACGAGAAGGCGTTCGAGGCGCTGTGGCGCCGCGGCGGCCTCTCGGTCGACTGGTCGCACACCTACCAGACGATCGACGCGCACGGCCCGCGCGATCAGCCAGCGGGCGTTCCTGCGCAACCTCGATCGCGGCGAGGCCTACGTCTCGATGGCGCCCACGCTGTGGGACGTCACGTTCCGCACGGCGGTCGCGCAGGCCGAGCTGGAGGACCGCGAGCACACCGGCGCCTGGCACCGGATCGCCTATCACGGTGCCGACGGCGCGAACATCGAGATCGAGACCACGCGCCCGGAGCTGATCCCGGCCTGCGTCGCGCTGATCGCCCACCCCGACGACGAGCGCTACCAGCCGCTCTTCGGCACGACGGTGCGCTCACCGCTGTTCGACGTCGAGGTCCCCGTCCTCGCGCACCCGGCCGCCGAGATGGACCGCGGCGCCGGCATCGCGATGTGCTGCACGTTCGGTGACCTCACCGACGTGCAGTGGTGGCGCGAGCTCGACCTGCCGAACCGCACCGTCATCACCCGCGACGGCCGGCTGCTGCGCGAGACGCCGGAGTGGATCACCTCCGAGCAGGGCCGGGCGCGCTACGAGGAGCTGGCCGGGGCGACGGTGCACACCGCCAAGGAGCGGATCGTCGCGATGCTCGCCGAGACCGGGGAGCTCATCGGCGACGTCCGGCCGGTCACGCGCCCGGTGAAGTTCTTCGAGAAGGGCGACAAGCCGCTCGAGATCGTCTCCAGCCGGCAGTGGTACCTCCGCAACGGCGGGCGTGACGCCGAGATGCGCACCGCGATGCTGCGCCGCGGCGACGAGCTGGTCTGGCACCCGGACTACATGCGCCACCGGTACGCCGACTGGGTCCGCGGCCTCAACGGCGACTGGCTGGTCAGCCGCCAGCGGTTCTTCGGTGTGCCGATCCCGGTCTGGTACGCGCTCGACGCCGACGGCGAGGTCCTGGCCGACCAGGTCCTCACCCCGGACGACGCCGCACTCCCGATCGACCCGACCACCGACGTCCCGCCCGGCTACACCGCCGACCAGCGCGACCAGCCCGGCGGCTTCACCGGCGACCCCGACGTCCTCGACACCTGGGCCACGTCGTCGTTGACCCCCCAGATCGCCGGGAAGTGGTCCGTCGACGACGACCTCTTCTCCCGGGTCTTCCCGATGGACCTGCGCCCCCAGGCGCACGACATCATCCGGACCTGGCTGTTCTCGACGGTCGTGCGCAGCTCGCTGGAGTTCGGCGAGCTGCCCTGGGCGCACGCGGCGCTGTCGGGCTGGATCCTCGACCCGGACCGCAAGAAGATGTCGAAGTCCAAGGGCAACGTCGTCACGCCGATGGGGCTGCTCGAGGAGTTCGGGTCCGACGCCGTCCGGTACTGGGCCGCGAACGGACGGCCCGGCGTCGACACCGCGTTCGACCGCGGCCAGATGAAGGTCGGCCGCCGCCTGGCGATGAAGCTGCTCAACGCCTCGAAGTTCATCCTCGGGGTGGGTGTCCCGGCCGGCGAGCCGGACCCGTCGACGGTCACGGCGCCCATCGACCGGGCGCTGCTCGCGCGCCTGGCGGGCGTCGTCGAGAAGGCGACCGCGGCCCTCGAGCGGTTCGACTACGCGGTCGCGCTCGAGATCACCGAGCAGTTCTTCTGGTTCTTCTGCGACGACTACCTCGAGCTGGTCAAGTCGCGGGCCTACGGCGAGTTCGACGACGCCGGGCGCGACTCGGCACGGGCGGCCCTCGCGGTGGCGCTGCGGGTCCTGCAGCGGCTGTTCGCCCCGGTGCTGCCGTTCGTCGCCGAGGAGGTCTGGTCCTGGTGGCAGGACGGCACGGTGCACCGCGCCGCGTGGCCGACCACCGCGGAGCTGCCGTCCACCGACGGGGTCGACGAGGACGTGCTCGACGTCGCCTCGGAGGTCATCTCCGGCATCCGCAAGGGCAAGTCGGACCAGAAGCTCTCGATCCGCACCGAGGTCGAGAGCCTCTCGGTCTCGGCGGCGCCCGACCGGCTGGACGCCCTGCGCGTCGTCCTGGGCGACGTGCAGGCGGCCGGGCGCGTGCGGGACGTCGAGCTGGTGCCGTCGGAGGACGGCGAGCTGGTCACGCGGGTCGGCGGACCCGTGGAGGCCGTGCAGGCGTGACGCGGTTCCCGACGGCGGCCGGATGGTCGCCGTCGGGGTCAGCGCCGGCTCGTCAGGCCTGCAGCTCCGACTGCGGGGTGATGGCGAAGCGGTACTCGTCGCCGGACCCGTCGGACTCCGCCTCGGGGATCTTCTCGACGTCGAGCACCTTGTCGTCGAGCGCCGACGCCGCCATGGGCTCGAGGAAGATCACGGCACCGCCGCCCTCGAGCACCGTGTCGTCCGCGGCCGGGTTCGGCGCCACGGAGAGCTCGAGACCCTCCTCGGCCATGTTCGGCGTCGCGGCGATGCGCAGGCCGGAGCCTTCGGGCATCTCGTTGGTCTCGAGGATGTTGGAGATGGCCTCGGCTGCCGTCTCCGTCAGTGCCAGCATGCCCCGTTACCATACGGATCACGGAAAGGTCACGCACGTCATCGCGCGCGCCGTCACACGGGTAGTCCCCCGTGCGGGCGCACCGTCACGGAGGAGAGCGGCCATGGCCCTCCCGGTCCCCGAGTCGGCCGCCGGGCCGCGTGCGGACATCATCCGGTTGCTGAGGGAAACTCCGGAGGGTCTCTCCGACGGGGAGCTCGCGGCGGCTCTCGTCGAGCGGCACCCCGATCTGAACGCCAAGGCCGTCAACCACCAGTGCCGCAAGCTCGTGGCGGCCGGGACGGTGGAGCGGGTCGGGACCCGGCCGGTCCGGACCCGGCCGTCGCATGGCGAGGGGTCCCGAGCTCCGAGCCCGGGGCCGACGCCCACCGAGGGGCACGCCACGCACCCCGACCAGGCCCCCGAGCTGCCTGAGGTACCCCTCGACGGCGGGGTACCGGCACGGGCGTCCGGGCTCACCCCGGTGCAGGCGGACATCGTCCGGGTGCTCGCCGACGCGCCGGCCGGCCTCACCGACAACGAGCTGGCCGAGGCCCTCGCACCGCGGTTCCCCGATGCGGACCCGAAGTCGTTCAACTACCAGTGCCGCAAGCTCGCGAAGGCCGGCCTCCTCGAGCGCACCGCGCGGTCGAGAGACGCCCCGATCCGCACCCGGCTCCTCGCCCCGGACGAGCACCGAGTGGACCCCCACGGGGCGACGGAGGCCCCGCCGAGCCCCATAGAGCGTCACTCGGCGCCGGAGCCGGCCGCCTCAGGGCCCGCCGCCGCCACCGAGCCGACGGTCGCCGAGCCTGCCACCGAGCCGATGGCGGCCGAGCCCACGGCCGAGGAGCCGGCCGCTGCGGACCCCGGACCCGCCGTCGGGCGCCCCGCCGCCCGCGTCGCCGCGGCGAAGGAGCCAGCAGTCGGGGAGTCCGCCGTCGAGGAGCCCAGCGACCGAGGACATCGCCGTCGACGAGCCCGCCGAGGAACCGGAGCCGGCGCTGGTCCGGGCTCCGTCGCGCCGCCCCCGGCGTCGCGCGAAGACGCCCGTCCGACGACGTGGCCCGCATCCGCCGGTCCGAGCGCGACGGCGACGACCCCGACGAGCCCCTGCTGCGCTTCCTGCCGTTCGCCCCCGCGGCCACGGCCCGGACGGCGCTGCGCGAGCGGATGGCCGAGCGGGCGGCGCTGCGGCGGGTGCCGGAACGAGCACGGACGTCGTCGAGATCCCGACCCGGGACGTGCTCCAGGGCTGGTCGCGCACCCAGAACGTGGCCGCGGCGGTCGCGGGCTGGCTGACCCGGCGCGGCGGGACGATCCGCGCGGCGCACGCGGTCGGCCCCGCGCACGACCTCGTCGCCACCCTCGACGGCGACGACGTCCACGTCGAGGTCACCGGCTGGCCCCCGGACGGCGCGCGCAGCCACCCGACCACGCTCGCCGGGGACTGGTTCCGCGCCGCCACCCGGGCGGCCTCCGCAGCGCCGCCGGGCGCACCCGCGCGGCCGGGTGGTCATCGCGCTGCCCGACACCCGGCGCTACCGCGCCCTCGCCGACGACGACGCCGAGGTGCTGCGGCGGGCCCGGGCCGAGGTGTGGTTCGTCGACTCCTCCGGTGTCGTCCAGCGTCTCCTGACCGGGAGGGACGGGTTGCCCGCGCGCGGGGCCGGGTAGCTCCCGGGCACCACCACACGCTCCACCGAGAGGACCGCGCATGTCCGCGGACATCACCGAGATGATCCTCGACGACCACGACTGGTTCCGTCGTCGCTTCCTGCTCCTCGCGGAGCTGCGTGACGACGCGTCCCGCCTCGACGAGGCCGGAAAGGTCTGGGACGAGCTCGCCCGCCACCTGGAGGTCCACGCCTCGGCGGAGGAGGAGCACTTCTACCCGTCGATGGCCCGCCGCGCCGACGACGCCGACGCCTCCGCCACCGAGGACGCGATCGGCGACCACGACGACATCCGCGACGCCTCGCGCAAGGCCTTCGGGCTCGAGGTCGGCAGCGAGGACTGGTGGTCGGCGGTCGAGGAGTGCGACACGGCCAACGACCACCACATGTCCGAGGAGGAGAGCGACGACCTCGAGCCGTTCCGGCGCGTGACGTCGCTGGCCTTCCGGCAGGAGCTCGGGGCCAAGTTCGAGCAGTTCAAGGCCGAGCACGCGGGCGCGGCCGGGCTGGACTTCAAGGACAAGGACCCGGACGCCTACGTGGAGTCCGTCACCAGCTGACGATCCCCAGGAGCGCGGGCAGCAGGCCGGCGCCCGCGCCGAGGCCGGTGAACGCGGCGTCGACCTGATCGGGGCCGACGAGCAGGACGGCCACCGCGGCGAGCACCGCCAGCACCACCAGGACGACGAGGACCGGGACCACGCCCCGGGGCGCACGCCCGGGGCGGGTTCGGCCTCGGGGACGGGCTGCGGTGCGGTGTCCGGGCCTCGTCGTCCACGGACCGCGGCGCGCGGCACCTGGGCGTCCCGGCCGTCGACCGCCGCGGCGCCGATCGGCTCGGCGGGCGCCGGGGCGCCGCTCGGGGATCGGCCGCCCGGGGAAGCGTCATCCGGGGACCGGCCGCCCGGCGAGGCGCCACCCGGGGACCGGCCGCCGGGCGGGGCGTCGCTCGCGGGCCGGGCCTCGTGCGGGGTCGCTCCCGCGAGCACGAGGTGGCCGGCGGGCACCTCGTCGGCCTCCGCGTGCCCGTCCGCGGTGGCCGTCGGCATGGTCGTCGGGCCCGCGGTCGTCGTGCCCGCGGTCTTCGTGTCCGCGGTCGTCGGGCCCGCGGTCGTCGTCGGTGAGGGCGACCTGGTCGGGGTCCGTCGACGGGCCGTCCTCACGGACCTGGTGGCCTCTCGGCGGCGCCGAGGCGAGACCCGACGAGGCCTCGGGAGCGGTGCCGCCCACGAGGCCGACCGGGGCACCGGCGGAGCCGCCGCGCGTCGCGCCCCGGCGCTGCGCCTGGACCGGGGTGGAGGGCAGCCGGGCCGCGGGGATGGACGCGTCGGCGTCCTCGTCGGGGAGCGACAAGCCCGTCGCCGGGGTGCGGCAGGCCCGCCGTCGTCGGGACCGTCAGGACCGTGACCGTCGGGACCCCGGCCGCTCGCCGGGACCGGGCGGGTCCTCGCGGCCACCACCCGACCCGGCGCACGCCGGCGCCGACCAGCCCGCTGACCCCGGCCGGGACCGGGGCGGACGGGCTGCCGATCGCGCGGGCGGAGCGGATCGCCTGGGCCCCCGACGCGGCCCGCGCCGGCCGGGACCGGACGGGCAGCAGCAGCGCGGCCAGCCCGAGCACGCCGTCGTGGGGCCGGCCGGTGGACAGGACGAGCGCGCCCTCGGCCCGCTCCGCGCCCGGCGGTGAGCTCGGCGAACCGGCGAGACGAGCGGGGTCGCGCGGTCGCCGAGGACGTGGACGACGAGGTCGCGGGGCCCCTCGGGTCCGTCCGCGACCTCGGCGAGGGTCTCGCGCAGGGCGTGCTCGACGAGCTGGTCGAAGACGCCGCGGTCCACCGCGACCTCGTGGTCCTCGGCCGCCACCCGGGCCTCGTCGACCTCCTCGCCGGCGAGCTGCGGCGCGGGCGCGCCGGATGCCGCGGCGCAGGCGCGCGGCCTCCCCGCGCAGGTCACGGGCCCCGGGCGTCCGGGACCCCGCTCGGGCCGTCGCGCGGAGGCCGCCGCGCCGGTCCGGGTCGCAGGGAGTGCAGCTGCGCGCGCACGACGCCGAGCAGGAGCTGGTCGAGCCGGGTGCCGGTCGCGATCGGCCCGCGGGAGCCGATCTCCGCGCCCCGCGGCGGTGCGCCGCACCGGCCAGGTGGTGAGCCCGCCGCCGCGGGCGTCCAGGACGACGCTCTGCCCGCCGACCTCGACCTCGGCGGCGATCCGGTCGCCGACCAGCGCGACCGGCCCGGGCAGCCAGGCGGGCGCAGGCAGGCCGACGAGGGCCGTCGCCTCGGCGATCTCCTCGAAGCGGCGGCGCTCGGTGTCGGGCGGGGTCGCGACCACGAGCCGGACCGGGCGGTCGTCGCTCGCCGGCACCGACCGTCACCGGGCTCGGCGCCCTCGAGGGCGCGCGAGAAGGCGTCGGCGAGGACGTCGACCGGGTCGGTCCCGGCGTCCACGTGCGCCGGACCGGACCCGTCGGACTCGGGCACCAGGGGATCCGTCGCGGCCGCAGGGAGGCGCTGCCCGCCGTCCGGTCCGTCCGGTCGATGTCGACCGCGACCAGCTCCGACGGCGTCACCTCGACCGCCATCACCCAGCTCGTCACCCGGTCCTCCTCGCCTCGCCGTCCGGCGTGGGTCCCATCCGTCCCTGGGCCCGTGTCCCGCACCCCGGGGCACGGCCCGCGGCGGCGTCCACGGTAATGGGATCGGTCACGCCGTCCCACCACCGGTGACGATCGCGTCACCCCTCCGGGGCCCACGGGACCATGGTCGCCGTCACACCCGTGGGGCATGCTGACGCCGATCGGTCCCGGGCGGGATCGGTCCCACCCACTCCGGGGACGGTCGGGCCCCCCGATCGATGACGCGGTCCGCGTGCGGAGGCCCGATGAGCACACCCGACGCCCCCGGCACCACGACAGCCGCCGCTCCCGTCCGGAGCCGGCGGCGCGGGGCGACGGTCGACGTCGAGGCGGCCCTCGCGCCGCTGTGGCGCGGGCTCGCCGTCTTCCGGGTGGTGGCCCTCGCGTACGCGGTCGTGAACGTCGTCCGGGACGTCGGGCTCTACGCGCGGCCCGCACTCGGCGTCGCGGTCGTGCTGTTCATGGCCGTGTGGACCGCTCGTGACGAGCGTGGCCTACCTGCGCGGCGCGCGGCGCCTCGCCGTCGCCGACCTCGTCGTCACCGCGCTCACGACCATGAGCACCCTCCTCGTCGACGACCCGGCCCGCATCGCCGCGGGCGGCCCGGTGATCACGACGGTGTGGTCGGCGGGCGCGGTCCTCGCCGTCGCGATCGCCTACGGCATCCGCCCGGCGGTCGGCGCCGTGGCGGTGTCGGTCGCGGCCCTGTGGATCACCCGCCGGGCCCTCGACGCCGCCCTGCTCTCCGACGCCCAGCTGCTGGTCGTGGCCGGTGTCGCGGTCGGCTTCGCGTCGGTGGCGATGCGCCGCTCCGCCCGGCGGCTGCAGGAGGCGATCGCGACGGAGGCCGCCGCGGCCGAGCGGGAGCGGCTGGCGCGCGACATCCACGACGGTGTCCTGCAGGTCCTGGCCCTCATGCGCCGCCGCGGCCCGCAGCTGGGCGACCCCGAGCTGGTGCGGGCGGCCGCGGAGCAGGAGGTGTCGCTACGCCGGTTGATCACCCGCGGGCCGGTCGGACTCGACGGGCCCGACGACGAGCCGGTCGACCTCGGCGCGGCGCTCGGGGCGACGCTCCCGTCGCGTGCCGTCCTCGCGGCGCCCCCGGACCCGGTGTGTGTGCCGAGCGGGCTGGCGCGCTCCCTGCTCGCCGTCGTCCGCGAGGCCGCGGCGAACGCGGACGCCCACGCCGGGAGCGACAGCGGGCTGTGGGTGCTGCTCGAGGACGACGAGGACACGGTGACGGTCAGCCTGCGCGACGACGGACCCGGGATCCCGGACGGGCGCCTCGAGGCGGCGGCCGCGCAGGGCCACCTCGGGATCGTCTCCTCGATCCGTGGACGGATCGGGGAGCTCGGGGGCACGGCGAAGCTGGTGACGGCGCCGGGCGAGGGCGTCGAGTGGGAGCTGCGGGTGCCGCGGCGCGGTCGGGAGGGAGCGGAACGGTGACGGTGCGGGTCATGGTGGTCGACGACCACCCGATGTGGCGCGAAGGCGTGGCGCGGGACCTGGGCGAGCGGGGCCTGGACGTGGTCGCGACCGCGCCGGACGGGGCCGCCGCCGTGCGGATCGCGCCGGCGGTGCGGCCCGACGTCGTGCTGATGGACCTCCAGATGCCGCACCTGGACGGGGCGGGCGCGACGGCGGCGATCCGCGAGGCCCTGCCCGACACCCGGGTCCTCGTGCTCTCCGCGAGCGCCGAGCAGGGCGACGTGCTCGGGGCGGTGCGCGCCGGGGCGTCCGGGCTACCTCGTCAAGTCCGCCCAGGTCGCGGAGCTGGTCGAGGCGGTGGAGCGGACGGCGGCGGGCCAGGCGGTCTTCGGCCCCGAGCTCGCGGGCCTGGTGCTCGGGCGAGTTCCGGCGCCGCGAGCGGGAGGTCCGCCCGATCCGGGCGGCGGGCCCGCGATCACCCCGCGCGAGACCGAGGTGCTGCGGCTCGTGGCGAAGGGGCTGACGGCGAAGCGGATCGCCGAGCGCCTCGACCTCTCCCACCGCACCGTCGAGAACCACGTGCAGAACGTGCTCCGGAAGCTCGCGCTGACCAACCGGGTGGAGCTCGCCCGCTACGCGATCGAGCAGGGGCTCGACTCAGATTCCTGAGCCGACATGTCTGAGTTGACATGTCGGCGGTGACAGGTCCACGATTCTCCCGTCAGCAGGAGAACCGAGGAGTCGTCATGACGATCACCGCCACCACGGAGCCCGCCCCCATGACCGCCACGACGAGCAGCGGACGGTTCGGACCCCTCGTCGGGCTGGCCTGGGACGTCGGGCTGCCCCTCGTCGGCTACTACGCCATGCACGCCGTCGGTGCCTCCGACTGGACCGCGCTGCTCGTCGCGACCGGTCTCGCCGGGGTCCGCCTGCTGTGGGTCTTCGCCCGGTCCCGCCGGATCACCTGGTTCGGGGCCGTGATGCTCGCGGTCTTCGGTATCGGCCTCGTGCTCGCCGTCGTCGGGGGCGACCCGCGGTTCATCCTCCTCAAGGACTCCTTCACCACCGGCGGCGTCGGAATCGTCTTCCTGCTCTCCCTGCTGGCGACGCGCCCGCTGACCTTCGCGGCCCTGCAGTCCTGGCAGCCGGCCAAGGCCGCCGAGCTCGACGCGATCTGGGACGTCGCGCCCGGTGTCCGCCGGACCTTCCGGGTGAGCGCGATCGTCTGGGGCGTCGGCCTGCTCCTCGAGGCCGGCCTGCGGGTCCCGCTGATCTACGTCCTGCCCGTCGACGTGGCGGTCGGCGCCTCGACCGGCATGCAGGTCGTGGCCTTCGCCGCCCTCGGCGTCTGGAACGCGGTGTACGCGATCCGCGCCGAGCGGCGCCTCTCGGCCCAGGACGCCGCGTGATCACCGACGTCCGCCCCGCGACCGCCGCCGAGACCTCGGCAGCGGTCGCCGTGCTCGCCCGGGCCTTCCACGAGCACCCCGTCTACCGCTACGTCCTCCCCGACGACGCGGCACGACGGCGGCGCCTGCCGGGGCTGATGCACACGATGGTCACGACGATGTACGGCCACGCGGGCCCGCTGGACGTGGCCGAAGACAGCGGGGATCTCGTCGGCGCGGCGGCCTGGCACCGCCCGGGCCACGCCGACCCCGGCGGCCCGGCGATGCTGCGCGGTGTGGCCGGCATGGCCTGGGCGACCCGGACCCGGCTCGCCGACTGGTCCCGGCTCGGCGCCACGCTGGACCGGCTCCGGCCCGACGAGCCGCACTGGTACCTCTTCCACGTCGGGGCCGAGCCGGAGCACCAGGCACGTGGCGTGGGCTCCGCCCTCGTCCGGCACGGCCTCGAGCGGGTCGACGCCGAGGGCGTCGCCGCCCACCTCGAGTGCGCGCCGGACCTCGTGGGCTACTACGCCCGGTTCGGGTTCGCCGAGGTCGCGGCGGTGCCGCTCGACGGCCTGGACCTCGTGACGATGACGCGCCCGGCCGCTCCCTAGCTCACGCCCGGCGTCGTCAGCGGGCCTCGGCGACCGTCCGCGAGCCGACGTTGCCGGCCTCCTGCGCCCGGTCGAGACGCTCCAGGGCCCAGTGGGCCCACTCCACCACCGCGTCGTACTGCCGGACCCCGTACTCACCCGCGAGCCGACCGAACGGCAGCGTGTCGGCGCCCGCCCGCTCGTCGATGCCCGCCATGAGCGGGCGGAGGCGGGCGAGCTCGGCCTCGCAGTGCTCGGCGATCGAGCTCAGCAGGATCCGCGCGTCGGCGGGCTCCAGGGACTGGACGAGGAACATCCGCAGCACGGTCTCGTCGCGCACCGTCGACTGCTGCGGCGGCGACATCAGCCACGACCGCAGCTCGGTGCGGCCCTCCTGGGTGAGCGCGTAGGTCTTCCGCCCCCGGGCGCCCGTCGACTCGACGGTGACCAGCCCGTCCTCCGCCATCTTGACCAGCTCGGGATAGATACGCGTGTGTCCCGCCTGCCAGGCGTAGCGGCCGAGGTCACCCTCGAAGTGCCGCGTCAGGTCGTAGCCGCTGGCGGGCTCGTGGGCCAGGAGGCCGAGCAAGGCGTGGCGCAGGGACATGTGCGGAGCATACCTTTGCCTCTGTACATGTCAGCATTGACATGTCCCGACCGGAAGGAGCAGGCTCCGGGGACAGCACGTCCCCGAGGAGGACCCCGATGAGCACCACGTCGCCCGAGCGCCCGACCTACCTCGCCGGCCGGTTCGCCCCCGTGCCCGACGAGATCGACGCGGTCGACCTGCCCGTCTCCGGTGTCCTCCCGCCCGAGCTCGACGGCCGCTACCTGCGCAACGGGCCGAACCCACTACCCGGGCACCGACCCCGGCCACTGGTTCCTCGGCCACGGGATGCTCCACGGCGTGCGCCTCCGGGGCGGGCGCGCGGAGTGGTACCGCAACCGGTGGGTGCGCACCGCGGCGCTGGCCGGGCGGCCGTTCCTCACCGACACCGGAGTGGACCGCACGGCCGTCGTCGCCAACACCCACGTCGTGGAGCACGCGGGGCGGCTCCTCGCGCTGGTCGAGAGCGGGTTCCCCTACGAGGTCGACGGCGAGCTGGGCACGATCGGGCCGTGTGACTTCGACGGGCGGCTGACCACCGCGATGACCGCCCACCCGAAGACCGACCCGGTGACCGGCGAGATGCACTTCTTCGGCTACTCGCCGTTCCCGCCGTACCTGACCTACCACCGGCTCTCGGCCGCGGGCGAGCTCGTCGTCTCGCGGCCCGTCGAGGTGCCCGGACCGACGATGATGCACGACTTCGCGATCACCGAGCACCACGTCGTGTGGCTGGACCTGCCGATGACCTTCTCGGCCGAGCGCCTCGGGCGCAGCATGCCGTTCGCGTGGGACGAGTCGTACGGGGCGCGGCTCGGGGTGATGCGCTTCGACGACCCCGCGTCCCGCGTGCAGTGGTTCGAGGTCGACCCGTGCTACGTCTTCCACGTCGGGACCGCCCACGAGGACCGTGTCGCCGAGGGACGGCAGCGTCCGGGTCGTCCTCGACGGCGCGCGGTACGGCGCCGCGGACGCGGCGGCGATGTGGGGCGGGATGACCGGGCCGTCGACGACCGGGACCCGGCCCTCGACGGCGGCCGCCGCCGCGGCGACGGGGGTCGCACGGATGCACCGCTGGACGCTCGACCCGGCCACCGGCGGCGTCACCGAGACCCCACTGGCCGACCGGCCCGTCGAGTTCCCGACGCTGGACGACGCCCTGGTCGGGCGGGACGCGCGCCACCGCTACGCGGTGGCGTCGTCCTCGCGCGCGGAACGCGATCGTGAAGCTCGACGTGGTCACCGGGGAGAGCTCGGCCCACGAGCTCGGTCCCGACGTGGCCGCGGGCGAGGCGGTGTTCGTCCCGGCCGGTCCGGGGTCACGCCGCGAGGACGACGGCTGGCTGCTGACGATCACACCCTGATCCAGACAGCACGGACGGGTCGGCGTCGCAGCTGCTGGTGCTGGACGCCTCGGACGTCATCCGGCCAGGTGGCCGCGGTGACCCTGCCGCGCGGGGTGCCCGCGGGCTTCCACGGGTCCTGGGTGCCCGACGCCGTCAGTTGAGGTGGGCGCGCCAGGCACGGGCGTGGCGGGCGAGCCGGGCGGCGTCGCGGGGGAGCCGCTCCGGCCCAGTCGTCGAGCAGCCGGGCCGCCGCCAGGTAGTCCCCGCGATGGCCCGCGCGTGGCGGCGAGCTCGACGATCTCGTCGGCCGCCACCCCGGGGAGCAGCAGCCGGGCCTCGAGCACCCAGCGCAGCTCGGGCACCCGGCCCGCCGCGCGGTGGACCACCCGCAGGTTGGTGAGCATCCGGACGAGGACGGCCTGGGTCGAGACGGGGACGAGCAGCGCGGGGTGGAACGGCACGTCGCGGGCCGACGCCGGTCGAGGCGCGGAAGAGCGCCTCGCACTCGTCGAGCCCGAGCAGGTCGCCGGTGAACGGGTCGAGGTACCACCCGGAGTCACGCGGGTGGACCAGGAAGTGTCCCGGCATGCCGACCGGCTCGAGACCGGAGCCCGGCGCGGCGCCCGACCTCGAGGACGACGACGGCGAGGGTGATCGGGATGCCCCGCCGACGGGCCAGCACCTCGACCAGCGAGGAGTTCCGCGGGTCGTAGTAGTCCTCGCGGTTCCCGGCGAACCCCTCCTCGGTGTAGAGCCGCACGACGAGGGCGTCGAGGTCGGTGATCCCCTCGGCGAGCCGGTCGAGCTCGGCGAGCGCGGCGTCGACGTCGGCGTCCGGGTCGGCGAGCCGGGCGATCTGCAGCGCCGCGGCGTCCAGCGGCGGATTCCCGGACGCGAGCAGGTGCCCGAGGCGGGCGAGCGCGTCCGCGACCCCGGGCGGAGGGCGCTACCCGGGCTCTCGCGTCCACGTCCGTATGGTCCCGCGCTTCGCTGCGATCCTCGCTCGCGTGTCGACCGCCACGCCGGCGTGGGACCGCGGGTCAGGCCGGGGCCCGCGAGCAGGCCCCGTGCTCGAAGTCCTGGGCCCGCCCGCCGTCGACGGCGTGCTCGTCCCCGGTCGGCAGCCCCAGCGGTGACCGTTCCGCCCCCCGCGCCCGCCACGTGGCGAGGATCGACCCGCGAGACCTCGTGCGCGCCGGTCGCCGGCGACCAGTAGATCGACCCGTGCTCGAAGTCGGTGAACCGGCGCGCGGCCGTCCGCGGTCGGCTGCTCGACGCGGTCGGGCTGGCCGAGGTCGGGATGCGTCGGCCCACGCCGAGCGCACGTCGGTGCCCGCCGCGGCGATGAGCTTGGCCGTCTCGGCGCGGATGGTGTCCATCGCGGCGTAGCCCGGCGTTGCCCGGGCACTCGGTGTTCCCGACGTCGCGGTGGGCGAACAGGGCGTCGACGGTCGCCGTCTGCCCCTTGGCGAACTTCGAGGTCCCGCCCCCGGCGGAGGTGAGCGTGACCTTCTGGGACGGGTCGCGGTACGTGCCGCCGAGCTTCCAGGCGGCCAGGCGCTCCACCGAGGTCAGCTCGGCCGGGGTCGGCGGGGTGTCGGTCAGGGTGCCCATCATCGCGATGCCGAAGGTCTCCTGGTTGAAACCGCCGGCGTGCGCGGCCACCACGGGGCGGTCCATGCCGCCCGCCCGGCCCTCGAAGATCGTCCCGTACTTGTCGACCAGGGCGTTGTAGCCGATGTCGCCCCAGCCGTTCTTCCGCGAGTGGTACGCGTAGATGCCGCGCACGATCGCCGCGGACTGCTCGGGGGTGTAGTCGTTCGACTCGGCGGTGTGGTGGATCGTCACCGCCCGCGTCGTGGCCGCGTACTGCGGCGGCCACGTCATGAGCTTCGGGTCCGCACCCCACTGCGCGCGGGTGACGTAGGCCGGCGCCGGCGGCGCGCCGGAGCGGGCGGCGGAGTCGCGCTCGCGGGCGCGGGCACCGATCGCGTCGTCGTTCGCCGACGTCCCGGGGTCGATGCGCTGCACGGCGAGCCCCTGGGTGACGGGGGCGCCGCCGCGGGTGGCGCGCACCTCGACCTGGCGTGCGGTCCCCGACCCAGACCGGGTCGGTCCCGCCGCCCTCGGCACGCGCCGGGGTGCCGTCCCGCTCGCCGGCGTTCGAGTCCAGCGGCAGCCAGGTCGCCCCAGCGGCCGGCGGCGTCGGTGGAGCGCAGCGCGACGGCGTCGGGGGTCGGGCCGGTCCAGGTCACCGCGACGAGCTGCAGCGGGGCGGACGAGCGGGCGACCTGCGTCCCCGTCGCCGTCGCGGGCCTGCGACGCGAGGGGCAGCGCGGTGATCGACGCGCTTCGGAGCGCGTCGGCCGGGGGCAGCGTCGCCGCGGGCAGGGACGTCACCGCGCGGGCGGTGTCCGGTGTCGCCGCCGGGCTCCGGGACGGCGGCCGCGGCCGGGGCGAGCGCGGCCGCGAGCACGACCACCCCCAGCGCCGAGGAACAGCCGTCCCGCGTCGGCGCTTCCGGCGGCGCGCCGTCCCCGGGCCGGCCGGGACGAGCCGACGGAACGGGGGAACCCCCACGTCCGCCTCGCGTCGTCCCCGGACGCCGACCACCGCGCCGCCATCGTGCCCTCCGCTCCACCGTCACTCGCGGGGCGACGATGACACCCACATGCGCATCATCTGCACCACGACGCACCGTGGATCACTCGAAGGTGGCAGGCGGGCGGCGGGCCCAGAACGTCACGTCGGCGTAGGTGGCCACCGAGCGGGCGGCGATCCCGTCGGCCCCGGCGCCGATGGGTCCCGCGACGAGCGGGATGAGCTTGGTCAGGTTCAGCACCCCGCGGCGCCCGGCACGACTCGACCAGCCGGTACCCGATGCGGCGGTCGAGCTGGGCGCGGACCTCGGACGGCAGCCGTCGCAGGCCGGCGAGCAGCGAGATCTCCTGCAGGTCGATGCCGGTGCGCTCGGCGAGCTCGGAACCGTCGGGCCCGAGGACGCAGAGCAGCACCGCGGTGCGCACCACCGGGTCGGCCGGGTCGTGGCCGCGCACGGTCGCGATCGCGGCGGCCAGGCGGGTGCACACCAGGTACAGCCCGGTCACCCCGGCGGGCGCGGTGACGACCATCGTCGCGGCGCCGCCCAGGCTGGTCAGCAGCCCGGAGCTCGCCGCGAGCCGCACGTGGGTGCCGATGAGACGCCGGACCGCGACCTCGACGTCGCCGTCGGCCTCCGCGAGGTGGTCCTCGGCGACGCGTCGCGCCGAGTGCCACGGGCCGGCTCCGCCGATGCCGCGGCGCACCAGCTCGCCGACGAGCCGGTCACCGGACCAGGAGGACTCCACCGCGGCACCCTCGGACACCACGCCAGCCTGTCATGACGGCGCACTCCGAGGGGGCCCGACGATCACGGGGGCGACCGGCCGGGCAGGACGTCGAGCGCGGCACCGAGATCGCCCGCCCACGCCTCGTCGCGGTCCCGGGCGGCGGCGCGCTCCAGGCGCTCGCGCTGGGGACGGTCCCGCGCCCAGGCGAGGACCTCGGGGTCCACCCGGGCGCCGTAGTGCGCGTCGACGACGAGCTCGGCGAGGTGGTGGTCGGCGCTCGCGGTGTCCTTGTACTCCCAGATCCCGATCAGTCGGCCCGGCCCGTCGCCAGAGCCCGAGGCGTCGTCGAGGAACGAGACCGCCGTGGCGACGGGCAGCGTGACCACCGGGCCGGGGTGGCGGTCGAGGAGCGCGACCCAGAGGGTGTCGACGAAGTCCCGCACGGCGGTACGCTCCGCCGTGGTCCAGCCGTCCCAGAACGCCGCGATGCGCGAGAGCACGGTGTGCAGGTCGACGCGGTCGTCGCTCACCACCGCACGCAGCAGCCACGGCGTGAGGGCGCGGACGTCGTCCGGTGCCCCGATCGTCTCGCCCAGCCCGAGGACGAGGGCCAGCGGATCGACCTCCGCCAGCACGACCGGGGCCCTGACGGGGAGTGAGGCTCTCGAGGACCTCGCGGGCCGTGGTGCGCGACGAAGGCGGCCTCCACCTGCCACAACGCCGCCGCGACCTCCGCTTCCACGACGCGATTCTGTGGGTTGACAAGGCGACACGCGCCACTGATCGGGCGCTTTCTACTCGATGGTGTCACTCTTCGTGTTCTCGCGTACGGCCGAGCGGGGAACGACGTCGGGCCCGCGTCGGGGGGCGGCGCACGGCCGTCGTGAGCGCCACACCCGCTGGACTCCGCACCGCGGTGCGCGGCGCACAGTGAACTGGTGAGTACGAGCCGAACGGACGGGGACACGGGGACCGAGGTCAAGACGACGGCGGGGGTCGTCCGCGGCCGCACCGGCCGGGGCGTGCACACCTGGCGCGGGATCCGCTACGCCGCGCCCCCGGTCGGGCCGCGGCGTCTCCGCGCGCCCGAGCCGCCCGAGCCGTGGGAGGGCGTCCAGGACGCCGTCGAGTTCGGCCCGGTGCCGCCCCAGGAGCGGATCGGCGAGTTCATCGGCGCCGGCAAGCACACCCCGATGGACGAGGACTGCCTGACCCTCAACGTCGTCGCGCCCTCCGACGCCGAGCCGACCGGCCGCGTCCGGTGATGGTGTGGTTCTACGGCGGGGCCTTCGTGCTCGGGGCCGCGTCGGCGCCCGCCTACCGCGGGCACCGGCTCGCCCGCACCGGCGACGTCGTCTACGTCAGCGTCAACTACCGGCTCGGTGCCCTCGGCTACCTGGACTTCTCGTCCTTCTCGACGCCGGAGCGGCCCTTCGACACCAACCTCGGCCTGCGCGACCAGCTCGCCGCGCTGCGCTGGGTCCAGGAGAACATCGCCGCGTTCGGCGGCGATCCCGCCAACGTCACGATCTTCGGCGAGTCCGCGGGCGCCATCTCGGTCACGACGCTGATGACGGTGCCCTCGGCCCGCGGGCTCTTCCACCGGGCCATCGCGGAGAGCTCCGCGCCCGGGATCGCCTGGTCCGTCGAGCGGGCCTCCGGCTGGGCCCGGCAGTACCTGCGCGAGCTGGCCGGGGTGAACGGCATCCCCGTGCCCGGCACCGGACGCGACCCGCTGCCCGCCGCGACCGCGGTCCGGCTGCTCGACGCCGCCTCGACCGAGGACCTCCTCGCGGCCTCGCGCGGGATGCGCAACGCCGCCGACGACACCCCGGGTGTCCTGCTCACCGGACCCACCGTCGACGGCGACCTGCTGCCCGAGGCACCCCTCGACGCCTTCGAGGCCGGCCGCAGCCACCCGGTCCCGCTGATCATCGGCACCAACGACACCGAGGGACGGCTCTTCGAGCTCCCCGGGCTGCGGCTCGACCTGCTGGTGTCCGACGAGCGCGCGCACGCGCTGTTCGCCGCGACCCAGCCCGAGCTGAGCGACCAGGTCCTCGCCACCTACCGCGGCGCGCCCTACCGCAAGGACCTCGGCGGCGACTACATGTTCTGGTACCCGTCGCTGCAGGTCATGGAGTCGCACGCGGCGGCGGGGAACCCGGTCTACGCCTACCGCTACGACCTCGCCCCGCGCCTGCTGCGCCTGCTCGGCCTGCGCGCCACCCACGCCAGCGAGCTCTACGCGGTGTTCGGGCTGGCCGACTCCCGGATCGGACGGGCCCTGACGATCCTCGGCGGCCGGCGCGACCTGCGAGCGGCCTCGGACCGGATCCAGCGCAACTGGACGGCGTTCGCCCACGACGGCGAACCCGCCGGGTTCTGGCCGCGCTACACGTCCGACGCGCGCCTGACGCGGATCATCGACGCCACCGACCGCATCGAGAGCGACCCGCGCCGGGAACGCCGCCTCGCCTGGCGGGGGTTCCGCGGCTACCGCTGAGTCGGCTCCTCGTCGCCTCGCACGAGGGGAGCCCTCGTGCGGACAGAGCGACCGGATCCTCCCTCGCCGGACGCCCCACCCGCCGCCGTTCTGAGCGAAGGGCCCCTTCGGTCGATCTAGCCGACCGGGGGCGCCCCTCGCCGGAACGGCGTGCGAACGGGGCCGGCCGGGGCAGCGAGAGCAGACGGGGGTGACCGTCGTCGGAGCGACCGGCCGCCTGCCGTCGGGCACGCTGCTGCCAGGGTGGACCGGTGGACGACAGGCGGCGGCTCGGCGCCGACGAGGTGGCGGCCCTGCTCGCGGCGGGCGAGCCCGTCGAGGACGCCGACCTGACCGGCCTCGACCTCCGCACCCTGCTCGAGGGCGTCCGCGACCCGGTGCTGCGTCGCTGCTCGGCGGAGGAGCCGGACCTGCACGGCGCGGACCTCGCCGGCCTGACCCTCGACGCGTGCCGCTTCCCAGGAGCCGTGCTGAACGCGGCGACCCTCGACAGCGCCGTGATCCGCGGCGGCTCCCTGGCCGGTGCCCTGATCATCGACGCGGACCTGACCGACGCGGTCTTCGAGTCCGCCGACCTCTCCCGCATCCGGCTCACCGGGTCGCTGCTCACCGAGACCCGCTTCACCGACTGCCGCATGATCGGCGCCGACCTGTCCGGCCTGCGCGGGCTCGCCGTCTCCTACCGCCTCGACGGGTCGAACCTCGGCCTGGCCAACCTGCAGGACGTGATCTGGCGGGCCGTGACCCTGCGCGGGCTCGATCTCTCCGAGGCCGACCTGCGGGGCGCCGACCTGCGCGACGCCACCCTCGTCGACTGCACCCTGCGCGACGTCGACCTCGCCCACACCCGGCTGGGCGGCGCCGACCTGCGGGGCGCGGACCTCGGTGAGCTGACCCCGGACGCGCCGCGGACGCTGCGCGGGGCGGTCGTCAGCGAGTCGCAGGCCGCCGACGTGTGCCGCGCGCTCGGGCTGGTCGTCTCCTAGGTGCCTCCGGCTCGTGAGCAGAAAATGTCGGCATCGCCGCATTTTCTGCTCACGAGCGCGCAGCGCACCTAGTGCGCGGCGGCCTCCGTGCCCGACTCCGTGCCCGACTTCGCCGCCTCCGCGGCGCCCCGGCGCTTGCGGCGCAGGACGTACAGCGTGATCACCGCGGCCGCGACCGTCACCACGGCGAAGACGATCCCGAGGACGACCTCGTCGATCACCGCGATGAAGACGATGGTGACGAACAGGGACAGGATCGTGCCGATGGTGCCGATCCCGACGTTGAGCTTCAGCTCGCTCTGCTTCTCCGGCGAGCTGTCCGGCAGCGCGGCGGGGTTGCGGGCCAGGGAAGGGTCCATGGCGGAATAGATACCCGACGGGCCCCCCGCCAGTCACTGCCCCCCGCCGAACATCACCGACCCGACGTCCCCGGGTCACCTGTCAGCCGGGCGTCGAGGGGGTCCGGCGCGCGAACCCCGAGGCCCGGCTGACCGGACGGTCGACGGCCGCCCGCACCGCCTCGGCCGAGCCGACCACCCGGACCTTCGTCCGCGCCCGGGTCACCGCGGTGTAGAGCAGCTCCCGGGTCAGCAGCGGCGACTCCGGGGGCGGCAGCAGCACGCTGACCCGCGCGTACTGGCTGCCCTGGGCCCGGTGCACGGTCATGGCGTGCACGGTCTGCACACCCCCGAGCAGGGCGGGCGAGCGCTGCAGCGGGGTGCCGCCGCGGCTGAACACCGCGACCGGCCGCGTCGTGCCGCCGGGGGCGGGGAGCTCGACGACGACGCCGGTGTCACCGTTGTAGAGCCCGAGGTCGTAGTCGTTGGCGGTGACGAGCAGCGGCCGCCCGGGCCACCACTCGGCGCCGGCCGCGCGGTCGGGGTCGACGAGACCGTCGCCGTCCTCGTCGGCCCGGTCGAGCCAGCGCTCGACCTGCACGGCCCACCGCGAGACGCCGTACGGCCCCCGCCGGTGCGCGCAGAGCAGCCGGTGCTCCTCGGCCTGCTCGAGCGCGGTGTGGGCGTCGCCGGCGCGGGCCGCGATCGCGACCTCCCGCGCCCCGCCCACGATCTCCTCGCGCAGGCCCTCCAGCCCGGCGGGCTCCCGCTCGGTCAGCGCCGCGGCGTCGTCGTACTCCACGAACTCGAGCGACCCCGCGGTCCGCAGGCAGTCGAGGGCCGCGTCCGCGTCGCCGGCGCGGATCGCGGCGGCGAGGGCCGCGATGTCGTCGTTGTTGCGGTAGTTGCGGTCGAGCCGCACGACGCCGTTCGCGGCGGGGCGGGCCGTGCACCCGACGGCGTCGAGCCCGGCGTCCACGGTGTCGGACCGGGCCCGGGCGCCGGCGCCGAGATCCGGCGCGGAGACCAGGTCGCCCAGCACCGCGCCGGCCTCCACGGACGCGAGCTGGTCGGGGTCGCCCACCAGCACCACCCGGGCGTCGTCGCGGACCGCCTCGAGCAGCCGGGCCATGAGGGTCAGCGACACCATGGAGGTCTCGTCGACGACGACGACGTCGTGGGGCAGGCGCCGGTGCCGGTCGTGGCGGAACCGCGACGAGGTGTCGGCCCGGGAGCCGAGCAGGCGGTGGATCGTCGACGCCTCCGGGCGCCCGACGCGTTCCCGGTCGGCGTCCGGGAGCCGCTCCTCGCCGATGGCCTCGCCGAGCCGCGCCGCGGCCTTCCCGGTGGGCGCGGCGAGCGCGATCCGCAGGGTCGGGTCCTGGTCGCGCAGCACGGCGAGCAGCCGGGCCACCGTCGTCGTCTTCCCGGTGCCGGGGCCGCCCGCGACGACGGCGGTCCAGCGCAGGGTCGCGACGGCGCAGGCGAGGCGCTGGTGGTCGTCGGGACCGACGTCGGCGAAGAGCCGGTCCAGGGCGGCGCGCAGCCGCGTCGGGTCGACGGGCGGGGGCGGGGCGACGGCGCGGGCGGTGAGGTCGTCGCGGACCTGGTCCTCCTGGCGCCGGTAGCGGTCGAGCCAGAGCAGGCCGTCGTCGAGACGCAACGGTCCGCCGGGCCGCGTCAGGGGGCTCGCGGCGAGGGCCGCCTGCCAGGCGGACGGCTCCGGCCAGGGGAGGTCGTCGGTCGGGACGAGGGCGTCGTCCTCGCCGAGGACCCGGCGGTCGACGTCGGCGAGCTCCAGGCACACCGACCCGGCGCGCAGCGCCCGCACCGTCAGCGCCGCCGCGAGCAGCACCTGCTCGTCGGTCTCCCCGCCGAGGCGCCCGAGCCGACGCGCCACCGCCACATCGGCGGGGGCGAGGACCCCGCGCGCGCTGAACGCGCCGAGCAGCCCGGTGGCCCGGACCGCGAACCGGACGCCCTCCTCGGCGGCGAGGTCGGGCAGCGGGGACGTGCTGGTCACGAGGTCCTCCCGGCGAGCAGGTCGGACAGGGCCACCAGCAGCGCGGGCGGCGGCGTCCAGCGGAACACCCCGCACGTCGTGCCCTCGACGACGGGGGTGTCCGGCCCGCACATCCCGCGCAGGAACAGGTAGGCGACCCCGCCGAGGTGCGCCGCGGGGTCGTACCCGCGGAGCCGCCAGCGCAGGAACCGGTGCAGCGCCACCCCGTACAGCAGGGCCTGCAGCGGGTAGTGCGCCCGGATCATCGCGGTGGTCATCTGGGCCGGCCCGTAGTGCGCGCTGGTCAACGGCTCGCGGACCGGACCGTCCAGCGGCGTGGGCCCGAGCCAGTTCGTCTTGTGGTCGACGATGACGAACCGGCCGTCGGGGGCGCGCAGGACACCGTCGATGCTCCCCGTCAGGTAGCCGCGCAGCACCTGGCCGGAGAGCGTCTCGAGGACCTCGGGGTAGCCGGCCAGGGCGTCGTCGGCCGGCAGGTGGGCCCGCACCAGGGCCGCCGCGCGCCCGAGGGTCACGGCCTCGGACGTGCCGGGGAGCGCGCGGTCCCCGCCCGCGAGCGGCAGCTCGAAGTCCAGCTCGGTGAGCCGGTCGCGCGGCGCGATGTCGGCGTAGGACCAGGGGACTCCGTCGACGGGGCGCTCGACGGGGGTCCGGACCACCGGCTCCAGCGCCGCGGCGAGGTCGACGGCCGTGACCCCGGCGAGCGGGCGGTGGGCCAGCTGCTCGCCCGCGGCCTCGGCGAGTGCCGCACCGAGGTCGGTGCCGGAGGTGTCGACGGTCTCCAGCACCGCGTGCACGAGGACCCCGAACGCCGCCCCGACCGGCAGGTCGGCCATCGGGGAGGGCAGCGCGCCCGCGTCGGGCGCCGGGTCGACCTCGAGGTCGGCCTCGTCGGTGACCGTCGACTCCTCCGGCTCCGACGTCGCGGGCTCGGGCAGGCCGGGGTGGGCGGCGTGGGCGTCGGCGGTGAGCGAGGAGTACGACGAGCGCCGCCACGCCAGGTCGAGCTCGCGGTCGAAGTACGCGACGTCGAGGCGTCCGTGCTCCACCGCCCGGGGCACGTGGTTCATCGCCGGCCGCGACTCGACGGCCTCCACCGTGAAGGACGGCGACGCGTACGCGGCCAGCTCGGCCCACACCGTGGTGTCGTCGGTGATCGTGACGAACGGGTCCGGCTCGGCCCCCGGCGCGCGGTCGCGGGTGCGCAGCATCCGGTTCAGCGCCGACGAGGCGGTCTGCGAGGACGGCGCCCACCACGCCACCACCTGGCCCTGCGCGCGGGTGAGCGCCACGTAGAGCAGCCGCAGGTCCTCGCCGTCGTCCTCGCGGCGCTGCGCGGCGCAGTGCTCGTTCCAGGCCGGGTCGGTCTGGCCCCCGACGGCCCGGACCCGGGCGCCGTGCTCGTCGTGGTGGAGCACCTCGCGGGGCTCGCCCGGGACCCACCGGTCCCACCCGAAGGGCACGTAGACCACCGGGAACTCCAGGCCCTTGCACTTGTGCACGGTGAGGACCTGGACGGCGTCGTCGTCGGACTCCAGCCGCCGCGTCCGCTCCGGGCGGGCCTCGCTGCGGCGGCCCTCGCTCTCGACGATCCGCAGCCGCAGCCACTCCGCGAGCGCGACGACGCCGAGCCGTGCGGCCGCGGCCTCGGCGTGCAGCACCTGGCCGACGTGGCGGACGTCGGTGAGCAGCCGCTCGCCCCCGAGCGTCGCGAGCACCCGCCGTACCAGGTCGTGGCGCACCGACGCCGCCTCGAGCATCGCGGCGACCCCGCGGTCGCGCAGCACCGCGCCCCAGCGGCGCAGGTCCTCGCCGACCTCGGCGAGCACGGCGTCCGGGTCGGCGTCGAGCTCGGCCGCGCGCCGCCCGACGAAACAGGTCAGCGCGGCCGCCCGCACCCGGGTGGCCCGCCCGGGCTGCTCGATCGCCTCCAGCAGCGTCAGCCACTCGCGGGCGGCGTCGGTGGCGAACACGCTCGCGGCGCCGGCGAGCACGGCGGGGACGTTCGCCCGCGCGAGGGCCTCGCGCACCAGGTCGGCCTGGGCGTTGGTGCGGACGAGGACGGCGACGTCGCCGGGCCCGAGCGACCGGCCCTCCCACGTCGAGTCCGCGGCGAGCAGCGCGCTGACGTCGGCCGTGAGGTCCTCCGCGACCCGGGCGCGGGCCGGACCGATCTCGGGCAGCCCGGTCCGCCAGTTCGCCCGCAGCCCGGCGCGGGGCACGACGCGCAGCCGGAACGGCGTGGCGTCGGGGGCGCCGGCGAGGCGGGAGCCCGGGTGGGCGGCGTCGACGGGGTGCACGACGATCCGCTCGTCGCCGAGCGCGGCCCCGCCGAACACGGCGTCGAGTGCGGTGAGCAGGCCGGCGTCGCTGCGGTGGTTGGTCGCGAGGGTGGCGCGGGCCCCGGCGCTGTCCGCGGCGGCGAGGTAGGAGACGACGTCGGCGCCGCGGAACGCGTAGATGGCCTGCTTCGGGTCGCCGATCACCGTCAGCGTGCTGTGCCCGTGGAACGCGACCCGCAGGATGTCCCACTGCACCGGGTCGGTGTCCTGGAACTCGTCGACGAGCACCACCCGGTAGCGGTGCCGCAGCCGCTCGCACGCGGCCTCGCCGAGCCGCGGGTCGACCAGCGCGGCGTGCAACCGGGTGAGCATGTCGTCGAAGGTGAACAGCCGACGCGTCCGCTTGCGCCGGTCGACCTCCTCGCGCACGGCGAGCGCGAACCGGGCGCGGGCGTCCGCCTCGCCGGTCGGTGGCGCCCTTCGCGGGGGCGATGATCGCGGTCGGGTCGCCGACGGCGGCCCGGCCGAGCGCGAGCGCGGTCGTGTGGTCGAACGGCGGGCGGTCGGCGTTCTCGGGGGCGTAGGCGCGGACGTAGAAGTCGTCGACGACCTCGGAGACCACGTCGTCGATCTGCTCGACGAACCGGGCGTCCGCGTCGGTGTCGCCCGCCACGCCCAGCCCGGCGAGCATGTCCTGGCAGAACTGGTGGGTCGTGGCGATCGTCGCCTCGTCGAAGTGCGCGAGGGCGTGGGCGAGGCGCCGACGGCGGCGGTCACGCTCGGCGTCGTCGATCACCCCGATCCCGACGACGAGTGCCGTCACCGCGTCGGTGCCCGGATCGGCCGCGGCCAGCGCCCGCTCGACGGCGACCAGCCGCTCCCGCACCCGTTCCCGCAGCTCCCGCGTGGCCTCGCGACCGAAGGTCACCAGCATCAGCGCCGAGAGCGGCACCCCGGCCTCGGCGACGTAGCGGGCCGCCAGCGCCGCGATCGTGTACGTCTTCCCGGTCCCGGCGCTGGCCTCGAGCACCGTGGTGCCCCGGGGCAGCGGGCCCAGGGCGTCGAACGGGCTCGACGAGCCCGGCCGTGTCCGTCGTCGTCGCCACGCTCACCGGTAGTGCTCCTCGCGCCCGGACTCCGCCTCGCGCAGCGGGCGCCACAGCCGCACCGCGAGCTCCCCGAACCGCGTCGACTCGCCACCCGTCGTCCGGCCCCGCGCCGGTCGCGGCGCCCGCCACGTCGTCGAGCGTCCGGTCGCGTCCCCAGACGAGCACGTGGGCGGCGTCGCGTCCGTCGCCGTAGTCGCCCGACCAGGTGCGGCGGGCCGCGTCGAAGGCCTGCCGGGTGGTCCGGCGCGGCCGGTCGGACACGTAGCGCTCGGAGGTCTTCGGGAACAGCGGCAGCGGTTCGCGCAGCCCCTCGGCGCGCAGCGCGACGAGATCGGCCAGCACCGCGCGGGCGTGCGCGGGGTCGATCCCCGCGATCACCGCACGGGCAGGCGGCTCGCCCGCGGCCCCCCTTCCCGAGCGTCGTCGACGGACCACGCCTCGTCCGGGTGCGCCGCGGCGAGCGCGAGCAGCTGCACCCAGGCCGCGGCCCGGTGCTTCGGGGCGAGGCGGGAGAACGTCACCGACGGCCAGCGTCGTCCCGCGCACCCCGGGGACGGTGCCGACCACGGTGGTGCCGTCGTCGAGGGCGGCGGAGACGGTGAGGTCGCGCGCCGGCTCGCCCCAGAGCGGGTCGGCGGCCCGCTTGCAGGTCCTCGGCCTGGCGCCCGAGGTCGCGGACGAGCCGCACCCCGAGGGCCCCGGGCGGGAGCGTGCCGCGGCGCCGCTCCGCCTCGATGCAGGCGGTGACGTCGTGCCCGGCGAGCCGGTCGGCGAGCAGCCGCTCCCCGATCGCCCAGCGGGCGAGCCCGTCGGGGTCGACGGGGAGCGCCTCGTCGGGCTCGTCCTCCTCCCCGCGCGGGATCAGCGACAGCCGCTGGCGCAGGAACGCCTTCACCGGGTGCTCGACGAACCGCACGAGGTCGGTCAGGTCGACGTCCTGCGGACCCTCGCGGCGGTCCGGGCCGGCAGCGGCCCGTCCAGGAACCGCGGGGGTGTCGCGCGGCCGGAGACCAGCGCCCGCGCCCCGGCGAGCTGGGTGGCGTCGAAGCTGAACGGCCGGCCGGCGCGGGTCGAGAAGTTGCGCGCGGCGAAGGGCTGCAGCGGGTGGTGGTGCACGACGTGCTCGCGGGCGGGCCGGCCGTCGACGGTCACGGTCGCGTCGAGGGTGTCGAGCAGTTCCCCGACCGGCACGGCGGGCGGGCGCGGGGCGTTGGTGCGCTCGTCGGCGCCGGAGTGCACGACGACGAGGCGCTCGGTGGCGGCGAGGATCGCGTCGAGCAGGAGCTGGCGGTCCTCGGCGGCGACGTCGCGCTCGCCGACGCAGGGGTCGCGAGCCAGGACGTCGTCGCCGTCGGTGCTGCGCGCGCGGGGGAACACCTGGTCGTCCAGGCCGAGCAGACACACGACCCGGTGCGGGACGCTGCGCATCGGCAGCAGCGTGGCGACGGTGAGCGTGCCGGTGCGGAAGTTCGCGCGGGTGGGCCGGCCGGCGAGGTGGTCGCCCAGGACGGCGCGCACGTCGTGCAGCGTCAGCGACGGCCCGGCGTCGCTCGTCCCGGCCGCGATCGAGCCGCGGACCTCGGCGAGCACCGCCCGGGTCTGGGTGAGCTGCCAGACGTCGGCGGGCAGCGGTGGCGGTGAGCCCGTCGACGGCGAGGGTGAGCGCGTCGAGCCACGCCGCGAGGGGCTGCGCGCCGGTGTGGCCGCCCGCCTCGCTGCGCCCGCCCTTCATCCGGTCGAGCACCTCGCCGACCCGGTCGACGAGCTCGGCGAGCCGGCCCACCAGGTCGGCGTCGCGGGAGTCGACCTCGTCGAGGGGCAGCGCGGTGTCGAGCCAGACCTGCTCGTCGCCGGACATCGCCACGCCGACGAGCAGCCGGTCGAGGCCCCGCTCCCAGGTGTTGTCCGCGACCCGCCCGAGCCGGTAGGCGGCCCGGTGCTCCTGGTCGAGGCCCCAGCGCACCCCGGCCCGGGACACGAGCGTGCGGAGCCGCTCGAGGTCGTCGTCGTCGAACCGGAAGCGGCGCCGCACCGGCTCCGACTCGGCGAGGTCGAGCAGCTCGCTCGCGGTGAGCCGGGCGTCCGCGAGATCGAGCACCGTGCCGAGCACCCCGAGCAGCGGGTTGACCTGGGTGAGCGCGCGGTCGGCGAGCCGCACCTGGAGCCGGTGGCCGGGGTGCTCGCCGTCGCCCGTCGCCGCCGAAGGCCGCCGTGATGAGCGGGGCGAAGGTCTCGACGTCGGGGCACATGACGACGACGTCGCGGGGCTCGAGCGTCGGGTCGTCCGCGAGCATCCCCAGCACCGCCTCGCGCAGCACCTCCACCTGCCGGTCCGGCCCGTGGCAGGCGTGGACCGCGATGCTCGTCGTCGCCCGGCGACGTCGGTGAGGACGGGTGCGCGATCGTGCCGCAGGTCGTCCTGCAGGCGCTCCAGCAGCGTCGTCGGCGGTTGCTCGGGGCCGGGGTGGTGGACGTCATCGACGGCAGAGCCGTCCGGCTCCGGGATCGGCAGGCGCAGCTGCAGCTCGCGGGCGTCGCGCGCGAGGGAGCGCAGCAGCGGGTGGGCGGCGGCGTCGGCCGTCGGGTCGTCGGCGGCGGCCGGCCGGCGCACCGGCCGGGCCGCGCCCCGGCACGCACCGCGTCCCACAGCGCGGGCGACGGGTGCGGCAGCCAGAGGTGGACCTCCCGGGTGCGCGCGAGGGCCTCGAGGACCTCCAGGTGCGCGGTGGCCAGGCGGGTGGGCCCGAAGAGCGAGAGCCGCGCGGGGAGGTCGCCGCCGCCGCCCGCGACCTCGGCGCACTGGACCGGCAGCGTCTCCGCCGGCCCGGCGACGCCGACCCGGTCCCGCAGGCGGCGCCACAGCTCGGGCTGCCAGCGCAGGTCGGCCGGGACCTCGCCGCCCGCGCCGTCGTCGTCCTCCTTCGCGGCCCAGGACCGCAGCATCGCGGGACGGTGCTCGCCGTAGGCGTCGAACAGCCGCGCGAGGTGGCGGGCCGCGGCGAACCGCCGGCCCGCCCGGGTGCCGGACGCGTCGCCCGACGACGCCGAGGTAGGTCCCCAGCGGCGCGCACCAGTCCTCGCCCGCGCACGCGTCGATCACCTCGAGCAGCGGCCAGACGAGGCGCTCGGGCCGCCACGGGTCGTCCTCGGCGTGGCCCCGCGCCCGGGCCACGAGCTCGGCGGGCGGCGGGAACTCGACGCGGGCGCACACCCCGTCCTCGCCGAGCCCGGCGCCGAGGCGGTGCGCGAGGCGCTGGGCGAGCCAGCGCTCCACCCCGCGGGTCGGCACGGCGACGACGTCCGGCGGCGAAGGGGTCCGCCGGGGGCTCGGCGAGCACGTCGGCCAGCGCCTCCGCCAACCGGTCCGCGCGCTCGGCGCGGTGCACGTGGAGCGTCACGTCGCTCCCCCCTCCAGGCACCCCGACCCGTCCTGCGTCCCTCGTCCCGGCACGCTAGACGCGCCCTCCGACAGCGTGGGCCGCCCCCCGGGGCCGAGGAGGAAGGCGCGCCGTGCTCGACCGCGACGAGGGCCCCGATCCCGCCGACGCGGGCCCGGATCCCGACGACGCGGGCCCCGATCCCGACGACGCGGCCCGATCCCGACGACGCGGGCCGTGACGAGCGGTTCGCGGGGTACCGGCGCGCCCGGGTGGTGTTCGAGCCCGGCGGCGCGATCGGGACCGGCCGCCTCGTCGTCCGCCCCGCCGCGCGGCCCGGCCCCTACCCGCTCGGGACCTCCCCGGTGCACGTGCTCACCGCGCACAACCCGGGCGCCGACCGTCCCGGACCCGTCGAGAACCGTCGCCGGCAGGAAGCGCTGGAGGCCGAGCTCGCCGGCCGGGGGCTCGTGGTGACCCGGGCCGTCGCCTCGGCGGAGGACGGCACGCACGCCGAGGAGTCCGCGGCCGTCGCCGGGTGGGACGACGCCGAGGCGCTCGCCCTGGCACGGCGGTACGGGCAGGACGCGATCTTCCGGTGGTCCCCCGACGCGTGGGCCGTGGTGCCCTGCGACGGCGGGCCGACGCTCACGCTCGGCTGGACGCTGGAACGCTGACCGACGACGTCAAGGGCAGCCGGACGAGACCTTCACCCGCCACCAGCCCGCGAGCCGTCCGACGACGCCGAGGACGGGCGTGACCTGCCAGCGGCAGCAGCCGGGGATCCCGAGGTCGTCGGTGGTGAGGGCGACGCCGCGGTGCGCGTCGGGGTCGGCGTACATCCGCTCGAGCAGCGCCCGCGCACGGGCGTGGCCCTCGGCGCGGCGGGCGGCCGCCTCGCGGACCCGCTCGAGGCTCGCGAGCAGACCGTCGCGGACGACCTCGAGCTCACCGAGGTCGAGCAGCCGCGGCACGTCGCCGGTCCCGGCGGCACCCCCGGCCGCCGCGAGCGTCTCGGGCGCCCACGACGCCTCCAGCGCCCGGCGCAGCTCGTCGTGCAGCGCCTCGATCTGGGTGCGCAGGCCCCGGCGGGCGCCGAGGGTCTCGGGCGCGTCGAGGTCCGGCAGCGCGGGGGCGGGCAGCGCCGGGACAGGCAGCGCGGCCGACGTCGACCGGACGGTCACGTCCGGACGCTCCTCGATGGAGGTCATCGCTCCTCCCGCATCGGTCGGGGACGCGCCGAGTGTCCATATCCACGGCGCCCCGCGCCACCCCTGCGGCCGGCCGTCAGTCCCCGGAGAGGTAGCGCGCGGCGCGCCACACCGCCTCGCTGACCTCCCAGCTGGGCATCCCCGGCGCCCGCACCGCGTAGAGGACGGCCTCCCGGGTGCGCCGACCGGCGGCCAGGGCCCGGGGCGGGTCCCCGGCCAGCGGGGCGACCGGGCCGTCGGCGTCCGCGACGACGAGCGTCCCGGCACGCAGGGACTCCCCGCGGCGCCCCTCCGCCCGACCATCGCTCGCCGACGACGGCGGGTCGCAGGGTCCACGGGCCCCGCGTGCGGCGCGCGTCGAGCACCCCGAGGGGCACCCCCACCTCGGCCAGGACGGCGAGCCGCACGTCGTGGCAGGGATCCACCGGGAGCAGCTCGCCGGTGACGACGACCTCCCGCGCGCCGCGCTCCAGGGTGGTCGGGGGCTCGCGTGGGGTCGAGCCCGACCTGGCGCTCGAGCACGAGGTAGGAGGGATCGACGAGACGGCCCGCCCGCTCGCGGATGCGCTCGGCGGCCCGGAAGGACCCGGAGAGCCGCCCCAGCCGCTCCCGGCCCGCCTCGGCGGCGCCGCGGGACCACCGTCGCCGTCGCCGTCCACAGCTCGACGCTCGCCCAGCTCGGCGACCAGGCCCGGGATCGACGACGCCGGGCACGACCTCACCCTGCCGGGGCGGTGTCATCGCGCCTCCCGGGGCACGGAGGAGTTGACTGGGGCCGTGAGCGACTGGAACCAGCAGATCATCGAGGACTTCCGCATCCCACGGCGGACACGTCGGCGGGCAGTTCGAGGGCGCACCGCTGCTCCTCCTGCACCACGTCGGCCGCCGCACCGGCACCGAGCGCCTGAGCCCGATGATGTACCAGGCGGTCGACGGCGGGTGGGCGGTGTTCGCGTCCAAGGCGGGCGCCCCGGACAATCCGGACTGGTACCACAACCTGCTCGGCAACCCGGACGTGTCGATCGAGGTGGGCGACGGCGAGCGCATCGAGTCGATCCCGGTGCGTGCCCGCGACCTCCCCGCGACCGAGCGCGACCCGATCTGGGAGACCCAGAAGGAGCGCTACCCCGGGTTCGCCGACTACGAGACCAAGACGTCCCGCACGATCCCGGTCGTGCTCCTGGAGCGTCGCGACGGCTGAGGGTGGGCACCCTCGGGCGCGACGCGCCGCCCACCCCTCCCGCGGGCGCCCGCGGGAGCTGACTACCGTGAGGGGCGACAGGAGCACGGTCCGAGGTCGCGCAGGAAGGGAGACGTCGCCATCGCGCCACGCCACTCCGCCCGCCCGGCCCGGGAGCGCACGCACCGTTCTCCCGCCCGTCAGCTGACACTGGAGCCGCGGCCGACGAGCTCGCGTCGCCCGCCGGCGCCCCGACGTCCCTCGCCCTCCGAGGGACGCGCCGGGGCACCGGCGGGGCCCCGCTCCACGCCGCGGCCGGCGTCCGCATCCCGCCCGCCGTCGGCCGCCCTGGCACGCCGGGAGCCACCGCGGCGCCCGACCGCCCGGCGCGAGCCGCGACGTACGGGTTTCGTGCTGATGCTCTCGCTCGGGGTGCTGCTCGCCATGGGCACCGTGCTCGTCCTCTTCGCGGGTGGCCAGGGGACCGCGCCGCCGGCCGCGGCGGCGCCCGCCCCGGCGGCGGCACCCGCGGACGCCGTCGTGCACCCCGCGGTCGAGCCCACCGGTCCCGCCGAGCTGACCCCGGCCGAGCTCGCCCGCTGTCCCGCGACCTCGGTGGCCTGCGTCGACCTCGCCGCCCACACCGCGTGGCTGCAGCACGACGGCAAGGTCGCCGCCGGGCCCGTCGAGATGCTCCCGGGCGCGGACACCTTCAAGCGCCCGCCCGGCCCGAACTCGTCGGCCACGCCGACCGGCACGTTCCACGTCCTGCGCAAGGACAGGAACGGCTACTCGACCGAGTTCCAGGAGCCGATGAACCACGCGGTCTACTTCGCCCCGGGCGGCATCGCCTTCCACGAGGGCAGCCTGACCACCTCGTCGAACGGCTGCATCCACCTCTCCGCGGCGGACGCGACGACGTTCTTCGACGACCTCCGCATCGGCGACGGGGTCACCGTCTTCTAGGTGGGCTCCGGCCTCGCGAGCACCGACGGCGGCCGTGGAGCCAGTCGACATGGGCCCTCGGCCGGACACCGCCGAGCGGACTCCCACGGTTCCCGTCCCAGCCCTCGAGGTCCACTCGCCCGCGCGACCCGGGCCTTCTCGTGCCGAGTGGACCCCCACGGTCGCCGTCCCAACCCTCGAGGTCCGCTCGCCCGCGCGAGCTGGCCGTTCCCGGGCCGAGTGGACCCCCACGGTCGCCGTCCCAACCCTCGAGGTCCACTCGACCACGCGAGCCGGCCGTGCCCGGGCCGAGTGGACCCCCACGGTCGCCGTCCCAACCCTCCAGGTCCACTCGCCCGCGCGAGCTGGCCGTGCCCGGGCCGAGTGGACCCCCACGGTCGCCGTCCCAACCCTCGAGGACCACTCGACGCGATCTCCGTGACACGGCCCGTGGCGACACCTCCGGCTCACGACCGTGGAGCGCACCGCACGGTCGTGGTCGTCCCGTCGGCCCACACGACGAGCCCGGCGCGGCCCACGCGGCCCCCGAGCCACTCCGCGGCCCGCTCGCCCAGTGCGTAGGCGGCGGTCGCGTCGACGTCGGCCCAGGTCAGCGACGCGGCGGTCACCGTCACCTGGGCGACGGCGGCGTGGTGGCTCCGCCGGTGCGGGCGTCGACGAGGTGGGCGCCGCGGTGGGCGGTGCCGGAGGTGGCGACGGCGCCGTCGCGGACGGGGACGACGGCGAGGACGCGGGTGGGGTCGTGCGGGTCCTCGATCCCGACGCGCCAGGGTTCGCCGTGGGTGGCCCGGCAGACCATGTCGCCGCCCGCGGAGAGGCAGAAGTCGGTGTCGGGCAGGGCGCGCAGGAACGCCGCGGCGCGCTCGACCGCCCAGCCCTTCACGACGCCGCTGGGTTCGAGCACCGGCCCGAGGTCCGGTCCGGGCAGCCACACCGAGAAGGCGCCGTCGGTGGCGCGCTCGACGCGGGCGGCGATGTCGAGGACCTCGTGGACCTCGTCGGGGGCGTCGGGCGGGGCGAGGTCGCCGCGGCGGATCGCGGAGATCACGGAGTCGGGTCGGTAGGTGCTGAACACCCGGTCGGCGTCGCGCAGGGAGTCGAGCACCGCGGCCCAGGCGGTGTCGGCGGCCGCGTCGTGGGTGTGGTGGCCGCGCAGGGCGAGGCTGATCGGCATGCCCATGACGTGCTCGACGCGCCGCGCGACCGGTCCCCGCGCATCGTCCACGGCGGCCGCTGCGGTCACGCCGTACCCGCTCGGTCGAGCGCGGCCTGCAGCGAGCGCACGTAGCCGCTCGAGGTGAACGTCGCCCCGCTGACCATGTCGATCCGGCTGCTCTGGGCCGCGAGGGTCTCCCGGACGAGGACGGGCACGGCCGCCGCGTTGACCTGCCGGTCGTGGGCGTTCTCGTCCGGGGCGCGGAGCACGTCGACGGCGGTGATGCGCCCCCGGGCGAGCGTCGCGCGGACCTGCACCTGGCCCCACTTGACCTGCACGACGGGGCCCGGTGACGGTCCCCGACCACGCGGCGCGCGCCGGAACGGGACCCCCCGGAGCCCCATAGCCCGGCGCCGCGTCGCCCGGGGCGGCGGCATCGCCCGGGGACGGCGCCGGAGCATCGACCGGCGCCCCGTAGCCCGGCCGCACCGCCGGCGCCCCGTAACCCGGCGCGGTGTCGCCCGGTGCTGTCGCGGCGACGGCGGCGGCCTGCGCGGGGTCGATCCCGTCCGTCGTCTCCGGTGTGCCGGTGGCCGCGGGGAGGTCCGGCGCCGTCGAGGTGCGGTAGGAGAAGAGCAGGACGACCGCGCTCACCGTGGTGAGGCCGCACAGCACGATCCGGCGGGTGCCGCGGTCGAAGCGGGACGGGGGCATCGCCGGGCTCACCATCCGAAGGCCTCCAGGTGGATGCGGTCGGCAGGGGTGCCGGCCGCGAGCAGGCACCGCTGGACCAGGTCGGTCCAGGGGGTGGGCCCGCACAGGTAGACGTCGCGCTCGGCGATGTCCGGGACGCGGGCCCGCAGCGCGGAGACGTCGTCGGGCGGCACCGGCGCCCGGCCCGAGCCAGGAGTCCGGGGCCCGCCGCCGACCGGGCAACGGGATCAGCGCGACCCGCTTCTCCCGGGCCAGCACCCCGAACTCCCGCGCGAACAGCGGCGGACCGGTGAAGCGGTGCAGCACGACGACGTCCGCGCCGCCCGGGTCGGCGCCCAGCTCCTCGGCCAGGGCGCGCAGCGGGGTGATCCCGACTCCCGGCCCCGATCAGCGCGACCCGGGCCGAGGTGCGGGCCCGCGTCGGTCAGCCGGCCGTAGGGCCCCTCGATGAGCACCCGCGTCCCCGGGCACAGGCCGGGCACCGCGGCCGTGCCGTCCCCGAGGTCCTTCACCGTGATCCGCAGGCTGCGTCCGTCCGGCGCCGCCGAGAGCGAGAACGGGTGCGCGCGCATCCACCCGGTGCCGGCGAGGAACCGCCAGGTCAGGAACTGGCCGGCGCGCACGTCGAGCTCCGCGAGGTGCTCCCCGGTCAGGTAGACCGAGACGCAGCCGTCGCCCTCCGGGCACGACCGAGGTGACGACGAGGCGATGGTGCAGCGTGCGGTAGAGCGGCAGCGCCACCCGCCAGAGGACGACGGCACCGGCGGCGAGCGCCCAGGCGGTCCACCAGAACACGGTGCGCGCGGTGGAGGCGAGGAACTCCTGGCCGGTCCAGAGCTGGTGGGGCAGCGCGAGCCCGACGCCCAGGTAGGCGTAGAGGTGCAGCAGGTGCCACGACTCGTAGCGCAGCCGGACCCGGGCGGCCCGCAGGCTCGTGACGGTGACGAGGACCAGGCAGGCGGTGCCCGGCGGCGGCGAGCAGCATCCCGGGGTAGGTCAGCGTGAGGTCCCAGAGCTCGCCCGGGCGTCGCGAGCAGGTCCCCGGCGGCGTAGCCCCAGGTGATCAGCCCGACGTGGGCGATCATCCCGGTGAACGAGGTGAACCCCACCAGCCCGTGCATCACCGCGAGGCGGTCCTGCCCGAAGGCCCGCTCGAGCACCGGGACCCGGGCCATGAGCAGCACCTGGACCAGCATCAGCAGCGAGGCCAGGACGCCCGTCAGCCGGCCCAGCGACGTGAGCCCGGAGGCCCATCCTTCGAGGTCGGCGAGCCCGCCGCCGGTGGCCCACGACAGGACGATGACGGCCAGCGCGGCGGCGACCACCGTGCGGGACGCGGTCCGGACGGCGCGGTCCCGGACGGCGGTCGGGGCCGCGGCACGGCCCCGCGCGCCACCCTCGTGACGGACGGCGCGCTCGGCGAGAGCGGTCACGGGTCACCTCCTCCGGGCCCGGACGGGGTCCACCGACCAGGCGCCGCGATCGTGACACCCGCTCCCGGCTCCTCGTGGCCGAATGGAGAAACCCGCCCGCACACCCGTCGTCGGGAACGACCCGCCGTCAGGACCCGTCGTCGGGAACGACCCGCCGTCGGGACCCGCCGTCGTCGGGAACGACCCGCCGTCAGGCGCCCGGCACGTCGAAGTGCGTGCGCGGGCGTTCCTGTGCCACCCCGTCGAGGCGCAGGTCGACCTTCTCGGTCCACACCGCCACGAGGCCGGCGACCTTCTGGCTCTCCGGCAACGGCGTCCGGTAGGTCCAGAACAGGTCGGGGTGCCACGTGCCGTCGGGGAGCTCGACCGACCAGTACGTGGCGCTGCCCTTGTAGGGGCAGTGGGTCACGGTGTCCGACGGTCGCAGCAGGTCGAGCCGGACGTCGGGCAGCGGCAGGTAGAACCGGGGCGGCAGGCGGGTCTCGAAGAGCACCGTCGGGTGGGTGGACCCCGCGATCGGCACGCCGTCCACCGACACCTCGACGTGACGCGAGCTGGCCAGCGCGTCGATGCGCACGTAGGGGTCGCGGGCGTGCACCGCGACGGGCTCGTCCTCCTCGAACCACTGGTCCATCGCGTCCCAGTCGATCCGCACCAGATCCGTCGGGACCCCGTCGACGTCGAGGCGCACCCGGCGGACGGCGTCAGCGGGAACGTCGTCGAGCGCCACGTCCGCCACCGGCAGGTGGTAGGTCGGGTAGAACGGCCACTCCCAGACGAGGACCGGGGCGAGCGTGTCGACGACGACCCGCCCGCCCCGGGCCGCGCGGACCCGCTTGTGACCCCGCTGAGGTGCCTGCGGCTCGTGAGCAGAAAGTGCGGTCATAGCCGCATTTTCTGCTCACGAGCGCGAAGCGCACCTACTCCGGCGTGAACGCCACCTGCTGCCGCTTGACCCCACGGATGAAGTTGGTGCCCAGCAGCTCCGGGTCCGCGGCGACGTGGATGTCGGGCACCCGCGTGAGGATCTGCCGGAACAGCGCGCGCAGCATCGTCTTGGCCAGCTGGTTGCCCAGACAGAAGTGCGTGCCGCCGCCCCCGAACCCGACGTGGGGGTTGGGGCTGCGCGCGAGGTCGAACGTGCCCGGGGCGTCGAAGACGTCCTCGTCGCGGTTGCCCGAGGGGTAGAACATGACGACCTTCTCGCCCTCGCGGATCGTCCGGCCGCCCAGTTCGGTGTCGGCGATCGCGGTACGCCGGAAGGTCATCACCGGGGAGGCGTAGCGGATGAACTCCTCGACGGCGGTGCCGAGGCGCTCCTCGAGGTCGGCCGCGAGCCAGTCGCGCTGGTCGGGGTTCTCGGTGAAGTGCTTGATCGTCAACGTCGAGGTGTGCTTCGTCGTGTCGTTGCCGGCCACGGCGAGCAGCACGAAGAACGCGCCGATCTCGGCGTCGGTGAGCGTCTCGCCGTCCACCTCGGCCTGGATGAGCCCCGTGAAGAGGTCCTCCGTCGGGTTCTCCCGCCGCTCGGCGATGATCTCCGCGGCGATCGCGTGGAGCTTCTGGGCGGCCTCGACCTGGACCTGCGACGGGTCACGGCCGGCGAGGTGCTCGGGGTCGGCCCACGAGACGATCTCCTGCGCGGCGCTCGCCGTCTCTTCCTGGAGGTGCTCGGGGACACCGAACATCGCGGAGAACATCCGCAGCGGCAGCCGGGCCGCGCAGCCCTCCACGAACTCGATCTCGCCGGAGGGCTCCGAGGCGAACGAGTCCACGATCTCCCGCGCCGCCTGCTCGACCTGATCGTCGATGCGCTGGATCTGCTTCGGCGTGAAGGCCTTCTGGACGATCTTGCGCAGGTGGTTGTGCCGCGGGTTGTCCATCGCCAGGAACGACTGCGTCATCTCGAGGAACTCCGGGGGCAGCGCGTCGAACAGCACCCCCTGCCCGGAGACGAACACGTCGTTGCCGGTGCTGACCGTCGAGATGTCGGCGTGCCTGACCACCGCCCAGTACCCGGGGTCGTCCGGATCGGGGGCGACGGCGTTCTCGACGGGGCGCTGCCACGAGACGGGGTCCTCACGACGGAGCCGGGCGAAGGTCTCCTCGCGCTCCTCGGCGGTGGCGTCCCAGAACTCCCGGGACGAGATGTCGATGGCGGAGTAGTCGCGTCCGGAGGTCTGGTCCTCGGTCTGCACGGACATCGGCGTCTCCTCGCGGTCGGCGGCGGCGTGCCTGTCCTGTGCACCACCCCACACGCCCCACAAACACCACGTCTCCCCAAGGGGGGACCGATGCACCCCCGGTGGCTGACAACCCGCGTCTGGTGTCATCGGCCCCGACAGCGCTCCCGGACCCGGAGGCCACCCCATCGCGACGATCACCCCGGCCGCTCTCCTGGACCGCGCCCGGCAGGCCCCACCGCGCGCCGGCACCGTCCGGCTCCTCGGGATCGACGGCTTCTCCGGGCGCGGGCAAGACGACGCTGGCCGTCGAGCTGCGCCGCGCCGACCCGACGGTGACGGTGCTGTCGCTCGAGACGTTCTACCTCGGCTGGGACGGGCTGGCGGCCGGACCGCGGCGGGCCCACGAGCAGCTGGTCGGACCGCTCACGCGCGGGGAGGTCCCCGTCGTCGAGCCGTGGGACTGGCGCCACGACCGCGTCGCGCCCCGTCGCCGCCGACCGGTGGGGCCGCTCGTCGTCCTCGAGGGCTGCGGCGCGGGCGCGGAGCCGCTGCGTGCGGCGCTCTCGCTGCTCGTGTGGGTCGACGCCGACCCGGCCGAGCGGGAGCGCCGACTGCACGCCCGGGACGACTGGGCGGCCTACGCGCCCGCACCGGGCGGCCTTCGAGCGCCAGGAGCAGGCGCTCGCCGCCGCCCACGGCACGCGGGCCGCCGCGGACGTCGTCGTCACCCGGGCCGCGGACGGATCCTGGCTCACGAGGGCCGCGACGGGGGGCGACGAATGGGTACGGTCCGGGCGTGACGGCGACGAGGGACCTGCCTGACGCGGCAGCCGTGAGCACCACGGACGCCGACCAGTGGCGTGAGGTGACCGAGTGGAAGGAGCGCATCGCCGACGACGGCACCGGCCCGCTCGACCCGCTGCGCGACACCGTCGCCGACGTGCGCTCGATGATCCAGGGCGCCCTGCGGCGCGTGCCCGGGGTGCAGCAGCTCGACGACGGCGTGCACGACGTGCTGCACCAGCTCGCCGCCGCCGGGCGCCGGCGCGGGCGCCGCGACGCTGCGCCGCGAGGCGGTGTTCGCGCGCTACCGCGCCCTGGGCCACGACGTCGCCGACTTCAAGGACATCCGCAAGCTCGACGTCGGCCACGTCCAGGAGGCCATGCCCCGCCTCGACCTCGCCTACCCGGTGGCCGCGGCGCTGCAGGGCGGGACGACGAGCCTGCTGCTCACGACGGGGGCCTCGGCCGCCGCGGGCGGTTCCGGGCTGCTGGGCCTCGGCGGACTGCCGGGGATCGCCGTCATCGTCACCTCGCTGACCGGGGACGCCCTGCTCACCGTCGCCGTGCTGCACGCGGGCGGTCGCGCACGTCGGCGCCTACTACGGCTACGACGTCACCAAGCGTTCCGAGCAGGTCCTCGCGCTGGCGATCCTCGCCGTCGGGCTCTCGCAGCGACGCCGACGCCCCGGAGCGCCTACGAGGAGGTCGCGTCGCTGATCGCCTCCCGGGAGAAGGACAAGGAGAAGAAGAAGCGCCAGCAGCGCCAGATGCGCCGTCTCGCCCACGCGGTGCACCAACGGCTGCTCTCCCAGATCGGGCAGCGCGAGCTCGCCCAGCTCGTGCCCGTGGCGGGCATCGGGATCGGGGCGGTGCTCTCGGCGCGGCTCCTCGGGCGGGTCGTCGACGCCGCCGAGCACCTCTACCGCGAGCGGTTCCTGCACGAGAAGTACGAGATCCCCTTCGGCGACGAGCCCCCGGAGGAGCTCCTCGCCGAGGAGGCCTGACGCGTCTCGGAGCAGCCGCGACCGCGGTGATACCGCCGGTTCACCCGCCGTCCACGTCGACCTCCACGGCCCCGCCGTCCGGGCTCCCTACCGTCCGGCACCATGGCCGCACCGCTACGTGCTCGACCCGGTCGTCATGTCGGCCGGCGACGCGCGGGCGTGGGACGCCGTGCAGCGCTGGCGGACGGCCGCGCCGAGCGGGCTCCGGCCGGTGGGGCCGCCTCGGCTCCCTCGCGCTCTCGGGGCTGCGGCTCCTGCCGGGCGGCGGGACTGGTCGACGACGTCGTGGTCGGTCCGGTCGCGGCTCCGCTGCGCGACGCCGGGATGTGGCCTGGGCTGGCTCGTCGCCGGTCGGCAGGACCAGGTGGTCGCCGCGCTCGCCGAGGCCGGCCACGCGGTCGCGTGCCCGACCGATCTGCGACGCCTCGAGGTCGATGACCTGCGGGCGCTGCGCGTCCTCGCTGACCCGTGTCCACGTCGGCGCGGCGGCCGTGCGCGGTGGCCTGACCGGGGCGGCCGCCGGTGCCGCGGCCGGGGCCTGCAGTGCCGCCACCGGTGTCGTGGCCGCTCTCGCCGCCGCCGCGCTGGACACCGTGCTCACGGCCGCGACGTGCACCCGGGCCGTCGCGCGGGTCGCGATGCACTACGGCTACGACCCCGCCGAGCCCCCGGAGCGCGACTTCGCCCTCGCCGTGCTCGCCGCCGGACTCTCGTCCGACCCGGCCCACGCGGTCGTCGGCCGGCCCGGACCCCTCGACTTCGGCCACCACGGCGTCTGCGAGCTGGCCCGCGGGGTGCCCGCGCTCGGCGTGGGCCTCGGCGTCGTGCTGTCGACCCGTCAGATCGCGCGGGTCCTCGAGACCGCCGAACACCTCTACACCGAGCGGTTCCTGCGCGAGAAGTACGACATCGTCGTCGAGGAGATCGCCCCCGCGGCGTCGTAGACCGGTCTCCTCCGGGCGGCCCAGCGCGGTGCGCGGTTCGGCCCCTGTTCGTGCGCGGGCGCGCATCCGACGGAACCGATGGCCCCCGCGTCGCCTCCAGGCCCCGACGACGATGATCGGAGGCGCCATGCACCGGACCACCGAGCCACCCCCCGCGGACACGGTCGCGCACGCCGACGGCACTGCTGACCGAGCTCGCCGTCGGGTGCCGCGGCGGTCCGGGCGACGTCGGACGGATCCGGGCTCTGCTGGCCGGGCGGTGGGAGGACGCGGTCCTGGACGCGGCGGCCGACCGCGCACTGCTCGACGCCGTCGACCCCCTGTGGTCGCGGGGGTGGACGCCGCGCGACGTCGTGGAGGTGCTGCGCCGCCGGCTCGGGACGGGGGTGGTGGCGTCGCTCGGGGACGTCCTCGCGGCCGACGCGCGCCGCCGGCCGGCCACGTGGTCGCTGGCGGGGGTCGACGCGAGCGTGTGGTGGGACGTCGGCAGGCCGCTCGTCACCCAGTGGCGCACGGTGCGCGGGCTCACGGGCGCCGAGGCGCTCGGCCGGGCCGTGCAGCTGGTCGGCGAGGCGCGGCGGCTGCCGTCCCTGCCCGCCGTCGGGCCGGCCGCGGCCGGCGCCGCCGACGAGCCCGGGGCCGACCCCCGGGTCCTCGCCCGCGTGCGCGGTCTCCTCGCGAAGGCCGAGTCGACGTCGTTCCCCGAGGAGGCGGAGGCGCTCACGGCGAAGGCGCAGGAGCTGATGTCCCGCCACGCGCTGGAGCGGGTGGCGGTGGACGCGACGGCGGCCGCGGCGTCGGCGACGGCCTCGGTGCGGCGGATGTGGCTCGACGCCCCGTACACCTCGGCGAAGTCGAGCCTGGTCCACCAGGTGGCGGGGGCGAACCGGTGCCGGGCGGTGAGCCTCGCGGCGCTGGATCTGGTGACGGTGATCGGCTGGCCGTCCGACCTCGACACCGTCGAGCTGCTCGTGACCTCCCTGCTCGTGCAGGCGGGGCGGGCGATGGCCGCCGAGGGGTCGCGGGCGACGCGCACTGGTGCCTCGCGGACCCGCTCGTTCCGGCACGCGTTCCTGCTCTCCTACGCCACCCGGATCGGGGAGCGGCTGCGCGAGGCGGGCGCCGCGGCGCAGGAGGAGGCCGTGGCGACGGCGGGCGATGCCCTGCTCCCGGTGCTCGCCGCCCGCGGAGAGGTCGTGGAGCGCACGACGACGCGAGCTCTTCCCCCGGATCACGACGAAGCGGTTCTCGGTCGGCAACGCCGCGGGCTGGGAGGCGGGCCGGGAGGCGGCGGACGCCGCGAGCCTGCGGGTCGGGCGCGACGCCCTCGAGTGACCGCGCGGCCCCCGCCGGGCGCGGGCTGGGACCATCGCGGGGTGGGCACCTCGAACCGCGAGCGTCGCGCGGCCAAGCAGCGGCGTCGCGACGAGCGGCGGGGCGTCCCGGCCGGGGGACCGACCCCGGCGCGGGCCGACGTCGGGCGCGGCCTGCCCGCCGAGACGCTGCGGCGCCTGCTGCGGCGTGCCGGGACCGACCTCGCGGCGGGCCGCGAGGACGCCCTCACCGAACTGCGTCACCTGCTCGCCGAGCACCTCGCCCGCCGTCGCGCCGAGATCCTGACCGCGTGCGACGAGGTGGTCGCGGACGTGGAGCGGCCCGAGCGCGCGGACGGCGTGCCGCCAACGCTGCTCGCCGCGCTCGACGGGTCCGCGGTCCCGGTCTCGTCCTGGGCGGACGCCGCGGACGTGAGCACCGAGGACGCCACCACGGCGACGGTGCGTCTCCTCGCGGCGACCACGCCCTGAGCGGAACCCCGACCGGCCCCCGTCACCGGACACTCTGGGCTCTCGTCAGGCGCGTCGTGTCGCCCGGTCGGGTGGTGACCGCTCGGTAGCCGTTCTCCGATCCGTGATCACCCGTTCTCTCTGGTGTGAGCACGGGGCGGGCGAGCAGCCCCGCGGCCCACGGGGGGCGACCGCCGGTGACGGCGGCGCGCACGTTCGGGGCCCCGGGGGGAGTCCCGGAGGTGTGCAGGAGCGGGAGGGCCGACCCGGCACCGGGTCGGCCCTCCCGGTCCGAGCCGGCGGGTTGACCTGGACCATCGTCGAGGTCCACCGTCGAGGAATGACCGCGGCCACCTGCCGAGCTGACGGTCGGCGAGGTGTCCCGGCGCAGCGGGGTCGCCGTGTCGGCCCTGCACTTCTACGAGCGCGAGGGCCTCATCCAGAGCCGCCGGACCTCCGGCAACCAGCGCCGCTTCAAGCGCGAGGTCCTGCGCCGCATCGCGTTCATCCGCATCGCCCAGCGCGTCGGGGTGCCGCTCGCCGAGGTCCGCGACGCCCTCGAGCGGCTCCCCGACTCCCGGACGCCGACCCGCGCCGACTGGGAGGCCCTCTCCCGCACCTGGCGCGCCGAGCTCGACGACCGGATCCGGCGCCTGCAGCAGCTGCGCGACGACTTCTCCGGCTGCATCGGCTGCGGCTGTCTCTCGCTCGACCGCTGCACGATGGCGAACCCGGGCGACCGGCTCGGCGAGGAGGGCCCGGGGCCGCGGCGGCTGGGCTGAGGAGGGGCGCTCCGGGGCACCGGCCTCCGTCCGGCGACCGGGACCCGGTCCTGGCGACGGTGGTCGGGACCGCTCAGGGGGCGTCGGCCAGGCGGCGGACCCGGCCCGGTGGCGGCTCCGGCACCGCGTCGGGGTGCAGCGCGTGGGCCAGCGCCTCGATGCCGTCGACGAGCCGCGGCGCCGCCCGCACGACGTAGGACGCCGAGTCGATCGCCACGAGCGGTACGCCCGGCAGGCGCGCCGCGACCGGTCCCGCCTGCTCGCACGCGGCGTCCAGACCGAAGCCGCACGGGGTGACGACGACGGCGTCGGGCCGCTCGCCGTCGAGGATGTCCTCCCACGAGACCGCGACGCTGCGCCCGCCGTCGGCCCCCGAGACCGGGTCGCCGCCCGCGCGCCGGACGAGCTCGGGGACCCAGTGGCCGGGCAGGAACGGCGGCTCGGTCCACTCCAGGACGAGCACCCGCGGCCGCGGCCGGCCCGCCAGCGCCGCCGCGACCGTGTCGAGGCGGGCGCGCAGGTCGGCGAGCAGCGGCGCGGCGTCCGTGTCGAGTGCCACGCCGAGCGCGGCGATGCCGTCGAGGACGCCGTCGAGGGTGTGCGGGTCGTAGGAGTGGACCCGCACGTGGTCGAGCCCGAGCTCGGCGAGCGCCTCGGCGACGGTGTGGCCGGGCAGGGCGCAGACCTGGCAGAGGTCCTGGGTGATGACGACGTCGGGCGCCGCCGCGCGCAGCGCCTCCCGGTCCAGGTCGTACATCGGCAGCCCCGCCGCGGCGCGCTCCCGGACGCAGGCGTCGATCTCGGCCGGCGTCATGCCCTCGTCGAGCGCGGAGCGGACGACGACGGGGACGCGGTCGCGGACCCCGGGCGGGTGGTCGCACTCGAAGGTCACCGCGACGAGGTCGTCGGCCCGGCCGAGCGCACCCACGATCTCGGTCGCCGCCGGCAGGAGCGAGGCGATCCGCATGCGCCCGAGGGTAGGTGCGCTCCGGGTGCTCCGCTCCCGGTGCCGAGTGGACCCGCAGGGCTCCCGCGGCAACCAGAGAGCCCACTCGGCTCCGCGGCCGGCCACCTTCCCCGGCGAGTGGACCCCCAGGGCTCCCGCGGCAACCAGGAGAGCCCACTCGGCTCCGCGGCCGGCACCTTCCCCGGCGAGTGGACCCCCAGGGCTCCCGCGGCAACCAGAAGAGCCCACTCGGCGGCGGTCTGTCCGAGAGGGATTGGCGAGCACGCGCCGGAGGCACCTACCGGACATGTCGGACCTCGTGCTCGGGCTGCGGCTCTACGCCCGCGGGGCGGCCACCGTGCTGCGCTCGCCCCGGCTGCTGCGGCTCGGCGCGCTGCCCGCCCTGGTGACGGTGCTGCTCTACGTCGCGGTGCTCGCCGTGCTCGTGCGGTTCCTGCCCGACCTCGCGGAGCTGCTCACGCCCTTCGCGGACGGTTGGTCGCCCGGGGCACGATCGGCCACCCTCGTGGTCGCGGAGGTGGCCGTGGTGGCCGCGGTCGCGTTCGTGGCGGTGCTGGCGTTCGTCGGGGTCACCCTCGCGATCGGCGGGCCGTTCTACGAGCGGCTCTCGGAGGTCGTCGACGACGGGGTCGGGGTCGTTCCGCCCGGCCCGACCCGATCGACGGTCACGACGGTGGCCCGGGGCGCGCGCGACGGGTTGCTGCTCGTAGGGCTCTCGGTCCTGGTGGCGATCCCGCTGTTCGCGGCCGGGTTCCTGCCGGTCGTGGGTCAGACGGTGGTGCCGGTGATCGCGGCGCTGGTGGGTGGACGGCTGCTCGTGCTCGAGCTGACGGCGCCCGCGCTGGAACGCCGTGGGATGGGGTTCGGCGCACGCCGGCGGCTGGTGCGATCCCGGCGCCTGCTGGGCTGGGCGGTCGGCGTGCCCACCTACCTGCTGTGCCTGGTGCCGCTGGTCGGGATCGTGGCCGTGCCGGTGGGCGCCGCGGCGGCGACGCTGCTCGCCCGGGAGCTGCGCGGCGAGCCGACCGGACTCGCAGCTCGCCGAGCAGCTCGTTCATGACGCCCTCCGCGTCGGCCGACGTAGGGGTCGGCATCAGCGGTCTCCGCAGCGCCGGCCGAGGGCGTCGATCCCCGCGCGGATCATGCGCCCGTACCCGTCCTCCGGGAGGTGTTCGACGCAGGCGCGGGCCCGCTGGAGGTGGTGGAGGGCGCCGGCGGGGTCACCGAGGCGGAGGTAGGCGTCGCCGAGGTTGAGGTGCAGGGACGGGTAGAACGCGGCGACGTCGAGGGAGGCGTGGTGGTCGCGCGCCCGCTCGGCGGTGACCTGGTCGGCGGCCTCGAGGGCGCGGAGGTCCCAGGCGAGCTCGTCGATCACGGACAGCTGCAGGTCGGCGGCGTGGTGGGCGAGCGCGCAGCGGTGCAGCGGGTCGGCCTGCACCTCGGGGTCATCCCAGAGCTCCTCGAGCCGGCGGCGCGCGTCCTCGCGGTCCCCGGTGTGCCCGAGCTCGACCGCCTCGCCGATGCGCGCCATCACGTCCACGCCCCGCACGGTAGAGCGACCCCCCGACAGCCACAGTCGACGTCGGCACGCCCCGGCCGGCCGGGCGAACGGCGCCGTCCTGCCGTCGGACGGCAGCAACGCGCCATTGCTGCCACGGGCACGGTGCTGCCACGGGCACGGTGCTGCCACGGGCACCGGGACGGGACGGGGCGGGACCGGGGCGCGCGCCCCCTACAGCAGGGTCGGCTGCTCGTCCTCGGCCTCGTCGTCGGCCACCGTCACCTCGGGCGCGTACCGGGCCGCCGGCGGGAGCACCCGCACCGCGCCGTCGTGCGCCACCTCGACGAGCCGCACCGAGACCAGCAGCGCCAGCACGTCGGCGGCGAACCGGTCGCGATCGGCCAGCGCCCCCTTCGACCAGTACCGGCCGTGCTCGGCCACCAGCTCGTCGAGGACCTCGCGGACCGAGGCCCAGGGGATCGGGTCCGGGTCGTCCTCGGGCCGGAACTGGTAGACCAGCTCGCTGACCAGCAACAACGCCGCGTGCGGCAGCGTCCCGCCGGTCGGGAACGGCACGTCGGAGCAGCCCGCCGTCGACGTCGAGCGCCGCGAACCCCTCCGCCCGCGCCTCGAGGACGAGCCCGGTCCGCGCCTCGAGGCGCCGTCCCTCGTCGACGGCGCGGCGGCGCAGCTCGGCGAACCGCGCGGCGTCGAGATCGCCGGCCAGCACCACCGGGTCCTCGACGAGCCGGCGCCGCACCGCCGTCGACGCCGACCCCCGCTCCCGGGCGCGCGCCACCAGCTCGTCGGGATCCTCGGCCCCGACCACCGCACCCGTCGGGAGCAGCGCCATCCGGTCCTGGCGCACCTCGAGCAGCGCGTCCGCGTCGGCGTCGTGCTCGTACGTCGCGACCCCGCGGTCGAGCTCGCGCACCATTCCCTGCGCGATCAGCCAGCGCAGCGCCGTGACCAGGGCCCGCCGCGACGCCGCGTCGGTGTCCATGACGATGCCCGCCTCGGCCGCGGCGGAGTGCACCGCGTTGACGAGGTCGCGCAGGCTCGTGCGGTCGGGCCCGGAGGTCGTGGCGGCGAGCACGAGCGCGAGCGCGGTGTACTCGGTCGAGGTGAACGGGCGGGGCGTCGCCGAGACGGTGCGCAGCGGGCGGTCGGGTGGGACGTGGCCGGTCTTGACCAGGCGCGCGGTGTCGGCGGTGACGACGAGCCGGTAGTTCAGCTCCTGGGTGAACCACGCGTCGAGGACGTCGCTGTGGCGGCGGATGAGCGCGACGAGGTCCGGGTCGGACTCGGCGGTGCGCCACGGCCGGGTGAGCAGCGCCCGGGTGGCGGTGACGAGCTCGCCGTCGCGCTGCGGGTCGGTGCGGGGCGCGCTCATCCCGCGGGCTCCACGGTCAGGACGAGCCCGTCGACGCGCAGGGCGCCCGCGTGGGTCGGGACGGTCGTCGAGGTCCCGGGCGCGCGACGGACCTCGCAGCGCACGCCGTCGAGGGACACGCTGCCCGACGCCGAGGGACCGGCGGCCGGACCGAGGTCGGCGACGGCGCGGGTGAGGACCCGCTGCAGCTCGCGCAGCGCCGGCTCGGAGAGCCGCGCCGTGAACCCGTCCGCGCCCGCCTCGAGCAGCTCGGCCCTGGCGGCCGCGGCGCGCTTCTCCACCTCCGCCCGCCGCGCCAGCAGGTGGCGCCGCTCCTGGGTGCGGTCCTGCACGCGGGAGGTCCGGCCGCGGCTGGTGGTGTCGCCGCGCTCCCGCAGCGAGATCGGCACCGTCGCGACCGGTGCGTCCCACCACGACGTCGACGACGCCACCGGGTCCGTGTCGTCCCCGCCCGCGCCGCCGAGGTGGCGCGCCCCGAACAACCCGAACGCCGCCGAGGCCAGCTCGTGCGCCCGCGCCGCGTCCGACCGCGCGAAGAACCCCGCCAGCCGCAGGAAGTCCACGCGCCGCGACGAGCCCGCGGTCCCGGTCCGCGACAGGCGCGTCAGGTTCTGGGTCAGGGTCCGGACGGCGTCCACGGCGTCGCGTTCCAGCGTCTGGACCCGGCTCGGCCGCCCCGGCGCCGAGAACGTCCCCGTCGCTCCGCTCGCCCCGCCGACGAACCACGACGCGAGGTTCTCCCAGTCCGCGACCGCGCCTCCCGGCTCGCGGCGCACCCGCACGGTCGACAGGCCGGCCGCGGCGACCCGCGCGGCCAGACCGTCGGCCGCGCGCTCGACGATCGTGCCGATCACCGGCTCGATCTCGACCAGCAGCGACGCGACCGGCCGGGCCGCGCGCCGCAAGGTCTCCAGCCGTTCCCCGACGTAGCCGACGAGGACCTCGGAGAAGAACGCGAACTCGTCCTCGTCGAGGTCGAAGCGCGACTGCCACTGGTTGATCGCGGCGAAGAACTGGGTGATCTCGGCGGAGAACGCCACGTGCGGGTCGAACACCGCCCGGACCGCCTCGGCGAGCCGGCCGGGCGGGGCGCTCGCCGCGTCGAGCCGGGTGAGGGCCTCGAGCGCGGACCGCAGCTGCTCGAGCCGGCCCAGGGACACGTCGCGGACGTCGTCGACCTGGGCGAGCACCCCCTCGACGAGGTCGTGGACCTCCTGGCCGACGCGGGTGATCAGGTAGCGGTTCCGGCGGCGGTAGTAGTCCTCGACGGTGCCGACCTGCCCGATCGACGCCGAGACCTCCAGGTTCCCCCACTCCCGCAGCTGCTCGAGGCGCTGCCCGACGGTGGTCTCCTCGAGCACCGTGCCCGCCTCCGCCAGCCGCGCGGTGACCTCCGAGGGGGTCAGCTCGGCGAAGAACGTGCCGGCGAAGATCGCGAGGATGTGCCGGTAGTCGGGGGACTCGGTGACGTAGGAGAAGACGACGGGCCGGATGCCGGCCCGGTCGGTCGAGCTGCGCTCCGCGCCGTCCCCGGGCGCGCTCACGCCGTCACCTCCAGCTCGTGGCCGTTCCAGCGGTAGTGCACCAGCGCGATGGCGCGCAGGTCCGGGTCGCGCAGGACCTCGGTGATCGCCAGGGCCGGCACGTTCGGGTGGGTGCCCCAGAGTCGCTCGGAGGTGACGACGAAGTCGACGTCGAGGTCGACGAGCAGGCCGAAGAGCTTCGCGTGGTTGTCCTCGGAGACCTTCGCGAACGCGTCGTCGAGCAGCACCAGCCGCGGCGCGCCCACGCCGTGCGGGTCGTGCGCCGCGGCGCTCGCCGCCGCGGCGCTCGCCATCGGCAGCACCGTGACCAGCTTCTTCTCGCCCTCGGACAGCGTCGTCCGGCGCGTCAGCAGCTCGTCGTTGCGGTTCGGCCGGCGCAGGTAGATCCGCATCTCGTGCCAGGTCCGGTAGTCCAGGACGTCGCCGATGACGGTGCGGTACGACGCTTCCGGATCCTGCGTCCGCGCCTGCTCGACGAGGCCCTTGACCGCCTCGCGGACCTGGTCGTCCTCCTCGGGGGTGCGCAGGTCGGGGTGCTTGCCGAGCAGCTCGAGGGCCGTGGCGGTGTCCGGGTCGAGGTCGGAGCGGGGCCGCCACTCGAGCCGCACGCCGATGCCCTGGCTGGAGGTGACGCCCGTGAGGATCCGGTTCATCCGCCCGACCAGCTCGCGCGCCGCGAACAGCGCGTCGGCCACCTCGCGGGCGATCCGGCCGTGCAGCAGGTTGCGCAGCGCCTGGTCCTGCTGCGCGGAGAGCAGGCTCGTCGCGCGACGGCGCTGCACCGCCACCCGGTGCACCATCTGCGCGAGCACCGCGCGGGTCGGCCCGGTGACGTGGACGGCGAGCGGGGTCCCGTCCGCGCCGCGGCGCGACTCGATGTCCCAGCCCGAGGCCAGCTGGTCACGCGTGGCCCGCAACGCCTTCTCCAGGGCGTCCTCGGTGACCTGCGCGCGCGGAGCGGGGACCCGCCCGCGGAGGGCCTCCACCAGCTCCTGCGCCCCGTCGACGGTGTCCGGGGTGGCGGGCACCGGCTCCGGGCCGGCGACCTCCTCGTCCGGAGCACTCTCCGGGCCCGCAGCACCGCCCCGCTCGACGGCGGGATCGACACGGCCTTCCGCGGCTGGTCTCGATGCGCCGCTCCGCAGCTGTCTCGATGCGCCGCTCCGCAGCGGCGAGCAGCCCGGGCACCTCCGCCGCCTCCACCAGCCGCGCCCGCCCCGCCGTCGCGGCCTTCTCCCGCTCGCCGAGGGTCTCCCGGGCGGACTCGAGCCGCAGCTCGGCCTCGCGGACGGCCACCGTCGCCGTCGTCTGCTCCCCGCGGGCGGTCTCGAGCCGGCTCGCGACCTCGCGCAGGTGCTCGTCGAGCTCCCCGACCCGCGCCGCGACCTTGGCCGGCTCCTCCCCCAGCGCCGCCTCCACGGTCTCCAGCTCGGTGCGCACCGACGCGGCGTGCCCGGCGGCCACGCGGTGGTCGGTGACCGCGGCCCCCAGCTCCCCGACCTCCCGCTCCCAGCCCCCGACGGCCTCCCGCCACGAGCGCAGGCTGCGCCGCGCCCGCTCGGTGGCCGACTCGACGGCGGCCAGCGCGCGCTCGGCGTCCCCGACGGCCTCGAGCAGCTCCTCGAGCCGCGACGGGTCGGTGGGCAACCCCGCGTCGGAGGCCTCCTGCTGCAGGCGGGCCACCGCCTCGTCCGCCCGACGGCGGGTCTCTCCGGCCGCCGCGGCCCGCTCGGCCGCCCGGCCCTGCGCCTGCTCGGCGTAGCGCACCGCGCCCGTCGCCGCGGACACGGCGTCGTCCACGGCCCGGGTCGGGGGCAGCTCCCGGACGAGGGCCCGCAGACCCTCGGCGTGCTCGTCGAGCGCCGCCGCGACCGATCGCGCCACGGCCAGCCGCGCCTGCGCGTCCTCCCCCTGCGCGGCCAGCTCCGCGAGCCGCCGCTGCCGCGCCTGCGCGCGGGCGCCCGCGCCGACGTGCTCGGCGGCCGGCTTGGCGTGCCGTCCGCGCAGCGGCCCGGCGCCGAAGGACCCGTCGTCGCGCACCCACAGGCCCTCTCCCGGGCCGTCGCCGATCGCGGCCAGCACCCCGGCGACGGTCTCCGCGGGCACCGACCCGGTGTCCACCGGCACCAGCCACCGCGACGACCCGCCCGAAGCACCCGGGGCCGGAGTGACGAGCAGCTCCCCGCCCTCTCCGCGCAGCGCCCCGTCGGCGCACACCCGGGCCGCGAGGAGCCCGGACGCCTCGAGCGCGGCCTCGAGCCCGGCCCGAGCAGGCGTCGTCGACGCCGTCCGCGAAGTCGACGACGGAGGCGAAGAGCACGGCGTCGTCGGTGTCGGCATCGGTGCGCCAGGCCGCGCGCGGCAACGGCAGCTCGCCGGCCGCCTCGACGCGCGCGTACTCGGCGCGCAGGTCCTCGACCTCACCCGCGAGCCCCTCGACCCGCGCCGACGCCCGGCTGCGCGCCGCGGCGAGGGCGCCGGCGGCGTCGTCCGACCGGCGCCGCACCGCCCCGACCAGGGCATCCGCCCGACGACGCAGGTCGTCGCCCGACCCGTCGTCGTCGGCCTCGATCCCGGGGACGGGCAGCCAGCCCGCGGCGCCGTCCGGCTCGGCGGCGGGCACCGCGGCGACGTGGGCGGCGAAGCGCTCCCGCCAGGACCCGACGGCCTCGGCGTGCTCGTCGGCCGCGGCCCGGGCGGCACGGCGGGCGACGTCGGCCTGCTCGGCGGCCTCCTCGGCGCGCTCCCGGGCCTCGCCGGCCTCGGTCTCGGCGCGGTCGGCCGCCGCGGTCTCCCGGTCGGCGGCGGCGGCGCGTTCCCGCAGCTCGCGGACGCGGACCCGGTGCGAGCGCAGCCCGTCCGCGACGCCGACGAGGGCGGCCGGCAGATCGGCGGTGGGGTCACCCGCCTCGGGGTCGGCCGGGTCCCCGACCTCGGGGACGTCGACGGTCGTGCCGCCGGCCTCGTCGTGGCGGGGCTCGGTGACCAGGGCCGGCGGGTCGGGCAGGCGCGCCAGGGCCGGGGCGGCCGCGGCCGTCCGCGCCGCCGTGGCGACAGCACCCAGGTGCTCGGTGATGCCCGCCAGGTCGGACTCGAGCTGCCCGCGCGCGGCCCCCACGGCGTCGGCGGCCGACGTCGTGCGCGCGTGCGCCCGCGTCCGGACGGCGTCGAGGGTGGCGGCGGTCTCGTCGGCACGGCCCAGCTCGTCGCGGCGGCGGACCAGGTCGGCGTGCGCGGAGTACTCGGGCAGGCTCGTGAGGCCCTGGCGCTCGGCGGTGGCGCGGGCGTGCTCGTCGGTGAGCTCCCCCACCCCGCGGGTCGCCGCCTCGCGGGCCGCGACGGCGCGCTCGGCCGCGGCCCGGTCGCGCTCCACCCGCCGCGCGGCGGTCCGCGCCCCGTCCACCGCGGAGGCCGAGCCCTCGACCGCCGTCATGAGCACCCGCCGCGCGTAGTCGGCGTAGACCTCGACGACCCCGTCGAGCGCGTCGGCCGTCGTCGCGAGGTCGGTGACGTTGCGGCGGTGGTCCTCGAGGTCCTCGAGCGGCTGCGCGGCGTCGGACACCGCGTCCTCGGGCACCGGCGGCAGCGCCTCGCGCAGCGTGCGGGGGAGGTCGGTGTCGATGCGGTCGCCCACGCGCGGGTTGCGGACCTGGTGCAGCAGCCGGAAGTAGGCGTGCGGGTCGGTGCCGCCGAAGAACCGGCGGGCGATCTCGACGCGGTACTCGGCGGTCGAGGCGAACACCTGCCCGCGCGGCCCGAGCTCGCTGCGCAGCGCCTCGGCCGAGAACGGCACGTCGGCCTCGGTGAGCCGGAAGTCGATCTTCGCCCGGCGCTCGGTGGAGAACCACCACACGGTGACGCGGTCGGTGCTGCGGTTGGCGCGGATGCCGCAGCCCACCGTGCGGTGCTCGACGCCGCCGCCGTCGGCGTCGCGGGTGAACTCGATCCACAGGTAGCCGGTGCGCTGCGTGTCGTCGTTGTCGGAGAGCATCCAGCTGCGCAGCACGCCCCGCTGCTCGCCGGCCGCGTCGATCTTGCGGACGTCGGCCTCGAGCAGGAACGGCAGCAGCATGTTCATCGCCGTCGACTTGCCCGAGCCGTTGACCCCGCGCAGCAGCAGGCGTCCGTCGGCGAAGTCCAGCACCTCGTCCTGGTACTGGTACACGTTCAGGATTCCGGCACGGGACGGCCGCCACCGTCGGGTCCGTTCCGTCGCAGACACCCGTCGGAGGGTACGGACCACCCCCGACGGGCCCGGCTCACGCCCTGGCGGGCACCGCCGTCACACCGCGTCGAACGGGGACGGGTTCCCCAGCGTCGCCAGGGTCTGCCGCGGGGCGCCGGCGAAGCGGTGGTCCGGCCCGGCCCCGCCCACGGCCCGGTGCCAGGTCAGGGCCCGCGCGACGACCGCCGCCCGGCACGCGACGTCGGCGGTGCGCACGAGCTCGTCGTGGCCGGCCTGGTCGGAGAAGGCCCGTGAGGTACGCGTCGCGCGCGGCGAGGACGACGGGGGCGTCCGGGCCGACGCCGAGGGTGCGGGCGAGTCCGCCGAGGGCCACGAGCAGGCTGGCGAAGGGGTGGGCGAGGACCGCGTCGCCCCAGTCGTAGAAGCGCGGCCCGTGCCCCGGGACCGGGGCGAGGACGTTGCCGGGGTGCAGGTCCTGGTGGTCGACGGTGACGAGGCCCGCCGCGGGTCCGTGGGTGAGCTCGGTGGCCCAGCGGGCGACCAGTACCCGGCGCCGGGCCACGTCGTCGTCGAGACCGGTCGCCTCGAGCGCCTCCTCGAGACGCTCCGGCAGCGCGGCGGGCGAGGCGTCGGGGACCCCGGCGTCCAGGACCTCCGCCCGCGCGGGCGCCACGGCGCGCTGCAGTCCCGCGTAGACCGACATCGCCGCCGCGACCCCGTCCGCGACCCGCTCGGGTGCGCCGTCGCGCAGCGTCGGGCCGCCGTCGGGCAGGAGCAGCCAGCCGCGCTCGTCGTCGCGGGCGAGCGGGACGAGCACCGCCTCCGGGGCGCGCTCGGCGAGCACGCGGTAGAGGCGGACCTCCGCGCGGGCGGTGGGCGTCGTGGCCTTGAGCCAGACCGGACCGTCGGCCGTCGGCAGGCGCAGCACCGTCGACCACGGCCGCTCACGCGCGACGGGCGGACCGGTGAGGCGGACGTGGTCGGCGGCCCAGGCGAGCGCGGCGGCGTAGCGGTGCTGCGGGTCCTGCTCCGGATCGTCGGTCCCCGCCACCACCCACCCCCGGACCCTCGCCGACCGTGGGGAGATCATGCCGGGCGAGTCGATCCGCCGAGAGGGGTTCCCCGCCGTGCTCGTCGTCCTGCCGCCGTCCGAGACGAAGTCCACGGGCGGCCGCGGCGCCCCGCTGGACCTCGAGGCCCTGTCCTTCGGCGAGCTCACGGCCACCCGCCGCGAGCTGGTCGACGACGTGGTGGCCCTCGCCGCGGACCTCCCTGCCTCCCGGGCCGCGCTCGACGTCAGCGAGCACCAGGACGACGAGATCGCCCGCAACGCCGTCCTGTGGACCTCACCGACCGCGCCGGCCCTGCGCCGCTACACCGGGGTGCTCTACGACGCGCTCGACGCGAGGTCCCTGACGACGGCCGCGCGCCGGCGGATCGCGGTGTGCTCGGCGCTGTTCGGGCTGGTCATGGGCACCGACCCGATCCCGGCGTACCGCCTCTCGGCGGGCTCGACGCTGCCGGGGCGGGGCGGGCTGCGCACCGTGTGGCGCCCGGTGCTCGGCCCGGTCCTGGCGGGGCTCGACGAGCACGTGGTCGACCTGCGTTCGGGCGGCTACGCCGCGCTCGCCCCGGCGCCGGGGGCGACGACGCTGGACGTGGTGTCGGAGGCGGCCGACGGGTCGCGGACGACGATCAGCCACGCGAACAAGTCGTACAAGGGGCACGCGGCGCGGCTGCTCGCCTCGACCCGGCGTCGTCCGAAGGACACCGGGGGCGTGCTCGCCGTGCTGGCGGACGCCGGGCTGCGCGTGGAGCGGGTCGATGCGACGTCGCTGGTGCTGGTGGTGCCGCGCTGAGCTGAGGGCGGGCGGGAGCCGCATGTCAGGAAGGCTCCATCCTGACGTCAGGTGTCAGCGACGGACCATCGCTGACGAGCCCTCACCCCAGCTCCGCCAGCACCGCGTCGGTGAACGGGGGCCAGGCCTCCTTGGCCCAGTCGCCGAAGTCCCGGTCGGTGAGCACCACGCACGCGGCGTCGGCGGCCGGGTCGACCCACAGGAACGTCCCCGACTGGCCGAAGTGCCCGAACGTCCCCGGCGAGCTCGACGCCCCCGTCCAGTGCGGCGATTTGTGGTCGCGCAGCTCGAAGCCGAGCCCCCAGTCGTTGGGCTTCTGGTGCCCGAGGCCCGGCAGGACCCCGTCGAGACCGGGGAACTGCACCGTCGTCGCCTCGGCCATCGTCTCGGGGGCGAGCAGCGTGGGGGCGCGCAGCTCGGCGGCGAACACCGCGAGGTCGGCGAGCGTCGACGTGGCGCCGTGCCCGGGCGAGCCGTCCAGCGTCGTCGAGCCCATGCCCAGCGGCTCGCAGACCGCCTCGTGCAGGTAGTCGCCGAACGCGATGCCGGTCCGCGACGCCAGGTGGTCGGCGAGCACCTCGAACCCGGCCGAGGAGTACAGCCGCCGCGTCCCCGGCTCGGCCACCACCTGCTGCTCGGAGAACGCCAGCCCGGAGGTGTGGGCGAGCAGGTGGCGGACCGTGGAGCCCTCCGGTCCGGCGGGCTCGTCGAGGGTGATCGCCTCCTCCTCGACGGCGAGCAGCGCGGCCACCGCGACGAGCAGCTTCGTCACCGAGGCGAGCGGGAAGCGCCGCTCGCCCTCCCCGTGCGTCGTCGTCCCGGAGGCGGTCACGACGGCGGCCGCCGCGTGCTCGACCGGCCAGTCGTCCACGCGGCGCAGGCTCTCCACGGGCGCCGACCCTAACGGGACTCCCCGGCGGGGCCGGCCCGTCAGGCGGCCGTCGAGGTGTGCAGGTCGGCGATGACCCGCTCGGTGATCGCCCGCCTGACCGCCCACTGCCGGTTGGGGCGGGTCTTCGTCGTCACCCGCAGCGTCATGCCGGACTCGGTGACCGTCTGCACGCCGAGCACCCGCGGCGGGTCGAGGACGTCGTGGGCGTGGTCCTCGTCGACGGCCTCGCGAGCCGCCCGCTCGGCCACGCGACCGACCTCGTCGACGTCGGCGTCGAGCTCGATGGGGACGTCCACGACGGCGACGGCGTGGTCCTGCGAGGCGTTGCCGACCCGCTCGATGGTGCCGTTGCGGACGTACCAGACGACGCCGGACACGTCGCGCACCGACGTCGTGCGCAGGCCGACGCGCTCGATCGTCCCGACCGCGTCACCGAGGTCGACGTGGTCGCCGACCCCGTACTGGTCCTCGAGCAGCATGAAGATGCCGGAGAGGAAGTCCTTCACCAGGTTCTGGGCGCCGAACCCGACGGCGAGGCCGAGGACCCCGGCGGAGGCCAGGACGGGCGCCAGGTTCACCCCGAAGCGGGAGAGCACCATCATGAACGCGGTCCCGAGGATCAGGATCGCGCCGCCGAGCGCAGCACCGACCCGACCGTCCTGGCCCGCTGGGCGCGCCGCGCGGACCCGAACGCGGCGATGCGCTGGGCGTCGGTCGTGCCGCGTCGACGCCGCGCGAGGCTCAGCAGCCCGGGCAGGCCCGCGCCGGCCGCGACGTGGGCGATCACGCGGTTGACGACGAAGCGCACGCCGACCGCGACCGCGACGATCCCGAGCACCGAGAAGGCCACCGAGAACGTGGCGTCGGCGCCACGGGCCAGCCACGCCAGGCCGGTCCAGGACCAGACCCGGGCGCACCAGGAGCCGGCGTCGGCGGCGCACTCCGGGGCGGCGGCCCCGAGCGGCGGGAAGACGAGGGGGAAGCAGGAGCAGACGGAGCACGGTGCGCGGTTCACCTCGAGGACGATGGGGCGATCGGTCGTCGGTCGTCGGAATCCAGGGCGCCGCCACGGTCCCTCAGCCGGCCGGGTGACGTGGCGACGGGGGTGGGCCCGGCGTGGCGCACGGGTGCGGTGCGACCCGGGCCGGGTAGGGACTCCGATATGCCCGACTCCGCGGGGACCTCCCCGCCGCGCGGCCGCCAACCGATCCCCGCTGTTCATGGCGGGTGCGGTCGGGGTCGCGCTGCCCGGCGTGGTGATGAGCCTCGCGGGCCTGGCGATCTCGCCACCGATCGACGCGCTGCTCTACGGCCTCGCGATCGTCGGTGCCGCGTTCCTGCTCTCCTGGGCGGCGGAGGCGGCGCAGGTCGACATCTCGGCGGGGCTCGCGATCGCCCTGCTCGCCCTCGTCGCCGTGCTGCCCGAGTACGCGGTCGACTTCGTCTTCACCATCCAGGGCGGACACGCCTACGCCCAGCACGGTCCGACGTGTCTGCCGCCCGGTTCGGCCGACCAGTCCCCGTGCGGGCTGGCGCTGGCCAACATGACCGGCGCCAACCGGATCCTCGTCGGGATCGGCTGGGCGCTCGTCGTGCTGCTCGCCGCGTACCGGCTCCGGCGCGACGCCTCGCGCGGGACGGGACGCCCACGGCGACGGCGGCACGCCCGCGGCGCGCGGGGCACGCGACCCGGGTCACGCTGATGCGGACCGACTCCGTGCCGCTGGTCTTCCTGCTGCTCGCGACGCTGTACTCGCTGACCCTGCCACTGCGTGTCAGCATCACGCTCGTCGACACCGTCGTGCTCGTCGGGATCTTCGTCGGGTACAGCATCCGCGTGGCCCGGGCACCGGCCGAGGACCCGGAGCTCATCGGGCCCTCGGCGTGGATCGGCGAGCAGACCGCGACCCCGCGCCGCGCCTGGTACATCGGCCTGTTCGTCGTCGCGGCCGCGGTGATCCTGGTCTGCGCGGAGCACTTCGCCGACACCCTCGTCGAGACCGGCACCGAGCTCGGCATCAGCCAGTTCTTCCTCGTGCAGTGGCTCGCGCCGTTCGCCTCCGAGGCCCCGGAGCTGCTCGTCGCGGGCCTCTACGCCTGGCGGCTCAAGACCACCGACGCGCTGGCCGCCCTGGTCTCCTCGAAGGTCAACCAGTGGTCCCTGCTCGTCGGCACCCTGCCGCTGGTGTTCGCGCTCGCCGCGGGCTCGCTCCACGGGCTGCCGATCGACAGCGAGCAGCGCGAGGAGCTGCTGCTCACCGCCACCCAGTCGCTCTTCGCGGTGGCCCTGCTGGTCACCCTGTCGATCACGGTGCGGGGCGCGCTCGCCCTCGTCGGGCTGTTCGCCCTGCAGTTCGTGCTCGCCGCCGTGCTGAGCGGGCCCGCGCAGGACCTCGAGCTGCTCATCATCTCCGCGGTCTACGTGCGTCCTCGCGATCGGCCTCTTCCTGCGGTACCGACGATCACTGGGCACACTGCTGCGCGACGGGCTCGTCACGCCCTACGCGGAGCTGACCCGGGAGCACCAGTGACCAAGCTCGCCGTGATGTACGTGCACGGCGTCGAGATCGCCGACGAGCGCTTCGCCGAGACCTCGATCGCGCTGCTGCGCGAGGAGTTCGGCCGGATCGCCGGGGTGGATCCCGACGAGGCCCTGAGCATCCGCACCGCCTTCTGGGCGCCGGTCTACGAACAGCGCGAGACCAAGCTGCTCGACCGGATGGGCGGCGCTCGCGCCCGGAAGGTGTTCGGGCTGCTGGACCGGCTCGGCGGCGCGACCGACCGCGGCTCGGTGACGGCCCTGCTCGGACTGATCGCGAGCGGGCTCGTCCGGTCCCTGCCGGGCAGCCCCGGCTTCCACTTCCCGACGCTGCGGTGGCTGGTCGTGCACTACCTCGGCGACGCGATCAGCTACCAGGCGGGCGCGGTCGACCGGGAGCAGTACGACGAGGTGCACCGGGTCCTGGCGCGGGCGCTCCACGAGCTGGCCGTCGAGGCCGGCCCCACCGCGCCCCTGTGCGTGATCGCCCACAGCCTCGGCACGGTCGTGACCAGCGACTTCTTCTACGACCTGCAGGTCGTCGGCGGCCTGTACCGCGGGCGCTCGGCCGGCGTGTCGCCGCTCGTGTCCGCCGAGCTCGACGACACCCCGGTCGAGCGGGGCGAGACCCTCGCCTGGCTGCACACCCTGGGCAGCCCACTGGCGCTGTGGGCCCAGCGCCACCCGGACTTCGGGATGCCGATCACGGTGCCCCATCCCGAGCTGGCCCGACTGCATCCGCGCGCCGGCGGCGAGTGGGTCAACTCCTGGGATCCCGACGACGTCATCGCCTCACCGTTGCGCCCCCTCAACGGCCGCTACGCGGCGGCCGTGGCGGAGGACCGGACCGTGCAGGTGGCGCCGTGGTGGCTGGGCTGGACGCCGCTCGCGCACCCCTTCTACTGGAACGACCGCGGCGTCGTGAGGCCGATCGCCACGTCCCTGGCGCGCGCCTGGCACCGCCTGCGCGTCACAACGGGGTAACGCGGCCGCATCGTCCGACGATCTCCCCGACGTCCCGGTCCGACCGCTGACCGTTCCTGACCGCTGGGAGCCCTGCATGCCGCGCCCCGTCCCGATGTCCCGGTCGACGCGGCCGCAGGTGGCCGTGCAGGTGGCACGCGGCGGGGGACCGGGTCGGCCGGAGGGGCCGGGCGGGGCGGTGTCGTCGAGGGGCAGGCACCGCACGCCCGACACCGGGCAGCTGCCCGCCCCGGGTCGCGACGCCGACGAGGCGCCGCGGGCGGCCATCGTCCCGGCGATGCCGAGCGCACCGTCCCGGCACACCACGCTCACCCGGCGGGAATCACCGGACCGCGCTCCCGCTCCCGGGCCGGCCTCCGCCGAGCCGGCCTCCCCGGCGCCCGCCGCCGCTCCGGCCTCCGCCGCGCCCGCCTCCCGCAGCCCCATCCACAGCGCGCCTCCTGCGGCCGCGGCCGGCGCGCCGGCGCCCCGGTCCTCGACACCCCCCGCCTCCGTGCGCTCCCCCTCCGCCCCCACGCCCTCCCCGCCCGCCGTGCACGACCCGGCCGACGACGAGGCCGTCACCGAGCTCGTCGCGGGGCCGAGCCGCCGGGGACGCGCAGGGATGCCGGACGGTCCGGGCACCGGGCCGGTCCCCGGGCTGGTCGGCCTCGTCCTCGGCCTGCTCGCCCTGCTGGGCGCCGTCGTCGCCGCCGCCGCGCCCGGCGTCGCGCTGCCCGTGGTCGGCGCCGTCGGGACCTCGCCGCTCGCGCCGGCCGGGGTGCTCGCGACGGCCCTGCTCGCGACGGCGTGCGCCGGCCTCGGGGCCGGCCGCCACCGCACCGGCCGGGCCGCGGCCGTGACGGGGCTCGTGGTCGGGCTGGCCGCCGTCGCCGCCTCCGTCGTGCCGCTGCTCGCCCTCTGACTCAGCCGGTGGACCCGGGGCGCTCGAGCAGCTCCCGGAGGCGGGCGTCGATGAACGCCGTGTCCACGTCGTTCTGACCGCCCCCGGCGAAGTGGCCCCACACGCCCGGGATGACCCGGACCTCGCCGTGCGGGATGAACTCGGAGGCCCAGTACTCGTCCTCGGGCGGGAAGTACAGGTCCTTCTCGGCCGGCATGGCGAGCAGCGGGCAGCGGATCGAGCGCAGCGCCGCCTCGGTGTCCCCGCCGAACCCGGGGGTGTTCCCGACGTCGCCGGTGTGCCAGGTCCGGATCATCGCCAGCAGGTTGTTGGGGTCCCGTCCGTCGCGGAAGAAGCCCTCCCAGAAGCCGATCAGGAAGTCGTCGAAGGACGTGTAGCCGAGGGTGCGCCACTCCTCGCGCCAGTAGAAGGCCTGGGAGAACCCCCACCCCGAGTAGACCCGGGCGAACGCGCGCAGTCCCTTCACCGGCAGCGCGTCCACGGGGTAGTCGCCGCCGCGCCAGGCGTCGTCCGCCGTGAGGGCCGCCACGAGCGACTCGAGGAAGACCTTGTTGTGCGGCGCCGTGACGCTCGACCCGCAGAACGGGGCCGCGCGCTGCACCATCTCCGGGTGGCTGACCGCCCACTGGTAGGTCTGGCCCGCCCCCATCGACCAGCCGGTGACCAGCGGCAGGGTGCTGATCCCGAAGTGCTCGGTCACCAGGCGGTACTGGCACTCCACCTGGTCGGCGAACGTGACCAGGGGGAACCGGGCCCGGTCGTAGGGCGGCGGCATCGTCGACGGCGAGGAGGAGAGCCCGTTCCCGAGCATGTTCGGGACGATGACGAACCACTCGCCGGGATCGAGCGTCCTCCCCGGTCCGATCAGCCACTCGTTGTCGGTGTGCCAGCCCGAGTACCACGTCGGGTAGACGATCGCGTTGCTGCGATCGCCGTTGAGGGTGCCGTAGGTCTTGTAGGCCAGCCGGGCGTCGCGCAGCGTCGCCCCGTGGGCGAGCGCGACGTCGCCCAGCTCGAAGTACTCGGCATCGGTGGGTGGTGGCATGCGGGACCTCCCAGGGACGGACGTGGCGTCGAGCCCACCACGTCGGACCGCCCGCCGCGCCACCCTCCGTGTGACGAGCGTGCTGCGTTCCGGGCTCAGCGCAGTGACAGCCAGACCGCGGTGTCGGGCGGGAGCGCGCCCTCGTCGTCGAGGGGACCGCTGACCAGCAGGACCTCCTCGTGCGCCGGCAGCGGGACCGCGGTGTCCGCGAGGTTCACCAGGCAGGCGAACCCTGGCCCGCGGCGGAAGGAGAGCACCGCCTCCCCCGGGGCCGACACCCAGGTCAGCGGGCCCTCCCCGAGCGCGTCGAGCGCCCTGCGGCGGGCCAGCGCGGCGCGGGCCAGCGCGAGGGTCGAGCCGGCGTCGTCGGCCTCGACGTCCACCGCCCAGCGGGCGAACCACGCCGGCTGCGGCAGCCACGGCGCCGCGCCCCCGTCGGGACCGAAGCCGAACGACGGCCCGTCGGCGCTCCACGGCAGCGGCACCCGGCACCCGTCGCGCCCGCGCTCGGTGTGCCCGGAGCGCTCCCAGGTCGGGTCGCGCAGGGCGTCGTCGGGGAGGTCTGCCGGGTCCGAGACCTGGGGCAGCCCCAGCTCCTGGCCCTGGTAGACGTACATGCCGCCCGGCAGGGCCGCGGTGAGCAGGAACGCCGCCCGGGCCCGGCGCACCCCCAGCGCGACGTCCACCGACCCGTCCGGGCGCCGTCCGTAGCGGCTCGGGGCGCGGACCACGTCATGGTTCTCCAGCACCCACGTCGCGGGTGCACCGACGGCGTGCAGGTACCCCGTGGTGACGTCGACCGCGTCGCGCAGCGCCGCCGGGTCCCAGGGCGCGAGGAGGAAGTCGAAGTTGAACGCGGTGTGCAGGCGCCCGGCGGACACGTAGCGGGCCAGGCGTTCCGGGCTCGGGACCCACGCCTCGGCGACGAACATCCGCGCGCCCGGGTACTCGTCGGCGATCCGGCGCCAGGACTCGTAGAATCTCCTGGACCTCGTCGCGGTCGGCGAAGGGGTGCCGACCGGGCCCGAGCGAGGCGCCGGTGAGATCGGTGGGGTCCGCGAGGTCGGGCAGCGCCGGGTCCTTGGCGAGACCGTGCGCGACGTCGACGCGGAACCCGTCGACGCCCCGGTCGAACCAGAAACGCAGCACGGCCTCGAACTCGGCCCGGACCTCGCCGTTGTGCCAGTTCACGTCGGGCTGGCCCGGGTCGAACAGGTGCAGGTACCACTGGCCGTCGGCCACCCGCGTCCACGCGGCGCCGCCGAAGTGGGCGCGCCAGTTGGTCGGGGGCTCCTCGCCGTCGGGACCCCGCCCGGGCCGGAAGACGAACCGGTCGCGCTCCGGCGAGCCCGGCCCGGCCGCGAGTGCCGCGCGGAACCAGGCGTGCTCCGAGGAGAGGTGGTTCGGCACGAGGTCGGGGATCACGCGCAGCCCGTGCTCGTGGGCCCTGGCGATGAAGGCCTCGGCGTCGGTGAGCGTGCCGTAGGCCGGCTCGATCGCGCGGTAGTCCGCGACGTCGTAGCCGTTGTCGACCTGCGGCGAGGCGTACCAGGGGTTGATCCACAGCGCGTCGACGCCGAGGTCGCGCAGGTGAGCGAGCCGGGCGGTCAGGCCGGCCAGGTCACCGATCCCGTCGCCGTCGGCGTCGGCGAAGCTGCGGATGTAGACCTGGTAGATGACGGCGTCGCGCCACCAGGGGGCGTCGGTCACGCGGGGGGACCTCCGGTCTCGGCGGGTGCTGGGCTCCGGACACGGAAGCACACGCCCGGGACGGGGGCGCCGACCGGCGGATCGGGGCATGCTGGAGGGCGATGCGACAGCCGCGCCGTGCCGAGCGCCTGGTCGCGGCCCACGCCCGCGACGGCGCCACCTGCCTGTGGTGCGCCCGCCCGCTCGACGGCCGGGTCCCCGCCACGACCGACCACGTCATCCCGAAGGTCCGGGGCGGGCCCTCGTGGCTGGAGAACGAGGTCGCCGCGTGCCGCCGGTGCAACGGCGAGCGCGGTCACCGCGGTGCGGTGGAGTGGCTGGAGGAGTGCGAACGACGCGGCTGGTCGCCGGACGCCGAGCGGCTGGCCCGGGTCCTCGACGACCTCGCCACGGCGATCACCGAACGCGGCGGCCAACGGCGGGCGCGGCCCCACCTCGACGCGCAGCGGCGCCGGCTCGCGAACCGTCGCCGCGCCGCGGCGTGAGGGGCGCGACGGCTCACCCGTAGGCCGCGTCGAAGAACGCCAGTTCCAGCGCGACGGCCCGGCGGAACACCTCGGCCATCCGCGCGCGACCGGTCTCCCCCGCCGTCGTCGCCACCCGGTCGACCTCGTCGCGCAGGAACGCCACCCACGCCGTGAACCCCGGGCCGCGGTGGAGCTCGATCCACTCGGCGTGCAGCCGGTCGCCCGGCAGCGGCGCGTCGCGGGCGGCCCAGTCGGCGTAGAGCCACTCGGCGACCAGCAGGACCGTGAGCACGACGCCGTGGTCGGCGGATCGCCGGGCGTCGTCCATCAGCTCCAGGAAGCCCCGCGTCGGTGCGCCCAGGACCGGCGCGCGACGGGCGGGGCCGGCGACCCCGAGCCGGTCGAGGGCCCGGGTGAAGTAGTCGTCCTCGTCGCCGGCCACGAGCCCGAGCTGGCGGGCCAGCACCATCCGGGGTGCGGGCTGCTCCGCGCTCGCGACGGCCGCACCGAGCAGGGCGACGAACGCGTCGAGGAACTGCAGGTCCTGGACCAGGTAGCGGGCGAGGACGGCGTCGTCGACGGTGCCCGCCCAGAGCTCGTCGACGAACCGGTGCCGGACGGCGGCCTCCCACGTGGGGGCGACGGCGTCCCGCAGCTCGCGGGAGAAGCTCACGGTCCCGTCCTCCTCTCGGGTCCGCGCACGCGACGGCCCGGACACCGACGTCGTGGTGACGACGGTGCCCGGGCCGGTCATGCGTCCGGTCACCGAGGGAGCGGGACCGGAGACGTGTGCTGGGAGCTCCCGGCTCAGCGGTCGAACTGGTCGGGGTCCGGGCCGAGGCGCTCGCCCTTGTCGAGGTCGCCGATCGCCTTCATCTCCTCGTCGGTGAGGGAGAAGTCGAAGATGTCGAAGTTCTCGCGGATGCGGTAGTCCGTGACCGACTTCGGGAAGATGACGTTCCCCAGCTGGATGTGCCAGCGCAGCGTCACCTGGGCCGGCGTCTTGCCGTGGGCCTTGGAGATCGCGACGATGCGGTCCTCGTCGATGACGCCCTTGCCCTGCCCGATGGGGCTCCAGGCCTCGGTGACGATGCCGTGGCTCTCGTCGTAGGCGCGCATCTCGGGCTGCTGCAGGTGCGGGTGAAGCTCGATCTGGTTCACCGCGGGGACCGTGTCGGTCTCCTGGGCGAGCCGGTCCAGGTGGTGGGCCTTGAAGTTGGAGACGCCGATGGAGCGGGTCTTGCCGTCCTTCGCCGCCTGCTCGAAGCCCTTCCACGTCTCGACGTAGAGGTCCTTGCCGGGCAGCGGCCAGTGGATGAGGTAGAGGTCCACGTGGTCGAGGCCGAGCTTGGTGAGGCTCTCGTCGAGCGCCCGCTGCGAGTCGTCGTAGCCGTGGTTCGAGTTGTTGCACTTGGTGGTGACGAAGAGCTCGTCGCGCGGGATGCCCGAGCTCGCGATGGCCTCACCGACCTCGGCCTCGTTGCCGTACATCTGGGCCGTGTCGATGTGGCGGTAGCCCGTCTCGAGGGCGGTCTGCACCGTCTTCGCCGTGTCCTGGCGGTCGATCTGGAACACACCGAACCCGAGCTGCGGGATGGTGGCTCCGCTGTTCAGCCTGATGCCGGGGACGTTGCTCATGACGGCCGGCTACCCGGGCCGTCCGACGCGCAACCCGTGGCGCCGACGACCCGGGCGGCCCTCACGCGGTGGCGAACGCGCCGAGCGTCCGGTTCGGCTTCACGCCGGAGAAGGTCCGGAACCAGGTCCGGTAGTAGGCGATCTCCTCGTCGCTGCGCAGGTCCCAGCCGTTCTCGACCGTGGGCGCCTCGGCGCCCTGCGCGCCCTCCTTCGCCTTCTCCTTCTCGACGAGCTCGGCGAGCACCTCGCCGGCGCCGGAGCCGTCGCCGAACTGCTCCTTGCCGCGCCAGAGGATGTCGTCGAGGACCATGTCCTGGAACGCCTCGCGGAGCAGCTGCTTCTCGGTGCGGCCCTCGCCCATGAGCTTCCACTCGGCGGGGATGGCGAGCATCTCCTCCATGACCGTGGCGTCGAGGAACGGCACGCGGGCCTCGAGGCCGTAGTTCATGGTGGTGCGGTCGCAGCGCTGCAGGTTGAGCTCGTGGAGCGTCTCGATGGAGCGCACCAGCTCGGCCTGGAGGGCGTCCGGCGTCGCGAACGCCGGGTCCTCGTGGACGTAGCTGTACCCGGCGAAGAGCTCGTCGGCGCCCTCGCCGGTGAGCACGACCTTGACGTGCTTCACCGCCTCGCGCGCCAGCAGCAGGTTCGGCACCGCCGAGCGCACCAGCGCCGGGTCGAAGTGCTCGATCACCGTCACGGCCTCGTCGAGGGCCTCCTCGAGGTCCTCCGCGGTCGGGACGATCTCGTGGTGGTCGGTCCCGAGGTACTCGGCGACCGCCCGGGCGGCGAGCAGGTCGGCGCTGTTCTCGGTGCCGACGGCGAAGGTCGGGAGCCTCTCGCCCTTCTCCTGCGCGACCTTGGCCGCCACCGCGGCGACGATCGCGGAGTCGAGGCCGCCGGAGAGGAACACCCCGACGGGGACGTCGGACATCATGTGGCGGCGCACCGAGTCGGACAGCACCATCCGCACGTGGGAGAGCGTCGACTCGTCCCAGTCCTTGTCCGGGGCGTAGCGCGCCGGGCGGACCTGCACCGGCACCGCGTCGGCGAAGCGGACCATCGACCCGTCCGCGACGTTGGTGCCCGGCAGCCCGGGGGTCCAGACGTAGCCGGGCGGGAACGCCTCGACCATCGGCTGGTCCTCCTCGTCGAAGGCCCGCAGCTCGCTCGCGAACAGCGTGACGTCGTCGAGGCGGGCCCAGTAGAGCGGCTTGATGCCGATCGGGTCCCGCGCGACGACGCCGTGGCCGTCGGTGTGGGCCATGGCCAGCGCGTACATCCCGCGCAGGTCGTGCAGTGCCGCCGAGCCGTCGCGCAGCACCAGCCGGAAGGCCGACTCGGTGTCGGAGTCGGTCGCGAAGCGGACCTCCGAGAGCTGGTCCCGGATCGCCTCGTGGTTGTAGATCTCGCCGTTGCCGACGACGTACGCGGAGTCGGTCTCGTCCGCGATGGGCTGCTTGCCCCCCGGTCACGTCCATGATCGACAGGCGCTGGTGGCCGAGCCACGCCGTCTCCAGCTGGATGCGGCCCGAGTCATCGGGTCCGCGGTGGTTGATCCGGGCGAGCATGCGCTCGCACTTGTCCGGGTCGATGTCACCGTAAGCAGCGACGATTCCGCACACGTGTGGTCACACTTCCTTCGTCAGGGTGCCTGTCCCAGACAACCACGCGGGATCCGCTCGGCGCACCGGATCGGGGCGCTCGTCACGCGTCGTTAACGGTCCAGGAGCGAACTCCCGGGGAAATGGGTACCTCGGCTCTTCGGCCCGTCACCGCGCGGGAACGGTCAGCGCCAGGCGAAGACCGGTTGCTCGAGGCCGTCGACCCGGGTCGGTCGGTCACGCAGCGCGACCTCCCGGAACTGCAGCAGGACCGCCGCCGTGGGCGCGTGCACCCGGTGACCGACGATCGGCAGCTGCACCACCGGCCGGTCCGACTCGGGGATCTCGAGGAAGTTCGGCTCGACGTCGAGCTCGTCGAGCGTCACGTGGTAGACGCGGGCCACCTCGTCCGGGGACGGCGCGAGACCCTCGAGCGGCGCCGCCACGGTCATGACGACCGGGGTGATGACGAAGCCGGAACGCGTCGGGTAGTCGTCGAGCAGACCGACCACGCGGTCCTCGCCGAGGGCCAGCCCGAGCTCCTCGTCCAGTTCGCGGCGGGCCGCCGTCGACGGTGTCCTCGCCGGGATCCACCGACCCGCCCGGCAGCGCGAACTGGCCCGGGTGGTCCCGCAGCCGCGAGGTGCGGCGGGTGAGGAGGACCCCGGGCCCGCGGGCGGGGTCGTCGAGCACGACGACGGCGACGGCCGCCCGGCGCGGGGGGCGCAGGTCTCCGTCGCGTCCGCGGACGGGGTCGAGCGTGCCCGGGTCGACCTCCCGGCGGTGGCTGCGGTCGAACGCCGCGACGCGCGCGGCGATCGTCGCGGGATCCGGGCGGCGCTCACCCCCAGAAGATGCCGGTCGGGTCCGCGTCGACGATGTCGAGCAGCGGCGCGGGCGAGGTCGCCTTGGACTCGTCGGGGTAGCGGTGCCACCGTCCGCCGGAGTCCGGCCAGAGCAGCACCCACCGTCCGTCCGCGGCGTCGTAGCGCAGCTGGGCGATCGGCGCGGTCGACCACTCGGTGGCCAGCTCGGGGAACACGGGGGCGCGCCGGCAGGACAGCGTGATGCGCCCCGCGCGCTCCGAGTAGGAGATCTGCACGCTGTCACGCTGGGCCTCGGAGACCCGGTCTGCGCACCACCGCCGGACGATCGCCCGGTGCTCGTCGCTCACGTGCATGACGGTCACTGTGACATGACGGCCCCCGGCGCGGGAGACCTCCTCGCCCTGCGTCACCCCGGAGCGGTGGGTGACCCGCCCCGGGCGCCCGGGAGCGGGGGTGCCAGCATCGGGGCCGCCCGACGTGCGCGGGGAGGACCGGTCATGAGGACGAGCACGACGACGAGCGGCACCCGCCGGGGCGCGGGCTGCGCCGGCCTCGCCCTGGTGGTCGGGGTGCTCCTCGCGGGGTGCGGCGGTGGGGGCACGGGTGCCCCGGCCGCGGCGCCGTCGTCGGCCCCGGCCGCGCCCACGACGACCGTGGACGCCGCCGCGAAGCCCTACTGCGACACCGTGGCCCGGGTGCAGGCCCAGCAGTCCTCGCCGCAGGCCGGGCAGGGCGGGGTCCCGGCGGCGAGCGCCGCGGCCCGTGCGCAGGTGGCCGACCTCGTGGCCACCGCACCGCCGGAGATCGCGGACGACTGGCGCGACCGTGCAGCGGCTCACCGAGCAGGCCCTGGGCTCGCTGGCGCAGACCGGTGGCGACCCGAAGAAGATCGACCGCGACGAGCTCGCGAAGCTCGAGCAGCAGGCGCAGCCCGCCGTCGCCCACATCAAGTCGGTGACCGAGCAGCGCTGCCACGTGGCGTTCCGCACACCCTCGCTGAGGCGCACTACGGTCGGGCCATGAGCGAAGTGAGCCGCTTCGGCGTCGTCGAACCCGCGGACCTCCCCGACGACCTGCGCGAGCGGGTCGGCGCGATCGCCGAGAAGTCCGGCTTCGTCCCGAACATCTTCCGGGCCCTCGGCCACCGTCCGCGGGAGCTGCGGGCGTTCCTCGACTACCACGACGCGCTGATGGACCCTGCCCCGAAGGACCCGGCTCCGCACGCTCCGCCGGTGGCTGACGGCCTCTCGAAGGCCGAGCGCGAGCTCGTCGTCGTCGCGACCTCCGGGGCGAACCACTGCACCTACTGCATCGTCGCCCACGGGGCGATCCTCCGGGTCCGGAGCAAGGACCCGGAGCTCGCCGACCACGTCGGCACGAACCCCTACGGCGCCGAGCTGACCGGACGCCAGCGCGCCATCGTCGACCTCGCGCTCACCCTCGCCGTCGACTCCGCGTCCTTCACCGAGGACGACATCGACGCCGCCCGGGAGGCCGGCCTGTCCGAGGACGAGATCTGGGACGTCGGGGCCATCACGGCCCTGTTCGCCATGTCCAACCGTCTCGCCCACCTCACCGCGCTGCGGCCCAATGCGGAGTTCTTCACCATGGGCCGCTGATCGCCCGGGGCGGGCGCCGCGACGGCGACCGGTCGGAGTGGGTAACCCGCCCCCATGACTTCAGTAGCGGTACTCGGCACCGGGATCATGGGCGCGGGGATGGCCCGCAGCCTGCTCCGCGAGGGCCATGACGTCACCGTGTGGAACCGCAGCGCCGAGAAGGCGAAGCCGCTGGCCGACGACGGCGCGACGGTGGCCGGCTCGGCGGCCGAGGCGGTCGGCGGGGGCCGACGTCGTCATCACCATGCTCTTCGACATCGAGCCGGTCCTCTCGGTGATCGGCGAGGCGGCCGAGGCGTGGCCGACGGGCGCGGTGTGGGTGCAGTCCAGCACCGTCGGCGTCGAGGGCACGCGCCGCGTCGAGGCGTTCGCCCGGGAGCACGGGATCGACGTGCTCGACGCGCCGGTGCTCGGGACGAAGGCCCCCGCCGAGAACGGCAAGCTGGTGTGGCTCGTCTCCGGGCCCTCGGCGCTGCGGGACAAGGTCGCGGGGTGTTCGACGCGACGGGCTCGCGGACCCAGTGGGTGAGCGAGACCCTCGGCGACGCCAGCAAGCTCAAGCTCGCGGTGAACGCCTGGATCGGCACGATGGTCAACGGCATCGCGCAGTCGATCGCCCTGGCCCGCGGGCTCGGGCTCGACCCGCAGCAGTTCCTCGACGCGGTCGAGGGCCAGGCGGTCGATCGCCCTACGTCCAGCTCAAGGGCAAGGCGATGGTCACCGGGCGACTACACGCCGTCCTTCGAGCTCGACGGCGTCATCAAGGACACGAGCCTCATCCGGGACGCCATGACCGAGGCCGGGCACCGTCGACCACGCTGGCGGACGCGGTCGCCGACCGGCTCGCGACCGCGTCGTCGGGCGGGCACGGCGAGAAGGACATGGCCGCGGTGGTGCACGCGTACGGGACCTGAGACGACCTCACCGGCGGCTCCCCGTCCGTGGTCGGGGCGCCGCCGGCGTGCCGGTCAGGAGCTCTTGGTCGCCTTCGCGAGCCCGAGCGCGTAGTCGGGCATGAAGTCACCGGCGCTGGGCGAGCCGCGGCAGTCGCCGTCGGAGTCGCCCGGCTCCTTGATCCAGAGGAACGCGGCCACCCGGGAGTCGCCGGTGTCGCGGGTCGGCGGGGTGCCGAGCGCCCGGCCCGGCGGGTTGCACCAGTTCGGCTGCTCGGGCCCGCTGTAGGAGCCGTTGCCGTTGCGGCTGGTGTCGATGATGAACTTCTTGCCGCCGAGCTGCGTCGGAGACCTTCTTGCCGTAGCTCTCGACGGCGTCGTTGGTCTGGAAGTTCGAGACGTTGAGCGCGAAGCCCGCCGCCTGGTCGACGCCGGACTTGCGGAGCCCGTCGGCGAGCTGGTCGGTGTCGGTGACGAAGCCCGGGTTGCCCGCGTCGATGTAGACCTCGCCACCGGCGCCGCTCAGCGTCTTCACCGCGCCGGCGAGCAGGCCCTCCCGGTCACCCTGCTCGCCCTGGCCCTCGCACTTGGTCAGCGTCTGCGCGAGCGCGTCCGGCTCGAGGACGACGACGGCCTTGTTGCCGCCGATGCCGTCGGCCATCTGCTGGACGAAGCTGCGGTACTCGTCGTCGTTCTCGGCACCGCCCGACGAGTACTGGCCGCAGTCACGGTTCGGGATGTTGTAGGCGACGAGCACCGGGGTGCGGCCCGCGGCCTTCGCCTGGGACGACGATGCCCTTGGTCTCGTCGGTGGTGTTGCCCTCGCTGCCGATCCAGTGGGCCACGGGCTGGCGGGCGATCTTCTCCAGCTGCGCCGCGTCCGCGATCCGGCCGTCCTTGCGCCACTGCTCGACCTGCTTCGCGGCCTCGGACGCGGGTCCACCCAGAACTCCGACGGCGCCGCGGGGACCACCGTCTGGGGCGCCTGCGAGGACTGGTCGGACGAGCCGCCCGAGCATCCGGCCAGTGTGAGCGCCGCGACCGCGGCCAGCGCGGCCGAGGCGATCAGCCTCCGTCGTGCCGACATCCTTCCGAGCCACCCCCGGTGTTCTTCGTGATCGATCCCGACTCGGGACCGGTCTCCTTGCGGGCAAGAGTCGCATCCGGCTGGATGTGACCAGTTCGCACCCCGGTCTCTCACCCGGGGCACACGGCTCGGTCCGGAGCCGAACGGCGCAACCACCCGGCGTTCGCACGGGCCGCCCCGGCGGATCGGTCCGCGAGGGGCCGACCTCAGCTCGCCTCGGTCTGCTCGGGCTCCCGCTCGCGCAGCCGCGTCTGGTCGCTGCGGGCGGCCGAGACGGCCGGGGCCACGGCCGCGAGCGCGACCACACGGACGGCGACCGTCGAGGCGTGCAGCGAGCGCTCCGCGGTGGACATCGCCTCCGGCTCGCGGGCCGCGTCGCCGTCGGGCTGCGGTCCGGGTGCCGGACGGGGACGGGCCTTCGGCGAGGGCCTGGCCTCGGACGTCGGCGTGCCGGCGGCAGGCGACGACGGCGCCGGAGCCGTTCGCCGCCGCTCCGTTGCCTGAGCTGCGCCGTTGGCCTGAGCAGCGCCGTTGGCCTGAGCAGCGCCGTTGGCCTGCGCAGCGCCGTTGCGCCGGTGCGGCAGCGCCGTTCGCCTGGGCAGCGCCGTTCGCCTGGGCAGCGACGGCACCGTCCGCGGGACGGCCGTTCGTGCGGGACCGACGCTCGAGGGGGGCGATCTCGTTGCGGTGGACCGCCGCGGTCCGTGCCGGCGGCTCGGGGCGGGCCTCGGGCGGGCTCGCGGGTCGCCCGGCGGCGTCCGCCTCGGTCGGGCGGGGACGCGGGCGTGCCTCGGGTCGCGGGACCGGACGACCGTTCTCGCCGCGACGACCTGGCTCGACGGGCCGGCCGGGCTCGGCGGGGCGGCCGCCCTCCGAGGCGGCCGCGTCCGGACGGACGCCGTCCGCGGGGGCGGGCCCGCCGGGGCGGGTCGGCCGACCGGGACGGGGGCCCGGCGTCGGACGCCCACCCTCGGCCGGCTGGTCGGCCGGGCCCGGACGGTTCGCCTCGGCGGCGGAGCGGCCGGTCTCGGGGGCCGGACGCTCGCCGGGCGGGCCCGGCGGGGGTCCGAGGGGCGCCTGACCCCGCCCGGGGTCGGCAGGCGCGGGCCCGGGCCGGGCTCCGGGACGGGGCGCCGGGCTCGGGCGGTTGGTGGGGGCCGCACCGGGGCGCGGGCCCGCCGCGGTCGGCTCGGGACGGCCGGGACCGGGCTGGGGCTGACCGGCAGCAGGCTGGCCGGGGCGCGGGCTGGCCGAGCGGCGGCTGGCCGGGGCCGCCCTGGGCGGTCGCGGGGGCGGCGTGGCCGTTGCCCTGCACCGTGGGCGGCGGGACCGGCGGCCCACCGGGACCCGTCGGGCGGGGGCGGGGCTCACCGGGCGACGGCACGGGCCGCGGCCGCAGCCCGTTCGCGCGCGGACCCGGCGTCGGCGCACCGGCACGGCGCACCTCGGTCTCCGCGGCCGGGTCGCCCTGGCGCACCCAGCCGTCCGGCAGCGGGCGGTAGCGCTCGCCCGAGGTGACCTCGCGGGGCGGGCGGGACGCGTCGCCGGCGATCTCCGCCGCGCGCACCGCCGTCGTCCGGGCGTCCTGCCCGCCGGCCCCGGCCATCGCGGGGACCCCGGTGCGGACCCAGCCCTCGGGGAGCTGGTCGGCCAGCGGCGAGCGGAACGGCGCGGAGTCCGGTCCCTGGGCGATGAGCGCGTCGATCGCCGCCCGCTGGAGGGACTCGGTGGTGATGCCGGTGCGGCCGTCCGAGGTGACGGGACCCTCGGCGGTGAGGACCGGCTGGCGACCGACGACCCGCTCGATGATCCACAGCGCGGGCGGCGCGAGACAGGCGACCAACGCGACCGCGGGCCACAGCAGCACCGCCGGGCTCGCGTAGCCCATGACGATCGAGGTGACGATCGCGGCGACCAGCAGCAGCGCCCACTGCAGGTGGCGCCGGAAGGTCAGGACGTGGTCGGCGCTGGAGGAGAGCCCCTTCGGCGTGACGACGAACTTCGCCGGCAGGCGCAGCAGGGTGGCGATCAGCGACGCCGCGAAGATCGGCGACGCGAAGATCGACATCAGCATGCCCTTGACGCCGGAGGAGCCCTCGGCCTCGTAGGGGCTGACGTTGTAGCGCCGGTTGCGCAGGTAGACCCAGAGCTGGAAGGCCGTCGCGTCGATGTAGAGCGCCAGCCACAGCTGCACGGGCACGACGACGCCCTGGACGCCGAGCGAGAGGAAGAGCACGGCGTTGACGGCGCCGAGGATCCAGCCGATCGCCATCGACGGGTAGAAGGTCGTGATCAGGCAGTAGTGCAGCGCGCGCCCCGGCGAGAGCATCGGCAGCCGCCGCCAGAACTCGGTGAGCAGCACCTCGAACGTGCCCCGCGACCAGCGCATCTGCTGGGAGAAGAAGTCGCCCCACGACGACGGGCCCTCGCCGACCGCGAGGACGTCCGGGGTGTAGACGGACTTCCAGCGCGCCTTGGTCTGCGGGTTGCGCCGGGTGTGGAACTTCAGCCCGGTCGCCATGTCCTCGGTGACCGAGTCCGACAGTCCGCCGATGCCCTTCAGGGCGCTGATGCGGATCGCGTTGTTCGTCCCGACCAGCATCGCGGCGTTGTAGCGGTTCGCCGCCCGCTGGATCAGCGAGTGGAACGGGAACTGCTGTGACTCGGCGGCCCGCGTCACGAACGTCTCGTCGTTGGCGTAGCACTGCGGACCGACGACGAACGCGACGTCCTGGTCGCGGAAGTAGCCGAGGATGCGCTCCGCGTAGTTCGGCAGCGGGACGTGGTCCGGGTCGACCGACAGGAAGATCTCGTAGGAGTCCCCGTGCTCGGCGACCCACGCGTTGTAGTTCCCGTGCTTGGTCTTGGCCTTGAACGGGCCCTTCTTGCGGTTGTACTGCTCGATGCCCTTGCGGGTGAAGTGGTTGACCCCGAGCTCGCGGCACATCGCGCGGACCGACGGGTCGTCGCCCTCGTCGAGGATCCAGACGTCGAGGATCCCCTGGTAGCGGATGCGCAGGGCGGCCTGCAGCGTGCCGCGGACGACGTCGATCGGTTCCTTGCTCGGGACGATCGTGGTGAGGAACGCGATCCGCTGGTTGGCCTGCGGCGGCACCGGCACCGGGTCCCGGGAGATCACCGACGCGAGCGACAGCGAGAAGACGTTGATCAGCCGCAGGAGCTCCATGAGGCCGATCGAGCCGATGACGACCCAGTTCGCGTACTGCGCGAGCGCCGGGCCGGTCACCGGGGGGCGGTGCGCGGGGTGCAGCAGCCAGAGGAAGAAGAGGGCCTCGAAGGCGAAGTTCAGCGCCGCGACGGCCAGGGAGCGCCACACGCGCCCACGGCCGTGCACGGCCTCGACACCCCGGTACGAGACCCGGTAGTCGTGACCGTCGTCGTCCAGCTCGCGGATCGGTCCCGCCAGCTGCGAGAACTCCTGGATGCGACGACCGACGACGAGTTCACTCTCGTCGACCTCGTCGGCAGGTCTCTCGGCAAGAAGCGTCATCGGGCCGTTTCGTCTCGATGGCAGGGGGCGGACGGTGGTCCGCTCGCCCCTCGTCGTCGTGGCGTCGTGCCTCGTCCCCGTGGTTCACGGGTACGGAGCCGAGCGCCGTCCTCCCGTCGGTGTCCTGATCGGGCTGGGTCTGAACTGCTGCGTCGTCGTGGTGCGTGTCGACGTGACGCGTAGACGGTACGGGCATCACTGACCGTGCTCATGTGGGGGGACGGTCGAACCCGGTCGGACGTTGCTCCGGACCGAAAAATCAGTCCAGGACGGACATCACAGGGACCTCACGGGCCGACGTGGCACCCGGGCTCTCACCGCAGGTGATCAGCGGGCACCCGTCCGGACCCGCGGCGGGAGCTCGTGTCGCTCGACCGTGAGGACGCCGCCGCCGACGGTCCCGGTCATGAAGGTGCAGAACGGCTGGCGGCGCCGGTCGGTCGGTGAGCCCGGGTTGAGCAGCCGCACGCCGCCGGGCGTCGTGGAGTCCCACGGCACGTGGCTGTGGCCGAAGACCAGGACGTCGACGGGGTCGTCCGAGCCGGGCCCGAACCACACGTCGCAGCGGCGCTCGCGGCCGCGGGCGTCGCCGGTCTCGTGGACGACGGCGAGCCGCAGGCCGCCGACCTCGGCCCGGGCCACCTCGGGCAGCCGGTCCCGCAGTTCCTCGCCGTCGTTGTTGCCCCAGCACGCGAGGAGCCGTGGCGAGCGGGCCTCGAAGACGTCGAGGGCCGCCGGCTCGGTCCAGTCGCCGGCATGCACGACGAGGTCCGCGCCCTCGACCGCCGCCCAGACCTCCTCGGGGACCGCCTTCGCCCGCGACGGCAGGTGGGTGTCGGCCACCAGGACGAGCCGCACCGACTCAGCCACGCCGGCCTCCCCGCGTGCGGGCCCACGTGCGCGTGCAGGGCGACGAACGCGATCGGGGTGTAGGGCCCGACGACGAGGGCCGGACCCTCCGTGACCAGCCAGGAGCGCGTGCCGTCGCCGTCGGGCTCGACCCCGTGGTGCAGCAGCAGCCGCACCGGCCCGACCCGGACGCGCCACGACCACGTGCGGGCCGTCTCGTCGACGGCGAGCACCTCGAACGGCACGTGCACCACCCCTGCGGCGCGCACCGTGCCCGTCAGGCCGGGCTCGAGCCGGCGCCGGTCGGCCCGGACACCGCTGATCTGCGGTGCCCACTGCGGCCACCGGTCGAGGTCGGCGTAGCGCTCCCAGGCCTCGTCGGGGGTGACGGGCCCGCGGGCGGAGACGGAGGTGCGCACGGGCCCGGGAGTACCCGGAGGAGCCCGCTCGACGCGTCGGCCCCATGATCGGTACCGTGCCGTACCAGTCGAACCCGGAGGTGGGGCATGGCGGTGCGCAGCACGGTGCGGTGGGCGGCCACGCACGGCCTGATGCGGGCCGTGATCCGACGGCAGGCGCGCCAGGGCAATCCCGACGCCGCCCTGCTGCTCGACCCCGGGCTGCAGGGCGACCCGTTCGCCCACTACGAGCGCCTCCGCGAGCACCGGCCCTTCGCCCGCGGGGCGTTCTCCCGGGTGAGCGTGCACCACGACGTCTGCACCGAGGTCCTGCGCAGCGAGGACTTCGGGGTGGCGGACCGTGACGAGTCGATGCCCGCGGCCGTGCGGCTCGCGCTGCGCCTCGCGGGCCCGCCGCCCTACCCGGGGCCGATCGACCCGCCGTCGATGCTCGCCGTGGACGCCCCGGACCACACCCGCTACCGACGCCTCGTCACCCGCGCGTTCACGGCCCGCCGGGTCGCCGCGCTGCGCGGGCGCACCGAGGAGATCGCGGCGGACCTGCTGGACTCCCTCGCGGCCGCGGACGGGGCACCGGTCGACCTCGTCGAGCGCTACGCGAGCCTGCTGCCGGTCACGGTGATCTCGGAGATGCTCGGGGTGCCCACCACGATGCGCGAGCAGTTCCTGGCCTGGGGCGACGGCGCCGCGGCCTCGCTCGACCTCGGGCTCCCGCGGGACCGGTGGTCCTCGGTGCAGGCGAACGTCGCCGCCCTGCACGGCTGGATGTCGGGGCACCTGCGGCGGCTGCGGGCCGAGCCGGGCGACGACCTGCTCTCCCAGCTCGTCACGACGGCCGACGACGACGGCAGCCGGCTGAGCGAGGACGAACTGGTCTCGACGGCGCTGCTCGTGCTGGCGGCGGGGTTCGAGACGACGGTGAACCTCATCGCGAACGGCGCCCGGCTGCTCTTCGACCACCCGGAGCAGCGCGAACGCCTCGCGGTCGACCCGTCCCTCTGGCCGAACGCGGTCGACGAGGTGCTGCGCGTGGAGTCCCCGGTGTCCCGCACGGCGCGTCGGGCCCGCCGTGACACCGAGGTGGCCGGCTGCGCGATCCCGGCCGGCTCCCTGGTGGTGACCGTGCTCGCCGGCGCGAACCGCGACCCGGAGGTGTTCGACGACCCGGCGCGCTTCGACGTGGGCCGCGCGAACGCCCGCGACCACGTCGCCTTCTCCAGCGGCATCCACTACTGCCTCGGGGCGGCGCTCGCCCGCATGGAGGGCGAGGTCGCGCTGCGGGCGCTGTTCGAGCGGTTCCCGGACCTCGCACCGGCCGGGGAGGCCCGCCGGCGTCCGACCCGGATCCTGCGGGGCTACGAGGCCATGCCGGTGCGGCCGGGGCCCTCCCGCCGGGAGCCGGCCCGGTCCGGCGTCGGCTGATCCACGCCCGGTGTCACGGCCGGGTGTCAGACGGTGATCGGCAGGCCGAGCAGGGCGATGGCCTCGGCGGAGAGCACCGTCGTGCTCGGCCGGCCCGCGGGCTCCGGGACGACCTCCACGAGGCCCGCGCGGACCAGGCGCCGTCCCGCGAACTGGTCGGCGCAGGGCTGTCCGTCCACCAGCAGGACCCCACCGGGATCGCTGCTGAGGGTGCAGCGGCCGGCCGCGACGGCGAGGAGGACCGCCCGGTCGCGGGGCGCCACCGACCGGTTCGTCTCCGGGGACCGGCGCGGTCGGGGAAGGGCACGCACCGGCGCACCGGCATCGGCAGAGATGGTCATCGACGTGCTCCTCGAGAGTGCCGACCACAGTGATCAGCGCGCTGGACCGAACGGATCAACCGAGGTATCGACGGCCGCGGGCATCTGTTAGCTCGATCACGACCCTTTCTCCCGGTCGATACCGCGTCTCCCGTCGTCTCGGCCCGTATCGGGAAAATCCGAGAGAGGTCGAGACGAGGCGATGGACACCTCGGGCGACCCCGGGGCCCGCCGCCCGGGCTCGGGGTGGAGTTCAGGGTCCGACCCGGAGGTCCGGGCGTCGCCGCGACGGCAGGCTGGGCCCATGACCGACGAGGACCGGCGCGAGCAGGCGCCCACCCCCACTCCCGCCGAGCCCTCCGTGACCTCGGCGGGCCCCGTCGACACCGAGACCGTGGCCCCGCCCCCCGCCGAGCCGCAGGACGCGCCCGCCGCGACGGATGCCACCGAGCGCTCGGGCGACCTGCCGCCGACGCCGGCGGACCTCCCGGTCGACCACGACGACCGTGAGCACATCGTCGGTCTGCTCCAGGCAGCGGTCTCGCGGGGGCTGATCGACACCCTCGAGTTCGACCGGCGCTCCGGGCTCGCCACCACCGCCCGCACCCGTCGGGAGCTCAACGGGCTCGTCGTCGACCTGCCGCTGGAGCACCCCGACCGGGCCCGCGCCCGGACCGCCGCGGAGTCCCGCCGTCGCGCCACCCCGCCGGCCGACGAGCACCCGCGCCGCCTACGCCGCCGGCGACACCAGCGGCACCGTCGCCCTGCACGCGACCCTCGGATCGGTGAAGCGGTCCGGGGCGTGGGCGGTCCCGCGCCGGCTGGAGATCGACGGGTGGATGGGATCGGCCGAGCTCGACCTCACCGAGGCCGTGATCGACCACGAGGTCGTCGAGGTCGACGTGGACATGACCCTGGGCTCGGTGGAGCTGCGGCTCCCGCCGAGCGCGAGCGCCTCCCTCGACGGGGTCAGCGCCACGGCGGGCAGCGTCGAGGACAAGCGGCGCGACGGCCGGGCGGTCGGACGACCGCACGTGGTGGTCAGTGGACGTGTCGCCTTCGGGTCCGTCGAGGTGAAGGGCCCGAAGTGGTGGAAGGGCTGACCGTCGCCCCGGGCGATCAGGTGAACGCGCTCAGCCCGGTGATCTCCCGGCCCACGATGAGCGTCTGCATCGTCTCGGTGCCCTCGAAGGTGTGCACCGACTCGATGTCGGCCATGTGCCGGATCACGTGGTTGTCGAGCAGGATGCCGTTCCCGCCGAGCAGGTCCCGGGCCTCGGAGAGGATCCAGCGGGCCTTGCGGGTGTTGTTCATCTTCGCGAGCCCGGCGATGGTCGGCCCGAGCTTGCCCTCCTGCGCGAGGTGGGCGATCTGCATGCAGTAGAGCTGCATCCCGGTCAGCTCGGCGAGCATCCGGACGAGGCGCTCCTGGATGATCTGGAAGCTCGCGAGCGGCTTGCCGAACTGGTGGCGCTCGAGGGCGTAGGTCAGGGCGGCGTCGTACCCGGCGGTCGCATGGCCGAGGGCGAGCCAGGCGCAGGTGCCGCGTGTGGTGGCGAGCAGGCGCGTGGTGTCCGCGAAGCTCTTCGCGCCGGGGAGCCGGTCGGCCTCCGGGACGCGGACGCCGTCGAGATCGATGTCGGCCTGCCACACCGAGCGCATCGAGCCCTTGCGCGGGATGACGCTGGCGGCATAGCCGGGCGTCGTGGTGTCGACGACGAACCCGAGCACCTTCTCGGAGTCGGTGTCGCGGGCCCACACGATCGTGCGACCGGCGATGCTGCCGTTGCCGATCCAGCGCTTCGCGCCGTCGATGACCCACTCGTCGCCCTCGCGACGGGCCGTCGTCTCCAGCGCGACCGAGTCCGAGCCGTGGTCGGGCTCGGTGAGGGCGAACGCCCCCACGGTCTCGAGGCGCGCCATCGCCGGGAGGAACCGCTCCTTCTGCTCCTCGGACCCGAGGGTGTCGATCGTCTTCATCGCCAGGCCGGAGTGCACGACCAGGAAGACCGCGAGGCTGCCGTCGCCGCGCGCCATCTCCATGTTGACCAGGCCCGACGTCAGTGGGTCCAGCCCGGCACCGCCGTGGACGGAGACGTCGTCACCGACGACGCCCAGATCGGCGGCCTGCCGGATGAGATCCCACGACATCTCGGCCGCGTCCCAGGCCGCGGGCGCGGCCGGCAGCACCTCGTGGTCGACGAACCGGCGCACCGCCATGAACGTGTCCCACTGCTGCGGGGTGAAGCGGTCGCGGACCGAGAAGAAGTCGGTGCCGAGCGACTCCGTCAGCTCGTGCCTCACCCCCGAGCCATCGGCGGAGATCGAGGTGTCGACAGCCATCGGGTCCTCCCACGCGCGGGTCGTTGCGCGGGGTGTGCCCGCCGTCACGAATCGGCAATCCCCGGGCCCGGTACAGGTCGCGCAGCAGCGCGATCTCGGCGCCGTGGTGGATCACCTCCGTCACGAGTCGTAGAGGTCGTTCCCCCGCGAGAACTCGACGAACGTGCACGGCTCGTCCCCCACCGACCAGGCGTCGTGGCCCGGCGGGAGCAGCATCACGTCGTGCGGGCCGAAGTCCTCCTCGCTCCCGTCGTTCATCACCACGTGGAGCGTGCCGCTGAGCACGAGCGCGACGTGCGGCAGCTCGCACGTCTCGGTCCCGACGTCGGGCTTGAGGTCCTTCGACCACCGCGCCCCGACGCCGAAGGTCACCTCGGTGACGCTCACCCCGTCGAGCTCCACGGTCTTCTTGGAGATGGCGCCGTGCGTGTCGGCCACGGCCGCGCCGAGGTCGCCCTTCTGCATGCCGGTCGTCGTGGTCACGGACGCCTCCTGGGGACGGGGTCGGGTCGCTCCCAGTCTCGGCCGCGCCTCCCGGGGGACACCAGGCGTCGGTGGCCCACGTCGCTCGACGTCCTGGCGGCTGGGGGGCGGATAGCCTGCGCGCTGCTGCGACACGCGTGACCGAAGGAGTCGATCCGGGGATGACGGCGCAGTGGCCGAGGCCCGCACGGGACGACGTGCTGGGGTACTTCGACACGCTGTCGAACTGGGGGCGGTGGGGCGACGACGACGAGCGCGGCACGCTGAACCACGTCACGGACGACGTCCGGCTGGCTGCGGCGCGGGCCGTGCGCCACGGCCGGAGCGTGTCGTGCGCCTGGGACGTCGCCGTGCCGGGGGAGATGGAACGGTCGACGGCGACGTGCCCGTGCGCCGCCGACATGCCGGGAGCCGAGGGCATGCCGGCCGGGTTCCACGCCGACCGACGGTGGGGCTTCTCGACCGAGCAGCTCGCCTTCGCGTTCCACGGCAACACCGTCACCCACGTCGATTCGCCGTGCCATCTCTTCTGGGACGGCTCGATGTACAACGGGCGATCGCACTCGCTGGTCGACGCCGCCACGGGGTCGTCGTGGGCGGCCGTCACCGCGGCGGCGCACGGGATCGTCACGCGTGGTGTCCTGCTGGACGTCGCGCGGGTCCGCGACGTCCCGTGGTTGGAGCCGGGGCAGGGGGTGTTCCCCGAGGATCTCGAGGAGGCCGAGCGGCGCCAGGGTCTCCGGGTGCGGTCCGGCGACGCGGTGTTCCTGCGGACCGGGCAAGGGCGCGCCCGCCACGAGGGCGGTGCGACGCCGGGCTTCGAGCAGGCCGGCTGGCACGCGTCCTGTCTGCCGTGGCTGCGCGAGCGGGAGGTCGCGCTGATCGGCGCCGACACCCCGCAGGACGTCCAGCCGTCGGGGTACGAGGACGTGCTGATGCCGATCCACGCCGTGGGCCTCGTCGCGATGGGGCTGTGGCTCCTCGACAACTGCGACCTCGAGGGCTGCGCGACGACGGCCGCCGAGCTCGGCCAGTGGGACTTCCACCTCGCGCTCGCGCCGATCCGCTTCGCCGGGACGTCCGGGAGCCCGGTCAACCCGATCGCGACGTTCTGACGCGGACGGCGCCGGCCACGGGGACGAGCCCTCGTGACCGGCGCCGACGCGTGCCGCCGGGGAGCGCGGAGTCCTACTGGATGTGGCGCCCGGAGATGGAGCGGGCGATGACGAGCTGCTGGATCTGCTCGGTGCCCTCGAAGATGTCGTAGATCTTCGAGTCGCGGTGCATCCGTTCCACGGGGTGCTCCCGGGAGTAGCCGGCGCCGCCGAGGATCTGGATCGCGCGCTCGGTGGCCCACACCGCCGTGCGACCGGCCTTGAGCTTGGACATCGAGCCCTCGCCGGCCTCGAACGGCACGCCGTTGCGCCCCATCCAGGCGGCCCGCCACACGAGCATCCGGGCCGCGTCGATCTCGGTCTTCATGTCGGCGAGGGTGAACGCGATCGACTGGTTGTCGATGATCGGCCGCCCGAACGTCTCGCGGCCCTTGGCGTACTCCAGCGCGTACTCGTACGCCGCGCGGGCGATCCCGACGGCCTGCGAGCCCACCGTCGGGCGCGAGAGCTCGAAGGTCTGCATCGCGGCCGAGCCCTTGGAGCGCTGCCCCTCGCGGGCCCGGGCCAGGCGCTCGTCGAGCTTCTCCTTGCCGCCGAGCAGGCAGGACCCGGGGACCACGACGTCGTCGAGGAAGACGTCCGCGGTGTGCGACGCCCGCAGCCCCATCTTCTTGATCTTGCGGGTGGACTCCAGGCCCGGGGTGTCCGGCGGGATGATGAAGCCGGCCTGACCGCGGGTACCGAGCGTCGGATCGACGACCGCCTGCACGACGTGGATGTTCGCGATCCCGCCGTTGGTGGCCCACGCCTTGGCGCCGGAGAGCGTCCACTGGTCCTTGGCCTCGTCGTAGACCGCCTTGGTCCGCATCGCCCCGACGTCGGAGCCCGACTCCGGCTCGGAGGAGCAGAACGCGGCGACCTTGACGTCGTCGACGTCGCCGTAGCACTGCGGGATCCACTCGACCATCTGCTCCGGGGTGCCCGCGGAGAAGATGCCGGCGACGGCGAGGGTGGTCCCGAAGATCGCCATGCCGATGCCGCCGTCGCCCCAGAAGAGCTCCTCGTTGACGATCGGCAGCGACAGCCCGGTCTCGTCACCCCAGAAGGACGCGAGGGTCTCGAAGTTGTAGAGCTCGATCTTCGCGGCCTCCTGCAGGACGGGCCACGGGGTCTCCTCGCGCTCGTCCCACTCGGGGGCCGCGGGCCGGATCACCTCCTCCGCGAAGCCGTGCGCCCACGCGCGGAGGTCGGTGTGGTCCTCGGACAGTTCCATCGAGAACGCCATGGTCAGCGCCTTTCTCGGGGTCGCGACGCCGGGTCAGGCCGACGGGATGGTGAACATCTTCTGGAGGGCGGTGGCGAACCCGACGTCGCCGGAGACCTTGAGCTTGCGGGTCATGAACAGCGTGATCGGGTTGGCGTTGTTCGTGACGACCTTGAGGAACTCCGTGCCGTTCATGAACAGCTCGGTGCGCGGCTCCTCGTCGAGGCTCGTCGAGACCGAGCACGTCCCGTGCTGCATGGCGGTCTGGTAGTCGTCGCTGCCCCCGCCCGGCGCCCCGGTGACGTGCCAGTGCACGACCTGGCGCTTCGAGCCCGCGCCCGCCGACGAGTAGAACTCGCTCATCCGCCCGAAGATCGCGTCGATCACGGGGCGGCGGGCGTCGGAGTTCATGATCGCCTCGAGTTGCTTCTTGCTCGCGCCCTTGACCAGGCGGGCGAAGACCGAGGCGTCCACGGTCTTGGCGCCCTCGGGCTCGGCGAGCGCGTCGCGCATCGTCGCCACCAGGTCGTCCTCGGAGAGCGTCTTGAGGTCGACGCTGCGACCCAGCTCGTTCACGTCGATCTTCTCGGCCACGGCCTTCACTCCGGCATCGTCGTCGCGGATGGAGCGCGGGTGTCCGGTACCACCGGTCCCGCCAACCCTCGCTACTTTACGCACCAGTAGATAAGATGCAACCGTGACCCCGACCGCACGCCGCCGCCTCGCCCCGGAGGTCCGGCGGCGTCAGGTGCTCGACGCCGCGATCGCGGTCTTCTCCGAGGAGGGCCTGCACGGCGCCTCGATGGACGCGATCGCCGCCCGCGCCGGGGTGTCGAAGCCGTCGGTCTACGCGCACGGCGGCACCAAGGACGAGCTCTTCGCCGCGTGCCTGGCCCGCGAGGCGGACCGGCTGGTGACGGCGATGACGACGGCGGTCGACGCCGGCGGCCCGGCGACGGGGGACGACGCCGAGGGCCGGCTCTACCGGGCGTTGCGCGCGTTCTTCCACGCGGTGACCACCCACCGACAGGGCTGGACCGTGCTCTACCGCCAGGCCTCCACCGGGGAGTTCGCCGGACCGGTCGACACGGCCCGGCGCGGGATCGTGCGCCGCGCGGCGGAGCTGCTCGCCCCCGAGTTCGGCGGCTCCGTGGAGGCGGCGGAGCCGATGGCGCACACCCTGGTGGGCGCCGCGGAGGGGCTCACCGACTGGTGGCTCGGCTCGGAGCACCCCGCGACCGACGACGCTCCGGCCGACGTCCTCGCCCGGATGCTCACCGCGATCGTCTGGCCGGGGCTGGACCGGCTGCGCCACGACCTCGGCCGCTGATCCACCGGTCCGCCGTGACCACCGGGACGCCACGGTCCCGGACGCCGTGACCACGCAGCCATGAGGTCCCGGTGATCACGATCGGCCCGTATCCCGCCGTCTAGCACCGTCGCTAGACGAGCCGAGACGACCCGATCGTGCGACACGCCGATCGCGGTTTCTCGCGACGTATCGGGTGATCGCTAGAGACGCTCATACGCTGCGAGGCGAGACGACGCGGAGCTCGCTCCGGGAGGTGGGCATGGACCCGGTGCGCAACCCGTTCGCCCCCGGCGCGGGCCAGCGGCCGCCCGAGCTGGCCGGGCGCGACAGGGAACTGGACGCGTTCGACGTGGTGCTCGAGCGGGTCGCGCGCGGTCGTCCGGAGCGCAGCCTGGTGCTCACCGGGCTGCGCGGGGTCGGCAAGACCGTGCTGCTGGGCGAGCTGCGCTCGATGGCCGTCCGCGCGGGGTGGGGCGCCGGGAAGATCGAGGCCCGCCCCGACGCCGACCTGCGCCGCCCGCTGGCGGCCGCCCTCCACCGCGCGGTCCGCGACCTCGCCGTCCGCCACCGCGCCCCGGACCGCGTCGAGGAGACCCTCGGCGTCCTCAAGGCCTTCGCGCTGCGGGCCACCCCCTCCGACGCGAAGCTCAAGGACCGCTGGCAGCCGGGCATCGACGCCCCCGTCCAGCACGGCCGGGCCGACTCCGGCGACATCGAGATCGACCTGGTGGAGCTGTTCGGCGTGGTCGCCGAGCTCGCCGCCGACGTCGGGGTCGGGGTGGCCCTGCTGATCGACGAGATGCAGGACCTCCAGGTCGACGACGTCTCGGCGCTGTGCGCGGCGTGCCACGAGCTCTCCCAGTCCGGCGCCCCGCTCGTCGTCGTCGGCGCCGGCCTGCCGCACCTGCCCGCCGTGCTCTCCGCGTCGAAGTCCTACTCCGAGCGGCTCTTCCGCTACGTGCGGATCGGCCAGCTCGACCGCGCCGACGCCGACCACGCCCTCACCGCTCCCGCGGAGCGCGAGGAGGCGAAACTGACCTCGGAGGCGCTCGACGCGCTCTACGAGGTCTCCGGCGGCTACCCGTACTTCGTGCAGGCCTACGGCAAGGCCGCCTGGGACGCCGCCGTCCAGAGCCCGATCGACGCCGAGGACGTGCGCGTCGCCGCGCCGGACGCCGGGGCCGAGCTCGCCGTCGGCTTCTTCGGCTCGCGCTACGAGCGCGCCACCCCGGCCGAGCGCGAGTACCTGCAGGGCATGGCCGAGCTGGCCGAGGGGTCGGACGAGCCCGGTGCTCACCTCCGTCGCTGGCCAAGCACCTCGGCAAGCGGGCCTCGTCGCTCTCCCCGGCGCGCGACAGCCTGCTGCGCAAGGGCCTGGTGTTCTCCGCCGAGCGCGGCTGGATCGCGTTCACCGTGCCGCACTTCGGTCGCTTCCTGCTCGGACGCCACTAGTCCGAGCACGGAGCGTGGGCGTTCCCCCCGGTGCTGCCCTGGACGAGTGAACCCGCGGAGAGCGGTAACGAACGGCGGCCTCCCGACGACACCCATCATGAGCCCCGTGGCGCTGCCGGACCCCCGACCTGGCAGAGCCACGGGGCTTCTTCATGCCCGCGTCCGGGCGCCCTGGGAACCAGACCGAACCTCCCCAGGAGGGCGAACCGGGCTCCCCGTACGATTCCGACGTGTCGGACCCCCGTCTGGAGATCCAGATGCTGCACGACCGCGTGCTCGTCTCGCCGACCCCCGGTGACGGCGAGCGCCGCAGCGGCGGCGGCATCGTGATCCCGGCGACCGCGTCGGTGTCCAAGCGGCTCGCGTGGGGCGAGGTCAACGGCACCGGCAACCACGTGCGGACGGTCAAGGTCGGCGACCGCGTCCTCTACGGACCCGAGGACCACGCCGAGGTCGAGGTCGACGGCAGGACGTTCGTCGTCCTGCGGGAGCGCGACCTGCACGCCGTGGCCAGCGAGAACATCGAGCCGACGAGCGGGACGGGGCTCTACCTGTGACGACTCCTCCGAATCCGACGCCGCCGGGCGGCACCGCGACCGACGATCCGTTCGGCACGGACGCCACCCGGTCGCTCCGCGCCGAACCGGCGCCGGAGACCGACGCCGCGGCGACGGTGCAGCTGTCCCCGGTCGAGGGGCCGGACGGCCCGGCGGACCCGGACGACGGGTCGACGGGCGGGAGCCCCCGCACCCGCAAGCGGCTGCTGATCGGCGGCGGCGCCCTGGTCGGCCTGCTCGCCCTGCTCTACGTCGTCGACCTCCTCGTGTCGGCCACCGACGTGCCGCGCGGGGTGACGGTGGCCGGCGTCGAGATCGGCGGCATGAACCGGCTCGCCGCCGAGGACACGCTGCGCCGCCAGCTCGACCCGCGCGTCACCCGGCCCGTCACCCTCGTGGCCGGCAGCGGGCCCGGCGCGGCGACCAGCGTGATCGACCCGCGCTCGGCCGGTCTCGACCTGGACGTCGACGCCACGATCGACGAGGCGGGCGAGCAGCCCCTGAACCCCTTCAGCCGGCTCGCTTCCTTCTTCTCCGAGCGCGACGTCGCCCCGATCAGCAAGGGCAACCCCGTCGCGGTCGGCCAGGCGATCGACCGGGCCCGTCCCCAGCTCGACCGTCCCTCGGTGGAGGGCACGATCCGGTTCGACGGCGCGCGTCCGCGTGCCGGTCCCGTCCGCCCCCGGCCACGTCGTCGACGCCGCGGCCGCACCCGGCGTCGTCCTCGAGCACTGGCTCGACCCGACCCCCGTCGCGCTGCCCGTGACCCTCCAGCCGGTGTCGGTCACCCAGGACGGCATCGACACCGCGATGCGCGACGTCGCGCAGCCCGCGGTCGCCGCGCCCGCCTACGTCGTCGGCACCGGCCGCAACGCCACGCTGAGCCCGACCGAGATCGGGACGTTCCTCAGGTTCGACCCCGACGGGTCCGGCGGGCTGAAGCCCCGCGTCGACGTGCCGACCGCCCAGGCCGTCGTCGACCGCGACCTCGGCTCCACCGAGGCCGAGCCGAAGGACGCGTCGTTCGCCTTCCAGGGCGCGACCGCCACCGTCGTGCCCGGCGGTGACCGGGCGGAAGATCGACTACCCGAAGATCGTTCACCGGCCTCGTCGACGCCCTGGCGAAGCCGGCCGACTCCGCCCCGCCCACGACCTTCACCCCGCCGCCGGCCCCGCCCGGCGGCACCCCGGCCCCGCCGCCGCCCGCGACCGGGCGCGCGGTCAACGCGGTCTACACGACGACGCCGCCCAAGGTCACCACCGAGGCGCTGCAGGCCATCGGCCCGGCCACGGTCATCGGCGAGTTCCAGACCAACGGCTTCGCCGCCGACTCGGGCCAGAACATCAAGCGGGTCGCCGAGCAGGTCGACGGCGCCACCGTGAAGCCCGGCGACACGTTCAGCCTCAACGACTTCACGGGCCCCCGCGAGGCCGCCCAGGGCTACGTCGAGGCCGGGATCATCGAGGACGGCGTACCCGACCGCGGCATCGGCGGCGGCATCTCCCAGTTCTCGACGACGCTCTACAACGCGACGTACTTCGCCGGGCTCGACGAGGTCGAGCACAAGGAGCACAGCTACTACATCAGCCGCTACCCGGCCGGCCGCGAGGCGACCGTGTTCGACGGCGTGATCGACCTCAAGTTCCGCAACGACGGCCCCACCCCGATCCTCATCCGGACGCTCTGGACGCCGTCGTCGATCAAGGTCCAGATCCTCGGTCAGAAGCGCTTCGACGTGACCTCGCAGACCGGGCCGCGGACCGACCCGGTCCCGGCCGGGGTGCGCAACCTGCCCGAGCAACCCGAAGTGCAAGCCCTCGAAGGGCGTCGACGGCTTCACGATCACCGACACCCGGGTGCTCAAGGACGTGAAGACCGGGCGAGACGAAGACCGAGCCCCGGACCGTCCGCTACAACCCGGAGCCCCAGATCACCTGCAACAAGTAGGCCATGTGGACGGATTTCGTCGTCGGGACGACGACCACATCCGTTCACATGGCCTCCGGCCTAGTCCGTCCCCGACTCCATCGCCGCGCGCTCCAGGGCGGTCTCGTCGACCTCGTCGCCCTCGCCACGGCCGGCGATCTGGCCGGCCCGGCCCTGCTCGATCTCGCCGACGAACGCCGCCTGCCCGGTGAGCTGGCCCATCGCGGCGTACTGCTCGAGCTTCTCGCGCGAGTCGGCGATGTCGAGGTTGCGCATGGTCAGCTGCCCGATCCGGTCCACCGGACCGAAGGCGGCGTCCTCGGTGCGCTCCATCGAGAGCTTCGCCGGGTGGTAGGAGAGCGTCGGGCCCTCGGTGCGCAGGATCGAGTAGTCCTCGCCGCGGCGCAGGCGCAGGGTGACCTCGCCGGTGATGGTGCGCCCGATCCAGCGGGTCAGGCTCTCGCGCAGCATGATCGACTGCGGGTCGAGCCAGCGGCCCTCGTAGAGCAGCCGGCCCAGGCGACGGCCCTCGTTGTGGTAGTTCGCGATCGTGTCCTCGTTGTGGATCGCGTTGAGCAGCCGCTCGTAGGCGATGAAGAGCAGCGCCATGCCCGGCGCCTCGTAGATGCCGCGGCTCTTGGCCTCGATGATCCGGTTCTCGATCTGGTCGGACATCCCGAGTCCGTGCCGGCCGCCGACGGCGTTCGCCTCGATCACCAGCGCGACGTTGTCGTCGAACCGCTGCCCGTTGATCGCCACCGGGTAGCCCTGCTCGAAGCGGATCGTCACGTCCTCGGGCTCGATCGTGACCGCCGGGTCCCAGAAGCGGACGCCCATGATCGGGTCGACGATCTCGAGGGACTCGTCGAGGTGCTCGAGGGTCTTCGCCTCGTGGGTGGCGCCCCAGATGTTGGCGTCGGTGGAGTACGCCTTCTCCTTGCTGGCCCGATAGGGCAGGTCGTGCTCGGTGAGCCACTGGGACATCTCGGCGCGCCCGCCGAGCTCGTCGACGAACGCGGCGTCGAGCCAGGGCTTGTAGATGCGCAGCCGGGGGTTCGCCAGCAGGCCGTAGCGGTAGAACCGCTCGATGTCGTTGCCCTTGTAGGTCGAGCCGTCGCCCCAGATCGAGACGTCGTCGGACTGCATGGCGCGCACCAGCAGCGTGCCGGTCACGGCCCGTCCGAGCGGCGTGGTGTTGAAGTAGACCCGGCTGCCCGAGCGGATGTGGAAGGCGCCGCACTGCAGGGCGACCAGGCCCTCCTCGACCAGGGGCCCGCGGCAGTCGACGAGGCGCGCGATCTCGGCGCCGTACTGCTTCGCGCGGTCGGGGAGCGTGCCCATCTCGTCCTCGTCGTACTGACCGAGGTCGGCCGAGTACGCGCAGGGGACGGCACCGTGCTCCCGCATCCAGGCGACCGCGACGGAGGTGTCCAGCCCTCCGGAGAACGCGATCCCGATCCGTTCGCCGCCCGGGAGGCTGGTCAGCACCTTCGACACGTGCGTGAACCTATCTCCCGGGCCGTTGTGACCGGGGGATCACCCGGGTCCGGAACGCACCGGAGGGCACCGCCCGCCACCTGGGTGGTCGACGGTGCCCTCCTCCGGGGACCCGGTGGATCAGAACGCGGCGACGTCCAGATCCATGATCGCGTTGTCCGCGCCGTCGACGATCGCCCGGCGGGCCGTCAGCTCCGGCAGCACGCTGCGGGCGAAGAAGCGGCGCGACGGCGATCTTGCCCTCGTAGAACGCCGTGTCACGGGCCGAGGCCCCTCCGTCGAGCGCGGCGATGGCGGTCTCGGCGCCGCGCAGCAGCAGGTAGCCGATGAGCATGTCGCCCACGCTCATCAGGAACCGCACGGCGTGCTGACCGACCTTGTAGAGGTTGGTGACGTCCTCCTGCGACGAGGTCAGGAAGCCGATCATCGTGCCGAGCATGCCCTGCACGTCGGCCAGCGCGGTCGCGAGGAACGCGCGCTCCTCCTTGAGGCGGCCGTTCCCGCCCTCGCTCTCGAGGAACGCCTGGACGAGGCCCGCGACGTGCATGCAGCGCCTGACCGTTGTCCTTGACGATCTTGCGGAAGAAGAAGTCCTGCGCCTGGATCGCCGTGGTGCCCTCGTAGAGCGAGTCGATCTTGGCGTCCCGGATGTACTGCTCGATCGGGTAGTCCTGCAGGTAGCCCGAGCCGCCCAGGGTCTGCAGCGACTGGATCAGCTGCTCGGAGGCCCGCTCGGAGCCGACGCCCTTGACGATCGGCAGGAGCAGGTCGTTGACCTTCTCGGCCAGGGCGATCTCCTCGGGCGACACCGCGCCGCGCTCGGCGTCCGGCGCCTCGCCGAAACGGACGATGTCCTGGTAGGTCGAGGTGAAGGTGTACACGGCGCGCAGGCCCTCGGCGTAGGCCTTCTGCGTCAGCAGGCTGCGGCGCACGTCGGGGTGGTTGGTGATCGGCACCCGCGGGGCGGCCTTGTTGGTCTGCTGGGTGAGGTCGGCGCCCTGGATGCGCTCCTTGGCGTACTCGAGCGCCCGCAGGTAGCCCGTCGAGAGCGTGCCGATGGCCTTGGTGCCCACCATCATCCGCGCGTACTCGATGACCTGGAACATCTGCGCGATGCCGTCGTGGACGTCGCCGAGCAGCCAGCCGGTGGCGGGCACGCCGTTGCCGCCGAAGGTGACCTCGCAGGTCGCGGAGGCGTTGAGGCCCATCTTGTGCTCGACGTTCGTGACGAAGGCGCCGTTGCGCTCGCCCGGCTCGCCGCTCTCGGGGTCGAAGTGGAACTTCGGGACCAGGAACAGCGAGAGGCCCTTGGTGCCCGGCTTCGCGCCCTCGGGGCGGGCCAGCACCAGGTGCATGATGTTCTCGAACAGGTCGCTGTCGCCCGAGGTGATGAAGCGCTTCACGCCCTCGATCGACCAGGTGCCGTCGCCGTTGTCGCGGGCCTTGGTGCGGCCGGCGCCCACGTCGGAGCCGGCGTCGGGCTCGGTGAGGACCATGGTGGCCCCCCACTTGCGGTCGACCATGAGCTGCGCCCAGTGCTTCTGCTGGTCGTTGCCGTTGCGGTAGACCACCGAGGCGAAGTTCGGGCCCGCCATGTACATGAAGACCGGGGCGTTGGCGCCGAGGATCATCTCGCCGGCCGCCCACTGCACCGACGGCGGCACACCCATGCCGCCGATCGCGTTGTCGGCCGCGAGCCGCCACCACTCGCCGTCCCACATCGCGTGGAACGAGCGCTTGATGCCCTCGTCCAGGAAGGCGCTGTGGGTCTGCGGGTCGAAGCGCACCGGGTTCCGGTCGCCGGACACGTAGGAGTCGCCCAGGGGCCCCTCCGCCATCCCGGCGACCTCGCCGAGCAGCGCGCGAGCGGTCTCCTCGTCGGCGTCCGCGAACGGTCCGGACCCGAACCGGTCCTGCACGCGGAAGACCTCGAAGAGGTTGAACTCGATGTCGCGGACGTTCGCGCGGTAGTGGCTCATCCGGATCTCGCTCCGTGTCGAAGGTCGGCGCCCGCCCGGGCGCACGAGCCGGTCCGTACCGGCGGGTAACCGCAGCTTATTACCGGGTGGTAACCGTGTCGAGGGTGGTCTCGCGGGACCCGCCGCGTCGTGGTGGACGTGGGACACTCGCCGCTCGGGACCGAGCCGGGCGCGACGAGGGGACTCAGGCGGTGCGGGTGGCCACCACGCGGGCGCTGGAGTCGCTGCGCACGCTGTTCGTCACCGCCGATCCCGGGCTGGCGCGGCTGCGGCTCGCCGCGATCGCGGTGGCCTCGATGGCGCTCGCCGTCGGGCTGATCTCGCTCGGCCGGGCCACGGTGCTCGCGGGGGAGCCCGTCACGATCGTGCTCTTCGCCGGCGTGCTCGCGATGATCTCGAACCTGGCGGTCAACGAGACCTCCCTGCGCCGCCAGCGGATCACGACCGCGCTCATGGCGCTGCCCGCGCTCGTCTCCACCGTCGCCGGCACGCTGCTCTCGCGCCTACCGCGTCGTCGCCGACGTCGTGTTCGTCGCGATCATGGTCGGGGCGGTCTACGTCCGACGGTTCGGGCCGCGCGGGTTCGCGCTCGGCATGGGCGCGTTCATGCCGTTCTTCTTCACCCAGTTCCTCCAGGCGAAGCCCGCCCAGATGCCCGCCCTCTGCGTGGCCGTCGTCGTCGGTCTGGGCTCGACGCTGCTGCTGCGCGGCGTGGTGTTCTCCGAGCGGCCGGAGCGCACGCTGCGCCGGCTCGTCGACGCCTTCCGCGCCCGTGCCCACGAGATGGTCCTGCGCGTGGACGACGTGCTCGCCGCCGCGCAGGACGCCGCCGACGGCGGGATCGACCCCGGGGCGCACGGCGGGCGGCGAGCACGAGCAGGTGGGCGAGGCGGTCCTGGAGCGGCTCTACCGCGCACGGCGCCGGCTCAACGAGACCGCGCTGCTCGTGGAGGACCAGCTCGAGCGCACCCCCGCGGGGCGGGTGTGGCCGGGGCTGGAGAACGAGCTGCTCGCGCTGCGGATCGTCGACAGCGAGCTGAGCCTCGAGCGGCTCGGCGTGGCGGTGCGCCGGCTGGCCCGCACCGGGGCGCCGGGCTCCGGGGAGGCGGACCAGCGCGCGACCCCGCTCGCCCTCACCGCGCTGCGCACCGGACTTCTCCACCTCGCGCGCGCGCTCGAGCGCCGCGTGCCGCACCGGCAGGTCCTCGGCGAGCTGGCCGACGCCCGCGGCGCGGTGGCCGGGCTGGTGGCCGACACCCGGCGCGGCCACGAGCGGGTGCAGCGCGCGGCGTTCGCGGTCCGCCGCGTCGCCGACTCCGTCGAGTACGCCCAGCGCGACGCCCCGGCCCGTCCCGGCGAGCCGACGACCGAGGGCATCGCCCTGCCCGGCGTCCCCCAGGCGGCCACCCCGGTCGCGCTCGCGCGGGACGCCTCGGACGACGGGATCGGGACCGGGCGTCCCGACCGCACCGACGGGGCCACCGGCAGCGCGGACCGGGAGGCCCGGGAGGACCGCCGCGACCACGACGCCGGCCTGCTGCTCACCACCCGTCAGGCGGTCCAGGTGGGAGTCGGGACGACGATCGCGATCGTCGGCGGCGAGCTCCTCTTCCCGCAGCGGTGGTACTGGGCCGTGATCGCCGCGTTCGTCGTGTTCGCGAACACCAACAGTCGCGGGGACCTGCTCTCCCGGGGGTGGGGCCGCGTCGTCGGCACCGTCGGCGGGGTCGCGGCGGGCATGGGCCTCGCCGCCCTCACGTCCGGCCACCAGGTGGTCTCGCTCGTCCTGCTCTTCGCCTGCGTCTTCCTGGCGCTCTACCTGGTGCGGGTCTCGCCGGGCATGCTCGCCTTCTGGATCACCGCGGTCCTGGCGCTGGTGTACGGGCTCATCGGGCAGTTCAGCGTGCACACCCTCGTGCTGCGCATCGAGGAGACCCTCATCGGGGTGGCGGCCAGCGTGCTCGCGGCGTTCCTCGTGCTGCCGAAGGGCACCCGGGTGGCGTTCGGGGAGGCCACCGAGGAGTTCGTCGACATCGCCGACGAGGTCCTCGAGGGCGCGATCGAGACCGTCCTCGGCAACGGCGACCCCACGACGCCGCTGGAGCGGGCCCGGGACATGGACACCTCCCTGGCCAGGGTCCGCGCCCGGGCCCGGCCGCTGCTGGTGGACACCCCCCGACGACGCGGCCGGTCGAGCCACCGGCGCGCGCTGCGCGTCTTCGTCGTCGTCGACCACTACGTCCGGTCGCTCGCCCGGGTCGCCGCCGACCTCGCCGCCGACCCGGACCCGGGCTGGCGGCCCACGCTCGTGCCCGCCGCGCAGGCGGTGCGGGCCAACCTCGACGGGCTGCGCGACGTCGTGGTGCGCGGCCGGCGGCGCTCCGACGGCGGCCGCGTGCTCGTCCACTCGGCCGAGGACCTCGTCGACCGCGCCGAGGCCTACGCCGCGCGCGGCGAGGAGCCCCGGCGCCGCCAGGACGCGCTCGCGGTCACCCGGCTGTTGCGGCGGATCGACCAGGCCGTGGTCGCGCTCGCGATCGACCTCGGCGCCGCGCAGGACGAGGAGGCCGAGGAGGTCCGTCAGTCGCCGAGCAGCCGGGCCAGCGCCGGGTTGGTGAACACCCGGTCCGGGTCGTAGTCGTCCCGGACCCGCAGGAAGTCCGCCAGGCGGGGGTAGGCGGCCGCGACGTCGTCCGCCGTGAGGTCGTGGCGGGTGCCCCAGTGCGGACGGCCGGCGTGGGCGCGCAGCACCTCGGCCGTGCGGGCGACGACGGGCCCGGGATCGGTGCCCCGGGGGACCCGGACCGCGACCCAGCCGGTCGGCCGCCCGTGCGCGGGGTGCAGCCAGCCCGTCTCGGCCGCACCCAGCCGCATCCGCACCGGGAGCCCGGTCTCGAGCCCGTCGGCGAGGGCGGTGAGCAGGGCGCGCAGCGCGTCCGCCAGGGCCTCGCGCGGCAGCGCCCACTCGGTCTGCTCGTAGCGCACCGCGGGCGGGTCGGACAGCACGCGGTGCCCGGCACCGGTGGCGGTCACGGTGCGGGCCAGCCGGGAGGCGACGCGGTTCAACGAGGGCGCGAGACGCGGCAGCGCGCGCTCGACGGCGACCGCGCCGCCGAGCGCGGTCCGGCCCGTGGCGCCGGCGCTGGTGACCCCGACGGTGCGCTCGCGGGGCTCGGCGTCCTCCTCGGCGGTGTCCTCGGAGGCGGGCTCGTCGGGGTCGACGTCGGCCCAGCGGGCGAGCGCGGTCGGCGCCGAGGGGAAGAGGGCGGCCTCGGCGAGCTCGTGGGAGTCCCAGAACTCCGGGTCGAGGACCTCGTCGACGGTCTTCGACGAGCGCGTGACCCGCACCGGGGCCGCGGGGACGACGGCCAGCTCGACGTCGAGGACGACCCCGAGCGCCCCGAGGGACGTGCGGGCGGCGTCCAGGTCGGCGCGGGGGACGTCCCGGATCCGGCCGCGGCCGTCGACCAGGCGCATCCCGAGGACCTGGTCGGAGAGCGAGCCGCGGCGGGCGGCGCTGCCGTGGGCGCCGACCGCGAGGGCCCCGCCGACGGTGGGGTCGCGTAGGTCGAGGGGGACGGCGAGCGCGAGGGCGCGGTCGTCGAGCGCCTCCTGGAGGTCACCGATCGTCGTGCCGCCGCGCACGCGCACGGTGGCGTGGTCGCCGCCCGGGCCGGAGGACACCGCCGTGATGCCGGCGAACGCGGAGGCGTCGAGGTGGACGCCGTCGGTGACGGCGAGGTCCGAGAAGCCGTGCCCGGAACCCACGGGGCGGACGGTCTGCCCCCGTTCCGCCGCCCGACGGACCACCCCCGCGACGCCGGCCTCGTCCAGCGGCCGGGCGGTCGCCACGGGCCGGCACCGTTGCCCGCCCGACCAGTTCGTCCACATCCGGGTCACCCTAGGGCTCCGCGCCCGGCGGACGGTGCAGCTCCGTCCGGGCGATCGGGGGCCGCACACGACGACGGCCCGGGCGCGACGCGTGGTGCGTCGCTCCCGGGCCGTCGGGGGGTGCGGGTGCTCAGGCGACGAACTTGCCGATCGCGACGTCGACGCCGTCGCGGACCGTCGCGGCCGTGGTGTTCGCGGCCGAACGGGCCCCCTCGGCCCATTCGGAGAGGTCGGGCCCGTCCGTGTTCCCGGTCAGCTCCCGGGTCTGCTTCGCGAGCTTGCGCGACGCCCGGCGGGCGCGCCAGCCCAGCGACGGCTTCCCCTCGGTGTCGACCGCGGCCAGGATCAGCCCGCCGAGCAGGCCGAGGTTCTTGAGGAAGTGCTGCTGCTGGGCGACGCGGTCCTCGCCGTCGTACTCCCAGAAGGCGTGCCCGGTGATCGTCGTCGGGATGATGCTGCCGGCGAGCAGGAGGGAGGCGATCCGCGGGAACTTGCCGAGGGCCAGCAGCACTCCGGCGCCGACCTTCACGGCGGCGTCGATGCGCACGAGCTGCTCGGGCTCGGTGGGGGCCTGCGGCGGGAGCTTGTCGCCGACCAGCTGCTGCGCCTGCGCGACCTTCGGCGCGGCCTTCTTGATGCGAGGCTCGGGGTTGAGCAGGGTATCGATCCCGCCCTTGATGAACACCGCGGCCAACAGGGGCCGGGCGAGGCGACGGACCAGCATGGGCAAAGACCTCCGACGGCGGGTTGGGGTGCCCGGGGCGATACCCGACCCCGGGTCGGGGCACACCTCACCACGCTGGGGCCGACCGGGATCGCGCGGCTCCGCCCTCGAGCCCCGCACGACCCCCGGACACACGAACGAGGGGCGCCCCCGTCCGCTCCCCAGCCGCGGAGGTGCCCCTCGCTACGTGTGTCGACCGCGTCCGCGGCCGTTCCGGACTCCCCCGACGGGACCGGACCGGCTCCTACGGACGCAGGGCGTGGCGCCCGCTCTCGGGCTCCACCCGTGGGCGGCGTCGACGCTCCGCCCGACGACGCAGTTCGTCCTCCGCCGAGCCGACCGGTCCGTCGCCCTCGCGGGCGGGCGGGGGCACCGACTCGACGGGCGCGAGACCGCGACGGGTCCGCGCCTGGGCCGGGAAGGGACCCGACCCCGGGTGCGGCTCGGGGATGCTCGCCTCGGCGCGCCGGCGGTCCTCACGCCGACGCTCCTCGCGACGGAGCTCCTCGCGCCGGAGCTCCTGACGACGCTGGTCCTCACGCCGCGGCTCGGGGTACCGGTCGTCCCGGCGCTCGTCGCGCCACTCCCGGACCTCGTGCGCGACCGACCGGAAGATCGGGGTCGCCTCGAAGTCCGAGCGCGGCGGGACGGACGCGAGCGCCGGACGACGGCCCTCGGTCCGGGCCCGCTGCGCCCGCACGGCGCGCTCACGGGCGAGACGGTCGGGCTCGGGGTCCCGCGGCCCCCGCGGCGACCCGACCCGCTCCAGGCGTGCCGGCTCGTCGTACGTCCACGAGCCGGTGGAGTCGAGACGCCAGCCGCCGCGCACCGTCTCCTCTCGCCAGACCCACATGTTCCACCTCCGCCGTTGCACCACACGGTTTGCCGACGCTGCGGCGAACGGCCGCGTACGCCAGCGTCAGACGGGTCAACGGCAGCCCGGGGGCGAACCTTGTGGGCGACGCGCCGAGTCAACCACGACACGCCCGAACTCCCCCTGTCCGTGTGTCACTCCACCGGTCCATGAGGCCGGTACGGCCCGGAGCAACGGAGGATCTCACCCTCCGTGACGTCGACCGGCTCGACCGGGGCGCGCGGGTGAGCCCTCCACCCGCGGGGTGCGCGTACGGCCGGTCGCCACCGCATCGAGTGGGTGCGCACGGTGGTGGCACACCCCGTCGAGCGACGGCCCGCGGACGGCTCCGCGCGGGCCGGGGACGTCCGTGCCCCCTTGCGCTGCCCGCCGCGGCCTCCCCGCTGCGCCCGGGCCCGTGAACGGCGACGATGCGCCGGTGAGATGCGTGGTCACCGGCGCGACCGGCTACATCGGCGGGCGGCTCGCGCCGCGGCTCGTGGCGGAGGGCCACACGGTGCGCTGCGTGGTGCGCACGCCCGCGAAGATGAAGGACATCCCGTGGGCGCAGCAGGACGGCGTCGAGGTGGTCCGGGGCGACGTGATCGACCCGGACTCGATGCGGGCGGCCTGCGAGGGCGCCGACGTCCTCTACTACCTGGTGCACTCGCTCTCGGAGTCCGGCTTCGCCGAGGTCGACCGGCGCGCGGCGCTCATCACCGCCGAGGCCGCCCGCACGGCAGGTGTCGGGCGGATCGTCTACCTGGGCGGCATCCACCCCGAGGGGGTCGAGCTCTCCGAGCACCTCTCGTCGCGCACCGAGGTCGGTGAGATCTTCCTGCGCTCCGGGGTGCCGACGGCGGTGCTGCAGGCCGCGGTCATCCTCGGGTCGGGGTCCGCGAGCTTCGAGATGCTGCGCTACCTGACCGAGCGGCTGCCGGTGATGCTGACGCCGTCGTGGGTGCACCACCGCGTGCAGCCGATCGCGATCCGCGACGTCCTGCACTACCTCACCGGCGTCGTCCACCTGCCCCCCGAGGTCAACCGGACGTTCGACATCGCCGGCCCCGACGTCCTCACCTACCTGGCGATGATGGAGGGGTTCGCGGAGGTGGAGGGCCTGCCGCGGCGCACGATGCTGCCGGTCCCGGTGCTCACCCCGCGGCTCTCGTCGCACTGGGTGAACCTCGTGACCCCGGTGCCGCGCTCGACGGCGGTCCCCCTCATCGACTCGCTGGTGCACGAGGTCGTCGCCGCCGAGCACGACATCGACACCTATGTCGAGCCGCCCGCCGAGGGCCTGACGGGCTTCCGTACCGCCGTGGACCTGGCGCTCACGCGCGTCCGCGAGGGCCAGGTCGAGACCCGCTGGTCGGGTGCCAACGCGCGCTACGCCCCGTCGGAACCGATGCCCTCCGACCTGCTGCCCTCCGACCCGGACTGGGCGGGCGGCACCGTCTACACCGACGTCCGCGAGCGGACGGCGGCCGCGTCGGCGGACACGCTCTGGGAGGTCGTCGCCGGGATCGGCGGCGAGCGCGGCTGGTACTCGTTCCCGATCGGCTGGTGGGCCCGGGGCGTGCTGGACCGGCTCGTCGGCGGGGTCGGTCTGCGGCGTGGTCGCCGCGACGCGGACACCCTCCAGGTCGGGGACGCGCTGGACTGGTGGCGCGTCGAGGAGTGCGTCGAGGGCACCGGGTCCGCACCGGACTCCGTGCCCGACCTCGAGGAGGGCGAGTACCTGCTGCGCCTGCGGGCCGAGATGAAGGCGCCCGGCCTCGCGTGGCTGGAGCTGCGGGTGGCGCCGCGCCCGGGCGGCTCGCTCTACCGGCAGCGGGCCGTCTTCCTGCCGCGCGGGCTCGCCGGGCACGCCTACTGGTGGGTGATCGCGCCGTTCCACGTGCTCGTGTTCGGCGGGATGGAGCGCCGCATCGTGGCGGCCGCCGAGCTCGAGGAGCAGCGGGGCCCGCTCGCCGAGCCGGCGTCCGGACACGGCCCGGTCGCGACGTGGCGACGCCGCCGCCGCGACCGGGCCGTGCGCGACGCCGAGAAGGCGCGGCGACGCGGGGCCTAGGCGGCGCTGTCCAGCCGGGCCACGACGTCGCGCGGCAGCTCCAGCGCCGCGGCGGCGCAGTTCTCCTCGAGGTGCTCGAGCGAGGCCGTGCCCGGGATCGGGACCATCACCGAGCTGCGCTGGAGCAGCCAGGCGAGTGCGACCTGCGCCGGGGTGGCGCCGAGCTTCCCGGCCGCGTCGTGTGCGGCGTTGCCCTCCTGCGCGAGGTTGCCCGCGTCGGCGGGTGCCCACGGGATGAAGGCGATGCCGTGCTCGGTGCAGTACCGGAGCTCGGCGTCGGAGGAGCGGTCGACGAGGTTGTAGCGGTTCTGCACCGACACGACGTCGACGATCTGGCGCGCGTCCTCGATCTGGTCGACCGACACCTGCGAGAGGCCGACGTGGCGCACCTTGCCCTCGCGCTGCAGGTCGGCGAGCAGGCCGTACTGCTCGTCGGCGGCGACGTGGGGGTCGACGCGGTGGAGCTGGAACAGGTCGAGGGTCTCCACGCCGAGGCGGCGCAGGCTCATCTCGCACTCCTGGCGCAGGTAGTCCGGCCGCCCGCAGGGGACCCACGTGTTCGGCCCGGTGCGCAGCAGGCCCGCCTTGGTGGCCACCGCGACCCCGCGATAGGGGTACAGGGCCTCGCGGACCAGCTCCTCGCTCACGTAGGGCCCGTACGAGTCGGCGGTGTCCACGAAGTCGACACCGAGCTCGATGGCGCGGCGCAGCACGGCCACGGCGTTGTCGGTGTCCTTCGGCGGGCCCCAGATGCCCTCGCCGGTCAGTCGCATCGCGCCGTACCCGAGGCGGTGCACCGGCAGTTCCCCACCGAGCTCGAACGTCCCGCCCGCGGCCGCCGCAGACTCCGTTGTCGTCATCTGGCGTCTCCTTCTCCCATGCGCGAAGCCCCCACACTCGCACCCCCGGTGGGTCGGACGCCCACCCAGTGGCCGAGGTCCCACGCTCGGGGACCGTGAGATCGTTCACGACCCCCGATCCGTGATGTGACACCGATCGGTGTCACGTAGCCGCAGGTCAGAGCCGTGCCGGGATCGGTTCCTCCGCGAAGAGGTCCGCCACCCGGTCGGCCGTGGCCCGTGCTCGCGCCGTCGTGGCCAGCACGCCGATCACCGCGATGAGCAGCGTCGCGGCCGCCACGACCCACCATGCGGCGGACAGCCCGGCCGCGACGGTCAGGGACGCGGCCACGACCGTGCCGCTCACCGCGACCCCGAGCGACGAGCCGACCTGTCGGCTCGTCGACGCGACCGCGGCGGCCACCCCCGCCTGGCTGCGGGGCATGCCGCTCACCGCGGTGTTGGTGATGGGCGGGTTCACCAGGCCGAAGCCGATCCCGTAGACGCCGTAGACGACCAGCAGCACCCACAGCGGCGTCGTGGGACCGACCATCGCGATCACCACCGCGACCGCGGTCGTCAGGACCCCGGCCAGGACGAGCGGGATCCGGGGGCCCCGGGAGGCGACCATCCGCCCGGACAGCGGCGCGCAGATCGTCGCGGTGACCGCCGCCGGCAGGAGCGCGAGGCCGGCGTGGAGCGCGGACAGCCCGCGGACGTCCTGCAGGTAGAGCGTGGAGAGGAAGAGGAACGACGCGAACGCCGCGAAGGCGCACACCGCCACCACGGTCGCCGAGGAGAACGGCACGCTGGAGAAGAAGCGCAGCTCGATCAACGGGTCGCGGCGACGGCGCTCCCACACCAGCAGCGCGACCAGGGCGACGAGCGCGAGCCCCGCGAGCCCGACGATGAGCGCCGAGCCCCACCCCGCCCGCGGGCCCTCGATCACCCCGGTCACCACCGAGGCCAGCAGGAGCACGACGAGCACCTGGCCGACCGGGTCCGGCCGGCGCCCGCGGGGCGCCCGCGACTCGGGCACGTAGCGCGCGGTGGCCGCGATCGCGACGAGGACCACCGGCACGTTCACCCAGAAGATCGCCCGCCAGCCCACGGTCTCGGTGAGCACGCCGCCGAGCACGGGCCCGAGGCCCAGCGAGATCCCGACGACGGAGCCCCAGATGCCGATGGCGCGTGCCCGCTCCCGCGGGTCGGTGAAGACGTTGGTGACGATCGACATGGCGATCGGGTTGAGCATGGTGCCGCCGAGGCCCTGGATCGCCCGGGCGGCGATGAGCCAGCCGATGGACGGCGCGAGGCTGCAGAGCAGCGAGCCGAGGCCGAAGAGGCCCAGCCCGACCTGGAAGGTCCGCCGCCGCCCGACCCGGTCGCCCGTCGCGCCGGCGAGCATGAGGAAGCACGCGAGCACGAGGGTGTAGGCGTCGATCGTCCACTGCAGGCTGGTGATCGAGGCGTTCAGGTCGGTGCGGATCGCCGGCAGCGCGACGTTGACGATGGTGTTGTCCATCGAGACCACGAGCAGGCTCGTGCAGCAGATGAGCAGGACCAGGATCCGGCGCCGCAGGGTGGACGTGTCCTGCCGGTCCAGGTCGTTGCTCACGCTCACGAGCGTAGGCCGCGCACGACGACGGGTCGGTGTGAGTCGCGGCGGAACCGCGCATTCGGGAGCAACCGGACGACCGACGTGCCGTAGGTGCTTGCGCGGCCTACGTTCCCCGCCATGTCGGCTCCGGGGCTGTTCGAGCAGGCGCGGGGACTGACCCGCGAGCAGCGCAACGCGTTCCTGGCCGCCTGGCTCGGCTGGGCGATGGACGCGTTCGACTTCTTCCTGGTCGTCTTCGTGCTCTCCGACATCGCGAAGGAGTTCGGGGAGTCCACGACGACCGTCGCGTTCCTCACCACCGCGACGCTCATCGCACGCCCGTTCGGGGCGCTGCTGTTCGGGATCTGGGCGGACAAGAAGGGCCGCCGGATCCCGCTGATGGTCGACGTCCTCTTCTACTCGGTGATGGAGGTGCTCTCCGGCCTCGCCCCGACCTTCACCGTCCTGATCGTCCTGCGCTTCCTCTTCGGCCTCGGGATGGGCGGCGAGTGGGGCCTCGGCGCCTCGCTGGCGCTCGAGAAGATCCCCCCGGAGAAGCGCGGCTTCTGGTCCGGGCTGCTGCAGCAGGGCTACCCCGTCGGCTACCTGCTCGCGACCCTGGCCAACTTCGCCATCACCCCGGCCCTGGGCTGGCGCTGGCTGTTCGTGCTCGGCGCGATCCCGGCGCTGATCGCCTTCCTGATCCGGACCCGCGTCGGGGAGTCCGAGGCCTGGGAGCGCACCCAGGAGAAGGTCGCGCTCACGCAGGTCGGCCCGGGGAAGATCTTCCTGCAGCCGAAGGTGCTCCGCCGGTTCCTCTACCTCATCGTGCTCATGACGCTGTTCAACTTCATGAGCCACGGCACCCAGGACTACGTGCCGACCTTCCTCCAGAAGGACTTCCACGCCGGGACCGGCGCGGTCACCGTCATCGCGGTCATCTACAACATCGGCGCCATCCTCGGCGGGGCCTACTTCGGGGCGCTCTCGGAGCGCTTCGGCCGACGACGGACCGCCGCGTTCTGCGCGATCCTCGGCATCCCGGTGGCGTTCCTGTTCGCCTACTCGACGGTGCTGGGACTGGTCACGCTCGGGGCGTTCCTGCTGCAGGTCGTCGTGCAGGGCGGCTGGGGCGTCGTGCCCGCGCACCTCGCCGAGCTCTCCCCGGACGAGGTCCGCGGCTTCTACCCCGGCGTGACCTACCAGCTCGGCAACGCGTTCGCGGCGTTCGTCCTCCCGATCCAGACCTCGCTCGCGGCGGACCACGGCGGCTCGTTCGCGCTCGCGGCCGTGATCGTCCCGGTACTGGTCCTGACCGCGATCGTGCTGCTGCTCGGCCCGGAGGCGAAGGGGAAGGTGTTCGGGGCGCGCGAGGAGGAGACCGTCCGGTAGGACTCCCGGTGTGACCGCCACCCCGGACGCCACCGCCGTCGTCGTCACCACCACCGACTCCGCCGACGAGGCCGAACGGCTCGCCCGCGGCCTCGTCGAGGCGCACCTCGCGGCGTGCGTGCAGATCGTGGGACCGGTCCGCAGCGCCTTCCGGTGGGAGGGCTCGGTCTCGGTGGAGACCGAGTGGCAGCTCGTCGCCAAGACGGCCGCCGCGCGGGTCGACGAGCTCACCGCCTGGATCGCCGCCGAGCACTCCTACGACGTGCCCGAGGTGATCGCGGTCCCCGTCGTCGGGGGCCATGCGCCGTACCTGCGGTGGGTGGCGGACGAGACCGGCGCTCCGTGATCACCGCGCAGGCCCGGAGTGCCGGGAACCTGCCCGATGTGCCCGTGACGTACGTCCGCCGAGGGTGCCGGCGCCCTCCCGGGCGCTTAGCCTCGACAACGATGTCTGGGGCGAGCGGAGCGACGGGACGCACGGTCGAGTCCGCGAGGCCCGTCGACGCCGGTCTGCGGCGCGGCGACCCGGGTTTCCGACGGATCTCGGTCGGGCTGTTCTTCGCCGGGTTCACCACGTTCGCGCTGCTCTACGCGACCCAGCCGCTCCTGCCGCGCCTCGTCGACGTGTTCGCGGTCTCGCCGGGCGCGGCGTCCCTGACGGTCTCGGTGACCACCGCCGGGCTCGCGGTCGCGATCATCCCGGCCTCCGCGCTCTCCGAACGGTGGGGCAGGCGCCCGGTGATGCTCTGGTCGCTGCTCGGCGCGGTGGTGTTCGGGCTCGCGGCGGCCGTCGCCCCGTCGTTCGGCCTCCTGCTCGTGCTGCGCGCCCTCGAGGGCGTGGCGCTGGCGGGGCTGCCCGCGGTCGGCATGGCCTACCTCGCGGACGAGATCGACGCCGGGCACCTCGGCGGCGCCATGGGGCTCTACATCGCCGGGAACTCCGTCGGCGGGTTCGGCGGGCGCATCGTCGTGAGCGCGATCGACGACCTCTCCGGCTCCTGGCGCGCGGCGCTCGGCGGGATCGCGGTCGTCTCGGGGCTCTGCCTGGTCGTGTTCTGGCTGGTCCTGCCCGCGTCGCGGCGCTTCACCCCGAGTCGGGTCGCCGTCCGCGACCTGGCCGGCGAGGTCGTGGCGCACCTGCGGGATCCGGTGCTGCGGCGGCTCTTCGCGATCGGGCTGCTGATCATGGGGACGTTCGTCTGCGCCTACAACTACGTCGCGTTCCGGCTGCTCGGCCCGCCCTTCTCCCTGCCCGACCTGATCGTCGGGTTCGTCTTCGTCCTCTACGCGGTGGGCACGGTCACCTCGACCGCGGCAGGGCGGCTCTCGACGCGGTGGGGGACGCGCACGACGGTGCTGGTGGCGGCCGGGGTCGCGGCCCTCGGGGCGCTCGCGATGCTGGCGCCGGTGCTCGCGCTCGTCATCGGCGGCCTGGCGCTGCTCACGGTCGGGTTCTTCGCGGGCCACGCGGTCGCCTCGGCGGCGGTCGGGCGGCGCGCGGCGCACGGACGCGCGGTGGCGTCCGGGATGTACCTGTTCAGCTACTACGTGGGCTCCTCGGTCGGCGGGACCCTCGGCGGGGTCGTGTTCGGCGCGGCGGGGTGGTCGGCGACCGTCGGGTTCCTCGTCGCGCTGCTCGCCGCCACCGCGATCGTCGCCGTGGGGCTGCGCCGGGCCGGTGTCGAGCGAAGGGCCCCTTCGCTCGGGTAGACCGGCGAGGGGCGCCCACCGCCGGAACCCGGGCCGGGCACCCGGTATCGAGCGAAGGGCCCCTTCGGTCGGCCAGACCGGCCGTGGGCGCCCTTCGCCGGAACGGCAGGGCGGCCGGTGGGGCAGACTCGCCGTCATGGACGGCGCCCCGACGATCGCCGACGACGACCTCGCCGCCGCGCGCTCCGGGGACGACGCCGCCTTCGAGCGCCTCGTGACGCCGCTGCGCCGGGAGCTGCACGCGCACTGCTACCGGATGCTCGGCTCGTCGTTCGACGCCGACGACGCGCTGCAGGACGCCCTGCTGCGGGCCTGGCGGGGGATCGCCCGGTTCGAGGCCCGCAGCTCGCTGCGCTCGTGGCTCTACACCGTCGCGACGCGGACCTGCCTCGACGTCGTCGAGGCGCGCGGCAGGCGCGCCCTGCCGATGGACCTCGGGCCCGCCTCGTCGGAGCCGGTGCTCGACGACGCCCCCGGTACGGACGTCGCCTGGCTCACCCCCTACCCGGACACCGCTCTCGCCGTCGAGCAGCGCGAGTCCGTCGAGCTCGCCTTCGTCGCCGCGCTCCAGCACCTCCCCGGCAACCAGCGGGCCGCCCTGCTGCTGTTCGAGGTGCTCAGCTACTCGGCAGGCGAGATCGCCGCGATGATGGACACGTCGACGGCCTCGGTGAACTCGGCCCTCCAGCGAGCGCGGCGCGTCATCTCGGACCGCGTGCCGCCGGTCTCGCAGCAGCGCACCCTCGCGCAGCTCGACGACGCCCGGCTGCGTGCGGTCGTCGAGGGCTACGCGTCGGCCCTCGAGCGCCGCGACGCCGGGGCGCTGGTCTCGCTGCTGACCGAGGACGTCACATGGTCCATGCCCCCGTTGCCGGGCTGGTACCGCGGGCGCGAGGACGTCATGGCGTTCGCCCGTGCCGTCCCGCTCGGGGACTGCGGCTCGTGGCGCGCGGTCCCGACGAGCGCGAACGGCCAGCCCGCCGTCGCGCTCTACCTCGACGGGCCCGCGACCCACGACGAGGGCGGGCCGGGGATCCACCGCGCCTGGTCCCTCACCGTGCTGACCCTGCGGGACGGGGTGATCGCCGAGCTGACGTCGTTCATCGGGCCGGAGGTCTTCCGCGCTCACGGTCTGCCGATCGAACTCGTCCGTGGAACCACCCGCCGTGCCGATGCGGACACCCTCCGGAAGATCCGAGACTGAGGGGGCACACCGGCGAGAGGCGGGCCATGGCCGAGGAGTCCGGGGACGAGGACGCGCCGCCACGGGTCGGGGTCGACCTGCCCGGCCTGGTGACGCTCTCCCAGGACGGGATCGACTTCGAGCGGGCCAACGCCGCCCGGATCTACGACTACTTCCTCGGCGGCGCCCACAACTTCGCCAGCGACCGCGCGCAGGCCGCGAAGATCGTGGCCGCGAACCCCGACATGCCCCGCGTCTGCCGGGTCAACCGCGACTTCCTCGGCCGGGTGGTGCGCTGGTGCCTCTCGCAGGGCGTCGACCAGTTCCTCGACCTGGGCTCCGGCGTACCGACGGTCGGGAACGTCCACGAGATCGCCCTGGCCCGGCGGCCCGAGGCACGGATCGCCTACGTCGACTTCGAGCCCGTCGCGGTCCACCACGCCCGCGAGATCACGGCCGGGCTCGACGGGGTCAGCGTCACCCAGGGCGACCTGCGCCGGCCCGAGGAGGTCCTCCACGACCCCGGCGTCGCCGGGCTGCTCGACTTCGACCGACCGGTCGCGATCCTCGCCATCGCGGTGCTGCACTTCATCGACGACGACCTGCCCGCGATCTTCGGTCGCTACCGCGACGCACTGGGGCCGGGCAGCATCCTCGCGCTCAACCACGGCAGCTCGGACCAGGACGACCCCGTGCTCGCCGAGAGCGTGCGCGCCATCGAGCGCGGGTACCGGGGTGCCGCCACGCCGGTGGTCCTCCGCGACCGCACCCAGATCCGGGCCCTCCTGGACGGCTTCGAGCTCGTCCCGCCCGGGCTCGTCGACCCCGCCCACTGGCCCGCGCCGACCCGCGGCGTGGACCCCATCGGGGCCTACGCGGCCGTCGGACGCGCTCCCGCCCGGGGGTGAGCGACGCGCCGTCGCGTTCCGGCGCCGGGAGCAGAGCGTCATCACCGCTGCGTGACAGCCCGCTTCTCCCGAGTCACTCCTCTGGACCTGACACCGGATCGAGACGGTCCGGATACACACGAAGCGTAGTGATCTAGGCGACCTACTCGCGATACTGCTCCACACGAGGAGGGTTCTCGGCGGAGTCGTCACCCTCCGCACGTGTGGAGGTGTGGGATGAGCGTCAAGGACGCCGCGACGGCCGTGGCTACCGGGGTGCACACCGGACGGCGGATGCACCTGGTCGGCAGCCTCCCGGGCGTGGACGCGCAGTCCGCGATGGAGAGCGTCCTGCGCCGCGGGGGTGGCCGGCTCCGGACGCTGCCCGACGGGGAGACCGGGAGGCGCAGCGAGTGGATCGCGGACTTCCTGCGCGGTCTGTCCGATCACCCGGACCTCCGGACCGTCCACGCCGGCGACGTCTCCTCCTACGACCGGCTGCCCCGGTACCGGGTCCGGTCCGGGCACCGTCTGCTCGGCGCGTCGATGGACCTCGGCGTCGCGTCGGCGTTCTCCGAGAGCTACCCGGTGTTCCGCGCGCTCCGCGACCGCTTCGCCCTCCCCGACCTGCGCTTCCAGGTGGGTGTGGCCGGGGACCTCGACCTGGCCTTCTTCTCCCTCGGGCCTGCCGAGGGACTGCACCATCGGCGTTCCTTCACCGAGGCCGTGGTGCGGGAGCTGCGTGCGGTGCGGTCGGTCGCGGGCGACGACGTCGTGTTCCAGCTGGAACTGCCCGCCGAGTCGGTGCTCGTCTCGCAGATGCCGGGCCGGGCCGGCCGCACCGGGGCGACCTGGCTGGCGAGGGGCGTGCGGGCGCTCGTGCAGAACCTCCCCGCCGGCTCACGGTTCGGCGTGCACCTCTGCCTCGGCGACCTCGGGCACCGCGCCCTGGTCGATCCGGACGACACCGCGCCGCTGGTGACCCTCGCGAACGCGATCGGTCGGGCGTGGCCGGACGGCCGGTCGTTGGAGTACCTGCACCTCCCGCTGGCCGCCGGGGAGCAGCCGCCGGCGCTGGCGCCGTCGTTCTACGCGCCCCTGCGCGGGATACGGCTGCCGGAGTCGACGTCGCTCGTCGCCGGCTTCGTGCACGAGGACCTCGACACCGACGACCACGCGCGCGTCCTCGACCTCGTCGAGCGGGCGGTGGGCCGGCGGGTCGACGTGGCCGCTGCCTGCGGGCTCGGACGCCGCGATCCGGACGCGGCGTCGCGTGTCGTCGACCAGGCCGCCGCCCTGTGCCTGCCGGATACGGCCGCCGAGATGCTCTCGCCGCGTCCGGTGAACCAGTACGTCCGGTAGGGCCCGACGTGGCACGATCGTTGCCGTGTCCCCCTGCGTGCAGTCCTGGTGGTGGTCGCCCTCCCGGCGACCGTGACTGCTGCAGTGCATCCGGCCGCCTCCCCGGCGGCCGGCGTGACCTTTCTCGACGCGCACGGACCTGGTGAGGCGGCCTCTCCCGAGAGGAACCCCCATGTCCAACACCCAGTCCGTCGACCCGTCGCTCGAGGCGCGCGTCGCCGCGGACCCCCACCACTTCCGGATGCTGACCGGTGACCGGCCGACCGGTCCCCTGCACCTCGGCCACTACTTCGGCACCCTGGCCAACCGGGTCCGCCTGCAGGGCCTCGGCGTCGAGACCTACCTCGTCGTCGCCGACTACCAGGTCATCACCGACCGCGACCTCGCGGGCGACCTGCCCGGCAACGTCCGCGAGATGCTGCTCGACCAGCTCGCGGCCGGGATCGACCCCGACCGGGCCACGATCTTCACCCACAGCGCCGTCCCGGCCCTCAACCAGCTCCTGCTGCCGCTGCTCTCGCTCGTCTCGGTCGCCGAGCTGCAGCGCAACCCCACGGTCAAGGCGGAGACGGCGGCCACCGGCACCCGGGCCATGAGCGGGCTCATGCTGACCTACCCGGTCCACCAAGCGGCCGACATCCTGTTCTGCTCGGCCCACCTGGTGCCGGTCGGTCACGACCAGCTCGCCCACCTCGAGGTCACGCGGACCCTCGCACGCCGGTTCACCGAGCGCTACGGCCCGGTGTTCACCGTGCCCGAGCCGCTCGTCGGGGACGCACCCGTCCTGCTCGGGGTCGACGGCACGAAGATGAGCACGAGCCGCGGGAACGCCATCGAGCTGCGGGCGAGCGCCGACCGCACGGCCGCACTGATCCGACGGACCAGGACCGACGGCGACCGGCACATCACCTACGACCCCGTCGCCCGCCCGGAGGTCGCCAACCTGCTCGAGCTCGCCGGCCTCTGCCGTGGCGAACGCCCCGAGGCCATGGCCGAGCAGGTCGGCGACCGGGGGGCCGCGGGCCTCAAGACCCTGGTCACCGACGCGGTCAACGACCACTTCGCCCCGCTGCGACGCCGCCGGGAGGAGCTTGCCGCCGATGCCGCGACGGGCGGGCTCGACGAGATCCTCGCCCGCGGCAACGACCACGCGAACCTCGTCGCGGAGGCGAAGCTCGACCAGGTCCGCGCGGCGATGAACATGGCCTACGGGCGCAGCCTCCTCCCGTCGGGCTGATGGCGGCGCGCCGTCACAGAGCGACCTCGACCCCTGCCCCGGCCTGTTGTGCGGCGGCGAGGACCACGGACGCGGCCGCGGCGTCCTGGACCGCGACACCGACCGACTTGAACACGGTGACCCGGGCGGGATCGTCACGGTCGTGCTGGGCCAGTTCCCCGGCCAAGGCAGCGGCCTTCTCGGGATCCCGTCCCCCGATCCGCACCTCCGCGAAGGGGTGGACCAGACACGCGTACCGGGCGTGCTCGTGCGCCTGCGGTCCTGTTCCGAGCACGGCGAGGACTTCGGCGTCCGATCTCGCGAGATGACGCACGGAGAGCGCGGAGCAGGCCGCGGTCCGCGCTGCCGTCAGGTGGTCGCCGTCCATGAGCCCGAGCATCCGACCGGTCGCCGGATCGAACACCGCGATCACCGCCTGGTGGACGGGGAGTCCTGCGGTGCCGTTGTCGAGATAGACCGTGAGCAACTGGCGGCGAGCACATCGAGGGTCGGGCAGTAGGCGGGCATCGTGGACAACAGCCCGGCGCCTGTGACGCGGGCGGCGATACGGGGCGGAAGCGACGCGCGCCCGAGCGACAGGTCGACCATGGCGTCGGCGACCGCGCGCACCAGGCGGCCGGGGTCGAGCAACGCGCGGACCGCATGGTGGTCGAGCACCCGCATCCGCGTGATGCTCGGCCCTGGGCGCGGCCGGGTCAACGGGGCGAGTCGGCGTCGGGCGCGACTGCCTCAGCCGCGGGCGATGTCGGCGAAGCGGCTGTAGTGCAGCTGGTGCGCCACGGTGATCGTCGCCGTGGGGCCGTTGCGGTGCTTGGCCAGGATGAGGTCCGCCTCGCCGGCGCGGGGGTCATCGCGCTCGAACGCATCGGGTCGGCTGATGAGCATGACCATGTCGGCGTCCTGCTCCAGCGATCCGGACTCACGCAGGTCGGAGAGCATCGGCTTCTTGTCGGTGCGCTGCTCCGGACCACGGTTCAGCTGGCTGATCGCGACCAGCGGCACCTCGAGCTCCTTGGCCAGCAGCTTGAGCTGACGCGAGAACTCCGAGACCTCCTGCTGGCGGGACTCGACCTTCTTGCCGGAGGTCATCAGCTGCATGTAGTCGAGGATGATCAGCTTCAGGTCGTGGCGCTGCTTGAGCCGCCGCGCCTTGGCCCGGATCTCCATGATCGTCATGTTGGGCGAGTCGTCGATGAAGAGCGGCGCCTCGCTGATCTCGCTCATCCGGCGGGCCAGACGCGTCCAGTCGTCGTCGGTCATCGTCCCGGAGCGCATGTCGGCCAGACGAATCTTCGCCTCCGCCGAGAGGAGGCGCATGACGATCTCGGTGCGGCCCATCTCCAGGGAGAAGAACGCCGAGGTCATCCCGTGTTTGATGCTCGCCGACCGAGCGAAGTCCATCCCCAGCGTGGAGTTGTGGGTGGGCACCATGCTGCGGGTCGTGAGGTAGAGGTGCTCGTCGTTCGCCACCTCGACACATCGCACCGGGACCGAGGACACCGGCCGGACGTCGGTGATGTAGCGCTGACGGGTTCGGACGTCGGACGTGGCCCGCTGGCGGTCCTTGTGCGCCAGACGCTTCCGCTCGAGGCGGAACACGGTCTCGAGGGTGGAGAACGTGACCATGTAGGCGGTCTGGCTCTCCACACGGCTGCCCCGAACCGACTTCGTGCTGATCGAGCACTGGAGCCCGAGGGATGCGACGAGCTCTGCCACATCGCGCGCGAGGCGCTCACAGGTCACCGTGAACTGCACGACTCCCGTCGGAAGCACCGTGCCATCGGAGTCCAGGAGCCCGGCGAGCAACGCGCGCCGCTGCGCCTCCGACGCCCTCAGATACGTCCTCGGGATGTGCTTGTTGCCGAAGACCCCCAGCGAGCGCAGTCGGCCCTGCACGGTGCCACGCGCAGCGTGGCACTCCCGGCAGCGGCGCAGTCCGCACGACGGTCCGCCACACTCCGGGCAGGTGGGTGTGGGGACCGGTGCCGACATGAACCGGGCTCGGCCTCCGCAGCTCTGCCCACAGGTGCGCACCTGCGAAGTCGCCGGGACGAACTCCTGTCCGCACACGACGCAGGAGCGTGGCGCGGGCGGCTCGGCGTCCGGCAGACGCAGCCCGTAGCGGAGCGCGCCCGAGCTGGGGACGACGAGACCCTCAGCCTCGATCAACAGTGCGACCTCCGGGTCGGCGCTGGTGAAAGAGGCACTCTCGCTCGTCCCGTCGCCCAGCCAGATGCCCAGTGCGTAGGGCGGCACCAGGAGGTCCTGCTCGGGAAGGTCCAGGGGACCGCAGGTCGGCACCGAGTGGTTGACCCGCTGATCGGCGGTCTGCGTGTGCAGCGTCGCCGCGATCTCCTCCGTCGTGCGCACCGCGGCCGGGATACGAGGGGAGCGGCGGGAGGCGCGGGTGTCGGTGAGCCACTGGTGTGATGCGTCGGCCACCACGGTCGTGCCGTCGGAGAACTGGATCTCGTAGCAGGGCCGGTCGATCATCACCTCGGTGGCCGCGACCACGCGGGTGGGACGCCCCGACCGGTCGAGCAGATGATCCCCGACCGCCACCTCTCCCATCGTGGTCCAACCCGTAGGCGTCGGTAGCGGGGTGTCGAGCGCCAGCGCCTTCCCGATGCCGGGCCTCGCCGCCACGATCACCATCTGGCCGGCGTGCAGGCCGTTGGTCACCTCGTCGAGGTCGGCGAACCCGGTCGGCACGCCGGAGGACACGCCGCCGCGCGAGGCGATGGCGTCGATCTCGTCCATCGTCGGCTGCAGGATGTCCTCGAGGGCCACGTAGTCCTCGGTGACCCGCCGGTCGGTCACCTCGTAGACCGCGGCCTGGGCGCGGTCGACGATGTCGTCGGTGTCCGCGCCCTCCCCACCGTGGTACCCGAGCTGCACGATCCGGGTGCCGGCCTCGACGAGCCGGCGCAGCACGGCGCGGTCGGCCACGATCTCGGCGTAGTAGGCCGCGTTGGCCGCCGTGGGCACCGCGGCGATCAGGGTGTGCAGGTACGGCGCCCCACCGACCCGCAGGAGCTCCCCGCGGCGCTCGAGCTCCGCCGAGACGGTCACCGGGTCGGCCGGTTCCCCCCGGCCGTAGAGATCGAGCACGCACTCGTAGACCGTCTGGTGCGCCGGCCGGTAGAAGTCGTCGGGCCTGAGCATCTCGACGGTGTCGGCGATGGCGTCCTTGCTCAGCAGGATCGCGCCGAGCACCGACTGCTCGGCACCGATGTCCTGCGGCGGCTGCCGGTCGAACTCCGGGCGCGCACCCTCGGACGCGGACCCACCGGACCGGGGCTTCCGCTCGTAGCCCCCGTCACGGCCGCCCGCCCCCCGCTCGTCGAGCACCGCCACGGACCGCTCCTCCCTCATCGACGCCGGACCGGGGCCACTGCGATTCCGCCCCGGCACGTCCGGCGTGCCTCTTCTACCGCGAGGCACCGACACCGTCGCCGACCGCGCCACTGGGCCCGGGGCGACGTGCCCGACGCACGGTAGGGGGCAGATGTCCGGGGGGACCAGGCGGTGGTGTTGATGTCGGTGTTGATGGAGTGGGGACGGATCGCGATGCACAGGCCCCACGCGTGGGCGCACCTGGGGACAACCTGTTGGCAACTCACCCCGCGAGGTCGTCGTCGCAGGTCAGACGACTGTGCACGCTGTGGACAACACGTGGATCGGCATGTCGTCGCGCGCCGTGTCCGGCGTGTCGCGGAAATGACCCGTCGACGGGGAGACGACCGGCCGACGTCCGGCGCCGGACGGGTCGGCGACGGCGTGGCGACCGCCCGACGCCACGGGTGGGGGACGGCCCCGACCGGCGACCCGGACGCCTCGACGCGCGCCACACACATGCGGACACACGTCGGGCCCCGGACCGCACACGGCGGTCCGGGGCCCGAGGTGGGGTGGCGCGGGTCAGGCGCCCTGGACGTCCAGCGCGAGCTCGACGGCGACGTCCGGGTGGAGCCGGACGGTGACCTGGTGGGCACCCGTGGTCTTGATGTGCCCCTTGGTGTCGACCAGACGCTTGTCGAGGTTCGGCCCGCCCGAGGAGCGCACCGCCCCCACGATGTCGGCCGGCGTCACGGAGCCGAAGAGCTTGCCGCCCTGGCCCGCGGACTTGGCGGTGACGGTGACGGTGCCGACGCCCGACAGCTCGCCCGCGATCTCCTTGGCGTGGTCGAGGTCCCGGATCCGCTTGCCCTCCTGGGTGCGGCGGATGGTCTCGACCTGCTTCATCGCGCCACGGGTGGCGACGATCGCCAGCCCGCGGGGCAGCAGGAAGTTGCGGCCGTAGCCGTCCTTGACGTCGACGAGGTCGCCCGGGCCGCCGAGATTGGCGACGTCGGCGGTGAGGATGAGCTTCATCGCGTGCGTCCCTTCCTCAGCGAGCGGTCGACGTGTAGGGCAGCAGAGCCATCTCACGCGAGTTCTTCACGGCGACGGCGACGTCCCGCTGGTGCTGCGAGCAGTTGCCCGAGACCCGGCGGGCGCGGATCTTGCCGCGGTCCGAGATGTACTTGCGGAGGAGGTTGGTGTCCTTGTAGTCGATGACCTGGTTCTTGTCCTTGCAGAACGCGCAGACCTTCTTCTTGGGCTTGCGCACCGGCGGCTTCGCCATGGTGGTTCTTTCTCTCCTAGCCGAACTGGGGTGAACGAGGGGTCAGAAGGGGGGCTCGTCGTCGTAGCCGCCCGCGCCGGACGACCCCGCGACGGGCGCCGAGGCCCAGGGGTCGTCTCCGCCGCCGGACTGCCCGCCGCCCGAGTAGCCACCGCCGCCGCCTCCGTTGGAGGCGCCGCCGTAGCCACCGCCGCCGCCGCCACCGCGGCTGGCCTTGGTGACCGAGGCCGTCGCGTAGCGCAGCGAGGGGCCGACCTCGTCGACCTCGAGCTCGATGACGGTGCGCTTCTCACCCTCGCGGGTCTCGAACGAGCGCTGCTTGAGGCGTCCCTGGACGATGACCCGCGCACCGCGGGTCAGGGTCTCGGCGACGTTCTCGGCCGCCTGGCGCCAGATGTTGCAGCGCAGGAACAGTGCCTCGCCGTCCTTCCACTCGCCGCTCTGGCGGTCGAAGGTGCGGGGGGTCGACGCGACGGTGAAGTTCGCGACGGCGGCGCCGGACGGCGTGAACCGCAGCTCCGGGTCGGCGGTGAGGTTGCCGACCACGGTGATGACGGTGTCGCCGGCCATCAGGCAGCGCCGGCCTTGCCCCGTCGCGTCGCCGCGGCGGGGTCACGACGCATGACCTTGGTGCGGAGCACCGACTCGTTCAGGGCGAGCTGGCGGTCCATCTCCTTGATGGTGGCCGGCTCGCAGTTCACGTCGAGGACGGCGTAGATGCCCTCGCCGTGCTTCTCGATCTCGTAGGCGAGACGACGACGACCCCAGACGTCGACGTTCTCGACGGTCCCGCCGTCCTTGCGGATGACGTTCAGGAACGTCTCCAACGAGGGCTGGACGGTTCGCTCGTCGAGGCTCGGCTCGAGGATGACGACCATTTCGTAGTGGCGCACGAGTACCACTCACCTCCCATGGACTGGCGGCCACGGACGTTCCGTGGCAGGAGGGTTCTCGGTCTGTCCAGGGTACGTGGTGTCCCGACGACGACGACGGGCGGGCCGGAGCCGGCGGTTCGCCGGCCCCGACCCGCCCGGGCCGGTCCTCCACGTGGGTCACGACCCCCTCGGGGGTCGGACGCGGCTCAGCGCCGCGCGGTTCCCATCAGCTCGGTCTCGTCGTGGTCGACGCGGGCGACCGGGAAGCCGACCGCGGGCGACTGGGGCGCCGGGGTGCGGATCTCGGTGAGCGCCTCCGGGGAGAACTCGTCGAGCTCGCTGTCCCAGGCGGCGTCGGTGTCGTACGCGGCCTCGTCGTACGCGGCCTCGTCGTCGTCCTGCGCCGGGGCGGCACCGGCCGCGGCGGCGGAGGCGCGGCGGAGCACCATCGTCCGGACCACGAACGCGGCGACGCCGGCGAGCGCCAGCACGGCGAGCATGACCGGCACGCCCATGCCCTTCGACATGCCGTCGACGGGCAGGGCCTGGACCTGGCTCGCGGTGGTCACGGCGCTGGCCGGGTCGTAGCCGAGGTAGGCCGGAGCGCCCGCCTTGAGGCCGGGGAACGCGGAGCCGAGCAGCTGGCTCGCGTCGTAGGCCGGCGCGCTCGCCGGAAGCCCACCCGCGGCGGAGCTCGGGGAGGCGGCGCCGAGGAACGACGAGGGCAGCGAGTTGAACGACGGCGCGAACGACGGCGCCGCGGCGGCGATGGCCGCCGGCGGGAGCGCGGTGGGGGCCATCGGGACCGGGGCGACGGCCCGCGGCGCGACCGGGGCGGCCGCGGCGGCGGGAGCCGGGGCGGCGGCGGCCGCCGGGGCCGGTCCGCCCAGGGCGGTCCGGGAGCCCTGCTCCACGGTCGTCGCGACGGGCGCGAGCTGCGGGGCGGCCGCGGCGACGTAGGTCGTCACCGGCTGGACGAGCTGGACCTGCACCTGGCACAGGGAGCCGGCGATCGTCTGGTTGATCGACTGCAGCGGGCCCGCGGCGGTGCCGATGGGCACCAGCAGCGGCAGGCCGAGCAGCGGCGTCACCTCGACGGTGTCACCGGGCCGCGCGGCGACCGTCGTCCCGCACTGGGCGGGAATGACCTGACCGCCCGCGGCGGGAGCCGTCGGCGCGGCGAGCGCCATCCCTCCCCCGAGGAGCAACGACCCGGTGAGGACACCGCCGGCCGTCGCGACGGACACCAGACGCGAGAACCGCGCACCCATGCAGGACCCCTAACGTGACACGTTTTCGCGGCCCCGCTCCGGATGACGCGGCCGTGGACCCGGGCGCTGCGTGGCGAATCCGGATCCTCGGCGACGTCGGACGGGCTCCGACGTCCGGTGCAACGAGGCACTGCTCCGGAGGTGACGCCCGAGTCACCGGTCCGTCACGGTAGGGCCACGCCGCGTGGGGTGTGGTGCGCCGCGCGGGGCTGCGGCCCGCCCGGATCGGGTGGTCGTCCCGGAGGCCGCGAGCGCCGGGTCGCCCTCGTGACCACGACGACGCCAGGCGGTGAACCAGGGCGCGTCGGGCGCTCCGTCGAGCACCCCGCCGTCGGGATCCGCGCCGTTCACCGGACCGCCCGGGCGGCCCGGGCGCAGCCGCACCGGGTCGAGCTCCGGGCGCAGGACGCTGCGCACGATCAACACGCCCACGCCGATCACCGCGAGGTCACGCAGGAGGACCGCCCCGTAGAACCACGGCGCCGGCAGGCCCTTCGCGCTGGTGCCGAGGTAATAGAACATCCGGGGCACCCAGACCAGGGCGTCGAGCGCCATCCACGTCAGCAGCGGACGCCACCGCGGGTAGGCGAGCACCGCCAGCGGCACCAGCCAGAGTGAGTACTGCGGACTCCAGACCTTGTTCGTCAGGAGGAACGCCGCGACGACGAGGAACGCGATCGAGGCCAGCCTGGGCCGTACCGGGGCTCGGCGCACCAGCTCGGCGACCCCGACGCAGCACACGGCGAAGACCACCGCCGTGACGACGTTCAGCACCTCCGGGGTCTGCCCCGGGGCGAGGGTCCCGTCGAAGCCCGGCCAGCCGGTGAGGCCCGAGACGATGTTGTAGATCGAGTCGGGGTCGGCGGCGCGCGTCGAGTTGAGCCGGAAGAACTCCCACCACCCCCGCGGGGCGAGCACGGCCACCGGGACGTTGACGACGGCCCACGTCAGGAGACCGGAGAGGGTCACGACCCACCAGGAGCGCATGCGTCCCGCGCGCAGACACAGCAGGAGCAGGGGGAAGAGCAGGAAGAGCGGATAGAGCTTCGCCGCCGCGCCCAGGCCGAGCAGCACGCCGGCCAGGCCGGGTCGTCGTCGCGACCACGCGAGCATCCCGAGGGTCGCGCCGGCGACGGCGAGCGTGTCGAAGTTGGTGAACGCGTGCACGGCCACGAGCGGTGACGTCGCCGCGATCGCCGCGTCCCACGGGCGGCCGGGTCGCAACCGCACGAGCGCCCAGATCGCCCCGATCCAGGCCAGGGCCAACCAGAACGCGGAGATGTCGAAGTACACGACGACGGGGAGCGCGGTCGGCAGGACACCCGTGGCGAGCCAGCCGGCCGCGAGGCGGGCGTTGACCCACTGGAAGAACCCGGTGAGCACCGGATACTCCATGTAGCGGACCTGCGTGGTGCCGTCGTCGTGCTGGTCGATCCAGCTCGTGACGTACGGGATGCCGCCGCTGTCGAGCCGTTCCGCGGTGTAGAGCGGCACCGTGTCCGAGTAGCACATCGCGACGTACTGCCTGCCGTCGCGCCAGTCGAGCTGGGTCTGGCCGTTGTCGTCGACGTACTGCTGCAGGCACGGCGACTTCGCGAACCAGGCCAGCGCCAGCACGAGGACCGCGAGCAGCAGGACGACGCGCAGCGGGGTGAAGAACCCGGTCCGCCCGACGACGGCGTGGGAGCCCAGCGGCCCACCGGTGGCGGCGCTGGCGGCGCGGACGAACGCGTCCTCGTGCGCCGGCAGCACCCGCGACGAGGGGTCCAGCGACGCCGGGTCGTGGGTACGGCTGCCCTCGGGCGGGGCCTGGGGACTCAACGGTGCTCGGGGGACGGCCTAGCCGCCGTCATCGGGGAACAAGGCGCCGCCATCGCCACCATCGCCACCACCGTTGTTCCCGTTGCCGTTCCCGCCGTTGTTGTTGCCGTTGTTGTTGTTTCCGTTGTTGTTGTTGTTGTTGTTGTTGCCGTTGTTGTTGTTACCGTTGTTGTTATTACCGTTGTTGTTGTTCTGCCCGTTGTTCTGGCCGTTGTTCTGGCCGTTCGGGTTGGGGACGCAGACGCCGTTGACGCAGATCTGCCCGTTCTGGCCGTTCGGGTTGTTGGGGTCAGGCGTCGGCGCCGGGGGAGCCGGCGGCGCGGGCGGCGTCCCGAGGGCCTCGAAGTCCGAGAACTTCTCCACCGGGTCGTTGCGCAGCGCCTGGTTCATGAACCGCTGCCAGATCTGGCCGGGCACCCCGCGCCCGTAGATGGGCGCGCCCTTGGAGGTCTTGATCGGGGAGTTGTCGTCCGTGCCGACCCAGACCGCCGTCGAGATCTGCGGGGTGTAGCCCACCGTCCACGCGTCGTTGTTCTGACCCTGCACCGACGACTGCACGGTGCCGGTCTTCGAGGCGACCGGCCGGCCGGCGGCCAGCGGGATCTGCGAGTGGGAGGCCACGTCGAGCATCGACTCGGTGACGTTGCGGGCGAGCTGCTGGCTGATCCGCTGCTCGGGGGCCGTGACGCCGCCGTCGTAGAGCACCCGGCCGTCGGCCGTCGTGACCCGCGTGACCATGTGGGGCCGGTGGTAGATGCCGTCGGCGGCGAAGGTCGCGTACGCCGAGGCCATGTCGCCGGGCTTGACCTCCTTGTCGCCGATCGCGATGCCGCCGCTGGGGTTGGCCAGCGGGGCGGTGATCCCGACCTGGTGGGCGGCGTCGGCGACCTTCTGTGGTCCGACCTGCACACCGAGCTGGTAGAAGACGGTGTTGATCGAGAGCGTCATCGCCGTCTTCAGGTCACAGTTCGGGCAGCTCTCGCCGTCGGAGTTCTCCACCCTGGTGCCCGCGATGGTCTGCGGGGTGGAGCCGTCGAAGGTCGTGCCGAGCCCGATCGGCGGGTTGCGCTCGAGGCCGGCGAGGAGCACGAACGGCTTGAACGACGACCCGGGCTGGCGCTGCGTCTGGGCGTAGTCGAAGCCCGACCCGTCGCTGCCGCCGTAGTAGGCCAGGACGGCACCGGTCTGCGGGTCCTCCGACACCAGCGCGGTCCGCAGGTTCGCGGGCTGGCCGTCGAGGGTCTTCGCCGCCGCGTCGGACGCCTGCTGCTGGAGCTTCGGGTCGACGGTCGTCTCGACCTTGAGCCCCTCCTGGTTCACCTGTTGCTCGGTGATGCCGTACGAGGCGAGCTCGTCCTTCACGGCCGAGACGATGTGCCCCCGGTCGTTGTCCGGGATCCCGGTCTTGCGGGAGGAGGGCGGAAGCGTCGGCGGGAACACCGCGGCCGCGCGGTCCGCGGGTGAGAGCCACTTCTGGTCGACCATGCCGTCGAGCACGTAGTTCCACCGCTGCTGCGAACCGGCCAGGTCGACGGCCGGGTCCCACTTGGACGGCGCCTGGATCAGGCCGGCGAGGACCGCGCCCTCGGCGGGGGAGAGGGTGTTCACGTCGCGGCCGTAGTAGGCCTGCGAGGCGGCCTGGATGCCGTAGGCCCCCCGGCCGAAGTAGATCGTGTTCAGGTAGTTCTCGAGGATCTGGTCCTTCGACTCCTCCTGGTTGATCTTCGCCGCGATGACGATCTCGCGGTACTTGCGCCAGTAGGAGTGCTCGTCGCCCACGAGCACGTTCTTCACGTACTGCTGGGTGATCGTCGACCCGCCGCCGGTCCCGCCCTGGGCCTGGTTGAAGGCGGCGCGGGCGATGCCGATCGGGTCGAAGCCGTAGTTCGTGTAGAAGCTGCGGTCCTCGGCCGAGGCCACGGCATGCTGCACCCAGACCGGCACCTGCGAGAGCGGGACCTTGATCCGGTTGCCCTGCGCCTGGGCGAGGCTCGCCATGGTCGAGCCGTCGGCGTAGTCGATGGTGGCGACCTGGTTGTTGGTCGCGTCGTCCGCCGAGGGGATCCGGAAGACGATCCAGCCGATCGCGAAGGCGAGGATCGGACCCAGGATCGCGACGGCGAGCACGACGTAGCCGATGCGCCTGCCGCGACGCCAGCGCCGCTGGCGCGGGGTGAGGGCGGCGAGCTTGGCCTGGCGGCGGCTCATCGGCTCGTCCTCGGAGCCGTGCCCGCCGCCGCGGCGGCCCGGACGCTCGGGCGGGTCCTCGGGCGGGCTGGTGCGCCCGGGGGCCGCCGTGCCCTGGACGACGTCGGTCGCGACGGTCGGCGCGGTGCCCGGCCGGGCATCGACCCGGGTGCCGGCGGCCGCCCGCGTCGGGGCCCCCGACCGGGCGGCGGCCGCGGCGAGCGGGCGAGCGCTCTCGTGGGTCAGGAGACGGGGCTCGGGTCGCTCGGCGCCCCAGGCCTGGCCGGTGGCGGCGTGCCCGTTCGGGGCCTGGCCGTTGGGCGACCGGGTGGTGGCCTGTCCGTTCGGGGGCCTGCTGTTGGGCGCCTGTCCGTTGGGCGCCTGTCCGTTGGCGGGCTGGCCGTTCGCCGGCTGGCCGTGTCGGCCCGCGGCGGGGGGTGCCTGGCCGCGGGGTCCGGCGCCGTTCGGGCCCGGGTGGCCGTTCGGTCCGGGCCTGCCCTGCTCCGACGGGGGGACGGCGCTCCAGCCCGGGGGGAGGTTGCGGGGCGGCCCCTGCGGCGGGTTCGACCCGGGCCGGGGCGGTCCGGCGGAGCCGCTGACGGGACGACGGTCCGTACGACGGTCGTCGGTCACGTGGCGCCTCCCGGGGACGGCATGGTCGGGAACGGACCCGGCCGCGTCACGCCCACCGAGGCGTCAGGGCGAAGCCGTCCGACGCCGACGGCGGCCGCCGCCCGAGGCGTCGTCCGCTCCCAAGACGTAGGACTGTACGAGGTGGTTCCAGCGGCACGTACGGCAGACCTCCACCACGTGCACGGTGAACTCTCCGGCCGCGTCGTCCAGTCGAGCGATCTCGTCGTCCGATCGGGCGGAACCGGACACCGGACCGAGACGTTCACCGAAGACCCACGAGACGTTGACGACCTCGTCGCGACGGCAGAGCGGGCACGGCGTCGTCGTGGGGACGCCGTGATAGGTGGCGGCCTGGAGCAGGTAGGCCCCGGCATCGCGCGCGTCCTCGGTCGAGGTGCGCCCGGCTGCGACGTCGGCGAGATGCGCGCGGCGGCGCAGCGCGTAGTCGACGACCTGACGGGGAGTTCGCACGCATCGCAGCGTAACCAGCGACGCCCGGCGGTGCGCTGCGGTCGTGTGACGAGATCGTCGCACGACGTGCCTCGATGTATCGGCGCGATATGGTGCGTCGCGAGAGTCGTCGAGACCAGGCGGCCACGCACCACTCGGGAGGTGGGCACGCTGCTCGAGCTCGCCGTGCTCGGCCTGCTGCACGAGGCCCCCATGCACGGGTACGAACTGCGCAAGCAGCTCCACGCCCGGCTGGGGTCGTTGCGAGCGTTCTCGTGGGGATCCGTCTACCCGACGCTGCGTCGTCTCCAGCGCGCCGAGCTCATCGCGGAGCGCGACCCGGAGTCCACGACGGTGCGCGGGAGCTGGGGCCGGCGGGGGCGGCGCGTGTACGAGATCACCGCGGAGGGAAAGGACCGCCTCGACGAGCTGCTGGGCGAGGCGGGGCCACAGGCGTGCGACGACGAGAGCTTCGGCGTGCACCTGGCCTTCTTCTCCCGGACGCCCGCGGAGGTGCGGATGCGCATCCTCGAGGGCAGGCGGCGTCGCGTCGAGGAACGGCGTGACGGTCTCCGCACGACCATGACCCGTGCCGGCGAGCAGATCGACCGCTACACCCGCGAGCTGCACCGGATCGGGCTCGACACCACCGAACGTGAGGTCCGCTGGCTCAACGAGCTCATCGACCACGAGAGGTCGCTGGGCCAGGGATCCGAGGACCGCGACCGGTCCGTGGAACCGCCGGACTGACCACGGCCCGCACCGGGCCGGGACGTCGCCGTCCACCCGGGCCCTGCACGACGACCGCGCAGGGCTTCCACAGCACGTCACAGCTGCCCCGAGCCAACGAACACCCGCGGGGCACGAAGAGCGAAGGAGACCATCCATGGGTCAGGTCCGAGTGGCCGTCGTCGGCGTGGGCAACTGCGCCGCCTCGTTGGTCCAGGGCGTCACGTACTACGCCGACGCCGACCCGGCCACCCGTGTGCCCGGGCTCATGCACGTCGACTTCGGCGGCTACCACGTGCGCGACCTCGAGTTCGTGGCCGCGTTCGACGTGGACGCCAAGAAGGTCGGACAGGATCTCGCCGAGGCCATCACGGCCAGCGAGAACAACACGATCAAGATCGCCGACGTCGCGCCCACGGGTGTGATCGTGCAGCGGGGCCACACCCTCGACGGGCTGGGCCGCTACTACCGCGAGACGATCACCGAGGCCGACGAGGAGCCGGTCGACGTCGTCGCCGCGCTGCGCGAGGCCCGCGCCGACGTCCTCGTCTCCTACCTGCCGGTGGGCAGCGAGGACGCCGACAAGTTCTACGCCCGGTGCGCCATCGACGCGGGCGTGGCCTTCGTCAACGCGCTGCCGGTGTTCATCGCCTCCGACCCCGAGTGGGCCGAGAAGTTCCGTGCGGCCGGCGTGCCGATCGTCGGCGACGACATCAAGTCCCAGGTCGGCGCGACGATCACCCACCGGGTGCTCGCGAAGCTCTTCGAGGACCGCGGCGTGCAGCTCGACCGCACGATGCAGCTCAACGTCGGCGGCAACATGGACTTCCAGAACATGCTCGAGCGCGAGCGCCTGGAGTCGAAGAAGACGTCGAAGACGCAGTCGGTGACCTCGCAGGTCGACCGCGACATGGGCCGGTCGAACGTCCACATCGGCCCGTCGGACTACGTGCCGTGGCTCGACGACCGCAAGTGGGCCTACGTCCGGCTCGAGGGCCGTGCATTCGGCGACGTCCCGCTGTCGCTCGAGTACAAGCTCGAGGTCTGGGACTCCCCGAACTCGGCCGGCATCATCATCGACGCCGTCCGCGCCGCGAAGATCGCCCTGGACCGTGGCATCGGCGGCCCGCTGCTCGGCCCGTCGTCGTACTTCATGAAGTCGCCGCCGGAGCAGTACCGCGACTCGGTGGCCTACGACCGCGTCGAGGAGTTCATCCGCGGCGAGGGCTGATCCTCGGCTCGGACGCTCCGACCCCGGTGATTGAGCGAAGGGCCCCTCCGCTCGAATAGATCGGCGAGGGGCGCCCTTCGTCGGAACGACGGCGACCCCGGTGATTGAGCGAAGGGCCCCTTCGGTCGACCAGATCGACTGAAGGGGCCCTTCGTTCGATCGGGACTCAGGTCACCACCACGGCCGGCCGCGGACGCTGACGGGCCTGCTCGACGGCGGCTCGCAGCTTGCGCTTCAGACCCTCCGGATCCTCCCGCACCTCCCGGGGCGTGATCGGCACGACGACGAGGCCGGCGGCGACCATCTCCGCCTGGCGCCGCATCGTCGCGTCGAACGCGGCGAGATCGGCGTGGTGGGCGAACGAGTTGAGCTCGAGGACGAGGGCCACGCTGTCGAGGAAGCCGTCCACACAGAACCGAGCCCCGCCGTCGACGGTCAGATCGACGTTCCAGCGGATGTCGGCGAGTTCCGGGATGGTCGCGACGAGTTCGCGGAGCCACGCCTCGGCCGCGGAGCGGATGCCGTCCTCGAGCTCGAGGATCACCTGACGCACCAGCGCGGCTCCTCGGCACGATCCCTGCTCGACCTCCGCGCGGAGAGCGGCCACCGTCACCATCTGGCGTTGGACCGCCTCGCACAGCAGGGCCCTGACCTCGTCGATCCGCAGCAGTCGACGCGAACCGTCGACCAGAGCGCGGACGAGCGGCGCGCAGCGGATCCCGTCGCGGATCCGCGGGTCCGGCGGGAGGTTCGAGGTCCGCTCGACGAGGAGGAAGTCCTCGGAACGGCGTCGGTTCGCGTGTGGGATCAGCACGTGCACGACGTCGTGGTCGGGGACGCGACGCAGCCCGTACAGGCGGCACGCCGCGAGTCCGGTGACCATGGCGTCCTCACCGGTCACCAGCAGGGCGGCCACGAGACGCTGGTGCACGGTGAGCGCGCCCCGCGCGAGTGCGACGAGGCCCAGGAGCGGCCGCCACCACGACCCGCCGACCTTGCGGCAGCGGAACGCGATCGTGCTCGACGGGACGCCGAGCGCCAGCATGGTTCGGACGAGGATGAGGCCGCTCTCGGCCGCGGCGGACACCGCGTCCCAGTCGACCCGTGCACGACGAGGCATGTCCTGTCGACGCGGCCCGCGCCGATTCGGATCCATCGGATCTCCACCGGACCGAGCGAGGGGCCCCTTCGCTCGACTCTATTGAGCGAGGGTGACCTTCGCTCAGAACCCCCGCGAGCCGATGCGACAGACCGCGATCCGGCGAAGGGCGCCCCTCGCCGATCTAGTCGACCGAAGGTGCCCTTCGCTCAGAACGGACCCACTTGCCGGGCAGAACGGACCTACTTGACGAGGTTCACCAGGCGGCCCGGCACCACGATCACCTTGCGGGGCTCCGCGCCCTCGAGCAGCTCCACGACCTTGGGGTCGGCCAGCGCCGCCGCCCGCACGTCGTCCTCGCCCGCCGAGGCCGGCACGGTGATCCGCGAGCGGACCTTGCCGTTGACCTGGATGGGGTACTCGACGGTGTCCTCGACCAGCAGGGACTCGTCGGCCTCCGGGAACGGCGCGTACGCCAGCGAGTGCGGGTGGCCCAGCTTCGACCACAGCTCCTCGGCCAGGTGCGGGCACAGCGGCGAGAGCATCAGCACCAGAGGCTCGGCCACCGACCGGGGCAGACCACCCTCGGGGTAGGTCTTCGTCAGGTGGTTCGACAGCTCGATCAGCTTGGCGGCGGCGGTGTTGTAGTGCATCGCCGGGAAGTCGGCCCGCACCCCGTCGATCGTGCGGTGCAGCAGCCGCAGCGTGTCCTCGCCCGGCTCACCGGCCTCGGCGACCCGCAGCGACCCGTCGTTCTCGTCCACCATCAGCCGCCACACCCGCTGCAGGAAGCGCTGCGAGCCGATCACGTCGCGGGTCGACCACGGACGCGAGGCCTCCATCGGGCCCGTCGACATCTCGTAGAGCCGGAAGGTGTCCGCGCCGTAGTTCGCGCACATCTCGTCGGGGGTCACGACGTTGCGCAGCGACTTGCCCATCTTCCCGTACTCCCGGGTGACGGGCTCGCCGTTCCACGTGAATCCGTCCGGGGACTCCACGACCTCCTCGGCCGGGACGTAGACCCCGCGCGCGTCGGTGTAGGCCCAGGCCTGGATGTAGCCCTGGTTGAACAGCCGGCGGAACGGCTCCGAAGCCGACACGTGGCCCAGGTCGAAGAGCACCTTCTGCCAGAACCGGGCGTACAGCAGGTGCAGGACGGCGTGCTCGACGCCGCCGACGTACAGGTCGACCCCGCCCGGGTCGCCCGGCCCGAACACCTCGGGCCGCGGGCCCAGCCAGAACCGCTCGACGTCGGGGTCGACGAAGCGCTCCTCGTTGAACGGGTCCAGGTAGCGCAGGTGGTACCAGCACGAGCCCGCCCACTGCGGCATCGTGTTCGTCTCGCGGAGGTAGCGGGCCCACGAGCGCTCCGGGTCCGACGGCAGGTCCTCCGAGAAGGAGATCCACTCCGTGGCCCGGGCCAGCGGGGACTCGGGCGCCGAGTCGCGGTCGTCCGGGGCGAACGTCTTCGGGGAGTACTCGTCGACGTCGGGCAGCAGCACCGGCAGGTCCGCGTCGGGCAGCGCCCGCGGGATGGACGGGCCGCCGTCGGTCTCGCCGTCCGCGGCGTAGGCCACGGGGAACGGCTCGCCCCAGTAGCGCTGGCGGCTGAACAGCCAGTCGCGCAGCTTGTACTGCACCACGGCCTCGCCGTCGCCACGCCCGGCCAGCCACCCGATGATCGCGGCCTTCGCCTCGTCGACGCCCAGCCCGTTCAGCGAGATCTCGTCGTTCGCCGAGTTGATCGCCGCGCCCGCACCGGTGTAGGCCTCCCCGTCGAAGCCCTCCGGCGGCTGCACCGTGCGGCGGATCGGCAGGCCGAACACCGACGCGAAGTCCCAGTCGCGCTGGTCCTGGCCGGGGACGGCCATGATCGCGCCGGTGCCGTAGCCCATCAGGACGTAGTCGGCGACGAAGACCGGCAGCGACTCGCCGTTGACGGGGTTCACCGCCCAGGCGCCGGTGAAGACGCCGGTCTTGTCGCGGGCCTCCTGACGCTCCAGGTCGGAGCGGGAGGCGACGACGCTGCGGTACCCCGCGATCGCGTCGGCGGGGGTCTCGGCGCCGCCGGTCCAGCGGCCGTCCAGCTCCTCGCCGGTCAGCGGCTGCGGCCACGCCGCGGGCAGGATCGCGTCGACCAGCGGGTGCTCCGGCGCCAGGACCAGGTACGTCGCGCCGAACAGGGTGTCGGGCCGCGTCGTGAAGACCTCGACGGCCTCGTCCCTGCCGGGACCTCCCCCCGTCGCTCCGCTCGCCCCGGCGACCGCGAACCGCACCGACGCGCCCTGCGAGCGGCCGATCCAGTTGCGCTGCATCGCCTTGACCGAGTCCGGCCAGTCGACGCCGTCCAGGTCGTCGGCCAGGCGGTCGGCGTACGCGGTGATCCGCATCATCCACTGGCGCAGCCGGCGCCGGAACACCGGGAAGTTCCCGCGCTCGGAGCGGCCGTCGGCGGTGACCTCCTCGTTGGAGAGCACCGTGCCCAGGGCCGGGCACCAGTTCACCGGCGCCTCGGCCAGGTAGGCCAGGCGGTACCCGTCGAGCACGCGGTCCTGCTCGGGACGCGTCAGCGACGACCAGTCCCGACCCGGCTCGACCAGATGGCCGGGCACGGGCCGGGTGCCCGCCGCGAACTCCGCCTCCAGCTCGGCGATCGGGCGCGCACGCCCCACGGACTCGTCGAACCACGACCCGTGGATCTGCAGGAAGATCCACTGCGTCCAGCGGTAGAAGCCGATGTCGGTGGTCGCGACCGAGCGGCGCTTGTCGTGGGCCAGCCCCAGACGGCGGATCTGGGCGCGGTAGCGCTCGATGTTCGCCTCGGTCGTGGTCCGCGGGTGCGTCCCGGTCTGCACCGCGTACTGCTCGGCGGGCAGGCCGAACGCGTCGAAGCCCATGGTGTGCAGCACGGTGCGCCCGGTCATGCGCAGGTACCGGCCCAGCACGTCGGTCCCGATGAAGCCCAGCGGGTGCCCGACGTGCAGTCCCGCGCCGCTCGGGTACGGGAACATGTCCATCAGGTAGAACTTCTCGGCCGGGTCGAGCTCCTCGCCATCCGCGAGCGGCCCGGAGGGGTTCGGCGTCGAGAACGTCTGCTCGGCGTCCCAGCGGTCCTGCCAGCGGGCCTCGATCTCCCCGGCCAGCGCGGCGGTGTAGCGGTACGGCGGCACGCCGCGGCCGGGCTCGGAACCGTCGGACCCCGAGCTCTGGCTCCGGGCGACGTCGGGCTGGGCGGTCACGGCGTTCCTCCTGGTCACCACACGATGCGCTGCGCCCGGCGCCCGCACCACGGGGCGATCCGGGGCCGGCCCACCCCGACGAGCCACGGCGAGAAGTGGGCGTCTCGGCGGCGGGTCCCTCGACCGTCGAGCTTACTCTGGGCACATGGTCGTCCCCGTGCTGGCCGCCGTGCTCATCGTCGCAGCCGCCGCCGTCCTCGTCGTCGGAGTTCTGGCCGCCACGCACCGGCTGCCCCGCAACCGCGTGATCGGCGTCCGGACCAGCTGGACGATGGCCCGGATCGACTCGTTCCGGCGGGCGAACCGGGTCGCCGCGCCCGCGTTCGTCGCCTCGGGCGTGGTGGGTCTCGCCGGCGGTGTCGTCGGGCTCCTGGCCCCGACGACGGCGGCCGCGCTCACGCTCGTGGTGGTCGGGTTCGTCGGGCTCGTCGTGCTGCTCGGGGTCGGCGGCAGCATCGGCGCCCGCTACGCGGCGGCGGACCGCGCCGAGACCCTCGAGGCCGAGAGCCGCGCGGCCGGACCGTGCACGCTCGGCGAGGACTCCGCGGACGAGGGGGCCGTCGCGGACGCCTGCGGCTCGACCGGGGCCTGCGGCGGCGCCTGCTCGCTCTGCCCGCACGCCGGGGCGGGCGCGGGCGAGCAGCAGCAGGGCTGACCTACCAGCCCCAGCTGCCCGGGCCGCCCTTGAACGGCCCGACGACGTCGTGGGTGATCCACCCGCCGTAGAACCCGCCCGGCTGCGGGACCACGCGCTCGCCGCCGACGGTGATCTCGTCGAACAGGGCGGGGTAGAGGGCCACCCGATCGGCGAGCTCGGGGTAGGTCGCGCTGACGTCGCCCTCCGGGTACCACCAGCCGGCCGCCTCGAGGGTCGTCCCCGGCACCACGACGTCGACGTAGCGCGCCGTCCCCTTCCACTCGCACACCGTGCGCCGCTGCGCAGGCCGCAGCACGCCGTCGGTGAAGGCGGTCCGCGGCAGGTAGAACGTCGGCGGGTGGCTGGTCTCGAGGACGCGCACCAGGTCGTCGGTGTCCACCACGACGGTGCCCGCGTGCGTCACCACGGCCCGCCGGGCGTCGCGCTCGGCCCGCGGTGGGCGCGGGTAGTCCCACACCGATTCCTGACCGGGTCCCGGCTGCTCTCGCGTGATCGCCACGCTCCCGAGTGTGCGGCTGTTCCGGTCTCCGGGCACGGCGGTCGATCCGGCACGCCGACGGCGCACGGGGCCTAGTTCCGCGTGGGCTCCGCGACGTGGGTGGCCAGCAGGGCGAGCGGGACACCCTGGCGCCGCAGCACGCCGCCCCAGAGGTCGTGACGCGGCGGGGCGAGCACGTCGTCGGGCAGCGCGGGCACGACGTACCAGTCGCCGCGTCGGATCTCCGCCCCGAGCTGGCCGCGGTCCCACCCGGAGTAGCCGGCGAACACCCGCAGGCCGCGCACCCGGGGCGCCAGCGTGCCGGGGTCGCCGTCGAGATCGACCAGCGCGACGGGGCCGCGGACCCCGACGACGCCCTCGGTCCGCGCCGGGTCCTCCCCCGTACGCAGCGCCGCCAGGCACAGGGCGGTCTTCTGCTCCACCGGCCCGCCGACGAAGACCGCGCTCGGCCGCGTCGTGAACGGGCCCCACGCGGGCAGCACGTCGCCGACGGCGACCTCGCTCGGCCGGTTGAGCACGACGCCGAGGGTGCCCTCGGGGCGGTGGTCGATGACGAACACGACCGACCGCACGAAGTTGGGGTCGGTGAGGGCGGGCGCGGCGACCAGGAGGGTCCCTGCCTCGACGGCGTCCGCCGAACGTTCGGTGGGCTCGTCCCTCGTTCCCTCCGCCACCGGTCCATCGTGGCACCCCGCCCCGCCGCCGGGCAGCGGGGCCACCCGCCGTCACACCGATCCGTGGTCGCCCGGGCGGGGAGCGGCGGCGCCCGGTCCGGGCGTCCGAGTCCGTTCCCACGAGCGGACGCGTAGCGTCCCTGGTCGTGCCCGTTCCGCCGCCCGCTCCGGAGCAGGAGACCCGGGACACCGGCGGCGCTGCCCCGGAGTCCGCACGGGTGCGGCGGCGGGACCTCGCGGCCCACCCGGGGTTCCTCCGGCTGCTCACGATCCGCCTCGGGGCGCAGTGGGGTGACGGGGTCTTCCAGGCCGCGCTCGGCGGGGCCGTGCTGTTCAACCCCGAGCGCCAGTCCGACCCCGTGCTCGTCGCGCTCGGCCTCGCCGTCGTGCTGCTGCCGTACTCCTTCGTCGGCCCGTTCGCGGGTGCGCTGCTCGACCGCTGGGACCGGCGGCGGGTGTTCGTCGTCGCGGGCGTGCTGCGGGCGGTGCTCACGCTGGGGACCGCGGCCGTGGTGGCCGCCGGCGTCACCGGCCCGGCCCTCTACCTCGGCGCGCTGGCGACCATCGGGGTCAGCCGCTTCGTCCAGGCGGGCCTGTCGGCGGCGCTGCCCCACGTCGTGACGCCGAGGCGACTCGTCGCGGCGAACTCGCTGGTCACCACGAGCGGCGCCGTCGCCGCGGCCTTCGGGGCCTCGTGCGCGTTCGCGCTGACCGGGCTGATCGGGGCGAGCGACTCCGGGTCGGGCATCGCCACCGCGGCGTCCGTGGTCGGCTCGCTGATCATCGTCGTCGTGGCCCTCGGGTTCGCGCGCGGCTCGCTGGGTCCCGACGACGCCCCCGGCCCGGGTCCCGACGGCGGCACGGCGCAGGCCCTGCGCGCGGTCGCCCACGGACTCGTCGACGGCGGGCGCGCGGCCCGGTCCGCACCCGGTGTCGTCGCCGCCTTCTGGGCGGTCGCGGCGCACCGGCTGGCGTTCGGGGTCGCCACGCTGGTGATGTTGCTGCTCATGCGCAACGGCCTCGAGGACGCGGGGCCGCTGCGGGCGGGGGTGGCGGGCCTCGGGGAGACGGTCGTGGTGGCGGCCGCCGGACTCGGCGTGGCCGCCGTGGTGACGCCGTGGCTGACGGCGCGGATCGGCCGGCCCGCGACGGTGCGGACCATGCTCCTGCTCGCCGCGGTCGCGCTGCTCGCCCTCGGCCTGCCGATGACCCTGATCTCGGTCCTCGGGGCCTCGTTCCTGCTGGGGCTCGTGGGGCAGACCATCAAGCTGTGCTCGGACGCGGCGGTCCAGCGCGAGGTCGACGACGCGCACCGGGGCCGGGTGTTCGCGCTCTCGGACACCGTCTTCAACGTCACCTACGTCCTCGCCGTCGCCGCCGCGGCCCTGGTCTCGCCCCTCGACGGCCGGTCGGTGCCGCTGATCGTGACCGCGGCCGGCATCTACCTGCTCGGCCTGGTGGTGCACGAGATCGCGCTGCGGGCCGGCCGTCACCCCGGCGACACCCGCGGACCCGACGGCGGAGCCCGGGTGCCGGTTCCCGCCCACGGCGGGGCGGCTCACGACGGGCCGGGTCACGACGGGGCAGCTCTCAGCGGGGCCGCTCACGGCGGTACCCAGCCGGGCGCGCCCTCGCCGACGACGAGGTCCGCCGCGCCGTCGCCGTCGACGTCGGCGAGCAGCACGTCCCAGCGCGGCGACGCCGGGTCGGACGTGGCGTAGGCCCGTTCGGCGGCCCCGGGGGCGTCCACCAGGAGCTCGTCGGCCACCCCGTCACCGTCGAGGTCGCACACGGTCTCGCGGGTCGCCGGGTCGTGGTCGGCCTCCACCACGGCGCCGTCGGGGATCCCGTCGCCGTCGGAGTCGACGTCGACCCGGGCCGCGCCGTCGCGTCCGCGCACGTCGGTGAACCGCAGCTCGCCCCCGCCCACCGAGGCCGCGGGCGCGGCCCACACCCCGAGGCCCGTCGGGTCGGCGAAGGCCCGTTCCGGGCGGCCGTCGTCGTCGAGGTCGAGCACCGCGCGGTCGGCATCGCCGTCCCCGTCGGAGTCCCACAGGGCGTCGTCGACCCGCCCGTCGCCGTCGAAGTCCAGGCGCACCGCGTCCGGGCGACCGGTGACCGCGCCGCCGGGCAGGTCGAGGTCGGCCGGCGAGGCGTGCCGGTGCACGGGACCGTGACCGGTGCCGAACCGGTAGGACAACGGGGACGACGGAGCCACGGGGTCTCGACGTCGGCCGGGACGCGACGGTTCCGCGGTCCGCCGAGCGAGGGCCCTCCCCGGGTGATCAACGGCGATTTTCTGACGCCCAGTCTGATGACGAGTGAGCACGCCGATAGGGAGACTCTTCTGACGTCAGGTGGGCCGTCAGTCCGGCAGGATCCCCTCGGACCGGGCCCACGAGAGCAGCTCGGCCTCGGCCTCGTCGCGGTCCAGCGGGCCCCGCTCCAGGCGGACGTCCTTGAGGTGCCGCCAGGCCCGCCCGACCACCGGGCCGGGCTCGACGCCGAGCAGCTCCATGATCGCGTTGCCGTCCAGGTCGGGCCGCACCCGCGCGAGGTCCTCCCGTTCGGCGATCCGCGCGATCCGCTCCTCGAGGTCGTCGTAGGTGCGCTGCAGCGCGGCGGCCCGCCGCTTGTTGCGCGTGGTGGAGTCCGAACGGACCAGCCGGTGGAGCCGGTCGAGCAGCGGGCCCGCGTCGGTGACGTAGCGCCGGACGGCCGAGTCGGTCCACTCGCCCTTGCCGTAGCCGTGGAACCGCAGGTGCAGGAACACCAGCTGGGACACGTCCTCGACGAGCTGGCGCGGGTAGCGCAGCTCCCGCAACCGCTTGCGGGTCATCTTCGCGCCGACCACCTCGTGGTGGTGGAAGCTGACGCGGTTGCCGGGCTCCACCTTGCGGGTGGCGGGCTTCCCGATGTCGTGCAGCAGCGCCGCGAGGCGCAGCGTCAGGTCCGGACCGTCGGTCTCCCGGTCGATGGCCTGCTCCATCACCGTCAGCGAGTGCTCGTAGACGTCCTTGTGCTGGGCGTGCTCGTCGATCTCGAGGCGCATCGCCGGCACCTCGGGCAGCACGACGTCCGCGAGCCCGGTGTCGACCATGAGCTCGATCCCCCGGCGCGGGTGCGCGCCGAGCAGCAGCTTCGACAGCTCCGCCTGCACCCGCTCGGCCGTGATCCGGCTGAGCTCGCCCGCCATCGCGGTCATGGCCTCGCGGACCCGGGGGGCCACCTCGAACCCGAGCTGGGAGACGAAGCGGGCGGCGCGCAGCAGCCGCAGCGGGTCGTCGTCGAAGGAACGCTCCGGCTCCACCGGGGTGTCCAGCACGCCGCGGGCCAGGGCGGCCAGCCCCCCGCAGGGATCGACGAAGGTCCGGTCGGGCAGCGACACCGCCATGGCGTTGGCCGTGAAGTCGCGCCGCACCAGGTCGCCCTCCACCGTGTCGCCGAACGCGACGACCGGGTTGCGGGAGACGCCGTCGTAGCTGTCGGCGCGGAACGTCGTGACCTCGAGGGTCACCCCGTGGCGGGCGAGGCCGACCGTGCCGAACTCGATCCCGGTCTCCCAGACCGCCTCCGCCCAGCCCGCGATGATCTTCTTGATCTCCGGCGGGCGGGCGTCGGTGGTGAAGTCGAGGTCGCTGGACAGTCGCCCGAGGAGGGCGTCCCGGACGCTGCCGCCCACGAGGTAGAGCCGGTACCCGGCCTCGGCGAACCGGTGCCCCAGCTCGTCGGCGACGGGGGAGTACCGCAGGAGCTCCACCACCGCAGTCTGACCGCCGTCCCCGCTCTCGCGCTGGGCATTCCTCCCCGCCGATCCGGCGGACGACGACGTCGGCGAGGCGGTCTGGGTGGCTCCGGGCACGGCGGGACAGCCTAACCCGGACACGGGGTGCACCCCCGCGCACCGCCCCGCCCACCACCGCGTGACACACCCCGCCGAGCGGGCGTGCGCCGTACCATCGCGGAATGCCCCCGTCGTCGCGACGCTCCGCCGACCGCCGTCGGCGCGGCCCCCGGCGGCGGATGCGGACGGTCGACGAGTACTCGGCGGGCGGCCTGGTCGTCGACGCCGCGAACAACTGCGCGGCGCTCATCGGGCGGCTCGACCGGCGCGGACGCCTGCTGTGGTCGCTGCCGAAGGGCCACATCGAGGAGGGCGAGACCGCGGAACAGGCGGCGGTGCGCGAGGTCGAGGAGGAGACCGGCATCATCGCGGCCGTGCAGGCCCCGCTCGGCAGCATCGACTACTGGTTCGTCGCGGAGGACCGGCGCGTCCACAAGACGGTGCAGCACTTCCTGCTCTCGGCGACCGGCGGCGAGCTCTCCGACGAGGACGTCGAGGTCACCGAGGTGGCCTGGGTGCCGCTGACCGAGCTCGGGTCACGGCTGGCGTACGCCGACGAACGCCGGCTCGTCCGGCTGGCCGCCGAGATCCTGGAGGAGTCCGCGTGATCCCGGGGGGACCCGGGGCCACGTCGGGCCGGGTCCTCGCCCGGCGGCGGGCCGCCCGGGCCGCGGTGCTCGCCGCGCTCGTCGCGACCCTCGCGGTCCTGCTCCCCGGCGTCGGCTCCGCCCAGGACGCCGCGGCCGCCGGGGTGGCGGTGACCCTGGACTCGGCCACACCCCGCGTCGTGACCTCGAACGGGCCGCCGGAGCTCCTGGTCACCGGGCACGTCGTCAACCACGGGGCGGTCCCGATCCGCGACGTCGGAGTGCGGCTGCAGCGCGGCGAGGCGGTGTCCACCGACCAGGACGTCGGGCAGGCCCTCGACGGCTCGGTCTCGGCCGAGGGCCCCGGGGCGACGGCCCCCGGGTTCACCCCGGTCGTCCCGGACCTCGACCCCGGCGCGGACGTGCCGTTCACCGTCCGCGTCCCGCTGAGCGGGTCCGCCGACTCCTCGCTCGCGCTCACGACGCCGGGCGTCTACCCCCTGGTCCTCGACGTCAACGGCACCCCGGGCACCGCCACCGCGCCCGCCCGGGCGGCGTCCGTGCGGATGCTGCTGCCCGTCACCGGCGTGCCCGGGGGCGCGGCGGCCCCGGTCCCGGCCGCCGGACGCGCCCCGGCGGTGTCGCTGCTCTGGCCGCTGGCCGACCGCCCGCGACGGCTCCCCGTCCCGCCGGGAGCGCCCGCGCTGCTCGCCGACGACAGCCTCGCGACCTCCTTCGCCCCGGGTGGGCGACTGGCCGGGCTGGTGGACGCCCTCGACCGCGTCGCCCCGCTCGGCAGCCCCGCCGCGGCGTCGGTCTGCCTGGTGGTGGACGCCGACCTGCTCGAGACCGCCGCGGACATGAGCGGCGGCTACCAGGTCCGCACCCCGGACGGCACCCGTCCGGGCGCCGGGGCGGCGGCCGCGGGCGCGTGGCTCGCCTCGGTCCGCGACGCCGCGCGCGGACGCTGTGTGCTCGCCCTGCCCTACGCCGACGCCGACCTGCTGGCGACCTCCCGCGGGAACATGAGCGACCTCACGACGGCGGCCCGCACACTCGGTGAGCGACGCACCGCGGACCTGCTCGGGGTCGCCCCGGTGCCGGGCGCCACCGTGCCCGCGGCGGGCCTGGTCGACGAACGCAGCCTCGCCGACCTCGCCGGCGGTGGGGCGCGCTCGCTCGTGGTCGACGGAGCCACGCTCGCCGGCGGGATCCCCCCGGGCGGGGTCGGACGCTTCGCGGGCGAGAGCGGCACCGCCCCGCTCGCGCTGGCCACCGACCCGCTGGCCGGGCAGGCCCTCGCGCCCCGACCGGCCGCCTCGGACGGCTCGACGAGCCCCGCCGGGACCGGCACCGGCCTCGCGACCCAGGACGCCCTCGGCGTCGTCACCCTGCGCGCCCTCGCCGCGGACGACGACCCCGCCGCCGCCCCGACGACCACCGTGCTCGCCCCGCCCACCGACTGGGCGGCCGACCAGCCCGAGGCCGAGGCGCTGCTCGCCGGGGTCGGGGACCTGGCCGCCCGCGGCCTCGTGGCGCCCGTCGACGCGGGCACCCTCCTCGCCACCGGGGCGGCCCGGGGGCCCGCGCTGGGTCCGGTGGCGCTCGGCTCGGGGGACCGGGCGGCCGCGTCCGACCAGTCCCCGGCGGTCCTCGACGAGATCCGCGGCGTCCGCGACGACCAGCGGGACCTGCTGGCCGCGAGCCGCCAGGACCACACCGGCGCGCCGACCCCGTCGGAGTTCGTCGAGCCGCTCACCGGCGCGCTGCTGCGCAGCCTCTCGGCGGCCGGGCGGGGCGACCCGGGCCTGCAGCGGGCCGCGGCCGACGACGTCGCCGCGCAGATGCGCACCCTGCGCGGGATGGTCCACGTGGTGCAGCCGGCCGGGAGCTACGCGCTCGGGTCCAGCGACGCCCCGCTGCTGCTCACCGTGGAGAACCAGCTGCCGGTCGCCGTCGACGTCACGGTCGCGCTGGAGCCGACGCCGGGCGTGCGCGTGTCGCCCGTCCCGGTACGACGGGTCCCGGCGTTCGGCAGCGTGCAGTTCCAGGTCGCCCTCGACGTCGGCCGGTCCGGGCAGTTCACCGTCGACGCCACGGCTCGCACGCCCGGGGGGGATCCGCTCGGCCCGACGAGTCGTCTGCTGCTCCGATCGACCGCCTACGGCACCATCACGGTGTGGTTGACCGCGTCCGCAGCCGTCGTGCTGGTGACCCTCGCGAGCCTGCGGGTGGCGCGCCGGGTACGGCAGACGCGGCGGGATCGACGGTCCCGACCCAGTCCGCGCCACGCGACCGGCCCGATCCCGACGGTGACCACGGACGGGACGACCGACGGACGGGCGGACGGGGGCCCGCCGACGGAGGGGCCGGACCGCGAGCTCCAGAACCGATGACCGCACGCCCCGGCCACGACGCGCCCCACGACGCGCGTCCCGGTCCCGACGACGAGGCCGACCGGCAGGGCCGGCACGACCGTGCGGTCGTCCCGCCGCCCCCTCCGCCCGCGGACGGCATCGTGCCCCCGCCGCCGGGTCCCGACGCGCCGGTCACGTACGCGGCAGGCCACCCGAACGCCCCCGAGCCCCCGCGGGGCCCGGTGCGGCCGCCGGGTGCCGGACCCACCGGCCCTCCCCCCGGGGCACCGCCGCGTCAGGCGCCCGGACCGCCGCCCGCTCCCGGGCAGGCACCCGGATCCCCGCCCGGTCCCCCTCCTGGTCCCCCTCCCGGTCCCGCCGACGGACGCGCGCCCGCCCGCCCGGCCGGCCCGCCGCCCGGCGCCGGCCCACCGGGGCCGCCGCACGGGCCGCCCGCCGGTCACCGACCCCCGCCCGGGGCACCCCCGCTCGGGCCGCCCCCGGGCTCCCGGGCCCCGGGCCGGGGCCCCACCGCACCGCCGCCCGCCGGTCCCCCCGGCCCGGGCACGCCGGGTCCCGCCGGACCGGGTCCGGCCGGATCGGCACCTGCCGGACCGGGCCCCGCCGGTCCGGGCCCCGCCGGTCCGGGCCCCGCCGGTCCGGGCCCTGCCGGATCGGGCCCGCCCCCCGTCGAGGAGACACGCCCGCTCGGCGCCGCGGGCCGGGACGCGGTCACGGTGCCCTCGCGCGCGATCCCGGCCGCACCCGTCCCGCCCTCCGACCTGACGACCGAGACCGACCTCGTGCCCGCACGCGTCGAGGAGGCCACCGCCCGGATGACGGCGCTGGCCGCCCAGGCGGGTAGCGACCGGTCGGCACCGCTCGCGTCGTGGACCGTCGGCGACTCGCCGGACGAGACCGTCCTGCTCCCGCGCCCGCCGCTCGAGCAGGACGCGCCCGCCGTCCCCGCGCCGCGCACCCCCAGCGACGAGCGCGACGACTCCTCGCTCGTGAAGGCCTCGAGCGGCATGGCCGTGGCCACGCTCGTCAGCCGCCTGACCGGCTTCCTGCGCACCCTCGCGCTCGCCGCGACCATCGGCCTCGGCCTCGTCGGCAGCTCGTTCAACATCGCCAACACGCTGCCCAACATCATCTTCGAGCTCCTGCTCGGCGGCGTCCTCACCAGCGTCGTCATCCCCGTGCTGGTCCGCGCCGCGAAGGAGGACGGCGACGAGGGCGACGGCTTCGCGCAGAAGCTGCTCACCGGCGCCGCCGTGGTGCTCCTCGGGGCCACGGTGATCGCGGTGCTCGCGGCGCCCCTGCTCATCCAGCCCTACATCGAGAACGAGGCGAACCGGCCGCTGGCCACCGACTTCGCCTACCTCCTCCTGCCGCAGATCTTCTTCTACGGGATGGGCGCCCTCTTCGGCGCGATCCTCAACGCCCGGGCGGTGTTCGGGCCCGCGGCGTGGGCGCCGGTGCTCAACAACGTCGTCGTGCTCATCGCCCTGGCCGTCTACTGGGTGCTGCCGAGCCCCACCGACGGCAGCCCGGTCAGCACCACCCAGCTGCTCGTCGTGGGCATCGGCAGCACGCTGGGCATCGCGCTGCAGGCCGTCGTGATGCTGCCCGCCATGCGACGCACCGGGTTCCGGTGGCACTGGCGGTTCGGCTGGGACCCGCGGCTCTCGTCGTTCGGCGGGCTCGCGGCGTGGGTCATCGCCTACGTCGTGGTCAGCCAGATCGGCCTGACCGTGATCCTGCGGGTGGCGTTCTCCGCCAGCGACGGCGGCCCGTCGATCTACTCGAACGCCTGGCTGCTCATCCAGGTGCCCTACGGCGTGCTCGGGGTGTCCCTCCTGACCGCCCTGATGCCGCGGATGAGCGCGGCCGCCGCGAACGGACGCCTCGACCAGGTGGTCGACGACCTCTCGCTCGGCTCCCGGCTCTCCACGGTCACCCTCCTGCCGGTCAGCGTCATCCTCACGGTGTTCGGCTCCCAGCTCGGCGTCGCGATGTTCTCCGTCGGGCGCGCCGGCGGGTCGTCGGCGGAGTCGCTCGGCGCGGCGCTCTCCGCGTCGGCCTTCGGGCTCCTCCCGATGGCCGTGGTGATGCTGCAGCTGCGCGTCTTCTACGCGATGGCCGACGCCAGGACACCCACGTTGATCATGGTCATCATGACCGCGGTCAAGGTCCCGCTGGCCTACCTCGCTCCGGTGCTCCTGCCCCCCGGCCAGGTGGTGCTCGGCCTGGCCGGGGTCAACGCGTTCGGTTTCGTCGTCGGCCTCGTGGTCGGCGACATCTGGCTGCGCCACCGCATCGGGCGCCTCGACACCCGACGCGTGCTGCGCACGGTGCTCCTCACCGGCCTCGCCTCGGTCGTGTCGGTGCTGACCGCGGTCGTGGTCGTGACGCTGCTCGAGCGCTTCGTGGGCGGCGCGGGGGCGGTCGCGAAGGCCTGGCTCACCGTGGGCGTCGGCGGGCTCGTCTCGCTGGGCGTGCTCGTGGTCGCCATGCGGCTGCTCCGGGTGCCCGAGCTCGACCCGGTCGTCTCGCGGCTGCGCCGGCTCGTCGGGCGGTGACCACTCCCGTCCCACCGAGCGGGACGGGGTGGGGTTGCGCTGCCGTGACAGGTGTCGCGGCGGCTGCCGGGTCCACGACGGGCGGGCCGGTGTCCCGTAGGCTCGCTCCATCGGGGCGCGCGGTCCCGCATCCGGGCCGCGCGGGGGTGTGGCGAGGGCGCCGGAGGTGAGGGGTGGACGACGCGATGGCCGGCCGCCGCGCGCCAGGAGCCCCTCGAGGCGCCGTCGCCGAGTCGTCCGAGCCCGTCGAGGGCGGCACCGCGGAGGACCCCGCGGCCGCCGAGGATCCTCACGTGGCCGGGATGCCCGCCGAGCCCGTCCCGGACGGCCCGTCCGGCGACGACGAGCCCGGGGTCGAACCGCCCGAGCCGGACGCCCCCGGCAACGGGGTGGACGCGCCGACCACGGCCGTGCCCCCGGTCGCCGACACGTCGTCCCGCCTCGACGGGCCGACCACGTTCCTGCCCGAGGGCACCCGGCGCGGCGGCACGGGCTCCCGCTCCGGCCGGAGCGGCACCTCGGGCCGGGACAAGGGCGTCGTCCCCGGTCGCCGCGGCGCCACGTCGTGGGGACCCCGCTCGCCCGCCTCGGGACCGATCGCCGTCGGCCGCGACGGGGCGATCGTCCCCGGCACCGTCATCGCCGACCGCTACCGGCTCGTCGCCGAGGTGGGGCGCGATCGGTCGGCCGACGCCGTGCTGTGGAAGGCGCGGGACACCACGCTCGAGCGCGACGTCGCGATCACCCTGCTCGTCGGCGGCTGGCAGGCCGACGTGCGGGCCTCGTCGGCCCTCTCGCGCGCCACCCGCTCCGCGCACTTCTCCCACCGCCACGCCGCACGGGTCCTCGACGTCGTGCAGCCCGGGTCCTCGCGGTTGCCCGCGGGCGTCCTCGGGGCCGCCGTCGCCGAGTGGACCCCCGGGCGGGACCTCGCCGAGCTCGTCGCCGGCGGGCCGCTGAGCCCGAGCGCGGCCCTGCGGGTCGTCGAGCCCCTCGCGCAGGCGGTCGCCGACGCCCACCGGGCGGGCCTCGTCCTGGGCATCGACCACCCGCAGCGGGTCCGCGTGACCGCCCGCGCCAACGCCCGCCTCGCGTTCCCGATGCCGCGCGGGGACGCGACGGTGGACGACGACGTCCGCGGCCTCGGCTCGACGCTCTTCCTGCTGCTGACCGCACGCTGGCCCTCCTCGGACGGCAGCACGCCCGCCGGGCTGAAGGCGGCCGCGCGGACGTCGACCGGCGCCCCGGTCCCCGTCCGGGACCTGCGCCCGAGCCTGCCCGTCGGGCTCGCCGCTCTGGTCGACCGCACCCTGGACGCCACCGGCGGCATCCGCACCGCCGCCGCGGTGCACGGCCTGATCCGTCAGCTGCGGGAGGGGGCCGAGGACGACGGGGTGCTGCTCCCGTTGACCGAGGACGGCGTCCAGCTCGACGACGAACCGGGCACGGTCTGGCAGCCCGACGACGACGAGTCCACCGAGCAGCACGACGCCGCGACGCGCCGCAAGCTCCGCATCGGCGTGACGCTGCTCGTGGTCGCCGTCCTCGCGATCGTCGCGTTCGTCGCCTTCCAGGCGGTGTCGCTGGTCGGCGGTGGACCGTCCTCGGGCCCGCCGCTGGTCATCCCCACCTCGGCCGCGCCCGCCCCGGCCCCCGCGCCCGGCCAGGCCGCCGCCCCCGCGCCGCCGCCCGCCCCCACCCCGACGGGCCCGGTGCAGCTCGCGAGCATCGCGGTCTACGACCCGTCGGGCGATCCGGACGACCCCGGCAAGGTCGGCCGGGCGGCGGACAACGACCCGGGGTCGACCTGGTCGACCTCGCAGTACGACCAGCAGTTCCCGTCGCTCAAGCCCGGGATCGGGCTCATGACGACCTTCCGGGCCCCCTCGAAGGTCTCCCAGGTCGATCGTCCAGTCGCCGAGCCCCGGGACCACCATCGAGATCCGGGCGGCCGCGGCCCCGGACGTCCCGCTCGCGCAGACCCAGCTGCTGGGCACCGGCACCGTCTCCGGGGACACCACGACGATCCCGCTGCAGGCGATGGCCGCCCCGACCAGCAACCTGCTCGTCTGGATCACCGCGCTCGGCCAGTCGGACGGCGAGTACCGGAGCCAGATCGCCGAGGTCACGGTGGTCGGCGCGAGCTGACGGGGGTGGGTTTCCCGGAACCGCACCTGGGCCGGGTGGGCCGCGTCTAGCGTCCGCTCCCGTGGCCGACCCACGCTCCGACCCGGAGCTCATGGCCGCCCACGTGGCGGGGGACCCCCGCGCGTTCGACGAGCTCGTCCGCCGGCACACCGACCGGCTCTGGGCGTTCGCGGTCCGGACCCTCGGGGACTCCCACGAGGCCGCGGACGCGCTGCAGGAGGCGTTCCTGTCCGCCTTCCGCGCCGCGGGCGGGTGGCGCGGGGACGCGTCGGTGTCCACCTGGCTGCACCGCATCGTCTACCACGCCTGCCTCGACCGGGTGCGCCGCCGACGCCACCACCGGACCGACCCGCTCGACGAGACCACCGACGTCCCGACACCCCGCGACCCGATGGCGGACCGCATGACCGCCCTGGCGGTCGACGAGGCGCTGGAGCGGCTGCCGGTCGCGCAGCGCTCGGCGGTGGTCCTCGTCGACATGGAGGGCCTGTCGATCGCCGAGGCGGCCCGGGTGCTGGGCGTCCGGGAGGGCACCGTGAAGAGCCGCGCCGCCCGCGGGCGCTACCGGCTCGCGGTGCTCCTCGGACACCTGCGGCCCGGCGGCGGGAACGACGGCGACGGTTCGGACGTCGAAGCCCTGGGAGGCGGCCTGTCGAGCCCCGCGGGAGGTGAGCGATGACGGAGGAGTCCCGGGACGACGCCGGGGCCGCGGCGCAGGACGCGGTGCGTCGGCACGGCGACGGCGAGCGCCCCCGCGCCGGGGAGGAGGAGCTGTTCGCGGCGCTGGAGCGCACGCGGGCCGACCTCGCGGCGGCGCCCGTACCGCCGCTGCCCGAGGGGTTCGCGGCCCGGATGCAGGAGCGGCTCGCGGCCGAACGGGCCACCGGCACGGCGGACGTCCCGCCGACGACGCCGGCGCCCCCGTCCCCGTCGCACGCCGTCCCTGACGCACCCGTCGCCGTCCCCGCTGCACCCGTCCGCACCGCACCCGTCCGCGCCGTCGTCGGCGACCGACCGCGCCTCCGGCTCCTCCCGCCCACCGGGCCGGACCCGGCCCGCCTCCCGGCCGGAAGGGTCTGCCCGGCGTCGTCGTCGGGCCGTCGCCGTCGGCCTCGTGGCGCTCGCCGTCGTCGCCGTGGTGACCGGGGGCCTCGTCGTCGGGAACCGGGGCGTCGGGAGCGGGGTCGTCGGGAACGCACCGGCCCCGACCGCCGCGCCGCCCCCGTCCCCGGTACCCGCCCCGGAGCCGGTCTCGGGTGCCGACCCGGTCCGCGCCCTGAGGGCCGGTCTCGGCGCCCGGGACCCCGGACCGCTCTCCGACCCGGCCCGGCGGTCCGCCTGCCTCGTCGCGCACGGCGTCCCCGCCGCCTCCGTGCCGGTCGGGAGCAGGCAGGTCCTCGTCGACGGCAGGCCCGGCACGCTGCTGGTGCTGACCACCGGACGCGCCGCGCGGTTCCGGCTGCTCGCCGTCGGCCCCGGATGCGCACCCGGGCGCCCCGAGACCCTCGTCGACCTCACCGTCGGCGGGTGAGTGGGGTCGGCGGCCGACCGGTGGGGAATCCTGGACCCGTGGCGGACGTTGGAGCGGACGTGAGTGAGCAGACCATCCACGACGTGATCGTCGTGGGAAGCGGACCGGCGGGATACACCGCGGCGACCTATGCGGCGCGGGCTCAGCTCGACGTCGTGGTCTTCGAGGGCAGCCAGTTCGGTGGTGCCCTCATGACGACGACCGAGGTCGAGAACTACCCGGGATTCGCCGAGGGCATCCAGGGCCCCGAGCTGATGGACCAGATGCGGCGCCAGGCCGAGAGGTTCGGCGCGCAGCTGCGCCCCGAGGACGTCGACGCGCTCGACCTCGAGGGCGACGTGAAGACGGTGACCGTCCACAAGGACACCCACCGGGCCCGCGCCGTGATCCTCGCCATGGGGGCCGCGCCGCGCTACGTCGGCGTCCCCGGTGAGGAGCGGCTCCTCGGCCACGGCGTGAGCGCCTGTGCGACCTGCGACGGGTTCTTCTTCCGCGACCACGACATCGTCGTGGTCGGCGGTGGTGACTCGGCCATGGAAGAGGCGACGTTCCTCACCCGTTTCGCCCGATCGGTCACGATCGTGCACCGACGGGAGGAGTTCCGTGCCTCCGGGATCATGCTGGAGCGCGCGCGGGCCAACGAGAAGATCACTTTCCGGACGAACGCGGTGGTCACCGAGGTGCTCGGGGAGAACTCCGTCAGCGGCGTCCGGGTGCGCGACGTCGTGACCGGCGAGGAGGAGACCCTGGAGGCCACCGGGCTCTTCGTCGCCATCGGGCACGACCCGCGCTCGGCGCTGGTCGCCGGGCACGTCGACCTCGACGACGAGGGCTACGTGCGGGTCGACGCGCCGAGCACGTACACCAACCTGCCCGGTGTCTTCGCCTGCGGCGACCTCATCGACAAGACCTACCAGCAGGCCGTCACGGCCGCGGGCAGCGGCTGCACGGCCTCGATCGACGCCGAGCGCTGGCTCGCCGAGAACGCCGCCACGCCGACGCCGGAGACCTCGCCGAAGCCGACCGTGGACTCCGAGGTGACCCCGGAGCTCGACCCCGTCGGCTCCTGACCGGCGCGCCGGCCCACCCGGCCGGCGGCGCCGCTCCCGACACCATCCATCCGACCGAGCATCCCGCTCGTTCAATGATCCGAGGAGGATCCCCCGATGGGTAGCCCCGTCACCGTCACCGACTCCACCTTCTCCGACGAGGTGCTGAGCAGCGACAAGCCCGTCCTGGTCGACTTCTGGGCCACCTGGTGCGGCCCGTGCAAGATGGTCGCCCCGGTCCTCGAGGAGATCGCCCAGGAGCACGGCGACAAGATCACCATCGCCAAGCTGGACATCGACCAGAACCAGGCGACCGCGCGTGACTACCAGGTCATGTCGATCCCGACGATGATCGTCTTCCAGGGCGGCAAGCCGGTGAAGCAGATCGTGGGCGCGAAGCCGAAGGCCGCGCTGCTCAACGACCTCTCCGACGTCCTCAACTGATCATCTCCACCCGTGCGCCGGGTCCGGACCACCGTCCGGGCCCGGCGTCGGCATGTCCGGACCCGGACCGGGCGGGACCGCGATCCCGAACCGTGACCCTCCGGCGCGGGCCCGATGCGGGGTGCGAGCGGGCCGACAGGGCACAATGAGACCCCGGTGAACCGAGGCGGTCTCCCGTCCGGGTCCGCGCGAGCGGGGGTCCGGGCCGGGCGTCGGGACACCGTCCGAGTCCGCGAGCGACGGGAGCGACCCGAATGCAGCTGCTGAGCCGCGGCGACACCGGTCCGGCCGTCGCCGAGGTCCGTGCAGCACTGCAGGCGCTCGCGCTGGTCGATCCACCGACCCCCGGCGGCCCGGCCATCGAGCCCTCCCGCTTCGACGGCGCGCTCGAGGACGCCGTCCGGGCGTTCCAGCAGAACCGTGGCCTCATCACCGACGGTGTCGTCGGGCCGGCCACCTACCGGGCCCTGCGGGACGCACGCTGGTCGCTGGGCGACCGCATGCTGTGCCTGCAGGCCTCGAACACCATGACCGGCGACGACGTCTTCGCCCTCCAGGAGCGCCTCCTCGAGCTCGGGTACGACTCCGGGCGCGCGGACGGCGTGTTCGGCCGCCAGACCGAGCAGGCGCTGCGCAGCTTCCAGCGCGACTACGGGATGGCGCCCGACGGCATCTGCGGTCCGCGCACCCTGCGCCACCTCGGCTACCTCGGTCGCAAGGTCACGGGCGGGCGCCCGGGCCTGCTGCGCGAGCAGGAGCGCCTCCACCGCGCCGGCCCCCGACTCACGGGCAAGCGCATCGTGATCGATCCGGGTCACGGCGGCGCCAACCCGGGCGTCGCGGTCGGCGGTGTCACCGAGGCGGGCCTCGTGGCCGACGTCGCCCGGCGCCTCGAGGGCCGGATGTCGGCCGCGGGCATGGAGGCCCTGCTCTCCCACGGCCCGAACGACTGCCCGTCCGACGCCGAGCGCGCCGGGTTCGCGAACACCGCGGGGGCGGACGTGGTGCTGTCGCTGCACGTCGACGCCAACCCCAGCCCGGCCGCCAACGGCCTCGCGGCCTTCCACTTCGGCACCGGTACCGGCGCGACCTCCACCGTCGGGGAGGCGCTGGCCGGCTTCATCCACCGCGAGCTGCTGGCCCGCACGCGGATGCTCGACTGCGGCGTCCACCCGCGCCCCTGGGAGCTGCTGCGGCTGACCCGCATGCCCGCGGTCCGCGTCGAGATCGGCTACCTGACCAACGAGCGGGACCGCAACGCCCTGCTCGACCCGGCGTTCCGCGACGTCGTCGCCGAGGGGATCCTCGTCGCCGTGAAGCGCCTCTACCTGCTCGGCCAGAACGACAAGCCGACCGGGACGTTCACGTTCTCCGACATCCTCCAGCGTGAGGAAGGCAGCCCGATCGGCGCGTAGGTGCGCTTCGCGCACGTGAGCACTTTCGAGGGCTATGGCAGCCGAAAGTGCTCACGAGCCGCAGGCACCTAGCGCGGAGCCGGCGCCCCCACCGGAGCGGCAGGGGCGGTGGTGATCGACACCGAGCCCAGGAGCTGGGCGATCGCCGCCTCCACGTCCTCCTTCCAGGAGAACCCGGTGCGCATCTCGAGGCGCAGCCGCGGCCAGCGGTGGTGCGGCGCGACGGTCTTGAACCCCACGGCCCGCAGGAACGCGGCCGGGAGCACGCAGGTGGGGGTGTCCTCGACGGTGCGGCCGTGGGCCTCGGTCCGGGGCCGCTCGGCGGTGTCGCCGAACGCCTCGAGGGCCTTCACGCCGCGGCGGGACAGGTCGCGGACCACGTCCTGCACGAGCATCCGCCCGACGCCGCTGCCGCTGAAGTCCGGGACGACGTGCAGACCGCACAGCAGCACGGCGTCGGCGCCGACGGGCGCGGTCGGGAACGCGGCGGCCCGGGGCACCGCCGCCGGCGGGGCGTAGAACGCGTAGCCGGCCGGGACGCCCTCGACGTGGGCGATCCGCCCGCAGGAGCCCCACTCGAGCAGGACACCGGAGACCCAGGCCTCCTTCTCCAGCTCCAGGGTGCCGAACTCCTCGGCCTGGGCGCCCAGGTGCGGCGGGAGCTCCCAGTAGACGCACCGACGGCAGCCCTTGGGCAGCTCGTCGATGTTGTCCAGGGTGACCCCGACACACTCTCGCGACACCGACACTCCCGTCCCGTCGCGGGCCGGCCCGGTCACCCCGGCCGCGTCCCCGCACCACCACGTCCTGGCGGCGCCTGATCCTGCCGGAGTGCATGCGTACCCCTCCGCGCCGCCGTCGACAATACGGGCGCCACCGATCGTGGTGTCCGCGACGCCGAGGTGCGCTGGATCGAGGGACACGACCGCGTAGACTCGCTCGGCGATCCACTCCTGCCACGACACGGAGAGTCGCCGATGACCGCGATCCCGCCCGAGCACCGCACCACCGGGTCCCTCGGACCGGCCGCGGCGGCGGGTGCGGCGGCAGCGGGCGACGCCGGCGACCCCCACCTGGACCGCTACGCGGCCCGCACGGCGGGGATGACGGCGTCCGAGATCCGGGCCCTGTTCGCGGTGGCCAGCCGCCCCGAGGTGGTGTCGCTGGCCGGCGGGATGCCGAACCTGGCCGCGCTGCCGCTGGACTCGCTGTCGGTCGAGGTCGCGGGCCTGGTCGCCGCGGAGGGCCAGAGCGCCCTGCAGTACGGCTCCGCCCAGGGCGTGCCGGTGCTGCGCGAGCAGATCGGCGAGGTCATGGCGTTCGAGGCGGGCAGCCTCGCCGCGACCGGCGGGTTCGCCCCGGACGACGTCGTGGTCACGGTCGGTTCGCAGTCGGCGCTCGACATGCTCACCCGGCTCTTCGTCGACCCGGGCGACGTCGTGCTCGCCGAGTCGCCGTCCTACGTCGGGGCGCTGGGCTCGTTCGCGGCCTACCAGGCGGAGGTCCGCCACGTGGCCATGGACGACGACGGCCTCGTTCCGGCCGCCCTCGACGAGGCCCTGCAGCGCCTGGCCCGCGAGGGGAGGCGGGCGAAGTTCCTCTACACCGTGCCGAACTTCCACAACCCGGTCGGGGTGAGCCTCGCCACCGACCGGCGCCCGGAGATCGTGGAGCTCTGTCGCCGCCACGGCGTGCTGATCGTCGAGGACAACCCCTACGGGCTGCTCGGCTTCGACGGCCAGACCTACCCGTCGCTGCGCTCGATGGACCCCGAGAACGTCGTCTACCTCGGCTCGTTCTCCAAGATCTTCGCCTCGGGCCTTCGGGTGGGCTGGGCGCTCGCCCCGCACGGGATCCGCGACAAGCTCGTCCTCGCCGCCGAGTCCGCGACGCTCTGCCCGCCGGCGTTCACCCAGCTCGTCGTCTCGCGCTACCTGGCCACGCACGACTGGCGGAGCCTGGTGAAGTCGTTCCGGGAGATGTACCGGGAGCGCTGCGAGGCGATGCTGGCGGCCCTCGAGACCCACCTGCCCGACGGGTGCCGCTGGACGCGGCCCCAGGGCGGGTTCTTCGTGTGGGCGACCGTCCCCGAGGGCGTGGACACGCGGGCGATGCTTCCCCGGGCCATCACGGCCCGGGTGGCGTACGCGTCGGGCACCGGGTTCCACGCCGACGGGTCCGGCAGCCGCCACATGCGCCTGTCGTTCTGCTACCCGCCGCCCGAGCGGATCACCGAGGGCGTCCGTCGCCTCGCCGGGGTCCTCGACGGCGAGCTCGAGCTGCTGCGCACCTTCGGGGTGGCGGGTCACCGCTCCGGGCGGCCGGGCGGGCCGCAGGCGCCGGCGGTCGACACGGCGTAGTCACGCCACGGTGACGCCGGTCCGGCACTCGTTCCTCGAGCTGTGCCGGCCGTCACGGGCGTGTTCCGGGAGGCGCCGGCGCGTCCGGGCACCGGGTCGTCGGGGACCGGGCACGAGATAGGTTCCCGGCCGTGACCGACCCGGCCAGGACCGATCTCTCCGTCGCCGTGCTCGCCGGGGGCCTCTCCCACGAGCGGGACGTGTCGTTGCGCTCCGGGCGGCGGATCGCCTCGGTCCTGCGCGACGCCGGGGCCACCGTGGACGAGTGGGACACCGACACCGCCCTGCTCGGTCGGCTGACCACGACCCGGCCCGACGCGGTCGTCGTCGCGCTGCACGGCGGGGAGGGCGAGAACGGGGCCGTGCAGAGCGTCCTGGAGCTCGTCGGCGTCCCCTACGTCGGCACCCGGGCCCGGGACTGCCGCCGGGCCCACGACAAGCCCATGGCCAAGACGGAGCTCGCCCGGGCCGGCCTGGACACCCCGGACTGGGTGGCGCTGCCGCAGACGACGTTCCGCGAGCTGGGCGCGGCGGGCGTGCTCGACGCGCTCGTCGCCCGGTTCGGGCTGCCGCTCATGCTCAAGCCCGACCAGGGCGGGTCCGCGCTCGGCGCGCACGTCGTCCGGGACGCCACCGAGCTCCCCGCGGCGATGGTCGGCGCGCTCGCCTACGGGGACACCGTCCTCGTCGAGCGGTTCGTCGACGGCGTCGAGGTCGCGGCGTCGGTGGTCGACACCGGCGACGGCCCGGTGGCACTGCCCGCGGTCGAGGTCGAGCCCGGGAACGGGGTCTACGACTACACCGCGCGGTACACGGCGGGCCTGACGCGGTTCCACTGCCCGGCCCGCCTGCCCGACGACGTCGCGGCGCGCGTGGCCGAGGCGGCCGTCGCCGCGCACCGGACCCTCGGGCTGCGCGACCTCTCCCGGACCGACGCGGTCGTCGACGCCGAGGGCCGGGTCCAGGTCCTCGAGGTCAACGTCTCCCCGGGCCTCACCGAGAACTCGCTGCTCCCGCGGGCGGTGGCGGCCGCCGGGCGCGACCTCGCGGAGGTCTTCACCCGGCTCGTCGACCGGGCCGTCCTCCGGGGTGCCGGGGAGTGAGGCGCCTCAGCGTCGATCTCAGGGCGCCCTGAGATCGACGCTGGCGGCCTCGTGGATCACTCCGAGGGTGGGGAGCCCGAGAGGCCCTTCCGACCCATCAGCTGCGCGATGCGCTCCAGATCCTCGACCGAGCCGAACTCGACGACGATCCGGCCCTTGCGCTGGCCCAGCTCGACCTTCACGCGGGTGTCGTAGGCGTCCGAGAGCCGCTCGGCGAGGTCCTGGAGGCCCGGGGCGTGCAGCGGGCGCCGCGCGGGTGCCCGGCGCTTGGCCGTCGACGTGTCCTTCTCCCCGCGCGCGAGGGTGACCGCCTCCTCCGCCGCGCGCACCGACATGCCCTCGGCCACGATCCGCGCGGCGAGCTCCTCCTGCGCGGCGGTGTCCTCGATGCCGAGCAGCGCGCGGGCGTGCCCGGCCGACAGCACGCCGGCCGCCACGCGACGCTGCACCGCGACGGGCAGCCGCAGCAGCCGGATCGTGTTGGTGATGGCCGGCCTGCTGCGCCCGATGCGGTCCGCGAGCTGCTCGTGCGTCACGGCGAACTCGGTGAGCAGCTGCTGGTAGGCGGCCGCCTCCTCGAGCGGGTTGAGCTGGACGCGGTGGATGTTCTCGAGGAGCGCGTCGCGCAGCAGGTCGTCGTCGGCGGTCCGGCGGACGATGGCCGGGATGTGGGTGAGGCCGGCGCGCTGCGCCGCGCGCCAGCGGCGCTCGCCCATGACGATCTCGTGGGTGACGTCGACGCCGCCCTCGGCGGGCACGGGCGCGTCGAGCTCGCGGACCACGATCGGCTGGAGCAGGCCGAACTCGCGCACCGAGTGCTCGAGCTCGGCGAGCGCCTCCTCGTCGAAGACGGTGCGCGGCTGGCGCGGGTTGGCGCGGATCCCGTCCACGCGGACCTCGCGGTAGACCGCACCGGCCACCGACCCGCCGTCGGCGGCGGGGCCCGGGTCTCCTGCGGGCGCGTCCGGGGTGGCGACCCGGGACGACGCGGGGGAGCGCTGCCCGATGACGACGTCGGCCGCACGGCTCCCGACCCCGGGCCGGGCGTCCGGCGAGTCCGGCGGCCCGGTCGGGATCAGCGCGGCGAGCCCGCGGCCCAGCCCACCTCGACGTTCGGTCATCCGTGGTCCCCCGTGGTGCTCGCAGCGGCCGATTGGGTGCGTCGCTCGGCGACCGCGGCACGCATGGCGAACTCGCGGGCCGCGTCGAGATAGCTCATCGCGCCACGGGAGCCCGGGTCGTAGGTCAACACGGTCTGCCCGAACCCCGGCGCCTCGCTCACCTTCACGCTGCGGGGGATGACGGTGCGCAGGACGAGGTCCCCGAAGTGGGTCCGGACCTCGTGCGTGACCTGGTCGGCGAGCTTGGTGCGGCCGTCGTACATCGTCAGCAGGATCGTGGAGACGTGCAGCGAGGGGTTGAGGTGCGACTGCACCAGCCCGATGTTGTTGAGCAGCTGGGAGAGACCCTCGAGGGCGTAGTACTCGCACTGGATCGGGATGAGCACCTCGGGCGCCGCGACCATCGCGTTCAGCGTGAGCAGGCCGAGCGACGGCGGGCAGTCCACCAGGACGTAGTCGACGTCGAGCCGGTCGAGTGCCTCGGTCGAGAGCGCCTGCCGCAGGCGGGACTCCCGGTTCATCATCGACACCAGCTCGATCTCGGCGCCGGCGAGGTCGATCGTGGCCGGGACGCAGAGCAGGTCCGGCGAGCGGTCGCAGACCTGGGCGGCCTCGTCGAGGGTCATCTCCCCGATGAGGACCTCGTAGATGGAGGGCACCCCGCTCCGGTGGTCGACGCCGAGCGCGGTGCTGGCGTTGCCCTGGGGGTCGAGGTCGACGACGAGGACCCGCGCCCCGTGCAGCGCGAGGGCGGCGGCGAGGTTGACGGTGCTCGTCGTCTTGCCGACCCCGCCCTTCTGGTTGGCGACCGTGATCACCCGACGCCGGGACGGCCGGGGCATCCGGTGGTCCTCGGGGTGGAGCACGCGGGCGGCGCGGGCGGCCTCCTCCGCGATGGGGGTCATCCCGCCGCCGTCGCCGTAGATGACCTCGCCGGCCCCGAGTACGCCGGCGCCCACTGTCGACACGGCCTCACTGACGGCCTCGCGTACCCGCTCCGCACTCACCCGCTCGGAGCGTCGCGTTTCACGTGGAACGCCGTCATGTCCATCGGTCACGAGGATCGATCCTTCCTGCCACGACCACGGCGCCCCGCACCGGGACCCGAGCCGGCAGCGGTCCGCCGCTCCGTTCGATGTACCACCACGATGTGCGTCGTGGCGTCTCCCGCGCCGCATCGCACGACCTCGACCTCACCACCGCCCGCGGCGCGGAGATCGTTCGCGTCGCGCCGCACCTCGTCGTGCGCGCTCGCGCCCTTGAGCGCGGCGAGTCTCCCACCCGGCCGCACGAGGGGCATCGTCCACGTCGCGAGCCGCCCCATCGGCGCGACCGCGCGGGCCGTGACCACGTCGAACTCCCCGCACGCGCGCCGCGTCTCGCGCTCCTCGGCCCGGCCGCGGCGCACCGTGACGTCGAGCCCGAGGTCGGCGACGACCTCCTCCAGCCAGGCCACCCGCCGCGCCATCGGCTCGAGAAGGGTCACGGTGAGGTCGGGGCGGGCGAGGGCGAGCGGGATGCCGGGGAGCCCGGCGCCCGAACCGACGTCGAGGACCGAGGAGTCCGCGGGGATGACCCGACCGACGTGGGCGGAGTTCACGAGGTGCCGATCCCAGAGCCGGGGCAGCTCCCGCGGGCCGATGACGCCCTGCTCGCGACCAGGACCGGCGAGGAGCTCGGCGTAGCGCCGCACCCGGGGGAGGGCGTCACCGAAGAGCTCCTCCGCCTCGGCGGTGGGTTCGGGCAGCGGGACGTCGCCGTCCGCGGCGCCCTCGTCCGGCCGGCCCGGCGTGGGCGCCGGACTCCGTCCCTCCAGCGTCACCGTCGCCGTCCCCGTCGTCGTCCGCCACGCTCAGGAGCCCGTGTTCCACGTGGAACACGGGCGTCCGCCGTCGACGTGCCGCGCACCTCAGCTACCGGGGAGGACGACCACGCGACGGCGGGGCTCCTCACCCTCGCTCTCGCTGTGCACGCCGTCCACGCTCGCCACGGCGTCGTGCACGATCTTGCGCTCGAACGGCGTCATCGGCCGGAGCTTCTGGCTCTCGCCGCTCGACTTGACCTCCTCGGCCGCGTGCCGGCCCAGCTCGGTCAGCTCCGAGCGCCGGTTCGACCGCCACCCCGCGATGTCCAGCATCAGTCGGTTACGGGTCCCGGTGCTCTGCTGGACCGCGAGGCGGGTGAGCTCCTGGAGGGCCTCCAGGACATCGCCCCGCTGACCGACGAGCTTCTCGAGGTCCTTGCCGCCGTCGATGCTGACGACCGCGCGGCCGGCCTCCACGTCCAGGTCGATGTCGCCGTCGAAGTCGAGGATGTCGAGCAGACGCTCGAGGTAGTCCCCGGCGATGTCGCCCTCGCGGACCAGGACGTCCTGGGGGGAACTCTCGGCACCCTCCGCCGTCGCGGTGTCCTCCGCGGGACCGTCCGACTGCAGGGTCTCGGACACGGCATGTCTCCTCTCGCCGGGCCGCGGGCGGCCCTTCGGTTCCCGCGCCACCGATCCTCGACGGTCGAGGGACGACGGTGCGGGTGGCTGGGGTGGGGCGCGGGCGCCCCGCGGGCCGGTCCCGCCGCCGGGGAGCGGGCGGGACCGACCGGGATCGTCAACGTCGTTTCTTCGACTTCTTTCCGCCGCCGGGACGTCCCGACGAGGCGAGCTGCTGGCCGGACCGGGACCCGTTCTTGCCCGAGCCGTTCTTGGCCGTCGGCGACCCCACCTTGCCGGGGGCGGCTCGGCCGCTGCTCTTCCCGGACGTCGGGCGGGCGCCGGGCTTCGGCGTGGTGCCGGGGGAGGAGCCGTTCGACGATCCGTTCGCGGACCCGTTCCCGGACCCGTTCGTCGACGCCGGGGACGACGGCGCGTCCTGGGGCTCGGCCGGCTCGGCGGGCTCGGCCGGAGCCGCGTCGAGCTCCACGTCGCCGTTGCGGGCGGCGTCGACGCGCTTCGGCTTCTGACCCGGCTTGGGGGCGAGCAGATCGCGCTGCTCCGAGGCCTGGGCGCGGCGCTCCTCCTCCTCGCGGGCGATGCGGCCGTACACGTACCACTGCTGCGTCAGCGTCCAGGAGTTGTTGGCCAGCCAGTACAGCAGGATCGCGATCGGGAAGAAGGCACCGAAGACGAGCACGCCGATGGGGAAGAGCCACATCGTCAGCTTCTGCATGACCGCGGCCTGCGGGTTCGCCGCCGACGCCGTGGTCTGGTGCTGGGCCGAGATCCGGGCCGTGAAGTGGGTGGCGACGCTGGCGATGATCATCAGCGGCAGCGCCACCGGGACGACCGACGGGGTGAAGGTGTGGAAGTTCAGCGAGAAGTGGCCGAGCTCCTGGGCCCCACCGAAGATCGACTGGGAGAGCTTGACGCCGAGGAGGCTCGCGTTGTTGAACGAGACGACGTCGGTGCGGTCGAAGACGTAGTTGTACGGGTAGTTCGGCTGGAAGCCCCGCAGCACGTGGAACAGGCCGATGAAGACCGGGAGCTGAACCAGGACGGGCAGGCAGCCGCCCAGCGGGTTGACGCCGTGCTCCTTCTGGAGCTTCTGCATCTCCGTGGCGAGCTTCTGCTTGTCGTTCTTGTACTTCTCCTGCAGCTTCTTGATCTGCGGCTGGAACTCCTGCATCTTCCGCATCGAGCGGACCTGGCTGACGAACGGCTTGAACAGCAGCGCGCGCAGCGTGAAGACCAGGAAGATGACCGACAGCGCCCAGGCGAACCCGTTGTCGGCGCCCAGCGCGAAGCCGAACACCTTGTGCCAGAACCACAGGATGGCCGACACCGGGTAGTAGATGAAGTTCAGCACGACGCGTGCTCCTCGCTGGTGGGGGAAGCGGCTCCCCGGGGGGCGGTGCGGTCCGTCGGGTCGGTGGGCGGACCGTCCGCCGCGGGCGGGTCGGGGTCGGGGCCCGGGACGAGCTCACCGTCCGGGTCGCGGATCCGGCGCGGGGGGACGGGGTCCAGGCCGCCAGGATGCCAGGGCGCGCACTTCAGCAGGCGCAGCACGGCGAGACCCGTCCCGCGCGCGAGGCCGTGGACGCGGAGCGCCTCGACGGCGTAGGCGCTGCAGCTCGGGTGGAAGCGGCAGTGGGGGAGGAAGAGCGGGGAGATCCACCGGCGGTAGACGCCGAGGAGACCGATCACGAGGCGTGCGGCCGGGCCGGGTCGCGGCGCGGACCCCAGCGGTGTCCCGATCTCCACGTCGCCCTCTCCCGTCGGTTTCCCGTGGAACCACGCCGCTTCGTCACCGCGGCGTCCGTTCCGGGGCCCTGCGACCGGTTCTCCCGACCATGGTGCCCGCGACGGGCCGGGAGGGCGAACGTCTCCGACCCGGAAGTGCGCGATCGCCGCGTCCACCGGGCGTCCTACCGGTCCCGGTCGGCCGGCGAGGCCGCCGGACCGACGGCACGCGGGCCGGGTGCGACCCCGAGCCGTCGTAGGGCGGCGTCGAGGTCCGCGGCCAGCTCGGCGGAGGTGGCTCCCGCGGCCGGCGGATGGGCCCGCACCACGAGCGCCGTGCCCTCCGGCAGGTACCCGAGACGGTCGGCGGCGAGGTGCCGCAGGCGCCGGGTCACGCGGTGGCGCTCGACCGACCCGCCCACCGAGCGCCCGACGACGAAGCCGGCCCGTGAGCCCGCCTCGTCATCGCGCAGGGCGTGGACCGACAGGAGCCGCCGACCGGCCTTCCGACCACGACGGAGAATCCGTCGGAAGTCGTCGGGGCGGCGGACCCGGGACGGGCGCGGCAGCACGGGGCGGGACGCCAGGGATGACGGGCGTGGCCCGTCAGGCGCTCAGCGTGGCGCGGTTCTTGCGGCGGCGGTTCGCGAGCACGGCGCGACCGGCGCGCGTGCTCATCCGCAGCCGGAACCCGTGGGTCTTCGACCGACGACGGTTGTTCGGCTGGAACGTGCGCTTGCCCTTGGCCACGGCTGAGAACTCCTGCGTCAGCTCACCCCGGTGACGGGGGAGCGCGGGTGTGCCGGGCGCACGCCGAGGGACCCAGGACATGTCCTGGGGCGGCAAGACCCGGATCCGGTCGTGACCAGCGTAGCCGAGCCCACCGACGAGGCCCCACGTCGGGCCCGGCTCACGCACCCGGCACGATGATCTCGGGAGCCGGGTGGAGGATCGAGTCGTCCGTCGTCGGACGGCCCGGGTCGGGCCGGCGGGAGCTTGTGGCCCGGCACGGCGCCTTGTTAGCGTCTCGCTTCCCCGCCGATGCCTCGTCCCGGTGCTGCCGGATCGACGTCCCCGGGGGTCGACCCCGGGCCGGTGCCGTGCTCCGGAATCGTCGGGGGGCCGGAACCGTCGGGCTCGTCGTTCGTTCGGACATGGCGGGTTCCCGGTGGCGATGACGGCGCGGGACGTGGGCACGGAGGACCACGCGGCGCGGGATGCTCGGCGCGGTTCCCGGGGGAGGGGCCCGCGCGGCCGACACGTGTGGGCGTCGTGCACAGTTGTGGACAACTCTGTGGATTTGCGCGTGCCCGTGGTGTGACGTGCACGGATCCCGGGGATTCCGGGGTGCGCAGGGGGACGACGGAGGAGGTCGGCAATGTCGGACCAGCTCTCCGATCTCGACGGCACCTGGCACCGCGTCGTCGCCGAGCTCACCGCGGGCTCCCCCGAGGGCCCCGCCCTCTCCGCCCAGCAGCGGGCCTGGGTCCGCGTGACCCGCCCCCTCGGCCTCCTGGACGACACCGCCCTGCTCGCCGCACCGAGCGAGTTCGCCAAGGAGGCCATCGAACGGGCCCTGCGCGACCCGATCGTCGACGCCCTCTCCCGCCACATCGGCCGGCCGGTCCAGCTCGCCGTCCGCGTGGACCACAGCTCCCGCGCCGCGGCCGAGGCGGTGGCCGGGCCGGAGACGTCGCCCCTGCCGCGACTCGGCATCGGCACCGACGCGGCCCTCGGCACGGGCGACGGCTACGCGGCCCCCGCCTACCCCGGGCAGAACTACGACGACGGCGGCCCCGACACCGGATACCTCACGGGGTCCGGGTCCGGCTCCGAGAACCACCGGTACCGCGCCGACGCGATCGCGGCGGCCGCGGGCGTCGGGAAGGTCACGCACAACCCGGACCGGGCCCATCCCGAAGAGGAGGTCGACGAGGTCCGCGACGGCCTCGCCGCCGTCCACGAGATTCTGGAGCCCGCCCGGTCGGCCCGCGGCCCCGAGCCGGTCCGACGGCGAGCCGTCCCCCAGCGGGGACGCCCGCGGCGCACCCCGCTCCCAGACCCGGCTGAACGAGAAGTACCTCTTCGACACCTTCGTCATCGGGGCCTCGAACCGGTTCGCGCACGCCGCCGCCGTCGCCGTGGCCGAGGCGCCGGCACGCGCCTACAACCCGCTGTTCGTCTGGGGCGACTCCGGACTCGGCAAGACGCACCTGCTGCACGCCGTCGGGCACTACGCCCAGCGTCTGTTCTCCGGCATGCGCGTGCGCTACGTGTCCACCGAGGAGTTCACGAACGACTTCATCAACTCGCTGCGCGACGACCGCAAGATCGCCTTCCAGCGGCGCTACCGCGACGTCGACGTGCTGCTCGTGGACGACATCCAGTTCCTCGAGGGCAAGGAGGGGACCCAGGAGGAGTTCTTCCACACCTTCAACACCCTCCACAACGCGAACAAGCAGATCGTCGTCTCCTCCGACCGGCCGCCCAAGCGGCTGGAGACCCTGGAGGACCGGCTCCGCACGCGGTTCGAGTGGGGCCTGATCACCGACATCCAGCCGCCCGAGCTCGAGACGCGGATCGCGATCCTGCGCAAGAAGGCCGCCGGCGAGCGGATGGCCGCCCCGCCCGAGGTGCTGGAGTTCATCGCCGACCGGATCGAGCGCAACATCCGCGAGCTCGAGGGCGCCCTGATCCGCGTCACCGCGTTCGCGTCGCTCAACCGGCAGCCGATCGACCTGCAGCTCGCCGAGATCGTGCTGCGCGACCTCATCCCCGACTCCCGCCAGTCGGAGATCACCGCACCCACGATCATGGCGGTGACGGCCGAGTTCTACGGGGTCTCCATCGACGACCTCACCGGCCCCGGCAAGACGAAGGCGCTCGCGCTGTCCCGGCAGATCGCCATGTACCTCTGCCGCGAGCTCACCGACCTCTCGCTGCCCCGCATCGGGCAGACGTTCGGCAACCGCGACCACACCACGGTCATGCACGCCGACAAGAAGATCCGCAAGGAGATGGCCGAGCGGCGCCGGACCTACGAGCAGGTCCAGGAGCTCACCGCCCGCATCAAGCAGCGCGCCCGCGGCTGAGCCGGTTCGCGGCCCGCGAGGGGCATGCCACGCATCCCCGTCGGCCCGCTGAGCTGCTCCACGTACCCCTCGTCACCGCCCGGCGGGCCCGCCGCCGGCTGACCCGGTTCGCGGCCCGCGAGGGGCACGCCACGCATCCCCGCCGGCCCGCTGAGCTGCTTCACGTACCCCTCGTCGGCCCCCCACCGACGGGCAGCGACCCGCGCCCCGAGCGTCCCGCATCGGCAGAATCTGCACGCACCGTCACGATTTCCCCCGCCCGATGCCGCCGGGCGGGTCCGTGCCGCCCCGATCGGACACCGCCGGACACCGGTCCCCGCCCCGGACATCCCGCCCACCGAGGCCGCGATAGCGCTCCGCAGTCGTTCGACTCCCGATCGACCCACAGCTGGGGACAAGTCTGTGGACATCTCGGCCCGGACCCGTGGACGGAGGGGGTACGGAACCGGCTCCCCGTCCGCCGTCCACCTCCCACGCCGATCGGTCCCCGGATCCGGGGACGGCCGAGGGCGTCGCTCCACACGGGTCCCGCCCGCCCGACCTGCGTCGACACCGGTACTCCACAGCGCCCACAGGACCTACTGTCACTACTGTTCTTCTTCTCTAGGAAGAACTACAGAACAACAGGCCTGGGGAGCGTCGACCGGACCGTCCCTGCACAGGCCCGGAGTGTCGGACCCCCCTGTCACGCTCTACCGTGACGGACCGGTCCGGTCCCTGCTCCGAGCCCGCCTGCACGACGCCCATCCCTGGAGGACAGCGATGAAGTTCCGCGTGGAGCGTGACGCCTTCGCCGACGCGGTGGCCTTCGTCGCGCGCAGCCTGCCCAGCCGGGCGCCGGTCCCGGTCCTCGGCGGCGTCCTGCTCGACGCGGCGGACGAGGGCACGCTGACCGTCTCGGGGTTCGACTACGAGGTCTCCGCCCGGGTCGAGGTCGCGGCGATGATCGGCGACGGCGGCCGTGCCCTGGTCTCCGGGCGGTTGCTGGCCGACATCACGCGGTCGCTGCCCCCGCACCCGGTGGACGTCACCGTCGAGGGCCCGCGCGCCTCGATCACCTGCGGCAACGCCCGCTTCAGCCTCCCGACCATGTCCGCCGAGGACTACCCGCAGCTCCCGGAGATGCCGCCGGTCGTCGGACAGCTCGCCCCCGAGGTCTTCGCCCGCGCGGTCTCCCAGGTGGCCGTGGCCGCCGGCCGGGACGACACGCTGCCCATGCTGACCGGCATCCGCGTCGAGATCGACGGCGCGTCGCTGACGATGGCCGCGACGGACCGCTTCCGGCTGGCCGTGCGGGAGTTCACCTGGGAGCCCGGTGACGGCGGCCCGGCGGCGGCCGAGGGCGAGTCCACCGCGATCCTCGCCCCCGCGAAGACGCTCTCCGAGGCCGCCAAGACGCTCACCTCGGGCGGCACGAAGATCGAGCTGGCCCTCGGACGCGGCGACGGCCTGCTCGGGCTCTCCGGCGGCGGACGCCGCTCCACCACCCGGCTGCTCGACGCCGAGTTCCCCCGCTACCGCCAGCTGCTGCCGAAGGAGCACACCTCGGCGGCGGTCGTCGAGATCGGTCCGCTGGTCGACGCGATCAAGCGCGTGTCGCTGGTCGCCGAGCGCGGCACGCAGGTCCGGCTGGAGTTCGAGGAGGGCTCGCTGCGGCTGACCGCGGGCGGGGACGACGAGGGCAGCGCCGAGGAGCAGCTGCCGTGCTCGTTCGCCGGCGAGCCGCTGACGATCGCCTTCAACCCCGGGTACCTCCTCGACGGCCTGGGCGCGCTCGGCTCCGACGCCGCGCACCTGTCCTTCACGACGCCGAGCCGCCCGGCGCTGTTGCGCCCGGCGTCCGCACCGGGCGAGGACGGGTCCGGCGAGGGCGAGGTCGCCGCCGACGAGGCGTCGACCACCGCCGTCGAGCCCGGTCCGGGGGGCGACACCGACCTCCCGGAGCCGCGCCCGGGCTACCTGTACCTGCTCATGCCGGTCCGTCTACCGGGCTGAGCGCCGCCGTCGGGCCACCGTGATCACGGGGGCCGGCGGGTACGCAAGGACCGGGCCCGGAGGGTCGGGCCGGGAGCACGGACAGGTGACCGGTGGCGACGAGGGAGCGGATCGCGGTGCAGCTGGGGATGGTCGGTCTCGGCCGGATGGGCGGCAACATGGCCGAGCGGCTGCGCGCCGCCGGTCACGAGGTCGTCGGGTACGCCAACGACGGGTCCGGGGACGTGCAGTCCCTCGACGAGCTCGTGAAGGCACTCACGGCACCGCGGACGGTGTGGCTCATGGTGCCCTCGGGCGAGCCCACCCACTCGACGGTGCGCAGCCTGGCCGACCTGCTGGAGGAGGGCGACCTCGTCGTCGACGGCGGCAACAGCCGCTTCACCGACGACACGGTGCACGCGGACCTCCTCTCCGAGCACGGGGTCCACTACGCGGACTGCGGCGTCTCCGGCGGCATCTGGGGACGCACCGAGGGCTACGGGCTCATGGCCGGCGGCGCCGACGCCGACATCGAGCGGCTCATGCCGGTCTTCGACGCGCTGCGCCCCGAGGGACCCCGCGAGGAGGGCTTCGCCCACGCCGGGCCGATCGGGGCCGGTCACTACGCGAAGATGGTCCACAACGGCGTCGAGTACGGCCTCATGCAGGCCTACGCCGAGGGCTACGAGCTGCTCTCCGCCGGCGGACCGGTGACCGACGTCGGCGCCGTGATGAAGGCGTGGAGCCGCGGCACGGTGGTGCGCAGCTGGCTGCTCGACCTCATGGTCCTGGCCCTCGAGGCCGACCCGCACCTGGACCAGATCACCGGCTACGCCGAGGACTCCGGCGAGGGCCGCTGGACCGTGGACGAGGCGATCGTGCACGCCGTGCCGCTCCCGGTGATCTCGGCGGCCCTGTTCGCCCGGTTCTCCTCACGGCAGGTCGACTCGCCCGCCATGAAGGCGGTCGCCGCCCTCCGCGCCCAGTTCGGCGGCCACGCCACCCACAAGGCCGGCGACGCCGCCAACGAGCCGCCGACGGGCGGCTAGACGCGCCCGTGTACGTGAGGGAGCTGTCGGTCACCGACTTCCGGTCGTGGCCGCAGGCCGACCTGCGCCTGACCCCCGGCGTCACCGTGCTCGTCGGGGCCAACGGGCAGGGCAAGACCAACCTGGTCGAGGCCGTGGGGTACCTGGCGACGCTCTCGTCGCACCGGGTCTCCTCCGACGCGCCGCTGGTACGGCGGGGGGCCGAGGCCGCCGTGGTGCGGGCGACGGTGGTCAACGAGGGCCGGGAGCTCACCGTCCAGGTCGAGATCCAGCCGGGCAGGGCGAACCGGGCCCGGGTCAACCGCTCCCCGGTGCCGCGGCCCCGCGAGATCCTGGGCATCGTGCGGACGGTCGTGTTCGCCCCCGAGGACCTCGCGCTGGTCCGCGGCGACCCCGGGGAGCGCCGGGGGTTCCTCGACGACCTCCTCGTCGCACGCGCGCCGCGCTGGGCGGGGGTGCGCAGCGAGTACGACAAGGTGCTGCGGCAGCGCTCGGCGCTGCTCAAGTCGGCCCGCTCGGCCCGCGGCGCCCGGGAGGCCGGGACCCTCGAGGTGTGGGACGCCCACCTCGCGCGCACCGGAGCCTCCCTCGTCGCCGCCCGGATCCTCCTCGCCCGGGCGCTCGCGCCGCACGTGACCGCGGCCTACGCGGACGTCGCCCCGGAGTCGGTGCCGGTAGGTGCGCGCTACCGCTCGAAGGTCGAGGCGGTCGATGCGCTCGCCGGCGCGGCACCGACGGACCCCGGCGCCACGGCGGGGCACGACGACGTGACCGGCGGGACCGACCACGCCGCGCTCGCCGCCGAGGTCGAGAGCGAGCTGCTGGCGGAGATCGGGCGGCGGCGGGATCAGGAGATCGACCGCGGCGTGTGCCTGGTGGGCCCGCACCGCGACGACCTCGAGCTGACGCTGGGCGACGGACCGGCCAAGGGGTACGCCAGCCACGGTGAGTCCTGGGCCCTGGCGCTCGCGCTGCGTCTCGGGGGCTTCGAGCTGCTGCGCTCCGAGGGCAGTGAGCCCGTCCTGATCCTCGACGACGTCTTCGCCGAGCTCGACGCCCGCCGTCGGGACGCCCTCGCCCGGACGGCGGCACGGGCCGAACAGGTGCTCGTCACGGCAGCCGTGGACGACGACGTGCCGGCGGTCCTCCAGGGGACACGCTTCGTGATCGAGGACGGCACGGTGCGTGACCAGGTGGCGTCGTGACGGACGATCAGGGGGCGGGCTGGTGAGCCGAATCGGTGAAGAATCCCCGGAATCTGGGGACAGACCTGTGGATGCTGTGGACAACTACCGTCGGAGTGCCGGTCGCGGGGGTGCGCGGCCCCCGGATCCGGGGGCTGACCTGCACCGTGGTTCTCCCGGCGCCGTCCACACCCCCGGTACGGACCGCGACGCCGTGGTCCTGCCCCCGGCGCGTCTCGGTCCGAAGGGCCACACGGTCGGCGGCCGGGCGCACACCGAGGGTTCCCACGGGGACCCGGTGGAGTCCACCTCGACCAGGTCGTCCGGCCCGGCGGCCGACAGGCACGAGCCGGCCGACAGGCACGAGCCCGGCACCGGCGCCACCCCGAGCGGCGCGACCCCGGGCAGTGGGGCCCCGGGCGGCGGGGACGGGCCCCGGGGCTCGGACATCGCCCGGGCCGCCCTCGAGGCCGCCCGCGCCCGGCAGGCCGAGCGGGGCGGCACCACGCCGCGCCGCACGGTCCGGCGCGGGGTCCCGGGCGACGGCACCCGTCGTCGTCGGCGGGGCTGGTCGGGGGCCGGCTCCGACGACCGCGACCCCCAACCGCTCGGCCGGGTCGCGTCGCGGCTGTCCGCCCAGCGGGGATGGGCGCCGAACCTCGCGAACGGCTCGGTGTTCGGGCGCTGGGCGGAGCTCGTCGGCCCGGAGGTCGCCGAGCACGCCACCCCGACGGCCCTGCGCGACGGCGAGCTCACCGTGCAGGCGGACTCGACGGCCTGGGCCACCCAGCTGCGCCTGCTCCAGCGCCAGCTGATCGCCCGGATCGCGGCGGGGCTCGGCGACGGGATCGTGAAGCGGATGCGGATCCAGGGACCGTCGGCGCCGAGCTGGCGACGGGGTCCCCGGCACGTCCGGGGCCGGGGTCCGCGCGACACGTACGGCTGAGCGCCCGCTGTCCGCGCCCAGGACGCCGACGGCACCCCCGTCCGGCGGTCGGACCTTCCCCCGGTCCCGCCAGGCCGTCTGCGACGCGCTCAACAGGCGGTCCGGCCCCTTCTCGTGGAGGCGGACCAGTAGACTGTGAGGTGTAGTGCGACACGGTCCGACGCCGCTCCGTCGGATCGGCCGCACCGACCGCTCAGGTAGGGAGAAATAGACGCTCGTGGCTGCCGCGAAGAAGAACAACGACTACAGCGCGTCGTCCATCACCGTCCTCGAGGGGCTGGAGGCGGTCCGCAAGCGCCCCGGCATGTACATCGGGTCGACCGGTGAGCGCGGCCTGCATCACCTCATCTGGGAGGCCGTCGACAACTCGGTCGACGAGGCGATGGCGGGCTACGCGTCCACCGTGACGGTGACGATGCAGGCCGACGGCGGGATCGCCGTCGTCGACGACGGCCGCGGCATCCCGGTCGACGAGCACCCGATCGAGAAGAAGCCCGCCGTCGAGATGGTCATGACCATGCTCCACGCCGGCGGCAAGTTCGACGACAAGTCCTACGCGGTGTCGGGCGGTCTGCACGGCGTCGGCATCAGCGTGGTCAACGCGCTGTCCACGGCGCTCGACGTCGAGATCCACCGCGACGGGCAGATCTGGACCCAGCACTACGACGCACTCGGTCCCCGGCCCGCTCAACCAGGTCGGCAGGACGCGCAAGACCGGCACGTCGATCACCTTCTGGGCCGACCCGGCCATCTTCGAGTCCACGACCTACAACTTCGAGACGATCTCGCGGCGCCTGCAGGAGATGGCCTTCCTCAACAAGGGCCTCACCATCGTGCTGCGCGACGAGCGCAAGCCCGAGGGCCCCGCCGGCGAGGACGGCCACGAGATCGACGACGCGCCGGACGCCGAGGGCTACGTCGCGAAGGTCAAGGAGCGGACCTTCCACTACCCGGGCGGGCTCGAGGACTTCGTCGCGCACATCAACCACGCGAAGGACCCGATCCACAAGAAGCCGGTGGCGTTCCAGGCGGAGGGCACCGGCCACCAGGTCGAGGTCGCGATGCAGTGGAACTCCGGCTACTCGGAGTCGGTCTACACCTTCTGCAACACGATCAACACGACCGAGGGCGGCACCCACGAGGAGGGCTTCCGCTCCGCGCTGACCACCACGGTCAACCGCTACGCCCGCGACAAGAAGCTCATCAAGGAGAAGGACCCGGCGCTGACCGGGGACGACATCCGCGAGGGCCTCGCCGCGATCGTCTCGGTGAAGGTCGCCGAGCCGCAGTTCGAGGGCCAGACGAAGACCAAGCTCGGCAACACCGAGGTGAAGTCGTTCGTCCAGCGGGTCTGCAACGAGTGGCTCTCGGACTGGTTCGAGCGCAACCCCGCCGAGGCCAAGACGATCATCAACAAGGCGGTCGGATCGGCCCAGGCGCGGATGGCGGCCCGCAAGGCCCGCGAGCTCGTGCGCCGCAAGACCGCGGGCGACCTCGGCGGCCTGCCGGGCAAGCTCGCCGACTGCCGGTCGAACGACCCGACGCGCACCGAGGTGTACGTCGTCGAGGGCGACTCGGCGGGTGGCTCGGCCAAGTCCGGGCGCGACTCGATGTTCCAGGCGATCCTGCCGATCCGCGGCAAGATCATCAACGTCGAGAAGGCCCGGATCGACCGCGTCCTCAAGAACAACGAGGTCCAGTCGATCATCACGGCGCTGGGCACCGGCATCCACGACGAGTTCGACCTCTCCAAGCTGCGGTACCACAAGATCGTGCTGATGGCCGACGCCGACGTCGACGGCCAGCACATCCGGACGCTGCTGCTCACGCTGCTGTTCCGCTTCATGCGGCCGCTGGTGGAGAACGGCCACGTGTTCCTGGCGATGCCCCCGCTGTACAAGATCAAGTGGGGTGGACGCGGCGTGGAGCCGGAGTTCGCGTACTCCGACCGCGAGCGCGACGGACTGCTCGAGGTCGGCCGGGCCGCCGGCAAGAAGATCAACAAGGACGACGGCATCCAGCGCTACAAGGGCCTCGGCGAGATGAACGCCAAGGAGCTGTGGGAGACCACGATGGATCCCTCGACGCGGATGATGCAGCAGGTGACCCTCGACGACGCGGCGACGGCCGACGAGCTGTTCAGCGTCCTCATGGGCGAGGACGTGGAGTCGCGGCGCTCGTTCATCACCCGCAACGCGAAGGACGTCCGCTTCCTCGACATCTGAGGCCCGCTCCCCCGGGGCACCGGGCGTCGTTCCACGGGAAACCTCCCGCCGACGACGCCCGTCCCCTGGGGGAGCCGTTCGGACCCTCGGGGCAGCCCTCTACTCTGCCCGCGCGCGCCCGGTAGCCCTCCGGGCGGCGGTCGGGGGGTAGCTCCGTGCATCTGGCGGTGGAGACGAGGACCGGGAGCTCACCGGTCGGGCGGCTGAGCCGCGCGCTGCGTGCGGCCGCGCCGCACACCTGGTTCCTCGAGGACGAGGTCGCCGGGCTGGCCGAGCACGTCCGGCCCGGAGCCGTGTGCCTCGACGTCGGCGCCGAGTACGGGCTGTACACGTGGACCCTCGCGGGCCTCGTCGGGCCCTCGGGACACGTCCACGCCGTCGAGCCGCAGCCCGGGCCCTCGACGTTCGTCGAGCGCACCCGCCGGCTCCTGCGGGCCGGGAACGTCTCGGTGCACCGCACCGCCGTCGCGGCCACGGCAGGCGACGGCGTGCTCGCCCTGCCCCGCAGGCGGCTGCTCCCGGTCCACGGACGGGCGTTCCTGACGACGGGTGCGAGCGGGCTCGGGTCGAACGCCGAGTTCGGCCGCCACGACGACGTCCCCGTCGTGGTGACCACCCTCGACGCGCTCGTCGGCGAGCTCGGCCTGGACCGCCTCGACCTCGTGAAGGTCGACATCGAGGGCGCGGAGGCCCGCCTGCTCCGCGGTGCGCGCGCCACGCTGGCCGCGTTCCGCCCGGTCCTCATGCTCGAACTGGAGGACCGCCACCTCGCCCGGTTCGACACGACCGTGGCGCAGGTGGTGAGCGAGCTCGAGACCGCCGGCTACGTCGCGCGGACCTGGGACGGCGCCCGGGGCTGGGTGCCGCGACGCGCCGACGACGGGCGTCGCAACGTGTTGTTCGTGCCCCGCTGACCCGCGCCGCTCGCGGCCGTCCCCCGGAAGCGGCCGAACCGCGCCTGACCGGCCCGAACACGCCCGGGGGAGGCACCGTGATCGTCGGGGTCGCCGGTAGAATCAGGTGGTCGGGCCCGGTGTCGTCGTGATCGCCGCCGGTCCGGCGGGACGGGTACGCCCCCGATGCGTCGCGCGGTGACAGGCCGCGGCCCGGGGGCGCCGAGAAGTGGAGTGGACACCGCGTGACCGAGACGACGCTGCCTCCGGGTTCGGGCGACCGGATCGAGCCGGTCGACATCCAGCAGGAGATGCAGCGCTCCTACATCGACTACGCGATGAGCGTGATCGTGGGGCGCGCCCTCCCGCTGGTCGAGGACGGCCTCAAGCCGGTGCACCGCCGGGTCCTCTACTCGATGTACGACTCCGGGTTCCGCCCGGACCGCAGCTACGTCAAGTGCGCCCGCGTCGTCGGCGACGTCATGGGCAACTACCACCCGCACGGTGACTCGGCGATCTACGACGCGCTCGTGCGGCTCGCCCAGCCCTGGGCGATGCGCTACCCGCTGATCGACGGGCAGGGCAACTTCGGCTCGCCGGGCAACGACCCGGCAGCGGCCATGAGGTACACCGAGTGCCGCCTCACCCCCCTCGCGATGTCGATGCTCGCCGACATCGACGAGGAGACCGTCGACTTCGTCGACAACTACGACGGCCGCACGCAGGAGCCGGCCGTCCTGCCCGGGCGCGTGCCGAACCTGCTCATCAACGGCAGCGCGGGCATCGCCGTCGGCATGGCGACGAACGTCCCGCCGCACAACCTCCGCGAGGTCGCCGAGGGTGCCACCTGGGCCCTCGACCACCCGGAGGCCTCCGAGGAGGAGACCCTCGCCGCGCTCATGGAGCGCATCAAGGGCCCGGACTTCCCGACGGCGGGCCTGATCGTCGGCAACGACGGCATCGAGTCGGCCTACCGCACCGGCCGCGGCTCGGTCCGCATGCGCGCCGTGGTGGAGGTCGAGGAGGACACGAAGGGCCGGACGACCCTCGTCGTCACCGAGCTGCCGTACCAGGTCAACCCGGACCACCTCATCGAGTCGATCGCGACGATGGTCCGCGAGGGCAGGCTCACCGGGATCTCGGAGATCAACGACGAGTCGAGCGACCGCGTCGGCCGCCGCATCGTCATCACCCTGCGCCGCGACGCCGTGGCCAAGGTGGTGCTGAACAACCTCTACAAGCACACGCAGCTGCAGTACAGCTTCGGTGTCAACATGCTGACGATCGTCGACGGCGTCCCGCGCACGCTGCGCCTCGACCAGCTGATCCGGCACTGGGTGCGCCACCAGATCGAGGTCATCGTCCGGCGGACGCGCTACCGCCTCCGCAAGGCCGAGGAGCGGGCCCACATCCTGCGCGGGCTCGCCAAGGCCCTCGACGCGCTGGACGAGGTCATCGCGCTCATCCGCGCGTCGCAGACGGTGGACGTCGCCCGCACCGGCCTCATGGAGCTCCTCGAGATCGACGAGCTCCAGGCGCAGGCCATCCTGGACATGCAGCTGCGTCGCCTCGCGGCCCTCGAGCGCCAGAAGATCCTCGACGAGCTGGCCGAGATCGAGAACACGATCCGCGACCTGCAGGACATCCTCGACCGGCCGGAGCGCCAGCGGCAGATCGTCCGCGACGAGCTCGGCGAGATCGTCGACAAGTACGGGGACGAGCGCCTGACCCGCATCGTCGGCTACGACGGCGAGGTCGCGGACGCCGACCTCATCGCCGTCGAGGACGTCGTCGTCACGATCACGCGCACCGGCTACGCGAAGCGCACCAAGACCGACCTCTACCGCGCCCAGAAGCGCGGCGGGCGCGGCGTGCAGGGCGCGACGCTCAAGCAGGACGACATCGTCGCCCACTTCTTCGTCTGCTCCACGCACGACTGGCTGCTGTTCTTCACGAACAAGGGGCGCGTGTACCGCGCCAAGGCCTACGAGCTGCCCGAGGCCAACCGCAACGCGCGTGGCCAGCACGTCGCGAACCTCCTCGCCTTCCAGCCGGAGGAGCAGATCGCGCAGGTCATGCAGATCCAGGACTACGAGGCCGCCCCGTACCTGGTGCTCGCCACCAAGAGCGGCCTGGTGAAGAAGTCGCGCCTCACCGAGTTCGACTCCAACCGCACCGGCGGTCTCATCGGCATCAACCTGCGCGGCGACGACGAGCTGGTCGGCGCGGTGCTCTGCTCCTCCGACGACGACCTGCTGCTCGTCTCCGGGGAGGGCCAGTCGATCCGGTTCTCGGCCACCGACGAGGCGCTGCGCCCGATGGGGCGCGCGACCTCCGGCGTGACGGGCATGCGGTTCAACTCCGGTGACCAGCTGCTCTCCCTCGGCGTCGTCCGGGACGGGACGTTCCTGTTGGTCGCGACCAGCGGCGGGTACGCCAAGCGCACGCCGATCGAGGACTACCCGGTCCAGGGCCGTGGCGGGAAGGGCGTGCTGACACTGCAGTACGACCGCCGACGCGGAGCCCTGGTCGGCGCCCTCATCGTCGAGCTGGAGGACGAGCTGTACGCGATCACCGCCACCGGCGGGGTCATCCGCACGACGGCCCGGTCGGTCCGCAAGGCGGGCCGCCAGACGAAGGGCGTGCGCCTGATGAACCTCGGTGACGACGGCACGCTGATCGCGGTCGCCCGCAACGCCGAGAGCTCGGCCGACCCGGACGCCGGCGGACCCGACCAGCCCGACACGCTCGTGTGAGCCCGGGCCACCTCCAGCGCGGAGCCAGGCTCCTGAACCCGACGACGAGACGAGCACCGTGAGCACTGCGAACCCGGACGAGAACGACGCCCGCGAGGGTGGGCAGGCCGGCGCGGACGCCAAGAAGAAGGGCGCGAGCGGCGACATCGCCGCGGACACGGTCGTGACGACGCCCGCGGCCTCCGAGGACGGACCTGCTCGCGGGTCCGACAAGGGCACCCGGACGTCGGACCAGGGCTCGCGGGGGTCGGACCAGGGCTCGCGGGGGTCGGACCAGCCGGCCGCCGGTGGCCCGCCGCCGCCGTGGCAGCGGGCGGGTTCGCGGAGCGAGACCGGGAACCGGCCCGCCGAGGGTGACCAGCGCCCCGTCGGCCGCCCGAGCCCCGGCCCGGCCGGGGAGCAGCGCCCGCCGACGCCCGCTTCCGGCACCCCGCGCCCGTCGCCGGCGGCCGCCCCGCCCAGCGGGCCCGTCCCGGCCGCCGGCCAGCGGCCCTCGTCGCCCCCGAGCGGCCCCCTGCCCGTCCAGGGCCAGGGCCAGGGTCAGAACCAGGGCCCCGGCGCCACGCAGCGCCGCTCGAACACGGCCCTCATCGACGCACCGACCAACCAGCTCTCGCCCGAGCAGCTCGGGATGCGCGTGGGTGGTCGGTCCGAGCCGGAGCCCGACCTCGAGGACCTCGACGACGACGTCCCGAACGCCCGGCCCTCGCCGCGCGGGAAGGTGCCGCGGCGCGCGAGCCTCCAGGTCAAGCGGTTCGACCCCTGGTCGGTGCTCAAGCTGGCGCTCGTCCTCGGGGTGGCGCTGTTCTTCGTCTGGATGTTCGCGGTCGGCGTGCTCTACGCCGTGCTCGACGGCATGGGCGTCTGGGCCCAGCTCAACGGCACCTACCAGGACCTCACGTCCGACACGGGCGGCGGTGGTGGACAGCTGATCACCGCGGGCGGGGTCTTCGGCATCGCCGCGATCGTCGGGGTCGTCAACACGATCCTGTTCACCGCGATCGCGAGCGTGTCGGCGTTCATCTACAACATCTCCGCCGACGTGGCCGGGGGCATCGAGGTGACGTTGTCGGAGCGGGACTAGACCGCCGACCGGCCGCCACCCCGGTGGCGGGCCGGGCGGACACCCTCCGGTAACCTGGACCGGCCACCACGCGGGGGCCCATAGCTCAGTTGGTTAGAGCGCGTCGCTGATAACGACGAGGTCGCTGGTTCAAATCCAGCTGGGCCCACCAGCCAGGTCTCCCCCACACGACGAACGGCCCCGGAGCATCGCGCTCCGGGGCCGTCGTCGTGTCGCGGGGGGCGTCAGCCCGAGAACGCGGCGGCCGCGGACCCGTTCTTGCCGCGGGACTCCCAGGCCTCGACCACGTTGTTGGGCACACGGCCCCGGTCGGACACCTCGAAGCCCTCGGTGCGGGCCCACTCGCGGATCTGCTTGGAGGTCTCGCGGTCGTACCCGCCGGGCGAGGTCGCGCGGGGGGTCCCCGTGCCGGCCCCACCGGAACGGCGGCCGGCGGGACGGCCGGACGCGCGACGTCCCCCCGTGCGCCGGGCCGCCGCGACGTACTGGGCGAGCGAGTCGCGCAGTACCGCAGTGTTCTTCTCGTCGAGGTCGATCTCGTAGGTCACACCGTCGAGCGCGAACTCGACGGTGGTGATGTCCTCGGACTCCTCGCCGGTCAGGTCGTCCACCAACGTGACGACGGTCTTCTGAGCCATCCGGCGTACTCCTCGTTTCGCGGGGGGAATTGCACCCGGAATCACTCCCGGTGCCATTCACATTATCAGCGAATCGCGAGAACGCGAGCACCGGGCCCCGAGTCACTCGACGGTGGCAGAGAAATGTGCGCCCGGACCGGTGAGTCCGGCCCCGAACACACCTCGACCGAACAACTCGACGAGGCGGTCCGCGTCGGCTGCGTCACGCTCGACCACCACTCCCCACTCGACGACGATTCACGATCGTCGTCACCGGGATCACCCACATCGCCGAGCGGAGAGGCCCTCGGCCTGTCAGGATCCCTCGCGGCGCGGACGGATCCCGGTGAACTCGCGGGTGCGCGCCGTGAGCGCCTCCTCGGTGGGCAGGCGTTCCATGCTGCTGGCGCCGTAGAAGCCGTGGCAGGTCCGGGCCCGCTCCAGGACGTACGGCGGCGTCCTCCGGGGCGGACACGGGGCCGCCGTGGACCAGGACGAGGACGTCGTCGCGGACCTCGCGCGCGGCGGCGGCCCATTCGTCGACCAGGGCGACGCAGTCGTCCAGCGACTTCGCGGTCTCGGCGCCGATGGTTCCGCCGGTCGTCAGGCCCATGTGGCAGACGACGACGTCCGCGCCGGCCGCGGTCATCGCCCGGGCGTCGTCGGCGGAGAACACGTACGGCGTGGTGAGCAGATCGGCCTCGCGGGCGGCGGCGACCAGGTCGACCTCGTGCGCGAACCCCATGCCGGTCTCCTCGAGATTCGCCCGGAAGACGCCGTCGATGAGCCCGACCGTCGGAAAGTTCTGGATGCCGGCGAATCCGAGGTCCCGCAGCTCGCGCAGGAATCGGTCACGCAGCAGGAACGGGTCGGTGCCGTTGACTCCCGCGAGGACCGGGGTGTGCCTCACCACGGGCAGGACCTCGCGGGCCATCTCGACCACGATGTCGTTGGCGTTGCCGTAGGCGAGCAGGCCGGCGAGTGATCCACGGCCCGCCATTCGATAGCGCCCCGAGTTGTAGATGACGATGAGGTCGATCCCACCCGCCTCTTCGCACCGCGCCGACAATCCGGTGCCCGCGCCGCCCCCGACGATCGGTTCGCCCCGCGCCACCTTCTCGCGCAGGCCCGCCACGATCTCCGTGCGATCCGGGGTCCGTCGTCGTCCGTCCGTGCTCATGGAGCTCCTCTCGGCCGGTGCTCGTGTCACTGCGAGACGTCCCGCAGTTCCGCGACGAGGCGCGCCGCGAACTCCGGGTCGTTGACGTGCAGATCGGTCTCGACCAGTCGACGCCGGTCGGTCTCGACGAGTTCCTCGCGCAGCGTCCCGACGAGGGCCTCGGTGGCCGCCGGGTCCGCGAAGGGCCCGCCCTCGACGTCGAGCGCCGACACCCCGCGCAGCGGGACGACCAGCCGGACCGGTCCCTCGCAGCGCGTTCAGCTTGCGGGCGAGGAACCGCGCGGCGGCCCGGCACTCGTCGGGGGTCGTGCGCATCAGCGTCACCTGCGGGTTGTGCTCGTAGAAGAGCCGGTCGCGGTAGCGCTCGGGGACGGTGTCCGGCGCCCCGAAGTTGACCATGTCGAGGGCGCCGACGCTGCCGACCCACGGCACCCGTCGTCGGGCGATCGCCCCGAGCCGGTCCTCGGTGGCGGACATGACGCCGCCGGCGACGAGGTCGGCGATCTCGGTGGTGGACACGTCGCACACCGCCGACACCAGGCCGTCGTCGACGAGCTTCTCCATCGCGCGGCCCCCGGTGCCGGTCGCGTGGAAGACGAGGCAGTCGTACTCGTCTCCCAGGGCCTCGGTCACCGCGGTGACGCACGGCGTCGTGACCCCGAACATCGTCAGGCCCAGCGCGGGCCGGTCCTCCCCGGCGTCGGGACGCGGGCCGGACAGGGCGCCGGCGAGCGCGTGCGCGGCGTTGGCGAGCACGACCCGGCTGATGCGGTTGAGCCCGGCGACGTCGGTGACCGAGTACATCAGCGCGATGTCGGAGGACCCGACGTACGGCGCGACGTCGCCGCTCGCCACCGTCGACACGACGATCTTGGGCACGCCGACCGGCAGCCGCTGCAGCGCGGGGGTGATCAGCGCGGTGCCCCCGGAGCCGCCGAGCCCGATCACGCCGTCGAGGTCCGAGCGCCCGGGCAGCCAGCGCTCCAGCGCCTCGGCCATCGCGGCGACCGACGTGCCGCGGTCCCCGGTGAAGGCGTCCGGGCCGGCGACGTCGGCCGCCGTGACGTCCGCACGACGGGCCGCGGCGTCGGAGGTCCCGACGTCGACGGTGGTCACCTCGTGCCCCGCGCCGCGGATCAGATCGGCGACGTAGCGCAGCTCGTCGCCCTTCGTGTCGAACGTGCCCACCACGTAGGCGTGCGCCATCGGTCCTCCTGGGGGACGTCGTCGTCCCTGGAGTCCTATCGCATACGCGCCCTGTCAGCGACGGCCCCTTGCTGACACCCGACGTCAGGGAGGAGCCGTCCTCACATCGGCCGGCGCGGAACCGTGGTGGATCTCCATCCCCCGCCTACCCTGCGAGGCGCCGGGTGGTCACCTGGGGTACCCCGAGGATCCGGTCGGGTTCGCGGCCGCGCTGGAGGGCGCGGTCGGGCTGCTAGCGTGGGAGTCGTGAAGAAGCTGGTCGTGCTGGTGCTCGCGGCGTTCGGGGTGGCCCACCTCGTGCGGCGTCGCCAGGAGCGGCCGGCCGCGGAGGTCTGGCGCGAGGCGACCCGCAGCGCCTAGCCCCCGCACGCGGGGACGTAGCTCAATTGGCAGAGCACCGCCTTTGCAAGGCGGGGGTTGAGGGTTCGATTCCCTTCGTCTCCACCACACTGACCTGCACTGATGTGTTTCACGGGGTGCCGTGGCTCGTGCGGGTGGGTCCTCCGTCGTGGGTCACGGTGGACGGCCGCTACGGGATGGGCGGCAACGGGAAACGCAGCGACGCGGCGGCCAGGTGATCCTTGATGTCGGTGTCCTCCTTGACGTGCCGCACCCTGCCGCTCTCGTCGATCACCGCCTGGGCGAGCTCGTCCAGGATGTCCTCGGTGTGCCGGGTCACGTGCTCGCACAACGGGCAGGTGTCCCCGGACATGCCCAGCCAGCCGCAGTTCGTGCACACGACGCCGGCGACCGTGGTGCCGTCCTGGACCAGGAGCGTCTCCACCGCCTTGACGGTGGCGGCCCACAGGCAGTCGGCGACGCCGAGCACGCCGTCGCCCCTCCCCATGGCCGCCCTCTCCAGCACATCGCCGACCAGCCGGAGGTCGACGTCGCGCATGTAGCGCGCGACGATCGGCTCCACGTGCTGCTTGATGGTGCCCAGCTCCACAGCGTGTGGGTCGACGGTGAACGTGCCGGCGACCCGCTCGCGCAGGTCACGCGGCAGGGTGTCCAGGAAGTGCGGTAGCTCGGACCGGTGGCCGCCGACGGCGAGCAGGTCGTAACCGTCGGCTTCCTGAAGTTGCGCCAGCTCGGCTGCGGCGTGCCGGTAGTGTCTGCCGGCCAGTTGCTCGGCCTTGTTGTGCACCCTGTCCTCGGCCATGGTGGCCGCGTAGTTCGGCTGGCGCATCGTGCGGTCGGACAGGGCGCCGACCGGCTCGATCTCGTCGGCGAACAATTCCCACACCTTGCCCTGGCCCGATCCACCACCGCGACACAGCACCGCGCGTACTCCTCGAGCACCGCCAGCATCGGCCGTACCCACGGGGTGTCGTCGAGCACGACACCGTCCCGCACGGCGCGCGGCAGGTGAACTGCCTCGAACACGTCGCGGGCGCTGCACGAGAAGAACACCACCGAGCCGGGCCGCCAGCGCTCGGTCCGGACCTCCTCGCGCATCCGCTCCATGTCGGCGCGCAGCGACAGCCGGGCGTCCCGATCCAGGGACTTGTCCTCGGCCATCGGTTCGACCTGGTCCAGCACGCTGTTCAGCCGGCCGAGCAGATCCGCGCGGTCCCTCGGGTCGATCGGCACCCCGACGTACACGGACACGAGTGGAAGCCCGTCGCCGCTCAACCGGAGTATCCGATCGACCGTCTCGGCAGTGATCATCGTTGCTCGCTTCCTGCCCGTGGCACCAACGCTTCTCCGGCGATCCGGCCGTCGGCGGGTGTGGATGACACGATCGAGAGGGCAGCACCTCCGCCGATCCCAGTCGCCGGTGACGTCACAGTGCGTCGTGTACGCGCAATTCGCCCAGCGTCCGGTCGGTCGCCGCCTGGGACGACGCGGGGTTCTGGCCGGTGAGCAGGTTGCCGTCCACCACGACGTGCGGCGCCCACGCCGGACCCGCCTCGAAGTCCGCACCGCGCTCCCGCAGCCGGTCCTCCAGCAGCCATGGCGCGCGGTCGGCGAGCCCGCCCAGGCGTTCTTCCTCGTCGGTGAAACCCGTCATGCGCATGCCCTCGAACAGCCAGGCGCCGTTGGGCCGGTTGGCCGATAGCAGGCCCGCCGGGCCGTGGCAGACCGCCGCGACGACGCGGTTCATGTCGAAGAACTGGATGAGGAGCTCGCCCAGCGGCTGGAAGTCGGGCAAATCCTCCATCGGGCCGTGCCCACCGGGGATGTAGATGGCGTCGTAGTCGGCGACGTGCCCCACCGCATTCTCCAACGCCATCGGTTGCGCCAGTTCGCCGGCGATCGCGGTGATGTAGTCGCGGAACGCGGTGGCTCTCCTCTCCCCGCCCGCCCTCTGCGGGTCCAGGCTCATCTGGTCCACCGTGGGCGCCACTCCGCCCGGGGTGGCGACGACCACGTCGACGCCCTGGTCGCGGAACACGCTGTGCGGCACGACGAACTCCTCGGCCCAGTAACCGGTCGGGTGCCGGGTACCGTCGTCGAGCGTCCAGTGGTCGCTGCCGGAGAGCGCCAACAGAATCCGGGTCATCGGTCGACCACCGGGGTGACCCCGAGCTGACCAAGATCGTCGACGTCGCGCCGAGGGGTCCATCGATCCGCCTGGCCGACGGAACGCCTCACGGGCAGAGTCATGGTCGGTCTCCTCCTGTTGGTCGAACGTCCCGGAGACGAGGGCCGGCTGCCACTTCCCTGAACTCCAGGGGCAGTTGGCTCATCATGTGGCTGACGTCGTCACCGCTGATCGTGTCGCGCAGCGTGGCGAGCACCGCGGCCACGCCGATGTCCGCCGTGCCCCGGTCCACCCCGGCCCGTTCTGCCGTCCGGCGGATGAATTCGTCGAGGCTGAAACCCTCGGCTTCCTCCTCGGCCGCCACCAAGGGGGTCTGCAGCTCCACGGGGAGCTGCGCGGCGATATGGCGAGCCTCGCCACCGGTGATGCGTTCGCCCAGCGTCCACAGGGTGGCCCGGGTCAGCGCCTCGGCCTGTTCTCGCACGACGTTGGCCCGTTCGGCCACCTCGTCGATGAACTGGTTGTCGTCCATGGCCCAGCATGGCCGCCGCAGGCGGGCGGCGTCTCAGGCCCGGGGGATGGGCTCTGCCGGGCCACATTCACCCTGCCAGGCCGAGCGGTGTCCCGTCACTGCGACCCGGCCGCCACCACGGTCGCGGTGACGGGCTCGAGCTCGGCGAGCAGCTCGTCGAACTCGGCGGGGGAGAGGGCGTCGAACGGCGGGGCGGCCAGCTCGTCGGTCAGGGCCTCGATGCGGTCCTTGGTCTCGCGGCCGGCCGCGGTGAAGCGACCGTCGGCGTCGATGAGCCCGCGCTCGCGCAGGCCGTCCATGACCGCGGCCAGCCGCTTCTTCGGCAGGTGGTGGATGCGCCCGAACGACTCCGCCGGATGGATGCCCATGTCCAGCGCGGACAGCACGTGCGCCTCGGTACCGCCGATGCCCGTGGTGAGCAGCGCGGCGACGTGCCCGTCACCGCGGTGCTCGCGCAGCATGGTCGCCGAGTGCCAGAGCCGGGTGACCGCGTCCTCCGGCACCGGGAGGGTGCGCCACCCGGCGTACATCACGCGACCCGCGGTGGGCGCGCTCGTCGCGGCCTGGGTGATCAGGTCGGCGGTGCGGGCCAGGCCCGGGGAGTCGGCCACCTCCGCGCCGACGATGCGGCGGAGCGACGCGGCACTGCCCCGTCGCCAGGCGGCGAAGGACGCCTCGGGCGGGATCGTCTCCCAGGCGCCGGGGATGTGCCGCGCCGCCTCCCCGTCGGCGAAGCTGTAGAAGGCCGCGTCCACGACCTGCGCCGGCACCCGGCCCAACGGTGCGGCGCGGCTGGCGAAGTAGCCGTCCCAGTAGGTCGGGTGGCCGAGCGCGGCCAGCTCCTCGTTGGACTCGTCGGCGAGGTAGGTGACCAGGCAGATCGGCTCGAGGAGCTCGAACATGCGACGGGCGGTGCGAGGCGTGGTCGACACGGGGACCTCCGGGGGCGGGGAGACCGGCTCGGTGCCGCTCTCTCACCCCCACCACGAACGAGCGCGACGCAGATCGACACCGTCGCCGGAGAGTTCTCCCCGCGACGTCACGACCGCTGGATCGTGCGGCTCCGTCCCCGGACCTCGGCGATGACCTGCCCGTCCACCGGCCGTCGCACGGTGACGTCGTAGACGCCGCTGCGCCCGTGCCGGACGCGCTCGGTCGCGACGGCCTCGAGCACGTCGTTCTCCCGGGCCGAGGCGACGAACACGACGTCGGCGCCCGCGGCGACCGTCACCGGACCGGGGCTGTTGCAGGCGCAGGCGAACGCGGAGTCGGCCAGCAGGAACAGGTAGCCGCCATGGCACATGCCGTGGCCGTTGACCATGTCCGAGGTGACGGTCATGGTCAGCCGCGCCTCACCGTCGGCGGCCGCGTGCAGCTCCATCCCGAGCTTGCGGGAGGCGGCGTCGTCGTCCCACATCCGCCGGACCGACGCGGCGATGCCCCCGCTCATGCGCCCGCCCGCTTCGCGACGAGGGTGAGGACGTCGTAGCGGGCGACCGAGTCACCGTGCTGGTTGGTGACGTCGGCGTCCCAGCGGACCTCGCCGTACGCGGCGGTGTCGCGCGGGGTGATCTGCTTGGCGGTCAGGGTGATCGTCAGCGCGTCGCCGAACTTCACCGGGGTGAGGAAGCGCAGCGAGTCCACCCCGAAGTTCGCCAGCACGGGCCCCGGGGCCGGGTCGACGAACAGGCCGGCCGCGAACGAGACCACGAGGTAGCCGTGGGCGACCCGCTCCCCGAAGAACGGGTTCTGCGCCGCCGCCTCGGCATCCATGTGCGCGTAGAAGGTGTCCCCGGTGAACTCGGCGAAGTGCTCGACGTCCTCCTGGGTCACCGTGCGCGGCCCGCCCACGACGGTGTCCCCGAGGTGCAGCTCCTCGAGGTGCTTGCGGAAGGGGTGCACGTCGGTGGTGGTGCGCGCCGAGCCCGGCACCCAGCGGCCGGTGATCGCGGTGAGCATCTCCGGGGAGCCCTGGACCGCGGTCCGCTGCATGTGGTGGGTGACGCCGCGGATGCCGCCCATCTCCTCGCCGCCGCCGGCGCGGCCGGGGCCGCCGTGGACCAGCTGCGGCATCGGCGAGCCGTGCCCGGTGGAGGTCCTGGCGTCGGTCTGGTCGAGCACCAGCAGGCGGCCGTGCCACGGCGCGACGCCGAGGACGACCTCCCGGGCGAACTCCGGGTCGCCGGTGACGACGGAGCCGGCGAGCGAGCCCTGCCCCCGCGCGGCCAGGTCGATCACCTGCGCGGTGGAGGTGTACGGAACCAGCGTCGAGACCGGGCCGAAGGCCTCGACCTCGTGCACCGCGGCGCTGTCCGGCTCCGCGGCGAGCAGCACCGGGGACAGGAAGGCGCCGCGCTCGGCGTCCGCGTCCACCACGTCGACGGCGTCCGGCGAGCCGTACAGCACCCGCCCGCCGTCGATCAGCGACTTCAGCGAGCGCCGCACCTCCTCGCGCTGCTCGAGCCCGGCCAGGGCACCCATGCGCACGTCGGGGTTCGACGGGTTCCCGACGGTGACCCGCTCGAGTCGCGCGACGACCGCCTCGGCCACCGCGTCGAGGTGCTCGCCCGGGACGAACGCCCGCCGGATGGCGGTGCACTTCTGGCCGGCCTTCACCGTCATCTCGGTGGTCAGCGCCTTGACGTAGAGGTCGAACTCCGGCGTGCCGGGCCCCGCGTCGGGACCCAGGATCGAGCAGTTGAGGGAGTCGGCCTCGGCGGTGAAGCGCACCGCCCGCGCGGTGAGCGTCGGGTGGGTGCGCAGCTGCTGGGCCGTCGACGCCGAGCCGGTGAAGGAGACGAGGTCCTGCTCGGCGAGGTGGTCGAAGAGGTCGCCCACCGACCCGGCGAGGAACTGCACCGACCCCTCGGGCAGCAGCCCGGAGCCGATCACGAGCTCCATGAGCTTCGCGGTGAGGAACGCCGTGGGGGTGGCCGGCTTGACGATCGAGGGAACGCCGGCGAGGAGCGAGGGCGCGAGCTTCTCCAGCGGACCCCAGACCGGGAAGTTGTACGCGTTGACCTGCACCGCGACCCCGTGCAGGGAGGTGAGCACGTGCTGGCCGAGGAACGTGCCGTCCTTGGAGAGCGGCTCGAGGTCACCCTCGACGAGCACGTTCCCGGCGGGCAGCTCGCGCTTGCCCTTCGAGGCGTAGGCCGCCAGCACGCCGATGCCGCCGTCGACGTCGAACTTCGAGTCGCCCAGCGTGGCGCCGGTGCGGGCCGAGACCTCGTAGAGCTCGTCGCGGTGCTCGCGCAGGTGCCCGGCGAGGGCCTTGAGCAGCGAGGCCCGCTGGTGGAACGAGAGCTCCCGGAGCGCGGGCCCGCCGGTCGACCGCGCGTACGAGGCCGCGCCGGCCAGGTCGAGCCCGGTGGTGGACAGCCGCCCGACCTCCTCGCCCGTGACGGCGTCGAGCATCGGCCGTCCGTCACCGGTCCCGGTCTGCCAGCGGCCCTGCAGGTAGCTCGGCGCGAGCGCGGTCATCGTGCGTCCTCCTCGTCGGGGATGGGCGGGTCGTGCTCGGGCGTCAGACGTCGTAGTCGATGACGAGCTCGTCGGAGACGGGGACCGACTGGCACGTCAGGACGAAGCCGGCGTCGACCTCCTCGGGCTCGAGCGCGAAGTTGCGCTGCATGTGGACCTCGCCGGAGACGACCTTCGCCCGGCAGGTGCCGCACACCCCGCCCTTGCAGGCGAACGGCAGGTCGGAGCGCACCTTCTGGGCGGCGTCGAGCACGAACTGGTCGCGGGGCAGCGTCGTCGTGACCGACCGGCCGTGGAGCACGATGGTCGCCTCCGCCCCCTCGGCGTCGTCGTCCACGTCGTCGTGGCGCACCGGCTGCGGCGGGGGCGTGTCGACGTAGAACAGCTCGGCGTGCACCCGCTCGCGGCCGATCCCGAACTCGGCGAGCACGTCGCGGGCGCCGGTGACCATCTCCAGCGGTCCGCACAGCCACCAGTGGTCGACCTGCGGGGTCGGCACCAGCGACGTCAGCAGCATCGCCAGCTTCTCCCGGTCGAGCCGGCCGGCGAAGATCTCGGCCTCCATCGGCTCGCGGGAGAGCACGTGGTCGAGCTGCAGCCGCGCGTGGTACCGGTCCTTGAGGTCGGCGAGCTCCTCGGTGAACATCACCGTGTCGGCGCGCCGGTTGCCGTAGAGCAGCGTGACGTGGGTGTCGGGGTGCGCGGCCAGGACGGTCGCCGCGATCGAGAGCACCGGCGTGATCCCCGACCCGGCCGCGATGAGGGTGTGGTGCTCGCCCGGGTGCGGGTCGGGGGTGAAGCGGCCCTCGGGCGGCGCGACCTCGAGCTCGTCGCCGGGGGCGAGGCGGTCGACCAGCCACTCCGAGAACAGGCCGGTCTCGACCCGGCGGACCCCGATCCGGGGCGCGGCCCCCTCGGGCGCGCAGATCGAGTAGGAGCGGCGCTCCTCGCCCTCCGGGGTGTCCTGGCGCACGGTCAGGTACTGGCCCGCCCGGAACGCGAACGTCTCGGCGAGCTCCTCGGGGACGGCGAACGTGACCGCCACGGCGTCGTCGGTGAGCCGCTCCACGGCCGCGACCCGCAGCCGGTGGAACCCGTCGTGACCCGTCGTCGTGGCGTCCGGTGCGGCCGTCGGCGCGCTCATCAGATGTCCTTCATGTGCTCGAAGGGCTCCCGGCAGGCGCGGCAGCGGCGCAGCGCCGTGCAGGCCGTCGGCCCGAACCGGGAGAGCACCTCGGTGTCGGTGCTGCCGCACCGCGGACAGTCGACGCGCTTCTCGGGCGGGGCCAGCGACAGCGCGACGGGCCCGGTCGAGCGCGGCCCGACGTGCGCGGGCGGGGCGACGCCGGCCTCGGCGAGCTTGCGGCGGCCGTCGTCGGAGATGAGGTCGGTGGTCCACGGCGGGGTCAGCGACACGCGCACCTCGACCTCGCCGTGCTCCGCCAGCCGCGCGCGCAGGTCGTCGGCCATCGCGTCCAGCGCAGGGCACCCGGCGTAGGTGGGGGTGATGGTGACGACGACGTGGTCGTCACGGTCGCGCTCGACGCCGCGCAGCACCCCGAGGTCGGCGAGGGTCAGCATCGGCATCTCGGGGTCGGTGACCTCGGCGGCCAGGTCCCACAGGAGGTGGTCATCGGGACGCCCCGGTTCCCCCGGGTGGGTCGCCGCAGCCGTGGGGTCCCGGTGATCGGGCAGCGTGGGCATCACCAGGTCGCCTCCGGGTGCGCGCGGGCCAGCGACTGCATGACGGCGAGCACGCGGCCCAGCCCCTCGGTGTGCACCCCGTCCCGGCCGCCGCGCCCGCCGACGAGCCCCACGGCGGGGCGTTCGGGGCGGGTCAGCGTCGCGACGGGGAGGACCTGGTCGACGTCGGCGTCGACCGAGGCGCGCAACGACGCCGGGTCGACGGCCACCCCGGCCTCGACCAGCCGCGTCTCCACGGGGTGGGCGAGGAAGAGCTCCTCGACGAACGGCCACACCGCGTCGAGTCCGGCCTGCATGCGGACGTGGGAGAGGTCGGTGCCGTCGCCCAGGCGCACGACCCACCCGGCGGCGTACTCCCGCTGGTAGGACAGCTCCGGGACGGCCTTGCCCGCCACCGCGGCGAGCACCGGATCCGCGGACCCGCGCAGCGTCGTCATCAGCGCGAGGCGCCACGACGAGTAGACGAGCATCCAGGCCATCGTCTGCGCGAAGTCCCCGAGGTCGGCCTCGGCGAGGGTGACGTTGCGGAAGAACCGGTCGTCGCGGAAGTAGGCGAGGACGTCTTCGTCGTCCTGGGTACCGGACGTCCGGAAGCGCTGGGCGGCACCGAGGTGACCGGCGCGGGCCAGCAGCACCCGCGCCTGTCCGAGCAGGTCGAGCGCGATGTTCGCGAGCGCGACCTCCTCCTCCAGTTCGGGCGCGTTCGTCGCCCACTCGGAGAGCCGCTGCGAGGCGACGAGTGCGTCGTCGGCGAGCATCAGGCAGTAGGCCGCGAGGTCGTCGCGGTCGACGCCCTCCGGCGCCGGGGCGGTGACCTCGACGACGGTCTCGTCGAAGCCGGCGCCGTGGGCCCAGCGGCCGTCGTGGTCGGCCGCCGCGAGGGCGTCGTAGACGTTGTCGCCGCCGTCGGTGTGGATGTCGTCCATGGCGCTCACAGGTGCGGGACGTCGTCGGGGATGGAGTAGAAGGTCGGGTGGCGGTAGACCTTGTCGCCCGACGGCGCGAAGAACGGGTCCTTCTCGTCGGGGCTGGACGCGGTGATCGCGTCGGCGCGGACCACCCAGATGCTCACGCCCTCGTTGCGTCGCGTGTAGAGGTTCCGCGCGTTGTGCAGGGCCATCCGGTCGTCGGGGGCGTGCAGCGACCCGACGTGGACGTGGTTGAGACCGCGCTTGCCACGGACGAAGACCTCGTAGAGGGGCCAGTTCGCCTTCGGGGCGCCGGTGCCCTGCGCGAGGTCCGGCGCCGGGTCGCCCTCGACGTGGGCCGTGGTGTCGTCGGACATGCTCATGCCGCGACCTCCTTCCCGGCCCGCTCCTGCTGCTTGGCGGCGTAGGCGCTCGCGGCGTCGCGGACCCACCGGCCGTTCTCGTGGGCGGCCCGCCGGTGGGCGAGGCGCTGGGCGTTGCACGGCCCGGCGCCCTTCACGACGGCGGTGAACTCGGCCCAGTCGATCTCGCCGAAGTCGTGCGCCTCCCGCTCGGGGTTCCAGCGCAGCTCCGGGTCGGGCAGCGTGACGCCGAGCGCCGCGGCCTGGGGCACCGTCATGTCGACGTAGCGCTGGCGCAGTTCGTCGTTGGTGTGCCGCTTGATCCGCCACGCCATCGACTGCTGGGTGTTGGGGGAGTCGCCGTCGGCCGGGCCGAACATCATCAGCGACGGCCACCACCAGCGGTCCACCGCGTCCTGGACCATCTCCCGCTGCGCCTCGGTGCCCGCCATCAGCGTCATCAGCAGCTCGAAGCCCTGCCGCTGGTGGAAGGACTCCTCCTTGCAGAATCCGCACCATGGCGCGGGCGTACGGGCCGTAGCTCGACCGGCACAGCGGCACCTGGTTGCAGATCGCGGCACCGTCGACGAGCCACCCGATGACGCCGATGTCGGCGAACGTCAGCGTCGGGTAGTTGAAGATCGACGAGTACTTCTGCCGCGAGTCGATGAGCTTCTCGGTGAGCTCGGAGCGGTCGACGCCCAGGGTCTCGGTGGCCGAGTACAGGTAGAGCCCGTGGCCGGCCTCGTCCTGCACCTTGGCCAGCAGGATCGCCTTCCGGCGCAGGCTGGGCGCGCGGAGGATCCAGTTCCCCTCCGGCTGCATGCCGATGATCTCGGAGTGCGCGTGCTGGGCGATCTGGCGGATGAGCGTCTTCCGGTAGCCCTCGGGCATCCAGTCCCGCGGCTCGACGCGGCCCTCGCCGGCCACCGTGGCGTCGAAGGCGTCCTCGAGCTCGCGCTCCAGCTCCGGCGGGGCGCTCGTGGCGCCGTCGGGTGTCGAGGCGGTCGCGAACCTCGTCGTCTCGTCGGACACGCTCACCGTGACCACCTTCCGGCCGAATGTTCGTTCGGTTGCGATGGTGCCCCAGAGTCGGGGGAGGCGCAACCGTCGGGGCGAGCCGCCTCCGTGGCAGCAATGGCGCGTTGCTGCCACGGGGCGACAGGACGGCGCCGTTCGCTCCTCGGCGCGCCCCCGCCTGCGTGGCAGCAATGGCGCGTTGCTGCCGTGGGGCGACAGGACGGCGCCGTTCGCCCGGCGGGGTGGGTGCGTCACGGGCGGGCCTGGCGGGAACGGAGTCGAGGCGGCGGGCGTCGGCCGGGGCAGCTCCGTCCCGGGTCGGACGCGTCGCGGCGAAGCCGTTCACGAAAGGGAGCACCGATGAAGGATCTGCCCACCCACGTGGGGGTCGTCGGCGGAGGAACGATGGGCGCCGGGATCGCGCACGTCTTCCTGGTGGCCGGGGCGGAGGTGACCGTCGTCGAGAGCGACGACGACCGCGTCGCCGCCGCGCGCCAGGACGCTCGAGCAGTCGCTGCAGGGCGCCGCCGACCGCGGGAAGCTGCCCGAGGGCACCGACGTCGAGGGCCTGGTCGGGCGCGCCACGGTCGTCGTCGGCGTCGAGAACCTGCCGGCGGAGACGGGGCTCGTCGTGGAGGCCGTCCCGGAGCGCGTCGACCTCAAGCAGCAGGTGCTCGGGTCCGCGGCCGCCCGGTGCCCCGACGCCGTCCTCGCCACCAACACCTCGTCGTTGTCGGTCGGCGACATCGGCCTCGACCTCCCGGCCGGGCGCCTGCTGGGCATGCACTTCTTCAACCCGGTGCCGGCGCAGCGACTGGTCGAGCTGATCCGCCCGCCGCAGGCCGGCGACGAGCTCGTCGAGCAGGTCCGCGGTTGGGTCGAGGCCCTCGGGAAGACCGCGATCGTCGTCGACGACTCCCCGGGGTTCGCCACCTCCCGGCTCGGCGTGGCCGTCGGGCTCGAGGCGATCCGCATGCTGGAGGAGGGCGTCGCGACCGCCGAGGACATCGACACCGGGATGGAGCTGGGCTACCGGTGGCCGATGGGGCCGCTGAAGCTCACCGACATCGTCGGGCTCGACGTCCGCCTCGCGATCGCCGAGCACCTCGCCGAGGAGCTCGGCGACCGCTTCGCGCCGCCGCAGCTGCTGCGCGACAAGGTCGCCCGGGGGGAGCTCGGACGGAAGTCCGGGCAGGGCTTCCACCGCTGGGACCGGTAGGCCCCGCGGGTCAGCCCAACCGGGCGAAGTCGATGATCGCCTCGAAGTCGACCCCGCGGAGCGTGCCGAAGCCCGGCCCCCACCCGGTCCCCAGGCGGGAACCGATGAAGGCGTCGGCGACGACGGTGGGGGCCCGCTCGACGAGCAGGGCGGCCTGCGTGGCGAGCGCGAGCCGGGTGACGAGGTAGCGCGCCGTGTCCTCCGGGGCGACGACGAGCTCCTCGATCTCGGCGAGTGCGTCGGCGAGCAGCGGGTGCTCGGCCGCGGCGGGCCGGATCTCGTCGAGGATCGGCTCGATCGCCTTCGGCTCGCGCTCCAGCACCCGTCCGACGTCCATGACCATCATGTTCGAGGTGCCCTCCCAGATCGCGTTGAGCGGCGCCTCCCGGTAGTACCGCGGGCAGGGGTGCTCCTCGATGTAGGCGTTGCCGCCGATGGCCTGGATGACCTCCTCGGTCACGCCCGAGACCCGCCGGCAGTTCCAGAACTTCGCCACCGGGGTGAGCAGGCGGCTGACCAGCGCCTCGGAGACGTCGTCGTGGTGGTCCTCGGCGCGCGCGAGCCGGAACGCGAGGTGCGCGGCGCCGGCCCACTCCAGCGCGAGGTCGGCGAGCACCGGGGCCTGGATCGGCAGCGCCGAGAGCGGGGAGCCGAACGCGGTCCGGCGGTCGTTGTAGTGCAGGGCCTGGGAGAGCGCGGCGCGCATCAGGCCCGCGGAGCCGATGGCGAAGTCCAGGCGGGTGTACTCGGCCGAGGAGAGGATCGTGCGCACCCCACGGCCCTCCTCGCCGACCAGGATCGCCTCGGCGTCGTGGTACTCGATCTCGGAGGACGCGTTGGCCCGGTTGCCGAGCTTGTCCTTGAGGCGGTTGACGCGGACGCCGTTGAGGCTCCCGTCCGCGCGCCGGCGCGGCACGAACAGGCAGGACACCCCGCCCTCGGTCTGGGCCACCGTCAGGTAGCAGTCCGCCATCGGCACCGACGCGAACCACTTGTGGCCGTTGACCAGGTAGGTCTCGCCGGCGCCGCGGCGGCCCACCGGACGGGCGACGGTGACGTTGGCCCGCAGGTCGGAGCCCCCGTGCTTCTCGGTCATGAAGTAGCCGATGGTCGCCGCCGACTTCTCCGTGACGGGCACGTCGGCCGGGTCGTACCCCTCGACGACGATCTTCTCGGCCCACGGCGCGAGCTCGGGCTGGCTGCGCAGGACGGGGATCGACGCGTACGCCATCCCCGTCGGGCACGAGGTCGAGCCGTCGACCTGGTTCCACAGGTACGACAGCACCGCCCGGGCGGAGTGCGCGCCCGGGGCGTCGACGGTCCAGGCCAGCGAGTGCACGCCGGAACCGAAGGCCAGCGACATGAGCTCGTGGTAGCTCGGGTGGAAGTCGACGTCGTAGACCTCGTGACCGAGCCGGTCGAGCCGGCGCAGCTCGGGGGTGTGGCGCTGGGCGTTGCGCGCGGTCTCGAGGACGCGCGGGTCCCACACCTGCGCCCCGAGCGCCGACGCCCGCTCGCGGGCCCAGGGCGCGCACGTGTCGACGACGTGCGCGGCCACCGCGTCGTGGGTGAAGGCGTTCACGCCCGTGAGGTCCTCGATGAGGTTCTCCGGGATCGGAGGCTGCCGGGTGAAGTCCTCGATCGTCGTCACGAGCCCGACTCAACCACAGCGCCGGGTCGTCAGTCGTCGGCGTGGAAGCGCTTCTCCAGCTCGGTGAGGAACGCGGCACCGAGACGGTCGAGGTCGTCGACGGTCAGGGCGATCCCGGCGCCGGGCGGGATACCGAGCACCGTCTGCTCCGGGGAGTACTTGATGACCTTGTTGGTGGTCAGGACTCCGCCGTGGTCGAGCACCGACTCCACCAGCAGCTCGACCTCGTTCACCGGGTTCGCGTCCTTGCCGCTGACCAGGCGGACCCGGTGCACGAACGCCCGGTCCAGCGCGAGCAGCGGCGTCCGAGCACGTCAGGCCGCGGACCCGGCGATGTTGACCAGCCACTCGATGCCGAAGCGGTCGGTGCACATCCCGAACTCGTCGCCCCACATCTGCTTCTCGAGCGCCACCGACACGGCGCCGCCCTCGGAGAGACCCTTCCAGTAGCCGCGCAGCTCCTCGGCCTGGTCGCCCGAGAGGCTCACCGAGATGGCCGTGCCCGTCGCGGGGGTCATGTGCTCCGGCGTGTCGGAGGCCATGAGGACGAACCCGCTGGGCGAGTCCAGCTGGCCGTGCATCACCTTGGGCGCGTCCGGGCCCTCCATGCCCATGTCGCCGAAGGTCATGACGTTCACGGTGCCGCCGAAGACGTCGCGGTAGAAGTCCAGCGCGGCGCGGGCGTTGTCGGAGAAGTGCAGATAGGGGTTCAGGGTGGTGCCCATGGGGGCTCCTCGGTGCGGTCGGCGACAGCTCGGACGTCCGGACCGTCGGCCCGGAGCGACCCATCGTGGTGGCTGGTCACGGGTCTGACCAGCCTCCGTACCGGGTGTGCCCGCGTGGTGACGGCGGGGGGTCAGGACGGCGGGACCGGCCGGTAGGTGCCGAAGGACCAGCGGTTGCCCTCGCCGTCGACGACGGCGAACTCCCGCGACCCGTAGTCCTGGTCGGTGAGGCCCATGACGATCTCCCCGCCGGCGGCGACGACGCGGTCGTGGTGCGCGTCGGGATCCTCGAGGACGAGGTAGGTCACCGCGCGGCCGGTGTCCCAGGGATCGTCGGGACGCCGGGGCCCGAGCAGGACGGCGCCGTCACCCCAGAAGAGCTCGGCGTGACCCTCGGAGACGTACCCGGGGACGAGCCCCAGGACGTCGGTCAGGAAGCGGGCGTGGGCGACGACGTCATCGCTGCGCAGCGTGGTCACGATCATGAGGTCCATCGTGGGCGTCGCGGACCGCCGGTGTCTTGGACGTCGGGGACCTCAGGCCCGGACGACGTCGTCGGCCGGGACGCCCACCGCCGCCCACCCCGCGACGTAGTCCTGCGGGGTGGCGCCGGCGAGCGCGCGGAACTCCCGGTCGAGGTGGGCGTGGTCGGCGTACCCGCACTCCCCGGCGACGTCGGCGATCCGTCGCGGGCGCCCGGCGGGCTGACCGGGCCCGGGCACGAGCAGGTCCGCGGCGCGTCGGAAGCGCAGGACCCGTGCCGTCGTCGTCGGCGCGAGCCCGACCTGGGCGGCGAAGCGCCGCGTCAGGTGACGCCGGCTCCACCCGACCTCGGCGGCCAGGTCGGGGACCGGGACCCGGCCCGCCGCGACGGCGAGACGACGCCAGGCGTGGGCGACCTCCGGGTCGGGCGCGACGGCGGAGTCGGCGAGCAGGCGGGTGAGGGTGTCGGTGACGAGCAACAGGCGCTCCGACCAGGTACGGAGCGCCGCGAGCCGGGCGGGCAGGGACGCGAGGACGACGCCGGCCGGGGAGACGGTGGCGAGGTCCTCGACGACGACGGGTGCCCCGCCCACCTCGCGGCCGGGGACGCCGAGGAGGCGCAGCAGGCCCAGCGGCGCGAGGTCGACCTGCACCCCGGCCTGGTGCCCGCGGAACTCGGTGACCGCGGCCGTGTCGGTCAGCCCGCCGAGGAAGGAACCCAGCGGGCGGTCGTCGACGAGCAGAGGTTCACCCAGCCCGAGGACGAGCGTGCACGTCGAGGCCGGCGCCTGCCGCCGGCGCACGGGGGGCCCGCCGGCCTCGTCGTAGGCCGCGAGTCGGCGCACCACACCGCGAAGCGGGGGCGGGACGGCGGCGAGCAGGAACACCCCCTGATCGTGCCGCTAGCGTGCGCCGCCGTGGAAGAGCACGCGTCGTCGCTGGAGCGGACCCGGGCGGCGCTCGCGCGGGCCCACGAGGTGGCGCCCGTGCTGGGGGCGTTCGGCGAGATCGACGAGGAGGGCGCGCTGGCCGCGGCCCGGGAGGCCGACCGCAGGCGGGCGGCGGGGGAGGACTCGCCGCTGCTCGGGACGCCGATCGCGGTGAAGGACGACGTCGATGCCGCCGGGCACGTCACCGGCCAGGGGAGCCGGGCCTTCACGCGGCCCGCGAGCTCCGACGGGGACCTGGTGGCCGCGCTGCACCGGGTGGGGCTGGTGCCGATCGGGCGCACGACGCTCCCCGAGCTCGCGGCGTTCGGCGTCACCGACTCGGCCCGCCACGGGATCACCCGCAACCCGCTGGCGCTCGGGCGGACGCCCGGTGGCTCCTCGGGCGGGTCGGCGGCGGCGGTCGCCGCGGAGGTCGTCCCGATCGCGACGGCGAGCGACGGTGCCGGCTCGATCCGCATCCCGGCCGCGTGCTGCGGGCTGCCGGGGTTCAAGCCGACCCAGGGCACGATGCCCTCGAGCGGCGGCTGGAACGACCTGTCGACGCAGGGCTGCCTGACCCGGGACCTCGGCCTCGCCGCGGACTTCCTCGACGCGATCGGGCACTTCCCGGAGTCGCTGCGCGCGGCGTTGACGACCGACCCCGGCCGGCTGCGGGTCGGGGTGGCCGTGGACCCGCTCCCGCTGGCTCCGCCGCTGCCGCTCGAGGAGCACGTCGCCGGCGCGGTGCGGCTCGTCGCCGACCGGCTGGCCGACCTCGGGCACTCGGTGCGGCCGGTGCGGATCCGGGCCGACCACGCCCAGGCCGCCGCGCTCGGCGTCACCGCCCGGATCCTCCGCGGGCTGCACGACACGGCCGCGAGAGCGGACCGCCCGGAGCTGCTCGAGCCCCGGATCCGCGACCTCGCGCGCGCCGGCGGTCTCGTCCCGCCCGCCGTCGTGAGGGCTGCGGTCCGGCACGGTCGACGCTGGGGCGCGCGGGTGCTCGAGGAGCTCGGCGTCGACGTCCTGCTCACCCCGACGATGCGCGGGCCGGCCCCGCTGATCGACCGGTGGGGCGGGCCGGCGCACGGCTCGCGGGTGGGCGGGGTCACGACCCTCACCTCGATGGGGCGCTTCTACGCGCACACGCCGCTGTGGAACCACACCGGAGCACCGGCCGTGACGCTGCCCGTCGACACCGGCGCGGGGCTCCCGCGCGCGGTCCAGCTCGTGGCGGCCCGGGACCAGGACGCGCTGCTGATGTCGGTGGCCGGCCAGGTGACGTCGGCGCTGTGATGCGGTGCCGGCGCTGGGAGGTCGTGTAGGCGCTGGGAGGTCGTGTCAGCGACGGACCTTCGCTGACACCTGACGTCAGGACGGCGCCTTTCTCACATCGCGCGGCACGTCTCCGGGTGCGACTGGCAGTACGGCGTCGTGCCCGGGAAGCGCGAGCGGTGGTCGGCGACCCACTGGTAGACGCGCTCCTGCAGGCCGGACGTCACCCGATAGAGCGCGGACGGGACCCGCGTGCTCGTCACGGTGTCCAGCACGGCGTTGATGGCCGCCGCCCCGGCGAGCCGGTGCCCGTCCGGGCCCCGCCACTGCACGGCCTTCGTGCAGGTCGCGGCGTCGGTGCCGATCGACTCGGGGACTCCCGGCTCCTGGAAGGGACGCAGCTCGATCCGCCCCCGCCGATCCATCGCGCGGACCCACCCGACGCTGCGGGTGCAGAACCCGCACTCGCCGTCGAACACCAGTACTCGATCAGCCACCTCCTCAGGGTGCCCGCTAGGTTCCGGGCATGACACCGGGAGACGCAGCGGAGCGGAGCTCGACCCCGTCGATGCCGGGAGACGCAGCGGAGCGGAGCTCGACCCCGTCGATGCCGGGAGACGCAGCGGAGCGGAGCTCGACCCGGATGAGCCGGAGCGTGGTGATCATCGGCGCCGGGTTCGGGGGCATCGGGGCGGCCATCGAGCTGCGGGCCCACGGCTACACGGACGTGACGATCCTCGACGCGTCCTCGGGCATCGGGGGGACGTGGCTCGCGAACTCCTACCCGGGTGCCGCGTGCGACGTCCCGAGCCACCTGTACTCGTACTCGTACGCGCAGCGCCGGACCTGGTCCCGGCTCTGCTCGCCGCAGTCGGAGATCCTCGACTACCTGCGCACCGTGGCCCGTGAGCACGGCGTGGCCGACCTGGTCGTCCCACACACCCGGGTGACCGAGTGCCGGTGGGACGACGAGGCGCGGGCGTGGCAGATCGCGGCCGAGACCGCGGGGGAGCCGCGGACCTGGACCGCGGACGCCGTCGTCGTCGCGACCGGACAGCTCGCCCAGCCCTCGATCCCGAACATCCCCGGCCGGGAGGACTTCGGCGGGCACACCTTCCACTCCGCGGAGTGGGACCACGACCACGACCTGACCGGCCGGCGGGTCGCCGTCATCGGCACCGGGGCGAGCGCCGTGCAGTTCGTGCCGGAGATCGCCCCCACGGTCGGCCGCCTGTCGGTGTTCCAGCGCACCGGGAACTGGTTCCTCCCGCGGCGCAACGTGCTGTACCCGCAGGTGGTGCGGTCACTGATGAAGGTCCCGTACCTGCAGCGGGTCCGGCGCTGGGGCCTCAAGAACATCTATCTCGAGTCGCTCACCCTGGCCATCCGCACCCCGCGGAGCTTCGGTTGGCTGCTGTCGTTCCGGTCCCGGTGGTTCATGAAGCGGCAGCTGCGCGACCCCGAGGTGCGCCGCAAGGTGTGGCCGGACTACACGTTCGGGTGCAAGCGGGTGCTGTTCAGCTCGCACTGGCTCCCGGCCCTGCAGCGCGACAACGTCGACGTGGTCACCGACTCGGTGGAGCGGATCGAGGCCGACGGGGTGCGCACGGCCGACGGCACGCTGCACCGCGTCGACACGATCATCTGGGGCACCGGTTTCAGGACGACGCAGTTCATGTTCCCGATGGAGATCCTCGGCCGCGGCGGGACGTCGTTGCGCGACGCCTGGTCCGACGGTCCCCACGCGCACCTGGGCATGACGGTGCCCGGCTTCCCGTCGCTGTTCGTGCTCTACGGCCCGAACACCAACACCTCGGGCGGCTCGATCATCGTCTACCTCGAGGCGCAGGCCCGGTACGTGCGCACCGCGCTCGAGGAGGCCGACAAGCGCGGCGCGGCGGCGGTGGACGTGCGCGCCGACGTCGAGGCCGAGTCCGATCGCGAGGTGCAGCAGCGCTTCCGCGGCACCGCGTGGCTCGCGTGCGACTCCTGGTACCGCGACGAGTCCGGCCGCATCATCACCAACTGGCCCGGCTACATGGTCGAGTACGAGAAGGCGACGCAGCGGCTGGACCCGTCGGAGTACGAGTTCCTGTAGGTGCGCGGCGCGCTGGTGAGCACCTTCCGGGGGCTGTAGAGCCCTCGAGGCCTGCGGGCGGCGAGTGGTCCCTCACGGCTCCCGACGCAGCCCTCGAGGTCCACTCGACCGCGCGGGCCTGCCCCTTCGGGGCCGAGTGGACCCCCGTGGTCGCGATTACAGCCCTCGAGGTCCAGTCGGCACGGGCAGCACGAGAGTGCTCACGTGGCCTGAGGCCACCTACATCCGGGGCTGGCCGTTCGAGGCGCCGAGCCCGCCGTCGACGGGCACGTGCGCGCCGTTGACGAACCGGGCGTCGTCGCTGGCCAGGAAGGCGATGACGTCGCCGACCTCGGCCGGCTCGGCCGGGCGTCCCATCGGGATCCGGTCGCGGAACTTGGCGACGGTGTCGTCGTCCTCGCGGATGCCTGCGCTCATGTCGGTGACCGTGAGGCTGGGGTGCACGGCGTTGACGCGGACGCCGTCGGGCCCGTGGTCGAGCGCCATGGCGTTGGTCAGGTTCCACACGGCGCCCTTGGCGGCGTTGTAGGCGGCCATCCCCCAGTCGCCGCCGAGCCCGGACACCGAGCCGACGTTGACGATGCTGCCGCGGGTCGCGGTGAGGTGCGGGAGCGCGGCCCGGGAGGCGAAGAAGACGCCGTCGACGTCGATCGACATGACCTCCCGCCACGTCTCGGCGTCGAGGTCGGTGACGGTGCCCGGCCGGGCGACCGCGGCGTTGTTGACCAGCGTGTCGAGCCGTCCGTGCTCGCGGGCCACCTCGTCGACGAGGTGGGTGATCGCCTGCTCGTCGGAGGTGTCGGCCGTCCGGGCGACGACGGTGGAGCCGGCAGGGGCGTCCGCGACGGTCTTCTCGAGCTTGTCCGACGACCGGCCGGTGACGACGACGGTGGCGCCGTCGGCGGCGAAGCGGTGCGCCGTCGCGGCGCCGATGCCGGAGCCGCCGCCGGTCACGATGACGACCTTGCCGCTGAAACGTCCTGCGGACACGTGGGTACTCCTCGGGGGGTGGGACGTGCGTTCCCGGTCGGATACCCCCACCTCGCGGGCCCCACGGGACGACCGGGTCACAGGCACCGGCCGAGTTGTCCACAGGACCTGTCCACAGTGGGGATGAACTACAGCCGTGTGATTCCGGGCCTCCCAGGAGCCCTGGACGGCCGCCCCCCTCCTCGGGCTAATGTCGCTGTGGTGAGGCGCCACGTGACCATCGAGCTCAAGAGCCCCGGCGAGATCGACGCGATGCGGGCCGCCGGCCGCGTCGTCGCCGAGTGTCTCCAGGCCGTCCGCGCCGCCAGCGCGCCGGGCGTGACGCTCAAGGAACTGGACACCGCCGCGCACGACGTCATGCGCTCGCACGACGCCACCCCGGCGTTCCTCGACTACCACCCGCACTTCGCCCCGTCGCCCTACCCCGGGGTCATCTGCTCGAGCGTGAACGACGCCGTCGTGCACGCCATCCCCGGTGCCTATCGCCTGGTCGAGGGCGACCTCGTCAGCATCGACATCGGCGCCTTCGTCGACGGCTGGTGCGGCGACGCCGCCATCAGCTACGTCGTCGGCCCCGCCGAGTCCGCCGCCCCGGCCGACCTCGCGCTCATCGACACCACCGAGCGCGCCCTCTACGCCGGGATCGCGGCCGCGAAGCCCGGCAACACCCTCGGCGACATCGGCGCCGCCGTGGCCGGGGTGGCCCGCCCCGCCGGCTACGGCATGCTCGCCGACCACGGCGGTCACGGCGTCGGGCGCGCGATGCACGAGCCGCCCCACGTCGCGAACGAGGGCCGCCCCGGCAAGGGTCTCAAGCTCCGGGCGGGCCTCGTCATCGCGATCGAGCCGATGCTGCACGCCGGCGGGAGCGACGAGTACCGCCACGACCCCGACGGCTGGACGCTGCGCACCGCCGACGGCAGCCGGGCCGCGCACGTCGAGCACACCATCGCGATCACCCCGGTCGGGCCCCGGATCCTCACCGAGGCGTGAGGAGTGACGCGGTCGTGGTTCCACCTGCGGCCCGTCTCGCCGGGGGTGTGGCTGGTCGCCGAGCCGACCCACGTGAACAGCTGGCTCGTCGCCGGCCGCGACCGCGCCGTGCTGCTCGACACCGGACTGGGGATCGCCCCGATCCGGCCTCTCGTCGAGGCCGCCGCGGGCATGCCGGTCGAGGCGGTGAACACCCACCACCACTTCGACCACACCGGCGGCAACGCCGAGTTCGACACGGTCGCCATCCACGAGCTCGGCGTCGACCTGCTCGCCGCGGGCGCCGCGCCCGTGGTGCGCTCCGCCTACCTCCGCCACACCCGCGCCCTGCTCGCGGCCGCCGTCCCGTTCCGGGAGCTCGACCAGCGGTTCTTCCACCTGCTGACCGACGACTCCGACCCGCGCGAGCTCCCGCCGGGGTTCGACGCCGAGGCCTGGGTGCGTCCCGGCCCGCCTCCGGGCCCGTCGCCGGTGCCGCTGCGCGAGGGCGACGTGATCGACCTCGGCGGGCGCACCCTCACCGTGCTCCACACCCCCGGCCACAGCCCGGACTCGGTCTGCTTCCTCGACGACCGCGACGGCCTGCTCTTCGGTGGCGACACCCTGAACACCGGCCCGATCTACGCGCAGGCGCCCGAGGCCGACCTCGAGGACTTCGCCCGCTCCACGGCGCGCCTGGCCGCGCTGGAGGCGGAGGTCTCGCTGGTCTGCATGTGCCACTTCGGGCGCGGGCTCGCCGAGCCGCGGTACCTGCGGGAGGTCGCCGACGCCTTCGACCGGCTCGTGTCCGGCGACCGGACCGTCGCGTTCCGGGTCCAGCGCGACTGCGACGACGACGAGGTCCGGGAGGCCGTCTTCGGGCAGTGCTCGATCCTGCTGCCCCCGGTCGGGTCCGGCGGTTGAGGCCGGCGGCCCTGCTCCGGGACGGTCGCCGCACTACTGTCCGCGTCCATGACGTCCCGCGCCACCGCCGGCCCGCCCGCCCCCACCCCGCCGGGGTCGTCGGCGTCACCGGGCGACGTGATGCGCTGGGTCTTCGACATCGTGAACACCCACCACGCGGCGCCGCTGCGGGCCGTCCTCACCGCGGACACCCGGCTGCGGCTGCCGGATGCGACCTACCGGGGCGCCGACGAGATCCTGGGCTTCTGGAGCGGGCTGTTCGCCGCGGTCCCCGATCTGACGATGACGATGCAGGCGATGGCCGAGCAGGACGGGACGGTCTTCGTGCGGTGGACGCTGACGGGCACGCACTCCGGCGCCGAGTGGGCGGGGGTGGCCGCGACGGGCGCCCGGATCGACCTCGACGGGGTCGACCACGTCACGGTCCACGACGGTGCGATCACGTCGGACTTCGTGGTGCTCGACCAGATGCAGCTCGCGCGCCAGGTCGGTCTCGCGCCGGCCGAGGGCTCCCGGATCGACGTCGCCCTACGGCGCGGCGTCGGGTTCCTGGCCCGCCTGCGTCAGTGACGCCCGGTGTCGGGCGGGCTCAGTCGCTCTTCTTGCGCGCCCGCCCGTGGGTGCCGCCGCGACCGCGGAACTCGACGCCGCCGTCGACGAGGAGTCGACGGACGCGGCCGATGCTGTAACCGGTCTCGGCGCAGAATCTCACGGATGCTCTGGCCCCGCTGGTACCGCTTGAGCAGCTCGGTGCAGAGCTTCTCCCGCTCGGAGCCGGTCACCCGCTGGTTGCGCGCCAGGTCGGGAGTCTTCGCCATGACCGCATTATCACCAAGAGTGGTCGGCGCGCGCCACCATCAGGGGTTACTCGGCGGTCCAGCGGTCAGGATCTCGCGTCGAATCGACGGAGCGTGCTCACTCTCCTCAGCGTCGGAGTGACTATCCGTGCCCGTCCGAGGTGGGGGGCACGCCGCGGTAGGCCGGGAACTGCCGTCCGCGGGGCGCCACCTCAGCATCCGACTCCGCCCCCCAGACCGTCCAGCCCTCGCGGGGATAGCGCGCGAACATCTCGAGGTACGGGCCCGGCGAGCACGACTCGATCAGCTCGTACGCCTCGTCCGGCTTACGGGAGTGCTCCCGCTTCACCGTCTCGATCATGTTGACCTGCCGGCGTGCCGGGTCGAGCGTGCGCATCGACCCGCGCACCCCGAACAGGATGAGCTCGGTGACGTTGCGGAAGTAGAACCCGACGCCGCGCCCGTCCGGACCGCCGTCCTTGCGGCGCTTGGCCCACACCAGGTTCGAGACGTAGCGGAAGCCCCAGCCCTCCATGACGGCGAGCCCCTCGGGGAGCAGCGCGTTCGGCACCCAGAGGTAGAGGTGGGCGTTGTCCGCGACGACGTCGGCCACCGGCAGCGCCGCGATCTCCGCCGCGGTCATCGTGTCGTACCGGTCGAGCCGACGGTGCTCGGGCGCGACCTTCCCCGTGCGGTTGGAGAACCGCCACGGCGGGTCGGCGTAGACGCACGACCAGCCGGTCGGCGTCCGCGGCAGCGGCGCCGCCTCGAGCGGGGTCACGTCGACGCGCAGCGGCTCGGCGCGCCGCGCACGCGCCGCCGGCCCCGTCGGACCGGGACTCGTCGACCCGGGAACCGTCGACCCGGGAACCGTCGACCCGGGAACCGTGGACCCGGGAACCGTGGACCCGGGATTCGTCGGGCCGGGATCGGGCGGGCCGACGGGTGGCGCGCTGAGGTCGGCGGAGGGAGCGGCGGTCACGGGCGCGACGGTAGCCGGGGGGTCCGACAGTCCCCGGGTCCCCGCCCGGCGCGGCGCCCCGCCCGCGGCGCTCACCCGGACCATCCGTCGAGGACCGGCTGCTCCGCACCGGGCGCCCCGACCGGGACCGCGAGGAGCGCCTGCCCGGCCGCGTCCTCGTCGTCGGGAACCCAGCAGCGGGCGCTCACCGCGACCGCGAGCAGCGGGCAGCCCCCGGCGTCGCCACGCGTCATCCGGGACTCCAGCTTGTGCAGGTGCGTCGTGGTCGACGTGGAGAACCGGCTCCGCACCTGCTCGTCGGACTGGCCCGCGCCGCGGGAGAGGCGCCGGGCGAGCTCCCGGACGTCGTCGTGGGTCCGGGTGAGCAGGACCGCGCCGTCGATCAGCCCGGCATCGTAGAGGCTGCGGTAGGCCCCGATGTCGCGGTCGAGGTTGCCGTCCTTGGCGTTCCACTCGACGTCGAGCGCAACGCGGCCCTTGACGTTGTCGACCTTGTAGCCCTCGTTGCGCACCTCGTCGCAGCGCTCGACGACGTCCCGCTCGCCCGCGGGCGCCCACGGCTGGACCTGCAGGACCGACCGGACGACCGTGTCCACCCGGCCCTCCCGCCAGCCCCGCCCCCGGAAGTCCGCGTTCATGCGCTGCGCCAGCCGGGACTCGTTGCCGCCCGCCTCGATGAGGTCCGCGGTGTGCAGCACGAAGGCGTCGAGGACCGCGCAGAGCTCGGCGAACTCGTCGGGCGCCGTCGCGGCGAGCACGGCCCCGGCGTTGCGGGTCTCCCGCAGCTCGTACCGCTCGGTGAGCACGGCGAGCCGCGCCAGGGGGACGGTGGCCGGATCCGCCCCCCGGGCCCGCGACCAGCTGTCGGTGAGCTCCATCGCCGGCAGTCTCCCAGGCCCGCACCCCGACCCCGCGGACGTCCGGCCCCGTACGGTGCGGTTTCCTTCACGGACCGGCCGGACACCCTGTCCGGCGGACGAGTGCGAGAGGAGACCGGGGCGGATGACGACGACGCCGGCCCGCGGCCTCCCGGAAGCGGCGACCCCCTCGGCGGCCCCGCCCGCCCGCCCGGTGCCGGACCGCGCCCTCGTCGACCGACCCGCCGTGGCCTGGCTGCCGGTGCTGGGCGTCGCGGGCGCCCTCGCCGTCGTGCTGACGCTGCTGTCCTCGCGCTACGGCTACTTCGGCGACGAGTACTACTTCCTCTCCGCCGGGGCCCGGCCCGCGGCCGGCTACGCCGACCAGCCGCCGATGCTCCCGCTGCTCGCCGCGGCCCTCCAGCACCTGGCGCCCGGCAACCTCGTCGTCCTGCGGCTGCCGGCGACGCTGCTGACGGCGGCCGGGGTCGTCCTCGCGGCGCTGATCGCCGCCGAGCTCGGGGGCGGGCGCCGGGCCCAGGTGATCGCCGGCGTCGCGACCGCCGCCAGCCCCTACCTGCTCGCCACCGGCCACCTGCTCGCGACCTCGACCGTCGACCCGTTCTGCTGGTCGGTCGCCCTGCTGCTGCTCGTGCGCTGGCTGCGTCTCGAGGCCCATCCCGACGCGCGCGGCGCCGCGACCCGGGACCGGCTGCTGCTCGCGCTCGGCGTCGTCGTGGGGGTGGCGCTCTTCGACAAGGTCCTCATCCCCGTGCTGCTCGCGGCCGTGGCGGTCGGGGTCTGGATCGCCGGCCCCCGTCGGTTGCTGAGCCGCCCGCTGCTGTGGGCCGGGCTCGCGATCGCGGCGCTCTCGACGGTGCCGACGCTGGTCTGGCAGGCGCAGCACGGGTGGCCGCAGCTGCGGATGGGCTCGGTCGTGGCCGGGGAGTCGTCGCTGTTCGGCAACCGGTGGGAGTTCCTGCCGCGCGCGCTGTACTACGCCGGGGTGCTGCCCGGGGCGGTCCTCGTGGTGCTCGGGTTCTGGGCGCTGCTGCGGACCGAGCGGATGCGCCCGTGGCGCTCCCTGGGCATCGCGGCCGTACTGGTCACCCTCGTGCTCCTCGCCGCGGGGGGCCGGCCGTACTACCTCTCCGGGCTCTACGCCCTGGTCCTCGCCGCGGGTGCGGTGGCGGCGGGCACGCTGCCCGTCCGGCCCTGGCACCGGTCGTGGCGCTGGGCGCTGCGGCCGACGGCGGTCGCGGTCGGCGCCGTGCTGGCGATGCTCTGGGTGCTGCCCGTCGGGCCGTCGTCGTGGCGGGCGCCGACCGAGTTCGAGACCATGGGCCAGGTCGGCTGGCCGGAGTTCACCACCGACGTGGCGCAGGCCTGGCAGGCGATCCCGCAGCCGCAGCGCTCCCACACCGTCGTCATGGCCTACTCGTACTGGTACGCCTCCGCGCTCGAGCACGAGGGCCCCGCCCACGGCCTCCCGATGCCGATCTACTCCACGCACCGCGGCTTCGGGTACTTCGACGTGCCGCCCGGGTCGGACGACGCCCTGCTCGTCGGCGAGGTGACGTGGGCGCCACGGTTCTGCGCCCGGCTGGTCCAGCTCCCCCGCGTGCCCTTCTCGGCCGACGCCCCGGTCGACAGCGGCTTCCCGATGGCCCTCTGCACCCCGCGCGCGCCGTGGGCGCAGGCCTGGCCGTCGTTGCGGAACCTCGCGTAGGCCCGTGGGTCGGGGATCCGTGCGCAGCCACGGTCCGGTGCTGCCCAGGCTGTGCCACCTCGTGGTGCTCCTCGCGCTCCTGACGGCGTGCGCGGGTTCCGCCTCACCGCCGTCCGCCCCCGGGACCTCGGCGACCGGCATCCCGGGGACCAACGGGGCTCCGGTCCCGCGGATCGCCTGGCGTGCCTGCGGCGGGGCGTTCCAGTGCGCGACGGTTGCCGTGCCGCTGGACTACCGGCACCCGACGGGTCCCACGATCACCCTCGGGATGGTCCGGCTGCCCGCGCTCGACCCGGCACACCGGATCGGCACGCTGGCGGTCAACTACGGCGGCCCGGGGACGGCCGGCACCTCGAGCCTGCGCCGCCTCGCCGCCCGCTTCGACGGGGTCCGGGCCCGGATGGACGTCCTGGCCGTCGACCCGCGAGGCGTGGGGCAGAGCAGCCCGGTGCGCTGCGGCGCGTTCGACGGGCAGCCGGTGCTCCCCGCCGGGTCTCCGCTCGCCGACCCGACCGGCTTCTGGACGTCGGCCCGCGCGGCCGGCCAGGCGTGCGCGGCCGCGTCGGGGGAGCTGCTGCGCCACCTCTCGACCGCGAACTCCGCCCGCGACCTCGACCTGGTCCGCCAGGCGCTGGGCGACGCGCAGCTCAGCGTGTACGGCTACTCGTACGGCACCGTGCTCGGCGCCACCTACGCGAACCTCTTCGGGGACCACCTGCGCGCGCTCGTCGTCGACGGCACCCTCGACCTCGCCGCCAACGCCGGGACCGCCGACCCCGGCCGGCCGGTCGACGTGCGCGCCGGCGTGGCGGCGGCGCGGGACGCGTCGGTGCAGTCGTTCCTGGGGGCGTGCTCGACGGCCGGTCCGGCCCGGTGCGCCCTCGCCTCACCGCCCGGCGCCGACCCGCGCGCCCGGACGGACGCCGCCATCGCCGCCGCGACCCGCGCGGGTGGCTCGGCCGACCTCGCCGACCGCGTCGCCACCGCGCTCGCGTCGGGCGGACGGCTCGCCTCGCTCGCGCGGACCCTCGCCGCCCGGGCCCCGGCCGGGTCGCCGCCCGGGCCGGTGGTCCCCGACCACGCGGCCGGCGCCCCCGCCCACTCCACGGCGTTCCTCGCGATCCAGTGCACGGACGTCGTCACCCCGACCGCCGCGCAGATCACCGCGCTGCTGGCCGGCGAGCAGGCCGCGCACCCGCTGTTCGGGGTGCCCGCGGCGCTGAACACCGCGGCGTGCGTCGACTGGCCCGCCGTCGACACCGACCGCTACCTCGGGCCGTGGAACGCGCCGCTGCACGCCCCGGCGCTGGTGATCAACGCACGCGACGACCCGGACACCCCGCTCGCGAACGCGCGCGCCACGGCCTCCGAGCTCTCGTCGGCGCGGCTGCTCGTCGTCGACGGTTTCGGCCACACCACCCTCGACCTGCCCAGCCGGTGCGCGGAGGACACCGCCGCGGCCTACCTGCTCGACCCCTCCCGGCCGCCCGCTGACGGCACGCAGTGCCCGCCCGACCCGGGGGCGGTGGCGTTCGCCGGGTGAACCCGGGACCGCCGTTCCGGCGGTGGGCACCCTGGGCGGGTCTATCGAGCGAAGGTGCCCTTCGCTCGGAACGGCCGGGCGCGCGCGGTTCCGACGGTGGGCACCCTTGGGCGGCTCTATCGAGCGAAGGTGCCCTTCGCTCGGAACGGCCGGCGCCCCCCGGGTCAGACCCGGGCCGGTGTGCGCGAGCGCGACCACACGAACCCGTCGGGGCGGATCACGACGACCTCGCCGTCCCGGGCCGCGAACGCCTCGCGGAGCACCCCGTCGGCGGCGAGCGCGTCGGCGTCGAGCACCTGGGACGACCCGGGCAGCTCGGGGACCGACGCGGGCGGGCCGCCGAACGCGAGCACCGTCCAGTCGGTCGCCCGGCGCACGGCGAAGAGGTCGGTGGCCGCGCCGTCGACGACCAGCGGGGCGTTGGGTGCCCGGTCGCCGGGACGCGGCCCGTCCCCGTCGTCGAGCGCGGCCAACGGGCCGCCGCGGTAGCTGGTGGAGAACCCGAGCGTGTCGCGGAGCTGGTCCTCGGTGCGGTGCCAGAACTGCCGGCCGGTGAGCGCGTTCGAGAGGCCCAGCACGCCCGCGGCCACCGGGAGGCGCTCGGCGGCGTAGGTGTCGAGCAGCGACTCGTCGGCCCGCCCGGACACGACCGCCGCGAGCTTCCAGCCCAGGTTCACCGCGTCGCTGATCCCGGTGTTCATACCCTGCCCACCCGCGGGCGAGTGCACGTGCGCGGCGTCGCCGGCGAGGAGCACGCGGCCGACGCGGTAGTCGTCGACCATGCGGATGTTGAGCCGCCAGTTGCCCGACGTCTCGACCCGGCGCACCCGGATGCGCGGCCCGAGGGCACCGACCAGCTCCCGCAGCACCGCCTCGCTCGCCTGCACGGCGGGGTCGCTGTGCGCGATCTGCACCTGCCACGTGGGCGACGCCGGCAGCGGGCACAGGGCGAAGAACATCGCCCCCGCCGACAGCGATCCCGCTCGCCCCGCTCCGGCCGCCGACCACATGTGCCAGTGGTCGCGGTCGAGCCCGTCGAGCTCGACGTCGCCGAGCAGCAGCCGGACCTCCTCGTGCGTCTCGCCGAGGAACCCGATGCCGAGCTCGTGGCGTACCGCGCTGGACCCGCCGTCCGCTCCCACCACCCACGCCGCGGCGAGCTCCTCGCCGTCCTCCAGCGCGAGCCGCACCCCGGTCCCGTCCTGCGTCAGCCCGACGACCCGGCGCCCGTAGGAGATCTCGACGCCCTCCTCGGCGAGCCGCTCGCGCAGCACCTGCTCGGTCCGCCACTGCGGGATGATCAGCGAGCGCGCCCACGGCGTCGTGGCGTCCGGCTCGGCCCGGTTCAGGACGACGTCCTGCACCGTCCCGTCCGCCTCGTACCGCCGGATCGGCAGCTCGAAGCGCCCCAGCGAGACCAGCCGGTCGGCCACCCCCATCGCGTCGAGCAGCTCCAACGTCCGGGGCTGCATGCCCTTGCCGCGCGAGCCCCGGTGCGGACCGTCGGCCGCGTCGAGGATCCGGACCCGCACCCCCCGCCGCGCCAGCTCGATCGCCGCCGTGAGGCCGGTCGGCCCCGCTCCCACCACCACCACGTCGTCCATGGACGTGACACTACGCCCCAACTGAGACGCGGTGTCAAAAGGTTTTCCGTGTCAGAATGAACGCATGGGTCTGCGGGAACGGAAGAAGGAGCGCACGCGCTCCGAGCTGCAGCGCCACGCCCTGCGCCTGTTCCGCGACCAGGGCTACGCCGCGACGACGGTCGACGACATCGCGGCGGCCGCCGACGTCAGCCGCAGCACCTTCTTCCGGTACTTCGGCACGAAGGAGGACGTCGTCCTGTTCGACGACGTCGACCCGGTGATGGACCGCGTGATGGCGGCCGTCCCCGAGGGGACGCCGCTGCTCGAGGCCCTCCGGACCGTGCTGCGGGACTCGTTCGCGTCGCTCGACGACGAGGCCCGCGCGCTCGAGGAGGTCCGCATGGAGCTGGCGCGGACGGTGCCCGAGATCGCGGCCATCATCCGGGAGCGCAACGCGTTCGGGGTCGAGCACGTCGCCCGGATGGTCGGGCCCGCGACCGGCCGGGATCCCGACGACGCCGAGGTGCTGCTGTTCAGCGCGATCGTCCTCGGTGCGCGGCAGGCCGCGCGGGCGCGGGTGGACGCCGGGCGGGCGCCGAGCTACGTCGACGAGCTGGACGCGATGCTCGGCCGGCTCGGGGCGGGCGTCCCGCTCGCGGACGAGCCGATCCGCGCTCCCGGCCGGATCACGTCCCTCGATCCTCCTGGTCGAGCACCAGCTCCGGGAGGAAGCCGTGCTGGTAGAGCCGCTTCTCCCGGATCATCGGCGAGAAGATCGCGGACATGAACAGGGCCGAGAAGAGCACGAAGCACGGCAGCGCCACCCGCAGCCAGGCCGGGCCGGGAAGCAGCGCGAGCAGGGCGGCGGGCACGCACTGCACCGCGGTGCGCGAGAGCGCGCGCAGGAACCACGTCCGCGCCGTCAGGTCGTGCAGCACCCACGCGCCGTAGGTCACGGGCAGCCGCGCCCCGAACGCGTACGCCAGCCAGCGCAGCACGCCCGGGCGCGGGGTGCTCATGTGGACGCGGTCGCGGGCACGGAGCGGGCTCGGGAGCGGAGTCCCAGCGCCCGCGCCGCGAGGCTCGCGAGGTGGGTGGGCTCGTGGCCGCCGTTGTCGAGCTGGCGGATCTGGGTGCGGCACGAGTAGCCGTCGGCGAGCACGGCGGTGTCCTCCGAGGCCGCCCGGACCGCCGGCATCAGACCGCGCTCCGCGCACGCCGTCGACACCTCGTAGTGCCCGTCCTCGAACCCGAAGTTGCCGGCCAGGCCGCAGCAGCCCTCGTCGAGCACGTCCGCCTCCACGCCCAGCGCGGAGAGCACCGCACGGTCGGCGTCGGTGCCGAGCTCGGCGTACTGGTGGCAGTGGATCTGGACGAGGGCCTTCCGCGCGCCGCCGTCGGCGAGGTCGGCCAGCTCGGACGTGTGCTCGGCGAGCACCTCGGCGAACGTGCGGATCGACCGCGCCGCGATCCCCGCCAGCTCGTGGTCGCGCCCGAGCACCTTGAGCGAGTCGCCGCGCAGGGCCGCGGTGCACGAGGGCTCCAGCCCGACGATCGGCACCCCGTCCTCCAGCCACGGCCGGATCCGCTCCAGGCTGCGCTCGATGACCCGCCGCGCCGCCCCGAGCTGGCCGGTGGTGACCCACGTCAGACCGCAGCACACGGCCGCCGTCGGGAGCTCCACGCGGTAGCCGAGCGCCTCGAGCACGGCGATGGCGTCGAGGGCGAGGTCCGGGTCGAACGCCTCGGTGAAGGTGTCCGGCCAGAGCAGGATGCGCTTCTCGACGTCGGCCCGGGCCGTGTGGTCGGTCCCGCTCAGCAGGCGACGCAGCGGCCGCGGCGCCAGCGGCGGGATGGCGCGCTGCGGCGCGATGCCGCCGAGCTTCTTCGCCAGTCCGGCGAGTGCGGGCCGGCCGGCGAGGGCGTTCGCGAGCCGGGGCCCGCCCGGCACGGTGCCGGCGATCCGCAGCCACGCCGGCAGCCACCCCATCGACCAGTGCGACCGGGGGCGGTCCGTGCTCCGGCCCGCGTAGTGCTGGGCGAGGAACTCGGTCTTGTAGGTGGCCATGTCGACGCCGACCGGGCAGTCGCGGGCGCAGCCCTTGCAGCTCAGGCACAGGTCGAGGGCGTCCTTGACCTCCTCGGAGCGCCAGCCGTCGGGCACCAGCTGCCCGGAGGCCATCTCGAACAGCAGCCGGGCCCGGCCACGGGTGGAGTGCTTCTCCTCGCCGGTCACCCGGTAGCTCGGGCACATCACGCCACCGGAGGCCGTGACGCACTTGGCCACGCCGATGCAGCGGCGGGTGGCCGAGGCGAACCCGCCCCGCAGACCGTCGGGGGTGCCGTCGTCGACGAAGTCGAGCTGGGTGCGCGTGCCGATGGTCGGCTGGCCGAGGAACACCCGGATGTCCTCGTCGATGCGCGGCGGGTCGACGACGCGGTGCGGGTTCATCCGCCCGTCCGGGTCCCAGGCGCGCTTGAAGTCGCCGAACGCGGCGAGCATCCGCGGCGAGTACATCCGCGCGAGCAGCTCCGCGCGGGCCTGCCCGTCGCCGTGCTCCCCGGACAGCGACCCGCCGTGGGCGACGGCGAGGTCGGCCGCGTCCTCGAGGAACCCGCGGAAGTTGCGCAGACCCGCCGTCGTGAGCAGGTCGAAGTCGATGCGCACGTGCAGGCAGCCGTCGCCGAAGTGGCCGTAGTAGGCGCCGCTGCGCCCGTGCTTCGAGAGCAGGGAGTCGAACTCGCGCAGGTAGCTCCCGAACTGCGCCGGCTGGACCGCGGCGTCCTCCCAGCCCGGCCAGGCCTCGACGCCGCCGGGCCCGCGGGTGACGATGCCCGAGCCGTCCTCGCGGATCTTCCAGAGCGACCGCATGGCCTTCGGGTCGCTGACGACCTTGGTGTCCACCGTCGCCCAGGCCATCTCCTCGGCGATGGCCTCGGCCTTGGCGTGGGCCTCCTCGCGGGTCGCGCCGCCGGTCTCGACGTAGAGCCAGCCCTTCCCCCGGGGCAGCGCCTCGTGGGTGCGGTCGTCGGGGCGGGCGCTGCGCAGGGCGCCGATGACGCCGACGTCCATGCCCTCGATGGTCAGCGGCGCGTGGTCGCGGATCGGCACGACGTGGTCGGCGGCGGTGTACGCGTCGGCGAACCCGAGGACGGCGAGCGCGCGCACCGGCGGCGACTCGACGAGGTCCACGGTCGCCTCGAGCAGCGTCACGCAGGTGCCCTCGGTGCCGACGAGCGCCTTCGCGAGGTCGAACCCCTGCTCGGGCAGGAGCTGGTCGACGTTGTAGCCGCTGACGCGTCGCGTGAGGTCCGGGGTGTCGGTGCGGACGAAGTCCGCGGTCCGGTCGCGCAGGGCGCGCAGGTCCCGGTAGATGCGACCCTCGGTGCCGGGTCGCGTCGTCGCGGCCTCCAGGGCGGCCTCGTCCATCGGGCCGCCGACGTGCATCCGCGTGCCGTCGGCGAGCAGGACGTCGAGCGCGCGGACGTTGTCGACGGTCTTGCCCCAGGCCACCGAGTGCGACCCGCACGCGTTGTTGCCGATCATCCCGCCGAGCGTGCAGCGGTTGTGCGTCGACGGGTCGGGCCCGAACGTCAGGCCGTGCGGGCGGCCGGCGTCGCGGAGGTCGTCGAGGACGGTGCCGGGCTGGACGCGGGCCGTGCGGGCGTCCGGGTCGATCTCCAGCACGCGGTGCATGTGGCGGTGGAAGTCGACGACGACCGCCTCGTTCACCGACTGCCCGCAGATGCTGGTCCGGGCGCCCAGGGGCAGCAGCGGCACCCCGTGGCGCCGGGTGACCTCGACGGCGCGCTCGACGTCGTCGGAGTCGACGGGCTGCACGACGCCGAGCGGGACGTGCCGGTAGTTCGACGAGTCGGCCGACCACATCGCGCGGGTGGCGGTGTCGAACCGGACCGTGCCGCGCATCGCCCCGGCGAGCTCCTCGGCGAGGAGGGAGTTCGCGGTGCTCGGGCGGGACGGCGCGCTCGTCATGCCCCCATCCTGCTTGTCGATCAGGGGACGTGCAGCGTCGTGGTCGTCCGTGTCTCCGCCACCACACGACCACCGGAGATCACCCACCGGCGCGGCGCCCGGTCGAGCAGCGCGCGTGTGGTGATCGGCTCCTACCGCGTCGAGCACGACGAGGTCGGCCGGCGAGCCGGGCGCGAGGTCGTGGCCGGGGACGCCGAGCATCGCGGCGGCGCCCGCGGTGGCCCGGTCGAGGAGGCGGTCGAGACCCTCGCGGGTGCCGAACGGTTGGGTGTGCGCCGCGAGCATCGTCACGTCGAGCATGTCGGCGGTGCCGAACGGGGTGAAGGCGTTGCGGACGTTGTTGCTGCTCAGCGCCATCGCCACGCCGCCGTCGAGGAGCTCGGCCACCGGGGCGGCCCCGCCCTGCAGGTAGAGATCGGTCGGCGGGAGCACGACGAGGCCCACGCCCGCTCCGGCGAGCTCCTCGATCAGCCGCCGGCGGGCGTCGTCGGCGTACCCGGCGAGGGTGGTCACGTGCCCGATCGTCGTGCGCCCGCCCCAGCCCCGGGCGCGCGTCATCGCCGCGATCTCCCCGGCGAGCGCGTGACGCGGGTCGGTCTCGCCCGCCGGGCCGAAGTCCGCGTGCACGTCGACCGGGACGTCGAAGCGCTCGGCGAGGTCGAAGACCCGTCGCAGGTGCGCCCGGCAGCCCTCGACGTCGTCCTCGGCGTAGCTGCAGCCCCCGATCACGTCGACGCCGCGGCGCAGCGCCTCGACGAGCAGCTCGTCGGTCCCGGGACGCGCCGCGATGCCCTCCTGCGGGAAGGCCACGACCTGCAGCGTGACCGTGTCCACCCAGCGCTGCCTCACCTCCAGCAGCGCGTCGATGCTCGTGAGCCCGACGACGGGGTCGACGTCGACCGGGGTGCGGACGAGCGTCGTCCCGTGCGCGACCGCCCGGCGCAGCACGTCCTCGGCGCGGGCGACGACGTCGTCGTGGGTGAAGCCCTGCTTGAGCCGCGCGGTCGTCGCGACCGCGCCGGCCAGGGTCCCGTCGCCGGGCTCCCGGGCGTCGAGCATCGCCTTGTCGAGGTGCAGGTGCGGCTCGACGAGGCCGGCGAGCACCGGGCGGGCCCCGCCGTCGAGCGTCGCCGCGCCCGGAGCGGCCTCGAGGCCCGGCCCGATCTCGGCGATGCGGCCGTTCTCGACGCGGATGTCGACGGTCCCGGCGCGCCCGCGGACGGCGACGTCGGTCAGGAGGAGGTGAGCAGCCACGACAGGTCGGTACCCGCGACGAGCTCCTCGGGCTCGTGACCCCGGCGGAAGAGGCGGGCGGTGTTGCCGTCGAGGGTGAGGGTGTCCCCGGTCCGGTGCAGCCAGGCGCCCTCGCGTAGGCCGACGACCGGGACCTCGTTCATCTCGTGGAACTCGAGGATCCGCTCCTCGCGGGTCTCGCCCTGGTGGGTGCTGGCCGGGTCGGGGTCGACGTAGTGCGGGTTGACCTGGAACGGGACGCGGTCGAGGGCGTCGAGGCCACCCGGGTCGACGATCGGCATGTCGTTGGTGGTCTTCACGGTCGGGCAGGCGAGGTTGGTGCCCGCGGAGCTGCCCGTGTAGCGGCAGTCGGGGTTGGCGCGCAGGGCGTCGAGGAGCCCGAGGCGGCGGACGTCGTGGAGCAGCCGGAAGGTGTTGCCGCCGCCGACGAACACGGCGCTCGCCTGCGTGAGCGTCGCGGCGGGGTCCGGCTCGCGGTGCAGGGGCGCAGGTCGATGTCCGGGCCGAGGGCCCGCCGGACCCAGGCGAGTAGTCGTCGTGGTCGGCGCGGGCGTAGGGCACGAACCACACCGGCCGGCCGCCGAGGTGGCTCGCGAGGACGTCGCGGGCGTGCGCGAAGGGCTCGGCGCCGCCGGGTGGGCGCGAGTTGGACAGCAGGAGGACGTCGCCGGGCACCGCCGGCAGGGTGGCACGTCCGGTCGGTCGGCGAGGGTGTCGCACTGGTTCGGGGAGGCCGCGACGGCCGGCAGGACCCGCCGAGGGAGTTCCCCGCCCCTCAGGACCCGGCGACCGGCTCCCGCGGCGCGGAGGGACGACGGGCACCGGCAGCGTCACCCGCAGGGCGCCCGGCGCGTCGGCCGGGCACCACCGGCGCCGCCGGCGCCACCGGGGCGAGCCGCTCGTAGGCCGACCCCAGCGGCGGGCGCGGGTCGGTCTCGCCCTTGTTCGGCCAGAACGCCATCGCCCGCTCGGCCTGGGCGGTGATCGTCAGCGACGGGTTCACGCCCAGGTTCGCCGAGAGCGCCGACCCGTCCACCACGTGCAGCCCGGGGTGGCCGTAGAGCCGCTGGTAGGCGTCGATCACGCCGGTCTCGGGCGAGGAGCCGATCGCGCACCCGCCGATGAAGTGCGCGGTCATCGGCATGTTCACCGCCTCGCCCCAGGTGCCGCCCGGGTCGCCGTCGATGAGCTCGGCCATGCGGCGGGTCGTGGCGTTGGCGGCCGGGATCCAGGTCGGGTTCGGTGTGCCGTGGCCCTGACGGGAGACGAGCCGCCCGAAGCGGCGTCGCACCGTGATCGAGTTGTCGAGCGACTGCATGACCAGCGCGATGACGGTGCGCTCCGACCAGCGGCGCTTGTCCAGTGACCGGACCAGCGTCCGGGGGTGCCGGACCATGGCGCCGAGGAGCTTCGCGAGCCGCGGCACGCTTCCCGCCGCCGTCGGTCATCAGCGTGGTGAGCAGGCCCATGGCGTTCGACCCGTGGCCGTAGCGGCACGGCTCGATGTGCGTGTCGTCGTCCGGGTGCCACGACGACGTGATCGCGACGCCCTGCGAGAAGTCCCGCGGCCCGCCGCGCTCGGGGGCCCGCCGCGCCATCGCGCCGACGAGGGCCTCGGAGTTCGTGCGCGTCAGGTGGCCCAGGCGGGCGGAGATGCGCGGCAGCGCCCCGGAGTCACGGAGCCGGTGCAGCAGCGACTGCGTGCCCCACGTCCCGGCGGAGAACACGACCTGGTCGGCGGTGAACACGACGCGACGCCGCCGCCCGCGCGCGGGTCGGCCGCGTCACCACCTCGTATCCCCCCCTATCGCGTGCTCCCCCTTCCCGCGGGGGCGCACCGAGAGCACCGTCGTCTCCGGGTGCACGACGGCGCCGGCGCGCTCGGCGAGACCGAGGTAGTTGCGGTCGAGGGTGTTCTTCGCGTCGTGGCGGCAGCCGGTCATGCACTCGCCGCACTCCAGGCAGCCGACGCGGTCGGGGCCGGCACCGCCGAAGAAGGGGTCGGGCACCGTCACGCCCGGCTCCTTCTGCCCGTCCCGGCCGAAGAACACGCCGACCTGGGTGGGGGTCACGGTGTCCTCGCGACCCCACTCGCGGGCCACCCGGCGCATCACCTCGTCCGAGGGCGTCACGCTCGGCTGGGTGACGACGCCGAGCATGCGCTGCGCCTGGTCGTAGAACGGGTCGAGCTCGGCGCGCCAGTCGGTGATCGACGACCACTGCGGGTCGCCGTAGAACGCGGACGACGAGGGCTGGTAGAGCGTGTTGGCGTAGTTCAGCGACCCGCCGCCGACCCCGGCGCCGGCGAGCACGACGACGTCGCGGAGCACGTGGATGCGCTGGATGCCGTAGCAGCCCAGGCGCGGTGCCCACAGGAAGTTGCGCACGTCCCACGACGTCGAGGGCAGGGTCTCCGGGGTGAACCGGCGTCCCGCCTCGAGCACGCCGACGCGGTAGCCCTTCTCGGTCAGGCGCAGAGCCGTGACGCTCCCGCCGAAGCCGGACCCGACGACGAGGACGTCGTAGTGGTGTGACGGGGAGGCAGGGCGGTGGGGCTGCACCGCCGTACGTTAACCGCCGGGTAGCTGTGACGAAAGGTCACACGTACAAGGTGTCCGCCGCACCGACGGGTCAGCGCGCGGCGATGCCGCTGGCGTCGCGCGTCAGCCACCGCGCCGTCTCGTCGTCGAGGAGCCCACGCAGCACCGCCGCGTTCCCCGGCGCGACCGGCATCCCGTCCTTGAACTGCCGTCCGCGCGCACCGGTGTACGGGGCGCTCGGCTTCCAGCCGGGGTCGGCCATGATCGTCTCCGCGGTCACCCGGTTCTCGGGCGGGATGACGCAGAGGACGCCGTCGGCGAACCAGCTGACCTCGTTCGCGGACACCGTGCGGGAGTACGGGTTGCTGTCGAACACGACCAGGCCCGCGAGCTGACCGCGGCCGTCCCACTCGTGGACCCAGCCGATCGTGCCCGGGCCCACGCGCTTGTCGCGGGAGTGCGAGCAGTCGAGGCGCCAGGCGTGGCGGGAACCCGTGCGGTCACCGTCGAGGTCCCACCGCGCCGCCGGACGAGCTCATCCACTCGTCGCGCTCGGGGTCGGCCGAGGGGTGCCACGACGAGCATGACGTCGGGAAGGATCTCGAAGCGGCCGGAGCGGCTGGTCACGGGCGGACTCCCTGCGTTGTGGTCGATGGCGGGCGTCCCTCGCGGGCCGTCCGCCGGCAGCGGGGCGCCGAGGTCGGCGCCCACGTGTCAGGTAAACAGCATGACCTTCCCGACGGCGCCGTTCTCCACCGCCTCCTGAGCTGCGACGACGTCGTCGAGCCGGAAGGACGTGATGGGCAGCGGCGACAGCGCCCCGGCGTCCACTGCGGCGCGCACCCAGGCGACGTCGGCGGCCAGATCGGCGGGGCGGATGCCGTAGAGCAGGACGAACCGCAGCGTCGCGTTGGCGGTCATGAGACGGCGGACCGGCAGCACCGGATCGTTCGGCTCGTTGGCGTAGACCGCGATCTCCGTACCCGCCCCGGCCACGGCGAGGTCCAGGTCGAGATTGGCCCCCAGCGCGACCTCCACGATCCGGTCCGCCCGCTCGGTGAACCCGCGGACGCGCTCGATCACGCCCGCCTCGCGGTAGTTGACGACGAAGTCGGCGCCCGCCGCGCGGGCGAGCTCGCCCTTCTCCTCCGAGCTGACGGTGGTCACGACCCGGGCACCGGCGCCCTTGGCCAGCTCGATCGCGTAGTGGCCGACCGCGCCCGCCCCGCCCGCGACCAGCACCGTCGCGCCGTCGAGCGCGGCCGGGTCGCCGCCGAGGCAGTGCGCCGCGGTGATCGCAGGGACGCCGAGGCAGGCCCCGAGGTCGTCGTGGTCGGCGTCGGGCAGCGGCACCGTGCGCTCCACGGGCTGGACGGTGTACTCGGCCGCGGTGCCGTACCGGTTCCCGAAGGCCGCCAAGTAGATCCAGACGTGCTGGCCCGGTTCGCGGTCGGTCACGTCCGGCCCGACGGCGTCGACGACGCCCGCACCGTCCTGGTGGGGGATCTGGAAGTCGTCGGGGTCCCGGCCGGTCAGCCCGGCCCGCGTCTTCCAGTCGGTCGGGTTGATCGCCGGAGCGGGTGACGCGCACCCGGACCTCGCCGGGGCCGGGGTCGGGGACGTCGACGTCCTCGACGGCGAGGACCTCCGCGGCGGGTCCGGTCCTCCGGTAGACGGCAGCCTTCATGTCCTCAGCATTCCCCTACTGTGCGTCGGCTGCACCGTCCGTGCTCGATTGACGGGTCCGGCGGCCGCGATGGCCGACGAGCAGTCCGTCGAGGACGACGGTGACGCGGTAGCCGGCGAGCACGAGCAGGTGCAGCAGGTAGAGCCAGAGCGCGAGCGCCGAGACCGCGCCGATGATCGGCAGCCCCCCGAACGGCGCCGACCACGCGACCGGGATGGCCAGGAAGAGGACGAAGCCCTGCAGGAAACCGGCGAGCACGGCGCCCGTCGAGAACCCGCCGACGACGAGGGCGCGCAGCGCCGAGGCGGCCGGGTCCCACGAACCGGAAGAGGGCCACGAGCGCCGTCGAGACGGTCACCCACACCACGTGGAAGGCGATGACGATGCCCAGGACGAGCGACCACCCGCCCTCGGCGTAGAGCGGCCCGACGAGCGGGGAGGTGGCGAGGACCGCGAGGACGAGGAACGGCGCCACGACGGCCACGCCGAGCAGCCCGGCGCGGCCCCGCCAGCCGGTGAGTCGGTCCGGTACCCCGGAGAGCTGCAGGAACGCCCGGCGCAGGCCCTCGCCGTAGAGGCTGGCCGGGAAGAGGACCACGAGCGCCCGCACCCAGGACATCGAGAGGGCGACGTGGGTCAGGGTGCGCAGCGCCTCGGGGGTGCCGTGCCCGGCGGGCAGGCCGACGATCGCCGCGTCCATCGCGTGTACGACCGTGTCGTCGCCGACCAGCCGTCCGACCGCCCACAACGAGACCAGCGCGAGCGGGACCAGCCCGATGATGCCGAAGTAGGTCGCACCGGCGGCCCAGAGCGCGACGTCGCTGCCGGGGAAGGTCCGCCGGACCTCGCCGGCCGCCGTCCGGACCCGGGCGCGCCCGGTCTCCGTGGCGGTCACGGCCGTCGCCACGGCGCGGCGCCGGGGACGCGCTGGCAGGCTGGGTCGATGGCGTCGCCGAGCACCGACGGCACCGACGGCACCGACGGGGCGTCCGGGGACGCCGCGGACGGCGCGACGCACGACGACGACGCCGGGTGGTCGGCGCTGCACGGCGACATCCGGCCCTCCCCGGTGGTGCGGGGGTGGCTGCGGCTGGTGCGCGCGCTCGCCGGGGGCCCGATCTCGCGGGTCCCGCCGGACGTGCTCTCGGCGGCCGGGGTGCTGGTGCTCCTCGGAGCGTGGGCGCTCGCCGTGGTCGGGCCGCCCTGGACCGCGGTGACGGCGCTGCTCGTCGTCGTGGCGGGAGTCGTCGACGGGCTCGACGGGGCGGTGGCGCTGCGGACCGGCCGCGCCCGCCCCCTGGGTGCCGTGGTCGACGCGGTGGCCGACCGGCTGGGGGACCTCCTGCTCGCCGCCGTGCTGGTGGCGCTCGGGGCGCCGATCGGGTGGGCGGTGGGGGTCGCGGCGGCCACGTTCCTGCACGAGTACGTCCGGGCGCGGGCCCAGGCGGTCGGCATGCCCGGCGTGGGCGCGGTCACGGTGGCCGAGCGGCCCACCCGGCTGATCGTCGTCGCGCTCGCGGCCGTCGGCGCCGCGGTGCTCCCCACGGGCGTGCCCGCGCTGGGCTGGGCGTGGGGCACCACGTTCGCGGTCACGTGGGCGGCCCTGGCGACGGTCGGGCTGGTGCAGCTGGCTCTCGGCGTCGTCCGGTCGGTGCCGGCGCGGTTCCCGCCGACCCCGCCGTCGGACCACGCCCGACCGGACCCGCCGACCGACCCGCCGCCGGACCGATGAGGTCGGCGACGATCTCCGCCGACATCAGCACCAGCGGGATGCCACCGCCGGGGTGGGCGGAGCCGCCGACGAGGTGCAGGCCGGCCACCGGGCCGGTGTTGGCGGGCCGGCGCAGCGCGGCGCGCGGTCCGTGGGACGCGGTGCCGTAGATCGCCCCGCCCGGGGCCGCGGCGCTGCGCTCGAGGTCGGCGGGCGTCCGGATCTCGACGAAGCGCAGGCGGGGCCGGACGTCGGTCCCGCGGGCGGCCAGGACGTCCAGCACGTGCTCGGCGTAGGCCTCCTTGCGCCCCGGGGCGTCCCAGTCGACGCCGTGGACCGGGTCGTGGACGGGGGCGGTGACCAGCACGAACCAGCCCTCGGCGTCGTCGTCGGGACGCAGCGCGGCGTCGTCGGGGGCGTGGACGTACACCGTCGGGTCCTCGACCGGGCGGGGCCGGCGGCCGAAGACGGCGTCGAACTCGGCGGTGTAGTCCGCGGGGAACCAGACGCGGTGCGCGGCGCCGGGCTCGCGGCCCTCGAGGCCGAGCAGGAGGACGAAACCCGCGCTCGAGCGCGGCGCGCGCCGCAGCCGGCGCCGGGCCCGGGGTGCCGCCTCGCGGGGCAGCAACCGTTCGTACAGCACCGACGCGTCGGCGTCGCTCACGACGAGGTCGGCGGCCCGGTCGCGGCCGGCCACCCGCACCCCGGCACACGCGGTCGCCGTCGAGCAGGACCGCCTCGACCGGCGAGCCGAGGTGCACGACGACGCCGAGCTCGCGGCACCGGGCGAGCAGCACGTCGACGATGCGGCGCAGGCCGCCGGGCACCCACCACGCCCCGAACTCCTGCTCGACGAAGGCCGACACCGCGAGGACCGCCGGGGTCCGCCGCGGATCGGAGCCCGAGTAGGTCGCGTAGCGCTCCAGCCAGGTCCGCAGCCGGGGATCGCGCAGCAGGCGCCTGCCCAGCCCGCGGACGGTGCGCCAGGGCGCGACGGCGCGCAGGTCGGCCGGGCGGGCGCTCATGCGCAGCACCGCGGCCGTGGAGAGCGGGCGGCGGAGCACGTCGCGCCCGACGAGCGATCCCACAGGTGCCGCGAGCGGGCGTGCAGCCGGTCCCACGCCGCGCCCGCCCCGGCGCCGAGCGCCGCGTCGAGGGCGGCGGGGACGTGGGCGGGGTCGTGGGGGAGGGCGAGGTGCGTGCCGTCGGCGAAGCGGTACTCGCAGGCCGGGTCGACCGGCTCCACGGGCAGGTCGGCGGGCCCGCCGGTGGCGGCGAACAGCTCGTCGAGCAGGCCGGGCATCGTCAGCAGCGACGGGCCGGTGTCGAAGGTGAAGCCGTCGCGCTCGACGACGCCGAGCTTGCCGCCCGCGGTGTCGGCGGCCTCGTGGACCTCGACCTCGTGCCCGGCCGCGGCCAGGCGCGCGGCCGTCGCGAGCCCGCCGAGCCCGGCCCCGATCACGACGACGCGGCTCACACCACCCGTCCCTTCCATCGCAGGGAGCCGCGGGCGCGGCCGACGAACGAGGACACCAGCAGCCCGAGGACGGCCAGGATCGAGAGCGGGTGCGCCAGGGCGTCCCAGCCGGCCGCGTCCGCTCCGCTGCCGGATCCGACGAAGCGGCCCGCGAGCACCCGTCCGGCCACCGCCGCCGCATACCCGGCCGCACCGGTGCGGGAACCGGCGAGTGCCGCGGCGGGCGGCAGCACGTAGACCAGGGCGAGCGCCGCCCCGACCGCGACGGCGCCCGCCGGGGAGCCGAACGCCGCCCACAGCGACTTGCGGTAGCCCTCGCGCAGGTCGCGGCCCGAGTCGTACATCCGGCAGGTCGGCCAGGCCGGAGCCGTCGGCGACCCCGGTCCGGCCGCCGCTGCGCCGGACGGCCCGGGCGAGCGCGAGGTCGTCGAGCACGGCGCCGCGTACGGCCTGCCAGCCGCCGGCCCGCGCCAGGGCGGCCGCCTCGACGAGGAGGAACTGCCCGTTCGCCAGGGCCATCGAGGGGCGGCCGCTGCGCTCGGCGACCCGCAACGGCACCGTCGTGAGCCACGACCACGCCAGCAGCGGCTGCACCAGGCGGGCCGGCGCACCGTCGACGAGCTGCCGGGGCCACGGGCAGAGCAGCGCGAGCGGCTCCGGGCCGCGCAGCACCGCCACGGCCGCCGCGACGGCGTGCGGGGCCAGGACGACGTCGGCGTCGACGAAGACGAGGACCTCGCCGCGGGCGGCGGCGGCCAGCTGGGCGCAGGCGTGGGGCTTGCCGAGCGACCCGGGCGGCGGGGGTGCCCCGCGCAGCACGCGCAGCCGCGGGTCGCCGTCGGCGGCCCGGGTGACGACGTCGGCGGTGCCGTCGGTGGACCCGTCGTCCAGGACGAGGATCTCGACGTCGGCGAGTCCCCGCTGCGCGAGGAGCGAGCGCACGGTGGGCGCGATCCGCCGGGCCTCGTCCCGGGCGGGGACCAGCAGCGAGACCGGGAGCCGCACCGCCGGGGGCGCCTCCGGGGGGCGGCGCAGGACCGAGCGGTTGACCAGCTCGTGGACCGTGCCGGCGACGGCGAGCACGGTGCCCGAGGTCACGAGGACACGGACGGGTGTCGACAGGCCTGGCGCGGGCACCCCGGGACCCTAGGCACGCCCGATCGGAACCGCGCAGTGGTCGGAGAGGACGTGGGCTCCGATCGCCGACGGTCCCGGGGGGTCCTCTCGTGGTGGTGACCGCTCCGCGCCCGGTGCTCCGGTCGACGCGCCCGTCGTGGGCGCTCGTGGGCGCGGCGATCCTCGTCCAGATCGTCTATCCGCTCCTCCCCGCGGCGGCGTCCGACGGCCGTGACGGTGTGCAGCGTCGTGGTGTTCTTCCTCGCGTCCCTGGTGGACGTCGTCCGGGTGCACGGCATCCGCGGCGGGGTGGGCCTCGTCGGGGTCGCCGGCGGCGGGGGCCTGGTCGCGGAGGCGCTCGGCGTCGCGACGGGTCTGCCCTTCGGGCCGTACGTCTACAGCGGCACCCTCGGCCCCGAGATCCTCGGCGTCCCCGTGGTGGTGCCGCTGGCCTGGGCGATGATGGCCTGGCCCGCCCTCGTCGTCGGGCGGGCCCTCGCCGTGCGCGGCGGCGCGATCGTGGCGGTCGGCACCCTCGCCCTCGCCACCTGGGACGTCTTCCTCGATCCGCAGATGGTCGCGGCCGGCCACTGGTCGTGGCTCGCGCCGGCGCCCGCGCTGCCCCTGGTGCCCGGTGTGCCGCTCTCCAACTACGTGGGCTGGCTGGTCGTCGGGGTGCTGGTGATCGGCGCGCTGCACCGCGTGCTCGGCCCCGGGGAGGTGTCGCGGCCCGCGTCGGCGCTCTACCTGTGGGTGTACGCGTCCTCGGTGCTCGCCCACCTGGCGTTCTTCGGGCTCCCCGGCTCCGCCCTCGTCGGCGGGGTGCTCATGGGCACCGTCGCGATCCCCTTCGCGCGGACCCTGTGGCCGGACCCGGAAGGTGCCGTAGGCCCTACCCGGCCCGGAGCTTGCGGTCGTCGTCGGGGAACGCGCCCTGGGCGCGCAGGTCACGCGACCAGGTGGTGCACCGCCCGACGACGACGTCCACCCCGTGCTCCATGCCCTCGAGGACCGGGTCGAGGGTGGCCTCGGTGGCGTCCTCGATGTCGCGGCGCAACGCGGCCCCGCGCTCGGTGAGCCTGCCGTCGGGGGTGAGGAGGACCCGGTCGACGAGGTCGTCGCGGGCCGCCGCGATGTCGGCCTCGGACCACGACCGGGTGCGGGTGTAGTCGGGCACCGGGATCCCGACGTAGGCCTCGGTGAGGATGTTGGACTCGAGCGCGCCGATCCCGTGCGCGAGCAGGGAGGCGAGGTGGGCGTCGCCGCGGAACTCGCGCAGCAGGTTGGCCGCGTGCCAGAGCCGGCCCCAGGCGTCACCGGGCCAGTCGAGCGAGGACAGCCCCGCGAACAGCGGCTTGCCGAGCAGCGGCGCCTGCTCGACGCCGGCCCGCAGCACGAGGACGACCTCCTCGACGTCGCGGCCGGCCTCGCCCAGGACCCGGTGCAGGCACCGCACCGCACCGGCCTGCTTGGCCGCGAGCACGTCGGGCACCGTCGCGGTGGTCAGGGCGCCCTCGTAGACCCCGGTGAGCATCTCGGGCTCGAAGACCCCGAACGTCGCGACGACGAGCTTCGCCGGGGGGAGGCCGAGGGTCCCGGCCCGGCCGAGGACGTAGCCGGCGAACCGCTCGAGGCCGAGCGTCGCGTACTGCTCGCGGGCCTCGTCGGAGTGGACGTGCACCATGGCGATCGGCTCGAGCGCGTCGCGCAGGCGCCGCGCCGGCGTGGGTTCGGGGGTCACGGGCGCCGCGTGTCCCGACGGCGGACCGCTCATCCCGCGGCGCGCTTGTAGGGGTCGGGCGGGAACCACCCGGCGGCGACCACCCGGTCCGCCCACCGGCCCAGGGGCACGAGCAGCTCGTCGAGGTCGTCGCCGAGGGCGTCGATCACCCGCTGCTGGGCGAGGTCGGTGGCCACCTCGATCGCCTCCCGCGCGGCCCGTCCGCCGGGGGTCAGCGCGCCGTCGGCGATCCAGCCCCGGGCGGCGAGCCGGTCGACCGCCGCGTCCATCGCCTCCGGCGACCATCCCCGGGTGCCGGTGTACTCGTAGAGGTCGAACCCGATCCGCAGCTCGGTGAGGACGTTCGCCTCGAGCCCGTCGACCCCGGCCGCGGTGCAGGCGCCGAGGTGGGCGTCGCCGCGGTGCTCGCGGTGCAGCGTCGCGACGTGCCACAGCGCCGCGTGCGGGTCGGTCGGCCAGGGGAGGTCGCGCAGGCCGGCGTAGAGCGGCCGGCCCGCGAGGTCGGCGGGCCCGGCCGCGTCGAGGGCCTCGCGCAGTGCCCGCGTGACCCGTCCGATCTCGGCGACGTCGATGCCCTCGAGCGCCGCGCGCAGGCTCTCGCCGCCGCCGAGCTCCCGGACCTGCAGTAGGTCCTCGACGCTGCAGACCGCCCGGGCGCCGCGCCAGAGCTCGCCGGCGAGCCCGGGCTCGAACACCGCGAAGGTCGCGGCGACGACGCCGGGCGACGGGTCGCCGAGGACGCAGGCCCGTCCCCCGACGTAGCCGGTGAGGAAGTCCAGCCCGGCCTTCGCCAGGTGCTCGTGGGTCGGCGCGCCCCACACACTGACCATCGCGAGTGGCTCCAGCACGTGGCGCAGCCGCAGCGCCGGCGAGTCGATCGCGGGCGCGGCCACCCCGTCACGCGGCCGGAAGAACGTCTCGCGGGCCTCGGCGAAGTCCATGGCGCTCCTCAGCCCAGCGTGAAGGGGTCGCGGGTGCCGCCGGTCAGCTCGACCCACACCGACTTGTTCTCCAGGTAGGCGTCGACGGCGGCGGCACCGTTCTCGCGGCCGAGCCCGGAGTCCTTGTAGCCGCCGAACGGGACGCTGGGCGCCACCACCCGGTAGGCGTTGATCCACACCGTGCCCGCCTTGATGCGGGCGGCCATCCGGTGCGCGCGGTGCACGTCCTTGGTCCACACCGCCCCGGCGAGGCCGTAGGGCGTGTCGTTGGCGAGCTTCACGGCCTCGTCCTCGTCGGTGAAGGTCGTGGCCGCGAGCACCGGGCCGAAGACCTCCTCGCGGAAGACCGTGTCGCTCGGCTTGACCGAGAGCACCGTGGGCTGGACGAAGTAGCCCCCGAGGCCCTCGTCGGCGGCGCCGCCGTACGCGACGGTCGCGCCCTCCTCGCGCGCCGTGGCGAGGTAGCCGACGACCTTCTCGTACTGCATCCCGTTGGCCACCGGACCCATCTCGGTGTCCTCGGCGAAGGGGTCCCCGAGCTTGATCTGCGACGCGCGCTCGGCGACCAGACGGATCAGCTCGTCGTGGACGTCGGCGTGCACGATCAGCCGCGAGCCCGCCATGCAGGTCTGGCCGGTGGCGGCGAAGACGCCGGCGACGAGGCCGTTGGCCGCGGCCTGCAGGTCGGCGTCGGCGAAGACCACCTGCGGCGACTTCCCGCCGAGCTCCAGCGTCGCCGGGTTGAGGTTCTCCGCCGCGGCGACGGCGACCTTCCGCCCGGTGGCGGTCGACCCGGTGAACGCGACCTTGTCGACGCCGGGGTGGCCCGCCAGGTGCGCGCCGGGGCCTCCGGTGGACGCCGTGACCACGTTGACCACGCCGTCCGGGATGCCGGCCCGGGAGATCAGCTCGGCGAACCCGAGGGTCGACCCCGGGGCGTGCTCCGAGGGCTTGATGACGACGGTGCAGCCCGCGGCGAGGGCGGGCGCGACCTTCCAGCTCATCAGCAGCAGCGGCGAGTTCCACGGCGTGATGGCGGCGACGACGCCGACCGGCTCGCGGCGGGTGTAGACGAGGTAGTTCGGGTTCGGCGCGGGGATCTGGCGGCCCTCGAGGGTGGCGGCGATCCCGGCGTAGTAGTGGTACCAGCCGCCGAGCCCGTTGAGCTGCCCGAGCATCTCGCGGTAGAGCTTGCCCGAGTCGTTGACCTCCAGGCGGGCCAGGCGCTCGGCGTTCTCGGTGATGAGGTCGGCCAGGCGGCGCAGGCAGGCGGCGCGGCCGAACCCGGTCATCTGCCCCCACTCGCCGTCGAGGGCCGCCCGGGCCGCGGCGACCGCGGCGTCGACGTCCTCGTCACCGCCGTCGGGGATCAGCGCCCACGACTGCCCGGTGTAGGGGTTCTGCGACTCGAAGGTCTTCCCCGAGACCGCCCCGACGGCCTTGCCGCCGACGAGCATCGAGAGCTGCTCGAGATCGCTCACGTCGTCCTCTTCCCTGCGCTGCGTGCGGTGATCAGGCTCCGTGACCGGAGCCGCCCGATCCGTGTCCGTGGCCGTGCCCATGGCCGTGACCGCTGCTCGGGGCGGTCGCCGGTGCCGCCGGCTCGCTCGCGGGCGCCGCGGCCTCGATCACCGGCTCGCCGACCCGGAGCGGGACCTGCTCGTACCGGCCCTCGTGGGCGGCCACCGGGCGGGTGTCGCCCGCGAGCTCGGGGTGCTTGTCCTCGAGGCGCTGGCGCTGCTCCCACTTGCGTTGCATCGCGGTCAGGTACTCGCGGTTGCCGTTGTAGGTGCCCCGCCAGGTCTGCGGCATCTGCTCGCGCGAGAGCCCGACGTCGGCCGTCCCGTGCAGCGCGGGGCGCGACGGCACCTTGCGGGACACGCCCCCGCACTCCGGGCACGCCGGCGGCGGGGCGTCGCGCCCCATGAGCCGCTCGAAACGCAGGCCACAGCCCGCGTCCTCGGGGGCGGCGTCCGGGCCACCGCCGCAGCGGTAGTCGTAGATCGGCATCAGGAGAGGCCCTCCGGGCCATGTGAACGGATGTCGTCGCGGTGACGACGACATCCGTCCACATGCGTCGCTACCAGTTGGAGATCGACTTCGCGAAGATGTCCGCGATGTCGTCCTCGGTCGGCGTGCGCGGGCACGTCGCGAGGAGGCGCTGCTGCTTCATCGTCCCGTCGACGAGGTCGGGGATGTCCGACTCGCCGAACCCGACGGCGCCGATGCCGTTCGGGATGTCGATGTCACGCATCAGCTCGGTCACCACGTGCGGGAGCTGCTCGGACGCGTTGTTCTGCGTGTCGGCGGTCGGCCCGAGCAGCTTCGCCGCGGCCATGTGCCGGTCGGGGGCGGACTCGAACGAGAACCGGAACGCCTCCGGCGCCGTCAGGGACACCGACATGCCGTGGGGCACCATCGCCTCGTCCGAGGGGTAGCCGGCGGGGTGGAAGTCCCGCACCTGCCCGGCGATCGGGTAGGCGTTGGCGTGCGGGATGTGGACCCCCGAGTTGCCGAATCCCATCCCGGCGAACGTCGCGGCCATCATCATGTCCATGCGGGCGTCCACGTCCTCGTCGCCGCGCTCCACCGCGGTGCGGAACGAGCGGGCGAGCAGCGACATCGACTTCTCGCACCACAGGTCCGAGACCGGGTTGGACCCGCAGTAGGTCACCCGCTGCTCGGGGGTCTTGCGGTCGAAGCTCGTGTACCAGCGCGCGGTGTAGCTCTCCAGCGCGTGGCAGACGATGTCCATCCCCGCGGCCGCGGTGACCTGCGGCGGCAGCGTCATCGTCAGGAGCGGGTCGACGACGGCGAGGGTCGGGCGCAGCCGCCAGTGGCTGATCCCGGTCTTCACGCGCAGCGAGAGGATGTCGAGCACGCACATCGCCGTCGACTCCGAGCCGGTGCCCGCCGTCGTCGGGACCGCGATGAGCGGCTTGAGCGCACCCGGCGGGACCTGCGCGTTCCCGACCGGTTTGTTGACGTAGTCCATCAGCTCACCGGGGAACGTGGTGAGCAGGTTGACGGCCTTCGCGGTGTCGATCGACGAGCCGCCGCCGACCGCGACGAACCCGTCCCACGGGCCCTGCTCGGTGGCGTAGCCGATGGCCTTGTTCATCGAGTCGTCGGTCGGCTCGACGTGGACCCCGTCGAAGATCTCCACCGTCATGTCGTAGCGGCGGATCTGGTCGGCGATGCGGTCGGGCAGGCCGGTCTGCTGCATCCCGGGGTCGGTGATGAGCAGGATGCGCTTCGCGCCGTACTGCGAGAGGTCGAACCCGATCTCGTCGCACGCCCCGGCGCCGAACTTCAACGGCGGAGCCCCCCAGGTGAAGACGGATTCGTCGGTGGGGACGGGAGGGACGGTCACGTGTAGTGCCCTCCGTTCGAGACGGTCTTGAGCTGGTGGATCTGGTCGGCGTCGTGACCGAAGACGACCGTGGCGTCGGTCCGCTCGGCGATCCCGCGGATCTTCTCGACCGACGAGTAGAACTGCCCCATGTCGTTGACGATGGCGGCGGGCGTGGTGGGGGGACCGTAGGACTCGCCCATGTACACGGCGTCCGAGGTGAAGATCATCGTGCCGGTGTCGGGCAGGTCGACCTGCATCGACATGGTGCCCGGGGTGTGGCCCGGCGTCTGCAGGAGCGTGACGCCCGGGACGAACTCGGTGTCGCCGGAGACGGTCTCCCAGTTCAGGCCCTCGTAGTCGGTCTTGAGGTGCGCGCCGGTGAACAGGCCGTCGAAGCCGAAGGCGAACTCCTTCTCCTTCTCGCTGCAGACCAGCTTGGCCGACGAGTCCTTGAACAGGTCGGCGTTGCCGCAGTGGTCGAAGTGGAGGTGGCTGAGCACGACGTAGTCGATCTGGTTGACGCCGACGCCGATCTGCTTGAGGCGCGAGTCGAGGTACTCGTCCTCGCTGACCTTCTCGTAGGGGAAGAAGTCCTGCAGGCCCGTCGGACCCCAGCGCTCCTCCCAGTCACGGGGGCAGCTGGTGTCCCAGAGGATGGTGCCGTCGGGCGTCTCGACGAGGACGCAGTGCGTGGGCACCGTCGCCCACTCGGTCGGTTCGTCGCGCTGCTGGCGGGCGCGGATCGACCGCCCCGGCTTGAGCAGCAACCACGTCAGGTCCGCGGTCATCGCCCCGCAGTCGAGGATGCTCACCTTGATGTCGCCACTGGCCACCGCTGACCTCCGCGTCGAGTGTCTGGTCCCCCAGCCGATGGACCTTGCCTGTGACCAGGGCCACGGTCAATCCCCAAGATCGCCGGCGGCCCATCGCTGCACGTCAGTGGTGTCTGTGTCGTACACGACGCGGTGCAGATCCGCGAAGGCCTCGCCGAGGGTGGCCGGCGTGTAGTGCGCGTTCAGGCCGCTCGGGTTGGGCAGCACCCACACGCGCGTGCCCCCGAGGCGGGGTCGCTGCGGGCCGACGACGGCGGTGCGGTCGGCGAACGCGACGCGGTAGGCGACGATCCCGACGACGGCGAGCCACTGCGGTTCCCGTTCGGCGACCAGCGCGCGCAGCCGCTCGCCGCCCGCGACCAGCTCGGCGTCGGAGAGCTCGTCGGCGCGGGCCGTGGCGCGGGGCGCGACGTTGGTGATCCCCAGCCCGAGGCCCGGCAGCAGGTGCTGCTCGGCGGGGGCCAGGACGCGCGGGGTGAACCCACCTGCGGCCAGGGCGGGCCAGAACCGGTTGCCGGGGCGGGCGAAGTGGTGCCCGGTGTAGGCGGAGACGAGCCCGGGGTTGATGCCGCTGAACAGCACCCGCAGCGGTGGGTCGCCGGGCCCGGGGAGCACGTCGGGCAGGAGGTTGTCCCGGGCGGCCTCGAGCTCGGCGCGGGTGGGGCGGACCGGGGTCCTGCGGCGGGCGCCCGTCACCTGCCGGAGTCAATCACGAGGGTCGGCGTCGTGTCGGAGGGCGGAGCGGCGGCGGCCCGCGAGGGGCACGTGGCGCAGGCGGATCGGCGTCACGGGATGCGTGGTGTGCCCCTCGCGGGTGCGCCGCGCCGCTGCGCCGGACGGACCACCGACTCGTCCCCGATGGCACCGCGAGGCCCGGTTGTCCCCAGGCCCGGCGCCCCGCGGAGCCACCGCGGATCCCCGCCCCTCCACCCGACATGGACGGATTCACCCACCCCACGGACGCGGTGCTCGACGCCGCCGAGGAGATCGAGGGCGCGATCGGCGAGGCGGAGGCCGCGGCCCGCGCGATGGTCGCCGCCCTCGAGGCGCTGGCGGCCGCCCTGCCGGGCACCGCCTCGGCGCGGCAGGCCACCGCGCTGGCCGCGAGCTGGGCCGGCGACGCGGCCGGGTGGGCCCGCGCCGCGCGGGAGCTCGGCGAGGCCCTCGAGGCCGGCGCCGACGACCGGGCGGTCGCGGAGGAGGCCCTGGCCGCGTCGTTCGGTCGGTGACGAGCCCGCTCGCCGCGCCGGCCCGTGACCTCGCCACCGCGGTGGCGAGGTGGGAGCGCGCGGTGTTCGGGGTCGTCCTGCCGGAGGGCTGGACGGGGGCGGCGGCCGAGGCCGCCCGCGCCCGGTACACCCGGCTCGTCGAGCGCGGCGGCGCGGTGCTCGACCGCGGGCGGCGGCTCGCCGCGGTCCTCGCCGACGTGGCCACCTCCGCCACCCTGCCCCTCGCCGCGGCCGAGGACGCCCGGCTGGCGGGTGCGCTGCTCGCGGCGGCCCGTCCCGGTCCGGACGCGGTCGGTGCACCGCGGGACGGGCCCGCCCCGGTCGCCGTCGCGCACTGGTGGGCCGGTCTGGACGACGAGGAGCGCGCCCGGCTGACCCGCGACCGCCCCGAGCTCGTCGGCGGGCTGGACGGCGTCCCGGCCCGCGACCGGGACCGGGCGAACCGGCTGCGCCTGACGGCGGCCCGGCGCGAGGGCGAGGCGGAGCAGGCCGCGCTGACCGCCGCCCGTGACCGGGCCGGCGGCTTCGGGGAGCTGCAGGACCTGGAGGCGCGGCTCGCCGCGGTCCACGCCCGGCTGGGCCGTCTCGCCGCCGTCGACGCGGCGGCCGCGGGCCCCACCCACGAGCTCCTCGACCTCGATCCGGAGAGCGGGCGCGCGGCCGTGGCCACCGGCGACGTGGACCGGGCCGGGCACGTGGGCGTCCTCGTGCCCGGCTTCACCGCCCGCCCGGAGGACCTGCCCGGCCGGGTCGCCGAGCTCGACGCGCTGGCGGCCCGTGCGGGCCCCGACACCGCGATGGTGGCCTGGTACGACTACGCGGCTCCGCAGTGGCGCGGGATCACGGACCCCCGGCGCTCCGTGCTCGGGACCCGCCCGGCCGCCGACGCCGCCGGACGGCTCGCGTCGTTCCTGACCGGCCTCGACGCGTCGCGGCCGCACGACCAGGTCCACGTGACCGCGGTCGGGCACTCCTACGGCACCCTGACCGTCGCCCAGGCGCTCCCGGCCGCCCGCGGCGTCGACGACGTGGTGCTGCTGGGGTCCCCCGGGGTCACGCCCGCCCCGGACCGTCCCGGGCACGTGTGGGTCGCCGAGGCCCGGGGCGATCCGATCGCCGACGCGGGCTGGTTCGGCCCGGACCCGAGCTCCTCACCCGCCGTGCGCGGGCTCGCGACGGGTCCGCAGCCGGCCCGGACCGCACCGTCGGGGACGAGACTCCCGGCCACCGAGGGCACCCGGAGCCACAGCGGTTACCTCGCACCGGGCAGCACGAGCGCCGAGGAGGTGGCGGCGATCGTCGCCGGGCGGCCGGGCGACGTCGTCGAGGAACGCACCGTCGGCGCCGGGGACCGGCTCCGGGGCCTCCTCGGCGAGCGGGCCCTGCGGCCCGAGGGCTGACACCGCCACGGCGCCCGGAGAACCACCCGCGGCCGGCCCCCGACGCGTGGGCGTCCGGGACCGGCCGCGAGGGGGACCGGGGCGGCGGTGTCAGTTCTTGGCGCCGCCGGCCGGCTTGTTCGTGCCCGTGGTGCCGTTCGAGCTGGGGCTCGGCGAGACCTTGTCGGTCGGCGAGGTCGGCGGGACGACCCCGCCCGGCTGGTCCGGGTCCGGCACGGCCCCGGCCGCGGCGGCCGGGGTGTTCGCCGTCGGGCCGGTCGCGGTGGCCGGCTTCGGCCGCGGCGCCGGCGGGGGCGGCGGCGGGAGCTCGGGCGCCTTGCGGGTCGCGACGACCGCGATCCCGGCTCCGAGGATGCCGAGCACGATCCACAGGGCCCAGCGGCGCCGCTTCTTCGGCTCCTCCGGCTCGATGCGGGCCGCGAGCTCCTTGCGCACCCCGGTCAGCCCGCCCTCGAGAGTGCCGCGGACCGACTCGCCGAGGTCGCGGAGCTCACCGGCGCTGGTGGGCACCGGCGAGGACTCCAGGGCCTTGCGGGCGTCCTTGGCGTACGAGCCGCCGAGGTCGCGCAGCTCGTCCACGCTCGTGGGCACCGACGACTTCTCGAGCGCCTTGCGGGCGTCCTTGGCGTAGGACTTGGCCTGCTTCCGCGCTTCCTTGCCGGCCTTGTTGGCCCGCTTGCGGGTCTCGGCGCGGGCCTCCTGGGCACGCTTGCGTGCCTCGGACTGCGCCTCCTCGGCCCGCTTGCGGGCCTCCGCGCGGGCGTCGAGCACGCGCTGGCGGGCGTCGTCGGCGGCCTTGCGGACGTCCTTGCGGACCTCGGCTCGCTTCTTCGCGCCCTGCTTGCGCGCCTTCTCACGGTCCTTGCGGGCCTGGGCGGCAGCCTTCTCGGCGTGCTTGGCCGCCTTCTTGCGCGCGCGGCGGCCCTCCTTGCGCAGATCGTCCAGGTCCTCCCTGGCACCGATCACGGTCTTGCTGCTCAACGGCCACACCTCACTCCTCGGTGGCGGCTCATCATGCCGCCATCCCCTTGCCTGCAGGTGCCCGACCCGCCGGTGCGTCACACCCGCTGCTCCGACGGTGGCACGATGTCGCCCGTGACGAATGCCGAGAACGGGCCCACCGCGACGCTGCACACCTCGAACGGCGACATCACCGTCAACCTGTTCCCCGATCAGGCACCCAAGACCGTGGCGAATTTCGTGGGACTGGCGACGGGCGAGGGTCAGTACAGCGAGCCGAACGCGAAGGGCTCGTCGAGCGGGCCGTTCTACGACGGCACCATCTTCCACCGCGTGATCGCCGGGTTCATGCTGCAGACGGGGGATCCCACCGGAACGGGTCGCGGCGGACCGGGCTACAAGTTCGCCGACGAGTTCCACCCGGACCTGCGCTTCGACCGCCCGTACCTGCTCGCGATGGCGAACGCGGGGCCGGGCACCAACGGTTCGCAGTTCTTCATCACCGTCGCGCCGACGACGTGGCTCAACCGCAAGCACACCATCTTCGGTGAGGTCGCCGACCAGTCCTCGCGTGACGTCGTGGACGCGATCGCCGCCGCGCCGACGGGGCCCGGGGACCGGCCGGTCTCCGACATCGTGATCGAGCGCGTCGAGGTCACGGGCAAGTAGCCGCGGACCCGACCCCCGCGTCACCGGACGGTCCGGACAATGGGGGCATGAGCGTTCCCGGGGGCGGTGCACCCCACCAGGCCCAGACCCACGTCTGCGTCCGCCATCCCGACCGGCCCACGGGGCTGCGCTGCACGCGCTGCGACCGGCCGGCCTGCCCGCAGTGCCTGCGCGAGGCACCCGTGGGGATGCAGTGCGTCGACTGCGTCTCGGCGGGCGCGCGCGCGACGCCCCGGGCGCGGGTCCGGCGCTCCAGCACCCCGGTGGTGGTCCCCACCCTCATCGCGATCAACGTCGTGGTGTTCGTGCTGACCGCGATCAACGCGGGCAGCGTGACCGACAACGCCTCGGGGTCGATCTTCGCGGCCACCGCCCTCGCGCCGATCCAGGTGGCCGGCGGCGGCTGGTGGCGGCTGGTGACGTCGGGCTTCCTGCACATCGGGCCGCTGCACCTGCTGTTCAACATGATCGCGCTCTGGTTCATCGGCCGGGACATCGAGCTGGTGCTGGGCCGGCTGCGCTTCTCGGTGCTCTACGGCGTCTCGCTGCTCGGCGGATCGGCCGCCGTGATGCTGTTCGGCAGCCCGACGGGTGCCGTGGCGGGCGCGTCCGGCGCGATCTTCGGCCTGATGGGCGCGCTGATCGTGCTGCTCCGGCGCCTGCAGCTGCCGATGACCTCCGCGCTGGTCATCATCGGCCTGAACGTCGTGTTCTCGCTGACCTTCCCCGGCATCTCGCTGCTCGGGCACCTCGGCGGGCTCGTGGTCGGCGCTGTCGTGGCCGCGGGGATGGTGCACGGCCCGGCGCGGTCACGCCCCGCCGCGGGCTTCGCCGTCGCCGGGGCCGTCGTCGTGGTCCTCGTCCTCGCGATCGTCCTGCGCGACGTGTCCTTCGGGTCCGTCGTGTGCGACTCGGCCACCGTCTGCCGGGGCGTCTGAGCGCAGCCGCCCGACGTCGGCCCGGTGCGCCTGGAGCGCCTCGGCCACGTCCACCGGATCGGTGCCGAGCTCGAGACGGCCCAGGACGAGCAGCCGCTCCCCGCCGTCGTCGTCGCGGGCGTCGATCTCGAGGTAGGCGGCGGGCAGCCCGAGGCGCCGCATCCGCACGACGCGCACCGCGTCGACGCGCGCCCACGGCCATCCTCGCGTGGTGAACGGGCCGCGCAGGACGAGCGCCTCGTCGTCGGCGGCGAGCCGCGGGCGGGCGCGCAGTCCGACCAGGGCCGCGGCCCCGACCGCGACGCCCGCCAGCCCCAGCAGGAGGCGGCCCGGCGCGTCGAGGGTGCCCGTGCGCAGGCCGAGCGCCACCCACGCGAGCAGGCCGACCGCCGCGACCAGACCGAGGACGACCGCGGGCAGCGGGGCCGCCCACCGCATCGGGACGTCCTCCGGCCCGTCGTCGTCAGGGTTGTCCACAGGCTCCGTCCACAGTGGGGACGAATGACATCGGTGTAGTTCCGGAGCTGGTCAGCGCCACTTCATCGTCATGAGCAGGGCGATCACGACCAGGCCGAACCCGATGAGGAAGTTGTAGCCCCCGAGCTGGGACATGAAGGGGATGCTCTCGCCCGCGAGGTAGTTCACGACGAGCCAGGCGAGCCCGACCAGCCCGATCGCCAGCATGATGACGACGTAGGCCGGGTGCGACGGGCCGGCCGTCTTCGCGGCGGCGGCCTGCGGGGGCGGGGTGTAGGCCGGCTTGCGACGGACCTTCGACTTCGGCACGGGATGCTCCGCTCGGGCGATCGGGGACGGCTCGGCAGGTCGCGCCCGGCACGGATCGTCGCGGCGCACTCGGGTACCGCCCGCGGACCCGGGGACGCGTCACCGGTGTCGGGTTCCACGGTAGCCCAGCCGTCCTCGCGGACCGACGCGCGTCGCCCCGTCAGGACCGTAGGCTGGTCGGGTGCGGATCCTCGTCGTCGACAACTACGACAGCTTCGTCTACAACCTCGTGCAGTACCTCGCCCAGCTGGGGGCGCAGCCCGTCGTGCGCCGCAACGACGAGCCCGACGTCGTGACCCTCGCCGGCGAGGTGGACGGGGTGCTCGTGAGCCCCGGCCCGGGCACACCCGGGCAGGCCGGCCGCAGCATCGAGGTGATCGAGCGCTGCGCGGCCGACGAGCGCCCGATGCTCGGCGTCTGCCTGGGCCACCAGGCCCTCGGCGAGGCGTTCGGCGCGGTCGTCGAGCGGGCTCCCGAGCTGCGCCACGGCAAGACCTCGAGCGTGCACCACGGCGGCGTCGGGGTCCTGGCCGGCCTGCCCGACCCCTTCACCGCCACGCGCTACCACTCGCTGACCGTCCGCCCGGACTCGCTGCCCGACGAGCTCGAGCCCACCGGCTGGACCGCGGACGGCGTGCTCATGGCGATGCGGCACCGGACGCTGCCGCTCGAGGGCGTGCAGTTCCACCCGGAGTCCGTGCTCACCGAGGACGGGCACCGGATGCTCGCCTCGTGGATGGCCGCCTGCGGTCACCCGGTGGCCGAGACCCTCGTCGAGGACCTGGTCCGCGACGTCCGCGCCCTGGCGCTCGCGGCGGCGCCCCCCGCGTAGGGACGCCACCGCGCAGCTAGTTGCCGGGGAACAGCCCGCCGTTGCCGTTCCCGCCGAACACGCCGCCGTCGGTGCCGTTCCCGTTGCCCCCGGCGCCGGCCCCACCGGCGCCGCCGTTGTAGCGCCCGACGGTCACCGTGATGGTGTCCTTGGCCCCGGCCTGGCTGCCCGCCGTCGGGTTCTGGCTCAGGATCTTGCCGTCCTGGGTCGGGTCGTCGACGTCGGTCGGGTTGGTCTGCAGGTTGCCGGTGAACCCGGCCGCGGCCAGGGCGGACAGCGCGTCGGCCTGCGACTTCCCGATGACCGACGGCACCTGGAGCTGGTTGCCCTTCGACACCGACAGCGTGACCTTCGAGCCCTGCGCGACGGTCGAGCCCGCCGACGGGGACGTCGAGACGACCGTGCCCGCCTTCCCGCCGCCGTCGACCTGGGTCGCGGTGACGTCGAGGCCGACGCCCTCGAGGGTCTGTGTCGCGGTCGCCTGGTCCTGGCCGGTGACGTCGGGCATGCGCAGCGTCGGGCGCGCCTGACCCACGGTGAGCTGGATCGGGGTGCCCGGAGCGACCGGGGTCCCGGCGGCCGGGTCCTGCGCGAGGACCTTCCCGACCTGGGAGGGGTCGTCGACCTGGCGGTTCTGGGGCACCGGGGTGAGGGTCAGCCCGGCCGCCTGCGCCATCTGTTGGGCCTGGTCGGCGGTCTGCCCGACGAGGTTGGGCGCCTGCACCTGGTCGGGGCCGCGGCCCACCCGCAGGGCGACGACGGTGTCCGGCTGCACCTGGGTCCCCGCCCCCGGGTCGGTGCCGAGCACCCGGCCGACCTGGGAGGGATCCGACGCGACCTGGACGAGGTTGGGACGCAGGCCCGCGCCGGTGAGGGTCCGGAGGGCCACGTCCTGGGGCTGGTTGGTGACGTCGGGGATCGCGAACTGCCGGTTCGACGGCGAGGTCAGCCAGAACAGCCCGGCCAGCACCGCGGCCACCAGCACGACGCCGCCGATGATCGCGTTGCGTCGGCGGCGCCGGGACCGGCGGACGTCCTCCTGCTCGGCCTGCCAGGCGGCGAAGTCGCCCGCCTCGGTCGCGGGACCGCCGGCGTACGCGGCGGGGCCCACGGCCTGCGTCGGACCGGTCTGGTTCATGTAGTCGGCGCGCTCGTCGTCGGACATCACCAACGGCGCGTCGACCGGTTCGCCCTGCAGCGCGCGGATCAGGTCGTCCCGCATCTCGCCCGCGGTCTGGTACCGGTTGAAGGGGTTCTTCGCGAGCGCCTTGAGCGTGATCGCGTCGAGGGGGGCGGGCACCGAGGGGTTGAGCTCCGACGGGGCCTTCGGGTCCTCCCGCACGTGCTGGTAGGCCACCGCGACCGGGGAGTCGCCCGTGAACGGCGGCTGGCCGGTGAGCAGCTCGAAGAGCACGCATCCGGTGGCGTAGACGTCGGAGCGGGCGTCCACGGACTCGCCGCGGGCCTGCTCGGGCGAGAGGTACTGCGCGGTGCCGATGACGGCGGCGGTCTGGGTGACCGCGGGCTGGGCGTCCGAGAGCGCCCGGGCGATGCCGAAGTCCATCACCTTGACCGCCCCGGACGGGGTGATCATGACGTTGGCCGGCTTCACGTCGCGGTGGATGATCCCGTAGCGGTGGGAGAAGTCCAGTGCCGAGCACACGTCGGCGACGACCTCGCAGACCCGGTAGGGGTCCATCGGGCCGCCGGACTTGACGATGTCGCGCAGCGTCCGGCCGGCGACGTACTCCATGACGATGTAGGGGAGCGGGATGTCGTCCGCCCACGTCTCGCCGGTGTCGTAGACCGCGACGATCGCCGGGTGGTTCAGCGCCGCCGAGTTCTGGGCCTCGCGCTGGAAGCGGATCTGGAACTGCGGATCCCGGGCGAGGTCGGCGCGCAGGACCTTGATGGCGACGTCGCGGCCCAGGCGCACGTCGCGCCCGCCGTGCACCTCGGACATGCCGCCGTAGCCGAGCGCGGGGCCCAGCTCGTAGCGGTCCGACAGGAGGCGGGGAGTGGTCATCCGAACTCCTGACAGGTCACGGTGACCGTGTCACCGCGCCGGACGTCTCCGGTGGGGGACACGTAGAGCACCCGACAGGCTGACGGGTCGCTCGGCTTCGAGCCCAGGACGGTCCGGACGTCGGTGTCCAGGCCGTCCTCGCGCAGCGCGGCGACGGCCACGGAGGCGGGCCGCCCCACGTAGTCGATGTTGCTGACGGACACCGTGTTGCCCGAGGCCGAGCTGGTGGCCGTCGTCGTGCGGCTCGCCCGGGTCGTCGTGGTGGGCGCGGCGGTCGTCGTCGTGGTCGTCGTCGGGGTGGCGACGGGGGCGGGGGCCGGGCTGGTGTCCGTGTTGGAGAGGAGCACGTAGCCGGCGACGGCGAGCAGCGCGACGACGAGCGCGATCGCCGCGACCGCGCCCCACGGCCCGCGGCGGGGGGACGCCGGCTGGTTGTCCTGCCAGCGGTCGGCGCGCCGCGGCGGCGGGGAGGGCTGCGGCTCGCGGGTGGTGGCGGGCGCGATGCGGGTGGCCGGGTTGACGACCTCGGTCGCCGCGGTCCCCGCACCCGGTCGCGGCAGCGGCTCGCCGCGGCGCACGGCCGACACCGCGCGGGCGAACTCGCCGCCGGTGGCGTAGCGCCCGCGCGGGTCCTTCGTGAGGGTCAGCTCGATGAGCTGGCGCACCACCGGCGGCACGTCCGGCGGCAGCGGCGGGAGCGGGTCGCGGATGTGCATCATCGCGACCGTCACGGCGTTCTCGGAGAGGTACGGCCGGCGCCCGGCGAGGCACTCGTAGCCGACGACGCCGAGCGAGTAGACGTCCGACGCGGGCCCTGCGTCACCGCCGCCCGCCTGCTCCGGGGCGATGTAGTGGGCCGTGCCCATGACCATCCCCGAGCGGGTCACCGGGGCCGCGTCCACGGCCTTGGCGATCCCGAAGTCGGTGATCTTCACCTGGTTGGTCGGGGTCACCAGGATGTTGCCCGGCTTGACGTCCCGGTGGACCAGGCCGCGCTCGTGCGCGGCGTCGAGGGCGTAGCCGGACTGCTCGAGGATGTCGAGGGTGAAGTCGACCCCGAGGCGGCCGTGCACCGACAGCAGCTGCGCCAGCGGTTCGCCGCGCACCAGCTCCATCACGAGGTAGGCGACCGGGACCTGGACGGTGCCGTTGGCGGTCGTCCAGTCGGTCGTGGTCTCGCCGTAGTCGTGGACCTGGGTGATGCCCGGGTTGTTCAGCGAGGCGGCCGTGCGGGCCTCGGTGCGGAAGCGGTGCAGGAACTCCGGATCACCGGAGAGCTCGGCCTTGAGGATCTTGACGGCGACGGTGCGGTCGAGGCGCGAGTCCTGCGCCTCCCAGACCTCGCCCATCCCACCGATGGCGATGCGCCGTCCGATCCGGTAGCGATCGGCGAGCAGGGTGCCCGTGGTCGGAGCCATCGGAGCTACCTCCCTCCCTGCTGCAGGGCCGCGGCGACGACCGCGCGGCCGATCGGGCCGGCGACGGACGACCCCGTGGCGTCGTCGCCCCGGTTCCCGCCCTTCTCGACGATCACCGAGACCGCGACCGTGGGATCGGGCACCGGTCCGAACACGTCGTACCAGGTGTGCGGCGGGCTGGTCTTCGGGGTGGGTCCCTGCTCGGCGGTGCCGGTCTTCGAGGCCAGCTGGACCCCGGGAATCTTGCCGCTGCTCGTGCTGCCGGTGCCGCCGTTCTCCGACCCGATCATCAGCTGGGTCAGCGTCGACGCGGTCGACGAGGAGAAGGCGCGCGTCCCGCTGTCGGCCGCGGTGGTGTCGACCACGGAGAGGTCGGAGCCCTGGATCTCGCTGACCAGGTGCGGGGAGACCGGGACCCCGCCGTTGGCGATCGTCGCGGTGATCATCGCGTTCTGCAGCGGCGTCATGCGGACGTTGCGCTGGCCGATGCCCGACTGCGCGAGCGCCGAGGCGTCCGAGAGGTCGCCGGTGTCGGACTCGGCCACCGGCATCGGGATCGTCTGGGCGGAGTTCTCCATCCCCAGGGCCGTCGCCATCGCCGTGAGCCGTGCGCCCCCGAGCTGATCGGCGAGCTGGGCGAAGGGCCCGTTGCACGACTTGGCGAACGCCACCGAGAGCGGCACCGTCGGGCCCGACCCGCAGGCCTCGCCGTTGTAGTTCTCCAGCGTCGTGGTGCCGTCGGGCAGCGTGATCTGCGGCGCCGCCGTGACCGGGGTGTCCGGCGTGACCATGCCCGCGTCGAGCGCGGCCGCGGTGCTCACCAGCTTGAAGGTGGAGCCGGGGGGATAGGTCTGGCTGATCGCGCGGTCGATCAGCGGCGAGTCCGGGCTGTTGGGGTTCAGGGCGTTCCAGGCGGCCTTCTGCGCGGCCCCGTCGTGGCTGGCCAGCGGGTTCGGGTCGTAGGACGGCGTCGAGACCATCGCGAGGATCTCGCCGGTCTGGGGGCGGATCGCGACGACGCTGCCCGTGTAGCCCTTGGAGGTCATCGCGTCGTACGCGGCCTGCTGGACCTTCGGGTCGATGGTCAGGGCGACGTTGCCGCCCGCCGGGGTCCGCCCGGTGATCACGTCGGAGATGCGGCGCACGAACAGCTTGTCGTCGGTGCCGTTGAGCACCGAGTCCTCGGCGCGCTCGATGCCGTTCGAGCCGTAGACCTGCGAGTAGTAGCCCGTGATCGGCGCGTACATCGGGCCGTTCGAGTACTGGCGCAGGAACTTCAGCCGGTCGTTGGTCGGCACGCTCGCGGCGAGCACGTCCCCGCCGGCGCTGATCTGACCGCGCTGGCGGGAGTACTCGTCGAGCAGGACGCGCTGGTTGTACGGGTTCGACTTGTAGTCGTCGGCCTTGACCACCTGGACCCACGTGGCCTGACCGAGGAGCAGCACGATCAGGCCCATGACCACGAGGGAGACCCGACGCAGCGGGGTGTTCACTCTCGGGTCCTCCCCCCGTCGCTGTGCTCGCCCGAGCGGGCCCGACCCCGCGGAGGCTGGGGGGCGGCGCCGGGCCGGTGGGCCCCGGGTCCGGCCTGGGCGTGGGGCTGCTGACCGGGCTGACCCGGCTGACCGGGCTGACCCGGCTGACCGGCCTGGGCGTGCTGGCCGGGCTGGACGTGCTGACCGGGGGGCTGCGCGGCCGGGGCCGCGGGGGCGCCGCGCGGCGGGGTCGAGACCGGCTCGCCGTGCGGCGGGGTGGCCGCCTCGCTGCGCGACACCATCTCGGTGTGCGCCTCGGCGAGCGGCGTGCGCGGCCCCTCGGGCGCCTGGCCCGGGACCGGCTTGGCCTTGTCGTTGGCCGGCTGGCGGGCGGCGTTCGAGACCCGCAGCACGAGCGCGACCAGCGCGTAGTTCGCGACCAGCGACGACCCGCCGTAGGACATGAACGGCGCGGCCTGCCCGGTGTTCGGGATGAGGTCGATGACGCCGCCGCAGACCACGAACACCTGGATCATCACGGTGAAGCCGAGCCCCGCCGCGAGGAGCTTCCCGAACGTGTCGCGCACGGCCAGCGCGGTCCGCAGGGCGCGGGTCGAGATGAGCCCGTAGAGCAGCAGCAGCACCATGAGCCCGACGAGGCCGAGCTCCTCACCCATCGAGGTGAAGATGAAGTCGGTGCTCGAGAGCGGCACGAGATCGGGCCGTCCGGCGCCCAGGCCGGTGCCGAGCATGCCGCCGGTCGCGATCCCGAAGAGGCCCTGCGCGACCTGGAAGCTGGTGTTGGCCGGATCCCCCAGCGGGTTCAGCCACACGTCGACGCGCAGCTGCACGCGGGAGACGAACGTCCACGCCGCGAACGCGCCCGCCCCGAAGATCACCAGGCCGATGAGCACCCAGGAGGCCCGCTCGGTGGCCACGTAGATCATCGCGAGGACGATCCCGAAGAACATCAGGGAGGTCCCGAGGTCGGACTCGAAGACCAGGACGCCCATGGCGACGACCCACGCGATGAGCAGCGGCGCCAGGTCGCGCGGGCGGGGGAAGGTCATCCCCAGGAAGCGCTTCCCCGCCGTCGTGAACAGGTCGCGCTTGGAGACCAGGAAGGACGCGAAGAAGACGGTCAGCAGGATCTTGGCGAACTCGCCGGGCTGGATGCCGACGCCGCCGACCCGGATCCAGATCTTCGCGCCGTTCACCTCGGAGAGCGCGGACGGCAGGATCGCGGGCAGCCCGAGCAGCACCAGCCCGATGAACCCGGCCGTGTAGCCGTAGCGGGCGAGCGTGCGGTGGTCGCGCACCCGCCACATGACGACCACGAAGATCACCAGGCCGAGGGCGAGCCACGCGATCTGGCGCAGCGCGTCGGCGTCGGGGGCCGGGTTGCCGAGGGCCGCCGCGCGGGCGGCCTTGGCCAGGTCGATCCGGTGGATCATGACGAGGCCGAGCCCGTTGAGCAGCGCGGCGCACGGCAGCATCACCGGGTCCGCGTACGGCGCGAACTTCCGCACCGCGACGTGCGCGATCCCGAACAGCGCCAGGTAGGCCGCCCCCAGGTAGAGCAGGGTGAGGTTGAGCTCCTGGTTCTGGTTCGCCTCGACGAGCACGAGCGCGCCGGTGGTGATCACCGCGGCGAAGGCGAGCAGCGCGAGCTCGATGCCGCGGCGGGTGGAGACGGCGGCGGCGACGATCGGGCGCAGCGCGGTCCGGTCCGCCGGCATCTCGACGGGAGGACGGGCGCTGCCGCTCCGTCCGCCGGGTGCGGCCTGGGCGGGGCGGGCCATTACTGCACCGCGCGACAGTCGCGTCCCGGGACCTGCGGGGACGTGGACACGGTCGGCGGCGCGGCGGTCACGGCCGCGGGGGCCTGTGCCCCGGGTGCCGCGGCCACCGTCGGTGCCGCGGCGGCGGGTCGGCCGGGCGCCGCCGGGGTCCCCGGGGCCGGGGCGGGCACGGCCGGTGCCGGCGGCTTGCACACGGGCAGCAGCTCGTCGGTCCGCAGCCGGTCGACGGTGCGGTGCGCCGAGTCGAGGTCGGAGGTCGGGAGCGAGTCGCCCTGCACGGACATCCGGCCGACCTGGGTGAGGTCGTCGACCTTCAGCCCGGTCTGCTCCGCGACGTCCTGGAGCTGCACGCCGAGCACGTCACCGCGCACGCCCTGGTAGATGACGACCTGGTCCCCCGCGACGCCGACGTAGTACTGCTGGGAGATCCACAGCCGCGTGACGAGCAGCGCCAGGCCGGCGAGCACGAGCACGCCGACCACCGCGAGGACCACCGCCATGCGCGAGCGCCGTGGCTTGCGGCGGTTGCGGGCGTCGTTGCGGGCGGGCACCGGGTCGGGGCGTGCGGACGGTTCGGCGCGGGTGAGCGTGGCCGCCGAGGCGCGGGCGGCGGCGGAGTCCCCGGGGGGCGGGTCCGCACGGCCGTCGCCGGCGGCGCCGCCGTAGATGGGCTGGTCCTCGCCGTAGTCGACGTCCACGACGTCGGCGACGATGCAGGTGACGTTGTCGGGGCCGCCGCCCTTGAGTGCGAGCTCGATGAGCCGGTCCGCGCAGCTCTGCGGGTCCGGGATCGTCAGCGCGTCCGCGATGGTCTCCGCGCTCACGACGCCGGACAGGCCGTCGGAGCAGAGCAGGTAGCGGTCGCCGGAGCGGGCCTCGCGCACCGTCAGGGACGGCTCGACGTCGTGGCCGGTGAGGGCCCGCAGCAGCAGCGAGCGCTGCGGGTGGCTGGCGGCCTCGTCCTCGGTGATCCGGCCCTCGTCGATCAGCGACTGCACGAAGGTGTCGTCGCGGGTGATCTGGGTGAGCACGCCGTCGCGGAAGAGGTAGGCCCGGGAGTCCCCGACGTGCACCATCCCCAGCCGGCTGCCGGCGAAGAGGACGGCGGTGAGCGTGGTGCCCATCCCGTCGAGATCGGGCTCCTCGTTGACGAGCTCGGTGATGGCGTCGTTGCCCTGGGCCGTGGCCTCGGCGAGCTCGCCGAGCAGGTCGTCGCCCGGCTCGTCGTCGTCGAGGGGCACGAGCGCGGCGATGACCAGCTTCGAGGCCACCTCACCGGCCGCGTGGCCTCCCATGCCGTCCGCGAGCGCGAGCAGACGCGGGCCCGCGTAGACCGAGTCCTGGTTGTTCTGCCGGACCAGGCCCCGGTCGCTGCGGGCGGAGTAGCGCAGCACCAGGGTCACGGGACGATCCTGCACTCACGGGCACGGACGTCACGCACCCGGGTCCGGGCGCCGGACGCGTCGCGGTGCCGGGCTGCGTGCGGGCGTCGGTGCCCGCGTGCGGTGTCGGTCATCATGTGCGGAGCTCGATCACGGTCTTGCCGATGCGGATCGGCGTGCCCGGGGGCACCTTGGTCGGTCCGGAGACCTTGGCCCGGTCCAGATAGGTGCCGTTGGTCGACCCGAGGTCCTCGACGTACCAGTCGTCGCCGGACTGCGAGATGCGGGCGTGCCGGGTGGACGCGTAGTCGTCGTCGAGCACCAGCGTCGAGTCGTCGGCACGGCCCAGCATGATCGGACGGCCGTCGAGCGCGATCCGCGTTCCCGCGAGCGCGCCCGCCGTCACGATCAGCGCCTTCGGCCCGCTCGATCGACCAGCGCCGCGGCCCGGCTTCGACGTCCCCCCGCGGGAGGGTCGTCGGCCGGGCGCCGCGGCCCGTAGTCCCGACGCGGCGTACAGGTCGGATCGCACGACCCGCAGCGCGGCGAAGACGAACAGCCAGAGCAGCGCGAGGAACGCGGCTCGGGTGAGCTGGAGGACGAGTTCGGGCACGAGGAAGCGCGGTCAGCCCTGGGCGCGGAACAGCAGCGCGGAGTGCCCGACCCGGATGGTGTCGCCGTCGGCGAGCTGCCAGGTCTGCACCGGGGTGCCGTTGACCGTCGTCCCGTTCGTGGACCCGAGATCGGACAGGGTGGCCTGCTGGCCGTCCCAGCTGATCTCGAGGTGGCGACGGGAGACGCCGGTGTCGGCGAGCCGGAACTGGGCGTCCTGACCGCGGCCGATGACGTTCGCGCCCTGCACCAGCTGGTACGAGCGGTTCGAGCCGTCGTCCAGGGTGAGGTTCGCGGTCATCTGGCGGGTCTGCACGCCGCCGTAGCCGGCCTGCTGGCCGTAGGGGTCGTAGCCACCCTGCTGCGCGTACGGGTCGTACCCGCCCTGGCCGTACTGGCCGCCGTACTGGTCGTAGCCCTGCTGCGGGTAGCCCTGCTGGCCGTAGCCCTGCTGCCCGTAGGGGTCGTACCCCGGCTGCTGGGCGTAGCCCTGCTGCCCGTAGGGGTCGTAGCCCTGCGGCTGGCCGTAGCCCTGCTGCTGGCCGTACGGGTCCTGCCCGTAGCCCTGCTGCTGGTAGCCCTGCTGCTGGCCGTACGGGTCCTGCCCGTAGCCCTGCTGCGGGTAGCCCTGCTGCTGGCCGTAGCCCTGCTGGCCGTAGGGGTCCTGCCCGTAGCCCTGCTGCGGGTAGCCCTGCTGCGGGTACCCCTGCTGCTGGCCGTACGGGTCCTGCCCGTAGCCCTGCTGCGGGTAGCCCTGCTGCTGGCCGTACTGGTCCGGCTGGCCGTAGCCGCGCTGGTCCGGCTCTTCCGGGTAGCGACCTGGTGCCTGGCTCATGGGGTGCTCTCCTGCGGTTCGGGGGCTCGCGGTCCGCTGCCGCGACGCGTCGGGGTCAACGGACGACTTGGTGCGGAACTGTCCCGTGTGCAGCGCGTCGGAACGCTCCAGAGAGACTACGACCTCACCGTATGTCTCCCACCCGCCCTCTGTGAGGTGCTCTTCCACGCAGTCGATCAGCGAGTGGGTGATGGTCTCTTCGTCCCCCGCCATTCGTGCATGGTCGGCGGGGCTGAGCGCCACCGTGTAGTGGTTGGGTGCCAGTTGGCGCCCACCTGCCAAGACTCGCACGCCGTCCTCCGCCTCACGCCGGAGGGCCTGTGCGATCTCCTGGGGAACGACCTTGCCGCCGAAGACCCGCGCGAAGGTGTCACCCACGAAGCCTTCGAGCGCACGCTCGAAGCGCTGTGCGCGCCCCACCCGCGATCCCTCCTCCCGACTCCGCCGTCCGACATCACCCCGCCCGGAGTGTCGCCACTCCCACGAGGCACAACGATGGTATCGGTCGCCGCCACCAGCGCGTTGACCTCCTTCGTGGTGGGCCCCGGAGGGCGTGATAACGTGCTTTCCGTCGATCACCGCGGGCCGCGGTGCGGCACCACTCGGGGCGAGTGGCGGAATGGCAGACGCGCACGGTTCAGGTCCGTGTATCCGAAAGGATGTGGGGGTTCAACTCCCCCCTCGCCCACACTCCCTCTCCCGCAGGCACGCTGAGGCCATGGAGCCCGCGTCCAAGGTCTGCGATCTCACCGGCCCCGGCCTCACCGACCGCTTCGGCGTCGGTGGGACCGACCTCGGCGCGACCGTCAGGGCGCCGGACGGTCGCCTCCTGTCGGTGTTCGGTGACACGTTCGAGAACGCGGGTGTCGGCGGGCCGGGGTGGCGCTCCCCGATCGTCCTTTTCGCCCACTCCGGGTCGCACCGGGACGGCCTCCGCTGGACCGGCTCGGCCGGGCCGGACGACTACGCGTACCAGGTCGTCGACTACACCCACCACGGCTACCGACGCGTCGGCCGCAGCGTCTTCGCGTGGCGCCAGATCTCGACGGTGCTCCCGACCGACGTGATCACGGTCGGGGACGACGTCTACCTGCACGTCATGGCCTGCCGCGGGCTCGGCAACCCCCGCGCGACCGAGGTGCACCGTTCCCGAGACTCCGGCCGCACCTGGGACCCGGCCGGCGCCGGTTGGCCGGGGAACCACCTCGGCGGTCTCTTCCAGATGCTCACCTGGGAGATCGACGCCGCGGGCGAGTGGGTCCACGCCCTGACGACGGGGTTCCAGCGCAACCGCGGCCTGCTCCTGCACCGGGTGCGGGCGGCGGACCTCACCGACCCCACCGCCTGGGAGGGCTGGGGCTGGGACGGCGCGACCTGGGGCTGGGGCCGCCCCCCGACGGAGGTCCTCCCCGGGGCCTTCGGCGAGATGTCCCTCCGACGGGTGCCGGACGCCTCGGGTCGCGAGTGGTGGCTGCTCGTCGTCTTCGACGCCGGGAACTACCGCATCGACGCCTACCTGCTCGACCACCCGACGGCGAACCTGCACGAGGCCCCGCGCACGACGCTCCTGCACGGCTGCGGGTGGGACGACGAGGACCACGCCGCCGGCCGCGTCGCCCAGCTCTACGGCGGCTACACCGTCCCGGGCTCGACGCTGTCCGACCTGCACGTCGTCGTCAGCCAGTGGAACACCGGGACGAACTGGCCCTACCGGTCGATGCAGTTCCGTGCCGACGTCTCGGCCCTGGTGCCCTGAGGTGCGCGGGTCCGGGAGGCGACCTCTCCCGGCAGCCCTGACCGGACCTGCGCGTGACGCGCACACTCCCCCCGCCCGCGTACATGGTTCTGGGGAGACCGACGCGTCGCGCACCCAACAGGTGAGTCGGGCTCGACGGTCCTTCCCGGACCTGCGCACTTCCCGGACCTGCGCGAGGCGCACACACTCCAGTGGCCCGTGCCGACGGTCCTGGCCGGATCGACGCGCCGCGCGCAGGTCCCGACACGTGCGCGCGACGCGCAGGCGAAGCGACGCCAGAGTGTGCGCGACGCGAAGGTCCCGGGACTTGCGCGTGCCGCGCGGGTCCGCCCGGGACGGTGCCGGGCGCGCGTCGGAGTGTGTGCGCTACGCGCGGGTCGCCCGAGAACGGTGCCGGACGAGCAGCGGAGTGTGTCTGCGGCGCGCGGGTCCGCCCACCACGGAGCCGGGCTCGCGTCGGAGTGTGTGCGCGACGCTCAAGTCCCCAAGAACGGTGGCGGTCTGGAGCCGGAGTGTGTGCGCGACGCACTGACCCACCGCCCCGTGGCCCTAGCGGGACCCGCCGCTCCAGTCGGCGCCTTCGCCCTCGACGACGGGGGAGCGCCCGATCAGGGGGCGCCACCAGGCCTCGTTGGCGCGGTACCAGGCGACGGTGTCGGCGATGCCGTCGGTCCAGTCGACCGCGGGGGACCAGCCGAGTTCGGTGCGCAGCTTCGTGCTGTCGAGCAGGTAGCGGCGGTCGTGGCTGGGACGGTCGGGGACGATCGTCTTGAGGTCGGGGCCCAGGTCCAGGGCGCCGAGCACGGCGTCGGCGATGCCCTCGATGTCGACCTCGACCCCGGAGCCGACGTTGTAGGTCTCTCCGGCGCGGCCGTGGTGGATGACCCGGTCGATGGCCGAGGCGTGGTCGGAGACGTGCAGCCACTCGCGGCGGTTCTTGGTCGAGGCGTAGAGCGGCAGCGGCTGCCCGGCCAGGGCGCGGGTGGTGAACAGCGGGATGACCTTCTCGGGGAACTGGAAGGGCCCGTAGTTGTTCGAGCAGTTGGTGATGGTGACCGGGATGTCGTAGGTCAGCCCGTAGGCGCGCACCACGTGGTCCCCGCCGGCCTTGGCCGCGTTGTAGGGGGTGCGGGGCAGGTACGGGGAGTCCTCGGTGAAGGCCTCGTCGGCGTCGAGGGAGAGGTCGCCGTAGACCTCGCAGGTGGAGATGTGGTGGAACCGGGAGACCCCGACGCGCCGGACCGCCTCGAGCAGCGCCTGGGTGCCCATGACGTTGGTGGCGAAGAAGTCGCCGGGGCGCAGGATGGCCAGCGAGTTGTGGGACTCGGCGGCGAAGTTGACGACGACGTCGACCGAGTGGGCGCGCAGCAGGTGGGCGACCAGGTCGGTGTTGGCGATCGAGCCGTGCACGAACTCCACGCCGTCGAGCAGCGCCCCGTCGGGCCCGTCCAACGATTCGCGCACCCCGGCGTAGGTCAGGGCGTCCAGGGCGACGACCCGGTCAGCGGGGTGGACCTGGCGCCAGTAGCGCACGAAGTTCGACCCGATGAAACCGGCTGCACCGGTGACGAGAACGGTGGACACTCGGCGCTCCTGGGGACTGCGGACATCACGGACTGACCCCGGCGAAGGTAACCGACCGCGCCGTGTGGTCCTACGCACCGGTGCGGCACCCTGGAGACATCCCGGCTCTCCGGGCTCCGACCGGCGACGACACCTCCGAGGACGGCATGCACGACGCACGGACCCTGATCGAGCTCGGTGACGAGGCGGTCCGCCGCCTCGCGCGGCGCGGCTACACGCTGGACCTCGCAGGCCTCGAGGCTCTCTCCGCGCGGCGCAACTCCTCGATCTCCCGCGCGGACGACCTCCGGGCCGAGGCGAAGCGGGTCGCGCAGGAGGTCGGCCGCGTCGCGAAGGAGACCAAGGGCCAGGGGCCGGAGGTCGAGAAGCTCAAGGCGCGCGCCCGCGAGCTCAAGGACGAGATCCGCGAGGCCGAGGAGTCGGTCACCGCCGCCGAGGCCGCCCTGCGCGAGGTGCTGCTCGCCATCCCCAACCTGCCCGACGAGGAGACCCCGGACGGCGACTCCGAGGCGGACGCGGTGGAGGTCCGCCGCTGGGGGACCCCGCCGGAGTTCACGTTCGAGCCCAAGGACCACGTCGACCTCGGCGAGGCGATGGGGATCCTCGACTTCGGCCGGGCCGCCAAGCTCGCCGGTGCACGGTTCAGCGTCGCGAAGGGACCCGGCGCCGTCCTCGAGCGCGCGCTGGCGTCGCTCTTCCTCGCGCTGCACACCGGCCGCCACGGCTACACCGAGTTCTCGGTGCCCTACCTGGTCACCCCCGAGACGATGACCGGGACCGGCCAGCTGCCGAAGTTCGAGGAGGACCTCTTCCGGACCGGCACCGACGACCGGAGCCTCTACCTCATCCCGACGGCCGAGGTGCCGCTCACCAACCTGCACGCGAACGAGATGCTCGACGCGGACGCGCTCCCGCTGGCGTACACGGCGTGGACGCCGTGCTTCCGCTCCGAGGCGGGCAGCTACGGCCGGGACACCCGCGGCATCCTGCGGCTGCACCAGTTCTCCAAGGTGGAGATGGTGCGCTTCTGCGCCGCCGAGGACTCCGGCATCGAGCTGGAGCTGATGGTCTCGCACGCCGAGGCGTGCCTGCAGGCCCTCGGCCTGGCCTACCGCGTCATCCGGCTCCCGGCGGGGGACATGGGGTTCGCCGCGCAGATGACCTACGACGTCGAGGTCTGGCTGCCCAGCCAGGGCACGTTCCGGGAGATCTCGTCCTGCTCGGACTGCGGGACCTTCCAGTCGCGCCGCGCGGGGATCCGGGCGAAGGACGCACAGGGCAATCGGCAGGCCGTCGCGACCCTCAACGGGTCCGGGCTGCCGATCGGGCGGGCGATGGCGGCGCTGCTCGAGCAGTTCCAGGAGCCCGACGGGTCCGTCGCGATCCCGGAGGTGCTGCACCCCTACACCGGCTTCCGGCGGATCCTCCCCGACGGCACGACGCAGTAGGGCCGGGCCGGACGCCGGCCCGGACCAGCCCCAAGCCCTGACCAGCGCCGGCCCCGGATCGGTACCCGGCCGGGTCAGCGGCGGACGGCCGCGAGCTGGGTGGCCTGCCCGACCATCCGGTCGGTGGCATCCCACACCCGGCAGGTCTCGTGCATCCGCTCGCCCACGAGGTGGTCCACCCACTGCGTGACGCGCAGCGGTCCGGGTGCGGGCACGGCGTGGACGTGGGCGGTCAGCGACATCGTCGGCGACCAGCCGGTGAGCCCGAGGTCGAACGACGCGGGCGGCAGGACGTCGAGCGCGACCAGGAGCCCGATCGGTGACCACGGCTCCCGCGTGTCGAGCTCGACCCAGCCGGACAGCCGGCCCTCGCCGGTCGGGTGTCCGGTGAGGAAGCCGAGCGACGGCGGGTCCATGCGGGCGTCGACGACCTCCATCAGCGGCAGGCCACCACGCCCGTCCGGGGTGTCGACGGGGCGGCGCTCGCACGCGTCGAACGGCGGCAGCGTGATCGCCGCGGGGGAGATGTCCCCCTCGCGCGGGTCGGGTCCCGGGACGGCGCCGAGCACCATCGCGACCTCGACGCACGGACGGTCGTCCTGGTCGAGGCGGACACGGGCCTGCGTCGCCCCCCGCCCTCGGCGCAGCACGTCCACGGTCAGGACGGCGGGTCCGGGGTCGGGGGCGCGCAGGAACGTGCCGGTGACGGCCTCGGGGAAGTCGTGGACCGGGCGGGAGGCCGTCTCCGGCGCTCCCGCCGCGTCGTCGGCGATCTCGTCCACCGCGGCCTGGGCCAGCACGGCGAGCAGGTACCCGCCGTGCATCTTCGGGCCGATCCGCCACTGGTCGTCGAGCGTGACGGTCCGCCGGCCGGGTTCTCCGGTCGACGTGGTGGAGGTCGCCTTCGCGAGCTCCGCCATCAGACCTGCGGGGGGCGCGGCGGGAGGTCGCCGTCGTCGGGGGTGATGGGCCCGGGGGGCGTGCTGCCGGGTGCGGGCGCGTCCGGAGCGGCCGCGGCGTGCGGCGCCGCCGCGGTACCGGCCTGCTCGGGGGTGATCGGGCCGGGCGGCGTGCTCCCCGGGGCACCCGCGCCGGGCGCCGGGTCGGCCGCGGAGGCACCGGGTGCTCCCGGGACGCCCGACTCCGGCGTCGACGGGCCCTGGGAGGCCACCCAGCCGATGCCCTCGTCGACCTTCGACTCGACCTTGCCGATGTGCTCGGAGTACTTCCCGCCGGTCTTCTCGTCGACCCAGCGCGCGGCCTTGCCCACCGTGCCCTTGATGGTGTCCTCGTTCTCGGACACCTTCGCGCTCACCGTGTCGCGCAGGTCGGACGCGGTCTGCTTGCCCTGACGGATGATCTCGTCGCGGTCCATGGCGGTCCCTCGTGCTCTCTCGCGGATGCGGAGTGGCCTGGTACCCGGATTCTAGCGGCGGGTACCGACGCCGAGATCGTCCCGAGGAAAGGTCACGAATCGGTCACCCGCTGCTCACGGGGCGTGGCGGTCGCGCGGTGGGGCGGGGTGCCCGACGAACGGCGTAGGGGGACACGGCACCATGGGACCCTCGGACGCCCGGCCCCGGCCGGTGCGTCGGGGTCCGGTCGGGCGGACCCGGTGCAGGCGGAGTTGACGAGGAGGCGCGCGGGCGGTGAGTTCGACGGAGGCGGTCCCCCCGTCCACCGTGGGCGCGGGCCGGTACACGCTCGGCGACCTCATCGGTCGCGGCGGCGCCGCGGAGGTCTATCGCGCGCGCGACGAGCTGCTCGGCCGCGACGTCGCGGTGAAGCTGTTCCCGGCGGGCGTCGGCGAGGCCGACGAGTCCCGCAGGCAGCGCGAGGTACAGACGCTCGCGGGGATGAACCACCCCGGTCTGGTGACGATCTACGACGTCGGCCAGGAGGGCAGCCGCGCCTACTTCGTGATGCAGCTCATCGAGGGCGAGTCCCTCGCCGACCGCATCCGCAGCGGCCCGCTGCGCCTCGGTGACGTGGTCGCCCTCGGTGCCGCACTGGCGGACGCCCTCACCTACGTGCACCGCCACGGCGTCGTGCACCGCGACATCAAGCCGGGCAACGTCCTGCTCGACACCGAGGGACGCCCCCACCTGTCGGACTTCGGCATCGCCGTCCTGGCCGACGCCACGAACATCACCGCGACCGGCATGGTCATCGGGACCGCGTCGTACCTCTCCCCGGAGCAGGTCCGCGGACAGCCGGTCGGGCCCGCGTCCGACGTCTACGCGCTCGGGCTGGTGCTGCTGGAGTGCATCACCGCGCGTCGCGAGTACCCGGGGAACGCCCTCGAGGCCGCCGTCGCGCGCCTGCACCGCCCGCCGGACATCCCGCCGGACCTGCCGGCCCCGCTCGGCGGCCTGCTCGTCGCGATGACGCGGGACGAGCCGGCGGAGCGGCCGACCACCGAGCAGGTCGTCGGCGAGCTGCGCTCGATCTCCCGCGAGGTCGGCATGGACGCCGAGACGGTGCTCGCGCCCGGCCCCGGTGACCGGCACGAACGCCATGCGCACCACCGCGATGGGCCCGCCCGGGACCGGTCCCGGGATGGTCGCCGGCACCGGCGCGACCTACGCGATGAACCCCGGCACGCCGCCGGGGGCCTACGACCCCTACGGCGCGACGCAGCGCGTCGGCACGCCGCCCGGCGGCTACCCGCCCTACGGCCAGGACGGCCGGACCGCGCTCGTCGGGCCGGGCACGATGGCCGGCGCGCCGGTGGCCGAGGAGCAGGCGGGCGGGCGGCGCCGCTGGCCGATCATCGTCGCGATCGTCGCCGTCCTCCTCGTCGCGGCGGGCGTGGGCGCGTACGCGCTGATCTCGAACAGCTCGACGCAGCTCCCCGCCCCCGCGCCCGCCGTCGTCCCGTCGCTCGCCCCGACGACGACCACGACGACGACCGAGGAGGAGACCAGGACGCGGACGCGGCGCACGACGACCGAGGCGCCGACGACCACCCAGGCGCCTCCGCCGGTCGTGACCACGACCCAGGCCCCGCCGCCGACCACGCAGCAGACGACGACGGACACCACGACCACCGACCCGAACCAGCAGGGCGCGGGCGGCGCCGTCCTCGGCAACGTCGGGGGGAACGGCGCGAACGGCAACACGCCGAACCGGTTCGGGCGGACGACGGACACCAACGAGGCCGTCCCGAACTGACGCCGGCCGTCCCGTGCCGGCCCAGCAGGTCGGCGCCGGACCACCCGGCCGGCGCCGACCGGCCGGCTACTGGTGCATGCGGCGGAACAGCGGGGCCCGCCCGGGCGGCTGGTCGATCGGACCGCGGGGCGGGGCCGACGGGATCTCGAAGGTCTGCGGCTCCCCCAGCGTGAGCGTGAACTCGACGTCGTGGTGGCGCAGGTCGAGGTCGTCGGTCGACGTGGCCGCCATCCCGACCGGCCCGCCGTGCTGCTCGGGGACCTCCTCGAGCGCGTAGGTCGCCTCGCCGTGGCCGACGTCGACGTGGACCGAGCGGCCGCGCCAGAGCAGCCGGAACCGCAGCCCCGAGACCGCCGAGGGCAACCGCGGCGAGAACGTCAGCCGACCGTTGTGCGTGCGCATCCCGCCGAGGCCCTGGACCACCGCGGTCCAGGAGCTCGCGAGGGCGGCGAGGTGGATGCCGTCGCGGACGTTGTTCTCGAGGTCGGCGAGGTCCATCTGGGAGGACTCGCACAGGTAGTCGTAGGCGAGGTCGAGGTGACCGGTCTCCGCGGCCATCACCGCGAGGGTGCCGGGGGACAGCGAGGAGTCGCGGACGGTGATCCGCTCGTAGTAGGCGAAGTTCTCCGCCTTCTGCTCCTGGGTGAACGCGTCGGGGCACTGGACCATCGCGAGCACGAGGTCGGGCTGCTTGACGACCTGCTTGCGGTACAGGTCGAAGTACGGGTAGTTCAGCAGCAGCGGGTAGTGGTCCTCGGGCGTGTGCTCGAAGTCCCAGATCGCGTGCGAGGTGAAGCCCTCGGCCTGGGCGTGGATCCCGAGCTTCTCGTCGAACGGGATGACCATCGCGTTCGCGGACGCGCGCCAGCTCGCGATCTCCTCGGAGCTGACCCCGAGACGCTCGGCCTCGCGGGGGTGGCGCACCGACACGTCGGCGGCCCCGCGCAGGTTCCGCTGCGCCATGAGGTTCGTGTAGACGTTGTTGTCCGCCACCGCGGAGTACTCGTCGGGGCCGGTCACGCCGTCGATGCGGAAGTTCGACTCGCTGTCGTGGTGGCCCAGCGAGCGCCACAGCCGGGCGGTCGCCACGAGCAGGTCGACGCCGACCTCGCGCTCGAAGTCGTCGTCGGCGGTCGCCGCGACGTAGCGCAGCACGGCGTCGGCGATGTCGGCGTTGACGTGGAACGCGGCGGTGCCCGCGGGCCAGTACCCGGAGCACTCCTCGCCGCGGATCGTCCGCCACGCGAACGCGGCGCCCTTCAGGCCCAGGTGCGCGGCGTGGGCCTCGGCGATCTCGAGGGTCGAGTGCCGCCAGCGCAGCGCGTCCGCCGCGGCCCGGGGCTGGGTGAACATGAAGACCGGCAGCACGAAGGTCTCGGTGTCCCAGAGGCTGTGGCCGTCGTAGCCCTGCCCGGTGAGGCCCTTCGCCCCGATCGCGCGCTTCTCGGCCCGGGCCCCCGCCTGCAGCACGTGGAAGAGGGAGAACCGGATGGCCTGCTGCAGGCGCGGGTCCCCGTCGATCTCGACGTCGGCGCGGGCCCAGAAGGCGTCGAGGTACTCGCGCTGCGCGTCGACCAGCCCGTCCCAGCCGGTGTAGAGGGACGCGTCGAGGGCGGCCTCGACCTGGTCCACGATCGCGGGCTGCGAGCGCGAGCTCGACCAGCCGTAGGCCAGGTACTTGACGATGCGCAGCGAGGCGCCGGGCTTGAGGCGGCAGATGGCGGTGGTGCGCCCGACGTTGTTCGAGCAGGAGCTGTCGACCTGCACGTCGTCGGGACCGAAGACCTGGTGCTCCATCGCGGCACCGACCCGCAGCTCGGAGCGCCGGGTCTGGTGGGTCATCCGGGCGCCGTAGTGCGAGTGGGAGTGGTGCTCGGGGACCAGCGGGTCCTTGAGCGCGGCGGCCACGCGGGGGTCGCCCTCCACCTGGGGCATCTGCTCGTTGGCGAACAGCTCGGACTGCACGACGAGCAGCGCGTCCGACCCGGCGTCGGAGGGGATCGTCACCTCGTAGGAGATCGCCGCGACCGCCCGCTGGGAGAAGGACACGAGCCGCTGCGAGGTGACGTCGACGCGCTGCCCGTTCGGCGAGGTCCACTCGACGTGCCGGGTGAGGATCCCCGAGCGCAGGTCGAGGGTGCGCTCGTGGGCGTGCACCTGGCCGTAGCGGACGTCGAGCGGCTCGTCGTCGACCAGCAGCCGGATCAGCTTGCCGTTGGGGACGTTGACGAGCGTCTGGCCCTCGTCGGGGAAGCCGAACCCACCCTCGGCGTAGGGGAGCGGGCGGGACTCGAAGAACGAGTTGAGGTAGGTGCCCGGCATGCGGTGCGGCTCCCCCTCGTCGAGGTTGCCCCGCATGCCGACGTGCCCGTTCGCGAGGGCGAAGAGCGACTCGGTCTGGCCCAGGAGGTCGACGTCGAGCTCCGGCTCGTGCACGCACCACGGGTCGACGCTGAACACGTTCGAGATCACGGGGGGACTGTAGTCATCGGCGTCACCCCCGGGCCGCCCCGTGCGTCGACCGTCATGCGGTCGACCGTTTCCACTGGGTGGGACGGCGGGTGCCCCCGGGGGCCGCGGTGCGGTTCGGTGGGCCCATGTCCGCACGCAAGCTCGCCCCGTTCCGCGCCGACCACGTCGGGAGCCTGCTGCGTCCGCCGGCCCTGCTCACGGCCCGCGCCGCGCACGCCGAAGGACGCCTCGGCGACGACGAGCTGCGCGCGGCCGAGGACGACGCGATCCGCGACGCCGTCGCGATGCAGGAGTCGGTCGGGCTGCAGGCGGCCACCGACGGCGAGTTCCGCCGCACCTCGTGGCACATGGACTTCCTCTACCAGCTCGACGGGGTGTCCTCCTCGAAGGACTCCTCGGTCGAGGTGGCCTTCCGCAACGCCAGCGGCAACCTGACCTTCGCGTCGATGTCGCTGGTGATCGACCGCCGGATCGGGCTCTCGACGACGATCTTCGGCGACGCGTTCACCACGCTCGCCTCCCTGACCACCAGCGCGGTGCCGAAGCTGACGATCCCGTCGCCGTCGATGCTGCACTACCGGCTCGGCGGCGCCCCGGTCCACGAGGGCTCGCCGTACTCCGACCCGGACGAGTTCTGGGCCGACCTCGCCGCCGCCTACCGCGACGAGGTCTCGCGGCTGTACGACCTCGGCGTGCGGTACCTCCAGCTCGACGACACCTCGCTCGCGTACCTCAACGACCCCGCCCAGCGCGAGTCCATGGCCGCGCGCGGCGAGGACGCCGACCACATGCACGAGCGCTACGTCGACACCATCAACCTCGCGCTGCGCGACCGCCCCGACGACCTGCGGGTCACGACGCACATGTGCCGCGGCAACTACCGCTCCTCCTGGGCCGCCGAGGGCGGTTACGACCACGTGGCCGAGAAGGTCTTCGGGGGCCTGGAGATCGACGGGTTCTTCTGCGAGTACGACGACCCCCGCTCCGGGGACTTCTCCCCGCTGCGCTACCTGCCGCGCGGCGACCAGCAGGTGGTGCTGGGCCTGGTCACGACGAAGTCCGGTCAGCTCGAGGACCCGGACACACTCAAGCGGCGCATCGACGAGGCGAGCAAGGTCGTCCCGCTCGAGCAGCTCTGCCTGTCCCCGCAGTGCGGGTTCTCCTCGACGGTGGAGGGCAACGAGCTCTCCTACGACCAGGAGGTCGCGAAGCTCGAGCTCGTCGTCTCGGTCGCCCAGGACGTCTGGGGCTCGTAGGGCGCGGCAGCCTTCCCGTACCGCACGCGTGGCGGCCCGGCCCCCCGGGTAGGCGACGAGCATGCGCGTCGTCATCGCCGGAGGCCACGGGAAGATCGCCCTCGTCCTGGAGCGGCAGCTCGCCGAACGCGGGGATCAGCCGGTGGCCCTCGTCCGCAACCCCGACCACGCCGACGACGTCCGGGCGGCCGGTGCCGAGCCCGTGGTCGTCGACCTGGAGGCGGTCGACGCCGCCGAGCTCGCCACGCACCTGCAGGGCGCGGACGCGGTCGTCTTCGCGGCGGGCGCCGGGCCGGGGAGCACCGCGGAGCGCAAGCGGACCGTCGACCGGGACGGCGCCCTCCTGCTCGCCGACGCCGCCGCGAGGGCAGGCGTCCGCCGCTACCTGCTCGTCTCCGCGATGGGTGTCGAGGACGCTCCGTCGCAGGCCGACGACGACTCGGTCTGGGGCGAGTACCTGCGTGCCAAGCGGGACGCCGAGGACGGTGTCCGCGAGCACGGGGACCTCGACGTCACCGTCCTGCGCCCGGGCAGACTCACCGACGAGCCGGCCACCGGCCGCGTGACGCTCGCCGAGGGCCCGGTCGGCCACGAGGAGGTCACCCGCGAGGACACGGCGGCGACGCTGGTCGCCCTCCTCGACGCCCCGCACACGGTCGGGCGGACCCTCGAGCTCGTCAACGGCACCGTCCCGCTGGGTACGGCGATCGACGAGCTCGCCTAATCGCGCCGAGGCGCTGCCGGGTCAGCCCTCGTTCCTCGTGCCGGTCCAGCCGACGCCGGCGTTCATCCTCGCGTGACCAGACCCTCGGCGATCAACCAGCGCCGAGCCACGTCGCGCGGGTCCCGCCCGTCCACCTCGACCTCGCGGACCATGCCCCGCATCGCGGTCCCGTCGAGCCGGCGGGTGACCTCGCCGAGCACGTCGGCCAGCGCCGGGTGCCCGTCGAGGACGCCCTGGCGCACCACCGGGGCGTAGCCGCGGGGACCGGCGGGCCCGGTGAGGACGCCACGGACGTCGCGGAGCACGACGAGCCCGAGCGCGGGCACCCGCCCGGCGTCGCCGGGGACGAGCCCGGCGGTGCAGCGTCCGGTCGCGACCCCGGCGAGCACGGCGTTCGCGTCCTCTCCCACCACGCCGGGCGCGAACCCGTAGCCGGCGGCGAGGGCGGCGGTCCCGGGGGCGGCGGCGGAGCCGGGGACGGCGTCGGCGGTCGCGCAGAGCGTGACCGGCCGCGCCGGGGAGGCGCTCGCGGCCAGCGCGGGCAGGTCCGCCGCCGTGCCCGGCCGGGTCACGACGACGTCGGCGCCGTCGAACGCGGTCGGGTCCAGCCAGGCGACCCCGCGGGAGGCGTCGAGGGCGCGCAGCGCCGCGAGCGACGGTGGCGACGGCGGGACCGTGCCGTCGGGCGAGGGGGTCCCGTCGGGCAGCGTCGTGCGCAGGGAGGCCCACCCGGTGTCGACGTCGGACTGCTCCGGCGAGTCGTGTACGTCGAGGGCACCGACCTTGCCGCACTCGTCGTCCGCGTCCCCGCCCGCGGTCTGGACGGCGGCGATGGTGATCTGGCAGAGCAGGCGTAGCGGTGTGGTGGGCCCGCCGCCGACGACGTAGCTCGTCCCCCGCAGGTCGCCCCGGTGGGCGAGCAGGCCGCCGGACGCCTCCGCCGAGGTGGGGGCCGGGTTCCCGCAGGCCGAGACGAGCGCCGCGAGGACCGCCAGCACCGCCGCGACCGGGACGAGCGCGGGGACCGGCCGGGGCACCGCGGCATCATGGCAGGGCGCGGCGCCTCACCCGGTGAGCCCCTGCTCGCGCAGGAAGGTCCGCGCGACCTCGTCGGGGGAGCGCTTCCCGACCGAGATCCGGGCGTTGAGCTCGCGCATCACCTGCTCGGTGAGCATCGGGGCGAGACGGTCGGAGAGCAGGGCCAGCCGCGGGTTGCGGGCGAGCACGTCGGACCGGACGGTCAGCGCCGCGTGATAGGGCAGGAAGTACCCGCGGTCGTCGGTGAGGGTGTTGATCCGCAGGGCGTTGAGCCGCCCGTCGGTCGCGAACACCTCGCCGAACACGCACGGGCGCCCGGCCGCGACCGCGGGGTAGATGTCCGCCAGGCCCAGGGTGGTCAGGGCACCGTCGGGGAACTGGAACCCGTAGGCGCCGAGCAGCCCCACCAGGCCGTCCTCGCGGCCGGTGAACTCCTGGTCGATGCACATCGTCGCGTCGGGCGACCCGGCGCGGGTGAGGCGGGCGAGGTCGGAGATGGTCCGCACCCCGAGGCGGTCGGCGTCCGCGGCCGAGACGCCCACCGCGTACGTGTTGTCGTAGGGGGCCTGCCGCAGCCAGGAGACGCCGTTCGCGGCGTCCGCGTTGCGCACTGCCGTGAAGAGCTCGTCGGGGTCGGTGAGACTGGCCTCCTGGCGCAGGTAGATGCGCCACGCGGTGCCGGTGTACTCCCAGTACATGTCGATCGCGCCGGAGGTCAGGGCCGAGCGGACGGTGTCCGAGCCCTGGGTGTCGCACCGGTCGACCACGGTCGCACCCGCGGACTGGAGCAGCGCGATCGTCATCCGGCACAGGAGCAGTTGCTCGTCGAACTCCTTCGACCCCACCACGTAGGTCTGGCCGGACAGGTCGACGTCGCGCGCGAAGCTGCCGGGAGGCGTCAGCCGCGGTGGAGGGGCGGACGAGCACCCCGCGGCGAGGGCGGCGACGCAGCACAGGGCGAGGACGGTCGTGACGAACCGGGGGAGCAGGGGGAGACGGCCCATGCCGTTCCTTCCGGGGATCGCGGTCGTGCATCAGGGCCGGCCCGGCCCGGAGGGCCGGCACGGCCGACGACGGCGGGGAGGCCCCGGAGGACCTCCCCGCCGTCGCGTCACGCTGCTGTCGTGCCCCGGTCCGGTCGCTGCCGGTCCGGGACGCGGGGTCGGATCAGGACTGGCCGATCAGGCCCTGCTGCTGGAGCCAGGTCTTCGCCACCTGGGCCGGGTCCTGGCCCTGCGACGAGATCTGGCCGTTGAGGCCCAGCATGGTGTTGTAGTCCAGGCGCTTGGCGATCTCGTTCGAGACCTGGACGACGCCCGGCGCCCGCGCGGCCACGTCACCACGGATGGTGTTCGAGGCGTTGTAGATCGGGAAGAAGTTCTTGTCGTCGGGCAGCGCGACCAGGTTCAGACCCGGGATGCGGCCGTCGGTGGTGAACACCTCGCCGAACTTGCAGGGGTTGCCGTTGGCGGTCGCCTGGTAGACGACGCCGGTGTCGAGCGTGGTGACGGCGGGCGGCGACGTGTACGGCTTGGTGACGCCGTAGGTGCGCAGCAGGTTGGGCAGGCCGTCGTCACGGCCGGCGAACTCGGGCTCCACGCAGAGCGTGGCGTTCGGGTTGCCGGAGTTGATGAAGTTCGCCCAGTCCGACGTGGTCTTGATGTTGTTCTGCTGCGCGAACGCCTTGGTGGTGCCGATGGCGTACGTGTTGTTGAACGGCGTCGGGTTGGTCCAGACGATGTTGTTCTGCTTCTTGTCCAGGTCCCGGGTCGCGATGTACTGCTGCATCGGGTCCTTGATGATCTGGGTCTGCTTGAGGTCGGTGATCCACCCGGTACCCGTGTAGGACCAGTACATGTCGACCTGGCCGCTGGTCAGGGCGGCGCGGGCGGCGGCGGAACCCTGGATGCCGCAGCGGTCGTTGACGGTGGCGCCGACGGACTGCAGCGCCTGGACCTGTGCCTTGCACAGGAAGAGCTGCTCGTCGAAGTCCTTGCCGCCGACGGTGAACGTCTGGCCCTGGAGGTTGATGCCGCTGGCGGCGAGGCTGCCGCCGGTGGCCGCCGGCTGACCGCTACCCGACAGGCCCCCGCAGCCCGCCGCGAGCAGGGCGGTGGCCGCGAGCGTGACCGCTCCTGCCCTCCACCCACGCAGACGGCCGTGGCCGCCCGGAGTCTTCCACTGCACTGGTCGCTTCTCCTTCGTCGAGCGAGACCCCGTCGGGGCCTCGACCTGGGTCGTACCTGTCCTTGCGCAGTACTCCACGACCCGGGCGGACTCCCTCGATCCGCCCGGACCGTCGACTCGTCCGGCGGTCAGCCCGACCGGGCGACGATGGCCCGCTCGGCGACGCCGGCCAGCCAGTCGATGAGGAGGGCGAGGGCGGCGATGATGGCGCCGCTGACGAACAGCAGGTTGATGCGGTTGAGCCGCAGTGCCTGCTGGACGAGCTCGCCGAGCCCGCCCGCCCCGATGTAGGTGGCCAGGGTGGCCGTCCCGACGTTGAGGACGAGGGCCACGCGCAGCCCGGCCACGATGACCGGGACCGCGAGCGGGATCTCGACCCGGAAGAGGGTCTGTCGCGACGACATGCCCATGCCGCGGGCGGCCTCGATGAGGGACTGGTCGACCTGCTGGAGGCCGACCACCGTGTTGCGCAGCACCGGCAGCAGGGCCGCCAGGGTGAGGCCGATGACGGCGCTGCGGACGCCGAACTCCCAGAACCCGAGCAGCAGCAGCACACCGAACGGCGGCAGCGCCTGGGCGAAGCCACCGAGGGCCAGCACCGGGCCCTGGACCCGACGGGCGCCCGGCCGGCTCAGCGAGATGCCGAGCGGCACCGCGATGACGAGGACGAGCACCGTCGAGTACAGCGTGAGCAGCAGGTGCTGCCCGAGCTGGCTGAGCACGTTCGCCGGCTCCAGCGCCCGCTGCTCGATCGAGTCGAGGGTCCGGGTGCTGACGTAGAGGTAGGTCAGGAGCAGGCCGACGACCACGATCGTCGGCGCGACGAGCAGGTCGTAGTTGGCGCGGATGACGCCGAGGAACCCGGTGGAGCCGGACCCGGTCTTCTTCTGGGTCGGGCCCGGGAGCCCGGGCTGCAGGTCGATCGCGGTCACCGGTCACGCTCCCGCGTCTTCAGCCCGGCGACGAGGTCGTTCCAGTGCAGGACGCCCTGCGGCAGGCCCTCGTCGTCGACCACGGCGACCAGCGAGGCCGCACCGTCGAGCATGACGTCGACCGCGTCGTAGACCGTGCCGGACAGCGGCACCGTCACCAGCGCCGTGCCGGCCGCGTCGCGGTCGGGGAGGTGGCGCCAGGAGACGGGGCGCCCGGCCCCGTCGACCTCGGCGACCGGGGTGCCGTTGCGGTTGCCCACCGCGGCCTCCTCGGTCTCGATGGGGTGCAGCTCGAGGCGCGAGAGCTCCAGCAGCGACAGCCGCCGGACCGCCGCGCCGCCGCCCACGAAGTCGGACACGAAGTCGTCGGCCGGGCGGGTGAGCACGCTGTCGGGGTCCTCGTACTGGTGCAGCCGGCCGCCGGTGCCGAACACCGCGATGCGGTCGCCGAGCTTCACCGCTTCCTGCAGGTCGTGGGTGACGAAGGCGATCGTCTTGCCCACCGTGCGCTGGATCTCGAGGAACTCGTCCTGCAGGCGGTCACGCGTGATCGGGTCGATCGCGCCGAACGGCTCGTCCATGAGCATGACCGGCGGGTCCGCGGCCAGCGCCCGGGCGACGCCGACGCGCTGCTGCTGACCGCCGGAGAGCTGGCGCGGGTAGCGGTCGCGGTAGGTCGCGGGCTCGAGCCCGACGAGGTGGAGCAGCTCGTCCGCGCGCTCCTTGATCCTGTTCTTGTCCCAGCCCAGCATCTTCGGGACGACGCCGATGTTGTCGGCGATCGAGAAGTGCGGGAAGAGCCCGCCCTGCTGGATGACGTAGCCGATCTTGCGTCGCAGCTGGTCGCCGTTGACGTCGGTGACGTCCTCGCCGTCGAGCAGGATGCGCCCCGACGTCGGCTCGATCAGCCGGTTCATCATCTTCAGCGTGGTCGTCTTGCCGCAGCCCGACGGGCCGATGAGCATGACGATCTCGCCCTTGGGGATGACCATGTCCAGGCTCTCCACGGCCGGCGCGGTCGAGCCCGGATAGACCTTCTCGACGCCCTCCAGGACGATCATGTTCTCGGTCTCAGACACGGATACCCCTCGGGATGGTCAGGCGCGACACGATGGCGAAGACGATTTCGAAGACGGCGGCCACCACCAGGCACATGACCGTGCCGATGAGGACCTGGGGGAAGGCGTTCGCTGCGCCGATGCGGGTGATGCCGGTGAGCAGGAGCTTGCCGAGGCCCGGTCCCTGGACGATGGACGCGACCACGGCGATCGAGATCGAGATCAGCGTCGTCACCCGGATGCCGTTGAGGATGACGGGCCAGGCCAGCGGGAGCTGGATCGTGAGGAGCCGGCGGACGCGGCCGTAGCCGAGTCCGCGGGCGGACTCCAGCACCGCGCGGTCCACCGCCGTGAGGCCGGCGACCGTGTTCCGCAGGACGGTGTAGAGCGTGTAGATCGTCAGCACGATGATCGCGGTGGTGACGCCCAGCCCGGTGATCGGGAGGAACAGTACGAAGAGCGCGAGCGAGGGCACGGTGAGGACCGCCGCGGTGATGAGCAGCGATCCCTCCCGGATGCCGGTGGCCCACCAGTCGAAGCTGAACCGGTTGGGGTTCGGCTCGCCGGTGGACACCACCAGGCCGAGGGCGATGCTGATGATCGATCCGATGGCCACGCAGTAGAAGACGAACTGAAAGTGCTGGATCGTGAGCGCGATGATCTGCGCGCTGTTCTGGCCGAAGTACTGGAAGACGTTCACGACACTCCTTCCTTTCTGGTCGGAGGGGCGGGCGGGGTGGTCGGTGGGCGGCGCTGCCGGGGCGTGCGTGCCGGTGGGCCCGCTCCGGAGGGCGAGACGGGGGTCCCCGGGGCGCCGAGGGCGACCGAGAGGTCGGCGGCCGCGCGGAGCACCCCCGTGCTGACCTCGGTGAGCACCGGGTCGATGCGGGAGTCCGGGCCGCCGACGGTGACGGCGGCGACCACCCGGCCCGCGGCGTCGCGCACCGGCGCGCCGACCGCGAGCAGGCCCCGGTCCATCTCGTGACGGGCGAGCGACCAGCCCCGGGCCCGGTCCTCGTCGATGCGCACCACCAGCTCGTCGAGCGAGCGCGGGGCGGCCGGGCCGGTCGCGGCGAGGCCTTCGGGGACGATCAGCCGGGCGACGGCGGCGGTGTCGAGGTCGAACAGCAGGGCGCGCCCGCCCGCGGTGCACGAGAGCGGCATGGTGCGCCCGACCCAGCCGACCGCGCGCAGTTCGCTCTCCGGCGCCGCGGTGCTCACGGTCATCGCGCTGCCGCCGCTGCGCACGCAGACCTCCACGCGCTCGCCGAGGAGGGCGGCCTCGCGCTCGACCAGCGCGTCGGCCTCGTCGCGGAGCCGCCTGCTGACGGCGCGGACGCCCAGCGAGAACAACCGCGTGCCGATCCGGTAGCGCAGCGTCCCGGCCTCGCGCTCCACGAAGCCCGCATCCGCGAGGAGGCGCAGCAGGCGGGACACCTGGGACTTGTCGCGGCCGAGCGTGCGCGCGATCTCCACGACCCCGAACGACGTCGGCGCCTCGACGGTCCCGCCGAGCCCGAGCGACTCCGGATCCCCCAGGAGCTCGAGGATCGCGAGCGCCCGGTGGACCTGGCCGCCGCCCGAGGCGTCACCCGCGCCCGCGGAGGTCGACGGGGCGGTGGTGGAGGGGCGCGGGCCGGCCGACGACGCGGGGTCGTCCGGGACGACGCCGCGTGAGGCGCGCGGGCTCATGTCCCCCCTCTCCGCTCCCTACGCGGGGAGCGTGAGGGGCAACCGCCGTTGCCGATCGGGCAACGGTCTGCGAGAGATTAAGGGGCTCGCCATGAGGTTGTCACCCGGAAGTTGGGACGTGAGTATCGACCGGTCGCCGGACGGAGGACGGTGGACCCGTGACTCAGCGTCCGAGATCCGTCCCTGAGCAGCGGAAACGGTCGCAAGATGTCCGGTTCTCCGCGCAGCGGTGAACTGGACGACGCTCAGTCGTAACTTTGGGTCACATCGCCCGGGGTGCGGTCGACCTGCCTCGTCCTGAGGCGAAAGCGGGACGGTCGTTGCAGAAACACACCATGCTGTTGACCGTCCGCGTCGGTGACCGGACGGTCAGCGCCCGGCGGCGGGCAGGCTCCGGCCCGCGTCACCCGGCGAATCGAGGCCCCACAGCTCGAGCAGCCGCGCCTCCAGGCGGTCCAGCTCGCCCGCCACGGCCAGGTGCGCGCGCCGGCGTCGCCCGCCCGGCATCTGCTCGGCCGAGCGCACCGCCGCCTCCAGGTCGGAGAGCCGGGTGCGGGCGTCGTCCGTGAAGGTGCGCACCTCGGCGTCGTCGGGACGGCGGTTGGCGAGCTCCCGCACCGAGTTCGCGAGGTTGTGGCAGCGCGCGTAGAGCGCGGTCCCGCGCCCGGAGAAGGCGGTGAGCTCGTCGGGGGCGACACCGAGCCGCCGGGCGCGGTACTCGTCCACGCGCGAGCGCGCGGCGCCCACGGCCTGGTAGACGATCGGGGCCGCGACGGGGACGACGACGCGGGCGATCCCGATCCAGCGCTTCACCTTCGCGCCTGTCAGCGGCTCGTCCTTGCCGTCCTCCTCGGCCGTGGCCTCCTCGATCTCGACGGACTTCTCCGCCGCCTTCCGGTCGGCCTTCGCCGCCTTGGCGGTCTGCTTCTCGGCCTTCGCGGCCTCCTTGGCGGCCTTGCGGCTCAGGACGACGACGCCCTCGCCGTCGACGGCGTCCCCGCCGAGCTCCACCGAGTGCTTCGTGCTGCGACGCCGCGCCATGGGTCCTCCCGCTGTTCGGCGGCCCGGCCCTCGCCGGGCGCCCCGGACGGTGGTCCCGCCCCGCCGGTGTCGAGGCGGCCTCCCGGCCCGATGTCGATCTCCTGCTCCCCCGGTTCCCCGGTGGGGACGGACCCTAACGGGACGACCCCGTCCGTGGGCGGTCACACGACGACGGGTACGGCCACCGGCGGCCGCGGGGTGGGTGTCGGGGGGTCGTGGCAGGCTCGGGGTCATGAGCAGCACGGATCCGGACGTCGGGGCCACCGACGCCCCTCACGCCTCGGCGCGGCTGCATCCGGCTCGGCTGCGCCCCGCCCCGGTCGGGTCGGCGCCGGCCGGGCCGGCCGAGGTCCGTCCGGTGCTGCTCGACGCGGCGGTCACCACGCGGTGCCGCCGCCGGGTCCACCTGGAACACGACCCGGGGGCCGGGCGCGCCACCGGGGCCACCGTGGTCGAGGGCGCGGGCGGCGTGGTGCTGCCGGAGCCGGACCCGGGCGTGGAGATGCGGGTGGCCGACGCCGCGGAGCACCGGGCCGCGCTCGCCGCCCGGTTCGCCGAGGTGCTCGGGGCGTCCTACCGCCCGGTGCCCGACGGTCCGCGCGGACAGCGCGTCGCGGCCACGCTGGCGCTCGCGGCGGACGGGTCCGTCGCGGCGATCGGCGCCGCGGAGCTCCCGCCGGGCGAGGGCAGGCGGGGGCACGCCGAACTCCTCGTGCGCGCGGGCGAGGTCGGCACCGGCTGGTACCCGGTCATCGTCGTGCGCCACCGGGTGACCGACCCCGGGACCGGCGCCGTGACGTCGCCGCTGGCCCGGCCGCACCCGTCGTCGGCGGGTCCGGACGCCGAGCGCAAGGTGCGTGCGGTCCCGCGGGACCTCCTGCGGCTCGCCCACCTCCACCGCATGCTGGCCGACGCCGGCCTCGGGGTGCCGTCGGGTCCCGCCTGGGGCGGCGTCGTCGGGCTCGATGCCGACTGCGTCGTGTGGACCGACCTGGCCGCGGCCCCCGGGAACGAGGCAGGCCGCAGTCCCCTCGACACGTACGACCGGCGCTTCGCCGACCGTCTCGCCGTCGCCGCGGCCGCCCGGGCCGGGGGGCCGGCGCTCGCGGAGCCCTCCCGCATCACCGAGTGCCGGCGCTGCCCCTGGTGGCCGGTCTGCGAGGCCGACCTGCGGCGCGTGGACGACGTCAGCCTCGTGGTCCGCGGGGAGGACGCGCTGCGGCTGCGCGGGCGCGGCGTGACGACGGTGCGCGCCCTCGCCGCGCTCGATCCCCGGCAGGGCCTGCCCGAGCCCGAGACCGACGCCCCCGAGGATGCCGGCCTGGGCACCGATCTCCGCGAGGCCGTGGCGCTGGCCCGGGCGTGGCGCTCCGACGTGCCGCTGGTCCGCCGGGTCGCGCGGCCCGACGTGCCCCGCGGCGCGGTCGAGGTCGACGTCGACATGGAGAGCCTCGGCGAGGACGGCGCCTACCTCTGGGGCGCGCTGCTCTCGGGGGCCGACGTCGGGCTGCCCCACGGCTACCGCGGCTTCGCCACCTGGGATCCGGTGCCCACGCGCGACGAGGCCCGCTCCTTCGCGGCCTTCTGGACCTGGCTCACCGACGTCCGGGCGCGGGCCGAGCAGCGCGGCCTGTCCTTCCGCGCCTACTGCTACAACGAACAGGCCGAGAACCGCTGGTTGCGCGGCTCGGTCGAGCGCTTCGCCGGCGAGCCGGGCATCCCGCCGTCCGCCGAGGTGGAGGCCTTCATCGCCTCGGACGCGTGGGTCGACCTCTTCCCGGCCGTCAGCGAGTCGTTCCTCTGCCCGCACGGCAAGGGTCTGAAGCGCGTCGCGCCGTCGGCGGGGTTCGGCTGGCGTGACCCGGAGGCCGGCGGGGAGAACTCCATGCGCTGGTACCGCCGCGCGGTCGGCATGGACGGCGGCGCGCCGGAGCCGGCGATGCGTGAGCGGTTGCTGATCTACAACGAGGACGACGTCCGGGCCACCCACGCGCTGCGCACCTGGATGACCTCCGACGCCGTGCTCGCCGTGCCCCACCTCGACGACCTGCGGGCCGAGGCGGACCGCCCCCTCGACGGGGCGGCCACCTCGGTCGCGGCCCCCTGACCGGCCGCCCGGTCTAGCGCGGCTGCATGCGCAGCGCCCCGTCGAAGCGGATGACCTCGCCGTTCAGGTAGTCGTGCTCGACGATCATCGCGACGAGCCGGGCGTACTCGTCCGGCCGGCCGAGACGCTGGGGGAACGGGATGCCCTTCGCGAGCTCGGCGCGGAAGGACTCCTCGACCCCGGCGAGCATCGGGGTGTCGATGATGCCCGGCGCGATCGTCATGACGCGGATGCCGTACTGGGCGAGGTCGCGCGCCGCGGGCACCGTCATGCCGACCACGCCGCCCTTGGACGCGGAGTAGGCGATCTGGCCGATCTGACCCTCGAAGGCGGCGACCGAGGCGGTGTTCACGACGACGCCGCGCGCCCCGTCCTCGAGCGGCTCGGTCTGCGCGATCGCCGCCGAGGCCAGCCGCATCACGTTGAACGTGCCGATGAGGTTCACGCCGATGACCTGGGAGAACAGGCCCAGGTCGTGCGGCCCCTTCTTCGACAGGACGCGGCCGGCCGTCCCGATGCCGGCACAGTTGACGACCACGCGCAGCGGCAGCCCGGTACCGACCGCGGCCTCGACCGCGGCCTGCACCTGGTCACCGTCGGTCACGTCCGCGCCGATGTAGTCGACGCGCTCGAGCTTCTCCGCGGTGTCGACCGCCTTCGGCAGGTCGATCGCCACGACGTGCGCGCCGTCGGCGGCCAGCCGGCGGACCGTGGCCCCACCGAGGCCGGACGCCCCTCCCGTGACGATCGCGGCGACGTCGGTCGTGTCCATGGGCGATGCGCTCCCTCGTGCTCGGCCGGCCCGTGCCGTGCCGGCGGGTGACGGTCGGGACCGGCGTCGTCAGCGACGATCACCGGGCCCGGCGCGGAGGTTATCCCGCGCCCCGGGGCCGCGACGGTCAGGGCTGACCGCTCCGTCGAGGGTCACACCGAGCAGGCGAGCCGGCCCGGTTCAGGGCCGGGCCATCCCGAGCTGCCAGTCGTCGAGGTAGCGGGTCGCGAAACCGGCCTCGGAGTAGGCGAGGTAGAAGTCCCACATCCGCACGAAGGTCTCGTCGAAGCCGAGGGCCCGGACCTCCGACGAGCGGGCGAGGAAGGTCTCCCGCCAGCGGTTCAGCGTCTCGGCGTAGTCCGGGCCGACCGAGTGCCGGGAGTCGATCCGCAGCGTGGTGTGGCGGGCGAGCGTCTGCTCGATCGCCTCGACGCTGGGGATGATCCCGCCCGGGAAGATGTACTTGTGGATCCAGGTGTACGACTGCTTCGTCGCCTGGAGCCGGTGGTGCGGCATGGTGATCGACTGCAGCCCGAACCGGCCGCCGGGCGCGAGGAGCCGGTCGACGGTGCGGAAGTACTCCGGCCAGAAGGCGGCGCCGACGGCCTCGATCATCTCGATGGAGATGGCCGCGTCGTACTCGCCGACCGCCTCGCGGTAGTCGCGCACGTCGATGGTGATGCGGTCGGACACGCCCGCCGACTGCGCGCGGGTGCGGGCGAGCTCGGCCTGCTCCACCGAGAGCGTCAGCGTGGTGACGCGGGCGCCGCGCTGCGCCGCCCGGATCGCGGCCTCGCCCCAGCCCGTGCCGATCTCGATGACCCGCGAGCCGTCCCGCACCCCGGCCATGTCGAGGATGCCGTCGATCTTGCGGTGCTGCGCCGTCGTGAGGGACTCGGTGTGCCGGCCGTCCGCGCCGACGGGCCCGTCGAACCAGGCGGCCGAGTACATCATCGACTCGTCCAGGAAGACCTGGAACAGGTCGTTGGACAGGTCGTAGTGCCGGTGCACGTTCTCCTGGGAGACGACGGAGTCGCTCGCGACCTCCTCGTCCGGCTGACCGCGGTCGTAGAAGCCCCGCATGCGGCGCAGCGGGCGCGGCACGAGCTCCTCGATGTGCTCGCTGAAGCAGCGCAGGACGCCGACGAGGTCCTCGGAGTCCCAGTCGCCGACCATCCATCCCTCGCCGAAGCCGATCAGGCCGTGGCAGCCGAGGCGGGTGAAGCAGGCCTCGGGGCGGATGAGGCGCACGACCGGGGAGCCGGGGCCGCCCCCACCCTCGACGGTGCCGTCGGGCCACACCAGACGCATCGGCATCCGTCTCACCGCTGCCCGCATGAGCCCACGCGCCACCCGCATGCGCAGCCGGTTCTCACCGGGATCCTGCAGGCCCGGCCAGACGCCCTCGGCCGGCCGGGGTACGGCGCGGGTGTCGTGGAGAGACGGGTCGTCGGACAGGTGCGAGGTCGACACGGGGGGTCCTCTCGACGCGGGTGTCGGTCGTTCGGGGCAGCAGAGCGCCGTCGCGTGCACCTTCGCTGCACGAGGCCGGAGCGTTCGATCTCGGACGAGGAGATTGTGACCACGTCCGTCCGGAACAGGTGCGCTGCGCTGTTGGTCCGTTACGGTGCGCGCAAGAGGAGGACACCGACGGTGACGGGGTCGGTGTCGGACCGGTCCGCCGGGGAGGGTGTCTGAGGTGGACGCGAGCGACGAGCTGCAGCGCCTCGACGACGACCTCGCGGCCGGGCGCGTCGACGCCACCACCTACCGCCGTCGCCGCGACGAGCTGGTCGCCCGACGCCGTGAGCAGGAGATCGCTGCCCGCGCAGCGGCCGCGGCCGGCCCGCCCGGCGAGGTCCCGACGACGGGTGCCGCGGGGCCCGGGGGCGCTGCCGGTGCGGCTGCGGCGTCCGGGCCGGCGTCCGCGCAGGGGGCCGGCGCGGGTCCTGCGGCCGGGTCGCCGCCACTCGGTCCGGCCGGCGGGAGTTCACCCGGTGGTGTGGGTGGCCCGGGCGCGGAGGTGTCGTCCGGGCGCGGCGGAACCGTGTCCGATGGACAGGGTTCTTCCGTGGGCGAGGCAGGGAGAGGCGCCGAGACCGGTGCTCCGACCGAGTCGCCGCGACTCGGTTCGCCGGGAACCGAATCGTCCAGCGGCGCCGTCGCCGGCGGGACCGGAGCATCCGTCGCGGTCCCGCCCTCAGGCACACCTCCCCCTCCCGCGACGGGCCGCTCGCCCGGGCCGGCCTCGCCGCCGTCCGCCACGCCTCCGCCGACCGGCACGGCGACGCAGACCGGGACCGCAGCGCCGACCGGGGACCCGGAGGGCTCGCTGGCGGACACGGCGTCGATCCCGGTCGTGCCTGCGGAGCCACCACCCACCACACGCCCCGAGCCACCCCGCGAGCGGCGGGCCGCCGGCCCCGACCCCTTCCCGCCGCCCTTCCGCTGGGGGGATCGGCAGCCGTCGGCCACCGCGGAGGCCGACGTGACCCAGGTCGTCGGTCAGGACGCGGAGAGCACGCAGGTCGTCCACGACCCGCCGTCGGGCGGCATCCCGCCGCGCCCGCCGTCGGCCCCGCCCCCGCCCCCGACGCCGTCCGGCGGCTTCCGTCCGCCGTCGTTCCCGCCGCCCCCTCCGGCTCAGCCGCCCCCTCCCGCCCAGGCCCCGCCCTCTCCGGAGCGCACGCAGGTCGTGCCGGGAGCGCTCGCCGGCCGGCGGCCCTCACCACCCGTGCCCGCGGCGCGCACCACGCCGCCGTGGGTGGAGCGGCCGGACCGCGTGGACCGCTCGCCATCGGACATGCAGGGCTCGGAGGTGTTCCTGGGCAGGCGCCGGGAGCTCGCGTCGGTCATCGGCACGGCGGCCGTCGTGGTCGTCGTGATCCTGATCCTCGTGCTGTCGTTCACCCTCGGTTGATCCGGGGCGGCGAGCACTAGGCTCCGGTGTCGTGGCCACTCTGGTGACGTTCCACGCCCACCCCGACGACGAGTGCATCGCCTGCGGCGGTGTCATGCGCGCCGCGGCGGACGCCGGGCACCGGGTCGTCCTCGTCGTCGCGACCGGAGGCGAGCACGGCGAGATCGTGGCCGACGTCCTCGCGCCCGGGCAGACCCTGGCGGAGCGGCGGTACGAGGAGACGATGGAGTCGGCCCGCATCCTGGGCGTCGCGCGGACGGAGTTCCTCGGCTACGTCGACTCCGGGATGGTCGGCACCGAGACCAACTCGGCGCCCGGCGCCTTCGCGGCCGCCGACGTCGAGGAGGCCGCCCAGAAGCTCGCCGTGATCCTCCGCGAGGAGGCCGCCGACGTGATGACGGTCTACGACGACCACGGCGGGTACGGCCACCCCGACCACGTCCAGGTCCACCACGTCGGGATGCGCGCCGCCGAGATCGCGGGTGTCCCGCGCGTGCACCAGGCGACCACCAACCGCGACGAGATGCGCCGCCTGATCGCCGCCGCGGTCGCCGCGGGCTTCATGGGCGAGGGCGACGGGCCGAGCGAGGCCGACGTCGAGGGCATGGGCACGCCGGAGGGACAGCTCACCACCCGCGTCGACGTGACGCCCTACCTCGCCGCGAAGCGGGCGGCGATGCGGGCGCACTCCAGCCAGATCGCCGAGGACTCGTTCTTCCTCCACCTGCCCGAGGAGGGGTTCGCGGCGGCGTTCGGCACCGAGTGGTTCATCCACGTCGGCCGCGCTCCCGGCCCGCCGTACGAGACGGACCTGTTCGCCGACGAGCCCTCGGAGATCACCCCCGACCACGCCGGGGCGTGACCTGGCACACTGCCGCCGTCGGTTTTCCGGACAGGTCGGGGGTGCGTCGGTGGCGGTGCAGGAGATCGAGGTCGAGTCGGAGGGTCGCCGGCTGGGCGCCTGGTACCTGCGCGCCGAGGACGAGTCCCTCGCCGGCGAGGGTGGCCGCCCGTGCGTCGTCATGGCCCACGGGTTCGGCGCCACGCGGGACTCCGGACTGCTGCCGTTCGCCGAGGGCTTCACCGCCGCGGGCGCCGACGTCCTGCTGGTCGACTACCGCGGGTTCGCCGACTCGGAGGGCGAGCCGCGGCGCGCGATCGACCACCGCACGCACCGTCGCGACTACCACGCCGCGGTCGCCCGGGCCCGGCTGATCGAGGGCGTGGACCCGGCGCGGATCGTGCTGTGGGGCTCGTCGTACTCAGGCGGCCACGTGGTCGCCGTCGCCGCGGCGGACCCGCGGATCGCGGGCGTGATCTCGCAGGGCGCCGCGATGGACGGCCTCGGCGCCGTGATGGAGATCCTGCGCTACGCCGGCCCGGGCCAGCTGCTGCGCCTGTCCGGCCACGCCCTGCTCGACGCCGCCGGGGCGCTGCTGGGGCGTCGCGAGCACCGGGTCGGCATCTTCGGTCCGCCCGGGGCGACGGCGGCGATCACCTCGGCCGACGCGGCCCCCGGCTACTCGTCGATCATCGGCCCGTCGTTCGTCAACGACATGCCCGCCCGCGGCATCCTGACGATCCCGCTGAACCGGCCGGTCACCGCGGCGCCCCGGGTGCGGTGCCCGATGCTGCTCGTCGTCGCGGCGGACGACTCGATCGCGCCGCCCGACGCCGTCCGGAAGGTCGCCGCGACGGCGGGCGGACGCGTCGAGATCCTCGAGCTGGACTGCGGACACTTCGACATCTACCTCGGAGAGCCGTTCGCCGCCTCGCTCGAGCGCCAGATCGGGTTCCTGCGCTCGCTGTGAGTCGCCCACCCGGGTGACCTGCGGCGGTAGGACGGTCTCGATCGGGTCACGGGCGAAACACGACGCCCGCAACACCGCGATACGCCTCATGACAGCGGCCACACACCGGCCGCACCGTTTCGGGGGAGACAGTCATGGGGCGCCACCACAGCATCGAGGTCACGGACACCACCGGCCCGCGGACCGACTCGTTCCCGGTCATCCCGGGGCCGCGGGTCTCGCCGGAGTCGGTGTCCGCCCCGGCCGAGGTCCCCGAGCCGCGCGGATGGCGCGCCCGGCGCGCCGCCCGGATCGAGGCGGCCGCCGCCCAGGAGCGGGCGATCCGCATCGCGCACGCCCAGCGGCGGGCGCGGCAGGTGGAGATGGCCTCGCGGATCGTCGAGCGCTGATCCCGGCGGGAACGTCGGGGGTCAGCGGCGTCGGGGTCAGCGGACGTCGGGGGTCAGCCCTCGAGCACGTACCCGCGGCCGCGGACGGTGCGGATGCGCTCGGCGCCGAGCTTGCGACGCAGGTAGCCGATGTAGACCTCGACGATGTTCGAGGTCGGGGGCCCGCCCCACACCCGGGTGACCAGCTCGTCCTGCGACATCGCCTGCCCACGCGGGTGGCGGATGAGCGCGTCGACCACCGCGTACTCGGTCCGCGAGAGGCTCACCGGCTTGTTCTCGACGAAGACCTGCTCCAGTGCCGTGTCGACCATGACCTCGCCGCGGCGCAGGTAGAGCAGGGCCGTCGGCCGGTCGTCACCCAGGCGCAGCCGCAGCCGCGCGAGCAGCTCCTCCATGGGGAAGGGCGTCACCAGGTAGTCGTCGTGGCTGGCGCGCAGCGTCGAGACCGTCCGGTCCCGGGCCTCCGCCGAGGTCAGCGCGATGACGGGCGTCCGGGGGCTCTCCCGGTGCAGGTCCGCCAGGACCTCCACCGGGCGCAGGCCGCTCATCTCGACGTCCAGGACGACGGCGCGGGCACCACCGGCCCGGGCGGCGGCACCGACGCTCCAGCTCTCCCGCAGGAGTTGGGGCTCGAAGCCGTTGGACCGCAACGCACCGACGAGCACGCTCGTTGTGCGGTGAGGAGGAGCCACACACAGCACGCGGCCCCGCTCCGCGTCCGCATAACGATTGGGTTGCATCGCAGACCAGGCTGCCGTGCGCGCGGCCGGAGTTCAACGCTCCGGCGCCGAGCGGTGATGCGGTGGGCTCGACGGATGGATCCCTGAGAGCGGTGACCGGCGTCCGTCGCATCGACTCGGCCGGTCGGACTAGAGCGCCCGCCCTTCGTCGCGTCTCGATGCACGGTCAACGGCATCCCGATCAGGCTGCTCTCAGATCACGGTCAGGTGAACGGTCCCGCTCCTAGCGTTCCGGCTCGCAGCTCCCCTTGCCGGCACGTTCGCGCTCCCCCGGGGCGGGCACCAGAGCCCTCCCGCCGGACGACGCCGTCGTGTCCCGGACCGCGCTCCCCACGGTCCGGGGCCGAAGAATCGTCAGGAGGTCGTTCGCCCATGCCCCGACGTGGACGACATCGCACCCGGCTCCCGGTCCGGCTCCTCGCGGCAGTCGCCGCCCTGCTCGTCGGCGGTACCGCCGTCGTGCTGGGCGGGACGGCCCTCGCGAAGGGATCGGACGGCAGCAGCATCATCTCCTCGCTCGCCGGCAAGTCCTCGTCGGACGACAGCTCGTCCGGCGACAAGGGCGGAGACGGCGACAAGAGCGGTGGTGGCGACAAGAACGGGAAGAACGGCAAGGACTCGTCCGACGGCGCGGACTCGTCCGGCAAGGACTCGTCCGACGGCGGCGGGAAGGACTCCGGTTCGGGCTCGAAGGACGGGTCCTCCGACGGCTCCGGCGACAAGGGCTCGTCCGACTCCGGTTCCTCCGACTCGTCCGACAAGGACGGGAAGAAGGACCAGAAGAACCAGGGTCAGGACGCCAAGGGCCAGGACGACAAGAAGAACGCCGCCGACGTCGAGTTCCCGGGCCGCGACAAGATCGCCCCCGCCAGTGGCGACGACTTCGTCGACATCGCCAACGTCGCGCCGAACGGCAACATCGGCGAGGGCGGCGAGTTCGCCGACGGCAGTTCCTCGGTGAACTGCGGGGTCAGCGACCACAACAACTCGGACAACTTCATCGCCGCCCCGGGCAAGCGCAACGGCGCCCAGCACGTCCACGACTACGTGGGCAACACCTCGACCAACGCGAACTCCGACGACGGCTCGCTGAACGCCGCGGGCACCTCCTGCGTCAACGGGGACAAGAGCGCCTTCTACTGGCCGGTGCTGCGCGACCTGAACGGTCAGGGCCCGGACGTCGGGCAGGACGGCGGCAGCAAGGACGGCAACGTCGGCAGCATCCTCAAGCCGACGTCGGTGTCGATCACCTACCACGGCCACGGCGACCAGCCGGTCCAGGCACTGCCCTCGAACCTGCGGATCATCGAGGGCAACGCCAAGGCGAAGGTGCAGGACGGCAAGAACGCCAACTCCAAGTACACCTGCACCGGATTCACCGACCGGGTCACCGACAAGTACCCGATCTGCCCGGCGGGCTCGCACCTGCAGCGCATCCTCGACTTCCCCAGCTGCTGGGACGGGCAGAACCTGGACTCGAAGGACCACATCTCGCACACGGCCTTCCCCGACGAGAAGGGCAACTGCCAGGACGGCTTCCTGCCGATCCCGGCGCTGCGCGAGGTGCTGACCTACGACCAGCCCGCGGGCAAGGGCTTCTCCATCGACTCGTTCCCGGACAACCAGCACGACCCCAGCACCGACCACGGGGACTTCCAGAACGTCTCGAGCCCGGCGCAGGCCGAGGCCGCGGCGAACTGCATCAACAAGAACCAGAAGTGCACCAACGTGACCGGCTAGTCGCCGGTGACGTCACCGAGAACCGAAAGGAGGCGCGGGATGGCGACGGACTACCTCACCCTCGAGGTCGAGGACTACAGCTCCCGTACCCGGAGTGACACCCCGACACCGACGCGCGAGAGCGCCGGCGTCTCGATCCCGGGTCTGCTGGCGTTGACGCTCTTCTTCGCCGCGTTCCTGGCCCTGGCCGTGCACCTCGGTCAGCTCGCCGGAGCCTGCTGACCCCGCCGGGCTCGGTCGGCCGCCGGAACGGAGCCGGCTGAGGCAGAGCCCGGTGTCACACCCCCTCGCGCCCCGCCGCCCGACGTCCTACCGTCGGCGGCGGGGCGCGAGTGCGTTCCACGGGAGCCCGGGAGACGGGCTGAGAGGGGACCTGGCCGCGTCGACGAGACGGTGGCGGCGGTCCCGACCGTTCGAACCTGATCCGGGTCATGCCGGCGCAGGGAAACGGAAGGTGCACGCATGGCTGTGTCCGGGCCGTCGACCTCGTCCACCTCGTCCCCGCCCGGGACGTCCCCCGGCCGCTCGACCGGTGCCGACGAGGTCGCCCCCACCCTCGACGGGCCGGTGCCCCGCTCGCTCGGGCTGCTCGACCAGGGCGCGTTCTGGGCGAACCTCGGGGTGAGCCTCCTCGGCTTCGCCGGCGTCCTCGCCGTGCTGCAACCGGCGGGCGCCCCACCGCTGACGATCCCCGCGGCGCTCGTCGCGACCGTCGTCGGGACCCTCATCGGCAGCGCCATGGTCGGGCTGTCCGCGATCCCCGGAGCGCGGACCGGGGCCCCGGCGATGGTCGTGCTGCGGAGCCTGTTCGGCGGGGTCCTCTCGTGGATCCCGTCGGTGCTCAACGTCGTGCAGCTCGTCGGCTGGGGGACGTTCGAGCTCGTCGTCATCGCGCAGGCGGGCGTGGTCGCGGTGGGCGGCCCCACCTGGGCGTGGGTGCTCGGCGCCGGCGTGGTGACGACGCTGCTGACGCTGCGCCCCCTGGGCATGCTGCGGCTGCTGCGCCGGGTCGTGACGATCCTGGTCGCCGTCTCGGTGGCCTACCTGGCCTGGTGGCTGTTCACCCGGCCCGCGGCCGCCGACCTCGGGCAGAGCGGATCGTGGTCCGGCTTCTGGGCGGGCACCGACGCGGCGATCGCGGTGGCCGTCTCCTGGATCCCGGTGGCCTCGGACTACTCGCGGCACTCGCGCCGCGTCGGCACGGCGTTCACCGCGGCGACCGTCGGCTACGCCGTCACGCAGGTCCTCTGCTTCGTCGTGGGGCTCGCGGCCCTGTCGCTGGTGGGCGGGGACGGCGACGCGGTGTTCGCGCCCATGCTCGCCGCACCGCTGGGCCTGGTGGCGCTGCTGGTCCTGACGCTGCGCGAGACCGACCAGTCGTTCGCGAACGTCTACTCGACGGCGGTCTCCGCGCAGAACCTGTGGCCGCGGGCGGACCGGCGGGTGCTGTGCGTGGTCATCGGCGCCCTCGTGACCGTGCTCGCCCTCGGGGTCACGATCGACGACTACTCGGCCTTCCTCGCCGTCATCGGCTCGGTGTTCGTGCCGCTGCTCGGCGTGGGGGTCGGGGACGCCCTGGTGAACCGCACCTGGGCGAGCGGAGCGGCGGAAGACGGGCGGCGGCGCGCCGACCTCTCCCGCTGGGCGCCCTCGCGACCGTGGATGGTGGTGGCCTGGCTGGTGGGGCTCGTCGCCTACCAGCTGGTCAACCCCGGGGGCGCGCCCGGCTGGTCGGACGCGTGGACCTGGGTGCGCGGGGCGATCGGCCTCGCACCGCCGTCCTGGCTGTCGGCCTCGCTCCTGTCGTTCGTCGTCGCGGCCGTCGTGGCGGCGGGGCTGGCGATCCTCGAGCGCCGCGGGCGCGGCAGGGGGACCATCGAGGGATGAAGATGCGGACGCTGGGTCGGACCGGCATCAAGGTCAGCCCGTACTGCCTGGGCGCGATGATGTTCGGGGCCATGGGCAACCCCGACCACGACGACTCGATCAAGATCATCCACAAGGCCCTGGACTCGGGGATCAACTTCGTCGACACCGCGGACGTGTACTCGCGCGGGGAGTCCGAGGAGATCGTCGGCAAGGCGCTGGCGCAGCTCCCCTCGGAGCGCCGCGAGGACGTCGTGCTGGCGACGAAGGTCCACGGCGGCATGGGCGACGACCCGAACCGCGCGGGCAACTCGCGGCGCTGGATCGTCACCGAGATCGAGAACTCGCTGCGCCGCCTCCAGGTCGACCACGTCGACCTGTACCAGATCCACCGGCCCTCCCCGGACACGGACATCGAGGAGACGCTCTCCGCGCTCTCCGACCTGGTGCGCAGCGGCAAGGTGCGGGCGATCGGGTCGTCGACCTTCCCGGCGTCGGAGATCGTCGAGGCGCAGTGGGTCGCCGAGCGCCGCGGCCTCGAGCGCTTCCGCACCGAGCAGCCGCCGTACTCGATCGTCAACCGGGGCATCGAGCGCGAGGTGCTGCCCGCCTGCGAGCGCTACGGGATGGGCGCGCTGGTGTGGAGCCCGCTCGCGATGGGGCTGCTCACGGGGCGCTACCGCAAGGGGCAGCAGACCGACAGCCCGCGCATGAACTTCGCGCCGGGCCGGCTGACCCACGAGCGCAAGCTCGACATCGTCGAGGAGCTCCTCCCGCTCGCCGAGAAGTCCGGGATGTCGTTGACGCACATGGCGATGGCGTTCGCGGTGGCCCACCCGGGCGTGACCTCGGCGATCATCGGCCCGCGCACGATGGAGCACCTCGACGACCTGCTCGCGGGCGCGGAGGTCACCCTCGACGACGAGATCCTCGACCGCATCGACGAGATCGTCGCGCCGGGGACCGACGTCGACCCGGGCGACGTGTCCTACGCGCCGCCGGCCATCGAGCAGGCCCGGCTGCGGCGTCGTCCGGCCGAGGAGCGGTCGGCGGCCTGAGGTCCCGGCCGTGCTCGCGTTGCGAGCGGAGGGCCCCGTCGCTCGGTGGACCCGATCGAGGGGCCCTTCGTCCACCGCGGGCCGGACCCGGTCCGTGAACGACGATTTCCTGACGTCCAGTGTCTGGAACGCGACTTTTCTGACACGGCAGCGTCGTCCCGGCGCACACACGACGGTCGATGGACCGTGGCGTGACCCGAGGCTGGTAGAACGAACGCGTATCCGGCGAGGGGATCGGTCGTGAGCTACCCGCAGCGTTCCTGGGACGACGGCGATGTCGAGGTGGTCGCGAAACGGCTGTGGGCGGGCGGCGTGGCGACCGCCCTGGTCGCCGCGGGCATCGCCTTCGTCGGCGTCCTCATCATCAACAGCATCTTCGAGGTCGGCATCCAGACGGCGGGCCGCAGCGGCGCGCTGGTCGACAACGCGTCCACGGTCATCCCGATCGCGGCGGGCATCGCCGCGCTGGCGAGCACCGCGCTGCTGCACCTGCTGCTGATGACCACGCCGCGCCCGGCGTCGTTCTTCTCCGCGATCGCGGTGCTCGTGATCGTCGTGCTGATCCTCCAGGTCTTCCTCGCGGACGGGACGATCGCGGCGCACATCGCCACGGGCATCCTCTACGCGGCGATCGGCATCGCGATCGTCTCGATGCTCTCCGGGGTGTCGGCGACGTCGGTGCGGCCCGTGACCCACAGCGGGTGGGGCGGGCGCCAGTACGACGGCCAGCAGCAGTACGACGGGAACTACGGCAACCGCGAGTCGCAGTACCCGCCGCAGGGCCAGTACGGACAGTACGGCGACCAGCGCACACAGCGTTACGACCCGCGCGGCCAGCGCGACCAATGGCGCTGAGGCCGTCTCGTTCGTGATCACGCCCGGTGATCACGTTCCGACGGAGCGGCGTCGGATCAAGGGATCGTGACGCTTTTCGCTGTCACGACCGCTTGCCTTGACCCTTCACGACCGCCCTGGTGACGATCAACCGTCCTGATCCTGCGGGCCGGTGATGACGCCTGTCCGCGTGCTGGTCGTGCCGCGTGCGCGACCGAAGGGGTGGTCGCCATGACGCAGACGGTCAACGGACACGGAGCGGTCACGACGTCCGGATCGGGAACCGCGGGCGGGGAGGCCCGCCTGGGAGGCGGGGTCTACCGGGGACCCGCGTCGCTCGCCGAGGCCCGTCGCGCCCTGCGCGTGGCCCTGCCGGAGCCGAGCAGCAAGTTCAGCCAGGACGACGAGTGGTGCGTGGTCCAGCAGCCGGACGGCTCGTGGCGCGAGTTCCGCTTCCACGACTACCACCACATCTTCGACGTGCCGGGGCTCTACGAGAAGATCTTCTACGACGTCCTCGGGTGCGACACCCCGCGGTTCATGGCCGGGCTCTTCGCCGACGCGCTGGCCGACGCCCGCACGGAGGCCACGGACGTCCGGGTCCTGGACCTCGGCGCCGGCAACGGGATCATGGCCGAGGAGCTGGCCACCATCGGCGTGGCGCACTCGGTCGGGGTCGACATCCTCCCCGAGGCGCTCGAGGCCGCGGAGCGCGACCGTCCGGGCCTCTACGCCGACTACCTCGTCGGCGACCTCACGGCGTTCGGCGCCGACGACTCGCGACGGCTCGCCGGCCACCGGCTGAACGCCCTGACCGTCGTGGCGGCCCTGGGCTTCGGCGACATCCCGCCCGCCGCGTTCCGGACCGCCTACGACCACGTCACCCAGGACGGGTGGGTGGTCCTGACGATCAAGGACGCCTTCCTCGCCGCGGAGGACACCACCGGCTTCGCCTCGATGATCAGCGACGGCATGGCGTCCGGGGCCCTCGAGGTCGTCCGTCGCGAGCGCTTCCGCCACCGCCTGGCGACCGACGCGAGCCCGCTGGTCTACGAGGGCATCGTCGCGCGCAAGCGGGGCCCGCTCGCCTGAGGCCGGGCGTCGCGGGCGGGGGCCCGTCACGACGGATCCCCACCTCGCGCCGTCCGTCCGGCCGTTTCCCGGCCCGGGTGACCGGGCACACACTGGTCCGGACGACGAGTCCGGCGGCTCCCCTCGGCCCCGGACACGGGACCTCTCCGACGGGAGCGCACGCATGGCCGCCAGCACCGATCACGAGCACCGCACCGGGTCGGCACTGCCCGCCCTCCGGACCCCGGACCTGGCACGTGCCGTCGAGACGGTGGTGCCGGACGGGATCCTCGCCCGGACGGACCCGGCCCTCTTCGGGCGGACCGTCCTGCAGCTCGCGCAGGGCTGGGCGACCCACCCCGGGGAGGTCGGGCGCGCGGCGTCGTCGTTGGCGGCGCTCTCCGCGCGGATCGGTGCCGCGGCCACCGGGCGGGCGCTGCGAGGGCTCGCCGGCGGCGACACCTCCGCGACGGACGACGAGGCGCCGGTGCCGGTGACCAAGGACGGCCGGTTCAAGGACACGACCTGGAACGAGAACCCGGGCTACTGGGCGCTGCGGCAGGAGTACCTGGCGCTGGTGTCCTTCTTCGAGGACCTGGTGGGCGCCGCGGGGCTCGACCCCGACTCCGACGAGCGCGCCCGGATGCTCATGGGCCTGGTCGGCAGCGTCGTCTCGCCGACGAACGTGCTCCCCGGCAACCCCGCGGCCCTCAAGCGGGCCTTCGAGACCGGCGGCGCGAGCGTCGTCGCGGGCCTGCGCAACCTGCTCGACGACCTCGCCACGAACAACGGCAGGCCGCGTCAGGTCGACAAGAGCGAGCTGCGCGTCGGCAAGGAGCTCGCGGCCACCCCGGGCAAGGTCGTCTACCGCAACCGGCTCATGGAGCTCGTGCAGTTCGACGCGCAGACCGACGAGGTCCACGAGATCCCGCTGCTGTGCAGCCCGCCCTGGATCAACAAGTACTACGTCATGGATCTGGCCCCGGAGCGCAGCCTCGTCGAGTGGGCGGTGCAGCACGGCCACACCGTGTTCATGATCAGCTACCGCGACCCGGACGAGTCGATGGCCTCGACGACCTTCGAGGACTACCTGAACCTCGGACCCGCCACGGCGCTCGACGTCGTCACCGAGATCACCGGGGCCGACAAGGTCAACGTCATGGGCCTGTGCCTCGGCGGCCTGATGTCGGCGCTGCTGGCCGCCCGGTGCGCGGCGCGCGGGGACGACCGCGTCAACAGCGTGACGCTGCTCAACACCATGCTCGACTACTCCGAGGTCGGGCCGGTGTCCTCGTTCGTGAGTCCGGAGATCGTCGAGCGCCTCGAGCGCTCGATGAAGCAGACCGGCTACCTGCCCGCGGAGTCGATGGCCACCACGTTCGACCTGCTGCGCGCCAACGACCTGATCTTCAACTACATCGGCCCGAACTGGCTCGAGGGCAAGGCGCCGCCGGCGTTCGACATCCTGGCCTGGAACACCGACTCCACCCGCATGCCGGCCGCGATGCACGCGTCCTACCTGCGGCACTTCTACCTGGAGAACGAGCTCGCCCGCGGCGTGCTGGAGCTCGAGGGCGAGCCGATCTCGCTCAAGGCCATCCACGCCGACACGTTCATCGTGGCCGCCGAGAACGACCACATCGCGCCGTGGCGGACGTCGTTCACCTCCACCGAGCTGATCGGGGGGGACGTGACGTTCGTGCTCTCCACCGCCGGGCACATCGCCGGGGTGGTCAACCCGCCGAGCCCGAAGGCCAAGCACTGGGTGGGCACGGTCGGCGCGACCGGCGCGGACGCCCCCGGCCCCGACGCCTGGCGGTCGCGCGCCACCGAGGTGAAGGGCTCGTGGTGGGAGACGTGGAGCGAGTGGATTCGGAGCACGCCGGGGCCATGCGCACGCCGCCCCCCACCGGGAGCGACGAGCACCCGGTGATCGGTGACGCGCCCGGGGACTACGTCCGCGGGACGGCCTGACGCACACGGACGGGCGCGGCGGGAGTGTCCTGCTCGTGACGATCCGGATTCCGGGATGTGACCCGCCTTGACCCTGCCGCGGGCGGGAGCGCACGCTGTTGCGTAGAGCGCGGCTCCGACGCGTGTGACGCAACAGATTTCTCGTGCATCACACGCGCCGCGCCCGACGTTGCCTGCATCCGGCGATCGGTGAGCCCATGGACCCCCGCCCCGCCCGTCCCGTGCGCTCGGCGTCGACGGCTCTGCGCCGTCTCGTCGACGACGCCGTCGGGCCCCGCTACGACGCGCCCTTCCTGCGTCTGGACCTGCTCCTCGCCGGTCGCGAATCGCGTTGCGGGTGCGACGACTGCACCGCCGCGGTCGACCGAGTCAGGGCGGAGATCCTGGCCTCGCTGCCCCGCTCCTGATCGGCACGAGTGGGCCGCGCGGCATTCGCTTGGTATCCTGAGCAGCCGATCGGCCGGTCGAGCACGTCCGGTCGACCCGACCGAGCAGGCGGGCCCGCGTGCCCGGCTGCCGAAGGAGGAGCCGATGACGTCGACGTCCAACGGCCGCGCGAACACCGCCGGTGACCCGTTCTCCGACCTGATGGGCCGCGGCCAGAAGGCCGTGACCGACGCCGCGAGCGGCATGGCGGAGATGTGGGGCGCCGCCCTGACCGGGGCCGACGAGGCCGCCCGCCGCACCTCCGGCTCGCTGCCCGGCTACCCGTCGCCGGGCGAGGTGGTCGACCGCGCCGTCGACACCGGCATCGCGGTCCTCGAGATGCAGCGCTCGGTCGCCCACCAGGTGCTCGACGCGCTGCGGCTGCGCTGAGCGACGCGGCCGGGACGGACGCCCGCGACGTGGGGTCACCCTCCGTCGCGGGCGGTGTCTGGGACGCCCAGCGCCGCGCCCTCGGGGCGTTCATCCGCGACCAGCGGCGGCTGGCCCGGCTCTCGCTGCGGCAGCTCTCGGCGCTGTCGCACATCTCGAATCCCTATCTCAGCCAGGTCGAGCGCGGCCTGCACGTGCCCTCGGTGCGCGTGCTGCAGGCGATCGCCGACGCGCTCGACCTCTCGGCCGAGACCCTCCTCGAGCAGGCGGGTCTCGTCCGGGAGCACGCCGACCCGGGCCCCGGGTCGGGATCGCGCGGGGGCTCCGACGGCGACCGCACGGTGGAACGCGCCGTGCGTGCCGACCGACGGTTGTCCCACGCGCAGAAGGAGGCCTTGATCGCCGTGTACCGCAGCTACGTGGAGTCCTCGTCCGGCACGCCGGACGCCCACCTCGGGACCGGCCGGTGACCGCGGTGGCTTCTCGCCCGGTCTCCGACGACGTGCCGGAGAGCGGCGGCTGGGAGCGCACGCTCACCGTCGCCGGGCGCCGGATCCGGGTGGCGGTGCGCCCCGCCTCGGGGGACACGTCCGACGCCGCCGTGCGCCCGCTGGTGCTCGTCAACGGGATCGGGGCGAGCCTCGAGCTCTTCGAGCCGCTCGTCGAGACGCTGGACCCGCGCCGCGAGGTCGTGCGCTTCGACGTCCCCGGCATCGGCGGCTCGCAGGGCTCGACGGTCCCGCTGCCGATGGCGGCGCTGTCGGCCCTGCTGGCCGACCTGCTCGACCAGCTCGACGACCTGACCGGCACGTCGCACCGCGTCGTCGACGTCCTGGGCCTGTCCTGGGGCGGCGGGATCGCGCAGCAGTTCGCCCTGCAGTACCCGCGCCGCGTCGGGCGCCTCGTGCTGGTGAGCACCGGCACGGGCGTGATGATGGTGCCGGCCCGGATCGGGGTGCTGGCACGGATGCTCACGCCGCGGCGCTACAACGACCGGTCCTACCGGCGCGCCGCCGGGCGCGAGATCTACGTCGGCGAGGACCAGGACGCCGTCGACGCGCTCTTCTCCCGGGTGCACCCGGTCCGCGCGACCGCCTACCTTCACCAGCTCTTCGCGCTGACCACCTGGACCAGCCTGCCGGTGCTGCCCATGATCACGGCGCCGACGCTGGTGCTCGCCGGGCGCCGCGACCCGGTCATCCCGGTCGTGAACGCCCACGTCATGGGGTCGCTGCTGCCGCACGGCACGGTGCACCTGCACGAGGGCGGGCACCTCGGGCTGCTCACCCGTCCCCGCGAGCTCGGGCGAATCGTCGAGGACTTCCTGGGTCCGGCGCCGCACGCCACCTAGAGTGGTGTTGTGAGTGCCAAGACGGTCACCGGTGTCGACGGGCGCGTGTGGCTCGTGGACATGAAGATCATGTGGAGTGACCGCTCCGAGGGCTTCGAGCACGAGAAGGAGGGCGGCCGGCGGGCCGTCATCGGCATCATCGTCGTGCTCGGCCTGCTCTGGTTCGCCCTGATCGCCTGGAAGTTCCAGGTCCCGGCGGTGAGCGTGCCGTGGTGGGTCGTGCTGATCCTGCTCGGCATCGCCGGGTTCTTCCCGGTCCGCTGGGCGCTGCGCCGGCCGCGGCGCCTCATGGTCGAGGGCGGGCGCTGGCCCGACGACGACGATGACGGCGGCGCCGGGGAGGCGTGGAGCGGCTTCGTCCGCGGCCGCACCGAGGCCCGGGCGGAGTACAAGCAGGCCATCCGCACCCTGCAGAAGCGGGGCACCCCGGCGCGGGCGAACAGCCCGCTCCAACCCCAGTAACCGCAGGAGGTCCCCGCCGTGCCCGAGCTGCCCGAGGTGGAGGCGCTCGCCGAGCACCTGCGCACGCACGCGCTGGCCCGCCCGGTCGCCCGGGTGGACCTGGCGAGCATGACGGCGCTCAAGACGTTCGACCCGCCGTTGTCCGCGCTCACCGGCCGGCTGATCACGGGCGCGGGCCGCTTCGGGAAGTTCCTCGACGTGGAGCTCGACGGCCTCCACGTCGCCGTGCACCTGTCCCGGGCGGGCTGGCTGCGCTGGCACGAGCAGGCCTCGACCACCCCGCCCAAGCCGGGCAAGGGTCCGCTGGAGATGCGGGTGCACCTCGACGCGGTCGGCGGGCCGGGGTTCGACCTCACCGAGGCGGGCACGCAGAAGCGCCTGGCGGTCTACGTGGTGACCGACCCGTCGACGGTGCCGGGGATCGCCGCCCTGGGACCGGACGCCCTCACGCTCTCCCGCGAGCAGCTGGCGGGCCTGCTGCGCGGGGCGTCCGCCCGGCTGAAGACGCTGCTCACCGACCAGCGGGTGCTCGCGGGCATCGGGAACGCCTACTCCGACGAGATCCTCCACGTCGCCCGCCTCTCGCCGTTCGCGCTCGCGGGCAAGCTCGACGACGAGGCGGTCGACCGGCTGCACGCCGCGATGATCTCGGTGCTCACCGACGCGGTGGACCGCGCCGTCGGGCAGGACGCGGCCCTGCTGAAGGGCGAGAAGCGCTCCGGCATGCGGGTCCACGCCCGGACCGGGCTGCCGTGCCCGGTCTGCGGGGACGTGGTGCGCGAGGTCTCGTACGCCGAACGGTCGTTCCAGTACTGCGCCACGTGTCAGACCGGGGGCAAGCCGCTCGCGGACCGTCGGCTGTCACGCCTGGTCAAGTGACCGACGCCCCGCGGGACACCGCCGAACGGGCGATCACCCGCCTCCTGCCTCGTGCGCCTCGTTGCTACGACGGGGCACGCTGTCGGACGATGGCGTCGTGCCCGGCTGGTTGACCGACCCGACGCTCTACGTCGTCCTCGTCGTGGTCGTCGTCCTCGCCGCGGTGGCCCTGCTGATCTACCGGCGGCTGCGGCGCAGGCACGCGTTCGCCTCGCCCCTCGAGCGCGCGACGTTCTCGACCCTGCACACGGTCTCGCTCGCCGCCCCGGCGCTGCGCGAGGGCCTCTCGGAGTCGTCGGCGCAGTTCGCGGTGCCCTACCTGCGCACGCTGCTCGACACCGAGGCGCTGTCGATGACCGCGGCCGACTGCGTGCCCCTGGCCTGGGACGGCGACGCCGAGCACCACAACCTCGACGTGCGCTTCTACGCCGAGAAGGTCATGAAGACCGGCCGTCAGCAGATGGCCAGCCGCAAGGACATCGAGTGCGGGTCGGACCGCTGCCCGGTCAAGGGCATCGTCGTCGTCCCCCTCGAGGTCGACGGCAACGTCGTCGGGACCCTGGCCGCGGTGAGCGGCGAGACGCCCGGCCCGGTCCTGCTGCGGGCGTCCGCCGAGGTCGCGCGCTACGTCTCCAGCCAGCTCGAGCTCGCCGACCTCGACGACTCCCGCGACCGGCTCAACCGCGCCGAGGTCCGCGCGCTGCGCGCCCAGATCTCGCCGCACTTCATCTACAACGCGCTGAACACGGTCGCCTCGTTCATCCGCACCGACCCCGAGCGGGCCCGCGAGCTGCTCATGGAGTTCGCGGACTTCACGCGCTACTCCTTCCGGCAGGCCGGGGAGTACACGACCCTCGCCGAGGAGCTCAAGAACATCGACCGCTACCTCATGCTCGAGCGCGCCCGGTTCGGCAACCGGCTCGCGGTGAAGGTGCAGGTCGCGCCCGAGGTCCTCTCCGTGGTGCTGCCGTTCCTCGCGCTCCAGCCGCTGGTGGAGAACGCGGTGCGCCACGGCCTGGCCGGCAAGGTCGAGGGCGGGACGGTCACCCTCACCGCGGAGGACTCCGCGAGCGAGTGCCTCATCACGGTCGAGGACAACGGCGTCGGCATGGACCCGCAGGCGCTGCGCGAGGACAACCGCGACGCCCACCTCTCGGGCGCCCACGTCGGCCTGGGCAACGTCGACGACCGCATGCGGTCCGCGTTCGGGCCGGACTACGGCCTCGTCGTCGAGACCGAGCGGGGGGCGGGCACGAAGATCAGCCTCCGGGTCCCGAAGTTCCGGGCCGGCGTGCGGGTGTGACGCTGCACCGTCTCCCCGGGGGTTGTCTCATTCCGGGCCTCGGGCCGCGCGGGGGAGCCGATAGCCTCGGGTGGTGGTTCTGAAGCTGCCCTCGGCCCTCAAGCTCCCCCCGGCCGTCTCCGCGGTGCTGCCCGGCGCGCTCGCGTCGAAGGTCGGCGGCGGCACGGTGAGCGTCGTCCGCCTCAACGGCATCATCGCGTCGGCGTCCGGGCCGGTGCCCCGTTCGGTGATCAACCTGCAGGCCGTGGAGTCCGCCCTGGTGCGGGCGTTCGAGGCGGAGCACGCCGTCGCGGTCGCCCTGGTGATCAACTCGCCCGGCGGTTCGCCGACGCAGTCGCAGCTGGTCGCCGACCGCATCCGCGGGCTCGCCGCGGAGCACGAGCTGCCGGTGCTGGCCTTCTGCGAGGACGTGGCCGCGTCCGGGGGGTACTGGCTCGCCTGCGCGGCCGACGAGATCTTCGCCTGCCCGACGTCGCTGGTCGGGTCGATCGGGGTCGTGTCCGGCGGGTTCGGGCTCACCGGGCTCATCGAGCGGTTCGGCATCGAGCGCCGGCTGCACACCGCGGGCCAGAACAAGGCCCGGCTCGACCCGTTCCAGCCGGAGAAGCCCGAGGACGTCGAGTGGCTGCTCGGCATGCAGGGCGAGCTGCACGAGCTGTTCATCGAGTGGGTGCGCTCGCGGCGCACCGGGCTCGACGAGTCCGCCGACCTGTTCACCGGTGAGGTGTGGACCGGGCGGCGTGCGGTGGAGCTCGGGCTGATCGACGGGATCGGGACCCCGCACGAGGTGCTCTCCGAGCGGTTCCCGGACGCCGACCCGGTCGGGGTCGAGCCCCGCAAGCCGCTGCTCGCGCGGCTGGGCGTCGGGGTCCTCGGCGGGGTGCCGGGGCTGGGCGTGTCCTCGGTCGACCCGGCCGCCGCCGTCGTCGGCGCCCTCGAGTGGCTCGAGCAGCGGGCGCACTGGAGCCGGTTCGGGCTGTAGGTGGCTGCGCCCCGTGAGTACTTTTCCGTGCCATAGCGCGGATCAGTGCTCACGAGCGCGAAGCGCACCGGAGGGGGGCGTGGGTGGCGGCGGTCGGCTGGGACGGACGCGACGTCTCCGGGCTCAGCCACGAGCAGATCCACCGCTGGACCCGTGAGGGCGCGAGCCCCGAGGCGCTCGCCGCGGCCCGTGACCGCCACGTGGCCCGCGCCGACGAGCTCCGGACGGCCGCCGACCGCCTCCGGTCCGCCCAGCGCGGGGTCGGCGAGAGCTGGGTCGGCCGCGACGCCGACGCCGCCGGGCAGCGCACCGGTGCGCTGGCGTCGCGCCTGGAGGAGCTCGCCGAGACGGTGTCCGGGCAGGCGCGCGGGGTGGACGGGATGCGGGCCGCGCTGCTGCGGGTGCAGGCCGCCGTCGGCCCGCCCCGACCGCCGGCGCTGCCCGCCCTCGACGCCCCGCCCCTGCTCGGTGAGCTGCGCGCCCTGGTCACCGGGGCGCCCGCCGACGGCTTCCCGGGGTTCCGGGCCGCGGCGCACGAGCAGGCCGCCGCGCGCGAGGCCTACCGGGCCTACCTGACCGAGACCGCGTCCGCCGCCCGCGGCGTCGCGGGAGCGGGCGCCGGGCCGCCCCCACCTGCCACGGCAGCGGCGGGAACGGCCGCGACCGGTGGTCCCGTGGCGCCCCCGCCGGGGAGCCCCGCGCCCGTCGGGGGCGGGCCGGTGACGCCGGGCGGGCAGTCCACCGGGCAGCCGGGCGGGTCGGCCGCCACCCGGTCGCGGCCCGCGGCGCGACCCCCGCCGCCGGGGCCCGCGGCGCGTCCACGGGGGTGCTGCAGCGCGCGGCGGCCGCCTCACCGGGCGCGGCGCCGCCGGGCGACCTGCCGGTGGGGCCGCGGGCGGTGGGCGTCGCGCCCGCGTCGGGTCCGCCCGGGATCGCGGCCACCGCGCCCGGGGCCGGCCCGGTCCTCGCCCGGGGCCCGGCCCCGGCGGTCTCCGCCCCGCCGTCGCCGGCTGCGCCCGCGGCGAGTGCCGGTCCGGTCGACCCGGGCCGCGGCGTCGTCGGGTCCGCCCCGGCCGACGGGGGCGGGGCACGCCCGGTCCCCGTCCCGACGACGGGGGCGGCGGGTCCGGTCGACCCGCGCCGGTCGTCACGACGCCGCGCGGAGGAACGGCCCGGCGGCCCGGACGGGGCCGGCCCGGCGGCGGGGACCACCCCGTCCGGCGACCACGCCTCATCCGCCCCGACCGGCGACCCCGCCCCGTCCACGACGCCGACCGGGGCCGACGACCCCGGCGGGCCCGCCCCGGGGCACCCGGTCCCGCACGACCCGGGATCGCCGGCCCCGCACGGCACCGCCTCACCGCTCGACGCCGCTCCCCTCGGCATGGCTCCGATGACCGGTGGCGTCGAGGAGCACCGGCTGCCCGCGCGCCGGACCGAGTACCTCGTCGACCCCGACCCCGCGGGCTGGGGCGCCGACGCCGGCCGCCGGGTCGCGCCGCCCGTGCTGGGGGAGGACGACGAGGACGAGGCCCCGCCGTGAGCGCCCCCTTCCCCGTGCTCACCCTGCGCCGCCTCGAGCTGGCCTGGGTGCTCGAGCAGTGCGGCGCGGGCGACTGGCCCTACCCGCTCGCCCCGACCGTGTGGCCCGCGGAGCGCGACGACGAGACGGTGCTCGCCCGGGCCCGCGCCGAGGACGGCCTGCGGGGCCGCGGGCTGCTCGAGCCCGGGACGGCGGCCGTGCTGCTCGCCGTCGGGACCGCGGTGCGCGATCGCACCCGTCAGGTGGACCTGGTGCGGCGCAGCGCGACGACGCCGTGCGCCGGGGTCGCCGTCGGCGGCCCCACCGCGGGGGCCCTGCTGTGGTCGGCCGACCACGCCGACGCGGACGTCGCGGTCCGGCCGCTCGACCCGGCCGGCCTCGCCGCGGGGGTGCTCGCGCTGGTGCCGCCCCTCCCGGCCGCGCCGGGGCCGCCGCTGGAGATCCCGACGTCCTCGGACCGCGACGGACCGGCCACGGTGCGCGGTGAGCGCGAGCGACGCGCCGTCGAGGACGTCCTCACCTCCGCGCAGGCCTGGACACAGATCGGCGTCATTCCTGCTCCGAACGGGCTAATTTCGCCCGGAGAACGCGAAGATGCCATGATCAAATGGGTGGACGGGCCCCGCGGTCGGTACCGGCTGCGGCACGATCCCCGTCAGAGGCACGACGTGCCCTTGCGCGCCCCGTCGGGGCGGGGCCGGCTCGTCGGGGAGGACGCGTCGTCGCCCGCGGTCCGCCGCGAGCTGGAGGCCGCGCTCGGTCCGCGCCCGTCCGGAAGGAGCACCGCATGAGCGGACTGGGTCCCCTCGGACCCGGACCGGGGACACCCTCCGGTGAGGACGGATCCGCGGCGCTGAACCCGGCCGACGCGCGGCGCTTCGCGGGGCGGGTGGACGACCTGGAGCGCACCGTCGCCGAGGCCCGGGAGGCCCTGCGGCGGCTCGCGGAGGATCCGCTGGCCACCGGGACCGGCCAGGACAACGCGGAGATGGCCGCCTGGTACCGCGAGCTGCTGGTCACCGACACGGTCCCGGCGGCCGACGACCTCTCGCGGCAGCTCGACGCGGTCCGCCGCGCGGTGGTCGAGGGCACGGCCGCCTGGGAGGAGTCCGAACGCTCGATCAGCGACTCGCTCGGCCCGGGCCCCGACGCCCCCGGGCCGGCCGCGCCGTGAGCGGGCCGCCGAACGGGTGAGGATGTACGACAGGTCCGGTACGGGCCGCGGGTCGACGGGCACCCGGGGATCGCCCGACCGGCCGGGTCTCTATCGTGGACGCGCGACCGACCCTTGGGCAGGATGGCGAAGCAGTGACTACCAACGACAACGACGGCCTGGTCGTCCTCGCGGTCGACGACGAGGAACCTGCGCTCATGGAGCTCGCCTATCTCCTGGAGCAGGACCAGCGCGTCACCACGGTGCTGAAGGCGAACGACTCGATCTCGGCGCTGCGGATCCTCACCGGCGGTGACCAGGTCAGCATCGGCGGCTTCGGCACCCCGCCGTCGGGCATCGCGGCGCCCGCCAAACAATCCGACGTGGACGTCCTCTTCCTGGACATCCGCATGCCGGGGCTCGACGGCCTGGAGCTGGCGCAGGTGCTCTCCCGCTACGTGATCCCGCCGTCGGTGGTCTTCGTGACCGCGCACGACGACCGCGCGGTCGAGGCGTTCGACGTCGGCGCGGTGGACTATCTGCTCAAGCCGCTGCGCCCCGAGCGCCTCTACGCCTCGCTCACGCGCATCCTCGCCTCGCGGGGGACGACCGTGCCGGTCGAGCCCGCCGTCGAGGAGGAGGGCGACGACGAGGTGATCCCCGTCGAGCTCGCCGGCACGACGAAGCTCGTGCAGCGCTCGACGGTGCGCTGGGTCGAGGCCCAGGGCGACTACGCGCGGCTGCACACCACCGAGGGCAGCCACCTCGTGCGGATCCCGCTCTCCGTGCTCGAGGAGCGCTGGTCGGACGCCGGCTTCGTGCGGATCCACCGCTCGTACCTGGTCGCGCTGCCGCTCATCACCGAGCTTCGCCTCGCCGGCTCGGGCTACGTCGTGCGGCTGGGCAACGGCGGCGGCACGGGCGAGGTCGCCGAGCTCCCGGTGAGCCGCCGGCACACCCGCGAGCTCAAGGACCGTCTCGTCCGGTCGACGAAACAGGCCTGGGGCCGACGGTGACGACGACCGACGGGCGGCCTCGGCCCGGGGGCGAGTCCCCCGGGCCGGCCGAACCGTCGGGTCCCGACGACGCCGGGCGCCCCACGGAGGTCCCGGCCGGCTCCACGGCGCCCGCCGCGCGGACCCCCGAGCCCGACGGCGGACCGGCCGTCGCCCGGGCCCGGCGCGCCCCGGCCCGCGCCCGCCGACGACCCCGGGCAGTCCGGGCAGGCGGACCCGTCCGCCGCGACCGCGCGGCCTGTCCAGCCCGGGCGCCACGCGGCGCCGGACGACGCCCCCCACTCCGGGCACACGCCGCCCCCGGGCTACCGCCCGCGCCACGCCGCGCCGGACGCCGAGACCGAGCGCTTCGCCGCCCTGTCCGTCGCCCAGTCCGGTCCGCCCACCCCGGCCGCGCCGGACCCGGGTGCGATCGCCCCGACCCCGGTGCGGGGCCTCCCCCTCGCGTCGACCTTCCCCGCCTCGGGGGTCACCGCGTCCGAGGCCGTCCCGCAGTCCGACGACAAGCGGCCGATCTTCGCCTGGCGCCGGAGCGAGGGGGACGACGTCGACGGTCCGCCCCCGGACCGGGTGCGCATCGTGCTCGCGGAACGGCGCTCCCCGACGCGCGCCGTCGGCACCGTCGCCGAGATCGAGGCGCAGACCGCGACCGGTGAGCTGCTGCTGTCCAACCTCATGCGCTCCCAGCTGACGCTCGCCCTGCGGCTGGCCGCGGTGGTGGTCCTCGTCCTGGGCGTGCTCCCCGTCGTGTTCCTGACGATGCCCGCGGCGTCCGACGCCGTGCCCGTCCTCGGGATCGGGCTCCCGTGGCTGCTGCTCGGCGTGCTCTCGTTCCCGTTCCTGCTGGTCCTCGGCTGGCTCTACACCCGCCACGCGGAGCGCAACGAGCTCGACTTCGCCGACGACGTCGAGGACTGACCGGTGTCCACCACCGGGGCGGTGGTCGCCCTCGTCGTGGCCGGGCTCGCGGCGGTCGCGGTCATCGTCATCGGCTCGCTCGGGGTGCGGGTCACCCGCTCCACCGACGACTTCCTCGCCGCCTCGCGCACCGTGCGCAGCCGGGCGAACGCGGCGGCCATCGCCGGGCAGGCCCTGTCGGTGGCGTCGTTCCTCGGGGTCACGGGGATCGTGCTGACCGAGGGCGTGGACGGGCTCTGGTACCCGGTCGGCTTCGTCGCCGGGTTCCTCGTGCTCCTGCTCTTCGTCGCCGCCCCGCTGCGGCGTTCCGGCGCGTACACGGTGCCCGACTTCGCCGAGACCCGGCTCGACTCGGCGCTGCTGCGCACGGTGACGACCGCGGTGGTCGTCGTCATCGGCTGGCTCTACCTCGTCCCGCAGCTGCAGGCCTCGGGCCTGGTCCTGATGGTGCTCACCGGCACCCCGGCGTGGGTGGGGGTGCTGGTCGTCGGCCTCGTCGTCACCGCCGCGGTGACCTTCGGCGGGATGCGTTCGATGACCTTCGTGCAGGCCTTCGGGTTCTGGTTCAAGGCCGTCGCGCTCGCGGTCCCCGCCGTCGTCCTCATCGCCTGGTTCCTCGGTGCCGGCCTCGCGGCGGGCGCCTCGACGGCGCCCGGCCCGCCCACCTTCGACCGGCCGACCAGCATCGCCGTGCACGACCCGGTCACCCTCGAGGTCCCCGATCCGGTCACCGTGCGGATCTCGGGGGACGGTCCGACGCGCACCGTCACCTGGGCGCCCGGGCCGCAGGCCGTACCGAAGGGCGTCACCCTCGGGTTCCCCGCCGGCGCGCACGTGCCGGTGGCGGCCGGCGCGGTGGGGGACCAGCAGGCGTGGGCCCACCCCTTCGGGACCGGGGAGCGCGACCCGCTGTGGGTCTACTCGCTGCTGCTCGCGAGCTGCCTCGGCGTCGCCGGCCTGCCGCACGTCCTCGTCCGCTACTACACCAACCCCGACGGGCGGGCGGCGCGGCGCAGCACCGTGCTCGTCCTCGCGCTGCTCGGCGGCTTCATCATCGTGCCGATCGTGCTCGGTGCGCTCGCCCGACTCAGCGCCCCGCAGCTGCTGGTCGGGGGGGAGGGCGACGCCGCGGTCCTGCTGCTGCCCTCGCTCGCGATGGGCGGCTGGCCGGGCGTGGTGCTCGGCGGGCTGGTCGCGGCCGGGCTCGCGACGACGCTGCTCGCGGTCTCGGCGGGCCTGCTGCTCTCGGTCGCCGGGGTGCTCTCCAGCGACGTCCTCCCGGGACGGCTCGGTGACTTCCGCATCGCCGCGCACGTCGCCGGCGCCGTCCCCATCGTGCTCGCCCTGGTCATGGTCCGGCTCGAGTTCGCCCAGACCATCGCGCTCGCCCTGGCCGTCGCCGCGTCGACGTTCGCGCCCCTGCTGCTGCTCGGGATCTGGTGGCGCGGGCTGACCGACCGTGGCGCGGTGGCCGGGATCGCGGTGGGCGGCGTGCTCTCGCTCGGCGCGGCGCTGGCGACGCTCTTCGGGGCGACCCTGCCCGGCGTCGCGGGTGTCCTGCTCGCGCAGCCGGCCGCCGTCTCGGTGCCGCTCGCCGTCCTGACCATGGTCCTGGTCAGCCGCGCGACCCCCAACCGGGTCCCCGCGGGCGTCGGCCGTACGCTGCTGCGACTTCACGCCCCGGAGCGACTCGGCCTCGGCGAGATGCGTGTGGGGCGGGGCTGATTCCCGAATCCTGCAATTCGGCACCAATGGTCCACGCCGGGACATACCGTGCGTGACGGACGGCCCACCCGAAAAGAGCACGTTTCTCGGAGTGACGAGAACTAGGGTTCCTCCGTTGAAATACCCGGCACCCGGCGACCCCGACTCCCGAAGGATTGAGAGCGCATGAGTGCGACCGAGGAGAGCCCCCGTGGCTCGGCTCCGCCCGGCGGCGCCCTGACTCCCTACGAGGAGATGCAGCGCAGCCCGGAGTTCAAGGCGCTGCGCACGCGGTGGCGCCGCTACATCTTCACGATGAGCGGCCTGTTCCTGACCTGGTTCCTGGCGTTCGTGCTCCTCGCTGACTTCGCGCCCGGATTCATGAACACCCGCCTCGGTGGGACCAACTTGACCGTGGGCCTCGTGCTGGGCCTTCTCCAGTTCGTCTCGACGTTCGTCATCGCGGTGGCGTACGCGCGCTACGCCGAGAAGAACCTCGACCCGACCGCCGCGGAGCTGCGGGCCCGCGTGGAGGCCAAGCTGTGACCCTCTCCGCCCTCCCGGCGCAGGCCCAGGCACCGACGCAGCTCGGCAGTCCGCTGCTGAACATCGGCATCTTCCTGGTCTTCGTCGTCCTGACGCTCCTCATCGTCTACCGGGTGAGCCGCTCGGCCACGACGGCATCGGACTACTACGCCGCCGGTGCGCTCGTTCACCGGTCCCCAGAACGGCATCGCGATCTCCGGGGACTACCTGTCGGCCGCATCGTTCCTCGGCATCGCCGGCGCGATCGCCGTGAACGGCTACGACGGGTTCCTCTACTCCATCGGCTTCCTCGTCGCCTGGCTGACGGCGCTGCTCCTCGTCGCCGAGCTCCTGCGCAACGTCGGGCGCTTCACCATGGGCGACGTCCTGAGCTTCCGGATGCGCCAGCGTCCGGTGCGCGCCGCCGCGGCCGTCTCGACGCTCGTGGTGTCGTTCTTCTACCTGCTCGCGCAGATGGCCGGTGCCGGCGTGCTCATCTCGCTGCTGCTGGGCGTGCCGAAGGGCTCCGGCATCTTCGACGGCCAGGCGCTGGTGATCCTGCTGGTCGGCCTCGTGATGATCTTCTACGTGCTCTACGGGGGCATGCGGGGGACCACCTGGGTCCAGATCATCAAGGCCACGCTGCTGGTCATCGGCGCGGCCGTCATCACCGTGTGGGTGCTCGGGCTGTTCAGCTTCAACCTGTCCTCGGTGTTCGGCGCCGCGGACGCGAACGTCAGCACCAACCTGCTCAACGCGGGCAACGAGTACGGCAAGACGATCACCAGCAAGATCGACTTCCTGTCGCTCGCGGTGGCCCTGGTGCTCGGCACGGCGGGCCTGCCGCACGTGCTCATGCGCTTCTACACGGTGCCCACCGCCCAGGAGGCCCGGCGCTCGGTGAACTGGGCCATCTGGATCATCGGGGTCTTCTACCTGTTCACGCTGGTGATCGGGTACGGCGCCGCGGCGCTGGTGCCGCCGGGGATGCTGACGTCGAAGACCGACAACGACGCGGCCCCGCTCCTCGCCTTCGAGCTGGGCGGCACCGTCCTGCTCGGCCTGGTGTCGGCGATCGCCTTCGCGACGATCCTCGCCGTCGTCGCCGGCCTGACGATCACCTCGGCGGCCTCCTTCGCGCACGACGTCTACGCGTCGGTGCTCAAGGAGGGCAAGCCGGAGCCCGGGTCCGAGGTGCGGGTCGCGCGGCGGACGGCGCTCGTCGTCGGCGTCATGGCGGTGCTCGGCGGCATCCTCGCCAACGGGCAGAACGTGGCCTTCCTCGTGGCGCTCGCGTTCGCGGTGGCCGCGTCGGCGAACCTCCCGACGCTGCTCTACTCGCTGTTCTGGAAGCGGTTCAACACCACCGGGGCGCTGTGGAGCATCTACGGCGGGCTGGCGATCTGCCTCGTGCTGATCGTCTTCTCGCCGGTGGTCTCGGGCTCCGAGACGGCGATCTTCGGCGAGGGGGTCGACTTCGCCTGGTTCCCGCTCTCGAACCCCGGCATCGTGTCCATCCCGCTGTCCTTCCTGCTCGGCATCGCCGGGACGTTCGTGGGCGCGAGCCGGATCACGCCGGAGGAGCAGGCCGAGCTGGACCGGAAGGCCGCCGAGATGGAGGTCCGCTCCATGACCGGGGCGGGCTCGTCGAACACCGCGGTCGTCCGCGAGGCGCCGGAGGCCCGGTGAGCACTTCCGGTCGTCACGACGACCGGAAGCGCTCACGGGCGCGCAGCGCACCATGTGATGTGATGGACCCATGCGGATGACGTGGGGGCGCTCGTGACGTCCGGGGTGCCCACGGTGACGGTGACCGACGTGCCGGAGGGGGCGACGCTGCTCGACGTCCGCGAGGACGACGAGTGGACCGCGGGTCACGCCCCCGAGGCGGTGCACGTGCCGATGTCGCAGTTCCTGTCCCGGCTGGACGACGTCCCGGACGGCCCCCTCGCGGTGGTCTGCCGGGTCGGTGGCCGCTCGGCACAGGTCACGGCGTACCTGGTCGGCCAGGGTCGCGAGGCGGTCAACGTCACCGGCGGCATGCTCGCCTGGGAGGCCGCGGGCCGGCCCGTCGTGAACGACGGCCCGGGGCCCGCGCAGGTGGTCTAGGACATGACCTGCCCGCGGTGCGGCCGGGAACAGCCGCCCGGGGAGTCCGGCCGCTTCTGCGTGCACTGCGGCCGCGTGCTCTCCGGGGTGCGCTGGGTCGCGACGACGCCGGACGCCCTGCGCCCCCGCGAGCCGGTGCGACGCCGCGCGCCCTACGCCGGCCCGCCGCGCTACCGCGACGTCCCGCGCTGGAGCCTCTGGCCGTGGGCCACGCGCCCGGAGCCGGGCTCTCCCGAGGGCCCGCTGCCGCCCCGGCCGACGCCCGGCCCCCAGGAGGCGGTGCGCGCGCACGCCGAGCTGCTGCGCAAGCTCGCGGTGACGACGGGCCTGCTCGCGGGGGTCGCCGCGGCCGGTGAGGTGTTCCGCTACGTGCTGCTCGTGCTGTCCCGCGACCGCGCCCTGTCCGGGGTGGCCCTCGGGTGGTCGGATGTCCTCGTGACGCTCTTCGGGCTGCTCGCGCCGGTCGCCGCGCTGGCCACCGGGGTGGTTTTCCTGCGATGGCTGCTCGCGGCCCGGGGGCTGGCGGCCGAGGAGTCGGGGACGCGACCGTGGCGCTCGACGCGGCTGCTGGTGCTCGGCTGCGTCCTGCCGCCGTTCACCCTCACCGTGCCCGGTGCGACGCTCGCCGAGATCGAGCACGCCGCCGCCGGCTCGGACCCCGCGACCCGCCCGACGCCGTCCCGGCCGGTGCTCGTGTGGTGGGTCAGCTGGGCCGTCGGGGTGGTGCTCGGCCTCGTCACCGTGGTCCACGGGTTCTGGACGAGCACCCAGGCCCTCGCCGACGGCGTCGTGCTGCACGCGCTGGTCGACGTCGTCGCCGTCGTGACCGCCTGGACCACGATCCGCGTCGTCGCCCACCTCACCGAGCTCCTCGCGCCGGTGCTGCGCCCGTCCGGGCGCACGTGGGTGGTGCGGGCGGCCGCGGCCTGACCGACCGGCCCCTCCTCAGGCGCCGCCGAGCGTCGCGACCCCGCCCGCGGACGGCGGCGCCGTCGGGTCGGTCCCCGCACCCGGGGGCATCTCGCGGGCCACGAAGTCCTCGACGTGGAACAGGTTGTCGCCCGCCCGGCGCACGATGCGCAGCAGCGTCGTCATCGAGGCGACCTCCTCGACCTGCTCCTTGAGGTACCACTGCATGAACTGCTCGCCGAGGTAGTCGCCCTGGTCGCGGGCGCAGCGGGCGAGCAGGGTGATCTGGTCGGTGACGCGCTTCTCCTGGTCGAGCACCAGCTCGACGACGTCCTCGATCGACTTGAAGTCGTTGCGGACCTCGTCGATCCCGGGGATGCGGACCTGCACGTCGTTGTCGAGCAGGTACTGGACCATGCCCATCGCGTGGTTGCGCTCCTCGAGCGCCTGGCCGTAGAAGTGCGCCGCCAGCTGGGGCAGGTCCTCGTCGTCGCAGTACACGGCGACCGCGGTGTACTGCTGCGACGCCGTGAACTCGTTGCGGATCTGGTCACGCAGGAGCTCGTGGAACGTCGACGGCGGGGCGCTCATACCCGTCGAGTGTAGGTATCCCGCGGGCCTGCGCCCGCCGACGGCCGACGGTGCGGTCGGCGGCGGGCGCCCGGGGTCAGCCGGTGATCGTGGCCGCGACCGCCTTGTCACCGTCCGTCTTCACGGTGAGCGGGAGCGCGGGCGCTCCGAGATCCGCGCACCCGAGGTTCTGGTAGGAGGCCTGCAGGCGCTGGGCGAGGAAGGTGAAGAGGGTCGTCCCTGCCGCCGGGTCCGGCGACGTCGCCCGGGAGAAGCGGCCCTGGTCCGCCTTGAGCCGTCCCGGGGCCACCGCCACGAGCGAGCGGCAGTAGGCGCCGCCGTCGGAGGAGGCCGCGACCGACTGGTCGACGCCCGCCCGGTAGAGCGCGGTCTTGGCGGCGGAGGTCTTGCCGTCGACCTGCGCCATCGGGTCGTTCACCGGCACGAGCGCGACCGGGGCTCCCTGGTGGGCGGCGGCCTGCAGCTCGTTGAGCGCGAGCGACGGGACCGGCTTGCCGCCGTCACCGGCATCCGGCGCGGTCATCGGCCGGCATCCGAGGGCGGGGTCGATGAACGCGTCGAGCAGGCCGTTGTCGCTGGCGTTGGTGAGCACCGTGCCGCCCAGGCCGGTGTTGGCCGCGGTGTCCTGGGCGATCCGGCCGTTCCCGAGCACCCGGTAGGAGGTGGCCAGGTTGTCGCTCTGGTCCTGGTCGACGACGGAGAAGTCCCGCGTGGTGGGGCAGGGCTGCCCGTCGGCGGCGGTCCCGAGCGCGGGCACGGCGAGCTTCCCGGCGGCGATCGCGGCGTTCGCGGCGCCGAAGAACGCGGCACCGTGGCAGTCCGCGAACTGACCGAACGGGGAGCCCGGAGTGCCGTTGACGCAGCCGCCGTGGTCGCCGCCGAGGGTCAGCGTCGTCCCGTTGAACCCGAACCAGACCCCGACGACGGCGCCCGCCGGCAGGGCCGGGGTCGCAGGCGCCGCAGCCGGCTGCGTCCCGTCGTCGATCACCAGCGGGTGGTAGACCGACAGCGCGCCGGTGGCCGGGTCGAGGATCGTCGCCTCGACGAAGGCGGCCTGCTCGGTGTTGGCCTCGTGGCAGGCCCCCTTGCCGTCCGAGCCCTGCAGCCGGTACGGCGTCGCCAGCCCGGCTGCACCCGTGGGGTTCGGGGGGACGATCAGGGTGCAGTTCGGGTTCGGCTGGTTCTGCTGCTGGCCGTTCTGGTGGGTGTTCTTCTGCTGGTCAGACGGATGCGTGCCGCCCGCCCCGCCGTGGTGCGCGGCGGCGGGCGCCGTCGTGGCGGTCGTCGGGGCCGGTGAGGCCGTGGACCCGGCGTCCGGTGTCGTGCTCCCACGGTCCGGTGTCCGCGCGTCCGCTCCGTTCCGTCGACCGCGTCCGGTGATCGCCCCGGTCACCCGCGAGAGGAGCGAGTCGCTCCGCGATGTCCGCGCGCTGCGGCTCGACGTCGAGGAGGTGTCCGGTCCGTGGGTGGACGACGCCCAGGCCTGCGCTGCTCCCACCACCAGCAGGATCGAGAGGGGAACGGCCACCGCCCACCGCGGGATGCGTCGTCGAACCGTGTGTCTGGCCATGGGTGTCCTTCGCGGGGGGAGCGGACGGAGCCGGGGCGATCGCCCCGGACGGCGAGGGGGAGGTCGTGACGGGCATCGGACCCGACCACCCGAACTGCTCGGTGTGCACCCGGGCCGCGGGCACCGCGAGCTGGTCGAGCGCGGCGAGCGTCCCCGCGAGCAGCGAGGGCGGACCGCAGACGAAGTAGTCGAGGTGATCGCGCTCGGGCGGCCCGGGGACGACCTCGGAGAGCAGCGCCAGGTCCACGCGACGCCCGGCGGTCCGGAGGACCTGCAGCTCGAGGCGGCGGCTCAGCACCGCGAGCTCGTCGGCGAAGAGCGGCTCGGAGCCGCGCTCGGCGAGGACGAGCCGGTGACGCCGGGTGTCGCCGCGCTCGGCGAGGGTGCGCAGCATGCTCATCATCGGCGTGATCCCGACGCCGCCGGCGACGAGCACCAGGCCCGCCGAGTCGCGGTCCTCCTCGGTGGTGAACGAGCCGTGCGGGCCGTCGAGCCACACCTTCTGGCCCTGCCGCAGGGCGGCGACCCGGTGGGAGAAGTCGCCCTGGTCGCGCACCGTGAGCTCCAGCCGCCCGGTGACGTTCGCGCTGGAGGCGATGGTGAACGGGTGCTCCTCGGTGCCCACGACGGCCCGCTTGAGGCGCAGCCACACGAACTGGCCCGGGTCGAAGCTCATCCCGCCGCGGCGCAGGTGCACGGGCGCGAGCACGAGGGTCGACACGCTCGGGCCCTCCCGGCGCACCCCGTAGACGACGTAGGCGCCCTGGCGGGAGAACAGCGGCCGCCACACCCAGCGGTGGGAGAGCACGGCGAGCAGCACCCCGGCCAGCAGGACCAGGCACACCCGCATCAGCGGGTCCGCGACGAGGTGGTTCAGCCAGATCACGTGCAGGGCGGCGAGGACCAGCCCGGCGGCGGCGAGCCCGACGTGCAGCCGGGCCCAGATCTCGTAGCGGGCCCCCGGGCGCCGCCCGCCCGCGGCGACCCCGCCGACGAGCAGCAGCGACACCAGCGAGCCCCACCCGACCTTCGCGGTGTCCCGGGCGGTGAGCGGGTTCAGCAGCGTCGGGTGGTTCCACAGCGCCACGACGGCGTGCAGGACGACGGCGGCGAGCGCGAGCATGCCGAGCCAGCGGTGCAGGCCCATGACCCGGTCGACGCCGAACGCGCGGGTCAGCGACCGGATCCGCGAGGGCACGACCACGACCACGACGAGGGCGCCGAGGCCCAGCACCCCGAGACCCACCGAGAGCATCGTGCCGATCTGGGTCGAGCCCCCACGCCAGGCCGACATCACGAAGGGCACCACGGTCATCGCGACCAGGGCGCCGGCCCACGCCGTCGTCGTCATCCGTCTCCGCACGGTCGGGGACGGTAAGGCCGTGACCTGTTCGTGATCGGCGAGTCTGAGAGCCGGGTGGCTGCCGGTCGCGGCGATCGACGGGGTTCCGGCGACGACGGACATGACTGCTGCGCCGTTCGTCGGATCGGTTCTCAGGTTCGGCGTGGCAGCAACGGCACGGTGCTGCCATCTGGCGGCAGGACGGCGCCGCTCACCCGTTCACGGCAGGATGCGCCCCCGTGACCCGGGAGACGAAGCGCGGCCGAGCCCGACCCACGACGTTCGACCGCGAGCGGGAGGCCGCCGAGGTCCCGTCCGCGTTCGACCAGGACGCCTCGTCGTACGACCGGCTCGTCGGGGCGAACCCGGGCTACTCCGACCACCTCAGGCGATCCGCGGCACGGCTCGGCCTGCCCGGCCGGGGGGCGGGCCTGCGACTGCTCGACGTGGGCTGCGGGACGGGGCTCTCGACGCGGGCCCTGCTCGAGACCTACCCGGAGGCGGAGATCGTCGCCGCCGACGCCTCGGCGGAGATGCTCGCGCAGGCCCGCGCCAAGGCCTGGCCCGCGACCGTGCGGTTCGTGCACTCGCGGGCCGAGGAGCTGGCCGACCACGGGGTCGCACGGACCCTTCGACGGGATCCTCGCGGCCTACCTGCTGCGCAACCTGCCCGACGTCTCCGCGGGGGTCGCCGACCTGCGCGCCCTGCTCGCCCCCGGGGCGCCGCTCGCGGTGCACGAGTACTCGGTGGCGGACTCGGCGCTCTCGCGGGCCGTGTGGACCGCGGTGTGCTGGGGGATCATCATCCCGCTCGGGTGGCGGGTCACCGGCGACGCGTCGCTCTACCGCTACCTGTGGCGCAGCGTGCTCGCCTTCGACGGCCTGACGCGGCTCACCGGCCGGATGCGCGAGGCCGGCCTCGAGGCCGTGCACGTCGAGCCGATGGACGGCTGGCAGCGCGGGATCGTGCACACCGTGACGGGCCTCCGGCCCCTGTGAACGGATGTGGTCGTCCCGGCGACCACATCCGTTCACGCGCGCCGGCGGCGCACCTCGTAGGTCCGCTCCGCGTACTCGATGTCGTCGACCCACAGCCGCTTCGCCGCCCACGCCATGAGCGGGCGGACCACCCGCTGGACACGCCGGGCGTGGACGAAGCCCTCCCGGTCGGAGTGCGCGACGACGGCCTCGGTCACCTGGGTGCGGGCCCGGCCGTCGGGGAGCGGGGCGAGCGGGGTGGCGTGGGTCTCGACGACGCTGCCCGCCCCCTCACCGCCGGTGATGTGCATGACGACGGTGCGCGGGTCCGGGCAGGTGAAGCGGGCCTCGACCGGCACCCCGTAGTGGCGCGTCAGCCGGAACGCGACGCGCAGGTCGAAGTGGTCCTCGGCCTCGCCGGCGGTGCGCGTCGGGGCGGACTCGACCCGGAGGTCGGCGAACGAGTGCGGGTGGAACCACGCGCCGTGCCAGGGGTCCAGGCGGTTCGCGACGACGTCGTCGGGCTCGCAGGTCCCGACCATCGTCGCGACGGCGACGAGGCTGCGCTCGTGCGGCGGGCGCACCGGCAGGATCGGGGCCTCGGTGGGCTCCTCGCCGTCGACCGCGTCGAGCCGGACCCACGCCAGCACGCCGTCGTCGTGGGCGGGCACCGTCCGCCACCCGGCGCGGCCCGCCGGGCCGAGCGCGAGGCCGTGCCAGCGGCAGATCAGCTCGCACCCGGACTGCGTGGCGGTCGAGAGGTCGGCGCCGAGGTGCGGGCACGCGCCGGGCCCGGCGAAGAGCCGGTCGTCCGGGCCGCGCCACACCACCAGCTCGACCCCGGCCACCGTCGTGCCGACCGGAGTGCCGGGGCGGACGTCCCGGGAGGCGCCGACGACGAACCAGTTCCCCGACGGCCGCGCCTTCGCCCGTTCCAGGGCGGCGTGGATGATCCCGGGCCGCGCGTCGCGCCAGGTGGGCTCCATGGCCTCCCAGCGCTCGCCGGACAGGCGGCGCAGCGGGTTCGCGGGCCGAGGGGCGGGGCGCTTGTCCAGCACAGCCGCGACGCTAGGACCAGGGCCGTACGGGCGCAGTGGTGGGTGCGCGTGCTGTGGCCGGACGCACGCCTGGCTGCGCCGAACGAGGGCACGCCGACCCGATCGGGGGGCGGTCGTCGTCAGCGGCGCTCCTTCGCTGACACCTGACGTCAGGAAGGCGCCGTTCTCACATCCGGGAGGTCACGACATCCGGGAGGTCCCGCTCCCAGGGACACGACAGGCACCGCGGCCCGCCGCGCCCCGAGCCCAGCTCGAACCCCTCGATCGTCACGACCTCGATCCCGGCGTCGCGCAGCCGCCCGTTCGTCGAGGTGTTCCGCTCGTAGGCCACGACGACCCCCGGCGCGAGGGCGAGCGTGTTGTTGCCGTCGTCCCACTGCTCGCGCTCGGCGGCCACCCCGGCCGGGCCGGTGTCGACCGCGCGCAGCTCCTCGATCCCCATCGCCCGCGCGGCGGCGGGGCGGAACGGTTCCGGACCGGTGATCGTGAGCGCGGCACCGTCGGGGGTGATCGTCCAGGCCTGCAGGGCGTCGAGGACCTCGGGGAAGACGACCATGGTGTCGACGTCGACCATGGTCGCGACGGTGTCGAGGTGCATCGTCGCCCGCCGCTGGGTGATCGGGACGGCGAGCACGGTGTGGGCGAGCCCGTCGGTGAACATGGCGCGGGCGAACGACTCGGCGCCCGCCGGGCTGGTGCGCTCCCCGACCCCGACGGCGAGGACCCCGGGCGCGAGCAGCAGCACGTCGCCGCCCTCCACCGGGGAGGGATCGCGGGCGTCGGTGTGCGGCACGCCGCCGAGATCGGGGTGGCCCCGCTGGGCGAGCGCCACGAGGGCCGCCTCCCGCCGTCGCGCCGGCATCCCCATGGCGGCGGCGACCACGCGGTCGCCGACCCGCACCGAGGAGTCGCGGGTGAACATGAGGTTGGGCAGGGGGTCGATCGCGAAGTCGTCGGGCCCGTGCATGCGCCGGACCAGCGAGTTCTGGCCGTCGCCGAGCTCGCGGAAGGTGAGCCCGCCGTAGAGGGCCGTGGCGAGCTCGTCCGGGCGCAGGGAGGCGAGCTCGGAGCGGACGCCCGCGCCGAGCTCCCGGCCGAGGACCCGCTCGTCGACGGCGTCGGCGATGCCCCGCTCCCGGGTGCCTGCGTCCTCGAGGGCCGTGCGGAGCAGGTCGGCGAGGCGCAGGACGCGGACCCCGTGCCGCTCGAGGGTCGCGGCGAAGCGGTCGTGCTCGAGCTGGGCGCGCTCCACCCACGGGATGCCGTCGAAGAGCAGCCGGTCGGCGTTGCGCGGGGTCAGCCGGTCGAGCTCCGGACCCGGTCGGTGGAGGACGACGGTCCGCAGCGGGCCGACCTCGGTGTCCACGCGGGGCGGGGTCATGTCGCGACCCTAGATGTCAGCACGGCGCCGTCCTGCCGTCGGACGGCAGCAAGGCGCCGTTGCTGCCACGGGTCATGGGCCCGGCAGGAACGACACCTTCCCCGCCAGCAGCGCCGAGCCGACGAACGCCACGATGTCGATCAGCGCGTGCGCGCCCACCTGGGGCCAGAGCCGCCCGGTGCGCTGCCAGTACCGGCCGAACACCAGGCCCATGACGACGTTGCCGAGCCCGCCGCCGAGGCCCTGGTACAGGTGGTACGAGCCGCGGAGCAGGGCCGAGACGGCCAGCGAGCGGTTCTCGGAGAGGCCCAGCCGGCGCAGCGTCGAGAGCAGCCAGCCGACGACGAGGACCTCCTCGGCCCACGCGTTCGCCACGGCGGACAGCACGAGGACCGGCACCCGCCACCAGTGGTCGTCGAGCAGCGACGGCACCACGGTGAGGTTGATCCCGAGCGCGCGGGTGACCAGGTAGAAGCCCAGCCCCGGGATGCCGATGAGCGCGGCGAGCCCGAGCGCGGCGAGGGCGTCGCGGCCCGGCCGGGTGCCGTCGAGCCCGACCGCGCGCGGCCCCGACCCGGCGCGCAGCAGCAGGTACAGGCCCAGCGCCCCCCACGCGACGAGCTGCAGCGACGAGGCCAGCTGTGCCGCGAGGTCGACCCAGGCGTCGGTCGCCAGCGGGCGGTCGATCGAGACCTGGCGCGAGGCCAGGGGCGTGGGCGACGCGAGCGAGTCCAGCAGCGAGATCAGCGAGCGCAGGCCCGAGAGGCCGAGGGTGACGGTGGCGACGACGAGGATCTCGGTCACCAGCAGGCGGCGCTCGCGCCCGTCCACCGGCGCGACCGCGGGGCTCGAGGGGGCGAGCCAGGTGCGCAGACGGCTCATCGGCTGAGCACCCTAGGCCGACGACGCTTCGCCGGTGTTCACACGGCGTCGGTAACCTCGGCGGTGTGCGACGTGTCCTGCGAGTGCTCGCCACCCCCCGGTGGGTCGGGTGGACGCTGTTCGCGATCGCCGCGGTGATCGTCTGCGGGGGGATGGCGTACTGGCAGCTGGGCCGGGCGGAGTCCCCGACCGGCACGCTGCTCAACGCCGGGTACGCCCTGCAGTGGCCGCTGTTCGGTGTGTTCTTCGCGGCGTTGTGGTGGCGGATGCTCCACAACGAGGCGCACCAGCTCGCGATCGTGCGGGGCGAGATCCCCGACGACGACGACGACGAGGCCGCGCCCGTCGTCGGGACCGAGATCCGGACCCAGACCGAGATCCGGACCCAGGCGCGGGACCGGACCCAGACCGGGACCAGGACGCTGGGGGAGATCCCGGAGCCCGGCTCCCCGTTCGGGCCCCGCCCCGCCGGGGTCCGCCCCGGCGACGGGCAGGGCGCCCCGCTGCGCGGCCGGGCCCGCACCGACTACAACGCCATGCTCGCCGCCCTGGCCCGGTCCGACGCGGACGCCGCCGACGAGACCCGCTGATCCCCCGAGGAGTTCCTGCGTGACCACATCGACGCCGACGACGACGCTGACCCCGAAGATCGTCGCCGCGATGAAGCGCTACCGCGTGATGGCCTGGGTGGTCGGCACCGGCCTGCTCGTGCTCGTCCTGGTCGCGATGCCGCTGAAGTACTTCGGCGGGGACCCGACGCTCGTGGCGATCGTCGGGCCCATCCACGGGTTCCTCTACATGGCCTACCTGGCGCTGACCGCCGACCTGGGCGTGAAGAGCCGGTGGCCGGTCGTGCGCCTGCTGCTGGTCGCGCTGGCGGGCACGATCCCGTTCGTCTCGTTCATCGCCGAGCGGAAGGTCACCGCTCCGCTGCGCGACGCTGCACCGCACCCGTCGCCGCAGGGCTGACCTCGGCCAGCCGCCGCACCTCGGCGCCCAGCATCCGGGGGCAGCCGACGGGGGCCGAGAACCCGATCCGGACGTCGTGGTCGCCGTGGTCGGTCTCCACCCGCAGGCGTAGCCCGAGCCGGTCGACGGCGAGCGGCACGAGGGTGTTCCCGGGGCACCGCAAGGCGACGGGCAGGTGCCGGGCGAGCGCGGAGAGCAGCGACCCGTGGGCCTGCGCGAGGTGGGAGAGCCAGGAGTCCCCGCAGCTCACGAAGGGGTCGGCGGCCGCGGCCGCGACCTCGGCCGGGGTGAACGTGCCGGTGCCCTCGGCGTCCGAGAGCACGATCGAGCCCGGGTCCATCCGCAGCAGCACGTCGGAGTGCCCGACGTCGAGGAGGCGTTCGTCGGCGGCATCGGCCGCGATGCGCAGCGCGGCGCGGCGGGCCACCCGCGTCGGCAGGACCCGGACCCGTCCGGCGATCCAGACCAGGCCGCGCACCGGCTGCCGCAGCGGCAGCGGCGCCGAGTCGGTGAGCTCGAGCATCACGGGGAGGTGGTCCCGCGCGCGGGTGGTGGCCACCAGCGGGTGGTCGGCGGGGAGCTGGAGCGTGGCCGCCCCGGAGGCCGGCACGTGGTGCAGGACCGGGGTGACCCGGCCGGGCTCGTCGTCGGATTCCCCGTCGTCGCGCCGTCCGGCCGGCTCGGGACCGACGATCAGCGCGGCGCCCGCCGCGCGGACCGCGGTCGCCCGCGCGCGCTCGGCCGGGCTGGGGACGGGCGGCGAGTGCGGGCAGCTCCTGGCCATCGGGCTCCTCCGGTGCGGTTGGTTAGGTGAGCCTAACCGAAGTGATCGGTCGGAGGGCAAGCCCTGATCGCGGTCGCGACGCCCGGTGACCGACCCGTGGCGACCCGACCGCTACCGTGCCTCTCGTGTCCACCGTCCCCCAGGCCGGTGGGGCACCGGTCGACGGTGTGCCCCCGCTCCTCGCGCGCATCCTCGACGACGCCGCACTCGTCTCGCCGGGTCCGCGCCTCGCGATGTCCGACGTCCTCGACGCGCACCTCGACGCCCGCGTGGGGCGGTACGGCGGTCTGCTCGGCTCGCTGGTCGTGCCCGTCTCCCGGCTGCAGGAGTTCGTGGCCGACCTCGTGAAGCGCCGCCCGGCCTCGCCGGTGCCGATCACGCTGTCGGTCGACACCGGTCTCGGCGGGGTGCCGAAGGCGCTGTCGCTGACCACGTCGCGGTCCGCGCTGCTCACCACCGGCACCGTCGAGATGCCCGCGCCGCACGACGTCGACTCCGTCTGGCTCGAGCGCGTCACCGAGTTCGTCCCCGACGACGTCGTCGCCGTCGTCGAGCCCCGCCGGCCCGACGCCGACGGCTCCGACGACTGGATCGCCGGCGTCCGCCGGGTCGTCGGCCACGGCTGCCGCCCGAAGCTGCGCTGCGGGGGCGACCGCGCGGGCGCCTTCCCCGGGGTCACCGACGTCTCGCGCTTCCTCGCGGTGGTCGCGAGCTCGGGCCGCTCCTTCACGGCGAGCATCGGGCTGCAGGGCGCGGCCCGGCACGTCGACCCCGAGACCGGGTTCGACCACCACGGCTGGCTGAACCTCATGGTCGCCGTCACGCGGGCGCTGCGCGTGGTGCCGCCGACGGCCGCCGGGGGTCCCGACGACGGCGGGCGCGGCAGCGGGTCGGGAGGCGCCGGGTCCGGGGGCGGGACCGGCCCCGAGCGGGGCCCCGACGTCCCCGTCGACCCGCCCGCCGAGCTCGTCGACGCCGTCCGGAGCGCCCTGGACGCGACCGACGCCGCGGCGCTGGCCGCGGAGGTCGCCGAGGTCGACGGGCCCACGGCGGCGCGGGTGCGCTCGCACCTGTCGTCGTTCGGGTCCACGGCCCCCGCCGACCAGGGCGCCGAGATGGCCCGCCTGGGCCTGATGTGACGTGACCGCGCCGGACATCGCCTTCCTCGGTCCGCACGGCACCTTCTGCGAGCAGGCGCTGCGCACGCTGGTCGAGGCACCGGGCTCCGCGTTCGCCGACGCCTTCCTGCGCCCCGCGGCGAGCACCACCGCCGCCCTGGACCTGCTGCGCGCCGGCGAGGTCGGGCTCGCGTGCGTGCCGATCGAGAGCTCGGTCGAGGGCGCCGTCCCGGCCACGATGGACGGGCTCGTCGAGTCCCCGCCCGTCGTCGTGGTCCGCGAGATCCTGCTGCCGGTCCGCTTCGCGGTGCTCGTGCGCCCGGGGACGGCGGCGGCGGACGTGCGCACCGTGGCCTCGCACCCGCACGGCGAGGCGCAGACCCGGCGCTGGCTCGCCGCCCACCTGCCCGCCGCCGAGACCCGGATGACCCCGTCGACGTCGGCCGCGGCGGCCGCCGTCGCCGACGGGCAGGTCGACGCCGCGGTCTGCGCGCCGGTCGCCGCCGGGTACTACGGGCTCGAGGTGCTCGCCGACGGGGTGCACGACACCGGGGACGCGGTGACCCGCTTCGTGGTCGTCGCCCCGGTCGGCGTCCGGCTGCCCGCCCCGACCGGAGCCGACCGGACCTCGATCGCCGCGACCACGGTGAACGAGCCCGGCTCGTTGCTGGCGATCCTCACCGAGCTCGCGATCCGCGGGGTCGACCTGACCCGGATCGAGTCGCGTCCCTCGAAGGAGCGGCTGGGCACCTACTGGTTCTTCCTCGACGGCGCGGGCCACGTCGCCGAGCCGGCCATGGGGGAGGCGCTCGCGGCACTGCACCGGCGCTGCACCGAGCTGCGGTTCCTCGGGTCCTACCCACGGGCCACCGTGCCCGCCGGGTCCGCGGCCCCGTCGCCGCCCGTCGCGGCGCCGGTCCCCGGGCAGGGGAGCGGCGACTACGACGCGGCCGCGAGGTGGCTCACCGCACTGCGCGAGGTCCCCGGCGAGGCCCTCCCGAGCTGACCGGCGTGGTACGGATGGATACGTGCTCCGCCTCGTCCTCGCCCGCCACGGCCAGACCCCGGCGAACGTCGCGAAGACCCTCGACACCGTCCTGCCCGGCCCCGGGCTCACCGACCTCGGCCGGCTGCAGGCCGAGGCGCTCGGCAAGGAGCTCGCGGCCGACCCGCTGGGCCCGGTCGCGGCGCTCGTCAGCTCGCCCGCGCGGCGGGCCCGGGAGACCGCGGAGCTCGCCGCGCCCGTCCTCGGGCTGACCGCGGAGGTCGTGGAGGGCACCCACGAGGTCCAGGTCGGGGACCTGGAGGGCCGCAACGACGAGGAGTCGATCGCCCGCTTCCGCACCACCTACGACGCCTGGCGCGAGGGCGACGTCACGTCGCGCATGCCCGGCGGCGAGTCGGGCCGCGACGTGCTGGACCGCTACCTCCCCGCCCTCGAGGGGCTGCGCGCCGCGCACCCGACGGGCACCGTCGTGCTGGTCAGCCACGGCGCGGTGCTGCGGCTCGTCGCGCACGCGCTGGTCGGTGAGATCCCCGACCTCGGCTCCGACGACCACGTCGACAACTGCGGGCGCGTGGTGCTCCGGACCGACGACGCCGCCGCCGGGTGGTCGCTCGAGGCGTGGCGCCGGGAGGCCCCGGGCGGCCTCGCCTCGACCCGGGACGCCACGGGGGGCTGACGCCCCCGTGAACGGATGTGGCCGCCGGAACGACGACATCCGTTCACCTGGGCTAGGCCCATCCCAACCGGTGCAGGGTCGCGTCGTCGATCCCGAAGTGGTGCGCGATCTCGTGGACGACGGTGATCGCGACCTCGTCGCGCAGCTCGTCCTCGTCGGCGCACATCTCGTCGAGGGCCTCGCGGTAGAGGGTGATCCGGTCGGGGAGGACGCCCCCGTAGTCGCTGGTCCGGTCGGTGAGCGCGACGCCCTCGTAGAGCCCGAGAAGCTCCGGGTCGTCGGGGTGGCGCGGCTCGACCAGTACGACGACGTTGTCCATGGCCCGCAGCAGCTCCGGGGGGAGCTCGTCGAGGGCCTCCCCGACCAGCTCGTCGAAGCGCTCCGGGTCCACCGCCGGCTAGTTGCCGGTGCCCGCGCCACCGGGCAGCAGCGGCGGGAGCGAGGGCAGCACGCTCGGCAGGCCGGGGGCGGCGGGTGCCGGGGTGGTGGAGGCCGGCGCGGGAGCGGGCGCGGCGGTCGTCGTCGCGGCCGGGGCCGACGGCTCGACGGCGGGCGCGCCGGGCGGGGGCAGCGGGTCGGGCGAGGCCGGGGCGGCCCCGCCGATCTTCACGCCGTCGCTGACCGCCCCGGTCAGCGGCGCGAACCCGGAGTTGTCGGCGAGCAGCGAGCCCATGTTGCAGCTCACGCGCCGGGTCCCCGCGTCCCACGAGGCCTGGTTGATGTTCGTCCAGTAGACGGTGAGCTTGGAGTCGGTGAGCTTCTGGGCGCCGACCGCGTCCTGGGCGACCTTGGTGCAGGCGGGCTGCAGGAAGTTGTCCTGGTCGTCCACCGAGGGCAGACCGCCGGTGAACTTCGAGCCCAGGTCGACGGTGCCCGCGACCTCGGCGGCGTGGGTCTTCGCGCACGAGGACACCGGGTCGGACACCTCCTTGCCGGAGAGCCCGAGGCAGGTGCCGGGGGCGAACACCACGGCCTGGTCGGCGTCGGAGACCTTGCCGGTCGAGGAGAACAGGGCCCCGCTCACGCCGGGCGCCTGCAGGCCGCAGCGCACGGTGCGGTCGCCGTCGCCCCAGGCCGTCGCGGTCGGCTTGAGGGCGCCGACCTTGTAGCGCCCGGTCGGGTCGAGCGGCTTGCCGAGGTAGCGCTGCACCAGCGGTGCGCACTGGTCCGAGACGACCTTCTGCCACGCGGCGTCGGCCGGGAACGGCGCGCCGTCGGGGAAGTTCGCGGTCACCGGGCCCGCCGACTCGAACAGGTGCGACTGCGAGCAGTCGACCTGCGTGACGTCACCGCCGTCGGAGCGCTGCCACGTCAGGCAGGTCCCGGGGGCGGTGGCCAACGTGGCGCGGTCGGTCTCGGGGCCGCTGCTGGAGCCGCCGAGGATGCCCGGGGACGAGCCGGACTCGTCGCCCACGAGCCCGAGGAAACCCAGGCCGTTGCCGGTCGCCGCGAACGCACTGGCCGCCAGGAGCATGATCAGGGCCCCGGCGAGGATCCCGATGACGCCGCGACGCGCGACGAGTCGCCGGGCGGCGTGACCGTCCGTGTCGTCCGCCACCCGGTCGTCGTCGTGCCGTCGCCCCGAGGACGGACGTTCCCGTAGGACCATGGTGCTGACATCATGCCGCGTGCCGGACTCGTCTCCTCGAGGGGGGATCGGAGCAGGCCGGGGTGTGGTGGGGAGGAGTGAGGACATGAGCGACGACCCGGAGGGCACGCACCGGCGGCCGGACGGACCCGGCGGGGACGACGCGGCCACGCCGCCCTCGGGCCTCCCGACCGGCGGCGGCACCCCGGCCCGGGACGCCGCCCCCACCTCGCGGACCGAACAGCCGTGGTGGAACGCGGACGCCGAGCATCCGGCCGGGGGTTCCGCGGCCCGCCACGCCACCCCGGGCGAGGAGGCAGGCGCCGCCGCCGGCCCGCCCGACGACGAGCCCCGGCGTGGCCGGGTCCGCTACCAGGACCCCGAGACCACCACGCCGCGCGAGCCGACCATCGCCGAGCAGCGCGCCCGCCGCGAGGCCGAGCGCCGTCGCAAGGCGCAGGAGGAGGCCGCGGCCGCCGCCGCGCAGCGGAAGTCGAAGGTCCGCAAGCGGGTGCTCATCGGCGGCGGGGTCGCCGTCGGGGTGGTGGCGATCGTCGCGATCGCCTACGCCGCGTCGTCCGGCAGCGACGACGAGGTCAACGCCCAGTGCACCGACCAGAACGGCGTGGTCGTCTCCGACAACTACTGCTCGGGCACCCCGACGAACGGGTCCTACGGCGGCGGGTTCGTCCCGATCTTCCTCGGCGGCTTCGGCAACCAGTACCACTACAACTACGGCTCGAGCTCGCCCGTCGGGACCGTGGCCCGCGGCGGCTCGGTCACGGCCCCGCCGAGCGGCACGAGCATCCGCAGCGGGACCACGGGCAGCAGCCTGGGCTCGTCCTCGTCGAACGGCACGGTCAGCCGCGGCGGTCTCGGCGTCTCGGGGAGCTCGTCGGGCTCGGGGTCCAAGGGCTCGTCGGGCTCCTCGTCGGGCAGCTGAGCCCGCCCACCACCGGAAAGGACGCGCGTGCGTCGCGAGAGGTCGACCCCCCGCCCCGACTGGCGCCGGAAGATCGAGGAGCAGGGCCTCGTCTTCGGCACGCCGGCCATGGGGCAGAACGGCGCGCGCCCGTACTGGGACGAGTCGGTGCACTACGTCTTCGACATGGCCGAGGTCCTCTCGCTCGAGGCCGACGTCGAGCTGCTGCACTCGATGTGCCTGGAGGCCGTCGACCACGTCGTCACCACCGAGCGGTTCCGGGACTTCGCGCTGCCGGAGTGGTGCTGGGAGCAGGTGGCGGCGTCGTGGAAGCGCCACGACCCGTACCTCTACGGCCGGTTCGACCTGCGCTACGACGGGTCGGGCCCGGCGAAGCTGCTGGAGTACAACGCGGACACCCCGACGACGCTGCTCGAGGCCAGCATCTGCCAGTGGTACTGGCTCAAGGACGTCTACGGCGACTCCCAGGACCAGTGGAACTCGCTGCACGAGAAGCTCGTGGCGCGGTGGACCGCGATCGCCGGGGACCTCCCGCGCAACGAGGTCCACTTCTGCTGGTCGGAGGCCGAGACCACCGGTGAGGACCACGTCACGACGGCCTACCTGCAGGAGACCGCCGCCGAGGCCGGGCTGGACACCGTCGGGCTCGCGATCGAGCAGATCGGCTGGGACTCCGCGCTCGACCGGTTCGTCGACCTCGAGGAGTCGCCGATCAGCTGCGTCATGAAGCTCTACCCCTGGGAGTGGATCCTCGGCGACGACTTCGGCAAGCACGTCACCCGCAGCCTCCCCGAGACCCTCTGGATCGAGCCGCTGTGGAAGACGCTGCTGTCGAACAAGGCGATCCTCGCGGTGCTCTGGGAGATGTACCCGGGGCACCCGAACCTGCTCCCGGCGTCGCTGCGCGACCCGGGGCTGCTCACCGAGTACGTCCGCAAGCCGCTGCTCGGCCGCGAGGGCGCGAACGTGCAGATCGTCGCCGGGGCGGGGGAGCCGGTCGTCGAGACCGGCGGGGTCTACGGCGAGGAGGGCTACGTCTACCAGCTGTTCGACCCGCTGCCCGAGTTCGACGGGTACCGCCCCGCGCTCGGCGCCTGGATCGTCGGCGACGAGTCCGCCGGGCTCGGCATCCGCGAGACGGCGGGCCTGGTCACCGACAACGGTGCCGCGTTCGTCCCGCACCGGATCCCCGACTAGTGCTCGCGAACGCGGGAGCGCAGGCCGTCGAGGCCGCGCGGGAGATGTGGCGGTTGGTCGAGCCGATCCACGCCCTCACCTACTTCGCCCCGGCCGCGCTCGCGGCGGCGCACGGGCTCGGCGACTCGTTCTGGGCCCGCTACGTCGCACAGCGCGCCGCCCCGCTGGGCGAGGTCCCGACCGTCGTCCTCGTCGCGGCCTTCGGCGGGTTCGCCCCGGACCGCATCGCCGACGCCCGGGCGGGGATCGCCCCCGACGTCACCCCGACCCGTGCCCTCGACGTGCGGCTCGTCGGGATCGACGCCGCGTTCCGCGACCTCCCGGAGCACCCCGACGAGGCCGCCGTCACCGAGGCCGCCGACCTCGCGTGGGCGGCCGCGGCGGCGTGCGAGGACGCCGGGCGCGTGCTCGGCGCCGCGAACCGGGCGCTGCCCCGGCCCGCCGCGCCCCACCTGGCGCTCTGGCAGGCCACGACGACCCTGCGCGAGCACCGCGGCGACGGTCACCTCGCCGCGCTGGCGGTGCACGGGGTCGGGCCGGTCGCCTCGCACGTGCTCAAGGTGGCGGCGGGCGAGGCCCCCGGCCGCGACCTCCGGCTCGGCAGGCGGGTCACCGACGCGGCGTGGTCCGCCGAGGTCGCCCGGCTCACCGACCGGGGGTTCCTCCTGCCGGGTCCCGACGACGGCCCGACCCTCACCGACCACGGGGAGGCGCTGCACGCCGCCGTCGAGCAGGCGACCGACCACGCGGCCGCCGGCCCGTGGGAGGCGTTGGGGCCCGAGGGGACCGCCCGGCTGGCGGCCCTGCTCGCGCCGATCACCGCGGCGGCCCGCTCGGTGGTCCCGCCGCTGAACCCGATCGGCCTCCCCCGGAGGTAGGACCCGCGGGTCGCCCGTCGGTGGCGCTCCGGCCCGCTACCCTGCGGCGTCTCTCTCGTCCGGATGGACCCGCACGGAGGCCTGCGTGCTCACCCCCGACTTCTTCCCCACCCTCTTCGGCAACATCGGCCTGATCGCGCTCTACGCGGTCATCGGCGCGGTGCTCATGTACGCCGGCTACTTCGCGATCGACCTCACCACGCCGGGCGACCTGCGCGGCCTGGTGCGCGAGGGCCGGCCCAACGCCGTCGTCGTGTCCGCCTCGGGGCTCGTCTCGATGGCGCTGATCGTCGTCGTCGCCATCTACATCTCCGGCGGGGGCCTGCTGACCGGCGTGATCAACACGGTGGTCTACGGACTGGTCGGGATCGTCGCGCAGGTCGTGGTCGTCCGCGGCCTCGAGTGGGTCTCGCGGCTGGACGTCGGCGCCTGCCTGCGCGACGAGTACTACACGCCGGTCTCGGCCATGATCGCCGGGATGCACCTGGCCCTCGGGCTCGTGGTGGCGGTCGCGATCGTCTGAGTTCCCGGGTGTCGCGGCCGGGCGGTTCGGGCCATTCCCTACGCTCCTCGGCGAGCGGCACCGGATTCGCCGGAGGAGGTGCGATGACCACGGGGACGACCCTCGGGGCACCCACCGCGTCCGACGCGGGCGAGGGTGACGCACCGCAGTCCGCCCGGCCCACCTACCTCGGCGGTCGGTCGCGGCTGCTCGTGGCGCTCGGCGGGCTGGCCGTGGTGCTCGCGGTGGGCGCCGCGCTCGCGCCCGTCGTCGCCTCGACCCCGACCGTGGTGTGGCCGCCGGCCGGGCGGCCCGCCACCTCGACCACCCTCGCGCTCGCCCCGCCGCGCCCGCTCTCCTTCGACGCGACCGTCCCGTGCGCCGCCCTCGCCGGTCCCGGCCGCGTCGAGGGCCTGCGCACCGTGCCCCCGGGCGAGGCGCGCGGTCTGCTCGTCGCCGCGGGCGGGGACGGGGCCGCGCGTCGCGTGACCGTCGACCTCGACGGGGAGCGTCTCGTGGACGCCCCGCTCGGGGCGGCACCCTGCACCTGGTCGGTGGCCGTGGCCGCGGGGCAGCCACCGCGGGTCGCCCGCGACGGCACGCCGGTGCCGTTGGCCTGTGGCGCCTGCGCCGATGTCGAGCCGCCCCAGGTGACGCGGCTGTCCACCGGCCGCGAGGGCACACCCGGGCTCTCGGCGACCCTGCGCCCCGACGACCGCTACGACTCCTCGCCGTCCACCCTGAAGACGACGCTGCTGATCGCCCAGCTCGCGGTGCTCGCCGCCCTCGTCGCCGTGCTCGTCGGCCGTCCGCGGCGGGGCCCGCCCGGCCTCGGCGCGCGACTCGGGGCGCGGCTGCGGTCCGCGCTCGCCCGGGTCAGGGCCCACGCCTCGCCCGCGGACGCCCTCGTCGTGCTGGTCTCCGGGATCTGGGCCGTGATCGGCCCCACGAACTTCGACGACTCCTGGTACCCGCTGATGGCCCGCGCGGCCCAGCGCACCGGGACCATGGCCAACGCGGTCTACATGTGGAACGCGACCGAGAGCCCGTTCGTCGCCTCGCAGTACCTGGTCGGGGCCTGGGGCGCGCTCGGCGGCTGGTCGCTGCTGTGGATGCGGCTGCTGGCGGTCCTGCTCGGGCTGCTGGCCTGGGCGGGGCTGCGCGTCTACACGGTGCTCGCCCTGCGGGGCGCCGGGGTGCGCGAGGCGAAGGTGCCGTGGGCGCTGCTCGTCGCGCACCTGCTGTGGTGGATGCCCTACGGGCTGACCCTGCGCCCCGAGCCGCTGATCGTGCTGCTCTCGGTCGTGGTGCTGGTGTGCGGGCAGGTGGCCCGCCGGTGGGGTGGACGGGTCGCGGTGGGCGCCGTCGCGGTGGCCGTCGGCGCCGCGGCCCTCTCGGTGACGTGCTCGCCGACGGGCCTCGTCGCGATCGCGCCGCTCGTCGTCGACGCGCCGCGGGCCTGGGCGTGGCTGCGCGTCGAGTGGGGCGCGCACCGGTGGCCCGCGCTCGCCGCGGTCGTCGTGGTCGTCGCGGCGGCCACCGTCGCGGTGCCGGCCGGACTCGCGGACGCCTCGCTCGGCGACGTGCTCGAGGCCCAGGCCGTCCACTCCTGGTACTACGCGACCGTCCCCTGGTACGACGAGATCGTCCACTACCAGACCCTGCTCAACCCCGAGGTGACGCCCTGGGCCCGGCGCGCACCGGTCCTGCTCACGATCGCCGTGCTCGTCATCGCCGCGGTCTCCAGCGGCTGGCGCGACGACGAGGACCCGCTGCGGCGCCTGCTGCTCGCCAGCGCGGCGACCACGGGCATCGCGTTCGCGCTGCTCTCGGTCAGCCCGACGAAGTGGGTGCTGCACTTCCCGGCGGTGGCCGCGTCGGGCACCGTGCTCGTCGCGGTCGCCCTGCTGCGGGCGGCCCTGCCGCGCCAGGAGCGGGCGCTCGCGACCGCCGCGAGTGTGGGGGTGCTCGTCACGGCCGCGGCGGTGACGTTCGCGGGTCTGAACGTGTGGCGGCCGTTCTCCGACCGCGGGCAGCCGTTCGGCCCGCACGCCGTCCCCGACCTCACCCGCGCCCGAGCAGGGCCTCCTCGCCCCGCACCTCGGGGACCGATCTACCTGCGCAACCCGCTGGTCTGGGTCGCGGTCGCCCTGCTGGCCGCCTGGTGGGCCCGCAGCCGGTGGTTGCCGCGGGCGCCGCGCCCCTCGCCCGCCCGCGCGGTGCTCGTGGCCGCCTGCCTCACCGTCGTCGTCGGGCTCGCCGGGGTGTTCACGCTCGCGCCGCTGCGCCAGTACCCGGGCTGGACGGTGGCGCTGGGCAACGTGCACGACGTGGCGCACTCCGCCTGCGGGCTGGAGAACGAGGTGTCGGTGCTGCGGCCGGCGCCGACGCCGCTCGGCGCGCCGACGCCCGCCGCCCTGACCGGCGACTTCCTCACCGCCGCCGGCAGCCCCGTCCCTCGCCCCGTGCCCGGCCTGGGCACCGTCTGGCACACCGACGGACCCGCGGTCTCCGGGTCGGGCTCGCTCGACTCGGGCTGGTACCCGCTGCCGCCCGCCGCGGGCAGGCCCGCCGCGGCCGGTGACCCGCGGCCCGCCGCCACGGACGTCGTCGTCCCCGTGCTGGCCCGCCCCGACCCCGACCTCGCGATCCGCGCCGCGATCCGGCTCGAGATCGCGACCGGGCCGGTCGGGGCCCCGACGTCGGTGACCCGCGAGAAGATCGGCCTCTCCCCGGTCGCGGACGAGCGCACCTGGCAGGAGATCCCGATCTCGCTGGTCGGGCGGCCCGGGCCGCCGACCGCGGTACGGGTGGTCGCGGACTCGCCGTCCGGTCTGCTCGCCGTCGCGCAGCCCTGGATCGGGGGTGCGCGGCCGATCCGGGAGCTGCTCGCGCCGGCCGACGGAGCGCCCGTGCCGGTCCGTGCCGACCAGATGACGTCGGCGTTCTGGCCGTGCGTGGACCAGCAGTTCGTCGCCGACGGCATCGCCCCGCCGACCCGCTACCGGATGCAGGCCGGCGAGGACCTCGGCGACAAGTACACCGGCCTCTGGACCGACAACACCCTCGGCGGGGTGTGGCGCGGCGAGGACCTGGAGTCGACGTACCTGCGGCTCCCGACCTCGGTCCCGGCCGGCGGTCCCGCGACCCGCCCGTGGGGGTCGGTCGACCTCGTCGTGCACGACCTGCCCACCGGGGGCACCGAGCTCGAGCCCGGCACGACCACCCGCTCCGGGCTCGCCCGGCTGCCCACGATCGCCCGCGAGTCGTACGCGGGCGTCGACTTCCAGGGCGCCGACGGCTGAGCCGACGCGTGCGCCCGACTCGTCCCGACCTGTCCGGATCGTGGCGTTCCGGCGGTGTTCGCGGGTCACCCGGCCGAGGTCGAGGATCCCGCCTCGTCATGATGGTCACCACGCGTCGTCGACGAGCGACGCCCACCGGAGAGGGGGATCATGGCCGGATCCACGGACGTCGCGGTGATCGGCGCCGGCCCGTACGGGCTGGCCGCGACCGCGTTCCTGCGCCACCAGGGAACCTCGACCCACACCTTCGGCGAGGTGATGGGGTCCTGGAAGCACCAGATGCCGCGGGGGATGATCCTGCGCTCCAAGGAGCGCGCGTCCTCGATCGCGCACCCGGTGCCCGGGCACACCATCACCGCCTGGGCCCGGGCCCACGACGTCGCCCTCGACAACCCGGCGACGCTCGGCCCACTTCCTGGACTACGGCGACTGGATCGCCGAGCGCATCGTCCCGGACCTCGACCACCGCCGCGTCGAGCAGGTCGTCCGCGAGGGCTCCGGCTTCTCGGTGCACCTCGACGACGGCGACCGCATGCACGCCGAGCGGGTCGTGATGGCCGTGGGCCTGCGCAACATGGAGCGCTCGGTGCCGGAGCTCGACGGTCTGCCGGAGGGCTCGGTCTCGCACGTCGCCCACCACGAGGACCTCTCGACGTTCGCCGGCAAGCGCGTCCTCGTCCTCGGGCTCGGGCAGAGCGCGCTGGAGAACGCGGCGATCCTCGCCGACCTCGGCGTGGACGTCTCGGTCACCGCACGCGCCTCGGCGCCGCACTGGCTCGGCCCGCACAAGCCGGCCGGCTCCCCGCCGCCGACCTTCCGTGAGAAGTGGCGCGTGCCGCCGACGGACGTGGGCGGCCGTGCCACCGGCTGGTTCGCGGCCGCGCCGGAGACCTACCGCCGGCTGCCCGAGCGGCTCCAGCTCGAGGTCCGCCGCCGGTGCCTGTTCCCCGCCGGCTCGCACAACCTGCGCGCCCGCCTCGAGCACGTGCCGTTCCACCTCGGCCGGCGGATCACCTCCGCGGAGCACACCGGCGGCGAGATCGTCGTGACCCTGTCCGACGGCACCACGCTCAAGGCCGACCACGTCATGGTCGGCAGCGGGTACGACGTCGACGTCACGCGCTACGACCTGCTCGACAAGGAGCTGCTCGGCGAGCTGACGCTCCTCGACGGGTCGCCGGAGCTCGGGAAGGGCTTCGAGTCCTCGGTGCCCGGCCTGCACTTCCTCGGGGCGCCCGCGGTGCGCTCGTTCGGTCCGGTGAACCGCTTCGTGACGGGCACCTGGTACGCGGCGCCGGAGCTCGCGCGCCGCATCGCCGGCAAGCGCGGCCCGACGCTGCGGGTCGCCTACCCCGTGGGCTCGCACGCCATCGCCTGAGTCACGCGACGACACGGCGCCCCCGCCGCCTCCCCGGAGGAGGCTGCGGGGGCGCCGTTCGTCGTCCCGGTGGGGAGCTCAGCGGAGCTTGCGCAGCCGCGGCACCCAGGTGCGGGCGAAGCGCCGCAGCACCGGCGTCGTGCGGCCCACGAGCATCGGCAGGAACGGCAGCGGGTCGTCGAGGGCGAACCAGCCGCGCTCGGTCGACGGCGGCCTGCCCTGGGGGGCGGGACCGTCGGTGCGGTGCCCGCGGTAGGCGACGCGGGCCGCGTAGTCGAAGTCCTCGACGACGAACGCCCGCCCCTCGGGGAAGGGGGCGCGCGGCGCGGCGCGGCCGGTGAGGGCCAGGTGCTGGGCGCGCACCACGTCGAGGCCCGCCTCGTCCTCGAAGAGCCGGAACTGGGCACCGACCCGCGGGTTGAAGTCGACGAGCTTGTACTGCCCGTCGCGCAGGTCGCGCCGCCAGTCGAGGTCGGCGATCCCGCGGAAGCCCACGGCGTCGAAGAGCTTGCGGGCGAGGCCGGCGAGCTCGGAGTTCCAGCGGGCCCGGCCCGCCGTCGTGAACCCGGCGTGCGGCGGCCACGACCGCAGCTTCACGCCGGTGAACAGCGTGCCCTCGTCCGGCGCGCCGGGTCCGGGCCACCAGGCGTGCACCACCCAGTCCTCGGCGGTCTCGCGCGGCACGTACTCCTGCAGGATCACCGACGGGTCGTCGTCCCAGTCCAGGGCCATCGCCCGGAGCCGGTCGGGGGTCTCGACGACGGTGGACGAACGGACCGTCGGGTGGCGGTGGCGCTCGAACGGGTCGCGGCTCTTCACGACGACGGGGAAGGCGCCGGTCGCGGCGTACTCCTCGACCTCGGCCAGGGTCTCCGGGAACACCGTCTCCGGGGTCGGGATCCCGTGCTCGGAGCAGACCCGGAAGAGGCCCTCCTTGCTCGCGACGCGCCGGGGCAGGCCCGGGTCGTCGCACTGCGGGAAGAGGAAGTCGTCGGCCAGGCCCGGCTCGGCGCCCAGCTCGGAGACCACCGCGGCGGCCTCGTCGTCGGTGGCCACGAGCACCGCCGGGCGACCGATCGCCTTCGCGATGCCGTGCAGTCCCTCGGCGAGCTCGGCGGGGTCCTCGCTGCCGGTGGTCGGCCAGGAGAACCGTCCGTGCAGGTGGCGCGAGCAGGCCGCCGGGGTGAAGCGGCCCTCGGTGATCGCGTAGACGTCGACCCCGCAGCGTCCGAGGCTGCGCACGACGCCGACGCCACCGTGGTGCAGCGGGTAGTTGCCGAGCTTGAGCAGCAGGGCCGGCACCGAGCGGTCCAGGTCCACCCGCTCCCGTGCTCCACCGTGCGTGTCGACGAGCACCACCCACCCCCTCCCGTGCCGCACCGCGCGATCGTCAGGTCCAACGACCCTGCCGTGGCGAGGGCCATCCCGCATCGTCCCTCCGGGCCGGACCGACGCCCGATCGGGGGACGTGTCGCTCCGGGAGCGTAGACGGGCGTGACGTCGGTCCCACTGCAGGCCTGGTGGGCCGCGGCCGGACCCCCGAACACGCCGTGTCACGATCGGCGACGTCCCGCCGTGGCGGGCGCGACACGGGGAGGCGACGGTGGAGGGCGATCGGACCGGCACGGGGCTCGCGGTGCTCGTGGTGTCCGCCGGACCGGCGGAGCCGCTGGCGCGGACCCTCGACGCGGTGGCCAAGCACCTCCCCGGGGCGCGGGTGCTCGTCTGGTGCCAGCCGGCCACGTTCGACGACGGGGCCGATGACGACCGCGCGGGTCTCGCCGCGGCCCGCCCCGAGGTCGACTGGACGTTCGCCGAGGCCGACGCCGGCCGGGTCGCCGCCCGCAACGTGCTCGCCGCCCGTGCCGACGCCGCCGCCGCGTCGCCGGTCGACCTGCTGCTGCTCGAGCCCGGCGTCGAGCTCCTCGGTCCGCTCGCCGCGGCTCGCGGCGTCCTCGCCCGCCCCGGGGTCGCCGCGGTGGCGCCCGTGCCGGAGCCGGACCCGACGGACCCCCACCCGTGGGACGCCGTCGTGCGGCGCACCCCCTCGCTGGTGCGCGGGCTGGTCGGGCACGCCGGCGCGGCGGACCGGTTGCGCGGGCGCCGCGCCGGGGACCTGCTCCCGGCCGCGCCCGAGGGCCCCGTGGACGGCGTGCTGATCGGTGGCTGCCTGCTCGTCTCCGGTGCCGCGCGGGCGGCGGTGGGCGGGTTCGACGAGGACTTCTTCGACCGCGGGGAGGACCTCGCCTGGCAGCGGGCGGCCCGCGCGGCCGGCTGGACGCTGCACCTCGTCGCCGATCCCGACGACCACGCCGGCCAGGTCCGGCTGCCGGGCGGGACGTTCACGCCGACCGACCCGGAGCGGCGGCGTCGCGAGGCCGAGCTCGAGCGGGCCGCGCAGGTGATCCTGCTCGGCAACGCCGGGAACCGGGGGCCGGGCACCGCCTTCGCCGCCGGGTCCCTCCTGCTCGACCGGCTGCTCCCGGCCGCCCGTTCCGCACGCCGCCGGCGCACCACGCAGGTGGCCGAGCGCGCCGCAGGTCGCCCCGGCGTCGTCATCACCTCGAACAACCTCGTCCTCGGCGGCGCCGAGCGGCAGCGCATCCTGCTGGCGAACGAGCTCGTCGCCCGCGGTCACCCGGTGTCGGTGGTGTGCCTCAAGGAGCTGGGCCGCTACGTCACCGAGCTGGACCCGCGGGTGCGCCTGTCGCTGCAGCCGTTCTGGCAGCCGGTGGTGGACGCGGCGGACCTGCCCGGGGACGACGCGATCGTCGTCGGCGGCGTGACCAACACCGAGATGGGCTTCGCGCTCGCCTGGCGCGCGCTGGGCCGGGCGCGGGGCCAGCGGCGGCGCTGGCTGCCCGCGACCCACGACCCGGCGCTGCTCGACCGCCCCACCTACTCCCCGGCGCAGGCGCGGGCGCTGCGGGCCGCGGACGGGCTCGTCGTGCTCTCGCGGCAGCACCACGCCGACCTGACCCGCCACCAGCGGCTCACCGACCTCGTGATGGTCGTCCCCAACGGCATCCCCGAGCCGGCGCCGCTGCCGTGGCGCGCCACCGGCGGGCGGGTCCGCTTCGGGATGCTCACCCGCATCAAGGCCTACAAGAACCCGCTGCTGCTGATCGACGCGCTGGCCGCCCTCGATGCGCGCGGCCTGCCGGACTGGTCGCTGGACATCTTCGGCGACGGGCCGGACCGCGCCGAGCTCGAGGCGCAGACCCCCGCCCACCTCGCCGATCGGGTGCGCTGGCGGGGCCGCTCGTCGGGGCCGGACCACGCGTTCGCGGAGATCGACGTGCTCTGCGTGCCGAGCGGCTTCGAGGCGTTCCCGATGGTGATGGTCGAGGCGATGACCCGCGGGGTGCCGGTCATGGCCGCGGTCAGCGGGGCGATCCCCGAGATGCTCGACGACGGGCGGGCCGGGGTGATCGTCGACCCGCTCACCCGCGAGGCGTGGACCGACGCGTGCGAGGCCGTGCTGCGCGACCCCGAGCGGATCGCCGCGCTCGGCGCCGCCGGGCGGGAGCGCGCGCTGGCGAACTACACCTCGACGGCGATGGCCGACCAGTACCAGCAGGCCTTCGAGCGGGTCGGAGCGCTCCGCGCCGGCGGGTACTGACGGATGGGGCTGCCCGCTCCGCGCGGCGGGCGCAGTGGGCGACAGCGGAGAATCGGGCGCATGCGCCCGCCCCGCCTGGTCGCCAGCGACGTCGACGGCACGTTGCTGGGCGCCGACGGGCACCCCGGGGAACGCCTGATCGGGGTGCTGCACCGGATGCGTTCCGCCGGCGTCCCCCTGGTGCTGGCCACCGGACGGCCGCCGCGCTGGATCCTCCCGGTGTGCGACGCCCTCGGGGAGCGCGGCCTGTGTGTCGCGGCCAACGGCGCCGTCCTCTGGGACGCCGCGACCGACGAGGTCCTCGAGGCCTCCGAGTTCCCGCGCGACGTGCTCGCCGAGGTGCTCGACGGGCTGCGGGTGGCGCTGCCGGGGGCCGGTCTCGCGGTCGAGCGGGTGCCGCGCCCCGGTGTCGCGGAGTTCTGCAGCGAGCCCGGCTTCCAGCACGCGTGGCCGAACGCCGACCACGTCGAGGTCCCGACCGCCGACCTCACGGCGGAGCCGGCGATCAAGGTCCTCGCCCGTCGTCCCGCGCTGTCCAGCGACGCGATGGCCGCGGCGGTGCGGGACGGGCTGGGCGAGCTCGTGGACGTGACGTTCTCCGCGTCGAGCGGGCTCGTGGAGTGCTCGGTGCGCGGGGTGACGAAGGCGCACGGGCTCGCGCAGGCGGCGGCCCACCTCGGCGTCGACGCCGAGGAGGTCGTGGCGTTCGGCGACATGCCCAACGACCTCGAGATGCTGCGCTGGGCCGGCCACGGGGTCGCGATGGGCAACGCCCACCCCGAGCTGCACGCCGTGGCCGACGAGGTCACGGCGCGCCACGACGAGGACGGGGTCGCGCTCGTGCTGGAGCGCTGGTTCTGAGCCCGCACCCCCGCTCCGGGTGGGGCGGTCTGCGTGCCCGCACGACGGGGCACCGCGCCTCGGCCCGGAGCGGGCCGACAGCGTGGAGATCCGTATCTCGGTCGCGGGTCGCAGCGAGCCTTGCGCGTGTCGCTCCCGAGATCGCGACCATCCCGGGGGGCGGGCGGACCCCGGTCCCGAGGAGTGCGGCGGACGGCGTCGGATCCGAGGCGTTCCGGAGCACCGACGTGGATCATCAGGGACGGTGCGGGCACGGAACGGGCACCGCTCGACGTCGGCGAGGACCGGCGGCGGCGCCCCGGTGGACGGCGCCCGACGTGGAGGTGACGCGTCCCGGCGCCCTCGCCGCCACGACCCGCCGGGCGAACCTCCCTGACGGCCACTTGTCAAGGCCCGCGTAGCATCGCCCCGGTTGCCACCCGCCCGGTCCGGTGGGGTGGCCCGAGACTCGGGGAGATCCCGGGAGGAGGACGTGTGCTCGATCGGGCGCCCGACGTGAGCGACGATCCGGCCGGCGAGGTGGCCGCACTGACCGCGGTCCAGCGGCGCATCGACCACCCCTCGGTGGTGCGGGCCGCGCGCGGCATGTCGCTCTTCGGTGAGCACGCGGCCGGGTGGCTGGCGATCGGCGCGGTGGGTGCCGCGCTCGACCGTCCCCGTCGCCGGCAGTGGGTGACCGCGACGGCGGGTGTCGCCGTGGCGCACGGTGCCTCCATCGCCGTCAAGCGGGTCGTCCGCAGGCCGCGGCCGCACGACCCGCGGATCGCGGTGCACGTGGGGACGCCGAGCCGGTTGAGCTTCCCCTCCTCGCACGCCACCTCCACCACGGCCGCCGCGGTGCTCTTCGGCGGCCTGCTCGGGCGGCCGGGTGCCGCCCTCCCGACCGTGCCCGCGATGGCGCTCTCGCGCCTGGTGCTGGGCGTCCACTACCCGACCGACGTTCTGGCCGGGTCCGCCCTGGGAGTGGCGTGCGCGCTCGGCGCGCGTCGTCTCATCGCGCGCGGGTCCGTCGGCCGCTGGAGGACCGCATGACGACATCGCAGGACGCGCAGCATTCAACGGAGCACGCCGATAGGGGAGCCGGACCATCGAGGCAGGAGCGGGAGACGCGGGACGAGGTGGAGCCCGACCCCGCCGACCTCGCGCTCGACGCCCTCGACGAGGCCGAGCCCGAGGACGCCCCCGACGACGACGCGGTGCCGGTGCGCCGCACGGGTCCGCTCGCCCTCCCGCTGGGCGTGCTCAAGACCATGCGCCCCAAGCAGTGGGTGAAGAACGTGCTGGTCCTGGCGGCGCCGTTCGCGGCGGGGCGCCTGGGCGAGGTCGGCGTGCTGCTGCACGTCGTCGTCGCGTTCGCCGTCTTCTCGCTCGCCGCGTCCGGGGTCTACCTGGTCAACGACGCCCGCGACGTCGAGGCCGACCGCGCGCACCCGAAGAAGCGCTTCCGGCCCATCGCGGCGGGGATCGTGCCGCCCGCGGTGGCCTACGGGGTCGCCGTGGTGCTCTTCGCCGGCGCCATCGCGCTGAGCTTCGTCGCGACCCGCAACCTCGCGATCGTGGCCGCGGTCTACATCGTGGTCCAGCTGGCGTACTGCCTCTGGCTCAAGCACGAGCCCGTGATCGACATCTGCATCGTGTCCTCCGGGTTCCTCATGCGGGCCATCGCCGGCGGTGCCGCCGCGACGCTCTACCTCTCGCCGTGGTTCCTCCTGACGATGGCCTTCGGCTCGCTGTTCATGGCGGCGGGCAAGCGCTACGCCGAGATGCGCCTCGCGGAACAGACCGGCGCCAAGATCCGGAAGTCGCTGGAGCGCTACTCGGCGTCCTACCTGCGGTTCGTGTGGTCGCTGTCGGCGACCGTCGTGATCATGGCCTACGGGCTGTGGGCCTTCGGCATCGGCGTGACGACGATCCCGGGCCGGCTCCCGACGCCGCCGAGTCTCTGGGCGATCATCTCGGTGGTCCCGTTCGTGGTGGCGATCCTGCGCTACGCGGTCGACGTCGACGGCGGCAACGGCGGTGAGCCCGAGGAGATCGTGCTGCACGACCGCGTGCTCCAGGTCCTCGGCGTCGCATGGGTCGTCCTGGTCTTCCTCGCGGTGGCGCTGGCCCCGGCCGCCGTGCGCTGAGTCGAACCGCTGACGGGGTGGCGCACGGACGCTCCGACATGAGGAGACGGACAGAGTGAGCGCGTTCCTCGGGAGACGGGCGCCGCTGTTCTGGGCGCTGGTGCGCTACGCCCTCGTCGGCGTGGTGAACGCCGCCACCTACTACGTGGTCTACCTGCTCGTGCTGGGCCACGTCGGCTACCTCGTCGCCCACGTGGTCGGCCTCGGCGCCGCGATGGTGGTGTCGTTCTTCCTCAACTGCCGCGTGACGTTCCGCGTGCGGCCCTCGTGGCGCCGCTTCCTGCTCTACCCGGCCTCCCAGGCGGTCAACGTCGCGGCGACGACGGTGGGCGTGGTCGTCCTCGTCGGGCTGGGCGTGGACGAGCGCATCGCCCCGCTCGCGGCCGCCGTGCTCGCGGTGCCGGCGAGCTTCCTCGCCGCCCGCCTCGTGCTCGCCCACCACCGGGCCACCACCGCGACCGGACCGATCCCGGTCGTGACCAGCACCGGCCCGGTCGGCACCGGCCCTCTCGGCGGCACCGGTCCCCTGAGCAGCACCGGCCCCGTCGTCGCGCAGGACCGGAACCCCGCGACCGGTCCGCTGGCCACCGTGGACCCCGCTGCCGCCGCCGTGATCGAGGAGGACCCGGCGACGCTGCGCCTCATCGCCGTTCGACGGTGATGGAGGTCCAGGCCCCGACGTGGATGCTGTCGCCGGAGTCCAGCGGCACCGGTGTCCCCGGCTCGATCCGCTCGGCGGCGTAGTTCACCGAGGTCCCGTTCGTGGACCCGGCGTCGAGGACCACCCAGCGGTCGGGTCCGACGGAGAGCAGCACCGCGTGCAGGTGGGAGACCCCCGGATCCCGGGGCGGCCCGGTGAGGTCGATCCCGGGGACGTCGTCGTCGGGCGCGGCGGGCACCGGGGCGTCGTCCGGGACCCCGCGGCGTCCGATGCGCATCTCCTCGCCCCGCAGCGGGACCTCGAACTCCACGGCGTCGGACGGGAAGCCCGGCACCTCCACCGGGTCCCGGGCGGGCTCGGCCCGGGCCCGCACGAGCTCGTAGTGGTCCCGATCGGCCCAGACCCGCGCGGTCCAGCCCGTCACGGGCGCCCGGGTCCGCTCGGGTCGACGGTGTCGGAGGCGCCGCCGGTCGGGTCGTCGTCCCCGCCGCCCCACCGGTCGCGGTCGTCGTCCTCGTCGTCGCCGTCGAGCGGGATGAGGATCGGGCCGGTGTCGTCGCTGCCGTCGGGGCGCGGGTCCCACTCGCCGTCGCCGTCGGCCGGGTCGAGGGGCAGCAGCGCGACGGTCGCGTTGTCGTGGCCCCCGTCGGCGAGGGCCGCGTCCACGAGGGCGCGCGCGTCGGCGAGGACGTCGACGCCGGACAGGAGGGCGGCGAGCCGGTCGGCCTCCGGGATGTGGTTCCACACCCCGTCGCTGCACAGGAGCAGGTAGCCGGGCCCGGCGGGCCGGAAGCGCCGGGCGCGGGCGGGACCCTCGGGGGAGTCGTGGCCCAGCCAGCGGGTGAGCACGTGGGCGCGGCGGTCGGCGTGGGCCTGCTCGCGGGTCATCACCCCGGCCGCGGCGATCTCCTCCGCCCACGAGTCGTCGGTGGAGAGCAGCTGCGAGGTGCCGTCGGTGGCGAGCCAGTACACGCGGCTGTCGCCGACCCACGAGACCACCGCCGAGCCGGCCCGGGTGACGGCTCCGGTGTAGGTGGTGGCCGGCGGGTCGGACGGGTCGCCGCCGAAGCGCACCAGGTCCGCGGCCGCCTCGGCCGCGGCGCCCGCGGCCGTCGCGGCGAGGGTGTCGAGCCCCGCGCGGTCGTCCCCGTGCGCCGCGATGCGGGTGAGGACGGCGGCCACGGCCGCCTCCGCCGCCGCCAGCGAGGCCTCGTCGCCGCGGCGGGCGGAGGCCACCCCGTCGCACACCGACCCGAGGAGGACCTCGCCGGTGGGCGTGGCGATGCGGCCGAGCGCGCACGCGTCCTCGTTGCGGCGTCGGCGCAGGCCGCGGTCGGTGACCGCCGCGCCCGGGCCGAGGCGGAACTCCACGTGGTCGCGCGCCGCGGGCCGCCGCGTCCCGCAGTTCCCGCACGCGCCCTCGACGGCCTGGTCGGCCCCCGCGCCGCACTCGAGGCAGTCGGCCTCCTCGATCTCCGCGCGGGTGGCCTCCAGGACCGCCCGCAGGTCCGTGTGCTCGCCGGCGGTGCCCGCCGGCCCGACGGACTGCACCGGGACCCCACCGGTCGGGTCCGGGTCCTGCGCGGCCGCGCGCGGGGCCGCCGAGGCACCTGCGTCGGGCACGGCGGTCCCCGACGGCGGCGTCGGCGGTCCCGGGCTCGACCGGTCGGGGCCCGGGTCGTCGGAGCCGTTCGTCGCGGACGGCGGCGCGGAGGACTCGGTCACGTCGGGAAGGCTCCTCGTGGGGCGGGTGCCGTGCGGGTGGGTCCGGCGGGGGCGCCCGGGGCATCGTGGCGGGGATCGTCGGGATCATCTTGGTGCACGGCTCCGCGGCCGGCCGTCCCACCCACGCCGGGGCGTCCGGGGCGTCCGGTCCGACCGGGGCGCAGCGCCGCACCGAGGTCCGCGGCGAGGGCCTCGACGTCGGGGTGTCGCAGGGCCGGGTCGGCGGCGGTGGCCCGCGTGATCACCGGATCCAGCGGGGTCGCGACGGCGTGGGACGGGCGGGGGGCCAGCTGCGGGCGCACCGGGCGACCCAGCAGGACGTCGAGGGTGCGGCCCAGGGCGTACACCTCGGAGGCCACCGACGGGCCCGCGCCGCCCGGGGCGATCTCCGGGGCGAGGAACCCCTCGGTGCCCCACACGGGGCTGCGGCGGTCGTCGAGGCGGCGGACCGAGCCCAGGTCCACCAGGACCGGCCCCTGCGGGCCTCGCAGCACGTTGCCGGGCTTGAGGTCCGCGTGGAGCAGCCCGAGGCGGTGCAGGTGCGCCACCGCGGGCACGACGCCCAGCACGACCTCGGCCGCCGTCACCGGGTCCGTCGGTCCGTGCGCGGGGTCCCCCTCGACGAGGTCGAGCACGAGGAACACCGCGGCGTCGCGCTCGACCACGTCGCGCAGCCCGACGAGTGCCGGGTGCCCGTGGCCGAGCAGCCGGGCGGGGGTCGCGGCGTCGTCGTCCCGGCGCGGGGCCACGACGACGGGCTCGCCCCGTTCCCCGGCGGCCGTGTAGACCCAGTCGCCCCCGCGCGCGAGGAGGCCGGTGATCCGCCACCGGTCGCCGAGGGCGGTGCCGGGGGCGAGCTCCGGGGTGAGGTCGAACGGGGTCCGGCAGTGGCCGCACGTGCCGCGCAGCCGACCCGGGCGACCGTCACGGCCGCGCCCGACCGGGCCGTCGCAGTGCGGGCACCAGCGCCGGGACTCCGGGAACAGCGCGGCGGCGTCGGTCAGGAGGTCGTCCGCGGCGTGGCGGCGCACGGGCACGGGCCGCAGGCCGCGGCGGGCCCTGCCCACTCGCGTGCTGTGACGGTCCACCGCGTGCTCCCCGTGCGCGGATGACCGGCACCCGCTAGCCCCGACACCGTCCGCCGGAGCCCGTGGGTCTCGGGGACGGTCCGAGCACGATACCTCTGTCCCCCGAACCGCCCGGACGCCCGGACCGCGGCGCCGGGACGCGGCGGACGGAGGTCGTCGCGTCGGCGACCGGCGGACGACGGTGGGGCATGCGGCGGTGCCTCCGCGCCGAGCGGTTCTCGGAGCGGGCCCCCTGGCGCCGTGGGCGTGGGAAGGTGCGATGCTGGCCGGACGTACCCCTTTCCGGAACGGTCGGAGCGCAACCGGTTGCGCTGCGCGGTCCGGACACGAGCCACGGAGACCCGCAGTGACTTCATCGACTCCGACCCCACCGGCGGGGCCGCGGACGAGCGAGGACCAGCCCTCCGGCGCCCGGCACCGTGACGAGGGAGCCGACGGCTCGACCCCCGAGGGGCCCGTCGGCTCCGTCCCGGGCACCGCCGCCGCGGTCACGTCCCCGTCCGCCCCGCCCGCGGCCACCTCGGTGACCGAGGACGAGGGCCCGGACCTGGCGCAGGTCGCCGCGGAGGCGGAACGGGCCCTGGCCGCCGCCGCGAAGGAGGCCGAGAAGGCCGTCGCGGACGCCCACGACGACGGGCAGGACGCGGTCAAGAAGGGCTACGACGACGCGCGCCGTGCCGCGGAGGAGGCGTACGAGCAGTCCTCGGCCCGGGCCGACCGTGAGGGGTGAGCACCGCCCCGCGTGAGCGGCGGGTCGGGGGCAGGACCGTCGGGCGCAAGCGGGGAGGGGGCCGCGCGATGGGTGTGCAGACGAGGGTGACCGAGCACGGCGTCCTCCTGCGCTTCACCGGCCGCGACCGGGTCTACGCGTGTCGCGGCGGGGTGTTCCTGCCGATCGACCGCGTCCTGGGCGCCCGGACCCTGGGGCGGCGCGACGCCGTCGCCGCCAGCCCGCGCGTGCACCTGCCGGGCATCTCGGTCCCGGGGATGCTCCGCGCCGGGGCCTACGGCGTCGGCGAGCGGCGCCAGCTGTGGATGGTGCACGCCGCGACGACGCTGCTCGCGATCTACCTGCGCGGGGTGCCGTTCCACCGCGTGGTCGTCGAGGTCGAGGACCCCGAGGAGCTCAGCCGGATCATCAACGCCGCGCTGCCCCCGCGGGGCCTGCCCCCGGGCTCCTCCCGCCACTGAGCGGGCGTCAGCTGCGCGGGCCCACCAGCGCCGCCGCGGAGTCGTAGCTGTTGGCCACGCGGGCGTCGATCAGGTACAGCACGGCGGTCTGGCTGATGGCCGTGTCCCGGTAGATGCCGGTCTTCAGGTAGGAGTCGTCGTTCTCGTACCGGGTCCCGCCCGGGGGGTGGTAGCCGTCGATGCGCTTCTGGCCGTTCATCCAGACGTCGACCTGGGCCTTCGTCGGGTCGGTCGAGAAGTGGATGTGCAGCACGATGTCGGTCTGCTGGCCGGTGACCGCCGGCCCGATCGGCTGGGTGAAGTAGTTCTGCCCGGGGTCGTCGCCGCCCGCGCCACCGTCGAGGACGAACTGGCCGTGGTCGACCTTGACCTCGATGGGCGGGCTGCCGTCGCCGTCGTTCTTCCACTGCGCCACGACCTGCCAGCCGTCGGCGTTCACCGGGAAGTCGGTGGGGAGGTTCCACGCGAAACCGAAGTACGCGTCGTCGCCCTCCTTGTAGGACTGGACCTGCGGCTCGAGCTCGGTGCGCTTCCCGCCGCCGGGCACCGTGTAGCGCACCGCCTTCGCCCCGGAGATGCCGGGCGCGGCGACGATCACGGGCGCCGGCGCGCCGTCGTTGTTGTAGGGCGTGTCCCGGAAGTTCGCCAGCGGGTTCGGCCCGGACAGGTTGGCCTGCCAGATCGGGGCGGGCACGGAGGCGGGGTCCGGGGCGCCGGTCAGGGCGGGGGCGGAGCCGGCCGCGCTGGGGTCCGACGAGCCGGTCGAGCCGGTGCCCCCCGAGCTCGAGCACCCGACGATCACTCCGGCGATCAGGAGGACCGACACGGTCAGACCCAGCAGACCGTGGGCCCGGGTCCCGGTCGTGATCCTCACGGAGTGGCTCCCTCGGCGATCAACGGATCGAGCGTCAGCGTCGGCTGGTTCTGCATGACGGCCTGCAGCCGCCACTTGTGCGGGAAGAGGGCGAGCAGCTCGCCGTCCGCGCGGCGGGTGAGGACCTCGATGCCGATCGATCCCTTGAGCGCCTCCGCGCCCGCGGCGTCGGTGCGCCGCGCGAGCGAGTAGTCGAGACGCTCGAGCTTGATCGGCGCGGAGAACTCGTCGCCGAGCCGTGCGGCGACGACCTCGAACTGCAGGGGCCCGACGGCGGCGAGCACCGGGGCCTGGTCACCGCGCAGGTCGGAGGAGAGCACCTGGATGACGCCCTCGGAGTCGAGCTGCTCGATGCCCTTGCGGAACTGCTTGGTCTTCGACGCGTCGGCCACGCGCGCGACGGAGAAGTGCTCCGGGGCGAAGCTCGGGATGCTCGGGAACGTCACCGGCTCGTCGGCCCACAGCGTGTCCCCGGGCCGCAGGGCGGTGGCGTTGACCAGGCCGACGATGTCGCCGGGGAACGCCTCCTCGATCGTCGACCGGTCCCGCCCGAACATCGCCTGCGCGTACTTCGTGGCGAACGGGCGCCCCGTGGCGTCGTGGGTGAGCACCATGCCGCGTTCGAAGCGGCCGGAGCAGATCCGGACGAAGGCCACGCGGTCACGGTGCGACTTGTCCATCGACGCCTGGACCTTGAACACCAGCCCGGAGAACGGCGACTCGAGGGGGCGCGGGTCGCCGGCCGCCGAGGGGCGCGGGGTCGGCGGCGGCGCCAGGTCCACCAGCGCATCGAGCAGCCGCGCCACGCCGATGTTGGACAGCGCGGCCCCGAACATCACGGGGGTGGCGATGCCGGCGTGGAAGTCGGTCGCGTCGAAGTCGGCGCCGATCTCCCCGAGGAGCTCCAGCTCCTCGGTGGCGCGCTCCCAGTCGACGCCCTCCTCGGCGGCCGCCCGGTCGGCGTCGAGGATCTCCTCGACGGCCCGGGACGCCCCGTGGGCGGTGCGGGTGAAGCGGCGCATCGTGCCGTCGGCGCGCTCGACGAGCCCGTGGAAGTCGCCGGCGATCCCGACGGGCCACGTGATCGGCATGGGGCGCAGCCCGATCCGCTGTTCGACCTCGTCGACCAGCTCCAGCGGCTCGCGGCCCGGGCGGTCCCACTTGTTGACGAAGGTGAGCACCGGCACCCCGCGGGCCCGGCACACGTCGAAGAGCTTGAGCGTCTGCGGCTCGAGACCGCGGGCGGCGTCGAGCAGCATGACGGCGGCGTCGACGGCGGCGAGCACCCGGTAGGTGTCCTCGGAGAAGTCGCCGTGGCCCGGGGTGTCGAGCAGGTTGATGACGTGGTCGCGGTAGGCGAACTGCAGCACCGCGGACGTGACCGAGATGCCGCGCTCGCGCTCCATGTCCATCCAGTCGGACGTGACGCCGCGGCGCCCGCCCTTCCCGTGGACCGCGCCGGCCGCGGAGATCACCTCGGCGTGCAGGGCCAGGGCCTCGGTCAGCGTCGACTTGCCCGCGTCGGGGTGGGAGATCACCGCGAAGGTCCGGCGCCGGCGGGCCTCGCCCGACGGGCTGTGGTCCGACCCCGGAGCGCCGCGCTCGCCCGGGTCGGTGTGCGGGGAGGCCACGGTCATCCGGTGGTCCTCCCCCTCCTCGTCGCCATCACGTCCCAGGTTACGGGGGTCGCCGGTGTGACCGGCGTCTGGGGGACGCGGCACCGTGTGGGTCACCCGGGTGGTCGACGGCGGCCGGATGGCGGCCTCCGAGAGGGTGCGACCAGACGCTCGTCGCGTGCAACGGACCGCCGACCGGATTCTGTGGCGTTCACAACTGCCTCACAGCGGGGTCCACACGGCAGACTGATCACGGGCAGACCGCCCGGTTTGCCAGCGCCGCCGCCGGCCCGGTCCCCCCGGGGGAGGGGACCGTGCCGGCGGCCGGAGCCCATGGGGCGGGATCGGACGCGACGGCGCCCGGTCCCGCCCACGTGGCCGTCGGGATCCGATGGTCGTCGGGATCGCGGCGCCGGCGGGGCTCACGGGGCCGTCGAGGTCAGAGGGCCCGCAGCCGCCCGATGAGCTCCGAGGACGCGTGCTCGAAGAAGCCGTCCACGTCGGGTCCCGCGTTGATCAGCGCCAGGTGGTCGTAGCCGGCGTCCACGAACGGCTGCGTCACCGCGACGTGCCGCTCGGTGTCCGGCCCGCAGCCGAAGGCCTCCCGCATGTGCTCGGGCGTGACCCACGAGGTCGCGGCGTCGAAGTTGACCGGGTTGGGCAGTTCGGCCTGCACCTTCCACCCGGTGAGCCCGAAGCGGAAGAGGTCGCGCGCGCTCTGCGCGGCCTCCTGCTCGGTGGCGGCGTAGGCCAGCGGCACCTCGGCGTAGCGCGGGCCGTCCCCGCCGGCCTTCTGGTAGCCCTCGACGAGGTCGCGCCGCGGCTCGGTGGTGAACAGGCCGTCGCCCAGCTCGCCGGCCAGCGCCGCCGCCCGCGGCCCGCCCGCCGCGACGACGATCTTCGGCAGCGTCTCGGGGAGGTCGAAGACGCGGGCGTCCTCGATCGTCAGGTGGCGCCCCTCGTAGCTCTGGTACCCGCCCCGCCACAGCAGGCGGATGATCTCGAGCGACTCGCGGAACATCCGGTGGCGCACGTGCACCGCGGGCCAGCCCTGCCCGACGACGTGCTCGTTGAGCTGCTCGCCCGAGCCGACCCCGAGGGTGAAGCGCCCCTCGGCGAGGATCTGCGTCGTGGCGGCGGCCTGCGCGACCACCGCCGGGTGGTAGCGGATGAACGGGCAGGTCACGCCGGTCGCGAGCTCGATGCGCTCGGTCCTCGCGGCCATCGCCGCCAGCATCGACCAGGCGAACCCGGAGTGCTGCTGCTCCGACACCCACGGGTGGAAGTGGTCGGAGATCTCGACGAAGTCGAATCCCGCCTGCTCGGCGAGCACGCACTGCCGGACCATCTCGGCGGGCCCGTAGGCCTCGGCGATGAGCTTGTAGCCGATCCTCATGGGGCGGGGTGCCCGGTCCGGGGCCCGGCGACCCGGGAGACGCGACGACCCCGTCAGGTGCGCGCGCCCGCCCCGTCGAGCGGCTGGTCGGGCGCGACGCGGGGCATGTTCCCGCCGCCCCCGTCGTCGTCCGGCTCCACCCAGATCGTCACCGGATCCCCGGCGGGCACGCGGACACCGGCGAGCGGCTGCTGCGCGGTGACGGTGCCGCTGACCGTCGGCGGGGTGTCCGGATCCGGATCGACCGCCACCACGCGGGCGGAGATCGCCAGCTCGTGCGCCTGCGCGGCCGGGAGCCCCACCAGCGCCGGAACCAGCACCAGATCCGGCTCGTCCATGGACCGACGGTAGCCATCGTCGATCGCGGGGAGAAGGGGTCGCCGGGCGGGCCGCCCCCGGGGCCCTCGGGCAAGATGCCCCGGACGGTCGGGTCCTGCCCCGGTGGGGCCCGACGCGCAGGTCAGGTCGAGCAGACGGCGGGCGGGGGCGGCGGGATGGAGCACGGGAGCACCGGGCGGGTCGGTGTCGGGCACCGACGGCGGTCCCGGAGGCGTCGGTGCTCGACGCTCGGGGTCGCCCTCGCGGCGGCCGCGCTGCTGCTCGCCGGCTGCACCGGCGGGGGGAGCCTGCCCGCGCTGCAGACCGACACCTCGTCGAGCTCCACCCCCACCCCGGCGCCGCCGCCCAGCCCGGTCGGCGCCCCGGCGTCGTTCGTGCCCTGCGACGGGGCGTTCCAGTGCGCGACGGTGACGGTGCCCGTCGACTACGGCGTGCCGAACGGGCCCACGATCGGCATCGGGATCGTCCTGCAGCCCGCGAAGGACCAGTCGCAGAAGCTCGGGGTGCTGCTGGTCAACCCGGGCGGCCCGGGCGGGTCCGGGATCGACACCGTGGAGAGCGGGCAGGTCCCGGCCGCCGTCGCGGACCGCTTCGACGTCGTCGGGTTCGACCCGCGCGGTGTCGGGCGCAGCAGCGCCCTGAAGTGCCCGGTCGGGCCGGACACCCCCTACTACGGCGACCCCGACCCCGGCGATCCCGCGGGGGAGGCGTCCACCTCGCAGGCCGTCGAGCGCTACGACCGGTCGTGCGGCGACACCTACCGCCAGCTCCTGCCCCACCTCGGCACCCGCGACGTGGCCCGGGACATGGACTCGCTGCGCAACGCGCTCGGCCAGCAGCAGATCAGCTACCTCGGGTACTCCTACGGCACCTCGATCGGCCAGGTCTACGGCGAGCTCTTCCCGCAGCGGGTGCGGGCGATGGTGCTCGACGGCGTCGTCGACGTGACCCTGCCCGGCCTCGACCCGAGCCAGGCCGAGAGCTTCGAGAACTCGCTGCACCAGTTCGCCGCGGACTGCGCGTCCCGGTCGGACTGCCCGGCGGGCCCGGACGCGATCGGGATGCTCGACCGGGTCCGCGCCCGGGTGGATGCCGCCCCCATCCCGGTGCCGGGGATGTCGCCGCTCTCGCCCGGGCTGCTCGAGCTCGGCGTCGTGCTGCCGCTCTACTCCAAGAGCAACTGGCCGGTGCTCGCCCAGGCGCTCAAGGCGGCCGACGGCGGCGACGGCGGGCCCTTCCGCCGGCTCGCGGCGAAGTACTTCGAGGGTTCGAACTCCGACACCTACAACGCCGTCAGCTGCCTCGACAGCTCGTGGCCGCGCAACCCCCAGGACGTGCTCGCGCAGGCGCGCACGGCCGAGGTGCGGGCGCCGCACTTCAGCGGCAACGTCCTCGTCAGCGGGCTGACCTGCGCCGACTGGCCCGTCCCGCAGGACCCGCTCACGCCGCCGACCGGGCAGGGGCTCGCCCCCACCCTGGTCATCGGCACGACGAACGACCCGGCCACGCCGTACCAGAACAGCGTCAACCTGGTGCAGCGCCTGCCCGGCTCGGTGCTGCTGACCCACCGCGGCGACGGGCACACCGTCTACGGCCAGGGCGACTCCTGCGTCGACGACCAGGTGAACCGCTACCTCACCGACCTCACGCTCCCCGGGCCGAACGCGGTCTGCTGACCGCCCCCGATGACCTCCCCGCCCGACGACGAGTCCTCCGGTCCCGCGGAGCTGCTGCGCCGCGAGACCGTGGGCGGCGTGCTGCTGATCGGCGCGGCGCTGATCGCCCTGGTCTGGGCCAACTCGCCGTGGCGGGGGCCTACACCGCGCTCGGGGCGTTCACGGTGGGACCGGCCGCGCTGCACCTCGACCTCCCGCTGAGCGCCTGGGCGGCGGACGGGTTGCTCGCGATCTTCTTCTTCGTCGCCGGTCTCGAGCTCAAGCGCGAGTTCGTGGCGGGCGACCTGCGGGAGCCGGCCCGCGCGGTGCTGCCGGTCGCCGCGGCCGTGGGCGGCATGGCGGTGCCCGCGGCGCTCTACCTGGTGATCAACCGGGGCGTCCCGGAGGCCCTCGCGGGGTGGGCCGTGCCCACGGCCACCGACATCGCCTTCGCGCTCGCGGTCCTCGCCGTCATCGGGCGGGGCCTGCCGACCGCGCTGCGGACCTTCCTGCTCACCCTCGCCGTCGTCGACGACCTCATCGCGATCACGATCATCGCGGTCGTCTACACCGACGCGCTCTCCCCGGTGCCGCTGCTGCTCGCGCTGGTCCCGATCGCCGTGTTCGGCGTGCTCGTGCAGCGCCGGGTCCGCTCCCCCTGGCTGCTGCTCCCGCTGGCCCTGGTCGCCTGGGCGCTGGTGCACGCGTCCGGGGTGCACGCGACGGTGGCCGGGGTGCTGCTCGCGTTCACGGTGCCGGTCCGGCGCCGGGCGCCGGGGGAGGGCCCGGGGCTCGCCGAGTACTTCGAGCACCGCTGGCGTCCCCTCTCGGCGGGGGTGGCGGTGCCGGTGTTCGCGTTCTTCGCGGCCGGGGTGTCGGTGGTCGGGGGTGAGCTGGGGGCGAGCCTGACCGACACGGTCACGGTCGGGGTCGTCGTCGGCCTGGTCGTGGGCAAGGGCGTCGGCGTGCTGGGTGCGGCGTGGCTGGTCCATCGGCTGACCCGGGCGCGGCTCGACGCGTCCCTGAGCTGGCTCGACGTCCTCGGTCTGGCGCTGCTCGGCGGGATCGGCTTCACCGTCTCGCTGCTGGTCGGCGAGCTGGCCTTCGGGGGCGGCACCCCCGCCGACGACCACGTGAAGGTGGGCGTGGTCGTGGCCTCGGTGCTCGCGACCCTGCTGGCCGCGATCGTCCTACGCCTCTCGGCGCACCGTCACGCCCGCACCTGACCGTGGCGGGACGGCCGGTCACCCAGCGGGTACACGACCGGTATGACCGTGCCGACGCCGCCCGTCCCGCCCACACCGACCCCGCCGCTGGGTGCCCTCGAGGTGTCGGGCACCACCGAGGTCCTGCCCGCCGTCGTGCAGAAGGTCGTCGCCTACGCCGCCCGCGACATCCCGGGCGTCGTCCAGCTCGGCGCGGCGGGTTCGCGGGCCGTCGGCGCGGTGCGTCAGACGCTGACCGGGAACACCGAGAACGTCGGGGGGGTGCGCGTCGAGCTCGACAAGGACACCGCGTCGATCGGGCTCGACGTCGAGATCGAGTACGGCGTCGGCGCGCGGGAGCTGACCCGGGCGCTGCGCCGGCACGTGCCCGAGGCGGTCGAGCAGATCGCGGGCGTCCGCGTCACGGAGCTCAACATCGTCATCACCGACGTGCACCTGCCCGGGAACGAGCCGGGTCCGACCCCGCCTCCGCCGCCGAGCGCGCCCGCGGCGACGCTCTAGGAGCGTCCGTCAGACGACGTTGCGGATGAAGCTGATCAGCGAGTCCCCGGCCGAGGCGAGGTCGGACAGGATGTTGTTGACCGTCCCCGCCGCCGTCACCGGCGAACTGATGATCCAGAAGACGACGAGGATCGCCACCAGGATGCCGACGACTCTCCCAATAGCCACAGCGTCACCGTACCTTCACAGAGGGTAGGTCACACCAGGGAGTGACCCCGGCTTCACCGGGATGGTGCACCAACTCTCGCGCGTGGGCGAGCGGTGGAGGGCGGGCGGTGGATCGCTATCGTCGTCGCATCAGTGCCACGACCGATCCCTCCGGCCCGTCGCCCGCGCCCCCGTCGCGCGGGGGGCCGGGCGCCCGGCGCCTGGTCGGGTCGGCCGGGATCGGTGTCGTGGTCTCGGGGCTGCTCGTCAACGTCTACCTCGCGGTCGTCGCGCGGGCGCTGACCCCGGCGGAGTACGCCACCTTCGGCGCGTTCTGGGCGCTCGCCCTCGTCCTGGGCTTCGGGCCGTTCCTGCCGCTCGAGCAGGAGCTCGCCCGCCGGCTGTCGCTGCGCGAGTCCCGACGTCAGGTGCTCGTCGCCGGGGCGGCGACCGCGGCGGCGCTGGCGGTGCTCGCCGTCGTCGTCCTCCTCGCCGCCTACCCGCTGGTGTCCACCTCCCTGGACCGCGACCCCTGGGCCTTCGGTGCCCTCGTGGCCCTCTGCCTGGTCTCGGCGGGCCAGTTCCTGCTGCGCGGGGTGCTCATCGGCACCGACCGGCTGGTGCGGCACGGCGCGGTCATGGTCCTCGACGCGATCCTGCGCCTCGGGTGCGCCGGCGTCCTGCTCGCCGTCGGCGGCCGGCACGCCGCGCTCTACTGCTGGGCCCTCGTCGCGGCGATCGCGGTCGCCCACCTGCCGCTGCTGCGGGCCGCGTGGCGCCGCGCCGAGCACGAGCCCAGCACCCCGGCGGCCGACCCCGCCCGCCACGGCACCCGGGCCCTCCTCCGGTCGGCGACGCCGCTGCTCGTCGGCTCGGTGTGCGCCCAGCTGCTCCTCAACGGGCTGCCCGTGGTGGTGGTGGCGCTCGCGAACGGCACCGCCCAGGCCGCAGCCGGTGTGTTCGTCGCCGCCTTCACGCTCGCCAAGGCGCCGTTGTCGATGGTCGTGCCGCTGCAGTCCGCGGTGGTGCCCACGCTGACCCGGCTGCTCGGGGCGGGTCGGCGCCGCGAGGTGCTCGGCCCTGCTCGCGAAGGGCGCCGCCGGCCTCGTCGCGCTCGCCGTGGTCGGGGTCCCGCTGGCGTGGTGGATCGGCCCGCCGATCGTGACGCTGGTCTTCGGGTCGGAGTACCGCATCCCCGGGGCGCAGCTCGCGGTGATCATCGCGGGGGTGCTCGCCCACGTCGGGCTGGTCGTGGTGACCCAGGTCCACGTGGCCCGCGGGCGGCACGTGGACGTCGCGGCCAGCTGGCTCGTCGGGCTCGCCGTCGCGGGGCTGACGTTCTGGCTGGTGCCGGGCGTGGTGGTGGCGGGCGAGATCGCCTTCGGCGCCGGGTCCGCCGTCGGCGCGGTCGTCAGCGCCCTGCTGCTGATCCGGACGCACGAGACGGTTCCCGCGACCGGTGCGGGCACCACGGCCACGGGCACGACGACCGAGGGGACGCAGGCGTGAGCGCGGAACAGGCACCCGGCAGCCACGAGGGCACCGGGGACCACTACGACGCCGACTACTACGCCGGCAACGGGCAGGCGGGCGACCGCCCGGCCCTGCGGCTCTACACCCGGCTCGTCGCGCGCTACACCGACGCCGGGCCCTACCTCGACTTCGGCTGCGGCACCGGGCACCTCGTGCGCCGCCTCGCCGCGCTCGGCCCGGCCTCGGGCTTCGAGCTCTCGGAGTGGAGCGCGCGTACGGCCCGGGAGAACGCCCCGGGCGCCACGATCACCACCTCCGTCGACGAGCTGCCCACCGCCGGGTTCGGGGCGCTGACCGCCGTCCACGTCCTCGAGCACCTCGACGACGCGACCGCCACCGAGGTCCTGGCCACCTGGCGGCGCATCCTGCGCCCCGGTGGGCAGGCGCTCGTCGTCATGCCCGACCCGGCCGGGCGCGGCCGCCGTCTCGCCGGGGAGGCCTGGATGGGGTTCGCCGACCCCACCCACATCAACCTCAAGCCGCACGCCGAGTGGGCCGCGTTCCTGCGCGAGCACGGGTTCACCGTCGAGCGGGAGGGCACCGACGGGCTCTGGGACGTGCCGTACTCGCGGCTGCCGAAGCTGCTCGACGCGGCCCGTCACGCGGTCCCGGCGTTCGTCCAGTTCCTCGCCGGGCGGCTGCTGCTGCGGCCCGGGACCGGCGAGTCGTCGATCTTCGTCCTGCGCCGCGCCTGACCCCTACGGCGTCGCCCCGGACACCGTCCGCGAGCCGGGCACCAGGTCGTAGCGTCCGCTCGGGTAGGGCTGCTCGAACAGCATGAGCAGCACGTTGTCGTCCACGTCGGGGAAGTCGTGCAGCCGGGTCCGCAGCTGCGTGACGTCGGCCTCGCGGTAGGCGTTCCCGACGATGCCGCCGGCGTCGGGCTTGGCGCTGAAGTCGGCCAGGGCGGAGTCGCTGGTCTCCCCGAAACCGAGGAAGCCGTCCATGGTCTGCGTGACGCCGTTCTGCTGGATCGGCTGGTGGATGCACGGGAAGAGGAAGGCGTTCTCCCAGGCCACGGTGTAGGTCCCGTCGCGCGGGAGCACCGTCGACATCGGCGCCCATCGCTGGGCCAGCGGCGCGGTGAACGCGAGCCAGCCGCCCACGTCGGTGGTGGTGTCGGTGGCGACGAGCCGCACGAGCGTCGCGTCCGGCGGCAGCACCTGCGACTTCGTCATGTCGACGCTGCGCCACCCGGTCCCGTCGCTGGTCTCGCGCACCGTGCTGTCGCCGATCGGCTCGACGACGGGGGAGCCGGGCTCCGCGCGCCCGTACTCCAGGTGCAGGGAGTTGCCCTCCCCGAGCCGGCCGGAGACCTCCGTCGTCAGCGCCACGTCCTGGGTCGGCCCGGACGGCAGCCGGAACCAGCCGGTGGTGAACGTCCCGGTGCGGGCGTCGGGCGAGCGCCCCTCCGACGGCTCGCGGAAGCTGCCCCACACCGGCAGGCCCCGGGGCAGTCCGGGCGGTGGCGGGCTGGAGGGCAGCACGGCGTCGCGCGGGAACGCCTGGTCCGCGGGCTCGTCGTCGGCCGGGGGCACGGGCCGCAGCGGGAGCAGCGCCGTCTGCTGGGGGGTGAGCACGTCGATGGCGCGCTCGGCACCGCAGCGGGTCGCCGACGGGTCCTGCCAGGCGTCGGCGGCGGGTGAGTAGGTCGTCATGGTGTGCTCGGCCGAGAGCGCGAAGTCGGCGACCATGCGTCCCGTGGTCGCGGCGAGGGCCACCGTGCACAGCATCGGGATCGCCAGCATCAGCGCCCACGGCCGCCACCCGCGCCCGCGCCAGGTCGTCACCAGCAGGACGCCGAGGGTGAGGACCACGAGGACGACGGCCCACCACACCGGCTGGTCGAAGTAGAAGCCCTTGACCGAGGGGTAGTCCAGCCAGGACGGCATCCCCAGGCCCCACATGAAGCCCCAGCGGTTGCGCCCGTGCCCGGCCAGCGCGATCACCGCGATCGCCGCGGCCGCCGACGCCAGGACCGCGGGCACCGGGACCTTGCCGTCCCGGGCGGCCAGCGTGCGCACCGACCCCCGGACCAGACCGGGCCCGGCGACGAGGATGAGCGCGAGGAACGGCGCCCCGACCCCGGCGATGGCGCCGAAGTGGTGCGAGGGCTTGCTCGGGGTGGGCAGCAGCAGCACGAACGCCAGCACGGTCGTCCAGCCCGAGAGCATCAGTCGCTGGGGCACCGGCAGGTCCCGCACCCGTGCTACCACCGCCGTGACCAGGAACCACACCAGCGCGAGCAGGCAGAGCAGGACCGCGGTGCGCTTGGCGTAGGTCCCGAAGCGCGAGGTCTCGTCGAGCAGGCTCGCGTAGCGCTCGAACTCGAGGTACCAGGTCTCCGCCCGCTGGATCGGCGCGAAGATCTGCTGCGAGCGCACGAAGTCGCCGTAGGTGCCGTCGGCGAACCCGGCGATCGCGCCGAGGGCTCCCGGGGCGATCACCACGAGCAGCCGCGGCGGGATCTCCCACCAGTGCGACGACCGCGCCCGGACCACCCGCCACACCGTGGGCGCGGCGGCCAGCAGCGGGGCGAGGCAGATGAACCCGGTCGGCGCGGTCATCAGGCCGATCCCGCCGAGGCCGACGGCGAGCGCCAGCAGGTCCATCCGCTGCCGCTCGACGCCCTCGGCGACGACGGCGAGGGCCGCGGCGGCGAACACCGCGGTGTACGGCTCGGGCCGGGTGCCGACGTCGTAGGGCAGCCACCACGCGAGGAACGCGGCGGCGAGCACGACCCGGCTCGCGAGCGCCAGCCAGCGGTGCTCGCGCCACGGGAACGTCACCCCGGGGCAGCGCGCCACGAACATCCGCACCGCGAACCAGGTGAGGATCCCGCAGACCACCGCGGGCACCCGCAGCGCCACCGGCGAGAACCCGGCCTGCTGCTGCCACCACGAGAGCAGGTAGTACGGCCAGGAGAACGGTGTGAAGCCCTGGTTGTAGAGCTGGTAGTAGTTCGGCACGTAGCCCGCGAACGGCACGTCGGCCGACATCGCCGAGTAGTAGCCGTCGTCGTCGGTCAGCGGGGCGAGGTAGAGCCAGGACAAGAGGGCCACGACGACGACCGCGTCGACCAGCCGCGGGCGCCAGCGGCCCAGCCCGGCCAGCAGCCTGGCGTCGATCCGTGACCACCACGCGGGGGCCCAGGGCGGGGGCGCCCAGCGCGACGCCGGCCGGTCGGGCTCCTCGTCGGTGCCGGTACTCGCCGCCGTCTCCCGCCACCGGGTGCGGCGCCTGCCCAGCCAGATGGCGACGGTCGTCGCGAGCCCGCCGAGCAGGACGGCCACCACGGTCGCGGTGATGAGGCCGGACTTGAACGAGCTCGGCGAGCTGGCGTAGCGGTCGTCGGGGTGGACGGTGACCGCGAGGTCGGCCGGGGTCGCGCCCGGGAGGGCGCCCAGCGACGACGACAGCGCGTCGATGTCGGGGAACGCGCTGATCGGCTTGGGGGCGGGCTGCGAGTCGGGCGGGACGTTCTTGATCTCGTCGGGGTCGGGCTCGCCGAACCGCGGTGCGAGCTGGCCGAGGGCCTGGCCGTCGCGGCTCACGGTCACCCGGGACGCCGCCCCGTCCACGTCGTAGGAGCAGTCCCCGGCGGGGAGCCGCTCCGCGACGATGTCCCGGCCGCCGCTGCGCACGGTCACCACGTCGGCGCGCACCCGCACCGAGAGCGCCTTGTCGTCGAAGTCGCTCGACGTCGGCGACATCGTCGTCAGCACGTAGCCGTCGGGGGTGGCGCCCGCCGCGCGCGCCGCCCGGCAGCTGAACCGCACGGAGAACGACTGCGGTTGGTAGGCGGTCAGCATGAGCATCGTCGGCTCGGGCCGCGTCACGTCGACCGGCCAGCGGATCTCCGGCTGGTTCTGGACGACCGGGGCGAAGGGCAGCAGCACCCCGCACGCCACCGCGACGAGCGCGGACGCCACCGCGACGACGCGCGCGACGAGCAGCCCGTCGAGGCCCCAGTCGTCCGGGCCCCAGCGGTCGGGCCCGTCGTCGGGGGTGAAGACGTCGGCGGCGCCGTTCGTGCCGGCGTGGTCGGTGTCCGAGCCGTTCGTCCCCGGGCCGGTCGGGGTCGGGCGCGCGGTGACCGGCTCGGTGGCGGAGTCGAGCGCGGTGCTCCCCGTGCCCCGGTCCCGGCCCGCGAGGAGGCGCGCTGGCCCAGCCGGATCGGCACGAGGCGGCGCAGGAGCAGGCCGGGCGAGGTCGTGGCCCCGGAGTCGGGGTCCGACGGCTCGACACCCCGCTCGGTGCCCTCGCCCACGCCGTGCTCCCGTCCGCCGACCGCTCCCGCCGGACGGTGACGCTAACAACCGGGCGACACGCGGCCGGTGAAGCCGTGCCGACGAGGGGCCGCGTCGCGTCACGGTCGTTAGATTCGCTCCATCGGATGATGTCCCGGGACGGCGTGCCGTCGCCCCCGGACCCGTGGAGGAGGCCCGCCTGACGACCACGACGACGTCGCGGCCGCCCGCCGTGGGCGACCCGACCCCGCCCCGCCCCCGGCAGTGGCGTCCCGTCACGGCCGAGCTGGGGGTCGTCGTCGGCTACCTGCTGGCCTCGTGCGTGCTCTACCACCGGGTGCTCGGCGACCTCGCCGGCCGCGCGACGGGCTGGGTGTCGTCGGACTCGTCGTTGTTCACCTGGTGGCTGGGCTGGATCTGGTACGCGCCGACCCACGGCCTGGACCCGCTGACCTCGACGTGGCAGAACGCCCCGGCCGGCGTCGACGCCATGTGGAACACCGCGGTGCCGCTGCTCGGGGGGCTCCTCGCCCCCGTGACGGCGACCGCCGGACCCGTCGTCGCCGACAACGTCGCGATGATCCTCGGCCCCGCCGTCTCGGCGTACGTCGCGTACCGGGCGCTGACGGTGCTCGTCGGGCCGCGGTGGATCCGGGCCCTCGCGGGGCTGGTCTACGGGTTCTCGCCGTTCGTCATCGCCCACGCGTGGGTGGGCCACGCGAACCTGGTGTGGTCGGTCCTCCCGCCGGTGGTGCTCTGGGCGTCGGTGCGGGTCCTCGCCGGCCGCGGGGCGGTCCGGCCGTGGTGGGACGGGGCCCTGCTCGGGCTGGCGTTCGCGGTGCAGGTCGGCCTCTACACGCAGACCGTGGCGCTCGGGGCGGTCGCCCTCGTCGTCGTCGCCCTGGTCCTGGCCGTGTCCGCTCCGCGGGCGGCGTGGCGGCGCGTGCCCGGGCTCGCCCGCTCGCTCGCGGCCGCCGTCGTGGTGCTCGCCGTGCTCTGCGCCTGGCCGGCGTGGGTGCTGCTGCGCGGGCCGAGCCGCCCCCGTGGCCCGATCCGCGACGCGGTGACGATGGGGGCCGACGCCGCCAACCTCGTCGTCCCCTCCCCGCTCACCGCGATCCGGCCCGGGACCGACGCCCTCGCCGCCGCGATGCGCGCCTATCCCGGAGAGCAGGGCTCCTACCTGGGCGTGGCGATGCTGCTCGTGGTCCTCGCCGCGGTGGTCCTGGTGCGCTCCCGCGAGGTGGTCCTCACCGCGGTCGTCACCGTGCTGCTGGGGGTGCTCTCGCTGGGCACCTCGGTCGCGGTGCTCGGCCGCGACACCGGGGTCCCGCTGCCGTGGCGGGTCCTGGTGGACCTCCCGCTGGTCGGTCAGGCGGAGGCAGGCCGGCTGGCGCCGTTCGTGGCGCTCGGGGTGGTCGTGGTGTGGGCGCTGGCGCTCGAGCACCTGACCCGGCCGTCCGTGGGCCCGTGGCGCCGAGCCGGGCGGGCGGTCGTCGTCGTGCTCGTCCTCGCGGCCGCGGTCACGTGGGTGCCGGTCGACGACCAGCGCACGACGACGGCCGACGCGCCCCCGTTCTTCACCGCCGGGGCCGTCGGCCTCGGGCCCGCGGCTCCCGACGGCGGACCGCCGATCGTCGAGATGGTGCCCCGGCCCTCCCAGGTCTGGACCGGCGGCGGGGACCCGCTGCGCTGGCAGGCGCTGGCCGGCTACGCGTTCCGGCAGACCGGCGGCTACTTCATCGGCGGCAGCCCGAGGGTGCCGGTGCTCTACGAGGGCGAGATCGGGGCCTTCCAGCGCGGGGTCGCCGACGGCGGGCGCGGGGACGTGGCGGCCGCCCGGGCCGACCTCGCGGCCCGGCACGTGAGCGCGATCGTGGTGGTGCCGACCGCGGTCACGGACCCCGACTCGGCCGTGCGGTGGGCACGCGCGGTGGGCGGCGGACCCGGCCGTTATGCGGAGGGGGTGTGGATCGTCCCCGTCTGTCCCGCGGGTCGTTGCGGGGCGTGACTCGATCGATCACGAGAGGGGATACCGTGGAGTCCCGGATGAGCGCGGCCGGCGACGGTCGACCACGGACGAGCACGGGAGGCGCGGCCATCGCTCGCAGGGACACGCTCGTCGAGAACGACCTGGTCATCGTCCTGACCTACTACGCGCCCTACGTGTCGGGACTGACCAACGTGGCCCGGGACGTCGCGGAGGGTCTCGCCGCGCGGGGGTGGCGGGTCTGCGTGGTCGCCAGCAAGCACGACCCGTCGCTGCCGACCCACGAGATCCTGGGCGGCGTCCGGGTCGTCCGCGCCCCGGTGCTCGCGAAGGTCGGCAAGGGGACCATCGGGGTCAACCTGACCCGCATCGCGCTGCGGGAGATGCGGCGGTCACGGGTCGCGAACCTGCACCTGCCGCTCATCGAGGCCGGGCTGCTCACGTGGCTCGCGCCCATCCCCGTCGTCTCGACCTACCACTGCGACGTGAGCCTCCCGCCCGGCATGGTCAACGTGGCCCAGCGCGAGGCCGTCGACCGGTCCAGCCGGTCCGGGCTGCGCCGGTCGGCGGCGACGGTGGTGTCCACCGAGGACTACGCCCGCCGCAGCCGCCTGTGGCCGGTGATCGCGCCGAACATGGTCGCGATCCCGCCGCCCTGCCTCCCGGTCCCCGCGGCCGAGCCGACCTACCGCCGCGGGCGCGGCTTCCATGTGGGGTTCCTCGGGCGCATCGTCGAGGAGAAGGGCGTCGAGCACCTCGTCGACGCCTTCCTGGCCCTCGACGACCCCGACGCCCGCCTGCTCGTCGGGGGCGAGCACGAGTCCGTCGCGGGCGGCAGCGTCGTCGAACGGGTCCGGGCGCACGCCGGCGACGACGACCGCATCGAGCTGCTGGGCTTCGTGCCCGACGAGCGCGTCGCCGAGTTCTACGCCTCGATCGACGCCTTCGCGCTGCCCTCGGTGAACGCGTTCGAGGCGTTCGGGATCGTGCAGGTCGTGGGGATGCTCGCGGGGGTCCCGGCCGTGGTGAGCGACCTCCCGGGGGTCCGGTTGCCGGTGGCGCGGACCGGGTTCGGCACGATCGTCCCCGCGGCCGACGTGACGGCGCTGCGCGACGGGCTCGCCCGGCTGCGCGACGCCCCGCCCGACCCGGTCGCCGGTCGTGCCGCCGCGGCCGAGGCCTTCAGCGTCGAGGCCGTGCTCGACGACTACGAGGCGGTCTTCACGAAGGCCGCCGGTTGACCATCCCCTCCAGTCCCCAGGAGCCCGCGCCCGTGACCACCGACCGAGACTCCTCCGGGGACCTCGACGACGTCTCCCGCACCTGGACCAAGCTCGGGGACGAGGACCCGATGTGGGCCGTGCTCACCGACAAGGGCAAGCGCGGACGGTGGGACCCCGCGGAGTTCCTGGCGACCGGGGTCGACGAGATCGGGACGGTGCTGGCGCGGGTCGGCGAGCTCGGGCTCGACGTCGCCCGGGAGCGGGCCCTCGACTTCGGCTGCGGCGCCGGGCGGCTCTCCCACGGCCTGGCCGCCGCCGGGTTCGGCGAGGTCCTCGGCTGCGACATCTCGCCGACGATGCTCGACAAGGCCCGGGAGATCGTCCCCGACCCCGCGTGCCGGTTCGTGCAGGTCACCGGCACCGACCTGGCCGCGGTCGAGACCGGCTCCGTCGACCTCGTCTACTCCTGCCGCGTGCTCCAGCACATGCCGCCCGCCCTCGCCCACGGCTACGTCCGGGAGTTCTGGCGCGTCGCCCGCCCCGGCGCCGTGGTGGTCTTCCAGATGCCGACGCAGCCGTCGGCCTCCGTCGCGGGGCGCGTGCTGTCCGCCCTCCCGGTCCCCGTCGCACGGGTCCTGCGCCGCGGGATGGAGATGCACGGCACCCCGGAGCCGGAGGTCCGCCGGCTGGTCGACTCGCTCGGCGCGCGCGTGGTGGCGGCCGACCCCGACACCAGCGCCGGGTCCCGGTGGGACGGCCGGCTCTACATCACGACGCGGGGCTGATCCACCACCTCCGCCTGACCTGGGGAGACGTACGATCGGGTGACCCGGCCGGGGTGCCGCGTCGGGTCACGGAAGTGCCCTCACTACCCTTGACCAGGTGGCCTTGGACACAGGGGGGACCGAGAGTCGCACCTACACGGCCCGACTGGTGCGGCTCGAGCGCGCGGGCTGGAAGCGCCTGCTCGACGTCCAGGCGCCCTACCGTCGCAACCTCCGCCGCCTCCTCGGCGAGCGCCGGGTGCTCGACGTCGGGTGCGGGATCGGGCGCAACCTGGTGTCGCTGTCCCCCGAGAGCGTGGGCGTCGACCACAACCCCACCTCGGTCGAGGCGTGCCGGGACCGCGGCCTGCAGGCGCTCACCGTGGACGAGCTCGAGGAGCGGTCCGACGAGCTGGCCGGTGGGTTCGACGGGATGCTCGCCGCGCACCTGCTCGAGCACCTGACCCCGGGCACCGGGGCGGACGTGCTGCGGCCCTACCTCCGCTTCCTGCGCCCGGGCGCGCGCATCGTGCTGATCTGCCCCCAGCAGCGTGGCTACCGGTCGGACGCCACCCACACCGAGTTCCTCGACGACGCGGCACTCGCCCGGATCGTCTCCGATCTCGGGGCGCGGCTCGAGGGGCAGCGCTCGTTCCCCTTCCCCCGCCCCGTGGGCCACGTGTTCACCTACAACGAGTTCGTCACCGTGGCCACGTGGGAGGGCCCGTGACCGCCGGCGCCGCGGTGTCGCCGGCGACCCGGGCGTCGCACGCGCCGGTGCTCGTCGTGCTGCCCGCCCTCAACGAGGCCGAGTCGATCGCCCGGGTCGTCACCGAGGTGCGTCACCACCAGCCCGGCGCCGACCTGCTGGTCGTGGACGACGGGTCGACCGACCGCACGGCCGAGATCGCCCGCTCCGCCGGGGCGCGGGTGATGTCGCTGCCCTTCAACCTCGGGGTCGGCGGGGCGATGCGCGCCGCGTACCGGTTCGCCTTCGAGGAGGGCTACGACTGCGTCGTGCAGGTCGACGCCGACGGGCAGCACGACCCGTCGGACATCGCCCGCCTGCACGCGGCCCTCGAGGACGCCGACGTCGTGGTCGGCGCCCGGTTCGCGGGCGTCGGGGAGTACGTGGTGCGGGGCCCTCGCCGCTGGGCGATGCGCCTGCTCGCCGCCACGCTCTCGCGCCTGGTCGGGACGCCGCTGACGGACCCGACGTCGGGGTTCCGCATGGTCAACGGCCGCGCGCTGGCGCTGTTCGCGTTCGACTTCCCCGAGGAGTACCTGGGCGACACCGTGGAGGCGCTCGTCCTCGCGAGCCGCGCCCGGCTGCGCATCGCCCAGGTGCCCGTCGCGATGCGGGAGCGGACCGCGGGCGCCCCGAGCCAGAACGCGTTCCGCTCGTCGGCGTACCTGGTGCGGGTCGTGACGGCGATCGTGCTGGCCGTCGCTCGCCGCGCCCCGATCGTGCGCCCCGGCTCGACGATCGAGGCCGCGGGGGCCTGACATGGCCCGGCTCACGATCGTCACCGTCGTCGTGGCGGTCCTCGCGTTCGTGCTGGTCTTCGAGCTGCTGCGGCGGCGTCGCCTGCGGCAGAAGTACGCGTTCCTCTGGGTCCTCGTCGCCGGGGCGACGGTGCTGCTGTCGGTCTTCCCCGGGGCGCTCGCGCACGCGTCGGCGCTGCTGGGTATCGCGGTGCCCAGCAACCTGCTCTTCCTGGTCTCGCTGCTGATCCTGTTCGGGGTCTCGCTGCAGCTCTCGATCGAGGTCGGCGTGCTCGAGGAACAGAGCAGGCGGCTGGCCGAGGAGGTCGGGGCGCTGCGGCTGCGGCTCGAGGAGGTGGAGCGGCGGACGCGGCTCGGCGTGCCGGGCGCGGCGGACCCCGGCCCGATCGAGCAGGCGCCGTCGGAGCAGGCGCCGTCAGAGCAGGCGTCGGACGAGCCGCCAGTACCCGCCGACGACGACGTTGACCACCCGCGCGGCCGCCGCTGATCCCACGACGTGCGGGGCGAGCTCGGGGGTCAGGACCGCGAGCCACTCCCGCTGGGGCACCGTCCGCTCCGCGGCCAGCCGACGCCGCCGACGCCACAGGTGGCCGCCGTGGCGCAGCACCCACCGCCAGCCGTCGACCTTCTCGCGGCGCCAGCCCTGCGCGGTCGCCAGCAGGAGCAGTGCCGTCTCGAGGGCGAGGAAGAGCGGGGCGAGCAGGATCAGCGCCCGCGCGCTCCACAGGGTGGTGACGAGGACGAGCCGGTTGCGCTCGAGCAGGTACATCTTGCGGGGGTTGCGGGAGAACTCGTAGTGGTGCAGGGCGCGGGCGGTCGGGACGCACCGGGCGGCCAGGCCGAGCCGCCAGCACCGCAGGCTGAGCTCGGTGTCCTCGAGGTAGGCGAAGTAGGCGTCGTCGAAGCCCTCCAGCCGGTCCCACAACGCGCGGCGCAGCAGCACGCAGGCGCCGCTGGCGCTGGCCACGTCGTAGGGCGCGGTCCGGGTCTCCGTCTCCTCGATGCCCCCGGCCCAGCAGGTCCCCAGGAGGTGGACGGGGTTGCCCGCGCTGTTGAGGACCTCGGGCCGGTCGGCGAACCGGATGCTCGCCATGACCGGCCCGACACCGGGGTCGCGCGCCACCGTGGCCAGGGCGGCGAGGGTGCCGGGGTCGACGAGGCAGTCCGAGTTCACCAGGGCCAGGTGCTCGCCCCCGACGTGCCGGGCGCCGAGGTTGCAGCCGCCGGCGAAGCCGGTGTTGGTCCCGGGCCGGACGATCCGGACGTCGCCGCGTTCCTCGACCGGCGCGATGTCCGCGGCGGTGCAGCCGTTGTCCACGACCACGAGGTCCACGTCGACGCCGGCCGACGCGAGGACCGAGTCCACGCATGCCGCGAGCCAGGGCTCGTCGCCGTACGCGAGGACGACGACACCGATCCTCGGGCCGTCGCTCACCGGCGGCCCCCGCGGCGGAGCGCGGCGACCTGGATCCCGAGCACGACCAGCGCGGCCAGCACCTGGCCGAGGGCGGCCCCCACGACGGCGTCGGGCAGGACGAAGGCGGGGACGACGAGCACGACGGTGCCGACCGCCCAGGAGGCCGAGACGAGCAGGGTCCGGCTCGCGGCCAGCAGCCGGGTCTGGGTCCCCTGCGCGACGAGACCCACGGCCACCGACAGCGCCAGGGCGGCGAGGACCAGGCGGGAGGGGGTCTCGGTCACGGCGAAGAAGACGCGGACCACCGGGGGTGCGACGAGGACGCTCCCGACGAGCCAGACGACCAGGGCGGCGACGGCCGCGGCGACCAGGCGCGGCGTCGAGCCGCGGGGTCGTGTGCTCGCCCCGTCGGCGGCGGCGAGCCGGGGGAGGACGAGGGCCTGGACGGCGGGGAACGCCATCACCGGCGCCCGCAGCAGGACCGCGGACGCCGCGAAGGCGGCGGCGAGGACACCGTCGGGGGTCCGGCCGGTGGCGATGACGGGCCCGAGGTTCCACACGGCCTGCGAGAACAGGTACAGCGCCGAGCCCGCCGCGAGCGTGAGGAGCCCGACCCGCACGCCGGGGCCGGTGCGGTCGGGGCGGAGCACGCGCCCCACCGACGCCCGCGCCCGGCGCGTCACGAGGGCGGTGAGCGCGCCCACGAGCGGGGCGGCGGCGAGCACCGCGGTCCACGCGGTCAGGGCCTCGACGTGCGCGACGAGCAGCCCCGCCGCGCCGAGCAGGTAGACCGCCGACTCCGCGGCGAGCGTCGCGGCGAACAGCCCGTACCGCCGGTCGCCGGCGAGCGGGCCCCGGACCAGCGAGGACGCGGCCAGCGTGAGCGCGGCGACCAGGAGCAGGACCAGCTCGTCCCAGCCGCCGATCACGGGCGCGACGACCGGTCCCGCGGCCACCAGCAGCACGCACACGACGGCGAGGAGCAGGAGGCCGCCGCGGGCGACGGCCCGGACCGGGGCCACGATGCTCTCGCCGCGGGCCCGGGTGCGGGGCACGGTGCGGGTGAGCTCGAGCTCCAGGACGGCGAACGTGCCACGGCCGACGGTGTTCGAGAGCAGGTAGAACGACGTGAGCGCGGCGAACCCGCCACCGGCGAGGACCCGCCCGGAGGCCATGAGGAGCAGATAGGCCGAGCCCGCCACGAGGACGAGGGCGACGGGCACCGCCGCCTGGGCTCCCAGGGAGCGGCGGCGCACGGGGACGGTCACGTGGCGTCCCCCTCCCCGGCCGGCCCCGGTGCGAGCCCGGACACACCGGCGCAGGCGACGATAGCGCCGCGCGCGAGCGGCCCCGTTCCGGGCGTCCGTGCGGCGTACACGGTGTCCTCCGCAGAGCGCGGACCGTCCCTCGCTAGCCTCGGAGCCCTCGGGGGAGGGGAGGGCGACGTGGTCCTCGGCACGGTCGCAGTCGTCGTCGCGCTGGTCGTCGCCGTGGTCCCGGGCGGGTGCGGACTGGTCGCGCTGGGCGTCCGGCGGCCCTTCTGGGTGATCGCCCTCGCGGCGCCGTCGTCGGTCGCGGTCGCCTCGGTGACCGGCGTCGTCACGGGTCTGCTCGGACTCCGCTTCGGCGTGGTGGCCCTCGGGGTCGCCTCGATCGTGCTGGCCGCCGTCGGGGCGGCGCGGGCCGTGGTCCGCAGCCGTCGGCGGGTGGCGGCGCCCACCCGCCCGCGTGTGCGCCGCAGCGCCGCCCTCGTGCTCGGGCTCGTGGCGACGGCCGGATCGGTGCTGGTCAGCGTCCTGACCTGGCTCGGCGGGTGGGGCTGGTCCCTGCGGACCTATCCGCAGGAGCACGACATGATCTTCCACCTCGCCCTGTCCTCGTACATCGCGCGGACCGGGGTCGCGGCCCCGTGGCAGCTCGCCCCGACCGACGTCGCGACCGGCGCGGGCACGCTCTTCTACCCGGCCGGCTTCCACCTGCTCGCCGCGGTCGTCACCGACCTGACCGGCGACGTCGTGGTCGCGGTCAACGCGCTCGCGCTGGTCCTGGTCGGCATCGGGCTGCCCCTGGCGCTCGCGGCCCTCGCGGCCACGATCGGGCGGGCGTCGGGCTTCGCGGTCGACACCGCCGTGGGTGCGGGCGGGGTGGCCGCCGCGCTCGCGGCGACGCTCTACCGCCCGGGGGTCCAGCTCGCGCACGACGGCGGCATCCTCCCCAACGCGGTGGCCTTCACGCTCGCCGCCGTCGTCCTCGCCGCCCTCGTGTCCTGGCGGCGGGTGCCCCGGGCCGTCCTGGTGGGAGCCGGGATCGGCGCGGCGGGCGCCGCCGCGGTGCACCCGAGTGCGCTCGTGACCATCGGCATCACGGCGGTCGTCTACCTCGTCGTCGACGTCCTGCGCCGGGGCCGGCGTGACCTGCTCCGGGTCGTGCGCGCGCTGTGGCCCGCGGCCGTCGTCGGCGTCGTGGTCGCCCTGCCGACGCTGGCGCTCGGTGTCGGGGCGGTCGCGAAGACGACGTCGTTCGACTCCCAGACGCCGCACCGGCCGGTCTCTCTCGCCGTCGGGAAGGCACTGACCTTCGCCTACGGCGGCTACCTCGACCCCGACAGCAGCCGTTCGCAGGCGGTCGCCGCGGGCCTCATCCTGGCCGGGATCGTGGTCCTGCTGCTCGCGCGCCGGTGCGCCCCGCTCCTCGCGGCGGCCCTCGTGTGGCTCGCGATCGTGGTGTCCTACTTCGTCGCGCCCGGTCAGGGGATCGCCGGCGAGATCACCGGGTTCTTCTACAACTCCGAACCGCGGGTGTGGTCGCACCTCACCCTGGTCGGTGTGCCGGCCGGCGCCCTCGGGCTGGCGATCGCGGCGCGCTGGGTGGCCCGTCGGGTCCCGGGTGTGGGCCGTCCCGTCGTGCCGTGGCTGACCGCGGGCCTGCTCCTGCTCCTCGTCGTCGGGTACCTCGCCGGGCCCGGGCACGGCTACGCCCGCATCAACGAGAACGCGGTCGCCGCGCGGTTCATCACCCCCGACTTCACCCGCGTCGACGGCGGCGACGAGGCCGCGGCGGCCTGGCTCGCCGGCCAGGTCCGGCCGGGCCAGCGCATCCTCAACTCCGCGAACGACGGCTCGACGATCCTCTACACCGAGTACGGGCTGCCGATCGTCAACCTCGCGACCCTCGGGAGCGCGACGGAGCCGTACACCTACCAGCTGCTGGGCGGGTTCCGGGACTACCCGACCGACCCCGTGGTGCGCCGCGACCTGCTCGACCTCCACGTCGACTGGCTCTACGTCGACTCGCAGGCCCCGGCGATCGGCGTCGGCGGGGCCCCGTTCGACTGGCCCCAGGCGGACCGGCTCACGGTGCCCCGGGGCTTCGAGGGCCTGACCGGTCTGCCCGGGCTCACCCCTGTCTTCCACGCCGGGACCGTGACCGTCTACCGGCTCGACCCCGCGGTGATCGCCCGGCTCTGAGGGTTGTCCAGGGATCGGCCGCGCCCGCGCTACGCTCGATCACCCGCGAGCGCCCGAAGGAGTACCTGGTCGCCCCGATGTCCACGGCCGGACCGCGCACGACCCCCAGCCCTCCCGCGCTCGACGACGAAGCGCCCCGCCGGACCCCGGCCTGGCTGCTCGCCGCGGGCGGCCTCGTCGTGGGCGCCCTGGTCAGCCTCGTCCTCCAGGTCGCGATCAGCCGCCTGCGCATCCCGTTCCCCACCTTCGCGGCCACGGCCGTCGCCGCGACGTGCAGCGCGGTCGTCGTCGCCGCTCTCGTCCTGCTCGCGGCCTCCGGGCGCCGTGCCGGGTCGGCCGTGGTCACGCTCGCCGTCCCCGGGCTGCTCGCCGCGCTGGTCACCCTCTGGCCGGGACTGCTGCTGCAGGGCACGCACTACTACCTCGGCGGCATCTCGATCGACCAGAGCTTCCGCACCCAGGCGCTGGCCCGATACGCCGCCACCGCGTCGCTGACCGACATGAACTACCTCGACCTGCCGTCGTACTACCCGGCGGGCTGGTTCTGGCTGGGCGGCCGGGCCGCGGACCTCGCGGGCGTCCCGGCGTGGGAGTTCTACAAGGTCTGGGCGATCCTGACGCTGGCCGTCGCCGCCTGGGCCGCGTTCGCCGCCTGGCGCCTCGTCCTCCCCCCGGGGCGCGCGATCCTCGTCGCGACCGCCACCGCGGTCGTCGGGCTCGGGGTCTCGTCCGCGGAGCCGTACGCCTGGCTGCTGGTCGCCCCGATGCCCGCGGTCGCGGTGATCGTCTGGCGCGCGATCCGCGCCGACGAGTGCCGGCGCCGCACGCCCGCCCTCGTCGCGACCGGGGTCTACCTCGGCGTCGCGGCGATGACCTACTCGCTGCACGCCGGGTTCGTCGGCGTCTACGTCGTGCTGACGGCGCTCATCCCGACCCGGGGACGGCCCGCCCGCCACGTCGTCCCGCGCATCGGACGGGCCGCCGTCGTCGTCGTCATCGGCCTGGTGCTCGCGCTCGTCGTCTGGGCCCCGTTCGCCGTCACGGCCCTGGCCCGCGGCCTGCCCCGCAGCGACGCCCAGCGCTACCTGCCCTACGACGGTGCCGTCTGGACCTTCCCGATGCTCCAGCCGTCGTCGATCGGGGCGATGTGCGTCGTCGGGCTGATCGGGATCGTGCTGGCGTGGACGGTGCGGCCCCGCCTCGCGCGGCCCCTCGCGGTGCTGGTGCTGCTGGTCTACGCGTGGTTCGCGCTGACCCTGCCCGCGCTGCTCGTGGGGCAGACGACGCTGGCGTTCCGGCTCGCGCCGATCGTGGAGCTCGTGCTCGTGTGCGCCGGGGTCCTGACGGCGGTCGAGGCCCTCGTCCTCGCCCGGGACCGGTGGCCGCTCGGCGGCGCGCGGCTGCGCGCGGTCGGCGCCGTGCTCGGCATCGTCGTCCTCGCGGCCTGCGCGCAGGGGGCACTGTCCGCCTCCGACGACGGCGTGACGGAGGCCTACTCCGACCCGTACCCGAACACGGGTGCGCCGGCGGTCGGGGCGTTCGACCCCTCGAAGATCGACTCCTGGGCCCCGCAGCTCGTGGCGTCGGTCGACCAGGCGTCGGGGCGGCCGGCGTCCGAGCTGGTCGTGCTCGGCGGCCCGACGCAGTTCTACGTGGCCGAGCCCTTCCACGGCTTCCAGCAGTCCACCCCGCACTACGCCAACCCGCTGGCGCAGTACGAGCAGCGGAACCAGGCGGTGCGGCAGTGGGCCCGCGCGTCCGGTCCGGACGACCTGCTCCGCCGCCTCGACACCTCGCCCTGGCCGGCGCCGCGGGCGTTCCTGTTCGGGCGGGGTGCGGGCGGGACGCTGACGACGACGATCGTGCACGACGTCTTCCCGGCCTACCCGAACGTCGCGTTCGAGACGGTCTCCTTCCCGGCCCGGCTGTTCGACTCCCCGGCCTTCGTGCGGCGCGACGTCGGGCCGTGGACGGTGATCGTGCGGCGCTGAGCCGGCCCTCGGGAGCAGGCCTACCGGATCGGCTCGACGAAGACCCGCGTCCGCCTTGTCGCGGCCTCCAGCGCCGGTGTCCTCGCCTTGTCGTGGTGAATCACAACGACAAGCAGGCAGGCGCTCGCAGAAGGCCGCGACAAGCGGACCTCGGGCCCAGGGGTCCTGGGCGCGTGGGGTCGATGGTGCCGTGACCGACCGGGGACGTCAGTCGAGCTCGAAGAGCCGGCGCCAGTTGTCGGCGCCGGTGAGGCGCGGCGTCGCCTCGCGCCACCGCGCGGCCGCGGCGTCGCCCTCGCGCACGAACCGCCACAGCACCCGCGCGCCGTCGCGGGCGAGCCGGCGGAACGCCTCCTGGTCGCGCTGCCGGACGCGCACGCCGCCCTGGCCCGCGTCGGTGACCGCGACCCGCTCGAACAGCGACACGTGCCACCAGTGCGCCTCGCCGGCGCCGACGGCGCCCACCGGGTGGGGCACCCGACCGAGCGTCTGCTGGAGGAGCCGCTTCGCCATGACGAGACGGGTGCGCGACGGCTCCCCGCCGGCCCGCACGATCGGCATGTCGCTCGGGCCGAGCCCGGGGGCGTCGTCGGCGGTGTGCATGACCGTCTCCGGGTACGACGACCGCTCGCCCCGGATCCTCGCGGTCGCGGCCACCCCGCCGTCGTCCAGCACCGACGGACCGACGAGGAAGTCCTCGACCGCCCGGATCAGCGTCGCCGCCAGCCCGTAGTTCATCGACACCAGGTAGCGCCCCAGCAGGTCGCCGAGGGTCTTCGCGACGTGGCGCACCGGGAACCCGCTGTGCAGCGCCGAGGTGATCATGGCGTTGCGCAGGTTGAAGTACCGGTGCCAGTCGTCCCAGTCCTTCCACGGGAAGTCCGCGTGCCACAGTCCGGCGCCGGGCAGCGTCACCGTCGGGAACCCGTGGGCGCGTCCGCGGTAGGAGTACTCGACGTCGTCCCACTGGAAGAACAGGGGCAGCGGGTAGCCCATGTCCCGCGTGACCTCGACCGGGATCAGGCAGGACCACCAGCCGGTGTAGCCCGCGTCGACCCGGCGGTCCTGGACGTTCTTCGTGCCGTCGGGGAGGTAGGCCGTCACGTCCGACTCGCCGACAGCGCCCGGCGCCACGTGGCCGTTCGTGAGGTCCTCGAGCACGGCGTACTCGGCGCCGGCGAGGACCTGGGTCGGGTGGAGCAGGTTGAGCATCTGCGCGCCGACGATGGTGGGGTGCGTCGTGTACTGGGCGAACGCCGCGAGCCGGACGACGACCTCGGGCTCGCAGCGCACGTCGTCGTCCATGAACAGCGCGTCGGTGGGGGTGTCGCCCGCGGCGGTGACGACCTCGTGCAGACCGCGGGTGAAGCCGCCGGAGCCGCCGAGGTTGGGCTGGCGCAGGTAGCGCAGCGTCGGGCCCATCAGCTCGCGCACCTCGTCGAACGCGGGGCGCGACTCCACGGGGTCGGTGCCCTGGTCGACGACGATCACCTCGTCCACCACGCCGAGGACCTCGCGCTCGTCGGCGAGGGCGGCCAGGGTCGCGGCGCAGTCGTCGGCGCGGTTGTGGGTGCAGACGACGATGCTCGTGTGGCGGGTCACGGCCGGTGCCTCGACCGTCCACCGGGCGTCGTGGAGCAGCAGCTCGGCGTCGTCGGTGACGATCTCGACCCAGAGGCCACCGCCGTCGAGGAACCGGTCGAGGCGGGCCTCGAGGCGGACGTCCTCGGTGCGCGCGTCGTGGACGGCGACGGTGCGGGGCACGCCGTTGGTGTCCGACGCCCGCAGCATCACGCGCCCGGCACCGCTGATCCGGCCCTCGAAGCGCACCGAGCGGGCCGTCGTCCAACGCTGCCAGTAGGAGGCGGGGAAGCGGCCGAAGTAGGTGTTCGTGCTGACCCGGCCGAACGCTCCGACCCGCACATGGCGCCGCCGCCGCTCGGCGTGGCCCTGGAGGACCTCGGCGTAGAGCTCGTCGGGGATCTCGGTCGACGGACCGGTGAACAGTCCCCGTTGGACGATGTGGCGCCCGGGCGGCGCGGTGGTACCGGAGGTCCTCGTGGTCACCGTCTGCACGTCAGTCACGGCCTCGGTCACTCTCCCCCGATCGGCGGCGCCCCTGGTCGCGGAACGCATCGTCCTGCTCTCGCAGGGTAGGAGAACCTGTCCGGACCGCCAGCACCGCGTCGCCCCGCGAGCCGCGTCCGGGACCGTCGACGGATCGAGGCCGGGGTGAACGCAGGACGAACTCACGGCGGTCGTACCGTGACCCGGATGAGCAGGGAGACCGGCGCCACACCCGCGGAGCCGTCCCCGGACGTCCGTTCCGCCGATCGCGACGGCATCGTCGTGACGCCGTCGGCGGCCGCGCCGGACGGACCGGTCGACGTGCTCCTCGACGGGCGTCGGCTGTTCTCCGTGCGTCTCGAGCAGCTCCCGACCGTCCCCGACGGGGCAGCTCGGATCCCCTGGCCCTCAGCGATCGAGCCCTACCTGCACGGCCGGGCCGCGGTGGCCCTGCGCCGCCCGGGCGGAGAGCCCGGCGCCGCCGGCGAGGTCGCCCTGGGCGGCACCGGTCGGTTCGCGGTGGTCGACGACGCGGGCCGCGACCTCGTCGTGAACAAGTGGGGCCGGCTCGGGCGCGCGCTCGGCGACAGTGACGTCGGCGTGACCGGACGGCTGCTCGACCACGCCGAGGAGGTCGCCGCGGTCCTCGAGCGCGAGCTGGGGCTGGAGCCGTTCGTCACCGGCGGCACCCTGCTCGGGGCCGTCCGTGAGGGACGGTTGCTCGGGCACGACGACGACGTCGACCTCGGCTACCTGAGCGCCCACACCGACCCCTACGAGGTCGCGCGCGAGGGCTACGAGGTCGGCCGGGTGCTCCGCCGGGCCGGGTTCAGCGTGCTGCGGCACTCCTCGGGCCACGTCCAGATGCACTTCGCCCACGACGGCGCCTCGGACCACTACGTCGACGTCTTCGCCGGGTTCCTGCGCGAGGGTCACTGGCACCAGCTGTTCTGCATCCGCCATCCCGCGCGCCGCACCGACCTCCTCCCACGCTCGACGGTCCACGTCGAGGGACGCCCCATGCCGGCCCCGGCCGACGTCGAGCTCGCCCTCGAGGCGAACTACGGGCCGCACTGGCGCACCCCCGACCCGGCGTTCCGCTTCGACACCCCCCTGGCCACCCGGCGACGCCTCGACCACTGGTTCCCCGGCATGCACGTCGACCGGGAGGACTGGGCGCTCGTCGAGCCGCCGGGCGACCCGTCGGACCGGGCCCGCCGCCTCGCCGCCCGCGCCGCGATGCCCGCCCTCGACCTCGGGTGCGGCGCCGGCGCGGACACCGCCCACCTCGCCGAGCGCCTCGGGCGCGCGGTGGGGATCGACTGGTCCGAGCCCGCCGTCGAGCAGGCCCGCCGCACCGTCGCCGGGCTCGACGCCGACGTCCGGCTGGTGAACCTGCGGGATCTGCGCGCCGTCGTCACCGCCGGGGCCCGCCTGGCCGCCGAGGAGCACGGGTGGGCGGTCCTCGTCGGCCGCCTCCTCGACCGTCTCGACGAGCCCGCCCGGGACCACGTGCTGCGCCTGCTCGGGATGGTGCTGCGCCGGGGCGGGTTCGCGGTCGTCGACGCCGACGCGGCAGGCCCGCGTCTGGCGCGGGCCGCCGAGCGCCACGGCCTCGCGGTCACCCCGGCCGCGCACGGCGAGCTCGAGCTGCGCCGGGCCCGCTCCCGGGCGGGCCTCGTCGGGTCCGGAGCCGTGGCATGAGCCGCGTCCCGCCGCCCGTCCGGGCCGCCGGCGGCGCGCTCCGTCGTGTCCTGGTCCCCGAGTGGGTCGCCATCCTGCGCGACGTCGCCGTGCTGCGCGAGGACCGCGACCGCCTGCTCGGCGACGTCCGCGTCGTGCGCGGTGAGATCGCCGACCTCCAGCGCGAGGTCGGCCGGCTGCGCGCCGAGATGGACGACGTCCGCGCCCGCGCGGACGTGCTCGACGGCGACATGGACGAGTCCCGCCGGCTGTCCGCCCGGCTCGCCGAGGTCACCGACCTCGTCACCGAGGTGGTGCTCCCGCTGCACGACCGCGAGATCGACGCGTCCCGGCTGCGCCCCGAGGGCACCGAACCCGACTGAGCCCGGCCCGGCCCCGGCTCGAGGGCCCCGGCATCACCGGCCTTGAGCGCACCGGGACGACCCTGGTTCGATCCGCGCATGTTGGAGGCGCACCGGGTGTCGTCGTTCCGCCCGCGCTGGGAGGTCCGCGAGGAGGGCGTCCCCCTTCTGGTCCTGGAGAAGAAGGGCTGGCGCTCCGGCGTCGAGTACACCCTCGACGGCACGCCGTACGAGGTGCGGTCCACCTGGACCGGCGGCCGCTACACGCTCGCCAGCGGCGACGCCGAGATCGCCCACGCCGACCGGATCGGGCGCAAGCACTGGTCGGTGACCACCCCCGAGGGCGAGTTCCACTTCCGGCGGCGCTCGATCTGGAAGGCCGACCAGGAGTGGGTGTCGGCCCCGGACGCCTCCGAGGCCCTCGGCGGCATCCACCGCACCGGCACCTGGCGCGGCGACGCCCAGGCCGACCTCCCCGGGATGCCGACCCCGCTCGCGGTGTTCGTGCTCGCCGTCGTGCTGCTCATGTGGGAGCAGGCTGCCGCCGCCGCGACGGCCGGGGCGGCGACGAGCTGAGCACCGGCGGGACCACCGCCGCGAGCGTCGTCCACCCCACGGCGAGCACGACCATCGTCACCACCCCCACGGGCGGGTAGATGTGGCTGGTCAGGAACGACCACGCCCCGGCCAGGACCAGGACGGTCCCGACGACGGCGCCGGCCCGCGCGGCGATCCCGCGGACGACGACGACGGCCGTCACCCCGCCGAGCACCGCGCACGCGAGGTAGGCGTACACGCCGGGCAGCACGAGCCGGTCGGCCATCCCGAACAGCGCCGGCACCCACGGGCCCGGGCCGACCACGACGGTCTCCTGCCCGGCCCCGATCCCGGCGAGGACGTCGAGCGCGGTGTAGCAGCACGCGTAGACGAACCCGAGGACGACGACGAGCACCTCCACCACGCGGCTGCGGCCCCGGACGACGACCCACGGTCCGAGCGCGAGCAGCGGGAAGAGCCCCAGCCCGATCACGTGCAGGTCGCGCCACCACGGCGCCGACCCCGGCGTGAGCATCGTCGGATGGGTCGAGCCCAGGGCCGCGAGCAGTAGCGGAGGGACCGCGGCGGCGACCAGGGCGGCCGGGCGGGGCATGGCGATGTCCTCTCTCGGGGCCGTCACATCACCGTGACGCGCCGGTGATCACCTGGTCGTGTAGGCCGCAGGGGCTAACTGATTGCTCTCAACAGGCGAACCCTGAGTGACGGGTCGAGCGACCGAGGGGGACGCCATGGCGGGCAGCGGGATCGTGGACGGACGGGGGCTCCGTCATCGTCGCAGAGCGGCCGTCGTGGCAGCCCTGGGCGCGGTGGCCCTGGCCGTGGGGGTCGCGGTGACGGGGATCGGTCCGGGACGGGCCGAGGCGGCCGTGGTCACCGGCCGGATCTCCGACTACGCGGGTGGCTGCCTGGAGAACGCGAACAACGCCACCACGGCGAACAACCCGCTGCAGCTCGACAGCTGCGGCACCAACGCCGGGCAGCAGTGGTCGCGGTACTCCGACGGCACCCTGCGCGTGCAGGGCCGGTGCGCGGACCTGCTCGGCGGGGCGACCGCGGCCGGGACCCGCGTCGTCCTCGCCACCTGCTCGACGACCTCCACCTCACAGCAGTGGGCGATCTACACGACGGGGTTCGTGCAGAACCAGAAGTCGAGGACCTGCCTCGCCCCGCTGAACAACCAGATCGCCGCCAGGGTCGCCATCACCATCGCCACCTGTGCGAACGTGACCGCACAGAAGTGGGCGCTGCCGGCCGTCTCGACGACCACGACGCCGGTCCCGACGACCACCACGCCGGTCCCGACGACGACCACGACGCCGCCGAGGACCACCACGACGACGCCGAAGCCGACGACCACCACCCCGAAGCCGACCACCACGACCCCGAAGCCCACGACGACCACGCCGAAGCCGACCACCACCACCCCGACGACCACGACGAGCATGCCGACACAGACCACGCAGACCTGGAGCGCCGACTTCACCGGCTCGGGGCTCGGGAACTTCGACGACACCCCCTGGAACGACGTCGGGGCGAGCGCCCCCGTGATCGTGAGCTCCCCGGTGACCGCGGGGGCGAAGGCCGCCCGGTTCACGATGCCCGGCGGCGGCACCCGGACCGAGATCGTGCCGACGACGGCGGAGTTCACCGAGGGCCAGGACCGCTGGTTCCGCTTCTCCTTCTACCTGCCCGCCGGGTTCCCGACGACGGTCACGTCGTGGCAGGTGATCACGCAGTGGAAGAACGAGGGCGACGGCTCCCCGCCGCTGGAGATCACCGTCGGGAAGGGGAACCTCAACCTCGAGGGCGGCTACGGCTACCCCGGCACGCCACGGACCTTCAGCCAGGTCATCGGGCCCGCGACGACGGGGACACGGACCGACCTGATCGTCCACGTGCTCTTCTCCCGGGACCCGGGCAAGGGCACCGTCGACGTCTACCGCAACGGCGCGGCCGCGATCTCGGGCTACAAGCCCTCCGGGGGGACCCTCTACCCCACGAGCACCGCGTCGACCGACTCCCTGGCCTCGTACTGGAAAATGGGGATCTACCGCGACTCCGCGATCACCGCACAGGCCCAGTACACGATCGAGAGTGCGAAGGTCGGCAACACCGCGGCGCAGGTCTCGAATTGATCGGACACGGATAGTCATCCGAGATGTCGGAAATGCTGAGCTGTCCGAGTGACGATCGAGATCAACAACGCCGCCACTACGCCGGAAAGTCATGATGTTCGCCCGATCGGTCTACGATTCGGCGCTAATACCGCCCAAGATCGTCACGACCTCCTCCATGCAGTCATTCCGGAGGGGGAGACATGACCGGCGAGGGCGGAAGGCATCGGCGAGGGGGCCGACGCGGGCGTGGGGCGGCGCTCGTGGCCGCACTGGGGGCGCTCGCGCTGCTGGTCGGGGTCCTGTCCGTGGTCGGCGGGGCGACCACGGCGCAGGCGGCGACGGTCACGGGACCGATCGCCAACCGGGCCGGCGGGTGTCTCGAGAACGCGAACAACGCGACGACGACCAACAACCCGCAGCAGCTGAACTACTGCGGGACGAACGCCGGCCAGCAGTGGTCGCGCTATTCCGACGCCACCATCCGCGTGCAGACCAGGTGCATCGACACCCTGAACGGCGCCACCGCGAACGGCACCCGCGTGGTCCTCGTCGTGTGCTCCACCTCGACGTCGCAGAAGTGGACCATCGCCGCGAACGGCCAGGTGCAGAACCAGAAGTCCGGGCGCTGCCTCGCCCCGCTCAACAACCAGATCGCGGCCAAGGTCGTCATCACCATCGCGACCTGTGCGAACACCAACGCGCAGAAGTGGACCCTGCCGGCGCTCTCGACGCCGACCACGACGACCACCGCGCCGCCTCCCACGACCACCACGAAGCCGACGACGACCACGACGGTCCCGCCGACGACCACGACGACGACCGTGCCGCCGACGACGACCACGACGACCGTGCCGCCGACGACCACGACGACGGTCCCGCCGACCACCACCACGACCGTGCCGCCGACGACCACGACGACGGGCCCGCCGACGACCACCACGACGACGGTCCCGCCGACCACCACGACGACCGTCCCGCCGACCACCACCACGACCACGACCCGTGCCGCCGACGACCACGACCACGACTCCGCCGCCGAACCAGACCGCCCAGTCCTGGAACGCCGACTTCACCGGCTCCGGGCTCGGCAAGTTCGACGACACCCCCTGGAACGACGTCGGGGCGAACGCCCCGGTCATCGTGAACTCACCGGTGACGCCCGGGGCGAAGGCGGCCCAGTTCACGATGCCGGCCAAGGGGACCCGCAGCGAGATCGTGCCGACGACGGCGGAGTTCGACGAGGGTCAGGACCGCTGGTTCACGTTCTCCTTCGTCCTCCCCGCGAACTTCCCGACCACGGTCACGACGTGGCAGGTGATCACGCAGTGGAAGAACGAGGGTGACGGGTCACCCCCGCTGGAGATCACCGTCGGGAGGGGGAACATCAACCTCGAGGGCGGCTACGGCTACCCCGGCACGCCGCGCACGTTCGCGCAGACCCTGGCGCCCGCCGTCACCGGGCAGCGGACCGACCTGCTCCTGCACGTGTTCTTCTCACGGGACCCGAGCAAGGGCGTGGTCGACATCTGGGACAACGGCGCGCAGGTGCTCTCCGGCTACAAGCCGGCCGGCGGCACGCTGTACCCGACGAGCACGGCGTCGACCGCGTCCCTCGAGTCCTACTGGAAGATGGGGGTCTACCGGGACTCGGCGATCACGCAGCAGGCGGTGTACACGATCGAGGACGCGAGGGTCGGCAACACCCGCGCGCAGGTGGGCGGCTGACCCCGGTCACCGGGTCGGCAGCTTCTGGAGGGCCTCGCCCAACGACCGCTCCGCGTCGTCGGCGAGGCCCTTCAGCGCGGGCAGCATCAGCGGGGTGGCGAGCTTCGCGGCGCCGTGGAAGGTGAAGGTCGCGGTGTAGCTCACCTGCGTCCCGCCCCCGTCGGCGCCGGTGAAGGTCATCTCGTCCTCGCTCGTCACCGTCTTGTTCCGTCCGACGATCCGCAGCCGGGTCGGCTCGTCGGCCTCGAGCGTGTAGGTGAGCGTGGTCCGGCGCCCGCGGAATTCCGAGACGTTCGTCCACTGCTTGCCGACACCGACCGGCGTCGAGGTGTCGACCGGGTCGCAGGTGATCGTGCCCGCGTCCCACTCGGGCGCGTTCCCGAAGTCGCGGAGGTAGGTCCGGACGACGTCGAGCGGGGCGGGGGTGGTGACGGTTCGGGTCACGGTCGGCATGCCCCCGGCGTACCCCGCGGGCGGCCGGGCTACCGTTTTCTCCCATGAGCCAGCCGGATTCTGGTCGTCGTGGGCTCGGGCTTCTTCGGCCTGACGATCGCCGAACGTGCCGCGACCCAGCTCGACAAGCGCGTCGTCGTCGTCGAGCGCCGGTCCCACCTCGGCGGCAACGCGTACTCCGAACCCGACCCCGAGACGGGCATCGAGGTGCACCGCTACGGGGCCCACCTGTTCCACACCTCGAACGAGCGGGTGTGGGAGTACGTCAACCGGTTCACCGACTTCACCGGCTACCAGCACCGCGTCTTCACGATCTTCCGGGGTCGCGTCTATCCCCTTCCCGTCAACCTCGCGACGATCTGCGAGTTCGCCGGGCGTGCGATGACGCCCGACGAGGCCCGCGCCTGGGTCGCGGAGCACGCCGCCGAGATCGATGTCGACGACGCGCAGAACTTCGAGGAGAAGGGCGTCGCGCTCGTCGGCCGCCCGCTCTACGAGGCGTTCTTCGAGGGCTACACGGCCAAGCAGTGGCAGACCGACCCGAAGAACCTCCCGGCCTCGATCGTGAGCCGCCTCCCGGTGCGCTACACCTTCGACAACCGGTACTTCAACGACACCCACGAGGGTCTGCCGGTCAACGGCTACACCGCGTGGCTTCAGCGGATGGCCGAGCACCCGAACATCGAGGTGCGCCTCGACACCGACTGGTTCGACGTGCGCGGCGAGTTCGGCGAGGACGTGCCCACCGTCTACACCGGTCCGCTCGACCGCTACTTCGACTTCTGCGAGGGCGAGCTCGGCTGGCGCACGCTCGACTTCACCTCCGAGGTCGTCACCACCACCGGCGACTTCCAGGGCACCCCGGTCATGAACTACGCCGACCGCGACGTCCCGTTCACGCGCATCCACGAGTTCCGGCACTTCCACCCGGAGCGGAAGAACTACCCCACGGACAAGACCGTGATCGTGCGGGAGTACTCGCGCTTCGCCGAGTCCGGTGACGAGCCGTACTACCCGATCAACACCCCCGAGGACCGCGCGAAGCTGGAGCGCTACCGCGAGCTCGCCCGCAAGGAGGCGACGAACCGCAAGGTGCTCTTCGGGGGTCGTCTCGGGACCTACAAGTACCTCGACATGCACATGGCGATCGGGTCGGCGCTGACGATGTTCGACAACCGCATCGCGCCGTGGTTCACCGAGGGCGCCGACTTCGACGGGGCCGACCCCCTCGAGGGCTGACTGTGGCGGGGCGGCCGGGGCCCCGTGGAGCTGCCCGCTACCGTCGGAGGATGACGAGCACGCGGGAGGGCCGGTCGACCGTGGAGCTGACGGTGCGGGACGCAGAGTCCGCCCTGCTCCAGCGCATCATCCTGCCCCGGCCCGCCGACCCGGCGACGGTGCGCTCGCTCTACCTCGACGAGGGCACCTCGACGACGCTGCGCTCGGCCGCGCCGACCGCGGAGCGCCCCGGCACCGTGAACACCGAGGCCGACGACTTCGTGCTGCACCTCGCCTCCTCCGGCGGCCGGCACGCCGAGGTGCTGTCCCGCACGAGCGTGCGCATCCCCGAGGGCACCGAGACGTCGTTCGCGGCCTACTTCAACGCCTTCCCCGCCTCGTACTGGCGCCGCTGGTCGGTCCTCGACGCCGTCCACCTGCGGCTGCGCCTGACCGGGGCCGGGCGGGTCGACGTCTACCGATCCACCGCGCGCGGGGTCCCCGTGCACGTCCACGGCGAGGTCGTCGCGGGCGAGGTGTCGCTCGACGTGCCCGTGCCGCTGCGCCCCTTCGAGGACGGCGGCTGGATTTGGTTCGACCTCTCCAGTGAGAGCGAGTCCCTCGAGCTCGTCGCCGGCGGCTGGTACGCCGACCGCCCCGCCCCCGGGCGCGCCGCGGTGACCGTCGGGATGCCGACCTTCAACCGGCCCACGGACTGTGTCGCCACCCTGCGCGCCCTCGGCGAGGACCCGCTGGTGCGCGACGTGCTCACCGCCGTCGTCATCCCCGACCAGGGCACGTCGAAGGTCCGGGAGCAGGACGGGTACGACGAGGCCGTGGCCCTGCTGGGCGACCGGCTGCGGATCATCGACCAGCCCAACCTGGGTGGCTCCGGCGGCTACAGCCGGATCATGTTCGAGGCGCTCGAGCACACCGACTGCGAGCACATCCTGTTCATGGACGACGACGTCGTCCTCGAGCCGGACTCGGTCCTGCGCGCGCTGGCGTTCGCCCGCTTCGCCCGGGACCCGATGCTCGTCGGCGGGCAGATGCTCTCGCTGCAGGCGCGCTCGCACCTGCACGCCATGGGCGAGGTCGTCGACCGGAACACCTTCTTCTGGCAGATCGCGCCCAACACCGTCGACGACCACGACTTCGCCGTCGACTCGCTGCGCGAGACGCTGTGGATGCACCGGCGCACGGACGTCGACTACAACGCCTGGTGGATGTGCCTGATCCCCCGCGTCGTCGCCGAGCAGGTCGGCCAGCCGTTGCCGTTGTTCATCAAGTGGGACGACTGCGAGTACGGCCTGCGGGCCGGGGCGCACGGCTTCCCGACGGCGACGGTGCCCGGCGTCGCGATCTGGCACCTGAGCTTCGTGGAGAAGGACGACAGCTCCGACTGGCAGGCCTACTTCCACGCCCGCAACCGGCTCGTCGTCGCCGCCCTGCACGGGCCGGACGACCCCAAGGCGATGCTGCTCGACTCGCTCAAGCGCACGCTGCGGCACCTCTTCCTGCTCGAGTACTCGGCGATCGCGCTGCACCAGATGGCGATGCGCGACTTCCTCCTCGGCCCCAAGGCCCTCTTCGGGGCCCTGCCGACGGCGCTCGGGGCGGTCCGGGCCACCCGGGCCCGCTACCCCGACGGCACCGTCCTCCCCAGCGCCCGCGACGTGCCCGAGCCGCCCATCGGCGCACTGGCCGCGCAGCTCTGGCCGGACCCCCCGGTGGGCAGGGTCGCCCAGGTGAAGGCGCTCGCCGGGGCGCTGCGCCACCAGCTGCGCCCGGCGGACGCCGGGGCGTGGGCGCGACCCCAGCGCAACGTCCCCGCCGAGCACGGGACCTGGTTCCTGCTCTCGCGCCTCGACGGGGCCACCGTGTCGACCTCCGACGGCACCGGCGTCACCTACCGCAAGCGCGACCGCCGCAAGTTCTGGGAACTGCTGCGCGTCTCGCTCACCCTGCACCAGCAGGTCCTGCGCTCCTGGCCGGCGCTGCGGCGCCGCTACCAGGACGGCATGGCCGAGCTGGTCAGCCGTGAGGCGTGGGACGAGCAGGTGTTCCGGAAGTTCTGACCGAGGCCAGCAGCTCGGCGAGCAGCAGGTCACGCAGCAGCACGTCCGCGCCGTCCACGCCCTCGGCGCGGATCCGGGCGGCGTCGAGGCCCAGCGAGGTCCCGAGCACCCGGGCACCGGCGCGCTCGAGGACCTCCCGGGCGTCCTCGACCGCGAAGCGGCCCCGCGTCCGCCCGCCGTAGCCGACGAGCGCGACGACGGTGCCGGACCAGTCGGTGCGGGCCAGGTCGGCGAGCACGGGGTGGGGGCAGGCCCGCAGGTACTCGGGGACGAGCACGACGGCCGCGGCGCCGAGCAGCAGCCCCTCCCGACCGCCGTGCAGGGCGACGCCCTCCTCGATCCATCCCGCGAGCCGGTCGCCGAGCACCGCCCGCGCCAGGCGGGGCCGGACCACGGTCACGGCGTGCTCGTCCACGGCGCCCTCCTCACGGTGACTTCACGGGTTCCTGACGTCGGCCCCACCGTTGCCGACACCCCGGTCCCGTCTCAACGCATTTGTCCACCGGCGAACACCGCGCGCCGCCCTCCGCGGCGCCGGGGCGGTCACAGCGCCGCGCGGGGCGGTGTCATCATCGGCACATGGCGCAGCAGGGGACCGAGGAGAAGACCGGCTCGACCGGGGACGAGGGCTCGGGACAGGGGACCCCTGCGGACGAGAGCACGGGTCGGCACGCGGCGTCGGGGGAGTCGACGTCCACCGAGCAGTCGAGCGGGTCCGACCAGAAGGCGGAGTCGGCTCAGTCCGGGTCGGAGCAGTCGGCGCAGACGTCGGAGGAGACCGAGAAGTCGGCACCCGCCGAGCAGGCGACCGAGAAGCACGAGACCCCGAAGCAGCAGAGCTCCGGGCAGCAGAGCTCCGGGCAGCAGAGCTCCGGGCAGCAGAATTCCGGGCAGCAGAATTCCGAGCAGCCGACGGAGAAGCACGAGACGCAGCCGTCCGAGAAGCAGACCGAGAAGGCCGGGTCCGCCCCGCAGCGCGGCCAGGCCGACACGTCGTGGGCCGAGCCGGAGCGGGAGCCGTCGGGTTCGTCGCGCCACCGCTCCGTCGACGTCGGTGAGCTCGTCTGGCGCACCGGGAACGTGATCGCCACCGTCGTGCGCACCCTCGCGCTGCTGTTCACCCTGGTGCTGGTCGTGAACGTGGTGCTGGTGCTCGTCGGGGTCAACCCGGCCAACGGCGTGGCCCAGTTCGTCGGCGGCGTGGCGGACATCGTGATCCTCGGGTTCCGGAACCTCTTCATCCCCGCGAACCCGATGCTGATGCTGATCGTGAACTCGCTGGTCGCGGCGGTGTTCTGGGTGTTCGTGGGCGAGCTGGCCTCGCGCCTGATCCGATTCCTCGCCGCGCGCGTGAAGTAGGGCGACGCGGGGCTCAGACCCCCGCGGACGTCGGTGCCGCTCCGCCGGCCGCCGCCCCGGCGCCCACCTGCCCGGACACCGCGCGGACCGGCAGGAGGGCGGCGAGCCCGAGGAGCAGCACGATCCCGATCCCCGCGATGCCCCACCGCTGCTCGCCGAACAGCGTGATGAACAGGCTGAACAGCGCGGGCGCGAGGAAGCTGACCGCGCGGCCGGTCGTCGCGTACAGACCGAACAGCTCCCCCTCGCGCCCGGGCGGGACGAGGCGCGCGAGGTAGCTGCGCGAGCACGCCTGGGCGGGGCCGACGAAGAGCGACAGGAACAGCCCGCCGATCCAGAACGCCGACTTCCCCGATGCCGGGAGCAGCGCGGCCGCGACGATCACGAGCGCGATCAGCGAGACGACGATGACGCGCTTCGGGCCGATGCGGTCGTCGAGCATGCCGCCGATCACGGCGCCGAGCGCCGAGACGACGTTGGCGGCGATCGCGAAGAAGATGACCTCGGTCTGGCTCAGCCCGAAGGTCCCCGCCGCCAGCACACCGCCGAAGGTGAACACGGCGGTGAGCCCGTCGCGGTAGATCGCGCTCGCCACGAGGAAGCCGAGCAGGTTCCGGTCGCTGCGGCCCAGGGCCACGAGGCGGCGCACGAGCAGCGCGTAGGACCCGAACCACCCGACCTGCGCGGCCTCGGCGTCGCCGGGGGGTGCGGGGTAGGGGAAGCGCAGGAAGAGGACCGGGATCGCGAAGAGCGCGAACCACGCCGCGCAGACCAGCGCGATCACCCGGGGGCCCATGTCGGGGGTCGCGAACGTGATGGCCCCGATCGGCGCGATGAACAGCAGCAGGCAGCCGATCAGCAGGACGATCCCGCCGAGGTAGCCCGCCGACCACCCGACGCCGGAGACCCAACCGGTCCGACCGGGCGGCGCGAGCCGGTAGATCATCGCGTTGTACTCGACCTGGGCGAGCTCGTAGGCGAAGGTGCCGATGCCGAGCAGGACCAGCCCGAGCAGCAGGTAGGACGGCGAGCCCTGCACGAAGAACATCAGGGCGGTCGCCACGACGATCACCGCGGTGAGCAGTCCGAGGCGTCGTTGCCTGCCCTGCTCGGCCCCGGAGGCGTCGCTGCGCTGCCCGTACACCGGAGCGGTGAGCGCGACGAGCACGCCCGAGATCGCGATGGTGTTCGCGAGCGAGGCCGAGCCCGAGGCCTCGTCGGCGGCGACGCCGGAGGTCAGGTAGACGGTGAAGACGAACGTCGTGATGACGGCGTTGAACGCCGCCGATCCCCAGTCCCAGGCTGCCCAGGCGACCAACGGACCCAGCGTGCGCGGCGGCCCGGAGGCCTGCTCGGTGGACACGGCGCGGACGTTATCGGGTCCTCGGGGCACAGGAGTCGGGGCGCGACACCCGTCGCGACCACTGGGCGCGTCCCGTCATCCTCCCGGCGCAGCGGGTCGCGGCGACCGAGATCATCCGGACAGCGCAGCGTGACGGTTCCGTGATCTCTCGTGAGTGAGGGTCGATGGAGGGTGTCGCTTTACCGTGACGCACATGTCGTCCGGGGCCGGATCACGGCAGCGGGAGACGACCTCCGACGGGTGACGAACTGTCGCTCCGGGACGCAGACCCCTTGTCGGACACGTGGCGTGATTTCTGATTACGTTCCGCCACGCGATCGACCGGTCGCCCCGAAGACCATCGAGAGGACATGATCGTGGGAGTTATCCGCAAGGCCGTTCTGGCGACGTCGCTGATCGGCGCCGGGCTGGCGAGCACCACCGGTGCCGCCCTGGCCCACGAGGACGGCGGCGCGACGGTGCAGAAGGGGCTCATCAACTCGAGCGACTTCGCGCCGAACACCTCGCTCGACGCCTGCAACAACGACGTCCCGGTCAACGCGCTCGGCGTCCAGGTCCCGGTCCAGGACCTCGCGGGCACCGTGCCGCTGCTGTCGAAGGCGGAGAAGGGCAACTCGGCGGCCAACGCCAAGTCCTGCCACAACCCCATCGGCGCCTCCAACTAGAGGCCACGGGTCCGCGCGACCCGATCGACGACGCGCCCGGCACGCCAGCTCCCCCCACGGCGTGGCGGGCGCGTCGTCGTCTGCGGGGCCGTCTAGGTTACGAGCGCGGATCAGGGGTCGATCCGTCGACCGAGGAGAGGGTACGGCGGTGCTGAAGGGCTTCAAGGACTTCCTGCTCCGGGGCAACGTCGTCGACCTCGCCGTCGCCGTCGTGATCGGTGCCGCGTTCACCGCGGTGGTCACGGCCTTCACCAGCGCCTTCCTCAAGCCGCTGATCCAGCTCCTCTCCGGGGGCGGTCAGTTCGCGGGCACCTTCGTCGTGAACGGCGTCTCGTTCGACTACGCGTCCTTCGTCAACGCCGTGATCACGTTCGTCCTCACGGCCGCGGTGATCTACTTCCTGGTCGTCTACCCGCTCAAGGCGATCTCCGACCGGCGCAAGCGCGGGGAGGAGTCCGGTCCGGCCGAGCCGACCGACGTCGAGCTGCTCACCGAGATCCGCGATCTGCTGCGGGAGCAGGCGACGACGATCCGGCGTCCCGGCGGCCCCGACGACGGCGGGACCGCGGGCCGGATCCCGCACCAGGAGCGCTAGATACCTCCGGCACCTACTGGCTCGCCCAGTAGCCGAACGAGTGGTAGTCCGGGTAGGGCGCCAGGTAGGGCTGGCGCGGCCCGAGGGTCAGCGCGAGCGTCGACGACGTCACCGCGGACCCGGGGACGGTGAAGGAGGACTGGGCCCACGAGCCGTCCGCGGTTGCGAAGACCCAGTCGCCGACGCCGTGCCCGTCGGCCGCCACGGCGACCACCCCGGCCGAGGTGTTGCGGTCGCGCACCGGCTCGCGCGCGTCGACCCGGGAGGTCAGCGTGACCGGGCGGCCGGGCGTGAGGCCCCGCAGGACGAAGTGCTCCCCGCCGATCACGTGCCGGCCGCTGTCGACCACGACCCGCCCGCCGGGCTCGGTCTCGTTGCGGACCTCGGTCTGGTCGGCGATCCCGATGAGGGCCCGGTCGACGCCGTAGCCGTGCGCGGCCTCGTCGGCGAGGTCCCCGACGTTCACGTGGTCGACGATCCGGCCGGGCACCGGCCGGTCCGGGGCGTCGCCGCTGCCGACGTGCGACCAGTCGGCGCGCCAGACGCTGATGACGCGGCAGTCCCCGGTGGTCTGACAGATGCCGCCGAAGGGGCCGGGGTCGCGGTCCGGGCTCTTGGCGTCGAACGACGTCACCGGCGTGTCGCCGAGGATCTTCGCCGCCTGGAGCTCGCCCACGGGGACCAGCTGGGTCTGGTCGAAGATCGAGAAGTACGTCGGCCGTCGGTCGGCGGGCAGGTGGGCCAGGGCCTCGTACATCGCCCCGGAGCCCTCGACGGCGGGTCGGGCCAGGCCCGGCGTCGTGAGGCCGACCAGGTCGACGACGCGCCGGCCGGAGAACCAGGCGACGGCCCCGACGTCGTTGACCCCCACCACCGCGTCGGGCGGGGTGTGGCCCCGCAGCCACTGCGCCACCGACACGTCCGACTCCCGGATCCCCGCGGCCTGCTGCCCCTGGCGCAGCGCCCACGTGGGGGCCGAGACCAGGGCGAACGCGAGCAGCACGGCGACGATCCCCGCGGTGAGCACCCGGCCCCGGCGCGCCTCCGCCGCGGCCCGCCCGATCGCCCGCGCGCCGAGCACCGCGAGCAGCACCACCACGGGCAGGAACGGCTGCAGGTACCGGCCGTCCTGCCAGAGCGCGGTCTGCAGCGTCGCGACCGCGAGCAGCACGCCGGCGAGCCCGAGCCCGAGCACGCCCGCCACGATCCGGCGGGGCGGCGGGCCCAGCGCCAGCGCGGCCAGCCCGATCGCGGCGAGGACGGCGACGCCCGGTCCGGTGACCTCGGTCGACGCGGTCCCGCCGACGAGCTGCAGGGCGGTCTGCGCCGTCGCGACGACGCGGTCGACGATCTCGAGGGGTGAGCCCAGCGGGCGGGAGAACCACGACTTCGCGGTGATCCCGCTGTTCTGCACCGAGCCGGTCAGCAGCCGGTACGCGAGGAGCTGCGCCAGCGCCGCGAGCAGCGGGACCACGCAGCGGGCGACGACCGGGAGGAGGCGTCGGGCGGTGTCCAGCCCGCGCCGGTGGCGCGCCGCGAGCGTCGCGGCGACCCCGAGGAGGACCACGACGACGAGGACGAGCCCCTCCGGGCGGGTGAGGACGAGCGGCGTGGCCACCCACGGCAGGACACGGAAGCGGCCCGCGTGCTGCTCGCGGACGAACGCCAGCAGCGTCCCGACCACGAGCACGGCGACGAGGGCGACCTCCATGCCGCTCGTGGACCCCCACAGCAGCGGCCCGCACAGGGCGGTGAGGACGGCGGCGACGGTGCCCGTGCGCGGGCCGGCCAGTGCCCGCCCGAGCAGGGCGACGAGCACCACGGTGCCGACGAAGCACACGACCCCGAGGGCGAGCGCGGCGTAGAGGAGCAGGCCCGCGGGGACGACGACGGAGGCGGCGCCGAGCAGCAGGACGTAGAGCAGGCTGCTCGCCCCGGTCGTCGGGGGTGTGCCGGGCTGGTAGCGCAGGAACTGGCCGAGCCCGATCTGGCGGGCGTACTGCAGGTGGATGTAGACGTCGTCGAGCGGCGGGACGACGCGTCCCTGGTTGTAGGCCGCGTTGACGGCGAGCGTCGCGAGGGCCGTCAGGACCGCGAACGCGCCGACGGCGAGGAGCGAGGCGTCGGGACGCCTCCAGTGGGGCTGGACGCCTTCCCCGTGTGGGTGATCCGCGGTCCGGTCCGGGCGCGGCTCCTCGGCCCCGGCTTCCGGGTCGGCCATGGTCTGGCCCCTGGTCACGGCACGTTCCTCCTCGTCCCGCCTCCCCCCAGCGGCGACCCGGCCACGGTAGGCGGGCGCCCGACGGGGCCGGAGGCCGGGTCCGGGGGTCACGGCGCGTCACCTGGGCCGTCACGGGCGGCGTGCGAGGCGACCTGACTCCACCGGGGTGGGCCACGGACCGCCTGGTCGAGGCGTACAGGAGGAGGTTCCGGCCGTGGTCGGTCACCGAGCGTGCCGGGCATGACCTGAGGTGCTGACGCCGATGTGGAGGTCCTCGCTCGATCCACTGAACGGAGTATCAGGAATGGGCCGCGTGGTGCCGTTCCCTTCATCGAGCGGCGCGGTCACCGGACCGGGTCGCGCAGACCATGACCGTCGGGGAGGCATCACGTGGGGACGCTGACAGCGCTCACGACACGGACGGTCCGCCGCGCGGACGCGGACCCGGCGGGCATCACGCGCCTGCCCACGACCCCCCTGGCGGCCGTCCCCGCCGGGGGGTCGGTCGCGCTCGCGTCGTCGCCCACGGTGCTGCCGCTGCCCCGCACGCGGGGGACCGCGCCCACGCCCGCCGTCACGCCCGCGGCCCGCGCGTTCGCGCCGTCGTCCCCGTCCGCACCGTCGTCGCCGACCCTGACGCCCGAGGCGCCCGCCGTGGGGCCCGCCCGCGGTGACATCCCGCAGCTGACGGGCCTGCGCTTCGTCGCCGCGGTGTGGGTGCTCCTCCTGCACGCCTCCTACGTGCCCGGCGACGTGTTCGCCCGCTGGACCGCGCCGATCGCCCCGCTCGTGGCCGCCGGCCCGCTCGGGGTGGACCTGTTCTTCGTGCTCTCCGGGCTGGTGCTCACCCGGGCCTACCTCGAGCGGCTCGGGACCAGGCCCTCGGCGCGCGGCACCTGGACGTTCCTGCGGGCCCGCATCGCCCGTGTGTGGCCGCTCTACGCGACGGTGACCGTCGTCTTCGGGCTCTGGTGCGCGGCGCGGCTGGCGTTCGGCCGGGACGGCATCGTCACCTGGCAGAGCCCGCAGCCCGACCTCGGGCCGCTGGGCTGGCTCCGGCAGCTGACGATGACCCAGCTCTGGGACTCCCGGGGGATCGAGGGCATCTCGTTCGTGCTGCCGGCCTGGTCGGTCAGCGCCGAGTGGCTGGCCTACCTGTGCTTCCCGCTGCTGGTGCTCGGCGCGTGGCGGATCCGGAACTGGCCGCTGCCGGTGCTGGGTGCCCTCGCCGTCGTCGCGGCCTCCCCGATCGCGCTGGTCTCCGTGCTGTCCTCGGAGTCGGGCGCGGGCGAGACCGGCGCGTGGGCCTGGGCGCTGCGCATCGGCGGCGGCTTCACCGCGGGCATGCTGACGTGGCTGGTCGTGGCGCGGATCGAGCGGACCCCGTGGGTCGAGATGTGGGCGCGGCGGGTCATCCTCGGCGTCGTCGCGGAGACCGTGCTCGTGGCCTACTGGGCGGCGTCCGCCCCCGCCTCGGCGGCGATCCCCGCGGCCGACCGGCTGTGGTTCGCGGTGCCGATGTTCCCGCTGCTGCTCGGCGCGCTCTGTCTCGCCCGGGGCCGCGTCGTGAGCGTCCTCTCGCACCCCCGGCTCCAGCACGGCGGACGCATCTCCTACGCGATCTACCTGGTGCACTTCCCGCTCATCGAGATCACCGTGGTGGCGATGACGCGGTTCCCGGCGCTCGCCCCGAACAGCTCGCTCGCCGCGCTGGCGGTGCCGCACGTGCTGGTCGGCTCGGTGCTGGTCGCGCACTACGCGTACCGCTGGATCGAGGCGCCGGCCCGCCGCCGGTTCGCTCCGCGCTCCTGAGCACTGCCGGCGGGGCCCCGCAGCCACCCATGATCACGAGCACGCCAGGCCCCCGGTGTGCGGCCGGACCTGCGCGGTGTGCCCCTCACCGGAGGGGGCAGGGGCCGCCGGCCTACACCGGCAGGCGGCGGAAGATCGGGCGCGGGATGTGGCGCAGCACCGTCATCACGGCGCGCAGCGGAGCCGGTGCCCACACCAGCTCGCGGCCCTTGGTCACCGCGTCCACGGCGATCTCGGCGACCTTCTCCGGCGTCGTCGAGAGCGGGGCGGCGTCCATGCCCGTCGTCATCTTGGTGTGGACGAAGCCCGGGCGGACGATCGTCACGCCGATCCCGTCACCGCGCAGCGCCTCGGTGAGGCCGGTGTAGAAGGCGTCCATGCCGGCCTTCGTCGAGCCGTAGACGAAGTTGGAGCGCCGCGCGCGCTCCCCGGCCACGGAGGACAGCGCGAGGATGCGCCCGTGGCCCTGGCGGCGGAACTCCGTGGCGAGGGCCACGCCGACCGACACCGCGGCCACGTAGTTCACCTCGGCGAGCTCGACCGCCACGTCGATGTCCTGCCAGGCGGTCTCCTGATCCCCGAGCAGACCGAACGCGACGACGGCCACGTCGATGTCGCCGCCCGCGAACGCCTTGCGCACGGCCTCGGTGTGCACCGCGGCGTCCTTGGCGTCGAACTCGAGCGTCTCGACGTGGCCGCCCGCGCGGGAGAGCCGCGCGGCCGCGTCGGCGAGCCGGGTGGACTGGCGCCCGGCCAGCACGATGCGGACGGGGCCGCCCTGCAGGTAGCGCTCGGCGATCGCCAGACCGATCTCGGAGGTGCCCCCGAGCAGGAGCAGGGACGACGGGTGGCCGACGGCGTCGATCATGAGTGTTCCTGTCAGTCGATGTCAGCTAAGGCGGGTCGGCGCAGGTGAGGGCGCCGCGACGTCAGGACGTCAGCGCCAGACGGCGACCCATGTCGGAGGCGAACACGCCGTCCGGGTCCACGGTGTCGCGGACCTTGCGCCACTCGTCGAGCCGCGGGTACATCGCCGCGAACGTCTCGGCGTCGGTCCGCGAGTCCTTCGCGGTGTAGAGGCGCCCGCCCATGGCGAGCACGCGCTCGTCGAGCTCCCGGCAGAACCGGCCGAGCCCGTCGACGATCGGGAAGTCGACGCAGATGTTCCAACCCGGCATCGGGAAGGACAGCGGCGCGCGGTTGCCCTCGCCGAACTTCTTGAAGACGTTGAGGAACGAGACGTGCCCGGACGCGGCGATGTCCGCGATGATCGAGCGGAACTCGGCCTCCGCGGCCAGCGGCACGATGAACTGGTACTGCAGGAAGCCCTTCGAGCCGTACGCCCGGTTCCAGTCCCCGAACAGGTCCAGCGGGTGGTAGAAGGCCGTGAGGTTCTGGATCTGGCCGCGCTTGTTCTTCGTCTTGCGGTAGTACAGCTCGCCGATCGCGGAGAACGTCAGCTTGTTGGCCAGGCCGTTGGGGAAGACGTCGGGCAGCGTCGCGAGCTGCGGGGCGTCGAACTTCAACGGGTCCCGGCGGAGCTTCTCGGGCAGCTCGTCGAGGCGGGCCAGCGAGCCGCGTCCCAGGGCGGCGCGGCCGAGCTTCGGGCCGGTGGAGATGGAGTCGAACCAGGCCGAGGAGTAGTCGTAGGCCTCGTCGGAACCGTCGGAGAAGCGCTCGATGGTCTCGTCGAGGTTCGCCGTGCGCTCGGTGTCCGCAACGAAGTAGGCGGTCTCGGTCTTCGTCATCCGCACGGTCGCCCGCAGGATGATCCCGGTCAGGCCGATGCCGCCCACCGTCGCCCAGAACAGCTCGGAGTCCGGCCCCTCGGGCTCGAGCCTGCGGATGTCCCCGGACGCGGTGAGCAGGTCCATCGACGCGACGTGGTCGCCGAAGCTGCCCGCGCTGTGGTGGTTCTTGCCGTGGATGTCGTTGGCGATGGCGCCGCCGATGGTGACCTGGCGGGTGCCGGGGAGCACCGGGACCCACAGGCCGAACGGCAGCGCGACCCGCATGAGGCGGTCGAGCGAGACGCCGGCGTCCAGGTCGACCAGGCCGCTCTCCGCGTCGATCGCGTGGATGCGGTCCCGCGAGGTCATGTCGACGACGAGGCCGCCGGCGTTCTGCGCGGTGTCCCCGTAGGAGCGGCCGAGGCCGCGGGCGATCACGCCGCGAGGACCCGCGGACGTGAGTGTCTCGGCGAGGCGGTCGTCGGAGGTGACCTCCTCGCCGGACAGCACGGTGGCCCGGCTCGGCGCGGTGCGCGCCCAGCCGACCAGGGTCTTCACGGAGCGTGGCATCGGGTTCGAGGCTAGCGCGCGACGCTGCGCGGCCTGCTCGGGGCTCAGGCCGTGCAGGCCCGGTCGTCGCCGTGGCGGGCCGCGGCGGGGCGTACACGAGGTTCTCCCCCGACGAGCTGGACGCGATCGGCCGCTACCTGGCGGAGACCACCGAGATCCTGACGCACCACACGGTGTCGGTCGGTGCGCTGCCTACGACTCGCCGATCGAGAGCGGCCCCGGCGTCGTGAGCCCGGACTGCTCGACGTCGTGGCGGGTCACCGTCGGGGCGACCAGCGGGGACGTCGGGACCCAGCGCTCGAGGCTCGCGATGTCCGTGAGCGGGAGCCCCGGCAGGTAGACCGGGTAGCGGACCTGGCGGACCAGGGCCCGCGCGGTCGTCCAGGGTCCGCCCTGGGACGCGGTGTAGCTGATGAAGCCCGACTGCGCCTCGCTGCGCGCGTCGGTCGAGATCCGCCACCCCGGGAGCGCGGCGATCCCGTCGCGCAGCGGGGGGAACGGCGTGCAGGGGAACAGGAAGGCGCCCGGCCAGTCGTCGGCGGCAGGCGTCCCCGGGGGCAGCACGTCGTTCCACGGGACGGTGACGGGGAGGCGCGGCACCGTGAAGCCCTGGGAGAGCGGGGTGTCCGAGGCGCTGACCAGGCGGATCGCGGTGTGCGTGGCCGCGAGGGCGGGGTCGAGGCGCAGGTCCCGGGCGCGGGGCGCGTCGACCGAGGCCGACGCCGAGAACTGCGTCGCGTCCTCGTCGAGCGGCACGCGGGTCACGTCGGTGACGGTGCCGTCGGGGCCGCGGGTGCCGAGCTCGGCCACGACGTCCCCGTGGGCGACCGGGCCGGTCAGGGTCACGACGACGGGGGTGTCCGGCCGGGCCGCGCGGGTCGGGGGGATGCCGAACCAGGCCGTGGTGACGCCGGGTCCGTGCCAGCCGGGGAGTGCGACGCCGGACATCGCGGCGGTGTTCGGGACGGGTGGCGCGCCGGGGCCGGCGGGGGTGAGCAGGCCGGCCGCGGGGTCGGCCTCCACCCGGAGCCGGTCGGCGATGCCGCAGGAGCGCCCGTGCAGCGAGGCCACGGAGTCGGACGCGAGCGTGTAGGAGTCGCGGCGCTGCACCGCGGTCCGGGCGAACGAGAGCACCTCGATCGCGACGACGAGCACGACGACCACGAGGGCCAGGGTGGGCGCCATCCCGAGGAGCCGGACGTCAGAAAAGTCTCGTTGCTGACGTCCAGTGTCAGTTTTCCGGCGTTCACGGTGCAGCGTCCGCCGGATCGCCACGACCGCACACGCCACCGCCAGCACGACGCCCAGCACCAGCACCGCGTCCGCGAACCGGATCCCGCCGAGCTGCGGCGAGATCGTCGACCACGTGATGGCGTAGCTGGAGATCCAGTGCCACTGGTTGAAGCCGGCGAGGGTGAGCCCGGAGGCGCCCGCCGCGAGCGCCACCGCCCACGCCGCCCGCCGGGGGGCCTGCTCGGCGTCGGCGGGCGCGCGCAGCCACGCGTCGAGGGCCAGCAGCGTCGTCGCCGTCCCGAGCACCGCGAAGGCCCCGAAGTGGTGGGTCCACTTGGTCGGGGTGAACGCGAGCGACACGAACGAGAGCAGGGTCGTGACGACGATCCGGTGGGCGAACGGCGACCGCGGCACGTCCCGGACGAACGCCAACGCGCCGAGGGCGAGCGCGAGGAGCAGGACCGGGGCGCGCCGGCCCAGGTTGCCCTCGGCGTCGCCGACGGTGAGCAGCGAGGTGTAGCGGACGTACTCGTCGGTCCAGGGCCGGTCGCCGCCGATGAGGGTGCGGATGCCGACCGAGTCGAGCACCGAGGCCCAGGTCTGGTCGGCGTAGACGAGGACGAGCGTGAGGCCCAGCGCCGCCACCCCGACGACGACGAAGGTCACGACGCCGAGGCTCCCGACACCGAACCGGTCGGCCCGGACGAGCCGCACCAGCGGGAGGACGGCGGCCACCAGCGGCGCGAAGGCCATCAGCCCGGTGGGTGTGACGGCGAGGGTGACCCCGGCGACCAGCAGCGCCACGACCAGCGGGGTCACCGACCGGCGCGCCACGGCCCGCTCGGTCAGCACGAGCACCGCCGTGGACCCGACGAGGACCCAGGGCTCGGGCCGGACGCCGAGGTCGTACGGGAGCCACCACGCGAGGTAGACGACGCCCGCGAGCCAGGGGACGAGCCGGGGGAGCCGTTCGAGGCCGAGCTTCGGCAGGACCGCCCGCGAGAGCAGGAACCAGCCGACGATCGCGAGGGCCGTCGCCGGCAGCCGCAGCCAGAACGGGGCGGGGTCGGCGCGGGCGATGAGGGCGAGGACGTCGTAGAACCAGCCGAACGGCGTCTCGGGGGAGTTCAGCCACCGGAAGACGGTGCCGACCTGGCCGTTCTGGGTCCGCGAGCGCACGATGCCCGCGATGTAGCCGTCGTCGACCGTCAGCGGACCGATCACCTGCCAGAGCAGGAGCCCGAGCACGACGCCGGCGTCCACGAGCCGGTGGCGGCCCGGCGGATGTGAGAAAGCCTCCATCCTGACGTCAGGTGTCAGCGATGGTCCGTCGCTGACGAGACGGCGCCGCCGCGACAGCACCACCACCGCCCCCAGCGCCACGACGAACGCCACCACGGCCAGCACCCCGAGGGCGATCTTCAGCCCGCCCGCCGAGGTCTGGAACCGCGTGTCCGCCACCACCGAGAGCGACACCCCGGCCGACGACGCCGCCCCGGTGAACGCCCCCGCCACCGCCGGGCGGGTGTCCCCGTCGAGCCGCGCGACCTGCCGCGTCCCCGACGGCGAGTCCAGCGCCACCGTCGTCGCCCCGATCCCGCTGACGAGCCGCAGCGTGCACGGACCGCCCGGCAGCGCCACCGGGGCCACGTCGTGCCCCCCGACCGTGATCGACACCGCGGCCCCCGGATCCGCCGTCATCGTCAGGCCCTGCAACGGCTCGGCGAGCGGGTCCGGACGCGGCGGCGTCGTCGCGAGCAGCACCGTCCCGGGCGGGACCGCGCGCACCGCGTCGCAGCCGACCGACGCCGTCGTCGTCACCGGTTGGTAGGGCAGCATCGGGATCGCCGCGGGCGCCGGGGACGACGAGCCGGGCGCGGGCCACGAGTAGGTGACGTCGGGCCGCGTCACCGGCGCGAACGGGAACGCCAGCGCCGCCAGGACCGAGACGAGCCCGGCGACCAGGGCGACGAGCCGGAGCCCCCGCGGTCCGCGGACGCCGGGGTCCGGGCCCGTCGGGGGCGGGGACCCGCCGTCCGCGCGGGCCTCCGTGTCGGTCGGGAGACTGCTCATCCGAGGTATTCGCGTCCCGAGTACGCCTCCGACGCGAGGGTCGGGAACCGCGTCAGGCCGCCCCGCTCGACGCGGTCCACGGTGAGGTCGTAGCCGTCCACCGGGTGGTCGTAGACGATCCGGTCGACGTTGCCCCACTGCAGCGTGGGCGGACCGCCGGGGGAGACCCCGGAGAACACGCGCACCGTGGCCCACGTCCGCTCGGACTGGACCATCGTGCCGCCCCACGACTCGTAGGTCGGATTGGTCAGGATGAAGTCCGGGGTGTTCTCCGCGGCCGACAGGCGCACCTGCGGCGTCGGGGCGATGCCGTGCCGCACCGCCACCTGGTCAACGCACGGCCAGAGCACCGCGGAGAGCTGGTCGGCGAAGACCGGCACGGTCGACGACGAGTCCGGCCCGGTCAGGGTCTGGACCGGCTGCATCGCCGAGAGGTGCGGCGGGGCGACGGCGAGCGCGGTGTCCGGCCCGGCGACCCGGTCCTCGGCCACGATCCGCACCGAGCTCGGCCGCTCGGCCGGCAGCAGCACGGGGACCTCCTGCCACTGCCGCGAGGTCAGGCCGGAGGCGGGGTTCACGGTGGTCGCGACGGTGCTGGTGGGCGCCGCGGCGGGCCCGTACCCGAACTCGAGGACCACGCGCTGCTTGTCGGGGTCGTTGCCCGCCACGGGCACGACGACGTTGGTCGCGGGCGTCGGGTCCCCGGCGACGGCGGGGGGCAGCGGGTACCAGCCGGTGGTGAGCGTCCCGAGCCCGGTGCCGCCGCTGGTGCCGGGGTCGGTGCCCGAGCCGGCGGCCGGGTCGGTGACCGCGTCGTGCCACATCGTCGGGCCCGCGCCGGAGGGCGCCGGACCGGGCGGGGGGACCGGGTCGGGGTCGGCCGGACCGTTGCCCGTCGCGGTGAGCGCGAAGTCCCCGGTCCGGGTCTCCGGCGTGAGCGGCGCCCCGAGGTCGCGGGGGGCGGTGGCCATCACGGTGACCGAGTTCTCCAGCTGGCACGGCTTCCCGGCGAGTGCCTGCAGCTGGGCGCCCGGCGACCGACCAGCCGGGCGCCTGCACGATCGGCGCGTAGGCCATCACGGCGACCATGAGCACGCCGAGCACGACGATCGAGGGGACCAGCACGGCCCGGTCGGGGGTCACGCCGAACGTGCTGGCGTGCCGGCGGCGGCGCCACCAGACGAACAGCCCGGCGAGCACGGCGAGGCCGACCCACCACCAGAACTGGCGCAGGTAGAGCGACCCGATGTGCGGGGCGAGCTGCTCCAGGTCGAGCATCGACAGGTCGGGGTCGAGGTGCTTGCCGAACGGCTGCCCCCGGTCCGAGTAGGGCTTCCAGGTGTTCGGCCCGGCGAACCCGAGCACGGTCGCCCCGGTCAGCAGGCCCACGCTCGCCGCGGTCACGAGCGCCCCGGGCCTGCGCGGCAGCGGGGTCTGGAGCATCGCGAGGGTCAGCAGCACCGTCCCGGGCGCGGCGACCGCCCCGAAGTGGTTCACCCACTTCGTCGGGCCCAGCGCGAGCAGGCCGAGCGCGACGGCCGTCGTCACCGCCGTCGAGAGCGTGTACGCGCGGATCGGCCCGCCGATCGGTCCGCGGCGTCCCGACCCGATGGAGACCACGACCAGCAGCACGACGGTCAGCAGCACCGGCAGCCGCCTGCCCCACGTCCCGGTCTGGATGAGGGTCTGGTAGTGCTCCCACTCCTCGTACCAGGGGAAGGTCACGTAGTACCAGGAGTGGAGGTCCGTGGCCTCGAGGACGTCGCCGAGGGTGGCGTCGCCGAACCCGACCGGGATCGCGATGGTCCCCGCGGCGATCACCGCGCCGACGACGCCGAGCCGCGTCCGCCAGCTCGCCGTCCGCAACCAGCGGTAGAGCCACGGCAGGAGCACGACGACGGGTGCGGCCGCGACGAGGCCCGACGGCGAGACCGTGACGGCCAGCGCCGCGGCCGCGGTGGCCGGGATGAGCGGGCCGACCGCCTCGCGTCGCCGGGCCACCTCGCAGAGCAGCATCACCGCGGCGAACAGCGGGACGATGAAGACCTCGGGTCGCAGCGCCATCCCGTAGGGCAGGAACCACGCGAGGTGGGCGCCGAGCAGCGTCCACGGCACCCACTTCCGGCGCTCGATCCGGCCGAGAGCCGTGGCCAGCAGGGCGCGCAGCAGGAACCACGTGAGCAGGCCCAGCAGCAGCGGCAGGACCCGCATCCAGAGCAGGCCCCAGCCCGGCATGCCGAGGAGATCGCCGAGGTGGCCCCAGACCGCCATGAGGTACTGGCTGCCGACGAACGGGTTCTCCGTCGCGTCGAACATGTAGATCTGGTTGCCGATGTAGCCCGTCGGCGTCGCGTTGCGGGCCATCAGCAGATACCACGAGTCGTCGTTCTGCAGCGGCGAGAGGATCACCCACGCCGCGCTGACCAGGACGACGGCCACGTCGGCCGTGGAGAAGCGGGGGCGCGTGTACCCGGTCCTCCCCGGGCCGCCCCGCCAGCGGCGCCAGGCCAGCACGAGGGTCGCGGCGAGCGCGATCGCATGCAGGATCAGCAGCGTCAGCTTGAGGGCGGTCGGCACCGACGAGTAGCGGTCGTCGGGGTGGATGGTGGCCGCGAGCCCCGGTGTGCCCGGCGCGTCGGTGGCCAGCTCCGCGATCTGCGGGGCCTGCGCCCGGCCCGGTGTGGAGGACCTGGCCGTCGCGGGTGAGCGTGGTCGTCGTGCCGTCCGCGGTGATCCGGTAGGTGCACGGCGTCAGCGGGAGGACCTCGTCGACGAGCGTGGCCCCGTCGCTGGTCACCGTGACCCGGCCGCCCGAGCTCGACACCGTCAGGCCGCGCCCGGGGGTGCCCGCCGAGGTCGGCTCGGTGCGCAGTGCGTCCCCGCCGCCGCGCAGGGCCTGGCACGGGACGTCGGCCGAGATCGAGAGCGGGCGGTAGGGCGTCAGCGGGACGCTGGTCGAGGTCGCGGGCTCGCCGGCCTTCGGCCAGGAGACGACGGGGTTGTCCGCGGAGACCGGCGCGAACGGGATCGCCACGCCGAGCAGCACGGTGAGCGCCGCGAGCGCGGCGAGGAACCACCCCGACCGGACGCTCCACCGGGTCGGTCTGCCCGGCTCGTCCGGTTCGGCAGGACCCTCCGCGACGCGCGCAGGGGTGTCCTCGACGACGGCCATGACCTGGAACGGTAGCGACGCCACGGTGTCGGTCCGGTGGGGGGCGTGGCCCGGTGGGGACGCCGCGGTCCGGGCTCGTACCCTCGGTGAGCGTGAGCGTCGAGGAGAGCACGCCGGAGTCCGGCTCCGGGATCGAGGGAGCCGCGGCTGCCTCGGCCAGCCCCGCCGGCTCGGTCACCGCGCCGGCGGCCGCGCCCGAGAAGCTCGGCCTCAAGGCTCAGCTGGTCCGGTTCGTCGCCATCGGCGTCGTCGCCGCCGCCGTGGACCTCGGCGTCTACCAGCTGCTGCTCCACCTCGGGGTGTGGGCGCCGCTGGCCAAGGGGATCTCCTTCATCCTCGGCACGACGACCGCCTACCTGCTCAACCGCCGCTACACCTTCGCCGCGTCCAAGGGCGGCAGCGGCAAGTTCCTCGGCTTCGTGGTGCTCTACGGCTCCACGTTCGCGGCCAACGTCGCGGTCGCGTCGCTGGTGCTCCACGTCATGGGCGCCCCGAGCGTCGGCACCCCGCCGCTCCCGGGCCTCGTCTCCTGGTTCGTCGCCCAGGCGGTCGCCACGTCGATCAACTTCGTCGTGATGCGCACGGTGATCTTCAAGGACTAGGGGCGCTGCGCGCTCGTGAGCAGAAAGTGCGGCGATGACCGCACTTACTGCTCACGAGGCCGGAGGCCACCTGGGTAGGAGCCCGCTCACGAGGGGCACACCCGGCGCCGCTGCGACCCGAGTGGACTCCCGTGGCTGCTGCGGCCGCCCCCAGGGTCCACTCGACGACTCCGTGGTCGGCCACCCGCCGCGAGTGGGCTCTACGGCTCCGGCGCGACCCGAGTGGGCTCCCATGGCTGCTGCGGCAGCCCTCAGGGTCCACTCGACAGCCCCGTGGTCGCCCATCCGCTGCGAGTGGGCTCCCACGGTTGCCGCGGCTGCCCTCAGGGTCCACTCGACGTGGCGCCGGCTGCGAGTGGGCTCCCACGGCTGCTGCGGCAGCCCTCAGGGTCCACTCGACGGCCCCGTGGTCGGCCACCCGCCGCGAGTGGGCTCCCACGGCGGCCCGGAGAGCCCTCCAGGTCCACTCGGCGGCGCCCCTCGCGGCAGAAGGCCACCCCCCGCACGAGCGAGGGGCCCCTTCGCTCGAATAGATCGACCGAAGGGGCCCCTCGCTCAGAACGGGTCCGTCACCGCTCCGGCGACGGGATACCGGGCGGCGGGTCGCCGATCTCGCCGTCGCCGTGCAGGCCCCACACCGTCTTCTCGCCGTGCACGACGTCGGGTGCGACGGTGTTCGGCGCGTACGGCTCGAGCTTCTCGATGCGGCCCCAGTCCAGGCTGGTGTCGCCCTCGAGGTAGGACGGGACGTCCTGCTGCTTCTCCAGCAGCTCGATCCAGCCCAGCGGCCCGCCCGCGGACGGCTGCGACCAGGTCTCGCCGCCGATCCGGAACTGCGAGGCGTCGGCGATGAGCCGGTAGGTCGGGACCTCGGCGATGCCGTCCCGCACGTCGAACGGCTTCAGGCAGGGCGACGCGAACTGCACCGGCCACTCGAGGTAGCCGGGCTGCTGGCCGACGGCCTGCGTGAACGGCACCAGCTTCGGTCCGCGCATCGGGGCGAGGGCCATCCAGCCGTCGGCCCCGAGCGAGCGGTCCTGCGCGATCTCCCGCACCTCGTCGGCCTGGGCGCCCTTGCCCGTCGACAGGTTGACCTTGATCTCGCGCCACGGCGGTTCGCCGCCGGCACCGTCGTCGATCTGGTCCTGGCCCAGGATCTGGATGCGGCCGTCGGGCAGGTGCTTGGCGTACTGCAGGAACAGGCTGTTCCCGCCGTTGAGACGCCCCGCGACGCTGATGACCAGCGGTGTCTGCCCCGAGCGCAGCGACGCGTCCACCGACGACCACGCGGTGCGCAGCACCCCGGTGTTGCGCCCGTCCTTGTCGAACGTGCCGAGCGTCTGGCCCGCGAGGTCGTTGCGCAGCGTGTACTCGTACCCGGAGAGGCCGGTGCCGCCGCCGGTGGGCGGGGTGCCGTTCTGGGCGTGGAAGCCCTGGTTCACCGGGTTCGGGTCGACGAGCTGCGCGAGGGGGCTCGAGGCCCCCACGGTGTTCGGCGGCAGCGGCGCGGGCTGCTGCCCGGGGGCCACCGGGGTCTGCGGCGCGATGGTGGGCAGCACGCCCGGGGCCGAGGGCGCGACCCCGGTGAACGGCGGCGCGACCGGCAGGACCCCGGCCGCGGGGCTGCCCTCGACGCGGACCTGGTCGGCCAGCCCGCAGGAGGTGGAGAAGGGGTGGCGCAGCACGTCCCCGCCGAGGGAGAAGCTGTCCCACTGCTTGTCGATCGCCTTGCCCATCGAGGCCATCTCGAACAGCACCAGCAGGCCGCAGATGACCGCGATGGGCGCCGACCCGACGCGCAGCGCGCGGGCACGGCGCTCGACGGCGCTGGCCGAGCGCGACCCGCGCACCCGTTTCGCCCGGACGAGCACCGGGGCGAGGAACCGGCCGAGACGCCCGGAGGGCTCCCAGGAGCCCGACGACGGGGGCCGTTCCTCCTGGATGCCCCGGATGTGCTCGATCGCGGCGACGATCAGGAAGATCCCGGCGACGGCGAGGAGCAGCGTCGAGGCCTGGTGGTGGTCGTACGAGGGCGACTTGTCGTTCCAGGGGACGCCCCAGTTGTTGGTGTACCACCAGGTGTTCGGCCCGGTGAACGCCAGCGCCAGGGTCGCGAACACCGCGGCGAGGAAGAGCGAGCGGTTGCGTCGCGAGCGCAGCACGTCCGACGACGTGGCCAGCGCGGTCAGCGCCGCCATCCCGGACCCGAGCGCGGCGAACGCGCCGAAGTGGTGGGTCCACTTGGTCGGGGTCAGTGCGAGGACGACGAAGCCGAGCAGCGTGGTGCCGATGAGCCGCTGCGACGGGCCGAGCGCCGCCCCGCGGATGCGGTCCCGCCGGAGCAGCACGACGAGGCACACGACCAGCCCGAGGATGAGCAGCAGCACGGGGGCGCGCCGCTCGAGCGAGCCGTCCGCCGAGACCGAGAACAGCGACTCGTAGCGGACGACCTCCTGGTACCAGGTGTAGTTCGGCCCGATGAGGAACCGGACCCGGTCGGCCTCCATCACCGCCGCGTAGGTCTGGTCGGCGAAGATCGCGATGAGGACGATCAGGCCCGCCGCGAGGATCGGGGCCAGCACCGGCAGCCATCCGAGGCGGCGCACCCGCTCCTGGATCAGCCGGAAGAGCGGCCGGGCGGCGGCCAGGAACGGGGCGACCGCCATCAGGCCGGTCGGGGTGGCCGCCAGCGCGAACGCGGCCGCGACGAGGCCCAGCGCGACCGGGGCGAGTCGCCGGGTGGCGACCGCCCGCTCGACCGCGCAGAACGCCAGCAGGGCCGAGATGACCGCCACCGGCTCGGGGCGCAGCCCGTTGTTGAAGGGCAGCCAGAACATCAGGAAGACCATCGCGGCGGCCCAGCCCGCGGCCTTCGACGAGCGGACCTGCTGGCCCAGCCGCGGCAGCATCTCGCGGGAGATCAGCAGCCAGGACACGATGCCCATGAACACCGAGGGCAGGCGCATCCACAGGACGTTGTCGCTGACCTGGACCCACACCGCGTACAGCTCGTAGAACCAGCCGAACGGCGCCTCGGGGACGTTGAACCAGCGGTAGTAGTTCCCGATGTAGCCGGCGCTCTCGCGGGCGCGGGCGATGCCGAGGATGTAGCCGTCGTCGGAGGTCTGGGAGCCGATCACCGCCCAGACCGCGAGGCCGGCCACCACCACCCCGTCGCGCGCGGTCGGCCACCACCATCGCCGCGGCGCCAGCCGCGGCGCGCGGCGCCCGGTCCGCCGGTCGAGCGCGTGCAGCGCCCACACCGCGCCGAGGAAGCACAGGACCGCGAGGACGCCCGCGAGGGTCTTGAGCACCGTCGCCGTCGTCTGGAAGCGGGTGTCCGGGACGACCTGGACGCTCGTGCCCGCCGTCGGGTCCTTCGTCGAGTCGAGGTCGGAGTAGATGCCGACCACCTGCGGGCGGAAGTCCCCGCCCAGGACCACGTCGGCGCCCGCCCCGAGGTTGATGACCGTCTGGGCGTAGTCGGAGGTCACCGTGACGTTGCAGGGCCCCGCGGGCACCGGCTCCTGTGCGGCCTGCTGGCCGCGGTCGGTGAGCGTGAGCTGGCCGTTGTCGACGTAGAGCTGGAGCCCGACCTGCGCGCCGTTCGGCGAGAGCGGCGGCGTCGTGGACAGCACCGTCGCGCGCTGGGGCGCCCGGCCGTCGAGGCTCCGCACCGCCGTGCACGGGATCGAGGCCGACATCGTCTGCGGGCGGAACGCGACCAGCGGCGCGTCGACCGAGCGGGTGCCGGTCGTCGGGCTCGGCCACTGGATCGTCGCGGTGTCCTGCACGACGGGCAGGAACGGGAACACCAGCGCGAGGACGGTGCCGAGCCCGCCGAGGAAGACCGCGAGCCAGCGGGTGAACCGCAGGGTCCGGCGCTCGTCGGCGGGGGTCGGGTCCGTCGGGCTCCCCGATCCGTGGGCGCCGTTGAGGGCGGCCCCGCTCGTCGTGCCCGGGTCCGCCGTGGCGGTGTTCGTCGCCTGGTTGCCTGACGTCAGCACGTGGTGCGTCCTGACATGGTCGAGATGACCTCCGTACTCGCCGGGGAGATCCTGTCGGGGAGGGGCATCCGCCTCATGGGCGGCGGAACCTCTCGCGTCGGCCCATCCGCACCAGCCGCAGCCACTCGCGCAGCGCCGCGACGTCCCGGCGCTCCACGAGGAAGTACCAGCCGAAGCGCAGGTGCTCGATCGCGCCGAACTTGCGCAGACCCGGCTGTGCCAGCAGGTAGCCGCGGTTGCGGTAGGTGAAGAACCGCTTGGTCGCGTCGCCCGGGTCCTGGGCGTGCAGACGGCCGCCGAGCATCGGTTTGAACTCGTCGGAACCGTCGGGGTGGACGTAGGCCGTCGTCAGGCACGTCCCGTAGGGAAGCCCCGAGCGCATGAGGCGCCGGTGCAGTTCCACCTCGTCCCCCCGGACGAAGAGGCGGAGATCCGGGACGCCGACCACGTCCAGCGTCGACGCCCGGAAGAGCGCCCCGTTGAACAGGTGGGCGATGCCGGGCATGAGCTCACCGTCCCCACCGTGTTCCCTGACATGGCGATCCAGCTCGTCGCGCCGCCGCTTCCACGACAGGCCCCGCCGCAGCGGGAACGCGAGCTTCTCCGGGTCGGAGGAGTCGGCGATGACCGGCGAGACCTCGGCGAGCCCCCGACGCCGGGCGACGTCCAGCAGCGTGGCGAGCACGTGCTCGTCGGCCGGGCGCCCGTCGTCGTCGGCCATCCACAGCCAGTCCGCGCCGTGCGCGAGGGCGGTGAGCATGCCCAGCGCGTAGCCGCCCGCGCCGCCGAGGTTGTGCTGCGACGGGAGGTAGGTCGACGGCAGACCGCTGGCCTCGACGACCTCGCGGGTCGCCTCGTCGGGGCCGTTGTCGACGACGACGAGGTGGTCCGGCCGGCGGGTCTGCTTGGCCAGGACGGCGAGGCCGTCGGCGAGCAGCTCGGCGCGGTGGCGGGTGACGACGACCGCCCAGACGCTCTCCTCGCCGGCGTCGGGGCCGGTCACGGGAGGCCGACCGTCTCGTCGGCCGGCTCGGCGTCGTCGACCGTGCCGCTCGGGGCGTCGACGGGGGCGCCCGGGCCGCGCTGCAGGTCGAGGCGGCGCATCGTCTCGGGGGACAGCGACTCGAACAGGTCGCGGCCCTTGTAGTGGCTCACCACCTCGCGCAGCGACCCCTGCTCCCGGATCTCGCCGGTGTCCATCCAGATCGCGGTGTCGCAGAGCTCGACGAGGAACTCGTCGGAGTGCGAGGCGAACACGAGCATCCCGGAGCGGCTGACGAGATCGCGGAGGCGGTCGCGGGCCTTCTCGAGGAAGGCCGCGTCGACCGCGCCGATGCCCTCGTCGAGGATGAGGATCTCGGGGTCGATCGAGGTCACGACGCCGAGCGCGAGCCGTACCCGCATGCCGGTGGAGTAGGTGCGCAGCGGCATCGTCAGGTAGTCGCCGAGCTCGGTGAAGTCCGCGATCTCGTCGACGCGGCTCTCCATCTGCTTGCGCGTCATCCCGAGGAAGAGCCCGCGGATGAGGATGTTCTCCAGGCCGGAGATCTCCGGGTCCATCCCGACGGCGAGGTCGAACACCGGGGCGACCCGGCCCTCGATCTTCGCGCGGCCCCGGGTGGGCTCGTAGATGCCGGCGAGCAGGCGCAGCAGCGTGGACTTGCCCGCGCCGTTGTGCCCGACGAGGCCGACCCGGTCGCCCTGGCGCAGCGAGAGCGACACGTCGCGCAGCGCCTCCACCACGGGGACCTTCGCGTCGGTGATGTGCCCGCCCGCCCGTCCGAGGACGGACTTCTTCAGCGACCGGTTCTTGGCGTCGAAGATCGGGAAGTCGACGGAGGCGTTCTGGACATCGATCGAGACCATTCGTCAGCTCACACCCAGTAGGCGACGCGGGAGCGGTAGTTGCGCAGCGCGATCAGGGCCAGGGTCCAGCCGACCACGGTGATGACGCCGACGACGGCCCAGTGCGTCCAGCTCTGGACCCCTCCCACCAACGGCGCCCGGAAGATCTCGATGAAGTGGTAGAAGGGGTTGAGCTTCGCCAGCTGCTCCACCACGTACTTCGTGCTGCCCGGCTGACCGCCGGCCAGCAGGTCCGGGGTCCAGATGATCGGCGTCATGGTGAAGAACAGCTGCATGAAGCTGGAGACCACCGGCGGGATGTCGCGGAAGCGCGTGGCGATGATCCCGAACAGCAGCGTCACCCACAGCCCGTTCGCGACGATGACGACGAACGCCGGGATCGCGAGCAGCGCCGTCCAGCTCAGGCCGGGGCTCAGGATCCCGGGCTGACCGTTCCCGAGGTGGAGCACCATCCGGTACGGCTGGGAGATCTGCGGGAAGAAGATCGCCAGCACGATCACGTAGACGACGACGTTGTGGGCGAAGAACAGCACCTGGCGCCACACCGTGCGGAACACGTAGATCATCAGCGGCGCCGGCAGGAACCGGATGAGGCCCTCGTTGGCGATGAAGGTCTCGGTCCCCTCCAGCACGCAGGCGCTGATGAAGTACCAGATCATGAAGCCGACGGTCACGTACGGCATGAAGGTGCCGATCGGCTGACCGAACAGCTGCGAGTACAGCCCACCGAGCGCCGCGGCGGTCACCGCCATGCTGATGGTGATCCACAGCGGGCCGATCGTGGAGCGCCGGTAGCGCTGCTTGATGTCCTGCCAGCCCAGGTGTCCCCAGAGCTCACGCTGTGCGATCGCCTGGCCGATGTCGTCGAACGCCCGGCGCCACGAGCGGGGCGACGGCGTCTGCAGCTCGACCGCGACGGCGTCGTCGGGCCCCGACGGATCGTCGGCGCCACGTCGCGCGAGTGCTGGGACGGCCACGGCGGGTGAGCGTACCCGGGGGGCTCAGAGGTACTGGCCGGTCGTCCCCCCGCCCGCGACCTCGCCGCCCCCGCGTCCGGAACGTCCCCCCGAGCCCGCCGGCAGGCCCCGGCGCATCTGCTCGAGCTGCATCCGGGCGGCCATCTGCTGCGCGACCAGGGCCGTCTGGATGCCGTGGAACAGGCCCTCCAGCCACCCCACGAGCTGTGCCTGGGCGATGCGCAGCTCGCCGTCGGACGGCGTCCCGTCCTCGTCGAACGGCGCGATGATGCGGGCCAGCTCCTCGCGCAGCTCCGGGGAGAGCGCCGCCTCGAGCTCGCGCAGCGACGCCGCGTGGATCTCCTTGAGCCGGCGGCGGCTCGCGTCGTCGAGCTCGGTGGCCCGGACCTCCTCGAGCAGCTGCTTGATCATGGTGCCGATCCGCATGACCTTCGCCGGCTCCTCGACGGCCGCCCCCGGATCCTCCGGGGCGGCCGCGTCGTCGTCGCGCGGGGAGGGCTCGCCGCCGGGGACGCGCACGGTGCCGACCGGCGTCCCGTCGGGTCCGACGATCATGACCTGGTCCCCGGCCGGGGCCTCGGGGTGCTCGCTCATGGACGCCATCCTGGCGGATCCGGGCCTGCTCCGTTCGGGACCTCGGTCGGTGGAGATACGGACCGGCCTCGGCTACGGCGTGGAGCCGACGTACCGTACTGGAGCATGACGGTGGACGTCGCTCGGGTCCGGGGTCAGGTCCCCGCGCTCGGTGACGGCTGGGTCCACCTCGACGCCCCGGCCGGGATGCAGGTCCCGGAGCCCGTCGCGACCGCCGTGTCGTCCGCCCTGCGCGCCCCCGTGTCGCCCCCCGGCGGGGTCTTCCCGGCCTCGCAGCGCGGTGGCGCGATCGTCGACGCCGCCCGCCGGGCGGTGGCCGATCTCGTCGGCGCCGAGCCCAAGGGCGTCGTCCTCGGCGCCTCCGTGCCCGCGCTGCTCGAGCGGCTGGCCGACGTGCTCTCCACGACGTGGGCGCTCGGCGACGAGGTCGTGGTCTCCCGCCTCGACGACCGTGCCAACGTCGTCCCCTGGGCCCGGGCGGCCGGCCGGGTGGGCGGGGTGGTGCGCACCGCCGAGGTCGACATCGAGACCTGCGAGCTGCCGAGCTGGCAGTACGACGAGCTCCTCGGCCCCCGCACCCGCGTCGTCACCGTGACCGCCGCCTGCGGGCACATCGGCACCCGCACCGAGATCGCCGCGATCGCCCGCAAGGTGCACGCGCTCCCGTCGCCGACCTCGGGCGTCGAGCCGCTGATGGTCGTCGACGCCTCGGCCGCCGCGCCGTACCTGCCGCTGGACATGGAGACGATGGGCGCCGACGTCATGGTGCTCGCCGGCACCGCGTGGGGCGGGCCCGCCGTCGGCGCCATGGTCTTCCGCACCCCGGAGCTGCTCGACCGGCTCCCGGCCGTCTCGTTCGACGCCGCCGCCCGCGGTCCGGAGCGGCTCGAGATCGGCGACGCGCCCTACGCGCTGCTCGCCGGGCTCGTCGCCTCGGTCGACCACCTCGCCGACCTCGACGACCGCGCGTCCGGCTCCCGGCGCGACCGCGTCCTCACCTCGATGTCCTCGCTGCGCAGCCACCACGACGAGCTCACGACCTACCTCGTCACCGAGCTGCGGTTCGTGCCCGGCGTGACGGTGCTGGGCGAGCCGGCCCGGCGCATCCCGACCGTGGCCTTCGTCGTCGCCGGGCGCACCGCGCAGGAGGTCGCCGAGCGGGTCGCCGACGACGGCGTCTGCGTGCTCATCGACCCGGGGGACCAGGGCGCGCTCGAGGTGATCGGCGGCGCGGAGATCGGCGGGGTGGTGAAGGTCGGGCTCGCGCACTACTCGACGCGCGCCGACGTCGACACGCTCGTCCGGGCCCTGGGTGGGTTCCGCCCGCGCGACTACTAGGTGCGCTTCGCGCTCGTGAGCACCAACCGTCGTCATAGCCGCCGATAGTGCTCACGAGCCGGAGGCACCTAGTCGTTCTGGTGCACGTCCTGCTCGTCGCGCACGACGAGGAGCAGCTTCCCGACCACGCCGCCGGCTTCCATCAGCTCGTGGGCCCGTGACGCCTCCTGCACCGGGATGCGCTCGTGGATGATCGGGCGCACCCGGCCCGACTCCACCAGCGGCCACAGGTCGGTCCGCACCGCCGCGACGATCGCGCCCTTGCCGTTCGGCCCGCCGACCTCCCGGGCCCGCAGCGACGTGGCGCCCACCGAGAGCCGGCGCATCAGGAGCTTCGCGAGGTTGATCTCGCCCTTCGCCCCGCCCATCAGCCCGATGATCGTCATCCGGCCGTCGAGCGCCAGCGCGTCGAGGTTCGCGTCGAGGGTGCGGGCTCCGATGTGGTCGAGGATCAGGTCGGCGCCGTGCCCGTCGGTCGCGGCCTTGACCTCCTCGACGAGGTCACCGTGGTAATCGATCGCGTGGTCGGCACCGAGGTCGCGGCAGAACTGCAGGCGGTCCTCGTTGCCCGCCGTCGCCAGCACCGTCGCACCCAGGGCCTTGCCGACCTGGATCGCGTGCGTCCCGATCCCGCCGCTGCCGCCGTGGACCAGGAACGTCTGGCCCGAGCGCAGGCCGCCCAGCAGGACGACGTTCGACCACACCGTGCAGGCGACCTCGGGCAGGGCACCGGCATCGGTGAGGGACACGCCCTCGGGGATCGGCAGCAGCTGGGGGGCCGGCACGACCACCTTCTCGGCGTAGCCGCCGCCGGCGAGCAGCGCGCACGCCAGGTCGCCGACGTCCCAGCCGCTGACGCCCGGACCGACGGCGCTGACCCGTCCGGAGCACTCGAGGCCGGGCAGCTCGGAGGCACCCGGAGGCGGCGGGTAGTTCCCCTGGCGCTGCATGACGTCGGCGCGGTTGACCCCGGCGGCCACGACGTCGAGGACCACCTCGCCGCTGCCGGGTTCCGGGTCGGGCTGCTCGGTCCACTCGAGGACCTCGGGGCCACCCGGCTCGCGGATGGAGATGCCGTACACGACGGCGGACGGTAGCGGTGCGGCTCCCGCAGCGCTGGTCGGCCGGGTCGTGGGCCCGCCGAGCTGCGATTCTGTGGATATCATGGAGTGATGTCCGGTACGCAGGAGGAGCCTCGCTGGCTCGACGACGAGGAGTGGCGAGCCTGGCGGAACTACATCGCCGGGCAGGCCCTGCTGCTCGGGCGGCTCGGTCGGGAGCTGCAGGAGACGCACAACCTGGCGTTCGCGGACTACGAGATCCTCGTCCGTCTCTCCGAGAAGCCGGACCACCGCCAGCGGATGACGTCGCTGGCCGAGGAGGTCGTCGCCTCCAAGTCGCGGCTCTCCCACCAGGTGGCGCGGCTCGAGGCCGAGGGGCTGGTGCGCCGTGAGGTGTGCGACTCCGACGGCCGGGGCGTCTTCGCCGTCCTCACCGACGAGGGGTTCTCGCGCCTGCAGGCCGCGGCGCCGGACCACCTGCACGGGGTGCGGGAGCACTTCGTCGACCTGCTCGACGACGACGAGCGCCGGGTGATCGGCGACGTCTTCGAGCGGATCGTCGCCAAGCTCCGCCCCTGACGTCCCCGCCCCGGGTGGCGACGACGACGGGTGCCGTTGCCTACCCTGACCGGCGGAAGCGTGGCAGAGCGGCCGATTGCATCCGCCTTGAAAGCGGACGTACCGAGAGGTACCGGGGGTTCGAATCCCCCCGCTTCCGCAGGTGAGAGCCGGCTGCCGACGAACCGGGTCAGCCGTGTTCGACCAGGTCGTTGACGGCGTGCGTGTCTCTGTAGAAGGCGTCCGCGCCGTAGATCTTGCCTTCCCGCACCCGGTAGTGCTCCACGACCTGCATCGGTAGGCGACGGCCACTCCTGCGGGACGTGAACACGGCGTCGAGCCGCAGCTCCACCACCTCGCCGGCCTGGACGATGTCGTGCCCGCGCACGGTGAGTTCTGCCAACTCGTCGATCGCGCGGGTCAGTCGGTCGAACCCATCGGGCCCTCGCCACTCCCCGCCCCAGGGCAGGCTCTCCGCCTCCCGCCAGACCGCCTCCTCGTCGACCATCGCGAGGGCGCCGTCTCCGCCGTGGACGAATTCCTTCAGTGTGGCCACGTCGTCGTGGGCGGTCGAGTGATCGGCGGGAAAGTAGTGGCCGTTGTCCAGATCGGCGAGCAGGCCGGGCTGGGTGGGTTCCCAGCCGAGGGTCCGACGGGTGATGAGGTTGGACGCCGGGTAGCTCTGTGTCACGAGGTTCGCGAGGAAGCCGAAGTGTCCCGGCGTCATCAATTCGTCCACGGGGATGCTGACGGCGGGCAGGCCCAGGCGGTTGCCGATGGCCTCGGCGACCTCGCGGAACGGGATTCCGCCGTCTTCGACCGCGTGCCAGTAGCTGCCCGCAGGTCCTTCCTCCAGGGCCAGGCGGAACAGGGAGGCGAGGTCGTGGACGTGCACCGCGTTCCACAGGTTCGCGCCGTCCCCGGGGTAGCCGACGAACCCCTTCTCCTTCGCGAGCGCGATCAGCACCGGGAGGAAGCCGGCACGATCGGTCGTGTCGTGCGCGATGGTGGCGATCCGCACCACCGACGACCGCACTCCTCGCTCGGCGAGGTCGATCACGGCCCTCTCCACGACGTTGCGAGCCCGCAGGGTGCCCTTGTGCTCGTCGCCGCTGGGTAGGGCCGGGTCGTCCTCGGCGGCCGGTCGGCCCAGGTTGCCGGGCGAGCCGATGCTCCCCGCCGCGACCAGGGGCTTGCCGGTTCCCGCCAGTGCCTCGCCGTAGGCGTGGATGATCGGGAGCTCCGCGGCGGCCACGGCGTCGATCCCGCCGGTGGGAAGCAGGTCCTGCCGGTGCGCGACGTGGATGACGCCGTCGGAGTCCGCGGCCGCTTCCTGGAGCTCGTCGAGGTGTTCGAGGTCGCCGCGACGCACCGTCGCGCCGAGCGCGGTCAGTGCCGCTGCGGCCTCGTCCGACCGAGCCAGGCCGGTGACCTCGTGCCCGGCGGCGATGAGCTCGGGGATGATGGACGAACCGGAATGGCCGGTTCCACCGGTGACGAAAACGCGCATGGGTGCTCCTGGTTCGGATCGAGGGAGCGGCTGTTCTTCTCGTGCCGTGGATCGGTTGCTGTGATGCCGGGCAGGAAGTGACGGTCGGGCATTCTCGTGACGGCGGTGCCCTCGGTGGCCCCGAGGAGGACTGCGGAGCGTTCGACAGCGGACGTTGCCATCGGCCCGAGTGGACGTCCAAGACCTCTTCCAACCGCCGCGATACCCTGGAGGCATCGCCGGGCTGGGAGGCTCCATGGACGACCTGGACCTGCGCAAACTGCGCTACTTCGTGGCCGTGGCCGACCGGTTGCACTTCGGCCGCGCCGCCGACGAACTGCACATCGCGCAGCCCGTGCTGAGTCGGCAGATCCGCGCGCTGGAGAAGGATCTCGGTGCTCCGCTGCTGACCAGGGACAGTCACGGAGTGTCGCTGACGGACGCCGGCAAGCAGCTACTCACCGACGCCGGCCCGCTGCTGGCCTCCGCGGACGCGGCCCGCCGCCGGGTGACCCTCGCCGCTCGCGGCGACCGGCGGCTCATGGTCGGCTTCCGGGCCGGCGTCGCGGTCGCCCCGGCGGTCCGGCAGTTCGCGACCCGGCACCCGGACGTGGTCGTGGACGTCCAACGGATCGAAGGGGACGACCAGGCCACGCTGCTGCTCGACGGTCGCATCGACATCGCCTATGTACGGCTGCCGATCGACGAGACCGGCCTGCGCGTCGTCCCGGTGTACGCCGAGCCGCGGGTGGCGGTGCTGCCCATCGGTCATCGATTGGCCGGCAAGGAACAGGCCACCGAGGCCGACCTGGCCGGCGAGCCCCTGCTCTGGGACCCCGATACGAGTACGCAGCCCACGCGGCAGCCCCACCCCAACGCCGGGTACCTGGTGCGTGGCGTGGACGAGACGCTCGAGCACGTCGCGGCCGGCCGGGGCATCTCGTTCCTGGCCCGTTCGGCGACCGTGTTCTACTCGCATCCGAACATCAGCTACGTCCCCGTTCCGGATATGGCACCGGACCAGGTGTGCCTCGCGGTGGCATCATCGCGCGATTCACCGGTGATCGAGGACTTCGTCGCCGCTGCCCGAGCGAGTGCCGAGATCACGGCGGAATGCGGGAACTACGAAATGTGGCAGCTCGGAGGCGACGGCGTCCCGGGACGCGGTTGAGCAGTTCGGATGACGACAACCGCGCCGGCGCAGCGGCACGGGACCACGGCAGCGACCAGTGCGCGAGCAGCGATCGTTCGATGTGCAGCGCAGCGAGTTGCCACTGCCCTGAGGGACCATGTGGACGTTCGAGCGGCGGCCCCGGCGGCGAACGCGTCCGCGGCCGCCTCGACGTCGGACGGGCGGTGTCCTCGGGGTGGCCGCCCGCGTGAATACACGGCGGGCGCGGTCGGGCGCGTAGCCCGTGATCTGCCGGACCTGGTGCTCGTTCAGCTCGACCGGGGCGGGCTCGACCGGCACGCCGTGATCCCGCTTCGTGGCGCGCGCCTCGGACCATGATCACCAGGATGACGAGGATCCGGGTGCTGAGGCCTCAGATCCTCCTCATCGCGGTGATCATGGACGGCCGCGCGGGCTGGGATGGCCCGCGGACCGCGGAGGCCTGGGTCGGACGGGTCCCGGCCGAGGACGGCCGGTGAGTGCAAGGGGGTCGTCCCTACTCGAGGAGTAGGGCACGCGCCGAGGGGTCGGGGGGTCTGCTCGATCGAAGACGCGGCCCGATCCGAGCACTCTTCGTGCCAGGCCGGAACACCGAAGACCCCGAGCTCCCGGCCCCCACCGAGAGGAACAGACCATGTCGAACGACCACGGCAACCACGGCAACCACGGCAACCACGGCAACCACGGCAACGGCGGGCACCAGAACCACCCGGGCGGCGGGCACCACCCCGGCAACCACCACCCCGGCGGCAACCACCACCACCCCGGCAAGGGCGACCACTGGGGCCACGGCAAGGGCGACCACTGGGGCCACGGCCACGGCGACCACTGGGGCCACGGCAAGCACGGCGGCCACGGCCACGGCGACCACTGGGGCCACGACAAGGGTCACGGCCACGGCAAGGACTGGGGCCACGGGAAGGGCCACCACGGCAAGGACTGGGGCCACCACAAGGGCGGCGACTGGGGCCACGACCACAACCAGGTGATCCACCACTGATCCGCCACCGACCACCGACCGACCGCAGCCGCGTCGAGGCCCTGATGACGGACTAGGGGGTCACAGGGCCCGACGGCGGAGCCCACCGCGCCAGGAACGCGTCGACGGCGTGATCGGCCGTCTCCTCGATGCCGGCCGGCGTGAGCACCGGGACCCCGACGCGGAACATGCCCTCGTCGAGCGCCCGGCCGAGCAGGAGGAAGGCGAAGTCGGAGGCCGCCCGTGAGGCGTCGTCGTCACGCAGCAGGCCCCGCTCCGCCAGCCCCGTGAACAGGAGCGCCAGCGCGGCGAGCACCCGGGACGGCCCGCGCTCGTAGTAGGCGGCGGCGAGGTCCGGGAACCGGGTCGCCTCGCTGATCACCAACCGGCGCAGGGCCAGGACCTGCGGGTTCAGCACCGTGGTCAGGTAGCGCCGGGCGAGGGCCCGGAGCGCCGCGTCGAGACGTGCCGGGGAGTCGACCCCACCCACCCCGTCGGCCAGGCCCGCCGCGAACGCCTCCGCGGTCGCGGTCACGCCGAGCACGATCTCCCGGAAGAGGCGTTGCTTGTCGCCGAACTGGTTGTAGACGGTCTGCTTCGAGACCCCCGCGGTCGAGGCCACCTGCTCGGTGCTCGTGGCCTGGTAGCCCTGCGCGAGGAACAGCTCGGTGGCCGCCCGCGCGATCGCGGCGCGCTTCCCCTCACCGCCCGGCGGACCCGGGTCCTGGGCCGGACGCGGGGCGATGCGCAGGAGCAGCGCGTCCTCGACGCCCGCCGGCTCGGCCATGATCCCGCCCTTCCCCCGCGACACTGGACCGTACGGTACCGACCCCAGTACTGTCCGGTCCATGGGTGGTACTGATCAGTCCAACAAGGCAGGCACCCGCGCGACGGGGCCCTCCGGGAGCCCGCTCGTCGGGCGCGGCGACGCCGACCGCACCGCGGCGATCACCCGCTCCCTGCTCGGGTACGGCCTGGTCGCGGGGCCCTTCTACGTCGTGGTGGGTCTCGCCCAGGCCCTCACCCGCAGCGGCTACGACCTCGGCCGCCACGACCTGAGCCTGCTCGCGAACGGGCCCCTCGGGTGGATCCAGATCGCGAACTTCGTGCTGACGGGGCTCATGACCCTCGCGGCCGCCGTGGGGATGGCGCGGTCGCTGCGGGTCCTCGGCGGCGGGCCCGGCACGGTGTGGGGGCCGAGACTCGTCGGCGCGTACGGCGTCGGGCTCGTCGGCGCGGGCATCTTCGTGGCCGACCCGATGAACGGGTTCCCGCCCGGCACGCCCGACGGTCCGCCCGCCGCGGTCTCCGTCGGCGGCCTCGGGCACCTCCTCCTCGCGGGTCTCGGCTTCCTCTGCCTCGTCGCGGGCACCGTCGTGCTCGCTCGCCACTACGCCGCGCGCGGGCGCGTCGGCATGGCCTGGTTCTCCCGGATCACGGGGGTGCTCTTCCTCGTCGCCTTCGCCGGGCTGGCGAGCGGGTCCGCGAGCCCCGTCGTCGTCCTCGGTTTCTGGGTCGCCCTCCTGCTGGCGTGGGCGTGGCTGGCCGTGACCTCCCTCGACCTCTACCGCCGGACCCCGCTGCTCACACCGGCGACGTGAGGAGTGCGGCACCATGGTCCGCGTGACGACTGCGGCGGGTCCGGTGGCCGATCTCCGACGCGCCTTCACGGTGGCGGCGGCGATCGTCGACGCCGTCCCGGACGACCGGCACGACACCCCCTCGCCGTGCGCGGACTGGACGCTCGCCGACGTCGTCGAGCACGTCATCGGCGGCAACCTCGCCGTCGCGCGGGCGCTCGGACCCGACCTCGCGGACGCGCCGGACGTCGCCGCGTCGCTCGCCCCGCGGTTCCGCAGCTCGGCCGACGCGGTCGTCGCCGCGTTCTCCCTGCCCGACGCCCTGGCCGGCACCGTCACGATCCCCTTCGGCACCGTGCCGGCCCCCGTCGCCGTGCAGCTCCGGACGATCGAGGCGCTGGTGCACGGGTGGGACGTGGCGGTCGCCTCGGGTCAGGACCCGACGACGCTGCCCGCCGATCTCGCCGAGGCCGGGATCGCCTTCTCCGAGTCGGTGTTCGCGGGACGCGACCGGTCCCGGTTGCCGTTCGCCGAGCCCGTCACGACGGCGGGGTCCGCGTCCGCGATCGACCGGCTCGCCGGGCTCCTGGGGCACCGCGACCCGCGCGGCTGAGCCGGGTCAGGGCTCGACGACGGAGGCCGCGCGTCGCCGCAGCAGGAGCAGGTAGCCGACGAGCATCGCCGAGAGCACCAGCCCCATGAGCAGCACCGACACCCCGATGCCGACCACCCCGGCCAGCCCCGCGCACACCAGGACCCCGACGACGCCGAACCCCACCCAGCCGAACGCCAGCGAGCCCGGCGCCCACGTCAGGTGCCGCAGCGCCGTCAGGACCACGAGCACCAGAGCGATCGGGACGGCGACGGCGAACGCCGCGGTCGTCGCCGAGACGTGCGACGTGTGCTCCTCGGCGTCGACGGCGACCTCGAGCCCGGCGCCGGTCGCCGCGACGCCCGCGAACACCACGTAGTGCCCGTAGCCCCAGATCAGCGCGGCCCGCAGCGACGTCAGGCCCTCGTCGTCGCCGGCCAGGAAGTAGATCCACCAGAGCCCGACGACGACGAGCAGTCCCCCGATCCCCAGCAGCAGCAGGGAGATCGAGAAGCCCCGCTCCGAGAGGGCGGGCCCGAAGGCGCCGGTGATCCCGAGGATCACCTCGCCGAGCACGATCAGCGTCAGCAGCCCGTAGCGCTCGGCGATGTGCTCGGCGTGCCACGTCGTGCCGCCGGTGGGAGAGGTCTCGGCGTCGACGTGGCGGGACTCGGCGAGCGGCGGCAGGGAGATCTCGCCCACGACCAGCACCACGAAACCGATGAACACCCACGGCGCGGGGACGAACACGAGGCCGATCCACAGCAGCTGGATGACGGCGAGCCCGGCCGCGTAGGCGCGGGTCACCGCGGCCCGGGCCGGGTCGTCGTGCGCGGCGCGCAGCCACAGCGCGATCATCGCGACCCGCATGATCGTGTAGCCGATGACGACGGTGCCGAGATCGAAGTGCTCGAACGCGGCGGGCACCCCGACGGCGAGCACGAGGACGCCGGCCATCTTGAGAACCGTCAGCACGCGGTAGAGGGCGTCGTCGCAGTCGTAGGCCGAGGCGAACCACGTGAAGTTGATCCAGGCCCACCAGATCGCGAAGAACACGACGAGGTAGCCGAGGACGCCCGCCACGATGTGGGCCTCGCTGATCGCGTGGTGCAGCTCGGCCGCGGCGCTGGAGATGGCGACGACGAAGGTCAGGTCGAACAGGAGCTCCAGCGGCGACGACGCGCGGTGCTCCTCGTGCGGATCCCGCGCCGTCATCGGGCGGAACCACTCGGTGCGCGGGCTGGTCACGCCGGTGATCCTTCCGGAGCGGGGCGAGCGAAGCGACGGGTCGACCGGGGACGAAGCGGTCGTCGTCAGCGCGACGGGGCGCGCACCACGTCCCCGGGCCCGACGGGGTCGGGCACCGGGCGGTCCCCGCCCTCGAGGACGTCGCGCACCCGCTCGGCGAGCCGGTGCGAGATCGCGCGGTAGAAGCGGCGCTGGGTGAAGCGCCCGAAGAGCCCGAACCCGAGGGCGATCACCGGGTTCCGGATGTCGGCGCGGGACGAGACGCCGGTGATCACGAACTCGACCTTGCCCGTGCTGGTGTTCTTGACGACCTCGTAGACGAGCCGGCCGCGCTCCAGGTGGTGCTCGAGGGTGCGGTAGCTCCACCCCCACACCCGCTCGGACGCGCCGTCGGCGCGCTGCCGGGTCTCGTCGACCTCGGCGTCCACCCGCACCCCCATCGGGAAGCGCAGCACGGCGAAGCGACCCTCGAGGAGCATGTCCCGCCCGACCAGCGGAGCCTGGGCGTGGAACAGCGCGGACATGATGTGGCGGTCGGCGAACTCGTAGTCGCGCACGAGACCGCACGCGATCTCCCAGGGCCCGCCCGGCTCCGGGTCGCCCGGGTCCTCGACGGCCAGCGCGTGGCGCACCCGGTCGTGGTGCCAGCCCTTGCCGCCGGTCGTCGACGGGTCGTAGTTCAGGTCGTAGGTCGCGATCTCCTCGAGGTCGTCCTCCGGGTGGGAGACGGGTGAGAACCGCCAGGTCCGCATCGCGCTCCATCTCCTCGCGCGCCCGGGCGGCACGTGATCGCGTGGATCGTCCCAGCCGGTCCGCTCGCCCGCCCGTCGTGCCCCGTGTCCCGCCGACCGCCGGCCCGTGACTCCTCACCTCGGTCGCACACAGCTCTGCGCGACCCCTCAGCCCCCGTCCGTAATTTCCGCGGCCGATGACCTCCGTCGAGGACCGTCCGCGGTCGGTGCAGGCAGCGCCGCCGATCCCGGGCACCGCCGCTCCCCAGCGCACTCCCGCCCCGCTGCGCTCACCGGCCACGTCCGGCGAACGACGCCTGAGCTGGGACGTCGTCCGCGTCCTCGCGGTGATCAGCGTGGTCGTCCAGCACGCCACCTTCACCGCCCAGGGCGTCATGCCCTGGCTCGCCGCGCCCCCGTTCACGTGGAGCGTCGAGGCGGGCGCCAACACGCTGATGATCGTCTCGGCGTACTTCGTGTGCGTGACGATCGCGAAGCGCCCGGCCGCGCGGTGGTGGTGGCAGCGCATCGCCCGGCTGCTGCCCGCCTACCTGGTGGCGGTGGTCGTCACCTACGCCGCGACCCTCGTGGCCGCCGGGTTCGGCTACTGGCGCCCGGGCGTGCGCGACCTCGTCGGGAACCTGCTGCTCGTCCAGAGCTTCGACCCGGCCGTCACGTACATGGACCACTCCTACTGGACGCTGCCGCTGCAGATCGGCGTGTTCACGCTCGCGGCGCTGGCCGTCGGCCTGCTCGGGCGCGACCTCTGGCGCCACCCCGCCGTCCTCCCGTCCCTGGCGTGGGCGGGCGTCGTCGCCCCGGTCCTGCTCGCCGAGTGCGCGACCGGCTGGCTCGCGACGCTCTCGAACGGCTTCGTCATGTGGCGTTGGCAGCTGTTCGCGATCGGGCTCGCGATGTGGCTGGCGAGCAGGCGCCGGATCTCGCTGACGCACCTGGCCGCGCTCACCGCTGCGGGCGTGCTCGCCGAGGCGATCATCACGCCCGACGCCGACTCCGCGATCGTGCTGGCGCTCGCCTGCCTCCTCGTCGCCACGGCCAGCCTCGGCCCGGACTGGACCTTCCTGCGGGTGGGGCCGCTGCCCCGGGTCCTCGGGTGGCTCGCCGGGATCTCCTACGGCGTCTACCTCATGAACCAGCAGATCGGCTACTTCTTCGCCTGGCTCGCCCAGGACCGCCTCGGGATCACCGGGTGGGGCCGCCTGGCCGGCGTCGTGGCGCTCGCCGTGCTCCTCGGGTGGCTGCTCACCCGGCTCGTCGAGAAGCCGTCCTTCCGGCTCCTCACGCGGCGGCGCGCGGCGTCAGCCCGGGAAGGACGAGGCCGCGTCGATGAGCAGGTCGTTCTCGTCCGGCGCCCCGGCCGAGATCCGCACGCCGTCCGGGGAGAAGCCGCGCACGACGACCTTGTGATCGAGGGCGTGGTCGGTGAACGCCTGGGTGCGCCCGCCCAGCGGGAGCCACAGGAAGTTGGCCTGCGACTCGGGGACCTCGTAGCCCATCCCGCGCAGCGCCGTCGCCATCCGGGCGAGCTCGTCGACCGCCCCTCGGGCGTCGTCGAGCAGGTCGTCCAGCACGTCGAGGGCCGCCATCGCCGCCGCCTGCGCGGGCGAGGACACCGAGAACGGCACCGACACGCTCTTGAGCGCGGCGGCGAGGTCGGCCGGCCCGATCGCGTAGCCGACGCGCAGGCCGGCGAGGCGGTGGGCCTTGGAGAACGTGCGGAGCACGACGACGTGCGGGTGCGCGCCCGTCAGCGTCAGCCCGTCGGGCACGTCGGGGTCGGACACGAACTCGCGGTAGGCCTCGTCGAGCACGACGAGCACGTGGTCCGGCACGCGGGCGAGGAAGGCCTCCAGCTCGGCGCGGCGCACCGCGGTGCCCGTGGGGTTGTTCGGGTTGCAGACGAACACCATGCGCGTGCGGTCGGTGATCGCGGCGGCCATGGCGTCCAGGTCGTGGACGTGGCCCGGGGTGAGCGGCACCGCCACCGCCGTCGGCATGGCCGATGAGCGTCACGATCGGGTAGGCCTCGAACGACCGCCACGCGAACACGACCTCGTCGCCCGGCGAGCACACCGAGGACACCAGCTGCTGGCACAGCGCGACCGACCCGCAGCCGACGGCGATCCGCTCCGGCGCGACGCCGTGCAGCTCCGCCAGCCTGCGGGTGAGTGCCGTGACGGTGATGTCCGGGTAGCGGTTGCCCGCGGCGACCGCCTCGGCCACGGCAGCCTGGACCGCCGGGTGCGGGGGCAGCGCGACCTCGTTGCTCGCGAGCTTGACCGCGCCCGCGACGGTGCGCCCGGCGACGTAGGCGGGCAGCGAGGAGAGGTCGGGGCGCAGCGGCGTCGGTGCGGTCACACCCCCACGGTAATCCGCAGCTCACGGTGCTCGTGCCGTCGCAGCCTGCTCCCGCCACGGCGGAGCGGACGTGGAAGGCTGGAGACCATGATGACCCGGACGGAGACGATCCCCCTCGTCGACGACACCGAGCTCGCGGTGACCGTCGGCGAGCCGGACGGCGCCGCGCTGCGCGGGGGGATCGTCGTGCTGCACTCCGCGCACGGGGTCACCGAACGCACCGAGCGGATCGTGGAGGGCCTCGCGGGCGAGGGCTGGCTCACGGTCGCCCCGCACCTGTTCCACCGCGAGGGCGCTGCCCGCTTCGACGACGCCGCCTCGGTCTCCGAGGGCGCCGCCAAGGTCTCGGGCGCCTCGGTCCTCGCCGACTCGGACGCCGCCTTCGGCTGGCTCGCCGAGCACGGGGTGACCTCCGACCGCATGGGCGTCCTCGGCTTCGACCTCGGCGCGACGGCCGCGCTCGTCGTCGCCTCCCAGCGGGCGCTCGGGGCGGCGGTGACGGTGGCCGCCGCCGGCGTCCAGGCCCCGCTGGCCGACGGCCTGCCCGCCCTGCTCGACGTCATCGGCGAGCTCACCTGCCCCTGGCTCGGGCTCTACGGCGAGACCGGTGACCCGGTCGACCCGTCCGACGTCGACCGGCTCCGCGAGGCCGCGCACGCCTCGGGCTCCGTCGTCGACGTCGTCGTCTTCCCCGCGGCCGAGCACCGCTTCGACGCCGACGAGGTCGCGCCGGGCGCGGAGGACCCGCTCGAGGACCGCGACGGCCAGGGCACCCGTTCGGAGGCACGCAACCGCGTGCTCAACTGGTTCGACGCACACTTGCGCTGACGTCGCGAGAGGGCTGGCAGCGGAGCCGGAGGACGAGGTGTGACGACCACGCAGGATCGGGTCGAGGGCGAGGTCCGGCAGGAACGCCGCAGGCGCGCCCGGATCGCGGGCGTCGTCGTGTGGTCGGCCCGGATCGTCGGGCTGCTGTCGATCCTCTCGATCCTGGCGCCTGCGGCCCGGCGGCGGCTGGAGCCCATGGCGTGGTTCGGCCTGCCGGTCGAGGCCTCCCTCGTGGGTACGGTCATCCTCGCGACCGCCGGGGTCGGGCTGATCCTGCTGGCCACCGGCCTGCGGCGACGCAAACGCCGCGCCTGGCAGCTCGCGGTGCTGATGTGCGCGGTGATCATCGCGTCGCACGCCCTCGGGCGGCACCCGCTCCCACCGCTCGTGGTCGCCGTCGTCCTGCTCATCGGCCTGCTGCTGACCCGGCGCGAGTTCGACGCGGTGCCCGACCCCGTCGGCCGTCTCCTCGCGCTGCGGCTGGTGGTCCAGCTGCTCGCCGCCGGATTCGTGATCGTCTCGGCGATGCTGTTCTTCGTGCGCCCGACGCTCTTCGTCGGACGGCCTTCGGCCGGGGAGAAGTTCGCCCACGCGGCGCTCTCGCTGATCGGGGTCGAGGGCACCGTCGAGTTCCGGATCGACTGGTACGACGACCTCACCGCGGCCGTCGGGCTCTCCTTCGGCATCGGGGCGCTCCTGCTCGGCGGGTACTTCCTGCTGCGCTCGGCCGAGCCGCGCCCGCAGCTCACCCCCGAGGACGTCGTGGGCATCCGGGGCCTGCTCGACCGTCACGGCGCCGCCGACTCGCTGGGCTACTTCGCGCTGCGCCGCGACAAGTCGGTGGTGTTCTCGGAGTCGGGGAAGGCGGCGGTGGCCTACCGGGTCGTGGCGGGCGTGGCGCTCGCGTCCGGGGATCCCCTCGGTGACGTGGAGGCCTGGCCGGGGGCCATCGAGGAGTTCGTCGCGGTCTGCCGACGCCACGGGTGGGTGCCCGCGGTGCTCGGGTGCTCCGAGACCGGGGCGCGGGTGTGGTCCCGGGAGGCGGGCCTCGACGCGCTGGAGCTCGGTGACGAGGCCGTCGTCGACGTCGCGACCTTCTCGCTGCAGGGCCGCGCGATGCGCACCGTGCGGCAGGCCGTGTCGCGGATCAAGCGCGCCGGCTACGAGACCACGGTGCGGCGGCTGCGCGACGTGCCCGACGCCGAGCTGGTGACGCTGCGGGACTGCGTGGCGCGGTGGCGCGGTGGCCCCGACGAGCGCGGCTTCTCCATGGCGCTCTCCCGTGCCGGGGACGCGGCGGCCGACCCGGAGGCGGTCGTCGTCGTGGCCACCCTGGAGGGGTCACCGAAGGGGCTCCTGCAGTTCGTTCCGTGGGGCACCGAGGGGCTCTCGCTCGACCTCATGATCCGCGACCCGGCGGTCGCCGAGAACGGCCTCAACGAGCTCCTGATCACCGACCTGCTCGCGGCCTGCCGAGGGCTCGACGTGAGCCAGGTGTCGCTGAACTTCGCCGTGTTCCGGTCGGCGCTGGAGCGGGGGGAGCGCATCGGGGCCGGCCCGGTGGCGCGGCTGTGGGCGCGCCTGCTGCGGATCGCGTCGCGGTGGTGGCAGATCGAGACGCTCTACCGGTTCAACGCCCGCTTCGCGCCGGCCTGGGTGCCGCGGTTCCTGGTGTTCGACGCGGTGCGCGACCTGCCGCGCATCGCCGTCGCCGCCTTCGAGGCGGAGGGCTACGGCGGCAGGCCGCCCGCGCTGTTGCGGCTGCTGCGCCGGTAGGTGGCCTTCGGCCTCGTGAGCAGAAAGTGCGGCTACGGGCGCACTTTCTGCTCACGGGTGCGCAGCGCACCTACGGTCGGACCAGCACCTTGAGGGCCTCGCGGTCGTTCATCGCGCGGTAGCCCTCGGGGACCTCGTCGAGCCCGATGGTCTTGTCGAAGACCTTGCCGGGCTGGACCTTGCCGGAGAGCACGTCGGGCAGCAGCTCGCGCCATGTTCGCCTGCGTCGGGGCGATGCCCCCGGTGATCGTGATGTTCTTGACGAACTTCTGGCCGGCGTTGGGGATGTTGCCGCTCTGCGGCACCCCGACGATGCCGACGGAGCCGCCCGGCTTGGTCACGTTGATCGCCGTGGTGATCGACTGGTCGAGCCCGACGGCCTCGATGGTGCAGTGCGCCCCGTCGGTGCCGAGGATGTCCTTGACCCGCTGCTCGCCCTCCTCGCCGCGCTCGGCCACGACGTGGGTGGCGCCGAACTCCTGGCCGAGGTCGGTGCGGGCCTCGTGGTGGCCCATGAGCACGATGCGCTCGGCTCCGAGCCGCCAGCTGGCGAGCACGCCGAGCAGGCCCACGGCACCGTCGCCGACGACCACGACGTCCTTGCCCGGCCCGACGCCCGCCGTCGCCGCGGCGTGGTGCCCGGTGCCGAAGACGTCGGAGAGGGTGAGCAGGCTCGGCATGAGCTCGGAGTCCTGCGGGACGTCGAGCGTGGTGAGGACGTGGTCGGCGTACGGCACCCGGGCCGCCTCGCCCTGGGCGCCGTCGGTCTCCACGCCCCACGCGCTGCCGTTCGGGCAGGCGCTGGTCAGGCCGGCCCGGCAGTACTCACAGGTGCCGTCGGCGTAGAAGAACGGGGCGACGACGAGGTCGCCCTGCTTGAGGCGGCTCACGTCGGAGCCCGTCTCCTCGACGACCCCGATGAACTCGTGGCCGATGCGGCCGCCCTGCTCGGTGGCCTCGCGGTTCTTGTAGGGCCACAGGTCGCTGCCGCAGATGCAGGAGTGCGTGATGCGGACGACGGCGTCGGTCGGGTTCTCGACCTTCGGGTCCGGGACGTCCTCGACGCGCACATCGCCTGCGCCGTAGATGAGCGTGGCCTTCACAGCTGGTGTCCTCCTCGAACAGTTGCCCGACCGGCTACCCGTGACGTCACGGCGGGATGCGTCGCGCTGCACGGCTCACACGGGCTCGGGTGGGCTCGGTCCGGACGTCAGGGGCGGCCGCAGGGGGCCGACGGCGGGCGTGTACTGTCTTCGACCGGTGGCCCCAGGGCCTCGGGAGGCTTCGCCTAGTCTGGTCTATGGCGCCGCACTGCTAATGCGGTTTGGGTTAACGCCCATCCCGGGTTCAAATCCCGGAGCCTCCGCGGCGGCGACCGACTCGGGTCCGCCGTCACAACTGAAGTACCTGCGCCCGTAGCTCAACGGATAGAGCATCTGACTACGGATCAGAAGGTTAGGGGTTCGAATCCCTTCGGGCGCGCACAAGCTGCAGGTCACAGGGGTCGTCGCGTCGCGGCGACCCCTTCGTCATGTCTCGGTATGGTCGCGGTAACGGTTCCGGATCTCCTGCGATGCACAGGCGAGACGATTCCGCCGTCCGGCGGAGTCCCGACGTCGGGGGGATCCATGACCGAGACGACCGGGGCCACGTGCCCCACCTGTACCTCCGTGCTGCCGGCCGGCGGCATGCCGTGCCCGCGCTGCTCGGCCGGGCCCTACGGCGCGCCCACCGGACCGCAGGCCGGCTACCGGCCCGTGCCGCCGCAGTACGCGCCGCCGCAGTACGCGCCGCCGCAGTTCGCGCCGTACCAGCAGATGCCGTACCCGAGCGCGCCCCAGCTCCCGGTGCCCTTCCCCGGCGCGCAGTACCCGCCGATGCCCCACCAGCCCGCTCCGTACGCGACGCGTCCCGCGAAGTCGGCCGGTGTCGCCGTCCTCCTGACGCTGCTGTGGATCGGCGCCGGGCACCTCTACCTCGACCGCATCGGCACGGGCCTCGCACTGATGGGCGCCCACTTCGTCCTGGGCTTCCTGCTGTTCGTCATCTTCTTCCCGCTGGGCTTCGTGGCCTGGCTCGCCGCGGTCGTCGTCTGCTGCGTGTGGTGCTCGAACCTCGCCGGCCAGATCAACGCCGGGACGGTGCCGCCGCGAGAGACCTGGTGACGAGCTCCCGCCCCTAGGACTCCGGCACGGCGAGGTGCCGCACGCGGCGGGCGTTCCAGACGAGCTGGCGGATCCGGTGACACACTGCGCCGAGGTCCTCCAGGGGCGCCTCGGCGAGCACGCCGAAGAACTGGCTCCAGCGCACCCCGAGGATGACGAGCTCCGGGCCGGCCGCCCCCGCGTGCAGCGTCTCCAGGACGTCGAGCCCGGCGGCGTCGCACGAGCGGACCGCGCTCATGTCGAGGGTGATCGTGACGTCGGCCTGGCGACGGAGGTCGGCGCAGTGCTCGGCGAGCTCGGTGGCCGCCCGGATCTGCAGCTCGCCGACCAGCACGATCGTGGTCCGCGGGGCCTCGTGCACCGCCCGGTAGGGACCGGAGTGCTCGTACGGCTCGGTCGACCACGAGGACGAGGACCACTCCACGGCCGACACAGGCCCACCTCTCCGGTCGCACCACGAGACATCTCGTAGGCGCACCGGGACTGGGGCACGTCAGTGGATGATCTGGTGGAGTTTAGCCGCTGCGGCCCCCTCCGACAGCCTCGAAACGGGCACAGGATCTCGGTCCCGGGGCCTCTCCCTCCGCGTCGTCGGCCGACGACCAGACCCGCTCCTCGGTGACGACCCCGCTCACCAGCGCGAACGGCGTGACGTCGAAGGCCGGATTGAAGACCGGCGTGCCCGGCAGCGTCGTGGACACCCCGCCGAACCCGGTCACCTCTTCGGCCCAACGCTCCTCCACGACGATCCCGGCGCCCGTCGGCGTCCCCGGATCGATCGTCTCCTCGGGGGCCACGACGAGGAACGGCACGCCGGAGCGCGCGGCGGCGCAGGCGAGCATGTACGTGCCGATCTTGTTCGCGACGTCGCCGTTCGCAGCGATCCGGTCGGCGCCCACGACGACGGCGTCCACCCGGCCCGTCGCGATCGCCGCCGGGCCGGCGGAGTCGACGCAGAGCCGGTGCGGGACGCCCGCGCGCGCCAGCTCCCACACGGTCAGCCGCGCTCCCTGCAGCAGCGGACGCGTCTCGCAGGCGAGCACCTCCGCGAGGGCGCCGCGCTCGTGCAGCCGCAGGGCCGCACCGAGGGCGCTGCCGCCGTCCCCGCAGGCGAGGTCGCCGGTGTTGCACAGCGTCAGGAGGCGCAGCGGCCGGCCGGGGAGCCGGGCCTCGAGCAGGTCGGCCGCCCGCGCGGTGGCCGCCGCGTTCACGCGTGCGGCGTCGGCGGCCGTGGCGCGGGCCTCGGCGAGTACCGCGGCCGGGCCGTCGTCGAGCCGGGCGAGCGCCCGGTGGGCCCCCAGGGCGAGCGGGACGGCGGTCGGGCGGGCGGACGCGATCCGCTCGGCCGCGGCGTGCACGGCCGCCGGGTCGCCGACGTGGAGGTGCGCGGCCAGCGCGACCCCGAAGGCCCCCGCGACACCGAGGTTCGGGGCGCCGCGGACGGCGAGGCTGCGGATCGCGTCGACGACCGCGTCCACCGTCGTGAGGTCCAGGTGCTCGGTGCGTTGCGGGAGCGCCCGCTGGTCGAGGAGCACCACCGCCGGGCCGTCGTCCGACCAGTCCACGATCCGCATGCCCCCGATCCTGCCCCGGGGCGCCGCGCGCCGGGGCTCAGGCGAGGGCCGCGTAGGCCGCGTCGACGATCCCGGTGTGCAGGGCGAAGTCGTCGGGCCCGCCGACCAGTCGTTGGGTCAGCGTCACGACCGTGAGGTCACGGCCGGGGTCGACGTGCCAGCTGGTCCCGAGCCCGCCCGCCCAGCCGAACGAGCCGGCCCGCGGTCCGCTCACGGTGACCGACGTCCCGTAGCCCCAGCTCAGGTCGTCGTCGAGGAACCCCGCCCCGGCCCGGGCGCGCTGGTCGGCGGTGAGCCGGTCGGAGGTCATGGCGGCGACGAACTCCGGCCCCAGGATCGGCGGGCCGCCCGCGAGGAGCATCCGGGAGAAGGCCAGGAGGTCGTCGACCGTCGAGACCAGGCCGCCGGCCGCGTCCGGGAAGCGGGGCGGGGTGCTCCAGAGCCCGTCCGGCGGGTCCCACACGGTGCCGTGCTCGTAGGCGGTGGCGAGCCGGTCCGGGTCACCGGTGAAGGCGGTGTCCGTCATGCCCAGCGGCTCGAACACCCGCGAGCGCAGCAGGTCGGGCAGGGGCTCGGCTGCTGCTCGGGCCGCGAGGACGCCGAGCAGCTGGCCGCTCGCGTGGTAGAGCCAGCGCTCGCCGGGCTGCGCGAGCAGGGGCAGCTCCGCGAGCTCGGCGACCCAGCCGTCGGGCTCCGGCGGCACGTCCGGCCGCGTCGGCCCCATGGTGTTCAGTCGCCCCGTCGACGCCGCGACCGCGAACGGCCACGGCGGGTCGGCCATGAACAGCTCCATGGTCTGGCCGTAGCCGCAGGTGTAGGTCAGGACGTCGCGGACCAGGATCGGGCGGTCGGCCGGCACGGTGTCGTCCAGCGCCGCGTCCGGTCGGCGCAGCACGCGGCGGTCGGCCAGCTCGGGGAGCAGGCGATCCACCGGCTCGTCGAGCGTGAGCGCACCGTCCGCGAGGAGGGTCCCGACGGCGGCCGCGACGATCGGCTTGGTGATCGACGCGATCCGGAAGAGGGAGTCCCGCTCGACGGGGGCCCCGCCGACCGCCAGCGTCCCCCGGGCCTCGACGTGGACCTCGTCGCCGTGCGCCGCGAGCACGACGGCACCCGGGAGGTCGTCGGCGAGGAACGCCCCGGCCGCCGTGGCGAGCCGTTCGCGGCCGGCGTCCGTGAACGTCCCCTGACGAGCCCCCACCGTGTTCATGCGGGAAAGCTACCAAGCGATATCGAATAAGGACAGACGCTCCGCCGAGGAGACCGTCGTGGGGTACGGCGTTCCCCGTGCCTGCCCGAGCCGAGTGGACCTCGAGGGCTGGGGCGTCGACCGTGGGGGCCCACTCGGCCCGGGAACGGCCGGCCCGCGCGGTCGAGTGGACCTCGAGGGCTGGGGCGTCGACCGTGGGGGCCCACTCGCCGTCCGGAGCCCTCGACAGAGCGCCGTCCACGACGGTTCGTGGAGCGACGTGACGTGCCGGAGGCGTCTAGAAGACGATCGTCGTGCTCCCGTCGCGCATCACGCGGTCCTCGCAGTGGGCCCGCACCGCGCGGGAGAGCACCGAGCGCTCGACGTCGGCCCCGAGGCGGGTGATGTCGGCGGTGGAGTGCCGGTGGTTCACCCGGATCACGTCCTGCTCGATGATCGGGCCCTCGTCGAGGTCCTCGGTGACGTAGTGCGCCGTGGCGCCGACGATCTTGACGCCCCGCTCCTTGGCGCGCCGGTAGGGCACCGCGCCGACGAAGGCGGGCAGGAACGAATGGTGGATGTTGATCATCGGGGCGCCCACGGCGTCCAGCAGCCCGCCGGAGACGATCTGCATGTAGCGGGCGAGCACCACGAGGTCCAGCCCGCGCAGCAGTTCGGCCTGCCGCGCCTCGGCCTCGGGCTTGGTCTCCTTGGTGACGGGTACGTGCACGAACGGGACGCCGAACGGCTCGACGGCGGCGGCGAGGTCGGGGTGGTTGGAGACGACGACCTCGACCGTCACGTCCAGCTCGCCGCGCTGCGTGCGCCAGAGCAGGTCCAGCAGGCAGTGGTCGATCTTCGAGACCATGATGCCGACCCGCTTGGGGACGCCGGCGTCGGTGAGGGTGAACTCCATGCCGAAGCCGCGCGCGACGTCGGAGCCGAACGCGGCCCGCAGGCTGTCGAGGTTCCCGTGCGAGAGCGCGAACTCGGTCCGCTGGAAGTAGGTGCCCCCGCTGCGCGCGGTCGCGTGCTGATCGAGCGAGAGGATGTTCGCCCCGGACGCCGAGAGGAAGGACGCGACCGCCGCGACGATGCCCTGGCGGTCCGGACAACGCACGAGCAGCCGGCCGATGGAGTCGGCGGGCAGGGAGCCGGTCACGCGCGGCAGGGTACTGACGTCGCCTCCCGGAGCGCCCGACTTGCCGGTGCGCGGGCGAGGCGGACCACCCGGCAGGCGTGCCCGCTGCAGCTGAGCGCGGTGGCTCAGGTCCGGACGGCGACCCGAGCGCTCGCCATCCGGAGCGGGGTGAGGGCGTCGTTGCGGCGGCGCACGATCGCCGTGGCGAGATCCCGGGCGCGGGCGTCGACGGCCTCGTCGTGCTCGCCGGCCAGTGTCGCCGCGGCCTCACCGACCTCGAGGGCGATCCGGGCGAGCTCGTCGAGCAGATCGGCCGACCAGTCGAAGCGATCCACGTCCGCGGGGCACACGACGCGGGCGCGGCCGAGCTCGGCCAGGGCCTCGTGGGCACGGCGCACGAGGTCACGCAGCGTCTGACCGTCGTCCACGACACGCTCCTCGTCCGAGGCTCCCGGGACCACGTCCCACCCCGTCGAGGATGCCCGGCGCGGACGCGTTCACACGTCGCCGGACGACGGGCAGGCCGCCGATCGGTGAACGGCCGACGAGCGGCATCCACTCGCGCGGGAACGGATCTCCGGGGTCGGACGGCGCTCACCCGTGGGGAGCAGCGGCTGCGCCGGGACGTCGCAGAAAGTGAGGGGCCCGGCCGGCGGGGGGACACCGACCGGGCTGTCGTCGATCACGGGGGGCATGATCGACGTAATCGATGGTTCCGCTCCGTACATGTGTCGTCAAGGAAAACTCCGAGGTCGGAGGGTGTGCGTTCGATCTCGTCGCCGGACGGTCGCGTGCGACGATGCCCGGCAGAGGACCGATCGGAGAGAGGGGGGACGACGATGCGGATCCGACTCCAGGACGGCCCCTGTCGCGGTGAGCGCGACGTGCGGATCGCCGAGACCGCCTCGCCGCCCGAGGAGTACCTGGTGCTCGTGGAGAGCGGCCCGCGGACGCCGACCAGCGGGCTCAACGGCGGCTCGATCCCGGGGATCAACGTGTACGCCGTGCACCGTCTCGACCGGCGGGATCCGGACGGCACGCCGGTCTACGGGTTCCGCGGGGAGCGCCACCAGCGCGGTTACTGACGATCATGGCGCCCGTTGATCGCCCGGAGACCTCCGCCCGTCGAGCGTCGACCGCTGTTCACTCCGCCGGACGGAGGCCCGGGCTCCGGACGGGGTACTGCACTGCCCGCAACCGCAGCCGATCCCTCAGGAGGGCGACATGGGACAGATCGACGCCAAGCTGGTCAAGCAGTACGAGGAGACGCCGCTCGCGGAGCTGGCGGACGCGCCGGTGTCGGCGCTGCAGGGCGTGAGCGACGGCGACGCCCAGCACCTCAAGGACGCGTTCAACATCAAGACCGTGCGTGACCTCGGGACGAACAAGTACTTCCTCTGGGCGCAGGCGATCAGCCAGCTCGCCGACTGAGCTCGGCCCGGACACACGACGGGGGCCCGGCCACTCGGCCGGGCCCCCGTCGTGTGCGTGAGGCGTCGCTCAGTCCTTGAAGGCGTCCTTGATCTTCTCGCCCGCCTGCTTGACGTTGCCCTTGACCTGGTCGCCCTTGCCCTCGGCCTCGAGCTTGTCGTCGTCCGAGAGCTTGCCGGCGGTCTCCTTCGCCTTGCCCTTGAGTTCGTCGGCCTTGTTGTCGATCTTGTCTCCGGTAGCCATGCCCACGGGGTACCCGAACCGGCCCCGCCGTCACCCCGGAGCGCGGGCGAGCAGCACCCACACCGGTCCGGACGCGAAGGTCAGCGGTTTGCCGTCGGCACCGGTGAACGTCGTCGGGTCGTTCGGCGAGGGCCGCGACCAGGTGCCGGTCCAGCGCTTGCCGTCGCGCAGGACGTCGACCGGGCCCCGGCCCACGGTGACCGCCGTCGGCGACGGTGCCCCGGCCACGTCGTGGATCGCCGAGGTCCGGATCGGGACCCGCTGGACGACGACCGTCGCCGGCCCGTTCGCGGTGACCGTCGGGCTGCCGTCGAACGCCACCGTGTAGCGGCCGGCGGCGGCGTGCAGGTCGACCTTGGTGCTCCCGATGGTCTCGACGACGTCGGCCGCCGGCTGCCCGCCGGCCGGCGCCGCCCCGAACCGGAATCCGATGTCGCGCGGAGCGGCGACCCCGTGCGCGGCGGCGAGGAGTGCCTTCGGGTCGGCGTAGAGGTTGTGCGGGGCCTCGCCGCGGCCCCGGTGATAGGCCCCGGCCACCGTCTCGGCCGACACCGGGAGCACCGGGCTCGACGCCACCAGTCCGTTCAGCTCGGGCGCGTTGCCGGAGAACCCCAGTGCGGGCCGCCCGTAGGCGGAGAGCACGTCGATGTCGGACTCCCGGAAACTGCGCACCGGTCCCACCGAGGGCGGCAGGTGCGAGGCGAACACCGCGAGCAGCCGGGTGATCCCGCCCTCGACCGGCTCGACGTACACGACGTCCGCGTCGTCGACCCCGGTCCACGGCCTGCCCTGCGGCGAGTTGTCGACCTTGACGGCGAGCACGGCCGATCCGCCGTCGCCGGGCTCTCCGGTCAGCGGGGAGACCTTCGCGGCGGGCTTCGGGGTGGCCGACGGGGAGGGCGCCGGCGCCGGTGGCGGGGCCTTCTCGCCGTGCGATGTCCACACCACGATGCCGAGCACGACCGCGACGGCGATCGCGATCACCACCGCGACCGCCGTCGTCCGCTGCGAGCTGCGCTGTTCCCCCGCCACGCGCGACATCATCGCGGCGACGTCCGCGCACTTATGATCGGCCCCATGGCCCGCCGGCCCGCGCAGCACGCCCAGTCGCCCGAGGAGCAGCCCGAGGACGCCCGGAAGCGGGCCTCCGACGGCGAGCGCGAGGACGTCGCCGGCATGCTCGCCCGGGCGATGGTCGCCGGGCGGCTCACCCCGGTGGAGTACAGCGATCGCGCCGCCGATCGCCCAGGCCGCCCGCTACCGCGACGAGCTCGACGGCCTCCTGGCCGACCTCCCGGGCGCGGTGCTGCACTCCTCGCACGGCAGCGACGTCCTGGAGCTCGAGGCCGGGCTCGGCGGGTCGATCAGCCGGCGCGGGCTGTGGAGGGTGCCGCCGACGGTGCGGGTGCACAGCTGGGTCGGTGGCGTCCTGCTCGACTTCTCCGAGGCCGAGTCCGACACCGCCGTGGTGGCCGTCGAGCTCGCCACCGGCATGTGCTCGCCCACGGTCGTGCTGCCCGAGGGGGCGACCGCCGACGTCGACGACCTGCGCATCTCGGCCGGATCGGTGCGCGACGAGACGGTGCACCGGCGCGAGCGCGGCCCGCTGCACGTGTCCGTGCGGGGCAGGCACTCGTTCGGCGACGTCGTCCTGCGGCACCCGGTGCGCGGTCGCTGGGAACGCCTGCGGGCGGTGCCGCACGAGGCGCCGCGCGCCCTCGCCCGGCGGGTGGTGCAGCGCCGCGACGGTCGACCCGCCCGATCCGAGGGTGTCCGGGGCGAGGGCGCCGAGCGGTAACGTCAGGTGGGTGCGCGCCGCCCACCGGGGGCGGTCCGGGCGGGGAGGACGGCGTGACCTTCGATCCCACCCTCGGCGTGCGCTTCCTGCTCCCGCTCGTCGTCGGCCTCGTCGTCGCCCTGCTCATGACGCCGCTGCACGGCGCGCTGGCCCGGCGCCGTCGGCAGGCGCTGCTGATCGACCGGGTCGTCACCGGCCGCGTCGCACGGCTGACCGGCGCGGAGCGTCGCCGCGCGATCCGGCACCTGCACGCCGAGGCGGGCCACCCCGTGTCCGTGGTCGCCGGGCTCGCCCTGGCCTCGGGTGCGGTCACGCTGCTCGCGGCCGTGATCACGGCGCGCGCGGCGCTCGGCGCGGCCGATCGTCGTGCGGTGATGACCCGCCTGTTCGACGAGCTCGACGCCTCCGGCCTGCCCACCCCGTCCAGCTCGACGGGACTCGTCGTCGTCACGGTGGCCCTCGGGATGGTCCTCGCACTCGCCGTCGCGACGCTGCACGTCGCGACGCTCGACCTCGAGCGGCGCCGCGCGATGCCGGTGACGCGGCCGTGGCCCTGGTCGCGGCGGCGCGTCACGTGGCTCGCCGCCGCCGCGGTCCTGCTCGTCCTGCTCGCCGTCGGGATCGAGGGCGGCGGCCTCGCCGCCGGCCTGTTCCTGCTCGGGCACCAGCTCACCGCCCGCGCGATGCGACCGCGGGCGTGCACCGTCGCGCCGGTCCTGCCCGAGGCGCTGCGCGCGGCCCGCCTGCCCGGCCCGAAGGAGCGGCGGCTCATCCGCTCGCGCCGCGGTCCCGCCCCCGGCCTCCCCGGCGCCGCCGCACCGCCCAACGGTGCGCGCCCGGCGTCGTCGGGGCCGCCCCGCGACGCCGCCCGCCCGCCCGGCCGACCGGGCACCCCGCGTCCGTCGGCCCCCGGTCCCGCCCCGGTCGGGGGCCCGCTGCGACCGACCGCCACCCCGCACCCGCCCACGGCCGCGACGCGGCTCGTGGACATGGCGCCGGCCGAGCAGCCCCTCACCCCGCACGACCCGCGGACCGTCGGCGAGTACCAGCTCACCGGCCGGCTGGGGTCCGGCGGGATGGGCACGGTCTACCTCGGCCACCGCGCGGGCGTCACCGGCTCCGTGGCGATCAAGGTGCTCGCCCCGCACCTGCTCGACGACGTGGACGCCCGCACCCGGTTCCTGCGCGAGGGGCAGACGCTCCAGAAGGTCACCGGCGACTACACGGCGCGGGTCCACGGCGTCGGGTTCGACGGATCGATGCCCTACATCGTCATGGAGCGCCTGGACGGACCGTCCCTGCACGCGCTGATCGCCGAGAACGGTGCCGTGCGCGACGCCGAGACGCTCACCCGCATCGCGATCGCCCTGGCCCGGGCCCTCGCCGCGCTGCACAACGACGGGATCACCCACCGCGACCTCAAGCCCGGCAACATCCTGCTGACCTCCGCGGGGCCGAAGGTCGTCGACTTCGGCATCGCCCGGGTCGTCGGACAGACCCACCACACGCCCGCCGGCAACATGGTCGGCACGCCCGGCTACATGGCGCCCGAGCAGGTCACCGGCAACGGGGCGGGCCCGGCGACGGACGTGTGGGCGTGGGCCTGCTGCGTGGTGTTCGCGGCGCGCGGCGACCACCTCTTCGACGGCGAGAACGTCGTCGACATCGCCCGGCGCATCCTCGACGGGCCGCCCTCCGACGCGTTCGCGGGCGTCGGGCGGCTCTCCCCGCGGCTCGTGCCGGTGCTGCGCCGCGCCACCGCCCAGGACGCCACCGACCGCCCGCGCGACGGTGCGGCCCTGCTGCGCCTGCTCGACCGCAGCGGCGCGACGGCCACCGTCGGCTCCTTCGCCTGGGACAAGCTGGTCGGCGCGCGCTGACCCGGCCCCACGCCCCCCGGCCGCTGCTACGGTTTCGCCTCGCCGGAGGCGCTCGAGACATCGGGAGTGTGCGTGGCCAGCTGGGACGACCTCGTGCTGTGGGTGCGGGTCCGCTACGAGGTGATGGCGCAGTCCGCGGACGGTCTCACCTTCCGGCTGCCGACGACCGAGGGGCGCGACCAGCTCGTGTACGTCCGTCACCGGGGGGAGCTCGACGGGCAGGACTGGATGCAGATCGAGTCGCCGATCGCCAAGCTCGACGACATCGACGCCCGGCGCCTGCTCGAGCTGGCCGAGTCCGCCGTCGTGGGGGGCGCGGCCGCCGTGGACGGCACGGCGGTGTTCCGCCACGCCGCCCCGCTGTCCGACATGACGTTCGCCGAGTTCGAGGCCCCCTTCCGGCTGGTCACCGCCACCGCCGACGACCTGGAGCGCCAGCTCACCGGGGCCGACCGCTACTAGCGCCGCGCACGTGACCGGAGGCCCCAGCATGGACGTCGTCGAGTTCTCCCCGACCCCCGACCAGTACGCGTGGACCTTCGGCGGCGTCGCCCCGGTCCGCGAGGTGGCGCCGGGCACCGTGCTGCGGCTGTGGTGCGACGACGCCTTCGCCGGGAAGATCCGCGCGGTCACCGACCTCGCGAGCGCCTCGCTCGACCCGCGCTTCCTCAACCCCCAGACCGGCCCGTTCGCCGTCACGGGCGCCGAGCCCGGGGACACGCTGGTGCTGCACCTGGTCGACCTCACGCCCGCCCGGGACTGGGGCGCCTCCACCCTCGTGCCGTTCTTCGGCGGCCTCACCGGCACCGACCGGACGGCGCTGCTCGACGACGCCCTGCCCGAGCTGACCTGGATCTACGAGCTGGACCGGGCGCGGGGCACGGTCACCTTCGTCGCCCGGCGCAGCGAGTTCTCGGTCGATCTCCCGGTCGCGCCGATGCTCGGGACGGTCGGCGTCGCCCCGGCCGCCCGGGAGGTCCGGTCCTCGCTGACCCCGGACGCGTTCGGCGGGAACATGGACACCCCGGAGATGCGGGCGGGCGTCACCTGCTACCTCCCGGTGAACGAGCCGGGCGCGATCTTCTCGGTCGGCGACGGCCACTACCGCCAGGGGGAGGGCGAGTCCTGCGGGACGGCCGTCGAGGGCGCGATGGACGTGACCCTGATCGTCGAGCTGGTGAAGGCCTCGTCGGCCCCCGCGCCCGCGTGGCCGCGGCTGGAGAACGACGACGAGCTGGTCACCGTCGGCTCGTCCCGCCCGCTCGAGGACGCGTGGCGGATCGGGCAGAAGGAGATGATCTCCTGGCTGGGGGCGCTGCACGGGCTCGACCGGCTCGACGCCTACCAGCTGCTCACCCAGATCTCCCGCGCCCCGCTCGCCAACGTCGTCGACACCAACTACAGCGCCGTGACGAAGGTGTCGAAGGCATATCTCCCGCGCGTCGAGCCCTACGGCGGACTGCACGCCGACCTGCGGGCACGCGCGGCGCAGCTCTAGCTTCCCCAGGAGGGTCACATGGATCTCGGACTGGCCGGTCGGCGCGCGATCGTCACCGGCGGCAGCCGTGGCATCGGGCGGGCGATCGTCGAGGCCCTCGCCTCGGAGGGCGCCACCGTCGCGTTCTGCGCGCGCACGGCCGAGGGCGTCGAGACCGCGCTGGAGGAGCTCCGCGGGTCCGGTCACACGGTGCACGGCGAGGCGGTGGACGTGGCCGACGGGGACGCACTGCGCTCCTGGGTCACCCGCACCGCCGAGGAGCTCGGCGGGCTCGACGTCGTCGTCGCCAACGTGTCGGCCCTGGCGATCCCCGGCTCCGAGGAGAACTGGGAGGCCTCGTTCCGCACCGACATGCTCGGGACGGTCCGTCTCGTGGACGCCGCCCTGCCGTCCCTGGAGGCCTCCGACGCGGGTGCGATCGTCACGGTCTCCAGCGTCTCCGGCCGCGAGATCGACTTCGCCGCCGGCCCGTACGGCACGATGAAGGGCGCGATCGTGCACTACACGCAGGGCCTCGCGTACCAGCTCGCCGGCCGGGTCCGGGCCAACTCGGTGTCACCCGGCAACGTGTACTTCCCGGGCGGGGTGTGGGAGTCGATCGAGCAGGGCGACCCGGACCTGTACAACCACGCGCTCTCGCTCAACCCGACGGGGCGCATGGCCCGCCCCGAGGAGGTCGCCCGGGCGGTGGCCTTCCTCGCCGCCCCGGCGTCGACGTTCATCAGCGGCACGAACCTCGTCGTGGACGGGGCCCTGACGCGGGGAGTGCAGCTGTAGGAGCCGCTGCGCTCGTGCCTGCCCGTGCCGAGTGGACCTCGAGGGCTGGGACGGCGACCGTCGGGGTCCACTCGGCGCGGGAGCGGCCCGGTCGCGCGGCCGAGTGGACCTCGAGGGCTGCGTGGAGAACCGTCGGGGTCCGCTCGGTACCCGCAGCCCCGACAGCAGCCCCGACAGCGACGGGCTCCACCGCCGCCCTCTCTGCTCACGGGCGCGACGCGTACCTGTCGGTCCGCTCCGGCCCGAAGATCAGGGTGACGACGGCCTGCGCGGCCGTGCCGACCGCGTCGACGGCGGCGACGACCCCGCGCGCCGTCCAGTCCACGACGACCTCCACCCCGCGTCGGGCGGCCGACCCCGCCCGGGCCCAGGCCGAGGGCACGGTGTCGGCGTACCGGACGGGGAGGTCGCGGCGCGCCCGGACCAGCGCCGTCGACGGGGCCGGGGCGCGGTGGGCCTCGCTGCGAGGGGCGGGGGCCGTGTCGGGCCGGTGGGCGCCGGACCGGCGGTGGGGGAGCAGCGGGCCGACGTGCGGATGGCGCGGCGCGGGGACCTCCGCCGAGAACAGCGCGGGGCCGTCGCCGAAGCGGGCGATCGCGGCCGCCTCGCCCGCGACGAGGCCGGACCGGTCCCGGGACGCGTCGGGCTCGCGGGCCCCGCGCGGCGGCGGGGGATCGGCGTCCCCGGACACCTCGTCCGGCTCGTCGGTCATGGCCCACCTCTCGGCGTCTCTCGGCGTCGATCGTGATGACACGATGTGATCAGGATGTGAGGTCGCTGCCGGCGCGTCGCCGACCGGCGGCTCCTCCGCGGGCGGGGACAGTGTCACCCACGAGCGTGGACCCGGCACGCCGTTCGCCGCATGTTTCCATCCGGTCACGGAGCACAGGCCGCGACCCCTGTAGCCGAGACCTCCGCCGACCGTTGCTCTCTCACGGGATCGCCTGGCCGATGCTCGGCCCGTCGATCCCGCCGGTCACCGGATCGGGTCACCGTTCGTCGCCGTGCAGATACACGTCGCCACGAGGGTGTCAACACCGGTGCGGTGCAGGGACCGGATCGTGATCCAATCGGGATCGGAGCCCGAGAGGGCGCCGGATGCGGACGCGGGAGGTGGAGCGGTGGCGGGTGCACATTCCCGGTCCTCGCGACGCGACCGGTCCGACGACTCCGGACCCACCCCCCGCGACCCCGAGGTCTCCGACCTCGACCGCGACTACGGCGAGATCTTCCGCGACCGCCCTGCCGACGACCCGGCCCCGCCGTCGCCGCCCATCGGGCTCCCCACCGCCTTCTCCTCCTCGTCGTTCCGGGCCCAGGGTTCGGGCCGCCACGCGGAGCCGGAGCCGGCCGCGGTCGGTGCGGGGTCGCGCTCGTGGACCGACGAGGGATCGTCCTGGTCCGGCACGCGGAGCTCCGACCGGCGGCCCTCGGCCCCGGCGTCCACCGGGTCGACCTCCTCCGGTCGGTCGACCGCCCTCGCGCCTCCCCCGGCCGTGGGACCTCCTCCCGGCCCCGGTGACTCGGGGGCGACCCGGACCGGCACCGGCCGCCCGGGCGTGCCCTCGGTGGCGCCGCCGCGCGCACCACACTCGCTGTCCGGGCCGCAGGCGCTGGCCGTCCCGCCGGGCGCCCCGCCCCGCCCCGCTGCGCCCGGCTCCCGTCCCGGCGGTCCGACGCCTCCCGGCCGCCCGCCGGGGTCCCCCGCGGGACCCGGCCGGCCGGCCGGACCCGTGCCGCCCCCGGCCGGCCGTCCAGGGACCCCGCCTCCCGGTCGTCCGGCCCCGGCCGGTCCGGCGCCCGCGGGCCCGGCGCCGGCTGGTCCGGCCCCGGCCGGTCCGAACACGCGCACGGGAGCGCCCGCGCGGCCGGCCGGTCCGGGCACCGGGTCCGGGCCGCGCCCGACCACGGGTCCGGGCACCGGCTCCGGACCGCGCCCGACGCCGGCGGGTGGTCCCGCGACCACCGCCGCCCCGACGACCGGTGCTCCGGTGAAGCCGCCGAACGGGGCTCCGCAGAACGGCGCCCCGGCCAGGCCGGCCACCGGCGCTCCGGTGAACGGCGCCGCGCCGGTGAAGCCGCCGAACGGGGCCCCCCAGAACGGTGCTCCGCAGACCGGCGCTCCGGTGAAGCCGCCGAACGGGGCTCCGCTCAGCGGTGTCCCGGGGAAGCCGCTCAACGGCGCCCCCGCCAAGCCCACCGACGGCGCCCCCGCGAAGCCCGGCGACCGCCCCGTCGTCCCCCCGGCCCGAACCGCCGACGGCACCGCGATCGGCCCGGTCGTCCCGCCGTCGGACGAGGACGAGGACGGCGCGAACGAGGCCGCGGAGCCGACCAGCACCCGCACCACGACCACCGCCTCCCGCGCGACGTCCACGGGCCGGCGCACCACCGGCGTGCCGCAGTCCACCCTCACCCGGGCCGAGCGCCGGGCCGCCGGGCGCGAAGGCCTGACCCGCGCCGCGGGCCGCACCCGCGCCGGCTCCCGGTCGGCCAGGACCGGTGGCCGCGCCACCCGGCCCGGCACCGGGTCCACCACCCGCCGCGGCGCGGCCCGCGAGGCCGAGGCCCGTCCGGAGCCGCCGCGCGGGCGGCTCGCCGCGGCGTTCGCGGTCCTCGTCGTCGCCGTGGCCGCGAAGGTCCGCCACTGGCCCGGCGGCGAGCGCGTCGTGGAGGCGGGCCACTGGGTCGACGGCCACGTGCAGGCCTATCTCGACGGCAAGGACCCGGCCTCGCTCACGACGTCGGCGTGGCTGTGGCGCCGACGCCGCCGGGCCGGCTACGCGCTGCTCGCCACCGCGATCGGTGCCCCGCTGCTGACCTTCGCGCTGGGCTGGCTGTTCATCCCGGTGCCCAACGCGGACGCGGCGGTGGAGAGCCAGCTCAACACCATCTCGTTCTCCGACGGCAGCGTGCTCGCCCGCGTCGCACCCGGTGAGCAGGGCAACCGGCAGAAGGTGTCGATCAGCCAGATCCCGCTGCCGGTGCAGCACGCCGTCCTCTCGGCGGAGGACCGCACGTTCTACACGAACTCCGGGTTCGACATCACGGGCATCGTCCACGCCGCCTTCAAGCAGGTCACCGGCGGCGCGGGCGGCGGCTCGACGATCACGCAGCAGTACGTCAAGAACGCGATGGTCGGGGACGAGCACTCGTACTTCCGCAAGTTCCGCGAGCTGATCATCTCGGCGAAGATCACGCAGGAGTACTCGAAGGACCAGGTGCTCGAGGACTACCTCAACAGCATCTACCTGGGCCGCGGCGCGTACGGCATCCAGGCGGCGTCGCAGGCGTACTTCAACAAGTCGGTCGAGCAGCTGACGCCCGCCGAGGGCGCGATGATCGCGGGCCTCATCCAGGCCCCGTCGCAGTGGGACCCGGCGGTCAACCTCGACGGGTCGCAGCGGCGCTGGAACTACGTCATGGACGGCATGGTCTCGTCGGGCTGGCTCTCGCCCGCCGACCGGGCGGCCGCCCGGTTCCCGACCGCCGCGCCCCCGCGCAAGGCCGTCAACGGCGTTCCCGACGACGACCGCGGCCACATCTACTCCGCGGTCAAGGACGAACTGCGCTCGCTCGGCATCGACGAGGACGCGCTGGTCACCGAGGGACTGCAGATCCAGACGACGATCGACCCGAAGGCCCAGCAGGACGCCGTGGACGCCGTCCACCGGGAGATGCAGGGCAAGCCGGGGAACCTGCGCACGGCCGCCGTGTCCGTCGACCCGCGGACCGGCGACGTCCTGTCCTACTTCGGCGGGGACAACGGCGCGGGCCTGGACTACGCGCAGGTGCAGAAGCAGGCCGGCTCGACGTTCAAGCCGTTCGTCATGCTCGCCGCCCTCGAGCACGACCCGCCGATCGGCATCAGCACCCAGTTCGACGGCCAGCAGATCCCCGGCAAGACGGTGCGCAACGTCGAGGGCGCCGACTGCAGCAGCTGCTCGCTGAAGCAGGCCATGACGCTGTCGAACAACGTGGTCTTCACCGCGCTCGGCAACGAGGTCGGGCCGCAGGCCGTGGCCAACGCCGCCCACCAGGCCGGCATCTCGGCGAAGCTCGACAACCCGAACAGCGGGATCGCCCTCGGCAACGTCGAGGTGACGCCCCTGGAGATGGCCGGCGCGTACGCGACGTTCGCCAACGACGGCGTCTACCAGAAGCCGCACCTGGTCGAGAAGGTCACGACGGCCAGCGGCGAGGTCCTCTACGACCACGCGGCCGCCCAGGGCGAGCCGCGGATCGACCCGAAGGTCGCCCGCAACGTCACCGAGGCGATGAGCGACGTGCCGACCTACGACGGCGCCACGCTCTCCGGCGGGCGACCGGCGGTGGGCAAGACCGGCACGGTCCAGTCGCACGTCGAGAACCAGAACAACGACGCCTGGATGGTCGGGTACACGCCGTCACTGGTCGCCTCGGTCTGGGTCGGCACCGACGACAACACCCCGATCCAGTACGGCGACGGGCGCCCGATCTACGGGCACGGCATCCCCAGCGACATCTGGCAGACCTTCATGGACGGGGCGACCCAGGGCACGCCCAAGCAGTCGTTCGGTCAGTTCGTGCCGGTCGCGGGCACCGATCCGGGCGAGACGGCGACCGGCGAGGGCCAGCAGGCGAGCTCGTCGTCGGCCAGCCCCACGACCACGTCGAAGTCCTCGTCGCGCGACGACGACGCGCCCACCAAGCCCTCCGCGGGCCCCGCGCCGACGTCGGCACCGGCCGCGCCCGCGCCCGCGGCACCCGCCCAACCGCCCGCGGCCGGCAACGCCGCCCCGGCGGCGCCGCAGGCGCCGGCCGCCCAGGCGCCCGCGGAGCAGCAGGCGCCCGCGGAGCAGCAGGAGGAACCGCAGACCGGCTGACGCCGCCGCAACCGCTGCGCCGCCCTCCGCCGAGCGCGGACCCGCCGGATCAGTCCGCCGTCGTGAAGTCGGCGAAGTCGAACCCGGGCGAGACGACGCAGCTCACCAGCACCGCGCCGTCGTCGGGACCCCCGTCCCCCGGGACGGCCCGCTGCCAGTGACCGCCCGGCACGACCAGCGCGGGCTGCTCGCCCTCCCCGCTCCCGAGCCGGTGTGGCGGTGCCCGGTCCGGCGGGGGCGTCCCCGTCGCCGCCGAGCCAGAGCGACAGCGAGGCACCCCGGTGCCAGAACCACAGCTCGTCGGAGCGCACCCGGTGCCACACCGACTCCTCGCCGGGGCCGAGGACGTAGTGGATCGCGGTCGCCGTCGGGCGGGTCGCGCCGTAGCCGGGTGGGTCGACCGTCACCGACGACTCCCAGATGCGCCGGAACCACCCGCCCTCCGGATGGGCCTCGAGGTCGAGCGCGGCGGCCAGGGCGGGGCGGGGGACCGCCGGGGTCACGCGGTCATGTCCAGCGCGGCGACGACCTTCGTCGGGACGAGGCGCACGACGAGCTCGCCCGGCACCGCGTTGCGCCTCCCGAACTCCTCGGCGCGGTCGGCACCCATGTAGCGGCCGGCGATCGCGGTCGCGGTGCGCAGCAGCTCGTCGGGGTCCGACGACAGCGTCACCGTGCCCTGGACCTGCACGAACGCGAACGGCGGTTCCTCGAGGTCGACGCAGATCGCGACCCGCGGGTCGCGGGCCAGGGAGCGCCCCTTGGCCGTCTCGGCGCCGGTGTTGAACACCAGCGTGCTGTCCTCGCCGTCACCTTCGAGGAGGTACCAGATCGGCGCGACCAGAGGCCTGCCGTCGCGGGCGGTCCAGCCGAGCTTGCCGGTGCGGGTGCCGTGGGAGAGGAACGCCCGGATGTCGGGTTCCGCGAGGCTCGCCATGGCGGCAAGCGTAGGGCGGGGCAGGTCAGGACGCCGGGCCGAGCGCGCCCGAGAGCCGCCCCATCGCCCCGCGCACCGTGATCAGCGCCCCGATGCAGCTGTTGGCGTCGAGCGGGACCGTCGGGCCGGTGCCCGGGCAGCCGCGCGCGACGAAGTCGTCGTGCGCGGCGCCGACCGCGGCGCTGGCCCCGACCACGGCCGCGTCGTTCGGGATGGCGCTCGCCGCGGTCCGCGCGGTCGACGCGCTCTCCTCGACCCAGCGCCCGCAGCGCGGCCACACCGCGCGGGGGTCCGGTGACGAGTAGCACGGGTCGGCCAGAGCGAGCGCCATCTTCTGACGCGCGGACTCCGGGGTCCGGGCCTCGACCACCGGACCCTGCGTCGCCGCATTGTCCGAGGACTGGCCGGCGGGTATCTGTGCGGCGCCGCTCCCGGCGCAGCCCGCGAGGGTCAGCAGCGCCGCGAGCAGCACGAGGACGAGGCCGCGCGCGGGCGTCACCGGTCCCCGCCGCCCGCCGTCGTCGCTGCGCACGCCAGCACGGTGTCACGGACGCGCACGGCCTGCCCACCGGGCCAGGGCCGCGTACTCCTCGGGGGTGTCCGCATCGCGCACCGCGTCCAGTTCCGGGTCCGCGGCGCGCAGTCCGGGATCGGTGAGCAGGTCCGCGGGGGAGAGCTCCCGGACGACGCTGGCGGCGAAGAGATCGCCCGGGCGGCGGGCGCCGGCGGCCAGCAGCGCCGTCGCGCGATCCCCGAGCGCGGTCACGTAGGCCGCGGCGAGCGGCTGGCGGTGGCCGTGGACGACCGGCAGCGCGACCTCGGCGTCCCCCAGGGCGGCGAGGACCGCGCCGACGTACGCGGCGTGGATCAGCGGCAGGTCCACCGAGCAGACGAACGCGACCGTGCTGCCGTGGGCCGCGGCCGCCCGCAGTCCGCTCGCGAGCCCCTGCAGGGGTCCGCGGCCGGGCTCGTCGTCGGACACGTGGACGGTCCGGGCGTCGGGCGCGTCGAGTGCCTGGTCCTCGACCGATCCGGCGGCGTGGACGACCACGACCGGGCCGCCGACCGCGGTGGCCATCACCCCCACGACGTGCGCGAGCAGCGTGCCGTCACCCCAGGCCAGCCCGGCCTTGTCGGTCCCCATCCGACGCGAGCGGCCACCCGCGAGGACCACGGCCGCGGCGGGCGGCGTCTCGTAGGACACAGCCCTGATTGTTGCGCGCACATTGCGCCTATCCCGACGGGGACGGCCCCGAGTGACGGAGCCCGGGCCGGGACGACCGGCGGAGGAGGACGACGAACGTGGCCAGCGACAGGACAGAGGCGGCGCGGCGCGGCGACGTGCCGGACGACGCGAACCGCGGGTACGTCAACCCGGTGCCCGCCGACGCCGAGGAGGCCCGCGCCGACCGCGACATGGCCGACGCCGAGCGGGCCGTGGCCCAGGGCGCGGCCAGCAAGGAGCAGGCGGCCCTGGTCGACAAGATCTCCGACGCGCGCACGCACGAGGAGCGTCGCCGGCTCTGGCTCGACGCCTGAGGCCCAGAGCGCGAAGGACAGCACCAGCGGCAGCGTCACGACGGAGCCGACCGTCGTCAGCACGACGACGGCCGTGCTCTCGCGGTACCAGGTCCGGGGTACTGCGCGTCGCGACGGAACCGAAGATCAGCGCCGGGCAGCGCGAGGTAGTAGACGAGGTCGTCGAGCGTCGCCGCGGTCGCGTCGCCGAACCGGGAGAATCGGGACAGCAGGGCGCCGACGAGGATGACCGCGAAGACCGGCCCGATCAGGCCCAGCAGGGTCGCGAATGCCACGGGACGCCACGATGACCGATCCCGGCGGTCCGCGACCCGTAGCGTGTGCAACGACTCCCCTTCCCGTCGACGGGAGCCGTGGGTTCTGCTTGTGTGATCCGTCATGAGCATCCCGTCGGACCTCGAGATCGCCCAGAAAGCGACGCTGAAGCCGCTGGACGACGTCGCCGCGGCCATGGACCTGCCTCCCCACCTGCTGGAGATGCACGGCCGCGACGTCGCCAAGATCGAGCTCGACGCCATCGACGCGATGGCCGACCGTCCCCGCGCGAAGTACGTCGTCGTGACCGCCATCACGCCGACGCCGCTCGGCGAGGGCAAGACGACGACGACGGTCGGGCTGGGTCAGGCGTTCTCGCACGTCGGCAAGCGGGGCGTCGTCGCCATCCGCCAGCCGTCGATGGGGCCGACGTTCGGGATCAAGGGCGGCGCCGCGGGCGGGGGTTACTCGCAGGTCGTGCCGATGGAGAAGTTCAACCTCCACCTCACCGGCGACTTCCACGCCGTGACCAGCGCCCACAACATGCTCTCCGCGGTGCTGGACAACCACCTCTACCAGGGCAACGCGTCCGGGCTGGACCCCTATCGCGTCACCTGGCGCCGCGTGCTCGACGTCAACGACCGGGCGCTGCGCAACGTCGTCACCGGCCTCGGCGGGCGGATGGACGGCGTGCCGCGCGAGTCCGGGTTCGACATCACCTCGGCCTCCGAGGTGATGGCCATCCTCGCGCTGTCGAACTCGCTGGAGGAGATGCGCTCGCGGCTCGGGCGCATCGTCGTCGGGTACACGCGCGACGGCGACGCGGTCACCGCCGAGGACATCCAGGCCGGCGGGGCGATGGCGGCCCTGATGCGTGACGCGCTCAAGCCGAACCTCATGCAGACGCTGGAGAACACGCCCGTCCTCGTGCACGCCGGCCCGTTCGGCAACATCGCGCACGGCAACTCCTCGATCGTCGCCGACCGCATCGGCATCCACGGGGGCGACTACCTCGTCACCGAGGCCGGCTTCGGTGCCGACATGGGCGCCGAGCGGTTCTTCAACATCAAGTGCCGGGCCTCGGGGATGACGCCCGACGCGGCCGTCGTCGTCGCCACGGTGCGGGCCCTCAAGGCCCACTCCGGCAACCACAAGATCGTCGCGGGCAAGGACCTGCCGGAGGCGCTGCTCGCCGAGAACCCCGACGAGGTGCACGCGGGCGGGGCGAACCTGCGCAAGCAGATCGAGAACATGCGCATCCACGGCGTCTCGCCGGTGGTGTGCGTCAACGCCTTCCCGACCGACCATCCGTCCGAGCACGAGGCCATCAAGGAGATCGCCGAGTCGATGGGTGCGCGGGTCGCGGTGTCGACGCACTTCACCGACGGCGGACGCGGGGGCGCCGAGCTGGCCGAGGCGGTCGCGGAGGCCGCGGACGAGCCGAGCGAGTTCCGGCTGCTCTACTCCGACGACACCCCGCTGCGCGAGAAGATCGAGACGGTCGCGACGAAGGTCTACGGCGCCGACGGCGTCGACTACGCCCCCGCCGCGAACACCTCGATCGACCTCTACGAGCGCAACGGGTTCTCGAACCTGCCGGTGTGCATCGCGAAGACCCACCTGTCGATCTCGTCGGACCCCAAGCTGCTCGGGGCGCCGACCGGCTGGCGGATGCCGGTGCGGGAGGTGCGCGCCTCGGTCGGGGCCGGCTTCGTCTACCCGATCTGCGGCGACATGCGGACGATGCCGGGCCTGGGCAAGAACCCCGCCGCGCACCAGATCGACGTGAAGCCCGACGGGACGATCGTGGGGCTGTTCTAGGTGCGCTGCGCGCTCGTGAGCACTACATGTGGCTATAGCCGCGCTTTCTGCTCACAGGCCGGAGGCACCTCCTCGTGAGCAGGGCGCTGGGGGACGTGCCGCTGGGGAAGCTCGCCGAGGCGCTCGCCGCGCGGGGGCCGGGCCCGGCGGCGGGCTCCACGGCGGCCGCGACGACGGCGCTCGCGGCGGGCCTCGCCGGGAAGGTCGCGCGCGGCGCCGCGCGGACCGACCCGGCGGCGCTCGACCTCGCCCACGAGCTCGACGCCCTGCGCGCGACGGCGCTGACGCTCGCCGACGACGACGTGGCCGCCTTCTCCGGCTTCCTCGCCGCCCGGAAGGCCCCCGGCGGGGCGGCCGCGGCGACCGAGGCGATCGTCCAGGTGCCGATGGACGTCCTCGCCGCGGCGTGCCGGGTCACCGCGATCGCCGCCGCGCTCGCCGAGCAGGGGCCGGATGCCCTCTCCGGGGACGCGGTGACCGCGGCGCTGCTCGCGGCCGCGGCGGCGGAGTCGGCGTCCGCGCTGGTCGGGACGAACATCGCCGACACCGGGGAGGTCGCGGGCGGGCTCGACGGGTGGGGCGACCCCCGCGTCGAGGATGCGGAGGAGCGGGCGGGGGAGGCCCGCCGGCTGGCCGAGCGGGCCGCCTTCTAGTGGGCGGGAGACGGAGCGTCGGGGGGAGCACGCCGAGAGGGGAGCTCGACCGGTGACGGCCGACCCGGTCGTCGTCGAGGTCGTGCGCGGCGAGCTCGTCGAGTCGGTGCACGCGGTCTCGCTGGTCGTGCTCGCGCCCGACGGGTCCGTGCTCACGACGGCGGGGGACGTGGAGCGGCCGGTCTACGGACGCTCGGCGCTCAAGCCGGCCCAGGCGGTGGCGGTGCTGGAGTCGGCAGGCGTCGCGCTGACCGACGCCGAGGTCGCGCTCGCCGCCGCCTCCCACTCCGGGGAACCGGGGCACCTCGAGGCCGTCACGGCGCTGCTCGCCCGGCACGGCCTGACCCCCGACGCGCTGCGCTGCGTCCCCGACCTCCCCCTCGGCGTCGACGCCGCCCGCGCCTGGCTCGCAGCCGGCCACGCGCCCGAGCCCCTGGCCATGAACTGCTCGGGCAAGCACGCCGCCATGCTCGTCGCGACCCACGGCGACCCGGGCTATCTCGACCCCGGGCATCCGTTGCAGCGCGCCTGCCGTGACGCGCTCGCCGACCTCGCCGGTCCCGTCCTCGCGGCGAGCACCGACGGGTGCGGCGCCCCCGCCTTCGCGACCACGCTCACCGCCCTCGCCCGCCTGCCGTGGACGCTCGCCCACGCGGGTCCGGGCACGACGGCGGGTCGGGTCGCCGCCGCGATGCGGGCCCACCCCTGGCTCGTGGCCGGCACCGGGCGCCTCGAGACGGTGTTCATGCAGGAGGTCCCCGGCGCGCTCGCCAAGAGCGGGGCCGAGGGCGTGCTCGTCGCCGCGCTCCCCGACGGCACCGCCCTCGCCGCGAAGGTCGACGACGGTCACGGCCGGGCCCTGGGCCCCGTGCTCCTCGACGTCCTCGCCGCTGCGGGCGTGCCGGTACCGGACGCCGTCGCCGCGGTGGCCGCTCCCGCCGTCGTCGGCGGTGGTCGTCCGGTCGGGCGACTGCGGACCCGCGCGAACGGCCCAGGACACGCCGACTCGGCGGAGTGACGTCACCAAACGTGTCGGCAGGGTGCCGTCGGACGGGCGATCACCGTGTGGGAGCCTGACCCCCTTGCGTCACACCCGGTCGAGCCCCGCCTCGCCGTTCCGTGAGGAGCCAGCATGCCGGTCTGTCTGGTAGCGGCCACCGACGCCGACGCCGGCAAGCGGGTGGCACGAGCGGTCGACGACGGGTTCGAGCAGACGCACGTGGTCGGTCTCGCGGACCTGCTCGTGGCCCTCGCGCAGGAACGGCCCGACGTCGTCGTCGTCGCGGCGGACCTCGTCCCCGCAGGGGCGCGGGGCTCGGCGTGGGCGTCGGCCGTGGAGTCCCTGCGGGACGCGGCGCCGGACGTCGCCGTGCTCGTCGCCGGACCGCCCGACGTCGGGCGCGACGCCGAGCACCGGCTCGCCGCGACCGCCCTCGACCTCGGCGCGCGGGGATTCCTGCGCTCCGGCGAGCAGGTCGGCCCACGCCCGTTCGGCATCCCGGGGCGCCCGACCACGGCGGAGCTCTCCCGCCGCGAGCTCGACGTCCTGCTGGGGATGACCGAGGGCCAGTCGAACTCCGAGATCGCCGCCTCGCTCATGCTCGCCGAGGACACCGTCAAGACGCACGCCCGGCGGCTCTTCCGCAAGCTCGGCGCCGGGGACCGGGCGGACGCCGTCGCCCGTGGCTTCCGGCAGGGCATCCTGCGCTGAACGGCCCGTCCCCCCGACCGGGGTGGCCCCCGCGACGTTGACCCGGGGACTCGGCGTGTGGTGACCTCTGCCCGACGGATGTGGAGGAAGCCGGTGTGAGTCCGGCGCGGTCCCGCCACTGTCACCGGGGAGCGGACCCCACGCATGGCCACGGCCGGGACACCGGCGGGAAGGCCGGGGCGAGCATCGATCCGGGAGCCAGGAGACTCCGGCCGTCGCGAGGTGCCAGCTGCCGTCGGCCCGCCCGTGGGTCGCCGGTCGATCGGGCGAGGAACCCGAGGAAGGCCTGCGATGTCGCACGCTCCCGACCCCGGACCGGACGCTCCACGTCGGTCCACCCCGGTGACCGGTCCCCGCGCCCTGCGCCGCCGACCCGGCTGCCTCCACGCCGAGCGCCCCGGGCGTGACCGCCTGCTCGCCGACCTGCGCTCCGCGCTCGCCGCCGCCTGGGTCGCCGCGGACCCGCTGCCGCTGGAGCACCTCGGCGCCGGCCCGGTGCGCTCGCGCGACGACGTCGCCGCCCGGGTCGACTCGCTGGCCCACGAGCTCTGCGAGCGCATGGACGCCGAGCACTGGGACCCGTGCGCCGCACCCCGCGCGGTGACCTCCGTGCTCGCCGCGTCGGTGCCCGCCGCCGAGGCGCTGCTGCTGCGGGCCGCCGGTCCCGGGGGCCGGGCGCGGGAGGTGCGGTGACGGCGGTCCGCGTGACCGCCGCCGGTACGACCGGGGACCACGACGTCGACCTGGGCCACCACGGGGACGCCGAGGTCGGTCCGGGACTGGTCGACCTCGCCGTCAACGTCCGCGCCGGCACCCCACCGGGCTGGCTCGCCACCCGCCTCGCGGAGTCGATGGGCCGGCTCGCCGCCTACCCCGACGCCACCGCCGCCCGGGTCGCCGCGGCCGCCGCCCACGGCCGCACCCCGGCGCAGGTGTGGCCGGTCGCCGGCGTCGCCGAGGCGTTCGTCCTGCTCGCGCGGGCGCTGCGGCCCCGGCACGCGGTCGTCGTGCACCCGCAGTTCACCGAGCCCGAGGCCGCCCTGCGCGCGGCAGGCCACCCGGTCGAGCGGGTGGTCCTCGACGCCGGGTTCACGCTCGACCCCGCGCGCGTCCCGGCCGACGCCGACCTCGTCGTCGTCGGGAACCCCACCAACCCGACGTCGGTGAGCCACCCGGCGGAGACGATCGCCGCGCTCGCCCGGCCCGGGCGCGTGCTCGTCGTCGACGAGGCCTTCGCCGACACCGTCCCCGGCGAGCCCGAGTCGCTCGCCGCCCGGGAGGACCTGCCCGGACTCGTCGTACTGCGCAGCCTCACCAAGACCTGGGGCCTCGCCGGGCTGCGGGTCGGCTACGTCCTCGCCGCCCCGGAGCTGGTCGACCGGCTCGCCGCGGCCGCCCCGCCCTGGTCGGTGTCCACGCCGGCCCTGGTCGCGATCCAGGCCTGCACGACGCCGGCCGCCCGCGCCGAGGCCGACCGCGCCGCCCGGGCGCTCACCGCCGACCGCGACCACCTCCTCACCGCCCTCGCCCGGGTGCCCGGCGTCGAGGTGCGCGGCGAGCCCGCATCCAGCTTCCTGCTGCTGCGCACCCCCGGGCGCGACGACGTCCGGGACGGGCTGCGCGAGCGCGGGTGGGCGGTGCGCCGCGGCGACACGTTCCCGGGTCTCGACGGCGAGCACGTCCGGGTCGCCGTCCGGGACCGGACGACCTCGGACGGCTTCGTCGCGGCGCTGGCGGCCGTGCTGGGGGCCGCACCGTGAGCGCGCTCGAACCGGGCGACGCCGCGGCGCTGCACCGTGTCCTGGCCGCTCGCCGTGACGTCCGGAGCGGGTTCACCTCCGAGGAGGTGGACGGTGAGGTGCTGCGCCGGGTGTTCGCGGCCGCGCACACCGCGCCCAGCGTCGGGTTCTCCCAGCCGTGGGACTTCCTCGTGCTGCGCGACCCGGATCTGCGTGACGAACTGGCGTCGTTGGCGGTGGCCCAGCGCGAGGCCTTCGCGTCGTCCCTGCCGGCGGCCCGGGCGCGGGCGTTCGCCGGGCTGAAGGTCGAGGCGATCCGCGAGGCGCCGCTCGGCGTCGTCGTCACCTGCGACCCCACCCGCGGGGGCCGCCACGTCCTCGGCCGGGCGACCCAGCCGCGGATGGCCGCGCACTCGGTGGCCGGCGCGGTGCAGAACCTGTGGCTCGCCGCGCGGGCCGAGGGCCTCGGCGTCGGGTGGGTCAGCTTCTTCCGGGAGCGGGAGCTGGCCGCGCTGCTGGGGGAGCGCGTCGGCCTGCCGCAGCACCTCGAGATCGTCGCCTACCTCTGTCTCGGGCACGTGACGTCGTTCGCCGACGAGCCCGAGCTCCAATCCGCCGGCTGGGCCCGGCGCCGACCGCTGGAGTGGGCCGTGCACGAGGACACCTGGGGCAACCACGACGGCGGCGACGCCCTGGACGCGGCGGTCGCGGCCTGCGCGTCGCTGGACGTCGCCGAGGGCGAGGCCGCCGCGCGCGAGCGGCTGACGCGCATGACGGTGCCGCCGGGTGCGCTCGGGCAGATCGCGGAGGTCGGGGTGCGCCTCGCGGGGCTGGCCGGCGAGTGCCCGCCGCCGGTGCCCGAGCCCGCGGTCGTCGCGGTGTTCGCCGGCGACCACGGGGTGCACGCCTGCGGCGTGACGCCGTGGCCGCAGGAGGTGACCCACCAGATGGTCGCCAACTTCCTCGCCGGGGGCGCCGCGGTGAACGCCTTCGCGAACCAGGTGGGCGCCGAGGTCGTCGTCGTCGACGTCGGGGTGGCGGCCACTCTCGACGAGGCACCGGGGCTGCTCCCGCGCAAGGTGCGGCCGGGGACGGCGGACATGACCGCGGGTCCGGCGATGACCCGCGACGAGGCCCGCGCCGCGCTGGTGGCCGGCGTGGAGGTCGCCCGCGACCTCGTCGCGGCCGGCAACCGGCTGCTGGTCACCGGCGACATGGGGATCGCCAACACCACCGCGTCGGCGGCGCTGGTGTCCGCGTTCACCGGGGCCGCCCCCGAGGTGGTCACCGGGCGCGGGACCGGCGTCGACGACGCGATGCTCGTCCACAAGACCGCGGTGGTCCGGTGGGCACTGACCCGCCACGGCCTGCTCGCCGACCCGGCTGCCGTGTCGAGCGAAGGGCCCCTTCCGTCGACTAGATCGAGCGAAGGGGCCCCTCGCTCAGAACGAGGTGAGCCCGCCGATTCCGGCGAAGGGCACCCCTCGGCGGATAGATCGAGCGATGGTGCCCTTCGCTCGGAACAGCTCCCCGCCGAGGCCGACCCGCTCGGCGCGCTCGCGGCGGTCGGTGGCCTCGAGATCGCGGGCATCGCCGGGCTGCTGCTCGGCGGGGCGGCGCTGCGCACCCCGGTCGTCGTCGACGGCGTCGTCGCCGGGGCCGCCGCCCTCGTCGCCGCCGCCATGGCCCCGACTGCGTCACACGCGTGGCTGGGCGGTCACCGTTCGGTCGAGCCTGCCCATACCCTGGCGCTGGCCCACCTGGGGCTCGAGCCGCTGCTCGACCTCGGGCTGCGGGTCGGCGAAGGGACCGGAGCCCTCCTGGCTGCTCCGTTGGTCGCCGCCGCGGCACGGGCGCTCGGCGAGGTCGCGACGTTCGACGCCGCGGGGGTCGCGAGCAAGAACGGCGGAGCCACGTGATCCGCACGACCGGAGGGGACGACACACCGTGAGCCCGGCGAGCACGCTCTACCCCGTCGGTCTCGACCTGACCGGACGCCGCGTCGTCGTCGTCGGCGGCGGGTCGGTGGCGCAGCGGCGCGTGGCCGGTCTGCTCGAGGTCGGGGCGGACGTCGTCGTCGTGAGCCCGGTGGTGACGACGGCGCTCGAGGCCGTGGCCGACTCCCGGGAGATCACGTGGGAGGCCCGCGAGTACGCGGCGGGCGACCTCGACGACGCCTGGTACTGCGTCGCGGCCACCGACTCCCCGGCAGTGAACGCCGCCGTCGCCGCCGCGGCCGAACAGCGCCGTGTGTTCTGCGTGCGCGCCGACGCCGCCGAGGAGGGGACGGCGGTGACGCCCGCCGTCGGGCGCTACGACGACGTCACCGTCGGCGTCCTCGGCGGGGGCGACCCGCGGCGCGCGAGCGGGGTGCGCGACGGTGTCGTCGAGGCCCTGCGCACCGGCACCCTCGCCGACCGCCGCCACCGCGCCGTCGCCCCGGGCGTGACCCTCGTCGGCGGCGGCCCCGGCGACCCCGGCCTGATCACCGTGCGCGGACGCCAGGCGCTGGCGCAGGCCGACGTCGTGGTCACCGACCGGCTCGCCCCGCAGCGGCTGCTCGACGAGCTACCGCCCGACGTCACCGTCATCGACGCCTCGAAGCTGCCCCGCGGTCGGTACATGAGCCAGGACACCATCAACGCGGTGCTCGTCGACGAGGCGAAGGCCGGCAACCGGGTGGTGCGGCTCAAGGGCGGTGACCCGTTCGTGTTCGGCCGCGGGTACGAGGAGATCCAGGCCTGCGTCGCCGCGGGGGTCCCCGTGGACGTCGTCCCCGGGGTGACCAGCGCGATCTCCGTCCCCGCGTTCGCCGGGATCCCGGTGACCCACCGCGGGGTGACCCACGAGTTCGTCGTCGTGTCCGGCCACCTGCCGCCCGGCCACGAGCAGTCACTCGTCGACTGGGACGCGCTCGGCCGCCTCACCGGCACGATCGTGCTGCTCATGGCCGTCGAGAACATCGGCGTGATCGCCGAGGCGCTCGTCGCGGGCGGCCGCGACCCGGAGACCCCCGCGGTGGCCGTGCAGGAGGGCGGGCTGCCGGGGGAGACGATCGCCCGCGCGACGCTGGCGAAGCTGCCCGGCGCGATCGTCGACGCCGGGGTGCGCCCGCCCGCCGTCATCGTGATCGGGGCCGTGGGTGCCTTCGGCTCGTGAGCAGTTGTCCGTGCTCTGACACGGAATAGTGCTCACGAGGCCGGAGGCCACCTAGTCGTCGTGGTGCTTCTGGTCGTCCCGCGCCTGGTTCTGGGCAGCCTCGGTCGCGGTCTGCACCTCGATGCTGCCGAACGCCCCGCGCCCGGAGACCGACACCTGCGGCGCGCCGGGCGGCGCGGCTGAGCAGGCGGTGTCGCAGTCCGTGCTGCCGAAGATCGTCGTCCCCGACGTCGTGACGTGCGTGCCGTCGGGGACCACGACCTTCGTCGACCCGAAGAGCACCCCCACCGACACCGTCGACTCGCCCGGCTGGACCTCCACGGTGCGGCTGCCGAACACCGCCGCGCCCTGGTCGGCCGAGACGACGCCGGGCGCGACGATCGCCGCGACGGCGATGACGACGGCCGCGACGAGCCCCTGCACGCCCCGCCGGCGACCGTGCCCGTCGTGCGCCCGGTCCGGGATCCGGGCGTCCTCGTGCCAGGCCGGCTCGGCGGTCGTCGTCGGCCGCTCGTCCGGCGGGGGTGCCGGAGCGGGCGCCGACTCGTCGGGCAGGTCGGCGACCAACGGCTCCAGCTCGCTGCGGAACCGGGCGCCGTAGGCGGCCTTCGCGCGCTCGTCGTACTCGACGAGGGTGATCATCCCGGCGTCGTGGGCGGCGCGGAGCCGGTCGTCGATCTCGCGTCGTTCCCGGTCGCCGATGCGCAGCTCGCCGCTCTCCGCCCCCACCCCGCCATCCTGGCCCGTGGTCCCGGCGCGGGCGAGGGGTGGATCAGGGTGCCGGCTGGCAGGAGGGGCACCACCACACCTCGCGGGCGTGCACGGCTCCCGCTCGGGCGGGCGGAGCGACGGGGGAGGCGCCGGCGGGGCGGAAGCGGACGAGGGTGCCGCACCGTCGGCAGGGCCGGTTCGAGCGGCCGGTCACCCAGTGGTTCTCGCCGCGGCGCGTCACGCCCGTCGTCGTCATGCCCGTGCCGTGCTCGAGGCTGTGGGTGATCATCCGGCGGCCGAGGGCCAGCAGCGGTGCGAGCTCGACGTCGCCGACCGGCGTCCACGGCCAGCGTCCCCGCAGGAAGCACAGCTCGACGGCCCAGAGGTTGCCGAAGCCCGCGACCCCGCGCTGGTCGAGCAGGGCCTCGACGAGGGGGCGCGACGGGTCGCGGCGCAGGCGGCGCAGGGCCTCGTCGAGGTCGAACTCCGACTGGGTCGCGGTCGGCTGCCCGGCGAGGACGTCCGGGCCGAGGTGCCCGACGACGCGGTGCTCGTCGCGCGTCTCGAGCAGGTCGAGCACCGGGACGCCGACCCCGACGAGGGAGACCCCGGAGTCGAGCGTGACCGCGGCGCGCAGCGTCGGCAGCAGGTGGCGCGGCAGGGCGGGACGGCCGTCGTCGCGGTGCTTGCGGATCAGGGTCCACGAACCGTCCATGCGCAGGTGGCTGTGCAGGGTGAGCCGGCGGCCGTCGCGCTCGAGGCGGGTCAGGAGGTGCTTGCCGTGGGCCCGCGTCTCGAGCACGTGGGCGCCGCGCAGGTCGGCACCCGCCACGGCGGGGTGGCGCAGGTCGGCGCGCACGACGGTCCCGCCGCCGAGGGTGTCCAGGCGCGCCGCGGTCCGGTGCACCGCGTCGCCCTCCACGGTCCCGGTCTACCCGCTGGCCGCGGCGGGCCGATCGTGAACGTCGATTTCCGGACGCTGAGTGTCAGGAACGAGTCTTTTCTGACAACGTCAGCGGCCCAGACCCGCCCGCGCCGCCGCCCACGCCGCCGCGCCGCACACCTGCCCGGTCGGCGCCGTGGCCCCGGGGTCGTCGGCCGCCGCGAGGGCGCACCCGGTGCGGGCGGCCAGCCAGTCCCGGACCCCGGGCAGGGCGGCCACCCCGCCGCGCACGAGCAGCGCCGGGCGGCCCGCGGCGGCCTCGTCGAGCAGCCCGACGACGGCCGCCCCGACCTGCTCGAGCGCGGGCGCGAAGAGCGGGCCCAGGTCGGCGTGGGTGAGCCGCACGACGCCGGGTGCGGGGTGTTCGGGCGCGAGGACCGGCACGCCCACGTCGACGAACCCGTCGCCGCCCAACCGGGTCTTCGCGTCGTGCACGCCGCGGCGCAGCCAGAACCAGGCGCGGTGGGCCTCGGCGTCGCTGGAGAACCGGATGCGCTCGGCGAGCGCCGCGGGGGCGCGGTCGAGCACCAGCTGGGTGAGGGCGTCGTCGAGGGCCTCGGCGCCGACCTCCACGTACCGCGCCGCCACTCCCTCGCGCAGCGTCGCCGTGGTCGTCGCGGGGTCGGGCTGCTCGCGGTCGACGAGGGCCACCTCGGTCCCGCCCCCACCGAGGTCGGCGACGACGACGGGTCCGGTCCCGCCGAGCCGGACGGCCGCGGCCTGCGGCCCGGTCAGCAGCGCCACCTCGACGTCGGCGCCGTCCGCGACGGCCCCGAGCGCCGACCGGCCGGCGGCGCGCAGGGCGGCGGGCCCGGTGTCCGGGTCGGTCCACGACGCGGGGTGGAGCAGCGTGAGGACGGCGGGTGGGGTGCCGCGGCGGCCGGCCTCGGCCTGCAGGATCCGCGCGACGAGGGCGGTGGCCACGTTGACCGCGGTGGTCGGGCGCGGCCACGTCGCGAGCGGCGGGTCGTCGGGGCCACCGGTGGCCGCCCCGAGGTAGGAGCGCCCCCGGAGCACCGCGGACTGCGGGTCGGCGTGCGCGGCGTCCAGGGCGGGCCGGCCGGCGAGCACCGTCCCGTCGCCGCGGGAGAGCACCACCGAGGGCAACGTGGTCTCACCGTCGACGCGCACCGTCGACACCCGCGTCCAGCCGTCGGCGGGGTCGATGTCGGCGGTCGCGCCCGTCGTCATCGACGTGCCGTGGTCCACGGCCAGCACCCACCGCGGGTCTCCCATGGCCGAACACCCTAGGGGCCGTTCGGGCCTCAGGCGCGCAGCCGCACGGGGAGCGCGGCGAGGGCGTGGATGAGCACGCTGTGCCGGTAGGCGACCTCGGACAGGGCGACGGCCGGCTCGAGGTGCGGGTACCGGTCGAGGAGCGTCCCGAGCGCGACCTCGCCCTCGAGCCGGGCCAGCGAGGCCCCGAGGCAGAAGTGGATGCCGTGGCCGAAGGCCAGGTGACCGGACGGGTCGCGGGCGACGTCGTGGAGCTCGGGGGCGTCGAAGCGTGCCGGGTCGCGGTTGGCGGCGGCGAGGGAGAGCGTCACGGTGGCCCCGGCGGGGATCACCACACCGCCGAGCTCGACGTCCGCGGCGGCGAAGCGGGCCGGGGCGTTGGAGACCGGCGAGCCCCACCGCAGGAACTCCTCGACCAGCGCCGAGAGCGGTTCCCCGGCGGCGCGGGCGGCGATCGCGCGGGCCCGCAGGTCCGGGTCGCGCAGCAGCGCGAAGACGCTGTTGGCGACGAGGTTCGCGGTCGTCTCGTGGCCCGCGATGAGCAGGATCATGCCCATCCCGACGATCTCCTCGTCGGTGAGCCGGTCGCCCTCGTCGTTCGCCGTGACCAGGCCGGAGAGCAGGGCGTCGTCGGGCTCGGCGCGCTTGGCGTCCACCAGCTCGCCCAGGTACGCGGCCAGGCTCGCCGAGGCCTGCTCCTTGGCCTCCTGCGGTGAGTTGTCGATCATCGTGTTCGACCACTGGGCGAACGCCTCGCGATCCACCGGCGGGACGCCGAGCAGCTCGCAGATCACCGCCATCGGCAGCGGGACCGCGTAGGTGGCGACGAGGTCGACCGGTTCGTCGGGCGGCAGCGCGTCGAGCAGCGCGGTGGCGATCTGCTCGATCCGCGGGCGCAGGGCCGCGACCCGGCGCACCGTGAACGCCTGCACCACGAGCTTGCGCAGCCGGGTGTGCACCGGCGGGTCGTTGAGCAGCAGCATGCGCCCGGTCGGACCGGGGATGAGCGGCTCCGCGGGGCGCTGGGCCTCCGGGAGCAGGGCGCGCGGGTCCTTCGCCAGACGGGGGTCGGTGAACGCGGCGCGCACGTCGTCGTAGCGGGTGACGAGCCAGGTGGACCCGCCGTCGGGCAGATCGACCTCGCGGACCGGCGCGATCTCGCGCAGCCGCGAGAGGGTGGCGTACGGATCGACCCAGTACTCGTCGGTGAAGACGGGTCCGGTCGCGAGGTCGGCGGTCACGTCCGCGAGTGTGCCAGCGGCGACGTGCGCCCCGGGTGATTCCGGTGAGGGTTGGTTCAACGAAACCAGCGGCGGCTGGGCCGCCCGGACGCACCCTCGCGGTGCGAGGGCGCCGTCCGGGGGCGAAGAGCGGGTCAGGCCTTCGGCTCGCCCATCCCGGCCGAGGTCGCGCCGAAGGGTCGGCCGGTCTTGCGGAACTGCTCCTCGAGCTGGGGCACCATCTTCTTGGCCTGCATGAGGATCGGGAGGTCGCCGAGCCAGGAGAACGTGATCGGGCGCAGCGCGGCCACGACGCCCACCGACTTCGGGACGAACACCCGCCGCTTGCGCTTCGCGATGCCCTCGAGGAACCCGGCGGCGCAGCTCTCGACGGAGCTGATGGCCCCGAGCGGGCCGGGGAGCTTCTTGAGGGTCTCCTCGAAGGTCGACGAGTCCGCCTTCACGTCGCGCACGAGGTCGGTGTCGATCCACCCCATGTGCGCGGTGCCGACGCCGACGCCCCGGTAGGCGAGCTCGAAGCGCAGCGCGTTGCCGAAGTGCTCGACGCCGGCCTTCGAGCCGCAGTAGGCCGCCATCCCCGGCAGCGCGGTGAACGCCGCCAGGGAGGAGACCAGCAGGTAGTAGCCGCGCCGGGCCGCGACGTGCTCGACGGTCGCGGACACCGTCCGCGACACCCCGATGAGGTTGACCTCCATGACGCGGGCGATGACGTCGGCCGGGCTCTCGGCGACGGTGCCCTGGTTGGCGATGCCCGCGTTCGCGATCACGACGTCGATCCCGCCGAGCTCGGCGACGGTGTGCTTCACCGCGGCGTCCAGCGACGCCTGGTCGGTGACGTCGCAGGTCGCCCAGGTGTGCTGCGGACCCAGTTCGCCCGCGATCCGCTCCAGCCGCGCGGGCTCGAGGCCCAGCAGCGCGACCCGGGCGCCCTTCGCGGCCGCCTGGCGCGCGGTCTCCTCGCCGATGCCGCGGGCGGCGCCGGTGATGAGGACGACCTTGCCGGTGATGTCGTAGGCCATGGCGGAGCTCCTCCTAGGCCCGCGCGTGCGCGGGCGTGATGACGTACTCGTCGGTCTTCATGTGCCGCAGACGCCGGTGGAACGGCATCGTGAAGGTGGGCCAGAGCGCCGAGTTGTGGCCCTGGCCGTCGAGGTACCAGCTCGAGCACCCGCCGTCGACCCACACCGTGCCCTCGGTCAGGCGCTGCATCTCGGCGACGAACCGGTCCTGCACGTCCTGACGCGGTTCGACGGCGGCGATCGTGGAGGTCCGCACGCGCCGCAGCACGTCCATCACCAGGTTGATCTGGGACTCGATCATGAACACGACCGAGTTGTGCCCGAGGCCGGTGTTCGGCCCGAGCAGGGTGAACAGGTTCGGGAAGCCGGCGATCATCGTGCCGTTGTGGGCGAACATGGTGTCGCCCCAGTGCTCGGCGAGGCTGCGCCCGTCCCGGCCGAACACCCGGTGGCTGATCGGCAGGTCGCTGATCGCGAAGCCGGTGCCGGCGATGATCGTGTCGACCTCGTGCTCGGTGCCGTCCTCGGTCACGACGGCGTGCGGGCGGACCTCGCTGATGCGGTCGGTGACCACGTCGACGTTCTCGCGGTCCAGCGCCGGGAGGTAGGTGTTCGAGAGCAGGATCCGCTTGCAGCCCATGGAGTAGTCGGGCGTGATCTTCTCCCGCAGCGCCGGGTCGGTGACCTGGGTGCGCATGTGGTGCTCGGCGAGCTTCGCGGCCTTCGCCATCCGCGACGGGTCCTTGAACCCGAACACGAACGTCTCCCGGCCCCAGTAGATCCCCTCGCGGAGCAGGCGCTGCAGGATCGGGAAGCGGCGGAACGCCCACTTCTCGATGCCCGTGAACGCGCGGTCGCGACGCGGCATGATCCACGGCGGCGTGCGCTGGAAGACGGTCATGTGCCCGACGGCGGGCGCGATCTCGGGCACGAACTGGATCGCCGAGGCCCCGGTGCCGATCACCGCGACGCGGCGGCCGCGCAGGTCGAGGTCGTGGCGCCACGTGGCCGAGTGGAAGACCTCGCCGTCGAAGTCCTCGAGGCCCGGGACGTCCGGGAACGACGGGTCGGAGAGCGCCCCGGAGCCGAGTACGACGGCGTCGGCGGTCCAGGTGCCCTGCGTGGTGGTGACGGTCCAGCGCTGGTCGTCGTCGGACCAGCGGGCCTCGGTCACCTCGTGGTGGTTCCGCGTGAAGCGGTCGATGCCGTACTCCGCGGACACCCGCTGCAGGTAGGCGTGGATCTCCGCCTGGGCCGAGAACGAGCGGCTCCAGTCCGGGTTCGGTGCGAACGAGAACGAGTACAGGTGGCTCGGCACGTCGCACGCGCAGCCCGGGTAGGAGTTGTCGCGCCACGTGCCGCCGACGTCGCCGTGGCGCTCGAAGACGAGGAAGTCCTCGACGCCGGCCTGACGCAGGCGGATCGCGGTGCCGAGGCCGGAGAAGCCGTTGCCGACGATGGCGACGGAGAGGTGGGGGACACCCGCGCCGGACTCCGCGGCGGGTGCGGGACGTGCGGTCTCGGTGGTCATGCTCTGGGTCCTCCTGTTGGTACGGCTACGTACCGGGTCGCCGCCGAGCATGGTACGAGGTGGTACCATAAGCCAGTGACTGTGAGCGCGCACACGACGGGCGCCGAGGAGCCCCCGGTCGTGGCGGCGATCCGGACGGGGGCCGCCGCGCCCGCCCCGGCGGACCACCGGCAGCGTCTCCTGGTCGCCATGGCCGAGCTGCTGGCCGAGCAGGGCTACGCGGGCGTCACCGTCACCGACGTCGTCGCCCGCGCCCGGGTGTCGAAGCGGACCTTCTACCAGCACTTCTCCGACCGGGAGGAGTGCCTGCTCGCGACCTACCGCGTCGTGGCCGAGGGCCCGCTGCACATGATCACGCAGGCCGCGCAGTCCGTGGCCGGGCAGGGGCTGTCGCTGCGCGAGGAGATCGCGGGCCTGACCGGCGCCTACCTCACCGCCATGGCCGAACACCCGTTGCTCACCCGGGCGATGCTCACCGAGCCGGGCTCCACGGGCCCGGCCGGGCGGCAGGCGCGTCGCGAGGTGCTGCGACGCTTCGCCGAGCAGCTCGTCGCCCTCGCCGCCGGGGTGGGCTCGCGCCCCGAGGTCCGTCCGCTGTCCCCGGCGCTCGCGCAGGCCCTCGTCGGCGGGATCAACGAGCTGGTGCTCGCCGCCGTCGAGTCGGCCGACCGCGAGGAGGTCGCCCCGGCCGAGATCGCCGAGGAGATCCTCGCCCTGCGGGAGACGGTCACCGACTTCGCCGTCGCGGTCCTGGGCGCCGGAGGCTCGTGAGCGCTCCCGGCGGCCGGAGCCGCCGGTCCCCGGGACCTAGCGGTCGCGCGAGAACAGGATCGCGAGCGCGGTGCAGCCGACCACGATCAGCACGATCGGCAGCACGGAGATGATGGAGTCCGCGTCGACGGCTCCCAGCAGCGTCACGCGGCCTCCCTTCAGCCCCAGGCCGGCGTGGGCACGCCCGCCCGGTCGTCGCGCAGCACGGCGGCAGACTGCCGCGTGATCACGACGGTGCCCGCGACGACGACGGCGGCCGAGAGTATCTCGCCGACCAGGTCGAGCGGGGTGGTGGCGATGTGCTCGCCGAGCACGAGGACCCCGAGCAGCACCGCGACCGCGGGGTCGGTGGTGCCGATCACCGCGTTCACCGGGGCGTTCAGCCGCCCGAGGTGCAGCGCGCGTTGGGAGAGCGCCCACCCGCACAGGGCGCTGACGACCGCGCCGGCCGCGTACCAGGTCGTGAGCGCCGCGATCAGCCCCGGCTCCCGCAGCGCGGTGGAGAACAGCGTGGCGGTGAGTCCGTAGAAGCCGCCGGTGGCCAGCGCGAGCAGCGCGGCCCGGACGGGCTCGCCCCAGGCCACGCCGCGCAGCCCGAGGACGCCCACCACGCCCGCGACGACCGCGACCCCGAACAGCGGCCCGAACGCCGGCTCGGGCGGGACGGCGGGCGACTGGGGACGGGCCACGGCCAGGAACGTCGCGAGCCCCAGCACGGAGGCCCCGGAGGCCAGGAGCAGCCGGCGGTCGAGGCGGCGGTGCGCCAGCCGCGCCGAGGCGATCGTCCCGAACACCAGGCCGGTGACCAGCACCGGCTGCACGAGGGCCACCGGGCCGATGTGCAGCGCGAAGGCGTAGGAGCACCAGCCGATCCCGATGACGCCCTGCCCGGTCCACCAGCGGCGTCGTCGCAGCACGCGGGAGAGCAGGTCGCGTGTCGACTCCGGCTCCTCGATCTCCTGGCCCGCGCGCTGCTGCAGGACGGTGCCGGTGGCGATCCCGCACGCCCCGAGGAGCGCGGTCACCAGGGCGACCGCGGGGCTCACCGCAGGCTCCCGACGAGACGCGGCGGGAGCTCGTCGTCGCCCCCGGTCGGGGCGGGGCGGGCCGCGGGCGCGGGCGCGGGTATGCCGAGCACCGCGGCGAGGTCGACGCGGGCGTGGCGCTCGGACCACCGGGCGGCGCGCGCGTGCGCGGCGGCCAGCGCGGCGGGGTCCGCGATCCAGCGGCGCAGCAGCGCGGTGAGGGCCCGCGGGCGCCGGCACGTCCGGGCGAGTCCCGCGTCGCCGAGCAGCCGGGCGGAGTCGCGCCCGTGCCCGGGCAGCGGCTGGTGGATCACCAGCGTCCGACCACAGGCGAGGGCCTCCTGGGCCGTCGCGCCGCCGGAGTTGTTCACGACGACGTCGGCGGCGGCGAGGAGGGTCGGCACGTCGTCCACCCAGCCGGGTACCCGCAACCGGGCGCCCGCTCCCGTGCGGGAGCGCAGGGCCCGCAGCCGCGTCCGGGCCCGCTCGTCCCGGCCGCAGAGGGCCACGACGTGGCAGCGCGGGTCCGCGGCCAGGGCCGCGCGGACGGCCCCCGCCACCCCGCCCAGGCCCAGCGAGCCCGCCGTCACGACCACCACCAGCGCTTCCTCGGGCAGCTCGAGCTCCCGTCGCGCCGCGCGGGCCGCGTCGTCGCCGACCGGACGGAAGGGAGCGCCGACCAGGGGCGACCGCACCGTCACCTCGGCGCCCGGGTCCATCCGGCGGGTGGGTTCGCGGGCGAGGTCGTCGAGCACGAGGTACTCGTCGACGCCCGGGTAGGTCCAGTAGGCGTGGGGCGCGAAGTCGCAGATCGCGGCGACGATGCGCGCGTCGAGGCGGCCGCGGCGGCGCAGCCAGGCCAGTCCGGCGGTCGCGAGCTGGTGGGTGGAGACGACGACGTCGGTCGGCTCGCCCGCGAGGTCCGCCTCCAGCGCGCGGGCCACCCAGGCGCCCATGACCTCGCGGTAGAACCAGCGCACGAGCCGCGAGTGCGTCACCGCGGCGTACCAGGCCTCCTGCAGCAGCGGGGTCCACTGCACCGCGAACTCGAACAGCCACCGGAACACCGGACCGGAGCCGTGGCCCATCCGGGCGAACGCCTCCGCGACACGGATGTCGCAGTCGGGGCGGTCGCGCGTCACGGTCGCGTGCACGGCGCGCGCGACGGCCTCGTGGCCCTGGCCGATCTCGCCGGAGACGATCAGCACCCGGGTCGCGCGCTCGTTCTGCGGCCTCGTCACGGGGGCCAGTCTCTCGATCCGTGTTCCGGTGCGGCCGTCCGGGTGCACTGTTCACGCTCCGGGGACGCCTCGTTCACCCGCGCACGCGGGCTTCGGCCACCCGTCATCCGCCCCTCATCGGCGCGCCGCGCGCGACCACGATCATGTGTCCCGGCGTCGTGGTCCGTCCCGAGTCACAGTAGGTTCACGGGCGGGTCACGGCCCCGGACGTCGAATGAGGGCGTGGGCCGACCCGTGTCCGTCGGACGTCGTCACGCCCGAGAGGAGCTCCGCGACCGATGACCGCACTCGGCGTCCCGAGGTCGATCCGCCCCCGGAGGCGTCACGGTCCGCGCGTCACCGCGCCGGACGCGCCTGCCCTCGACGGGAGCGGGCGATCCCCGCGCGTCGTGGTGCTCACCGCCCGGGTGGGCGCCGGACACGACCGGCCGGCCTACGAGCTGGCGGCCCGGCTGCGCGCCCGCGGCGCGGTGGCCGAGGTGCACGACTACCTCGACGCCCTGCCCCGCTTCGGCCAGGTGATCATCGGCGACGGCTACGGCGTCGTCGTCAACCGGATGCCGCGGTTCTTCGACTGGCTGTTCCGCGCGCTCGAGCGCCGTGGGCTCGTCCGGGCCATCATCCTGACGTTCCTCATGTGCTCCGAGCGCACGGTCCGCCGCTGGACCCGCGACGCGGACGTCGTCGTCTCCACGTTCCCGCTGTCCTGCCAGACCCTCGGCCGGATGCGCGCCGCCCGGCAGATCGCGGTACCGGTGGTGAGCTACCTCACCGACCCGGCGCCGCACCGGATGTGGCTGCACCGGGGCGTCGACGTCCACCTGTCGGTGACCACCGCGTGCGCCGAGGCCGCCGACGAGGTCTACGGCGTGGCGGTCCGCCCCGCCGGGCCGCTGGTGGACCCGCGCTTCTCCCGCGCGCACACCGACGCCGACCGCACCGACACCCGTCGCTCGCTGGGCCTGACCGACGACGAGACCGCGGTGCTCATCAGCGCGGGCTCGCTCGGGCTGGGCGACGTTCCCACGCTCGTCGACGCCACCCTGACCAACCCCGCCGCGCACGTGCTCGTCCTCTGCGGTCGCAACGCCGACCTGCGCGAGCAGCTGGACGCGCGGGAGCGGGTCACGGCGCTCGGCTGGCGCGACGACGTCCCGGCGCTGATGGCGGCCGCGGACGTGCTCCTGCACAACGCGGGCGGGCTGTCGGTCACCGAGGCGCTCGTCGCCAACCTGCCCGCGGTGACCTACCACCCGATCCCGGGGCACGGCCGGGCGAACGCGACGGTGCTCGCCGAGGCCGGGCTCGCCCCGTGGCCGACGAACCCGGACGGGCTCGCCGCCGTGCTCGACGGCGTCAGCCGCACCTCGCCGCTCTCGCCCTGGCCGGCGACCCCCGAGGCCGACGTCGCGGCGATCGTGCTGCAGCTCGCCGCCGAGGAGCGCCAGGCGGTGTCGGCGGCCTAGCGCGACGGGACCACGATCTCGTCCGCGACCCACCGCGCGACGCCCTCCGGCCACGGCGCCGGGAGTCCGAGCGTCACGTGGGTGAACCCGGCGTCGAGAGCCTCGGCGACGGCCTTGCGGGTGGTGTCGGGGTCGTCGTAGGAGACCCCGAGGTGGATCGAGCGGGTGATCGACGCGGGGTCGCGGCCGATCTCGGCGCAGTAGCGGTCGAGCAGGGCGCTGCGGGAGCGCACGTCGTCGATGTCGCCGCCGGGGATGTTCCACCGGTCGGCGTGCTTCGCGACCACCCGCAGCGTGGCGCCCGCGCGGCCGCCGATGAGGATCGGCGGGTGGGGCCGCTGCACCGGCTTCGGGTTGCCGAACGCTCCGGTGAGCTGCACGTGGGAGCCGGCGACGTCGAACGGCTCGTCCTCGGTCCACAACCGCCGGATGACCGTGCAGGCCTCGTCGAGCGCGCCCACCGAGTCCGCGAAGTCGCCGTAGGGCAGGCCGTGGGCGTCGTACTCGCGCCGCGCCCACGGGATGCTGGGACGGGAGCCCGCGCCGATCCCGAACTCGAGCCGGCCGCCGGAGACGATGTCCACCGTCGTGGCGATCTTGGCCAGCAGGGCGGGCGGGCGGAACCGGTTGCTGGTGACGAGCAGCCCGAGGCGGAGCCGCTCGGTCTGCGCGGCGAGGGCCGAGAGCAGCGTCCAGCCCTCGAAGATCGGCCCGCCGATGTCGCCGCCGATCGGGAGCAGGTGGTCGAAGAGCCACGCGTGCTCGATCTCGGCGACGGAGTCGGCCTCGCGCCAGACGCGCAGGACGTCGTCGTAGGTGACCTGTTGGGGCGCGGTGGTGATCCCGAAGCTGGGCGCTGGCATGTGAGCGGTCCTCTCGCCTGGCACGATGAGAGACGGAACGTGGTTCCGCCAACGTTACGGAACCAGGTTCCGTTTGTCGACGTGCGCGCACGGGAGGGGTGGCGGTGACCGGGACCCAGAGCGGCCCCCGCCGGCGGGCGGACGCGCGGCGCAACGAGGAGGCCCTGCTCGACGCCGCCGCGGCGGCCTTCGTCGCCTCCGGCGTCGAGGCCCCGGTGCGCGACGTCGCGGCCCGGGCGGGCGTCGGCGTCGGCACCGTCTACCGCCACTTCCCGACGCGGGCCGACCTCGTCGTCGCCGTCTACCGCCACCAGGTCGAGGCGTGCGCCGCGGCCGGCCCGACCCTCCTCGCCGGCGCCGACTCCCCGTACGCGGCGCTCGTCGAGTGGGTCGGCCTCTTCGTCGACTTCCTCGTGACCAAGCACGGCCTGGCCGGGGCCCTGCGCGGGGACGGCAGCCGGTTCGACGCCCTCCACGCGTACTTCCTCGACCGGCTCGTCCCGGTGTGCGACGAGCTGCTCGGCGCGGCCGTGGCCGCGGGCGAGGTCCGCGACGACCTGAGCGGCTACGAGCTCATGCGGGGAGTCGGCGGGCTCTGCGCCGGCGCGGAGGGCGACGAGCGCTACGACGCCCGGCGTCTCGTCGAGGTCCTCCTGGCGGGTCTCAGGGCTGGATCACCTGGATCACCCCGCCGCTGACGCCCGCGACGAAGAGCTTGCCGCTCGTCGGGTCGACGCCGAGCGTGTAGGGGTTCTGGACGGTCGCGACCCGGGCGACGGGGCGCGGCTGCGGGGTCGTCATGTCGTAGCCGATGACCTCGTTGGTGCCCGACGAGGCGACCCACACCCGGTCGCGCACCGGGTCGTAGGTGATCCCGTACGGCCCGCCGGGCTGCGGGATCGCGCCCACCTGGGTCGGCGGTCCGGACGGGTTGGGCTGGAAGACCAGGATCTGGTTGCCGCGGGTGTCGGTGGCGATCATCCGGCCGTGGCGGTCGGCCACGAGGTGCGTGGGCCCGGCGCCCGCGGGGGCCTCGCCGACGATGTGCAGGCTGTCCACGTCGTAGGTCGTCAGCGTGTTCTTGCGCACGTCGATCAGGCCGACGAGGTTCCCGACGGGGGCCACGCCCGCCGGCTGCACGGCGTTCGTGAACACCTTGACGACCTGGTCGCCCCGCACCGCCGACACCGTCCCGCCGAGCTCGTCGGCGGTGATGACGGTGCCGTTGGGGGCCTGGGTGGCGTCGTGCGGGACGGAGCCGACGAACAGCGGCGGCGCGGCCTGCCCGCCCGGCAGCGACACCCGCACGAGGGCGTTGGCGCTCTCCACCGGGACGAGCACCGGGCCACCCGGCGCGGCCAGCTGCAGGTGGCGCACGAAGCCGGGCAGCGGGGTGCGCGTGCGCACCGCCCCGGTGTCCGCGTCGAGCAGCACGAGGCTGTTCGGGTTGCGGGTCGCGACGGCGACGGTGCGGGTCACGGGGTCGACGACGACGCCTTCGGGAGCTGACCCCACCGGGATCTGGCGGCCCGGCGGCGGGGTCGCGGGCACCGGCGCGGACTGCGGCTCGGCGGCGAGCGGGAGCCGGCTGGTGTCCGGGCGGGTGCCCTCGGTGGGGACGCCCGGCGGCAGCAGACCCGTCGTCGGGGTCACCGGTCCCGCCGCGGTGGAGCTGGGCGCCGCAGCGGGCGGTGGCTCGTTGCTGCAGGCCGTGAGCGCCAGTCCGGTGACCGCGAGGGCCACCAGCAGGACGCGGGCTCGACGTCGAGGCATGTCCGGAGTATTCCGTTCGTCGCGTGAGGTCCGACGACGGCGGGTGCTTCCCGCCGCCGCCGTCCGGGAGACCTCCGTGCGCCGGGTCCGCGCGGTTCGGACGGGCCGGCGCCCGGGGTCCCCGACGCGCCGTTCCCCGCGGCGTGGCACCGTCGCGGGAGACCACGCCGGGCAGCACGTCCGGCGACCACCCGCGCCGCCCCGCCGGCCGTCATGGAGGACGTCATGGCCACGACCACGCTCTCGGTCCCCGAGATCCACTGCGACCACTGCCGCGCCGCCATCGAGGGCGCCCTGTCCCCGATCGACGGCGTCGAGGGCGTGGACGTCGACCTCGAGGCCCGGGTCGTCCGCGTCGACCACGACGACGAGCTGGCGCTCGGCTCCGTCGTCGAGGCCATCGAGGACCAGGGCTACGACGTGCCAGGACGGGACGCCTACATGCGCGCCTGAGGGCTCTGCCTCGCGCCGGGCCCCGGGCCGGCGTGGCAGCAATGGCGCGTTGCTGGCGTCCCACGGCCGGGCCAGGGGAGCACGCCGATAGGGCCGTTCGTTCAGGCACCGCCCCGGGGTCGGCCGGCAGCAATGGCGCGTTGCTGGCGTCCCACGGCAGAAGGGCGCCGTTCGCCCATGGCGTCCCGGGGAGCCCTACGCGGTCTTGCTGGCCTTCTCGTCGCTCTCGTCGTCGGACTTCTTGCGGCGCGAGCGTGACGAGGACCCGGACTTCGTCCCGGACGACGAGCTCTTCTTCGTCCCCGACGACTCCGCGGACTCCGAGCTCTTCGACGACGAGCTCTTCTTGCGCGTCGTCGAGCCCTTCGAGCCCGACCCGGACTCCGCCGCCGGCTCCGCCTCGGTCTCCGTCGACGACGGGGACGAGGACGAGGACGAGTCGGACGCCTGGCCGCCCGCCGCCTCCACGGAGCGCCGGAGCGCGGTGAGCAGGTCGGTCATGTCGTCGGAGTCCTCGGCCGCGGTCTCCTCGGGGGCCGGGCGCCCGCCGCCGTGCTCGCGCTTGTACTCGATGAGGTCGCCGACGGCCTTGCGGTAGTCGTCCTCGAACTCCTCCGGGTGGAAGTCGCCGGCGAGCGAGTCGATCAGCGAGGAGGCCATCGCCATCTCCTGCGGGCGCAGGTCGACGTCGCCCTCGAGGACCGGGAAGTCGGCCTCGCGGACCTCGTCGGGCCACAGCATCGTCTGGAGCACGATCGCGTCCCCGCGCACCCGCAGCAGCGCGAGCGTCTCCCGCTGGCGCAGCGCGACCTTGACCAGCGCCATGCGGTCGGTCTCGCGCAGGGCCTCGCGCAGCAGGGAGTACGGCTTGAGCGCCTTGTTCTCCGGCTCGAGGTAGTAGCTCTTGTCCAGGAGCAGGGCGTCGACCTGGTCGGCCGGGACGAACTGCACGACGTCGATCTCGTGGCCCGTCGCGGAGGGCAGTGAGGCGAGGTCGTCGTCGTCGAGCATGATCAGTTGACCGTCGTCGGTCTCGTAGCCCTTGGCGATCTCGGAGTACGCGACCTCCTCGCCGCACACCGAGCAGGTCCGCTTCTGCCGGATGCGCCCGCCGTCGAGCTCGTGCACCTGGTGGAAGCGGATGTCGTGGTTCGTCGTCGCGGCGTACAGCCGGACGGGCACGTTGACCAGCCCGAACGACACCGCGCCGTTCCAGATCGCGCGCATCGCGCTGGCTCCCCTCGCCTCGCCGCCCGTCACCCGACGTGACGGCACATTCCGCTCCAGGATGCCCCACATGCGTCTCCGCTCCCAGGATCCGCGGAGGACACGCGCCGCGGGCGCGGCGCGCGACACGCCGGAGGGACGTCGCGGCGGCGTTGTCGGGGGTGCAGGGCACGATGTCGGGCATGCAGGGTGTCGGTGAGCGCAGCGCCGGGATCCGGCCGATGCAGCCGGTGCCCGGTCGCCTCCCGGTGGGCAGGCACTGGAGCTACGAGGTCGACTGGAGCGGCATCCGGCTGCTGGCCGACGTCGACCAGGGGACGCTGTGCCTGCGCACCCTCGAGGGCGACGACGTGACCGCGCGGTTCCCGGAGTTCGGTGGCCTGGCCGACGTCGTGGCCGACGGACTCTTCGACGGCGAGGCGGTGCTGCTCGACGCGGGGCAGCCGTCGTCGCTGGCCCTGGTCGACCGGTTGCGCCGGGCCGACCCGCGCCGGGCCCGCTCCCTCGCCCGCGCCCGCCCCGCGATCTTCATGGTGTACGACGTGCTGCGTCTCTACGGCGTCGTGCTCACCGAGCGCCCGCTCGACGAGCGCCGGGCCACCCTCGGGCGGCTGGCGCTCGACGAGGTGGGGCGCATCCAGGTCTCGCCCGTGTACGACGACGGGGTCGCGTTGCTGGCCGGCGTGCGGGAGCAGGGGCTGCCGGGCGTGATGGCCCGCCGACGCGACACCGGGTACGACGCCGAGGCCGCGGAGGACTGGGTGCGGGTGGTCGCGGGCATCGACCCCACGCCGACGGCGCCGACCGAGGTCGTCGCCGACCTGCCGCTTCGGCAGCACCCCCGGGCCGACCGACCCGACCGACCCGAGCGGCCCGACGAGCCGACCGTCGTCCCGGCCCTCGCCCCGCCGTTGCTGCCGCCGCCGTCGCCACCCGTGTCGGCCGGCGGCCCGGCGTCGTCGGGGAGCTCCACGCCCGGCCGCGGCCGGCACAGCCGCGACGAGGAGGAGCCCCCCGGGCTCTGGTGACGGGAGCGGGCCGGGCTCAGCCCGGCGTCGACGCGGCGCGGGCCAGCAGCCCGGCGAGGAGCAGGCCGACCAGCTCGCGCACCGCCACGGTGAAGTCCAGGCGCATGGCGGCGAGGTCGGGATCCTCCTCGTAGGCGGCGAGCATCGCCGCGGAGGGCTGGGTGGCCGTCCAGACCGCGCCCGCGCACAGGAACGTCGCCCCGGACACCGTGATCGCGGCGTCCGCGTCGAGCTCGGGCACGTGGCGGCGCACGATCGCGCCGAGCTCTCCGGCGCCGGCCATCGCGGCGTGCTTGTGGCGCACCGCGATGGCGGTCGAGACGTTGCGCTCGAGCACCGCCGCCTGGGCGCCGAGCAGGTCGCAGAGCACCGGGCGGGTCGCGAGCGTGGTGGCGACGAGCTCGGCGACGCCCTCGGCCCGCTCCGACGCCGACCCCTCACCGGCCGGCTGCTCCGCGAGGGCGGCCAGCCACTCCTCGGTGCGGGCGTGCAGGAGGTCGAGGAGGGCCGCCTCGCGGGACTCGACGTAGCGCAGCACGTTCGACTTCGCGAGGCCCACGCGACGGCTGATCTCGTTGAGGCTCACCTGCGCGACCGGCATCTCGGCGAGCATCGCCGCGGTCGTCCCGAGGATCGCCTGCCGCCGCTCCTCGCGCTGTTCGTCGCTGCGCGCCCGGCGGAACGTCATGCACCGCAGTTTACGTACCGGCGGTCCGTTGCGAAAAGACCAGCGGTCCGTTAGCGTCGGTCCCATCAACAGACCGCCGGTCTGTTGTGCTGGGAGGAGACCCACCGTGTACGTCGTTCCCGACCTCACCGGACGCACCGCCGTCGTCACCGGAGCCAACAGCGGGACGGGCGAGGAGGCGGCCGCGCGACTCGCCGGCGCCGGCGCCCACGTCGTGCTCGCCGTCCGCTCGCCCGAGCGCGGCGAGGCCGCCCGGTCCCGCCTGCTCGCCCGTGTCCCGGGCGCCTCGACGGAGATCCGCCGTCTCGACCTGGCCGACCTCGCCTCGGTCCGGGAGTTCACCGACGGCCTCCTCGCGCAGGGTCGGCCGCTCGACCTGCTCCTCAACAACGCCGGGGTGATGGCGGTGCCGGACCAGCACCTCACCGGCGACGGGTTCGAGCTGCAGATGGCCAGCAACGCCCTCGGCCCGTTCGCGCTCACCGTGCGGCTGCTCCCGCTGCTGCTCGCGGCGCCGGGCGCCCGGGTGACGACGATGTCCAGCGGCGCGGCCCACCTCGGGCGCGTCGACCCCGCCCGTCTCGCCGTCCCGCGGCGCTACTCACCACTGCGGGCCTACGGCGCGTCCAAGCTCGCCGACCTGCTGCTCACCCGCCACCTGGCCCGCGTCGCCGACGAGCGCGGCTGGGAGCTGCGAAGCACCGCCGCCCATCCCGGCTACACGGCGACGAACCTGCAGGCCAACGGGCCGGCGTTGGGACGGGAGACCCCGCAACGGTTCCAGCCCCGCCTGGTCGAGGCACTGCTGCCCGTCCAGCAGGTCGACACCGGCGCCGAGCCGATGCTCGTCGCGGCCACCGACCCGGCCGCGGAGAACGGGAGCTACTGGGGCCCGTCGGGGCGGTTCGGGCTGGTCGGCGAGACCGGCCGCGCCCGGCTGCCGCGCGCGGCCCGGGATGCGGGGCTGGCGGCCCGGTTCTGGACGGCGGCCGAGGAGCTCACCGGCGTCTCGCTGCCCGCCGGTTCTGAGCGAGGGGACCTCTCGGTCGGATAGATCGCCGAGGGGCGCCCACCACCGGAACGGATCCGAGCCGCGCCCTAGTCCTCGTCCGGCGCCGCGGACTCCAGGGCCTCACTGGTCCAGCCGATGATCCGCCCGCCCGAGCGGCCGAGCTCGCGCATCGCCTCGAGGTGCTCGGCCGGGACCCCGTGGAGGTCGATCCGGACCTCGCGGCGGTCCAGGCGGGCGGCGTCGAGGGCGGCGCGGCCGTCGTGCCCGGCGGTCAGGGTGGCGAGCAGGCCGCCGGTGGAGGCGAGCGAGCCGCGGGCGGCGCCGAGCCGGCCGAGGGCGTCGTCGAAGGCGGCGAGCAGCGCGGCCCGGTTGCCCTCGCACATCGCGGCGGTCAGCTCCGGGCGGGTCGCGGCGACCCGGGTCCCGTCGGTGAACGACCCGGCGGCGAGGGCCAGCGCGAGCTCGCCCCCGTCGGCGCCGACGGCGGCGAGCACCGCGGCCAGCAGGTGCGGCAGGTGCGAGATGCGGGCGACGGCCACGTCGTGCTCGTCGGAGGCGGCCGGGACCACGGTCGCCCCGCAGGCCAGGGCGAGCGCGACGACGTCGGTCCACACCTCGAGGTCGGTGTCGTCGTCGGTGGCGACCACCCACACCTTGTCGTGGAACAGCTGCAGCGAGCCCGCGTCCCAGCCCGAGAACTCGGTGCCGGTCATCGGGTGCCCGCCGACGAAGCGCGCGGCCGGAGCACGGCGCCCGACGGCGTCGGTGACCGGCTCCTTCACGCTCGTCACGTCGGTGAGCCGGCAGTCCGGCGCCTCCCGCCCGACGACGGCGAGCACGTCGTCCATCGCCGTCAGCGGGACCGCGACGACGACGAGCGCGTCGAGTGCGGCGGCGCGGCGGACCGCGGTCGCCACGTCGTCGGCGACGTCGTAGCCGTCGGCACGGGCCTTCTCGGCGGTCGTCGTCGACGCCGACGCGCCCCACGCCTCACGTCCGGCGTCCGCGACCGCGCGCAGCAGCGAGCCGCCGATCAGCCCGAGCCCGAGCACGCAGACGGGCCGCTGCAGCGCGGCGGCCAGGACGGCGCCGCTGTCCACCTCCGGAGTCCCCACGACGCCGGAGCGTAGGACGACACGGACGGGTGACCATCATTCGCCCGTGTGCGTGCCCGCGCGCGACCACGCGGATCAGGACGCGCGCAACGACTCCAGCGCGTAGCCGGCGTACAGCGCGACCCCGGCGACCATCGCGTCCTCGTCGAACACGACGCGGTTGGAGTGGTTCGGCGGCGACTCGGCGGGGTCGGTGTCCCGGGGGCAGGCCCCGAGGAAGGCGAGCGCGCCGGGCACGCGGGCGAGGACGTAGGAGAAGTCCTCCGAGCCCATGATCGGGTCGGGCATCGGCTCGACGAACCGCGAGCCGAGCACCGAGCGCCCGACGTCGGCGACCCGCTCGGCCACGGCCGCGTCGTTGACCGTCACCGGGTAGCCGTGGTCGATCTCCACCGTCGCCGTGCAGCCGTAGGCGTCGGCGACCCCGGTGCACACCCGCCGCAGCTCGGTCAGCAGCGTCTCGCGGGAGGACTCGGAGAGCGTGCGCACGGTGCCCTCGAGCACCGCGGTCTCGGGGATGACGTTGGTGGTGGTACCCGCGGTGAGGTGGGCGATGGTGAGGACCGCCGGCTCGAACGCGCTCACCCGCCGGCTCGTCATCGTGTGCAGCGCCCCGACCATCGCCGCGGCGGCGGGCACCGGATCGAGCGCGTCGTGCGGCGCGGACGCGTGCCCGCCCGCGCCATGGACGGTGACGCAGAAGTCGTCGGACGAGGCCATGATCGAGTCGGCGCGGGTCTGCAGCGTGCCGGAGGCGAGGCGCGAGGTGACGTGCAGCGCCATCGCCGACGTCGGGCGGCTGCCGCCGGCCTCGAGGAGCCCCTCGGAGAGCATCGCCAGCGCGCCGTGCCTGCTCTCCTCCCCCGGCTGGAACATGAACAGGACGGTGCCGGCGAGGCGCTCGCGGCGGTTCACGAGCAGCCGGGCGGCCGAGGCGAGCATCGCGGTGTGCAGGTCGTGCCCGCACGCGTGCATGACGCCCTCGACCCGGGAGGCGTGCTCCAGCCCGCTGTCCTCGCGCAGCGGCAGCGCGTCCATGTCGGCGCGCAGCAGCACCGTGGGCCCCGGGTCGTTGCCGGTGAGGGTGGCGACGACGGAGCTCGACGAGCGTCCGGTGGTGAGCGTCAGGGGCAGGTCGCGCAGGGAGGCGAGCACCGCGGCCTGGGTGGTCGGCAGCTCCAGGCCGAGCTCCGGATGACGGTGCAGGGTGCGCCGCAGGGCGACCGTGTCGGGCTGCAGGGCACGGGCCTCGGTCAGCAGCGCGCGCTCGGGGGCGCGGTGCGCGGCGCGGCGCCGACCGGCGCCCGGACGGCCCGACCGGGTCTCCGAGGACGTGCTCACGCCCCGATCCTGCACCCCCGGCCTCCGGGGGGCGACCGCCCGGCGCGCAGAAGGTGTCGATTCGGGGTGCGTCGCCAACTCCCTTTCCGACGTGGGCTCCGCGCACCTACCGTGGTCACCATGGCTGGTCAGGGCGCGCAGGCCGCGCCGCGCGGTGGGTCCAAGGGTGGGCCCGGCACCGTCGTGCCGCTCGACGGCTGGGCGGTCGCGGTCACGCGCGAGGAAGGGCGGTGGCGCGCGGTCTCGATGGATCGCGCCGCGCTGGCCGACCTCGACTCGGCCATCACCGCGCTGCGGGCGCTGCGCTCCACCGGTGCGGTGCTCGGGCTGCTCGACGTGGACGACGAGTTCTTCGTGCTCGTGCGCCCCGTCCCGGGCGGCGTCTCCCTGCTGCTCTCCGACGCCGTCGCCGCCCTGGACTACGACGTGGCGGCCGACGTCCTCGACCTGCTGCGCCTCGACGTGCCGGACGAGGACGAGGTCGACGACGACCCGTGGCCCGAGGGCGACCTCGCCATGCTCGCGGACCTCGGCGTGCCCGCCGACGAGCTCGCCGTCCTGGTCGACGAGATCGACCTGTACCCGGACGAGCAGCTCACCGCGATCGCCCGTCGGTGCGGGTTCGCCGACGAACTGGCCAAGATCGTGGAGACGGCGCCTGCGTCCTGAGCTCCTGATCGACCGGGCGCTGCAGGTGGCGGCCGGGTCGGGTCCCGACGACGTGCCGGTGGGTGCGGTCGTCGTGGACGCGGCCGGGCGGGAGCTGGCCTCGCGCGACGAACGCGCGCGAGGCGTCCGGGGACCCCACCGCGCACGCCGAGATCCTCGCGCTGCGCGCGGCCGCGGAGGTGCACGGCGACGGCTGGCGGCTGACCGGCTGCACCCTCGCCGTCACGCTCGAGCCGTGCACCATGTGTGCCGGTGCGGCGGTGCTCGCGCGCGTCGACCGGATCGTGTTCGGGGCCTGGGAGCCGCGCACCGGCGCGGTGGGCTCGCTGTGGGACGTGGTCCGCGACCGGCGCCTCACCCACCGCCCCGAGGTGCTCGGCGGGGTCCGCGAATCCGAGTGTGCCCAGCTGCTCCTGGCGTGGTTCCGGAGCGGCCGGGGGGGTGGCGGCGACGTGGTCGGGCCCTGAGTAAAGTTGCGCCCGGTAGCGTGTCCGAGCGGCCAAAGGAGCACGCCTCGAAAGCGTGTGTGGGTTCTGCCCACCGTGGGTTCGAATCCCACCGCTACCGCCACGCCGGTCATCCTCACGGGATGGCCGGCGTTCGTGCGTCCGGGGCTCCTCCCGTTCCGAGCGAAGGGCCCCTTCGCTCGATAGAGCCGCCGACGGGCGCCCCTCGCCGGAACGCCCGGTGCGGCCCCGGAACGAGCGAAGGGCACCTTCGCTCGAACAGATCGACCGAGGGTGCCCTTCGCTCGGAACCGGGCCGCTCCTACGAGTTCGCCGCCGTCCGCGTGAAGTTCGGCGGGATCAGCAGGTCCTCGGGCGCGAGGTCCTGCACCGACTTCTTGCCCAGGCCGAGCAGGCCGGAGTCGAGGCCGCCGCGCAGGATGTCCAGGACGTTGCCGACGCCCTCCTCGCCCGCGGCGGCCAGGCCCCACAGGTAGGCGCGCCCGATCGCGACGGCCTTGGCGCCCAGCGCCAGCGCCTTGACCACGTCCGAGCCGCGCCGCACGCCGCCGTCCATGATCACCTCGACGTCGCGCCCGACGGCCTCGACGATCCCGGGCAGGACCCGGATCGGGGCGGGGGTGGAGTCGAGGTTGTTGCCGCCGTGGTTGGAGACCTGGATCGCGGTGGCCCCGGCGTCCACGGCGCGCTTGGCGTCGTCGACCCGCGTGATGCCCTTGACGCAGAACGGCGAGTCCGTGCCCCACTGCTCGCGCAGCCAGGCGACGTCGGCCCAGGTGGCCGGCGGGGTGTACATCCACTGGCCGTACGCCCCGAAGAAGGTCGGCGGCTCGCTGCCGTCGACGGGGATGTTCGGCACCGTCAGGTCGGGGATCTTGCCGCTGCGCAGGAACTCGATGCCCCAGCGGGGGCGGCTGACGCCCTCGGGGATGTACTTGAGGATCGTCTTCCAGTCCATCTTCTCGGGGATGGCCGGGCTGCCCCAGTCACGCCCGTGCGAGAACGACCAGTCGAGGGTGACGATCAGGCCCTTGGCGCCGGCCCGCTTGGCGCGCTCGGCCCGCGCGGCGAGCGTCTCGCGGTCGCCCACCCAGTACATCTGGAAGAAGGTCTTGTCGTTGGCCGCGCACACGTCCTCGATCGAGCGGCTGGCGAACGACGACAGGCCCATCGCGGTGCCGCGCGACGCGGCGGCGCGGGCGACGGCCACCTCGCCCTCGGGGTTGACCGCCTGGACGCCGGTCGGCGAGATCAGGATGGGCATGGAGATCTCCTGGCCCATGACCGTCGTCGCCAGGGAACGCTCGTGGGGCAGGTCCGCGACGTGCGGCGCGAACCCCAGCTCACGGAAGGCGCCGGTGTTGTCGTCGAGGGTCACACCGGCCTCGCTACCGGCCACCAGCGCCCCGTAGACCGACTTGGGCAGCCGCTTGCGCGCGCGACGCTGGGCCTCCGCCACCGACTCGAACCACTGTCCTGCCATGAGAGGCCTCGCCCCTTCCTCGTCCGGATGCTCCGGGCCGTCCGGTCCTCGGGTGCACGGGGACGCTGGGGGTGACCCGTCTCTCGCGACACTAGATGGCTGCGGTCCCCCCCGCCCCGCGTGAGCGGACGGCTCCACCCCTCCGGCCGGAGGGGTCAGCGGGGTCATCCGGCCCACCGAACCGCCGCCTGCACGGACGACGAAGGCCTGCACGTCTCCGGCGCAGCGTTCGCGGCCGGGAGAGGAGACCGCCCACCATGACCCCGCCATCCACCCCGGGGCCCGCACGCACGCGGACCGCCCCCGCCGTCCCGGTCGTCGACGACCGGCCGGCGCCCGGCGCGGGGCCGGACGCGGACGTCACCGACGCCGACCTCGTGGCCCGGCTCGCCGACCGGGACACCTCGGCCCTCGACGTCCTCTACGCCCGTCACGGCCGGGCCGCCTTCTCCCTCGCCCGCCGCATCTGCGCCGACGAGAGCCTCGCCGAGGACGTGGTGCAGGAGGTGTTCCTCGTGCTCTGGCGGGATCCGGGGCGGTTCGACCGCACCCGGGGCAGCGTCGTGAGCTGGCTGCTCACCCTCGTCCACCACAAGGCCGTCGACGCCGTCCGCCGCGAGGCCACCCGTCGCCGGCACCACGTCCCCACCGAGGAGCCCGACGACGCCGTGTCCGCCGTCCAGCCGTCGGCCGACCGGGCCGCACTCGGATCGGTCATCGCCGAGCACGTCCGCGCCGCGCTGCGCCACCTGCCCACCGAGCAGCGCCAGGCCCTCGGCCTCGCCTACTACGGCGGCTACACGCAGCGCGAGGTCGCCTCGATCACCGGCGTGCCGATCGGCACGGTGAAGTCGCGCATGTTCACGGGCGTCGCGAAGCTGCGGGTGCTGCTCGCCCCGGTCCTCGGAACCTCGGGCCTCGAGCTGCTGGGAGACACGTGGTGAGCGGGACGAACGGCACGGGCCACGACCCCGACGACGTGTCCTCCGAGGTCGCCGCCGACGTCGTCGGCCGGGCGCTGCACGCGCTCGAGCCCGACGAGGAGGACCGCGTCGCCGAGCACCTGCGCGAGTGCACGGTCTGTCGGGCGCTGCTCGCCGAGACCCACGAGACCATGGCCGCCCTGGCGCACGCGCTGCCGCCGGTGGAACCGCCCCCGACGCTGCGCACGCGGATCCTCACCGCGGCCGCCGCCGAGCCGGTCGCGCCGGTCCGGCCCCGCGAGGCGCCCGCGACCACCCGCGACCTGCCGGTGCCCACCCCGCCCGAACCGCGGGACGACGGCCCGCGGACGGCTCCGACGCCTGCCCTGACACCTCGGCGCCGCACGGCCGCGGTGCTGCTCCTGGCCGCGGTGGTGGCGGGCATCGTCGTGTTCGCCGCCCGCGGGGCCATCGCCCCCGGGGCGGGCGATCCCCGGGAGGTCGTCGCCGAGCGCGCTCAGCAGGTCGTCGCGAGCGCCGAGGCCCGCGACCCGTCGGTGCGCTCCGCCTCGCTCATCGAGCCGGGCAACGGCACCGTCGCCGCGGTGGTCCTCGACGACGCGGCCGGTCCGCGTGTGGTGCCGCTCGCCATGCCGGCGATCGGCAGCGGGCGCACCTTCGTGCTCTGGCGCGTCGCGGGGACCGCAGCCACTCCGGTCGGCGCCATGGACCCGGGTGGTTCCTTCACGCCGATGAGCCCGGCTCCGGGTGGCGCGAGTACGGCTCCCGTGCCGCCGCGACTCGCCTACGCGCTGTCGGTCGAACCGGCCGGCACGGTCCCGACCCGCCCGTCCGCGGTGGTCGCGAGCGGCCCGCTGGTCTGATCGGACGATCCCGTCCCGCGGGACGGGCGGGCGACCGGCGCATGCCGGTCGTCCGGCGGCGAGCACCGTCCTGCGGGGCCACGGCCCGGGCGGCAGGATGGTGTGTCGGCCGCTCGTCGCGTCGTGGAGGTGTCCGGCCGCAGCAGCGCCGTGGCGCGCCCGAGAACTCACCGACGTCGTCGGGGGGTCTGGCTACCGTGGCGCGCGTCGGGTGAGGGACGCGGCGACGCCGCGGCACCCGTCGCCCGCCGCGCCGGTTCGGGGCCGGCGCGGACCGACGAGTCAGGGAGGCGCGATGTCCACCGCACCCCTGGCCGCGGGTGGCCACCGCCACCGCTCGAGCGTGCCCGCCGTCCCGGGCCCCGGCGCCCGCCCGATGCTCGCCTCGCCGGGCGACCTCCCGCGCGGGGCGGGCTGGGCCTTCGAGTTCGTGTGGACCGGGCTGCGCTGCCTCGCCAAGGCCGAGGGCGGCGAGCTGCGTCTGGTCGACGCCGGGGGACACGACGTCACGGCCGGGTTCCCGGAGCTCGGCGTGCCGGCGGCTCCCGGTGTGGTGCTCGACGGCGTGGTCGTGGCGCTCGACGCGGTCGGTCGCCCGAGCCCGGCGCGGCTGCGCAGGCGCCGCCGGGTGCGTGCGCCGTCGCGGGCCCTCGTCGAGGGCACGCCGGTGTCGTTCTACGTCTTCGACGTGCTCGAGGTCGGCGGCCGCTCCACCGCCCGCCTGCCCTATCGGACGCGTCGGGAGCTGCTCGGCGAGATCGACCTCGCGGGCGGGCGCGTCGTCGTGCCGCCGTGGTTCACCGGGGTCGACGCGGAGCAGGTGGTGCGCACCGCGCGCCACTACGGGCTCGGCGGCGTGGTGGCCAAGCGCCTGGAGTCCACCTACCAGGGCGGCCGCCGCTCCCGGAGCTGGATCTCCTCGGTGGTCACCCGCCCGCAGGACGTCGTGGTCGGCGGCTGGCTGCCCCCGCGCGGCGGCGGGCCCGGGATCGGATCGCTGCTGCTCGGCGTGCCCAGCGAGGGGACGTTGCGCTACGTCGGCCGCGTCAGCACCGGGGTCACGGCCGGGGCCCGCCGCGAGGTCCTCGAGGCCGCCCGGCACCTCACATCGCCGACGAGCCCGTTCGACGCGAGGCTGCCCGCCGACGTCGAGGGCACGGCCCACTGGCTGTCGCCGCGCCTGGTCGGCCACGTCGAGCACCGGCAGTGGACCGTGACGGGGCTGCTCGGGCGTCCGGTGTGGCGGGGTCTGCGGGCCGGGACCCACCCGGCGACCGTGCAGGCACCCGTGCTCGCGGCACCGGTCGTCGCGGCGGATCTCGCGCTGGACGACCTGGAGACGGTCGAGACGGACGACGCCCGCGCCGCGGGGCACCCGGCCGACATCGCCGCGTCGGGGGGCACGCCGGAGCTCACGCGCTCGCGCGCCGCCGAGGGCCTGCCCACCGTGGCGCTCCCGCCGGAGATCACCCTGCCCACCGCGGACGTCGAGGCCGCGCTGCGCTCCCGGTTCTCCGCCCACTTCGTGCACAACGCGCTGACCGCCATCGCGACCTACGTCCGGGTCGACCCGTCGCGGGCACGGGACCTGCTCACCGAGTTCGCGGACTTCACCCGCTACTCGTTCCGCGACGGCGGGGCAGGCACCACGGTCGCCGAGGAGCTCCGCAACGCGCGCCGCTACCTCACGCTGGAGCAGGCCCGGTTCGGGGCGCGGCTGCAGGTCGAGGTGACGGTGGCCCCCGAGGTGGAGCACGTGGTCCTGCCGCCGTTCGTGGTGGCCCCGCTCGTGGAGAACGCCGTCCGCCACGGCATCGAGCCGAAGCCCGGGGGCGGCACGGTGCACATCACCGCGACCGGTGTGGGGGCCGACTGCGTCGTCACGGTCTCCGACGACGGCGCCGGGATGGGGCCGGAGGCGTCGCGGGCGGCCTCGCAGGTCGACGTACGGCACGGCGGGATCGGCGAGGTCACGCGCCGGCTGCACGCCGCCTTCGGCAGCGCGTGCGACCTGCACGTGGACTCCCGTCCCGGCAGCGGGACGTCGGTGCGGCTGCGGGTCCCGGCCCGCCACCGCGACCAGCCGGCGGCCGACCACCTGCTCGTGGGCTGACCCGCTCCCCGGCACCAGCCCGGCCCGGCCCCTCCCGGGCACCGGCCCGGCCCGGCCCGGCCCCGGATCGACCCGCCGGTGTCCCCCGCCCCCCGTGGGGGACACCGGGCGTGGATCAGTGGTCCGACTGCGTGCAGCTCCCCGACGGGCCGTCGAGGATCCCGGCGAGCACCGGTACCTGCAGGCCGCAGGCCTGGACGGGCAGGAGGGTCAGGTCGTTGAGGATGCCGACCGAGCCGGAGCCGGTGTCCGAGTCGCGGTCGTGGGTGCGGGTCTGGGCCGAGGCCATGGGCGCGACGGCGGTGAGGGCGGCCGCCGAGAGCGCGAGGGCGGCGACCGGGGTGACGGCACGGCGGCCGAGCCGTCGTGGGGCGCGGTGCTGGGACACGAGTTCCTCCCGAGGGAATCGGACCGATCTATTCGACCGTTCGGCGCATCACCGATGCGCCGAGCGGTGGAGCGAGACTGCGCCTCGGGTGACGGGTGGGGCCACTGGGACGATGGATGACGCCCGGAAGAGGTGGTCCGGCTCGCGCCGGGTCGAGCGGTGCTGTACAACCGTCCAGCGGTCGATCTGGCGCGATGAGCGGGTGAGCGGGCGGTCGAGTTCGCGGTGTGGCGGGCGGCGAGGATGGGGCCGTGCGCCTCCTCGCCGTCGACTGGTCCGGGGACCTGCGCGGCGCCCGGCGACGGATCCGGGTGGCCGAGGCCCGTCCGGGACGGCTGCTCGAGGTGACCGGCGGGCTCGACCGCGAGGGCGTCGGCGAGCTGCTGCTGGGCCTGCGTGGAGCGACCGAGCCCGCCGTCGTCGGGATGGACTTCTCCTTCGGGCTGGCCGCGTGGTTCGCCCGGGCCCACGGGTGCTCCACGCTGCCGCAGGTCTGGGATCTGGCCGCCGCCGAGGGCGAGGCCTGGCTGCGCGACTGCCCGCCGCCGTTCTGGGGTCGTCCCGGCACCCGGAAGCCCGCCGACGACCCGAGCCGCCCGCTCTGGCGCCGCACCGAGGTGGACGCGCGGGCCCGGGGTCTGCACCCGCTCTCGACGTTCCAGATCGGCGGGGCCGGCGCGGTCGGCACCGGGTCGGTGCGCGGGATGGCGCTGCTGCGGCGCGTGGCGGGCGGCCGGGATCGGGGTGTGGCCGCTGGACCCCGCACCCGGCCCCTCGGGGGTGCTGCTGGTCGAGGTCTATCCGCGGGCGATGACCGGCCCGGTGGTGAAGTCCTCGGCGCCCGCGCGGGCGCACCGGGCCGCGGCCGACCCGCGGATCCCGGACGACCTGCGCGACGCCGTCGCCGCCACCGAGGACGCCTTCGACGCCGCCCTCACCGCGCTCGCGATGGCCGGGCACGCCGACGAGCTGGCGTCCCTGGCCGCGCTCACCGACCCGACGTCACGGCTGGAGGGGGCGATGTGGCTGGGTGGCCCGCGCGCTGGTGAGCAGGACGTGTCGTCGTAGCCGCACCTACTGCTCGCGCGGGCGGAGCCCGCCGACCGCCACCTCCGCGAACGTCAGGCCCATCTGTTCGCCGGCCTCGGCGAGGATCCCCTGGACGGCGAGGGTGTCGTCGAGCGGCATCACGGTCGACTCGGTGCGTCCCGCCCGCAGGCAGGCGTTCACCTCGTCGATCTCGTGGGAGTAGCCCGCGCCGTGCGGCGGCAGCTCGATCGTCTCGCCGGGGTCGTCGGGGGAGCGGTGCACCACGATCGTCGTCGGGTGGTGGAAGCGCGGCAGCACGTCGATCCAGCCGGTCGACCCGAAGATGCGCGCCTGTCCGGGCGAGGGGCTGTGGAACGAGGTCTGCGCGGTCGCGAACCGGCCGTCCTCCCAGCCCAGGAGCAGCGCGTTGTCGCCGTCGACGCCCGTCGACTCGCGCGAGGCGACCGCGTGCACCGCCGACGGGGTGCCGCCGAGCACCATCTGCGCGAAGGACACCGGGTAGACGGTGAGGTCGAGCAGGGCGCCGCCGCCGAGCTCCGGGGCGAAGAGCCGGTCGTTCGGGTCGACCTCCCGCACGGTCCCGAGGTCGGCCTGCACGGAGCGGACCTCGCCGATCTCGCCCGCCCCGTAGAATCTCGCGCGCCCGCACGATCGCCGGCTGGAAGCGCGTCCACATCGCCTCCATCGCGAAGACGCCGTGCCGGCGCGCGGTGTCGACGACGCGCCACGCCCCGGCCAGCGTCGCGGTGAAGGTCTTCTCGACGAGCACGGCCTTGCCGGCCTCGAGCGCGGCGACGGCGAGGTCGGCGTGCTGGGGGTGCGGCGTCGCGATGTAGACGACGTCGACGGCGTCGTCGTCGAGCAGCTCCCGGTAGGAGCCGTGCGCCCGGGTCGCGTCGGTGCCGTGCTCCCGGGCGAACGCCTCGGCGCGCTCCGCCGAGCGGGACCCGACCGCGGCCAGCTCGGTGCCCTCGCACAGGGCGAGATCGCCGGCGACGTTCGCGGCGATGCGTCCGGGCCCGGCGATGCCCCAGCGGATGGTCTGCACGGCGCTCAGCCTGTCACGGAGGTCACCACCGACGGCGGGCGCACCTCACAGCGACCCGCCGAGCAGGTCGACGTTCGTCGCGGTCCCGGAGACGACGAGCTTGCCGTCCTGCGCGTGCAGATCCGTGGCGGAGATCGAGAAGGGGAGCGACCCGGGATCGACCCGCGCCGAGAACCCCGACAGCCGCCCGCGCAGCGCGCTCGTCACCGCGCTCGGGACCGAGCCCGAGTCGCCGGCGTCGACCGCGATGTCGCGCCCCGAGAGCACGATCTGCCCGCCGGAGAGCTTGAAGGTCGCGATGACCGAGGTCCGGACCTGCTGTCCGAGCACCGTCGTCGTCGACGTCAGCGCCACCGCCTGCGCGGGATCCACCCCGGAGAGGGCCTTCTGCGCGGTCGACCCGGTCGCCCGCCGCGCGTCCAGCGTCGCCTCGGTGACGGGCTCGACGGTGACGTCGGAGACGTGCAGCACCCGAGCCAGGTCGGCGGGGTCGATCTGGGCGCTCGCGGTCACCGTGCGCGCCGGGATCGAGCGGACGGTCCCGTCGATCAGCGACTGCGGCGGCAGCGTCACGTCGCCGAGGTCGGCGACCAGCGTGATGTCGCGCAGCTGCCGGTACGGGATGTGCTGCGCGGTCAGCGTCACCGAGCCGTAGTCGCCCGCGGCCGCCTGGGTCACGAACGGGAAGCCGTGGATCGCGACGTCCGGCTCCTCGTCCAGCTTCAGCTGCGACTGCAGCTGCTTCGCCACCCGGTCCTCGGCGATCCACCGCGCGCCGAAGTCCGCGCCCACGAGCAGCACGACGAGCACGAGCAGCGTGATCAGGAATCCCCGCATCGGGTGACATCCTGCGGCATGCCTCCGGAGCCCCCCGACCCGCCGTCGGGAACCGGGACCGCTACCGGGCGAGGTGGCGGCTGATGACGAGGCGCTGGATCTGGTTCGTGCCCTCGAAGATCTGCATGATCTTGGCCTCGCGCATGTACCGCTCGACCGGGAAGTCGCGGGTGTACCCGGCGCCACCGAAGACCTGGACGGCGTCGGTGGTGACCTTCATGGCGGCGTCGGTCGCGACGAGCTTCGCGACGCTGGCCTGGCGGCTGTAGTCGCACACCGGCGTCCCGACGGCGGGCGGCGTCGAGGTAGGTGGCCCGGGCCGAGTCGACCGCGGCGGCCATGTCGGCGAGCAGGAAGCCGAGGCCCTGGTGGTCGACGATCTTCTTGCCGAAGGTCTGCCGCTCGTTGGCGTACTCGACGGCGGCGTCGAGCGCGGCCTGGGCCAGGCCGGTGGCGCAGGCGGCGATCCCGAGCCGGCCGCTGTCGAGCGCGGCGAACGCGATCGACAGGCCCTGGCCCTCGGAGCCGATGAGCCGGTCGGCGGCGATCACGCCGCCGTCCCAGGTGGCGCTCGTCGTCGGGACGCCGTGCAGGCCCATCTTCTCCTCGGGCTTCCCGAAGGTCAGGCCCTCGGTCTGCCCGGGCGCGAGGAAGCAGGACACGCCGCGGCTGCCCTCGCCGGTCCGGGCGAACAGCGCGTAGAAGTCGGCCTTCCCGCCGTGGGTGATCCAGGCCTTCTCACCGGTGATCACGTAGTCGCCGTCGTCGTTGCGCTGCGCCCGGCACCGCAGCGCCGCCGCGTCCGACCCGGCCTGGGGCTCCGAGAGGCTGTAGCCGCCGATCAGCTCGCCGGCCAGCATCTTCGGCAGCCAGGTGGTCTTCTGCTCCTCGGTGCCGAAGGTCGCCACGGGGAAGCACGACAGGCCGTGCACCGACACGGTCACCGCGATGGCGGCCCAGCGGGCCGCGAGCTCCTCGAGCACCTGCAGGTAGACCTCGTAGGGCTGGCCGCCACCCCCGAACTCCTCGGGGTAGGGCAGGCCGAGCAGCCCGGTCTCGCCGAGGGTGGTGAACAGGCCCTCGGGGTAGGTCTCGGAGCGCTCGTGGTCGTCCACGCGCGTCGCCAGCTCCTTGTCGGCGACCTCGCGCGTCAGCTCGACGAGGGCGCGGGCCTCGTCGGTGGGCAGGAGACGGTCGACCGCCATGGGGCTCCCCTTCGGGTCTATCGGTACTGAGAACGGAACGTGAGTACCGATGAGAGTAGCCGCAGGGCGGTAGGATCGCCAGGTGACGACAGCCGGGACACGCGCGGACGGGCCGGTCCGACGGGGCGCGGCCCGGCGTGACGAGCTGTTCGACGCGTTGGTCGCGCTACTGCTCGCCGAGGGGTTCGCCGGCTTCACCCTCGACGACGTCGCGGCCCGACTGCGGTGCTCCAAGCGCACCCTCTACGGGCTCGCGGGCTCCAAGGAACAGTTGGTGACGGCGGCCGTGGTCCGGTTCTTCCGGTCGGCGACGAGCCACGTGGAGGCCGCCGTCGCGACCCGGACCGATCCCGCGGACCGGCTCGTGGCCTACCTGCGGGCCGTGGCCGCGGAGCTCGAACCCGCGTCGCGCGCGGTTCTTCGAGGACCTGGCGTCGTTCCCGCCCGCCGCCGAGATCTACGAGCGCAACACCCGCGCCGCCGCCGGGCGGGTGCGGGAGATCATCGCCGAGGGCGTCGAGTCCGGGGCGTTCCGCGACGTGCACGTGGGGCTCGCCGCGGAGGTGATCGCCTCGACGATGGAGGCCATCCAGCAGCGGCGGATCGCGGCGACGACGGGCCTGGCCGACGCCGAGGCCTACGAACAGCTCGCGACGCTGCTGGTGCGCGGCCTGCACTCGGAGTGATCCGGGGGCCTCAGCGGCGCTCCCGCCCCGCTGCCGCCCGCGCCCCGCGAGGGGCACTTCACGCTGGTCGGGTGGCCGCCGGGCCTGCCCAGGGTGCTCCTGATCATGGCGGGCGGCGGGGCCGATGGGACCTCAGCGCGTACGGGCCGTGAACCGCAGCCGCCCGTCGACGACCGCCACGTCGGGGTCCTCGTCGAACCCGGCCGCGGTCAAGCGGGCCGGCAACGTCCCGGGGTCGACGACGACCATCGTGTCGCCGATGTGCAGCAGGCGGAACCGCAGGCTGGGCTGCGAGTCCACCCCGCGGAACACCCCGCCCGGGCGCAGCACGCGGCGCGCCTCGGCGAAGAGCGCGTCCTGGAGCGCCGGCGACGGGACGTGGTGGAGCATCGTGAAGCACACGACCGCGGAGAAGCGCCCGTCCTCGAACGGCAGTGCGGTCCCGTCGCCGTGCACGATCGTCGCCCGGCCCCGGTACTCGGCGTCGAGACGCGACGCGGACGCCTCGTCGACCTCCACCGCCGTCAGTCGCGGCACCCGGCCGACCAGCACGGCCGTCGTCGCGCCGTAGCCCGGCCCGATCTCCAGGACGTCGTCGCCGAGGTCGACGTCGGCGAGGTCGCCGGGCATGCGTTCGGCGACCTTCGCGGCCCAGTCGGCGGAACTGCAGAGGCGACGGTGCATCAGGTTCATCGGCACGGTGCACGACGATGCCGCCTCCCGGGCGCCCGGGGAACAACCGTCGTGACACGCGAACGCCGGGCCCACCCGTGGTGGACCCGGCGTCGTGATCGCGTGGCGGAGGATACGGGATTCGAACCCGTGAGGGTGTTACCCCAACACGATTTCCAATCGTGCGCCTTAGGCCGCTCGGCCAATCCTCCGCGGATGAGGGTACAGGCCGAGGTCAGCGCCTCCGCGGGGTGGATGCGCGGTCGTCGGGCCCGGATCGCGGCCCCCGTCGAGGCCCGCTCGACGGACCGGTACATTGGGCACCGGACCCCGCGCGGCGTCCATCCTGTGAACTCCCCCAGGGCCGGAAGGCAGCAAGGGTCAACGGGCTCTGGCGGGTGCGCGGGGTCCCCTTTCTCCCTCCCGTCGCGAGTGCCCGGAGCCGGGCCCACGGCGTCGGACCCCCCGCGTAGCCTCGGCGCCGTGGCGGGGACACCGAATCCATCCGAGGACCCGGCGGGGCCGGGCCGATGAGTCTGGCGCTGTATCGCCGGTACCGGCCGAGCACGTTCGCCGAGGTCGTCGGCCAGGAGCACGTCACCGAGCCGCTGCGTACGGCGCTGTCGGCCGGGCGGATCAACCACGCCTACCTGTTCTCCGGACCGCGCGGCTGCGGGAAGACCTCGAGCGCCCGGATCATGGCGCGGTCGCTGAACTGCGAGCAGGGCCCGACGCCCGATCCGTGCGGCGTCTGCGAGTCGTGCATCGCGCTCGCCCCGAACGGCCCCGGCTCGCTCGACGTCACCGAGATGGACGCGGCCAGCCACAACGGCGTGGACGACGCGCGCGAGCTGCGCGACCGCGCGCACTTCGCGCCGGTGAGCTCGCGCTACCGCGTCTTCATCATCGACGAGGCGCACATGGTGACCACGGCGGCGTTCAACGCGCTGCTGAAGGTCGTCGAGGAGCCGCCCGAGCACCTGATCTTCGTCTTCGCGACGACGGAGCCGGACAAGGTGCTGCCGACCATCCGGTCGCGCACGCACCACTACCCGTTCCGGCTGCTGCCGCCGAGCACGCTGCGCGGCCTGCTCGAGCGGATCTGCGCCGAGGAGGGAGTGTCGGTCGAGCCGGCCGTCTACCCGCTGGTGGTCCGCGCGGGCGGCGGCTCGGCGCGCGACTCGCTCTCGGTGCTCGACCAGCTGCTCGCGGGTGCCGACGAGCACGGCGTCACCTACGCGCGAGCGGTGGGGCTGCTGGGGGTCACCGACGTCGCGATCCTCGACGACGTCGTCGACGCGCTCGGCGCGCACGACGGGTCCGCGGTGTTCGGCGCCGTGGACCGGCTCGTCGAGGCGGGACACGACCCGCGGCGTTTCGCGGCCGACCTGCTCCAGCGGCTGCGCGACCTCATCCTCGTGCACGCGGTGCCCGACGCGGGGGAGAAGGGCCTGGTCGACGTCCCCGCCGACGAGCTCGAGCGCATGGTCGACCAGGCGCAGCGCCTCGGTCCGGCCGCCCTGGCCCGGCACGCCGAGCTGGTGCACACCGCGCTGACCGAGATGCGCGGGGCGACGGCGCCGCGGCTGCTGCTCGAGCTGGTGTGCGCGCGGATGCTGCTGCCGGCCGCGTCGTCGGCCGACGCGGCGCTGGTGCAGCGCCTCGAGGGGGTCGAGCGGCGCCTGCAGGCCGGCGCGACCGCGGGGGCGGGTGGCCCCCTCGCGCCCGGCGCCGGACCGGCCGTGCCCGACGAGTCCGAGAACCGCTTCCGACGCCCGTCCGAGCGCGGCGGCGACGACGCTGCGCCCGCCGGGGCCCCGTCCTCCGACGGTGCCCGGTCGTCGGCTCCCGCGGCCGACGCGATGGACGCCACCGTCGAACCGCCCACCGACCGGTCCACCGCCACCGTGGCGGCCCCGCGCACATCGGACCGCCCGGCCCGCGAGGAGCGGCCCGCCCCACAGGCCGGCCGACCGGCCGAGCCGACCGGCCGCCCCACCGAACAGACGGGTCGACCGGCCGAGCAGGGCGGCCGACCCGCAGAGCAGGACGGCCGCCCCACCGAGCAGGCGGCACGGCCGTCGCGCCCCGAGGCCCCGGCCGAGCCGGCCGCGGCCGAGCGGGCGCAGGCCCCGGCCGCCGCTCCCGCGCCCGGGGCGATGGACGCGGCGGGCCTGCGCCGGATCTGGTCCGAGGTGATGTCGGCGGTGCGTGAGTCGAGCAAGCCGACGCACGCCCTGCTGCAGAACGCCACGGTCGCGGCCGTCGAGGGCACCACGGTGACCCTCGCGATGCCGACCCCCCCGCTCGCGAAGCAGCTCTCCCAGCCCAACCGCGCCGGCCACGTCACCGCGGCGCTCGGCCGGGTGCTCTCCGGTGACTGGGCGCTGCGGGCGGTCGACGCGACCGGGCAGGCCCCGGCCGGCTCCGGCGGCGGACCCGACCCGGCCGCGGGCGGACGAGCCCGCGGCGGACCGTCGCCCGCCCCGTCACGCCCGCAGCAGTCGCGCGGCGGCCCGCCGCCCGACGGGCGCCCGCAGGCCGGTCGCGAGTCGTCCGACCGGCCCGCCGACCCCGACCCGGGCGCGCCCGGGGGGCGACCCCAGTTCCAGCGTCCGAGCGCCCGCGCGGGTGGCACCGGCACCGCCGAGCGGCCCCCCGACACCGAGCGCACCCGGCCCCCGGAGCCGCCCGCCGGTCGCGGAGCGCCGCGTCCGGCCGCCGGACCCCCGGACATCCCGCCGCCCCCCGAGCCGCCCGACGAGGACGAGGTCAGCGAGGACGACATGTACGCCGAGGCCCACGCCGACCCGGCGTCGGGCGGACCGGTGGTCCGGCGCGACCCCGACGACATCGTCATGGAGCTGCTCACCGAGCAGCTCGGGGCCCGCCGGGTCGACGGGCGCTAGGTCAGACCCGGTCCAGAACCCGGCCGAGGAAGTCGATCGCGCGGGGGTAGGCGTCGAGCCGGTTGGCGCGCTTGGCCAGGCCGTGGCCCTCGTCGTCGTAGACCACCAGCTCGACCTCGACGCCCCCGGCCCGTACCGCCGCCGCGACCTGCTCGGCCTCCGAGAGCGGCACCCGCGGGTCGTTGCGCCCGTGGATGACGAACAGCGGCGCCCGCACGTCGGAGATGCGGTTCAGCGGTGACGCGGACTCGAGGAACGCGCGGTCGCGCTCGAGCGAGCCGTACTCCCGCTCGCGGTGGGCGCGCCGGTAGGGCGAGGTGTTCTCCAGGAACGTGACCAGCGACGAGATGCCGACGATGTCGACGCCCGCGGCCCAGCGCTCCGGCTGGAACGTCACCCCGGCCAGCACCATGTAGCCGCCGTACGACCCGCCCCAGAGCGCCGAGCGCGCCGGGTCGAGGTCGAGCGAGGGCAGGTAGTCGTGGATCGCGGCGAGGTCGGCGACGGAGTCCAGCCGGCGGTCGACGTCGTCGAGGGAGTACCAGCGCTTCCCGTAGCCGACGGAGCCCCGGACGTTCGGCACCAGCACGGTGTAGTCCTGCGCGGCGAGCGCCTGCACGATCGGGGAGAACGAGCGCACCGACTGGCCCTCCGGTCCGCCGTGCACGATCAGCACGCTGGCCCCGCTCGGGGACTCCGGGGCGTAGACGAAGCAGGGCACGGTCTCGCCGTCGGGGGTGGGGACGCCGACGCTGGTCGGGGCGACGAGGTCGAGGCCCTCGAGGTCGCCGACCGAGGACGCGGCGGTCCCGGTGCGCCCGGTGGCGGCGTCGACCAGGACGACGTCGGCCGGGACCGTCGGCGAGGTCCACGTGAGCGCCAGGCCCTGCGAGTCGGCCGACCAGCGCGGCACGGTGAGGAAGTCCGCGACCCCGACGCCGGGGGTCACGACGTCGACGCGGTGCTCCCCGGTCGCCGCGTCGTGGATCGCGAGCCGGGAGGCGCCGTCGTCGTCGACGACGACGAGCAGGAGCCGGCCGTCGGGCGAGAGGCGCCCGGACACGTCGTGGGCGTCGTCGGTCACGAGGTAGGCCAGCGCGCCGGTGTCCGGGTCGAGGTGGGCGATCCCGGTGCGGTCACGGCCGGAGTTGGTGGTGACGATCGCGGCCGAGGAGTCGGGGAGCCACTGCAGCCCGCCGAACAGGGCAGGCTCGTCGGCGGAGGTCACCTCGTGGGTGTCCGTCCCGGCGAGCAGCAGCACCTGGGAGCTCATGGCCGGGGTCCCGGGGCGGGTCATCAGCGCGCGGGAACCGTCGGGGGCGACCGCCGCACCGCCGACCATGCCCCCGCCGTCGTAGAGCACGGTCTCCGTGCCCGGGCCGACGTCGCGCAGCACGAGGTCGAAGTCGACGCCGTTGCGGCGGTTGGTGGCGTAGACGATCCGCCCGCCGTCGAGGACCTCGGCGAGCGAGTGGATGAACTGCGGGTCCCGGACGAGGGGCTCGAGGTCGTCCTCGGTCAGTGGGTCGCCGACGTCGTCGGGGCGCAGGAGGGAGAGCTGGGCGCGCTCGTCGCCCGCCGAGTCGTGGGAGACGACGACGGTGCGCGGCGACACCCCCTTGAGGTAGCGCCCGGAGCACGCGCCGGGGAGCGCCGTGAGGGTGTGGCGCGTGCCGTCCGGGCTGAGCTCGACGAGCTGCACCGAGCCGGAGGTGTCGTCGCCGGCGAGGACGCGCCCGTCGGCGTCGATGTCGAACGCGCGCCAGGTGCGGGTGGAGAGCAGGCGATGGACGAGATCGGCGGTGTCGCTCACGGGGGCCACTCTGCCGGACGTGGGTCGTCGGCGACGGACGATCGCTGACGTCAGGTGTCAGGACGGCGCCGTCCTGACACCGGCGCGGCCGGGGACCGCGGTTCGGTCCTACTCTGGGGGTGTGCAGCCAGGACAGGACATGCCCGACATGGGCGCACTTCTGCAGCAGGCCCAGGCCATGCAGGAGCAGCTCATGACCGCCCAGGCCGAGCTGGCGGAGACCGAGGTGACCGGTCAGGCCGGCAACGGCCTCGTCACCGTCACCCAGACCGCCGCCGGGGAGGTGCGCGGCATCACGATCGACCCGAAGGTCGTCGACCCGAGCGACGTCGAGACCCTCCAGGACCTCGTGCTCGGTGCGCTCGCCGACGCCGCCGACAACGCCGCGCAGCTCCAGGCCGAGAAGATGGGCCCCCTCGCCGGGGGACTGGACATGGGCGGCGGGGGCTTCGGCGGCCCGCAGCTGGGGGCCTAGCCCTCCGGGGCGAGCGAGAGCGACGGGAAGAAGGAGCCAGTGTTCGAGGGCCCGGTCCAGGACCTGATCGACGAGCTCGGCCGGCTCCCCGGGATCGGCCCGAAGAGCGCCCAGCGCCTGGCGTTCCACATCCTCGCCACCGAGGAGGCCGACATCACGCGGCTGCAGGACGCGCTGGCCAAGGTCAAGGCCGGCGTCGTGTTCTGCGAGGTCTGCGGGAACGTCAGCGAGAAGGCGCGCTGCCGGATCTGCGCCGACGCGCGGCGTGACGCGACGCTGGTGTGCGTCGTCGAGGAGCCGAAGGACGTCATGGCCGTGGAGCGGACCCGGGAGTTCCGGGGGCGCTACCACGTGCTGGGCGGTGCCCTGGACCCGATGGGCGGGATCGGGCCCGATCAGCTGCGGGTGCGTGAACTGCTCCGCCGCATCGGCGGCTCGCCGACCGTCGAGGGCGCCGAGCCGGAGCCCGAGATCGCCGAGGTCATCCTCGCGATGGACCCCAACACCGAGGGCGAGGCGACCGCCACCTACCTGGTGCGCCTGCTCCGCGACTTCCCCGGCCTCACCGTCACCAAGCTGGCCTCCGGTCTGCCGATGGGCGGCGACCTGGAGTTCGCCGACGAGCTCACCCTCGGCCGCGCGCTGGCCGGGAGACGCGGCGCCATGTGAACGGATGTGGTCGTGGTAGCGACCACATCCGTTCACATGCGGTCAGCGCAGCGCCCGGTTCACCGCCGACACGACGGCCTTCAGCGAGGCGGTGAGGATGTCGAGCCGTCGATGCCGACGCCCCACACCTCCCGGTCGTCCCGACCGTCGCCGACGGCGGCCTCGACGTAGGCCGCGGCCCGGGCGTCGTCGCCTGCCGACATGCGCGTGCTCGGCGTAGTCGAGGACGCGGACGTCGATGCCCGAGCGGCGGCGAGCGCGTCGACGAACGCGGCGATCGGGCCGTTGCCGACGCCGGTCACCTCGTGCAGCTCGCCCTCGACGCGCAGCGTGGCCTCGCAGCTCGGCCTTGCCGTCGTCGTCGGGTCGAGACCCGGGAGCGCACCAGCTCCAGCGGCGTGCGCCGCAGCAGGTACTCCTCGGCGAAGATGTCCCACATCTCCTTCGGCCGAGACCTCGCCGCCCTCGGTGTCGGTCTGCTCCTGGACGACCGGCGTGAGAACTCGATCTGCAGGCGCCGCGGCAGGTCGAGCTGGTGCTCGGTCTTCATCAGGTAGGCGACGCCGCCCTTGCCCGACTGCGAGTTGACCCGGATGACCGCCTCGTAGGTGCGGCCGACGTCCTTCGGGTCGATCGGCAGGTACGGCACCTCCCACGGGTGGTCGTCGACCGACACGCCCGCCGTCGCGGCCTCGGCCCGCATCGCCTCGAGGCCCTTGTTGATCGCGTCCTGGTGCGAGCCGGAGAACGCGGTGAACACCAGGTCGCCGCCGTAGGGGTGGCGCTCGCGCGACGGGCAGCTGGTTGCAGTACTCGACGGTGCGACGGATCTCGTCGATGTCGGAGAAGTCGATCTGCGGGTCGATGCCCTGGCTGAACAGGTTCATGCCCAGCGTGACCAGGCAGACGTTGCCGGTGCGCTCGCCGTTGCCGAACAGGCAGCCCTCGACGCGGTCGGCGCCGGCCTGCACGCCGAGCTCGGCGGCGGCGACACGCGGTGCCGCGGTCGTTGTGCGGGTGCAGCGACAGGATGATCGAGTCGCGGCGGGCGAGGTTGCGGTGCATCCACTCGATGGAGTCCGCGTAGACGTTCGGGGTCGCCATCTCCACCGTCGCCGGCAGATTGACGATCATCGGCTTCTCGGGCGTCGGCTCCCAGACGTCGCCGACCGCGTCGACGATCTCCTTGGCGTAGTAGAGTTCGGTGCCGGTGTAGGACTCCGGCGAGTACTGGAAGCGCCAGTCGGTGCCGGGACGCTTCTCGGCCTCGGCCCGGACGAGCTCCGCCCCGTCCGTCGCGATCTTCGTGATGCCGTCGCGGTCGGAGCGGAAGACCACCCGGCGCTGCAGGATCGAGGTCGAGTTGTAGAGGTGCACGACGGCCGAGCTGGGCGCCCTCGAGGGACTCGAACGTGCGGCTGATCAGCTCGGCGCGCGCCTGCGTCAGCACCTGGATGCGGACGTCGGCCGGGACCGCGTCCTGGTCGATGATGCTCGCGGACGAAGTCGAAGTCGGTCTGCGAGGCGGCCGGGAAGCCGACCTCGATCTCCTTGTAGCCCATGCGCACGAGCAGGTCGAACATGCGGCGCTTGCGGGCGGGGGACATCGGGTCGATCAGCGCCTGGTTGCCGTCGCGCAGGTCGACCGCGCCCCAGCAGCGGGGCCTTCGTGACGACCGTGTCGGGCCAGGTGCGGTCGGGTACCGAGATCTTCTCGACGACGTCGGCGAACGGCTTGTAGCGGTGCACCGGCATGTGGCTGGGCCGCTGGGTGTTCCAGAACGGCTGGTCGGCCGGGATGTCGCCGTCGGGATGGACGACGGTGTTGCGGATGTCGCCGATCGGACCGTCGGGCATCGACGTGGACATGCTCATGGGTTCGTGATCTCCGTGCGGCGGTGCAGGGATCCCGGGCCGGGCGGCGCGGGAGGCGACCGGCGAGCACGCATCACCCGCGGCGGGGAGCCGGTCTCGGTCAGGCCCCGCCGCGGCTGGGAAGGAGCAGCACGCGGAACATTGCTCGTCACGGTAGACCCATGGGCCCCGGTCCCGGCAAGGGACGCCCGCGACCGGAGCGTGTCCCACCGGACGGCAGGACACGATGACCGCTGGTCACGGCGCGACTACCACCGAGTAGGCGGACGTGCCATGATCTGCGTCATGTCGCAGGACGCCGAGACCGGTCAGCAGCGCAAGGCGAGCACCCAGCAGGATCTGCGGGCCCTCGCGAGCAAGTCCCTGACCCTCGCGGCCTCGGTGATCCGCATCCTCACCGTCATCTTCGCGGCGATCCTCGTCATCCACGTGGTCCTGACGGTGGCCTCGGCCAACCCGCAGAACGGGATCACGACGTTCTTCGCCGACGCCGCGAACAACCTGACGCTGGGCATCGGGGACCTGTTCCTGCCGGCGAACGAGTCGCTCAAGGTGATCCTGAACTACGGCCTCGCCGCCGTCGTCTGGCTGATCATCGGCGTGATCATCGCGCGCATCCTCAACGCGCTCGCCCCCTGACGCGGGAGCCGCACGCATCACCCGGATCTCCGGGCGGGCTCGGCTAGGGTGGAGGACCGGTTCGGGGTCGCCGGACCGAGGTCCCGTGGAAACCCGAGAGCCGGAGGTCGGTCGCAGTGCCGCTCGTCGTCCAGAAGTACGGCGGGTCCTCCGTCCAGTCCGCGGAGCGCATCAAGCGCGTGGCGGAACGGATCCTGCGCACCCGCAAGGACGGCAACGACGTCGTCGTGGTCGCCTCCGCGATGGGCGACACGACCGACGAGCTGACCGACCTCGCGGCCCAGGTCCACCCCAGCCCGCCGCCGCGCGAGCTGGACATGCTGCTGACCTCGGGCGAGCGCATCTCCAACGCGCTGCTGGCGATGGCCATCAACGCCCTCGGGGGCCGGGCGCGGTCGTTCACCGGCTCCCAGGCCGGGATGATCACCACCGGCAAGCACGGCGACGCCCGCATCCTCGACGTGACGCCGGGGCGCATCCACGCCGCGCTCGCCGAGGACGGGATCGCCCTGGTCGCGGGCTTCCAGGGCGTCAGCGCGGACTCGAAGGAGATCACGACGCTCGGCCGCGGCGGCTCGGACACCACCGCCGTCGCGATGGCCGCGGCGATGAAGGCCGACGTCTGCGAGATCTACACCGACGTCGACGGCGTGTACTCGGCCGATCCGCGCATCGTTCCCGACGCCAAGCTGCTCGAGCACATCACCTACGAGGAGATGCTCGAGATGGCGGCGTGCGGGGCGAAGGTCCTGCACCTGCGCGCGGTGGAGTACGCGCGCCGCGAGGGCGTCCCGCTCCGGGTCCGCTCGTCGTACACCGACCAACCCGGCACCACGATCGTCGGGTCCATCGAGGAGCTCACCGTGGAACAGGCCGTCCTCACCGGGGTGGCGCACGACCGGTCCGAGGCCAAGGTGACCGTCGTCGGCGTCCCCGACCAGCCGGGCTTCGCGGCCCGGATCTTCCGGGCCGTCGCCGACGTCGACATCAACATCGACATGGTCCTGCAGAACGTCTCGCACCTGAAGACGGGCAAGACCGACGTGACCTTCACGCTCCCGGTCAAGGACGGCCCGAAGGCGGTCGACGCCCTCGCCGCCGTCCAGGCCGAGGTGGGCCACGAGGAGGTCATCTACGACGAGCACGTCGGCAAGGTGACCCTGGTCGGCGCCGGGATGCGCAGCCACCCGGGGGTCACCGCGACGTTCTGCGAGTCCCTGGCCCAGGCCGGCGTGAACATCGAGATGATGAACACCTCGGAGATCCGCATCTCGGCGCTCATCCGAGACCTCCAGCTCGACGACGCCGTGCGCGCGCTGCACGAGGCCTTCGACCTCGGCGGCGACACCGAGGCCGTCGTCCACGCCGGCACCGGCCGTTGAGGAGCCACCGATGACCACCCTCGCCATCGTCGGAGCCACCGGTGCGGTCGGCTCCGTCATGATCGACATCATCAACGCCCGCGAGTCGGTGCCGTGGTCGGAGATCCGGCTCATCGCCTCGCCGCGCTCGGCGGGCCGCCGGTTGACCGTGCGCGGCCGGTCCGTCCCGGTCGTCGCGCTCTCCGCCGAGGCCTTCGACGGCGTCGACATCGCCATGTTCGACGTGCCCGACGAGGTCAGCGCGACCTGGGCGCCGGTCGCGGCCGAGCGCGGCGCGATCGCGGTGGACAACTCCGGTGCCTTCCGCATGGACCCCGACGTGCCGCTGGTGGTGCCCGAGGTGAACGCAGCCTCCGCGCACACCCGGCCCAAGGGCATCGTCGCGAACCCGAACTGCACGACGTTGTCGATGATGGCGGCGATCGGCGCCCTGCACCGGGCCTTCACCCTCACCGAGCTCGTCGTCGCCTCCTACCAGGCGGCCTCGGGTGCGGGGCAGGACGGCATCGACCGCCTGCAGGCGGAGATCTCGGCCGTGGCCGGCAAGGGCGTCGGGCACCGCGCCGGCGACGTCCGCGAGGCGCTGTCCGCGGCGGGCCTGCCCGACGAGTCCCCGTTCCCCGCGCCGCTGGCGCTGAACGTGGTGCCGTGGGCCGGGTCGTGGCGCGACGGCGGGTGGTCCTCGGAGGAGCTCAAGGTCCGCAACGAGTCGCGCAAGATCCTCGGGATCGACGACCTCAAGGTGTCGGCGACCTGCGTGCGCGTCCCGGTCGTCACGACCCACTCGCTCGCCGTCCACGCGACCTTCGCCTCGCCGGTCGACGTCGAGACCGCCCGGGACGTGTTCGCGGCGCAGCCGTCGATCGTCGTGCTCGACGAGCCGCGCGAGGGTCGCTTCCCGACCCCGGCCGACGTCGTCGGGAAGGACCCCACCTACGTGGGCCGCATCCGCCAGGCTCTGGACTTCACGGACACGCTCGACTTCTTCGTCTGCGGCGACAACCTGCGCAAGGGCGCGGCGCTCAACACCTACGAGATCGCCGAGGAGCTCGTCCGCGACCGGTGAGGGCAGCGCGGGCCCGTCTCTTTTCTTGACTGATTCCAGTCTCGGTGGCACGGTGGTGCCATCATGTTGATCGGAAGCGGGCACCCGGACGGTGCTCCCGAGGTCGTCGCTCGAGACCCGCGGCACGACATCGGGGACCCGGCGTCGGCGCTGCGGCACGCAGGTATGCGGGTCACGGCACCGCGACGCGCGGTGCTCGCGGCGCTCGCCGACCACCCGCACTCCACGGCGGACACGGTGGCCACCGTCGTCCGCGAGGAGCTCGGCTCGGTGTCCACCCAGGCGGTCTACGACGTCCTCGCGGCGTGCGTGGACGCCGGCCTGGTGCGGCGCATCGAGCCCGCGGGCTCGGCGGCGCGCTACGAGACCCGGACCGGGGACAACCACCACCACGTGGTGTGTCGCTCGTGCGGCCGCACCGCGGACGTCGACTGCGTGGTCGACGAGCGCCCCTGCCTGACCCCGTCCGACGACCACGGCTTCGTGATCGACGAGGCGGAGGTCGTGTTCTGGGGGATCTGCTCGGCATGCCGGGCGACCCCGAGCGGGTAACCCCCATCACTAACCACCACCGATCCGTCTTCCACCACCAGGAGAGGTGCCAGTGACTTCAGCGAACGACCAGTCCCGCATCGCCACCGACGACGCAGGCATCCCGGCGCCGTCGCACGAGTTCTCGGCCACGGTCGGGGCCAACGGCCCCCTGGTCCTCCAGGACCACTACCTGATCGAGCAGATGGCGAACTTCAACCGGGAGCGCATCCCGGAGCGCCAGCCGCACGCCAAGGGCAGCGGCGCGTTCGGTCGGTTCGAGGTCACCCAGGACCTCAGCCGCTTCACCAAGGCCGCCGTCTTCCAGCCCGGCGAGGTCACCGAGGGCGTCATCCGCTTCTCGACGGTCGCCGGCGAGCGGGGCAGCCCCGACACCTGGCGCGACCCGCGAGGGTTCTCGCTGAAGCTGTACACCCGCGAGGGCAACTGGGACATGGTCGGCAACAACACGCCGGTCTTCTTCATCCGTGACCCCATGAAGTTCCAGAACTTCATCCGGTCGCAGAAGCGCCTCGCCCGCAACGGCCTGCGCGACCACGACATGCAGTGGGACTTCTGGACCCTCTCGCCGGAGTCGAAGCACCAGGTCACGTGGCTCATGGGTGACCGTGGCGTCCCGCAGGACTGGCGCCACATGAACGGCTACTCGAGCCACACCTACATGTGGATCAACGCCCAGGGCGAGGAGTTCTGGGTCAAGTACCACTTCAAGTCGGACCAGGGTGTCGAGACCCTGACCCAGGACGAGGCCGACCGCCTCGCCGGGGCCGACGCCGACTACCACCGGCGTGACCTCTACGAGGCCATCGAGCGGGGCGAGTTCCCGTCGTGGACCCTCCACGTGCAGATCATGCCGTTCGAGGACGCCAAGACGTACCGCTTCAACCCGTTCGACCTCACGAAGGTCTGGCCGCACGCCGACTACCCGCTGCAGGAGGTCGGGCGCCTCACGCTCGACACGAACCCGGTGGACTTCCACACGCAGATCGAGCAGGTGGCGTTCGAGCCGAACAACCAGCCCCCGGGGCTGGGTCTCTCGCCCGACAAGATGCTGCTGGCCCGTGGGTTCTCCTACGCGGACGCGCACCGCGCCCGCCTCGGGGTCAACTACAAGCAGATCCCGGTGAACTCGCCGCGTGGTACCGAGGCGCACCCCTACACCGTGGCCGGCGCGATGCGCGTCGTGAACGCGGTGGACCCGGTCTACGCGCCGAACTCGAAGGGCGGCCCGCAGACGACGGAGACCATCCAGCCGCCGACGTGGTACTCCGACGGTGAGATCCAGCGGGTCGCCTACGTGGCGCACCCGGAGGACTCCGACGAGGGCCAGGCCCGCACGCTGATGATGGAGGTCTGGGACGACGCGGCCCGTGACCGCTTCGTCGAGAACGTGTCGGGCCACCTCGCCGACGGCGTCGGCGACGACGTCCTGGCCCGGGCGATCGACTACTGGAAGTCGATCGACCAGGGCATGGGCGAGCGCGTGGCCGCTCGCGTCCTGGAGCTCACGGGCAAGGAGCAGAAGGTCCTCTCCCAGAGCTGACCCGTTTCGTCGTCGGGCCGTCCCCGACCCGCCACCGCGGGTCCGGGGGCGGCCCGGCGTCCGTCCGGCCCGGGTCACCACCACGACCCGGGCCGACTCCCCGTCCCTCCACCCACCCCCGAGAAGGAGGACACGCATGACCACCACACCCATCACCGGCCCGCTGCCCGCCCAGGCCCAGCAGACGGTCGGCACCGTCCTGCAGGACACGCTGACGGACTACCTCGACCTCTCGCTGGTCGCCAAGCAGGCGCACTGGAACGTCGTCGGGCAGAACTTCCGCGACGCCCACCTGCACCTCGACGAGCTCGTGACGCTGGCGCGCGACTACGCCGACGCCGTCGCCGAGCGCGCCGCCACCCTGGGCGTCTCGCCCGACGGCCGCGCGGCCACGGTCGCGAAGACCTCCGGCGTCGAGGCGTTCGAGGAGGGCTGGCGCTCGGTCGAGCAGGTCAACGACGCGGTCGTCGCCATCCTCGCGGCGCTGATCGCGCGGCTGCGGGAGCGGATCGCCACGACCGGCGAGCCCGACCCGATCACGCAGGACCTGCTCATCGCGCAGACCGCGAAGCTCGAGGAGGCCCACTGGATGTGGCAGGCCAAGACGGCCTGACCGCACCGCCGGCCCCTGTTCCGACCGAAGGGCCCCGTCGCTCGATCTATTCGAGCGAGGGGGCCCTTCGGTCGTTCCGGGGTCGGGCGGGCGTTCCGGCGAGGGGCGCCCTCGGCCCGCTCTATCGAGCGACGGGGCCCTTCGCTCAGAACGGTGCCGGGGCCTCAGACGTACTTGCTGCCGGCCGCCTCGTCGAAGTAGTGGCCCTTGTCGAGGTCCTCGATCAGGCCGGGGCCGGTCGGCTCCCACCCGGTGGTCTCCCGGGTGATCGCGTTCGACGCCGGGCTGTCCATCAGCAGGAACCCGCCCAGGAAGCCGAAGTGCTCGACGACGTCGTCGGGCGCCACGGACACGACGGGCAGCTCGAGGTGACGTCCGATGGTCTCGGCGATCTCCCGCGTCGGGATCCCCTCGTCGGCCACCCCGTGCAGGACCGATCCCGCCGGCGCGACCTCGATGGCGAGGCGGAACAGGCGGGCGGCGTCTGACCGGGCGACCGCGGTCCAGCGGGCAGCGCCGTCGCCGGCGTAGCCGGAGACGCCTCGCTGCCGGGCGGCGGCGATGAGGGTCGGGACGAACCCGCCGTCGCCCTCCCCGTGCACCGTCGGCGACAGGCGGACGACCGAGGAGCGCACGCCGCGGTCGGCGAGGGCCAGCGCCGCGTCGGCCGAGGCCTGGCGGCCGCCGGCGAGGGACTCGGGAGCCGGCCGGTCGGTCTCGAGGGCGGGGCGGCCGTCCACGGACAGGCCGAGGATGCCGCCGGCGATGGTCAGCGCCCCACCCTCCGGGAGACCCTCGCCGAGGGCCGTGATGGCGGCCCGGTCCGACTCGACCGCGTCCGCGAACCGCCCCGTGAACGCGATGTCGTGGCGGAACGCGAGGTGCACGACGGCGTCCGACGCGGCCGCGGTGTCCCGCAGCAGGTCGAGGTCCTCGAGGTCGCCGCGTACGACGGAGGCGCCCGCGGCCTCGAGGGCGCCGGCCGAGGCGTCCGAGCGGGCGAGGCCGGTGACCTGGTGGCCGGCGTCGAGCAGGTCCGGGACGACGGCGGAGCCGATCCAGCCCGACGCACCGGTGACGAACACGCGCATGAGAAGTCCCTCCGAACGGACCCGATGTCGCTGATGTCAGCGACTGACATGAGCGTAGCACTGCATGTCAGCCGCTGACATCACTAGAGTGGGCGCCATGGGTCGATGGGTGCCGGGCGCGCGAGGTCGCCTGCAGCAGGCGGCCATGCAGCTCTACGCCGACCGCGGCTTCGAGCAGACCACCGTCGCCGAGATCGCCGCCCGCGCCGGCCTCACCGAGCGGACGTTCTTCCGGCACTTCGCCGACAAGCGCGAGGTGCTCTTCGCCGGGCAGGACGAGCTGACCGAGCTCGTCCTGGCCGCGCTCGCCGCAGCCCCGGACGAGCTGTCCGCGCTGGACGCCGCGACCACGGCCTTCACCGCGAGCGCGGACCTCTTCGGCGAGCGGCCCGACGGTCCACGGGCCCGGCAGTCGATCATCGACGCCCACCCGGATCTGCAGGAGCGGGAGCTCATCAAGCTCGCGAGGCTCGGGTCCGCGATCGCCGAGGGCCTCGAGCGCCGCGGCGTGACGCCCGCCGCGGCGTCCCTGGCCGCCCAGAGCGCGGTCGCCGTCTTCCGGACCGGCTTCGAGCGCTGGATCACCGCCGACGACGGCCGCACCCTCGAGGTCTGCCTCCGGGAGGCCCTGGCCGAGCTGAAGGCGGTCGCCCGGTAGGTGCGCTTCGCGCTCGTGAGCAGAAACCGCGCCTGTCACGACATTTTCTGCTCACGAGCCGTCAGGCACCTCGGGCAGCTCGCAGGTGGCCCCGCGCGGCCTGCTCGAGGTGGGTCAGGTCGCTCGCGACGCTCGCCCAGGAGAACCCGGCCGCGAACTGCTGCGCGGCCACGGCGCCGCTCGGGCAGTGGATGCCCGCGACGACGCCGGCGGCCGCGGCAGCCGCCTTCACGCGCTCGAGCGCCTCGGCGAACGCGCCGTCCAGCGCCGGGTCGTCGGGGGAGGCGCCGCCGAGGCCGATCCGCAGGTCCGACGGGCCGATGTAGAGCCCGTCCACGCCCGGCGTCGCGGCGATCTCCTCGACGTTCGCCAGCCCCTCGGCGGTCTCGATCATCGGCAGGCAGAGCACGGCGGCGTTCGCGTCGGCCGGCGTCGAGGACTGCCGCAGCTCGGCGCGCACCGGCCCGAACGAGCGGCGCCCGACCGGTGGATAGCGGCATGCGGCGACGGCGGCCCGGGCCTCCTCGGCGTCGTTCACCATCGGGACGATCACCCCGGCGGCGCCCGCGTCGAGGGCCTGGCCGATGACGAACGGCTGGTTGTCCTGCACCCGGACCAGGCCGGCGCACCCGCAGGCGTCGAGGGCGATGAGACCGTCGAGCAGGCCCCGGTAGTCGAGCAGGCCGTGCTGGGCGTCGAAGCAGACGAAGTCGTAGCGCTCGCCGTCGGGCCCGGCGGCGGCGATCCGCTCGATGGCCTGCGGGTTGTCGGAGAGCACCCAGTAGCCGACGGTCCGCGCCCCGCTGCGGAGCTTCTCGGCGAGGATCCTGCTCGCACCGAGCTGCGTTCCTGTGGTCACGGTCGTCAGCCCTCCTCGGCGATCGGCAGCGAGCGCCCCAGCGCCCGGCGCACGAAGGCGATCTCGGCGGCGGTGTGGCGCAGGGTCTCCGCGACGACCAGCGAGCCGTGCCCGGCGTCGTAGCGCACCATCGCGTACTCCTTCCCGCGCTCGGCGAGCCCGTCGAGGTAGTTGTCGATCTGCCGGATCGGGCACCGCGGATCGTTCTCGCCGGCCAGCACGAGGACCGGCGCCGACACGTCGTCGAGGTAGGTCAGCGGCGACGCGGTCCGGTAGACGTCGGGGACCTCGGTGGGCGAGCCCCCGAACAGCGAGCGGTCGAACGCGCGCAGCGGCTCCATCTCGTCCTCGTAGGCGGCGACGTAGTCGGCGACCGGGACCCCCGCGCAGCCCACCGCCCACCGCTCGGGCTGCCGACCGAGCCCGAGCAGCGTGAGGTACCCGCCCCACGACCAGCCCTCGAGCACGCACGCCTCCGGGTCGGCGAGCCCGGACTCCACCGCCCAGGCCTGCACCACCGCCACGTCCTCGAGCTCGGTGGTGCCCGGCCGGCCCTCGATGGCGTCGCGCCAGACCGACCCGTAGCCGGACGAGCCGCGGTAGTTCACGTGCACCACGGCGAACCCGGCGTCGAGCCACACCGCGCGGACCGCGGAGTACCGGTCCTCGTCGGCGGCCTGCGGCCCACCGTGGATCATGAAGACCGTCGGGACGGGGCCGCGGGTGCCCTCGGGCCGGGCGTAGAGCGCATGGACGTCACCCCCGGGCCCGGGCACCCACGCGTCGTCCAGGCGGACCGAGCGCGCCGGACGGTCCCCCGGCGGGGTCAGGAGCACCTCGTCGGTGCCGTCCGGACGCAGCACGCGCACCGAGGACGGCTGCTCCGCGGACGACCAGCCGTACTCGACCGACCCGTCGGGACGCACGTCCGCGCCACCGACCGAGCCCGACGCGGTCGGCAGGTCGGTGAGCTCGCCGCTCGCGAGGTCGTAGCGGTGCAGCGTCGTGCGCCCGGCACGGGTGTGGGCCACGAGCAGCGCCGACGCGTCGGGGTAGAAGCCGCCGGACAGGTCACCGGGCAGGTCGATCGCCAGCTCGGTCTCTCCCCCGGCGACCGGGTCCCAGATCAGCAGCTCGTCGCGGCCCCGGCGCTCGTGGCTGACCAGCAGCCGGGTGTCGCCCTCCACCGGGGCGAACTCGACGGGCTCCAGGCCCTTGCCCTCGCCGTCGTACAGGTCGGCGACCGCGGACCCGTCGGCGACCCGGAGCACCCGGACCGCGGGGTGGCGGGAGTCGCCGTGCTCGGAGTGCGAGATCGCGAGCAGCGTCTCGTCCCGGGAGAGGGCGCCGATCCCCGCGTCCTCGGTGTGCGCGTAGACCGTGCGCAGGGGCTGGTCCCCGACGGCGACGGCGAGCGTGGACCCGTCGTCGGTCGACCAGCCGATCGCCGTCGTCGTGCGCCCGAGGTCCAGCCCCGCGGGATAGCCACGCTCGGCGCCGGGGACGGCCTGCTCGGCCTTCTGGGCAGCGCCTCCCGGGTCGAGCTCCGCTCCGCTCCGTCTCCCGCCGGAGGCGAACGGCTCCCGGACCCAGGTGCCGAACTCGTCGCCGTCGGTGTCGTCGAACCACCAGATGTCCCGGCCGTCCACCGAGACCGTCGCGCCGCGGGTGCCCTGCGGCCGGTCGGTCACCTGCCGGTGGGCGTCGTCCTCGCGGTCCCAGGCGTAGACCTCCCAGGTGCCGCTGGCGTTCGAGGAGTAGACGCTGCGGGCGGGGGCGTCGCGCGCCCAGTCCGGGACCGAGATGCGCGCCGCGGTGAAGCGGCCGCGCCAACGGGCCTCCGCGGCGGGATCGGCGAAGAGGGGGTCGGGGACGTCGACCGTCGGATCGGTGCGTTGCGGGCTCTCGGTGACCACCCCTGAGATCATGCCCGTCACGTCCGCTCCCGGCCGACGATCCGTCCCGGTCATCGAGACGCGGGCGCGCGCTGCGCGGCGATCTCCTCGACGACGCCGTCCCACGACGCGGCGGGCGGCAGCCCGTGACCCATGCCCGCGACCTCGAGCAGTCCCGCGCCGGGGATCAGGGCTGCGAGGGCGCGGCCGTGCTCGACCGGGAAGACCGGGTCGTGGGACCCATGGACGACGAGGGTCGGCACGTCCGGGAGCGCGGACAAGTCGTCCGGGCCACCGCCCCGGGCGGCGACGAGATCGTGGTTCGTGCGCGCCGCCAGGTCGCGGCTGCGGGCGACGACCCGCCGGGCGATCCGCCGGACCCGGGCCTCGTCGAACCCGCCCTGTCCGGTGACGAGGCGTTCGGCCTCGACGAGCGCGGCGACGGCGGCCTCGGGGTCGGTCCCGTCGGGAACCGGGACGGCGGCGAGGGCCCGCGCGAGGTCGGGGCTCATCCGGGGCAGCGCGCCGACCCGGGGATCGATCGCGGTGGTCGCGACGAGGGTGAGCGACGCGATCCGGTCCGGTGACGTCAGGGCGAGGCTCTGCGCGATCCCGCCGCCCATCGACAGGCCGACGACGTGGGCGCGCCGTGCCCCGAGGGCGTCGAGCACGGCGAGGGCGTCCTCGACGAGGTCCGTGGCCGTGTAGCCCGGGGCGCCGGCGGGCCAGTGGGTGGACTCCCCGGTGTCGCGGTGGTCGTACCGCACGACGCGCATCCCGGTGCCGACCAGGCGGGCGCAGAACTCGTCGTCCCACCAGTCCCTCGACGAGCCGGAGCCCGCGACGAGCAGCATCAGCGGGTCGTCGTCACGGCCGACGGTCTCGACGGCGAGGGTGGTCCCGTCCGGGTTCACGACGGTGGTCACGCCCGCACCACGCGGGCATGCACCACCGTCTCGGAGGGGACGAACGGCTCCACCCGGTAGCCCGGCAGAGGTCCGTCGAGCAGGCGTTCTCCCCCTCCGATGAGGATCGGTGCGACGACGAGGCGCATCTCGTCCACGAGGCCGGCCAGCAGGAACTGCCTGATGGTCGCGACCCCGCCCCCGAGGCGCACGTCCTGCCCGCCCGCGGCGTCGACGGCGAGCTCGAGGGTCTTCTCGGGCGAGGCGTCGACGAAGTGGAAGGTGGTGCCGCCCTCCATCTCGAGGTCCGGCCGCGGGTGGTGGGTCATCACGAAGACGTCGTGGTGGTACGGCGGGTTCGGCCCCCACCATCCCGTCCAGGAGTCGTCCGGCCACGATCCGCGCACCGGCCCGAACATGTTGCGCCCCATGATCGTGGCGCCGATGCCCTCGAAGCCGAGCCGGGTCTCGTCGTCGTCGAGACCGGTGGTGCCGCCCTCGCCGCCGATCATCTCCTGGAACGTGCGCGTGGCGAACATCCAGTCGTGCAGGCCCTCGCGGCCGTCACCCATGGGTGCGTCCAGGCGCTGGTTCGGGCCTGCGCCGTAGCCGTCGAGGGACAGGGAGAAGGAGTGGACGCGCAGCCGGGCCATGGGGGCTCCTCGATAGTGGTGGCGTTCTGCAACCGGTTCGGGGAACCGTAGGGTCTACCGGTGGTAAAGTGCAACCACCATGGTGCGCGAACCCCGGTCGGGCTGTCCGATCAACCAGGCCGTCGAGGCGTTCGGGGACCGCTGGAGCCTGCTGGTGCTGCGCGACATCGTCTTCGGCGGCCGGCGTCACTTCCGCGAGCTGCTCGCGGGCAACCAGGAGGGGATCGCCTCCAACATCCTCGCCGACCGCCTGCGCGCCCTCGTCGCGTCCGGCCTGCTCACCCGGGACGACGCCGGGCGCGGCCGGCGCGCGACCTACAGCCTCACCGAGCCCGCGATCCAGCTCGTCCCGGTCTTCGCCGCCCTCGGATCGTGGGGGCTGCGGCACCGCGGGACCGACGAGCCGCTGCGCGTGCGCGCCGAGCTCCTGGAGGCCGGCGGCCCGGACCTGTGGGCGTCGTTCATGGCCGAGCTGCGCGCGGTGCACCTCGGCGCACCGGCCCCCGCCGGGCCGTCCGCGACCGAGCGGCTGGCCGCGGCCTACGCGGACGCCCTGGGGCAGACTGCCGCCTCGTGATCGAGTCCCACGCGCACGGCGCCGTGACCGAACTGCGGATCGCGCGCCACGACCGCCGCAACGCCCTGAACACCGAGCACTGTCGCGACCTGCACGCCGCCCTCGACGAGGCCGTCGCCGGTGGCACGCGCGCGGTGGTGCTGACCGGCGAGGGCACCGCCTTCTGCTCGGGCGCCGACCTGGACACCGTCGGCGACGCGGGCTTCCTCGACGCCCTCTACGCGCTGCTGCACCGGGTCGTGGCCGTCGGGGTGCCGGTGATCGCCGCCGTCCACGGCGCGGCCATCGGGGCGGGCACGCAGCTCGCCATCGCCGCCGACCTGCGCGTGGGCGCCGAGCGGGCGGTCTTCGGGCTCCCGACGGCGGCCCTCGGGCTCGCCGTCGACCCGTGGACCGTCCGCCGCCTCGCCCTCCTCGCCGGGGGCGGGCCTGCCCGGCGGATGCTGCTGGCCTGCGAGCGGATCGAGTACGCCGAGGCGGTGCAGCACGGCCTCGTCGACCGCACCGGGTCGCCCGAGGACGCGCTGGCCTGGGCGGCGGAGATCGCGGAGCTGGCCCCGCTCACGCTCGCCTACAACAAGCTCGCGGTGAACCGGCTGCTCGAGGACCAGCGGGACCCCGAGACGCTCGACGCGGTCGGTGCGGCGTTCTCGGCGTGCTGGGCGAGCGAGGACCTCGTGGAGGGCAGGCGGGCCCGCGAGGAGAAGCGGCCGCCGCGCTTCGTCGGCCGGTAGCGCCACGCCGAGCCCCGGTGTGCGAACGGCGCCGTGCTGCCTTCGGACGGCAGCAACGGCACAGTGCTGCCCCGAAGACTGCGCTGCCACGAAGACTGCGCTGCCACGAAGACTGCGCCACGAAGCCGGGTGCTCAGTCCTCGCCGGGCCAGTGGGCGAGGGTGTCCAGGTAGAGCTGCCGGACGCTCTCGACGCGCTCGTCGAGGTCCTCCGCGTCCCACTGCGAGACGTCGATCGGTGGGAGCACGGCCACCTGGACGACGCCCGGGTGGATGATCATCGCGTTGCGGCCCATCAGCTCGCCGGTGTTGCGGAACACCAGTGGCACCACCGGCACCCCCGCCTGCATCGCGAGGTGGAAGGCGCCCTTCTTGAACGGGCCCGGGCTCGGCGTCGCCGACCGCGTGCCCTCCGGCGCGATGACCACCGAGACGCCCGACCGCAGCCGCTCCACCGCGGGCTCGAGGGCCTTGCGGGCCTGGGCGTTGTCGGCGCGGTCGATGAACGCCGTCTCCAGCAGGCGCATCAGCGGGCCGAAGAGCGGGTTGGTGGCCAGCTCCTTCTTCGCCACGGGCGCGAAGTTGCCGCGCAGGAGGCCGCCGAGGACGAGCACGTCGAGCTGGCTCTGGTGGTTGAAGAGGAAGACCGCGGGCTGGCTGTCCCAGATGTGGTGGGCGCCGTGCACGTCGAGCTGCACGCCCGAGGCCAGCAGCGACAGGTCGCCGCCGAGCCCGATCCCGAGGTTGAGCCCCGCGCGTCGCGAGCCGCCGAGCAGCCCCAGCCCGAGCCCCGTCGCGAACCCGCCCATCATCCCGGCGTACGTCCCGGCGGTGCGGGCGATCTCGAGGGGGCCGGCCCACGGACGGCCCGCGAAGTCGACGATCGGCCAGCCGCGCTCCGCGGCGGCGCGGCGCAGGCCGCCCGACGGGTTCACCGCGGTCGGGCGCCCGACGGTCGCGAGGAAGGGGATGTCCTCGTTGCCGTTCGAGTAGGCGAAGCTGGCGTCGAGGTCGACCTCGTGGTCGGCGGCGAACTCCTTGACCGCGGCGGCCTTGCCCTCCCCGTACGGCGTACGACCTTCGGGGTGGCCGGTCAGCTTGCCGTTCTCGTCGACCTCGAGTGCGGTGTAGAGCGTGTGCTCGATCCCGAGGGCCTTCGCGGCCGGGCCGACCTGGAACCACGTCGCGGAGGAGGCCAGCACGACGGTGTGGCCCTGCTCGATGTGGGCACGCACCAACCGCCAGGCCTCCGGGTAGACCGACGGCCCGATCTCGTCCCGGAAGAGGTCCCGGCCGAGCTTCTCCAGGTCCTCGGGCGTGCGGCCCGCCCAGGTGCGCCCCGTGATCTGGAGGAACTTCCGGAAGTCCTCCTCGGTCTCGAGGCGCTGGGTCCCGGCCAGGAGCGTGCGCAGCGTCGTCTCGAGCTGGATGTCGAGGTTGCGCACGTGGTGGCGCATGAACGCCATCACCGAGTAGCCGGCGATCACCGTGCCGTCGAAGTCGAAGAACGCGCCGATGTGCGGACCCTCGGGGCTGTTCCGGACGTCCTCGAGCAGGTGCGCGGCGGCACCGCCGGCCACGTCAGGGTCGGACACCGGTGTTCTCCTGTCGATTGCGGGCGTCGGTCTCGTCGATGCGGACGACCCTCCCGACCACCGCGCGGACCTCGTCGGCGAACGCCCGGCGTCGCGACGAGAGGTCGGCCCGGGCGGCGTCGACGTCGACGCCTTTCGCGCGCGCGGTGCTCTCGGTGGGTACCTCCACGAGCCCTCTATTGCCCGCCAGACGCAGTGCTGATGCGAACAGCTCCCGGGACAACGCCTCCGGGCCGTGCAGCCGCCCCTGCAGCAGCAGCTGCTGGCCCACCGCGGAGCAGTCGTCGAACAGTTCGGCCTCGACCACCGGCCGGTTCACGTCCCAGGCCGCGAGCCGCTCCGCGAAGAGCCACTGCGCGTCGACGAACGAGCGCAGCACGCGGTGCGCGCACAGGAACCGGCTGGCCAGCAGGATCTCCTTGGTGCGCGACACCGGTCGGCCCGCCTCGGTCCAGTCCGGGTCCACCAGCGAGAGCTCCGTGGCCAGCTCGGAGCGGAAGGTCTCCTTGTCCGGGAAGAAGAACTCGTACTTGAGCAGGTCGCGCAGGGCCAGGGCGTGGGTGAAGCCGGCGGCCAGCGCCGCCCGGCCGTCGTCGGCGTCGTCGACCTCGAGCACCGAGAGCTCGACGATCGCGCGGTTGACGAAGTGGTGGATCGCCGAGTTCCGGTAGAACGCCGCGACGATGTGGTGGCCGGGCTCCACCGAGAACACCGGCTCGGTGCCCTCGGTGTAGGCGCTGACCACCTTCTCCTGGCGCAGCGAGAGCAGCGCCTCGGCCACCCCGCCGTTGGTCCGGAGGGACTCGACGCCGGTGTGGGGCAGCTTGCGGGCCTCGACGTAGTCCAGGACGGGCTCGACGACCCGGCGCACCTGGGAGAGGGTCAGCGCCCGGTCGCGGACCCCGAGCAGCGCCAGCGCGGCCAGCGCGATCGGCGTCACGGGCGTGACCCGGTTGATGCGGACGAAGACCTCGAAGGCGGTCTTCTGCAGGGCCAGCCGGCGGGCGGGGGAGTCCCCGGCGTCGCCGTCGAGGGCGTCGGGGCTGCGCTCGAGGGCCGGGTCGCCCGCCGAGGAGAGCGCCTGGCGGAGCGAGAGCGGCTCGCCGAAGCTGACGTGCAGCGCACCGACCGGGCGCCGCTGGGCGCGGGCGTATCCCGCGAGCCAGCGCAGCCCCTCCGGTGTCTTGGTCGCGCCGGTCTGCTCGGCGGCCATCTGGTGCACTTCCTGGAGCTGGTCGTGCATGATCGACACGGGCACCAGGTAGACGTCGGAGGCGCGCCGGGTCTCCACGGCGTGCGCGACGTCGGCGAGCAGGCCGTACTTCGGCGGGCGCAGTTTGCCGGTGCGCGAGCGGCCGCCCTCCATGTACCACTCGAGGTTGAAGCGCTTGGCCACCAGCCACGAGAAGTACTCGCGGACCACGGCCTTGTAGACGGTGTCCTTGCCGAAGCTGCGGCGGATGAAGATGATCCCGCTGCGCCGGGCCAGGGCCTCCAGGCCCCAGATGCGCAGGTTGTTGCCGCCGAGCACGTGGTTGCGCGGGAAGTCGTTCTCCCGCAGCACCTCGGCGAGCACGAACGGGTCGGTGTACGAGCGGTGCGAGGGCAGGAAGACCAGCGCGTGCTCGGCGTTGAGCTCGCGCAGCGGCTCGAGGCCGCTGGTGTCGGCGTGGACCTCCCACGCCCGCTCGTGCATCGGGCGCAGCACCCCGGAGAACAGGTCGACCGCGGTCGGGTCCATCGCGGCGACGAGGCTCTGCAGGTCCTTCTCCGCCTCGGCGGCGATGTCGGCCTCGGGGCGGCCGGTCTCCTCGGCGAGGCGACGGACCTCGCGGGCGAACTGCGCGCCGCCCACGATCTGGTCGCTGACCTCGCGCGGGACCTTGGACCGGTTGCCGAGCACACCCCGCTCGGCGCGGTCCAGCGCGAGCTTGGCCTGCTGGGCGACGAAGCGGACGAAGTCCTCCGTGCCGGTGCCCATCCGCTCGCGGCGGTGACGCACCAGCAGCTCGCGCATCGTCGCCGGGCGCCCGACGACCACGCGGTGCCGGGAGCTGTCGTGGCGCCCCTGGTTCGCCCGCGCGGCACGGGCGCGGTCGCGCAGCCACGAGCGGCGGGTCACGACGTCGAGCACGCGCAGCAGGGACTTCTCGGGCACGGCGTCCGCCGGTTCCCACACCAACCGCACCGGGACGAGCAGCGCGTTGTCGCCCCGGGTGAGCCGGGCGGCGAGCTGCTCGCCCTCGGCGGGCACCGTCTCGACGCGGCGGCCGTTGGTCCCCCGGGCCCCGGTCAGCCACCGGTCGATCAGCCGGCGCTCGAGTCCGCTGGGGGCGTCCACGAGGACGACGAGGGGGCGGTCCCCCGAGTCGGGCAGCGTCGAGGCGGGCGGGGACGGCCGGTCCGTGATCCCCGACGGGCCGACGACCCGGGGCCGGTCCGCCGGGTCCGAGGGGGACGCGGCGGAGACGAACGGGGACTCCACGGTGCACCTCCGCGTGACGTCCCGCGCGACCTGGAGGGCCGCGACGCGGGTGAGGGTCACCCTACCCGGCGGTCTGTGCGGCAGGTGGTGATCGCGACCCGTGGGGATCCCGACGCCCGCGCGTCGCCCGGCCCGTACGGGGGTAGGCATCGATCGCCGCCGGAACCGGCGGTGAGTCTCAGACGTGGAGTCACACCGTGCGTGCAGTGCAGGTACCGAAGCCCGGAGCCGACTTCGAGCTGGTCGAGCGTGACCTCCCCGAGCCCGGCGAGGGCGAGGTCCGGGTGACGGTGCAGGCCTGCGGGGTCTGCCACTCGGACATGTTCGCCAAGGAAGGCGTGATGGGGGACGCGACGCCGTTCCCGATCATCCCCGGCCACGAGGTCGTCGGCGTCGTCGACGCGCTCGGCCCGGGCGTCACCGCCGAGTACTCGCCCGGCGACCGCGTCGGTGTCGGCTGGTTCGGCGGCGCCTGCTACCACTGCGAGTCCTGTCGCCGCGGTGACTTCATCACCTGCGCCAACGGCCGCATCCCCGGCGTGACCTTCGACGGCGGGTACGCCGACGCCCTCGTCGTCCCCGCCGACGCGCTGGCCCGCGTGCCCGACGAGCTCTCGGCCGAGGACGCGGCGCCGCTGCTGTGCGCCGGGGTGACGACCTTCCACGCGCTGCGCTCCAGCCCGGCGCGACCCGGTGACCGCGTGGCGGTGCTCGGCGTCGGCGGTCTCGGGCACCTGGCGATCCAGTTCGCCGCGCGCATGGGCTGCGAGGTGATCGCGATCTCCCGCGGCACCGACAAGGCCGACCTCGCGAAGCAGCTCGGCGCCCACCACCACATCGACTCGCAGGCGACCGACCCGGGTGCCGCCCTGGCCGAGCTGGGCGGGGCGATCACGATCCTGGCGACCGCCACCAACGGCGAGGCGATCTCGGCGGTCGTGCCGGGTCTCGCCCCGCGTGGGCAGCTCGTGGTGCTCGGCGCCGCCGAGACCCCGCTGACGATCGACGCGATGTCGCTGATCGGCCCGGCGGCCCAGGTGGCGGGGCACCCCTCCGGCACCTCGAAGGACTCCGAGGACACCCTGAACTTCTCCCGGATCACCGGCGTCCGCCCGATGATCGAGACGATGCCGTTGGAGAAGGCGGCCGAGGCCTACGAGAAGATGATGTCCAACGACGCCCGCTTCCGGATGGTCCTCACCACCGGGAACTGACCGCGCCGACCCGGGGGACGTCGGGTCCCCCGGGTCAGCCGAAGCGCTGCAGGGCGTGGGTGAAGTCCCAGTCGCCCTGGTCGATGCCGCTGCAGTCGTCCTGCTCGGTGTCGGTCCCGGCGCATCCGCCGTTGTCCCGCAGCAGCGACCACTCCCCGACGAAGCCGTACCCGGCCTTCTTCGCCCCGGCGACGACCGCCTGGGCGTCCGCCAGACTCGTCGTCGCGTCGGTGTCGTTGCGTCCGAGCATCAGCGTCACCCCGACCCGGGAGGCCACGTCCGCCGGGTCGCTGCCGGGCCACATCGCCCGGAGCGTCCGGGTGGAGGCCGCGGCGGCGTCGAGCATCGCGTCCGACCAGGACCCGCTCGCCGCGAAGTTCATGACCATGAGGTTCACGCGGGCGGCCACGCCGCGGGCGGACACCGTGCTCACCAGGTCGCGCGCCGTCCCCGTCATCCCGGTCGAGGCGTCCTCGACCTGGACGGTGAGCGTGATCCGGGCGCCGCGCTCGTGCTGCACGAGCGCCAGCGCGTCCGCGATGCGTTCCACCGACACGGCGCGTCCGGTGTCGGTCTCCACGTCGACGTCGAGGTGGTCGGTGCCGATCGTGTCGAGGGCCTTCTCGTAGGCGTTCGCGAGGGAGCGCGCGTCCGGGCAGCGGGTCTCGAGGTAGGTCCCGACGGCACCGCCGGAGGACACGATCGGCGTTCCTCCGCGTGCCTTGAGCCCGGACACCGAGCGCAGCACCGCCGGGTCGTCGATCGGCGTCGTCCCGCCCCAGGTCGGGGAGCAGGAGGAGCCGGCGAGGATGAACGCGAGGACGACGTCGTGCTGCCCCGAGGACGCCGCGAGCGCGCCGAGGTCGGGCAGCGGCGGCGTGGTGAGGTCGACGTAGGGCGCGACGCGGACCGACGGCAGCGGCCCGGCGGGGGCCTGCGCACCCGCCCGCGTCGGGGTGGGCCGCGGCGTCGTGTCGGCCGCCGGTGCCGGTACTGCCGCGGGGGCGGCGGTCTGCGCGACGGGAGCCGAGGTGTCGGTGCGGACCGGCGACGGCACGACCGAGCAGGCGACCAGCAGGATCGTGAGCGCGACGCCGGCGAGGGCCGCGCGGAGGGCGACCAGCACTAGACGACGCTCACGTGGCTAGTGTATTCGGCGCAGCCGCTCCTGCACCCCGGTTCCCCCGGTTGGTGCTCTTGGTGGTATCGGGCGTCGTCGGGTTCGTCGCGGTGGGAGCAGCGGGCGCGGCCGGGACCGCCGGGACGGTGGGCGCCACCGGGGCGGCCGGAGCCGGGACGACCGGCGCCGGCGGGGCCGGGACCACGGGGGCGACCGGCGCGACGACCCTCGGGGCGACCTTCTTCGGGGCGACCCGCGGCGCCGTCCGCTTCGGGGTCGTGGTGGTCGCGCGCGCCGGCTTCGTCGTGGTGACGTCGGCCGGCTCGGCGAGCACGGGCTTCGGGACGACCGCGGGGGCCGGGCCGAGCACCGGCGTCGCGGGCGCGAGCGAGGCGCCGGAGGACACGGGGACCGCGTTGAGGGCGGGACCGGTCGCCCCGGCCAGCGCGCCGGTCACGACGACGCCGACGTAGCCCGCGGCGAGCGCCGCGGCCGCCGCGGCGACCCCCTTGAACCGGCGGGCGCGACGACCGCTGCCGTCGACGAACACCGGCCCGGAGCGCGACCGGCGGGCGCCGGGCGAGCTCGGGATGAGGGTGGTCGTGGCGCGGGACTCGATCTCGTCCGGGGCGCTGCGGTGCGCGACGTCGGACTCGTCGGCGACGGCGGGTGCGGCCGGGGTCGGCAGGACGGGCGGGGCCCAGCCGTGGGCGGGCGAGAGCGGCGCCGGACCGGCCTGGAGCGGCACGAGGGCGGTGGGCGACCGGTACCCGGGCGGGATCGTCGCCGGCCCGCGGTGCGTGGTCGGCGACGGTGCGGGACCCGCCGGAGCGGTGACGTCGCCGGGGATCTGCGGGAACGACGGCGGGGTCGCGGTCCGGGGTGCCGGGATCGACGACGTCGTCACCGGTGCCGCGCCGTAGGTCCACAGGGACGTCGCACGCGGTGAGATCAGGCCGGTGCTCGTCGTCCGAACGGCCGAGTCGAGCGCCGAGTCGCGCCGCGTGACGTCGTCCGGTGTCCGGTGATTGGCCATGTCGTTCCCGTTGTCCCGTTCCTCGATGCCGACACCCGTGGTCGAGTGTCACCCGTCCGAGGTATCGCGGGGGAGGAAGCGACCGTTACCACCCGGTGACCATGTCGTGCTGATTTCTTGCACCGAGACGGCGGAGACGGGTCGGGAGACGACGAAGGCCCCGGTCCGATGGACCGGGGCCTCGTGGTCGGGGTGGCGGGATTCGAACCCACGGCCTCCTCGTCCCGAACGAGGCGCGCTACCAAGCTGCGCCACACCCCGAGCAGTTGAGCGTCCCGCCTGCTCTGTGGGTGAGCCTACCTGGTGGTGCCGGCCGGACTGGACGGGGGCCGGTGGGCGGCCGGGGCGCCACGGCCGGTCGTGCCGTCCGGGCCGGCGACGTCCCGCGGCACCAGCTCGAGCAGGCTCGCCTCGGGCCGGCAGCCGAAGCGCACGGGGGCGTACGGGGAGGTCCCGAGGCCTGCCGACACGTGCAGCCGCATGTGCGAGCCCCACCGGGAGGCGCCGCGGGCCCGCGACCGGTCGACGCCGCAGTTGGTGACCAGCGCGCCGTACCCCGGGAGCCGCAGCTGCCCGCCGTGGGTGTGGCCGGCCAGCACGAGGTCGTAGCCGTCGGCGGCGAAGCCGTCGAGGACGCGGGGCTCGGGCGAGTGGGTGAGCCCCAGGCGCAGCACGGGCCCCGTGCCGGCCCCGCCGTCGAGCGCGCCGGGGTCCTCGGGGTCGGGCGGTCCCGCGATGCGGTCGTAGTCGTCGTGGCCGATGTGCGGGTCGTCGACCCCCGCCACGGCGATCCGCTGCCCGGCGACGGTCAGCTCGAAGCGGGCGTGCGTCGCGTCGTGCCAGCCACGCTCGACGAACGCCGCGCGCAGGTCCCGCCACGGGAGCTCCGGGCCGAGGATGCGGTGCTGCGGCCGGAAGAGGTAGTTCGCGGGGTTCTTCGGCTTGGGGCCGTGGTAGTCGTTGCTGCCGAAGACGAAGACACCGGGTCGGTCGAGCAGGCTCCCGAGGGCCCGCAGTACGACGGGGACCGCCCGCGGGTGGGAGAGGTTGTCCCCGGTGTCGACGACGAGGTCCGGCTCGAGCTCGGCGAGGCCGGCGACGAAGCCCCTCTCGGTGCGCTGCCCCGGCCGCAGGTGCAGGTCGGAGACGTGCAGTACGCGGAGGGGCCGGGAGCCGGGCGCGAGGACCGGCAGCGTGGCGTGGCGCAGCGTGAACCAGTGGCGCTCGACGATCGACGCGTAGCCCAGTCCGAGGGCGCCGGCCGCGGCTCCCGCCGTGGCCGCCCGGGTCAGTCCCCGCACGATCCGTCGCCTGGGTCCTGCTGCCGCCGGGCGATCAGCCACCGCTTCCTCCTGGTCCCGTCGTCACGGGTGCCGGTGCGGCCGCCGGGGTCGCCACGGCACCGGGTGGCGGGGGCGGCGCGGGCACCGTGCCACTGGCGACCTGCAGGGTGACGGTCTGGTCGGGCAGGGCGGACCCGCGCGGGGACTGCCCGACCACGGTACCGGCGGGGGCCCGGTTGTTCACCGTCGTGCGGGCCACCGCGAAGCCCGCGTCCTCGAGGTCGGACTGGGCGTCGTCGGCCGTGCGTCCCACGACGTCGGGAATCTGCTCGTTCGTCCCGCCGGCCAGGTACCGGGGGTCGGTGGGGGGTAGCGGCTGGACCGGGGTGGCCGCCAGCAGCGGGACCATCGTCTTGTACCAGGTCCGGGCCGGCGTCTTGCCGCCGAAGATGTTGCCGCTCCCGCACGGGAACGGCGGCGAGTCGCCCCCGCCGTCGCACAGCGGCCGCGGCGACGAGGAGTCGTCGAAGGTGATGACGGCGCCCGCGATGCCGGGGGTGAACCCGAGGAACGCCGCGGACTTGTTCTGCTGCGTGGTCCCCGTCTTGCCCGCCAGCGGCCGGTTCCAGCCGTTCTCCCCGGCCGCGGCGGCGGAGGTGCCGCCCGCCTGGTCGTCCTTGGACAGCCCCGACATGAGGGTGTCGGCCAACGTCGGCGGGACGACCTGCTCGCAGGGCTGCTCGGCGAGGGGGACGGAGGAGCCGGAGGCGTCGGTGATGCCGAGGACCGGCGTCGGCGGACACCACTTCCCGTGCGAGCCGAGCGTGGCCCCGACGTTGGAGAGCTCGAGGACGCTGGTCGGCGTCACGCCCAGGGTGAACGACCCCTGGTTCTGCTCCTTGGCGATCTCGGCGATCGACTTGCCGCCCGCCCCCTGCGGCTCGGCCAGCGAGCGCATCCCGAGCTTGACCGCCATGTCGACCACGGGCGCGACGCCGGTGTACTCCATGAGCTTCACGAAACCGGTGTTCGGCGACTGCGCCAGGGCGTCGGTCATCGAGAGGACCGGCGCGTAGGAGCCGGCGTTGCGGACCGGGAACGGGTTGCCCTGGCCGTCGCGGTAGATCGGGGACGAGTAACCGTCCGGCGGGATCTGCATCTGGTAGTCGATGCCGAGGCCCTTGTCGAGCGCCGTCGCGGCGGTGAAGACCTTGTAGACCGAGCCCGCGCCCAGGTTCACCGGCTCCCACGGCAACCCGTAGCTGGTCTGCAGCGCCGCACCGTCCACCCCGAACACCCGGTTCGACCCCATCGCCAGCACCTCGTGGCGGTCCGCGCCCGGGGAGACGGCGGCCATGACGTCGGCGACGTTGCGCTGGCGCGCCGGCACCTCGCCGCGCAGCGCGGCCGACATGACGGTCAGCGCGGTGCGGTCCAGGGTGGTCCGGATCGTGTACCCGGCCCGGTTGAGCTGCTCGGAGGAGATCCCGGCCTGCCCGAGGTAGTCCACGACGTACTTGCAGAAGAACGCCGCGTCGCCCGCCCCGATGCAGCCGTTGGCCGGGGTCGCCAGCGGGCTGACGACGCCGAGCGGGCTCGCCGCGGCCTCCTGTGCCTGGGCCTGCGTGATCATCCCCTGGACGGCCATCTGGTCGATGACCTCGTTGCGTCGGCCGGTCGCGGCCTCCGGGTGTGCGACCGGGTCGAACGCCGCCGTCGACTGCACCATCCCCGCGAGCAGCGCGGCCTGGGGGATCGTGAGCCGGTCGGGCGTGGTGTTGAAGTACGTGCGGGAGGCGGCCCCGATGCCGTACGAGTTGTTCCCGAGGAAGACGATGTTCAGGTAGCGCTGGAGGATCTCGTCCTTGGCCTCGTGCTTCGTGCGCCCGTCGGAGAGCTGGCGCTCGAGCTGCAGGGCCACGCGGACCTCGCGCAGCTTGCGGGCGTAGGTCGCCTCGGTGGCCTTGAGCCGCTCGGACTGGCTCCGCGCGGTCACGTAGAGCTGGTAGTTCTTGATGTACTGCTGGGTCAGGGTCGACGCGCCCTGCTGGGTGGAGCCGGCGCTCTGGTTGGTCACGAGCGCACGCAGCGTCCCCGTCCAGTCCACGCCGTCGTGCTCGTAGAACCGGCGGTCCTCGATCGCGACGATCGCCGCCTTCATCGTCGGCGCGATGCTCTCGAGCGGGGTGGGCTGACGGTTCTGGTCGTAGAGGTAGGCCAGCGGAGCGCCCTGGCGGTCGGTCACCGTGGTGACCAACGGCAGCTGGCCGGCCGCGAGGTCCGACGACGTGGCACTGACCGTGTCGCTCGCGTCGTTGCTGATCAGCCCGACGCCACCCACCAGCGGGAACGCCACCCCGGCCGCGAGCAGGCCCGCGACGAGGCAGAGCCCCACCAGGCGCGCCGCGGGACCGGCGCGCCGACGCCGCCCGGTGTCCGCGCCGCCACCGGTCCGGTCCGTTCCCCCAGTCATCGGCGTCAGGTTACTGGCAGGACGTGAGGTTCCTGCTCATGTCGTCCCGATCGGCCGGATCGGCGCTGGTCGCCCTGCGGACCGCCGCCGGTCACAGATCTCCGTATGACGGATCCGTTTCGGGGCTTTCTCGGTGGAACCGGCGGCTCTTACAGTGCGTCGAACCCCGTGAACGGGCGGGACGCGCGGCCGAGGAGGGCCGGGCGTGCCGGGGAACGTGCACCGGCGGGGCGGGCGCGGTCCCCGGGAGCCATGGGGCCACACGAGGGCGGGATGACGTGAACGACGATTCGGGACGGACGACGGTCACGCGGGACTGGCGCCACCGGGCGCGGTGCCGTGGCGAGGACCCCGACACCCTGTTCGTCCAGGGTGCGCAGCAGCGGGACGTGCGTGAGGTGTGCACGGCGTGCCCCGTGCGGACCGAGTGCCTGGCGCACGCCCTGGACAACCGCATCCGCTTCGGCGTGTGGGGCGGCATGACCGAGCGGGAGCGGCGTGCGCTGCTCAAGCGCCGGCCGGACGTCGTGTCCTGGTCGGCGCTGCTCGAGGCCGCCCGTCGCGCGGCGTTGCGTCCCCAGGAGCCGGCCCCGCGCCCGGCGTCGCAGCCCGCTCCGCGGCCTGCCCGTCGGTCCGCCGGGAGCGGCGACGAGCCCTCCTCCGAGGAGCCGACCGGACGGCCGGGGCGGGGGACGCGCCAGGCCGGGTGAGCCGCTCGCGATCGCGCCGGGTTCGCCGTCGGTCATCGAGGCGCGGCGGGCTGGGCTGACCTGCGCGTGGCGCACACACTCTGGGCAGGCGACGTTCGGTTGTGGGTTGACCTGCGCGTGGCGCACACACTCCGGTCGGGGAGGCGTTCGGTTGTGAGTGGACCTGCGCGTGGCGCACACACTCCGGCCGGGGAGGCGTTCGGTTGTGGGTGGACCTGCGCGTGGCGCACACACTCCGGCCGGGGAGGCGTTCGGTTGTGGGTGGACCTGCGCGTGGCGCACGCTCCCCGACTTCCGCGCGATGGGTTCAGGGTCCACCGACTGACCGGCCAGGTTCCTCATGGCGGACCCCGGTCTCCCACCGTGAGCGGGCACAGAGATCGCGGAGTCACAGCGCGCGCTGGGGCAGGTTCGGCCGTCGTGCCCCGACTCCCTCGGTGGGCTGAGCTGCGCCGCTCGGGTCGGCCGGCTCCACGCGCTCGGACCCGCCCAAGATCAAGGGGTCACTGCGCGGGCGGAAGGACCTCCGGCCGACGCGCGGCCCTCCCTCGATGAGCCCGACAGAGGCGACCGAGCCAGCGATGCGGGCAACGGTGCGCCGAGCTCGGATCTCCCTGAGGGGCAACACTGACACCAGGCTGACCCAAGAAGGCGGCCATGCGGGCCCCGTCACTGCAGGCGCCGGCGCTGCCGGCGTCCGCGCCGAGGGCCACGAAGAGTGCGCGGGCGCACAGATCTGCCCCGAACCGAACGCCGCCCCGGGCGGAGTGTGTGCGCCCCGCGCAGGTCCATCCACAACCGGACGCCGGTTCCTGCGAAGTGTGTGCGGCGCACGCAGGTCTGCTCAGAACCGAACGCCGCCCCGGGCGGAGTGTGTGCGCGCCGCGCAGGTCCAGACACGCCGCCCGAACGACCCGGCCGACGTCTCAGGACGTCAGCAACGCTCCGATCGCGCGCAGGCCCTCGAGGTCGTGGACGTCGGTCGCCATCGCCGGGACGTCGACGATCGGCACCGACGGGTGGGCCCGCGTGAACCGCGACAGCACGCGGCGCTCGCGCTCGGCCGTCTCGACCCGGTCGGCGTGCAGACGCAGCACGGCCGCCGTCGTCGCGTCCCCGCGCGCGGCCTCGAGGGTCTCGGCCCCCTCGCGGGCCCGGGCTCCGGAGAGCGTCGCGTGCACCGGGTGGGTGCGGTTGAGGATCATGCCGGCCAGCGGCATCTTCTCGGTGCCGAGCCGTTCGACGAAGTACGACGCCTCGCGCAGCGCGTCCGGCTCCGGCGAGGCGACCACGAGGAACGCCGTGCCCGGGGCGCGCAGCAGCTGGTAGGTCGCGTTCGCGCGCTCCTGGAACCCGCCGAAGAGCGTGTCGAAGGCCTGCACGAAGGCCGAGGCGTCGGCGAGCATCTGCCCACCGAGGATCGTCGAGACGGCCTTCGCGAAGAGGTTGAACGTCGAGCCGACGAGCTTGCGCAGGGCCGACCCGCCGGCCCGGGCGGGCGCCGAGAGCAGGCGGATCATGCGGCCGTCGAGGAAGGACGAGAGCCGCTGCGGCGCGTCCAGGAAGTCGAGGGCGGAGCGCGACGGCGGGGTGTCGACGATGATCAGGTCCCAGCGACCGGTGGCCGCGAGCTGCCCCAGCTTCTCCATGGCCATGTACTCCTGCGTCCCGGAGAAGGACGAGGAGATGGTCTGGTAGAAGGGGTTGTCGAAGATCGCCTGCGCGCGGTCGGGCGTGGTGTGGCCCAGGACCATCTCGTCGAAGGTCCGGCGCATGTCGAGCATCATCGCCTGCAGCTCGCCGTCGGAACCGTCCGCGACGGCACCGGGCACCTCGCGCGGCTCGTTGTCGAGCTCCTCGAGGCCCATCGACTGGGCGAGCCGCTTCGCGGGGTCGATCGTCAGCACGACGACCTTCCGGCCGTGGGCCGCAGCCCGCAACGCGAGCGCGGCCGCCGTCGTCGTCTTGCCGACGCCACCGGAGCCGCAGCAGACGAGCACGCGGGTCGCGCGGTCGTCGATGAGCGCGTCCAGGTCGAGGTGCTGGGGGCGGCGGACGCGCCCGGCGGGCGCGTCGCCGATCGGGTCAGCGGCCACGGCGCACCCCCTGCTCGCGCAGCAGCTCGGCGAGCTCGTAGAGGCCGCCGAGGTCGACGCCCTCGGTGAGCTCGGGCAGCTCGAGCTGCGGCAGGCCGGCCGCGTCGAGCCGGGAGCGCACGCCCGCCTCGACCGCGAGCCGCTGGGTGTGCTCGCCGACCTCGCTGAGCAGCCCGTCCATCTCGTCGTCCTTGAGGAAGAGCCCGGCGGCCTCGAGCCCGTCGCGCAGCCTGCTGTCGTCGACGACGTCGCCGCCCCCGACGGGGAGCCGCGCCGGCCGGACCCGGTTGATCATCACCGCGCCGGGCGGGAGGTTCGCGGCGGTCAGCTCGTCGACGGTGTCGAGCGTCTCCTGCACCGGCAGGTCCTCCAGCTGGGTCACGACGTGCACGACGGTCTGCGGGGAGTGCAGCAACGCCACGACGCCCTCGCTCTGCGTGCGGATCGGGCCGGTCCGGGCGAGCGTGCCCATCGCCTTGGTGACGTCGAGGAACTTCACGACGCGGCCCGTGGGCGGCGCGTCCAGGATCACCGCGTCGTAGAGGGGCTGGCGGGAGCCCCGGCTGCGCGAGCCGCCACGGTCGTCGCCGACGGTGCGCCCGACGCACTCCTTGACCTTCCCGGACAGCAGCACGTCGCGTAGGCCCGGCGCGAGCGTCGTCGCGAACTCGACCGCGCCCATGCGGCGCAGGGTCCGGCCGGCGAGCCCGAGGTTGTAGAACATCTCGAGGTACTCGAGGAGCGCCTCCTCGGAGTCCACGGCGAGGCCGCGGACCTCCCCGCCGTCGGGCGCGACCGCGATCCGCGTCTCCGAGTAGGGCAGCGGTGGGGTGTCGAAGAGCTGCGCGATGCCCTGGCGGCCCTCGACCTCGACGAGCAGCGTCCGTCCGCCACCCGCGGCGAGGGAGAGGGCCAGCGAGGCGGCGAGGGTCGACTTGCCCGTCCCGCCCTTGCCCGTCACGACGTGGAGGCGGGCCGCGGCCAGGGACTCGGGCCAGCGCTCGACGCCGCCGTCGTCCAGGACGCCGACACTGCCCGACCGGCGCTGGTTGCTCACGGCGACCAGGGTAGGACCGCGACCGCGGGACCGTCGGCCCCGGCCGGAGGGCTCGGTCACATCGCGTCCGACGACGGGTCACGGTGCGTGCCGGCGGGTCGCCGCAGGTGTGAGCAGGTACGCGGGCGTCCGGGGCACAGCGGGAGGTGTCGGACGGGACATCTACCCTCGCGACCATGAGTGCCCAGACCTGGGAGTACGCGACCGTCCCCCTGCTGACCCACGCGACGAAGCAGATCCTCGACCAGTGGGGTGTGGACGGCTGGGAGCTCGTCACCGTCCTGCCCGGGCCGACGGGTGAGCAGCACGTCGCCTACCTCAAGCGACCGCTGTCGTGACCTCTCCCCGGGCGCGGCTCGCCGAGCTCGGCATCGAGCTACCGCCGGTCGCCCCGCCGAAGGGCATCTACGTGCCCGCGAAGAAGGTCGGCGCCCAGGTGTGGACGTCGGGCCAGCTCCCGCTGGTCGGCGGTGAGCTGCCCGCGACGGGCCTCGTCGGCGCGGAGGTCTCGGTCGACGACGCCAAGGCCTACGCGCGGATCGCCGCGCTCAACGCGCTCGCCGCGATCGACGCGGTGGTGGGCCTCGACGCGGTCACGTCGGTGGCCAAGGTCGTCGGCTACGTGGCCTCGGCGCCCGGGTTCGGCGGCCAGCCCCAGGTGGTGAACGGTGCCTCGGAGCTCATGGGCGAGGTGTTCGGCTCGTCGGGCGAACACGCCCGCTCGGCGATCGGGGTGGCGGCGCTACCGCTGGGCGCCCCGGTCGAGGTTGAGGTCGTCGTCGACCTGGCGTGAGCTTTCCGAGGTGACGCCCGCGGGTGGCCGACACCCGCGGCGGAGGGAGAACGACGTGGCGAGCACGCGTGCCGGACTCGACGGCCCCGGGATCGACGGGGCGACGGTCGGGAACGGCCGGGCCGACGGGGCCCGCTCCGCCGACGAGGCACGGCCCGGGGGCACGGCACGCGCCTGCCACGACCTCCTCGTCGCGCTCGCCGGCCGCCTCCCCGACCGCTCGCTGTGGCGGCTGCGGGACTGGCTCGCGGCCGATGCCGTCGTCGCGCTGCGCACCGCGGTGCCGCGGACGCTGCTGCGCCACCGGGTCGGGGTCACCGAGACCGAGCGCGGACTGCTCCGCGAGGCCGTGACCAGCTGGCACGGACCGGTCCGCCTGGTCGACGCGGTGCTGCACGCGGACACCGCCCCCGAGCCGACCGCCACGTTCACCGAGCCGGGGCGATCCGGCTGGGACGCCGCCGACCTCGTGCTGCGCGCCCTGCTGCCCACCGTCGGCGAGGTCGGGGAGGTGCGCCGCGCCTGGCGGACGGCCCCGGCGGGCGGGCCCGTGCGCGTGGTCCTCGTGAGCGCGGCCGGTGACCTGCCCTCGCTCACCGGCGCCGTACAGCGCGCCCTGCGCGCGCACGGCGGGGCCGACCCCGGCGTCGAGGTCATCGGCGCGGGCACCCTCACCACCTCCTACCACCGCGCCGCGCTGGCCGCGTCCGAGGTCCTCTGGCGGGCGGGGGCCCCGGCCTCGGTGTCCGCGTCCCCCTCGGAGGGCCCGGGTCTCCCCGGCCCCCGGATCGGCGCCGCCCCCTCACCCGCAGAGCTGGTGCGACATGGCTGAGGCCGGGACCCCGCAGCCCGACGGCCCGCGTCCGTCCACGCCCCGAGCCCGCGGCGGCGGGCGTGACCCGGTGGCGCTGGCCGCCTGGCGGCGGGTCGCGGAGCAGCGCAAGCGCGCCGTGGACCGTTCCGGCTCCCCCGACGACGCTCCAGGCGCCGACCCGGCGACGGACGGCGCGGGGCTCGCCACCCCCGTGGTCGACGGGCGGATCGGCCGGCCGAGGCGCGACCAGGTCCCCGTCGAGGCGTCGGTCGAGCACCCGGTGGCCGAGCGGTCGGTGGCCGAGCGGTCGGTGGCCGAGCAGCCGGTGGCCGAGCGACCCGTCGTCGGGCAGCCGAGGGTCGAGCGGGCCGTGGCCGAGCAGTCCCCGGCCGTCGCTGACCCCGTCGACGACCGGCCGATGGCCGGTCGGCCTGCCGTCGCCCGGCCCGAGGTGGCTCGACCTGCCGCCGACCGAGTGCCCGAAGCGGTCCGACCCGCCGTCGAACGGACGCTGCCCGACGACGGCCTCGTCGTGGCCCGGGAGCCCGACGTCCCCGCCCGCACGGGGGCAGCCGACCTCCCCGGACGTCCCGAGGCGGCCCGGGGTGCCGCCGGGATGCCGGAGGCCCACGATGCGTCGCCGACCCGCGCGGCGGCCGACGACCCCGGCCGCCCGTCGCCCAGCGCCGCCCGCGACGCCCGCCGCACCGCCGACGACCCGGTCCGAGGCCGGCCCGGCGCGGGTGGAGCCCGGGGACGGGCCGCCCTCCGCGGGGCGCCTGCACGACGTCCTGCTCGGGCTCGCCGGGCGCCTCGACGACGACGCCCTCACCTCCGTCCGCGAGATGGTCGCCGCGGAGGACGACGCCGAGGCCGCGGAGCTCCTCGGGGGCTGCCTGCTCGCCGGTGGGGTCGGCCTGACCGGTGACGAACGCGCGGTCCTGCGGCCGTGGTTCGCCGCGGCCCGGGTCGACGCGGAGCTGCTCGGACTGCTCCCCGCCGACTCCGGGGCGCTCGAGCGCTCGGTGCACCGCTTCGTCGCCACGGCCGCGGACCGCGCGCCGGGCGTCCCGCTCGCCCGGGCTGCTCGTCGGCTGACGGGCGTGGTGGCGGTGCGCGAGAGCTGGCGTGTCACGCCGGCCGGCTCCGCCCCCGGGCCGGTCCCGCACCGGGTGGTGCTCGTGGAGACGGTGGGTCCGGACGACTGCGACCACGTCGTCCACCACCTCGCGCACGCGGCCCGAGCCCTCGACGACACCTCGGTCGAGGTGTTCGCGACCGGCGCCGGACTGCCCGCCTACCACCGTGACGCCCTCGCGGCGGCGCGCCCGCTCGTGGCCGACGAGGCTCTCGCCCGGGCCGCGGCGAGTCCCGTCGCGCAGCCCACCCCGGCCCCCCGCGCCCGAGCGGTGCCCCGGTTCGGTGTGGCCGACGAGGAGGAGACCTGGCGGACGGTCGCCGACTCGGGGACCTCGCGCACCGGCCCGGTCCCGCCGGTGGCCGCCCCGCAGGTCGCGGACGAGCCCGAGGACGACCCCGAGGAACCCGGCCTCGAGGACCTCGACGACGACGACGCCGCCGACCACCCACCCGCCGCCGACCACCCACGCGTCGACGGCCGCGCTCCGGCCGCCCCGACCGGTGAGGAGGCGTCCGTCGAGCGTCGGACGCCGAGCCCCGCCCCGCCGGCCGAGCAGGCGGCGGCGTCCAGCCCCCTGGTGGCGCCGCCGGCCGCCCCGAAGCCCGCACCGGCAGCGCCCGCCGCGTCGGAGACCTCCATCGACGAGGACCTCTCCTCGACCGCCCGCCGGATCGCCGCCCTGTGGGCCAAGCCGTCCCCGGAGGACTTCTCGGCGCCGTTGACCGCGGACTCCCTCGAGCCCACCCGCCTCGAGCCCGCCGACGACCTGCCCGCCCGCAACGGCCACCCCCTACCCTCCGGCGAGTCCCAGCCCGCCACGGAGCCTGAGCCGGAGCTCGAGGAGGACGAGGACGAGGACGAGGCCCCCACCGGACGCCACGGACGTCCCGCGGCCAGCGATCTGGGGACGACCTCGTTCCGCGCGGCGGGGTCCCGTCCGCGCACCAACGGGCACCGCGTCACCCGTCGCGACGAGCCCGTCCGCGACGACGAGCCCACGCCGGACACCGTGGCCGGCCCGCCGTCGGGCTCCCTCGACGACGACGCGCCGGACGCCGAGAGCGCCCAGGTCCAGCGCGCCCGCCACAGCCGCGCCCGCGAGGGGGACCTGCCCCCGGAGCCCGACGCCGGGCCGGCGCGCTTCGGCCACGACGCGCGCTTCGGTGCCGGACCCGGTCCCGCGTGGCCCGGCGGACCGGTCCCCGGTGACGGCCGTCCGGGGCCGGACACGCTGTTCGTCTCGCCCGTCGAGGTGGGCCGGGAGCCGGTGAGCTTCGGGAGCAACGGGCACCGTCACGGCCCGGACCCGGGGCCGGCCGACGACGAGCCGGACACGCTCGGGACCAACGGTCACCGTCACGACGCGGTCGTCGCCGCGCCCGACGACGAGCCCGCCACCGGACCCGTCGCCTGGTCCGGCCCGGCGGGACCGACCGCCGTGGGCAGCCCGCCGCCCGCGGGCCCCGCCGTCATCGGGCCGCCGCCCGGCCCGCCTCCGGCCGGACCTCCGTCAGCCCCCGCCGGACCCGGACCCGGGGCCCCGCCCCAGGGACCGCCCCGACCCGCCCCGCCCGGTGGACCGCCCCCGGGAGCACCGCCGGTCGGACCGCCCGTCGGTGGACCGGGTCCGCGACGGCCCGGTGAGCCCGGCGACGAGGTCGCTCCGCCGTGGGCCACCGCCGACGGCGCGGGCTGGACGCCGCAGGGCCCGGGCCGGGTCCCGGGTCCCCCGCCCGCCCCCCCAGCGGAGCCGGACGGCACCGCGGCCTGGTCGCCGGACTTCGACGACTCGGTCGCGCAGCTCTCCGACCGGGAGCGCGAGCTGCTCGCCCGCCTGCACGAGGAGCTCGCCCAACGGGAGCGCTCCGAGGGCGCCGATCCCTTCGGCCCGTCCCGCCCGGCCCCGCCGGGACCGCGCCCGCCGCGGCCGGGCTCGCCCGGGGGCCGCGTCAACGGGCACGGGCTGCCGCCCGGCGGTCCGGACGACGCGAGCGCCTGACCCCGCCCGGATCTAGGGTCCTGGCGTGACCGACCTGCCCGAGCACCCTGCCTACGAGATGCTGCGCCCCGTCACCTCGGCGGCGGGCGTGGTCCTCGCCGACAACCCGTCCGGGATGACGCTGGACGGCACCAACAGCTGGGTGCTGCGCGCGCCCGGTCAGCGTGGCTGCGTCGTCGTGGATCCCGGTCCCGAGGAGACCCGCCACCTCGACCGTCTGCAGGAGCAGGGCCCCGTCGAGCTGATCCTGCTGACCCATCACCACTTCGACCACAGCGAGAGCGCCCGGACGTTCTCGGAGCGGACCGGGGCGCCGGTGCGCGCGCTGGACCCGCAGCTCTGCCTCGGGGCGGAGGGTCTCGGCGCGGGGGACGCGCTCGGCGCGGCGGGACTGGACATCCGGGTCCTGGCGACGCCGGGCCACACCACCGACTCGCTGTGCTTCGTCGTCGACGGCGACGGCAGCGTGCTCACCGGGGACACCGTGCTCGGCCGCGGCACCACCGTCCTCGGCGACCACCACGGCGCACTCGGGGACTACCTGCGCTCCCTGGATCGTCTCGCCGCGCTCCCCGCGGGCACGACCCTGCTCCCGGGGCACGGGCCGGACCTCCCCGACGCCCCGCGGACCGCCCGGGACTACCTGGCCCACCGCGAACAGCGCCTCGAGCAGGTGCGGGAGGCGGTGCGACGGCTCGGGGAGGACGTGACCCCGCGCCAGGTCGTCGAGGTCGTCTACGCGGACGTCGACGAGTCGCTCTGGCCCGCGGCGGACATCTCCGTGGCCGCGCAGCTGGAGTACCTCCGCGAGCACGGCTGAGCGCGCCGCGGCACCGGACGCACCGCTGGCGGCCGAGACCGCGCGAGGGTCGGGCGCGGTCTCGGCGTCGGGCTGGTGCGATCAGCGGGCGCGGCGGGCGAGCCGGTCCGGCTCGAGGATGAGGACGCTCTTGCCCTCGAGGCGGAGCCAGCCACGGGCGGCGAAGTCCGCCAGGGCCTTGTTCACGGTCTCGCGGGAGGCGCCGACGAGCTGGGCGATCTCCTCCTGCGTGAGGTCGTGCGTCACCCGCAGCAGGCCGGCCTCCTGCGAGCCGAAGCGCTGCGCGAGCTGCAGCAGCGCCTTGGCGACACGGCCCGGGACGTCGGTGAAGATGAGGTCCGCGAGCAGGTTGTTGGTGCGCCGCAGGCGGCGGGCGACCACGCGCAGCAGCTGCTCCGCGATCTCCGGGCGCTGCGAGATCCACTCCTTGAGCGCCGTGCGGTCCATCGAGTAGGCCCGCACGTCGGTCACGCACGTGGCGGTCGACGTCCGGGGCCCCGGGTCGAAGATCGACAGCTCCCCGAACATGTCGGAGGGCCCGAAGATCGAGAGCAGGTTCTCCCGGCCGTCCGGGGACCGCCGCCCGATCTTGACCTTCCCGCTCTGCACGATGAACAGCCGGTCACCCGGCTCGCCCTCGTTGAAGATGACGGTGCCCCGGGGGAACTCGACCCGGTCGAGAGATTCCGTCAACACCTCGACCGCGGCGGGATCCACGCCCTGGAAGATCCCCGCGCGGGCCAGTACCTCGTCCACCGTCCGCTCCTCGCCGACTCGTCCGACCCCGCCCGCCCGATACCCGTCGGGGCCCGCTGCGCGCTGTGTCACCGGTCACGTCTTCCGTCAGTCTAGTCGTGCGCAACGCCAAGATCACGCTGGCACGGCCGACGCGACCTCCGGATTTATCCGCTGTAGCGGTGATCCGCGACCTGCGTCCCTCGTTCGGACCAGGTTACAAGGCCGGAATGACGCCGCTGGGTGAGCGTCACACGCCCGTGGTGCTCCGGGAGGATGCACCCGAGCTGCGGCCACGCTTCGATCCGCTGCCGCGCTTGCCGAGGTTGCGCAGGCGGAACATCTGCAGGGCGCCGCCGATGCCCTGGCGGAACAGGGCCTTCACCTCGTCGGGACGGGCACGCTCGAGGAAGTCCTCGACCTCGTCCTCACGGACGGTACCGGCGCGGAGTCTGGTCTCCAGGCGCTCCATGCCCAGGGCGAAGACCATGATGAGCAGGGGGATGAGGACGGCGATCCAGGCGGTCATGGTGAGGGAGATGGTCCCGCAGCCGCGGGAGGTGTCGAGCACCGGGGTCGTCCCGGCGTGTCCGGCCGTTCATTACCCTGGTCGGATGACCTCGGGGGCCAGCGCCGTGCGAGCGGGCGAGACGCGGCTCGGGCTCGTGCGGCGCGCCCGCCGGATGCACCGCGCGCTCGCCGAGGCGCACACCGACGCGCACTGCGAGCTCGACTTCACCTCGCCGCTCGAGCTGCTCGTCGCGACGGTCCTGTCCGCGCAGACCACCGACGTCACCGTCAACCGCGTGACCCCGGCACTGTTCGCCCGGTACCCGGACGCCCCCGCGTACGCCGGGGCCGACCGCACCGAGATGGAGGAGATCCTCCGCCCCACCGGCTTCTACCGGGCCAAGACGAACTCGGTGATCTCGCTGGGGCAGGCGCTCGTCGAGAAGTTCGACGGCGAGGTGCCGGGGAACCTGAAGGACCTCGTGACGCTGCCCGGCGTCGGGCGCAAGACGGCGAACGTCGTGCTCGGCAACGCGTTCGGGGTCCCGGGGATCACCGTCGACACCCACTTCGGCCGGCTCACGCGCCGCTGGGCGTGGACGGACTCGGAGGACCCGGTGGAGGTCGAGAAGCAGGTCGGGACGCTCATCGAGCGCAAGGACTGGACGATGCTGTCCCACCGCGTGATCTTCCACGGTCGCCGCGTCTGCCACGCGAAGAAGCCGGCGTGCGGAGCCTGTTCGCTCGCGAAGGACTGCCCGTCGGCCGGGATCGGCGAGACCGACCCCGCCAAGGCCGCCAAGCTCGTGAAGGGTCCGGAGGCCGACCACCTGCTGGCCCTCGTCGGTCTCGAGCGGTGACGCGCACCGAGGTCGGTTCGACCCTGCTCGTGGTGATCCTGGTGATCGTCGGGGTCATCGCGCTGTGGCCGCGGGACTCCGACGGCGGCTCCGTCCCCCAGCCCGTGCCGAGCGCCGCGCCCACCGTGCGCAGCGACCCCGCGGAGCTCGCCGACGCCCGGGCCCGGGCGGCGCTGCAGCCCTGCCCGACGCCGGCCGTGGGCACGGCCGCGGCGGGGGCCCCGCTCACGGGGCTCACCCTCGACTGTCTCGGCGCCCCCGGCCGGGTCGACCTCGCGGCCGCCCTGCCCGGCCGGACCACCCTGGTCAACCTGTGGGCCTCGTGGTGCGGCCCCTGCCGGCAGGAGCTCCCCGCGATCACCGCGTACGCCGCCGAGCCCGGCGCGGCCTCCGTCCTCGGGGTCGACGTCGCCGACGACCCGGCGGACGCGCTCGCGCTGCTCGGCCAGCTCGGGGTGCACTACCCGTCGGTCTCCGATCCGGGCCAGACGGTCGCGCGCCGCCTCGGGGCCGCGCCGGTGCTGCCGGCGAGCGTCCTCGTCCGACCCGACGGTTCGGTGGTCCCGCTGCCCGCGCAGGTGTTCGCCTCGCCGGCCCAGGTGCGCGACGCGGTCGACACCGCGCTCGCGAAGGCGGCCGGATGAGCGCGCTGCTGCGCCCCGGGGCCGCGCCCCCGTGGCTCACGTCGCTGGTCGACGGGTGCGGGCGGGCCACCGCGGACGACGTCCCGCTGCGCCGCCGGCCCTCGGACGACCCGGCGCGGGAGGCGGCCGTCCTGCTGCTCTTCGGCGAGTCGGACGCCGGGCCCGATCTGCTGCTCACCGAACGCGCCGCCGAGCTGCGCGACCACGCCGGGCAGGCTGCGTTCCCGGGCGGCGGGCTCGAGCCCGGCGACGGTGAGGGACTCGACGCCCGGATCGCCGCGGCCCTGCGCGAGACGCAGGAGGAGACCGGCGCGGACCCGCGCGGGATCGTCCCGCTCACGACGCTGCCGGCCCTCACGATCCCGGTCACCGGGTTCGCCGTGACCCCCGTCGTCGCGTACTGGGCGCACCCCGGCCCGGTCCGCGTCGTCGACCCGGGCGAGACGGCCGCCGTCGTGCGCGTCCCGCTCGCCGAGCTGACCGATCCGGCCCGCCGGTTCAGCGTCAGCTCCCCGAGCGGCTACCTCGGCCCGGCGTTCGCCGTGCGTGGGCTGTTGGTGTGGGGATTCACGGCACTGGTGCTGTCCTGGGTCCTGGATCTCGCGGGGTGGACGATTCCGTGGGACACCTCGGACGTCCGCGACCTCGGCGAGGCGTGGGCGCGGCGCGGTGACGACATGGCGGCCCACCGCCGTGACAACGAGGCGGTCCACCGCCGAGAGGGAGACGCGATCCGATGAGCTGGGTCGACATCGTCGTCGTGCTGCTCGCGGTCGCCGCGGCCATCTCGGGCTGGCGGCACGGGCTCGCGGTCGCCGCGCTGTCCTTCCTGGGCGTCATCGGCGGGGCGCTGCTCGGGCTGAAGATCGCGCCGCTGGTCGTGGGGCTGTTCGAGGGCGACACCAGCCGCGTCGTCGTCAGCGTGCTCATCGTCATCGCGCTCGTGGCGCTCGGCGAGACGCTCGGGGTCTACCTCGGGCGCGCGGTGCGCGACCGGATGCGCCTCAACGCGGTGCGCACCGTCGACTCCACGTTCGGCTCGATCCTGCAGGCGATCACCGCCCTCGTCGTGGCGTGGCTGATCGCCCTCCCGCTCGCGACGTCGTCGAACGTCGCCCTGTCCTCGGCGTTGAAGAACTCCGCGGTGCTCTCGACGGTCGACTCCGTCATGCCGACGCCGATCCGGGCGCTGCCCAACGAGCTGCGGGCGATGTTCGACTCCTCCGGCTTCCCCGACGTGCTCTCCCCCTTCTCCTCCACGCCGGTGGCCGAGGTGCCCGCGCCCAACCCGGCTCTCGTCGAGGACCCGGTCGTGCAGCGGGCCAAGTCCAGCGTCCTGAAGATCCGTGGGCGCGCCCCGTCGTGCTCGCGGGCCCTGGAGGGCAGCGGCTTCGTCATCGGGAACCAGCGGGTGATGACGAACGCGCACGTCGTCGCGGGGACGAGCGAGGTCTCGGTGGAGGTGCCGCAGTCCGGGGGTGGCTCGGAGACCGAGTCGGCGCGCGTCGTGTACTACGACGAGCAGGTCGACGTCGCGATCCTGGCGGTGCCCGGCCTCGACGCGCGGGCCCTCCCGTTCAACTTCTCCGGGGCGCAGACCGGGGACAACGCGGTGGCCCTGGGCTATCCGCTGGACGGCCCGTTCACCTCGTCGGCCGCGAAGATCCGGCAGCGCATCCAGCTGCGCGGGCCCGACATCTACGACTCGTCCACCGTGACCCGCGACGTCTACACGATCCGCGGCACGGTGCGGTCCGGGAACTCCGGTGGGCCGCTGGTGAACCCGCAGGGCCAGGTCATCGGCGTGGTGTTCGGCGCGGCCGTCGACCAGGGCGACACCGGCTTCGTGCTGACGGCCGACCAGGTGCGCGCGGCCCTGAACGCCGCACCGGACGCGACGAGCCGGGTGTCGACGGGGAACTGCGCCGCGTAGGTGCCTCCGGCCCGTCAGCAGGGACTGCGGTCCTGACCGCACCTCCTGCTCACGAGCGACGGAGGAGCACCTCCGTGACGTGCCGCGGGGCCTCCTGGTGCGGGAAGTGACCGGCACCGGGCACCGTCAGGAACTCGTGGTCGACCGCCCAGCGGGCCGAGGCGCGCGACACGTCCTCGGGCACCCACGGGTCCGCGTCGCCGTGCAGCGTCAGGACCGGGGCCTCGACCCGCCGGTCGATCGCGCGGGCGAAGCGGTGGCCGTCGGGACGGCCCTGGGAGCGCGCCGCCCACCGGAAGTACTCCAGGGCGCAGTGCGACGTGCGCGGCGTGAGGATCGCCGCCGCGTGCTGCGCCGCGACCCGGGGGAACTCGGGTGCCTCGGGCCAGGCCGGCCCGGAGCCCGCAGCGAGCAGCTCGCCGGCCCGGACGCCGCCGTCCCGGCGCAGGGCGCGCTCGGGCAGGCGGGGGAGCTGGAAGAAGGCGACGTCGCGCAGCGCGGCGGCGTGGCGCCAGGGCCGACGGCGCACCGCCTGCCGCAACGCGAGCGGGTGGGGGCCGGCGACGACGAGGCGGGACACCACCCGGGGGTGCAGTGCCGCGACGGTCCACGCGATCGCCGCGCCCCACCCGGAGCCGACGATCGTGGCCCGCCGCGCCCCGAGGGCCCGGACGAGCCCGGCCACGTCGCCGGCGAGGGTCCACAGGTCGTAGCCGCGCGGCGGGCGGTCGGAGCCGCAGTACCCGCGCAGGTCGGGGGCGAGGACGTGGTGGCCGGCGGCGCCGAGCGCGGTGAGCTGGTGGCGCCAGGACCACCAGAACTCCGGGAACCCGTGCAGCAGGAGGACCGGGTCGGGCGACTCCGTCGCCGGCGGACGGGTGCCGCTGCGCGTCGCCTCGGGCCCGCACTCGGCGACGTGCAACCGGACGCCGTTGGCCGACACCGCCCGGTGCCGCCACGGACCCGGCAGTGCGGCCGGGTCGTCCTCGAGGTGGTGCTCGGTCAGGCCGACGGCGGGGCGTCGGAGCGGCCGCGGCGCAGGACCTCGACCGACTCGCGGGCCGTCTCGATGGTCCGCTCCGGCGCCTTGATCTTGCGCACCTTGAGGTAGCCGAGCAGCCCGGCGATGCCCGCCGCGATGATCATGATCCCGAAGGTCACCGCGTAGCCGGCCCACTGCTGGCTCGGCCAGATGAGGTTGAAGGCCTCGGCGACGGCGAAGAAGAAGTAGAAGAGGCTGAACAGCGCGATCACCGCCGCCAGCACGAAGAAGATGCTGCCCTGCACCCCCTTCTTCACCTCGGCGGTGACCTCCTGCTTGGCCAGTTCGACCTCCGCACGCACCAGCGTGGAGACGTGCGTGGTCACCTCCTTGACCAGCGTCCCGACGGACGCCTCGCCGGTGGGGCGCACCGGTTCGGCGTTGAGGGGGATCGAAGGCACCACGGGGGGTCCTCCGGCGGACGACGGCGAGGTCACGGGCCCTCCTGGCGGGTCGGGTCGAGAAGGTGGTCATCGTGCCACGGCGCCGACGAGACCGACTCGTGACACGTGCACACGGCCCGTGTCTTCCCGATCAAGTGCGTGCTCAGTCTTCGGACTCGGGAGTAGTCACTCGCCCGGCGACCGGCGCAACGACTTGCGCTGCGAATGGCGGCGCTTGTCCTCCAACCGGCGCATCTTCGCGCCCCGGCTGGGCCGTCGTGGGCGTCGAGCAGGCGGATCCGGAGCCAGGGCTTCGCGGAGCATCGCGGCGAGGCGACGGCGGGCGGCCTCGCGGTTGCGTCGCTGCGAGCGGTGCTCGGAGGCGGTGACGCTCGCCCGGGTCCCGTCGATGAGACGAGGGACACGCGCCAGGAGGCGCGCGCGGGCCTCCTCGGGGATCCCGGGTGCCTCGGCGAGGTCGACGACGAGCTCGACCCGGGAGTCGGCGGTGTTCACACCCTGCCCGCCCGGGCCGGACGAGCGGGAGAAACGCCAGGTCAGGGCGCCTGCGGGCAGTACGACGTCGTCGGAGACCCAGAGGTCCCCGGCTGCGTCGTCGTACGTGTCCACGGTTCCCATCCTCCTCGGCGTGTCGAGTGGGTTCCCGTGTCAGCGACGGACCATCGCTGCCACCTGACGTCAGTATCGGTACATCGTCGGGCCGCCCCCGGAACTGGGACCATGGCTCCCGTGACGACCTCGACCACCGACCCGCTCGCGCCCCTGCTCGACCTCCCCGGGGTCGCCGAGGGCGCCGAGTCCGTCCGCCGGCACGTCGAGGCCGTGCACGCCCACCGCACCAACCGCCGCGGGTGGCCGACGACCGCCGCCGAGGCCGGCACCCGCGCGGCCCGCGCGTCCGCGGCGCTCGCCGGCGGGAGTGCGGACCTCCCCGAGGACGGTCCCGTCACCGACCCGACGCTGGCCGGGGCCCTGCGCGTGGCCGAGGCGCTCGGCGGGCTGCTGCCCACCTGGCGACGCGCCCCGCTGCAGGCCCTCGCCCGGCTCCACGTCCTCGCCGCGACCGACCGGGTGCCGGAGTCCGACCTCGGCCGCCCCCGCCCGGGCGCCTGGGTCTCGACGCGGCTCGACGCGCTCGCGGGCCTCGTCGTCGGCGGCACGTCGGTGCCGGGCCCGGTGCTCGTCGGGGTCGTGCACGGCGAACTGCTGGCCCTCGCGCCCTTCCTGGTGGCCAACGGCGTGGTCGCCCGGGCCGCCGCGCGGCTCACCGCGATCTCGACGGGCCTGGACCCCAAGGGCCTCGTCGTCCCCGAGGTCGGCCACCTGCGCGCCGCGACCGAGTACTCGGCGGCCGCGCAGGCGTTCGCGTCCGGGACCCACGAGGGCCTCGCGCAGTGGTTCTCGCACTGCGTCACCGCGTGGCGGACCGGCGCGAAGGAGGCCACCGGGATCGCGGACGCCGTCGGCTGAGGCCGATCGGCCTACCGCGGCATCCCCACCGGCACCCCCGGTCCTCGCCGTCCCCAGGGTGGGCGCTCGAGGTTCCCGCCCCGCGGCCGTGCGGCGCGACGCTGCGGGGCGTGGACGGACGACGGGTGACGGTGTGGTGCGACGACGAGGACCTGCTCGACGAGGTGGTCCGCGTCGCCGCGGCCGCGGGGTGCGAGCTGGAACGGGTGCCCGACACGGCGGGCCTGCGACGACGATGGCCGGGCGCGGCGATGGTGCTGCTCGACGAGGCCGCGGCGCAGGCGGTCGCCGGGGTGCGGCTCGGGCGCCGCGACGGGGTGGTGGTGCTGTGCCGGGGCGACCCGCCGGGCACGGTGTGGGAGCGGGCCGTCGCGATCGGCGCGGAGCACGTCGTCTCGTTGCCCGAGGGCGAGGAGTGGCTGGTCTCGGCCCTGTCGGACACCGTCGAGGAGGGACCGCCCGGTGACGGGCGTGTCGTCTCGGTGATCGGGGGCCGCGGCGGGGCGGGCGCCTCCGTGCTGGCCGCGGCGCTGGCGGTCCGGGCGCACGACGACGGGTCCCGGGTGCTGCTCGTGGACTGCGACCCGCTCGGCGGTGGCCTCGACCTCGTCGTCGGAGCGGAGCAGGTCGAGGGACTGCGGTGGCCCGGGCTCGCGCTCGGCGGGGGACGGGTCGCGGCGTCGTCACTGCACGAGGCGCTCCCCGCCGCCGAGCACGGCGCGCCGGCGCTGACGGTGCTCTCGTGCGACCGGCACGGTCCGGGACCCGCGCCCGAGGCGGCGCTCGCCGTGGTCGAGGCGGGCCGCCGCGCCGGCGACACCGTGGTGTGCGACCTGCCCCGCCACCTCACCGAGACGGCTGCCGCCGTGCTCGACGCATCCGACCTCGCCGTCCTGGTGGTGCCCGCCGAGGTCCGGGCGACCGCGGCGTCGTCCCGGGTGGCCCAGCAGCTCGTCGACCGGGGCGCGGTGACGGCCGTGGTCGTGCGCGGGCCCTCGCCGGGCGGCCTGACCGGGGACGACGTCGCGGAGGCGCTCGGCATCGAGGTGCTGATCTCGGTCGAGGCGGAGCCGGGACTGGCGGCGGCGCTGGACCGCGGCGCGGTGCCCGGCGTCCGCCGCGGACCGCTGGCTCGCGCTGCCGGCGCCGTGCTCGACGCGGTCGACCAGTGCCGGGGACGGCGGCCCGCGGCGGCCTGAGTGCGGCCCGTCCTGACGACCGGACCTCGACCCGGCCCACCCGCGGTGGGCCGGGTCGTCGTCGTGCGCGCTGTCGACGCTGGTCCGCGCGGAGCAGCAGTCTGTCCCCAGCCGGCACTTCGGGTCCTGGTTGTCCACAGGCGCCGCGTTCGGGCTCGGAGGTGGGGTCGTGGGTCGGGCAGCGTCGTGGTCGTCGGGGAGCCGGAGGGCGGGAGGCGGTGATGGCGGTGGCGGAGGTGGGGGCCGGCGAGGTCGGGGACCTCGTCGAGCGGGTCCGGGCGCGGTTGGCGGGCGCGGGCGGGGAGGCGGGGGTGGCCGAGCTCGCTGCGGCGGTGCGGGCGGAGGCGCGGGGGGTCGTCGGGGACGCCGACGTGCTGACCGCGGTGCGGGCGCTGCAGCGCGAGTTCGTCGGGGCGGGCCCACTGGAGTCGCTGCTGCGCGACCCGGCGACCTCGGACGTGCTGGTCACCGCCCCGGACGCGGTGTGGGTGGATCGCGGGGCCGGGCTGGAGCGCGTGGCGGTGACGTTCGCCGACGAGGACGCGGTGCGCCGGCTGGCGCAGCGCCTCGCGGCGGCCGCGGGCCGGCGCCTGGACGACGCGAGCCCGTACGTGGATGCCCGCCTGCCCGGCAGCGGGGTGAGGCTGCACGCCGTGCTGCCACCGGTGGCGGCGGACGGCACCTGCGTCTCGCTGCGCGTGCTCCGCCCGGCCCGCCACGACCTCGACGCCCTCGAGGCCGGCGGCACGATCGACGCCACCGGGCGGGCGCTGCTCGAGGCGGTGGTCGCCGCGCGGCTGGCGTTCCTCGTCGTGGGCGGTACCGGCTCGGGCAAGACGACCGTGCTCTCGGCCCTCCTCGCCCGGGTCCCGGCGGCCGAACGGATCGTCGTGGTCGAGGACGCCGAGGAGCTGCGGCCCCGCCACCCGCACGTCGTCCGGCTGGTCTCGCGCCCCGCGAACGTCGAGGGCGCGGGCACCGTGCTGCTGCGCGACCTGGTCCGCCAGGCGCTGCGCATGCGCCCCGACCGGCTGGTGGTCGGCGAGGTCCGCGGGGCCGAGGTCTGCGAGCTGCTCGCCGCGCTCAACACCGGGCACGACGGCGGCGCGGGCACGGTCCACGCCAACTCCCCGCGCGAGGTCCCGGCGCGCCTCGAGGCCCTGGCCGCCCTCGGCGGCATGAGCCCCGGGACGCTGCGCAGCCAGGTGGCGGCCGCGATCCAGGTCGTACTGCACGTCCGCCGGCGCTCGGACGGGCTGCGGGTGCTCGAGGGCGTGGGGGTGGTGCGGCGCGGCGACGCCGAGGGGCTCGTGGTCGTGCCTGCGTGGGCCCGCGACGGCGGGTGGGCCGCCGGCCGTGCGGACCTGGGCGCGATGTTCGCCGAGCGCGGCGTCGCGGTGCCCTGGCCCGCCACGGCGGGAGGTCCCGCCGTGCCGATGGCGCCGGCCGGACGGTCCGCCGAGGACGGCGGGCCGGCGCGACGCACCGACCGGCCCGCGTTGCTCGCCGGGGTCGCGTCGCTGCGTCCGGTGGGGTCGGCATGAGCACGGCCTCGTTCGTCGCACCGCTCGTCCTCCTGGCCGGCGCGACGTGGATCTGGCCTCCGGCCGGAGCCCCGGCGCGGCTGCGCGCGCTCGGTCCGGGGTCGGCGGGCCGGACGGCGTCGTCGCACGTACCCCTCGTGGTGCCGATCCTCGCCGGGCTCCTCCTCACCGGGCTGCTCGCCGGGGTCGGGGGCGCCGTGGCGGCGGTCGTTCTCGGCACGGTCCTGCTGCGGTCGCGGCGGGCACGGCGGGCCGAGCGGACACGGACGGAGACGACGGCCGGGCTCGCCGAAGGGCTGGCCGCCTTCGCCGGGGAGCTCCGCGCGGGGCACCCGCCTGCGTCCGCGGCGGCCGCGGCCGGACGCGACGCGGGAACCGCCGCCCGCCGGGCGCTGGCGCGGGTCGAGGCGACCGCCCGTCTCGGCGGGGACGTGCCCGCCGCGCTCCGGGAGCAGGCCGCTTCCGACCCGGTCGCCGGGCCCCACCTGCGGCGGCTCGCCGACGCCTGGGCGCTCGCCGACCGTCACGGCATCGGTCTCGCCGCGCTCGCGGAGGCGGTCGCCGAGGACCTGCGGGCCCGGAGCCGGTTCGCGGGCCGGCTCTCCGCCCAGCTCGCCGGGCCGCGCACCACCGCGGCGGTGCTCGCCGCGCTCCCGGGCATCGGCCTGGTGCTCGGGCAGCTGGTCGGTGCTCACCCGTTCGGCGTGCTGACCGGCACGGGGCTGGGTCAGGTCCTGCTCGTCGTCGGCGCGTCGCTGGTCGCCGCGGGGCTGGAGTGGAGCAGGCGCCTCACGGCGGGGGTCGTCCGGTGACCGCCCTCGTCGCCGCCCTCCTTCTCCTGGCGTGCGCGGCCGTGGTGGCGCCCGGGCCGGTCGCCGCGCGGTCGCGGGTCCGATCGCTGCAGGCACCCCCGTCGGCCCGAGCACCCGGTCCGACCCGCCGCCGCGACCGCGACCGTCGCGACCCCTGGCGGGAGGCGGGCGCCTGGGACGAGCTGGCGTCCTGCCTGCGGGCCGGACTGTCCCTGGACCGCGCGGTGCGTGCGATCGCGACGTCCCTCCCCGGACCAGTGGCGGTCGCCCTCACCGGGGTCGCCGACCTGCTCGCGCTCGGCGCCGACCCGGCCGACGCCTGGGCTCCCGCGCTCGACGAGCCCGCGACCGCGCGGCTCGCCCGCGCTGCTCGTCGCTCCGCCCGCAGCGGCGCCGCGATCGCGGAGGTCGCGACGACGGTGGCCGCGGACGTCCGGGCCGAGGCGGCCGAGGCGGTGTCCGCCCGGGCCGAGCGGGCCGGCGTCCTCGTGGCCGGCCCCCTCGGCCTCTGCTTCCTGCCTGCCTTCCTGGCGCTGGGCATCGCCCCGGTCGTCATCGGGCTCGCCGCGCCGCTGCTGGAGCGGACATGACGACCGCGGCCCGCCCGGGTCGCGGGACGAGAGGAGACGACGATGGAGAACCCGACGACGGTCCTGGCCCTGCTGATGGCCCGGCTGGCGGCACTGGCCCGCGACGAGGAGGGGATGTCGACGGTCGAGTACGCGATCGGTCTGATCGCCGCGGCGGCGTTCGCCGGCCTGCTCTTCGTGATCATCAACGCGCCGGCGGTGATGGGTGCCCTGACCGGGCTCATCCAGCGCTCGCTCACCCCGGCAGGCGGCTGAGCGGGACGAGCACGGGGCGCCGGTGGGACGACCGGGGCATGGTCACCGTCGAGGCCGCGATCGCGATCGGGAGCCTCGTCGCGGTGCTCGCCGTGGTGCTCGCGGCCGTCGGGGCGGTCATCGCGCAGATCCGGTGCGTGGACGCCGCCGGGGAGGCGGCCCGGCGGGCGTCCCGCGACGACACCACAGGCGCCCAGGCGCTCGCCCGGGACCTCCCGGTCGGCACCGAGGTGCGCGTCGACCCGGAGGGCGACCTCGTCCACGTCGTGGTCCGGGTCCCGCCGCTGGGCGGAGCCCTGCCCGGGCTGCGGCTGACCGCCGAGGCGGTGGCGGCGCGCGAGCCCGCCGTCGCCGCTCCCACCGGCGGCACCGACGACGGGGCGGCGGACGGGCCCGAGATGGCGCCGGACGTGCCCGGACCGACGACGCTGCCCGTGCCCGGGTCGGCGACGCTGCCCGTGCCCGGGCCGACGACGCCCGGACGGGCTCGGACCGTCGAGGCCGGACGGGTCCGACCCCGGGGAGGCACCGCCGTGAGCGCGGACCACCGGCACCGAACCGGTCTCCGCGACGACCGGGGGCTCGCCACGGTCGTCGCCGCCGGGGTGATCGGCGTCGTCGGGCTCCTGCTGGGAGCGCTCCTCGTCCTCGGCGCGGTTGTCGCCACCCGGCACCGCGCCGAGAACGCCGCGGACCTCGCGGCCCTCGCGGGCGCGGCGGAGTCGGTGCGTGGTCGGGAGCCCGCGTGCGCCCGGGCTCGCGTCGTCGCCGAGCGGAACGGGGCCGCCCTCGTCGACTGCACCTTTCTCGGATGGGACCTGCAGGTCGACGTGGCCCGGAGCTGCGGATGTCTTCCCACCGCCGACACGACCACGGTCCGCGCGCGGGCGGGTCCTGTGGTGAAGGTCATGCGGTAGATCGCCGAAGTCGCGGTCACCGATCGTCACCTGACCGTGTCCTCACCGGACGAGCGGGCACGGCCTCCCGTCGAACGGCGACACGGTTGGTGCAGTCGGGACGAGTGGTGCGCCCGACGCCGTTCGTGAGCACGTTCGCCCGCTCGACGGTGCCAAGGATGGCGCTCGGCGTTCCACCCCGGCCGATGGGCGACAACGGGTGGAAATCGAGTGGCAACCCGCCGTTACTGGGGCAGGAACACCGCACGGGGTGGACCAATACCGGGAGGACCCGCATGCAGTGGTGGGACAGCTACCGCGCCGTCTACGGCACCGAGCTCCGCGCCGAGGCCATGGTGCTCGCCGACCACGGCTGGGCGGTGGTCCCCGGGACGTTCCCGCAAGGTGACGTCTGGACCGGGTGCACCGACGCACCGCAGGCCGGTCCCGCTCCGGTGCTCGAGGACTGGGCCGCTGCGGCGACGACGGACATCGGCCAGATCGCCGACTGGTGGTCCGGCCTGCCCTACTCGATCCTGCTGCCCACCGGGCTGACCTTCGACGTGATCGAGGTGCCCGCGAGCATCGGTCGTCGTGCCGCGGCGGCCCTCCGCGCCGTCGGGGTGCCGGTGCCGATCGCCGCGACGCCGACCGGTGAGTGGCTCTTCCCGGTGATGCCCGGCGAGCCGCTGCGCCCCGACCTCGCCGGCCGCCCCGGCATGTCCCTGCACGGGCGCGGCAGCTACCTGACGGCGCCGCCCTCCACGTTCCCCCAGGGCTCCATCCACTGGCGGGTCCGCCCGGCGGCGTGCAGCTGGCGCCTCCCGGACCCGTACAGCGTCCAGGACGCCATGGCCGAGGCCGTGCGTGAGCGCCCGCACCGCGGGCTGGGCGGCAGCTCGACCTACCGCCTGGCGACGGTCGCCACCGGCATCCGTTCCTGACGGACCAGCACCACCCCGGGCGAGCCCCGGACCACCACAACTGAAGACTCGGGTCGGCCAGGACCGCCGACGACGTCCCGCAGAGCGCGCAGCCCCGCCGCGCAGCTCCGGTCGACGTCCCGGTCCGGCCCACCCCGGCGGTGGGCGCGGCGAGTGCGCCCGTGACCACTCCGGAGCGCGCCGACGCGCCCACCGCCGCCCGAGGCAGCGCCGCAGGGCGGGTCGAGAACCCTCCCCGCCCTGCGGCGTGACAGACCTCCCCGCGGGCCGGGAGCCCCGAACCCCGGCCCGCGGCGGACCCCATCACGGGCGCCCTTTGCGGAACCGTCGACTGTCCGCGACGTCCTCTTGACGGGCCGAGGCCCTCCCCCGCCCGACCATGATCGTCAGGATGAGGCGGATCCAGGCGCCGGGGCCTCGAATCCTCGTCACCCTGGTGATCATGGAAGCGGGTCGGTCCGGCGAGGCCCATTCCGGCGAAGCCCGGGCGCAACGAGGCCCCAGCCGGGGCGAGGCCAGGCCCGACGAGGCCCGGCCCGCAGGCCCGGCCCGGCGAGGCGGCCCGGACGCGACGAGGCCCCGGCGCAGAGCTCCAGCCGGGCGAGGCTCCAGTCGGGCGAGGGCCCAGCCCGGCCGAGCCTCGGCCGCTCAGCCCGGCAGGCGCGCCAGGACCGCCGTGAGCACCGCGACCGCCCCGGCCTTGTCCAGCGGGTCGTTCCCGTTGCCGCACTTCGGCGACTGCACGCACGACGGGCACCCCGACGGGCACTCGCACCCGGCGATCGCGTCGCGGGTCGCCGCGAGCCATGTCCGCATCGCCTCGTGGCCGCGGTCGGCGAACCCCGCGCCGCCCGGGTGCCCGTCGTGGACGAACACGGTGGGTCGGCCGGTGTCGGGGTGCAGCGCGGTGGAGACCCCGCCGATGTCCCAGCGGTCACAGGTCGCGACGAGCGGCATCAGCCCGATCGCGGCGTGCTCCGCGGCGTGCAGCGAGCCGGGAACCCGCGCGGGGACGATCCCGACGCCGTCGAGCAGCGACTCGGAGAGCGTGTACCAGACCGCGCGGGTCGCGAGCGTGCGCGCCGGGAGGTCCAGCGGCACCTGCTCGACGATCTGCCCGGAGGGCATCCGCCGCAGGTAGCCGACGACCTGGGAGGTCACCTCGACCGTCCCGAGGCACACCTGCAGCTCGGGTCCGTCCGCGCCCGTGGTCCCGAACGACTCGCAGTACTCGGTCTCGACCACCTCGATGTCGGTGACCGACCGGGACTGCGTCGTCCACTCCGGTTCCTCGGCGTGGACGTGGGCGAGGCCCTCGTCGAGGTCCAGCGAGTCCACGACGTAGCTCTCGCCCTGGTGCAGGTGCACGGCGCCCTCGTGGACGGTCGACGGCGCGGCACCCGGGTCGACGGTCCCGAGCATCCGCCCGGTGTCGGACTCCACGATCACGACCTGCTCGCCGCCCGACCCGCGGATGTCCACCCCGCCGTGGGGACGCTCGGTGGGCAGCGCCCAGAACCAGCCGCCGCGGCGCCGGCGCACGAGTCCCTCGGCCGCGAGGTCGTCCAGGGCTCGCCGGGCGACCTCACCGCCGAACACGTCGTCGACGTCGGACGCGGTCAGCGGCATCTCGGCCGCGGCACACGCGAGGTGGGGCGCGAGCACGTAGGGATTCGTCGGGTCCAGCACGCAGCGCTCCAGCGGCGCGCCGAGTACGGCCTGCGGGTGGTGGACCAGGTAGGTGTCCAGCGGGTCGTCCCGGGCCACGAGGAGCACCAGCGCGTCGTCACCCGAACGCCCGGCCCGCCCGGCCTGCTGCCAGAACGACGCCCGCGTGCCGGGGAAACCGGCGACGACCACCGCGTCGAGTCCCGCGACGTCGATGCCCAGCTCCAGCGCGTTCGTCGTCGCGACCCCGCGCAGCGCGCCGCTCATCAGCGCCGCCTCGAGCTCGCGGCGCTCCTCGGGCAGGAACCCCGCCCGGTAGGCGGCCACGCGCCGGGCGAGCTCCGGGTCGACCTCGTGGAGCACCCGTCGGGCGCCCAGCGCCGTCAGCTCGGCACCGCGCCGGGAGCGCACGAACGCCAGCGACCGGGCGCCCTCGACGACGAGGTCGGCCAGGATCCGCGACGTCTCCGCCCCGGCCGACCGACGCACCGGCGCACCGTTCTCGCCGGTGATCTCCTCGAGCAGCGGCGGCTCCCACAGCCCGACGGCACGGCGGCCGCGGGGGGACGCGTCGTCGGTGACCTCCACGACGTCGAGCCCGGTCAGTGCCCCCGCCGACACCGCGGGCTCGGACATCGTGGCCGAGGCGAGCACGAACGTCGGGCGGGCGCCGTACCGGGCGCAGATCCGGCGCAGCCGGCGCAGCAGCAGCGCCACGTGCGAGCCGAACACCCCGCGGTAGGCGTGGGCCTCGTCGATCACCACGTAGCGCAGCCGTCGCAGGAACGTCGTCCAGCGACCGTGCCGCGGCAGGATCCCGCGGTGGAGCATGTCCGGGTTGGTGAACACCCAGCGCGCCGAGCGGCGCACCGCGTCCCGCTCGGCGTACGGGGTGTCCCCGTCGTACGACGAGGCCCGCAGCCCGTCGGCGCCGCCCGGGTCGAGCGCCCGGGCCGCGCGCAGCTGGTCGGCGCCGAGGGCCTTGGTGGGGGAGAGGTAGAGCGCGGTGGCGTGCGGGTCGGCGGACAACGAGGCGACCACCGGCAGCTGGTAGGCGAGCGACTTCCCCGACGCCGTCCCCGTGGACACGACGACGTGACGCCCGGCCCACGCGTGGTCGGCCGCGACCGCCTGGTGCTCCCACGGTGCGGACACGCCCCGCGCCTGCAGCCGGTCGCGGAGCTCGCGGGGGACCCAGCCCGGCCAGCCCGCCCGTCGCCCCTCCCGGGCGGGGACCACCTCGGCGTGGGTGAGCGGGTCCTCCCCCTGCGGGGTGCCGGCCAGGACCCGACGCAGGAGCGCGGTGCCGTGCCCGTCGTCGTCGGGGATGCGCAGCGACCGCGCGACCGCCCCGACGCCGCCCGTGCCCGCCGCCCCCGGAGACGGGGCTGCGCGCCTCGTCGACCAGCCCGCCCGCCTCTCTCGTCACCGCCGCCTCCTCCCGACCACACCGAGATTCGCACACCCCACCGACATCGAGGCGCGAGACCGTCTCCCACGGGAAAGATGCACACGTCACAGCCTCATCGGGAACCGGGCGCTCACGCGTGTCGGGGCACCCCCATACACTGCGTCCCCTGTCACCCTGCGCGGCTCGCGCGCGGTGACGATCACTGCGCGCCGAGGACGCCGCCAGAGGCCTCCCGACGCCGTCATTTTCGTTCCAACCGGGAGGCTGGATGCAAGCGTCCGTCCTCGCTCAAGGGGTCGAGTTCTCCTCGAGCGAATACGTCGTCGTGGGCGTGGTGGCGGTGATCGCGCTCATCGCTCTCGCCATCGGCGTCTTCCTGCGCCAGCAGGTCCTCGCCGCCGACGAGGGCACGCAGAACATGCGTGACATCGGCAAGGCCGTCCAGGAGGGCGCGAGCGCCTTCCTGCAGCGGCAGTTCCGCACCCTCGCGCCGTTCATCGTCATCGTCTTCCTGGTGCTGCTCGCACTGCCCGCGGACAACTGGGGCGAGCGCATCGCGCGTTCGATCGCGTTCGTCTTCGGCGCGCTGTTCTCGATGAGCATCGGTGGCCTGGGCATGAACCTGGCCACCAAGGCGAACATCCGCGTCGCCGCGGCGTCGACCAAGCCCGGCGGTCGCGACGAAGGTGCCCGGATCGCGTTCCGCACCGGCGGCGTCGTCGGCATGGCGACGGTCGGCCTCGGCCTGCTGGGTGCCTCGGTCGTCGTGCTGATCTTCGTCGAGAACGCGCCGAAGGTACTCGAGGGCTTCGGCCTGGGCGCGGCGCTGCTCGCCATGTTCATGCGTGTCGGCGGCGGCATCTTCACCAAGGCCGCCGACGTGGGCGCCGACCTCGTCGGCAAGGTCGAGCAGGGCATCCCCGAGGACGACCCCCGCAACGCCGCGACCATCGCGGACAACGTGGGCGACAACGTCGGCGACTGCGCAGGTATGGCCGCCGACCTCTTCGAGTCCTACGCGGTCATGCTGGTCGCGGCGCTGATCCTCGGCTCGGTCGCGTTCGGCACGCTCGGACTGACCTACCCGCTGATCGTCCCGGCGATCGGCGTCCTGACGGCGATCGTCGGAGTCTTCATCACGAGGACCCGCGAGGGCGAGAACGCGCTCAAGGCGATCAACCGCAGCTTCTACATCTCCGCCGGCATCTCGCTGGTGCTGACGATCATCGCGGCGTTCGTCTACCTGCCGACCAGCTTCACCGAGCTGCCCGGCGTCAACCAGGCCTCCGTCGGCGACCTGGTCGCTGCCGGTAACCCGGCGCTCATCGCGGCGATCGCGGTGGCCATCGGCATCGTGCTGGCGATCATCATCCTCGCGCTGACCGGTTACTACACCGGCACCGAGGACAAGCCGGTCAAGGACGTCGGCACCTCGTCGCTGACCGGCGCCGCGACCGTCATCCTCGCCGGCATCTCGGTCGGGTTCGAGTCGGCCGTCTACACCGCCATCGTCATCGGTGCCGCGGTCTACGGCGCGTTCCTGCTCTCCGGCTCCGTCATCGTCGCGCTGTTCGCGGTCGCGATGGCGGGTACCGGCCTGCTGACCACGGTCGGCGTCATCGTCGCGATGGACACCTTCGGTCCGGTCTCCGACAACGCGCAGGGCATCGCCGAGATGTCGGGCGACGTCGACGAGAAGGCGGCCGAGATCCTCACCGAGCTCGACGCGGTGGGGAACACGACGAAGGCCATCACCAAGGGCATCGCGATCGCGACGGCCGTGCTCGCCGCGACCGCGCTGTTCGGCTCGTACAACGACGCCATCCGGCAGGCCTACGAGACGGTCGGCAGCCAGCTCACCAACGACATCTACAACATCACCAGCCCGAACACGCTGGTCGGTGTGATCCTCGGTGCGGCGGTCGTGTTCATGTTCTCGGGCCTCGCGATCAACGCGGTGTCCCGGGCGGCCGGCGCGGTCGTCTACGAGGTGCGTCGCCAGTTCGCGACGATCCCCGGGATCATGGAGTACAAGGCAGGGGGAGACGAGAGGGGGCGGCCGGAGTACGGCCGCGTCGTCGACCTCTGCACGCGGGACGCGCTGCGGGAGCTGGCGACGCCGGGCCTGCTCGCGATCCTCGCCCCGATCGCCGTCGGCTTCGGCCTCGGCGTCGGCCCGCTCGCCGGGTACCTCGGCGGGGCGATCGCCGCGGGCACGCTCATGGCGGTGTTCCTCGCGAACTCCGGCGGTGCGTGGGACAACGCGAAGAAGCTGGTCGAGGACGGCAACCACGGTGGCAAGGGGTCGGACGCCCACGAGGCGACGATCATCGGTGACACCGTCGGTGACCCGTTCAAGGACACCGCGGGCCCGTCGATCAACCCCCTGATCAAGGTCATGAACCTGGTCTCGGTGCTGATCGCCCCGGCCGTCGTCGCGCTGTCCATCGGTCCGAGCGCCAACCCGGCCGTCCGCATCCCGATCGCGGTCGTCGCCCTGCTCGGCATCGTCGTGGCGGTCTACGTGTCGAAGCGACGCTCGACCGCGATCGCGGACTCGAACACCGACGCCCCGGAGCCGGCGTCCGTCTGAGTCCTCAGCTCGACCCGAAGGGCACCTCCGGCCACCGCACGGTGGTCGGGGGTGCCCTTCGTGCTGTCCGGGGCGTCAGCGATGGTCCGTCGCTGACACCTGACGTCAGTATCGGTACATCCTCGATCGTCGTCGCCCGGCCTCCCCCGCGAGTTCGAACGCATGTTCTACAGTGCGGCCGCGTGGGGCAGATGTCGTTCTACTCGGCGGACGCCCTGCCGCGCGCGATCACCGACCTCGAGGGCGTGCTCTGCGCCGGCGGGGTGCTCACGCTCTTCGGGCGCGGGACGGCCGCCCGGCTCGCGATCGTGCTCGGCGCGCCGCCGCCCGAGATCGAGGTCCCGCCCGAGATCGAGATCCCGCCCGGGATCGAGGTCCCCGACGACGTCGAGCGCCCCGACGGGCTCGAGGTCCCCGACGACGAGCAGGCGGCGCCACCGCCCGAGCCGCTCCGTGATCACCGGGACCCCCCGGTCGTCGACCAACCCGCCGGAGAGCCACGGCGTCCCGATGATCAGGCGGCCGACTGGGACGAGGGCATCGACGAGATCCCCGACGACGACCTCCCCGTCCGCGACGACGGCGCCGCGGACCCGGAGCACGAGGCCCCCGGGCACCCCGACCCCGAGCGCCCGGCAACCCCCGGACGCGCCCACACCCGGCGTCGTGACCCCTGACCCCCTCGTGGAATGGCGCGCCCACGCCCTGTGTTGCGCGATGCGTGGACGTGGGGTCCCGGCGGACGTGGAACGCCTCCCCGACGGCAGGCCGATCGTGCGCAGCGCCTACCGGGCCGACCTGGTCCCGCTGGCCGCGGCGTGGCGGCGGCCCGGCGGGTCGCTGGCCGTCCCGCCCGACCTCCAGCTCGACGGGCCCCGGTTACGGCTGTGGGTCCTGGCCGCCGGGGCCCGACGTGGGCGTGCTTACACTCTCGGTCTCGACCCGCACGCACGGGAGACGCACGAGCCATTGCTCACGGCGTGTCAACGTGCGGGCCTCGGCGCCACTCTCGCCGGGGAAGAGGACGAGCCTGTGGTCGCGATCGTCGGCCAGCGCCGACAGCGCCGTCTGGCGGAGCTCGTCGGGAGCCGACCACGGACCCTCGTGGACGGTGTGTGGCCGGAGTGACGCATCCCCGAAGGAGCGCCGATCCGGCCGTGACCTGCATCGATCAGCCGATCGACGTGGGGTGGGGACGGGGACGGCAGCGGGGGACGACACGTTCTCGATGGCACGAACGCCGCGGTGAGGCACACTGGCGGCAAGCGGGGCACCCGACGACGGGGCTTTCGCGAAGCGACGAGACGAGGCATGACTGGTGGCAGCGGGAGAGGCAGCGGCCGGTTCCACGGGGTCGAAGGCGACACGGAGCGCAACCGCAAAGGCGCCCGGAGGTACCGCGACCGTCGACGAGGCACCGGAGCAGACCACCCCGGCCCAGCGCGGGCGGACCTCCGGCACGCGCAAGGGCAGTGGCGCGAAGGGTTCCGGCGGCGGCCGGAAGAACGGCAACGGGACGGCGACCCCGGCCGGTGACGGCACCCGTCGGCTCGTGATCGTCGAGTCGCCCGCGAAGGCCCGCAAGATCGCCGACTACCTGGGCTCCTCCTACATCGTGGAGTCGAGCCGCGGCCACATCCGCGACCTGCCGCGCGGCGCCGCGGACGTGCCCGCCAAGTACAAGGGCGAGAGCTGGGCGCGCCTCGGGGTCGACGTCGACAACTCCTTCGAGCCGCTCTACATCGTCACGCCGGACAAGAAGTCGACGGTCACCGAGCTCAAGGACGCCCTCAAGGAGGTCGACGAGCTCTACCTCGCGACGGACGGCGACCGCGAGGGCGAGGCCATCGCCTGGCACCTGCTCGAGACGCTGAAGCCGAAGGTCCCGGTCCGGCGCATGGTGTTCCACGAGATCACCGAGTCGGCCATCCAGGCCGCCGCCGCGAACCCGCGCGACCTCGACCACGACCTCGTCGACGCGCAGGAGACCCGCCGCATCCTCGACCGGCTCTACGGCTACGAGGTCAGCCCCGTGCTGTGGAAGAAGGTCATGCCGAAGCTCTCGGCGGGCCGTGTGCAGTCGGTGGCGACCCGCGTGATCGTCGAGCGCGAGCGCGAGCGGATGGCGTTCGTCTCCGCCTCCTACTGGGGCATCGACGCCGTCCTGCGCACGGGCAAGCAGCAGGGCGAGGGCAACACCCCGACCTTCAAGGCGGCCCTCACGGCCGTCGACGGGGCCCGCGTGGCCACCGGGCGGGACTTCGACACGCTGGGGCAGCTCAAGTCGAACGACGTCCGTCGCCTGGACGAGGCCGACGCCCGGCGGTTGGCCGAGGCCCTGGCGAGCAGCGAGTACACCGTCTCCTCGGTCGAGGAGAAGCCGTACACCCGCAAGCCCTACGCGCCGTTCATGACGTCGACCCTCCAGCAGGAGGGCGGCCGCAAGCTGCGGTTCTCGGCCGAGCGGACGATGCGCACCGCGCAGCGCCTGTACGAGAACGGCTACATCACCTACATGCGTACGGACTCCACGACGCTGTCGGAGACCGCGATCAACGCCGCCCGCACCCAGGCGCGGGATCTGTACGGCGCCGAGAACGTCGCCGAGTCGCCCCGGCAGTACACGCGCAAGGTGAAGAACGCCCAGGAGGCGCACGAGGCGATCCGTCCGGCCGGCGACAGCTTCCGCACGCCGGGGCAGGTCGCGAGCGAACTGGGCGGCGACGAGTTCCGGCTCTACGAGCTGATCTGGCAGCGCACCATCGCCAGCCAGATGCGCGACGCCCGCGGGACGACGATGACCGTCCGCATCACCGGGACCGCGCAGACCGGTGAGGAGTGCACGTTCTCCGCGTCCGGCCGGACGATCACGTTCCCCGGGTTCCTGCGGGCCTACGTCGAGACGGTCGACGACCAGTCCGGCGGGGAGGCCGACGACGCCGAGAGCAGGCTGCCGCGCCTCGCCGAGGGCGACGCCCTGTCCGCCGACGAGCTCGACCCCTCGGGCCACGCGACCAGCCCGCCCGCCCGGTACACCGAGGCGAGCCTGGTCAAGACGCTCGAGGAGCGCGGGATCGGCCGGCCGTCGACGTACGCGTCGATCATCAACACCATCCAGGAGCGCGGCTACGTCTGGAAGAAGGGCAGCGCGCTCGTCCCCAGCTGGATCGCGTTCGCGGTCATCGGGCTGATGGAGAAGCACTTCGAGCGGCTCGTCGACTACGACTTCACGGCGACGCTCGAGGACGAGCTCGACGCGATCGCCTCGGGCAACGCGCAGCGCCAGACCTGGCTCTCGCACTTCTACTTCGGCGAGAAGAACGGCGACGCGCCCACCGGTAGCGGCGTCGAGGCGTCCATGACGCACCTGGGCGGGCTGAAGAAGCTCGTCGGGGACAACCTCGAGGGCATCGACGCCCGCGAGGTCAACTCGCTGCCGATGTTCCCGGACGACCACGGTCGGGAGATCGTCGTCCGCGTCGGGCGCTACGGGCCCTACCTCGAGCGCACGATCACCGAGGAGGGCGAGGAGAAGTCGCAACGGGCGAACCTGCCCGACGACCTCCCGCCCGACGAGCTCACCCTCACCCTCGCCGAGGAGCTGTTCTCCACCCCGCAGGAGGGGCGCTCCCTGGGCACCGACCCCGAGTCGGGCCACGAGATCCTCGCCAAGGAGGGCCGCTTCGGGCCGTACGTCACCGAGGTGCTGCCGGAGGGGGCGAAGGAGAAGCCGCGCACCGGCTCGCTGTTCGCGTCGATGACCCTCTCCGAGATCACCATCGACGACGCGCTGAAGCTGCTGTCGCTGCCCCGTGTCGTCGGGACCGACCCGGAGTCCGGCGTCGAGATCACCGCGCAGAACGGCCGCTACGGGCCGTACATCAAGAAGGACAAGGACTCCCGCTCGCTCGACAGCGAGGACAAGCTCTTCACGGTCACCCTCGAGGAGGCCCAGAAGATCTTCGCGCAGCCGAAGCAGCGCGGGCGGGCCGCCGCGAAGCCGCCGCTCAAGGAGCTCGGCAAGGACCCGGTCTCGGGCGAGCAGATGGTCGTCAAGGACGGCCGCTTCGGCCCCTACGTCACCGACGGCACGGGGTACAACGCGTCGCTGCGCAAGGGCGACGACGTCGAGACCCTCACCGACGAGCGCGCGGCCGAGCTCCTCGCGGAGAAGCGGGCGAAGGGCCCGGCGCCGAAGAAGACGACGACGCGGACGCCGTCCAAGTCCACCGCGTCCAAGTCCACGGCGTCGAAGTCGTCGGCCGCGAAGGCGACGAAGTCGACGTCGACGGCCACGAAGAAGGCGCCGGCCAAGAAGCCGACGACGCGGAAGTCGCCGACCACCTGACGACGATCGTCGAGGGGCACCCGTGGTGCCCCTCGACGAGGTCAGTCGGAGCTGTAGGAGTAGCCGCCGGGCAGGTCGACGGTCTTCTTCTTCGTGCGGCTGTTCCAGGTGAACGGGCCGAGCTTGACGCTGTAGGACACCGTCTTTCCCGACTCGGACCGGGAGACGTTCCGCCACACCGGTAGCGGTCCCAGACGACGGTGCTTGCGGTAGTTGAGGCCCACGGGTCCTCCAGACTCGGATGATCTCTCGGAGATCCCGTGCCCGTTCCGCCCCGTGCTCATTCCTTGCGGGAGCCGACGAACGCCCACGCCTCCTCGGCGAGGGCCAGCCAGGACCCGGGGTCGACGCCCCCGACGGCCACCCACTCCTTCATCGGGCGCCCGCGACCGGCACCCCACGGCGCGCCGTCCCCCGACGCCACCAGGGCGCTCACCCGGGCGGCCGGGAGCTTCACGACGAGGGCCCCGTCGCGCACCATCGCGAAGATCGACCCGTGCACGGTGAGGGCGTCCGCCCCGAACGCGCGGCGCGAGGAGTCCGGTGGGGTCACGCCGGGCCGGTCGCGCAGGGCGGCCACCACACGCTCGAAGCACTCGTGTGACTCCACGGCGTCAGCCTCCCCCGCCCGGACGGTGGCCGAAGCCGCCCGATCGTGTGATGGTCAAGGGATGGACGCAGGAGGCCCGCGCCACTCCGACCCGCTCGCGGGAGCCGACGGCACCGCGCCGCCGCCACCCGTCGCCGACCCGACGTCGAGCCATGCCCGCCCGTCCGACCTGCGGTTGCCCGCCCTCGGCGACGCCGAGGGGATCGCCGCGTGGATGGACGCCGACCGCGAGCGCGGCCTGCAGCTCTGGGAGCCGGAGGCCCGGGACGTGCCACGGCCGCGTCCGGTGCCCGCCCAGCGGCGGCAGCGGACGCTGCCGCCGGAATCGGGCGAGCCGCCCGCCGTGCGCGGCGACCCCCGGGACGACGAGCCGGTCTGGCGGCGGGAGCGCCGCGAGGAGGCGGAGTTCCGTGCCGAGTTCGGGGAGTGGCGCGCCACGCACATGGGCGGGTCGCGCAGCGCCATGGGCGGGTCGCGCAGCACCGGCGGATTCCTCGGCGGGGTGCGGCTCGGGGCGCCCCTGCTCGTGCTCATCGCGGTCCTCGTCGCCGTGGCGGCGATCGCCCTGCACCTGTAGGGCGGCGCTGTCGGACCCCTGGGGCATCATCTGGGGGTGTGAGCGTGTGGTCGCAGGTCGTCGGTCAGCCCGAGGCCGTCGCCGAGCTCCGGGCAGCGGCGGAGCACGCCGCCCGCGTCCGGTTCTCGACCGACGATGCCCGCGACGACGACCGCGCGGGCGGCCCGATGACGCACGCCTGGCTGTTCACCGGCCCGCCCGGGTCCGGGCGCTCCGTGGCCGCCCGGGCCTTCGCCGCGGCGCTGGAGTGCCCGCGCGGAGGCTGTGACGCCTGCCAGGTCTGCCGCACCGTCATGGCCGGCACCCACGCCGACGTCCACGAGGTCGCCACCGAGGGGCTCTCGCTGGGCGTCAAGGAGATGCGTGCCGTGATCGAGCGCGCCGCCCGCATGCCCACCACGGCGCGCTGGCAGGTGGTGCTGATCGAGGACGCCGACCGCATGACCGAGCAGGCGTCGAACGCCGTCCTCAAGGCCGTCGAGGAACCGAACGAGCGCACCGTGTTCCTGCTCTGCGCCCCGAGCGAGCACCCGGACGACGTCAGCGTCACCATCCGCTCGCGCTGCCGCCCGCTGCGCCTGCGCACCCCCGCCCCGGCCGCGATCGCGGAGGTGCTCGCCGAGCGCGACGGGGTCGACGCCGAGACCGCGAGCTGGGCCGCGAGCGTGTGCGGCGGCCACATCGGGCGCGCCCGTCGGCTGGCGCGCGACGAGAACGCACGGAACCGTCGCGAGGCCGTCCTCGCCGTGCCCCGTTCGCTACGCAGCGCCGGCGGAGGTGTTCGCGGCCGCGGACGGACTCGTCGGTGCCGCAGAGGCCGAGGTCGCCGCCCTGACCGGTGAGCGGGACGAGGCCGAGCGCGAGGAGCTGGCCGTCTCGATGGGCGCGGGCGGGTCGGGCAAGGGCGTCGCCCAGGCCCAGCGCGCGGCGAAGGCCGCCGAGAAGGACCTCGTCACCAAGCAGAAGCAACGCGCCACCCGCACGCGCCGTGACGCGCTCGACCGCGCCCTGGTCGACCTCGCCGGCTACTACCGCGACGTGCTCGTGCGCGGGTTCGGCGCCGAGGTCAGCGCCACCCACCCGGACCGGGCGCGCGAGGTCGAGGCAGCGGCCCGCGACGGCTCGCCCGTGGCCGCCCTGCGGCGCCTGGAGGCGGTCCTCGCCTGCCGGGAAGCGCTCGAGACCAATGTGAAGCCGCAGATCGCGGTCGAAGCGATGGTCACCGCCCTGCGCTCCGGCTGAACCGGCCCCGCGGCGCCACCCCGGCTCTCCGGTGGCCGAGGCACGCCCACATCCTCTTCTTTTCCGACATGTCCTTCCGGGTCCCGACGACGGGCGTGGTCCCGGTGCTCACGATGATGCTCGCCGCGGGGGACATCGCGGGCCTGTTGCACTGAATCGCGCCGTTCCGGCCCTGCGGGTGGTTCGTGACGATTAGCGTGCTCGGGGTGAGCACGCCCGTTCCGCCGCCGGGGCTCTACACGCAGCCGCCGACCGGCCTGCCGCCCGCGCTCGCCGACCGCCCGCTCGAGGCCGCCGACCCGACCGTGCTCACCGACGGCCGCGTCGTGCCCCGCCAGGTCGCGCCCGCCCCCGCCGCCGCTGGAGCCTTCTCGGTCGACCTCGATCGCGCGCCCCAGGTGCTCCGGGACCTCCAGACGCCGCAGCGGGTAACTGCGGGACCTTCGCCGGGACGCCTTGCAGCTCGGGCAAGGTGGATCCCGGTCTCGCGGGACCAGGTGAGTCGTGGACGCCGCGCGAACGCTCGAGGCCGTCGCCGTCGGCGGCCCCGGCAGCTTCGTCGAGGCGGTCACGCCGGCATCGAGCGGCTCGACGCGCTCATCGGAGCGATCCGAGTCGGAGCTCGAGGCGTATCGCGGATTCGGATGGCGGCGACGTCGCGATCGTTCGATGCGCGGGCCTGAGCTCGCCGTCGTCGTGTGGCCGTCGGCTCCTGGTGCTCGCGGGCTGCGGCTCGAGCTCCCCGAGCCCTGCACCGCACCGGGACGTCGGTACCGTCGACGAGCCCTCGCTACGGCGCTCCGGTCGTGATCGCGCCCCGCGACTATCAGCGGTACGCCTCGAGCCGTGCGAGCTCCTGACGACCGACGGAGCTGCACGCAGCTCGGCTTGTCGCGGACTGGACGCCAGCGGACGTCCATCGACGTCGCAGGAGTGTTCCTGGCCGACCACCGAGGACGGCGAGCTGCGCCGATGGCGGTCGACGCCGACCGCGATCTCCTGGCCGACACCTATCGGACGAGGCCCTACGCCGATCTTCGTGCCGACGACGATCGAGGGCCTGCCCGCCGGTCCGTCAGCGCAGGACGCTCGACGACAACACCTGCACGGTCACCACCGGTCTCGGGCCCGCAGCAGGCGCTGGAGACGGAATGGTCCGGCCCGCACCGGCCGCGCAGACCTCCGACCCCTGCGAGCGGGCCGAACAGGCGGTTGCGCTGGTGATCCGGAAGCTCCCGCCCCGGAAGTAGTCCGGAGGAACCGTGTCCGATGGACATGGTTGTTTCGCGACTCTGTGGCGGGCTCGTCGAGCGGGAAGCCGTTGCTCGTCGACCGAGTCGCGACGACTCGGTTGGTCCGAAGGACTTCGGCCCACCGGCGCAGGCGTCAGGACTCCGAGTCGTCAGTGCTACCACGCAACCGAGTCGCGACGACTCGGTCACGCAAGAGCCCGCGGCTCACTCCTCGGCCACGTCCACCACGGCCGCCCCGGTCGCGGCGAGCAGCTCGTCCGGCGTCGCGTCGAACACCGTCCTCGGGGATCCCGCCGCCGCCCACACCCGGGACCACGCCAGGACGCCGCGCTCCACGTAGGTCCGGACCGGCGCCGTCAGGCCGATCGGGGCGACCCCGCCGATCGCGAACCCCGTCCGCTCCCGCACGAAGGCGCCCGTTCCCTGCTCCACCGGCGAGTCCAGCACGGCCGCCAGCCGTTCCACGTCCACCCGCGACGACCCCGACGCGAGCACCAGCACCGCCTCGTCCGTCTCCGGCACCCGGAACACCAGCGACTTCACGATCTGCCCGACCTCGCACCCGAGGGCCGCGCCGGCCTCCGCCGCGGTCCGCGTCGAGTCGGGGAGCTCACGGACGCGTCCGCCCAGCCCGAGGTCGTCGAGCGCGGCGGAGACCCGGTCGACACTGCGCACCTTCGCCACGCCTCAGCCCATCCGTCGGTTCGCCAGCACCGGCAGCACGGCGCGCGCCTTCTCGACCGCCGCGGTGTCGACGTCCACGACGAGCAGCCCCGGGTCGGCCTCCAGCGACTCCTCGACCACGCCGAACGGTGAGGCCACCAGCGAGTGCCCGACCCCCCGCGGGGCCTTGCCGGGGTCGATGCCCCGGGCGAGCGGGTCGGCCTGGTCGCAGGCGAGGACGTAGGTCGTCGAGTCGATCGCACGGGCGCGCACGAGCAGCTCCCACTGCTCGACCTTGCCCGGGCCGGCGCCCCACGAGGCCGGCAGCAGCACCGTCGAGGCACCGTGGTCGGCGAGGGCGCGGAAGAGCTCGGGGAAGCGGATGTCGTAGCAGATCGCGAGGCCGAGGGTCTCGCCGTCGACCTCGATCACGACGGGGTCCGACCCGGGCGCAACGGTGTCCGACTCGGCGAACCCGAAGGCGTCGTAGAGATGGATCTTGTCGTAGGAGGTGTCCACCCCCCGCCCCGTCGCGAGCAGCGTGTTCGTCACGCGCCCGTCGTCGGTCGGGGTGAACATGCCCGCGACGACGAGCACGCGGTTGCGCTCGGCGATCGCGCGGACCTCGCGCGCCCAGGGGCCGTCCAGCGGCTCCGCGACGGGCTTCAGCGACACCCCGAACCGGCACATCGTCGCCTCGGGGAAGACCACCACCGAGGCGCCCTGCTGCGCCGCCAGCGCGGTGTGGTCGGCGACCAGCTCGAGGTTGGCCTCCGGGTCGTCGGACGCGAGGATCTGTGCCAGGGCGACGCGCATGACGCCGTGTATACCGGTCCGATGGACGTCGTAGCGGACGGCCCGGACCGGACCACGGGCAAGGTCGCGCAGTACCTCGCCCGGATCGGGGCGGAGGCCGAGGACGACCTGGCCACGCTCACCGACCGCCACTACCGCTCGGTGCCGTTCGAGTCGTTGTCGATCCACCTCGGGGAGCCGGTCGACATCCGGCCCGCGGCGCTCTTCGACAAGATCGTGCGACGACGCCGTGGCGGTTTCTGCTACGAGCTCAACGGCCTGTTCGGGTGGCTGCTGGTCGAGCTCGGGTACGACGTCGTCTTCCTCGGCGCGCGCGTGCACGGGCCGGACGCCGACACGGCCCCGTTGGCGCACATGGCGCTGCGGGTGACCGGCGACGACGGGGTCGCGCGGCTCGTCGACGTCGGGTTCGGCGGGTTCTGTGTTCCGGCCCTCGAGCTGGCCGGCGGGTCGGGACAGGTCCTCCCGCAACCCGACGGCGACGTCGAGGTCCAGGACGCCGACGGCAAGCGGGGGTACCGCCTGGACGCTCGGGAGTACGCGCGGGCCGATTTCGCGCCGACCTGCTTCTGGACGGCGACCCACCCGGACTCGGGCTTCACCGGCGGCCCGACGTGCACCCTGCCGCTCTCGCCGTCGGGCCGGGTGACGCTGAGCGGGACCCTGCTGGTCCGCACGGCCGCCGACGGCACCCGGACCGAGCAGGTCCTCTCCGACGGCGAGGCGCTCGCGACCTACCGCGACGTCTTCGGGATCGCCCTCGACCGCCTCCCGGTGCCGCTGCACCCCCGCGCGGCGCCGCAGTAGCTCCTGGTCAGGCCGTGCGGCCGGCCGGCCGGAACCGGGTGAGCAGGCCGTACATCTCGCAGCCCAGGCAGAAGCCGAAGGCGGCGTTGAGGAACGCGGCGAGCAGCGCGAACGCGGTCGCGACGATCCCCAGCGCCGTCGCACCGCCGAGGTAGCCCGCCGCGGCGACGACGGTGAAGACGAGGCCGACGGTCTGGGAGAAGCGGACGGGCGCGGCGTCCTCGGTCTCGGCGGGCGGCCCGAGGCGCGGCGCGAGCGCCACCCGGTAGAGCGCGCCGTACGGCGACCAGCGCATCCCGAACAGGGCCGGGAGCGCGAACACGATCGCCTGGGCGAGGACGAGCCATCCGCTGCCGGTGATCAGGACGAGCGCCAGGACGACGGTGGTGATGGTGGCGGCGAAGCGCACGCCGCGCGGGTCGAGCTGCATGGTGCGGGGTTCCTCGGGTGTCAGGGGCGCGACAGGGGTCAGCGACAGGGTCAGCGGCCCGGACAGAGGTCGGACGCGAGGCGGCCGTGGTCGACGGCTCGCCTCCGGGTCAGCACGGGGACGATCATCGGCGCTCGGCGAGCTCGGTGTCCAGCGCCCCGAGCAGCTCCTGACGACGGGGCACCCCGGAGACCCGCAGCAGCTCACGGCCGTCGCGGGCGAACGCGATCGTCGTGGGCGTGCGCATGACGTGCAGCGTCGCGGCGGTGTCGGGCTCGTCGGCGACGTCGATCTCGACGTGCCGCAGGCCCGGCCGCTCCCGTGCGAGCGCGGTCAGCGCGGTGGCGGTCTGCCGGCACGGGGTGCAGATCGGCGAGGAGAGCTGCAGGAGCAGGACGCGGTCGTCGGGGCCCGGCGTCGCCTGCGCGAGTGCCCATCCGGACGTCGCGCTCGGCGTCGTGGTGCGCACCCGACCGACCCGGTTCTTCATGACGAGGCCGATGACGGTCGCGACGATCAGCACGGCGACGACGACGATCGCTCCCACGGCGGACACGTAGTGAGTCAACCCGTCCTCGGGCGGCGATGTTCCCGACCCCGGTCGCCCGACCCGACGCCGGGCTCACCTACACTTGGCCCCGCTGCCGCCTTAGCTCAGTCGGCCAGAGCAACGCACTCGTAATGCGTAGGTCGTCGGTTCGATTCCGACAGGCGGCTCAGAGAACCCCCAGGTCAGAGACCCGGGGGTTCTTCTGTGTCCGGGGCTCGACGGCTCGGCATCGGGACCCCTCCCGCTCAGCGGCGCCGACGACCGGGCCGCATCGACCACTCGCGCCCGGCTCCGGTCGAGCGGTGTCGTCCCGCGGCGCTGCGGCCGAGGAGTCGACGTGCGAGCCGCCGGACCAAGGTCATCCCGAGCGGCGACGCCAGGAGGGGCGCGGGTGGTGAGTAGGTGTCCCGTCGAAACCGATCGCACGGCGACCACATCGGAGGTCCACTCATTCCCGATTCTCCCCGGCCCCTCGGGAATGTGCGGCGGTTCGGTTCGATCCCGACGGAGGCTCCGCAGCTCGGGGTCGATTCGGAACACTCCGGACCGGCCCTTCTGTTGGCTGATGTGGAACGCGGGAACGCTCTCGAGGGCATCGGGCTGGAAGGACGATCAGCCGGCTCCGGCGGCGGTGTCGACCTCGAGGAGCAAGCCGTCGAGGTCGAGCGGACGTCCGGCGAGGTCATCCAGGCGAAGGTGTTCACGGTGCCCGGCGACAGCGTGCTCGACGGCGCCACGGGCGCGGTCGAGTTGCTGGCGGTCCAGGACACGGACCCCGCGCAGCGTGCCGTGGTACGGACGGCACCACTGCATGATCGTGAGCTCGGTGCCCTCGATCGGTTGCAGGTACACCTGGTTGCCCATCCACTGGGCGGATGTGGGCGGGATAGGTCATCACCTCGGCTGGGTAACGCGGAAGTTCTGCGGTGCGCCCAGGAATGGACGCCGTGAATCGCCGCCTGCGACGGGATCCCCGCCGCAGAACGCGTCGTAGGTATCGGGTCCGGAGAAATGCAGCCTCGGTCCCGGTCCACGGGGGTTGATGGGCATCGGAGTTCCTGTCCGGTCAGTGTGATCGTGAGCCCGGAGGGAGCCTGGGCCGTACCGCACGCGCATCTCGTGGACGGCGGGTCGAGGCCGTCGCGGACCTCGTCGACCTCTCACTCGCGGAAGAGATCACGGTAGGCAGGCCGTCGGGTGGGGCCGAGCCGTAACCGGCAGCGGGGGCGGTGCGGAATCGGCCCGACCTCGGCTCGGCGGGTCGACCGTGCTGGGGCCGCCGGACCGCGTGCTGCGGAGCCGATTCCGACTCGGCGACGGCTCCGGAAGTGGCTCGGTGGCCCGAGCGGCCGGTCCTAGCGTCGTCCCCGTTCGTGGCCGCGCCCGCCAGGTAGGGCCCGCACGGCAGGGCTCGGGGGAAGTCGGCTCGGCGATCGGAGGCACCCACGGTGAGTCTCTCGTCGCCACCGGGGTCGGGTGCCCGTGGAGATTCTCGCCGGCCCTGTCGGCCCGGGGAGCGCCACGAGCAGGCCCTCGCCACCCGCCGAGCCATCGTCGTGGCCGCGGCCGAGCGGTTCGCGGTGGTCGGCTATCACGGTGCCACGCTCAGTGAGATTCTCACCCTCAGTGGCGTGACCAAAGGCGCGATGTATTTCCACTTCCCGAACAAGGAGGCGGTCGCGGACGCGGTGATCGCCGCGACCGACGAGAGCTGGACCGCGTTGCTCGCCGAGCTCGACGCCCACGGCTGGGATCCGCTGCACGCCGTGGTGGTGCTGAGCGAGCAGGTCGTGGACCGGGTGCGCCATGACCCGGTCGTGCGGGGCGGCACCCGGCTGCTCAACGACGCCGCCGTCGCGGTCCGCCACGGTGCCGCGCATTACCGGTTCGCCGAACAGGGCGTCGCCTTCCGCCTGCGGGAGGCGGCGGAGGCCGGGGCGCTGCGTGAGGGGGTGGATGTGGCGATGCTGGCCCGCCAGATCGCGACCTTGATGGCCGGGCACCACCTGATCTGTGAACGCAGCGACACCCTGGACGAGCTCCCCGACCGGATCACGACCATGTGGGCCGCGCTGCTGCCGCTGATCGCCACCGAGGACTGGCTCGCCCAGCACGACACCCACCCCTGAACCCGGCCCCGCCCGGGGTCACGGCTCTCGGTGGTCGACGGCCTCTCACATGGCGGGCGACCGACCGGCGGTTCCGTACCGGTCGCCCGGCTCGTACCGTCTGGCGAGGCGCATTCGCAGGATGTGCGCTGGTCCGCGGCCTGCTCCACACCACGGCGGCCCGCCGTTCGTGGTGTTCGCGCGGGGAGGTGCCCGATGAGCGAGGGCATGTACGGCCCGAGGGGTCGGCCGCTGGTGCGCACCAGCGATCTGGACGACCTGGTGGCGCGGGTCAGCGCGATCATGTCGAGTCACACGCTGGCCCCGGCCCGCGCGGGCGGGTTCACCGCTGCGGTCTCCGGGGTCCACACCCCGGGTCTGTCGCTGCTGGAGATGGACTACGGGATGGCGGTGCGGCTGACCGCCGATCCCCTGCCTGACTACGTCGCGGTGTGCCTGCCGTTGACCGGGTCGCTGACCGCGCGCCACCAGGGTCGCCGGCTCGACGCGCGCGCCGGACGGACGGCGTTGGTGGGGACCCCGGCCTCGGAGCTGGTCATGGACTGGGACGAGGCGCTGCGGCTGCTGGTGCTGCGCATCGACCTCGGCGCGCTGCGCTCGCTGGCGGCCCGGCTGGTCACCGACCAGCCCGAGGAGCCCGACCTGCAGTTCGACCCCGCCATGGACGCCCCGGAGATCACCGCGGCGGCGCTGGGGCAGGCGCGGCTGATGCAGCACACCCTGGCCGAGGCCGGAGCGGAGGCGGTGAACCCGTTGGTCGCCGCGCAGCTACGCGAGCAGGTGATGTGCACCCTGCTGCTGGGTCAGCCCAACAGCTGGACCCCGGCGCTGCGCCACCGCCCCGGCACCCGCGCACCGCTCGATCGTCGCCGAGGCCGCGGACCTGATGCGCACCCACCCCGACGAGCCGCTGACCATCGAGAGCGTCGCGCGCACGGTGGGGCTCTCGGTGCGGGCGCTGCACGCGGGGTTCCGCCGTGAGCTCGACCGGTCCCCGAAGCAGTACCTCCAGCACGTGCGCCTCGAGCGCGCCCACGCCGACCTGGCCACGGCCGAGCCGGGCACCGGGACCCGGGTCATCGACGTCGCGCACCGGTGGGGTTTCAGCCACCCCGGCCGCTTCGCCACCACCTACCGACACCACTACGGCGAGGCCCCCGCCGCCACCCTGGCCCGCCCGCTGCGCTGACCCGGGGGCGGTGGCACGCCGATTCCGCACCGCCACCCAGCCGAAAACGGCTCTGGCCCGACGCCGAGTGTTCCTAGCGTCGTGACGTGCGCCCTCGTCCCGAGGCCGACCGCGCGCACCGCGGAGCTCGTCGGCACACCAACACCAAGCTCGCCGAGATCGCCCGGCCGGAGGGCCACGGCCGGCAGGTAGGCCGCAGGACCACCCGGGTCGGTGACCAGCACCGAACCCGTCGCAGGACACCCCGATGGAGGAGACAGAGCATGGCCGAACCCGTGACCGCCGGACTGCTGGTCCGTATCGAAGCCCTCCCTGGTCGAGAAGGCGACGTCGAGAACTTCCTGCAACATGGGCTGACCCTGGTCGAGCAGGAACCAGGAACCGTCCGCTGGTTCGCCCTGCGCTTCGGTCCGTCCTCGTTCGGCATCTACGACGCGTTCCGGGACGACTCCGGACGCCAGGCCCACCTGTCCGGCGAGGTCGCCCAAGCTCTCAAGGAGAACACCGGGACCTTGTTCGCCCAGCCGACGATCGAGCCGGCCGACGTGATCGCGGAGAAGCCACCGATCTGATCACCGACCGGCACGCCCGGGCGGGCACCGGCTACCTCGAGAGAAGGAGACGCCGCAGCAGACCGCGCGCGGGCACCGCCACCTCACCCGCGTTCGCAGCACGTGAGGACGGGCCTACTCGCGTGAGGCGGGGGCCGGGCACCTCCGAGGCGTCGCGCATCGAGGCCGGAGACGCTCCCGGCGCCCGGTCACAGAGCGCCGGGGGGCCCCGTCGAGGACGATGACCTCGGCGACGCGGCGAGGTGGGCGACGGAGAGTCCCCCGGGCGGAGGGAGCAGGCGTGCGGGTTGTCAGCCGGTACCGGCTCAAGGAAGACCAGAAGGACCTGGACGCGCGGCTGGTCGCGGCCGTCCACGAGGAGCTGGACCGGGTCCGCCCGGACTGGCTCCGGTGGGAGGTCTACCGGCTCGAGGACGGCGTGACGATCGTGTCGGTGATCGACGTCGACGACCCGAGCCAGCTCCGCCGGCTGGTCGAGTTCACGGCGTACACCGAGACCCTCGACATCCGCTGCGAGGAGCCGCCCGTCACCGACCTCGTGGAGCGTCTCGGCAGCTACCGGCCATGACCTCCCCGGACGCACCACGCCCGGCCCACGGATCGGGTCGGGCCCCTGCGATCCGGACCGTGATCGAGGAGCACGGGGCGGCCTCGGAACGCGGGGACGTCGACGCCGAGCACGCCAGGTACGCCGACGGCGCGGTCCTCGACCACCCCCAGTCCGGCGAGCGGTTCCGGGGCCGGGCGACGATCCGGGCGCACCGGCGGGCACCCCGCCGACCGGTTCGCCGCGCCTCTGTCCCGGGCGGCGCTGGCCGAACGGATTCCCGATGGCGAGCGATGAGCGGGAACGGTCCGGCGCGAGGGCTCTCGATCAGACCGGCAGCGGCATCTCGCGCTGGATGGAGCCGACGTGCACCACGACGTCGGCGCGCCCCCACCGGGCCGCCACCCGCTCGACGACCGCCCGGGCACCGTCGGGCCGGGTGAGGTCGGCGGCGACGAAGGCCTCGTCGTCGTGGGCCTGCTCCACGGGCGGCTTGCGCGCGACGCCGAGCACCCGGGCGCCTGCCGCGACGAGGCGGGCGACGACGGCCGCCCCGGTCGCGCCCGTGGCGCCGGTGACGACGGCGTGGCGGCCCTCGAGGTCGTGGGGGACGCGGGTGGCGGTCGGGGCGGTGTCGGCGGTCATGCCGACCACGGTCGGGTCTCCCCTCACGGGAGGGTCCAGCGCCGGGGTCAGGACCGCCCGAGCAGCCCCTCGGTGACCGCCCACAGCCGGGTGGCGTTCTCCGGGTCCAGGGCGAACGGGGCGACGCCGTGGCGGCCGTCGGACTCCGCGCGCCCGCTGAGCACGGTCGCCTCGCGACAGTCCTCGAAGTACCGGCCCCCGACGCCCTCGACCAGCGGCGACACGGCGAGCAGGACCGAGGTGGATGCGCCCTGCCGGGTGTTCTTCATGACGTCGGAGGCCCCGGCGTCCCGGCGCGCCCGGAGCAGGGCCTCCATGTCCACGTGCCGCTGCAGACCGGTCGAGATGCCGCCGGGCATGAGGGCGTTGACGGTGATGCCGTCGTCGGCCCAGCGCCGGTTCGCCTCGACGGCGAAGAGCACGTTGGCGGTCTTGGACTGGCCGTAGGCGAGGAACGGGTCGTAGGGCACGAACGAGAAGGTGAGGTCGTCGAAGAGCACCGGGCAGCGCAGGTGCGCCGAGGACGACACCACCACGACCCGGGCGCCCTCGGCGACGGCCAGCGCGCGGTGCAGGCCCGTGGTCAGGGCGGCGTGGCCGACGTGGTTCGTCGCGAACTGCGCCTCGAGCCCGTCGACGAGGGTCCGCTCGGGCAGGGCCATCACACCGGCGTTGTTCACCAGCAGGTCCAGCGGCCCCTCCCAGGCGTCGACGAACGCCGCGATCGAGGCCCGGTCGCCCAGCTCGAGCGGACGGACGTCGACGCGGGCCTCGGGGGCGCCGGCGCGGATCTCCGCGGCGACCTTCTCCCCGGCCTCGGTGTTGCGCACCGCCAGGGTCACCTCGGCACCGTGGCTCGCGAGCGTGCGGGCGGTCTCGACCCCGATGCCCGACGACGCCCCGGTGACGACGGCCCGGCGGCCGTCGAGGTCGATGCCCGCGGCGACCTCGTCGGCGGTGGAGAACTCGCCGAACGGCGTGGTGATCGGCGCGGCGACGGTGACGGACATGACGCATCTCCCGGAGTGAGTGAAACGTAGGCTCCCTACGCTTACCTCCCGACCGTACCACGCAACCGTAGGGCGCCTACGCTTGTTCCCGTGCCCCTCCGCGCCGACGCTCGTGCGAACCGGGCGGCCCTCCTCGAGAGCGCCGCACGGCTCTTCACCGAGCACGGGCCCGACGTGGCGCTGGAGGCGATCGCCCGCGACGCCGGCGTCAGCATCGCGACGCTCTACCGGCACTTCCCCAGCCGTGAGGCGCTCGTCGCCGAGACCTACGGCGCGGAGATCGCGGCGCTGGGCGAGGTCGACCTCGACGGGGGGACCGCGGCCGACGCGCTGGCGCGGTGGCTCGCGCGGTTCGTGGAGTACGCCCGGACGAAGCGGGCGCTGGGGGACCTGGTGCGCGCGCTGCCGGAGGGCTCGCACCCGCCCGCGCGCGGCGTGGTCGTGGACGCGCTGGAGCGGATCCTCGTCGCAGGGGCGCGCGACGGCACCCTGCGCGACGACCACGACGCCGAGGACGTGCTCGCCCTGCTCGCGGGGCTCTGGACGCTGCAGAGCGGGCCGCAGTGGCTCGGGCGCGCGGAACGGCTCGCGGCCTTCGTCGTCGAGGGGCTCACGGCACCGCCGACCCCCTGACGCGCGACGGGCCCCCGCCCACCCGGAGGTGGACGGAGGCCCGTGCGAGGGACGCGGCTCAGGCCACGGCCGGATCGATGGCGATCGGCTCGCGGTGCGCCTCGTGGTGGTTGGCGTTGCGGGGCGTGGCCAGGACCGCTCTCGTCCGGTCGTCGAGGGCGGCCTCGGAGAGCAGGCCGCTCCCGGCGAGCACGGTCTCGAGCGCGGTCAGCCAGTGCTCGTAGTAGCTCCAGGGCTCGTCGCCCTCGTGCGCCCCGTCGGCCTCCCACCGGCGGATCGACGCGATGAGCGAGAGCTGGAACTCCGACCACTCGTACTGCCCGGCGTGGTACGCCGCGACGGCGAGGGCGAACGCCCGCAGCTCCCAGGGCTCGCGGAACGAGGCCTCGCCGTCACCGCCGGGCAGCCCGTAGATCAGGTCCTGCACGCGTCGGCGGGCCTCCCCGAGCTCGGTCTCCTCCCGGATCGGCGGCGTCGACGGCGCGCTCACGCGGCCGCCTTCGGGGCGCCCACGCCCACCATCGAGTCGCGGGTCACGAGCGCCTCGAGCTGCTCGGCGGACCAGCCCTCGGTGCCCGCGGGGCGCTGCGGGAGCACCCAGTAGCGCAGCTCGGAGCTGGAGTCCCAGACCCGGACCTCGGTGGTGTCGGGGACGGAGTAGCCGAACTCCTCGCGCAGCACCTTGCGCGGCTCGCGCACGATCCGGGCGCGGTAGGCCGGCTGCTTGTACCAGTTCGGGGGCAGTCCGAGCACCGGCCACGGGTAGCAGGAGCACAGCGTGCAGACGATGACGTGGTGGACGTCGTCGGTGTCCTCGACCGCGACCATCTCCTCGCCCTGCAGCCCGCCGATGCCGAGCTCGGCGCACGCGGCGGTCGCGTTCTCGAGCAGGCGCGCCTTGAACTCCGGGTCGGTCCAGGCCTTGGCGACGACCTTCGCCCCGAGCTGCGGGCCGACCTCCTTCTCGTAGATCTCGGCGACCCGGTCGACCGCCTCGGTCGACATCAGGCCCTTCTCGATCATGATGGACTCGACGGCCTTGACGCGGGCCGCGACCTCGGCCTGGTGCTCCGGCGTCGCGGCGGCGGCGACGGTGTGGGGCACGGTCATGCGGCACTCTCCTGGGAAGTAGCGGGGACGATGTAGGGCTCCCAGACGTCGAAGGTGACCGAGCCGTTCGGCTCGGCCGTCTCGGCGCCCCAGAGCTCGGCGTTGGTGAAGAGCACGGTGTAGACGTGCTCGGGGGCCTCGCCCTGGCCGTTGCCGGCGCTGTCGGGGTAGATCATCTCGCCGTGCGCGAGCTCGATGACCCCGGTCTTGCCGCGGACGTACGAGGCCTTGCGGGTGTGGCCGCGGGGCGCGTCGGCGATGACGGTGACCCGGTCGCCGACCTTGAACTTCGCGACCTTGCCGGTGTCGCGGGAGGCGTTCAGGCCGCCGGCGGTGGCGGCGTCGATGAACTCGACGAGGGCCGGGTCCTGGGTGTCGGGGAGCGGCGCGTCGGGGTTCTCGAGGTAGTACTGGGCACGCTTCTCGATCTCGGCGGGGTCGAACGCGCCGGCGGCCACGCCGTAGTGCTCGACGGCGTGGAGCCAGTGCTCGTAGTAGGCCGAGGTCAGGTACTCGACCGGCTCCATCTGCTCCATCGCGAACCGGAACTGGTCGAGCGCGAAGAAGCCCGCGCGGAACCCCAGCGGGAACATCGCGTGGGCGTGCTTCTCCCACTCCGCCTTCCACACCGGCTCGGCCCCCGGCGGGGGTGGTGCGACCGCACCGAGCCCGTCCTTGCCGCCGAGATCGTGGATGCCGTTCATGAAACCTCCGAGGTCGGTCGTGAGGGGTCGGGTCAGACGGCGGCGGCGGCCGAGGCGGGAGCGGGGAAGCCCCCGACGGCCTGCTCGTAGGCGTGTGCGGCGCGCAGGACGGTGGCGTCGTCGAACTGGCGGCCGACGAGCATCATCCCGACGGGCAGCCCGTCGGCGAGCGGAGCGGGCACCGAGCACGCGGGGTGGCCGGTGACGTCGAAGGGGCCGGTGTTGGCCAGCATCTCCAGGGCGCGGGCGAGGCGCTCCGGCGGCCGGGCGTCGCGGCCGGGGCGCACCGTGGCGCGCATCGGGACGGTCGGCATGACGAGCAGGTCGACGTCGGCCAGGGCGGCGTCGTAGGCCGCGGCGAGCCTGGGCGCGAGGTTGCGCGCCATCGCGTAGTGCTTGCCGTGGGTCGTGTTCAGGCCGTACTTGCCGGCGAGCAGGACCAGCTTGACGGTGTCGGGGAAGCGCGAGCCGTCCTCGCGCCAGCGTCGGCCGTAGTGGTCCATGACCTCCGGGTCGTAGAGGCCCTTCCAGTTCAGCCCGTAGCCGTAGGTGTCGATCATCTGGGAGGTGGCGCCCTCGGTGGCGATGACGTCCCAGATCTTCGGGCCGTGCAGGTGCCACGGCACCGACACCTCGGAGACGGTCATCCCGGCGTCGGCGAGCGCGGTCACCGCGGAGCGCACGGCCTCGTCGGTCTCCGGCTCGGACTCCGGGTGCCCGAAGCCCTCGCGCAGCACCCCGACGCGCAGGCCCTGCGCCCCGGTCCCGAGGGCGGCGACGTAGTCCTCGGTCTGCAGGTCCGCGGGCTGGCGCGGGTCGTGGCCGTCCGGCCCGGCGATCACCGAGAGCATCAGCGCCGCGTCGGCGACGGTGCGCGTCATGGGGCCGACGTGGTCGACGGTGAACTCGATCGGGAAGGCGCCGGTGTAGGGGACGAGGCCCCAGGTCGGCTTGTGCCCGACGAGCCCGCAGTTGGAGGCCGGCATGCGGATCGAGCCGCCCTGGTCGCCGCCGGTGGCCATGTCCACGAGGCCGGCGGCGACGAGTGCCGCGCTGCCGCTCGAGGAGCCGCCCGCGCTGCGCGTGGTGTCCCAGGGGTTCTCGACGTCGCCGGTGGAGGCCGTGATCGACGCGCCGGCGAAGCAGAGGTCCTCGCACACGGCCTTGCCGGCGATCGTCGCTCCGGCGTCGAGCAGGCGGCGCACGATGGTGGCGTCGGCGGCCGGGACGAAGCCGTCGATGGTGGCCGAGCCGTTGGTCATCGGCACGCCCGCGACCGCGGTGTTGTCCTTGATCGCGACGGTCCGCCCGGCGAGCGGGCCGGACGAGGCCTCGGTGATCGCGGTCGTCACGTACCAGGCGTTGTAGGGGTTGTCGGCGGGCTCGGGCCGTGTCCACGCCCGCTCGGGGGCGGCGGGGGCCTCGGCCTCGTACAGCTCGGCGACGGCGTCCCAGGACGCGAGCAGGCCCGCGACCACCGGGGCGTACTCGTCGACCTCGTCGGACGAGAGGCCCAGGCCGTAGCCGGCCGCGACCTCGGTCAGCGCCTGGTGGTCCGGCGGGGGAAGCGGCATCGGGCGACTCCAGGGCTCTCGGTCCGACAGTGAACCAGAGCACAGTAGGAAGTCCGCCGTCGATGCGTCAATGGTGGCCGACGCATCCACATGTTGCGTTTGGGTGACGTGTCGAGAACCCGGGGTCAGCGGGACGGCGCGGCCTCACCGACGACCTGCAGCCCCGAGGGCCGCGCCTCGGCGACGTAGAGCCGCGGACGCAGCAGGTCGCGCGACCCGACGACGTCCTCCGGCGTCCGGGCCCGGCGGCGCATCAGGGCCCGGCCGTGGACGGCGGCGCTGCCCTCGAGGTCGGCGTGCAGGACGCGGGCGTACTGGTGGATGGCCTCGTAGACGGTCTCGGAGAGCGCCGTGATCGCGGGCGCCCACACCCCGAAGGCGGCCTGGTAGCGGCGTACCAGCGCGGCGTTGCCGGCGACCGGGTTGTCCTGGAAGTAGCCCAGCGCCGTCCGCAACCCGTTCCCCGCCCGGGGGCCGATGTGGGCGAGCGTGGACTCCTCGAGCGCGAGGGAGACCGTGCGGGTGGTCTCCCGCAGCCCGGCCGCCTCGCTCTGGCGCTCGAAGGCGACCTCGTCGGCCCCGACGAGCGTGCTCAGCACGAGATCCGCGCCCGAGCGACGGACCGCCTCGACCGTCTCGGAGAAGTCGGCGGTGCCCAACGGGCTCAGCGCCTCCCCGGCGATCTCGCCGCCTGCGCGCGCGATGGCCCGCTGGGCGGCCGCGTGGGCGCCGTAGGACCACACGTAGCTCTCCCCGACCAGGAACCAGCGACGGGCCCCCGTCGTCGCCATCGTCGGGGCGACGAGTGCCTCGAGCTGGGCGTGCGGGCGTTCCCCGAAGCGGATCGCCGTCGGGGAGACGCCGCCGCCCTCGTTGAGCACGGTGTGCACCACGAGCACCCCCTGGCCGGCCAGCACCCGGCGCACGGCCTCGAAGCTGGCGGAGGTGCTGTTGACGAACACCGCGCGGCAGCCGAGCCGGACCATGCGCTCCGCCTCGAGCGCCGCCTGGGCCGCGTCGGTGGCGTCGTCGGCGGCGATGAGCTGCACCGGCCGGCCCGCGATCCCGCCGTCGGCGTTGATCTCGTCGACGGCGAGCTCCGCCATCAGCTCCGCGGAGAGCGAGTACACCGCCCCGGGTCCGGACGAGGTGGCGATCGCGCCGAGCCGGATCGCGCCGTCGTCGGGGGGCTCCGGCAGCGGAATCCCGCGCCGGTGCAGGAGCCACTCGACGCCCTCGGCGGGCACCTGGGCCCGCACCTGGACGCGGGTCCCCCGCCCGCCGGCCGGGGTGAAGCGCAGCGTCAGGCGCCCGCGCCAGGGCTGGGTGTGCTCGATGTCGATCACCGCGGCCGGCACCACGCGGGTGAGCCTGCCGAGCACGTCGACGTCGTGGCGGCCGTGTTCGTCCAGGGGCAGCCGCAGGCTCACCGGCGCGCCGGTGCGCACCTCGTCGCAGCGGGCGTCGAACACCCAGCCCGCTCCCTGCGAGGTCCCGAACAGGGCGAACACCTCGTGCGGGGCGCGCGGCACCGTCCGCTCGGCGGCAACCGTGGTGGTCTGCATCGGTGTCCCTGTGCGGGCGGTGGGGTCAGCCGGTGTCCCGCTGCTCGTCCGTACCCGGTGCCGCGGGTCCCGCTGCGGCCGCTCCCTCGACGGCCTGCTGCAGGATCGACTGCAGGAACACGAAAGCATCCCGGACGGCGCCGTCGACGTCGAGGGAGTAGTAGCGGTTGCGGCCGTCGCGGCGCTCGTTCACCAGCCCCGACGTGCGCAGCACGCGCAGGTGGCTGGACACGGTGGTGCGCCCGACGACGTCGATGCGACCGGCGATGTCGCCGACGCTGAGCTCACCGTGCTCGCCGAGCACGGCCAGGATGCGCCGACGGACCCGGTCGGACAGAGCGTCGAACGCGAGGTTCTCGTTCGGCTCCACGGGCGGACCGTATCACCTGTCGACGGCTGGCCACATATCGGCGGAGAACCGCGGCAGGGGCTCAGCGGCGGCGGCGGGCGCTCTCGGCGGCGTCGTCGAGGTCGATCCCGACGTGCTCGTCGAGCCAGCGCCCGAGCGGGTCGAGCCGGCGCCACGTCGTCGCGACCCGCTCGGCCAGCGCCGGGGTGTGCAGCTCGTCCGACGGCGGCCAGGAGCACCAGGCGAAGAGGCTGCGGTGGCGCAGCAGGTCGATCCGCGGGTGGTCCGGGTCGGTGCCCCGCGGACGGGTCTTCAGGCGGTCCCCGGCGACCGTGAACCCGTCCGCGGCGAGGCCCGCCACGAGGTCCGCGAGGACCGGACCGTGGCGCTCGTCGTCCACCGCGGCCCGGAACCGGGCGACCTGTGCCGGCACCATCCGGTAGTAGCCGACCGCGACCATGACACCGTCGGCGGAGAGCTGGACGTAGTGCGGGCCGGCGGTGGCGCCGCACTGGACCTTGTACGGCGTCTTGTCCGCCGCGAACCGCACGTCCCGGTAGGGCCGGAAGATCCTCCCCGGCCCGAACTCGGGTTCGAGATCGGCGAGCAGGGCGGCCATCGGCTCGCGGACGTGGGAGTCGTAGAGGTGGCGCTGGTCGGTCCAGTAGGCCTTGGAGTTGTCGGCCTCGAGCCCCTCGTAGAAGTCGACGGCCGCGTCGCCGAACCCGGTGAACGCCACGTCGGCACCGTAGACGACTGTCGGACGGCCCCCCGGCGGCCTACTGTGCCCGACATGGCGCTGTACGAGTTCCGCTGTCGCGAGTGCGGGTCGACCTTCGAGGTGGACCGGCCGATGCAGCACTCGTCGGACCCCGCGGACTGCCCCGACGGGCACTCCGACACCGTCAAGCTGCTCTCGACCGTCTCGCTCGGCGGGAAGGCCCGGACGGCGACGCGCCCGGTGACGCCGCCGTCGCCCTTCGGTCGCGGTGGCGGCGGACCCATGGGGGCGCCCCCGCCCCTCGGTGGTGGCGCGCCCACCGGTGGCGGGGGTTGCTGCGGCGGCGGGTGCGGCTGCGGCTGAGCGCGCGCCGGGTGGTGCATGGCCGGTGACGCGGGCGGGGTAAGCACCTGGTCTACCGCACGTGCCCGACCGGACGTGCCCGACCGAGGAGGACCCGTGGCGCCCCAGCCGCCCGACCCGTACAGCTTCCTGCCCGACGTCGCCACCTTCGAGGTGACCAGCACCGACGTGGCCGACGGCAAGCCCCTGCCGAACGCGCAGGTCAGCGGCATCATGGGCGCCGGGGGAGAGGACGTCTCCCCCCAGCTCGCCTGGTCCGGCGCGCCCGAGGGCACCAAGAGCTACGCGGTGACCTGCTACGACCCCGACGCCCCGACGGCCAGCGGGTTCTGGCACTGGGCGGTCGTCGGCCTGCCCGCGTCGACGACGTCGCTGGCCACCGACGCCGGGAACCCGGACAAGGACCTCCTGCCGGAGGGCGCCGTGACCCTCGCGAACGACGCCGGGGCGGCCCGCTACATCGGCGCGGGCCCGCCGGCCGGTCACGGCCCGCACCGCTACTACTTCGTGGTGCACGCCGTCGACGTCGAGGACCTCGGGGTCGGGGCGGACGCCACGCCCGCGTTCCTCGGCTTCAACCTGTTCTTCCACTCGCTGGGCCGGGCGACGATCACGCCGACCTACGAGATCAGCGGCTGAGGGACACCCGCCCGGCTCGCCGTTCACCGGCGTGCCGGGCGGGGGATCAGCGGTCGAGGATCTCCTCGAGGAACGCCTCCAGGTCCAGGGGCTGCCCCGCGAGGCCCTCGAGGCGCGGCGCGGGACGCAGTTCCGCGGTGGCCTCCTCGACGGCGAGGCAGACCTGCGAGAGCTCGTCGGTGCCCAGCACGCGGAACCCGCGCATCGAGCCGTTCCACGGGCGACGCCACTCGAGGGCCGTCAACTCCGTCCCCTCGATCTCCCACATCTCCACGCGGTTGCCCATCCAGGGCACGGAGGTCGTCGGCATCGTCATCGGGAATCACCACCGGATCGGTCGTCTGAGGTCAGGGCCGACCCCGCCAGGTCGGGTGTGGCCGCGACGTCGAGGCGACACCGCCGAGGATGCCGCCCGCGGCGTGATCCCCACACCAGGACGTGTCCCGGCCGACAGCGACGTCCGTCACCCTCGTCCGGGTTCGCGCGGGTTCTCCAGGCGGCTGAGCCCCACCGGGAGACCGTCGGCGGGCACCGGGCCGGTGCCGATCGCGATGGGGGGCTCGTAGCCCTCCGGGACCGACCAGCGGTACCGCGCGAGCATCCGGTGCATCACCGCCTTGATCTCCATCCCGCCGAAGTGCAGGCCGATGCACTTGTGCACGCCGCCCCCGAACGGGGCCCACGCGTAGCGGTGCGACTTGTCCTCGGCCCGGCCGGGCGTGAACCGCTCCGGGTCGAACTCGTCCGGGCGCGACCACCACGGCTCCATCCGCTGCGTCGCCCAGAGCCCGACCGAGAGCATCGTCCCGGCCGGGATGTGGTGGCCGACCAGCGACGTGTCCCGCACGGCCCGGCGCGCCAGCATCGACACCGGCGCGTAGAGCCGCAGCGTCTCCCGCATCACGAGGTCCAGCGAGGTCAGCGACTCCAGGTCGGAGGACGACACCGGGCCGTCCCCCAGTGCGGCCGACTCCTCCCGCAGCCGCTCCTGCCACTCCGGGTGCCGCGCCAGCAGGTAGGTCATCATCGACAGCGTGATCGTCGACGTGTCGTGGGCGGCCATGAGCAGGAAGATCATGTGGTTGACGACGTCGTCGTCGGAGAAGCGCTCGCCGTCCTCGCTCCGGGCGCGGCAGAGCACGCTGAACATGTCGCGACCCTCGCCGGCCCGCTTCGTGGCGACCTGGGAGCGGAAGTAGTCCTCCAGCAGTGCGCGGCCGCGCAGCCCGCGTCGCCACGATCCGCCCGGCACCGGAGCGCGCACCACCGCCAGCCCGGCGTGCACGGTGTCGACGAACGCGCGGTTGAGGCGGTCGGCTCGCGGCCCGAGCTCGTCGCCGACGAACACCTCGGTGCCGATGTCCAGCGTGAGCTGCTTGAGGCGCGTGTAGACCGGGACCGCCGCTCCGCTCTCCCAGGCCCCGAGGCCCCGGTCGATGCGCGGCAGCATCGTCGTGAGGTACTCGTCGAGACGGTCGCGGGTGAAGGCCTGCTGGAGGATCCGGCGGTGGGCGTGGTGCTCCTCGAGGTCCAGGAGCATGACGCCGCGGCGGAAGAACGGGCCGATGAAGTAGCCCCAGCCGTCGGCGTTCGAGTAGGCCTTGTCCTTGTTGACCAGCACCTGGCCGACGGCCTCCGGCCCGAGCACGGACACGTTCTGCAGGCCGAACGCGCCGACCCACGAGACCGGGCCGTAGCGCTCGTACCGGGACCGGCTGAAGGCGAGGACGTCGGCCGCGATCTCCAGCGACCGCCCGAGCAGCGGGGCGCCGTGGTCGCCCATGACGGGGGCGAGGCCGCTGCCGGGAGGCGGGTCCGCGAGGGGCGTGCTCGGCGAGGGGACGCGCCGGGCCAGCGAGGCCGTCGCGGTCTGCACGCGGTGGGCGAGTACCGAGGTCATGGGTCCTCCTGCTCGGTGGCGAGCTGATCGGCCACGGCCACGACCATCCGGGCGCAGCGGGTGACGAGACCGTCGACGGTGGTGGGGATGCGGTCCTCGAGCCAGAAGCCGACCGCGTCGACGACGCCCGCGACGACGACGAGCGCGCTGGTCGCGACGGCCTCCGGGTCGAGTCCGGGGTGCGCGTCGAGGACGAGCCCGGCGAGCAGGTCGGCGAACGCGCGGACGGTGTCCTGACGCCGGGCGGCGAGCTCGGGCCGGCCGACCGCCTCGCGGTAGAGGCGCGCGGCCCGGGGGTCGTGCGCGAGCAGGTCGGTGATCGTCGCGATCGCGGCGTGGGTGCGGGCCTCGAGCGCGTCGGCGGGGCACGCGTCCGCGGCGGCGCGCGCGGCCTCGAGGGCGGTCTGCGCGCTGGTGTCGAACAGGGCCACGAGGAGGTCCTCGCGCCGGTCGAAGCTCTCGTAGAAGTAGCGCTCGGTCAGCCCGGCCCCGCGACAGACCGCGGTCATCGTGAAGTCCGCGACCCCGCGCTCGCCGACGACGTCGAGGGCGGCGTCGAGCAGGCGCCGACGCCGGTCGGCCACGCGCACCTGCGCGGTCACGCCGCCGAGGGACCGCGCCGGGGTGCTCACGCGACGATCCTGACAGGACGCCCTGTCAGGTGGAACGCCTTCCTGACAGGGCGTCCTGTCAGGTGGATCTCAGGCGTGCGCTCCCGGAGGGTCCTGCCACGGCGCGGGCCGGCGGACCGCGATCGCGAGCACGACGACGACCAGCACCAGCAGCAGCGGCGCGGGCAGCAGCGCCCACGCGAGCCCGACGTGCAGGACGAGCAGCGCCCCGGCCAGGGCGCCGACGAACATCGTGAGGACGGCGAGGACGCGGCGCGTCACGACGGGTCGGCCGGAGGAGCGCACGTCGGCGGCGATCCCGGTCAGGGTCATCGTCAGCACCGTCGTGGTCAGGTCGGGGACGGCGAGGCGGCGCACCACGGAGTTCTGGAGCCCGAGCGCGACCGCGGCGGGCGCCGCGACCGCCGAGGCGAGCCCGCTGCCCGGCGTGCCCGCCCCGACCAGCAGGCCGACGCCCACGAACAGCAGCACCGCCTCGATCAGCGCCGCGTCCCGGAGGAGGTGACCCCGGTGGTGCGCCCGGGCCGAGGCGAGCCTGCCTCCGGCCAGGGCCCCGACGAGGAACCCGCCGAGCGCGGCGAGCGAGGCGGCCAGGGAGAACCCGGGCGCACCGGCCACCGCGAAGCCGAGGAAGACGACGTTGCCGGTCATGTTCGCGACGAACACCCGGCCGAGCCCGAGGACGCTGACCGCGTCGACGAGCCCGGTGGCGGTCGTCATCACCAGCAGCAGGACGGGCAGGGGCCCGTGCACCGGGCCCCGCAGCAGGGCGCCGTCCCAGCGGGGCGGCGCGCTCACCCGTCGTCGTCGACGAGGTGGACCGCGGCCTCCTCCGCGCTCGCGCCCGCCCCGTCGACCCCGACGTCGTCGGCCCAGAAGTCGTCGCCGCCGTCGCGCAGCACCAGCCGGCCCGCCCGGCCCTCCCCGACCTCGTCGTCGTACAGCTCGCCGTCGGTGTCGCTCGCGTCGCCGAGCCCGTCGTCGTCGGAGTCGTCGTCGGGGTCCGGGACCTCGCGCCGCAGCCGGCCGTCGAGCGGCTCGCCCTCGAGCTCCTCGGCGTCGGTGACGCCCCAGGTGTCCACGCCCAGCGGCCGCTCGTTCGGGGAGACCCCCTCGTCGAGCGGGTCGGGGACGTCGGGGTCGGCGAGGGTGTCCTCCTCGTCGAGCTGCTCGAAGACGGTGTCGTCGTCGGCGTCGGGGTCGTCGCCTGCCAAGTTGTCGGGCTCTGTCACGGGTTCTCCTGGCTCAGTTGAGGTGGCGCTGCCAGTCGGCCGGCACCCGGTCGGCGGGCCCGGGGGTCGACTGCGCGGCCGGGTGGTGGCGAGGCTCGGCCAGGTCGGGGCCCTCGCCCGCGGCGCCCGAGCGGTCGTCGTAGAACCAGTACTCCCCGGGCTCGTAGCTGGTCAGGACGGGGTGGCCCGCCCCCCGGGCGTGGGCGGTGGCGTGCTGGGAGGGCGACGAGTCGCAGCACCCGACGTGGCCGCACGCGGCACAGCGGCGCAGGTGGAACCACCACCCGCCGTCGCGGTCGCACTCCAGGCAGCCGGGTCCGGACGGCGCGGCCGCGGGATCGATCTCGAGGGGCTCGGTCACGACGGGGATCGTCCTCGGTCGCCCGCCCCGGCGGTATCCGTCGGCCGACCCAAATGTGGCCCTGTCCCCTCGGGAGGGCGGATCCGGACGAAGGCGGTCGTTCGACGGAAGCGGACGGTGACATCGCCTCTCTACTCTGGACCGTCCGAGGAGCGTGTCTCGAGAGGAGTCGACGATGGCGATCACCCGCGGTTTCATGGGGCGGCGACGGCAGGCCGAGCGCGACCCCCGGCTGCCGCCCGGCCAGTACGACGTCGGGAAGGGCTGGCCGGTCCTCACCGCCGAGCCGACGCCGCGCGTCGACGCCGACCGGTGGTCGCTGGGGATCGACGGGCTCGTCACGAACCCGACCAGCTGGTCGCTCGGCGATCTCAAGAAGCTCGCGGGGGACCCCGGGAAGGACACCTACCGCGGCGACATCCACTGCGTGACGACGTGGTCGAAGCTCGACACCTCGTTCACCGGGATCAGCCTCGACACGCTCCTGGAGGTCGCGGGGCCGCTGCCGTCGGCCACCCACATCGTCGAGGAGTCGACCACCCGCTACCGCACCAACCTGCCGCTCTCCGACGTCACCGGCGGCCAGGCGTGGATCGTGTGGGAGCACGAGGGCAAGCCGCTGACCCGCGAGCACGGCGGGCCGGTGCGCATGATCGTGCCGCACCTGTACTTCTGGAAGTCCGCGAAGTGGATCTCCAGGATCAGCCTGCTCGACCACGACGAGCCCGGGTTCTGGGAGGTCAACGGCTACCACGACCACGGGGACCCGTGGCTCGAGCAGCGCTTCGACGGGGACTGACCCGCCGATGACCGAGACCGGTCAGGACCGTCGCCTCGCCGCCGTCTGGCGTGACGCCCGGGTCGTCGACGTGCGCCACCACGGCGGCGGGAGACGAAGCGGAGCGGAGCTCGACCCGGGCTGGGGAGGCGCGGTGATCCTGCGCCTCGACGTCCCCGACCGCGTGATCCACCGCCCCGGCCAGCACTACGTGGTGCGGCTGCGCGCCGAGGACGGCTACACGGCCAGCCGCTCGTACTCGGCGGTCTCCGCACCCTCGGACGACGTCGTCGAGCTCTACGTCGAGAAGGTCCCCGACGGCGAGGTGTCCGGCTTCCTCTCCGAGGTCGTCGAGCCCGGCGACGAGCTGGAGGTCCGCGGCCCGATCGGGCGCTGGTTCGCGTGGGACGGGCACACCCGCGCGCTCGGGATCGGCGGCGGCAGCGGGGTGGCGCCGCTGGTGTCGATGCTGCGCCACGCCCAGGACGTCGGCCGTCCGGAGCTGCTCTCGCTCGCGGTCTCCGCGCGCACGGCCGCCGACCTGCCCTACCGCGAGGAGCTCGAGGCGGCCGGCGCGCTGGTGGCGCTCTCCCGCGCGACGGGAGGCTTCCGGCTGGACGCGGCGGTGATCGGGGCGGTCGCCGACCCGGAGGCCACCGCGTTCGTGTGTGGCTCGGCACGATTCACCCTGGCGATGGAGTCGTACCTGCTCTCGGCCGGGCAGCCCACCGACAGTATCCGGGTGGAGCGGTTCGGGCCGTCCGGGGACAGCGAGGGAGAAGTGGACGAATGAGTGATCTGGACGTCGACGTCGTCGTGATCGGCGCGGGTCCGGTCGGTGAGAACGTCGCCGACCGGGCGCACCAGCAGGGTCTCTCGACGGCGATCGTCGAGGCGGGCCTGGTCGGCGGCGAGTGCTCCTACTACGCGTGCATCCCGTCGAAGGCCCTGTTGCGCCCCGTCGACCTGCTCGCCGCCACGCGCCGCATGCCGGGCGTCGAGGCCGGCCCGATCGACGTGGCCAAGGTCCTCGCGCGCCGCGACCAGTTCGCCGACCCGGACGACTCCGGCCAGGCCGACTGGCTCTCCGGCGCCGGCATCACGTTGCTGCGCGGCCGGGGACGGTTGGCGGGCGAGCGCGCGGTCGAGGTCACCCACGACGACGGGACGACGACCTCCGTCGCGGCCCGCTCCGTCGTCGTCGCCACCGGCTCGGTGCCGACCTACCCGCCGATCGACGGCATCCACGACGTCGGCGCCTGGACCAATCGGGACGCCACGCAGGTCAAGGACGTCCCGTCCTCGCTGCTGATCCTCGGTGGGGGCGTGGTGGGCGTCGAGATGGCGACGGCCTACCAGCGCCTCGGCGCCCAGGTCACCCTCGTCCAGCACGGCGAGCGACTCCTCCCGAACACCGAGCCCGAGGCCGGCCGGCGGGTGCAGGCCGCGCTCGAGGCGGACGGCGCCGACGTCCGGCTGGGCACCTCGATGACGGCGGTGCGCCGGGACGGCCCGGAGGTCGTGGCGACGCTGGACGACGGCTCCGAGGTGCGCGGCGCCGAGCTGCTCGTCGCCGCCGGACGCCGCTCGACCACCGACGACATCGGCCTCGAGACGGTCGGCCTGGAGGCGGGCAAGCCGCTGCGGGCCGACGACTCCACGACGGTGCTCGGCGACTGGCTCTACGCCGTCGGCGACGCGAGCACCGGCGCCAAGCTCACGCACATGGGCAAGTACCAGGCGCGGGTCTGCGGCGACGTGATCGTCGCCCGCGCCCACGGCAAGGAGCTCGGCGGCCGGTACTCCCACCACGCGGCGACGGCCGAGCACACCGCCGTCCCGCAGGTCATCTTCACCGACCCGCAGGTCGCCGCGGTCGGCCACACCGAGGCCTCCGCGCGCGATGCGGGCCTGCCGGTGCGGTCGGTGACCTACGAGATCGGCAACACCGCGGGCGGCTCGCTGCAGGCCGACGGCTACGACGGGTTCGCGACGATCGTGGTCGACACCGAGCGGGAGGTCATCGTCGGCGCGACGTTCGTCGGGCAGGACGTGGCGGACATGGTCCACGGCGCGACGATCGCCGTCGTGGGCGAGGTCCCGCTGTCACGCCTCTGGCACGCCGTGCCGTCGTTCCCGACGATGAGCGAGGTCTGGCTGCGGTTGTTGGAGGCCTTCGGCCTGTGAACGATTCTCATCGCTCACGCGACCAAGATCGTTCACATGGGCTCCGCCCTAATTGCTGATCGCCGGCGCCGCACCGACGAAGTCCCGGTCGGTGATCTGGTCGACGAGGAAGTGCGCGATGTCCGCGCGCGACATCTCCACGCCGACCGGGTCGCGGCCGAGGAAGCCGGCCCGGACGGTGTTGTTCGCGGGCACGTCGATCGGCGCGAAGATCCGGGCCACGGTCCAGTCGAGGTCGGAGGTGGAGACGACCTCCGTGATGCCCTGCACCTCGCGCAGCGCGCCGGGGATGAGCGTCCCGATCGCGATCGGCAGCAGGCGGTCGAGCAGGCGGGGGCGGTCGCGGGGGTCGGGGACGCTGACGGTCGCGAGCGCGACGAGCCGGCGCACCTCGTGAGCCTGCATCGCGGCGACGATGCGCCGGGTGCCGTCGGTCAGCGGGGTGCCGCGCACGAACGGGTCGATGGGCGGGCCGAGGGTGCTGACGACGGCGTCCGCGCCGGCCACCGCGTCGTCGATCGCGTCCTCGTCGGTCAGCTCGGCCGACACCACGTCGACCGCCGCCGCGGCGACCCCCAGCTTGCGGGGCGAGCGCACGAACGCCGTCACCTCGTGCCCGTCGTCGAGCAGGCGACGCAGGACGAGCAGGCCGATCTTGCCCGTCGCGCCGAACACGGTGACCTTCACGGCGGTCTCCCCCTTGACGTGGTGTGTGCGAGGGATCGCCCGGTCCGGCCCGGTTCACCACGCGACGAGACCGGTGTCACGCCGCCGTGGGCCGCGCCTGACCGAGGACGACGTGGTTGAGCACCGACGGCCCGGGGATCGCGACCGCCTCGAGCGCCGTCAGCGTGAACCCCGCCCGCTCGACACGCCCCGCGATGTCACGCTCGAGGTGGCACCCGGCGAACACCCGCTGCTGGAGGCCGGTGAGGCGGTGCTGCCAGCGGGCCACCGTCGGGGTCGGGGAGAGCCCGTGGTCGAGCAGCAGGAACACGCCGTCGGGGCGCAGGACCCGCCGGACCTCGGCGAGCGCGCCGTCGAGGTCGGGGATCGTGCACAGCGTGAAGGTGCTGACGACGGTGTCGGCCGAGGCGTCGGCGAGCGGCAGTGCGGCCCCGTCGAGCCCGACGTGCTCCACCGGCACCCCGGCCTCCGCGATCCGCCGGGCCGCCAGCCGTCGCGCGACCGTCGACGGCTCCACCGCGAGCACCCGGGTCACCGCCGGCGGGAGCAGGGGGAGGTTCGGCGCCGAGCCCGACCCGAGGTCGACGACGACGCCGCGGGCCGGCGCCAGCGCCCGCTCCCGCAGCCGGCGCACCGGAGGTCGCCCGAGGGCGAGGTCGGTGACGCGGGGGACGACCTGCTCGGACCAGACACCCACCCTCGGCACGCTAGCCGCGCGACGCGTCAGGGGCCGTCCGGCCGCCGCTTCGTAGGATCACGCGGCACCTCCGCCCGGAAGGACCCGGATGCCCGCCCTGTTCGACAGCACCGCCCACGCCCTGGACCACCGGCTCGCCGTCGAGCAGTCCCGGGGTCGCGCGCCGTCGATGGCCGGGGCGGTCGTCCGTGCCGGCGAGACGGTGTGGACCGGCGCCCGCGGCGCCGTCGACGGCGAGGCCCCGACGCCCGACACGCAGTACCGCGTCGGCTCGATCACCAAGACGTTCGTCGCCGTGCTCGTCCTGCGCCTGCGTGACGAGGGCCTGCTCGGTCTCGACGACGCCCTGGGCAAGCACCTGCCCGACGCCCCGGTCACGGACCCGACGATCGCCCAGCTGCTCGCGCACTCCTCCGGGCTCGCGGCCGAGACCGGGGCGCCGTGGTGGGAACGCTCCGACGGCGCCGTCCGCCCGGACCTCGCGAGCCTCGTCGCGATCCCGCCCCTGCGCGGTCCCGGGCGCCGGCACCACTACTCCAACGTCGGGTTCGCCCTGCTCGGAGCACTCGTCGGGCACCTGCGCGGCCACCCGTGGACGGCCGCCCTGCAGAGCGAGATCCTCGACCCGCTCGGGATGGGACGCACGACCTACCACCCGGCGCCGCCGCACGCCTCGGGCTGGGCCGTGCACCCGTGGGCGGACGCGCTGCTCGGAGAACCGGCCGAGGACGCCGGGCTCATGGCACCGGCCGGCCAGCTGTGGTCGACGACCACCGACCTCGGCCGGTACGGCACCTTCCTGCTCCACGGCGACGACCGCGTGCTCGCCGCCGACACCGTCGCCGAGATGCGCGCCCCCTCGGCCCCGGCCGAGCCCGGCGACCCGCTGCGCTCCCAGGGACTCGGCCTGCAGCTCCTCCGCCACGCCGGCCGGGACCTCGCGGGCCACACCGGCTCGATGCCCGGCTTCCTCGCCACCCTCTGGGTCGACCCGCGCGAGGACCTCGCCGGGATCGTGTTCGCCAACGCCACCTCCGGTCCGGCGATCGGGACGACGGTGGCCGAGCTCCTCGCGCTCGTCGCCGACCGCGAACCCGCCCTGCCCGAGGCGTGGGTGCCCGCCGCGCCCGATCCGGACCTGCTGGCGCTGACCGGGCCCTGGTACTGGGGCGCGTCACCGGTCGCGCTGCGCGCCCACGGCACCGACGAGCTCGCCATCGGCGGCCTCGGCGTCGGCGCCCGCGGATCCCGCTTCCGACGCGGCCCGGACGGCACCTGGGTGGGACTCGACGGCTACTACGCCGGCGAGACGCTGCGCGTGGTGAAGGGTCCCGGCGGCGGGGTCGGGCACCTGGATCTCGGCAGCTTCGTCTTCACCCGCGAGCCCTACGCGCCCGCGGACGCCGTCCCCGGTGAGGTGGATCCCGGCGGCTGGCGATGATTCCGACCGCCGGGGAGGGTCCCTTCCGGTGACACCGATCGGAGAGGCGGACCCGATGATCGACCTCACCCCGGCCTGCGAGGCCACCGGCGCGCTCGTCGCCGAGCTGCGTGACGACGAGCTCGCGCTCCCCACCCCGTGCGACGACCTGGACGTCGCGGGCGTCGTCGCGCACATCGACCTCGCCGCGCAGGGGTTCACGGCGCTGGCCCGGCGGGAGGGCGGCGAGCCCGCCCCACCGTTCGGACCCGACCGCGGGCCGACCTGGCGCGACGACCTCGCGGCCACCCTCGCCGGGCTGGCCGACGCCTGGCACGACCCGGCCGCGTGGGAGGGCGCCACCGACACCGGCGTCGCCCTCCCGAACGCCACGTGGGGCCGGGCCGCGCTGACCGAGGTCGTCGTGCACGGATGGGATCTCGCCCGGGCGACCGGCCGCCCCCTCGACATCCCCGACGCGACCCTGCGGGCGACCCTCGAGCACGTCGAGGTCTTCGTCCCCGTGGCCCCCGTCCCGGCGCTGTGGGGCGACCCCGTGACGCTGCCGGACACCGCCCCGCTGATCGACCGGGTCGCCGCCGCGACGGGACGTCGCCCCTGACCGGGAGCTCGACGGGGCGGTCATCCGCCGGGAGGACCGGGGTCCCCCCTTCGATCCGGAGGCCCCGCACCACCTCGGCGCCCTGCTAGGACGGTTCCATGACCGACGTGCCGCGCACCCAGGACCGCATGAGCCACGACGTCTGGCTGCCGCGCGAGACCGTCGAGCTCCGCGCCCGCGCCCGGACCGCCGTCGAGAAGCACCTCGCCCCCGTCGCCCGCGAGATCGGCTCGCGGGAGGAGTCGCGGGACTCCTTTCCCTGGGACGCGTTCCGCGGGCTCGCGGCCGAGGGGCTGTTCGCGGTGCCGTTCGCGGAGCCGTTCGGACCGGGGCTCGAGCACCCGATGCTCGGCACGTGCACGGTCACCGAGGAGATCGCCTACCACTCGTCGTCCATGGCCGGCGTGTACGACGGCCAGTGCATCCTCGTCCCGCAGACGCTGCACCACGCGAGCCCGGAGCTGCGGGAGCGGCTCATCCCGCAGCTGACCTCCGGCGAGACCTCGTTCTCGTTCGCCACCACCGAGCCGGACACCAGCTCCGACCTCACCGCCGAGCGGATGACCACCGTCGCCACCCGCACCGACGACGGGTTCCGTCGTCACCGGACGCAAGCGCTGGATCACCAACAGCGTCGTCGCGGGCTGGGTGTCGGTCCTCGTCCGCGCCGAGGAGACCGACCGCGCCGCGATGCTGCTGGTCGACCTGCACTCGCCCGGCGTCCGCGTCGGTGAGCCCGACCTGAAGATGGGCCACCGCGGCCAGATCACCGCCGACATCGTGTTCGACGACGTCCACGTGCCCGCGGCGAACCTGCTCGGCGAGTGGGGCAACGGTCTCGGGGTCGCGCTCGGGTCGCTGGTGCGCGGGCGCATCGGGATCGGCGCCGCCGGGGTCGGGGTCGCGCAGGCCGCGATGGACCTCTCCGTGGAGCGGCTGCGGACCCGCCAGGTGTTCGGGGGACCGCTCGGGGCGATGCAGCACTGGCAGTTCACGCTGGCCCGCCGCGCCACCGAGATCGAGTCGGCGCGCACGCTCTACCAGAAGGCCGCCACCCTGCTCGACCAGGGAGATCGCACCGCCATGCCCGAGGCGGCGATGGCCAAGGAGGCCGGCACGCGGCTCGCCAACGACCTCGTGCGCGAGGCCATCCAGATCCACGGCGCGGTCGGGTTCGCCCGCCGGGTCTCGGAGTCCGGCGAGTCGGTGCGGCTCGAGGAGATGTACCGCGACGCGAAGATCCTCGAGATCTTCGAGGGCGCCAACGAGCTGCAGAACTGGATCATCGCCCGCCAGCTCATCGGCCGTGACGTCACGGGCTAGCCCTGGGGCCGGCGAGTCGGCCGAGCCCGGGTTCGGGCTGGTCGGCCGGCTGGAGGACGACGCGGACGTCTACCGCCCGTGCTACGTCCGCGGGGCCGGAAGGCATCGTCGTCATGCCGGCGGAGCGGATCGGGTGAGTCAGAAGCGGTCCGGGTCGGCGCGCTCCCAGTCGTCCACCCAGCCCGTCGGCGGCTCCGCGAGCAGCTGGCCGGGGCGCAGCCACTCGTAGAGCTCGGCGTACGAGCGCGTGTCGGTGGGGGAGACGCGTCGGCGCAGCATCCGGGGGTGCAGCTCGCCGGGGTGGGCGGCGCCCAGCGAGGCGATCATGCGGTCGGCCTCCGCGACCGTGGCCTGCTGGTAGCGGTGCACGCGGTGGGTCTTGTCCTCGACGTCGAGCGCCCGCGCCCGCTTGGGGTCCTGGGTGGCGACGCCGACGGGGCAGTGGTTGGTGTGGCAGCGCTGGGACTGGATGCAGCCGGTCGCCATCATCATCGCCCGCGCCGAGTTGGTGTAGTCCGCGCCCTGGATGATCCGCTTGACGACGTCGGCGCCGGTCGCGACCTTGCCCGAGGCCCCGAGCCGCACCCGGTCGCGCAGACCGGCCCCGACGAGGGCGTTGTGCACCAGGATCAGGCCCTCCGTCAGCGGCGTCCCGACGTGGTCCTCGTACTCCAGGGGAGCCGCCCCGGTCCCGCCCTCGGACCCGTCGACGACGACGAAGTCCGGTGCGGTCCCCTCCGCGAGCATCGCCCGCACGACGGCGAGCACGTCCACCCGGGTCCCGACGCACAGCTTGATCCCGGCCGGCTTCCCGCCCGCCAGCTCGCGCATCCGGGCCACGAAACGCACCAGCTCGCGCGGCGTAGAGAACGCCGTGTGCCGGGACGGGCTCGTCACCGTCTCGCCGATCGGGACGCCGCGCGCCTCGGCGATCTCGGCGGTGACCTTCGCGCCGGGGAGCACGCCGCCGATCCCGGGCTTCGCACCCTGGGAGAGCTTGAGCGAGACGCAGCGGACCGCGTCGTGGGCGGCCTTGTCGGCGAACTGCGCCGCGTCGAACCCGCCGTCGGGGGTGCGCGCGCCGAAGTAGCCGCTGCCGAGCTCCCAGATCAGGTCGCCACCGCCCTCGAGGTGGTAGCGCGACAGCCCGCCCTCCCCGGTGTCCTGGGCGAACCCGCCGAGGGCGGCGCCGGCGTTCATGGCCCGGATCGCGTTGGCCGACAGCGAGCCGAAGCTCATCGCGGACACGTTGAGCATCGCCATCTCGTAGGGCTGCGAGCAGTCGGGACCGCCGACGCGCACGGTGTGCGGGCGCGACGCCGCGTCGGCGGGGGCCACGGAGTGGACGAGGAACTCGTAGCCGACGGCGTTGACGTCGAGCTCGGTGCCGAACGCCTTCTCCCCGGCGATGCCCTTCGCGCGCTCGTAGACGATCGTGCGGGTGTCCCGGGCGAACGGCCGACCGTCGACGTTCCGCTCGATGAAGTACTGCTGCAGCTCCGGGCGGATCGCCTCGAGCAGGAAGCGCAGGTGCCCGAGCACCGGGTAGTTGCGCAGCAGCGAGTGCCGCCGCTGGACCACGTCGTACACCCCGACCAGCAGCAGGACCCCGACGACGCCGAGGAGCACCCACCACGCGGCCGACCCGACCACGCCGGCGAGCACGGTCAGCGCCCCGAGCACCACCAGGGTCCCGAGGATCAGGAAGGCGAGCACGTGATCACGCTAGGGCCGGTCGGTCCGGCCCCGCGCGGTGGAGTCGGTCAGAAGTCCGCACTGCTCTCGACGGCCGCCGCCGATCCCGCGATCCGCGTGAGGTGCACCCGGCGGCTCAGGCGGATGAGCGGGCGGATCAGCAGCTCGATCGAGCCGGCCAGGAAGCACCAGGTGCCGGCGATCGTCGTCGCGTCCGAGAAGAACAGGATGCTGCCGACGATGAACCACAGCGCGACGAGGATGTCGTTGATGATCGACAGGACCTCGTAGCGCTTCCGGATGATCAGCTCGTCGCGGCCGATGTGGATCGTCAGGGGACCCGTCGTCATGGTGACAAGGATGCCGCTCCCGCGCGCCGACGAGACCCTCCTGCACCCGGATCGGTGCCCGGCCGGCGTCCTCTCGGTGCGCCGCGCTCCGCAGCCGGGGTCACGTCGGGCGGCCCCGTGATCGCGATCTCGGGAGCGACACGCGCAAGGTTCGAGGCGACTCGCGACCGAAATCCGGATCTACGACGGTGCTCGGGTCGCCGGGCGGCGCGTCAGCCTCGGGCCGGCGGGCGCCCTCATGGCGAGGGGCACGTGGCGCATCTCCAGGTGCTCCGCAGGCCGCGCGGCGTGCCCCTCGGTGCTCCCCCCTCGGACGGTCTCATGGCGAGGGGCACGTGACGCATCCATGCGAGCTCCGCGAGGCGCGTGGCGTGCCCCTCGGCAGCCCGACGGCGTTCAGCCCCGGCCGAGGTAGGGCATCGTCGTCGCCATCACCGTGAGGAACGGGACGTTCGCGTCGAGCGGCAGGCCGACCATGTAGCGGACGGCGTCGGCGACGTGCTCCGGGTCGAACGTCGGCTCGACCATCCGCTCGCCGTTCGGCTGCACGATCCCCTCGCGCATGCGGGCGGTCATGTCGGTCGCGGCGTTCCCGACGTCGAACTGGCCGCAGGCGATGCGGTACGGCCGGCCGTCGAGCGCGATCGTCTTCGTGAGCCCCGTGATCGCGTGCTTCGTCGAGGTGTAGGCGATGCCCCCTGGGCGTCCGACGTGCGCGGCGATGGAGCCGTTGTTGACGATCCGCCCGCCCTGGGGGTCCTGCCGGCGCATGATCCCGAACGCCTCGCGGGCACACAGGAACGAGCCGGTGAGGTTGACCCCCACGGTCGCCGCCCAGCCCTCGACGTCGATCTCGTCCGGCGTGCCGACCGGCCCGGTCATCCCGGCGTTGTTGACGAGCAGGTCGAGCCGCCCCCACGTGTCGGTGACCGTGCGGAAGAGCGCGGCCACCGCGTCGGCGTCGGCGACGTCCGTGGGGACGACGACCGCGTCCGGCGAGTCCCCGGCGGTCTCGCGCAGCGCGTCCTCGCGGCGCCCGGCCAGGGCGACACGCCACCCGTCGTCGAGGAGCGCTCGGGTGATCACGCGGCCGAGGCCGGACCCGGCCCCGGTGACGACGGCGGTGCCGGGCTCGGTGCGCATGGCGGCCACCCTGGCACGGCGTCGCGAATCTTCAATCCGCACCGGCCCGGCCGCCCTAGCCTCTGAGGCCATGCGCACCTCCGGCACCTTCAGCGTCGCCACCTTCGAGCCCACCGACGTCACCGGCGAGCCGAAGATCGAGACGGCGCTGCCGATCGGCCTGGCCCGGATGGAGAAGGTCTACGACGGCGACGTGAGCGGCCGGTCCGCGACGCTGTTCACCGCCGCGTTCGACCAGGCCACCGGTCGCGGCACGTACATCGCGATGGAGGCGTTCGAGGGGAGCGTCGACGGGCGCCCGGGCACGTTCGCCTACGTGCACTCGGCGACGACGTCGGGCGCGGACCGCAGCCACGAGTTCTTCCTCGTCGTCCCGGGCAGCGGGACCGGGGAGCTGGCCGGCATCAGCGGCGACGGGAGCATGGCCGTCGACGAGGACGGCACCCACCGGGTCACCCTCGACTACGAGCTGGAGCCCGCCGAGCAGCGGTGATGCCCTGACCGACATGCGTGCTGCGCATCGCGCATTGGACCGCCCCGCGAACCGGGTGGAGCGTGGTGCCCGGGACCGCGCCCGTGGGGTCGGCCCGTCGCGGCGGGAGAGTGCGATGAGTGGGATCTGGATCGTGGGCGCCACGGGGCGGACGGGCCGCGCGCTCGCGGCGCGGCTGGCGGCCGACCACGAGCTCGTCCTCGTCGGTCGCGACGCCGACCGGCTGCGGGCCCTCGCCGGGCCGCTCGGGGCGGACGTCCGGGTGGTCGGCTCGGTGGACGCGGTGCCGGACGTCGTCGCCGGGAGCGGGGCCTCGGTCGTCGTGAACCTCATGGGGCCCTACCCCGTCACCGGCCCGCGGATCGCGGGGGCCTGCCCGCCCGGGACGCACTACGTCGACCTCGCGAACGAGCTCGACGGGGTCCGTGCGCTGCTCGCGGGTCACGGCGAGGCCGTCGCAGCCGGGCGGGTGGTGGTCACCGGCGCGGGCTTCGGGGTGCTCGGCACCGAGAGCGTCGCGCTGACCCTCTGCGCCGACCGACCCGCGCCCGCCGAGATCCGTGTCGACGCGCTGCCCTCGGTGGCGAGCGAGGCCGGCCGGGTGGGGGAGGCGCTCGCCGGGTCGATCGTGGGGAGCTTCCCGCTGGGCGGCCTGCGCTACGAGGGCGGTCAGCTCGTCCCGGCGACCCTCGGCGGGGACGTCGAGGTCCTGACGCTCCCGGACGGCTCGTCCGCCCGGACCGCGGGGATGCCCTCGGGTGAGCTCGAGGCGGCCCGTCGTGCGAGCGGTGCACCGCGGGTGGTCGCCGCCTCGGCCCTCGCACCGGCCGGCCCCCTGGCGCGGGCCGTGCTGCCCGCGGTGGTCAGGCTGATGCGGGTGTCGCCGCTGCGCCGGGCGACCACGGCGGCGCTCGCCCGGCTCCCGTTGCCGGCGCGCCCGCCCGTCCGGGCCGAGTCGTTCGCCCGGGCCCGCGTCCGGGACGCCGACGGCACCGTGCGCGTCGCGTGGCTGCGGGCCGGGGAGGCGATGGACTTCACGATCGGCGTGACCGCCGAGGTCGTCCGCCGGCTGGTCCGCGGGGAGGGTCGGCCGGGCGCGTGGACCCCGGGTGCCGCGTTCGGGCCGGAGCTGGCGGAGGCGGCGGGCGGACGCATCGTGCTCGACCACGCGTCGACCTGACGGCGCATCACCCCGCAGGCTCTGCCGCACCCGCAGGCGACGCGGAGGGAGTGCGGACTGCTCAGGGGCGGTCGGTGGCGATCCCGTCGAGCACCGCGACGCCGTTCGAGGTGAACCTCTCGACCATGTCGGCGGCCCGCTCGCTCTCCGCCAGGCTCGTCGGCCAGTACGCGATCGAGAAGATCAGACCGAGGCAGCTCTGGGTGGTGATCGCGACGGCTTCCGGGTCCGCCATGGGGAAGCGGCGGGCCACGGCCGCCTCCCAACGCTCGACGTAGCGCCGGCGTCGACGGGCGAACATCGTCCGCCACGGATCGCCGAGTGTCCGGTCCTCGCGCTGGTAGATCCCGACCAGGGCCCGGTGGGAGAGCGTGTAGCCCACGTGGTGGCGGACCATGCGGCGGAGGTCGTCGGCCGGATCGGCCTCGGTGGGGACCGTCGCGGCCACGAGTTCGTCCAGCGCCTCGTTGAACAGCGCGGCGAGGATCTCGTTCTTCCCCGAGAAGTGTCGGTACAACGCCGGCCCGCTGAGGCCGGCCCGGGCTCCCAGCGCGTCCATCCCGACGCCGTGGAAGCCCTTCTCGTGGAAGAGGGCGGCCGCCTCGTCCAGGATGCGGCGCTCCCTCTCCATCCCCGGACGATAGCACGATGGTGAACGAGCGTTATTGACCGAACGTACGAGCGTCTCCGGAGCGAACTTCGCCATCGACGCTGGTCAGGAGTTGCCGATCGCCTCGGACGCCACCGTCCTGGGAATGCACGTTAACGCTCGTCGGGAGCAGCGAGACCCTCCGTCCAGCGACGACGTCGGCGGGGCCGGGTTCCGCGACCGGCCCCGCCGGGAGTGTTCAGTGGGTCCGGTACGAGCCGAAGTCGGGCTGGCGCTTCTCGTTGAACGCCGTGATGCCCTCCTTGGCCTCGTCGGTCTCGCCGAAGAGCTTCAGGGTCGTGTAGGCCATGTTGCCGATGCTGATCATGTGCTCGGTGTCGATGTTGAACGACTGCTTGAGCACCTTCAGCGCCGTCGGGGAGTAGCTCAGCATCGTGTCCGCGTACTTGCGGACCTCGGCCTTGAGGTCGGCGGCGGGGACGACCCGGTTGACCAGGCCCCAGTCCAGGGCCTCCTCGGCGCTCAGGCGGCGGAGCATGAACCAGAATCTCCCGCGCGCGCTTCTCGCCGACCACGCGGGCCAGGTAGGCCGATCCGAGCCCGGCGTCGAAGGAGCCCACCTTCGGTCCGTTCTGGCCGAAGGTCGCGGTGTCGGCGGCGATCGACAGGTCGGCCAGCACGTGCAGCACGTGACCACCGCCGATGGCGATGCCGTTCACCGCGGCGACCACCGGCTTGGGGACGTCCCGGATGACCCGGTGCAGCGCCTCGACCTCGAACAGCCCGGTCTCCGAGGGTCCGTAGTCCCCGGTCTCCATCCGCTGCTTCTGGTCGCCTCCGGCGCAGAACGCCTTGTCGCCGGCGCCGGTGAAGGCGATGACGCCGACCTCGTCGTCCGCCCAGGCGAGCTTGAACGCGTGGACCAGCTCGTCGACCGTGCGGGCACGGAACGCGTTGAAGCGGTCCGGCCGGTTGATCGTGATCCACGCGAGGCCGTTCTCCACCTCGTAGAGGACGTCGCTGAACTCCTCGGGCTTCATGGCCACCTTCCTGCCTCGTCGGCTCTGGAGCGCCGACCGTAGACCCTGATAACGATCGTTCGCAATACGCCCTGTTGATGGTGCTGACAGGTCATTCACGGGATTAACCGGCGTTCCACCAGTCGACGTGCTTCGGCCTGCGGGTGGTCCGAAGGGGTCGAGCGATCCCTCAGGGTCGGTCGGACGCCGAGCTCGGCGAGGTCGCGGCGATCGCCGCCGCCACGTCGATCCGCTCGACCCGGGCCTCGACGCCCTGCAGGCCCACGAGGCTGACCAGCGCGAACAGCAGGTAGACCGCGTCGGCCTGGCGCAGGGTGAGGCTGACGAAGCTCAGCGTGTAGGCCACGTACATCGGGTCGGCGAGCACCGCGTAGATGCCGGCGTCGGTGAAGCGCCCGCGACCGAAGAAGTTCCCGTTGAACAGCGACTGGACCCCGAGTGCCCGGATCGCCAGACCGAAGATCACCGACGCGGCGACGGTGACGGCGAGCCCGAACGGCCGCACCCAGGTCGGCAGCGGCCAGGAGAGCTCGGGACCGCGGGCCACCAGCACGACGACCAGCGCGATCGCCGCACCCCACACGACGACGAGCAGGGCGATGTGCGCGGGCCATGCCCGTCGTCCGAACACCCGGTCGTAGAACCGGTGACGCTTCTGCGCCCAGACGGCCACCGAGTTGACCGCGATGGCCCCGGCGAGGGCGGCCAGGGCGGGCATGAGCATCGGGCGTCGTCCCCCACCGGGTCGAGGGCCACGGAGGCCATTCAGCCTATAGTCCCTGGCCGTGACCCAGGTCGCCGAGGTGGGGCAGCCTGCCCCCGACTTCACGCTGGAGGGCACGGACGGCCCGTTCACGCTGTCCGAGCACCGCGGCGAGCGGGTGGTGCTGCTCTTCTACACGATGGACCGCGGCTCGGTCTGTGCCCGCCAGTTCCGCTCCTACGCGCTCAACCGGGTCGCGCTGAAGGAGCTCGACGCGACCGTGGTCGGCATCAACGGACAGGGCCTCGACTCGCACCGTCGCTTCCAGCGCCGCGACGACGTCCCGATCCCGCTCCTCACCGATCCCGGGCTCGCGGTCGCCGCGGCCTACGGGGCCGCCGTGCCGGTGGTCGGCACGCGGCGCTCGGTGGTGGTCGTGGACGAACGGGGCGTGCTGCGCCACCGCCACGTCCACCACGTCGGGGTCACCTTCGCCACCGTCGCCGACCTGCGCCGGGTGCTCGCCGCGCTCGGCTGACCGGTCGAACCGGACCGGGTCGCCTACCGTGGGGCCCGTGACCCGGCTGGCGCTGTGCGGGGGGATCTACTCCAACCCCTACGCGTTGCGTGCCTTCGTCACCGACGCGCACCGTCGCGGGGCCGACCGCCTGATCTGTCTCGGCGACCTCGGGGCCTACGGCGCCGAGCCCGAGGCGGTCCGTCCGCTGCTGCACGAGCACGGCATCGAGTGCATCGCCGGCAACTACGAGGTCGCGATCGGCTCCCGCCAGGCCGACTGCCTGTGCGGCTACACCGACGACACCGACAACGCCTTCGGCCAGATCGCCTACGACTACACCTTCGCCCACACGTCCGAGGTGTTCGCGGCGTGGATGGCGACGCTGCCCACCGAGCGGCACCTCGACGTCGACGGCGTCGGGGTGCACCTGGTGCACGGCTCGCCGCTGGCGCTCAACGACTTCTGGTGGGAGTCCCTCGACGACGACGCCCACCGCCTGCGCGCCGACGCCTCGGGCGCCGACGTCGTGTGCTGCACCCACTCGGGCCTGCCCTGGACGCGCCGCATCGCCCGCTCCGACGGCGGCGAGACGCTCGCGGTGAACGTCGGGGTCCTCGGGCGTCCGGCCAACGACGGCGCCCGGAACGTCTGGTACGCCCTGCTCGACGTGGCCGACGGGGAGGCCACGGTCGAGCTCGTGCCGCTCGACTACGACTGGCGGGCCCAGGCGGCGTCGATCCGGACGGCGGGCCTGCCGGAGGCGTTCGCCGAGGTGATCGAGACCGGGTGGTGGACGTCCTGCCTGGAGATCCTCCCGCCCGCGGAGCGCTCGCGCGGTCGGTTCCAGCTCTACCGGTCGGTCCTCGCGCAGCTGGCCGGGAGCGGATCCACGGGGGACGGCACCGACCCCGGCCCGGCGGCCCGGCCGGTCGTGCCGCTGTTCGGCTCCGACCTCTTCCCGGCCCGGCTGTGGATCTACACCAACTTCGACTGCAACCTCGCGTGCGCCTACTGCTCGGTGGCCTCCTCGCCGCGGGCCGACCGCCGGCGGCTGGGCCTCGAGCGGTTCACCGCGCTGGTCGACGAGGCCGTCGACGCCGGCGTCACCGAGGTCTACGTGACCGGGGGCGAGCCGTTCCTCGAGAACGACCTGGTCGACATGCTGCTCTACGCCGGCGAGCGTCTCGAGGTGGTCTGCCTGACCAACGGGATGCTCTACCGCGGGCGACGCCGCCGGGAGCTGGCCCGGCTGGCGGGCCTCCCGGGCCTGACGCTGCAGACCTCGCTCGACGGCACCGAAGCGGCTCACGATGCCCAACGCGGGCGCGGGACGTGGACGCGGGCACTGGAGGGGGTCGACGTCGCGCGCTCGCTCGGCCTCCCGGTGCGGGTGGGCATGACCGAGACCAGCGCGAACGCCGGTCAGGGCGATGCGCTGCGCGCGCTGCTGGGCGGTCACGGGGTGGCGCCCGAGCAGGTGGCGGTCCGGCCGCTGGTGGCGCGAGGCAACTCGTCCGACGGCATCCTGGTCGACCCCGACGCCACCGTGCCCGAGCTGACCGTCGCCGCCGACGGATGGTTCTGGCACCCGGCCGGAGCCGACCGCGCCACGTCGCCCGACATGCTCGTCGCCGGTCCCGAGGTCACCCTGGTGGAGGCCCGTCGCCGCGTCGTCGAGCGGTTCCTGACGGCTCGGCAGCGCGACGGCTCGTTGCCGACGATCTACCAGTGCGCGGTCTGAGGACGGTGGCGAGCCCCCCGTTGCGCGTCTCGATCGTCGTCCCGGTCCGCGACGAGGAGGCCGGGATCGAGGCGACGCTGCGCGAGCTGCGGACCGCGTTCGTCGACTGCGAGCTGATCGTCGTCGACGGCGGCAGCCGCGACGCCACGGTCGCGCGCGCCGAGCCGCACGCGACGGTGCTGCACGCCGAGGGTGGCCGCGGACCGCAGCTCAACGCCGGTGCGGCGGCCGCCGAGGGCGACGTCCTCTGGTTCGTCCACGCCGACGCGGCGGTCCACCCGGGCGCGCTGCCGGCCCTGCGCGCGGCGCTCGCCGACGAGCGGGTGGTCGGCGGGGGCTGCCGGCTGCGCTTCGACCGCACCTCTCCGGTGCTGCGCTGGCTGCAGTGGACCTCGAACCTGCGGGCTCGGCACCTGCACTGGATCTTCGGGGACCAGGCGATGTTCGTGCGCCGGTCCACGTTCGACGAGGTCGGCGGCTTCCCGGAGATCCCGATCATGGAGGACCTGGAGATGTCGCGCCGGCTCGCCCGCCGGGGGCGCCTCGCGGTCCTGCCCACGCCGTGCACGGCCTCGGCCCGCCGACTCGTCGACCAGGGACCGTTCCGGATGCTGGTGCTCATGCAGCTCTTCAAGCTGCAGTACCTCCTCGGGGCCGACCCGCACTCGATCCGGCGCCGCTACGAGGCCCGACGTCGTGGGGGTGGCCGCCGGTGAGCCACGATCTCCTCGTCGTCGGAGCAGGCGCCGGCGGGCTCTCCGCCGCCCGCGCCGGGGCCCGGGCCGGATGGGCGACCGCGCTGGTCACCGACGGCCCGCTCGGCGGCGACTGCACCTTCACCGGCTGCGTGCCGTCGAAGACGCTGCTCGCCGCGGCGGCCACGGGCACCGCGGCGACGGAGGCCCTGGCCCGGGTCCGCGCTACCGTCGCGCGCATCGCCGCGACCGAGACGGCGGACGTGCTGCGCGGGGAGGGCGTCGACGTCGTCGCCGGACGGGTGCGGTTCACCGGACCGACCACCCTGACCCTCGACGGGGGCCGCATGCTGACCGCCCCGCGGATCGTCCTGGCCACGGGCGCCACGCCGCTGCTGCCCGACCTGCCGGGGCTGGCGGCGGTCGACCCGCTGACCACCGACACCGTGTTCGACCTCGAGGAGGCCCCCGGCTCGCTGGCGGTGCTCGGAGCCGGCCCGGCGGGGTGCGAGCTGGCGCAGGCGTTCGCCCGCCTCGGGACCGCCGTCACGGTCGTCGACCGGGCGGAGCGCGTGCTCCCCGGGCTGGACGCCGACGCGGGTGCGGTGGTCGCCGACGCGCTGCGCCGCGACGGCGTCGACCTCCGGCTCGGCGTCGTCCCCGACCGGGTCGAGGCGCTGCCCGGCGGCCGGGTCCGGGTGAGCGGCGTCGAGGCCGACCGTGTCCTCGTGGTCACCGGGCGACGCCCCACGACGACCGGCCTGGACCTCGGCCGGGCCGGCATCGAGGTCGGCGCCGGGGGAGCGGTTCCCGTCGACCACCACCTCGCGACGGCGGCGTCGGGGGTGTTCGCCGTCGGCGACGTGACCGCGCTCAGCCCGTCCACCCACGCCGCAGACGAGATGGGGCGGATCGCGGTGCACAACGCCGGGCGACCGACGTGGCGGCGGCGCCGGTTCCGGCCGCACCTCGTCCCGCGTGTGGTGTTCACCGACCCGGAGGTGGCGACGATCGGGACCGCCGCGACCGACGCCGGACCCGACGCGTGGGTGGCGGAGGTGCCGATGAGCGCGGTCGACCGTGCCGTGACGGCCGGGCGCGAGGACGGGTTCGTGCGGCTGGTGGCCGGTCCGCTCCCGGGCACGTCCCGGCTGACGGCCGACGGGCTGCGTCGCGTCGGCGGTGGCCGCCTGCTCGGCGCGACGATCGTCGCCGAGCGGGCCGGCGAGATGATCGCGGAGGTGGGTCTGGCGCTGCGGATCGGCGCGCTGACCGGGCGCCTCGCGCAGACCGTGCACGCCTACCCGACCTGGTCGCTCGCGGTGCGTCAGGCGGCGGCGGCGCTGGCCACCGGGTCGGGCGCCGGTGTGACGGTGCGGAAGGCGGAGCGGTCATGACCGGCGGGAACGGGACGGGTGTCGTGGGCCGGGTGCGCGACTGGTGGCGCCGGACCAGTCCTGTCGACCCGGAGTTCGCCGCCGCGCTGGCCCGGCGCTGGGCCGAGCTCCCGGCCGTGGCGCGGACCCCGGCGCAGGTCATCGGGCGGCACGCGGTCGGCTGCGAAGGCACCCACGGCGTCTTCCCGCGGTGCAACCTGTCGTGCTCACCCTGCTACCACTCGCGTGACGCCAACCGGGTGCGCGTGGACGGGGAGCACACCGTGCGCGAGGTCGACGCCCAGATGAGGCTGCTGCGGGAACGCCGCGGTCCGGTCGCCCACGCCCAGCTCATCGGCGGCGAGGTGACGCTGCTCGACCCCGACGACCACGCCGCGGCGCTGGAGACCATGCGCGCCCACGGCCGCGAGCCGATGAGCATGACCCACGGCGACATGGACGACGACTACCTGGAACGGCTCGCGCTGCACCCCGACGGGACGCGGCGCCTGCACCGCATCTCGTTCGCCGGCCACTTCGACTCGCTGATGACCGGGCGGCGCGGCATCACCCGCCCGCCCGACGAGGCGTCGCTGCACCCCTACCGGCGGGCGTTCGTCGCGCGGTTCGAGCGACTGCGTCGCGAGCACGGCGTGCGGTTCTTCGTGGCACACACGATGACCGTCTCCCCGGCCAACCTCGACGAGGTCGCCGAGGTGGCGCACGAGGCCGGCCGCATGGGCTTCGGGATGCTCGCGTTCCAGCCCGCGGCGTTCGTCGGGGACCACCGCCGCTGGCACGAGCCCTACCGGACGATGACCGACGACGACGTCTGGGCCGAGATCGAGCGGGGGATCGGCGCCCGGCTCGACCACACCGTCGTCCAGCACGGCGACCTGCGGTGCAACCGCGTGGTCTACGGCTTCTGGGTGGGCGAGGAGCTGGCACCCGATCGCCGACGGCGACGACCCGCGCGACCTCGCCGCCCGCGACGCGTTCCTGGACTGGTTCGGGCCGGTCACCTTCGTCGGCTCGCCGGTGACGGTGCTGCTCGCCAGGATCGTGCGGGTGGTGGCGCGGCACCCGCGGGCGGTCCCCATCACCCTGGGCTGGGTGCGTCGCCGGCTGCGCGCGGTGGGGCTGCGCGCCGTGCTGCGGCACGGGATCCGGCCGATGTCGCTGGTCATGCACTCGTTCATGGACGCGGCCGACGTCGCGCCGGCGTGGGCGGCGACGCAGCGCGGCGAGGAGGCCGACGACCCGGTGGTGCGCGCCACCCAGGAGCGGCTCGCGGCCTGCCACTACACGATGGCCCACCCCGAGACCGGCGACCTGGTGCCGGCCTGCGTCCAGCACGCCGTGCTCGACCCCGCCGAGAACTCCGAGCTCCGCCGCCTGCTCCCGATCGTCGAGGTCCGTCGCTGATGCCCCGGCTGCTGACCGACCCGGTCGACCTCACCGGGCTGGTGCTCCCCGACGTGCGGGGCGGCCCCGCGGTCGACCTCGGGGCGTTGCGGGGCCCGGCCGTCCTCGTGGCGATCCGCCACCGGTATTGACTGCCCTGTCAGCGCCACCTGGTCGAGGTGGCGGCGAGGGCGCACGACGACGTGCCGGTGGTCGCGGTCGGGTTCGACGACGCCGAGGACCTCGGCCCGCTGGCCGACCACCTCGGCTGGTCGTCGGCGTTCCTCGCGGACCCCGATCGTCGCCTCTACGCCCGGCTCGGGATGCGGCGGGCGCCGTGGTGGCGGGTCTGGTCGCCGCGCACGCTCGTGTTCTACGGGCGGGCGCTGCGCGACGGGCCGGTGCCCGGTCCCGGCGACGGGGCGCCGGTGGACGTGCTCCAGATGGCGGGCGACGCGGTGGTCGTCGACGGCGTCGTCGTGCGGCGGTGGCTGCCGCGCACGCCGGTCGACCGGGTCGCCCCCGCCGTGGTCGTGGCCGCGGCCCGGGGCGAGCGGAGCGACGGGGGTGACAGGGGCGAGCGGAGCGACGGGGGGTGACAGGGGCGAGCGGAGCAGGGGGGACCGACGCTCAGACCGAGAGCATGTACAGCATCCCGAGCGCGAGGACCGCGAGAGCGATCGGCACGACGGCGTCGGCGCGGGTCGACGGTGCGGCGGCGTCCTGGGCGGGACGGCCGCTCGGGTCGACCAGGCTGTGCGAGGCGCGCTGGGGCGCGCCGCGCAGGGCGCGGACGGCGACGGTCAGCCGTAGGCCGACCTGCACCGCCAGGTAGCAGGCGAACAGCACGCAGATGATCACCGGCCGGACGTCGGCCGGGATTTGGATGTAGGCGAGGGTCACGACGTCGGCGGCCGCGACCAGCCACGGCGCCGTCACGGCGCGCCCACCCCGGAGGGCAGCGGCGCCCAGCGCGACGAGACCGACCAGCGCGACGGCGAAGACGAGCAGCGCCGGCCTGCTGAAGCCGGGGGTGTCCATCGGGTTCGCCGCGTACATGACGACCATGCCCGCGCCGACGACGGCGTACGTGACGTGCCACCAGCGGGCGGAGCCCCCGCTCCTGGCGGCCGCCCACGCGAGCACGCCGACCACCCCGAGGAGCAGCACCACGCAGACCCCGCGCCACCAGGTGGGCAGGAGCTGCGCCGCTGTGGGATACATCGACCGTTCCTCCTCGCTCCCGGGACACCCGGAGATCAACAGCCGCCGGAACCAGCACACCGGACAGCGGTCGGGGGGCTCACCGGACCTCGGTGCGCACGCTCCGGGGCCGCCCGGACACCCACGGGGACCCGGAGACGGCCAGGATCACCACCATCAGCGCGCCCCCACCGGCCCACATGATCGTGCCCCCCAGGTGCACGTCCTCCGCCGGGGCGCCCGAGACGAGGTCCGACGCCGTGAGGACGCCCCCGACCACGGCGACGACCCCCGTCGCGAGGACCAGCAGGAGCAACCCCGGCGCGCGGGAGGGCCGCTCGAGCGGGACCGCGGTGTGGAAGAGCAGCAGCCCGGCGCCCAGCCAGAGCAGCGGCTCGCCCACCTGCAGCGCCGGGCTCGTGGCGACCACGGCCGGGAACGCGGTGAGGCGGGTGAGCACCGTCGCCGACGTGAAGACGACCAGGGCGGTGAGCGGGGCGGTGAGCATCCGGGCGGCGGCGCTGTCGCGGGTCCGGTCCAGCACCGACGTCACACGCGCCGAGGAGCCACGCCGGAGGAGCTCCAGCGGGCGGCCCGCCACCCACAGCGCCGGCACCACGATCGTCAGCAGGAGCTGGGACACGACGCCCACCGGGAACGACCGCGGTGCGGAGAGGCCGATGCCGGAGTCGACGGTCACGACGACGACCCCGAGCGCGGCCATCGCCGACACCGTGCGGATCACCGGCCGGCCGCGGGCGTGCAGCGCCGTCCGGAGATAGAGCGCGGCGAGGGCGGTCAGCACGATCTCGACGCCCCACGTGGTGTGCCAGGTCGTGAGCAGCTCGCCCCACGCTGCACCCGGGGCCGACGCCGGAGAGGTCGTCAGCACGCCGAACAGCGTACGGGCGCGGGCGCGGACGTCGGGTCCGGTCCCCGGGCGGAACCCGTCGCCGGCAGACCGATCACAGCCCCGCGGTGACCGAGGCGGCGGCGCAGAGCCTGCCGTCCCCACCCGTGATGTCGACCCGCGTCAGCGCGGTGCTCCGGCCGCGGCGGACCGTCAGCGCATCGAAGGTCAGCGGCCCGTCCAGGACCGCCGGGCGGAGGTAGGTGACCCGCAGACCGGTCGCCCGCAGCGGCGGCGGGTCCTCCCGGGCGACGGCCGCTGCGGCCGCCACGTCGGCGAGGGCGGCCAGGACGCCGCCGTGGCCCCGGCCCGCGGCGTTCTCGACGCCCGGGCCCGGGGGGAGTACCAGGAGCACGTGGCCGTCCGGGCCCGCGCGGAGGTCCGCGTGCAGCACCTCGTGCAGGTGCCCGGTCATGGGCGGAGGCGACGCCGCAGGCGTCACCTCACGGCCGAGGTCGGGCGTCCCGACCGTGTAGTGGGTCGTCACGACCGCCAGGGCGAGGAGGTGTCCGGCCCGGTCCCGGACCTCACCCCGCGCGGTGCCGGTGCGCTCGGTGCCGACCAGGAGCTCACTGGTGGCCACCAGCACCGTCCCGTCGATCGGCAGGGCGTCGAGGACGTCGATCGACAGCTCCGTGGTGACCGGCCAGCAGCCCTCCGGCCGGGCGGTCAGCGTCGCCTGCCCGACCACGTCGTCGAGCAGGACGCCGAGCATCCCGGCCGCCGGTCGGCCGGCGGCGTCGGTCATCCACCCGGCGGTGCGCATGTCACCGCGGGCCGTGTCGCCCGCGACCCCGATCGGGCCGAGCCCGAAGAGCTCCTCGACGGCGCCGTGGGGGGTGATCAACTGCGTACCGCGGGCCCGTTCGGTCGTGGCCAAGGCCGTCCTCTCGTGGCGGTCGTTCCTCAGCCGCCGTTCTTCGCCGTCTCGCGGAGCAGGAACTTCTGCACCTTGCCGGTCGCGGTCATGGGGAGCTCCGACACCAGGACGAGGCGCTCGGGCAGCTTCTGGTTCGAGATCGAGCGGGTGCGCAGGAAGTCGGTGATGTCGGCGAGGCTCGGCTGCTTGCCCTCGACGGGGACGACGACCGCGCAGGCCTTCTCCCCGAGCCGCTCGTCCGGGTAGGGCACGACCGCGACCTGCGCGACGTCGGGGTGGGCGAGGACGTGGGACTCGACCTCCGACGCGCTGATGTTGGTGCCGCCGCGGATGATGATGTCCTTGAGGCGGCCGGTGACCCGGAGATAGCCCTCGGCGTCCTTGCGGCCGAGATCGCCGGTGTGGTGCCAGCCGTCCGCGTCGATCGTCGCCGCGGTGCGCTCCGGGTCGTTCCAGTAGCCCAGGATCGTGCCGGGCCCCCAGTAGCAGAATCTCCCCTTCCTCCCCGGCCGGGAGGACGTCACCGTCGGGGCCGAGGAGCTCGATCCGGACGCCGTCGAGGGCGGGCGAGCCGTCGCTGCCGGCGCGACGCTCGATCGGGTCGCCCTTGTGGCAGCACGCCGCGGCCATGATCTCCGAGGCGCCGTAGAGGGGATTGAGCACGCCCTCGGTGAACACGGCCGCGAACTCCTTCGCCAGGGCCTCGGGGATGGGGGCGCCGGCGCAGAGCCAGAACTTCATCGACGAGAGGTCGCGCCCCGAGCCCGGGGCGGCGTCGAGGGCCATCCGGACGAACGGGGTGGCCGTCGCGGTGGCCGTGCAGCGGTACTCCTCGATCCGCCGTAGGCCTTCGTTCGGCTCCCAGACGTCGAGGAGGTGGCTCTCCGCCCCCACCGAGAGCGGGGTGACCACGCCGACCATCAGCCCCGTCGCGTGGGCGACCGGCGACGGCATGAACACCACGTCGTCGGCGCCGATCTCGAAGACGTCGAAGGCCAGCCCGTGGCCGGAGAAGTTGAGGGTGTTCCAGGTGTGGGCGCAGCCCTTGGCGGTGGACTCGGTGCCCGACGTGTAGACGATGACGTGCGGCGCGTCCGGGTCCGGGTGCGGGCCGAGCTCCGCGTCGTCGGTCTCGGTGCCGCAGGCCGTGTCGAAGTCCAGCTCGCCGTCGGCCGCGTCGCCCCGCGCGATGACGAGCGTCTGCAGTGCCGGTGCCTCGGCCGCCAGCGCGCGGAACATCCCGGCGTGGTCGAACTTCCGGAAGAGCCCCGTGGTGATCGCCGCGACCGCCCCGGAGTTGTGCAGGACGTGCTCGACCTCGTTGTCCCGGTACACGGGCATGATCGGCACCATGACGGCGCCGATCCGGGCGATCGCCATGTAGGCGATGACGAACTCCGCCCAGTTCGGCAGCTGGACGACCACGCGCTCGCCGGGCTTCACCCCGCGGCGCAGCAGCGCGGCGCCGAGGCCGCGCGCCCGGCGGCGGACCGTGCCGTAGTCGAGGTCGACGACGCCGTCGGAGACGAAGCATCGGTCCGGCGTGGTGTCGGCCCAGTGGTCGAGCAGCGCGGCGGCCGAGCCGTCGCGCCACCAGCCCTTCTCCCGGAACAGGGCCACGTGCTCCGCGCCGTACCGGCCCTCGGCCGTCAGGGAAGGGGTCGCTTCCGCCGTCACCATGGGGGCCCTCCGCGTCAGTGCGTCTCGGTGCCACGGGCCGTCCGCAGATGGAGCGGTCGCGCCCGGGCGACTGTGATGCGAGGCACCCTAGGGCCTGAGAGCCGAACATATCAATGGTCTGGCCAAAACGGCCGGTGTGGCCAGACCATTGTCAATGTCGACCCTTCGCGTGAGACTCGGTCGGCAGCGGCGGCGGTCCGTCGCGGTCCGCAGGTCACCGGGTGAGGTGGGACGACGTGAGCTCGATCGAGGCCGACGGCGACGAGGTGGCGTTCCTCGGGCCTCGCGACGACCTCCGGCACTGGCCCGCCGCGGGCGGGAAGATGAGGGACAGCCTCTTCTGGGAGATGATCATGCCGGAGGAGCAGCTCGGGCTGCAGGTCTACCTCTACCTCACCGACCGGGGCCGGACGGGATACAACGTCTCGGTCTGGGGCCCGGCCCGCGATCCCCTCGCCCTGCGCCTCGACGGCGGCGTGGTCCCCGGCGAGATCGATCTCGACGACTTCGCCTTCGGCGGCCTGCACGTCGAGCAGCCGGAGCTGCACCGCACCGCCCGGGTGACGTACGAGAGTGACGAGGTGCGGCTGCACTACGACTTCGAGGCCGTCCACCCCGCCTTCAGCTACCGGGCCAACCCCGACGGCATCCCGGACTGGTTCGCCCAGAACCGCATGGAGCAGTCGGGCCGGGTCACCGGCTTCCTCGAGCTCGGCGCGCCGGGGAGCCCGAGCGCGCGTCGCGTCGAGTGGGACCGCCGGATGGGTCATCGGGACCACTCCTGGGGTCCCCGCGACTGGGGAGTGCCCCAGCACTGGAAGTGGTTCGTCGCGTACACGGAGTCCGGCACGTCGGTGAACGGGTGGCTCTGGATCGCCCGCGGGGAGTGGGGGTTCGCGGGCTACGTGGCGCGGGACGGCCGCACCGTCCCCATCGAGCGCATCGAGCAGCACGCGACCTACGACGAGGACATGACCCAGCGTCGGCTCGAGGCGACCGTGATCGACGTCCGCGGCGGCCGGACCGAGGTGGTGCTCGACCGCTACGGCCTGGTCAAGCTGCCCACCAACGACCGGATGGCGACCGAGATCTGGGAATCGGCCTGCCGCGCGACGATCGACGGTGAGGCCGGGGCGGGGCAGTGGGAGACCCACTGGTCGCGTCCGTACCTCGACCACCTCATCGCCCGGGGAACCTCGTGAGCTGGGACTGGAACCCGGCCGACCTCGCGGCCCTGGAGGCATTCCTGGGCGGGCACGGACTCGCTGCCGGGCCGGTGACGCCCCGCCCGATCGGCGACGGCCACTCCAACCTGACCTACCTGGTGACGAGCGGCGAGCACCGGGTCGTGGTCCGCCGGCCACCGCCGCCACCGGTCCCGCCGGGAGCCCACGACGTCCTGCGCGAGGCCGCGCTCCTGCGCGGGCTGGCCGGCAGCGACGTCCCGGTCCCCGCCGTCCTCGCCACCGCCGAGGCGGGCGAGGTCCTGGGCGACGTCCCCCTGATCGTCCTCTCCTACGTCGACGGGCCGGTCGTGACGACGAGGACGCCTGCCTCCCTCGGGGGCCCGCCCACGCGGCGGGAGATCGGGGAGGCGATGGTGGACACGTTGGTCAGCCTGCACGAGGTGGACTGGCACGCGGCCGGACTGACGGACCTCGGACGGCCCGAGGGGTTCAACGCCCGCCACCTGCGTCGGCTCCGCCGTCTGCTCGCCGCCGACGACGGCCGGTCCCCGACCGAGTTCGCCGACGTCGAGGCGTGGCTCGCCGAGCACGTGCCACCGGAGTCCGGCGCGACGATCGTCCACAACGACTTCCGCCTGGGGAACGTGATCCTCGGGGCCGAGCCGCCCGGCCGGGTCGCCGCGGTCCTCGACTGGGAGCTCGCGACGCTGGGGGATCCGTTGCTCGACGTCGGGTACTTCCTGGCGTGCTGGCCGGTCGCCGGTGGCGAGCACACGCCGACCCAGGCCCTGGGGACGGCGGTGCTCGAAGCCGGGTGGCCGGCACGGGACGAGCTCGCGGACCGCTACGCCGAGGCGAGTGGCCGCGACCTCGCCGGTCTCGCCTGGTACACGACGCTGGCGCTCTGGAAGCTCGCCGTGCTCTACGAGTACAGCCGCAGGCAGGCCGCCGACCCCTACTACGACGATCCGCGCCTGGTGCGGTCCTTCCTGGACGCGGCGCACCGGGCCGCCGGAGTCTGACTGGATTTGGTCTGACCCTTATAATAATATCCGCTTCCAGTCGATCGAGGAGATGCCGTGGAGCTGGCCGACTCGCCGGAAGAAGCCACGTTCCGGGCCGAGGTCCGGACCTGGTTGGGCGAGACCCTGCCCACCCTGCCGTGGCCCGAACCCGTCGAGCTCACCGAGAAGCTGCCGTTCTGGCGGCAGTGGCAGCGTCTGCTCGTCGAGGGCGGGTACGCGGGCATGTCCTGGCCGCGGGAGTACGGCGGGCAGGGCGCCGACGCGAAGATCCGCGCGGTGTTCAGCGACGAGGCGGACCTGGCCGGCGCGCCCGAGCGGCTCAACACCGTCGGGGAGGACTTCGCGGGTCCCACGATCATCGCGTTCGGGACCGAGGCCCAGAAGGAGCGCTTCCTCCGGCCGATCCTGACCGGTGACGAGCTGTGGTGCCAGCTGTTCTCGGAGCCGGAGTCGGGGTCCGACCTCGCGTCGCTGCGGACCCGCGCGACGAAGGTCGACGGTGGGTGGCGCATCTCCGGGCAGAAGATCTGGACGAGCCGGGCCCACCTCGCGTCGAACGCGATCCTGCTGGCCCGCACCGGCGGACCGGAGCTGGCCCGCCACCGCGGCATCAGCTACTTCCTGCTCCCGATGGACAGTCCCGGGGTCACCGTCCGCCCCCTGGCGCACATGCTCGGCGAGGCCGAGTTCAACGAGGTGTTCCTCGACGAGGTCTTCGTCCCCGACGACCTCGTGCTCGGTGAGGTCGACGGCGGCTGGAAGGTCGCCATGGCCACGCTGGGGTTCGAGCGGGTCGGCATCGCGACGGGCCGCGTCAACACGCGCCGGGCCGTCGACGACATCATCGCCGAGGTCCGCGCCATGACCGACGCGTCGGGGCAGCCGGTGGGCGCGGACCCGCTCGTCCGGCAGCGCATCGCCGACCTCTACGGCCGTGCGCTGGTGCACCACGCCATCGGTCAGCGCGTGCTCACCCTGGCCGCCGACGGCGGATCGCCCGGGGCGGTGACCTCGATCGGGAAGCTCTACTTCTGTCCCCTGGTCGAGGACCTCGCCGACTTCCGGCAGTCCCTCTCTCCCCTGGGGGGCCAGGTCGCGCCGCAGGACCAGTCGGCGGCGGAGAGCCGGTGGCAGCGCCTGGCCTACCAGGCACGCGGCACCGCGATCGCCGGCGGCTCGACCTTCATCCAGCGCAACATCGTCGCCGAGCGGATGCTCGGCCTGCCGAGGAGCTGAGCATGCCTCCGTCGGACGACCCGGCCGAGTACGTGTGGCACCCGAGCTCCGAGTACCGCGACGGTGCGAACGTCACGCGGCTGATGCGCAGGCACGGGATCTCCGGCATCGGGGAGATGCGCGCGCGGTCCGTGGCCGACGTCGGGTGGTTCTGGGGTGCGGCGGTCGAGGATCTCGGCCTGCCGTTCTCCACGCCGTACCGCGAGGTGCTCGACGTCTCGCGGGGCGTCGCCGACCCGGACTGGTACGTCGGAGGCCGGATCAACGTGGTCGACGCGTGCCTGTCGCGATGGGCCCGCGACCCGGTGGCCCGCGACCGGGTCGCCGTCGTGCACGAGGCCGAGGACGGCTCGACCTCCCGGACGACGTTCGCCGAGCTCGACGAGTCCGTCGCCCGGGCCGCGGCCGGACTGCGCGCCCTCGGGATCGGGCGTGGCGACGCCGTCGCCCTCTACCTGCCGATGTGTGTCGAGGCCGTCGTCTCGCTCTACGCCGTCGCTCGCCTCGGTGCCGTCGCCGTACCGCTGTTCTCGGGGTTCGCGGCCGGTGCGATCGCCGCCCGTCTCGACGACGCCGGGGTCCGCGCGGTCGTCGTCGCGCAGGAGACCGTGCGCCGCAGGCGGACCGTGGCGATGATCCCGCAGGTGCGCGACGCCGCCCGGCGGTGCGCGTCGGTGCGGCACCTCGTCGTGGTCGGCGGGGAGCACGCCCCCGCCGGGCCCGGGCCCGAGGAGATCGCCTGGAGCGACCTCGTCGCGCACCCCGCCGACACGGAGCCCGCGGAGCCGATGACCGGGGCGGACACCCTCCTGCTCGCCTACACCTCGGGGACCACCGGGCGCCCCAAGGGTGCGGTCCACACCCACGCCGGGTTCCTGGTCAAGACCGCGAGCGAGGTCGCGTACTCCTTCGACGTCGGTCCCGGGGGCGTCTTCTGCTGGGTCACCGACATGGGCTGGATCATGGGCCCGCTCTCGATCATCGGGAGCCACGGGAACGGCGCCACGGTCGTGCTCTACGAGGGCTCCCCGGACGTGCCGGGCCCCGAACGGCTCTGGGACCTCGTCGAGCGGCACCGGGTGACCATGCTCGGGGTCTCGCCGACCCTGATCCGCACCCTGCGCTCGCGGGACGCCGGCGCGGGCGACCGTGACCTCTCGAGCGTGCACACCCTCGGCTCCACCGGCGAACCGTGGGACGCGGAGTCGTACGTGTGGCTGGCGCGGGACGTCTTCGCCGACCGCGTCCCGATCATCAACTTCTCCGGCGGCACCGAGGTCGGTGGGTCGTTCCTCGCGCCCTACCCGGTGGAGCCGATCCGGAGCTGCTCGCTGGGCGGACCGTCGCTCGGCATGGACGTCGACGTCGTCGACGCGGACGGCAGGTCGGTGCGCGGAGCGACCGGCGAGCTCGTGTGCCGCCAGCCCTGGCCGGCCATGACCCGGGGGATCTGGCGCGACCGCGAGCGCTACCTCGAGGCGTACTGGTCGACCTACCCGGGCCTGTGGCGGCACGGGGACCACGCCCGGGTCGACCCGGACGGACAGTGGTTCCTGCTCGGGCGCTCGGACGACGTGGTCAACGTGGCGGGCAAGCGCCTCGCCCCCGCCGAGGTCGAGGCGGTGCTCATCGCCCACCCGGACGTGGCCGAGGCCGCGGCCGTGGGGGTCCCGGACCCGACCAAGGGCGAGACCGTCTGGGTGTTCTGGGTGCCCCGGGCCGGCGCCGACCCCGGGAACGCCCCGGACGTGTCGTCGTCCCTGGGCGAGATGGTGGCGCAGGAGCTCGGCAAACCGTTCGCCCCCAGCCTGGTGCGCGCGGTCCCGGAGCTCCCCAAGACGCGGTCGGCCAAGATCATGCGCCGGGCCGTGCGCGCGGCGGCCCTGGGCGAGGCGCCCGGGGACATGTCCGGCGCCGAGAACCCGGGTGCGCTCGAGGGCATCCGGGCGGCCGTGGGCGCCCCCGATGCCGTGGTCGCGCCGTGAATCCCGTGACGCGGGCCGGCTCAGCCGGACTGGTCGTCGGAGACGGTGATCGCGGTCCGCTCGTCGACCTCCAGCGCTGCCTGGGCGTAGGCGTGCACGTGGCGCATCATCCGCCGGACCGCCGCGTCCGCGTCCTTGTCCTTGATCGCGCGGGTGATCGAACGGTGGGCACGGACGGTGATGGCCCGGACCTCCTCGTTGACGAAGCCCTCGGTGCGTGTGGCCGTGTAGATCGCCCGGGACAGGGCGATCATGATGCCGGTCAGGATCTCGTTGTGGCTCGCGGTGGCGACCGCGACGTGCCAGTCGACGTTCGCCTCGAGGAAGCCGTCGAGGTTCTCGCTCCCGGCGATGGCCTCGTTCGCGGACTCGAGCCGCCGCAGGTCCGCCGGGAGCCGGTTCCGGGCGGCGAGCCGTGCGCACGAGGGCTCGATCGCCTCGCGGGTCTCGTGCACGGAGGTCAACCGGATCTGGCGGCCCCGGATCATCAGCTCGAGGGAGTCGGCGACGGAGTCCTCGCCCGGGTGCTGGACGAAGGCGCCGCCCGATCGCCCGGCCTTGATCCGGATCAGGCCCTGGACCTCGAGGATGCGCAGGGCCTCACGGACCGTGGTGCGACTCATGTGCGTCTGCACCACGAGCTCGCGCTCGGGCGGCAGCGGGGTCCCCTCGGGGTACTCGCCGGACAGGATCCGTTCCCGGAGCTCGGTCGCCAGGACGTCCGAGGCCTTCGGGACCTGCATGGGAGACAGTCGGATCGACGGCTGAGCCTCGTCCGAGGGCATGTGCGCTGCTCCGCTCTGGCGCCTAATGGTCAGACCTAACTTAGCAGTGACAGATCGCAGCGGCCGCGTTCCGGACGGGCGGGGTACGAGACCGAGGAGACAACGATGCGCTGGGAGCTCTCCGAGGAGCAGGCGGACTACCGGACGGTGCTCGCCGAGTGGCTGGGCGAACGGTGCGACCCCGAGACGCTGCGAGCCTGGCTCGACGCCGGTGACCACGCCACGTTCGAGGACCGGTTCGTCGCCGAGGGATGGTTCGGCGTCGGGTCGTCCGAGGAGCTCGGCGGTCAGGGCGGCGGCCTGGTCGAGCTGACCGTCACGGCCGAGGAGCTGGGCCGTCGGGCGGCCCCGTCGTCGGCCTGGCTGGGCTCGATGCTCGCCCTGCCGGCGCTCGCCGCCGCCCCGGAGGCGGCCAAGGCCCTGCTCGCCGACGGGACCGCCACGGTGCTGGCGTGCTCCGCCGACGCGATCGTGGGCCCCGCCGTGGGAGTGACCCGCGCCCCGGACGGGCTGTCGGGACGGATTCCCACCGTGCTCGGCGCCGGGCGGGCCCGGCGGCTGGTCGTCCCCGTCCCGGCGGGGCAGGGAACGTCCCTGGTGCTCCTCGACGTGGACCAGGACGGCGTCGAGGTCTCCGACCGCGCGCTGACCGACCGGAGCCGGGTCGCCTCCGACGTCCTGCTCGACCGGGCCGAGGGCACGGTCCTCGGGGGCGACGCGGCGGCGGCGCTCTCCGACGCCGCACTGCGCAGCGCCGTCCTCGTGGCCGCCGACGGCCTCGGCGTCATGGAGCGCATGCTCGACATGACCGTCGAGTACGCGGGGCAGCGCCACCAGTTCGGGGTGCCCATCGGGTCGTTCCAGGCGGTCAAGCACGCCGCGGCGGAGATGCTGGTCCAGGTGGAGGCGGCCCGCTCGCTCGTGTTCCTCGCCGCGGCGATGGTCGAGGCAGGCCGCCGGGAGGCCCCGCTGCACGCCGCGGCCGCGAAGGCCCAGGTCACCGCGGCCGCGGGGGCGGCGGCGGACTCGGCCCTGACCCTGCACGGCGCCATCGGCTACACGTGGGAGCACGAGCTCCAGATCTTCTACAAGCGGGCCAAGCTGGACGCCCCGCTGTACGGGTCGCCCGCGGCCTGGAACGAGCGGCTGGCGGACGCGCTCGACCTCGTCGACCCGGCGGCCGGGTCCCTGAGCTGACGCCGCGGACGCGGCGACGAGCGGGCCGACAGGTCTCCTCAATTGGTCAGGCCTTTGATACCGTCAGGCCGAAGACGACGACGGAGGTGTGGGGTGGACTTCGAGCCCACGGAGGACCAGGCGACGATCCGGAAGGCGGTCGCCGAGCTCGTCGCGAAGTACGACGACGAGTACTGGATGGAGTGCGACCGCGACCACCGCTTCCCGACCGAGTTCTACGACACGCTGGCCTCGGGCGGCTGGCTCGGGATCACCATGCCCGAGGAGTACGGCGGTCACGGCTTCGGGATCACCGAGGCCTCCATCCTCATCGAGGAGGTCGCGAAGTCCGGCGGCGGGATGAACGCCGCCAGCGCGATCCACCTGTCGATCTTCGGTATGCACCCGGTCGTCAAGCACGGCTCCGACGAGCTCAAGGCCCGCACCCTGCCGCGCATCGTCACCGGCGATCTGCACGTCTGCTTCGGCGTGACCGAGCCCGGTGCCGGGCTGGACACCACCAGCATCACGACCTTCGCCAAGCGCGAGGGGGACCACTACCGCGTCAACGGCCGCAAGGTGTGGATCTCCAAGGCGCAGGAGTCCGAGAAGGTCCTGCTGCTCACCCGCACCCAGAAGCTCGACGAGGTCACCAAGCGGACGGACGGCATGACGCTGTTCCTCACCGACCTCGACCGCTCGAAGATCGATATCCGCGCCATCCCCAAGATGGGCCGCAACGCCGTCTCGTCGAACGAGCTGTTCATCGACGACCTGATGATCCCGGTCGAGGACCGCGTCGGTGAGGAGGGCAAGGGCTTCACCTACATCCTCGACGGCCTCAACCCCGAGCGGATGCTCGTCGCCGCCGAGGCGCTCGGCCTGGGCCGGGTCGCGCTGGACCGCGCCGTGCGCTACGCCAACCAGCGCGAGGTGTTCGGCCGCCCGATCGGCAAGAACCAGGGCATCCAGTTCCCCCTCGCCGACTCGCTCGCCCACCTCGACGCCGCCGAGCTCTCCCTGCGCAAGGCCACCTGGCTCTACGACGCGGGCAAGCCGTGCGGTCGCGAGGCCAACACGGCCAAGTTCCTGTGCGCCGAGGCCGGGTTCGACGCGGCCGACCGTGCGCTGCAGACCCACGGCGGCATGGGCTACTCGGAGGAGTACAACGTCGCCCGGTACTTCCGCGAGGCCCGGCTGCTCAAGATCGCGCCGCTGAGCCAGGAGATGGTCCTCAACTACCTGGGTTCGCACGTCCTGGGCCTTCCGCGCAGCTACTGATCTCCCCACTCCCGTCGCTTCGCTCGCCCCGGAAGGAGCGCCACTGATGCCCGCACCCGAGGTCTTCTCCCTGGACGGCCGCTGCGCCCTGGTCACCGGGGCGGGCAGCGGCATCGGCGCGGCGGTCGCCGAGGCCTACGCCGCCGCCGGCGCCCGCGTCCTCGTCACCGACGTCGATGCCGCGGCGGCCGAGACGGTCGCCAAGCAGATCACGTCGACCGGCGGCACGGCCGACAGCGCGCCGCTCGACGTCCGTGACCGTGCCGCCGCCGACGACGCCGCGGCCCGCGCCGCGGAGCTGGGCGGCGGGACGGTGAACGTGCTGGTCAACAACGCCGGTGCGATCGCCCCCGCGATGTTCGGCAAGCTCGCGGAGGAGGACTTCCGGCGGATCGTCGAGATCCACCTGATGGGGTCGTTCACCTGCTCGCAGGCGGTCCTGCCCCATCTGCCGGACGACGGCACCGGCCGCATCGTGAACGTCACCTCCGCGGCCGGGCTCGTCGGGACGATCGGGCAGGCGAACTACGGGGCCGCGAAGGCCGGCATCATCGGCCTGACGAAGTCGCTGGCCCGCGAGCTGGCGCGACGCCGGATCACCGTGAACGCGCTGGCGCCGCTGGCGGCCACACCGATGACCGAGAACATCCGCGGCAACGAGAAGCTGGCCGCGAAGACCCTCGAGCGGATCCCCCTCGGGCGATGGGCCTCGCCCGCCGAGATCGCGCCGTCGTTCGTCTTCTTCGCCTCGGACGCGGCCTCGTACATCACCGGCCAGGTGCTGCCCGTCGACGGCGGGACGGTGATCTAGATGGCCCGTGGCGAGAGTCCGTTCACCGGCCGCGAGGTCCTCGTGGCGGAGGCGGCCCGGACCCCGTTCGGGAAGTCGCACCCCGAGAAGGGCTGGTTCCGCGACACCCACCCCAACGATCTCCTCGGCGCCGTGTACCGGTCGCTGCTGGAGCGTGCCGGGGTCGCCCCGGACGTCGTCGAGGACCTCGTCGTCGGATGCACCGCACCCTTCGGCGAACAGTCCCGCAACATCGCGCGCAACGCCTGGTTGCAGGAGGGCTACCCGCCCGAGGTGCCGGCGATGGTGCTCGACCGCCGCTGCGGGTCCGCGCAGACCGCCGTCGAGGTCGCCGCCTCCTTCGTCGCCTCGGGCGTCCACGACGTGGTCCTGGCCGGCGGGGTCGAGCACATGGGCCACGTACCCATGAACTCCCCCGCGAGGATCTCCGAGCTGTACGGCGAGCCCTGGACCGCGGCGATGTGGGAGCGGTACGACTTCGTGTCCCAGGGCGAGAGCGCCGAGCTGATCGCCGACCGCTGGGATCTGTCCCGGCAGGAGATGGACGAGTTCGCGGCGCGCTCGCACCAGCTGGCCGCCGCGGCGATCGAGGCGGGCCGCCTCGACGTCGAGATGATCGCCTGGGAGCTCGACGGCGCCGTCCGGACGAGTGACCAGACGGTCCGACCCGGGACCGACGTCGCGTCGCTGGCCGGGCTGAAGCCGGTCTTCCGCCCGGAGAACGGCCGTATCACCGCCGGGAGCTCCTCGCCGATCTGCGACGGCGCGGCCGGGGTCGTGCTGGCGTCCCGGTCCGCCGTCGAGGAGCACGGTCTGACCGCACGCGCGCGCGTCCTGGACCAGACCACGGTGGGCGTGGACCCGATCATCATGCTGACCGGCCCGATCCCGGCGACCCACAAGCTGCTGGAGCGCAACGGGCTCTCGGTGTCCGACGTCGACCTGTTCGAGGTCAACGAGGCCTTCAGCTCGGTCGTCCTCGCGTGGGAGCGCGAGCTCAAGCCCGACCCCGAGCGGGTCAACGTCAACGGCGGCGCGATCGCCCTGGGCCACCCGGTCGGCGCGAGCGGCGCCCGGCTGATCGCGACCATCGTGGCCGAGATGGAGCGCCGCGACGTCGAGCTCGGTCTCGTCACCATGTGCTGCGGCGGTGGACTCGGCACCGCCACGTTGCTGGAGCGGGCCGGCTGATGCTCGACCTGAGCGCCCACATCGGGCCCGGCGACGGCGTCTGGTGGAGCCAGGCGGGCGCCGAGGCCACCCCGCTGGTGGACGCGCTGCTCGACCAGGTGACCGAGATCGGCCCGGTGCGCGCGTTCTGCGGGCTGACGTTCAACCGCCGGCTGCGCGACCTGCCACCGGAGCTCTCCCTGACCTCCTACGGGGCGATGGGGGAGCTGCGTGCGCTGAGCGCGGCGGGACGGCTCGACGTGGTCCCCGCGCACTACTCGGTGCTGCCCCGGCTGTTCGCCGAGGGCCGCATCCCCGGCGACGTCGGGCTCGTGCAGGTCTCCCCGCCCGGGCCGGACGGTCGGTGCTCGCTGGGGATCGGGGTCGACTACGCGGGCGACGCGGTGCGGCACAGCCGGACGCTGATCGCCGAGGTCAACCAGCGCATGCCGGTCACCACCGGCACCGAGGGCATCCCGCTCGACCGGTTCGCGGCGGTGGTCGAGACGGACCGGCCGATCCCGGCGGCGCCCGACCGTGCGCCGGACGCCGTCGACGAGGCCGTCGCCGCGCACGTCGCCGGGCTGGTCGCCGACGGCGACACCGTCCAGCTCGGTGTCGGCGCGCTGCCCACCGCCATCCTCGACGGCCTCGCCGGTCACCGCGACCTCGGGGTGCACTCGGGGATGATCACCGACGGCGTGCTGCGGCTGGTGGAGAAGGGCGTCGTGACCGGGGCGCGCAAGGAGATCGATCCCGGCCTCGTCGTGACCGGCGCCGCCATCGGCAGCGACGAGCTCACGACCGCCGTGCCGACCATGCCCGTGGCGTTCCGCCCCGCGAGCTACACCCACGCACCGGGGGTGCTCGCCCGGCTCGCGCGGCTCGTGGCGATCAACTCCGCCCTCGAGGTCGACCTCACGGGTCAGATCGGCGCGGAGGTCGCCCGCGGCCGCTACCTCGGCGGTGTCGGCGGTCAGGCGGACTTCTCCGGGGCGGCCGCCCGCACCGGCGCCTGCTCGATCATCGCGCTCCGTTCCACCACGGGCGGGGAGTCGACCATCGTCCCGGCGCTGCGGGGCGGCGCGGTCACGACGGCCCGCGCCGACGTGGATGCCGTGGTCACCGAGCACGGCGTCGCCTGGCTGCGGGGCTGTTCCCTGGCCGAGCGCGGACCCCGGCTCGCCGCGATCGCCGCCCCCGACCATCGAGACGCGCTCCTGGCAGCGCTGAGGGAGGACCACCGATGAGCAGGCCCCGTTCCGTCCACGTCCGCGAGGTCGGCCCCCGCGACGGCTTCCAGAACGAGCCCGAGCGGATCGCCACGGACGACAAGATCCGTCTCATCGAGGCGTTGGGCCGGGCGGGCTTCACCCGCATCGAGGTCGCGAGCTTCGTGCGCCCGGACGTGATCCCGCAGCTCTCCGACGGCGTCGAGGTGCTGCGGCGCATCGACCTGCCCGACGACGTGCGCCGCATGGTGCTCATCCCCAACAGCAAGGGCCTCGACAACGCCCTCGCCCTCCGGGAGACCTTCCACGAGGCCGCGATCTTCGTGAGCGCCTCGGAGACGCACAACAGGAAGAACGTCAACCGCACGGTCGACGAGACGATGGCCGACAACGACGTGATGGCGAAGCGGATCCGGGACGAGGGACTCGGCTGTGCCGCGGTCATCGCGACCTCGTTCGGCTGCCCGTACGAGGGCAAGGTCGAGATGGACCGGGTGCTCGGACTGGCCGAGCGCTTCGCGGCGGCGGGCGCCACCGAGGTCGGCTTCGGCGACACCACCGGGATGGCCAACCCGGGCTACGCCGGCGAGTTCTTCGCCGCCGCCCTCGATCGCCTCGCCGGGGTCGAGGTCACGGCGCACTTCCACAACACCCGTGGCCAGGGACTGGCCAACGCCTACGCCGCCCTCGAGGCGGGGTGCTCGAGCTTCGAGTCCAGCTTCGGCGAGCTCGGTGGCTGCCCCGTCCCGAAGGGCTCCACCGGCAACATCGCGACCGAGGACCTGGTGAGCATGTTCCACGAGATGGGGGTCGAGACCGGCCTGGACCTGCCCGCGGTGATCGAGGCCGCGCGCGAGGCCCAGGACGTGCTCGGCCGCACGCTCACCAGCCACTCGCTGGTGGCCGGGCCCATCGACTGGCACCTCGCGGGCGCCTGAACCACGACTCCACGAGAGGACAGCATGAGCAACCGCACTGCTTTCGTCACCGGCGGCGCCCAGGGCATCGGCCAGGGCATCGCCACCACCCTCGGCGCGGCGGGCCACCGGGTCGCCGTCGTCGACCTCGACCTCGCGGCCGCCCAGGCGACGGCCTCCGCCATCACCGAGGGCGGCGGCACCGCCCTCGCCGTGCAGGCCGACGTCACCGACACCGCCGCGGTGCAGGCGGCGGTCAAGACGGTCACCGAGGAGCTCGGCCCGGTCGAGATCGCGGTCAACAACGCGGGCTGGGACGACTTCATGCCCTTCCTCGACACCAGCGAGGACTTCTGGGACCGCATCCTGGACATCAACTTCAAGGGCGCCCTGCGCGTCACGCAGGCCGTGGTACCCGGCATGGCCGAGCGCGGCTTCGGTCGTGTGGTCAACATCGGCTCCGACGCCGGCCGGGTCGGTTCCTCCCTCGAGGCCGTCTACTCCGGGGCCAAGGGCGGGATCATCGCGTTCACCAAGACCCTCGCCCGCGAGGTCGCCACCAAGGGCGTCACCGCCAACACCGTCTGCCCGGGACCCACCGACACCCCGGCGCTGCGGAAGTTCGCCGACGCGTCCGGGCAGGAGGCCGACAAGGTGCTCGGGGGCATGACGCGCGCGGTGCCGATGCGTCGGCTCGCCCAGCCCGCGGACGTCGCCGCCGCCGTCGCGTTCTTCGCCTCCGACGCCGCCGGATACGTCACCGGCCAGACGCTGTCCGTCAGCGGCGGCCTGACGATGGCCTGAGGCGACGGTCCCTGCGCCCACCCCGAACGAGAGGACACCGATGACCGAGGACCTTCCCGTCACCTGGGAGGACGTCGCCGACGGCGTGCTCGTCGTCACCCTCGATCGTCGGCCGGCGAACGCGCTCGGCCCGCCGATCATCGACGGGCTGGAGGCCGCGCTCGACGAGACCGAGCGTCGCGGCACCCGGGTGCTCCTGCTCGAGTCGGCGATCCCCGGGTTCTTCGTCGCCGGTGCGGACATCAAGCACCTGGGCACCGTCGACGCCGGGTCGTTCACCGCCTACGGCGACCGGCTGCGGGCCGTGGTCGAGCGCCTCGCGGCGGCCGACCTGGTCAGCATCGCCGTCGTGGAGGGCGTTGCCCTGGGCGGCGGGCTCGAGCTGGCGATGGCCGCCACGATGCGGGTCGCGGGTGCGGACGCGCGCTTCGGGCTGCCCGAGGTCCGGCTGGGGCTCATCCCGGGAGCGGGTGGGACGCAGCGCCTGCCCCGGCTCGTCGGCCGGGGTCGCGCGGTCGACATCATGGCGACCGCCCGCCAGGTCCCCGCCGACGAGGCGGCGGCCATCGGGCTGGTCGACCGGACGGTGCCCGCCGGGTCGGCGCACGACGAGGCCGAGCGGCTCGCCGGCGGGCTCGTCGCGCTCCCGAGGACCGCGCTGGCCGCCGTCGCGCGCTGCGCCGACGCGGCCTTCGACCTGCCCCTCCCACAGGGGCTGGCCTTCGAGGTCGACCGCATCCAGGAGCTCTTCGAGCACGGGGAGGCCTCGGAGGGCATCGCCGCGTTCCTCGAGAAGCGGCCACCGAAGTTCGGTTGAGGCAGGGGCGGCCCGAGGAGAGGAGCACGACCGTGACCGTCGACGGGGACGCGGACGACACCGCCTGGGCCACCCTGCGTCTGGACCGGCCCCGCGAGGGGGTGGTCGTCCTGACGCTCGACCGTCCGGACCGACTGAACGCGATGACCGACGCCATGTTCGGCGAGCTCGAGACGGTGGCCACACGCCTGGACCGGGAGGACGGCCTCCGTGTGGTGATCCTGACCGGTGCGGGCCGGGCGTTCTGCGGCGGCTACGACCTCGCCGACGCGGAGCAACTGCCCTCGCTCGGCGCCATCGGCATGCTCGATCTGCAGGAACGCGCCGCGCGCGCCCTCGTGGCCGTCCGGTCGATCCGGGTGCCGGTGATCGCCGCGGTCAACGGCGCGGCTGCCGGGGGTGGCCTGGCCCTGGCGCTGGCCGCGGACATCCGCCTCGCCGCGCCGACGGCGAAGTTCAACGCCGCCTTCGTGCGGATCGGGCTGTCCGCCGGGGACCTCGGGACGTCCTGGCTGCTCCCGCGCCTCATCGGGCCTGCCGCCGCGGCCGAGTTCCTGTTCACCGCCCGCCTCGTGGAGGCCGACGAGGCGGAGCGCACCGGTCTGGTGAACCGGGTGGTCCCCGCCGAGGACCTCCTCGCCGCGGCCCTGGACACGGCCGAGCTGATCTGCGCCAACTCGCCCGCGGGCGTCCGCCTGACGAAGCGGGCGCTGCAGGCGAACCTGGAGGTCGGTTCCTACGCGGCGGCCCTGGAGCTGGAGAACCGGGGACAGGCGTTGCTCACCCGCACCGAGGACATGCCCGAGGCGCTCGCGGCCGTGCGCGGGAAACGGCCGCCGGAGTTCCGGGGCCGCTAGCGCGGGTCCCGGGCGGCGGCGCGGTGCGCGGCGCGCTCGCCGGACAGGATCGCGGCCTCGATGCCCGCGTGGGCGAAGTAGTCGCCGGCCAGGTACATGCCCTCGGGCATCTGCCCGTGCAGCGCATCCATCCGGGCGTAGTGCCCGGGGGTCGCGATGGAGAGCCCGCGCGGGTAGTGGAACAGCTCGATCACGTCCGGGCGCGGCGCCGGACCGAACACCTCGGTGATCGCGTCGAGGGCCTCCTCGACGATCTGGGCGTCGGTCATCTCGGCCAGGGGCGGGGTGTAGAAGTAGACGCCCACGCCCTCACCGCCCGGCGGCACCGAGCCGGGGTGGCGGTGGCTCTGCAGGACGCACGCGCCCCATGCCCGCGGCGTCGTCGCCGGGAGGGCGACGCTCGCGGCGAACCGGGGCCACGGGTTGACGTGGTAGCCCACCTGGACGTGCGCATAGTCGGAGTACGGGCACGCCCGCAGGGTCCGCACGCTGTGATCGGGGGCGACCCCCTCCAGCAGGTCCGCGGCCACCCCGGGCTCGGGGGCCATGACGACCGCGTCGACCTCGTGCGTGGTCCCCCCGGCCTGGAGGCGGTAGCCGCCCTCCGCGCCGGACGCGACCTTCTCGACGGCCGTCGACAGGTGCAGCTCCAGACCCGGCGTCGCGTCGACGATCCACCGGCTGATCTGGCCGGCGCCGCCGGGCGGCACCGAGAGCGAGAGCTTGTGGAACTGCTTGATGACGGCGTGGAACAGCGCGGGCGAGAGCCAGCCGAGGGGAACCGCGTACAGGAAGCCCATGTACGGCTCGGTGATGTAGCGGGTGCCGCGGTCCCCGAGGACGCGGCGCGACCACGACTCCAGGTCGCCGGTGTCCCACTTCGCCAGCTCCGCGCCGTCGAAGCACGACGTCGGGCCCGGCGAGAGGAACGTCCTCGCGACCCCGACGGCGATCCGGAGCTTGTCCCGCAGGCTCAGGACGGGCATCCCGAGGAAGCTGACCACCTGGTCGAACTTCGCCTGGTAGCGCTGCCCGTCGTCGTCCAGGACCTGCGTCCGGGCGTCCCATCCCACCAGCTCGCCGTCGTGGCCGAGCTCCGCCAGCAGAGCGTTGGTGCGGGGGTAGATGCCGCCCATGAGGAACAGCGCGCCCGAGCCGAAGTTGAACCCCTCGCGCTCGAGCTGGCTGGTGCGCCCGCCCACGTGGTCCTGGGCCTCGAACAGGACGACCTCGTGCCCGTGCTTGCGCAGGTAGTACGCGGCCGCGCACCCGGCAGGCCCGCCACCGACCACCGCAGTCTTCACGCTCTCACCTCGTCGTCCCGTCCGCGGCCACCCACCCGCATTCGCCTTTTTGGCCTGACCTTCATACCATCGACCAAACACGGTGGGACAGACCACACCCGATGGACTTCTCGAGGAGGACGCGGTCGATGGCCGACGACGGTCGAGCTCCGGTGCGCTACGAGGTGGACGGGGACGGCGTCGCCACCCTCGTCCTCGACCGACCCGAGAGCCGCAACGCCCTGACCGACGATCTGCTCGACGCCCTGCTCGGGCGGCTCGAGGAGGCCCGGGCGGACGAGGCGGTCCGGGTGGTGGTCCTGACGTCGTCGCACGAGAAGGTCTTCTCCGCCGGCGGCGACCTCAAGGCCTTCGCCTCCGACGTGCCGGTCGTCGAGAAGTACGCCGGCCTCGACCGCTTCCCCCGCCTCTACACCGCGATCGCCGAGCTGGGCAAGCCGGTGATCTGCGCCGCGAACGGTGACGTCCTGGCCGGAGCCTTCGGGCTCGCCCTCGCCTGCGACCTGGTCATCGCGCGTCGCGGGGTCCGTTTCGGCTGCCCCGAGATCAACGTCGGGGTCTTCCCGTTCATGATCTCGGCACTGATCTACCGCTCGATCGACCGGATGAAGGCCAACGAGCTGATGATGCTGGGCGAGCCGGTCGACGCCGACGAGGGCCACCGGCTGGGGTTCGTGAACGTGGTCGTCGAGCCCGACGAGTTCGGCGACACCGTGCGGTCGTGGGCGCGCCGGATCGCGTCGAAGTCGCCGTTGCTCATGGGGCTGGGCAAGGACGCGATCGCCGCCACGCGCGACATGGCCCTGCCGGAGGCGCTCGACGCCCTGCGGTCCCGGCTCGCGCTGGCCTTCACCACCGAGGACATCCAGGAGGGTGTGGCCGCCTTCCGGGAGAAGCGCGAGCCGGTCTGGTCGAGGCGCTGACCCTGCTCTCGGCGAGGGTCGTGCGACGTGCCCACGCCGGGTTCAGGCCGTGACCCGCTCCACGAAGGCCACGATGTCGGCGACGACCTCGTCGCGGTTGGTCTCGTTCAGGATCTCGTGTCGCGCACCGGGCCACGCGGTGACCGTCACGTCGGTGAGGCCCGCGTCCGCATACCGGCCCTCGAGCGCCGTGACCAGGGCGAGGCCTGCGTTGACCGGGTCCTGGTCGCCGACCGCGAGGTGGATCGGCAGGTCCTTGCGGACCCGGGCCAACCGCTCCGGGTCGGCGGCGACCGAGCCGCCCGCCAGCATCGCGACCATCGCCTCGTCGTCGAGGGTGTATCCGCACTGCGGGTCGGCGACGTAGAGGTCGACCTCGTGCTCGTCGCGGGTCAACCACTCGAACCCGGTGCGCCCGGGAGCCCACGGGGCGTTGAACGCCTCGAGGCTGGGCGGCGAGCCCGGCTCGAGGTTCGCCGCGAGGATGTCGACGGCGGCGGTGCCCGAGAGCGCCAGGCCGGCGATGTCCGCCGAGTGGTCGAGGATCCACTGCTGGCTGGCGAACGAGCCGAGGCTGTGGGCGAAGAGCACGACCGGCACGCCGGGATGACGGTCGTGCGCGGCGGAGATCAGGACCCCGATGTCGGCGACGAGCCGGTTCCACCCGTCGGGCCCCGTCTGCCCCTGCGCGTCGAGGCTCGCGACCGAGCCGCCCTCGCTGCGGTGGTCGTGTGCGGACACCGCGAAGCCGGCGGCGAGCAGGGCACCGGCCAGACGCTGGAACCCGCCCCGCCGGACGTGGTCGCCCACGCCCGCGAGGATGTGCACGACGGCGCGCGGTGTCCCCTCCGGTTCCCCGTGATAGGCGAACAGGTCCCAGCCGTCCGACCCCGCGATGCGGAACTCGGTCACGGGCACGGTCAGCGGGTGATCCGGGAGAGACATGCCGGGCATCATACTTATGGCCTGACCATTGAAAAGGATGCACGATACCGGCGAGCGTCACCCGACGGCCGGGCAGCGACGACGACATCCGGGGAGCGCAACGAGATGAAGGCAGCAGTGGCCCGTAGCTGGGGCGGGCCGGAGGTCCTGGCGGTCGAGTCGGTGCCCGACCCGGTGCCGGGGCCCGGCGAGGTCGTCGTCCGCCTCCGTGCCGCCGCGCTCAACTGGCACGACGCGATCGTCCGCCGCTCCGGCCGCGGCGCGGCCCTGCCGTCGGTCCTCGGCATGGACGGCGCCGGGGTGCGCGAGGACACCGGCGAGGAGGTCGTCCTCAACCCGTGCCTGGACTGGGGGCCCTCGCGGGTCGTCGCCGCCCGGGAGTTCTCCATCCTCGGCGACCGGACCGACGGCACCTACGCCGAGGCCGTCGCGGTGCCCGAGGCCAATCTGTTCGCCAGGCCGGAGCACCTGTCGTGGGAGGAGGCCGCCGCCCTCCCGTGCGCCGCCCTGACGGCGTACCGGGCCCTGTTCACCCGCGCCGGACTCCGGGCCGGGGAGACGGTGCTCGTCCTGGGCGCGGGCAGTGGGGTGTCCACGTTCGCCGTCATGTTCGCGGCCGCCGCCGGAGCGACGGTCCTCGTCACGTCGTCGAGCCCGGAGAAGATCGATGCCGTCCGGGCGCTGGGCGCGCACGACGGCTTCCTCTACACCGAGGAGGGTTGGACGGACCGGGTGGTCGCGGCGACCGGGGGTGGCGTGGACGTCGTCGTCGACGGCGCGGGCACCCTCGGCGACTCGATCGCCTGTCTGCGGCCCGGAGGACGGGCCGCGGTCTTCGGGGCGAGCGCCGGCCCGTCGGCGACCGTCGGGATCCCGGCGCTCTACTTCGGGCAGTTCTCGATCCTCGGGACCACCCTCGGGAGCCCCGAGGACTTCCGGGACATGCTCGGCTTCGTCGCCGAGCACCGCATCCGGCCCGTGCTGGACTCGACGTACCCGCTGTCGGACATCGTCGCCGCGCACAGCCACCTGGAGTCCCGCCGGCACGTGGGGAAGCTCGTGGTCGTTCCCGGCGGTGCCGCGTGAGGCGGACGGCCACAGATACTGGGACAGCTGTCCGGGCATCTGTACGCTCATCGCCATGACGACACCCCCGGGCCACGGCGGTGGCGCGCGACGGACGGCGGGGCCGGTGCGGGACGCGCTCCGCGCCCCCGTGATCGTCGCGCCGATGTTCCTGGTCTCCGGCCCCGAGTTCGTGATCGAGTCGTGCCGGGCGGGGCTCGTCGGGTCCTTCCCCACGCAGAACGCCAGGACGTTCGGGGACCTGGTGGACTGGTTCGACCGGATCCGGGCCGGCGTCGCCGACCTGCCGGGGGCGTCCTGGGCGATCAGCATGATCGTGCACCGCAGCTACGAACGCTTCGCCGCCGAGCTCGAGCTCGTCGCGGACTACCGCCCGGACGTCGTCGTCACGGCCCTCGGCCCGCCGAGCCGCGTGCTCGACGAGGTGCACGGGTACGGCGGTGCGGTCTACGCCGACGTGATGTCGATCGAGCACGCCCGCAAGGCCGCCGACGCCGGCGCCGACGGGCTCGTGCTGGTCTGCCACGGGGCGGGCGGCCACACCGGGCGCCTGTCCCCGTTCGCGTTCGTCGACGAGGTGCGTCGGTTCTTCGACGGTCCCCTGGTCGTCGGGGGCGCCGTGTCGACCGGTCGGGCCGTGCGCGCGATCGAGGTGCTCGGCGCCGACTACGCCTACATGGGCACCCGGTTCATCGCCTGCCCCGAGTCGTTGGTCGGCGATCGCTACCGCGACATGCTGGTCCGCTCGACGCTGACCGACGTCACCGCCACGGCCGCCGTGACCGGGGTCCTGTGCAGCTGGCTCACCGAGAGCCTCACCGACGCCGGATACGCCCCCGACGACCTCGCCGCGGCCGGGCAGGTCGACTTCTCGGACGTGCACGGCGAGCACAAGCCGTGGAAGGACATCTTCGGGGCGGGCCAGGGCGTCGGGGAGATCGACAGCGCGGCGTCGTTGGCCGACGTGGCCGACCGGGTCGTCGAGGAGTACGTGGCCGCGGGCGGGTCTGCCGGACCCGCCCCGGCGAGCAGCGCAGTGGAGGTGCACGGCTGATGGTGTCGTTCGCGTTCTCCGACGAGCACGAGCAGTTCCGCAAGACCCTCGAGGACTTCAGCCGGAAGGAACTGGCGCCCCACTACCGGGACCGGGCCGCGTCGACGGCGTTCCCCTTCGACGTGCTCCGGCAGCTCGGCGAGCTCGGCGTGCTGGGGATCGGGTTGCCCGAGGAGTTCGGTGGCAGCGGTGAGGACGACCCCGTCCTGCTGGGGCTGGCCACCGAGACGCTGGCCCACGGCGACGTCAACCTCGCCTCCGCCCCGGTCCAGATCGGGCTGATCGCGTCGCAGCTGGTGCACGGCACCCGCGCGGTCCGGGAGCGCTATCTGCCCGCCGTGATCGAGGGCCGGGAGACCGTGGCGATCGCGCTGACCGAACCCGGGTCGGGCTCGGACGCGAGCGCGCTGTCCACCGTGGCTCGCCCGGACGCGGGCGGGTGGCTCCTGACCGGGGAGAAGACGGCGATCACCTGGGCGTGCCACGCCTCGGCCGCGCTGGTCTACGCCCGCGAGCCCGGGAGCAGTCGCTCCCGCGGGGTCAGCTGCTTCCTCGTGCCGCTCGACGCGCCGGGCGTCACCGTCCGCCCCATGCCGGGCATGGGATGTGCCCCGCTGGGGTGGGGGTCGATCCACCTGGACGCGGTGTCCGTGCCGGAGGAGCACCTGATCGGCGAGCAGGGCCGCGGCTTCCACACGGTGATGGACCACTTCGACTTCAGTCGTGCCGCGCTGGGGCTGATGTGTCTGGGCGCCGCGCGGGCGAGCCTGGACGAGGCCGCGGTCTACGCGACGCAGCGGGAGACCTTCGGGCGGCCGATCGGCGACAACCAGGGCGTCTCGTTCCAGCTCGCCGAGCACGCCACCTACCTCGAGGCCGCCCGGTGGATGTGCTATCGGGCCCTCTGGCTCCGGTCCGAGCACCGGCCACACACCTCGCTGGCCTCGATGGGCAAGTGGTGGCCGCCGGTGGTCGCGAAGGACGCGATCGAGGCCGCCATGAAGATCCACGGCAACCTCGGCTACTCGGCGGAGTTCCCGCTGCAGCAGCGGTTCCGGGACGTGATGGCCTACCTGGTGGCGGACGGGACGGCCGAGATCCAGAAGCGGATCATCGCGAAGGAGATCCTCGCGCGCGGGTCGGTCTCATTCTGAGCGACGGGCCGGGGCGTAGAGCACGTTCCAGAGGATCCGGGTGTAGGCGTCCAACAGCTCCTCGATCCGCGCGCTCTCGCCCCGCACCATGCGGTGCAGACCCCGCTCGGCCATCCACTGGAGCCAGTACGCCGTCTCGTGCGGGGGCAGCGACGGGTCGACGAAACCCGCGGCCTGCCCCCGTTCGATGTGGGCGGCCAGCCCCGCGATGTAGTTCGCCATCGCCTCGTCGACCGCCTCACGGATGCCGGGGTCGTCGCCGATCGCCTCGTGCGTCGCGGCCATCAGCTCCGGATGCGGGCGGTAGGCCGCGACGATCCCGGCCAGCGCGGCGCGCAGGTCGGGCCGGTCGGCGGTCGCGTCGAGGGCCCACCACACCTGGGCCGCGGTCGTGATCGTGGCGCTGACGTCGCGGTACCAGGACCGCAGCAGGTCGGCCTTGTCCTCGAAGTAGACGTAGAACGTGGTCCGCGACAGGCCCGCCTCGGCGACGATCTCGCCGACCTTCACGTCCGCGAACGTCTCCCCGTCGCGGAGCCGTCGTTCCACGACCTCGAGGAGCCGCGTGCGTGCCGCGGCACGGCGACCGGCGCGTGTCCGTCGTCGATCCGTCACCGCCTCGGTCACGACCCGATGCTACGGAGCCGACGACGGCGGCCGACGGGTCACCGTCGGTCGGGCCGGCTCGTCACCGGGAGGCCCGTCGCAGCGAGGCCAGCACGATCTTGCCTGCGCTGTTGCGCGGGATCCGCTCGACGAAGTCGACCGCGCGGGGGCACTTGTAGTGCGCCAGCGAGGCCCGGCAGTGGGCGACGAGCTCCTCGGCCAGCCCCGCACGTGGTGTCCCCAGCGGGGCGACCACCGCCCGCACCTGCTCCCCGAACTCGTCGTCGGGTACCCCGAGCACCGCGACGTCGGCCACGTCCGGGTGCAGGGCGAGCAGGTCCTCGATCTCGCGGGGATGGACGTTCACCCCGCCGGTGACGATGACCTGGCTCTCCCGCCCGGTGAGGTAGAGGTAGCCCTCGGCGTCGACGTGGCCGAGATCCCCGGCCCAGCCCCAGCCGGGCAGGGGCCCGAGGTCCGCGCTGCCGTCCCCGGCCCTCTCCGGTTCGGGGGCCCCGGGTCGGACCAGCCACACCCGGCCGACCTCGCCGGTCGGCACGTCGCGTCCGGCGGTGTCGGTGATCCGCACCGAACCACCCTTGGGTCGGCCCACCGACCCGGGGTGGGCCAGCCATTCCCCGGGTCCGATCGACGTGCGGCCGTATCCCTCGGACGAGCCGTAGTACTCGTGGACGATCGGCCCCCACCACTCGAGCATCGCCCGCTTCACCGTCGGCGGGCACGGCGCGGCCCCGTGCACGGCGACGCGGTGGGAGCCCAGGTCGTAGCGGGCCCGGACGTCCTCGGGAAGACGGAGCAGCCGGACGAACATCGTCGGGACCCAGAGGCTGTGCGTCACCCGCCGGGCCTCGATCGCCGCCAGCGACCGCTCCGGGTCGAAGTGGCGCGCCGTCACGACCGTGCCGCCCAGCTGGTGCACCGCGTGCATGAAGCCCATCGGCGCGGTGTGGTACGCGGGCCCCGGGCTGTAGAGCACCGGCGGGGGCTCGCCGGGCCCGGGAACCATCCCGAGGTCCTCCATCATCGGGCGGTACCGCAGCGGCACCTCGGCCGGGTGCAGGCCCGGGGGATCCTCCCGGTAGGACGTGGGCCGGCCGGTCGTCCCCGAGCTGAACACCAGGCGCCCGCCCATCGTCTCGGGCAGATCGGGATCGGGCGGCGTGGTGGCGACGGCCTCGTCGTAGTCCCGTCCCACCGTCAGGACCGCGGGGTGACGTGCGGCGGTCCCCGCGAGTGCCTCGCCGACCGGGACGGCGAGCTCGGCGTCCGTGATGACGGCCGCCGGGTCCGCGACCCGGACGAGGGCGCGGATTCTCGTCGGCGCCGAGGTGGGTGTTGATCGGCGCGAGCACCAGCCCGCTGCGCCAGCAGGCCCAGGCGATCTCGGCCCACCGGACGTCGTTCGGGAGAGCCAGCATGACGACGTCGCCGGGGCACAGACCCGTCCGGGCCAGCCAGGACGCCAGCGCGGCGCTGCGGGCCTCGACCTCGGCCCAGGTGCGCTGCTCCCCGGTGTCGGCCATCGCGATGGCGGCCCGGTCCGGGGTGGTCCGGGCGTGTGCGGCGGGGAACACACGGCGAGCCTAGTGAATTGGCCTGACCATCAGAAGGTCGCTCGTCGAGCCCGTGGCCGGGCGGCGGGTCAGTCGTCGAGGCGCCGGAGGTCACCGCTGTGCAGGGTCACGAGCTTGTGCATCGCGTCGACGTCGCCGTCGCCGATGGCCCTGACCATGCCCTCGTGGACCTCGAGGGAGTGCGCGACGCGGTCCGCGGCCGGCTCGACGAACACCGCGCGGACCATGCCTGCGCGCAGCAGCGCGACCACGGTCTCGTAGAGGCCGACGGCGACGGCGATCCCGCTCGCCCGGGCGATGGCGTGGTGCAGACGCATGCTGGCTTCCAGGTAGCTGCGCGGGTCCTCACGATGGGCGCGCATGTCCTCCAGCGCCCAGGACATCGCGCGGACGTCCTCGGGGCCGGCGCGGGTGACGGCGAGCGCGGCGAAGGCGTCGTCGAAGAAGCTGCGGGCGGCGAAGAGATCCCGGGGATCGCGCACCGAGGCCGAGAACCACACGTCGATCGCACCGAGCCGCACCTGGGCCGGCGGCCCGTCCACGAAGACCCCGCCCGCCGGGCCCGGGCGGACGGTGATCAGCCCACGGGCCCGCAGGAGGCGGAGGGCCTCGTCCATGGCGGACGGGCTCGCCCCGAACCGCGCGATGAGGTCGGTGCGCAGGCCCAGCCGGGCACCCGTCCCGAGGCCCTGCTCCGCGATCTCCTCCTGCACCGCCTCGGCGATGCGCTCGGCGCGGGATCCCCGGGGCCGAGGGTCGCGCGGGCTCTCCTTCATCGGACCCTCTTCCGTCGGCGCGGGATCGCGTGCGGGAACTCGTCGAACAATAGCGGACGATCTGCCGCTGTCGGTCCGGTCCGGGCGGCAATCCCTTGATTTGTTCGTGAAGGTTTCGTACGTTGCTGTGGTCCAGGTCGCACAGTGGCGAAGGTGGAGACGGTGAGCACCGCGGAGTCCGACGCCATCGACTGGCACACCCACGGCGTCTCGCCGGACCTGGTCGCCCCGAGCCGCACCGACGGCCACGCCTGGCCCGTGGTCGAGCGCCTCGACGACGCCCGGGCCGTCATGTGGGTCGGCGATCGGCGCTACCGGGAGATCGACGACCGGTGCTGGTCCCCGGCGCGACGGATCGCGGACATGGACGCCGAGGGTGTGGCCGTGCAGGTCGTCTCGCCGATGCCGGTGACCCTGTGCCACGACGCTCCGCCCGCGGGGGCGGCCGAGCTGGCCCGGACCCAGAACGCGTTCCTCGCCGCGCTGGTGGCCGAGGCCCCGGAGCGGTTCCGGGCCCTCGGTGCGGTCCCCCTGCAGGACGTCGACGCGGCGGTCGCCGAGCTGCGCCGCTGCGTGCTCGAGCTCGGCTTCCCGGGGGTCGAGGTCGGCACCAGGGTCGGGCCCCTCGAGCTGTCCGACCCGTCGTTGTCGCCGTTCTTCGACGCCGCCGAGGATCTCGGCGCGGTCGTGTTCGTCCACCCGGTGGACGAGACCCTCGACCCACGCCTGGCCGCCATGGGCGTGGCCTTCGGGGTCGGGATGCCGACCGAGACCGCGGTGGCCGGTGCCGGCCTGCTCACGGCGGGAACGCTGGTCGACCGACCGAACGTCCGGGTCTGCCTGGCGCACGGCGGCGGCGCGCTGCCCGCGATCCTGCCGCGGGTCACCAGGGGACAGTCGATCGCCGCGGCGGCGGCCGGACGCGGGGCCGTCCCGCACGCGGACACCGCGCTCGTCCGGGCCGGCCGGCTCTGGGCCGACTCGCTGACCTACGACGCCACCAGCCTGCGCCTGGTCCTCGACCGGCTCGGTGAGGACCACGTGGTGCTGGGCACCGACTACCCCTTCGCCGCCCGCGAGGTTCCCGCAGGTGCCGTGCTGGGCGGCCTCGACCCGAGCCTGCGCTCCCTGATCGGTGCGGTGAACGGGGAGACCCTCATGACCCGGACCATCCCTGCAGAACTGGAGCCCCGATGACCACGACGGCCGACGTCAGTGCCGGGCTGTACACCGACGTGCGCGGCGTGCGCACCCACTACCACGACGCCGGGACCGGCGATCCGGTGATCATGCTGCACGGCTCCGGCCCGGGCGTCTCGGCGTGGGCGAACTGGCGGCTGAACCTCCCGGTGCTGGCCGAGCGGCACCGGGTCCTGGCCCTCGACATCGTCGGCTTCGGGCACACCGAGCGGCCCGACGACGTGCGGTACTCGCTGCGGACCTGGACCGACCACGTCTGGGACTTCGCCGACGCGATGGGTCTGGAGCGGTTCTCGCTGGTCGGGAACTCCCTGGGCGGGCGGATCAGCCTGGAGATGGCGTCCGAGCGGCCCGAGCGGATCGCGCGGATGGTCCTCATGGGCTCGCCCGGGGTGGGGATGACGATCACCGACGGCCTCAAGGCACTGCGGGCCTACGAGCCGTCGCACGACAACATGCGCACCCTGTTGAAGACGAACTTCGCGGTCGACCCCGACCTCATCACCGAGGACCTGGTGCGCGACCGCTACGAGGCCAGCGCCGCCCCGGGTGCGCACGAGGCGTACACCGCGATGTTCAACGACCCGAAGCACGCGGGTGGCGAGCTCGGGATCAGCGAGGAGCAGGTCCGGGCGACCATTCCGCCCGCGCTGCTGGTGCACGGCCGGGAGGACAAGGTCGTCCCGGCCGAGGTCTCCTGGACGATGGTGAACCTGCTGCCGAACGCCGACATGCACGTCTTCGCGCGTTGCGGCCACTGGACCCAGATCGAGCGCGCCGACGAGTTCAACGCCGTGGTCGGGGACTACCTCGACCGCGCGGGGAAGTGATCCCATGACGCTGCTGAACGATCCACCGGACCAGCTGATCACCGGGACGGGATCCCGGCTGGTGGCCGAGGAGCCCGAGCGCTTCCGGGTGCACCGGGAGGCGATGACCTCGACGGACATCCTCTCCGAGGAACACGCGAAGATCTTCGACCACAACTGGCTGTACGTCGGGCACGAGTCCGAGATCGCGAACCCGGGCGACTACGTGCGGCGGCGGGTCGGCGGACGGCCGCTGTTCATGGTCCGCGGTGCGAAGAGCAACCAGGTCCACGTCTTCCACAACTCCTGCACCCACCGCGGTGCGGTCGTGTGCCGGCAGGACCAGGGCAACGCGAAGGTCTTCCAGTGCTTCTACCACGCCTGGACCTTCGACTCCGAGGGCAAGCTCTCCGGGGTGCCCGACCGTGAGGCCTACGGCGGCACCCTCGACTGGGACGCCCTGCGCCTCAAGTCGGTCGCCCGGGTCGAGTCCTACCGAGGGTTCGTCTTCTGCTGCTACGACCCCGACGTCGTCGGGCTCGAGCAGTACCTCGCCGGGGCGAAGGACTATCTCGACCTGATCATCGACGCCGCCCCGGCCGACATGGAGATCGTCCGCGGCAGCAACGAGTACGGGATGGAGGCCAACTGGAAGCTGCTGGTCGAGAACTCGATCGACGGCTACCACGCGGTGTCCACCCACGACACGTACTTCAAGTACCTCGTCGCGCTCGGGACCGACCTCTCGGTGGGCGTCAAGGGCACCGCCCACGACCTCGGCAACGGCCACGCCGTGCTGGAGTACGAGGCGCCCTGGGGTCGTCCGGTGGCCAAGTGGGAGCCGTTGTTCGGCGAGGACGCCAAGGAGTCGGTCCAGGGCCTGCGCCGGGACCTCGTCGGCCGGTTCGGTGAGGAGCGCGCGCACCGCATGGCCGACCTCAACCGCAACATGTTGATCTACCCGAACCTCGTGGTGAACGACATCATGGCGCTGACCGTGCGGACGTTCATGCCCACGGCGCCGAACCGCATGGAGATCACCGCGTGGGAGATGGCCCCGCGCGCGGAGCAGCCCGACGTCCGTCAGCGACGGCTGGACAGCTTCCTGACCTTCCTCGGGCCGGGCGGGTTCGCCACCCCCGACGACATCGAGGCGCTGGAGTCCTGTCAGCAGGGCTTCGCCAGCGGCGGCGTCGAGTGGAACGACATCTCCCGCGGCATGGCGCGGGTGCCCGAGGCCAACGACGAGGCCCAGATGCGGGCGTTCTGGCGGCGCTGGCGCGCCGACATGGACCGTGACGACCTCCGGGTCATGCCGTGAGCGCCCCGGCCACCCGCAGGCTGACCCGGGCCGAGGTCGAGGACCTGCTCTTCCTCGAGGCGGAGCTGCTCGACACCTGGGACCTCGACACCTGGCTGACCCTCTACACCGAGGACAGCCACTACGTCGTCCCGGCCACCGACACCCACGACGGCGACCCCTCCACGGACCTGGTGCTGATCGACGACGACCGCCTGCGGATGACGCTGCGGGTGGAGCGGCTCAACAGCCGCAAGGCCCACCGCGAGTACCCGCACTCGAACCTGAGGCACCTCGTGGGCAACGTCCGCGTCGGCGCCGCCGAGGGCCCGCCCGACGATCCGGAGTTCCCGGTGCGGGCGAACTTCGTGGTCTGGCGGGCGCGCAACGGCAAGGACGTGACCTTCGTGGGGAGCTACGCGTACCGGCTCGTCGAGCGCGAGGGTCAGCTCCGCATCCGCTCCAAGCGGGTCATGCTCGACATGACCAGTCTGCGGCCCGCGAACGACGTCGCGATCATCCTGTGATGCCGGAGCCGGGGGTGGGACCACTCGAGGGCCGGGTCGCGGTGGTGACCGGCGGGGCGACCGGCATCGGGCGCGCGATCAGCACCCGGCTCTCCGCCGACGGCGCGGCCGTGGTCGTGGCCGGGCTCGACAAGGCCGAGGTCGACGAGGCCGTCGTGGCCCTGGGACCTGCCGCCGAGGGCTTCGTCGGGGACCTCGCCCGGCCGGGGGTCGCCGAGGACCTGCACGCCGCCGCGACGCGGGTGTTCGGTGGCGTCGACGTGCTGGTCAACAACGCCGGCGGCGGGGTCATCCGACCGACGCTGGAGCACACCGAGGAGACCCTCCAGGCCACGATCACCAACAACCTCTGGACGACGCTGCGGTGCGCTCTGGCGTTCCTGCCGGCGATGCGTGATCGCGGCTACGGGCGGATCGTCAACATCGGCGCCGAGTCGGTGCGCAACGGCCTGACCGACCACGCCGTCTACAACGCGGCCAAGGGCGGCGTCCACGCGCTCGCCTCCGGGCTGGCGCGCGAGTTCGCGACCGACGGCATCACGGTCAACGTGGTGGCGCCGTCCTACGTCCGCACCGACGCGCTCGACGCGGCGATGGCCGAAGGTCGGGTGCCCGCCCGGCTCCGGACCGTGGTCGACGACGCCGTCGCCTGGATCCCGAAGGGCCGACCCGGCGAGGTCGACGAGGTCGCCGCCGCGGTGGCGTGGCTCGCCCGCGAGGACTCGCGGTTCGTCACCGGCCAGGTCATCGGCGTCAACGGCGGAAGCAGCATGCAGTGACCACCGGGCTCGACGGTCACCACGTCACCCGGCTCTAGGAGGAAGACGATGGCGGAGATCCTCGGCCTGGGCATGACCCACTACCCCCTGCTGGCGGGCCGCGACGACTTCATGGCGGGGCTGCTGCGGGGCACCCTGCGCGACCCGGACATCCCCGCCGAGGAGAAGGATCCGTCGCGGTGGCCGGCGGCCATGCAGGCCGAGTGGGGCGACGACGAGGGACGCGCCGCCGCCCCGGCCCACCGTGCGGAGCTGGTGGCGCACCTCGACCGCTGCCGGAAGGCCGTCGACGACTTCGCTCCCGACGCGATCGTGGTCTGGGGCGACGACCAGTACGAGAACTTCCGCGAGGAGGTCGTCCCGCCGTTCTGCGTCCTGGCCTACGACGACATCGACGTGCACCCGTTCGAGGTGATGAACGAGTTCGGCAACCCGAACGCCTGGGGCCTCGCCGACGACATGACGTTCACGCTGCACGGCAACCGCTCGTGGTCGCGCACGCTGACCGACCGGCTCATCGGCGACGGCTTCGACATGGCGTACTCCTACCGCAAGCGCGAAGGGGCCCACTTCCCGCACGCGATCGCCAACACCCAGCTGTTCCTGGACTACCACCACGCCGGCCGCGAGTTCGACGTGCCGATCATCCCGATCACGGTGAACTGCTACGGCCGGCACGCGATCGCCCGCCGCGGCGGCCTCGCGAAGTTCGCCGAGATCCGGCAGGAGCAGACCGATCCGTCGGGCCCCTCACCGGCGCGGTGCATGGAGCTCGGGCGCGGTGTCGCGCGGGCGCTGGCCGCCGACGACCGGCGCTACGTCTTCGTCGCGTCGTCGAGCTGGTCGCACGCGTTCCTCACCGACAAGCTCTGGCACATCCGGCCCGACACGGCGGCGGACATGGAGCTCTACGACGCCTTCGTCGCCGGGGACTACGAGCGCTGGCGCCGCACGACCGGCGCGGAGGTCATCGACGCGGGACAGCACGAGATGCTGAACTGGTTCTGCCTGCTCGGCGCGATGGAGGAGCTCGGCGCACCGCTGAACTGGTCGACGATGGTCACCACGGACGTCTTCAACTCCAACAAGTGCTTCGCGTTGTTCGACCCGGTCTCGACCGAGGGCGCCCACCGATCCACGACCACGGGTGCCACCCCGGCGGTGTCGGCATGAGCGCCCCGACGATCGGGAGCCGGGAGGCGATCCGGCACGCCGCGGAGCGCCTCGAGGCCGCCACCCGCACCGCCACGCCCTGCCCCCCGGTGCGGGACCTGATCGGCAGCACCGACGTGGACGCGGCCTACGCGGTCCAGTCGCTGCTGCGTGACGAGGCCACCGCCGCCGGACGGCGCGTGATCGGCCGCAAGATCGGGCTGACCGCGCCCGCCGTGCAGCGCCAGCTCGGCGTCGACCGTCCCGACTTCGGGGTCCTGTACGAGGACATGGCCTACTCCTCGGGCGACACGATCCCGGTCGACCGGCTGCTGCAGCCCAAGATCGAGGCCGAGGTGGCGTTCGAGCTCGGGGCCGACCTCGACGGGCCCGTCGACCTCGACGCCGTGCGCGCCGCGGTCCACCGGGTGCTGCCCGCCCTGGAGATCGTCGACTCCCGCATCGCGGGCTGGGACATCACCTTCGGCGACACCGTGGCCGACAACGCCTCGTCCGGGCTCTACGTGCTCGGCGAGAACGCCGTGGCCACCCACGACCTCGCCGCGCTCGACCTCCCCGGCGTCACGATGACCCTGACCACGGACGGCGAACCGGCGTCGTCGGGCACCGGCGACGCCTGCTTGGGGGACCCGGTCGCCGCCCTGGCCTGGCTGGCGGTCGAGGCCCACCGCCACGGCGACCCGCTGCGCGCCGGGCAGATCGTCCTCTCGGGTGCGCTCGGCCCGATGGTCCCGGTCGGGCCGGGGGTGACGGTGAGCGCCGAACTCCACGGCCTGGGGTCGGTCTCCTGCACGTTCAGCACCGGAGGGGACGCATGAGCACGAAGGTGGCGATCATCGGGTCGGGCAACATCGGCACCGACCTGATGATCAAGATCCAACGCCTGTCGGGGACCCTCGAGGTCGCGGCCCTGGTCGGGATCGACCCCGACTCCGACGGGCTCGCGCGGGCCCGTCGGCTGGGCATCACCGCGGTCGACACCGGCGTCGAGGGGCTCGTCGCCCTCGAGGGGTTCGACGGGATCGACATCGTCTTCGACGCGACCTCGGCGAAGGCCCACGTCGCGAACGCCGAGGTCCTGCGCCCGTACGGGAAGCGGCTGGTGGATCTCACCCCGGCCGCTCTCGGGCCGTATGTCGTCCCGCCGGTGAACCTCGAGAGCCTCCTCGACGAGGACGTCCCCGACGTCAACATGGTGACCTGCGGCGGACAGGCGACGATCCCGGTGGTCGCGGCGATCTCCTCGGTCGCTCCGGTGCCCTACGGCGAGATCGTGGCCTCGATCGCGTCGCGCTCGGCCGGGCCGGGGACGCGGGCCAACATCGACGAGTTCACCGAGACCACCGCCGCGGCGATCGAACAGGTCGGCGGCGCGGAGCGTGGCAAGGCGATCATCGTCCTCAACCCGGCCGAGCCGCCGCTGATCATGCGCGACACCGTGCTGTGCCTGGTCGACGCCTCGGCGTCCGACGACGAGACGTTCGCCGCGCAGGTCAGCGCCGCGGTGGAGGCGATGGTGAAGAAGGTGGCCGAGTACGTGCCCGGATACCGGCTCAAGCAAGCCGTACAGATTCGGCCCGTCGATCCCGACGAGCCCCTCCACACGCTGCTCCCGGACGATTCCGCGCGCCCCACCCATCAGGTGTCGGTGTTCCTCGAGGTCGAGGGCGCCGCCCACTACCTGCCGGCGTACGCCGGGAACCTCGACATCATGACCTCGGCGGCACTGCGGGTCGGCGAGGAGATCGCCGCCGCCGGGACGGGAGGCACCCGATGACCGCACGCCTGTACCTCCAGGACGTCACGCTGCGCGACGGCATGCACGCGATCCGTCATCGCCTCGCTCCGGACGCCGTCGCGCGGATCGCCACCGCCCTCGCCGCGGCCGGGGTCGACGCGATCGAGGTGTCCCACGGCGACGGGCTGGCCGGGGCGTCGCTGACCTACGGGCCCGGGTCGAACACCGACTGGGAGTGGATCGCCGCCGCCGCGGCGGCGATCGAGGCCGCCGAGAACTCGCCGGTGCTCACGACGCTGCTGCTGCCGGGGATCGGCACGATCGCCGAGCTGCGTCGCGCCCACGAGCTCGGGGTGCGCTCGGTGCGCGTGGCCACCCACTGCACCGAGGCCGACGTCGCCGCCCAGCACATCGAGACCGCGCGCGGCCTCGGGATGGACGTCTCGGGCTTCCTGATGATGTCCCACATGACGTCGGCCTCCGACCTGGCGAAGCAGGCGTCGCTGATGGAGTCGTTCGGCGCGCACTGCGTCTACATCACCGACTCGGGCGGCCGGCTGACCATGGGCGACGTGCGCGACCGGGTGCGCGCGTACCGCGACGTGCTCGACCCGGCCACGCAGATCGGCATCCACGCCCACGAGAACCTCTCCCTGTCGGTGGCGAACTCGGTGACGGCCGTCGAGGAGGGCGTGGTCCGGGTCGACGCCTCGTTGGCGGGCCAGGGCGCCGGTGCGGGCAACACACCGATCGAGGCGTTCGTCGCGGTCGCCGACTGCCTGGGCTGGGATCACGGCGGCGACCTGTTCGCGCTGCAGGACGCCGCCGACGACCTCGTCCGCCCGCTGCAGGACCGACCGGTGCGGGTGGATCGGGAGACCCTGACCCTCGGCTACGCCGGGGTGTACGGGAGCTTCCTGCGTCACGCCGAGCGCGCCGCCGCGTACTACGAGCTCGACACGCGGGAGCTGTTGGTCGAGGTCGGTCGACGCGGTCTGGTGGGCGGCCAGGAGGACATGATCGCCGACGTCGCGCTCGACCTCCGGGCCGCGCGGTCGCACTGATCCACCCGGCCGGCCGTCGCCGGGCACGACGATCGATGATCACCCGGCTCACGGCAGCCGACGCGCACCGCGCCGTGCCGCGCTGATCGCGGATACAGTGGCCGCCTGGAAGCGTGACGAATCGACGGTCGGGTGGTCGAGCAATGAGTCCAGCGGGCGACGAGCTCGACGAGGTCGATCCGGTCGAGTGGACCCGCCAGCGCTCGGCCGACACGGGGCAACCCGCACCGGAGCTGTTCGTCACGACGGTCGCGCTCATGCGCACCCACCAGCAGGTGATCACCGCCATCGACGAGCTGCTCAAGGAGCACGACATCACCCGCACGGGCTGGATGGTGCTCACCACGTTGCAGATGTCCGAGGCCCACGCCCGCCCCCTCGGTCAGCTCGGGCGGCACATGCTGGTCCACCCGACCACGGTCACGCTCGTCGTCGACCAGCTCGAGAAGCGGGGGCTCGTCCGGCGCGCCCGGCATCCCACGGACCGGCGGACGATCCTCGCCGAGCTCACCGACGCCGGCGCCCGCGTCGCGGAGAAGGCCAGCGCCGCGCTGGCCGAGCGCGGGTTCGGGCTCGGTCCTCTCGACGCGGCCGCAGCCCTGCGCCTCCAGGAATCCCTCAAGGACGTCCGCGACGTCGTCGATCACCCGCGCTGAGGATCACCCTCGGGTCGTCCGGAGTACTCGACCGATCATCAGTAGAGTGCTCGACCATCGTGTCCGCTCGGGTCGGGCAGCGCCGCCGAGGCAGGAGAGGACTCCGGATGGGCTACGAGGCGTTCACGTTCGAGGTCTCCGACGGCGTCGGGTACATCACGCTCGACCAGCCCCAGCGGGGTAATCCGTTCGACGGCCCGTTCTGTGACGAGCTGAGCCGGATCGCCGCCGAGTGCGACGAGACCCCCGGGGTCCGGGCCGTGCTCATCGACGCCGCCGGGCCGTACTTCAGCGTCGGCGCCGACCTGCGCGTGCTGGGCCGTGATCGGGACGACCTCCCTCGCTTCACCAAGACCGCCACCACGGGCCTGCACTCGGCGATCTCCCGGTTCGCCCGCATGGACGCCCCGGTGATCGCCGCTGTGCACGCCCTCGCCGTCGGCGGTGGTGTGTCGCTCGCGGCGGCCGCGGACTTCTGCCTGGCCGGACGATCGGCCCGCTTCTACGCGGCCTACACGGGCATCGGGCTCTCCCCGGACGGCGGCGGCAGCCACGCGCTCACGCGGCTGGTCGGACCACGCCGGGCCACCGAGTTCTACCTGCGCAACCAGAACTGGACGGCCGACGAGGCCGCGGCCCACGGCCTGGTGAGCGAGGTCGTCGAGGACGCGGAGCTGGGCGAGCGGGCCCGGGAGCTCGCCCTCGAGCTGGCCGCCGGCCCCACCAAGGCGTACGGGGAGGTCAAGAACCTGCTGCTCGCCGCCGTCGACCAGCCTCTCGAGGCCCTGCTCGAGGCCGAGGCGCGGGCGATGGGCCGGGTGACGCGGACCGAGGACAGCTGGAACGCGATCGCCGCGCTCCTGGCGAAGCAGCGCCCGACCTTCGAGGGGCGCTGAGCCGTGACGACGCGCGGGATCACCGTGCTGCGGGGCGGCGTGGAGGACATCGCGGCCGCGGCAGGCCGGGCCGAGGCGAGCGGCTTCCACAGCGCCTGGTCACCGGAGTTCTACACGCGCTCCGCGGTGGTGACCCTCGCCCGGATGGCGACCACGACGACCCGGGTGCGGGTCGGCAGCGGCATCGCCTACGCGGTCGGGCGTTCGCCGCTGACCCTCGCGACGGAGGCGAGGAGCCTCGACGAGGTCAGCGGCGGGCGCCTGACGCTCGGGCTGGGCACCGGGACCCGCCGGATGATGAGCGACTGGCACGGCGTCGACCCCGAGGGACCGGCCTCGCGCATGGAGGAGCTCGTCCCGCTGCTGCGGCGGCTGTGGCGGCTGCACGAGGGTCCGGTGAGCCACCACGGACGCTTCTACGACCTCGACATCACGCCGACCGCCGAGGTCGACGCGCCGATCCGGGACGCCGTCCCGGTGCTCACCGCCGGGGTCAACGCCCGGATGATCGAGGTGGCCGGCCGGGTCGCGGACGGCTTCCTCGGGCACCCGCTGTTCACCCTGCGCTACCTCGACGAGGTGGTCCGCCCGGCGATCGCCCGGGGCGCGGCGAAGGCCGATCGCGATCCCACGGCGGTGGAGATCTGCGGGGTGGTCATCGTGGCGGTCGCCGACGACGAGGAGCAGGCCCGCCGGGAGGCAGCCGCCCAGCTCGCGTTCTACGCGGCTCCGAAGAGCTATCAGAAGGTCCTCGAGGTGGCCGGCTTCGCCGGGACGGGCGACGCCGTCCGGGCGGCGTTCGCGGAGCGCGACTTCGAGGCGATGATCGCGGCGGTGCCCGACGCGATGGTCGACGCGATGGCGGTCGCGGGCACGCCCGCGCAGGTCGCGGAACGGCTGGACGCGGCCGTCGGCCTCGATCACCTCATCGTCTACCCGCCGAGCTTCCAGCTCTCCGCCGAGCGCTGCGCTGCGCTGGTCGACGATCTGCTGACGCACGCCGCACCGCGGGCCTGACGCGGGCGACCGACGTCGACCGGGCCCCCTGCAGACGTTCCGGGGCGAGGTGCGGACACCCACCTCACGGCAGCAGGGCCCGGAACCGCTGCATCCGCTTCCGGCCGGGGTTGAGGCTGGTGTGCGACGGCATCCGCATCACCGATATCCGCCGGGTCGCGACGCCGCCGGGATGCCCGGCCCGGGTCACGACCTCGGTGATGTCGGCGGCGGCGGAATCGTCGAACCCGCGGGCCTGCGGGTGCGGGTGGCAGAAGTACAGCCGGTAGGTGCGGTCGTCGAGCACGAGGTCGCACACCGGCAGGTCGATGTCGTCCGGCCAGGCGTAGACGGCCCGCGCCAGCTCGCCGGAGCAGATCACCTCGCTCCGGCAGGCGAGCACGAAACCGCCGTCCCGGACCAGCAGCAGGCACGGCTCGAACGAGCCGGCCTTCAGGACGACCCGCCGGACCTTCGGGTCCCACCACACCGGCGACTCGAAGTCGTAGTCGTCCTCGGCGCCCACGCCGCTGTTCCTACCCACCGGCGGGAATTCCACCCCGTCCCGGCGCGGCACCTCTCGAAAGGGGCAGTGAGCGGGCCCCGATGTGACCCGTCGGGGAGCAAGCGGGACGGGAACCTGCCCGATGCGTGCGGTCCCCGCTAGCGTCCCGACCATGGCAGCGCCGTCGGTGGACCGGCTCGCCCGGGCCGTCGGGCTGCCGGCCACGGTCGCCGCGCAGCTGTGGGGCGCCGCCGTCGAGGCAGCGTGGGGCCTGGCCCACGTGGGGACGTACGCGTGGGGACTCGGGCACGAGCACGTGCGCGCGGCCGGGTCGTACCAGCAGCACCGCACCGACCGGCTCCCGCTGGCGCAGCGGGGCCTGGTCGTCTCGGACATGGCGGCGTCGTCGATCCCGGTGCTGCTGGTCCACGGCATCGGGGACAACCGGTCGATCTTCGCCGTGCTCGCGCGGGTCCTGCGGCGGCGCGGCTACGGCATGGTCCACGCGGTCAACTTCAGCGTGCTCACCTCGATCACGGGGGACATCCGGGAGGCCGCCGCGGAGCTCGCCCACCACGTCGAGCGACTGCGGACCCGCACCGGCTCCGAGACGGTGCACGTCATCGGCCACTCGCTGGGCGGGGTGATCGCCCGGTACTACGTGCAGTGTCTCGGCGGCGACGCCGTCGTCGACACGGTGGTCACCCTGGGCAGCGCCCACCACGGGAGCAGGCTGGCGACCGTGCTGCCCCCGACCGCGGTGGTCCGGCAGCTGCGACCCGGGTCCGAGCTGGTGGCCGAGCTCGCGGGGCCTGCTCCCGCCTGTCGGACGCGGTTCCTGTCCGTGTGGAGCCACCAGGATCCGACGATGATCCCCCGCACCAGCGCCCGGCTCGACCACCCCGACCTCGACGTCGCCCACCTCGAACTGGACAACGTCGGTCACCTCTCGATGGTCGTCGACCCGAGGACGCTGCACCGGATCGTGACCTGGCTGGTCGGCTCCGACCGGACGACGGCGTCCCGGAGCCGCCCGGTCGCGTGATCCGCCCGAACGGGGGCCGAGGTCCGAAGGGGGCCAAGGAACGCCCCCCAGAGGGAGACGGCAACGGCCCCGGTCGACTCCTAGGTTCGGGACCGACCGCCACCTCCGGTACCCGAATCACCACGGAGCAGACATGACCGCAGCACCCGCGCAGGAGCAGGACACGCGCATCCCGGACGACATCGCACGGGCCGCGGTGCTGCCGGAGTCCTACGGCGACGAGCACAACATCACCTACCCGGCGTTCCGCTGGCTCCGGAACAACATGCCGCTGGGGCAGGCGCACATCGACGACTACGACCCGCTCTGGCTGGTCACCAAGTACGACGACATCATGACGGTCGAGCGTGACCCGGTGCTGTTCAACGCGACGGCGAACAACCCGATCCTGCAGACCCGACCCGGCGACGAGTTCATCAAGTCGGTCAACGGCGGCAGCACCCGGCTGATGGACGCGTTCCCGTTCATGGATCCGCCCGAGCACACCCGGATGCGCAAGACCACCGGCAACTGGTTCATGCCGAAGAACATCAAGCGCTACGAGGACCAGATGCGGGCGATCGCCCGCGAGGACGTCGAGAAGATGCTCAGCTTCGACGACGGCGAGTTCGACTGGGTCAAGGACTTCGCCATGTACTTCCCGCTGCGCGTGGTCATGGGTCTGTTCGGGATGCCTCTCGAGGACATGCCGTTCATGGCCAAGATCACCCAGGAGTTCTTCGGGCCGAACGATCCGGACGTCACCACCGAGATGGACCAGATGAGCCCCGACCAGGCCTCCCGGGCCTTCCAGGCGGCGATCACCAGCGCCTACGAGTGGTTCCACGGGTTCATCGTCGACCGTCGGGAGACCCCGCGCGACGACCTGCTGTCCATGATCGCCAACGCCACGACCGAGGACGGTGAACTGCTGCCGGAGAGCTTCGTGTCCGGGCAGTACATGCAGTTGGCCACGGCCAGCCACGACACGACCTCGACCACCGTGACCGGCGTCGCGATCGCGGCCTCCCGGCACCTCGAGCAGTGGGACGCGCTGCGCGCCGACCACTCCCTCATCCCCGGCCTGATCGAGGAGTCCGTGCGCTGGGTCTCGCCGGTCAAGCACTTCTGCCGCACCGCGGCGGAGGACACCGAGATCCGCGGGGTGAAGATCGCCCGGGGCGATCGGCTGATGCTGAACTACCCCTCGGGCAACCGCGACGAGGAGTACTTCGACGACGCCGAGGAGTTCGACATCCGACGCTCCCCCAACAAGCACCTCGGGTTCGGCTACGGGGCCCACATGTGCATCGGCCAGCCCATCGCCCGCCAGGAGATGCGGGTCCTCTGGGAGGAGCTCCTCCCGCACGTCAAGAAGATCGAGCTGACCGGCGACCCGAAGCCGCTGAAGGCCAACTTCGTGGCCAGCTACAAGAGCCTGCCCGTCAAGATCACCAAGGCGTGAGGTCCGCCGACCGGGCCTGCCGCACCCTTCCCCGCGGTGCGGCAGGCCCGGTCGTCACGGGCGGACCGTCCGGGCTCAGGGGGCGAGCGCGAGCACCTCGTCGACACCGCCGCGGAGGCACTCCGCGAACGCCGCGGTGTCCGGCACCACGTCGGGGTCCAGCGTGACGCCGAGGCACCCGGTGCCGTCGTAGGTCAGCATGGTCACCATCGCCGCGATGCCGGGCCGCGGCCCGAGCGGGTAGACACCGGTCACGGGGACACCGGCGAGCTCGACCGCGTGGTCGAGGCCGGGGATGTTGGACGCCTGGACGTCCGTGCTCGACGTCAGGGTCGCGGACAGCTCGGTGAGGGCCGCCCCCGGTAGCAGACCGATCACGGGCGCGACGACGCCGAGGAACTCCAGCGCCGGCTCGGCGCGGACGCTGCGCACGAACTCGCGGATCCGCGCGATCCGTGCCACCGGGTCGGGCTCGGCGAGCGGGGCGGCGAACCGGACCCCGGAGAACTTGTTGCCACCCTCCGGGTCGCCGGGCGCCCGCGTACTGATCGGGAACGCCAGCGGGAGCGTGTCCGGCACGCGTCCGGACAGCGCGTGGAAGCGACGGAACGTCCCGAGGACCGCCGCCAGGAACGCGTCGTTGACCGACCCGCCCGCGGCCTTCCCCGCGGCCCGGAGCCGGGCCAGCGGCACGTCGTGGACCAGCGTCGCGTACCCGGGACCGTCTCCGGCGAGCGTGCGCCCGACCGGCGGCGGAGTGACCATCCGGCCCAGCGACGAGGTGTAGGCCAGCACCCGACGCCCGCTGCCGAGGGGGTCGGTGACCCCGGACCACGCGACGTGGGCGGCGCCCTGCGCGACCTCCGCCAGGGTCTCGGGGGTCCGGGCGAGCCCGGAGCGCAGTCCGTCGGAGAGCACGCGGAGGGGCGTCGTCCGGGGGTCGCCGTCGGCCGGGGCCTGGACGCTCCCGTCGTGGGCCTCCCCGCGAGGCGCGCCCTCGTGGGCGAGCTCGAGGAGTTGCACGAGGCCGAGGCCGTCGGACAGGCAGTGGTGGACCTTGAAGGCCAGCGCCGCCGAACCGTCGGCGAGCCCGGTGACGAGCGTGACCTCCCAGGGCGGCCGGTGCCGGTCGATCGGGTGGGCCATGTCGGCGGCGATGTGGGCGAACAGCTCCTGCTCGGACCCTTCTCCGGGCAGCCTGATGCGCCGGAGGTGGTAGTCGAGGTCGAAGTGCGGGTCGGGGGACCACTGCGGCGCCACCAGCGGCACGGGGGGCTCGACGATCCGGTCGCGCAGCCGGGGAAGGCGGGTGACGAGCCGTCGCATCGCCGCGTGCAGGCGTTCCCAGTCCGGCTCTCCGGCGAGACGCTCGAGGAGGACCCCGGTCGACCGGGTGCGCGGATCCCCGTCCGCGCGCCACATCAGCGCCTCCCAGGCGGACAGCTCCGGCGGGCCGCCCCAGCCCGACGCCGCGGCTCCGTCGTCGGTGTCGGTCATCCTCGCCTCTCGTCGACGGCGTGCTCCAGGGGTCGCGTGACCTCGAGGATCCGCTCGGTGACCCCGACGGGGTCGTCGGTCATCGGGACGTGGCCGACGCCGGACATCCGGACCAGCTCCGCACCGGGCAGCCGCGCCATCATCGGTCGGCCGAAGTGCTCGAAGGGAATGACCCGGTCCTTCTCCGGCCAGACGATGCGGACCGGCCGGTCGGGGTCGGGGGGCAGGGGGAGGAACGGGTGCCGCTTCAGGACCCGGACGAGCGGGCGGACGATCGGTGACCGGGTGATCGCCCGGAGCTCCTCGGCGACCTCGGCCGGCTCCAGGCGGTCCGGGTACTGCACCTGCGAGCCCAGCAGCGCCCGGCGCCACCGGGGGCTGCGGGCGATCGCGTCGGCCCGCGGGGCGAGACGGCCCCCGAGCAGGAACGCCACCCGCATCGAGACGACCAGGGCCGTGATCCGGACGTTCGAGCTCCACGCCCCCGCCGGGCTGAACGCGACCACCGACCGGGCCCGGCCCCGTCGCGCGAGCTCCAACGCCAGCCATCCGCCCAGGGAGTTCCCCACGACGTGCAGCCGGTCGATCCCGCGCCGGTCGAGGTCGGCCTCCAGGGCGTCCGCGATGGCGGCGACCGACGGGGCGGCCCCCGGGGGCAACGGGAGCGCCCCGTCGTGCCCGAGCAGCGTCGGGGCGATGACGTGATGGAGGCGTTCGAGTCCGGGGAGGACCGGCCGCCACGCCCGCCACGTCCCGCCGACACCGTGCAGCAGGAGCAGGGGCGAGCCGTCACCGCCCTCGTGAGCCGGCAGGCCGGGAGGCCCGAATGACCGGGGGCGTCGTCCGCCTCGCCACCGTCCGCTGCGTGCCACCACTGATCCCCCCGTCGCCGGCGCCGTCGTTACTCTAACCAGAGACAGTCGCTCTCTAGAGTTTCTCTGCTACCGTCGGCGAATGGGCTACGGCGTCGCGGCCTTCGACGGTTCTGCCCCGATCATCGGCCCACCGGGAGGACCCGAGGTCGCCGCGTTCTTCGACCTCGACGGGACGCTGATCGACGGCTACTCGGCCGCGATCCTCTACCGCCACCGGCTGCGCGACCTCGACGTGGGCCTGGACGAGCTCCTCGCGCTCGTCGACGCCGCGACGGGGCCGCCGCTCGACGAGGACGGCTTCGAGCGCCTGCTCTCGACGGCCGTGTCCCGCTGGCAGGGCCGGCCTCGCGCCGAGCTCGAGGACTGGGGCGACGGGGCGGGCCGCGACGAGATCGCGTCGCTGCTGTTCCACCAGTCCTGGCGCCGGGTGAAGGCCCACCAGCGCCAGGGGCACACGGTCGTCGTGGCGACGTCGGCCACCCGGTTCCAGGCCGCGCCGCTGGCCCGCGAGCTCGGGATCGACCACGTGCTGTGCACGGAGCTGGAGTCCGACGACGACGGCCTGCTGACCGGCAGGCTCGGCGGGCGCACCGGCTGGGGCGACGGCAAGGCGGCCCTCGTCCGGGGATTCGCCGCCGAGCACGGCATCGACCTGACCACGAGCTGGGCGTACGCCAACGGCGCCGAGGACGTCGCGTTCCTCGAGACGGTGGGCCGTCCGCACGCGGTCAACCCGGAGCCGACGCTGGCCGAGGTGGCCGCGGCCCGCGGCTGGCCGGTGCTGACCTTCACCAGGCCGGTCGCCTCGTCCTGGGACCCGCGTCCGCTGCTGCGCACCGCGGCGATCTACGGCGGGTTCTTCCTCTCGTCCGGGCTCGGCGTGGTGAACGGCCTGCTGCGCACCGACCGCCGCGCCGGGGTGGACCTCGCGACCGGACTGCTCGGGCCGCTGGGCAATGCGCTCGGCGCCATCGACGTCGAGGTCACCGGCGAGGAGCACCTCTGGAGCCACCGTCCCGCGGTGTTCCTGATCAACCACCAGAGCGCGCTCGTGGACCTGGTGGTCACCGCCCGTCTGTTGCGCACCGGCTACACCGCCGTGGCCAAGGCCGAGGTCCGCGACATCCCGGTCATCGGCTGGCTCCTGGCCCAGGCCGACGTCGCGTTCGTCGAGCGCGACGGCACCGGTGGCCGCGCGTCGCTCGACGGGGCGGTCGAGCGCCTGCGCTCCGGGACCTCGGTGATCGTGGCGCCGGAGGGCACCCGGTCGAGGACACCGTCGGTCGGCCCGTTCAAGAAGGGCGCCTTCCACCTGGCGGCCGCCGCGGGCGTGCCGGTGGTCCCGGTGGTCATCCGCAACGCCGGTGAGCTGATGTGGCGCGACGCCGCGATCGCCCACGCCGGCACCGTCCAGGTCCACGTGCACCCCCCGATCCCGACCGACGGGTGGACCCCGGCCGACGTCGACGCCGCGGTCGACGACGTGCGCGCACTCTTCGTCGACACTCTGGAGGACTGGCCGTCCCCGGCGGTACGTACGCTGCCCGACCACCGCTGAGAGGGAGGACGCCGTGGAGCTCGACGAGGTGCCCCGCACGATCACCCGGACACTGAGCCGCACGGCGTCGAACGCCCGCGGCGCCGGCCGGAGCGCCGCCCGCACGGCGCAGGACGCGGTGCCTCGTGCCGACACCCCCGAGGTGGCGGCCCTCCGGTCCGATCCGTCGTTCCTGGCCGAGATCGACGAGCTGGCGACCGAGCTCGACCGCACCACGGACGACGTGCTCGCGGAGGCCACCGAGGGACTGCGGGAGATGGCGGCCCGGCACGATCCCCGGGTGGGGGCCGCCTGGGCCCGGCTGGGCCGGTGGATGCTGCGCGGCTACGACGTCGTGCCCGACCAGGAAGGTCTGGACCGGCTCCGCGCGCTGGACCGGGAGCACTCGCTGATCTTCCTGATCTCGCACCGCTCCTACCTCGACGAGTGGGCCTTCCCGGCGGCCCTGGACGCCGCGGGCATCTCGCCGTGCTTCGGCCTCGCGGGCGCCAACCTCGACTTCTTCCCGCTGGGCACCATCGCCCGCCGGACGGGCATCGTCCACGTCCGCCGCGCGACCACCGGGACCCCGGTGTACCGGCTGGCGCTGCGCCGCTTCGTCGGGCAGCTCGTCGGCGACGGCTCCAACCTCATCTGGTCGATCGAGGGTGGTCGCTCGCGCACGGGCAAGCTCCGCCCGCCGCGCTACGGGTTGCTGCGCTACGTCACCGACGCGGTCGAGTCGGCCGACACCCGCGAGGCGCTGGTGGTCCCGATCTCGATCGTCTACGACCAGCTGCCGGCGCACGAGGTCGGGAAGATGGCCGACGAGGTGGGCGGCGGCGCCAAGTCGCCCGAGGACGTCCGCTGGTTCGCCGGCTACGTGCGTGGTCTCCGCCGCCGGCTGGGCAGCATCTACCTCGACGTCGGTGAGCCGTTCGGGCTCCGGGAGCGGCTCGCCGAGCTGCGCGCCGCCGACCCGGGCAGCGGCCACGAGGTGGAGCGGGTGGCGCTCGACGTCTGCCACCGGATCAACCGCGCGACCCCGGTGACCCCGACCGCGGCGGTGTGCGTGGCCCTGCTCGCCGCCGACCGCGCGCTCACGCTGGACGAGACCGTGGCGACGGTCCACCCGTTGGCCCGGCACCTCGAGGAGCGGGGCTGGGCGATGGCCGGAGGGGCCGACCTCACGGATCGGGCCACGGTGCGGCGCGCCCTCGGCGAGCTGGACGCCTCCGGGGTCCTCGTCGGCTTCGCCGGCGGCCGGGACACGGTCTGGGGCATCGCACCGCACCAGCACCTCGTCGCCTCGGTCTACCGCAACTCGGCGGTGCACGCCCTGCTCACCCGCGGGGTCGTCGAGCTGGCGCTGCAGGCGGTGGCCTCGGACGAGACGGCGGGCTCCCTGCAGGAGGAGGCCCTGCGACTGCGGGAGCTGCTCAAGTTCGACTTCTTCTTCGCCGACCGGGACGGCTTCGCCGTCGAGGTCGCGGCGGAGGTCGGCCTCATCGCCGCGCCGGGCGGTCCGCCGATCGACGAGGTCACGCCCGGGGAGGCCGCCGAGATCCTGCGCCGCACCGACCTGCGGATCGCGCACCTGACACTGCGGCCCTTCCTCGAGGCCTACGCCGTCGTCGCCGACGAGCTGGCCGCCCTGGAGCCCGGCACGACCGCCGTCGAGAAGGACTTCGTGTCCTGGTGCCTGCGGGTCGCGCGCCAGCAGGCGATGCAGCGGCGGCTCGCGAGCTGGGAGTCGGTCTCCTCGGAGATGTTCTCGACGGCCCTGCGCCTCGCCCGCCATCGCGGCCTGCTCGGCCCCGCCGACGGTGACCGGAGCGCCGACAGCGCGGCCGACGACGAGCAGCTCGCGGCTCGCCGTCGCGGTTTCGCCGACGAGGTCCGGGCCGTGCGGGCCCATCTCGCGACGCTCTCCGTCGCCGACGACGGCCCCGTCCTCGCCGACGTCGGAGAGGCTCGATGACCACCCTGGCCGGGCCCGTCGGCCCGGCCGGGGGAGCGACCGGCGGGTCGCCGGCGGGCCGGCGCGCGGCGATCGCGCAGTCGTGGGACCGCTGCTCGCAGAGCGGGCTCGACCCGGGGGTCGAGCCGGGGGACGGGTTCGCGGTCGCGGAGACGGACCCGGCCGGGAACCTGGTCACCGCCGCCGGGCCCGTGCTGGACGCCATGGAGCGCGACCTCGCCGACTCGCCGGTCGCGGCCATCCTGACCGACGCCCGTGCCCGGGTCACGGGGATGCGCTTCGGGCGCCGTGACCTGCGCGGCCTGCTCGAGGCGGCAGGCGCCGTGCACGGCCGCGAGTTCGCCGAGAGCACCACGGGCACCAACGCGATCGCGACCGTGCACACCACCCGCGAGGGCCTCGTGGTGCAGGGCGGCGATCACTACCTCGAGCGGTTGCGCCGCTTCTCCTGCTACGGCCACCCGATCACCCACCCGCTGACCGGGGAGCTCGCGGGGGTCCTCGACGTGACGGGGCCGGCGGAGGAGAACCCCGCGATGCTGGCGCCGTTCGTCCGGCGGGTGGTCCGGGAGGTCGAGGAGGCGCTGCTCGGGACCGCAGGGGTCGGCGCCCGCCGGCTGCTGGCCGCGTTCCGGTCCGCGGCGGCCGGCACGGAGCCGGTCCTCGCGCTGGGCCACGACCTGGTGCTGGCCAACCGCACCGCCACCGACCTGCTCGACGCCGCGGACCACGAGCTGCTGCGCGACCTCGTGTCCGGGTCGTCGGCCACCGAGGGCGTCGTCGAGCTGTCCGGGGGCCGCACCCGGGTCCGCCGCCACGGCGTCCCGGGCGGCGGCGCCGTGCTGCACCTGCACCCGTGCCCGGAGCCACCGCCGTCCGGTGTGCGCTGGTCGCGGACGCTGCAGCTGCCGGGACCGCGCACCGGTCTCGCCGACGCGGTGCTCGTCGCGGGCGAGCCCGGGACCGGACGCACCACCGCGATGCGCGGGATGCTCGGCGATGCCCGGGCCACCGTCCTCGAGGCCGCCGACCTCACCCCGGCCACCGAGCACTCGTGGCTGGCCGCGGCGTCGCGGTCGATCGCCGCCCCCGGCGAGGTCACCGTCGTCGAGGACCTCCACCTCCTGCTGGCGTCCACCGCGACCCGGCTGCGGCGCCTGCTCGGCGACCCCCACGCGTGCACGGTGCTGACCTCGTGTCCGGCCCAGGACCTGACCGGCGAGGTCGCCGCCCTCGCCGCGGACTGCGGGCGCCGCGAGGAGCTCCCGCCGCTGCGGACGCGGACCGACGAGATCCCGGCGCTGGTCGAGTCGCTGCTCGCCGGACTGGGTGCCGCCGACAGCGTCCGGTTCACGGCCGAGACCCTCGACCTGCTGGCGGCGCACCGCTGGCCCGGCAACCTCCGCGAGCTCGCGGGGGTGGTCGCCGAGACCGCGGCCCGGCGCTCGGCGGGGGACCTGACCGTGCGCGACCTCCCGGAGGCCTACCGGCGGCCCACCACGGCGGGGGAGTCCGCGGGCGAGCTCGCCCGGGCCGAGCGGGAGGCCATCGAGGCCGCGCTGCGGGCGTGCGACGGGAACAAGCTGCGCGCCGCCCGGCGGCTCGGCATCAGCCGCAGCACGCTCTACTCCCGGCTGCGGGCCCTGCACATCACCCTCTGACCCGAGCCCGCGGAGCCGAGCCCTCGGGTCCGGGGCCCGGGCGAGGGTGTCCGGAATCCGGACAGTCACGCGGGTCACACCGGGACAAGCTCGGAGCATGAGCCTTCAGTACGACTCGTTCTTCATCGGCGGCCAGTGGGTCGCCCCGCAGGGATCCAGCACGATCAAGGTCGTGTCGGCGTCGACCGAGGAGCCGCTCGGCTCCGTCCCGGAGGCCGTCGAGGGTGACGTCGACGCCGCCGTCGCGGGGGCCCGCCAGGCCTTCGACGACCCGTCCGGCTGGGCACACTGGGAGCCCGCGCGCCGCGCCGACGTGATGGATCGCCTCGCCGACGCGCTCGACTCCCGCGCCGAGGAGATGGCCCGCCGGGTCAGCTCCCAGAACGGCATGCCGGTCGCGATCTCCTCGCAGTTCGAGGCCGGATTCCCCAGCCTGCTGCTCCGCTACTACGCGGGTCTGGCGCGCGAGGCCTCGTTCTCCGAGGAGCGCACCGGCCTGATGGGCGGCCGGACCCTGGTCAAGCGCAAGCCGATCGGCGTGGTCGGTGCGATCGTGCCGTGGAACTTCCCGCAGTCGCTGGCGTTCTTCAAGATCGCGCCGGCGATGGCCGCAGGCGCCACCATGGTCGTCAAGCCGTCCCCGGAGACGGTGCTCGACACCTACCTGCTGGCCGAGGCCGTGGAGGAGGCGGGCGTGCCGGCGGGCGTCCTCAACTTCGTCCCCGGCGGCCGCGAGCTCGGCGCCTACCTGGTCTCCCACCCGCGTATCGACAAGGTGGCCTTCACCGGCTCGACGGCCGCGGGCCGCTCGATCGCCGAGACCTGCGGACGGCTGCTGCGTCCGGTGACCCTCGAGCTCGGCGGGAAGTCGGCGAGCATCGTGCTCGACGACGCCGACCTCAGCCAGAGCATGGAGCAGTTGTTCTCCGCGACGCTGCTCAACAACGGACAGACCTGCTTCCTCGGCACCCGGGTGCTGGCACCGAAGAACCGCTACGACGAGATCGTGCAGATCTTCTCCGCGCTCGCGAGCGGGGTCACCGTCGGCGACGCGCTCGACCCGACCACCCAGATCGGCCCGATGGCCAGCTCGACGCAGCGCGATCGCGTCGAGGGCTACATCGCCAAGGGCGTCTCGGAGGGCGGCAAGCTGGCCGCGGGCGGCAAGCGTCCCGAGCAGTTCGACCACGGCTGGTTCGTCTCGCCGACGGTGTTCGCGGGCCTGGACAACAACGCGACCATCGCGCAGGAAGAGATCTTCGGTCCGGTCCTGACGGTCATCCCCTACGAGAACGACGACGACGCGGTGCGCATCGCCAACGACTCCGACTTCGGCCTCGGCGGCTCGGTGTGGACCTCGGACCCGGTCCGCGGCAAGGAGCTGGCCGGGCGCGTGCGCACCGGCTCGATCGGCGTCAACGCCTACCTGCCCGACCCGACCGCGCCGTTCGGCGGGGTCAAGGCCAGCGGTATGGGCCGTGAGCTCGGGCCGGAGGGCCTGGCCGCGTACCAGGAGCTGCAGTCGATCTACCTCGACCCGAGCGAGGTCAGCGCGCCCTGATCGCGCTCGTGCGTGCGTCCCCGTGCCCGGCGCGGGGACGCACGCACGCCGGGAGCTATCGGCCCGTCACGGATAACGCCGGCGGAGTTCGGTCTTGAGGACCTTGCCGGTGGCGTTGCGGGGGAGCGCGTCGAGCAGTTCCAGGCGCCGGGGCAGCTTGTAGCGTCCGATCCGCTCGCCGGCGTGGCTGCGGAGCTCCTCGAGGTCCACCATCGAGCCCGGCCTGGTGACGACGACCGCGCAGACGCTCTCGCCCCACCGGTCGTCGGCGGTCCCGATGACCGCGACCTCGGCCACCGCCGGGTGGTCGAACAGCGCCTCCTCGACCTCGGCGGGGTAGATGTTCTCCCCGCCGGAGATGATCATGTCCTTGACGCGGTCGGAGATGAACACGAAGCCGTCGGAGTCGATGCGTCCGCCGTCGCCGGTGCGCAGCCAGTCACCGTTGAAGCTGCGGGCGGTGGCCTCCGGGTCGTCGAGGTAGCCGGGGGTCACGCTCGGTCCGCGGACCTCGACCTCGCCGGCGACGTCGGGGGGCACCGGCGCGCCGGAGGGGTCCACGATGCGCATGTCGCAGAGGAGCAGCGGTCTCCCGGCCGACCCGAGCTTGCGGGTCGCGTTCTCGGCGGTGAGGAAGCAGGTGACCGGGGACGCCTCGGTCAGGCCGTAGCCCTGCGCGAGGTCGACGTCGCGCTCCCGGAACCGTCGGATCAGCCCGACGGGCACGGGTGCGCCACCGGTGATGATCAGCCGCAGGGCGGACAGGTCCGCGTCGGGAAAACCGGGGAGGCCGGTGAGGGCCTCACACATCACCGGGACGCCGAACATGGTGGTGACCCGCTCGGTCACGAGGTCCTCGAGGGCGGTCTGGGGTTCGAAGCCCGGGTGGATGACCAGTCGGCCACCCTTGATCCAGGTGGCGATGGTGGTGACGTTCAGGGCGCCGATGTGGAACATCGGGGCGCAGACCAGTGACACGTCGTCGTGGGCGATGTCGAGCGCGAGGATGACGCCGATGTTGTGCCACCACAGGTTGGCGTGGGTCAGCACCACACCTTTGGCCCGCCCGGTCGTCCCGGAGGTGTACATGATCAGTGCGGGGTCGCCGGGCGCCACCGGTGTGCGTGCGACGAGCCCCTCGGCAGCGGCGACGAGCTCGTCGCCGTCCTCCCAGCCCGGCACCGACGAGCCCGTCCCGACCCGGATGAAGCGCCGGCACGGCAGCTGATCGGCGATGCCGTCGATCACCGCCGTGTGGGCCTCGTCGGCCAGGACCGTGTGCGCGTCCGAGTGCGTGATCGCGGAGGAGAGCTCGGGCCCGGCGAGCCGGAAGTTCAACGGCACCAGCACCGCGCCCAGGTTCGCCGCCGCGAACAGGGCCTCCAGGATCGCCGGGTGGTTGAGGCCGAGATAGGCGATCCGGTCACCGTGGCCCACGCCCCCGTCCCGCAGCACAGCGGCCAGCCGGCTGACCCGCTCCTGCACCTGGGCGAACGTGGACGTCCGGCCCCGGAAGGTCACCGCCGGACGTTCGGGGGAGACCCGGGCGCGGCGCTCGAGCACGGCGGCGAGGTCGATCTCGGCGGGCGCCGAGCCGGGAGCCGCGACATCGATGTCGCCGGGGGCGGTCGTCCGGGTCGTCATGGGCGTGAGCGAAGCAGCCCGGCCCCCCGACCACCAGAGCAGCTGATCCGGTCGAGGGAGCAACCGCGCTCCTCGGGGGGAGGAATCGGCCGGGAACAGGTGTGAGAGTGCTCGGCACGCACCCACGACACCGGGCGAACGGTGATCACCGGGCGCGCGCCGACCGACGAGAGGACCTCCTGTGGGAGCGACCGTCCCGACCGACGTGCTCGAGGCCTACCCCCAGCGCTACTTCGACGCGTGGAACCAGCGCGACGTCGCCACGGCGCTGGAGGTGATCCACCCGAAGGTCCACTGGGTCGACCCGCTGGCGCCCGAGCCGATGACCGACCACGACGCCGTGACCGGCTTCTTCGCCGGCGCCTGGCAGGGCTTCCCCGACATCCGGTTCGACGCCATCGGCGCTCCTCTGGTCGACGCGGCGGCCGGTCGGGTCGCGAGCACCTGGCGCATGACCGGGACGCACACCGGCGAGTTCCCCCCGGGCGCCCCGATCAGCGGCAACACCTTCGAGGTCGTCGGGACCGACGTCTGGGAGGTCGACCCGGACGGGCGCGCGACCACCGTGTCGGCGTTCTACGACTCGCTGACCCTGCTGCGCGCCATCGGCCTGGCCTGAGACTCCCGGGAAGGACCACCCGATGAGCACCAAGGTCGAGAACGTCGATGTCGTCATCGTGGGCGCCCGCTGCGCCGGCACCGCGACCGCCGTTCCCCTGGCCCGGGCCGGCCGCAAGGTCGTCGTCCTGGAGAAGGGCCGATTCCCCTCCGACACCCTCTCGACCCACGTGCTCGTGCCGAACGGGGTGCAGGAGCTCCAGGCGATGGGGGCCCTCGACAAGATCCTCGCGCTCGGACCGTCCCGGAGCCGGTACCTGACGCTCCGCGAGGGTGACCTCGAGATCCGGGAACGGTTCCGCCCGTTCTCCGGCATCGACTACGCCTTGTGCATCCCGCGTGACCAGCAGGACAACGCCCTGGTCGAGACGGCCCGCGAGGCCGGCGTGGAGATTCGCGAGCGCACCGTCGTCAACGAGGTCGTGTGGCGCGACGGGCGAGCGGTCGGGGTGCGGTGCGCCTCCCGGGAGGACGAGAGCGAGTACGAGGTCCACGCCGCGCTGGTGGTCGGGGCCGACGGCCGGCGCTCCCGGGTGGCCGCCGAGGTCGGAGCCTGGGAGCCCTATCGCGCCTCGAAGAACGGGCGCGGGTTCGTGTTCCGCTACCTCGACGACCCTCTCGGCGACCAGGCCCCGGACGAGCTCGGGATCTATCGCGCGGACGGCGACCAGGTCCTGGTGCTCCCGTCGTGCCCGGCCGGTCGAACGCTCGTGGTCAACATGACCGACGCGGCCGCCATCCCCACCTATCGCCGGGACTTCCACGTGCAATGGAAGGCGATGATCGAGCGCAACCCCGACCTGGAGGCGCGTCTCGGCGGGGCCACCAACGTGGGCAAGCCCCGCATGACCGACGACCTGTCCGCCTACTACCGCAGGGCGACGGGCCCGGGCTGGGCCCTGGCCGGCGACGCCGGCCACTTCAAGGACCCGGTCACCGGCAACGGGATGCGCGACGCCCTCAAGTTCGGGCGACGGCTCGGCGAGACGGTCGCGGTCACGCTCGACGATCCCGAACGGCTGGACGCCGCCCTCCGTGGGTGGGAGGCCGAGCGCGACGCCGACACGATCTCGACCTACCACTGGGGCAACCGGGAATCGAGGCCGGGCCCGACGAGCCCGCTGGTCCGGGAGGTGCTGCGCACCTTCGCCGGCAGCGACGAGCCCAACCTCTCGGACACCTTCAACCGGGCCCGCCCGGTCGAGTCGGTCATCCATCCCGGGCGTCTGGTCCGGGGTCTCGTCCGTGCGCTCATCGCTCCCGGCGCCGACCGGAAGGCGATCCTGGCCGAACTGCGGACCGAGCTCCCGATGGAGATCTCGTTGCGGCGGCATCGGCTCATCGATCGGTTCCGGTCGGCGCGACCGACCTCGACCGAACGCGCCGGCTGGAGCGTGGGGGAGCCGAAGTCGCCGCCGTCCTACCGACCGGCGGCCACCGCCGTCGAGCGCCTCCCGCAGGTCGAACCTGAAGGAGGAGTGAGACACCCTCCAGGGCCGATGCCCGTCACGTGATCTCCCGAGATCCTCGGCCGCTCACCGATCGCGACGGATCGACGGAGCTCCGCGGAGGGACCACCCATGACGAGGACCAAGCGCGCCGAGGGCTGGCGCGACTCGGACAAGGTGGGGCTGTACTACGGGGCGGGCAACGGCGACGCGTCGGTGTTCGACCGCCCGCAGGACGTCGTGCTCGACCGCAGCCCCAACGAGCACCTGGCCTTCGGTGGCGGCGGCCCGCACTTCTGCCTCGGATCGCACTTCGGGCGCATCGAGAGCCGCGAGATGATCGGCCGGCTGCTGGGGCGCTTCGGAGACCTGGCGCTCGCGGGTGAGCCGACCTGGCTCGCGTCGAACTTCATCTCGGGTCCCACCCATGTGCCGGTGAGCTACACGCCGCAAGGGTGAGCCCGCCACGGACGGGGTGGGGCGCCGAACCGGCGTCCACCCCCGTCCGTGGGTGGCGCTCAGACCAGGGTGAGCACCGGCTTGAGGGTGATGCCGGACTCGGAGTCGTCCACGGCCTGGTTGATCTGGTCGAAGGGGTAGACCTTCACCAGCTTCTCGTAGGGGAACCGCCCCTCGGCCTGCAGCTCGACCAGCCGCGGGATCATCGTGTGCGGGTCGGCGTCGCCCTCGATGACCCCGACGACCTTGCGGCCGGGCACGGCGAGCTCGAGCATGTCGATCGAGAGCTCGGTACCGGGCAGACCCAGCCCGAGCAGGCCCGCGGTACCGCGGGGGGCGAGGCTGGAGACGGTGGCCCGCATGACGGCGGGCACCGCGGTGGTGTCGACCGCGAAGTCCGCACCCATCCCGGTGGCCTCCCGGACCGCGGTGGGGACGTCGTCGACCTGGCTGGTGTCGATGGTGTGCGTGGCGCCGAGCTCGCGGGCGAGCTCGAGGCGCGAGGGCACCCGGTCGACGGCGACGATCGCGCGGCAGCCGACGACCTTCGCGGCCATCACCGCGGCGAGCCCGACCGCTCCGGAGCCGAAGACGGCGACCGTCTGGTCCGGCCGGGGAGCGAAGGTGTTGAACACCGTGCCCGCCCCGGTGAGCAGGCCGCAGCCCAGCGGTCCCACCAGCCCGAGGTCGGCGTCGGCCCCGAGCTTGACCACGTTGCGCTCGGTGGCGATGGCGTGGCTGGCGAAGGAGGACTGGCCGAAGTAGTTCCCGTGCAGGTCCTCGCCGTCGGCGTGCAGGGCGTTGGTGCCGTCGAGGCGGCCGCCCGCGAAGTTGTGGGCGAGGAAGTTCAGGCAGTAGGCGGGCTCGCCGCCGCTGCACGTCGGGCACTCCCCGCAGGAGTTGAAGGTCAGGACGACCTTGTCCCCGGGGGCCACGGACGACACGCCGTCGCCCACCGCCGAGACCACGCCCGCTCCCTCGTGCCCCAGGACGGCGGGGAGCGGCATCGGGAGCCACTGGTTCCGGACGCCGATGTCGGTGTGGCACATACCGACGGAGTGGACCTCGACCAGGACCTCGCCGGGCCCGGGCGCGTCGAGCTCGACCTCTTCGATCGTGAACTTGCCTTCGGGCTCCCGGACGACGGCCGCGGAGATGCGCATGGGGGTTCCTCTTCCTTCGGGCAACGGGGGAACGTGGGCGCCGCACCACGCGGGCGGCGCTGCCGAGACGTCGGTGGAGCCGGCTGCGCGCAGGTGCGGGCGACGCCACCGGTCACCGGCAAGCTAACGAGGCCGACGGCTCCCGTGGCAGGTCACGAGCCGTTGGGGGCAGCAATCACCCCCGTCCGGGAGACGAGACGGGGGATGCCCGCGACGAACCTGATGGCAGGACAGCTGCTCGTGGACCGGGCGTCCCGGGTGGTCACGGTGCGAGGGCCGGGAGGTGGTGACGAGGATGGCGGACACGCCCTCAGCGGTCCTCGTCGACGACCACGAGCTCGTCCTCGACGGACTGCGACGGGCCCTCGAACGTGCCGGGTGGACGGTCTCGGGGGCCTTCACGGACCCGGAGCAGGCACTGCGCCACCTCGCGGGCACCGTGGTCGACGTCGTCGTGGTCGACCTGCGCCTGGGACGGCACTCCGGGCTGACGGTGGTCGAGGCCGTCCGCGCCCTCGGCGTGTCCGCGTCGGTCGCCGTGCTGACGAGCTACGCGGACTCGGCTGCGGCGTCCGAGGCGCTGCGGGCCGGAGCGCGGGGCTTCCTCCTCAAGGACACCGGCTCGGCCGAGCTGGTCGACCGGCTGCGCGCCGTGGCCGCCGGCGACGTGGTGGTGGACGGTCGGGTGGCCCAGGCCCTGGGGGCCCCCGAGGAGGAGGTGCTGACCGCCCAGGAGATCGCGATCCTGGGAGCGGTCGCGCGCGGCATGACCAACCGTCAGATCGGCGCGGAGCTCTACCTGAGCCACCACACGGTCAAGGAGTACCTCGCCCGCGTCATGCGCAAGCTGGGCACGCGACGGCGGGCCGAGACCGTGATCCGGGCCGTCGAGCTGGGCGTTCTCCGCGACCACGGCCGCCCCTCGGCGCCGGAGATGTCGTAACGAGCGCGGCGCCACGCCGTTGATGACAGTGAGGCCGGACACAGGGCCTGCGATGGCCGGGAGGCAGAGATGGAGACCGGATCGGCGCTGCGGTCGGCGCTGGAGGTGCTGGACAGCGGCCTCGCGGAGGCCGATGGCGGCGCGACCTCTCCGGCTCCGGACCCGACGTCACCACGGGCTCGCATGCGCCGGCTCGCCGGCGACCTCCACGACGGCGCGATCCAGGCGCTCATCGCGGCCGGGTACGACCTGGTGGAGCTCGTGGAGACCGCCGACCTCTCGCCGGTCGCGCGCGAGCTGGCGGAGAAGGTCGCCCTGCGGATCGACGAGTCCTACGACCAGATGCGGCAGGTCCTCACCGAGCTGAGCCGCGAGGACGATCCCGGCGACCCCGGGCTCCCCCTCGTGGACGCCCTGCGCGCGTGCTGCGCCCGTGGCCGGCTGGTCCCCGAGCCGACCCGGTTCGTGACCACCGGGACCGGGCCGGAGCCGGTCGGGGCCGCTCGCGACGTCGCGATCCGGACGGTGCGTGAAGGCCTGGCCAACGCCCGCAAGCATGCCGTCGCGACGCGCGCCCTCGTGACGGTCCGCCGGGGCCAGCGGTGGTGGAAGGTCGACGTGGACGACGACGGGACCGGTGACGAGCACACGGTGCGCAGCTCGCTGACCGACACCGACGGCGAGGGCTACGGGCTGCGCAGCCTCGCGCTCGAGGCGAGCCGGGCCGGCGGGCGGATGTGGGTCGTCACGGCCCCCGGGTTGGGGGGCCTCCGCCTCAGCGTCTCGGTGCCCGCGGGTGCCTGACATGCGCGACGTCGTCACCGGGCTGGTCAGTGATCCGGGTGCGCCGTGCTGGGCACGGTCCGCCGTCGGCATCGTGGTGGCCGGCATCTGCTGGTTCGGCTTCCTCGGCGCCCGGGCGTCGTACCGCCGGCACGTCGCCGGCCGCACGGGAGCGGCCTACCTGACCGGCGCGGGCGTCGCCGTGGGTGTCCTCGGCGCGCTGGCCCTGGCGTGGATCGGGTTCTCGCTGGCCTTCCCGGCCTGAACCGACGCGGTCCGAACCCCCCGGATGGGGGGTCGAGCACCCCCAGGCGCCGCGTGCTGCGCCACACGATCACGGACAGGATCAGCACGTGCACGGAGCGCGAGGTCTCGTACCGCCGAATGCCGGTAGCGCCATGACCCCCAACGGGTGTGCAACTTCCTCCCAGGGGTTGATGCCCACTGCTCCGCCCGACACGACGATGGGGATCTCGATCGCTCGTGACCGGGTGACGCCGGTGCCGGATCGGGATGTCCGGGTGCCCGGGCCGCGGCGCGACCGGAGCCCGACCAGTCATCGGCCGAACCATCACCGGCCGACACTCCCCCAGGGGGCAGAGTTCCGTCCCTCCTTCGGCAGGGGGCCCGTGACGGTCACGTGACCATCACGTTGAGCGCACCAGTGATCCGCACAACATCTGCGTGGGTCTCTCGAAGGGAGGAAGCCCGGTGAGCACCGACACGAGCAGGCTGGAAGGCGGCTCGGCGCCCGGGAGCGCGGGTTCGATCCCTGACACCCGGGAGCGCAGCAGGACGCTGACGCCGCCGAAGTGGCTCGGCCAGGCCGGTGAACCGCTGATCACGGTGGGCGAGATCTTCCGTCTCGGCTTCCGGGTCTTCGGGATGGCGATCCGCCGGCCGTACGGGTACTGGTCCGACACCCGGGACCAGGCCTACAGCATGCTCAAGCTCTGCTGGTTCCCCATGGTGGTGGCGACCTTCGGGTTCGGCTTCGGCGCTCCGGGACTGTCCGGCGGAGCGATCTTCCACATCTTCGGCATCCCGTCCCGGCTGGGCTCTTTCTTCCAGTTCGCGAGCATCCGGGAGTTCGCGCCGTTCATCGACGGCATGGTGGTCGCCGGCGTGGTCGGTACCGCCGTGACCGCCGACCTCGGCGCCCGCAAGATTCGCGAGGAGCTCGACGCCATGGAGGTCCTCGGCGTCGACCCGATCCGCGCCCTCATGATCCCGCGCGTCCTGGCGATCACGTTCATGACGGCGATCTTCGACGTGATGGCCCTGATCATGGGTCTGGTCAGCGGCTATCTCGCCGCGGGACCGGTGTTCGGTGCCGACCTGCCCGCGTACACCGCGAGCCTCTACGACCTCCTCAACGTCCCCGACGTCATCGGCAGCCTCGCGAAGGCCGCGTGCTTCGGCCTCGTGATCGGTGTCGTGTCCTGCTACATGGGACTCAACGTCAAGGGCGGCTCGATCGGCGTCGGTCGCGCGGTGAACCAGTCCGTGGTCGTCGCCTTCGCCGGCGTGTGGATCGTGAACTTCATCTTCACCAGCATGCTGCTCGGCCTCAGCCCGTCGCTCTACGTCTTCAAGTAAGGGGGCTGGATGTCTGTCGACGACGACACCACGCAGCGCGAGAGCTCCCAGGCGCCGCCGCCGCCGGCGCCGGAGCCCGAACCGATCTACGTCAGCTTCTCGACCCTCACCGGGAAGGTCCGCGCCGGGCTCTACACCGCCGGCGAGATCGGCGTATTCGTCCAGGGCACGATCCGGGACTTCCCGGACATGGTGCGGCGCTACATCCCGGAGATGTTCCGCCAGCTCGGGCTCCTCATCATCGGCAGCGCCCTCGTCCTGTGGATGATGATGTTCATCATGGGCCTCGAGTGCGGGCTCGAGGCCGGCTACGTGCTCAAGCAGATCGGTGCACCGCTCTACTCCGGCGTCTTCAACGCCTACTGCGGCCTGCGCGAGTGCTCGGTCTACATGTGGGGCTGGATCCTCGCGGCGAAGGTCGGCTGCGGCTACGTCGCCGAGATCGGCTCGATGCGGATCTCCGACGAGATCGACGCCATGGAGGTCATGGGCGTCAAGTCCAAGAGCTACCTGGTCGGCACCCGCATCATGTCGGCCCTGATCGCCTTCCCGTTCCTCTGGGCGACCGGGCTGGGGATGCTCTACCTCGGCCAGTACCTCATGACGGTCGTCAACATCGGCGAGGTCTCGCCCGGCGGGTACTTCTACATCTTCTGGCTCTACCAGAGCCCGTACGATCTGTTCGCCTCGCTCACGAAGGTGATGGTCGAATCACTCGTGATCTGTGGGGTCGGTCTGTACTACGGCTACCACGCCGGTGGTGGCCCGGTAGGCGTCGGTCAGGCGACCGCTAAATCGATGATCCTGAACATGGTGCTCATATCGGTCATCGGAGCACTGGGGACCCTGTTCTTCTGGGGCATCGACGTCAACGCCCCCATTTCGAACTAGCTCGTTCGAGAGGGCAGCCGAAAGAACTGCACGACTCTTCCCAGGACCCGACGTCGGGTCCTGGGCAGAGTTGTGCCCGTTTCCGGCCCCGCAGTTGCCGGGATGTGTTCCCGCATCAATGTATCCGTAACCCTCGTCGTCCCTCGTCGTTTGACAGGGAAAGGCTCCCGGAGGTCAGTCGTGTCGGACACCGAACCCATCGCCATGAATTCGGGCCAGGACCTCCAGGGGGGACAGGGCCAGGGCGGTCAGAAGACGAGCGGTAGCGGGATGACGTCCGCGACGAAGCTGCAGGTCCACAACCTGTCGAAGTCGTTCGGGTCGGCGCAGATCATGAAGAACATCAACTTCGACTTCGCCGACAACGCCATCACGACGGTCCTGGGGCCGTCGGGCACCGGCAAGAGCGTGCTGATCAAGCACCTCGTCGGCCTGCTCGAGCCGGACACCGGCGAGGTCCTGGTGGACGGCGACGACATCTGGGCGATGACCGAGGACGAGCGCTACTCGATGCGCACCCGATTCGGGGTCTGCTGGCAGGACGGTGCCCTCTTCGGCTCCATGAACCTGTACGACAACACCGCGTTCCCGCTCCGCACCCACACGAAGATGTCGGAGAAGGAGATCGAGGAGAAGGTCATGCGACTCCTCGAGGAAGTGGGACTCGGGCACTCGGCCCACAAGGCCCCGAACGAGATCTCCGGCGGTATGAAGAAGCGCGCCGGCTTCGCCCGTGCCATGGTCATGGACCCCGAGTTCGTCATCTTCGACGAGCCGGACTCCGGCCTCGACCCGGTCCGCACCAGCCTGCTCTGCGACATCATCCTCGACGTCCACCAGAAGCACGGTGGGACGTATCTGCTGGTCACGCACGACATGGCCACCGCCCGCAAGGTCAGCGACTACATCGGACTGATCTGGCAGGGCGAGGTCGTTCACTACGGCCCGGCCAAGGAAGCGTTCGAGAACGAAGACCCGTTCGTCAAGCAGTTCCTCGCCGGAGAGTCGGCCGGACCTCTCGGAATGGATTAGCCACCATGCGTTTCACACCCGCCCGCATACTCGCGGGGGTGATCATCCTTCTGCTCGTCGTCGGGGGCGTCTTTCTGTTCGTGACCCCGTCGCAGTACACGGCGACGGCCTTCCTCCCGGCGGGCAATCCGAACATCATCGAGGGCGCCCCGATCCTGGTGAACGGATTCCACGAGGGCAAGGTCGTCAAACTCGTTCCCGAGGGCCAAGGCGCGGAACTCACGATCGGGATGGACCGGTCCGCCGCCCCGCTGCACACCGGCGCGGTCGTCTTCGTGCAATGGAGCGCGGCAGTCGGCGAGCGTCTCATCCAGGTCAACGACGGGCCGCCCTCGAACCCGGCGATCCCGGACGGTGGCCGGATCGAGGGCAACATGCCGAAGCCGATGGAGCTCTCCGACGTGCTCGGCGGTATCGACCCGGCGACCCGGAGCCGGCTCGCGCCGGTGATCGCGCAGTTGCAGACCACGCTGGCCGGGCACGAGCAGGATCTGAACTCGACGCTGGCCACCGCGGGCCCGGCGTTCACCGCGATCGGCAACGTGCTGCGCGGGGTGGCGATCGACGAGCCGGCGATCAACCAGCTCGTGACGGACACCAACAACCTGGTCACCCGCGCCGGCGCCCACGACCAGGACATCTCCGGGGTCGTCGACGACCTGTCGGTGAGCACCCACGACACGGCCCAGCAGCGCGACGCGCTGCGCCAGGTCCTGCAGAAGCTCCCCCCGACGTTGGACCAGGCGCAGTCGACCCTGGGCAAGGTGCCGGGCGCCACGGACGCGGCGGTGCCGCTGCTGCAGGACGCGAAGACCACCACCGACAAGCTCCCCTCGGTGGCGAGTCACCTCGCCCCGGTGCTCTCGGACCTCCGCCCGACCATCGCCCAGCTCAAGCCCACCCTCGAGGCGGCCTCGCAGCTGCTCGACTACACCCCGGGGCTGCTGGACGCGGCTGACGTCACGCTGCCGAAGGTCGGCGACACGTTCGGCAAGCTGACGCCGACCCTGCAGAGCCTCCAGCCGTTCACGCCGTGCCTGGTCGGCTTCCTCTCGAACTGGGGATCCGCGGCCGCGTACTACGACGCGAACGGTGAGTACGTCCACGTCCCGATCCGTGCCGGCCCGGAGAGCGTGAACGACACCCCGGTCAACCCTGGCGGGCTCTTCGCCCAGCCGGTCTCACGGACGTGCGACACGGTCACGCAGGGCGGGGCCGGCGGCACGGGAACCACGGCCAGCCCGGCGGCGGCGGGAATCGGAGGGCTGAACTGATGGACTGGTCCTCGAGGAACACATCCGGCCCGAACCCGTTCCGGTCGGTGAAGAAGGTCCACATCCTCTTCCTCGCCCTGGTGGCCTTCCTCGGCGCCACCGCGGCGACGGCGAGCGTCACGGCGACCCAGGGCGACGGCCAGATGGTGATGGCCGAGTTCGCGAACATCGGCGCGATGACCGCCCAGGCGCAGGTCAAGATCGGTGGCGTCGTGGTCGGGACCACCGGCACCCCGACGGTCGACCCGGGTCGCAAGATCGCGCTGGTGCCGATGAACCTCGAGCAGAAGGCGCTTCCGCTGCACGTCGACGCCACGGCGACGATCCGTCAGCTGAGCCTCATCGGCGAGAAGTACGTCGACCTGAATCCCGGCACGCCGGCGGCGCCGATCCTGCAGCCGGGCCAGACGCTGTCGGTCAAGCAGACCAGCTTCGCCCAGGACTACCAGGACATCGTCCAGGCGCTGAACGACCCGACCGCGGCCGGTCTGTCGTCGATCCTCACCACGCTCGGCGGCGGGGTCGCGAACCGCGGGCAGAACGTGCAGGACATCATCCACGAGCTCCAGCCGGCATTCGGTGACACCGCGGCACTCGCCGGGTCGCTGGGCCGGCAGAACCAGCTGCTCGGCCAGGTGATCGACCAGGTCCAGCCGGTCACGAACGGGCTCGCGGCGGACCAGGGCAAGACCCTCGACAACACCGTGGGTTCGGCCACCAACCTGCTCGCCACCACGGCGGCGAACGAGCAGAACCTGCGCGACACGCTGGCCGAGCTCCCCTCGACCCTGGCGGCCGCGCAGAAGACGCTCGACGACCTCACCCACACCGCCGGGGCGACCCAGGAGACGCTCGGCGACCTGCGGCCGACCGCGGACAACCTCGCGGCGATCTCCGGAGAGCTCAGCACCTTCACCGACTCGGCCCAGCCGGCGCTCGAGGCGGCCAACCCGCTGCTCGACAAGGCCAACGCGCTGCTCGACGAGGCGCGCCCGCTCGCCGCAGAGGCGAAGGCCACCGGCAAGCCGCTCTACGACACGGTCCACGCCGCCCGCCCGATCGTGAACTCGGCGACCGTCAACCTCGGCGGCCCGTACGGCAGCGGGCCCGACCCGATCTGCGGCGGCACGGATGCGAGTGCGTGCAACAACCCCCGCATCCAGGGGTTGCTCGGCTTCCTGCACAACTGGGCGCTCACGACCAACGGTGGTGACGCGCTGAGCCACTACTTCCGGGTCTTCTTCGTGGCCGACACCCAGAACGTGACGGGCCTCCCCGTCGGCGGCCTGACCAACAACCTGATCCCCGGGGCGGACAACACCCTGCTCAAGGGGCAGCCCGCGGCCAACGGCAGCGCCACCGGCCTGACCCCCGCGCAGGAGCAGAGCGCCCTGGGCACCCTCATGGGAGGACGCTGATGGCCGGCAAGAAGAAGCGGTCGACACGCTTCACCTCCGGCGTCCTCGGCCTCGTCGTGGTCGTGGTGTCGGCGCTGATCGCCCTGTTCGCGCTCAACTCCGCGAAGGGATTCCCGGGCCAGGACCACACGTACGTCGACGCGCAGTTCACCAACACCGGCGACCTCCACGTCGACGACGACCTCCGCGAGGCGGACGTCCGGGTCGGTCGCGTGGACGCCATCGACTACCGGGGCGACGGCGTCGGGACCGTCCGGCTGCAGTTCGACGACAGCAGGCCGGTGTACAAGGACGCGACCGTCCAGGTCGTCTCGCGGTCCGGCCTGGGTCAGAAGTACATCAACATCGACCGCGGTGACCCGGCGGCAGGCCCCCTGCCCCAGGACGGCGTCATCCCGGCGGCCCAGACCCAGTCCGCGGTCGAGATCCTGGACCTGGCGGGCATCTTCGACCCGAAGACGACGGCCGCCGCCCAGGGTGCGCTCGGGCAGCTCGGGGCGGGCCTGGACGGCCACGCCAAGGACCTGTCCGACGCGGTCGACGCGGTCCCCGGCAACCTGCCGAAGCTCGGCACGGTCGCCCGGGCGCTGAACAACAACAACGGCAAGGACATCAACACCGTCCTGAGCTCGCTGCGCGACCTGACCTCGCAGTTCCAGGGCAGGCAGCAGCAGATCACCGACCTGAACCGCCAGCTGGCGACCACCTTCGACGCGGTGAACGTCAACCAGGGCAAGTCGCTGGGCGACCTGCTCAAGGTGGCCCCCGGCGCCTTCTCCGACGTCCGCAAGGCGCTGATCGACCTCCAGCAGCCGTTGGAGACGACGACGGAGGCGGTGACGAACATCCGGCCCGGTGTCAACGACCTCGTCGCGGCGACCCCGGACGTGCGGGGCGTGCTCCGGGAGGCTCCGAAGCCGCTGGACAAGGTGCCGGGCGTCTCCGACGTCGGGCAGCCCGCGCTCGAAGCGCTCACCCCGGCGCTGCACGACCTGCGACCGCTGGTGGTCGACGTCCGCACCGCGGCCCAGAACGCTCGCCTGCCGCTGGCGTGCCTGGCTCCCTACAACGTCTTCAAGGTCTTCACCGACCTCGCGTTCCTGACCCGCCAGGGTGATGCCAACGGCAACACGGCGCGGTTCGTGCTCGTCCCGCAGGGCGGGATCATCAGCGGCGTCCCGACGAAGACCGAGCTCAGCCAGGTCACGAACCTGCCGTGCCCCCAGCCGAACTTCGACGACGGCGACCACTGGGGCGACGGCGGCCAGGGGGGCGATCAGCACGGTGGCGCCCAGGGGGGCGATCAGCACGGTGGCGCCCCGCAGAGCGGGCAGCACGCCGGGAACCAGGCCGTGGTCGACCGGCGCGGAGGGAAGCACTGATGAAGCTCAGCCTGCCCGGGAAGGGCAACGGCGGCGGGAACGACGGCTCCGGCGGCAACGGCAACGCTCCGGTCAAGAAGCCGAACGTCCGCAGGACCAACTACGCGCTGGTCGGCACCGTCGTCGTGGCCGTCCTGGCCGTCGGCCTGGTCGCCGGGATCACGAAGTCGGAATGGCAGCAGTACCTGCAGTGGGGCTTCACGACTCGTGATGTCCACACCACCGGCGACTACTTCACGCTCCCGAACTCCAGCAAGGTGAAGGTGGGCGGCGTCGAGGTCGGGCGCATCGACTCGGTGGAGCGGGAGCCCGACGGGTCCGCGGTCATGCACCTGCGGATCGAGTCGGACGTGATCGACAAGGTCGGTTCCGCGCCGTCGGCGGACGTCCGGCCGGTCAGCCTCCTCGGCGGCGTCATCTACATCGACATCATCCCCGGCGGGGACCGCACGCAGCCGTGGACCGACGACATCCCCGTGGAGCGCACCCAGCTCCCGACGGAGCTCAGCCAGGTCGTCCAGGCGATCCAGCCGGACGCCGTGAAGGGCATCCCGGCCTCGATCAACGGGCTCGACGCGGCCCTGAAGGCCGGCTCCGGTCAGGCGATCCAGGGCCTCGCCCACGACGCCCCCGCGGCCCTCGGCCCGGGAGCCGGCGTGATCGACGCCCTGCAGGGCACCAACCCCGGCAACGACCTCCCGGCGGTGGTCGACGGTCTGCAGCGCACGACGGCGGTGCTCTCCCGCCAGCAGGGGCAGATCGAGTCCATCCTGACCAACCTGCACACCACCACCACGGCGTTCCGGGACTCCAGCAAGAACACGGCCCAGGCGATCCACGACCTGCCCGCCGCCCTCGACACCGCGCAGCCCGGCCTCGCCCGGCTGGGTGGGACGCTGGACAAGCTCAAGGACACCGCCGGGCCCGCGCGGCCCGTCGTGCAGCAGGCAGGCGTGCTCCTCGACCACCTCGACCCGGTCCTGGTCAAGGCCCGCCCGGTGGTGAGCGACCTCCGGGCCGCGCTCGAGCAGACCCGTCCGGTCGTGCAGGGCCTGATCCCCGCGAGCCAGGACCTCACCACGGTCTTCAACGGGCTCAACGCCCCGCTCGACCGCGTCAACGGGCCGATCGTCGACACCCTGGAGTCCGGGTACACCCCGGGTGAGGGGGCCGACGCGGGCCGCAGGCACACGCAGGTGCCGGGTGAGCACGCGGACAAGCTCCGTGACGAGGTCGGTCCGTTCCTCCGCGCCGTGAACGGGGCCGCCGGCTACAACGACGCGAACGGGTACGGCCTGGCGTTCAACGGCGGTGTCGGCTCGGGGAGCATCGGCGGCGCCGGCGGTCTCTCGCTGCCCACGCTCTACGCGTTGCTGAACCCCGCGCAGTCGGTGCTCCCAGGGGCCGGCACGTCCGCTGCCGCACCCGTGGCCGGCCTGCTGCCGCAGGCGACGACCGGAGGAACCCGATGAGCGCGCAGAACCCCGGTCGCATCCGCCGGGCGATCCACTACGTCCGCACCGAGCCCGGCCTGCTGCGCAACGTCATCGCCGTCGTCGTGGTGGTGGCCCTGGGTCTCGGGATCGGCGGCACGGTGCTCGCGAACCAGCGCTTCACCCCGCCGTGGCAGGGCCGGACCCAGGTGTGGGCGACCTTCGCCGAGGCGGCCTCGGTGGCGCCCGGTCTGGGTCAGAGCGTGCAGATCAACGGTGTCGAGGTCGGCCAGATCGCCGACGCCAAGATCGACAACAAGGGCCGCGCGCTCGTGCTCATGTCGATCAACCAGGACACGTACGACCAGCCGATCTACCAGAACGCGACGGTCGTCATGCGGCCCACCACGCCGCTGAACACGATGTACATCGAGCTCGACCCGGGTGGTCCGCCCGCGCCGGTGGTCCCGGACTACGGGGTCCTCCCGCTGGGCAGCAGCCAGTCGCCGATCGAGATCGACCAGCCGTTGAGCCACCTCGACGAGAACACCCGGGAGGCGACCCGGGCGCTGCTCAGCCAGGCCGACGTCGCCCTCGCCCGGGCCGGCCAGGACCTGCCCGGCGGTGTCAGCGCCGTCGACGACTTCACCAAGCAGATCACGCCGGTGGTCCAGCAGCTGGACACCCGCCGCGACAAGATCAAGCAGTTGATCACCGCGGTCGGCCAGCTCTCCCAGGCGGTCGGCGGCAACGACGTCCGCCTGACCAACCTGGCGAACTCGCTGCAGAAGACGCTGCAGGCGGTGTCCGACCGGAACGACCAGCTGCGCGACAGCTTCAACCAGCTCCCGGGCGTCACCCACTCGCTCCAGGCGAGCACGGGTGCGGTCCAGGGGCTGTCGGATCAGCTCGACCCGACCCTGGACGACATCAAGCAGGCCAGCGACACGCTGCCCGACTCGCTGGGCAAGCTCACCGACACGGTCGACACCGCGAGCACCACGGTCGACAAGCTCGCCCCGGTCGCCCAGAAGCTCAGGCCGACGGCGGCCGACCTGCGGCCGTTCGTGGACGACGTGAACCACACACTGCCCGAGCTCAAGCCGATCGTGCGGCAGCTCGACCCGATCACGGGGAACCTCATCCCCTATCTGCCCGACCTCACGGCGTTCGTCTACCAGGTCCGCTCGATCACCGACCTCGGGGACGCGAACGGCCGGAACAGCGCGCGGGCCCTGGTGCAGGCCAGCACGTGCTCGATCCCGATCTCGAATCCGCTCTGCACCTCGACGCCGGTCACGCTGCCGCCGGACAGGATCCCGACGCCTCCCCCGGACCCCAGCGGCAGCGGTGGATGGGGCGACCACACGAGCGGATGGGGAGACCACAAGTGAAAATCTCTCAGAAGGCCCTCCCCTGGATCCAGACGGCGATCCTGATCGTCTTCGTCGTGGTGAGCCTGATCTTCTACGCGGTGTTCTTCATCGGCGCCGGTGGCAAGCTCCCGCCGTTCACGTCCACGCCGTACTCGGTGGTCTTCCAGTCGCCGATCAACAAGAACCTCGTCAACCAGAGCACGGTCACGCTGAACGGGGTGACGGTCGGTCACGTCATCGACCTGAACGTCGTGAACGGCATCGCCGAGGTCCGCGTCGGTTTCGACACCGATCCGCAGGTGGCGCCGCTGCACCAGGGAGTCCACGCGGCGATCAAGACGAAGACCCTCATCAACGAGACCTATGTCGACGTCACCGACGGCAACGGTCCGCCGCTGCCCGACCAGACGGTCCTGCCGCCGGGCGACGTGACCCCCCCGGTCGACACCGACGAGGTCGTCCGTGCCCTGCCGCAGTCCGCGCGGCAGAACCTCGGCGCCACGCTCCAGTCGCTGGACGAGGTCACGGCGGGCAACCAGTCCGGCATCTCGCAGACGTTGGGCAGCCTCGGTGAGCCCACCCGCTACGTGCCGGCCGCGCTCACGGCGCTGGCCCGGCAGGAGACGGCGCTGCGCCAGCTCTCGTCGAACACCGCCAAGGTGCTCGACGCCCTGGACACTCGGCAGGGCCAGCTGGCCGACCTGGTCGGTGACGCCGACACCATCACGAAGGTGACCGCGGGGAGCTCCGACGACCTCGCGGCCGTGATCCAGAAACTGCCACCGACACTGTCGACGGCCCAGGCCGCCAGCGGCGACCTCTCGAGGCTCGGTGGGGCGCTCCAGCCCGTGGCGGACAACCTCAACAAGGCCTCCGGGCCGCTCAACGACGCGCTGCACCAGCTGCCGGGAACGGCCCACGATCTGCGTGGCCTGCTGCCTGCGCTGGACACGACCCTGTCCAAGCTGCCGCCCACGCTGCAGCGGGTGCCGGACTTCGCGGGGAACGTCCGGGACATCGTGCCTCCCGGCCTCGGGTTCTTCGACCAGCTCAACCCGATCCTGGCCTACGTGAAGCCCTGCGGGCCGAACGTCCTCCCGTTGTTCATCAACTTCGCGAACGGCGGTGCTCGGAAGACCCAGGCCGGCACGGGGCCGGTCGGTGGCGTCGCCGCGCAGTTCGGCTACGACAGCCTCAGCCCGCCCCTGCTCCCTGTTCCGATGCTGCCCGCGGGCCAGTTCAAGTACGACGTCGGCAACCCGCCTGGAGGGAGCAACGTGGCCTGCAACGCCCCCTTGACTCCCTACTCCCGGTGACTGGACAGAATCGCTCCGTATGAGGATGTCCTGGATCACACGGCGGGGGGCCCGCGATGACGCGGGCGCCCCGCCGCCGGTTCGCCTCCGCGAGTACGGGGCGCGGGCCCGGCGCCGGGTGCGCCGTCCGAGCCGGCGGGACCTCGTCGCCGTGCTCGCCGGGCTCCTGGTGGCGGCGTTCCTCGGTGGCGGGCTCGCCCAGGTGCGGGTCGAGACCGGTGTCGACTCCTTCCTCCCCTCGAGCGATCCGTCGTTGGCGCAGCTGAACCAGCTCGGCCAGTCGTTCGGCGGGGACCCGATCGTCGTCCTCCTCGAGAACCCGCAGCCGCGGCAGCTGCTGCAGACCAACCAGCTGCCCGGAGTGCTCGATCTCGAGAAGCAGCTCGGGGACGAGCCCGACGTCGCGGCGCTCTACGGGCCCGTCACCACCCTGAACAACATCGCGGGTCAGGCGCAGCTCGTGGTCGCCGAGCTGCTCGGGCGCCGGGACGGGCTGGCCAACGCCGCGAGGCAGGCCGCCCAGAAACGCGGCGCGTCGCCCGCGGACGTCGACGCCGCGGGCGCGCAGGCCCAGGCGGAGTTCGACAACCGGTACGCGCCGACGATCATCCAGGCCCTGCCGACCGGGCTCCCCACCCTGAAGAACCCCCGCTTCGTCGAGAACCTCGTGTTCGACTCGACGGGCGAGGTCAAGGCCCGGTGGCACTACGTCGTCCCCAACCAGAACTCGCTGGCGATCCTGGTCCGCCCCCGGGCGGACCTCGACCAGTCCGGGACGCAGGCCCTCGTCCAGAACGTCACGCAGGCCGCCCACGCCGCGGCGCTGCCGCCGGGCACCCGGGTGACCGTGTCCGGGGTGCCGACGATCGTCGCCGGCCTCGGCCAGTCGATCGACACCCAGATCCCGATCATCGGGGTGATCGCCGTGGCGGCGATCGGCCTGGTGCTGTTCCTGGTTCCCTGGACCAGGCGACGACGACGCCTGTTGCCGCTGGCCGTGACCCTGCTCGCCACCGGGATGACGGTGGCCGGGCTCGGGTGGGTGGGGCATCCGCTCTCGCTCGGGGTCCTCGCCTTCCTCCCGGTGCTGCTGGGACTCGGCAGCTACTACCCGACCTATTTCGCGCAACGGGCACGCAGCCGGGTGGTGTTCGTGGTCGCGGCCGGGTCGGCGTGCAGCTTCGCGACCCTGGCGCTGACGCCGCTGGCCTTCGTGCGCGACCTGGGCGTCACCCTCGCCGTCGGGATCGCGTTCGCCGTCGGACTGGGCGCCCTGCTGGTGCGCCGCCGCACCGACGACGCGGCCGAGCCGGACGTGGTGCCCGCGGCGGCGGCTCGATCCGGTTCGACGGGCTGGTTCCCCACCGCGTCGCGACGTGTCCGGTTCGGGGTGGGTGCGGGCGTGCTGGTCCTGGCGCTCGGGGGATGGGCGCTGCTGGCGACCATGCCGCTGCAGACCAACATCCAGGACCTGGCGCGCGGCCTGCCGGCGATGTCCGACGCCGACCACGTCCAGGACGTGATCGGCACCAACGGCGAGCTCAACGTCGTACTGCGCGCGACCGACGCCCCGGGGACGCCTCCGGCCGACGTGCGCAGCCCCCAGGCGTGGCAGTGGATGGAGAACGCCCAACAGCAGATCATCGTCAACCACGGCGACGCGATGAACCCGGTGCTCTCGCCGCCCGGTCTGCTCGACTTCCTCGGGACGAACCCGACGGCCGACCAGATCCAGGCCGGGCTGCGGCTGATGCCGGACTCGCTGACCAGCGCGGTGGTGCGCGACGACGGCCAGGTGGCGAACATGTCCTACGGCGTCTCGCTGAACGACCTCGGCGAGCTCGCGGCGGTGACCGACCAGGTGAGGACGGAGCTCCCGCCGCCACCCCCGGGCATGACGGCCGAGCTGTCGGGCCTGCCGATGGTCGCCGTGCGCGGGTACCAGATCGTGTCCTCGGACCGGTACCTGGCCAGCGTCGCCGGAGTCGTGGCCGCCGGGCTGATCCTCGCGCTGGGGCTGCGCCGGAGGGTCGACGCACTGCGCGCCGTCGTCGCCGCGGTGATCGCGACCGGCGCGTCGCTGCTCCTGCTCTGGGTCACGGGGACCGCGCTCAGTCCGCTGACGGTGGCGCTCGGCTCCCTGACCGCCGCCGTCGGCTGCGAGTTCACCGTGATGGTGTCGCAGTCCGTCCGGCAGGCCGACCGCAGCCTGCGCCGGGCGGTGGCCCTGGCGGCCGGGACCTCGGCCATCGGCTACGCGGTCCTGGCCGTGTCCCCGCTCGCGCTGATGCGGGAGTTCGGCCTCCTGCTCGCCGCCTCGGTCGGCCTCTCGTACGCCGCCGCGCTCTTCGTCGTGTGGGTGTGGCCCCCGACCACCCCGCTCCCCGCCGTCCCCGACGCGCCCGAGCCCGCGCCGCGCGCTCCCGCGTCGATAGGAGTGTCGTAGATGCTGACCCTCGAGCGACCCCGCGCCGCCGCCGCGACGACCGTCGAGAAGCTCCGGAGCCCGAAGCCGCCGCGGACCCGTCTCCGCCGTCTGCTGGTCGGGATCCTCGTCGCGGTCGTCCTCGTCGCGTCCGCGCTGGCCGTGCCGACCCTCATGGGGTTCTTCCCGTCGGTGTACTCGCCGCCACTGCCCGCCGACGCCGCGTTCGCCGTCGGGAGCCGGGTCGTCACGACCGCCGAGTACGACAAGCGGCTCAAGACGATCGAGGCGCTCTACGGCGCCCAGGCGCCGACCGACCCGGCCGGTGCGGACCGGTTCCGGCGTGACTCGGCGAAGGCGATGGCGGTGGCCGACGCGATGCAGGACGCCGAGGCGGCCCGCAACATCGTCATCCCCGACACCAAGGTCCGGCAGCAGCTGACCGACATGGTCACCGCCCAGTACGGGCCGGGGGCCGACGGCTACCAGAAGTTCATCGCCGGGGTGGGGCAGGCCGGTTCCTCGGAGGCCGAGGTGCTCGACGAGATCCGTCAGCAGTACGCCGCCGCGGAGCTGATCAATCAGGTCACCGACCCCGTCCAGGTGCAGGACAGCGAGCTCCCGGCCGAGTTCCCGAAGTATGCCGCGCGCCTCGGGACGCCCGAGCAGCGCCGGCTCAGCAACATCGTGGTCCCCACCCAGGACCAGGCGAACGACATCCTGAACCAGCTGCGCGGCGGCGCCCCGTTCGCCCAGCTGGCGCAGACCCAGAGCCTGGACGCCGCGACCAAGGCCGCGGGCGGCGACCTCGGCCAGACGGTCACCGCGGACAAGCTGCAGCCGACCTATGCGCAGGCCGCGTTCGCCGCTCCGAAGGGGCAGCCGTTCGGTCCGGTGCAGACCCCGCAGGGGTGGAACGTCGGCCTGGTCACCGACGTCATCCCGGGCAAGCCCGCCGACTTCGCCCAATCGCAGATTCCGCTCAAGGCGGCCGTGACCAACGATCGCAAGATCGCGGCCTGGAGTGCGTGGCTGCAGGACGACCTGCGTTCCTCGGACATCCGCTACGCCGACGCCTACCGGCCCGCCGACCCGGACGGCGCCCCGGCCGGCCTCGGCGGCACCCCCGGCCAGTGACGATCAGCGCGCTCTGGCTCCTGATCCCGACCGCGCTGTTGGTGGTGGTCGGGGTCTGGGGGTGGCGCAACGCGAGCGAGCTCGCGTCGTCGTTGCCGCTCGACGAGCGGACCCAGCAGAAGCGGCGCCGCGTCTACCTGCGCGGCTCGGTCGCGTGCCTGGTGGTCGCCGTCGCCTTCGTCGGCCTCGTCATCGCGTCCTTCCGTTGAGACCCCGTACCCGAACACCCGACCTGGAGGAACCGTGACCGAGACCGTGCGGGGACCCGTCGTCCGCCGAGCCGCCGTGCTGCCGCTGCTCCTCGTCGGGCTCGCCGCCCTCGCGGCCTGCGGCCAACAGGTGGACGAGGGCCCGAAGCCGCAGCTGTCCGGCCCCGACACGACGCTGCAGGTCCGCCCGAGCTTCTACGGCGCCACGCTCGCCGACGGTGCGGGCCACACGCTCTACCAGTTCAGCGCGGACACCGGCGGGCGTCCCACCTGCACCGACGCGTGCGCGCAGGTCTGGCGTCCCTACATCGCCCTCGGGGAGCCGGGAGCCAAGGACGGCAACGTCAACGCCCTGAACGACGACCTGATCGACACCGTCACCCGCGCCGACGGCCGGCAGCAGGTCATCTACGCCGGCCACCCGCTCTACTACTTCGCGAACGACGCCGCCCCGGGCGACCCGGTCCACGTGGACGACATCCGCGGCGCCGGCCAGAAGCAGTTCGGGGGGACCTGGTCTGCGGTGAGCGCGTCCGGCGACCCGGTCGCGCCGAACGGTTCCACCGTCGTCCCCGACTGACCCGGTCCGACGTCCCGGGGCCGCCGGCGGCGTCCGGGCCGCGACGGGCGCTCAGATCACGTGCGCCAGCGTCAGGGTCATGATCACGAGCGTCACGACGACGATGCCGATGATCGCCGCCCGCACCATCGCCGGGTCGACCGTGAGCCGCACGTTCACGCCGCGGCGTGAGTCGCGGTCGTCGTCGGCCTCGATGTCGGACATCCGCGGGGGCCCGAGGAAGTCCGAGAGCTGGAACCGGTGGTCGAACTGCTCGTTGGTGTCGATCCCGACCAGGAGCTCCGCCGCGCTCCCGGTGGTGATGATCCGTCCGTTGGCCAGGATCGCCAGGTGATCGCCCAGCTCGCGCGCCAGCCCGATCTTGTGCGTGGTGAGCAGCAGGGTGCCGTGGGTGCGTTCGCGCCAGTGCGCGAGTGCCGCGAGGATGCGGTGCGAGTGCGCGGCGTCCAGGCAGACGTCGATGTCGTCGAGGATCAGGGCCGGGGAGTCGGTGACCAGCGCCCTCGCCAGGCCGAGCCGGCGGCGGGCGTGGGCCGGCATCGCCTCCGGGCGCTGCGAGGCGGCATCGGCGAGGGCCAGTTCGTCCAACCGCGCCATCGCCCGGCGGCGCCGTTCCGCCTCGCCGACGCCGTGGTGCTTGAGGGAGTACTCGAGGTTCTCGAACGCGGTCAGCGACGCGAAGAGCGAGGAGTCGAACAGCGACGACCCGCCCAGCAGGACGCCCATCCCGTTGCGGATCTCGCGCAGCCCCGCCGGACCGGCCGTCCAGACGTTCCGGCCCCCGATCTCGACCGTGCCCCGGTCGGGCTCGAGCAGGCCGGTGAGGTGGCGGACCATGGTGGTCTTGCCCGCCCCGGACGGACCCATCACCACCGTGATCTCGCCCGCGGGGATGTCCAGCCCGAGCCGGTGCAGCACGGGGGAGTCGTCGATGACGGTGGTGATGCCGGTGAGCCGCATGCCCGGGGGCTCGGGGCTCCCGCGGTCGGCCCCGGTCGTTCGGTCGCCCTGGCCCCGCATCGCGTCTCCCGCCTCGATGAGCCGCCCCGCACGGGGGCTCGGCCCGTCGCTCGGGGAGCGGGCCACTGTAGGGGAGGACTACCCCGGAACGGCCGAAATCCCGGCCAGGGATGTCCGTACGGGGGAGGCCGGTGCCCCGTGCGGGGGGCGCGGATGCCGCTGAGTGCTCCCCTACCATGAGTCGATGATTCCGCCCAAGGTGACGCGCCCCCTGGCCGCGGTCTCCCAGGACTGGAAGCACGGCCGCTACCCCTGGCAACTGGTGGTCGCCGTGCTCAGCTGGATCGTGGTGGCGGCGTCGCTGCTCACCTCGCGGATCGGCGCCCCGGAGCCCACCGACGCCACCGCGCTCCAGGACTCGCTCAACCAGGGTGCGGGCGTCGTCGTGGCGCCCACCGCGCAGGACGCCTGGTTCGTCCCCCTGCTCCCGTGGTTCGGCGTGGTGGTGCTGCTGCTCGCGGTGGCCCTCCTGCTGGCGCAGGGCTGGGCCCGGGTCGTGCTCGCGGCCTGCGGGCTGGTCGCGGTGGTGGGGCTGGCGATGGCCGCCCAGTGGCAGGCCTTCCCGGCGCTGGTCGGCTTCCTGGCGGGCTCGGTGTTCGGCGTCCTGCTCCCGACCCACCGCTACCTCCAGCGGCCCCGCGACCTCGACTCCGCGAGCGAGCCCTCGACCGAGAGGACCGTGATGCCCTGATGGCGTCCAAGCCCGCCTCCAAGGCCCCGGCGAAGCCCCCGAAGGGTGCGACGACGCCGCCGAAGGCGCCCGCCGCGTCATCGGCCCCCGGCGCCCCGGCCCGGCCCGCCGCGTCGCAGGTCGACGTCGGCGCCGTGGCCCGGGCCGTCAGCACCGGGTTCATGATCCTGGTCTTCGGCGGGCTCATCCAGCCGATCGTCAGCACCTACGTGCCGCTGCTGGGCATGTTCTGGCTGATCCTCGTCGCCGTCGTGGCCTTCGCGTCCGCCGGCGCCCGGGTGGGGATCGCCTGCCCCAACCCGCCGCTGCACGGGGCGGGCGCGGCCGTGGGCAGCTACCTGCTCGTCGTGCCGCTGATGTTCCTGCAGGGCACGTTCAACCCGCTGTACTGCGTCTACTCGTTCGTGGCGGCGGCCGTCGTGGGCGCGTTGGCGGGGCGTATCGCCGCCCGGTCGAGGACGACCGCGACCTGACCGTCCGGTTCCGTCCGGTCCCCGCGGTGGGGCCCGACAGCCGCCCGTCACCGCGCTGTTACCCGGCGCTAGCATGCCGCGACACAGAACGCCATCCCGCTGGAGGAGGACCTCCGTCTCATGATCATCGGTGCTCTCATCGTCGTGGCGGCGGTACTCCTCGTCAGCGCCTTCCTGACGGGCACGACGGCGCTCGCGGGCGCGGCGCTCGCCGTCAGCCTCATCGCGGCGGTCGTCTACGTGCTGATGCTGCGCCGCGCGCCGGCCGCGACCGAGGCGCCGGAGGCGACCGACGCGCCGGATGTGGCCGAGACCGGCGAGGTCGACTCCGAGGCCGGACCGACCGACTCCGCGGAGGTCGAGGACGCGACCTCCGCGACGGTCGAGGACGCGAAGCCGGAGCCGGTGAGTGCCGAGCCCGCCGTGACCGAGCCGGTGAAGGCTGAGCCCTCGAAGGCCGCTGAGCCCGTGACGGCGGAGCCGGCCGAGGCCGAGCCCGCGACGCCCGTGGCTGCGGCCGCGTCGGCCCCGGCCCCGGCCACGGCGGCGCCGGGGATCGACGGCACCACGGTCGTCCACATCGTCCCGGGCCGGATGCGCTACCACGTCGACGGCTGCCAGGTGCTCGACGGGCAGGAGGCCGAGGCCCTGACCGTGGACGACGCCCGCGACGAGGGCTTCACCGCGTGCAGCCGGTGCGCGGCGCACGGCCGGTCCCCCGCGACGGCGTGAGACAGCCCAGCCGGCGTTGACCCGTCTGGCAGGCTGGCCGACGCAGTCGGGGTAGTGCCGCCCCCGGAGGAGTCGCGTGCTGATGGCGAAGATGAAACGACCGACCGGCGCCGCGCTGCTGAGCACCGCCCCGGAGATCGTCGTCGACGAGGTCAGCAAGTCCTTCGAGGGCGATCGGGTGCTCGACGCCGTCTCGTTCAGCGTCGACCCGGGACGGACGCTCGTCGTCATGGGTCCGTCCGGCGTCGGGAAGACGACCCTCACCCGGATCCTGCTGGGCCTCGACACCCCCGACGACGGCTCCGGAGACGTCACCATCGGCGGGCACGACGTGCACGACCTCGAGCCCCAGGAGCTGCGCGATCTCCGCGGCAGCATGGGTGTGCTGCTCGGCGGCACCTCGATCTACGACGGCGGTCTGTTCGCCTCGATGAGCGCCTGGGCGAACGTGCGCTACGCGCTCGAAGCCCGGGGCTACGACGAGGCGACCGTGGAGGAGCGGGGCTGGCGGCGGATGGTCGAGTTCGAGCTGACCGGCGTCGCCCACCAGCTGCCGGACACGCTCTCCTCGGGCACCCGGCGCCGGCTCGCGCTCGCGAAGTCGTTCGTCGACGACCCCCACCTGCTCGTCCTGGACGACCCCGGCGCCGCGATGGACGTCGTCAACCGGAGGACGATCGTCGAGTCGATCCGTCGGGCCCGGGCGGCGACCGACGCGACGATGGTCCTCACCTGCCACGACATCGAGATGGCCCGCGCGCTCGCCGACGACCTCGTCGTGGTCCTCGCCGGCCGCGTCGTCGCCCGGGGTCCGGCGGCCGAGCTCCTCGAGGGCGTCGTCGACGCCGACACCTGGGACGAGAAGTTCGCCTTCCGGGCGTCGTTCGCCCAGACCGACGACCGGAGCCGCAGCACCGTCGACCGGGTGGAGGACGCCCGACGGGAGACGACCTCCTGGCAGTGGGCGGTCTACCTCGCCCTCGGTCTGATGGGCCTGGCGACGCTGATCGCCCTGCTGTCCGGGGTGATCGACAACGTGTTCACGTTCCTGTGACGCCGCGAGCGGGTCAGGCCGCCTCGTACTCGCTGCCCGGCGTGCGCCGCCGCAGCCCCCGATAGGCCTCCTCCGCCGTACGCCCCTCGTTGACCACGCCGTCGACCTCGGCGCAGATGGGGACGTCGACGCCGTGGTCGCCGGCGAGCTCCATGACGCTCCGGGCGGTCTTGACGCCCTCGGCGACCTGGGTCATCTCGGACAGCACCTGCTCGATCGACTTGCCTCTCGCGATCTCCTCGCCCACCCGGCGATTCCGCGAGGCCGGACTCATGCAGGTCGCCATCAGGTCACCGAGGCCGGTCAGCCCGGCGAAGGTCCGCGGGTCGGCCCCCATCGCCTCGCCGAGCCGGGTGATCTCGGCGAGCCCTCGCGCGATGACCAGCGCGCGGGTGTTCACCCCGACCCCGAGGCCGTCGCCCATGCCCGCGGCGATCGCCACGATGTTCTTGAGGATGCCGCCCAGCTCGCAGCCGGTGACGTCGTGGTTGCGGTAGACGCGGAACACCGACGAGGCGAACAACGGCTGCAGCGCGGAGGCGACGGCATCGTCCGGGGTCGCCACGACGGCCGCCGCGGCGTACCCCGCGAGGACCTCGCCCGCGATGTTGGGGCCGGCGAGCAGGCCGACCGAGTGCCCGGGCAGGCATTCGCCGATCACCTGGGTCGGCCGCAGGCGGGTGTCCGGTTCGAGTCCCTTGGCCAGCGAGAGTGCCGGAATCCAGGCCCGGACGTACGGCGAGGCGTCCGTCAGCACGGTGCGGATGCTGTGCGAGGGGACCCCGACGACCAGGACGTCGGCCTGGGACGCCGCTTCCTCCAGGTCGGATGTGGCGCGCAGGTCCTCGGGGAGGGTGTGCCCGTCGAGGTAGCGGTTGTTGGTCCGCTGCTCGTTGATCTCCTCCGCGACCGCGGGATCGCGCGCCCAGAGGAGCGTCGGGGTGTTCCGGGAGGCCAGCGCGGCGACCCCGGTGCCCCACGAGCCCGCGCCGAGCACGGTGATCCGCACCGCGCGGGTCATCGGTCGTCCCCGGATCGCCGGTGCGGTGTCCCAGCGGTCGGCGGCATCGTCGCCCTCCTGTCCGTCGACCGGCACGGAGGTCGTGCCGTGGGGGCGCATCGTTGCACGAGCCGCCTCGTGTCCCACGTCACTAGCACGGGTGTCCGATCGTTGAGGACTCGAATAGCCTTGCTACCGTGACCTACGTCATCGTGTGTCGAGCACACGGCATCTGACGTCGACCGCGCCCTCGAGTCCGGAGAAGCAGATGACGAGCAACCCAGAGCGCCACCTGGTGGGTCTCGGCGCTTCCGGTTCCCCGGCCCCGAGGCGTGTGGCCGGCGTGTCGTCGGCGTCCCGGGGCGCTGCGGGCGACGCCTTGGACGCCGCCGTCGCCACCATCGACCGGGCCCGGGAGCTCCTCGGGTGGACCGCCGACGAGGACGACGCCCCCGTGGTCGGCCGGGCGGCCGGAGCCCGCGCGCTGGCCCGAGCGTGGTCGGAGGCCGGTGCCCAGCTCCAGGCCCTGGCAGCGTCCGGCGCCGACCCGCTCCGACTGCAGGCCATGATCGGACTGCTCGGGGACATCAGGGACGCCGAAGCGCAGTTGGCCGGTTCGGCCTCCGCGGCGACCGTCGGGCTGATGGGCAGTGTGCGCGACGGGCTCCGGACGCTCCGCGACGCGAGCTCACTCACCGAGCTGATCGACCACGCCCCGATCGTCGCGGCGAGGATCGGTTTCGACCGGGTGCTGCTCTCGCGCGTGGACGAGTCCGCGTGGGTCCCCGAGCGGATGTACGTCAAGGGCGACGGCCGGTGGGCCGAGGAGATCCTCGAGGCCGGACGCCAGCACTACCGGCTCCTCGACGCGTCGTTGCTCGAGACCCAGATGGTCCGCCGGGCGACCCCCCTCCGGGTCACCGACCCGCTGAACCGTCCGCTCATGCACCGGGAGCTCGTCGCGTCGTCACGCACCCGCGGGTACGTCGCCGCGCCGATCTCGGACAACGGCGCGGTGATCGGGTTCCTGCACGCCGACTGCTACGGCCAGGAGCGGATGCCGGCCCACGTGGAGCTCGAGGCGCTGTGGGTGTTCTCCCAGTCCCTCGGCACCCTCCTCGCCCGGCAGAGCATCGCCGACCGCCTCGAGTCGGTCCGCCGCGAGGCGGACGGATCGTGCTCGTCGCTCCTCGACCCGGTCGGGCGGCGGAGTGGAGGCTGCCCGGATCACGGGCAGGCCGCGCGGCCCCTCCACGAGCGCACCGGGCCGGTGGACCCGCGCCCCTCCCATCACCACGCCCTGCTCGACCTCGTCACCCGGCGGGAGGTCGAGGTCCTGCGGCTCATGGCCGACGGCGCCAGCAACGAGCAGATCGCCCGACGCCTGGTCATCTCCGTGGGCACGGTGAAATCGCACGTCAAGCGCATCCTGCGCAAGCTCGGCGCCGCGAACCGTGCCGAGGCGGTCTCCCACTGGCTCCGCAGCGAGTACGGCCAGATGTCCGCCGGCTCCGGGACGGCCTGAGGGCGGGACCCCGATGACGCGGGGATTCACCCCTGCCTCAGGGTCTCGAAGGGGTACCCGACAGCCCCCCACGGAGAGAAGCCCGTCGCGCCCGTCGTCCCTAGGATCGAGGGGTCTCGCGCAGGAGACGAGGTAGGGAGAAGACATGCGGATCGTGGTCGACCGTGACAAGTGCACCGGCTTGGGGATGTGTGAGGCCGAGGCCCCGGACTTCTTCGAGATCGACGACGAGGGCACGCTCGAGGTGCTCGACGAACGTCCGTCCGAGGAACGGCGTGCCGAGATCCGGGCCGCGGTCGAGGCGTGCCCGACCGAGGCCCTGAGCATCGCCGAGGACTGACGAACGTCCCGTCGGCGCCCGCGACGACGCCCGAGCCCGGAACCAGGGTTCGTGAGCGAGCCGCACCCGGGCTGACGCGTGTCGCTCAGCGACGCGTGATCATGGTCGGCGCACCGGGCTGGTCGCCGACGCATCACCCTCTGGTGTGAACGGCCGCACGCGATAGCTGCTCGGCGTAACAGCTGCTGCTCCATCCCGATGCACTCGGCGAGGAGCCGGGACAGTCACCCGGCCTGGTCGTCGGGGGGATGATCGTCATGGGTCGCTGCCGTTGTGGGGCCGCGCTGGTACCGGACCTGCACTTCTGCGTGGCCTGCGGCGCTCGCCAGGACCTCGGCGCCCGGGTTCCCGCGACGGCGGGCGCCCCGGCCGGGTTCGGTGCTCCGGCCCCGGCCGGGCCGCCGCCCGGCCCCGCCGGATTCGGGCCCGCCGGCCGCGCCCCGTCCCCCGCACCGCGCCCGACCCTGCCGCCGACCTACGCGCACCCCGGGCCCGTCCCGAGCCACGCGGTCCCGGCGCCCGTGATGGGCGTCCACCCGGCCGCGGCGCCGCCCGCCCGGTCGACCGTGCCCTGGATCGTCGCCGGGGTCTCGATCGTCGTGGCGGTCGTCCTCGTCGCGGTCGGTGTCCTCGCGGCCCGCCCGGCGGCGATCTTCGGCGCTCCCGCGCCGACACCGGTCGTGGCCCCGACGGTCACCGTGGGGGTGCCGGTGCCCGCCGTCGCGTCCTCCGACACCGGATCGTCGACGACGTCGCCCGTCTCGTCCTCCGGATCGTCCTCGTCCTCGGGATCGTCGGGGAGCTCGGCGGCCTCGGCGCTCGAGGCGCAGGTCGCGTCGAACAGCTCGACGGTGGAGGGGCTCGTCGGGCAGTGGGTGCCGCAGCTCTCGGCGAAGAAGGACGGGCTGGTCGCCGACGGCATCACCTACGACGACCAGGCGATCCTCGCCCACTACTCGTCGCTGCTGTCCCGCGACCCGTCGGCGGTGATGCTCTACTCCGGTGACTGGCCGGTCTTCAACGGCAGCGACTTCTGGGTCGTGGTCCACCCGCAGGGCTTCTCGACGGCGGCCGCCGCGAACGCCTGGTGCGACGCGCAGGGCTACTCGAGCGACGACTGCTTCGCGAAGGAGCTCTCCCACTCCGGCGGCCCCGCGGGCACCACCGTGCAGCGCTGAGGAAACCCACCCCCGACACGACGACGCCGGCCCTCCCGCGAGCGGGAGGGCCGGCGTCGTCGTCGGTGCGGAGAACTCAGATGTTCATGTTCAGGCCGCTGAGCGCGTCGTGCTGGGCCGCGGCCTGCTTCGGGGCCGCCTTGCCGGCGTCCTTCTTGGCGTCGGCCTTCGCCCCGTCGGCCTTCTTGTCCGTGGCGTTCTTCGCGTCCGTGGCCTTGGACTCCGCCTTCTTCGCGGCGGCGGCCGGCTTCGCCGAGTCGAGCTTCGGCGCGTCGAGGCTGGGGGTGGCCGGCGCCGGGGCGGCGGTCGCGGAGGACGGGGCCGCGCCGAGCATCCGGGCGATCAGGCCCTGCTGGGGAGCGGGCTGGGCGGGCTGCGCGTACGCCGGCTGGGCGTAGGCGGGCTGCGCGTAAGCCGGCTGGGCGTACGCGGGCTGCGCGTAGGCGGGCTGCGCGTAGGCCGGCTGCGCGGCGGCGGGCTGGGCGTACGCGGGCTGCGCGGCGGCGGGCTGCGCGTAGGCCGGCTGGGCCGCGGCGGGCTGCGCGTAGGCGGGCTGGGCGGCGGCCGGCTGGGCGGCAGCGGGCTGAGCCGCGGCCGGCTGGGCAGCGGCCGGCTGGGCAGCGGCCGGCTGGGCGGCAGCGGGCTGGGCCGCGGCCGGCTGGGCGGCAGCGGGCTGAGCCGCGGCCGGCTGGGCGGCGGCGGGCGCAGCGGCGGCCGGCTTGGCGGCGGCGGGCGCAGCGGCGGCCGGCTTGGCGGCGGCGGGCGCCGCGGCGGGTGCCGCCGCCGGGGCGGGGGAGGCGAACGCCGTGGCCGGCGACGCGGCCGCCGCGGCGAGCACGCCGATCGTCAGGACACGGGAGCGTGCGGAGAGAGACACGGACGAACCTCCACTGCGGAGCGGGGAGCGGGACGCGGTGCCTGTGCACCCGTCGGGGGATGTGACCGGCCCAACGACGGGATGCGCGTAACGATGCGCGCACCGGCGTGTGATTACGCCGGTCGAGAGACCTGAAGTCCTCCCGGGGGGATACTCGAGGCCCGCAGAATCGGACATGATCCGCCGATCGGCCCTCTTGCAGCCCAATTCGTTGCTCTACTCGGGCCACAAAAATTTGTTGCGATCGCCCGTCGCCCGGACTCCGGTCGGCGACCGGACGTCAGCCGGCCTGGGTGCTGCGCCGGTCGGCCTCGCGCGCCGCCACGTCGGCCGCGGAGCAGAAGCCGCGGCCGTGCCGCTTGAGGCAGAGCAGCCCCAGCAGCACCCCGCGCTCGTCGACCACGGCGAGCCGGCGCTGCTCCCGCGCCGCCATCGCCAGCCGCGTCGCCTCCAGGTCCGCCCACGGGCCCGCGACCCGGTCGGTGAGGGTTCCCACCGTCCGGGCGCGGGCGCCGTCGGGGACCCCGACGAGGTCGTCGCGCTCGACGACCGCCACGAGGACGCCGTCCGCGTCGACGAGCAGCAGGGCGTGCACGTGGCCGTCGGTGAAGAACACCCGCGCCGCCCCCACGGACACGTCGGGTCCGTGGACCTTCGGTGTCCGGAGGTGGGCGTCGGCGATCGTCGGGGGGCGGGTCATGGTCAGACCGGGGTGACCTCGACGCGGGTGTCCGAGAAGGTCGGAGCGTTCCCCAGGTCGGCGAAGGCGAACGGGTTCACGGCGTTCACGGTGCTGCCCTCCTTCGCGTTCTTCGCCCACGATCCCATGGGGCAGACCACCACGCCCGGTGCGACCTCGTCGGAGATGTGGGCGAGGGCGACGAAGCGGCCCCGGTCGTTCGAGACCTCCACGTAGCGACCCTCGTCGACCCCGCGCGCCTGTGCATCGGCCGGATGGATGGTCACCGTCTGCTCGCCCTGGACCCGCTTCTGCATGGCCTGGTCCGCCGCGCTCGAGTTGATGTAGGCGTGCGACTTCGGCGAGAGCAGGTTCAGCGGATACACCTCACCGGTCTCGCGGGGCGCGACGTAGTGGGGGAGCGGGTCGACGGTGCCGCCCGGCTGGTGGTCGTCGGAGAGCTGCCGGAACAGGTTCACGACGAAGTTGCCCACGGCCTCGAGCGCCGAGCTCCGGAACTCGGTCTTCCCCGACGGCGTCGGGAACCCGCCGTTCGCGTGGGGCCGGTACTCGTCGGCGCTCGGCAGGTTGAGCCGCGCCCACCCCGTCTCGCGCAGCGAGTCGAGGGTGATGCCCGCCATCGCCGGGGCCGACCAGTCGTAGGCCTGCGCCAGCAGCTCCTCGTCGGAGAGCCGGAAGAAGTCGTCGTCGAACCCCATCGCCGCCGCGAGTCGGCGGAACATCTCGGTGTTCGGGACGGCCTCACCCTCCGGCTCGACGGCCGGGACGTTCAGGGTGACGTAGAAGTGGCCCCAGCTGAACATGAGGTCGTGCTGCTCGAGCTGCGTCGTCGCGGGCAGCACGATGTCGGCGTAGCGCGCGGTGTCGGTGAGGAAGTGGTCGCTGACCACGGTGAAGAGGTCCTCGCGGGCGAGCCCGCGCGCGATCTTGTCCTGCTCGGGGGCGACGACCATCGGGTTCGAGTTGTAGACCATGAGCGCGGTGACCGGCGGGTCGAGCGGCATCTCGCCGGTGAGCGCCCGGCCGAGCAGGAACTGGTTGATCACGCGGGTGCCGGGGGTGCGGTACTCGGGGTGGATGAACGCCGGCCAGTTCACCGGGTGCGCCCACAGCGGGAGCTGCAGCAGGCCACCGCCGACGTGGCGCCAGGCGCCGACCAGTGCGGGCAGGCACGCGATCGAGCGGACCGTCTGACCGCCGCCGGCGTGGCGCTCGATGGCGACGCCGATGCGGATCATCGACGGGTCCGTCGTGGCGTACTCGCGGGCCAGGGTGCGGATGTCCTCGACCGGGATGCCGGTCTCCTCCGACGCCCACTCCGGGGTGTACTGCGCCACGCGCTCGGCGAGCTCGTCGAAGCCGAGGGTGTGGTCGCGGACGTAGTCCTCGTCGTGCAGTCCCTCGCCGATGATCACGTTCATCATCGCCAGCGCGAGGGCGCCGTCGGTCCCCGGGCGGATCGGGATGTGCCAGTCGGCGCGCTGCGCGGTGCGGTGGCGCATCGGGTCGATGCAGACGACCTTCGCGCCCCGCTTCTGGGCCTCGGCGATCACCGGCCAGAGGTGCAGATTCGTCGAGATCGTGTTCGAGGCCCAGATGATGATGTACTTCGAGTGGACGATGCTCTCGGGGTCCACGCCCGCCGTCGCCCCGACGGTCGAGGCGTACGCGGTGCAGGCGCCGGAGTCGCAGTAGGTCCGCTCGGTGACGGTCGCCCCGAGCCGGTGGAAGAACGCGTCCCCGGCCGAGAGCCCGTTGAGGATTCCCTGCGTCCCGAGGTAGCTGACCGGCATGACCGTCTCGGACCCGTGCTCGGCGATCTTGGCGCGGAACGTGGTCGCGATCGTCTCGAGGGCCTCGTCCCAGGAGATCTGCTCGAACCGGCCGCTGCCCTTCGGCCCGACGCGGCGCATCGGGTGCAGCAGCCGGTCGGGGCTGTAGGTCTTCTCCTGGTAGTTGTTGACCTTGACGCAGAGCCCGCCGCGGGTGAACGGGTGCTCGGGGTCGCCGGCGACCTTGGTCGCCTTCCCGTCCTCGACGGTCACGAGCATCGCGCAGGTGTCCGGGCAGTCGTGCGGGCACGCGCCGCGCACCGTCGTGGTGATGGGGGTCAGGGGCAGGTCGTCCAGAGCGGTCACACGAGGCTCCCGGGGTGATCGATCGGTGGTGGGCACCCGGGGCCGCGCCTCGGGGGCGGTCGTCGTCGGCCGGTCGTCGGAGGGTGCACCGCGTCTGCGGTGGCAGGCTTGTCATCGGGCGCCAGATGCGGAGTTCGTTGACCGGGGTCCCGGCCCGACCTAGCGTCGATCAGCACGCGCAGCCCACCACCTGCACGGGAGAGTCCGACCGTGAGCCGTGATCTGCGCCCCGTGGGGCCGTTCCCGGACACGGGGCCCGAGTACGCGAACCGCAGCGCGGCGGACGAGACCGAGGGCTTCGCGCCCTGGTGCGACATGCTCCGGGAGCACTTCGTCGCCCTGGACGTCGACGACGTCGAGCGGGACGACCCGTTCCCCAGCCGCGTGCGGAGCACCCTCGTCGGGCACCTGTCCGCCGCGGTCGTGAGCTCGGCACCGCAGAGCGCCTGCCGCACCCCGGGCCTCGCCCGGACCGATCCGCACGCCTACCTCCAGGTCGGCATGGTCGCCGAGGGGAAGGCCGTGCTCGAGCAGGACGGTCGCGAGGCCGTGCTCGGGCGCGGCGCGTACGCGGTCTACGAGACCGACCGCCCCTTCGCCTGGCACTTCGCCGGGCCGTGGAAGCTCCTCGTCCTGACCTGGCCGCGGGAGCTCGTCGCCCTCGGCGCCGACGTGACCCGCGCGGCGACGGCCCGCACGCTGGGTGGCGACCGGCTGGGCGCCATCGTCGGGCACACCCTCGCCGAGACGGCGGCGTCACCGCCGGCGCTGACCGACGCGGGCGGGGGCCGGCTGGCGGGCCAGCTCGCGGCCCTGCTCGGCACCGCGATCGGGGAGTCGCTGCGCCGGGGCGACGTCCTGTCCCCGAGCAGTGCCGCCGACCTGCGGCGCCGCGTCGACTCCTACGTCGCCGAGCACCTCGAGGACCCCGCGCTCGGGCCGGAGGAGATCGCGCGGGCCCACTTCATCTCCGTGCGCGCCCTGCACCGGGTGTTCGCCGACGCCGACACCACCGTGGCCGCCCTCGTCCGGCGCCGGCGTCTCGAGCACGCCCGGCGCCGGCTGCTGGACCCGCGCGACGCCGACCTCAGCCTCACCGAGCTCGCCCACGCGTGCGGGTTCGCCGACCTGGCGTCGTTCAGCCGGCGGTTCAAGCTCGAGTTCCACGAGCCGCCGGGCAGCTACCGACGCCGGGCCGGCCTGCGCACCACCCGCTGAGCCGGCCTCGGGGCCTAGAGCAGCTTGCGCAGGATCTTCTGCTCGCGCTCCGAGTACGGCGGGTAGAGCAGGTCCGGGTCGGGCTTCGTCGACTTCGACAGCACCGCCTTGCGGTGGCTGAACGCCTCGAAGCCCCACTTGCCGTGGTAGGCGCCCATGCCGCTGGTGCCCACGCCGCCGAAGGGCAGCTGCGGGACGAGGCAGTGCATCATCGCGTGGTTGACCACGGTGCCGCCCGACGGCACCTGGGTCGTGATCCGCTCCGCGGTGCGCCGCGACGAGGTGAAGACGTAGGCCGCCAGCGGCTTGGCGCCCGCGTTGACGTGCGCGATCGCCTCCTCCACCGAGGACACCGAGAGCACCGGCAGCAACGGCCCGAAGATCTCGGTGGTCATCAGCGGGGAGTCGGTGTCGGGGTCGACGACGATCGTCGGCTCGATGGTGAGCGAGTCGCGGTCGTGCCCGCCGCCGAGCACCACCCGGCCGCCGTGCCCGTCGAGCAGCCCGACCAGGCGGTCGAACTGGCGGCCGTTCACGACGCGCAGCCCCGAGGTGTCGCCCTCCCGGAACTGCTCGTAGCAGGCGGCGATCTTCGAGAGCAGCGTCTCGCGGACGGAGGCGTCGACGAGCAGGTAGTCGGGTGCGATGCAGGTCTGCCCGTTGTTGAGCAGCTTCGTCCAGACCAGCCGGCGGGCGGTGGCGTCGAGGTCGGCGTCCGCGGCCACGATGGCCGGGCACTTGCCGCCGAGCTCGAGCACCACCGGCGTCAGGTGCTCCGCGGCGGCGGCCATGACCTTCTTGCCGATCTCCGGTCCACCGGTGAAGAACGCGAGGTCCAGGCCCTGCGCGAGCAGCGCCTGCGTCGTGTCGGCCTCGCCCTCGAGCACCGCGACGGCGTCCGGGTCGAGGTAGCGCGGGATGAGCTCGGCGAGCAGCCGGGAGACCGCGGGCGCGTGCTCGGACGGCTTGACGGCGACGGTGTTGCCCGCGGCCAGGGCGCCGACGACCGGCCCGAGGGTGAGATAGACGGGGTAGTTCCACGGGCCGATGACGAGCACGGTGCCCAGCGGCTCGTAGCGGTAGTGCGCGGTGCCGGGCAGCTGCGCGGCGGGCAGGCCGACGCGGCGCTTGCGGGTCCAACGTCGCAGGTGCCTGCGGGCGTACGCGGCCTCGCCGACGGTGCTCGCGATCTCGCCGAGCCAGGTGTCGTGGGCGTTGCGGCCGAGGTCGGAGGCCATCGCCGTGGCGATCGCGCTCTCCTGCTCGGTGACCAGCCGCTCGATGCCGGCGAGCTGCCGCTTGCGCCAGCGCAGGTCGCGCGTGCGGCCCGTGGCGAACGTGGCCCGCAGCCGCGCGACGGCCCGGGTCACCTCCGCGTCGGTGGCCGGGACCGGGGGCACGGCGGGTGCCGGGGCGGTCGGGCGTGCGGGGGTCGTGGTCATGCTTCGGGAAGGGTAGGGGCTCGTGCCGGACAGTGGTTCCCGGACCGCTCGGAGGAGGCACGGCTCCACCCCGGTCGGGGCACGGCCCCGCGCTCGTCCGCGTCGGCCGGCTCCCGCGTCACCGGGTCCGTGCGCTGCGCCGGAGGAGGAATCCCGAAAGGGGCACCAACCCACCCTCCCCGGACGAGGTGAGTCCGCTGTGGCGTGGGTAACCATGCCCCCGGCAGTCGACCCAGCGAGCGCAGGCGAGGACCCACCGCGTGTACCCCGGAAACTTCGCGAGGCAGAACCCGGACAAGACCGCCGTCGTCATGGCCGACACGGGGGAGTCGCTCACCTACGCCGAGCTGGAGGATCGCTCCATCCGGCTCGCGCACGTGCTGCGTGACGAGGGCCTGGAGCGCGGCGGCCACGTCGCGCTGATCGCGACCAACCGCCCCGACGTGTTCGTCACCTACTGGGCGGCGCTGCGCTCCGGGCTCTACATCACCGCGGTGAACCACCACCTGTCGGTGCCCGAGGCCGCCTACATCGTCGACGACTGCGGGGCCGAGGTGCTCGTCGTCTCGGCCGACAAGGCCGAGCTCGCCGAGGGGCTGCTCGACCGGACACCCCAGGTGCGCCGCCGGCTCGCCGTCGGGGGCCCCGTCGCGGGCCACGACTCCTACGAGGACGCCGTCGCCGCCGCCGGCGCCGAGGAGCCGACCGACCAGCCCGCAGGCGTCGACATGCTCTATTCCTCGGGCACCACCGGTCGGCCCAAGGGGATCCAGCCGGCCCTGCCGGACCGGCAGGTGCACGAGCCCGGGGACGCGATGCTCGCGGTCTTCGGCCCGTTGTTCGACTTCGACGAGCACACCGTCTACTACTCCCCGGCCCCGACGTACCACGCCGCACCGTTGCGCTTCGGCGGGATGGTCCTCGCGACCGGCGGGACGCTGGTCCTCTCGGCCGGGTTCGACGCCGAGCAGGCGCTCGGCATCATCCACGAGCACGGCGTCACGCACTCGCAGTGGGTGCCGACGATGTTCGTGCGGATGCTCAAGCTCGACGAGTCCGTCCGGGCGGCCCACGACGTCTCCACCATGGAGGTCGCGATCCACGCGGCCGCGCCGTGCCCGGTCGACGTCAAGCAGTCGATGATGGACTGGTGGGGCCCGGTGCTCTGGGAGTACTACTCCTCCACCGAGGCCAACGGCATCACGCTGATCTCGCCCGAGGAATGGCTCGAGCACCCGGGCTCGGTCGGGCAGTCGAAGCTCGGCACCATCCACATCTGCGATCCCGACGACGACGGCCGCGAGCTCGCCACCGGCGAGATCGGCACGATCTACTTCGAGCGCCCCGAGCGGCCGTTCGAGTACCACCACGACGCGGAGAAGACCGCCGAGGCGACCCACCCGCAGCACGAGAACTGGACGACGACGGGCGACGTCGGCTACCTCGACGAGGACGGCTTCCTCTACCTCACCGACCGGAAGGCCTTCATGATCATCTCCGGTGGGGTGAACATCTACCCCCAGGAGATCGAGAACTGCATGACCATGCACCCGGCGGTCTACGACGTCGCGGTCATCGGCGTGCCGGACCGCGAGATGGGCGAGCAGGTCAAGGCCGTCGTCCAGGTCGCCGAGGGCCACGAGGGCACCGACGCGCTCGCCGACGAGCTCATCGAGCACGTGAAGGCGAACATCGCCCGGTACAAGGCGCCGCGCACCGTCGACTTCACCGACGAGCTCCCGCGCACCGCGACCGGCAAGCTCGTCAAGGGCGAGCTCAAGAAGCGCTACACCGACGACGACGCGCAGCAGGGCTCGACCGTCGGCGCCGAGACCGCCACCGTGTCCTGAGCACCGACCCAGCAACGAGGAGGACGCCATGGTCGCCGTCTCCGAGCCCACCCTCGGCACGGGCCGGGTGGTGGTCCTCGGTTCCGCGCGGACGGCACCGGAGCGCGAGCTCGTCGCCGACTGGGCCGCGCGGAACCACCCGGGTGCGCCCGTCTGCCTCGACGAGGCCGCCCTCGACGACGCCCTCGAGCACGCGGATCCGGCGACCACGGTGGTGCCGGTCCGGGTGACCTGGCTGCCGCCGACCCGCGCCGCCGAGTGGGCGGACGGCACCGGGACGCCGCCGGACCGGCCACGGGCGGCCGACCTCGTGGCGCTGCTCGGGCATCGTCGTCCGCCCGCCTTCTGGCAGCGCCGCCTCGCCCGGAACTCCCCGGACCGGGTCCGGCTGGTGGAGGGGGAGCCGGCGACGCTCGAGGAGCTCCGCCGTCGCCACGACGCCGAGGCGCGCGAGGAGCGGTTGTCGGCCTACGTGCACCGCGCCGGCGTGCTGGCCTGCGAGCGGGCCGAGCGCAGCCTGATCGGCGACCACTACACGGTGCCGCGGCTGGTGGTCGAGCAGATCCTGGCGTCGAGCCGCTTCCGCGAGAAGCTGCGCGAGCTCAGCACCGAGACCGGCCGCGACTTCGACGAGCTGCTCGACGACGCCCGGGCCCGTCTCGGGGAGCTCGCGACGGTGCAGAGCCCGGTCGCCATCGACGCGTTCCGGACGGCACTCTCGCCGATGCACTCCCCGGCCTGGGACGTGCAGGTCGACACCGAGACGGTCGAGGCCCTGCGCGAGGTGAACCGGACCGCGCCGCTGGTGTTCCTGCCGACCCACCGCTCCTACGCCGACCCGCTGGTGCTCGCCGAGGTGCTGCGCGACCACGACCTGCCGCGCAACACCGTGCTCGGCGGCAACAACATGGCGTTCTGGCCGATCGGGCCGCTGGGCAAGCGGGCCGGCGTCGTCTTCATCCGCCGGACCTCGGGCGACGACCCGGTGTACCGGCTGGCGCTGCGCGAGTACATCGCGCATCTGGTGTCCAAGCGGTTCAACCTGGAGTGGTACGTCGAGGGCGGCCGGTCGCGCACCGGCAAGCTGCGCAAGCCCCGCATGGGGCTGCTGTCCTACCTCGCCGGCGCGCTGGACGACGGCAGAGCGCCCGACGTCCTGCTCGTCCCCACCTCGATCGTCTACGACCGGATGTACGAGGTCGACGCGATGGCCGCCGAGCAGGGCGGCTCCGGGAAGTCGGCCGAGGGCCTCGGCTGGCTCGCGAAGTACGTGCGGGGCCAGACCCGCAACCACGGCACCGCCCGCGTGCGCTTCGGCGAACCGGTCTCGCTCGCCGACGCCCTCGCCGAGGCGGGCGAGGGGAAGGCGCGCCTGGAGAAGGTCGCGTTCACCATCTGTGACGGGATCAACCGGGCCACGCCCGCGACCCCGACCGCACTCGTGACGTTCGCGCTGCTCGGAGCGGGTGGGCGTGCGCTCACGCTCGAGCAGATCCGCGTCAGCACCGAGCCGCTGCTCGACCACCTCGACCGCCTCGGCCGGCCCGGGCCGCGGGGTGACCTCACCGGTGACGGGATCGAGCGCACCCTCGACCGGCTCGTCACCGGCGAGGTCGTCGAGCGCTACGACGGCGGCGAGGAGACCGTGTGGTCGATCCGCGACGGCCGCCACCGGGTCGCCGCGTTCTACCGCAACGGCGCGATCCACCACTTCGTGACGCGGGCCGTGGTGGAGCTCGCGCTGCTCGCGGCCTCCCGGGCGTCCGCGGAGGAGGACCCGGTGGACGTCGCGTGGGCCGAGGCCCTCGCGCTGCGCGACCTGCTGAAGTTCGAGTTCTTCTTCCCCTCCAAGACCCGCTTCGCCGACGAGATCGCGGCCGAGACCGCACTGGTGGACCCGGACTGGCGCGAGCACGTGCAGGAGCCCGACGGCGCCGCGACGCTGTTCGCGCGGACCCGGTTCCTCGTCGCGCCCCGCACGCTGCGCTCGTTCGTCGATGCGCAGTGGGTGGTCGCGACGCGGCTCGCCTCGCTCGACCCGTCGCAGGAGATCGACCGCAAGGCGTTCCCGAAGGAATGCCTCGGGCTCGGGAACCAGATGCTGCGCCAGGGCCGCGTCGCACGCGCGGACTCGGTGTCGACGGAGCTGTACGCGGCCGCGCTCGACCTGGCCGACAACCGCGGCCTGCTCGACACCTCCGACCCGGACGTCGCGGCCCTGCGGACGGTGTTCCGCGACGAGATCGAGGAGGTCCGGGGGCGGCTCGTCGAGCTGGCCCGGGTCGAGGAACGCCTGACCGAGGAGATGCTGGCATGAGCACCGAGGCGACCCTGGCGGCACGGATCGACGCCGCACCGGCGGGCGAGGCGGTCACCGCCTTCGTCGTCGTCGACGGCGGGCTGCTGGCCGGGTCCCCGCTCGCCCCGTTCGTCGAGCCGACGTCGCTGTGGGAGCGGTTCGCCGCCCAGGTGCGCTCCGGCGTCGAGGGGCCCCGCGAGGTGACCGTCGCCGACGTCGAGCGCGTCGTGCGCTCGCGGCAGGGACGGCCCGTCGACGAGGTCGTCGACGAGGGCGACCGGACCTTCCGGTCGACGACGGCGTCGTGGCTGCACCCGGAGATGTGGCGGCTCGCCGTCGCGCACGCCCGCCGCGGGCACCGGGTCGTGCTGGTCTCCCGCGCCACGCGGGCCGAGATCGATCCGATCGCGGCGGCGCTCGGCGCCGACGACGTCATCGCCACGCGGGTGTCCGTGACCGGGGAGGAGGTCGACGGGATCGGTTCCCCGGTCTGTGCGGGTGCCGATGCCGCCGCCGCGGCCTCCGCCTGGGCGGACGACCACCACGTCGACCTCGGCGCGTCCTTCGCCTACGGCACCGACGACGACCGTCCGCTGCTCGATCTGGTCGGCAACGCGGTGACGGTGGGAGCCGAGGGAACCGATGCCGACCTGCCGGTCCGTTCCCGTGGCGCCGTGCCCCCGGTGGACGCCATCGGGGGGACCGTCGGCTTCTACGGCGGGTTCCTCGCGGCGACGGTGGCCGCCGCCGGGTCGGGTCTGCTGCGCGGCTCGCGGCACCACGCGATCAACCTCGCCGGCTCGCTCGGCTCCGAGCTCGCGCTCGGTGTGGCGGGGGTGGACGTCGAGGTGGAGGGCGCCGAGCACCTGTGGGCGCAGCGTCCGGCGATCTTCGTCTTCAACCACCAGAGCCAGCTCGACCCGATCGTCGTCATGTCGATCCTGCGGCACGACTTCACGGGGGTGGCGAAGGCGGAGGCGAAGTACATCCCGCTGTTCGGTCAGCTCTTCCAGCTCGCCGACGTCGCGTTCGTCGAGCGCGGCAACACCCGACAGGCGCGCGACGCGCTGCAACCCGCCGTCGAGAAGGTCCGCCGCGGGATGTCGCTGCTCATGGCCCCGGAGGGCACCCGCTCGGCGACACCGCGGCCGGGTCCGTTCAAGAAGGGCGCCTTCCACATCGCGATGCAGGCGGGCGTGCCGATGGTGCCGATCGTGCTGGAGAACGCCGGCGAGCTGATGTGGCGGCACGACCGGACGGTGCGGCGCGGCACGGTGCGGGTGGTCGTGCACCCGCCGATCGACACCAGCACCTGGAGCGTCGAGACCCTCGACGACCACGTGGCCCAGGTGCGGGGCGTTTTCCTGGAGACCCTCGGACTGGAGGAGAAGCCGTGAGCACCGATACGGGGCTGTCGTGGGCCGACTCCGACGAGATGTCGGCGTTCGAGACGCTGATGTGGCGGGCCGAGGCCGATCCGGCGTTGCGCTCGACGATGGTCGCCTTCGCACTGCTCGACAGCGCCCCGGACTGGCCCCGGCTGGTCGCCGCGCACGACTGGGCCACGCGGATGGTGCCGCGGTTCCGCAAGCGGGTCGTGGAGCCGCCGCTCGGGCTCGGGACGCCGGTGTGGGCCCCGGACCCCGACTTCGACCTGTCCCGGCACGTGCGCCGCATCTCGCTGCCCGAGGGGGAGGGCTGGCCCGCGGTCCTCGCCGCGGCCGAGCACCTGGCGACCACGCCGTTCGACCGGCAGCGACCCCCGTGGGAGGCGCTGCTCATCGAGGGTCTCCCCGACGGGAAGGCCGCCTACCTGCTGAAGCTGCACCACGCGACGACCGACGGCATGGGCGGGGTGCAGCTGTTCTCCGGGCTGCTGAACCGGCACCGGGAGACCGATCCGGAGAAGCCGCAGCCGCTCCCGCCGGTCGGTGAGGGGCCCGGCCCGTGGACCGCCCTCGGCCGGCAGGTCAAGCACGACGCCGAGTCGCTCGCCGCGGTGCCGACCCACATCCTGCGGGCGGCCGGCGCGGCGCTGCGCGACCCGATCGCGAAGGCCCGCGACGCCGTGGCCTTCGGGCTCTCGGCGATCCGCGTCATCGGCGACCCGGGCGCGGCCGCGTCCCCGCTGCTCGCGACACGCGGACCGGACTGGCGGTTCGTGGCGCTCGACCTGCCGTTCGCGCCGCTGCGAGCGGCGGCGAAGGCCGCGGGCGGGACGATCAACGACGCCTACGTGGCGGCTCTGCTCGGCGCGTTCCGGCTCTACCACGAGGCCCAGGGGACACCGGTCGAGGAGATCCGGATGGCGATCCCGGTCTCGCTGCGTGCCGCCGACGACGACAGCGGCGGCAACAAGATCGCCTCCCTGCGCCTCGCGGGCCGGATCGCCGAGAAGGACCCGGCGGCCCGGATGGCGACGGTCGCCGCCGACATCGCCCGCGGGCGTGCCGAACCTGCGGCGGACGACGTCGGGCTCGTGTCCCCGCTGCTCTCGCGCCTGCCGGGGTCGGTGATCGCGGCCGTGGCCGGCGGCATCACCAAGGGCAACGACCTGCAGGCGTCGAACGTCCCGGGCATCCGCGAGGACGTCTTCCTCGCCGGCGCCCGGGTCGAGCGGATGTATCCGTACGCGCCCCGGCCCGGGTGCGCGGCCATGATCACGATGCTCACGCACGGCGACACCTGCTGCGTCGGCGCCAACCTCGACCCGGCCGCGATCACCGACCGGGACCTGTTCGGACAGTGCCTCGTGGACGGGTTCGCCGAGGTGCTCGCGCTCGGTGGGGACGCCGAGCCGCCGGTGCTGCGGGGCTGACCGTGCGCTGATGTCAGCGACGGACCATCGCTGACACCTGACGTCAGTATCGGTACATCGTCGCGGCCGGCCCTGCCGGTTCCGTGATCAGCGGGACCACGTGGTGGTCGGGCGCCACGAGGGAGGCCCATGGCGTCCCGTTGATCACGGCCGCGGCGACCCCTCGCGTCCGTCGACCTAGCTTGCTAGCATCCTAGCGTGGCCGACGAGGTCAAACAGTTCAACGTGTACCTGCCGGTCGAGCTGATCAAGCAGGTCAAGTTCCGGGCCCTCGAGACCGAGCAGTCGCTGTCCGCGCTGGTCGCGGAGGCACTGCGCCTCTACCTCGCCCAGGGCCCACCCGAGCAGGAAGGATCGTCATGACCGCAGTCGGCGGGATCGCCGCGGTGTTCCTCGAGACGCACAACTGGGGCCGGGCCGCGAAGTTCTTCACGCAGCTCGGCTTCGAGCTCGACTTCGAGACCGACCACCACTCCGGCCAGTTCCGGTGCGGCGACGGGCCCACGGTCTTCGTCGCCGAGGTCCCGGAGGACCGCCCGACGGGAACCCAGCTCGTCCTGCGCGTCCCGGACGCGGACGCCTACCGCCCCGACCCGGGCCTCGAGGTGGTCTCACCGTTCGAGGACACCCACTACGGCACCCGGGAGATGGTCCTCCGCGACCCCGACGGGCGGACCTGGACGATCCAGGCCCCGGCCGCGTCGTGACCACCGCCGACGTCGTCCCCGACCACACCGCGCTGCGGGTCGCCCTCTGGCGGGCGCTCCACCTCGAGGTCGACGCGGCTCCACCGGTCCTCGACGACTCCCTGGGTCTCCTGCTCGCCGACCCCGAGCCCGGCTGGCGTGACCGCCCGGACATGGACCCCGACACCACCCGGGGCGCCCGCGCGGGGATGGTCGCCCGGGCCCGCGTCGTCGACGACCTCGTCGACGAGCAGGTCGCCGCCGGCGTCACCCAGTACGTGGTGCTCGGGGCCGGGCTCGACACCTACGCGCTGCGCCACCCGGACCTCGACGCGGCGCACCACGTCTTCGAGGTCGACCGGCCCGGGACGTCGGCGTGGAAACAGCGCCGCATCGCCGACCTCGGGCTCCCGACCCCGCCCGGGCTGCGGTTCGTGCCGACGGACTTCGAGTCGGACCGGTCGTGGTGGGACGGGCTCGTCGCCGCGGGTCTCGACGCCGGGCGCCCCGCGGTCGTGTCCTCGACCGGGGTGAGCATGTACCTGACCCGCGAGGCGAACACCGCGACCCTGGCGTCGCTGGCCTCCCTCGCCCCGGGCTCCTCGGTGGCGATGACCTTCCAACCGCCGTCGGAGCTGCTGAGCCCGGCCGAGCGTCACTTCCGGGACCTCTCCGCCGCCGGGGCCGCGGCCGCGGGGACGCCGTTCCTGAGCTTCTTCGCCCCGGACGAGATCGTCGCGCTCGCCCGCGCCGCCGGCTTCCGGACGGCCCGCGTCCTGCGCGCCGACGAGATCAACGCCCGCTGGTTCGCCGCGCGCCCCGACGGCCTATGCGTGACCCACGCCGAGGAGTTCCTGGTCGCGACCACCTGAGACAGGCCGGGAACGTGCCGGACCGAAGGGGGGAGCGGGCTCCCCCTCGCGGGAGGTCCGCCCTGCACCCCACCCCCCGACCATGGGTGTCACACCGCGCTGACCAGGGACGCGGCGGGCCGCGACCCCGAGCGCCGGCCCGCCGCCCCGGGGCGCGATCCCCTGGAGCGAGGAGTGCTGACGATGGCTTTCTTCACCGACGACGCCGAGGTCGACACCTACATCGGCGGGGTCTTCCGCGCCGCGAACGACCACCCCGAGTCCGGCCCCAAGCTCCGGGCCTCGGGCATCTTCCTCAAGGTCTTCTACACCGACCCCGCGACCGAGATGAACGTCGTCATGCGCGAGCCGTCCATCGACGTCTCCCTCGGCCAGACCGAGGAGAAGCCCGACATCACGCTGATGATGAAGGCCGACACCGGCGACAAGTTCTGGCGCGGTGAGTACAACCTCGCGGTCGGGCTGGCCAAGGGCGAGGTCAAGGCCAAGGGCCCCGTCAACAAGATCCTGAAGCTCGTCCCCCTGACCAAGCCGCTGTTCCCGATCTACCGCGACCTGGTGGCCGAGAAGGACGCCAAGGTCGCGGGCTGACCGACGGGAACCGGAGCCGGAGGACGAGACCCATGGCCACGATGCGCGCGGTCCTGCTGCGCAAGGCCCACGACGTCCGCGTCGACGACGTCGAGGTGCCCGTGATCACCGATCCCGGTGACGTGCTGTTGAAGGTCGAGAAGACCGCGATCTGCGGGACCGACCTGCACCCCTACGAGGGGCGGCTCGAGCTCGAGGAGGACGTGGTCCTCGGGCACGAGTTCCTGGGCACGGTCGTCGAGGTCGGCTCGGCGGTGACCCAGTTCGACGAGGGCGACCGGGCTGTCGCCTCGTGCGTCGTGAGCTGCGGCAGCTGCTACAACTGCCGCCGCCAGCGCCCGGGACAGTGCCTCGGCACGCGGATCTTCGGGCTCGGCATCGTGTTCGGCTCGCTCTCGGGCGGCCAGGCCGAGTACGTGATCGTGCCGAACGCGGACCTGACGATGCGCAAGATCGCGGATGAGGGCGCGGGCACCGACGAGGACAAGCTCTTCGTCGGCGACATCATGGCGACCGGCTACGAGGCCGTCCGCAAGGTGATGCGCCCCGGCGACACCGTCGCGATCGTCGGCGCCGGCCCGGTCGGCCTGTGCGCCGCGATGGCCGCGAACGTCCTCGGTGCGGGCCAGGTCGCGGTCGTCGACAAGGTCGCCTCGCGGCTGAAGGAAGCCGAGGCGATCGGCGCCATCGGGATAGACGCCACCGACACCGACCCCGCCGAGGCCGTCCAGGACCTCACCGAGTGGCGTGGCGCGGACGTCGTGATCGACGCCGTCGGACATCCGTCGGCGCTGCTCTCCGCCTGCTCGCTCGTGGCGTCCGCCGGCGCGATCTCGATCCCCGGCGTCTACACCGAGGACTCGATCGAGCTGCCGTTCGGCGAGCTCTACCTCAAGGGCGTCACGATCCACCAGGGCGTCGCGAACATCATCAACTACATGGACGAGACCCTCGCGCTCATCGCGGCGGGCAAGCTCGACCCGAGCCGGTTCATCTCCCACCGCATGCCGATGAGCGAGGCGGCGGAGGCCTACCGGATGTTCGAGGCCCGCGAGGCCACCAAGATCGTCCTGGACCCGACGGCATGACGACCAGCGACACGAAGCGAAGCGGAGCCGGCGCATGACCACGACGCACCTCCGTCACTTCCCGCTGCTCATCGACGGGCAGGAGGTCGACACCGAGGACAGGCTCGAGATCCGCGACCCGTCCACGGGCGAGGTCGTCGCCACGGCCGCGTGCGGGACCGCCGAGCACATCGACCGTGCCGTCGAGGCCGCACAGCGGGCGTTCGAGCACGGCGACTGGTCGCGGGCCACTCCCGCGCACCGCGCCGAGGTGCTCCGGAGGATGTCGACGATCCTGGGCGAGCGTCTCGAGGAGATCGTCGAGCTGGAGATCCTCGGCAACGGGGCGACGATCCGGCAGGCCACCGGCTTCCACGTCGGGTACTGCGCGCCGCACCTGGAGTACTTCGCCGACCTCGCCGCCCGCTACGAGTTCGAGCGCCCCGGCCCGCGGGCGTCGTTCCCGACCCTGGGTCAGAGCTCGGTCCGCCGGGAGCCCATCGGCGTCGTCGGCGCGATCGCCCCGTGGAACTTCCCGCTCCTGCTGGCGCTGTGGAAGTTCGCACCCGCGCTCGCCGTCGGGAACTCCGTGGTGCTCAAGCCGGACGAGAAGACGCCGCTCTCGGCGCTCGCCCTGGCCTCGATCGCCCTCGAGGCCGGCATGCCTCCCGGCGTGTTCAACGTCGTCCCGGGCATCGGGGCCGACGCGGGCTCGCGCCTGGCGTCGCACCCCGGCGTCGGGAAGATCGGGTTCACCGGCTCGACGGCCGTCGGGCGCGAGGTCATGCGCCTCGCCTCCGGCACCGTCAAGGCGGTGACGCTCGAGCTCGGCGGCAAGTCGCCTGCGGTCGTCCTCGACGACGCCGACCTGGAGACCACGGTCGACGGCGTGCTCTACGGCTGCATGCTCTACAGCGGCCAGGTGTGCGAGTCGATGACGCGCATGCTGGTCCCGCGGTCACGCGAACAGGAGTTCGTCGACCGGCTCGTGGAGCGGGCCTCGACGATCCGGCTCGGCGACACCCGTGACTGGGAGACCGACATGGGTCCCCTGGTGAGCGAGCGCCAGCAGCGTCGCGTGCTCGACTACATCGAGAGCGGGAAGTCCGAGGGCGCGACGGTGGCGCTCGGCGGCGGCGTCCCCGACGGCGAGCGCTTCACCCACGGGTACTGGGTCGAGCCGACGATCTTCACCGGCGTCCGCAACGACATGCGGATCGCCCAGGAGGAGATCTTCGGGCCGGTCCTGTCGGTCATCGCCTACGACGACGAGGACGACGCCGTCGCCATCGCGAACGACACCGAGTACGGCCTGGCCGCCTCGGTGTGGAGCGCCGACAACCAGCGCGCGCTCGAGATCGCGGACCGGATCCAGGCCGGCTCGGTGTGGATCAACGACGCGCACCAGATCAACTGCGCCGTGCCGTTCGGCGGCTACAAGCAGAGCGGCACCGGACGCGAGCTGGGGCCGGACGCCCTGGACGCGTTCACCGAGGTCAAGGGCATCCACCTCGACCTCTCGGGCAGCCGTCACGCCCGCCCGTACGACGTCCTGCTCAGTCACGCCGACGACTGAGCCCCCTGCCCCGCGGCCGTCGGCCCCGACGACGGGCCGCGGGGCCCCACCATCCGCCGCAGTCCGACCCATCCCTGGAGGTACCGGTGTCCGCCGAGGCCCTGTCCACCGAGTCCCCGTCCTCCGACCTGGGGGCGCCCGCCGAGTGGGACGCCTACTTCGACGATGACGACGACGCCGACGACGGTGTCGAGTTCATCCCGGCGTCCGGCGAGGGCAAGCCCCCGCACTCCGAGATCGACATCTCCTCCAAGGAGTTCTGGAACCAGACCTCCGAGGAGCGTGAGAGGCGCTTCTCCGAGCTCCGCGAGACCGACCCGGTGTCGTGGCAGCGGCCGGTGGAGGACGCCGTCACCCCCGACCCCGACGACCCGGGCTACTGGGCCCTGGTCAAGCACGCCGACATCGTGCGCGTCAGCCGGGACAACGAGACCTTCATCTCCGGGCAGGGCGTGCTGTTCGACCTGCTCCCCGAGATCTTCCTGCAGATGACGCAGTCCTTCCTCGCGATGGACAACCCGAAGCACGACAAGCTCCGCAAGCTCGTCGCCTCGGCGTTCACCCCGAGGCAGATCCGGCGTCTCGAGGACCAGATCAAGACGGCCGCGCGGGAGATCGTCGACTCGTTCGCCTCCGACCCCTCGGGCGAGATCGACTTCGTGGAGCGGTGCGGCGAGCGGCTCCCCGAGCGGATCTTCTGCGACATGTTCGGCATCCCCGAGGGCATGCGGAACCGCACGGTGAAGGCGGCGGGCGACATCGTGGCGTGGGCCGACCCGGAGTACCTCGCCGGCCGCCCCGCCGACGAGGTCCAGGTCGAGGCCGCGGCGGCGCTGCACGAGATCGCCGAGGAGCTCATCAACGCCCGCAAGGAGAACCCGACCGACGACCTCTTCTCGTCGCTGATGAACGCCGAGATCGACGGCGAGAAGCTCGACGACTTCGACATCGGCGCGTTCTTCGTGCTCATGTCGGTGGCCGGGACCGACACGACCAAGCACACGTCGGCGTTCACCGTCCGGGCGATGACCCACGACCGCGCGCAGCAGCACTGGCTCGCGGAGGACTTCGACGCGCGGATCGGCACCGCCGTCGAGGAGTTCGTCCGCTACGCCTCGCCGGTCATGACGTTCCGCCGCACGGCGGTCAAGGAGACCGAGCTCGGCGGCAAGACGATCCTGCCGGGCGACAAGGTCGTCATGTTCTACCCCTCGGGCAACCAGGACACCGACGTCTTCACCGACCCCGAGGCCTTCGACCTCTCGCGCTCGCCGAACCCGCACGTCGCCTTCGGCGGTGGTGGCGTGCACTTCTGCCTGGGCAACCAGCTGGCGAAGTCGGCCCTGCGGGAGCTCTTCCGGGAGCTGCTCACCCGTATCCCGGACTTCGAGGCGGGGGAGCCCGAGCTGCTCGGGACCAACTTCATGCGGGGCGTGAAGCGGATGCCGTTCCGCTTCACCCCCGAGGAGCGCTGACGGGTCAGGCGCTCGCGCCACCGCGCCCGCGGTCCTGCAGCTGCCACCACAGGGAGACCGCCTCGGCACGGTTGGCCGCGCCGAGCTTGCGCAGGATGTGTTTGACGTGCGACTTGACCGTGCCCTCCGAGATGACCAGCCGACGCGCCGTCCGGGCGTTCGTGTCGCCGGCCGCCATGTGGCGGAGCACCTCGAGCTCGCGACGGGTGAGGTCGGCCTTCCCCACCGGGACCGACCCGCCCTGGCGCCTCCCGAAGCCCGCCCCGGGGGACGGGGGCAGCGGGTCCTCCACGGGCGGCGCCGTGCGGGCGCCTCCCAACGCACTCGCGATCGCGCCGCCGGTGAGCCCCGGCATCCCGAGGCGGGCGGCGATCTCGTCGAGCCCGCTGCGCACGGCGCCGACCTGGTCGAGCACCAGGGTGCGCGCCAGGACCTGGCCGAGGCCCTCGGCGAAGGTCGCGAGGACCTGGCGGTCGGTCTCGTCGAGGTCGCGCTGCTGGTAGTAGCAGTCGCAGTGCAGGAAGCCGACGACCTCGCCGCCGGTGACGATCGGGCTCGCCGCGTAGCTGCGGGAGAGCGACGCGTCGGCGATCGGCTTGTGGACGCCCTCGCGCTGCTGGACGTTCTCCACGACCAGCGACACCCGCCGTCGCAGGATCTCGCTCTCGGGGAGCGCCGCGGTGAGCGTCAGGGGGTTGTCCCGGCCGGCCGCGAGGATCTCGCCGGCCCAGCCCGGGTCGCGCTCCACCACGACGTTCTCGGGGACCCAGACGGAGTCCTCGACCCGGGAGATGATCGCCCGGTCGAAGCCCAGGGCGCACGCCACCTCGGGGACCTTCGCGACGAGCGCGGCCGTCGACTGGATCTCGGCGAGCGAGGCCAGGCCCTCCCGGACCCGGTGGAAGAGCCCGTTGCGGGTCGCGATGTCGCGCCGCAGGAGGGCGTCGTCCACCGCCTTGACCCGCCGCAACAGGTCGACGGCGGTGGCGGTGACGGTCGGGCTGACCGACATCGCCGACAGGACCGTGTCCCAGGCGAGGTCCAGGGCGCGCCGCGCGGTCCGGTGGTCGCACACGGCCCCCGCGTCCACCACCGGCACCGAGCCCGTCACCCGGGCCACCTCGGCGACCAGGTCGACGACGTCCTCGCGATCGGAGGGCAGGAGGGAGCCCACCCGGTCCGGGTCGACGCTCCCACCGCGTCCGTTACCCGTCACCATCATCGCAACCTCCTCGCCGAGGTCCACCCCGCAGGTGTAACGCCGAACACACGATACCGATACTCTGAACGCGGGGGGTCTTGCCCTTGAACGAGGAGTCGCCGGTGGACGGCCTCGAAGCGATGCAGGTCCGTGACCTGCACGGGGAGGACCTCGCCCGGCTCGCACACGCCTCCCCGGCCGGCCGGATCCGCTTTCTCGTCGAGGCGAGTGAGGTGCTCGCCGCGAGCGGGGACGGCGATGTCCTCGCGATCGTCGACGGGGACCAGGTGTGTGCGGCCGCCGCAGCCGGGTACCACGAGCGGTTGGGAGACACCCGCGTCGTGACGGCGCGCGACCCCACCGATCAGAAGGCGCTCCGCCGCCTGCTCGTCGACGTCGAGGCCCGCTCCGTCCGGCACCGCTGCCTCACCGTCATCTCCACGGTGGACGTGCTCGACGAGACCACCCGACGCACCTTCGAGCTGCTCGGTTACCTGGTGACCGGCGCCGGGGTCGTGGTGTGGACGGAGCGGACGTCATCCTGCGAGCCGGAGTGCTCGGTCGACACCTGGACCGTGCGCAAGGAGGCCGCCGTCCCCGCGCAGCGCCGCCACGAGGCCGAGGCGGGCGGGCGCCCGGCTCCCCGGAGCACTGACGAGGACGACGAGGCCCGCGGCGCCTGACCCGTCGGCGGCCTCGGTCAGCGACGCCGCGCCGCGCCGGTGGGAGGTGTTCTCGCCGTCCGGTGGAGGCCCGGGACGACTCAGGCGGCGCCGCGGCCGAGCCAGCGGCCGAGCAGGCCCGTCCGGCGGTCGGCGGCCGTGTCCCCCACGGCCTCCCGGCAGTCGGGGCACCGCGGCGCGGGTGGGCTCGCGAGCGAGCAGGCCCAGATGGTCTTGGCGCAGGCCGAGAGGTGCGCGCCGGAGTCCGGGTCGTGGTCGACGACCGCGTGGTCGCGACCGTCGAGCGCGCACGTGAGCCAGACGGCCCGGGTGGCGACAGTGGACTGGCCGAGGCCGCGGCCCTGGGGCGGGGGGAGCGGGAGGGCGGTCATCACGCGCCCTCGAGCAGGTCGTCGAACCCGCCGGCCTTGACCTCGGCGAGCAGCCCGGCCAGCTCCGAGCGGGTCAGGAGCAGGGCGGGCTCGTCCGGGAACCGGGAGTTCCGGACGGCGATCTGAGCGCCGTCGACGGCCGCGAGCTCCACGCAGTTGCCCTGCTTGCCGCTGTAGCGGCTCTTGCGCCACTGCGCGCCGACGAGGCGCGACGCCGAGGTGTGCATGGGTCGAACTACCTGTCCTCTCGCACGTGCCGCTTGCCGTGCGATCGACGGTAACACCGGCCCGTCGCATCTGCATGTGCAGCCTCGACCGAGCGTGTCGCCCCGATCACACAGGGCTCAGGTCGGTCCGGGACCCAGCTTGCCGAGGAGGGCGCGGGTCTCCTCCGGGCTGTAGGCGTCGATGGTGAGCTCGTCCAGGACGCGCGTGTACTCCTCCACCTCCGCGCGGCGGTCGAGGTAGAGCGCGCCCGTGAGGCCCTCGATGTAGGTGATGTCCGGGACGTCCGGCTCGGCGAAGCGCAGCATCGTGAACGCGGCCTCGCCGCCGTAGCCGGACAGGGCGTTGGGCACCACCTGCAGCGTGATGTTCGGGCGGCGCGACATCTCGAGGAGGTGGTCGAGCTGGCGGGCGAGCACGTCGTGCCCGCCGATCGGGCGGTGCAGCACGGACTCGTCGATGACGGCCCAGAGCCGCGGTGCGTCGGGACGCGCGAGCAGCCGCTGCCGGCTCATCCGCACCCGGACGCGCTCCTCGCTCGTCGCGTCGCTGCTCTCGGGGTGCCCGCGGGTGACGATCGCGCGGGCGTAGTCCTCGGTCTGCAGCAGGCCGGGCACGAAGAGCAGCTCGTAGGTCTGGATGCGAACGGCCGCGGACTCGAGGCCGACGTACTCGGAGAACCACTCCGGGACGGCCTCGCCGGAGCGCTGCCACCAGCCGGGCTCGTTGCTGCGCTTCGCGATCCCGAGCAGGTGCTCGCGTCGCGTGGGGTCGTGCTCCCCGTAGAAGGTGAGGAGGTCCTCGACGTCGCGCTGCTTGAAGCCGACCTTGCCGGACTCCATCCGGCTGATCTTCGACTCGCTGCCGCGGATGTGGTAGCCGGCGGCGGAGCGCGTCACGTCCGCGGCTTCGCGGAGGCGTCGCAGCTGGGCGCCGACGATGATCCGTCGCGCGGTGGGGCCCGGGTCGTCCGGAGCCGGCACGTCCTGCGGGTCGGGATCCTGCTCGGTGGCCACGGGTGTCCTCCGGTCGCCCTCGGGGTGGGCCGTCTCGGGCCCACGGTCACGGCCCGGAACGGGGAGACTACAGGTCGTCGACGGATTCTCGTACGCTCCGAACCCTGATCTCCGCTGCGGCGGCCGCACGCCTACGGTGCGAGGACGAGTCGTCGGCGCGATGGGTGACGACGACTGGTCCGATGGTGACGATCACGTGAGGAAACGCATGGCAGGCACGGCCCGGTCGACGCAGGCGACCACCGACGGTCCCGGCCCGATCCGGGTCGACCGTGACAAGGCCAGCATCGCGCGGGTCTACAACGCCACCCTGGGCGGCAAGGACAACTACGCGGTGGACCGCGAGGTGTTCGAGCGCATGCAGGCGGTCGTCCCCGAGGTGCAGCAGCTCGCCCTCGACCACCGCGCGTTCCTCATCCGGGCCACCCGCTTCATCGCGACCCAGACCGGCGTCGTGCAGTACCTCGACTGCGGCTCCGGGCTCCCGACGGCGGAGAACACCCACCAGGTCGCCCAGCGGCTCGCCCCGAGCTCCAAGGTCGTCTACGTCGACAACGACCCGTCGGTGATCGCCCACGGGCGCGCGCTGCTCGAGGACGACGAGCAGACGCTGATCGTGCCGGCGGACATCTTCACCCCGAGCCAGGTGGTCGGCGACGCGACGGTGCGCTCGTTCCTCGATTTCGACTCACCCATCGCGCTCTTCCTGCTCGGCGTCCTGCACCACTACGAGGGGACGCCGACGCCCGCCGAGATCGTCGCGGAGTACGTCGACGCGCTGCCCTCGGGCTCCTACGTCGCGATGACGCACTTCCTCGACCCCGAGGACGCCGACAGCGAGGTGGCGCGCCGCATCGAGACCGTCATGGTGAACAGCCCGATGGGGACCGGCCTGTTCCGTACCCGCGCCGAGATCGAGGCGATGATCCCGCCGCAGCTCGAGCTGGTGGACCCGGGACTCGTGCAGCTCTCGCAGTGGTGGCCCGACGGCCCGCAGCTGCGCCCCGTCGCGCCGGCCCAGCGGTGCGCGCTCGGGATGGTCGCCCGCAAGCCCTGACGCCCGCTCAGCCGAGCGCCGCGCGTCGCCGCGCGAGCAGTGCCCGCTCGCCGGGGTTCTCGGTGCCCGCGAGGGCCGCGTCGAGCGCCGCCCGGGCCTCGTCCGGCCGGTCCAGCCGCGTCAGCAGGTCCGCGCGGATCGCGTCGCGCAGGTGGTGGTGGGGCAGGTCGAGGCCGTCGACGACGGCGAGGGCGGCGGCCGGTCCCTCGACCTCGGCGAGCGCCACCGCCCGGTTGAGCGCGACGACCGGGCCGGGATCCAGCACCGAGAGCTGGTCGTACAGCGCGAGGATTTGACGCCAGTCGGTGGCCTCCGCCGTCGCCGCGTCGGTGTGGACGGCGTTGATCGCGGCCTGGATCTGGTACGGCCCCGGTGCCCCGCGTCGCAGGCACCGCCGGACCAGCGCGTGGCCCTCGGCGATCATCCCGGCGTCCCAGCGGGAGCGGTCCTGCTCGGCCAGCGGCACCAGGGACGAGTCGTCGGCGACGCGGGCCGGGCGGCGCGCGTCGGTGAGCAGGAGCAGCGCGAGGAGCCCGAGGGCCTCGGGCTCGTCGGGCATGAGCTCGGTGACCAGGCGCGCGAGCCGGATCGCCTCCGCGGCGAGGTCGGCCCGGACGGCGGTGCCCGACGTCGCCGTGTGTCCCTCGGTGAAGATCAGGTAGACGACGAGGAGGACCGAGCGCAGCCGGTCGGGCAGGTCGGCGTCGCGCGGCACGCGGTACGGCACGTTCGCGTCGCGGATCTTCGCCTTCGCGCGGACCAGGCGCTGGGCCATCGTCGTCTCGGAGGTCAGGAACGCCCGCGCGATGGCCGGGGTGTCCAGACCGCCGAGCAGGCGCAGCGTCAGCGCGACGCGGGCCGGTGCGGCGAGCGCGGGATGGCAACAGGTGAACAACAGCCGGAGCCGGTCGTCCTGCACCGGACCCACCTCCTCGGGGGGCTCGCCGGGGTCCTCGGGGGCCGCCAGGCGGGCGGCGTCGGTCTGCCATCCCCGACGCGTCGCCTCCCGCCGCAGCCGGTCGAGGGCGCGACGGCGGGCGGTGGTGACGATCCAGCCGCCCGGGTTGGGCGGCAGGCCGCCGTCGAGGGCGGGCCAGCGCTCGACGGCGACCCGGAACGCGTCCGCGACCGCCTCCTCCGCGCGGTCGATGTCACCGAGCAGGCGCGTCAGGGTGGCGACGCAGCGGCCGTACTCGCGGGTGAAGACGGCGGCGATCTCGTCGTCCACGTCGGGCTCAGTCCTGCTCGATGGTCGAGCTCCGCTCCGCGTCGTCTCCGACGAACGGCCGGACCTCGATCGGCAGCGGGTGGATCGCCCGCGCCAGCCGCCCCGCCCATCCCAGCGCGGCGTCGAGGTCCTCGGCGTCGAGGATCGTCAGCCCGCCGATCTGCTCCTTCCCCTCGGCGTAGGGACCGTCGGTGAGCAGCACCTCGTCGCCGTGGGCGCGGACCACGGTCGCGCTGCTCGCCGAGTGCAGGCCCCCGGAGAACACCCACACCCCGGCGTCGACCATGTCCTGCCGCACCGCCTCGACGTCGCGCATGATCGCCGCGAGCCGCTCCGGTCCGGGGCGCTGCACGTCGGGCGCGGTGGGGTCGTCGGGCTGCTGGATGGCGAGCAGGTAGCGGGTCATCGGTCGTCCTCCTCGTGCGGGGCCCCGCGGGTGCGGCGGCCGTCGCCCCTCCACGCGCTCCGGGAGCCGCGATCGACAGCCTGCTGGTGTGACCTGGACCACTCGCGAGGGGTCGGCCGATCAGGACGGTACGGACAGGCGGGCCAGGTGTCCGGGACGTAGCGTCGGCGTCCGTGGTGGAGGGCGGCGACGCGGACGTCCGGACGGGGAGTTGGCGCGACCTCCTGTCGGCCGGCCGCCGCGGCACGGTGGCAGTGCTCTGCGGCGGGGTGCTGCTCTTCGCCGTGGACACCTACGTCACCGCGAGCCTGCTGCCCTCGGCGGTCGCCGACATCGGCGGCGAGCGGTTCTACGCCTGGGTCACCACCGTCTACCTGCTCACGGCCGTCGTCGCATCCGCCCTCGTGGGTCGCCTGCTCGCGGTGTGGCCCGCCCGCCGGGCGTACGTCCTCGCGCTGAGCGCCTTCGGTCTCGGCACCGCCGTCGACGTGGTCTCGCCCGACATGGCGGTCCTGCTCGTCGGGCGGGCCGTGCAGGGCATCGGCGGCGGGCTGCTCGCGGGCCTGGCGTATGCCCTCATCCGCACCGCGCTGCCGCCGCGGCTGTGGACGCGGGCGAGCGCCTCGATCTCGGCGATGTGGGGTGTCGGGCTGCTGGTCGGGCCGGCGCTGGGCGGGGTGTTCGCCGCGATGGGGCGGTGGCGCCTGGCGTTCGTCGTGCTCCTCGTCGTGACGGTGGCGGTCGCGGCCGGGGTGCCCGCCGGGCTGCGGCGCTCCTCCCGCGCGCCCGCCGTGACGCCGGGCCCGTTCCCGCTGGCGTCGGTCCTGCTCGTCACCGGGGCGCGCCGCGGTGCTGTCGGTGTCCGGTCTCGCCGTCTCCGGGGACGGGGTGAGCGGGCGGGGCATCGCGGTGGCAGCTCGGGGGCCTCGTCGTCGCGGTCGGGCTGCTCGGCGGGCTGGTGGTCGTCGAGCGCCGCGCGGGCGACACCGGAGCGCGGGTCCTGCCCGCGGCCACCTTCCGCGGCGGTCGGCTCGCGGCGCTGTACCTGACGATCGCGGCGATGATGGCGGTCGCGGCGGTGGAGGCGTTCGTCCCGCTGTTCGGCCAGCGCCTCGGCGGGCTGGAGCCGGTGACGGCGGGCTTCCTCGGCGTGGCCCTGGCGTGCGGGTGGGTCGGCGGGGAGATGGTCAGCGCGAGCGTCGGGCGGGCGCGGGTGTGTGCCACCGTCGGCCCCGTCGTCGTCGTGGTCGGGTTCGCCGTGCTGACGGCGACCCAGCGCGACGGGGCGGGGCCGGCGTCCGTGGTGGTGTGGGCGGCGGCGCTGGCCCTCGCCGGGATCGGGATCGGGGTCGCCTGGCCGCACCAGTCCGCGGCGGCGATGACGCCCGGCGTCGGGAACGACGGCAGCGACGGGTCCGCGGTGCTCGCCGCCGACGACCGCGAGGGCGACCGGGCCTCGGCCGCGATCACCATGGTGCAGATGCTGGCGTTCGCGCTCGGGGCGTCCTACGCCGGCGTCGCCGTGGCGCTCGGCACCGACACCGCAGTCTCCGCGCGGCTGCTCTACGGCGGCCTCGGCGCGATCGCCGTCCTCGGGACGGTGGCGGCGATCCGGGCGCGCCCCGCGCTGTAGGGCCGGCCCGCTCGGGCGGCTCAGCGGTGGGCGCTGGCGAGCCAGGTACCCATCCCGCCCCGGTCGGGATCCATCATCGGCGGGACCGGTCGCCCCAGCCGCTGCGCCTGCTCGCGCACCGAGGACTCCTGGTCCACCGTCCAGCCCCGCCCGCCCAGCCATCGCGCGGGAGCCTCCGGGGGCCCGTCGTCGACGAGCCGGGCGAACTCCGTGGCGGCCGGGTCCGACCCCACCCGGTCGGACACCGCGGCGGCCGGGTCGCGGTCGGTGTACTCCACCGCGACCGCGCTGCCCGGGGCCGACAGTGCGGTCAGCCGGTCGAGGAGGAGGTCGGCGGCGTCCGCGGGGAGGTAGATGAGCAGGCCCTCCACGAGCCACGTCGTCGGCAGCGCGGGATCGAACCCTGCCGCGCGCAGGGCGGCGGGCCAGTCCTCGCGCAGGTCGATCCCGACCGAGCGGTGCGCCACGGTCGGGGTCAGACCCTCGGCCACCGCGTCCCGGAACGCCAGCACCTCGGGCACGTCGACCTCGTAGATCACGGTGTCGGCGGGCTGGTCCAGCCGGTAGGCGCGCCCGTCGAGTCCCGCGGCGAGGATCACCACCTGCGCGGTGGGGTGCTCGCTGACGACGCGGTCGAAGAAGCACGTCCGCACCGGCAGGAAGTCGCCCATCGCGTCGGTGAGCCCGCTCCCGGCCCCGTCGTCGGCGCCCGGGGGGACGTCGGCGGCGTGCTCGCCGATCCGGTCGACGAGGGCCTCGGCGAGCGGGTCGTGGAAGAGCGCGTCCGGTCGGCGGGACTCGGCGGCGCGCTGGGCGGAGACGACGAGCGCGGTCCAGCCGACGCCGTCGGGGATCGGGGGAGTCACGGTTCCGGCATCCCCCAGGAGGAGAGCTCGCGAAACGAGGCGGTGTGGAGGTCACGCCCGTCCCCCGACACGGGCGGCCCAGGTCCCCACCTCCCGGCCCCGGCCCGTCACCATCGGCGGCGTGCCGTTCCCGCCGAGACCGTCCCGCGCCGTCCTGGTCGCGGCCCTCGTCGCGCTGCTGTGCGGCTGCGCAGGCCCCGGGAGCGCGCCGGCCGCGGCCCCCGCGCCCGCCGCGGCCCCCGCGCCGCCCCCGGCGACCACCGTCCCGTCGGCGGCCCCGGTCCGCGCGCCCGCCACGACGGCGGCCCGGCCCGGCGCGTTCGCCCTCCCGCCGGGCGCCACGATCGTCATCGACCCCGGGCACAACGGCCGCAACGGGCCGGGCTCCGGCATCGACCGCCCGGTCCCGGACGGTCGCGGCGGGACGAAGCCGTGCAACACCACCGGCGCGAGCACGGCCGACGGCTACCCCGAGCACGCGTTCACCTGGGCGGTCTCGCAGGACCTGGCGCAGCGGCTGCGCGCCCGGGGCTACCGCGTCGTGCTCACCCGCGACTCCGACGACGGCGTCGGCCCCTGCGTCGACGTGCGCGGCGAGGCCGGGGCGAAGGCGGGTGCGGCGGCGGTGGTCTCGGTGCACGCCGACGGCGGCCCGACGAGCGGGCACGGCTTCCACGTCCTCTACTCCGCGCCGCCGCTGAACGCCGCGCAGCGCGGGCCCGCCCGGTCGCTGGCGGACGCCGTCGTCACGTCGATGCGCGGCGCCGGGTTCACGCCGGCGACCTACATCGGGCGCGGCGGGCTCGACGGGCGCGCGGACATCGCCGGGCTCAACCTCGCGACGGTGCCCAGCGTGCTCGTGGAGTGCGCCAACCTGCGCAACACCGCCGACGCCGCGCTCGCCCGCTCCCCGCAGGGGCAGCAGCGGCTCGCCGACGCGCTCGCGGCCACCTTCGGGTGATCACCAGCGACCTGACGCTCGCCGCGGGTTCTGGCGTGCCCCCGCCGACCGGCGGGTGGCTCAGCGCGCGGCCACCGGTGCCGGCACGAGGTCCAGCACGGCCCGCAGGCCCCGCTCGCCCAGTCGGTGCTCGGCGGGCAGCACGAGGGCACGACACCCCACGGCGACCGCACCGCCGTCGCGGGCCGGGTTGTCGCCGACCATGAGCGTGGCCCGCGGATCGACCCCGAGCGCCTCGCACGCCGCGCGGAACACGGCCGGGTCGGGCTTCTCGGCGCCGATCTCGCAGGACAGCGTCCACGCCCCCACCAGGTGCTCGACCCCGGCGTCGCGGGCGTGCACCCGGATGTCCCACCCGATGTCGGAGACGACCCCGACCGGCACGTCCCGCGCGGCGAGCGCCTCCAGCACCTCGGCGGTGTCCGGGTAGGGCACCCATGCGTCGGGCGCGCGCAGGAGGTCGGTGGCGGTGTCCTCGACGCCGGCCAGCCCCGGCACGCGGGAGAACCACGCCCGCATCGCCTCGCGGTGCGCGGTGTCGGAGAGGTCGCGGCCCTCCTGGGCGGCGACGACGTCGGGCCGCGCGGCCACCGCGGCGACGTCGGCGAGCACGGCGTCGAGATCGAGGTCCCGTCCGGTGGCGCCCGCGACCCGGGCGAGCCAGGTCCGGGCGTCGACCATGTGGAAGAGGGTGTTCGAGAAGTCGAAGAGCACGGCGCCCACGGCCGGGACGGGGGCGCGGCGCTCGTCGTCGGTCGGCTCGTAGGCGGTGGCGAGGTCGAACAGGGCGTGCACGGGAGCCAGTCTGCCGGGACCGGCCCCGCTCACGGCCGCCGCGGTGCCGGGACCACGGGGTCGGGGCCGGCGACGACGAGCGCGGTCGCGTTGTCGTGCGAGCCCGCGGCCCGGGCCGTGTCGACGAGCGTGCGTGCGAGGGCCGGGGCGGGGACGTGGGCGACGACGCCGGCGAGGCGGCGGGGGTCGAGGCTGCGGTGCACGCCGTCGCTGGCGAGCACGAGCGCGGCCGGGGCGTGCACCGCGGTGAGGCCGACCTCGGTGGCCCCGCGGACCGTGCGCACGCTGGTGGTGAGGACGTTCTCGAGGTGCGCGGCCACGGCGACGCCCGCGGCGTGCATCTCGGCCGCGACGGTGTGGTCGTGGGTCAGCAGGTGCAGCCCGCGCCCGTCCCAGGACCAGGCCCGGCAGTCGCCCACCCACGCCACGGTCCACGTCGGGTCCGCCGTCCCGGGCCCCGGTCCGAGGGCCACGGTGAGGGCGGCGTCGCCGGCGATGAGGGGTCCGGTGGCGAGCAGTACGTCGCGCGCGGCCAGCACGGCGAGGTCGGCCCGACCGTCGAGGGTGGCGATCCGCACCGCGTGGTCCGCCGCGGCGCGCGCCGCGAGGGCGGCGGCGGCCGAGTCCCCGACACCGTCGGCCACGGCGACGGCGAGCCGTCCGCCCCGGCCGTGGAAGCCCGCCGTCGCGTCGGCCTGGTGGCGACGGGGACCACGGGTCGAGGCCGCCCACCACGGGCCGCTCGCCGTCCCCGCCTCGTCGCGCCGACCCGCGACCGTCGCCACGCCCATCGCCCGGACCTCCCGTCACCGCCGTCGGGATCCACGGTGCGCGGGAAGGCTGTGCGGCGGCTGAGCGGGCGGTGTGGGGTCCGCCACGAGCCCGGCGCCGGCCGTCAGCCGTCAGCCGTCAGCCGTTCATGCTGCGGCGGATCTGCTCGAGCCGTTCCCGGGCGGCCGCGTCCCGGTCGGCCTCCTGCTGGGCCAGCGTCCGGCCCTCGGGGGTCTCGGCGTCCAGCTCCTCCTGGCCGAGCGCCGCAGCGGCGCGGCCCTCGATGCGTTCGCGGACGAAGTCGAAGGTCGGGACCCCCGCGGCGGTGTAGCCGGTCAGGGCCGCGGGGTCGACGGGATCGACCGGGTCGGCAGGACCCTCGGTGGCCGGGACGGCGGGCTCGGTGCCCGAGGCCGGTTCCGGCTCGCTGCTCGTCATACCAGCCAGTGTCCCGGTCCGCCGAGGTTCTCGACAGGGTCGGGAATTGAGTCGACTCCGCTCATGTTGCTGGAGTCAGAGGCCCGCAAGGTCGGGCCACCTTCATCGAGGAGGAACCACCATGAGCGCAGCACTGACCTTCTGGGGTCCGCGGGCCCCGTTCGCCCCGTTCGGCTTCACCGACCCGTCGGCCCTGCTCCGCCGGTTCGCGACGCCGGGCCGCGCGGCCGAGTCCGCCTGGTACGTCCCGGCGGCCGACGTCGTCCGTGACGGCGACGACGCCGTCGTCCGTCTCGAGGTCCCCGGCGTCGACGTCGCCTCCGACGTCACCGTCGAGGTCGTCGGGCACCGGCTCGTCATCCGCGGTGAGCGCCGCGACGAGCAGACCGGCGAGGGCTTCCGCGAGACCCGCCACGGCTCGTTCCGCCGCAGCTTCTCGCTGCCGCAGCACGTCGCGCCGGAGGCCGTCAGCGCCTCCTACGACGCCGGCGTGCTGACCGTGCGCGTCACCGGCGTGCACACCGAGCCCGAGTCGCGGCGGATCGAGATCACCCCGGCGGCCCCGGCCGACGAGGCACCCGCCTCCGAGGGCACCGAGGGCTCCGAGGAGCACTCCGCCTGATCACACCGGACCTCCGGGTCCGTCCCCGACGCCCGCGGGAACGCGGGGCGGCCACCTGGCCGTCCCCGCCCCGCGGGCGTCGTCGTGTCCGGGTGGCGGTCCCGGTCCCCGCTAGCATCCCGGGGCCCGTCCGTACGACCGTCGGAGACACCGATGACCTCGCAGGGCCCGCCGCCGGGTCGCCCGGGTCCCGTCCCGCCGCGTCCCGGTCCACCCCGCCCGGTGGGCCCGGACACCGGCCGCGGCTTCCCGGCACCGCCGCCCCGGCCGCCGGTCCGGTCGGCCTACGGGCCCCGGGGACCACGCCCCGGTCCGACGCCGCGCCCCGTGCGGCGATCACGCCTCGCGGTGGTCGCGCTCGTCCTCGCGGTCCTCGTCGCGCCCGTCGGACTGGTCCTCGGGATCGTCGCCCGCCGGCGGATCACCCGTTCCGCGGCCTCGGTGGACGCCCCGGCGACGCTCACCGGCGGTGGCGCCGCCCTGGCCGCGATCGTCGTCGGCGTCGTCCTCACCCTCGCGGAGGCGGCCGCCGCGGTCGCGCTGTTCGTCACCCTGCCCCCGGGCTGGCTGCCGTCGTCCGACCTCCCCGCGACGTCGGTGCAGAGCACCATCGAGAAGACGGTGCCGCTGCCCGCCGGCTCGGTGCACTGTCCCGGGCCGCTCCCCGCGCGGATCGGCGCGAGCATCACCTGCACCGGCACGCAGAACGGCGCGCCCGTCACGCTGCGGGCCACGGTGAACACCGTCGACGGCAGCGACGTGCGCTTCGAGATCACGCGCACCTAGAGCCGGCACCGCCCGGACGTCACCAGCGCCAGACGCGCTCCTCGCCCGCGCCCTGGCGCACGATCGCGGGCTCGGGGCCGGAGAGGTCGACCACCGTCGTGGGCTCCTTGACCTGGTCGCCGGAGTCGAGCACCGCGTCGACCGCGTTCCCGACCCGCTCGGCCACGTCCCAGCCCTCGGTGGGCGGCTCGGTCTCGCCCGGGAACAGCAGCGTGCTGGAGAGCAGCGGCTCGCCGAGCTCGTCCAGCAGGTCCCGGACGACGGCGTTGTCGGGGATCCGGACGCCGACCGTGCGCTTCTTCGGGTGCGCGAGCCGCCGGGGGACCTCCTTCGAGGCCGGGAGGATGAAGGTGAACGGGCCGGGGGTGGCCGCCTTCACGGCGCGGAACACCGGGTTCGACACCTCGACGAACTGGCCGAGCTGGGCGAAGTCACGGCAGACCAGCGTGAAGTGGTGCCGGTCGTCCAGACGGCGCAGCGTCCTGATCCGCTCGAGCGCCTCCCGGGCGTCGATGCGACATCCCAGGGCGAACCCGGAGTCCGTCGGATAGACGATCAGGCCGTCCTCGCGCAGCAGGCCCACGACCTGGCTGATGGTGCGGCGCTGGGGGTTCTGCGGATGCACGTCGTAGTACCGGGCCACCTGTCCGAGAGTAGGCACCGCTCACAAGCATGTGTGCGTGCGCCCGATCGGGGATAGCCGTGACCTAATCGAGACTCGCGATCCGGGCCCGGCCCCCGCCGTGCCCGAGGAGCAGGAGGATCACGATGGGTGCTCACTCGGCGGCCGGACACGTCCCGGCGCGCACGGTCACCGCGGCGGCCGGCCTGGCGGCCGCGCTGGTGACGACGGCGACGACGGGTGTGCTGGTCGGTGGCACGGCCCTCGCCTCGGAGGGCTCGGGAGACCACGGCGGGTCGGGTCACTCCCACGGTCACGACGGGTCCGGCGGCCACGACGGCGACGCCGAGCAGGCGTCCGACCCCGGACTCGCCGGCCGGACCCTGTGCGACGTGCTCGGTGACGTCGACCTCGGCGGCGACGGGTCGTGCTCCACCGGCGACGACGGATCGTCCTCCGACGACGACGGCGGCTTCCCGGACCTCGGGGCCCTCGGTCAGCAGCAGGCCGACCCGGCCGCGGCCGGCTCCTCGGCGACTCCCGCCCCGGCGGCCCCCGCGCCGAAGCCGGCGCCGAAACCGACGTCCTCGGTGCCGGACCACCCCACCGTGCAGCCGATCGTCGCCCCGTCCCCGGCCGGGACGGCACCCGCGAACAAGCAGGTCGTCCCGATCGCGGCCGCCGGCTGACCCACCAGGGGTCGGATCTCGGGGGACCGCACGGACCTCATCGGCGAGCCGAACCGGCAGTACCACCATTCAACCGCGCGCTGTCGGACTTCGTCATGTGAACGGATTTCGTCGCTCCGGCGACGGAATCCGTTCACATCCGGGTACTCGCTCACCCATGAGCGTCGTCGACAACGCGGTGTACCGGTCCGGGTACCGCAAGGCCGAGCCGGATTCCCTCGACGGCACCCTCGGACTGCTCCGCGACGAGGAGTCGCAGGACGGCGTCGCGGCCCGGCCCGGGACCGACTTCGCGTGGATCGGGCTGCTGCGTCCCGACGACGCGGAGATGGCCCGTCTGGCCCGCGACTTCGGGCTGCCGGACCTCGCCGTCGAGGACGCGGTGACCGCCCACCAGCGGCCGAAGATCGAGCGCTACGACGACATCGAGTTCGTCGTCCTGCGCCCCGCCTGGTACGTCGACGAGGACGAGGACGTCCAGGTCGGCGAGATCCACCTGTTTCTCGGCGCCGACTTCGTGGTCGCCGTCCGGCACGCCGAGCAGCCCGACCTCGCGTCCGTGCGCCAGCGGCTCGAGGCCGACCCGAACCTGCTCTCCGTGGGTCCGCGGGCGGTGCTCTACGGCATCCTCGACCGCATCGTCGACGACTACGCACCGGTGATCAGCGAGCTGCGCCGCGACATCGACCAGATCGAGACCGAGGTGTTCGGCGGCGACCCGGACGTCTCGCGGCGCATCTACCGGCTCTCCCGCGAGGTCATCGAGTTCCAGCGCGCCACCGACCCGCTCCGGGGGATGCTGGGCTTCCTGCTGCAGGAGACCGACGAGGACGGCGCCGACGCCGCGATGATCGACCTGCACCGCAACCTGCGCGACGTCGCCGACCACGTCGAGCAGGCGGTGGAGGCCGCCGACGGGTACCGCCAGCTCCTCGAGCGCCTGCTCACCGTCAACGCCTCGCTGGTGGGGCAGCGCCAGAACGAGGAGATGCGGAATCTCTCCGTGAACAGTCTCGCCCAGGGCGAGGAGGTCAAGCGCATCTCCTCGTGGGCGGCGATCCTGTTCACCCCGTCGCTGATCGGCGCGGTCTACGGGATGAACTTCGAGCACATGCCCGAGCTGTCCTGGCAGTACGGCTACCCCTTCGCGATCGGGCTGATGATCGTCGCGTCGGTCGTGCTCTACCTGGTCTTCAAGAAGCGGGGGTGGCTGTGACGACCCCCGACGAGGCCCGCGCCCGGTTCCGGGCCGGTCTCGCCGTGCCCACCGCCGGCTGGTGCCCGGGCCACACCCAGGCCAACCTCGTCGTCGTCCCGCAGGACCTGGCCTTCGACATGCTGCTGTTCGCCCAGCGCAACCCGAAGCCCTGTCCCGTCCTCGACGTGTCCGACCCGGGCGCGACGAGCACCCCGCTCTTCCCCGGTGACCTGCGCACGGACCTGCCCGCGTACCGCGTGTACGTCGACGGCGAGTACGCGGGCGACGTCGCCGACGTCGTCGAGCACTGGCGCGACGACCTCGTCGCGTTCCTCATCGGGTGCTCGTTCACCTTCGAGGACGCGCTGCTCGCCGTCGGGGTGCCGGTGCGCCACGTCGAGCAGGGCCGCAACGTGCCCATGTACCGGACCGACCGGCCGTGCCGCCCCGCCGGGGCCCTCGCCGGTCCGCTCGTCGTCTCGATGCGTCCGGTGCCGGCCGACCGCGTCGCCGACGCCGTCCGAGTCACCGCGCGCTACCCCGGGGTGCACGGCGCGCCGGTGCACGTCGGCGACCCGGCGGCCCTGGGCATCGCCGACCTCGACCGTCCCGACTACGGCGACGCGGTCGACGTCCGGCCCGGGGAGCTCCCGGTGTTCTGGGCCTGCGGCGTGACCCCGCAGGCCGCGGTGGCGGCGAGCCGCCCGCCGCTGGCGATCACCCACGCCCCGGGGTACATGGCGATCACCGACGGCCGGGACGCCGCGCTGCACGTCTGAGGCCCTCAGGCCCCCGGCGCGCTCGGCACGGGCGGCTCGGCCGGCAGGGCGTCGAGACCCGCGCGGATGCCCTCGCCGAGCAGTCGGATGTCGTCGTCGGTCACGGTCAGCGGCGGTGACACGGCCACCCCCTTGCCGAGCCCGCGGACGAGGACCCCGGCCTCACGGGCCCCGCGCAGCAGGGCGTTCGGCGCGTCGGGCACCGAGGACAGGACGTCCGGGGTGAGCTCGACGGCGGCGAGCAGGCCGAACCCGGCGCGGACCTCGGCGACGTACGGGTGCTCGCGCAGCGGGGCCAGCGCCGCCTCGAGCGCGGACTCGAGCTCCCGGCCCCGCGGGATGAGGCCCTCCCGCTCGTAGACGTCCAGCGTCGCGAGGCCGGCCGCGCAGCACGTCGGGTGCCCGGAGTAGGTCGGGCCGTGGCGCAGGGTCCGCTCGCCCGGCGTCGTCCACCAGGGGGCGGCGACCTCGGGCGAGACGAGCACCCCGCCGAGGGGCAGGTAGCCCGACGTCACGCCCTTGGCGAAGGTGACGAGGTCCGGTTGCACGCCGAAGCGCTCGACCCCGAACCAGGTGCCGAGCCGCCCGAACCCGCAGATCACCGCGTCGATGACGAGCAGCACGCCGTGGTCGCGGCACAGCTCGGCCACGCCCTCGACGTAGCCGGGCGGCGGGATGTGCACGCCGCCCGCGCCGGTCACCGGCTCCATGACGAAGGCCGCGATGCGCTCCGGCCCGACGTCGGCGAAGACCTTCTCCACGCCCTCGAGGTCCTGCGGCGCGACGGTGTTCTCCCCGGCGAGCACGCCCCAGCCCTCGCGGTTGGCGGGGATGCCGACGATCGAGGTCCCGTAGCCGTGCGTGCCGTGGTAGCCGGTCTCGCGGGAGACGATGTGCACCCGCTGGTGCTCGCCGAGGGCCTGCCAGTACCCGCGGGCCATCTTCACCGCGGTGTCGATGGCGTCGGCGCCGCCCGACCCGAAGAAGACCTTGGTCTCCCCGGGGCTCATCGGGGCCAGCGCCGAGAGCCGGTCGGCGAGCTCCAGGGCCGGACGGTTCGCGATGTCGGCGAAGCACGAGTACGCCTCGAGCTGCGCCATCTGCCGCATCGCGGCCTCGACGATCTCGGTCCGGCCGTGCCCGACGTTGGCGTACCAGAGGCTCGCGCAGCCGTCGAGGTAGCGCCGGCCCGCGTCGTCGTACACCCAGACGCCCTCGGCGCGGTCGACCACGAACTCGTGGTCACGGACCGCGGCCATGTCGGAGAAGGGGTGCCAGAGGGTTCCCATGGGAGGCGATTGTGGTCGCTCGCGGGCCGCGCGGCATCCACCTAACGTCGGCCGGTGTGGAGGTCCGGCCGTGCTCCGTCGAGGAGGCGGTGACGCTCGCCTTCGAGCCGGACGCCTTCGGGGCGCGGTTCGGTCTGGAGCTCGCCGCGGGCTGGGCGGTGCCCGGTGCCCTCGAACCGACCGTCGACGCCCTCGAGGCCGGGATCGACCCGGCCTGGCTGACCCACCTGCTCGTCGTGGACGGCACCGTCGTCGGCATGGGCGGGTTCACCGCCCCGCCGTGCGACGGCGAGGTCGAGATCGGCTACCACGTCGCTCCGGCCTTCCGCCGGCGCGGGATCGCGACGACGGCGGCCCGCGACTGGGTGGCCCGGGCCCGCGCCGCCGGGCTGCGCCGGATGGTGGCCCGGATCGACCCCGCGTCCCCGACGGCGGGTGCGTCGGCCGTCGTGCTCGTCCGCGCCGGCTTCGTCCGCGACCCCGCCCACGACGACGTCGACGTCCGGTGGTGGCGTCTCGACCTGGCGTGACCCCGCAGACGCCGGCGTGACCCCGGAGACGTCAGGGTGCGTCGGCGCCCGCGGCGAGCCGCTGCGCCGCGGCGCGCACGTGCCCGCGCAGCGCCTCGGGCTGCTCGACGACGAAGGGGCGGTCCACGGTGGCGAGCAGGCCCGGGATCCAGTCGAGCTGCTCGGCCCGCAGCTGCACGCGCACCCAGGCCCCGTCGTCGTCGGGGAGCGCGGCGACCGTCGCGATCCCCGCCGGGAACCCGCGGCGGACCTCCGGCTCCGTCGCCCGGATCCGCAACGACACCGCGTGCCGGCGCGGCACCTCGGCGAGCCCGGCGAGCACCTGCGCGGCCGGGTCGAACCCCTCCGGGAGCGCGAACGACCCGGGCAGCACCGTCGCGGTCCCGATGCGGTCCAGACGGAAGGTGCGGACCTCGCCGCTCGCCGAGTCGGCCCCGGTCACGTACCAGCGGGCGCCGTGGACGACGAGGCCGTACGGCTCGACGGTCCGGTCCCGGGTCGTGCCGTCGCGGCCGGTGTGGCGCAGCGCGACCGGCCGGCGTCGTCGGGCCGCCTCGGCGAGCGCCAGCAGGACCCCGGTCTCCGGGGCGTCCCCGGCCCGGGCGGGCGCGGTGAAGTCGGCCGTCGCGGCCAGGGCGTCGAGCCGGTCGCCGAGCGCCGCGGGCAGCACCCGGCGCACCTTGGCCGCGGCGCTCTCCACCGCCGCGACCGAGGCACCGACGAGGCCGGAACGACTCCCGGCGAGCAGCCCGAGGAGCACCGCCAGGGCCTCCTCGTCGGTGAGCATCAGCGGCGGCATCCGGTAGCCCGGCGCGAGCCGGTAGCCGCCGTGGCGGCCCCGCACCGACCGGACGGGCACGTCGAGGTCGACGAGGTGCTCGACGTAGCGCCGGACCGTGCGCTCGTCGACGCCCAGTCGGCCCGCGAGGTCGGCGACGGTGCGCGTGCCGCCGGTCTGGAGGATCTCGAGCAGGGCCAGCACCCGGGCGGTGGGTCGGGTCACCGGCCCAGTGTCCCCGCGATACCGGGCCCGATCCGCCCGGTATCGACAGGGGTGTCCGCCCCCTCCCGAGAGGGTGACGTGGCCGACGTGTCGGTCCCGACGGGGTCGGCCACCCGGCGATTGCGACGCTCGTCGCCACGCCCCGGCGTGCCGTCGAGGCGGTGGATGGAGGACAGTGAACGGCGTGAGCGTGACGGTCGAGGGCGTGGTGCGCGAGGCGCGCCGCGTCGCGTCCGGCCCTGTCGTCAGGGTCGTCGCCGGCGGTGCCGTGCTCGCGGCCCTCGTCGTCGGGTGCGTCCTGATCTTCCCGACGATCCGCGCGGCGGCCACCACGCTGGGCGCGGCGGACCCCGTCTGGGTCGCCCTCGCGATCGCCTGCGAGGCGGGTTCGATCCTCGCGTTCGCGCTGCTCCACCACCGGTTGCTGCGGGCGGCCGCGGTGCGGGTCCGCTTCCGGGCGGTCGTGCTGGTCACGCTGGCCGCCAACGCCCTGCACCTCACCGTGCCGGGCGGTGCCGCCCTGTCGACCGCCTACACCTTCCGCAAGCGCCGGAGCTGGGGTGCCAGCGCCCCGGTGACCACGTGGACGATGGTCGCGGGCGGCGTGGCCGCGAGCCTCGCGCTCGCCGGGATCGCCGTCGGCTCCGCGATCGTCGTCAACGGGCGGGCCACGACCTTCGGGCCGCAGGTGCTGCAGTTGGCGGGGATCGTCGCGGTCGGGGCGCTCATCGTCGTCGTCAGCCGCCGTCCCGGGGTCATCACCGCGGCCGGCATCGGCGGGCTGCGCCTGGTCAACAAGGTGCGTCGCCGCCCCCGCGAGACGGGCGTCCCCGAGCTCACCACGCAGATCGAGGGCCTCGCGCTGATCGACCTGCCCGGCAGCGGCCGCGTCGTCGTCGGGCTCTCGGCGCTGTTCAACTGGCTGCTCGACATCGCCTGCCTCGCGGCCTGCTGCGTCGCGGTGGGCGCGAACGGCATGACGATCTCGCTGGTGCTCGTCGCGTACGCGGCGGCGACCGCGGCGTCCAGCGCCGCCTTCCTCCCCGGCGGGCTCGGCCTCGTCGACGGCGCCCTGCTCGCGGCCCTCGTGGCCGGCGGGGTGCCCTCGAAGCCCGCGCTCGCCGCCGTCCTGCTCTACCGGCTCGTCAGCTTCGTCGGCGTCGCCGCGGTCGGCTGGCTCGCCTGGCTGTGGCTGCACACCCACGGCGTCGACGAGACGCCCCTGGACGACCGGGACGACGCCGACCACCGGGACCCGGTCGACGGCGAGATCCGCACGATGCCCTTCCCGTCGGCCCGGACCCGGCCGGCCCCCGAGGTGGCGCCGAGCCGCAGCGGCGCCGTCTGGCACCGCGCCGACTGACCTGATCGAGGTCACCTAGTCGAGTGGTCTGAACGGTCTAGAGCAGGTGTGAGCCGTTCGGAGTATCAGGAAGTCCATACGGACGCGCCGTTGTCGGGAGTGGACAGCGTGGGAGCGACGGGTTCCCACGGCGGACACGACTGACGGGGGCGTGTGTGAGCAGCGGGCTGGCGAATCCGGAGTTCGTGCGTCTCGGCGAGGCACTGCAGGCCCGGGACGGTGCGCAGGGCCGGGTGCGGCGCGCGGCGGCGACGATGGCCTGCGCGGTGCCCGCGCTGCGCGATCGGATGCCGGTGCTGGCCGAGCTCCCACAGCTCGCGGTGAGCTTCTCGCCCACCGCGCTCGGGGACCGCATGGAGGCGAAGTACGGCGGGCACCGCCACGGCGTCCCGTGCCGGCTCGCGGTGTCGGTGCTGGCGCTCCCCGGCGTGGGCGAGGACTACCTGCAGGGCCGGTCGCGCCAGGCGGTGCGCACCAACAGCGCCCGGGCGACCGCGGCGGGCGTCACGTGCCGCCGGATGGGGCGCGTCGAGGCCGAGGTGCGGATCACGGCGGTGCTGCGGGCCCGTGGCGAGGAGGACCTCGTCGAGCCGGTGCGCGCCGACCTGCAGTCGGGCCTGGTGCAGGCCTGGCTCGCCCGCGACGCCGAGGACGTGACCGAGGTCGTCGCGCTCACCTCGGTCGACGGGCCGTTCGCGCGGCTCGACCTGATGCTCGCCGCGCCGGGCCGGGAGACGGGACCCTCGCGCTACCTGCTCTCCGCGCACCTGGTGGCCGAGCTCGCGGCGCGCGGGGTCGGGCACCTCGCGGTGGACACGGCCTTCTTCCTCGACCCCGAGCTGCGCCACTTCCAGCGCCTGCTGGGCTTCGAGCCGATGACGCTGGAGCTCACGCGCGGCCCCCAGCCCGACGACGACTGCCCCGCGCCGCGCGTCTCGCCGGCCTCCGGCCCGGTCCCGACGGTGTCCGCGGACCCGCGGGGGTCCGGATCGCGGCCGGTCGAGCGGGTCGGCGCGTCGGTGGGCTGACCCGGGTGACGTGGGCCGGCGCCCGCAGGTGAGCGCTCGGACCCCGTGGCGGGCAGACTCCCAGCGGAGCAGTCACCGCCGTCGTGGGAGAAGGGCAGCCATGCGGATCGCCGTGGTCGCGACCTGTCTCGGGGACGCGCTGTTCCCGCAGGCCCCGATCGCCACCGTCGAGCTGCTGGAGCGGCTGGGCCACGAGGTGGTGTTCCCGGCCGACCAGACCTGCTGCGGCCAGATGCACGTCAACACCGGCTACCTGGACGCGGCGCTGCCGGTGGTGCGCCACCACGTCGAGGTGTTCGGCCGGGCCCTCGACGAGGGGGTCGACGCGGTGGTGGCGCCGTCCGGCTCGTGCGTGGGGTGCGTCCGCCACCAGCACGCGATGGTGGCCCGCCGCGCCGGTGACGAGGGCCTGGCCCGGGCCGCCGAGCAGGGCGCCGAGCGGACCTACGAGCTCTCCGAGCTCCTCGTCGACGTGCTCGGGGTGACCGACGTCGGCGCCTACTACCCGCACCGCGTCACCTACCACCCGACCTGCCACTCGCTGCGGATGCTGCGGGTCGGCGACAAGCCGCTGCAGCTGCTCCGGGCGGTCCGCGGCCTCGAGCTCGTCGAGCTCCCCGACGCCGAGGTCTGCTGCGGGTTCGGCGGGACGTTCGCGGTGAAGAACGCGGAGACCTCGACGGCCATGCTCGCCGACAAGATGGCGGCCGTGCTCACCTCGAAGGCGGAGGTGTGCACGGCGGGCGACTCCTCCTGCCTCATGCACATCGGCGGCGGGCTCTCGCGGCTGCGCTCCGGGGTGCGGACGGTGCACCTGGCCGAGATCCTCGCCAGCACGGACGCCGACGACCGCTCGGCCGACCTCGTGTTCGACCGGGCGGAGGTCCTCCCGTGAGCCCCGTCCCGCTGGGGATGCCGACCGTCGCCTCCGACCCCCACGGCCACCTGCGCGGCACGGAGTCCTTCCCGGCCGCGGCGCACCGGGCGCTGGCCGACACCCAGCTGCGGCGCAACCTCGGGCACGCCACGCGCACCATCCGGGCCAAGCGCGCCGGGGTGGTGGCCGAGCTCGACGACTGGGAGGAGCTGCGCCTCGCCGGCGAGGCGATCAAGGCCGACACCATGACGCGGCTGCCCGAGCTGCTGGTGGAGCTCGAGGACCGGGTCACGCAACGCGGCGGGGTGGTGCACTGGGCCCGCGACGCCGAGGAGGCCAACCGGATCGTCGTCGACCTGGTGCAGGCCACGGGCGCCGACGAGGTCGTCAAGGTCAAGTCGATGGCCACCCAGGAGACGGGGCTGAACGAGGCCCTCGAGGGCGCGGGCATCGCGGCCTTCGAGACGGACCTCGCCGAGCTGATCGTGCAGCTCTCGCACGACCGGCCGTCGCACTTCCTCGTGCCCGCCATCCACCGCAACCGCGCCGAGATCCGCGAGATCTTCCTGCGCGAGATGCCGGACGTGGACCCGACGCTGTCCGACGACCCCCGCCGGCTCGCGATGGCCGCGCGGGCGCACCTGCGCCGGAAGTTCCTGGCGGCGAAGGTCGGTATCTCCGGGGTCAACTTCGCGGTCGCCGACACCGGCACGATCTCGGTCGTCGAGTCCGAGGGCAACGGCCGGATGTGCCTGACGCTGCCCGAGACGCTGATCACCGTGATGGGCGTGGAGAAGCTCGTCCCGACGTGGACCGACCTCGAGGTGTTCCTGCAGCTGCTGCCGCGTTCCTCGACCGGGGAGCGGATGAACCCGTACACGTCCACCTGGACGGGGGTGACCCCCGGCGACGGCCCGCAGGAGTTCCACCTGGTGCTGCTCGACAACGGCCGCTCGAACGTCCTGGCCTCGCCCGACGGGCGCCAGGCCCTGCACTGCATCCGCTGCTCGGCGTGCCTGAACGTCTGCCCGGTCTACGAGCGCGCGGGCGGGCACGCCTACGGCTCGGTCTACCCGGGCCCGATCGGGGCCGTGCTGTCCCCGCAGATGACGGGCATCGCCGGTCCCGACGACGTCAACGCCTCGCTGCCCTACGCCTCGTCGCTGTGCGGGGCGTGCTTCGACGCGTGCCCGGTGCGCATCGACATCCCGCACCTGCTGGTGCAGCAGCGCGCGGCCGCCGTCGACTCCCACACCCGCCCGACGGGGCTGGACGTCGCGATGCACGCGGCGGCGATCGCGATGACGACGCCGGGCCGGTTCAAGCTGGCAGAGCGGGCGCTCGGGGTGGGTCGGGTGCTCGCCGGGCGCAAGGGCCGGATCTCGACGCTGCCCTGGCCGATGTCGGGCTGGACGAACGCCCGCGACGTGCCCGCGCCGCCGGCCGAGACGTTCCGGCAGTGGTGGGCGCGGACCCGCGGGGACGGGTCCTGATGGACGCCCGGGAGGAGGTCCTCGCCCGCTTGCGGACCGCGCGCGACGACGGGGCGCCGACCGCACCCGTCGTCGTGCCCCGCACGTACCGGTCCGCGGGCCGGTACGCGCCCGGCACCCAGGAAGCCGTCGCCCGGCTCGACGAGACCCTGACCGACTACCGCGCGACGGTGCGGTGGGTGGCCGGCGAGGCCGACGTCGCGGCCGCCGTGGCCGCGTTCCTGGAGCCCGCGACGAGCGTCGTCGCGCCTCCGGGCGTCCCCGACGCCTGGCTCGGCGCCTTCGGCGGGGAGGTGCGGCGCGACGAGCCGCCGCTCTCGGTCGACGACCTGGACCACGTCGACGCGGTGGTGACGGGGGCGGCGGTCGCGATCGCCGACACCGGGACCTTCGTCCTCGACTCGGGCGCGCCGGACCAGGGCCGCCGCGTGATCACCCTGGTCCCCGACCACCACGTCTGCGTGATCCGCGCCGCCGACGTCGTGTGCTCCGTGCCCGAGGGCATCGCGCGGCTCGACCCGACGCGCCCGCTGACGTTCGTCTCGGGCCCGTCGGCGACCAGCGACATCGAGCTGGAGCGGGTCGAGGGCGTCCACGGGCCGCGGCGCCTGGACGTCGTCCTCGTCGGTGCCTCCGGCTCGTGAGCACTGTGCGTCGCCATAGCCGCATCTAGTGCTCACGAGCCTTGGGCACCAGTGAGATCGCCCGCCCGAGCGTGGTGAGGCGCTCGTCGAGGGTCTCGCCCGCCGGGTAGAGCCGGACGGTGTCGACGCCGGCGTCGGCCCACACCCGCAACCGGGCGCGCACCATCTCCTCGGTCCCGAGCAGCGTCGTCGCCAGGACCATCTCGTCGGGGACGAGCGCGGCGGCGCCGTCGCGGTCGCCGGCCTGCCACCGCTCGCGGGCCGCGTCGGCGATCTCCGACCAGCCCTGGCGGGCGTAGGCGTCGTGGTAGAAGTTCGTCGTCGCGGTGCCCATCCCGCCGAGCGAGAACGCGAGGCCCCGGCGTCGGGCCGCGACCATCGTCGCCAGCTCGGCCTCGTCCTCGGCGAAGGCGACCTCGGCCCCCTGGCAGACGGTGAGGTCGGCGCGGGAGCGCCCGGCGCGGGCCAGGCCGGCGTCGAGGTGCTCGAAGTAGGCCGACGCGCCCTCGGGGACGAAGCTGGTGCCGAGCCAGCCGTCCGCGACCTCGCCCGTGAGCTCCAGCATCCGCGGGGACAGCGACGCCACGTAGATCGGCAGGTCGGGGTTGGCCGGCATCGACAGGCGCATCGGTCGACCCTCGCCGCCGGGGAGCGGGATGGTCACGGTGCGCCCGGAGTAGGCGATCTTCTCGCCGGCGAAGGCCTGGCGGACGACGTCGATGGTCTCCCGCATCCGGGTCAGCGGGCGCGCGAACGGGACGCCGTGCAGCCCCTCGACGACGCCGGGCCCGGACGATCCCAGCCCGAGGGCGAAGCGGCCGCCGGAGAGCGCGTCGAGGGTGAGGGCGGCCTGGGCCACGGCGACCGGGGTGCGCGTCCCGACCTGGACGATGCCCGAGCCCAGCCGGAATCCGTTCGGTGCGCGCGGCGAGGAACCCGAGCACCGAGGGCGCGTCGGAGCCCCAGGCCTCGGCCACCCAGCACTCGTCGAGCCCGAGGTGCTCGGCCTCGACGACGAAGTCGACGACCGTGGGGTCGGAGGAGCCCTCGACGGTCGTCGCGGTCCTCACGGCGCCGGCCGCGGGCCCTCGGCGACCTCGCGGATCGCCTCGAGGGTCTGCTGCATCGCGGCCTCGAACTCGCGCAGCCGGACGAAGACGATCTTCTCCTCCTTGTCGGGCATCCGGTCGATGGCGTGGCTGAGCCCGGAGCGCCCCGGCCCGAGGCGGACGCGCTGGCGCACCGTCGTCCCGCCGTCGGCGTCCTCGAGCCGGAACGACCAGCGCGCGGCCGGCCCGCCCTCGCCGTCGACCTCCCACGCGAACTCGGCGGCCGGCTCGCACGTCACCACCGTCGCCGTCGCGGACCACTCGCCGAGCGAGGGATGGCTGTTGTGCCCCACGAACCGAGCCCCCGCGGCGGGACCGCTCGCCCCGTCGGTCCACTCGACGGCCTGGAGCTCGCCGCTCATGGCCGGCATCGCCTCCACGTCGATGACCAGGGGCCACACCCGCTCGGGGGGAGCGGCGACCCACGTCTGGACCTCGACCTCGGGCTGGTCGGCGTAGCGGGCGCCGGTCCACTCCATCGTGGGCTCCTCGGGTTCCGGGGGACGTCCGGTCACCCTAGAGATCCTGGGTTGTGGAGCACCACCCAGCCGGGGCGCCTGCGTCGTCGAGGGGTACCTCCGGCAGCTCGGGAGCCGGGTCGGGGTGCGTGGCGTGCCCCTCGGCGGGCGTGGCCTCGGCGCTCCGTCGAGAGTCAGGACTTGTGCGGGCGAAGCCTGCCGTGCACCATCCATGTGGATGGTCGATGGATGGAGGAGGCATGGTCGGGGAGCCGGAGCGCACCGAGAAGATCACCGTGAACCTGGGTCCGGTGGACCTGGGACGGATCGACCTGCTCGTGCAGGAGGGCTTCTTCTCCAACCGCACCGACTTCATCCGCACGGCCGTCCGCACGCAGCTCGCGCGCAGTGAGTCCGCGATCGACACCACGGTCGCCCGCCGCACCCTCGTCCTCGGCACCCAGCACTTCACGCGCGCCGATCTCGAGCGCCTCCGCGCCGCGGGGGAGCAGGTGCAGATCCGCGTCCTCGGACTGGCGACCGTCGCCGAGGACGTCGACCCCGAGCTGGCCCTGGCGACCATCGCCGCGGTCGAGGTGCTCGGGGCGTTCCGCGCCAGCCGCGCGGTCAAGGCGGCCCTCGGGCCGCGCATCGTCTGACGATCGTCAGGAGTACCCATGTCCCGCTTCACCCGGCTCGTCGACGCCCTCGCGCGTCCGGGCGGCAGCACCTCCTCGCGATTCGACGAGGCCGCCCGGCTCATGCGCTCGGGGCAGCTCACCGAGGCCACCGCCGCCGTCCAGCGCGCCCTCGGCAGCAGCGGGCTCCCGGGAGCAGGCGGACTCCCCGGGATGTCCGGCCGGCTCCCCGGGATGTCCGGCGGGCTCCCCGGGATGTCCGGCGCTCCCGGGATGTCGGCGGCTCCCCGGGATGTCCGGGTCCGCCGGTCGGTTCGGTGGGGTCGCGTCCCCGCCCTCCGGCGCCACGGCCGCTGCCCCGGGCAGCGTGACCCGCGGGGGCGTGCGCGGGCCGGCGGGCGCCCTGGCCTACCGCGTCTACGTCCCGACGCAGCCGCAGCGACCGGCGCCGCTGCTCGTCATGCTCCACGGCGGCACCCAGGACGCCGACACCTTCGCCTCCTCGACCGGGATGGACGAGGTGGCCGAGCGCGAGGGCATCGTCGTCGTCTATCCCGAGCAGTCCCGGTCGGCGAACCCGATGGGCTACTGGAACTGGTTCCGGCCGGGGGACCAGGAGCGCGACCGCGGGGAGCCCGCCCTCATCGCCGCCGTCGCCCGCGAGGTCGCCGACGCCCACGACGTCGACCCCGCCCGCATCGGCGTCGCCGGCTTCTCGGCGGGGGCCGCGATGGCCGCCGTCCTCGCGGCCACCCACCCCGACGTCTTCTGCGGCGCCGGCGTCCACTCCGGGCTGCCCTACCGGGCGGCCCACGACGCCGGGTCGGCGTTCGCGGCGATGTCGTCACCCCCGACGAGGGTCGCCGACGCGGGCCCGGTGCCGCTGATCGTGGTGCACGGCGACGCCGACCGGACCGTCGCCGCGGGGAACGCCGACGCCGTCGTCCGCTCGGCGGTCGGGCGTGCGTCCGGGGTGGTCAGCGAGCGCGAGACCGGCACCGCGGACGGCGGTCGGTCGTGGACCCGGGAGCGCTGGCGGGAGCCCGGCGGCCGCGTCGTGGCCGAGTCCTGGACGGTGCACGGGATGGGACACGACTGGTCCGGTGGGCGGGCGGGCGCCTCCTACGCCGACCCGACGGGACCCGACGCCGCCACCGCGATCGCCGGGTTCTTCGGGATGACGCGGCGCTGACGCGGCCCGGGCCGGGGTCTCAGCCGCCGAAGTAGCGGCGCGGGTTGTCGACCATCATCGTCGTGATCTGGTCGTCGGTGACCCCGGCCTCGCGCAGGGCGGGGAGGACGTCGCGGCTGATGTGCTCGTAGTGCCAGTTCGGCGCGGCGGCCCGGAGCGCCTGCTGGGCCGCCTCGCCGGCGTAGAAGTCGATGTAGCAGGACGCGTCGTGGGACAGCGCGATGCGGTCGGCGTAGCCCTCGGCGCACAGCGCGGCGACGGTGGCCACCCGGCGCTCGGTGGTGTTGTAGCGGTCGAGCCCGAAGCGGTCGCAGCCGAGGGTGGCGCCGCGGTCGGCCAGCGAGCGCAGGTAGTCGAGGTCGTTCGAGTCGCCCGCGTGCCCGACGACGACCTGGGTGAGGTCGACCCCCTCGGCCTCGTACAGGTCGAGCGCGAGCCGTCCGGTCTCGTGCTCGCTGTTGGTGTGCACGGTGATCGGGACCCCGGTCTCGCGGTGGGTCGCGGCGATCGCGCGGTGGATGCGCTCCTGGTCGGGCGTCAGCCCCTTCTCCTCGACGACGCCCTTGAGGAAGGCCGCCTTCACCCCGGTCCCGGCGATGCCCTCGCGGATGTCGCGGACGAACATCCCGGTCATCGGTTCCTCGCCGCCGAGCAGCGAGCCCGGGCCGCGCGACTGCAGCTGACGCGGCAGCTCGTCGAAGGTGTAGAGACCGGTGGCGGCGACGATGTTGATGTCGACCTCGGCGTTCACGCGGACGACGCGGGGGATGTACCGGCCGAGCCCGACGACGGTCGGGTCGACGATGGTGCGGACGCCGAGCGCGCGCAGCCGGGTCAGCTTGTCGACCGCGTCGGCGACGCGGAGCTCCTCGTCCCAGTACTCGTGGCCGTAGTTGGCGAGGAGGTCGGGGGTGAGCACGAAGACGTGCTCGTGCATGAGCGTCGTCCCGAGCTCCGCCGCCTCGACCGGACCCCGCACCGTCTCGACCATCGCCCGCCCCTCGTCACCACAGCGTGATCAGGTCACCCTAGGAGCGGGTCCGGCGGCACGCCGCCCGAGCGGACGACCCCGGCTCAGCGGTGGCGCCGGGCCAGGGAGAGGAGTCGCCGCAGCCGCCCGGCGAGCGCGTCCTTGGACAGCGGCGGGTCGGCCCGCGCGGCGAGGTCGGCCAGCCCGAGGTCGGGGTGGGCGAGGCGCAGCCGGCCGGCCTCGGCGAGGGTGTCCGGCACGACGACCCCCGCGCGCTCGAGGCTCGCGAACGCCTCGGCGACGGCCGTCCCCGCCCGGGACGCGGCGACGGTCGCCCGGGCGTCGTTGGCCGAGCCCGACGTCGGGTCACCGGGCGGCTCGTCCAGGCCGGCGGCCGCGGCCGTGGCCCGGCCCCCGCACGTGGTGAGCAGCAGCGCGACCTCGTCCGGGTCGCTCACCACCACGCGGGCGCCGCCGCCCTCGCGGTGGGTCGCCGCCCGCACCCCGAGGCGCAGCCCGAGCTCGGCGAGCGCGAGGGCCGGTCCCGGGGCGGGGCAGTCCACGACGACGTCGGCGGTGCTGTCCCGGCGCTCCACGTGCCCGCGCGCGAGCAGCGCCCCGCGCCAGGTCGCGACCGCTCCCGGCAGCGAGCCGCCGGTGAGCCAGGCGGGCGGGTTCGGGAGCGCCCGGCCCCGGCCGTCGACGAGGCCCAGGCGGGCGGCGAGCAGGTCCTGCCCCGGGGCCGGGTCCTCCCGGTCGGGCACCTCGACGCGCCACGTGCCCCGGTCGGCGTCGCCGCGCACGACGCCGTCGGAGGCCCCGATCCGCGTCAGCAGCGACACCAGTCGGGCAGCGGCCTCCGGCGAGTCGAGCTCGGCGACGAGGCGGTCGGGGGCGCCGACGGTGTGCGCCCAGCGCACGATCGCGGCCGCCTCGGCGCCCGCGTCCCGGTCGCGGGCCGGCGGGGCGACCCGGGCGAGCACCGCGACGACGGCGCGGGTGTCCTCGGAGCGCTGCGGGCCGGGGGACGACGCGGGCCGACGTCGCACTGTCGCCATACGCACCTCCCGCGTCGCGCGCGCGCCGGGCCCCGTGCCCGGGCGGTCGCGGCAGCCTCACACACGGGTGTCAACGACGGCGGAGGGGGCCGGGTCCCACGCCATGTCGGGTGATTTCGCCCGAAGGTGCCGCGGTGCCGACGCCGGGCGACCCGGAGGAGTGAGGGCCGGCTCCGCACGGCGACCGGGCTGGGCCGGTGGGGCGGCGGCGTGCGGCATCCGGCCATCGCCTGCCCGGGTACCGCGGTCACGCGCTGCCGGACCACCACCCGGTCGGGGGATCACCCGCGCGCGCCGGGGGAGGAGGGGAATGCCGGCCCGAGCTGTGCGGACCCGGATAGAACACCGCCGACGAGGTACGCAGGAGGGAGCCGGGCCGATGACCGCCACGCCGATCTTCGATGACCTCACCGCGCATCGCCGCGAGGACGAGGTCCCGCAGGCCCGCCGGACGACGGGTGGGGGCATCGTCGTGCCCGCGGGCCGCCGCCCCTCCCCGGGTCCGCGGCGGATGCCGGTGCCGGATTCCGCCCCGGCGGACGCCACGGCGTTCGGGCAGGGCTGCCTCGAGGAGCCCGGGCGCGCGGCCGACGACGGGCTGGCCCCCTTCGTCGAGGCCGCCCGCCGCGAGGTGGAGGCGCTCGGGCACGGACGGGTCGGCACGGAGCACCTGCTGCTCGCGGTGGTGCGCTCCGGCGGTGAGGTCGGGCGGGCCTTCGGGCTCCGGCGCGCGGGGGCGGCCGTCGTGGCCGCGGCGTGCGCCGGGTGCGCCGTGACCGAGCCGCTGGTGGCACCGGACGGGGCGCCCGCCCTCACGGTGGCCGCGGCCGGGGCCCTGGCCCGCGCCCGGGCCCGCGCGGCCGGCCGGGAACGCCCGCCGACGCCCGCGGACCTCGGCCTCGCGCTGATCGAGGCGGGACGGTCCGCGCGGCTGCTCGACGACCTCGGGGTCGATCTCCCCGACCTCGCCGACGTCCTGTCCCGCGAGGACCTCGACCTGCCCGAGGTCCCGCCCGTGCGCGCGGACGTCCGGCCCCCGGTGCCTGCGCCGACCCCGGTCGGCACCCTCGCCCCGGTCGCGCTGATGCTGCCGAGCCCGACCTCGTCGTCGGCGTCCCGGGCCGGCGCGGTCACCGCCCCGTTGCGGATCGGTCCGCCGCCCGGATCGCCGGCGCGGCGCAGCGCCCGCGGGCGCGGCGGGGTGCCGGGACGGCCGCAGGACCGGCCGGCCCTGGACCTCCCGGCCTGAGGCCCGTGGGGCCCGGCCCCGGTCAGCCGCGGTAGGCGAGCAGGCGCACGCCGAGTGCGGACTCGACGCGCTGGATCTCCGCGAGCTGCTCGGCCGAGAGCGCCGCGAAGGGGCTCTCGGGCTCGTAGGCGACGACCGGGGTGCCGAGGTGTGCCTCGAGGCGGCGCACGTCGTCGAGCGCGGAGTCGTCGAGGGTGGCCGGGCGCAGTTCGGGGGCGGTCATGGTGGTCCTCCTGGCGGGTCGGGACTCGGGAGCCGACACCGGTGGCGATACCCCGGGCGCCCGGACATGACGCCGATCCCTCCCGATGCACCCGGGCGAGGCACCCGACCGCCCGGCCCTCAGGCCTCCTCGCGACGCCGGCCGCTCCGGGGCAGCGCCCGCACCAGGGGCAGCACCCGCGCCGGCACCCGCTCGGTCAGCGAGATCTCCGACTGGGTCCGCTCCACCCCCGGCGAGGCCAGCAGGTGCTGGATGACCCGCTCGAGATGGGCGTTGGACTGGGCCACCACCCGGCACCACAGATCGCCGTCACCGGTGATGCTGTGCGCCTCGACCACCTCGGGCACCGAGGCGAGGTGCTCGGCCACCGCGTCGAGACGCCCCTGCGCGATGTGCAGCGTGACGAACGCCAGCACCCCGTACCCGAGCGCGGAGGGCGACACCCGTGGGGCGAAACCGGTGATGACCCCCGCCTCCTGCAGACGCACGAAGCGGGCCTGGACGGTGCCCCGCGCGACGCCGAGCGTGCGCGCGTGCTCCCGCAGACCGACACGCGGGCGTTCCAGGAGGGCCAGGAGCAGCGCCCGGTCCAGGTCGTCGAGCGTCACCGTCACACCTCCGGGGAACGTCGCGTGACCGGCTGGTCCAACGGACCAGCCCGACCGGTGAAACCGTGGTCCGACGATACCAACGGCTCAACATCGTGACACCACGCTGGACCACTGGTGAGTAGCTCTCTAGCTTCGGTGTCCATCCGAGCAATCCCTGCCGGATGCCGCGCGGCGGCCCGGTCCGGTCGATCCCGGCCCGCACCCGCCGCCGTCGCAGATCGGAGGTCGCCACCGTGACCCTCGAGATCCCCCGCACCCGCCCCGAGCCGGTCCGGCCCGAGCCCCGCCGCACGCCGATGACGCTGCGCGACCGCTACACGGACACGGACGGCCGCGTGCAGCTCACCGGGGTGCAGGCCCTGGTGCGCCTCCCGCTGGACCAGCGCCGGGCCGACGCCGCCGCGGGGCTGCGCACCGGCGGTTACGTGTCCGGCTACGAGGGTTCGCCCCTCGCCGGGTACGACCTCGAGCTGCTGCGCACCCGCGACCTCCTCGACGCGCACGGCGTCGTCGTCGCCCCCGGGCTGAACGAGGAGCTCGCCCTCACCGCGGTGCAGGGGACCCAGCTCGCCCCGGCGACCGGCGCGCTGCGCGACGACGTCGCCGACGGCATCACCGGCTACTGGTACGGCAAGGCCCCCGGTCTCGACCGCGCCACCGACGCGCTGCGCCACGCCAACCTGGCGGGCACCTCGGCCCACGGGGGCGCGCTCGCGATCGTCGGGGACGACCCCGCCGCGAAGTCGTCGTCCGTGCCCTGCGCCTCCGAGGCCGCGCTCGCCGACATGGCCGTGCCGGTGCTCTACCCGGCCGACGTCCAGGACGTCCTCGACCTCGGTCGCCACGCCGTGCACCTCTCCCGGGTCTCCGGCTGCTGGGTCGGGCTGAAGATGGTCACCGCGGTCGCCGACGGGTCCGGGACCGTCGCCGTCGCGCCGGACCGCGTCCTGCCCGTCGTGCCGGACCTCGAGATCGACGGCACGCCCTTCCACCACGAGCCCCACGCCAAGCTGCTCGGGCCGCGCCTGGCCCCGCTCGAGCGCGACCTGCACCGCGCCCGGCTCGTCCTCGCCCGCCGCTACGCCGCGGCCAACGGGCTGAACACGATCGTCGGGCGCGGTCCCGCGCGGATCGGCATCGTCGCCGCGGGCAAGAGCTGGTTCGACCTCCGGCAGGCGCTGGCGTCGCTCGGCCTCACCGCGGACGCAGCGCAGCGGAGCTCGACCACCGGGACCGACGCGGAGCTCACCGCCCGCGGCATCCGGCTGCTGCGCGTCGGGATGCCCTGGCCGCTCGAGCCCGGCGTCGTCGACCGCTTCGCCGACGGCCTCGACGAGATCGTCGTCGTCGAGGAGAAGCGCGCGTTCCTGGAGACCCAGATCAAGGAGCGGCTCTACGGCCGCGCCGGCGCGCCTGCCGTGCACGGCAAGACCGACCCCGACGGGGCGCCGCTCTTCGCCGTCCACGGCGACCTCGACCCGGACGCGGTCGCCCTCGGCGTCGCCCGCCGCCTGCTGGCCCAGCCGGGGGCGGCGTTCCCGAGCGTCGTCGCCTGGGACGAGCGCCGCCGCGGCGCCCGGACCCGCATCGACCTGCCGATCGCCGGAGCGAGCCGCACGCCGTTCTACTGCTCGGGCTGCCCGCACAACACGTCGACGACCGCCGCGCCCGAGGGCTCGCTGGTCGGCGCGGGCATCGGCTGCCACACCATGGTCATGCTCATGCCGGAGGCGCAGGTCGGGGACGTCACCGGGCTGACCCAGATGGGCGGCGAGGGTGCGCACTGGCTGGGCACCGAGCCCTTCGCCGACCCCGCCAAGGCCTCGCACTGGGTCCAGAACATGGGCGACGGCACCTTCCACCACTCCGGCAGCCTCGCGATCCGCGCGGCCGTCGCGGCCGGGGCGCACATGACCTTCCGGCTCCTCCACAACGGCGCCGCGGCCATGACCGGCGGGCAGGACGCCGTCGGCGCCCTCCCGATGCCCGCGCTGGTCCGGGTGCTGCTCGACGAGGGCGTCGCCCGGGTGGTCATCACCACCGAGGACACGACGCGGTACCGGAAGGTGCGGCTCGCGAAGGGCGTCGTCGTGTGGGACCGCTCGCGGATCGAGGAGGCGCAGCGCGTCCTCGCCGACACCCCCGGCGTCACCGTGCTGATCCACGACCAGGAGTGCGCCGCCCAGAAGCGCCGCAAGCGCAAGCGGGGCACGCTGCCCGACCCGACCACCCGCGTCGTCATCAACGAGCGGGTCTGCGAGGGCTGCGGCGACTGCGGCCAGACCTCGAACTGCCTCTCGGTCACCCCCGTCGACACCGAGTTCGGGCGCAAGACCCGCATCCACCAGGCGTCGTGCAACAAGGACTACTCCTGCCTCGACGGCGACTGCCCCGCGTTCACCGTCGTCGAGCCCGGGACCACCCCGAAGCGGGCGACCGTCGACGTCCTGGACGCCGGCGTGCTGCCGGAGCCGGTCCGGACGGTGCCCGACGACGCCGTCGTGCGGCTGGCCGGGATCGGCGGCACCGGGGTCACGACGATCTCCCAGGTGCTCGCCGCCGCGGCCCGCGTCGACGGCCGGCCCACCCGGGGCCTGGACCAGACCGGGCTCGCGCAGAAGGGCGGCGCGGTCGTCTCCGACGTCAAGCTCGGTGACGCCGAGATCGCCGGACGCGCCGCGACGGGCGAGTGCGACCTCTACCTCGGCGCGGACCTCCTCGTCGCCGCCGACCCGGCCCACCTCGCGGCCGCGTCGCCGGAGCGCACCGTCGCCGTCGTGTCCAGCGCGAAGATCCCGACGGGGGACCAGGTCGTCGACCCCTCCGTGGCCTACCCGCCCGTCGACGCCGTCCTCGGCCGGATCGCCGCGGCCACCCGCCGCGACGTCGGCGCGGTGCTCGACGCCCGGGCGCTCGCCGAGGCGCTGTTCTCCGACGACCAGTTCTCGTTGTCGTTGTTGCTCGGGGCCGCCTACCAGCTGGGCGCGCTGCCGCTGTCCGCGGACGCCGTGGAGGCGGCGTTCGAGCTCAACGGGGCCGCCGTGGCCACGAACGTGCAGGCGTTCCGCCGGGGCCGGCAGTCGGTGGCCGATCCGGTGGCGTTCGCCGCGACGGTCGAGGCGGTCACGCGCCCCGCGGCCGGCGGGGTCCCCGGGCTCACGACGGCGGGTGCGGCGGCCGCGGCGGAGATCGTCGCGTCGATCGGTGCGCCCGAGGGCTCGGAGCTCGCCCGGCTCGTCGGCATCCGCGTCCCCGAGCTGGTCGCCTACCAGGACGCCGCCTACGCGCGCTCCTACGCCGAGGTGATCGCGGGGCTCGTGGCCGGCGACGCGCGCCTCGCCGAGGCGGTCGCGGTCGGCCTCCACAAGCTCATGGCCTACAAGGACGAGTACGAGGTGGCCCGCCTCTCGACCGACCCGGCGTTCGGCGCCGGGGTGCGGGCCGAGTTCGGGAACGACGCCCGGATCTCCTGGAAGCTGCACCCGCCGTCGCTGCGGGCCATGGGCCTGCGTCGCAAGCTCACCCTCGGGCCGTGGTTCCGCCCGGCGTACTCGACGCTGCACGCGATGCGCCGGCTGCGGGGCACGCCGCTCGACCCGTTCGGCCGTGCCGAGGTCCGGCGCGTGGAGCGGGCGCTCGTCGAGGAGTACCGGGCGCTCGTGCCGCGGCTGGTCGCGCGGGCCGCCGACGGCGACGTCGAGGGGGCGGTCCGGGTCGCCGCGCTGCCGGACATGGTGCGCGGCTACGAGGACGTCAAGCTCGCGAACGTGGCGCGCTACCGGGAGGCGATCGGTGCCTCCGGCCTGTGAGCAGAAAGTGCGGCTACAGCCGCACTCTCCGCTCACGGGCGCGCAGCGCACCTCCGCCGACGAACCCCAGCCACCGCGCCCGCATCACCCGGCCGAGCGGCTCGACGTCGTCGTCCCAGGAGGCCCCGGCGAGCATCGGCGCGTGCTGCCAGGCCTCGCGGTTCCCGAACAGGAACGGCAGCTCGACGGTGTGGCAGGCCCCGAGGCGGCCCTCGGGGGCCCGCCACGAGAACCGGTAGCAGCTCACCGTGGTGCCCGCCGCCGCGACCCGGGTGGCCAACCGGTCCGCGGGTCCGCTGAACACCCGGTGGGTGATGACCCGCGAGGCGACGTCCACCAGGGCGCCCAACGGGCCGTCGGCGAGCCGGCGCAGGGGCGGGGCGATGCGGATGAACGTGTTCGCCTCGTCGGCCGTCGTCCCGATGATCATCGGGTGCCCGGAGTGGGCCGCGGCGACCCACGGGTCGGCGGCCGGGACGCCGATCAGCGGTTCGACGCCGGCGATCGGGGCGAAGGCGGGCGCCGAGTTGATCCCGCCCGGCCCGGCGTGGCGGACCATGGCGCGCTTCTGGGCCCGCAGCAGGGTGGGGACGTCGACGGTGCGAGGGTCCGCGCCCGTCCCGGCGACGTCGCGCAGGGCGTCGTCGACGAAGCCCGCCACCCGTGCCGCCGACCGTTCGGTGGCGAGGCCGAGCCCGAACTGGCCGCTCTGGAGGACCACGCGCGCGAACAGCGACCGGTGGCGCGGCACGCTCATGAGGCAGGCGATGGCATGGGCGCCCGCCGACTCGCCGACCAGCGTCACCGCGTCCGGGTCACCGCCGAAGGCCGGGACGTGCTCGCGGATCCACGTGAGGGCGGCGGCGAGGTCGAGCAGGCCGAGGTTGCCGGGGGAGACCCCGGGGTGACGCAGCCAGCCGAGTACGCCGAGCCGGTAGCCGACGCTCACGGTCACCACACGGCCCTCCCGGACCAGGCGCGCGGTGTCGTACCAGGACAGCGAGGCCGCCCCGATGACGTAGGCGCCGCCGTGGATCCACACGAGCACCGGCAGGTCGTCGCCCGGGGCGGCGTCGTACGGCGCCCGGACGGTCGCCGTCAGGCAGTCCTCGTCCTGGCCCAGCGCCTCGGCGTCGGAGGGGCCCGCCACGTCGTCCATCCGGGAGGCCAGCTGGGGGCACATCGGCGCGGGTGTCCGGGCGTCGCGGACGCCGTCCCAGGGCTCCTCGGGGACCGGCGCCGTGAACCGGGCGGCCCGGGCGTAGCGCAGCCCGAGGAACTCCACCACGTCCCCGTCGGCGTGCACCCGGCCGCGGACCGCCCCGGAGGGGGTGTCCACGACCACCGGCTCTCCCGCGGTGGGGCTCACCGGCGGCTCCCGCCGCGGTCGCCGTAGTCGTGGGTGGACACGTCGTCGTCCCCGTCGTCGCTGCCGACGCCGCCGGCCGGGATGCGGGACGTGCGGGCGACGTCGTCGTGCTCGTCGTCCTCGGTCTCCCCGCCGTCCGTCGCCCCGTCCTCGTCGTCCTGGTGCGCGGCGTCGGCGGCCTCGCTCTCGCGGACGCGCTGATCGGCCTGGTAGCGCTGGTAGGCCACTTCCTCGTCGTCGTAGCCCGTGCCGTCGTCCTGGTCCGCGGGCGACTGGTCGTAGTCGAAGTACTCGGTGAACTCCGCGTCGAGGATGTCGTCGTCGTGCAGGGGGGTCCCGAACGCGCTGGTGTCGTCGGTGGCGGCGGCGGGGTCGGGCGCGTCGTCGATCAGGTCGCCGTCCGCCACGGGGCTGTCCGGGTGCACGCTGTGGTGCTGCTCGTCGTACGCGAGCTGGTCCCGGGTGCGCTGGCCGAGGTAGAGGGCGCCGCCCGCGATGACGCACAGGAACCCGAAGACCGCGAAGCCGCTCGAGTGCATGAGCAGCGCGGCGAAGAGCCCGATGAGGCCGAAACACCGCCCAGACGATCGCGACGACGACGAGCTTGGGCACGCGGCCGTCCGCCGTCGCGTATCCCGTCGCGGTCGTCCCCCAGGGTCATGTCGAGAAGCCCGCCTCGCGCGCCCGCTCCACCGAGGCCTGGACCTCCTTCTCGGCCGCCGACCGGCCGACCCACTCGTGGCCCTCGACCTGCTTGTCGGGCTCCAGCGCCTTGTAGACCTCGAAGAAGTGCTGGATCTCCATGCGGTGGTACTGGTCGAGGTGGTGGATGTCGCGCAGGTGCTCCAGGCGCGGGTCGTCGACCGGCACGCAGAGCACCTTGTCGTCGCCGCCTGCCTCGTCGGTCATCCGGAACATGCCGATGGCCCGGCTGCGGACGAGGCAGCCGGGGAAGGTCGGCTCCTGGACCAGCACGAGCGCGTCGAGCGGATCCCCGTCCTGGCCGAGGGTGTCCTCGATGAAGCCGTAGTCGGCCGGGTACTGGGTCGCGGTGAACAGGGTCCGGTCCAGCCGGATCCGACCGGACTCGTGGTCGAGCTCGTACTTGTTGCGGCTGCCCCGGGGCACCTCGACGAAGACGTCGAAATCCACGCGCTGCTCCTGTCCGGTCACCGATCGTGCGGGCACACAGTGTGGCGTGCGCGTCGCCCGACGGCCAGCCCGCCGCGCCTGCGCGTTCCGCGGCCGGGCTCGGCGCGATCAGGGGTGGGCGCGATCAGGGGTGGGCGCGATCAGGGGTGGGCGGCTGCGACCGCGCGGCCGAAGCGGTCGCCGAGGTCGGCGGCCTCCGGGCGCGAGGCGGGGTCGAGGGCGGCAGCGCCGGGGCCGGCGAGGTACTCGTCGTCGGGCCCGATGAGGACCACCTCCGCGCCCGTCCCGCGCAGCTCCGTGAGCTCCTCGTCGATGCCGCGCAGACCGCCCGCCGACGGGGTGACCATCGGGGCCAGCACGATGATCCGGTCGTGTCCGGCGGCGAGGGGTGCGTGGGCGAGGGACGCGACCCCGCCGTCCATGTACTCGCGGTCGCCGATGGGAACGACGGGCCAGACGCCGGGCACCGCGCAGCTCGCCGTCACCGCGACGTCGAGCGCGACGCCGGTGTGGGCGTCGAGGACGACGACCTCGCCGGAGTGCGCGTCCACCGCGGTGATCCGCAGGGGCACGGCGGGCCAGTCGTGCACCGGGAGGCGGGCGGAGACCGAGCTGCCGCGGCCCGGCGCCTCCGCCGGATCGACGCCGCGGGCGAACTCGCCCACGCGACGCCGGGCGCCGACCGGATCGTCGGCGAAGGCCGGGTCGGTGAGGCGCGCGAAGAACTGCTCGAGGTCGACGGTGCGGGGGAGCTCGGTCGAGGAGGGTGCGTGCTGTGTCGCCCACGCGTCCTCGAGGTCCCAGTCGGCGCCGCGGTCCGCGGCCGCGGCGACCATCGTCCCCACCACCGACCCGGCCGACGTGCCGACGACCAGGGCGGGGGCGTCGAGGGCCACCGCGAGCGCGCCGCCGGCGGCGCGCAATCCGTGCAGCACCCCGATCTCCCAGGCGATCCCCGCCACGCCGCCCCCGGAGAGGACGAGTGCTGTCGTCCCCGTCCGGGCGGCGCGGAGGTCGGGAGCCGTCGGGTCGTCGCCTCGAGTCACGTCCCCGACGCTATCGGGACGGGTCTCAGGCCTGCTTGATGGCGGAGATGTCGAACTCCAGCCCGACCTTCTCGCTCACCAGCACGCCACCGGTCTCGAGCGCGGCGTTGAAGGTGATGCCGTAGTCCTTGCGGCTGATCGTGGTGGAGCCCTCGAAGCCCGCGCGGATGTTGCCGAACGGGTCCTTCGCGACACCGGTGTGCTCGAAGTCGATGGTGACCGGGGCCGTGACGTCGCGGATGGTCAGGTCGCCGGTGATGCGCCAGACGTCGTCACCGGCCTTCTCGACGGAGGTCGAGCGGAAGGTGATCTCCGGGTAGACCTCGACGTTGAGGAAGTCCTCGCTGCGGACGTGGCCGTCGCGCTGCTCCTGGCTGGAGTCGAAGCTGGCGGCCTGGATCACGATCTCGGTGGTCGATGCGGCCGGGTTCGCGTCGTCGATCCTGGCGGAACCGCGGAACTCCCCGAACTGGCCCCGCACCTTGGTGACCATCGCGTGGCGGGCGGTGAAGCCGATGCGGCTGTGGGCCGGGTCGATCTGGTACTCGCCGGCGAGGGTGAGTGAGGGTGCCGCTGTCTCGGTCATGGTGTTCCTCCACGCTTGAAGCGTCAACTGACTGTCGACGACGAGCTTAGCAGTGTTGCTTCAAGCTTCAACTGTTGGGCGTGTGTGGTGCCGGTCACAGCAGGGGTGCCCCGCGGGAGGGCGGCTGCGGGGGTCGGCCTCAGGCGGCGGTCGTGAGGGGGTCGCCGACGACGACCTCGCCGGCCCAGCGCTCGCGCAGCGCGCGGGCGAACGTCTCGGCACCGACGCCGAGCACGCGCACGACGAGTCGGTCGCCCGCCAGCCCGGTGGCGCTCGACGCGAAGCGGGCGATCGCCTCGACCTCCCACGCGGGGGCGCGGACGGGGACGACGACCCGCACCCGGGTGGTGGCGAGCAGCACCGCGAGGGCCTGCGCGGTGACGGGCCAGTGGTGCGCCCGGGGCGCACCCGCGTCAGCCGCCGGGACCACCACGGTCGTGGCGCCCGTGCGCTCGGCCTCCCGGGCCTCGTCGAGCATCGCGTCGAGGTCGCGGCTGCCGCCGGCGGGGTCCACGAGGCCGTGGCTGACGGGGTCCAGTGCGACGGTGTGCTCGATCGTGGACGGACGATCGGTGGTGATGCTCATGCTGCGGGCTCCGCGACGGAAGGAGGTTCGGTGGGCGGCACGGGGGCCGACCGGGGCCTGCGGGGCGCGGCGCCGCGTCCGGCCCACGGCCGACGAGGGCCGGAGGAGCCGGGGAGGGGCGCGCCGGGGGCGCGGTCAGCCCTCGCGGCGACAGAACTCGTCGAACGCGTCGAGGCGGCGGCTCGGCCAGAACCGCTCGAGGTCCTCCCGCGACGACGACACACGGCAGTCATACACCGGCCCGGCGCAGCGGTGCCACCCTCCGGTGGCCCACGTCCCACCCGCTGGGCCCTCGGTGCGCCCTACCGTGACCCGGTGATCCGGTCCGCCCACCTCGACGAGATGTCGCCCCGGGACCTCTACGACGTCCTCGCCCTGCGCGTCGCGGTCTTCGTCGTCGAGCAGGAGTGCGCCTACGCCGAGCTGGACGGCCGCGACCCCGAGCCCGACGCGGTCCACTGGTGGAGCCGCGACGACGACGGGGTGCTCACCGCGTACCTCCGGGTGCTCGTCGAGCCCGGTGTCGGCCACCGCATCGGCCGGGTGGTCTCCGCGCCCGCCGCCCGCGGCACCGGGGCGGGCGCGACCCTGATGCGCGCGGCCCTCGCCACGCTGCCCGGACCGGTGGTCCTCGGTGCCCAGGTCCGGGTCCGCGGCTTCTACGAGCGCCTCGGGTTCGCCGTGGACGGCCCCGGATACGACGAGGACGGCATCCCGCACGTCCCGATGTTCAGGGGGTCCACAGGCACCGTTCAGGAACAGGGTGGATCGTCGACGACGTGCTGACCGTCCTGTTGTTCCTCCTCGTCGTCGGCGGCCTGATCGCGCTCGCCGTCTCGCGCCGTGCGCCCCGGGGTGTCGGGGCGGGGGCGCCCGGCCGGGGTGTCGGATCGGGCGCCGCCGACGTGGACGCCGAGGCCGAGGCCCGCCGCTGGTACGACCGGCTCGGCGGGCAGGTCCTCTCCCTCTCGGGCACCGACGAGCCGTCCCGCCAGGCCCTCGCCGACGCCTCCGAGCGCTACACCGCCGCCGGCTCGCAGCTGGCGTCCGCGTCGACCCCGGGCCAGTACCGCCTCGTCGGCGACACCGCCCTCGAGGGCCTGCACTTCGTGCGCGCGGCGCGCACCGCGATGGGGATGGACCCCGGTCCCGACCTGCCCTCGAGCTCGGACCGGGCCCGAGCGGGCGAGCTCACCGCCGATCGGAGCGTCGACGTCGAGGGCCGCACCGTGACCGGGTCCCCCGCCCCCTCGTCGCAGAACTCGCACTACTACCCCGGGGGCAGCGTGGCCGGGCGTCCCGTCGCCGCCGGCTGGTACTCCGAGCCCTGGTGGAAGCCGATGCTGTTCGGCGGCGCGGGCGCCGTCGGTGGCGTCCTCCTCGCCGACGCCCTGTTCTCCGGCTTCGGCGGGGGCTTCGGCGGCGGGTTCGACGGCGGCTGGGGCGGGGGCGGGTTCGACGGCGGCGGCTGGGACGGTGGCGGGGGGCGGATTCGACGGCGGCGGGTTCGACGGCGGCGGTCTCTTCGACAACTGGTGACCGTTCACCCGGTCGAAGGTGCCCTTGACCATCGCCTGACCCGCAGGGCACCGACCTGCGCATCCCGATGCCCCTGATTTCGCACAGTGATTACGCGGCTACGCTCCGGCGTCGCCTCGGGCGGACCTGCCGCCCGGTGTCGGGGAAGGGGGACGCTCGATGCGTCCGAGCAGCACACTCCGTACGAGGATCGGCGTCGCGGTGGGACTCGCGGTGGCGGCATCGCTGGGGTCGGTCGGGGCCGCCGAGGCCGCGCCGGCACCGGCTCCCACGCCCGGCGCCGGCGCCGACCAGCCGGCCGGGGCCCAGGCCCACCACGTCGCGCGCCAGGGGGCGGGCGAGAAGGCGGCGGGCGAGAAGGCCGTGGGTCAGAAGGCGGCCGGCGAGAAGGCCGCCGGCCAGAAGGCGGTCGGCGAGAAGGCCGCGGGTCAGAAGGCCGTGGGTCAGAAGGCTGCCGCCCAGAAGGCCGCCGGCGAGAAGGCCGTGGGTCAGAAGGCTGTCGGCCAGCAGGCGAACGGCGAGAAGGCCGTGGGCCAGAAGGCTGCCGGGCAGAAGGCTGTCGGCCAGCAGGCGAACGGCGAGAAGGCCGTGGGGCAGAAGGCTGCCGGGCAGAAGGCCGGGGTCCAGAAGGCGGCCGGACAGCAGGCAGCGGGTCAGAACGCCGCCGCCCCGCGTCACCGTGCCGCGGCGCCGGCTGCCCGTGGCGCCGCCGCACAGGGTGCGAACCGGGCCGCCGCGCCCGCCGCGAACCGGTAGTCCGAGCCGGAAAGCGGGCCGTGGGGTCGCTCGCCGGCGGGCGCTCAGGCCTCGGTTCCGCGGTGCTCTTGTCGTGGTCTCCTGCGGTCGGCCCGCTGCCTTGTCGTGGTGATTCACAGCGACAAGGGCAGGCGTTCGGCGGCGGAACCCACGACAAGAGCGGCTGACCAGCCACAGCTCGTGGACACCTCGGCCGGCCTGACCGAGGCTCACGTCCACCCGGCCGAGGTGTCGGAGAACCGGGTCCCCAGGAGTCGGTTCTCCGGCACGGTCGGCGGGCGCTCAGGCCGCGGCTCCCGGATCTCCGGGTCGGCGGTGCCCTTGTCGTGGTCTCCTGCGGTCGGCCCGCTGCCCAGTCGTGGTGATTCACAGCGACAAGGGCAGGCGTCCGGCGGCGGAACCCACGACAAGACCCACCGACCGGCCACAGCTCGTGGACACCCCGGCCCGCCCGCACGAGGCTCACGTCCACCCCGCCGCGGTGCGCCGAGGAACCGACTCCCCAGGACCCGGCTCTCGAGCACGGGCGCCCGCCCCCGCCCCGCCCCGACCTCGACGGCGCGGAACTAGTAGGTACCCGGGGTAACACGAACCGTCGAAGTCGTGGAACACTCGTACCGTGGGTGGGCGTGGGGTCTCCGGCGGCATGGACGATCGACCGTCTGGCCTCTCATGCTGGGATGACCGTCCGGAACGTTCGGGCGCATGCGGCCCGCGGACTACTCCCTCCGCCGTACATGCAGGGGCGCACCGGGTTCTACGGCACCGAGCACCTCGCGCGGCTCGAGCTCATCACCCACCTGCAGTCCGAGGGGTTCTCGCTCGCCGCGATCGAGCGGCTCGTGGACGCCACGCCGAGCCAGACCGCCGAGCGGGCGCTCTCGCAGTACCTCGACATGCTGATGCCCTGGCAGGCCGAGCCGCCGGTGGACCTGGCCCGCGACGAGTTCACCTCGTGGCTGGGTGTCGAGCCGGCGCACTACGACATGCTCGTCGGGGCGGGTCTGATCGAGGACCTCGGTGGCGGGGTGATCCGGATCGCACAGCCCCGGGATGGTGCGGGCCGGCGCGGAGGCGGTCCGCCTCGGGATGCCGCTGGACGCGCTCCTCGGCACGCGGTCGATGGTGCTCGAGCACGTCACCGAGGTCGCGGAGAACTTCGTCGACCTCTTCCGACGGACCGTGTGGCAGGACTTCGTCGCGGCGGGCCTGCCCGCCGACCGGTTCGAGGCGATCCGCGATGTCGTGGCCAAGCTGCAGCCCGTCGCGGCGCAGACGGTGATGTCGGCCTTCCGCGAGACGATGCCGCGTGCGGTCGGCGACCTGGTCCGCGAGGCCTCCCGGGTTCTCGGGGACGACGAGGCTCCGGATCGTTCATGACATCCCGTGATGTCATATGACATCGCCGGATGTTTTGATGTGATGAAGATCGGTCAATCCGGAGGCACGCGCTCACCCGTTCGGTCGGGTTCAGCGCTGTCCCCGGTAACGAAGCGGAGGCGACTGTGAACGAGTCCTCGACCGGACTACCCCGCTCGGTCCAGCGGTTGCGCGCGGCCGCGTCCCGCTTCACGACGCCGCTGCTCCCCGACGACTACCTGACGTTGCTCAACCCGCTGTGGTCCGCGCGGGAGCTGCGCGGCAAGATCGTCAAGGTCGTGCCCGAGACGGACGACGCGGCCACGCTGGTCATCAAGCCCGGCTGGGGCTGGTCCTTCGACCACCAGCCCGGCCAGTACGTGGGCATCGCGGTCCAGGTCGACGGTCGCTTCCACTGGCGCTCGTACTCGCTGACCTCGCCGCCGAAGCGCGACGCCGGCCACCTCTCGGTCACCATCAAGGCGCAGCCGGAGGGCTTCCTCTCCCAGCACCTGGTGCGCGGCGTCGCGCCCGGCACGATCGTCCGGCTGGCCCCGCCGCAGGGCGACTTCGTCCTCCCCGAACCGCCGCCGAAGAAGATTCTCTTCCTCACCGCGGGCAGCGGGATCACGCCGATCATGGCGTTCCTCCGGACGCTCGACCGACGCCGGACGATGCCGGACGTCGTCGTCGTGCACTCCGCGCCCGACCCCGAGCACTTCCTGTTCTCCGACGAGCTGGCCGACCTCGACCAGCGGTACGGCTCGGTGAGCGTGACCCGCCGGCACACCACCGAGGAAGGGCACCTCGACCTGCACGACCTCTCGGAGGTCTGTCCGGACTGGACCGAGCGCGAGGCGTGGGTCTGTGGTCCGAACGCGATGCTCGACGAGGCCGAGGAGGTCTGGGAGGCCGAGGGTCTCTCCGACCATCTGCACGTCGAGCGCTTCTCGGCCAACCTCGCGGGCGGGGAGGCCGAGGGCGGCACCGTCACGTTCTCCCAGTCGGAGACCGAGGTCGAGGTCGACGGCGCGACGACGCTGCTCGAGGGCGGCGAGCAGGCGGGCCTGCAGCTGCCGTTCGGCTGCCGCATGGGCATCTGCCACACCTGCGTCGTGCCGTTGCGCTCCGGCACGGTGCGCGACCTGCGCGACGGCACCGAGCACCGCGCGGACGGCTCCGGCGGCCAGAGCTGGGACGCCGTCAAGATCCAGACATGCATCACGGCGGCCGCAGGCGACTGCGTCGTCGACGCCTGAGACCAGAGACAACCACCGCAGCCGCACGCAACGATAGGAGTCTCCGTGGCCATTCGGGACGTGAAGGAGTTCGCCCACCTCAGCCAGGAGGACGTCGAGGCGCTGGGCCGGGAGTTCGACCAGATCCGGTCCGACATCGAGGAGTCGCGGGGCGACGACGACGCCGCCTACATCCGCCGGCTCATCACCGTGCAGCGCCGCCTCAACGTCGCCGCCCGCGTGATGATGTTCGGCAGCAACCGCCGTGAGCTGTGGTGGGCCGGTGCCCTCACGCTCGGTGTGGCCAAGATCCTCGAGAACATGGAGATCGGCCACAACGTCATGCACGGCGAGTGGGACTGGATGAACGATCCGGAGATCCACTCGTCGACGTGGGAGTGGGACAACGTCTGCCCCGCCGACCAGTGGAAGCACTCCCACAACTACCTGCACCACACGTACACGAACGTGATCGGCAAGGACAAGGACGTCGGGTACGAGATCCTCCGCGTCCGCTCCGACCAGCCGTGGCACCCGTACTACCTGGTCCAGCCGGTCGTGAACACGCTGCTCATGCTGGCCTTCGAGTACGGCGTGAGCCTGCACGACCTCGACATCGAGGGGCTGCGCAAGCAGCAGCTCGAGGACCCCGAGGAGTTCAAGCGCAAGCTGGCCGCCATCGGGCGCAAGCAGGCCCGCCAGATCGGCAAGGACTACGTGCTGTTCCCGGCGCTGACCGGTCCGAACTTCGTGCCGACGGCCACGGCGAACTTCACCGCGAACATCATCCGCAACATCTGGTCGTACGCGATCATCTTCTGCGGGCACTTCCCCGACGGGGCCGAGGTGTTCACCGAGGAGGAGCTGGAGAACGAGACGCAGGGCGAGTGGTACCTGCGCCAGCTGCTCGGCTCGGCGAACTTCACCGGCAACCGGCTGATGCACATCATGTCCGGCTCGCTCGGCTACCAGATCGAGCACCACCTCTACCCGGACCTGCCGTCCAACCGGTATCCCGAGATCGCGGAGCGCGTCCGTGCGCTGTGCGAGAAGTACGAGCTGCCCTACACCACGGGCCCGTTCCCGCGGCAGTTCTGGCAGGCCACCCGGTCGATCTGGCGGCTCTCGCTGCCCGCGAAGAAGCTCCGGGAGGCGAACCTCCGCCGTCAGGACCGCGGCCTGCCCCGCAGCCGCGGCGCCGTGCACTCCACCGGCGACGCCGCCCCGTCGACGCCGCAGACCCCGCCGGCCCCGCCGTCGACCCCGGGGATGCCGGCCGACTCCGGTCCCGCCACCTGACGGGTCGACCACACCACCCACCCGGGACCGGGGCGCTTGGTTACCGTCGGGAGCCGTGACGGCCCGCCCGCCGACGAACGCACCCGGGCCCGCGGAGTCCTCCGCGGGCCCGGGGTCGCGCACGGCTGACGGCGCCGCCGAGGCCCCTCGCGACGTCGCGTTCCGGACGAAGGCGATCGCCGGCGCCCTGATCGTGGTGGCCAACGTCGTCGGCGCCGGGCTCCTCGTCGGTCTCGCCGGGTGGGTGCTGCCCTTCCGGGCCCTCGTCGCCGACGAGGCCGAGGCGCTGCGCGTCAACCTCGGCCTGTTCGCGGTGTACGCCCCGATCGGGGCGGTGATGGCGTTCGCCTTCGGGTGGTCGTGGATGCGGATTCCCGACGCGCCCGGCCCCGACGCCACCGCCGCCGAACGCAACCGCCACCGCGTCCGGGCGCGCCGCGTGGTGCTGCGCGCGCCCGTGCGTCTCGCGGTGGTGCAGGCGGTGCCGTGGGTCGTGGGCGTGGTGCTGTTCGCCGCCGTCGACGCCCGGTGGTCCCCCACCCTGGCGGTCGCCGTCGCCGCGATGATCGCCCTCGGCGGGATCACCACCGTCACCGTGGCCTACCGGCTGACCGAGCTCGCCCTGCGCCGCGAGGTCGCCCGGGTGTTCGTGCTCGAGCCGCCCAGCGGGAACGGCCTGCCCGGCGTCGCGCTCCGCTCGCTCGGCACCTGGGTCATGGGCACCGGCGTCCCCCTGCTCGGCGTCGTCATCGCCGCCGCGACCTCGCTGGTCTACGTGGACTACTTCACGGTGACCCGCCTCGGCCTGGTCACGCTCGTCCTCGCGCTGATGGCGTTCGCGGTCGGGTTCCTCGTCACCGCGCTGACCTCGACCTCGCTCGCCTCGTCGGTGCTCGCGGTGCGGCGCGCGCTGCGCCGTGTCGAGGACGGCGACCTCGACGTCACCGTGGAGGTCTCGGACACCACCGAGCTCGGGCTGCTGCAGTCGGGGTTCAACACGATGGTCGCCGGGCTGCGGGAACGCGACCGGGTGCGGGAGCTGTTCGGGCAGCAGGTCGGGGAGGACGTCGCGGCGGCCGCCGTCGCGGGCCGGGTCGAGCTCGGCGGCGAGGTGCGCGACGTGGCGGTGCTCTTCGTCGACCTCGTGGGGTCCACCCGCCTGGCCGCCACCCGCCCGCCGACCGAGGTCATGGCCCGCCTGAACCGCTTCTTCGCCGACGTCGTCGACGTCGTCGAGGGCCACGGCGGCTGGATCAACAAGTTCGAGGGCGACGCCGCTCTGGCCGTGTTCGGGGCCCCCACCGACCACGACGACGGCGCGACCGCCGCGCTCGCGACCGCCCGGGCCCTGGCCGAGCGGCTCGACCGCGGGACGATCGCGATCCGCGCCGGCATCGGGGTCTCCGCCGGGGAGGCGGTCGCGGGGAACATCGGCGTCGCGCGGCGCTACGAGTACACCGTCATCGGCGACCCCGTGAACGAGGCGGCGCGGCTGTGCGACGTCGCCAAGACGATTCCGGGGCGGGTCGCGGCGTCGGGTGCCGCGCTGGATCGGGCCGCCGACGACGAGCGCGGTCGGTGGACGGTCACGGGGTCCCGGCGGCTGCGCGGGCGCGAGGCCGACACCGAGATCGCGGTGCCGACGGCCCGGCACGCCCGGCGCCGACGCGGCGGACGAGCCCGAAACCGCCCGGTCGGGGGTCACGCGCGGTTAGGGTGCCCGCTCGTGACGAGTGCGGGGGCGACACCGTCGGGTCGGCGTACCCAGCGCTTCGTGCTCTGCGGCGACAACCTGCTCACCCTGCGCATCGTCCAGGCCCTCCGCCGGCAGGGCAGCGCCGCCGTGGACATCGTCGTCGTGGTCGCCGACCGCACCAACCGCTACGTCCCGCAGATCGAGGACGCCGGCGTGCGCGTGCTCGAGGGCGGGCTCGCCGACGACGACCGCACCTTCCTCGCCGCCGGGGTGCGCGGGGCGACCGCCGTCGCGCTCGTCGACCGCGAGGACGTCACGAACATCCACCGCGCCCTGCGGGTGCAGGAGATCGACCCCGACGTGCGCCTCGTCGTGCGGCTCTTCAACACCCGGCTCGGCCGGCGCATCGAGCAGATCCTGCCGACCGCCACCGTGCTCTCGGTGTCCGAGACCGCCGCGCCCTCGTTCGTCGCGCAGGCCATCGGGCGCAACACCCGCCAGCACGTCCGCGTGCCCGACCGCACCTTCGTCGTCGCCGGGCGGCGCGAGGTGCGCGGCGAGGCCGTGGTGTGCGGGCTGGCCGCGAACTCCCAGACGGGGGCCCGCGGCGGCCCCCGGCTGCTGCCCGACGGCGGGCCCGACGCCGCCGACTACGTCCTCGCCGTCGCCGAGTCCCGCGCCCGGGCGACCGACCAGCTCTCCCGCCCGCGCACCGAGCGTGTCCGCAACGCCGTCGAGCGCCTCCTCGTCCGGCTGCGGGGCACCCTGACCCGCCGGCTCGCCCGGGCGACCCTCGCGCTGGTCCTGCTCTTCATCGTCGGCACGGTGGCCTTCGCGACCGCGGGCGGCTACACCCTCGGCGACGCCGTCTACCTCGCGGTCCTCGACTCCGCGGGCGCCGCGCAGCCCGAGACCGGGGCGAGCGTGGCGGTGCGCGTGATCCAGGGCTTCGTGACCGTCATCGGCATCGCGATCATCCCGCTGGTGACGGCGGTGGTCGTGGAGAGCGCGGTCAGCGGCCGGGTCATGGGGGTCGCACCCCGACGGATGCCGCGTCGTGACCACGTCGTCGTCGTGGGGCTCGGCAACGTCGGGATCCGCATCGTCACCACGCTGCGCGAGCGCGGCGTCCCGGTGGTGGCCGTGGAGCGCAGCGAGGACGCCGTCGGCGCGGCCGCCGCGGTGCGGGCCGGCATCCCCGTGGTCCTCGGCGACGCGACCCGGGAGCGCGTGCTGCGCGAGGCCGGCGTCGAGGAGGCCCGGGCACTGGTCGCCGTGACCAGCGACGACGCGACCAACCTGCAGGCGTCGCTCGTCGGGCGGTCCGTGCAGCGCCCGCTGCGGGTCGTGCTGCGCCTGCGCGACGACGACCTCGCGGCCCGCGTCGAACGCAGCATGGACGCGATCTCGCGCAGCGTCTCCTACGTGGCCGCGCCGGTCTTCGCCGCGGCCCTGCGGGACGGGCAGGTGCTGGCGACGATCCCCGTCGGGCGCCGGATCCTGCTCATGGCCGAGGTGGCCGTGGGGCGGGCGTCGTTCATGGCCGGGCTGCCGGTCGTCGCGCTCGTGGAGACGGGGGCGGTGCGGGTGGTCGGGGTGTACCGCGGCGCCGGGCCCGACGCCGTGCTGGAGATGCCCCCGCGACGGCACCGGCGCCTCAAGGTCGGGGACCGGCTGCTCGTGGTCGCGACCCGGGGCGGCCTGGGCACCGTGCTCGAGCGCTGCGCGTCGCGGTCGGTCCGCGACGGGAGCGCCCCGCCGAGCCCCCGGGCTCTCCTGCCGCAGGACCGGGTGGAGGGCATGCTGGCCCCGTGATCCGGAACGTGGTGGTCGGGGTCGTCGCGGAGGGTGTCCCGCCCGAGCAGGTGGAGGTCGCGCTGCAGGCGCTGCGCGACCTGCGGGTGGAGGGCCTGGAGTTCACGCTGCTCGCCGGGCAGGACCGCGGACTGCGCCCGGGGAACGCCTCGTACTGCCTCACCGTCGACTTCCCCGACGACGAGGCCTACCGCGTCTACGACGCGGACCCGGAGCACAACCGCATCCGCCGCGAGCTCTTCGCGCCGATCAGCACCTCGATCCAGCGCATCCAGTTCGCTCTCCCCGGCTGACCCCCGCATGTCAGAAAAGTCCCGTTGCCGACGTCCAGTGTCGGCAACGGGACTTTTCTGACATCGGGTCGGTCAGGCCACCCCCTCGGGGGAGGCGCCGCTGACCTCGACGTGGTCGGCGGTGAGCTTCTCGATCTCGGCGAGGTCCTCGGGGGTGAGCTCGACGTCGACGGCGGCCAGCGAGCGCTCGATGTTCCTCTCCGAGCGGGCGCCGACGATGGCCACGTCGATGCCGTCCTGGGCGAGCACCCAGGCGATGGCGAGCTGCGAGACCTCGATGCCCTTGTCCGCGGCGTAGCCCTTGAGCTTCTCGACGACGGCGAGGTTGGTGCGGAACTGCTCGCCCTGGAAGGCCGAGGCCTGGGCGCGCCAGTCGGAGTCCTCGAAGGTGGTGTTCTCGTCCATCGTCCCGGTCAGCAGCCCCGACCCGAGCGGGGAGTACACCAGCGTGCCGATGTCGTGGGCGCGCACGTAGGGCAGGACGTCGGCCTCGATACCGCGGCGGAACAGGTGGTAGGGCGGCTGGAGGGTCTCCACGGGGCGGCGCCGGTCGAACTCGGCCATCTGCTGCGCGTCGAAGTTGGAGACCCCGACGTGGCGGATCTTGCCCTCGTCGACGAGCTCCTGCAGGTAGCCGGCGGTGTCCTCGAACGGCGTGTCCGTGTCGGGCCAGTGGATCTGGTAGAGGTCGATGTGGTCGATCTTCATCGCCTTCAGGCTGGCCTCGACCCCGGAGCGCAGGTACTCGCGGCTGGAGTCACGGGGCCGGTCGGTGCCGGGGTTGATGCCGCCCTTGGTGGCGATGACCACGGAGTCGCGGTCGTGGTCGAGCTCGTGGCGCAACGCGGTGGCGAGCACCTCCTCGGACTCGCCGAAGCCGTAGGCCTGGGCCGTGTCGAAGAAGTTCACGCCCAGGTCGAGGGCGTGGCGGATGGCCTGCTGCGCCGCGTCGACGTCGTAGGAGCCCCACTCGCCCGAGACCTGCCAGGTCCCGAACGCGATCCGGGACACCTCGAGCCCGGTCCTGCCCAATCGAGTGGTCTTCATGGCGCTCGGCTACCCCGACGCGGCAAGGCCCCAACCCGGGCCGCCCACGCCACGACGGCGACGGGTTGGGCACAGTAGGCGGCCGTGCGCATCCTCGTCGCCGCCCTCGGATCTCCCGGCCACGCCTTCCCGCTCGTCCCGCTCGCCCGCGCCCTCCACGACGCCGGGCACGACGTCGTCTTCGCGACCGGCCCCGACACGGCCTCCACGATCGCGACCGCCGGCGTCGCGACGGCCCCGGCCGGGCGGCCGGTCTTCGACGCCTTCCGCGAGGCGATGATCGACCGGGGCTTCACCGAGCGACCGTCCGACCAGGAGGCCATGCGCGACATCGCCGGCGACGTGTTCGGGGTCGTCATGCCGCGCTCGGTGGCCGGCGACCTGATCCCGTGGCTGCGCGAGCACCCTCGCGATCTCGTCGTCGCCGAGGTCGGCGACCCGGGCGCCGCGCTCGCGGCCCGTGCCGCCGACGTCCCGTGCGTCCTGCACTCCTTCGGACGACGCCCGTCCCCGTACTCCCCGATGAGCACGACGATGCCCGCGCGCCTCGCCGCGGTCGCCGCCGACCTCGGCGTCCCCCTCGCCGAGGGCGACGCCATCGGACACGCCTACCTCGACATCTGCCCGCCGTCCCTGCAGGAGCCGGGCTCCGCGAGCTACCTCGCGGGCATGACCGAGCTGCCCCTGCGCCCCGTCGCCTGGAACCCGCCGACACCGTTCACGCCCCGCCGGCTGACCGGCCGACCGTGGGTGCTCCTCACCCTCGGCACCTCGTTCGGCGAGGCCGGAGTGCTGCGCACCGCGCTCACCGGCATGCGCGACCTCGACGTGGACGTCCTGGTCGCCACCGGGTCGGTCGAGGCGGGCGAGCTCACCGACCTCGAGGCCCCCGGCGTGCAGGTCGAGCCCTTCGTGCCGCAGGCCGACCTGCTGCGGGGTGACGTCGACGGCGTCGCCCCGCCCGCGCTCGTCGTCCACCACGGCGGCAGCGGGACCACGCTCGCGTGCGCCGGCGTCGGCGTGCCGCAGGTCCTGCTCCCGCAGGGGGCCGACCAGTTCTTCAACGCGGCGGCCGTGGCGACGGCGGGCGCGGGCGTGCAGCTGCTCGGTGAGCAGGTGAGCGGTGAGGGCGTGACCACGGCCGTGGCGGCCCTGCTCGGCGACGGACCCGAGCGGGCGGCCGCGCGCGCCCTCGCCGTGGAGGTCGCCGCCCTGCCGGCCCCCGCGGACGTCGCGGCGGGCGTCGAGCGGTGGGCGTTCCCGGGTCAACCCGAGATGTAGGCCTCGAGCTGCTCCCGGTGCGCCTCGAGCTCGTCGAGCCGGGTCTTGACGACGTCGCCGATGCTGACGATCCCCGTCAGCCGGCCGTCCTCGACCACCGGGATGTGCCGGATGCGCCGCTGCGTCATGACCCCGGCGAGCGAGTCGACCTCGTCGTCCGGGCCGCACGTCGTCACCGGCCCCGTCATGATCGACCCGACGGTGTCGGCGAGCAGGGCCGCGCCGCGGTGGTGCAGGTGCCGGACGACGTCGCGCTCGGACACCATCCCGACGACCGCCCCGTCGTCGACGACGACCGCGGCGCCCACGCCGCGCACCGCGAGCGCGGTGAGCAGGCTCGGCAGGGGCGTGCCCGGTTCGACGGTCAGCACCCCGCCGGGCTTGGTGGTCAGGACGTCCCGAATGCGCATCGTCGACTCCTTCGTCAGGCGGCCGTGTGACGACGGTCTCACGCTGTGCTCACCTCGGGAAGGCTCCCGATGGGGCATTCGTCCGAGCCCGGACCCCCGCGGCGGAACTATCGTCGGCGGGGTCGAGAGGGTGGGAGGACGGGTCATGGTCGGCATCGTCGAGGTCAGTCCCCGGGACGGGTTGCAGAACGAGCGGGCGGTGCTGGAGACCGACGCGAAGGTGGAGCTGATCTCGCGCGCGATCGCGGCGGGGGCGCGCCGGATCGAGTCGGCGTCGTTCGTGCACCCCAAGCTGGTGCCGGCGATGGCCGACGCCGAGGCGGTGATGGAGCGGGTCCCCCGTCCGGAGGGCGTCTCGCACATCGGGCTGGTGCTCAACCGGCGCGGGTACGACCGGGCGGTGTCGGCCGGGGTGGACGAGGTCAACGTGGTCGTGCCCGCCTCCGACGGGTTCGCCAAGGCCAACCAGAACTCCACGACCGAGGCGTTGACCGAGGTCGCGGAGGAGGTGCTGGCCGAGGCGGCGTCGACCGGATTGTTCGCGACGGTGACGATCGCGACGTCGTTCGGGTGCCCGTTCGACGGTGAGGTCGACCCGGCGCGGGTCGTGGAGGTGGCGCGGCGCTCGGCGGCGGCGGGCGCGAAGGAGATCGCGATCGCGGACACCATCGGGGTGGGGGTGCCGACCCAGGTGCGCACGCTGCTCGACGGGGTCCGGGAGGTGGCGCCGGGGGTGATCACGCGGGCGCACTTCCACAACACCCGCAACACCGGGTTCGCGAACGCGGTGGCCGCCCACGAGTGGGGCGTGGACTGGCTGGACGCCTCGAACGGCGGGATCGGCGGGTGTCCGTTCGCGCCGGCGGCGACGGGGAACATCGCGACCGAGGATCTGGTCTACCTGCTCGAGCGCATGGGGGTGGCGACCGGGCTGGACCTGGCGGAGCTGCTGCCGATCGCGGGGTTCCTGTCCGACCAGCTCGGCTACCGGGTGCCCGCCCTGCTGCCCCGCGCCGGGAGCTTTCCGGGCTGAGCCGCCCCGACCGGACCGGGTGGGCGAGGATGGGGCCATGGCCGACACCGAGCCCTCCGGCGACGTCCCCGACCCGATCTCCACCAACACCGCGGGCAACCCGTACCTCGCCCGCGCCTACGCGTTGGCCGACCCGGACGAGGCCCGGGCGCTCTACGACGAGTGGGCCGAGTCCTACGACACCGAGCTCACCGACGCCTCGCAGGGCTACGTCGGGCCCGGGGTGGCCGCGGAGACGGTGGAGCGGGTCGCGGGGGTCGACGGGGAGATCCTCGACGCCGGGTGCGGCACCGGACTCGTCGGTGTGGCGCTCGCGGACCGCGGGGCCCGGACGATCGACGGCGTCGACCTCTCGCCGGGGATGCTGGAGAAGGCCAAGGCCACCGGGGTCTACCGCCGGCTGGCACCGGCGGACCTCTCCCGCCCGCTCCCGGTGCCCGCGGACTCCTACGACGTCGTCGTGTGCGTCGGGACCCTCACCCACGGGCACGTCGGGCCGGGCGCCTTCGGCGAGTTCGTCCGGCTCGCGCGTCCGGGCGGCACGATCGTCGCGACGGTGCTCGACGACATCTGGGACTCCGCGGGCTACCGCGCCGAGGTCGACCGGCTCGCCCAGATGGCGATGGTCGCGATCGTGTCGACCGACGTCGTCGACTACCGCAAGGCTGCCGAGGTCAACGCGCGCATGGTGGTGCTCCGGGTCGCCTGACGGCTCGGCCGGGCCCGGGATGCACGAGCGGCCGCTTCGTGACCCGAGGAGGTCACGAACCGGCCGTGCGTGCGTTCCCGGGGTGCGCTCAGAGCGCGCTCGTCAGCTCCGCGCCGGTCTTCTCGCGGACCTCGTCCTCGGTGACCCCGTCGGCGAGCTCGCGCAGCACGAGGCCGGCCTCGGTGACGTCGATGACGGCGAGGTCGGTGATGATCCGCTGCACGACGCCCTGCCCGGTCAGCGGCAGGTCGCACTTCTCGACGATCTTGTGGGCACCGTCCTTGGCGGTGTGCTCCATGAGCACGATGACGGTCTTGGCGCCGTGGACGAGGTCCATCGCGCCGCCCATGCCCTTGACCATCTTGCCCGGGATCATCCAGTTGGCGATGTCGCCGGTCTGCGAGACCTGCATCGCGCCGAGGATCGCGGTGTCGACCTTGCCGCCGCGGATCATCCCGAAGCTCAGCGCGGAGTCGAAGAACGAGGCGCCGGGCAGCGTCGTCACCGTCTCCTTGCCCGCGTTGATCAGGTCCGGGTCCACCTCGGCGTCGTGGGGGTAGGGCCCGACGCCGAGCAGCCCGTTCTCGGAGTGCAGCACCATGCCCACGCCCTCGGGGACGTAGTTGGGCACGAGGGTCGGCAGCCCGATCCCGAGGTTGACGTAGGAACCGTCGTGGAGCTCCTGGGCCGCGCGGGCGGCCATCTGCTCGCGGGTGAGGCTCATCGGTTCATCGTCTCCTGGGTCGTGCGCTTCTCGATGTGCTTGCGGCCGACCTCGGCGGGGGTCAGCTCGACCACGCGGTGGACGAAGATGCCGGGCAGGTGGACCTGGTCGGGGTCGATCTCGCCGGGCTCGACCAGCTCCTCGACCTCGGCGATCGCGAGCCGGCCGGCCATCGCGCACAGCGGGTTGAAGTTCTGCGAGGACTTGTTGAACACCAGGTTCCCGTGGCGGTCGCCCTTCGCGGCGCGCACCAGCGCGACGTCGATGTCCAGGGCGAGCTCGAGGACGTGGGGCTTGCGGACGCGGGAGCCGTCGGGCTGGGTCACCTCGAACTCGCGGACCTCCTTGGCCGGGGAGGTCGCGAGGATGTTGCCCTCGGCGTCGTAGCGCCACGGCAGCCCGCCGTCGGCGATCATCGTCCCGACGCCGGCCGGGGTGTAGAAGGCCGGGATGCCGGTGCCGGCGGCGCGCAGCCGCTCGGCCAGCGTGCCCTGCGGGTTGAGCTCGACCTCGATCTCGCCGCCGAGGTACTGGCGGGCGAACTCCTTGTTCTCCCCGATGTAGGACGCGGTCACCCGGGAGATGCGGTGCTGCTCGAGGAGCACACCCAGCCCCCAGCCGTCGACGCCGCAGTTGTTCGACGCGACCTTGAGGTCGTCGGCGTCGGTCCGGTTCAGCGCGTCGATCAGCACGATCGGCACGCCCGAGAGGCCGAACCCCCCGACGGCCAGCGACGCCCCGCTGGGGATGTCGGCCACCGCCTCGTCGGCCGACGCCCACACCTTGTCGATCTGACTCATGCAGTTCCCTTCACTCGGCTCGAGCCCTTCGGTCAGCTCGAGCCCTTCAGATGCTCGGCCAGGAGCGGGGTGACGACCTCGGGCCGCTGGTAGGACGCGAGGTGGGCGGCGTCCTCGATCAGCTCGAAGCGTGCCCCGGGGATGCCGTCGGCGAGGACGCGCCCGTGCTCCGGCGGGGTCGCCGGATCCTGCGCCCCCGAGATCACCAGCGTGGGCGCCGTGATGGACGCCAGCCGGGAGCTCGAGTCCCACGCGACGATGGCCTCGCAGCAGCTCGCGTAACCCTCGGGCGGCGTCGCGGCGATCATGTCGCGCATCTGCCTGACCGTGGCCGGGGCGGTGTCCGCGAAGTCGTCGGTGAACCACCGCGCGACCACCCCGTCGGCGATCGCCGCGACGCCCTCGGCCCGGGCGGTCTCGGCGCGCTCGACGAAGGTGTCGAGGTTGGCGAACCTCGCGGAGGTGCAGAGCAGCGCGAGGACGGTCACCCGCTCGGGAGCGCGCAGGGCGATCGCCTGGCTCATCGCGCCGCCCAGGGACACCCCGGCGAACGCGGCCTGGTCGACCCCGAGGTGGTCGAGCGTCTCGAGGACGTCGTCGGCCAGGTCCTCGACGAAGTACGGGCCGTCGGGTACGGGGGAGTCGCCGTGCCCGAGCGTGTCCATGGTCAGCACCCGGTACTCCCCGGACAGTTCCCGGCGCTGCGGCGCCCACATGTCGACGGTGGAGCCGAGCGAGCAGAGCAGGACGACGACGGGGGCATCGGAGGGACCCTCGTCGACTACGTGGAGGCGCACCGCCCCACCCTCTCCCATCGGGGCCCGGGGCGACACCGGCCTTCCGAGGATCGGGAGCAGCTCACTGATCGAGCTTCGACGGGTGCCGGGTCAGCGCGGTGACCTCGACGTCCATGTAGGGGAAGAGCGGCAGGCTCGAGAGGAGCTCGTGCAGCTCGTCGCCGGAGTCGACGTCGAAGCGGCTGACGTTCGCGTAACGGCCCACGACCCGCCACAGCTCCGGCCACTTCCCGGAGCGCTGGATCTCGTGGGCGCGGGCCTTCTCCCGGGCGCGCAGGTCGTCCGCCACCTCCTGGGGCATGTCGTGCGGCAGGCGGACGTCCATGCGGACGAGGAACTGCACGGTCACTCCTTGATCGACGACGGTTTCCTGACGTCCGGTGTCAGCAACGGGACTTTTCTGACGCTCAGTCCAGGCGGTAGTGCGCGAGCTTGTCGGGGTCGATCGTCACGCCGAGGCCGGGTTCCTGCCGGGCGGCGAGGCGACCGTCGGTGATCACGGGCGGCTCGGTGACCACGTCATCGGTCATGAGCAGGTAGTTCGTGACCTCGACGGGGTGGCGGGCGAGCGCGCGCAGCCCGCACCCGAGGGCCACCGACGCCATCGTGCCGAGCATCCCGTCGATCTGGTTCCCGACCACCGTCGTCACCCCGAGCCCCTCGCAGAGCCCGACGATCTTGGCGGAGTCGGTGAACCCGGTGCGCGCGACCTTGACGCTGATCGCCTCCGAGTCGCCGTCGAGCAGGGACCGGGCGACGCCGCCCAGGGTGATCGTCGACTCGTCGCCGACGACGGGGATCGGGCTGGCCGCGACGATCCGCCGACGCCCGAGCACGTCGGCGGCCGGGTTGGGCTCCTCGAGCATGGACACGCCGTGGTCGGCGAGGCGACGCGACGCGACGATCGCGGTGTCGGCGTCCCAGCCGCGGTTGGCGTCCGCGTAGAGCTCGACCCCGTCGCCCAGCTCGGCCCGCAGCGCCCGGACCGCGGCCAGGTCGACGCCCAGCTCGCGGCCGACCTTGATCTTGAAGGCGTCGACGCCGTGGTCGTCGCGCATCTCGACGGCGTCGGCGACCATCTCCGCCGGCGTCCCGAGCCCGATCATGTGGGCGGCGCGGACGTCCTCGGCGGCGTCGCCCGAGCAGCACGTGCACGGGCTGCCCGCAGGCCTGCCCGACGAGGTCCCAGAGGGCGACGTCGATCGCGCCCTTGGCGGCGTTGTTGGCGACGGTGCGGTCGAGATCGGCGCGGATGCGCTCGCGGGCGAACGGGTCGGCGCCGACGAGCACCGGCGCGAACAGGTCCCGGACGGCGGCCACGATGGAGGCCGCCGTCTCGCCGTAGGTGTAGGGCCGGGGCGGGGCCTCGCCGTGCCCGACGAGGCCGTCGTCGGTCGTGATCCGCACGAGCACGTGGTCGGCTGCGGTCACCCGCCCGCTGGCGAAGCCGAACGGACGGCGGTAGGGGATCGCGAGCGGGATCGCCTCGATCCGGTCGATCTTCATGCGGTTCCGATCTCTCCGGGGGAGGTGCTCTCGGTGCGGCCCAGGACGGCGAGGGCCTTCTCCAGGACGGGCGACGGGTCGTCGCGGCGCCAGGCCAGCGCGACGTCCGCGGTGACGTCGCAGTCGGCCAGATCGCGGTAGCGCACGCCGTCGACGGTCACGGCGAGGACGGACTCCGGCAGCAGGGCCACCCCGAGGCCCGCGGCGACCAGGGCGAGCACGATCGAGGTCTGGTCGGCCTCGTGGGTGCGCCGCGGCACGAAGCCCGCCCCGCGACAGGCCCGGTCCGCGGCGGCGCCGACCACCGAGCCCGGCGCCGAGTACACGACGAACTCCTCGTCGGCGAGGTCGCCGAGCGCCACAGGACCCTCGCCCGGTCCCTGCCAGGTAGCCGGGACCGCCAGCACCAGGCGCTCGCGGGCGAGCGCCCGGGTGGCGATGGCGTCGTCGTCGCCGACGGGTGGGCGCAGGACCGCGAGGTCGATGCGGTGGTCGGTCAGCGCCGCCTCGAGCGCCGGGGTGAGCATCTCGGTCCGGAAGCGCAGGGCGAGGCCCGGCAGTTCGTCGCCGAGCCGCCGCACGAGCTCCGGCACGTGACGGTAGGTGGCCAGCGCCGTCGACCCGATCCGCAGCCGGCCGAGATCGCCGGCGGCCACCCGCGAGACCTGCTCGCGGGCGGCCCCCACCGACTCGAGGATGCGGACGGCCTCCGGCAGCAGCGCCTCGCCGGCGGGCGTGAGGTCCACCCGGCGCGTGGTCCGCTCGAACAGCGGCGTGCCGAGGTGCGACTCCAACTGCCGGATCGCCTGGGAGAGCGGCGACCCGGCGATGTGCAGCTGGTCGGCCGCCCGCCCGAAGTGCCGCGTCCGCGCGACCGTCACGAAGTAGCGCAGCTGCCGGAGCTCCATCTCCTACCGAGCTCCGTCGGTCGAGCTCCGCTCCCCTGTCGGCGTGCTGTCCTGGATCCCGTCTCCCTCGGACTCCAGCACGAAGTCGCGGTCCGAACGGATCTCGTCCCCGTTGCCGGTCGGCTGCGGGTCGAGGGTGAGCTCCGGCTTGTCGGCCGAGGCGACGTCGTTGCCGAGGTAGGGGTCGCCGGTGAAGAACAGCTGCGTCGTCAGCGTCCGGTGGCCGGGCGCGGTGACCAGCAGGTGGATGTGCGCCGGACGCCACGGGCTCCAGCCGGCGGCGAGGGTCATCTGCCCGGTCGGCCCGTCCAGCGGGATCGTGTAGGGGGCCGGCTTGCGCGTGTGGATCTCGTAGCGGCCCTGGTCGTCGGCGGTGACGACGGCGCGGAGATTCCCGGCCGGCGGCTTCGAGGCGAAGCCGGAGTACCAGCCCTCGGAGTCGGTGTGCCAGATGTCGACCTTCGCGCCGGCCAGCGGCGTCCCGTCGGTGTCGGTGACCTGGCCGGCCAGGATCATCGGCGTGCCGGGCTCGTCGTCGCGCATCGGCAGGGTGGCCGGCGAGTCGAGCTGCACCTGCCCGTCGAGCCAGAACGGGCCGAGGATGGTGCCGACCGAGCCGTCCTGGGCCTGGGCGGCGACCTTCTCGACCTCGAACTCCAGGTAGACGTCGAGGAACAGCGGCCACTCGCCGGTGTCGGAGACGCTGATGAGCCAGCGCTTGAAGGCGTCGAACTCCTCGTAGGTCACCTTGTTCTCGCGGATCGCGGAGCGGATTCCCTCGAGCGCGGCGCCGATGACCGTGGCGGCCCGCGCCTGGTCGACGTCCCCGCCGCCCGTGCGGAACGTGGCCGCCCCGGAGCGGGCGATCTCGGTGGCGTGCGAGCCGGCGGTGGCGGCGTCGGACACGGACTGGTCTTCGGTGGTGGTCATGCGACGTCCTCTGTGGTGGTGATGTCACTGGCGGCGTACTCGTGGACCCAGGCGTTGGCGTCGAGGTAGCCCTTGAAGCGCGCGTCGCGCTCCGCGAGGCCCGCGACGTCGTCGTCGGGAAGATGCAGCAGCGTCCCGGTGTCCCAGGCGCTGCGGGCGACGGCGCGGGTGCGCGCGCGGCGTCGCCGGGGGTAGGAGTCGAGGGCCGTGTCGGGATCCGTGTCGGCGAGGAGGCCGGCCAGCACGACGGCGTCCTCGATCGACTGGTTCGCGCCCTGCCCGTGGTGGGGCAGCATCGCGTGGCACGCGTCGCCGATGAGCACCACGCGGCCCCGGGTCCACCGCGTCAGCGGCGGTTGGGAGAGCAGCGGCCAGCGGGGGCTCTGCGGCACCGCCGCGAGCATCTCCCGCACGGCCGGGTGCCAGCCCGCGAAGGCGGCGAGCAGCTCGCCGTCGGGAACCTCGACGTTCCCGCCGGACCACTGCTCCGGCCCGCAGAGGACGGCGAAGAAGTTGACGGTGTCGTCGTCGCGGGCCGTTCCGCCCATCGGGTAGTGCAGCAGGTGGGCGTGCGGTCCGGCCCAGAACTGGATCGCGAGCGGGTCGGTCAGCGTCGGCAGGTCGGAGCGCTTGACGAGGCCGCGGAAGGCGCTCGTGCCGGAGTAGACCGGGCCGCTGCCCGGGCCGCACACGTGGTCGCGGACCACCGAGTGCACGCCGTCCGCCCCGACGACGACGTCGGCCGACGCCGTCGACCCGTCGTCGAACGTGATCGTCGCGCCGTCCCCGTCGTCGTGGACCGCGGTGACGACCCGCCCGAGGTGCAGGTTCTCCGGGTCGGTCAGATCGTGTGAGAAGGCAGCGGCGAGGGTCTGCTGCAGGTCGACGCGGTGGATGCCCCAGTAGGGCGCGCCGAAGCGGGCGCGGTAGTCCGCGCCGCCGGTGTGCGCGGCGATCCGCTCGCCGGTCCGCCCGTCGCGGTAGATCAGCTCGGTCGGCTGGGTGGACACCGCGTCGAGGGCGTCGCCGACGCCGAGGCGGTACAGCTCGCGGGTGCCGTTGGCCGACAGCGCGACGGCCGCCCCCACCTCGCGGAGCTCGTCGGCCCGCTCGTAGAGGTCGACGGTGACCCCGGCGCGCTGCAGCGCGATCCCGAGGGTGAGCCCGCCGATGCCCGCCCCGACGACGGCGACGCGCGGGCTCACGGGGAGACCGCCCGCAGGATCGCCTCCGACAGCTCGGCCGGCCGGGTGAAGTTGGCCTCGTGGCTACCGGGGGTGTCGATGACGACCGCGTCGTCCAGCCGGGGAGGGAAGCGGTCCCAGCCCCACTCGCCGGGCGGCAGCGCGACGTCCTCGGTCGAACGGATGTAGACGCTGGGCACCTGCAGGTCGAAGAACGGCTTCTGGTTCGGCGCCTCGGCGAACGTCCCCATCGGCTGCGGGGCGAGCAGGCCGAAGACCGCCCGCTGGGCGTCCTCGCTCGCGTCCTGCATGAACGCGCCGGCCCAGACCTCGAAGGGGAGCGAGACGGTGTCGTCCTCGCCGCTCGCCGCGGCCTGGGCCCTGAACAGCTCGGCGTAGTGCGGCGGGACGGCGTCCATGAGCGACTCGCCGTCCTGCGGGACGAACGCGCTCCAGAAGACCGTGCGCTTCAGGCGCGGGGCCACCCGGGGTGCGGCGCCGGACACGACGTAGCCGCCCCAGCTGTGGCCGAGCAGCGTCACGTCGGTGAGGTCCTCGCGCTCGACCAGGTCGACGACGGCGTCGCAGGAATCGGTGAGCGTGATCCCGCGCGGGTCGTCGCCGAGGTCCATGCCCGGCAGCGTCGGGGTGAGCACCCGGTGCCCCGCCGCACGCAGGCGGGTCGCGACGGGTCGCCAGCTCCATCCGCCGTGCCAGGCACCGGTGATCAGGACGATCGTCTCCACGGGTGACGCCTCCGCTCCTCGTCGAACAACGCCACGAGCGTGACACAGCTCATCCCTGAGGAGAAAGCACGGAATGCAGCACGATTGAGAGGTCAGGCGTCATGGTCGGCCTTGACTGCCGCGCTAGCTTCCACCTGTACCGAGCAGTTCAGGAAATCGGTCCAGGGAGGCCCCGTGAGCGACGACGCCCACCGCATCCGCACGACGCACGTCGGGAGCCTGCCTCGCCCGGCGCCCCTGCTCGACCTGCTCGCCGCGCGCCAGAAGGGCGAGGCGGTGGCCGACGACGAGCTCGAGGCCGCCACCCGGGACGCCGTCGCCGGGATCGTCGCGGCGCAGCGCGAGCACGGGATCGACGTGGTCACCGACGGCGAGATGGGCAAGCTCGGGTTCTTCAGCTACGTCACCGAGCGCCTCGGCGGCCTCGAGCGTCGCCCCGGCGCCGAGACCGTCTACAGCTTCGCCGCCGAGCAGGAGGCGTTCCCGGAGTACTACGAGCAGTACTTCGCGGCGGCGATGATGGGCGGGACCGTCGGCACCATCGAGCCCGTCGTCTGCACCGGGCCGCTGGTCTACCGGGGCGAGGAGGCGCTGCGGCGGGACCTGGACAACCTCGCCGCCGCCGTCGGGGTGGGCGGGGAGCGACTCGAGGCGTTCGTGCCGTCGATCGCCCCGAGCGGCGTCGGGGTCAACGAGTACTACGGCTCCGAGGAGGAGTACTACTTCGCGGTCGCCGACGCGATGAACGTCGAGTACCGGGCGATCGTCGACGCCGGCTTCACCCTCCAGGTCGACGACCCGTTCCTCACCGAGATCTACAGCTTCCACGGCTACGACGAGGCGACCCGCTCCCGGCGCGGCCGGATGTACGTCGAGGCGATCAACCACGCGCTCCGGGGCATCCCGACCGAGAAGGTCCGCTTCCACACCTGCTACTCGATCAACGAGGGGCCGCGGGTGTTCGACGTCCCGCTCGCCGACGTGATCGACCTCGTGCTCGCCGTCGACGCCCGCTACTACTCGTTCGAGGCCGCCAACCCCCGCCACGAGCACGAGTACCACCTGTGGGAGTCCGTCGCGCTCCCCGACGACAAGGTGCTGATCCCCGGCGTGATCACCCACGCGTCGAACATCGTCGAGCACCCGGAGCTGATCGCGGAGCGCCTCGAGCGGTTCGCGCGACTCGTCGGGCCGGAGCGGGTCATGGCCGGCGCCGACTGCGGGTTCTCCTCGCAGGCCACCTACCGGCCGGAGGTCGACCCGACGGTGATGTGGGCGAAGTTCGACGCCATGGCCGAGGGGGCCCGGCTGGCGTCGCAGCGACTGTTCACCGCAGCCCGCTGAGGACGAGGTCGACGACGGCGGCCGGCCACTGCGGCGCCGTCGTGTCCCGCCCCGCGAGGTGGTCGGCGTAGAGGGTCCCGACGACGAGGCTGGTCGCGGCCTCGACGTCGAGCCCGGCCCGGAGCTCGCCGCGCTCGACGCCGGCGCGCAGCACCGCGGCGAACAGCGCCCGGCGGGGCAGCAGCGTGGCGTCCCGGACCGTCGCGAGCAGCTCGCCGGAGCCGGGCTCGTCGGCCAGGCAGGTCCCCAGGATGCTCATCGCGCCGACTTCGACGTACTGCTCGCGCATGGCCTCGAGCAGCGCGATCAGGTCGGTACGCACCTCGCCGACCGGCTCCGGGACCCGGCCCAGGCGCAGGTGGGCGAGCGCGGCCCCGATCAGCTCGCCCTTGCTGGACCAGCGCGAGTAGACCGTCACCTTGGAGACTCCGGCCGCCGCGGCGACCCGGTCCATCGACATCCGCGCGACGCCGTCGGTGGCGAGCAGACGCACGGTGGCGTCGAGGACGGCCGCGTCCTTGCCGCGGTCCTTGGTGCGGCCGCGGCCGGGGCGGGGGGCCGGGTCCACGGGCGGCACGATACGGCGATCGGCGGGCCGGGCCCGTGCGGCGCAGGACACGGTGGCGTGGCCGCGGCCCCCGGGAACGCCTAGCGTGCGGGAGGCCGTGAGGCGGTCGCCGTCGACGAGGAGGAGACGCATGACGGGCACGGACCCGACCACGATGCGCTCGGTGCTCGGGCACTTCCCGTCGGGGGTGACGATCGTGACCGGCGTGGCCGACGGCGCCCCGGCCGGCTTCACGTGTCAGTCGTTCTCCTCGCTCTCGCTCGACCCGCCGCTGGTGCTGATCCTCCCCGGGCGGAACTCGTCGTCCTGGCCGAAGATCGAGGCCACCGGGAAGTTCTGCGTCAACGTGCTCTCCGAGCAGCAGGGCGAGCTGTCCACGAGGTTCGCGAGGTCCGGGACGGACAAGTTCGCCGGCGTCGAGTGGACGCCCTCGCCGCTGGGGTCACCGATCCTGGCCGGCGCGACCGCCTGGATCGACTGCACCCTGTACGCCTGCCACGACGGGGGTGATCACCTCATCGTCGTCGGTGCCGTGCACGCCCTCGCGGCCGAGCCGGAGGTCCCCCCGCTGGTCTTCCACCGCGGGGCGTACGCGCGGACCGACAGCGTCGTGTAGGTGCCTCCTGCTCACGGGCGGCGGAGCCGTACCGGGCCCCTGACCGTGGCCGGGTCCACGACCTGACCCTGCTGGGTCATCTCCACCTCGCCCGCCTCGACCAGTCGGCCGGCAGCACGCCGGGCGGGCTCCATCAGCGGCCGCCAGTCCTCCGGGTCGACCCGCCGCGCCGCCTCCGACGGACAGATCGTCTTCCCGGCCCCGCGGGCGTCGAGCAGATCGGTGATCGCGGTCTCCAGCTCCCGGTCCATGTCCGTCACCGGCCGGGAGTACCCGCGCCGCCCCGAACCGCCGCATCGCGGGGACCGCGCCGCCGACCCGGGCTGCCACCGCCCGCCGAGTGGCTCTGGCCGCCGGGGCGCCGTCGTGGCGTGATCGTCACCGTGCACCCCTTCTCCCAGGTCGACGTGTTCACCGACGAGCTCACCGCGGGCAACCCGGTCGCGGTCGTCCACGACGCGGACGGCCTCTCCGACGCGCAGATGGCGGCGGTCGCGTCCTGGACCAACCTCTCCGAGACGACCTTCCTGCTCCCGCCCACCGACCCGGCCGCCGACTACCGGCTCCGGATCTTCACGCCGCGCACGGAGCTGCCGTTCGCCGGCCATCCCACGCTCGGGTCCGCCCGGGCGTGGCTGGAGGCGGGGGGCGCGCCGCGGGACCCGTCCGGGCCGGTGCAGGAGTGCGGCGCCGGCCTCGTGCGGCTGCGCCGCACGGGCGGGCGCCTGGCGTTCGCCGCGCCGCCGCTGGTCCGCTCCGGCCCGGTCGACGACGCCGACGTCGCCGCGCTGGCGGACGCCCTGGGGCTCGCCCGGACGGCGGTGCGCGACGCCGCCTGGGTCGACAACGGGCCGGGCTGGGTCGCGCTCCTGCTCCCCGACGCCGCGACGGTGCTGGGCCTCGAGCCCGACCTGGCCGCGCTCGGGGCGAGCGAGGTGAGCCGGGCCGTCGGCGTCGTCGGCCCGCACCCGGCGGGCGGGGAGGCCGCGTTCGAGGTGCGGGCGTTCGTCCCGGCGATGGGCGTGGGCGAGGACCCGGTGACCGGCTCGCTGAACGCCGGGCTGGGCCGCTGGCTCGTCGACGCCGGGCACGCCCCGCCGGCCTACGTGGCCGCGCAGGGCACCGTGCTCGGACGCCGCGGCCGGGTGTACGTCGAGCACGCGGACGGCGAGGTGTGGGTCGGCGGCGGGACCGTGCCCGGCGTCGTCGGGTCGATCGCGCTGTAGTCCGCTCAGGTGCGGTCGCGCGCGTGCAGGCCGTACACGACGACCGGGCGGACCGACCCGTCGCGCAGCGCGTGCGCCGGATCGAGGTGCTCCTCGGCGAAGCCCGCCCGACGGGCCACGGCGCGGCTCGGGGCGTTCCCCGGGTCGATGAGCAGCTCGAGCCGGTCGACGGCCCGGTCCGCGAACGCCCACGCCACGACGACGCCGAGCGCGTCGGTGACGTAGCCGCGCCCGCGGGCCCACGGCGCGATCCAGTAGCCGATCTCGCCGACCACCCCCCGGTCCGGCTCGGGCCGCGCGTGCAGCAGCGCCATGCTCCCCACCAGGCCGGGCTCGTCGAGGGACTCGACGGCGAACGCGCGTCCCCCGACGGCGACGACGTCGTGGACGTGGTGGGCGAGGAACCACTCGGCGTCGGCGTAGCGGTAGGGCGAGGGCACCGTCGTGAACCGCGCGATCTCCGGGTCCTGGCAGGCCTCGTGGATGGCGGCGGCGTCGTCGGCACGCCAGGCCCGGAGCCGGGTGTGCGTGCCGAGGAGCGCGGGTGGGTCCTCCATGCCCGCAGGATGACGGTCCGCCGCTGCCGGTGTCTCCGGACATCGGGTCGCACCCGTGCAGGTCACCGCGCTCGGACGCCGTCCCGGGTGATCCCTCCCGGCCGGGCGGGCCGGTCCCGGGGCACCCTCCTAGGGTGGCGGAGTGAAGTTCCCGATCCTGCGTCGTGTTCTCCGCGGGCTCGTCGGACTGCCGCGGCCCGTGAAGCGCACGCTCGCCGGGCGCCGCGTCGTCCGCGACGGTCAGGTGCTCGACCTCGACGTCCAGATGATCCTGCGACTCCTCTCGCTCGCGGCCGGTCCCGGGGAGGATCCACCGCTGACCGATCAGCGCCGCCTGACCGACGAGGCGGCGTCCGGCCTGGCGGAGGTCACCCGGGGGGTCACCAGCCGCGCCGTGTCGATCCCGGTGCCCGAGGGCCCGAGCCGTGACGTCGCCGGCGTCCTCGACGCCCGCCTCTACGAGCCCGACGACCTCGCGGGCGCGACCGCCGGCCTGCTCGTCTTCTTCCACGGCGGCGGCTTCGCCCTGGGCAGCGTCGTCTCCGGCGACCCGCTGTGCCGCGCGCTCGCCCAGCAGGCCGGCGTCCGGGTGCTCTCCGTCGAGTACCGGCTCGCCCCCGAGCACCCGTTCCCGGCCGGCCTCGCCGACGCCGTCGCCGCCCTGCGCTACGCCGTCGTGCACCGGGCGGACTTCCGGGCCGGCGCGATCGCGGTCGGGGGCGACTCGGCAGGCGCGAACCTCGCGCTGACCAGCGCCCACCAGCTCGCGCGCCGCGGGGAGCCGACCGCCGAGTTCGTGCTCGCCCTCTACCCGGTCACCGACGCGGGCCGCTCCGGCGGTTCCCGCGACCTCTTCGCCGACGGCTTCGGGCTGCGCACCGTCGACGTCGAGTGGTTCGAGGGGCTCTACCTGCCCGAGGGCCTCGACCCGATCCGCCCGACGGCGCTGCTCGACGCCGACGACCTCGGGACCATGCCGCCCGCCTACGTCGCGACGGCGGGCTTCGACCCGCTGCGCGACGAGGGCGAGGAGCTGGTCACGGCCCTGCGCGCGGCCGGGGTCCCGACGGTGGCCCGACGCTTCCCCGGGCTGGTGCACGGCTACGCGGGCTTCGCGGGCCTGGTCCCGGCCGCCCGGGACGCCGTGCTCGACGCGGCGTCGGCGCTGCGCGCCGGGATCGCGCTCACCGGCACACCGCCGCAGCAGGCCCACCACGGGCAGATGGCCCACGAGGGGGTCGCCGCGGACCGGGCGTGACCGGTACCTCGGAGGGCGACCCGCGCAGAACGGGTACTTCCGCGCCATGGCGGGACCCGTGAAGGAATCCATCTCCATCTCCGCTCCGGTGTCGACCGTGATCGGCGTCGTCTCGGACCTGGAGAACCCCGATCGCTGGGCGAACGAGGCGAAGTCGGCCGAGGTGCAGACGCACGACGCCGACGGCCGGCCCGCGAGCATCAAGGTCACCCTCGGCGCCGTCGGGTTCCGGACGGCCGCGACCTACGACGTGGCCTACTCCGACTCGTCGGTGACACTCACCTGCTCCGGGGACGGCGGCCGGCTGATCTCGTCCAGCGTCATCACCTACGAGGCGGCCGAGTCGGGGGAGGGCACCGAGCTGACGATGACCTCGACGATGGAGGTCACCGTCCCCGTGCCGGAGTGGGGCCTGGAGCGGGCGATGACCCGGTCCGCCCGCAAGAACCTGGCGTCGGTCAAGAAGGACGCGGAGAAGTAGCCCCCGGGTCCCGTCCCGCCATGAGGCGGGGCCCACCTACCGGTGCAGCGCGCCCATCATCGCCGAGGGGTAGCGGTCGCCGGTGGCGGCGCCGAGCGGGGCGGCCTCGTCGATGCTCGCCAGTTCGTCCGGGGTGAGCGTGACGTCGAGGGCGCTCAGGTTCTCCTCGAGGTAGCGGCGCCGCTTCGTGCCCGGGATCGGCACCAGCCCCGCCGTCATGCCCTGCGCGTCCTGCTGCGCGAGCACCCAGGCCAGCGCGAGCACCGTCGTCGGGACGCCCTTGTCCGCGGCGATCGCCTCGACGCGGGAGAGGACCTCCAGGTTCGCGGCCAGGGCGTCGCCGGAGAAGCGCGGGGAGTTGCGGCGCCAGTCGCCCTCGGGCAGGTCCTCCACGCTGCGGATCTCCCCGGAGAGGAACCCGCGCCCGAGCGGGCTGTAGGGCACGAAGCCGATGCCGAGCTCGCGGCAGACCGCGAGCACCCCGTCGTCCTCGACCTCGCGCGTGAACAGCGAGTACTCGGTCTGGACGGCGCTGACGGGCGCGGTCTCGTGGGCGCGGCGGATCGTGTCCGGGGCCGCCTCGGAGATGCCGAGGTAGCGGACCTTCCCGGCCGTGACCAGCTCGCCGAGCGCGCCCCAGGTCTCCTCGACCGGGACCTCGGGGTCGACGCGGTGCTGGTAGTAGAGGTCGACGTGGTCGGTGCCCAGCCGCTGCAGCGAGCCGTCGATCTGACCACGCAGGTACTCGGGCCGACCGTCGACGCGGCCCGCGGGCTTCCCCTCGGGGGTGATCGCGTTGCCGAACTTGGTGGCGATCACGACGTCGTCGCGGTGTGCACGCAGCACGGAGCCGACGAGCTCCTCGTTGGTGTGCGGGCCGTACACGTCGGCGGTGTCGAAGAAGGTGACCCCGAGCTCGAGGGCGCGTTCGAGCGTGGCGCGGGACTCGGCGTCGTCCTGCCCGCCGTAGGCGTAGGTCATGCCCATGCAGCCCAGCCCGAGCGCGGACACGGTCAGGCCCTGGGATCCGAGGGTGCGGTGCTCCATGGGCACGGACTACCCGGCGAGCGCCCGGCCCACCGTCCGCCCGCTGAACAGGCAGCCGCCGAGGAACGTCCCCTCCAGGGAGCGGTAGCCGTGCACCCCGCCGCCGCCGAACCCGGCCGCCTCGCCCGCGGCGTACAGCCCGGCGACGGGCTCGCCGTCGACGCCGAGCACCCGCCCGGACAGGTCGGTGTGCAGCCCGCCGAGCGTCTTGCGGGTGACCACGTGGAGCTTCACCCCGACCAGCGGGCCTGCGGCCGGGTCGAGCAGCCGGTGCGGCGCCGCGACGCGGGTCAGCTTGTCGCCGAGGTAGTTCCGCGCGGACCGGATCGCCGCGAGCTGGAGGTCCTTGCCGTAGGGGTTGGCGAGCTCGCGGTCGCGGGCGAGGACCTCGCGCTCGACGTCGTCGAACCGCAGCAGCGGCTCGGGGGTGAGCGCGTTCATCTTCCCGACCAGGTCGCGCAGCGTCGTGGCCTGCACGAAGTCCTCGCCGCGGCGCTGGAACTCGCCGACCGGGCCCGTCGGACCGGGGCGGCCGCGCTGCAGGGTGAGGCGCACGTCGCGGCCGGTGAGGTCGGGATTCTGCTCGGAGCCGGAGAGCGCGAACTCCTTCTCCAGGATGCGCTGGGTCGTGACGAACCAGGTGTGGTCGTGCCCGGTGCCGCGGATGTGGGCGAGCGTGCCGAGGGTGTCGAACCCGGGGTAGAGCGGGGCGGGCAGCCGGCGCCCCACGGCGTCGAACCACAACGACGACGGGCCGGGCAGGATCCGGATTCCGTGCAGCGGCCAGACGGGGGAGTGGTTGACGATCCCCTCGGTGTAGTGCCACATGCGGTCGCGGTGCACGACGGCGCCGCCGGCGGCCTCGGTGATCCCGATCATGCGGCCGTCCACGTGGGCGGGGACCCCGGAGATCATGTGCTCGGGCGGGGTGCCGAGGCGGGCGGGCCAGTACTTGCGGACGGCCTCGTGGTCGCCGCCGATCCCGCCGGAGGTGACGACGACCGCGTCGGCGGAGACCTCGAACGGCTCGACCTCGACGCGGGAGCTCGGCTGGCCCCGGCTCACGTCGCTGGGCTCGAGGACCGCCCCCGTGACCCCGGTGACCGCACCCGCCGTCGTCGTCACCCGGTCCACCCGGTGGCGGAACCGCAGCTCGACGCGGCCCGCCGCGACGGCGGCCCGCACGCGGCGGGCGAACGGCTCGACGATGCCGGGGCCGGTGCCCCAGACGATGTGGAAGCGGGGGACCGAGTTCCCGTGGCCGGTGGCGGTGCCGGAGCCCCGCTCGGCCCAGCCGACGACGGGGAAGAACCGGATGCCCTGCTCGCGCAGCCAGGCGCGCTTCTCGCCCGCGGCCCACTCGACGTAGGCCCGGGCCCAGCGGCGGCCCCACTCGTCCCCCGTGTCGTCGAACTGGGCGGAGCCCTGCCAGTCCGACCACGCGAGGTCGAGCGAGTCGTGGATGCGCAGCCGGCGCTGCTCCGGGGAGTCGACGAGGAACAGGCCCCCGAAGGACCACCAGGCCTGCCCGCCGAAGGAGGCCTCGGGCTCCTGGTCGAGCAGGATCACCCGGCGTCCGGCGTCGGCGAGCTCGGCGGTGGCCACGAGCCCGGCGAGGCCGGCGCCCACGACGACGACGTCTGCAGTCACCGGGTCATTCTGTCGTGCGGGGCCCGGTGCGGTGGAGCGGCCTCAGGCCATCCCGAGCTTCTTGGAGCAGGTCGGCCAGGCGTCCCAGCCCTGCTCGGCCTGGACCTTCTTGGCCACGGCGATCTGCTCCGCGCGCGAGGCCTCGTCGGGGCTCGAGGCGTACTTCGAGCCGCCGAAGGCCTTCCAGGTCGACTGGGTGAACTGCAGGCCGCCCTTGAAGCCGTTGCCCGTGTCGGCGTCCCAGTTGCTGGTCGACTCGCACTTGGCGAGGCGGTCCCAGGTGGCGTTGCTCTGCGGCGAGGCGGTGGCGCTCGGCGCGGCCGAGGCGGTGCCGGCCATGACGACCGGCGCGGCGACCGCGGCGACGCCGGCGGCGACCTTGAGGCTGGTGAGCGCGAGGCTGCCCGTGGTGTCGGAGAGCGTGCTGGGCTTGCGGTGGCGGCCTGACATGTATCGGCTCCAAGTCGAGTCGGGGGTACTCGGGCCGGAAGCGTGGGGAGCGGACCGGCAGCAGGGACCGTAATAGAACCGAGACCTACCGTCACCTCGCGTGACGGCGTCGACGCGGAGTGTCGCGGTGAGTGGGCCACAGGACGCGTCGGGCGGCGATTGGAGCAACGGAAGCCTCGTCGGGCCTACTCCGAACGGGGCGGTGACGGTGCGGGCCGCCGAGGTGAACGGGGATTGGCGGACGACTCAGCGTCGGAAGCCGACGGCGGCCCAGTGGCCGCGTGCGTCGGCGGCGCCCGCCGGGCGGCCGGGCTCGGGGCGCCACTCGTCGGCCCACACGAGGCCCGGATCCACGAGGTCGACACCGGCGAGCAGCTCCGCCACCTCCGCCCGCGACCGCGGCCGCGGCAGGGAGCGCGGGTAGACGGCGGTCTCGGCCTCGATCGTCGGCCCGGTCCGCGGGTCGTCGTCGGTGAAGTGCGACAGGGCCAGCGCGCTCCCCGGGGCCGACCGCCGCAGGTACGCGCCCACGAGGCCGGCGGCGTCCTCGCGCACGTGCTGGAGGACGGAGAAGGCGAGCACGCCCACGGGCCGGCGCAGGTCGAGCAGGCCGGCGACGCCGGGTGAGGACAGCACCGCGTCGACGTCGGAGATGTCGACGGCGGTGTAGGTGGCGGTCGGCAGCGCGGCGAGGAGGTGCTGGCCGTGGAGGGCGGCGATGGAGTCGACGTCGGTGTACGCGACGCTCGCGCCCGAGCGGCTCCGCGCGATCACCTCGTGGACGTTGCCCATCGTGGGCACGCCCGAGCCGAGGTCGAGGAACTGGTCGATGCCCGCCGCGAGCAGGAAGCGCACGGCGCGGCGCAGGAAGGCGCGGTTCTCGCGGGCGAGCTCGACGACGCCGGGCTGGGCGGCCTTGAGCCGGTCGCCGAGCTCACGGTCGACGGCGCCGTGGGCCGCCCCACCGAGCAGGTAGTCGTAGACGCGGGCCGAGCTGGGCCGCTCGAACTCCTCCGGGGACGCGGCGCCGGCGCCTTCGGACGGTGGCGACGACGGGGCCACGGGCGCGGGCGGGGCCGGGCGCACGGGGGCGGGCGGGGCTGCTGGGGCGGGCGGGGCTGCGGGGCGCTCGGGGGGAGCCGGCGCGGAGGGCCGCGCGGCGGCCGTCGACTGCGCCGGCACGGCGGCGAACGGGACCGGGCCGCGAGGGCCGGCCGGGTCGACAGGGCCGGCCGGGTCGACGCGGGGCCGCCCGCGCACACCGGCCGGGGCGACCGACGAGTGCCACCGAGGCAGCTCGCTCACGCGCGGCACCTCCGGGCTCGTCCGCGCCACCCTCCCGTCGGCGTGACGCTGGCGTCAGTAGGGCGTCCGAGACGGCGGCGTGTCAAATGCGCCTCCCGGATGGACCAGCCGGTTGCTCCGCATTTCGCTGCGCTGTGTGAGCGGAACGGCGTCGTCGTGGCGGTGCGACCGGTTCTCGGACCGCTTCGCCGGGCGTCACGACACGGAGGGTGATTGATAACGAATTGGTCACAGGACCGGCCCCTTGCTGTTGGGAGAGGGTTCCGCCGGAGGTCACGTCGTCGTCGGCAACAGGGACCTCACACCGGCAACCGTCTTCGACGTGCGCGTCGCGGTCGTGACCGAGTCCTTCCTGCCCCAGGTGAACGGAGTGACCAACTCCGTCCTGCACGTCATCGCCCAC
>CAWKGY010000002.1:0-118373 GCA_963849235.1 uncultured Actinomycetota bacterium | reverse complement strand
CCGCGACCGCAAGGGCCGCGAGACGTCGCTGCGCAGCCGCCGCTTCGTGTCGATGGCGCACAGCCACCAGGCGGCGATCGAGTGGGTGCTGACCCCGGAGAACTGGTCCGGGCAGATCGGCATCGTCTCCGCCATCGACGGCCGCGTCGACAACGACATGGTCGCCCGCTACCGGGACCTCGAGGGCCGCCACCTCGACCCGGTCACGCCGCGGACGTTCGGCCCCGAGGTCATCGCGCTGAAGGTGCGCACCCGGCAGTCGAACCTCTACATCTCCGAGGCCGCCCGCACCCGGGTCGCGCGCAGCCGCGGCCGCTCCTGGCAGGCCGTCGAGCCGAAGCGCACGTTGCACCAGATGAACGACTACATCCAGCAGGTGCTCGACCTCGAGGCCCACGAGGGCGAGTCGATCAAGGTCGAGAAGCTGGTCTCGTTCTTCACCAGCCACGACAACGCGATCACCGAGACGCTGACCGCGGCCGGCCGCCACGTCGAGCGCTACCCGGACTTCGCCGAGGCCTTCGCCGAGCACGAGTCGGCCTGGACCGAGCTCTGGGACGTCTGCGCGATCGACCTGCCCTCCGAGCCGCGGGTGCAGCTGCTGCTGCGCTTCCACACCGCGCACATCCTGCAGGTCTGCTCGCGGCACACCGCCCGCCACGACGCGGGCGTCCCCGCCCGCGGGCTCAACGGCGAGGCCTACCGCGGCCACGTGTTCTGGGACGAGCTCTACGTCTACCCGTTCCTCGACTTCCGGCTGCCCGAGGTCACCCGCGGCCTGCTGATGTACCGCTACCGCCGCCTCGCCGAGGCCCGGGCCGCGGCCGCCGAGGCGGGCTACGCGGGCGCGATGTTCCCGTGGCAGTCCGGCTCCGACGGCACCGAGGAGACGCAGGTCGTCCACCTCAACCCGCTCTCGGGCCAGTGGGACCCCGACCACTCGCACAACCAGCGCCACGTCAACGCCGCGATCTTCTACAACGTCTGGCAGTACTACCAGGCCACCGACGACCTGGAGTTCCTCCGCGACTACGGCGCCGAGCTGATGCTCGAGATCGCGCGCTTCTGGGCCTCGATCGCGCACCGGAACCCGCAGACCGGCCGCTACGAGATCCACGGCGTCATGGGTCCCGACGAGTTCCACGAGCGCTACCCGGGCTCGGACACCGGCGGGCTGCGCAACAACGCCTACACCAACGTCATGGTCGCCTGGATCTGCTCGACGGCCCCGCGGGTGCTCGGCATGCTGCCCGCCAGCCGCCGCCGGGCGCTGCGCAGTCGCCTCGGGCTCACCGACGCCGAGATCGAGCGCTGGGCCGAGATGACGCGGCTGATGTACGTGCCCACGCACACGACGCCCGACGGCCAGCGCGTGATCAGCCAGTTCGAGGGTTACGAGAACCTCGAGGAGCTGGACTGGGAGGGCTACCGCGCCAAGCACACCAACATCCAGCGCATGGACCGCATCCTCAAGGCCGAGGGCGAGGACCCGGACCGCTACAAGGTCGCCAAGCAGGCCGACGCGGTCATGCTGTTCTTCCTGTTCACCGCCGACGAGCTGCGCGAGATCCTCGGCCGGCTCGGCTACGACGACGTCGCCGACGACCCGGACCTCGCCCGCCGCACCATCGACTACTACGACCACCGCACCTCCCACGGCTCGACGCTGTCGCTGGTCGCGCACGCCGCGGTGCTCGCCGGGATCGACCCGGCCAGCTCCTGGGAGCGGTTCCTGGTGGCGCTGGAGTCCGACGTCGGCGACGTCCAGGGCGGCACCACCAAGGAGGGCATCCACATGGGTGTCATGTCGGGCACGCTCGACCTCCTGCAGCGCGCCTACGTCGGGTGCCACGTGCGCGACGGGGTCCTGCACTTCGCGCCGCGGCTGACCACCCGGCTCGACGGCCTGCGGTACTCGATGGTCTTCCAGGGCACGTCCCTGCAGGTCTCGGTGACCGACGGCGAGCTCGTCGTCGAGGTCGCCACCGAGGGGTTCTCGCACCCGGTCCGGATCGGCATGGGCGGCGAGGTGCACGAGATGGGCGCCGGGGACCGGGCCTCGGTGAGCCTGGTCGACGACCCGGACCGGATCCCCGGGGCCGTGAGGACCGAGGACGCGCACGTGCTGATCGGGCAGAACGGGAGGAGCGAGCAGTGAGCAGCCGAGAGGTGAGCGGGGGCTTCAGAGGTGCGATCTTCGACGTCGACGGGGTGCTCGTCGACTCCCCGCACGAACAGGCGTGGCGGGAGTCGCTGCAGGAGCTGATGGAGGGCCCCTGGTCCGACATCCGCCCGCAGACGACGTGGACCCCCGAGGGGTTCACCTCCGAGCTCTACCACCAGCGGATGTCCGGCAAGCCGCGCAAGGCGGGGGCGACCGCGGCGCTCGAGTACTTCGGCGTGCCGGACATCGACCAGCGGGTGACCGAGTACGGCGAGTACAAGCAGGACATGATCATCCGGCTGATCAAGGACGGGAAGTTCTCCGCCTACGACGACGCCGTCCGCTTCGTCGTCGCGGTCAAGAACGCCGGCATCCCGGTCGCGGCGGCCTCGTCGTCGAAGAACGCCAAGCTCTTCCTCGAGCGCATCGACCTGGGTCGGTACGGCGGCTCGGGGAACCTGCACGAGGCGTTCGACGTCGACGTGTCCGGCCGCGACTTCGCCGAGGGCAAGCCGAACCCGGAGATCTTCCTGACGGCGGCCCGCGAGCTCGGGGTCGACCCGCACGACGCGTTCGTCGCCGAGGACGCCACCAACGGCATCCAGGCGGCGCGCGCGGGCGAGTTCGGCGCCCTCGGCGTCTCGCGGGCCGACGACGTCGACGCGCTGAAGGCCGAGGGAGCCGACCTCGTCGTCACCGACATGGGCGACGTCGACGTCGACGCGCTCGCCTCCGGCCGGCTGCGTGACGAAGTGAGCGGGTCGTGAGCGCCGGACGGAGGATCCCGGCGGACGCCCTCACCGTCGGCGTCGACGTCGGAGGCACCAAGATCGCGGCCGGAGTGGTCGACGGGACGGGCAAGCTGCTCGCCCACACCCGTCGGGAGACCCCGGCGCAGGACACCAGGGCGGTCCTCTCGGGGATCGCCGACGCCGTGCGCGAGCTCGCCACGGTGCCACGACCTCGCCGCCGTCGGGATCGGCGCGGCGGGCTTCGTCGACGCCGCCCGCTCGACGGTGATGTTCGCGCCGAACCTCGCCTGGCGGGACGAGGACCTGCGCGAGGCCCTCACCGCGCAGCTGCACCTGCCCGTCGTCGTCGAGAACGACGCGAACGCCGCGGCGTGGGCCGAGTCGCGCTTCGGCGCGGGCCGGGACCACGACGACCTCGCCGCGATCACGATCGGCACCGGGGTCGGTGGTGGGCTCGTCGTCGGCGGGCGGCTGCTGCGCGGCGGGTTCGGGGTGGCCAGCGAGATCGGCCACATCACGATGGTCCCCTACGGCCGGCGCTGCGGGTGCGGGCTGCAGGGGTGCTGGGAGCAGTACGGCTCCGGGCGTGCGCTGGTCACCGAGGCCCGCGAGATCGCCCGCCACTCCCCGGCGTTCGCCGCCGGACTCCTCGCCGACGGCGGCGGGGACCCGGACGGGATCACGGGGGAGATGGTGACCGCCGCCGCCCAGCGCGGTGACGTGGGAGCCCTGCACTGCTTCGACGAGATCGGGCGCTGGATCGGACTCGGACTGGCGCAGCTCGCCGCCGTGCTCGACCCATCGCTGTTCGTCATCGGCGGTGGCGTCTCCGCGGCGGGGGAGGTGCTGCGCTCCCGGGTCGAGTCCACCTTCCGGGGCAACCTCACCGGGCGCGGCCACCGTCCGGTCGCCGAGGTCCGCCTCGCCGAACTCGGCTGGGAGGCCGGGATGGTCGGCGCCGCCGACCTGGCTCGTACACACAGCGACACTGCCGTCTCCGGGAGAGCGTCATGACCACCGATTCACCCGCCGGGGCGCCCGATCCGGCGACGACCCCAGGTAACAAGCCCGTGACCAGCACCAAGGCGATCCTCGTGTCGATCGTCGCCGCGGTCGGGGGCTTCCTGTTCGGCTTCGACTCCAGCGTCATCAACGGCGCCGTCGACGCCCTGAACAGCCAGTTCAACCTGACCAACAGTCCGCTGCTCTCCGGGTTCGCCGTGGCCTGTGCGCTGCTCGGCTCGGCCGTCGGCGCCTGGTTCGCCGGTCCGGCGGCCGACCGGTGGGGCCGCGTGCGGATCATGCTCATCGCGGCCGCGCTGTTCGCGATCAGCTCGATCGGCGCCGGGCTCGCCTTCGCGGTCTGGGACCTGATCATCTGGCGCATCCTCGCCGGCGTCGGCATCGGCATCGCCTCGGTGATCGCGCCCGCCTACATCGCGGAGATCGCCCCGGCCCACATCCGCGGGCGCCTCGGGTCGCTGCAGCAGATGGCCATCGTGCTCGGCATCTTCGTCGCGCTGCTCTCGGACGCCCTGCTCGCCGGGGTCGCGGGCAGCGCCGCCAACGAGTTCTGGCTCGGGCTCGAGGCCTGGCGCTGGATGTTCATCGTCGGCGTCATCCCGTCGGTCATCTACGCGGTGCTCGCCCTGCGCATCCCGGAGTCGCCGCGCTATCTGGTGGCCAAGGGTGACCTGGCGCAAGCCGCGCAGGTCCTGCACTCCGTCGAGGGCGCCCGGTCGCCGGCTTCGGTCGACGCCAAGGTCGAGGAGATCCGGGTGTCCCTGCTCCGGGAGCGGAAGCCCTCGCTGCGGGACCTGGGCGGTGACCGGTTCGGCCTCAAGCCGATCGTCTGGGTCGGCATCCTGCTGTCGGTCTTCCAGCAGTTCGTCGGCATCAACGTGATCTTCTACTACTCGACGACGCTGTGGCAGGCGGTCGGGTTCTCCGAGTCCGACTCCTTCACGGCCTCGGTGATCAACGGTCTGATCAACGTCCTGTCGACGATCGTCGCGATCCTCATCGTCGACAAGGTCGGCCGCCGGCCGATGCTCCTCGGCGGCTCGATCGGCATGACGATCACGCTGGGCGTCATGGCCATCGCGTTCTCGCAGGCGATCCCGGCGGTGACCGAGAGCGGCAAGTCCTCGGTCACGCTGCCCGGACCCTGGGGTCCGATCGCGCTGGTCGCGGCGAACCTGTTCGTCGTGTCGTTCGCGATCACGTGGGGCCCGGTCGTCTGGGTCCTGCTCGGTGAGATGTTCCCGAACTACCTGCGCGCCGCCGCCCTCGCCGTCGCGGCCGCCGCGCAGTGGATCGCGAACTTCCTCATCACCGTGACGTTCCAGTCGCTCGCGAACGTGGGGCTGACCCTCGCGTACGGGCTCTACACGTTCTTCGCGCTGTTGTCCTTCATCTTCGTCTACAAAGCGGTGGCCGAGACGAAGGGCAAGGAGCTGGAGGAGATGGTCGCGTAGGTGCGCTTCGCGCTCGTGAGCACTAATCCGTGTTGTGGCACGGATTAGTGCTCACGAGCCGGAGGCGCCTGACGACCCTCGTGCGGCCGGGCGCCGCGCGGGGGTCGTCGTCGTGCATGGGACTCTGAGGCATGCGCGTCGGGATCGTGTGTCCGTACTCGCTCGACGTGGCGGGCGGGGTCCAGGCGCACGTCCTCGACCTCGGCCGAGCGCTGGTCGGGCTCGGTCACGACGTCGACGTGCTGGCCCCGGCGAGCCCGTCGACGCCGGTCCCGGACTTCGTGACGCGGGCCGGCCGGGCCGTCGGGATCCCCTACAACGGGTCGGTCGCCCGCCTGACCTTCGGGCCGGTCTCCATGCACCGCGTGCGTCGCTGGCTGCGCGCGGGCGAGTTCGACGTGCTCCACCTGCACGAGCCGACCGCCCCGAGCCTGTCGATGCTGGCGCTCGTCGTCGCGGAGGGACCCGTCGTCGCCACCTTCCACACCTCGACGCCGCGGTCCCGGACGATGACCACCTTCCAGCCCCTGCTGCGCCCGCTGCTGGAGCGGGTCACGGCGCGGATCGCGGTGTCCCCGCTCGCGCGGCAGGTGTACGTGGAGCACCTGGGCGGCGACGCGGTCGAGATCCCCAACGGCGTCGACGTCACCGCTCTCGCCACCGCCGCCCGTGACCCCCTCCCGCGACCGCCGGGGAGCACGACCGTCGGGTTCCTCGGGCGGTTCGACGAGCCCCGCAAGGGGATGGCGACGCTGCTCGAGGCGCTGGAACCGCTGGCGACGCAGCGGGACCTGCGGCTGCTCGTCGTCGGGCGCGGCGACGTCGCCGACCTGCGCCACCGGCTCCCCGCCGCGCTCGCCGACCGGGTGGACGTCCTCGGCGCCGTGGACGACACCACGAAGGCCCGCGCCCTCGGCGCGATGGACGTCCTCGCCACGCCGAACACCGGCGGCGAGAGCTTCGGCGTCGTCCTCGCCGAGGGGATGGCCGCGGGCACGCCGGTGGTCGCGAGCGACATCGAGGCCTTCCGCCGGGTGCTCACCGACCCCGACTCCGGCGCCCTCGCGGGGGTCCTCCTCCCACCCGGCGACGCCCCGGCGTGGACGGAGGGCCTGGCCGCCGTCCTGGCGGATCCCGCACGGCGAGCGGCCCTCGCGCGCGCCGGACGGTCCCGCGTCACGGCGTTCGACTGGTCGACCGTCGCGGCGCAGGTCCTGCGCGTGTACGAGGTGGCGGTCGCCGCGGACCCACGGCAGGTCGCGGCCCGCGCGCAGGCCGCCCTGGACCTCGAGCTGCCCCTCGGCTCCGACGACGGTCGTGTCGGCGCGACGGGCCGCCCGCACGCGACGAATCCGGCACCGCGGCGCCTACCGTCGCCCCCGTGAACCTGTTCGGCCCGGGCGGCTGGCTCGCGGTCCTCGTCGTCGCGGTCGTCGTGCTGGTGCTCCTCTGGGCCGCGACGGTCATGATCGCGCGGGCGCGGCGGCTCGACCGCCTCCACGTGCGGGTCGACGCGGCGCACCATGGCCTGGTCTCGGCCCTCGACCGCCGGGCGGCCGTCGTCCGGGCGGTGGCGGCGTCCGCGCCGTCGTCGGCGCTCTCGCCCACGGGCCGCCGCGCCATGCGGGCCGCCGCCCGCGCCGCCGAGGCCGCCGGCGGGGGCGAGGCCCGCGAGGCCGCGGAGAACGACCTCGTCGAGCGGCGCGCAGCCCTCGACACCACGCTCCTCTCGCCGGACCTCTCCGCGGAGCTCGCCGACGCGGACGCCCGGGTGGTGGTCGCGCGGCGCATCCACAACGACGCCGTGCGCGACACCCGGGCGCTGCGCAGCCGTCGGATGGTGCGGGTGCTCCACCTGGCCGGGACCGCGCCCTTCCCCCGCTACTTCGAGATCGCCGAGCCGGGGGAGGGGACCGGGAACCCCGACGCGGGGCAGCCGGACGTGGCCGTGGCGCGGGACGCCGCCCGCGTGGTCGTGCTCGACGCGGACGAGCGGGTCCTGCTCTTCGAGGGCGTGGACCCGGCTCGCCCCTCCGAGGCGTTCTGGTTCACCCCCGGCGGCGGGGTGGAACCGGACGAGGACCCGACGGAGGCGGCCTGGCGGGAGCTCTCGGAGGAGACCGGCATCGCCGCGGGCAAGCCCGGGATCGGCGAGCTCTCGGGCCCGTTGTGGGTGCGCGACGTGATGTTCGACCACGACGGCGTCACCTACGCCGCCCGCGAGGTGTTCTTCGTGCTCCGGGTGGACCCGGCCCCGGTCATCGACGTCTCGGGGTTCACCGAGCTCGAGCGCCGCACGGTGCACCGGCACCGGTGGTGGACGCGCACCGAGCTGGCGGCCACGGTCGACGTCGTCTACCCGCGCCAGCTCGCCGACCTGCTCGGGGACCCGGGCTCGCTCGCCCCGGCCCACCCCCCGGTGCCGATCCAGTAGGGCGGACCAGCTCGGGGTCCGGGGCGGCCGATCCGCCTTCGGCTGCCCATGATCACCAGGGTGAGGCGGATTCTGGGGCCTGGGCGTCCGGAATCGCCTCAGCTCGGTGATCTTGGAGCCTGGGTCCCGCGGACCAGCTGCCGGAGCCCCCGGCGCGAACATCTGCGGGGGCCACCACCGGTGTCGCAGGCACCATGATCACCAGGACGTAGCGGCGTCGCGGCCTGGGCGGCCGGAACCGCTACGTCCCGGTGATCTTGGGTCTGGGTCGCGCGGACCGGCTCGGCCCCTGGGTCGGGCGGGCCCGTCGGGCGTCGCCCCGGGTTCCGGGTCCGGGCGGCCGATCTGCCCTCGGCGCCGCCCATGATCACCAGGGCGAGGCGGTTCTGGGGCCTGGGCGCCCGGAATCGCCTCAGCTCGGTGATCTTGGGGCCTCCGATCCCGCGGGCCCGCTGGGTTCGCCCCACCTCCGGGTCCGGGCGGCCGATCTGCCCTCGGCGCCGCCCATGATCACCAGGGCGAGGCGGTCTGAGGCCTGGGCGCCCAGAATCGCCTCAGCTCGGTGATCTTGGAGCCTGGATCTGGCTCGACCCCGCAGTCCGCGCGAGCCCGCCGGGCGTCCGCCCCACCTCGCGGCGGCCCGGGTCGCGCGCCACCGGCAGTGTCCGTATCCGTACGTTCTCGCCGGACCCGGGCGGGTGTCGTGACGTGGGCCGCGTCGCCGGCGCCTGACGGTGTCGGGGGGCGCGTCTAGCATCGGGGTCGTTCCACGCCCGCTGTTGATGGAGGCCCTGCCGTGTCCCGCCCCGAACCGACCACCTCGTCCGATTCTCGGGGGGTCAAGCGCGGTCTCGCCGACATGCTCAAGGGCGGCGTGATCATGGACGTCGTCACGCCGGAGCAGGCGCGCATCGCCGAGGACGCGGGCGCCGTGGCCGTCATGGCGCTCGAGCGCGTCCCCGCCGACATCCGCGCCGACGGCGGTGTGGCCCGGATGTCCGACCCCGACATGATCACCGGGATCGTCGACGCGGTGTCCATCCCCGTGATGGCCAAGGCCCGCATCGGCCACTTCGTCGAGGCCCAGGTCCTGCAGTCGCTGGGCGTGGACTACGTCGACGAGTCCGAGGTGCTCACCCCGGCCGACGAGGCGCACCACATCGACAAGTGGGCGTTCACCGTGCCCTTCGTCTGCGGTGCCACCAACCTCGGCGAGGCGTTGCGCCGCATCGGCGAGGGCGCCGCGATGATCCGCTCGAAGGGCGAGGCGGGCACCGGCAACGTCGTCGAGGCCACGCGCCACATGCGGGCCATCCGGGCCGACATCCGCCGGCTCTCCGGGATGGACACCCAGGAGATCTACGCCGCGGCGAAGGACCTGCAGGCTCCGCTGCCGATCGTGCAGGAGATCGCCGACACCGGCCGGCTGCCCGTCGTGCTGTTCACCGCGGGCGGCATCGCCACCCCGGCCGACGCCGCGATGATGATGCAGCTCGGCGCCGAGGGCGTCTTCGTCGGTTCCGGGATCTTCAAGTCGGGCGACCCAGCCCGGCGCGCCGAGGCGATCGTCAAGGCCACCACCTTCCACGACGACCCGGACGTCATCGCCAAGGTCTCGGCCGGCCTGGGCGAGGCGATGGTCGGTCGCACGACCTCCGACATGCCCGAGTCCGAGAAGTTGGCGAGCCGCGGTTGGTGACGGGGCGCCGATCCGAGTGACACACGTGGTGGGAGGATCGCGACGATGACCGGGGAGACGAACGAGGGCGGGCACCGCGTCCGCGTGGTCCCGCGTCCGACGCCCGGAGAGCGGCCCGCGGCTTCGGCACCGAGTCCGGCTCCGGCTCCGGTGGATGCCGACACCGAGGTCCTGCCCCGCGTCCCACCCGTCGCTCCCGGTCGCCCGCCGGCCGGACCTCCGCCGGCCGGACCTCCGCCGACCGGACCCCCGCCCGGCGGACCCCCGCCGACCGGACCCCCGCCCGGCGGACCCGGAAGCGCGCCCCCTGCCGGACGGGGCGGCCCTCCGTCCGCCCCCGTCCGCTCCAGGCACGCCACTGCGGCGGTCGCCGCGGCGTCGGGCACCGGGACGCCGACGACGGGCGGCGACCCGACAGTCGGGGCCGGCTCCGGTCCCGCGACGTCGGGCCCGACCACCACCGACGACGAGGCCCCGGAGGTCACCGAGCGTCGGATCGGCATGGGCGGGCCGGCCCTCGTGCTCGGGCTGCTCGCCGCGGGCACCTGCTGGACCGGCTGGGCGGGCGTCGTCCTCGGGCTCTTCGCGGTCGCGGCCGGCTACCTGGGCGCCCGGCGTGCCTGGAAGGGGCTCGCGACCGACGGCGCCGCCTCGCTCGGCGGGCTCGCGCTCGGGGCGATCGGGCTGGTGGTGGGCGCCGTCGTGGTCTGGCCGACGCTCTTCGGCACCGGGAACTTCGGTGACGGCCTCACGCTCGACCAGTGCCTGCAGCAGGCCAACGGCGCCTTCCAGATGCACATGTGCAAGTCGCAGCACATCGTCGAGTTCAACCAGCGTTTCCCGAACGCCTCCACCTGAGCCGACCCGGCCGGGCGCCGGGTGCGCAGTGGCCCATGGCACCATCTGGGCGCATGACGACCTCGCGTCCGGCTGGTCCCGCCGACCCCGAGGCGGGAGGGTCCACCCCGGGCAAGGGGCTCGCGGGCTGGGGCACACCGGCCCTCGTGCTCGGCGTCATCGCGGCCGGGACCGCCTGGTTGTTCGGCTGGGTCGGGATGATCGCGGGCCTCGCGGCGGTCGTCGTCGGCTTCGTCGGCGCCCGCAAGGCGTTCCACGACCCGGACCGGTCCGGCGGAGCTGCCCTGGCCGGGCTCGTCCTCGGGCTGGTCGGGATGGTGTGGGGGGCCGCGATCGTGATCCCCGCGCTGCTCGGCATCGGTACCTTCGGGGAGGGCATGACCCTCGACCAGTGCATGGCGCAGGCGAACGGTCAGCAGGAGCAGCGGATGTGCGCGACGCAGCACCTCGACGAGTACAACGCCCGCTACCCCGACCGGAACAACAACTAGCGCCGGGCCGTCCTCCCGATCGGGAACGGCGCCGGGGGACGGAGCAGTCATGACCACCGCCGGGCCCCCGGTCGGTGTCCTCGCCCTCCAGGGCAACGTCGCCGAGCACCTCGACGCCCTGCGCGCCTGCGGCGCCGACCCGCGCCCGGTGCGCCGACCCGCCGAGCTGGACCAGGTCGCGGGCCTCGTGCTGCCCGGGGGCGAGTCGACGACGCTGTCCAAGCTGCTCGTGGCCTTCGACCTGCTCGACCCGCTCCGCGAGCGCCTCTCGACCGGCATGCCCGCGTTCGGGTCGTGCGCCGGGATGATCCTGCTCGCGCGCGAGGCGATCGACGCGCGACCCGACCAGCACCAGCTCGGGGCCCTCGACATCGTCGTGCGGCGCAACGCGTTCGGCCGACAGGTGCAGTCGTTCGAGACCGACCTGTCCGTGACCGGCGTCGGCGGCGGCCCGGTCCGCGCGGTGTTCATCCGGGCCCCGTGGGTCGAGTCGATCGGGCGCGGGGTGGACGTCCTCGCCCGCGTCCCGTCGAGCGTCGGCGGGGCGGCCTCCGGGAAGATCGTCGCGGTGCGGCAGGGCCCGGTCATGGCCACGGCCTTCCACCCGGAGCAGACCGGCGACGCCCGCCTGCACGACCTCTTCCTGCGCCGCGTGCGTGAGTACGCGGCCTGACGTCGTCGTCGCGCGGGCTGGGTCGTCCCCGGCTACCCAGGTATCGTGGGCACGGTGAGCACCGAGGCCGTGGCGTGGCGTGAGATGGACTCGGACGCGTGCTCGATCGCCCGCACCATGGCCGTCATCGGGGAGCCGTGGACGCTGCTGGTGCTGCGCGACCTGCTCAACGGCGTCCGGCGGTTCGACGAGCTCGTCGACCATCTCGGGATCGCCCGCAACGTCCTCACCCGGCGCCTGGCCACGCTCGTCGACGCCGGCCTCGCCGAGACCCGGGAGTACCGCGAGCCCGGACGGCGGGCCCGCCACGAGTACCGCCCGACCCCGGCGGGCTACGACCTGCGTCCCGTCCTGCTCGCGCTCATGGCCTTCGGGGACCGTCACCACGCCGGTCCGGACGGGCCGCCCGCCGTCGTCGAGCACGAGTGTGGGGCACCGGTGGTGCTGCAGGAGGTCTGCGCGAACGGCCATCTGCTCGGGCCGCGCGACCGGGTGCGGACGGTGCCGGGGCCGGGGGCCCGACGCCGGTCGGACGCCGGGTAGGGCGACTCAGGGGCGCATGATCAGGCAGCTCGACGTCGCCTCGCCGAGCAGCCGGCCCGACGCGTCGACGATCGAGGCCCGCGACAGCGCGACCCGCCGTCCCGCCGAGATGACGATCCCCTCGCAGCGCACCAGCCCGGTGTCGGCGGTCATCGGTCGCAGGAAGCGCACCGACAGGTCGATGCTGGTGTAGCCCACGCCCGCGGGCAGGGTGGACTGGACCGCGCACCCGCAGGAGGAGTCGAGCAGCGTCGCGTAGACGCCGCCGTGCACCGAGCCGATCGGGTTGTAGTGGTACTCGGCGGGCTCGAGGACGAAGACGACGCGCCCCTCCTCGACGGACTCCACGCTCGCGCCGAACGTCGCCATGATCGGGGGCGGGGGGAGCTCGCCGTCGCGGATCGCCTCCAGGAAGGCCAGGCCGGTGCGCTGCGGGGCCTGCGCGGCGAGGGCCCGCGGGTCCTCCCAGCTGTAGGTCCGTTCCCGGACGACGACGTCGGTGCTCACGCGGGACCTCCTGGGTTGCGATTGAGAACTCAGACGCTATGACCTCTCCTGCCCGGGGGCAACGGGGACCCGGTCACACCCGGTCGGCAGGCCGTCCCACCGGCGACCCCGTCCTCACCTAGACTCGATGGTCGAGGCAGGAGAGCGCGACGACGCCGGGGCAGATCCGGAGTCGGGTCGCGACCCGTGCCGTCGTCGGAACGCCCGTCGCACCGGAGCCCCCGGGGTCCGCGCGGGGTGTGCGCCGGCGCTGCACGGCAACGCGCGTGAGACGAAGGGCGGGACAGCCATGAGCGGCCACTCCAAATGGGCGACCACGAAGCACAAGAAGGCCGCCATCGACGCCAAGCGCGGCAAGATGTTCGCCAAGCTGATCAAGAACATCGAGGTCGCGGCGCGCACCGGAGGCGGTGACCCGGCGGCCAACCCGACGCTCTACGACGCCATCCAGAAGGCGAAGAAGACGTCGGTGCCGAACGACAACATCGACCGCGCCGTCAAGCGCGGCTCCGGCGCCGAGGCCGGTGGCGCGGACTACCAGGCCATCACCTACGAGGGCTACGCGCCCGGCGGTGTCGCGGTGCTGATCGAGTGCCTCACCGACAACAAGAACCGCGCGGCAGGCGAGGTCCGCACCGCCATGAACCGCAACGGCGGCGCCATGGCCGACCCGGGCTCCGTCGCGTACCTGTTCAACCGCAAGGGCGTCATCCTCGTCCCCAAGGAGCAGTCCTCGGGCGGCCTCACCGAGGACGACCTCCTGCTGGCCGTGCTCGAGGCCGGCGCCGAGGAGGTCAACGACTACGACGAGAACTTCGAGATCGTCTCCGAGGCGGGCGACCTCGTGGCCGTACGGACCGCGCTGCAGGACGCCGGGATCGACTACGACTCGGCGGAGGCGGCCTTCGTCCCGTCGATGAACGTCGAGGTCGACGCCGACGGGGCCCGCAAGGTCCTGCGGATCATCGACGCCCTCGAGGACTCCGACGACGTGCAGAACGTCTACTCGAACTTCGACGCCTCCGACGAGGTCATGGCCGAGGTCGGGTGACTCCGGGCGCCTCCGGCGACGGGAGCGTCGTCGGACGGTGGTGGTCGGGGCGCTTCGCCCCGAGCACGCGGGCGAGGCCCTCACCGTCCAGTACGCGGCCTACCTCTCCGAGGGTCGCCGGTACGGCACGACCGAGATCCCGCCCCTGGTCGAGACGGGCGACGAGCTGGCCGCGGACCTGCGTCGACCCGACGTCGTCGGGTTCGCCGCCTGGGTGGGTCCCCGGCTCGTCGGATCGGTGCGCCTGCGCGGGGTGGGTGGGCCGGACCCGGTGGCCTTCGTGCGCTACTCGGTCGCGCCCGACGTGCAGGGACACGGCATCGGCTCCGCCCTGATCGACGCCGCCCACGCCGTGCTGCCCGCCGGGACGACGTCCTGGCTCGTCACCGGCGCGGACAGCGAGCAGACCCTTGCTCTGTACCGCCGCCGCGGCTACGCCGAACGCGGGCGGGAGCGGGACGCTGCGGGGGTCACGGTGGTCCGGATGGAGCGCGTCGCCCCCTGACCGGGTGAGCATTCGGCGCGCCTGCGTGTCCTCGAGCGTCACCATCGCGCGTCCCGGCCGTTGCGCATGGCAGGACGGCCGCGTGTGGGTGCACCGGGAGGCGGAGACCAGGATGACGACGAGTCCCGAACGTGCGGACGCTGCGCCCTGGTACGCCAGCCACGAGTCCTCCCGTGCCGCGACCTCGACGATGGTGGCGGCCGGACTCGTCGCCGTGGCCGCGCTGTTCGCGCTCATCGGCCTCCTCCTGGCCGGCGACGAGGTGTCCGCCCTGGTCGCGGCGATGGTCATGCTCGTCGCGGGGGCCAACACCTGGTCGGCGGGCCGCAGCAGGACCTGGTGGCGGGCCGCCCCGGGCAGGACGGAGCGGGCCGGCCGATCGGCCTCGCGTCCCTCGTCCGCGCCGCGGTCCCGTCCCGCGGATGCGGAGCGCCCGGCCCGGCCTGCGACTGCCCAGCGATCGACGGCGTCAGTTCCGGCGGTCCCGGCGGTCCCGACCGGCTCGGCGCCGGCGATGCGCTCGCCGATCGTCCAGACGCCGAGCGGCTCGGCCCCGGCGTTGCGGTCGCCCATCGTCGAGTCACGCCCTGGCTCGGCGCCGGCGTTGCGCTCGCCCGTCGTCGAGTCACGGCCTGGCTCGGCGCCGGCGATGCGCTCGTCCCTCGTCGAGTCACCGGCGGCCCGGTCCTCCGACGCTCCGGTCGCCCGGTCCACGGACACCCCGGCGCCCGGCTCTGCTGAAGCCCCCGCGGGCCGCCCCTCGGACGCGTCTGCCGCGCGGCCCGTGAACGCTCCGGCCCCTGGCTCCGTGGATGCCCCGGCCGCTCGCGCCACCGGCGCCCCGGCCGCTCGCGCCACGGGTGCCTCGACGGCGCGGTCCGCTGACGCGTCGGCCGGGCGGTCCACGGTCGCGCCGGCTCCCGTTCCCGCGGTGCGCTCGTCAGGCGCCGAGGCTCCGGCCGCCGCCCGGTCCCCGGAGTTCGTCGGCACGGGTCCCCGACCCGCTGCGTCCCGGCCCTCGGCCCGCCCGGCCGTCGTTCCCGCCTCGGCGGCTCCGGCCTCCGCTGTGCCGGTCGACGCATCCTCACCCCCGGCTCCTGCCGCGGCGGTGCCGGTCGTCGTGTCGCCGGCCCCGGTCCCGGCTCCGTCCGCGGCCACGCCAGCCGCGACGCCGGCCGCGCCGGTCGGCCCGCCCCCGGCCCCCGCCGCGGCCACGCCGGCGTCGCCGGCCACGCCGGTCGGCGCGGCTCCGGCTCCTGCCCCGGCCACGCCGGTCGTCGCCTCCTCGTCCTCGGGCCTGGCTCCCGCCCCGGTCGCCGGTCCCGAGGTCGCCGACACCGTCGTGCTGTCCCGGGCCCCGGAGCCCACCCGCGCGGCCGTGTCCGAGCCGCCCGGGTCCGAGGACTCCGGCCCGACGGACGACGACGCCCGTCCGGCCCCGTCACGACCGGCCCGTGCCACCGCGGGGCCCGCCGCGCGTAGCCGCCGTCGGACCACCCCGGTCCGCCAGGTGACCCGGAAGGTCGCCGGCACCCGCTCCCGGACGTCCTGAGCGACGCGCACGGCTCGACAGCGACCGAGTCGCGACGACCCGGTACGACGACCCGGTCCGACGACCCCGGGGTCGTCGAGCCCTCAGGCCTCCCGGACCTCCGACTCCGGAGCCGCGGGCTGCCGTCCGCCCAGCTCGGGCACGTGCTTGTAGAGGGTGGAGCGGCTGACGCCGAGCATCCGCGCGATCGAGGCGACGGAGTTCTCCGGCCGCGCGAGCATCATGCGCGCCTGGTGGACCTGCTCGGGCGTCAGTGCGGGCGGCCGTCCGAGACGCTGGCCCCGGGCACGGGCGGCCGCGAGGCCGTCGCGCGTCCCTTCCACCAGCAGCTCGCGCAGGAAGTCGCCGAGCGCCTCGAACACGTCGAAGACCAGCCGGCCGCCCTGCGTCGTGGTGTCCAGGCCCTCGTGCAGCGACCGGATGCCGACCCCGCGGGCGCGCAGGTCGTTCACCACCGTCACGAGCTGTGGCAGGGACCGGCTGAGTCGGTCGAGGCGCACGACGACGAGGGTGTCGCCCGGCTCGAGGGACGCCAGACAGGCGTCGAGCTCCGGGCGGGCCGTGCTGCCCCGGCTGGAGGCCCGGTCGAGGTAGACACGCTCGCACCCCGCAGCCAGCAGGTCTTTCCGCTGCTGCTCGGGGCTCCCGACGTCGGGCGAGTTCACGGAACCGCGCCCATAACCGATGGTCGCACCCGACGGAGCCTCGGGCTCCGCTGCGAGGAGACGGTGATCCTGCGCACGGTTCATGGCCGGAATAATAGGAGAATGCCGACGGGGATGCGATTCCCCCCCACCGAAAACGGGGGCGAGCGATTCGATCTAGTTTTCGTCGCGCTTTTCGTCACCGGGCCCCCGCGGAATCGATGATCGATTTCATCCTTCTCTCGCCCAGTGATCGGGAGTGGGGAAGGTCTCGGGGGGTGGAAGATATGTCGTGTCCGCAAACAACCGTCCGGTCGTTCGGGCCGCTCCCCGGGCCGGCCGGTGCGCGCCGGCCGCATCGCCGGTCTCCACTCCGTTCCTGCTGGTCGAGGGTACTGGGAGATCAAGGTCGTGAGGTCCGGCCGGGCGCGCCGTGGCGGCGGCGGCCCGGCCGGGGCGGGGCTCCGGAGAGGTGAATCCGGTGCCCTCGGTGGAGAGAGGCCCGTCCCGACTCGCCATGACGGGGCCCGGAGGCCATTCCTCCATCCCGGTGATGTCGGCCGACCGAACTCGGAATGCACCGGTCGTTGAACCGGCAACAGGACCAGACATTGCGCCCTCATCGATTGCGCACGTCTGACCTGCGGCCCGCTGTTCCCGTACAAACAATTCGCCCGACGTACGGAATTGGTCAGGAGCCCGGTCGCAGGTCCTTCTGCATGAGCACGGTGTCCACCCATTGGCCCTGTTTGTGACCGACCGCAGGCATACGCCCGACGACCTCGAAACCCACACGGCGGTGCAGCACGATCGATGGGGTGTCGTGACGGGCGTCGGGCAGCGTCGCGATCACGGCGACGACCTGCCGGATCTCGGTGTGCCCGAGGTCGTCGACGAGCGCGGCGAGCAGACGCCCCCCGACGCCCCGTCCGGTGGCCTCGGGGGCGATGTAGACGGAGTCCTCGACCGTGTAGCGGTACGCCGCGTGGGGGCGGAACTGGGTGCACGCGGCGAACCCGGCCACGCGCAGGCCGCCGGCGGGGGCGCTGGGGTGGCCGTCGGGGAGGTCGGCGACGAGGAAGGGGAGCTTGTGCTCCCGCGCGGCGGTGATCCGCCCGCGCCAGGCCGAGGCCGGTGGCGGGTCCTCGACGAACGTCGCGATGGAGGCCAGCACGTAGCCCGCGAAGACGTCCGCGATCCGCTCGGCATCCTCGTCCTCGGCCGGCCGCACCGAGATCCCGGAGTCGGTCATGGCGGCATCCTCCCCGGGGGACGCCGGCGCCGCCACGGCCGCTACTCGATGCGCACGAGCTGGAACTCCCACTCGCCGGAGCCCTCGTTGTACGTGGTCCGCTCGTAGACGGCGTGGTTCTGGCCGCCCACCATCCGCGACATCGTCTGCTGCACACCGCGCTCCGGGGCGGGAAGGGGGATGCGCTGCAGCAGCGGGGGCTCGGCCGCGGCGCTGTCGGGGACCGAGATCGAGCCCTCCCCCTGCAGCGGACCGTTCACGTAGCGGACGACGAACTCCCTCACGGCACCCTCCCGAGTGATCGTTGCGGCCGCAGCCTACGGGTGCGCTCCGGAGCCGTCACGGCGCCCAAGACGACCCGAACAGAGCAACGCGGAGGAACCGGTCGGCACCTAGCGTGGTGCGGTGCGTTCGACGGTGCTCCTCCTCCTCGGCTTCGGCATGGTCGCCGCCGGCGTGGCGGTGGCCCTGGGCGTCGACGGCGGCGTGCTGCCGGGCGTGGCCCTGGCCGTCCTGGGTCTGTGCGTCAAGGCCGGGGGGTTCCTGCTCGGTGGTGACCCGGCTGCCGACGCCGAGCGCGGCCCGCAGACCCTTGCGGGCCGGCGCGTCGAGCGGCCGCGGGCCGGCATCCCCGTCGGACGGGCCACGGTCCGCCGTCGCGTCCCGAGCCGCGCTCCCGCGGCCGTGGTCCGGCCGCTCTCCGACGCCCGCCGTCCCGCCTCTCCAGGAGCCGCGTCGCCGGCGTCCGGACCGCAGGCGCGTCACCGACGTGCGTCCTGACCTCGCCGGGGTACGCGACTACGTGACAGGGTCGTTCGCGTGACGTCGTGGGAGTACGCCACCCTGGAGATCTCCGCGGTGCAGCTGTCGACCGGTGGACTCGACCCGGCCGCGAGCAGCCACGACACCGCCGAGTGGCAGGCCTACGCGATCGGCCCGAAGGACGAGCTGCTCTTCGAGGAGTACCGGCCCTACAGCGTGCCGTGGGCCCGCCTGTTCGCCGAGCACCTCAACCGGCTCGGGCGCGACGGCTGGGAGCTCGTCCAGTTCGGCGGGCCGCAGCACGCGCTGTACCCGACGGGCTACGTGCACTCGTCGGGGACGTACACGACGGTCGTCGAGAGCCGCTTCGTACTGCGCCGACCGGCCTGACCCGGCCTCTCTCGAAGCCGCCAGGACGCACGAACGCCCGCCCCGCGCGGTGGCGGGACGGGCGTCCGAGGTGCGGGTGATCAGCCCCGGGTGGCGCGACCCGAGGACGCGAGCTCCCGGGCCTCCTCCGGGGTGGAGACCGCCGCGTTGGACCCGAGCAGCGGCTGTCCGGCCGGCTCCTTGAGCTTCACGAGCGCGATCAGGCCGACCACGCCACCGAAGATCAGGTACACGGCGGGCCAGTACGCCCAGTGCGTCGTCGGGACCAGGGCGGACATGATCAGCGACGTCGTCCCGGCGAAGGCCGACACGAAGATGTTGAACGAGATCGACAGCCCGCCGTAGCGGATCTCGGTCGGGAACAGCGCCGGCAGCGTGGACGGCGAGGTGGACGAGAAGAGGATCAGCAGGATCGCCATGACGCCCAGCCCGACGGCCACCAACGGCACGGAGCCGAGGGTGAGGATGTAGATCATCGGGAAGGCGAGGACGACGAGCCCGATGGCACCGCCCAGCATCAGCGGCTTACGGCCGACCTTGTCGGAGAAGTTGCCGAGCACCGGGATCACGAAGACCGCGACCCAGAGGATGACGATCTGCAGGAGCTCCGAGGTGGTGGTGTCGATCGCCTTGCCGCCGGCGTCGGTGACGTTCTTCTCCAGGAACGTCGGCATGTAGCTGGTCAGCATGTAGTTGGTGATGTTCCAGGCGACGACGATCCCGCCGGCCGTGAGCATCGCGGGCCAGTACTTGACGAACAGCATCTTGATGCCCGCACCGGCCTGGGTGCCCTCGCGCTCCTCGGACTCCGAGAGCAGGGTCTGGAACGCCGGGGTCTCCTCGAGGCGGGTCCGCAGGTACACCCCGACGATGCCCAGCGGCAGCGCGATGAAGAACGGGATGCGCCACGCCCAGGAGGCGGCGAAGCCGGGCGAGGACACCAGCGGGATGACGGTCGCGACGGTCGCGCCGAGCGCGTACCCGATGAACGTCCCGCACTCGAGGAAGCTGCCGAAGTACCCGCGCCGTTTGTCGGGCGAGTACTCCGCGATGAACGTCATCGCGCCGGCGTACTCACCGCCGGTCGAGAAGCCCTGGATCACGCGGCAGAGCACGAGCAGGATCGGCGCCCAGATGCCGATCGAGGCGTACGGCGGGATGAACCCGAGCAGGAACGTCCCGACCGCCATCATGATGACGGTGATCGAGAGGACCCGGGTACGTCCGATCCGGTCGCCGAGGGGGCCGAAGAACAGCCCGCCGAGCGGCCTGACCAGGAACGACACCGCGAAGCCCGCGAAGGTCCCGACCTGCGCGAGCGTGGGGTTGTCCGGTGGGAAGAAGTTCGCCTCGATGGTGGTGGCCAGGTAGGCGTACACCCCGAAGTCGAACCATTCGGTGATGTTCCCGACCGCGGCCGCGCCGACCGCGCGCCGCATGACGGCGTTGTCGGTCACCGTGATGTTCGCCGGCGTCCCACTGGATTCGACGCCCGTCGTCCCTGTCACGTCTTCGCCTCCCCGCCACGCGGCATTCGTCAAACGTGCCCGTACCTATGACCTCTTTGTCCGTTTCGCTTCGTCCGTGTGAGCGAACGGTATCGGGCCGATACCGCACGTGCTCGTCGGACACCTGAGGGTGACATGGAACACCGGAGATCACCGGGCGACACTTGGAACATCCCCCGAGATCGACGCGTCCTAGGGGGTGGATGCAGACAGCATCCGACATTCGCAAGCGTCGGGCTCCGACCGGGTCAGAAGGACCCGCCCACCGGACGCGACGCGTGCAGGCGGTGAGGAGGAGCCACCAGATGGCGGCAGTGTTCGTGGCCATGGTTGTTGTTGCAGGAGCGGGATTCGGGGTGGCGTCCAGCCTTGCCGCGTACGCGCAGCGCAACTGGAAGGGCGAGCGTCCCGAGGGCGAGAAGGTCCTCGTCGAGGCCTGAGGCCCATCAGCTCGCGACGGCGGGCCTGCCCTGCGGGGCGGGCCCGCCGTCGTCGTTCCGGGGTGGTCAGACCGGCCAGCGTTCCCGGCGCCAGGCGGCGTCCCAGAACATCCACTCGTAGCGCGACGTCGTGCGGTACTGCTCGAGCACCCGCGCCCGTTCGGCGGGCCCGAGGTCGACGGCGACGCGGTCCATGACCCCGAGGGCCGCGTCGACCACCGCCTGGAACTCGTCGCCGCCGTAGGTCGCGATCCACCGCGCGTACAGCGGGTCCGGCGACGACTCCACGAGCAGCGCCTCCCCGACCCGCGCGTAGATCCAGTAGCACGGCAGGACCGCCCCGAGCCCCTCGGCGAACGAGCCGCCGTGGCAGGTCGCGAGCAGGTAGCTGGTGTAGGCGAGCGTGGTCGGCCCGATCGGCTCGGCGTCCCGGTCGAGGGCCAGCGCGTCCGAGAGCGCGGCGTGCATCTCCTGCTCGGCGGCGATCGCCCCCGCGGCGTGCTGCGCGAACAGCGTGGTGTCGTCCTGGGTGGGGGCTCGCGCCGCGAGGACCGCCAGGGCCCGCGCGTATCCGCGCAGGTAGTGGCTGTCCTGCACCACGAAGTGCCCGAACGCCGCGTGCGGCAGCGTCCCGTCGGTCAGTCCGGTGAGGAAGGGATGGGCACGGACCGCCGCGTAGACGTCGGCCGCGGACTCCCAGAGCTCGTCGCTGAAGGCCACGGCCCGGAGCCTGTCACGGCAGGTGCGGGTGGCGCTGCTGCGATGATCACCCGGTGCGTGGACGGGCGACGGGGCTGCTGATCGGGGTCGTCGTCGACGCGGCGCTGGGCGATCCGCGCCGCGGACACCCGGTCGCGGTGTTCGGCGGCGCTGCGACGCGTCTCGAACGGGCCTGGTGGGCCGACTCCCGCCCGCGCGGCGTCGCGTACGCGGGGGTGCTCGTCGGCGGGGTGGTGCTCGGCGGGGCGCTGGTCGAGCGCGCGGCGGGACGGTCGAGGGTCGCGACGACCGCGGTGACGGCGCTGGCGACGTGGGCCGTGCTCGGCGGCCGCTCCCTGGCGGGGGAGGGGTCCGCGCTCGCGGCCGAGCTGACGGCCGCCGACCTCGACGCGGCCCGGCGCCGGCTCCCGTCCCTCTGTGGGCGCGACCCGTCGTCGCTCGACGCCGACGGGCTCGCCCGGGCCGCCCTGGAGTCGGTCGCCGAGAACACCTCCGACGCCGTCGTCGCCCCGCTGGTGTGGGGCGCGGTGGCGGGCGTGCCGGGCCTGCTCGGGTACCGGGCGGTGAACACCCTCGACGCGATGGTCGGGCACCTCTCGACGCGCCACACCCGCTTCGGCTGGGCGAGCGCACGAACCGATGACGTCGTGAACGCCGTGCCCGCGCGGGTCGCGGCCCTGCTCGCCGCGGCGGCGGCGCCCCTGGTCGGAGGAGCGCCGCAGGCGGCGCTGGCGGCGTGGGGCCACGACGCCCGCCGCCACCCGAGCCCCAACGCGGGCCCGGTGGAGGCCGCGTTCGCCGGTGCGCTCGGACGCCGGCTCGGTGGGCGGACCGTCTACCCCTACGGCGTCCAGGAGCGTCCGACCCTCGGGTCGGGCCCCGCGCCCCGGGTCCCGGACCTGCGGCGGGCGGTGCGGCTGTCGCGCGCGGTGACGGTCGGGGCGGCGCTGCTCGCGTCCGGAGCGGCGGGCGTCCTGGCCCGGTCGTCGGCGACCTCGGATCGGCGATAGGGCCGTCGCCGACCCGAGGTGGCCGTGGCGGCGGGGGAGGACACCCGCCGGAGGCGGAGGCGGGACCGACGCGCTCCTCAGCGGCCGTAGCGGTCGGCGAGGACGTCGGCGGTCGAGCGGCTGCGGGTGACGGGTGGCGGTTCGGCGGGGGCGTCGCGGCCGGCCCGGTCCGTGGCGGGGGCGGGGACCGGGGGAACGGGCCTGGACCCGTCCTCGGACGCCGCACCGGACCCGTCGAGACCCTCGGCCTCGGCGCGGCGGGTGCGGTACTCGAGGCGCACGAAGTAGAACCAGCCGAAGATGGCCATGACGCCGAAGATCAGCCACTGCCAGGCGTAGGAGTACGAGGAGTTGGGGTCCGGCGGCGGCAGCGGGACCGCGGTGACGACCCCCGGCTGACCGGGGAGGAGCTGGACGTACCCGGGTGCCAGCGGCGTCCCGACCAGCGAGCCGATCGCCGCGGCGTTCACCGCGTAGACCTGCCGGTAGCCGCCCTCGGTGATCGGCGCACGGTCCGTCGGCGACTCGTCGGGGAGCTGGTAGCCGACGAGCGTGACGACGCCGGCCGGCGCGGGCGCGATCGGCGGGAGCGTCTCGCCGCTCTGGGGGCGGACGTACCCGCGGTCGATGAGCAGGGTCTGCCCGTCGGTGGTGCGCAGCGGGGTGAGGATCTCGCTGGCCGCGCTGCTGTCGACCGAGCGCAGGCGGGCGAGGACCTCTCCGGTGGGCTCGTAGGTCCCGGTGACCATCACCTGGCGCCACTGCACGGCCGGGCCCGGCTCGGTGCCGGGGGCGACCAGCGTGCTGCGGGGTACGGGCGCGGTGGAGACGGCGCGGACGAGGGCGGCGTTGTTGCCGTCGCGCTCCGCGCTGCGGTGGAACTGCCACGGGGCCAGCAGGTAGTAGCACCCGAACGCGAAGGCGACGACCACCAGCGTCAGGGCGATCCACCCGGGCCGGAGCAGGAAGCGCACCCCCTCAGTATGGCCTCCGGCCATGAGGGCGGTGTGGGTCGCTACAGCGACGACACCCGCTCGCAGGCCGAGCTCGCGTAGCCCCCGCCGAAGAGGGCCGCGTGCACCAGGATCGGGAAGAGCTGGTGCATGCCGACCCGGCCGCGCCACCCCTCGGCGAGCGGCGCGGCCTCGTCGTAGGCGGCGAGCACGGCGTCGAGCTGCGGGCAGCCGAAGAGCGCCAGCATCGCGAGGTCGGTCTCCCGGTGCCCGCCGTGGGCCGCCGGGTCGATGACCCAGGCCCGGTCGGCGGCCCAGAGCACGTTCCCGCTCCACAGGTCGCCGTGCAGGCGCGCGGGCGGCTCGTCGGGCCCGACGTCGGCGTCCCCGCCGGTGAGCCGGGTGCAGCCGTCCTCCACCTGCCGGGCCTGGGACGGCGACATGCCGCCGCGGTCGACGGCGAGCCGGACGTAGGGCAGGACCCGGGCCTCGACGTACCAGTCGATCCAGCGGGTGCCGTCGGGCGCGGGGTCGTTCCGCATCGGGGCGCCGCCGATCCAGGCGTCCGCCGGGCCGTCCCGCGGGGGTGACCCGAACGCCGGCGCACCCGCGGCGTGGAGGGTCGCGAGCCCGCGCCCGAACGCCGCGGCCGTCTCCCGGGACGCCGATCCGCCGCCCACCGCCTCGCTGACCAGCCACGACTCGTCCGCGCCCAGCACGGCGGGCACCCCCGGCCCGCCCTCGACGGCCAGCCAGCGCAGGCCCGCGGTCTCGGCGGCGATCGCGGTGGCCGCACCGGTCTTGGCGACCACCTCCCGGCCGTCGTCGAGGGTGGCGCGGGTGACCGATCCGAGCGGGCGTGTCCGGGCGACCGCGTGACCGGTGAGCCGCGTGACGGCCTCGGCGGCGCTCACCCGTGCTCCCGCACCCAGGCGACGACGCCGGGTGCGGCGGCCTCGATCATGGCGAGCACCTCGTCGAACCCTTCCGACCCGCCGAAGTAGGGGTCGGGGACCTCGGCGCCGTCGGGGGAGTCGGGGTCGAACGAGCGCAGCAGCCGGATGCGGTCCGCCGCGACGCCGGCGCGGCGCAGGTCGCGGACGTGGTCGGTCGTGGCGGCGAGGACGAGGTCGGCATCCGCGGTGGTGGCGTCGATCTGGCGGGCGACGTGCTCGGTGTCGAGGCCGCGGTCGGCGAGGGTGGCGGCGGCCCGGGAGTCCATCGGCTCGCCGATGTGCCAGGGCCCGACACCCGCGCTCGTGACCTCGACCCGGTCGGCGAGCCCGGCGTCGGCCGAGTGCCGCACGGAGGACCTTCTCGGCCATGGGGGAGCGGCAGATGTTCCCGGAACAGATGGTCACGACGTGCACGAGGTCCGACACGGCTGCCATGGTCCTCGATGGCCCCGGCCGCCCGTCCGCCCCGGGGCGGGGGTGGACCACAATGGCGTCACCATGGACGTATCCGTCGGCACCGCGATCGCCGCGCTCGAGGCCGCGTACCCGCCGGGTCTCGCGCAGGACTGGGACGCCGTCGGTCTGGTCTGCGGGGACCCCGACGAGCCGGTGCGCCACGTCGTGGTCGCGGTCGACCCCGCGCCCGCCGTCGTGGACGAGGCCCTCGCCGCCGGGGCGGACCTGCTCGTGACCCACCACCCGCTCCTGCTCCGCGGGGTGCACGGGGTGCCGGCCGACGAGCCCAAGGGCGGCGTCGTGCACCGCCTGATCCGGGCGGGCTGCGCGCTGTTCGCGGCGCACACCAACGCCGACGCGGCCTCGCCCGGGGTGTCCGACGCGCTGGCGGATGCGCTCGGCGTCGTCGTCGAACGCCCGCTGGCCCCGGAGGGCGACCCGGACGTCGGGATCGGGCGCATCGGTCACCTCGAGGCCCCGGAGCCGTTCGCGGCGTTCGTCGACCGGGTGGCCGCCGCACTGCCGCCGACCGCGTGGGGCGTGCGCGGCGCCGGCGACCCGGACCGCCCGATCCGCCGCGTCGCCGTGTCGGGCGGCGCGGGCGACTCGATGCTCGGCCTGGTCCGCGAGGCCGGCGTCGACGCCTACGTGACCGCCGACCTGCGCCACCACCCCGCCGACGAGCACCTGCAGCGCCCGGGCGCCCCGGCCCTGGTGGACGTCGCCCACTGGGCCTCCGAGCACCCCTGGTGCGCCCAGGCCGCGGCCGTGCTGCGGCGCGCGCTGCCGGGGGCCACGGTGACCGTCTCGACGCGCCGCACCGATCCGTGGACCCTCGGTGCGGCGGCCGGTGCCCCGCCCGCGGCCGTCGACGCCACCCCCACGCCGGCCGCCCCGCTCTCCCTGTCCGACGCCATCGAAGGAGCCGCCCAGCCATGAGGCCGATCCAGCAGTGAAGGCCGACCCTGCCGCCCAGCGCCGGCTGCTCGACCTCGCCGGCGTCGACGCCGAGCTCTCGCGCGCCGACCACCGTCGCCGGACCCTCCCCGAGCAGGTCGCGGTCGAGGAGGCCGAGCGCACGCTGCGCGCGGCGGCCGACGCCGTCGTCGTCGCCCAGACCTCCCTCTCCGACCTCGACCGCGACGTCGCGAAGCTCGACCGGGAGGTCGAGCAGGTGCGCACCCGCGAGACCCGGGACCGGGGGATGCTCGCCAACGGCTCGGTCTCGGCCAAGCAGGCGACCGACCTCCAGCACGAGCTGGACTCGCTCGAGCGCCGTCGGGCGGTGCTGGAGGAGGAGCAGCTCGAGGTGATGGAGCGCCAGGAGGCCGCGGGCGTGGACCTGCAGCACGAGACCCAGGCGCACGAGGCGGCGAAGACGACGCTCGAGGACGCCGTGGAGCGTCGCGACGGCGTACTCGGCGACATCGGCACCCTCGAGGCGCGCCGCGGCGAGGAGCGCAAGGGTCTCGTGGCCGAGCTGCCCGCCGACCTCGTCGCAGCTCTACGACCGGATCCGCGCCAAGGGTGCGGTCGGTGCCGGGGAGCTGGTCGGCAACCGGTGCGGCGCCTGCCGGCTGGAGATGGACCGCGCCGAGCTCCGCGACATCCAGGCCGCCGCGCCGGACGAGGTGGTGCGCTGCGACAACTGCGGCGCCATCGTCGTCCGCACGGGCAAGTCGACGGCCACGTCGTGACCGGGACCGCCGACGCGGCCGGCGCCTGGACCGGGCGCGGCGCCGCGATCCCGACCCGCGTGCTGCTCCTGCGCCACGGGCAGTCGCCGCTCTCGGTGGACCGCCGCTACTCCGGGCGCGGCAACCCGGCGCTGACCGAGGTCGGGCAGGCCCAGGCCGAGGCGGCCGCGTCGTCCGTGGCGGCCCGCTACCCGGCGGCGAGCGTCGTGGTCACCTCACCGCTGGACCGTGCCCGCTCGACGTCGGCCCCCGTCGCCGCGCGGCTGGGCGTCGGAGTGGAGGTCGACGCGGGCTTCACCGAGACCGACTTCGGGGCCTGGGAGGGGCTGACCTTCCGCGAGGCCGCCGACCGTGACCCCGAGGTGCACCGGTCGTGGCTCGGCGACACCGCCGTGGCCCCGCCGGGCGGGGAGAGCTTCGACGACGTCGGGGTGCGGGTGTCCGCCGCCCTGCAGGGGCTGGTCACGCGCTACGCGGGCTCGACGATCGTGCTGGTGAGCCACGTGACGCCGATCAAGACGATCCTGCGGATCGCGCTCGACGCCGGCCCGTCGCTGCTCTACCGGCTGCACCTCGACCTGGCGTGCCTGTCGGTGGTCGACTTCTGGGACGACGGCGGCGCCAGCGTCCGGCTGGTCAACGACACGTCCTACCTGCGCTGATCCACCTGCCGGGGCGCGAGCCACTCCAGCCACGCCGCGCCGGGGTGGGCGAGCCCCAGCACCCGGCCGGACACCTCGCCGTCGCGCACCGAGAGGCGCCCGACGACGCCCGTCACCGCGGCCCGGCACGCCTCGACGACCTGGTCGGGCACCGGCAGGCCCTGCACGCTCTCGCGCCCGAGGGGGCCGAGCGGCACCAGCGGGTCCACCGAGATCCACTCGACGTCCCGGCCGAGGCGGGGGAGGAGCGCGAGGAAGCGGGCGCGCTCGTCGTCGGGCAGGAAGACGTGCACGTAGGTGTCGACGAGGACCAGCAGCGCGTCGGGCGGCATCTCGGCGCACACCGCGGCGACGGTCTCGACGAGGTCGCCGCGCACGAGGTCGGCCGGGTTCGCGCGGGCGATCGACGAGGCGGCGGCGAACCGGTCCACGGCGCCGGTCTCGGGCGGGATGCAGGCGGCGAGCCAGGCGAGCACGGCCGGCGTCGTCGAGGTCCAGGGGCTCGACGTCGATGCCGGTCCGCGCGGCGATCCGGGGGACGCCCGCCGGGGTCGGCGGCTCCCCGCGCACGGTGCACGCGAGCTCGAGCGCCGAGTCCGGGTCGCCGACGACGACCTCGCCGGACCCGGCCGAGAACCGGTAGCGGTACCGGTCGAGGTGCAGCCCGAGGCCCGCGCCGGTGCCGAGGTCGACGAGGGCGATCGGCCGGTCGGGGTCGATGTCGGTGAGGACGGCGAGCACGTCGGCGCTGCGTCGCACCTCGTTCATCTGGTAGCGGTGCACTCCGCACAAGCGCGGCGAGCTCCTCGGCGTGCGCGGTGGCGAACGCGACGAGGGCGGGCCGGAAGCCGGCGTCGAGGGGCGGCTGCCCGGAACCCGGCGTCGGGAAGTAGCCCGCGAGCGGTGCGGGGGCGTCGCGGGTGACGAGGCGGCGCAGGGCGGCGCTGAGCAGCAGCGGGGGCAGGCGGTCGGCGGGGATCGCGGCGGCCAGGTCGAGGAGGACGTCCTCCTCGGCGATCGCGCGGAAGAGCTCCGCGGTCAGCGCCCACGTCGCCGGGGCGTCCGGGGGGACCAGCCGGCGGCGACGCCGAGCGCCTGGTCGCGTACCCGGGCCCGTGCCTCGTCGGATGGCATGCGCCCGGAGCCTAGGGCCGCCGGGATCAGCTGACGAGCCACAGCGCGACGGTGCCCGCGACGAGGGCGGCGGGCGTGGTGACCAGGCCGGCGACGGTGAACCGGCCCAGCGACGGCGCGACGTCCTCGGCGAGCATCACCCGCCGCCACAGCAGCGTCGCGAGCGACCCGACGTAGGTCAGGTTCGGGCCGACGCCGACCCCGATGAGCATCGCGAGCACGGTCGGCGTCGCGGGGGTCGGGCCGAGCGCGGCGAGCAGGAGCAGCGTCGCGGGCAGGTTGTTGACGACGTTGGCGAGCACCGCGGCGAGCCCGGCGACGGCGAGCAGCCCGAGCAGTCCGGTGCCGAGCGGGGCGAGGAGGTCGCCGAGCACCTCGGTGAGCCCGTGGGCCCCGACCGCCGCGACCACGATCCCCAGCGCCAGCACGAACAGGCAGAACAGCGGGTCGAGGCGGCGCGGACGAGGGCGACCGGGGTCGTGCGCCGGGTCGCCAGCGACCGCGCCCCGAGCACGATCGACGCCGGCCACGGCGACCCAGACCGGCTCGACGCCGAGCGGGGCGGCGACCGCGAACCCCACGAGGGTCAGGGCGAGCACGACGAGGGCGTAGCGGGGGACGGCGGCATCGTCGTCGTCCGGGTCGGTGTCCTCGTGCGGTGCCTCCGGCGGTGCGGCGAGCTCGCGGCGGAACACCCACCGCAGTCCCGCGTACTCCACCGCGAGCACCGCCAGCCAGGGCAGCGCCATGAGGGCGGCGAAGTGCAGGAACGACAGGTCCGCGGCACCGAACGCGAGCAGGTTGGTGAGGTTGGAGACGGGCAGCAGCAGCGAGGCCGAGTTGGCGAGGTGCGCGCACACGTAGGCGGCGGGCGCGGCGGCGACGCGCAGCCGGCGGGCGGTGCGCACGACGACGGGGGTGAGCAGGACGACGGTGGCGTCGAGGCTCAGCACCGCGGTGGTCACGGCGGCGACGACGAAGACGCGGCCGAAGAGGCGGTGTCCCGGTGTCAGAGAAGTCCCGTTCCTGACGCTCGACGTCCGGAAACCGGCGTTCACGACGGCGGGCCGGCTCCCGCCGGAGCAGCGACCCCGCCCAGGCGAACACCCCCTCGGCGTCGGCGAGGTGCGCGAGCACGAGGACGGCGGCGAGGAACCCGACGGTCGGCCCGAGCCGGCACGACCTCGCCGATCGCGGCCGGCCCGCTCACCAGCCCGGTGACGACGACGAGCGCCGCGGCCGGGATCGCCGCCACCGCCTCCGGCGCGCCCGCGCGGCCGCCACACCGCGACGACGAGCACCGCCGCGAGGAGCGCGATCGGGACGACGATCGCGGCGGTCCCGCTCACCCCTTGACGAAGAGGTAGATCGCGACCGCGACGCCGAGGACGACGACGCACCAGCGCAGCACGTCGTCGGGCAGCTTCTGCGCGACGGCCATCCCGAGGTAGCCGCCGATCAGCGTCGACGGTGCGAGCAGCAGCACCGCGAACCAGTCGACCGGCGCGAAGATCCCGAAGATCACCACGGTCACCGTCGCGACCGCCAGCGACAGCAGCACCTTCACCGCGTTGAGCCGGCGCATCGAGTCCGCGCACAGCAGCGAGAGCACCGCGATGAGCACGACGCCGAGCGCCCCGCCGAAGTACCCGCCGTACACCGCGGCGACGAAGGTGACGACGGACAGCGCGACGGGGCGCTCCCGGCCGGCTTCGGACTCGCCGTCGCGCGAGGTCCAGCGCTTGATCCACGGCTGGGCGCCGAGGGTGAGGCTGGCGAGCAGGACCAGGACCGGGACGATCGCGTCGAACACCGACTGCGGGAGCACGAGCAGCAGCCCGCAGCCGACGGCGGAGCCGACGACGGCGGGGATCGTCGTGAGCGCGATGCGGCGGCGCTGGCCGAGGAGGTCCTTCCGGGCGTTCAGCGTCGATCCGGCGTACCCGGGCCACTGCGCGACGGAGTTCGTGACGTTGGCGGGCAGCGGCGGGAGCCCCGTCGCGAGCAGCACCGGGAAGACGATGAGCGAGCCCCCGCCGGCGACCGCGTTCACCGCGCCCGCGACGAGCCCGAGCACGACGAGCAGGACGATCTGGAGCGCGCCCGGGTGCGTCACGGCACGGCACGGTAGTCCGGCCGGTGGCACCGTGCCCGCCCGCTGGGCCCTGTCGTGGGTTCCTCGCACCGGCCCCGGCCGGTGGCCGCCGTGCCTGCCCGCTGCGCCTTGTCGTGGGTTCCTGCGCCGGCCCTGCCGCCTTGTCGTTCTGATTCACAGCGACAAGGCGAGCCGGCCGGCGCAGGAGCCCGCGACAAGCCGCCGGATCGGCGCCCCGGAGGGGACCGGCGCGCCTCGGCGCTACGATCGACAGGGCGGAGGAGCCGGCCGGGCGGCCGCGTCGAGCCCCACGAGGGCTCGTCGAGGAAAGTCCGGACTCCACAGGGCAGGGTGGTTGCCAACAGCAACCCGGGGTGACCCGCGGGACAGTGCCACAGAGAACAGACCGCCATCGGCTCTCGGGCCGGTGGTGAGGGTGAAACGGTGGTGTAAGAGACCACCAGCGTCCTGGGTGACCAGGACGGCTCGGTAAACCCCACCCGGAGCAAGGTCAAGAAGGCGAGCTCCGGCTCGCTGCGCAGGTCGTTCGAGGGCTGCCCGTCCGAGACCTGCGGGTAGACCGCTGGAGCCCGTCGGCAACGGCGGGCCGAGATGGATGGTCGCCGCCCGCGGACCCGTGAGGGACCGTGGGCACAGGATCCGGCTTACAGGCCGGCTCCTCCGCCTCACACCACCTGACCTGCAGCGATGTCTTCGCAGCCTCTCGTCGGAGGCACGTCGGGGCAGAGCCTCTCGCGGGCCTCGTCGGCACGACCTGTGACGAGCCGCTCGACGCAGCACCGAGCCCCGACCCGGCCCCGGGGCCCCCGCAGGCCGCCACGGCAGGCACCTCGTGCCGGGTGGACGCGCCGCTCGTGCTCGTCGAGTGCCGCGCGCTCCGCGGCCATCGTCCGCGCCCCGTTGACATGGTCGAATGATCAGACCATTCTTGCTGAGTCGGACTCAGTTGGTGTCGCCCGGGCGATCCGGCCCGCGACGGGGAGGAGCACTCATGGCTGTGGGGACGGACTCCGGGCTCGATGCCCTCGCCGCGCTGCAGGAGGTCGCCGACGACCCCGACTCCTACGTCGTGCGATGGAAGGAGCGGACCGGCGGCCGGGCGATCGGTGTGTTCCCCATGAGCTTCCCGGCCGAGATCGCCCAGGCGGCCGGCGCGCTGCCGGTGGTCATCCAGGAGAACCGTGAGCCGGACAGCCTGGGCCGCAACCTGCTGGCGGAGTTCTACTGCGGCTACACCCGCAACCTCGCCGACCAGGCGGCGAAGGGCATGTTGGACATCTACGACGGCTTCTTCCAGGCCGACCACTGCATCCAGCTGCTGGGCGCGGTCGACGTGGTGCGGTCCGAGGTGAACGCTCCGGTGTTCTTCGGGCAGCTGCCGACGTCGATGACCGACTCCTGGGCCGGCGACCGGGCGCTGGCGACCATGCGGTCGTTCGTGGAGGAGATGGAGCACTTCGCCGGGGCTCCCGTCACCGACGCGGCTCTGGCGGACGCCATCGCGGTGTCCAACGAGAACCGACGGCTGCTCCGGGAGGTGTACGCCTCCCGGCGCGCCGGGAACGCCGCGCTGTCCTCGCCGGAGGTCCAGGCGCTGGTGAAGTCCAGCATGGTGATGGACAAGCGGGAGCACACCGCGCTGCTGCGGGAGGTCGTCGCCGGCCTCGCCGCCGCACCGCGCGACGACCGGGTCCGGCTGCACCTGTCCGGTCACCTGTCCCACGCGCCGCGGCCCGAGCTCCTGGCGGCCATCGAGGAGTGCGGCGCGATCGTCGTCGACGACGACCTGTTCACCGGCGGCCGCTACATCTCCACCGACGTGCCCGAGGACGGCGACCCGGTCGAGGCGCTGGCCGAGTGGTACCTGCGGCGGGACGCGGTCGCCCCCTGCCCGACGCTGGTCAAGCACGAGACCGACTGGGAGAACCTGTTGGTCGACGCCGTCGAGACCTCCGGCGCCGAGGGCGTGATCGTGCTGATGGTGAGGTTCTGCGAGCCGCACATGCTCTATTACCCCGAGCTGCGCAAACGCCTGAACGAACGCGACATCCCGCACCTGCTCATCGAGACCGAGCACGAGGGCCTGCCGGTGGAGACCGTGCAGACCCGCGTCGAGGCGCTGCTGGAACGCATCCGCCGCGCCACCACCCCGCGCACCCTGGAGACGACCCCGTGACCACCGCGACCGACAAGCTCAATCGTCTGGCGATCAACAAGGCCGGCGGCAGGATGGTCGCCGACTACTGGGAGAACGTCTTCACCGCGCGCGAGCGCGGCAAGAAGGTCGTCTGGTACAACGGCTCCGCGCTCAACCCGATCTTCCAGGCCGCCGGGCTGGCGTGGTGCCACGGCGAGGCCTTCTCGGCCCGGCTGGCCGCGCAGCACCTGGAAGGGCCCGCCCAGCTCGCCGGCGCAGGAGTACGGCTACGTCGGCGAGCTGTGCTCCTACTCCCGGACCCACCTCGGCTGCGCGGTCCTGAGCCAGAAGCGGCTCGAACGGCTCGGGCAACGGTCCCGGCGATGGTCGGGCTGCCCGGAGCAGGAGGAGCTCGCGAGCCGGTTGCCGACCCCGGACGTGTTCGTCAACGCCTACGCGGGGTGCAGCACCGGCCAGCAGTGGGACGACATCTCCTTCCGCGTGTTCGGCAAGGACGTCCCGATCTTCAACGTCTCGATGCCCTACATGTGGAGCAACAGGTCCGGTGAGGGCTACATGGTCGGCGAGGAGTGGGAGCGGTCGTCGCGCTACGTCGCCGACCAGCTCCACGAGCTGGTGCCCTTCCTCGAGTCGGTCACCGGGCAGCCGTTCGACTGGGACGGCTACCGGCAGAACATGGCCTACATCAAGAAGGCCTCGGAGCTGCGCCAGAAGGCCATGAAGCTGTGCCGGCTGACGCCGGCGCCCGCGACGTTCTGGGACTGGATCGCGCAACGTCGCGCACATCAACTTCCTGCCCGGCGAACCAGGAGCTGGTCGACTACTTCGCCGCCGTGCAGGACGAGATCGAGCAGCGGGTCGCCGACGGGGTCGCGGCGGTCGCCGACGAGCGGTACCGGCTGTACTTCGACGGCATCATGAACTGGAACAAGCTCGGCTTGCTGTCGAGGAAGTTCGCCGAGCACGACGTCGCCGTGGTGGCCGGGCGCTACACCCACCACGCGTTCTGGCAGGAGCCGCAGCTGATCGACCCAGCCGACGACCCGCTCCTGGGGCATGGCGCAGCACTACCTGCTCTGCCCGACCAACCACGGCACCAAGACGATCGAGACCTGATGCTGCGCGACTGCGACGACTACGACGTCGACGGCATCGTGTTCCACTCCACCCGCACCTGCCGGGCGTTCACCAACCCGCAGCGGCTGATGGCGAAGGCCGCGCAGGAGAAGCTGGGCGTCTCGCGACGATGTTCTTCGAGGGGGACGTCGCCGACGCGTCGTTCTACAAGGACGAGATCCTGGAGAGCCGGCTGGCCGCGATGCTCGAGGGGATCGACGTGCGCCGGGCCGCGGGCATGACCGCGCACTACCTGGGCGTCGATCTCGGCTCGACGACGGCCAAGGCCGTCGTCCTCGACGACGCCGGTGACCATCCGGTCCGCCGAGGTCGTGCAGATGGGCGCGGTCAGCCGGGCGGGCATGCGCGCGGGCGCTCGAGCTGGCCCTGGGAACCGCGGGCATCACCCGCGGCGACGTCACCGCTTCCATCGCCACCGGCTACGGCCGCCGGCTGGTGCCCGGGCGTCGACCGCTCGTTCACCGAGATCACCTGCCACGCCCGGGGCGCCGCGGCGATGTGTCCCGGGGTGCGGCTGGTGATCGACATCGGTGGCCAGGACAGCAAGGCGATCGCCGTCGACGACGACGGCCTCGTCGACGAACTTCGCGATGAACGACCGCTGCGCCAGCGGCACCGGCCGGTTCTTCGAGGTGCTCGCCCGCGCCCTCGAGTGCGATCTCGGGGAACTGGCCGGCCTCGCGCTGCGCGGCGACAAGGTCCTCGAGGTCAGCAGCATGTGCGCGACCTTCGCCGAGACCGAGATCATCTCCCTGCTGGCCCAGGGCGAGCGGCCCGAGGACATCGCGGCGTCGGTCCACCGCGCCGTCGCGGCGCGCACCCTCGGGCTCGTCGCGCAGGTGGGCAGGCGCTCGCCGGTCGTCATGACCGGCGGCGTCGCCCACAACGCGGCCGCCGTGCACTTCCTCGCCGAGGCGCTGCACAGCGAGATCACCGTCCCGGAGTCGCCGCAGATCATCGGTGCCTACGGGGCGGCGCTGCTGGCCCGTGACGGCGCGGGACGGGCCGCCCGCGGCGCGGGCGAGACGACGGTGGCCGCGCGGGAGCCCGCGCGGTCGTGTTCCACCTGCGACGTGACGACGACCGACCTGGGGATGCCGGTGCCATGACCGATCAGTCCACGGCCCGAGCCGTGATCATCACCGGGGGGACGTCCGGGGTGGGCCTCGCGACCGCCCACCGCTTCGCCGCGACGGGCGACCGGATCGTCCTCGTCGGTCGCGACGACGAGCGCGGGAAGCAGGCCTGCGCCGCGGTCGCGGAGGCGGCGCCGGGGGCCGACGTGCACTTCGTCGCGGGCGACGCGAACGACCCGTCGCAGGCGCTCGCCGCCGCGACCGCGGCGCGGGAGCTGCTCGGCGGGGTGGACGTGCTCGTCAACTCGACGACGGGGTTCTACGTGCCCGGGCTGTTGCGCGACATCCCGATCGAGGACATCGCCGACATCCTGACCGGCCAGGCGCTGGCCCCGATGCACATGTGCCGGGCGGCGCTGCCGTGGCTGGCCGAGGGCGGTGGCGCCATCGTCAACGTGGCCTCGGACGCGGCCAAGGTGCCGACGCCGGGGGAGGTCGTGATCGGTGCCGCGATGGCCGCGATCGTGACCTTCACCCGCACGCTGGCCGTCGAGGCGAAGCGGGAGGGGATCCGCGTGAACGCCGTGACCCCCTCGCTGATCGAGGGCACCGGGACGGGCGACCGGGCGCTCGCCGGCGGCTTCTCGAAGAAGCTCTTCGAGAAGGCCCGGCAGCAGGCGCACCTGGGACCGACCGAGCCGGACGACCTGGCGGACCTGATCGCCTTCCTGGCCGGTCCCGGAGCCGCGCGGATCACCGGACAGGTGATCAGCGTCAACGGCGGGATCTCGGTCGCATGACGAGGACCGGGGCCCGGCTGCGGCCCGACGAACGCATCGCCGAGCTGATCGCCGCCGCCCGCGTCCTGCTCGCCGAGGTCGGCTACGAGCACTTCATGCCCGTCGAGCTCGCCCGACGCTGCGGGGTCTCCGAGGCCACCGTCTACCGCTACTTCCCGACCAAGCGCGACCTGCTCGTGCGGGTCGCCGAGACCTGGTTCGACGAGATCCTCGTCGCCCTCGAACCGGGCGTCACCGCGCACGAGAGCACCTACGAACGCCTCCACTACGTCGTGCGCTACGCCGTCGAGGTGGTGCGTCGCGAGCCGACGCTCACCCGGTACATCCTGAACGAGCTCCGACCGGACCCGCAGTTCCGCGCCACCACGATCTACCAGCTCAACCGGCGCTTCACCGGGATCGTCAGCCAGGTCCTGCGCGACGCGGTCGCGCGGGGCGACTTCCGCGACGACGTCCGCATCGAGCTGCTCCGCGACCTGATCTTCGGTGCGATCGAGCACCAGGCCTGGGCCTATCTCCGGGGCGAGGGCGACTTCTCCGTCGATCGCACGACCGACGGCATCACCACGGTCATCTACCGCGGCATGGCCGTTCACCCTCCCCACCTGGACGACCCGTCCGACGAGCCGAGCTGACGAAGGGGTCCCTCATGCGCAACGTCTCCTACTGGCCCGCCGAGCCCGGCGAGGTCCGCGACGTGACCGTGTGCGACACGATCCGGCACGCGGCCCGGACCGTGCCCGACCGCGTCGCGCTCGTCGACTGCCTGCCCGACCCGGCCGCGCGCCGGCAGTGGACCTACGCGGAGTTCCTCGCCGACGCCGAACGGGCGGCCCGCGCCCTGCTGGCCCGCTTCGCCCCGGGTGATCGGATCGCGATCTGGGCGCCCAACAGCGCCGACTGGGTCGTCCTGCAACAGGGCGCGGCGCTGGCCGGCATGGTCGTGGTGGCGCTCAACCCGGCCTACCGTGCCCGCGAGCTCGAGTTCGTGCTGCGGCAGTCGGGTGCGGTCGCCCTGATCTGCGTCGACTCCTACCGGGACTTCGCGATGCGCTCGCTCGTGGAGGACCTCCGGGCGGACCTCCCCGCGCTGCGCGAGGTCATCTCGTTCAGCGAGTGGGGTGCGTTCCTCGACGCCGGGGACCCGGGTGCGGCGCTGCCGGAGGTGGCCCCCACCGACCTGCTCCAGACTCCAGTACACCTCGGGCACCACCGGCTTCCCCAAGGGCGCGATGCTGCACCACAAGGGTCTGGTCAACGAGGCGACGTTCGTGTCCGAGAGGTCCGCGTTCTCCGACGGCGGCGTCTACGTCAACGCCATGCCCATGTTCCACATCGGCGGCGGCGCGGTGACGTCGTTCGGTGCCTGGGCCAAGCGAGGGACGTTCGTCATCCTCCCCGGCTTCGAGCCCGGTCTCGTCCTCGAGGCCTTCGAGACCTACCGCGGGACCCACGCCCTGCTCGTCCCCACGATGCTGATCAGGATCCTCGACCACCCGGACCGCGCGCACCGCGACCTCTCCAGTCTCCAGACCATCCTGTCCGGCGCCGCGGCCGTTCCCACCGCGCTCGTCCGCCGGACCACCGAAGAGCTGGGATGCCGATTCAGCATCCTGTTCGGGCAGACCGAGACCCACGGGGTGATCAGCCAGACCCGGGTCACCGACGAGCCCGAGGACCAGGCCAGCACGGTCGGCCAGCCGCTGCCCCAGCTCGAGGTCAAGATCGCCGACCTCTCGACCGGGGAGCCGGTGCCGGTCGGGGAGCAGGGCGAGATCTGCTGCCGTGGTTACCAGAACATGCTGGGCTACTACGCCCAGGAGGCCGAGACGGCCGCGACCATCGACGAGGAGGGCTGGCTGCACCTCGGGGACATCGGCGACATGGACGAGCGGGGCTACCTGCGCGTCACCGGCCGGATCAAGGACATGATCGTCCGCGGGGGCATGAACCTCTACCCGGCCGAGATCGAGGGCGTCCTCACCGCCCACCCGGCGGTCGAGACCGCGGCGGTCATCGGTGTCCCGGACGAGATGTGGGGCGAGCAGGTCGGCGCCGTCCTGCGGGTACGCGAGGGACACGAGCGCCCCTCCGTCGACGAGCTCACGACCTTCCTCCGCGGGGTGCTCGCTCCCCACAAGACGCCGGTCTTCTGGGCGTTCCGGGAGCACCTCCCGATGACGCCGAGCGGCAAGATCCAGAAGTTCGTCCTGCGCGAGGAGGCCGTGGCGGGGCTCCTCACCTTCGACGAGGTCCGCGTCACGACCCCGCCGGGCACGGCGGACCAGCCCGTCATCGCCTGAGGACGGAGGCCGCCGTGTCCGGTGCGGCGGCGCGCGCGTCAGCTCGACGAGGTCGGGCGCCGGGCACCCGGTGCGAGCACGCCGTGGATGCGCTCCACCGGGACCCGGACCACGACCCGCCGGTTCTCGATCATCTGCTGGTCGAAGGCCGGTCGTTCCAGCGCGCCGTAGAACGTGCCGTGCACCAGGGCCAGCTCGTCGGTCACCGCGTCCCCCGGTGTGGCCGCCGGGTCGGTGACGGTCGCGTGCCCCTCGACGACGGCGAAGTGCCAGAAGTCCTCGCCGGCCACGTGCAGCGCCGCCGCGGGGTTGCGCCGCAGGATGCGGGCCTTGGCCCGGTCCGCCGTCGTGGAGATCCGGATGATCCGGCCGGGCTCGTCCACGGCGTAGAGCACGTTGGACAGTTGCGGACTCCCGTCCCGTCGCACCGTCGCCAGCACCCCCTGCTGCGCCCGGGTCACCAGCTCCCACAGCTCTGCTTCCGTCGCCATCGGTCCTCCGTCCCGTCGATCGACATCGGCTCCAGGATGCTCCGCCGCCCCCGCAGCACCGCACGGGTCACCAGGTCACCGGCAGTTCCTTGACGCCGTAGTTGGTGCCCGAGACGTCCATGGGGATCTCGTCGGCGGGGACCGCGAGCCGCATGCCGGGGAAGCGGGCGATGAGCCGGGGGATGATCGTGGTGAGCTCGGCACGGGCGACGTTCTGGCCCAGGCACTGGTGGACGCCGTAGCCGAACGCCATGTGGCGGGTCATGGCCCGGTCGAGGTCGAGCGCGTCCGGGTCGGTGAACACCCGGGGGTCGCGGTTGGCCGCGGCCATGGACACCACGACGAGGTCGCCCCGGCGGATACGGGTGCCGCCGAGCTCGAGGTCCTCGGTGGCCACCCGCCCGAGCCCGAACTGGACGATGGTCAGGTAGCGCAGGAGCTCCTCGACGGCGGGCCGGATGCGGTCGGGGTGCTCGCGCAGCTCGTCCCACTCGTCGGGATTGCGGAGGAGCGTCAGCGCCGAGAGCCCGATCATGGCCATCGTGGTGTCGTGGCCGGCGAACAGGAGCAGGACGCCGATGCTGATCAGGTCGTCGTCGGAGAGGACCGACCCGTCCTCCTCGGAGCGGCGCACGAGGTCGGCGAGCAGGCCGTCGGCGCCGGGGTCGGCGCGCTTGGCGGCCACGAGGTCGGTGATGTAGCGGACGAGCCAGCGCATGCCCTCGGTGCGCTCGGCGCTCGACGCCCGGGTGTCCATCATCTTCTCGGTGGCGCCGTGGAAGCCGTCGCGGTCGCCGTAGGGGACGCCGAGCAGCTCGCAGATGACCAGGCAGGGGATGGGCAGCGCGAGGTGCTCGACGAGGTCCACCGATCCGTGCTCACGCACGAGTCGCTCGAGGCCGTCGAGGTGCTCGTCGACGATGCGGTCGATGTAGGGCTGCAGCCGCTGGTTGATCGACTTCGGGGTGAAACGGCCGGCGAGCAGCTTGCGGTACTGCCCGTGCTCGGGCTCGTCCATCATGACGAAGGTCCGGTGCGGGCCGGGACCGTCGGCCTGCCCGTCCCCCTCGGCGTCGCCGCCGTGCTCTCCGGCGGTGGGCGTCTCGACGTCGTGGCGCGGCCGGTTCGCCGACAGCCGGGGGTCGGAGAACACCTGGCTCGCCTCGTCGAACCGGGTGACCAGCCAACCGTCCGCGCCGCTCGGGAACCGGACCCGGGCGATGGGCTGCTCCTCGCGGAAGCGGGCGTACTCCGGGGCCGGGTCGAGCGGGGCCGTCCGCTCGGTGGGCATCGCGGGGATCGGCGTCGGGATGCTCTCGGTGCTCATCGCGCTCCGTCCTCGTCGTGGTCCGGGTGTCCGTCGTGGTGCTGCTCGTGGTCCGGGTGCTCGGGACGGGCGCGGTGGCGGGCGAGGGCGGCCCGGACGCCCTCGCGGACCCGGGTCCCGTTGCCCCAGCCGACGTAGAACTGCAGCTGCAGCACCGCCTCGTCGAGGGCCCGCTCGTCCAGTTCGTCGTTGGCCAGGGCGCCGGCGACCTGGACCTCGATGAGGTCGGCGCGCCCGAGGGCGGCGGTGGCACCGAGCACCAGCAGGCGACGGTCGCGGATCGAGAGCCCGGGCCGTGCCCAGATGTCGGCGAACAGGTGCTCGACGGTCTCGGTGAGCATCGGCTCCCCGGTGGCGGGCATCGAGTCCGAGAACCCCGCCCCGTACACCTCGTCCATCACCGCCAGGCCTCGCGACCAGGCCTCCTCGGTGTCCGACATCGCGTCTCCGATCTGCTTAACGCTGTTAATCCATGGCCGACCGTAACCCTCGCCGACCCGTCGGGCCAGCGGTGGGGTGTTGGGGTGTGGCTCAGTGCCGGTCGGTCGGGTCGTCCGCCGCGGCGGCGTCGTGGACGGACAGCGCGCGGAGCATCCGTTCCGCCGCGGACGCGCCCTGCTCGCCCCCGTCCTCCCGCATCGAGGGCGTGCCGGCCTCGGGCGCGATCGTGACGAGGGCGTCGAGGTGCTCGTCGGCACAGGCGTGGACGAGCTCGTCGGCGTCGCTGATCGCGAGACCGTGGTTGAGCGAGATCAGGCCGTGGACGTGGGCCCACAGGGACTGGGCCAGCACGTGGTGCGGCAGGCCGAGGACGGCGCCCGCCTCGGCGCAGCGGCCGATGGCGTCCCGCAGCGAGCCGGTCACCATGCCCGAGGGGTGCGACACGGCCCGCTCGAGGTCCACGGCCGGCTGCCGGGTCTCGTACATGAGTCGGTAGACCTGCGGGCGGCGCAGGGCGAAGGCGATGTAGGCGTGGAGCTGGGCGCGCAGGCGCTCCCGCGCGTGGCCGGCGGGGCCGGTGCCGGTGCGGGCGCGGCGGACGAGGTCGTCGGCGGCGCCCATCTCGCGGGCGAGGGTCGCGTACTCGTCCGCCAGGGCCGCCCACACCAGGTCGGTCTTGTCGGCGAAGTGCAGGTAGAGGCTGGTGGGGGTCACGCCGACCTCGGCGGCGACCGCGCGCATCGTCAGCGCGTCCGCCCCGTCGCGGTGCAGCAGTCGCGTCACCGCGCGCAGGATGTCCTCGCGCAGCCGGCCGCCCTGCGCGCGCCGAGGTCCCTGCCCGGGGCGCGCGGCGCGTGGCGAGCGCCGCTGCGGCGATCCGGGGCCCGTCATCCGGTCATTGTGCCCGGATGTCCGCATCGCGACGGCGGGCGCGTCCCGACGGGTGTGCTGGCTCACGACGACTCCGATCGACGACGGCTCAGGAGAGTCGTACGGTCTGATTAACAACGTTAACCAATGGAGGTGCGGGATGACCGTCGAGACGATCGACCGTCCGTTGGTGGCGGGCGTCGTCGGACTCGGGATGATCGGCGGCGGGGTGGCGGTGAGCCTGGCCCGCAGCGGCCGCACCCCGGTCGTGCACGACGTGCGACGCGAGGCGTCCGACGGGCTCGACGGCGTCCCGGCCTGCGTCGGCTCGGCCGCCGAGGTGGCGGCAGCGGCCGACGTGGTGCTGGTGGCGGTGGTCGACGCCGACCAGGCCCGCGCCGTCCTCACCGGGCCCGGGGGCCTCCTGGCGTCGGCGCGGCCGGGGCAGGTGGTGGTGCTGCTCTCGACGGTGGCCGTCCCGGTCGTGCACGAGCTCGCCCGGCTCTGCGCCGACCACGACGTCGCGCTGCTCGACTGCGGGGTCACCCCCGGCGACCGCGCGGCCCACAACGGCCTGGTCGCCATCCTCGGGGGTCCCGACGACGTCGTCGCGCGGGCCCGCCCGGTGCTCGAGGACTTCGCGAAGAAGGTCGTGCACTGCGGCCCCCTCGGGGCGGGGATGGCCACCAAGATCGCCCGCAACGTCGTCACCTACGGGACCTGGCGTGCGGTGCGGGAGGCCTCGGTGCTGGCGGCCGCCTCCGACGTCGACGTCGAGCGGCTCCTCGAGGTCATCGAGACCGCCGACCCCGAGGGCACGACGCTGCTGTCGTGGCAGCGCCGGCTGCTCGACGCGGAGCACGCCGGAGGGCCGGCCGTCGCCGACGTCGCCGCGCTGGCCCGCCAGGTCGCGGTCCTGCTGCACAAGGACCTCGCCGCCGCCCAGGAGCTCGCGGCCACCACCGGGGTGGAGCTGCCCCTGGTCGACGTCGCGCAGACCCATGGCGACGACACCCTCGGGCTGACCCCGGCCCGGGCCACGCCCCACCAGGAGGAACGATGAACATCGAGATCGACCAGGACCGGTGCGTCGGCGCGGGGCAGTGCGTCCTCGCCGCCCCCGACGTGTTCGACCAGCGTGACGACGACGGCATCGTGGAGCTGCTCGACGCCACCCCGCCGCCCGAGCAGGCGGGGGCGTCCCGCGAGGCCGCAGCCCTGTGCCCCGCCGCCGCCATCGTCGTCCGGGAGGACTGAGCGCCGTGCCCCCGTCCGCACCGCGGGTGGTCGTCGTCGGGGCGGGCGCCGCCGGTCTCGCCACCGCCGACGCCCTGCGGGCCCAGGGACACGCGGGGGAGATCGTGCTGCTCGGCGACGAGCCGCACGCCCCCTACGACCGCCCACCGCTGTCCAAGCAGGTCCTCGCCGGGACCTGGGAGCCCGGACGCGTGCAGCTGCGGTCCGCCGCCGAGCTGGCCGAGGCCGGGGTGGACTTCCGCCCGGGGGCCCGCGCGGTCGCCCTCGACACCGGCGGCCGCTCGGTCTCGCTGGCCGACGGCACCGCCGTGGCCTACGACGAGCTCGTCGTCGCCACCGGGGTCGCGGCCCGCCGCCTCCCGTTCGGCCACGACCTCGCCGGGGTGCACGTGCTGCGCGGGCTCGACGAGGCGCTCGCGCTGCGCGGCGCCCTGACCCCGGACCGGCGGGTCGTGGTGGTCGGCGCCGGGTTCCTCGGCTCCGAGATCGCCGCCGCGGCCCGGGAGCTGGGCGCCCGTGTCGCGCTGGTCGACCCCCTCGACCGGCCCCTGCAGACCGTCCTCGGCGACGACCTGGGCGCGGTGGTCGCCGACCTCCACGCCGAGCACGGGGTCGCCCTGCACCTGGGCCGCGGGGTGGCGTCCTTCGGCTCCCGCGACGGCCGGGTCACCTCGGTCGTGCTCGACGACCGGACCGTGCTGGACGCCGACCTGGTCGTCGTCGCCGTCGGGTCGGTGCCGGCCGTGGACTGGCTGCGGTCCTCGGGGGTGCCCCTGGCCGGCCCGACCCCCGAGGAGGGAGCCGGCGGGGTGCGCTGTGACGCGACCGGCCGTGCCGCCGCGGGCGTGTGGGCGGTCGGCGACGTCGCCGCGTGGTGGTCCGGGCCCGAGCAGCGCTTCGTGCGTGTCGAGCACCGACTCACCGCGACCGAGCACGCCCGGACCGTCGCCCGCGGGGTGCTCGGCGCGCCGGTCCCCGACGCCGCCGCGGTGCCGTACTTCTGGTCCGACCAGTACGACCTCACGCTCCGGTCGTTCGGCCTGCCGTCCGGTCGCGACGAGCTGCACGTGGTGGAGGGATCGCTCGCCGAGCGCCGCTTCGTGGCGCTGTACGCCCGCGCCGGGCGCGTCACCGCCGTCGTCGGCGCCGGGAGCGCGAAGGCCGTCCGACGGTGGCGGAGCGCGGTCCTCGAACGCCTCACGCTCGACGCCGCGCTCGCCGCGGTGGCCTGACCTGCCGTACCTGCTCAGATCACCAGCGAGGTCTGCACGGTGTACTGCGACGCGCGGTAGAGGTGGCGGCCCAGCTCGACGAGCCGGCCGGTGTCGTCGTAGACGACGCGCTCCATGGTCACGCACGCGGCCGGCAGCGTCTCGTCGAGCAGGTCGGCCTCCTCGGCGCCGAGCAGCCGGGCCCCGATGGTCTGGTGGGCGATCGCGAACGCCACGCCCTGGGCGCGCAGCGTCGCGTAGAGGCCGTGCTCGACCAGTTCCTCGTCGGTGACCGTGAAGCGGTCGGGCAGGTAGTTGGTCATGATCGCGAGCGGGTCGCCGTCGGCGCGGCGGAGCCGGCGCAACCGCACCAGACCCTGTGCGGGGTCGACGACGTCGTCGACGCCCAGCTCGGCGGCGGTGCCGGCGGAGCGCTCGAGCAGCGACGTCGTCGGCACGCGACCCGCGGACGCGAGGTCGTCGTGCAGGCTCGAGAAGCGCATGTCCCGGCGGACGGGGGCGCCGACCACCTGGGTGCCGACGCCGCGCTTGCGCACCAGCAGGCCCTTGCGGACGAGCTCCCCGATGGCCTGGCGCGCGGTGGGCCGGGCGAGGCCGAGACGGCTGGTGAGGGCGAGCTCGTTCTCGAGCCGGTCGCCGGGGCGCAGTCGTCCGTCGTGGATCGCCGCCTCCAGGGCCACGGCCAGCTGGTGGTACAGCGGCACCGGACTGGTGCGGTCGAGGGGCACGTCGAGCTCGACGTGCCCGGACGCGGTGGGCATGGAGCGAGCGTACCGGTACGGCCGTCTGTATGACACTTCATCTGTATGTCAGGACAAAGTATTGACGCCCGGCGGGCCGCGCTCTTAACGTCCTCGACATCGCCGCGACACCCCCGGCGACCACCCCTTCCCCGCCGGAGCACCCCATGAGCACGACCGCACCGCAGGCCCCCGAGGTCCTGACGTTCGGTCGCAGCGGCGTCGACATCTACCCGTTGCAGACCGGTGTCGGGCTCGAGGACGTCGAGACGTTCGGCAAGTTCCTCGGCGGCACCACGGCCAACGTCGCCGTCGCCGCGTCCCGCCTCGGGCGGCGCGCCGCGATCATCACCGGGGTCGGGGACGACCCGTTCGGCCGCTACGTGCGCCGCGAACTGCGCCGGCTCGGCGTCGACGACGCCCACGTCGTCGTGGATCCGCACCACCCCACGCCCGTCACGTTCTGCGAGATCTTCCCGCCGGACGACTTCCCGCTCTGGTTCTACCGCCGCCCGACCGCGCCGGACCTGCAGGTCCACACCACCGATGTCGACCTCGACGCCGTCCGGGCCGCCGACCTGCTGTGGCTCTCGGTCACCGGGCTCTCGGAGGAGCCGAGCCGCCAGACCCACCACGACGTGCTCGACGCCGCGGCAGCGGCACCGGCCACGTCGTGCTCGACCTCGACTACCGACCGATGTTCTGGCCCGACGCCGGCCGCGGCGACCACCGAGGTCGCGAAGGTCCTCGGGCAGGTCACCGTGGCGGTCGGCAACCGCGAGGAGTGCGAGGTCGCCGTCGGCGAGACCGACCCGGAGCGTGCCGCCGACGCCCTGCTCGACGCCGGCGTGGAGCTCGCGGTCGTCAAGCAGGGCCCGCGCGGCGTGCTGGGCAAGACCCGCGACGGGCAGCGCGTCGAGTCCCCGCCGATCCCCGTCACGCCGCTCAACGGGCTCGGCGCGGGCGACAGCTTCGGCGGCTCGCTCGCCCACGGGCTGCTCGCGCGGCTGGGACCTCGCGACGGTGCTGCACCGCGCCAACGCCGCCGGCGCGATCGTCGCCTCCCGGCTGGAGTGCTCCACCGCGATGCCGACCCCCGCCGAGATCGACCACCTCCTCGAGAAGGGCACCCTGCCGTGAGCTTCGCCGCCGGCCACGACGAGATCCGCGAGATCCGCGCGACCGATCCCGGGCCGGGTCACCAAGCTGCTCGCCGCCCGCGCCCGGCGCCCGTTCCTGCCCGCCGACGGCCGGCTGATGATCGTCGCCGCCGACCACCCCGCCCGCGGCGCGCTCTCCGCGCGCGGCCGCGCCGACGCGATGGCCAGCCGCCCCGAGCTGCTCGACCGCCTCGTCGCCGCCCTGGCCCGCCCCGGCGTCGACGGCGTCCTGGCCACCGCCGACATCCTCGAGGACCTGCTGCTGCTCGGCGCCCTCGAGGACAAGGTCGTCGTCTGCTCGATGAACCGCGGCGGCCTGGCCGGCGCCACGTTCGAGATGGACGACCGCATGACCGGCTACGACGTGCGCGGCACCGTCGAGTCCGGCTTCGACGGCGCCAAGATGCTCACCCGCATCGACTACGACGACCCGGGCACCGTCGCGACCCTGCAGGCCTGCGCGGAGGCGGTCACCGAGCTCAACCGGGCCCAGCTGGTCGCGATGGTCGAGCCGTTCATCTCCCGGCGGGTCGACGGCCGCGTCGTCAACGACCTCTCGCCCGAGGCCGTGATCCGGTCGGTGCACATCGCGCAGGGCCTCGGCGCCGGCAGCGCCTACACCTGGATGAAGCTCCCCGTGGTCGAGCGGATGGAACGCGTCATGGACGCGACCACGCTGCCGACACTGCTCCTCGGCGGCGACCCGGCCACGGCGCCCGAGGAGACCTACGCGTCCTGGCGCGCGGCCCTCGCGCTCCCCGGCGTGCGCGGCCTCATCGTCGGACGCACGCTGCTCTACCCCTCCGACGACGACGTCGCGGGCGCCGTCGACACCGCCGTCTCCATGGTGCGCCCGGAGGTGGTGCCGGTATGACGGGCGCTCCCGCCACGACGACACCGCGGCAGGACCTGCACCTGCCCGCCGGCCTCGGGGCCCGTGGCGCCTACGACCTGGAGATCACCCCGGCCGACGCCGGCTGGACCTGGTCCAGCCTGCGGGTCCTGACCCTGGCGCCCGGCGCCGGGCACACGCTCGACACCGGGAGCGAGGAGATGATCGTCGTCCCGCTCGCCGGCGGGGTGCACGTCGAGGTCGGGGAGCAGGCGTTCGCGCTCGCCGGCCGGCGGGACGTCTTCGCCGGACCCACCGACGTCGCCTACCTCCCGCTGGGCGCGACGGCGACGCTCCGGGCCCTGGACGGGCCGGCCCGGATCGCGCTCACCGGGGCGCGCACGGACACGGTCCTCCCGTTCCGGTACGTGCCGGCCGCCGGCGTCCCGGTCGAGCTGCGGGGTGCCGGACAGGCGACCCGCCAGGTCCGCAACTTCGGGGCGGCCGACGTCTTCGAGGCGGGCAACCTCATCGCCGTCGAGGTCATCACCCCCGGTGGGAACTGGTCGAGCTACCCGGCCCACAAGCACGACGAGGCGTCGGCCCACGAGTCGGAGCTCGAGGAGATCTACTACTACGAGATCGCCCCGGGTCCGCACGGCGAGCCCGGCCTCGGCTTCCACCGCACGAGCGCCTCACCCGCCGGCGACGTCGACGTCCTCGTCGAGGTCCACGACCGCGACACCGTCCTCGTCCCGTCCGGCTGGCACGGCCCGTGCGCCGCCGCCCCCGGCCACGACATGTACTACCTCAACGTCATGGCGGGCCCCGGCGAGCGCGCCTGGAAGATCACCGACCACCCCGACCAGGCCTGGGTCCGCGCCACGTGGGCCGACCAGCAGCCCGACCCCCGCCTGGCTGACCCCCGTCTGGCAGGTCACCGATGACCGACACCGTCCGCCTCACGGTCGCCCAGGCGCTCGTGCGCTTCCTGGGCGCGCAGTACTCCGAGCGCGACGGCGTCGAGCGGAAGCTCTTCGCCGGCTGCTTCGGCATCTTCGGCCACGGCAACGTGGCCGGCATCGGCCAGGCGCTGCTCGAGGCCGAGCTCGCCGAGCCCGAGCTGCTGCCGTACGTGCTCGGGCGCAACGAGCAGGCCATGGTGCACTCCGCCGCGGCCTACACCCGCATGAACGACCGCCTGACGACGTGGGCGGTCTCCACCAGCGTCGGCCCCGGCGCCACCAACATGGTCACCGGCGCCGCGCTCGCGACCATCAACCGGCTGCCGGTCCTGCTGCTGCCCGCCGACACCTTCGCCGACCGCTCGGCCTCGCCGCTGCTGCAGGAGCTCGAACGGCCCGAGTCCGGCGACGTCACCGTCAACGACTGCTTCCGCCCGGTCTCGCGCTACTTCGACCGCGTCTGGCGTCCCGAGCAGCTGCCCTCGGCGATGCTCGCCGCGATGCGGGTGCTCACCGACCCGGCCGAGACCGGTGCGGTCACCGTCTGCTTCCCGCAGGACGTCCAGGCCCAGGCGCACGACTGGCCCGTCGAGCTGTTCGCGAGGCGGGTCTGGCACGTGGCCCGCCCGCTGCCCGAGCGCGCCCGGCTCGCGGAGGCCGCCGCGCTCATCCGGTCGGCGCGCCGCCCGCTGGTCGTCGCCGGGGGAGGGGTGCACTACTCCGGGGCCACCGCCGCGCTCGCCGCGTTCTGCGAGGCCACCGGCGTCCCGGTCGGCCAGAGCCAGGCCGGCAAGGGCACCCTGGCGTTCGACCACCCGCAGTGCCTCGGCGCGATCGGATCGACCGGCACGACGGCGGCCAACGCGATCGCCCGCGACGCCGACGTCGTCATCGGCATCGGCACCCGGTACTCGGACTTCACGACGGCGAGCCGCACCGCCTTCCAGGCGCCGGACGTGCGCTTCGTCAACGTCAACGTGACCGAGCTCGACGCCGTGAAGCACTCCGGGGTCCCGGTCGTCGCCGACGCCCGGGAGACGCTCGAGGGGCTGACGGCCGCCCTCGCCGGGTGGCGCGTCGACGAGGGCTACCTCGACGAGTACCGCCGCCTCGACGACGAGTGGGCCGCGACGGTGGACGCCGCCTACCACCCCGCGGTACCCGCGGCGGGCGCCGGTGGCCTGCTCACCCAGGGCGAGGTGATCGGGATGGTCAACGACCTGACCGACCCGCGCGACGTCGTCGTGTGCGCCGCCGGCTCGATGCCCGGCGACCTGCACAAGCTCTGGCAGACCCGCGACCCCAAGGGCTACCACGTCGAGTACGGCTACTCGTGCATGGGCTACGAGGTCGCCGGCGGCGTCGGGATCGCGATGGCGTGCCCCGACCGGGACGTCGTGGTCATGGTCGGCGACGGCTCCTACCTGATGATGGCCACCGAGCTGGTCACCGCGGTGCAGGAGCACGTCAAGGTCATCACCGTCCTGGTGCAGAACCACGGCTACGCCTCGATCGGCGCGCTGTCCGAGGAGCTCGGTTCCCAGCGCTTCGGCACCCGCTACCGCTACCGCGCGGCGTCCGGCCGCCTCGAGGGCGGGCGCCTGCCCGTCGACCTCGCCGCCAACGCCGCCTCCCTCGGCGTGCGGGTGCGCACGGTCGGCACCCCCGACGAGTTCGCCGCCGCGCTGCGCGAGGCCAAGGCCGGCGACGAGAGCGTCGTCGATCCACGTCGAGACCGACCCGCTGGTGCCCGCCCCGGACTCCCGCTCCTGGTGGGACGTCCCCGTCGCCGAGGTGGCCTCGCTCGAGAGCACCCAGCGCGCCCGCAAGACCTACGACGAGAACAAGGCGGCGCAGCGTCCCTTCCTGCGGCCGTCGACGACTCCCACCGACCCCGAGGTGACCCCGTGACCAGCATCCACATCGGATCCGCGCCCGACTCCTGGGGCGTGTGGTTCCCCGACGACCCCGAGCAGACCTCGCCCGAGCGCTTCCTCGCCGAGGTCGCGTCCGCCGGCTACGACGTCATCGAGCTCGGCCCCTACGGCTTCCTGCCGACCGACCCGCAGCGCCTGGCCGACGCGCTGCGCGACCACGGCCTGCGGGTCTCGGCCGGGACCGTGTTCGAGCACCTGCACCAGCCCGACAGCTGGGACCACGTGTGGTCGCAGGTCACCGACGTGGCCGCGCTGACCCGCGCGGTCGGCGGCGAGCACCTCGTCGTCATCCCCGAGCCGTGGCGCGACCACCGGACCGGGGCACCGAAGGAGGACCGCCACCTCGACGCCGCGGGCTGGGACCGCCTGACGACCGGGCATGGACCGGCTCGGGCGCCGGGTGCTCGAGGAGTACGGCCTGCACGTCCAGTTCCACTCGCACGCCGACTCCCACGTCGGCTACCAGCCCGAGATCGAGCGGTTCGTCGAGTCGACCGACCCCCGCTTCGTGAACCTCTGCCTCGACACCGGCCACGTCTCCTACTACGGCGGCGACAACGTCGCGATCATCCGGAAGTACCCGGAGCGGATCGGCTACCTGCACCTCAAGCAGGTCGACCCCGAGATCGTCGCCCGCGTCGAGGCCGAGGACATCCCGTTCCCCGACGCCGTCCGCCTCGGCGCGATGGTCGAGCCCCCGCACGGGATTCCCTCGATGCCGGAGGTCCTCGGCGCCGTCGACGAGGCCGGGCTGGACGTCTACGCGATCGTCGAGCAGGACATGTACCCCTGCCCCGCCGATCAGCCGCTGCCGATCGCGCAGCGGACCCACACCTACCTGGCCTCGTGCGGCGGCGCGTCCGTGCGCATCGGCCAGCCCGCCTGAGGAGGGCGACCATGACCGATCAGCTGCGTGTCGCCGTCCTCGGCGTCGGCAAGATGGGCTCCTTCCACGTCGAGAGCCTGTCCCGGCGCACCCGCGGTGCCCACGTCACCGTCGTCAGTGACTTCTCCGACGAGCAGGCCCACCGCGTCGGCGACCCGGTCGGTGCCCGCGTCGTGGCCGACCCGGCCGAGGCCATCGCCGCGGACGACGTCGACGCCGTCGTCATCGCCAGTCCCGGCGCGGCCCACGAGGCCCAGGTGCTCGCCTGCCTCGAGGCCGGCAAGCCGGTGCTGTGCGAGAAGCCGCTGACCACCGAGGCCTCGAGCGCCGCGGCCGTGTACCGGCGCGAGACCGAGCTCGGCCGCCGACTCATCCAGGTCGGCTTCATGCGCCGCTTCGACCACGAGTACGCCGCCCTGCAGCGCATGATCGCGGGCGGCGACCTCGGGGCCCCGCTGATGCTCCACTGCACCCACCGCAACCCGGCGGTCCCGGACTTCTTCGACTCCGAGTTCATGATCCGCGACTCGGTGGTCCACGAGGCCGACTCCGCCCGGTTCCTGCTCGGCGAGGAGATCAGCGCCGTCAGCGTGGTGAAGGGCCGGCCGACCGGGGACGCCCCGGCCGGGGTGTCCGACCCCATGCTCGTGCTGTTCGAGGCCGAGTCCGGCGCGCTGGTCACCATCGAGATCTTCGTGCGGACCGGGCTCGCCTACGAGGTGCGGACCGAGGTCGTCGCCGAGCGCGGCTCGGCGATCATCGGGCTCGACCAGCAGGTCCAGGCCAAGCGGCCGGCTGCGGCGCCCGGGGGGCCCGCCACCTGGGGCGGGGTCATCACGCCCGACTTCGTGGCCCGCTTCGGTCAGGCCTACGACGACCAGATGCAGCGCTGGGCCGACGCCGCCCGCCACGGCCTCGCCACCGGTGGCGACGCGGTCGACGGCCCGGGCAGCTGGGACGGCTACGCGGCCGCCGCGATCTGCGAGGCCGGGGTGGCCGCCGTCGTCAAGAACGAGCGCATCGAGACCGGGATGGAGCCGCGTGCCGGGGCGGGCGCAGCGACGGGGGGCCGGGGATGAAGCTCGCCCTCGACGCCCAGATGTTCCACCGCACCCACGCCGTGACCGACCTGCCCGACGCCGTCGCCCGTGCCGGCTACGCATGGATGGAGCTCTCCCCGAAGGAGGACTTCATCCCGTTCTTCGCCCACCCGCGCGTCGACTCCGCGACGGTGAGGACGCTGCGGCGCCGGGCCGCCGACGCCGGGGTCGGGATCTCCTCGGTGCTCCCGGTCCTGCGCTGGTCGGGACCGTCGGAGGACGCCCGCCAGGCCGCCGTGCGCGCGTGGCGACGGGCCATCCAGATCGCCGTCGACCTCGGCGTCGAGGTGATGAACACCGAGTTCAACGGCCGGCCGGAGGCCGCCGAGCACGCCGAGGCGATGTTCCTGCGCTCGTTCGAGGAGCTCGCGCCCGATTTCGAGCGCGAGGGCATCCGCCTCGTCCTCGAGCCCCACCCCGACGACTTCGTCGAGGACGGCCACGCCGCGGTCGACCTGGTCGCCGGGCTGGACCGGGACTGGGTGTCGTTCCTGTACTGCACCCCGCACACGTTCCACCAGGGCAACGACCCGGCCGGGATCATCGCCCGCGCGGGCGCCCGGGTGACCAACGTGCACCTCGCCGACACCCTCGACCACACCGCCTCCGGCGGGCTCCGGTACATCGTCAACCCGCCCGGCTCCACGGTGCGCGTGCACCAGCACGCCCCGATGGGTGCCGGCGAGGTCGACTTCGACGCCGTCTTCGCCGCGCTCGCCGGAGTCGGCTTCGACGGCACCCTCACCCACTGCGTCTTCGGGTGGGAGGAGCGCGCAGCAGAGATCGTCACCGGTGACCGCGACGCGATCACCGCCCTGGTCGCCAAACACTTCGGCTCGGACACCCTGCTCGAACCCGCTCCCGGAAGGACCTCCCCATGACCGCGGTCTCCGCGCCCCCGACGACGCTGCACCACTGGGCAGGCGGCGCGCCCCTCGAGAGCACCACCGACCGCTTCGACGACGTCACCGACCCCGCCACCGGCGCGGTGACCTCGCGGGTGGCGCTCGCGACCGAGGCCGACGTCGAGCGGGTGATCGCGGCCGCCGCCGCGGCCTTCCCCGGGTGGCGGGACACCTCGCTGACCCGGCGCACCCAGAATCCTGTTCCGGTTCCGCGAGCTGCTCAACGCCCGCGCCGGGGAGCTGGCGGAGATCATCACCGCCGAGCACGGCAAGGTGGCCTCCGACGCCGCGGGGGAGGTGGCGCGGGGTCAGGAGGTCGTGGAGTTCGCGTGCGGGATGCCGCACCTGCTCAAGGGCTCGGCGACCGAGAACGCCTCGACGGGGATCGACGTGTCCTCGATCCGCCAGCCCCTCGGCGTCGTCGGGATCATCTCGCCGTTCAACTTCCCGGCGATGGTGCCGATGTGGTTCTTCCCGATCGCGATCGCCGCCGGCAACACCGTCGTGCTCAAGCCCTCGGAGAAGGTCCCGTCGGCGGCGCTGTGGATGGCGGAGCTCTGGCACGAGGCCGGCCTGCCGGCGGGGGTCTTCAACGTCCTGAACGGCGACAAGGTCGCCGTCGACGGGCTGCTCACCCATCCCGACGTGCGCAGTGTCAGCTTCGTCGGGTCGACCCCGATCGCGCGGTACGTCTACGAGACCGGCACGGCGCACGGCAAGCGCGTCCAGGCCCTCGGCGGGGCGAAGAACCACGCGGTGGTGCTGCCCGACGCGGACCTCGACCTGGCCGCGGACCAGGCGATCAACGCCGGGTTCGGCTCGGCGGGGGAGCGGTGCATGGCCATCTCCGCGGTCGTGGCGGTGGGTGCGGCCGGCGACTCCCTGGTGGCGAAGATCGCGGACCGGGCGCGCGGACTGCGGACCGGGGACGGACGTCGGGGCGTCGACATGGGTCCGCTGGTGACGCGGGCCGCCCAGCAGCGGGTGGCCGGCTACGTCGACGCCGGCGAGGCCGCGGGGGCGACGCTGGTCGTCGACGGCCGAGAGGTGCGTCCCGACGCCGAGGGCGAGGGCTTCTTCGTCGGCCCGACGCTGTTCGACCACGTCACCACCGACATGTCGATCTACACCGACGAGATCTTCGGACCGGTGCTCTCGGTGCTGCGCGTCGAGACCTACGACGAGGCCGTGGCCATGATCAACGCGAATCCCTACGGGAACGGGACCGCGTTGTTCACCAATGACGGCGGCGCCGCGCGACGTTTCCAGCGCGAGGTCGAGGTCGGCATGATCGGCATCAATGTCCCCGTCCCGGTGCCGATGGCCTATTACTCGTTCGGCGGCTGGAAGAATTCGTTGTTCGGCGACACCCATGCGCACGGCACCGAAGGCGTGCATTTCTTCACGCGCGGCAAGGTCGTCACCACGCGGTGGACGGACCCGGCGCGCCGCGGCGAATCCGGTGGCCTCGACCTGGGCTTTCCGCAGAACAACTGACGACTCCACGGCCAGCTCTCGACCCGGCCAGCTCTCGACCCGGCCCGCTCCACGGAGTGGGTCGGGTCGTCGGCATGCGCACCCCATTCATCCCACAAATTGTTTCGAAGCCGGTGCGGGAAACTGTTGACGTGGATCACACATTCCGCGCAGAATTGGCTGGTCGGGGTCGCGTCGTCGACTCATCCGATCTCTCGCGGTGCGATTCGCTGTCGCACGGAGGTCGTCGCCCGACGCTTCTCACCCCATCGCTCAATGAGGAGTTCCCGTCATGACCCTCTCCAACGAACGGCCGGCGGCGCCGACACTGCCCCCGGACGTGCCCGGCCCGCACTCCCGGCGGCTCGGCATCATCGCCGTCGTCGCCACCTTCGGCGGCCTGCTGTTCGGCTACGACACCGGCGTCATCAACGGTGCGCTCAAGCCGCTGAGCGCCGACCTCGGCCTGAACTCGTTCACCGAGGGCCTCGTCGTCAGCATCCTGATCTTCGGGGCGGCCATCGGCGCCATCACGGGCGGCGCGCTGTCCGACCGCTTCGGGCGCCGCCACAACATCATCATGCTCGCCGTCGTGTTCGGGCTGGCCACGCTCGGGTGCGTGCTCTCACCGAGCTGGCCGATCCTGGCGGGCTTCCGGTTCATCCTCGGGCTCGCCGTCGGCGGGGCCTCGGCCACCGTGCCGGTCTACCTCGCCGAGGTCGCGCCGGTCGAGCGGCGCGGCGGCATCGTCACCCGCAACGAGGTGATGATCGTCAGCGGCCAGTTCGCCGCGTTCATCATCAACGCGATCATCTTCAACATCTGGGGCGAGCACAACGGCATCTGGCGGATCATGCTCGTCGTCGCGGTCCTGCCCGCCATCGCGCTGTTCATCGGCATGATGCGGATGCCCGAGAGCCCCCGTTGGCTGGTGTCGAAGGGCCGCGAGGACGAGGCGCTCGCGGTGCTCGAGCAGGTGCGCACCCCGGAACGGGCGCGGGCCGAGATGGCCGAGGTCCACCGGCTGGCCGAGGAGGAACGCGAGTCCAAGACCGCCGGCGCGACCGACCTCGGGGTGCGCTGGATCCGCCGGCTCATCCTCATCGGTGCGGGCCTGGGCATGTTCCAGCAGTTCACCGGCATCAACTCGATCATGTACTACGGGACCCAGCTGCTCGGCGACGCCGGCTTCTCGGCCAGCGCGGCGATCCTCGCCAACATCCTCAACGGGCTGTTCAGCGTGCTGGGCATCAGCGTCGGCCTGCTGCTGATGAACCGGGTCAACCGCCGCACGATGCTGCTCGCCGGCTTCACGCTCACGACGTTCTTCCACCTGCTCGTCGGCCTGTCTGCCTTCCTGCTGCCCGACGGCCCGGCCAAGGCCTGGTTCGTCCTCGTGTTCGTCGTGCTCTTCGTCTTCTGCATGCAGGGCACGATCGGGCCGCTGGTCTGGCTGCTGCTCTCCGAGATCTTCCCGCTCAAGATCCGCAGTCTCGCGATCGGCATCAGCGTGCTCGTCCTCTGGCTCTCCAACGCCGTGGTCTCGCTCGGTTTCCCGGTCGTGGTCGAGGACCTGGGCATCGCGCCCACGTTCTTCATCTTCGTGGTGCTCGGCCTGCTCGCACTGGGCTTCGTCTACAAGTTCGTCCCCGAGACGCGCGGCCGCTCCCTCGAGAACCTCGAGGAACAGTTCCGCGCCCAGTACTCCTGACCCATCCACCACCCCGCCGATCGGAGCCCACCCATGACCGTCATGGTCGCCGTCCCCGAGGGCCGGGAAGGCCCCCAGGCCCTCACGGCCGGTGTCACCGAGGCCCGGACGCTCGCCACCGACCTCGTCGTCGTCAACATGACCCTGACCGCCCTCGACGTCGCGGGGCTGCCCGACGACCTCAAGGTGACGGTGCTCGACCGCAGCGGGCCGGGCGACCGGGACCCGGCCGACGCCGTGCTCGACGAGCTCCACGACCGACCCGACGTCGAGCGCCTCGTGATCGCCATGCGCCGCCGCTCGCCCGTCGGGAAGGCCCTGCTCGGCAGCATCTCGCAACGCCTGCTGCTCGAGAGCCCCGTCCCCGTCCTGGCCGTCAAGTCCGACTGAGGCCACCGGGACCGGCCGGGCACCGTCGCCGACGTGCGACGGTGCCCGCCGGCGTGCGGCCCTCGAAGGAGCACCGACGAAGCTCGGCGTCCACGACGCGGGCGGCCGGGACCGGCCGCGGCATCGGCGGCCGGCCCCGACCTCGTCGGCGGGCCGGAACCTGCTAACCGAGCTTCTTCTGCAGGCCGGCGATGCCGCTGCCGAACACGTCCTGGGCGAAGGTGCGGTTGAGCTCCTCCTCCTGACCGGCGTCGGCGTCGTACTCGGCCCACCACTCGATGAAGGACTCGCCCGTGTCGGTGACCGGGCTGACCCGGACCGTGGAGACGTAGCGGCGGACGCCGAACGGGTTCGCCCCGGTGAAGGTGTAGGTGAGGGTGCGGGCGGGGTCGTCCAGGACGAGCAGCCGCTCGTCGAAGGGGTCGCCGCCGTCGGCGAGGGTCAGCCGCCGGACGGCCCCGACCTGCCCGTCGACGCCCTCGACCAGCTCGCTGTGGCCGATCGCGGGCAGGAAGGCGGGCAGGTCGTTGTAGGCGCGGACCTGAGCCCACACCTTGTCGACGGGCGCGGCGACGACTCCGCTGGCGTACGGGCGCGGCATGTTCACTCCCAGAGGGATCTCGGTGGCTGTACGCGAGAAGTGTCCTCCGGGGACCCGCCCGTCCGCACCCGCGCGGGGATCCGACGGCTCAGAGGTCCAGGGCCCCGGCCAGCGTGGTCAGGGCGGGGACGTACTCGCTCGGGTCGCCGACGAGGACCTGGACGCCGACGTGGTCCGCGCCGGCGTCGAGGTGGGCGGTGACCCCGGCGACGACGGCCGCGGCGTCGCCGTGGATCACCAGCGCGTCGACGAGCGCGTCCGAGGCGGTGTCGAGGTCCTCCTCGGTGAAGCCGGTCCGGAGGAGGTTGTTCCGGTAGTTGGTGAGCTTCATGTAGGGGTTGCGCACCTTGTCCCGGCCGATGGCCCGCGCCCGCTCGACGTCGGTGTCGAGCACGACCTTCTGCTCCGGCGCCAGCAGCGGACCGGAGCCGAGGATCTCGCGCGCCTCACGGGTGTGTCGCGGCGTCGTCAGGTACGGGTGCGCCCCGGCGGTGCGGTCCCGGGCGACGGCGAGGACCTTCGGTCCCAGTGCGGCGAGGACCCGGCCCTCGACCGGCACACCGGCGGCGTCGAGGTCGTCGAGGTACTCGACGATCGTGGCGTAGGGCTTGCGGTACTGCCCGACCGCTTCCGGGTGCCCGATGCCGACGCCGAGCAGGAACCGGTCGGGGTAGCGCTCGGCGATCCGGTGGTAGGACGTCGCCACCTCGGAGGCCGGGGAGGCCCACATGTTGACGATGCCCGTGGCCACCACGATGTGCTCGGTCGCGGCGAGGAGGGACTCGGCGTGCTCGAGGTCCGCGGGCGGGCTGCCGCCGATCCAGACGGCGCCGTAGCCCAGGCGCTCGATCGTCCCCACCAGCTCGGGGGACAGGTCCGTCCCTCGCGCGAAGATCCCGTACCGACCCGGTGCCACCGTCATGAGCGTTCTCCCTGTCCTCGTCGGTCCCCCTGCGCGGGCAACTCGGCGGCTCCGGCGCACATTCCGGCCGTGAGGCTCAGGTGACCCGTTCCTCCGGTGGATCCGCGGCGTGGATGGCGGGAGCCGGGCCGTGCCACTTCTCGATCTCGACCAGCACCCGGCTGCCGGCGCAGCCCTGGGACAGGCGGGAGGACCCGACGTCGGGCGTCAGGACGTTGACGTTGCCCGCGGCGCACAGCAGGGGCTCCACGCCGGGGACCGGGGACAGCCACGCACCCGTCGACATCTGCACGACACCCGCGGAGAGATCGGCGTCGACGACCACTCCGGCGAGGCACGCGCCACGATCGTTGCGGACACGCACGAGATCGCCGCTCCGTACCCCGCGGCGGCCGGCGTCCTCGGGATGGATGCGCACCGGCTCCCGCCCCGCGACCTTGGACCCCCGGCTGTGCTCCCCGAAGTCGAGCTGGCTGTGGAGGCGGGCGGCCGGGTTGTTGGCCAGCAGGACGAGGGGGAAGCGCCCGGCCCGGTCGGACCCGTGCCATTCGACGGGCTCGAGCCACGTGGGGTGGCCGGGGCAGTCCGCGTAGCCGAACGAGGCGACGACGGCGGACGACAGCTCGATCCGCCCGCTGGGGGTCGCCAGCGGATGCGCGACGGGGTCGCGGCGGAAGTCGGCGAGCAGGACACCCGGCGGCGGCGCCGGGGCGCGCACGTGTCCGGCCGCCCAGAACGCGTCGAAGTCGGGTCGCGCCTCGTCCTCGGCACGCCAGCCGTCGTAGAGATGTCGCAGCCACTCGTGTGCGCTGCGGCCCTCGGTGTACTCCTTCTCGGTCCCGAGGACCGCGGCGAGCGCCGAGAAGGCGGTGTAGTCGTCCCGTGCCTGTTCGTAGGCCGGCGCGCCCGCGTGCATGGCGGTCAGGACGGGGTCGGTGCGTGAGGCGCCGATGTCGTCGCGCTCGAGGGTGACGGTCGCGGGGAGCACGATGTCGGCGTGCCTCGCGGCCGGGGTCCAGTAGGGCTCGTGGACGACGACGGTGGGGACGCGGCGCCACGCGGCGCGCAGCCGCGTGAGGTCCTGGTGGTGGTGGAACGGGTTCCCGCCGCACCAGTACAGGAGCTCGATGTCGGGGTAGCGCCGACGCTCGCCGTCGTACTCGTACTCGGCGCCGGGGTGCAGGAGCATGTCGGCGATGCGGGCCACCGGGATCCGCTCCCGGACCGGGTTGTGGCCCTGGGGGAGGGTCGGTACCGCTCCGGTGTGGGCGGGGTGCCCGTTGTCCCCGATCGAGCCGTACCCGTGCCCGAAGCCGCCGCCCGGGAGCCCGATCTGACCGAGCAGCGCGGCGAGGAGCACGCCGGCCCAGACGGGCTGTTCGCCGAACTCGGCCCGCTGCAGGGAGTACGTCAGTGTGATCATCGTGCGGCGCGAGGCCATGCGGCGTGCCAGCGCGGTGATCGTCCCGGCGTCGATCCCGCACAGCTGCGCCGCCCAGCTCGCCGACTTGGGTGTCCCGTCGCTCCGGCCGAGCAGGTGGTCGAGGACCTCGTCGCTGCCCGCGCAGTGGGTGGCCAGGAAGGTCTCGTCGTGGAGGCCCTCGGTCACGAGCACGTGGCAGAGGGCCAGGAGGAATGCCGCATCGGTCCCCGGGCGTACCGGCACCCAGCGGGACGACACCTCCGCCGGCAGGTCCCGGCGGTCGGGCCCGACCAGGACGAGCTCGGTGCCGCGGGCCGCCATCGCGGCGAGATGCCCCTCGCTGGTGTGCTCGGTGACCCCGCCCGGCGCGACGGCCATGTTCTTCGTGGGGACGCCACCGAGGCAGACCATCAGCTCGGTGTGCTCGCGGAGCACCGGCCAGCTGGTCAGCGAGCGCAGGATCTCCGGTCCGGCACCGAGGACGTGGGGCAGGAGCACCTCCGAGGTCCCCGCGCTGTAGGTGTTGACCGAGGCGACGTAGCCGCCGAGCGTGTTGAGGAACCGGTGCACCTGCCCCTGGGCGTGGTGGAACCGACCGGCGCTGGACCAGCCGTAGGAGCCACCGAAGACCGCCTCCGGCCCGGACCCCGAGTACACGCGCCGCAGCTCGCCGGCCAGCCGGTCGATCACCTCGTCCCACCCGACCGGGACGAAGGGCTCCTCGCCGCGTCGCGGGGCCGGTCCGGGTCCGTCGCGCAACCAGCCCTCGCGCACCATCGGCCGGGGGATCCGCAGCCGATGGCGCAGCGACCCGACGAGGTTCCCGAGCAGGGGTGAGGGGGCCGGGTCGAGCGGCGAGGGGTGCACGGCGGTGACGTCGCCCCGCTCGATCCGCGGGCTGAAGGCACCCCAGTGCGAGGTGTGGGAATGCGAGGTGCGCGGGGGCGGTCCGGCGGTCACCGGGGCGCCCTGAGCACGCCCAGCGTGCTCCACGCGCGGGTGGCGAGGTGGAGGTTGAACCAGATGTCGGGATCGTTGAGGTCGAGGTCGGCGATCTGCCGGATCCGCTGCAGTCGGTACTTCAGCGTGCTGCGGTGCACGATCAGCGACTTCGCGGTGAGCTCGTAGTTCCCGCCGCGCTCGAGGTGGTGGGCCAGGGTGCGCACCAGCTCCGAGCCGCGCCGGGCGTCGTACTCGAGCAGCCTGCCGAGCCAGCGCTCGACGAAGCGGTCGATCTCCCCGAGGTCCTCGATGCCGATCAGCAGCCGGTACACCCCGAGGTCGTCGAAACGGACCGCTCCGCCGTCGCGCTCCCAGTGGTCCGGCAGCCGGAGCGCGAGCTTCGCCTGCCGGTAGGACCGCGGGAAGTCGACCACCTTCTCGCAGCGCTCGCCGACACCCATGCGGGCCCGGCGGTCCCCGAGGTCGCGCACCACGGCGCGGCGCAGGTGTTCCCAGTCGGACTCGGTGTCGGCGAGCAGCACCACCTCCGCGCCCCGGGCCACGAGGAGCGATCCGGCCGGCTCGTCCCGGGCGGCCCGTCGCACGGCCTGGAACAACGCGTCGTTGTCGCCGGTGTTCTCGGGTCCCTCGACGACGACGACCCGGTGCGGGCGCTGCAGGTCGTACCCCAGGGCCATCGCGCGGGCCAGGCCGCTCTCCTCGTCCGTGCCGTTGAGCAGCTCGTCGACGACGTCGCGGCGGAGGCGCAGCTTGCTCTCGGCGAGACTCTGGACCCTGGCCAGCTCCATCGCGAGGATCGTCGCCCCGTGCTCGAGCGCCATGAGCTCCTGGTCGCCTGCCCGCCGGTCCGGGTCCACGAGCACGATGACGCCGAGCGTGTCGCCCCGAGGCTGCGCGACCGCGAGCACCCGTGCGCCGTCGCGGAGCGGCCGGCCCTCCCGCTTCGCGCGGGCGATCAACCGGTCGCGACAGGCCGGGGAGTCCTTGGGGTAGGGATCGGGGCGCTGCGGCCCGGCCCATGCCTGGAGGTTCCCGTACCGGTCCTCGATCGCGACCTCCAGCCCGGTCAGCTCGTGCACCGCCAGCGCGATCCCTTCCTGGCCTTCCCCCGAGACGGCGACCGCGGTGAGCCGGGCGTGGATGTCCATGCTGTGCTGCAGGGCCCCGACGGTGCCGCGCAACCGCTCGTTGAGCACCGACAGGGTGGCGGCCGTGGCCTGCTCCTGGGCGTGCAGGCGTCGGTTGGCCAGGGCACCACCGGTCTGCTGGGCCAGGGCCCGGAGCAGGAACTGCTCCTCGTTGGTCGGCTCGCACTCGGCCCCGACCACGAGATGGCCGAGGTCGCCGGACTGGCTGCTCAGCGGGAAGGCCCACCCCCACCGGGCGTCGGGGAGCCCGACGGCGCCGCCGGAGCTCCCGATGTGCCCGGCGAGCGCCCCCGAGGGCGTCTCGCCGGCCAGCTCGACGGTGACCGTCGTGCACCGGGCCAGCGATCGGGCGGCCGTCGTCGCCAGCATGAGGATCTGGTTCTCGTCGGCGCCCTCGGTCATCAGCTTGCCCAGCACCAGCAGGCTGCGCATGCTCGAGAGCAGCCCGCGCTCGCGCGGTGTGGACACGGCGACGGCGGTCATCGGGGTGCTCGCGCCGCGCCGGGCACAGGGGCCTGCGGCGCCACCGCCGTGTCGGGCTGCCGATTGAGGTACACGTCGGGCTCGATGTACCAGGGGTTGTCCATCAGCTGCCCGCTGATCAGCACCGCCGGGTGTGTCCGCAGGATGTCCACCAGGATCTCGCCGTCGGTGAATCGCGCGAGGTCGTAGAGGCAGAGGACGACCTGCGGGTAGCGGGGGAGGAAGTCGTTGAGCCGGGACTCGTAGGTCAGGAGGTCCTCCGCCCCCGGAAGACCGCTCAGGGCCCAGGTCATCTCCCCGACCGCGCGCACGAACCCGAATCCCTCACGGTCCACGGCCCCGCCGACCGCGCTCTCCCAGAACTCGATCATCCGCTCGATCGCGAAGAACCCGTCGAGGAGGTAGCTCGTCTCGCTGTAGAGGTGCTGGAGGTGTCCGAACGCGAGGTCCGGATCCGTGGCGCTCTCGGTGGCGAGGTTGCGGACCGAGTCGTCGGCGAGGGGATCGTCGGTGACGCAGATGCACTTGTCACCGGCCCGGAGCCCCTCGCGGAGATAGGGAACGAGGATCTCGTCGCGCTCCGCGGAGCCGCGGTAGAACGCGCAGATGTGATCGCCGGGCGCGAGGCTCACGCCCGGAAGCCCCATCGACATCGATGTCGTCATGCGCGGCTCCCGCGTTCGAACTACCGACCGTAGCGTCGGACGTGCTCGACGACCAGGGCGTCGGGATCGGCGGCGCGAGGCGCGACGGGGGTCTCGGACGCTACGCGTGGCGGCGCCGCGCATCGTCGGCCTGCACGGGTGGAGAGTGAGCTGGCTCTCGTCCTGTCAGGACGAGAACTTCCAGTCGACCGCGATCGCCCCGTCCCGCGTGGACAGCACCGGATTGAGGTCGAGCTCGGTGATGTCGTCCGCGGCGAGCAGTGCGCGGCCCGCACCGACGACCACGTCGGCCAGTGCGTCGAGGTCGACGGCCGGCCCGCCACGTGCCCCGCACAGGATCGGGTGGCCGCGCAGGCCGGCGAGGAGGTCGCGGGCATCGGCGCGGTCGAGCGGTGCCAGCGCGAACGCGACGTCGCGGAGCACCTCGACCCATATCCCGCCCATGCCGACCATCACCGTGGGGCCGAACACCGGGTCGCGGACCGCGCCGACGGCGACCTCGACACCGGAGCGCTGGGGCTGCACGAGCACCGGTCCGAGCGTGAGCAGCTCGGTCGCCGCCGCCCGGACGTCGTCAGGGCCGGCCAGCCCGGTCCGGACGCCACCGATCTCGGTCCGGTGGGCGGCCGTCGCCACCTTCACCACGGCCGGGTAGCTCGTCGCCGCCCCCACCGCCTCCTCCGCGGACGCGCACAGGACCGAGGGCACGGTGCGGACCCCGCAGCGGGCCAGGAAGGCCGCCGCGCCGAGCGGATCGGTCGGCGTCGGGGTGCCGTCCGGCTCCGGGGTGGGCGGGGGCGGGGTGACACGCTTCCGGGCCTGTGCGTAGCGGTGCGCGTGCCCGACCGCCCGGGCCGTGCGGGCGGGCCACTCGAAACACGGCACGCCGCTCTCCTGCAGCAGGTCGGCGTGGGGGCGGGCGTCCCGGGGCGCGACCCAGCACACGTACACCGGGACGTCGACCGCCTCGGCGCGCAGCCCGGCCACCGTGTCGCGCAGGGCCTCGACGGTCGGCCGGTCGGTCGCGGCGCGCTGCAGCAGCACCGGCACGACGACGTCGACCTCGCCGCTGCGCGCGAGGAGGTCGGTGAGCGCGGGATAGAGCTCGGCATAGCGGGACCACACGGGCGTCACGTCCACCGGGTTCACCGGGCTGGCGAAGGCCGGGAGCATCGCGCGGACGCGCTCCTGGAGCGTGGGGGAGAGCGCAGGCACCGTCAGGCCCTCGTCGGCGAGCAGGTCGCAGAGCTCGACGCCGACACCACCGGAGTTGGTCACGATCGCCACGCGGGGTCCGGCCGGGCGGGGCTGCCCGTCCAGCGCCCGGGCCACGTCGAGCAGCTCGAGCCCCGAGGCGACCTCGACGATCCCGGCCTGGCGGAACACCCCGCGCCAGACCGTCTCGGTCGACGCGAGCGCCGCGGTGTGGGACGCCGCGGCGCGGGTCCCGGCGCTCGAGCGCCCGGTCTTCGCCACGACCACGGGCTTGTCGGCGGTCGTGCGACGGGCCTGCTCGACGAACGCGCGCCCGTCGGCGAGGGACTCGAGCAGGAAGCACAGGGTCTGCGAGGCGGGGTCGTCCGACAGTTCGGTGAGCAGTTCGGCGATGGTCACGTCGCAGGTGTTGCCGGGGGCGAGGATCTTCGCGAAGCGGGCGCGTTCGTCGGTGGCCGTGGTGTGGATCGCCATGCCGTAGGCGCCGGACTGGCTGACCAGCGAGATGCCGCCGCCGCCGCGGGGCAGTCCGGTGGCCATCGAGGCGTTGAGGGGCAGGTCGCAGTTCTGGAGGCCGAAGCAGTTCGGCCCGACCACCCGCACCGATCCGGCCGCCGCCACCAGCTCGGCCTGCAGCGCCGCACCGTCCGGGCCGGTCTCGGCGAAGCCCCCGGTCAGCACCACCATCGTGGCGACGCCCTTGGCCGCGGCGTCGGCGGCCACCGCCGGGACCGCCTTGGCGGGCACCGAGACCACGGCCAGGTCGATCTCGCCCGGGACGTCGCGCAGCGACTCCCCGGAGCGCACGGGCACGACCTCGCCGGGGAAGGAGGCGAGGTTGCGGCCCAGGACGTTCCCCAGGGACCCGGCCCGGTCGGAAGCCCCCACCAGGGCCACCCGCCTCGGCGAGAACAGCGCGGTCAGCAGGCGCACGAGGTGCTCGCGGGGTGCTCGAAGTGTCGGGCGAGGTCGTCGGGGGCGAACTCGAGGCGGCGGACCCCCAGCGTGTCGACCGCCCGGAGCGCGGCGAGCTCGGCGGCGCTCGGGGCGGCGAGGAGATCGGACACGCAGCGCGGCCCTGCGGTGGCGCCGTCCTGGTCGAGCGCGGTGCGGAGCTCGAAACCGGTCGCGTCCCGGACCTCGGACTCGGTGACGTCGGGCCAGAGGCCGCGCAGGCGGGCGCGGCCCTCGCCGTCGTAGTCGAAGATTCCGAGCTCGGTGACGAGCCACTGCGGCCCGCCCCCGCTGTATCCGAGCGCTGACCGCGAACCCTCCGGGGTCACGTGGCCGATGTCGGTGAGGAAGTCGACCTCGCGGACGAGGGTGCGGCCCGCCCGGTGCCGGGTGGTCCAGAGGGTGAGCGCACCGATGCTGGCCGAGATGTTGCAGCCCCCGCCGCCGCCCCCGAGCTTGATCTTCGGCCGTGCGGGGTCCGGGCCGACCGCGGTGACGTTCGTGTTCCCGTAGCCGTCGATCTGACCGCCGGAGAGGAACATCCGGTCGACCGCGCCCCGGCAGGCGGCATCGAAGAACTCCTCGAACCGCATCCGGTAGACGGCGTCGCGGTGCAGGGCGAGGTCGTTGCCGGTGGGTGGGATGAACGCCGGGTCGGGATCCACCGCGTACGTGGCGCCCTCGACGAGCAGGCTCGCCGGGGCGTGGGTGCGGCGGGCGACGTGCATGGCGACCTGCGCGCACGGGCTGGCGAAGCCGTGGAACACCACCTCGCGGTCGGCGATCGTGCGCGCCAGGGCCACCACGAACCACTCGTCGAACGTCCACCCCGGGCACGTCGGCCCGGTCATCGGAAGAGCTCCTGCCACGCGCCCGTCGAGGTGGACCAGCCGGCGAGACGCCGGGCGTCGACGTCGTGGCGGTAGGCGTCCTCCCCGGCGTGGACGTAGCGCTCGAGGTAGTCCGCCAGGGCCGGCCCGCCGGTGGTGGCCGCGGCGAGGTAGGTCGCGAGGTGCGGGCGGTCGTAGGCGTAGCCCGGGTAGCAGGACGACGGGTGTGCCCCGAACGGGACCTCGGCCACGGCGGCCACGAGGTGGGCGGGGACGACGACGCCGGCGGCGGCGACCTCGTCGGTCGGGGCGAGCCGGTCGACGGTGGCCACGACCATCGCGGAGGCGGAGGCGAAGCGTTCGTCGAGCACGAAGGGCTGGTCGAGGTGCAGGTTGCCGTGCCGGTCGCCCAGCGGCGCGTGCAGGAGCGCGACGTCCGGGCGCAGCGGGGGCACCGCCACCAGCTCCTCGCCGGTGAAGGGGCACCGCACACGGCCGTACTCGCGGTGCACCCGCTCGATGTCGGTGCCCTTGACCCCGCGCACCGGGAGGAAGGGCAGCCCCATCTCCGAGGCGCGGAGCTGGGCGAGGACGGTGGCACAGCAGCTCTCGCGGACCTCGATCGCCCCGGTCTGCGCCGCCCGCCGGAACGCGGGCGCGAGGCCGAGGTCCTGCTCGAACCCGACGTAGCTCTCCTCGCAGACGCCCACCGCGCCCGCCGCGACCAGCAGGTCCACGTCGATGCTGTGCGCCGACCCGACCAGGTGCAGCGCGCGACGATCCTGGCGGACCAGCTCGCGCACCAACGCCATGGGCAGCCGGGCGCACAGGCCGCCGCCGAGGGCGACGACCGTGCCGTCGGCCACCTGCGCGGCGGCCTCGGCGAGCGAGGTGCGCTTGTCGTCGCCCAGGTGGAACGAGCTCATCGTGGATTCCTCACTGCGCCGTCATCCCTCCGTCCGAGGTGACGATCGAGCCGGTCATGAACGCCGCGTCGTCGCTCGCGAGGAAGGCCGCCACGGCCGCGATGTCCTCCGGGGATCCGAGCCGGCCGAGGGGGTACTTCGGCACGGTCGCCGCGATCCCCGCCTCGACGTCGCCGTCACCGCGGGCTCGCAGCATCGGTTCGGTGAGCGGGGTGCGCACCGTCCCCGGGCAGATCGCGTTGACGCGGATGCCGCGCGGGGCGAGGTCGACGGCCATCTGCCGCGTCAGGGCGACGATCGCGCCCTTCGCCGCGCTGTAGGCCGCCAGGTACTGGACACCGACCAGGGCCGACACCGAGCCCTGGTTGATGATCGACGCACCGTCGCCCAGGTGCTCCAGAGCGGCCTGCGAGGTGAGGAACGTGCCCTTGACGTGGACCCCGAACGTGCGGTCCCAGTCCTCCTCGGAGGTGTCCGCCACCGAGCCCAGGTCCATGGTCCCCGCGTTGTTGTAGAGCACGTCGAGCCGGCCGAACTCGGCCACCGCGAGATCCACGGCCGTCCTGACCTCGACGGCGCTCCCGACGTCCGCGGAGAGCGCCAGTGCCTGCCCCTCGTGCTCCTTGTCGATCAGCATGGCCGTGAGGGCGGCGAGCTCGGGCCTGATGTCGAGGGCGGCGACCGACGCGCCGTCGGCCGCCAGGCGCATCGCCGTGGCCTGCCCGATGCCCGAGCCGGCCCCGGTGACCAGGGCGACCTTCCCCTCGAGCCGCCGACCCGTCCGCGTTCCGTGTGACGTCATACCGCCGTCCACCCTCCGTCGACGACCAGCGCATGGCCGGTCATGTAGCCCATCCGGCCCGAGGCGAGCACCGCCACGGCCTCGGCGATGTCGTCCGCCTCGGCCACCCGCCCGATCGGGATGTGCGACTCGACCTGCGCGGCCAGTTCGGGGATGTCGAGGCGCCACTGCGTCATCGGGGTGCGCACGAAGCCCGGGCAGACCGCGTTCGACCGGATTCCGGCGTGCGCGTAGTCGACGGCGAGGGACTTCGCGAACATGAGCGCCGCCCCCTTGGAGGCGGTGTAGGCGCAGCGCCCCGGGAAGGCGACCTGGCCGGCCACCGAGGCGATCGTGATGACGTGTCCGGAGCCCTGGGCGAGCATCACCGGCAGGACCGCGCGGCTGCACAGGAACGGGCCCCGGGTGTTCGTCGCGACGACCCGGTCCCACTCGTCCACGGGGGTCTCGTGGCACACCGTGGCCGCCGGGCCGCCCGAGATGCCCGCGTTGTTGACCAGCACGTCGATCCGGCCGAGCTCGGCGGCGATCTCGGCGACGGCCTGGGCGACGGCGGGGGCGTCGGCGACGTCCAGCGCGCGGGACGTCCCGCCCGGACCGGCCGCGGCCTTCGCCGCGTCGCCGTCCATGTCGAGCACCGCGAGGGTGAACCCCTCGGTGAGCAGGCGGGCGCAGGTCGCGCGCCCGATGCCGGAACCGCCCCCGGTCACGACCGCCACCGGGCCGGTCACGCCGGCACCCGTTCGCGCTGGGCGGCCTGGGCGGCGAGGAGGACCGGGTCGTAGACCGGCGCGTACGGCGGGGCGTAGGAGAGGTCGAGGTCGGCCAGGTCGTCGATCGAGAGCCCGGCGTGCAGGGCCGTGGCGACGACGTCGACACGCTTGGCCGCGCCCTCGGTGCCCACCAGTTGGGCCCCGAGCAGGCGTCCACCGGTCTCGTGCACGAGGCGGACGTGCAGCGGGGCGACGCCGGGGTAGTACTTGGCCCGGCTGCGGCTCACGACATCGGTGGCCCGGGCCGTGATCCCGGTGTCCTGCGCCTCGGCGAGCGTGAGGCCGGTGCGCGCCACCTCGAGGTCGAACACCTTGACCACGGCGGTGCCGACCACGCCGGCGAAGCGCGCGTCGCCCCCGGCGGCCACCGTGCCCGCCACCCGCCCGGTCTTGTTCGCCGCCGGTCCGAGCGGCACGAACGCGGGTCCGTCGAGGACCCGGTGGTACGGGGCGATGCAGTCGCCCGCGGCCCACACGCCCGGCAGGCTCGTGCGCATCCGGTCGTCGGTGAGCAGCGCCCCGCCGGGGCCGGTGCGTGCTCCGGCCGCGGCGGCCACCCCGGCCGAGGGACGGACACCGGTGCACACGACGACGACGTCCGGGTCCCGTTCGGCCAGCAGCGTCGCGGCATCCGCCCCCAGGCACAGGTCGACGTGCGCCCGCACGTGCTCCTCGACGATCCCGGCCACGGGCGCGTCCACGGTGGTGGGAAGGACACGGCCGAGCCGCTCGGCGACGGTCACGCGCACCCCGCGGGCGTGCAGCGCCTCCGCGGTCTCGAGCCCGATGTAGCCGGCGCCGACGACGAGCGCCCGGGAGACGCGGCCCTCGTCCACGAGCGCGCGGAGCGCCACGGTGTCCTCGAGGGTGCGGACGGTGAAGCAGGGCCGGTCGCCGAGGCCGGGCAGGGGTACGGCGGCCGGGAACCCGCCCGCGGCGACGACGAGGGACGAGAACCCGAGGTCGGCGGACCCCTCGACGTCGCGGTAGCGCACGACCCCTCGCCCGACGTCGAGGGCCACGGCCTCGGCGTGCAGGCGCAGGTCGATCCCGCGGCGGTCGCGGAAGTAGGCCGGGGGGTAGGCGAGCAGGTCGTCGGGCCGTTCGACGAGGCCGGCCACGTGGTACGGCAGGCCACAGAGCCCGGCGGCGGCGTACCCGGTGGCCTCGAGGACCACGATCTCCAGAGCGGGGTCGACACGGCGGGCGGCGGAGGCCGCCGACATGCCGGCGGCGCCACCCCCGAGGACCACGAGCCGGCCGGACACCCGACGAAAGCTACGGCGACCGCTGTGGCGGCGGACACATCCCGGGGCGGCAAAGCCCGGCGTCCGGTTGGTCCTGCCGGGACGAGGTCGCCGTGAGGTCGCCGACCGTACATTTCGTCGCGTGTGGGACCGTCCCGATTTCCTGCGGCTGCCCGAGCGGGTCGGCAAGCCGAGATCGGTCGGCGTCACGCACGTCCTGGACAAGGGCACCCCGACGGTGGTCCTCGACGGGATCCTGGCCTCGACCGCCGACCTCACCGACATCGTGAAGATCGGCTGGGGGATCGGGTATCTCGACCGCTCGCTCAAGCACCGGGTCGCCGCCTACCAGCGGGCCGGCCTCCTGGTCAGCCTCGGGGGCACCCTCCTCGAGATCGCGGTGGCCCAGGGAGAGCTCACCGCGCTCCTGCGGTGGGCCGCCGGGAACGGCATCGACGCCGTGGAGGTCTCCGACGGGCTCGGCTGGATGCCCGCCGGGCGGCAGCGGGCGCTGGTCGCGGAACTGTCGGCCGACTTCGTCGTGCTGGCCGAGGTCGGCGTCAAGGACGCCGCCACCCCGGTGGCCGCCGAGGAGTGGGCCGAGGAGATGAACGCCGACCTCGCCGCGGGCGCCACCTGGGTCGTCGCCGAGGGACGCGAGTCCGGGACGGTCGGTCTCTACGACCCCGACGGTGCCGTGCGCACGGAGCTCGTCGAGGAACTGGTCGGTGCGGTGCCCGCGGACCGGGTGATCTTCGAGGCGCCGGCCAAGGCCCAGCAGGCCTGGTTCGTCCGCCGGTTCGGGGCCGACGTCAATCTCGGCAACATCGCCGTGGACGACGTCCTCGCGCTCGAGACGCTGCGACTGGGACTCCGGGCGGACACGGCCGCCAGGCCATGACCGGCATCCCCGCGGCACCGCCGAACACCCGGGCGCACCCGTACCGGGGGCTCTCGGTGCAGGAGGTCGACGTCCCCCTGACCGCCGCGGCCATCGAGGAGCACCTCCGGGGCCGGGAGGTCTACCGGCGGACCGATTTCCTCGCGCTGCGCCACGGCGACGCGACGGCTCTGGTGGAGGTGCGCAAGGCGAGCACCGAGCCGCTGTTCTCCCCGGTCGTGGCCTCCCGGCTGGTGTCCGGCCCCGACGACACGGCGTGGGTGCACGACCCGGAGGTCGACGTCGGCAACGCGACCGCGCTGGCCGCCGCGGCGGTGCCCGGGGCGGCGACCACGGTGGTGCTCGGCCGCTTCGAGCACGTCAACTTCATCCACCGACCGGCCCCGGTCCGCGTCCGGGTCACCGAGGTCGTCCCGCCGGAGCCGGCGAAGCTCCTGGCCCAGGCCCGCCAGGCCGTCGCGTACGACGAGGACCTCCCCCCGGTCGAGCTCGTCCTCGACGCGGTGCGCGTCGAGGAGCTCGCCGCCGCGCACCCGGCCGGGCACTACCTGCTGCCGTGCCGCGGGTCGGGGGCCGATCTCGGGGGCGCGCCGGTGGCCTACCTCGACACCCGCCCCGCCCGGCGCGCCGACTGGCTGCTCATCGGGTGCGAGCGCTCGCTGCAGTTCCACCGGCACTTCTACGGCGACGAGCCACCGAGCGTGGACCTCTGCCCGCGCCGCCGGAGCGCCGGAGCGCCCGGCCCGACGCTGACGAAGTGCTGCCTGCTCGAGCGGGGTCTGGAGATCGACGACGACACCGCCGTCGTGCCGTGGGGCGCGAACCTCGACGAGGTGCGCGAGGGGCTCCGACGGATGCTCCTGTGACGGTCCTGTTGTGAGCGCCCACCTCGCCGACTCGGTCATCTACGGCCACCTGTGGACGACGCCCGAGCTGCACGCCCTGTTCGACGACACCGGACGGACCAGGACCTGGCTGGAGATCCTCGTGGCACTGGCCCGGGCGCAGGCCGAGGTCGGGCTCGTGCCGGTCGAGGCCGCCGACGAGATCGAGCGGCACGCGCACGTCGAGCGCCTGGACCTCGCCCGGGTGGGCGCCAGGACCCGGGCGACCGGGCACTCGACCCTCGGCCTGATCGACGCCCTGCGTGAGCTCCTGCCCGCCACGGTCCGGGAGTGGGTGTACTACGGGGCGACCGTGCAGGACCTGAGCGACACGTGGTTCGGGCTCACGATGCGCACCGTCGCCGACATCGTCGACCGGGACCTGGGCCGGTGTCAGGAGGCCGCGGCGGACCTGGCGCGCCGCCACCGCGACACCATCATGTGCGGGCGGACCCACGGCCAGCCCGGGCTCCCGATCACCTTCGGGTTCAAGGCCGCCGTGTGGGCCGACGAGCTGGCACGCCACCGGGCCCGGCTCGCGCAGATGCGGCCGCGGGTGGAGGTCGTCCAGCTCGGCGGGGCCCTGGGCACCATGGAGTTCTGGGGCGAACGGGCCCTGCCGCTGCTGGACGCCTTCGCGGGCCGGCTGGGGCTGGCCGCACCGACCCTGCCGTGGCTCACCGCCCGCGACCGGATCGTGGAGTTCCTCGTCCTGCTCGCCCTCGTGACCGGCACCCTCGCCAAGATCGGGAACGAGATCTTCGAGCTGCAGCGGCCCGAGATCGGCGAGGTCGGCGAGCCGGTCGTCGCGGGCACCGTCGGCAGCATCACGATGCCGCACAAGCGCAACCCGGAGCTCTCCGAGCACCTCGACACCCTCGGGCGGATCGTCCGGGCCGACGTCGGGGTGGCCCTGGAGGGCCTGGTCGCGCTGCACGAGCGTGACGGGCGGGGCTGGAAGGCCGAGTGGTCGGTGCTGCCCGAGGCCTGCCAGTCGACCGGCGCCGCCCTCGGGTTCGCCGCGCGGCTGCTGGAGGGTCTGACGGTCGACGCCGACCGGATGCGGGCCAACCTCGACTCGCACGGCGCCGCGATGACCTCCGAGCCGCTGATGGCCGCCCTCGCCGCCCGGATCGGCAAGCACTCCGCGCACGACGCGGTGTACGCCGCGGCGATGGCCGCCCGTGACGAGGGTGTCGACCTCGGGGTGCGCCTGGTCGCCGACGGGCTGCTCGACGCCGCGGAGGTCGCCGCCGTGTCCGACCCCGCCCGGGCGCTCGGGGCCGCGACGGCGTTCGTCGACCGTGTCGCGCCCCCGGCCTGAGTCATGGGCACGCTGCTGGACCAGCCCCGGATCCGGCTCGGGACCTTCCCGACCCCGCTGCAGCCCGCACCGCGGCTCTCGGCGGCGACCGGGGTCGAGATCTGGCTCAAGCGCGACGACCTGACCGGCCTGGGACTGGGCGGCAACAAGGTCCGCGGCCTGGAGTTCCTGCTCGCCGACGCCTGCCGGCTGGGCTGCGACCACCTCGTCACCGGCGGCGGGCCCGGCTCGAACTGGGCCATGCTCGCGGCGCTGGCCGCCCGCACGAGGGGCCTCGAGTCCGTCCTGGTCTGCTACGGCGACCCGGTACCGCCGGTCGGGAACATGCTGCTCGCGACCGTGGCCGGAGCCGAGATCCGCTTCACCGGGGACCCGGACCGCGCGTCGGTCGACGTCACGGTGGAGGCCGTCGCCGCGCAGCTGCGTGCCGCGGGCCGGCACCCGTATCCGTTGGGGCGCGGCGGGGCGACGCCCGTCGGGGCGCTCGGCTACGTCGCCGCCGCCCAGGAGCTCGCCCTCCAGTGCGCCGAGGTCGGCCTGGCCCCCACCGCGACCTGGCTGGCCACCGGCTCGTGCGGGACCCACGCCGGGCTCTGGGCCGGCGCGCACTGGCAACGCCTCGGCGACGTCGTCGGGGTGACCGTGAGCCGGCCGGTGACCGAGTGCGTGGCCCGGGTCGACCGGCTCGCGCGCGCCGTGGCCGAGCGGATCGGTGTCCCGCCCCCGGACCGGGAGCCCACGGTCGTCGGCGGCCACATCGGACCCGGGTACGGGCACCGGTCCCCGGACGGGGACGACGCGGCCCGGCTCGTGGCCCGTACCGAGGGGGTGTTCCTGGACCCGGTGTTCGCGGCGAAGGCCATGGCCGGCCTGGTCGCCGCCGCGCGCCGGGGGGATGTCGTCGGGCCCGTCGTGTTCCTGGTGACCGGCGGCGCCCCGACCCTGTTCACGGCCGGCTAGAGCCGTTTCTCCCCGAAGTAGACCGCGATGTGGTTGCGGTTGTACGGCGGGATCTCCCGGTAGCCGGTGGCCTCGAACAGCACGCGGCTGTGCTTCTGCTCCGCGCCGGCGTCGAGGCGGACGACCGTGTAGCCGAGCGTCCGTCCGGCCTCCTCGAGTGCCGCCAGCAGCGCCCGGCCGACGCCACGCGAGCGCGCGTCGGGGACGACGTACATCCGCTTGATCTCGCAGGCGCCGTCCTCCAGTGGTCGCAGGCCGCCGATGGCCACCGCCCGGTCGCCCTCGTAGCCGACCAGGAACGTGCCGGCCGGCGGGACCATCTCGTCGGGGGTGGTCACCGATCCCGGCCGCACCGCCCGGCCCGGATACTGCGCGTCGAGGAGCTCGTTCAACGACGCCATCAGGTCACGGGCCGGGGACTCGTCGGACCGGCCGCGACGGAACCGCAGGGCCTCGGGGGACATGGTGGCCATCGTGGCCCGACGGGTCCCCGCGGGCCCTCGGCCGCACGGGACGAGGAACCCGTCCCTGCAGGTCAACAATTCTGCTGGCCGCCTGCCCGCGCGGTTACCGTCGGCGCTTCGCGTCTGTGATCCGGTTCACACGGTTCGGGACGAGAGTCGAACGAAAGGGAACCTCGATGCGCGTCGGCGACCAGGACGTCCTCATCCCGACCTCGATGGTCGGGAACTATCCGAATCCCCGGTGGTGGGACGCGGGCCCGGCCCGGACATGGAGCGGGGATCAGGAACCACCCGACTCGTTCAACCAGGAGTCGTTCCAGGACGCCATGAGCGCGCTGGTCTCCGACCAGGAGCTCGCCGGGCTCGACATCATCACCGACGGCCGGCTGCACGGCGACAACTACGCCGACCAGGCGCTCTACTACTACTACAAGCGGCTCGGGTTCGACCTCAAGGGTGGGTTCCTCGGCTTCCCGATCTACAGCCGGCTGCACGCCGCGACGGCGACGGAGGAGATCCGGCGCCGCGGCGCGATCATGGTCGAGCAGGCCCGGGCGCTGAAGCGGTCCACGCGCAAGGCCACCAAGGTGCAGTACACCGGGATCCAGGTGCTGGCCCAGGCCACCAACGACCTGTACTACGACGACCCGCGCGACCGGGCGATGGCCCTCGCGGCGGCGATCAACGAGGACATCCTCGAGGTCGACGCCATGGGGATCGACTTCATCCAGCTCGACGAGTTCACCTGGCCGTACTTCTTCGAACCCTGGGCGATCGAGGCCTTCAACCGCGCCGTCCAGGGCGTACAGCACGCCCAGATCATCTGCCACGTCTGCTGGGGGAACTGGGGCGGGACGCCGGCGTACATGCCCGACGAGACCGCCCAGGCCGGCGAGATCTTCGACCTGACCGAGCGCCGGGGTGAGGCACCGTCGGCCACCGCGTCGATCATCCCGAAGGCGTACGAGGGCGCCATGGACGTCCTGAACCTGGAGAACTGCGGGCGGCGCTCCGACGACCTCTCCGGCCTCGACGTCATCAAGAACCACCCGCTGCCGGCCGGGATGATGTTCTGGGCCGGCGTGATCGACGTGAAGTCGACGATCACCGAGACCGCCGAGGAGGTGGCCGACCGGATCCACCGCCTGCTCGAGTACGTCCCGGCCGAGCAGCTCGGCGTCACCACCGACTGCGGCCTCATCCTGCTGCAGCGCTACATCGCGATCGACAAGCTGCACGCCCTCGTGGCCGGCACCGAGCTGGTCCGCAAGCAGCTGCGCTGAGGCCCGGGTCGGGCGGGGCCCCCGGCCCGCCCGACCCCTCCCTCACAGGTGGGTCAGGTTCGCCTTCCCGGCGCGCAGGCGCGAGAGCTGCACGAAGTGCTCCGGGTTGAGGAACAGCTCGTTCATCCAGCCCAGGTCGTCGACGGTCAGTCCCTCGGGCCGGTGGATGAGGTGGTCGAGGTACTGGAAGGCGTCCTTGGCCCCGTAGCCGCAGTGGTGGGCGCCGAGCACCTTGCGCGTCGTCCCGTCCACCACGAGCTTCTGGAACCCGGAGAGCTGCGGGCGGCGGAACGCGTAGAGCATCGTGCCCTCGGCGCACGGGAGCGGCAGGTGCTGGGTGTCCAGCCCCTCCACGTAGGGCGGCATCTGGATGACGATCACCTCGTCGCGGGTGGCGCGGGCCTCGGCCTCGGTGAGACCGACCCAGCTCACCTCGTAGGTGGTGTGCAGGAAGTCGGGGTACTCGGAGAAGTCGAACTCGAGGTCCTCGCCCATGATGTTGCGGGCCGCCGTCACGCCGGACTTGCGGGCCTTGAACATCTCCATCGGACCGCCGATCAGGTCGCCGATCGCGTAGACGCCCGGCACGCCGGTCCGCATCCGGCCGTCCACCACGACGCGGCCCGTCGGGTCGACCTCGATCCCCAGCACCGCCTGCGCCTCGGTGGTCTCCGGGCGCTCGCCGAGACCGAGGAAGACCATGTCGGCGTCGATCTCGCGTTCCTCGCCCGACGCGAGTCGCACCGTCACCCCGGACACCGATCCGGGACTCGATGGTCCGGCTCCGCTCCGCGTCGGGTCCGTCGTTCCCCGGATCGCGACCGGCTCGGCGCCCTCGAGGATCTCCATGCCCCGTTCGCGCATGCCGCCGACGACGTACCGGCGCAGGTCCTCGTCGATGTGGTGCAGCGAGGCCGAGCGCATCACCGGTGACCGCGACACCATCGTGGTGTCGCAGCCGGTCGCGTGGAAGAAGGAGCCGTACTCCATCGCGACCTTGCTGCCGCCGATCACGACGCACCGGGTCGGCTCGTAGTCGAGCTCCTCGACGACGCTGACGAAGTCGTACACCCCGTGCAGGTCCAGACCCGGGATGTCGGGGGTGACCGGACGGGCCCCGGTGCCGAGCACCAGGTTCCTCGCCCGGAACGTCCGCCCCGCCGCTTCGACGGTGTGGGCGTCGACGATCGTGGCGCGGGCGTTCAGGACGTAGGAGACGTCGAGCTGTTCCTTGGTCTGCCAGTTCATGAACGCGTGGGCGCTGCCACGCCCGGCCAGGAACAGTCGGACCAGCTCGAGGATGCTGGCGCGCGAGGCGTCGAACTTCGGGAAGAACAGCTCGTCGGAGAACCAGCGCATCCGGTCGAGCTCCTCGGCGGCCTCCGAGAACAGGTGGTGGGGGACGCACGCCTGGTGCGGGCAGGAACCACCCAGGAACGGCCACGCGTCGACGATGAGCGGCCGGCCGCCCATCGCGCTCATGTAGGCGGCGCCGAACCGCCCGCCCGCCCCGCCACCGATGAAGATCGCGTCGTAGAGCGGATCGGGATCGTCCGGGTCGAGATTGAGGATCGGCTCGGAGTCGGGATCGGCGAGGCTGCGCTCGATGAGGTCGTTCCACTCGGCGAGGTTCAGATGCCGATCGCGGATGTCCATGTCCCTACCGTCCGTCCTGCTGTCGATGGTCGTCGTCGGGCCGTGACCCGACGAGCTCCGTGGCGCGGCACACGACGTCGGACTCGGCGGCGTCCCACGCCACCCGGCGGGCGCGGACCGTCGCGAGGGCGGTCTGGGCGGCGGCCTCGCAGTCCTTGGCCATCCCGCGCACGACGTCCGGGGCCGCCCCGCCGCGCGACGCGCGGGAGCGCACGATCGCGTCGGGGTCGAGCGCCGCGGCCAGCTCGGCCGCGCCGGGCACGGACAGGCCGTGGACGCCGACCTCGGTCGCGGCAGCGGCCACGTCGTCGACGGTGATGTCGATCCCGCGCCGCCCCTCGTCCGCGGCCCGCCGCACGCAGGCGCCGACCACGTCGTAGGCGGACCGGTAGTCGAGCGCGGCATGGATCATGAGCAGCTCCGCGAGGTCCGCCGCCTGGGAGAAGCCGGCATCGAGCGCGCTCCGCATGCGCCCGGCGTCGACCTCCAGGCCGTCGACGACGCCGGCCATCAGCCGGGTCGCGCGGGTGGCGAGGTCGAGGGCCCGGGGGACCTCCCCGTAGGCGAAGATCAGGTTGTCGCTGCGGGCCGACGGGCTCTTGGCCAGGGCGAGCATCCCCGTCGCGCGGCCGATGAGGACCCCGGCCTCGCCGCGGACCATGATCAGTGCGTAGGGGTTGCGCTTCTGCGGCATCAGCACGCTCGTGCGGGTGTGGCGCTCGGCCAGGCGGAGCCAGCCGAACTCCGCGCTGGAGTAGATCTCCAGGTCTTCCGCGAGGCGGTCGAGGGTCGTGGCCAGGCGGGCGGCGCCCTGGACGACGGAGGTGAAGCCGTCGACCTGCCACATGGCGTCCCGCGTGTGCTCGATGACCTCGCCGAACCCGAGCAGGTCGGCCATCCGCTCGCGGCTCCCGGTCAGCGGGCTGCCGTTGACCCCGCCGGCGCCCGCCGGGCTGCGGTCGATCCCGTCGAGGTCGGCGCTGAGTCGCTCGATCTCGCGGAGCACCGGGTAGGCCGCGGCGAGCACGTAGTGGCCGAACGTGGAGGGCTGCGCGTGCTGCAGGTAGGTCTGCTCGACCATCACGGTCTCGGCGTGCGCGTCGGCGCACCGGGCGACGGCGAGGCAGAACCGGGCGGCCGCCTCGATGAGATCGGCGGTGTCCCGGCGCACGCGCAGCCGCAGGGCGATGCGCACCGCCTCCCGACGCGTGCGCCCCGCGTGCAGCCAGCCGGCGTCGCGGCCGATCCGCGCGGCGAAACACCGGTCGCGGCAGTTGTAGATCTCGCCGTGGGCCGGGTCGTAGTCGAACTGCGCCGCCGGGGTGTGCGCGGCCTCGAGCACCACCGACAGCAGGCGGTGCGCGGCGGGCCCGGGGACGACCCCGCGCTCGAGGAGCACGAGGACGTGGGCGAGATCGGCGATGTTGAGCCCGTCGTGCAGCAGCGGGGCGTCGGCGATCTCGACGGCGAAGCCCGCCTCGACGAGCTCCTCGGCGTACCGGCCCGACGTGCTCATGGGCGGGCCAGCGTCGTCAGCAGGGCGCGGGTGCGCCGGATGCTCGCCTCCTCGTCGTCGCCGACCGGGTACACGGCGGGCCACAGCTCGGTGACGCCGAGGTCGGCGTAGCGGGCCAGCTGCGTCGCCACGGCGTCCTCGGTGCCGACGACGGCCAGGTCCCCCACCGAGGCGACGCCCTCGCGCTCGAGGAGACGACGATAGTTCTCCATCCCGTTGTAGCGCCCGAACGCCTGCTCGGCGGCGGCGCGGCCGGCGTCCGGGTCGTCGGTGACCGCGACCGGGAGGGCGGCGACGACGCGGGGTGCCGGTCGGCCCGCGGCCGCGGTCCGCAGGGTCGGGACGATCGTCGCGTCCAGCGTGCGCGGTCCGGCCAGCCAGGTGATCACCCCGTCGGACAGCTCGCCCGCGGCGCGCACCATCCGCGGCGACAGTGCCCCGACCACGACCGACACCTCGGACGTGCCCGGCACGGTGAAGCCGCCGTCCACGCGGTAGTGCTCACCCGCGACGTGGACCTCCTCGCCGCGCAGCAGCGGCACGAGGACCCCGAGGTACTCCCGCATGTGGGCGGCGGGACTCGTGTACGGGAGGCCGTGCAGCCCTTCGATCACCGGCCGGTGGGAGACGCCGACGCCGAGGGTCAGCCGTCCGCCGCAGAACACCTGGGCGGTCGCGGCCTGCTGGGCGAGCGCGAGCGGATGGCGCGGGTAGGTCGGGACGATCCCGACGCCGAGGCCGATGCGCGAGGTGACCGTGCCCGCCACGGCGAGGGTGGTCAGGGCGTCGTAGGCGCGGGAGAAGTGGACCGACCACGCGGTGGCGTAGCCCTCCTTCTCGGCCTCCTGGGCGTCGGACACGACCTCCCCGGGGGAGCTGGGGCGCGCGAGGACGTCGCCCCCGACGGTCATTCCGATCTGCATGGCTCCGCCGATCTCGCTGGCGACGTCTCCCGAGGTCACCCGACGAAATGGAGCATCGGTCATTCCGGTACGCCGCGATATGTCCACCGGGGGCGAATCCCCGCGCGGACCCTGCCCCCGTGGATGAATGCCCCCGTGCGACGTGCGTCACTATTTTCGGCGGGGTGGACGCGACCGAGGTCACCGCCGCCCGAGCCGAGCCCGCGGCCCCGGAGCTGCGGGATCTCTACGAGCGGATGCTGCGGATCCGCCAGTTCGAGGCGAAGGTCGACGTCCTCTACCGGCAGGGACGGGTCCGCGGACCGGCGCACCTGGGGCTCGGGCAGGAGGCCGTCGCGGTCGGCGTGGCCTCGACCCTCGGCCCGGGTGACCACTCGCTGGGGACCTACCGCGGTCACGCCCACGCCCTCGCCCGCGGTGCCCCGGAGGAACCGGTGCTGCGCGAGCTGCTCGGCCGCGTCGGGGGCATCTGCGGCGGCAAGGGCGGCTCGATGCACATCACCAGCGTCGAGCACGGCTACTACGGCTCCTACGCGATCGTCGGAGGGCACATCCCCACCGCGGTCGGCATGGCGTGGGCGAGCCGCATCCGCCGCGACGGCACGGTCACGGCCTGCTTCTTCGGCGACGGCACGACGAACATCGGCGCCTTCCACGAGGCGGTGAACCTCGCCGCCGTCTGGAAGCTCCCGGTGGTCTTCGTCTGCGAGAACAACCTCTACATGGAGTACACGCCGATCGCCGACGTGATCCCGGTCGACCGGCCCGCCGCCGACCGCGCCTCCGCCTACGGGCTCGAGCCGATCGTCGTCGACGGCAACGACGTGGCCGCGGTCCGCGAGACGGCCCTGGCCGCCGTCGAGCGCGCCCGTCGCGGGGACGGGCCGTCGCTCGTCGAGGCCCTCACCTACCGGCTGGGCGGCCACTCGGTGGCCGACGGCGGTGCGTACCGCGATCCCGACGAGGTCGCCGCCGCCCGCACCCGTGACCCGCTGGTGCGGCTGGCGACCGAGCTGGCGCAGTCCGGCGCGATGACCGTCGAGGCGAGCGACGCCCTCGTCGCGCAGGTCAAGGGCGAGATGGACGCCCTGGCCGTGCGGGTCCTCGCCGAGCCCGCCCCGGACGGCGCCGACGCGTGGACCGGCATGTGGAGCGACGGGAGTGCGACATGGCGCAACTGACCTTCCGCGAGGCCGTGGCCGCGGCGCTCGACCAGGAGATGGCACGCGACGAGACCGTGGTGCTGCTCGGCGAGGACGTCGGGTCGGGCGGGGTCTTCAAGACGACCGCCGGGCTCCGGGAGCGGTTCGGTCCGGACCGCGTCTGGGACACCCCGATCTCCGAGCAGGCGATCGCCGGCGCCGCGATGGGCGCCGCGGCCGCCGGCCTGCGGCCCGTCGCCGAGATCATGTTCTCGGACTTCTACGCCACCTGCTGGGACCAGGTCGCCAACGAGATCGCCAAGGCCTGCTACATGACCGGCGGCCAGCTGCGGATGCCGCTGGTGATCCGCGGGACCAACGGCGGCGGGCTCGGGTTCGGCGCCCAGCACAGCCAGTCCATCGAGAACTGGGCGATGTGCGTCCCCGGCATCAAGATCGTCTCGCCCTCCACCCCGGACGACATGTGGGGCCTGCTGGCCGCCTCGATCCGCGACCCCGAGCCGGTGCTGGTCTTCGAGCACAAGGCGCTGTTGGGGACGAAGTCCGAGCGGCCGGGTGGGCCCCATGTCGTCCCCCTCGGCGAGGCCGCCCTCCGACGGTCCGGCGACGACGTCACCCTGGTCGGTCTCGCGCGCACCGTCGGGATGTGCGAGCAGGCCGCCGTCGCGCTCGCCGAGGACGGGGTCCGGGCCGACGTCCTCGACCTGCGCTGCCTCGTGCCGCTCGACGCCGCGGCCGTGCTCGCCTCCGCACGGCGTACCGGCCGCGTCGTGATCGTCGAGGAGAACCCCGGCCAGCTCGGCTGGGGCGCGGGTGTCGCCGCGATCCTCGCCGAGGAGGCGTTCGACGACCTGCGCGCACCGATCGTGCGGGTGTCGGGCGGCAATGTCCCGCTCCCGGTCGCCGCGGCCATGGAGGCCGAGGTCATGCCGTCCCCCGAGAAGGTCGTGGCCGCCGCGCGGGGCCTGCTCGAGGGACGGATCCCAGCCGCAACCACAGCGAGAGGATGACCATGCGGATTCGGAACGAGGATGTCCTGCTCCCGGTGTCGGCCGTGTCCGCCTTCCCGCGGCCGCACTGGCTGCAGGGACGGGTACTCGGCAGCGGGACCGAGCCCACCTACCGCAGCCACAACCTGCGCGTGGCCTACGAGGACGCCTGCAAGCTGACCGCCCGGGAGCAGGAGCTGGCCGGGCTCGACATCCTCTGCGACGGCGCCCAGTACTACGAGTGGGAGGCGCCCGGCTTCCAGCTCGAGCCGATCTTCCACTTCATCCCGGAGAACCTCGGCGGGATCGACAACTTCGGCCCACCGGGCGACGGCGCGAAGTACGCCCCGTTCTACAAGGGCACGGTGCACGGCAAGGTGGAGTGGGTCCGCCCCATCTTCGAGGCCGTCGCCTACGCGATGCAGCAGGCCACCGACCGCCCGTTCAAGGTCGCGATGCTCGGCCCGGCCCAGCAGTCGATCATCCTGAACGACCAGTACTACGGCGACGGCGTCGCCCTCGCCAAGGACATCGCCCGCGCACTCAACAAGGAGCTGCACTACCTGCAGGACATGGGGATGGAGGCCGTCCAGCTCATCGACGTGCTGCCGCCGTACACCCAGGACATGTGGCAGATCGAGTGCCAGCAGATCATGTTCGAGGGCATCGACATGATCAAGTTCTGGCACGTCTGCTACGGCAGCGTCGACGGTCAGCGCGACATCTTCGACAACCACGCGGCGGGCATGATGCCGCTGTTCCGGGAGTCGCCGTGCGACGTGGTCCACCTGGAGTTCACGAACAAGGACTTCGTCGAGCTCGAGGCGTTCGGTGACTTCCCCACCGACAAGGTGCTCGGCGTCGGCGTCGTCGACGCGAAGAACACCATGGTCGAACCGGTGGAGCAGATCGCCGACCGCATCCGGCGCGCGCTCAAGGTCATTCCCGCCGACCGGCTGCTCGTGGCCCCCGACTGCGGGCTCGGGTACTTCAGTCGCACCACCGCGTACGCGAAGCTGCGGCACATGGGTCAGGCCGCCGCGGAGGTCCGCGCCGCGCTGTGACGCCGCGTCGGCGCGCCCGGAGATCCTCAGGGCGCGCCGACGACGACGTCCTCGGCGGCGCGCAGGTCGGCGAGGCCGCAGTACCCGGCCAGCGCGAGGGTGGTGTCCAGCTCGGCGAGCAGGCAGCGCACGACGTGGTGCACGCCGGCCTGGCCGCCGAGCGCCAGCCCGTAGGCGAACGGGCGGCCGACCAGCACCGCGTCCGCGCCGAGCGCGAGGGCGAGGGCCGCGTCGGCGCCGGTGCGGACACCGGAGTCGAAGAGCACCGGCGCCCGTCCGGCGATGGCTGCGACGACGCCGGGCAGGGCGCTGAGCGCCCCGATCGCGCGGTCGACCTGCCTACCCCCGTGGTTGGACACGATCACCCCGTCCATCCCGGCGTCGAGCGCCCGCAGTGCGTCGTCGGCGCGCTGGATGCCCTTGACGACGATCGGGCCGTCCCACTGCTCCCGGATCGGGGCCAGCCGGTCCCACCCCCACGCGGTGCCGGTGAACAGCCGCTGGCGGTGGCGGACGGCGGCGCCGAGGTCCTCCTCGGGGGGCCGGGCGAGGCCTGCGCGGAAGGCGGGATCGGAGAACGGGATCGCCGTGCCCACACCCCGCAGGAACGGGAGGTAGGCGCGGTCGAGGTCGCGGGGGCGCCACCCGAGCGTCCAGGTGTCCAGGGTGACGACGAGGACGGTGAACCCGGCGGCGCGCGCCCGCGCGAGCAGGCTCGCGGTCACGTCGTCGTCGGTGGGCCGGTAGAGCTGGTACCACCGGGGCCCGTCGCCCGAGGCCCTGGCGACCTCCTCGGTCGTGTGCGACGACGCCGTCGAGAGCACCGCCGGGACCCCGAGCGCCGCGGCCGCCCGCGCCGTGGCGAGCTCGCCGTCCTCGTGCAGCAGGCTCTGCACCCCCACCGGACCGAGCAGCACGGGCGCGGGCATCGTCGTGCCCAGCAGCGTCGTCGACCAGTCCCGGACGTGGTTGCCCCGCAGCATCCGCGGCACCAGGCCGACCCGGTCGAAGGCCGCCCGGTTGGCGCGCATCGTCGCCCCGGATCCCGCCCCACCCGCGACGTAGTCGAACGCGTGCGCGGGAAGCACCCGCCGGGCGGCGGACTCGAGCCGGGAGGGGTCGGTGGGCAGCGGCGGGACCCGGCCGTCGAGTCCGGCCGCGTAGAATCTCGGGGCTGTAGCGGTCGGGGCCGGACACGCATCCATCGTCCGCGCGGCCGGGTGTCCGGGCCAGCGTCCGGATCGTCCTCGTGGTCGCGCGCGACGTCGGTACTGCCGCCCCGGAGGCGTGCTCCTCCGCCTCCGGAGCTACTCGACGGAGCTGCCCTGGGCGTTCTCGTGGTCCAGTGCCGCGGCGAGGGCGCCGTAGGCGGAGCGGTGCCGCCCGATGGCCGCCACCAGGGTGTCCGTGTCGACCTCGCCCTCGGCGTCGCGCCCGTCCTCGGCGGTGATGCTGATGCGGGTGCGCTGGCCGAGGGGCTGGACGCGGGCGGACCGACCGAAGGGGTCGTACACCGTCACGCCGCCGTCGGGGGAGAAGGACGGGGCCTCGTCGACGGACCGGCACGCCGCCTCGATCGCCGCCCGGAGATCCGCAGCCCGGTCGTCGCGGTGGGCCGGCGCCGGCTCCTCAGGTCTCACCGCCCCAGACTACGGGGCAGGAACTCCCCGGACGGGCGCTTCGCGTCAGGGCGCCCCCACGCGCGTGCGCCGCCGGACGGGTGAGGCCCCCGTGCTACGGTCCGCTTGTTGCAGTCTCGTTTTCCTCGCTCTGCTCGAGCCTCGTGGATCATGTGACAACGGCCCGGCTCGCACGCAGAGGGTGATGACCTCTTCCCGTGCTTCCGGTGTCGGGCAACGTTCGTGGGCAGGTTGCCCACGGCCCGTCCGACCCGAAAGAGGATGGATGTCTGAAGGAACCGTCAAGTGGTTCAACGCCGAGAAGGGTTTCGGCTTCATCGCCCCCGACGACGGAGGTAAGGACGTCTTCGTCCACTACTCCGCCATCCAGGGCGGCGGCTTCCGCTCCCTCGAGGAGAACCAGCGGGTGAGCTTCGAGTCCAGCCAGGGCTCGAAGGGCCCGCAGGCCGACTCGGTTCAGGCTCTCTGAGTCACGGCTGAGCCCGGCTGGGCGCCGCCGTCAGGGTGTCGCGCTCGGCTCGCAGGGGCTGTGGGACCTACGCCTCATACCCGTAGGCCCACAGCCCCTTCGTCATTCCCGGGCCCGGTCCGCCCGGGTTCACCGCTCGATGAGCGTCATCTGCTCCTCGGAGTGGTGGCCGCCGGCGGCGGGAGTGAGCCCGTCGAGGCGCGCCAGCTGCTCCCCGGTGAGCTCGACGGCGTCCGCGCCCACGTTCTCCTCGAGCCGTGAGACACGCTTCGTCCCGGGGATCGGGACGATGTCCGACCCCTTCGAGAGCACCCAGGCCAGCGCGACCTGGGCGGGCGTGGCCCCGGCGTCGTCGGCGACCGCGCGCACCTCGTCGGCGGCCGCGAGGTTGCGCCGGAAGTTCTCCTCGGCGAAGCGGGGGTTGCTGCGGCGCATGTCTTTCTCGTCGAGGTCGTCGACGGAGCGCACCTGCCCGGTGAGGAAGCCGCGCCCCAGCGGGGAGTACGCCACGAGACCGATCCCCAGCTCGCGCAGCAGCGGGAGGAGCTCGTCCTGCTCGCGGGTCCACAGCGAGTACTCCGACTGCAGCGCGGTGATCGGGTGGACCGCGTGGGCCCGGCGGATCGTGTCCGCCCACGCCTCGGAGAGCCCGATCGCGCGGACCTTGCCCGCCGCGACGAGCTCGGCGACCGCCCCGATGGTCTCCTCGATCGGGGTCCGCGGGTCCACGCGGTGCTGGTAGTAGAGGTCGATGTGGTCGACGCCGAGGCGGCGCAGGGACCCGTCGACGGCGGCGTGGACGCTCTCCGGGCTGGAGTCGGCGCCGTCGCGGCCGGTGTGCGAGATGAGCCCGAACTTGGTCGCGAGCACGACCTCGTCGCGCCGCTCCCGGATCGCCTTCCCGACGAGCTCCTCGTTGACGTAGGGCCCGTAGACCTCGGCGGTGTCGATCAGCGTGACCCCGAGGTCGAGGGCCCGGTGGATGGTCCGGATCGACTCCTCGTCGTCGCTGCCCGCCCCCGAGTAGGCGCTCGACATGCCCATCGCACCCAGGCCGATCCGGCCGACCTCGAACGCTCCGAGCGTGGCGGTCTCCACGTGGCTCTCCCTGTGTCGTCGCATCGATCTGACGGGCGCAGGGTGCCCCGGACCGCGGCGGCTCAGCCGGTCCGCGCCCGGGAGATCGGCGCCCGGGTGATCGTCGGGCGCAGGGTTCCCTCACCCCGGCGGCCGACCTAGGGTCGGGAGAGGACGACGCGGTGCTCGAGGGCGGTCCCACCGGGCCGGCCTGCCCACCAGGAGGTGCCGGTGCCCGAGACGACCCCCACGGCTGTCCCGTTCCACCAGTCCGTCCGGCGCTCGACGCTCGAGGCCCACCAGCGCGCCAACCACTCGCCCTACATGGACGCGCTCTTCGACGGGCGGTTGGCCGTGGCCGACTACGCCCGCCTGGTCGAGCAGTACTCGTTCGTCTACGGGGCCCTGGAGTCGGCGAGCGACGCGATGGCCGCCGACCCGGTCGCGGGCCCGTTCGTCATCGACACCCTGCGCCGCGGCTCGCGCATCGCCGCGGACCTGGCGTTCTACGGCGTCACCGACGCCGAGCCGCTGCCGGCCACGGAGCGCTACGCCGCCCGGATCCGCGAGGTCGCGGACTGGCCCGCGGGCTTCGTCGCGCACCACTACACGCGCTACCTCGGGGACGTGGCCGGCGGCCAGGCCGTGGCCTCGCTGCTCCCGCGGCGCTACGGCGTCACCGGCGGCGGCACCGCGTTCTACGACTTCTCCGACCTCGGCCCGGTCCCGCGCTTCCGCGAGCGCTACCGGGCGCTGCTCGACGCGGCCCCCTGGGACGAGGACGAGCGAGCCCGCATGGTCGGCGAGGTCAGGCAGGCCTACGAGCTGAACATCGCGATGTTCCACGACCTCTGGGACCACGCCGACCCGGCCGCGGCCTGAAGCCTCTCCGACGGCGCTCAGGACGACCGCGTGCCGACGGGGTCCAGGACCGCCTCGGCCGCCTCGTAGCCGACCCGCAGCGCCCGTCCGAGCAGCGCCAGGTCCGTCGACGTGCGCGACACCGCGGGCGCGTCGTCCGGCGGGCGCAGGTGCAGCAGGCGCCCGGCGGCCTCGAGCTCGTCGAGGCGGGCCTCGGTCTCCCGCGCCCGCGCGACCCGGTGGACCCAGGCGTCGACGACGCCGGGCGCGTGCCGGCGCAGCCACCGGCGCACGATCGCGTCGACGACGCTCGGCGGCTCGGCCGGCACGTGGGCCGCGGCGTGGGTGCGCAGGACGATCAGGTGGGTGGCCCCCCGGGCGAGGGCGGTGTGGACCGCGACCGGCTCGGCGAGGCCCGCCGTCCACCCACCGCCGGCCCCCGAGCGCGACCGGCGGACCGGCGAGCACGGGCAGCGTGGAGCTCGCCTGCAGGGCGCGCCGGAGGGCCGGCGGGCCGTCGAGCAGCGGGGCGAGGTCGGTGGAGGCGCCGGTGTCGGCGTCGGTGGCCATCGGGTGGTAGGTCACCGGGCTCGCGAGGATCGTCGCGAACGGCATCGGCACCTCGCGGACGTAGACGTGCTCGACGAGGTGCTCGAGGTCCACGACGCGCCCGCCGCGCAGCAGCCGGCGCGGGTCGATCGTCCCGCGCATCACCGAGCGCGAGGTCCACGGCGCCATCGCCTCCCGCGCCTTCCCGGCCACGAGCCACGCCGCGTTGAGCGAGCCCGCCGAGACCCCGTAGACGTCGTCGAGCAGCGGCGTGAGGCCGTGGTCCTCGACGGCGGCCGCCATGCCGGCCGAGAAGGTCGCCCGGCTCCCGCCGCCCTCGACGACGAGCGCGACGCGGTGCCCGTCGTCGTCACCCCCGGTGCGGCGCCGGGCGAGGACGTCGAGCACGCTCACCGCGGCCCCTCCCACCGGCCGACGACCACCGTCGCGTCGGCCTCGTCGTCGTGCTCGACGGCGGCGTCGAGGCCGGTCGCGGCGACGGCCTCCCGCGCGGTGTCCGCCTGGTGCGCGGCGCACTCCAGCAGCAGCGAGCCACCCGGCGCGAGCCAGCCCGGGGCGGTCGCGGCGATCCGCCGCAGCACCGCGAGGCCGTCGTCGCCACCGTCGAGCGCCGTGCGGGGCTCGTGGTCGCGCGCCTCGGGCGGCATGGTGGCCAGGCCCTCGGTCGGCACGTAGGGCGGGGAGGCCAGCAGGACGTCGACCCGTCCGCGCAGGTCCGTGGGCAGGGCGGCGTCGAGGTCGCCCTGGTGGACCCGGGCGCCCGGGGGCACGGTCCGGCGGGCACAGGCGACCGCGACGGGGTCGACGTCCGCGGCGTGCAGCTCGACGCCACCGACCTCCGCGGCCACCGCCGCCCCGAGCGCCCCCGACCCGCAGCACAGGTCGACGACGACGGCCCCGGGCCGGGCGCGGGCGACGGCGGCCTCCACGAGCAGCCCGCTGCGCTGCCGCGGCACGAACACCCCCGGCGCGACGGCGATGCGCCGCCCCCGGAAGGCGGCCCAGCCCAGCACCTGCTCGAGCGGCTCGCCGGCCTCCCGGCGGGCGGTCATCGCCTCCAGGGCGGCCAGGTCGGCGGCGTCGGTGAGGAGCAGCGCGGCCTCGTCCTCCGCGAACACGCATCCCGCGGCCCGCAGCCGGGCCACGAGCACCGCCTCCTCCACACCGGCCAGGTTAGCGATCACGCCTCGGGGCCGTAGGCGCGCAGGAACACCGCCAGCCCGGCGCCGGCGCTCGCGTGGATCTCCTTCTCCGTGATCGGCAGGGCCCAGCCCATCGTGCGCGAGTTGGCCTCCCCGGCGACCAGCGCCACGAAGTGCGCGGCCGTGCGGTCGGGGTCGTCCACCCGCAGCAGGCCGCGCTCGCCGAGCCGCGCCAGCCGGTCGGCGAGGAACGCCTGCACGCGACGCGGCCCGGCGTCGAGCCAGGCCTCGCGGGCGTCGGCGGGCACGTGCAGCACCTCGGCGCGGACCTGGCGCACGAGCGCGAAGTGGTCGGCGAAGTCCGGGTCCGGGGTGGCCCAGGCGACGGCGAGCCCCGCCAGGTCGGGCTCCGGGCCGTCCAGGTACCGCGCGAGCAGCGCGATCTGGCTCTCGGCCACCCGCGTCGCGCTGGCGACGATGACGGCGGCGAACAGCTCGGCCTTGTCCGCGTAGTGGTTGTAGATCGTGCGGGTCGAGACCCCGGCCTCCCGGGCGATCGCGTCGATCCCCGCCCGCATGTAGCCCTCGCGGCCGAAGACCGTGAGCCCGCCCCGCAGCATCGCCTCCCGCTTCTCCGCGGAGCGCCCGCCCGGGCGGCGTCGGGTCTGCTCGCTCATGGATCGCACCTCCTAAGTACATGGTACGTTGCAAAGAAGTGCAACGGATAGTGCACTTAGCTCCATGGGAGGAACCATGACCCGCATCGCCGTCATCGCCGGCAGCACCCGGTCCGGACGCCAGGCCGGCCGCGTGGCCCGGTGGGTGCTGGACGAGGGCCGGGCGCTGGTCCCGTCGCACGTCGAGCTCGAGCTCGTCGACCTCGCGGAGGTCGACCTGCCGCTGCTCGACGAGCCCGCGCCGGCGATCAAGGGCGAGTACACCCTCGAGCACACGCGCCACTGGGCGGAGACGATCGCCGGGTTCGACGGCTTCGTGTTCGTGGTCGGCGAGCACAACCACAGCTTCCCGGCGTCGCTGAAGAACGCGATCGACCACCTGTTCGCGGAGTGGAACGACAAGGCCGCGGGCTTCGTCGGGTACGGCGTCCACTCCGGCGGCGCCGTGGCCATCGAGCAGTTGCGCGTCGTGCTCGGGGAGCTGCGGACGGCGGCCGTGCGCACCTCGGTCCGGCTCGGCGTGGGCTCGGAGATCCCCGCCGAGGGTCCGGTCCGGCCGGGGGAGCGCGCGCAGCGGTCGCTCGGGATGATGCTGGACGAGCTCGTGAGCTGGACGGAGGCGCTGCGCGGGGTCCGCGAGGGAGTGCGGTCGTGACCGTCGCCGCCCCCGGGCCGCCGCGGCTGGGGTGGCCGGTGTGGCGGCTCGGCGGCGTCGTCGTGGTCGGCGCGTTCCTGTCGATGCTCGACGGGTCGATCGTCGCGGTCGGGCTGGACACCGTCGCCCGGGACCTGCACGTCGGGCTCGCCGAGGTCGCGTGGGTCTCGAACGCCTACCTGCTCGCGCTCGCGGTGTCACTGCCGCTGTGCGGGTGGGCGGGCAGGCGCGTGGGGGTCGGCCGGCTCTGGCTCGGCGCGCTCGCGGCGTTCACGATCACCTCCGCGGTGTGCGCCCTCGCGGGGGACCTGACGACGCTGGTGGTGGCGCGGGTCGCGCAGGGCCTCGCGGCCGGCCTGCTCGTGCCCGCGGGCCAGACGTTGCTCGGTCAGGCCGTCGGTCCCGAGCGTCTGGGGCGGGTGATGGGCGTGCTGGGGCTGGCCGTGAGCGCGGGCCCCGCCGTGGGCCCGGCCCTGGGCGGGGTGCTGCTCGCCGGGTTCTCGTGGCCGGCGCTGTTCCTGGTCAACGTCCCGATCGGCGTGGTCGGCCTGATCGCCGGGCTGTGGGTGATCCCCCGGGGCGGGTCGGGGCTCGCAGGGCCGCTCGACGTGGGCGGCCTCGTGCTGGTCGGGGTGGGCCTGCCGGCGACGCTGTTCGCGCTCACCGCCCTGGCCGCGCCGGGCGGGGCCGGCCCGGCGGTCGTCGGGACCCTCGTCGTCGGCCTCGCGACGCTCGCGGGGTTCGTGGTGCGCACCCGGCGGGTCCGGCACCCGCTGACCGACCTGTCCCTGCTGCGCCGGCCGGTCTTCGCCGCGGCCTGTGTCGCGTCCGGGCTCGTCGGGGCGGTGATGTTCGGGTCGCTGCTGGCGCTGCCGCTGTGGTTCCAGCTGCGCCAGGGGGCAGGGGTGGTCGACACCGGGCTCGCGCTGGTCGGGTTCGGCGTCGGGGCGGGGCTCGCGGGCCCGCTCGCGGGGTGGCTCACCGACCGGCTGGGTGGTGGGCGGGTCGCGGTCGCCGGGATGCTCGTCGTCGTCGCGACGACGGTGCCGTTCGCGTTCCTGCCCGCCGCCGCTCCCGCCGCCGTCGTGCAGGTGCTCCTCGTGCTCCGCGGTCTGGCGACGGGGACGGCCGCGGTGCCGGTGACGGTCGCGGGCTACGCCGCAGTGACCGCCGACCAGCTCCCGGACGCGGCCACGCAGCTCAACGTCGTGCAGCGCGTCGGGGGAGCGGCAGGCGGGGCGCTCGTCGCCGTCGTCGTCGCGCGGGGCCTCGCGGACGGTCCGGACACCGCGTTCGCGGCGGTGTTCCTGGTGCTCGCCGGGGTCGGGGTGCTCGCGCTGGCGGCGTCGGCGTGGCTGGCATCGGTCGACCCGCGGCGGTTCCGGGCCTGACGGCGGCGCCCGGGTGTGTTTCGGTGCTCTCGAGGGACGCAGCGCGCGAGGGTCGGAGGCCGACGATGCAGTACGGCGACTACCAGTTGGAGATTCTACGGGGCGGGCCTGAAGGGTGTGCTGCCCCGGTGGCCGGTGGACTTCGCCGGGCTGGAGCGGGCGGCCGGGGCGGCCCTGCCCGACTGGATCCTGAACTACGTCGCGGGCGGCGCGGGCGACGAACGCACCCAGCGCGGCAACGCCGAGGCCTTCGGCTGGTGGGGGATCGTCCCGCGGATGATGGCCGGCGCGTACGAGCGCGACCTCACGACGACGATCGCCGGCGTCGAGCTCCCGACGCCACTGTTCTGCTGCCCGATCGGCGTCATCGGGCTGTGCTCGCAGGACTTCCACGGTGACCTCGCGGTGGCCCGCGCCTGCGCCCGGACCGGGGTGCCGATGGTCATGTCGACGCTCTCGCAGGACCCGCTCGAGGACGTCGCGGCCGCGCTCGGGAACACCCCGGGGTTCTTCCAGCTCTACACGCCGAAGGACCGCGACGTGGCGGTCTCGTTGATCCAGCGGGCCGAGAAGGCGGGCTTCCGCGGGCTCGTCGTCACCCTCGACACCTGGGTCACGGGCTGGCGGCCCCGCGACCTCAACACCGCGAACTTCCCCCAGCTGCGCGGGCACTGCCTGGCGAACTACTTCTCCGACCCGGCGTTCCGCGCGCTGCTCGACGCACCGCCGGAGGACGACCTGCGCGGCGCCGTCGGGATGTGGGCGAGCCAGTTCGGCAACAGCGTCTGCTGGGACGACCTCACCTGGATGCGGGAGGCCACCGACATGCCGATCCTGCTCAAGGGCATCAGCCACCCCGACGACGCCCGGCGCGCGGTCGACCTCGGCGTCGACGGGCTGTACTGCTCCAACCACGGCGGGCGCCAGGCCAACGGCGGCCTGCCGGCCCTGGAGACGCTGCCCGACGTCGTGGCCGCCGCGGGCGAGGTGCCGGTGCTGTTCGACTCCGGGCGTGCGCTCGGGCGCCGACGTCGCGAAGGCGCTCGCGCTCGGGGCGTCCGCGGTGGGGCTCGGCCGGCCGTACGCGTACGCGCTGGCGATCGGCGGCGAGGACGGGCGTGGTGCACCACCTGCGCTCGGTGCTCGCCGAGACCGACCTGATCATGGCGGTGGACGGCTACCCGACGCTCGCCGACCTGCGCGCGGACGGCTCGATCCGCCGGCTGCCCCACCCGGTGCGCTGACGCGCCTGTGAGCACTGAATGCGGCGATAGCCGCATTCAGTGCTCACGAGCGCGAAGCGCACCTACCTACCTATACCGACCTACCTAGTCGTGCGCGACCAGCATCGTCGCGCCGCCGGAGGCGAAGTTCGGGACGTCCTCGGCGGCCGCCTGGCCCTCGGCGCCACCCATGCCGGACTGCAGCGACTCCAGGGAGTCGAAGGCCAGCTCGGCGATCAGGTAGTAGGGCGGCTGGGAGCCGTCCAGGGCGGCGACGTGCCGGTAGGTCCAGCTCCGGCAGTCCGGGGATCTTGTTCGCGAGCGGGACGTGCGTCGACTCGTAGTAGGAGTCGAACGCGGCGGGGTCGTCGCGGCTGCCCGTACAGGACCGTGAGGATGTGCATCAGGTCACCATGGACCAGCCGTCACGGGCAGGTCACCCCTCCGAGCGGACGGTGACCGGCCGAGGGACACGTGCTGTACCGGAAACGTGCCCCTCGGCCGCGACGGTCCTGACTACGCCGCGTGCTTCTCGACGACGGCGCCGAGCCGCGGCAGCGCCTCGATGACGTTCTCCTGGGCCTTCGGGCGCAGCTTGGAGTAGACCGAGGTGATGGCCTGGCGGTTCGACTTCTCCGCGCGGCGGTCGGTGACCCCGAGCAGGGCCTCCGAGACCGGCTGCGGGTGGGCGGCGAGGTAGGCGCCGAAGTCGCCGGTCGGCGACGCGTTGTAGGCCATCCAGTGCGGCTCGAGGGCCTCGACGAACTCGTCGAGCAGCGTGTCGATGACGCCCCAGATGATGCCGGGCTTGACCTTCTTGACCGCGGCGTAGCCGGCCTTGATCACGCCGCCGGACAGGCCGCTCTTGTCCTTGACCTCGTCGTCCACGAGCGTCTGGAGGTCGGTGACCACGAATCCGCGCTTGTCGGAGTCGAGGAGAGCTGCCTTGAGGGTGACGGCCACGCGAGGTGTCCTTCCACGGGGGAGCAGGGCGAGCCGACCGTACGACAGCCGATCGTGATCACCACGCGCACCCCCGGGACGGAATGACACGCGTGTGGTTCCCGGGCCCGCCGTCGTCAGGACCCGCCGTCAGGACCCGTCGTCGTGGGCACCGACGAAGTCGAGGAACGTGGCCCACGAGTGGTCGTGGGCGCGCCGGCCCGCGAGCACGCCGAGGTGGCCACCGGGCTCCACCGAGAACCGCAGGTCCGACGACGACGTCAGCAGCTCGGTGCCGCGCCGCACCGCGTCGATCGGGGCGATGCCGTCGTCGGCGCCGGCGATGAGCAGCGTCGGGGCCGTGACGTCGGCGAGCCGCACCGGGCGGCCGTCGATCTCCACGGAGCCGCTCGCGACCTCGTTGCCCCGGATGACGTGGTGGTAGACCTGCCCGAACGCCCGCCCCGGGTAGGCGACCATGTTGTTCATCAGCACGTCGACCGCCTCCATCTGCTCGAGCAGCTGGCGGTCGTCGAGGTGGGTCAGGATCGTCAGCGGCTTCGTGACGTAGCGGTCGACGCTCACGAGCTGGAACGCCGCCCGCACCGCGGGGGCCGGGAACCCGCCGAGCAGGCGGTAGAGGGTCGTGAAGATCTGCCCGCCGGTGTACTCGGCGATCGAGCGGAACGGGGCCACGATCGGCACCGCCGCGACGTCCACCGGCGCGGCGAAGGCCGTGACCGAGGCGATCGGCAGCTCGGCGTGGCCGGCCGCCGTGAGCAGAACGAACAGCCCGCCGAGGCTCCAGCCCACGAGGTGCACGGGGCGGCGCTCCTGGTCGGCCGACGCCTCGTCGGCACAGACCCGCTCGACGGCGACCGGGACCACCTCGTCGACCCACGTCTCCAGGCCACGACGACGGCCGCGCCAGAACGCGGCGTCGTAGGTGACGATGTAGACGGTGCGGCCCTCGCCGAGGAGGAACTCGACGAGGCTGTTGCCGCGACGCAGGTCGAACGCGAGGTCCGGGGCTCCCAGCGGCGGGACGAGCAGGATCGGGAGCCCGACCGGCGGCGGGCCGTCCGGCAGCGGCGCGTAGCGGTGCAGGGTCCAGCCGCGCTCCCCGGTCACGGCGCTGCGGGGCATGCGGCGGGTGTCCGCGAGGTGCCCGTTCCAGAGCCGGTCGCGGACGTTCACCGCGGCCGACCCGACCCGCCGCAGCGTCGTCTCCGCCTCGCGCAGCGCGGCGTCGACCACCGTCGGCACGGGCGTCGTGTCGGACCGGTCCGGCACGCCGGGGCCGTCGTCGGGGGTGGAGCGGGGCGTGGGCGCGGCGGTGGGCACCTCGGGATCGTAGGGCTGTTCGGGGTACGACGGCGGGGCGACGACGCCCGTTCGGAGGCGGACGGCTGCCCGCCGTGACGCGACGAGCGGCCGCTGCGGCGCGACCGGCAGACGTCCTAGCTGGTCGACACAGCGTTCGGACCTGACTCCGTCGAGTGAGCCCACGCCCACTCGGCCGTATGACATGCCGCCCGATCGTCAGAAGGACGGCTACGCCTTTCGCGCGTTTGACTGAGCACACGGCGCCCGGACCCAGGGCAGGTGCCCGGGTGCCGTGGACCTCCGAGGAGGTCGGGCGGGTCGGAGCGTCGGGAGGACACGGTGGAACCGAGTACGGCGTCGGCGGGCACGGGCGGGAGTCTGTTCCTCGATCCGGGCGCGGCCCGTGCGGCGTGGGTCCGGCTCTCCGTCGACGACCGCGGGAGCGGGGCGCGGCGGCGGCGGGTGGCCGTGGCGGGCGTGTCGCTGATGGGCGCCGCGGCGGTGAGCACGGCCGTCTTCCAGACCGTCACCGGCACCTCGACCTCGGTCGCGATGGCCCCCGGCCTCGGGGGCCTGTTCGCCTCGTCGACCCCCACCCCGCAGGGCCCGGCGGTGCTCCCGACCGGGCTCGCCGCGCCCGTGATCACCGACCTGGGTCCGACGCCCCCGGTCGCCGCCCCGCCGTCCGCCGCGCAGGTCGGCCTGCGCGCACAGCTCGGGCCCCTGCCCGGGCCGGGTGACCTCGGCGGGGGAGCGGCCCCGCCGGTATCGGCCCCGGGTGCGGTCGCTCCGGCCGTCGGCGGCGGGGGCGGCGGTACGGGCCCGGGTTCGCCGGGCGGATCCGGCGCCGGCTCGTCGGGTGCCCCGGTCCTGGGCGGCTCCTCGGCGCCGACCCGGCCCGGACCAGGCTCCTCGACGCCGACCTCGACGCCGACCTCGACGCCGACCTCGACGCCCCCGAGCTCGGCCCCCACCTCGACGTCGCGGCCCGTGCCCCCCACGAGGACGCGCCCGGTGCCCACCTCGATCCCGACCCACACCCCGCCGCCACGGTCCACGACCCCGCCGCGTCCGTCGGGCAGCCCGACGTCGGCACCCCCGTCGAGCTCCCCGCCCCCGTCGTCGAAGCCGTCGGACCCCCCGAGGCTGCCGAGCCCGTCGAAGCCCGACCGCGGGTCGTCGAAGCCGGCCGGCTCGGGGTCGTCACCGAAGTCCTCGGGCGGCTCGTCCTCCTGATCGGCGCGCGGGCCGGCGGGGTCGGAGCCCGCCGGCCCGATTCGCGTCGATCGGCGGTCGGTGTCGCCGATGCGTGCGAAGATGCCCCGTCACGCGGGTGGTCGGATCCGGCCGCCCCACGACGACGTGCGGACGCCGCGGCGCTCCGGGTTGGGGTGGACAGGATGAGTCAGCCGGATCGCGAGCCGCGGGACGGCGACCCGTTCGCGCGGCCGCAGGGCGAGCAGGCCGGATCGGGCTCCGAGCAGGGCCCGGAGGATCCGGGTCCGACGCTGCACCCCGGGGAGTCCGCCTCCGGCACCTCCGAGTCGCCGGCGCAGCCGGGGCACGAGCAGTCCGGGTACGAGCCGTCGGGGTACGAGCAGTCCGGGTACGGCCAGCCGTCCTCCGGCCAGACCGGGTACGGCGAGACCGGCTCCCAGCCCGCGTACCCCCAGTCCGGGTACGGCCAGCAGGAGTACGGCCAGACCGGCTACGGACAGCAGGGCTACGGCCAGCAGGGCTATGGCCAGTCCGGGTACGGGCAGCAGGGGTACGGCCAGCCTGGCTATGGCCAGCCCGGATACGGGCAGCAGGGGTACGGCCAGCCCGGGTACGGCCAGACGGGATACGGGCAGACGGGGTACGGCGGACCGGGATACGTCCAGCCGGCGTACGGCCAGCCCGGGTACCCGCAGCCCGCGGCGTCCGGCTACCCCGGCTCCGGCGCGGGCCCGACCAACGGTCTGGCGATCGTCTCGCTGGTGCTCTCGCTGCTGGGGCTGTTCTTCTACGTCACGGCGATCGGCGGCGTCATCTGCGGGCACATCGCTCGCCGCCAGATCCGGGAGGGCCCCGAGTCGGGCGACGGGCTGGCGCTCGCCGGTCTGATCGTCGGCTACATCATCCTGGGGTTGGGCGTGCTCCTGTTCGTGTTCTTCATCGTCGTGATCGTCGGCGCCGCGGCGTCCTCGGGCTCCTACTGACCTCCGATTACCGACCCCGATTACCGACCCCCTCGACTACCGACCCCGACACGACACCGCCCCCGGCTCCGCGAGGGAACCGGGGGCGGTGCGTGTCGGGGACGGGCCGCGTCAGCGGCGCCCGAGGCGCAGGTTGCGGCGCTGTTCGGCGCGCAGCTGGTAGATCACGATCGGCAGCACGACGAGGGCCACGAACGGCAGGCCCACCATCGGCAGCACGAACAGGCCGACGAGGCCCAGGAGCATGACGACGAGGGCCGTCACGGGCGAGGTGGCCACCTCGCGGGCGCGGACCAGCGCCGCGGGCGTCGGCCGGGCGGTCCTCGCGGGGTGGTCGGCGCGCAGGTCCGACAGGGCGACGCGAGGCAGGGTCGGGGTGTCGTAGGGCAGTGCCATCGGGAGCGCGAATTCCATTCGTGGTCGGGAGCAGACCGGGCGGCGGGGGAGGTGCACCGGGCTCGTTCGTGATCGATCGAGCCCGGCACGGAGTCAGACGTGTCGTCCCGGACCTGGTTGCCCTCGGCGCAGGTGTCGATTCGGCAACGACGGCAGGGGCGGGCTAAGCCTCGGACAGTCTGCTCGCTGTTCCCCCACATGGCCTAGTCCACGGTGGTGTGGTTGTCCTCGTAGGGTCTCCGGACGTGGCCTCGGACAATCACGGCGATGACGGTGTCGGCGGTCTCGATCCCGAGGTCGGCGCGCTGCTCGCCCGGCTGCGCGACCGGGGCGAGCCGGCGATGTTCGCCGGCACCGACACCCCCGAGGGGATCGCCGCGGCGCGCGACCGCTACGCCGCCCTGATGGACGAGACCGCGCGACCGGTCGACCGCGCGCCCGAGCTCGTCGCCGACGCCCCGGTGCCGCTGCGGGTGCACCGGCCCGCGGGCGACGGGAGCGGCGCGCTCGTCGTGTACGTCCACGGCGGCGGCTGGGTCCTCGGGGGCGGCGCCGCCTACGACCGCGTCGCCCAGCGCCTGGCCGACGACACCCGCGCCGTCGTCGTCGCCGTCGACCACCGCCTCGCGCCCGAGCACCCGTTCCCGGCCCCGTACGACGACGTCCTCGCCGCCGTCGCGTGGGTGGCCGACCACGCGGACCGCTGGGACGCCGACCCCGCTCGCCTCGGGCTCGTCGGGCGACAGCGCCGGCGCGAACCTCGTGGCCGGCGCCGCGCCTCGCCCGCCGCGACGCCGGGGCCCCGGCCGCCGCGACCCTGCTGATCTACCCGCCGCCGGACTTCGAGGGCCGCTACCCGTCGGTCCGCGAGAACGCCGAGGGGTACTTCCTCACCGCCGGGGACGTGGTGGCGTGCAGCCGGCTCTACCTGGCCGGGACGTCACCGACGCGGCGAGCCGCGCCTCTCCCCGCTGCGGGCCGAGCTCGCCGGGCTCGGCCCGACGATCGTCGCGACCGCCGGGTTCGACCCGCTGCGCGACGCCGGGCACGCCTTCGCCGACGCGCTCGCCGCCGTCGGGGTCGACGTCCGCCTGCGCGAGCACCCGTCGCTGGTGCACGGGTTCCTGGGCTTCACCGGGGTGTCCCGCGCCTGCGACGAGGCGGTGGCGGCGCTGAACGCGGAGGTGGCTGCCGCCCTGTGAGCACTTTTCCGTGCCAGGACACGGAAAAGTGCTCACGAGCGCGCAGCGCACCTACGAGAACGAGTGCTCCGCCGTCGGGTAGGAGCCCTCGTGGACCTCGCTGCGCGAACTGCGCGGCCGCACCGCCCAGCACGCCCGGCGAGGTCGGCGTAGCGCTTGACGAACCGCGGCACCTTCCCGGTGTTCAGCCCGGCCATGTCGGGCCACACGAGCACCTGGGCGTCGGTGTCCGGCCCGGCGCCGATCCCGATGGTGGGCACCCGCAGCTCGGCGGTGACCCGCTTCGCGACGTCGGCCGGGACCATCTCGAGCACGACGGCGAAGGCGCCCGCGGCCTGCACGGCGAGCGCGTCCTCGATCAGCTTCTCGGCGCCCGCGCCCCGGCCCTGCACCCGGAACCCGCCGAGGGCGTGCTCGCTCTGCGGCGTGAACCCGAGGTGGGCCATGACCGGGATGCCGGCGTCGGACAGCGCCCGGATCTGGCCCGCGTACTGCGCGCCGCCCTCGAGCTTGACCGCCGCGGCGCCGCCCTCCTTGAAGAACCGCACCGCGGTCTCGAGCGCCTGGGTGGGGGAGGCCTGGTACGAGCCGAAGGGCAGGTCGGCGACGACGAGGGCGCGCGAGGTCGCCGCGTACGGCGGCCTTGGTGAGCATGAGCAGCTCGTCGACCGACACCGGGACGGTCGAGTCGTAGCCCAGCACGTTGTTCGCCGCGGAGTCGCCGACCAGCAGCACCGGGATCCCGGCCTCGTCGAAGATCTTCGCGGTGGGGAAGTCGTAGGCGGTGAGCATCGGCCAGCGCTCGCCCGCGTCCTTCCACTGCTGCAGGTGATGGATGCGGACGCGCTTCGGGAGCGAGAGCTGGGCAGCCTGCGGTTCGGGTGACGTCATCGTCAGGTCCTCCTGCCTCGAGGCCCGCCGTGCGGGTCCCCGGGCGCTGGTGAGGGTCGTGGTCGGACTCCCCGGAGCGTGGCACCGCGGACCCGTCCCGCGAAGCGTCGCGGGGCACGGGTGGGACGAGCTTCACAGCACCGGCCCGCTCGAAGGCGACTGCGCCCGACCGGGGGCGGACGAGGGGCCCACGGGGCGGTTGCGAGGATGACCCGCGTGAGGCGACGGGGCGCGGGGACCTGCGGTGGGCGCGGCGACGACGGCGGTGGTGCGTCGGTCGCCGGCCCGGGGTGCCCGGCGGGGCCCACGAGGCCGGGCGGCGTGGCGGCTCCTGGCGCGCCGCCGCGGTCCTCGTGGCGGCCGCCGGGTGCGCCGACGCGGCGCCGCCCACGGCCGCGCCGTCGTCGGAACCCCGGCGAGCACCGCCGCCGCGGCGCCCGGCGCCGTCCCGGCCGGCCTCGAGCGGTTCTACGCGCAGCGCCCGGCGTGGGGCTCCTGCCTGCCGTTCGCCACCACCGACGACCAGCGCCAGTACTACGGCCAGCCCGGCCTGCAGTGCGCGAAGATCGACGTGCCGGTCGACTACGCGCAGCCCGCAGGGCGCGACGGCGCAGCTCGCGATCTCGCGGCTGCAGGCCACCGACCCGACGCAGCGCATCGGCTCGATGCTGGTCAATCCCGGCGGGCCCGGCGCCTCCGGGATCGAGATCGCCTCCCAGCTCGCGCTCCTGATGAAGAACACCGAGGTGGCCCGCAAGTTCGACCTCGTCGGCTTCGACCCGCGCGGGATCGGGGCGAGCACCCCGACGATCCACTGCCTGACCGCCGCCGAGCAGGACGCCCAGCGCACCACCGACATCCTCGACCCGTCCCCGGCCGGCGTCGCCCGCGCCGAGGCGGCGTCCCGCCAGACCGCGGACGGCTGCGCGCAGAAGACCGGCGCGAGCTGCTCGCCAACGTCGGCACCCGCGACGTCGCCCGGGACATGGACGTGCTGCGCGGTGTCGTCGGCGACAAGCAGCTGACCTACCTCGGCTACTCCTACGGCACCCACATCGGCTCCACCTACGCCGAGGAGTTCCCCCGCAACGTCCGCGCGATGGTGCTCGACGGCGCGGTGGACCCCGACCAGGACTCCGACCGACGCGCTCGTCGACCAGGGCCGCGGGTTCCAGGGGGTGTTCGACGCGTTCGCCAAGGACTGCGCCTCGAAGCCCGGCTGCGCGCTCGGCACCGACCCCGGCCAGGCCACCGCCCGCTTCCAGCAGCTGACCCGCCCGCTGCTGACCAAGCCGATCCCGCTGCCCGACGGCCGGGAGCTCTCCTTCGGCGACGCCCAGCAGGGCACCATCCAGGCGCTCTACGCCACCTCGCAGTGGCCGGACCTCCGCCAGGGGCTGACCGAGCTCGCGCAGGGCACCGGGCAGACCCTCATGGGGCTCGCCGACGAGCTACTACGACCGCGCGCCCGACGGCACCTACTCACCCGCAGACAGGACGCGTTCAACGCGGTGCGCTGCGTGGACGACCCGCAGATCAAGACCACGCGCAGGCGCTCGCCCAGGCGACCCGCTACAACGCCGCCGCGCCGTTCCTCGACTCCGGCCGCGGGCCGAGCCCCGCGCTCGACGCGTGCGCGTTCTGGCCGATGCCCGTGACCGACGGCCCGCACGTGCCGCAGGTGCCGGGACTGGCCCCGCCGCTCGTCGTCTCCACCACCGACGACCCGGCCACGCCCTACCAGTCCGGCGTCGAACCTCGCGAAGGACCTGAACGGCTCGCTGCTGACCAAGGTCGGCGACCAGCACACGGCGTCGTTCCAGGGCTTCCCGTGCGTCGACGCGATCGTGACCCGCTACCTCGTCGACGGCACCCCGGCTCCGCCGAACGCCCGCTGCCCGGAGAACGGGTGACGAACGACCCGATGGGGCGAGCAGGGTAGGACCCCCCTGTGACGTCCTTGTAACACGGTCTCCTTAGGGTCTGCGGACATGGATCGGCAGCAGGAGTTCGTCCTGCGGACGCTGGACGAGCGCGACATCCGCTTCGTGCGGTTGTGGTTCACCGACGTCCTCGGGTACCTCAAGTCGGTGGCCATCGCGCCCGGCCGAGCTCGAGGGTGCCTTCGCCGAGGGGATCGGGTTCGACGGCTCGTCGATCGAGGGCTTCAGCCGGGTCTACGAGTCGGACATGGTCGCCAAGCCCGACCCGTCCACGTTCCAGGTGCTGCCCTGGGAGGACGGCGAGGGCGACCACTACTCGGCGCGGATGCTCTGCGACATCACGATGCCCGACGGCTCGCCGTCGTGGGCCGACCCGCGCCACGTGCTGCGCCGCGCGCTCTCCCGGGCGGCCGAGGCCGGCTTCACCTGCTACGTGCACCCGGAGATCGAGTTCTACCTGCTGCGGGGGCTGCCCGACGACGGCACCCCGCCGGTCCCGGCCGACACCGGCGGCTACTTCGACCAGGCCAGCCACGACGTCGCCCCGCACTTCCGGCGGCGCTGCATCGAGGCGCTCGAGGCGATGGGGATCTCCGTCGAGTTCTCCCACCACGAGGGCGGGCCCGGCCAGCAGGAGATCGACCTGCGCTACGCCGACGCGCTGACGATGGCGGACAACATCATGACGTTCCGCTACCTCGTGAAGGAGGTGGCGATCACCCAGGGCGTGCGGGCCTCGTTCATGCCCAAGCCGTTCACCGAGCACCCCGGGTCGGCGATGCACACCCACGTCAGCCTCTTCGAGGGTGACCAGAACGCCTTCCACGACGCCGCCGAGCCCTTCGAGCTCTCCAAGACCGGCAAGGCGTTCGTCGCGGGCGTGCTGCGCCACGCGCGCGAGATGTCCGCCGTGACCAACCAGTTCGTGAACTCCTACAAGCGCCTCGTGGTCGGCGGCGAGGCCCCGACCGCGGTGTGCTGGGGCCACGCCAACCGCTCCGCGCTGGTCCGGGTGCCGATGTACTCGCCGGGCAAGGCGTCGTCGCGGCGGGTGGAGGTGCGCTCGCTGGACTCCGCGGCCAACCCCTACCTGGCCTACGCCGCGATCATCGGCGCCGGCCTCAAGGGCATCGCCGAGAGCTACGAGCTGCCGCCCGCCGCGGAGGACAACGTCTGGTCGCTCACCGAGGGCGAGCGGCGGGCCATGGGCTACCAGACGCTGCCGCAGAACCTCGACGGCGCGCTGCAGAGCTTCGAGCAGTCCGACCTGATGGCGGAGATCCTCGGCGAGCACGTGTTCGACTTCTTCCTGCGCAACAAGCGCTCGGAGTGGGACGCCTATCGTCGCAACGTGACCCCGTACGAGCTGGCGACGTACCTGCCGATCCTGTGACCACCCCACGGGACGGTCGACGATGACCGGAACCGCTCCGCGACCCGTCGCGGGACCGCCGTCCCGCTCGCGCCCCCGCGCGCCTCGGACTCACCGACCCCGACGCCGGCCGTCGCCTGGCCGACCTCGGCTGGTGGGACGGCGACGACCCGGTACCCGGGGCGGCCCTCGTCGTGTGGGCCCTCGCGCGGGCCGCCGACCCCGACCTCGCGCTGGTCGCCGTCGAACGGCTCCGCGAGTCGCCTCGGCGAGGACGGCTGGGCTCGAGCTGGACGCGCGCGCTGCGCGCCGACCAGGGCCTGCGGGGGCGGCTGTTCGGGGTGATGGGCGGGTCGACGGCGCTGGTCGACCACCTGGTCGCCCAGCCCGCGCGCTGGCGGATGCTGCGCACGACGACGCGCCCCGGGCCGGGTCTTCGACGACTCGCGGCTGCCGACCGCCGACGACCGGCGGCGCACCCATCTCGACGCGGTGGGCGCGGACCCCGCGAGCGAGGCCCCGGTCGCGACGGTCACGGGGCACTCCGCCGTCGAGCTGCTGCGCCTGGCCTGGCGCGACGACGTGCTGCTGCTCGCCGCCGCCGACCTGCAGGCGGTGTGCGAGCCGGAGCTGCCGATCATGACCGTCGAGGTGGTGTCCGCGCAGCTCGCGGACCTCGCCGCGGCCGGGCTGGAGGCCGCGCTCGCCGTCGCCCGCGCCCAGGTCGGGCCCGAGCGCGCCGGGGACCACCGCCTCGCCGTCATCGGGATGGGCAAGTGCGGCGGCCGCGAGCTGAACTACGTCTCCGACATCGACGTGATCTTCGTGGCGGAGGGCGTCGTCGACTCCGCGACCCGCGTGGCGGCGACGATGATGCGGGTCGCGACCGACGCGTTCCTCGAGGTCGACGCGAACCTGCGTCCCGAGGGCCGGTCCGGGCAGCTCGTGCGCACCCTCGAGGGCCACGTGTCCTACTACCAGCGGTGGGCCCGGACCTGGGAGTTCCAGGCGCTGCTCAAGGCCCGGCCGGTGGCGGGGGACCTCGCGCTGGGCCAGGAGTACTGCGACGCCCTGGCGCCGATGGTGTGGAGCGCCGCGGAGCGCGAGGACTTCGTCGCCGACGTGCGCGCCATGCGCCGCCGGGTCGAGGACCACATCCGTCACGACCACGCCGACCGCGAGCTCAAGCTCGGCCGCGGCGGCCTGCGCGACGTCGAGTTCGCCGTCCAGCTGCTCCAGCTCGTGCACGGCCGCGGCGACGAGGCGCTGCGCGGGCAGAACACCCTCGAGACCCTCGCCGCCCTCGGCGAGGGCGGGTACGTGGGCCGCGACGACGCCGCGAACCTCGCCGCGTCGTACCGCTTCCTGCGGATGCTCGAGCACCGGGTGCAGCTGCAGAAGCTGCGCCGCACGCACCTCTTCCCCTCCGACGAGGACACCGCGGGCCTGCGCTGGCTCGCGCGGGCCGCGAAGCTGCGTCCCGACGGGCGCCGCGACGCCGTCGGGGTGCTGCAGGGCGAGCTCTCCCGCAACACCGTCCGGGTCCGGCGCCTGCACGAGAAGCTCTTCTACCGGCCGCTGCTGGAGTCGGTGGCGCGCGTCCCGGGCGAGCAGCTGGTGCTCACCGAGTCCTCGGCGACCAAGCGGCTCGCGGCCCTGGGGTGGAGCTCGCCGGCGGGAGCGCTCAAGCACGTGGCCGCGCTGACCTCCGGGACCAGCCGGGCCGCGCGGATCCAGCGGGCCCTCATGCCGGTGCTGCTCGACCGGCTCGGGAACACCGCCGACCCCGACCACGGCCTCCTCGCCTACCGGAAGGTCTCGGAGGCGCTGGCCGACACCCCGTGGTTCCTCGCGCTGCTGCGCGACGAGGGCCTCGCCGCGGACCGGCTGTGCTACGTCCTGGGCACGTCGCGGTGGGTGGCCGAGATGATGCCGCGCTCCCCGGAGGTGCTGCGGCTGCTCGGGGGCGACGGGCCGTCCGCCGACCTCGTGACGCGCGACCCGGCCGAGGTCGCGCGGTCGCTGCGCGCGGCCGTCGCCCGCCACACCGACCCGCGCGCGGCGGGCAACGTCGCCCGGTCGCTGCGCCGGGTCGAGCTGCTGCGGGTCGCGTGCGCCGACCTGCTGGGCCTCACCGACGTGCCGAGCGTGTGCGCGGCGCTCTCGAGCGTGTGGGTCGCGGTCCTGCAGGCCGCCCTCGAGGCCGCGGAGCGGGAGAGCGCCGGCGACGGGCCCCGGCCCGCGCGGATCGCGATCATCGGGATGGGCCGGCTCGGCGGGGCGGAGCTGGGCTACGGGTCCGACGCCGACGTCGTCGCGGTGTGCGAGCCCGCGGAGGGCGTCTCGGACCAGGAGGCGACGACGTACGCGCGCGCCGTCGTCGAGTCGGCGATCACGGCGCTGGGCGCCCCGAGCCCGGACCCGCCGCTCGAGGTCGACACCAAGCTGCGACCCGAGGGGCGCAGCGGCCCGCTGGTCCGCACGCTGGCCTCGTACGCCGACTACCTGCGGCGGTGGGCGGCCACGTGGGAGTGCCAGGCGCTGCTGCGGGCGCGGCCGGTCGCCGGTGACGTCGGGCTGGGGGAGCGGTTCGTCGAGATGATCGCGCCGTACCGGTACCCCGTGGAGGGCCTGCCGGAGTCGGCGGCCATGGAGATCCGGCGGATGAAGGCCCGCGTCGACGCCGAACGCCTCCCGCGCGGCGCCGACCGGGCGCTGCACACGAAGCTCGGCATCGGGGGGCTCGCCGACGTCGAGTGGACCGTCCAGCTCCTCCAGCTCCAGCACGCCGGGCGGCTGCCGGCCCTGCGCACGACCTCGACGCTGGAGGCCCTGGACGCGCTGCGCGACGCCGGGCTGCTCTCCGCCGACGAGACCGAGGCCCTCGTGGCGGGGTGGACGACGGCGACCCGGGTCCGCGGCGTGGCGACGCTGGTGCGCGGCAAGCCCACCGACCAGCTGCCCCGCTCCGGGCGGGAGCTGGCGGCGATCGCCTCGGTGCTGGGCTACCCGGAGGACGACCCCGGGGCCTGCATCGACGACTACCGCCGGGTCACGCGGCACGCCCGCGCCGTGGTGGACGAGGCGTTCTCGGCGGTCTGACCCCTCCCGCCGTGATGTGCGAAGGGCCCCTTCGCTCGACCCCGTGGGCGAGGGGCGCCGTTCGCCGGAACCGTGGCAGGGACCACCGACGGGCTCGGGTGACCTCGGCCGATCCGGTGGCGCCCGGACGGGGCCGTCCGTCATCATCGAACACGTGTTCGACGAGCGAGGTCCGGCGCAGCGTCGGAACGAGCGCTCGGGCGCCCTGCAGCGCACCGAGGTGCGGCGGGTCTGGGTGGACCTCGCCGTGGCGTACCCCCGCCCGTCCGAGCGGCCCCCGCGGGCGATCCCGGACGGCGTGGACCTCCAGAGCCGCGTCCCCGGCGAGCTCCTGGGCTGGCGGCGGACGACGACGGGGGAGTGGGTCGGCTGGGTGTGCGTGCCGATCAGCCAGGGCCAGGAGGTCCGCTACGTCTACCAGTACGTGGCCGCCGCGGCGCTCTCCCCGCGCGAGGACCTGCGCGACCGGCGCTGAGCCCTCGTCGGGCGAGATCGACGACGGTTTCCGGACGCCGGGTGTCTGCACACCGACTTCTCTGACACAGCACGACGGCCCGGCCACCCCTCGCGGGGCGACCGGGCCGTCGTCAGCTGCCGGGGATCAGCAGTTGTAGTACAGCTCGTACTCGTACGGGTGCGGCCGGAGCCGCAGGCCCGTGATGTCGTCGCGCTTGAGCTCGACCCACTTCTCGATGAGGTCGGACGTGAACACGCCGCCCTCGAGGAGGTAGTCGTGGTCGGACTCGAGGTTGTCGATCGCCTGCTCCAGGCCCGCGGGGACCTGGGCGATGTTGGCGGCCTCCTCCGGCGGGAGCTCGTAGAGGTCCTTGTCGACCGGCGTCGGCGGCTCGATCTTGTTCCGGATGCCGTCGAGGCCCGCCATCATCATGGCGGCGAACGACAGGTACGGGTTGCCCGACGAGTCGGGGCAACGGAACTCGAGGCGCTTGGCCTTCGGGTTGTTGCCCGTGATCGGGATGCGGACGCAGGCCGACCGGTTCCGGTTCGAGTAGACCAGGTTGATCGGGGCCTCGAAGCCGGGCACCAGGCGGTGGTACGAGTTCAGGGTCGCGTTGGTGAACGCGACCAGGCTCGGCGCGTGGTGCAGGATGCCGCCGATGTAGTGGCGGGCCATGTCCGAGAGGCCGGCGTAGCCGTTCTCGTCGTAGAACAGCGGCTCGCCGCCCTTGAACAGCGACTGGTGGCAGTGCATGCCCGAGCCGTTGTCGCCGGCGATCGGCTTCGGCATGAACGTGACGGTCTTGCCCGCCTGCCACGCCGTGTTCTTGATGATGTACTTGAACAGCTGCAGGTCGTCCGCGGCGTGCAGCAGCGTGTTGAACTTGTAGTTGATCTCGGCCTGGCCGCCGGTGCCGACCTCGTGGTGGAGCTTCTCGAGCTCGAAGCCGGCGTTGGTCAGGTTGGTGCCCATGGCGGCACGCAGGTCCGAGGTCTGGTCGGTGGGCTCGACCGGGAAGTAGCCGCCCTTGGCGGCGATCTTGTAGCCCTTGTTGCCGCCCGGCTCGTCGCGCCCGGTGTTCCAGACGCCCTCGACCGAGTCGACCTCGTAGAACTGCCTCTGCATCGTCGACTCGTAGCGGACCGAGTCGAAGATGTAGAACTCCGCCTCGGGGCCGAAGAAGCAGGTGTCGGCGATGTCGACGGTGGAGAGGAAGTTCTCCGCCTTGCGGGCCACGTTGCGCGGGTCGCGGCTGTAGGCCTCGAGCGTCAGCGGGTCGTGGACGAAGAAGTTCATGTTCATCGTCTTCTGGGCCCGGAACGGGTCGATGCGCGCGGTCGCCACGTCGGGCAGCAGCGTCATGTCCGACTCGTTGATGGTCTGGAAGCCGGTGACCGAGGAGCCGTCGAATGCGAGGCCTTCGGAGAACACACCCTCGCCGAACTCCGACGCGGGCACGGTGAAGTGCTGCATCTGGCCGGGGAGGTCGCAGAACCGGACGTCGACGTACTGCACCCCCTCGTCGGAGATGTACTTGAAGACCTCGTCCTGGTTGTTGAACACCCTCGCTGGCTCCTTCTCTGACACTGTCATCGCGATCGAGCGCGGCCCCGCCCGGTCGGGGTCCGATCACCGCATCGGGTGACCCCGGACGCTAAGCGGGTTGCGTTACTCGCTCGTCGCACCGGTGTTTCGCAGCAGTTAACGGGATGGAGTCACAGTTCCGTGCCCGTTCCGTCGTCCGCTGCCGGGTCGTGGACGAGCCGATCGGCGACGTTGCCGTGGCGCATCCCCTCGCCGCGGGACCGTAGCCTGTCAGAGTGTCGTGGATTCGTGAATGGCTCACCGACCAGGGGCCTGATCGGGCGTCGCCACCGCGCCCGGAAGGTCCGGTTGGTCCGGAGAGCCCGGCACGCCGACACGTCGCGTGCCCGACGCTGGGCCGAACGGGGCCCGGGCCTCGTCGCGACCGGGGACGGCCGCCGGCGGCAGGCACACCGAGGCCGGGGGTCACCCGGGACGCGATCTCGGGCTCCCGCAGGACGGACCCGGGCTCGGTGGCCGCCCCGCTGCCCCGCGCGGGCCAGTTCCTGCTCGACCTGCTCGTCGGCGGCCTCGTCGCGTCGGCCATCAGCTTCCCGGCGCCGGCCTACCTCAGCCTCGCGGTGTGGGCCGTGCTGGTCACCCTGCCGGTGGCGATCATCGGGCAGACGCCCGCGATGGTCCTGACGGGGCTGCGGGCGGTGCGCGTCGACGGGGCGCGCCGCGTGGGCGGCGTGGGCCCTCGCGCGGACGGTCTCGCTGTTCTTCGTCGTCCCCGCGCTGATCATGGACCGGGACGGGCGCGGCCTGCACGACCGCGTCAGCCGCACCGTCGTCGTGAAGACGCGTTAGTCGCGCCAAGGTGGCGCTGGGTCACCGCTCGTTCCTCGTGGTGCACCAGCGTCCACCGGCGCGGGTCGCTAGCGCCTGCGGACGGTGCGCTGCATGCCCTTCATCCCCGCGCCCTTGGGCATCGGGCCCTTGGGCATCGCCGGCCCGCCGCGCCCCGCGATGGCCGCCAGGCGCTTCTCCAGCGTCTCCATCTGGTCGCTTGTCGATGTTGCGGGGGAGCTTGGTCATGTGCCGCTGGAGCTTGGAGAGCGGGACGTCGCCCTCCTCGTTGCCGACGGTGAACTCGTAGATCGGCACCTGGCCCGCGACGCGCGAGACCTTCTTCTTCTCCTGGGCGAGCAGGTTCTTCGTGCGGTGCGACGCGCCCTCGGCGACGAGCACGACGCCCGGGCGGCCGATCACGCGGTGCACGACGTCGAGCTGGGTCGTCCCGGCGACGGCCTGCGTCACCCGCCACTGGCCGCGCATGTTGTCCAGCGCCCACCCGGCCGCCCCGGGCTGGCCGTCGGCCTTCGCGTAGACGTTGTTCTGCACGCGGCGCCCGAAGACGAGCATCGCGAGCGCGGCGCCCGAGGAGCACGCCGATCGGCACGAGGAACCACGACTGGCCGATCAGCAGGCCGACGACGAGGAACACCAGCGCCGTGAGGACGATCACGCCCACCATCAGCGGGACGAGGAGCTTGTCCTCCTTCCGCTGCATCTGGAAGGCCTGCCAGATCTGCGTCCAGCGCTCCCGCCGCTGCGCGCGCGCAGCCTGCTTGGCGGCCTTCTTCTCTTCTTTGGTCGCCTTGCCGGCCGCACCCTTCGCCATGGCGCACATTCTGCCGGAAGGGTGCTACCCGCGGCGGGCCAGGACCGAGCCGACCTCCTGGCGGGCCTCGCCGGACTCGGCGAGCTCCGCCATCCCCGCGGGGAGTTCCTCGCCGCGGTGCAGCTTGGCCTGCGCGTACAGCCGGCCCGCGCGGTAGGACGAGCGCACCAGCGGCCCCGCCATGACGCCCGCGAACCCGATCCGCGTGGCCTCGTCGCGGTGCTCGACGAACTCCTCGGGCTTCACCCACCGCTCGACCGGGTGGTGGCGCAGCGAGGGACGCAGGTACTGCGTGAGGGTCAGCAGGTCGCACCCGGCGTCGTGCAGGTCCCGCATCGCCGCGGTGACCTCCTCGGGGGTCTCGCCCATGCCGAGGATGAGGTTGGACTTGGTGACCAGCCCGGCGGCGCGGGCCTGGCGGATCACGTCGAGGGAGCGCTCGTAGCGGAAGCCGGGCCGGATGCGGCGGAACACCCGCGGCACCGTCTCGAGGTTGTGCGCGAGCACCTCGGGCGCGGCGTCGAAGACCGGGTCGAGCTGGTCGTCGCCGGCCGTCGAAGTCGGGGATCAGCAGCTCGACCCCGGTGCCGGGGTTCAGCTCGTGGACCTGCCGGACGGTCTCGGCGTAGAGCCAGGACCCGCCGTCGTCGAGGTCGTCGCGGGCGACGCCGGTGATCGTCGAGTAGCGCAGGCCCATCTGCCGGACGGACTCGGCCACCTTGCGGGGCTCGTCGCGGTCCAGCGGGGAGGGCTTGCCGGTGTCGATCTGGCAGAAGTCGCACCGGCGGGTGCACTGCTCGCCGCCGATGAGGAAGGTCGCCTCGCGGTCCTCCCAGCACTCGTAGATGTTGGGGCAGCCCGCCTCCTCGCAGACGGTCGCGAGCCCCGCGGAGCGCACCATGCTCTTGAGCTCGGAGAAGTTCGGGCCGGTCTGGACCCGGGTGCGGATCCACTCGGGCTTGCGCTCGATCGGCGTCTGCGAGTTGCGGACCTCGAGGCGGAGCAGCTTGCGTCCCTCGGGAGCGGTCGCGGGTCCGGTCGTCGTGGTCACGGGCCAGAGTTTACGCGCGCTAGCCCGATAGGCTGATCCGTCGTGGACCTCCGGATCTTCACCGAGCCGCAGCAGGGCGCCACGTACGACGACCTCCTCCGCGTCGCCCGCTGCGCCGAGGACGGCGGGCTACGACGCCTTCTTCCGTTCCGACCACCTCCTCGCCATGGGGGACTCGTCGGGGCTGCCGGGCCCCACCGACGCCTGGGTCACGCTGGGCGCGCTGGCCCGGGAGACCACGACGATCCGGCTGGGCACGCTGATGACGGCGGCCACCTTCCGGCTCCCCGGCCCGCTCGGGGTCGCCGTCGCGCAGGTCGACCACATGTCCGGCGGCCGCGATCGAGCTCGGCCTCGGCACCGGCTGGTACGAGGCCGAGCACCTCGCCTACGGCATCCCGTTCCCGCCGCTCGGTGAGCGCTTCGACATGCTCGCCGAGCAGCTCGAGGTGCTCACCGGCGCGTGGGGGACGCCCGTCGGGCGCAGCTACAGCGTTCGCCGGCGAGCACTACACCTTCGCCGACAGTCCCGGCCTGCCCAAGCCGGTGCAGCGGCCCGCGGCCGCCGATCATCGTCGGCGGCTCCGGGAGGCGGCGCACGCCCGCGCCTGGCGGCCCGCTACGCCGACGAGATCGACGTGCCCTTCGCCGGGGTCGACGCCGTCGCGGCCCAGCTCGGCCGGGCCGACGAGGCCTGCCGCGCGATCGGGCGCGACCCGGCGACGCTGGTCCGCTCGACGGCGCAGGTGCTCTGCGCCGGGGCGCGACGACGCCGAGGTCCGCCGCCGGGCGGCCGCCATCGGCCGCGAGCCCGAGGAGCTGCGCGCCCGGGGCCTCGCGGGCACGGCGGACGAGGTCGTCGACAAGATCGGCCGCTTCGCCGAGGCGGGCGTCGAGCGGCTCTACCTGCAGGTCCTCGACCTGTCCGGACCTCGACCACCTGGAGTTCGTGGCCGGGCACGTCGCGCCGGCGCTGTAGCGGGCCTGACCGTCAGCGCCCGGCGAGCATCTCCACGGCGACGCCGCCGACGGTCGTGGTCTCCGGCCGGGGCATGCGTGTGCTCGCTCATCGGGAGGTCACCGGCGCACGGCGGCCAGCACGGCCTCGCGCACGGCGGGCCGGACCTCGTCGACGGTGACCCGGCGGCCGAGCTCGGCGGACAGGCTGGTCACGCCCGCGTCGGCGATCCCGCACGGCACGATCGCGCCGAAGGCGGCCAGGTCGGGGTCGGCGTTGATCGCGAACCCGTGCAGGGTCACCCCGCGGGCCACCCGCACCCCGATCGCGGCGATCTTGCGCTCGGGCCGCCCGCGCCCGGCGGCGAGCCACACCCCGGAGCGCCCGTCGACGCGGCCGGTCTCAGCCCGTAGCCGGCGCACACGTGGATGAGGGCCTCCTCGAGGCGGCGCACGTGGGCGACGACGTCGAAGGGCTCGGCCAGCCGCAGGATCGGGTAGCCGACGAGCTGGCCGGGCCCGTGCCAGGTGATGCGCCCGCCGCGGTCGACGTCGACGACGGGGGTGCCGTCCGACCGGCCGGTCCTCGGGCTGGGTGCGCCTGCCCGCGGTGTAGACGCTGGGGTGCTCGAGGAGCATGAGCACGTCGGGGCCGGTGCCCGCGACGCGCGCGGCGGCGTGGGCCCGCTGCTGCTCCCAGGCCTGCGTGTACTCGACGGTGCCCGAGCTCGAGGACCTGCATCGGGTCGCTGCTCGCGCGGTGGGAGCCCATGCGGCCGAGGTTACTCGGGGGCCCTCGACACGGAGCTGAGGTTCGACGACGGTTTCCGGACGCCAGATGTCAGCGGACCACGCCGACCGGGAGACTTTTCTGGCACTCAGCCGAGCCGGGCCACCGCCGCCTCGGCAGTGCGCCGGCCGCTGACCAGGGCGCCCTGCACCGACGGGCTGTCCCGGTGGTCGCCGGCCACGAACAGGCCGTCGCCGAGATCCACGGAGCGGCGCAGCCGCGGCGGGGTCGGGGGCGGGGTCGCGGGCAGCGCGTGCGGGATCGACACCGTGCTCAGGTGCTCCCACTACGCCGTCCCCGCCCCCAGATCCGCTCCAGCTCGGCGCGCAGGCGCGGTTCGGGCAGCGGCTCGGCGCCCAGCACGGTGGACGCGACGAGGTGGCGGTGGTCCGGCGAGTAGGAGGGCGCCGCGGCCGTGAGCACCACGGTGTTGACGACGGGGCCGCCCGTCCCGTCCAGGTGCAGGAGGCCTTCGCGGCTCGGCGGGGTGTCGGTGACGTGGTAATGGGTGGTCAGGGCGAACGGGTGCGGCGCCTCGACGCGGCCACCCAGCAGCGCCGCGGCGTCCGTGCCCTCGGCGGCGACGATCACCGCGCCGGCCCGGACGGGTCCGCCGTCGGTGCGGACATCCACGCCGGCACCTGCGGGCGTGAGCCCGGAGACCCGCGTCGCGAGGTGCACCGTCCCCGCGGGCAGGCGCGCCGCGAGGTGGCCGGGCACGGCGCCGATGCCCCGCGAGGGCAGCGTCAGGTCCCCGAGCGCGAAGGTCCGCCAGAACAGCGACACCACCCGCGACGACGTGGCGAGGTCCGGGTCGCCGGTCACGCCGGACAGGAACGGCCGCAGGAACCGCTCGGCCGCGGGGCCGCCGAGCCCGAACCGCGCGAGGTCCTCCGCGGCGGAACGCTCGGGCGCCCGGGCCTGGCGCGACGGCGGGACGAGCAGGGCGCGCAGCGTGTAGGCCGCGATCCCGAGCTTGTCCCGCGGCCCGAGCAACCCGTCAGCGCGGTGCGCGGACGCCCAGGACGGGCGGCGGCGCGGGTCGGCGACGCGGTGCAGCCGGCCGTCCTCGGTCCGCACGGCGCGCCCCGGGCACGAACGCGCGCAGGTCGAGGGCGCTCGAGGTCGACGGCGGCCTGCAGCGCCGGGTAGGAGGTGTTGAGGATCTGGAACCCGCGGTCGACGAGGAACCCGTCGACGACGTCGGTGCGCACCCGCCCGCCGACCCCGTCCGACGCCTCGCACACCACGACGGAGCGGCCGGCACGCGCCACCGTCCGCGCGGCGTTCAGCCCGGCGAGGCCGGCCCCGACGACGAGCACGTCGACGGCGTCCGGCAGCCCGGACGGCAGGGTCACGAGGTCAGCCGTCCAGCACCGCGGAGAGCGCGGCGTTCACCGTCGCGTGCGAGAACCGGTAGCCCTCGCGCTCGCAGGAGCCCGGGCAGCACCCGCTGGCTGACCAGCACGCCCTCGTCGGCGAACTCGCCGAGCACGGCGCGCATCGCGAAGCCCGGGACGATCCACGGCGCGGGCCGGTGGAGCGCGGCGGCCATCGCCTTGGTGAACTCGAGGCAGGTCACCGGGGCGGGGCCGGTGGCGTTGAGCGGCCCGACGACCGTGTCGTGCTCCAGCGCGTAGGTGATCGCGCCGACCTCGTCGTCGAGGCTGATCCACGGCCAGAACTGCTCGCCGGAGCCCAGCCGACCGCCGAGCCCGAACTTGAAGATCGGCCGCATGATGCCCATGAGCCCGCCCGCGGGGGAGAGCACGAGCCCGGTGCGGATCGTCACGACCCGCGCGCCCGCCTCGGTCGCCGGGGCGGTGGCGTTCTCCCAGTCGCGGACCAGGTCGGCGAGGAAGCCGCGTCCGCGGGCCCGGACTCGTCGACCGCGACCGCACCGGTGTCGCCGTAGAAGCCCACCGCCGACCCGTTGACCATCACGGGGATGCCGTGCGCGGCGACCGCCGCGCGCCAGCACGTCGGTGGGGACGAGGCGGCTGTCGCGCAGTTCCTGCTTGCGGGCGCCGGTCCACCGCTTGTCGGCGATCCCGGCCCCGGAGAGATTGATCACGGCGTCCGCGCCGTCGAGGGCGCCGTCGTCGATGCGTCCCGACGGCGGGTCCCACCCGCGCTCGTCGGGGGCCTGCGGCGTGCGGCGCACCAGGCGCACGACCTCGTGACCCTCGCTGCGCAGGTGGGGCACCAGGGCGGTGCCGATGAGTCCGGACGAACCGGAGATGACGACGCGCATGGCGAGATCGTCGCGGAGACGGGGGCTCGGCGCGACCCGGGCGCGCTGTCCGTCGACGGGCGGGGTGTCCGGTTCGCCCGGTGCGGGCGTGCTCCGTCCCGGCGCCCGCCCCGGTTTCGAGCGCCCCCGGACCGACCGCAGGGCCCCCTCGCTCGAACGGATCGCGCCGAAGGGGCCCTGCGGTCGGGAACAGCCGGGAGGCGCTACAGGCCGAGGTCGGCCTCGAACGCGCCCGCCTCGAGCCGGGCCTTGACCGACGCCGAGGAACCGGGCGGCGTCGGCGCCGTCGACGATGCCGGTGGTCGTAGGACAGGCAGAGGTAGGACCATCGAGCGGATGGCGATCGACTCGCCGCCCTCGGCGTCGGTCGACGACGACCGGCCGCTTGACCACGCGCGCCCGTGCCGAGGATGCCGACCTGCGGCTGGTTGATGATCGGGGTGTCGAACAGCGCGCCACGCGACGCCGGTGTTGGTGATCGTGAACGTGCCGCCCGACAGCTCGTCCGGCGCGATCTTGTTCGTCGCGCGTGCGGTCGGCCACGTCGGCGATCCTGCGGGCGAGCCCGCCGAGGTTGAGGTCCCCGGCGTCCTGGATCACCGGCACGATCAGGCCCGCGCGGCGGTGTCGACGGCGATCCCGAGGTGCTCGGCCGCCGTGGTAGGTGACCTCGCCCTTCTCGGTGTCGATCGAGGAGTTCACGCCCGGGTGGGCCTTGAGCGCCTCGACGGTCGGCGAGCGCGAAGAACGGCAGGAACGACAGCTTCACGCCCTCGCGCGCCGCGAAGTCGGCCTTGGCCCGGTCGCGCAGCCGCGCGATCGCGGGTGACGTCGACCTCGACGACGGTCGTGAGCTGCGCGGAGGTCTGCAGCGACTCGACCATGCGCTAGGCGATGGTCGCCCGGCGCCGCGAGCAGCTTCTCGGTGGTGCCGCGCAGCCGGACTCGTCGGGCGTGGGGATGGCTGCGCTGCCTGCCCCGCGGCCCGCGGGCTTCTGCACCTCGCCGCCGTGCACCGCGCCGGGCCGGAGCCGCCGGACGCGGCCGCCTGCCGCGGGCGCCGCCTCGCTGCTGGGCCTGCTCGGCCGACGCCGCCGGGCCTTCTGCTGGTCCTGCTCGTCGGCGGCCGCGACGACGTCCTGCTTGCGGATGCGCCCGCCGACGCCGGTGCCGCTGACCGCGGCGAGGTCGACGCCGTGCTCGGAGGCGAGCTTGCGCACCAGCGGGGTCACGTAGGGCGACCGGCCTGCCCGCCGCCGTCGCCGTTGGACGAGGGCGCGGAACCGCCGCCGGCGTTGGCGGGGCCGCTCGGCGAGGCCGGCGTCGCGGTCTCGTGGCTCACCTCGTCGTCGGCGCCCGACGGCTGGGGGTGGGCGCCGGCGCCGGCTGCTGCTGGGGCTCCGCCGGGGCTCCGGCTCGCGCTGCGCTGCGCGGGCTGCGGACTGCTCGGGCTGCCGGACTGCTCGGGCTGCGCCTGCGCGGGCTGGGACTGCTCGGGCTCGGGCTGGAGGAGCCCTGGCCGCCGCCCGACGACGGGCTGCCGCTGCCGACGACGGCCAGCACGCCGCCGACCTCGACGGTCTCGTCCTCGTTCGCCCGTGATCTCGAGCAGCGTGCCGGCGACCGGCGAGGGGATCTCGGTGTCGACCTTGTCGGTCGAGACCTCGAGCAGCGGCTCGTCGACCTCGACCGTGTCGCCGACCTGCTTGAGCCAGCGGGTGACGGTGCCCTCGGTGACGCTCTCGCCGAGCGCCGGCATCTCGACCGACGTGCCGCCCCGGAGGACCCGCCCGACGACGGCCCGACCCGCGACGAGGCACCCGACGAGCCGGACGTCGCCGCGGCCGGCTCGGGCTCCGGCTCGGCCTGCGGTTCCGGCTCGGGCTCAGGTTCCGGCTCGGGCTCGGGCTGCGAGCTCCTGGGCTCGACTCCTGCTGGGACGACCCGCCGGAGCCGCCGTCGCCCTCGGACTCGTCGCCGATCACCGCGAGCTCACCGCCGACCTCGACGGTCTCGTCCTCGGCGGCCACGATCCGCTGCAGCACGCCGGCCACCGGGGAGGGGATCTCGGTGTCGACCTTGTCGGTCGAGACCTCCAGCAGCGGCTCGTCGACGGCGACGCGCGTCGCCCACCTGCTTGAGCCACCGGGTGACGGTGCCCTCGGTGACGCTCTCGCCGAGCAGCAGGCATCGGGACGGTCGTACGGCCATCGTGCTCGGAACTCCTTGCGCAGGAACCGTGTGGGTGGGCGGTCGGGCCGTCAGCTGCAGCCCGGGTCAGGCATGTGCGCGTGCAGGGGCTTGCCGGCCAGCGCGAGGTGGGCCTCGCCGAGGGCCTCGTTCTGCGTCGGGTGAGCGTGGATGAGCTGCGCGACCTCGCCGGGCAAGGCCTCCCAGTTGTAGATCAGCTGGGCCTCCCCGACCAGCTCGCCGACCCGCGCCCCGATCATGTGCACGCCGATGACCGGGCCGTCCTCGTCGTGCCGCCCTTGACCAGCTTGACGAAGCCCTGCGGTCTTGCAGGATCTGGCGCTTGCCGTTGCCGGCGAGGTCGTACGTGCGTGGTCTGCGACCTCGCCGTACGTCTCCTTCGCCTGCGCCTCGGTGAGGCCGACCGAGGCGACCTCGGGCTCGCAGTAGGTGACCCGCGGGATGCCCGTTCTCGTCGATGACCGGCGGGTTCAGCCCCGCGATCTCCTCGGCGACGAAGATGCCCTGCGCGAAGCCGCGGTGGGCCAGCTGCAGGCCGGGCACGATGTCGCCCGACCGCGTAGACGCCGCCGACGCCGGTGCGCAGCCGCTCGTCGGTGACGCACGAAGCCGCGGTCGAGCGTGACGCCCTGCGTCCTCGTAGCCCAGGTCGGCGGTGTTCGGGCCGCGCCCGACGGCGACCAGCAGCAGGTCGGCCTCGAGCTGTCTCGCCGTTCTCCAGGTTCACCCGTCACGCGCGTCGTCGGTGCTGCTCGACGCCGGTGAACTGCGTGCCGATCTTGAAGTCGATCTTCCGCTTGCGGAACGCGCGCTCCAGCTGCTTGGAGAGGAACTCGTCCTCGGCTGGGCACCAGGCGGGGCAGTGCCTCGACGATCGTCACCTCGGCGCCGAAGCTCTTCCAGACGCTCGCGAACTCGACGCCGATGACGCCGCCGCCGAGGACGACCACGCGGTCCGGCACGCAGTCGAGCTTGAGCGCGTGGTCGGAGGTGAGGACGCGCGCCGTCGAGCTCGAGGCCCGGCAGCGTCTTGGAGTACGAGCCGGAGGCCAGCACGACGTTGCGGCCGGTGTAGCGCTGCCCGTCCGACCTCGACGGCGTCGGGGCCGACGAGCGTGCCGTGGCCGTCGATCATCGTGATCTTGCGGGACTTCACCAGCCCCTGCAGGCCCTTGTAGAGCCGGGCGACGACGCCGTCCTTGTAGGCGTTGACGCCGGGCATGTCGATGCCCGACGCGAGGTCTTGACCCCGAACTCGACCCTCGCGGGCGTTGTCGGCGATCTCGCCGGCGTGCAGCAGCGCCTTGGTCGGGATGCAGCCGCGGTGCAGGCAGGTGCCGCCGAGCTTGTCCTGCTCGACCAGGGCGACGGACAGGCCCAGCTCGGCGGCGCGCAGCGCGCAGGCGTAGCCGCCGGACCCCCCACCGAGGATGAGGACGTCGAAGGTGTCGCTCTCGCTCAACTCTCACTTCTCCCGCGTCGGTGTGTGACGTGCGGTGGACCGGCCGGCGACGGTGGTCGTGGGCCGGGGCGCTCGTGTCCGATCCGCTGATCGGACCGGGTCTCCCCGACCATCCTTCCACCGCCCGCAATCGGGTGCCGGGGCGCTCCCCGGGCGGCGGCCCGGTCAGCCCTCACGGGCGACCTCGGCGAGCACCGCGGTGAGGGTCCGGACAGGGAGCCCGGTGCCGCCCTTCGACGTGTACCCGTGCGGCCGCCGGTGTTGAAGGCCGGCCCGGCGATGTCGAGGTGCGCCCACGGCATCCCCTCGGCCACGAACTCGCGCAGGAACATGCCGGCGACCAGCATCCCGCCGAACCGGTGCCGGTGACGTTGGCGATGTCGGCGACGCGGGAGTCGAGGTCGCCGCGCAGCTCCTCGGGGAGCGGCATCGCCCAGGCGCCCTCGCCGACGGGCCCGCGGCGGCCGCCGACCCGGTCCCGGAGAGCCTCGGTCCCCATGACCCCGGCGGTGCGCGACCCGAGCGCCACGACCTGGGCGCCGGTGAGGGTGCGAGGTCTCGACGAGGTAGTCCGGGCCGTCCTCGCAGGCGCGCGCGATCGCGTCGGCCGAGGACGAGCCGGCCCTCGGCGTCGGTGTTGAGGACCTCGACGGTCTTGCCGCCGTACATCGTCAGGACGTCGCCGGGGCGGTACGCGGTGCCCGACGGCATGTTCTCGGCCATCGGCACCGTGGCGGTGACGTCGACCGGGAGGTCCAGCTCCGCGGCCAGCACAGATGGTGGCGACGCACCGCGGCGGCCCCGGACATGTCGCAGTTCATGTGGTCCATGTTCGCGGCCGGCTTGATCGAGATGCCGCCGGTGTCGAAGGTGATGCCCTTGCCGACCAGCGCGACGTGCTTCGGTGGCCTCGCGGGGCGTGTGGCGCAGCCGGACCAGGCGCGGCGGGCGGGAGGAGCCGCCGCCGACGCCGAGCACCCCGCCGTAGCCGCCCGTGGCCAGCACGGCCTCGTCGAGCACCTCGACCTGCACGCCGACCGCCTCGGCCATCTCCTGGGCGCGGCGGGCGAACTCGGCGGGGTAGAGGTCGTTCGGCGGGGTGTTGATCAGGTCGCGCGCCGAGCACACGGCCCGCGCGGTGATGGCGGCGTCGGAGAGCGTGCGGTCGGCGTCGGCCGTCCCGTCGGGCGTGCCGTGGAAGGACACGGTCCGCAGCGGTCC
>CAWKGY010000001.1:0-1116479 GCA_963849235.1 uncultured Actinomycetota bacterium | reverse complement strand
TGCGGGCCTGCCCCAGGTGCCCTTCGCGGTCGGCGTCCGCAGACATCACTCGACTGGCCGATCGTCATTCACACAGAGTGAGTATCACGCTGAGTGCATGACCCTCGAGAACGACCGCACCGCTTCCCTCGACGCCCCGCTCGTCCCCGGCGACGGCCCCCGCTGGATCGGCGCGGTCGCCGAACGCCGGGCCCGGAGCCGAGGGTGGATCCGATGGTGGTGGACCAGTGGGTTGCTCGGCGGGCTCGGGGTCGTGTTCCTCGTCGGGGCCTTCCTGGTCGAGGACCCCTCCAACGGGCTCCTCGCGTGGTTCGTCTGCTGGATGGCCGCGGTCCTGTGCATGGTCCCGGCCTACCGGCAGGGCTGGGTGCAGCGGTACGACCGCTACGACGACGAACTGTGCCGGTACGCCGACGGGGTGCGGGCCGAGATGTCGCTGCGCTCCGGCGACGGGGTGGTGACCCTGGGTGACCGAATCGTCGGGACGTCGTCGGTCGGGGCCGACGGGCAGCGGCGTGTGGAGGTCGACGAGGGCGTCCTCTCCCTCGAGGAGCAGGTCCTCGAGCGGACCGACGACGGTGACATCGCGGTCGTGGCGGTGCGGCTCGTGGACGACACCGGCGCCGTCCTGGCCACCGCCCGCGGCGACCGGCGGGGTGCCCGGGTCGACTGGACCCTGGAGCTCCCACTGGGCGAGCTGCGCCTGCGCCAGCTGCTCCCGGCCGTCCCGAGCCGCCGGACGGTGCTCGACGCCCGGGGCCGTGCGTGGCGGATCCGGGGAGACGTCGCGGCACCGTCGTGGCGTGCGGACCTGCCCCTCGAGGCGGGTGCGCTCGACGCCGTGGCCGTCACGTGGTTCGCCTGCCACCTCGACGCCCTGGGCCTCGAGCGCAGCTACGCCCCCGGGGCCGGCAGCGGACCGGCCATGACCGCCTCGGACGGGGTCGTGTCCGCGGGCGACGACGCGCGCTGGCGCTCGGTCGGCACGCCGGGTGCCCGTCCCGACGCACCGAGGGCCTCCGACTACGGCGAGATCGACTTCTGACCCGGATCACGGCGCGGCCCTACGCTGCGCGCCATGGATCCGGGCCCGTGCCGCTGGCCCGGTGTCCTCGCGGCGCTCCTGGTCCTGGTCGTGAGCTGCGGCGCGCCGCCGCCCGGGGATCCGTCGTCCGACCTCCGGGTCATGACGTGGAACGTGGAGACCGGGCGGTTCGACCCGCCCGACTGGGTCGGCACGATCGCGGCGTGGCGTCCGGCCGTCGTCGGGCTCCAGGAGATTCTGCGCCGGCGAGGCGGTCGCCCTCGCCGATCTGCTGCGCCGCGATCACGGACTGCCCTACGTCGCGGTGCCGGGCCCGATCCGGCCGGGTCCGGGGGAGGACGCCGACCCGGTCAACGCCGAGCTGCGCCGCCCCTGCCACGACGGCGCGGTGGTGACCTACGGGTTGGCGGTGCTCACGCTGCTGCCGGTGGCGTCGGCGACCACCACGCTGTACGCCCCGGACCGCCGCGACGAGCAGCGCGGGTACCAGCGCCTGACGCTGCGCGAGCCGGACGGGAACCCGCTGACGCTCTACAACACGCACCTCGGGCTGGCGGGGGCCGGCTCCGCTCAGATCCGGGAGCTGGCCGACCGGGCCGACCGGGAGCCCGGAGCGACCGTCGTCCTCGGTGACCTCAACGTGGGGGAGGAGCAGGACGCCCTCCTCGCGCCGCTGCGCGAGCACTTCGCCGAGGTCGATCCGGGACGGCGGGTCCCCACCTTCGAGAACGACCCGGCCCGGCCGTCGACCCCGCCCCTCACGAAGATCGACTACGTCTTCTTCCGCGGGCCGGGGTCCGGCGGTCCACCGACGGCGCCGTGGGTGCCGTCGTCGGATCATCGTCCCCTCATCGGGACGCTGAGCCCGCCCGGTCCGCGGTGAGCGACCTCGCTCGAACCGTGACCGGTCGACGGGCGAACTACGCTGACCGGGCCGCGACGCAGCAGCAGCCGTGTGCGGCGGGCGACCTCGTGCAAGGGACCGCCCCCGAGGTGGCCCGGGCGCGAGATCGGGGAGAACGCCGTGGAACCGGAACACGAGAGCCTGACCTTCGTCGTCGTCGCCACGGGGGTGCTGGTGCTCAACGCGCCCACCCCGCTCCAGGTGATCTGGCTGTTGGCGCTGACGGCGGCGGTGGTGGCGCTCGGCCGTCTCCGTGGTCGCGTGGTCGGGGATCCCGGCCCGCTGAATGTCGGATAGCTCGCTCTCCGGTGACCTCTCGGCCGGTCGCGTGGATCCTCGGGTGATGCGGCCGGACCCGTCGACCCCGCACGAGATCACCCCCTCCGGGGAACTGGTCACCTGGCGGCTCGGTCGCCGGGTCCTGCGTCGGGACGTGGGTCTGCACAGCACCTTCGCCGACGGCCTCCTCGCCGGCACCGAGTACCTGGACCCCCGCCGCCTCGAGGTGTTCTCGGGGGTCGCCGAGGAACTGTGCGGCGACGTCGCCCGCGAGCAGGCCTTCGAGGACACGCTGCTCTGGCCCCTGCTCGAACGGCACGCCCCCGCCGCGTTCCCGTACGCCGGGCTGCGCGCCGAGCGCGAGGCGATCCGATGGGTCGTCGACGACACCCGCCGGGCGACCCGCGCGGTCGTCGCCGACCTCGTCCAGCGGCCCGCGGCCCTCGCGACGCGCGAGGACCACCGTCGGGTCCAGACGTTCGCCGAGGCGTGGCGGAGCCTGCGTCACCGGCTCGACGCGTTCTTCGACGCGACCGACGAGCCCGTGGCCGACGTCGTGACCGCCGTCGTCCCGCGGACGGAGTGGGCGGGGACCATCGAGGAGGTCCGGCGGGGCCTGCCGGACCGCCGCAGCGCGGGTGCCCGGCTCATGGACGTCGCGTCACCCGAGGAGCTGGCCCAGCTGCGGGGGCAGCTCGGGAGTCGCCCCGTGGCCGGGTGGCGCAACCAGGGGCGGCGTCACCGCGCGGACGAGGCCCTCGTCTTCGGGACCGACCCGGCGGTCGGCCCGGGTCGCGAGGCCCCGACGGTGCCCGACGGGTCCGACACCGCGCGCTGACCTGGCACATCGCCGCCGACACCAAGAACAGGTCAAGACAGGATCGACAGTTCGCGAACTGATGATCTGCTGCCTTCCGGCGGGCGATGCTCACCCATTTCGGGTAACTTTCCCAGCTGGCACTCAGGTACGTAACAACAGATCACGGCTGAACGCTAAGGGGGTCATGAACGCGCAGAGGCGTTCGTGACATCGAGGAGTCAGCCATGGTTTCCACTGTCGTCCGGCGCGTTGGTGTCGTCGGCGCCATGACACTCGCGGGGGCCGGTGTCGCGGCAGGAACCGCTCTCGCCGCACCGAATTCGGCGCCGCATTCGCCCTCTCTCGGATCGGTCCCCGTCGTGGGCCCGGTTCTGGGACCGGTCGTGGGTCAGGTCCCGGTCGTGGGCCCGATCCTCGGGGGCGTGCTCGGCACGCCGGGTCACCCGCAGCAGGGCCACCCGCAGCAGGGGCACCCGCAGCAGGGCCCGTCCCACGGATCGTCGCCGATCAGGGACGTGAACTGCGGATGCCACCCCGCCCCCAGGCCGCCGCAGCCGAAGCACTGCGCGCCGGAGCCGCGCCACTGCCCGCCGCCGGCCAAGCACCACTGCCCGCCGCCGCCCCCTCCGCACCACCACCACCACAACAAGCACCACCACCACCATCACCACCAGCAGCACCACCACGTGCAGCAGCACCACTGAGTTCTGCCCGTCCGTCGCCTGACGACTCCGAGAGGACCGGAGGCGACGAACGGGACGGGTCCGGACCCGGCGGCGCACTGGGGAGCTGCGCCGCCGGGACAGAGGACCCGCTGACCGGCGGGGCCTGTCGTGTTCCATCCACGGGGTGGGTGGAACACGACAGGTCCCGCCTTCCCATGCGTTTTCCCGCCGAATTCGACGAGCTCCCCGACAGTTCTCGGGTCCGATTTCCGGCCGATTTCACGATCCGGTCACGATGTAGGTCTCCAGCAGGCGACGGCGGTCGGGGTCTGTTCGAGTTCAGTGGTGACGGACGCGGAGCGGGAGCCCAAGCGCACCGCCGTCATCCGTCTCCTCGGGTTGACGGTCGTGGCCGGCGTGCTGCTCGCGGGCCTGCTCTTCCCGGTCGTGGCCGGCGTCGGTGAGCTCTCCGGCACGGCCGCCTCCTCGACCACGGACGCCGCGCCCGGCCTCCTGACGGGGATCCTCCCGGCCACGTCGACGGTCACGGACGACCACGGCGCCCCGATCGCCTACCTGTTCGACCAGGACCGCCAGCTCGTGCCCTCGGCCGGGATCTCCGTGGCGATGAAGGGCGCGATCGTCGCGATCGAGGACCGGCGGTTCTTCAGCGAGTCCGGGCTGGACCCCCGCAGTGTCGGGCGGGCGCTGGTCAACAACGGTTCGGGCGGGTCGACCCAGGGCGCCTCGACCCTGACCGAGCAGTACGTGAAGAACTACGACCAGTACGTGGCGGCGCAGACCCCGGCTGAGCAGCTGCGGGCGACCCAACCGACCCTCGGGCGCAAGGTCCGGGAGGCCGAGATCGCGGAGCAGCTCGAGCACTCGCTGTCGAAGGACGAGGTCCTCACCCGCTACCTCAACCTCGTCTACTTCGGCAACAGCACCTACGGGGTGGCCGCCGCGGCCCGCACGTACTTCGACACCACCGCCGATCGCCTCACCATCCCCGAGGCCGCGCTGCTCGCGGGGATGGTCCAGAGCCCCACCGCGTACGACCCGGTCGAGCACCCGGTCGCCGCCGCCGGACGCCGCAACCTCGTGATCGCCCAGATGCGCGCCCAGGGCGAGATCAGCCCGGCCACGGCGGACGAGGCCATGCGCTCGCCGCTCGGGGTCGACAGCCGGCTCATCACCCCGACCGAGGGCTGTCTCGGCGCGGGCGACGCCGGGTTCTTCTGCAGCTACGCCCTGGCCTACCTCGCCAAGGCCGGGATCTCGCCCGACCAGCTGCGTCAGGGGGGCTACACGATCCGCACGACGATGGACCGGACCGCGACCGACGCCGCCAAGGCCGCCGTCGACGCGCAGGTGCCGCCGACGACCCCGCACGCCGCGGACGTGCTGGCCACGATCCTGCCCGGGGCCACCGACCACCCGATCACCGCGATGGTCGCCAACCGTGGCTACGGCCTCGACGCGGCGACCCTGCAGACCACCTACGACCTGCCCGCCGCCCCGGAGAACCTCGGCGCGGGCTCCGCATACAAGATCTTCACTTCGTCGACCTACCTCGCGCAGGGCGGCGGCATCGACGACGTCATCCCGGTGCCCCAGCCGACCTACACCTCGCCGCTGACCCCCGGGTACACGATCGCCAACGCCGAGGCGAACCCCCCGACCCTGACCCTCCAGGACGCGTTGGCACGGTCCCCGAACACGGCGTTCGTCAAGCTGGAGGAGACCACGGGGATCGCCCCCATCGTCGATACCGCCGTGCGCATGGGCCTGCGGAGCCTCGCCGAGCCGGCGGGGCCGGGGCTGGCGTCCCCGGCCGACGTCATCAAGGACCAGAACCAGGCCTCGTTCACCCTCGGGCCGACGCCGACCAGCCCCCTCGAGATGGCGAACGTGGGCGCGACCCTGGCGAGCCACGGCACGTGGTGCCCGCCGAACCCGATCGCCGCCGTCACCGACGCGGCCGGCCACTCCGTGCCGGTGCCCTCCGAACCCTGCACGCCGGCGATCTCGCCGCAGGTCGCCGACACCGAGATGACCGCCCTGTCCAAGGACGACCAACCGGGCGGCACCTCCGCGCAGTCCGCGCAGACCCTGCAGTGGAACCGTCCGACCGCCGCCAAGACCGGGACGACCGACACCGCCGAGTCCGGGGTGTTCGTCGCCGCGACCCCCTCGCTGGCGGGCGCGTCGATCGTGTTCGACGACTCGCCCTCGCCGCGCCCGCTCTGCGACGGCACGCCCCCCACCAACTGCGGGCACGGGACCCTCGCCGGCGGCAACGTGCCGGCGCGGACCTTCTACCAGGCCGCCACCACGATCCTCGCCGGGTCGCCCGTGCTGCCGCTCCCGCCTCCGGACCCGCGGTACCTCGTCGGTGGCCCGCGGCCCACGGTCCCCTCCGAGGTCACCAGGTCCCAGGCCGATGCCACGGCGGCCCTGGCGCAGGCCGGGTTCCCGGTGGCCGTCACCCCGATCGGCAGCCGGGTGGCCGCCGGCACCGTCGTCGGGCAGAACCCCGTCGGGCCCGGGGCGATCCCCGGGCAGACCGTCACGCTCCTGGTCAGCACCGGCCGGCTCCCGCCCGCCCCGCCCCCGCCCGGCTGATCCGGACGCGCGACCCGGGGCGAGGACTCAGGAGGGGAGGACGAAGGAGTAGCCGTGGGCGCGCAGCCACGGGATCAGCTGCGTGACCGCGCTGACCGTCTGGTCCCGCGGACCCCCGCCGTCGTGGAACAGGATGATCGCGCCGGGGCGGACGTTCCGCTCCACCGTCGCGACGATCGCCGCGGAGCCCGGACGGGTCCAGTCGCGGGTGTCGACGGTCCAGCCGAGCGCCTGCATCCCGTCCTGGGCGGACAGGCGCAGCAGGGTCGGGGTCCAGTTCCCGCCCGGAGCGCGGAAGTAGTCGACGTCGGCGCCGCCGGAGGCCGCCACGAGGACGTCGCGGCTCGCCCGCAGCTGCTGGTCCATGACCCGCGGCGTGTGCGTCCCGATGCCCTCGTCGTGGGTGATCGTGTGGTTGCACAGCCGGTGCCCGCCGGCGACGACGCGGCGCACGAGCGCCGGCGCGGCCCTCGCCTGCTGGCCGATCTCGCAGAACGTCGCGGTGACGTGGTTGCGCGCGAGCACCGCGAGGATCTGCGGGGTGTACCGGGCGGTGGGGCCGTCGTCGAAGGTCAGCGACACGACCTTGCCGTGGGCCCGGGCGGTGGAGAGCAGCGTCGGGTCGACACGCGGACGACCCGGCGCCGGAGCCTCGGCCGCGAGGAGAGCAGGAGCTCCCAGGACGGCCGGCGCCCCCAGGGCCGGCGCTCCCAGGACGGGGCCCGCCGACTCGAGGTCGCCGCCCAGGACCACCGCACCGACGCCGACGAGCAGCCCGACGACGGCCAGCACGCCGGCCCACCAGGACACCGACGGTGGGCCGACCGGCCGCGGTATCACGCGGCGTCGTGGATCACGTCCGTCACTTCTGTCCCGATCACCACGTGAGGTCACAGCCGTCACACAGTAGGGCCGCCGGCGGCCCGGGCACGGCGACGCGCCGGAGTCCCGCGGGAGTGGCCCGTCAGTTGTCGGAGGCGGCGCCCGGCCCGTCGGGCGAGCCCGAGGCCCAGCACCCGTCCGGTCCGGCGGGCGGGAGGTAGTCGGTGATCGCGTCGCGCCAGTCCTCCGGGAAGGAGCCGGGCCAGGACTCCGTCGTCCCGCCCGTCCGGGGGCGTGGCAGCGACGGGGTGGAGGTCGCGATCGGGTGCGCAGCGGGTGCCATGGGTCCGTCCTCGAGCGTGACGTGCCGCGTCGGCCGGCCTCCCGACTGGACCGTCGACGAGAGCGAACAGTGTGAACACCAGGTGAACAGAGCCGCCCGACCTCGTCAACCGCACGACGTGTGTGTCAGCGCGGCCAGGGGGGTGACCACGTGGCGTCGGGGTCGGTCGGGGCCGGGCGCTGCGCCAGGTGCTCGCGCAGCGCGGCGAGTCCGGGGTGCGGGTTGTCGCGGCGCCACAGCAGGCGGTGGGGGTAGGCGACGGTCGGCCCGCGCAGCGGGACGCGCCGCAGGTCGTAGTGGTCGGGCCAGAGCAGGCGGGTCCGCTCACCGACCAGCGTCGCGAGATCGGGGGCCTCGGCGAGGACGTCGAGGAGGTGCTCGGTCCCGGAGCGGGGCCCGACGGGCTCGACGGTCAGGTCGAACGCGGCGGCGAGGGCGGCGTAGAAGGTGGCCCACTCGGTGCCCTCGGCGATGCCGGGGAACCAGAGGCGGTGCCCGGCGAGCTCGGCCGGCGTGACCGCCGCGCGGTCGGCGTAGGGGTGGTGCGGCCCGCACAGCAGTTGGTGCGGTTCGTCGAGCACCCGGATCGCGGCCGTCCCCTCGGGCAGCTCCCGCGGGTCGGGGACGGCGCGGAAGGACGCGTCGACGGTTCCGGCGGCGACGGCTGCCGCGGCCGTGGGGGTGGTGTGCCCGCCGAGGGTCACGACGTCGAGCTCGACCTCCGGCCGGGCGGCGTGGAACTCGCGCAGCAGCGACGCGGGCGCGATCTGGCGGCTGATGACGTCGACGCGCAGGGCCCGCCGGCCGGGGCGCACCGAGGCCTCGGCCCGTTCGGCGGCGCGCACCAGCTCCCGGGCGTGGGGGAGGAAGGACCGGCCGTCGACGGTGAGCTCCACCCCGCGCGGGGTCCGCGCGAAGAGCCGCACCTCGAGCTCGGCCTCCAGGGCGGCGATCCGCTTCGACACGGCCTGCTGGGTGATCGCGAGGTCGACCGCGGCGTGCTGGAACTGCCCGGCGTCGGCCGCCGCCACGAACGTCCGGACTCCCGCCATGTCCACGCCCGGCACGGTAGGGCCACAACCGTCGGTTGTGGCGCGGCGAGGTCCCCGTTGTTCGACCCGCCGGCCCCCGAGGTGCTGTCCTCACCGGATTCCGCCCGTGGGGCGCGGGACCCGGGGAGGCGTGGGTGGGACTGCTGCGACGGCGGGCGCTGGGACGGGCGTACGGATGGCTCTGGGCCTCGTACGCGGTCAGCGCCTACGGCTCCGGCCTGGGCTTCGGCGCCTTCCCGCTGATCGCCGTCCTCGTGCTGCACGCCGGACCGGCCGCGGTCTCCGGCCTGGCCGCCGCGGGGCTGGCGGTCGGCGCCGTGGTCGCGGTGCCGCTGGGGCCCTGGGTGGAACGCCGCCGCAAGCGCCCGGTCATGATCACGATGGATCTGCTCCGCGCCGCCGCGCTGCTGACCGTGCCCGTGGCGTACGCGCTGGGCGGCCTGAGCCTCTCCCAGCTCGTGGTGGTCGCCGTCGTCACGGCGGCCGCCAAGATCGCCTTCGCCGCCGCGAGCGGCGCGCACCTGCGGGCCCTCGTGGCCCCCGGGGACCTGCTGGTCGCGACGAGCCGCTTCGAGTCGACGACGTGGACGGCGATGACCGTCGGTCCGCCCCTGGGCGGCGCCGCCGTCGGCCTGCTCGGGCCGGTCACCACGGTGATCGCCGACGCCGTGAGCTACCTGCTCTCCGCCCTCGGGATCCTCGCGATCCGCTCCCCGGAGACCCCGCCCGCCCGGGAGCGGCCGAGGATGCGGGCCGTCGATCTCCTCGACGGGTGGCGGCACCTCCTGACCCACCGGACGCTGCGCAGGCTCTTCGGGAACGTCCTGGTGGTCAACGGGCTCATCATGGCGACCGAGCCCGTGATCGCCGTCCTGATGCTCGGGCGCCTCGGGTTCGCGCCGTGGCAGTACGGGCTCGCCTTCGCCGCACCCTGCCTGGGCGGGTTCGTCGCCTCGCGGCTGGCCCACCCGCTGGCCGCGCGGTACGGGCCGCACCGGCTGCTGCGGGTGACCGGGGTGCTGCGCGCCTGCTGGCCGATCGCGCTCGCCGGCGTCGGGCCCGGGACGGGCGGGCTCGTCCTCGTCGTGGTCGTCCAGCTCGGGCTGGTCGTCTGCTGCGGCCTGTTCAACCCGGTCCTCGCGGTGCGGCGCCTCGAGCTCACCCCCACCGCGCTCACCGCCCGGACCCTGACCGCCTGGTCGATCAGCAGCAGCGCCGCCATCGCGGTGCTGACGGCCGTCTGGGGCGGGATCGCCGAGGTGGCCGGGCCCCGGGCTGCGCTCGCGCTGGCGGGAGCGCTGCTGCTGACCAGCCCGCTCCTTCTGCCGCGGAGCCGCAACGCCGGTCCTGACCGACGGGCAAGAGCCGAAGGTGCGTCCTCGGGCAGTTCGTAGGCAGGGGTGGAGCCCCGCGAACCAGGAAGTCCGTCCTTCTCTGATGTTCTTTCGCCGTTGTGCTCGGCGGCTCGGCGTTTGTGGATGAGCGGCCCCCCTACCTGACCAGGTCAGGTCGGCACCGACCCAAGGTCGGTACGCCGGCCGGTCCGGGTCGCGTAGCCCTCGTCGCCCACGACCATTGCTTTCTAGTTGAGAACCGCGATCGGCTCGATCTCGACGAGGTGCTCGGGGACGAACAACGCGGCGACACCGATCAGGGTGCTCGGCGGCACGAACGTGGTGACGCCGAGTTCGGCGCAAGCTCGGGCGCGACCCTCCCGTATCATCGGCATCTTGTCGATGGTCCAGTCGGTCACATAGATGGTCAATTTGGCAATGTCGTCCAACGAGCCACCTATGTCGGCCAGGGCGGCGCCGATGTTGAGAAAGCACTGCTCGACCTGGGCGGTGAGGTCATCTTTGCCGACCAGCGTTCCGTCGGCGTCCCAGGCGACCTGCCCAGCCATGAAGACGAGCTTGGAACCGGTGGCGATCGACACCTGGCGGTGAACGTCGACTCTCGGCAGGCCCTGTGGGTCGGTCAACGTGATGGTCATAGCGATTCCTTCTCTGGTCGTGAGGGCTGTCGACCCTCGATCGCGGATACGCGTGGCCTGGCCGAAATGGTTCGAGATCCTGCGCGGGAGGCGCGGGCCCGGATCACGTCCGGATCGTGGGGAATGTCGGGCCATCTTCGGAAATCTGTGCGCTTCGCTCGTCTGTCGGCGCCGGTCTTCGAACAACTCGGTCGTTCTCCTTCCGGTTTGGCGCGCGAGGGCGGCGTCGGTCGGGCTCGGTTGGTCAGTCGGTGACGTGGGAGCGGGTGGTCTGGCGGCCCTCGGTGAGTACCGGGCTTGATGCGGGGCCGGCTCGCAGTGAGGGGTGCAGCCCGGCGACGGTCATTCGTCCTCCGCGGGCAGCCAGCCGGTGCTCGGCGCGCTCGAGCAGCTCGAACACCCGCGGATGGCACGAACTGACCCGGGTCGCGTCGACGGTGACGAACCGGGAAGCGGCGTCGAGGAACCCGTCGAGGTGCTCGGCCAACTGGTCGGCGGCATCGGTGTCGATGTCCCCGCGCAAGGTGATCGCCGCGTGTCCCGGCCCGATGAACGACGATCCGATGAAGTGGCGATGAGCCACGGTTGTGCCTCCGACTCGCAGGGTGGGGCCATGGGGTGGGTCCGGGACGAGGCGTGGTCCCCAGTCGGTGGCGTCCCGTCCGGGTCGCCGGGGTCGGTGCCGGGCGGTGACGGCCAGGACGCCGAGGGCGGCGGCCGCTTCACCGGCGAGGTCGAGCACATCGGCGAGCGAGCACAGCGACGCCCGGAGAAGGCCCGTCACGCCGTCGGCGCGGTGGGTGAGGGCCCGGCGCCGGCGCCGGTCGGCGTCGACGGGCCCGGCGCGCCGGGCACGGCCCGGAGGGCGACGCCCTCGGGAGTGGGCCAGTCCGTGCGTCGCTGCACCGACCGGCCTGCGCTCTCGCGTCGGTGGCGGGAGGTGTGGCGGGCCGTGTAGTAGATCGCGAGCACCTCTCCGAGCGGCGCGGCCGCGAGGGCGGCCAGCAACGCCGGCGAGCTCACGCCGACCACGCGCAGGGTCGCGCCCCGATCGGTCAGCTCGGTGTGGGCTCGGCTCAGCACCGGGAGCAGCCCGTCGGCCTCCCAGCACGCGCTCAGGTCCACGGCCAGCTCACGGACGCCGCTCGCGAGCAGGCCGCGGATCGTCCCGGACACCTCGACGACGACGGCACGGTCGACCCGGCCGGCGACGTGGACGACGGGTCGGTGCCCGGCGTCGGCGACGGACACCCCGTCCACAGGCGCGGACCGGTGCGGGCCCGAATCCTCGGGAGACCGATCGAACGTTTCTGGGGCTTGCGCCATCAGGGGCCTCCGGCCTGGTCGCTCGACGGGGCGAGCTCTCGGCGCCGGGGTCCCGGGCACTACAGAATCCCCACGATTCTATCGGCCCAGGACGGCGGACTGCCCGTGAGCGAGGATCACCGATCGATCTCGACCTGGGGCGCGGCTCCGCCGCCGATTTCCGTCCGCCTCTGACCCCTGAGCCGCAAGTTCCGCGTAGTTGACGGCTGACCTGCCATCAACACGCGCACCGCCGGGTCCGCCAGCCCGTCACGGTGAGCCCCGACGCGTTCCGCCCCACAGAAGTGGACCATGACCCAGTCGTCAGGGCAGCAACGGACGCATGAAGGTGCGGTCGTGGCGCACGACGCAGCCGCTCTCGTCCCGGATGCGGTCGGCCTCGACGAAGTCGGGGTCCTCGCCGAACCGCGCCCGGTACACCTCGTAGGCCGCGAGGCTCGGGAAGCTGAAGAGGGCGAGCGCGGCGTCGCTCGCCCCCTCGGCGGGGAGGAAATACCCGTGGTGGGTGCCGCCGTGCTGCCCGACGAGCTCCATCCAGCGTCGCGCGAACCGCTCGAACGCCTCGGTCTTCGTCGGGTCGATGACGTAGTGGACGACGCACGTGATCACGGACGGGAGTATCGGGGGAGCGGGCCGATCAGCTCCAGATCGTGACGTAGACCGGCGGCCGGAACCGCGAGGGCGGCACCCCGCCGGTGGGCGACCGCAGGATCGCGAGGGCGTCGGGGGTGCCGAGGAACCGGTGGAAGGTGGCCGCCACCAGGCGCCGGTGGTCCGGCCGCAGCGTCGTGGCGTACCAGCGCATGGGCACCGGGGTGGTCGGGACGGTCACGAGCTCCAGATCCCCGCGCCGCAGCTGCGGGGACAGCAGATGCCTCGTCCCGGGGGCGACGCCCGCCCCCGCCGCGGCCGCCTCCCACGCGGTGGTCTGGGTGCCGAACACCTGGACCCGGGAGTCGGGCACGGCGAGGCGGCGCAGCAGGGCGGCCACCTCGTCTGTCGGGCTCGGCGCCCCGGGGACCGAGCAGCCAGGTCCAGGTCCGGGGCAGGCCCCGGGGCCGCCGGGTCGGGCGCGGCCGCGACGACGAGCTGGGCGCGCAGGATCGGTTCGCTCGACAGGCCGAGCGTGGGGTCGCCGTCGAGACGTCGGGCCGAGCGCGACGTCGGCGAGCCGCTGCGCCACGAGCACCGGCCATCTCCGAGCCCGCCGCGACCCCCCAGCTGATCTCGACGGAGCCGGCGGAGCGCCGGTCGAAGGCGTCGGTGACGGGGCCGGCGGCGAACTCGGCGAGAGTGCTGGTCGAGACGACGCGCAGCCGGTCCGCCGCACCCTGCGCCGAGCGGACGGTGGCCTCGGCCTCGGAGCCCAGGGCGACGATCTGCGAACGCGACCCCGAGGAGCCGCTGACCCCCCTCGGTGAGCTCCATCCGGCCGTGCTCGCGAGCCAGCAGGGGATCGCCGAGGTGCAGGCGCAGCGCCGCGAGCGCCTGCGAGACCGCAGGCTCGCTGACCCCCAGCGCCCCCGCCGCCGCCTTCACCGACCCGAGCCGCGCGACGGCGACGAACGCGTTCAGCTGGGTCAGGGTCACCGCGTCAGTCTGGGCAGGCGACGTGGGTCACACCAGGAACCACTTAACCGATCGCTTAGGGCGGGCTTTCCGCCGCACCTGCGGGCGCCCACGCTGTGACCTCCACCACGCCCCGGAGGACCGGATGCAGGTTCCCGCCCAGTTCGAGTACCATCAAGGCGACCAGCGTCGACGACGCGATCGCGATGCTGACGCAGGCACGGACCCGAGTCGTTCCTCGTCGCGGGCGGACACAGCCTGCTGCCGATGATGAAGTTGCGGCTGGCCGAGCCCGAGACGCTGATCGACATCAACGGGCTCGACGAGCTGGCCGTCGTCTCCGTGGAGTCCGACCAGGTCCGGATCGGCGCGATGGTCCGCCATGCCGCCCTGCTGTCCTCGCCGGTGATCGCCGAGCACTTCCCGATCTTCACTGACGCCGAGCGGCTGATCGCCGACCCCATCGTCCGCAACCGCGGCACCGTCGGCGGCTCGCTCTGCCAGGCCGACCCCTCGGAGGACCTCTCCGCCGCCTTCTCGGCGATGCGGGCGACGGCGGTCATCCGGGGCGCGGACGGCGAGCGGGGGTCCCGGTGCGGGAGTTCCACCGCGGCCCCTACGAGACCGCGGTGGGCCCACGAGGAGCTGCTCGTCGCGGTCCGCGTCCCGATCCTCGCCGGGCTCCGAGCAGCGCCTACGCGAAGCTCGAGCGCCGGGCGGGCGACTGGGCGGTCGCCTCGGCGGGCGCGATGCTCGCCCTCGACGGCGACACCGTCGCCGAGGTCGGGATCGGGCTCTCCGCCGTCGGCGCCCCGCACTTCGTCGCGCCGAGGCCGAGGACCACCTGCGCGGCGGCCCGGCGAGCGACGAGGCGTTCGTCGAGGCCGGGCGGATCGCCGCGCGGCACTGCTCGCCCAGCGCGGACCAGCGCGGCCCGGTGGACTACAAGCGCCATCTCGCCGGCGAGCTCACCACCAGGGTGCTGCGCCGGGCAGCGCGCCGGAGCCGAGGGGAAGAGGCCTGACGTGCAGATCACCGTGAGTGTGAACGGCGAGTCCTACGTCCGTGACGTCGAGCCGCGCCTGCTGCTGACCCATTTCCTGCGCGACGAGCTGCGCCTGACCGGCACGCACTGGGGGTGCGACACCTCGAACTGCGGCGCGTGCGTGGTCCGGCTCGACGGGGTGCCGGTGAAGTCCTGCACGGTGCTGGCGGTCATGGCCGACGGCGCCGAGGTCACCACCGTCGAGGGCCTCGCCCACGGCCGCACCGAGGCGGAGCTCGACCCGGTCCAGGAGGGGTTCATGGTCTGCCACGGCCTGCAGTGCGGCTTCTGCACGCCGGGGATGATGCTGACCAGCCGCGCCCTGCTCGACCGCGATCCCGCGCCCTCGGCCGAGACGATCCGCGAGGCGATCTCCGGCCAGATCTGCCGGTGCACCGGCTACGAGAACATCGTCCGCTCGGTGCAGTGGGCAGCCGCCAAGGAAGCCGCCGACCGGGACGCCGCCGACACCTCGGAGGCCCTGGCATGACCACGATCCACGAGAAGGGCGTCCAGGACCTCTCGGTCCAGATCCACGCCGCCGAGGAGACCCCGCGCGGGTACGGGTCGATGAAGCGCAAGGAGGACGCCCGCTTCGTCCGCGGCCGCGGGCAGTACGTCGACGACGTGGTGCTTCCGGGCATGCTCCACGGCGCCGTCCTGCGCAGCCCGCTGGCCCACGCCCGCATCACGAGCATCGACACCAGCGCCGCCGAAGCCCACCCGAAGGTCCACGCCGTCATCACCGGCGAGACGCTCGCGGGGCTCGGCCTGGCGTGGATGCCGACGCTGTCCCAGGACACCCAGGCCGTACTGGCCACCGACAAGGTGCGCTTCCAGGGCCAGGAGGTGGCGTTCGTCGTCGCCGACGACCGCTACTCCGCCCGTGACGCCCTCGCCCTGATCGACGTCGAGTACGAGCCCCTCGACCCGGTCATCGACGCGAAGCGCGCCCTCGAGCCCGGCACCCCGGTGATCCGCGACCGACAAGGAGGGGAAGACCGACAACCACATCTTCGACTGGGAGTCCGGCGACCGGGCGGCCACCGACGCGGTGTTCGCCGAGGCCGAGGCGGCGCCGGACCAGCTGGTCGTGGCCCAGGACATGATCTACCCACGGGTCCACCCGGCCCCGCTGGAGACCTGTGGCGCCATCGCCGACATGGACCCGGTCACCGGGAAGCTCACCCTCTGGACGACGACCCAGGCCCCGCACGCCCACCGCACCCTCTATGCGCTGGTCGCGGGCCTGCCCGAGCACAAGATCCGGATCATCTCCCCGGACATCGGCGGCGGCTTCGGCAACAAGGTCGGCATCTACCCCGGCTACGTGTGCGCGGTGGTCGCCTCGATCGTCACCGGGAAGCCGGTGAAGTGGATGGAGGACCGCTCCGAGAACCTCATGAGCACGTCCTTCGCCCGGGACTACCACATGCGCGGCGAGATCGCGGTGACCCGCGAGGGCCGCATCCGCGCGGTGCGGGTGCACGTGCTGGCCGACCACGGCGCCTTCGACGCCACCGCGCAGCCCACCGCGTTCCCGGCCGGCTTCTTCGGGGTGTTCACCGGCTCCTACGACCTCGAGGCCGCGCACTGCGCGGTCACCGGGGTCTACACCAACAAGGCCCCGGGCGGCGTCGCCTACGCCTGCTCGTTCCGCATCACCGAGGCCGTGTACCTCATCGAGCGCATGGTCGACGTCGTCGCCCACGACCTCGGTGCGGACCCCGCCGAGCTGCGGATGCGCAACCTCCTGCGGCCCGAGCAGTTCCCGTACCAGTCCAAGACCGGCTGGGAGTACGACTCCGGGAACTACCCGCACACGCTGCAGGTCGCGCTGGACAAGGCGGGGTACGACGACCTCCGGGCCGAGCAGGCCGACCGGCGTCGGCGGTTCGAGGACGCGCAGCGCAGCGGAGCCGGACCCTCGGGGACGGCCGGGGAGCCCGTCAAGCTCATGGGGATCGGGCTGAGCTTCTTCACCGAGGCGGTCGGGGCCGGCCCGCGCCGCTCGATGGACATCCTCGGGCTGGGGATGGCCGACGGCGCCGAGCTGCGCGTGCACCCCACCGGCAAGGCGGTGCTGCGGATTCTCGTGCCAGAGCCAGGGGCAGGGCCACGAGACGACGTTCGCGCAGATCGTCGCCCAGGAGCTCGGGCATCTCCCCGGACGACATCGAGGTGGTCCATGGCGACACGGACCAGACCCCGTTCGGGCTCGGAACCTACGGCTCCCGGTCCACACCGGTCTCCGGCGCCGCGACGGCCATGGTCGCCCGCAAGGTCCGGGAGCGGGCCAGGATCGTCGCCGCGGCGATGATGGAGGTCTCCGCGGACGACCTCGAGTGGGGCGACGGCCGCTGGCAGGTCGCGGGCGACCCGGACGCGTCCCGATCGATGGCCGAGATCGCGATGGCCGCCCACTCCAACCTGGAGCTGCCCGAGGGCGTCGAGGGCCACCTCGACGCCACCTGCGTCTACAACCCGCCGAACCTGACCTACCCCTGCGGGGCCTACGTCTGCGTCGTCGACGTCGACCCGGGGACCGGTGCGGTCGACGTCCGGCGGTTCGTCGCGGTCGACGACTGCGGGGTGCGGATCAACCCGATGATCGTCGAGGGGCAGGTGCACGGCGGGCTCGCCGACGGCGTCGGGATGGCGCTGATGCAGTGCATCGCCTTCGACCTCGACGGGAACTGCCTCGGCGGCTCGATGATGGACTACCTGCTGCCCACCTCCCTGGAGTGCCCGTCCTGGGAGCTCGGGGAGACCGTCACCCCGTCGCCGCACCACCCGATCGGCGCGAAGGGCGTGGGGGAGTCCGCGACCGTGGGCTCGCCGCCCGCGGTGGTGAACGCGGTGCTCGACGCGCTCGCCCCGTACGACGTCCGCCACGCCGACATGCCGCTCACCCCGGCCGCGGTGTGGTGCGCCGCCCAGGGCCACCCCCTGCGTCCCGACCTCGGCATCACATGAGCCCGACCGGCCTCCCGACGGACCTGCTCACGCGGGTGGACCGCCTGCGCGGCGACCGCACCCCGTTCGTGCTCGCCACGGTCGTCCGGGCCGAGCGCCCCACCAGCGCCCGGCCCGGCGATCGTGCCGTCGTGCTGCCCGACGGCACGATCGAGGGCTTCGTCGGCGGGGCGTGCGCCGAGTCGACGGTCCGGCTCGAGGGACTGCGGCTCCTGCGCGACGGCACGTCCACGCTGCTGCGGATCACGCCGTCCGCCGAGGTCACCGGGTCCGCCGGGGAACCGGAGACGGCCGACGGGGTGATCACCGTCGACAACCCCTGCCTCTCCGGCGGCACCCTGGAGATCTTCCTCGAGGCGATGGTCCCGCCGACGGTCGTCGCCGTGCTCGGGGACGGGCCCGTCGCGCGGGCCCTCGGGACCGTCGGGACCGCGCTCGCCTACGACGTGCGCGCCGCGACCGGGCTCGACCCGGTCGACGACGGGGACGGGCTGGTCCCGCCCGAGCGCCGCCGCCGTGATCGTCGCCTCGCACGGGCGGCAGGAGGAGCCGGTCCTGACGCGGGCCCTGCGCGCGGGGGTGCCCTACGTCGCGCTCGTGGCGAGCAGGCGTCGGGGGGCCGCGGTGCTCGAGGCGCTGGACCCGGAGGCCCGGGCGCGCATCCACACCCCTGCCGGTCTCGACATCGGGGCCCGCAGCCCGGCCGAGGTCGCGCTCTCGATCTACGCCGAGATCGTGGCGACCCGGGCCCACCGGGTGTGGCCGGTGTCCACCGCGGTCGCGGCGGAGCCCGAGGCGGCCCCGTCGCACGCCGTCGACCCGGTCTGCGGCATGACCGTCGCGTGCGTGCCCGCCAGCCCCTCGGCCGTCGTCGAGGGGACCACCCACTGGTTCTGCGGACTCGGCTGCCGGCAGGCGTTCCTCGCCCCCGCGCCGACCGTGAACGGGGCCCGATGACGGAGTTCCCCGACGTCGCGGCACTGCAGGACGCCCTGTCGGGCCACGGGTACCTGGCCGACGAGTCGCTCGCGACCGCCCTGTTCCTGGCCACCGCGATGCGCCAGCCCATCCTGCTCGAGGGCGAGCCCGGCGTCGGGAAGACGCAGGCCGCCGTCACGCTCGCCGCCGCCCTGGACACCCCGCTGCTGCGGCTGCAGTGCTACGAGGGCCTGACGGCGTCCGAGGCCATCTACGAGTGGAACTACCCCCGCCAGCTGCTCGCGATCCGGCTCGCCGAGAGCCGGGGGGAGACGCTGCGCGACGCGGACCTGTTCACCGACGACTACCTGCTCGAGCGCCCGCTGCTCGCCGCGGTGCGCCACCCGGGCCCCCGACCCGCGGTGCTCCTCGTCGACGAGATCGACCGCGCCGACGACGAGTTCGAGGCCTACCTGTTCGAGGTCCTCGCCGAGGCCGCCGTGACGATCCCCGAGCTCGGGACCCGCCGCGCCCTCGTCCCGCCGATCACGGTGCTCACCTCCAACCGCACCCGGGACCTGCACGACGCCCTCAAGCGCCGCTGCCTCTACGCCTGGATCCGGTATCCCGACGCGGCGCGGGTGGAGGCGATCATCCGCGGCCGCGTCCCGCTCGCCGGGGACGCCCTCGCCGACCAGGTCGCCCACGCGGTGTCGCGGCTGCGGGGCCTGGAGCTGCTCAAGCCGCCCGGCGTCGCCGAGGCGATCCACTGGACCGGCGCGCTCGTCGCGCTCGGCGTGGACGTGCTCACCGCGGCCGCGGCGGAGCGCACGCTGGGGGCGGTCCTCAAGTACGACGAGGACCAGCAGCTCGCCCGGGAGGGCCTCGACGTGGTCGTCGGTGGGCGCTGAGCGTGTCGACCACCGCCACCGGGCCCGATGTCGCGACCCTCGCGGCCGGCTTCGCCGCGGCCCTGCACCGGGCGGGGCTGCCGGTCACCCCCGAGCGCGCCGAGCGCTTCGCGCGGGCGATCCTCCTGATCCGGCCCGACACCCAGCAGGCGCTGCGGCGGGCGGGCCTGGCGACGCTGGTGTCGGACCCGGCGCAGATCGGCACCTTCGACGCGGTGTTCGCGGCGACGTTCTCCGGGGTGTCCGACCCCGTCGACCAGCGGGGCGACCCGTCCGCCCCGCCCCTCGGCGCCGAGACGCAGCTGTCCACCACGCCGTCCACGTCCGGTGGTGCCTCCGCCGGGCCCGCCGACGACGCCGTCGGTGGTGAGGGCAGCCCGCGGGAGGTCCCCGTCCCCGCGATCGCCAGCGCGGCCGAGCGCCGCGGTCCCCTCCACGACCGCGACTTCGCCTCGCTCTCGCCCGCCGAGCTGCTGGCCCTCGCGGACGCGATGCGCCGGCTGCGCGTCGCCACCCCGCCGCGCCGGACCCGTCGCTTCCGTCCCGCGACTCACGGCGACCGGGTCGACCTGCGGGCCACGCTGCGAGCCGCGCGGGCGACCGGGGGCGATCCCGCACGCATCGTCCACCGGGCCCGGCGGACCCGCCCGCGCCGGCTGGTGGTGCTCTGCGACGTCTCCGGATCGATGGAGCCCTACGCCCGCGCGCTGCTCCAGCTGCTGTGGTGCGCGGCGGGCGGCGCCCGCGCCGAGGTCTACGGCTTCGCCACCCGCCTGACGCGGCTGACGTCCGTCATGGCCCGTCACCAGCCGCAGGTCGCGATCGACCGCGCGGTGCACCGCTGCAGCGACTGGGCGGGCGGCAGCCGCATCGGCGACGCGATCGCGGAGTTCACCGACGGGCACGGCCGGCGCGGGACGGCCCGTGGCGCGGTGGTCCTCGTGATCTCCGACGGGTGGGACACCGGCGACCCCGCCCGGCTCGCGGCGGCCATGGCGCGGCTCTCGCGGGTCGCCCACCGAGTGGTCTGGGCCAACCCCCGCACGGCGAGCCCCCGCTACCGCCCGCTCGCCGGCGGCATGGCCGCCGCGTGGCCCTGGTGCGACGCCGTCGTCAGCGCCCACAGCCTCGACGCGCTCGACCCGCTGCTCGAGGCCCTCGCCGACGGCTGAACGAACGACCTCAGCGCAGGCGGCCGACCCCGCCGTAGCCGCCGGCGCCGGGCTGGTCGGGCTGCGGGACGGGCCAGTCGCGGACGTCGACCAGCCCGGGCGGGACGAGCTCGAACCCCGCGAACAGGTCCCGCAGCTCCCCGCGGCCGCGCAGGATCAGCGGGGTCGCGCTGTGCGCGTAGCCGGCGGCCGCGCCGCGGACCCGCTCGGCGACCACCGGGTCGTCGTGGTCGTCGCTCGCGTGGCTGATCGCGAGCGCGCTGCCGGGCGCCATCGCCGCGCGGTACTCGTCGAGGGCCGCGCGGGCCGTCGGGTCGGGGACGAAGTGCAGGACCGCGATGGCGAGCAGCGCCACGGGCCGGCCCAGATCCAGCAGGTCGGCCACGCCGGGCGCGGCGAGCACGGAGGCCGGGTCGCGCAGGTCGGCGCGGGTGATCGTCACGGTGGCGCGGCCCGGGTCCTCGGCGAGGATGGCCTGGGCGTGGGCGACCGCGACGGGTTCGAAGTCCACGTAGGCCACCCGCGCCGCGGCGTGGGTCTGGTGGGCGATCTCGTGGACGTTGCCCACCGTGGGCACCCCGGAGCCGAGGTCGAGGAACTGGTCGATGCCCGCCGCGAGACACCACCGCACCACCCGGCCCAGGTAGGCCCGGTTGGCGCGGGCGACCGCGGCGATGTCGGGGTTGCCGGAGGCGACCTTCTCGGCGACCTCGCGGTCGACGGCGAAGTTGTGGCCGCCGCCGAGGAAGTGGTCGTACATGCGGGCGGCGTTGGCCCGGTCGAAGTCGATACCCGCCTCCAGCGCAGCCTGCGGGGTCGGCCAGCGCCCACCCCCGGGCTCCTGACCTTCGTCGGCCGGTGGTTCCGACGTCAAGCGCGCCCCCCACGATCGGCGGGCGTCCGACGTCCCCCGTCGGGCTGCCCGCACTCCCGCCCCGACCATCGCCGTGGGCCAGCGGAACGCTACCGCCCGTCACCGACCGACCCGGTCACCCGGCGCCGCGGGAGGGATGGTCGATGACCTTCGTCGAGGTCGGGGTGACCGGCCGGCGCGAGATGACCGCCCGACCGGTCCCGAGCTGACATCGTCGTGCCGATGCCCAGCCGCCATGAGGAGGTCCCGGTGAGCACCGACGTCGTGGAACTGCGCAGTGACCGGGGGTTCGACGAGACGCTGGGTCGGCTGGAGGAGGCGCTGAGCAGCCGCGGACTCGAGGTCTTCGCCCGCATCGACCACCGCGCGAACGCCCTCGCCGCCGGCCTGGAGATGCCGCCCGCCACCGTGGTCGTCTTCGGGGCGGCCCGCGTCGGGACCCCCCTGATGCTCGACGCGCCCCGCCTCGCCCTCGACCTCCCGCTGCGGATCCTCGTGCGCGGCGAGGACGACGCGGCGGTCGTCGCCTTCCACGACCCGACGGGCCTGGTCACGGACGCCGGGCTGCCACCCGAGCGCGGCGAGGCGCTGCACGCCGTCGCGGTCCTCGCCGCCGTCGCGGCCGGCCGGCCGCTTCCCTGACGGGCACGACGGGTCGACGATGTCCTCGCGGCCGACGGAGAGGACCCCGGACATGACTCCCGACCTCGCGCTCGCGAGCGCGCCTCCCGACGACGAGGCCCCCGACGGCGGGCTCGCCGTGGTCGGCAGCGTCGCGACCACCGAGAGCATCGCCGTCGCGGGCAGCGTCGCCACGGGCGGCAGCGTCGCCGTGGCCGGGAGCGTCGCGACCGCGGGCAGCGTCGCCGTCGCGGGCAGTGTGGCCACCGCGGGCAGCGTCGGGGTCGGGGGGAGCGCCGCGACCGCCGGGAGCGCCGGCGTCCTGACCAGCGTGCTCACCCTCGTCGGTGCCGGCATCCGGCGGTGCGTGGCGACCATCGCCTGCGTGGACTGCGACCGGTGCGTGGGCTGCATCGCGTGCGTCGACTGTGTGGACTGCGTCGGGTGCATCGGCTGCGTCGGCCTGCGCGGCGCGGTCGGGCAGCGGGGCGTCCGCGCCTGAGCCCCGGGTCAGAGGTGGCTGACGTTGAGCGGCTGGGTGTGCCGCCGCAGCGCCACCACGGTGATCCCCGCGACGAGGACGGTCGCCACGGCGAGCACGGCCAGCGCGGGCTGGAGCCCTCCGACGCCGACCCCGAGGGCGGCGATGACCAGTGGGGAGAGGAACTCGCCGATGAACAGGGTGCCGGTCCAGAGGCCGGTTCCGCGACCGCGCTGCTCGAAGCTGAGCCGGTTGACCGCCCAGGTCAGCATGGTCGGGAGCAGCATCCCGGTGCCGAGACCGGTGACCACGGCGCCGAGGGTGATCAGGACGGTGGAGGACGTCGCGAAGACCAGCAGCAGCCCGACCGCGGCGAGCGTGAACTCGATGGGCAGCAGGACGCGCGGGGAGTGGCCGGCGACCCGGCTGAAGACGATCGCGCCGGCGGCGGTGGCCAGGGACATGATCGCGCTGACGAGCCCGATGGTGGCGGTCGAGGTCACCCCGACGCCGTTGAGCACGAAGGAGAGCTCGACGATCAGGGCGTAGAAGACGATGCCGCCGAACAGCGTGACGATGCAGGGGGCGGCGAGCTGGCGCCACGGGATCGAGGGCAGCGGCCGGGCGACGGCGGTGTCTCGCCCGGCCGGCTGCCAGATCAGGCGGGCCATGGGCAGCACGAGCACGATGGCGACGAGGTAGAGCCAGAACGGGGTGCGCCACCCGGCGGCGCCGAGCGCGCCGCCGACGCCGAGGAAGACCGTGGCGGCCAGGGCGGTGACCAGGGTCTGCAGCCCCAGGTAGCGGCTGCGCTTCTCGCCGGACCAGTAGTCGCCGATGAGGGTGGTCGCCGAGGTCATGATGGCCGCCTCGCAGATGCCGACGAGGACGCGGCTGCCGAGGATGGCCCCGAGCGACTGCAGGTAGAGCGGGGCCGTGCCGAAGATCGAGTAGGCGACCAGCGCGACGAGCAGCAGGCGCTTGCGGTCGAACCGGTCGGCGATCAGGCCCGCGAACGGCGCGGTGATCCCGATGATCAGCGCGGGCACGGTGAGCACGATCGGCACCAGCACGGCGGCTCCGGGCACGGCCGCGAACTCGGCCTGCATCTGGGGCAGGACCGGCGCGATGAGCACGGCGCCGAGCACGGACATGCAGCTGGCGGCCAGCAGCAGGACCAGCTGTGGGATGCCGGCTGTACGGCCGGTCGCCGGGTCGACGACGGTGTCGCCCTGGGCGCCGACGGGGGCCTCGGTGAGCGGCTGGGCGCGGTCCGGCGGCGGTGTGGTGGGGCTGGTGGACATGGCAACGGTGCCCTTTCGGGACAGGGGTGGAGGGGAATCAGGGCTGGCGCAGGTGGGCGGGCCAGATGCCCTGCTTGCCGGGGGCGAGGATCCCGGCGGGGTCGACGGCGTCCTTGATGGTCTCGGTGAGGTGCATCAGGGCGTGGTCGTTGAAGTCGTACTTGGCCGCGATGTGGTCCATCTCGGCGAGATGGCTGCGGTAGGGCGCGTACCCGGCCTGGCCGGCGTCGTCGACGAGCTGGGGAAACAGCCGGGCGACGTCGGCGACCTGCTGGGGGTTCGAGCGGTCGAAGCTGATCAGCGCGAGAGCGATCGCGTGGTGCGGGAAGGTCGTGAAGCCGCCGGCGTAGTCGAAGCCGAACTCCTCGACGCGCTGGCGGACCAGACGCATCTGGGTATTGGCGTCGCGGCTGCGGGGCGGGCAGACCAGGGAGAAGTCGGTGTGAGCGGGTTCGCCGCCGCGCCAGCCGGCCATGCGGATCAGGTCGGTGCTGGGCACGCCCATCTGGGCGCGGTCGGCGGGGTGGACGTCGGCGGCGGTGGCGTCGCCGGCGTAGGTGCTAGCGGCCAACTCGAGGCCGGGGATGCGCTCGAAGGCCTTGGCGATGACCTTGGTGCGGGCGGCGACGAGGTCCTCGGTGCCGTAGACGGCGAAGCGGGCGTTCCACCAGCCGATGCCCAGCCCGCGGGTGAGGTTGGCGATCGCGGTGTCGGGCATCGGTCCGGGCCCGTCGTACCAGGTGGCCCGGTCGCTGATCATCGAGGCGATGGCCAGGGCGTTGCCGACCACGGAGTTGGACTGGATGGTGCCGTCGAGCAGAAGAGGACGCAGGGTGTCGATGACCTGGCCGAGCTGGTGCTCCTCGGGGGCCTTGGCCATGAACACGGTGACTTGCTCGGGGCGCGGCATCAGCCAGATGCCGATCTTGGTGACGATCCCCAGGTTGGACTGCAGGAACAGGCCGTCGACCGACGGCCCGAAGCCGCCCTTGTAGAGCGACCAGGCGTTGTTCCCGGTCATCGCGCCCATGCCGGTCCGCACGACCCGGCCGTCGGCGAGCACCACCTCCATGCCGCACTGCACGACGGAGTGGTCGCCGTGGGGGGTGTACCCGAAGCCACGCTCGAGGGTGTTGCCCAGCACGCTGCCCCAGCTCAGGTCGGGGACCGAGGCCCACAGCGTGGAGCCGATGGTGCGCAGGTGGTCGTAGAGATCGGAGAAGCGCACGCCCGGCTCGACGATCGCGTAGCCGCACTCGTCGTCGACCTCGAGGACCCGGTTCATGCGGTGCAGGGCGAGCACGACCGAGCCGGCGACTCGTGGCGCGGCGCCGCCGTAGCCGTAGTTGCGCCCGATCGAGACGGTCCAGAGCGGGATGCCGAACTCTCGGGCGATCGCGACGACGGCCTGCACCTGCTCGACGGAGGCGGGCTCGACAGCGGCCGACGGTTCGAAGCTGCCGGCCGGGCTGAACGAGTACGGGTCGCGGTAGTCGGCGAGGGCGTCGCCCCGCAGGACGTGCTCCGGCCCGACGACGGCGGCGAAGCGCTCCAGCGCTCGGGCGAAGGAGCCCTCGGAGACCCCCGGCGGCAACAGCGGCGCGGTTCCGGTCGTCATCGGCGGTGGTCTCCTCGTCGGCGAGGCCGCCCGGCGGCCCGGGTGGTCCTGGTCTCGCAGCACACGGTGACGGCCGTCGCACCGGGCGAGGAAGACGGAAGCCCCGATGCCGGGTATCGGGACCGCCGATGACCCGGCCGGCGTCGGACGGACGGAGATCGGCGCGGGTCAGCGCGCCGCGGCCTCGCTCGACGTCTCGCCGTGCACCCGCGCGCCGACCTCGGCGAACACCTGCCGGAACCACTGGTGGGCGGCGTCGCGGTCGTAGACCGGGTGCCACCACAGCGCCTCGATCAGCGGCGTCACCGGGAACGGGCAGGGCAGGATCCGGACCCCGGCCGAGCCCGCGAGCCGTTCGGCGAGCCGCTGCTGGATGAGGGCGAAGCGGTCGGTCCCGGCCACGAGGAAGGGGAGCGCGAGGAAGCTCTCGGCGACCGCCACCACCCGGGGCTCGATGCCCACCATCGACAGCTGCTTGACCGCCGGCGTGAACGCCGTCGGCTCCCGGTAGGTCACCACCATCGGCAGACGGTGCAGGTGCTCGAGGGTGAACACGTCGCCGACGAGCGAGTTGCCCGCGTCGACCATGCACACCCACTGGTCGTCGTAGAGGTCCTGGTGCGGGAGGTCGGCCAGGTAGCCGTGCGGCAGCAGGATCCCGTCGACCGCGCGCAGGCTCTCGGGCGCACCGTCGACGGTCTCGGTGCGCATCTGCTGCAGGCGCAGGCACACCGACGGGGCCTGCGCGGCGAGGACGGCCGACAGGTGCGCGCCGAGCACGGCCGCCGCGTAGTCCGAGGCCACCACGGTGAACTCGCGCTCGGCGAGGTGGGGGTCGAACTCGGGCTGGCCGGCGAAGACCCGCTCGAGCACGCCCATCGCTCCGGCGGTGCGCTCGAGCAGGTCGACGGCGAGCGGGGTGAGCTCGTAGGAGTTCCCGACCCGGCTCAGCAGCTCGTCGCCGAAGTGGCGCCGCAGTCGGGACAGCGCGGTGGACAGCGTCGGCTGGCTGAGGCCGAGGCTCGCCGCCGCGCGGGTCACCGACCGCTCGCGCAGCAGGGCGTGGAGGGACACGAGCAGGTTGAGGTCGAGGCTCGACAGCTTGACGCTGCGCGGCGTCGTCACCGCGACCTGCTCATCGGAAATCCCCATACCCGGCATCGGCGAGTTCGTGTTCCCGAATACTGCCCGGCTCCCGCACCGTGAGGCAACGCACGGCGCCGACCCGGAGGGACATCGTGGCGACACACATCGGACATCTCGCTCACGCCCGGAGCGCAGGGTGAACGCCCCGACGACGGGCGACACCCGGGCCCTCGTCGCCGCCGGCCTCGACCCGGCCGACCCGGAGGGCGCGATCGCCGCCACGACGGCGAAGGTCAGCAACTGGGGCCGCTGGGGCGCCGACGACGTGCGCGGGACGCTCAACTTCCTCGACGACGCCAAGCGCGTCGACGGGGCCCGGTGCGTGCGCCGCGGGGCGGCGTTCTCGCTGTCCCAGCCCTTCGACATGGACGGCCCGCAGTCGGGCTGGCGCCGGCGCACCAACCCGGTGCACACGATGCTCGACACGGGACGCGAGGCCCTCGACGGCGAGTTCCCCCACGGCCTGGGCGGCGCCGACGACGTCATCGCGATGCCCCTGCAGTGCTCCACGCAGTGGGACGGCCTGGGGCACATCTTCGACCACGGCCACGCCTGGAACGGCCGCGACGCGGCGTCGGTGGTCACCAGCGCGGGGGACCGGGTGACCGGCATCGAGACCGCCGCGCTCGCGGGGTTCGCCGGGCGCGGGGTCCTCCTCGACGTCGGCCGCGCGCTCGGACCCACCACCGGGGAGGGTGCCGGGGAGCTGCCCGACGGCTTCGCGATCACCGTCGAGCACCTCGAGCAGACCATCGCCGCCCAGGGCGTGACGGTCGGCCGCGGCGACATCGTCTGCGTGCGCACCGGCCAGTACGCCCGGACCCGACGCCAGGGGTGGGGCACCTACGCGGGCGGTCCCGCGCCGGGGCTCTCGTTCACCACCGCGGGCTGGCTCCACGACACCGAGATCGCCGCGATCGCCACCGACACGTGGGGCTTCGAGGTCCGGCCCAACGAGTTCGACGTCGCCTTCCAGCCGCTGCACCAGGTCGCCATCCCCCACCTCGGGCTCTTCCTCGGGGAGATGTGGGACCTCGAGGCGCTGGCCGACGACTGCGCTGCCGACGGAGTCGGAGAGTTCTGGCTGACCGCGGCGCCGCTGCGCATCACCGGGGCCGTCGGCTCCCCGCTCAACCCCATCGCCGTCAAGTGACTCCCGAAGGAGAACAGCCCGTGTCCGCGGTCGGGACCGTGCTCGTGGTCGGCGGCGGAGCCGCCGGCTGCGCCACCGCGATCCAGCTCGCCCGGGCCGGCGTCGCCGTCGACCTCGTCGAGCTCAAGGCCGACGTCGGCGCCGTCGGCTCCGGGATCACGCTGCAGGGCAACGCCCTGCGGGTACTGCGCGACCTCGGGGTCTACGACGAGATCGCCGCGCACGGCTACGGCTTCGACACCCTGGGTCTGCGCGCCCCGGACGGCACCGTCCTCGTCGAGATGCCCGACGCCCGCACCGGTGGCGACGACCTGCCGGCCACGGTCGGTGCCCGCCGCGCCGACCTCGCCCGGGTCCTGATGGCCCGTGCCCAGCAGGTCGGGGTCAAGACCCGCGTCGCCACCACCGTCGAGTCGCTGACCCAGGACGACCAGGTCGTCGACGTGGCCTTCTCCGACGGCAGCAGCGGGCGCTACGACCTCGTCGTCGGCGCCGACGGCGTCCGGTCCCACGTCCGGGACCTGCTCGGCATCGAGGTCGACATCGCGCCCGTCGGCATGGGCATCTGGCGGGTGTTCACCGAGCGGCCCGCCGGCCTCGAGCGCACCGACCTCTCCTACCAGGGTGCCTGCTACATCGCGGGGTACTGCCCGACCGGCGAGAACTCGATCTACGCCTACCTCGTCGAGGACGCCCAGGACCGCTCCGGGCTCGGCCCCGACGAGCAGCTCGAGGTCATGCGCGAGCTGGCCGGTCACTACCACGGCCCCTGGGACGCGATCCGCGACCTGATGACCGACCCGAGCAAGGTCAACTACACCCGGTTCGAGTGGCACGTCCTGGACGGGCCGTGGCACCGCGGCCGCGTGGTCCTCGCCGGCGACGCCGCCCACTCCTGCCCGCCCACCCTGGCCCAGGGGTGCGCCCAGGCCCTCGAGGACGCCGTCGTGCTCGCGGAGCTCCTGCTCACCGCGCCCTCCGTCGACCGGGCCCTCGACGCCTACACCGCCCGCCGCGCCCCGCGCGCCCGCACCGTCGTCGAGAACTCGGTGCAGCTCGCCCGGTGGCTGCTCGACCACGAGCCCCCGCCGCAGGCCGGGGGCACCGCCGACGTCCCCGCCCTGATGGGCGCCACCGCCGCGCTGCTCTCGCAGCGCCCCTGACACCGACACCCCGCCGCAACCCGACCGAGGACCCGCCCATGCCCAGCACCGCCCCGAACCGGCTGATCACCCACCTGCGCCACGTCGACCTGGCCGTCCCGGACTTCGACCGCCAGCTCGCCTTCTACACCGACCTCTGGAAGCTGCACCCGGAGATCACCGATACCGGGATCGCGTTCCTCGCCGCCGAGGGCTCCCCGGAGCAGTACTCGGTGCGCCTGCGGGCCGACGCCGAGAAGCGGCTCGACCTCATCGCCTTCGGCGCCGCCTCGGCCGAGGACGTCGACGCCCTGGCGGCGCGGCTCGTGTCCGACGGGGTCCGGCTCGTCACCGAGCCCGGCAAGCTGCAGACCCCCGGCGGCGGCTACGGCTTCCGCTTCTTCGACCTCGACGGCCGGACCGTGGAGGTGTCCTCGGACGTCGAGACCCGCGTGCACCGCCGGATCGAGGAGGGGGAGTCGGTCCCGGTCAAGCTCTCCCACGTGGTGATCAACTCGCCGCAGCCCGAGGCTCTCGTCGCCTGGTACGACCGCCACCTCGACTTCAAGCTCTCCGACACGCTGCACTCGCCGCACATGGGCGAGGTCATGTGGTTCCTGCGCTGCAACGCCCAGCACCACAGCCTCGCGATCGCCCGCGGGCCGCACGTGGCCCTGCACCACGCGTCGTTCGAGCTGCGCGGCCTCGACGAGTACATGCGCGGGACCGGTCGGCTGCTGCGCGCCGGCGTCGAGAAGGTCTGGGGCCCGGGCCGGCACCTGGCCGGCAACAACACGTTCTCCTACTTCCTGGACCCCCACGGCAACACCATCGAGTACACGACGGAGATCGAGGTGCTCGACGAGGACTCCTGGCACCCGCACCTCTACGACTTCTCCGACCCGATGGTCACCGACCAGTGGGGCACCGCGAACCCGATGAGCGAGTTCGTCGCCAAGCAGTCGTTCAACGACCCCGACCGCGGCGTCTTCGTCGCCCCGCCCGTCTGATGCGGATCGCGACCGTGCGGTACGAGGACGCCACCCGCGCCGGCGTCGTCGCCGGCGAACCGGGGGAGGAGCAGGTGCACCTGCTCCCGGCCGGCGTCCCGGTGCTGGACCTGCTCCGCTCCGGCGAGCTGACCACCGCCGGGCAGGACGCGCTGCGCGCCCGCCCGGTCCCGCTCGCGGACACCCGGCTCCTGGCGCCGCTCGAGCCGCCGACGGTGCGGGACTTCGTCGCCTTCGAGGAGCACGTCGAGGGGGTGCGACGCAGCATCGACGGGGTCACAGGGGTCCCCGAGGCCTGGTACGACGCACCGACCTTCTACTTCACCAATCCCTACGCCGTGATCGGCGCGCACGACGACGTGCCGGTGCCGCCCGGCTCACAGGTGCTCGACCTCGAGCTCGAGGTGGCCGCGGTGATCGGCCGCACCGGCGCCGACCTGAGCCCCGAGCGGGCCCGGGAGCACATCGCCGGCTACACGATCCTCAACGACTGGTCCGCCCGCGACCTGCAGGCCCGCGAGATGCAGGTCAGCCTCGGCCCGGCGAAGGGCAAGGACACCGCCACCACCCTCGGCCCGTGGCTGGTCACCGCCGACGAGCTCGAGCCGTACCGCGACTCCGACGGGTTCCTCGCCCTGGCCCTGACCGCGTCGATCAACGGCGCCGTCGTCGGCTCCGACCTGCTCTCCAACATGGGCTGGCCGTTCGAGGACCTCGTCGCCTACGCCTCGCGCGGCACGACGGTCCGCCCCGGTGACGTCCTCGGTTCCGGGACCTGCGGCAACGGCGGCTGCCTCGCCGAGCTGTGGGGCCGTGGGACGTCCCGCGACGAGCTCCCGCCGCTGGCCCCCGGCGACGTCGTCACCCTCACCGTCGAGGGCATCGGGACGGTGTCCAACCGGATCGTCGCCGGCGTCGAGCCCGTCGCGATCCCGACGGCCCGGCCGCGGCCCCGCACCCGCCCCGCGTCCCGCACGACGGCGGGTGCGTCGTGAGCGGGGCGCTCGCCGGGCGCGTCGTCGTGGTCACCGGGGGAGCCCGCGGCCAGGGCGCCGCCCAGGTCCGGCTGCTCGCCGAGCAGGACGCGACCGTGGTCGCCGCGGATGTCCTCGACGACGACGGCGAGGCCCTGGCGCGGGATCTGCGCGGCAAGGACCTCGCGGTGACCTACCGCCACCTCGACGTCGCCTCCGAGGACGACTGGGCCGACCTCGCCGCCGGGCTCTCGTCCGGGCCGGTGCACGGCCTGGTCAACAACGCCGGGACCACGTGGCGGGCCCGCGTCGGCGAGGTCGGGCGCGCCGACTGGGACCGGGTCCAGGCGATCAACGCCACCGGCCCGCTGCTCGGCGTGCAGGCGCTGCTGCCGCTGATGGGTCCGGGCGCCTCGATCGTCAACGTCGGCTCGGTGGCCGCGTTGACCGGTCACTACCCGGTGGCCTACACCGCGTCGAAGTGGGCGCTGCGCGGGCTGTCGAGGAGCGCCTGCCTCGAGCTCGGCCCCCGCGGCATCCGGGTCAACATGATCCACCCCGGCTACATCGAGACCCCGATGACGGCCTCGGCCTCGCCCGCGTTCCGGGAGGCGAACCTCGCCGAGACCCCGCTCGGGCGCACCGGCACCGTCGACGAGGTCGCGCCGCTCGTCGCGTTCCTGCTGTCCGACGCCGCCTCGTTCATCACCGGCGCCGAGATCCCCGTCGACGGCGGCATGACCGCCCACGGCGGCGTGAAGTCGATCTCCGACGCCCTCCGCTGACCCATCCCCCGAGAGGACACCGCGGTGTTCGAATACTTCCCCGGCAACTACGTGTGGAACCTCGGCGTCGTCGCCGCCCTGAACTCCGGCGGGCTCATCGACGAGGTCGACCGCGCCTGCCGCCCCATCCGCGACGCCGCCGCGCAGGGCGCGGACGCCGGCACCCCGGAATTCCTGCGCGCCTGGACCGCGCTGACCGACCAGCTCGTCGCCCAGGCGCAGGACGCCGAGAAAGCCGGGCACACCCGCACCGCCGGGCAGCTGTACTTCCGCGCCACCAACTACCTCTGCCAGGCCGAACGGATGCTCGCCCACTCCGACCCGAACCGGATCCCCACCTACCGGCGGGTGCTGGAGCTCGCGCAGCAGGCCTTCGACCTGCAGGACACCCGCATCACCCGCGTCGCGATCCCCTACGAGGGCACGACGCTGCCCGGATACTTCAGCGCCGCCCCGGCCACCGACGCCGCCCCCGCCCCCGTCGTCGTGCTCGTCAACGGCCTGGACTCCACCAAGGAGCACCAGTACTCCTCGGGGCACTGGGCCGAGCTCGCCGCCCGCGGCATCTCCTGCCTGATGCTCGACCAGCCCGGCACCGGCGAGGCGCTGCGCCTGCAGAACCTGCCGGCGCGGGTGGACACCGAGGCCTGGGCCGGGGCGGTCGTCGACTGGCTGCTCACCCGCGACGACGTCGACCCCGCGCGGATCGGCATCGTCGGGTGGTCCCTCGGGGGCTACTTCGCCCCGCGCGCGGCCGCGTTCGAGAAGCGGTTCGCGCTGTGCGTGGCGTGGGGCGCCAACCACGACTGGGGCGCGGTGCAGCGCCGCCGCCTCGAACGCGAGGGCGAGCGGCCGGTCCCGCACTACTGGGAGCACGTCCTCTGGGTGTGGGGATTCGATCCCGGCACCGATCTGGCGGACTTCGTCGCCTTCGCCGACCAGGTCCACCTCGACGGTGTCGTCGAGGAGATCACGGTGCCGTTCCTGATCGCCCACGGGCAGAACGACCGCCAGATCCCGCTCGAGTACGCCCACCGCTCCTACGACCGGGCGACGGGCTCACCGAAGCGGGAACTGCGGGTGTTCACCCCCGAGGAGGGCGCCACCGAGCACATCGGTCTCGACCACCTGTCGTACGTCAGCGTCTACATCGCCGACTGGGTGGCCGACACCTTCGCCGAGCTCGGTGCCGCCGGACGATGATCAGCCGAACGCGTCCTTGATCTTCGAGCCACGCTGCTTGACCTCGCCGGACACCATGTCGGCCTGCCCGCTGCGCTCGAGCTTCTTGTTCCCGGTCGCCTTTCCGGTGACCTCCTTGGCCTTGCCCTTGACCTGCTTGGTCCGATTCTTGGCGGTGTCGTCTGCGCTCATGTCGACACCATTCCCGGAATGGTCACGCCCAGACGGTTCGTGACGGGAATTGGGCCGAGTGCGCGGCGAGTGAGGCCGTTCGATCACTGTGGTTGCTCCCGCCGATTCCGGAGATGCGGGCACTCGGCGCAGCGGCCCCTTCCGGTGTCCTGGTCATTCCGGGAGGCTGCGGTGGGTGAGCCCCGCGGTCGGTCCGGCGTCCCGGCTCGTCGGCCGCGACCGCGAGCTCGCCCGGCTGGGGTCGTGGCTCGACCGGGCCCGGACCGGCGCCGGACGCCTGGTCCTCTGCGCGGGGGAGCCCGGGATCGGGAAGACCTGGCTCGCGCAGGAGCTGGCCGAGCGGGCCCGTGCCGCCGGTGTCCCGGTGGCGTGGGGCGCGTGCCCCGAGGCCGAGGACGCGCCCGCGCTGTGGCCGTGGCGGCAGGTGCTGGGGGCGCTGGGCGTCGACCTCGGCGTCGTCACGGACGCCGCCGACCCGGCCGAGGACCGGTTCCGGGCCGTCGACGAGGTGGGCTCGGCCCTGCGGTCGGCGGCGCGGCCCGGCGGTCTCCTCGTCGTCGTCGACGACGTCCACCGCGCGGACCGGGCGTCGCTGGACGTGCTGCGCCACGTCGCGGTCCAGGCTCCGTCGTCGGGCGTGCTCGTCCTCGCCGCCCTCCGCGACCGGGAACCGGGTCGCGACCTGTCCGGGCCGGTCCAGGAACTGCAGGGCGCCCCGGGCGCGGAGCGACTCGACCTCCGGCCGTTCGGACCGACCGAGGTGGCGGACCAGCTCGAGGCACTCGCGCCGGGGAGCGCCGCACCGCACGGCGTCGGGGTCCTGCGCGCGACCGGGGGCAACCCGCTGTTCGTGCGCGAGGTCGCCCGGGCCATCGAGCAGGGCACCTGGAGCCCGGACCGGCCTCCGCGGTCGGTGGTCGACGCGGTCACCGCGCGGCTGGCCCGGCTGCGGCCCGAGGCCCGCGACCTGCTCGGGGCGGCGGCGGTCCTCGGCCGGACCGTCCCGGTCGACGTGCTCGCGACGATGACCGGCGTCCCCGCGATCGACGGCGTCGCCCTGCTGGACGAGCTGGCCGCCCACGGCCTGGTGGACCCGGTCGACCGCGGCTCGTACCGCTTCGTGCACGTGCTGGTGCGCGACGCCGTCGAGGCCGCGATGCCCGCGGCGGACCGGCTCGATCGGCACCGGGCGGCCGCCGGGGCCCTGGAGGAGCGCGGGGCGGGGGAGGCGGGCGAGCTGCTCGCCGAGGTCGCCCGGCACTGGCGGGAGCTCGCGCCGTTCGGGGAGCGCGACCGGGCCCGCCGGTGGACGGTGCGCGCCGCGGCCGACGCGGTCGCCCGGCTGGCTCCCGCGGAAGGAGCGCGCCTCTACGAGCTCGCCCTCGACCTGGGTGCGACGGGGCCCGAACGCTGCGGCCTGCTCGTGGCGCGGGGTGAGGCGGCGTACGCCGCGGGGGATCTCGCGACGGCGCGGGACGCCGCGGTCGAGGCGACCCGGCTCGCGCTCGACGCGGGCCTCGCGGAGCAGGCGGGCGAGGCGGCGCTCGTCGTGGAGGCCGTTCCCGACCCCGCGGTCAACGCCGTCACCGGTCAGCTCGTCGAGGACGCCCTGGCCGCCGTCGGCACCGGGCACGAGGCGATCCGGGCCCGGCTGCTGGCCCGCCGCAGCCAGCTCGCCTTCTACGACGGCGACCAGGACCGGGTCGCGAGGACGAGCGCCCGGGCGCTCGTCCTCGCCCGCGGCATCACCGGCGACGACCGCGATCCCGCCCTGGCCGCGGCCCTGCGGGCACGCTACGAGGCGTGCCCCGGTCCGGCCGGCCTCGCCGAGCGGGCCGACCTCGCCCACGAGATGGTCGTCCTCGGCCGGCGCTGCGGACGGCCCCGCATCTCGATGTGGGGGGAGATCTGGACGATCGAGACCCTCGTCGAGTCCGGGCGGCTCCGCGAGGCGTCCGACGAGCTCGCCGCGCTCGACGTCGCCGTCGACCGGACCGGCGGTCCCGTGGCCGCCTGGCACGCCGACCGCGTCCGCGCCTGCGTCCTCCAGGCCCAGGGTCGCTACGACCAGGCGGCCGCCGCGGCACGGCGCGCCTTCGCGCGGATGGCGCCGGTCGAGCCGGTCCCGGCCGGCGGGGCGTTCTTCGGCTTCCACGCGGCGCTGTCCACCCACGTCGGGGTGCTCCCGGAGGTGCGCCCGTTCCTCGATCGGCCCTTCGACCCGCCCCCGCGCTTCCGGGTCCAGTACCTCGTCGTGCGCGCGAGCGTCCTGGTCGCGGCGGGTCTCACGGACCGGGCGGCGGCCTCCTTCCAGCAGGCGGGTCCGCCGGCGGGCTGGGAGCTGCCGGTGTTCTTCGTGGTCCCCGCGCTGACGTGCGGCGCGCTGGTCTGCGGCGCGCTCGGCCGACGGGAGGAGCTCGCCGCCCTCCTGGCACGCCTCGAGCCGCACCGTGGGGAGCAGGTCACCGGCGGCGGGGTGTTCAGCCGGGGCCCGGTCGAGCTCGCGCTCGGCCGCGGCGCGCTCGACCTCGGCCGGCTCGACGCCGCGGTGGAGGACCTCCGGGTGGCGGGGGAGACCGCCGGGCGCTGCGGGGCTCCCGGGTTCGTCGCCGAGGCCCGGTACCACCTCGCCAGGGCGCTCGAGGCTCGTGGTGGGCCCGACGACCACGACGCCGCCCTCGTCGCGGCCGCCGAGGCCGACCGTCTGGCGAGGGCGCTGGGGATGGCCGCCTACGTGGATGACACCGCGGCCCTCGTGGAGCGCCTCCGGGCAGCGCGTGGCCCAGCCCTCACCCCGCGGGAGTCCGAGGTCGCCGGGCTGGTCGGGCAGGGGCTGACCAACCGCCAGATCGCGCGCTCGCCTCTCGATCTCCGAGCGGACCGCGGAGAGCCACGTCCAGCACGTCCTGACCAAGCTGGGCTTCTCCTCACGGAGCCAGATCGCGGTGTGGAGCCTGCGCCCCGGGGGTCCGCACGCGTCTCCGTAGTTCCGCGGATGCTCCCGCACCGACGCGGCTCCTAGCGTCGTGACGACCCCGACGTCGACCCGAGGAGACCGCGATGACCAGCACGAACGACCTCCGTCCTGCCCTGCGGGGCATGTGGGCGTCGGTGGCCGACGGGTGGGCCGAGCACGCCGACGAGGTCGACACCATCCGCGCCGCGGTCACGGTCGCCATGCTCGAGCGCGCCGCCGTCCGGCCCGGGGACCGGGTCCTCGAGCTGGCGGGCGGTCCCGGGGGCGTCGGTCTCGCGGCGGCGGACCGGGTCGCGCCCGGTGGCGAGGTCGTCATCACCGACGTCGCGGCGGAGATGACCACGGTCGCCGCGGCCCGGGCGGCCGCCCGCGGGCTCGGCCACGTCGTGACCCGCGAACGGGACCTCGAGGCCCTCGACGAGCCCGACGGCGCGTTCGACGTCGTCCTCTGCCGCGAGGGCCTCATGTTCGCCACCGACCCGGCCCGTGCGGTCGCGGAGATCCGCCGCGTGCTGCGCCCGGGCGGCCGGGTCGCGGTCGCCGTGTGGGGGGCACGGGAGCGCAACCCGTGGCTCGGCCTGCTCTTCGACGCGCTGACCGGGCTGACCGGAGCGCCGGTCCCGCCGCCCGGGGTGCCCGGTCCGTTCGGCCTGGCCGACGGCGAGCGGCTCGGGGCCCTGTTCACCGACGCCGGGCTCGACGACGTCGTCGTCGAGGAGCTCCCGGTACCCACCCGTGCGGAGTCCTTCGACCACTGGTGGACCCGCACCACCGCCCTCGCCGGTCCGCTCTCCGGGGTGCTCGCCGCGATGCCCGAGGCCGCCCGCGAGGGGCTGCGCGCACGGCTGCGCCGCGACGTCGAGCCGTTCCGCGTCGACGGCGGCCTCGACCTGCCCGGCCTCACCCTCCTCGCGTCCGCCCGGCGCTCCTGAGCTCGGCTCAGGCCGGTTCCTCGGGCGGCTCGGCCCAGCGGATGAGGGCGATCGCCGCGACGACGAGCGCCCCGCCCGCGACCTGGGTGGCGGTCGGGTGCTGGGCCACCAGCCACCACGCCCCCAGCACGGCGAAGAGCACCTCGCTCAGCCCGACGAACGACGCCAGCCGGGACCCGAGCCGCCCGACGGCCGCGATCCCGGTCAGGTAGGCCAGCGCCGTCGAGAGGGCCGCCACCAGCACCACCGCGACCCACCACGGTGCACGCCACCCGGCCAGCAGGATCGGCGTCGTCGTCGCCGTGAGGGGCAGCAGGCCCACGACCCCGACGAGCGCGACGACGGCGCTGGCCACGATCGCCCCGCCGGCGGTGAGCACGAGGGCGGGCGGGCCGCCGGCGCCCACCCCGGCCGAGAGCCGGAAGTACGCCGCGAGGCAGACCGCCGCCCCGAGCCCCCAGAGGACGCCGACGACGTCGACGGCCGCCCCGCGCCCGACGTCGAGGACCAGCACCAGTCCCGCGATCGCGACGACCGCACCCAGCAGCGTCGCGGGCCGGGGACGGACCCGGCTGCGCAACCACGTCCACCCGAGGAGCAGGACCGGCGCGGTGTACTCGATGAGCAACGCGACCCCGACCGAGAGGTGGCCGACGGCGCTGAAGTAGCAGACCTGGGCGCCGGCGAGCGCGACCAGCCCGTAGACGGCCACGGCACGCAGCTCCCCGGCCCGCGGTCGCCACCCCCGGGCCACGACGAGCGCGAGCGGCACCGCGAGCAGCAGCGCCGCGCCACCGAGCCGGCCGAGCGCGACCGCGAGGGGCGACCAGCCGGTCGCCAGCAACGAGGCCGCGAACGGCCCGGCCAGCCCGAACGACAGCCCGGAGAGCAGCGCGATCGCCAGCCCGGGCGTGGTGGCGGTCGGTCGGTGCTCGGCGCCGGTGCCCGGGTGGCCCACGGCCGGTGATCAGAGCAGTGGGTGGTCCTCCCCGGCAAGGGACGGCCTCTTCCACGACGAGGCGGGCCGACCCCGCGAGGAGCAACTCCGTGGGTGCACGGGCTACTCCACCCGGAGGCCCGGTCGCCCCCTCCCGGCCCTGTCGTGTCCTCGCGGCTCCTGTGCCGATCGGCGGTAGACATCTGATGTCCGGCCCCGGCACGGTGGAAACAGGTCGCGATTCACCTCTCAGTGGGGCCGTGACCAGCCACAGGTCAGATGTCGAGCCGGCTCGGGGGAAGCGTCATGGACGCCACCATCGTCGACGTGGAGACCGTCGACCTGCGGTTCCCGACCTCGCGCGAGCTCGACGGCTCGGACGCGATGAACGACGCACCGGACTACTCGGCCGCCTACGTCGTGCTGCACACCGACGCCGACGACGCGCTCGCCGGTCACGGGTTCACCTTCACGATCGGACGGGGCAACGAGCTCGCGCTCGAGGCGGCCGCCGCGATCGGCCGCCGGGCGCGGGGCTGGTCGGTGGCCGAGCTCGTCGCCGACCCCGGCGGGTTCTCGCGCCACCTCCAGGCCGACAGCCAGCTGCGCTGGCTCGGGCCGGCCAAGGGCACGATCCAGCTGGGCCTCGCCGCCGTCGTCAACGCGGCGTGGGACCTGATCGGCAAGGCGACCGGGAAGCCGGTGTGGAAGGTCCTCGCCGACATGGCCCCCCAGCAGCTGGTCGACCTCGTCGACTGGCGCTACCTGCGCGACACCCTCACCCCCGAGGCCGCCCTCGAGCTGCTCGAGAAGCAGGTCCCGGGCCGTGCCGAGCGGGAGGCGCGCCTGCGCGAGGAGGGCTACCCCGCCTACACGACCAGCGCCGGCTGGCTCGGCTACGACGACGAGAAGCTCGTCCGCCGGTGCCGCGAGGCGGTCGCCGCGGGGTGGGAGTCGATCAAGCTCAAGGTCGGTGCCGACCTCGACGCCGACGTGCGCCGCTGCGGGCTCGCCCGGGACGTCCTCGGCCCCGGGCGGCGGCTCATGATCGACGCCAACCAGACCCTCGGCACCGCCGAGGCGATCCGGTGGATGGAGGCCCTCGCGCCCCACGACATCTGGTGGTTCGAGGAACCGACCAGCCCCGACGACGTGCTCGCGCACGCGGCGATCGCCCGCGCCATCGAGCCGACGCGGGTCGCGACCGGCGAGCACGCGCACAACGCGGTGATGTTCAAGCAGTTCCTGGCCGCGGGAGCGATGGGCGTCTGCCAGCTCGACGCCACCCGGCCCGGCGGCGTCGACGAGGCCGTGGCCGTGCTGCTGCTCGCCGCCGCCCACGACGTCCCCGTCTGCCCGCACGCCGGCGGCGTCGGGCTGTGCGAGCTCGTGCAGCACCTGTCGATGTTCGACTACGTCGCCGTGAGCGGGTCCCGCGAGGACCGGATGATCGAGTACGTCGACCACCTCCACGAGCACTTCGTCGACCCGGTCGCGATGCGCGGCACGTCCTACCTCCCGCCGACGGCGCCGGGCTACAGCGCGGAGATCCTGGCGGTGACGCGCGAGGCGTACGCCTTCCCGCACGGCGCGGTCTGGGCGGACTGAGCGATGACCACCAAGACGTCGTCCGCGGACGCCCGCCCCGGGCGGGCCGACAGCGTCGTCGACCGGGTCATCGGGGCCCTCGTCGCGCGGGTGGAGAACGGGGAGTTCTCGGCGGGCGAACGCCTCCCCCCGGAAGCGGAGCTCGCCGCCGACCTCGCCGTCTCGCGTCTCTCGCTGCGCGAGGCCGTCCGCACCCTGGCCGGCGCCGGGGTGCTCGAGGTGCGCCGTGGGACCGGCACGTTCGTCACCGACCTGCGCCCCGAGCGCCTCGTCCGGGCGAGCGGGACGTTCCTCGACCTCGTCGGGGAGCAGGGCGTCGCCGAGCTCTTCGAGTGCCGCCGCATCCTCGAGCCCGGGGTCACCGCACTGGCCGCGACCCGCATCGACGAGGCCGGCCTGGCCGACCTCCACGCCCGCCTCGAGCGCATGCAGGGGCTCGACGAGCCCGAACGCCTCGTCGCCGAGGACCTCGACTTCCACGCGGCGATCGCGACGGCGGCCGGCAACGCCACGCTCGCGTCCCTCACCGGCGCCGTCGCCGGACGCACCGCGCGCGTCCGGAATCTGGCGCGCGGTCGTCGAGCACGACGTCGTGTCCTGGACCCACGACCAGCACACGGCGATCCTCCGCGCCCTCCGCGCCCGCGACTCGCTCGCCGCGTGGACCGCCGCCACGACACACGTCACCGAGGTCGAGGAATGGGTGCGCGCCCACCTCACCGGCAAGAACGCCACCGGAGAAGGAGGTGGTCGACGATGACCGCCACACAGACCCCGATCGGGCGGACACGATGGGTCCGGCTCATCCCGGTCGCCGTGATCGTCTACGTGATCTCGTACATGGATCGCACGAACATCAGTTTCGCGTTCAGCGGCCTCGGCCAGGACCTGCACCTCGACAAGGCCCAGCAGGGCCTGGCCGGGGGCGTGTTCTTCCTCGGCTACCTCGTCCTGCAGATCCCGGGCGGTCACCTGGCCGAGCGCTGGAGCGCGAAGAAGTTCGTCACCATCATGATCGTCGCCTGGGGCGTGTTCGCGCTGCTCTCGGGCGTGGTGCAGACCTTCGGCCAGCTGCTGGTCGTGCGGCTGCTGCTCGGGGTGGCCGAGGGCGGCATCTGGCCCGCGATCCTGGTGCTGATCAGCCATTGGTTCCCGCGCCGGGAGCGCGCCCGCGCCTTCGGCGTCTGGATGATGAACATCCCGATCTCGTCGATCATCACCGCCCCGTTGTCGGGCTGGATCCTCTCGTTCTCCGACTGGCGCACGCTGTTCTTCATCCAGGGCGCACTGCCGTTCCTGATCGCCCTGCCCCTGTGGTGCTGGCTCGTCCACGACCGGCCGTCGAAGGCGCCCTGGGTCTCGGCGGCCGAGCGGGACTGGATCGAGGACTCGCTGGTCGCCGACGAGCGGGACGCCCCGGCCTTCGCCGGCTACGGACAGGTGTTCCGCTCCAGCGTCGTCTGGCGCCTGGTCCTCGTCTACTTCCTCATCCAGGTCGGGTTCTACGGGCTGACCCTGTGGTTGCCGACGCTGCTCAAGAGCACCACCGGCGGCAACAGCACGCTCGTCGGCTGGTTGACCGCGATCCCGTACGCCGTCGCCGCGGTCGCGATGTACCTCAACGCCCGCGCCGCCGACCGCAACCGCCGCTACGGCTTCCACGTCCTCGCATCGTTGGCGGTCGGCGCCGTCGCGCTCGTCGCCTCCGTCGCCCTCGGCAGCCTGGCCGCGCTGTCGATCGTCCTGATCAGCGTGGCCATGGCCGGGGCGCTCGCCTACGACGGGCCGTTCTGGGCGAGCGCGTCGCTCGCGGTGCCGGTGACCCTGGCCGGCGGTGCCATGGGGCTGGTCAACGCGCTGGGCAACCTCGGCGGCTTCGTCGGGCCCTACCTGGGCGGCTACCTGCAGGACGTCTCGGGCAGCTTCCTGTCCACCTCGGTCGTGCTGGCGGTGGCCCTCCTGCTCGGCGGCCTCGTGATGATCACGCTGCGGGGGCGGGCCAACCCCGGGCCGGCGGCGGTCGAACCGGAGCCCGCGACGACGTCGGGTGGTTCGCCATGAGCGGGCGCCGCGCGATCCCGCCCGAGTCCCGCTGACGCTGCCCGACCCGCAGGAGGAACGACATGGATCCCGTCTTCACCGGCATCGGCGTCGCCCTGGTGACGCTCTTCGACGCCGACGGAGAGCTCGACGCCGACGCGACGGCCGGTCTGGCCGCCCAGCTCGTGGAGCTCGGTGTCGACGCGCTCGTGGTCGCCGGCACCACCGGCGAGGCGGACGCGCTCGACGACGACGAACGGCTCCGGTTGTTCACCGCCGTGCGGGCGGCGGTCGGGGACACCGTCGTGGTCGGCGGCACCGGCGCCGCCTCGACCCACCAGGCGGCAGGGCTGACCGCCCGCGCCCGCGACACCGGCGTGGACGCGGTCATCGCCCGGACCCCGCGCGGCCTCGTCGACCCGACCGGCTACTACGAGGCGGTGGGCGCCGCGGCCGGGTCGGTACCCGTGCTGGCCTACCACTTCCCCGCGGTGTCCCCGCCCGGGATCCCGGTCGAACTGCTGCCGGCGCTGCCCGTCGCGGGCGTCAAGGACTCCTCGGGCGACCCGACCCGGCTGCTGGCCACCGTCGAGTCCTACGACGGACCGTTCTGGACCGGGAACCCCGCCCTGATCCACCAGGCCGGGGCGCTCGGCTGCGCCGGCGGGATCCTCGCCCTGGCCAACGTCGCCCCCGAGCTCTGCGCCGCGGCGTTCGCCGGCGACGCCGAGGCCGTGCGCGCCTTCACCCCGACCCACCTCGCCTGCGAACGCGACTTCCCGCGCGGCGTCAAGCAACTCGTCGCCAAGCGCTTCGGTACCTCCGAGACCGTACGGATGGGATGAGCCGATGCTGATCAAGAATCCCGCACGCCAGCTGGACTCCGGATACCTGGACCGGGTGCCGATCTTCCAGTTCGTCCTGCTGTCGCTGCTGTTCCCGATGTGGGGGGCCGCCGCCGGGCTGAACGACATCCTGATCACCCAGTTCAAGCACGTCTTCGCCCTGTCGGACGCGGCGACCGCGTTCGTCCAGTCGGCGTTCTACGGCGGCTACTTCCTCATCGCCATCCCGGCGTCGCGCATCGTGCGGCGGACGTCGTACAAGGTCGGCGTCCTGATCGGCCTGTCCGTCTACATCGTGGGCTGCGGCCTGTTCTTCCCGGCCAGCACGCTCGCGACCTACGGGATGTTCCTGTTCTGCATCTTCGCCGTGGCGGTCGGGCTGAGCTTCCTCGAGACCAGCGCGAACACCTACTCGTCGATGCTCGGCCCGCGCCGGACCTCGACGTTGCGCCTGAACATCTCGCAGACCTTCACGCCGGTGGGGAACCTGCTCGGCGTGATCCTCGGCAAGTACCTGATCTTCAGCACCGGGGACTCGATCCAGGCGCAGCTGGATGCGGCACCCACGCCCGAGGCGAAGCTCGCGCTCGGTCACGCCCTGCTGCAGAACACCCTGCTGCCCTACAAGTACATCCTCGTCGTGCTGGTCTGCCTGCTCGTGCTGTTCCTGATCACCGAGTACCCGAGGAGCAAACCGGTCGGCGAGGCCGCGGAGCGACCGGCGGGGTTGGCCGAGACGTTGCGGGTGCTCGCCCGCATCCCGCAGTACCGCAAGGGAATCGTCGCGCAGTTCCTCTACGTGGGCCTGCAGACCGCGGTGTGGTCGTTCACCATCCGGGTGGCCCTGGAGCTGTATCCCGGGATGAACGAGCGCCAGGCGACCAACTTCATGATCGCGGGCTTCAGCTGCTTCCTGGTCGGCAAGTTCGTCGCGAACGCCCTCATCGCGCGGTACTCCGCGGCACGGGTGCTCGTCGTCTACTGCGGCATCGGCGCCGTGTTGCTGCTGGTGGCCGCGTTCGGTCCGGCCGGGTCCGCCATCTGGTTCGTGATCGCGTCCAACCTGCTGATGGGACCGTGCTGGCCGACGATCTTCGGGCAGACCCTCGACACCATCCAGGACAAGCGCTACCAGGAGACCGGCGGCGCGATCCTGGTCATGGCGATCGTGGGCGGAGCCATCGTGCCGGTGATCCAGGGCGCGGTGTCGGACGCACTCGGCTCGTTGCAGATGTCCTACGTGGTCTCGGCGGCGTGCTTCCTCGGGATCCTGCTGTACTTCCGCAGCAACCTGCGCCAGGGCGCCCCGGACGACAGCCCACAGCCGGCCGTGCAGACCACGGAGAAGAGTGGGGCTGTGGATCGCGAGGACCGCGTGTGAGTGGAACCCGTGTCCGAGGTCGAGGTCCTGCCACCGTCGTCGGCCGCGCGCGTCGTCGTGGTGCTCACGAGGTCACGTGGGGGAGGACGTCGGCGACGAGGCGTTCCATCTGCTCGGCGTCCTCGCCGACGTCGGCGCCCAGCGGGTTGAGCAGGATCCGCTCGGCGCCCGCCTCGGCGACCTCCTGCAGGCCGCGGGCGACGTCCTGCGCCGTCCCCGCCACCGGCACGTGCTCGATGCCCGGCATCGCGCCGTAGATCCGGCGCAGCCCGGCGACGACGCGTTCCCGGGCGCGCTCCGGGTCGTCGTCGACGGTGAGGTAGACCCGCTTGGCGATGGGGAAGGCGGCCGGGTCACGGCCCTGGCGGTCCAGCTCCCGGCGGATCGTCGCGACCTGCTCGGTGAAGGCCGCGGTCGTCGCCGAGCCGGCGCCGAGGAAGGCGTCGCCGTGCCGGACCGCGCGGGCGAGGGCCCGGGGCGCGTTGGCGCCGAACCAGATCGGCGGGTGCGGACGCTGCACGGGCTTGGGCTGGATCGGGAGGTCGTCGACCTGGCGGAACCGGCCCTCGAACCGGACGCGCGGCTCGTCGGACCACGCGGCCTTCATCAGCTCCAGCCCCTCGGTGAACCGCGCGACGAAGGTCTCGGGGTCGACCCCGAACGCGGCGAACTTCCGGAACCCGCCGCCGGGCGCGACCCCGACGTCGAGGCGTCCGTGGCTGAGCCGATCGACGGCGGTGATCGAGGCGGCGAGCTGGAGCGGGTCGTGCAGCGAGCTGACCAGCACCCCGACGCCGAGGCGGAGCCGCCGGGTGCACGCCGCCGCATAGGCGAGGAGCTCCAGCGGGGCGAGCAGCGGCGTCGGCCCGACCGCCTGCTCGAGGACCCAGCCGGCCTCGAACCCGAGCTCCTCGGCGCGGGCCAGGTAGGCCGTGAGCCCGGCCGCGTCGAAGCCGTCGGTGTCCAGCTGAGGGATCGAGATCGACCAGCGCACGGGCCGGGACGCTACCGCTGCGCCCCGGGTGACCGCGCCCGTCTGGGGGCGGCGGCCCGGGTCGCTACCGCCGCGCCCTGGGTGACCGCTCTCGTCCCTGGGCGGCCGGCCCGCGTCGAAGATCCGGTTTCTGGTCGCGTGTCCTGGCGCCCCTTGGGCGTGTCGCTCCCGGGATCGGGATCTTCGTCGGTGTCCGGAGGCGCGCCGGTCGCTGGGACCCACGTCGCTGGATCGCCGTCCGGAGGAGCGCCGGTCGCCGGGACGGTCGCCGTCCGGAGGAGCGCCGGTCGCAGGTCGCTGGGTCGCCGTCCGGAGGAGCGCCGATCGCCGGAGCGGGGGCCCGCGTCGAAGATCCGAAACTCGGTCGCGTGTCCTGGCGCCCCTTGGGCGTGTCGCTCCCGGGATCGGGATCTCGTCGGGGGTCGCCGTCCGGGAGGAGCGCCGTTGCGTCTGGGCGGTCGAGCCGCGTCGAAGATCCGAAACTCGGTCGCGTGTCCTGGCGTCCGGTGGGCGTGTCGCTCCCGGGATCGGGATCTTCGTCGGGGGTCGCCGGGTCTGGGCCCGGTCGCCGTCCGGGGGCGCCGGTCGCCGTCCGTCGATCGCCGGGGCGGTCGCCGACCGGAGGAGCGCCGGCCCGGGGCTCAGCGACGGCTGAAGGTGACCGGGAGGTGGGTGATCGCCCAGGTGGTGCCGACGTCCTCGACGACGTCGTCCGGGTCGGTGAGGCGGATGTCGTCCATGGCGGCGAGGACCTCCTCGAACGCGACCTTCATCTCGGTCCGGGCCATGTGGAGGCCGACGCAGGTGTGGGCGCCGTAGCCGTAGCTCATGTGGCGGTTGGGGCTCCGGTCGATGCGGAGCTCCTCGGGCCGGTCGAACACGGCGGGGTCGTGGTTGGCGCCGACCCAGTTGAGGTGCACCCGCTCGCCGGAGCGCAGCTCGTGCCCGTCGAGCGTGGTGTCGGCGACGACGGTGCGGGTGTGCGACCGGGTCGGGGTCACGTAGCGCATCATCTCCTCGAGCGCGGTCGGGATGCGGTGGGGCTCGTCGCGCAGGAGGCGTTGCAGGTCCTGGTCCTCGGCCAGCATCAGGAACATGAAGCTCATGGAGCTCGCCGTGGTCTCGAAGCCGGCCGGCAGCAGGATGAGGCAGTAGTCGAGGATCTCGGCGCTGGTCAGCGGCCGTCCGTCGACCGTGGCGCTGCAGAGCAGCGAGACGATGTCCTCGCCGGGTTCGGTCCGCTTCGCCGCGCTCAGGGACTCGAAGTACGCGTAGATCTCGGTCGCCGGCGCGCCGTCCCCGGCGTGCCCACGAACCAGGCGGATGGCGAGCTCGGCCAGCCGCTCGCGGTCGGCCTCGGGGACGCCGAGGGTGTCCATCAGGGCGTGCACGGTGACCGGCGTGCACAACTGCTCGAAGAGCTCCGCACGGCCGTCGTCCAGGAACGTCCGCAGCACCCGTCGGACCAGCTCGCGGTAGTACGGCTCGCGGGACTCCTGCTCCCGGCGGGCGAGCGGCGGGGCGATGATCTGCTTGTACTGGCGGTGCAGCGGCGGGTCGGACTCCATCGGGATCATCGGCCGGACCTGGCCGAAGTTCTGCAGGAGCACCGGGAAGGCGGAGTAGGCCGCGCCCTCCTCGCGGTGCACCGCGACGAGCTGGTCGTATCCGGAGACCGTCCAGAGCCCGTCGCCGAAGCCGTCGGTGTGGACCACCGGGCACTCGCGGGCCATCGTGCGGGCGACCCGGGTGTAGCGCCCGCGGGTGAGGCTCGGGCTCAACGGGTCGAAGTGCTCGCGCAGGTGTCCGACGTCGTCGTGGTCGTCGGCCGGTTCGTCCGGGTTCCAGTACGACGCGGGCATCGGCTCGTCCCTTCCCGAGAGGCTCCCTCGCCGTCAGGCGACGACGAGCACCAGCCTGCCCCGGACGTGCCCGTACTCGCTGATCCGGTGCGCCTCGGCGATCTCGGCGAGCGGGAAGGTGCGGTCGACGGGGAGCCAGAACCGCCCGGCCTCGATGAGGGTCCCGATCTCGCCGAGGGCGTGGAAGCCGTGCCCGTCGGCGAAGCCGTTGCTGAACCGGACCCCGTGCTCGGTGGAACCCTCGACGTCGGCGAGGGTCACCACGTTCGCGGCGCCGCCGGCGAGCTCGACGAGTTGGGGGAGCACACCGCTGCCGACGACGTCGAGCGCGACGTCGACCCCGCCCGGCGCGAGCGCGCGGACCCGCTCCACCATCCCGTCGCCGTAGGTCACCGGCTCCGCCCCGAGCAGGCGCAGGTAGTCGTGGTTCCCCGCACTCGCGGCACCGATCACCCGGGCGCCGCGGGCGACGGCGAGCTGGACGGCGGTGCTGCCGATGCCCCCGGTGGCGCCGTTGACGAACAGCGTGAGTCCGGGTGCGACGCCGAGCTGGTCGAGCGACCGGGTCGAGGTCTCGAGGGCGACGGCGAGCCCGGCGGCGTCGACGAACCCGAGCGACGGCGGGATGACCGCCCGGAAGGTCAGCAGGGCCAGCTCGGCCGCTCCGGCACCGTCGTCGGACAGGCCGAAGACGCGGTCGCCCACAGCCACGTCGGTCACCCCGTCCCCGATCTCGTCGACGACGCCCGCGACGTCGCGGCCCGTGGTCTGCGGGAGCTCCTCGCCGAAGCTCAGCTCACCCCTGCGCAGCTTCGTCTCGGTGGCGTTGATGCCGGCCGCGTGCACGACGATCCGGACCTGGCCGGGACCCGGATGCGGGTCGGGGAGGTCGACGATCTCGAGGACCTCGGGGCCCCCGTACCGGCTGAACCGGGCTGCCTTCACGGCGGTGCTCCTTCGCGGGTGAACAATGTTCTATTACTACGAATACCGTTCTACACGACGAATGCCCTTCGGCGCCAAGATAGGGTGGGCGGGTGAACCCCAAGGAACGGCGGGCCGCGCGCCACGGGGCGCCGGTACGGGCGGCCGATGCCGGGCGTCGTCGGGCCCCGCTCACGGTCGAGCAGATCGTCGACGCGTCGCTGGGCATCGTGGCGGCCGAGGGGTACGAGGCGTTGACGATGCGCCGGGTCGCCACGGAGCTGGGCACCGGACCGGCCTCGCTCTACGCCCACGTGGTCAACAAGGCCGACCTGGACGAGCTGCTCATCGCCCGGCTGTGCGCGGAGCTCGTGCTGCCCGACCCGGACCCCGCGGGCTGGCGGGACCAGATCCGCGGGGCGTGCGTCCAGCTCCGCGACCAGTACCTGCGCTACCCCGGCATCTCCAGCGCCGCCCTGGCCATGGCGCCCACCGACCCGGAGGTGCTGCGGTTCACCGAGGGGATGCTGGCGATCCTGATCACCGGCGGGGTCGCCCCGCAGACCGCCGCCTGGGGCGTCGACGCCCTCTCGCTCTACGTCGCCGGCTACTGCCTGGAGTACTCGGTCGTCCGCAGCCGGGCCGGCGACGAGGACGCCGCCTGGGTCCTCGACCGCGACGAGCTGACGCGACGGTTCGCCGCGCTGCCCGCCGACCGCTTCCCCTTCACGACCCGCTACGCCACCGAGCTCACCGCAGGCGAGGCGCACGACCGCTTCGACTTCACCCTCGGTCTCATGATCGACGGGCTCGGGTCCGGTCACGCGTAGCCGTCACCCATTGCGATGAATGGGTGACGCGGAGCATCACGCCGTCGAGGCGGCCGTCGTTTCGGAACACGTAATCCGACGCTCGCCGGGGCCCCGACCCCGGCGGTCGCGCGGACCCCCGACGCTCCCAGGAAGGACCCGTCACCCCATGGCGACCCTGCGCAAGGCCGTTCTCGCGACGGCCATGCTCTCCACCGGCCTGCTCTCCACCACCGGCATCGCCTTCGCCGGCGACTCGAGCAACGGCATCGACGCCGGCCACCACCACGAGGGCCCCACCGTCCAGAAGGGCCTGGTCAACTCCAGCGACTTCGCCCCCAACACCACCGGCGAGGCGTGCAACAACGACGTCCCGGTCAACGGGCCGCTGGGTGTCCAGGTCCCCGTCCAGGACAACGCCGGGTCGGTCCCGATCCTGTCGAAGGCCGGGAACGGCAACACCGCGACCAACGCGAAGAGCTGCAGCAACCCGATCCACGCGATCAACTAGAGCTCGTCCCGGGGTGGTCCGCCGCACCGCCAGGGGTCCGGTGGACCCCGCCCCGGGGTGTGCGCGAGCCCGGTCGACCAGCCTCTCGACGGCTGATCACCGGGCTCGACGCATGCCCGGGTCCGGCCCGGCTCAGATCGCCCGCGGGACCGGGGCCGCGGTGACGACGATCCGGGCCGATCGCCGGGCCTGCACCGCCGCCAGCGCGCCGAAGCCCTCGAACTCGTTGCAGAGCAGGAACAGCTGCCGGCCGTCGGCGCCCCCGAGGGTGCAGGAGAAGCAGGGGAGGTCCGTCTCGACCCGGTGGGTGATCTCCCCGCCGTCGAGCACCCGGACGCAGGCCCCGGCCGGACTCCCCGGGTCGCCCGTGAACGTCCGGGTGTCGCCGGTCTGGGTCCAGATCCCGCCCTCGGCGTCGAGGCAGATGCCGTCCGGACCGAGGCCCTCCGCCCAGATGCGGCGGCCGGAGAGCGTGCCGTCCTCGGCGATGTCGAACGCGGTCAACCGCCCGGCCATCGACTCGGCGACGACGAGGGTGGAGCCGTCGGGGGTCACGACCATCCCGTTGGGGAAGTGGATGTCCTCGGCGACCCGGCGTGACGAGCCGTCGGGGGCGACGAGGTCGATCCAGCCCGGGTCGGGCATGCGGTCGGCGGAGAGCTCCGCGTCGAAGCCGTCGACGAAGACGTGGCCGCGGGGGTCCACGACGATCTCGTTGGCTCCGGCCGCCCGCAGCGTCGTCGTGCTCCCGTCCGGCTCCCGGCGGGTGACCGTCTCGCCGGTGGTGATCATGCGCCCGTCGGGCAGCCAGGCGATCGACCAGCCCATCCGGCGCGGTCCGGGCGCCATCACCTCGGCGCGCCCGACCGTGTCGACGGCGATCACCTCGCCGACGCCCCAGTGCGCGAACCACAGTCGGTCGTCGTGCCACCGGGCCGACTCGACCATCGCCAGCCCGGACAGCAGGGGGCGGGCGGGGGACAGGTGCTCGATCTCGTGGGTCGTCATGGCGAGGGTCTCCTCCGGAGGTCGGGTTCGCCCCTCCACGCGCGGCAGCCCCTCCTCGCGACAGGTCCGGTATGTGACGGCGGCCACAGTCGAGGCGCCGAGGATCGCTAGAACGCTCTAGCCCGGGCGTTAGGCTGCCCCGGTGGGCGACCCTTCCACCCGGGACCGGATCCTGATCGCGACCGCCGAGCTGTTCCGGCGCCAGGGCTACGCCGCGACGGGGCTGAAGGCGGTGATCACGGAGGCCAGGGCTCCGTTCGGATCGCTCTACCACCACTTCCCGGGCGGTAAGCAGCAGCTGGCCGGAGAGGTCATCCAGGCCGGCGGGGCGTACTTCCAGGCCCTGGTCTGCGCGGTCTACGACGAGCAGCCCGACACCGCGGCCGCTGTCCGTGCGGTGTTCGACGGTGCCGCGGAGACCCTGGCGGCCACCGACTACGAGGACGCCTGCCCCATCACGACCGTGGCCCTCGAGGTCGCGAGCACCGACGAGGTCCTGCGCCGCGCCACGGCCGAGGTGTTCGAGGCGTGGGCCGTGGCGCTCACCGAGCGGATCGGCGACCGCGACCGGGCGCTGGCCGTGATCTCGGCCCTCGAGGGTGCGTTCGTTCTCTGCCGGGCCACGCGTTCCACCGCGGCGATGCTGGCCGCCGGCGAGATGGCGGCGGCGCACGCCACGTCCCTCGCGGTCTCGTGATGCGCACCGGCCGGCTGGAGGCCTTCAGTGACGGCGTGTTCGCCATCGCGATCACCCTGCTGGTGCTCGACCTGGCCGTGCCTCCGCTGGAGGAGTCCCAGCGCGACGGTCTCGCGGCCGCGCTGGGGCACGAGTGGCCGTCGTACTTCGCCTACCTGGTCAGCTTCCTGGTCATCGGCATCATCTGGATCAATCACCACACGATGCTGACCCTGCTCGAGCGGGTGGACCGTCCGGTGCTGTTCGCGAACCTGATGCTGCTGCTGACCGTCTCCGTCATCCCCTTCCCGACCCGCCTCCTCGCGGAGTACCTGCTCGAGCCCGAGGCGTACGTCGCCGCCGCCGTCTACAGCGCGACGATGCTCGTGATGGGCATGGCCTTCAGCGGCCTGTGGCTGACGATCACCCGCCGGCCCGGACTCCTCCGTCGCCCGCTCGACCCCGCGACGCGGCTCGCCACCCTCCGCCGCTTCGGGTCCGGGCAGGTCATCTACGCGGCGGCGATCGGGCTGAGCTTCGTCAGCGCCATCGCGACCCTCGCCCTGCACGGCGCGCTCGGCATCTACTACTGCTTCGACCAGCTCACGCCCTCGGACACCGGCGAGGAGGACTGACTCACGCCGCGGTGACGATCGTCTTCGTGACCTCGCCGAACGTGTGCTCGCGCAGCGCCGCCGGGGCGTCGTCCCAGGACGCCACCGTCGTCGTCACGTCCTGCGGGCGCAGGCCCCGGTGGGCGACGAGGTCGAGCACGGCCGGGACGAGGGTCCTGGTGTGGGCCCGGCCGAGGTGCAGGGTGGCGTTGCGGGCGAACATCAGCCCACTGGGGATGCGGACCCCGCGGTGCAGGATGCCCACGCAGCTGCAGACGCCGTCCGGGGCGGTGTGGGACAGGGTCGTCCAGAGCCCGCGCGACGACGCGCTCATGTCCAGGGTCAGGGGTGCGGCGCGACGTCCGCGCAGCTCGCCCGGCGGGATGGCGTGCAGGCCGAGGCGCTCGGCGTGGTCGCGGACCGCGGGCCGGCGGTCGACCAGTGTGACGTGTCGCGCCCCGAGGATGCGGGCGATCTGCCCGGCGTAGAGGGAGCTGCTCGGGCTGAACACGGGGCGTCCGAGCCCACCCACGATGAGCACCTCGGCGTCCGGGTCGCGCTCGAGGACGGCGGGCAGGTGCGGGGCGACGTGGCGGTAGCCGTCGCACACGGTGTCGGCGACGCTCGCGACCGCGACCGGGTCGACGTCGTCGGGCAGCTCGACCAGCATCGCGTCGGCGAAGGGCACGGTCAGCCGTTCGCTGAACGCGCCGCCCCAGTGCCCGCCGGCGACGCCGAAGCCGTACATCGAGATCGGCGGCACCGCGTGACAGTTGCCGGTGAGGCCGGCCCGGCAGACCGCGCACTCGCCGCAGCTGATCTGGAACGGCACGACCACCTTCTGGCCCGGCCGGACCACGGCCACCTCGGACCCGACGGCGAGCACCTCGGCCACGCACTCGTGCCCGAGCTGCAGCGGCAACGGGAACGACGTCCGGCCCAGCGCGAGGGGGCGGTCCATGTCGCAGGTCGCCATCGCGAGGGGTCGGACCACCGCGGCCCTCGGCGCGGGGGCGGGAGGCTCCGGGACCTCGGCGAAGTCCAGCTTCCCGCCGGGACGCACCACCAGGGCCCGCATCCGGGCCCGCGTGGGACGACGCCGCTGCGCGAGGCGGTCGCGGGCGTCGCGGATCAGGCGGTCCCGACGACCGACGGCGTCGCGCTCGAGTGCCGCGGTGCCGGCCGCCGCCGCCATGGGTCGCAGCATCTCCGCGGCGTGACCCACCCACCCGCGCGGGCGGTGGCGGACCTCGCCGCGGGCCGTCGGACCTCCGAGCACGATGCCCCCAGGTGACTAGATAGATCGCTCTAGCGGACGGTAGCGCCCTCGACGGCGGGAGACAACGCGCCCGCCGCGCCGCTGCGGCGGCCCACGAGAGGGTGCCGGGGAGAGGGTGACCGCGGTTACAGTCGAGCGGTTCGACGCCGCGACGAGGCGGCCCCGCCGTCGGGGATCTTCCACGCCTGCTCGGCTGCGCGAGGGAGAGTGCCATGGCACGCCGTGATGTCGAGTTCGACGCCGAGGGGACCACGCTGCGGGGCTGGTTCCACGCCGCCGAGGGAGCCGCGTCGAGCGCCCCGGTGATCGTGATGGCCCACGGGTTCTCCGCGGTGAAGGAGATGTACCTCGACGAGTACGCCGAGGCCTTCGCCCGGGCCGGCCTCCACGCCCTGGTGTTCGACAACCGGAACTTCGGGGCCTCCGACGGCGAGCCCCGCCTGGAGATCGACCCCGTCCAACAGGTCCGCGACTACCGGCACGCCATCACCTACGCGGCCGGGCTGCCAGAGGTCGACCGCACCCGGATCGGGGTGTGGGGGTCGAGCTACTCCGGCGGGCACGTGCTCGTGGTCGGCGCGATCGACCGCCGCGTCGGCGCCGTCGTCGCCCAGGTCCCGCTGGTCTCGGGCTACGAGAACATCCGCTCGCTGGTGCGCTCGGACTTCATCGGCGGGTTCCGCGAGCAGTTCGACGCCGACCGCGAGGCCCGCGGCCGCGGGGAGCCGCCCGCGATGGTCCCGGTGGTCGACAAGGACCCGACGGCCCCGTCCGCCCTGCCGACCCCGGACTCGTACCAGTGGTTCACCGAGACCCACGAGATGCGGGCCCCGTCGTGGCGCAACGAGGTCACCCTGCGCACCGTCGAGATGCTCTCCGAGTACGAGCCGGGCGGCTACATCGCGCGGATCAGCCCGACCCCGCTGCTCATGCTCGTCGCGGAGAAGGACGTGCTCACGCCCACCGAGCTGGCCCTCGGGGCCTACGAGAACGCCCGCGAGCCCAAGAAGCTGGTGATCCTGCCCGGCGGTCACTTCGACGCCTACGTGCGGGGCTTCGAGAAGTCGATGGTCCCGGCGCGGGACTGGTTCCTCGAGCACCTGGGGTCGTGACCGCCGGAACGGCGACCCGTCGGGGTCAGCGCTCGCGCTCGAGGTGCGCGCGTACCGCCGTGCCGTCCTCGTTGAGCCAGCCCTTGCTGCGGGCGTAGGCGAGCATGCTCTCGAAGTCGGCGTCCCAGCCGTCGGGGACCCGGCCGGCGGCGAGGCGGCGCAGCGTCGCCACCGGGATCATGACGTGGGCTCCGTCGGGGAGGAGCTCGCCCGCGTCGTGCTCGGCGAGCAGCGCGGAGATGCGCTCGGACATGAGCCGCTCGCTGTAGGAGGCGTAGAGGTCGTTCGTCCGCTCGGGCTGGTGGAGGGTGACGCCGTCGGTGGCGATGGCGAGGTACATGACGCTCCTGGAGATCGCGGTCGGGTCCGGCCCCGAGTCTCCCCGCCCACCGGGGCGACGCACGGCGACGCGCGGGTGAGGGCGGCTCAGGCCTGCTCGGACGGCTCCGTCGCCATCACCCGGCGCGCCTGCTCCCGGCCGCGCTCGATCTGCGCCTCGGCGTAGCCGGGATCGAAGAACACCAGGCTCAGCAGCTCGTCGCGGCCCTCGCCGTCGCCGCCCGCGGCGAGCAGCCGCGCGATGCTCCACGTCGGGTCCCACGGTCCGCGTCGTCGTGACGCGTAGGCGTCGGCGGCCAGCGTCGCGAGCTCGCCGTCGGGCGGGGCGATGACGCGGAACGGGACCGGGCGATGGGTGACGTCGTCGGGGAGCGGATCGGCGGAGAGCTCGCGGATCAGGCGGTTGCGCCGGCCCAGGGCCTGGATGTCGTCGCCGAGGGCGTCGGTCAGGACCGCCCGCACCGACACCGCGGCGGCGAGGTCGATGTCGGGCATCGGGGTCGGTCCCTGGTCGTGCACCGGCGCCGGGGCCAGGGAGTGCCCGGAGACCACCACCAGCTCCGTGACCCCGAACTGCAGGGCGGCCTGCAGCGGCGCGTTGAGGCGGACCCCGCCGTCGACGTACCAGCCCGCCGCCCCCGGGGTGTCGATCCGTACCGGTGGGAAGAGCGCGGGGATCGCGGCGGAGGCGAGGAGGTGCTCGCTCTCCACGCGGCCCGGGACGACGTCCGTCGCGTACATCGGCCCGCCGGTCGGCTGCTCCCCGCCGACGAAGAGCCGGGTCCGGGCCGCCGAGCCGCGCGGCGGCACGACCGTCGCGGCGACGCCGAGCGACCGGATGCGTGGACCCCCGACGACGGCGGCGGTCGCGGCCGCGTCGAACACGGTGCCGGCCATCGCGCGGAGCGGGCCGACGTCCAGGACGCTCGAGACCCGCCCGGCCGGGACCCCGACGGTGCGGGCGGCGAGCATCGCGCCGGTGCCGGGCAGGGTGAGCACCGGGTTCGTGTAGACCTCGTGCACCCGCTGCCACACCTCGACGACCCGCTCACCCGAGGCGGCCCCGTCGTCGGCGAACTGGGCGAGCAGCGCGGCCGTGATGGCCCCCGAGCTCGTCCCCAGCAGCACCAGCGGCCGATCCGGCGGGATCCGCCGGAGGACCTCCGCGACCACGCCCGCCTCGTACGGCCCCCGGGCGGCCGCCCCCGAGACGACCACCCCCAGCGGCCCGCTCCCCGCCCCACCCGTCGTCATCGGCAGGACTCTCCCACCACGCGCCCGGTCCGCGTGCGCGGGATCGTGGGTTGGGGCCGGTCGCGATCGGCGACCCGGTCGGCGAGCGGAGCAGCCGAGCGCAGGGAGTCGACGTGGCGGGACGACTGGACGGGACGACCGCGGTGGTGACCGGGGCCTCGAGCGGCATCGGGGACGCCACCGCACGTGCGCTCGCGGCCGAGGGGGCCACGGTCGCGCTCCTCGCGCGGCGGCGCGAGAAGCTCGACGACCTCGCGAAGGAGCTCGGGGAGAACGCCCGGGTCCACGAGGTCGACGTGACCGACGCCGACGCGGTGCGCGAGGCGATCGAGGCCGTGGTGAGCGAGAGCGGCCGGCTCGACGTCCTGGTCAACAACGCCGGCTACGGCACGATGGACCCGGCTCTCGAGGCCGACCTCGGCGAGTGGCAGAAGATGGTCGACGTGAACCTGACCGGGGTGCTCGCCACGACGCACGCCTCCGTCTCCCACCTGACCGAGGCGGCGAAGGGTCCCCGGGGGATCGCCGACGTGGTGACCGTCAGCTCGGTGGCCGGCCGGACGGTCTCGGGGCCCGGCAGCAACGTCTACGCCGCGACCAAGCACGCCGTGAACGCCTTCTCCGAGGCGCTGCGCCAGGAGCTCGCGCCGCGGCACGTCCGGGTCGGGCTCGTCGAGCCCGGGCTGGTCGACACCGAGCTGACCAACTCCGGGCGGGCGAACACCCCGGACGCGTCGTCGGCGTCGGAGCTCGGTGTGCTCGAGGCGACCGACATCGCCGACGCCGTGGTCTACATGGTCACCCGGCCCCCGCGCACCGCGGTGAACGAGGTGCTCATCCGCCCCACCGAACAGGGCACCTGAGGCCGGCGCCCGCAGAATGGGATGACGATGTCCGACATGCCCTCCGAGCGCCATGCCCCGCCGCCGCACCTCTACGCCGGCAGCGGGCTCGACGCCGCCGTCGTGCCCACCTTCACCGCCGAGCCGGGGGTCATGCCCGAGACACGGCTGCCGGAGCACGAGCTCGCCCCGGAGCTGGCCCAGCAGCTGGTGCACGACGAGCTGATGCTCGACGGGAACGCGCGGCTGAACCTGGCCACGTTCGTCACCACGTGGATGGAGCCGGAGGCCGCGGCCCTGATGGCCCAGACCGCCGACAAGAACATGATCGACAAGGACGAGTACCCGCGGACCGCGGAGATCGAGCGGCGTTGCTCGCGCATGCTCGCCGATCTGTGGCACGCGCCCGACCCGCTGACCTCCCCGGGGTGCTCCACCGCCGGGTCCAGCGAGGCCTGCATGCTCGCCGGGCTCGCGTTCAAGCGGCGCTGGAGCGCCCGGGTCGGGTCCGGCTCGGGGCGCCGCCCGAACATCGTCATGGGCGCGGACGTGCAGGTCTGCTGGGACAAGTTCGCCAACTACTTCGAGGTCGAGCCCCGCCTGGTCCCGATGCAGGGTGGCCGGTTCCACCTCGACGCCGAGCAGGCCCGGGCCCACGTCGACGAGGACACCATCGGCGTGGTCACCGTCCTCGGGTCCACCTTCGACGGCAGCTACGAGCCGGTCGCGGACATCTGCGCCACCCTCGACGACCTGGCCGCCGGGGGCGGCCCGGACGTCCCGGTCCACGTCGACGGGGCCTCCGGGGCGATGATCGCGCCGTTCCTCGACCCGGACCTCGTGTGGGACTTCCAGCTCCCGCGCGTGGCCTCGATCAACACCTCGGGCCACAAGTACGGCCTGGTGTACCCCGGCCTCGGATGGGTGGCCTGGCGCGACACCGCGGCGCTGCCCGACGACCTGGTCTACCGGGTGAACTACCTCGGCGACGAGCTCGCGACCTTCACGCTGAACTTCTCCCGCCCCGGCGCGCAGGTCGCCGCGCAGTACTACCAGTTCCTCCGCCTCGGCCGGGACGGCTACACCCGCGTGCAGCAGCACTGCCGCGACGTCGCGACCCGGCTCGCGGACGAGCTCGAGGCCCTCGGCCCCTTCGAGCTCCTGACCCGCGGGCACGAGCTCCCGGTCGTCGCCGCCACGCTGCGCGCCGGGATCGGGCACTACTCCGTCTTCGACATCTCCGCCGGCCTGCGCGAGCACGGCTGGCAGGTGCCCGCCTACACCTTCCCGCCCGAGCGCACCGACCTCGCCGTGCTGCGGTTCGTCGTCCGCAACGGGCTCACGCACAGCCTCGCCGACCAGCTCCTCGCCGACCTGCGCCGCGTGCTCGCCCGCGTCGAGCAGCAGGAGCGCCCGCTGCGCGACGCCCGGACCGACAGCTCCTTCAGCCACACCGGGGCGCCGACCCCGGGGTAACACGTCAGATGGCGGATGTCCGGGCCGGAGCGACGGGCCACGGTCGTCGTATGACACAGACGACTCCCGACCAGGCCCTGACCGTGGAGCAGCTCGACCACCGTGGCACCACCTCGCACGAGGTCTACACGGCCGGTTTCTACGAGGACCCCGCGTGGGACTTCGTCGTGCGCACACTGCTGGGCAAGGCCACCCGGGGCGGCGCCGACATCGGCGAGGTGCTCGCGACGATCGCGCCGATCCGTCCGAAGGACGACGAGGGCTGGTTCGCCGCGTGGGTGGCGCTGGGGGAGCGCACGGCGGCGATCGCCGCGTCGTGCGCGCAGCGCGGTCACCGCTCCAGTGCCTCCCGCGCCTACCTGCGGGCCGCGAACTACTACGCGGTCGGCGTCAACGCGATCAACGGCCTGGGCAGCGACGAGCAGCTCCTCCCGACCTTCCGGGCCCACCGCGCCGCCTGGGAGGGGTTCCTCGCGACCACCCGCTGGCCCGTGGAGCGCGTCGAGATCCCCTACGAGGGCGACACCATGCCCGGCTGGGTCTTCCGTCCCGACACCTCCGGCGCGAGCCGGCCGACCCTGGTGATGAACCTCGGCAGCGACGAGGCGATCACCGGCGTCTGGAGCGAGGGTGCCGAAGGCGCGCTCGAGCGGGGCTACAACGTCGTGCTGTTCGAGGGCCCGGGCCAGCAGTCGATGCTCTTCGAACGCGGCATCGGGTTCCGGTACGACTGGGAGAAGGTGCTCACCCCGGTCGTCGACGTGGTCCTGACCCTCGCCGACGTCGACCCCGACCGACTTGCCGTGTACGGGGTCAGCCAGGCCGGCTACTGGGTGCCGCGCGCGCTCGCCTTCGAGCACCGCTTCGCGGCGGCGATCGCCGACGGCGGCGTCGTCGACGTCTCCCGCTCCTGGACGTCCCACCTGCCCCACCACCTGCTCTCGCTCTACGAGAAGGGCGAGAAGGAGGCCTTCGACAAGGACATGGCCTTCGGCATGCGCATGCCCGGGACGAAGGCCACCCGCACGGAGTGGACCTTCCGCTCACGGCCCTACGGGGTGTCCGGTTACTCGGCCGTGCTCGACGAGGTGACGAAGTACGACCTGACCGACGTGGCCGGGCAGATCACCACGCCGCTCTACGTCGTCGACGCCGACGGCGACCAGTTCTTCGGCGGCCAGCCCGCCGAGCTCGCCGCCCTCGTCCCCGGCGCGACGCGCCGGCGCTTCACCCAGGCCGAGGGCGCCGGGTACCACTGCCAGCCGCTGGCCCGCGAGCTCACCGAGCAGCGGATGCTCGACTGGCTGGACGAGCAGCTCGGGCACACCGAGGCGTGACCTAGGCGGGCGATCCGGTCCCGGTCAGGCGCAGGTGCTGTCCCGGCATGATCATGTCCGGGTGGGCGGCGACGTCGGAGTTGCCCGCCGCGAGGGCCTTCCAGCCGCCGCTGACCTGGTGGGCGTCCGCGATCGAGGCGAGGGTGTCGCCCGCGACGACGGTGTAGTCGTCACCGGTGGCGCCGTGCTTCGGCGTGCTGTGGCTGGGCGTGCTGTGGCTGGGCGTGGAGCTGTGGCGGCCGGTCGTGGACCCCTCGTCCGAGGAGGCGTGCCGGCCACTCGAGCTGCTGCCGTGCTGACGGACTTCGTGCTGCCGCCGTGCTTGCCGCACACCGGCCAGGCGCCGATGCCCTGGCCGTCGAGGACCCGTTCCGCCACCGCGATCTGCTGCTCCCGCGACGCGCTCTGCGGGCTGCCGCTGCCCCCGAAGGCCTTCCAGGTCGACTGGGTGAACTGCAGGCCGCCGAAGAAGCCGTTGCCGGTGTTCGCGGCCCAGTTGCCCGACGACTCGCACTGGGCGATCGCGTCCCAGTTGACCGAGCCGGCCGAGGGGGCGGCCTGGGCGGCAGGGGCGATCACCGTCCCGAGGGCGGCGAGGGCGAGCGGGCCGGTCGTGCCGGCGACGACCGTCGAGCGCAGGCGGGACACGGCGGCGCGGGGAGCGCGGTGCTTCGCGGGCAAGGCAGGACCTCACGGGAGTACCGGCCGCGTCGTGGGGAGCGCCGCGGCAGGGGAGCGGGGGAGCGGTGCGGAACGTTATGGGCCGCCCACGTGCCGTCACCCCGTAGCTGAGAACCCCGCGCTCCCGGCTGCGCCCACGGGCCGTCCCGGCGCGACCAACGCCCCGTCCCGGTGCCGTCCCGCTCAACGGATTGCGCCGTCTGCCGCGGTCCGATCTCAGCCATGCCTCAGCGACGCCGCCGGCCCGCTCGGCGGGCCGCGGCGTCGCCGGGCGGACGGTCTCGTCCGACGATCAGCGGATCGCGCCCGGATCGTCGGCGCTCTCGGGCAGGATCTGCCCGTCCTCGAGCACGTTCGCGCCCGGGACCTCCTCCAGGAAGATCGCGAGGTCCTCCTTGCGGTTGCCGGTGATCTCGCACCAGGCGTCGGCCAGCCCGTGCAGCAGCCGGCCCCGGACCTCGGCGGAGCGCCCGGAGCGGATGATCCCGACCATGCGCGGCCCGGTCACCGGCTCGCCGGCCACGAAGATGCTCTCCGGCGGGACCTCGACGAACGAGCAGTGAACGTACGCGCCGGGCGCCCCGGTGACCTCCGCGTGCACCTTCGTCATCGCCGCGGCCACCTCGGCCTTGTGCTGCAGCGTCGGGTCGCCGCTGGGAACGGTGAATTGGTAGAAGGGCACGCTCGCCTCCCGGGTCGTGGGTCGAACTCGAATCGAGTCCGACGGTAACGAGGGCCGCGTGGACCTGCAAGCTGCTGAGACTCGAAAAGAGTTCTATGCTGGCGGGTGTGAGACACGACGAGCTGGGGGACGTCTACTGCTCCGTGGCGCGCACCTGGTCGGTGATCGGGGAGCGCTGGACGATGATGATCCTGCGCGAGTGCTTCCGCGGGGAGCGGCGCTACGACCACTTCCGCACCAAGCTCGGCCTGGGTGCCAACGTGCTCAACGACCGCCTCCGGGTGCTCACCGACGAGGGTGTGCTGGAGCGGGTCCGGTACCAGGACAGCCCGCCGCGCCACGAGTACCGGCTCACCGCCAAGGGTGCCGACCTCTACCCCGTCCTCCTCGCCCTCATGGACTGGGGCGACCGGTACGAGAACGACGTGCCCCCGGTCCGGCTGGTCCACCGCGAGTGCGGGCACCACGCGGACCCGCGGATGACGTGTGCGCACTGCGGCGAGCCCGTGACCTGGCGGGGCATGACCGCGGAGCTGGAACCGACCGCCTGGTAGGCGAGCCGGGCGGGAAAGCGGTGCCGACGACGACCGCGCGACCCTAGGTTGGGCCGGGTGCCCACGCCGACGGCCTCCGACGTCACCACCTGGACGGCGACGCAGATCGCCGGCGCGGTCCGGGCGGGCGGGCTCGGTGCCGAGGAGGTCCTCGAGGCCCACCTGGCCCGGATCGAGCGGCTGAACCCGGGGCTGGGGGCGGTGACCTCCCGCCGCGACGAGGCCGCCCGCCGCGACGCCGCGGCGGTGGACGCGGCGGTGGCGCGCGGCGAACCCGTCGGGCCGCTCGCCGGGGTGCCGGTGACGGTCAAGGAGACGACCGACGTCGCCGGCCTCGCCACGACCCACGGGCTGCGGGCCTTCGCCGGCCGCGTCGCCACCGCCGACGCGCCCCCGGTCGATGCGCTGCGCCGGGCCGGGGCGGTCGTCGTCGGGCACACCAACATGCCGACGCTGACCCTCACCGGGATGCACACCCGCAGCGAGCTCTTCGGGGACACCGTGAACCCGTGGGACGCCGCGGTGACCCCGGGCGGCAGCAGCGGGGGCGACGCCGTCGCCGTGGCCGCCGGGATGACGACGATCGGGCTCGGCAACGACTCCGGCGGCTCGACGCGGCTGCCCGCGCAGCTGTGCGGCATCGTCGGGCTCAAGCCGACGCCGGGTCGTTTCCCCGCCGATCACCGCATCGGTCCGACCGACCCGACGCCCGCCTCGGCGCTCTTCCCCGTCGACGGACCGATGGCGCGCACCGTCGGCGACCTGCGGCTCGCGGTCGGGGCGCTCGCCGTCGTCGACCCCCGCGACCCCCGGGCGGTGCCCGCGCCGCTGCGGGGTCCCGCGCTGCCGCGCCGCGTCGGCGTCGTGCGGGATCCCGGTGGGTACGGCGTGGACCCGGCCGTGGCGGCGGCGACCGAGGACGCGGCCGCCGCACTGCGCGACGCCGGGTACGAGGTGGACGAGGCGGAGCCGGCGATGCTGGACGACGCCCTGGCGGTCTACCTGGGCCTCGTGCTCACCGAGTTCGCCGGGAACTGGCCCGCGATCAGCGCGCTCGTCGGGCCGGAGGCGTCGCGCTACATCGAGCTGGACCTCGCCGACCACCCGCCGCTCGACCTCACCGGGTACCTCGAGCGCTCCGCGCGCCACCTCACGGTGCGCCGGGCGTGGGCGCTCCAGGCGCAGGTCACCCCGCTGTTGCTCGGCCCGGTCAGTACCCGGGCGGCGTTCACACCGGGGGAGGAGTCGGCAAGCCCCGAGGGCAAGCGCCGGTTCGGGCGGTCGCTGGCGCTCTGCACCTGGTCCACGGTGGTCGGGGCGCCCGCCGTGGCGGTGCCGACCGGGCTGGCGGGCGGGCGTCCGGTCGGCGTCCAGCTCGTCGGGCCGCCGTTCCGGGAGGACGTCGTCCTCGACGCCGCGCAGGTGGTGGAGGACGCCCGCGGCGTGTTCACGCCCGTCGAACCGCGCTGAGTCCCGGAGCCGCGGTCGCGGGCGCCGGTGATCCGACGCCCGCGACCCGGACTCAGCGCTTGCGGCGGGCGGCGTCCGCGGCCTCGGCGAGCTCGAGCGCCTCCTGCGAGCGCTCGGCGGCCTCGCGCTCGGCCTCGACGGCCTCGGTCTCGGCCTCCACGCGGGTGCGGTGCGCCTCGTGCGCGTGCTCGTCGGCGACCTCCTGGGCCCGCTCCTCGGCCTTCGCCGCCTGCTCCTTGCGCTGCTGCTCGCGCTGCTCCGCCTCCTGCTGGCGCCGGGTGCGCTCCTGCTCGAGGCGGTCGTGCTCCTTCTTCTCCTGCTCGCGGACCTGCTCGCGCGTCTGCCGGTCGCGCTCGCGCCGCTGCCGGAGCCGGTCGTCGGCCACATCGCGGCGGGCGTCCGCGGCGGCGTCGCGCTCGGCGGCCTCGCTGCGCTGCGCCACCCGGGCGTCCTGGACCTCGCCCTGGCCGGCGAGCCCGGGGTCGCCGAGCAGCGAGCCCAGCACCTGCCGCACCCCCGCCTCGACGCTGTCCACGGCGAGGGTCGGCCCCCACTCGGGGTTGTCGCCGTTCCCGGTCAGGCGCGCGAGCAGGCCCACCGGGACCCGTGCCACACCGAACCCGAGCGAGACCACCGGTCCCGCCACTGCCGACACCGGGTTGCTCATCGGTCCTCCTCGACCTGTTCCAGGGCCTGGGCGTTCCCACGGGCCTGCTCGGCGCGCCGCTCCTCGTCGCGGGCGCGCTCCTCGGCCGCCGCGCGCTCGCGCACGGCGTCGGCCTCGTCGCGGTGCACCTGCTGCTCCGCGGCGCGGGCCGCCTGCGAGGTGGCCTGCTCGCGGTGCGCGGTGTCCTGCGCGGCGCGCTGCTGCTCGGCCTGCCGGTCGGCCTCGGCGCGTCGCTCCCGCTCCTCGCGGTCGTCCTGCGCGGCGAGCCGCTCGCGCTCGACCGCCAGTTCCTCGGACCGGGACTGCGCCTCCGCCTCGCGGCGCTTGAGCTCCGCGTGCTGCTCGGCGCGCTTGGCCTCCTTGGCCACGTCCGCCTGTTCGGCCTGCAGTTCGCCCTCCGCGCGCAGGTCGTCGTTGCCGGAGACGGCTCCGGCCGCCTGCTTCACCGCACCCGCGACGCGCTGGCCGATGCGTGCGGTCTTGCCGGTGTCGCTGGGGTCAGCACCACCATCGGTCATGTGTCCTCCTTCGGAACGTGCGGGCGCTGGTACCCGCCATCCGCCGTCCGCTGATCCTCTTTTCGGGTGCGCGTCGCGGGCGATTCCCGCAACCGCCCTGGCGGACCCGGCGGGCGGCGGACCACCCTCGCGGGATGGCTCACGCGGAGATCCACCACGACGACCCGGGCTCGATCGGTGACCTCGGTCCCCTGGCCGGGCGGACCCTCGCCGTCATCGGCTTCGGCAACCAGGGGGCGGCCCAGGCCGCGAACCTGCGCGACTCCGGGGTGACGCCCCTGGTCGGCAACCGCGACGATCCCTACGCCGCCGCGGCCGCCGACGAGGGCTTCGCGCCCCGCCCGATCGCCGAGGTGGCCTTCGAGGCCGACGTGTCGCTGCTGCTCGTGCCCGACGAGGTGCAGCCCGAGCTGGTCCGGGAGGAGATCGCGCCGGGGCTCGGAGCGGGCGACACCCTGGTCGTGGCGAGCGGCTACAACTGGCACTTCGGCCTGCTGGAGGTGCCGGAGGGGGTCGACGTCGTGATGGTCGCGCCGCGGATGATCGGGGCCGCGGTGCGCGATCGCTACGTCTCGCGGGCCGGGTTCCCGTGCTTCGTCTCGGTGGAGCGCGACGCCACCGGGCACGCCTGGGACACGACCATGGCGATCGCCCGCGGCATCGGCGGCACGCTCGGCGGGGCGATCGTCTCCAGCGCCCGCGAGGAGGCGGCGCTCGACCTGTTCAGCGAACAGGCGATCTGGCCCACGGTGCTCGCGGTGCTGCGCAGCGCCCACGCGATCGCGGTCGAGGCCGGGTTCAGCGACGAGGCCGTGCTCTCCGAGCTGTACCTGTCCGGCGAGCCCGCCGAGGTGTTCGACCACATCGCCCGCGACGGCCTGTTCGGCCAGCTCGGGCTCCACTCGCGGACCTCGCAGTACGGCCAGCTCCGCGCCCTCGCTGCGTCCGACGACGCGGCGCTGCGCGACCGCTTCGCCGCGGTCCTGCACGACGACATCCTCTCCGGCGCGTTCGCGAAGGAGTGGAGCCGGCCGGAGGCGGGCGAGCGGCTCGACGCGCTGCGCCGCGACGCCGAGGCGTCGCCGATCGCCCAGGCCGAGGCCGAGGTCCGTCGCCGCATCGGGTCCTGACGGTCCCGCTGGGCCGCCGCCGACCGCGGGGACGTGTGGGCGCGGGCACGGGCTGGTATCCGGCCCCTTCCGCACGCGTCGACGAGGAGGACCCATGGATGCCGAGCAGGCCCGGCGCGAGCTGACGGACGAGCGTCGCCGGCTCATCGAGCTGGGGTCGTGGTCGGAGGAGCACGAGCCCACCCCGCCCATCGAGCAGGAGGGGGCGATGGGGCAGCACCCGGGCGACTACGGCACCGATGTCGAGGAGTGGATGGAGCGTCGGGGGCTCGCGGACGAGACGCGGCGCCAGGTCGCCGAGATCGACGCCGCCCTCGCGCGCATCGACGCCGGGACCTGGGGCCGCTGCGTGGTCTGCGGGATCGAGATCGACGCCGAGCGCCTGGAGGCGCGCCCGCAGGCGGAGCGCTGCCGGGAGCACCAGGCGGAGCTGGAGCGCTCGATGCGCTGACCCCGGTGGTGGCCGGCGCCGTCCCCGGCGCCGGACCATCCGGGGGCGTCAGCCGCCGTCGGGCGTCGGGTCGACGTCCTCGCCGCGCAGCCACACGTCCCCGGGGTCGTCACCCCAGCCCTCGGCGCTCGGGTCGCCGGGCGCGATGAGCTCGTCCTCGTCGATCACGTGGACGGCCGCCTCCTCGGCCGAGGCGACGCCACCGGAGATGCCCGCGTCGTCGGCCTCGAGCACGTCGGTCGGGGCGGTGTCGGCCGCGAGCGCGTCGGCCGTGAGCCGCCCGGCGCGGACCTGGCCCGCCTCGCTGTCGAGGTCGTCGGCGGTGGGGTCGGGCGCGGACGCGACACCCTCGACGTCGTCGGGGACCTCGCGGCCCAGCCGTTCGTCGAGGGTCTCGCCCTGGCGCTGGCCCTCCGGGGTGACCGCCGGGTCGTCGAGGCCGAACGGCTTGTTCGGCGCGACGTAGAGAGCGTCCATCGCGTCGGTGCCGGGCGGACCGTCGAGGGTCTCGCCGCTCTCGAGCTGGATGGCAGCGCCGAGGTCGGGCTCCTCGGGCACAGCGTTCTCGGGCTCCGTCATCCGGCGCGGCTACCCGGCCGCATCCCCGCCCATGTGCGCAGTCAGACGCCGCCGGCGACGGGTTCGTAGCGGCTGAACCGCCGGGTGAAGCTCGCCGTCCCGGCGGTCAGGGCCCGCAGGTCGATCGGGTAGCGCAGGAGTGCCGTCTCCGGCACCTCGGCGCGTACCCGGGTCCGCCCGGTCTCCTCGGGCTCGGTGCCCACCACCCGCCCGTGCCGCGCGGCGAGGTCGCCGAGGACCGCGCCGAGCAGACCGTCGTCCACGGTCACCTCGACCTCGTACAGGCGCTCCATCACGACGGTGCCCGCGGCGGCGACGGCCTCCCGCGCGGCCAGTGCGCCCGCGGTCTGGAAGGCCTGGTCGGACGAGTCGACGCTGTGGGCCTTGCCGTCCACGAGGGTCACGCGCACGTCGACGACCGGGCGGCCCGGCGTCACCCCAGCCTCGAGCTGGTTCCGCACGCCCTTCTCGACGCCGGGGATGTAGGCCCGCGGGATCGCGCCGCCGACGATGCGGTCGACGAACTCGACCCCGGAGCCGCGGGGGAGGGGCTCGATCTCGATCCGGCAGACGGCGTACTGGCCGTGGCCGCCGGACTGCTTGACATGGCGGCCGAGCCCGCCGGCCGACCCCAGGACGGTCTCGCGCTCGGGGACGGCCACGTCGGTCACCTCGAAGGTGGCGCCGCCGGCCCGCAGCCGCGCGAGGACGACGTCGGCGTGGGCCTCGCCGGTGCACCACAGCACGACCTGGTGGGTGTCCTCGTTGCGCTCCACCCGCAGCGTCGTCTCCGTGGCGGACAGGCGCGCGAGCCCGCGGGCGACGGCGTCCTGGGCGCTGCGCTCGGCCGTCACGGCCACGGGCAGCAGCGCTTCGGGGAGCTCCCACCCGTCGATCCCGATCGGGTCCTCGACGGTGCAGAGGGTGTCGCCGGTCGTCACGGCGCCGACGCGGGTCAGGGCGCACACGTCCCCGGCGACGCACCACGGGACCTCGCGCAGCGTCGCCCCGAGCGGGGCGTACAGCCGCGGGACGCGCACGGTGCCCGCCGCGGCGGTGCCCGTGGGGTCGTCGCCGTCGCGGGGAGAGGGGATGCGGAGGGGGTCGCCGCAGACGGCCAGCGCGCTGTCCGCGGTCAGGCACCCGGAGAACACCCGCACCAGGCAGACGCGGCTGCCCTGGAGGTCGGTGCCGGTGTGGACGACCTCGGCGACGACGGGGCCGTCGGGCTCCAGGGCCACCGGGTCGTGCCGGGCACCGTCCGGGGCGTGCGCGGCCAGCGGGGGGTGGGCGGTGGGCGGTGGGACCGCGTCGACGACGAGGTCGAGCAGCGCGTCCAGCCCGGCGCCGGTCGGGGCGCACACCCCGACGACGGGGACGACGGCCCGCCGGGCCACCGCCCCGGCGAGGTCCTGGCGGAGGGCGTCGAGCGGCACCGGCTCCCCGCCGATCCAGCGCTCGAGCAGCGCCTCGTCCTCGCTCTGCTCGATGAGCGTCTCGACGAGGTCGCGCCGTGCGTCGTCCGGGTCGTCCGGAGACGGATCGGACCCGTCGGCACCGAGCAGCGGGTGCACGGAGGGCGTGCCGTCGTCCGCGCGCTCCGTGCGGGTCACCGGCACGAGGACCTCGCCGGCGTCCGTCGCGGCGACGGCCTCCCGGCACGCCGCGAGGGCCGCGGTCTCGTCGGCGCGGGCGTGGTCGAGACGGCTCAGCACGAGGAACGCCGGCAGCCCGGCCCGTCGACACTCGGCGAGCAGCGCCGAGGTGGGCGCGGCGGCGCCCTCGGCCGCGTCGGCCGTGCCGACGACGAAGAGCACGGCGTCGGCGGCCCGCAACCCGGCCCGGACCTCGGCGAGGAAGTCCGGGCAGCCCGGGGTGTCGACGAGGTTGACCTTGATCCCGCGGTGGACGAGGGAGGCGACGGCGAGCGAGACCGATCGCTGCTGGCGGCGCGCGTCGGCGTCGTGGTCGGTGACGGTGCTCCCCGCGCTCACCGACCCCGCGCGCGGGATGGCCCCGGCGGCGGCGAGCAGTTCCTCGACCAGGGTGGTCTTGCCCGCCGTCATCGGTCCGACCACCGCGACCGAGCGCACCCCGGCCGGGTCGTCCGGCGCCAGGTCGTTCCCCGCGCGCGGGTTGCGTGCTCTCCGGGCCGTCTCGCCCGCCGTCCGTGCACCCATGACGACCACCTCGTCGCGTCGAGTCCTCGCCGACGCGGCCGCCGACCGGTTCCGACACCGCGCCGTAGCCCCCCAGTGCACGCGCGTGACCCAGGTCACGGCAAGGGGGCGGGGTCGGACGTTCCGCGAACGGGACCTCGGGTCGGCGCCCGTCGTCGGCTACGCGCTGATCCCCGGGGTCACGACGTGACGGGGCCGGGCGCCTCGACCGGCAGCTCCACGCAGTCCGACGCGCACGCGCCCGCGGCCGGTTCCGGCGCCGACCGGGCGCGGTGCAGGACGCCGCGCTCGGGGACGACGTCGATCCGGTCCTCGACCACGGTCGCGGTGCCGTCGACGATCAGCGAGTAGCCGCCCGGCTCCCGCGGCGCCCAGAGGAGGGTGACCGCGTCGTGACCGCTGACGTCGCGCCGCGCGGTCCCACCCGCCTCGGTGACCCGGACGACGCCCTCGACCACCGTCGCCCGCACCGAGCCGACGTGCGGACGCGGCCGGTCCCCGAGGGTCAGCAGGTACGCCATCCCGAGGCCCTCGACGGCGTCGGCCAGGTCCTCCGGGGCCACCGCGATGCTCACCCGGCGAGCCTACGACCCGCGCGGGCGGAAGCTCCCCGAGCGAACGGCGTCACGGGGCGTACTCCGTCCGCGACACACCGTTGCGGCACCGCTGCCGCGGCGCTCCCGCCGCCGACACCGCAAGGCCCTAGCCTGGCTCCGTGACCATCCACGAGGCGGGCGGTCGGGGTCCCGCCGAGGCCCCTCCGGGGGGTCGGGCGACCGAGCCCGGCGAACGGCTCGACGGGCTCGTGCCCGGACTGGCCGACGCGGTCGTCGACCTGGTCGACGCCGTCTACGACCGGGTCGACGAGGCCGGACCCGGTCGTTCGGTGCTGCTGGCCCGGCTCTGCGACCGCCTGGATCCGGGGTGGTACGCCGCCTCGCCCGACGACCGGCTCCTGGCCGTGCTCGACGCCCTGCGCGTCCTCATCGGCACGCGCTCCGTCGCTGCGCCTCCGAGCGACGTCGCGTAGTCCCCGATCTGCTGGTCGGGCGGCGGTCACCGGACGAGGTCCGCGCCGTCGACGCGGCGAGCGGGCGCCGCGTCGGGTAGCCGGGTGAGGACCTCGGGGCCGTGCGCGGTGACGGCGACGGTGTGCTCGATGTGGGCGGCCCGGCTGCCGTCGACGGTGCGCAGGGTCCAGCCGTCGGGGTCCTCGTCGTACGCGTCGGTGCCGCCGGCGATGAGCATGGGCTCGAGGGCGAGGACCAGCCCCGGTCGGAGCCGCAGGCCGCGACCGGGCCGACCCTCGTTGGGGACGTGGGGGTCCTCGTGCATCTCGCGGCCGATCCCGTGGCCACCGTGGCCCTCCATGAGCCCGTAGCCGGCGCCCCGGCCGACCTCACCGATGGCGTGGGCGATGTCGCCGAGCTTCGCGCCGGGCTGCGCGGCGGCGATGCCGGCGTCGAGGGCGGCCTGGGTGGTGGCGATCAGGGCCTCGTCGCTGCGGGTGACCTCCGGGTCGGGGTGCTCACCGACGACGAAGGAGATGGCGGCGTCGCCGCTCCACCCGCGGAAGCGGGCCCCGCAGTCCACGGACACGAGGTCGCCGGGGGCGAGGACGTAGCGGCCGGGGATGCCGTGGACGACGGCGTCGTTGACGCTGATGCAGGCCACGCCGGGGTAGGGCGAGGGTGCCCCGCGCGGCCGGTACCCGAGGAACAGCGCCTCGGCACCCGCCGACGCGATCACCTCGGCCGCGACCGCGTCCAGCTCGTCGAGCCGCTTCCCGACGGCGGCCGCGTCACGGACGGCGGCCAGCGCCGCACCGGTGATCCGGCCGGCGTGGCGCATCAGCTCGATCTCGTCGGGGTTCTTGAGCTCGATCACCGCGGCACTCCAGGACTCGGGATAACTATCCCGGTATTAGTATCACGCCCATGGTGCGTGTGCCGCTGACCCCGCAGGAGCGTGACCGGGGCCGTCGCCTCGGCGAGGTGCTGCGCGACGCGCGCGGTCCCCGGTCGATGACCTCGGTCGCCGCCGCCGTCGGCATGCCGGTCGAGACGCTGCGCAAGATCGAGTCCGGCCGGGTGCCGACCCCGGCGTTCTTCACGGTCGCGGCCCTGGCCGGGGAGCTGAGCCTGCCGCTGGACGTGCTGGTCGACGCCTGCGGATCGTCGGCCGAGCTCGATCAGCCCCGGACGGCGTGACCGGCGGGTTCGTGCCCCGTTCGTCCTGATCCACCAGGTGGGCCCGTTCGCTGGCCGAGTGGACCCTCACGGCTCCCGACGCTGCCCGCGAGGTCCACTCGAGCGCGCGACCTGGCCCGAGTGGACCCTCACGGTCGGCGTCCCGACCCTCGGAGTCCACTCGCCGCGCGACCCGGCCCGACCTGGGCCGAGTGGACCCCTACGGTCGGCGGCCCGACCCCCGAGGTCCACTCGGCCAGGGCGGGCACGAGCACGCTCTCCCGCACGGATCAGCGCTGACGGGGCAGCGACGAGAGGATCTTCACGACGAGGCGTTCGTCGACCCCGAGCCGCGGCGCCGACTGCCGGCAGCGCGCTGCGATCTCCCGGGGTGAGAGCCCCATGTCGTGGTACACGCGGACCAGGTTCTCCTGCTGCGCGCTCCACGGCCGGGCCGGGACCGCGGCCGGCCGGCGCACCGGCGCTCGCCGGGCGGTCCGCGGGGCCGCGGTCCCGCTCGCCGGGGTCGGCGGCGTCGCGGCGTTCTTCGGGGCGAACTCGCCCGCCTCGGCCCGCCGACGGACCTCGTCGGGCTCCGCAATGACGAAGGACTCCCCGCTCTTGTTCACCCCGACCGCGGTCACCGCCGGCCCCTGGCGGTAGCGCTCCTGACACGCGGCCTCCAGGCAGTACCGGTACCCCAGCTCCGCCCGTTCCTCCAGCAGCTCCTCGCCGCACCCGACGCACTTCATGTTCGTGCTACCTCGACCTCCAAATCCTCAGCTCCGGTTCAACGCCTGCCCGCGCGGAGCTGTTCCGAGGGCACGGGCCCGCCGCGCCGCGTGATCATCGCCGACGATGAGGCGATGGACGCCCGGTCCTCAGAGGCTCGTCGTCCTGGTGATCACGGGTGGGTTCGGCTCCCTCCGTGCTCCGGACGGTTCAGCCCGCACGACTGCTTGCGAGGTCGGCCGGAGCCGGAGCGGGGGAGGGCGGTCACGGCGTGATCACAAACGGTTCCGCCGACGAACCGGGCCGCCGTCCCCACGTCCCCCTCACTGCGGCGCGTCCATCGTCGGACCGCGACGACCAGTGCCGTGGGACAAGGAGAAACCAGCAGTGGGCAAGGCAGAACAGCGTCGACCGTCCACCATCATCGTGCCGAGGCGGGTCGGTGCCGCGGCCGTGAGCACCGGCGGGGACGCCGACGGCGGGGCGCCGTCGGCCCCGGTGCCCGCCCCCCGGGCGCCGGAGCCCTCGACCACCGACGCCCGGTCCTGGTGGGGCGCCGGCTTCACCGTCACGCGCCGCGGTTACGACCCGGGCGAGGTCGAGGCGGCGTTCGACCGCGCGGCGGCCGACTACACCGTCGTCGTCGCCGACCGCGACGAGCTCGCCCGCGGCGAGATGCGGGCCCGGGAGCGCATCGCCGAGCTCCAGCAGGAGCTCCGGGACCTGCACGCCGCGCCCATCGACGGCGAGAACCTCTCCGCCCGGTTGCGACACATGCTGCAGCTCGCCCAGGAGGAGGCGGCGGAGGTCCGGGCGCACGCGCACACCGCGGCCACCGCGAGCGTCGAGGCCGGTCGTGCCCAGGCCCGGGCGCTCCACGACGACGCGGTCGCCTGGGCGCGCCGGACGCGCGAGGAGACCGACGGCACGACCCGGCGCCGGCTGGCCGACGCCTCGGAGCAGGCCACCGCGATCGTCGTCGAGGCCGAACGCCAGGCGGCGAAGCTCCAGCGCGAGTCGGAGGACGAGCGGGCCGAGGCGGCACGCCACCGGGAGACGACCGAGGCGGCCACCCGCGAGCTCGTGGCGACGGCGGAGGCCGAGGTCGCCCGCCTGGAGCAGGAGGCCGCGGCCGAGCGGGCCCGCCTCGACGAGGCCGCGCAGGAGCGGCGCGCGCGGAGCGAGCACGACTTCGAGACGGCCATGACGGCCCGCCGGAAGGAGGCGGACGCCGCGCGCGAGGCCACCGAGCGCGACCGGCGGGAGGCCGAGGAGGCCGCCCGCCGCGCCCAGGAGGCCGCCGCGTCCCGGCTCGCGGCCACCACGGCGTCGACCGAGACGCTCGAGGCGCACCAGCGGGAGATCGCCGCCCGGTTCGGGGCGGTGCGCGAGCTCCTCGAGCGGGTCTCGACCGGGCTCCCGGGCCAGGCCTCGCCGACCTCCTGAGCCCGGTCCGGACGGTGCGGCGACCCGCTGCCGCACCGTCCGGCCCGACCTGGTCCGGGCCCGGACGTTTGACGTGATCTACCTCACTCCATACCGTCGGGTCGGTGCACTGAGGCCGTTTCCGTTCCCAGGGGCCGTCGTCCAGCGCAGGGCACCGGAGGAACGCACCCATGAGCGACTACGACCCGAAGCAGGCCACCGGCATTCCGACCGAGCAGGTCGGCTCCCTTCCCCGCCCGCAGAAGCTGCAGAACGCCTACGCCGCGTACGACAAGGGGGAGATCGACAAGGCCGCGCTGGAGTCCGTGCAGGACGAGGCCGTCAAGAGCTCCATCGAGGGCCAGGAGAACGCGGGCTCGCCGATCGTGTCCGACGGTGAGCAGCGCTGGTCCAGCTTCGCGACGTACCCGATCACCGACACGCTCGCCGGCACCGGACTGGCCGACAACCTCGCGGGTGACGGCGGCCAGTTCTTCGCGATCTTCGCCGACGGCCACAACCGGCAGCTGCCGCGGCTCACCGGCGGCCCGTTCCGGTACAAGACCTACGCCGCGGACACCCTCGCCAAGTCGATCGGCTACGCCCACCGGCCGATGAAGCAGGCCGTCATCGCGCCGTCGATGCTCTACCTGCTCTACCCGCTGGAGGACGAGGTCCCCGGCTACCCCAAGGAGCAGTTCGAGCACGACCTCGCCGACGAGTGCGAGCGCGACATCCGCAAGGCCTTCGACGCCGGGGCCGTCCGCGTGTCCATCGACTTCACCGAGGGCCGGCTCGCCACCCGCAACGACCCCCGCAACCCGTGGACGGGCGCCGGGCTGCTCGACCGGTTCATCGAGATCAACAACTGGGTGCTCGACCGGTTCACCCCGGAGGAGCGGGCCAACATCGGCGTGCACACCTGCCCCGGCGGCGACCGGGATTCCGTCCACTCCGCGGACGTGCCCTACAACAACCTGCTCCCGAAGATGTTCGAGATGAACGCCGGCTACTTCCTCATCCAGCTGGCCAGCGAGCGGGACAAGGACCCGGTCTACGAGTCGATCGGCAAGCACGTGCGCAGCGACGCGAACGGCGTGGCCCAGACCGCATTCGTCGGGGTGATCAATCCCCTCAACCCGCGGATCGAGAGCCCCGAGGAGGTGCGTGACGCCCTCGTCCGCGCGGCCAACTTCATCCCGCGCGAGCAGCTCGGAGCGACCGACGACTGCGGGTTCTCGCCCTTCTCGATCGACGAGAAGCCGAGCCACGGTTCGCCGGACTTCGCGCGGGACGTCGCGTTCCAGAAGATCCACAACCGGATCGAGGGCGTGCGCGACGCCGCGGAGAAGCTCGGCCTCTGAGGACTCCACCGGGGCCCGCGGCCCGTGGGCCCCGCGGCAGGACGGATCCGTCGGGCGGATCCGTTCCGCCCGCGGACCTGTCACGCTGTCGCGACGCCGCCGCCGTCGTCGTCCGCGACCAGGAGTCAGCCGTGACCGAACAGACCGCCACGCACTACCAGCGCGTCGCCGCGACCTACGACGAGCTCTGGACGTACGACCCCGACTACGTCCGCCAGTTCTCCCGGGCGATGATCGACTCGCTGCGGCTGCTCCCCTCCGACGCGATCGCCGACATCGGCTGCGGCACCGGGCTCTACACGCGGGCGCTCTACGAGGACCTCCGCCCCACGCGGCCCATCCTGTGCGTCGACCCGACGCCCGCGATGCTCGACCAGCTCCCCGCCTCGCCCGGCCTGCTGCCGCTGCTCGCGTCGGCGGAGGACCTCGCCTCCGGGCACGTCGGCCTCCCCGCGGCCGGTCCGCTGGACGCGGTGATCCTCAAGGAGTCGATCCACCACGTGGCGGACCGGCGGAGCGTCCTCGACGGCCTCACGTCGATGCTGTCCCGGCACGGCCGGATCCTCGTCGTGATGCTCCCGACCTCGATCCAGCACCCGCTCTTCCAGGCCGCCCACGACCGGTTCGAGGAGCTCCAGCCCGAGCCGGACGCCATCGCCGAGCTGCTGCGGGCGGCCGGGCTCCGGGCGTCGGTGAGCTACCGGACCTTCCACACCGCGATCGAGCGGCAGCGCTACATCCACATGCTCGAGTCGCGCTACATGTCGGTGCTCGACGAGTTCTCCGAGAGCGAGCTGTCGGCGGGCATCGACCAGTTCCGGCGGGCGTACCGGGACCCGGTGCTGCGGTTCGACGACCACTTCGCGTTCGTCACGGGCTGGGTGCGCCCCGCCTGAGCCGGCCCGTCAGCGCGCCGGGGCCTCCTGCCCGGCGTGCGCCAGGATCCCGTCGAGCCGGCCGGACGCGTCAGCCGTCGATCCGCATCCGCCAGGCGTCGGTGACCAGCTCGGTGAGGCGCTCGACGTCGACCTTCCCGAGCCGCACCATGACCAGCGGGAACGGCTCGTAGGTCGGCGTGGAGAAGAACAGGTCGGGCTCGCCGCGCAGCAGCGCCTGCCGTTCAGCCTCGTCGCCGACGAACAGCACGGCGATGTCGGTGCGCAGCACCCGCCGTCCGCCGCTGCGCTCGGGGTAGGACCAGACGAAGCCTCGTCCGCCCACGCGGAAGTCGAAGCCGGCGCTGTCGATCTCCTCCACGCCCTCCAGGGACAGGGCGAGCCGCCGGACGTCCTGCTCGTCGGCCACTTCTCTCGACTCCTCCCGCCCGGACGGTCCCGGTACGATGTCGCGATCCCGGGGAATCCTCATCGACAGCGAGACCGCCATGACAGAGACCGACGAGTTCCTGGACGCGATCGTGCCGCGGCTGGTCGAGGCGGACACCGCCCTGCACGACGGCGACGCCACCCTGCGTCGCGCGGTCTGGTCACAGGACGATCCCGTCACCCTGTTCGGGGCGGCGACCACCGTCCGCGGCTGGAGCAGGATCGCCACGGTGTTCGATCAGCTCGCGGCCGGTTTCTCCGACTGCACGTCCTACGACTGCGAGGTGGTCGCGGCCGGGGCGAGCGGCGATCTCGGATACCTGGTCGCGATCGAGCGGGTGACGTTGTCGATGGGCCGCAGGCCGCCGGAGTCGATCAGCCTGCGGGTCACGACGGTCTGCCGTCGCGAGGCCGGGGTGTGGCGGGTCGTCCACCGTCACGGCGACCCCGGGCCGTCGAGCTCGTTCAGTTGGATGGTCGAGACGTGACGGGACACGATCACCCGACGTGAGCACCGTCGACGCCGCCCGCGCCCTGATCCCCACGGCCATCGACCGCTTCGGCGCGCGGGTGCACGCCGTCGCCCCGGCGGCCTGGGACGCCTCGACGCCGTGCTCCGAGTGGACCGTCCGCGACCTCGTCGGACACATGTGCGCCGAGCACCGCTGGGCCCCGCACATCCTGGCCGGGGAGACGATGGCGGAGGTCGGGGACCGCTACGACGGCGATCTGGTGGGCGACGACCCGGTCCGCGCCTGGGACGACGCCGCCGGGCCCTCGCGGGCGGCATGGCGCGCGACGGGCTCGCACGCGGCGCGGGTGCACGTGTCGTTCGGGTGGCTCGACGTCGAGGAGTACGCGGTCCAGATGCTCGTCGACCTCACGGTGCACGAGTGGGATCTGGCGCGCGGGGCCGGACTCGACGACCGGGTGGACCCCGCCTGCGTCGCGGTCACCCTGGCCTACATCCGCTCCGACCCGATCATGCTGACCGGGCCGGGCCTGTTCGCGCCTGCCGTCGGGACCGTCGGCGCGGACCCGCAGGAGGAGCTGCTGGCCCGGGTCGGCCGCCGCGCGGGACCGTGACACACCCGACGCGGACCGGACCGCGCCGCAGCCTCGGCTAGGCTGATCAGGTCGGGCTCGATCTCTCGGGTCCGGCACGGTCCCGTCCGCCGGAGTGTTCGAGCGGTCGGACCGGCCCCGTCGGCCGCGGCGATCCCGCCCGCCGGCGTGGTGTCCCGGGATGTCCCGCCCCCCGATTCGGGTACATCGCGGCCTCCGAGGAGAAGGCGGTGTGAATGGGTCGTGCGCAGCGGGCGCCGGGGTTCCCCTCGCCGCGGTCCGAGCACTGGCGGAGCATCGCCGAGGACGACGCCGACAGCGTCGAGGTCAAGGTGCTGCTCGGGCCGGGCCCCGAGGCGGCCGCGGCGGCCCTGACCGGGCGGGACACCCCGCGCTGGCGCCTGCGTCGCGTGTACCTGCTCGACACGCCGGACCTCGCGTTCGCCCGCGCCGGGGTGGAGATGCGTCTGCGACGGCGGGCGCGGGGGCGCCACGACCTGACGGTCCGGGCGCGTCGCCGGCACGGCGGCGGGACCCGACGGCCCCACCCGCCCGGCGCCCGCGTCGAGTTCGACGTGCTGCCCGGCGCGGTCTGGCACACCGTCGAGCTGCGCCGCGACGTCGACGCCTCCCTCGCCGAGGCGGTCGCCGCCGGGACGGCGCGGCCGCACGAACTGCTGACCCCCGAGCAGGAGGACTGGATGCGCGCGGCGTCCGGCGTGCTGCCCTCCGCCGCGCTCGTCACCACGCTCGTCGCGCACGGCCCGCTCAAGGTGAGCCGCGTCGGGGTGCCCGGGAGCCGCTTCCGCGCCGCCCGGGCCCACCTCGAACACTGCCGCTACCCGAGCGGGCGGGAGCTCGTCGAGTTCTCCACCCGCTGCCGGCCCGAGGCGGCCGGACAGGTCGCGGGCGAGGTCACGCGCTTCCTGGCCACCCGCGGGGTCGCGGCGTCCCGCGACCACGTCACGAAGACGGCCGTCTGGCTCGACGAGCTGGACGAGCTGGCCCGCGCGTCGGGGCTCGTGGCGGAGTCCGAGGACGGCGAGGACGGCGAGGACGGCGAGGACGTCGACGACGGGGCCGGCCTGCCCCGCCCGCGCCCCGAGGCCTGACCCGCCCTCGAGCGTCGCTCAGGCCGGCAGGTGCTCCAGCGCCACCCATCCCTCGTAGCCCACCCGCTCCAGCGCGTCCGTCCAGCGGTCCAGCGGCAGCGACCCGGTGCCCGGCGCCCCCCGGCCCGGGGCGTCGGCGAGCTGCACGTGCGCGAGGTCCTGCCCGCGCAACGCGATGATCGCGTCGACGTCCTCGCCGTTCACGGCCAGGTGGTACAGGTCGCCCAGGACCCCCGAGCCCCGGCTGCCGAGGGCCCCGACCAGCGCGAAGGCGTCCTGTGCCGTCGTGATCGGGTAGTCCTCGACCCCGCTGAGCGGCTCGATGAGGATGCGGCGCCCCTCGAGACCCGCCGCGCGGGCGGCCAGCGCGAGCCGGTCCGCGGCGAGGTCGCGCAGCGGTCCGATCCCCACGAGCGTGTTGAACATCCGGGTGCCGAGCCGGCGGCCGACCTCGAGCCCGACGGCGAGGGAGTCGTCGAACTCGGGCTTGCGGCGGGTGTCCGACGCGATCCCGCGCTCGCCGGCGTCGAGGTCCCCGCCGAAGAGGTTCATGGCGATCAGCTCGACGCCCGCGTCCTGCACCGACGCCACGAACGCGTCGACCTCGGCGTCCGAGGGACCCGCCGTCGGGAACGGCCACCAGCACTCGATCGCGTCGAAGCCGTCCCGCCGGGCCCGCGCCGGGCGATCCAGGACCGGGAGGTCCGGGTGGAGGATCGAGACGTTGACCGCGCGCCTGCTCATGCCCGCTCCCCGAACGCTGCGAGCCGGCCGACGAGGTCGTCGAGGGCCTCGAGCCCGAGGTTGCCGACGCTGACGCGCATCGCGCCGTCGTCGAGGATCTGGAAGTCGGTGCCGGGCATCACCAGCACATCCTGCTCGGTCAGCAGGTCCCCGACGACCTGCGGGGTCGGCCGGTCGAGCGGGTGCCGCACCCAGGCGAAGAACCCGCCGCACGTGAGCACCTCGAACCCGCCGGGGCGCCCGGCGAGGGCCTTCGTGAACGCCGCCCGGCGGTCGGCCACCTCGGCAGCCCGGTCGGCCCGCCACCCCCGCGCGCGGGTCAGGCCGGCCCAGGCGGCCTCCTGCCCGATGCGCGGCGCCCCGATGGCGACGCAGTCGAGCAGCTTCATGACCTCCCGGAGCAGGGCGGGCGCCCCGACGACGGCGCCGACGCGGTACCCGGGCAGCGCGAGGTCCTTCGAGAAGCTGTGCAGGCTGACCACGGTGTCCGACCACCCCGGATCGGCGAACAGCGCGTGGGCGGGCGCGGGGTCGTCGCGGAACGACCGGTAGGTCTCGTCGAGGACCAGGGCCAGGTCGTGACGGCGGGCGAGGGCGGCGAACGCGGCGAGCTCGTCCGGGGGCACCGTCACGCCGGTGGGGTTGCCGGGGGTGACCAGCACGATCGCGCGCGTCCGCCGGGTCAGGAGGGGCTCGACGTCCGCGGCGCGCGGCACGAGGTCCGGCCCGGGCTCCGCGAGGACCGGCACGACGCCGTGCATCCGCAACCACATCTCGTGGTTGAAGTAGACCGGGCGCGGGACGACGACCTCGTCGCCCTCCTCGGTCAGGGCGCTCGCGACCAGGCAGAACGCCTGGTTGCACCCGGCCGTCACGACGATGTCGTCGCGTCCCACCCGGCCGGCGTACGCCTCGGACAGGTCGGCGGCGAGGGCCTCGCGCAGGTGCGGCAGGCCGGCCTGGGCCGCGTACGCCGCGCCCCGCGGGTCGTGCGCCACGGCGGCGACGTGCTCGACGACCTCCGGGGCGGGCGGGTACGCGGGGGCCGCCTGGGCGAGGTCGAGGAGCGGCGCCCGGCCGGCCCGCGTCGGGAGCCGGGCGTAGGCGGCACCCACCGGCGAGTCGATCCCGGACGCGACGCGGGCGGACAGACGCACCGCGCCAGCATGCCCGACGCGCGCCCGGGCGGAGGGGCATCTCGGGATTCCGTCCCCGACCTCCCGAGCGGGGGACCGCCATGTGAGGCACCCTCCAAGTCATGGGTGACGGCGGGCACACGGAGTGCGATGTCCTCGTGATCGGAGCCGGGTTCGCCGGGCTCTACGCGCTGCACCGGCTGCGGACCCTCGGGTTCGCGGTGGGCGTGCTGGAGGCCGGCGACGGGGTCGGCGGGACCTGGTACTGGAACCGCTATCCCGGCGCCCGCTGCGACTCCGAGAGCTACTACTACTGCTACTCGTTCGACCCCGAGCTGGAGCAGGAGTGGCGCTGGAGCGAGCGCTACCCGCGCCAGCCCGAGATCCTGGCCTACCTCGAGCACGTCGCGGACCGGCACGACCTGCGCCGCGACATCGAGTTCGGGGTGCGGGTGGCCTCGGCGGTCCGGGACGGGTCCGGGTGGACGGTGACCGACACCGACGGCCGCGAACGACGGTGCCGCTGGCTGGTGACCGCCGTCGGGTGCCTGTCCGCGGCGAACGTGCCGGACCTGCCGGGGCTCGCGGACTTCGCGGGGGAGTGGCACCACACCGGGCGCTGGCCGCACGAGGGCGTGGACGTCGCAGGCAAGCGCGTCGGGCTGGTCGGGACCGGGTCGACCGGCATCCAGGCCGTCCCGGTGCTCGCCGAGGCCGCCGGGACGCTGACCGTCTTCCAGCGCACCGCCAACTACTCGATCCCCGCGCGGAACGCGCCGCTGTCCGAGGCCGAGATGGCGGCGACGAAGGCCGACTACCCCGAGATCCGCCGCGTGCAGCGGACGTCGACCAACGGGCACCCGTTCCTCGTCTCCGACGTCGACGTGCTCGATCTCGGAGAGGACGAACGGCGGGCGCTCTACGAGAAGGCCTGGGATCGCGGCGGGCTGCGCTTCCGGGCCGCCGTCAAGGACGTCCTGAGCGACCCGGCCGTCAACGAGTCCACGTCGGACTTCATCCGCGAGAAGATCCACGAGACGGTCACCGACCCGGCCACCGCCGAGGCGCTGACGCCGCGCGACCACCCCTTCGCCACGAAGCGCCCGCCGATCGACACCGGGTACTTCGAGACCTACAACCGGCCGAACGTCACCCTCGTGGACGTGCGGTCCGACCCGATCGCCACCGTGACACCGGGCGGGGTGCGGCTGGAGTCCGGGGCCGAGCACGAGCTCGACGTGCTGGTGTTCGCCACCGGGTTCGACGCGCTGACCGGCCCGCTGCTCTCGATCGACATCCGGGGGCGGGACGGCCTCGCGCTGCGCGACGCGTGGGCCGACGGTCCGCGGACCCACCTCGGTCTCGGCGTCGCCGGGTTCCCGGACCTCTTCACGATCACCGGGCCCGGCAGCCCCTCGGTGCTGACGAACATGCCGACGGCCATCGAGCAGCACGTCGACTGGATCGCGGACCTGCTCGTCCGGCTCCGCGACACGGGGGAGACCGCCGAGCCGACGGAGGAGGCGGAGGACGCCTGGGCCGCCCGGGTGCGGGAGGCCGCCGACGCGACCCTCCTGCCGCAGGCGGCCAGCTCCTGGTACCTCGGCGCGAACGTGCCCGGCAAGCCGCGCGTCTTCCTGCCCTTCGCCGGCGGGATGAACCACTACCGGCAGCGGTGCGACGAGGAGGCCGCGGCCGGCTACCCCGGGTTCGGCCTGACTCCCGCGGAGGTCTCCCGCAGCGCCTGAGTGGTACGCGCCGTGAGCGGCGCTACGCCGATAGGGTGACGGAATCGCGTAACGGATCTCCGGGAAGGTCCGATCCTCCCGGCATGTCCCTCTGGCGCGAGGCGCTGTTCGGTGAGTTCCGGGTGTCGCTGCCGCGCACCCTGGCGGCCCGCCGACCCTCCCGGATGACCGCGTCCCGCGGGTTCACCGTCCACCACCCGGAGCGGATCACCTTCGCCACCCCGGACGCCCGCCTGCGCCTCGGCACCCACGAGTTCGGCTTCGCCCGCGGGGACCAGGGCGGGCTGCTGCGCATCGACGGCGAGCTCGAGCTGCGGGGCAACGTGCAGGTCGGCGTCGGCGCCGCGTGGGCCATCGGGGAGGGCGCGCGGATGTCGATCGGCGCCCGCAGCTACTTCTCCCCGAACACCACCGTCGTCGCGATGAACTCGATCTCGGTCGGCGAGGACTGCGCGGTCTCCTGGGACGTCCAGCTGCTCGACGAGGACTTCCACGAGGTCATCGTCGACGGCGAGGTCCGGCCCACCTCCGGGCCGATCAGCATCGGGAACCACGTGTGGATCGGGTCGCGCGCCACGATCCTCAAGGGCGCGGTGATCCCCGACGACACCGCCGTCGCGGCCGGCGCCGTCGTCTCCGGGCAGTTCACCGAGCCGGGCACCGTGCTCGCGGGGTGCCCGGCCCGGATGGTGCGCAAGAACGTCGTCTGGACCTGACGGTCAGCCCACCGCCGCCCGGCCGGCCTCCAGCCGCGCCACCGGGATCCGGAACGGCGAGCAGGACACGTAGTCCAGGCCGGCGTGGTGGAAGAAGTGCACCGAGTCCGGGTCGCCGCCGTGCTCGCCGCAGATGCCGAGCTTGAGGTCGTGCCGGACCTCCCGGCCCCGCCACGACGCGATCTCGACGAGCTCGCCGACCCCCTCGATGTCGAGGGACTCGAACGGCGACACCCCGAAGATGCCGGTCTCCAGGTAGTCGGAGAAGAACGAGCTCTCGACGTCGTCGCGGGAGAAGCCCCACGTCGTCTGGGTCAGGTCGTTGGTGCCGAACGAGAAGAAGTGGGCGACCTCGGCGATCTGCGCGGCGACCAGCGCCGCCCGCGGCAGCTCGATCATGGTCCCGATCTGGTGCTGCACCGGCTTGCCGTCGACGTGCGACTCCGGCTCGGCCACCACCTCGGCGATCTCCGCCGCGACGGCCTGCAGCTCCTGCACGGTGCTCACCAACGGCACCATGATCTCCGGCTCGACGCCGACGCCCTCGGCGGCGAGCGCGGCCGCGGCGCGGGTGATCGCCCGGACCTGCATGGTGAAGAGCCCGGGGACCGCGATGCCGAGCCGGACGCCGCGCAGCCCCAGCATCGGGTTCTGCTCGTGCAGCCGGCGCACCGCGACGAGCAGGTCCTCCTGCTCCTCGGTGACGGTGCCCCGTTCGCGGGCCAGGGCGACCTCGACCGAGAGATCGGTGTAGTCGGGCAGGAACTCGTGCAGCGGCGGGTCGAGCAGCCGGATCGTCACCGGCAGCCCCTCCATCGCCCGGAAGATCGCCGTGAAGTCCTCGATCTGCATCGGCAGCAGCGCGGCGAGCGCCTCCTCGCGCTCGTCGCGGGTCTCGGCCAGCACCACGCGCTCGACCAGCTCCCGCCGCTCGCCGAGGAACATGTGCTCGGTGCGGCAGAGCCCGACACCCTCGGCGCCGAACGTGCGGGCGGTGGCGCAGTCCTCGCCGGTGTCGGCGTTGACCCGCACGCGCAGCCGCCGGCCGGCGTCGGCGTGCTGCATGATCCGGTCCACCGCGGCGACGAGGGTGTCGTTCGCGGCGAGGCCGGTCGACCCCTCGAAGTAGGACATCACCGGGCTCGCCACCACCGGGACCTCGCCCAGGTAGACCTCGCCGTTGGTGCCGTCGATGGAGAGCATGTCGCCCTCGACCACCTCGCGGCCGTCGGGCAGCGTCAGCTTCTTCGACCGGACGTCGACCTCGAGCTCCTCCGCGCCGCAGACCGCGGTCTTGCCCATGCCGCGGGCGACGACCGCGGCGTGCGAGGTGCGCCCGCCGCGGCTGGTGAGCACGCCCTGCGCGGCGATCATGCCGTCGAGGTCGTCGGGGGTGGTCTCGCGGCGGACGAGGATGACCTTCTCGCCCTTCTTGGCGCGCGCGACCGCGGTCGGTGAGTCGAACACCGCGGTGCCGCTGGCCGCGCCGGGTGAGGCGTTCATCCCCGTGGTCAGGAGCTCCTTGGCCGCGTCGCGGTCGAAGCGGGGGAACATCAGGTTGGCCAGCTGCGCGCCGGTGACCCGCTGCAGCGCCTCGTCCATGTCGATGAGGCCCTCGTCGACGAGCTGGACCGCGACGGTGAACGCGGCGGCCGCGGTGCGCTTGCCGACGCGGGTCTGGAGCATCCAGAGCTTGCCGCGCTCGATCGTGAACTCGATGTCGCACAGGTCGCGGTAGTGGTTCTCGAGCGTGCTCATGATCGACATGAGCTCGTCGTAGGACTCCTTGTCGATCCGCTCGAGCTCGGTGAGCGCGAGCGTGTTGCGGATGCCGGCGACGACGTCCTCGCCCTGGGCGTTCTGCAGGTAGTCGCCGTAGACGCCGCGGGCTCCCGACGCCGGGTCGCGCGTGAACGCCACGCCGGTGCCGGAGTCCATGCCGAGGTTGCCGAACACCATCGAGCAGACGCTCACCGCGGTGCCCAGGTCGGCGGGGATGCGCTCCTGACGGCGATAGATGGCGGCTCGTGCTGAATTCCACGAGTCGAAGACGGCGCGGACGGCGAGGTCCATCTGCTCGCGCGGGTCCTGCGGGAAGTCGCGTCCGGCGTGCTCGCGGATGAGGCCCTTGAACGTCTCCACGAGCGTGGCGAGGTCGGCGGCGTCGAGGTCGAGGTCGTTCGTGGTCCCCTTGGCCTTCTTGGCCGCGTCGAGGGCCTCGGCGAAGTGCTCGCCGGAGATGTCGAGCACGGTGGCCCCGAACATCTGGACCAGGCGCCGGTAGGAGTCCCAGGCGAAGCGGTCGTCGCCGGCCTGGGTGGCCAGCCCGTGGACCGACTGGTCGTTGAGGCCGACGTTGAGGACCGTCTCCATCATCCCGGGCATCGAGAACTTGGCGCCGGAGCGCACCGACACGAGCAGCGGATCGTCGGCCTGACCCAGCTGCTTGCCCATCGTCTTCTCGAGCGCCGTGAGGTGCTCGGTCACCTCCTCGGCCATCCCCTCGGGCTGGTGGCCCTCGGCGAGGTAGGCCCGGCAGGCCTCGGTCGTGATCGTGAACCCCGGGGGCACCGGGAGCCCCAGGTTCGTCATCTCCGCGAGGTTGGCGCCCTTGCCGCCCAGCAGGTCCTTCTGGTCCTTGTCGCCCTCGGCGAAGTCGTAGACGAACTTCGTCATGCTCACCGTCCCCTGGTCCGCACCGCCACTGCCGACGACACCCGACGACGCTGGCACCTCGGCGTCGTGGACACCATGGCCGATCGGCCGTGGACCGGCGTCCTTCTCGATCCAGAAGCCCGGACGGGCGTCAGACGGGCGCCGTGGTGTCGCCGTCCTTCGGCAGGAGCACCTCGCCCTCGAGGCCGTCCGGGTCGCGGAAGAACATGCTCCAGGCGCCCCCGAAGTCGTTGACCGTCCCGTCGGAGGCACCGTGAGCGACGAGCCGGGCACGGATGGTCGCGAACGCCTCCCGCGACGCGGCGTGCAGCCCGAAGTGGTCGAGGCGCCCGCGGTGCCACATCGGCGTCTGCCGGTCGGCCTCGCCGCTGGAGGGGACGGTGAAGACGTTGAGCTCGGTGTGCGGACCGATGCGGAAGACCGTCATCGTCTCCTCGCCGTGCTGACCGTGTGGGCGGGTCTCCCCGATCTGGGCGTCGAACACCGCCGCGTAGAACGCGCCGAGGCGCGCCGCGTCGTGGCTGAGGGTCGCGATGTGGTCGACGCCGTCGGTCAGCACCGCCCGAGGATCCCGCGCGGCGGGATCCACGGCAACCTCCCCGCGCGTCCCGGCTTTCGTCGTGACCGTGCACGGGGCAGGCTGGGATGTCCCGCACCCCGGGCCGCGTCGCCGCGGCCACGACCCCAGGAGCGCTGCATGGTCGACGCCTCGATCGACGCGGACCCGGAGGGCACCGAGGAGTGGCGGGAGGCGCTCGAGTCGGTCCTGGCGGTGGAGGGCCCGCAGCGCGCGCACGACCTGCTCGACGAGCTGATCGCCCAGGCCCGCCGGGCCGGCGCGCCGGTCCCGTACTCGGCGACCACGCCCTACGTGAACACCATCCCGGTCGACGCGGAGCCGCCGCACCCCGGTGACCGCGCGATCGAGCACCGCATCCGCTCGGCCATCCGGTGGAACGCCGTCGCGATGGTGCTGCGGGCGAACAAGGAGTCCTCCGAGCTCGGCGGGCACATCGCGAGCTTCCAGTCCGCGGCGACCCTCTACGACACCGGCTTCCAGCACTTCTGGCACGCGCCGTCGGAGGACCACGGCGGCGACCTGGTGATGATGCAGGGCCACTCCTCGCCCGGGATCTACGCGCGGGCCTTCCTCGAGGGCCGGCTGACCGAGGACCAGCTCGACGCGTTCCGGCAGGAGACCGGGAGCCGGAACAGGGCATACGGCGGGCTGTCGTCGTACCCGCACCCGTGGCTGATGCCGGAGTTCTGGCAGTTCCCGACGGTCTCGATGGGCCTCGGTCCGCTCATGGCGATCTACCAGGCCCGTTTCCTGAAGTACCTGCACGGCCGCGGGCTCGCCGACACCGAGAACCGCCACGTGTGGGCCTTCCTCGGCGACGGCGAGATGGACGAGCCCGAGTCGCTCGGCGCGATCTCGCTGGCCGGCCGGGAGCACCTCGACAACCTGATCTTCGTCGTGAACTGCAACCTGCAGCGTCTCGACGGCCCCGTCCGCGGCAACGGCAAGATCATCCAGGAGCTGGAGGGCGTCTTCCGGGGCGCCGGTTGGAACGTCGTCAAGGTCATCTGGGGCAGCCGCTGGGACGAGCTGCTCAAGCGCGACACCACCGGCCGGCTGCACCAGCTGATGGAGGAGACCGTCGACGGCGAGTACCAGACGTTCAAGTCCCGCGACGGTGCCTACGTCCGCGAGCACTTCTTCGGCAAGTACCCCGAGACCGCGGCGATGGTCGAGGACTGGACCGACGCCGAGATCTGGGCGCTGACCCGCGGCGGCCACGACCCGTCGAAGATCTACGCGGCGTACTCCGCGGCCGTGGCCGAGCCGGACCACCCGACGGTGATCCTCGCCAAGACCGTCAAGGGCTACGGCATGGGCGAGGCCGGCGAGGGCCAGAACATCTCCCACCAGCAGAAGAAGATGGCCGGGGAGCAGCTCCGGATCTTCCGGGACCGCTTCGACCTGCCCGTCGCCGACGCCGACGTCGACGAGCTGCCCTACCTGCGGCTCGGGACCGAGGAGGCGGAGTACCTGCACCGCCACCGGGAGGCGCTCGGCGGGTCGCTCCCGGCCCGGCGTCGTCGGTCCGAGTCGTTGGAGGTCCCGGACGTCTCCGCGTTCGGGGCGCAGCTCGCGGGCTCCGGCGACCGGCAGAACTCGACGACGATGGCCTTCGTCCGGGTGCTCAACACGCTGCTGCGGGACAAGAAGATCGGCAAGCGGGTCGTGCCGATCGTCCCCGACGAGTCCCGCACCTTCGGGATGGAGGGCATGTTCCGGCAGTTCGGGATCTACTCCAGCGTCGGTCAGCTCTACACGCCCGAGGACGAGGGCCAGCTGATGTCCTACCGGGAGGCGCAGAACGGGCAGATGCTGCAGGAGGGCATCAACGAGCTGGGCGCGATGTCCTCGTGGATCGCGGCCGCCACCGCCTACTCCACCAGCGACGTCCCGATGATCCCGTTCTACATCTACTACTCGATGTTCGGGTTCCAGCGGGTCGGCGACCTCGCGTGGGCCGCCGGCGACCTCCGGGCGCGGGGGTTCCTGCTGGGCGGGACGGCCGGGCGCACGACGCTGAACGGCGAGGGTCTGCAGCACGAGGACGGCCACTCGCACCTGTTCTCGTCGGTGATCCCCAACTGCGTGTCCTACGACCCGACGTTCGCCCACGAGGTCGCGGTGATCGTCGCCGACGGGCTGCGGCGGATGTACGTCGAGCAGGAGGACGTCTTCTACTACCTGACCCTGATGAACGAGAACTACCGGCACCCGCCGATGCCGGGGCTGGGCACCGAGACGGAGGCCGCCGTCCGGGAGGGCATCGTGCGCGGGCTCTACCTGCTCACCGAGGGGGAGCCGGCGGTGAGGCCCGGAGCGCGGAAGTCGCGCGCCAAGGTGAAGCCGCGGGTGCAGCTGATGGGCTCGGGGACGATCCTGCGCGAGGTGATGGCCGCCGGGGAGATGCTCGAGACCGACTGGGGCGTGGTCGCCGACGTGTGGAGCGCCCCCAGCTTCACCGAGCTGCGTCGCGACGGGATCGACGTGGAGCGCTGGAACATGCTCCACCCGACCTCGGAACCCCGCCGGTCCTGGGTGGAGCAACAGCTCGCGACCCGGCCCGACGGGCCCGTCGTCGCCGCCACCGACTACATGCGCGCCTTCCCCGACCAGATCCGCGCGTGGGTCGTCGGCCGCCGCTTCGAGGTGCTCGGCACCGACGGCTTCGGCCGCTCGGACTACCGGCGGGCGCTGCGCGACTTCTTCGAGGTCGACCGGCGGTACGTCACCGTCGCGGCCCTCTCGGCGCTGGCCCGCGACGGCGTGATCGAGCAGTCGGTGGTCGCCGACGCCATCGCCAAGTACGAGATCGACCCCGACCGGCCCGCGCCGGCCCACGCCTGAGATCGATCGGAGACCCCCTTCAGATGTCGGCCCCCGCTGCAACCCAGGTCACCGTCCCGGACATCGGCGACTTCTCCGACGTCCCGATCATCGAGGTCCACGTCTCGCCCGGCGATGTCGTCGCCGTCGACGACCCACTCCTCACGCTGGAATCGGACAAGGCGACGATGGACGTGCCGTCCTCGCACGCCGGGCTCGTCACCGAGGTGCTCGTCTCGGTCGGTGACGCCGTGAGCCAGGGCAGCCCCGTGGTGGTGCTCGACGCCGGCGAGGGCGAGGCCACCGAGGACGCGCCGGCCGCCCCGGAGCCCGCCCGCGGACGCGACGCGGCGGAGGCCGAGGTCGCCGCGCAGGAGCCCCCGACGGAGACCGCCGCGGCCCCGTCGTCGCCACCGACCCCGTCGGACACTCCGGCGGCCGACGGCACGGCGTCCCCCGGCGGCTCCGACCTCCCGGCCCACGCCGGCCCGAGCGTCCGCAAGCTCGCCCGCGAGTTCGGGGTGGACCTGGCGCGGGTCAGCGCCTCGGGCCCGAAGGGACGGATCACGAAGAACGACCTGCTGACGTTCGTGCGCGGGGGGGACGGGGCCGCCGCGCCGGCCGCCGCCGCGGCTCCCGCGGCACCGTCGGGCGGCATGGGCATCCCCGAGGTCCCCGCGCAGGACTTCTCGGTGTTCGGGCCGGTGGAGACCCAGCCGCTCTCGCGGATCACCCGCATCTCGGGCCCGTTCCTGCACCGCTCCTGGCTGAACGTCCCGCACGTCACGCACAACGACGACGCCGACATCACCGAGACCGACAGATTCCGCAAGGAGCTCGACACCGCGGGCAAGGCCGAGGGCTACCGGGTCACCCTGCTCGCGTTCCTCATGAAGGCCGCGGTGTCGGCGCTCAAGGCGTTCCCGACGGTGAACGCGTCGCTGACCCCGGAGAAGGACGCGCTGATCCTCAAGCGCTACTACCACCTGGGGGTCGCCGTCGACACGCCCGGCGGGCTCGTCGTGCCGGTGATCCGCGACGTCGACCGCAAGGGGATCGTCGAACTGTCGAAGGAGCTGGGCGAGGTCTCCGCCCGCGCCCGGGACGGCAAGCTCACCGCCGACGACATGCGCGGCGGCAGTTCACCATCTCCTCGCTCGGCGGGATCGGCGGCACCGCGTTCACCCCGATCGTCAACGCCCCCGAGGTCGCGATCCTCGGCGTCGTCCGCTCCCGCGTGGCTCCGGTGTGGGACGGCGAGGAGTTCCGGCCGCGCACCCTGCTGCCGCTGTGCCTGTCCTACGACCACCGCGTCATCGACGGCGCCCTCGCCGCCCGGTTCACGCGCCACCTCGCGCACACCATGGGTGATGAGCGGCGGCTGCTCCTCTAGGTGCCAAGGCTCGTGAGCACCAAGTGCGGCTATCGCGACATCTTGTGCTCACGGGCGCGAGGCGCACCTCCCGAACTGATCAAGGAGAACGGCATGGCCGGCGAGATCGTGGTCGAGGTCCCCGACATCGGCGACTTCACCGACGTGCCCGTCATCGAGGTCCACGTCGCGGTCGGCAGCGAGGTCGCCCTCGACGAGCCGCTGCTGACGCTGGAGTCCGACAAGGCGACGATGGACGTCCCGGCCGAGGTCGCCGGGACCGTCAGCGAGGTCCGGGTCGCGGTGGGGGACCGGGTCTCGCGGGGGACGCCGATCCTCGTCGTGACCCCCGCCGAGGAGGTGGCCGCCGCGCCCGCCACGCCGGCGCCCACCCAGAAGACCTCCACCAGGGGCACACCCTCGGCGTCGTCACACCCGGCCCCGCCGGCGTCGGCATCGCCCGGGACGGCGCCGGCCGCCGCCTCCGACGGTGCCGAGGACCGCCACGTCGGGCTGCTCGTGCTCGGCGCCGGACCCGGCGGCTACTCCGCGGCGTTCCGCGCCGCCGACCTCGGGCTCGACGTCATGATCGTCGACGCCCGCGAGACCCTCGGCGGGGTCTGCCTCAACGTCGGCTGCATCCCCTCGAAGGCGCTGCTGCACGCCGCGAAGGTGATCGCCGAGACCAAGGAGATGTCCGAGCACGGCCTGTCCTTCGCGGCGCCGAGCATCGACCTGGACAAGCTGCGGTCCTGGAAGGACGGCGTCGTCGGCAAGCTCGTCGGCGGTCTCGCCGGGCTGGCGAAGCAGCGCAAGGTCGCGACGCTGCGGGGGACCGGCCGGTTCCTCTCCCCGCACCGCGTCGAGGTGTCCGGGGCGGACGGGACGACGACGGTCGTCGGCTTCGACCAGGTGATCGTGGCGGCGGGCTCGGAGCCGGTGCGGCTGCCGTTCGTGCCCCACGACGACCCGCGGGTGCTCGACTCCACCTCGGCGCTCGAGCTGGCCGAGATCCCCGAGCGGCTGCTCGTGCTCGGCGGCGGGATCATCGGCCTGGAGATGGCCACGGTGTACGCCGAGCTCGGGTCGCGGATCACCGTCGTGGAGCTGATGGACCAGCTCATCCCCGGCGCGGACAAGGACCTGATCAAGCCGCTGGCGAAGCACATCGGGTCGCGCTACGAGAACGTCTTCCTCTCCACCAAGGTCACCGATGTCCAGCCGCGCGACGAGGGCCTCGTCGTGAGCTTCGAGGGCGCCGAGGCGCCGGCGACGGACACGTTCGACGCCGTGCTCGTCGCTGTCGGGCGGGTGCCGAACGGTTCCGTGCTGGGGCTCGACGCGGCCGGGGTCGCGGTGACCGACCGCGGGTTCGTCCCGGTCGACGGGCAGCAGCGCACGAACGTCTCCCACGTGTTCGCGATCGGCGACGTGGTCGGCCAGCCGATGCTCGCCCACAAGGCCGTGCACGAGGGAAAGGTGGCCGCCGAGGTCGCGGCCGGGAAGCCCAGCGTCTTCGACGCGCGCGGCATCCCCTCGGTCGCCTACACCGACCCCGAGGTCGCGTGGGTCGGCGTCACCGAGACCGAGGCGAAGGCCCGCGGGCTGTCCTACGGCACCGGGACGTTCCCGTGGGCGGCGTCGGGCCGCTCGCTCTCGCTGGGACGCTCCGAGGGCTCGACGAAGATCCTCTTCGACACCGAGACCGACCGGATCATCGGGGCCGGGATCGTCGGGCCCTCGGCCGGCGACCTCATCGCCGAGGCGACCCTGGCCATCGAGATGGGCGCCGACGCCGCGGACATCGGGCTCACCATCCACCCGCACCCGACCCTCTCGGAGACCGTCGGGATGGCAGCCGAGGCGTTCGAGGGCACCCTGACCGACCTCTACCTGCCGAAGAAGAAGCCGGCGCGGACCTGACGTCGTCGGCACCCCGGCCGCCGACCTCCCGTCGAGCGCGGCTGACTACGCCCCGTCGCCTGCCGATCGGGCGTTCTTGGGGCCCTGGTACTCCAGGAGCCGGGTCCTGATCCCCAACGCCGTCCCGAGGGCGGCCAGCACCAGGAGCGCGGCGGGGCCGAACGCCAGGCCGGTGAAGGCGGTCGAGGCAGCGGCGAGAGCGTCGGTGCGTTGTCCTCGCTCGGAGTCGATCGCGTCCCCGAGCGTCGTGGTCAGCTGCGTGAACGTCACCCGCGACCCGTCCGAGCCGACGCCTTGGACGCGCAGGGCCGTCTGCCACGCGGTCACCGCGGTCCTGATCGTGTCGAGATCGGGAGTGGGCTGTGGTGAGGCGGCGCCCGACCCGGCGCGCGCGGCATCGAGCAACCCTCCGGGCCGCAGTACCTGGTCGAAGTCCTCGGCGATCGGTGAGCCCGTGCTCGACGCCGCGACCGCCGCGGTGGTGGGGCTGCTCTCCAGAGCGGCGGTCTCGGTGCCGCGGGCCTGCAGCATGACGATGCGGACCTGGGCGAGCTCGCTCGCCGTCGCGTTGGCCTCGCGGACGTCGGCGAGGTGGCCGGACGCGATCACGGTCGCCGTCGTCCACCAGCCCAGGGCGAGAACCGTCGCGAGCACGGCGACGACGAGGCCGGTGTTCAGGATCCGTCTGGTGCGGCGGGCTTCGCGGACCGACACCGTCACCAGACCGACGAGCGTCACCAGGCCGAGCAGGAGGACGGCGATCGGGATGCCGCTGGCCTGCTGGTAGTCCGCCGCCAGCGCGTCGCGCTGCTCGCGCTGGAGGAGGTCCGCCGTCGGCAGGATCGTGGAGCTCATCAGCTGTCCGGCGGTGGAGAGATCGACCTGCGCCTGCGGGGGATTGAGGTCGCGCAGGGCCTGCGCCGCGTCGACGGCGGCGGTGTACCGGGGTAGCTCGTAGGCGATCGACTCCGCGGCGGCCGCGCCCGACCCGTCCGGCTCGAGCTGCCCTCGGGCGTGGTCGAGGCGGAGGTAGGCGCTGGTGACGTAGCTGCCGTAGCTCGCCAGCGCCGTCGGCGAGGTGGTGCGGTCGGCGCCGATCCCGGTGGCCGCCGAGGCGTTGGCGCCCTCGAGTGCCTCGTAGAGCTCGGCGGTGTCGTAGTCCAGGGAGGCCAGCCGGGTGCCGGCCTCGCCGGTGGCGTCCGTGCGCGTCGAGCCCGACAGTGTGCTGACCGCCGCCGTGAGCAGGCAGGCCAGCACCAGCGCCACTCCCAGGCGCCACAGGTGGCCCGGGGTCGTCGTCCCCGCGATCACCCGCCGCCACGGCGACTCCCGGACCGGCGCCGGCGTCGCTCCCGGCTCGACGACGGCGGTCATCGTGCCCCGACCATCGGGCTCGTCACGGTCATCGGAACCCGTGCCGGATCAGGAACTGGTTCGCCACCGTGGCCTCGTCGGCGCCCCCGAGCTGGATCTGTTGGTTCATCGCCCGAATCTCCCCGACCGTCAGCAGCGCACTGACCCAGTTGCACGTCTGGGCGAAGGCGGGGCCCTCCTGCGCGAGGGTCGCCTGCTTGACCACGGGTGCCACGTACTGGAACCCGAAGATGTTCCGTGGATCGTCGAGCTCGACGTAGCTCCCGGAGGTGAGCTGGGCGTCGGTGCTGAAACCGTCGGCCACCTGCGCCTGGCCGGCCTGCAGCGCGCCGTAGGTCTCGTCGGGGCCCACGGCCAGGAACGCCACGTCGGTCAGGCCGTACACCCGCGCCATCCCGACGAGCCCGTTGCTGCGGGTCCGGAACGGCGGCTGGGCGGCGACCCGCACCCCGCTGCCCCCGGACCCGATCTTCGCGAGGTCGGGCACCGACCGCAGCCCGTAGCGCTCGGCGAGCTCGCGGCGGACCACCAGGACGTCGGTGTTCTGGTAGGGCGTCTGCGCCAGGATCGTCGCGGCACGGTGGGTCTGCTCGAACTGGGCGGCCTGCTGATAGGTCTGCAGCGGCGAGCCGGCGGCGGGTGCCTGCGCCAGCCCGGAGGCGATCTCTCCGAGGTACTCCGGATACATCTGGATCTGGTTCGAGGCGAAGGCCGAGTCGATGATCTCGGTGTCGCCCACGTTCTGGTCCAGGGTCACGGTGAACCCCTTCGCGCGCAGCGCCTCCGCGTAGAGATCGCCCAGCAGGAACTGCTCGGAGAAGTCCTTCGTCCCGATCACCACGGCGGGCCTGCCCAGCCCCGGGGTTCCCGCCGGGAGCGGCGAGGACGCGAGGTTCGCCGTGATCTCCGGGGGCCCGACGACATCGGCCCGGACCACGCCCGCGGACGGCGGAGCCGGGCTCGCCCCACACCCCGCCGCGAACAGCACCACCAGGAGCGCCGCGATGGTCCACCAGGCTCCCCGCACCCTTCGCGCCCCCGTCCTGTCCTCCCCGCTGCGCAGCACCGATGGTCCGGGACGGGAACCGTCATCGGACCACACCCGGGCGTCGATCCGGTGTGAGGCGTCGGTGAGGATCTCGAACCGGCACGCACCGGCGGCCCGGGTGTGTGCCGTCGCGGCCGGTGGGCACCCTGCCGGCCCATGAGTCAGAGCCCCGTCGTGCCCGCCCCGTCGTTCGCCGTCACCGGAGCCACCGGTCACCTCGGTCGGTTGGCCGTCGACGCCCTGCTGCGCCGCGGAATCCCCGCGGGCAACGTCTTCGCCCTGGTCCGCGACCCGGAGAAGGCGAAGGACCTGGCCGACCTCGGGGTCGGGATCAGGCAGGCCGACTACGACCGGCCCGAGACCCTCGGCCCGGCACTCGAAGGCATCGAGCGCCTGTTGCTCGTGTCGAGCCCGAACCCCGGCGACCGCGTCCGTCAGCACGTCGCGGTGATCGACGCCGCCGACGCGGCCGACGTCGGCATGATCGTCTACACCAGCGTGCTCCACGCCGACGAGACCGAGCTCGCGCTCGCCCCGGAGCACGCCGAGACCGAGGACGTCCTGCAGGGCTCGGGCCTGCCCTTCGCCGTGGCCCGCAACGGCTGGTACACCGAGAACTACACCGCCCGCATCGACGAGTTCCTCGCCCGCGGCGAGATCGTCGGGGCCGCAGGCAGCGGCCGCATCTCCGCCGCCACCCGCGCGGACTACGCCGAGGCCGCGGTCTCGCTGCTCACCGGCGACATCACCGACCAGCAGGGCTACTGGGAGCTCGGCGGCCCGGCGTTCACCCTCGCCGAGCTGGCGGAGACGATCACCGAGGTCACCGGCACCACCGTCGTCTACCGCGACCTCTCCGTCGAGGAGTTCGCCGACTACCTCGCCGGGGCCGGGATGGACCGGGCGACGGCCGAGTTCGTCGCCTCCCTCGACGGGTCCGCCGCGCGCGGCGAGCTGGAGACCGACAGCCCGGCGCTCGAGAACCTCCTCGGCCGGGCCCCGACGCCGCTGGTCGACGCCGTCAAGGCGGCACGGCTGTGACGTCGTGACCATGGCGACCCCGTCGCGACGCACCGCGCGGATCTGGGGACGATGGCCCCATGACGACCTCGTCCGCCCCCGAGACCCGAACGCGACGAACCGGTCGGGCGCGGATGCTGCTCGAGATGGTGCTGACCAACCGGCCGTGGCGCCTCGTGCTGGGGATGCGCAGCGCCCTGGCCGCGGTCCTCGCCACGAGCGCCTACCTCGTCATCACCTCGACGGTGTGGCAGCTCGCGAGCGCGCTGAGCTGGACCAAGCTCGTGATCACGATGGTGGCCGCCGTCGCGATGATGGTCGTCTGGATCATCAGCGCGCACGACCTCTGGCGCCGCCCGTCCGACGTCGACGACGACGAGGACCCGGCGCTGCTCAACGCCTCGACCGTGCTCAGCCTGCTCGTCGGGGTCGTGACGATGGCCGCGGCGGTGCTGGTGTTCAACGTCGTGATCACGATGTTCTTCCTCCAGCCGCCGGTGTTCGGCAGCGACCTCTCCACCGCGCAGGGTGTGGGCGACCACGTGCGGCTGGCGTGGCTCGCGACGGCGTTCGCGACGGTGGCGGGCGCGCTGGGGTCCGGTCTGGACAGTGACGCCGCGGTGGAGCGGGCCACCTACAGCGACGACGAGCGCCGCCGTCGCGAGCGGGCAGAGCAGGCTCAGCAGTAGGCCGGAGCAACCGTGTCCGATGGACATGGTTGCTCCGGGAGGCTGCACCTTGGGCTGCAGGACGCGGCATCGCAACCGAGTCGCGACGATCTCAGAACGGCACCTCCTGGGCGAGGAGGCCCTCGCCGGGCACCCGGCCCGCGAGGGTCCGGCAGAACCGGACGGCGTCGAGGGTGATCTCCGCGCTCGGCTCGCCGTGGGCGAAGTCGCCGCCTGCGGGGCCGGTGAGGTGCAGCCGGAACGGCTGTCCGTGGCGGCGGGCCCACTCGGCGACCACGTCGGCGACGATGCGGCCGTCGTGATCGGCGGTCAGCTCGAGCGGCCGGCCGGTGGCGGTGGCGACGTCCACGCGGTGCATCCAGGTGTCTCGGGTGAGGATCACGTCGAGGATGAACGCGAACCGCCAGGTCTCGGTGGTGCCGTCGCGCAGCTCGTTGGGCATGGGCATGGCGCGGAGGACCCGGCGGCTCCCGCGCCAGCGTGCCTGGGCCGGCCCCGCCGTGCCCATCCGGCTGATCAGCTCGCCGGTCGACAGGGAGGCGTTGGCCCGGACCTGGCGGGCGGTCATCGTGTCGATGAACGAGGTCCCGGGCTGCTGGGCCCGGCCGGCGCCGATCATGGTGCGCGCGACGAGGGGCAGGGCGGTGAACGTCTCGGTCATGCCCAGCACGTGGCCGGCGAGGGCCCGGACGTCCCAGTCGGTGCAGTCGGTCGGCCGTGCCCAGTCGGCGGTCCGCAGGTCGCGGAGCAGGGCGACCATCCGGCTCGTCTCCGTGCGCGCGAGCGCGACGCTCTCCGGCCGGGCGAGCGGCCGGACGTCCTCCACGGCGATGGCCACGGGGCCGCCCTCCTCGGTGGTGTGGTCCCGGGTGGTCATGCCGGCACCCGCTCGGTGAGCCGCGCCTCGTAGGCGTCGGCGAGGTCGGTCAGGGCCCGGGCGCAGTCGCCGGCGAACGCCGGGCCGTGCATGAGCGCGAGGGTGCGTGGCTCGAGCTCGGCGAGGCGGCGCAGCGTCGGCGCGGTCGACGTGGTCAGCGCGGTGGCCCCGAACATGTCCTCGGCGGCGAGGGCGGGCCCGATGAGGTCGGCGTCGTGGACGATCGCCGGACCCTCGCCGACCTGGGTGAACAGGTCCCCGCAGAACAGGGTGCCGGTGGTCCGGTCGAAGAGGACCTGCGCCTCCCACCCGTGCGGCACGTGCGGCGTGAGCAGGGCGCGCATGTGGTGCCCGCCCAGCTCGTAGGTGCCGTCGTCGATCATGTGCTGCGGGGGCCGGTCGGCCAGGTCGTCGACCGACACCTGGCAGCCGAGCTCGTTGAACACCACCTCGGCGCCCGGGACGGCCTCGAGCCAGGAGTTCATCGCGCCGCACTCGTCGGACTCGACGTGCCCGAAGCTCAGCCACCGCAGCCGCTCGATCGGCAGGACCCGCCCGACCGCCTCCGAGACGAGCGGGAACATCCGCCGCGGACCCAGGTGGAAGAGCATCGGCTCGTCGGCGTCGATCAGGTACTGGTTGAACGTGAGGCCGCCGGGCACGGCCTCGGCGACGCAGGTCGACAGGCGGTACACCCCGTCGGCGATCTCGTGGACTGACGTCTGCATGCGACGAGCCTGGCGCCGCGCAGCGTCGGGCGGACCGGGGTGAGCACCCCCAACCAGGCCCGCGACCTCACCCATCCAGCACGCCGTGGGCCCGGGCCAGTTCGCCGAGGGCCGCCCGGTTCCGGACCCCGGTGCGGTCGAACAGGCTGCTCAGGTGCCGTTCGACCGTCTTCGTCGACAGGTGCAGCGACGTGCCGATCTCGCGGGTCGAGCGGCCCGCGGCCACCAGCCGCAGGACGTCGAGCTCGCGGCCGGTGACGCCGAGCGCCCGGAGCGGGACCGGGACGTCGGCGCTGCCCGGACCGCGGCGGGGGACCGGCGCCCCGGTCGCGGCGAGCATCGTGCGGCAGCGTCGCGCGGCGCGCTCCTGGCCCGCCGCGACGAAGAACGCCTCGCACTCCCGCAGCCACGCGGCCGGGTCCCCCCAGCCGTCGCGGAGGGCGGCCCCGGCCACCAGGAGCTGCTGGGCGTGGACGAGCCCGGTGCCCAGGGGGGCGCTCCGGAGGTCGGCGTGCGCGGCCGCCATGAGGTCGGCGGCCCCGTCGGCGTCGCCGCGCCGGCCCCGCGCCACGGCGTCGACGATGGTCAGCGTCCCGGTGAACACGGGCAGCCGGATCGGTGCGGTCGCCGCGGCGAACTCGGCGCGCGCGGCGGCGCCGAGGTCGTCGTCCCCGATGGCGTGGACGGTCGCCCAGAGGGCACGCCCGGGGTAGATCGACTTCATCGGCGGCGCGACGCGGACGTGCTCCATCATGCTGTCGAGCAGGCCGGGGAGGGCGTCGAGGTCGTCGGCGACGACGGCGTGGGTGGTCAGCACGCGGCCGTAGAGGTCACCGAGGATGCGGGGATCGTCGGGGTCGCGGGCGAGCGCGGCGTCGACGGCCGTGGTCATGGCCTCCCCGTCGCCGGCCAGGGCGTGCGCGCCGGCGAGCCAGAGCGCCGCGACCGGTTCGGTGGCGAGGCCGTAGCGGCGGCTGGCATCGAGGCAGGCCTGCGCCGCGGACCGGCATCCCGCCGCGTCGAAGTTCGAGAGCGCGATGTCGGCGAGGCTGAGATCCATCACGGCCACGGTGGTGAGCGCGCCGTACCGCGCGGCGAGCTCCCGGGTCTCCTGCAGGGCCCCCGGGTCGCCCCGCCCCCACGCGACCAGGGCGAGCTCCTGGCGGGCCCGCAGGTGGCGGTCGGCGAGCCCGTGACGTTCGGCGACCTCGGAGGCCCGCCGCAGCCAGGGGACCGCCTCGTCCGTCCCGCGGGTGGCCGCGGTCCGGCCCAGCACCTCCAGGGCCTCGCACTCCACGGCGGGCTGGTCGGTGGCGGCCGCCGCCGCGATGGCGGTCCCGGCGAGCGCGGCGGCGTCGTCGAGCCGGTCCTCGTCGAGCGCGACGTGCGCGGCCACCGCGTCGATGCGGGCCGCGAGGGCGGGATCCGCGTCGTCGAGCCGCACCGACCGGGCGGCGTCGACGTGGCCGGCCGCGACGGCGACCTCACCGGCGGCCAGGGCGGCGCGGGCGAGGACGACCAGCAGGTCGGTCCGGCGCCCGGGATCGGTGGTGAGGCAGGGCGCCAGGTCGGTCCCCACGCCGAGGGCGTCGCCGGGCTTGCCCGCGGCGACGAGGACCCGGACCAGCAGTTCCTCGGCGGCGAGCGCGGCCGGCCCTCCGGTCGGGGCGAGCCGCCGGGCGCGGCGCACCGTGGCCTCGGCGGTGACCAGGGCACCGCCCCCGAGCGCGCGGCGGGCGCTCTCGGTCAACCGGTCCGCGGCCTCCTCGGGCGCCCCGGCCGCCTCCGCGAGCTCGGCCGCCAGCTCGCACACGACGCCGGGCAGCCCCGGGTGGGCCCGCTCGATCGCGGGCCACGCACGTCGGGCGAGGTGGCGCCGGTCGGGCGGGAGGATGTCGGCGAGCACCGCCTCCCGGGTCAGGGCGTGCCGGAACGAGAACCCGTCGCCCTCGACGGCGACCAGCGCCCCGTCCACCGCGGACCGCAGCGCCTCCACCACGTCGCGGCCGTCGACCTCGGCGATGCCGGGCAGGAGCTGCCAGTCGAAGCGCCGCCCCAGCAGGGCGGCCGCGTCGATCACCCGCCGCGCGACCGGGTCGAGCGCCCGCAACCGGCTGCGGATCGACTCCCGCAGGCTCGCGGGCACCGTCGGGACCAGCTCGCCGTGACTCGACCAGCGCCCGTCGTCGTGGACCAGGGCCCCCGACGCGACGAGCCCCGCGAGCAGCTCCTCGACCAGGAACGGCACGCCCTCGCTGTGGGTCCGCAGGAACGACCGCAGCTCCGGCGGCACCGAGGCCGTCCGCAGGCACGCGGCCGCCATCAGGTCGACCTCGGCGGGCGGCAGCGGCGTCACCGGGACCGTCGAGCGCGGGTCGCGGCCCTGCAGCCGGCCGGCGAGCTCGGTGACCGCACCGTCGGGTCGGCTCGTGGCCAGGCAGAGCACCGGCGCGTCCTGCAGGGCGTCCGCGAGGTAGTCGACGGCGTCGACGGTCTCCGGGTCGGCCCAGTGCAGGTCCTCCAGGACGAGGACGCAGCCCCGGTCGCGACCGAGCACGCCGAGCAGGCGGGCGATCCCCTCGCCGAGCAGCACGGGGGAGTCGTCGGCGCTCGGCCCGGATCCGGCGCCCCAGGCGGGCACGATCCGGCCGAGGTGGCCGTGGAAGCCGGCGAGCTCCGGGGCGTCGAGGGCCGGCGACGAGCGGAAGGCCGCGAGCAGGGCCTCCGCGAGCGGGCGGTACGCGACGGGCTGGGCGCCCGGGACCGCGCGGCCGAACAGGACCGTGGCGCCCGCGGCGCGCGCGGCCGTCGTCGTCTCCGCGATCAGCCGGGACTTGCCCGTCCCGGCGTCCCCGACGAGGACCACCACGCCGCCGGAGCCGCGTGCGGCGGCGCTGACCCGGTCCGCCAGCGCGGCCGCCTCGGTGGCCCGGCCGACCAGGTCGGGGCACACCAGCGAGGGGCCGGGCCGCGTGCCCGGCGCCCTGTCCCCGCTCTGCGCCACCCCGGCCATCGGACCCCCCGCGGACGAGCAGCCTGCGCCCTCGACGTTAGTCGTCCCGCGCGGGCCCGTACACGGCCCGCGCGTCCGGCGTCACGTGGCCCCGCTCCACGCGGTGAGGAGGTCCCGGGTGGCGGCGTCGGCGGGCACGAACGTCTCGATCGAGAGCTCGTCGAGCGTGACGTCCCAGGCCGCCCCGAAGTGGGTGATCGTCGAGTAGAGGTGCAGGTCGCCGTCGGGGTGGGCGAGGTGCAGGGGCAGCACGACGTGCTCGGAGCGCGCGGGGCTGCCGCCGCCCGGGGCGTACCCCCGGATCTCGGTGAGCAACGACGCGAGCCGCGGGTCGCCGGTGAGGTCGGTGAGCCGCTCGAGGCGGTGGACGAGGTGGCCGGCCCACTGCTCGAGGTTGCGGATGTGGGGAGCCAGGGCGCGCGGGTGGAGGCTGAGCCGGTAGACGTTCACCGGCGGCGTCGACCAGGCGGGGTCGAGCATGCCGAGCAGGGGCGCCACGGCACGGTTGCTCATGACGACGTCGCCGCACCGGTCGATCACCAGCGCCGGGAACGGCTCGTGGCCGGCCAGCAGGTGCCCGAGCGCCCCGCGGACGGCGTCGAGGCCGGCGGAGTCGAGCCTCGACTCGCCGTAGACCGGGGCGTAGCCCGCCGACAGGAGCAGGGTGTTGCGCTCGCGCAGCGGGACCTCGAGGTGATCGGCGAGGTCGAGCAGCAGCTCCCGGCTGGCACGCGACCGCCCGGTCTCGACGAAGCTCAGGTGCCGCGTGGACACCCCGACGTCGAGCGCGAGGTCCATCTGGCTGCGGCGGCGACGGGTCCGCCAGCCGCGCAGCAGGTCGCCGGGCGAGGCCAGCGTGGAGGTCATACCGGCAGACGGTAGGAGCGCCCGCCGCCGCGATCCATGACCTCGGAGGTCATCGACGCGGCTACCCGCGGCGGACCAGCGTGGTCGCCACACCGACCGACGAGGAGGACACCATGACCGAGTTCGACGACGTCGCGCAGCGCTACATCGCGGCGTGGAACGAGACCGACGCGCAGGCCCGCCACGAGCGCGTCGCCGCGCTGTGGGCGGACGGCGGCAGCTACGTCGACCCGCTGGCCGAGGTGGCGGGGCGCGACCAGATCGCCGCCCTGATCAGCGGCGTGCAGGACCAGTTCCCCGGGTTCTCGTTCCGGCTCGCCGGCGACGTCGACGGCCACCACCGCCAGGCCCGCTTCTCCTGGGAGCTCGGCCCGGCCGAGGGCCCGGCACCCGTCGCCGGGTTCGACGTGGTCACCCTCGACGACGACGGCCGGGTCACCAGCGTGCTGGGCTTCCTGGACCGCGTGCCGGCCTGAGGATCGGAACCGGTCGTCGTGACTCGGTTCCGCGAGCAGTGTCGGACCCTGCCGGTGTCCGGCGGGTGCCTGATGTGAGCGAAGGGCCCCCTCGCTCGATCCGTTCGAGCGAAGGGGCCCTTCGGTCACGAGGCGCATGCCCTCAGTTCTGGGCGGCGATGCCGTTCCCGCAGCCCTTGGTGTTGGTGCCCGCGTTGCCGGCACCGTCGTGGCCGCCGGCCTTCGAGAGCAGCGGGATGCCGAGGCCGAGGTCCTGGACCGGCACCTGCACGCCCGCGGCGTTGACCGGGACGTCGTTGTTGCACAGGTCGCCCGTGGTGTTGGGGGCGAAGTCGCTGGAGTTGATCAGGCCCTCCTGCACGGTGGGCCCGTCGCCGCCGTGCTCGGTGGCCATGGCCATCCCGGCGGAGGAGACCAGGCCGGTGGAGATCATGGCCGCGGCGAGGACGGTCTTGCGGAGGGTCGCCATCTGGGGCGGGTCCTTCCTGGTGGGGGGAGCACGATCGCGCGGCGCTCGGGCCGCGGGAGCGTTGGGAGACGTGTCGTCAACCCCGGGCTCCCCGCCTCGGTCACGGGGTCGGGGACTCGTTCACCGCAACGGGTGGTGCCTCCGGCCGGTGAGCACTCATCCGTATCGGTGTCGCGTCTCCGGTGATCATCAGTACCTCGGGCAGACCGGGCGGCCCGAGAAGGTGCGTGGGGTGCCCCTCGCGGCGGCTCAGGCGGCGGGGACCTCGACGGTCGTGGCCAGGATCGCGGCCTCCCGGACGTCGCGGCGGTTGTGGGCGAGGAAGTCCGGCGCCGCGCAGAGGTAGAGGGTGCGACCGTCGGCGCCGCCGAGGCCGCAGGCGAACACGCCGGTGCCCGGGGAGACCTCGTCGACGATCTCGCCGCCCTCGCGGACGCGGATGGCCCGCCCGCCGAGGGCGTCGGCGATCCACAGGGCGCCCTCGGCGTCGAGGGCGTTGCCGTCCGGGGCGACCGACAGCTCGGCGAGCGCCTTCTCCTGGTCGGACTCGGCGGGCAGCGCGCCGAACGAGGCCCAGGTCCGGCGGCGGCCGAGCCCGCCGTCGTCGGCGATGTCGAACGCCGAGACGCGGTTGCCGAGGGTCTCGTCGACCAGCAGGGTCCGGCCGTCGGGGGTCACGACGCTGCCGTTGGGGAACCACAGGTCATCGGCCGCGAGGTGGACGCTGCCGTCGGTGTCCACGCGGTAGAGCGCCGTCGGCGTGACCGGGGCGCCGCCCATGAGGTCGAAGCCGAAGTTCCCGACCCAGCCACGGCCGCTCGCGTCGACCACCATGTCGTTGAGCTGGGCGTCCACGACCTCGGAGAGGTCGGCGTGCGTCTCGAGCGAGCCGTCCGCCTCGCGCCGCAGGATGCGCCGGTCGAGCTGGGAGACCACGAGCAGGCGGCCGTCGGGCAGCCAGCCCAGGCCGGAGGGCTGCTGCGGCACCTCGGCCTCGGTGCGCAGGTCCGCGCCGTTCTCGGTCACCGAGTGCACGCGATGGGTGTAGAAGTCCACGAACCAGAGGCGGTCCTCGTGCCAGCGTGGGCACTCGGTGAACGACATCCCGTCGATCACCGTGCGGACGTCGTGACTCATCGCGGCCTCCCGTCGTCGGGGGCCGCCCCGGTGCGGCCCGAGGCACCCTAGCGTCGGTCGCGCGGACCCGGCGTCGTCGTCCCGGGCCGGGGTCAGAAGCGGCGGTGGTGGCCGAAGCGCCCGGCGAGCAGGAAGACCATCGGGAAGAGCACGAACCCCGCCGGCTGACCGGCGAACACGACGAGGACCACCAGCCCGACCGCGACGATGATCGGCAGCAGCGCCATCAGCGGGGGGCGGTGCCGCGTCGGCCGGTGGTCGACGGGCCACGCGGGAGCCGTCGAGGACCCGTGCTCCGGGGTGAACTCGGGGTGCGGAGCCGGGAGGTCGGTGAACAGTGCCTCGAGCTCGTGGCGGTAGGTCGCGGACCCGGCGAGGCCGGAGCGGTCGCCGTACTCGGTCACGTCCAGCCGGCCGGCCTCGAAGTGCGCGTCGAGCGCCTTCAGGGCGGCCGTGCGCTCGTCGTGGCCGACCCGGAGACCCGGTCGCTCGGCCGGCGTCCGGTCCGCGTCCTCACCCATGACCCCATGGTGCGCCGCGCGCGGCGAATCCGCCGTGAGTCGGCGGAAACAGCTCGGCACCGGCCTGCGGGGATCCGGTCAGCCGGGCACGATCCCGACCGCCCCGTAGACCCCGACCGGCGGCGCCACCCCCGGGTCGGGCCAGTCGACGACGTCGACGAGCCCCGGCGGCACCAGCTCGAGCCCCGTGAAGAGGGCGGCGAGCTGGGCCCGGTCGCGCAGCGTCAGCTCCGTCGCGCTCCCGCGCATCGCGTCCGCGACACCGCGCAGGGCCCTCGTGAGCCGGGGATCGTCGTGGTCGTCGCTGTTGTGGCTGATGGCGACGACGCTGCGGGGCGCCAGGGCGCCGCGGTAGCGGGCGAGGAGCTCCGTCAGGTCCTCGGTGACGAAGTGCAGCACCGCGATCATCAGCAGCGCCACGGGCCGGGTCAGGTCGAGCAGGTCCGCGACGCCGGGCGCCTCGAGGACCGAGTCGGGGTCGCGGACGTCGGCCCGGGTGACCGTCACCGAGGGCATGCCCGCGGTGATCTCCTGCGCGTGGGCCACCGCGACGGGCTCGAAGTCGACGTAGGCGATGCGGGCGCCCGGCTCGATGGCGTGGGCGATCTCGTGGACGTTGCCCACGGTCGGGACGCCGGACCCGAGGTCGAGGAACTGGTCGACGCCCTGCGCGAGGCACCAGCGCACCACCGAGCCGAGGAAGGCGCGGTTGGCCCGCGCGGAGCGGGTGATGTCGGGATAGGCGGCCATGGTGCGGGCCGCCTGCTCGCGGTCGACGGCGAAGTTGTGCGACCCACCGAGGATGTAGTCGTAGATCCGGGCGGCGTTGGCGCGCTCGAAGTCGATCCCGGCCGCCAGGAAGTCGTCCCCCACCTCGGCACCGTAGCGAGCACGGCCGGCAGGCCCGCGCCGCGTCGCGCCCTAGGGTGACGCGCAGTCGCATCGGGGAGGCGCGTGTGCCCGGAGGGCCGGCCCGTCGGGGGCGCTACCACCACGGGGACCTCGCGACGACGCTGGTGGACGCCGGCCTGGCCCAGCTCGCCGAGTCCGGGATCGCGGGGTTCTCGGTCTCGCAGATCGCGCGCCGCGTCGGGGTCAGCACGGCGGCGCCGTACCGCCACTTCGCCGACCGCGACCGCTTCCTCGCCGCGGTCGTCACCCGCGCCGCGGACGCGCTCGGCACGGGCATCGCCGACGCCCTCGACGCGGCCGGGCCCGACCCGCGGGACCGGCTCGCCGCGGCCGCAGGGGCGTACGCCGAGGTGGTGCGAGGCCACCGGGTCGGGTTCGACGTGATCTTCTCGCCGGAGCTGCGGGCCCTCCGCGACGAGGACCTGGCGCGCTCCGGCCGCGAGGTGATGTCGCTGGTGATGGGCCCGGCGCTGGAGCTGACCGGGGCGGACGGGGCCTTGTCGCTGGTCGAGCAGGTCGTCGTGCTCGCCCATGGGTACGCGACCCTCGACGCCGGGGGCTTCCTCTCCGCTGACCGGGTCACCGATGCGCCGACCGTCGAGCGGGCTCGACGGGCCGCGCGGGCGCTGATCGACGGGGTCGTGCTCGCTCTGGGGTGAGCGGGAGTTGCCGGTGTCGGAGAACCGGGTCCTCGGGACCCGGTTTCTCGGGGAGTGGGTGGGGCTCGCGAGCACGCTCACTCGGCCGCGGCCGCCCGGCTGCGGTGTGCGCGCACCCGGTGGCGGACGCCGCAGATCGCGGCCGAGCACCAGCGGCGTCGTCCGGTGACGTCGTCGAAGAGCATGCCGCAGTCGTGGTCGTCGCAGGCCCGCAGGCGTGCGGCGGTCGGGCCGGCCAGGTGCTCGGCGGCCTCCCGCGCGATCCGGGTGAACGCGGCGGCGGCCGTGGCCGGCGGGGCGACGGCGAGGTCGGTCGTCAGGCGGATCGGGGTGTCCCGCGCGAGGACCGCGTTGAGGGCCTCGACGTGGGCGGGTTCCGGGGCGCGGCCAGCCGCGGCGGCGAGCCCGAGCGGCCGGAGGGTCTCGCGCAACTCGTGCGCGCGGACGACGTCGTCGGGACCGGGCGGGGTAGTGGGGGAGAGGCCTTCCTGCGCGAGCCACTGGTCCAGCAGTTCGACGGTGCCCATGCGGTCGACGGGCGCGGGACCGTAGGCGCTCCCGACCGTCGCGAGGAGGTCGAGCCAGATGGCGCCGGTGTCGAAGCGCTGGGTCGGATCGGTGGCCACGACTTCAGTGTAACGGATCGACCTGTTACGGTCGGGTCCATGCTGAGTAACACCCTGAGCCGTTACGCAGTCGCGGTCTCGACCCGGAGGGCGCCGCGTCGACTCCTCGACCTCGCGCTCGCGACGGCGTTCGTGCTCGTGTGGACGAGTGGCTACCTCGTCGGCGACCTCGGGACGAGCGCCAGCCCGCCGCTGACGCTGCTGTTCTGGCGCTTCCTGCTCGCGACGGCGGTGATCGGCACGATCGCGCTCGTCACCCGGGCGCCCTGGCCGACCCGGCTGCGGGACTGGGTGCGCCCCGCCGCCGCGGGCGTGCTCCTGCAGAACGTGCAGTTCGCCGGCATCTACCTGGGCCTCTCGCTCGGGGTGTCCGCGGGCCTCGCCTCGTTGATCGTGAGCGCGAGCCCGCTGGTGATCGCGGTGGCCGCCGTCGCGCTGGACGGCGAGCGCCTTCGGCCCGCGGGCTGGGTGGGGCTCGCCCTCGGGCTGGCGGGCGTCGGCGTCGCGGTGAGCACGGAGCTCTCCGGCGGCGCGCGCACCGCCGGGATCCTGCTCAGCGTCCTCGGCCTCGCGGGGTTCGCCGCCGGGACGCTGCTGCAGAAGCGCGCGCCCGCCTCGGCCGACCTGCGGACCGGGACGACGATCCAGATCGGCGCGGCCATGATCACGTCGGTGCCGCTCGCCCTGATCTCCGGCAGCGGGCTGGCGCTGCCCCTCACCGCGACGGCCATCGGGTCGGCCGTCTGGCTCGCCGTCGTGAACTCGGTCGGCGGCCTCCTGCTGCTCTTCGTGCTCCTCCGACGCCGCAGCGGCGCCGGTGCGACGAGCTACCTCTTCCTCGTTCCGCCGGTCACCGCACTCCTCGCGGTGCCGGTGCTCGGCCAGCCGCTGCAGCTCGCGGCGCTGGGCGGGGTGGCCCTCGCGGCCGTCGGCGTCGGGCTCGTCAGCCGGTCCGAGGCGGCGACACGGGCCGCCGTACCGACGCCGGTCCCCGCTGCCACGCCGGTCCCCGCTGCCACGCCGGCGCCCGCACACGACCGAGGGCCGGACCCCTCGCGGAGTCCGGCCCTCGACCCGGGTGAAGCGGCGTGATCAGGCGATCGCCTGCTCGTCGGCCGGGGTCACCTCGAGCTGGTGCACGACGCGCTCGGTGGTCACCTCGTGGGCGACCAGGTCGGCCACGCCGAGCACCACCGCGGCCACGGCGCCGGCCACGATCAGCCAGCCCAGCGTCGCGCCGGCGAACACGAGGGTGGCGACCAGCGACCAGATCCCGACGGCGGTCAGCAGGCCGTGCGTGAGGTACCCGGTCGCGTGCCGGTCGAGGACCACGCCGAGACCGCCCAGCGCGATCAGGCCGATGAAGATGCCGAACCCGATCCACGTGGCCACGGGCGCGGTGAACGCGAACGCGGCGGTGGTCAGGAAGGCCCCGGCGACGACGGCGGTGATGTCGATCGCGAAACGGCTGGTGAGTGCCATGACAGGCGCTCCTCTCATCGTGTCGATGTCGAGAGAAGCGAGTCGGGCGAGGCGCGGCTCGGGACTCCGGGTCGTGCTCTGCGGCTCGCCGGCGGTACCGGGGGCCCTGCCTCCGTGGCCGTCACTGGTACCGAACACCCGCGGGTCACACCCTGTGCCGTTCCGTGGATCACACCTCAGCCGGCGGCTCGGCCGGGCCCCTCCAGCTCGGCCCGCACCGCGTCGAGGGTGAGCCCGCGGGCGCGCAGCAGGTCCCCGGCCGTCCCGCTCCGGGGGTGCAGGAAGCCGAGCAGCAGGTGCTCGGTCCCGACGTAGCCGTCGCCGCGGCGGACGGCCTCGCGCACGGCGAGCTCGAGCGTCTTCTTGGCGTCCGTGGTGAACCGCAGGTGGCCCCAGGCACGACGGCGGGCGCGGCGGCCGGCCGCCCGCGTGCCCTCCAGCGCACCGGGCCCGAAGGTCTCCTCGACGCGGCGCCGGATCTCCTCGAGGTCGATGCCGAGCCCGGCGAGCGCCTCCGCGTCGGGCAGCCGCGACGCCGCTCCGGCCGTGCGGGCGGCCTCCCGGATCTGCTCGCCGGTGATCCCGTGCGCGGCGAGCAGTGCCGCCGCGGGGCCCTCGGTCTCGCAGACCCCGATGAGCATGTGGACCGACCCGACCTCCTCCGCGCCGAGCATGCGGGCGTACTCCTGGGCCAGCACCACCACGGAGCGGGCGGGCTGGGTGAATCGTTCGAACACGGGTGTCCCCCTCAGATGAGTCCTCGATGACCGCGGTGCTTCTTGTGCACCGCCTGCCGACTGACGCCCAGGGCGTCGGCGATCTGCTGCCAGGACCAGCCCAGCCGGCGGGCACGCCCCACCTGCAGCTCCTCGAGGGACTCGGTGAGCGTCCGCAGGGACGCCACCGCCGCCAGTCCGACCGCCGGGTCCGTCGAGGACGCCGACGTCGCCATCGCCACCGCATCAGCCATGCCTGTCAACCTAGGATGACAGCGCCGCCGGTGTCAACCTGAATTGACATCGCGGAGGAATCGCGTCGAGGCCGACCGCGTTGCACGCACCAGACAGTTGAAGCGTCAACTGCATGACGCGAGGAGGGCTGATGACCACCCGCACCCTGGCCGTCGTGAGCGCCGGGCTCGGCACGCCGTCGTCGACGCGCCTGCTGGCCGACCGGCTCGCGGCCGCCACGTCCGAGGCGCTGGGAGAGCGTGGGGACGAGGTGCACGTCGAGGTCGTCGAGCTGCGCGAGCACGCCCACGACCTGGGGTCGACACTGCTCACCGGGTTCGCGCCGCCCGCGCTGGCCGAGGCGATCGACACCGTCACCCGGGCCGACGCGGTCATCGCGGTGACCCCGGTGTTCACCGCCTCCTACAGCGGCCTGTTCAAGATGTTCTTCGACGCGCTGGACCCGCAGTCCCTGGTCGGCACCCCCGTCCTGATCGCCGCCACCGCCGGGTCGGCCCGGCACGCCCTCGTGCTCGAGCACGCGATGCGTCCGCTGTTCAGCTACCTGCGGGCGACCGTCGTCCCGACCGCCGTGTTCGCCGCGGCCGAGGACTGGGGCGCCGGCGACGGCGAGCTGACCGACCGCGTCGCCCGCGCGGCCGGAGAGCTCGCCGGCCTGCTGACCGGCGCCGCCCCGCGGCCACCCGACCCCACCGACCCCTTCGCGAACGCCCCGTCGTTCTCCGAACTCCTCCGCAGGTGATTCACGGGCACCTGCTGCTCGGACGCGCGCTGGCGCGTCAGAGCCGGCACGACGAGGCCGCGGGCCCGCTGAAGCTGGCCGCGGCGCTCGGCGTCAGCTGACCGACCAGTCCAGCGTCGTGGTGTCGAGGGAGTCCAGCAGGTCGAACTGCGGCCCCGTCCTCGGCAGCTCGAAGCGGAAGAAGTACCGGGCGGCGGCGCGCTTGCCGTGGGCGAACCCGTCGTCGCCGGCCCGAGCGTCGCCGGCCCGGGTGTCGACGGCGAGGAGCTGCTCGAGCCAGATCCACGCCGCGACGACGTGCCCGACCGCCTCGAGGTAGACGCTCGCGTTCGCGAGGGTGACGTCCGGGTCGCCCGCCGCGTGCAGCGTCGTCGTGGTCTTCTCGACGCGGACCAGCGCCGACTCCAGCGCGGCCGCGTACTCCGGGTACTCCTCGGCCCGGGCGACGGTCGCCCGGATCGTCGAGAGCAGCAGCTCGAGCCCGGCGCCGCCGCGCATCACCGCCTTGCGTCCGAGCAGGTCGATGGCCTGGATGCCGTGGGTGCCCTCGTGGATCGGGTTCAGCCGGTTGTCGCGGTAGAACTGCTCGACGGGGAAGTCCCGCGTGTAGCCCGACCCGCCGAGCACCTGGATCGCGAGGTCGTTCGCCGCCAGGCACCACTGCGACGGCCAGCTCTTCGCGACCGGGGTCAGGACGTCGAGCAGCAGCGCGGCCTGCGCCCGGGCGTCGTCGTCGGGGGCGGTGTCCTTCTCGTCGACCAGCCGCGAGCAGTAGAGCCCGAGCGCCATCCCGGCCTCGGCGTAGGACTTCTGCGCGAGCAGCATCCGCTTGACGTCGGGGTGCTCGGCGATCGGGATCATCGGGCTGCTGACGTCGCGCCCACCGACCGGGCGGCCCTGGGTGCGGGTACGCGCGTACTCCAGCGAGTGCAGGTAGCCGGTGACGCCGAGCGCGGCCGCTCCCATCCCGACGCCGACCCGCGCCTCGTTCATCATGTGGAACATCGCGGCGAGTCCGCGGTGCTCGGTCCCGACGAGCCAGCCGGTGGCGCCCCCGTGCTCCCCGAAGTTCAGCAGCGTGTTGACGGTGCCGCGGTAGCCCATCTTGTGGTTCAGCCCGGCGAGGGCGACGTCGTTCGCGGTGCCGTCGTCGAGATAGCGGGGCACCGCGATGAGGCTGATGCCCTTCACCCCGGGCGGACCGCCGGGGATCTTCGCGAGCACCAGGTGGACGATGTTCGGCGTCAGCTCGTGCTCGCCGCCGGAGATCCACATCTTGGTCCCGACGACGCGGTAGGTCCCGTCGGCCTGGGGCTCGGCCCGCGTGGTGATGTCCGCCAGCGACGATCCGGCCTGCGGCTCGGAGAGGCACATCGTCCCGGAGGTGCGCCCGTCGAGCATCGGCGGCACCCACGCCTCGATCTGCTCCGGCGTGCCGTGCGCGAGCAGCAGGTTCGCCGCGGCCGTCGTCAGGAACGGGTAGGACGCGGTGCCGATGTTCGCGGCCTGGAACCACGCGAGCGCGGCCCGCGCGACCGTGAACGGCAGGCCGGTGCCGCCCTGCTCGACCGGCACCGAGGCGCCGATGAAGCCGGCCTCGGCGAACGCCTCGACGGCCTCGCGCACGCCGTCGACGAGGACCACCCGCCCGTCCTCGAGGTGGGGCTCGGCGACGTCGGCCGCGCGGTTGTGCGGCGCGAACCGCTCGGTGGCGATCTGCTCGGCGAGCTCGAGGACGGCGTCGACGGTGTCGCGGTCGTGCTCGGCGAAGGCGGGACGGGAGAGGAGGTCGCCCACGCGCAGCCAGTCGTGGAGCAGGAACTCCAGGTCGTCTCTGGCGAGGATCCGCTGCTCGGTCACCCTGCCAGCGTCGCACGGGTACCGGCCTGGGGCTCGCACGTCGACCCCGTTCGCCATCGAGCAACGGCGAGTGGAACACCGGCACTCCGGGACGGCAGGGTGAGCGCCGTGGCCACCCCCGGCGAACCCGAGATGCGCGTCGTGCTCCTGCGTCACGGCGAGACCCACGGCTACTTCGACGACGTCGGGCTCACCGACCTCGGCGAGGCCCAGGCCCGCGAGGCGGGACGCGCGCTCGGGAAGGACCTCGCCGCGAGCCTGACCGCGGGGGAGCGGGTGCGGATGCCGCACGCGCCGACCGCCCGCGGGACCGCCACGGCCGTCACGCTGCGCGCGGCGCTCGTCGCGACCCTCGACGAGGAGCTCGGCCCCGGGCACGGCATCGTCGTCGGCGACCTCGAGCCCGACGCCCACTTCGACAGCCTGCAGTTCCTCCACGACGGCGAGGCGCGGGAGTCGTCGGGGGTGGCGGCGCGGCGTCTCGCCCTGGACCCCGACCGTCCGATGCCCGACTGGGCGCTCGAGTTCGACCGTTTCGACTCCGACCACGGCGAGGCCTCGAGGACGGGCGGGCCGATCGACCGGTGGTTGACCTCCACCACGCGGCACTTCGAGCCGCCCCAGATCGCGGTCTACCGACTGTGGGCGGGCATCCGGGCGCTCGCCGCCGACGCCGGGCAGGGGCGGGTCGCGGCGGTGAGCTCGCACTCCGGTCCGATGCGGGCCTTCGTGGCGGCGGCGATCGGGCACGATCCGGGCGAGCCCGCGAACCTCGAGCAGGTCGACGTCCGCGTCGACGGGGACACGGCCACCGTGGGCTTCCGCGAGCACCGGGTGCACGTCGAGCTCCCGACGGTGATCCCGCCGTGGATCGACCCGGCCTACCTCGGCGGACGGCGCACCGCGCACGACTGACCGGACGAGGCATCAACAAGGACACAACTCGCTGGTGCACTATTGACCGGAGTCTGTGTCCGCCGACACAGTGGGTGACGTCCCCTTCGTGATCGGCTGGAGGTCACCACCATGAGCGGCGCATCCCTCTTCGAACGGCTCGGCGGCACCTACGGGATCGCGGGGGCGGTCGACGTCCTCGTGGACCGGCTCTTCGAGAACGCGTCGGTCAACGCCAACGAAGGGGTGCACGCCCACCACGGGGACCCGGCGAACGCCCCGGGCTACAAGTTCCTCGTCACGGCCTGGTCGATCGAGGCCGCCGGCGGACCGAAGTGCTACCCCGGCCTGGACATGGTCGAGGCGCACGACACGCTCGCGATCACCTCCGAGCAGTTCGACGCGGTCGCGTACGAGATCCGCGGGACGCTGAAGTTCCTCGGCGTGCCCGCGGCGGAGGAAGAGGAGTTCATGGCGATCATCGAGCACTACCGTCCGGAGGTCACGAAGCAGATCCCGGTCGAGCAGGAGGGGACGCTGGAGCCGGCGGCGGCCGTCGCCCAGGCCTGACGTACGCGGGCTCAGCCGGCGGCGAGCCCGCGGACGGCCCGCTCCAGCAGGTCGACCCCCGGACCGAGCACCGACTCGTCGACGTCGAAGCCCGGGGTGTGGTGCGGGCCGGCGAGGTCCGACCCGATCGCGAGGTAGGTGGCGATGCCGCCGCGGGACTGCACGCGGCGCATGAACGCGGTGGCGTCGTCGCTGGCCACGCCGAGGTCGGCGGTCGGCACGACGACGTCGAGCCCGCCGGACCGGGCGGCCTCGGCGACCGCCGCGGCCGCCGCCGGGTCGCCGGTCGCTGTCGTCACCGTGCCGATCGGCTCGATCTCGACGGTGCCGCCGTAGGTCGCCGCGGCCCCCGCGAGCGCCACCCGGACGCGGGCCGCGATGTCCTCGTTGAGGCCGCCCTCGTCGGCGCGGGTCTCCAGCAGCATCGTCGCGCGGTCCGGGACGACGTTGCTGACGGTCCCGCCGTGCAGGGCGCCCACCGCCACCCGGGTCTCGTGCCCGGGGAACGGGGGCATGGTGTGCACCGCGAGGGTGGCCGCCGCCGCGGCGAGCAGCGCGGAACGGCCCTCGTGCGGGGCCATCGCGGCGTGGGCGGCGCGGCCGTGGAAGGTCGCCCGCAGCTTCGTGTTCGCGAGCAGCCCGTCGACGGCGGCCGCGACGGTCCGGCTCGCGAGGCCGATGCCGAGGTGCGCCGCGAGCAGGACGTCGACGTCGTCGACCACGCCGGCGGGGACCATCGCCGCCGCACCGCGCCCGCCCTCCTCGGCGGGCTGGAAGAGGATCGTGACGCGGCCGTCGGGCGGATTCGCGGTCAGCCGCTCGGCCAGTTCGACCGCCATGCCGACGTGGCCGTCGTGCCCGCAGGCGTGCATGGCCCCCACACGGGTCGACCGGAACCCGGCGGCGACCGGGGGGTGCCCGGGGTCGGTCGACTCGAGGATCGGGAGGGCGTCGGTGTCCGCCCGCAGCGCGACGTGGCGGCCGGGGCGCCCCGTGTCGAGGGTCGCGACGACGGCTGTGCACCCGCCCCGCAGCGGGCCGAGGAACCGGGCGTCGCCCGCCCAGTCCGTGTCGCCGTCCGCGGCGGCGAACGCGGCCTCGAGGACGTCGTCGGCGGGGACGCCGAGCCGGGCGCCCGGGTCGAGCGCGTCGGCGCCGACCCGCACCTGCCAGCCGAGGTCGGCGAGGCGCCCGGCCACCCGGGAGGCGGTGCGGAACTCGGTGAACCCGACCTCGGGGTGGGCGTGCACGTCGCGACGCCACGCGAGGGCCGTGCTCTCCTGACCGGTGCCGGACTGGCTCATGGGGCCATCGTGCCGCGTCGTTCCCGTCACGGGGACGGATCCCGGCCGCGGGTCCAGGATGGTCGCGTGGGCAGCGGCGTGATCGACGCGGGGGTGTCGCGGTGAGCCGTGTCCTCGTCGTCGACGACGATCCCCACCTGCTGCGCACCCTGCGCATCAACCTCACCGCGCACGGCCACGACGTCGTGCCGGTCGCGACCGGCGCCGGGGCGCTGCGGGCGGTGGCCGACCCGCCCGCACCCGACGTCGTCGTCCTCGACCTCGGCCTCCCGGACATCAGCGGCCTCGAGGTGCTCGAGGGCATCCGGGGGTGGAGCTCGGTGCCGGTCATCGTGCTCTCCGCGCGGACCGACGCGGGGGACAAGGTCGCGGCGCTCGACGGCGGGGCGGACGACTACGTGACCAAGCCGTTCGGGATGCCCGAGCTGCTGGCCCGGATCCGGGCGGCGGTCCGCCGGGCCGCGACGGCCGTCCCCGACGGGGCGCCACGCGTGACGACGCCGGACTTCGAGGTGGACCTCGTCGCCAAGCGGGTGGTGCGACGCGGCCCGGGCGGCGACGGCGAGGTGCACCTCTCGCCGACCGAGTGGGGCGTGCTGGAGCACCTCGTCCGCCACCCAGGGATGCTCGTCACCCAGCAGCAGCTGCTGCACGAGGTGTGGGGCCCGGCCTACGGCACCGAGGGGCACTACCTGCGGGTCTACCTCGGGCACCTGCGCCGCAAGCTCGAGCCCGAGCCGTCGCGGCCCCGCTACCTGCTCACCGAGCCCGGCCGGGGCTACCGGTTCGAGCCGGGCGGCTGACCCCGGACGCACGTCGGCGGCGGCACCCGATGGGGTGCCGCCGCCGACGATGCCGGTGCGAGGGAGATCAGCGGATGCCGGCGATCTCCTGCGCGAGCGCGGCGTGGCGGGTCTGGGCCGCCGAGACCACGCTGTGGCGGTTCTTGTTGGCCTCCTCGTAGTGGATGATCTTGTTGAGGTCGTCCACCTTGTCGAGCTGCTTCACCGCGTTGGCGGCGTCGGAGGCCCCGAGCTGGTCGTAGTTCTTGATGGGCAGCTCGGACTCGCTCAGCGTGCCGAGGCGCGTGCGGGCCTCGTGCACCGCCTGGGCGGCGTCCTTGTCGCCCTGCTTGCGCGCCACCTGCTCGGCGCGCTCCAGCGAGGCGTCGCGCCCGGTGACGATCACGTCGCGGGCGTTCTCGCTGAACTGCGCGGCCTTGCCGGCAGCCTGCGTGACGCCGGCCCGCACCTGGTCACCCGTGGCCTGGAAGCGCCCGAGGGTGCGGTTGATCTGGTCGCGGGCGAACCGGACCGGGTAGTTCACGGCGCGGGTGACCCCGCCGGCGACGGCCTGGGTGGGCGTCGCGCGCAGCGCGGGCGGCCCGCCGAGGGCCTCCTCGGCCAGCACCGTGGTCAGCCACTCGATCGTCGCGCGGTGGGCGACGGTGAGCCGCTCGGCCAGCGCGCCGGCCGACTTGTCGTGGGCGGCCTCCGCGAGGGCACGCAGGTAGGTCGCGCGATCGTTGAGCTGGTGCTCGAGCACCAGGTCACCGAGGAGCGCCTCCTCGATGGGCTCGGCCTGCTCGAACGTGCCCTTGACGACGGCGGTCAGGCGGCCGACCAGCGGCGAGACCACGTCGGCGACGCCGCCGAGGCGGCGCAGCTCCTGGGTGATCTCGGCGGTACGGCTCTCGGCGTTGTCCGCGTTCTCCTGCAGTTCCTTGCGGACCGCGTCGGTGCGAGCCTGCGCGACCCGGATGCGAGCGATCTGCACCTCGGTCTGCGTGAGCTGGAGCAGCGCACGGAGCTGGCCGATCATGGCAGCGTGGGAGGCCAATGGTCCCCAATCATGGTTCGTCATCGAAGCTCTCGATGTGGAGTCCGCCGCGGCGCCGGACATGGGCCGACGGCGGTTCGTGAGACCTGGCTACCCGCGGATCGCCCCTCATCCAATCGTGACCCGAACCACGGACGGTCGACGAACGGTCTGTCCGAGCAGGCCGACGGTCGGTCGGGCGCGACGGAAGGCCGGAGCGCCGTCGCGTTCTGGTGAGGGGTACGTGGGGCAGGTGGGCGGGCTCGGGGGGCTGCGTGGTGTACCCGTCGCGAGGCGAGGGCTCAGGGCCACGGCCACCCGTCGACCCGCTTCGAGCGCGGCGGGGCGTACGTCCGGACCTTCGAGGTCCGCAGGCCCAGCCGGACGAGCGACTCCGCGACGGTGACGGCGGCCGGGACCCCGTCGACGACCGGCACACCGGCCTCGGCGCGCACCGCCTCGGCCAGCCCGGCCATGCCGCCGCAGCCCAGGACGATCACCTCGGCGCGGTCCTCCGACACCGCCGCGGCCGCCTGCCCGGCGATGGCCGCCACGGCCCGGTCCGGGTCCTGCTCGAGCTCGAGCACCCCCAGCCCGGACGCCCGGACCGAGGCGCAGTGCGCGGCGAGACCACCGAGCAGCAGGCGGTCCTCGATCAGGGGCACCGTCCGGTCGAGCGAGGTCACCACGGAGTAGCGCCGGCCGAGGAACATCGCGGTCGACGCGGCGGCGTCGGTGATGTCCACGACCGGCACCTCGAGGACCTCCTGCAGCGCCTCCCGGCCGTGCTCGCCGAAGCCGGCCTGGATCACCGCGTCGAACCCGCCGTCGTGTCCCAGCACCGCGTCGAGCACGCCGAGGGCCGCGAGGTGGCTCTCGAGGTTGCCCTCGACGGACTCCGCCCCGAAGCGCGGCGTCACCCCGACGACCTCGGTACCCGGGGAGGCGACCCCCGCGGCCTGCTCGGCGATCGCCGCGGTGACCGCCGCGGTGGTGTTGACGTTGACGACGAGGATCCGCACGCGCACACGGTGCCGGGTGGGGCGCGAGGGCGCTTGTGAGGATCGTGTGAACGATCCCGGCGAAACGCTCCGTCACCCGTTGGTGACACCTAGCGTCCGTCCTGCAGACGAGCGCGGGAGGCCGAGATGACCGACCAGATGACGCCGCCGGGCAGCGGTGGGACGACGCCCCACGGCCACGGGTACACGGCGGGACACGACGACCTCGTGGAGGCCGCGGGCCATCCGGTCGGGGCGGGGCTCGTCAAGCCCGGCTACGACCCGCGGCTCACCAACGAGGACCTGGCCCCGCTGCGGGAGCAGACCTGGTCGTCCTACAACTTCTTCGCCTTCTGGATGTCCGACGTCCACTCGGTCGGCGGCTACCTGACGGCGGGCTCGCTGTTCGCCCTCGGGCTCGTCGCCTGGCAGGTGCTGGTGGCCCTGCTGATCGGCATCGGGATCGTCTACCTGCTGTGCAACCTCGTCGCCCGGCCCTCCCAGGCCACCGGGACGCCGTACCCCGTGGTGTGCCGCTCGGCGTTCGGGGTCATGGGCGCGAACGTCCCGGCGATCATCCGCGGCCTCATCGCGGTCGCCTGGTACGGCATCCAGACCTACCTGGCCTCCGCGTCGCTCGTCGTCGTCGCCCTCAAGCTCTGGCCGGGCCTCGCGCCGTACGCCGACGCGAACACCCACGGGTTCACCGGGCTCTCGGCCGTCGGCTGGGTGGCCTTCGCGCTGATGTGGGTGCTGCAGGCGTTCGTGTTCTGGAAGGGCATGGAGGCCATCCGGCGCTTCGTGGACTTCTGCGGGCCGGCGGTCTACGTCGTGATGTTCCTGCTCGCCGGCTACCTCGTGATCAAGGCCGGCTGGTCGAACATCGACCTCAACCTCTCCGACCACGTCATCACCGGCTGGGCCGTGGTCCCGGTGATGCTGACCGCGATCGCGCTGGTCGTCTCCTACTTCTCCGGGCCGATGCTCAACTACGGCGACTTCTCCCGGTACGGGAAGAGCTTCGCCGCGGTGAAGCGGGGCAACTTCCTCGGCCTGCCGCTGAACTTCCTGGTGTTCGCGATCCTCGTGGTGCTGACGGCGGCCGCGACCCGGCCGGTGTTCGGCGAGCTCCTGACCGACCCGGTGCAGACCGTCGCGCGCCTCGACTCCACGACCGCCGTGGTGCTGGGCGCGCTGACGTTCATGATCGCCACGATCGGCATCAACATCGTGGCGAACTTCGTCTCGCCGGCGTTCGACTTCTCCAACGTCAACCCGCAGAAGATCAGCTGGCGGACCGGCGGCATGATCGCGGCGGTCGGGTCGGTGCTGCTCACGCCCTGGAACCTCTACTCCAGCCCGGACGTCATCCACTACACGCTCGACACGCTCGGTGCGTTCATCGGTCCGCTCTACGGCGTGCTCATCGCGGACTACTTCCTCGTGAAGAAGCAGAAGATCGACGTCGACGCGATGTACACGCTCTCGCCGACGGGCCGCTACCACTTCCGCGGCGGCTACAACCCGATCGCGATCGCCGCGACCGCCGTCGGCGCGGTGCTCGCCATGCTGCTGGTGCTGATGGGGTCGTCCGACGTCGCCGCGTTCTCGTGGTTCCTCGGAGCGGGCGCAGCATTCCTCGTCCACTGGGGGATGAGCCGGCGGGCCACGGAATCCGTCTGAGCCATGGCGGGGGCATCACCCGGGAACGCGGATCAGCACCTCGCCGTGGGGGATCGAGAACCAGCCGTCGGGGTGCGCCGCCCACGCCCTCCAGGCCTGGGAGATGTCGGCGAGCTCGTCCGGCGTCGCGAACCCGGCGGCCAGGGCGCGTTCCGCGATCGTCGAGTCGACGATGCGCTCGGCCCACTGCCCGCCCCACCAGGCGCGCTCGTCGGGGGTGGCGAAGCTCCAGATCGACGCGCTCGGGGTCGCGTCGGCCGCGCCGGCGGCGTGCGCCCAGGCCAGCACCCGGCGGCCGGCGTCGGGCTCGGTGCCGTGCGCGTGGGCCACCCCCCGGTAGATCGCCAGCCAGCGGTCGAGCCGCGGGTCGTGGGGGTGGTGGACGATCCCGGCGTAGTCGCAGTCGCGGAACGCGACGAGCCCGCCGGGTCGCGTCACGCGGATCATCTCGCGCAGCGCCGCCACCGGGTCCGTGAGGTGCAGCAGCACCTGGTGGGCGTGCACGACGTCGAAGGGCCCGTCCGCCGCCACGTCCGACAGGTCGGCCACGTCCCCGACCACGACGTGCGCGCCCGGGGCGTTCGCCCGGGCCTTCTCCACGACGCCCGCGTCGGGGTCGATCCCGATCACCTCGCCGGGGGCGACCCGATCCGCCAGGTCGGCGGTGATCGTCCCGGGACCGCACCCGACGTCGAGCACCCGCATCCCGGGCCGCAGGTGCGGCGCGAGGTAGGCGGCGGAGTTGTCGACGGTGCGCCACGTCTGCGAGCGCAGCACGCTCGCGGCGTGCCCCTGGCTGTAGGCGGTCATGGAGCGATCCCAACATGTGAGACGAGGTTCACTGAATGGGAAGTATGCTAGCGCGCCGGGTAGCGTCGGGGTCGTGAGTACGGCAGTCGGAATCCCGTCGCTCGAGGACACCTACGCACAGGCCGTCCCGGGGCTGGTCACGCCCTGGTCCGCCGCGCCCGTCCCGGACCCCGAGGTGGTGGTCCTCGACGAGGGCCTCGCCGCCGAGCTCGGCCTCGACCCGGACGCGCTGCGCAGCTCCGGGCTGCTCGTCGGGCGGGTGCCCGAGGGCGTCCGGACCGTCGCGCAGGCCTACGCCGGGCACCAGTTCGGGATGTACCAGCCCCGCCTCGGCGACGGCCGGGCGCTGCTGCTCGGGGAGATCGTCGCCCCCGACGGGACCCGGCACGACCTGCATCTCAAGGGGTCCGGCCGCACGCCCTTCGCGCGCGGCGGCGACGGCAGGGCCGCGCTCGGGCCGATGCTGCGCGAGTACGTCATGGGGGTGGCGATGCACGCCCTCGGCGTCCCGACCAGCCGTGGGCTCGCGGTCAGCACCACCGGCGAGCGGGTGCCCCGCGAGACCGGCCCGCTGCCCGGCGCCGTGCTGGCGCGGGTGGCCTCGAGCCACCTGCGGGTCGGCACCTTCCAGTACGCCGCGGCCGCCGGCGACGCCGACCAGCTGCGCGCGCTCGCCGACCACGCCATCGCCCGCCACCACCCGGAGGTCGCGGACGCCGAGGAGCCCTACCTCGAGCTCTACCGCGCCGTGGTCGACGCACAGGCCGCCCTCGTCGCGCAGTGGATGCTCGTCGGGTTCGTGCACGGCGTCATGAACACCGACAACACCACGATCTCCGGCGAGACCATCGACTACGGGCCCTGCGCGTTCATCGACCGCTACGACCCGACGACGGTGTTCAGCTCCATCGACCACGCCGGGCGGTACGCGTTCGGCAACCAGCCCATGATCGCGCGCTGGAACCTGGCGCGGCTCGGCGAGTGCCTGCTGCCGCTGATCGACGCGGACAGCGACACCGCCATCGAGAAGGCCACCGCCGTCGTCACGTCGTTCACGGAGCGCTACGACCGGTACTTCGCCGAGGGCATGGCGGCCAAGCTCGGCCTCGCCGCCCCCGATCACCAGCTCACCGCCGACCTGCTCACCCTCCTCACCGGCCGGCAGATCGACTGGACGACCTTCTTCCGCGCCCTCCCGCGCGGGGAGGCCCGGGACCTCTTCCTCGACCGGGAGGCCTTCGACGCGTGGGCCGTCCGCTGGGAGGAGCTGCGCGACCCGGCGGCCGACCCGGACCGGGTCAACCCGGTCTACGTCCCCCGCAACCACCTCGTCGACGCCGCCCTCACCGCCGCCGAGTCCGGCGACCTCGCGCCGTTCCACGAGATGGTCGAGGTCCTGCGCCGACCCTTCGACGAGCGCGACGGGCTCGAGCGCTGGACGGAGCCGGGCACCGGCCCGTTCGTCACCTATTGCGGGACCTGAGCATGGCGGCGCCGACGGTCCGCGGCGTCACGGCGCGCCCGGTCCTCGCCCCGCTCGACCCGCCGCTGCAGACCGCGAGCGGCGAGGTCCCGTCGGCGCCGCTCGTGCTCGTCGACGTCACGACCTCCGACGACGTCGTCGGGCACGCCTACCTGTTCTGCTACACGCCGCTGGTCCTCCCGGCGCTGACGAGCCTGGTCACCGAGCTCGGCGCGGCCGTCGTCGGGACCCCGGCCGCACCCGGCGCCGTCGAGGGCGACCTGCGCGCCCGGCTGCGCCTGCTGCGCCCGCAGGGCCTCGCCACGATGGCGATCTCGGGGCTCGACATGGCGTGCTGGGACGCCCTGGCCCGCCGCGCCGGGCTGCCGCTGGTCCGCCTGCTCGGCGGCGAGCCACGCCCGGTGCGCGCCTACGGCAGCCTGCGCTCGATGGCGCCCGACGACGTGCGGGCCGAGGCCGGCCGGCTCGCCGAGCTCGGGTTCGACGCCTACAAGGTCAAGGTCGGCGCCGCCGGGCTCGCCCGCGACCGCCAGGTGATCCGTGCCCTGCGCGACGCCGTCGGGCCCGATGCCGACCTGGCGATCGACTACAACCAGACGTTGCCCGTGCCGGAGGCGATCCGGCGCATCCACGCGCTGGCCGACGAGGACCTGCTGTGGGTCGAGGAGCCGACGCGGGCCGACGACGCGGCCGGGCACGCCCGCATCCGCGCGGCGGTCGCGACGCCGATCCAGCTCGGGGAGAGCTGGTGGGGCGCCGACGAGATGACCGCGTCGATCACCGCGGGCGCGGGCGACCACGCCATGCTCGACGTGGCCCGCATCGGCGGGGTGACCGGCTGGCTGCGGGCCGCGCCGCTGGCCCACGCCGCGGGACTGCCGCTGTCCAGCCACTTCTGGCCGGAGATCAGCGCCGCCCTGCTGACGGTGTCGCCGGGCGCGTTCCTGCTGGAGTACCTCGACGTCGCGGCGGGCGTGCTGCGCGAGCCGACCCGGATCGTCGACGGCGCGGTCGTCCTGCCCGACGCGCCGGGCAGCGGCGTCGCGTGGGACGAGGACGCCGTGGACCGTCACCGCGCCTGACCGGGGACCAGCCCGACCCCGACGCCGACGAGCACGTTCAGCACGGCGGCCGCCGTGAGCAGCGCCGGGAGACCGAGGGCGGGGATCAGGCTGCCGACGACGACGGGGGAGACGATCGCCCCGAGCGCGCCCACGACCATCGCCACCGAGAGCGCCCGGCCCGGGTCGGCCGGCGCGACGGCGGCCGTCCACACCGCCAGCACGGCGGCCCCGACGAGGTAGACGGGCGCGAACACCGCGGCGGCGAGCAGCACCAGCACCGGGGAGCGGTCGGCGACGGCGAACATCGCCAGGGAGACGCCGAGGACGACGAGGCAGCCCGCGGCGACCCGCCCCGGTCCGAGCCGTCGGGCGAGGGCCCCGGTCGCGAGACCGGCGAGCCCGAACACGCCGATGATCACGAAGAGGATCGGCCGGGCGTCGGCGCTCAGGCCGGCCGCGCGGGCCACGTCGGCGGCGTAGGTGAACCCGAGCGCGACCGCCGCCTGGTAGACGACGGCGAACAGGGCCGGCGTCACCAGGGCGGCCCACGGCAGCGGATGGACGCCGCGCCCGGGCCGCGGGGCGACCACCGGCACCCACACCAGGTTGAGCACCGCCGCGGCGACCGAGCCCAGCGCGACCGTCGCCCACACGATCCGCCACTGCTCGCCGACCAGGATCGCCACGATCCCGGTCAGCACGAGCCCGCCGGTGGTCCCGGTGCTGATCGCCGAGACCAGGCCCGGACGGACCGTGGGTCGGGCCAGGGCCGCGGCGAGGTCCGAGTAGGGCGCCCAGACCCAGCCGGCCGCGCTCCCGGCGAGCACGGCGCCCGCCGCCAGCACCCCCGGCGAGCCCGCCACCACCACGAGCAGGGCGCCGAGCGCGCCGCAGACGCCGCCGAGGGTGGTCGGGGCGCGCGGCCCCCGCCGGGCACCGAGCAGCGGCGCCCCCACGATCCCGGCCAGGAAGCCGGCGAACGTGCCGCCGGCGATGAGCCCGAGCAGCGGGTCGGACAGCCCGGTGGCCGAGATCGACGGGTCGTGGCGCAGGGCGGGCAGCGTCAGCCCGAACGTGAACCGGGCCATCCCGAAGGCGACCCCGACGACCGCGGCGCCGGCGACCGCGAGCCGCCTCTCCACGGTCTGCACCCCGCGATCATGCGGCACCGTCACCCACCGCGCCGTGATCACCGCGACCGCCACGCTGCCCCGCGCCGGACGGCCTGCTCGCGGACGAACGCGACGCCGCAGCCCCGGCCGTCAGCCCCGTCGCGGCGCCCTGGCTCAGGCGCTCTCGGCGCCGTCCAGAGCGGCGGTGACGATCCCGTCGGCGTCGATGCCGTGGATGGCGTAGGCGCTCGCGAGGTCGGAGGACTGCCCGAAGGCGGTCACCCCGAGGTGGCGGGCGCGGACCCGGTGCACCCCGGCGAGGAACGACAGCGTGTGCGGGTGGCCGTCGAGGACGGTCACCAGCGGCGCCGCGCGGTCGGCGGGGAACGCGGCGTCGAGCACCCGCCGGTCGCCCGGCCTGCCCTGGGTGGCGCGGAAGAGCAGATCGGCGCTGGTGACGACGACGACGTCGGCGGGCACGCCGAGCGCGTCGAGCCGGTCGGCGGCGGCGAGGGCGGCGGGGACGGTGGCGCCCATCGCGGCGATCGTGACCCGCGGGGTGCGCTCGGCGCGGCGCAGCAGGTAGCCGCCGCCGACCACGCCGCGGCGGCGTCGTTCGCGGGCGGCCGGGTCGGTGGGGACCGCGGCGAGGGACTGGTCGACCGGGGCCGTCGAGAGCCGGAGGTAGGTCGAGGACCCGTCGGGGCGCCCGAGGCGGCCGAGCCCGTCGAGCAGGCACCAGGTGACCTCGACGGCGAACGCCGGCTCGAAGGCCACGCAGCCGGGCTGCTCCAGCCCGATCGAGGGGGTGGTGATCGACTGGTGCGCGCCGCCCTCGGGGGCGAGCGACACCCCGGAGGGCGTGCCGACCAGGATCGACTGGCCCCCGGCGTACATCCCGAACGCCCACGGCTCGAGGGCGCGGGAGACGAAGGGGTCGTAGAGCACCCCGATGGGGAGCAGCGGCTCGCCCCAGCGCGACCAGGTGGCGCCGAGCTCGCCGAGCAGCCCTACGAGGTTGGTCTCGGCGATCCCCAGCTCGATGTGGCGCCCGGTGGGGCGCTCGCGCCAGTGCAGGATCGTCTCGGCGTCGTCGTCGAACCAGTCGCGGCGTTCGCGGACCGACCAGGTGCCGACCTTGTTGAGCCACCCGCCGAGGTTGGTCGAGGACGCGACGTCGGGCGCGACGGTGACCAGGCGGGCGGCCACCTCGGGGGCCTCGCGGGTGAGGTCGAGCAGCGCCCGGCCGAGGGCCTGCTGGGTGGTGCCGGCGCCGGTCGGGGTGCGCCCGGCGTCGGTGGGGACACTGGGCGCGGCGATGGCGTCGGCGTCCTGACCTGATGGTCGAGCTCCCCTGTCGGCGTGCTCCCCTCGATGCTGCGTCTCCCCGCCCCGGTCGAGCCGCCGGGCGGTCTCGGTGCACAGCCGGGCCGCGTCGGAGTCCGGGGGCAGCGGGCGCCAGGGGTCGTCGAGGTCGGCGCCGACGTGCTCGGCGAGCTCCCGCATCTGCGCCTCGGAGAGCAGGCTCGAGTGGTTCTGGGGGTGGCCCTGGCTCGCGAGCCCGTAGCCCTTGACGGTGTAGGCGAAGACGACGGTGGGGCGGGTGTCGTCGATGCTGTCGAAGGCGTCGAGCAGGGCGCCGAGGTCGTGCCCGCCGAGGTTGCGGATGGCGGCGTGCACCGCGTCGTCGTCGATGGTCTCGAGCAGCGCGGCGATCTTCCCGGGGTCGTCGGGGTGCTCGGTGCTGGGCTCGCCGGGGATGCGCTCGCGCAGCTGGGCCGCGGTGCACCGGAGCAGCCGCTGGTACTCGGGGTTGGTCATGCCGTCGATGCGCCGCCGCAGGGCCGCCCCGCCGTCGCGGGTGTAGAGGTCCTCGAGGAGGCGCCCGTACTTGACGGTGATGACCTGCCAGCCCGCCGCGTCGAACAGCCCGTGCAGGCGGGTGACCGAGATGTCGGGGACGACGCGGTCGAGGGACTGGCGGTTGAAGTCGACCACCCAGCAGACCTCGCCGAGCTCCCGGACCATCGGGTCGAGCACGGCCTCCCACACCGCGCCCTCGTCGAGCTCCGCGTCGCCCACCAGCGAGAACTGCCGCCCGAGGATCCCGCGGGACCCGGAGCGGGCGCCGACGCCGTGGGCGTAGCGCCGCGCGATCGCGCCCCAGATCGGGGCGGTGGCCCCGATGCCGACCGACCCGGTGGAGTAGTCCACGGGGTCGGGGTCCTTGGAGCGCGACGGGTAGGACTGCAGCCCGCCGCGCTCGCGCAGCGTCGTCAGGTAGCGGGCGTCGAGGCTGCCCGAGCAGGTGGTTGATCGCGTGCAGCACCGGCGACGCGTGCGGCTTGACCGACACCCGGTCCTCGGGGCGCAGCGCCCCGAACCACAGCGCCGTCATGATCGAGACGATCGACGCCGACGACGCCTGGTGCCCGCCCACCTTCAGCCCGCCCGGGTTCGGGCGCACCCGGTTCGCGTGGTCGACGATCGCGGTCGCGAGCCACAGCACCCGGTCCTCGACCGCGCGCAGCGCCGCCAGGTTCTCCGCCCCGGTTCGCGCCGGAGCGGGCATCGTCGTCGACATCGGGGTCCCCTCGGTCGGCCTCGCGGTCGCGCCCATCCTCGCCCGGCCGCGCGTTCGCGGCTACACGCACGAGGCCACCCGCCCTAAGGTGGCGGGCCGTGCCCGAGACGATGCGTGCCCTGGCCTACCACGCCCCCGACGGTCCGTTCTCCGAGGTCGAGCTGCCCGTCCCGACGCCGGGCCCGCACGACCTGGTCGTCGAGGTGCGGGCGGTGTCGGTCAACCCGGTCGACACGAAGCTCCACGCCGCCAGCGACCCGGGGGGCGAGCCGAAGGTCCTCGGCTACGACGCGGCGGGGGTGGTGCGCGCCGTCGGCGACGAGGTCACGCTGTTCTCGGTCGGCGACGAGGTCTACCACGCCGGCTCGGTCGCCCGGCAGGGCACGGACGCGCAGTTCCACGCGGTCGACGAGCGCCTCGTCGGACCCAAACCCCGCACGCTGTCCTTCGCCGAGGCCGCGGCGATGCCGCTGACGACGATCGCCGCGTGGGAGTCGCTGGTCGATCGGTTCCGGGTGCGGGAGAGCGACACCGGGACGCTGCTCGTCATGGGCGCGGCCGGCGGCGTCGGGTCGATGGTCATCCAGCTCGCGCGGGCCCTCACCGGCCTCACCGTCATCGGCACCGCGTCCCGCGAGGAGTCGCGCCGCTGGGCCACCGACCTCGGCGCCCACCACGTGATCGACCACCACGACCTCGTGGCCGACACGCGTGCCGTGGCGCCGGACGGCGTCGACATGATCTTCTCGCCGTTCACCGGCGGGATGATCGAGACCTACGCCGAGGTGCTGAACCCCGGCGGCGGCATCGTCGCCATCGACGAGCCCGAGGGCCTCGACCCCCTGCCGCTGAAGGACAAGAGCCTGGCGCTGCACTGGGAGTTCATGTTCACCCGGCCGCTGTACGCGCCGCCGGACATGGTCGCCCAGCACGACCTGCTCGCCCGCACCGCCGAGCTCGTCGACGCCGGCTCCGTGCGCACGACCCTCGTCGAGCGCCTCGACGGGCTCACCCCGGAGAACCTGCAGCGGGCGCACGAGCAGGTCGCGGAGGGCCACATGGTCGGGAAGATCGTCCTCGAGGCGTAGGGCCTGGCACGGCCGGCACCCGAGTGGCACCCCCATGGCTGCGGCACCAGCCCCCAGCGCCCACTCGGCGAGGTCCCGCCCGGCGGAGGCCACCGGCCGCGCACGGGACGACAACGCGTCCCCGGTACGCTGCGCCGCAGGTCGGACGGACGGGTGACGAGGGGCGAGGCGTGACGACGCTGCCGGTGACGGACCGGACGGAGGCCGAGGCGCGCCCGGCCGCGGACCCACCCACCCGCCAGCCACGCGAACTCTCCCCGCGGGCCGGCGTGGCGCTGGCGGCGGTGCTGGGGGGACTCGCCGGCGGCGTGCTGTTCCTCCTGGCTCACCGGGGGATGCCCGACGACTCCTACATCACGCTCGACTACGCGCGGAACCTCGCCCTGCACGGCCACTGGGGCCTGACCGAGTTCCGCGACGCCAACACGGCGACCTCGCCGCTGAACGTGTGGCTGCTCGCCGCCGGCATCCTCGTGACCGGCGGCCGCCCGGTGGTGGCCGCGGGCCTCGTCCTGGTCCTGTCCACCGCTCTCGCGGGTGGGTGGTCCGCCGGGCTCGCCGACGCGCTCGGACGCCGCCGCTCGGTGGTGGTCGGCCTGGTCGTCGGCCTCCTGGTGACCTCGCCGATCTTCGCGAGCGTGGTCGGCATGGAGTCGTTCCTCGCGGCGGCGCTGATGGTCGGCGTGGCGCGCTACGCGGCGCAGCGCCGGGCGGTGGCCGCGGGCGTCGTCACCGGCCTCGCGGTGCTGTGCCGCCCCGACCTCGCCGTGCCCGCCGTCGTCCTGCTGGCCGTGCTGTTCCTCGGAGACCGCGCCCCGCGCCCCGCGGCGGATGTTCCTCGCGTGGGGCACGGCCGCCGTCGTCGTGCTGCCGTGGCACGTCTGGTCGTGGTTCGTGCTCGGCGGCTTCGTGCCCGACACGCTCGTGATCAAGACCGGTGGAGCGTTCCCGAACGGCGAGGTCTTCGGGAACGGGCCGCTGTTCTTCTTCGAGCGCTGGCCGGTCGCGATGGTGCTGATCTCCGCCGTCGTGCTCGCCGGGCTCGGCGCGCTGGTCGTCTCCGCCCTCGCCTGGGTCCGGGCGTCGGGTCGGCTCGCCGACCGGGTCGTCGTCGCCTGCGGGCTGGCCGGGATCGCCCACTACGCGGTCTACGCGGCGATGGGCGTCTCCTCCTACCTCTGGTACTACTGCCCGTCGCTCGGCCTGCTCACGGTGTGCGCCGCCCTCGGCGCCGCCGACCTCACGGCCCGCCGGATCGGCGCCCTCACCGCCGCGCTCGCCGTCGTGGCCGGGGCGGGTATCGGGCTGCAGGCCGCCCTGGGGGTGCCCTGGGCGCAGCCGGCGCTGTTCGGGAACTGGGCGACCTCGGGCCAGTACCTCGCCGCGGGCGAGCAGCTCGGCCGGGCGGTGCCGGCGGGGCAGTCGGTGCTCGCGCCCGGCGAGATCGGGGCCCTGGCCTACGGCTGCGGGTGCGACATCGTCGACGGGTTCTCGGACCACGACCGGCTGATGGCCCTCGTCGCGCAGCGCGAGGCGACCTCCGGCACCGTCGGGCGGTTCCTGCTGCGCCTCGACACCGTGCACGCCGACCGCTCGCCGGTGCAGCGCGACCGACCACGTGCTGCGCTACGTGAAGGGCACCGGCCCCGGCTGGCCGACCGACGTGCCGGGCCGCGGTCCGGGCCGGCTGGTGCTCGACCCGCCGGGGGCCGACGCGGCCGCGGTGTCCCTCAACGGGGAGTGAGGCCTCCGTCCGGCCCGCATCGAGTGGACCCGGACGGAGGCGGCGCCCGCCCTCGGCGTCCACTCGACGGGCCGGGCGCTGAGGGCTCGCGTCGAGCGGACCCGGAGGGCTGCGGGTGCAGCCGTGGGCGTCCACTCGGCACGGCCGGACGGGTCGGACGCGGGTTCCGCGCGATCGCCCGGGCATCACTCCTCGCGGTAGGCGGTGATCGCGTCGTGCACGTACTGCGCGAGGCCGGGCTCGAGGTCGTCGTAGTACGCCGTGAAGCGCTCGTCGCCGACGTACATCCGCGCCAGGCAGAGGTGCATCTCCGGCGACAGGGTGTAGAAGCGGTCGCCGATGTGCCGCGCGTGGGCGGCCGCTGCCGCGAGGGCGGCCTCGGAGTCCGGCGACGCCCCGGAACGCTTCGCGGCCACGAACGCCTCGTTCACCGCGTCCGCCTCGGCCGTGACCGCCTCCCAGTCGGCCTTCGAGTACTGCGCGGTGCGCGCCCGGGACTGGCGCCACTCCTCGGTGTCGCCCCAGCGCTCCCGCGCCTCGGCCTGGTACTCCTCCCGGAAGCCGTCCCCGAAGAGCTCCTCCTGCTCCTCGCGGGTCAGCGCGATTCCCGACATCTCCGCCTCCAGGGCTCGATCGATGGCCACGACGAGGCCGGACAGCTCGTCGAGGCGGGACATGACCGAGTCCCGCTGGCGCCGCAGGTGCGTCGCGACGTCGGCGGCGGGGTCGTCGAGGACGGCCGCGATGTCCTCGAGGGCCAGCCCCAGCCGGCGATAGACGACGACGTGCTGCAGCCGGGTGATGTCGGCGTCGGTGTAGAGCCGGTACCCCGCGGCGCTGCGCCGGCTCGGGCGCAGCAACCCGATCTCGTCGTAGTGGTGCAGGGTCCGCACCGTCACGGCGAAGCGCTCGGCCACCTGACCGACCGTCATCCCCGTCTCCGTCACCCCGGTCATGGTGAACGAGCGTGCAGGCTGACGCGGCGTGAGGGTCAAGTCCCTACGCTGGTCCGGTGGCCTGGACGATCCGTGACGCGGAGCCCGGTGAGCTCGAGGTGCTCGTCGGGATCTGGCGCCGCGCGGTCGAGGCGACGCACCACTTCCTCGGCGCGGCGGAGGTCGACGCGCTCGAGCCGCAGACCCGCCGCGAACTGGCCCGGGCCGCGCTCCGCGTCGCCGCCGGTCCCGAGGGCCCGGTGGGTTTCCTCGCCGGGACCGCGGGCGAGGTCGACGCCCTCTTCGTCGACCCGGCGGCGCACGGGTGCGGCGCGGGCACCGCGCTGCTCGACGACGCGGCCGCCCACCACGCGGTGCTCACCCTGGACGTGAACGAGCAGAACCCGGCCGCCCGGGCCTGGTACGCGCGCCGCGGCTTCGTCGAGACCGGCCGGTCGGAGACCGACGCGGACGGTCGGCCGTATCCGCTGCTCCACCTGCGACGGGTGACCCCGCCGCGTCCCGCGCCGGACCGGGCGCTCCAGAATCAACGACGGAGGGATCCGCGCGAGGGGGCGCGGAACCCCGTGTGACCTACAGGGGCGACATGACCGACACCGTGACCGCCGATCTCGCACCACCGCGCGCCTTCGACCAGGCCTGCCACATGGTGGTCGACTACCTCGCCGGGGCGCTGCCGATGGGCGCCTGGGCCGTGACCCGGGTGGCGGGCGAGCGCCAGACCATCCTCGTGAGCGACGACCACGGCTTCGGGCTGGAGCCCGGCGTCGAGGGCCGGTGGACGCTGTCGATCTGCCGGACGATGGTGTCGGGGGAGACACCGCGGATCGTGCCCGACACCGCGACCCAGCCGGCGCTGTGCGACGTCGTGGCCGCCGCGGCCGAGGGCGGGATGTCGGTCGCGGCCTACGTCGGCACCCCGATCCTCTACCCGGACGGCGGCCTGTTCGGGACGGTCATCGGGATCAACGAGGAGCCCCTGGACCCGGGCTTCGTCACCCACGAGACGTTGCTCGACCTGCTCTCCAGCCTGCTCTCCAGCGTCCTCGAGGCCGACACCAACGCGGTGCGCTCCGCACGCGACCTCGAGCGCGCGCAGTCCGAGGCCGAGACCGACACCCTGACCGGGCTGCTCAACCGCCGCGGCTGGGAACGCTGGCTCGCCCGTGAGGAGGAGCGGTTCCGTCGGTTCGGCGATCCCGCGTCGGTGGTGATGATGGACCTCGACGGGCTGAAGCGGGTCAACGACACCGAGGGGCACGACGCGGGCGACGCCTACCTGCGCCGCACCGCGGACACGCTGCGTGCGGTGACCCGGCGCGGTGACCCCGTCGCGCGCCTGGGCGGCGACGAGTTCGCGATGGTCGCGACCGTGGGTCCCGACGACGTCGGGTCGCTCGTCGCCCGCCTGCAGGACGCCCTCGACGCGGCGGGGACGCCGTGCTCGGCCGGGGTGGCGCCCGTCGGGGTGGTCTCCGGGTTCGCCGAGGCCATCGCCGAGGCGGACGCCGCGATGTACCTCGACAAGCGCTCCCGACGCGACCCCGGCCGTCGGGCGACCGGACCCGTCGTCGTCGACGAGCCCCTGGGCAGCCCGTATGCCCCGGAGGAGTCCTGACCCGACCCCGACGGGGTGGTGGCCGGCCCGCGCCGGCGTCGATGTCCGCCCCCGGTGGTAGGAGGGAGGAGCCCGGCGTCGAGGGGCCCGGGGAACGAACGGGGGGCACGATGCGCGCGTCCGCGAACCCGCCGGTGGCGGCGGACCTCACGCCGCCGCGGGCCTTCGACCAGGCGTGCCGCATGGTCGTCGACTACCTCGCCGCCGCCGCACCGATGGGCGCGTGGGCGGTGACCCGCGTGGCGGCCGGGCGGCAGACCGTGCTGGTCGCCGCGGACCGGGCCTACGGCATCGGGCCCGGGGCGGAGGTCGCGTGGTCGGACGCGCTGTGCCGCACGATGACCCAGGGCACCACGCCGCGCGTCGTGCCCGACACCGCCGCAGAGCCCGGGCTGGCCGCGGCGGTCGCGACCCAGGCGGCGGCGTCGGTGCCGGTCGCGGCCTACGTCGGCACTCCGATCGTGCAGCCCGACGGCGAGCTGTTCGGCACGGTCGTCGGGATCGACCCGGAGCCGATGCCGGCGGCCGACCTGGCGCACGAGCCGTTGCTGGACCTGCTGTCGAGCCTGCTCTCGAGCGTGCTGGCGGCCGACGGCGCCGCGGTGCGAACCGCGCGCGAGCTCGAACGGGCGGTGTCCGAGGCCGAGACCGACCCGCTCACCGGGCTGCTCAACCGCCGCGGCTGGGAGCGCTGGCTCGCCCGCGAGGAGGAGCGGTTCCGTCGCTTCGGGGACCCGGCGTCGGTCGTGATGATGGACCTCGACGGGCTCAAGGCGGTCAACGACACCGAGGGCCACGACGCCGGCGACCGCTTCATCCGCCGGACCGCCGAGACGCTCGCGGAGGCCGTGCGCGGGCACGACCCGCTGGCCCGCCTCGGCGGGGACGAGTTCGGGCTCGTGGCATCGGTGGGGATCGACGACGCCCGCCGGCTCGCCGACCGGCTGCAGGCGGTGCTCCTCGACGCCGAGGCGCCGTGCTCGATCGGGGTCGCGCCGTTCCGGGTGGACGGCAGCTTCGCGGCCGCGATCCGGGAAGCCGACGCGGCGATGTACGAGGACAAGCGGGCCCGCAAGGGCGGCCCGGCGCCGATCGTCGTGCGTGGCCCCGCGTCCGCTCAGCCGACCGGGCCCAGGTCCAGCAGGTAGGCCGCGTCGGGATCGACGGAGCCCTCGTCCGGGAGCCGGGGGATCTCCCGCGGGTCGTCGCCCTCCACGACGCAGCGCACCCGGGCCACCCGCCACTCCCGCCTTCCCTCGGGCACCGCGCGGGCCAGCACGCCGCCCGCCGCCCACAGGTAGGGCTCCGCGGTGAGCCACCCGGAGACGACGACGTCCTCGCCCGGGCGCAGCGGCGTCGCCGCGAAGGGCACCACCGCGCACCCGCCGGCGTGCAGCACGGTGCCGGCGCGGACGCCCTCGCCGTCGCGGACGCACTCGACCCGCCCGCGCAGCGTCGTGAAGCCCGGCTGCGCCTCGTCGCCCTGCGTCAGGCCGGTCACGTCGGGCGGCGTCCCCGCACTGCCGGTGACCGCGAGGGCGAGGCCCGTGGTCACCCGGTCGCCGTCGGCCACCCCGACGTAGGCGCCGTCGGCCAGCATCCACGCGGGCACGATCGCCACCACCTGCACCCGTCGGAGCCTACGGTCGACCATCGTCCGTGCGTGTCAGTCGACCAGCGGGAACCGCCCCGTGTCGTGTGGTCCGAGCGGCAGGAGGCGGGCGACGAGGACGGCGTCGGTGGGCAGTGTGTCGGGCACCGCCGGGATCTCGACCGGGGGCGCCGGTGCCCAGCCGTTCCGGGGTGCGCGCAGCAGCGCGGTGACCCGATAGCGCTCGCGGCAGAGGGCGACGAGCTCGCCGAGCTCGGTGCCCGGGGCGAGGTCCGGGTCGAGGTAGAGGGCGCCCCCGACGCCGGTGCGGCCCTCGACCGGCGGCGTGCTCGCCCAGTACAGGGGGAAGAGCCGGCCGCCCGCGTCGAGGATGCTCACCGGGGAGAGCGACCCGTCGGTGGACTCGAACCCGCCGGGCAGCGAGGTGATCACCGAGCCGACCGCGTCGACGATCCCGAGCTCGTCGACGGTCCAGCCCGGGGGACCGGGCACCGCGGGCCCCACGGTGGCGACGAAGATCGCGGGGGTGGCCTCCACCTCCTCGCCGACGACCAGCCGGGGGAGGGCTCCGCTCTCCAGGAGCGGGGGCGGGAGCTGGACGACGAGCTCCTCGTCCGGCCGGCCGGTGATCCGGGCGGCCTCTCGGGCGGCCTGCAGGGCGGCCTCCCACCGCCGGCGGTCCGCGCGTTCGAGGTCCCCGGCGACCCGCACCGGACGACGCCGGGGGCCGGCCCGGCGCGTCGGCCGCTTCATCTCGGGTCCACGGCGGGGAGGGGACGGGACACGGACACGGACGCCTCCGGGAGCTCGCGGGGTACCTGCCACACCCTTGGAGGTCGCCCGGGGCGGATCGGTTCCCGTTCAGGCCCGCCGGATCGTCGCGCCGCGGAGCCGCAGGCCTCCGGGCCCGTGGCTCGCGGGCCCGGTGACGACCACCTCCTGCCCGAGCAGGCGTGCCACCGCCGCCGGGTCGGGCTCGGCACCGAAGAGCGCCGGGTCGGTCTCCGGGACGACGCCCTCGACGACGACGTCCCGCCCGGCCGCGTCGAGGACCCGGACGATCCCGCGCCGGAGGTCGACCCGGTCGAGCCGGCCCCGCACCGTCTCGGCGTCGCCGTAGGTCCGCGGGGGACCGGTCCGCGTCCACGGGCTGCGGGAGAGGTCCCCGGGCCGGAAGCTCGCCTCCCGGAACCGGCTCCCGCCGAGGGAGGCCGTGCGTGAGGTGCGGGCCAGCGCGTCGAGCAGGTCGACGCAGGCGTCCGCCAGCAGCGGCGTCGTCCACGGCGGCGGGACCTCGTTCCACAGGCCCCGGACCAGCTCGAACAGCGCGTCGGTGATCTCGTGCTCCAGGCCCTCGCCGAGCACGTCGTCCTCGCCGACCGCGAAGCGCAGCACCGTCGTGTGCGGGTCGAACCCGACGAGGCGCAGCCGTGCGGCCCGCTCCACGACGCCGGCACTGCGGCCGGGGCGGGTCTGCTCGACGAGGTGGCGCGCGACCCGCGTCGTCAGCAGCTGCAGGGCCCCGACCAGGGCGACGAGGCCGTCCGCGTCGATCTCCCCGTCCCGGTCCGGTCCGCCGTGGAGGCGGACGACGAGGTCGTCGGCCACGGCGTCAGGCCCGGGTCGCGAGCACGGCCCGCCCCCGGGGGGAGAGCTCGTAGCCCACCGGGAGGGAGTGGGTGAGCCCCAGCGCCTTGAGCTTGCGGACGTCGGCCTTGAACGGGGCGGTCTCGCGGTCGAAGCCGGCGGCGAGGTCCGGCGCGCGCCGTCCGGGCTCCGCCGCGATCGCCCGCAGGGTCGCCCAGGCCCACGGGCCGTGCCCGCTGCGCCGGTCCATGGCGTCGAGCCTCTCCGCGAGGGCGACGGCCTCCGACGGCGACGGCGCGGTCGCCGCGAGCTCGGTGCGCGGGTCGGGCTCGTCGAGCCGGTGGAACCGCACCCGGAAGAGCGGCGTCCCGTCCTTGGCGCGCCGGCCGGCCTCCGCGAGCAGGGCGTCGACGTTCTCGAACCCCGCGCGGCGGGCCTCGTCGTCGGTCACGGTCGCCGGGTCCACCTCGGTCACCTCGTCGACCCCGAGACGGCCGACCAGCGTGCGGTAGGGGCGACCGGGACGGACCTGCGCGCGCTTCCACCGCCGGAAGGTCAGGTCGACCTCGCCGCGCGCGATCGGTTCGGCGAAGCGCTGGGCGAACAGCACGGGACCATCTTCGCGCACCTACCCTGGAGTGCGTGGCACGGACGGCACAGGCGGGCGCCCGCAGCCCCGAGGTCGTCTGGAACCGGCTGGCCCACCGCCGGGACGAGCTGTTCAGCCGCGAGCTCGCGCCGGACCGGCACGCCTACTGGTGGGCGCGGCGCCACGACGGCCGGCCGGGCCGGCTCAACCGCTGGATCGACCGGCTGCGGGACACGACGCTGGAGAACATCCCCTACGTCGACCCGACCGCGGCCGGCGACGCCGCCCGGGTCCTGCTGCTCCTGCACGAGCCCGCCGCGGACGCCGAGGACGGCTGCGGCTTCGTCAGCCGCTACGCCAACGACGCGACGTCGGCGAACCTCTACCGCGCCGCCGACCGGGCGGGCCTCGAGCACGAGGTGACGCTGCACTGGCACCTCGTGCCGTGGTGGATCGCCAACCCGACGCACGAGCCCCGACGGCTCGCGGGCGAGGTCCTGCGGGCCGCCCCGCGGCTGGGGGAGTTCCTCGACCTGCTCGGCCCGCCGCCGCGCGAGGTCGTCCTGCTCGGCGCGCCCGCGGCGAAGGCGTGGGCGGTGCTGGTCCGCCGGGGCCGCGTGCCCTGGCAGCTGCGCGGGGCCACGGTCTCGCGGGCACCGCACCCGAACCCGCTGGTGCACGACCGGCTCCATCCGGTCAGCGGACGCCGCAACGGGGACCGCCTCGTGGAGGTGCTCCGCGACGCGGGTCGCCGGGCCCGGGGCGAGGAGGTGCGCCCGGCGCGGGCCTCGCAGCCCGGGCGGCGCCCCTTCTGACGCCCGGGTGCGTCAGACGGAGCGGGGCTCGACCGTGGTGCCGTGATGAGCGGCCACCAGCCGGACCACCTCGTGGGCCGTGCCCCAGCACAGCGAGAGCCCGCTGCCGCCGTGTCCGTAGTTGTGCACGACGAGCCCGCCGTCGCGCTGCTCGGCCTCCACCCGCGTCGTCGGGCGGGCGGGCAGGATGCCGGTGTCGACCCGCAGCACCGTCGCGTCCTGCAGCACCGGCTCCGCGTCCCGGCACCGGCGGAGGATCTCCCGGGCCTCCTCGCGGTCGGGCGCGACGTCGGTGCGGCCCGGCACGCGGACGCCGCCGAGGTGCACGCGATCGGCCTGCGGGATGATCGAGGTCCACCGGCGCCCGTCGGCGATCTCGACGAGGACCCGGCTCACCCCCGGGTTGTCGGTCACCACGTACTGGGAGAAGACCGGGCGGACCGTCGGGTCGTCCGCGAGCTCGCGGGCGCCCAGCCCGGCGGCGACGACCGCGACGGGCGCGGCGGCGAGGGCCTCGTCGAGCGACCCGGCCCGTCGGATCTCGACGGTGGCGTCGAGGGCGGCGAGCCGGTCGAGCATCCACCGGATGTGACGCGGCAGGTCGATGACGGGGGAGCGGTGGCTCAACCCGCGGTCGAAGCCCGGCGGCAGCTCGGCCGGGGTGCCGACGTCGGGGAGCAGGCGGAGCTGGGCGGGGAGGGCGTCCCGGTCGGGCACCTCGCCGACGGTGACGCCCTCGACCATGCGGACCCCGGTCGCGGGATCGGCGGCCAGCCGGCGGAAGTGGTCGACCGAGCAGGACGACCAGGCCAGCGAGGCGGCCAACGGTGCCTGGTAGGTGGGCTGCCAGACGCCTCCGGCGTGGGACGAGGTGGTCGCCGTCGGGTCGTCCGCGGTCCACACGAGCACGCCGTGGCCGGCCTCGGCGAGGGCCACGGCGCTCGACAGCCCGACGATGCCCGCTCCGACGACCACCACGTCTGCCGTGGCGCTCACGCGATCCTGGCGTCGCACGCGCGGACGGTAACCCCGAGGGCCCGGCACTCATGGTCGTCTCGCGCGCGCATCACCCGGATGGACCTGGAAGGACCTGGATGAGCAGCGGCGAGTGATACCGGTCGGTCGGGTGCACCGACACGACGGCGCCCGGGCCGGGAGGCCACGGGCGCCGTCGAGGGGAGGTCGGACTCAGGACTTGAAGGCGTCCTTGATCTTCTCGCCGGCCTGCTTCACGTTGCCCTTGGCCTGGTCGCCCTTGCCCTCGGCCTCGAGGGACTCGTTACCGACGGCGCCCCCCACGGCCTCCTTGGCCTTGCCCTTGAGCTCCTCGCCCTTGTTCTCGACCTTGTCGGCGTCGCTCATGGCGTCCTCTCCCGTGCTCGACTCCGGGTCTGTCAGACCCGCTGGCGCCTCTGGTACCCGGAGTCGCTCGCCGCCCAACCCCGGATCCGGCGCTGCGCGACGGGTCAGGGAGAGACGTCGCCCACGCTCGGCGTCCAGCGCGGTCGCTCCGCCGCCGGCGTGCCGCCCTCCGCTCATGATCAACAGACCTGAGTGGCTGTTCGGCGGGCCCTCCCGGAGCTGTGCAGGGCTGTTGATCATCGTGCGGCGAGGTGGAGGGAACCGATACCGGCCCGGCTCCATCGAACGGGACGTGGAATCCCTGACACGGTGGACCTCGGAGCCGTTCCGCGGTTCGTGGGCCGTGCTGACCGGGCGCATCACCTGGGCCCGGCTACGCGGCCCGGACTTCCGCCGGCTCGAGCACGACGTCTACATCGGGGCAGCGGTGGAGCGGGATGTCCGCGTGCGGGTGCGGGCACTCCGGCTGTGGAGCCAGGAGCGCGGCGTCGTCGGTGGGCCGCTCGCCGCGCTCACCTACGACGCGGAGTGCCCCTGGGACGACGCCGACCTGATCATGCCGAGCCGATGCCACCCCGCTCCCGAGGACGCACGGGTCCGCACCGACCGCCTCCGAGCTGACGAAGTCGCCGGCCGGTTCGGCTGCCCGGTCACCACGCCGGTCCGCACCGCGTTCGACCTCGCCCGCCGGCAGCCCCTCGTCGAGGCCGTGGCCGGGGTGGACGCCCTGGCCCACACCTGTCGGTTCTCCCGCGAGCACCTGCGTCGACTCGCCGCGGAGCATCCGGGGGTGCGCGGCCTCGTCCAGGTCCGGCGCGTCCTGGAGCTCATGGACCCACGCGCCGAGTCGCTCCCGGAGACCCGTCTGCGCCTGGGCCTGCTCGGCCGGGGGGTTCCGCCCGCGGTGCCTCAGTTCCGGGTCCTCCTGGCCACCGGTGAACGGGTCCGCCTCGACCTGGCCTGGCCCGAGGCGATGCTCGCGCTCGAGTACGACGGGCCGGAGCACCGCACGATCACCGGTCAGAACCGGGACGCCTTCCGGGATGCCCGCCTCCGTGACCTCGGCTGGGAGGTCCGGCACGTGACCTCCGCGATGGTGCTCGACCCGGCGGCCTTCGACGAGCTCGCCGCCGGCGTCGCCCGCCGGCTCGGACGGTCGGTCAGCGCGCCTCGAACCCGGTGAGCCCCTCCTCGGCACGCTCCTCGACGTCGACGTGGGTCACCTCCGCGCGGCTCGGGCCGCGGCGGGCCCAGTCCAGCATCTGCTCGACCGCCGCGTCGTCCCCCTCGACGACGAGCTCGACCGTCCCGTCGGCCCGGTTGCCCGCCCATCCCGAGACCCCGAGCCGGTGCGCCTCCTGCTCCGCGCTCGCCCGGTAGAACACTCCCTGGACCGTGCCGTGGACGATTGCGTGCCTCGCGCTCATGACCGGTCCCGTACCCCTCCGGCGGGGCACGGCACCCACCCGGGGGCGGGCGAGCGAACCGGCTTGCCCTGAGTTCGAACATGTGTTCGACTCTAGCTCATGACGGCGGTGTTCACTCCTTCTCTCTTCGACGCGGTGTCCGACGGGCCGGGCGCCGCGGCGGTGCCGACCCACCCGTCGGACGTCTCCTGGTCGGGGGCGCACCGGACGCGGCTCGACGAGCGCTCGTGGGTCGACGTCGTCCCGGGCTGGATGCCCGGGGCCGACGTGTGGTTCGACGAGCTGGTGGCGGACGTGGCGTGGAACCAGCGCCACCGGCGGATGTTCACCCAGGAGATCGTGGAGCCGCGGCTGACGTGCGGGTGGGCGCTGGCCGACGCGCCAGCCCCGAGCGAGCACCTCGCTGCCGCGCTCGTCGAGCGCTACGGCGAGCCGTTCGACCGGGTGTCCGCCAACTTCTACCGCGACGGGGCGGACTCGGTGGCCTGGCACGGCGACCGTGTGCGCTTCGTGCACCCGCAGCCGGTCGTCGCGATCGTCTCGCTGGGCGCGCCGCGGCGCTTCGGGCTCCGGCCGCTCGCGGGCGGCGGCACCCGGTGGCTGACCCTCTGCGGGGGAGACCTGCTCGTGATGGGCGGCCGCTGCCAGCACGAGTGGCAGCACACCGTGCCCAAGGAGCCCGGCGCCGGCCCCCGGATCAGCGTGACGTTCCGGCACGGCGACCCCGGCCCCACCGGGGCGCGCTCCGAGCGGGCGCGGGACGTGCCTGCGTGGGCGCTGCGCTGAATGCCTGAGTGCCTGGGCGCCTGATCACCGCGGTGCCCGGCCCCGGTCCGGTGGCGCCGGGCGCGTCGCCGTCCTGGTGCGGCCGACCCGCTCGGTAGCGTGCCTGCCATGCGGGTGCTGGGAGTGGACCCCGGGCTGACGCGATGCGGCCTGGGCGTCGTCGAGGGTGCGGGCGGGCGCTCGGTGCGCGCCGTCGCCGTCGACGTCGTGCGCACCCCGCCCGACGACGAGGTGGCCGCCCGGCTGGGTGCCGTCGCCGACGCGGTCGAGCGCTGGATCGCCGAGCACCGTCCCGACGTCGTCGCCGTGGAGCGGGTGTTCAGCCAGCACAACGTGCGCTCGGTGATCGGGACGGCGCAGGCGGGCGGGGTCGTGGCGCTGATCGCCGGGCGCGCGGGCCTGCCCGTCGCCTTCCACACCCCGTCCGAGGTCAAGGCGGCCGTCACCGGGTCGGGGCGTGCCGACAAGGCCCAGGTCACGGCGATGGTGCAGCGGGTGCTGGCGCTCGAGACCGCTCCGCGTCCCGCCGACGCCGCCGACGCGCTCGCGCTCGCCGTGTGCCACTGCTGGCGCGCGCCCATGGCCGCCCGGCTGGCCGAGGCCGAGGCCCGGGCCGCCGAGGTGGCCCGCACCCACGCGTCCCGCGTCGCCGCCGCCCGCAAGGCCGTCGCGGCCGGTCGGTCCCCGCGTCGCTGACGCGACCGGGGCACGTCGCGCGTGGCGTCGACCGGAGTGTCGGACCCGCGCGGTAGCGTCCCGCTCGAACAGGTGTTCGCCGGTTCACCGCCTACGGGTGGTCCGCCGGGCCGGGTCGTGGGTCAGCGGGTCGTGGGTCAGCGAGGTAGTGGGCCAGCGGGTCGTGGGTCAGCGGCCAGTGGGTTGGAGAAGAGCGGGTGGTGCGCCAGTCGGTGGTGCGCCGGTCGGATAGTGCGTCAGCGGGGTAGTGCGTCGGTGCGGAGGTGCGGGTCGTGATCTCGTCGGTACGGGGGGAGGTCCTCTCGGTCGGGCTGGACCACGCGGTGGTCGAGGTCGGCGGGGTGGGCATGGCGGTCCAGGCCACGCCGAACACGCTCGCCGGGCTCCGGCGGGGCCAGAGCGCCCGGTTGGAGACGGCGCTGGTCGTCCGCGAGGACTCGCTGACCCTCTTCGGCTTCGCCGACGCCGCCGAGCGGGAGCTGTTCGGGCTGCTCCAGACGGTCACCGGGGTGGGGCCCCGGCTGGCCCTGGCCACGCTGGCGGTGCTCGACCCCGCGGCGTTGAGCCGGGCGCTGGCCGACGGCAACCTGACCACGCTCATGAGCGTGCCCGGCATCGGGCGCAAGGGGGCCGAGCGGCTCGTGGTCGAGCTGCGGGACAAGGTCGCCCCGCCGGACGCCGGTGGCGCCGACGCCGCGGATCCCGGGGACGCCGTCGCGTCCTCGGTGGTGGCCAGCGGCACGATGCGGGACCAGGTGGTCGAGGCGCTCGTGGGGCTGGGCTTCGCGGCCAAGCCCGCGGAGAAGGCGGTGGACGAGACCGTGGGTGACCTCGGGGAGGGCGCGGGCTCCTCCGCGGTGCTGCGCGCCGCCCTGCACCGGCTGGGGCCGAGCCGATGACACGGGAGGACGTGCGGTGAGCGGGGACGAGCTGTCGGCGGACCTGGAGCGGGCCCTCGCGGCCACGCGCGAGGTGGGCGAGTCGGACCTGGAGAACCGGCTGCGCCCCGCGCGGCTCGAGGAGTTCATCGGGCAGCCGCGGGTCCGCGAGCAGCTCGACCTCGTGCTGCAGGGCGCCCTGCGCCGCGGGCGCCCGCCGGACCACGTGCTGCTCTCGGGCCCCCCGGGGCTCGGCAAGACGAGCCTCGCGATGATCATCGGGACCGAGCTCGGCAGCGCCGTCCGGATCACCAGCGGACCGGCCCTGGAGCGGGCGGGTGACCTCGCGGCGATGCTGTCGAACCTCGTCGAGGGCGACGTGATGTTCATCGACGAGATCCACCGCATGGCGCGGCCGGCCGAGGAGATGCTGTACCTCGCGATGGAGGACTTCCGGGTCGACATCGTCGTCGGGAAGGGCCCCGGGGCCACGTCCATCCCGCTCGACGTCGCCCCGTTCACGCTGGTCGGGGCGACCACCCGGGCCGGGGCGCTCACCGGCCCGCTGCGCGACCGGTTCGGCTTCACCGGGCACATGGAGTTCTACGAGCCCGAGGACCTCGAGCTCGTGGTGGCGCGCAGCGCGCAGATCCTCGAGGTGGACCTGCGTCCCGACGGCGGGCGGGAGATCGCCCACCGGTCGCGGGGGACGCCCCGCATCGCGAACCGGCTGCTGCGCCGGGTGCGGGACTACGCGGAGGTTCGGGCCGACGGCCGGGTCACCCGGGACGTCGCGCGGGCCGCGCTGAAGGTCTACGACGTCGACGAGCTGGGCCTCGACCGGCTCGACCGCGCCGTCCTCAGTGCGCTGGTGCGGTCGTTCGGCGGCGGACCGGTCGGGGTGTCGACGCTGGCGGTCGCCGTCGGGGAGGAGCCGGGCACCGTCGAGGAGGTCTGCGAGCCCTATCTGGTGCGTGCGGGGATGCTCGCGCGGACGCCCCGGGGCCGCGTCGCGACCCCCGCGGCATGGCGTCACCTGGGCGAGACGCCGCCGGAACGGGACGTTCCGGATGAAATCGACGAGCAGGGCCCGCCGACGTTGTTCGGATGAGCTGGCAGACTCGGGGGGAGTACGTACGACGGATCGCGGCTGGTGCGGTCGGTCGGACCGGGCACGGATCCGAACGGAGCGAGATGGACCTCCTCTTCCCTCTGCTGATCGTCTTCATGATCGGCATGATCTTCTTCTCCAACCGGCAGCGTAAGAAGCAGGCCGCGCAGCAGGAGAGCCTGCAGAACGCGATCTCGGTGGGCGACGTCGTCGTCATGACCTCCGGGATCAGCGGCACCGTCGTCGACACCGACGACGAGAAGACCATCGACCTGGAGATCGCGCCCGACGTGATCACCACGTGGCTGCGCGCGGCCGTCCGCGAGAAGCTCTCGGGCGACGCGGACACCGTGATCGGCGGCGACCACCTCGAGGACGCCTACCGCGGGGAGTCGTACCGCGGCGACACCGAGCACCACGAGGTGATCGACGCGGCGACCGACCACACGACCGACCACACCACGGCCACCGGGACGTCGGCCCCCACCACGAACGGCACGGCCACCCCGGCGGCTCCGTCGGCGTCCTCGCGCGACGCCTCGTCGTCGGACTCCTTCTCCGACCCGACGGCGTCGCCGAACGGCAACGGCGTCTCGGCCGGGCGCAACACCCCCGGGGACACCCGCCCCTCGTCCTGAGGTCCGCGCGGCGTCCCGGGACCGGGACGTCGACGCGCCGGCCCGTCCTCACTACCGCACGGCGCGACGCGGGCCGGGACGGGCCGGGTGCGATGGCGCGGGGAGCCCCCGCCTACCCTGCGTACTGGTCCTCGGCGCGCGCCGCCCGGCGTGTCCCGTGGGTGTGATCGGGTGGTTCCGGCGTCGTGACACGGCCCGGCCCAGGCGATCCGCCGTCGCGGTCGATGTCCCGGGCGCCTCGCGGCGAGGACGAGTCCGAGGACCCGACCGTCGCACGACCCTGGAGTTCGCAGCGTGGCCCCTCCCACCGTCCGGTTCCGGCCGGGCCGCTACCTCGCCGTGTTCGCGGCGCTCGTGGTGGTCCTCTACGGACTGGTCTTCCTCACCGGGGACGGGTCGCCGACCCCGAAGCTCGGGATCGACCTCCAGGGCGGCACGCAGGTCACGCTGACCGCCCGGACCGAGACCGGCGCGGCGCCCACGCCCGACCAGCTCAACCTGGCCCGCCAGATCATCGAGCAGCGGGTCAACGGGCTCGGCGTCTCGGGCGCCGAGGTCGTGCAGAACGGCAACAACCTCGTCATCACGGTGCCCGGCACCGCCGGCGACCAGGCCCGCAGCCTCGGGCAGACGGCCCGGCTGTACTTCCGTCCGGTGGTCGAGGGCCCGCTGGCCGCCGGGCCGGCGCCCGCGGCACCCGGCCAGGCCCAGCCCGGCCAGGCCCAGCCCGGCCAGGCCCCGGCGGGTGGAGAGACCCAGCCCGGCCAGACCCAGCCCGGTCAGACCGGTGGCGGCGGAGGGGCCCCGGGGCAGGCCCCCGGCCAGAGCGTCCGGCTGCCGGTCCAGGCACCCACCCCGCCCGCGCCACCGCCCGGCGGGGGAGCACCGGCCGGGGGCGGCACCTCGCAGGACCCGCGGCAGGCGGCGGCGATCGCGGCGGCCAAGGCGACCCGGCAGAGCGACGACCCGGCGGTACAGGCGGCGGCCCTGCAGGCGCTCAACTGCTCCGTCGAGGACCCGCTGCGCGGGTACGACGACCCGACGCGGCCCCTGGTCGCCTGTGACCGCAACGGCCAGGCGAAGTACGTCCTCGGCCCGTCGATCCTCTCGGGTACCGAGGTCGCCGACGCCGTCGCGGCGCCGAACCAGCAGGGCGCGGGCTACGTCATCAACGTGACCTTCAAGTCCGTGGGGGCCGGGGCCTGGGCGCAGTACACCTCGGCGAACGTCGGCAAGGCCGTCGCGTTCACGCTGGACTCGCAGGTGGTGTCGGCCCCGACGATCGAGGCCGCCCAGCCCGGCGGCACGTCGCAGATCAGCGGCAACTTCAACCAGCAGTCGGCGACCGACCTCGCGAACGTCCTCAAGTACGGCTCGCTGCCACTGTCGTTCGACACCTCCGACGCGCAGACGATCTCCGCCACCCTCGGCCTCGCGTCCCTCGAGGCCGGGCTCATCGCGGGCCTCATCGGCCTGGTCCTGGTGTTCGTCTACTCGCTCTTCTACTACCGCGCGCTCGGCGTGCTCACGATCCTGTCGCTGGCCCTGTCCGGGTTGGTCGTCTACGCGGTGCTCGTCCTGCTCGGGCGCAGCATCGGGTTCACGCTCGACCTCTCGGGCGTCGCCGGCTTCATCGTGGCCATCGGCATCACCGCGGACTCGTTCGTGATCTTCTTCGAACGCATCAAGGACGAGATGCGCGAGGGCCGCAGCTTCCGCTCGGCCGTGCCACGGGGCTGGACCCGCGCGCGGCGCACGATCCTCTCCGGCGACGCGGTGAGCTTCCTCGCCGCGGTCGTGCTCTACGTCCTCGCCGTCGGCCAGGTCCGCGGCTTCGCCTTCACCCTCGGCATGTCGACGATCCTCGACCTCGTCGTGGTGTTCCTCGTGACCCACCCGCTGCTGTCGCTGGCGTCGAACTCGCAGCTGTTCGCGAGCCCCGCCTGGTCCGGCCTGGGCAAGGTCGCCTCGCAGACCACCCGGCCCGGCGTCGGCGGACGCGGCGGGGGAGCGGGCAGCGCGCCCCGCCCCGGCGCCCGCCCCGGCCAGACCCGTCGTCCCACCGCCCCGAGCGGTCGGTCGCAGCGCAGCGGCTCCGGCCGCGGAGGTACCCGATGACCCGCCCCACCCGCCGTGCCGGCAGCCGTCGTCGGGACGACGCCGTCGACGCCCCCGAGCCCGAGGACCTCGACGACGACCTCGCCCTCGACGAGGCGGACGAGGACGCCGACGTCGAGGCGCCCGAGGACGCACCTCCCGCCCGGCGTGCCCCGAAGCGCGGCCGCCTGGACCGGCTCTACGAGGGCAACGGCGGGCTGGACATCGTCGGGAAGTCCCGCCGGTGGTACGCCGTGTTCGGCGTCATCGTCCTGATCTGCCTGCTCTCGATGATCCTGCGCGGGTTCAACTTCTCGATCGACTTCGAGGGCGGGACCTCGGTCCAGTTCCCGGCGCGCGGGGCCACCGGGGTGGCCCAGACCAGCCAGGTCGAGCAGGTCTTCGACCAGGCCGTCGGGCACCCGGCGGAGTCCGTGCAGGTCGCGGGCACCGGGGACTCCGCGACGATCCTCATCAAGTCCGACCGGCTCACCCAGGGCGAGCAGGTCGCGCTCGACCAGGCGCTCTTCCAGAAGTTCCAGCCCCTCGGCTCCGACGGGCGCCCCGATCAGGACTCGGTGAGCGACAGCGCCGTCAGCGCCAGCTGGGGCGGCGAGATCACCCGGCAGGCGATCATCGCGCTGGCGGTCTTCCTCGTCCTCGTCACCGTGTACCTGGCGTTCTACTTCGAGCGCCGCATGGCCCTCGCGGCGATCATCGCCCTGATCAACGACATCGTGGTCACCGCGGGCGTCTACTCACTGGTCGGTTTCGAGGTCTCCCCGGCCACCGTGATCGGTCTGCTGACGATCCTCGGGTTCTCGCTGTACGACACGGTGGTCGTGTTCGACAAGGTCCGCGAGAACACGCGGGGCCTGCAGGGCATCACGCGGCGGACCTACGCCGAGGCGGCGAACCTCGCGGTCAACCAGACCCTGATGCGCTCGCTCAACACCTCGCTGATCGCCGCGCTGCCGCTGATCGGGCTCTTCGTCGTCGGCGTCGTCCTGCTCGGGGTCGGCGTGCTCGGCGACCTCGCCCTCGTCCAGCTCGTCGGCACCCTCATCGGCGCGGCCTCGTCGGTGCTGCTCGCGACCCCGATCGTCGTCGACCTCGCGATGCGCGACCGGGTGTGGGCCCAGCAGGCGCAGCGGGTGGCGGCCCGGCGGGCCAAGAACGCCCAGCGCGCGGACGCGACCGGTGGGCGGGGCACCGGCGGCGAGGTCACCACCGGGGAGCCGACCGACGTCCTGGACACCGACGCGGTCGTCGCCGCCGCGGGGTCGCGGGGCGGTCGCGACGGCGCCCCGAGCCGTGCGGGCGGAGACGCCCCGCGGGCCGGACGGACCGGGAGCGCGCCGCGGCCCGGGGCCCGGCCGGCCGGGAAGTCCGGACGTCCCAGCGGGAAGCGGCGTCGGTGACCCCGACCCCGGATCCCGGCCAGACCCCGGACCCCGGCACGGACCGGGACCTCGTCGCGGGTCTGCTCCGCGACCGTCCCGGACTTCCCGAAGCCGGGCATCCTCTTCTGGGACCTCACGACGGTGCTCGCGGACGCCCGCGGCCTGGCGGCGACGACGCGGCTGCTCGCCGGGTCGCTCGCGGGGCGTCCGGTCGACGTGGTGGTCGGGATCGAGGCGCGCGGGTTCCTGCTCGGCGCCGCCGTGGCCCAGGCCCTCGGGCTCGGCATCGTGCCGGTCCGCAAGCAGGGCAAGCTGCCCGCCGTCGCGGCGTCGCGGTCCTACGACCTGGAGTACGGGTCGGCGACCCTGGAGCTCCCGGCCGGGGTCCTCGCCCCCGGGGCACGCGCCCTGCTCGTCGACGACGTCCTCGCCACCGGGGGCACCGCCGACGCCGCGTGCGGGCTCGTCGAGGAGTGCGGCGCGACCGTCACGTCGGTGGCGGTCGTCCTCGAGCTGCCGGAGCTCGGCGGCCGCACCCGCCTCGCGGGCAGGCCGTTGCACGCCGTCCTGCAGCGCTAGGACCCGGCCGGGCCGGGCGAGGGATCGACCACATCTGGCCCCACGGAAGCGCTTCCGTCGCCCGACCGATGGTTCGCACAGCTAACATCGTGGGCGGCGAGTGAGAGGGAGGCCGATGACGATCACGTCGACCGGACGTCGTCCGGGCACGGATCCCACCGACGACCCCAGCGACGGAGACCGTTCCGACGGCGACCTCCCGGGTGGAGACCGCGTCCACGACCGGCCCGGCGGGGTCGCTCCGACCTCGTCGCCCGCCCGGAGCGCGACAGCGCCCGCACCGGTCCGGTGGCGGGACCGCCTCCTCGCCTCCGACCCGGGCAACGTGCGGCTCACCCTCGCGGCGCGGGCGGTCATCTCGCTCGCCGTCGCGCTCGCGGTGTCCTCCCTGCTCGCGGGGGCACTCGGCCTCACGGGGACCGCCGCGATCATCGTGGTCGTCCTCGGTGCGGTGCTGACGATGATGACGACGTTCACCGCGTCCGACCCGACCACCCTCGGCCGCACGATCACCCAGATCTGCATCCCGGTCGCGATGATCGCCGGGATCACCCTGAGCACGCTCGTCGACCGCCACCGCGTGCTCTCGCTCTCGCTGTTCGTCGTGGTCATGTTCGTCGTCGTGTGGGCCCGCCGGTTCGGACCGCGGGCCTTCGCGTGCGGCATGGTCATCTGGATGGGCTACTTCATGGCCCTGTTCCTGCAGCTCGGGTTCGCCCAGCTGCCGGTGGTCCTCGTGGCGGTGGGGAGCACGACCGTCCTGCTGCTGATCATCGGCCTGGTGGTCGCGCCCCAGCGGCCCGCCCGGCGGATGCGCCGCATGGTCCAGGCGTTCGCGGCACGGGTGCGGATCGCCTCGGCCGAGCACCGGGACCCCGCGGCGCGCTCGCCGTGGCAGCGCTGGACGGGCCGCATCGGCACGGCGGACCGCGCGCTGCTGCGGGTCGACGAGGTCGCGGTCCTCATCGACGGCCAGCTCGCCGTCCCGCACTCGGTGGTCGACCCGGCCCACGCCCCCGCCGTGCGGGCCGCGATCCTGCGGGTCGAGGGCGCCCTGGCCCGGCTGCTCGACACCCCGCCCGACCAGGTGCACGGATCGCAGGCCGAGGCGGTGGAGCGGGCGCTGCGCCACCTCGAGCAGATCCTCGACGACGACCGCCACTGTGACCGGACCGGCCCGGACGACCGCGACGAGGCCCAGCACGCCCCGACGCCGTTCACCCCGGCCGCCGAGCTGTTCGCGGGCTTCCTGCCCGGCAGCGCCGTGACCGTCGGGCCCATGGTCGCCCCCGAGGGCGGCGCGAAGCTGCTGCTGACCACCCGGCAGGCGCTGCAGATCGCCCTGGCCGGCGGGCTGTCGATCGCGCTCGGCGACGCGCTGTCCGGGCAACGCTGGTACTGGGCGGTGCTGGCCTGCTTCCTCGCCTTCACCGGGACGGCCACGGCCGCGGAGACGGTGCGCAAGGCCCTGCAGCGCACCGCCGGGACCGTCGTCGGCGTCGTCGTCGCCCTCGTGCTGGTGCCGATGCTGGGGTCGTCGACCCCGGTGGTGCTGACGGTCATCCTCGTGGCGATCTTCGTCGGCTTCTACCTGTTCCGGGTCTCCTACACCTGCCTGGCCTTCTCGATCACCATCCTCATCGCCGAGCTCTACCAGCTGCTCGGGACCTACAGCGACGGGCTGCTGGCGCTCCGGGTCGGCGAGACCGCGCTCGGGGCCCTCGTCGGCGGGGTGGTCGCGGTGTCCTTCCTGCCCACCTCCGCGGCCGGTGCGGAGCGCGCGGCCCGCGCGCGCCTCGCCGAGGAGCTGCGCGCGGCGACCCTCGACGTCGCGACGGTGCTGCGCGGCGAGAGCACGGGCAGCGACGGTGAGCCGGTCGACCTGCACGCCCGGGCCCGCTCGCTCGACGCCGCGGTCCACCAGCTGGCCCTCATCGGTCTCCCGCTCTCGCTGCGGGTCATCCCCGGGTCCCGGGCCCGGCGCGCGACGGTCACCGGGCGGCTCTCGGCCTGGACGCGGTGCGCGGCGCGGGTCCGGGCGGTGATCCACGCCGTGGAGGACGCCGTGGACACCGAGAGCTCGCAGCGGTACCGCCACGAGATGGTCGAGGGCGCGATGACCGCGGTCCGGGGGCTCGTGGACGCCCTGGCCGAGGGCCGCGCCCCCGGCGAGCACGCCGACCGGCCGGACGGCGACGACGGGCCGGAGACGCTGCTCGGTGAGCTGTCCGCGCTGCACGGCGCGCTGCTCGCCCTGCACGAGGTCGACCCGACGGCCGAGCCGGCCGACGGCGTGGCCGACACGCCGAGCCTCGGGACCGGGGCGGGCGACGTCCAGGGCACCGTCGTCCGGGGCCGCGTGACCGACGCGGCGGGCCACGGCCTGGACGCCGTCGTCACCGTCGTCGACCCGCACGGCCGCCAGCTCGGCCGGGTGCGGGCCGATCCGCACGCCGGGGGGCGCTTCGCCGTGCCTGCCGGGGCGGGGGCGGGCCCCTGGCTCGTCGTGGTCGCCGCCGCCGGCTACGCGCCCCACGCCGGGCGGGCCGCCGCCGGCCCGGAGTACCAGGTGGTCCTGCAGCAGGCCCACCGGGCGACGGCCGGTCGGCAGACCGCCGTCGTCCTCTGAACGACCGTTCAGCGACGGGCCGGCCGCCGCGCCCCGTGATCGATACGGGCGGGCGACGGTCGGGGACCTCTCGTCCCCCTGGTGGGCCTCGGGGCGGACGTCGGCGTGGCCGGTGACCTACGCTGGAAGGATTCCGGATCCGGATCCGTTCCGGGTCCCGCGACGGGCCGTACGGCGGCCCGACCAGCGGGAGGTGCTCTCCAGTGAGCCAGGACGTGAGCCCGGCGGCCGGCACGGCCGCCCGTGACGACGCGTCCGTCGAGGCGGACGGGAACGGTCCCGACGCGGCGCCGACCGTCGGGTCGAGCGAACCGCGCGAGGCGCAGCGGCTCGAGCCGAGCGCGTCCTCCACCACCGGCGGCGCCGCGTCGGGCGCCAAGCCGCGGTCGGCCACCCGCCGGGTCCGCGCCCGCATCGCGCGACGCATCACCGCGCAGCGCACCGGTCCGGTCAAGCCGGTCCTCGAGCCGCTCGCCACCATCCACCGCGAGCTGCACCCGAGCGCCGACCTCGCCACCCTGCAGCGCGCCTACGACACCGCGGAGGCCTTCCACGAGGGCCAGATGCGCAAGTCGGGCGACCCGTACATCACCCACCCGCTCGCCGTCGCCACGATCCTCGCCGAGCTGGGCATGGACACCACCACGCTGGTCGCCGCCCTGCTGCACGACACCGTGGAGGACACCGACTACTCGCTCGAGAAGCTCTCCGCCGACTTCGGGGCCGAGGTGGCCCACCTCGTCGACGGCGTCACCAAGCTGGACAAGGTGCAGCTCGGTGCGGCCGCCGAGGCGGAGACGATCCGCAAGATGGTCGTCGCGATGGCCCGCGACCCGCGGGTGCTCGTCATCAAGCTCTCCGACCGCCTGCACAACATGCGCACGATGCGCTTCCTCAAGCCGGAGAAGCAGGCCAAGAAGGCGCGCGAGACCCTCGAGGTCCTCGCGCCGCTGGCCCACCGGCTGGGGATGTCGACGGTCAAGTGGGAGCTCGAGGACCTCGCGTTCGCGATCCTGCACCCGAAGCGCTACGACGAGATCGTCCGTCTGGTCGCCGACCGCGCCCCCAGCCGTGACACCTACCTGCGCACCGTGATCGACGAGGTGTCCGGCCAGCTCGAGGCCGCGCGGGTGAAGGCCGAGGTGCTCGGCCGCCCGAAGCACTACTACTCGATCTACCAGAAGATGATCGTCAAGGGTAAGGACTTCGACGACATCCACGACCTCGTCGGCGTCCGCATCCTCGTCGAGGACGTGCGCGACTGCTACGCAGCGATGGGGATGGTCCACGCCCTGTGGCAGCCGATGCCCGGGCGGTTCAAGGACTACATCGCCCAGCCGCGGTTCAGCGTCTACCAGTCGCTGCACACCACGGTGATCGGCCCGGACGGGCAGCCCCTCGAGGTGCAGATCCGCACCCACGAGATGCACCGCACCGCCGAGTACGGCATCGCCGCCCACTGGCGGTACAAGGAGACCAAGGGCTCCCAGGGCGTCGGGGGCCTCGAGCTCGACGAGATGGCCTGGATGCGCCAGCTCCTCGACTGGCAGCGCGAGGCCGCCGACCCTGGCGAGTTCCTGGAGTCGCTGCGCTACGACCTCGCCACCCGCGAGATCTTCGTGTTCACGCCGAAGGGCGACGTGATCACGCTGCCGCACGGGTCCACCCCGGTGGACTTCGCGTACGCGGTGCACACCGAGGTCGGCAACAAGTGCATCGGCTCGCGGGTCAACGGCCGCCTCGTCGCGCTCGAGCGCCAGCTCGAGAACGGTGAGGTCGTCGAGATCTTCACCTCGAAGGCCGAGGGCGCCGGGCCGTCGCGCGACTGGCTGGGCTTCGTCGGCTCGCCCCGGGCCAAGCAGAAGATCAAGCAGTGGTTCGCCAAGGAGCGCCGCGAGGAGGCGATCGAGGGCGGCAAGGAGGCGATCACCCGCGAGGCGCGCCGCACCGGGCTGCCGCTGCAGCGCCTCGTGTCGGCCGACTCGATGGGCGCGCTCGCCCGCGAGCTGCACTACGTGGACGTCTCCGCGCTCTACGCCGCCGTCGGCGAGCACCATGTCAGCGCCCGCCACCTCGTGCAGCGCCTCGTCGCCCTGCTCGGCGGGGTGGAGCAGAACGAGGACGAGCTCGCCGACCGCGCGACGCCGTCGACGGTCCAGCGGCGCCGCGGGACCGGCGACGTCGGCGTGGTGATCAACGGCGTCGACGGCGGGGGCGACGACTCCGAGAGCCTGTGGATCAAGCTCGCGCGCTGTTGCACCCCCGTGCCCGGCGACGAGATCCTCGGCTTCGTCACCCGCGGCGGCGGCGTCTCGGTGCACCGCACGGACTGCACGAACGCCGACGACCTCCGCGCGGAGCCCGAACGCCTCGTCGACGTGAGCTGGGCGTCGTCGTCGACCGCGGTCTTCCTCGTCGCGATCCAGGTCGAGGCCCTCGACCGGCACCGCCTGCTCTCCGACATCACCAAGGCCCTCGCCGACGAGAAGGTCAACATCCTGTCGGCGTCCGTGACGACGTCACGGGACCGCGTCGCGGTGAGCCGGTTCAGCTTCGAGATGGGCGATCCGAAGCACCTCGGGCACGTGCTGCGCGTGGTGCGCAACGTCGAGGGCGTCTACGACGTGTACCGGGTGACGTCGGCGAGCTGAACGGCTCCGGGTCTCGCCGGATCTGCGCGCGGCGCACACACTCTGGCCGGAGGTGCGTGGGGTTCTGGGGGGATCTGCGCGTGGCGCACACACTCTGGCCGGAGGTGCGCGGGGCTCTGTGGGGGATTCTGCGCGCCGCGCACACCCCCCGGATGCCCTCCGCTCCCTGCGAGGGTCGGTCAGCGAAGGAGCGTCTGTTCGTGGCGCCCCCGTCGGCGTCACTTCGAGACCGCCAGGCGTGCTCCCGGCACATCCGTCGTCGAGCTCGTCGACGTGTGCGGCCCGATCCGCGTCGTCGGCCCGGGCCGGTGACGGGCCCCGTGTTCGCAGTGTGTGCGGGGCGCGTCGATGTCGGCAGGACAGGGCGCCTGGTCGGCCGGAGTGTGTGCGGGGCGCGTCGGTGTCGGCAGGACCCGGCACGCCTCCGGCCGGAGTGTGTGTGGGGCGCGTCGGTGTCGGCAGAACCCGGCACGCATCCGGCCGGAGTGTGTGCGGGGCGCGTCGGTGTCGGCAGGATCGGGCGCCTGGTCGGTCAGAGCGTGTGCGCCCGACGTCGACGACGACCCAGGGCAGGGGTCAGCGGGCGACGAGCTTCACGAGGGTGTCGGCGAGGTCGTCCATCGCGCGGTCCTGGGCGTCCGCGGCCAGGTGGGAGCACCACAGCGGGGCCTGGCTCATGCCTGCGTGCATCGCCTGGAGGGTCGCGTCCTCACTGACCACGGCGAACTCCCCGGCGGCGACCCCCTCGGAGATCACCCGGCGGAACACCGCGTCGTGACGGCGACGGAGGTCGTGGATGCGGGCCCGGAGCCCGTCCGGCCAGGAGTCGGGGACCAGGAAGAGGCGGAGGGCGGCCGGGTACTCGCGCACCGCGATCGCGATGTGCTCGCGCAGCAGGGTGCGCAGCCGCTCGGTGTGCGACCCGGTGACCGGGAGGTTCTCGAGCCGTTCGGTCCAGTCGGTGCCCAGGGTCTCGATCGCCGCGCTCGCGAGCTCGTCCTTGCCCGCGAAGTAGTAGTACAACGACCCCTTGGTGACGTCGAGGCGCTCGGCGACGTCCTCCAGATTGGCCGCGTCGTACCCGCGCTCGCCGAACACCTCGGCCGCGACCGCGACGATCCGCCGCACGCGGTCGTCGCGCTTGCGCTGCACCCGGTCCACGCCGGCGACCGTACCGCAGCGTCGAAGTTCCCCCCGGAAGTCGAGTATTGACTCCGAGGTCAAACGTTGGTTCCGTGGTCGCGGCCGACGGCGCCCCGGTTGCGCCCGGCCGCCCTGGACGCCACGTCGAGCAGAGGAGCCGGACGACGATGGGCAAGCTGGAGGACAAGGTCGCGTTCGTGACCGGCGCGGGGCAGGGCATCGGCCGGGCGATCGCCGAGAAGCTCGCCGCGGAAGGGGCCGCCGTCGCGGTCTCCGACGTGAACGCGGACACCGCGCGGTCGACCGCGGAGGCGATCGGCGGGAAGGCGCTGGGGCTGCACGCCGACGTCGCCGAGCGCGAGTCGGTCGCGGCGGCCGTCGAGCAGGTGACCTCGCACTTCGGGCGCATCGACGTGCTCGTCAACAACGCCGGGTGGGACAAGGTCGGGCCGTTCGTCGAGTCCGACCCGGCCGACTGGGACCGGATCGTCGCCATCAACCTCTTCGGCGTCCTCAACACCTCCCGGGCGGTGCTGCCGCTCATGGTCGAGCAGGGGAGCGGGGCGGTCGTGAACCTGGCGTCCGACGCGGGCCGGGTGGGGTCGTCCGGCGAGGCGGTCTACTCGGCGGCCAAGGGCGGCGTCATCTCGTTCACCAAGACCACCGCCCGGGAGATGGCCCGCCACCGGGTCCGCGCCAACTGCGTGTGTCCCGGCCCGACCGACACCCCCCTGTTCGCCGCGGTCGTCGAGGGCAACGACAAGCTGCGCGACGGGCTCATCCGGTCGATCCCGATGCGCCGTCTCGCCCAGCCCTCCGACCTCGCCAACGCCGTGTCGTTCCTGGCCTCCGACGAGGCCTCGTTCATCACCGGCCAGACCCTCAGCGTCAGCGGTGGCCTGTCGATGAGCTGACCGACCCACGTGCGCGGGCCCGGGCCGTGGGGGACGCGCCCGGGGCCCGGCGAGACCGTCCGACGACCCCGAGGAGCCGAGGAATGAACGTCGAGGACTACCAGCAGCTCGTCTTCGAGCGCCGCGAGCACGGCGTCCTGCTCATCACCATCAACGCCCCCGAGAAGTACAACGCCTGCGACGAGGGCCTCCACGGTGAGCTCGCGCGGGTGTGGCGGGACGTGTCCGTGGACCCGGAGACCCGCGTCGCCGTCATCACCGGCGCGGGCAAGGCCTTCTCGGCCGGCGGGGACCTCGCGATGGTCGAGCGCATGGCGGGCGACCACGACCGCGTCTCGCACATGCTCTCCGAGATGAGCGACCTGGTCTACAACATCATCAACTGCGAGAAGCCGATCATCTCGGCCATCAACGGGGTCGCCGTCGGCGCGGGCGTGGTGGTGGCGCTGCTCGCCGACATCGCGATCTGCGCCGAGGACGCCAAGCTCGGCGACGGCCACGTCAAGCTCGGGGTGTCGGCAGGGGACCACGCGGCGATCATCTGGCCGCTGCTCGCCGGGATGGCCAAGGCCCGCTACTACCTGCTGACCGGCGAGATGGTGACCGGGGCGGAGGCGGAGCGGCTGGGGATGGTCGCCAAGGCCCTCCCGCGCGGGGAGGTCCTCGACGAGTCGCTGCGGGTCGCCGACGTCCTGGCCACCGGCTCCCAGCAGGCGATCCGGCTGACCAAGCGGTCGCTCAACAGCTGGCTCCGTGCGGCCGGTCCGACGTTCGACCAGTCCGCGGCCTACGAGATGCTCTGCTTCATGGGCCCCGACGTCCGGGAGGGCGCGGCGGCGCTGCGGGAGAAGCGGGCACCGGTGTTCCCGTCGGCGGCCGGCTGAGTCAGGGCTCGTCGGGGACCACGGAGAGCGAGGGGTCGGCGAACTCGGGCCGCGCCGAGCGCGGGTCGAGCGGGTTGACCGAGGTGGGGTCGACCTCGGCGTCGGAGGGCCGGGTGAGCGACCGGAGCCCGGCGTCGAGGACCGTCACCAGGGGTACGGCGAGCAGCGCACCGGGGATGCCGGCGACGACGAGCCCGCACGCGATGGGCAGGACGACCGCGAGCGGGTGGAGCTTGATCGACTTGCCGAGGAACAACGGCTGCAGGATGTAGCCCTCGAGGTTCTGCACCCCGAGCAGCAGCAGGATGACCAGCAGCATGTCGGTCACCCCGCCCGTCACCAGCGCGACGAGCGCGGCGACCGCCCCCGAGACGACCGCGCCCACCGTCGGGACGAAGGCACCGAAGAAGATCAGCGCGGCGAGCGGCACCGCCAGCGGGACGCCGATCAGCCAGAGCCCGAGGCCCGCCGTCACCGCGTCGATGAACGCCACGACCACGATCGCGCGGGTGTAGCCGACCAGCGACGCGAAGGCCCGGCGGCCGGCGAGGTCGGTCCGCCCGCGGACCCGTCGCGGGACGCCCCGGAGCAGGAACCGCCAGATCGCGGCGCCGTCGTGGATGAGGAAGATCAGCGTGAACAGCGTCAGCAGGCCCTCGGTGAACAGCTCGCCGACGGTGCTCACGGCCCCCAGCGCGCTCGTCGCGATCGTGGTCTGGCTCTGCCGCACGCTCGTGAGGAGCTGGTTGCCGATCGCGGTGAACTGCTCGTTGTCCAGCCCGAGCGGCCCGGTGCGCACCCAGTCCTGGATCTCCGAGAGGCTGTTCGTCAGCTGGCTGGTGAGCTCGGGGAGGCCCGAGATGAAGGCGAACACCACCCCGGTGAACACGCCGCCGACCACCGCCAGGCCGCCGACGACGACGATCGCCGTGGCCATCGCGTGCGGCAGCCACCGGACCCGCCTGCTCATCAGGTGCGCCTCGGGGGCGAGCAGCGAGGCCGCGATGAGCGCCAGCACCACGGGGATGAGGACGACCGAGAACGTCGCCGCGAGGTAGATGACGACGGACGCGGCCGCCGTGATCAGCAGGAGCCGCCAGGCGAGCCCCGCGGCCACGTCCAGCCCGTAGGGGACCCGCCAGCGCCGGGACCCGGCGACGTCGTCGGCCGCGTCGGTCCGGGTGCCCGCCCGCGGGTCGTCCGTGCCGAGGCGCGTGGGCTCCGCGTCCTTCCCCCCGTGCGACGCCGCCACGCCACCCACCGTAGTCGCGGCCTGCGACGGGGGCCGCGCGGTCGGCGCGACGCGGACCGCTCCGCGTCCCGCGTCTCCTGGATCGGTGCAGCCCGCCGTACCATGGCGGCGTGAGCCGTCGCGCCAAGATCGTCTGCACCCTGGGCCCGTCGACGTCCTCGCCGGAGCGGATCCGTGCCCTCGTCCGAGCCGGCATGGACGTCGCCCGGCTCAACTTCTCCCACGGCGCGTACGCGCAGCACCAGGAGATCTACGAGCGGGTGCGCGCGGCCGCGGACGCGGAGGGACACGCCGTCGGCATCCTCGCGGACCTGCAGGGCCCGAAGATCCGGCTGGGGACCTTCGCGGACGGGCCGCAGGTCTGGGCCACGGGCGAGACCGTGCGGATCACCACCGACGACGTCGAGGGCACGCACGACCGCGTCTCGACGACCTACCCCGGCCTCGCCGACGACGTCCGGCCCGGCGAGTCGCTGCTCATCGACGACGGGAACGTCTCGATCGAGGTCACCGACGTCGAGGGGCGCGACGTGGTGTGCCGCGTCGTGGAGGGCGGGCGGGTCTCGGACCACAAGGGGATTCTCGCTGCCCGGCACCGTCGTCTCGGTCCCGGCGATGAGCGAGAAGGACGAGGCCGACCTGCGCTTCGCGCTGGGGCTGCGGGTCGACATGATCGCGCTGTCCTTCGTGCGCTCGCCTGCCGACGCCGAGCTCGTCCACAAGATCATGGACGAGTACGGCGCCCACCTGCCGGTGATCGCGAAGATCGAGAAGCCCGAGGCGGTCGACGCGCTCGAGGCCATCGTGCTGGCCTTCGACGCGATCATGGTGGCCCGCGGCGACCTCGGGGTGGAGCTGGCCCTCGAGGACGTCCCGCTGGTGCAGAAGCGGGCGGTGCAGATCGCGCGCGAGAACGCGAAGCCGGTGATCGTCGCGACGCAGATGCTCGAGTCGATGATCCACAGCTTCCGGCCGACGCGCGCCGAGGCCTCCGACGTCGCGAACGCCGTTCTCGACGGCGCCGACGCGCTGATGCTCTCGGGGGAGACCTCGGTCGGCGACTACCCGATCGAGACGGTGCAGACCATGGCGCGCATCGTCGAGGCGGTCGAGTCCGGGCCGGCGTCGGTGCCCGCGATCCAGCACGTGCCGCGCACGCAGCGCGGCGTGGTGACCACGGCGGCCCGCGACATCGGGGAGCGGCTCAACGCCCGCGCCCTCGTGGCCTTCACCCGCACCGGCGACACCGTGCGGCGGCTCGCACGCCTGCACACGCGGCTGCCGGTCCTGGCGTTCACCCCGGTCGCCGAGATCCGCTCCCAGCTGGCGCTCTCCTGGGGCGTCGAGACCTTCCTCGTGCCCTGGGAGGAGACCACCGACGCGATGATCCGGCGCGTGGACGAGTCGATCCTGGAGATCGGGCGATTCGCGGCGGGGGAGCTCGTGGTCGTCGTCGCCGGCTCGCCGCCCGGCACCGCGGGCAAGACCAACCTCATCCGCGTGCACAAGCTCGGCGAGGACGCCCGCTGACCTCTCCCGGGGCCTCGTCGGATGGGTGATCATGGGGGCATGGGCCACCCGTTCGACGCGCTGACCGCCGACGCGATGCGGGCCGGCGGCTCCTGGAAGTGGTCGACCCCCGGCACCGACGCCCACGGCCGCGGGCTGATCGGCGCGTTCGTCGCCGAGATGGACTTCCCGGCCGCGCCCGCCGTCGCCGACGCGGTGCGGGCGGCCGTCGACGGCAACCGGTTCGGCTACCTCGCCGACGCGTGGGTGGCCGACATGGCGGCGGCGTGCGCGTCGTTCTGGGCCGACCGCTTCGGGTGGGCGCTCGACCCGGACCGGATCCGGCCGCTGCCGGACGTGCTCACCGCGCTCACGGCCACCGTCGAGCACTTCACGCCGCCCGGCAGCCCGGTCCTGCTGCCGACCCCGGCCTACATGCCCTTCCTGCGGGTGCCGGGGATGCTCGGCCGGGAGCTGGTGCGGGTCCCGATGGCGCACGAGGCCGGGGCGTGGTCCCTCGACCTCGACGCGCTGGACCGGGCGTTCGCCGCGTCGGACGCGAAGCTGCTGGTGCTGGTGAACCCGCACAACCCCACGGGCCGGGTCCTCACGCCGGAGGAGCTCGCCGGGGTCACGGCGGTCGTCGAACGCCACGGCGCCCGGGTGTTCGCCGACGAGATCCACGCCCCGCTGACCTTCGACGGCCGCGTGCACCGGCCCTACGCCACGACCTCGGAGGCCGCGGCCGGCCACACGGTGACGGCGACCTCGGCGTCGAAGGCGTGGAACCTGCCGGGGCTCAAGTGCGGCCAGCTGATCCTCTCGAACGCCGCCGACGCCGCACGGTGGACCGAGGTCGGGTACCTGGCCGAGCACGGCACGGCGACCCCGGGGGTGCTCGCGTCGACGGCCGCGTACGCGCACGGGCGGGAATGGCTCGACGACGTGCTCGCCTACCTCGACGGGAACCGCGCGCTGTTGCGGGAGGCGACGCTGCCGGGCATCGAGGTCACCGTGCCCGAGGGGACCTACCTCGCGTGGCTCGACGCGACCGCCCTCGGCCTCGACGAGCCGCCGTCGGCGTTCTTCGCCCGCGAGGCGGGGGTGGTGATGACCGACGGTGCGGCGTGCGCCGGGCCGGGCGGGATGCGGCTGAACCTGGCGATGGCGCGCCCGGTGCTGGCCGACGCGCTGGAGCGGATCGTCGGCGGCGTCGGCCCGCTGACGGCAGCAATGGCACGTTGCTGCCGTCCGACGGCAGGACGGCGCCGCTCACCCCGGGGCGGTGGGCGAGGTTAGGGTCGGGGCATGGGGCTGTCGTTCTCCGAGGAGCCCGAGACCGGGCTGGTCGCCGTGACGCTGACCGGCGACGACGGCGAGGTCCTCCAGTCCCGGGTCGTGGAGGCCGACGAGCTGACGCGGATCGCGGCGGCGGCCCGCCGGGCCAGCGCCCGTGCGGCCGAGCGGGGCGAGCCGCTGTTCGTCACGCTGGACGAGCTGATCGACGGCCCGCCGGAATAGGGCGCGCTGTCCCGGGCCGAGTGGACCCTCACGGCTCCCGACGCAGCCCTCGAGGTCCACTCGGCAGGGGCAGGCGCTAGGACACGGATTTCTGCTCACGAGCACGGAGCGGACCTCGCCCGGTCAGCGCCGCGCTCCACGGCAGGCGCCGCAGCACGTCGGCCAGCAGGACCGAGCCCACGACGGTGCCGAGGTACAGCGCCGCGAGCGTCGCGCCGGAACCGATCGCCGCGACCCAGCCGCCCGCGACCGACAGCAGCCCGGCGAGCACCAGCGGGTGGACCAGGAAGATCCCGAACGACCGGTCCGAGGCGTAGGCCAGCGCGCGCCGCGCCGGGCCCCCGGGCCGCCAGCCCGCGGTGATGACCAGGCTGAGGGTGTAGAGCCCGACGACGGCCGCCAGGAACCACACGATCGTCGTCGGCTGGAACACCGCCGCGGCCACCGAGGGGATCGCCCCGCCGTCGACCTGCAGCACGTAGAGCACCTCGACGGCCGCGATCACGAGGACGACCAGGCCGGCGATCGCCCACCGGAAGCGCAGCACCATCGCCTGCACCTGGTCGAGGTGCAGCGCCGCGAGCGCGCCGAGGACCGGGTAGAGCAGGTAGGCGGGCAGCAGGACGAACCCGTGCGCCATCAGGAAGGTCCCGAACGCGTTCGCCGGCGGGTCGATCAGCAGCTCGCACACCGCCACCTGGAGCACGAGCGCGACGCCGAGCACGACGAGGTGACCGACGCGGCCCAGCCGGCGCAGGCCCGCGACCAGCGCCGGGAAGACCAGGTAGAGCTGCAGCGTCACCAGCAGGAAGTAGAGGTGGTACCAGGCGGTGCCCTCGACGGCGTTCCACGCCATCGTCGTCAGCTCCTGGGACACCGTCGGCTCCGGGGTGCCGGGCGGGCGCGTCCACACGGCGAGCAGCGAGTAGAGCGCGGTCCACGTGAGGTACGGCGTGAGCACCAGCGGGATCCGCTTGCGCCAGAACGGCAGCGGGCGCTGCGGACGGCGCAGCGCCTGGAAGGTCAGCACGAACCCGGTGAGGGTGAAGAACGCCTCGCGGGTGAAGTGCAGCAGCAGCTGCCCGCCGTTGGAGCCGACGTTGTCGATCGTCGTCGCGGAGGCGAGCACGTGGACCGCGATGACGGAGGCGAACGTCAGCAGCCGGAACAGGTCCACCTCGTGGAGGTGGCGCCGGTCCGAGGCGGGCGCGGGCCCCGGGGACGGTGCACGCGTCGCGGCCGGTCCGGCGGTGTCGGCGACGGCCGGGTACTCCGGGTGCTGAGCGGTCACCACTCCATCAGGGTGCTCCGCGACCCTGGGAAGAACCTTGGCGGGGTCGGTCAGGACGGTGTGAGCGCCACCCGCGCCCCGTCGGGGCACGTCCCCGGGCCCGCGACGCCGGCCCGGGCCAGGTCGCCGAGCACGTGCCCGGCGACCAGCCGCTGCCCGACGGCGGTGGGGTGCAGCCCGTCGGAGACCCGCGGGAACGACCAGCCCTCGGTGAGGGGGTCGAGGACGACGACGCGGGGGTCGGCGCGGCGCGCGGCCTCGACGATGGTGGCGTCGGTCGAGCGGGCCTCGGCGGTCGGGACGCCGACGTGGGCGAACACCGTGATCAGCACCAGCGGCGCCCGCGGGGCCTCGCGGCCGACGGTCTGCACGGCCGTGGTCACCGCGGCCCCGAGCTGCGGGCCGGGCGTGCCGATGTCGTTGTGCCCGGCCTGCAGCACCACCAGCGACGGGTCGAGCCGGCCCAGGTCGGCCTCGCGGACCAGCCGGACGACGGGTCCCCGCTCGCCGCGTCCCGTCGCGACGTACCCGGTTCCGGGCACGGCGCCCACCATCACCGGGCGTCCCAGGCACCGCCCGATCAGGGTGGGCCACGCCTGCTCGGCGCTGCTGCCGGTCCCGGCGGAGATCGACGCGCCGAGCACGACGATCGGGTGCCCGATGGGCCCGGAGCCGGCCGGCGTGGCGAGCGCGGGCCGGGGAGGGGCGACCGGGGCGACCGGACCCGGGGTGAGCAGGAAGAGGGTCGCGACGACGGCCGCCGCGACGCCGATCCCGAGCGGGATAAGGACGCGACCCCGCCGGGCGGCCCGCGCGAGGGGAGGATCGGGTCGCTCTAGGGACACGAGGGCTCCCCTCGTGCCGGGGCGGGGGAGGGGAGCCGGGACGGGTCGGCGGCCACCGGACCGCTCACCCGACGCGGACGAGCGCGAACGACTCGGGCCCCAGGGTCACCGCGCCCTCCGAGACCCCCGCACCGAGCGGCGCGGCGAGGCACTCGTGCGCCCCGTCGACGGCGACGGTGCGCTCCGCGGGCGCGAGGTTGACCACGAGGCGGAGGTTACCCCGGTGCAGCACCAGGGTCCGTGAAGCCGGATCGGCGTCGCAGTGCACCCGGTCGAGCCGCGGATCGGCGAGCTCGGGCTCGCGGCGCCGGAGCGCGATGAGCGAGCGGTACACCTCGAGCAGCCACGCGTGCTGCCCCTCTGCGGGCTCCGACCAGTCGAGCTTGGAGCGCTCGAAGGTCGCGACGTCGGTGGGGTCGGGGACGTCGGCGGCGCCCCAGCCGTGCTCGGCGAACTCCTCGCGCCGCCCGGTCCGGACCGCCTCCGCGAGCCCGGGGTCGTCGAACCCCACGAAGAACGCCCAGGGCGTCGACGCGCCCCACTCCTCGCCCATGAACACCATCGGCGTGAACGGCGAGCAGAACACCAGCGCCGCGCCGCAGGCGAGCAGGCCGGGGGACAACGACGCCGAGAGCCGGTCGCCCGCGGCGCGGTTGCCGACCTGGTCGTGGTCCTGCAGGTACGCGAGGAACCGGTACCCCGGGGTACGGGCCAGGTCGACGGGGCGGCCGTGGGTGCGTTCACGGAAGGTCGACCACGTCCCGGCGTGGACGTAGGCCTCGCGCAGCACCCGGGCGAGGGTGTCGAGCTCGCCGAAGTCGACGTAGTAGCCCTGGGTCTCGCCGGTGAGCGTGGAGTGCAGGGCGTGGTGGATGTCGTCGGACCACTGGGCGTCGAGGCCGTAGCCGCCCGCCGGGCGGGGGGTCACCAGCCGCGGATCGTTGAGGTCGGACTCGGCGATGAGGACGCACGGCCGGCCGAGGAACGCCGCGAGCGCGTCGGCGGTCGTCGCCATCTCCTCGAGCAGGTGGGTCGCGCGGGCGTCGCGCAGCGCGTGGACCGCGTCGAGGCGCAGCGCGTCCACCCCGAAGTCGGCGAACCACATCGCCACGTTCTCGAGGATGTAGGCGCGCACGGTGTCCGAGCCGGGGCCGTCGAGGTTGAGCGAGGGGCCCCACACGTTCTGGCCGAGGAAGTAGGGCCCGAACCGGTCGAGGTAGGCCCCCGAGGGCCCGAGGTGGTTGTAGACGGCGTCGAGGACGACGGCGAGCCCGCGCTCGTGGCAGCCCGCGACGAACCGGCGGAAGCCGTCCGGGCCGCCGTAGTTCTCGGTGACCGCGAACCACAGCACCCCGTCGTAGCCCCAGCCGCGGGATCCGTCGAACGCGTTGACCGGCAGCACCTCGACGTGGGTGATGCCGAGATCCACGAGGTGGTCGAGGTGGTCGAGGGCGTCGTCGAAGGTGCCGCCGGGGGTGAACGTCCCCACGTGCATCTCGTAGATCACCGCGCCCGGCAGCGCCCGGCCGGTCCAGGCCGGGTCCGGCGCGGGGGCCGTCGCCGGATCCCAGACCCGCGACGCGGCGTGCACCCCGGCCGGCTGCCGGCGCGAGCGCGGGTCGGGCAGCGGGTCGGCGCCGTCGAGGGAGTACGCGTAGTCGGTGCCGTGCCCGGCGCCCTCGACCTCGGCGCGCCACCAGCCCGCGTCCTCGTCGCGGACCATCGGGTGGGCCGTCCCGTCGACGACCACCGCCACCGAGTCCGCCTCGGGTGCCCACACCGCGAACCGTCCGTCCCTGCCCAGACCACCCGGGTCCGCCGTCGTCATGCGCGGATCATCCCGTCGTCGACCCTCCGGGGCGACCGCGCGCCTCCGCGGGCCGGGTACCGTCGCTCCATCGCGCCCCGGGGCCAGGAACGAGCGGAACGGAAACCGGATGTCGGACACGGGTGACGCGTCGACCCCGCAGAGCCCGGACCCGCTCTTCGCGGGCCAGGCGGGTGTCGCCCGGGACATGGCGGCGGTCGACTGGGCCGCGACCCCGCTCGGTCCGCCCGCGCAGTGGCCGTCGGCGCTGCGGAACGTCGTTCGCGTCCTGCTGACGTCGCGATTCGCCATGTGGATGGCCTGGGGTCCCCAGCTCACGATGTTCTACAACGACGCCTACCGGCACGCCACGCTCCGCCGGAAGCACCCCTGGGCCCTGGGCCGGCCGTTCGACGAGGTGTGGGCCGAGATCCGCGAGGCGGTCACCCCGCAGATCCGGTCGGTGCTCGAGGACGGTGAGTCCACCTGGGACGAGGACCTGCTGCTCTTCCTGGAGCGCAACGGCTGGCCCGAGGAGACCTACCACACGTTCTCGTACAGCCCCCTGGCCGGCGAGGACGGGCGGGTCCAGGGGCTGCTCTGCGTCGTCACCGAGACCACCGAGCGGGTGCTCGCCGAGCGCCGGATGGCGTTCCTGCGCGACCTGGCCAGCGCGATGACCTCGGCGCGCTCGATCGGCGAGGTCACCGCCGCGGCCCGCGAGGTCCTCGCCCGCAACGAGCGGGACCTGCCCTTCGGCCTGGTCTACCTGCTCGACGACACCCGGGGGCCACGCAGCGCCCGCCTGGTCGCCGGGGTCGGGGTGGACGCCGACGGCGCCGCCGCGCCCCCGACCCTCGAGATCGGGGTCCCCGGGGACGTCTGGCCCTCCGCCGGGGCCCCCACCTCGCACACGGTGCTCCCGCTGGCCGTCGACGCCGTGCCGGCCGTGCCGCCGGACTGCGACCGCGTCGTCGTCGTGCCGCTCGTCCCGGCGACCTCGGGCGAGGACGGCGGACCGGTCGGGGTGCTGGTCCTGGGGCTCTCGCGACACCTGGACTACGACGAGCGCTACCGCGACTTCGTCGACCTCGTCGCCGGGCAGGTCACCTCCGGGATGCTCGACGCCCGGGCGGCCGAGGCCGACCGGCAGCGCGCGGAGGCCCTCGCCGACCTCGACCGGGCGCGGCGGCGGTTCTTCGCCGACGCCAGCCACGAGCTGCGCACCCCGCTGACGCTGGTCGCCGGGCCGGTCACCGACCTGCTCGCCGACGACGCGGTCGACCCGGCGCGCTGGCGTGCGGAGCTCGAGGTCGTCGCCCGCAACACCCGGCGGCTGACGCGGGTGGTCGACGACCTGCTGGAGGTCTCGCGGCTGCAGGCGGGGGAGGTGGACCGGCACCGCGAGGTGGTCGACCTCGCGCGGCTCACGAGCGAGGTCGCCGGCATGGTCGCCTCGGCGATGCAGCGGGCGGGGCTGGAGTACGTCGTCGACGTCCTGCCCGGCACGCTGCCCGCGGCCGTGGACCGCGACGGCTGGGAGCGGATCGTCCTCAACCTCGTCACCAACGCGCTCAAGTACACCCGCGTCGGTCGGGTCGAGGTCCGCCTCCGCCGCGACGGGGCCCGGGCCGTGCTCACCGTGTCCGACACCGGGGTCGGGATCGCGGCGGGGGAGCAGCCGCGGCTGTTCGACCGCTTCCACCGCATCGAGGGTGGCTGGGCCCGCTCGGCGGAGGGCAGCGGGATCGGGCTCGCGATGGTCCAGGAGATCACCTCCCGCCACGGCGGTGAGGTCGAGGTGACCAGCGAGCCCGGCGTCGGGACCACCTTCACCGTCGCGCTCCCCGCGGCGGCGACCGACGCGGCGGTGGTCGCGGCGCCCGGCGGGGTCGGGGGCCGGGCCCGGGCGCTCATGGACGAGGCGTCCCGGTGGGTCCCCGAGGAGCGGACCGCGGACACGGCCGCCGTCGACACGCAGCACCCCGACGGCGAGACGGCGGGGCGGGTGCTCGTCGCCGACGACAACGCCGACATGCGGGCCTACGTCACCCGGCTCCTCGCGCCGCGGTGCAGCGTGACCGCCGTGGTCGACGGCGAGGAGGCCCTCGCCTCCGCGCTGGCGAACCCGCCGGACATGGTCGTCGCCGACGTCGTCATGCCCCGGCGCACCGGGCTCGAGCTGCTCGCCGCGCTGCGGGCCGACCCCCGCACCGCGCGGATCCCGGTCCTGCTGCTCTCGGCCCGCGCCGGGGAGGAGGCGGCCGTCGAGGGTCTGGCCGCCCAGGCCGACGACTACCTGGCCAAGCCGTTCTCCGCCGCCGAGCTGCAGGCGCGGGTCGCCGCCCATCTCCAGCTCGGCCGGGCCCGGCGCGAGGCGGAGGCCCGGTTCAGCGCGGTCGCGGACCTGGCGCCGGTGATGATCTGGGTGGCCGGCGACGACGGGTCGCGGCTGTTCCTCAACGCGGGTTGGTCGCGCTTCACCGGGCTCGACCCCGCCGACGAGCTCGGCCACGGCTGGTTCGACGGCGTCCACCCCGAAGACCGCGCGGCCTACCGCGAGACCGCCGAGCGCGGCCGCGCGCTGGTCCAGGGCTGGGAGGTCGACTTCCGGCTGCGGCACGCCGACGGCACGTACCACCGCGTCGTCGAGCAGGCCGTCCCCGTGCCCGCGGTCGCCGCGACCCCCGACGTCGCCGAGCACGCCACCGGCTGGATCGGCAGCTGCGTCGACGTCCACGCCCGCCTGCGCGACGCCGACCGGGCCACGATGCTCGCCGACATCGGCGTGGCGATGGAGGGCTCCGAGACGGTCCCGGACCGCCTCACCGAGCTGGTCCGGGTGCTGCGCGACGCGCGGCTCGGCGACCGGGTGCGCGTCGTCGAGGCGCGGTCCGGCGACCGGGCCGAGGACGGGACCCATCGCATCCGGCGGCCCCTCGTGGTCCGGGGCCGGCCGCTCGCGGTCCTCGAGCTGGCGCGCGACCCGTCGTCGGAACCCTGGTCGGCCGACGACCGCACCCTCGCCGACGAGGTGGTCACCCGCGTCCTCCCGGCGCTGGAGAACGCCCTGCTGCGCACCGAGGAGCGCGTCGCCGCGCAGCGCCTCGTCCTGGTGCACCGCGCCACGGCGGCGTTCTCCGCGGCGGCCACACCGCTGGAGGTCGCGCGGATCGCCGCGACCCACGTCGAGCAGCTGCTGGGGCCGGACCTGCAGTGCGCCGTGTTCGAGTACGACGAGGCCACCCGCCGGCTCTCCGTGCTCGCGCGGCTCCCGGCCGAGGGCGACGCGCGCTCCACCGGCAACGTCCTGGCGGTCGGCAGCGACTCGATCGTCACGCGGGCGGTGCGGGACGAGCGCGCCGTGTGGGTCCACGAGCCCGAGGCCGGGGAGGCTCCCGACGCGCAGGACCCCACGCTCGTGGCGATGCTGCGGGGGCGGGGGCTGACGAAGGCGGTCTCGCTGCCGCTGATCGCGGCCGGGCGCGTCGTCGGGGTGCTGGGGGTCGGCTTCGCCGGGCGCGGTCGGCTCGACGACGGCGAGCGCACGACGCTGCAGGCGCTGGCCGAGCCCTGCGGGGTGGCGCTCGACCGCGCCCGGCTCTACCGCGCCGAGCACCAGATCGCCCAGACGCTGCAGCGGTCGCTCCTGCCCCAGGGGCTCCCGGAGGTCCCGCGGCTGCCGATCGCGGTGCGCTACCAGCCCGGCGCGGTCGGCACCTCCGCGGGCGGTGACTGGTACGACGTGGTCGAGGTCGACGACACCCACGTCGCGGTCGTCGTCGGCGACGTCGTCGGGCAGGGGACCGCCGCGGCCGCCGTCATGGGCCAGCTGCGCACCGCGCTGTCCGGGTACCTGCTCGCCGGGCACGGTCCGGGCCCCGCCCTGGACCTGCTCGACGGGCTCGTCGCGCGGGTCCCCGGGGCGCGGGCGTCCACCGCGGTGTGCGTGCTGGTGGACACCGTCACCGGCGACGTCCGCTGGTCGCGCGCCGGGCACCTGCCGGTGCTGCTCGCCCCCGCCGACGGCAGCCGCCCCCACCTGCTCACCGACCGCGCCGGGCACGGCCAGCTGCTCGGGCTCGCCCACACCCACCCGCTGCCCCGCACCGAGGGCACCACGACGATGCCCCCCGGGACCTCCCTGGTGCTCTACACCGACGGCCTCGTCGAACGCCGCGGCGAGTCCCTCGACGAGGGGCTCGACCGGCTGGTCGAGGTCGCCGCCGCCTGCGAGGACCGCGCCCCCGAGGCGATGGCGTCGGCCCTGCTCGGCGGCCTCGCGCCCGCCGGGGCGATCGACGACGTCGCGGTCGTCGTCGTCCGGCTCGGCCCGGCCCCGCTCGAGGTCCGCCTGGCCGCGGACCCGACCCGGCTCGGGCCGCTGCGCCGCAGGGTCGCCGCCTGGGCGGACGTCGCGGGCCTGGGCGACGACGTCCTCGACGACCTGCAGCTCGCCCTGGGCGAGGCCGCCACGAACGCCGTCGAGCACGCCTACGGCCCGGTCCCGCCCGAGGGGGCCGAGGTGGCGGTGCGGCTCACCACCCGCGCGGACGGCGGCGTCGCGGTCTGGGTGCGCGACCACGGGGCCTGGCGGGAGGCCCCCGCCGATCCCGGTCACCGGGGGAGGGGGCTGCTGCTCATCCGTGCCCTCGCCCCGGACGTCGTGGTCGAGGGCGGGCCGGGCGGCACCTCCGTGACGTTCACCGTCGCGCCGGGACGCCGCGAGGCCGCCCCCACGGAGGGGCGGGCCGAGGAGACGGCCCAGCGCCCGGTGCAGGTCCGGACCGACGAGGGCCCCGACGGTCTGCTGGTCCGGCTGTCCGGCGACCTCGACCTGGCCGGCGCCGACGAGGCGCGCCGCCGGCTCGCCCGCGCCCTGCCCGGCGGGTCCTGGACCCTCGACGTCACCGGCGTCGGCTACCTCGCGAGCGCCGGGGTGGGCCTGCTGCTCGAGGCGGTGGAGCGCGGCGCGGAGCTGGTGCTGCCCGAGGACGGTCCCGCGGCGCGGGTGCTGGCCCTGAGCGGGCTGACCGTGCCGCCCCGCGTGGCCGGCCGGTCCTGACCTCCCCGCGCCCCGTTCGCGGTGCGCCCGGAGCGGGCACTCGGAGGACATGGAGTACCGCCAGCTCGGACGGTCGGGACTGAAGGTCTCGACGATGACCATGGGGACGATGACCTTCGGCGGCGAGGGCGGCTTCGCGAACGTCGGGAACACCGACATCGACGAGGCCCGCCGCCTCATCGACGTCTGCCTCGAGCGCGGGGTCAACCTGATCGACACCGCCGACGTCTACTCGCAGGGCACCTCGGAGCAGATCGTCGGCGAGGCCGTGAAGGGCCGCCGCGACGACGTGCTGCTCGCGACCAAGGTCCGGATGCCGATGGGGGACGGCCCCAACGACGCGGGCCTCTCCCGTGAGCACATCGTGCGCGGCTGCGAGGACTCGCTGCGCCGCCTCGGGGTCGACCACATCGACCTCTACCAGGTGCACGCCTGGGACGGCGTCACCCCGCTCGAGGAGACCCTCGAGGCGCTGGACACGCTCGTCCGCAAGGGCAAGATCCGCTACATCGGCTGCTCGAACTACTCCGCGTGGCACCTCATGAAGGCGCTCGGGGTCTCGGCGCTGACGGAGACGCAGCGGTTCGTCTCCCAGCAGATCCACTACACGCTGCAGGCCCGGGAGGCCGAGTACGAGCTGATCCCGGCGACGATCGACCAGGGGCTCGGTGTGCTCGTCTGGTCGCCGCTGGCCGGCGGCCTGCTCTCGGGGAAGTTCCGCCGCGGCCAGGACGCCCCGGAGACCTCGCGGCACCTCACCGAGTGGGACGAGCCCCCGGTCCGCGACCAGGAGAAGCTCTACGACATCGTCGAGGTCGCCGTCGAGGTCGGCGAGGCCCACGGGGTGTCCGCGGCGCAGGTGTCGCTGGCGTGGCTGCTCGCGAAGCCGGGGGTCACGTCACTCGTGGTCGGCGCCCGCAACTCGGACCAGCTCACCGACAACCTCGCCGCGGCCGAGCTCGCGCTCACCGACGACGAGGTCGCACGGCTCGACGAGGTCTCCGCGCCGCCGCTGCTCTACCCCTACTGGCACCAGCGCAAGACCGCGTCGGACCGGCTCTCGCCCGCGGACCGGACGCTGCTCGGGTAGCTGGCCTCCGGACCCAGGGGACGTCACACCGGCTTCATCCGTCATCCTGGGCGCGACGAGGGTCGGGAGGTGACGTGGTGGCGGACGGCCGCGAGACGCGGGCTCCGGCGGCGAAGGGGCGCCAGAAGCGGGCCCAGCACGAGACGAACAAGCGGCTCATCGTCGAGACCACGGCCTGGATCACGGCGATCGCGGCGGCGCTCACCGTCGGGCTGCAGGCGCTGATCTCCGCGTCGGCCACCGCCCCGGACGTCCCCCGCGTCACCCCGATCGAGTACCAGTACTCCCACTGACGTGCTCCAGCTCTGGTTCGTCTCCCGTGCCCTCGGGGCGATGGCGCTGCTGCTGCTCAGCGCCGTCATCGTCCTCGGGATCCTGCACAACACCTCGGTGGTCAAGAACGCCGAGCTCGGGCTGCCGCGCTTCGTGCTGGTCGCGCTGCACCGCAACCTGTCGCTGATCAGCGTCGTCTTCATCGCGCTGCACGTGATCACGGTGATCGTCACCGACTTCGTGCACCTGCGGATCGTCGACGTGTTCGTGCCCGGCATCGCGCCGTTCAACCCGGTCGCCGCGGCCTTCGGCACCGTCGCGACCGACCTCGTCATCGCCATCGTCGCCACCTCGATGCTGCGCTCGCGGCTGTCGCGACGGGTGTGGTTCTGGGTGCACTGGACCTCGTACCTGTGCTGGCCGGTCTCGGTGGTGCACGCCGTGCTCAACGCGTCCTTCCGCGGCACCACGTGGTGGACGCTCGTCGTCCCGCTGCTCTCGATGGTCGCGATCGTCGCCGCGCTGGTCTACCGGCGGCGCGACCGGCGGCGGGTGGGCGTCCCGGTCGCCGAGCGCGGGAAGGTGTCCGACGAGGCCATCCGGCAGGTGACCGGGGAGCTGCCGATCCCGGGGCGGGAGCCCGCCCCGCGACCGGCGGCCGCCGCGGTCGACGACGAGGCGGCGACGGAGCTGCTGCCACCCGTGCCCGGGCGACACCGCGCGCCCGGGGGCGACGGGCTGGACGCCGAGACCGAGGTCCTCCCGCGTGCCGAGCCCGGACGCCGCGTCGTGCCCCTGGCCCCGCGGTCCGACCGGCGCTGACGGCTCCGGTGTCGAGCGAAGGGCCCCCTCGCTCGAATAGATCGACCGAGGGGGCCCTTCGCGCGGAACGGCGTCGGGACGGGGTCAGGCCGGGCGCACCAGCAGGGCCACCGGGTAGCGGGCCAGGAGCTCGGCGAGCCGCGGCGCCGACCCCTGCACGGGCGAGCCGGTGACCATGTCGGTCCAGTCGTCGGCCCCGCCGGGCAGCGGGAGCACGGTGTCGCGCCAGCCGCCGTCGGCCTCGAGACCCGCCGGGAGCCGCGTCGCGACCGCGACCAGCTTCTCCCGTCCGGCCGGGCCGCCGCGGGCGAACGCCACGGCGTGCTCGGCGCCCGGGCCGGCGGCCGGCACCGGGGCGTAGCCGGAGAACAGTTCCGGGCGGAAGCGCCGCAGCCGCAGCGCGGCCGCCGTCACGAGGAGCTTGGTGCCCCGGACGTCGTCGGAGTCGGGGTCGTCGCTCGCCTCGACCGGGCCGGGCAGCCAGCCGCCGTCGAGGCGCGCGAGGAGCTCCCGACGGCGGGCGAAGTCGACCGGGCGACGGTTGTCGGGGTCGACGAGCGAGTACTCGATCAGCTCCGTGCCCTGGTAGACGTCGGGCACCCCGGGGCCGGCGAGCTGCAGCAGCTTCTGCCCGAGGGCGTTCGAGCGGCCGAACCGGTCGACGAGCCGCACGAAGGCCTCGATGTCGGCCACGGACTCCTCCGAGCCCAGCACCGCGTCGGGCCATGCCGCGATCGCCTCGTCGACCTCCGGGACCGCGTCGACGTGGGCGGTGACGAGCTTGGCCTCCTTCGAGGCCTTCGTCAGGTAGCCGCGGAACCGCTCGGCCGTGATGGGCCACGCGCCGACCAACGACTGCCAGGCCAGCAGCTCCAGCGACGGCGAGGTCAGACCGCGCCGGGGGAGCGGGTGCCGCGCGGAGAGCTTGCGCAGGAAGGCGCCCCACTCCGCGGTGAGCTCCGAGAGGACCGCGAGCCGGGCCCGCACGTCCTCGGAGCGCTTGGTGTCGTGGGTCGAGAGCGTCGTCATGGCCGCCGGGGTGGCGGCGTCCCGGTGCGCGTTGGCGGCGTGGAACGCGGTCGGGGTCACCCCGAACCGGTCCGGGGCGCCGCCGACCTCGTTGAGCGCGACGAACCGGTTCCACCGGTAGAAGGTGGTGTCCTCGACGCCCTTGGCCGTGACCATCCCGCTGGTCTGCTCGACCCGGAGGGTGAGGGGCCCGTCCGGGTCGGCCAGCATCGCCGCCCGGATCCGACGCACGGGGTCCGCGAGGTCCGGCCGCGCGGTGCAGGCGGTGTCGACGGCCCGCTCGAGGTCCGCCCGGCCCTCGGGCAGGTAGGAGCGGTACACCGGGTAGGCGGCCAGGAGCTCGGCCACGGCGTCGATGGTCGAGCTCCGCTCCGCTGCGTCTCCGGCATCCCGGACGACGGCCTCCTCGTCGCCCGTCGGGCACCAGCGCCGCGATCCGCCGCACCTCGGCCACCAGGATCTCGTCGGTGACCAGCCGCTTCGCCTCGTGCTCGGCCACCGAGAGGCGGACGCGGGATCCGGTGTGCTCGGCGGCGACCTGCTCGATCAGCGATTCCCCGCGCGGGTCGACGAACAGGCCGCCGACCTCGCGCAGCGCGTCGTACCCGGTCGTGCCGTCGGCGGGCCACGACGTCGGCAGCGCCTCGGTGGTCCCGTCCGCGCGCAGCGAGGTGATCTTCTCGACGAGCAGCCACGCGTCGTCCCCCAGCGGGGTCTGCGCGAGCCGGGCCCGCAGCCGCTGCAGGTACGCGCCGGGGGCGGTCAGGCCGTCGGGGTGGTCGATGCGCAGCCCGCTGATGACGTCGGGGTCGGCGGCGACCCAGCGCAGCACCTCGGCGTGCGTGGCCTCGAAGACCTCCGGGTCGTCCACCCGCACGGCGGCGAGGTCGGAGACGTCGAAGAACCGCCGGTAGGTGAGCTCGGCGTTGCCGCGTCGCCAGTCGACGAGGCGGTAGTGCTGCCGCTCGTGCACCTCCTGCGCGGTGCCGTCCTCGGCCGTGCCGGGCGCCACCGGGTAGCGGTGCTCGTAGTACCGCAGCTCGGTGCGGTCGTCGGAGAGCTCGAGCGCCGCGACGTCGTCGGCGGAACCGAGGACCGGGATCAGGATCGGGACGGTGAGGTCGACGTCGTACCAGGAGGCGTACGGCGACTCCGTGCCCTCGCGCAGCAGCGACCACCACGACGGGTTCGCCGGTGGCACCGCCACGCCCATGTGGTTGGGCACGAGGTCGAGCAGGCAGCGCAGGCCCGCCTCGCGCAGGGCCGCCACGAGCGCCACCCGCGCCGGCTCGCCCCCGATCTCGTCGTTGGCGTGCGTCGGGTCCACCACGTCGTAGCCGTGGGTCGACCCGGGCGCCGGCTGCAGCAGCGGTGAGCAGTACAGCGCGCCCGCCCCGAGCTCGGAGAGGTAGCCGACGAGATCGGTGGCCGCCGCGAGGTCCTGGGCGGGGGAGAGCTGCAGGCGGTAGGTGGAGGTCGGGAGAACGGGTGCCACGCCGCTCACGCCCCGGTGTCCGTGCGCTGCAGGAGCAGCATCGACCGCGCCGTCACGGTGAGGGTGTCGCCCCCACCCCGGGTCCCGATGTCGTCGGGCAGCTCGTCGACCGTCGTGATCGCCGACGTCCGCGCCGTCCCCACGACGACGGTGCCGGTCACGGTGTCGAGCACGGTGCCCCACCGGTCGGGCCGCCCGGTGTCGGGCAGCGTCACCTCGACGTCCTCGTGGTGGGCGTTGAAGATCAGCAGGAAGGAGTCGTCGACCACGCGCTGGCCACGCTGGTCGGACTCCGCGATCCCCTCGCCGTTGAGGAACACGGTCAGCACCGCGGCCGAGCCGCCCTCCCAGTCCTCGTCGCCCATCTCCTCGCCGGAGGCGGTGAACCACGCGATGTCGCGCTGGAAGTCGTCGTCGACGCCGGCCTGGCCGGGCGCCGCGGGGCGGATCTCGCGGCCGTTGAAGAAGCGGCGGCGCCGGAACACCGCGTGCGCCGCGCGCAGCGCCGACACCTCGCGCGGTGTAGCTCATGAGCTCGGTGTCGGACTTGTCCGGGGCCCACTCCATCCAGGAGATGTCGGAGTCCTGGCAGTAGCCGTTGTTGTTGCCGTACTGGGTGCGGCCCATCTCGTCGCCGTGCAGCAGCATCGGCACGCCCTGGGAGAGGAAGAGCGTCGCGAGGAAGTTCCGGCGCTGGCGCTGCCGCAGCGTGCGCACGGCGTCGTCGTCGGTGGGGCCCTCGACGCCGCAGTTCCAGGAGTTGTTGTCGTCGGCGCCGTCCTTGCCGCCCTCGCCGTTGGCCTCGTTGTGCTTCTCGTTGTACGAGACGAGGTCGGACAGGGTGAACCCGTCGTGCGCGGTGACGAAGTTGATCGACGCGTAGGGCCGGCGGCCGTCGTCCTGGTAGAGGTCCGACGAGCCCGTGAGCCGGGCCGCGAACTCGCCGAGCGTCCCGGGGGTGCCGCGCCAGAAGTCGCGGACCGTGTCGCGGTACTTGCCGTTCCACTCGGTCCACCCGGGCGGGAAGTTGCCCACCTGGTAGCCGCCGGGCCCGACGTCCCACGGCTCGGCGATGAGCTTGACCTGCGAGATCACCGGGTCCTGCTGGACGAGGTCGAAGAAGGTGGACAGCCGGTCGACGTCGTAGAACTCGCGGGCCAGCGTCGAGGCGAGGTCGAAGCGGAAGCCGTCGACGTGCATCTCGGTCACCCAGTACCGCAGCGAGTCCATGATCAGCTGCAGCGTGTGGGGCTGGCGGACGTTCAGCGAGTTCCCGGTGCCGGTGTAGTCCATGTAGTACTGCGGCTGGTCCTCGACGAGGCGGTAGTAGGCCTGGTTGTCGATGCCGCGCATGGACAGCGTCGGGCCCTGGTGGTTGCCCTCGGCGGTGTGGTTGTAGACGACGTCGAGGATCACCTCGATGCCGGCCGCGTGCAGGTCGCGGACCATCGCCTTGAACTCCTGCACGTGGGCGCCCGGCGAGGGGAGCCCCGTCGGGCCGGGGCTCGCGTACCCGAAGTGCGGGGCGAAGAAGGCGATCGTGTTGTAGCCCCAGTAGTTGCGCAGCCCGCGTTGCACGAGGGCGTCGTCGTGGACGAACTGATGGACCGGCATGAGCTCGATCGCGGTGATCCCGAGGCGCTGCAGGTGCGAGACGGTCGCCGGGTGCGCGACCGCCGAGTACGTGCCGCGCATCTCCTCGGGGATCTCGGGGTGCAGGTAGGTCAGGCCCTTGACGTGCGCCTCGTAGATGACGGTCTCGTGGTACGGCGTGCGGGGCGGACGGTCGTCGTGCCAGTCGAAGAACGGGTTCACGACGACGGCCTTGGGCACGTGCTGTGCCGAGTCGTCGTGGTTGACCTCGTCGGCGTCGTCGAAGTGGTAGCCGAACAGCGACTCGTCCCAGGCGTAGGTGGTGCCCAGCGAGCCGTCGACCGCCTTGGCGTAGGGGTCGATCAGCAGCTTGTGCGGGTTGCAGCGCTGCCCCTGCTCGGGGTCGAACGGGCCGTCGACGCGGTAGCCGTAGCGCTGCCCGGGGACGACGCCGGGCAGGTAGCCGTGCCAGACGAACCCGTCGCGCTCGGGCAACGGGATGCGGTGCTCCTCGCCGTCGGGATCGAACAGGCAGAGGGTGACCGAGGACGCCACCTCGCTGAACAGCGCGAAGTTCGTCCCGGCGCCGTCGTACGTGGCACCGAGGGGGTAGGACGTGCCCGGCCAGGGCTGCATCGACTCTCCTTCGTTTCGTGGGTCGCGAGCGTGCGCCGGCCCGCGGCAACGCTACCCATCGGGGGGCGGGGCTGCGCTGCGTCTCCGGTGCGCCCGGCGGGTCGTTAGGCTGCCCGCGTGGCGACGGTCTTCACCAAGATCATCAACGGCGACATCCCCGGACGCTTCGTGTGGTCCGACGACCAGGTGGTGGGGTTCCTCTCGATCAATCCGCTCGGCCCGGGGCACACCCTCGTGGTGCCGCGAGAGGAGGTTGACCAGTGGCTCGACGCGCCAACCGGCCTCTTCGAGCACGCGATGTCGGTCGCCCGCACGATCGGCACGGTGGTCCGTGACGTGTGGCAGCCGCCACGGGTCGCGCTCATGGTCGCCGGCTTCGAGGTGCCCCACCTGCACGTCCACGTCCACCCGGCGTGGGGTCTCGAGGCCTTCGACTTCTCGAAGGCCGCCACCGACCCCGACCCGGGCGAGATGGACGACGCCGCGCGGCGGCTCCGCGAGGGCCTCACGGCGGGCGGGCACGGCGCCTCGGTCCCGGAGAGCTGAGCGCCCGCCACCGATGCAGCTCCTCCTCGTCCGCCACGGTGAGCCGTTGGCGGTCAGCGGCCAGGCCGGCGGTGCCGACCCGGCGCTCTCCCCGCAGGGCCACCAGCAGGCGGCCGCGCTCGGCGAGTGGGCCGCGGCCGCGGACGGCGAGAAGATCGTCGAGGTCGTCGCGTCCGGCATGCGGCGCGCGCAGGAGACGGCCGCCCCGGCGGCGCACGCGCTGGGGCTGGAGCCCGTGGTCGACCCCGACCTGGCCGAGTTCGACGTCGGACGGTCCTCCTACCGTCCGGTGCACGAGCGCGTGGGCTCCGACGACCCGGAGTGGCGGCGCATCAGCGAGGGGTGGTTCCCGGAGTTCGTCGACGCCGAGGCGTTCACCGCGCGGGTGCGGGACGCCTTCGGCCGCATCGTCGCCCGGCGCCAGGACGCGCAGCGCAGCGGAGCCGGCCCATCGGAGAAGGAGTCCGGGCGCGAGTCGGTGCTCGTCGTCTGCCACGCCGGGGTGATCAACACCTACCTCACCGGCGAGCTCGGGATCGACCGTCCGCTCTACTTCCCGCTCGACCATGCCGGGCTCTCCCGGGTGCTCGTGTCCCGGTCCGGCCGCGTCCGGGTGCGGTCGGTGAACGAGACCGGCCACGTGAGGGAGGTGCTGTGAGCTCCGACCCCCGGGAGGACCGCCTGCCCTCGTCCGACCGGATGGTCGCCTTCACCGACGCCGCGGTCGCCATCGCGCTGACGCTGTTGGTCCTGCCGCTGGTCGACATCGTCCCCGAGGCCGCCCGGAGCGGGGAGCCCGCGATCGAGGTGATCACGAACAACCTCGCGCCGATCGGCAGCTTCCTCCTGAGCTTCGTGGTGATCGCCCGGTTCTGGTCCGCGCACCACCGGCTCTTCGGCTACGACCACCGCCTGACGCGCACCCTGGTGCAGCTGAACCTGCTGTGGGTGCTCACCATCGCCGTGCTGCCGTTCCCGACGGAGATGGTCGCGACGTTCCCGGTGCGCGTCTTCGTCGTCCCCTTCTACCTCGGCGTGCTCCTGGTCTGCAGCGCCTCCCTGAGCGCGATGACGATCCTGATGCGGCGCACCGCGGTGCAGGACGGGAACGACGACGGCCTGCCCGAGGGCTTCGTCATCGGCTCGCTCGCGTCCACGACGACGATCGTCGTCGCCCTCGTGGTGGTGCTGGTGTTCCCGTCGGTCGGGCCCTATGCCTTCTTCATCCTGGTCGCGGACCCGGTGTTCATCCCGCTGATCCGACGCGTGCGGGGCGACGGAGCGGTCCGCGCGATCCGGTCGTGATCGACGAGGCCCGGGCCCGACACGTCCCGGACCCGCCCCGTCCGCCGCTCGCGTTGCCGGACGGGTCGTGGCGTGGTTGTGTCCGATCATTCCCGTCCGGGCAGGCCGCTCCCGGCCCGACCGGCCGGGATGCGCACCCCGGACCCCGGTGCCTCTCGGATCGATCCGCCATCGCGGCCGGACACGGAGGTCCCCGGAGCATGTCCCGACTGGACACCACCGAACAGCGCAGCCTCGCCCACTGGGCCGAGGCCGGCCGCAAGGGCATGGAGTCCTTCTACGCCCTGGCCGTCGAGGACTACCGGCAGATGGTCGCCGCCCGGGACTGGGCCGCGGACCTGCGCGGCCACGCCGTCGAGGGCCGGGTGGGGGTCCTGGACGTCGCCTGCGGCAGCGGGAAGTTCCCGGCCGAGCTCCTGCGCCGGGGTCTCGCGGACGGGGTGGGGGAGACCCGGGTCGAGATCGACCTGCTCGACCCCTCCCCGTTCTCGATCGCCGAGGCCCGCTCGGTCCTCGCGCCGCCGTTCACGGTGCGCGCCGAGCACGAGTCCCGGATCCAGGACCTCGCGCCCGAGGTCGGTGGCTTCGACGTCGCGTGGGCGACCCACGCCCTCTACGCCGTCCCGCCCACCGAGATCGGCGCCGGGATCGCCCGGATGGTCGCCGCGCTGCGCCCCGGCGGTTTCGGCGCCGTCGTCCACGCGACCTCCGCCTCGCACTACCTGCGCTTCGCCGACGCCTTCCGCACCACCTTCGCCCCCGACGCCGTGCCCTTCACCAGCGCGGCCCAGGTGCGGGAGGCCCTCGCCGCGGCGGGTGTGACCCCCTCGGTCACGACCCTGCGCTACGACGTCGGCCACACCGACCGCGCCGTCGTCGAGGGCTTCCTGCAGCGCTGCGTCTTCGACGACTCGGTGCCCCTGGAGCGCATGGAGGCCGAGGGCGCGGTCGGCGCCTACCTCTCCGGCTGCCGGGAGGACGACGGGTACCGGTTCTCCCAGGTCGTCGACCTGATCACCTGGGAGGTCGGCGCGTGAACCGCCACCTCAGCGCCGCCACCGCCGTCGGCGACCCGGCCGACGTCGCCCCCGCGTGGGACCGCGACAACGAGCAGTGGTGGGACTGGTACATGTCCCTCGCCGACAACGACGGATCGACCACCCTCGTCGAGATCCCGGAGCCCGACCCGGGTCCGCTGCCCGACGACGACACCGTCGCCGCCGAGCTCGAGGTCCCCTACGAGCTCCCGGACGACGCGGTGGCGTCGTTCGCGGCCGACGGCTTCGTCGTGCTGCCCGGGGTCGTCTCCCCGGGCGCCGCGGTGGTGCTGCGCCGCCGCCTCGCCGGTCTGCTCGGCGACGACGGGGCCGGTTCCGGCCTGCGCGCCCGCGAGATGCTGTGGCTCGAGGATCCACTCGTCGGCGCCGCCGTGCTGTCCCCGCGCATCGCGGGCATCTCGGCGGCGCTGCTGGGGGTCGGGACGCTGCGGCTGTACCACGACAGCGCGCTGTGCAAGGAGCCCGGAGCGGGCCGGACGCCCTGGCACCACGACGCCCACCACTTCCCCCTCGACTCCCACGACGTGATCTCGACGTGGATGCCCCTGCAACCGGTGCCCGCCGCCATGGGTCCGCTGTCGTTCGCCCGCGGGATGGACACGTGGCGCCGCCTCGCCGACCTGCCGTTCGACAAGGTCGGCACGTCCTACGACCGGCGCGTCGCCGAGGCCCTCCGCGACGCCGGGGTGCCCGTTCACGAGGAGCCGTTCGCGCTCGGCGACGTCAGCTTCCACTCCACGCTGTGCTTCCACACCGCGGGGGCCAACGCCACGACGCGCTCCCGGATGGTGCTCGGCGCCACCTACTACGCCGACGGCGTCCGCGTGATCGACCGGCCGACGATGGTCAGCGGCGACTGGCGGCTGTTCCTGCCCGGCACCGAGCCCGGGGAGATCGCGGCCGGCCCCCGGAACCCGGTGGTGACGCCGGGGCGCCCCTAGCGCGTCACGGAGACGTCATCGGCGCAACGAGGCCGTGACGTCGGGGTACCACGGCGGTCACCGGACCGGCGTGGACTCGTCCGCGACCCACGACGAGGTGGGGCGCCCCTAGGGTTCCGCGTCTCGAGTGCGAGGCGGCCCAGCGACCGAGAGGGGCAGGCGCGGACGGGGTCCGCGCTCCACGGCGGGACAAAAGCCCGGGAGACGACCCATCGGATCGTCCCCGGAGACCGCCCGTGCGCATTCGTCCCGACCTTCCCGCTCCCCACGCCGGCCCGCCGCGCAAGGCGCCGCGCCACGGCCCCGAGGCCGCCCGCGCGGTCGAGATGGAGCGCTCCCTGCCCCACACCGCCCACGAGGCGGAGATCGCCCGGGGCCTGGAGCTGGGGCTCCCCGGCGCGGACTCGATCGTCGACCGCACGATCCCGACGTTCTCCCGCGGCGAGCTCCCGCACTTCGCCGGGATCCCGACGTTCATGAAGTCGCCGTACGTCGAGGACGTGCGGCGGTGCGGGGAGTACGACGTCGCGATCCTCGGCGCCCCGTTCGACGGCGGCACCACCTACCGGCCGGGCACCCGGTTCGGCCCCAAGGGCATCCGCGACATCTCGCTGCTCTACGGCACGTACTCGTTCGAGCTCGGCGTCGACCTGCGCGAGTCGATCACGATGTGCGACCTCGGCGACGTCTTCACGATCCCCGCCAACATCGAGAAGACCTTCGACCAGATCACCAAGGCCGTCAGCCACGTCTACGCGAGCGGCGCCTTCCCGGTGGTGCTCGGCGGCGACCACTCCATCGGCTTCCCGACGAGTCGCGGCGTCGCCGAGAACCTCGACGGCAAGCTCGGGATCATCCACTTCGACCGCCACGTCGACACCCAGGAGACCGACCTCGACGAGCGGATGCACACCACGCCGTGGTTCCACGCCACGGACCTGCCGAACGTGCCGCCCGAGAACCTCGTCCAGATCGGGATCGGCGGCTGGCAGGCCCCGCGGCCCGGCGTCGCCGTCGGGCGCGACCGCGGCACGACGATCATGACCGTCACCGACTGCGTCGAGATGGGGATCGAGGCGGCCGCCGAGCGGGCCCTCGAGGTCGCCTGGGACGGCGCCGACGCGGTGTGGCTCTCGTTCGACATCGACTGCCTCGACGCGGCGTTCGTCCCGGGCACCGGCTGGCCGGAACCCGGCGGCTTCCTGCCGCGGGAGGTCCTCAAGTTCATCCAGCTGCTCTGTGACGCGGCGCCCCTGGCGGGCATCGAGATCGTCGAGTGCTCGCCGCCCTACGACAACGCCGAGATCACCTCGCTCATGGCGACCCGCGTCATCGTCGACGCCCTCGGTTGCCTCGTCCGTTCCGGGCACCTGCCGAAGAAGGCGATCGCATGACCGCACTCGAGGAACGCGATTCCGGGGATCTCACCGGTCTCGGCTACGCCCAGCAGCTCCACCGGGGACTGGGACCGTTCGCCTCGTTCGCGTCCGGGTTCTCGTTCGTCTCCATCCTGACGACGGTCTTCCAGCTCTTCATCATCGGTTACGGATTCGGCGGCCCGGCCTACATCTGGACCTGGCCGATCGTGTTCGTCGGGCAGTTCTGCGTCTGCCTGGTGTTCGCCGAGCTCGCGGCCACCTATCCGATCGCGGGCGCGATCTACCAGTGGTCCCGACGGGTCTCGAACGACCCGATCGGCTGGATGGCCGGCTGGCTCATGCAGATCGGCTACATCGTCTCGGTCGCGGCCATCGCGATCGCGCTGCAGGCGGTGCTCCCGGAGGTGTGGAGCGGGTTCCAGCTCGTCGGGGGCGACCCCGATCCGACGTCGCCCTCCGGCGCGCTCAACGCGATCGTCCTCGGCTCGATCTGCATCGCGCTCTGCATCGTCATCGCCTCGTTCGGCGTGACCCGCATGGCGGTCGTGACGCGGACCGGGGTGACGATCGAGATCGTCGGCGTCCTGGTCGTCGTCGTGCTGCTGTTCACCCACGCCCAGCGTGGCCCCGAGGTCGTGTTCCAGACGAACGGGGTGCAGGGCGACGGCTCCTACCTGTGGCCGTTCCTCGCCTCCATGCTCATGGCCGCCTACGTGATGTACGGCTTCGACTCGGCGGCCGAGCTGTCCGAGGAGACCGGCGACCCCCGGCGCACCGCGCCCCGGGCGATCGTGCGCTGCATGCTGATCTCGGGGGTCGGGGGCCTGCTGCTCATCCTCGCGGCACTGATGGCGGCCCCGGACCTCGCGGCGCCGGAGCTCTCCAGCACCGGCATCGCGTGGGTGGTCACGTCCCAGCTCGGCGACGTCCTCGGCCGGATCGTCCTCGGCATCGTCGCGGTCTCGATCTTCTCGGCGGCGCTCGCGATCGCGGCGTCGGCGACCCGGGTGATGTTCTCGATGGCCCGCGACGGCCGGCTGCCGTTCTCCCGCGTCCTGGCCCACGTCTCGCCGCGGACGAAGACCCCGGTGTGGTCCGGTGTCGCGGTCGGGGTGCTCTCGATCGCCGTGCTGCTCGTCAACCTGGGCCAGTCGTCGGTCTTCGCGTCGGTCACGTCGATCTCGGTGGTGATCGTCTACCTGGCGTACCTGTTCGTGACGGTGCCGCGCCTGTGGCACCGGCTGCGCCGCACTCCCGAGCACCGGGCCGACCCGGCCTACTTCTCCCTCGGCCGCTGGGGACTGCCCGTCAACGTGGTGGCGGTCCTGTTCGGGGTGTTCCTGCTGGTGAACATCGGCTGGCCCCGCCAGGCGGTGTACGACCCCGCCGGCGGCAGCTGGGTGCTCCAGTTCTCGGCCCCGCTCGCCGTCGTGGTCGTCGTCGTGCTCGGTGTGGTCGCCTACGCCGTCATGAAGCGTCAGTCGCGGACGACGGACTCGATCGACGCGGAGGTCTGAGGCCGCCCCCGCGGCTGCGGACAGTGATCGTCGACGGACCCGGGGTGACATCCGGGTGACGGAACGAATCGGTCAATCGTGACGAATGCGCACATCCAGGAGGAATGACGCGGACCGTAGTCAGATTTGCGTAGTCGACTACGGATGACGTCGAGAGTCGCGTGCGCGACCGTTTCCCCGCAAGCAATCGCACCGCAGCACGGTGCCACTGCGTCTGGGGGACGGACATGGGTCGGCCACGGCCGCTCGGGGGTTTTGGGCGTTTTGGCGCGTCGTGGGGTGTTCCCCCGGTCGCCGGCGCCCACCGGCCCGTCCCGACCCGGGTCCGCCCTTGTCGGGACCACCGACAACGCCCACGAGGCGGCCGCTCGCCGGGGTAGGGACAACCCCACCCCGAAAGGCAGGGAGTCCCCGCCGCGGACGAGGGTTCGCACCCTCTCGGAACGAATCCGCGGGCGACATTCTTATGAAGTGCCTCGCCGAATACGGCAAAAGCTCAACCGCTCGATCCGCCTGGTTCGAGCGCCACCCGACCGGACATGCCGGTCACCTCCGAAAGAGAGACCATCATGGCTCAGCCGAACCCCCCGGCAGCGACGATCTCCGGGGACAACAAGACCGTCATCGAGGCCAAGGACGGCTCGACGCAGGTCTTCGACAGCCAGGGCAAGCTCGAGCAGACGCTCCCGGCCGGAACTCCCATCACCGTCACCGGCAACAACACGACCGTGCGGAGCTCCGCCGACAACAGCAACATCAGGGTCGAGGGTGCCGGCGACAAGGTCACCTCGACCGGCGCCGGCAGCCACGTCACCGCGACGGGTGCCGGCAGCTCGGTCACCTCGAGCGGGGCGGGCAGCCAGGTCTCGGCGACCGGTGCCGGCGAGTCGGTGACGTCGACCGGGGTCGGCAGCTCGGTCACCTCGTCGGGCGCCGGCGGTTCCGTCACCTCCTCGGGTGCCGGCAGCGCGGTCTCGGAGTCCGGTGCGGGCAGTGCGGCCACCACCACGGGCGCCGGGAGCTCCCTCTCCGCCTCCGGGGTCGGGGAGACCGCGACCGTGACCGGCGCGGGCAGCAGCGCCGTCATCTCGGGCGTGGGCGACAGCGCGGTCATCACCGGCGCCGGCGACTCGACCGCCGTGACCGGCCTCGGCGACTCCGTGACCGTCGCGGGCATCGGCGACTCGACCTCGCTCAGCGGCGCGTTCGACACGGCCCACGTCACCGGGATCGGCGACTCGACCACGGTGTCCGGGTTCGGGGACCAGACCAGCGTGACCGGTGCGTTCGACTCGACCAGCGTCACCGGGGTCGGCGACTCGACCACGGTCTCAGGGTTCGGGGACCAGACCTCGGTCTCCGGGTTCGGGGACCAGACCGGCGTGACCGGTGCGTTCGACTCGACCAGCGTCACCGGGGTCGGCGACCAGACCGCGGTGTCCGGGTTCGGGGACCAGACCGGCGTGAGCGGTGCGTTCGACTCGACCAGCGTGACCGGCGTCGGGGACCAGACCGCGGTGTCCGGGTTCGGGGACCAGACCTCGGTCTCCGGGTTCGGGGACCAGACCGGCGTGAGCGGTGCGTTCGACTCGACCAGCGTGACCGGGGTCGGCGACTCGACCGCGGTGTCCGGGTTCGGGGACCAGACCGGCGTGAGCGGTGCGTTCGACTCGACCAGCGTCACCGGGGTCGGCGACCAGACCGCGGTGTCCGGGTTCGGGGACCAGACCGCCGTCAGCGGTGCGTTCGACTCGACGAACGTCAACGGCACGCTCGACTCCACCACCGTGAGCGGGTTCGGCGACCAGACCAACGTGAACGGGCTCGCCGACCACACCAACGTGAACGGGGTGCTCGACAACACCAACGTCAATGGTCTCGGGGACCAGACCAACGTGAGCGGGCTCGCCGACCACACCAACGTGAACGGGGTGCTCGACAACACCAACGTCAATGGTCTCGGCGACCAGACCAACGTCAACGGGCTCGCCGACCACACCAACGTGAACGGGGTGCTCGACAACACCAACGTCAATGGTCTCGGCGACCAGACCAACGTCAACGGCGTGCTCGACCACACCAACGTCGACGGCGCGCTCGACCACACCGACGTCGGTGGGGCGTTCAACTCGACGCAGGTGAACACCCCGTTCAACCAGACGGAGTCGCACGGTATCGGCGACACGCAGACCGGGCAGGGCGGATTCCACCCGCTCGCGGCGACCGGCCAGGGCCAGGGGGGCTTCCACGGCCTGGCCGCCCAGCAGCCGATCGACGGTGGGGACCACGCGGCCGCCACCCCGGGTGCCGTCCACGAGGACCTGGTGCCCGAGCAGCACCAGGTCCAGCACGAGGCGGCGCAGGAGCACGACGCGGCGCAGGGTCACGACCAGCAGGACCAGGGTCACGAGCACGCGGCCGCGCAGCAGCACGACGACGCCGGCCACGGCGCCCAGCACGGGGGCGGCGACGACCACGCCGCCGCCGCGGCCCAGCACCACGGCTGAGTCGACGCTCCGAGCGAGCCTCGGACCCCCGGGAACGTGTCCGGGGGTCCGGGGCTCGCTCGGCGTCCGACCCGGATCCGACAGGTCCGGGGCCGGTCACCACGCGGACCGACGCCTCCGGTGCCCGACCCTTGTGCCCCGCCCGCTCCGGGCGGAAGGTCGACTCGACGGGCCACCGTCGGCGCCGGCCCGGTAACACGATCCAGCAGCGAGAGCGAGAGCGCGGAGGACCGCGTTCTCCGCCACCCGTCACGACGCCGCTTCCCGAGGAGGCACGATGCCCACCGCCCAGGCTCCCAGCTCCTCGGCGCGCCATGCCGCCGAGACGTTGGACTTGGCCGTCCAGGGGGCGCAGGCCTACGAACGGGAGGACCTGGTCGAGCGGTTGACCTCGACCAGGGCGCTGCTCTCGGACAGCTCCGTGACCGTGCACGTGGTCGGCGAGTTCAAGCAGGGCAAGAGCTCGCTGATCAACTCCCTGCTGGGCGTCGCGGTCTGCCCGGTGGACGACGACATCGCGACCTGTGTGGCCACCGAGGTGCGCTACGCGGAGCAGGTCGGCGCCGTCGCCACCTTCGAGTCGACCTCCGGGTCGGGCGGGGGCGGGTGGACCGAGCCCATCCCGCCGGAACAGCTGGCCGGCTACGTCTCCGAGTCCGGCAACGCCGGGAACCACCGCCGGCTGCGCTCGGTCGCGGTCGGCCTCAACCGTCCGCTGCTCTCGCGGGGCCTCGTCCTCGTGGACACGCCCGGCGTCGGGGGGATCGGGTCCACGGCCAACGCCGCGGCCCTGTCCGCCCTGCCCCGCTCGCACGCCGTCCTCTTCGTCACCGACGTGTCCCAGGAGCTCACCGACGCCGAGCTGCGCTTCCTGCGTGCGGTCCAGGACCTGTGCCCCCACGTCGTCGTCGTCCTGACGAAGGTCGACCTCTACCCGCACTGGCAACGGATCCAGGCCCTCGACGCCGACCACCTCGAGCGCGCCGGCGTCCCGCTGGAACTGATCCCGCTCTCCAACACGATCCGCTGGCAGGCCGCCAAGGCCGACGACCAGGAGCTCAACGAGGAGTCGGGCTTCCCGGCCCTCGTCGGCCGGCTCAACGAGGTCATCGGCCGGGCGGGGCAGTTGGCGCTGGACACCGTCACGTCGCACATCTCGTCGGTCGTCGACCAGCTCGAGGTGGTGATGCGGGCGCGGCGGACCGCGCTGGCCGAACCGGACGCCGCCGAGGCGCTGGTGGAGCAGCTCACCGCGGCCAAGGAACGGGCCGACGCCCTGCGGGAACGCTCCGCCCGGTGGCAGCAGCTCCTCCAGGACGGCTTCAGCGACATCGCCTCCGACATCGACTTCGATCTCCGGGACCGGTCGCGCGCCGTGCTGCACGAGGCGGAGGGGAAGATCGACGAGGGGGACCCCGCGCACGGGTGGGAGGAGTTCGAGGCCTGGCTGCGGCAGCGCCTCGCCGGTGAGGCCCTGGAGAACTACGCGATCTTCGTGCGCCGGGCCAAGGAGGTCGCCCAGACCGTCGGCGAGCACTTCGAGCTGGCCGAGGCCGACGTCATCGGGGTGCGGGCCGTCAACGCGCCGCTGGAGATGATCGGCGGGTTCGGGATCGACTCCGCCTTCGTCGAGAAGAAGGCCAAGGGCGCCGGGATGGCCGCCTTCCAGAAGGCCTACGGCGGCTTCCTCATGTTCACGATGCTGGCCCACATGACCGCGCTCGTGATCCCCACGCCGTTCGGACTGGTCGCCGCGGCCCTCATGGGTGGCTCGGGGATCAAGGAGGAACGGCGCCGGCAGCTCGAGCGGCGCCGGAGCGAGGCGAAGATGGGGGTCCGTCGCTTCGTCGACGAGTTCAACATGTCGGTCGGGAAGGACTCGCGGGACGCGGTCCGACACGTCCAGCGGGAGCTGCGCAACGCCTGGAGCGAGCGCGTGGGCGAACTGCAGCGGTCGGCGAGCGAGGCCCTCACCGCGGCCCAGCAGGCGGTCAAGGGCGGCGAGAGCGAGTCCGGGCAGCGCGAGCGGCTCGAGGACGACCTGCGGACGCTCACGACGCTGCGCGCCCGGCTCGACGACCTCGCGGCGCACCGCGAGCGGATCGAGGCACCCCGCGAGGTCACGCCCGCCGCCGCCCGGCCGGCCCCGGCCGGGTCGGGACCGTCGGGCGTCGGGCGATGACCGGGCCGGGCCCCCACCGGCCGTCGGGCGGCGGACCGCCGCCCCCGCGGACGCTGCTGGATGACGTCCGCGGGCTGATGGCGCAGGCCGGTCGGATCTACGCGGGCGGCCCTGCGATGCCCGAGCTGCGGACGGCGGCGGCACGCCTGGACGAGCCGTTGCGGGTGGCGCTCGCCGGCCGCATCAAGGCGGGCAAGTCGACGCTGCTCAACGCGCTGGTCGGCCAGGAGCTCGCGGCGACGGACGCGGGGGAGTGCACCCGCGTGGTCACCTGGTACCGCGACGGCCACTCCTACCGGGTCATGGCCTACCCGCGCTCCGGCCCGCCCCGGCCGCTGCCGCCCGGCCCGAGCGGCGCGCTGCTCGACATCGACCTCGCCGGCATGCGCGCAGAGGACATCGACCGGCTGGTCGTCGACTGGCCCTCGGCGTCGTTGCGCACCATGAGCCTCGTCGACACCCCCGGGATGGACTCGCTGAGCTCCGAGCTGTCCCGTCGGGCCGAGAGCGCGCTCGGCGCGGACGACGAGGCCCCGGCCCAGGTCGACGCCGTGGTCTACCTGATGCGCCACGTCCACGCCTCGGACGTGCGCTTCCTGGAGACCTTCCGCGACGATCCGTCCGAGCGGCGTCCCATCAACACCCTGGGGGTCCTGGCGCGGGCCGACGAGGTCGGCCACGGGCGCGAGGACGCCCTCGAGAGCGCCGCGCGCATCGCGGCGCGGTACGAGCAGGACCCGCGGCTGCAGGCGCTGTGCCAGACCGTGCTGCCGGTCGCCGGCCTGCTCGCCGCCACCGCGGCCACCCTGCGCGAGGACGAGTTCCGCGCCGTCGGCACGCTCGCGGCGGCCGACGAGGCCGAGCGGGACCGCCTGCTCCTCACCGCGGTCCGGTTCAGCACCGCCGAGAGCACGATCCCGCTCGAGCCCGCCCGCCGGGCCGCCCTCATGGACCGGCTCGGGTTCTTCGGCATCCGTCTCGCGCTGAAGCTGGTGCAGACCGGGGTGGCCACCACCGCCAACGCGCTGTCCCGCGAGCTGCTCACCGCCAGCGGCCTCGGGCCGTTGCGGGAGGCCCTGCACACCCGGTTCGCCGAGCGGGCCGACGTCCTCAAGGCCCGCTCCGCGCTGCTGACCCTCGACGGGGTCGTCGCGCGCTGGCCCCTCCCCGCGGCCGCGGGCCTGCGCCACGACCTCGAGCGCATCACCGCCGGGGCGCACGAGTTCGCCGAGATCCGGCTGCTCGACACCCTGCGGAGCGGCGGACTGATGCTGACCGACACCGAGCGCGCGCAGGCGCAGCGCCTGCTCGGCGAGGCGGGCGTCGACCCCCGCACCCGCCTCGGGCTCGAGCCGGGCATGCGCCCGCAGGAGATCGTCCGGGCCGCGACCGCGGCCCTCGCGCGGTGGCAGCGCCGGGCGGAGCACCCGTCGTCGGCCCGCGACGTGCGCGAGGCGGCCCGCGTGCTCGTCCGGACCTGCGAGGGCCTCGTGCTCGGCGCGTTCGCCCCTGCCCCCGGCCCCGGCCCCGGCCCCGGCCCGGAAGTGGGTCCGGCCGGCCCGCACCGCTGGGCAACGGCCGGGGCCGCCCGGTGTCGCACCCGCCGTGAGCCGGTCCCCGTGCCCGACCCCGCTGCACCCCTGACGAGCGAGAGAGAAGCGTTCGACGATGACGTACGGCCTCGGTGTCGACCTCGGCACCACCTTCACCGCCGCCGCCACGGCCGCCGACGGCCGTGCGGAGATGGTCACCCTCGGGGATCGCGCGGACGCGGTGCCCTCGGTCGTGCTCGCGCGCGGCGACGGCAGCTTCCTGACCGGGGACGCGGCCGAGCGTCGGGCCGCCGTCGAACCGGACCGCGTCGCGCGTGAGGTGAAGCGGCGCCTCGGCGACCCGATGCCGTTGATCCTCGGGGGCCAGCCCTTCCCGGCCGCGCGCCTGATGGCCGCCCAGCTCAAGCAGGTCGTCGCGACGGTCAGCCAGGCCCGCGGTGGGCCCCCCGAGGTCCTCACCCTGACCCACCCGGCGAACTGGGGCCCGTACAAGCGGGAGCTGTTCGGCCAGATCCCGGGGCTCGCCGACCTCGGGCGGGTGCGGATGCTCACCGAGCCCGAGGCGGCGGCCGCCCACTACTCCCGCAACGAGCGGCTCTCCCCGGGCTCGCTGGTCGCGGTCTACGACCTCGGGGGCGGGACCTTCGACGCGACCGTGCTGCGCACCGCGCGGAACGGGTTCGAGATCCTGGGGCGGCCCGAGGGCGTCGAGGGCATCGGCGGGATCGACTTCGACGAGGCGGTCTACGCCCACGTCGACCGCACGCTCGACGGGGCCGTGTCCGCCCTCGACCCCGCCGACCCGGCCGCCACCCGGGCCGCGATCCGGCTGCGCCGCGAGTGCGTCCTGGCCAAGGAGTCGCTCTCCTCGGACACCCAGACGGCCGTCCCGGTGCTGCTGCCCGACGTCCAGACCGAGGTCCGGCTCACCCGCAGCGAGTTCGAGGAGATGGTCCGGCCCTCGATCAGCGCGACCGTCGCGTCCCTGCGCCGGGCGCTGAGCTCCGCCTCGGTCGAGCCCGGTCAGCTCGCGACGGTCCTGCTGGTGGGGGGCTCGTCGCGCATCCCCCTGGTCTCGCAGATGATCTCCGCCGAGCTCGATCGTCCGACGTCGGTCGACGCGCACCCGAAGCACGCGATCGTCCTCGGGGCGGCCCCGCCGACCCTCGCACCGCGCCGGCCCGCGGCCCCCGGACCCGGCACCCCGGCCCGGGGCTACCCGGCCCGGGAGCCGGCGGGGGTCGGACCGGGATCGCGTCCCCAGCGACCGAACCCCGGACCCGGGGGAAGCGCGCCGTTCCCCGGGCGGCCCGGACCGCCGCCCGGGCCGGGTCGCCCGGGCCCCGGCGGCCCGGGCCCTGGTGGATCGGGCCCCGGCGGACAGGGCCCCGGCGGACCGGGCCCCGGCGGACCGGGGCCGGGTCCGGCCGGGATGGGGCCCGGGCGCCCGCCGATGGGGGCGGCCGGGATGCCCGCCCCCGACCTGGCCAAGCCCGATTCCGAGAAGAGCCGCCGGCGTCCCGTCGTGCTCGTCGCGCTCGTGGTGCTCGTCATCGCCCTGCTGGCGGGCGGGTACTTCGGCTGGCAGTCGTTCGCCCACGCGGAGACCACGTCGGGGACCCACTCGTCCGCGCCGGCGACCCCGGGGTCCGGGCACTGACCCGGGGCGCGCCCCGAGGCGTCAGCCGCCGAGCCCGTGGACGCTGACCGCGTACCCGCCGCCGGTGTAGGGCTCGACGCCGTCCCAGTCCGCCGTGCGGGCGCGCAGCGTGAGCCCCGCGCCGACGCAGGCGGTGTCGTAGGCGACGAGGTCGGGGAACGGCACGCCGTCGGGGAGGGTGAACGGCACGTGCTCGGCGTCGAGCCCGAAGCCGAGGACCAGCAGGCCGCCGGGGCGCAGGTGGGCGGCCAGGCGGGCCACGACGCGCGCGTGGGTGCCCGGGGTCAGCAGCGGCCAGAGGTTGCCCGCCCCGACCACGACGTCGAACCGGCGGGCGAGGTCGAGGCGCGCGAGGTCCACGAGCCGCCAGTCGAGGTCGGGCCGGGCGCTGCGGGCCTCGGCGAGCATCGAGGCGTCGAGGTCGGCGCCGACGACGTGGTGGCCGAGGTCCGCGAGGTGCGCCGCCACGCGGCCGGTCCCGCAGCCCGCGTCGAGCACGTCGCCCGGCCGGCGTCCGAGGTCCGTGAGCAGGGCGTCGACGCGGCGGGCCTCGCCGTGCAGGTCCGCGCCCTCGGCGGCGAGCGCGGCGAACCGGGCGGCGTAGCCGGGGCCTGCGGTGCCCCCGGTGACCGCGAGCCAGGGGTTGGACGGGGAGCCGATCACGGACGGCACCCTACGACCGGAGCCGCCGGTGGACCCGGTGCTCCGGGGGGTCGACGGGGTTGTCCGGCGCGGTCCGCGCGACGGTGACGAACACGAACCCGGCCTTGCGCAGGACCCGTTGGGAGGCCACGTTCCCGGCGGCGACCGGGACGAGCAGCTGCCCGCACCCCGGGTGGGTGGCGAGGGTGTCGTCCGCGAGCGCCCGCACGAGGGCCGAGCCGAGGCCGCGCCCGACGTCGCCCGGCTCGCCGACCAGGTAGTCGATGGTCATCGCGTCCGGCGGGACGAGCACGTACGGCGCGTACTCGGCCACCTCGTCGGGATACGCGTGCCAGAACGACCGCTGGCACAGCCCCAGCGGGCGCCCGTCGAGGAGCGCGACGAGGTCCTCGTTCGGTTCCTCCCCGCGCAGCGTCGGGCCGAAGTCGCGCTCGACGGCCTCCGGGGTGGTCTCGTGCGCCCACCACCGGGCGACGTGCGGCTCGGCCAGCCACCGGGCGATCAGCCCGAAGTCGTCGCCGGTGACCGGGCGGAACGTGACCTCCACGGCGCCGGAGGCTAGTCCGGCGTCCTGCCCGGTTCGACCGGATTCCGGGGGAGCGGAACCGTGGGACGATGGCCGGCGTCGAAGGGGTGAGATGACCATGACCGCTGGCCCGGCCTGGCCGTCCCGCCCGCCCGATCACCTGATCGACCTGGCGGAGTGGGACGCCCTGCCCGAGGACTCCTCCGCGCGGTACGAGCTGGTGGAGGGGGTGATGGTCGTCGCGCCCCACCCGCACCCTCGCCACCAGGCCCTGGTCCTCGAGCTGGGCGCCCAGCTGCGCAGCCAGGTCTCGGCGGACCGGGTCGTGCTGACCGACACCGAGGTCGTCATCGACGGGCGCGGGCCCGCCACGGTGCGCGCGCCGGACCTCCTCGTCGCCGGCCGGACCGCCCTCGACGGCCGTCCACGGCTCCGTCCTGGCGAGGTCCTCGTCGCCGTCGAGATCCTCTCGCCCGGCACCCGACGGACCGATCGGGTCGCGAAGCTCGCCGAGTACGCCGAGGCCGGCATCCCGCACTACGTCATCGTCGACCCCGAGGGCCCGATCACCGAGTTCGTCCTCGAGGGTCACGGAGGCGACGCCTGTCGGCTCGTCGCGACCCACGACCGGGCCGGGACCCTGACGTTCGGGGCGACGCTGTCGCTGCCGGGGGAGGCGGGCGGGCCGGAGTGACCGCGGCCCGTCGAGTGGGCACGGGGGGCTCGCCTCCGCCCCGTGAGCGCCCACTCGGCACGCCGGGCCGGTCCGGCCGCCGGTCCTCGTGGCAGCAATGGCGCGTTGCTGCCGTCTGACGGGAGGACGGCGCCGTTCGCTCTCGCGGGGGCCCGCTTCCCCGTGGCAGCAATGGCGCGTTGCTGCCGTCTGACGGGAGGACGGCGCCGTTCGCTCTCGCGGGGGCCCGCCTCCCCGTGGCAGCAATGGCGCGTTGCTGCCGTCCCACGGCAGGACGGCGCCGTTCGCCCACGCGGCCACCGGCTCGAGCCCTGACCCGCGGATGTGATCCCGTCGGCGGCGCGTCCCGGTTCCGACATGCGCATTCGTGCATGTATCGTCGCGAGCATGGGGCGAGGAGGCGACGGCGCGCACGACCATGACCACGGTCATGGGCACGGCGGCCACACCGGGCACGTCCACGGGGCCGGCGCCGACGGGATGCGCCTGACCGTCGCCCTCGTGATCACCGCCCTCGTCCTGGTCACCGGGGCCGTGGGGGCCTGGGTCACCGGCTCGCTCGCGCTGCTGGCCGACCTCGGACACCAGCTCACCGACGTCGCGGCGCTCCTCACGGCCGTCGTCGCCGCCCGGCTCGCCCAGCGCCCCCCGAGCGCCCGCCGTTCGTTCGGTCTCGGGCGCTCCGAGGTGCTCGGCGCCGCGGTCAACGCGCTCGCGCTGCTCGCCGTCACCGCCTGGGTCGCCGTCGAGGCCGTCGAACGGCTCCTGGCGCCCACGCCGCCGGAGATCCCCGGGCGTGGCGCTGCTGCTGTTCGGCGCCGTCGGGCTGGTCGGGCAACCTCGTGTCGCTGGCCGTGCTCTCCGGGGGCGACCGGGAGAACCTCAACGTCCGCGGCGCCGCACTGCACGTCCTCGGCGACGCCCTGGGCTCGCTGGCCGTCATGGCCGCCGCCGGGGCCGTCCTGCTCACCGGCTGGCCCTACGCCGACGTCGTGGCGTCGCTGGTCATCGTCCTGATCCTGCTGCCGCGCACCCTCGCGCTGCTGCGCGCCACCGCCCACGTCCTGCTCGAGGGCGTCCCGCCCGGGGTCGACCTCGAGGAGGTGCGCGTCCGCCCTCGTCGCGGTGCCGGGTGTCCGCGAGGTGCACGACCTGCACGTCTGGGTCATCTCCGACCGCGTGCCCGCGGCGTCGGCGCACCTCGTCGTCGACGACGACGCGACGCCGCACTGCGAGGGCCGCGCGGTGGACGGGAGCGTCCTCGACTGCGCGGCGCACGCGCTGCGGGACCGCTTCGGTCTGGAGCACACGACGCTGCAGATCGAGACGGCCGAGCACGCCGACCACGAGGAGCACTGCGCGCCGCCCCGGGGTGTCCCTGCGCCACCCGGGTGACCCGACGCTTCCCTGAACGGACGCGTTAACGAAGCGGTGACATCACCGCAAACGCCTTCACTCCGCGCTCACGGAGGATGCCTGGGTGGTTGCCCCGAACGGGGCGACGACCCCGGGCCCGGCGTGGAGGACAGCAGCGTGTCACAGGACGTGGAGCCCACGGAGGCGCAGACAGCGCCGACGAGCGGAGCAGCGAGCAAGGCCAACGAGACCCTCGAGGACTACACGCTCCGGTTCGCGCCGCGCAGCTACCGGAAGTGGGGCGTCGGGGTGGTGGCCATCTCCGCCCTCGGCGGCATCGCCTACCTCGCCGACTTCGCGATCGGCGCGAACATCGGCATCTCCTACGGCACGGTGAACGCGCTGTGGGGCATCCTGGTCTTCGCGGTCGTCATCTTCCTGTCGGGCTTCCCGCTGGCGTACTACGCGGCGCGCTACAACCTCGACCTCGACCTCATCACCCGCGGCAGCGGCTTCGGCTACTACGGGTCGGTGGTCACGAACGTCATCTTCGCGACGTTCACGTTCATCTTCTTCGCCCTCGAGGGCTCGATCATGGCCCAGGGCCTGCAGCTCGGCCTCGGCATCCCGCTCTGGATCGGCTACGCGGTCTCGACGGTCATCATCTTCCCGCTGGTCATCTACGGGATGAAGGTGCTCTCCAAGCTGCAGCTCTGGACCACGCCGCTCTGGCTGATCCTCATGGTCGCTGCCGTTCGTCTACCTGCTCATCAGCCACCCGGACTCGGTCACGCACGTTCTTCGCCTACCAGGGCGAGAAGGGCGCACGGGTTCGCCGAGCCTCGGGTCGATCTTGCTCGCCGCGGGCGTCTGCCTCTCGCTCATCGCCCAGATCGCCGAGCAGATCGACTACCTGCGGTTCATGCCCCCGCGCACCCCGGAGAACTCGCGCACGCTGGTGGACCGCGACGATCCTCGCCGGCCCGGGCTGGGTCATCTTCGGCGCCGATCAAGCAGGTCGATCGGCCTGTTCCTCGCCGTCTACCTCATCGCGAACGTCGCCGGCGGCGCGGGCTTCGCCAACCAGCCGGTGCAGCAGTTCCTGGAGATCTACACGAACATCATGCCGCCTGGCTGGCGCTCACCCTCGCCGTCGATCCTCGTCGTGATCAGCCAGATCAAGATCAACGTCACCAACGCCTACTCCGGCTCGCTGGCGTGGACGAACTCCTTCACCCGCGTCACCAAGCACTACCCGGGCCGGCTGGTGTTCCTCGGCGTCAACCTCGTGATCGCGCTGATCCTGATGGAAGCGAACATGTTCGACTTCCTCAACACGATCCTCGGGTTCTACGCGAACTGCGGCATGGCGTGGGTCGTCGTCGTCGCCTCCGACATCGTGTTCAACAAGTACCTGCTCGAAGCTCTCGCCGAAGCAGCCGGAGTTCCGCCGCGGCATGCTCTACGCGGTCAACCCGGTCGGGTTCGGCTCGATGCTGATCGCGGCCGGGCGTCTCGATCCTCGCGTTCTTCGGGGTCCTGGGCGACACCCTCGCGCCGTACTCGCCGCTGGTGGCCATCGTGCTGGCGTTCGTCTTCCCGCCGATCCTCGCGATCGCCACGAAGGGCAAGTACTACCTGCGGCGCACCGACGACGGCATCGACCTCGCCGATGTACGACGAGCTCGGCAACCCCTCCGGCGGAGACGCTGCACTGCGAGGTCTGCCGACCAGGACTACGAGCGTCCGGACATGACGGCCTCGGGCACCGGGACCGGCTACGTCTGCTCGCTGTGCCTGTCGACCGACCGCGCCGGCACGCACGTGCTCCCCGAGCCGTCAACATCGCCGTAACGTCCCGGACCTAAAGTTCCGGCGGCTCGCCGCGCCGTCCCGGCGCGACAACACAGCGGAAGGGGTCCGACGAGGTGCTGCTCTCGCCGCACGAACAGGAGAAGTTGCTGCTGCACGTGGCGGCGAACCTGGCGCGGGAGCGCCGTGGGCGGGGCCTGCGCCTCAACCATCCGGAGGCGGTCGCGCTGCTGAGCTCGTGGATCCTCGAGGGGGCCCGCGACGGGCGCAGCGTGGCCGACCTCATGGACGGCGGACAGCACGTGCTGACCCGCGACGACGTCATGGAGGGCGTCCCCGAGATGCTGCCCACCGTCGCCGTGGAGGCGACCTTCCCCGACGGCACGAAGCTCGTGACCGTGCACGAGCCGATCCAGTGATGCGGGCGAGCGGAGCGACGGGGAGTTCGACGCCGGGCGAGCGGAACGACGGGGGAGCGTCATGAGCGGCAGCTCGAGCCCGGCGGGGCCCGGCGCCTTCCTCCCCGGTGACGGCGGCGACGTCGTCACCGGGGACGGGGCCGCCGTCGTCACCCTGACGGTCACCAACACCGGGGACCGGCCGATCCAGGTCGGCTCGCACATGCACTTCTCGTCGACGAACCCCGCGCTCGACTTCGACCGGTCGGCGGCGACGGGGATGCGCCTCGCCATCCAGGCCGGCACATCGGTGCGCTTCGAGCCCGGCGTCGAGAAGGACGTCACCCTCGTGGCGCTGGGCGGGCGCGGCGTCGTGCCCGGCGGGCGCCTCGACGTGCCCGACCCGGCCGGGGCCTCGTCGGGGACCCCCGGCAGCGGATGGTCGGTCGGGCGCGAGGCCTACGCCGCCCTGTTCGGCCCGACGACGGGTGACCGGGTCCGCCTGGCGGACACCGACCTGACGATCCGGGTCGAGGAGGACCGCAGCCGCGGGCCGCGCGGCGGCGACGAGGCGGTCTTCGGCGGCGGCAAGGTGATCCGCGAGTCGATGGGCCAGTCGCGGGCCACCCGCGCCGAGGGCGCCGCCGACCTCGTGATCACCGGCGCCCTGGTCCTGGACCACTGGGGCGTCGTGAAGGCCGACGTCGGGGTGCGCGACGGGCGCATCGTCGGGCTGGGCAAGGCCGGCAACCCGGACACGATGGACGGGGTCTCCCCGGAGCTGGTCATCGGGCCCTCGACGGAGATCCTGGCCGGCAACGGCCTGATCCTCACCGCGGGCGGCGTCGACTGCCACGTCCACCTCATCAGCCCGCAGCAGCTCCCGGAGGCGATCGGCTCCGGGGTGACGACGATGATCGCCGGCGGCACCGGGCCCGCGGAGGGCACCAAGGCGACCACGGTGACGCCGGGTTCGTGGTGGCTCGCGCGCATGTTCGAGGCGCTGGACACGAGCCCGCTGAACTTCTCGCTGCTCGGCAAGGGCAACACCGTCGGCGAGGAGGCGCTGCGCGAGCAGGTCCTCGCGGGCGCCTCGGGCTTCAAGGTCCACGAGGACTGGGGCGCGACGCCCGCCGCGATCGACGCGTCGCTGCGGGTGGCCGACGAGACCGGGGTGCAGGTCGCGCTGCACACCGACACGCTCAACGAGGCCGGCTACGTCGACTCGACGCTCGCGGCGATCGCCGGCCGGTCGATCCACGCGTACCACACGGAGGGCGCGGGCGGCGGGCACGCGCCGGACATCATCACCGTCGCCGGGCAGCCGCACGTGCTGCCCTCGTCGACGAATCCCGACCCGGCCGCACACCGTGAACACCGTCGACGAGCACCTCGACATGCTCATGGTCTGCCACCACCTCTCGCCGTCGATCCCCGAGGACCTGGCCTTCGCGGAGTCCCGGATCCGGGCCTCGACGATCGCGGCGGAGGACCTCCTGCACGACCTCGGCGCGATCTCGATGATCGGCTCGGACTCGCAGGCGATGGGTCGGGTCGGCGAGGTCGTTCTCCGCACCTGGCAGACCGCGCACGCGGCCAAGCGCCGGGTCACGGGGCTCACCGGCGTGCAGGCCTCCGGCGACGACAACGAGCGCGCGCGGCGCTACGTCGCCAAGTACACGATCTGCCCGGCGATCGCGCACGGGCTCGACGGCGAGGTGGGCTCGGTCGAGGTCGGGAAGCTCGCCGACCTGGTGCTGTGGGACCCGGCGTTCTTCGGCGTCCGGCCGAACGTCGTGGTCAAGGGCGGCGTCATCGCGTGGGGCCGCATGGGCGACGCGAACGCGTCCATCCCGACGCCCCAGCCCGAGCTCTCGCGCCCGATGTTCGGGGCGGCCCCGGCGGCGGCGGCCGCGTCGTCGGTCTTCTTCGCGACGCAGGCCGCACTCGATCGTCGGCTGGCCGGCTCCGTCGACGTCAGGCGTCGGTTCGTGCCGGTCCGGTCGCCGCGGGGCGTGTCGAAGGCCGACATGCCCAACAACGACGCCACCCCGGAGATCACCGTCGACCCGGACACCTTCACCGTGCGCATCGACGGTTCGGTGGTCGATCCCGATCCGGTCCGGGAGCTGCCGATGGCGCAGCGCTATTTCCTGTTCTGAGTGTCGGTGGGGTCTGCGATGGTGCCGGTGTGACGACGACGCGTTCCGTACACAGCCACTCCGTCCATGACAGCCCGCTCGGGTCCGCTCACGCTCCGGGCGCGGGACGGGGTGCTGGACGGGCTCTACATGGAGGAGCACCGGCACGGTCCGGGGCCGGAGCTGCTCGGCGAGCGGGTGGCCGACGCGGCGCCCGCCGCCCGGGAGCAGCTGATGGCGTACTTCGCCGGCGAGCTGCGGGAGTTCGATCTCGAGGTGGGGCTGCGCGGCACCGACTTCCAGCAGCGGGTCTGGGCGGCGCTGCGCGAGATCCCCTACGGCGAGACGTGCACCTACGCCGAGCTGGCGGTCGCCATCGGGCAGCCCACCGCCGTGCGCGCGGTGGGGCTGGCCAACGGCAAGAACCCGGTCAGCATCGTCGTGCCCTGCCACCGGGTGGTCGGGACCAACGGCTCGCTGACCGGCTACGGCGGGGGCACCGACCGCAAGCGGGCGCTCCTCGAGCTGGAGGGGGCGCTCGCGGTGCGCGGTGAGCCCGCCCTGTTCGGCACATGAGCGGGCTCTGGTTGCTGGCCGACTCCCGGCTGCCCACCGGCGGGCACGCCCACTCCGGCGGGCTGGAGGCAGCGGTGCGTCGCGGGATGGTGCGTGCCCCCGACGACGTCGTGGCCTGGCTGGCCGGGCGGGTCCCGACGGCGGGTCTGGTCACCGCGGCGGCCGCGGCGGCGGCGTGCGCGCTGAGCGGTTCTGAGCGAAGGGCCCCTTCGGTCGACTCTATCGGGCCAGGGGCGCCCCTCGCCGGAACCGCTCGCGGCCGGCCGTTCTGAGCGAAGGGCCCCTTCGGTCGACTCTATGGGCCAGGGGCGCCCCTCGCCGGAACCGCTCGCGTCGGATCCGGTGGACTGGACCCCCTGGGACGCCGCCGTCTCGGCGCGCACCCCGGTCGCCGCGCTGCGGGAGGTGTCGCGGGCCCAGGGGCGGGCGATGCTGCGCACCGTCCGCGCCGCGTGGCCGCACGCCGCGATCGCCGGGCTCGGTCCACGCCCGCACCAGGCGCTCGTGCTCGGCGTCGCCACCGCCGCGGCCGGAGGGTCGGCGCACGACGCCGCCGCGCTCGCCGTGCACCACCTCGTCGGCCAGGTCTGCTCCGCGGGCAGTCCGCCTGCTCGGCCTCGACCCGCTCGCCCTCGCCGGCGTCCACGCCCGGGCCCTCGAGGAGCACGCCGGCGTCGTCGACCGGGCCGCCGACGCGGGGATCCTCGCGGCCGCCCGCGACGATCCCGGCCTCCTGCCCACCGCGACGACCCCGCTGCCCGACGTGCTCGCCGTCGTGCACGCCCGATCCGAAGGAGCCCTCTTTGCTTCATAGACTCGACGAGCACGACCTCGGCGGCGGGACGCACGACCACCCGCCGCGGACCGGTCACGCCATCCGGATCGGGATCGGCGGCCCGGTGGGCTGCGGGAAGACCGCGCTGGTCGCGGCGCTGTGCCGGGTGCTGCGCGACGAGCTCTCGGTCGCCGTCGTCACCAACGACATCTACACCACCGAGGACGCCGACTTCCTGCGCCGCGAGGCCGTCCTCGACGCCGAGCGGATCGTCGCCGTGCGGACCGGCTGCTGCCCCCACACCGCGATCCGCGACGACATCACCGCGAACCTCGACGCCGTCGAGGACCTCGTGGAGCGCTTCGACCCCGACCTCGTGCTCGTCGAGTCCGGCGGTGACAACCTCACGGCGACGTTCAGCTACGGCCTCGTCGACCGGCAGATCTTCGTCGATCGACACCGCAGGCGGCGACGACGTGCCCCGCAAGGGCGGCCCCGGTGTCGCGGGCGCCGACCTGCTCGTGATCAACAAGGTCGACCTCGGCCCTCTGGTCGGAGCCGACACCACGCGCATGGCCGCCGACGCCGCCCGCGTGCGGGACGGGAAGCCGACCGCGCTGACCTCGGTGCGGACGGCGCCGATCACCGAGGTGGTCGACTGGGTGCGGGCCCAGGTGCCGGTGACGGCGTGACGACGACTGCCGACGCCCCGGTGGCCGCGGCGTCGGCGTGGAGGCGTCGGCAGTGGAGGCGTCGGCGCGGCTGCAGCTGGTCGACGGTCGGCTCACCTGGGCCTCCGCCCCGCCGGTGGTGCTCCGCCGCACCGGGCGGCGCCGTGTCCACGTGGTCGCCGTGGGCGGCGGGCCGTTGGGCGGGGATCGGCTGCGGCTCCGGGTGGAGCTCGGGCCGGGGGAGCGGTTGGCGGTGCACAGCGCGGCGGCGACCGTCGTGCAGCCGGGTCGGGAACCGGGTTCCGTCGCCTCGTTCGACGTCGAGGCGGTGCTGGCCGAGGGGGCGGCGCTCGACTGGCGCCCCGAGCCGACCGTGATCTGCGACGGCGCCCTCTGGGAGCCGTCCGTGCGCCTGCACCTCGCGGAGGGCTCGCGGGCCCGCGTGGTCGAGCACCTGGTGCTGGGGCGCACCGGGCAGCTCGGCGGGCGCTGCGCGTCGACGATCCGGGCCACGGTCGGCGGCTCGCCGCTGCTGGCGTCGACGACGCTGCTCGACGGCGCCGACGCGGCCCTCACCGGGATCGGTGGAACCGGGGGCGCCCGGTCCGTCGGCTCCGTCCTGCTGGTCGGGGAACCGCCTCCGGACGACGCGGAGGAGGCCCACGACGATGACGGGCTCACCTGGGCGCGCACACCGCTCGCCGGCCCCGGCAGCCTGCTGACCGCCGTCGGGGCCACCCGCACGGTCGCCGAGGTGCTCGCCCGCGAGGGCGGCGCTCAGCGCCCCTGGTGCTGACCGTTCGGGGGTGGCTCCTCGGGTGTCGACCCGGCGCCACCGAACCCGCCGTCCTGGCTGCTGGTGACCGGCTCGAACCAGCCCGCGACCTGGGCCTTCGTACGGTCGACCAGACCGGGACGCTCGCCGGCGTCGTCGGGTTCCGCGCCCGGCGCGTTCCGACGCTGAGGGTCCCGTGGGCGTGCCGCCGACGGCCTCCTCGGGAACCGGCGCACTCGGCGAAGCCGGGGTGAAGAGGGAATCGCCGCTGGGCCCACCGCGCGGAGTCGCCTCGGCGGGAGGGACCGCGCCGGCCGGGGGAACCGCGCCGGCCGGGGGAACCGCGCCGGCCGGAGGGACGGGCGGCGTCGGCGGGACCGCGCCCGTCGGCCGGATGGCCTCGCTGGGGGAGTCGGCGCCACGCGGAGGGACGGCGCCCGTCGGCGGGACCGCGCTCGTCGGCGGGACGGCCTCGGTGGGGGAGGCGGCGCCACGCGGAGGGACGGCGCCCGCCGGCGGGGTCGGCGGCGTCGTCGGGATGCGACCGGGCAGGACCGGGCTGCCGGGCGGGACCGGGCTGCCGGGCGGGACCGGACTGCCGGTCGCCGTGGGCGCGGGTCGAGCCGCCGGGTCGGGACGGCCGTCGGCGTGCTCCCGGCTGTCCTCCGAGTGCTCGACGGTGCCGTCGGCCTCGTCCCCGTGGGCCGCGGTCTCGTGATCCGCCCCTTCGTGCTCGGTCTCGTCCGCGGTCGAGGTGCTGCGGTCCGTGGCGGATGCGGCGTCGGTCGGAATGCCGCCGAGGGCACCTTCGTCCACGCTGACCGCGCTGGGGTCCGGGGGCGGGTCGGCCGCGGCGGTGGGCGTCCCACCGACGGCGGCGTCGTCGACTCCCGCGGTTCCCCGGTCGGGCATGCGGGGCCGGGCCGGTCGTCGGAGGGATCACCGCAGAGGACGGCCCGTGGGTGCGGATCGTCTCGGTGGCCGCCTCCTCTGATGGGGCCGCGGGCGCGGTCGCCCCCGCCGCCGCCTCGGGGGGCGTGTCCTTCCGCTCGCCGGGTCCGGTCGGCGTGCCACCGACGGCGGCGTCCGCCACCCCGGCTCCCGCGACCCCGGCTCCCGCCGCGAGCCCGGCGCCCGCGAGCCCGGCGCCCGTGAACCCGGCACCGCGGGTCGCCCCCGCACCGGCCGTCCCTGCGCCGGCTGCCCCCGCTCCGGCCGTTCCTGCGCCGGTCGTTCCTGCGCCGGTCGTTCCTGCGCCGGTCGTCCCCGGAAGGCTCGTTCCCGCGCCGGCCGTCCCCGGGCTCGTCGACCCGGGCGACGCCGCCCCCGTGCTGCCCGGCCAGGGCCGGACCCCACCGCTCGCAGAGACCGCACCTCGGGCCACCGCTCCGGCGTCCGCAGGTCCGGCGTCGGCCTCGTCGTCCCCAGCCGTCCCCGTCGGCATCCCGCCGACGGCGCTCTCGTCGACCCCGGCCGGACCCGCGTCGGGAGCGTCGCCCTCCTCGCCCGCCGCCTCGCTCCGGCCCGGACGAGGAAGCGTGCCCGACGACGGCACCGCCTCGGTCGGCAGGTCCGCCTGGTGGCCCGCTGGGGCCTCGTCGTCGCCGTCCGCGGCCGCCGCGGCACCGAGGGCCACGCCCCCCACCGCGGCACCACCGGCGAGCGCGGCCGCACGCGGCGCCAAGCGGACGCCGGGCTCGGCGACGACCTGCTGGCCGTGCTCGTCGAGCAGGGCGTGCCGGCCGGTCGGGGCGTCGTCCGCGGGTGGCTGCCCCGCCGAGGCCCCGCGCAGGGGTGGCCACGGCCCACCGGGCTGAGGCGCCGAGGCGGGGGGCGCCACGGCGGCGGGGGCCGACGCGGGCAACCGTCGGAAGAGCGCGATGAGCAGCAGCACCCACCCGAGCACGGTCAGCAGCGCCGTCAGGACCCCGATGAGGCTGGAGGCCGTGAGCACGCTGCTCGCGCTCGAGCCGGAGTTCAGCAGGGCCGGCAGCACCACGACCGTCGAGGCGCTGAGCAGCGCGGCCACGAGCTGCAGGGCGAGCCCCGCGATGGCCGGCGTCGTCACCTCCGGCTGGAGGCGGCGGCGCTGGATGGCCAGCACGAGGCCGACGACGATCGCGACGCCCGCCGGTAGGAAGGCGAAAGCGAAGCGCAGACCCGAGTCGAGCATGGTCCGAACCTAACGAATCACCCCGACCGCGCCGACCCTCACGCGCCGATCGCCGCATCTCCGGGCGCGGATCCGGCCGCTCGGAGAGGGCTGAACGGGTGAGCGCGGTGACTCCGCGTCGCGTCCGGGATCATGGGGCCCATGGCGCGCGGACCTCACCGGGGAGATGGACGACGTCGCGACCCTCGACGGGTTCTTCGGCCTCGCGACCGGCCCGGCCGAGGGCGTCGATCCCTCGTGGCGCCCCTTCCACACCTTCACCGGGGCCGTGCTCGACCAGCGCATCGACCAGGTCGCCGAGCAGCTGGGCGGGGTGCCGCGGCGGATCGCGGCGTCGCTGCTGTCGCTGTCGGTCTCCGCGCGCATCACCGCCCTGGTCCTCGGGGCGGGCGCCCTGCACGGCGTCGTCCCGCGCCTGCACGACCGCCTGCAGTGGCGCCCGTGGTCCGGCGGGCCCGCGCCGCTGTGGATCGAGCGGCCCGAGGCCGTCACCCCGGACCCCGGCGACCTCGCCGCCGCCGCGGCCCGCGAGCTCGACGCCACCCTGCGCCCGGTGCTCGACGCCATCTGCGCCCAGGGCTCGGTCTCGCCCCAGGTGACCTGGGGCAACGTCGCGTCCTCGCTCGGCGGGGCGCTGCGGATGCTGCTCACCCAGCGCCCGGACACGTCGTCGGGCGCACTCGCCCTCGCCGTCGGGATGGTCGACCACCCACCGCTGGCAGGGCTCGGGGCGCTTCGTCGACGGAGCCGTCGCATCCCACCGGGATCGGGTTCGCCCGGCGGACCTGCTGCCTGTTCTACCGTGTGCCCGGCGGCGGGACGTGCGCCGACTGCGTCCTCGAACGCCTGAGGCCCTCAGGTCAAGGGGGGCCAGGACAGCAGCAGGTTCCCCGAGAAGATCAGCGCGAGCACCCCGATGAGCGCGAACATCGCCACGAAGATCCCGGCCGGCACCCCGGTCAGCCGCTCGAGCTGGTCGGGGTCGGAGTCCGCGGCGCGCCGGCCCGGCCCGCTTGCGCTGCACCTCGAGCACCGTCTTCAGCCCGCCGACGATGAGGAACCAGGTCACGAAGCAGGCGAAGCCGTACTGCACCGTCGGGGTCCCGTAGGCGATCACCACCACGACGATCCCGCCGGTCACCACCACCGACGCGACGCCGTAGAGGTTGCGGATGAGCACGAGCGTCCCGAGCAGGACCATGATCGCGAGCCCGAGCATCGTCGGGACCGCTCCGCCGGCCACCAGCGCCGCCGCCCCGAGCCCCAGCAGCGGCGGCGTGGCGTAGCCCGCGAACGCCGTCGCGGCCATGCCCGGACCGTCGCGGCGCCCCTTCGAGACCGTCACCCCGGAGGTGTCGGAGTGCAGCAGGATGCGGGTCAGCGTCCGGCCCGAGGCGATGGCGACCAGCGCGTGCCCGCCCTCGTGGGCGATCGTCACGACGTTGCGCGCGATGCGCCAGGTGGCGCCCCCCGCGACGACGGACAGGGCGACGAGGCCGGCGACGACGACGAGCGCGACCTGCGTCTGATCGGCGGTCAGGCTCGCCGATCGGCTGCAACGGCGACGGCGCGGTCGAGGTGATCGTGGCGATGCGCCGAACCGTAGCGCGCGGGCGTGGGGCGCCCGTCATGCTGGGCGGCGTGAGCAGTGACGAGCCGGTGGCGGGCCCCGGGAACCTCCGGACGGGGACGCCCGCGGGCCGGTGGGTGCTGGCGACGACCGTGCTGGGGTCCGGGCTCGCGATGCTCGACTCGACGGTCGTCAACGTCGCCCTCGAGCGGATCGGGTCGGACTTCGGGGCCTCGTTCGCGGGCCTGCAGTGGACGATCAACGCCTACACGCTGACCCTCGCCGGGTTCATCCTGCTCGGCGGCTCGCTGGGGGACCGGTTCGGACGACGACGGATTTTCCTGATCGGCGTGGTCTGGTTCGCGCTGGCCTCGGCGCTGTGCGGGTTCGCCCCCTCGATCGACGTGCTGATCGGCGCCCGCGCACTGCAGGGCATCGGCGGGGCGCTGCTGACGCCCGGGTCGCTGGCCCTGATCTCGGCGTCCTTCCACGGCGACGACCGCGCGGCGGCGATCGGGGCGTGGTCGGGGCTCGCGGGGGTCGCGGGCGCCGTCGGACCGTTCATCGGGGGCTGGCTGGTCGAGTGGAACTGGCGCGCGGTGTTCCTGATCAACCTGCCGCTGGCCGCCGTCGTCGCTCGTGGCGGCGCTGCGCCACGTCCCGGAGTCGCGCGACCCGGAGGCGGTGGCGCACCTCGACGTCCCCGGCACCGCGCTGGCGCTCTCGGGTCTCGGGGCGCTGACCTGGGCGCTGACCGAGGCGGGCACCGCGGGGGCATCGGCGTCGGTGATCGTCACCGGCCTCGTGGGGGTCGGCGCGCTCGTGGCCTTCGGGTTCGTCGAGCGGCGGTCACGCTCGCCGTTGGTGCCCACCGATCTGTTCAAGAACCCCCTCTTCTCCGCGCTCAACGTCGTGACGCTGCTCGTGTACGCCGCGCTCGGGGTGCTGTTCGTGCTGCTGGTCCTGCAGTTGCAGGTGGTGGCCGGGTTCTCGCCGCTCGGCGCCGGGGTGGCGACGCTGCCGATCACGGTGATCATGCTGCTGCTCTCGGCGCGCGCGGGGCGGCTGGCCGCGAAGATCGGGCCGCGCATCCCGATGACCGTGGGCCTCGTGACGGCGGCGTGCGGGATGCTCCTGCTGCTGCGGGTGGGCGTCGGGGCGTCCTACTGGTTCGAGGTGCTGCCCGCGGTGCTGGTCTTCGGGCTGGGTCTGTCCGCCACGGTGGCGCCCCTGACGGCGACCGTGCTCGACGCCGCCGACGACCGTCACGCCGGGGTGGCCTCCGGCGTCAACAACGCGGTCGCGCGGGCGGCGGGACTTCTCGCGGTGGCCGTCATCCCGGCGGCGGCGGGGATCGCGGGCGCGGACTACACGAACCCGGTCGCGTTCTCGGCGGGCTACCACCGCGCCGTCATCATCGCCGCGTGCCTGCTGCTCGGGGGCGCGGTGCTCTCCGGGCTGTTGCTGCGCCCGCTGCGGCCGCGCCCGCCGGGCGAGGTGAACGTGGCGGAGTGCGTCCACTGCGGCGTCAGCAGCCCGCAGCAGTCGCCGCGGTCGTGAGTGCCTCGGGGGGTACGGAACTCCCGGCCCTGCTGGCGGGGATGACGCCGCGGCTGCGTCCTGGTCGGTACGTGTTCGCGACGCTGCCCGCCGGCCAGGTGGTCCCGGGGGCGGTGGTGACCGTTGCCGAGGACGAGGGGACGACGGTCGTCGTGCCCTCGTCGGCGGCCGACGGGCTGGACGCCGAGTACCCGTGCGCGTGGATCACGCTGGAGGTGCGGTCGTCGCTGGCGGCCGTCGGGTTCCTCGCGGCGGTGACCCGGGCGTTGGCCGACGCCGGGATCAGCACGAACCCGGTCAGCGGGTTCCACCACGACCACCTGTTCGTGCCCTGGGACCGCCGGGACGAGGCGGTGACGGTGCTGGAGACGCTCGCGAGGACGTCGGGCCGGCGCTGACATCGGCCCGCACGGCGACGCGAGCGGGCCCACCCACGTGTCATCGCGCGCCCGACAGGGCAGTCTCGCGTGCGTGAGCGACCCCGGAACGCCCGACGTCCCGCCGACCGTCTTCGTGCTCTTCGGGGCCAGCGGTGACCTGGCGGCCCGGCTCGTCCTGCCCGCGTTCTACCGGCTGGCCCAGGAGGAGCTGCTCCCCGCGCACTGGCTGCTGGTCGGGAGCGGGCGCCGGCGGCTCTCCGACGACGAGTTCCGCGACCACGTCCACGGTGTGCTCGGCGAGTTCGGGCCCAAGCCGGAGGACGGGCCGTGGGAGGAGTTCGCCTCGCGGCTGCGCTTCGCCGGCGACGGGTTCTCGGTCGACGACCCGGGCCAGCTGGTGGACAAGGTCGGCGGAGGCCGAGGACGAGCTCGGCGACGGCGACCGCGAGTCGGTGCAGCGGGTCCACTACCTCGGTGTGCCGCCCACCGCCTTCGAGCCGATCACGAACGCCCTCGGCGCCCACGGCCTCGCGGAGCGCTCCCGGGTCGTCTACGAGAAGCCGTTCGGGACCTCCCTCGAGGCCTTCCGCACCCTCGACGAGGCGGTGCACCGGGTCTTCGCCGAGTCGGCGATCTACCGGATCGACCACTTCCTCGGCAAGGAGGCCTCCCAGCAGCTGCGGGCGCTCCGGTTCGCGAACGGGCTCTTCTGGTCGTCGTGGGACCGCCACCACGTCGCCTCCGTGCAGATCGACGTGCCGGAGGTCCTCGACGTCGCCGACCGCGCCGAGTTCTACGACGCCACCGGCGCCGTGCTCGACATGCTGGTCACCCACCTGTTCCAGGTGGCCGCCGAGATCGCGATGGAGCCGCCGGCGAGCCTGGCGGCCGACGAGATCGCGCAGGCCCGGGCGAACGCCGTGAAGGCGTTCCGGCCGCTGGCCCCCGAGGACGTCGTCCGCGGCCAGTTCGAGGGCTACCGCGACCTCGACCACGTCGCCGACGACTCGAACACCGAGACCTTCGTCGCCGCCCGCATGTGGGTCGACACCGACCGCTGGCGCGACGTCCCGTTCCTCATGCGGACCGGCAAGAGGATGGCCGAGAGCCACCAGAAGGTCAGCCTGATCATGCGGGACCCGGAGGGCGGGCCGTACCGGGCCTCGACCGAGTCCGAGGGCGGCGGCGCGGACATCCCGGTCCGCGGGAACGTGCTGCGCTTCGACCTCGCCGGCGACGGCGCCCTGGCGATCTCGATGAACATCGAGATCCCGGGCAGCCAGTCGGCGCTGAAGACCCAGTGCACCGAGATCTCCCTGCACGACGTGGACGGCGGGGACCCGCTGCCGCCTTACGTGCGGCTCATCCACGACATCCTGCTCGGCGACCGGACCCTGTTCACCCGCCCCGACGGGCTCGAGGAGGTCTGGCACGCCGCCGGCGCCGCGCTCGACGGGTCCACGGAGCTCTACTCCTACGAGCCGGGCTCCTGGGGACCGACGGAGGCGCTACGCCTGGCCGCCCCGACCGGCTGGGAGCTGGGGGACCAGGCCGACTAGGCCCCGAAGGCGGTGACGCTGGGCATGCCGGAGATGCTGCCCGGCCTCATGCGGCGAACGCGACCAGGATTCCGCCGGCCACCGACACGACGGCCAGCACGACGGCGACGACGCGGGCCCGGGGCGCGACGGGATCGCGCAGCACCGGGTCGCCCGTCGAGAACACCGGCGCGATCCAGCGCAGGTAGTAGAAGAGGCTCGCGATCGAGTTGAGCACGGCGACGACGGCGAGCCAGGTCATCCCGCCGTCGACGGCCGCGGTGAACCCGGCGAGCTTGCCGGCGAACACGACCGTCGGTGGGGTGCCGACCAGCCCGAGCAACCCGACGGCGAGGGCCACGGCGAGCACCGGGTGGCGCCCGGCGAGGCCGCGCTGGTCGACGACCTCGAGTGCCCCCGGGCGGGCGGCGAGGACCGCGAAGACGGCCAGGTTGGTCACCGCGTAGGCCGCCAGGTAGCCCAGCAGCGCGGGGAGCGCGAGCGGGGTGCGGGCGGCCACGGCGACCGGGACGAGCAGGTAGCCGACCTGGCTGACGGTCGAGTAGGCGAGCAGTCGGCGCAGCGAGGTCTGCGCGAAGGCCGCGAGGTTGCCCAGCGTCATCGAGGCCACCGCGAGGATCGCGACGAGCAGGGGCCAGGGGACGGCGTCGGTCGGGCACGGCGACGAGGAGCCGCCAGACGGCGACGAGGCCACCGAGCTTCGCGGTCGTCGTGAGGACCGCGCCGGTGACGGGGCCGGTGCCGTCGACGGCGTCGGGGACCCAGAAGTGCGCCGGGACCCCGCCGAGGGTCATCAGCAGCCCGGCGAGGACGAGCAGGACGGCCACGGCTGCGGCGACGGTGGCAGGTCCGTGGCCGGCGAGCCTGCCCAGGGCGGGGTAGGCGGTGGCGCCCGTCAGCCCGAGCAGGATCGTCACCCCGGTCAGCAGGACCAGCCCGAACAGGGCCGAGGACAGGAAGTACTTCAGGGCCGCCTCGGTGGCGCGGCCGTCCCGGCCCAGCCCGGCGAGCGCGGCCAGCGGGCAGGCCGGCGAGCAGGACGGCGGCGGCGAGCAGCAGGAGGTCCGAGGCGCCGCCGAGCACCATCGCGCCGACGCCGGAGAGCTGGACGAGCACGGCGAACGCGGTGTCGACCCGGCCGGTGATCGACGACGGTTTCCGGACCTCCGATGTCTGCAACGCGACTTTTCTGACGTCCGGGTCGCCTGCCAGCACCAGCGTCACCGCCACCGCGCCGGCGACGAGCACCCGGACGGTCGTGGTGGCCACGTCGACGGTGTAGGTGCCGCCGAACGCGGTCGACCCGGTGTGCACGACCAGGCTCACGACGACCGTCGCCACCGCGGCCGCGATGCCGATCCCGCGCACCGGGGCCTCGCGGCCGGGTGGCAGGAACGACCCGACGAGCAGGCCCAGCACCGCCCCGAGCGCGAGGACGATCTCGGGGAGGAGGGTGAGCGCGTCGGCGGTCATCGGCTCACCAGGGACACCACCTGCGCGGCGGCCGGGGCGATCGTCGTCGTCAGCAGCGCGGGCGCCACCCCGATCACGAGCGAGCACGCCAGCAGGAGCCCGACGGCCGTCGTCTCGGCGATCCGCAGGTCGGGCGATCTCGGGGCCCGGAAGCGCCCGATCCGCGGGGCGGGCGACCGCTCGGCCGCGGCCGGGAGGTGCCGGTCGCCGAGGAGCATCCCCTGCAGGGCCCGGATGAACAGCGCCGCCGTGATCGCCAGGCCGAGCGCCGCGAGCACCGTCGCCACCGGGACCGCGGGCAGCGACCCGGCCAGCAGCGAGAACTCCCCGACGAACCCGGAGAGCCCGGGGAGGCCGAGCGAGGCGAACGCGGCGAGGGCGAAGGTCCACGAGAAGCGCGGCATCGGCCCGGCGAGGCCCGACCAGGCCGCGATCTCCGAGGTGCGCCCGCGGTCGCGCAGCACCCCGGCCAGCAGGAACAGCGCCGCGGTGACGAGCCCGTGGCTCACCATCTGGACGGTCGCTCCGGTGACGGCGAGGGTGCGCGCCTGCGGTCCGGCGGCGACGACCCCGGCGGCGCCGACGGCGAGCACGACGTAGCCGAGGTGCGTGACCGAGGTGTAGGCGACCATCCGCTTGAGGTCGCGCTGGGCGAGGGCCACCAGCGCGCCCCAGAGCACCGAGACCACCCCGAGCACCACGACGACGATCGCCGCCGAGCGCCACGGCCCCGGGAGCAGCGGCATCGCGATCCGGACGAAGCCGTAGGTGCCCATCTTGAGCAGGACCGCGGCGAGCACCGCCGACCCGGCCGCCGGGCGCGTCGGTGTGCGCCGGCGGCAGCCAGGTGTGCAGCGGCCAGACCGGCGTCTTGATCGCGAGCCCGATCCCGATCGCCACGAGCGCGAGCACCCCGGGCGCGCCCTGCCCGGCGAGCGGGTTCCGTGCCGCGAGGGTCGGGATGTCGAAGGTGATGCCGCCCGCGTTCGCGCGCGCCGACCGCGAGCACCAGGAACCCGAGCAGCATCACCAGCGAGCCCAGGAACGTGTAGAGGAAGAACTGCAGCGCCGACCGCACGCGCGCACCGGTGCCCCAGCCCGCGATCACGAAGTACATCAGCACGATCGACAGGTCGAAGAACACGAAGAACAGGACGAGGTCCAGGGCGAGGAACACCCCGACGCAGACGGCCTCGAGCACGAGGAACAGCAGCACGAACGCCCGGGTCCGCGCCGGGTCCTCGTCGTCGGGCCGACGCAGCGAGTAGAGCGCGACGGCGAGGAACACGACGGCGGTCATGGCCACCAGCGGCGCCGAGAACCCGTCCGCCCCGAGGTGGTAGCCGACCCCGAACGCCGGGATCCAGGGCACCGCCACCTCGTCGGCGAAGCCGCCGCCGCGCGGCACCGCCGTCCAGACCAGGATCGCCCCGACGACCTCGGCCACCGCGAGCACGACCCACACACCCAGCACGACCTCGCGGCGTGCCGCCGGGACCGCGGCGAGGACCGCCGCGACCACCAGCGGGGCGAGCCAGAGCGCGGTCAGCATCAGCGCACCCCCGTCACCACGAGGACGGCGACCAGCGCGGCCAGGGTCCCGACCGCGACGAGGCCCTCGGCGTAGTACTGGTGCGCCTGCCCGGTCTGCGGGCGGCGGGCGAGGTCACCGAAGCGGCGGACACCGGTCCCGAGGCCGGTCACCGCCGTGGCCAGCGGCCGCTCCCCGCGTTCCTCGACCACCCGGGCCAGCCGCGGCACCGTCGCCACCAGGCGCGGCGGGCCGGCACCGAGGGCGCCGTCGGCGCGGTCGAGGAGGCGGGCCAGGGCGAGGACCGGGCGCACGACGACGGCGCGGGTCGCCTCCTCGAGGCCCAGCCAGCCCCGCGCCACGCCCGCCAGGCTCGGGAGCACGGGGGAGCGCAGCCGGATGGGGCGGGTGTGCAGCCCCCACGTCGCCACCGCCGCGAAGACGGCGACACTGCCGGTGGTCACCAGCTCGCCCGCGTCCGCCCGCGGGACGAGGCCGGTGATCACCCCGACGAGGCCGACGGCGGCGGCGGGCACCGCGAGCACGACGAGCGCGGCGCCGACCGCGACCGGGATCCGGCGACGACGCCGGTCGGTGCCCCGACGGATGGACGGCGACGGGGTCGGGCGCCAGACGAACCAGGCCGCCCGCGTGGCGTAGACCGCCGCCAGCGCCGTCGCGAGCAGTCCGGCCACGGTCAGCAGCCCGTCGCCGAGCGGCACCCCGACCAGGACGGCGTCCTTGGTCCACCAGATCGACAGCGGCGGCAGCCCGGCGAGCGCCGCCGCCCCCACCGTGAAGGTCACCCCGACCACCGGGTGTCGCCGGGCGGCCCCGCGCAGCACCGGTAGCGACCGGGTGCGCAGCACCGCCAGCCAGCCGCCCGCCGCCAGGAACAGCAGCGCCTTCACCGCCGCGTGCGCCACCAGCAGCCCCGCCGCGCCCCGCGTCGCCCCGACCCCGGCGCCGAGCACCATCAGCCCCACCTGCGCGCACGTCGACGCCGCCAACAGCTGCTTGAGGTCGCGCTGGGTCGCGGCGATCAGCCCGAGCACCACCGCGGTGAGCGCCCCCACCCACGCCACCAGCGTCGCCGCCCAGCCCGTCGCGGCGAGCAGCGGCGCCTCGCGGACGAGCAGCACCGCGCCGGCCGCGACCATCGTCGCCGAGTGCAGCAGCGCGGACACCGGGCTCGGGCCGACCATGGCCCCGGAGAGCCACGACGAGAACGGCAGCTGCGCCGACTTGCCCAGCGCGGCCACCACGACGCCTGCCGCGATCAGCGAGCGCCAGCCCTCGGGCGCGGCGGCGGTCGCGCCCAGCGCCAGGCCGGGCACCCCGGCGGCGACCGCGGCACCCGTCGCGACGTAGAGCCCGACGTCGCACGCACGGGTCGTCAGGAACGCGCGGGTGGCGGCCGGGCCGACGGCCCGGTCGCGGCGGTCGAACGCGATGAGCACCCAGCTCGCGGCGCCCATGACCTCCCACGGGGCGAGCAGCGCGGGCAGGGTCGCGGCGGTGACCGTCGCGAGCATCGCCGCGATGAAGATCAGCATCGACCCGACGAAGCGGCCCTCGCGCAGCCGCGGCTCGGCGGCCGCCGCGAGCAGGACCAGCGCGCCGACCACGGCGACCGTCACGGCCAGCACCGCGCCGAGGCCGTCCACGGTGTAGCGGAAGACGACGTCGCCGAGCAGCGGCACGACGAGCGTCGGGGCGACCGGCGCGCGGAGGATGACCGTCGCGAGCTCCACCGCCAGCACCGCGGTGACCACCGCGGCCACCAGGCCGGCCGCGACCACGCGGGCCCCGGCGGCGCGCGGGAACGCCGTGATCAGCGCGAACCCGGCGATCACGGGCAGCGCCAGCAGCAGCGCGAGGAGCAGCGTCATGCGGCGACGCTCACCGGGCGAGCTCGGCGGCGTCGTCGGTGAGGTCCACCCGGCGGGCCCGGTAGAGCGCGAGCGCCACCGCGAACCCCGTCGCCATCTCCACGGCCATCACGGTCACCAGGACGACCACGAGTACCGACGCGTTGCCCGGACGACCGCCCGCCCACCAGATTCCCCCGGTTGCGAGGATCAGCCCGTTCACGACGAGCTCGAGCCCCATCATGATCATCACGATCGACTGCTGGGAGAGCGCGCCGTACACCCCGGTCGCGACGAGGGCGGCGGCGACGACGAGCACCACCCGCAGGGTCATCTCGGTCATCGTCGGCCCCCGCGGCCGACCGACAGCGCCACGGTCCCGACGATCGTCGCCAGCAGCGCCAGCCCGAGCACCGTCATCGTGAGCATCTGCGGGCCCATGAGGTCCGCGCCGAGGGCCGTCGTCGGGTCCGGTGTCGTCGGGTCCCGCGTCGGCGGGCCGGGCACCACGGGCCAGGGAACGAGCAACGCGCCCGCGGCCAGGACCGCGAAGACCCCCAGCGCGATCACCCGGGAGCCCCACCGGTTGTGGACCATGGTCATCGGTTCGAGGCCGGCCGGGTTCATCATCAGCATGACCATGAAGACCACCATGATCATCATCTCGATGGTCATCATGAGCACGACGACGATGCCGAGGTAGGTCAGGCCGACCGCGAGCAGGACCACGGCGACCGCGACGAACGAGGCGAGCAGCAGGAACGTCGCCCGCGCCATGGAGTCGACGACGAACACGGCGATCCCGGTGACCACGGCGACGAACCCGAGCGCCGCGACCAGCACCAGCAGCGTCACAGGAGCACCACCACCGTCACGACGAGGGCCTGCGCCACCGCGAGCGGGATGAGGACGACCCACGCGAGCGTCGCGAACCGTTCCATCCGCAGCACCGGCATCACCCGGCGCAGCCCGAGCAGCAGACCGAGGACGACGAGCAGCTTGACCACGATCCACAGCCACGGCGGGCCGCCGAACGCGTCCGGTCCGGTGATCGGCGGTGGCGCGCCCCCACCGAGGAAGAGCGGCACCGCCATCGCGGCCGCCGCCACGAGCAGCATCCACCGACCCGCGTGCAGCAGCAGGCGGTCCAGGCCGGCGTGCTCGGCCGCCGCCCCGCCCGCGAGGTCCCGTCCGAGGGGCGCCGCGAAGGGACCCCAGAACGCCATCGCGGCGGTCGAGACCAGGTAGAGCACGAACGCCACCGGCATCCAGACGGCGTACCAGAGCCCGTGCTGGGCGTCCGCGACCGTCGCCGGGTCGAGCGACCCCGCGGCGATCGCCGGGGTGATGATCGCGAGCATGTGCGGCAGCTCGTAGGCCAGCCCGAGCGGCAGCATCCGGTAGCCGCCGACCAGCGACGTCACCGCGTTCGGCCCCCATCCGGCGGTCCAGACCGCGAACCAGGCCAGCACCTCGGCGGCGTTGAACCACACGATCCCGACGTCGAGGTCGACCGGGGCGCTCGTACCCGGCAGGCCGAGGGGCACGACGGCGAGGGCGAGCACGGCGGCGACCGGCAGCACGGTGAGGCCGATGCGGGCCAGGAGCGGGTCGTCGGCCGGGGTGCGGCGACGCTGCTTGGTGAGCAGCCGGAGGGTCTCGACGGCGGGGGTGCTCGCGCGGCCGCCCGCGGTCACCGCGCCGGCAGCGGCCGCGAGCCCGGCGGCGACGACCAGGGCCGGGGCGAGCAGGAGCAGCGGCAGCAGGGTCGTGGGGTCAGCCATGGTGCTCGTGGTGGGCGCCGTGGTCGTGGTGGTGCTCGGTGGTGGCGGGCCGGAAGGGGTCGACGGGGCCGGCACCGAGGCCGGTGTCGGGGTCCATCGCGGCGAGGGCGAGCCGGGCGGCGCCCAGCTCGAGCCCGACGAGGGCGGCGGCGGCCCGGTGCGGGGCGGGCCGGACCGGCGGGGCGAGGCTGCCGCCCAGCCCGGCGGCGAGCGCCCGCACGCGGGCCTCGACGGTGGTCTCGGGGACCGGGACGTGGTCGGTGGCCGAGAGCGGGATGCCGCGCAGGGTCCAGGCGAGGACGCGCGACCGGGCGAGCCGGCGGCCGAACGTGGACAGCTCGCCCGGGGCGGGGTCGCCGTCGCGCAGCGCGCGGGCGCGGGCGGCGGCCCGGTCGGCGCCCGCGAGGCCGAGCACGCGGACGAGGGCGTCGAGGCGCAGGTGGTCGGGGCCGCGGGGGGTGCGCCGTGGGCCGGTGGGCTCGCGGGGGCCGGGCACGTCGAGGACCTCGGCGCGGGCGTCGGTGACGAGGTCGCCGGCCAGGGTGGCGTGCACGACGAGCCCGGGCGGCCAGTGGGGGAGGACCGGCCCGAGCGGGACGTGGACGGTGTCGAGGGCCAGCCCGTCGCGGTCGTCGTCGGCGAGGCCGGCCATGACGGCCGGTGGCTCATGTGAGGATGGCGCCGTTCTGACGTCAGCTGTCAGCGACGGACCGTCGCTGACACCGGCCAGCTGCGCCACCGCCGCGTCGAGCGACCCCGGAATCTCCCCGGCCGAGGTCACGGCCACCAGCACCCGGGGCGCCGGCACCGTCGCCCACACCGCGTGCACCACCGCCGCCATCCGCGGCCCGACCTCGCCCGCCACCAGCACCACGTCGGCGTCGGCGGGCGAGTCCGCGGCGGGCCACCCGCGGCGGGCGAGCTCGGCCTCGGCGGCGAGCCGCACCGCGAGGAGCCCGTCGGTCGCCGGCGCGGGGGCGATCGTGAGGACGTGCGGGCGGCGGGCGGTCAGGCGCAGGAGCGGGCGGGCGAGGCTCACGACCACCGGAACGCCCCCTCCCGCCACGCGTAGAGCACGCCGACGAGGAGCACGCCGAGGAACGCGAACATCTCCACCGCGGCCCCCGCGCCGCTGCGCGCGAGCACGAGTGTCCACGGGTACATGAAGATCATCTCCATGTCGAAGGCGAGGAAGACCAGCGCGATCGTGGACCACCGCACGTGGAACCGCGAGACCGCGTGCTCCACCGGAGGGAACCCGCCCGCGTGCGGTGCGGCCCGCAGCGGCCGGCGCTCGACCCGCAGCAGCCACGACACGACCACGACGAGGCCGACCCCGACGATCCCCGCCCCGGCGACGACCGCCAGACCGAGCGCGCCGCTCACGCCTTCGCCTGCGGGGCGAACCGGCGCAGCCGCAGGCTGTTGGCCACGACGAACACGCTGGAGAACGCCATCGCCGCGCCGGCGATCATCGGGTTGAGCAGGCCGAAGGCCGCGAGCGGGAGCGCGGCCACGTTGTAGGCGAACGCCCAGAACAGATTGCCGCGGATCGTGCCGAGCGTGCGGCGGGCGAGGCGCAGCGCGTCGGGGACGGCGCCCAGGTCGTCGCGGACGAGGGTCACGTCGCCGGCCTCGATCGCGGCGTCCGTGCCGGCGCCCATCGCCAGGCCGAGGTCGGCCCGGGCGAGCGCGGCGGCGTCGTTCACCCCGTCGCCGACCATCGCGACCACGTGCCCCCCGGCCTGCAGTGCCGCGATCGTGTCCGCCTTCTCCTCGGGCAGGACCCCGGCGCGGACGTCGTCGATACCCGCCCGCGCCGCCATCGTCCGGGCGGCGGTCTCGTGGTCGCCGGTCAGCAGCACGGGGTGCACCCCGAGCGCGCGCAGCGACGCGACGGCGGCGGGCGCGGACCCGCGCAGGGTGTCGGAGACGGTGAGCACCTCGCGGGCCGCGCCGTCCCACCCCACGACGACCGCCGTGGCGCCGGTGGCCCGAGCCGCGTCGACCCGGGTGGTGAGCGCCGGTGAGAGGGGCATCCCGTGCTCGGCGAGCAGGCGGGGCCGGCCGACGACGACGTCGTGGGCGTGGTCCCCGACGTGCACGGTCCCGGTCACCCCGAGCCCGTCGACGTTCCGCGCCCCGCTCACCGGCGGGAGGAGCCCGGTCTGGCGGGCGGCCTCGGTGATCGCCCGGGCGATCGGGTGGCCGGACCCGTCCTCGAGGGCGCCCGCCAGGCGCAGCGCGGTGCGGTCGACGCCCTCCGGGTGCGCGAGCCGCATGACCCCGGCGGTGAGCGTGCCGGTCTTGTCGAGGACCACGGTGTCGATCCGGCGGGAGGACTCCAGGACCTCGGGCCCCCGCAGCAGGATCCCGAGCTGGGCGCCCCGGCCGGTGCCCACCATCAGCGCGGTCGGCGTCGCGAGGCCCAGCGCGCAGGGGCACGCGATCACCAGGACCGCGACGGCGGCGGTGAACGCGGCGGTCGGGCCACCGCCGAGGGCGAGCCACCCGACGAAGGTCGCGACCGCGATCGCGACGACCACCGGGACGAACACCGCCGAGACCCGGTCGGCGAGGCGCTGGACGTCGGCCTTGCCGTTCTGCGCGTCGGCGACCCGCCGGGCGATCCGCGCGAGCTGGGTGTCGGCCCCGACCCGGGTCGCCCGCACGACGAGCCGGGACCCGACGGCCACCGTCGCGCCCACGACCTCGTCGCCCGGGGAGACCTCCACCGGCACCGACTCGCCGGTCACCGTGCTCGCGTCGACCGCCCCGACGCCGTCGACCACGACGCCGTCGGTGGCCACCCGCTCGCCGGGCCGCACGACGAAGTCGTCCCCGACGACGAGGTCCTCGACCGGGATCCGGTGCTCGACGCCTTCGCGGAGCACCGCGACGTCCTTCGCCCCGAGGTCGAGCAGCGCGCGCAGCGCGGCCCCGGCGCGGCGCTTGGCGCGGGCCTCGGCGTAGCGGCCGGCGAGGACGAACGTCGTCACCGCGGACGCGGTCTCCAGGTAGATCGCGTCCCCGCCCATCGGCGCGAGGGTGAACGCGTGCCGCATGCCGATCATCCCGGCGTCGCCGAACACCAGGGCCCAGACCGACCAGGCGAGGGCGGCCAGCGTGCCGAGGGAGATCAGCGTGTCCATGGTCGCCGTGCCGTGGCGCAGGTTCAGCGCGGCCGCCCGGTGGAAGCGCCACCCGCCGAGCAGGACCACCGGCGCCGCCAGGACCAGCGACACCCACTGCCACGCCGGGAACTGCCACGCCGGGACCATCGCGAGCACGACGACGGGCACCGTCAGCGCCGCGCTGACGAGCACCCACGTGCGCAACGCCGAGGTCTCGTCGCTGTCCTCGTCGTCGGGCGCCGGGAGGGCGGCGCCGTACCCGAGGTGCTCGACGGTGCCCACCAGCTCGTCCACGGCGACCGCGGCCGGGTGGCGGACCCGGGCATTGCCCGTCGCGTAGTTGACCGTCGCGGTGACGCCGTCGAGGCGGTTGAGCTTCTTCTCGATCCGTGCCGCGCAGGAGGCGCAGGTCATCCCGGTGATCGCCAGCTCGGTGGTGGTCGCGCTCGCCGGCGGGGACCGCGGCCGTCGTCATCGTCGATCCCTCCCGTCCACGGCACCAGGCATACCCGGAGGGGGTATCGCCGTCAACAACTCCGGGCATACCCCACCCGGGTATGATGGCACCGTGACCGAGACACCGGACGAGGCGCCCGCCCCGCCGCACGGCTACTCGCCGCACAAGGACGCGCATCTCCGGCGTCTCAGGCGCGTCGAGGGTCAGGTGCGCGGGATCGCGCGGATGATCGAGGACGACAAGTACTGCATCGACGTGCTCACCCAGGTCTCGGCCGTGACGGGCGCGCTGCAGACCCTCGCGCTGTCCCTGCTCGAGGAGCACATGGGTTCCTGCGTGGTGGACGCCGCGAAGGCGGGGGACGAGCAGGCGAAGGAGAAGGTGGCCGAGGCCTCGGCCGCGATCGCGCGGCTCGTCCGCTCCTAGCCGGCGGCGGTGAGGGCGTCCATGCGGGACCGCAGCTGGGCGGCGAGGTTCTCCACGCCGCCGAAACGCCGGTCCACGATCAGCTGCCCGAGGCAGGACAGGACCACCGCGGGCCACTCCAGCAGCCCCAGCACGCCCGCGCCGAGGAAGAGGCCGTAGAGCAGCAGGCTGTCCGACTCCGGGGTGTGCGCCTCGATCCAGGCCCAGACCGCGGCGTCGTCCCCACGGTCGAGTGCGGCGAGCAGGTCCGGTGCCGTCTCCGGCGCCCCGTGCAGCTCCGGCGGGAGCGCGGACGCGGTGTCCGTGCGGGCGATCTCGGCTGCCGTCCCGGTCGGGACGCTCGTCAGCACGCGGTCGGTCATGCGGTCCTCCGGGAGGTCGGCGAACGGGCCACGCTACCCGGGGTCCATCCACCGTGTCCCCGTGCGGCGACGTGATGTCACCAGGGCTTCACGCGCCCGGCTCCCACACCGCGCGGAGCGCGGCGCGGCGCTCCTCCCGGTCCAGCCCGCGCAGATCCGCGACGCCGTGCTCGGTGACCACCACGTCCACGTCGTGGCTCGCCGTCGTCACCGGCCGGGAGAGCCGCTCGACCAGGGTCGGCGTGCCGCGGTGCGTGCTGGCCAGCGCGACCACGGAGAGGCCGCGGCGGGAGCGGGTGGCGGCCGCGGCGTAGTCCGGGTGCCCGCCGATGCCCCCGACGACGGCGCGGGCGGTCCCCTCCACGTTGACCTGGCCGTCGAGGTCGATCTCGACCGCGGTGTTCACCGCCACCAGGGGCGGTTCCGTGGCCAGGCGCACGGGGTCGTGGGTGTGCTCGACGCCGTGCAGCACCGGGCGCCCGGCGTGGCCGCGTGCGTCGGCCCACGCGTAGAGGCGCCGGGTCCCGACGAGGTAGGTGGCGACCGGGTCGGAGGCGAGCAGCCCGGCCTCGTCGAGGTCGACGACGCCGTCGCCGAGCAGCCCGGAGTCGACGTGCACGGGGCGGCCGCGCTCGAGCACGGCGCCGACGACGGCCTGCCCGAGCTGCCCGGGCGCCCACTGCAGGCGCGCACCCTCGGGGAGCAGTCCCGCGACGTGGCGGCCGATGGCGCGGTGCTCGGCGGAGGGCTCGCCCGCCCCGGCGATCTCCTCCGGGCCGAGACGGGTGTGGCCGACGACGTCCGTGCGGTCGTCGGGCAGCGGCGCGCCGGCCGCGGCCCGGGGGAGCGCCTCGTCGACGACGACCGCGATCGGCACGCCCGCATCGATCACCGCCCGCACCCAGGAGACCTCGCTGCCGAGCACCAGCCCGCGCGGGTCGGGCGCCGCCCCCACGACCAGGAGGTCGGGTCGCAGCGCGCCCGTGACCAGGGCGGGCGTGGCCGAGAGCCGGACCGGGATCGCCCGCACGTGACCCTCGGTGACGGCCGGACGCAGGCCCCAGCCGGGCATGACGGTGCGCGCGTCGGTGAAGGCCCCGAGGTCCAGCCCGTCCGGGAAGGCGGGCATCCAGCCGAGGAGCAGGCGCAGGTCACCTCGCTGCCGGGCGAGCGCGGAGAGGGCCCCGAAGGCGGCCCGCGGCGTCCCGCAGCCGTCGGCGAGCGCGATCCGGGCACCCGGCCGGACGAGGGCGGCGAGCGCGGCGGCGTCGATCGGGCCGGTGTCGGGGCTCCCCGGCGGGGGCGATGCGTTCACGGACGAGTGCTCCGAGGGGTCGAGGAGGGACGGGGATCGGCGCTGCGTGATCATGCCGGACCAGGCGGTGGGTACTCGGGTGGTCCCTGGGACACCTGTGGGTGATCACGCGTGGCGCGGGCCTCCGATGTCCGGTTCCGTTCCTAGCGTGCGCCCACATGGGGGTTCAAACTCGTCCGAACGGGCGCACTCGCCGTCGTCTCGCCGCGCTCGTCGCCGCGATGGTGGCCGTGGTCGTCTTCACCGTCGGGCACGCCGCGCTGGCCGACCCCGTCCCGACCCTGCCGCTCCCGGGCCTGCCCGGTCCGGTGCCTGCGAACCAGCCGGTCGCGGTGCAGCGCTCGGCCACCGCGAAGGTCGCCGAGCTCATCGGCACGGGGTCGATCAACGACACGGGCCGACGCTACGGGGTGGAGGGCACCGACCTCGGGCACATGTTCAATGTCGGCTCCAAGATGGCGATGGTCTTCGGCGACACCTTCGGCGGGCCGGCCGCGAAGGACTTCTACTCGGTGCCCCACGGCGACTGGCGCTCCAACGTCATCGCCTCGATCGACCCCCCGGCCTCGCCCGCCGCCGGCCTCCCGTTCCGCGGCATGATCACCGACCGTCCCGGGCACGCCAAGGAACTGATCGCCTCCAAGAAGGTGAAGGGCGTCCAGGAGACGGTCATCCCGACCTACGGCATCGCCACCGGGCCCAAGAACGCCACGATGAACCTGCAGTACATGTCGGTGCAGTCGTTCGACCAGCCCGGGCACTGGCGCCTCACCGGTTCCGGCATCGCCACCTCCACCGACGGCGGCGTGACCTGGAAGGACCAGCCAGGAGCCCGCTGGCCCGCGAACTCGAAGTTCGGCCAGGTCGCGTACGTCCGCCCCGGCGGCCCCGACGACCCCGAGGCCCCCGTCCCGGCCGGATCCACCCCGGGCGACACGGTCTACGTCTACGGCATCCCCGGCGGGCGGTACGGCGACCTGTCGCTGGCCAAGGTGCCCGCGGCCCAGCTCACCGACGCCGCGGCCTACCGCTACTGGAACGGGACCGGCTGGGTGGCCGGCGAGGCCAACGCGGTGCCGGTGGTCAAGGGACCGGTGGGCGAGCTGTCGGTGCGCTGGTCGTCCTACTACCACCGCTGGATCATGATGTACCTCGTCGACGACACCGGGGAGATCGTCCTGCGCACCGCGCCCGCCCCGACCGGGCCGTGGACCCCCGCGCAGGTGGTCACCACGACGAAGGACTTCCCGAAGGCCTACGCGCCCTACCTCACCCCGCGCTGGAACGACGGCCCCGACCTGTGGTTCACGATGTCGCAGTTCACCACCTACCGCGTGGAGCTGATGCGGACCCGGCTCGCGGCCCTGCCCGCCGGCTCGTCGGTGCCGGCGTCGGTGCTGCCGCAGTCCCTGCCGGCCCGGCAGCCGTCGCTCTCGGCGCCGCCGCTGCCGGCGTCAGCGTCGACGGCGGCCGCCACCCCGACCTCCGCGGCCGCCCCGTCCCCGGCCAGCCCGTCCCCGACGACGGCCGGCGCCGCCTCGTCGGCGGTCGCGGTCGCTCCGGCGGTCGCCTCGGGCTCCGCGGCCGGCGGGGCGACGGCGAGTACCTCCCCGACGGCTCCGGCGACCCGGCCGACTCCGGCGGCCCCGACGACGGCCGCGGCGGCCCCGGGCTCGTCGCCCTGATCCGCGCCTGATCACGGGGCGGGTCGGTCCCGTCGCCAGGCGGTCGCCCCGGATTTCGTGACCTGATGTCCCGTTCGCGGCACGACTGGGCCAGGATCGTCGGCGATCCGTCCACGGACCCGAGGGGCAGCCGATGCGCTACGACGACGACGCCCAGCTCGACACGTCCGAGGTCACCGACGACCGCGGTGAGGGCGGCGCGGCGGGCTTCGGCGGCGGAGGGTTCGGCGGCGGGGGTCTGGGCGGAGGGCTGCTGCCGCTGCTGCTCGGCTTCCTCTTCCGCGGGCGCAGCGGGAAGGCGAGCTGGGTCGTCATCGTCGTGGCGGTCGTCGGGTTCCTCGCGGTGCAGTACTTCGGCGGGGGGAGCGGGACGTCGTCGTCGGTGGCCGGCGGGTTCGGTGACCCGGGCGGCCCGGGCCGCGCCGGTACCTCCGATCTCGCGAGTGAGTGCCGCACCGGGGCGGACGCGAACTCGAAGCTCGACTGCGCGATCGTCGCCGACATCAACTCGATCCAGGCGTACTGGTCGGGCGGGGGCTACCAGTCCGTCGCGCGGACGGTCCGGGGCGCGGCGCCGCGCTACCAGCCGGTCGACACGGTGTTCTTCAGCAACTCGGTGACCACCCGCTGCGGCCGCGCCGACTCCAGCGCCGGTCCGTTCTACTGCCCCGGCGACGACCTCGTGTACATCGACCTGAGCTTCTACGACCAGCTCAAGAGCCAGTTCGGGGCCGAGGGCGGCCCGCTGGTCAACGCCTACGTGCTCGCCCACGAGTACGGCCACCACGTCCAGGACCTGCTCGGGACCGAGGCGAAGGTCCGGTCGCGGCAGGGCGCGTCGTCGGACTCGGTGCGGCTCGAGCTCCAGGCCGACTGCTACGCCGGCGTGTGGATGAACCACGCCTCCCAGCCCGTGGGCGGGAAGCCGGCGCTGATCACCGACGTCACCCAGGCCGACCTCGCCAGCGCCGTGGACGCCGCCCAGCGCATCGGCGACGACTACATCCAGGGCAGGCTCGGCGGCGGGACGGTCGATCCCGACTCGTTCACCCACGGCACCTCGGCGCAGCGCACGAAGTGGCTCACCACCGGGTTCACCACGGGTGACGCCACCCGCTGCGACACGTTCTCCACGAACAGCCTCGGCTGACCCGGCGCGACTTCTCCGGTTCCGGATACGTCGGACCGCGGAACTGACCCGCGGGCGGCCGGGAGGCGAGCCCGTCCCGGCCACCCGCAGCGGCGCTACCGCACGCCGCGCATCGCGCGGCGGATCCACGGCGACAGGGCGAACAGCACCCCGCCGAGGACGAGGGCCACGATCCCGAGGGTGGCGAAGTACGTGCCCTCCACCGATGGGTCGTAGAACCCGGCCAGGGTCCCGGCCAGCGCCGAGCCGAGCGAGATCGACAGGTAGAACAGCGCCACGGTCTGGGAGCGGAACAGGCGCGGCCCGATCCGCGTCGACAGCGAGAGGCCGACCGGCGAGAGGTTGAGCTCCGCCAGGGCGAACACGAACATGATCAGCACGATCGCGAGCACCGGGGTGCTGTTCCCGGTCCCGCCCGCCCAGGGCAGGAAGAGCAGGAACGCGACCCCCATGCCGCCGGCGCCGAGGGCGAACTTCACCGGCGTGGACGGGGCCCGGTCGCCGAGCTTGGTCCACATCAGGGCGAACAGCGGCGCGAGGACGATGACGAAGAACGGCTCGAGGGAGTTGACGAATTCCGTGGGCATCTCCCACCCGCCGAGCACCCGGTTCAGGCGCTCGTCGGCGTAGATCTCGACGACCGAGAACTGCTGCTGGAAGAGCGACCAGAACACCACGCTGCCCAGCCACATCGGGATGAACGACCGCACCCGGCTGCGCTCCTCCACGGTCACGCGGCGGTTCGTGAGCAGGAGGGTGAACAGGGCGATCGCGATCACGGCGACGACGATGGCCACCGCGGTCGAGAGGTTGTCCGGGGTGAGGACGCCGAGCACGAACAGGAGCACCACGACGACGGCGGCGATCACCACACCGACGGCCGGGCGCACCCAGGCGCCGGGTGTCAGGGGGTTGGGCACCGCCGACGCGGAGGGCGGCAGGTTCTTCCGGCCGCTCACGTAGATGCCGAGCCCGAGCGCCATCCCCACCGCGGCGAGGCCGAAGGCGAGGTGGAACGACCCGAGCCCGGCCCGCGTCGCGCCGGTGAGCAACGGGCCGACGAGGGCGCCGATGTTGATGCCCATGTAGAAGATGGAGAACCCGGCGTCGGCGCGCGGGTCGTCGCGCCGGTACAGCGAGCCGACCACCGCGGTCGCCGACGTCTTCACCCCGCCGGAGCCGAGCGCCACGAGCACGAGGCCCACCGCCACCCCGCCGAGCCCGGGGAGCACCGCCAGCGCGATGTGTCCGAGCATGACCACGCACGCCGAGTAGAAGAGCGTCCGCTCCGCGCCGAGCACCCGGTCCGCGACCCAGGCGCCCGCGACACAGGCCAGGTACACCATGCCGCCGTAGGCGCCGATGATGCTGGTCGCCGCGCCCTTGTCGAGGCCGAGACCGCCCTCGGTCGTGTAGTAGAGGTACAGGGTCATCACGGCCTGCATGCCGTAGAAGCTGAAGCGCTCCCACAGCTCGACCGAGAACAGGTTGGCCAGCGCGAGCGGATGGCCGAAGAAGCGGCGGTCGGCGGAGTAGTCCTCGCCGGGGTCCTGGGCGGTGGTGGCGACGGAGCCGTCGGCGGGATCGTCCGCGGCGGGCCCGTCCGGGGAACCGGGGGTCGTGGTCACGGGCGAACAGGGTGTCCCATCCCAGAGGTCCGCACCAGTGCTCGTCACCCAAATGTCACGGCGGGTGGGTGGACGAACACGGACGTCACCCGCCCGATGTGGTTTCCACGGAGTCGAAGGTCCGCTCGACGCGACGTCACGCGTCCGTCAGGATGCGACGCGCGTCACAGGTGGGACGGACGACGCGCCGAGGACACGGAGGCCCGGATGGATCAGGCGGGATACGTCCAGCAGTACGCACCGGTCCTGGGGTCGTTGGCCTGGAGCTCGTTGGTGGCGGCCCTGCCGCTGCTCGTGCTCTTCGTCCTGCTCGGGGGTCTGCGCGTCCGCGCCTGGCTCGCCTCGCTGATCGGGCTCGCGGTGGCGCTCGTCGTCGCGGTGGTCGTGTACGGGATGCCGGTGGGGCAGGCCTTCCTGTCCGGCACCGAGGGCGCGGCCTTCGGCCTCTTCCCGATCCTCTGGATCGTCGTCAACGCCTTGTGGATCTACCGGATGACGGTGCGGACCGGGCACTTCGACGTGCTCCGGCGCTCGTTCGGCGCGGTGTCGTCGGACCAGCGGGTCCAGGCCGTGATCATCGCCTTCTCGTTCGGTGCGCTGCTCGAGGCCCTCGCCGGCTTCGGTGCCCCGGTGGCGATCTGCACGATCATGCTCATCGGGGTCGGCTTCAAGCCCCTCCGGGCCGCGGTGGTCGCGCTGGTGGCGAACACCGCTCCCGTGGCCTTCGGCGCGATCGCGGTGCCGATCACCACGCTGGCCCAGGTCACCAACCTGCCCGAGGACGCGCTGGGGGCCGTCGTGGGCCGCCAGACGCCCGTCCTCGCGGTGTTCGTGCCGTTCGTGCTGGTGGCGCTGGTCGACGGGACGCGTGGGCTGCGGGAGACCTGGCCGGTCGCGCTGACCGGCGGTCTGACGTTCGCGCTCGCCCAGTTCGCGGTGTCGAACTACCTCTCCGTCCCCCTGACCGACATCGTCGCCGCGCTGGTGTCCGCCGGGGCCGTGGTGCTGCTGGTGCGGGCACGGGCCGGATCGGCCGCGTCCGTCCCCGTCGCGGTGCCCGCGGGCGGGCCCGACGTCGGGTCCCCCGGCTCCGAGTCCGGGCCCGGCTCGCCCGGCGGCGGATCTGCGGACGGCCCACCGAGCCCGGGAGGCCCCGGAGGCCCCGGCGACGCGTCCCGGGACTCCCGGCGCGACGTGGTGCTCGCGTACATGCCGTACCTGATCATCATCGTGCTGTTCTCCGTGCAGCAGAATCCCGCCGATCACGAAGGCCCTGAACGCCGTCACCCTGAAGTTCCGCTGGCCGGGGCTGGACGTGCGATCGCCGTCGGGGACGCAGGCCTCGTCGACCACGTTCACGTTCAACTGGCTCGCCGCCGCCGGGACGATCCTGCTGATCGCGGGTGTGCTGACGGCGCTGGTCCTCGCGGTCCGGCCCGGCGCCGCGCTGCGGGCCTACGGCGAGACCCTGAGGGAGCTGCGCACCGCGATCGCGACCGTCACGGCGGTCCTGGCGCTGGCCTACGTCATGAACCTCTCGGGCCAGACCATCACCATCGGGCAGTGGCTCGCGGCGACCGGCGGGTTCTTCGCCCTGCTCTCCCCGGTGCTGGGCTGGCTCGGGACCGCGGTCACCGGGTCGGACACGTCGTCGAACTCGTTGTTCGGTGCCCTGCAGGTCGCGGCGGCGCAGAAGTCCGGTCTGGACCCCGTCCTGCTCGCGTCCGCGAACTCCTCGGGCGGCGTCCTCGGGAAGATGATCTCCCCGCAGAACCTCGCGATCGCGGCGTCCGCGGTCGGGATGGCCGGGCGCGAGGGCGAGATCTTCCGGCGGGTGCTCCTCTGGAGCCTGATCTTCCTCGCCGGCATGTGCGTGCTCGTGTACCTGCAGTCGACCCCGGTGCTGGGCTGGATGCTCCCGTAGCGCCGGCTCAGGGCGTGCCGGCGCGGTGCAGCGCGAGCGTCGCGTCCGCCGGGCCGGTCCGGGTCCAGGTGCCCGACGCCGCCGTCCAGGTCTGCCCGTCGTAGGTGACGCGGTCCAGGGCGAGGCGGGTCGCGTGCCCGACCAGCCACGACGCGATCGCCCAGCCCGCCTCCGGGGTCTGCCGCCCGGAGAGGCGCGCGTTCCCGAGCTCGGCGGTCGCCAGGGTCACCACGGTCTCCCGGGGCGGGCTCGAGAGGTCGAGGTCGGTGCACGTCAGCGCGGCGGGCGCCTCGCCGAGGAAGGCCAGGGCGAGGGTGCGCGCCTCGGGCTCGTGGTCGGCGTAGGCCTCGGGGTACCCGCTGCGCTGGACGCGCTGGGCGGCCTCGGTGACGTCCATCGAGGCCCAGCCCGGCGTCGCGAGCAGCGCGTCGTAGAACTTGGTGGTCGAGGTGACCGTGTTGGTCAGCTGCGCCTCGGTGCCCCAGCCCTGGCTGGGGCGCTGCTGGAAGAGCCCGACCGAGTCGCGGTCCCCGCCGGAGAGGTTCGCCAGTCCCGACTCCTGGATCGCGGTGGCGAGGGCGATGGTCACGGCGCGGTCCGGGGCGCCGAGCTTGCGCCCGACGCCGGCGATCGTCGCGGCGTTGTCCATCTGCTCCGGCGAGCCGGTCCACGTCGAGCGCAGGCCCGGGGAGTTCGGGGGCGCGGTGACGGTGCACTGCGGGCTCGCGATCACGGCGGTCACCCCGTTCACGATCACGACGATGATCCCGACGAGGGCCAGGACCACCACGACGCCGAGGGCGACGGGGAGCAGCCACCGCGGCCGGTCGCGCCAGCTCCGGGTGATCGGGCCCCGACCGGCGACGCGTCGACGGAGCCAGTCCCGTGCCCGGGCCGCCTCGGCGCCGAAGCGGGCCGGTCCTCGCATCGTCGTGGTCACCTCGCCGGCCGGGTCGTCCTCGCACTCGGTGGCCCCAGTCTCCCAGCCGCTCCCGTTTCTCCCCGGACGAGGCGGGGCACGTCGGGGTGGTGACGCCGACGACGACCGGAGCGGGGCGGTCGGTCGCGACCGCCGGGGACGTCGCACGGGCCGGAGCGGTCCTGCTCACCGCGGTCGCCCAGCTCGTCGTCGGGGCGATCGGGGGGTCGGGCCGGTTCGGCGAGCCGATCGGGGTGGTCTCCGCCACGTACTCGACGCCGATCGTCCCCGCGCCCGGCGCCTTCGCGATCTGGGGGCCGATCTACCTCGGCGTCCTCGTCCTCGCCGTGCGCCAGGCGCTGCCGTCGCAGTGGGCCCGCCCCGAGCACCGGGCCACGGGGTGGTGGCTCGTCGGGGCCGCGTGCGCCAACGCCGGCTGGATCCTGCTGTTCTCCGCGCGGCTCGTCGGGTGGGCCGAGGTGGCCATCGTCGCGCTGCTCGTCTGCCTGGCCGTGGTGGTCTCCCGCCTCGCCCCGCACGGTCGGGGGCCCGCGGCGGTGGCCGACCGGTGGACGCTGCACGGGCCGCTGGCGCTCTACACGGGCTGGGTCAGCGTCGCGACCGTGGTGGGGACCGCCGCGACCGGCCGCTGGGCAGGCCTGCCCGGCGAGGGTCCGGTGGCGGTGGTCCTCGCGGTGGTGATGCTCGTGGTCACCGGCGGCCTCGCCGCCGTGGTGACCACGGTCGTTCCGGCGCCCGCGGCCTACGCGGCCGCCGTGCTGTGGGCCCTCGGCGGCGTCGTCGTGGCGGGGCCCGGGACCGCCGTGGCGGTGGCGGCGGTCGTCGGTGCCGTGCTCGTCGCGGTCGCGCTGGTCCGCCGGCTCGTCGGGTCGCCGGCACCGCTCGCCGCGGCCTTCGGCTGATCACGACCGCTCGCCGAGGACCTCACACCCCGCCCCCACACCGCTCGACGTCCGCACAGTCGAGGCACAGGGAACGCCCAGCGGAGGGTGAGGAACCCGGCTGATCGTCAGGCTCGTGACCACCTCCGTCATCACGGCGCCGCCCGCCGACCCCGAGTCGCGGCCGGAGCCCCGGACGACCACCCGCTGGTTCCGCCCCGGCTTCCTCGGCGTCCTCGTGCTCGCCGCCCTCGTCGACCTCTGGGACGTCGGGGCGAACGGCGACGCGAACGCCTTCTACGCCGCCGCGGTGCAGGCCTCCACCCGCAACCCGGTCGCCTGGCTCTTCGCCGCGGTCGACGCCCCCGGGTTCATCACCGTCGACAAGCCGCCCGCCGACAACTGGTGGATGGGGCTGTGGGCGAACCTGTTCGGGTTCTCGCCCTGGTCGATGCTGATCCCGCAGGCGGTCCTCGGGATCGCCACGGTGGCGCTGCTCGTCCTCACGGTCCGGCGCTGGTCCGGACCGGGTGCGGCGCTCGTCGCCGGTGCGGTCCTGGCGCTCACCCCCGTCGCGGTGATCATGTTCCGCTTCGACGACCCGGACCCGATGCTGACCTTCCTGTTGGTCGCGGCGGCCTACGCGCTCGTGCGCGCGGTCGACGCGGCGCCGCGGCGCGCCGGGACCTGGTGGCTCGTCGGGTGCGGCCTGCTCATCGGGCTCGGCTTCCTCGCGAAGATGGGCGTGGCGCTGCTCGTCGTCCCGGCGTTCGCGCTGGTGTACCTGGTGGCGTCGGCGGTGCCGTGGCGGCGCCGGATCGGGCAGCTGCTCGCCGGGCTCGCCGGCATCGTCGTCGGTGCCGGGTGGTTCCTGGCGCTCGTCGACCTGTGGCCGGCCTCGTCGCGGCCGTGGATCGGCGGCTCGACCGACAACTCGCTGCTCCAGCTCGCGGTCGGCTACAACGGGCTCTCGCGCATCGTCGGCCGCTCCGGCGGCGGTCCCGGCGGTCCCGGTGGTGGGGGAGCGGGCCGCGGCGGCCCTCCCGGCGGCTTCGCGGGGTTCGGCGGCCAGGCCGGGCTCGGGCGGATGTTCTCGTCCGAGTTCGGCGGTCAGATCGCCTGGCTGCTCCCGGCTGCGCTGCTGGCCCTCGTCGCACTGCTGTGGGTGACGCGGCGGGCCCCGGCGGGCGACCGGCTCCGGGCCGCCGCGCTCCTCTGGGGCGGCTGGCTCGTCGTCAGCGCTGCGGTCTTCTCCTTCATGGAGGGGATCGTCCACTCGTACTACACGATCGTCATGGCCCCGGCGATCGCGGCACTCGTCGCGATCGGTGCCCGCGAGGCGTGGGTGCGCCGCGACGAGGCGGGCGCCCGGATCACGGCGGCCGTGGGGATCCTCGGGACCGCGGTGTGGTCGGCGGTGCTGCTGTGGCGCAGCCCGACGTTCCTGCCCTGGCTGCCGGGGACGGTCCTCGTCGCGGGCGTCCTGGCCGCGGTCCTGGTCGTGGTCCCGGCGGTGCTGGCGCGTCGCGCGGGCGTCGTCGGGGTGCTGGTGCTCGGGCTCGTCGCCACCCTCGGCGGGGCGAGCGCCTACGCGGTCGACACGGTCGTCACCCCGCACGCGGGCACCGAGGCGAGTGCCGGCCCGACCGTGCGCGACCCGCGGACGTCCCGCTTCGCGGCGGCCGCGCGCACGACGCGGGCCGGGCAGACCGGGCAGGCGGGTCGGGCCCAGGCGGGCGGCCGGGGCGGCCAGGCGGGCGCGGGCGGCCCGGCGGGCGCGGGCGGCCCCGGCGGGGGCTTCGGGGGCTTCCGCTCGGCCGACCCGCAGGTCGCCGCGCTGCTGCGCGGGGCAGGTACGCAGTGGGCGGCCGCGACGCCGACGACGATGGCCGCGGCCGGGCTCGAGCTGGCCAGCGACACCTCGGTGATGGGTCTCGGCGGCTTCTCCGGCTCCGACCCGACGCCGACGCTGCCGCAGTTCCAGGCCGACGTCGCGTCGCACCTCGTGCGCTACTACGTGACGCCGGCGGCGACCGGCGGCGCCGGTGGGCGCGGCGGGTTCGGCGGGTTCGGTGGGGGCTTCGGGGGGCGGGGTGCGGCGCTGGCGCCGATCCAGTCCTGGGTGCAGGCGCACTACACCGCGACCCGCGTCGGCGCGGACACCGTCTACGACCTGGCGGCCGCCCCGCACTAGGAGTCCGCGCGACAGCGTCGTCGCGATGAGGGGTACGTGGCGCAGGCCCGGGGTCACCTGGACCAGCGCCACGTACCCCTCGCGACGGACCCCCGTCCGGCCCGGCTGACGAGGGGTACGTGAGGCGGGCCCGGGGCCGGCCGGACCTTCGCGATGTGCCCCTCGCGGTGGTCACGAGCCGCGGAACGCACCCGGCGACGGCATGATCGGGTCGTGACCCTCGTCCGGATCGCGCTCGGCATCGTCGGGGTCGCGGGTGCCCTCGTGCTCCTGGTCGTCGTGGTGGGCACCTTCCTGCCGCGGATCCCGGTGATCGGGTTCTTCGGCTCGTTCCTCTCGGGGCAGTACCCGGTCCACGTCGTCCCCGCAGCGCTGGTCGGCGTCGGCGTGGGGCTCGGGCTGGCGGCGGCCGGGGTGCCGCGGCTGGGCACGGTCGTCGCCGTCGTCGGCGGGGTCGCGTTCATCGGGGCCCTCGTCGTGCTCGCGACGCTGCGGGCGAGCGCGCGGGCCGAGGGCGTGCGCATCGACTGGTGGTCGGCCCTCACCGCCCTCGACCAGTCCGGCGCGACCCCGGACGCCACCGTGACCTACCGCCCGGGCCTCGACCTCGACGTCACGCTGCCACCCGGGCCCGGCCCGCACCCGACGATGGTGTGGGTGCACGGCGGCAGCTGGGTGCGGGGGACCCGCGCCGACCGGGCGCGGAGCAACCGCTGGTTCGCCGACCACGGCCTCGCGGTGGTCTCGGTGCAGTACCGCCTGCCCGAGGACGAGCCCCTCCCGGGCGCCACGCTCGGCGAGTCCCAGCGTGACGACGTGGCCGCCGCGCTGGCCTGGGTGCGCGGTCCGGGGCGGGAGTACGGGCTGGACCCGACGGCGGTGACGCTGGCCGGGCAGTCGGCGGGGGCGACGCTCGCGCTCACCACGACGGCGGCCCTGGCCGGCGTGCCCGGGGCGACCCTGGCGGGCCGCCCTCCGACACCGCAGCCCGCCGCGACGGTCGCCTTCTACCCGGTCGTCGACCTGCGCCTCGTCGCGCCCGGGCTGCAGGACGCGGTGTTCGGGGGGCCCGCGCGCACCCTGCCCGAGCTGACCCGGGCCGCGTCGCCCACCGACCTCGTCGACGGCTCCCTCCCACCGACCATGCTGATCGTCGGCGCCGCGGACAACTTCATCCGCGCCGACCTGGTCCGGGGCCACGACGCCGCCCTGCGCGCCGCCGGCGTCCCCGGGCGGCTGCTCCAGGTGCCCTACGCCGACCACGTCTTCGACCACCCCTACGGCTCGCCCGGCGGCCAGATCGCCCGCCCGGCCGTGCTCGCTTTCGTCCGCGAGCGCGCGTGGACGGCCGGTGGGCTCCGCCCCCGCGAGCACTAGCGCCGACGGAGCCCACGGGCGCGCGGCCCACCTGGGACCATGCAACGCGTGCTGCGCCATCACGGGTCACGCCGGGGGACCGGGTTCGCGGCCTGGACCGTGGTCGTCGAGGGCACCGACGTGCTGCTCGTCGACAGCGGCTATCCGGGCGACGCCACGGCCCTCGTCGCGTCGATCACCGACGCGGGCCGCTCGGTCGACGACGTGGTCGCGGTGCTCGTCACCCACGCCCACGTCGACCACGTCGGTGGGCTCGCCGCCCTCCCGGAGACCGTCCCGGTCCTGAGCTCGCAGGGCGAGGCCGCGCACCTGCGGCGCGAGTTCCTCGAGCAGGTCGCGCCGACGACGATCGCGACGCGGTTGTGGCGCCCCCGGGTGGCTCGCTGGACCCTCGGCGTGCTGCGCTCCGGTGGCCTGGACGACGTGGCGCTGCCCCGTGCTGCCGGCGTCGAGATTGGGGTGCGCCTCGACCTGCCGGGACGCCCGGTCGCGGTCCCGACGCCGGGCCACACCAGTGGGCACGTCGCCTGGCACTTCCCCGACGACGGCGTGGTCGCGTCCGGCGACGCCCTCGTCACCGCCCACCCGACGAGCACGCTGACCGGTCCCCAGCTGCTCGAACAGATGTTCCACCACGACCCGGCGGCCGCCGAGGCCTCGCTCGCGGTGTTCCGCTCCCTCGACGCCGATCGGCTCTTCCCCGGCCACGGCCCGCCGGTGAGGTGGGCTAGGTCCTCGTGATCGCTCCCAGCCACGTCAGGACGGCGAGGACGCGACGGTGGTCGTCGTCGGACGGGGTGTGCAGGCCGAGCTTGGTGAAGATCGACGAGATGTGCTTCTCGACGCTGCCCTGGCTCAGGGTCAGGGTGCGGGCGATCGCGGTGTTGGTGCGTCCCTCGGCGACGTGGGCGAGCACCTCGCGCTCCCGCGGGGTGAGCGTGGCCAGCGGGTCGCGCCGCTCGCGACGCAGGAACAGGGTCGCGACGACGTCGGGATCGAGCACGGTGCCGCCGCCGACGATCCGGTCCAGCGCCTCGGAGAGATCGGCCAGCCGGCTGATCCGGTCCTTGAGCAGGTACCCGACGCCGCCGCCGTGGACCAGCAGCTCCGTGGCGTAGGACGTCTCGACGTACTGCGACAGGACGAGGATCCCCGTGCCGGGGACACGCCGACGGATGTCGAGGGCCGCGCGCAGGCCCTCGTCGGTGAACGTCGGGGGCATCCGCACGTCGACGACGGCGACGTCGGGTCGGTGGGTGTCGACGGCGGCGGTCAGCGCCGGGCCGTCCCCGACCGCGGCCACCACGGTGACCCCGAGCTCGTCGAACAGCCGGACGAGCCCCTCGCGGAGCAGCAGCGAGTCCTCGGCCAGGACCACCCGCATCAGCGCGACGACTCCCCTCCGGGCCCGACCCCGGCCAGCGGGATGTCCGCCGTGAGGACGGTGGGCCCGCCCTCGGGGCTGGTCACGTCCAGTCTGCCCTCGACGGCGGCGAGCCGGTCGGCGAGGCCGGCGAGACCGTGGCCCTTCCCGAGGTGGGCGCCGCCCCGGCCGTCGTCGCCGACCTGCACCGTCACCCGGTCCCCGGCGACGCCCACGACCACCTCGGCCCGCGACGCGCCGGCGTGCTTCGCGATGTTGGTCAGCGCCTCCGTGACCACGAAGTAGGCGGTGTTCTCGACCGCCGCGACAGGCCGCGGGCCCTCGGGGAGCGCGACGTCGAGGGTCACCGGGACCGGACAGCGCGCGGCGGCGGCGGTGATCGCCTCGGCCAGGCCGCGGTCGGCCAGGATCGGGGGCGCGATCCCGCGGGAGAGCGCGCGGAGCTCCGCCAGCGCCTCCCGGTTGCGGGTCAGCGCCTCGGCCAGCACCAGCCGCGCCGCGTCCGGGTCGTCGTCGAGACGCCGCCCGAGGGTCTCGAGGTCCATGTCCAGGCGGACCAGCCGCTGCTGGGGACCGTCGTGCAGGTCGCGCTCGACCCGGCGCAGGGTCCGGGCCTCGGCGTCGACGGCGGCGCGGCGCGCCGCCGCGAGCTCGGTCGTGCGGGCGCGCAGCGCCGCGGTCTGGTTGGTCAGCAGCCCGCGGGCCAGGCCGGCACGGACGGCGACCAGGCCCCGCACCACCGCCGGGAAGGTGAGGAGCAGGAGCGCCCCGAGCACGGTGTTCACGCCGACCTCCGCCGCGGGGGAGTCGACGCCCGCGACGAGGTCGAGCAGGCCCCGGTGGTCGCCGCCCTGCGGCACCGCCCACTGCCACGTGACGCAGAGGAGCCCGCCCAGCCCGCCGAGACCCCAGCTCAGCGTGATCACCGCGGCGGCGAGCCGGACCGGGAACCCGAGGAACGCGTGCAGGAGGTCCCGCCAGGACTGCGGGTCGGCCAGCTGCGCGAGGAGGCCGGTCGTGAGGCCTCGGCCGCGGCCGACCCGGTAGTGGTGCGGTGGCAGCTCGTGCCCGGTCGCCGCGACGGTGGCCCGCCGCTCGACGACGGCGAGGCCCCGGCACGCCCGCAGGGTCCCGACGAGGACCGGGAGGCCCAGCCAGAGGACCAGCGTGCTCACCCCGAGGGCGGCGCCGGCCACGGCGACGACGAAGGCCGCGATCCCCAGGGGCAGCCCCGCCAGCAGGTAGCCGGTCTCCCGCCGCCGGCGTGGCCTCGCGCGTCGCGGGGCGGCGTCGGTGTCGTCGCCCGCGATGGTCGCGCTCGTTCCGGTCACGGCGCCCAGCCTCGCCCGTTCCCCGGACCCGACCAACCCGGCTGACCCCCACATCGCACCCGGGGCCACCCCCACCCCGACCCGGAGGCCCGCCGGCTGGTTCCCGGGCGGCCGCGCCGAGCAGCGTGCGTCGGCATGATCCGGAGACACTCCTCCCGCCGACCTGGCCGACCCCGCCGACCTGGCCGACCCCGCCGCCCCGGCCGGCTCGCCGGGGCGGTGACGGCCCTCGTCGTCGCGGCCGCCCTCGCCGTGGTCCTGGCCGCCGCGGCCTGCGCCCCCGCCACCTCGGCGGCCCCCGCGTCCGCCGTCCCCTGCGGGGGTGCCGACCGGGGGCGGCTGCTGTCCACCACGCCGACGGTGCGGCTCGACCCCGCGCGGGTCGCGGCCGCCCTCACGTCAGCCCACCTGCCGGGCGCGGCACGTCACGGCGTCGACGAGTACCGGGTGCTCTACTGCACGGTCACCCCGCAGCAGACCCCGACCGTCGCCAGCGGCCTGCTCGCCCTGCCCGACACCGTGCCCGGCGACCTCCCGCTGGTGGTGTACGAGCACTCCACCGTGGTGGCGACCCAGGACGTCCCCTCGGCCCACCCGACCGGCGACGGCCTGCTGGCGCCGCCCTTCTTCGCCGCCGACGGGTTCGCCGTCGTGGCTCCCGACTACCTCGGGCTTGGCGCCTCACCCGGCCCGCACCCGTTCATGGCGGCGGCCTCGGAGGCCTCGGCGACCCTCGACCTGCTGCCCGCCGCCGAGGCGGCCGCCGCCGGTCGCGGCGCGCGTCTCTCCCACGACCTCCTGGTCTCGGGTCACTCCCAGGGCGGCGCCGCGGCGATGGCGGTCGGGCAGGCGCTGCAGCAGGGGAACGGGACGTGGCGGTTGCGCGCCCTGGCCCCGATGGCCGGGCCCTACGACCTGGGCGGTGCGGAGCTGCCCGCGATCACCGACCCCCGGCTCGTCGATCCCCACCGGGCCTCGGCCTACCTCGCCTACCTGCTGACCGCGTGGGACGGGCTCTACCACCTGGATCCCGACCCCGGTCAGGTGTTCGCGCCGCCGTACGCGGGCACCGTCGCCGCACTCTTCGACGGCTCCCACGAGTTCACCGGGATCGCCGCCGCCCTGCCGCCGCCCCAGCAGCTCCTCCGCCCCGCCGTCCTGGCGGCGATCGCGCACCCGACCGGCCCGTTCGCCGCCGCGTTGCGCGCCAACGAGGTGTGCCTCTGGGCGCCCCACGTCCCGACGCGCCTGTTCGCCGGCCGCGCGGACCGCGACGTGGTCTTCGCCAACACCGACCGGTGCCGCGCCCAGATCGTCGCGCACGGCGGTGAGGCGACGATCGAGGACATGGGCGCCGTCGACCACGTCGGGACGGCCGTGGCGGCCCTGCCGGAGATCCGCGACTGGTTCCGCACCCTCTCGTGAGTGCGCGCGCTCCCGGCGGGGGACACCGGCCAGGAGTCCGCCCCGACCCCTGGAGGTTCCCCGCATGACCAGCCCCGTCCTCGTCACCGGCGCTCGAGGCGCCGTCGGCTCCGGTGTCGTCGCCGGCCTGCGCGCCGCGGGCGTCCCCGTCCGTGCCGCCGGCCGGGACCCCGGGAAGCTCGACGTGCCCGACGACGTGGCACGGGTGCGGCTCGACCTCGCCGACCCGTCGTCGTTCGGCCCGGCGCTCGACGGCGTCCGCGCGGTGTTCTGCTACGTCACCGGCGAGCTCGACGCGTTCGCGGCGGCCGCCGCGGCCGCGGGCGCCGAGCACGCGGTCCTGCTCTCCTCGGAGTCGGTGCTCACCGAGCCCGACCCCGTCCCCGGCGGGATCGCCGCGCACCACGCCGACGCGGAGACCGCCCTGCGCGGCGCCGGTCTCCCGACGACCGCCCTGCGCCCCGGCGCGTTCGACCGCAACACCTACCAGTGGTGGTCGGGCATCCAGGCCGGCGTCGTCGAGCTGCCCTACCCGCGGGCGGCCAGCGCGCCGATCGACGAGCGCGACATCGCCGACGCGGCCGTGGCCGCCCTGCTGGGACCGCCCCGCGACGAGTCCCCGCACCTCACCGGGCCCGACTCGCTGACGTTCGCCGAGCAGGTCGGGATCGTCGCCACGCACCTCGGCCGGCCCATCGAGGTCCGCGAGCTGGACCCGGGGACGGCCCGCGAACAGATGCTCGCACGCGTGCCGGAAGGGGTGGTCGACTCGCTCTTCCGCTACTGGGCGCACACCCTCGACGGGCGCGCGCCGGTCACCACCGAGGTGGCCGAGCGCACCGGTCACCCGGCCCGGAGCTATGCCTCCTGGGTGGCCGACACGCTGTGACGACGACACGCCCGACGCCGTGCGTTCACCGTCCGGTAACCCTTGACGAGCCCCCCGAGCCGAGTACCGTCGGTGTGGTCGATGTGGTCCCGATCACACGGTTTGAACCCTTACCGAGAGTCCGAGGGATCGACCGCAAAGACGTACCGGTAGCCCCGACGAGGAGGCAGGTGATCCATTGATCGCAGGGAAGATCCCGCACTGGATCGGCTCGAACCGCTCGTCGGAGCATGGCCGCCCGTAGTCCTCGAGCTCGGCGCGGCACGCCCACGAGAGCGCATTCCCACGAGCGGTGGGCCGGGAATCCCGGAGCGGGTCCCGAATCCGAACGTTCCTCCGAGACCGGGACGGCGTCACCCCCACGCGGGGAGGCGCCGTCCCGGCATGTCCGGACCTCTCGGTGGTGCAGGACCCTCAGTAGTGCACGACGCCGGGCTGCCCGCCGCCCGCGCCGATCGAGTCGCCCGTGACCGCCACCGACCGCGGCGAGGCCAGGAAGGTCACGACGTCGGCCACCTCGGCCGCCGTGATCAACCGCCGCAGGCTCGTCGTCGCCTCCAGCCCGCGGCGCACCTCGTCCTCGGACACCCCCCGGGCCGCGGCCTGGTCGGCGAGCATCTGCGGGATCCGCTCGGTGACGGTCATGCCGGGGTGCACGCAGGTCGCATTGATGCCGTGCGGGCCGAGCTCGTCGGCCAGGTTCGCGGTGAGCGCGGCGACCGCGACGTTGCGGATCGTCCCGGCGATCGAGCCGGTGCGGCGGGCGTTGAGCCCGCTGATGTTCACGATGCGCCCCGCGCCCTGCGCGATCATCGAGGGGGCCACGGCCCGGGCGCAGCGCAGGTAGCCCATCACCTTCGTGTCGAACTCGGTGGTCACGGCCTCGTCGGTGAGCTCGGTCAGCGACGGGATCGGGCCCCCGCCCGCCGGGCGCGCGGCGGCGTTGACCAGCACGTCCACCCCGCCCCACTCCTGCACCACCCGGGCCACCATCGCCCGCACGGCGTCGTCGTCGGTGGTGTCGGCGACGACGGCGAGGGTGGTGCCGTCGACGCCCGCGGCGGCGGTCTCCAGGTCGTCCGCCGAGCGCGCGACGAGCGCGACCGACGCGCCCTCCGCCGCCAGCGCCCGGGCGCACGCCAGTCCGATCCCGCGCGAGGCTCCGGTGACGATCGCCCGTGCACCACTCAGTCCGAGGTCCATGCGCCCGGCCTTCCCCGACCGGCGCGGTCTCACGCCCCGCGGTCGTGACCCCCGCCGCCGGCCGCTCGCCGTCGTGCCGCTCGCCGTCGTGACCCCCGCCGGCGGGGGCCTCGTCGTCGGGACCCGCCGCGGGGAGCAGGAGCGTCACGGTCGTCGGCGCCGACGAGCGCAGCCGCAGCCGCCCGCCCTGGGCCTCGGCGAGCCGGCGGGCCAGGGCGAGCCCGATGCCGTGGCCCGCGCGCTCCCCGGAGCGGCCGGAGAACAGCGTGGCGTCGTCGAGCGCGAGCGTGCCCTCGTCGGCGACGTCGACGGCGACGGCCGGGGCGGCGTCGCGGGCGGTGACGGTGACCTGCCCGGCGCCGTGGACCAGGGCGTTCTCCACCAGCACCGCGAGGATCTGGCGCACGGCGGCCGGGGAGGCCCGGGCGGACAGGTCGCCGTCCTCGGCGTGGGCCTCGATCGACCGGCCCTCCGGCACGCCGTCGGCGCGGACCTCGGCGACCACCCGCGCCACCAGCTCGTCCACGGCGAGCTCCTCGCGGCGGGTCCCGGCCGGCTCGCGGGCGAGGCGCAGGAGCTCGGAGACGGTGCGGTCGAGCCGGTCGGCGGCCTCCAGCGCCCCGTCGAGGGCGGCCGCCGCCGGTGGGGTGCCCGGCGGCAGGCTCGCGGCCTCCTCGAGGCGCAGCCGCAGCCCGGCGAGGGGGGTGCGGAGCTGATGCGAGGCCTCGGCGGAGAACGCCCGCTCACGGGTGAGCAGCGCGTCGAGCCGGGTCGCGGTGACCGCGAGCGAGCGGTGGACGGCGTCGATCTCGGGGACCGGGTCCCGGCGGTCGGTCGGGGTGGGCGCGGAGACCGTGAAGTCGCCCTCGCCGAGGCGCGCCGCGTCGGCGGCGAGCACCTCGAGCGGCGCGGAGAGCCGGACGGCCAGGCGGCGCGCCACCAGCCGGGAGCCCACCACCGCGGCGAGGCCGAGCACGAGCATCACCGCCCACGTCCACGCCGTGCGCTCGACGGACTCGGCCTGCTCCCGGGAGGCCCGCAGGACGCCCACCTTGCGGTCGCCGTCGAGCACCGGGACCGCGACGAGGAACTCGCCGTCGGCGCTCGTGCGCACCACGCGGCCGGTCAGCGCCCCGGTGAGCGCCGCGGGGAGCCGGGCGGGGCCGACGCCGGTGATCTTGTGCCCGTCGAGGCCGTAGACCGCGGCCGGGCTGTCGGCGGAGACGGGGGAGACGTCGGCCGGGACGTGGCCCTCGGCGAGCACGGGGGCGATGCCGTCGGCCGCGACCTGGGCGTCGCCCTCGAGGTCGCTCTGCTCGTCGACGACGTAGTAGCGGGCCGCGCCGACCGCCAGGGGCAGGCCGAAGACGGTGATCGCGACCAGCGAGACGACGACCGCGAAGCGGATGATCCGGGCCTGCACGCTCAGGCCTCCGGTCGTTCGAGGCGGTACCCGTGCCCGCGGACCGTCGCGATCGCCGGGCGGGAGCCGAGCTTGCGGCGCAGCGCCGCGATGTGGACGTCGAGGGTCTTCGTGGAGCCGGACCAGTGCTCGTCCCACACGTCGCTCATGAGTGCCTCCCGGGTGACGACGCTGCCCGCCTCGGCCGCGAGCCGCGCCAGCAGGTCGAACTCCTTGGCGCGCAGCCCGAGCTCGGCCTCGCCGCGGGTCACGGTTCGTGCGGCCAGGTCGATGACGAGGTCCCCGACCACGAGGCGCCCGCCCCGGGTCGAGCCCTCCGGCAGGGGTGCACCCGCACGGCGCAGGTGGGCGCGCACGCGGGCGGCGAGCTCGGTGTAGCGCACCGGCTTGACCAGGTAGTCGTCCGCGCCCGCCTCGAGCGCCACCACGACGTCCATCTCGTCGGCCCGTGCGGTGAGCACCACGATCACCGCGTCCGGGTGGGTGAGGCGCAGCCGCCGGCACACCTCGGCGCCCTCGAGATCGGGGAGCCCGAGGTCGAGCAGCACGAGGTCCGGCCCGGGCAGCGAGAGGTCCAGCGCGGACCCGCCGTCGGCGAACGCCCGCGTCCGGTGCCCCTCCGCGTCGAGTCGGGAGGTCAGGACTCCCCGGATGGTCTCGTCGTCCTCGACGATCCACAGCTGCGCCACGGAGGAACCGTACGGTCGGGATCCGTCTTGCCGACCGTTAACCCGGCCCGGCGCAGCATCGCCGGAGTGACATCCCGTCGACCGGCGCGGCTGCCCGTCCGGGCCCGCGCCGCCGTGGCCACCGCGCGGCTCGTGGGCGGGCTCGCGCGCCGCGCGGGCCGGCACGGCTCGGTGATCGGCGGCCGGGTCGCGACGGTGCTCGACCGCCGCGTGCTGGCCCGGCTCGCGGCCGGGCGCACCGTCGTGCTGGTCACCGGCACCAACGGCAAGACCACGACCACCTCGATGATCGCGCGGGTGCTGGGCGGCGCGGGGCAGGAGGTCGCCACCAACCACCTGGGCGCCAACATGCCCGACGGCATCACGACCGCCCTGCTCGACGCCTCGGCCGCGGGGCCCGCACCGATCGCCGTCATGGAGGTCGACGAGTCCTACCTCGGCGAGGTGGCCGCCGCGACCGACCCGCGGGTCATCGTCCTGCTGAACTTCAGCCGCGACCAGCTCGACCGCGTCGGCGAGGTGCGCACGGTCGCGCGCCGCGTCGGGGAGGTCGTGGCCGCCCACCCCGCCGCGCGGGTGGTGGCCTTCGCCGACGACGTGCTGTGCGCCGGGGCCGGGTTCATGGCCGCGTCGGCGCTGTGGGTCTCCTCGCCGACCCGGTGGACCGGGGACGCCGGGGTCTGCCCCCGCTGCGACGGCGCCGTGACCCACCGCGGCGTGCGGTGGGCCTGCTCCTCGTGCGGGCTGCACCGCCCGGACGGCGACTGGACGCTGGTCGACGACGCCGACCCGGCGACGGTGCGGGGTCCCGGGGGGTCCGTGACGGCGCTCGACCTGCAGCTGCCCGGCCACGCCAACCGGCTCGACGCCGTCTTCGCGCTGGCGGTCGGGGCGGAGCTCGGCGTCGCCCCCGCGGTCGCGGCCGCCCGGCTGCGCGGCCTCGTCCAGGTCGGCGGCCGGTACCGCACCGTCACCCGGCCGGGCGGCACGACCCGGCTGCTGCTCGCCAAGAACCCGGCCGGGTGGGCGCAGGTGCTCGACCTGCTCGACGAGGGGCCGCCGCGGCCCGTCGTCGTCGCCGTGAACTCCCGCGAGGCCGACGGCCGGGACGTGTCGTGGCTCTGGGACGTGGAGTTCGAGCGGCTCGCGCGCCACCCGCTGGTCGTGGCGGGGGAGCGGGCGGCCGATCTCTCGGTGCGCCTGGCCTACGCCGGGGTGGACCACCGGATCGCCGACGACGCCGTCACCGCCACCCGCGACACCGTGGGCGAGGTGGACCTCGTCGGGAACTACACGGCCTTCCACGACGCCGCACGGGCCCTGACGTGAGCGAGCCCGTCACCGTCGTCCTGCTGCTCCCGGAGGTGCTCGGCACCTACGGCGACGCGGGCAACGCCGCGGTGCTCGCCACCCGGCTGCGCTGGCGCGGGATCCCGGCGCGGGTGCTCGGCGTCGGGTGGACCGACGCGGTGCCCGCCGACGGCGACGTCTACGTCCTCGGGGGCGGGGAGGACGCCGCCCAGGTGCTGGCCTGCGACCGGCTGCGCGACTCCATCGGCCTCCGTCGCGCCCTCGACCGCGGCGCGCCGACCCTCGCCGTCTGCGCCGGCCTGCAGGTCCTGGGCACCGCCTTCACCGTCGCCGACGGCACCCGCGTGGCCGGGCTGGGCGCCCTCGACGTCGAGACCCGGCCCGGGGGCGGACCCCGCCGGATCGGGGACGTGGTCGCGGATCCCCTGATCGCAGGGCTCGACGCGCCGCTGGAGGGCTTCGAGAACCACGGCGGGATCACCGACCTCGGCCCCGACGCCGCGCCGCTGGCCCGGCTGCGCGGCCCGGTCGGCGCCGGCAACGGCACCGGCGACCGGCTGGAGGGCGCCGTCTCCGACGGCGGGCGGGGCAACGTCGTGGGGACCTACCTGCACGGCCCGGTGCTCGCGCGGAACCCGGCGCTGGCGGATTTGTTGCTCACCCGGGCCGTGGGGGAGCTGCCGCCGCTGACGGTCCCGGACGGGGTCCCGACGACGACCGCCGAGCGGCTCCGCGGGGTGCGCCGCGCGTGGCACGAGCTCAGGACAGGCGTTCGGCGACGTGCGGGGGCATGAGCACGGCGCTGCGGGCCAGGAGGGCCACGAAGCGTGAGGTGAGGGTGTCGGGCTCGGCGCCCGTGGTGGCGGCGAGCTCCCGCTCCGCGCGCGGCACCGGACGCGCGATCCGCCCGGTGAACGACGACGGGACGATCCCGGCGGGCACCAGCGCCGGCCCGATGCCCGCCGCGACCAGCTGCGGGGCCACCGCGGTCTGCTCGGTGCGCACCGCCACACGGGGACGGAACCCGGCGGCGTCGGCGGCCGCGTCGAGCTCCACCGCGAGCTCGTGCCCGGGGGCGTACTGCACCCACGCGACGTCGGCGAGCCGGGAGAGCGCGATCTCGCCACCGCGGACGTCGGGCGGGCCCTCGGCGGGCAGCAGCACGACGAGCTCCTCGGTGCCCAGGACGCGGAGCCGGCCGCGCCAGCCGTGGGGTGTCGGGCCGATCCCGACGTCGGCCTCACCGCTCTGCACCGCGGCGGTGAGAGCGTCGGCGGTGCGGTGCTCGAGCAGGCGTACCCCGACCTGGGGGTGGTCGGCGCGCCACCGGGTGAGCACCCCCGGGAGCAGGCCGAGCCCCACCGAGTAGACCGCCGCGATCCGCAGCTCGCCCGACGAGGTCCCGGCCACCGAGCGCGCGGCGGTGGTGGCGCGTGCGGCCGCGTCGACGCAGGCCCGGGCGTGCGGCAGGAGGGCCCGCCCGGTGGGGGTGAGGCTCACCGAGCGGGGCAGGCGGCTGAACAGCGAGGCGCCCAGCTCGCGCTCCAGGGCCGCGACCTGCTGCGACAGACCGGGCTGCGACACCCCCAGGTGTTGGGCGGCGCGTGTGAACGAGCCCTCGTCCACGACCGTGAGGTAGGCCTCGAACTGGCGCAGCGTCGGCACATGACCAGCATGCATGAACTCAGCTTATGGAGTCGAGCGCTGAGGTTCTTCGACTTATGGCGGTGGTCGTTGAACTCTGGATCGCAGCGTTGCTGGATCGATCCCGAAAGGACCCGCCGTGCTCCCCTCCCACCTTGCCGACTCCCCCTGGGTGGCATCCGTTCGGCCCGGTGGTGACCGCACTCGTCTCCCCGTGGGCCTGTCGCTGTTCGCCCTCGCCGTCGGCACCTTCGGCATCGGCACCACCGAGTTCGTGATCATGGGTCTGCTGCCGCAGGTCGCCGCCGGACTCGGCGTCACCGAGCCCGAGGCAGGCCACCTCATCTCGGCCTATGCCCTCGGCGTCGTCGTCGGCGCCCCGCTGCTGGCCGGCGTCAGCGTCTCCTTCCCGCGCCGGACGGTGCTCATCGCGCTGATGGCCACGTTCGCGATCGGCAACCTGGCCTCCGCGTTCGCCCCCGGGATGGACTCGCTGATGGCCATCCGGTTCGTCACCGGCCTGCCGCACGGGGCGTTCTTCGGCGCCGCGTCGGTCGCCGGGGCCTCGATGGTGGACCGCGCGCACCGGGCGCGGGCCGTCTCGAAGGTCTTCCTCGGGCTGACCCTCGCGAACGTCGCCGGGGTCCCGCTCGGCACCCTGCTCGGCCAGATGGTCGGGTGGCGCGCCACGTTCGCGGCCGTCGGCGTCGTCGGCCTGCTCGCCGTCGCCGCCGTGTGGGCCTTCGTGCCCGAGGCCGTGCCCGCCCAGGGCGGCCGGTCCGCGCTGCGCCACGAGCTGGGCGCGATGCGCAACCCGCAGGTGCTCCTCTCGCTCGGGGCGATCGTCTTCGGCTTCGGCGCGATGTTCGCCTGCTACTCCTACGTCACCCCGATGCTCACCCAGGTCGGCGGCTTCTCGCCGACGATCGTGACGGTGCTGCTCGCCGTCGTCGGGCTCGGCATGACGGCGGGGTCGGTGCTGGGCGGCCGGTTCGCCGACCGTGCCCCGTTGAAGACCCTGTGCGGCTGCCTGGTGGCCCTCGCGGTGGTGCTCGCGACGTTCCCGCTGACCGTCGGGACACCCTGGCTCGCGGTCGCCTCGCTCTTCGGCGCCGGGATGTTCTCGCTCGCCCTCGGCCCGGCCATCCAGACGCGGATCATGGACATCGTGGGCGAGGCCCCGACGATGGCCTCGGCCGCGATCCAGTCGGCGTCCAACGTGGCGAACTCGCTCGGGGCCTGGCTGGGCGGGATGGTCATCGCCGCCGGGTTCGGGCTGCTCGCGCCCTCGCTGGTCGGGGCGGTGCTCGCCCTGGCCGGGCTCGCGGTGCTCGTGGTCAGCGGCGGGCTGCAGGTGCGTGCCCGTCGGACCCGGGCCCGCGAGGAGGTCCCGGTGCGGGAGCTCGTGCCGGCCTGAGCCACCCCGTTCTGAGCGAAGGGCACCTTCGGTCGATCTAGCTCGACCGAAGGTGCCCTTCGCTCACGGGCCGGCGGCGCTCCTCGTTCCGGCCAGGGGCGCCCCTCGCCGATCTATGCGACCGAAGGTGCCCCTCGCTCTGAATCAGCTGGGCACGCTCACGACGCCGTCCAGCCCGACCAGCGCCCGACGGTGACCTCGATGACCGGGCCCTCGGGCGGATCGGCGACGTGCTGGGGGTACCGCGCCCCGAGGGCCGCCCGGGCCTCCGCGAGTGCCTCGTCGTCGGCACGCACCACGGCCTGACCGTCGGCGCGGACCCACCACAGCGTCGACCAGTCCTCGGAGTACTCGTCGACGAGCAGACACACCGAGGGGTTGTCCGTGATGTTGGCCAGCCGACGCAGGGCACGTGTCCGCTTGGGCTTGCCGTCGATCGCGACGAGGACCCGCGAGCCCACCACCGCGAACACCACCGGCACGAGGTGCGGCACCCCGTCGCCGGAGACGGTCGCGAGCCGGGCGACGCGCGCCGCGGCGAACCGGGCCCGCGCGTCGTCCGGCTCCAGCAGTGGCAAGGGTCTAGCTCCGCACCAGCGGCGCGAGCTCGTCGAGCTCCTTGAGCACGGTGTCGCGGTCGGACGAGCTGACCCCGTAGATCACCCGGTCCATCCCGACGCGCCGGTACCCGTCGAGGGCCTCGGCCGAGGTCTCGCCGCCGAAGAGCGACATCGGGATCCGGCCGCGCCCGGCGTCGGCGGCGCGCTGCTGGAGGGCGTCGGCCCGCTGGGCGAACTCGTCGATGTTGTCGGGCCCGACGCGCTGGGGCATCCACTCGTCGCCGAAGTCGAGGATGCGGTCCTCGACACCGGGTCCCATCCCGCCGATCAGCACCGGCGGGTGGGGGTCGGTGAGCGGCTTGGGCCAGGCCCACGAGGCGTCGAAGTCGACGAACTCCCCGTGGTACTCGGCCTCCTCCTGCGTCCACAGCGCCTTCATGGCGTGGATCTGCTCGCGCATCAGCCGCATGCGGGTCTTCGGGTTCGTGCCGTGGTCGGCCATCTCCTCGCGGTTCCACCCGGCCCCGACGCCGAACAGGAACCGGCCGCCGGAGAGCCGGTCGAGGCTCGCGACCTCCTTGGCGGTGTGGATGGTGTCGCGCTGGATGACCAGGCAGATGCCGGTGCCGACCTTCAACGTCGTCGTCGCGGCCGCCGCGGCCATGAGGCCGACGAAGGGGTCGTAGGTGTGCGCGTACATCCGGGGCAGGTCACCGCCACCGGGGTACGGGGACGTCCGCGCGGTGGGGATGTGCGAGTGCTCGGGGAACCAGAGCGAGTCGAAGCCCCGGTCCTCGACCTCCTGGGCGAGGGTCGGCGGGTCGATCGCATAGTCGGTCGGGAACATCATGATGCCGTGATCCACGTCGGAGGTGTTCCCCGCACGGGGGTCGGGACACACCGGCGTCGGATGGTCCATCATGCGCGCGTGTCCTGGGAAGAGACCCTCACCGAGCAGGAACGCCGCCGCGCGCACGAGCAGCTCGAGCAGCTGCTGGAGCGCCAGGCGCGGATGGGGACGGCCGACGTCGTCACCTATCACCCGCCGGAGGCGATCGCCCAGCGCGACCTGTTCGCGCTCGCCGGCACCCACGTCGACGGCACCCAGTGGACGGTCGGCGACTGCGACCACCGGTTCCCGCTCCAGTCGATCTCCAAGGTGTTCACCTACGCGCTCGCCCTGGAGGACAACGGCCGCGAGGCGACGCTGACCCGGGTCGGCGTCGAGCCCTCGGGCGACCCGTTCAACTCCCTGGCGTTCGACGAGGTCAACCGCCGCCCGCACAACCCGATGGTCAACTCGGGCGCCCTGGTCGCGGCGGACATCGTCGGGGGCGCGGACGTCGACGAGAAGGTCGGGCGGCTGCTGGAGCGGCTGCGGCTCTACACCGGGAACCCGGACCTCGAGGTCGACCAGGAGCTGCTCGAGGCGCAGCTCCTCGACGCCGACCGCAACCTCGGCATCAGCTACTACATGCGCTCGCTCGGGATGCTCGTCGGCGAGGTCGCCGAGATCCTCACCGTCTACCTGTCGGCCTGCTCGGTGATGGTCACGACGGCGGAGCTGTCCGTCGCGGCCGCCACGCTGGCCCACGGCGGGGTCAACCCGCGCACCGAGGAGCGGGCGATGCCCCGCACCTACGTGCGCGACGTGATCGGGGTGATGTTCACCTGCGGCATGTACGACGCGGCGGGCCAGTGGGCCAACGACGTCGGCATCCCGGCGAAGAGCGGGGTCTCCGGCGGGATCCTGGCCAGCATCCCCAACCAGGTGGGCCTCGGGGTCTTCTCGCCGGGCCTCGACGTGCACGGCAACTCGGTCCGCGGCGTCAACGTCTGCCGCGAGCTCTCCGACCGCTTCGGCCTGCACATCTTCGCCGACCCTGGCGAGACGCAGCTCGGGCGCCTCGGCGGACGCGTGTGGCCCGAGCCGGCCCCCGAGCCGGAGCCGGGCGCGCTGGACCCGGAGCCCCGCGACGACGACGAGACCGGGTCCGACACGGCCGCGGCGCCGGCGGTCGTCGAGGCGCAGACGTAGGCGAGGCGGTGGCACTACGGTGCCCGGCGTGGGAATCCTCGATCGCTTCCGTCTCGACGACCGCGTGGCGGTCGTCACCGGCGCCTCCTCCGGGCTGGGCGCCGTCTTCGCGCGCACCCTGGCCGAGGCCGGGGCCGACGTCGTGCTCGGGGCGCGACGTATCGAGAAGCTCGACGAGACCCGCGAGGCCGTCGAGAAGCTGGGTCGCCGTGCGGTGGCCGTACGGACGGACGTGGCCGTCCCCGAGGACTGCCAGACGCTGATCGACGCGGCGATGACCGAGTTCGACCACGTCGACGTCCTGGTCAACAACGCCGGCGTCGGCACCGCGGTGCCGGCCACGAAGGAGACGCCGGAGCAGTTCCGCGAGGTGATCGACACCAACCTCAACGGCTGCTACTGGATGGCGCAGGCCGCGGCGAAGGTCATGGCGCCGGGCAGCTCCATCGTCAACATCTCCTCGGTGCTGGGCCTCACGACGGCGGGCCTGCCGCAGGCGGCGTACTCGGCGTCCAAGGCGGGGCTCATCGGGCTCACGCGCGACCTCGCGCAGCAGTGGACCCCCCGCAAGGGCATCCGGGTCAACGCGCTCGCGCCGGGCTTCTTCACCTCCGAGATGACCGACAGCTACGCGGAGGGCTACCTCGACGCCCAGCTGCCGCGCATCCTGTCCGGCCGCATCGGCGACCCCGACGAGCTCGCCGCGGCCCTGGTCTTCCTGTGCTCCGACGCCGGGTCCTACGTCACCGGGGTGACGCTGCCGGTCGAGGGTGGCCTGCTCACGTCGTGACGCGGAGCGCACCGGGCAGCGTCGTCGCCGCCTCCAGCAGGCTCGGGCCGTACCAGGTGAGCAGGCGGCCGCTGACCAGCGCACACGGTGCGTCGAACGCCTCGGGTCCGTCGTCGGCGGTGAACCGGTAGGGCTCGTCGGGGAGGACGACGAGGTCGTGCGGGGGGAGGTCGGCGACGTCGATGCGTGGATAGCGCTCGGCGCCGGGTCCGCCGTCGGCGAGGGCGTTGTCCACGCCGAGCCGGTCGAGGATCGCGCCGGTGAAGGTGTCACGACCGATCGCCATCCACGGCTTGCGCCAGATCGGGACGACCGCGGTGCGCCGGTCGGCGTCGGCGAGCCGGGGCAGGTCCGCCCACGCCTTCTCCGCGCCCTCGAGCCACGCCGGGCGCTCCAGTCCGCACGCGGCGAGCATCCCGTCGAGGCTCGCGAACGCGCCGTCGACGGTGCGGACGTCGGTGACGTAGACCGGCAGACCCGCCTCGCGGAGGGCCGCCAGATCGGCCGGCCGGTTCTCCTCCTCGTTCGCGACGACGAGGTCGGGCGCCAGCGCGACGATCGCCTCGACGTCGGGGTTCTTGGTGCCGCGGATGCGCGCCGGGGGAGCGGACCCGGCGTCGTCGAGGTCGACGGGGTGGGTGCACCAGTCGGTGACGCCGACGAGCAGGCCGGGCTCGGTCACCCCGATCGCCTCGGTCAGCGAGGGGACGAGGCTCACGACGCGGCGGACGCGGGCGGGCACGGGCACCGTGCTCCCCAGGTCGTCGCGGACGGTCTCGCGGGTCGTCGGCTCGGCCATGTGCCCGATGGTGCCAGTCCCGACGACCCTGCGGAACGCGACGGCCGACGTCACCCGGTACCGTGGGTCCCTCACACTTTCGAGGGGGAGACGACATGGATCGCTGGGCCTCGGGCATCGACACCGCGTGGTTGCAGCTCGAGCAGGAGACCAACCGGATGGCCGTGCACGGCATCCTCTTCTGCGAAGGACCGGTGGACGTCGACCTGCTGCGCACGCGGGTGCGGGAGCGCTGGGTCGCGGCGTACCCGGGCCTGCGTCAGCGTCCGGTGTGGACCACCGGGCTGCTCGGCCCCGCCCGCTGGGTGGACGCGGAGCCGGATCTCGACGAGCACGTCCGCGTCGTCGCCCTCGAGGCCCCCGGTGACGACCCGACCCTCGCCCGCCACGTCGGGCGGCTCATGGCGACACCGCTGCCGTCGGACCGGCCGTGGTGGTCCTTGCACGTGATGTCGGGCTACCGCGGGGCCGACGGCGGCTCGGACGGGGATGGCACGGCCCTCGTCCTGACCATCCACCACGGCCTCGGCGACGGCGTGGCGCTCAATCACCTCTTCCACGCCCTGTCCGACGACGAGGCCGCCGAGGGCACCCCGGCCGCGTACGCGGAGCCGCCGCGCTCCTCCCGCCGGGTCCACGACTGGCGCCTGCTGCGCCGTGAGCTGCGCGACCGCGGGCGCGACCTGGTGGAGAAGGTCCGGGCCGCGGGCACCTCCGAGGGTGCCCAGGAGCTCGCGGCGACGGGCCGGGCGGTCCGCTCCTCCGCGGAGCTCCTCGCCCGCCCGCCGCGCGACGCCGACTCGGCCCTGACCGGGCACCTGACGACGGTGAAGTCGGCGCGCTGGACCTCGCGGATCCCGTTGGAGACGGTGAAGGCGGCCGGCAAGCCCCACGGCGCGAGCGTGAACGACGTCCTCTGCGCGGCCATCGCCGAGGCCCTGCGGACGTTCCTCGAGCCCGAGGGCGGGGACGTGCCGCGGTTGCGCGCGGTCATGCCGACCAACCTGCGCCCGCTCGACCGTCCGATCTCGGACGAGCTCGGCAACGAGGTCGGCCTCGTCCTACCGCCCCTCCCGACCGACGAGCCCGACCGCGGCCGCCGGATCGAGCGCATGCACGACACGATGGGGACGATCAAGCGGACCAACCAGGCCCTCGCCGTGTTCGCCGGGATCGGCGGGTCGGGGCACGGCAGGCCGGCGTGGACGCGGGCCCTCGTCGCCCGCTACGCCCACTCCGCCACGGTGATCATCTCCAACGTGCCCGGGCCGCTCGGGCCACTGCGCATCGCGGGCGTCCGGGTGCGCGACGCGCTGTTCTGGGTGCCGTGCTCCGGACAGCTCGCGCTCGGGGTGTCGATCCTGAGCTATGCCGGGCAGGTCCGTCTCGGGGTGCGGGCCGACACCGCGGTGCTCGGCGGCGAGGAGGGCGTCGACCGGTTCACCGCGGCCCTCGACGACGCTCTCGCCGCGCTGGCCTGAGGGCCTGCCGGGAGAGCGCGCCGCGCCGGCCCACCCCGGAGGGCGACCTAGGGTGAGGCGCAGACCGCGATGAAGACGAGTCCCTCGGGACCCGCCCGCAGGTACCGGGCCGACTCGACGCCGACCCCGACGAACCGTCCCGGGCCGACGGGGATCTCCTCGTCGTCCACGACCACCCAGCCGCTGCCGCGCAGGACGGCGTAGGCGTCCTCGGCGCCGTCGTCACGGTGGTCGTGGGGCACGGTCTCCGCCCCGCCCGGCAGCTCGATCTGGTAGAGCCCGAACGCCGTGATGCCGATCGCCTCGTCGACCCGCTTCTCGAACATGCTCGCGGCCGGATGGGGACCGCGACCCGCGGTGAGGGTGGCGGCGTCGACGATCCGATGGGTCACCCGCGCACGGTATCCGGCGAACGGGGTCCCCGACGCGACCTCAGGCGAGCGGGCGGCGCCCGCGGTGGAAGAAGCGGTCCTTGGCGAGCACGACGATCCCGCCCAGCACCACCACGAGCGCCATGTCGCCCCCGAGTCGCTGGAGCCCCTCGAGCGCGAGCCCGAGGTCCCCGCTCACCACGCCCATCCCGAGCACGCCCGCCGCGGGCACGAGGGCGAGGGCGATGAGGGCCCCCGCGAGCACCGCCTCGCGGAAGGACGTCACGATCACGAGGCCCGCGACCGCACCGGCGGCCGCCACGAGCCAGTCGGCGGCGGTGGGGTCGATGACCAGGTGCATCCCCTCGCTGCTCGCGAGGGTCTTGGCCGAGGCCAGCCCGAGGGCCCGCAGCACGACGAACGCCGCCCCGCCACCGGCCGCCAGCAGCAGGTAACCGACGACGACCGAGACGACGGCGCGCTGGAGGGCGTATCCGCTTCCCCGGACGAGGGCGACGCCGATCATGGCCACCGGCTCGAAGGCGGGTGCGAGCACCGCGCAGGAGGCGAGGGCGAGCGCCTGGGGCACCGGGGGCGAGAGCAGGCCCGCGACGGAGATCGCACCGCCCAGGACCATGAGCACCAGGAAGTTCACCGAGAGCCGGCCGTGGTGGCGCAGCGAGCGCTCGAACTCCTCCCACGGCGTCTCGTCGGCGTCGTCGTCGATCGCCCGCTGCGCGCCGGTGGCGACGATGCTCGAGGTGCCGCCGGTCGCGACGGCGATGCGGCCGTGGCGCTGGGCGTGCGAGGCGGCGGCGAGGACGTCGTCGATCGACCGGTTGAGGGCGTGCACGGTGACGACGTCGCCGGGCGGCTTCACCCCGGAGTCGCGTTCCACGGACAGTGCGAGCACGCCGTCGATCTTCTCCAGCTCCGCCAGCGTCTCGTCGGTGGCTGCCGACGGCAGGACCATCTCGACGGTGTGGTGCAACCCGACCTCCTCGCCCGTTCCGGTGCGCCGCCGACCGGCGGCCGGGGGCGCCGGGCACTACCCGACCCGGACGAATCGCACACGCGGAGGTGCGCTCCGCGCCCGTGAGCACTCATCCGTGCCAGGGCACGGATGAGTGCTCACGAGGCGAAGCCACCTACATGGACCGCCGGTACTGCCCGCCCACCTCGAAGAACGCATCGGTGAGCTGGCCCAGCGAGCACACCCGCGCGGCGTTCATCAGCTCGGTGAACACGTTCTCCCCGGCCGTCGCGGCGTCCTGGAGGCGGCGGATCGCCTCGGCCGACTCCGTGGAGTGCCGTGCCTGGAAGTCGTCGAGGCGCTGGAGCTGCGAGGTCTTCTCCTCCTCGGTCGCGCGGGAGAGCTCGATCTCCTTGTGCGACTCCGGGTCCTCGGCGTCCGGCGGCGGCAGGAAGGTGTTGACGCCGATGATCGGCAGCGAGCCGTCGTGCTTGCGGCCCTCGTAGAGCATCGACTCGTCCTGGATCTTGCCGCGCTGGTAGCCGGTCTCCATGGCGCCCAGCACGCCACCGCGCTCGGCGATGCGGTCGAACTCGGCGAGCACCGCCTCCTCGACGAGGTCGGTGAGCTCCTCGATGACGAACGAACCCTGCAGCGGGTTCTCGTTGAGGGAGAGGCCCCATTCCTTGTTGATGATCATCTGGATCGCCAGCGCGCGGCGCACCGATTCCTGCGAGGGGGTCGTGACGGCCTCGTCGTAGGCGTTGGTGTGCAGGGAGTTCGCGTTGTCGTAGAGCGCGCAGAGCGCCTGCAGCGTCGTCCGGATGTCGTTGAACTGCATCTCCTGTGCGTGCAGGGAGCGGCCCGAGGTCTGCACGTGGTACTTGAGCTTCTGCGAGCGCTCGTTCGCGCCGTAGCGCTCGCGCATCGCGACGGCCCAGATCCGCCGCGCGACCCGCCCGATCACCGAGTACTCGGCGTCCATGCCGTTCGAGAAGAAGAACGACAGGTTCGGGGCGAAGTCGTCGATGTCCATCCCGCGGGCGAGGTAGGACTCGACGTAGGTGAAGCCGTTCGACAGCGTGAACGCGAGCTGCGAGATGGGGTTCGCCCCGGCCTCGGCGATGTGGTAGCCGGAGATCGACACCGAGTAGAAGTTGCGCACCTTGTGCGCGATGAACCACTCCTGGATGTCGGCCATCATCCGCAGCGAGAACTCGGTCGAGAAGATGCAGGTGTTCTGGCCCTGGTCCTCCTTGAGGATGTCGGCCTGCACCGTGCCGCGGACGTTGGCCACGGCGTGCGCGACGAGCTCCTCGCGCTCCTGCGACGACGGGTCCCGACCCTCCTTCTCGACGAACGTGTCGACGGCCTGGTCGATCGCGGTGTTGAGGAAGAACGCCAGCATCGTCGGAGCCGGGCCGTTGATCGTCATGGAGACCGAGGTCGACGGCGAGGCCAGGTCGAAGCCGGAGTAGAGCACCTTCATGTCGTCGAGCGTCGCGATCGAGACGCCCGAGGTGCCGACCTTGCCGTAGACGTCCGGGGGAGTGGCGGGGTCGCGGCCGTAGAGGGTCACCGAGTCGAACGCCGTCGAGAGGCGCTTGGCCGGCGAGTCCTCCGAGAGGTAGTGGAACCGGCGGTTGGTGCGGAACGCGTCGCCCTCGCCGGCGAACATCCGGGCGGGGTCCTCGCCCTCGCGCTTGAAGGCGAACACGCCGGCGGTGAACGGGAAGTGCCCGGGGAGGTTCTCGGTCCGCAGGAACCGCAGCACCTCCTCGTCGGCGCCGTAGCGCGGCAGCGAGACCCGGTTGACCTTCGAGCCGGAGAGCGTCTCGCGGGTGAGCCTCGTGCGCAGTTCCTTGTCGCGGACGTGCACGACGAGCTCGTCGCCCGCGTAGTCCTCCTTGGTCTGCGCCCAGCCGTCGAGCAGGTCGGCCGCCTCGGCGGGCAGCGCCTTCTCGGCCTCCTCGAGCACGGCGGGCAGCTCGCCCGCGTCGCGGTCGCCGAGCGCCTCACGGGCCTGGCGCAGTGCCGAGCGGCGGCGGGCCGCGGCGACCATCGACTCGGTCTCGTCGTGGTAGGCGCGGAGCGTGGCGGCGACGTCGGCGAGGTAGCGCTCGCGGTCGGCGGGGATCGCCGAACCGCTGAAGGTGGACACCGCGGTGTCGGGGATCTCCAGGCGGCCCTCGCCCGCCGCGAGCCCGTGCTCGTCCAGCAGCGAGATCAGCTTCCCGTAGAGGGCCGTGACGCCCTCGTCGTGGAAGGTCGCGGCGCTGGTCCCGAAGACCGGCATGTCCTCCCACGAGGCGCCGAACGCGTCGCGGTTGCGCACCAGCTGCCGGGCCACGTCGCGCCGGGCGTCGTCCCCGCCGCGTCGCTCGAACTTGTTGATGGCGACGACGTCGGCGAAGTCGAGCATGTCGATCTTCTCGAGCTGCGAGGCCGCGCCGAACTCCGGCGTCATGACGTAGAGCGAGACGTCGGCGAACTCGACGATGCCCGCGTCGCCCTGGCCGATGCCGGGGGTCTCGACGACGACGAGGTCGGCTCCGGAGGCGCGCAGGACGGCGATGACGTCGGCGAGGCGCTCGGGCAGCGCGGTGCCGGAGCCGCGGTTGGCCATCGAGCGGAACGCGATGGGGCCGCCGAGGGCGTTCATGCGGATGCGGTCGCCGAGCAGGGCGCCGCCACCCCGACGACGGGTCGGGTCGACCGCGAGCACGGCGACCTTCAGCTTGTCCTCGCGGTCCATCCGGGCGCGGCGGACCAGCTCGTCGGTGAGGCTCGACTTCCCGGAGCCGCCGGTGCCGGTGATGCCCAGGACCGGGACGTGGCGCTCGGCGGTGACGGCCTCGACGCGTTGCCGGACCTCGTCGGGCAGCACCCCGGACTCGGCCATCGTCACCGCGCGCGCGACCACGGCGCGCTCCCCGGTGAACAGGCCCTCCCAGCTCGACGGCGGCTGCGCGGCGAGGTCCTCGTCGCACTCCCGGATGATCGTGTTGATCATCCCGGGCAGCCCCAGCGTCTGGCCGTCCTGCGGCGAGAAGATCCGCGACACCCCGTGGGCGTGCAGCTGGTCGATCTCGCGCTGGACGATGACCCCGCCGCCGCCGCCGTAGACCCGGACGTGCCCGGCACCGCGCTCGCGCAGCAGGTCCACCAGGTAGGTGAAGTACTCGACGTGGCCGCCCTGGTAGGAGCTGATCGCGACGGCGTGTGCGTCCTCCTCGACGGCGGCCGAGACCACGTCGTCCACCGAGCGGTCGTGGCCGAGGTGGATCACCTCGGCGCCCTGGCGCTGGAGGATCCGCCGCATGATGTTGATCGCCGCGTCGTGCCCGTCGAACAGGCTCGCCGCGGTGACCACGCGGATCGGGTTGGTCGGCACGTGCAGCTCGCTCTGCGGTGTCGATTCCGTCTGGGCCATGGAGTGGATCGTCCTCGCTGCTCGGGGCGGGCGTCGTACCGACGCGACCCCAATATAGTAGGACGTCCGACTATTTGGGAGTGGCCCTGCTCTCCGCCACGTACGCCAGCAGGCCGACGAGGGTCCCGGCCCCCAGGAGCTCGCCCGCCCCGGCGAGCCGGACGACGTCGGACACCGGCACCCAGCGCGCCCGCCCGGGCTCGTGCCGGTCGAGGGGCCGGCCGCTCGCCTCGGCGTCACGCCACAGGTGCACGTGGACGGTCGTCGAGACGCCGCCCGGGAGGGGCTCGAAGTCGATGAGCGGCCGACTGTGGCCCCGCGGCCGCCACCCGGTCTCCTCGGCGGCCTCGCGGGCGGCCGCCACCCGGCTCTCCTCGCCGTCGTCGACCCCGCCCCCCGGGAGCTCCCAGCCGTAGCGGTTCACCGGGTAGCGGTAGGTGCGCAGCATGAGCACCTCCTCGCCGGCCCCGCGGTCGCGGACGACGAGGGCCACGGCCACCCGCGGCAGATGGACGACCGGGTAGTCGAACCGGTCGCCCTCCGGAGCGGTGACGTCGTGCAGCTCGACGCGGACCGTCGCGGGCCCGGGAGCCACCCACGCCGTGGTGGTCCCGTGGGTGGTCCACGAGTCAGCAGGAACCACTCTGGTCACGTCTGTCTCGACCTGCGACGATTCGTGATCAAAGAAGTCACCTGAATCGGTGATCTCGTGGGGTCCTTGTGTGTTCAAGAGGTCACGCTCGGGTATCAAGCAGACCCGACCACCCGGTCGGAGAGAAACGAGGGAGTTTCATGATCATCCTCGGCGTCATCCTGATCATCGTCGGTGTCATCACCGGCATCGGGATCCTGTACACGATCGGCGCGATCCTCGCGATCGTCGGCCTGGTGCTGACCATCCTCGGTGCCGTCGGCCGTGGTGTCGGTGGCCGTAAGACCTACTTCTAGAGCTCGTGCGGGCCCGACGCCCGCCCGTCCCCGGCGAGGGGGACGGGCGGGCAGGGCCGACGAGGCACCGACTCCGTCGCCCGTCGGGCGACGCCTCGCTCAGACGAAGGACCGCACGACGTCGGCCGCCGGCTTCGCCTCGGCCCGACGGAAGTGGACGCCCGCCCAGAGGTGCACCCGGTCGGCATCGCCCGCGGCGGACGCCGCCACGCGCATCGGTCGCGTCAGGTGGTGCACCTCGGGATAGGCCGCCGGGGCCGCCGGGCCGTGCTCGACGGCGAACCGCGTGGTGAGCGCCCGGGCCGGCCGGCCGGTGTAGGCGCGGGTGACCAGGGTCCCCGAGAACGACGGGTCCGCGAGCGCGCCCCGGTGGGTGGCCGAGGTCCCCGCCTCGGGGCAGCGCAGCAGAGGGGTCCCCACCTGAACGGCCGCCGCGCCCGCCTCGAGCGCGCGTCGGGCCGCCGCGGTGTCGGCGATCCCGCCCGCCGCGACGAGGGGCAGCGTCGTCGCCCGTCCGATCGCGGCGAGCAGGTCGAGGGTGTCGGTGTCGTTCGGGGTGGCCGCGGCGTCGTGGGTCCCCCGGTGCCCGCCGGCCTCGGTGCCCTGCACGCACAGCCCGTCGAACCCGGCGTCGACGGCGGCCCGGGCCTCGTCGACGCTCGTCACGGTGGCGACGAGGGCCGCGCCGGTCGCCCGCAGCGCGGCCAGGCGGTCGGCGTCGGGCAGCGCGAAGGTCACGCTGATCGCGTGCGGCGGGTCCTGCGCGAGCACCGCGATCTTGGCGTCCAGCGCGGCGCCCGCGTCGGGATCCGTCGCGGGCCGGGGGTCGCCGAGCTCGACGCCCACGGCGGCGGCCTCCGGGGCCAGCCGCCGGGCGTAGGCGTCGACCGCGGCGTCGCGGCGTCGCTGCTCCCGGTCGGTCCGCGGCGTCGTCGGCGGGAGGAAGAGGTTCACGCCGAAGGGCCTCGTCGAGCGCTCGCGCAGTTCGGCGAGCTGGGCGGCGAGCTTCTCGGCGGTGAGGTAGCCGGCGGCGAGGTAGCCGTAGCCCCCGGCGTCGCCGACGGCCGCGACCAGCTCCGGGGTCGACGGCCCGCCCGCCATGGGGGCGGCGACCACCGGGAGCGCGCCGGGGCCCTCGGCCCTCACGGGCGCGCTCCGCGGACGTCCGTCCCGATCACGACCCGAACCGGAATTCCCCCGCCGCCTCCCACGGCCCGCCACGGTAGTGCCAGAGGGCGAGCGCATCGACCTGGGTGTCGTACTCGGTGTGGCTCTCCCGGACGGTCTCGAGCGTGCGCCGGGCCTCCTCGGGCGTGACCTTGTTCTGGATCGTCACGTGCGGGCGCCAGCGTCGGGCGTCCTGGTCGGTGAGGTCGTCGTCGAAGCGCCGGGCGATCGCGCCGCGCAGCCCCTCGAGCGCCGACGACTGCAGCCGCAGCCCCACCCCGCGCCCCAGCTTGAAGGGCTCGCCCACGTGGAGCGGGGGCCGTGGCCGCCCGGTCAGCTCGACGAGCGCCGTCCGCACCTCCTCGAGCCGCCCCCCGGGCAGCGCGTGGAAGAGCGTGATGTGGGCGCCCACGTGCAGCCGGTCGGCGGGGAACCAGCGACGTCGCTGCGCGTCGAGGTCGTCCTGGGCGTCGGGGCTCAGCACGGCCGAGACGATGAGCGGGTCGGGATTCACTCCCGAGCCGTACCCGCCAGCCACCCGGCCGGATCGTCCCAGGCCTGCAGGGTGCGCCGCGACGACACGGAGCGGCGCTCGCCGGTGTGCGGGTCGGGCCAGGCCAGGGTCGCGGCGAGCAGTTGCAGCGGGGTGCGGAAGTCGTCGAGGGGCACGTCGCGCAGCTCCGGGTAGAACGGGTCGCCGAGGATCGGGATGCCGAGCGAGGCCAGGTGCAGCCGCAGCTGGTGCGTCCGGCCGGTGCGCGGGGTCAGGCGGTAGCGCGCGATCGGGCCGAGGCGCTCGTCGTGCGCGGTGCTCGAGCAGTTCCACGAGGGTCTCGGCGTTCGGTTCGCCGGGGACCTCCCGCGCCGTGACCACCCCGCGCTCCTTGACGATGCGCGAACGGACCGTCGTGGTCGTCGGGAGCCCGGGGTCGTGGCGGGTGACCGCGGTGTAGGTCTTCTCGACGCGGCGGTCGCGGAAGAGGTTCTGGTGGGCCCCCCGGTCCTCGCGCCGGATCACGAACAGCACCAGCCCCGCCGTCACGCGGTCGAGCCGGTGGGCGGGGGAGAGGTCGGGCAGGCCGTGCTCGTCGCGCAGCCGCACGAGTGCGGTCTCCCGGACGTGGCGCCCGCGCGGGATCGTCGCGAGGAAGTGCGGCTTGTCGGCGACGAGCACGTGCTCGTCGCGGTGCGCGACGTCGATGGTGAACGGGACCGGGGCCTCGTCGGGCAGGTCCCGGTGGAACCAGACCGAGCCCCCGCTGACGTACGGCGCGTCGGCGGGCAGCGGACCGTCGGCGTCGTGGAAGCGGCCGTCGGCGAACATCGCGTCGACCTCGGCGGCCGCCAGCGGGACGCGGGTGACGACGTGGTCGCGGATCGTGGGCCAGCGATCCGACACCGGCAGCCGCATCCGGGCGGGGTCGAGCCCGAGCCGGGGCGGCAGCGAGGGGGGCGGGCGCATCAGTGCCCCACCAACGCGTCCGAGACGATCTTGCGCTGGATCTCGGAGGTGCCCTCGAAGATCTTGGTGAGCCGGGCGTCGCGCCAGTAGCGCTCCACCGAGTACTCCGTGGTGTAGCCGTTGCCGCCGAAGATCTGCAGGGCCTGGCTCGTCACCTGCTCGGCGGCCTCCGAGGCCACGAGCTTGGCCTGCGAGGTCTGGACGTCCGCGGACTCGCCGGCGTCGACGAGCCACGCGGCGTGCATCCACAGCTGGCGCGCCGCCTCCACCTGCGCGGACATGTCGGCGATGGCGTGCCGGATCACCTGCTGGTCGCCGATGGGGTGGCCGAACTGCACCCGCTGCCGGCAGTAGGCGACGGCGTCCTCGAGCGCGCCCCGTGCCAGGCCGACCGCCCGCGCCGCCGTCTGCACCCGGGCCGGCCCGAGCCAGCGCAGGCTGTCCTTGAAGCCCTGGCCCTCGGCCTGCCCGGTGTCCTGCAGCGCGTCGGCCGGGAGCCGCAGGCCGTCGAAGCGCAGCTCCCACGTCGTGAGCCCGTAGTAGCCGATCTTGTCGATGGGGGTGCCGGAGACGCGCTCCGGGAACGAGCCGCGGGACTTCTCGACGAGGAAGAGCTCGAGCCCGTCCGAGCGGCCCTCGCCCTCGCGGGGCGACCGGGTGCGGGCGAGCAGGTGCAGGAAGTCGGCGCGCTCCGCGTGGCCGACCCACCGCTTGGTCCCGGTGATCACCCACTCGTCGCCGTCTCTCACAGCCGAGCACTCGACGTTCGCCAGGTCCGACCCCGCCGACGGCTCCGAGAACGCGATCCCGCCGATCCACCGCCCCGCGGCCGAGCGCCGCAGCAGCTCGGCGCGCCGGTCCGCGTCGGGCGACGCGCAGCCCGTCCCGTTGCCGCGGGCGATGATGCTCGCGACGCTCATCCAGCCGCGGGCGAGCTCCTCGCAGATCAGGCAGTACTCGAACACGCCGAGCCCGAGCCCGCCGTGCTCGCGGTCGACCATGATCCCGAAGTAGCCGAGCTCCGCGAGCCGGTCGAGGAGGGCGTCGGGGATCTCCGCGCGCTGCGGGTCGAGCTCGTCGGCGAGCGGGAGGACCTCCTCCATCGCGAACGTGCGGGCGGTGCGCTGGACCTCCAGGCGCTCGGGCGTGAGGTACACGCTGGCCGTCGGCGCGATCGTCTCGACGCCCTCGAGGTTCTTGCGGCTCCAGGTCACGGGCATGACAGTTCCTGACGCCGGCGCCTGCCGCACGCTGCGGGTCGCAGGTCACCCCACGTCAGACGCGGTCGGCCCCCGCCCGCAGCGCACGGAACTTCTCCCACACGACGGTCGGGTGCACCTCGGGCTGGTAGCTCGCCCGGGAGGAGAACCCGCAGTCGGCGCCGGCGATGACCTGCTCGCGCCCGACCGCGTCGACGTAGTGGCGCAGCATCTCCGCCACCAGGTCCGGGTGCTCGACGTAGTTCTGGGCGTGCCCGAGCAGGCCCGGGATGAGGATCGCGTCGCCGAGCTCCCGCCGCAGCGCGGCGTCGCCCCAGATCGTCCACTCGTGGGAGTGCCGCGGGTTCGCGACCTCGAAGGAGTACGCCCCGGCCCGGATCGCCAGCATCGGCCCGGCGACCTCGGCCATCGTGATGTCGTGGATCCGCGGGCCGTGGTTGAGCCCGTAGCAGGTGTGGAGCCGGATCTTCTCGGTCGGGATGTCGCGCAGCGCGTGGTTGACGATCTCCGCGTGCTCCGCCGCCGTGCGCCGCCGTTCCTCGGGGGACAGGGCCGGGTCGGAGAGGATCTCGATGAGCCACGGGTCGTCGATCTGCAGCAGGAACCCGGCGTCGACGATCGCCAGGTACTCCTCGCGCAGCGCCTCGGCGACGGCGGTGTAGTACTCGGTGTCGGTCGCGTAGTACTCGTTGCGGCCGAATCCTCGCGGTGACGTCGAGGGCATGAACGCCTCGGTGTACTCGACCCCCTCGAGGGCGGAGCGCAGGTTCTCGATGTCGGTGCGCAGTTGCTCCTGGCCGGTGTAGGAGACCGGCCCGACGCAGGCCACGGTCACCATCGGCGCGACGGTCTTCGTGTACTTCCCCATGTACTGCTCGTAGTAGTCGGGGAACGCGTCGATCTCGAGCTTCCACGACGGCGGCAGCAGCTTCTCGCCCGACGACGGCGAGAACCCGTCGAGGCGGTCCTGCACGTAGGTCGCGAAGCTGACCTTGCCCATCTCGCCGTCGGTGACCACGTCGAGCCCGACCTCGACCTGGGTGGCGACGACGTCCCGGACCGCCTCGGAGACCTGCTTGGCGAAGTCGGCCGCGTCGTAGGGGCGGCCGTGCTCCTTCTCGCGCATGGTGTCGAGCAGGCCCTCCGGACGGGCGAGGCTGCCGACGTGGGTGGTGAGGATCCGCTCGCTGCTGCTGCGCTGCATGGTCCTCGACGCTAAGAACGTCGACGCCGCAGCGGCACCGTCCTGTTCGCGGCACCGGAACGGCGGGGCAGAGCGATGAGCCACCTCGCCCGCCGCGGCGCCGGCCTCGGGGAGATCCCGATCCTGGTCGCGAGTCGCGGCGTCCCTTGCGCGTGTCGCTCCCGAGTTCGGGATCCACGATCCCGGGATCCACGATCCCGCGGTCCGGATCGCGACCCTGGAGGTCCACTCGCCGGGCTGCGAGACTCCCGCGGTGGCGTACGCGAACGACGTGGGCGGGATGCACGGGTTCGGCGAGCTCCCCGACGGGGGTGGCCCGACGTTCGAGTCGGTGTGGGAGGCGCAGACCTTCGTGCTCAACCAGGCGTTCGTCGCGGCGGGCGCCTACACCCTCGACGAGTTCCGGGCGACGATGGAGCGCATCCCGCCGGCGGAGTACTACGCGATGCCCTACTACGAGCGCTGGCTGACCGCCCTGGAGCACCTGGTGGGGGAGTCGTGAGCTACGCGATCGGGGATCGGGTGCGGGTCCGCACGATGAACCCGGCCGGCCACAACCGGGCGCCGCGCTACGTGCGGGGGCACGTCGGGGAGGTCGTGCGGTCGGTCGGGAACGGCCGGTTCCCCGACGAGTCCGCGGTCGTCGGCGACGCGGCGCGGCGGGAGGAGATCGTCACGGTCGCCTTCGCCGGGTACGAGCTCTGGGGCCCGGACGCCCACGGCGGGGACCGGGTGCACGTCGACCTCTTCGTCACCTATCTGGAGCGGGCATGAGCGGGTCGGGCCACCACCGCAACGGCGAGCTGCAGGCACGGGTGAACCGCCTGCTCGACCTCGCCGAGGCCCGCGGGGTGATCACCCGCCCCGAGGTCGACGCGCGCATCGAGGCGTTCGGCGACCGCGTCACCGCGCGCAACGGCGCCGAGATGGTGGTGCGCGCGTGGGGCTCCCCGGAGTACCGGGACCGGCTGCTGGCCGACGCCGGGGCGGCCGCCGCGGAGCTCGGGCACCAGGGCGGGGGCTACAGCTCGGACATCCGGCTGCACGCGGTCGCGAACACCCCGGGCGTCCACAACGTCGTCGTCTGCACCCTGTGTTCGTGCTATCCGCTGGCATGGCTGGGCCCGCCGCCGGCCTGGTACAAGAGCGAGGCCTACCGGTCGCGGGTGGTGCGGGACCCGCGGAGTGTGCTGGTCGAGTTCGGGCTCGTCCTGCCGGACACGACCGAGGTCCGGGTGTGGGACGCGAGCGCCGAGGCCCGCTACCTCGTAGTGCCGGAGCGTCCCGAGGGCGCCGAGGCGTTGCCGGAGGCCGAGCAGCTCGACCTCGTCACGCGGGACTGCCTCATCGGCACGGCCGTCCCGACCCTCCCGGCACGGGTGTAGGGAGGAGCTCATGACGAAGCGCAAGCTCGCCGCCCGGACCCTGGTCGGGCTGGTCGGCGCGATGACGGCCGGCGGCGCGCTCGCGGCGGACGCCCTGGTCCCGGAGACGGCCCGCCAGCACCTGCGCAACCCGCGCTGGCCGGGTCACGCCAAGTTCCACGACGCCCAGTACATCGTCATGAGCATGCTGCTGGGCGGCTACTCGCTCCGGCTCGTCACGTCGCGTCGCGGCGACCCGGACCGCAACCTGCTCGCCGCGGCCGCGATCTCCTCCACCCCGTGGCTGGGGATGTACGGCGCCGCGGCGTTCCCGGGCACGGAGCTGGTCGACGAGGAGTTCGACGCCCCGAAGGTCCTCGGGCTGGACCCCAACCTGTTCGTGGCGACGAGCTGCCTGGCCGCGCTGGCCGCCGGCGTCGGGCTCGCGCGCTCGGGGCGCTGAGTCTCCGCGACGACGGGGCTTTCCTGCCACTGGGTGCAAGCAATCCAGGGGGCACGCCGACAGGGCGCTGCTTGCACCTATCGGGGTGTCACGACCCGGCCCGCTCCAGCGCCGCCGTGATCCGCTCGGCCGCTCTGCGCACGCCCTGGACGACAGCGGGCTTGCGCGGCCCGAGCACCCGCGACGTCGAGCCGACGATCGACACCGCGGCCACCGCGCGCCGCCCGGAGCGTCCGCTGCCCCCGAGGATGGGGGCCGCGATGGAGGACCAGCCCAGGTCGTACTCGTCGCGGCAGGTCGCGTAGCCCTGCTCGCGCGTCTGCACCAGGGTGCGGTGCCAGCGCTGCGGGTCGACGACGGTGAACGGCGTGCGCCGCTCGAACCCCCGCTCGAGGATCGCCGCGGTGAGCTCGCGGTCCGAGGCCGCGAGGACCCGGCCGATCGACGACGAGTGCGCCGGGTTGCGCCGGTAGTCGGTGCGGAACCGGAGGCCGGCGCCCGCGGTCTCGAGCCGCTCCAGGTAGAGCACGTCGGTGCCCACGGCGACGCCGAGCTGGACGGTCTCGCGGACCGTCTCGCGCAGCTCACCGAGCACCGGCATCGCGACCTCGCGCAGCAGCAGCCGGTCGACGGCGAGCTGGCCGTACTCGAACAGGCGCAGCCCCAGGCGGTAGCGCCCGGAACCGGAGCGCTCGAGGAGACCACCGGCCGCCAGCGCCGCCAGCATCCGGCAGGCCGTGGACTTCGCGATCCCCAGCCGGGCCGCGACCTTCGTCGCACCCAGTTCGGGCTCCGCGGTGAAGCAGTCGAGCACGGCGACGGCGGTCGACACCGACCGCAGCGGCGAGTCCTCGGCGTCCTCGGGCAACACGGCCGAGAAGGGCAGCACCGTCATGACTCACGCCTCCCAGTTCGGGAACTCGTCGGCCGGAGGCACGTTCACCTCGGTGACCCGGTTGCGATAGGAGACGAACGCGCTGCGCCCGCCCTCGCGCATCTTGACCCGGATCTCCTCGGTGTTGAGCGGCTCGCCGGGGTCGTAGCCGTGGGCCCAGGTGGCGAACGCGCGCATCGGGCCGGAGTGCGTCGCGGCGAGGATGCGCCGGTGGCTGAGCGAGCCGTCGGCGCGCCGGGACTCGTCCATGAGCCGGTGGAAGCCGCGCCAGAACCGTCGCACGCACATCGCCGGCGGCTCGAAGTACATCATCGGGACCGTCAGCCACTCCTGGATCGGGTCCGCCCCGCCGAGCTGGGTCCGGTAGAAGCGGTCGATCTCGACGAGCCAGCGCGGCCGGTCGCCGACCGCGAGGCGCTCGAGGGTCTCGTTGGTCGCCTGGTACTGCCGGAAGGCGGAGGTGACGTCGCGCAGGCCGTCGGGGGTCCAGACCCCGAAGTTGCGCAGCTCCGGGATCGGCTCGGGGTTGGTGACGTCGGCGTCGATGCCCCACATCGACAGCCCGTCCTTGGCGCCGCGGAAGAGCTGGTCGGCGGTCTGGCGGGCGCGGTTGGTGTCCGCGCAGACCAGGCGCACCTGGTCGCCGTGGTCGAACCGACGGGCGAGCTCGTGCCCCCGACGGTGGGCCTGCCAGGCGCCCATCGGCGTCAGGCCCGCGTCGGTCGAGTACCCCTGCGTGATGCCGTGCCGGATGATCGAGATCTCGCAGACGATCTTCTCGCTCGCCTTGCGCTCCATCGGCGCCGCGATCTCCTTGCCGCGGCTCGCCTCGGCGAGCGCGGGGGTGAACCGCTGGCCGTCGTAGGAGACGGACGTGTCGATCGCCCCGCCCGAGGAGGATCCCGACGACGAGGCGCCCGACGACGGAGCTCCCGGGTCGGCCGTCGTCGTGGCCCGGTCCCGGAAGCGCCGCAGGTAGAGCGGCGTGCCGTCATCGGGGGTCTCGCCCTCGGCCGCCGCGCTCCGCCGCGACCGGTACTTCGAGAGGTAGTCCGGGGTCTCGTAGCGGTCGACGGACCTGGGGTCCCGACCATGGGGGAGGCGGCCCATCAGGAGTGCACCGTGAAGAAGCGCTCGTTGACCTGGCGGTGGTAGTAGAAGATGGCGCGCCCCATCTCCTCCTCGGTCCAGGTGATCGGCTCGAAGTCGGGGTCGACCCAGTAGCCGCCGGTGAACAGCTCGTTGCGGTTGCCGGCCGGGTCGAAGAAGTAGGTCGTGTAGCCGCGGGTCACGCCGTGCCGCGTCGGGGCCACGTCGATGTTCACCCCGTGATAGGCGAGCGTGTCGGCGGCGTCGCGGATGCCGTTCCAGTCGTCGAGCCAGAACGCGAAGTGGTGCAGCGCGCCGTTCGGCCCGGTGATGACGGCGATGTCGTGCGGGGTGTGGGAGTGCTCGAGGAACGTGGCGAGCTGGTGCCCGTCGTTGGCGAGGATCTGCTCGGTGAGCCGGAACTCGAGCAGCTCGCAGAAGAACGCGGTGAACGCCTCGACGTCCTCGGCCATGACGAAGATGTGGTCGAGCCGGGGCGGCGCGATCCCGACGAGGTCCTGCGGGCGGGGCGGCGGGTTGGTCTGCGGGAGCATGTTGCCGACCCGCTCGGTGCCGTGGGTGAGCTCGACCAGGTGGCCGCTCGGGGCCTCGAACCGGATCGCCTCGCCCCAGCCCGGGCCGAGCTCGCGGGAGGCGAACCGCTTGACCGGGACGCCCGCGGCCTCGAGCCTGTCGGTGAAGTGCTCGAGGTCCTCGGGGGCGTGCAGCTTGAACGACATGTGGTCCAGGCCGTACGTGGGTGCGGCGCGCAGGATCACCGAGTGGTGCTCGCGCTCGTCCCAGCACTTGAGGAACACGCGCTCGGCGCCGTCGCGCTCGTCGCGCGCGGTCTCGATCAGGCCGAGCACCTCGGTGTAGTACGCGGTGGCGAGCTCGAGGTCGGGGACCCGGACCTCGACGTGCTGCAGCCGGAGGATGCGGTCGGAACTGGAACCGTTCGGCATCGTCGCAGGTCCTCTCACGTGTGCATGCGCAGGAAGCGCTGGCTGACGACGTTCTCGTAGTAGAAGAGGCCCTTGCCGAAGTTGTCCTCGGTCCACGTGAGGATCTCGGTGTCGGGGTCGACCCAGTAGCCGCCGGTGAAGACCTCGTTGCGGATCCCCAGCGGGTCGAAGAAGTAGATGGTGTTGCCGCGGGTGACGCCGTGACGCGTCGGGCCCTGGTCGATCTGCACGCCGTTGTAGGCGAGGGTGTCGGCGGCCTTGCGGACGTGGTCCCAGTCGTCGAGCCAGTAGGCCCAGTGGTGCAGGGCGCCGTTCGGGCCGTTGACGATCGCGATGTCGTGCGGCGAGTTCGTGCGGCCGGCGAGCCACACGCCGAGCTGGTGGCCGTTGCCGTCGAGGACCTGCTCGGTCATCCGCAGGCCCAGCACCTCGGTGAAGAAGCGGGCGGACTCGGCGACCTCCTCGGCGTTGACCAGCATGTGGTCCATGCGCGGGGGCGCGATACCGGGCAGGTCGGGCGGCGGGACCGGCGCGGGGTTGTGCTTGCCGAGCAGGTTGCCGGTCTTCTCGACGTCCCAGACCAGCTCCATGACCTGACCCGACGGGACCTCGAAGCGCAGCGACTCGCCCTGCCCCAGCGCCTCGCCGCGGCTCACCCGTGACGTCGGGCAGCCGTAGGCCTCGACCTTGTTCTCGAAGTCGGCCAGGTCGTCCTCGGCCTCGACGCGGAACGTGAACGAGTCCATGCCGGTGCGCGGGTTGTAGCGCATCCGCAGCGAGTGGTGGTCCTCCTCGTCCCAGCACTTGAGGTAGACGGCGTCCTCGGTGCGGGCGACCTGCTGCAGGCCCATCACCTCGGTGTAGTACGCGGTCGACAGGTCCAGGTCGGGAGTCCGCACGTCCACGTGTGCGAGCCGCAGGATGCCCACGTCCGGTCCTCTCGGCAGGGGTACCGGCCGGCCGCCGGTGTGCTTGACGTCACGACGCTAACCGCCCTAGCGTTCCGCAGAGAAGAGCAGGCGTTCCGTGGTCCGGAACGGTGGCCGTCGAAGGGCGAGGGGAGCGACGTGGCCGACCCGATGGCGATGCGCCGCGCCGTGGCGGGCTACGTCGAGGGCATCCACCGCGCCTACGCCCAACAGGCGTCGACGTTCCCGCCCGCGGTCCGCGGCCGGATGCCGCTGCTGTCCGCCGGACGCTTCACCGTCGTCGCCGCGGGGGCCCGCAACCTGCACGTCCTGGCGACGACGGAGTCCCTCGGCCCGCTGCGCGGCGAGGAGGTCGAACTGCCCGGCTCGCTCGACGGCCTCGAGTGGACTGTCCGGTTCTACGACCCGGTGGTCCTCCCCGCCCTCGGGCTGATCGACGAGGGGGCGGAGGCGCGTCCCGGGGAGGTCCGCGGGTGCCTGGGCATCTCGACGGTGCTCTACCACCTGGTCACCCAGCCCGGCTCCGGGCTCTCCCCGCACCACGCGGGCCACGTCGGCTCCGGGCTGGCGAGCGGACACTCCGCCGCGGCCCGGGACTTCGACACCCTCCGGTCCCGGGCGCGCGGCCGGGAGGCGCTGGTCGACGAGATGCAGGGCGCCGCGGTCGCCGGGCTCGCCCGCGCCCAGGTCCTGCTGGCCCGCGCGATCGCCCCCCACAACCCCGACGTCGGCGAGGCGGTGGACGCCGCCCTGCGCCCCGGCGCGGACCTCGACCCCGACGCGGTGCGCCGGGTCCTCGTCGGCGCCCTCGGGGGCACCGCCGCGAGCACCGTCGGGGCGGTCTGACGTGGACGCCACGCTGCAGTCGGTCAGCAACGCCGCCCGCCTGCTCAAGGCGTTCCTGTCGCGCGAGGAGACCCTGGGGGTCTCCGAGCTCGCCCGGCGGCTCGGGCTCGGCAAGAGTGCGGTGCACCGGCTGCTGACGACGCTCGCGGCCGAGGGCCTCGTCGCGCGGGATCCCGACGGCGGGTACCGGCTCGGCCTGGTCGTGTTCGAGCTGGGCGAGGCGGTGCGCGCGCACATGGACCTGCACGGGGCGGCGGGTCCGGTGCTCGTGGAGCTGCGCGAGCAGACCGGGGAGTCCTCGCAGGTCGGGGTGCTCGACGACGACCAGGTCGTCTACGTCGACCGGCTCGAGAGCACCCACTCGCTGCGGCTCTTCCACGAGACCGGGCGCCGCGTCCCGCTGCACTGCACGAGCTCGGGGAAGGTCCTGCTCGCCCACCTGCCCGACGACGAGGTCGAGCGCATCATCGCCGCCGGGCTCCGGGCCCACACCCCGCACACCATCGTCGCCCCGGACGCCCTGCGCGCCGAGCTGGCAGGTGTCCGCGAACGCGGCTGGGCGGACGCGGTGAACGAGCGCGAGATCGGCGTCGCCTCCCTGGCGGCCCCGATCCACGGGCCGACCGGCCAGGTCGTCGCGGCGATCAGCGTCGGCGCCCCCGTCACCCGGTTCCGCGCCATCCCGCGCCCCCGGCTCGCCCGCGCCGTGGTGGAGGCGGGGGAGGCGGTGTCGCGGCGCCTCGGGTGGAGCCCGGAGACGGCAGGATCGTCGTCGTCCCCCGTCCGCACGAACGGCCAGGAGGCCGCGCATGCCCGTGTCTGACCCCGCCGGCTCCGAGAGGGCGGGCCTCGACGCCCCGGGCAAGGCCCGCGCGCTCTACGAGGCCCGCCGCACCCGGACCCCGATCCCGCCCTTCACCGACGCGGACCCGTCGTTGGGCATGGCCGAGGGCTACGCGATCCAGCGTGAGCTGGTGCCGCTGCTGCTCGCGGACGGTGATCGCGTCGTCGGGTACAAGGTCGGCCTCACGTCGTCGGCGATGCAGCGGATGGTCGGGGTGGACTCGCCCGACCACGGGCCGGTGCTCGCCTCGACGGTCTACCGCGACGGCGACGCGCTGCCGCTCGACCGCTTCATCGCCCCCAAGGTCGAGGCGGAGATCGTCTTCGTGATGGGGGAGCGGCTGCTCGGACCGGGGGTGGGCCCGACCGACGCCGCGCGGGCGGTCGCGGGGGCGGCGGCGTCGATGGAGATCGTCGACTCCCGCATCGCGGACTGGCGGATCAAGCTCGCCGACACGGTGGCCGACCTCGCCTCCAACGGCGCGGTGGCGGTGTCCTCGCGGGTGGTGCCGCTCGAGGGCCTGGACACGCGACTGATCGGGATGACGCTGACCCGCAACGGGGAGCTGGTCGACACCGGGGCGGGTGCGGCGGCCCTGGGCGATCCGCTGGCCGTGGTGGCGTGGTTGGCGAACGTCCTCGGTGAGCACGGCGTGGCGCTGGAGCCGGGGCACCTCGTGATGACGGGAGCCCTGCACGCGGCGGTGCCGCTGGCGGCGGGCGAGGTGTACCGGGCGGAGTTCGACCGGCTGGGGCCGGTGTCGATCCGCGTGACGGCGGGATCCGAGGGCGAGGTGGCGGCGTGATGGGTGCCGACGTGCAGGAGTTGGCGACGCGGCTGTCGAAGGCTGTCGCGGAGCGGACGGCGATCGAGCCGCTGACCGACGAGGTCCCGGACCTCGACCTCGAGACCGGTTACGCCGTGCAGCGGGTGCTGCGCGAGCAGGCCGGCCCGATCGCGGGCTGGAAGCTCGGGGTGACCTCCCGGGCCAAGCAGGCGCAGGTCGGGGTGTCCGCGCCGGTGTGCGGCTTCCTGCCGGCGTCGGCCGCCCTGGACCTGGGGGAGCCGCTGTCGGTGTCCTCGCTGATCCAGCCGCGGGCCGAGCCGGAGATCGTCTTCGTGCTCGGTCGCGACCTCGCCGGGGCGCACTGCACGGCCGTCGACGTGCTCTCGGCGACCGCGGGCCTCGCCGTCGGGATCGAGGTCCTGGACTCCCGGTTCCGGGACTACCGCTTCACGATGGCCGACGTCGTCGCCGACAACACCTCCGCGGCCCGCTACCTCGTCGGCACCCCGGTGCCGGCGGCCGGGATCGACGTACGCCTGGTGGGCGTGGTGCTCGAGAAGAACGGCGAGCTCGTGGCGACGGCCTCCGGCGCGGCGTCGCTGGGACATCCGGCGGCGGCGGTGGCGTGGCTGGTGCGCCGGCTGGCCTTGTCCGGGGAGGGCCTGCGGGCCGGGGAGGTGGTCCTCTCCGGGGGGCTGACCGCGGCGACGCCCGTGGGGGCCGGCGATGTGGTGACCGTGTCGATCGACCGGCTCGGCACGGTGGAGATGGCTGTCGCCGCGTGAACGGATGTCGTCGTCCCGACGACCGAACCCGTTCACATGGCGCCCGACGAAGGAGGGCGGCCTCGTGCCCCTGGTCCAGATCACGCTCGCCCGCGGGCGGACCCCCGAGCAGCTCGCCGCGCTCGGCGAGAAGGTCACCGCGGCGGTGTCCGAGGCCGTCGGCGCGCCCGCGGGCAATGTGCGCGTCGTCGTCACCGAGTGCGAGCCCGAGCACTGGTTCGTCGGCGGGGAGTCGCTCGCCGAGCTGCGGGCGTCGGGCCGGCGGTGACGCCGTGCTCCTCGATCTCGGCGACCCCGCCGGGCGGTCCGCCTGGACGGTGACCGCCGACGACGGCCGTGAGTTCGCCGCCTTCGTGCTCGACGACGGGTCCGTGAGGGTCTCCGACGCCCACTGCCCCCACCGGCGCGGACCGCTGATCGAGGGCCGGGTCCGGGACGGGGAGGTTCGGTGCCCCTGGCACTGGTACCGCTTCGACCTGGACACCGGTGCGTGCCGGACCACGGACCAGCACGAGCTGGCGGTCTACCCGGTCCTCATGGTCGACGGGCGGCCGCACGCCGACGTCGGGGAGGCGCCGCCCGACCTGTCGTGGTCCGAGCGGCTCCGTGCCCACGCCCGCGACGGCACCTGACCGCTCTGGCACACCACCCGGGATCCGGGTCCCCGGATGTGCGGTCTGCCCGCAGCACGGAGGTCGCCGACGGTGACGGGGCGTCGAGGCTCCTCGCGATCGGCCTAACCGGGAGCACACTCTCGTTTCTGGTGCTAGCGTCGCGGTGGCCGCCACCTCGAGGAGTCATCACCGTGTCCACATCCGTCGACGCCGGGGACCTTCCCCTCCACGTCCAGCGGGACCAGTTCGACCCGCCCGCGGGCATCAACGCCCTGCGCGACAAGCCCGGACTCGAGCTGGTCACCGACAGCCTCGGCCACCCCGCCTGGCTCGTCACCCGCTACGTCGACGCCCGCGAGGTCCTCGGGGACGCGACCCGCTTCTCGAACAACCGACTCCCCGTGATCCGGGTGCCCGGCATCGACCCGGCCCGGATGCGGGCCGGCAACCTCCTGATGACCGATCCGCCCGAGCACACCCGGCTGCGGCGTCTGCTCACCGGCGAGTTCACCGTCAAGCGGATCCGGCGCCTCCAGCCCCGGATCGCGGAGATCGTCGAGGAGCACCTCGACGCCATGGAGCGGACCGGTCCGCCCGCCGACCTCGTCGCCGACTTCGCCCTGCCCGTCCCGAGCCTCGTGATCTGTGAGCTGCTCGGCGTCCCCTACGACGACCGCGAGGACTTCCAGACGCGGGCCTCGAAGCAGATCGACCTCACGCTCCCGCTCGCGGAGCGCGGGCAGGTGGCGAGCGAGTCGCGGGCGTACATGGGTTCGCTGGTCGACCGTGCGTTCGCCGAGCCCGGCGACGACATGCTCGGCATGCTCGTGCGCGAGCACGGCGAGGACATCACCCGCGACGAGCTCATCGGCATCGCCTCGCTGCTCCTGATCGCGGGCCACGAGACCACCGCGAACATGCTCGCCCTCGGGACCCTCGCCCTGCTGCGCCACCCCGAGCAGGCCGCGATGGTGCGGGAGGACCCGGACGCCGTGGCACCCGCCGTCGAGGAGCTCATGCGCTACCTCTCGATCGTGCACGCGAGCGTGCCGCGCGTCGCGATCGCGGACACCGAGGTCGCGGGCCAGCCGATCGCGGCCGGGGACATGGTGCTCGTGCAGCTGGCCGCCGCCGACCGCGACCGCGCCCTCGTCGAGGACCCCGACCAGCTCGACGTCGGCCGGGCCGCCGCCCCGCACGTCGCGTTCGGCCACGGCGTGCACCACTGCCTGGGCGCACCGCTGGCCCGCATGGAGATGGCCACGGCGTTCCCGGCCCTCCTGCGGCGCTTCCCGACGCTGGCCACCACCACCGACGTCGCGCGGGCCGACTTCCGCGAGGGCACCTTCATCTACGGCATGCGCAGCCTCGCGCTGACCTGGTAGGCGCCTACGGGACGACCGTCACCGGCCACTTCCCGGCCTTGATCAGGCGGCCGGCGAGGGAGCCGACGAAGCGGTGCCCGGCCTTCATCGAGGCCCCGACGACGACGGCGTCGGCCCGCAGGTCGTCGGCCGCGCGGACGATCTCGATGTAGGGGTCGCCGTGGACCATCATCAGGCGCGCCTCCATCTCCAGGAGGTGGAGGTACTCCTTGGCCTGCTCGTGGAGGTCGGCGGCGAGGTCGTGCGCGGACTCGGCCAGGACGGTGACCGCGTCGGCCGACAGCGAGGACATCGCGGGCGTCGTCGTGACCGTGATGACGACGAGCTCGGAACGTTGCCGGCGGGCGAGGCCCACCGCGTAGGCGCCGGCCCGCAGCGACGTGGTCGACCCGTCCACGGCCGCGAGGATCAGCTTCGGACCGTCGGTGCCGAGCTCGAACCCCTCCACGGGCTCAGTCTGCTCCCTCCGCGCGGGTCCCGTCGATCATGCGCCGATGATCAGTGCGGCGGCTCGTGCCCGATCGCCGTCTCGCCGGTCGGGGCGATCTCGCCGGTCCACCCGCACCCCGAGCACCAGCAGTAGAACCGGCGCTGGTCGCCCTCCCAGAACTCCGAGGCGAGGTCGACCGCCGCGGCGCAGCCCGGGCAGAAGCGGGGCGCGTCGCGACGGTGCGCCTCGGCGTCGGCGGCGAAGCGGCGGTCCGGGGGCGAGCTCACCCGACGGGTCCGGAGTCGACCTGGGCGTCGGTCCCGGGGGCGAGCGTCGCGTCGCCGATCCCGCCCTCCGGCGTGAACGACGTCCGCCCGGCGGCCTTGTCCTTGCCGACCTGCTCGGCGGCGCTCAGGTGCACCTTGCGGATGGTGTCGAGCATCGGGGAGAAGCGCGTGGACCCCATGTCGCAGAAGTCGAGCGCGAACTGGGCCCCGCCCGCGTGGAACTTGTCCTTCTCGCACGGCAGGTCGATCCGCTCGTGGGGCTCGCGGATCGTGCCCAGCGGGTCCTCGCCGTTCTCCACCGCCGCCATCTGCTGCTTGAACATCTTGCGCAGCATCGAGACGCCGATGTCGGAGCGGCCGAGGTGCTCCGTGGTGCGGTCCGTGATCGGACCCTGCGTGCACCAGGCCATGATGTCCTGGCCCTCGACGTAGTTGACGACGTGGGCGCCGCGGTCGTCGAACACCGGGATCTCGTAGTCCGGCACCGCCGGCTGCGACAGCGGCTCGTACCCCTCGGGGGCGTGCACGGTGTAGAGCATGAAGCGGGTCGTGGTGCGGTTGATCGGGATCCGGAGCTGCATCTGGTGGACGCCGCCGCCCCCGACGCGCATGTTGTAGGGGAAGACCAGCGGGTGGCCGACCTTCCAGTCGTCGTTGTCCTCGCTCGCCCCGGCCAGGATCCGGCGCTTGATGATGCCCCACTCGAACGCGTCGAACCCGATGCGCTGGTGCTGCTTGCCGAACGACGGGGGAGCGGTGAAGCCCTCGTGGCGGCCGATGAACTCGAAGTACCGCCCGTGCAGGAACTCGACGTGGTGCGGGTCGACCGCGTTCTCCATGATCTGCACGTAGTTGCACGGGAGGTCCGCCCACCCGATGTCCCGGAAGCCGTCCATGACGTAGACGTCGAAGCGCGGCAGCTCGGGCGCCGGGGCGGGCCCGACGTAGGCCCACACCAGCCCGCCGAGCTCCTCGACCCGGCCCGCCGTCGCGCGCACCCGGTTCGCGAAGTTGGTGTTCTCCTTCTCCGCGGGCTGGTCGGTGCACGCGCCGTCGGTGTCGAACTTCCAGCCGTGGTACGGGCAGCGCAGGCCGTCGTCCTCGACGACGCCGTAGGCCAGCGACGCCTTCCGGTGCGGGCAGGGCTCGGGGACGATCCCGTAGCGGCCCGACGGGGAGCGCCACAGCGCGAAGAACTCCCCGAGCAGCTCCACCCGCTTGACGGGGAACTCGGCCAGCTCGCGGGTGAACGCGACGGGATACCAGTAGCGGCGCAGGACCTCGCCCATGCGCGTCCCGGGCTCGACGGCGGTGAGCTCGTCGTTCTGCTCGGCAGTCAGCACGGCTGCCTCCCCTTCCGGCGTGGTGGTGCGACTCACGCTAGGGAGCGCTCCGGAGGGACGGAAGCGCGCTGTGCCGCATCGCGGGACGGACGGCGCGACGGACGGCCGTGAGCGAAAGGCGCCGTTCTCCCGCCGGGCGGCAGCAACGCGCCATTGCTGCCACGAGGCCGGGGGCAGGAGCGGGAGCCGGGGGGCGGGCGCCTACCCGTGGTCGCGGTGGAGGCGGGCCAGCATCCGGTTGTAGCGGGCGAGGGCCTCGTCGTCGTCGTCCAGGTCGTCGTCGGACGTGGCGTCCCCGGTCTGGTCGGAGATCGCCGAGCGCCGCGCCGACTCCAGCCACGGCCCGAAGTCCACCCGCCCGCTCGGGTCCGAGACCCACAGCCGGCCGAGCAGGACCATGATCACCATCATCAGCGCGTCCCCGCCGACCCACATGATCCCGCCACCGAGGTGCACACCCTCGACGTCGTAGGCGGGGAACATCGTCGCCGGCGCGAGCATGAGCACGACGCCCACGAGGGTGTCGACGCCCATCGCGATCAGCATGAGCACGAACCGCGCGAAGTACGCGGGCCGCTGGGGGAGGAGGTCGACGCCGATCGCGGTGTGGAAGAACAGCAGCCCGGCGACGAGGTAGAGCACCTGCTCGAGGTGGTGCAGCGTCATCGAGCCGGCCATCGCCTGCATGAACCCCGTGAGGTGGGTCAGGACGACGACCCCGGCGTAGATCACGAGCACGGTCGCGGGGAACGTGACCGCCCGCGCCACCCGGCCCCCCACGGCCGTGTCGAACGCGCGGGCCGCCTCGCCGTGCAGGTGGTGGCGCAGCAGCTCCACCGGGTGTCCAGCCACCCAGAACGCCGGGATGACCATGATCAGCAGCAGGTGCATGACCATGTGCACCGCGAACGCCGCGTGGCCGAAGACCGCGATCCCGGAGTTCCAGGTGAGGACGGCGGCCGCGAGCGCGGCGAGGAAGGAGGCGGTGCGGCGCCCGGGCCAGGAGCCGTGCCGCACCGCGCCCGTCAGGTAGAGCACGCCCAGCACGACGAGGACGGCGTCCACTCCCCACGAGACCTGCCACGTGGTGAGCACGTCCACCCACGCCGGTCCGGGCGTCGGACCCATCGGCCCCATCTGTTCACGAGCTCCGGCCACCTGACCATGGTGCGCCTGGCCCGACGTGGCGGCACGGCGTGGGGCGAGGAGCTCTCGTCCGCGGCGGTGGATCGCTCCGACCCGTCAACCGACGACGAAATGGCGAGTCGACAATTCTGGTCCGGTACCGGACGAATCAGCACCGAGAGACCGGCGCGCCCCGATCGGCCCGGAGAGGACAGATCGGCGCGGTCGCGACCCGCCACGTGGGTCGCGACGTCCGCATTCCGCGGGCCCGGCGCATCGCCTGGTGCGGAGGGCGGCGGCCGGTGATGACGCATCATTCCGGGGACGGACGATTCGGGTCCTCGGGACCTGTCCCGAGCGACGGCGGACGGGGTGGGTGCGCGCACGAATGCCCTGCTCGACGGGCCCATCTCCCGCTCGGGCCGTTTCGGGCCGTCGGTGACGTTGGTCTGCCGTGTCCTGATTCGTACCCTTGAGTACCGGTTCGGAGGTTCGCTCGTCGGTCGCCCGATCGTCCGTCCTGAGGAATCGGTGTGAGCGTCGTGAGAATCGAGGCGGCGTCCACGTCCAATCACGGGCAGATCACCGTGACACCCGGGTGGGTGCAGAATGGGATTCGCTCCGGGGCTATGGTCACGAATCTCGGATGTCCGTCGCCGAGCCGTGTCGACGTTCCGGCGAGGCACGTCCCGCTGTCTGGAGGCCATGCATTGAGTGACGATTTCGGCCGGCTCCGGCTCGCCCCCGAAGCACGCGAACACGACGGCCCGCCCCGCCCCCCGCTGTCGGGGCACCCGGAGCACGGTCACGTCCCGGGGCCCGACTACCACGGTCCGATCTGGGTGGACGGCACCGGCTGGGTCGTGCCGCGGGGGTGGCACCCGCCGACGGGATGGCACGCCCCGCAGGGCTGGCACGAGCCGCACCACTGGGACCACGACGCGTTCCGGCACTGGGTGCACGAGCACTACCGCAGCGACCACGACTGGCGCGGCTGGGAGCGTCACGACGAGCACCGTGGTCGCTGGGAGCACCGCGACGAGCATCGGGGTGACCACCGGGGACGAGCACCGCGACCAGCACTGGGGTGACCACCGTGGTGGCCAGCCCGGGGACCGCGCCTGGGAGCACCGCGACGAGCACCGCGGTGACCACCGGGACGAGCACCGCGACCAGCACTGGGGTGACCACCGTGGTGGCCAGCCCGGGGACCGCGCCTGGGAGCACCGCGACGAGCACCGCGGTGACCACCGCGACGAGCACCGCGACCAGCACTGGGGTGACCACCGTGGTGGCCAGCCCGGGGACCGCGCCTGGGAGCACCGCGACGAGCACCGCGGTGATCACCTGACCAGCACTGGGGTGACCACCGTGGTGGCCAGCCCCAGGACCGCGCCTGGGAGCGCCACGACGAGCACCGCGGTGACCACCGGGACGAGCACCGCGACCAGCACTGGGGTGACCACCGCGGCGGCCACGACCGCGCCTGGGAGCACCGCGACGACCGCCCCGCACCGCGGGACTGGGAGCACCGCGACGAGCACGGTCGTCCCGAGCACCACGGGCCGTCCCGGCCCGACCCGGAGCACCGTGGCGGGGAACGTCCGACCTCCGAGCACCGGGGCTCCGACCACCGGGGCTCCGAGCACCGCGAGCCCGGCCGCCCGGGTCAGCACGAGCCCGGCCGCCCGGGTCAGCACGAGCCCGGCCGTCCCGGTCAGCACGAGCCCGGTGATCACGGCCAGTCCTTCGGGCAGCCGCCCGCCGGCCCGCTGGCGCCGGGGATGGCGCCGGCCGCGGCGTTCGGTGGGAGCTCCTTCGGTCCGGGGCAGGCCGGGGCGTCGCCCGAGCGCGGTCCGGTCGCACAGGCCGGCGCGGCCGGTGGGGCGGCGGCCGCTCCGGCGGGCGCGACCCCGTTCGACCCCCGGTCGCCGGGACCCGTCGCGTCGGAGCCGCTCAGCCACAACGTGGCGCAGGCGGCGGCGGTGAACACCCCCGGGTACGAGCAGACCGCCGCACAGGGCGCCGCGGCGGCCGGCCACGGCAGCGCTCCGGGTGCGCCCCAGGCTGACCTCGGGACCCAGTCGGGGGCGACCGCCCCCGGTACGGGCCCCACGGCCGGCACGACGGCCCCCGGCACGTCGACGACCCCGGGCGCGCACGGCGTGGCACCCGGTACCGGCGCCACCCCGGGAACCGGCGCGACGCCGGGGACCGGCACCGCGCCCGGAACCGGTGCGGCACCGGACGTGCACTCCGCCCCGACGACGCAGAGCACGGCGCCGGGCGGCGCACTCCACCCCGCCGTTCCCGGGGCGGTGAGCCCGGCGGCACCCGACGCCCACGCCGGCGGTCTGTCGAGCGGCCTGACCCAGCACGACGCGACGACGCCCGGTGCGGCCACGACGCCGGACCCGACGCACCACACGCCGACGACCGACCACACCACGCCGCCGGGGCACTGACCGTCCACGCGACGCCCGGCCGACCGGAACGGAGGGGACCGCCCTGTCCGTCATGATCCGTTCCACGGTGAGCGGCAGCGCCGAGCTCGGCACGCTGCTCGAGCGGGCCGACCGACTGGCGGGTGCGGCCGGACGGCCGGACCTGGCGGAGCGGCTCGGCGTCGTCCGGTCCTGGCTGGCCGGGCGGCCGCTGTGCGTCGCGGTGAGCGCGGGAGCAGGCTCGGGGAGTGCGTTGACCCGGGCCCTGTCCCGCGTGTCGTCCCGGACCGTGCCGGGGGCGTCCTTCGTGGATGCCCCCGGCTCGTCCGGGGTCGGTCGTCCGGCTCCGCCCGGTGCGGCCGACGTCGTGCTGTTCGTGACCGACGCCCGCTACGAGTACGGGCGCGTCGAGCTCGACGCCCTGGCACGCCTGCGGGCCCAGTACCCGCAGGTCGTCGGGGTGCTGACGAACTACGAGGCCTGCCCGGACCTCGCGACGGTCCAGGCGGGCGTCCGCCGGCGGCTCCAGGACGCCGGTCTCGACACCCCGCCCGTGCCGCTCCTCCCGGTGTCGGTGGCGATGTGCGAGAACGCCTGGTCGCGCCACGACGAGCCCTCGCTGGTCGCCTCCGGGGTCCCGCAGCTGGCGGACTACCTGCGCGACCAGGTCGACAGCGGCGTCGACGGCCGCCTGCGCGACGCCGCGCTGGCCGAGATCCGCGGGGTCGTCGACCAGCTCCTGCCGGCGTGGTCCGAGGAACTGACCAGGCTGCAGGGCGACGTCGGGGCCCCCGGGCGTCGACAAGAGGTCGCGGTGGCCGAGCTCGACCGTCGCCAGCGACTCTCGACCGCCTGGCAGATCGCGCTCGCCGACGGCGTGACCGAGATGGGCGCGCAGGTCGACTTCGATCTCCGGGAGCGACTCCGGGAGGTCCTCGAGTCCGCCGACGAGCGGATCGTGAAGGGCGACCCGTTCAGCGACTGGGCCGGGTTCGACGGCGAGGTCCACGACCAGATCCGGGCGGCGGTCGCCGCCGACTACCAGGTGCTCCGCGACCGGGCCTCCGGGCTGGCGACGAAGGTGGCCGCCGAGCTCGCCGGGACCCCCGACGGGTCGCCGGGCGGGGTGGCCCTACCCCGGATCCGTGCCCAGGAGCCGCAGGGCGCGCTGCGTCAGCTCACCCCGATGCCGCCGCCGGAGGGGGGCGGCACCCTGCTCTCGCGGATCGTCAACAGCGTGCGGGGGTCCTACGGCGGCATCCTCATGGTGGGTGTGCTGACCAGCCTCGCCGGTCAGTCGCTGATCAGCGTCTACTCCGTGGGCGCCGGGGTGCTGCTCGGCGTCTTCACCTTCTTCGAGGACCGCCGGACCACCACCGAACGGCGCCGGGCCGAGGCCCGGGTGGCGGCGGCGAAGCTGCTCGACGCCGCGAACTTCCGGGTCGGCGACGATCAGCGGACCCAGCTGCGGGCCGTCCACCGCATGCTGCGGGACCACTTCACCGTCATCAACGACGCCCGCCTGCGTGAGGCGTCCGACGCCGTCCGGACCGCCGCCTCCGACGAGGGCACGGGCCGGGAGCGGATCGCCGAGCTGGAGTCCGGCGTCCTCGAGCTGCGCGAGCTCCGGGAGCAGCTGTCGCCGGCCCGGCAGGGCGGCGCGGATCCCCACGGCGGCCGGTGGCTCTCCGCCGTCAGGTCGTCCCCCTGAGGACGGACGAGGTCACACCGGCAGCGCCGAGAGCGCCTGCCACTGCGGCCAGGTCAGCGACCAGTCGTAGATGTCGGTGTGCGGCATCGGCACGGGGCTACCGGTGACCTCGACCGGGTCGCCGAACAGGGCGGTGTTGAAGTAGTTCTCCGCGTCCTGCGTGGAGAGGTTCACGCAGCCGTGGGTGATGTTCTCGTTCCCCTGTGCGCCCTCGGAGAGCGGGTTGGCGTGGATGAACTCGCCGTTGTTGGAGATCCGGACCGCCCAGTGCTCGGGCACGTTGTTGTAGCCGTAGGCGGGGTTCGACATGAGCACCGTCTGCTGCTTGCTCATGACGACGTGGACGCCGTTGGTCGTGTTGCGGTTGGGGTCCGAGCCCAGCCCGTAGCTGGCGGGGACGTCCATGATCGTCTTCCCGGTCCCGTCCACGACGGTCATGTGGAACGAGTTCACGTCGGCCTTGACGATCTGCGCCCGGCCGATCGTGAAGTGGGAGCTGACGTTCTCCCCGCCCCACGAGCCGCCGCCGACGTCGACGCCCTGCAGGTTCGCGGCCACGGTCACCTGCGTGCCGGGCGTCCAGTAGTTCTCCGGCCGCCAGTGCGCCCGCGAGCCCTGCTCGTTGTCGGGCAGCCAGCCCCACGATCCGGTGGTCGGCACCGAGGTCTGCACCGAGAGCGCCCGTTGGGCCGCGGCCTTGTCGGTCACGGTCCCGTCGAACTGCACGATGATCGGCGCCGCGATCCCGACCGAGGCACCGTCGGCGATGTTGAGGTTCGCGCCGACCTTGTTCGCGGGCGTCACCGTGGTGAACGACCCACCGAGTGGGTGGGGCGTGCCGTTGCCGTCGAAGGCCACGCCCTTCCACGTGTAGGAGGCGCCATAGGCCAGCGTCGCGGTGCTCGTCCAGCCGTCGGGGGTCGGGTGGCCGGGCACGGCCGCGCCGTCCGGACCGACGAGCCCGACGTCGCTGAGCCGGCCGTCGGCGACGTGGACGACCGCCGGCTGGGCCGGGGCGACGTTCGTCTGGCCCACGGCCGGCGTCGTCGTGACCCGGACGGGCGGCATCGGCGGGGCATCCGCCTGGGCGTCGGAGCTCGACCCGGCGGACGAGCCGGGGCCGGCGCTGGCCCGTTCGATGTTGCCCCACACGGTCACGGCGGCGAGGGCCACCGCGAACGTCACCATCACCCCGAGCAGCAGTCGCCCGAGCGCCATCGACCCACACCCCACACGCGTCGTCGTCACCTGCGTCCCCGGCGGTCCCGGGCCCTCACCGTCGGACGTGTCGGGTCCGGCGCGGTTCCACCATGGTGCCTCCCGTGTGACGACGGCGTGGCGCGGCGCACCGGTGACGACACGATTCGTGACCTAGGACTGGCGCCCCGGGATCGGCCTGCCCGAGAACAGGTACTTCTGGGCGAGGGCGACCGGGTCGTACGTGGGGGCGGTCGAGACGGCCGGCTCCGGTTCGGCGGTGGTGACCGGCCGGGTCTGGACGATGCAGACCGGATCGCCCGCACGACGGTGCCTGCCGATCACCCACTCCACGTCGACCGGGTGGCCGTAGTGCTCCTCGATGGCGGTGACGGCCGCCGCGATCGCGCCCACCTGCTCGTCGTCGAGGACCCGCCGGTCGGCGAGCTTCGCGGGCATCTCGATCTCGGTGACCGCGCCGACCGCGAAGTCGAAGGCGCTGACGATCTTCTTGTGGGCCACGTCGTAGCGCAGCACCCGCCCGTCGGCCTTGCCGATCTCGACGTGGTCGGGGTCGACGAGGCCCTGGACGATCGCCTCGCCCCAGCCCCAACTGGTCTCGACGACGATGCGGTCGCGCTTGCCGGTGACCGGGTGCACCGAGAACGCCACCCCCGACGCGCGGGCGTGGATGAGCTCGATGACCCCGACCGCGATCGGCATGTCGTGGTGGCTGATGCCGCGGCGCAGCCGGTAGGCCAGCGCCCGGGCGGTGAACAGCGATCCCCAGCAGCGCCGGACCGAGTCGAGGACCCGCTCGATCCCCGAGACGCCGAGGTAGGTGTCGAAGATCCCGGCGAACGAGGCGTCCGCGGCGTCCTCCCCGGTGGCCGACGAGCGCACCGCGACGGGCACGTTGACGTCGACGCAGCGCAGGCACAGCTCCTCGTAGGCCTCCGTGAGCCGGCCGACGAGGTGCTCGCTCATCGGCGTCCCGGTGAACAGCTCGCGGATCGCGGTCGAGGCCTGCTCGACCTCGGCGTCGGTGGGCTCGGGCCCGAGACCTGCGAGGACGGCGTCGATGCGCCCGTCGAGCCCCGAGTCGCGGCAGTGGCGCCGGTAGGCCTCGACGGTCACGGCGAAGCCCTGCGGGACCTGCACCCCCGAGGCCAGCAGTTCGGCGAGGCGGCCCATCTTCGCGCCGCCGCACGCGACGGCATCCTCGGGTGCCAGCTCGTCGAGCCAGGCGACCGAGTCGCAGCTGTGCCGCTCGGGGACGGGTCCCGCACCGGCCTCCGCCGTCGCGGGCCCCGTCCCGGTACCCGCCGACGCCGTCGTCATGCGGGGACCTCCGACGAGGCCGCGGCCGCCGGTGCGGCGACGTCCGCCGCCCGGGTGAGGATCGTGACGGTGCCGTTGGTCCCGTCGATCTCGACCTCGTCGCCGTCGGTGACCGACAGCGTGGCGACCCCCGTCGCGGTCACCGTCGGGACCCCGTACTCGCGGCCGACGATCGCGGCGTGGGAGAGCATCCCGCCACCGTCGCAGGCGCACCCGGCGATCTTGCCGAAGGCCGGGGTCCAGTTCGGCGAGGTGGACTCGCAGATCAGGATCGAGCCGGGCTCGAGGCGGTGCAGCTCGTCGGAGGACTGCAGCACGCGTGCGATGCCGCGGGCGGTGCCCTTGGCGGCCGGCACCCCGGAGATCACGGTCTGCTGGGCGGCCTCGGGGTTCTGCACCGCCTTGATGGAGTGCGGGTTGAGGCCGAAGATCTCGATGAGGATGGGGTCCTCGACCGCCTCCGGGATCGTCCCGAGCACCTTCGGCATCTCGCCGCGACGGCCGTGCCAGTGGTCGAAGTACTGGCGCCGGGCGTCGACGAGGCTGCGCAGGTTCGCGTCGTAGGGCTTGTCGCCGGTCGCGACGTCGCGCAGCTCGGGCCAGAACAGGTAGAGCATGTCGTCGTGGCGGTCGGCCTTGACGCGCTTCGCCAGCTCCTGGCACCCCCACCGCAGCGGGAGCATGACCTTGAGGTCGATGTAGTAGTTGTGGTCGTCCTGCCACCAGGGGAAATTCGCCTCCTGGTTGGAGAGCAGGCCGGCGTCGAAGACCGCCTGCTCCTCCCGGGTCAGGCCGGCGCGGGCGTTCTCGATCGCCTCCTCGCGCTCCGCGAGGGCGTTGCGGGAGGCCCGCTCGAAGTCGTGGGAGTCCTGGCGCTGCAGGAAGGTCTTCACCAGGTTCAGCGGGATCGTGTTGTCCTCGATCCAGCTGGGGACGCCCACGTCGCAGGTGGCCTCCGCGCGGAACCCGTAGATCTGCAGGAAGTCGTCGAACTCGGTGAGCCAGACCGACGCGGCGCCGCCGTGACGCGACAGCGCGTCGCGCAGCTGCCCGCCGTCGTGGGCCTCGAAGACCGGCTCGAGCCCCGCGGCCCGCGCCCGGAGCGCGAGGTCGTAGAGCTTGCGGTCGGTCTCCATGATCTTCGTGTCCTCGCCCTGGAGGAACTTGCCGATGTCGTTGGGGTTGATCCCCATGTCGGCGCAGGCCCCGTAGAAGCCCAGGAAGTTCGCGAGCATCGGGTACATGACGCCGAAGTGGATCTCCATCGACCGCTTGTGATAGCGGCGGCCCTGGGCGAGCAGGCCCGGGAGGTCGTCGCCGCGGACCTGCGAGAAGTCGATGCCCCGGAAGTACGACCAGGTGTTCTCGAGCTCGTCGCGTCCGGACTCCCAGATGCTGCGGTAGTTGTTCAGGAAGTGCGGCAGGTTGGTCGCGATCCGCCCGGCGCGCGCCTCGATCTCCCGCGGGTCGGTCTCGGGCAGCGCCGAGCCGTAGAGGTGGGTGCCGGCGAAGCGGGCGGTGACGCCCCGACCCGGGGGGAGCGGGAGGGTCTCGGCGGCGTGCTGGGTGCCCCAGCAGTAGCCGTCGCCGCTCCACAGCATGGCGCCCAGCGGCGTGAGGCCGCGCGACCAGTGGAAATCGAGGAACCAGAACTGGTTCTCGTCGCCGGGCCTGAACGGGCCCGCCGGGTCGACGATCCAGGGCATGTCGAAGAACTCCGGCTTGAACCCGGGGTACCACTCGCCCGTGCTGTAGGCGTCGACCGGAACGACGTTGGCCATCGGGACCCTCCTCGGCGGTGAGATCGAGCCGACCGTGATCCAACCTCACAAGTGACGCAAGCAACACGTTCGCGGGGACGGAACGTTGCTCCCGAGCGAACAGGAAGCTCCCTCGTCGTCCGGAGGGGGCCTAGCCTCCGGGCGATGAGCACCCCTCGAGCGCTGCTGCTCGACATCGGAGGCGTCCTGCTCACCTCGGGCCACGAGCAGATGGCGGCGCTCGGTGCGCGGCGTCCCGAGCTGGCGTCGTTCACCGACGTCCGCGGGGTCCTCGGACCGCAGCGCGACGAGGCCTGGGAGCACGTCCTCGCCGAGCGGGCCAGTGAGCGCGGCTACTGGGCGGCCCGCGCCGCGGAGTTCGCAGCGATCGTGGGCGACCGGTCCGAGCGCGGGGTGCCCGCCCTCATGGAGGTGCTCTACCCCGAGGACGGCACCACGCTCTTCCGCCCCGAGGTCGTCGCCCTCATGGACGCCGCCCATGCCGCCGGCCTCGTGGTCGCCGCGCTGACCAACGACCTCGCCGCCTTCCACGGGGATGCCGACCTCGCCGACCACCCGGTGCTCGGGCGCTTCGACACGATCGTCGACGGCTCGCTGACCGGCGTGCTCAAGCCGGATCCCCGGTCCTACCGGCTGGCGCTCGACGCCGTCGGGTGCACGCCGGACGAGGTCGTGTTCCTCGACGACATCCCCGGTAACTGCGCGGGCGCGCGGGCCGCCGGGCTGGTGACCATCGAGGTGGACGTGCGTGACCCGGCGGCGGCGTTCGCGACGGCGCGCGAGCTGCTGGCGCTGCGGGCGGCGGCGTGAGCTCGGACCCCGACGTCGGAAAAGTCCCGTTCCAGACGTCCGATGTCCGGAAACCGTCGTCGATCACGCGGCCCGACGACGGGGGCGGCCGGACCGCCGCGGTCGTCGTGGGGGCGTCGGGCGCACTCGGGTCGGCGATCGCCGACCGCCTCGCGCGCGCCGGCCTCGTCGTCGTGGGCGTCGCGCGGAAGCCGCCGGACCCGGCGTCCGGCGTGGTGGCGTGCGCCGCCGACATCGGCGACGACTCCGCCGTCGACGCGATCCGCGACGCCGTCGACGCGGTCGCGTTGCCGGTGCGGATGGTCGTCCAGGCCGCCGGGCTGCCCGCCGCCGGGCCGCTGCCGACCATCGACCCGGCCGCGCTCGGCGACGCCGTCGCGCTCAAGGTCGGCGGGATGCTGCGCCTGGTCCGGGCCGTGGCCCACCGGCTCGGGCCCGGCTCGCGGCTCGTCGCGCTCGGCGGGCACTACGGCAGCGAACCGTCCCCGCACACCTGCGCGGCAGGCGTCACCAACGCGGCGCTCGCCAACCTCGTGCGCCAGCTCGCCGACCACCACGGGCCGGCCGGCGTGACCGCCCACCTCGTCGCTCCGGGCCCGGCCGACACCCACCGGCTGCGGCGGCTCTCGCAGGCCCGTGCCGACGAGCGGGGCGTGGACGTCGAGGAGATCCTCGCCGAGCGCCGGGCCGAGTCCCCGCTGGGCGCGCTGGTCACGCCGGCGCAGGTCGCGTGGGCGGTCGCGACGCTGCTCGACGACGAGGCCGACGCCCTGACGGGGTCGACGCTCGCTCTCGACGTGGGCGCCCGGCGGGGACTCTTCTAGCCGTCCGGGCCCGCCTCGCCGACGAGCCGGTAGCGACCGGTTCTCTCAGGCCCCCGGGACCGGAGCGCCTGACGGCACGCCGGCGGCGACGTGGTCGTCGTAGTGTCGCCGCCACTGCGGGGTGGGTCCGGCGGGGGTCGCGGCCGGCCGCCCGGCGAGGGCCGCGTCGAGGGCCTCGAGGCAGACCTCCCAGCCGGCCGCGGTGCGGGCGGCGGTGTCGCGCTCGCCGAGCAGGGCCGTGAAGGTGAGGCGGCACCCGCCGTCGTGCAGCGGCTCGAGGAGGAGCCGCAGCTCGTCGACCGCCCACGTGATCGTGAACCGGTGCGGCGGGTCGTGCGTGACCACGCGGCCGGTCCCGCCGTCGCCGTCCTCGTCGAAGGAGTAGCGGACGGCGCCGCCCTCGGCCGGTTCGCCGAGGTCGGGGAACGCGACGCGGGCAGGGAACCACGCGATGAGCTCCGTCGGGTCGGTCACGGCCTCCCAGACCCGCTGCGGGGAATGCGGGTAGTCGCGGACGAAGCGCAGCGCGGGCCTGCCGTCGATCTCGAGGTACGTGCCCGTGGTCATCGGGGTTCCTCCGGTTCGCGAGGGGGGACTGGGCCGTCCAGGTGCCGCCCGAGCGCGTCGAGCGCGTCGCCCCACCGCCGCCGGTACGGCGCGAGCCAGGCCTCCAGCTCGCCCAGCGGGCGGGGATCCACCGTGTAGACCCGCCGTTGGGCGTCGACGGTCGCGCGGACCAGCCCGGCACGCCGCAGGACGCCGAGGTGCTTCGACGCGGTCGGCTGGGGGAGACCGAGGCGGGCGACCACCTCGCCCACGGCGTGCGGGCGCTCCCGCAGGACGTCGAGGATCGCGCGCCGGGTCGGGTCGGCGAGGGCGGTCCAGGCGGTCGTCACGCCCGGGAGTATGCCGCTATGGGTATATGCCTGTCGAGGCATGTGACGGGTGGGGTCTCATTCGGAGCAAGGGGGGAACCTGCGACCCTGGGTCCGCGTCCGTTGGAACGGGTGTCTTGATCGAGACAGCGCCGCGTGGGGTCAGCCGGGACCGCGCGGTGGTTCGGCGAGCCGGCGCTGGTGCGGGGGAACGGGTTCGTGGTGTCGGAGGTTGCGGGAACGAGGACGGCCGGAGACCGGCTGGCCGCGTGGATGACGCGGCGCCTGGGCTCGATGGTCACCGTCTACCTGACGGTCGCCCTCTCGGTGGTCTGGATGGTGCTCGGGGCCCGGTCGGTGCTCGGGTTCGACCCGTACCCCTACCCGGTCCTGCTGTTCGTCGGGAACGTCGTGCAGCTGTTGCTGATCTTCGTGATCCTCGTCGGGCAACGGACCCTGTCGGCGTCGGTCGAGCGTCGCGCGCAGCAGACCTACGACGACGCGCAGGCGATCCTCGGCGAGTGCCACCGGTTGCAGGCGCTGATCGACGACCGAGCCCGGCTGCTCAACCGCGGCGCGACCGCCGGTCTGGAGCTCGACGCCTGCGACACCGCGCCGATCATGATCAGCCCGCCGCAGTCCGTGGCGCCGGCGACCTCCACCCGGAACCGCCGGATCGCGGCCTGGCTGGTCCAGCGGCTCGGGAGCAAGGGCGCGGTCGTGGTGACGACGATGATCGTCCTCGGCTGGATGGCGCTCGCGCAGCTCGGCGTGATCCCCGACCCCTACCCGTTCCCGTTCCTGCTGTTCTGCTCGAGCCTGGCCCAGCTCGTGTTCATGTTCGTGATCATGGTCGGGCAGGACGTGCTCGGGGAGGTCTCCGACCGCCGCGTCGTCGAGACGTCCAACCACACGGCGGTCGTGCTGCAGCAGTGCCGCCACCTGCGCCAGCACCTGCTCGCCCAGGACGAGCTGCTGACCGCGGTGGTGCAGCGGGCGGTGGACGCGGAGGTGGCCGGGCGCGCGGTCGGGGTGGACGCGGACGGGGCGGACGTGGACGGGGCGGACGTGGACGGAGCGGGGGCGCCGGCGCCCCGGACGCACACCGACCGCTCGCAGGACGTGGGGTCGGGCAGCCGCTGAGGCCCGGACCGGCGCGGAACGGCATCCTGGCTCCGCGAGGGGCACCTGAGGCCGGCTCCGAGGCCGGGGCGGATGCCTGAGGTGCTCGTGATCATGGGAACCGGCCGGCGGCCCGGGAGCTCCCCGGGCCGGCCTCCGCGAGGGGCACCGCAGGCCGGCTCCGTGGCCGAGGCGGATGTCTGTGGTGCTCATGATCTTGCGTAGGCACCGACGCCATGGGCCAGGATGACCGCCATGGACCTCGGCCTCGCCGGACGCACCGCCCTCGTCTGCGCCTCCACCTCCGGCCTCGGCGAAGCCACGGCCCGCGCGCTGGCCGCGGAGGGTGCCCGCGTCGTGGTGAGCGGACGGCGGGCCGAGCGCGCCGCGGAGATCGCCGCCGAACTGCCCGGGGCGGTCGGCGTCGGGGTCGACCTCACCGAGCGCGGCGGGCCGGAGCGGCTCGTGGCCCGGGCCGTCGAGGCGTGCGGGCCGGTCGACGTCCTCGTGCTCAACAGCGGCGGGCCGCCCCCGAGCACCGCGGCGACGCTCGACACCGACGCGATCACCGAGGCCCTGGTCCCGCTCCTCACCGTCCAGCAGCGGCTGGTGTCCCTGGTCCTGGCGGGGATGCGCGAGCGCGGCTGGGGCCGGATCCTCGGGGTCGGCAGCTCCGGGATCGTCGCCCCGATCCCGGGGCTGGCGCTGTCCAACATCGGGCGGGCCGCCCTCGCCGGCTACCTCAAGACCCTCGCGGGGGAGGTGGCCTCGGACGGGGTCACGGTGAACCTGCTGCTCCCCGGCCGGATCGCCACCGCCCGGACCACGGGCATCGACGGGTACATCGCGGAGCGCGAGGGCATCACGCCGGCCGAGGTCGAGGCCCGTGCCGCGGCGGCGATCCCGGCCGGGCGGTACGGGACCGCGGCCGAGTTCGGTGCCGTCGCCGCGTTCCTCTGCAGCAGTGCGGCCTCCTACGTCACGGGCACCGCCACCCGTTGCGACGGCGGGCTCGTCGAGGGCCTGTAGCGCGTCAGACCAGCGTGGAGCGCGCGATGATCTCGTCCCGCCGCTTGCTGGCGGCCGGGACGCCGCCGATCGACCAGTCGTCGGGCGGCACCTGGGCGACCCGCCCGCGCACGCGGGACCGCGTCACCCCGAGGACCTCGCAGATCGCGTCGGTGATCTCCCCGAGCAGCCGGTGCCGCTGCTCCACCGGCCTGCCCTCCAGCACCGCCGCGACGAAGTACGGCGCCGGGTCCCCGTCCACGGCGGCCGGCACGCCGCCGGTGGCCCACAGCTCGGCCGGGTGCATGGTCACGAAGGCGCGGACGCGACTGATCGGCGAGTCGAGCACGGCCGCGTAGCGCTCGCTGACCCGCGCCAGGAGCTCCTCCATCCGGGCCGGAAGGTGCTGGCCGTCGACGAGATGGATCTCCACGACCGGCATTACTCGTCCCCGTTCCGGATCGCCATCACGACCGCTTTGGGCTCGGTGAAGAACTCCCGACTGAACGTACCTCCTTCCCGTCCCACCCCGCTGTCCCCGACGCCGCCGAACGGCGCCCGCAGGTCGCGCACGAAGAAGCAGTTGACCCAGACCGTTCCGGCTCGCAGCGCCGCGCCGACCCGGTGCGCCCGGGAGAGGTTCTCGGTGAAGAGCATCGCGTTGAGGCCGTACGGGGTGTCGTTCGCCAGGCGCACCGCCTCCGCCTCGTCGTCGAACGGGGTGATGGTGACCAGCGGCCCGAAGACCTCCTCACGCTGCAGCGGCGCCTCGGGGCCGACCCCGACCACGACGGTGGGCCGCACCGTCCAGCCGTCGCCCGCGCCCCCGGTCAGGATCTTGCCGCCCTGCGCCTCGACCCCCTCGAGGTGGCGCACGACCTTCGCGTGGTGCGCCTCGGAGGCCAGCGGCCCGACCTGGGTGCCCGGCTGCTTCGGGTCCCCGACGACGAGGGCCTCGGCCGCGGCCACGAACCGCGCGGTGAACTCCTCGACGACCGGGCGCTGCACGTAGAGCCGGGAGCCGGCCAGGCAGACCTGTCCGGCGTTGGTGTAGATCGCCTTGATCGACCAGTCGACCGCGGCGTCGAGGTCGGCGTCGGCGAACACCACGTTGGCGCCCTTCCCGCCGAGCTCGAGGCTGACCGGCACGAGCCGGCGCGCCGCGGCCTCGGAGATGACCCGCCCGGTCGACGACTCCCCGGTGAAGGTGATCCGGTCGACCCCCGGGTGCGCGGTGAGTGCCTCCCCGGCCGAGTCCGGTCCGTAGCCGTGCACGACGTTCAGCACCCCGGGCGGCAGACCCGCCTCGGCGGCGAGCCGCGCCAGGATCGTCGCCGACGCCGGGGTGTCCTCCGCGGGCTTGAGCACCACCGTGTTCCCCCAGGCCAGGGCCGGGGCGATCTTCCAGGACTCCAGCATCAGCGGGAAGTTCCACGGCGCGATGGCCGCCACCACCCCCGCTGGCTCGTACCGCGAGTAGGCATGGTGTCCGGAGTCCATCGGGTACTGCTCGGCCGGCGTGAGGCGGGCGTGGTCGGCGAAGAACCGCAGGTTCGCGGCGCAGCGGGGCACGTCCTTGCCGCGGGCGTCGTCGATCGGCTTACCCATGTCCGTGGTGTCGGCCAGGGCGAGCTCGTCGGCGTGGGACTCCACGAGGTCGGCGAGCCGGTGGATGAGCCGACCCCGCTCGGCGGTGCCCATCCGAGGCCACGGGCCCTCGTCGAACGCCCTCCGGGCCGAGGTCACCGCGCGGTCGACGTCCGCGGCCGAGCCGAGTGCGACCTCGGCGTAGGGCTCGCGGGTGGCCGGGTCGACGGATCCGAAGACGGCGGCGTCGAGCGAGTCGGCCTCCTCGCCGTCGATGACGTGCCGGATCGGGACGAGGCCCATCAGCCCTCCTCGTGGGTGCGGGCCAGCTCCAGCGCCACGTCGATGATCATGTCCTCCTGGCCGCCGACGAGCCCGAGCTCCCCGCACCGGCGGAGGATCTCGTGGGTGGGGACCTTGTAGCGCTCGGCCGCGTGCTCGGCGTGGAGCAGGAAGCTGGAGTAGACCCCGGCCCAGCCCTGGACGATCGCGTTGCGGTCCATCTTCGGCCAGCGGTGCAGGTAGGGGCGCACGACGTCCTCGGCGGCGTCGAGCAGGCCCATGACATCGAGCCCGGTCGAGATCCCGAGCCGGTCGAACACCGCGGCGAGCACCTCGGTGGGGGAGTTGCCCGACCCGGCGCCGAGGGCGCACAGCGACCCGTCGATCTCCTTGACGCCGACCTCGGCCGCGATCACCGAGTTCGCGACGCCGAAGCTGAGGTTCTGGTGGCCGTGGTAGCCGACCCACGCCTCGTCGCCGACCTCGGTGATCAGCGCCTCGAACCGCGCGCGGGCCTCGTGCATCAGCAGCGCCCCGGCGGAGTCGGTGACGTACGGGCACTGGCACCCGGCGTCGACCATGATCCGGGCCTGCTTCGCGAGGTCCTCCGGCGGCGTGCGGTGCGCCATCATGAGGAACCCGACGGTCTCCATGCCCAGCTCGCGGGCGACCCCGAAGTGCTGGGGGCTGACGTCGGCCTCGGTGCAGTGGGTGGCGACGCGGACCACCTCGGCGCCGGCGTCGTGGGCGCGGCGCAGGTCGTCCGCGGTGCCGATGCCCGGCACGAGCAGCACGGCGATCCGCGCGCTGCGGGCCTCCTCGCGGGCCGCGGCGATCAGGCGCAGCTCGTCGGTGTGGGAGAAGCCGTAGTTGAAGGTCGACCCGCCGAGCCCGTCGCCGTGGGTGACCTCGATGACCTCGACGCCGGCGCGGTCCAGGGCGCGGACGGTGTCGCGGACCTGCTCCTCGGTGAACTGGTGGGCCTGGGCGTGGGAGCCGTCGCGCAGCGTGGTGTCGGTGATGCGGACGTCGTTCCTGATCTCGGGCCTCGTCATGCCGGCACCCCCGTCGCGAGCAGCTGCTGCGCGATGAGCTCGCCCACCCGGGTCGCCGCCGCGGTCATGATGTCGAGGTTGCCTGCGTACTCCGGCAGGTAGTCGCCGGCGCCGCGGACCTCCAGGAACGTGGCGACGCGCCCCTGGCCGCCCCACCCCGGACGCGGCGGGTCGAACTGCGGGTCGGCGCGCAACGTGTAGCCCGGGACGTACTCCTGGACGCGGGCGACCATGGCGTGGATCGAGGCGGCCACCGCCGTCGTCGTCGCGTCGTCCCAGCGCTCGCCCGGGATCGCGCAGTAGACGGTGTCCCGCATGATCATCGGCGGCTCGACCGGGTTGAGGATGATGATCGCCTTGCCCCGGGCCGCGCCGCCGACCTCCTCCACGGCCCGCGCCGTGGTCTGGGTGAACTCGTCGATGTTGGCGCGCGTGCCGGGGCCGGCCGAGCGGGACGCCGCCGAGGCGACGATCTCGGCGTACGGCACGTCGACGACCTGTGAGACCGCGGCGACGATCGGGATGGTGGCCTGCCCGCCGCAGGTGATCATGTTGACGTCCGGCGCGTCGAGGTGGTCGGGCATGTTGACCGCAGGACAGACCATCGGTCCGAGGTGGGCGGGCGTGAGGTCGACGGCCCGGATGCCGGCGGCCTCGTAGCGCGGCGCGTTCGCGGCGTGGGCGCGCGCCGAGGTCGCCTCGAAGACGATGCGGGGCAGCGGGTCCAGCCCGAGCAACCAGTCCACGCCCTCGGCCGACGCGGCGATCCCCGAGGCCCGGGCCCGGTCCAGACCCGGGGACTCGACGACCCCGACCATCGCCGTGACCTCGATCGCCGAGGACCGGGCGAGCTTGGCCAGCAGGTCGGTGCCGATGTTGCCGGGGCCCACGATGGCCGCCGGGATCGTGCCGGGCGGAGCGCTCATGCCCCGGACGGTGACACGGGTCACCGACAGTCCGGAACCGGCGCGTTCGCCAGGCGGCAAAGGGGCGGTGGGCCCCTGCGTCCGGAGGGGGCGGCAGCCCGTTCGACCCGACGCGGGCGACCCGGGTCCGCGCGCGCCCTGTCGTCGGGAACCCGCGGCTGCTACACCAGGGGTCATGGCGACCCCGGTCACGACCCAGCCCGGCACGGAGCACGCGCCCGAGGCCACGGTGCGCACGGAGGTCGACGGGGTCGTCGGCCGGGTCGTGCTCACGGCGGGCCGGCGTCGCAACCCGCTCTCGGTCGCGACGATGCGCGCCGTCACCGCGGGACTGCGCGAGGTCTCGACGCGAGACGGTGTGCGCGTCGTCGTCATCGCCGCGGAGGGCCCGGCGTTCTCGGCGGGCCACGACCTCTCGGAGATGGTCGACCGCACCCTCGTCGAGGAGCGCGAGGTGTTCGCGGTCTGCACCGAGATGATGCGCGCCGTCCACGAGGTCCCCCAGCCGGTGATCGCCGCCGTGCAGGGCATGGCCGTCGCCGCCGGGTGCCAGCTCGTCGCGACCTGCGACCTCGCGATCGCCGCCGACCACGCCGTCTTCGGCACGCCCGGGGTCAAGATCGGCCTCTTCTGCTCGACGCCGATGGTCGCGGTGAGCCGCGCGATCGGGCGCAAGCGCGCCATGCAGATGCTGCTCACCGGTCAGACCATCGACGCCGCGACGGCCGCCGACTGGGGCCTGATCAACGCCGCCGTGCCCGCCGACGAGCTCGACGCGGCGGTGCGGGCCCTGGCCGAGAAGGTCGCCGACGCGAGCAGCGTGACCCTGCGCATCGGCAAGGAGGCGTTCTACCGGCAGATCGACCTCTCCGAGGACGACGCCTACGCCGAGATGAGCGAGGTCATGGCGACGAACGCCATGACCTGTGACGCCCAGGAGGGCATGTCCGCCTTCCTGGCCAAGCGTGCGCCGGTCTGGCAGGACCGCTAGTCCGGGCACGTCCATCAGGCAAAGGAGCCGCCCGATGACCTTCCCCGGTCTGCAGCACGTCGCCATCACCGTGTCCGACCTGCAGCGCTCGACCGAGTGGTACTCCCGGCTGTTCGGCGCGGACCCGGTCCTCGACGAGGACGAGGAGGGCGGCGAGTTCCACCACACCGTCTACGCCCTCGACGGCGGGATGCTCTTCGGCCTGCACACCCACCAGGGGCGTGAGTCCAAGGACGGGTTCGACGCGCACCGCACCGGGCTCGACCACGTCGGGTTCGCCCTGCCGGACTCGGCGTCGCTGGAGTCGTGGGGCAAGCGGCTCGACGAGCTGGGGATCTCCCACGGCGGGATCAAGAAGGCCCACTACGGGTCGGGCATCTCGTTCGCCGACCCGGACGGCATCGCGCTGGAGTTCTTCATCGCGCCGGGTACCTGAGCACCCGGGCACCTGAGCACTCCCTTTCTGAGCGATGGGCACCTTCGGTCGATCCAGCCGGTCGACGGTGCCCATCGCTCACCCGGTCCGCCGACCCGACGTTCCGGCGAAGGGCGCCCACGGCCCGTCTGGTCGACCGAAGGTGCCCTTCGCTCGAAACAGCGCAGCACCGTCCTGATGAGGCGACTCACGGTCCTACAAAGTGACTCGTCGGTCGATCCGGGGTACCGTCGCCCCATGGCTCCACGGCGCGACTACTTCGACGGCTGCGCGGCGGCCCACGCCCTCGACCTGGTCGGGGAGCGGTGGGCGCTGCTGGTGGTGCGCGAGCTCCTGCTCGGCCCGAAGCGGTTCACCGATCTGCGGACCGGCCTGCCGCACGCCAGCCCCAACGTGCTCTCCCAGCGGCTGCGCGAGCTCGAGGACGCGGGCGTGCTGCGCCGCCGCCGCCTCCCCCCGCCGGCAGCGTCCGCGGTCTACGAGCTCACCGAGTGGGGCATCGAGCTCGAGCCGGTGCTGCAGACCCTCGGGCGCTGGGCCGCACGCTCGCTCCCGGAGGCCGAGCACATCGGCGTCGACTCCCTCGTGCTCTCGATGCGCACGATGTTCTCCTCGCTCAAGGCGGAGGGCGTCGACGAGGTGGTGCAGTTCGTGCTGGCCGACCAGCCGTTCGTCGCCCGCATCCGTGACGGCGCGCTGACCATGGAGCGCGGGGAGACCACGTCGCCGGACGCGACGGTGGTCGTGCAGGCCCCGGAGGTGTGGGCCGCGGTGCTCTACACCGGTCACCCGCTCGACTCCGCGATCTCCGACGGCGTGCTGACCCTCTCCGGGGACCGCGCGGCGGTGGAGCGGCTGCTCGACCTCTTCCCGATGCCGGAGCCGCTGCACGTCCCGGACACGGCGACCGCCTGAGGCACGCGGTCGTCCGGAAACCCCGGACCGGTCGTGCCACGATCACCCCATGGACAGCGCTGCCCCCACCGACCCGCCCGTCCTCGTCGAGCGTGACGACGCCGAGGCCGTCACCACCGTGCGGCTCAACCGGCCGGAGTCGCGCAACGCGCTGACCCTCGAGCTCAAGGTCGCGCTGCGCGACGCCCTGGCCGAGGTCGCCGAGGACACCTCGGTCCGCGCGGTCGTCCTCGCCGCCAACGGCCCGGCGTTCTGCGTGGGCCAGGACCTCCGCGAGCACGGCGAGTCGCTGCGCACCGAGAACACCCCGGGCGGGTCGCTGTCCACCGTCACCGAGCACTACAACCCGATCGCCACCTCGCTCGCCGGGATGGCGAAGCCGGTGGTCGCGTCGATCACCGGGACCACCGTCGGCGCCGGCCTCGGGTTCGTCCTGGCCTGCGACCTGCGCGTGGCCGCGGCGGGCACGAAGTTCGCGACGGCGTTCTCGGGCATCGGCTTCGGTGGCGACTCGGGGCTCTCGGCCACCCTCGCGCACTGCGTGGGCTCCTCCCGGGCCACCGAGCTGCTCATGCTGGGCGACACCTTCACCGCCGAGCAGGCGCACGACTGGGGCATCGTCCGCGAGGTCGCCGCCGACGCCGACGCCACCGAGAAGTCCGCCCTGGCGCTGGCCCGCCGCCTGGCCGCCGGCCCGACGCTCGCCTACGCCGAGATCAAGCAGGCGGTGGCCCTGGGCACGGTGTCCCCCCTGACGACGGTGCTCGAGCACGAGGCGAAGGCGCAGGTCCGGCTGGGCGCCACGCAGGACCACCGTGACGCCGTCGAGGCCTTCCTCGGCAAGCAGAAGCCGGTGTTCCACGGGCGCTGAGCCCGGTCACACCTTCTGCAGGCCCACCACGCGCAGCAGGTCGAGCTTCTCCGCGTCCGGGGTGCCCGGGGCGGCGGAGTAGACGATGAGGACCTGGCCGTCGTCCGGGACCTCGAGCGGGTCGCAATCGAGCGTGATCCGCCCGATGCCGGGGACGTCGTAGCACTTGCGGTCCACCCGGTGATCCTCGACGGGACGCTCCGCCCACAGCGCCGCGAACCGCGGGCTGATCCGGGTGAGCTCGTCGACCAGGCCGCGCAGCACCTCGTCGCGGGGATAGCGGCCGAGGGCGGAGCGGGCGTCGGCCACCGCGGACCGGTCGAGCCGCTCGCGGCCGCCGTGCTCGTCGGTCACCAGCCCGTGGCCTTCGGCGTCCGGCCCGAACCGCATCCACAGCAGGTTCCGACGCTCGCGGGGGATCGCCGAGATGTCGCCGAGCAGGGCGTCGGCCAGGGGGTTCCAGGCCAGCAGGTTCTTGCGGGCGTCGATGAGCATCGCGGGCAGGTCCTGCATCCGGTCGAGCAGGCGCAGCACGCTCGGGCGCACGACGTCGTTCACCCGGCCGGGCCCGGGGACGCTGACCCCGGCGAGGTCGAACAGGTGGCCGGTCTCCGCCGAGGACAGCCGCAGCGCCCGGGCGAGCGCCCCGAGCACCGACGACGACGGGTGCGGCCCGCGGTCCTGCTCGAGGCGCACGACGTAGTCGACCGACACCCCGGCGAGGCGGGCCACCTCCTCGCGGCGCAGGCCCGGCGTCCGGCGTCGCGGGCCGGCCGGCAGCCCGACGTCGGCCGGGGTCAGCCGTTCGCGCCACTGGCGCAGCGCCGCCGCCAGTTCGGTCGAGTCCCCGCGGGTCATGGCTCCAGGGTGCCCGCTCGCGCGCCCGCGAGCCTGGTACCACCGGTCTCTGCCTCCACGTCAGTCCGCGAGCGTCTCCCGCAGCTCGCGCTTGAGGACCTTCCCGACGGCGTTGCGGGGGAGCGGTTCGGTGGTCGTCGCGATCCGGGTGGGGGCGGCGAACGCCGCGATCCGGGTCGCGACGCGGGCGTGCAGCGCGGCCTCGTCGGGCACCGCGCCCGGGGCGTGCACGACGACGGCCGCGACCTCCTCGCCGAGCGTGGGGTGCGGGACCCCGACGACCGCCGCGTCGAGCACGCCGTCGACCTCGAGCAGCTCGGCCTCGACGGCCGCGCAGTAGACGTTCTCGCCACCCCGGATCACGACGTCCTTGAGCCGGTCGACGACCCGGACCACGCCGTCGTCGACCCGCCCGAGGTCCCCGGTGCGGAACCAGCCGTCGACGAACGCCGCGGCCGTCGCCTCCGGGGCGTTCCAGTACCCGCGCACCACGTTCGGTCCCCGGAACCACAGCTCACCGACGGCGCCCTCGTCGAGGTCGGCGCCCGTCGCGGGATCCACGACGCGGACGTCGGCGCTCGGCACCGGCCGCCCGACGGCATCGGGGGCCTCGAGGTAGGCGTCGCCGGCGTTGAAGGCGATGCCCGCCGTGGTCTCGGTGAGCCCGTAGCCGTTGGAGGGCGCGCCGACCGGGGCGACGCGACGGACCAGCTCCGGCGGGATCGGGGCGCCACCCATCCCGATCCCGACGAGCGAGGAGAGGTCGGCGCCCGGGGTCTCGGCCGCCCGTCGCACGAGGTCCCGGGCGACCGTCGGCACCCCGGCGAGCGAGGTGAGGTGCTCCGTGGCGATCATCCGGAGGGCCGTGTCGGCGTCCCAGCGGTAGAGGGTCGCGATCGTCGACCCGGCCGCCGTCGCGCTGACCATCCCGCACAGCCCCGCGACGTGGAAGATCGGGAAGGCCAGCAGCACACCGGGCGCCGCGGGTGGGGCGATGCCGGTGAGTCGGGCACCCAGCGCGGCGGTGAGCCGGCGGTTGTGGACGTCGGTGCAGAGGTTGCGGTGGGTCCCGACGGCCCCCTTGGGCCGCCCGGTGGTGCCCGAGGTGTAGAGGATGAAGGCGTCGTCCTCGGGGTCGAGCGCGACGTCGGGGAGCCCGTCGTCGGTCACCTCGCCCAGGAAGTCCTCGAAGGGCACGCAACCCTCGGCCTCGCCGCGCACCACCACGACCGGGACCCCGTCCGGCGTGACGTCGCGCAGCACCGCCGCCCGCTCGCCGTCGGCGACCACGAGACGCGGGCCGGCGTCGGCCACCGCGTGCGCGAGCTCCGCCGACTGCCACCAGGCGTTGAGCGGCACCACGACGAGGCCCGAGACCCAGGCCGCCCAGCACAGCGGTTCCCACTCCGGGTAGTTGCGCAGGCAGATCGCCACCCGGTCGCCCCGGCGCAGACCCGCCTCGGCGTAGCGGCGGACGAGCGCGGCCACACGGCGCCGGTGCTCGGCGTACGAGACCCGCTCGCCCTCGTAGACGGTGTAGGGGCGGTCGCCGTGCGCCGCGGTCCCGTCGTGCACGTCGCGCAGGACCTGCGGGGAGGTCACGTGCACGCGCAACGGCACCCCGCGCACCACCGCCTCACCGAGCTCGAACGGACCGCCCGGGGCGGTGAGCTCCGCGAGTACCTCGCTGCGGATGGGTCCCGCCTCGACGCCGGCCATGCGAGCAGTCTCGCCCCCGGCCGACGGATGCGCCGGGCCCGCGTCCGCGATGTCCGGCCCGGCGTGATCCGGCGCACGATCGGGTAACTGACGACCGGACACGCGGACCCACGGTGTCTCAGCGCCGTGGGACCCCCGACCGCGTGACGACCCGTCCCGAGGCCCCGGATCCGGCGCCTCCCGACGAGGAGGCTGCGATGACGCTCGACGCGACCCCCACCCGCCGTCCCGGTCTGCCCGTCGACGCCCGCGGCGAGCTCCCCGACGCCGCCGCGTTCGCCGAGCTCCTCCAGGGGGCGATCGAGCGAGCGGTGCTCGCCGGGCTCGACGTCGAGCTGCACGTGTCGCCGGGCGGCGAGGCCCTGCCCGCACCGCAGGCGTCGGTGCTCGCCTCCGCGAGGGAGCACGCCGCGGGGCGCGGGGTGGATCTGCGCGTCGTGTCCTGATCCCGACGCGCCACTCGATCGGGTGACAAGCCATCGTGACCAGATCGTGACCATGCCGAGATTCATGGGAAGTCCTCAGAAACGCTCGGCGTGTCGGGCGAGTCGTGCCCTCCTGCCGCTTTCGCGTGCTTCGTCCGCATCGCCCTCTTGACGGCTTTTTCGGACATCGTCCCAGGTCAGCGGCCTGACCCCAGCTCGCCGGTCAGTCGATCGTGGTGTGCACACTCCTCGCAGCGTCACCGAAACGAATCCGGTCCGTGAGCGTTGAGAGACCGGAAGACCGTCATCACCGACCGGAAAGGGCCACACCATGGGTCGTCACCACGCCAGCTCTCGTCCCCGGATCGTGGGACGTGGGCTGCGACGCGGCGTGGGCTCCGCCGGCGCCGTGGGCGCCGTGGGTGTCGGGCTGCTCCAGCTCGCCGGGGTCGCCCTGGCCGCACCCGCCGCCGCACCGGCTCCGGCTCCGGCCGCCGCTCCCGCGCCCGCCACGAAGAGCGCCACCCCCTGCGCGATCACCGCCAAGGCCTGCGTCGACATCACGCAGAAGAAGGCGTGGCTGACCGACGGCAAGGGCCACGTCATCGACGGTCCCGTCACCGTGACCACCGGCGCCAAGGGGTACCCGACCCCGACCGGCACCTTCTCGGTGATGTGGAAGGACAAGAACCACAAGAGCGACGAGTACGACCACGCGCCGATGAACAACTCCGTGTTCTTCGCCCCCGGGGACGCCTTCCACGAGGGCAGCCTGCAGAAGGACTCGGCCGGCTGCGTCCACCTCTCGGCCGCCGACTCGGAGAAGTTCTTCGACAACCTGCAGGTCTACGACCAGGTCCAGATCCTTCCCTGATCGACGGGCCTGACAGGCTGATCGGCATGGCCGGGAACCCCGATGAGCGCGACGAGCGCATCGCGTTGCTGCTCGACTACGAGAACCTCGCGATCGGGGCCCGCGAGGGTCTCGGGGTGACGCCGTTCGACCTCAACCCGGTGGCCGACGCCCTCGCGGTGCGGGGCCGGGTGGTCGCGCGGCGGGCGTACGCCGACTGGTCCTCGTTCGACGAGGACCGCAGGCTCCTCGCGCGGGCGCAGGTCGAGCTGATCGACATCCCGCAGCACATCGGGGGCTCGCGCAAGAACGCCGCGGACATCAAGATGGCCGTCGACGCCATCGAGATCGCCTACGAGCGGTCCTGGGTGACGACGTTCGCGATCGGCACCGGCGACTCGGACTTCACGCCGCTGGTGCACAAGCTCCGCGAGCTCGACAAGCGGGTGATCGGCATCGGGGTCGCGTCGTCGACGTCGCGGCTCCTCCCGCCCGCGTGCGACGAGTTCCTCTACTACGACCGTCTCCTCGAGGCCGCGGCGCCGCCGCCCGAGCCCGCCCCGGAGACCGGCGCTCCCACGGCCGCGATCGGCAGCGAGGCGGAGACGGCGGCGGCCACCCCCGACGACGGCGAGGCGGTGGGCCGGCTCGTGACCCGCACGCTGTCGGGGCTCGCCCGGCAGGGCAACGGCCCGGTGCTGGCCTCCCGGCTCAAGCGCGCGATCCTGCGCCAGGACCCCACGTTCGACGAGGCCGAGCACGGGTTCCGGGGCTTCGGGGAGCTGCTGCGCCACCTGCGCGACCAGCGCATCGTCGAGCTCACCACCGGCTCGGCGGCCGGCGACCCGGAGGTCTCGTTCCCGGAGAACGAGCCGGCCGAGGACGATGCCTTCCGGCTGCTCGCCGAGGTCGTGGGGGAGGAGTCGCGGGCCGGCAACGGGGTGCCGCTGTCCGGGCTCAAGGACCGGGTCCGCAAGCGCCGGCCGGGCTTCTCCGAGAAGACGTACGGCTTCGCGTCCTTCCTCAGTTTCGCCAAGGCCGCCCGGGCGCGCGGGGTGGTCCGCATGGCGTGGGACGAGTCGGCGGGGGACTGGCGGCTGCAGCCGGCCTGAGGTCCGGCTCCCCCGGCTCGCGGTCAGGCCGGGGCGGCCTCCCGCTCCCGCACCCGCGCCGCGACGGGGGCGAACGCCTCCATGTACGGCTCGAGCACCGTCCAGGACGTGAACCCGAACCGCTCCCGGTGGGCCATCACCTGGTCGGACCCGCTGGACGAGCACGTTGAGCTCCGGCTCCCGCTCACCGGCGGCCTCGGAGACGACGCCGACGCGCTCGGCGAGCGGCGGGGCGGTAGAAGGCGGTGTCGAGCACGAGCGTGCCCAGGCGGACCCGCTCGGTCACCCCGGCCGCGGCGACGAGGGTGGGGGGTCCGACGGTCACCGCCGGTAGAGCAGGGTCAGGCAGCGGTAGGGATAGGCGATCGTGGGCCGGCCCGCGGTCGCGGGGTGCCGGGCGAGGTGGTCGCGCAGGGCGTCCAGGACCCGGGTGCGGTCCGCGGGCTCCCGGGTGCTGACGCGGCTGAAGGTGGAGAACAGCAGCACGAGCTCGTCGGGGGAGAGGTCCTGGGCCCACCGGGTCTCGACGAGGGTCGGGGCTCCGAACCCGGGCACCTCGGGTCCGGGCGCCCCCGCGGACCGCTCGGGCTGGCCGGAGATGCGGTTGAGGTCCTCGACCCAGTCCACCGCCACGTCGGGGAGGTTCCACAGCAGCGCGAGCGTGCCGTCCGGGACCAGCACCCGGCGGGCCTCCGGCCCGGCGGCGGCCGGGTCGACCCAGTGCCAGGCCTGCCCGTAGGCGACCGCGCCCACCGTGGCGTCGCCGGCGGGGAGCGCCTCGCCGGTGCCGTCGAGGACGTCGACGCCGGGCAGGTCGCGCGCGGCGAGCACCGCCCGCATCCCCGGGTCCGGCTCGACCGCGACGACGGGGTGGCCGGCCGCGACCAGCACCGTCGTGAGCTTCCCGGTGCCCGCCCCGACGTCGAGCACCGGTCCCGTGGGCAGCGCCCCGACGGCGGCGGCGGGGTAGCCGGGCCGGATGCGGTCGTAGTCGACGGCGAGTCGCCCGAACGACCGGGCCCGCACCGCACGCGGGGCGTGTCCGTCCTCGTCCGTGGCCATCCCCGCACTATCGCCGGTGGTGACCGCTGCGTCGTCGGGGGGTGATCAGTCGAACGACGGCGCGCCGGTCCGGGTCCGCTTCAGCTCGCAGAACCCGGGGTGGCGGGCCAGCGCGACCGCTCCGTCGAGCACGTCGAGCGCGTCCTGACCGCGGGGCACCGCACCGAGGACGGGACCGAAGAAGGCGACGTCGTCGACGTGGACGACCGGCGTCCCGACGTCGAGCCCGACCGGGCCCGTGCCCTCGGCGTGGCTGCGCCGGATCTCCCCGTCCAGGGTGGGCGAGTCCGCGGCTCCGTGCAGGTCGGGATGGCCGAGGTCGGCGAGGGTCCGACGCAGGACCTCGTCGCGTCCCCGGACGTGGTCCCGGTGGTAGCGGGTCCCGAACTCCCTGACGAAGGCCCGCAGCCCGTCGGGTCCCGCGCGGTGCCCCATCGCCGCGGCGACCCGGACCGGGCGCCAGGCGCTCTCGGTGCCACGGGTCGACTCCGGCGGACGGTCCGGGTCCGCCTCACCGAGCACGGCGAGGCTCATGAGGCGGACCTCGACGGCGAGCGGACGCTGTCGCGCCACCTCGTCGAGCCAGCGCAGCGCGAGGTGGGCGAACGGACAGACCGGGTCGGCGTAGAGCCGGACGGATGGGCCCACGCCGAGCATGATGGAGCGCGGGGGGACGGTTCGCAGCGAGGAGGACGACGATGGCCGACGGGGCGATCGAGCAGGAGCGCCGCACGGGCGACCCGGACGTGGTCGACGTCGAGGCCCGGCACCGCTACGAGATCCGCGTCGACGGCGAGACCGCGGGATACGCCGAGTACCACCGCCGCGGCACCTCGACGATCGCGTTCACGCACACCCTCGTCGAGGACGCCTACGCCGGCCGGGGGCTCGCCGGCCGCCTCGCCCGCGCCGCCCTGGACGACGCCCGTGCCCAGGGCCTCGCCGTCCTGCCGTACTGCCCGTTCATCCGGGGCTGGATCGCGAAGCACCCCGAGTACGTCGACCTCGTGCCGGAGGACCGGCGGGGCGAGTTCGACCTCTGAGGACCGCCGGGTCGCTCACCTGACGTGGACCACACGTCCAGGGTAGTTTCTCGTGCTCACGACATGGGTGTCGGACGAGGCGGGAGGCCAGGCCATGGCGACCGAGGCGGGCGCATCGACCACCGGGGGCGCGAGCGCGGTCCTCGAGAACCTGCCGATCTCCCGATGGCACAAGCTGATCGTCGTGCTCGTGGGGATCGGGTCGTTCTTCGACCTCTACGAGGTGTTCCTCGGCGGCGTCCTGGCCCCGATCCTCACGAAGGAGTTCGACCTCGGGTCGGTCGGGAAGGCCGCCGTCGTCGGGAGCGGCTTCCTCGGGATGTTCGTCGGCGCGAACGTGCTGTCGGTGCTCGCCGACCGGCTCGGGCGCCGCCGCGTCTTCCTGCTCAACCTCCTGACCTACTCGTTCTTCAGCCTCCTCGCGGCGTTCTCGCCGAACATCGAGGTCTTCCTCGTGCTGCGGTTCCTCGCCGGGATCGGGCTGGGGTGCGAGCTCGTGCTCGTCGACACCTACCTCGCCGAGTTCCTGCCCGCGCGGGTCCGTGGCCGCTACATCGCGTGGGCGTACACCGTCGGCTTCCTCGGCGTGCCGGTGGCCGCGCTGCTCGGGGGGAAGCTCGTCGCCGCCAACCAGATCGCCGGCATCGACGGCTGGCGCTGGCTGCTGGTGGCGGGCGCGCTGGGCGCGCTGTTCGTGCTCTGGATGCGGCGCGTGCTGCCGGAGTCGCCCCGCTGGCTGGAGTCCCGGGGCCGCCGCGAGGAGGCGGAGCAGGTCGTGCGCGACATCGCGGCACGGTCCGGCGCACCGGAGGCCGCGGACTCCATCCCGGAGCGGGCCGCCGGGCCCCCGGCCGGCGCCGAGCCGCGGGCGCGGACGACGTCGGAGGTGCTGAAGATCGCCTTCACCGGCGTCTACCGCAAGCGGACGATCATGCTGTTCATCTTCCAGATCCTGCAGACGGTGGCCTACTACGGCTTCGGGACGCTGGCCCCGACGGTGCTCGTGGCGAAGGGCTTCACGATCACCGACTCCCTGGGCTACGCCGCGCTCAGCTTCGCCGGCTACCCGATCGGCTCGCTGCTGTCGGTCCCGCTCGTGGAGCGCATCGAGCGGAAGTACCTGATCATCACGTCGGCCCTGCTGATCGGGGTGTTCGGCATCGTGTTCGCCGCGGCGGCCACGCCGTGGATCATCGTCCTCGCCGGATTCCTGCTCACGACGTCGAGCAACGTCTTCTCGAACGCCTTCCACATCTACCAGGCGGAGATCTTCCCGACGGCCATCCGCTCGACGGCGAGCGGCACCGCGTACTCGCTCTCGCGGGCCACGTCGGCGATCCTGCCCTTCGTGGCCGTCCCGCTGCTGGCGACCGCCGGACCGGTCGCGGTGTTCGGCGGCTCCGCCGTGCTCATCGTGGTGCTCTGCCTCGACGTCGGGCTCCTCGGCCCGCTCAGCACCGGGCGGGCCCTGGAGGAGGTGGCGCTGGCCGAGCGGTGACCGCGGCCCCCGGCACAATGCCGGTCCGTGAGCCCCGATGCCGCACCCGCACTGCCCGCCTGGCGCCGCCACACCTCCGAGGAGCAGCGGTGGCCGGTCGCGCTCGCGATCCTCGTGGCCGCCGGGCTCCAGCTGACGCTCCCGGACACGGTCGTCCTCGGGTCGCGCTGGCTGATGCCGGTGCTCGAGCTCGCGATGCTCGCCGTGCTCGTCGTCGCCAACCCGGGCCGCTTCGAGCGGGAACCGGGGTGGCGCCGCCGGACGAGCCTGGTGCTCACCGCGCTCGTCAGCGTCGCGAACGGCGCCGCGGTGGTCCGACTCGTCGGGCACCTGCTCGCGGGCGCGGGCGCCGACGACGCCGCCGTCCTGCTCTCGACGGGTGCCGCGATCTGGGCGACCAACGTGATCGGGTTCGCGCTCTGGTACTGGCAGTTCGACCGGGGCGGGCCGTCGGCCCGCGCGCACGGGGACCGTGACGTCCCGGACTTCCTCTTCCCGCAGATGCAGTCCCCGGACATCGACCCGGAGTGGGAGCCGCGCTTCGTCGACTACCTCTACGTGTCCTTCACCAACGCCACCGCGTTCAGCCCCACCGACACCATGCCGCTCTCGCGCTGGACGAAGCTCACGATGCTCGTGCAGTCCGCGGTCTCGCTCGCGACGGTCGCCCTCGTCGTCGCGCGGGCCGTCAACGTGCTGCGGTGACGCCGCTCAGTTGACGCAGGGCACGGTCGGGGCGGCGGTGCCCGGCGTCCGAGGACGGCACGGCGGGCTTGGGCGTGGCCGGGGCCGGCTTGGCGGCGGTGGCCGACGAGGACCCCGACGACGTCCCGGACGCCTTCGCCGTCGAGGTGCTCGAGTCCGACGACCCGGAGATGGTGTCGGAGATGTACTTCTGCACCGCGGACGGGTCGACCTGCACCGCCTCGCCGTCGTCACCGGTGTCGTAGCTCGCGTCGACGATCGGGATGGTGTGGAAGCCGATCGACCCGGAGCTGACGCCCTGCAGCTGCGTGGCGAGCGACAGGACGTCGAGCGAGCGGTCGACGGTGAGCGCCTTGTCCACGGCCGCGACGAGCGCGTTGCGCTTGGTGGAGTCGGTGAGGGTGTTCGACGAGAGCACGGTGTGGGCCATGCTCGAGAGGAAGACCTGCTGACGGCGGGCGCGGTCGAGGTCGCCGCCGGGCAGGCCGTGGCGCTGCCGGACGAACGCGAGGGCCTGCGGACCGGACACCGTCTGCTGGCCCGCCGCGAACTTGGCGCCGGAGAACGAGTCGTCCACCTTGGAGTTCAGGCACACCGGCACGCCGCCGATGGCCGAGCTGATGTCGGCGAACCCGGCGAGGTTCACCGCGCCGTAGTGGGTGATCGTCAGGCCGGTGAGCGACTCGACGGCGCCGATGGTCGTCTTCGCCCCCGCCGCGCCGGCCTGCACCGTGAGGTCGTTGCCGCTGACCCCGTCCTTGGACAGCTCCGGGCGGGCGGCGTTGGAGCCGTACGCGTAGGCCGAGTTGATCTTGTGCTTGCCGAACCCGTCGGGGAGGTCGACGTAGGAGTCGCGGGGGATGGAGAACCCGGTCGCGGGGCCGCCCCCACCGGGGATGTGCAGCACGATGATCGTGTCGGTCGAGTCGCCGCCCGCGTCGCTGCCGCCGGCGTGCAGGGCGGCGAGCTGGTCCTTCGGGAGCGGGTTGCCGAAGCTGTCGGTCCGGGAGTCGAGGCCGACGAGCAGGATGTTCTGGTCGGTGCCGAGGACCGACCCGAACGACGTCGAGATGACGTCGACCCGGCTCAGCCCGGAGTCGATCGTCCGGGCGGCGAGAACGACCCCGCCGCTCACGAGCAGCAGCAGCACCGAGGCGGCCGCGAGGACCAGCACCAGCACGCGCTTCGTCCCCGCCGCGCGGACGCGGTCGAGGAAGGCGCGGGCGCCCGCGCCGCCGGACGGGCCGGGGTCGGGGCTCCGGCCCGGGGCCTCGTCGGGCTCCAGGACGGGCGCGACCCGCGTCGGGGTCGGCGCGGGGCGACCGTTTCCCGCGCGGCCGGGCGGGGGCCCGGCGGGCGGCGGTGCGGCGTGCGGTGGTGCCGCGGGCGGCGGGCCGGGACGGCCGCCGTTCGGCGGGTTCGGAGGGGGAGCGGCGGGGCGTCTCCCCGGGGGTGGTCCGGGAGCCGGGCGCCCCGCGGGCGGCGGGGCCGGGCGGGGCTTGCCGCCGTCGGGGGGCGCGGCCGGGCGGGGCTTGCCCGCGTCGGGACGGGTGTCCCCGCGACGGGGCATCCGGAAGCCGCCGGGCGGCTCCTCGCCCCGGGGCGGGCCCGCCATCAGGCGGCCCCCGACCCGCGCAGCACCCCGAGCGGTGAGGACCCGGGGCGGACTCTGGCGGAATCGCAGGAATCCGACGACGAGGCACGCGACGGTGGCCACGAGCATCCACCAGAACAATTCCGCCATCGGCGCGAAGACGCCGAGCAGGAACAGTGTGCTGCTCGCCGCGTCACCGGTGATGATCGCCGCGATCGCCAGACCGAGGAAGGCGATGACGGGCGGGGCGAGGGCGGGGACGACCACCGCCTCGGCGCGGACCATGGCGACGCCGAGCATGCACACCACGAGGTAGCCGACCGGGAACATCAGCCCGAGCAGGCCGGCACGGTGCAGGAGCAGCCACGCGAGCAGCCCGGTCAGCACGACCGCGCCCACGGCCACGACCGGCCACGGATATCCCGGGCCGATGGCGAAGGTGCCGGTCGGCCGAGGTCGCGGGGGCCTGCCGGGGCTGCGCCCGGGGTCGCCGCCGGGTCCGGGGCACCGGGAGCCGGTCGACCAGCGGGACGGTCCGCGTCCGGAGCGTTCGGGTGCCGACGGCGGGCGCGACGCCGGGCGCGGGGGCGCGGCGGACCGCGACGGCCCTCGCCCACGCGGACGCGGGTCCCAGCGATCTGACACGGCGTCACGATAGCCGAGCCCTCCGCGAGGGCCCCGGCGGCGTCGGGGGAACTATTTCCCGGCGTTCCTGACGATTCGCTGAAAGGGTCGCGCAGGGGTCCCGGCACATTCACCCGGTTCTCAGTTCCGTTTCCTAGCGTCCTGCGATGTCGGGCAGACGGCGGGAGTCGTTCCCGCCGCGCCCGTCGTCGTCACCGAAAGGAACCGGAGCACACCATGCGCATCTCGTGGGCCCGTCCCGCTCTCGTCGCAGCAGTCGTCGTCGCCCTCGCCGGTGGCGGGACGGCCGTCGCCCTCGCGGACACCAGCGCGCCGCCGACCCCCGCCCCCTCGTCGTCGGCGCCGTCGTCCGCGCCGGCGCACCCGGGGAAGGCTCGTCGCGCCCTCGCCCGCCGGGCCGAGCACGGCGAGGTGGTCCTGCACGGGAAGGCGGGCGACCGCACCGTCGACGTCCAGCGCGGGGTCGTCACCGCGGCCTCGCCCGACCTCGGTCACCGTCCGCAGCACGGACGGCTTCACCCAGACCTACACGTTCACGTCGACCTCGAAGGTCCGCAAGCAGAAGGCGGCGAGCCAGCCGTCCGCGGTCGCGGTCAACGACCGGGTCGGCCTGGTCGCCGTGAAGGGTCCGCAGGGTCTGACGGTGACGGGGCTGCGCGACGCCGGCCCGGCCAAGTGAGCCGGCCGCCCGGTCCTCGCCTCGGTGATCAGGAGCAGGTGGGGCAGCCCGCGAGCCGCTCCGACCTGCGCAGCGTGCTCCTCGCCGTCGAGGCGGGCGTGCGCTGCGGTGACGGGCGTGGGCTGCGGCGACGGGCGCGACGTCCTCGGGCCGTCATCCGTCCGGGGCATCGGGGCAGTCGGGACCCCGATCCGCTCTTAGGCTGATCGGGCTTACCGACTACGACGTACGTCCCAGCGCCCGGCTCCCTCGGGCGGGGGACGTACTCGTCGGGCGCGCCCGACGTCGGGCCGCGTCCCGGCCCGACCACGGAGGACCGCGTGCGTACCCCCCGTCCTCCGCGGCGCGCCCTCGTCACGGGACTCGTCACGCTCGTGGCCGCCGTCGCACTCGCCGTCCCGGCCCTCGCCGAGCACCCCCTCGCCGACGCCTCCCGGCGGGCCGGGCTCGACGATGCGCTCGACGCCCGTCGAGCCGCGCGTCGGCCGGGCGGCGAAGGCGCGGCTCGACGCCCGCCGCGCCGAGGTCCCCGCCGAGGTGACCGCCTGGTGGGTGGACCCGGCGACCCACCAGACCGTCGTCGCCGTCGTCGGTCCCGCCAGCGCCGCGGCCCGGGACTTCGCAGCCGACGACGACCCCTCCGCCGTCCGCCTCCAGCCGATGTCGGCGCCGGTGCGGCCGCTCGACGCGGTGGGCGAACGGCGCCGTCCTGCCGTCGGACGGCAGCAACGCGCCATTGCTGGCCCGGAGGCCGGCCCGACCCCCAGCCCGGCACCGACCCCGACACCGAGCCCGGCCCCGGCCGCCGGCCCCCTCGTCGGCGGGGCCGCGATCACGACCACCGGCACCCGCTGCTCCGACGGCTTCTCCGCCCGCCGGGGCACGACGACCTACCTGCTCACCGCGGGGCACTGCACCGCCGAGGGCCGGACGCTGGACCGGGCCGAACCGGAAGGCGATCGGCACCGCGGTCCGCACCGAGTACCCCGGCCACGACTACGGGATCGTCCAGGTCACCGACACGTCCACCTGGCGGGGGAGCGGGCGAATCCAGGGCGGCCCGACGGTCATCGGCGCGACGCAGGCCCCGTCGGGCAGCGCGGTCTGCCGCTCCGGCTCGACGTCGGGCTACCACTGCGGCATCGTGCAGGCCACCGACGTCACGGTCAACTACGGCAGCGGCACCGTCATCACCGGCCTCACGCAGACCAGCGTCTGCGCCGACCCCGGGGACTCCGGCGGCCCCTTCGTCACCCCCGACTCGGCGCAGGCCCAGGGCACGCTCTCCGGGCGGCAGCGGCGACTGCGTGGCCGGGGGCACCACCTACTTCCAGCCGATCGCCCCGGTCCTCGCCTCGATGGGGCTGACCCTCGTCACGGGAGACTGACCCCGGTCACGACCTCGACCAGCGCCTGCCGGGCCTCCCGCGCCGTCGTCCAGCGGCGGTGGTCCCACTCCTCACCGGCGAGCGAGTCGCCGGCGAAGAGCACCTGGGAGAACGCGACGCCCCGGAACCGCGCCACGGCGATGAGCGCGGACGCCTCCATCTCGACGGTCAGGCAGCCCTCGTCGCGGCGGCGGTCGGTCCGGCCGCGGGTCTCGCGGTAGACCGCGTCGGTCGTCCAGGTCCGCCCGACGGTGTGGGCGACGTCCGCGGCGTGCAGCCGGTCGACGAGGGCGGCCACACCGTCCGGGTCGGCCTCGACGACCCGCCCCGCCGCGAGGTAGTGGAAGGACGTGCCCTCGTCGCGCAGCGCCGAGTCGACGACGACGGCGTGCCCGAGCACCAGGTCCGGGACCAGCACGCCCGCCCCGCCCACCGCGGTGAACCGGCGGCCGCCGAGGGCGACGACCTCCTCGAGCGTGGCCACCGCCATCGGCGCGCCCACCCCGGGGTGCACGACGCCGACCTCGGTCCCGTCCGGGCGCTCGAGCACCAGCACCGGTGAGCGCCCGTTCTCGGAGTGCAGCACGGCGCCCTCGCGCGCGTGCTCCGCGAGCGCGGCCATCACCTCGGGGAAGAAGCACAGCACGACGTCGGGCGGGGCCGTCCCGTGCGTGCGCATCGCGCCGGGGGCGATCAGTCCGGGGTCGGCGAGGTCGTCCTCGGCCAGCGGGAGCGGCTCGGTCACCGGGTCATCGTGGCCTCAGCACGCCACATCAGTCCTGGGTGGCCGCCGCGTAGGCCGCCCGGACCAGCCGGGCCGCGTCCCGGTCGGCGTCCTCGGCCTCCACCACCGCGTCGCGCTCGATCCGCCAGTCGGGCTCCTCGCCGTGCAGCGCCCACGCGGCCTGCCGGGCCGCGCCGAGGGCGACGTACTCCGCCGGGGCGAGCACCTCGACACCCGTGCCGAACACCGCGGGCGCGATCCCGGTGACCGCCCGCGACCGGCTCCCGCCGCCGATGAGCAGCACCCGGTCGCCGTGCACCCCGACGTCGGCGAGGGCGTCGACCCCGGCGGCGAGTCCGCAGAGCATGCCCTCGACGGTGGCCCGGGCGAGGTTCGCCCGCGTGCCGTTCGCGCCGGTCAGGCCGGCGAACGAGCCCGTCGCGTCGGGCCGGTCCGGGGTGCGCTCGCCCTCGAGGTAGGGAACCAGGACCAGGCCCCCGGCGCCCGGCTCGCCGGCCAGGGCGAGCTCGTCGAACGCGTCGGGGTCGACCCCGAGCAGCGTCGCACCCACGCCGAGCACGCGGGCCGCGTTGAGCGTGCACACCAGCGGCAGGTACCGGCCCCGCGCGTCGGCGAACCCGGCGACGAGCCCGGACGGGTCCGCGGTGGGCTTCTCGGTGGAGGCGAACACGGTGCCCGAGGTGCCGATGGAGACGATCAGCTCGCCCGGGGCGGCCCCGAGCGCGAGGGCGGCGCCCATGTTGTCGCCGGTGCCCGGTCCGACGACGAGGCCGTCCGCCGGCCCGGTGCCGCGGCCCGCCGACTCGCCCGGCCCCGCCACCCGAGGGAGGTCGAGGGTGCGTCCGAAGGCCAGCTCGAGCAGGTCGGGGCGGTAGCGCTCCTCGTGCGGCGACCAGTAGCCGGTGCCCGAGGCGTCGCCGCGGTCGGTCACCGGCTCGGCGCCGTCCCCGCGCAGCTTGCGGGTCAGCCAGTCGTGGGGGAGCAGCACCGAGCGGGCCCGGTCGGCGACGTCGGGCTCGTGGCGCGCGGTCCAGCGCAGCTTGGTGGCGGTGATGCTCGCGACCGGGACGGTGCCGACCGCGTCCGCCCAGGCCTGCGGCCCACCGAGCTCGCCGACCAGGTCGGCGGCGGCGTCGGCCGAGCGGGTGTCGTTCCACAGCAGCGCGTCGCGGACCGGCTCGCCGGCCTCGTCGCAGAGCACCATCCCGTGCTGCTGGCCGGCGACCGCGATCGCCGCGACGTCGCCGGTCCCGACCTCCCCGAGCGCCTCCTGCAGCGCGGTCCACCAGGCGCGCGGGTCGACCTCCGTGCCCTCGGGGTGGGCGCGGCGGGCCTCGCGGACCACCCGCCCGTCCGCGGGATCGACGACGACGACCTTGGTGGCCTGGGTGGAGGAGTCGACCCCGGCGACGTAGCTGGGCATGCGCCCATCATGTGCGCCTCACAGGCGCGGAGCACACCCGCAGGACTCCCGCACCACGAACGCCGGCGGCAGGCGCAGCACCTCCGCCGGGGCGTCCGGCTGGGCCCGGCGGCGCAGGAGCAGGCGCACCGCCTCGGCGGCGATCTCCGCGAAGGGCTGCGCCATCACCGTGAGCCGCGGCGCGAACAGGTCCGCCCAGGCGAAGTCGTCGAACGCGACCACGGCGACGTCGTCGGGCACCTTGGCGCCGGCGTCGCGCAGCGCGGCGATCACGCCGATCGTCATGCTGTTGTTCCCGACGACGACGGCCGTGGGCGGCTCGGGCAGCGCGAGCAGCGCGGTCATCGCGGCGCGCGCGGGCTCCGTCGCCGAGTCCCCGGAGACCTCCAGCGCCGGGTCCCGCGGGAGGCCCACCGCCTCGAGCGCCCGGACGAAGCCCGTCCGGCGCTCGCCGGTGGTCGCGAGCCCGGCGAGCCCGGCGACGAGGGCGATGCGGCGGTGCCCGTGCTCGACGACGAGGTGGGTCGTGAGCGTCGCGGTGGCCTGGGAGTTCTCGCTGCCGACCTGGTCGAGGTCCGCCGCGCGACCCGCCGAGACCAGCCGGTCGAGCAGCACCGTCGGGACCTCGTGACGCGCGAGGTACTCCAGCGCGGCCTCCGGATCCGCGGACGGGGCGAGGACCACGCCGTCGACGCGGTGGTTGTGCAGCCGGGCGACGACGGTGCGCTCGTAGGCCGGGTCCTCGTGCGGGTCGACGAGCAGGAGCGTGTACCCGGCCGCCGCCGCGGCGCGCTCCGCAGCCGAGAGCAGCTCGCCGAAGTAGGGGTTCGAGATCGCGGAGAGGACGAGGCCGATGGTCGTCGTGCGGGAGGTGGCGAGCGAGCGCGCGACGGTGTTCGGGGTGTAGGCGGTCTCCTCGACGGCCGCGAGCACGGCCGCGCGGGTGTCGTCGCTGACGGCGCGGGTGTTGTTCAGGACGTGCGAGACGGTCGCGGTGGAGACACCCGCCCGGCGAGCGACATCGGCCATCGTCACCACCGCTGGACCTCCCCCGCCCGTGTCCCGACACCCGCCGGACGCATGATGCCCCCACGTCAGCCATCAGTGACCGGAAGATCGCCGGACGGCCCCGCCGACCACGCCGTCGGAATCGTCCTCCGGAGTTCGGTCAAGCGCTTGCGCGCACACGGTTCGCCGCCCTACCGTCGCTCGATGTGACGATGACGTGAACCGCGTCACTCGCTCACGGAGACCACACATCCGCGGCTCGGGGAGGCGGCGTGCGACACAGCGCACCGGACGGGGCAACGGGGCCGCGACGCGCGGGGCGGGCCCGTCGCCCACTGCTGGCCCTGCTCGCCGTCGCCCTGCTCGGCGTGGTCGCGGGGTGCTCCGGCGCCGGAGCGCTGGGCAGTGAGCCCGGCACGCAGACGGTGACCGTCGCGATCGTGTCCAACCCGCAGATGGAGGACGCGATCAAGCTCGCGCCCCAGTTCGAGGCGGAGAACCCGGGCATCCGGATGCGGTTCGTCTCGCTCTCCGAGAACGAGGCCCGCGCCGAAGATCACCGCGAGCGTCGCGACCGGCGGCGGCGAGTTCGACGTCGTCATGATCTCGAACTACGAGACCCCGCAGTGGGCGCAGAACGGCTGGCTCACCGACCTGCAGCCGATGATCGACGCGACCCCGGGGTACGACCCGGACGACTTCATCCCGAGCGTGCGCAACTCGCTCTCCTACCAGGGACACATGTACTCGGTGCCGTTCTACGGCGAGTCCTCGTTCCTCATGTACCGCACCGACCTCTTCCAGCAGGCCGGCCTGACCATGCCCGCCCGCCCGACGTGGCCGCAGGTCGCCGACATGGCCGCGAAGCTCACCGACCGCTCGAAGGGCCGGGCGGGTATCTGCCTGCGCGGCAAGCCCGGCTGGGGCGAGATGATGGCGCCCTTCAACACGGTGGTGAACACCTTCGGCGGCCGCTGGTACGACCCGCAGTGGCACGCGCAGCTCACCAGCCCGCAGGTGGAGCAGGCGACGCAGTTCTACGTCGACACCGTGCGCAACTACGGCGAGCCGGGGGCCGCCCAGTCCGGCTTCTCCGAGTGCGGCACGCAGTTCGGCCAGGGCAACGCCGCGATGTGGTACGACGCGACGTCCGCCGCAGGCACCGTCGAGAACCCCGACGAGTCGACGGTCGTCGGGAAGGTCGGCTTCGCGCCCGCGCCCGTCGTCGACACCCCCACCTCCGGATGGCTCTACTCCTGGTCGCTGGCCATCCCGAAGACCTCCCCGCGCACCGACGCGGCCTGGAAGTTCATGAGCTGGATGACCTCGAAGCAGTACATGCAGCGGGTCGGTTCCCAGCTCGGCTGGACGTCGGTGCCGCCGGGGTCGCGGCTCTCGACGTACCAGATCCCGCAGTACCAGCAGGCCGCCGCGGCGTTCGGCCCGACGGTGCTGAGCGCCATCCAGACGGCGAACCCGCAGCAGCCGACCGTGCAGCCGGTGCCCTACCAGGGTGTGCAGTTCCTCCGGATCCCCGAGTTCCAGGACCTCGGCACCCGGGTCAGCCAGCAGCTGTCCGCCGCCATCGCCGGGCAGAAGACCGTGCAGCAGGCGCTCGACCAGTCCCAGGAGTACGCGACGACGGTGGGGGAGAGCTACCAGTGACGACCCGAAGCGTCCAGGGGAGCACGCCGACAGGGGAGCTGGGGGACTCATGACCGCCACGATCGAGAGGCCGGCCGCGCCCTCCGGGCCGCCGCCCGCGTCGGCCGGGGGCACCACGACCCGGTCGCCCCGCAGCGAGGGGTGGGTCCGGCGGGCGCCCCTGCTGCCGGCGCTGGTGTTCACCATCGTCGTCACGCAGATCCCGTTCCTGCTGACGCTCTACTACTCGGTCCAGTCGTGGAACCTGGTCCGGCCCGGGTCGCAGCACTTCGTGTGGTTCGAGAACTACGTGAGCGTGTTCGCCGACTCGCAGTTCCGCGGGGTCGCCCTCAACACGATCATCATGACGCTCGGTTCGGTGATCATCGCGGTGATCCTCGGACTGCTGCTCGCCCTGCTGCTGAACCGGCACTTCATCGGCCGCGGGGTGGTCCGGACGCTGCTGGTCACGCCGTTCCTCATCACGCCGGTCGCGGCGGCGCTGCTGTGGAAGACCACGCTGCTCGACCCCACCTACGGTCTGATCAACTTCGTGCTCTCGCCGTTCGGGGCGTCCGGCACGGACTGGGTCTCGACCTACCCGCTGGCCTCGGTGATGGCCTCGCTGGTCTGGCAGTGGACGCCGTTCATGATGCTGCTGCTGCTCGCGGGCCTGCAGTCGATGCCCGGTGACCAGGTCGAGGCGGCCCGCGTGGACGGGGCAGGGGCCTGGGCGATCTTCGTCGAGCTGACGCTGCCGCACCTGCGACGGTTCCTCGAGCTGGGGATCGTGCTCGGCGCGATCTACCTGGTGAACACCTTCGACGCCGTCTACATGATCACGCAGGGCGGGCCCGGGCACGGCGTCGGCGAACCTGCCCTTCTACATCTACCAGCGCGCGTTCCTCGGGTTCGACATCGGGCAGTCGGCCGCGATGGGCGTCGTCGTGGTCATCCTGACGATCATCGTCGCGACGTTCGCGCTGCGGTTGGTGTTCCGTTCCTTCGGTGCTGCGGAAGCGTCATGAAGCGAAGCGGGAACTGGCGTCATGAAGGATGGTGAGAGCTGATGGCCGCGACGATCGAGGACACCTCGACCACGACGTCCGCGCCGGCGCGGACCGAGGGACCACGACGCCCGTCGCGGGTCGGACCCGTGCTGCTGACGACGCTGACGTGGATCGTCGCGATCGGGTTCTTCTTCCCGGTCCTGTGGATGGTGCTCACCGCGTTCAAGTCGGAGAACGCCGCCTACACCGACCCGCCGACGCTGTTCTTCACGCCGACCCTCGAGCAGTTCCGGGCGGTGTTCGACGCCGGGATCGGGCCGTACCTGGCGAATTCGCTCGCCGCGACCGCGATCTCGACGGCCCTCGTGCTCGTCCTCGCCACGCCCGCCGCGTTCGCGCTCTCGTTGCGGCCCGTGGAGAAGACCCAGGACGTCCTGTTCTTCTTCATCTCGACGAAGATGCTGCCGGTCGTGGCGGCGATCGTCCCGATCTACGTGGTGGTCAACGAGCTCCGGGCGCTGGACAACATCTGGACGTTGATCGTCCTCTACACCGCGATGAACCTGCCGATCGCGGTGTGGATGATGCGGTCGTTCTTCCTCGAGGTGCCCGGGGAACTGCTCGAGGCCGCCTCGATCGACGGGGCGTCGCTGGGGCGCACGCTGCGCGAGGTGGTCCTGCCGATCATCTCGCCCGGCATCTTCGCGACCGCGCTGATCTGCGTGATCTTCGCGTGGAACGAGTTCTTCTTCGCGGTGAACCTGACCGCGGCGAACGCCGGGACCGTGCCGGTGTTCCTCGTCGGGTTCATCACCTCCGAGGGCCTGTACTGGGCCCGGCTCTCCGCGGCGGCGACGCTCGCGGCCCTGCCGGTGGTCCTCGCGGGCTGGTTCGCCCAGAACAAGCTGGTCCAGGGTCTGTCGTTCGGCGCAGTGAAGTAGGGAGAGAGAGCCATGGCGGAAGTGGTGTTCGACCAGGCCTCGCGGATCTACACGCCGCGGCGCGACGCCGGCCGTCGACAAGCTCGACCTGACGATCACCGACGGCGAGCTCGTCGTCCTGGTCGGGCCGTCGGGGTCGGGGAAGTCGACGGCGCTGCGGATGCTCGCGGGGCTCGAGCCGATCGACGCGGGCAGCGTGCGCATCGACGGGCGCGACGTCGTCGACGTGCCGTCCAAGGACCGTGACATCGCCATGGTGTTCCAGAGCTACGCGCTCTACCCGGCGAAGACGGTGCGCGAGAACATGGCGTTCCCGCTGAAGATGCGGGGCATGGCCAAGGCCGAGCAGGCGAAACGGGTGGCGGACGCGGCCGAGCTGCTCGGGCTCACGGAGTACCTCGACCGCAAGCCCAAGGCCCTGTCCGGCGGTCAGCGCCAGCGCGTGGCGATGGGCCGGGCGATCGTCCGCGAGCCGCGGGTGTTCCTCATGGACGAGCCGCTGTCGAACCTCGACGCGAAGATGCGCGTGCAGACCCGCTCGCAGATCGCCCAGCTGCAGAACCGGCTCGAGGTCTCGACGGTCTACGTCACCCACGACCAGGTCGAGGCCATGACGATGGGCGACCGCGTGGCGGTGCTGCGGGACGGGCAGCTCCAGCAGTACGCGACGCCGTCGGAGCTCTACGACCATCCGGTCAACGCCTTCGTCGCCGGGTTCATCGGGTCGCCCGCGATGAACCTGCTCGACCTGCGGCGCTCCGGGGACGGGGTGACCCTCGCGGGGACCGAGATCCCGCTGACGCGGCAGGTCCGGGACGCCGCCGGCTCGGCCGAGACCGTGACGGTGGGCGTGCGCCCGGAGGACCTGTCGCTGGACTCCGAGGGCTCCGGCGGCGGGGTGAAGGCCGTCGTCGACGTCGTCGAGGAGCTCGGCAGCGAGTCCTACCTCTATGCGCACCTGCGACTCTCGGCCGAGGACGAGGCGACGACGCTGGTGGTCCGCGGCCCGGGCCGGACGACCGTGCGGTACGGCGAGACCATCGCGCTCCGCGTGGACGCGGACGCTGTCCACGCCTTCGACACGTCCACCGGGGGGCGCTTGGTCTGACGATCAGCCGTGGCGCGACGTCCACTCGGGGGCGACGCCACGGCGGTGGTGCTCGAGCCGGCGCAGCCGTCGGCGGGCTTCGTAGGTCAGCCCGTCGATGCGGTCGAGCAGCTGGTTCAGCTCGGCGGTCTCCTGGTCGATGAGCGCGTCCCGGGCCTGCTCGGGATCGACGTTCTTCGGCGACGGGCGGGTGGTGCTGCCGGCGTCGGTGACTGCCACAGCCCTCCTTCTCGGATTCACGTACGACGGTGTGCGACCGGCTCTCCGTGGTGGGGAGGCGTCGGTCACTGTACCGATCAACAAGCGGTGTTCGCTCATCATTCCGCACCCCGTGTGGGGCGTGTCTCCCGGGGTCACGACGACGGCCCCGTCGCCACCGTGGGGAGCTCGGTGGCGACGGGGCCGTGATGTGCCCGAGTGGGGAGCGTCAGCTCTTGGCGCGCTTGTCGGCGGCGGTGGTCGCCGCGGACTTCGGGGCGTTCTTCGGGCCCTGCTTCGTGGGCGCCGTGCGGCTGGCGGCCTTGCGGGTCACGCTGCGGGTCTCCGACGCGACCTCGTCACCGGCCTCCTTGACCTCGGCGGCGACCTCGGTGCTGGTCTCGGTCAGCACCTCGGCGGCCTGACCGGTGACCTGCTGGGTGTAGCGGGCGGCGCGCTCGCCGACCGACCGGGTCTGCTTGGTGACCCCGGCCAGGACGCTCTCGCCGCGGACGCGGAACTCCTCGACGGTGTCCTCGAGCCGGTTCTCCAGCTCGCTGGAGACCGAGTCGACGGTGTTCAGCGCCTGCTTGACCTGCGGCTGCGCCTTGATCTTGGAGTAGGCGCTCGTGCCGCGCTCGACCAGGCCCTCGTACACGCCCTGGACGGCCTTGAGGTAGTTCTCCGCGAGCTTGCGGAAGTCCTCGGCGCTGAGCTTGGTGCTCAGGTCCTGCAGCTCGGAGGGGAGCTCCTCGACGCGGGCCTGCACCTCGGTGGCGCCGGCCTGGACCTTCGAGAAGGCCTCCTGGGCGCTCGCGACGGCGTAGTCGCCGAGGCCGAGCAGCGCCAGCGACGGCGCGCGCAGCGGGTCGACGGCGTCGGCGACGGCCTTGGTGGCCTGGTCGCGGGCCTCGCGGACGTCGAACTTGGTGGGGAACGTGACGGGCATGGTGATCACTCCTGATCGGTGTCGATGTGCGAGAGGTCGGGCGCGACGGCCAGCGCGGCCGTCCCGTCCGTGGCACCGGAGGTGCCGGGAGCCGCCGACGCCTGCGCGGGCGGTGCCGGCGCGGGGCCGGTGTCGGTGCCGGCCGCCCGGTTCTCACGGCGGAACGATTCGTAGATGTCGTGCAGGACCTGCTTCTGGCGCTCGGTGAGCTCCGGGTCGCACGCGAGTGAGTCCAGGACTGCCGAGCCCTGACGCTCCTCGAGCAACCCGGCCCGCACGTACAGGGCCTCGGCCGAGATCCGCAGGCCGGTCGCGATCTGCCCCAGGATCTCCGCGGAGGGCTTGCGCAGTCCCCGCTCGATCTGGCTCAGGTACGGGTTCGAGATCCCGGCGACCTTGGCGAGCTGGCGCAGGGACACCTGCGCCGACTCACGCTGCTTGCGGATGTAGCCACCGATGTCCTCGACGGCCTGACCGAGCGCCTTGTCCACGCTCTCGACCCCGGACATCTCCGTCGACCTCCTCCGGTTGGGCTGACACCCACGCTAACACGAGTGCTAGCTCGTGCAAGCGCTGTGCTTGCGCTGCTGGCGTGCGCTGTCGCACACCCGGAGACGGGCTGCTCAGGAGCCGGCGAGGACCGCCCGGACCGCCGCGCGGGCCCCGTCGTCGTGGAGCCGGTCGAGGTGGCGTCGGTAGGCGGCGGTGAAGCGGTCGTCGTCGATCAGGTCGCCGAACAGCGAGCGGTCGGCGAGGAAGGCCAGTGGCTCGTCGGGATAGCGGCGGGCGGCAGCGGTGCGCTCCTCGGCGCGACCCGTGTCGACGACGTCGATCGGCTCGCCGTCCTCGTCGACGCCTTCGGCGTAGCGCGCCCACGCCGCGACGATCAACGCGGACCGCTCGATCTCGCCGTGCCGACCCTCGTCGCGGAGCTCGAGGTTCCGGCGGATCACCGGCACCAGCCACGGCGGGATCCGGTCCGACGACTCCGCCGCCAACCGGGCGAGCGTGTCCCGGATCTCGGGGTTCGCAAACCGCTCGATGAGCGTCGCCTTGTAGTCCTCGAGGTCGACGCCGGGGACCGGGAGCAGCGTCGGGGTCGCCTCGGCGTCCATGTAGCCGCGGACGAAGGCCACGAACTCGTCGTCGGCGGCCACCTCGTGGGCGTACCGGAACCCGGCGAGGTAGCCGAGGTAGGCGAGGGCCTGGTGCGAGGCGTTGAGCAGTCGCAGCTTCATCAGCTCGTACGGCTCGACGTCGTCGACGACCTGGACGCCCGCCTCCTCGAAGGCGGGCCGGCCGGAGGCGAAGCGGTCCTCGAGCACCCACTGGCAGAACGACTCGCACACGACCGGCCAGCCGTCGTCGACCCCGAAGCGCTCCGCCAGCTCGGCGCGGTCCTCGTCGGTGGTGCGCGGGGTGATCCGGTCGACCATGGAGTTCGGGAAGGGGACCTCGCGCTCGATCCACGCGGCCAGGTCGGTCCCGAGCGTCTCGTCGCGCAACCGGGCGAACGCGGTGATCATGCGGTGCGCGACGTCGCCGTTGCCGGCGATGTTGTCGCAGCTCATCACCGTGAACGGCGGGTCGCCGGCCGCGCGGCGGCGGCGGAGCCCCTCGACGAGGTAGCCGAAGGCGCTGGTGGGCGGGGCGTCGGCCGCGCGGGCGATGTCGTGGGCGACCGAGGCCTCGGAGGGGTCGAACTCCCCGGTCGCCGTGTTGACGTGGTAGCCGCCCTCGGTGACGGTCAGGCTGACGATGCGCACCGCCGGATCGGTCAGGCTCGCGAGGACGGCGTCCGGGTCCTCCGGCGCGACGAGGTACTCGACCATCGAGCCGATGACCCGGGGGTCCCGCGACCCGTCGGCGTGCTTCTCGACGAGGGTGTAGAGCTCGTCCTGGCGGTGCAGCACCTCGCCCATGGCGCGGTCCGCGTCCAGGACCCCGACCCCGCACAGCGCCCAGTCCCCGTCACGGCCCGCGGAGAACAGGCGGTCGAGGTACATCGCCTGGTGCGCGCGGTGGAAGCCGCCGACCCCGATGTGGACGATCCCGACCCGCAGGGCGTCGCGGTCGTACGACGGCACCGGGACCGACAGCTCCGAGAGCGTGGCCCGGGAGAGGGCCGTGGCGTGCTCGGCGGCGGCATCGGCGCTCATCGGTCCAGGGTAGGTGGCCTGTGGCCCCGTGAGCAGTATTCCGTGCCAGGGCACGGATGAGTCCTCACGAGCGCGGAGCGCACCTACCGGCCGCCCGCGACGTCGAGGACGCTGCCGGTGACGTAGGACGCCTCGTCGGAGGCGAGCCAGACGATGGCCGCCGCCACCTCGTCGGCCGTGCCCGCCCGTCCCATCGGCAGGTCCGGGCCGAGCCGCGCGACCCGGTCGGGCTGGCCACCCGAGGCGTGGAGCTCGGTGTCGATGATCCCGGGCCGCACCACGGTGACCCGGACGCCCTCGGCGGCGACCTCCTTCGCCAGGCCCAGCCCGAGCGTGTCCACGGCGGCCTTCGAGGCGGCGTAGTCCACGTACTCGCCCGGCGACCCGAGCCGGGATGCGGCCGAGGAGACGAGCACGATCGCCCCGCCCCGGCCGCCGTGCGCGGTCGAGAGCCGTCGTACGGCTTCCCGGCAGGTGACGATCGCGCCGGTGACGTTGGTGGCGAGCATGCGCTCGACGCGGTCCACGGTCAGCGCGTCCACGCGGGTCTTCTCGCCGACGATCCCGGCGTTGGCGACGACCGCGCCGAGCGGGGCGAGCGTCGCCGCCGCCTGGACCGCGGCCACGACGTCGGCCTCCACGGCGACGTCCGCGCGGACCGCCGCGGCCCGCCCGCCGTCGCGCTCGATCGCGGCGACGACGGCAGCGGCGGCGGCCTGGTCGCTGCGGTAGGTCAGGCACACCGACCAGCCCGCGGCGGCCGCCCGCCGGGCGGTGGCGGCGCCGATCCCGCGGGACCCCCCGGTGACGAGCATGCTGCGCATGGGCGTGATTCTGGGGTGCGGCCGCGCCCGGGGCTCAGCAGGCACCCGCGGGGGCACCGGCGACCGTGATCATGCTGAGGCCGCCGCCTCAGTGCTTCTGGACGGGCCCCGTGCCGAGGAGGTCGGCGTAGTCCGCGGGCAGCTGGCTGGTGACGTGGTTCCACTCGCCGTCGGAGAGCGCCGTCTCCAGGCCCTTCGCGACCGCTCGCGCGTGCTGGCGGGCCTGGGCGTCGGTGACCTGCCGGCCCTCGGCCCGCTCGGCCTCGGCGACCCGCTGGTAGAAGGACGTCACGTCGAACCGTTCGCCCGGGGCGTCGTCGGGAATCTGCTCGGCGAGGGTGCCGGGCAGCTGCGACGCGAGGTCCTTGCCCTCGCCGCCCGAGAGACGTCGGCCGAGGACCGCGAGCGTCGCCCGCACGGCCGCTCCCGCGCTCTCGTTGTCGGGCAGGTCCAGCGACTTCCGGACGGCGCTGACGAATTCCTGTTCCTGCATCCTGCTCCTCCCGCGTGGGCTCCCGGGTCGGTCCCGGGGCGCGCGGCGGGTCCCCGGGTGCCCGAGGTCGTGAAACCGCGCGCGAGCGGACGGACCGCGAGGTGGCGGGGCCGTGAACGTTGTCGGATCGGTGCTCCTCCTCCGATCACGCGGACGTCCGTTCGGGTACACCTGCACACGTGCCGAAGACCGTGACCGCCTCCACCATCGTTCTCGCCGCGATCCGCGAGCGGGTCGCCGCCCTGCACGCCGCCGTCGAGCCCGACACCGATCCCGGCCCCGTCCTCGAGGACGCCGGGACGGACACCGCGGCGCACGACGGCGAGGGCACCGGCGGTGCCGACTTCGGCGCCGACGGCGGCTCCTCGGTGACGGTGCCGGCCACCGAGGACGAGACGCCCGACGACGACGAGCCCGGGCTCGGCTCGGGTGCCTCCGAGGGGCCGGACGTGGAGCGGCTCGCGGAGGCGCTGGCCGACCTCGAGGCCGTGGTCACCGGGTTCGCCTCGCTGATCGAGGGCGGCGAGCTGCCGGCACTGCGCGCGGAGCTGGCGTGGGCGCTCTCGACGGTGGAGGAGGCCCGGGCCCTCGACGGCACGGTCGACGTGCTCGAGGAGCTCGTCGAGGACCTCGACCCGACCCTGCGCCAGGGCCCGGTGGCGGCGCGCGTCGGGATCGTCGTCGCCTCGCGCACCTCCGAGCTGCGCCACTCCGTGACCTCGATGCTCGCCCAGCCCGAGTGGACGAGCCTGCTCGCGCACGCCGACCAGCTCGTGCTCACCGCGCCGATCGGGGGCCGCAAGCCCAAGCACGCCGACCGCGTCCTGGCGCGCGCCCTCGCCGAGGCCGACGCCGCGGCCCGCGAGGCCGCCGACGCCGCGGTCGCGGAGGCCCAGGGGTCGGACCGGGCGGGCGAGCCGCGCCTCGGCCCGGTCGCCACGGCCGCCCACACGGTCGCGACGACCGCCCGGGTCACCCGCGGTGCGCTCGGCAAGCAGGCCCGCAAGCTCGCCGACGCCGCGGACGCGCTTGCCGGCGCCCTCGAGGAGCGGCGCCGCAGCGAGGCCGTCGCGCACTGGATCGTCGACCTCGCCGACCTCGCGCACCGCGCCGGCGAGCCGAGCTTCACCTACGGCGTGCTGCACGCCGAGGCCCGGGCCCGTCGCGCGGCCGCCGACGAGGCGCTGGCGGCCGCCGTCACCGCGTACACCAAGCCCAAGCTGCACAAGTGGCTCGCGGACGCGAGCTGAGGAGCGGTCCGCGAGGCCGTTCGACGGGCGGCTGGGCCCGGCCGGTCCCGGTCCGTGCCCTGAACGTCAGCCGGCCGCGGCGGCGTAGCTGGTGGCCAGCCGTGTGCTCTCGATGTCGTAGATCGCGGTCGAGGTGATGGTGTTGTCGCGGTACATCCCCATCTTCCAGTAGTCGTACTGGGACGACGTCTTGGACGCCGTCACCACGGTGTCGGTCGAGGCGGCGGGCTCCTTCGGGGTGTCCTTCGGCTGGGGCGTCTTCGCCAGCGCGGCCTTCTGTGCCGCCGCCTGCGCGGTCGAGGCCTTGGTCTTCTTCGCCGTCGGGTAGAGGGTGCCGCTGACCGGGTGGTACCCGCTCAGGACCTTCGTGCCGCCGACCCATGCGTCGATGCTGCCGAGGGTGGGGTTGGACGAGAAGTGGATGTGGAGCACGACTGTCGTCTGCTGGGCGGTCGCGGCCGGAGCGAGGGTCTGCGTCCAGTACTTGCTGCCTGCGGGTCCGGTCGGGTAGCCGTAGCCGCCGTCCAGGATCACGTTGCCGTGTCCGATCTTCAGCTCGACCGGCGGGGAACCGTCGTCGGCGTTCTTCCACTGGGTGATGACCTGCCAGCTGGTCTCGTTGACCGGGAACGTGGTGGGCAGGGTGAAGGAGTCACCGAAGTAGTAGTCGGCGCCCTCGGTGAAGTTCACGACGTTCGGTTCGATCTCCGAGCGCGTGCCGCCGCCCGGAACGGTGAAGCGCGCGGCCTTCGCCGGGGCGTCGACCGTGCTGGTGACGAGGACCGGGGCGGCGGCACCCACGTCGTTCCAGGGCGTTGACTTGAAGTTGTTGAACCCGCTACCGGTGAAATCGGACTGCCACACGAGGGCAGCCGCGGCCTGCGCCGCGCCGGTCCACGAGATCAGGGCCGCTGCTGCGGCCAGGAGGACCATCAGGGCCCACCGGCTTCCCAATCGTGTATTCATTCTCCGTTCCTCCCCGGAGCAGAATCAGGATTCTGCCTCTCGGCAGACCACGATTTCCGTCCGCAATCGAGTGTCAGGCCCACCCCGCTGAACCCGATGCCGTCGTCAACGCAGCGCTCCATCTCGAAGGAGATGCAGCAACAGTCCGGGATCGGCCCGTGCGTCGCGATCGTTACGCAGCGACGTCGCGCTCTGCCGTGACGGAGATCTGATGCCGGGGTAGTGTCAGATCGCGCAGCCGGCGATCACCGTGAGTGCGCCCATGCTCACCGAGGAAATGTCAGAACGATTTATCGGGGCGGAGCGCACCTGCTAGCGCAACGGGTGGCGAGGGACCGAGCGCAGGTTCGATCGGGCCAGCGTGATCATCTTCCCGACCCCGCCGGCGAGCACGGTCCGCATGCCCGCGAGGGCGAACCCGCGGACCTGCTCGGCGGTGATGTGCGGCGGGATGGACAGGGCGTCGGGGTCGGTGCGCACGTCGACCAGTGACGGCCCGCGGTGGGCCAGCGCGTCGCGCAGCGCCGTCCGGAGCTGGTGCGGGTCCTCGACGGTGACCGCGTGCAGCCCGGCGGCCCGGGCGATGCCCCCGAGGTCGGCGGGACCGTGGTCGGTCTGGAACGAGGGGTAGCCCGCCACCATCATCTCGAGACGGATCATCCCGAGCGCGCCGTTGTTGAAGGCCACCACGGTCAGGTCGAGATCGTGCTCGGCGGCGGTGAGCAGCTCGCCCAGGAGCATGGTGAGCCCGCCGTCGCCGGACATCGACACCACCTGCCGGCCGGGGAAGGCGGTGGCGGCGCCGATCGCGTGGGGGAGCGCGTTCGCCATCGTGCCGTGGCGGAACGAGCCGAGGATGCGCCGCCGGCCCGTCGGGCTGATGTAGCGGGCGGCCCAGACGTTGCACATGCCGGTGTCGACGGTGACCACGGCGTCGTCGGCGAGCTCGTCGTCGAGCACGTCCGCGACGTACTCCGGGTGCACCGGCCGGTGGTCCTCCACCTTCGACGTGTAGGCCGACACGACGTGCTCGAGCGCGTCGGCGTGGTGGCCCAGCATCCGGTCGAGGAACTCACGGTCGGTCTTCTCGGCCACGAGCGGCAGCAGCATCCGCAGCGTCTCGCCGACGTCGCCCTCCACCCCGAGCTCGAGCAGCGAGCGCCGGCCGAGGTGCCTGCCGTCGCGGTCCACCTGCACCGTGCGGGCCTGCGGCAGGAACCCGTCGTAGGGGAAGTCGGTGCCGAGCAGCACGAGCAGGTCGGCCTCGTGGGACGCCTCGTAGCACGCGCCGTACCCGAGCAGGCCGCTCATCCCGACGTCGTACGGGTTGTCGTACTGGATCCACTCCTTGCCGCCGAGCGAGTGCCCGACCGGTGCCTTCACCTTCTCCGCGAACGACAGCACCTCCGTCCGGGCGTCCCGGGCGCCGGCGCCGACGAACAACGTCACGGTCCGCGCCCGGTCCACGTACTCGGCGAGCGCCTCGACGCGGTCCCGGGCGGGGACGACGACCGAGGAGGGCGCGACGAGGTCGCCGGTGCCGGTCGGGTTGGCCGCGGGCTCGGCGGAGACGTCGCCGGGCACCACCATGACCGCCACCCCGCCGTCGGAGAGCGCGGTCTGGATCGCGATCCGCTGCAGGCGCGGCATCTGGTTCGCCGACGAGACCAGCTCGACCCACGAGGAGCACTCGGCGAACAGCGCCGTCGGGTGGGTCTCCTGGAAGTAGGTGGTGCCGATCTGGGTCGAGGGGATGTGCGAGGCGATCGCCAGCACCGGGGCGCCGGATCGGTGCGCGTCGTAGAGGCCGTTGACGAGGTGGGTGTTGCCCGGCCCGCAGCTGCCCGCGCACACCGCGAGCTGTCCGGTCAGCTGGGCCTCGGCCGAGGCGGCGAGCGCGGCGGCCTCCTCGTTGTGGACGTGGACCCAGTCGATCCCGCCCTCGCCCGACCCGCCGGAGCGCCGGACGGCGTCGACGATCGGGTTGAGGCTGTCGCCGACCAGGCCGTAGATCCGCCGGACCCCCGCCTGGACGAGGACCTCGATCAACTGGTCGGCCACGGTGTTCGCCATCGGATTCCTCCGCGCTCGGGTGCCCAGAGCCTGGCAGGACCGCGCCGCGCGTGGTGGCCGGTGCCACCCGTCACGCGCGGCGCACGGTCGCGACGGCGGCGCACCGGGCACCCGCACCCGACCGCCGTCGAGAGGAGCACCACCGTGCACGCCCTGTCCCGCCCCCTCGTCGTGGGTGTCACCGGCATCGCCGGTCACGCCCTCGCCGAGCGCCTGACCCGCCAGGGTGGGCACCTGCTCGGGCTCTCCCGACGCGGCACGTCGCCGGTGCCGGAGGTCGAGTCGCTGCACGCCGACCTGACCGACCCCGCCGCCCTGCGCGACGTCCTCGCGGGCACCCGCCCGTCGTCGGTGTTCCTCACCGCCTGGGCGCGCCAGGACAGCGAGGACGAGAACATCCGGGTCAACGGGGGCATCGTCCGCGACGTCCTGGAGGCCGCCTGTGCCGAGGGCACCGTCTCGCACGTCGCCCTGATGACCGGCCTCAAGCACTACCTCGGGCCGTTCGAGGCCTACGGGCAGGGCGCGCTGCCCGAGACGCCGTTCGTCGAGACCGAGCCGCGCCTCGACGCCCCGAACTTCTACTACGCCCAGGAGGACGAGCTCTTCGCCGCCGCGGAGCGCCACCGGTTCACGTGGAGTGTCCACCGCGCGCACACCGTCGTCGGCTACGCGGTCGGCAACGCGATGAACATCGCCTCGACGCTCGCGGTCTACGCCGCCCTGTGCCGCGAGACCGGGCGTCCGTTCACCTTCCCCGGCTCACGCCGGCAGTGGGACGGGCTCACGGACATGACCGACGCCGGTCAGGCGGCCGACCACATGATCTGGGCCGCGGAGTCGCCCGCGGCGCACGACCAGGCCCTGAACGTCGTCGACGGGGACGTCTTCCGCTGGCGCTGGATGTGGCCGCGGCTGGCCGAGCTGCTCGACGTCGAGCCCGAGGGGTTCGACGAGAAGCCGCGCCCGCTCGAGGAGCAGACCGCAGGGATGGACGAGGTCTGGGCGCGGATCGCCGAGCGCGAGGGTCTGCGGGAGAGCCGGCTCGACCGGGTCGCGTCGTTCTGGCACACCGACGGCGACCTCGGTCGCGACATCGAGTGCGTCACCGACATGACCCGCTCGCGCCTGGCCGGGTTCACCGGCTACGTCCGGACCCTCGACGCCTTCGCCCGCGTCTTCGACCGGCTCGCGGTCGACAAGGTCGTCCCGACCAGGTGAACGGGTGTCGTCGTCGGGGCGACGACATCCGTTCACGTGCGCGTCAGCGCAACGGGGGCGCGCTGTGGGCCTGCTCGCCGGCCTCGAACAGCTCCGAGGCGGGCCCGACGACGGCCGGGTCGGCCTCGTGGGCGACCTCCGGGTCCTTCTCCGGGTAGTCGAACCGGGAGAGCACGAAGCGCATCGCCTCGAGCCGGGCGCGCTTCTTGTCGTTGCTCTTGACGACGGTCCACGGCGCGTCGGCGGTGTCGGTGTAGAAGAACATCGCCTCCTTGGCCGCGGTGTAGTCGCTCCAGCGCTGGATCGAGGCGAGGTCGTTCGGGGAGAGCTTCCAGCGGCGGACCGGATCGACCTGGCGGATGAGGAACCGGGTGCGCTGCTCGGACTGCGACACCGAGAACCAGAACTTCACGAGGTGGATGCCGCTGCGGACGAGCATCCGCTCGAGGTCGGGGGTCTCGCGCATGAACTCCATGTACTGGCGCGGCTCGGCGTAGCCCATGACCCGCTCGACGCCGGCGCGGTTGTACCAGCTGCGGTCGAACAGGACGATCTCGCCGGCCGCGGGCAGGTGGACGATGTAGCGCTGGAAGTACCACTGGGTGCGCTCGCGGTCGGTGGGCTTCTCCAGGGCCACGACGCGGGTGCCGCGCGGGTTGAGGTGCTCGGTGAACCGCTTGATCGTCCCGCCCTTGCCCGCGGCGTCGCGTCCTTCGAACAGCAGCACGATCTTCTGGCCGGTGTCCTTCACCCAGGCCTGCAGCTTGAGCAGCTCGATCTGCAGGAGCCGCTTCTGGTGCTCGTACTCGTCGCGCGAGAGGCGCTCCTCGTACGGGTAGCCCTCGCGCCAGGTGTCCACCGGTCGGCCGTCGGGCCCGAGGAGGGTGGGGTCGTCGTCCTCGGCGCCGTCGGTGTCCACGGAGAGCTGCTCGATCGGGGTGCCGGAGAGCAGGTCGGCGGGGTCGAGGCGGGGGGCGGGGCGCTCGTCGGGGGTCACTCCGCGATCCTCACCGCGGCAGGTGGCCGTCAGGTGAACGCGTCCTGAGCAGCGTCGCGGCGAGCACGAAGCCGATCGTCGCCGCGATCAGGTGCCCGACCGTCGTGAAGTCGGGGAGCAGGCCGGACCACTCGGCATCGAGCAACGGCCACCCCAGCACGAACACGACCCACGGCGCCCACGCCCACCGGGGGAGGGCCACGATCAGGGCGGCGAGGGCGGCCTGGGCGCCGTAGCTGATGCCCACGTCGACGGCCGTGCGGGTCTCCGGCGCGTACCGGCCGGCCCGGATCGCCGCGAGGATCACCGGCAGCGTCAGCAGCGTCGCGCCCACGTGGCCGCCGAGGAACACCGCGGCGGCCCGTGCGGGCCCGCGTCGGGACTCCACCCACCACAGCGCGACGCCCACCCCGAGCCAGAGGGTGATGACGGTGCCGGCGTCGAGGAGGGAGCCGTTGACGACCAGGGCGCTGGCGACGAGGGCCCCGACCGGGTGGGTCCCGAGGTTCACCACGTTCGTGCTGGCCCAGGCGACGAACGGCGCGGGGTCGGACCAGGACATCCAGGCGTGCACCGCGAGCAGGACGACGAGGTAGCCGAGGGTGAACCGGCCCGAGGCGACGTACGACGAGACCGCCCGCCGCGGTGCCTCGATCACCCCACCAGGATGCTCGCCGTCGGGTCAGCCGGTGGCACCCCGGGTGCGGGCCGGTCCGCCGATCGGCAGCGGGCCCGACCACCCGAACTGCTCGGTGCTGACCTGCTCGGCCGGGATCCCGAGCTGCTCGAGGGCCGCGAGGGAGCCCGCGAGCAGGGAGGGCGAGCCGCAGACGAAGTAGTCGAGCCGCACGCGCAGCGGGTCCGGCGGCAGCACGCCGTGCAGCAGCGCGGCATCCACCCGACGGCCCGCGGTCCGCGTGACGCGCAGGTCGAGGCGGCGGGCCAGCGAGGCCAGTTCGGGCTCGAAGAGCGGCTCGTCGGGACGCTGGGCGACGACGAGGTGGTGGGTGCGACGGTCGTCGTGGTCGGCGAGGGTGCGCAGCATCGACATCATCGGCGTGATCCCGACGCCGCCCGCGACCAGCACCAGCCCCGGCGCCTCGGGGGCCGAGGTGAACGCCCCGTGGGGCCCGTCGAGCCAGACCCGGGCCCCCGTCGGGAGCGCCGCGAGGGTGGTCGAGAAGTCGCCGGAGCCCCGCACGGTCAGCTCCAGCCGTCCGGTCACCCGGGCCGACGACGCGATGGTGAAGGGGTGCTCCTCGCTGCCGAGCACCGACCGGCGCAGGCGCAACCAGACGAACTGTCCGGGGTGGAAGCGCAGGCCGCGAGCCATGTGGACCGGCGCGAGCACGAGCGTCGCCGTCGACGGCCCCTCGGGGCGCACGCCGTAGACCACGTAGGCGCCGTGCGGGGAGAACAGGGGACGCCAGACCCAGCGCAGGAAGAGCACCGTGAGGAGCGCGAGGGCCAGCGCCGAGAGCACGACGCGCAGCACCGGGTCGGCGACCAGGTGCCCGAGCCAGAGCACGTGCAGCGCGGCGAGCACGATGGCCGCGGCGGCGAGCAGGACGTGGACCCGCGCCCAGACCTCGTAGCGCCGCCCGGAGCGCCGGCCCCACGCCGCCACCAGCCCGACCCCGACCATCGCGGTCGTCGCCAGCCACCCCCACTGGATCGACAGCGAGGCGGCGAACGGGTTCAGCAGCTTCGGCGAGCGGATCACGGCGATCACCAGGTGGACCAGGGCGGCCCCGATCGCGAGGATCCCCAGCCAGCGGTGGGCGGCGATGACCCGGTCGATGCCGAACGCCGCGGTCAGCCCGCGCAGCCGCGACGGGGCCACGATGCTCACCCCCATCGCGACCAGCGCGACGACGCCGACCGCCACGAGGATCGTCGAGAGCGGCCTGCCCTCGTCGGTCCGCCAGACGGTGAGCGTCACCGGGCCGGCCAGGACGAGCGCGGTCACCGCCGCCCAGATCGTCCGACGTGTCGTCCGCGTCGCTCGCGTCCCCGTTCGCACGGTCGCCGACGTTAGGGATCCGGGGGCGGACGGTCGCCCCAATCTGAGAGCGACGACGAGCGGCCCGCGATCAGCGGACGATCATCTGCGGTGGTTCGCCCTCGGTTGCGCCGTTCGGTCGGGTCGGTGGGTCCGAGTGCCGTGGCGAGCGCTCACCTCCTGTCTCAGAGCGTGGTCCGGAGCCGGTAGGTGCGGGTGACCTCCTGGGCGCTGTCGTTGTCGTCGCTGACCAGCAGCAGTGACACGGCCCCGTCGGGGGCCCGTCCGGTGACCGTCATGCCCTCGATGTTGTCCAGCAGCGGGTTGCGCTGGGTCTGCCTCGCGGTGGCGCCCAGGGTCGGGCAGGCGCCGAGGTCCGCGAGCAGGGTGGCGCGGACGGGGACGCCGGCCGTGGCGGGGGAGAGCGCCGGGACGCCCGCGACGTCGGTGGCTCCGGCCGGGTCGAGCAGGACGAGGTGCACGGTGTTGCCGGTCGCCTTCTCGTAGCCGCGCTCGAGGGCGAGCAGGCGCCCGTCGCCGGTGGGGGTGAGCTCGGAGACGCCCAGGCCCTCGGGCAGCGGCAGCGCGTACTGCGCGGCCGGTGTGAACCCCGACGACGTCGGGTCGGGGCGGGTCCACGTGACGAGGCGGGTGAGGCCGGGGTCGTCGCCGCGCAGCGGCTCCTCCAGCGAGGCGACCAGCGTGCGCGCGTCGGGGGAGAGGGCGAGCCCCTCGAGGGTGGCGTTGGGCCGGCCGCGGTCCACGACGTCGGGCGGCACCGGCAGGGCGCCGAGCAGGTGGCCGTCGCGGTCGACGCGCAGGACCTGCGGACCGGTCTCGTCACCGATGAGCAGTGAGCCGTCACGGTCGACGACGAGCGACTCCGAGTCCAGCTGCTTCCCCGCCGGGTCCGCGAGCGTGACGGCGTCGACCGGCCGGTCCGCGGCCGCGTCGAGGGTGAAGAGCACCGAGCGGTCGGACAGGGCGAGGATCTGCCCGTCCGGCAGAGCGGCGAGCGCGGACAGGTTCCCGACGACCTGGGGCGCGGCGGTCCGCCCGGCGAAGCGCTGTCCCTCCAGGGCGTCGGACCACCCGGCGATCGCGGTGCTCGGCGAGCACGCCTGCGGGACGGGGGCCGTGGCCGCGGTGGGCCCGGGCGGCGTCGGGGGAGCGGACGTCGACGCGCACCCGGCGAGCGCGAGCAGCAGGACGGCCGTCAGGGCGGGTCGGCGCACGGCGGGAGCGTGCCCGGGCCGGGTGGCCGGCCGGTGAACGGGTCCCGTGGACCGCCGCCGGGACGGGTAGCCGGGCCGCGACCAGACCCACGACGGACGACGGAGGTCGCGGTGACCCTCACGGTGGCGGTGCTCGGGACCGGGCTGATGGGCTCGGGGATGGCGCGCAGCCTGCTGCGCGCCGGACACGAGGTGCGGGTGTGGAACCGCACCCGGGACAAGGCGGCCCCCCTGGCCGACGACGGCGCGACGGTCGCGGACTCGGCCGCCGACGCGGTGGCGGACGCCGACGCGGTGCTGACGATGCTGTTCGACGCCGACGCGGTGGCCGCGACGATGGCCGACGCCCTCCCGGCCTTCGGGTCCGGGACCGTGTGGCTGCAGACCTCCACCGTCGGGATCGACGGCACCGACCGGCTCGCCGACCAGGCGCGCGAGGCCGGTGTCGCGTTCCTGGACTCACCCGTCGTCGGGACCAGGAAGCCTGCCGAGCAGGGGTCCCTCGTGGTGCTGCCCTCGGGGGACCGGTCCCTCGAGGAGCGGGTCCGGCCGGTCCTCGAGGCGATCGGCCAGAAGACCATCTGGGCGGGTGACGACCTCGGGGCGGGCAGCCGGCTCAAGCTCGCGGTCAACGCGTGGCTGGCCACCGTGGTGGGCGGCGTCGCGCAGTCGATCGCCCTCGCCGGGGACCTCGGACTCGACCCGCAGCTGTTCCTCGACACCATCTCCGGGCAGGCGCTCGACAGCCCCTACGCCCAGCTCAAGGGGGCCGGCATGATCGCGGGCGACTTCGAGCCCTCCTTCGCCCTCGACGGCGTCCTCAAGGACACCCACCTGATCCTCGACGCCGCGCACACCGCGGGGACCCACACCGGGCTGCTCGCCATGCTCGCCGACCGCCTCGCCGCCGCGGACCGTGCCGGCCTGGGCGGGCAGGACGCCGCCGCGGTGATCAGCGCCTACCGGGCCGGCGGCTGAGGCGCCGGCCCGGCGATCGCCCGCACCTTCGCCGGGTTCAGGACGAAGAACAGCCGCAGGAGCTCGCCGGTGTCCGCGTCGAACTCCGGCGCCATCACGACGATCACCCGCTCGGCGTCCCGCACCACGACACCGACGCTCCCGTTGACCTCCTCGACGGCGATCGCCACGGCGGTGGCGCCGCGGGCCAGTCCGGTCGAGAACCGCGCCACGCGCGTCCGGCCCTCGACCGGCCGGCGCGCCGCGCTCACCACGCCGCCGCCGTCGGACAGCGCGACCGCGTCGTCGGCCAGGAGCCGTTCGAGCGCCGCGAGATCCTCGCCGCCCGCCGCCCGGAGGAACTGCTCGGTCAACCGGGCGGCGCGCTCCGGGTCGGCCTCGAAGCGGCGGCGCCCGGTCCCGAGCCGCTCCCGCGCGCGGTGCAGGTGCTGGCGCACGGTCGCGTCCGGGAGGTCGAGCAGGGCCGCGACCTCCGCATGCGGGTGTCCGAACGCCTCGTGGAGGACGAACACGGCGCGCTCGGCGGGGGAGAGCGTCTCGAGCAGCCGCAGCATCCCGAGCGAGAGGGTCTCCCGCTGCATCGCGGTGTCGGACGGTCCGAGGTCGACCCCGCCCGGCCCGGTCGGCACCGGCTCGGGCAGCCACGGCCCGACGTACTCCGTGCGCCCGTCGCGCAGCGCCGCGAGCCGCGTGCGGCACAGGTTCACCACGACCCGGGTCAGCCAGGCGGCCGGGTCGAGCACCTCCTCCTCGTGCACCGACCAGCGCAGCCACGCGTCCTGCACGGCGTCCTGCGCCTCGTGGAGCTCGCCGAGCATCCGGTACGCGAGCCCGGTCAGCCGCGCACGGTTGGCCTCGAAGCGCGCCGTGGGGGAGTCGGTGACCGGCGGAGTGGTCACGCGCTCGTCGGGATCCGTGGGTGGGTCTGGGTCCGCAGCGCGTTCACGACGATCGCCTCCTTCACCCGGGCCGCGGCCCGTCCGGTCAGGACGAGGTCGCGCGGCCGGTCGTCGCCGTGCACCAGTTGGATGAGCCCGTCGCGGCGTCCCAGGCTGACGCACCGGATCGCGTAGCGGAAGCGGAACGGCCGGGGCACGCGGCCGGCGAGCACCGCGGCGACCGTGCGCGCCGCGTGCTGGGCCGCGGGCATGGCGGTCGCGCAGGCCATCCGCACGACCTCGCCGCTGCCGGCGACGGCGGCCGCGGCGTCGCCGACCGCGATGACGTCGGGGTGCGACGTCGAGCGCAGCGCCGCGTCGACGAGGACCCGGCCGTGGACGTCGACCGCGAGCCCGGCCCGGGCCGCGAGGTCGGCGACGACGAGGCCGCCGGTCCAGACGACGACGTCGGCCGGCTCCTCGCTCCCGTCCGCCAGCGTGAGCCCGCCGGGGTGCACCGCACCCACCGTGGCGTGCTCGACGAGCCGGAGCCCGAGGCGTCCGGCGACGCGCCGCACGTGGGCGGCGCCCCGGGGCGAGAGGTCGTCGTCGAGCGACCCCGCCGTCACCAGCGTCGTCGTGCGTCGCGGGTCCTCGGCCAGCTCGGTCGCGGCCTCGATCCCCGTCAGCCCGGCGCCGACGACGGCCACCCTCCGGACCCGCGGGTCCGCGAGCCGGGTCGCGAGCCGGGCGGCGCCCTGCGGGGTGGAGACGTCGTGGGCGTGCTCGGGCACGGCCGCGTGGCTGCCCAGGGCGTAGACGAGCAGGTCGTAGTCGAGCGGCCCGCCGTCGCGCAGCTGGACGCGGTGCGCGCCGAGGTCGAGGCCGAGCACGCGGTCGTCGACGAAGCGCACCCCGGTGCCGTCGAGCAGGTCGACGAACCGGGGCTCCTCGACCGGCTGGCCGGTCGCGAGCTGGTGCAGGCGCACCCGCTGGACGAAGCGGTCGCCGTCGTTCACCAGCGTCACGGCCGCGTCGGTGCGCCGCGCGAGCGACTGCGCCGCGAGCTGGCCGCCGTACCCTCCGCCGAGCACCACCACGCGCGCCCGCTCCCGCCCGCGCCGCACGCCCGTGGTCCCGCCGACCTCCGTCGCCGTCATGGCCCCTCCTCCTGGCTCGATCGTCTCGCGGGAGAAGACCGGCGGGGCGGGCCCGCCGTGACAGCTCGGGGCGTGACGTGCGGCACAGCGTCGAGGGCCGCGATCAGCGGGGCGGCGGCCGTGCGGACGTAGGCCTCGGTGTCGACGGGACGCACCCGGTCCAGGCCGAGGCGGCGCTGGAGCAGGACGAACGCGACCAGGCTCCCCATGTAGGAGCGGGCGAGCAGATAGCCCTGTTCCGGCTCGTCCGGGGTGAGCCGGGTGCCGAGACCGGTGGCGGCCGCGTCGACGAAGCCGACGAAGCGGGTGTCGTCGCCGAGGACGTGCTGCTGGCTGATCAGCAGCGTGAGCAGGTCGAGCTGCTCCTCACAGGCGGCGACGAAGGCCCGCCCGAGACCCAGGACCATGTCCGCGGCCGGAACCGGTTCGCCCGTCGGCGGCGGCCCGAGCCGGGAGAACCGCGCGATCCCGTCGTCGACCACCGCGCGCAGCAGCGCCTCCTTGCCGGGGAAGTGCCGGTAGATCAGGGCGTCGCTCACCCCCGCCTCGGCGGCGATCTCACGGGTGGTCGTGGCGTCGTAGCCGCGCTGCGCGAACAGCCGGCGCGCCGCGGCGACGATCTGCGGTCGCCGCTGCTCGCCCGGGAGCCGCCGCGGGGTCACCGGCGCACGGCGTGACGGCCGACGAGCACCGACCTGAGCCACAGACCCCCGCCCGCGTTCGCGAGTCCGATCGGGACCCACTGCAGGGCGTCGTGCGGCCCGAACCCGGCCGGGTGCCCGACCGCCCACACCACGGCGAGCACCGTCACGACCTTGATGCCGCACGCCAGGACCGTGAGCACGACGCGCCCCGCCCCGTCACGGCGCGGCGACCCCAGCGCGGCGACGGCGGCGAGCACCACCGTGACCAGGGCGAGGTGGGCCGCGGTGACGAGGACCGCCCCCGTCGTCCCGGGGCCCGTCCACCCGAAGGTCCCGCCGATCCACCCGAGGCCGGCGGCCATGAGCACCGGAGGGAGGACCGCGCGGGGTGGCATGGCCGGACGGACGAGGGCTGCAGCGGTCACCATCCGAGTATGTAAGCGGGCGCCCACAAACACAAGACGACGGTTCCTGCCCCTCTCGCCACACGGGTAACGGCAGCCCCGGTCCCGGGCGATACATCGCCGGCTGCAACGCACCGGGGGGACGACGTGGGATCAGTGGGCCCGATCATGGGGGGCGGCATCGTGGTGGGCGTCATCGCCGGCTTCTTCCTCGGACGATGGTGGGCCGAGTACTTCCGGGCCGCGAGGGACGCCGCGAACATCCAGGCAACCAGGAAGAACTACCGGGGCCGCACCACCCCGTTCGTCGTCGGCGCCGTTCTCGTCGTCGCCCTCTTCGCCTGGTTCGGGCACACGGGGTTCTAGGAACGGGAGGGGCCGACGACGGCGTCGCGGTGCAGGTAGCGGTCGGCGACGATCGTGAGGAGCCGGCGGGCGGACTGCGGCGCCTCGGCCACGCCCGGGGGCACGGCGCCGGGGGCCTGGCGGTAGGCGCGCCCGGCGAGGTCCTCGAGGAGCTCGCCCACCGGTCCCTCGCCGCGCAGCCGTAGACCCGTCGCCCGCTGGAGACGCGTCGTGCCGGTGCCCCCGTAGGTCCGCTCGGCGTACTCCGGGTAGACGCCGGCGAGGAAGAGGGCGCCGTCGCCGATCCGGCGCCACACGCCGGGGCGGGACTCCGACGGGACGTCGGTGAGCAGCTCGGCGAGTCGCGGCAGGTCCAGCTCGTCCCAGCGGCGGCGGTGCCAGCCCCGTTCGTCCCGTCGCCACACCACGCCCGACGCCAGGCGGGCGTACGAGGCGAGGAGCTCGGCGAGGAAGAGCCGGTGGGCGGGCTCGGCGGCGAACGCCGCGATGACCGGGCCGTCGAGGATCGGGAGACGGGAGCGCGGGGCGGTGCGGTCCACCACCGCGGTGTGCCCGACCAGCGACCCGCCCGCGCGGTGCACGGCCGCGGCGAACACCAGGAACGGCGAGACGTAGCGGAAGCGCTCGCCCACGTCGTGGGCGGCGGTGAGGACCGCGTCGGCCACGGCGGGCCGGTCGAGGAGGTCGAGCACGAGCTCCGGGTGTCGCCGGAGCGCGTCGACCTGGTCGGGCCGGTCGTCGGTGAGGGCCAGCAGGTCCCGATCGGTGAGGTGCTCGGAGTAGCGGCGGGCCACGGCGTCGCGCGACGTGTCCATGCACCCATGCTGCCCCGCGCGGGCCGCCGTTGCGGAATCGGTTGTGGACCATCCGTCGGTTTCCCGCCGGAGCGGCCGAGGGAATGACACCCCCGGTGAGCCGAGGGGCCGCGGGGTGACCCACGGTCCGGGACGGAGGGGCCCGAGATGGACCACGTGCGTTGGCTGGAGACGCTGTCGTCGGAGGACACCGACGCCGTCGGGGGCAAGAACTCCTCGCTCGGCGAGATGATCCAGAACCTCGACCAGGCCGGGGTGCGGGTGCCCGGGGGGTTCGCGACGACCTCCGAGGCCTACCGCGCGTTCCTGTCGGCGAACGGCCTCGACGACCGGATCCGCGAGCTGCTCGACGGTCTGGACGCGAACGGCGACGAGCTCGCCCGCGTCGGCGCCGCGATCCGCGACGAGTTCGCGAAGGCCGAGTTCCCGGACGACACCGCCGAGGCGATCCGCGAGGCCTACGCGGAGCTCTCCCGGCGCTACGACACCACCGACGTCGACGTCGCCGTCCGGTCCAGCGCGACCGCGGAGGACCTGCCGGACGCGAGCTTCGCCGGGCAGCAGGACACCTACCTCAACATCACCGGCGCCGACGACCTCCTCCGGGCCTGCAAGGACTGCTACGCCTCGGTCTTCACCGACCGCGCGATCAGCTACCGCACCGAGCAGGGCTACGACCACCTCGATCTGGCGCTCTCCGTCGGCGTGCAGAAGATGGTCCGCTCGGACACCGGCAGCGCGGGCGTCATGTTCACCATCGACTCCGACACCGGCTTCCCCGACACGATCGTCATCAACGCGGCCTGGGGCCTGGGGGAGAACGTCGTCGGCGGCGAGGTGACCCCCGACCAGTACACGGTCTACAAGCCGTTCCTCGACAAGCAGGACCTGGTCCCGATCATCGCGAAGTCGGTCGGGGCGAAGGAGAAGACGCTGCAGTACGCCGCGTCGGACGAGACGACCGGCGACACGACGGAGAACGTCGACACCCCGGCTGAGCACCGCAGCCGGTTCGTCCTGTCCGACGACGACGTCCTCCTGCTCGCCCGCTGGGGCGTCACCATCGAGAAGCACTACGACCGCCCGATGGACATCGAGTGGGCCCGCGACGGCCGCAGCGGCGAGCTGTTCGTGGTGCAGGCGCGCCCGGAGACGGTGCAGTCGAACGCGGGTGCCGGCACGTTGCAGACCTACCGGCTCGAGGGGACCGGCGACGTCGTCGTCACCGGCCTCGCCATCGGGCAGGCGATCGCCTCGGGCGCGGTGCAGCGCATCGCGTCGGCCGACGACATCGAGGAGTTCGAGGAGGGCCGGGTCCTCGTCACGGAGATGACGGACCCGGACTGGGTGCCGATCATGCGCAAGGCCGCGGCGATCGTCACCGACCGCGGCGGGCGCACCTCGCATGCCGCGATCGTCTCCCGCGAACTGGGCGTGCCCGCCGTCGTCGGGACCGGCGACGCCACGGAGACCCTCGAGGACGGCCGCGAGGTGACCATCTCCTGCGTCGAGGGCGACGAGGGCTACGTCTACGAGGGCCTCCTGGACTACTCGGTGGAGGACCTCGACCTCGACGACGTCCCCGAGACGCGGACCCGCGTGATGATGAACATCGGGAGCCCGGCCGCGGCGATGCAGTGGTGGCGCCTGCCCGCCCACGGCATCGGGCTGGCCCGCGTCGAGTACCTCGTGAACAACGTGATCAAGGCGCACCCGCTCGCGCTCCTGCACCCCGACCAGGTCGACGACGACGCCCGCGCCCAGATCGAGGAGCTCACCGAGGGCTACGACGACAACGCCGAGTACTTCGTCGAGCAGATGGCCCGCGGGATCGGCGTCATCGCGGCGTCGCAGTACCCCGAACCCGTCGTCGTCCGGCTCTCGGACTTCAAGACCAACGAGTACGCGGGCCTCATCGGCGGGACGACGTTCGAGCCCGACGAGGAGAACCCGATGCTCGGCTGGCGCGGGGCCTCGCGCTACTACAGCGAGGACTACGAGGAGGCCTTCGCGCTGGAGTGCCGGGCCCTCTCGCGGGTGCGGGTGGACATGGGCTTCACCAACGTCATCGTCATGATCCCGTTCTGCCGCACCCCCGAGGAGGCCGACCGGGTGCTGGAGGTGATGGCGAAGTACGGGCTCGAGCGCGGGCGCGACGAGCTGCAGGTCTACGTCATGGCGGAGATCCCGTCGAACGTGCTGCAGGCCGACGAGTTCGCCGAGCGCTTCGACGGCTTCTCGATCGGGTCGAACGACCTCACCCAGCTCACCCTCGGGATCGGGCGCGACGACGACCGGCTCGCCCACCTCTTCGACGAGCGCAACCCCGCCGTCAAGAAGATGATCTCGATGCTGATCGAGACGGCGCACGCGAAGGGCCGCTACGTCGGCATCTGCGGGCAGGGCCCGAGCGACCACCCGGACCTCGCCGAGTTCCTCGTCGAGCAGGGCATCGACTCGATGTCGCTGAACCCGGACAGCGTGCTGACGGTGATCGAGCGGGTCGCGGAGGCGGAGAAGAGCTAGCCACCGTCACGCGATCCAGGGCGGGACGGTCGGCTCCCGCCCGGGCCCGCTCGCGACCGCCGCGCCCCGGCCGGTGACGATCGCCGTGAGGCCGCGGTCCGGGTCGGCCGCGATGCGCCGCGTGCGCCCGGCGGGGAGCACGAGGGTGTCCCCGACGCCGGCGTCGACGGGGCCGTCGTCGAGGGTGACCGTGGCGGCGCCGTCGAGCACCGTCCAGATCTGCTCGCCGTCCATGACGTGCACCGGCCCGACGGCGCCGGGCGCCATCTCCACGCGCCACAGGGCCTGGGTGCTGCCGCCCTGGGTCGGTGAGGCGTACGTGGTCATCACGGCGTTCGGGGTCTCGACACGACGGGCGGTGTCGCTGCGGACGAGGGTCATGGTCGCCTCCGGGGTCGTCAACGTGGTTGTCCTTCTGGCCAACCGTAAACCGCGTTGTCTACTCTGGGAAGGGTGAGCGCGACGATGTCCGGGGCGGAGCTCGCCGTCCGGCTGTTCGGGGCCTTCCGGTCGCTGGTCGACGACCTGCACGTCGAGCTCGCCCGGCGCGGGCATCCCGACGTGCGCCCCGCGCACGGGTTCGCGATGCAGGCGATCGGCGCGCGGGGAGCGACCGCGAGCGAGCTGGGCACGCGGCTGGGGGTGTCGAAGCAGGCCGCGGGCAAGACCGTCGACGGACTGGCGTCCCTGGGCTACGCGGAGCGCACCGCGGACCCGGAGGACGCGCGCCGCAAGATCGTCGTCCTCACGCCGGCGGGGCGAGAGGTGCTGAGCCTGTCGGTCGAGATCTTCGAGCGTCTCCGGGCCGAGCGGGAGGCCCTCGTGGGCTCCGCGCGCATGCGTGAGGCGGAGGAGGCGTTGCGCCGGCTCGATGGCGGGACCACGCTCCGAGTGGACGCCGCGTCGTGGCTGGGCGACTGACGGGCGTGCTCCGGCCGCCGGTGACGGGGAACACCCGTTCGGGCGTGCACGTTGATCTGGGCGAGGAACGAGCGCAGGAGGTAGCGCATGGGTGGCGTCGAGGTCGGGATCAAGAACCTCTCGAAGTCGTTCGGGAGTTCGAACATCTGGTCCGACGTGACCCTGACGCTGCCGGCGGGTGAGGTCAGCGTGCTGCTCGGGCCCGTCGGGGACCGGTAAGTCGGTGCTGCTGAAGTCGATCATCGGACTGTTGAAGCCGGAGAAGGGCTCGATCTTCATCCACGACACCGACCTGGTGCGGTGCTCGGAGTCCAAGCTCTACGAGATCCGCAAGCTGTTCGGGGTGCTGTTCCAGGACGGTGCGCTGTTCGGGTCGATGAACATCTTCGACAACATCGCGTTCCCGCTGCGTGAGCACACCCGCAAGGGCGAGTCCGAGATCAAGGACATCGTGATGGAGAAGCTCGACCTGGTCGGGCTCGGCGGCGCCGAGGACAAGCTGCCCGGCGAGATCTCCGGTGGGATGAAGAAGCGCGCCGGGCTGGCGCGGGCGCTGGTGCTCGACCCGGAGATCATCCTGGTCGACGAGCCGGACTCGGGGCTGGACCCGGTCCGCACGGCGTATCTGAACCAGTTGATCGTGGACCTGAACACCCAGTTGGACGCGACGATCCTGATCGTGACCCACCACCTGGGCACGGCGCGGTCGCTGCCGGACAACATCGGGATGCTGTTCCGCCGCAACCTGGTGATGTTCGGTCCCCGCGAGGTGCTGTTGACCTCCGAGGAGCCGGTGGTGCAGCAGTTCCTGCAGGGCCGCCGGGTCGGCCCGATCGGGATGTCCGAGGAGAAGGACTCGGCCCAGATGGAGGCCGAGATGGAGGAGTTGAAGAAGCAGGGCGGGTCGGCGGAGTCCGAGGAGTCGTTCATCGACCCGCAGCTGATGCCGACCGAGGGCATGGGCGAGCGGAAGGCGACCCAGCGGCGCAAGGACCGGGTGATGCAGATTCTGCACACGCTGCCGGAGAAGGCGCAGACCGCGATCCTGGAGTCGCTGACCGAGGAGGACATGCAGCGTTACGGCATCTCCAAGGATCAGGACCGCACCGAGCTGATCGAGGTCACCCGGGACAACCCGCCCGAGGACGCGGACCCGTTCGGCTACCAGGCGATGCAGGAGAACGACTCGGAGTCGATGGTCGAGGGGTCCCCGGCCGGTGAGGGCGAGGGCGAGGGCGAGAAGGCCGGCAGCGGGGATCCGAACGCCGACGCCGAGGCGCGCAAGGCCCCGCCGGACCCGCCGGAGTCCGACGAGCCGCTGGTCGGTGTCCCGGTCGACGAGTACGCCGGGGGCACGGTGGTGCTCCCCCAGGCCGGTGAGCACACCAAGTCCGAGGAGGACAAGGACGCCCAGCAGTCCGGTCAGGACGCCGAGCAGTCCGGTCAGGACGCGGACGACGACGGCGACCAGCACACGCAGGAGATCCCCGCCCAGCGGGAGTGAGGAGGCCATGACTCCCGCCGTACCTGCGGCGTCGTACGTTCCACAGAACCGCGAACTCGGCGTTGAGTCTTGTCAGATGCCGCAGTTGCGGTGACAGTGGGCCGTGACCGCCATCACGACCCGCAGGGAGTGACCCCGTGACCGCCATTGCCGACGCGCGCACCGAGCTCGACCGCACCAGGTTCTTCATCAACGGTGAATGGGTGGAGCCCCGCGGCACCGAGACCCACCGTGCTGTCGAGGCCGCCACCGGGGAGCTCCTCGGCGAGGCCGCCCTCGGCACCGACGCCGACATCGACGCCGCGGTGCAGGCTGCCCGTCGCGCCCTCGACGAGGGTCCGTGGGGCCGCACGAGCGTCGCGGAGCGCGTGGACTTCATGCTCCGCTTCGCCGACGCGCTCGACGCCCGCGCCGAGTCGACGAGCCGTCTGGTGAGCCAGGAGAACGGCATGCCGATCGCGCTGTCGTCGGCGTTCAACGGTGCCGCGCCCGCCGGGCTGCTGCGCATGTTCGCCCAGGTGATCCAGGGCGTCGAGCTCGAGTCGCCCCGCCCGAGCACGGGTGTCGACGGCACGACGATCGTTCGTCGCGAGCCGGTGGGCGTCGTCGGCGCCATCACGCCGTGGAACTACCCGCAGGCCCTCGCGATGTTCAAGGTGGCCCCGGCGCTCGCGGCGGGCTGCACCGTCGTGCTCAAGCCCTCGCCCGAGACCGCGCTGGACACCTACGTCTTCGCCGACGCCGCGCGCGAGATCGGCCTCCCGCCGGGCGTGCTGAACATCGTCCTCGCGGGCCGCGAGGCGGGCGCGTCGCTGGTGTCGCACCCCGGCGTCGACAAGATCGCCTTCACCGGCTCCACCGCCGCCGGGCGCATCATCGGCGCCGAGTGCGGCCGGCTCATCCGCCGCTGCACCCTCGAGCTCGGCGGCAAGTCCGCGTCGATCTTCCTCGAGGACGGCGACCTGAACACCTTCCTGGCCGCGATGCCGACGTCGTCGTTCATGAACAACGCGCAGACCTGCACCACGGCCTCGCGCATCCTCGCGCCCCGCTCGCGCTACGACGAGGTCGTCGAGGCCGTCGCGCAGTTCTCCCGCGATCAGGTCGTCGGCAACCCGCTCGACCCGGCCACCACCGTCGGGCCGATGGCCTCGGAGACCCATCTCAACCGCGTCATGGGGTACATCGACGTGGGCCGCAACTCCTCGGCCCGCCTGGTCACCGGCGGCGGGCGCGGCGACTTCGACCGCGGCTGGTTCGTCGAGCCCACGGTCTTCGCGGACGTCGACAACGACGACCAGCTCGCCCGCGAGGAGGTGTTCGGCCCGGTCTTCGCCGTCATCCCCTTCGACTCCGACGACGACGCGGTGCGGCTCGCCAACGACTCGAACTACGGGCTCGGCGGTTCGGTGTACTCCGCCGACCGCGAGCGCGGCCTGGCCGTCGCGCGGCGTATCCGCACCGGGACGATCGGCGTCAACCGCTACGACATCGACCTCGGGGCGCCGTTCGGCGGCATGAAGGACTCGGGCATCGGTCGCGAGCTCGGCCCCGAGGGGATCAACAACTACCTCGAGTACAAGTCGATCTACGCCTGAGCCGGCGGCTCGGGAAGCGCACATGCTGCACGCCGGGCCCGGATCTTGTGGTCCGGGCCCGGCGGCGGTGTGATCCCGCTCATGAACGAATGGATCGCCGAGGTCGGGCCCGAGAACGCCGAGCTGCTGGCCACGCGCAGCCGGACGGCCGTCCTCGCTTCCGAGTACCGCCCGAAGGATCTCGGGGACGGGCGGATCTCCTACTCGAAGCGTGCTCTCGGCGCCGCCCGGGAGCTCTCCGAGGAGGAGGAGGGCGCGATCACCGAGGACGGCGACGGCCTGCGGGTGTGGGTCGGCGACGACGCGTTCGACCTCGACGAGGTCTGACCCGTCCTCACCCGACGACGAGCGGCTCCCGGTGCCGGGCGCGGAGCTCGCGCTTCAGGATCTTGCCGGCGCCCGAGATCGGCAGCGCGTCGACGAACTCCACCGTCCGCGGCGCCTTGTAGCCCGCGATGCGTTCCTTCACGAAGTAGCGCAGCGCGGGCGCCGTGGTCGACGTGCCCGCCGCCAGGACGACGACGGCGTGCACCCGCTCGCCCCACTCGTCGTCGGGGACCCCGATCACCGCGCACGAGGCGACCGCCGGGTGCGCGGCCAGCGCGTTCTCGACCTCCGCCGAGTACACGTTCTCGCCGCCGCTGATGATCATGTCCTTGATGCGGTCCACGACGAAGACGTATCCCTCGTCGTCCATGTAGCCGCCGTCGCCGGTGTGCATCCAGCCGTCCCGGACGGCGGCCGCGGTCTCGTCGGGCCGGTTCCAGTAGCCGGCCATGACGTGCCCGCCCCGCGCGACGATCTCGCCGACCGTCCCGCGCGCGACCTCCCGGTCCTCGTCGTCGACGATGCGCACCTCGGCGTGCGGCGCGGAGCGCCCGGCCGACCGACGGAGCCGGTCGACGCCGTGGTCGTCGGGCAGCAGCAGCGTCGTGACGGGGGAGAGCTCGGTCATCCCGTAGGCCTGGGTGAACGCGACGTCCGGGAGGCGGGCCGCGGCGCGCTCGAGGACCGCCTGCGAGATGCCGGAGGCTCCGTACACGAGGCTGCGCAGGCTGGAGAGGTCCGCGCCCGCCGTCGTCGGGTCGTCGACGAGCATCTGGATCATCGTCGGGACGAGCAGCACGTCGGTGACGCGGTGCGTCTCGATCGCGTGCGCCACCCCGGCGGGTGTGAAGGACGGGACGATGACGTGGGTGCCGCCGAGCGCGTTGCGCCCGACCCACGCCGCCCCGTCGGCGAGGTGGAACATCGGCGCCGCGTGGAGCAGCCGCCCGCCGCGCACGAGGAACGCCCCGGTGGCCGCGGACCCGAGCGCCGAGGTCATGAGGTTCGCGTGGCTGAGCACGACGCCCTTGGGTGTCCCGGTGGTGCCGCCGGTGTAGTAGATGCCGTACGGGTCGTCGCCACCGCGGCCGGCGTCGGGCACCGGGGCGTGCTCGGCGATCAGCGCCTCGACGGGCAGCATCCCCTCCGGCGTCGGCTCCTCGCCCCAGTGCAGGACGTGGCGCAGGCCGGGTGCCGCGCCCCGGATGTCGGGGACCAGCCCGACGAACACGTCGTCGACGATCAGGACCTCGACCCCGGCGTCGACCAGCGAGAACGCGATCTCGGCAGGGCTCCACCGCACGTTCACCGGCGTCACGACCCCGCCCGCCCACGGCACGGCGAGCAGGTACTCGTGGTAGCCGTCGGAGTTCATCGCCAGCATCGCGACCCGGCCCCCGGACACGAGCCCGAGGTGCTGGAGCACGCCGGCGAGGCGGGCGACCCGGTCCCGGCACTGCGCCCACGTGCGGGTGCGATCGGCGAAGACCGTCGCGGCGAGCTCCGGCGTCTCGCGGGCGGCCCGGTGGAGGCCCTGGGTGATGTACATCGGTGGCGCTCCCGAGGTCGGCATGACGACGGTCACATCTCACCATCCGTGGCCACGACCACGAGAGCCATCACCCGGCTGGACCAAGGGCCCATCGTTCAACGATCCGGCATGGGGACGGGTCGGTAGGGTGACCGGCGTGACCGCCGCCGACCCGGACCCGGCCGCCCGAGCCGCGCTCGAGGCGCTGTCCACGGCCCGGGTCGCCCAGACGTCGTCGACGGCCGAGCGGGTCGCCGACGCCCTGCGCGAGCAGGTCGTCGAGGGTCGGCTGCTGCCCGGCGTACGGCTGGGGGAGCAGGCGTTCTGCGAGGCGATGCGGGTCTCACGGAACACGCTGCGGGAGGCGTTCAGCCAGCTCGTCGCGGAGCGGATCCTGGTGCGCGAGGCGCACCGCGGGGTGTTCGTGACGACGCCGGGCGTCGCGGACGTGCACGACGTCTACCGCAGCCGACGCATCGTCGAGCCCGCTGCGGTCCGGTGCGGCGAGCGGGCCCACGACGGTGCCGCGGTGGCGGCGGTGCGGGCGGCCGTCGAGGAGGGCCGCGACGCCGCGGCCCGCGAGGACCGGGCCGGGGTCGCCGACGCCAACCAGCACTTCCACCGCGCCCTCGTCGCGCTCGCCGGCAGCACCCGGCTCGACCAGCAGATGGATCTGCTGCTCGCCGAGATGCGGCTGACCTTCCACCTCATGGGCACCCACCGCGACTTCCACGAGCCCTACCTGGAGCGCAACGACGCCGTCGCGACGCTCCTCGAGCGCGGGGAGCTCGAGAAGGCCGCCCTCGAGGTCGCGGACTACCTCGCCGACGCCGAGGCGCGCATCGTCGCCGCCTTCACCGGCGGAGGCCACCCCTGACGACCGCGGCGTGCTCGCGCAGCGTCTCGGTGGGGTCCTGCCCGGGCTGGCGGCCGAACCCGCAGTACATCGCCACCCCGAAGTCGTCGAGGTAGCGCGACGCCGTCCGGTGGCGGCGGCGCAGCCCGTCCTCGCCGTCGAGGGGCAGCACGATCCCGAGGAAGACGCGGGTGCGGGGCGCGTGCAGGGTGGCCAGCGGCGCGAAGAAGGCGTCGTCCTCGCTGCGCAGGTAGCGCGGGCCGGCGAGGTGCAGCCAGTCCAGCGGGCGCCCGGCGTGGGCGACGGCGTGGTTCGCCATGTGGACCAGCAGTCCCATGTCGCGGGCCTCGAACATCGGCCACTCGGGGAACGTGCCGTAGCAGAGGTGCAGCCCCAGCAGGACCTCCTCGGGCACGTGCGGGGCCAGCCGGGACCACGGCCCGCCGAACCGGTCCCACGCCCCCGCCCGCCCGCCCTCGGTCCAGCCGAGGACCTGCTCGTTGTCGAGCACCTCGTAGGCGAAGTCGAACTGCAGCGCGAGGTCGCGCGCCGGGATCGCCGCGAGCACCTGGTCGATCGAGCGCCGCGTCAGGTCCTCCAGCGCCGGCCCGACGACCGCCCAGTCGCGCGCGTAGTGGTCCTTGAACGCCCCGGTGAACACGCTCGACGGGCCGGGGAAGTTCACCTGGAACCGCTGGTCGGGCGGGATCACCCCGTCCGCGCGCAGCCGGCGGAAGAGCTCGTAGGACTCCAGCATCACCGGCACCCGCGGCCACCCGTCGAACCGCAGGGTCTCCACGCCCTCGCGCACCGCCAGCCGCGCCGTCTCGTAGGCGTGGCGCGCCCGCCCGGTCGGGGAGCCGCTCGGGACCAGCACCTCGATGTCGGGGTGCGGCTCGAGGAGCTGCGTGCGGTCGAACGCCACCCACGCGCCGAGCGGCCCCGACTCGCCGTCGGGAAGCGCCGGGACGAGGTCCCCGACGAGGCCCGCACCGGCCCGGAACGCCTCCTCGGCCGACGCGGTGGGGAGGCTGCCCACCAGCAGGAGATCGCTCGTCACCCGTCCGGTCACGCCGGGCCTCCCTCGTTCGGTACTGCTCGGACGCGTCCGTCCGATGCCGGTCCGGCCACGTCGGTTCCCGGACCCGCACGATCCTGCCGTCCCGGTGCCGCGCGACCAGCATGACCTCGATGGTCGCTCGTCGGGCCGGGCCGTCGTGATCCAGATGCGGCCGGCCATCCGGTCGGCCTGTTCGTGCCAGGCCGCGTACCGGACTCAGGCGGCGGCGTGACGCTCGTGGGCGCCGCCGTGGGAGGCCGCGGCCGCGGCGCGCTGGGTGTAGCGGAACGCGGCGACGAGGAACAGGACGGGCAGGACCAGCCGGACGACGACGGCGAGGGCGCCGCCGGCCGGCTCGAGCAGGGCCGTCGCGACGACGTTGCACACGCCGGACCCGGCGATCGCGGCGCCCCAGGCGGCACTGATGCGCCGGTTCAGCCCGTGGAACTCGGGGGTGTCCCAGAACTGCCGGGGCACCTCCTCCCGGGCGAACTGCTCGGTGAACGGCATCACCGGCAGGCTCGCGAGGATCACCAGCGCCAGCACGAGCGCGGCGACGCCGCGGCCGTACCCGGCGAGGAACCCGTCGAGGGCGGGCAGGAGGAAGCCGAGCACGGCGTAGACGGCGAACGTCGCCCCCGAGGCCAGGACGAGCATCTTCGGGGTCTCGCGACGCAGCAGTGACCGCCCGACGAGGCCGAGGGCGATGACCAGGGCGAGCAGGGCTGCCCAGGGGACGCCCGCCGGGCCCGCGATGCCGGCGACGACGAGGTAGGCGATCCAGGGGAGGAACGCGAGGACGAGCTTGACCGGTGACATGGCTCCACCGTGGTCGGCCCCGGGGGGCCGGACATCCGCCATCTCACCCGAGCTGCGCCTGCCGCGTGACGGTCGCGGCCAGCTCGGAGCGGGTCCGCAGGTCCAGTTTGCGCAGCGTGTGCGAGATGTGGGTCTGCACCGTGCGGGGCGAGAGGTACATGCGGGTCGCGATCTGGGGGCTCGTCAGCCCCTGCCCGACGAGCTCCGCGACCGCCAGTTCGGTCCGGGTGAGGCTGCCCCAGCCGCTCGTCGGTCGGTCGGCGCGCCGGGGTGGGGCGGAGCGGACGTCGTGCGCGCGCAGCCGGGCGGCGAGCCGGCGCTCGACGGTGCGGGCGCCGAGCGACCCGGCGAGTCGGCCGCAGCGGGCGGCGTACTCGCGGGCGCGGTCGGACTCGCCCCCCGCGGCCGCGGCGACGGCGGCCTCCTCCCAGGCGCCGAGCTCGCCCAGGACGTTGCCCCGTGCGGCGTAGGAGGCCGCGGCGGCCCCGGCGCGGTCCGGGTCGCCGTCGGCCACGGCACGCACGAGGTCGACGGCCGGGGCGAGGGTCGGGGTCTGGTCGGTGGGGACGGCGGCGGTCTCCGCGACGACCCGGGCGGCCAGCGCGCCGTGGCCCGCCTGCAGCGCCACCCGGACGACGTCGGGCCCGGACGCCAGCGCCCACACCCGTCGTCCGGTGTCCAGGGTCGCCGCCCACGAGCGGGACGCGATCGCGGCGGCCGCGTCGAGGTTGCCGCGGGCCTCCTCGAGCAGCGTCTCGGCGAGCGCGACCTGGGGCAGGCCCAGCTGTTCGGGGAGCCCGTGCGCCCGCCACCGGGTCAGCGCCGTGGCCGCGGCATCGAGCTCGCCCCGGCGCACGAGGATCCCGATGCTGTGCCCGGCCGAGCGCGAGCCCCAGCCGGACCCGCTGGCCTCCGCCGCCTCGAGGCCCGCGTCGTGGGTGGCCAGGGCGTCGTCCCACCGGCCCGCGATGACGTCGACGGCGCCGGCCACGAACAGCAGGCTCGGGGTGAGCCAGAGCCTGCCCTGCTCCTGGGCCTCGCGGCGGGCGCGCAGGGAGCGCTCGCGGGCGGCGTCGGGGCCCTCCGCGAACAGCGAGAGGAGGGCGGGCCAGATCGTCGTCGAGGTCGGGTCGGCCCAGGTGGGCGGGTTCTCGTCGGCGGCGAGCTCGGGCGGACCGGCTGCCACGGCCGCGTCCGCGGCGGCGAGGGCGTCGACGCAGCGGGCGCGGAGGTACAGCTCGAGCACGGTCCCGATCGCCGAGGGCCCCGCAGGCTCCTCGGGCACCGTGCCGCGCCCGCCGAGGACGCGGGTGAGGTGCTCGACGCGGTCCAGGGTGGCGCGCTGTCCCGGGGCCAGGGGCGCCTCACGGGCCCGTTCCAGTAGCGCGAACACCCCGGCGGTGTCGGCGGCGTCGAGCAGCGCGTGCAGCGTGGCGCGCATCAGCGCGGCCCGGGCCCGGGGCTCCGTCGTGACCGCGAGCCGCTCGCCCGCGACCCGCGCGGACTCCCGGGTCTGGCCCGCCCCGGCCAGCGCCTGCGCCCGGGCGATCGCGACCTCGTCGGCCTCGTCGCCCGTCGCGCGGTCGGCCACCCCGGCGAGCAGGTCGGCGGCGCGCGCCGGGGCCTCGCTCAGCTCGGTGCGTGCGACCCGGAGGGCCCGGCCGGCGGGGGTGCTGCCCTCGTCGAGGGCCGGCTCGGGCCGGGCGGGGGTGCGCAGGACGGCGGCGCAGGCGGCGGCGAGCACCCGGCGCAGGGGCGGATCGAGGTCGGCGAGCAGCACCTCGCGATGGACCTCGTGGCGCAGGCCCAGGAGCTCGGCGGGCGCCGGATCACCGGGGCGGGTCGTCCAGGTCGCGATCCCGGCCCCGACCGCGGACTGCACCGGCCCGAGCAGCGTCGCCGGCGGCGCGTCGAGCACCGCGGCCAGGTCCTCGACGGCCGCCGCCGCTCCCCACACCGCGAGCACCTGCAGCAGGTGGCGGGTGGGCGGATCGAGGAGGGCGAGCTGGGCGCGGGCGGCCGCCGACAGCGAGTCCGGCAGCGCGACCGTGCCGTCCACCTCCGCCGTCGTCCCGACGCGCAGTGCACCCCGCCGTGCGAGGTCGGTCAGCAGCACCGTGACGTACAGCGGGTTGCCCCCGGCGGCCCGGAGCGCGGCCCGCAGCGTCGGGCCCGGGTCCGCCCCGACGCGGTTCCGCACGACGGTGGCGATCCCGGCGTCGTCGAGGCCGGTGACCTCGGCGGCGAGCACGTCGGGCCGGGCGGCCAGCGCGGCGAGACGTTCCCGCGGGGGGAGGGGACGGCGGGCGAGCAGCAGCGTCAGCGGGAGGTCGCGGGTGAGGTCGGTGGCCGCGGCGAGCATGCGCAACGAGTCCGGGTCGGCGTGGTGCAGGTCGTCGGCCACCAGGACCAGCGGCCCGTCGTGGCAACGCTGCTCGAGCGCCTCCACCAGCCGGGCCGAGAACCCGGCGATCGGGGGATAACCCACGTCCACCCCGATGAGCGCGGCGGCGACCCCGAACGGCCGTTCCCCGCTCGTCTCGTCGGCCCCGACGCGGTGCACCCGCGCCGCGGGTCCCGCGACGGCGGCAGCCAGGGCGTCCAGCGTCGTGGTGGTGCCGACCCCGGGCGAGCCGGCGAGCAGGACCGCACGCGGCCCGTCCGGTGCGGCCAGCTCGGCGGCCAGGCCGGCGACCTCCCCGCTGTGGATGGTCCTCCCGGCCGGCACGGTTCCATGGTCATGCGAAAGCCGCCCGGAGCCAATCCGCGATTCGCGCGGAACGCGGTGAACCGTTCGGGCGCCCGTCCCGTGTACCCGGACAGGAACCCCGAGCGAAGGACGTGACGATGACCCGCAGCACCGGTACCGCGAGCACGATCGACCACCCGGCTCCGTCGGCGGGCTCGGCCCCCCTCGTCCTGCGCGCGGTCCAGGTGCTGGCCGTGCTGTCCGTGCTCAACCTCGTCTGCCAGTACGTCACCGCCGGACAGATCCTCCCGCGGGGCGGCCCGCTGGTGGGCCTGCACGCCACCGGTGCCATCGTCCTGCACGTCGTGACCGGTCTGCTCGCCCTCGCCGCGATCGCCTACGGACGCGTGCAGCGGGGGCCGTGGTGGCCCGCGGTGCTGGCGGTCGTCGTGTTCGTCCTGAGCTTCGTGCAGGCGTACTACGGCGAGCACACGAACCTCAAGATCCACGTGCCCGGGGCGCTCGTGCTGACCGTCGGGATCGTGTGGATCACCGCCTGGTCCTTCACGCGTGTCGTGCGACGCTGACCGGTGACGGCGGCGGTGCGCGGGCGCCCGTGGTGCCGGGGGTGAGGGACACGACGGTGGGACGGGACGCGGAGCTGATCCGCGTGCTGCACGAGCAGCACGGCGCGGCGCTGTGGGCGGTGGCCATCCGGACCACCGCCGACCGCGGTCGCGCGCAGGACGCCGTCCAGGAGACCCTGCTGCGCGCCTGGCGTCATCCCGCCGCCCTCGACCCGAGCCGCGGCGATCCCCGTCCCTGGCTGCTGCGCACCCTGCGCAACGTGCTGATCGACGAGTGGCGGTCCCGCTCGGCGCGCCCGGAACTGCTCTCCGACGACCCGGAGGGCGCCTCGTCCGACGAGCACACCGTGGTCACCGACCACGCCGAGGCCGCCGTGCAGGCCTGGACCGTCGCCGCCGCCCTCGACCGGCTCTCGGCCGAGCACCGCGCGGTGGTCGTGGAGTGCTACTACCGGGGTCGTACCGTCAATGAGGCGGCCTCGGTGCTGAACGTGCCGGCCGGCACCGTCAAGTCGCGGGTGCACTACGCGCTGCGGGCCCTGCGCCTGGCGCTGGAGGAGATGGGGGTCGGGTCGTGAACTGCCCGCACCGCTTCGACGTCGGCGTCTACGTCCTCGGAGCCCTCGACCCCGGCGAGCGGGAGACCTTCGAGGCCCACCTCGAGGGCTGCCCGGCGTGCCGCGCCGAGCTCTCCGCCGTCGCCGGCCTGCCGGGCCTGCTCTCCCGCGCCGAGGCCCCGGTGCACGTCGTGGAGCCGGAGCCGCCCGCCGAGCTCCTCGCGGGGACCGTGCGCCGGGTGCGCCGCCGACGGCGCGTCGCCCTCCTGGCCGCCGCGTCGGCCGTCGTCCTCGCGCTCGGTGTGGGGGCGGGGGTGACGGCGTGGTCGACGTCGGGTCCCGGGCCCGCCCCGGACACGGTCGCCGTCGGGCAGGCGCGCGAGGTCGCGCTGCCCGCCGTCGCCGGGTCGGAGTCGTCGGGCCTCGCGGGCCTGACCGCGCGCCCGTGGGGGACGCAGGTGTCCCTGACCTGCATCTACGAGGGCGCGCCGCACCCCCCGCCGCCCGCGAACGCCCCGCGGACCACCTACGTGCTCGTGGTCCGGTCGGCCGACGGGCGCCTCGAGCAGATCGCCAGCTGGAGCCCGCCGCCCGGCGAGGACGTGCACGTGGCGGCCTCGACCGACCTCCCCAGCGACCTGGTCTCGGGGCTGGAGGTGCGGACCGCGGCGGGCGCCGTGGTGATGCGCTCGTAGGCGGCTGGTGGGCGGGGGCGGCTCTGGCGGGCGGGGGCGCTAGCGGGCGGCCCCGGCGAAGGGCACGGCCGCAGCCGGGGCGTCGGCCGCCCGGGCCGCCTCGGATCCCACTGCGGGGCGCCAGAGACCGCGCCGGCCGAGCTCGGCCAGCGGGCCCTCGCCGACCCAGTAGGCCTCCTCGAGGTGCGGGTGCCCGGAGAGGACGAACTCGTCGATGCCGAGGGCGTGGTACTCGGCGATGCGGTCGGCGACCTCGGCGTGGCTCCCGACGAGGGCCGTGCCCGCTCCGCCGCGCACCAGCCCGACGCCCGCCCAGAGGTTGGGTGAGACCTCGAGGTCGGCGGCGGTCTTCGTCCCCCCGGAGTGCAGCGAGCGCATCCGCTGCTGGCCGACCGACTCGCTCTTCGACAGCCCCGCCTGGACCTGCTCGATCATCTCGGCCGGGATCCCGCGCAGCAGCTCCTCGGCCTGCGCCCAGGCCGCGTCGGCGGTGTCGCGGGTGATGACGTGCAGCCGGATCCCGAAGCGGACCTCGCGGCCCTGGGCCGCCGCGAGCCCGCGGATCCACGCGACCTTCTCCGCGACCTGCTCCGGCGGCTCGCCCCACGTGAGGTAGACGTCGACGTGCTTCGCGGCCACGTCCCCGGCAGCCGGTGAGGAGCCGCCGAAGTAGATCGGCGGGACCGGGTCGGGCAGGCGCTGCAGCTGGGCGCCCTCGACGTGGACCTGCTCGCCGTCGAGCGTCACCTGCTCACCCGCCCACAGCCGGCGCACGACGTCGAGGAACTCGCCGGTGCGGGTGTAGCGGTCGTCCTTGCCGAGGAAGTCGCCGTAGGCGCGCTGCTCGCTGGGCTCGCCGCCGGTCACGACGTTGACGAGCAGCCGCCCGCCGGAGTGGCGCTGGAACGTCGCGCCCATCTGCGCGGCGAGGGTGGGGGAGACGCCCCCGGGGCGGAACGCGACGAGGAACTTCAGCCGCTCGCTCTCCGCGGCCAGCATCGCCGTCGTCAGCCAGGCGTCCTCGCACCAGGCGCCGGTCGGGGTCAGTGCGCCCTCGAAGCCCACCGTCTCGGCGGCGCGGGCGATCTGGGCGAGGTAGCCGAGCGACGCCTCGCGCGGGGTGCCCGCGGCGGCCGCGGCCATGCCGTGCCCGCCGCCGACGAGGCCGCGGGAGTCGCCGTAGGTGGGCAGGAACCAGTGCGCGGTCAGTGGCGGGCGTCCGCCGCCGTCGGGGCCCGCCGCGTCGCGGGCCGGGGTGATCGTCGGTGTGGCCATGGTGGCGAGGTCCTTCTGGCGTCGTCGGGTGCGGGGGCGAAGGTCACCGACGACAGGCGAGCGAGGTGACCCGGCGCAGGTCGACGTGGCGGCGGCGCGTGAGCAGGCGGCCGGCCTCGACGGGGGTCATCGCCCTGATCCTCCGTGCCCCGGGGGCGAACGACAACCGGGCGGGACCGGGGTCACGGCCCCGGGACGGGTCTATCTGGGGGAGACAAGCACGCCGGAGTTCTTTGTCCTCGCTCGCCATCGGCGCCGAAAGTGATCCAGGGCACTGTGACGTGGGCAACGCGGAGGCACCGTGGCGGCACCCGGCGGGCTCGTCAGTGGTCGTCCCTGCCCCGGGATCGTTTCGAGGAGGAACTCCATGGCCGACGTCCTCGCCGAGGGCTACAACGTCTTCGACACGCAGAAGTCCCCGTCGGGGACGGTGAAGTACCTGGGCTCGCCGGCGGACGTGATCGGTCTGATCCAGTCGGGCAAGCTCGCCGAACACATCCTGCTCGTCCGCGGCGGCACGACGACATTCCTCGCGCCGGCGCTCTCGATGGGCGCGATCGGCGTGATCACGATGTCCGGGGCCCCGGAGTCGCACCTCGGCATCCTCTCCCGCGAGTTCCAGACGCCGTGCGTGATGACCGCGCACCTGACGGGCAGCGAGTCGCGCTACGTCGTGGGGTCGACCGACGAGTCGCACTTCGAGGAGATCGCGCGCGAGCTCGACGGCAAGCAGGTCCGCCTGGACTGCACCGACGACGAGGTCGGCCGGGTGGTCGCGATCTAGCGCCGTCCGACAACCGACCAATCACGAGCCAGGAGGACACAGCAGGATGACGACGACCCAGGGAAAGCACGCGAACTTCCGCCAGCGCTACGAGCAGGCCGACGACGGCCTCCGGTTCCAGGACCTCACCTACACCGGGAACTTCGTCGGCATGGATCCCGTCACCGACGGCATCCTCGGCGACAAGATGATGAAGTCCCGCGCGAAGAGCGGGGTGCTGGAGAAGGTCACCAAGGAGCAGGTACTCGCCGACCGCTTCTCGGTCGACGAGCTGAACGACCTCAACAACTACCTCGCCTGGAACATCTGGGACGTGCTCGTCATGCGGGCCACCGAGGGCGTCTCCGGCATGATCCCGCGCCAGGAGTACGAGATCCTGGCCTTCATGCACGAGTTCTACCGGTGGCCGGAGCTCCTCGCGATGACCACCGAGGAGGTCGGCGGCGCCCAGGGCGTCATGGACATCGGTGCGACCGCCCGCCGCGAGATCGGCACCAAGGTCAACTCGGTGCACGACTGGGCCATCGGCGCCGTCGGCTTCGGGATGGGCCGCTGCGGTCTGCTCGCCCTCGAGGTGATGAAGGCCGACGAGTACGTCCAGGAGAGCAACGAGATCCTGAAGTTCATGCAGCGGGTGCTCTGGGGCAAGCGCCAGGACGGCTACATCCTCAACTCCCAGGACCGCTACCGCTGCCGCATCCACGACCAGGACTTCCTGGACACGATCGTGGCCCAGGTCGAGGAGCTCGAGCCCGACAGCCCGAAGCACGCCCAGTTCACCCGGTTCAACGCCGCGGCGGAGCTGCTGTCGTTCCTCGACCACTACGACTGCCGCCTCGGGCTCGGCGACACCGGCCCCTACGAGCTGCCGGACGGCAAGCTCCTCATCCTCCGCGACCTGTTCGTCAACGAGGAGATCTTCCACTGGAGCGACGTCTGCGAGGAGGCGGGACTCCCGCACGTCTACACGCTCGCGCTCGTCATCGACCCGGAGATCATGGGCCTCGACGAGATCCGGGTGAACGACATCTCCACGACGTTCACGCGGCCGAAGAACTACCTGCAGGCGGTGGTCGGCGGCGCGGTGTTCGCCCGCGAGAAGTGGAACACCCCGATGGGAGAGGTCTACCCCATCAAGATCGACGACCTGGGCGACCACCTCGGGCGGGTGCAGCAGGCGACCCTGAAGCTCTACACGAAGACGTCGAAGATGTGCCGCCGCGACCTCATCTGGAACGGCCAGTACGTCTACTACATCGACATGATCCTCCCGCACCTGCGCCTCGCCGGGACCTACGAGAAGGCGTGCCGCGACTACGACCTGTGGGAGATCGACCAGCGGGTCTCCAACTACTACTACGACATCACCAAGCGGGGATTCGCCCAGGAGACGGTGCCGAGCAAGATCTTCTCGGGCGCCGGTTATCTCCCCTTCCCGGACGGCGTCAGCACGAGCCGCTCGAAGTACCGCTGGCTGTAGGTACGCGCGCGCTCGTGGGCACTGCATGCGGTCACGGCCGCATCCGGTGCTCACGAGCCGACCGGAGGGAGGCTCATGACGACCCTGGCCAAGCCCGACTACGACGTGCTCAACGTGCTGGCCCTCAAGAAGATGGCGGGTGCCCCAGCGATCGCGGCCGTCGTCGACCTGTCGCCCGAGGACGTCGCAGGCCGCCTCGAGGCCTTGAGCGGGAGCGGTCTCGTCGTCGTCGCCGGCGGGGCGGCCCTGCCCACCGACGACGCCGAGCCCGCGCTCGCCGCCACCGCGAAGGAGATCTACGCGGCGGTGCGCGCCGACGAGGACGTCCTGGCCCTCGTCGAGCGCTTCGAGGCCACGAACGCGCAGTTGCTCACGACGATGTCCTCGTGGCAGCAGGTCGACGTCGGCGGGCGCAAGGTCGCCAACGACCACACCGACGCCGAGTACGACGAGAAGGTCATCAGCCGGCTGGAACGCCTCGTCGCGCGGCTCGACGGGCTGATCGCCGCGCTCGCCGCCCACGACGCGCGCTTCGCCGGCTACGCGACGCGGTTCGGGGCCGCGCTCGAGGCGATCGACGCCGGTGACCACGACCTCGTCTCGTCCCCGACGCGGGACTCGATCCACACCGTGTGGTTCGAGTTCCACGAGGACCTCCTGCGCACCCTCGGGCGGGAGCGCACCGAGTGAGCTCCTGGACCCGGGCGTTCACCGACGAGGGGTCCGCGGACGCCGGGCAGCTCGGCGGCAAGGGGGCCGGGCTGGTGCGCATGACCCGTGACGGGTTGCGCGTCCCGCCCGGCTGCGTCATCACCACCGCCGCCTGCCACGTCTACCTCGAGCAGCGGGCCCTCCCCGACGGGCTCGTCGAGGAGCTGCACGGCCGGCTGGCGGCGATCGAGTCGGCGACCGGGAAGACGTTCGGGGCCGGTCCGGAGCCGCTGCTGCTCTCGGTGCGCTCCGGGGCGCCGATCTCGATGCCCGGGATGATGGACACCGTCCTGAACCTCGGGCTCTCCCGGGAGGCGGCGGTCGCGCTCGCGGAGCGCACCGGCGACGCCCGGTTCATGGCGGACCTGGTCGCACGCTTCCACGCCATGTACTCCGAGATCGTGCTCGGCGCCCTGGACGAGCGCGACGCGGTGGACGACCTGGTCGGGGCGGTCGGGCCCGGCGACGACGCGGGAGCGGTGTACGACCGCGTCTGGGCCGCGGCCGAGGCCGCCGTCGCCGACGAGCTGGGCGAGAGCGTGCCCGCCGACCCCGGCGAGCAGCTGCGCCACGCCGTCGAGGCCGTCTTCCGCTCCTGGAACACCCGCCGCGCCCGCACCTACCGCGAGCACCACGGGATCCCGCACGACATGGGCACGGCCGTCGTCGTGCAGTCGATGGTCTTCGGCAACCTCGACGACGCGTCGGGCTCCGGCGTCGTCTTCACCCGTAACCCGATCACCGGCGAGCCCGGGCTCTACGGCGAGTACCTGGCGCACAGCCAGGGCGAGGACGTCGTCGCGGGCGTCCGGACCCCCGATCCCGTCGCGCGGGCCCTCCCGCCGTCGCTGCTCGAGGAGCTCGGACGCTCCTGCGCCGCGCTCGAGGCCCGGCACGGCGACGTCCTCGACGTCGAGTTCACCGTCGAGCACGGCGTCCTGTACTTCCTGCAGGTCCGCAGCGCCAAGCGCACGCCCGAGGCGGCCGTGCGGATCGCGGCCGACCTCCTCGGCGACGGCACGGCGAGCCCCGCCCGCGCCCTGTCGCTGGTCACGGCCGACCAGCTGCGGCAGGCGCAGCGCCCGGGATTCGACGAGGACGCGCTCGCGGCCGCCCGTGTGGACGACCGGGTGCTCCTCACCGGGATCGGGGCCTGCCCGGGCCAGGTGTGCGGTGAGCTCGTCCTCGATCCCGACCGCGCGAAGGCGCGCGCCGAGACAGGCGCCACGGTGATCCTCGCGCGCTCGGTCACCAGCCCCGCCGACCTGCACGGGATGATCGCGGCGGCGGGGATCGTGACCTCGACCGGCGGGTCCACCAGCCACGCCGCGGTCGTCGCGCGGGCCCTCGGCACCGCCTGCGTGGTCGGTGCGGCCGCGCTCGAGATCGACGCCGCGGCCCGCACCGTTCGGATCGGCGAGCGGACCCTCGCCGAGGGCGACCCGGTCTCGCTCGACGGTGCCTCGGGCGAGCTCGTGGCCGGGGCGCTCCCGGTGACGACCCCCGCCGCCGCCAACGAGGCGATGGACGCGCTGCTCGGCGCGGCCGCGGACGCCGCGGGCTGCGAGGTGCTGGCGCGCGTGACCGTGCCGGGCGATGTCGTCGTCGCGCGGGCCACGGGCGCCACCGGGATGGTCACCGCGGTCGACGACGTCCTCGCCGCGTCCGGCGACCTCAACCACCTCGTCGAGACCCTGCTCGAGAAGGGCTGGGACGGCGTGGGCACCGGGACCGCCCTCGACGAGGTCCGGCAGGCCGTCGCCCGGGAGGTCTCCGGGCTGCTCGCGGCCGCCGGGGACCACGACGTCGACGTGCGGGCCATCGACCTGCTCGCCGACGAGTCGCGAGAGCTCCTGCAGCAGACCGCCGTGACGACCCGGCACCCCGAGCTCGCCCTGCCGCTGGGCGTCCCCGCCCTCGTCGCCGCGCAGCGCGAGGGGCTCGCCCTGGCCGCCGCCGAGGCCGGGTACGGCGGGCGGATGCGGCTCGCGGTGCGGCACGTCTCCGACCCCGCCGAGGTCCGCGCCCTGCGGGAGGCCGACGGGGCCGGCTCGGGGCCCGGGACCGGCACCTACCTCACGAGCCCCCGCGCGGTCCTGGGCGCCGACGCTCTGGCCGCCCACAGCGACGTCGTGTGGTTGGAGCTGCGGGCGCTGCAGGCGGCGATGTTCGGCATCCCGGCCCGGCAGTTCCTGACCGCCGCCCCACTCGACGACTACGTCGCCCGCGGGCTGCTCTCGGTCGACCCGCGGCACGCGATCGACCCGACGGTGGAGCCGCTGCTGGCCGGGCTGGCGGAGGTCGCGCGGGCTCATCCGGATGTCCCGGTGGGGGTGCGGCTGTCCGGCACCGTGTCCGACGCGGTCGCGGCGCGGCTCTACGCGCTCGGGTTCCGCCGGTTCGCGGTCGACCTGCCCGAGGTGCGGCCGCTGATCCTCGGGCTGGGTCGGGCGGCGCTCGGTCCGGCGTGAGCAGCGGTGCGATGACGTGATCATGGTCCGGCGCGGCTGGTGTAGGTGTGTCCGGTCGGGGTGGTGGTCTGCACGGTGTGCGGATGGTCGCCGAGCCCGTCGTGGATGGTCTCGACCTGCCAGCCCGGCATCTCGCGGACGTAGTTCCCGCGGGCGCACACCCCGCGGCCGTTGGTGAAGCTCGTGGGCCCGCCGGCCCGGGCTTGTCGTTGATGTGGTCGTGGTGCGCGGATGGGGTGCGTCGCAGTAGGGGTCGCGGCAGCGGCCACCGTCACGCAGGTCGATCAGCTTCGCGAGGAACCCGTCGAACAACCGTCGCTGTGGGTCCCCACCGACCAGGGTGCCGTGGGCGGGAGAAGCGAACAGTCGCCGCCACCACCGCGTCCCACCGGTGTCGCGCAGCACATCGCGCACGATCCCCGCCGGCAGCGGACCATGCCCTGTCAGGTCACCGGTGGCCGGGCTGTCCGGATCCAGCAGCGGCGTCGACGGGGAGCACGATCCCGACCTCGACGTTCACATCGACCGCCCGGGCCTGCCCGGTGAGACGTTCCACGAGGGTGTCGGCGAGGATCTGATCGCGGGTGCGGCCGTCGGTGGCACCGGTGGCGATCAGCCCGTCGGCGTGCTGGCGCAGCGCGGCCAGACAGGCCACGCCCTGCTCGACCGGGAGTAGCCCGGAGAGCACGCTCATGGTGTCCGGCGCGGGGCGCAGCGTGACCCGCCGGTCCTTGCGCGCGGTGCGGCTACGGCTGGTGTAGCCGGCGGGGTCGGTCTCGTAGGCGGCCTTTTTCACCGCGGCTTCGGCCTGCCGGAACCCCATCGTCTCGAGCCCGGTCTCGGCGAGTTGTTTGTCGACCAGGCGTCGCTGTTCGGGGTCGAGGTGGCTGGTCTGGTCCACGATGGTCTCGGCCAGCCGCTCACTGATCCGCCCGGCCGCGAGCAGGGCGCGGGTGTGGGGCAGGTCGGTGGCCAGGGTCGCGCGCCACGCCCAACCGGCGCGAACCCGCGGTGGGTGAGACGTGCGCGGCCAGCCCGATCTGGGCGGCGATGTCGCGGCCCGAGCTTCTCGGGGTCGAGGCGCCCGGCGGCGACCAGCTCGGCCTGGACCTCCACCTCGGTGCGGGCGAAGGCGACCATCGCGGTGTGCTGGGCGGCCGCGAGCGAGGACCGCATGCGTTCCAGGACGGCGATCTGATCGATCAGAGCGGCTCGGGCGTCGGGGGCTGGGTCGGTGGCGGCGTCGGCGAGTTCGGCGAGGCGGGCGAGCAGGGCGGTCAGCTCGGCGGTGACCGTGTCACCCGCCTTCTCCTCAGTGTTCGAACTCATGTTCGGACGATAGCGCGACCCCCCGACAGTCTCGCCGCGCTTGGCGAGGCCGCCTGGGGGCGGGCCCGGCGTCTCCCGACGAGCGTGCCGAGCCCTCCCGGAGGGTGAGACCCGGCTCTCTCGCCGAGCCCGACCGCGCCTCCCACGGCACCACGGGCAGAGGGACGGCTTGCTCGTCGAGCCTCGCCGCGCATACCGATGCAGCCCGAGGGCGGAGGCCCGGCTCCTCGCCGAGCCCCCGCCCGGCCCCGCCGCGACGCGTCTACCGAGGCAGCCCCTCAGAACGGTTCCGTGAGCAGGGCCGGGAAGCGGTCGAGCAGTGCCTCGTCGAGCCCGCGGGCGAGGGCCCAGCCGCGGGCGCCGCCGTGGCGCTCGTCGAGGGCGTCGAGCAGGCCGCGGACGGTGCTCTCGTGCGCCTGGTACAGCTCCGGGGCGACCGAGGCCATGTGCGTGGCGTACCGGGGCCACGTGCCGAAGCGCCGCATGACGGCCGCCATGTTCGGGCCGCTGGCCAGGTAGTCGGCGACGATCGCCTCGCGCTCCACGCCGGCGAGGGCGAGCAGCAGGGTGACGACGAGGCCGGTGCGGTCCTTGCCCGCGGCGCAGTGCACGACGGTCGGGCGCCCGGCGAACGCGGCCGCCGCCCGGACCACCGTCCCGAGCACCGAGGTCGGGGCCTCGAGGTGCATCAGGGAGAACAGCAGCGCCTGGCGTTCCGGGGGCTCGTCGTTCGGCGCGGCCTCCCGCAGCGGCGCGTTGAGGTACGTGACGTCGCGGCCCACGAGCGGTCCGCGGCCCTGCTCGACCGCCTCGGCGCCGACCCGCAGATCGATCACCACCTCGAGGCCGAGCCGGCCGACGAGCAGCGCGACGTCGTCGTCGGTGAGCGCCTGGAGGGTGTCGCTGCGGAAGAGCACCCCGGGCCGGGTGCGGCGTCCGGGGCCGGCGGGCAGGCCACCGAGATCGCGGAAGTTCAGCGTGCCCGCCGGCGAAGCAGCCTCAGCCCGCACGGCAAATCCGTCGCATGGCCTCGAGCAGCTCGTCCGACGGGTCGTGTCGGTGACCGTTCGACGAGGACCGCGACGGCTCCTGGGGCCGGTCGACCTGGAGGGCCTCGGCGGCCTCGCGGCGGCGTCGGCGTCGGCGGTCACCAGGGGACTCCGCCGGCTCAGGGGTGAACGGCGCCGTGCTGCCGTCAGACGCCAGCAACGCGCCATTGCTGCCACGGGTCTCCGGCGCGCATCGACCACCACCGGCCGACGAGCACCCGCACCCGCAGTCGGCGGAGTCCGCGGCCACCGTCCCCGGCACCGCGCACGCCCCCGTCGGTTCCCGGGCCGCCCGCTCGCCGAGGAGGTGGGAGAGGATCTCCTGGGGCCACAGCGCGACGAACTCCGCGCCCGCCCCGGTCAGCTCGGCCGCCTCGTGCATGCCCCAGGCGACCCCGATGACGCGCACCCCGACCTCGACGGCGTCCCGCACGTCGCCCGCGGTGTCGGTGACGAGGACCGTCGTGGCCGGGTCGGGACGCGTCGCCTCCCCGCCCTCGTCGTAGTCGGCGGAGCAGCGTCGGCCGTACCCGCTGCCCGCGTCGGCGAGGAAGCTGCGCAGCGCCGTCCGCTTGTCGGGGGCGACGTCACCGCCGAAGACGTGCGCGAAGCAGTAGGCCAGCCCGTTGTCGACGAGGACCCGCCGCAGCACCTCCATCGCGTTCGACGACATCACGGCGAGCGTGCACTCGGAGGCGAGCCGACGGACGACGGCGGGCATGCCCGGCACGAGCGGCGGGTCGTAGTGCTCGCGTAGCGCGGTGAGGAACTCACCGGTCGCCTCCCGGGCGTGCGCCTCGTCGTCGCAGCGCTCCCGGATCGAGGTGAAGACGTTGCCCCGGAACAGCTCGAAGTACTGCCCGGGGGTGTCGATCCCGAGCCCGAACCGCCGGCTGATCGGCTCGAAGACCTCCCAGGACGCCAGCCGCGTCTGCACCAGCGTCCCGTCGAGGTCGAACACGACCGCGCGGACGTCGGGCCCGCTCGGCGACGTCATGGCCGGCTGAACACCTCGCCCAGCTCGCCGAGCCCGATGAAGTCCATGCACTCCCCGAACCCGACCCGTCCCTCGGCCGTCCAGCGCAGCAGCGCGTTGTGGCCGACCACGCCGGGCTGGGACTGCCACGGGAACGTCGTGAGCGACTCGCCCTCCACCGCGAACACCCGGCCGCGGGCGTCGGTCACCTCGACGGCGATGTGGTCGGGGTAGAGACCTCGGCGTCGGGTGAGCCCGGTACCGCCGGCCAGCCCGTGGAGCTCGCCGTCCTCGATCAGGTAGCCGTGGGTCAGGCGCAGCGGCGAGTCCCCGTCGGGTCCGTTCGCGGTGTCGAAGTCGAACAGGCCGTGCACGACGAGGTCCTCGCCGAAGTGGGCGTGCATCCAGGACAGGCGCGAGGTCTGGCGCTCGGCGCGGACGCCCCAGCTGTGGTCCATCGTCGACACGCAGTCGATCGGCAGCGTCCGGCCCCGGACCGACACCTCGCCCTCGTAGCGCCCCGACTGGTCGAAGTGACCGGCGTAGGCGTGGCCCCAGGTCTTCCCCATGTCCCGGTCGGCGGCCAGCGGGTCCTGGTCGGGGTCGTTGATGTCGTAGGCGGGCATCAGCGCCGTGTACCGGAAATGGATCTCGACGCCGGCCGCCGGGTCCGAGTAGTCGACGTCCCAGACCTGGTTCGGCTTCGAGCAGACGACGCGCAGCCCGTTGCCGAGCTCGTAGTCGACGAGGCTCGCCGGCGCGGGGAGGTTCTGGGCGTCCCAGTACTCGGCGGCCCACGGCTCGCGGACGCGACGGGAGTTGATCGAGACGGTGGACCCGACGACGCCGATCGGCTTCCGGAAGAGTGCGTACAGCCCGATGTTGACCGGCCGCTCGGTGTCCTGGCCCGCGTACAGCCCGAAGTAGTTCGTCTCGGCCCAGAGCGGGTCGTCGCTGGTGGGCGGGTGGAACTGCGCGTCCTCGTCGCGGATCACCGGTGATCTCCTCCCGCGGGGCCAGTGTGGCTCGGATCACGACGAGCGTCCGGGACCGCCCGGGCCCGAGCCAGTGCACGTCAGGACAGCGGAACCCCCCGACGTTGTCCTGCCGGGATAGGGCCCCGCCGCGAGTCCCGGCCCTACCGTCCGCCCCACACGACGAGACCTGGCTCACAGGCATCGTCCCGCACGACGAGGTCGCGGAGGCACCCGATGCAGCTCGGGCGAGTGCTCGGCCAGGTCGTGGCGACCGTCCGCTCGCCCGGCTTCGACAACGTCTCCCTGCTGCTCGTCCAGGACGCCACCGACGAGGACGCCGACGATGCGGCGACCTACGTGGCGGTCGACCTCGTCGGAGCCGGCGACGGCGACGTGGTGCTGATGACCACCGGGGGAGCGGCCCGCGTGGCCGCCGGGGCCGGCACGCCGACCGACCGGGCCGTCGTCGCGATCGCCGACTCGGTCATCCGCAACGGGACCGTCACCTACCGCACGGCGTGAGGCCGCGCGAGGACCACTGGAGGACTCTCATGACAACGACGGCGACGGCGACGACCGGAGCGTCGACCAACGGCGCGGTCCCGATGCGCGGGGCCCTGGGGCTGATCGAGACCAAGGGTCTGGTCGGTGCCATCGAGGCCGCCGACGCGATGGTCAAGGCCGCGAACGTCCAGGTCCTCGGCCACCGCGAGATCGGCGGCGGCCTCGTGACGGTGATGGTCCGGGGCGACGTCGGCGCGGTGAAGGCCGCGACGGACGCCGGGGCGGTCGCCGCGGGCAAGGCCGGCGAGGTGGTGTCGGTCCACGTCATCCCGCGCCCCCACGACGAGACCGAGGGCATCCTCGCGATCCTCGCCCGCCCGAAGGCGTAGGCGGTGACCGCGACCCTGGACCGGGGGCCGTCGGGCCGGCTGGACGCGGACCTCGCCGGCCTCGCGGACGTCCGGACGAAGGCCCGCGCGGCCCGGGAGGCCGCCGACCGGCTCGAGGGCGTCGACCAGGAGACCCTCGACGGCTACGTGCGGGCGATGGCGCGGGCCGGCACGAAGGCCGCGGAGGAGCTCGCCCGCCTCGCTGTCGACGAGACCGGCTACGGCGTCTACGAGCACAAGATCTACAAGAACCGCTACAACACCGGGTTCGTCGCGCGCTGGATGCTCGAGCGCCGCGCGATCGGCGTGCTCTGGACCGACGAGGCCTCGCGCGTCACCGCCATCGGCAGCCCGATGGGGGTCATCGCCGGGATCATCCCGGTCACCAACCCGACGTCGACGGCCCTGTTCAAGAGCCTCGCCGCCGTGAAGTCCGGCAACGCCGTCGTGCACGCCCCGCACCCGCGGGCCGCCCGGTGCACCGCACGCGCCGCGCAGGTCATGGCCGAGGCCGCGGTCGCCGCCGGCGCCCCGGAGGGACTGGTCTCCTGCCTGGAGAGCCCCACGCTCGCGGCCACCGCCGAGCTGATGAGCCGCGACGAGATCGCGCTCGTCCTGGCCACCGGGGGACCGGGGATGGTGCGCGCCGCCTATTCCAGCGGCAAGCCGACCATCGCCGTCGGCGCGGGCAACGTCCCGGCCTACGTCGGCCGGAGCGTGCCCGACGCGGCCGAGGCCGCCGAGATGATCATCACCTCGAAGTCGTTCGACAACGGGACGGCCTGCGTGGCCGAACAGTCGGTCGTCGTCGTGGACGCCGTGGCCGACGACTTCCTGCGGGCCTTCACCGAGCGCGGCGCCTTCTGGATGGACGCCGCCCAGCAGCAGGCCCTCACGGCGGTGCTCTTCGACGAGCGCGGCGCCCTGCGCCCGGCGAACGTCGGCCAGAGCGCGCACCGGCTCGCCGGGCTCGCCGGGTTCGCCGTCCCCGACACCACCCGGGTGCTCGCGGCGGAGCTCGACACCGTGGCCGCCGACGTCCCGCTGTCCCGGGAGATCCTCGGGCCGGTCCTCTCGGTCTACCGCGCCCGCGACCCGCGCGCGGGACTGGCGCGCTGCCGCGAGGTGCTGGCCCTCGGGGGCGAGGGCCACACCACCGCGGTCCACGCGGCCGACCCGGACGAGCTCGCGCCGTTCGCGGCGCTGCCGGCGGGGCGCATCGTCGTCAACACCCCGGCGCTGTTCGGCGGGATGGGCTACTCGACGGACGTCGACCCGTCCTTCCAGCTCGGCACCGGCACCTGGAGCGGCTCGATCTGCTCGGACAACGTGACCCCCCTGCACCTGATCAACATCAAACGAGTCGCCCACGAGGTCCGGCCATGGCGCAGCGTCTACGACACCGTCGAGGTCTAGGGGAGGTGCGGCCCGCCGACGGTGAGTGGGCCGCCGCACACGCCCTCCTCGCCGAGGCCGCCGCCCGCCGCGACGACCCCGCCACGACGGCTCCCGCCCGCCCCCGCGTCGGGGTCGACCTCGGGACCGCCAGCTGCGTGCTCGTCGTGCTCGACCGTGACGACGACGGGCGGGACCGCCCGGTGTGGGTCGAGTCGGTCGGCTCCGGGGCGCTGCACGACGGCGTGGTGGTCGACTTCGCCCGCGCCGTGACGACGGTCCGCGCGCTGCGGGACCGGGCGCAGGAGGCGCTCGGCGTCGACCTGCCCCGCGCGGCCACCGCGTACCCGCCGTGCATCCCGGTCGCCGACGCCCGCGCCTGCACCTACGTCTGCGAGGCCGCCGGGTTCGACGAGGTCGCCCTCGTCGACGAGGTCAGCGCCGCGCAGCGGACCCTCGGGGTGACCGACGGCGTCGTGGTCGACGTGGGCGGTGGGTCGACCGGCATCGGGGTCTTCCGGGGCGGCGACCTGGTGCGCCTCGACGACCGCCCCGGCGGTGGGCACCACCTCGACCTCGTGCTCGCGGGCGCCCTCGGGATCGCGCTCGAGGAGGCCGAGCGGGTCAAGCGCGAGCGGCCCGCCGAGGCCCTGCCGATCCTCGTCCCCGGCCTGCACCGCATCGCGGAGTCGGTCCGGGCGATGACCGCGTCCGCGGACGACCCCGCCGTCGACCTCCCGCTCCACCTCGCGGGCGGCGCCCTGATGATCCCGCGCGCCGGCGACGTGCTGGCGGACTACCTGCAGAGGACCGTCGTGACCCACCCGCACGCCCTGCTCATCACCCCGCTCGGGATCGCGAGGTCCGCGCCGTGAGCGCCGTCACCCTCCGCACCTACGCCTTCGTCGACCGGATGCAGCCGCAGTGCGCCGCCCACATCGCCGCGACGAGCCCCGGCGACGTCCCGCTCGCGGGCATGGCGGAGCTCTACATCGAGATGGCGCCCGGCAACGAGGTGTTCCGGGCCGCCGACATCGCCCTCAAGGCAGCCGGCGTCCGCCCGGCCCTGCAGATCATCGAGCGCGAGTTCGGCCTCCTGGAGATCCACTCGGAGCAGCAGGCCGAGGTCCTCGCCTCCGGACAGGCCGTCCTGGACGAGCTGGGCCTGCTCGAGACCGACCGGATCCGCCCGTCGATCGCCTCGACGCAGTTCATCACCAACGTGCACCCCTACCAGGCGCAGCTGCTCAACAAGTGGCGCAAGGGCAGCATGCTGATGCCCGGCCAGAGCCTGTTCGTCATGGAGGTCGCGCCCGCCGCCTACATCTCGATCGCGGCCAACGAGGCCGAGAAGGCCGCCTCGATCACCGTCATCGAGCTCCGCGCCGTCGGGCGGTTCGGCCGGATGTTCCTCTCCGGCACCGAGAGCGAGGTCGAGTCCGCGCGCGACGCGGCGGTCGCCGCCCTGGAGCAGATGAAGGGCCAGGAGGCGTCGCGATGAGCGGGGAGGCCCGGCACGTCTGGTCGGCCGCCGACGTCGAGGCGGCGGCCGGGCGAGGCGCCACACTCCGGGTCGGGCCGCACGACGTGGTGACCCCGCTGGCCCGCGAACGCGCCCGCGAGCTGGGCGTCACCGTCGCCGCCGCGGACGACGCGGACCGGGCGCCGAGAGCAGCCCGCCCGCCGTCGTCGGGGACGACCGACCGTCCGGCCTCCACGAGCACCTCCGCGACGACCGCCGGCGCCCGCCGCAACGGTCACCCCGCGCCGAGCCCCTCACCGGCCACGCCCCGCCCGCCGTCGGCGGGCCTGTTCCCCGCCGACGGCGGCCCGATCCGGGAGATGCACCCGCCGTCGCCCGCCCTCTTCCGTCGTGGGGCGCCGCTCCCCGAGGGCCTCGCCGCTCGAGGACCGCGCGACGACGGCCCATCCGGTCGCGTCGTCGTCGTCGGCGCCGGACACGTCGGGATGATCGCCGCGATGCGCCTGGCCGACGCCGACGTCCTCGACGAGGTCGTCCTGGTCGACATCGACGAGGGCCGCGCCGCCGGGATCGCCCTGGACCTCGCCCACACCGCGCCGCTGTCCGGCTTCGCCACCCGCGTGCGGGGGGTCGGGACGGTCGAGGAGGCCGGCCGGGCGGACTACGTCGTCATCACCGCGGGAATGCCCCGACGGCCGGGGATGAGCCGGGCCGACCTGGTCGGGACCAACGCCGAGATCGTCGGCGACCTCGCCCGGCGGGTCGCGACGACCTCGCCGGACGCGGTCCTCGTCGTCGTCACCAACCCGCTCGACGAGATGACCCAGCACGCGTGGGCCAGCTCGGGGTTCCCCGCGACGCGCGTCGTGGGCATGGCGGGCGTCCTCGACACCGCCCGGTTCCAGGCGCTGGCCGCGCTCGAGGGCGAGCGGAGCGACGGGGGAGGGGCCCTGCGGGCGAGCGCCGTCGACGCGATCGCGCTCGGCAGCCACGGCGAGGAGATGGTCATCCCGCTCTCCCGGGCGCGCGTGGACGGGCGGCCGTTGTCCGGGCTCCTGGCCGCGGAGCGGCTGGACGCGGTCGTCGACCGGGCCCGCGGGTCCGGCGCCGAGGTCGTCGGCCTGCTCCGCAGCGGGAGCGCGTTCCTCGCGCCCGGGATGTCGGCGGCGCGGATGGTGCTGGCGATGGTGCGCGAGACCGGCGAGGTGATGTCCGCGGCCGTCCTCGCGGACGGGACCTACGGCATCCGCGACGTGTACCTCGGGCTCCCCGTCCGGCTGGGCCGCCACGGGGTGCGCGAGATCGTCGCCCTCGACCTGGCGCCGGCCGAGCTCGCCGCGCTGCGCGACGCGGCGGAGCGCATCCGCGCCCGGCTCGGCGCGATGCCGCGGGCGTCCTGACCCCAGCCGTGTCCGTCCCCGTCCCCGACCCCGACCCCGACCCCCGGAAGGAGGGCCCACCGTGAAGGCCGTCGTGCACGCCGGGAACGGCCGTGTCCGGGTGGAGGAGGTCGCCGACCCCCGCCTGTGCGCGGCCACCGACGCGATCGTCCGGGTGCGCCGGGCCGCGGTGTGCGGCACCGACCTGCACGTCCTCGCCCACCACGACACCCTGCCGCGGGGGTTCGTGCTGGGCCACGAGTTCGTCGGCGAGGTCGTCGAGCGCGGGGACCAGGTCCGCCGACACGACCTCGGCGACGTCGTCGTCGGCGCCGACTACACCGCCTGCGGGCACTGCTGGTGGTGCCGCCGCGGCGACCACTGGCAGTGCGCCGAGCGCCGGTTCTTCGGGACGGGCTCGCTGTTCGGGCCGCCGCTCTCGGGCGCCTCGGCGGAGCTGGTCCGCGTGCCGCACGCCGACACGGTCCTCACCGGCCTGCCCGACGGGATCGGGCTCGACGCCGCGGTGCTCCTCGGCGACACCGTCGCGACCGGCTACGCCGCCCTGCGCCGCGCGGGGCTGGAGCCGGGCGAGACCGTCGCCGTCCTCGGCGGCGGACCGGTCGGCCAGCTGACCAGCCTCGTCGCCCAGGCGTGCGGCGCCGGCGTCGTCGTGGTGGTCGAGCCGGTGGCCGGACGGCGGGAGCTCGCCGCCCGGGAGGGGGCGCTCACCGCGGCGCCCGACGAGGCCCGGGACGTGGTCGGGTCGGTGACCGAGGGACGCGGTGCGGACGTCGTGGTCGACGCGGTCGGCGGCGACCACGGGCTGGCCCTCGCGCTCGACCTCGTCCGGCGGCGCGGCCGGGTCGCCTCCGTGGGCGTGCCCGGCGACACCGTCGACCTGCCCGCCGGGCGGGCCTTCACCGAGGAGCTCGGGTTCTCGTTCGCGGTCGGCGACCTCATGCGCGACGCGGGCGCGCTCCTGGCACTCGTCCGGGCCGGGACGCTCGACCCCGGCGCGATCGCGACCGACGAGCTCGGACTCGACGACGCCGCGGAGGCGTATCGACGCATGACCGAACGACTTAGTCTCAAGACGCTGATCCGGCCGTAGGGGATCGGCATCCCGGAGGTGGGTTCATGGAGCCGGTCGCTGTCGACCCGGCACCCGCGTCGATCCCTGCCCCCAGGACGAGGTGTCCCGTGCAGGATCTGCTGACGACGGTCCCGGACGATCCCGTGACCGCCCGCGCGGACGTCGAGCGGGCCGCGTCGCACATCGTCGGCGGGCCGGTCACGGTGTCCCTCGGCGGCGCCCCCACCGAGGGTCCCCGCACGGTGCGCAGCGGGCAGGTGACCCTCTCGTGGACCGTCGAGTGCCCCCGGGTCGACAGCGAGCGACGCCTCCTGCTCGAGCAGGCGTGCGCCTGGCTGTGGCTGGTCGTCGGGCGCCACCGGGCCACCACGGCCCTCGACGACGCCGCCGAGGAGACCAAGATCGTCACCGACGTCGTCGAGGCCCTCCTCTCGGTGCACGACGTCGACCAGCTGCTGCTCTCCATCGCCGACCGCACCCTCGGCCTGCTCGACTCCGACATCTGCGGGGTCCTGCTGCGCGAGGGCGACGAGGTCCGGATGCGCTCGTGCGTCGGCCACCGGGTGATCGACACCGCCCGGCTGCGGATGCGCCGGGGCCAGGGCGTCGCGGGGCTGGTGTTCGAGACCGGCCGCCCCGCGAAGGTCGACCGCTACGTCGAGGACCGGACGATCAGCCGCGACTTCGTCGGGCTCGCCGAGCGCGAGCAGACCGAGTCCGCGCTCGCCGTGCCGCTGGAGCTGCCCGGCGAGTTCCTCGGGGTGCTCGAGGTGTGGCGACGCCGGCCGTCGGTGTTCTCCGACCAGGACGTGCGCCGCATGGTCACCCTCGCGAACTTCGCCACGATCGCCCTCCGCAGCGCCCGCCTGCACGACGAGCAGGTCCGGGCCAACACCGGCCTGGAGAAGGCGCACTCGGCGCTCAAGCACCAGGTCGGGGTGCTCGGCCGCACGGCGGAACTGCAGCAGGCACTGCTCACGACGGTGCTCGAGGGCGGCGGGCTCCCGGCGGTCGCCCGCCAGGTGGCCGGGCACCTGCACTGCCGGGTCGGCATCTACGACGCGGCCGGGACCCGGCTGGCCGGGCACGGCGGGGCCGGCCTGCCCGAGACGCTGGCTCCCCGGACGCGCTCCCCGCGCGCCCTGCGGCGGATCGGGGGCCTCCCCGCGGAAGCGCGCGTGCAGCCGGTGTACTCCGACGGCGACGAGATCGGCTGTGTGTGCCTCCTGCCCGCCGAGGGCGACGAGGGGTCGGGCGAGGAGATGCTCGACGCCGTGGCCGGGCAGGTCGCGATGGCCTGCTCGCTGACGCTGCTGCGCGAGCGGGCCGCCAGCCGGGCCCGCCGCGAGGCGCTCAACGAGGTGCTCTGGGACCTGGTGCAGGGCCCGCCCGAGCACCGGGTCGCCGCGCGGGCGCGGGCCCAGCAGATGGGGGTCACGCTCGGCTCCCACCTGCGCGTGATCCACGGCCACCTGGAGAACGTCGAGGACCTCGCGACCGCCCACGGGTGGGACACCTCGCGCACCGACCGGCTGCGCCGCGACGTCGTCCGGGCCCTGCGCGACCGGGAGGACGGGCCGCGGCTCGCCCTCGTCGGCCTGCGGGGCGACCTCGTCGTCGCCGTGGCCGAGTCCCTCGACGCGGCGTCGGCGAAGGCGCTCGTGGGCGACATCGTCGCCTCGGCCCGCGGCGAGGCACCCGGGCTGCGGTCGTCGTGGGGGGTCAGCCGGCCGCACGACGACCCGGACGCCCTCCCGAGCGCCTTCAACGAGGCCCGCACGGCCCTGTCGGCCTCCCATCGGCTCGGGGGCGACAACGTCTTCCTCTACGAGGAGCTCGGTGTGGTGCGGCTGCTGCTCGGCTCCGGCTCGGACCCCGACCTGCAGACCTTCATCGAGGACGTCACCGGGCCCCTGGTGGCGTACGACCGTGACAACGACGGGGCCCTCGTCCGGACCCTGCGGGCGTTCTTCGACGCCGACTGCTCCCAGCGCGCCGCCGCCGAGAAGCTCTTCGTGCACCACAAGACGCTGCGCTACCGGCTCGAGCGCATCAAGGCGCTCACCGGGCTCGACCTCTCCCGGCACGACGACCGGATGCGGGCCGACGTGGCGCTTCGGCTGCTCCAGCTCAACGGGGACCAGCCCGCCTAGCGGATGTGCGACACCGCGGCGTCGATGATCCCCTCGGTGTCGGCGGCGGGCCGCGGGATGACGTGCGCGGCGTAGAGCTCCCCGACGGCGGCGGCCGCGACCTTCCCGGCGTCGACCGCGGCGGTCACCGCGCCCACGTCCCCGCGGACCAGCACGGAGACCTGGCCGTTGCGCAGCGTGCGGTACCCCTCGACCTCCACGGCGGCCGCCTTGACCATGGCGTCGGCCGCCTCCACGGCGCCGACGAGCCCCCGGGTCTCGACCATCCCGAGCGCGCTGCGTCCCGGCTGCGCCATCGAGGCCTCCCGCGTCCGACGTCGGTCCTGGTCCGGCGAGCCTGACACCGACCCGGGACGCCCACCACGCCTTGCGGGGACAAACCCCGGCCCGGTCGGTTGTCCGTCGGCGCACCCTCGCCGGACGGGCGGGATCTCCCGCGTCGTTGTCGCGGCGAGAACCGGCCGTGTATCAAGGCGGCATGGGCAGCCTGATCGACAGCCGCCGCGCGGCGGGAACCCGGTGAGCGTCCCGGTCGCGCAGGGGACCGAGATGTCGATCCACGGTCGGCAGCTGCGGCGGGACCGCGCGCTGATCATGGCGATCGTCAACCGCACCCCGGACTCGTTCTACGACCACGGCGCGACGTGGCAGCCCGAGGCCGCCCGGGCCGCGATCGAGCACGCCGTGGCGGCGGGCGCCGACGTCATCGACCTCGGGGGAGTGCCGGCCAGCCCCGGCCCGGTCGTCACCGTCGCCGAGGAGATCGACCGGGTCCGGCCGACCCTGGAATGGGCCCGGGAGCGCTTCCCGGACCTCACCCTGTCGATCGACACCTACCGCGCCGAGGTGGTGGAGGCCCTCCTCGCGGCCGGGGGCGACCTGGTCAACGACAGCTGGGCGGGCTGGGACGAGGAGATCCTCCCCATCACCGCCCGGTACGGCGCGGGGTACGTCTGCGCCCACACCGGCGGGCTCACACCGCGCACGGACCCGGTGCGCCCGCAGTACACCGACGTCATGGGCGACGTCGTCGCGACCACGACCGCACTCGCCGAGCGCGCGGTGGAGGCCGGGGTGCCGCCCGAGGGCATCCTGCTGGACCCGACGATCGACTTCGGCAAGAACACCCACCAGAGCCTCGAGGTCCTCCGGAGCCTGCCGCGGCTCATCGAGACCGGCTGGCCGGTGCTGCTGGCGATGTCGAACAAGGGCGTGGTGGGGGAGACCCTCGACGTGCCGCTCGAGGGCCGGCTCACCGGCACGCTCGCCGCGACGGCGCTCGCCGCGGCCCAGGGCGTCGCGATGGTGCGGGCCCACCAGGTCGAGGAGACCCGCCAGACCGTCGAGATGGTCGCCAGCGTCCTCGGGCAGCGCCCCCCGGCCCGCGCCGAGCGATGGCTGGACTGATGCACCAGGTGTGGCCGCTCCCGGCCCGGCCCCTCGACGAGGACGCGCTCGAGGCGCTCTACCGCTACCCGGCGGACGAGGAACCGGACGGCTCGCGTGGCTCCTGGGTGGCGGTGAACTTCGTCAGCTCGCTCGACGGCGGCATCGAGATCGACGGCCGCAGCGCCGGCCTCTCGACCCCCGCCGACCGGAGGGTGTTCGCGCTGGGCCACGACCTCGCCGACGTGGTGCTGCTCGGTTCCGGCACCGCGCTCGCCGAGGCCTATCCCGGCCTGCGCCCCGGCACCACGGCGGCCGACCGCCGCCGGCGGCACGGGCTCTCCGAGACGCCCCCGCTCGCCGTCGTGACCTCCGGGTCCTTCCCCGCGGACGCCACCAGCATCGTCGACGTCCTCGCCCCGACGATCGTCGTGACCCGCGCCGCCGCACCCGCCGCACAGCAGGAGGCGTGGCGGGCCGCGGGCGCGCGCGTGCTGCTCGCCGGCGACGAGTCCGTCGACCTGCCCCGGGCGATCGCGCAGCTCGCCGACGACGGGTTCCGGCGCATCGACTGCGAGGGCGGTCCGGGCCTCGTCGGGACCCTCCTGCGCGACGACCTCGTCGACGAGATCCGCCTCAGCGTCGCGCCGCTGGCGGTGGCGGGGCGGGCGGGCCGGGTCGCGACGAGCGCCGACCCGCTCGACGCGCCGCGCGGGTTCGGCGTGGCCTCGCTGCTCGTCGCCGACGACGGCACCCTGCTGATCCGCTACGTGCGGGACCGGTCCGCTACGTGAGGGCCGGGTTGCGCGGGTAGCGCTCCACGGCGTCGGCGTGCAGCCCGGCGGCCGAGCCGACGGCGACCGCCTCGACGTCGAACCACACCCGCCGTCCGGTCCCGCCGTCGTCACCCGGCCCCGTCGACCACTCGAGCCGGGCCGTGCCGGACAGGTGCAGCGTGCGGCCGGTCGCGAAGTCGACGAACAGCAGCGCCGCCGTGGGGTCGACCGCGAGGTTGCCGAAGCTGTTGAACAGGTTGTTGCCCGGATAGTCCGGCCACCACAGGCGCCGGGGGCCGGCGACCCGCACGAAGCCGGGGGAGCCGCCGCGGTGCGAGGCGTCGTTGCCCCGCTCCGGGTGGGTCGTGCCGAGCAGGAACGTGTCCGCGCCCTCGATCAGCGCGACGTCGTCGGGTTCCAGGGCGTCGTGGACCGTGAGCTCACCCGGGTCGTCCGACCCGGCTGCCGGCACCGCGTCCAGCACCCGCTGCTGGATGTACTGCGGGCAGTTGCCGTAGGCCTGCTCCACCTCGACCGTCAGCCCGGCCGGCCCGGCGGCGACGAGCGTCCCGTTCACCCGCACCCGGCGGCGCCGCGCGAACTCGATCGCCAGCAGGCCCACCGGCTGTCCCGCCGGGAGCCCCCGGAGCGGGTCGGCGGGACCCGGGGCCGCGTGGACCTGCAGCGTCGTGGCACCGGTCGCGTCGAGGAACCCGGGCGCGCCGGTGAGCGGGGAGACCCACAGCCGCCCCGCCGCGTCGCGGGCCGACAGGCCGGCCAGCGTGCGCTCGGCCAGGAAGTGCCCGACGCCGCCCCGCAGGTCGGGCCGGTCGAGCATGCCCGCCCGGCGCTCCGCCACGTCGCGCGCCCCCGCCCGCTGCTGCACCGCGAGCTCGCCGGCGTGGAACCCCGTCGTCGCGTCCATGATCGCCTCCAACGCACCTAACGGACGACAACGTCCGCATGCGTTAGTGACTTTGCCCCGGCGTCGTGGCAAAGTCAAACGGGACGGCCCGATCCTGAACATTAGGACGTGTGAGGAGCGAGGGATGACGACGAGCGCCCCGGTGCTGGGCGAGCCCTGGCCGGTGGAGCTGATGAACACCGTGTGGGCCGACCGGGCCGGGGTGCACGACACGCTCGACGACCCGCAGGAGGCGCGGGCCTGGCTCGCATCGGCCGCCGCGGCGATCGGCGGCCCGGCCCTGGCCGACACCGACGAGGTGGATCCCCTGCCGGTGCTGCGGACGCTGCGGGACGCGTTGCGGCGGCTGGCGGCCGAGGTGACCGCCGACCCCCGGACGGCCTGGACGTCGCCCACCCCGGACGCGGACCGCGCGATCGCCGACCTCGACGAGGTGGCGGCGGCCGCCCCGAGCTGGGCGGCCCTGGAGCGGGGGGAGGACGGCCGGCTCGTCCGGACGACCCGCAGCGCCGGCCCGCCGGCCCTCGCCGTCGTGTCCCTGCTCGCCGGACAGGGGGTCGAGCTGTTCGCGGGGCCGCAGGACCTGCGCGCGTGCGAGGCGCCGGGCTGCGTCCTCTACTTCGTCAAGGCGCACCCCCGGCGGGAGTGGTGCTCGGCGGGGTGCGGGAACCGGGCGCGGGTCGCGCGCCACTACCGGCGGCACCGGGCGGCCGAGGCGTAGGTCGCGTCAGCGGCGGCGGTTCGAGTAGATCCGGGTCGGCGTGACGAGGACCGCGGCCCGGCGCTCGCGGACCATCGTGGCGTCGTACTCGTCCCAGTCGTCGTGACTGCCACCCGCGGCGCGGAAGATGTCGCGGAGCAGCCCCGGCAGCTGGTCGTCGGTGACGCCGGGCAGCGGGTCGTCGGGCCCGGCGATCTCGACGGAGCCCTCGACCGTCGCCCAGCGCCATCCGGAGCGGGCGGTGATCGTCGTCCACGGTCGGGCGCGCAGGTTGGTGAGCTTCGCGGGGCCGTAGGTGACGTAGCCGAGGACCTCGGCGCCGGTCACGGGGTGGGGGATCGGGCCGGCGTTGACGAGCGAGGACTGGATCGAGCCGTCGGCCCGCGCGGTGGCCACCACGACGAGCCCGCTCTCGCCCGCGCTGATCGAGGTCAGGTCGGAGAGCTCCATGACCACAGTCTGCGCGCCGGCGCCTCCGGCGTCAGGATGCCCCGGACCGCCACCGTCGACCAGGCCGGAGGAGCCGTGACCGCGCCCCGCGCCGCAGGCCCGCGTCGCTGGCTGCAGCCCGCGGGAGACGGGCGCCTGGCGGTCGCGGTAGTCGTGGTCGGCGTCGGGGCCGGGCTGGGCGCGATCGTCTTCCGCGCCCTCATCCTCGGCGTGACCCGGCTCGTCACCGGCCAGGACGACTACGCGGCCACTCCCGGCGCGCCCTGGGTGTGGTGGCCCGGGATCGGGACCTGGTTCCTGGTGGCCGCCCCGGTGGTCGGTGGCCTGCTCTACGGGCCCCTGGTCTACCGGTGGGCGCGGGAGGCCCGCGGGCACGGCGTGCCCGAGGTGATGCTGGCGGTGGCGCAGAACGACGGCCGGATCCGGCCCCGCGTCGCGGTGGTGAAGTCGCTCGCCTCGGCGCTGTGCATCGGAACCGGCGGCTCGGTGGGCCGGGAGGGGCCGATCGTGCAGATCGGATCGGCCATCGGGTCCTCCCTCGGCGGCTGGCTCCGCGTCCCGGGGAGCCGGTTGCGGCTGCTCGTGGCGTGCGGTGCGGCCGGCGGGATCTCGGCGACCTTCAACGCCCCGATCGCCGGGGTGTTCTTCGCGCTCGAGATCATCCTGGTCGACTTCTCGCTGCTCTCCTTCCTGACCGTCGCCGCGGCGTCGGCGATCGCGAACACGATCGCCCGGGCGGTCGACGGGCCCGCCACGTTCCTGGTCCTGCCGCCCTTCCGGGTCTCCTCGGCGTGGGAGTACCTGCTCTACGCGGTCGTCGGGCTGGTCGGCGGCCTCGTCGGCGTCGTCTTCACGAAGGTCCTCTACGGCGCCGAGGACCTCGCCGACCGGGTGTGGCACGGCCCGGAGTGGCTGCGACCCGCCGTCGGCGGGGTGCTCCTCGGGCTCCTGCTGGTCGTCCTCCCGCAGATGTACGGGGTCGGCTACCCGGTGCTGCGCCAGGGGGTGGCGGGCGGCTACGCGCTCGGGTTCCTGGTCGTGCTGCTCGTCGGGAAACTGGTCGCCACGAGCCTCACCCTCGCCATCGGCGGCTCGGGCGGGATCTTCGCCCCGTCGCTCTTCCTCGGGGCCATGACCGGGACCGCGCTCGGCGACGGCTTCGGGCTCCTCGGGGCCGGCGGACCGGCCGGGGCCTACGGGCTCGTCGGCATGGCGGCCGTGCTCGCCGGCGCGACGCGGGCACCGATCACGGCCGTGGTGATCGTCGCGGAGATCACCGGCGAATGGGATCTGGTCGTGCCGCTGATGATCGCGGTCGTGCTGGCGACCCTGCTCTCCCGGGGGCTCTCGAGCGAGACGATCTACACGCTGAAGCTCACCCGCCGCGGCATCCGGCTCCATCCCCCCGGCCTGCCGCGCTGGGCCCGCCGTACCGCGGGCGACGCGGTGTCCGGCACGACGACGGCCCTCGACGGCGGCGCGCGGTGGCTCGGCCCGGTCCGGTGGTCCCCGGTCCTCGAGGCGGACCGCCCGCTCGGGGCCGCGGTGGACGACCTCGGGGAGCACGGCGGGGCCGGCACGGCCGTGGGGTTGCCCGTCCTCGCGCCCGACGGCCGGCGCCTGCTCGGGACCCTCCGTCCCGACGGCCTCGTCCTCGCCGCGGACGGGCCGAGCGACACCAGGGCGGACGGCGAGGACCTCCGCTGCGTGGTCGAGCTGCCCTGGGTGCCCCCGCCGGGATGGGCACCACCCGCCGGGTTCGCGCTGCTCGACGGCACCGACCGGCTCCTCGTCGGACCCCGTGCTGCCCTGCACGACCTCGTCGCGGCGCTGCCCGAGGACCGGCCGGACACCCACGACCCGGGCTGAGGGCGGACGAGACCCCGGACCGCCGACCCTCACGACCCGTCGAGACCGAGCACGGACGCGCGAGCTCGGAGCGGTCAGCCCGCCCCGTGGTCCGACGAGAACCCGTCGGAGTGGTAGTCGTTCGCGACGTTCTCGGCCGCCAGGTAGGCGCCGAGCTCGAGGGCCTCGTGGTCGTCGGGGGCCGTCGGCCCGGTGGCGGGCGAGGCCCCGGTCGGGTCGTCCGTTCCTGTCATGGCGCCGTCCTCTCGTGCCGTGAGGTGTCGACGGTGTCCCCCGCGCCCGGCCAGGTCAGGCGGGCTGGGCGCCCCGCACGTGGTCGCGCATGGCGTCGAGGACGGCGTCCTGGTCCGGCGTGGTCGGGCGGCGCGCCGCCGGCGTGGCACCACCCTTGTCCCGGTCCATCAGCAGCGGGATGTCGGGCTCGTCCTCCTCGCCGACCCGTGCCATCGACCAGCGACCGAAGACCCGCTCCGTCGAGGGCACCGTCTCGAGGATGTTGACCTGCTCGTGCCGGACGTCGTGGTGGATCGTCTCGTAGAGGGCGCGGACGGCCGCCTCGTCGCCCTCCAGCGTCTGGACCACGTGGTCCTGCCAGACGAGGAGGGCGCCGGTGATTCCCAGGCGCTTGTTGTTCGAGCGGGCCTTGCTGAAGATCGCGCCCAGCTCCGCCTTGACCTGGTGGGACGGGACGCGCAGCCGGCTCCGATAGACCAGACGGAAGACGGGTCCGCTGCCGGTGTCCTCGGCCATGTCGTCGATCTCCTCGCCGCCCGGACGCGGCCGCCGACCCGCGGCCCGGGTCGATCGGCGTCGCGCCCTCGATGACGGTAGCCGGACATGACGGTGATCACATCCCGACGCCGGCTCCGGTGCTACAGGCCGGTGCGCTCGTCCCGCGAGTCGGGGACCGCGCGGCCGTTGGTGGACGCCCGGGGCAGGTCCGGGCCGGTGGGCGCGGCGGTCGGCAGGCCGGGAGCGCCGGGGAGGGTGGCAGCGGTCGGGAGGGTGGCAGCGGTCGGGGCCTGCTGGGCAGGCGTCGGGGCCTCCTGGGCAGGCGCTGCGGCCTCGGTCACGCGGTCGAAGAACCGCAGCAGCTCCACGGGGAACGGCATGACGAGGGTGCTGTTCTTCTCCGCGGCGACGTCGGTGACGGTCTGCAGGAGACGCAACTGCAGCGCTCCGGGGGTGTCGGACATCGCGGCGGCCGCCTGGGAGAGCTTCGTGGACGCCTGGAACTCACCGTCGGCGTCGATGACCCGGGCGCGGCGATCACGCTCGGCCTCGGCCTGGCGCGACATCGACCGCTTCATGCCCTCGGGCAGCTCGATGTCCTTGACCTCGACCCGCTCGATGGCGATGCCCCACTCCTCGGTGGGGGCGTCGATCACGCCCTTGAGCTCGTCGTTGATCTGGTTGCGGTCGGAGAGCAGCGTGTCCAGTTCCGCGCGGCCGATCACCGATCGCAGCGAGGTCTGCGCGACCTGGGAGGTCGCCTGCAGGTAGTTCTCCACGTTGATGGTCGCCCGGACCGGGTCGACGACCTTGAAATAGACCACGGCGTCCACGGTCAGCGTGACGTTGTCGCGCGTGATCGCGCCCTGCGCGGGGATCGGGAGGACGACGATCTGCCGGTTCACCTTCACCATCCGGTCGGCGAAGGGCGCGATCAGGGTGAGGCCCGGTTCGCGCAGGTGCGGACGCAGGCGCCCGAACCGCAGGACGACGCCCTGCTCGAACTGCTGGACCATCCGGGCGCTGGAGGCGACGAGGATGGCGGCCAGGACGACGACGATCAGGAGGATGACGATGACAGGGGTCATGACGTGTCCTTGGTCCCGCGGTGGCGGGGGTGAACGAGCGCGCCCGGAGCGAGGTGCACGAGGCGTCGGAATGGGGTGAGGACCCGGTACCGGGGGAGTGGTTCCTGCTACGACAGGCCCGCGCACCTCGTCCGACCCCGGGTGCCGGGGTCCTGGACATCCACCTCGACCGTACGCCGCGGCGACCGTTTCGCCGGGCCGGGCCGGGGGACCCCCGCTCCAGGGCACGCGCCAGGACCCCGACGCGACCGGCATCCGGCCCCCGCCCACCGTCAGCGCCGCTCATCCGGCGGAGGAGACGTCTCCCATGCCCAGCAGACCGTCGACCGACGACCACCGCCTCCGGGACCGCGTGGTCCGCGTGCACCGCGTGGGCGCGATCATCGCCGCCGTCGTCCTGGTGGCCTTCGCGTCCGCGGGCATCGCCGGCGGACTGGAGTTCTTCTCGACCCAGGGACGCCCGGTGCTCGGGCTCTCCTCCAACGGCCTGCTGTCCGCGATCTCGCTCGCCACCGCCGCCCTCCTGATCGTCGGCGCGATCCGCGGTGGGCGCGCCGCCTCCAGCGTGCTGATCGTGGTCGGCGCGGTCTTCCTGGTCTCGGCGTTCGTGAACCTCGCCGTGCTCGGCACCGTCGTGAACGTCCTGGCGTTCCGGCTGCCGAACGTGTTCTTCAGCATCGGTGCCGGCCTCGTCCTGCTGGTGGTGGGCGCCTACGGGCGGATCAGCACGAAGCTGCCCGACGACAACCCGTACCACCCGCGGGAGCAGGACGACGAGCAGGCGTTCGCGCTCCCCTCACAGCCGACGCCCGCGACGTCCGCGGAGGCCGCCGCCGACCGCGCCATGGCCGCCGCCGAGACCGCGGTCGCCCAGGGCACGGCGAGCGCCGGACAGGCGGCCCACGTGGACGCCATGCGTGCCGTGCGCACCCACGAGGACCGCCGACGGACCTGGATGCTGCGCCAGGTCTGATCCGGGCCGGGTGAGGCGGCCTAGTGGAACGGCTTGTGCGGGATCGCCGCGTCGTTGAGCTGCTGCTCGACGTCCACCCAGATCGCGCCGTCCTCGATCTTGCAGGCGTAGGTCGGGATGGGGTCCACGGCGGGCACCCCGGTCGGGATCCCGGTGTGCAGGTCGAACCGCGAGTTGTGGGCCGGGCAGATGAGGGAGTCGTCCTCCTGCAGGTAGCCCTCGTTCAACGGCTGCTGCTGATGGGTGCACGTGTTGTGCACGGCGACCGCCTCGTCCTCGTACAGCCGGACGACGCAGATCGGCTCGCCCATGTCCACCAGCAACATGTCGCCTTCCTCGAGCTGGTCGAGATCGGCCACTGCTTCCCACGCCATGACGGGTTCCTCTCGGGTCACTTGCGCCGCGATCGGGGCTGACTGCCCCGGACCTCGATCCAGCCGTTGCGGACCCGCGCCGGGAGCACCGGCTGCGGGTGGTGGGCGGGCCCGCGGACGATCGAGCCGTCGCGCAGGTCGAACGCCGAGAGGTGCAGCGGGCAGACGATCGAGCACCCCTCGACCTCCCCGCGGCTGAGCAGCGCACCCGCGTGGCTGCACACGTCGTCGAGGGCGTGCACCTCGCCGTCGCGCCGGTAGAGCAGCACGTGGCGGCCCTCGACCTCGCAGCCGACCGGCGTGGCCTCCGGCAGGTCGTCGTCGGAGACCGCGCGCACCCACCGGGTCGGGCCGGTCGTCGTCGCGACCCGGTTCACCATGACGGCCCGGCCCTGCACGAGATGGCCCCCGACGAAGCCCGCCGCGGCGGTGACGGCCAGGCTGCCCGCCCCGAGGGTGCGGGCGGTGCCGCGGCGACCCGAGAGCCGGGCAGCCAGCGAGGCACCCTGCAGCGCCATCCCGGCGCCGTTCAGCAGGCCGTGGAACAGCCCGACCCTGCGGTCCTCGCCGTCGCTGACGTTCCAGTCGGCGACCCCGGTGGCCGCGGTGGCCGTGGCCGCCAGCAGCCCGGCCGCGCTCAGCGTGGCGGCGGGCCCGAGCCTGCGGCCGTCGCCGGCGGCGTCCTCGCCGGCGAGGTCGAGCACGAACGTGCTCGACCACAGCCCGATCGGGAGGTCGCTCAGCGCCGGGTGCAGCGAGTGCCCGACCCACCGGCCGCCGTGCATGAGCTCGAGCAGGAGGTTGCCCCGGTGACGGTGGTACACCGGGTCCACGACGGCGGTGACGCGGTCGTTGAGGGTCTGCAGCCAGGTCCACCGCCCCATGGCGGCGAAGGCGTCGCGGTGCCAGGTGGTGGTCTGCCGAGCGAGGGACGACGCGGTGGAGGACTCCACCTCGGTGCTCGACATCCACGCCCCCGCTCCGCTCGGTCCGCCTCGGCCGACAGGACGATCTCACCTCGCCTGTGAGCCGCGCCATAGCCGACGGGGCAATTGAGGGTCGATGCGGCGAGACGTCGCGTTCGGGTCACCCTCGGCCACGTCCAGATCGCGGTCCGGTCCGATCGACGGCGGAGGCGCGTCGGGCCCGTCCGGGAGGGGCCGCGCCACCTGCAGATCGCCCCGTGAGCACCCGTTAAGGTTTCGCGCGGTAGCGCTTCACCCGGACGGCGCCCACCGTCATCGGGCCGAGGAGGTGCCGTGGATCGGACGCTGGACGAGTCGTCGGCGCCCATGGCCGTCCTGCTGGTCGAGGACGACGACGCGGACGCTCTGCTCGTCGCGGAGCACTTCGCCGACGTCGAGTCGGTCAGCGGGCTGACGGTGACGCTGAAGCGTGTCCGGACGGTCGCCGAGGTCACCGCGCACGCCGCCGGCGCGGTGGACTGCGTGCTCCTCGACCTCGCCCTCCCGGACGCCCAGGGCCTCGACGCGCTCGAGCGGGTCCTGCGCGCCGTGGACGGTCCCGCGGTCGTCGTGCTCACCGGCCGCCACGACGAGGCGCTCGGGATCCAGGCGGTGGCGGCGGGCGCCCAGGACTACCTGCTCAAGGACGCCGTGGACGGTGCCGCCCTGACGCGGGCCCTGCGCTACGCCGCGGAGCGGGTCCGCGGGGAACGGGTGCGCCGCCAGCTCTGGGACGCCCAGATACGGGCCGACGAGAACGTCCGCCTGGAGCGGGGGCTCCTCCCGACCCCGCTGCTCACCAACCCCGACATCCACGTGGCGGTGCGCTACGAGCCGGGCGGGGAGCGCGGCCTGCTGGGCGGCGACTTCTACGACACGATCGAGGGCGCCGACGGGACGCTGCACGTCGTCATCGGCGACGTCTGCGGGCACGGACCGGACGAGGCCGCGCTCGGGGTGAACCTGCGGATCGCGTGGCGGGCGATGGTCCTCAACGGTGCGGACGACGACCAGCTGCTGCCCACGCTGAGCCGCCTGCTCGTCCACGAGCGCGAGCGCACCGGGCTCTTCGCGACCCTCGCGCTCCTGACCATCGACGAGGACCTGCGGTGCGCGCGCCTGCGTCTGGCCGGGCACCCGCCGCCGATCCTCCTGGGCCCCGACGACGCCCCCCGCCCGCTGCCGACCACCCACCTGGGCCGCCCGATCGGCGTCGTGCTCGACGACCGCTGGGACGTCCTCGACGTGGCCCTGCCCGCCCGCTGGGCGCTCCTGCTCTACACCGACGGGCTGGTGGAGGGCCGCCCGCACGACGGGAAGGTCCCGGCCGCCGACGTCGGCGACGACCGGGTGCTCGACACCGACGGGCTGCTCACCGTGCTCGACGAGTGCACCGCCGCAGATCGCGAGGAGAACGTCGTGACCAGGCAGGACACCACCGACAGGGCCCGGCCCGCGCCCTGGTACGCCGAACCGGACCGGCTCCTGGACGACGTGCTCAGTCGCGTCCGCGGCCTGACCGAGGAACGGGCCGACGACGTGGCCGCGGTCCTGCTGGTCTCGCGGCGGTGACCGCGACCGAGGTGGCATCCGGGTCGGATGACGACGCCGGGCCCGGCGACCGGCGCTCCCTGCGGCGGCTGCTCGCGATGTGCGGGGTCGTCGGGCTCGTCCTGCTCGTGCTGGCGGGCGTGGCCGCGGGGATCGCGATGTCGAGCCTGGACCGGCACCGCACCCAGCTGCTCGACCGGCTCGACCCCGCGGCCCTGGCCGCGTCCCGGCTCGACGCGTCCCTGCTCGACCAGGAGACCGGGATCCGGGGCTACGCCCTCGCCGGCCAGGCGGCCTTCCTCGACCCGTACCGGCAGGGACGCGCCGAGGAGGCGGCCCAGGCCGCCGTGATCCGCGGTCTGCTCGCCTCGGACCGGACCCGGGGCGACCTCGACGCGGTCGAGGCGGCCGCCACGACGTGGCACCAGACGTACGCGGACCCGGTGGCGACGGCGACGACGGAGCGCCGGGCCCTCCCGGACCCGGGCGTCGGCAAGGCCGCCTTCGACCGCGTGCGCGCCGCGACCGACACCCTCGTCGCGCGCCTGTCCGCCGAGCGCGACGCGGCCCGCGCCGCCGTCGACTCCTCGGCGTCCACGGTGCGGCTGGTCGGGATCCTCGTGATCGTGCTCCTCGCCGTCGGGCTCGCGGCGCTCCTGGCCTGGCTGCGCCGGGTCGTGGTCCGGCCCACCGAGCGCCTGGCGGCCGAGGTCCGCGAGGTCGCCCGGGGGGACCTCGAGCGGCACGTCACGGTCCACGGCCCCCGCGAGATCAGCGAGCTCGCCGGAGACGTGGACGCCATGCGGCGGGCCCTGCTCGGCGAGATGGCGGGCATCGCGGCGGCGCGCGACGAGCTCGAGCGGGCCGGACGGGAGCTCGAGCGCTCGAACTCCGATCTCGAGCAGTTCGCCTACGTCGCCTCCCACGACCTGCAGGAGCCGCTGCGCAAGGTCACCAGCTTCTGCCAGCTCCTGCAGCGCCGCTACGGGGGCGAGCTCGACGAGCGGGCCGACCAGTACATCGAGTTCGCGGTGGACGGCGCGAAGCGGATGCAGGTGCTGATCAACGACCTGCTGGCCTTCTCCCGGGTCGGGCGCGGGGACGGCAACGCGGAGGTCCTCGACGCGGGCGTGATCCTCGACCGCGCCGCCGAGAACCTCGCGGGCGCCCTGGAGGAGAGCGGGGGCGAGATCACCCGGGACGACCTCCCGCGCGTGCGCGCCGAGCCCACCCTGCTCGCCACCGTCTTCCAGAACCTCCTCGGCAACGCGTGCAAGTTCCGCGGTGACGACGCGCCCCGGATCCACGTCTCCGCCGCGCGCGACGGGGACCGGTGGCTGCTCCGGTTCACCGACAACGGGCTCGGCATCGAGCACGAGTACGCGGACCGGATCTTCACGATCTTCCAGCGGCTCCACGGCCGCTCGACCTACCCCGGCACCGGGATCGGGCTGGCCATGTGCCGCAAGATCGTCGAGCACCACGGCGGGTCGATCTGGCTCGAGGACACCCCACCGCCCGGCAGCACCTTCGTCGTCGCGCTCCCGGTCGTCGCCGGCGACGACGACCCCGTCGACGGCGACGACACCCAGACCCCCGAGGTGCCTGCGGCACCGGGACACCAGGAGGAAGCACATGTCTGAGGCGTCCGAGATCGACGTGCTGCTCGTCGAGGACGACGAGGGCGACGTCCTCATGACCCGGGAGGCGTTCGAGCACCACAAGCTGCGCAACCAGCTCCACGTGGTCCCCGACGGCGTCGAGGCGATCGCGTTCCTCCGCCGCGAGGGCAAGCACGAGGGCGCGCCCCGGCCGGGCCTGATCCTGCTCGACCTCAACCTGCCGCGGAAGGACGGCCGGGAGGTCCTCGAGGAGATCAAGTCCGACGCGACGCTGCGCACCATCCCCGTCGTCGTGCTGACCACCTCGCAGGCCGAGGAGGACATCCTGCGCAGCTACAACCTCCACGCGAACGCCTACGTCGCGAAGCCGGTCGACTTCGAGCGCTTCATCGACGTGATCCGCCAGATCGACGACTTCTTCGTCACCGTGGTGAAGCTGCCCCGCTGACGATGTGACGGCGGTCACCCACCGGCGGCGTCGTGGAGCGGTCGTCCGCTCCGTACTGCTCGTGACGGCGCCGCGGGGCGCCGCGACGGGACGAGGAGGCGCTGTGAAGTACCTGCTGATCATCCAGATGAACCCGGAGACCTGGGAGTCGCTCACCGAGGCCGAGCGGGACGAGATCGCCGGGGGTCAGGAAGGGTTCATGGAGACGATCACCGCGACGGGCGAGATGGTCGGCACCCACGCCCTCGCGGACCCGTCGCAGTCGGTCGTGGTCCGTGGCCGTCCCGGCACCGCCACCGTGACCGACGGCCCGTTCCTCGAGTCCAAGGAGTACATGGGCGGGTTCTACCTCGTGGACGTGGCCAGCGCGGAGCGCGCCCAGGAGCTCGCCGCGATGATCCCGGGGACCGACCGGCTGCCGGTCGAGGTGCGACCGGTCGTCTTCACCGCCGGGTACGGGCTCGCGGAGGCCGGCTCCGCGTGAACCCCGGGTGCGGGGTCGAGGACCTGCTGCGCCGGTGCGCGCCGCAGGTCCTCGGCGCCCTCGTCCGCCGTCACGGCGGGTTCGCCCGGTGCGAGGACGCGGTCCAGGAGGCGCTGCTCGCCGCGGCGACCTCCTGGCCGCGCCACGGGCTCCCGACGGAGCCCGTCGCCTGGCTGGTGAGCGTCGCGGGTCGGCGGTTGACCGACGAGTGGCGCAGCGACGCCGCCCGGCGGGACCGGGAGCTGGCGGTCGGGTGGGCGCCCGGGGAGCACGCGCCGGCGGCCGACGTCGCGGCGCTCGACGACGAGGCGGGGGCCGCGGAGGACGACACGCTCACGCTGCTCCTGCTGTGCGCCCACCCGGACCTCTCCGAGCCCAGCCGGATCGCGCTGACGCTGCGGGCCGTCGGTGGCCTGACGACCGCGGAGATCGCGCGGGCGTTCCTCGTCCCGGAGACGACGATGGCCCAGCGCATCACGCGCGCGAAGGCGACGATCGGCGCGGCCGGGGGCTCGTTCCCGCCGCCCGGGGCCGACCACGAGGAGCGCCTGGCGGCCGCCCTGCACGTCCTCTACCTCGTGTTCACCGAGGGCCACACCGCCTCCGCGGGGCCGGACCTCACCCGGGTCGACCTGACCGCCGAGGCCATCCGCCTGACCCGGCGGCTGCACCGGCTCCGGCCCGGCGACGGCGAGATCACCGGCCTGCTCGCGCTGATGCTGTTGACCGACGCCCGGCGTGACGCCCGCACCGGCCGCGACGGGAGCCTGCTGCCCCCGGCCGACCAGGACCGGACGCGCTGGGACCGGGTCGCCATCGCCGAGGCCACGGGCCTGATCGAGCACGCCCTGGCCACCGCACCGCTCGGCCCGTACCAGCTCCAGGCCGCGATCGCCGCGGTGCACGCCGAGGCGCCGACCGACGCCGACACCGACTGGGCACAGATCGTGGTCCTGTACGGGTTGCTGGAGCGGCGGTCCGACAACCCGGTGGTCACGCTCAACCGGGCGGTCGCGCTGGGGATGGCCGAGGGCCCGGAGGCCGGCCTGGCGGTCCTCGACTCCGTGGCCGACGACCCCCGCCTGCGACGCAGCCACCGGCCCGACGCCGTGCGGGCGCACCTCCTCGAACGCCTCGGGGACCTCGCCGGTGCGCGGGAGCACTACCGCCGCGCCGCCCGGGCCGCGCTGAACCTCACCGAGCGGCGCTATCTCGAGACGAGGGCCGACCGGGTCACCCCGGAGGGCTGACGCGGCCGTCCCCCGGTGGTGGAGCCCCGGGGGCGTCGGAAAAGGTGTCACCCGACGCGCACCTCGGACGCCGGAGCGGCCCCCGGGGAATCGTTCCCCCGATCCCGGGTGTCGCTGCGGCCCGATGACGCCCGCCCGGCGCTCCGGGGTGCGCGTCCCGGTTCGTGCCACCGCGTCCGGTACGGAGGAAAGCGCTTGCCTCCTGCTGGCCGTTCGCGTTGCCGTCCCCCCGGACCGGGGGTGACGATGACGCTCCGCGGCGAAGGAGGCACACATGGTGTCGGGGACCACGCAGGGCAGGACCCGCGGGAAGGGCACCGCGGCGATCTGGTTCTTCGGGGCCCTCGGCGGCATCCTCTGGGGCTTCGACACCGGGGTGATCTCGGGGGCGCTGCTCTACATCCCCGACGACATCCCGCTGAGCCCGCTCCAGCAGGGCCTCGTCGTCTCCGGTCTCCTCGTGGGCGCGATGCTCGGCGCGGGGCTCTCGGGGCGCCTGGCCGACAGCCTCGGCCGGCGCCGCCTGATCTTCGCCGGCGGCGTGGTGTTCGTGCTCGGCACGCTCGGCGCTGCGCTGGGCGTCAGCGCCGTCATGCTCGTCGCGTTCCGCTTCGTCATGGGCATCGGTGTCGGGATCATCTCCGTCGTCGTGCCCATGTACCTCTCGGAGCTGGCGCCCAAGGAGATCCGCGGCCGGCTCACCTCGTTGATGCAGCTCCTCGTGACCATCGGCATCTTCCTGGCCTACGTCACCGACTTCGCGTTCTCCGCGAGCCACGGGTGGCGCTGGATGATCGGGATCGGGGTCGTGCCCGCGGTGATCCTGGCCGTCGGCATCTACACCCAGCCGGAGAGTCCGCGCTGGCTGGCCGCGCACAAGACCGGAGGAGAGTCCGACGCCCGCGCCGTGCTGACCCGGCTGCGCGGCAGCGAGGACGCCGCTGCGGAGGAGCTCGCCGAGATCCAGGAGTCGGTGGCCGCCGAGGCCCGCCAGACCGAGCCGCTGCGCGTGCGCTCGTTGCTGCGCGGCCGGCTGCGCCCGATCTTCGTCGTCGGGATGCTGCTGGTCTTCTTCCAGAACTTCGTCGGGATCAACACGATCATCTACTACGCGCCGACGCTGCTCACGAACGTCGGGTTCGGGGCGTCCGGCGCCATCCTGGCGAACGTCGGGATCGGCGCGGTGAACATGGTGATGACGCTGCCGGGGATGTACCTCATCGACCGGGCCGGCCGCCGACCGCTGCTGCTCTTCGGCGCGCTGGGGATGTGCGCCGCGATGGTGCTCCTGACGGTCACCAACCTCGCCGGGCTCGGGCAGGGCTCGACGCTGCTCACGCTCACCCTCGTCGGGATCGTCGTCTACATCGCGTCGTTCTCGATCTCGTGGGGCCCGGTGCAGTGGGTCCTGCTGCCGGAACTCTTCCCGCTCCGGGTGCGCGCCACCGCGGTCAGTGTCTGCGTCACCTTCAACTGGCTGTTCAACATGGCCGTGGCGCTCGCGTTCCCCTCGCTGCTCGACATCTTCGGCGCCGGGTGGAACTTCCTGTTCTTCGCCGTGATGACGTTCCTGGCCTTCGTGTTCGTCAAGCGACTGCTGCCCGAGACCAAGGGGCGCAGCCTCGAGGCGATCGAGCGCGACCTGACCGGGGACACGGCGGCCGCGGCCGCCTGACCCCCGTCGTCACCGGGCCGCTGGTCCCGACGTCGGGTGGCCGACTACCGTGTCGCCCCACGTTCGACCTGCGTGTCCGCCCGACGGTCCACCGACCGGCGAGCGCGCGGTCGTCCCGGGGAAGGCGACGATCACGATGTCCGTGACGGGGGAGACGAGCCTCGACGGAGAGGGCGATCCGGGGCCGTACGGCCCGGAGGGCGATGCCGGGCCGCCGGGGCGCTTCGAGGTCGCGACCAGCGATCCCGAGGTCGCCGAGGCGTGGCTGCAGGACGCCTACGTGGACAACCGGCGGGCGGAGCTGCGCAGCGACCCCGACACGTTCTCGTTCACCTTCGTGGGCGCCGAGGTCCCCGGCTTCTCGATCGCCACGATCCGCCACCGGGCGGGGTTCGCCTGCGAGACCGAGCCGCTGGACGACTCGGTGATCGTCAACACCCACCTCGGCGGTCGGATCGGGGTGTCCACGGAGCGCTCGGAGGTGGAGCCGGCACGCGGGGAGCCCTACCTCATGCCGGTCGGCGGCCGATGGCGCGTGGCGTGGGAGGACCTCGACGACGAGGCGCTCCGCCTCGACCGATCGGTCGTGGACCGCGCTGCGGCCGGGCTGGGCTGGGACCGGGGCCCGGTGCGGTTCACGGGCTGGACCGCTGTCTCCGGGGCGGCCCGGGACTACCTCCGCGCGGTCATCGCGCACGTCCGGGACGACGTCCTGGCCGACGACGAGGTGGCCCGCAGCCCCCTCGCCTCCGCCGAGGCCGCCCGCTCGCTGGCGGCCGCCACCCTGCTCGCGTTCCCGAGCAACGTGCTCGAGTCGCTGGACGCACCGGGGGCCGCCGGGTCGGGCGAGCCCGCCGTCGTGCGCCGGGCCGTGGAGTTCATCGACGCGCACGCCCGCGAGGACATCGACCTCGCCGACATCGCGCGTGCGGCCCGGATCGGGGTCCGCGGGCTGCAGGCGGCGTTCCGGCGGCACCGCGACCAGCGCCCGACGGACTACCTGCGCGACGTGCGCCTCGAGGGCGCCCACCGCGACCTGCGCGACGCCGACCCGACGCGCGGCGACACCGTCGGGGCCATCGCGGCCCGCTGGGGCTTCACCCACCCCGGGCGGTTCTCCGTCGCCCACCGCGAGCGCTTCGGGACGAGCGCCCGGGAGACGCTGCACCGCTGAGGCCCACCCCCGCTGATCAGACCTCCCTACAGCGCGATGGTGTCGCCCCGGGCCACGAGGTCGACCCGGTCGAGCCAGCCGTGCTGCTCCACCTCGGCCACGAAGTCGGCCAGCGGCGAGCGGAACACCGCGTAGTCGTCGTAGTGCACCGGGGTGGCCCGGCGGGGCGCGATCGTCCGCAGCGCCTCCATGCCCTGGCGACCGTCCATGGTCACGACCAGACCGCCCGGCAGCGTCGTACCGCCGAGGTGCAGCACCGCCCGGTCGACCTCCCCGATGGCCGTGCGGATCGCCCGCAGGCCGTCGAACACGAGGGTGTCGCCCGAGAGGTAGACGCGGCGGAGCACCGACCCGTCTCCCGCGATGAACTCCAGCAGGCTGCCCATCACCGGGGGCAGCAGCCGACCCACGCCCCTCGGGGCATGCCGCCCGGGCAGGGCGGTCACCCGCAGCGTCGCGCCGTCCGGCCCGGCGAGCGTGTGCGACTCCCAGGTGTCCAGCCCGATCGCCCGGGGGAAGCCGTGGCGGACCTGCAGGCGCTTCGACGCGTGCCGCGTCGTGACGATCGGGGTGGCACGCGGCAAGCGCCGACGCGTCTCCCGGTCCCAGTGGTCCCCGTGCAGGTGGGAGAGCACGACGGCGTCGACGGGCGCGAGCTCCTCGGGGGTCCAGGCGGGCTCGGTGAGCCGGCGCGAGGTCAGCCCGTGCCCGAGGTAGGCCTGTTGCCCGCGGTGCAGGAAGTTCGGGTCCGTCAGCACCCGCATCCCCGCGCACCGCAGCAGCACCGTCGCGGTCCCGACGAAGGACAGCGACGGTTCCGACGTGTCCGGTCCGGTCATTCGATCTCCTCCGTCTCGCTCCGGGGCAGCGCCGAGGGCGTCGATCAGGGGCTGATGAGGGCGTCGCGGGCGCACTCGAGGGCGAAGAAGGCCTCCTCGGGCTGGCCCGAGGCCAGGTACGCCCAGGCCGTGCGGATCCCCGCCGCGGCGCGCCCACCGCACCCGTCGCCGCCCTCGGCGGTGGCGCGGGCGAGGGCCAGGGCGTGCGCCGGCCGCCGGGGGGCGGCGGGATCGGGGGCCAGGAGAGCCTCGGTCGCGTCCTGGACCATCGTGCGCAGCGCCTCCCGCCGGGCTCGGTCGCCGGCGGACACAGGGGCTCGTGGAGGGGCGATCGACATGGGTGGCCTCCTGGCCGTCGGGTCGTCACGACGGCTGGGAGGGTCAACCGATCGCCGCGGGATGCCCGTGGGTGCCGCCGGGCACACGTCGACCGTCAGCCGCTCCGCTCCGGGGCGCTCACGCTGTCACGGCGAGCGCGGCTCAGGTCGACGACGACGAGCGCAGCAGGTCGAACAGGGTCACGCCGAACAGGGACACGCAGAGGGCGATGACGCCGAGCGAGAAGCCGCCCGGACCGAGGAGCACTGCCAGCCCGAGGAGGGCGAGCACCACGAGCACGGCCCGGCCGAGCGTCCCGCCCGCCTTCCGCAGGGCGGGGCGGCGGTCGGGACGCGCCGGACGGACGGCCCCGAGGGAGCGCTCCATCCCGAGGAGCACGGCGCGCTCGTGCTCGGACAGCGGGCGGTCCGCCTCGTCCGGCGGCTGCGTCACCGGATCACGATCCCCGGACGGCGTGACTCGAGTCGACGCTCCCGGCGCTCGTCGCGGATCACCGCGCGGCGCTCGTCCTCGGACTCGCCGCCCCACACCCCGAAGGGCTCCTGGACCGTGCGGGCCCACCGGCGGCACGGGTCGAGGACCGGGCAGGTCGCGCAGACCCGCTTGGCGCGCTCCTCGCGGTTGCGTCGGTCGTGTCCCCGTTCGCCGGTCGGGTGGAAGAACGCCTCGAGGTCCATGCCCCGGCAGGCGGCGAGGCCCTGCCAGCTCCAGTAGGTGAGCGTGGGGGCGGGAAGTCTGGTCACCGCGGCCATGGCGATGCACTCCTCTCGGCAGGCCGGGCTGCGCCCGCGAACGGGCGCCCGGATCGAGCATGTGGTGCGGCTGAGAGGTCAACCTGCCGGGAGGACCGACGACGGTCCTCCGATGCCGGGCGGATGCCCGTCGCCCCTCCCGGCGAACCCCTGCCGAGGCGCCGGTTTCCCGACGGTGTCGGAACGGTGATCTCCGCGGGGTCCCGTCCCGACCGCGGAGGTCCCCCGTGCGCCCCTTCGACGACATCGACCGCCTGGCCGCCTGGCCGGCCCTCGACCGGATCGCGGCGCCCGCCCGCGACCTCGTGAACCGCGTGCTGACCGACCAGCGCGCGGCCGACGTGCTCCACGGCGTCCCGATCGGCCACCCGCTGCACCCGGTCCTCGCGCAGCTGTCCTTCGGCAGCTTCCTGTCCGCGGGCGTGCTGGACCTCGTCCCCCGCACCCGCCGTCCCGCGACGGCGCTGATCGGCGTGGGCCTGCTGGCGGCCGGCCCGACCGCGGCCGCCGGCTGGGCGGACTACTCGCAGGCGCACGAGGAGCAGCAGCGCGTCGGGATCGTGCACGCCGCCGCGAACATCGCCATGGTCAGCGGCTACGTCGCGTCCCTCGTGGCACGGGCCCGGGGCCGCGGCTTCCGGGGTGCGCTGTGGGGGTGGGCGGCGCTGGCGGTCGGCTCCGCCGGGGCGGCCCTCGGTGGTCACCTGAGCTACCACCTGTCCCTGGGCGCGAACCACGCCGAGTCGTACCCGCACATCGGCCCGCAGGACTGGATCGACGCCGGTCCGGTCTCCGAGCTGCCGGAGGGGACGCCGGTGTCCCGCAGGTCCGGGGACGTCGGCGTCGTCGTCGTCCGTCACGGCGACCAGGTGCTGGCCCTGGGGGAGCGGTGCCCCCACGCCTCCGCGCCGCTGTCGGACGGCTCGGTGACCGACGCCGACGGCGACGAGTGCCTGGTCTGCCCGTGGCACGGCAGCGTCTTCCGGCTCACGGACGGCCGCGTGATGCGTGGTCCGGCGACCGCGCCGGCAGCGACCTTCGCCACGCGCGTCCGCGACGGGCGCCTGGAACTGCGGGTCGCCACCTGGCCCGGGGTGCCCGCCAGCTGACCCCGGCGCGTGCGGTGGCCGACGTTTCGGTCCGGTCGCCAGGCGACGATCCCGCCGCGTCGGTCCACGCCGTTCGTGGACCCGGGAAGGACGCACGGGATGAGTTCGGATCAGGGTGCTCTCGAGGCAGGGACGTTCGCGGAGAGCGTGCTGGAATCGGCGACCGCCCGACGCTTCGTGACCGCACTGCGCACGCTCGAGGAGCAGGGCGACGTCGACGACATCGTCGCGTCCGGCACGGAGGACACGCGCTGGTGGAGCGTCGGGTCCGACGGCGAGGCCACCGGCTCCGACGGCGGCCGGCGGTTCTGGACCAAGTACCGGCGGGCGTTCGCCGAGATCGCCTCGGAGTTCAGCACGGTCACCGAGACGTCGACGCGGGTGCTGCTGGAGTGGACCAGCCGCGGTCGGCACCACAACGGGTCCCCGGTGCGCTACGCCGGCGCGACCGTCCTCGAGTTCGGCGACCCCGCCGACCAGGAGAGCCTGACCGCCGTGCGCCTGTACTTCGACACGGCCGCCACGATGGTCCGGGCCGACGACGCCGCGACGCTCGACGACGAGACCGCCGCGTCCGGGGAGAACTCGGGGCTCGCGCCCGACCAGTGAGGGTCCGGGGTCGCGCTCACTCCCGTCGAGCCGGGGACCGTCCTGGCTGCGGCGATCGACGCGTCGCGCGCACACTCCGGACGTAAGCGCGCACAGTCCTGAGCGAACCGACGCGTCGCGCACACACTCTGGGCGTCCCGGCGGTCCGCGCCGGCGGCTGAGGGTGCTGGCCCGGGTCTTCGTGAGCGCGTCGCACCGTGGCTTGCGCGCGTCGCTCACGAGGTCATGATCATGAGGGCCGGACGTCGGGTCGGGTCGGCCCGCGACCGCCCACGGTCCGGCGAAACCGACGCGTCGCGCACACACTCCGGATGTAAGCGCGCACAGTCCTGAGCGGACCGACGCGTCGCGCACACACTCTGGGCGTCCCGGCGGTCCGCGCCGGCGGCTGAGGGGTGCTGGCCCGGGTCTTCGTGAGCGCGTCGCACCGTGGCTTGCGCGCGTCGCTCACGAGGTCATGATCATGAGGGCCGGACGTCGGGTCGGGTCGGCCCGCGACCGCCCACGGTCCGGCGAAACCGACGCCCCCGCACACGACTCGCTCGGGTCGCGTGCCGTCGTGCAGATGCGCTCACTACCGAGCGGCCGCTGGAGTGTGTGCGGCACGCGCAGATTTACACAGCACCGAGCGGTCCGGCCGCTGGAGTGTGTGCGGCACGCGCCGATCTGCGCAGCATCGCACCCGGGGCCGGCTGGACTGTGCGCGCCGCGCGCAGGTCGACGCGGCCCCCCTCAGTGCAGCGGGATCTCCGTGGTGTCGTCCTCGGCGCGGGAACCGAAGATGCGCCGGTCGCCCTCGGTGATGCGCAGGTCGTTGATGCTGGCCTCGCGGCGGCGCATGAGCCCGTTCTCGGCGAACTCCCAGTTCTCGTTGCCGTAGCAGCGCCACCACTGCCCGTCGGCGTCGCGGCACTCGTACTGGAAGCGCACCGCGATCCGGTCGTCGGTGAATGCCCACAACGACTTGCGCAGCGCGTAGTCCAGCTCCCGCTCCCACTTCTGCGCCAGGAACGCGACGATCTCCTCCCGTCCGCTGACGAAGGTGTCGCGGTTCCGCCAGACCGAGTCCTCGGTGTAGGCGAGCGAGACCTTCTCGGGGTCGCGGGTGTTCCAGGCGTTCTCGGCGGCCTGGACCTTCTTCGCGGCCGACTCGGCGTCGAACGGCGGATAGGGCGGGCGTCCGTCCATCGGGACCTCCAGGGTGACGGGTGGCAGAACGAGCGTTCTGAGCTAGCCTAGAACGGCCGTTCTCAGCGCGGAAGCGGCGGGTCGCGGAGAGGTGGTGGCGTGGACCACGAGGAGGCCCGCGACCGGCTGCTCGTCGCGGCCGAGGCGCTGTACTACGCCCGCGGCATCCACGCCGTCGGCATGGACGAGGTACGGGACCGGGCGGGGGTGTCGCTGACCCGGCTGTACCGGCTCTTCCCCTCCAAGCCGCATCTCGTGGCCGCCTACCTCCGCGCACGCGACGAGCGCTGGCGGGCCCGGCTGGCCGCGTTCGTCGAGGCCCACGCGCCGGTCGGGGACGGCGCCCGGGCGCGGCTGCTCGCGGTGTTCGACTGGCTCGCGGTGTGGTTCGCCGAGCCGGACTACCGCGGCTGCGCGTTCATCAACGCCTGGGGCGAGATCGGTGGCCAGGACGACCTCGTGGCCGCCGCCGTGCGCGAGCACAAGGAGCTCTTCCGCGACTACCTGGTGGGGCTGGCCGGCGATCAGCCGGACGCCGTCGAGCTGGCCGAGCAGCTGCAGACGCTCGCCGAGGGCGCGATGGTGACCTCCTCGATCCTCGGGGGCCAGGCCGCGGCCCGGGCCCGGTCGGCGGCCGAGGCGGTCCTCGCCGTCCGGACCTGACCGGACCGCCGCCGGGGGCGTGATGCCCGCCGGTCAGTCCTCGTCGTCGTCGTTCCTGGCGTCGGTGTCCTCGTCGGACCCGTCGTCGTCGCGGGCCCCGCTGACGTTCGCGGCCCGGACCTGGTCGCCGCCGGTGCGGAGGGCGTCGAGGAAGGCGTTGATCGCGTCGCTCATGGCGTCGGCGAGGCGGTCGGCCTCGACGTGCAGGACCACGTCGAGGGTGTCCGTCCCGACGCTGCGCACCGTCGCCCGGTACTGCGTCATCGACGCCTTGAGGTACTCCGGGGAGGAGCGCACCGGACCCGTCGTCGTCGCCGACGCGTGGATGTCGAAGATCATGATCAGCCCTCCCGCGCGAGGAGGTGGCCGTCGACGCACCTCCGCTGGGCCGGCGTTGCCCGAGGAGTGCCCACTGTGCCCCATCACCGGTGGGTCGCGCCTGCCCCACGCGCCACGCGCTACGGGTGGGCGCGCCGGATCCGGGCGACGACGGCGGGCAGGTCCACGAGCTCGCCGACCGGGCGGCCGGAGGCCGTCGCCTGGTCGGCGCGGGTCACCCGGCCCCGGTAGGTCGTCGCCCGCAGGTCCTCGACCGTCCAGTCCGGCGCCGCGAAGGCCGCGGGGACGGCGTCGTCGTCGATCCGGGGACCGAACGCGGGGCCGCGGGTCGAGAGCGCCAGGACGATCACCCGGCCGCCGGGCTCCACGACGTCGCGCAGTGCCCGGGCGTAGCGGGCCTGGTCGTCGGCGTCGAAGACGTGGAAGAGCGCGCTGTCGAGCACGGTGGTGAACCGGCCGAGGGACGACGGGTCCATCGCGTCCGCGACGGTGAACTCGGCCGCGACGTCCGCGAGCCGGGCACGTTCACGGGCCCGCTCGACGGCGGCGGGCGCGGCGTCGGCGCCGAGCACGCGGTAACCGAGGCGGGTCAGCAGGATCGTGTGCTCCCCGGTGCCGCAGCCGAGGTCCAGGACGGAGCCCTCGATGTCCCCGGCCGCCTCGAGGTCGACGACGGCCGGCTGCGGCTGGTCGATCACCCACGGCGGCTCGCCCTGGCGGTAGTTGTCCTCGAACCTGGTCGGGGGCGGTGTGGTCACGGCGTCCTCCGGGCGACGGGCGATCGATGGCCGACCGAGCGTGCGACCTCGAGCGGGGTGGAGGTCAAGGGCCGGGCCACGCGCCGCTGTCTCGATCGTCACCCTCCACGACCCGAGGTTCACGACCCGGCGAGCGGGGGAACCAAGCGTAGGAGACCTACGTTTGCCGCCGGGGCCGATCGGTTCGGCCTCCACACCCGAGGAAAGCGTCACCCATGAAGACCTGGTTCATCACCGGTACGTCTCGCGGCTTCGGCCGGGAGTGGACGGTCGCGGCGCTGGAGCGCGGCGACTCGGTCGCCGCGACCGCGCGCGACGCGAGCTCGCTCGACGATCTGACGGCCGAGTACGGCGACCGTCTGCTGGCCCTGGAGCTCGACGTCACCGACCGGGCCGCGTGCTTCGCCGCGGTCCAGCAGGCCCACCAGCACTTCGGCCGCCTCGACATCGTGGTCAACAACGCCGGGTACGGGCACTTCGGCATGGTCGAGGAGCTCAGCGAGTCCGACTTCCGGGCGCAGATGGAGACGAACGTCTTCGGGGCCATGTGGGTCACCCAGGCCGCGCTGCCGATCATGCGGGAGCAGGGCTCGGGCCACATCCTGCAGGTGTCGTCGATCGGCGGCATCTCCGCGTTCCAGACCGTCGGTGCCTACCACGCCTCGAAGTGGGCCCTCGAGGGCTTCAGCCAGGCCCTGGCCCAGGAGGTCGCCGGCTTCGGTATCCACGTCACCCTCATCGAGCCCGGTGGCTTCTCCACCGACTGGGCGGGGCCCTCGGCCAAGCACTCCACCCCGCTGCCGGCCTACGACGGTGTCCGCGAGCAGGCGGCCCAGGCCCGCCAGCAGCGCACGTCCTCCCCGGGCGACCCGGCCGCGAGCGCCAAGGCCGTGATGGAGATCGTCGACGCCGCGGAGCCGCCGCTGCGGGTGTTCTTCGGCGACGCGCCGCTGCAGATCGCCGAGGCCGACTACGCGTCGCGCCTCGAGACCTGGCGGGCGTGGCAGCACGTCGCCCACCTCGCCCAGGGCTGACCCGCCGGCGGTCGCGTGCTGGGGGAGCGTCCGCATCCGAGGGACCTTCCTGCCACGGGGCGGGCGGCGCGCGTACCGTCGCTGATCCGCGACCACGACGACGGTGACGACGATGTCATCGGAGGTGTCTCGAATGTCCGACGACGAGCGTGACCCGGGTGCTCCGCAGACCGGGGTGACCCCCGAGACCGTGCGGCAGGGCGACGTCCGCGGCCTCCTCGAATCGGCGCGGCAGTGGGCCCGCCAGCAGGGCCTGGCCGTCCCGACCCGCGGCCCGCTGCCCCCGGGGGTCGTCGCGCAGTACCGGCGGCGCCAGACCCCGGAATGACACGCGCGCCATCGTCGGAGAACGGTTCGCGCCACTTCTCACCGACGATCGTGCGCAATTCGATCCCGGGTGCTCGCCGCCGATGCGGTCAATCGGTGGATGCTCCGGCGGACAGGGTCGCCTAATCTCGGTCTCCGCGAGAGGAGGCCGCCCGTGAGTTCCCGTCCCGAGCCGCCCGGACCGACGGTGCGGTGACGTCCCTGGTCGGGCGTGAGCCCGAGCTCCGGGTGCTCCACGAGCTCGTCGACGTGCTCGTGGCCACCGCGCCGGGACCCCTGACGACGGCCCTCGTCGTCGTGGGCGACACCGGGATCGGGAAGACGGCGCTCCTCGACGCCACGGCCGAGCACGCCCACCTCACCGGGGTGCGGCTGCTGCGCGCGGACGGGTGCCGGGCCGAGGCCGACGTGCCCTTCGCCGCGCTGTCCCAGCTGCTGGGCGAGGTGGCGCACCTCGTCGCGGACCTCCCCGAGCGGCAGGGCCGTGCGGTCGGGACCGTGCTGGACCTGGACGTCCCGCCGCCGTCCGAGCTCAGCGCGCTCCACGCCGGGGTGCACCGGATGCTGCGCGCCCTCGCGACCGACGGTCCGGTGCTCCTCCTCGTCGACGACGCCGACCGGCTCGACCTGCCCTCGCTGCACGCCCTGCTGTTCGTCGCCCGCCGCCTGACCATCCGCGACCGGGTGGGCGTCGTGCTGGCGGGGCGCGGCGAGCGGCGCCCGCTGCCCGGCGACGCGCCGGTGCCGACCCTCGCCCTCGCCCCGCTCGCCCGGCCCGCGGCCGAGACGCTCCTCGAGCGTCTCCCCGACCCGCCGACGGGCCGGGCCCGCGAGGAGATCCTCGACGCCGCCGCCGGCAACCCGCTGGCGCTCGTCGACCTCGCCGAGGCCGGGACCGACCGGCCGCTCGCGATCCGGGGGCGGGCCGCGGCGCTGTTCGCCGACCGGGTCCGGCAGCTGCCCGGACCGACCCGGCGGCTGCTGCTGCACGCCGCGGCGGGGGAGGGCGAGTCGACCGCGACGATCGGGGCGGCGGCGGGCGAGACGGGGCTGGCCGGCTGGGCGCCCGCCGAACGGGACGGTCTCGTGACCGTCGACGGTGACCACGTGGTGTTCCGGCACCCGCTCGCCCGCGCCGCGGTCTACGCCGTCGCGACCGGCGAGGAGCGCCGGGCCGCCCACCTGGCGCTCGCCGGGGCCGGCGACGAGCCGCACCGGATCGCCTGGCACCACGCGCACGCCGGGGCCGGCCCCGACGAGGACGTCGCCGCCGCGCTCGCCGCGACCGCGGACCGGGCCCTGGCCCGGGGCGCCCACCGGGAGGCGGCGCGCGCGTGGGAGCGCGCGGCCGAGTGCTCGCCGGACCCCGCCGCCCGGGTCGCGCGGCACCACCACGCGCTCCGCGCCGCCTACGCCGCCGGGGACGCGCGCTGGGTGGCCGACCAGCACCGCGTGATCCGGGAGCTGACCGAGGACCCGACGATCCGCGTGCTCAGCACGCTCCTGCAGGCCGCGACGCTGATGATGCGCGCCCGCTACCAGGACGCCTGGCGGGTGATGCAGGAGGTCGCGCCGCTGCTCGGCGCCGTCGACGCTCCGGGGGTCGTCCTGCTCGCCGCCTTCCTCGCCGTCGCCGCGGACGAGTCCGGGACTCCCGGGCATCGCGCGGCCGCCGAGGAGATCCTGCGCCACCCCGCCGTCGTCCGGGCGTCCGGCGAGGTCAGCGCCGGAGCCGTGTCGCCCGCCGACCTGGTGTGGCTGCGGGGCGTCGTCGGGGCCGACCGGTCGTCGGCGGCGGCCGCGCTGGACGAGGCACTCCGCGCGGGCCGGGCGGGGCCCGGGGCCTCCGCGGACGACCTGCACAACCTGGGGCTGCTCGCCGACCGGGCCGACGACGTGCGCCGCGCGATCGACCTGCTCACCCGCTCACTGGACCTCATGCACCACGAGGGTCCGGCGGCCTGGGGCGCCGGCGCGCTCGTCACCCTGCTGATCGAGCACGGCCGCTGGACCACCGCCGACGAGGTCGTCGTGACCCTCGGCGCGTCGGCCGAGAACCGGCGGGTGGACCGTCTCGCCGTCGAGGTGGCCGCCTCCCGGGCGACCCTGCTCGCGCAGCGCGGGGACCCCGCGGCGGCCCAGGAGGTGCTCGCCGCCGCCCGGTCGCGGGTGGACCTCGCGGACAACCTGCTCCTCGACCTGCGGCTGCGCTCGGCGGCGGCGGTCGCGGCCACCGTGGAGGGCGACCACCCGCAGGCCTACCGCGACCTGCGGGGGGCGTTCACCGTCGACGGCGAGCCCCGGCACGCCATCCTGTCGCCCCGGCTGGTCGCCCGCCTCGCCGCCGCCGCGGGCCCGCAGGAGCGCGACGACGCCGCGGTCGTCGTCGGCCGTGTCCGGGAGGCGGTCGGCGAGCGGACCTCGGCCCGGATGCGGCTGCTCCTGCACCACGCCGACGCCCTCGTCGGGTCCGAGCAGGACACCGAGCACCACTTCCGGCTCGCCCTGGCCGACCCGACCGGCGAGGACTGGCCGGTCGAGCGCGCCACGGTCCGGCTGCACTACGGGGAATGGCTGCGCCGGCGCCGTCGGACCCTCGAGGCCCGCGACATGCTGACCGCCGCGCTCGAGGCGTTCGACGTGCTGGGGGCGGTCGCCCTGGCCGAGCGGGTCCGGGCGGAGCTGCGCGCCGCGGGGTCCGCCGAGCACGTCGAGGTCGAGTCCGAGGCCGACCCGCTCGCCGGGCTCACCCCGCAGCAGCGCGAGATCGTCCGCCTCGCCGCGCAGGGGCTGCGGAACCGGGAGATCGGGGAGCGCCTCTACCTCTCACCGCGCACCGTCGGCTCGCACCTGCACCACGCCTACCCGAAGCTCGGCATCAGCGGGCGTCACCAGTTGGGCTCGCTGCTCCGCACCGTGTGAGGCGCGCCCGCCCACGGCCGCGCATCGGTCGTCGTCCCCCCGCGGCTCCGGGTCGCGGGGGCACCGTCATGCGTGCAGCGCGTCGGCGAGGAACTCCGCGCCCTGCCGGACGGCCGACCGGGTGGAGGACATCTCCTGCAGCGGGCGCAGCGTCACGAAGTCGTGCACCACGCCGAGGTAGCGGGTGCAGGTGACCGTCACCCCGGCCTCGCGCATGGCGCGGGCGTAGTCCTCCGCCTCGTCGCGCACCACGTCGGCCTCGGCGGTGATCACGAGGGCGGGCGGGAGCCCGACGAGGTCGGCCCGGCGGGCGCGGGCGGGCGCGAACGACGGATCCTCGAGGTCCTGCGGGCGCGCGCTGTACTGCTGCCAGTACCAGCGGGCCGCCCTGGTGGGCAGCACCGAGATGTCGGCGAACTCGCGGTGCGAGTCGGTGTCGCAGCGCGGCTCGGCCCACGGGTAGAACAGCAGCTGGGCGGCGAGGCGGGGCCCGGCCCGGCGGCCGGCGAGCATCGCGAGCACGGTCGCCGTCGTCGCCCCGGTGCAGTCCCCGGACACCGCGACCCGCTCGGCGTCGAGCCCGAGGTCCACGGCGTGCTCGACGACCCACAGCAGCGTCGCGTAGACCTCCTCGAGGGCGACCGGGAACCGGCCCTCCGGGACGCGGGTGAACTCCGGGACCACCACCGCGGCCCGGGCCCCGGTCGCGAGGGCGCGGATCAGCCGCCCGTGGGTGTCGGCGTCCCCGGTGACCCAGCGGCCGCCGTGCAGGTGGAACGCCGCGGGCAGCGGACCGTCGGTTCCCTCGGGGCGCACGACGAGGAAGCCGACGAGGCCGGCAGGCCCGGTCGGCGCGGTGTGGAAGTCCACGGCGACGCCGGGGCCGGCGACGAGGTCGTCCTGCAGCTCGCGCAGCGCGGCGCGCCCGTCCTGGGCGCCGAGCTCGTGCAGCTGCGGCGGACCCTGCAGCGCGTGCACGAGGCGCGCGCACGCCGGGTCGAGCACCACCGCGGGGCGCTTCCCCTCCGCGGGCCTTCCAGCGGCTGCCACATCACTCCTCGGACGCTCGGCGGGCCGGTGATCGGCACCGTGTGTTCACGCTATCGGTGGTTCACGAGCGCAACCACCGTGCCCGGCCAGAAGCGGTCGAACGACGCATGGAGACATCGGACCGGTCCGGGAGCCGCCCGATCGGGCACCCTCGGACGTGACGATCGCGGGGAGGCGCGCGCGATGCTCCTGACCGGCGTGCTGGTGGCGGTGGCCGCCGCCGCGGCCAACGCGCTGGGCTCGGTGCTCCAGCGATCGGCGTCGCGCCATCACGAGCCGGGCGTGGGCCGACGGCGGGCCCTGCTCGACCTGCTGCGCCGCCCGGCGTGGTCGGCGGGGATCGCGGCGCACGTCGTGGGGTTCGTGCTGCAGGGCACGGCGCTGACGCTCGTGGCGATCTCGGTGGCCCAGCCCGTCCTGATCGTCGAGCTGCCGTTCACCCTCGTGCTCAGTGCCGCCCTGCTGCGGACCCCGATGGGGCGGCGGGCGTGGATCGCGATCGCCGCGATGGCCCTCGGCCTGTCGCTGCTGCTGTTCTGCCTGATCCCCGAGGGTGGCGACCCGGGGGCCACGTCGGGCCTGGCGTGGCTCGTCGGGACCGCGGCCGTGCTCGTCGTGCTCGGGGTGCTGACCCTCCTCGCCCGCGGCGGGCGGGGACGACGCCGCGCGCTGTGGTTCGGCCTGGCCGCCGGGGTGACCTACGGCTACAACGCGGCGCTGCTCGCCGGCCTGGCCCCGGCCTACGCGCACGGGATCATCGGGGTGCTGACCGCCTGGCAGGCCTACGGGGTGCTCGTCGGCGGCACCGTGTCGTTCGTGTTCCTCCAGCAGGCGCTGCAGTCCGGCGACCTGCTCTGGGCCCAGCCGGGGATCACCCTCGCCAACCCGCTGATCGCCATGGTGTGGGGGTTCGCGGTGTTCGGGGAACGCGTCCCGCTCGACGGCTGGATCCTCGGGGCACTGGCCGGTGCGGCCGGGATCGTGGCCGGGACGGTGGTGCTCAGCCGCGTCGAGGGCACCGTCCTCGCGCCCCCGCCCCCGGAGACCCTCCCGGGAACCGGGTCCTGAGGACCCGGCTCGCCACCGCACCCGCCGGACCTCCCCGGGGCACGATGTCCGTCGTGGCCCAGACCCTGCTCATCACCGGCGCCGCCGGGCGCATCGGCGGGATGCTCCGCCCCCGCCTGGCCCGCGCCGACCGCACCCTGCGCCTGCTCGACGTCGCCCCGATCGACGCGCCGGGGGACCGGGAGGAGGTGGTGACCGCCTCGGTCACCGACCTCGAGGCGCTGACCGAGGCCTGCCGGGGAGCTGACGCCGTCGTGCACCTCGGCGGGATCAGCGGCGAGGCCGCGTGGAGCGCCATCCTCGACGTCAACATCCACGGCACGTTCACGGTGTTCGAGGCGGCCCGCCGCGCCGGGGTGCCCCGCGTGGTGTTCGCCAGCAGCAACCACGCCGCCGGCTTCCACCCGTCCGTCGACCCGGTCCCCGACGACGTCCCGGCGCGGCCGGACACCCTCTACGGCGTGGCCAAGGTGACCGGCGAGGCGCTGGGGAGCCTCTACCACGACCGCTACGGCCTCGACGTCGTCTGCCTGCGGATCGGCTCGTGCTTCTCCGAGCCGCCGGACGCCCGCGCGCTGGCCACCTGGCTCTCGCCCGGCGACGTCGCGCGCCTCGTGGACGCCGCGGTCTCCGCCCGCGCGCCCGGCTTCCGCGTCGTGTGGGGCGTCTCGGACAACACCCGGCGCCGGTGGTCGCTCACCGCGGCCGCCGAGCTCGGATACCGCCCGCGCGACGACGCCGAGGCCTTCGCCGACCGTGATCTGGCCACCGACGTGTGGACCGACGCCTTCGTCGGCGGCGGCTTCTGCGGGACGCGCTACGACGAGCCCGGGGTCTGAGACGGCGTCAGGAACGGGCCCGCAGCTCGGCGACTCCCTCGCCCCGGAGGTCGTCGAGCACGGCCGGCCGACCGACCATGGCGAGCAGCAGGGTGCGGAGCGGACCGCGCACCTCGGGGCCGGCCCCGGTGCTCCAGTCGTGGTCGTCGGCGATCAGCCGCAGCCCGGCGACGCGCTTCTTCGCGCCGAGCAGCGGCTGGGTGCCCTTGGCCGACTCGGCGCCCGCGACGAGGGCCTCGGGGGAGTGGGCGATCGTCGTGGACGTCGGGTACGCGATGTCCTCGCCGTGCGCGAGGGTCTCCACCAGCCACGACCCGGTCGGCCCGGGCGGCGCGTTGCGGCTGTGCACGCGGGCCTCGAGGCGCTCGAGGAGTCGAGGCACGGGGTCGGCGCCGACGGTGGCGACGTTGCGGGCCATGAGCCGGGAGAAGGAGAAGCCGCTGCCCGCGAGGCCGGCGACGAACCTCGGGGGCGTCATCTCAGCGGTGGAGACGAGGTGCGCGAGGGTGTCCTTGGTGGTCCAGCCGGTGCACAGCGACGGCACGGTCCACTGGTCGTCGTCGAGCTTCCCGAGCGCCTCCACCAGCCGGGCACGCTCGTCCGCGATCAGTTCCCAGGTGTCCATGCGCCCCTGCCCCCACCCGTCGTCGAGCATTTCGGTAAGGAACGAATTAGACTGTGACCGAAACAGGCCGTCAAGGGGGTGACGTGGACGAGGTCCACCGGGTGCTCGCCGCCCTGGGCTCGCCGGTCCGGCGGGAGATCCTGTGGCTGCTCGGGGACCGCGAGCGCCCGGCCGGCGAGATCGCCGCAGCCGTGGACGTCAGCGCGCCGACCGTGTCCGAGCACCTCAAGGTGCTGCGCGACGCCGGCCTCGTCGCGATGCGGGTGGACGGCAACTTCCGTCGCTACCGGGCCCGCCGGGAGGCGCTCGACGGTCTGCGGCGCCTGCTCCCCGACGCCGGGGACCGCTGGACCCCGGCCGACGACGTTCCCGAGCGCGAGCACGCGAGCGCCCGCGTCGCCCCGGCGGTGCTCGCGTCGGTCGAGCTGAGCTGCCCGCGGGAGGTCGCATTCACGGCGCTGACCGATCCCGCGACCTACGGTCGCTGGCTCGGCGTGCCGGTGCGGATCGAGGACGGGCACTTCGCGGCGACCATGGAGTGGGGCACCCAGGTCCGGGGCCGCTACGAGCACGTCGTGGCGCCGGAGCTGATCGTCATGTCCTGGGACTTCGCCGACGAGCAGGTCCCGGTCCCGGGGGCCGAGCACCGGGCCTACGCCCACCTCTCGACCACGCCCGCCGGGTGCCGGGTCGAGGTGAACCAGCTGGTCGACACCTCGGAGCAGGCGACGTTCATGTCGAACGCCTGGCGGATGGTGCTGGGCCGGCTCGCCGCCGCCGGGCCCGACCTCACCGCGTCGGAGCCGCCGCGCACCGCTCGGGCGAAGCACCCGTCGTCCGGGCCCGACACCCCGTAGACGGCCGGGTCGCCCACGCGCGATCCTTGGCGGCGTGCGCACCGTGTACGAGGCCGCCGGCGGCACCGCGGGCCTGGAGCGGCTCGCGGCCGCCTGGCACGCCCGGGTGATGGCCGACGAGGTCGTCAGCCACGCGTTCAGCCACGGCTTCCATCCCCACCACGTCGAGCGCCTCGCCGCCTACTGGGCGCAGGCCCTGGGGGGTCCGACGACGTACACCGACGCGCTCGGCGACGAGACGACGGTCGTGCGGATGCACAGCGGCAAGGGCCCGCACGAGGACATGGACCGGCGGGCGATCGACTGCTTCGACGAGGCGCTGGCCGATGCCGGGTTCGGTGGGGACGAGCCGGTACGACGGGTGCTGTACGACTACTTCGCGTGGGCGGTCACCACGACCATGTCCCGATATCACGGCTCCGCCGACGACGTCCCGGACGGCCTGACCGTCCCCCGGTGGTCCTGGGACGGGCTGGTGCAGCCCGCTCCGTGATCTGGGGTACGTGAGGCAGGCCCGGCAGCCCGTGGACCTGCCGGAGGTGCACCTCGCGAGCCGAGCCCCCCTCAGAGCTCGGTCAGCGGCACGGCCGGGTCGGCCAGGCGGGCGCGGTCCACCGGGTCGCCGGCCCGGACCAGCCGGTCGATGTCCTCGGCGACGTCCCAGACGTTGACGTTCATCCCGGCGAGCAGCCGGCCCGCGCGCAGCCAGAAGGCCACGAACTCGCGGCCGGCCAGGTCGCCGCGCACCACCAGCTCGTCGGCCTCGCCCGGCCCGGCGTGGCCGGTGTACTCCATGCCGAGGTCGTACTGGTCGGTGAAGAAGTAGGGCAGCGCGTCGTAGGTCGCGCCCGGGTCGTCGAGCATCGCGCGGGCGGCGACGGGCCCGCTGTTCTGCGCGGTGGCCCAGTGCTCCACCCGGAGACGGCGCCCCAGGGCCGGGTACCAGATCGCGGCGATGTCCCCGGCGGCGTGGATGCGGGGGTCGCTGGTGCGCAGGGAGCCGTCGACGACGACGCCGTCCTCGATCTCGAGGCCCGCGGCCTCGGCGAGCCCGATGTTGGGCGCCGCACCGATGCCGACCAGGACGATGTCGGCCTCGACGAGGGCACCGTCGGCCAGCCGCACGCCCCGCGCGGTGCCGCCCTCGCCGACGATCTCGGCGACCTGCACCCCGAGACGCAGGTCCACGCCGTGGTCACGGTGCAGCTCGGCGAACACCGCGCCGATCTCCGGGCCGAGCGCGGCGAGCAGGGGCTGCTCGGACGCCTCGAGCACCGTGACCTCGGCGCCCCCGAGCCGGGCCGCCGCCGCCACCTCGAGGCCGATCCACCCGGCCCCGATGACGGCCACCCGGCCCGCGCTGAGGATCGCCGTCCGGAGGCGGTCGCTGTCGTCGAGGGTGCGCAGGTGCAGGACGCCGTCGAGCTCGGCGCCCGGGACCGGCAGGCGCCGGGCCGACGATCCGGTGGCGAGCAGCAGGCGCTCGTAGCCGATGTGTTCGCCGTCGGCCAGCACCACCTCGGCCGCCTCGCGCTCGATCGCGGTGACGAACGCCCCGGTGCGCAGCTGGACCCCCGCCTCGCCGTACCACTCGGCGGGGTGGACGAAGACGGAGTCCTGGTCGGAGGCCCCCTGCAGGTAGTCCTTCGACAGCGGAGGGCGCTCGTAGGGCCGGTGCTCCTCCCCGCCGAGGAGCAGCACCTCCCCGTCGAAGCCCGCCTCACGCAGGGCCTCCGCGGCCCGGGCACCCGCCAGACCTGCTCCGACGATCACGTGCGTCATGGCGTCTCCGCTCCGTCGGGGGTGTGCGGACCGTAGCGCTGTCCCGAGCCCTCCGGGGCCGGCGGTGCGGGGAGCGTCCCGAGGACCGCCTCGAGGGCCATGCCGATGGCGAGCAGCCGGGTGTCGGCGTCGACGGGCCCCTCGAGATCCAGACCCACCGGCAGCCCGCCCGGGGTCAGGCCGGCGGGCACCGAGAGGCTGGGGACCCCCGCGCAGCTGCCCGGACCGACGTTGCGGATGGTCGTCGCGAACGTGTCCACCGGCGGCCCGCCGTCGACGCTCAGGGTGCTCGACCCGTTGACCGCGTCGATCGGCGCCGGCAGGACCGGGGAGGTCGGGAACAGGATCGCGTCGACCCCGTGCGCGGCGAAGTAGTCGGCGTAGGCCCGCTGCAGCCGGGGCCGGTGGACGGCGATCGCGTCGGGGTAGGCGTCGCCGAACGCGTCGGCCAGGACCGCGCCGAAGGCGTTCCGGACGTCGGGGCTCGCGATCCCGTCGGCGATCGTCTCCAGGGTGACGCCCTCGACGCCGGTGTCGCGCAGATAGTCGGGGATGGCGGTGCGCGGCTCGTGCAGCGCCAGGGGGAACACGATCCGCCCGGCGAGCTCCAGGGCCTCGGGCATGTCGACGTCGACGAGCTCGATCCCCGCGTCGGCGAGCCGCCGCCGGGCGTCGTGGACGACCGCGGCGACCGGCGACTCGAGGTCGCTCCACAGCACCGCCGGGACGCCGAGCCGCAGCCCGGTGGCCTCGGCGGGTGCCGGCACGGACCCGCCGGTGACGACCGCGTCGAGGAGCGCCACGTCGTGCACCGTGCGCCCCAGCGGGCCCGGCGTGTCGAGGGTGTGGCTCAGCGGGAGCACCCCGGCCCCGCTCCAGCGGTGTGCCGGGCCGCCGGTCGACGGGCGGAACCCGACGATCCCGCTGAACGCCGCCGGGATCCGCACCGAAGCTCCCGTGTCCGTCCCGAGGCCGGCCGGCACGAGGCGCGCCGCGATGGCCGCGGCGGTCCCACCGGACGAGCCGCCGGGGATGCGCGCGGCGTCGTAGGGGTTCCGGGTGATCGCGGCACCCGGGGTGAGGTTCGTCGTGGTGATGCCGAAGGCCAGCTCGTGCATCGTCGACTTCCCGACGATGATCGCGCCGGCCGCCAGCAGCGGGGCGAGCACGGCGGCGTCGGCGGTCGGCCGCACGTCGCGCAGCGCGGGCGTGCCGCCCGTCGTGGGCAGGCCCGCGGTGTTGACGTTGTCCTTGACCAGCAGCGGGAGCCCGGCGAGCGGCCCGAGCGGTGCGCCGGCGGCACGGTCGGCGTCGATCCGGGCCGCGGCAGCGCGGGCGCCCTCGGGGTCGAGGGCGACCACGGCCCCGAGGTCCGCCCGGGCGTCGATGCGGGCGAGGGCGTCCTCGACGGCGGCGAGCGCGGTGAGCTCGCCGCGGGCGATCGCGGCGACGAGCTCGGTCGCCGTGTGCTCCTCGCTGACCTGCACCGTCACTCCCCGGGGCCTGGAGTCGATCACCCTACCGGGTGGGGATCGGCCCGCGGGGATCCCGGGCGCGGGACTCAGGTCGCCCGGGACGCGACGAGGCGACGCGGCCTCGGGGACGCCTTGGCCCGACCCGCCCGCCGTCGCTCGTACCACCGGTGCGCGCCCACGAGGGCGGCCGCGACGAGCGCGACGACGAGGAGAGCGCCGGCGGAGTTGCCGATCCAGGCCTCCGCGCGGTCGAACGAGTCGCCGGCGAAGAACCCCACGAGCACGACCGTGGTGGCCCACGTGGCGGCCCCCACGGCGTTCCAGGTGGTGAACCGGCCCAGGGGCATCCGGCTCATGCCGGCCACCAGCGGGACGACGGCGCGCAGGATCCCGATCCACCGGCCGCAGAACACCGCGGTCGACCCGCGGTCCGCGAGGAGCTGCTCGCTGCGCTGCCAGCGCTGCTCGCCCAGCCACCGACCGGCGCGGCTCGCCCGCAGTCGCGGCCCGCAGTACCGGCCCATCGCGTAGCCGACCGCGTCGCCGAGGATCGACCCGCCGACGGCGACCGCGAGCATCACGCCCAGGTCGGCCCGCCCGGTCCCGGCCAGGGCGCCGCCGAGCGCCATGGCGGTCTCCCCGGGGAGGACCAGGCCGATGAACGCGGCGGACTCACCGAAGGCCAGGAGCCCGACGACGAGGTAGACGGGCCAACCGTGCACGGCTGCCAGCAGGTGGTCGACCGGGGGTCACCCTCTCGTCGTTCGGCGGTGCTCTCGCACGGCCGGCGTGATCGTCGGCGTGACGCCGGCGCGGCCGTCGGGCACGCTACCGGCCGGGTCGGTGCCGACCCCCGCGACCCCGGAGGCCCGGCTCAGGCGGCGCCGGAAGACCCGGCTCAGGCCGCCGCGGCCCGGTGCCACCGCACGACGCTGACCATGACCTCGTGGAGCTGCTCGGCGTCGAGCTCGTGGCGCCGCCGGTCGGCCTCCACGGCGGCACCCATGCCGTCGAACGGCCCGTGGGAGTCGACCGCTCCGGTGTCCGGGTCGGCCACGACGACGACGTACCCGTCGCACGCGTCGATGTCGTGTACCCGCTCGGCCAGCATCTCGGTGATCGTCACGTTCGTCCCTCCGCGCCTGCACCAGTTCGTTATCCGCTCGTGATGTCGCGCTCCGAGACCACGGCGTTACATTCCGCCGTGTGATCACCCGTCTGGCGTGGGTCACCGCGGCCGCGGCCCGGGGACGCGACGACGACGAGCCGCTCGGTCTCGCGGCCCTCGCCGCCGCCGGGGTCGACGTGGAGGTCGTCGACTGGGACGACCCGACGGTCGACTGGGCCCGCTACGAGCGCGTGGCCCTCCGCTCGACCTGGGACTACCCGGACCACCTCGAGGCCTTCCGCGCCTGGCTCGACGCGGTGGAGGCGGTGACGCAGCTCTGCAACCCGGGGCCCGTCGTCCGGTGGAACCTCGACAAGCGCTACCTGGCGGCCCTCGCGGCGGACGGCGTGCCCTGCGTGCCCTCCACCGTCGTCGGGCCCGGTGAGCCCGTACGCCTCCCCGACGACGGGTTCGTGGTCAAGCCGACCGTCGGTGCGGGCAGTCGTGACGTCGGCGTCTACCCGACCGGGGCCACGACGGCGGCCCACGAGCACGTCGCCCGGCTGCACGCGCGGGGCACGACGGTGCTGGTCCAACCGCTCCTCCGGTCGGTGGCGCGGGACGGCGAACGGGCGCTGGTCTTCCTCGACGGCGAGTTCAGCCACGCCGCCACGAAGCGGGTCGCCCTCGCCGAGGCCGGGGCCGTCGAGGGCCTGTTCGCCGCCGAGACCCTCACCGCCCACGAGCCGGACACGGAGGAGCTCGTCGTCGCCCGGGCCGCGGTCGCCGCGGTGCAGGCACGCCTGGGGCCGACCGCCTACGGCCGCGTCGACCTCGTGCGCGACGACGACGGGCGCCCGCGGGTCCTCGAGCTGGAGCTCGTCGAACCGTCGCTCCTGCTGTCCGGGGCCGACGCGGGGGCGCCCGGCCGGTTGGCGTCCGCGCTGACGCGGTGAGCTCGTCGGTCGCCGGTCAGTGGCTGAACGGGAGCTCCTGGAGCCGGACCCGCTCCGGGTCGATCACCATGACGATCGAGGAGCGGACGGGGAAGTCCGCGCCGGTGTACCGCCGGCTCATCCGGTCCGCGATCTCCAGCGCCTCGTCACCGTGGATCTCCTCGACGACCCGGCCGCGGATGATCACCGAGCGGTAGGGGTTGTGCTCGTCGGCGACGGAGATCGCGATCCGCGGGTCGCGCCGCAGATTCCGGATCTTCAGGTGGGCCTCGGTCGAGAAGATGGCCAGGCGGTCGTCGTCGAGCACCTCGATCCACACCGGCGAGACGTGGGGCGAGCCGTCGCTCATCAGCGTCGACACGTGCGCCATGTTGCGAGCCGTCAGCAGCTCCCTGACCGCGGGCTCGAGTGCAGCACCAGCCATGTGCCGATCGTAGGGCGCGACGCCGGTCAGGCGGTCCCGCGCAGACCGGCACCGACGGCGTGCAGGTGGGCGAGCACCTGGCCGTAGGAACGGATCGCGGTGGTCTGCGTGTAGCCCAGCCCGTGCGCCTCGCAGTAGGCGCGGACCAGGGGCTGCGCGCGTCGCAGGTTCGGCCGCGGCATCTTCGGGAAGAGGTGGTGCTCGATCTGGTAGTTCAGCCCGCCGAGCGCGTAGTCGGTGACGCGGCCCCCGCGGACGTTGCGGGACGTCAGGACCTGCTTGTGCAGGTGGTCGAGCCGCTGTCCCGTGGCGAGCATCGGCATGCCCTTGTGGTTCGGGGCGAACGCCAGGCCCATGTAGAGACCCCACAGGCCCTGGTGCACCACGATGAACACGATCGCCTGCAGCGGGGTGAGCACCCAGAAGACGGCGGTGAGGTAGCCGACGACGTGGACGACGAGCAGGCCCACCTCGAGGCGCGGTGCCGGGACCTCGCGCCGCAGGGCGGCCTGGGCCGCGGCGACGTGCAGGTTCCAGCCCTCGAGCAGCAGCAGCGGGAAGAACATCAGCGCCTGGTGGGCCACGACCCACCCGGCCAGGCCGGTCTTCCCCGTCGCCTGGGCACGGCTGAAGGCCAGCAGCGGGATGTCGATGTCGGGGTCGACGTCCTCTTCGTTCGGGTGGGCGTGGTGCTCGTTGTGCTTGACGACCCAGGCCCCGAAGCTCATCCCGACCAGCGCGCCGTGCACGTGTCCGACGACGTCGTTGGCCCGCTTGGTCCGGAAGATTTGGCGGTGCCCGGCGTCGTGGCCGATGTAGGCGAGCTGGGTGGACACCACCGCGAGGAACGCCGCGGTCAGCAGCTGCCACCAGGACGCGCCGAGCACGACGAACATCGCGACGGCGACGGCGAGCAGCACGGCGTTGAGCGCGAACTTGGCGACGTAGGCGCCGCGTCGCCGCCTCAGCAGCCCGGCCGCCTTGATCGTGGCGGAGAGCTCGGTGAAGTCGCCCCGCGACGGCGGGGCGGCGATGTCGTCGTCGGTGGCCGTGCTCGAGGGGACGGGCAGGGTCGTCATGGGCACGCTTCCAGTGGGGGCGGTCCTCTCGGGCGGACCGGCGGCGAGGGGAGACGCGCGAGGGGTCTCACCTCGGCGGTCGATTCCGAGGTCCCGGTCGGGAAGGACAGCGGTGCCGTACCGATGCGCTGTGCGGGGTCCGGGCGTGCGTGGAAGCACCGTGGGGACAACATGTCAGCGGGCACTCCACCGACACGATCGACGGCGTGGCCGTCACACGCGACAGTACGTGGGTCGCGCCGACCGCGCGGTCCTCGTGGTCGCCGACACACCCCGCGGCCGGGGTGACCGCCACCCGGGCCGGGAGCGTGCTAGCGTTTCCGGTAGTTGCAGTCTTGTTTTCCCCCGCGCCGCGGCCCGGATCACGTGACACCGGCCGGCTCTTGCGCATGTGGGGAAATCCATGGTGTGAGAGTTCCGGGCAACGCCGTCGGCCGAAGTGGCCGGCAGTGTGAACGAGAAGAGGAACTCCATGTCCGATGGCACCGTGAAGTGGTTCAACGCTGAAAAGGGCTTCGGCTTCATCGCCCCCGACGACGGGACCAAGGACGTCTTCGTCCACTACTCGTCGATCGAGTCCTCGGGATACAAGTCCCTCGAGGAGAACCAGCGCGTGACCTTCACCGCGTCGCAGGGTCAGAAGGGCATGCAGGCCGACTCGGTCCGCGTCATCTGATCCCGGGCAGAGGGTCGGGCGCCGTCCACGGACGTGCGCCCGCCCTCGCGCCTGTCCGTAGGGTCCGCCGTGCGGCCGAGCCACGGCCACCGTCGCGCCCCCCGGGGTACCCGGCGTACGGTCGGTGTCCCGGAAGGGCCTCGCTCCGGACCTCGGCGAGTGCCTCCAGTGGTCCCCGCGCACCCGCGTCGCGCGGCCCCGCTCTCGACCTTCCCCCGCCCTCGGGCGGCCACGGCTCCCGCCGGTGTTGACGGCACACGTCGAGCTCCGGCGCTGCTGCGGATGTGCTCCCCAGGGGAAAACGTGGCAGGCGTCGAGGTCGGCATCAAGAACCTCTCGAAATCCTTCGGCAGCTCGAACATCTGGTCCGACGTGACCCTGACGCTGCCGGCGGGAGAAATCTCGGCCCTGTTGGGTCCTTCGGGCACCGGGAAATCGGTGCTGCTGAAGTCGATCATCGGGTTGCTCAAGCCGGAGAAGGGCTCGATCTTCATCCGGGACACCGACCTCGTGCGCTGCTCCGACGCGAAGCTCTACGAGATTCGCAAGCTCTTCGGCGTCCTGTTCCAGGACGGCGCGCTGTTCGGGTCGATGAACCTCTTCGACAACATCGCGTTCCCGCTGCGTGAACACACCCGCAAGGGCGAGTCCGAGATCAAGAACATCGTCATGGAGAAGCTCGACCTGGTCGGGCTGGACGGCGCCGAGGACAAGCTCCCCGGCGAGATCTCCGGCGGCATGAAGAAGCGCGCCGGCCTGGCCCGCGCCCTGGTGCTCGACCCCGAGATCATCCTGGTCGACGAGCCCGACTCCGGGCTCGACCCGGTCCGCACCGCGTACCTCAACCAGCTGCTGGTCGACCTGAACACCCAGCTGGACGCGACGATCCTCGTCGTCACCCACCACCTCGGCACCGCCCGCTCCATGCCCGACAACATCGGCATGCTCTTCCGCCGCAACCTGGTGATGTTCGGCCCGCGGGAGGTGCTGCTCACCAGCGAGGAGCCGGTGGTGCAGCAGTTCCTGCAGGGCCGCCGGGTCGGCCCGATCGGCATGTCCGAGGAGAAGGACTCCGCCCAGATGGAGGCCGAGATGGCCGAGCTGAAGAAGCAGGGCGGATCGGTCGACGCCGAGGAGTCCTTCATCGACCCGCAGATCAACCCCACCGAGGGCCTGGGGGAGCGCGCCGCGGTCCAGCGACGCAAGGACCGGGTGATGCAGGTGCTGCACACGCTGCCGGAGAAGGCGCAGACCGCGATCCTGGATCAGCTGACCCCGGAGGACCAGGAGCGGTACGGCATCAGCCGCGACCAGGACCGGACCGAGCTCATCGAGATCACGCGGGACCAGCCGCCCGAGGACGCCGACCCGTTCGGCCACGCGGCGATGCACGACGGCTCCGGGTCGGCCGACGACTCGGCGGGCGGCAGCGGCTCCCCGGACGCGGACCCGGAGGCCCGGGCCCAGCCGCCCGCGGCACCGTCGTCCGACGAGCCGCTGATCGGGGTGCCGGTCGACGACTACGCCGGCGGCACCGTCGTGCTCCCGCAGGCCGGCGAGCACACCAAGGACGGGTCCGAGGCCGAGTCCGACGCCGGCCCGGGGAGCCCGACCGAGGAGCCGACGAACGGGCGAGCCGCGACCGACGGGCACGACGACGAGCCGGACGGCGGCCGGGCGGCCTCGGGACCCGACGACATCGCGCCTCCCCGCGGGCGCCTGCTCGAGCTCATCCACCGGATGGCCGCGCGGACATGACCCTTCCCCCGGACGTGGCTCCGGCTCGGCGTCACGGGCCCGGAGGAGCTTGGATGACCGCCGTGAGCGAATGGCCGACCGCGGGGACCCGCGTCCTCGTGTGGTCCGAACGCCCCCCGTCGAGCACGCCCCGTGAGCCGCGGGAGGCGACCGTCGACCACGTCGCGGGCCGCACCTTCACCGTCGCCGGTATCGAGGCGACCTTCAACCGGTCCACCGGACGGTCCAAGCCGGTCCGGCGGGGCGCCGGAGCGTTCGCCTCCGACACCTACGTCGCCGTCGACGCCGACTCCGACCGGGCACGCCGGGTCCTCGGGGCGGCGACCCGTCGGGACCGCGACGCCGACGCGGCCCGCGCGGTCCACACCTGGCTCGCGGACCGCAGCGGCGCCAACCTCCGCGCGGCGATCGACGCCCTGACCGCGCTCGAGGACCGATGACCTCCGTCCGACCCCCCGACCCGGTTCAGCTGGTCCACGACGCCACGACGGCACTCCTGGCGGCCCTGGTCCAGGGGCGCCTCCACCCGCGGCCCGAGCTCGACGGGTCGAGCCCACCCACCGCGATCCTGGACGAGCTCGCCCGCCTCGGGCAGCTGACCGCGGTGGTCGCCCACACGGCGACCGGCCGACGCAGCATCGAGGTGGAGCGCGCGGCAGGCGAGCTCGCCGCCGCACTGGTCGCCATGCGCGACGACCCGACCCGCAACGACGTCCGGCCCTGAGGACGCGCGCACGCAGTCGACGCACGGCCCGCCGTCGATGGCCACCGGGGCATCGGCTCAGGCGGCCACGGGCCGGTGCCGCACGGGCTCGTCGAGGAGGGTCCGCAGCTCGGCGACGAAGCGATCCGGCTGCTCCACGTGGGGCAGGTGCCCGCAGCCCGCGACGAGCGCCAGACGGCCCCGGGGCAGCCGGGCCACCGCGTCCCGTCCCTGGTGGGCGGGGAGGACCAGGTCGCACGCTCCCCAGATGACGAGGGTCGGCGCGGTCAGGGTGTGCAGCCGGTCGAGCAGGATCTCGCGCTGGCCCTGCGCATCGAACAGTGCGCGGGCCAGGGCGGTGGAGGCCTCGAGCTGGCCCGGTCGGCGGCCGAGGGAGTGCGCCTCGACCAGGAAGTCGGCGGGCACCCGCCAGGGCTGGGCGAACAGCATCGCCACCGACGACATCGTACGGAGCAGCGGCCCGCCGGGCAGCCGGCTGAGCCGGATCGCGTACTCGCCGACGCCGGGCAGGGTGTCCAGCGCGATGAGCGGGTTCACCGCGCGTCCGAGGCCGGCGGCGGCCACGAGGGTGAGGGTGCGGACGCGGGCCGGGTCGGCCAGGGCGAGGTGCAGTGCCACCGCCCCGCCGACGGAATGCCCGACGAGATCGACGGGGCCGACGCCGAGGGCGTCGAGGAAGTCGGTCACCAGCGGGGCCAGGTCGCGGCTCGGCGCGTACCCGCCCACGGGCGGGGCGATCCCCCCGTGGCCGGGCAGGCTCACGGCGATCACCCGCCGGGTCCGGGCGAGGGCGGGCATGACCCGTCGCCAGGTGGCGGCGTTCTGCTCGTGTCCGTGCAGCATCAGGAGCACCGGGCCGCTGCCGGCCTCGAGGTACGGGGTCTCGACGCCGTCGACGGTCACCCACCGCTCGCGGACGGCGTGCTCGGTGTGGATCGGGTTCCGTCGTCCGACGGAGCCGGGCATCCGGTCCGTGAGCGCGGCGACGATCGACATGGGTGGCCCCCTGGGATCCGGGATGGAACGATCTCGGAGTCCTCGGGGCTGGGACGACACCGGATCGCGGATACCCCTGTCAGGGCCGCCGGAAGCGCGCCGCGGAGGACACGTTTCTCGGTCTCCCGGCGGCGGCTGAGAGCCACCACCGGACGACGTCGCCCTTCGAGTAGCCCTCGCGGTCGGCGACGTCGGCGACGTGGGCCCGCGGCTGGTCCGCGACCATGACCTCGCGCAGCCCGTCGGCGAGGCTGCGCGGGTCGCCCGGCGTCGTGAAGGTGACGAGCGGGTGCCCGCGCAGGTCGTCCGCGAGCCCGGTCTCGGTCGTCGTCACCACGCGGCAGCCGTGCGCCAGACCCTCGACCAGCGGCAGCCCGATCTGCTCCCGCCACCGTCGGAGCCGGACCGAGGGCATCGCGACCACCGCGCTCGACCGGAGGAGCTCGTGCACCGCCTGCCGCGACAGGCGCGTCCGGATCGACGCGCCGGGCGGCAGGGTGGGCGCGGCCTCCCCGTGCGGGTCGGCGACGACCAGCCGCCAGCCCCGCTCCGCCCCACCGGACAGCTCCCACGCGGTCATGAGGACGCCGAAGCCCTTGCGCTCGCTGGGAGCGCCGAGGAAGAGCACCGTCGCGTCGCGGGGCCCGGCCACGAGGTCCGGGCCGCACACCCCGCACGCCCCGAGCTGCGAGGGCAGGACGGTGTTCCTCGTCCGCCGCAGCGACCACCCGAAGGCCCGCCGGTAGTTCTCGTCCGCGCCCGTGGTCCCGAACACCACGACGTCGAGCAGCAGCAGCGAGATCCCGACGAGCCCGGCGACGGCCCACGACGCCGCGGCGCCCAGGCGGGGGCGGGAGTCCAGCGACGGGAAGCTCACGCGGTCGCGGACGTCGAGGTTCTCGATGGCGTACGTCGCGACCGCCACGCGCTCCCGCCCCGGCGCCACGCGGCGCAGCACCCGCAGCAGGGCGATGTACCGGGTGGCCCGGAACCACTCGGCCAGCCAGAGGGGCTCGGCGACCTCCAGCAGCTCGAGGTCCGGATCGAGCATCGCGCGGACCAGCCGCGGCCACGTGAACGCCAGGACGTCCGGGTTGCCCGCCAGCAGGGCCGCGTCGGAGTCGCCGAGCCGTGAGGTGAAGAGCAGGACCTGACCCGCGGGCATCTCCTCCACGACCGAGCTGCGCAGGTTCGGGACGATCCGCAGCGATTGCACCCCGACAGGTTCCTCGGTCGCCGTCAGGCCCGCACCGAGAGCCCCGTCCCCCCGCGGCCGTCCCACGGGTCGGGGGAGCGGGCGGGACCGGACCGAAGAAGTTAGCTTGCCTCAGTGGCCGTCGACGCGGGGACCCAGGACACGCAGCAGGACCGCTACAAGTGGACGGCGTTGACCAACACGACCGCCGCGGTGTTCATGTCGACGCTGGACGGCTCGATCGTCCTGATCGCGCTGCCCGCGATCTTCACCGGGATCCGGCTCGACCCCCTCGCGCCGGGCAACATCGCGTACCTGCTGTGGATGATCATGGGGTACCGGCTGGTGCAGGCGGTGCTCGTCGTCAGCGTCGGCCGGTTCGGCGACATCTACGGTCGCGTCCGGATCTACAACGCCGGGTTCGCGGTCTTCACCGTCGCGTCGGTGCTGCTGTCGTTCGACCCGTTCCTCGGCGGCCAGGGCGCCCTCTGGCTGATCGGGTGGCGGCTGCTGCAGGCGGTCGGTGGCTCCATGCTGCAGGCGAACTCGGCCGCGATCCTCACCGACGCGTTCCCCTCCAGCCAGCGGGGCTTCGCCCTCGGCATCAACCAGGTCGCCGCGCTGGCCGGCATGTTCATCGGCCTCGTCGCCGGCGGACTGCTCACGTTCTGGGACTGGCGCGCGGTCTTCTGGGTCAACGTCCCGGTCGGCATCTTCGGGACGATCTGGGCCTACCGGAAGCTGCGCGAGACCGGTCCGCGGGGAGGCGGGCGTGTGGACTGGTGGGGCAACGCGACGTTCGGCGTCGGGCTGAGCGAGGTGCTGGTCGCGGTCACCTACGGACTGCAGCCCTACGGCGGGCACGCCATGGGCTGGACCGACCCGCTCGTGATCGGGCTCGGCGCGACCGGCGTGGCCCTGCTGGTGGTGTTCGTGCTCATCGAGACGCGGGTCGCCTCCCCGATGCTCGAGCTGGCCCTCTTCCGGATCCGGGCCTTCACGATGGGCAACCTGGCCAGCCTCGCCATCTCGATCGCCCGCGGCGGCGCCCAGTTCATCTTCATCATCTGGCTGCAGGGGATCTGGCTGCCGCTGCACGGCTACGACTACGCGGACACCCCGCTGTGGGCCGGGATCTTCCTGCTGCCGCTGACCGCCGGGTTCCTGGTCGCCGGGCCGGTGTCGGGCTACCTCTCGGACCGGGTCGGGTCCCGGGGTCTCGCGACGTGGGCCGCGGTCCTGTTCGCCGCGACCTTCGTCGGGCTGATGCTGCTGCCCACCGACTTCAGCTACTGGGCGTTCGCGACGCTGATCGCCCTCAACGGCGTCGCGAACGGGATGTTCGCCTCGCCGAACTCGTCGGCGATCATGGGCAGCGTCCCGGCCGAGCAGCGCGGGGTGGCCTCCGGGATGCGCGCGACGTTCCAGAACTCCGGGACCGCGCTCTCGATCGGCGTGTTCTTCACGCTGATGATCGCGGGCCTCGCGAGCTCGCTGCCGCAGGCCCTGAGCTCCGGCCTCACCCAGCACGGGGTGCCCGCGGGGGTCGCGCACCAGCTCGCCGGCCTGCCGCCGGTCTCCACGCTGTTCGCGGCGGTGCTCGGCGTCAACCCGATCCAGCACCTGCTGCCGCCGGGCGTGCTGGCGTCGCTGTCCGGCGCCCAGCAGGCGGACCTCACCGGGCGGCAGTTCTTCCCCGACCTCATCGCGCCGGCCTTCCACGACGGGCTGGTCGTGGTCTTCGCCGTCGGGGCCGCCCTGGCCCTGCTCGCCGCGCTGGCCTCCGGGCTGCGGGGGCGTCCGGGAGCCCGGTGATCCGCCCGGACCACCTCTCACCGTCAGTAAGGGACAGGGCCGTTCGGGTGTAGACGTTGCTCCGCGCGTCACGGTGCGCCTGCTTCGCCGTTGTGAGGCGCGTGACACAGGGAACCCGGCGGACGGCGACGGTGCTGTCCGTCCTCATCGGAGTGCTGCTGACGCTGGCCGGCACGGCCTCCGCGAACACCGGGCCGGGTGCCCCTCGGTGGGGCGGCGGTCATCCGACGTGCGCCTCCGGGGAGGCGCACGGGCAGGGCGGCACCCTGATCGACACCTTCCGGTTCACCGTGTGCCGGCACGGCGACAGGCCCCAGGACGTCAGCGGCTATTTCTCGGCCACGGGCAACTTCGGGACCGGAGTCCTCGTCGCGCCCCAGGGCCCGGTGACCTGCGCCGAGTTCTCCGGCACGACGGTGTCCTTCCTCTACCCGCTGGAGGGCAGCCGGCCGCCGCTCCCGCCCGGCGCCACGGCGATCCTCATCGTGGCCACGGCGGGCGGCCCGGGCGTCGGGAAGATCGGCTTCGTCGGTCCGGCACCGACCGCCACGTTCCTCGGCCGGTGCGACCTCGCCTCGCCGCAGGGAGTGGTCGCCTCCGCGGCCCAGCTGCCCCTCACCTCCGGCGCGATCTCGGTCACCGACCACGCCTGAGCGGGTCGCTCCCTGATCAACGCGGGAGCGGCTCCTCGCCGAGCTCCCGGGTGGCCGTGGCGGCGGCGTGGCGGATGTGGCGCACGCACGCCTCGGCCGCGCGGTCGGGGTCGCGGGCCTCGATCGCGTCGACCACCGCCCGCAGCTCCTCGGCGGCCTCGCGCGGGCGGCCCGGCACCGACAGCGACGTGGCCCGCAGCAGGCGGACCCGGGCCTGCAGGCCGGCGAGGGTCTGCCGTCGCCGACCTCGGGGCCGTCGGGCGCGCCCTGAGTCAGCGTTCGGGCGCCGGGCCGACGAGGCCCCCCACGAGGTGGTGCAGGACCTCGCGGACCTCCGCGCTCGCCTGCTCGCGGTCCTCGGAGGTCGCGATGACCAGGGCGCCCTCGTCGAGCGCGCCGATGAGGATGTGCGCGAGCGGACGGGTCGGCTGGTCGGGCAGCTGTCCGGCGGCGATCGCCTCACCGAGGAGCGCCTCGGTGACGCCCAGGCTGTAGTGCCGGGTGAGGTCGCGGAACCGCGCCCACCCGAGCACGCTCGGCGCGTCCAGCAGCACCAGCCGGTGGACCTCGGGCTCGAGGCAGATCGTCAGCCACTCGTCGACCGCGATGCGCAAGGCGGCCGCGGGGCTCTCCGGCGCAGCGCCGTCCACCGCACCGACCAGTCGCGCCACGACGTCGCGCTCGATGTCGTCGAGGACCGCCACGAAGAGCGCGGTCTTGTCCGCGAACTGGTGGTACATCGCGCCGCGGGTCACGCCGGCGGCAGCCGCGATCTCCGGGGTGCCGACGTCGGCGAAGCCGCGCTCGGCCCAGAGCCCGCGCGCGGCGGCCTTCAGCGCGGCGCTCGTGGCCGCCGAGCGCTCCGCCTGCGTACGACGCTTGTTTTCCATACACCCTGCCGATAAGTTGCAGACAGTCTGCACGTAAGTCCCGACGACCGGGAGGCCCCGGTGCCCATCGCCACCCTGAACACAGCCAACATCCACTACGAGGTCGACGGTCCGGAGACCGGCCGACCCGTGGTGTTCCTACACGGATACGCCATGGGCGCCTCGCTCTGGGCGCCCCTGAGCAGCCGCCTGTCCACCGAGGGATTCCGGTGCCTGGCCCCGACGTGGCCCCTCGGCGCCCATCCCGAACCACTGCTCCCCGGCGCCGCCGCGACCCTGCCGGGCATCGCCGACCTCGTGGCGTCCTTCCTCGAGGAGCTGGACCTGCGCGACGCGGTGCTCGTCGGCAACGACACCGGGGGCCTGGTGGCCCAGCTCGTCGCCGTCCACCACCCCGAGCGCCTCGGCGCCCTGGTCCTGACCAGCTGCGACGCGTTCGAGAACTTCCCGCCGCCGGTCCTACGGCCCTTCATCCTCGCCTCCCGCACCAGGGCGAGCTTCCGGGCCGCCACGTGGCCGCTGCGCTTCGCGGTGGCCCGCCGCCGTGCCTACGCCGGCCTCGCCCACACCGACATCGACGCGCTCACCGCCGAGTGGGCCCGGCCGTCCATCGCCGATCCGGCCGTCGTCGAGGACCTGCGCCTCCTGACCGCCTCGCTGAGCCGGCAGACCTCGGTGGACGTGGGGGAGCGCCTCGGGGAGATCACCCTCCCGACGCTCATCGCGTGGTCCGCCGACGACGTCTTCTTCCCCGTCGAGGACGCCCACCGGCTCCAGGCCGCCATCCCGGGCTCCGAGCTCCACGTGATCGACGGCGCCCGCACCTTCTCGATGCTCGACCAGCCCGACCGCCTCGCGAAGCTGATCACCACGACCGTGGCCTGAGGCGGCGTCGGTCGAGGCGGCCGCCCGTCGTCGGGCGTGGGTACTGTCCCGGCCGTGACGGGGGCGCGGGACGCGGCCCGGATGGCGCCGGACCGGACGACGAAGTGGCAGCGTGAGCCCGACGTGCTCACCGCCCCGATCACGGCGGTCGACGACCTGTACGTCATCGGCCACTTCGGCATCGCCCACGTGCCCGGCGACACCTGGACGCTGCGTGTCGCGGGCGAGGTCGAGCGTCCGCTGGAGCTGGGGCTCGCCGAGCTGCGCGCCCTGCCGAGCCGCGAGGTGCCCGCCGTCCTGGAGTGCTTCGGCAACCCGCTGCGGCCCGACGAGCCGACACGACGGGCGGGCAACGTCGTGTGGCGCGGCACCCCGGTCGGCGAGGTCCTGACGCTCGCCGGCGCGCACGACTCCGCCCTGCTGTGGGCCGAGGGCCGCGACGCCGGGGTGTTCGAGGGCACCCCGTGCACCGAGTACCTCAAGGACCTCCCGCTGGGCGTCGTCCGGGACCGGGGACTCCTCGCCTACGAGATGAACGGGGAGCCGCTCACCGCCGAGCACGGGTATCCGGTCCGGCTGTTCGTGCCCGGGTACTTCGGGACGAACAACGTCAAGTGGCTCCGCGCGCTGACCGTCGCCGACCACCGCCCGGAGCACCTGTTCACGACGACGCTGTACCAGCGGGTCGCGGCGGGGTCGGGGGCGCTCGAACCGGTGCGCGCCCTCGACGTGAACAGCCTCGTCACCGGCGTGCGCCACGACGCCGGGACGCTGCGGGTGTCCGGGTGGGCGTGGTCCTCCTCGGAGGTCGTCGGGGTGGAGGTCGGCACCGCGGGCGGGGCTGCGGCGGACGTGGATGACGCGGACGACGTCGAGGTCTGGGTCGACGCCGAGGTCTGGGTCGACGCCGAGCTGACCGAGCCGGTCGGCGGGCCCTTCGCCTGGCGGGGCTTCTCCGCGACGCTCCCGGCGGAATCCCGGGGCGCGCACCGTCCGGGCCCGCGCCCGCGACGCCTCGGGCGGCCGCCAGCCGTCGTCGGGTGCGCGCAACGCCTGCCACGTCGTGCGCGTCGTCGGCGGGACGACCGCCGACTGATCGGCGCGGACGGGTGCGCCCGGTTGCCTCGCGCCCGGACGTCCGCGTCGGGCGCGCCTGCTGCGGACCTCGCTGTCGGCCGTCTGCGCGCCTCGCGAGGCGCCCGGCCCAACTCCGCCGTCCCCGGGTGAGTCGACCTTGTGTCGGGTGCGGGTGCGTGGTCACCCTCCGCGACGTGAGGGAACCTGGCACCGCCGCCGGAGGGGCAGACGCGCTCGCCCGGGTGATCGCGATGGTCAACGACAAGGGCGGGGTCGGGAAGACGTCACTGGTCGCGAACCTGGCCGGTCAGCTCGCGGCCGCCGACTACCGCTGCCTCGTCGTCGACCTCAACCGGCAGGCCAACCTCGCCGACGATCTCGGCTACCGCGACGGGGACGGCGACGACCAGGGCGCGGGCCTGGTGCTGAGCATCCTGACCGAGACGCCGGTCGTGCCCGTCGAGGAGGTGCGACCCGGGCTGGACGTCGTGCCGGGCGGCGCCCGGCTCGCGGACCTCGTCCCGCTGATGGTCTCCCGCCTGCAGGACCGCGGCCGGGAGGCCTTCGACGTGCTGGCCGACGTCCTGGCGCCGACGGCCGCGCCCTACGACGTCGTGTTCATCGACTGCCCGCCCGAGTCGACGATCCTCACCGACCTCGCGCTGACCGCGGCGCGATGGGTGGTGATGCCGACGAAGTCCGACGTCGGGGGGCTCGTCGGCATGCGCCTGGTCGCCGAGCGCTTCGCGGTGGCCCGGGAACGCAACCCCGGCCTCCAGCTGCTCGGCGCGGTGCTCTTCGCGACGGGCACCCGCTCGCGACGCGTGCACGCCGAGCTGCGCGGCGCGGTGGAGACCGCGTTCGGGGGCCACTCGCCCCTGTTCACGACGGCCATCCGGCACGCCGAGCGCAGCGCCCAGGACGCCCGTCGCCTGGGGAAGCTCGCCCACGAGCTCGAGCTGGAGGTGGCGGCCCAGCCCGCCTGGTGGGCCTCGCTGCGGGAGGGGACGGTCGCGACGCCGCGGCTGTCGTCGGCGGCCGCCGGGGTCGCGGGGGACTACCGCGACCTCGGCGTCGAGCTGCTGACCCTGCTGCGCGCCGCCGAGGATCCGACCGAAGTGGAGGCCATGTGATGTCCCAGGACCTCAGCCACGCGTTCGGGCGGCCGGCCACGGTCAGCCTGCGCGGTCTGCTGCCCCATCGGGACAACGGAACCTGGTGGGCCGGACCGCCCACCGAGGCCGACCCGTCCGCCGGCGCCGACCCGTCCACCGAGGTCGAGCCGGGCACGGAGACCGGGTCGGCCACCGAGGCGGACACGTCCGGGGCGCTCGACGAGGTCGCCTCGTCGTCGGGCCCGGTCCGACGGCGGCCACCCACGACCACGTCGGCCCGGTCGTCGGCGAACCGGCGGTGGGGGAGTGCCCGCGTCGCCTCCCGGGACCAGGTGGAGCTCCTCGTCCTGCTCGCGTTGCGTCCGGGCGCGACGGACGGGCGGGGCGTGATCGACCGGCTGCGGGAGGACAGCGGCGGGCAGCTCGACGCGCCGGAGCGGACGGTCTACGTGACGCTGCACCGTCTCGCCCGCTCCGGGCTCGTCGGCCGGGAGCTCGATCCCGGCTCGGGCCGCCGGCTCTACGCCCTGACGGAGGCCGGGGAGAGGGCCACCCGGGCTCGCCTGCGCGGGTGGCGCGCCCTCGCGCGCTGCGTGGACGCCGTCGCCCGGTCCGGAGAACCCTCCTGACCGCGACCGGCGCTCTCGCGCCGGGGTCGCCCACCGCGGACGAGGCGGGCATCCGTCGCGCCCGCGCCGTCGAACATTTCCCGGGATTTGTGTCGCCGTTGTCGATCATTCCGCCTACTGTCGAGTACGGACATCCGTCATTCCTCCTTGTGCGCTCCGTTTCTCGTGAGCGGCGCCCGCCCCTGGGCCGTTCGGCGTCGTTTTACCGACAACCTGCGCGGTCACCCTCCAGCCGAGGTCCTCCCGGACTTTCTCACCATTTGTCGGAGGGCGGCGCGCCCTCCACTCGGCCCGACGAGCGCGGTTCGTCGGACCGAAGGCGTCCGAACGCCGACGAAACACACCGACCCGGGCACGGGGAAGGAACTGATGGACGGCGGAAGGATCGCTGCGGCGGTCATCGGCGGTTACCTGTTGGGCCGCACCAAGAAGATGAAGTTGGCGATCATGGTCGGCGGGGCCCTGATGGGGAAGAAGATCCCCACCGACCCGACCCAGCTGCTCAAGCTGGCCGGCACGATGGTCGAGAAGTCCCCGGAGCTCCAGCGGCTCGACACCGCGGTCCGGGGCCGACTGATGGAGGCCGGCAAGGACGCGGCGCTCGCGGTGGCGAGCTCGCGCATGGAGGCCCTCACCGACAACCTGGTCAATCGCGTGGAGACCCTCGGCAAGCCCGCCGGGGACGCCGCGCAGGCCGCCGGCACCACGGTCGGGCAGGCCGGCGGTGCCGTGGGTGACGCGGCGGGGACCGCGGGCACGGCGGTCAACGGCGTCGCGACCGGCGTGGGCGGCGCCGCGTCGGGGGTCGCCGGGAGGCGGCGTGGCCAGCGCAAGGCCCAGGACGAGCCGCCGGTGGAGCCGGAGGACGACGCGTCGGAGGACGACCTCGACACGCTCGAGGACGAGGGCGACCTCCAGGACACCGAGGACGACACCGAGGTCGAGGACGCCGACGACACGGACGACGCCGAGGTCGAGGACGAGGACGAGGACGACACCGAGGAGGACGCGCCGTCCTCGAACGGACACGCCCCGGCCCAGCGCACCTCGGGGTCACGCAGCAGCTCGAACTCGCGCAACGGGTCGGGTCAGCGCACCGGGACGGGTTCACCCAACAGCTCGGCTTCCCGCAGCGGCTCGGGTCGATCGACCCGACGAAAGGCGGTAGCGAATGACTGAGACGGTCGAACGAAGCACGGAAGCCACCAACGGGCACGCACCGGAGCCCGACACCGACGCCGCCTCCGGCGCGGCGTCATCCCTCCCGAGCGACCGGCTCAAGGAGGCCGCGCAGCTGCTGCTCAAGACGCTCAGCGACAAGGCCGTGGGCGCCGCGGTCGATCAGGTCGAGGGCCTGACGGGTCGGCTCACCGACGTCGCCGAGTCGGGCGGTGTCGGCCTCTCCAGCGCCCTCGGCGGTGGAGCCTCGATGCTCGCGGGCGGCAATCCGGTCACCGGCGCGCTCAAGTCGGGCGTCTCCGCGGTGAAGGACAAGGTCACCGGAGCACTCGGCATGGGCGGCGGCGACGAGGACGACCCCGACGACGGCGACGGCGACGGCGGGGGAGACGGCGGCGGCGGTGGCGGTGGTGGCGCCCGCGGCAAGTTCAAGTTCATGAACATCTTCGAGGCGCAGGACGTCGGCGTCCCGCTCCGCGTGGCCTACGACCAGTGGACCCAGTTCGCCGACTTCCCGAGCTTCATGAAGAAGGTCGAGACCGTGAACCAGGAAGCCGACGAGAAGTCGACCTGGACGGCGAAGGTGTTCTGGTCGCGTCGCTCCTGGGACACCACGATCCGCGAACAGATTCCCGACAGCCACATCATCTGGGTGTCCTCCGGGGCCAAGGGTCACGCCGACGGCATCGTGACCTTTTCCGAGCTCGCGCCCAACATGACCCGGATCATCCTGGTCCTCGAGTACTACCCGCAGGGATTCTTCGAGAAGACCGGCAACCTCTGGCGGGCCGTCGGACGGCGTGCCCGGCTGGAGTTCAAGCATTTCTGCCGTCACGTCATGATGGACACCCTCATCAATCGCGACGAGCTCGAGGGCTGGCGCGGCGAGATCCGTGACAGCGAGGTCGTGAAGACCCACGAGGAGGCGATGGAGGAGGAGCAGGCCGCCGCCGAGTCCGACGAGGACGCCGACGGCGAGGCCGAGGGCTCCGAGGAGGACGAGTTCGCGCCCGAGGACGAGGCGCCCGCCGAGGGCGAGGACGACGACGAGTTCGTCGCCGAGGACGAGGCGTCCGACGACGACGAGGACGACCTGGACTCCGAGCCCGAGGACGTCGACGATGAGGTCGACGACGTCGAGGGCGACGCCGACGACGCTGCCGACGATGACGCCCCCGAGGACCAGCAGGACGACGGCGAGGACGACGAGCCCGAGCCCGACCCCGAGCCGCGTCGCCCCCGGCGGCGCCAGCGGACCCCGGCCTGACTGATCGACCGGGGTGGGTCCGACCGATGTCGGACCCACCCCGGTCCTCCCGAGGAGGCGCAGTGTGACCGTCAGTCAGAGCCAGGGGGGCGGCGTCCAGAAGGCTCCCCAGGGAGGGCTCGCCGAGGTCCTCGACCTGATCCTCGACAAGGGTCTGGTCATCGACGCCTTCGTGAAGGTGTCACTCGTCGGCATCGAGCTCGTCACCATCGACGCCCGCATCGTCGTCGCGAGCGTCGACACCTATCTCCGGTTCGCCGAAGCCACGAATCGCCTCGATCTGCACGAGAAGGGCGGCAAGGGCATCGACGAGTTCGTGAGCAGCGCGACCGAGAACGTCATGCAGGGCGGGGCGAAGGGCGCGACCAAGGGCGCCCTCGACGCGACCCAGGAGAAGTGGCGCGAGCTCCGGGGCAAGGACGGCGACGGAGCAACCGGCTCGTCGGCGGAGGCGCAGCGCGTCCTGACCCCGGCCGCCGGCGGCGTCACCGGCCGGGGAACGACGGGGGTCGACGCTCGAAGAACGCGGCGAGTCCTTCGGCCCGGTCCGCGCTGTCGATGACGCGGGCGACGGCCGCATCGGTGTCGGTCCAGCCCTGCACGTCGGCCCCGGCGTCGGCGGCGTCGAGGGCCCGCAGCGTCGCGCCGACGGCGACGGGGGAGCGCTCGGCGACCCGTGCGGCGAGTTCCAGTGCCCGGTCCTCGGCACCTCCGGCGTCGGTGAGCTCCCCGACGAGCCCGAGCTCGTGGAGCCGCTCGGCCCCGATCGGATCGCCCGTCAGCAGCATCTGCCGCGCCGTCGCGGGCGGGAGCGCCCGCGGGCCCCGGAACAGCGCGCCGCAGTTCGCGACGAGGCCGAGCCCGACCTCGGGCAGCGCGAACCGGGCCTCGCGGGAGGCGACCACCACGTCGCAGGCCAGCACGACCTCGAATCCACCCCCGAAGGCGACGCCCTCCACGGCGGCGACCAGGGGAGTCGTGCGCCGGCGGGCGACCACGCCGTAGTTGCCGCCGCGCTCGGTGGGGGCACCCGGGCCCGCCGAGACGTCGGTGCCCGCGGAGAACACCCGTGGTCCGCCGCTGAGGACACCGCACCGCAGGTCGGGGTCGTCGTCGAGCAGGTCCAGGGCGGCGTCCAGCGCCCGGGTCATGGCGACGTCGATGGCGTTGCGCTTGTCGGCGCGGCGCATCCGCACCAGCAGGACCGGCCCACGTCGCTGCACGTCGACCCGGGCGGCGATCTCGTCCGCCGAGGGTTCCGGGGGCGTCGGCCACATCGCGGTCGTCATCCGGACCACCCTGCCACCCGGACATTTCCCCACTACCCAGCATGGAACGGTGGACGCACCCGCCCCGAACGGAGTCGCCCGATGACCGCGCGCGCCACGCCCTTCCTGACCTTCCAGCCCTCCCGCGGCCAGAACGCGGCCGAGGCGATCGCGTTCTACACGTCCCTCTTCCACGACGGCGAGGTCGTCTCCGTCCGGCGCCGGCAGCTCGCGTCGACGACCTGACGGACTCGCGAGGGTCCCGTCGGGCCGCGGTGGGTACGCCGTGCCACGACCAGCACGACGTCAGCGACGAGCGAGGTGGACGGCATGACGACGCCCGACGATCCGGACGAGGCGGCCACGACCGTGGCCGTGGCGGCGAGCAGCATCCCCGGCGAGTTCCTCGTGCCCGACCTCGTCGAGGCGTTCGCCACCGATCAGCCCGAGTTCGCGGTCGACACCGTGGTCACCGACTCGGCGGGCGTGTTCGCCGCCCTGCGGGACGGGAGCGCCGAGGTCGGGTTCGCGGGCGCGGAGCCCGACGGGGACGACCTCGACGCCGAGGTCGTCGCGTCCGACGAGATCGTCCTCGCCGTGCCGCGAGGGCACGCGCTGGACGGCTCGGCCCCGGTGAGCGTCGCCCAGCTCGCCGCCACGCCGCTCGTGGAGCGCGAGGAGGGCTCCGGGACCCGGCGCTCCTTCACCGACGCCCTCGCCGAGCGGGGCACCCCGCTGATCACCGACCAGCGCTGGACCATCCGCGACACGAACGAGGGCGTGATCGAGGCGGTCGCCGCCGGCGAGGGGGTCGGCGTCATCAGCGCCTGGGCCCTCGAGCGCCACGCCCGCGACGGCGTCCGCGAGGTCCGGGTCGAGGGCGACCCCGTCGAACGCTGCCTGTACCTGGTGCTCCGCCGCGACGACACGCTCGGCCCGGCCGCGAGCACCTTCGTCGCCCTGACCCGCGAGCAGGCCTGGGCCTGAGGGGCCGCCTCCCGCGCGACGTCGTCCGGGCCGGGTCCGCTCGCCTCAGACCGGCATGGCCGGGGGAGTGGGCTGCTGGCCGGCCGCGACCTCCAGCTTCGGGTCGGCCCCGAACCGGTTGGGCCCGCGGGTGCCCTCCAGGCAGGTGAACACCAGCAGGACGATGCCGCCGACGATCGGGATGAGCTGGATGAAGAACCACCAGCCCGACCGGTCGGTGTCGTGCAGCCGGCGGACCGTGACCGCGATCGACGGGATCAGGACGGCGAGCGCGTAGATCGACCCGAGGATCCCGGGGCTGAAGGAGGCCATCCCGCCCACGGCGTAGGCGTCGGCCGTCCCGGTCGCGGCGTCGACGATCCCCAGCACGATCGAGATGATGACGTTGACCAGCACGAACATCCAGAACTCGGTGCGCCGGGCGCGCCCCCCGAAGTCGGCGTACTGCTTGAGGGCCTTCAGATACCACTGCATGGCAGCTGCCTTTCACGGACTGTCGTCGTTGACCGTCATGGTCCGGTCAAGCCGGACTCGATGAGAGTAATGACGTCACGGTCCGTGAGGAATGCTCCGGCCTCGACTCGTGCCGAAGCGTTATCACCTCGATCGCGTCGAGTGATCTCTCCCGTGCCGCACGCCGTCAGCGCTCCACGGGGCTGGCGCGGCGGTCGAACGTCGGCACCAGACCCGGCTCGTTGAATGCCGTGATGCGGGCGATGCGGTCGCCCGCGAGGGTCAGGACCTGCACGCCGTACGGGACGTACCGCCCGTCGTCGCTCCGTCGACGGATGACGAGGGCCGGCTGGGCGTTGGCCCGTGTCGGTACCAGCTGCCACTGCCCGGCATGGCGCAGGACCCGACGATCCAGGAACCCGACGACGGCGTCCCGTCCGCTGAACCAGGTCGGGATCGGCGGCATCTCCATCTCGACGTCGGCCCGCAACAGGTCCGTCAGCGCCGCCACGTCGGCTCGCGTGAAGGCGTCGACGTAGCGCGCGACGAGAGCCTTGCGGGCGACGTCGTCGGGCTCGGGCAGCTCGTCGGGGACCGGCGCGATCTCGGCGAGCCGGGCGCGGGCCCGCCGCAGCGTGCTGTCGACCGCGGAGGGCGTGGCGCCCAGCATCCCGGCGACCTCGGCCGTGCGGAACATCAGCACGTCGCGCAGGGTCAGCACGGCGCGCTGACGTGCCGGCAGGACCTGGAGGGCGGCGACGAAGGCGAGCCGTACCTGCGCCCGGGCCGCGACCGTCGTCGCCGGGTCGTCGATCCCGACCAGCGCGTCGGGCAGCGGCTGGAGCCAGGCCACCGAGGGGTCCCGGGGCGCCACCGCCACGCGGTGGTCGTCCGACGGCGGGCCCGCTCCGGACGGGAGGGGACGACGCGGACGGGACGCCAGCGCGGTGAGACAGACCCGGGTCGCGATGGCGTAGAGCCAGCGTCGCGGGGTGGAGCGCCCGTCGAACCCACCCCAGCCCTGCCACGCCCGCACGTAGGTCTCCTGCACGAGGTCCTCGGCGTCGTGGATCGAACCGAGCATCCGGTAGCAGTGCGCGAGCAGCTGCGGGCGGAGCGGCTCGGCGATCGCGGCGAACTCGGTGTCGGACCCCATGGCGACTCCTCCTGCAGGTCGGGGACGGTATCTCCCCCTCAGTCGAGCGGGCGCACTCCGGAGCCCGTGACCAGGTACTCGGGTCCGCTGCTGGGGTCCTTGACGAGCTCGACGACGGCCACGCCGACCGCCTCCGGAGTGAGGATCGGCTCGAGGCGTCCGGTGACGACCTCGGGGTCGACGCCCTCGCGGGCGGCGTAGCCCGCGACCCCCGCGGATCCCACGCCGGCGGCGGGGGTCATCTGGGGGAGCAGGGTGTGGAACCGCAGGTCCAGCCCGGCCCGCTCGGACTCCCCGGCCGCGTAGGCGGCGATGTTCCGGACGGCGGCGTTGGCGCCGGCGTACCCGCCGCTGAGCGGGGACCCGAACAGGGCGGCGCCGCTCGAGACGGCGACGACGACGCTGCCCGGTGCCAGGGGCGCGAGCAGGGCGGCCCGGGTCCAGCCGAAGACGTGCCGGGTGTCGGTCTGCCACGGACCGCTGAAGCTCTCCCAGGTCTGCTCGTGCACCGGTGCCATGTGCGGCACGGCGCCGGCATTGAGGACGAGCAGTCCGGGTCGGTGCTCGCGGATCACGTCGTGGGCGAGCGTCTCGTCGGTGGCGTCCGCGCGGACGGGGGTGAAGCGGGCGCCGAGCTCGTCGTGCACGGCGCGCAGGTCGTGCTCGCCGCGGGCGATGCCGACGACCGGGGCACCCGCGGCGACGAGGGCACCCGCGATCGCGCGCCCGAAGCCACGACTGGCTCCGGTGACGACGGCGGTCGGGAAGGGTTCGGACATGTGGGGCACTCCGTGGTGGTCGGGTCCGGTCCGCATCGAGACCCGCCCCGGGCGCCGAATCCGTCGGGGTGGGCCAGTGACCCACGCCACATGCTCCGAGTAGGGCGCTGTCCGAACATCCGACCCGTTCGGCCCTTGTCGGACGTGGTCGACCGCGTTTCCCTCGACGCAGCGTGATGAGGGAGCGGAACGAGGGGGCTTCCATGGCGGTGACCGATCAGGATCGTCGGACGGCCGAGGTCGACGGCGACTTCGTCGTGTTCCTCATCGGCGCGCGCCCCGATCCACGCCACCCGATCCGGACGTTCCTGGACCTCGGTGGTCGCCGCGGGATGAAGCACATGCTCGATCACCTCGCCGCGCGTCCCGAGAAGGGGCTGCTCGGCTACACGATGGGCTACCCGGTGATCGTCCAGTACTGGCGCTCCTTCGCCCACCTCGAGGCGTTCGCCCGCGACCGCGACGATCCGCACCTGGCCGCATGGCGGAACTACTACTCCCGCAACGCGCGGACCGGCATCTGGCACGAGACCTATCTCGTCCGTGCGGGCGAGTACGAGGCGATCTACGGGAACATGCCCGCGTTCGGACTGGGGAAGGCGGGACGTCTGCTCCCGCTGTCCGAGTCGAGCACAGCGCGGCTCCGGGTCCGGGCCCGGGAGGCGGCGGACGAGCCGGTCCCGTCGGGTGGGGACTCCGGATGACGGCCGATCATCATCCGCCGAAGCGGAGGACTCCCCGCGTGTGGCGGTGGGCGACCGAGAAGGGGTTGTCCCAGGTCGAGTCGCGGACCTCGCCGACGGGATGGCCGTCGGTCACCACCAGGTAGGAGTCGTCGGCGGCGAAGATCGCCTGGACCGTGGCCGGGTCGGTGACCCGCCGCGTCGGCGCCGACGCCCGCCGGGCGACCCGGCGGTCGGCCTTGCCGGCGAGCTGGCCCGAGAGGCACTGCCCGACCGTCGCGGTCCACTCCTCGGAGCCCTGCAGGAAGCGCACCGACAGCACGCGGTCCGGCGGGTCGGCCACGACGGCCCCGACCGTCTCCGCGAGCTCGACGTAGCGGGCCTCGGCCTGCTCGGCCTCGACGCCGGGCACGAAGAACGCCGTCACGGCTCCGACACCAGTGCCGGACGCTCCCCGTCGGAGAGCTGCCGACCGGCCACGATCTGACGCCTCGGCCACGGACCCCGGCAGATCGTCTCCTCGCGCCACGCCCGCTCGGCGCGTTCGCTCAGCCAGCGCGGCTCCACGAGCTCGCACGGCGACCACGTCGTCTCTCCCCACACCAGGCCGCTGCGTTCCGTGGTGGCCGCGACGAGCCGGTCGCGGTAGCCGGGGAACAGATCCGAGTCGACCAGGGCCGACAGCCGCTCGACGTCGACGGGGACGACCTCGCCCTGGGTGGGGGACCGGACCGTGGCGCCGACGAAGGCGTGGACGTGGGGGCGCAGCCCGTTCACCCGGGGGACGCGCTCGTCGATGATGTGTGTGACCCGCAGCCGGGCGGACTCCGGGGCCCCGGGGCCGAGGAGATCGCCGATGCCGGCCTGGAGGCAGCGCATCGTCTCGCGGGCCTCGTCGACGTGGAGCTTCCGCAGCGCGGCCACCTCGGCGGCGCGACCCGTCGACTCGAGCATCGTCATGTAGACGGCGAGCGACAACGGCAGCGGCAGCGTCACGTCGACCGCATCGTCGGGCGGGAAGCCCGTGACCAGGTCGAACAGCGGGGCAGGGTCGACCCGCGAGCCGGACACCGATGTCACCGCGACCACCCCCGCCCCCGCATCCGCGGAGACGTCGACGGTACGACGACGGCGTGGGCTGCGCCTCACGAGTGATCGCGGGCGCCTGGTCGCTCAGCACCGGCCCGGCACGACGCGCGCCGGACGGCGGCACGCCGACCACGGCGATCGCTCGAGGCGCGTGCAGGTCGGGCCCGGACCGGGCACGATCCCGGGGGTGTTCCGGAGTCGGGCTGCGGGTGGGGTGGTCGTCGATCCTCGCGGCGAGGTCGCCGTCGTCCGTCAGCGGGCCGGGACGTGGTCGCTGCCCAAGGGGCACGTCGAGGCCGGCGAGGGCGTGCTCGAGGCAGCACGACGCGAGATCCACGAGGAGTGCGGGCTGGCCGACCTGGAGCTGGTGTGTGAGGTGGGGACCTACTCGCGGCTGAGCGTCCGCCGCGGTCTCCCCGAGCACAAGACGATCACCGTCTTCCTCTTCGACAGCCCCGAGGTGCCGCTGCACCCGCTGGACCCGGCCAACCCGGAAGCCCGGTGGGTGTCCCCGGACGCCGTCGCGCGGAAGCTGTCGCACCCGGCCGACGGCCGGTTCTTCACCCGGTACGTGCTCCCGCTGCTGGCCGAGGGACGGGCCGCCCCGCACGGCTGACGAGTTCCTCGCTCCGGTAGGCCGTCGCCATGGGCGCACCTTCTCAGTGCTCCAGGACGAGCCGCAGCACCAGGACGACGACGCCGAGGGCAGCGGCAGCGATGGCGCCGAGCACGGCCCACCACCACCGCTTCCCGGCCCGCCAGCCGCCGACCCCACCGATCCCGACCAGGAGGAGCAGCCCGAGGTAGAGGAGGTGGACCACGGCGTCCTCGGCGGTCGTGAGACCGCTGAGCGCCTCGACGGTGAGCACCAGCAACGGGCCGAGGGCGATCATCAGGTACTGGGCCGCGTGCTCTGCGAGATGGCCGAACTCCGCTCGCCCGGGGAGCGCGCCGTGGCTGTTGACGCTGGCGAGGGTCGAGGCGAAGAGCCGGGCCACGAACGTCGCGATCAGCGGGCCCGCGATGACCTGCGCCGCTGTCGAGAAGCTGTCGACGCCGTTGGCGAGGGCCACGACCAGCACCGTCATCACGACCACCGTGCCGTAGACGGCCTGCTCCAGATCGAGCTGCACCCGGCCCCAGCTGATCAGGGTCAGGGGCGCCGGCTCCTTCTCGGACGTCGTCGTCACGGGCACGCTCCCTCGTCGCCGGTCGAGGCTGGGACGCGAGCGCGGCGCTCCGATGACGCGCCACCATGGGGGCCACAGGCCGATCGGGTGGCGCACTGTCTGGAGGAGCGGTGTCCTCCCGATGACCCCCGGCGAGGTCCACGTCAGTACTTGGGACCCACGAACTCGTCGAGTGCGGCGACGGACGCGCGTCGGGCCACCGAGATCATGTCCCACCGAGGCCGGCGATGGTCGATGCTCAGGAGATCGAGCGCGTCCGCGCAGATCGCGAGGATGTCCTCGGACTTGTTGGAGAAGAAGTAGCGCGGGTACTCATACCTCTTCGGGCCGGTCGGCGTCTGCTTCCGGGTCCAGTTGGTGATGCGGCACCCGTCGGAATGGAACAGGCCGCGCAGGAGCCGGCCGGGCTCTCGCGCGACGATCTCCCGCTGCCAGGGTTCGAGCACGATGGCTCGGGTGTGCTTGCGCCCGGGACCGTGCTGCGGGAACAGGCACGGCCAGTGGGTCGAGTAGCTCTTGATCTCCGAACACCCGGTCCTGGCGACCGTGCAGACCGAGGACGACGGCATGACACCGTCGAGAGCTCCTCGGACCTCGTCCGCAACGCCCGGCCAGGCGTCGTCGCAGAACACCGACAGTGAGGCGACCCCGCGACGCCCGACGCTGATGTGGCCGTCGCCGAGATAGGCCCCCAGCAGGTAGGAGTACTGCTGCTCGTCCAGCCGCACCCCGTGGCAACGCGGACAGACCACGTCCCGGCCGTCGGTCCGCGGCCCTCGCCGATCGCCGCGGATCCAGTGGACCACCGTGGGCTCCGGGACCCCGAGCCGGCGAGCGATGTCGCCCGCGCAGAGGCCGAACTCGGCGAGTTGCCGGGCCTCGTCGACGGTGGTCCTCGGGTGCACGCCCACAGACTGCATCCGCCCACCGACAATGACGGGGCCCGCGATCGCGCGCCGCCGGAACCCCGTGGAGCGCACCGTCTAAGCTACTGCGTGGTCTCGTCGTCGCCGCGACGCACTGGATCAGATGCACTAGCCCCCGTAGCCCAAATGGCAGCAGGCAGCGGTCTCAAACTCCGTCCAGTGTGGGTTCGAGTCCCACCGGGGGCACACATTTCCTTCGAGCTGTCGGGCGTCCGGCCCGACGGCCGTCGCGCCGCGAGGGGCCCGAACGGCACTGTGAGAGCGCCTACACCGTGGTGCTCGTCGCCGACGGTCACGCAGCTCAGCCCGGTAGGGTCGGCTGAATCGAGCCGGCCGGGTGCGGGGACCGGTGGCGTCGGACCGGAACGACGGTCGGCGCCACGGTAGGGCCGGGACGCAGCGACGCGCACAGGAGGACCGCATGAGCCAGCAGGCCGAGGACATCGCCGCTGCGGCCGACGCTGCCGTGGGGGTCGCCGAGGAGCCCGCTCCGCGCGAGCCGCTCCGCGTGCTGGTCGCCGAGGACGAGGCCCTGATCCGCATGGACCTCGTGGAGATGCTCCGCGAGGAGGGCTACGACGTCGTCGGGGAGGCCGGCGACGGCGCCCGCGCGATCGAGCTGGCGCGGGAGCTCAAGCCCGGCCTCGTGATGATGGACATCAAGATGCCCGGCACCGACGGGCTCGAGGCGGCGACCACGATCGCCCAGGAGCGGATCGCGCCGGTCGTCATGCTCACCGCGTTCAGCCAGCGCGACCTCGTGGACTCCGCGCGCGACGCGGGCGCGATGGCCTACCTGGTCAAGCCGTTCACCAAGACCGACGTGGTCCCGGCCATCGAGGTGGCCGCGAGCCGCTTCGCGGAGATCACCGCCCTCGAGGACGAGGTCGCGGGCCTCAACGAGCGCCTCGAGACCCGCAAGGCGGTCGAGCGCGCCAAGGGCCTGCTGATGTCGAAGAAGAAGATGACCGAGCCCGACGCCTTCCGCTGGATCCAGCGGACCGCCATGGACCGGCGCACGACGATGAAGGTCGTCGCCGAGGCCGTCGTCGAGACCTTCGGCTGAGTCGCGGCACGACGACGCCGCCCGCGTCACCGGTCCGCCGCATCCGGGTCACCCGGACGCGGCCGTCGCTCACCGAGACGGAATCGGTGACGATGCGTCATTCGGCCATGTGAGCGGCCGATCCGCTGACCAGCACCGACGCCGCGACCCCCCGGAAGCCGTCACTCGATCGTGACCTACGGTGGCCGCGGTCGGTGTCGATGGCGGGTCCGGAGGTCGCGATGGGTGGCGGGTCGGTCAGGGCACGCACGATCAGCCGGACCCGACGGGGGAGTGGCTCACGACGCGCCGCGGGCCTGCTCACCGTCACGGTCGTGGCGGCCGCGCTCGCCCTCGCCGGGTGCTCCACGGGCTCCGGCGGCACGAACGGTGACTGCGACACCGGCCAGGGCACCCTCGCCGTCGGGCTCATCGCCCCGCTGTCCGGCCCGCTCGCGAACATCGGCCTGGGGATGGAGAACTCGGCCGACCTCGCGGTCCGCCAGGCCAACGAGCGCTGCGCGATCCCGGGCTACCGCCTCGAGCTGCAGAGCCGCGACGACAAGGGCGATCCGCCGACCGGGGCCGCGGCCGCCCGCGACCTCGCCGCGAACCCGGACCTGATCGGCGTGGTGGGGACCTACAACTCCTCCACCGCCCAGACGGTGCAGCCGGTGCTCGGGGACGCGGGCATCGTCCAGATCTCCCCGGGCAACACGAACGTCTCGCTCACCCGGGGCGCCAACCCGGTCACGGCGCCGCTGCGGCAGTACCAGACCTACTTCCGCGTGGTGGCCACCGACGCGGTGCAGGGCCCGGCCGCGGCCGACCACCTCGCCGCCCTCGGCCGGACCCGCGTCGCGGTCGTCAGCGACGGCCAGACCTACGGCGAGGGCATCGCGGACGAGTTCGTCAAGCAGCTCGCGACCCGCGGAGGAGACGTCGTCCTGCGCATGACGCTGCCGGCGGGGTCGCCGCCCGCGGCGGCGGTCGCGGCCATCAGCCGCGCCGACCCGCAGGCGGTGTTCTACGGCGGCGAGTACCCCGACGCCGGGCCGCTGTCGCGGGCCCTGACGGGGCTGGGCGTGCCGCTGATGGGCGGCGACGGCATCGTCGACCCCGACTACGCGACCGCGGGCGGGCGCGACGGCGACCTCGGCACCTCGGTGGGTCCGCCGACCGAGACGCTCCCGGGCGCGAAGGGGTTCATCGACGCCTACCGCGCCGCGGGCTACCGGGAGTCCTACGGGCAGTACGGGGCGTTCAGCTTCGACGCGGCGAACGTCATCATGGGCTCCGTCGCGAGCGTCATGAACGACCGCGGTAGCGGAGAGTGGTCACCCGACCTCCGGTCGGCCGTGGACCAGGCCGTCCAGGCGTACGACGCCGACGGCGTCACCGGGCCCATCTCGTTCGACCGGTTCGGGGACGTCGGAACAGACGCCGTCACCATGTATCGCCTGCTCGGGGGCCGATGGGTCCCGGATCGTACCCAGCCCTGAGCCGGCTGCGTCGCTTGCCCCACTCTTGACCGGAGCTTGACTCCGCGGCGTCGGAATCACCACTGGACTGCACCTGTTCCTTGCCGAGTTTTGGGTCTATGTTTCCCACCCGACCGGACGAGTTTGACCTTGCCGGTCGCTCTGCGAGAACACCTGCAACGGAGGTTGATCCAGTGGTCCGACGTCGGCTCGCCGCCGCGGGCGCCCTGGTCGCGGCAGCGGCCCTGGTGCTCTCCGGCTGCGCCAACCAGGGCGGAGGCGGCCAGGCGCAGACCAGCCAGGCCCCCGCCCCCGCGCAGCCCAACAACGCCGCCCTGCCCGCGGGCAACGGCCAGGGCAAGTGCGCACCCGGCACCTCGATCGCCTACGTCGGCACCCTCGCCGGCCAGAACGCCGCCCTCGGGCAGGCGATCGCCAACGCGACGGAGCTGGCGGTCAACCAGCACAACCAGGCCAACCCGGGCTGCCAGGTGACGCTGGTCAAGTCGGACTCGGGCGGCACGCCCGCCACCGCCGTCGGCCCGACGCAGGCCGTCATCACCAACCCGGCCGTCCTCGGCATCGTGGGCCTGCCGTTCTCCGGCGAGTCGAAGGCCGTCGGCCCGGCCCTGAACGCCGCGGGCCTGGTCAACATCACGCCGTCGGCCACCAACCCCGGCCTGACCCAGAACGGCTGGACGAACTTCTTCCGCGGTCTGGGCAACGACGCCGTCCAGGGTCCCGCCGCCGCGAAGTGGATCAAGACGAAGTTCAACCCGCAGTCGGTCTGCGTCATCAAGGACGACTCGGACTACGGCATCGGGCTCGCGACGACGGTCACCCAGGCGCTCGGCCCGGCAGCGGCCTGCCAGGGCAGCGTCAAGACCGACCAGAAGGAGTTCTCCGCGACGGTCGGCCAGGTCCAGCAGGCCAACCCGCAGGTGATCTTCTACGCCGGCTACTACAACGAGGCCTCGCCGCTGATCCAGCAGCTGCGTGACGCCGGCGTGCAGACCACGTTCGTCGCGCCCGACGGCGTCAAGGACCCGGAGTTCGTCAAGAACGCCGGCGGGGCCGCCAACGGCGCCTACCTGACCTGCCCGTGCGTGCCGCAGGAGGGCTTCACCGCCTTCACCCAGGCCTACCAGCAGGCGTACGGCACCCCGCCGCAGACGTACTCGGCCGAGGCGTACGACGCGACGACGATCCTGCTGGGCGGGATCGACAAGGGCATCAACTCGCGCCCGGCGCTGCTGAACTACGTCAAGACCTACAACGGTCAGGGCCTGACGAAGAAGTTCGCGTGGCAGCCCAACGGCGAGCTGACGGACACCCCGGTCTACGTGTACCGCGTGGACGGCAGCAACATCGTCACGGACTCGCCGATCAGCTGACCCCTCACGACGACGGCCGCGCCCGGGTCCCCTTCCCGGGCGCGGCCGTCGTCGGTCAGGCTCCGGGCGCCTCGACGTCGAGCGCCCCCACCACCGTCGTGCGAAGCCCCGGCCGGGTCACGTGACCGCGGCCGCCGGCGCCCCCGAGGGAGAGCGTCATCCACACCGTCATCGCCGTCACGGACCTGGTCACCCAGTCCGGGCCCTGGATCAACTTCGACGTCGGGTTGTTCCTCGACCGGTTCTGGGCCAACACGATCAACGGGCTCTCGTACGGGAGCATCTACGCGCTGGTCGCCCTCGGCTACACCCTCGTCTACGGGGTGCTCCAGCTGATCAACTTCGCCCACTCCGAGATCTTCGTGATCGGGGTGTTCGGCGTGTACTTCACCTTCCTGGCCCTCGGCTTCGAGCCGGGAGCTGTCCCGACGCTGCCGATCGGCGGGATCATCGCCGACCTCGTGCTCGCCGGGGCCGTCGGCATGATCCTCGCGGGGATCGCGGCGGTCCTGCTGGAACGGGTGGCCTACCGGCCGCTGCGCCGACGCAACGCCCCGCGACTCGCGTTCCTCATCACCGCGATCGGGGCGTCGTTCGTCGTCCAGCAGCTCTTCCGGATCTTCCGCGGGTCCAACCCCGAGGGCACCATCCGGCTGCTGCAGCCCGAACCGGTGTTCCGGATCTTCGGGGCGCCCGTGACGAACCTGCAGATCATCATCATCGTCGCCTCGATCGCGATGTTCTTCGCCGCGGACACCTTCGTGAACCGCACCCGGCTCGGCCGTGGGGTGCGCGCCGTCGCGCAGGACCCGGCGACGGCCACGCTCATGGGCGTCAACCGCGAGCGGGTCATCGTGATCACGTTCCTGCTCGGCGGCCTGCTCGCCGGGGCGGCGGCGCTCTTCTACCTCATGACGATCCCGCAGGGCGCGGTCTTCAACGGCGGCTTCCTGCTGGGCATCAAGGCCTTCGCCGCGGCGGTGCTCGGCGGGATCGGGAACCTGCGCGGAGCCCTGCTGGGCGGGCTGATCCTCGGGATCGCCGAGAACTACGGGCAGTCGCTGTTCGGCGGCGACTGGCGCGACGTCGTGGCGTTCGTCCTGCTCGTCGGTGTCCTGATGTTCCGGCCCACCGGGATCCTCGGGGAGTCGCTGGGGAAGGCACGGGTATGACGGGCGCGAGCGAGGCGACCGACGGCACCGCCACATCGGGAGCCGGGGCGCAGCCCGGCACCGACCCGGCGTCGGGACCCTCCCGACCGACGATGCGGACCCGCTGGGCCGACGCGTCGCGCTGGTGGAACGCCCGCAGCAGGCCGGAGCAGTGGGGCCTGCTCGTGCCCGTCGTCGTCCTCATCTACTTCCTGCCGATCATCAACCCGCCGATCATCACCACCGAACCGGCGACCGACTTCTCGATCGCCCTGTTCAACGCCGCGGTGTTCGCGCTCATCGCGATCGGGCTCAACGTCGTCATCGGCCAGGCAGGCCTGCTCGACCTCGGGTACGTCGGCTTCTTCGCCATCGGCGCCTACTGCGCGGCGGTGCTGTCCTCCCCGGACTCCGAGCTCGGGGTGCGCTTCCCGTGGCTGGCGATCGTGCCGATCGCCATGGTCATCACCATGATCTCCGGGGTCGTCCTCGGGACCCCGACGCTGCGGCTGCGCGGCGACTACCTCGCGATCGTCACCCTGGGCTTCGGGGAGATCGTGCGGCTGCTCGCCGACAACATCGACCCGCTGCGCGGCAACCGGGGCTTCCAGGACATCGCCCGGCCCGGCGGGAGTTACCCCGACGGCAGCCCGCTGTTCAGCCAGACCGACGCGCAGGGCTTCTACTGGCTGGCCGTCACGATCATCATCATCGTGCTGTTCCTCATGGGGAACCTGGAGCGGTCCCGGGTGGGCCGCGCGTGGATCGCGGTGCGCGAGGACGAGGACGCCGCCGAGCTCACCGGCGTCCCGACCTACCGCTTCAAGATTCTGGGCGTTCGCCATCGGGGCGGCGGTCGGCGGGCTCTCGGGGACGCTGTTCGCCGCGCAGGTCGGGTTCGTCAACAACCAGCGCTTCGACATCACCACCTCGATCCTCTACCTCGCCGCCGTGGTCCTCGGCGGACAGGGCAACAAGGTCGGCGTCGTCGTCGGGGCCTTCCTGGTCTCCTACATCCCCGACCGCTTCCAGTTCGAGCCCGAGTACCGGTTCCTCGTCTTCGGCCTCGCGCTGATCATCCTGATGATCTTCCGGCCGCAGGGGATTCTCGGCATGCGCCAGCACCTGCTGACCTACGGCAGGCAGGCGTACCAGACGCTCTTCGGGGCCGGGACCGGCGTCGCACCGACGGGCCTCTCCCCGTCGTCGCGCGGACGGGGGGACCCGGCCGAGGCCACCCCCGACGACCACGCCGGGACCTCTCCCCGGGGAGGTGGCGAATGACCGAGTCGGGCCAGGTCTCCGGGGAGGGCCTGCTCGAGGCCCTCGAGCAGATGGACGAGAGCGAGCGCGCCGAGCACGAGGCCTCGGTGCAGGCGAAGGTCGCCCCGGCCCGCGAGATCGCGGTGCCGGTCGGCGAGACGCTCCTCGCCGTCGACGGCCTCACCGTCCGCTTCGGCGGCCTCACGGCCCTCGACGACGTCTCCTTCGACGTCCGGCGGGGCGAGATCCTCGGGCTGATCGGCCCGAACGGGGCGGGGAAGACGACCTGCTTCAACGTCGTCACCGGGGTCTACCGGCCGACCGTCGGGGACGTCCGGCTCGACGGCGAGTCGCTCACGACCATGAAGCGCTACCGGATCATCCGCGCCGGCGTGGCGCGGACGTTCCAGAACATCCGGTTGTTCGCCGCGATGACCGCGCTGGAGAACGTCGTCGTCGGCGCCGACGCGCGCCACAGGACGTCGGTGCCCGGGGCCCTGCTGCGGCTGCCGCGGCACCGTCGTGAGGAGCGCGAGGCGACCGACAGGGCGATGGCGCTGCTCGAGTTCGTGGGCATCGCGCACCGGGCCGCGGACAAGGCGACGGCCCTGCCCTACGGCGACCAGCGGCGGCTCGAGATCGCCCGCGCGCTCGCGACGGAACCCAAGCTGCTCTGCCTCGACGAGCCCGCGGCCGGCTTCTCGGCCACGGAGAAGGACGCCCTCCAGGAGCTGATCCTCAAGATCCGGGACGACGGGTACACCGTGGTGCTCGTCGAGCACGACATGCGCGTGGTGCTCGGGGTGACCGACCGCCTCGTCGTGCTGGACTTCGGCCGCAAGATCGCCGACGGTGCCCCGGACACGGTCCGCCGTGACCCGGCCGTCATCGCGGCCTACCTCGGCGGCAGCATCGACGACGTCACCGGTCCCGAGGGGGAGTCGTGAGTCTGCTCGACCTCGAGGGCGTCACCGTCGCCTACGGGCGGATCCAGGCGCTGCGCGGGATCTCCCTGTCGGTCGAGGAAGGTCAGATCGTCACGCTCATCGGGGCCAACGGCGCCGGGAAGACGACGACGATGAAGACCATCTCCGGCCTGCTCGGCCTGCAGTCGGGCCGGATGTCCTTCGACGGCGAGGACCTGACGAGGGTCCGGGCCGACCTGCGGGTGCGCCGCGGAATCTGCCAGGTGCCGGAGGGCCGGGGGATCTTCCCGGGCATGACGGTGCTGGAGAACCTCGACATGGGCGGGTTCGTCCGCCAGGACCGCCGCTCGCCGCAGTTCGCGGCCGACCTGGAGCGGGCGTTCACGCTGTTCCCGCGGCTGGCGGAGCGGCGCCACCAGGTCGGGGGGACTCTGTCCGGCGGCGAGCAGCAGATGCTCGCGATCGGGCGGGCGCTGATGGCCCGGCCGCGCCTGCTGCTGCTCGACGAGCCGTCCATGGGCCTCGCGCCGCAGTTCATCGCGCAGATCTTCCGCGTCATCGAGGAGATCAACGCGGAGGGCGTGACGGTGCTGCTGGTCGAGCAGAACGCCACCCAGGCGCTGAACCTCGCCCACCACGCCTACGTGCTGGAGACCGGGGAGGTCACCCGCTCCGGGCCGGGCGCGGAGCTGCTCGCCGACCCGTCGATCCAGGACGCGTACCTGGGCGTCTCGTAGAGAGTTCGGTCGGCAGATGCCGGGCCGGTCCTGCGGGGTGACCCGAAAGATCGTGAGCACCTCGGACATCCCCGGGCGCCCACCCAGATGCTGCACGTGCCCCTCGTCGAGCAGGCCCCTCGTCGAGCAGGCCCCTCGCCGAGCAAGGGCCCCTCGGCCGCGCAGCCCACCTACGCGGGCGGCGTGCTCGCCCGGTAGAGGCAGGTGAGCTTCGCCGTGCAGACGCGGTGCCCCTCGTCGTCGGAGATCACGATCTCGAAGGTGCCGACGGTCCGGCCCACCGACAGCGGCGTGCACACCGCGGTGACGTGCCCGGACGTCGCCGAGCGGTGGTGGGTGCACGAGAGCTCGAGCCCGACGGGGCGTCGGTCACCCAGGCGGTTGAGGTAGGCGGCGGTCGAGCCGAGGGTCTCGGCGAGCACCCCGTTCGCCCCGCCGTGGAGGAGCCCGAAGGGCTGGCGGTTGCCGGCCACGGGCATCGTCGCGACCGAGCGCGCCGGGTCCCACTCGGTGATCTCGATGCCCATCCGGACGGCGAGCTGCTCGTCGGGATAGGCGACCTGGAGCTCCGGGACGGCGTGCTGCTCGGGCGTCAGTGCATCTGCCACGCCGATCATGCTAGGGCCCGGGCGCCCCGAGAGGCCGACGGAGACTGTCGGACCCCCCTGGCAGACTCGGGTCCGTGGTTGCGACGACGTCGGCCCAGGCCTCAGGCAGCAAGTCCGCGAGCAGCAAGCCCGCGGGCAGCGCCAAGAAGAAGACCCAGGGCGCGCCCGGGGAAGAGGCAGGTGGCGCACGCCTGCTGCTGCTCGACGGGCACTCGCTGGCCTACCGGGCCTTCTTCGCCCTGCCCGTCGAGAACTTCACGACGACGTCGGGGCAGACCACCAACGCGGTCTACGGCTTCACGTCGATGCTGATCAACCTCCTGCGCGACGAGGCACCGACGCACGTGTGCGTGGCGTTCGACGTCTCGCGGCAGAGCTTCCGCTCCGAGACCTTCGCGGCCTACAAGGCCAACCGGAGCGCCACGCCGGACGCGTTCCACGGCCAGATCGCGCTGATCAAGGACATCCTCGCCACGCTGAACATCCCCGTGGTCACGCGCGAGGGGTTCGAGGCGGACGACGTCATCGCCACCCTCACCACGCAGGCGGTCGCGGAGGGCATGCAGGTCTCCATCTGTACCGGGGACCGCGACGCCTTCCAGCTGGTGAACGACTCGGTGACGGTGCTCTACCCCCGCAAGGGCGTGTCGGACCTGGTCCGCTACACCCCCGAGGCGGTCGAGGAGCGCTACACGCTCACCCCCGAGCAGTACCCGGACTTCGCGGCGCTGCGGGGCGACCCGAGCGACAACCTGCCGAGCATCCCCGGGGTCGGGGAGAAGACGGCGCAGAAGTGGATCCGGGAGTTCGGGTCGCTCGACGCGCTGGTCGAGCGCGTGGACGAGGTGCGTGGCAAGGCGGGCGACGCGCTGCGCGAGCACCTGTCCTCGGTGGTGCTCAACCGTCAGCTCACCGAGCTGGTGCGCGACGTCGAGCTCGAGGTGACCCCGCCCGAGCTCGAGGTCCGCTCCTGGGATCGCGACGCGGTGCACCAGCTGTTCGACGAGCTCGAGTTCCGGGTGCTGCGCGAGCGCCTGTTCTCCACCCTCACCGCCGCCGAGCCCGAGGCCGACGAGGGCTTCGAGCTGCACGGGGTGGTGCTGGAGCCGGGTGCGGTCGGTGACTGGCTCGACGAGCACGCCCGCGACGGCGGTCGGGTGGGCGTCTCCTTCCGCGGAACCTGGGGACAGGGCACGGGCGACCTGCACGGGGTCGCGCTGGCGGCGGCCGACGGCGAGGCGGCGTCGGTGGACGTGCTCGCGCTGAGCCCGGAGGACGAGACCGCGCTCGCGGCCTGGCTGGCCGACCCCGAGCTCCCGAAGGCCGGCCACGAGGTGAAGGGGCCGAGCCACGCGGTGCGGGCGCGGGGCTGGCAGCTCGAGGGCGTCACCAGCGACACCGCGCTCGCGGCCTACCTGGCCCGGCCGGGGGAGCGGAGCTTCGACCTGGCCGACCTGGTGCTGCGCTACCTGCGCCGTGAGCTGCGGGCGGAGGAGGCCGAGGTCGCGGGCGGGGAGCAGCTCACCCTCGACGGCGGCGAGGAGGAGGCCGACGAGACGGCTGCCCAGGCCGAGATGCTGCGCGCCCGCGCGGTGGCCGACCTCGCGGACGCCCTCGACGCCGACCTGGCCGACCGCGGCGGCACCGCGCTGCTCACCGACCTCGAGCTGCCGCTGCTGCGGGTGCTGGCCGACCTCGAGGCGGCGGGCGTGGCGGTCGACATCAGTGCCCTGCACGAGCTGGAGGCGGAGTTCGGCGGGCGGGTGCAGACGGCGGCGCAGTCCGCGTACGACGTCATCGGCAAGGAGATCAACCTCGGGTCGCCGAAGCAGCTGCAGGTGGTGCTGTTCGACGAGCTGCAGATGCCGAAGACCAAGCGGACCAAGACCGGCTACACCACCGACGCGGACGCGCTGCAGACGCTGAACGAGTCCAACCCCCACCCGTTCCTCGAGCACCTGCTCGAGCACCGCGACGCGACGCGCCTGCGGGTGACGGTGAAGGGGCTGCTGGAGAGCGTCACCGACGACGGGCGCATCCACACCACGTTCAACCAGACGATCGCGCGCACCGGCCGGCTCTCCTCGACCGAGCCGAACCTGCAGAACATCCCGGTCCGCACCGAGGCCGGACGTCGCATCCGCGACACCTTCGTCGTCGGGGCGGACTCGGCCGACGGCCCGTACGCCGAGCTGATGACGGCGGACTACGCGCAGATCGAGATGCGGATCATGGCGCACCTCTCGGTCGACGCCGAGCTGATCGAGTCGTTCAAGTCCGGCGAGGACTTCCACTCCGTCACCGCGGCCAAGGTCTTCGGCGTGGCCGAGAACGAGGTCAGCCAGGCCCAGCGCGCCAAGATCAAGGCGATGAACTACGGCCTGGCGTACGGCCTGTCCGCCTACGGGCTCTCGGCGCAGCTGCGGACCTCCACCGAGGAGGCCAAGGAGCTGATGGAGGACTACTTCGCGCGGTTCGGCGGGGTGCGTGACTACCTGTTCCAGGTGGTCGACCAGGCCCGCAAGGACGGCTACACCAGCTCGATCCTCGGACGCCGCCGCTACCTGCCCGACCTCACCAGCGACAACCGGCAGCGGCGCGAGATGGCCGAGCGGATGGCGCTGAACGCCCCGATCCAGGGCAGCGCCGCGGACATCGTGAAGGTGGCGATGCTCGGGGTGCACGCCGCGCTGCGCGAGGAGGGTCTGCGCAGCCGGATGCTGCTGCAGGTGCACGACGAGCTCGTGCTCGAGGTCGCGCCGGGGGAACGGGAGCAGGTCACCGACCTGGTGCGCCGGGAGATGGGCGCCGCGTTCGAGCTGGACGTCCCCCTCGAGGTGTCGGTCGGCTTCGGCAACACCTGGGACCACGCGGCGCACTGAGGACATCCGGGACGAGCACCCGGTCAGGGCTGGTACGCCTCGGTACCGAGAGGTAGGCTGGTACGTATGAGTACCGATGTGGATGCGCCCGTCGACGTCACCGACGCGGGACACGGCGGCGGCGGGCCGGAGCACCTCGACGTCGTGATCGTCGGTGCCGGCCTCTCCGGCGTCGGCACGGCCTGCCACCTCGAGCGCGAGCGGCCGGGCCGGTCGTACGCGCTGCTGGAGGCCCGCGAGGACCTCGGGGGCACCTGGAGCCTCTTCCGCTACCCCGGGATCCGCTCGGACTCCGACATGCACACCCTCGGGTTCAAGTTCCGCCCGTGGCCGGACACCGTGGCGCTGGCGGACGGCCCGTCGATCCTGGAGTACGTCCGGGACACCGCGCGCGAGTACGGCGTGGACCGCCACATCCGCTACGGCACGCGCGTCACCCACGCCGCGTGGTCGAGCGAGGACCAGCGCTGGACGCTGACCCTGACCACCGCCACGGGCGAGAAGCAGCTGACCTGCTCGTTCCTGCTGTGGTGCTCCGGCTACTACCGCTACGACCAGGGCTACACCCCGCAGCTGCCGGGGATCGAGAACTACGGCGGCACGGTCGTCCACCCGCAGCACTGGGACCCGGAGCTGGACTACGCGGGCAAGCGGGTCGTCGTCATCGGCTCCGGCGCCACCGCGGTCACCCTCGTGCCCGCGATGACGCAGGGCGAGCACCGCGCCGCGCACATCACCCAGCTCCAGCGCACCCCGAGCTACGTGCTGTCGATCGGGCGCACCGACCCGGTCGCGGAGTTCCTGAGCCGCTGGGTGCCCGCCCGGATCGCCGACCCGATCGTGCGCGCGAAGAACATCGCGCAGCTGATCACGCTCTACCAGGTCTCGCAGCGCTACCCGACCTTCGTGAAGAAGCTGCTGCGCAAGGCCGCGGTGGCGCAGCTCCCCGAGGGCTACGAGGTCGACACCCACTTCAACCCGCCGTACGACCCCTGGGACCAGCGGATGTGCATGGTCCCGGACGGCGACCTGTTCAAGGCGATCCGCCGCGGCGACGCCGACGTCGTCACCGACCAGATCGAGACGTTCACCGAGACCGGGATCCGGCTGCGCTCCGGCCGCGAGCTCGAGGCGGACATCGTCATCACCGCGACCGGCCTCAACCTGCAGCTGTTCGGCGGGGCCGACCTCGAGGTCGACGGCGAGCCGGTGAACCTGCCCGACACCATGGCCTACCGCGGCATGATGCTCTCCGGCGTGCCGAACCTGGTCTTCATGATCGGGTACACGAACGCGTCCTGGACGCTCAAGGTCGACCTGGTGGCCGAGTACTTCTGCCGCCTGCTGGGCTGGATGGACACCCACGGGAAGGCTGTCGCCGTTCCGCAGCGCGACCCCGCCGTCGAGGAGCGCCCGTTGCTCGACTTCGAGGCCGGCTACGTGAAGCGCTCCATCGACGAGCTGCCCAAGGGGGGCGACCGCGCGCCCTGGACCCTCGCCATGAACTACGCGATCGACGCGGTCGCGCTGCGCCGCGCCCGCCTCGACGAGGGCATGCGCTTCGAGTCGGCCCGCACGCCGGCCCGGGCGTGAGCGGCGGCGCCGGGGGAGGGGCGGCCGTCGGGGTCGTCGCCCCCGGGGCGATGGGGATCGCCCTCGGACGCTGCCTCGCCGCGGGCGGTCACCGGGTGCTCATGACGGCGGCCGGACGCTCGGAGGCCACCGCCCGACGGCTCGCCGAGGCGGGGATCGACGACGCCGGGTCGACCGACGCCGTCGTCGGCGCGGCCGGGATCGTGATCAGCGTCGTGCCGCCGGCCCAGGCCCGCGCGGTGGCCGAGGAGATCACCGCGAGCGCTCGCCGCGCCGGGTCGCGCCCGCTGCTCGTCGAGGCGAACGCCGTCGCTCCCGCGACTGTGGACGAGGTCGCCCGTCTCGCGCAGGCCGCGGACCTCGCGCTCGTCGACGCGGCGATCTCGGGGCCGCCGCCCCGCCCCGACGCCGAGCACCCCACGAGGATCTTCCTCGCCGGGGACCGGTCTGCGGAGGTCGCGGCCCTGGACGTGCCGGGGGTGCGCTGGGTCGACATCGACGGCGGGATCGGTGCCGCCAGCGCCGCGAAGATGTGCACGGCGTCGGTGCGCAAGGGCCACCAGGCGCTGCTGGCGCACGCGCTGCTGACCGCCGAGCACCACGGCGTCCTCGACACCGTGCTCGCCGACCTCCAGCTCGACTTCCCCCACGACGACGTCCGGCACGCCGCGGCGGCCGCGACCAAGGCGTGGCGCTTCGTCGACGAGATGGACGAGATCGCCACGACCCAGGCGGACGCGGGCCTGACCCCCGAGCTGTTCGCCGCGATGGCGGAGGTCTACCGCCGTCTCGCCCGCAGCCCCGCCGGCAGCACCCGCCTGGAGGACCTGCCGGCCACGCCCGACGTCCGGGACCTGTGGCCCCGGGACGACACCGCTACCTGAGCCCACTCGCGGGCCGGACCTCCCACAGCGTCCACAGCGGCGCGTAGCCGACGCGGGGCCAGAACACCGAGGACAGCGGGTTGGGCGGGTTGTAGTAGAGGTACGTGCCGCGCACCGGTCCCCGCCGGCCCGACTCGAGCGCCCCGAGCGCCGCCGCCACGAGGTGCGCGCCCACGCCGCTGCCGCGTTCGGCCGCCGTCACCGACGCGCAGTTGACGTAGCCCCACACCCCGGAGGGCAGCAGATTCCCCAGCCACGCCCCGGGGGCGGCCTCCGCGTGCCCGCACTCGATCATCCCGACGACGGCGCCGTCGCGCTCCGCCAGCCACGTCGGCTCCCCGCGGCCGAGGCGGTCGCGGATCATGGTGCGCTTGACCGCCTCGGCGTCGGGACGCACCAGCGAGCCCCCGACCTGGCTGGAGTAGGAGAGCTCCTCCAGCGCGAGGCCGACGCAGGCGTCGAGGTCGGCCGGCTCGGCCCGGCGCACCGCGAGGGTCGGGTCCGGGGTCGGCGCCGGGAACGGGGCGGGGGCGCGCACCGCCAGCACGGCGAGCGGGATCAGCCCGTGGTCGAGGAAGACCCGGGTGGCGACGACGTCGCGGCTGGGCCACGTGACGACGGCCGCCGAGTCCTCGTCGCGCAGGACGGCCGGCAGCACCTGACCGCGCCAGGCGTCGACCAGCGCATGCAGCGGGGCGTGCCCCGCGGCGCCGATCACGGGGTGGAGCTCGGTGACCTGCGCGGCGGACCAGAGCAGGGGCCCGCTGCCGGCGGGCCACACGTGGTGGGTGACGACGCCGGCCACGCGCTGCGGCGGGGTCCCGACGACGACGACGTCGCCCGGCGGGGGAGCGGCGGCGCGCGGCAGCCGGGGATCGAGGGCCGCGAAGCGACGGCGCTGGACCTCGAGCAGGTCGGCGAGCACCTGCGCCGGGGAGTCCGGCAGCGCGGCACGCGACCCGCCGGTCATCGCCGGCGCCCCACCGCGGCGTCCGGTCCCGACCCGCCGTCGGGACCCCCGGGCCGCCGGCACCGGAAGATCGCCGTCCCGGGGAAGAGCGCGCCACGCAGCGGCGACCACTGGCCCCACACCTCGTCGAGGTCGTCCGGCCACTCGGGCTCGACGATGCCCTCGAGGACCAGGCCCGCACCGACGACGTCCGCGACCCGGTCGCCGATCGTGCGGTGGTGCTCGACGTAGACGATCCGGCCGTCGTCGTCGGCCTCGGCGTAGGGCGTCCGGTCGAAGTAGGACTGGGTCACGCAGAGCCCGTCCTCGCCGGGGTCGTCGGGGAAGATCCAGCGCATGGGGTGGTTGACCGCGAACACCCACCGCCCGCCCGGACGCAGCACCCGCGCGACCTCGGCCATGAGGGCGGCCGTGTCGGCCACGAAGGGCACCGCGCCGAAGGCCGAGCAGGCGAGGTCGAAGGTGGCGTCGGGGAAGGGGAGGTGCGAGGCGTCGGCCTGGACCAGCGGGACGGGGACCCCGGAGCGGGCGTCGGCGGCGCGGGCCTCGCGCAGCATGCCGAGCGAGAGGTCGAGCCCCACGGCGTCGGCGCCGCGGTCGATGAGCCAGCGCGAGCACGACGCGGCACCGCACCCGATCTCGAGCACGCGCGCCCCGACCAGCGCCGAGGCCGGTCCGAGCAGCGCGGCGTCGGCCTCGCGCAGCCGCTCGGGGCACCAGACGAAGTCGACGTCGCCGAGGAAGGCGCCGTGCTCGGCCTGGTAGCCGGGGGCCTCGTCGTCCCACCAGGCCCGGCTCGCGGCGACCGACTCCCCGGCCCCGACCGGCCGCGCGACCACGCCCGCCGGGCCCGTCGACCCGGGCGGCGGCGAGGCGGAGCCGGCGCTCATGGCGCGCATCCTGGCACGCGTCCGGCCGGGGACCGGCACCCGCCGACACGGCTCGCGACACGCCGGGACCGGCGAGATCTGCCCCGTTTGCCGGACGATCGACACGGTGGATACGATGGAGGTCCACGTCAGTGGTCTCGCCCTGTCCGGATCCGCACTGTCGGGTCTCTCCGGCTGGGTAGCGATCCCCTCGGCCCCTCGGGTGCCGATCAGCGTCAGGACGACGTCCGCCCTCGTGGGAACAGCCCACCCGACCGAGACCTGCCCATCCCGGAGCCGTCCCCTATATGTCCATCGACACCCACACCGCCCCGAACACGACCAGCCCTCAGGTGGCTGTGAACGACATCGGGTCGGAAGAGGACTTCCTCGCCGCCATCGACAAGACGATCAAGTACTTCAACGATGGTGACATCGTCGAAGGCACCATCGTCAAGGTCGACCGGGACGAAGTCCTGCTCGACATCGGCTACAAGACCGAGGGGGTCATCCCCTCGCGCGAGCTGTCCATCAAGCACGATGTCGACCCCCACGAGGTCGTCGCCGTCGGCGACGAGGTCGAAGCCCTCGTCCTCCAGAAGGAGGACAAGGAGGGCCGGCTGATCCTGTCCAAGAAGCGCGCGCAGTACGAGCGCGCCTGGGGCACGATCGAGCAGCTCAAGGACAACGACGAGCCGGTCAAGGGCACCGTCATCGAGGTCGTCAAGGGTGGTCTCATCCTCGACATCGGCCTCCGCGGCTTCCTCCCCGCCTCCCTGGTCGAGATGCGCCGCGTCCGCGATCTCCAGCCGTACGTCGGCAAGGAGATCGAGGCCAAGATCATCGAGCTGGACAAGAACCGCAACAACGTGGTCCTGTCCCGCCGCGCCTGGCTGGAGCAGACCCAGTCGGCGGTCCGCAGCGAGTTCCTCAACCAGCTCGCCAAGGGCCAGATCCGCAAGGGTCAGGTCTCGTCGATCGTCAACTTCGGTGCGTTCGTCGACCTCGGCGGCGTCGACGGTCTGGTCCACGTCTCCGAGCTCTCCTGGAAGCACATCGACCACCCGAGCGAGGTCGTCGAGGTGGGCCAGGAGGTCACGGTCGAGGTCCTCGACGTCGACCTGGACCGCGAGCGGGTCTCGCTGTCGCTGAAGGCGACGCAGGAGGACCCGTGGCGCCAGTTCGCCCGGACCCACCAGATCGGCCAGATCGTGCCCGGCAAGGTCACCAAGCTGGTGCCGTTCGGTGCGTTCGTCCGCGTCGACGAGGGCATCGAGGGCCTGGTCCACATCTCCGAGCTGGCCGAGCGCCACGTCGAGGTGCCGGAGCAGGTCGTCCAGGTCGGCAACGACGTCATGGTCAAGGTCATCGACATCGACCTCGACCGTCGCCGCATCTCGCTCTCGCTGAAGCAGGCGAACGAGGGCATGACGACCGAGACCGAGTTCGACCCGGCTCTCTACGGCATGGGCGCCGAGTACGACGACGCCGGCAACTACATCTACCCGGAGGGCTTCGACCCCGACTCCGGGGAGTGGCGCGAGGGCTTCGAGCCGCAGCGTGAGGAGTGGGAGCGCCAGTACCAGGCGGCGTACGCCCGCTACCAGCAGCACATCGCGCAGCTGCAGCGCACCGCGGAGCAGGAGGCGGAGGCCGCCGAGGCGGCACCGGCCAACTACTCCTCGGGCGGCCCCGAGACCGCCGAGGACGAGGACGACGACGCCGCGGCGCCGACCTCCTCCGACCGCGACCCGGGCCAGGGCCCGCCGTCGGCCTCCGGCGGCGGCGCGCTCGCGAGCGACGCACAGCTCGCCGCGCTGCGGGAGAAGCTCTCGGGCAACTGAGAACGCGCACGGCCAGACGGGCCCTCACCCCTTTCCGGGGTGGGGGCCCGTCGTCCGTTCGGGGCAGGCCCGCCGTCGTCGGCACGTCCCATTGACCCCATGCGTCTCATCGTTATCCTGCGTCACAGAAACATCACGAGCGCAGGGGGATCGGCATGGCCTGGGGACGTCGTCGGACCGCACTCCGCCCTGGTCGGCACCGGCGCGGGACCTCGGGGCTGACCTGGTGCCGCGAGTACGTCGCGGTGGCCGCCGCGCTCGCCGGCCCGACCGTCGCGCGCCGCGGGCTCTTCGAGACGCTGTTCGCCACCGCCCGCCACACCGTCGCCGCGCCCGCCTGAGGCCGGTGGCCCCCGGCGGCCGTCGTCGGGATCGGGCAGACTGCGCGCCGTGCTGCGCGTGGGACTGACCGGTGGGATCGGAGCGGGCAAGTCGACCGTCGCGGCGGAGCTCTCCGAGCTCGGGGCCGTCGTCGTCGACTCCGACCGGATCGCCCGCGAGGTCGTCGAACCCGGGACCGAGGGCCTCGCCGAGGTCGTGGCGGCCTTCGGTGAGGACGTCCTCGACGACGAGGGGCGGCTGGACCGCCCGGCCCTCGGGCGGGTGGTGTTCGCCGACGACGACGCGCGGACGACGCTGAACGGCATCCTGCACCCCCGCATCGGCGCCCGGACGGCCGAGCTGATCGCCGCCGCGCCCGACGACGCCGTCGTGGTGCACGACGTCCCGCTGCTCGTCGAGAACGCGATGGGGCCGGCGTTCGCCCTGGTCGTGGTGGTCGACGCGCCCGAGGACGTCCGCGTGGCGCGGCTCGCCGAGACCCGGGGGATGGCGGAGGACGACGCCCGGGCCCGGATCCGGGCGCAGGCGACCGAGGACGCCCGCCGGGCGGCCGCGGACGTGTGGATCGACAACGTGGGCGACGTCGAATCGGTGCACGAGCAGGTGCGCGCGCTGTGGTCCGAGCGGATCGTGCCCTTCGAGGCCGGCCTGCGCGCCGGGCGCGCGGCGCCGTGGCCGGACGACGTCGTCGACCCCGACCCGACCTGGCCCGACCAGGCGCGCCGCGTGGCCGGCCGGCTCGAGGTCGCCGCGCACGGCCACGTCGAGGGCGTCGAGCACATCGGCCCGACCGCCGTGCCCGGGCTGGCCGCGCCCGACGTCCTCGACCTGCTCGTGCTCGCGACCGGGAAGGACCGGACCGGCGAACTCGGCGCGGCCCTGGCCGGGGCGGGGTTCCCGGCGGTCGACGGCGGACGTCTCGGCAGCGCGGACCCGGGACGTCCGGCGCGGGTCCTGGTCCTGCCGGCCGGCTCGGCCGAGGCGTCGCGGCTGCTCGGGGTGCGGGACGACGCCCGGGCGGACGCCGAGCGGGTCGCGCGCGAGCCCGAGGTGGTCCGCTCCGAGGTCGGCGCCTCCGGCCTGTGAGCAGCTAGGCCCAGGGCCAGTCCAGCACCACCCCGCGGGTCGCGAGCCAGGCGTCGAGGTCGTGCCCGTGCTCCGCGATCCCGACGTGCACGGTCGACGCCGTCGTCAGCGCCCGCTCCGCCGCGTCCGGGGCGAGCACGCCCGCGGCGACGGCCTCCACGTACTCGTCGACGTCGAGCAGGTCGGTCCGCTGCCCGGTGCGCACGACGAGGTCGAGGTAGTGGTCGACCGTCGTCCACACCTGGCCGTCCCGGTGCACGTCGGCGATGTCGACGTAGAAGTCCTGGTCGCGCTCGTGACCGGGCAGGAACCGGAAGTCGGTGACCCGGATGCCGAGCTCCGGCAGCAGCCACGAGCGCATGTGGTCCAGCGAGGGGTGGTCGGGCATCGGGCGGCTGAGGTAGAGCCCGAACGGTTCCTCGCGGTAGAGGTCGACGGTCCGGACGAAGCCCTTCGGGTCGGTGTTCGTGCCCTCGTCCACGGCGAAGGTCTCGACCTTCGGGGGGTGCAGCGCCACGGCCCGGGACCCTAACGACGTGCGCCGCCGGAGCACGAGATGTCCGCCGACGGCGCAGTGTGTCGGGTTCAGCCGGCGGAGCCGTTGCGGGTGCGACTGCTGTGACTGCTGCTCGGACTGTGACGGGTGCTACGCCTGCGGCTGGGCCCGCGCGGCCCCGACCTCCCGAGCGGGAAGAGACTGTCGGGGGGTGCGGTTATCTTCGGAGACATGGCTTTCGCGACCGAGGTTCCCGGTGCCGCCCGTGATTCTCACGAGGGCGACAAGGCCACGCTGCTCGACAACCCCGAGGGTCTGCCCGAGGACGCGCTGGCCGAGTCGGAGTTCCGACCGATCGGCGAGATCGAGCGCACCGGTGTGCCCTTCGAGGTCATCAGCCCGTACCAGCCCGCGGGCGACCAGCCCGCCGCGATCGACGATCTCGAGCGCCGCGTCAAGGCCGGCGAGCACGACGTCGTGCTGCTCGGGGCCACGGGCACCGGGAAGTCCGCCACCGCGGCGTGGCTGATCGAGCGGGTCCAGCGGCCCACGCTGGTGATGGCACCGAACAAGACCCTGGCCGCGCAGCTGGCCAACGAGCTGCGGGAACTGCTGCCGAACAACGCCGTCGAGTACTTCGTCTCGTACTACGACTACTACCAGCCCGAGGCGTACATCGCGCAGACCGACACCTACATCGAGAAGGACTCCTCGATCAACGAGGACGTCGAGCGGCTGCGGCACTCGGCGACGTCGAACCTGCTGCTGCGCCGGGACGTCGTCGTGGTCGCCTCGGTGTCGTGCATCTACGGCCTGGGCACGCCGCAGTCCTATCTGGACCGCTCGGTGAAGCTCGAGGTCGGCGAGGAGATCGACCGCGACACGCTGCTGCGCGCCCTGGTCGACGTGCAGTACACGCGCAACGACATGGCCTTCGCCCGTGGGACGTTCCGGGTGCGCGGGGACACCGTGGAGATCATCCCGGCCTACGAGGAGCTCGCGATCCGGATCGAGTTCTTCGGAGACGAGGTCGAGGCGCTCTACTACCTCAACCCGCTCACGGGCGACGTCGTGAACCAGGTCGAGGACGTGCGCATCTTCCCCGCGACGCACTACGTCGCGGGGCCGGAGCGCATGGAGCGCGCGATCAAGGCGATCGAGCAGGAGCTCGAGGAGCGCCTGGCCGAGCTGGAGAACCAGGGCAAGCTGCTCGAGGCCCAGCGGCTGCGCATGCGGACCAGCTACGACATCGAGATGATGCGCCAGGTCGGGTTCTGCTCGGGCATCGAGAACTACTCGCGCCACATCGACGGCCGCGGCCCGGGGACGGCCCCCGCCACGCTGATCGACTACTTCCCGAACGACTTCCTGCTGGTCATCGACGAGTCGCACGTGACGGTGCCGCAGATCGGCGGCATGTACGAGGGCGACATGTCGCGCAAGCGCAACCTCGTCGAGTACGGCTTCCGGCTCCCGTCGGCGACGGACAACCGGCCGCTGACGTGGGAGGAGTTCGCCGACCGCATCGGGCAGACGGTCTACCTCTCCGCGACGCCGGGCGACTACGAGATGCGCCAGGCCGGCGGCGAGTTCGTCGAGCAGGTCATCCGGCCGACCGGCCTGGTCGACCCCGAGGTGATCGTCAAGCCGACCAAGGGCCAGATCGACGATCTCGTGGCCGAGATCCGCACGCGGGTCGAGAAGGACGAGCGGGTCCTGGTCACCACGCTGACCAAGAAGATGTCCGAGGACCTCACCGACTACCTGCTCGAGCTCGGGATCAAGGTCCGCTACCTGCACTCCGAGGTCGACACGCTGCGCCGGGTGGAGCTGCTGCGACAGCTGCGCTCGGGAGAGTACGACGTGCTGGTCGGGATCAACCTGCTCCGTGAGGGCCTCGACCTGCCCGAGGTGTCGCTGGTCGCGATCCTCGACGCGGACAAGGAGGGGTTCCTGCGCAGCGAGCGGTCGCTGATCCAGACGATCGGTCGCGCGGCCCGCAACGTGTCCGGCCAGGTGCACATGTACGCCGACCGTGTCACCGAGTCCATGCAGTACGCGATCGACGAGACGAACCGGCGCCGCGAGAAGCAGATCGCCTACAACACCGAGCGCGGGGTCGACCCGCAGCCGCTGCGCAAGAACATCAACGACATCCTCGACCGCGTCTACCGCGAGGCCGAGGACACCGAGGTGGAGATCGGCGGCTCGGGCCGCAACGCCTCCCGCGGGCGGCGGGCGGCCGGCGAGGCCGGCGGGACCCGAGGCCACTCGGGGGTGGTGGAGCACCGCGACACCAGCGGCATGGCCCGCGCGGAGCTGGCCGACCTCATCCAGCAGCTCACCGACCAGATGATGTCGGCGGCGCGCGACCTGCAGTTCGAGCTCGCCGGGCGGCTGCGCGACGAGATCGCCGACCTCAAGAAGGAGATGCGCGGGATGGACGCGGCCGGCGTCAGCTGAGTCGGCGCGCTCAGCCCAGCAGCTCCGCGGCCCGGCGCAGGTCGTCGACGAACCCGGTGCGCATCTCGTCGGCGTCCTGTCCGCGGGCGGGGTCGGCGCGCAGGATCGCCGACGGGTGGATCGTCGGGAGCAGCATCGTGCCCTCCCACGGCCGGGGCTCCCCACGCTCGGTGGTGATCCGGAACGAGGAGCCGAGCAGGGCCTTGCCCGCCGTCGCGCCGAGCGTCACGAGCACGTGCGGGCGCACGAGGGCCAGCTCACCGTCCAGCCACGGCCGGCAGGCGCGGACGTGACCGACCTTCGGCGTCTGGTGGATGCGTCGGTTGCCCTGCCGGCGGAACGAGAAGTGCTTGACGGCGTTCGTGACGTAGGCGTCCTCCCGGGCGATACCCGCCTCGACCAGGGCCTCGTCGAACAGCCGCCCGGCAGGCCCGACGAACGGTTCGAGCGCGCGATCCTCCTGGTCGCCCGGCTGCTCCCCGACGAACATCATCCGCGCGGTCGCCGGTCCGACGCCGAAGACGGTGCCGGTCGTGCCCTCGTACAGCTCGCAGGCGGTGCAGCCGGCGGCCCGCTCGCGCAGCGTCTCGAGATCGGGCGCCGACGCCGGGTCGTCCGTGGCGGTGTCGGGGGTGGCGGCCGGGTCGGCGACGTCGGAGGCGGAGAAGAGATCGAGCGGTTCGGTCACCGGCCCGGGTTGCCCGGGACCCGCCTACTCGACCCTCGTCGTGCCGATCGGGACCCGGGGCGCTCGTCGACGGGCACCTCAGGCATCCCGTGACGGCCCGTGGGATGCCTCAGGTACTCCTGATCTTCGGCGGCGGGAGCCGTGCGCCGGCTCAGCGAGACCTGCCGACCACCACGTCCACGCGGTTATGCTCCGGCCCACAGGGGGCGGCGGGCCCTGCCGGAGGTGTGCGTGGTGGACGACGACGTCTGCGCGGTGACGCGGACGACGGACCTGCGCCGGCACGCGCGCCTGCTCCACCAGGCCCACGACGCTCGGCTGTCCGGCTCGCGGGCGCAGACGTCGCTGCGGCGGGTCGTCAGCCGATCCTGGGACCGCGTGCTCTCGTACGGTGTCGCCCCGGACGGGCGCACGCTCGACCAGCCCGCGACGCCCGACGTCGTCGAGCGGCGGCGGGCCGAGTCCCCGATCTCCAACGTCCTGCCCCAGCTGCGGGCGAGCCTCACCGCGGTGGCCGAGGACGCCGAGCACATCATGGTGATCACTGCGGCCGACGGGTTCGTGCTGTGGCGTGAGGGCGCCGTGCGGGTCGGCCGGCTGGCCGACGACCTGGGCTTCCTCCCCGGGGCGGACTGGACCGAGGCCTCCGTCGGGACCAACGCGATCGGGACCGCGCTCGCCGAGCACGCGTCGGTGCAGCTGTTCTCCGCCGAACACTTCGTGCGGGCCCAGCACCCGTGGACGTGCACCGCGAGCCCGATCCACGACCCGCGGACCGGCGAGATGCTCGGCGTCGTCGACCTGTCCGGGCCGGCCCCCACCGTGCACCCGACCACCGTCGCACTCGTCCAGACCGCGGTGCGCCTGGCCGAGTCCGGGCTCTGGGCCCGGCACGAGTCGCGGATCGACGGGCTCCGCGCCATCGCCGCGCCGCTGCTGGCCCGCGAACGGGGTCCGGCCCTCGTCGTCGACGACCACGGCTGGGTCGCCGCCGCGACCGGCCTCCCGCCGCGCGACCGGGTCGCCGTCCCCAGCGCCGGGGAGGCCCTGCTCGTCCACGGGCTGGGCGCCTGCCTGCCCGAACGCGTGCCCGGGGGCTGGGTCCTGCGTCCGTGCGCCGCGGGGGAGGGCGTCACCCGCCTGCGCCTGGACCCCGACGGCGACCCGCCCGGAGCCGTCGTGGAAGCCCGGGAGGAGTGGCGGCACGCCCTGTCGCTGCGCCACCAGCAGATCCTCGCCCTGCTCATGTGCGCCGGGTCCGGGGGAGTCGACGCCGCCTCGCTCAGCCGGGCGCTCTACGACGACGCCGACCACCTCGTCACCGTCCGCGCCGAGGTCTCCCGCCTGCGCCGGGTGCTCGGCGGGCTGATCGCGGCGCGGCCGTACCGCGTCGCGCCCGGCGTCGAGATCGTGCCGCCACGGCCGGACGTCCTGGTCCGGCTGCTGGGCTCGGCAACACCGCTGCCGCCCTGGCCGTGAGGCGGGGTCACTCCCGTGGGACGGGGTCCTCCGAACCCGGGGAGGACCTCGTCCGGGTCATCGCACGGATGAGTGCTCACCCGGGCGGAGCCCCCCTGTTGCGTCCGCAGATGATCTGGGTAACATCACCGTCATGATCGCGCGACTGGGAGAGGTAGTACTCCGGCGCGTCGGGTGAGCCAGGCTCCCGGCGCGCAACGGCACGGTGCGCGACCGTGAGCCACGCACGACCCCGAGACCTGGCTCGGATTCCCACTAGCGGATCCAGTCCCAGGAGCTACGTCGTGACCACCCTCGAGCCCGCCCCGATCCCCGCCGCCGACGTCGAGCGCGCCGTCAACGGACCGGGCCGCCGCCCCTCCCGCCTGCCCCGGCCGTGGACCATCGTCACCACCGGTGGGATGCCCGGCGTCATGACCCTCGCCTCGAACCTCTGCGAGCTCGGCTACCGGGTCCCCGACTTCTCGGTCGACGTCCACGAGGGCGTCTCCTGCTCCTGCATCTCGTGCACGGTCGCGCTGACCACCAGCGAGTGCGACGAGTTCGCCGAGCGCGTCCGGCTGCTGCCCGGCGTCGTCAGCGTCGAGCCGTTCTGACCGCGGCCCGGTAAATCCGTCGCGGCGCGGCCGGGGGGCGGCCTAGCGTCGTCGCCGTGCCACCACGCCCCGACTCCTGAGGCCCCGCACGGCGCCCCCACCCGGCGCCGGCCCTCACGCTGCCCGACCCGCTCACCCCCGGCGGCTTCCTCCTGGCGATCCTGCGGTCCCGGCCATGGCTCGCGGTCGCCACCGTCGTCGTCGGCACCCTGTGGCTGGTGCCCGGCGCGGTCATCCCGCTGGTCGTCGGCGCCGCCGTCGACGCGGGGGTCGCCCACGGCGACACCGGGGCCCTCGCCCGGGACATCGCGCTCGTCGTCGTCCTCGGGCTCGGCCAGATGGCGAGCGGCGGAGCGCTCGACTTCCTCGCCCACGGCATGTGGCTCCACGGCGCGTCCGCCACGCAGCGGACGGTCAGCTCCCACGTCCTGCGCCTCGGCGCCTCCCTCGCGCCGCAGGCCGGCAGCGGCGACGTCACCGCGATCGCCACGTCGGACCTCGGCAAGGTCGGGAACCTGTTCGAGACGGCGGGCCGGCTCGCGGGCTCGGTGGTGGCGTTCGGGGTGGTCGGGGTCGGCCTCGTGATGCGGTCGCCGCTGCTCGGGGCGGTCGCGCTCGTCGGGGTCCCGCTCGCCGTCGCCGGGATCGGCCCGTTGCTCGGGCCGCTGCAACGGCGGCTGGACGACCAGCGCGGCGAGCTGACCGCGGTGAACGCGCTGGCCGCCGACATCGTGGCCGGACTGCGGATCCTGCGCGGGGTCGGCGGCGAGGCGCGGTTCGCGGCCCGGGTCGGTGAGGCGACCACCCGCGTCCGGGACGCCGGGATCCTCGTCGCACGCAGCACCGCATGGCTCGCCGCGGCCGAGGTCGTGCTGCCCGGTGCGGTCCTCGTGGTCATCACCTGGCTCGGGGCACGGCTCGCCGTCGCCGGCACGATCAGCCCCGGCGAGCTGGTGGCCGTGTACGGGGCCTCGGCGTTCCTCGTCGTCCCGGTCACCACCGCGACGGAGACGGCGGGCTCGCTGGCCGCCGCCCTCGCGGGCGCACGCCGGGTGGTGGGGCTGCTCGCGCTCCGCCCACTGCTGGAGCCGCCCACCGACCCGGTCCCGATCCCGCCCGGGCCGCCGGACCTGCACGACCCGGCCACCGGATTGCAGGCACCCGCCGGCGCGCTCACGGTCGTCGACGCGGGCCCGGCGGCCTCGGCGCTCGCCACTCGGCTGGCCCGGTTCCCCGGGGCCACCGACGCGGCGTTCGTCGCCGGGGTCCCGGTGGACCGGGTCGATCTCGGGGTCCTGCGACGCCGGGTGGTCCACGCCCATCCCGAGGACCTGTGGTTCTCGGGGCGGCTGCGCGACGAGCTCGTCGTGCACGGCGGTCTCGACGTCGACACCGCACTCGACGCGGCCGCCGCCACGGAGATCCTCGACGGGTTCCCGGACGGCCTCGACGAGGTGCTCGGGGAACGAGGCCGCGAGGTCTCGGGCGGGCAGCGGCAGCGCCTGGCGCTGACCCGCGTCCTGCTCACCGACGCCGACGTCCTCGTCCTGGAGGACCCGACATCCGCGGTCGACGCCCACACCGAGGCGTGGATCGCCGCACGGGTCGCGGTGCTGCGCCGCGGCCGGACCACGGTCGTGCTCACCCAGGGCTCGCCGTGGCGCCACGTCGCCGACCACGTCGTCGACCTCACCCGCACCGGCACCCGAGCCCTGGAGAGGAGCACCCCGTGACCGCCGTCCTGGACGACGCGACCCCCCGCGAGGCGTGGGCCTGGGCCCGTGGGGTGCTCCGGGCCCACCGCGGCCGGGTCGTGGCCACGACGGCGTGCTTCCTCGCGGCCACCGTCGCCGGTCTGGTGGGGCCGCAGCTGCTCGGGGCACTCGTCGACGAGGTCGTGAGCGGCGGACGCTCCACCGCCCGGGTCGACCTGATCGCGCTCGCCTTCGCGGTGTCGTTGCTGGTCACGGCGGTGCTGCGCCGCTCGGCCCGGTGGCGCGCCGGCGTGCTGGGGGAGGAGCTGCTCGCGGCGAACCGCACCGGCCTCGTCGACCGCGCCCTCACCCTGCCGCTGGCGACGGTGGAGTCGGTGGGCACCGGGGCGCTGCTCTCCCGCGCCACCACCGACCTCGACCGCGTGGACTCCGCGCTGCGCCAGGGGGTGCCCGAGGTCGTCACCGCCGCGGTCACGGTGGTCCTCACGGTCGTCGCGATGGTGGTGACCTCGCCGCTGCTGGCCCTCGCGCTCCTGGTGGCCGTCCCGACGGTGGTGCTCCCGACGCGGTGGCTGTGGCGGTACCTGCCCGGGGCGATGCACCGGATGCTCGACACCTGGGCCGGGCTCGCGTCGCGGGTGCACGAGTCGACCGCGGGGGCCCGCACCCTCGACGCCCTCGGGCTCGTCGAGCGGCGCGTGGCGGGTGACGACGCGGCCCTCGTCGCGGGCGTCGATCGCGAACGGGACCTGCGCGCGCTGCACGTGCGCTGGATCCCCTGGCTGGAGATCTCCCACGTGCTGCCGCTCGCGGCGATGCTCGCGCTCGGGGCGTGGGCCCATGCCGCCGGGCTCGCGTCGCTGGGCGATGTCACGACGATGGTCGTCTACGTCCAGGCCCTCGCCACCCCGCTCGACGAGGCGCTCTGGTGGGTGGAGGACCTCGTGGTCGCGACGGTGGCGCTGCGCCGGGTCCTCGGCGTGCGGGTCCCCGACACGACGCGCGTCCCGGCCTCCCCGGCGCGACCCGAACGCGGGCTGCACCTCGAGGCGGTCCGGTTCGCCTACCGTGCCGACCGGCCCGTGCTGCGCGGCGTCGACCTGCACGTCCCCCGGGGCGAACGGCTCGCGGTGGTCGGCGGCTCGGGGGCCGGCAAGTCGACGCTGGCCCGGCTCGTCGCCGGCATCTGCGCCCCGACGTCGGGCTCGGTCCGGCTCGACGGGCGCGACGTCGCCGCGCTCGACGACGACACCCTGCGCGGCGAGGTGCTGCTGCTGACCCAGGAGCACCACGTGTTCACCGGTTCGGTCCGCGACAACCTGGCGCTGCCGGCCGGGACGTTCGCCGACGACGAGCTGGCGTCGGCGCTGGCGCTCGTCGGGCTGGGGGACTGGTTCACGACGCTGCCCGCGGGGCTCGACACCGCGGTCGGGGCCGGGGCGGTGACCGTGCCGGCGCCGGCGGCCCAGCAGCTCGCGCTCGCCCGGGTGGTGCTCGCCGACCCGGGCACCGTCGTGCTCGACGAGGCCACCTCGCTCCTCGACACCGTCTCCGCCCGACAGGCCGAGGGCGCCCTCGACCGGGTCCTCGCCGGCCGCACCGTGATCGCGATCGCGCACCGGCTGCACACCGCGGCCCGGGCCGACCGGGTCGCGGTCATGGCCGACGGCGAGATCGTCGAACTGGGGCCGCCCGCGGCGCTGCTCGCGGCGGACGGTCCGTACGCGCGGCTGGTCGCGGCGGCGGTCGGACTGAGGCGGACGGGTCCGGCCCGCCGCGCGCGATCAGGGGCACCTGAGGCAGGTCGGGGCGCTCGTCGAGCTGCACCTCGTGCCCCTCGACGAGGGCCCCTGCCGGGTCTCGCCCCGCCCGCACGATCAGGGGCACGTGAGGCCGGTTCCCGCGCCCGCCGGGCTGCGCCCGGTGCCCCTCGACGAGGGAGGCGGCCGGCCGAGCCCAGGCGGACGGGCACGACCGGCCGGGCGCGGGCACTCTGGAGGGCAACGCACCTTCTGGAGGTTCCGTGCCCGACTCGCACGACGAGGACCGCGCCCGTCCCGCGGACTCCCTGCTCGAGGGGATCGTGGGCCGGCTGGTCGACCTCGACCTCGGTCTGCTCTTCGGGGAGTCCGGCACCGACCGCGACGACCGCCCCGACGACGACCGCCGACCCGACGACGAGCGGCGCGGGGACGGCCGGCACCGCGCGGGCGACCCGGGCGGGCCGTCGTCGGGACCCGGCGCCTCGCGCCCGCCGCGGCGGACCCCGACCCTCGACCGGCACGGGCACGACCTCACCGCCGACGCCCGCGCGGGCCGGCTCGACCCGGTGGTCGGGCGGGACAGCGAGATCGCGCAGGTCGTCGAGGTGCTGGCGCGGCGCACCAAGAACAATCCGGTGCTGCTGGGGGAACCCGGCGTCGGGAAGACCGCGGTCGTCGAGGGGATCGCGTCCCGGATCGTCGAGGGTCGCGTGCCCGAGGCGCTGCGCGGGGTACGGATCGTCTCGGTGGACCTGGGCGGGATGGTCGCCGGGACCAAGTACCGCGGCGAGTTCGAGCAGCGGCTGAGCGGGGTGCTCGCCGAGGCCGCGCACCCCGACGTCGTGCTGTTCGTCGACGAGCTCCACATGATCGTCGGGGCGGGCGCAGGTCAGGAGGGGACCATGGACGCGGCGTCCATGCTCAAGCCCGCCCTGGCCCGCGGCGAGCTGCGGCTGATCGGGGCGACGACGACCGCGGAGTACCGCCGCCACGTCGAGCCCGACGCCGCCCTCGCCCGCCGGTTCGCGACGATCACCGTCGAGGAACCGACCCCGGAGCAGGCGCTCGCCGTCCTCGACGGCACCGTCGCCCGGTACGAGACCCACCACCGCGTCGTCCTCCCGCCGGCGACCCGCCGGGCCGCCGTCGAGCTGACGACGAGGCACGTCCACGACCGGCGCCTGCCCGACAAGGCCCTCGACGCCCTCGACCGCGCGGCGGCCCGCGTCCGGACCCGCAGCTCGGAGGCCGGCACGCCGGGCACCCCGACGGTGACCCCGGCCGACATCGCGCAGGTCGTCGCCGACACGACCGGCCTGCCCGTCGCCGACCTCACCGACGACGACCGCGCCCGCCTGCTGGACCTCGACACCAGGGTGAGGTCGAGGGTCGTCGGGCAGGACGCGGCGGTGCAGACCGTGGTCGACGCGGTCCTCACCGGCCGGGCGGGGCTCGCCGACCCGAACCGGCCGGTCGCGTCGTTGCTGTTCGTGGGGCCGACCGGCGTCGGGAAGACCGAGCTGGCGCGGGCGCTCGCGGCTGCGGTGCACGGCTCCGACGAGGGGCTCGTGCGGTTCGACATGGCCGAGTTCGCCGAGGCGCACACCGTCTCGCGGCTGACCGGCGCGCCGCCCGGTTACATCGGGCACGACCGGCCGGGCGAGCTGACCGAGGCGGTCCGCCGCCGGCCGTCGAGCGTGGTGCTCTTCGACGAGATCGAGAAGGCGCACGCCGACGTGGTGGCCGTGCTGCTCGGCATCCTCGATGCGGGGCGGCTCACCGACACCCACGGGCGGACGACGTCGTTCACCGACACCGTCGTGATCATGACGTCGAACCTGGCGGCGGTCGAGCTCAAGGTGGCGGGGGACGACGTCGAGGCCGCGCGGGAGCCGGTGATGACGGTGCTGCGGCGCTCGTTGCGCCCGGAGCTGCTGGGGCGCATCGACGACGTCGTGCTGTTCGCCCCGCTGTCCGGGGAGCGGCTCGTCCAGATCGTGGAGCTGCTGCTGACCTCGACCCGCGAGCGGCTGGCCGCCCAGGACGTGGTGCTGCGGGTGACCCCGAAGGCGCTCGCCGTGCTCGCGGGCCGGGCCGACCCGAAGGCCGGCGCCCGCGGGCTGCGTCAGGTGGTGGCGCGGGAGGTGGAGCGGCCGATCGCGCGGCGGATCGTGGCCGGCGCCGCCCCGGCCGGGTCGGAGATCATCGTGGACGCGAACGGGACGGGGCTGACGCTCGAGGTAGGTGCCTTCGGGTCGTAGGTGCCTGCGGCGAAGCGCACCTACTCGACCGTGACCGACTTGGCCAGGTTCCGCGGCTTGTCGATGTCGCGGCCCAGCGCGGCGGCGCAGTGGTAGGCGAGCAGCTGCAGCGGCACGCCGAGCAGGATCGGGTCGAGCTCGGGCTCCAGGCGGGGGACCCGGAGCACGGCGTCGGCGAGCCCGTCGGGGAGGTCGGCGTTCGTCACCGCGATCACCGGACCGCCGCGGGCCTTGATCTGCTCGATCGTCGAGACGTTCTTGGTCACCAGCTCGTCGTCGGGCACGACCACCACGCACGGCATCGTCGCGTCGACCAGCGCCAGCGGGCCGTGCTTGAGCTCCGCGGCGGCGTAGGCCTCGGCGTGGACGTAGGAGATCTCCTTGAGCTTCTGCGCGCCCTCCCGCGCGACCGCGGACCCTCGCACGCGACCCAGGTAGAACATCGAGCGCGCGTCGGCGTACTTGCGGGCCACGGCAGCCACCTCGGCCTCGGTCGCCAGGGCCTGCTCGACCGCGTCGGGCAGCCGCCGCAGCCCCTCGACCAGGCGCATGCCGTGCGCCGACGAGAGGTCCCGCACCCGCCCGAGCAGCAGCGCGAGCAGCGCGAAGGAGGTCGTCATCGAGCTGAACGCCTTCGTCGAGGCCACCGAGACCTCCGGGCCGGCGTGGATGAACATGCCCGCCCCGCACTGGCGCGCGATCGCCGAGCCGATGACGTTCACGCACCCGACGACGCGGCCGCCCTTGCGCTGCAGCTCCTCCACCGCGGCGAGGGTGTCGATCGTCTCGCCGGACTGGCTCACCGCGACGTAGAGCGTGTCGGGGTCGACCAGCGGGTTGCGGTAGCGGAACTCGCTGGCCTGCTCGGCGTCGGCGGGCACGCGGGCGAGCTCCTCGACCAGCGCCGCCCCCATCTGGCCGGCGTAGAGCGCGGAGCCGCAGCCGAGGAAGGTCACGCGGCGGATCCCCCGCAGCTCGCGGGGGTCGAGACGCAGCCCGTCCAGGCGCGCCGTCGCGAACCGGGTGTCGAGCCGGCCGGCGAGCACGCGGTGCAGGGCCGCCGGCTGCTCGTGGATCTCCTTGGAGAGGAAGTCGGGGTGGCCGTCGAGGTCGTAGGCGTCGTCGTCCACGTCGACCGTGGTCGGCGGGCTGAGCCGGGAGCCCTCGTAGCCGGTCGCGGTGATCGTCGCGAGCTCGCCGTCGGCGAGGAACACGACCTGGCGGGTGTGCCGCACGAGTGCCGCGACGTCGGAGGCCACGAACATCTCGCCGTCGCCGAGGCCCAGCACGATCGGGCTGCCGTTGCGGGCGACGACGAGCTCCTCGGGGCGCTTCGCGTCGAGCACGACGAGCCCGTACGTCCCCTCGACGACGCGCAGCGCCTCCCGGACGGCGTCCTCGAGGCTGCGCGACTCGTCGTCGGCGGCGGCCTTCGCGATGAGGTGGGGGAGGACCTCGGTGTCGGTGTCGCTGACGAACACGACACCGTCCGCGATCAGCTTCGCGCGCAGCTCCTCGGCGTTCTCGACGATGCCGTTGTGCACCACCGCGATCCGGCCCGAGGCGTCGGTGTGCGGGTGGGCGTTGCGCTCGCTCGGCTCCCCGTGGGTGGCCCAGCGGGTGTGGGCGATGCCGACCTTGCCCGGGCTGGGGTCGTCGCCGATCGCGGCCCGCAGGTCGTCGACCCGGCCGACGGCCTTCGTCGTCCGCAGGGCCTTGCGGTGGGCGACGGCGAGGCCCGCCGAGTCGTACCCGCGGTACTCCAGGCGCGCGAGCCCCTCGACGAGGATCCTCGACGCCGGGCGGGTCCCGACGTACCCCACGATGCCGCACATACGCTGCCCCTATCCGTAGACGATCCGGCGCAGCTGCCGCTCGCTGACCTCGCCGGCCCGGACGGGGCGCGCCTCGAGCTCCGACGCGATCACCGCCCAGATCTCGACGTTGCGCCGGTCGCGGGCCTGCAGCTCCCGGTGCCGTCGTCGGACGTACTCCTCGGTGGTCTCCGAGAAGTAGGCGACGACGTCGGCCACCACACGTGAGGCGACCGGCCCGGGCAGACCCGTCGAGGTGGCCACGTGGCGCACCAGCTCGGGGTCCATGACGACGACTGTGCACGGCTTCGTCGATTCAGGCCAGTTTCCTGCCCGCGATCGGGCAGGATCGGCACCGATCAGGGGCCCGGTGGTTCCGGCGAAGGGCGCCCACGGCCAGCTCTACCGATCGACGGGCCCCTTCGCTCAGAACGGGTCGGCCCACCTCTCACGCCGTCGGCGCCGGACCCACGTACCGCGCGGACGGCCGGATGATCGTCGACGACCCCGCCTGCTCCAGCACGTGCGCGCACCACCCCACGACGCGGCTGACGGCGAAGGTGGGCGTGAACATCTCGCGGGGGATGCCGGCGAGGTGCATGACGACGCCGGCCCAGAACTCGACGTTGGCCCGCAGGTCGCGCCCGGGCCGGTACTCGGCGAGCAGGGCCTCGGTGCGCTCCTGCACGGTCTCGGCGAGCGCGACGACCTCGCCGCCGGGCCGGTCCCGCAGGCTCCGGGCCACGTCGCGCAGCAGGACCGCCCGCGGATCGGCGGTGCGGTAGACCGCGTGGCCGAACCCCATGATCCGGTCGCCCGCCTCGAGCTTGGCGCGGACGTAGTCGTCGACCCGGTCGGCCGACCCGATCTCGTCGACCGCCTCGAGGGCCCGGTCCGGGGCGCCGCCGTGCAGCGGGCCGGCGAAGGTGCCCAGCGCGGCGACGACGGCGGAGGCCACGTCGGTCCCGGCCGACGCGGCGACCCGCGCCGTGAACGTCGAGGCGTTGAAGCCGTGGTCGATGGTGGCGACGAGGTAGCACTCGACGGCGGCCGCGGCCCGCGGGTCGGGCTCGGTGCCGGTGAGCAGGTGCAGCCAGGCCGCGCCGCCGTGCAGGTCGTCCCGGGGCGCGACGGGCTCGAGGCCACGACGGAGCCGATGGAGCGCGGCGAGGACCGTGGGCGTGGCCGCGACGACGCGCAGGGCGTCGGCGCGACGGTCGCGCGGGGTCGCGCCCCAGACCGGCGCGAGCCCGTCGGCGGCGCCGAGGGTCGCGAGGGCGGCCCGGAGCCCGGCCAGCGGGGCGAAGTCGGTGCCGGCGGCGGCGAGGGTCGGGAGGACGGCGTGGACGGCGGCGGGCAGCTCCCGCCGCTCGGCGAGCTCGGCGCGGAAACGCGCACGCCCCGCGTCGTCCGGGACCTCGCCGTCGAGGACGAGCGCCGCGGCGTCGTCGAAGGTCCGCGTGCGGGCGAGCTCCACCGCGGAGCGACCCCGGTAGTGGTAATAGCCCTCGTCGCCGCGGACGTCGCCGATCGCGGTGTCGCTGACGGCCACGCCGCGGAGTCCGGCGGGGACGGTGTCGATGGTCATGACGACGACGATGCGCGTCCGCGATCAATGCAGTCAATCTTGATACGATCAACCTGATGGCGACCCTGACGACCGCCGAGGCGGCGGCCCGGCTCGGCGTGAAGCCCGAGACGCTCTACGCCTACGTCAGCCGTGGCCTGCTCACCTCGACGCGCGGTACGGGCGGGCGGGCCAGCACGTTCGACGCCGCGGAGGTCGACGCCCTCGTCGCGACCCGCGGGGCCGCCCGGCGTCCGACCGGCGTCGCGGAGACGATCACGACGCGGCTCACGCTCCTCGAGAACGACGAGGTGTACTTCCGCGGGCACCGGGCGACCGACCTCGCGCGCACCGAGACCCCCGAGCGGGTCGCCGCGCTGCTCTGGCTCGGGTCCCTCGACGCACCGCTCCCGGAGCCGGACCTCGACGTCGGGCCGGTCCGCGATCTGGTGGCGCGGATGCCGGGGCGACCCCGGCCCACCGACCGGCTCCGGGTCGCCGTCGCCACCCTGGCCTCGCTGGACCCGTGGCGGTTCGACCTCGAGCCGGCGGCCGTGGTCGCCACCGCGGTGCGGTGCTGCCGGGGGATGGTCGACGCGCTCGGCGAGGGCGGCCTGTGGCCGGCGCTGGCGGAGGACCCGACGGCGCCGGAACCGCCCGAGGTGCTGCGCACGGCCCTGGTGCTGCTCGCCGACCACGGGCTCGCGGCGTCGACGATGGCGGCGCGGGTGGCGGCGAGCGCACGGGCGCACCCGTACGCGGTGGTGTCGGCGGGCCTCGGCGCCCTGGACGGGCCGGTGCACGGCACGGCGAGCACCGCGGCGTACCGGTTCCTCGCCGAGGCGCTGGACGACCCGGAGGCGGCGGTGGCCGAGCGGCTGCGTGCGGGGGAGCGGCTGCCGGGGTTCGGGCACTCGATCTACCGTGAGCGCGACCCGCGGACGACGGTCCTGCTGGAGCTGATCGAGCGGACGGAGGCGGCGGCCCTCGTCGCCCGGCTGGCGGCGGCGGTGGCGGGCCGACCGGGCGTGTTCCCCAACGTCGACCTCGCGATGGCGGCGGTGCAGCACACGTTCGGGATGCGGGCCGAGGCGGGGGAGGCGGTGTTCGCGGTGGCGCGCACCGTCGGGTGGATCGCGCACGCGCTCGAGCAGTACGCCGATCCGGGACTGCGGTTCCGGGTGGAGGGGGCCTATGTGGGCCTCCGGCCCCTGTGAGCACTCATCCGTGTCAGGGCACGGATCAGTGCTCACGAGGCCGGAGGCCACCTATGACGTGATGTCCTTCCGCCGGAACCACCACACCGCCGTCGCCCCGAACGCGGTCGCCCACACCAGGCCGGCGAGCACCCCGTGGACGACGTCGCCCGCGTCCACGTCGGTCGCGAGCAGGTCCGACCAGGCGAAGGCGTAGTGCGTGGGCAGGGCGTCGCGGACCGAGCCCAGCGCGTCGATGGTGTCGAGGATCTGCGAGAGGATCGAGATCAGCACCGCGCCGCCGACCGCTCCGAGCGGCGCGTCCGTGACCACCGAGAGCAGCGTCGAGACCCCGGCGACCCACGCCAGGTACAGCGCGAGGTACACGACGACGAGCACGAGGCGGAGCACCGCGGTCCCGTACGGCAGCGTCTCCCCGGTCGGCGAGGAGTAGGGGCCGTCGCCGTAGACCAGCGTCCCCAGCGCGAGCGAGACCAGCGGGAGCACGAGCAGGGCCGCGGCCGACAGGATCCCGGCGACGATCACCTTCTGGCGCAGCAGGCGCACCCGCGGGACCGGGATCGCGAGCAGGTAGCGCAGCGACGACCACGACGCCTCGCTCGCGACGGTGTCCCCGAAGAACAGCGCGACGACCACCACGAACAGGAAGCTGGCCGAGGAGAACAGCGCGAACGCCGTGAAGTTCGCCCCCGAGGTCTGCGCCAGGTCGGTCAGCGACACCCCGGCCTGCCCCGGCGGCGAGGAGCTCCCGACCGAGAACGCGATCCACAGCACGAACGGGAGCAGCGCCGCGAGCCCGAGCGTGATCTGGGTCCGACGCCGACGCAGCTGGCGCAGCAGCTCGACCCGCACCGGCAGCGTCGACCCGGGCGACGTGAGCCGCGGCCCGAGCCGGTGGTCCTCGAGTCCGGTCACGACGGTCCCTCCTCACCGATCAGCGCCAGGAAGGCGTCCTCGAGCCGGCGCCGCGGCCCGACCCCGACGACGTCGATCCCGGCGTCCACGAGCCGGCGCACGACCGCGGCCCGCTCGGACGGACCGGCCTCGCGGCCCACGTCGACCACGACGACGTCGTCGCGCTCCCGGTCGGCCTCGGCCGCGTGCTCGCCCGCGGCCACCAGCGCGACCGCGCGGTCCCGCTCGTCGACCGGGACGGTGATCGCCATCTGCCCGCCCGCGACGAGCTCGGCGACCTCGCCGGAGGCCACCACCTCGCCACGGTGCATGACGACCACGTGGCTGCAGGTCTGCTCCACCTCGGCGAGCAGGTGGCTCGACACCAGCACGGTCCGACGTCGTCCACCCTCCGGGCTCTCACCGGCGTACCGCCGCAGCACCTCGCGCATCGCATGGATCTGCGGCGGGTCCAGGCCGTTGGTGGGCTCGTCGAGCACGAGCAGGTCGGGCAGCCCGAGCATCGCCTGGGCGATCGCGAGCCGCTGGCGCATGCCCTGCGAGTAGGTCTTCACGACCCGGTCGATCGCGGTCCCCAGCCCGGCGATCTCCAGGGCCTCGTCCAGCCGCGCCTCGGGCAGCGGGCGCCCGGTCGCGGCCCAGTACAGCTCGAGGTTCGACCGTCCGGACAGGTGCGGCAGGAACCCCGGCCCCTCGACGAACGAGCCGACCCGCCCCAGCACCGGCGCGCCCGGCACCACGCGGACCCCGAACACCCGCAGCTCGCCCGACGTCGGGCGCAGGAGGCCCATGAGCATCCGCAGCGTCGTCGTCTTCCCCGCGCCGTTGGGGCCGAGGAGCCCGAGGACCTGGCCGCGCTCGACGCGGAAGCCCACGTCCCGCACGGCGACGAACCCGTTGCGGAAGGTCTTCGCCACGCCCCGCACGACGAGGGGGACGTCGACGAGGTCCGGGTCGACGGCGAGGTCCCCGCCGGGCTCGAGGTCCCGACGACGGCGCCGCGCGGCCACCACCCGTCCGACGACGACGGCGACGAGGACGCCGACCAGCAGCAGCCCGATGGCCACGACGGGTCCGAGCGGCACGCTGGTCCCGCCCTCCTCGGTGCCCGGGACGCTCGGCACCGAGAGGGCGGCCGGAACGGAGCGGTCGAGGTCGACGCGGTAGACCGCCGGGTCGGGCGGAGAGGCGAAGCCCTGGTCGGTGGTCGCGAGCGCCACCTGGAGCCGGTGCCCGGCCGCGACGGTCGCGACGACGCCGGGCAGGGTCACCGTCACCGGGACCGGGGTGCCGTCGGCGGGCAGCGCGGGCAGGCGCACCGGCGCGACGGCGGAGCCCAGCAGCGTCCGGGTCGCCGGGGCCCCGTTCTGGCCGGGTGCGACGTCGTAGACCTTGCCGAACAGCACCGGGGCGGTCGCCGGGTTCGTCACGCCGGGTGTGGCGGCGGCCGGTGGCGCCGCGACCGTGACGCGGACCTGCGGCGACCCGGAGATCACGGCGCGGGCGGGGAGCGGGTCGGTGGTGAAGGACGCGGCCTGCCCGGGCAGGTCCGACGCGAGCCGACCGAGCAGCGCCGACCCGCCCCCGCCGCCCGATCCCGAGCCCGACCCGCTCGACGACCCCGTCGCGCCCCCGGCCAGGGCGGCGAGCCCCGGGATGCTCGAGATCGACCCCGGGACCCCGCCCGCGGGGGAGACCACGGTCTGCGCGGCGCCGGAGAGCGCCATGTCCTGGCGCGGCGCGGGTGCGGTGCCGGGCAGGCCCGGGTAGGCGGGGGCGGTCACCACCCGCTGGGTCGCGGTGGCGCGGCTGCGCACCCCGGAGGGCAGCACGTAGGTGAAGGAGGTCGGCGGGACGGACCCCACGCCCTGCAGGTAGTGGTCGAGCCAGCCCGCGATCCGCGCGTTGGTGGCCGGGTCCGGGGACCCACCGTCGTGCCCGCCGTTGAACCACGAGACGGCGACGGTGCCGCCCCCCGCGGCGATCTCCCGGGCCGTGGCGTCGGCCTGGTCGAGACCGAAGAGGGTGTCGTTCTCGCCCTGGACCAGCAGGGTCGGCGCGGTGATGCGCGTGGCGACCGACGCCGGCGAGGCGCGGGCGAGGTAGGCGGCGAGGGCGGGCGGCTCGCGCCCGGTACGCACCGCGTCGACGTAGCCGGTGCAGACCTCGGGGGTGAACCGGCCGCACACGTCGGGCCCGGCCTGGCCCTGCCCGGGGGAGCGCTGGCCGATGCCGAAGAACAGGGACGCCCAGGAGCGCTTGAAGACGCCGTCGGCCCCGTCCGCGCCCGGGGCGGGCGTCGGGGCGGTCACCGGCGCCGCGGACCCGTCGTTCGGGAAGAGCGCCTGGCCGAGGTCGTTCCAGGTGATCAGCGGGACGGTCGCGTCGATGCGGTGGTCGTAGGCCGCGAGCAGCAGCGAGAGCGCTCCGCCGTACGACCCGCCCGTGACGCCGACGCGCGGGTCGCCCGGTCCGTCGAGGCGGACCTCGGGCCGCGCGGCGAGCCAGTCGACGAGCTGGGAGGCGTCGGCCACCTCGTAGTCCGGCGAGTTCAGGGCGATCTGGCCGGTGCTCGCGCCGAAGCCGCGCGCCGACCAGGCCAGCACGACGTAGCCGCGGGCGGCGAACGAGCGGGCCTCGTCGGCGACGGAGTCCTTGGTCTCCCCGAAGCCGTGGGCGAGCAGGATCGCCGGGGCGGGAGTGCGGGCGGGCAGGTAGAGCGTGGCGTCGAGCGACTGCGGCTGGGTGCGCCCCGGCCCGTCGCGCACCTCGATGCGCAGCGCCTGCTCCCGGGTCGCGCCGGCGTCCTGCGCCATCGCCGCGGGCGCGACCGGCACCCCGAGCGCCAGCAGCAGCACCACGAGCGCCGGCACGACGGCGACCACGAGGGCAGAAGGGCGCGTCACCCGCGAAACCCTAGGTGGGGGCGGTGTGCTCGGCGTGCGGAGCGACCCGTGGCCACGCTGAGGGTGGGATGAGACACGCGTAGTGAACCCCTGTGCAATGATCTGACGCGGAGGGGAGTATCCCCAGACGGCCTGCGAGCGCCTCGTCAGCACGACAGCGGAAAGATGTCCGGGGCGCCCAGACGCCGCAGCCCGATCCGGGTCGCGGCGCCGGGAGAGACCTCCGGTGTGGACTTCAGTCACCCACCGGAGGAGAAGTGCGCCTCGTGCTCCCCGCAGCGCCCCCCGTGCCCGACCTGCCGCCCCCCGGGCCGGCCCTCCCGCCGCCCGGCGGTGAGCCCTTCTGGGTCTGGGCGCTCACGATCGTCGGGCTGCTGGCGATCTTCGCGCTCGACCTGTGGGCGGGGCGGCGGCCGCACGAGGTCACGATGCGCGACGCCTGGCGCGGGGTGGCGATCTACGTCGGGCTCGCGGTGCTGTTCGCGGCGGGCCTGCTGGTGCTCGGGGGCAGGCACGACGCGACCGCCTTCATCGCGGGCTACGTCACCGAGTACTCGCTCTCGGTCGACAACCTCTTCGTCTTCCTGCTGATCATGACGGCGTTCGCGGTGCCGCCGGCCTTCCAGCACCGGGTGCTGCTGGTCGGGATCCTCATCGCGCTGGTGATGCGCGGGGGGTTCATCGTCGCCGGCGCCGCGGTGCTCTCCCGCTTCTCCTGGGTGTTCTACCTCTTCGGCGCGTTCCTGCTGCTCACCGCGATCAAGGTGATCCGCGGCGAGGAGGAGGACGCGCAGTACCGGGAGAACCTCCTGGTGCGCGGCGTCCGCAAGGTCCTGCCGGTGACCACCGACTACCGCGACGCGAAGCTGACCGTCGTCGAGGACGGGCGGCGCTTCGTCACCCCGATGCTCATGGTGATGATCGCGATCGGGCTCACCGACCTGCTCTTCGCGCTCGACTCCATCCCGGCGATCTTCGGGCTCACCAAGGACGCCTACATCGTCTTCACCGCGAACGCGTTCGCCCTGCTCGGGCTGCGCCAGCTGTACTTCCTGCTCCACGGGCTGCTCTCGCGCCTGGTCTACCTGCAGTACGGCCTGGGCCTGATCCTCGGTTTCATCGGGGTCAAGCTGGTCCTCGAGGCCCTGCACGCGAACACGCTGCCGTTCGTCAACGGCGGGCACGGCGTGCCGGTCCCGCTGATCAACATCGAGCTGTCCCTCGGCGTCATCGTCGGTGTGCTCGCCGTCACCACCCTGGCGAGTCTGCTGCGCACACGTCTGCGCGGCGGTGCCCCCGTCTGACTCGCGGCCGCGCGCTCACGGCGCTCCCGCACCGTCGCTGGCACTCTCGACGAGGGAGCATCCGGGCAGTCGGGCCCGGCGAGGCACGGACGGAGCGCGGTGGCAGCAGTCCTCGACCGGCGCCCGGACGGCGGCGCCGGATCGACCTCGCCCGACGGCGCCTCGCCGATCGCGGCCGTCCGGCGCCGGCGCTGGGCGATCGTCGTGGTGGTGCTCGCGGTGTTCCTGGCGGTCCCGGCCGTCGTCGCGGCGTGGCCGGTCAGCCCCGCCCTGGGACTCACCCCCGCGCAGCTGCGTGACCGGGTCACCGCCTCCGCCGACGTCCCGTGGACCGGCTACGCCGAGGCCTCCGGCGGGTTGAACCTCCCCGACGTCGCGCAGTTCTCCGACGTCACGTCCCTGCTCTCGGGCACCTCGCGGCTGCGCGTCTGGTACGCCGCGCCCGACGACGCCCGGGTCGACCAGCTCTACCCGACCGGCGAGCGCAGCCGCTACACGACGCCGACCGGGCAGGCCGTCTGGGACTACGGCGCCCAGCTGCTCACGCTCGTGCGCCGCGACCCGACGGTGCGGCTGCCGCGCCCCGACGACCTGCCACCCCCGCAGCTCGCCCGCCGGATGCTCTCCGGGACCTCCCCCGACGACGCGCTGAGCCCGCTGCCCGCCCGCCGCCTGGCCGGGGTGGACGCCGCCGGGTTCCGCGTGACGGTGGCCGACCCGCGCACCACGGTCGGCGCCGTCGACGTGTGGGCCGACCCCGAGAGCGGGCTGCCCGTGGCCGTGGAGGTGCGCACCAAGGACGCCGCGGGCCGCGTCGCCGCCGGACCCGTCGTCGTCTCGACGATGCTCGACCTCGACCAGACCACCCCGGACCCCGCCGTCCTCGTCCCGCACGCCGGCCCCGGGGCGGGCACCACCCGCAGCCCCACCTCGGATCTCTTCGGGGTCCTGGGCCGCGGCAGCCCGGCCGCGGTACCCGCCCGCGTCGACGACGTGGCCCGCGAACGCCCGCAGCGCGGCTTCGCGGCGATCGGCCAGTACGGCACCTCGCTCTCGCAGCTCATCGTGGTGCCCCTGCCCGCCGACCTCGCGACCTCGCTGCTCGCCAACATCGAGAAGGCCGGCTCGGCGGGTCGCGATGTGCCCGTCGACCCGCCGCCCGCGGCGCGCGGCCAGGCCGCCAGCGCGCAGGCGGGCGCCCTGGTGTCACCGCTGCTCCAGCTGGCCGTGGTGCGCGTGGGCGACCGGGCGTGGGCGGTCGGCGGACTGGTCCCCGACGCGGTCCTCGACCGCGCCGTCTCCGACCTCGCCGGGAGCGTCGCGTGAGCACCGACCGCGAGACCGCCCGCCACGACGACGGGACGGTGCCCGAGCCGCCGCGGGGCCCGCTGCCCGCCCAGCGCGGGACCGGCCCCCGCCGGTCGGCCGACCACCTCGGGGCGCCGGCCACCGACGCCCCGCTGGTCATCGAGACGCGGGGGCTGACGAAGCGCTACGGGTCGCACACCGCGGTCGACGACGTCGACCTGCACGTGGCGCGGGGCGACCGCTACGGCTTCCTCGGTCCCAACGGCTCGGGCAAGACGACGCTGGTGCGGATGCTGCTCGGGCTGGTCTTCGCCACCCGCGGCGAGATCCGGGTGCTCGGCCGGGAGGTGCCGCGCCAGGTGCACGAGGTGCTGCCCTCGATCGGCGCGATGGTCGAGGGCCCGGCCGCGTACGGGCACCTGTCCGGCCGCTCCAACCTCGACCTGCTCGACGCGTCCGGCCCCGGCGGCCGCTCGGGTCGGCGGCGCCGGGTGGGCGAGGCGCTGGAGCGGGTCGGGCTGGGGGCCATCGACCGCCGCCCCGTGCGCACCTACTCGCTCGGGATGCGCCAGCGGCTCGGGCTCGCGGGGGCCCTGCTCACGAGGCCCGACCTGCTGATCCTCGACGAGCCCACCAACGGCCTCGACCCGCACGGCATCCGGGAGATCCGCGAGCTGCTGACCGAGCTGAACGAGGAGGGGACCACCGTGTTCCTCTCCAGCCACCTGCTCGCCGAGATCGAGGCGCTCTGCACCCGGGTCGGCGTCGTCGACCACGGGCGGCTGGTCCTCGAGGAGCCGCTCGACGCCGTCCGCCACGCGACCGGCCGCATCGTCGTGACCACGCCCGACGTCGAGCACGCGCTCGCCGTCCTCGGGCGGGCCGTCGTCGGGCGCACCGATGCCGGCGGCCTCGTCGTCGTCCCCGCCGAGGGCGACGGGCCGCGGGGGCTGGCCCGCCACCTCGTCTCCCACGACGTCCGCCTCGACGCCCTCGAGCCCGAGCGCGTCAGCCTCGAGGACGTCGTCGTCGACCTGACCGGGCCGGGCAACGACAGCGCGGTGCGCCGCGACGGCGGGGCGGGGGGCCGGCGATGATCGCGGTGGAGCTCCGCAAGCTCTTCCGCCGCCCCCGGACGTGGCTGACGATCGGGCTGCTGTGCCTGCTGCCCGCGATCGTCGCCGGGTTCCTCGCGTCCACCCGGATCGCGCCGCCCGCCGGGCAGGGGGCCGCGTTCCTGTCGGCGGTCCTGGAGTCCGGGTCGCTCTACCCGGCGGCGGCGCTCGCCCTGGTGCTGCCGATCTTCCTGCCGGTCGCGGTCGCGGTGGTCGCCGGCGACGCGGTGGCGGGGGAGTCGACCGCCGGGACGCTGCGCTACCTGCTGGTCCGCCCGGTCCGCCGCACCGCGCTGCTCGGCGCGAAGCTCGTCTCGGTGATCGTGTTCGTGATCGTCACCGTCGCGGCGGTCGCGGGCTCGTCCTACGTCGTCGGGGTGTCGCTGTTCGGGGCGGGCGACCCGGTCGCGGTCGTCAACGCCATCCCGCAGATCGGCGGGCCGGGCGGGGGCGGTGCGGACTCCGGGTCGTCGGGGTCCTCGGGCGGGTCGGCGAACGGCCCCGCGGCCGCGGCCCCGTCGGCCCCCGGGGCGTCGCCGCCCGCCGCGGGCACGCCCGGCACCGGTTCGTCGACGACGCTGGACCCCACCGAGGCCCGCGACCGCGCCCAGGACTCGGTCTCCTCGCTGTCGGGGAGCCCGCTCTCCCCGGCCGACCTCACGCTGCGGCTGCTCGGGGCGATGGGCTACATCACGATCTCCATGCTCGGCGTCGGGGCGATCGCGCTCTTCTTCTCGACGATCACGGCGTCCTCGCTCGGCGCGACCCTCGGGGCGCTGGCCGCGCTGATCACCTCGCAGGTGCTGGTCACCCTCGACGCCGCAGCCTCGGTGACGCCCTACCTGCCCACCCGCTACTGGCTCGCGTGGATCGACTTCTTCCGCGACCCGATCTTCCTGCGCGACATCCGCTCGGGGGTGCTCGTCCAGCTCGCGTACGTCGTCGTGCTCATGGTGGCCGCGTGGGCGAACTTCACGACGAAGGACGTGGCCCAGTAGGTGCGCTGCGCGCCCGTGAGTACTTTCGGCGGCGGCAGCAGCCGAAGTACCCACCGGACCGGAGGTCACCTTGCCCGTCGCGCAGTCCGGCATCCTCGCGCTCGGCACCTCGTCGCACGCCTACGTCGAGTTCGACCGGGTCGACGGAGTCACCGACGCCGCCCTCGTCGCGGCGGCGGCCGAGCTCGCGGCGACGGTGAAGACCACCGGCGCGACGGGCCTCGTCGTCGGCCTCCGCCCCGAGCTGTGGGCGTCGGCCGCGCCCGACGCCGCCCCGACCGGTGTGCACGGCTACGACGCGGCCGTGGTCGGCCCCGACGGGTTCACCATGCCCGCCACCCAGCACGACCTCGGGCTGTGGCTGACCGGCGGCGGCCGCTCGGTGGTCTTCGACGCCACGACCCACGCGGTGTCCGCCCTTGCCGGGGTCGCCACCCTCGTCGACGAGACCGTCGGCTGGTCCCACCACGACGACCGCGACCTCACCGGCTTCGAGGACGGCACCGAGAACCCGCCGTCGGGCGAGGCGGCCCAGGTCGTCACGGTCCCCGACGGCTCGCCGGGTGCCGGCGGTTCGGTGCTGCTGCTGCAGAAGTGGGTGCACGACAGCGAGCAGTGGTACGCGCTGGACCGCAAGACCCAGGAGGACGTCATCGGGCGGACGAAGCCCGACAGCATCGAGCTCGACCCCAAGCCCGACGACGCCCACGCGGCCCGCACCGACCAGGACACCTACGGCCACGTCTTCCGCCGCAACACCGCCTGGGGCGACACCGCCTGGCACGGCACGATGTTCGTCGGGTTCTGCGCCGAGCAGGGACCGCTGGCGGCGATGCTCGACGCGATGGCCGGGATCGACGGGCCCCGCGACGCCCTGACCCGCTACACCCGGGCGCTCACCGGCGCGTACTACGTGGTCCCGGCGGCGGACGCCCTCGCGCGGTTGGCGCCGTCGACGGACTGACGCCGGCCGAGGAGGTCCTCGACGGTCACGAGGCCGACCAGGCGGGACCCGTCGACGACGGGCGCGGCGGTCAGGCCCGCGGCGGCGAGCCGGTCGCGGACCACGACGAGGGTGTCGTCGGGCCCGACGACGACCGGGTCGGCGCGCACGTGCGCGCTCCACCCCGCGGGGTGGCGGCGCAGGGTGCCGCGCCCGACCACCCCGACCAGCACCCCGTCGTCGAGCACGGGGAACAGGCGTTGGGCGACCCGCCCGTCGGCGCGGCCCGGGAGGTCCGGGGCCGGTTCGCCCGGGTGCACGACGACGGGTGCGGCGTCCATGACCTCGTCGGCGAACGCGGTCTCCAGCGGGTCGACGCCATACTCGCGGGAGAGGTGCCCGCCGCGGCGCGCGATCTTCTCGGTGAGTACCGACCGCCCGAGCAGCAGCGCCGACACCCCGTACGCGGACGCCGAGGCGATCAGCAGCGGCAGCAGCGCGGGCCAGGCGTGGGTGAGCTCGAGCGAGAACACGACCCCGGTCAGCGGGGAGCGCATCACTCCGCCCACGGTCGCGCCGAGCCCCACGACGGCCCAGAACCCGGGGCCGACGTCCGGGAGGACGAACCCCTCGAGCGCCCCCAGCGCCGCACCGATCATGAACGTCGGCGCCAGCACGCCGCCCGAGGTCCCGGAGCCGAGCGAGAGCCCCCAGATCAGGCTCTTCACGACGAGGATTCCGACGACGAACGAGAGCGCGGCCCGACCCGAGAGCAGGTCGCCGATGACGTCGTAGCCCACCCCGAGTGCACGCGGCACCACCAGGCCGCCGATCCCGATGATCAGCCCGCCGATCGCCGGCCACCACATCCAGTGGATGCCGCGGGCGAAGCGCAGGAAGCCGTCCTCGGAGGCGTAGACGAGGGCGGTGACGACGACCGCGAGGAGCCCGCCGAGCACCCCCGCGACCAGACACAGCACGTCGTCCACCGCGCCGACGTGCCAGCTCGCGGTGTCCACGCCGAAGATCGGCGCGTAGCCCAGCAGCGGCCCGCGCAGCAGGGTCGCGACGACGACCGCGGCCACCACGGGCAGGAAGCTGCGTGGCCGCCACTCGAAGAGCAGCAGCTCGACGGCCAGCAGGACCGACGCGAGCGGCGCGTTGAACGTCGCGGCCATCCCGGCGGCGGCACCGGCGACCATGAGGGCCCGGCGCTCGTCGTCGGTGACGTCGAGGCGCTGCGCCAGGACCGAGCCCAGCGCCCCGCCGGTCATGATGATCGGGCCCTCGGCGCCGAACGGGCCGCCGGTGCCGATGCTGACCGCGGCCGAGACCGGCTTCAGGACCGCGACCTTCGGCTCGACCACCGCGCGCTTGAACAGGATCGCCTCGATGGCCTCGGGCATCCCGTGGCCGCGGATCTTCTCCGACCCGTAGCGGGCCATGACCCCGACGACCAACCCGCCGAGGACCGGGGCGCCGAGGATCAGCCACCAGGGCGCGCCGACGGTGCCCGGGTTCACGACGTCGGTCGCGAGCCGGCCGGTGAACACGACGTGGGTGATGAGACCGATGAGGCGCAGCAGGGCCCAGGACGCCACCGCCCCGAGCGCGCCGACGGGGAGCGCCCAGGCGACGATCACGAGGACTCGCGGTTCGAGGGTGAAGTCGCGCAGCGGGCCCGGGCGACGGCGGGGTCCGGCGAGGTCGGTCGGGGTGGTCACAGGGCGGTCAGCTCCACGGGGCCGGCGCCGAAGTCGGAGCCGGCGGCATCTCGGAGGTCGTGCAGGGCGGCGGCGAGGGCGGCGCGCCTGCTCGGGGGCACCCGCGCGAGGACGTCGCGCAGGGCCGCGCGCCGCGCCCGGAGCACGGTCCGGACCACCGCGGTGCCGGCGTCGGTCGGCGCGAGGACGACGACGCTGCGGTTGGCCGGGTCGCGACGCCGGGTGAGGTGCCCGGAGGCCTCGAGCTGGTCGCCGAGCCGGGTGACCGAGGAGGCTGCGGTGCCCAGGCGCGCCGCGACGACGCCGCCGGGGGAGGGGCCGAGCTCGTCGAGCACGAGCAGCAGCCGGAACCCCGGGAGGGTGACCCGGTCGCCGAGCTCGTCCATCGCGCGGGTCGCGACCCCGACGAGCACCCGGGTCGCCGTCATGAGCGCCTCGACGGCGGCGTCGTCCTCACCCTTCATGTCCGCAAGCCTTGCATCGCGCAACGGCTATGTCGTGGTCGGGCGGCGGATCGGTGGCCCACGTCATACTGCGTGAGTGGATCGCTCGGGGGCGTCGGTGCCACGTCAGGCGCTGCTCGGGGCGGCGATCGCCGGGGGCTTCGGCGGGCTGTGGGCGGTGTGGGGCGCGAGCGGGCTCCACGGGTCGGCGCGGATGGTGGTCTCCGTCGTCGGCGTCGTGCTCGGGCTGGCCGTGGTGGTGCCCGCCCTGGTCGTGGCGCGTCGAGCGACCACCGAGGACGGCCGCTCGATGTTCACCTCGCGGACCTACCGGGTGACCGTCGCGCTGGAGGTCGTCGCCCTCGTCGTCGGGAACGTCCTGCTGGGGCGCGCCGGGCTGAACGCCTACATCGTCGCGTGGACGGCCTTCGTCGTCGGCGTGCACTTCCTCGCGTTCGGGCGTGCGTTCGACCGGGTCTTCACCGCGATCGGCGGGCTCATGGTCGGCGCGGCGGTGGTGGGCGTCGTCGTCGGCCTGGCCGGGGCAGGTGACGGCGCCGTGGTGCTCGTGGCGGGCCTGCTGAGCGCCGCGATCCTGCTGGGCGCGGGGGCGCGGACGGTCGGGGGTGCGCTCCGCGCTCGTGAGCAGTAACGGCGGCTGTGGCGACACTTTCCGCTCACGGGCGCGGAGCGCACCTACCTACGAGGTCCCGACGAGCACCGGGCGCCCGACCCCCTCGGACTGCAGACGGGAGCAGTCGCCAGGCACCGGCACCGGGAGCGGCTTCGTGCCGAGTGCGCGGAGGACCAGCCCGTCGGTGAGGCCCGCGGTCGGGAGTTGGCCGTGGTCGATCAGGATGCCGTCGCAGACCGACTGGAGCCGGATCGAACGCACGCCCGGGAGCGCGGCCGACTGCGGCGGGGTGACGGTCTCGTCCTGGTCGCTCCACAGGGAGAGCCAGGGAATGGTCGGGCGCGGGGCGGCGTCGAGGCGGGCGAGCAGGGAGCTGCCCGGGGCGAGCTCCTGGCAGGCCCGCGGGCACGCGCCGGGGACGAGGGCGCCGCCGGCCGCGGCGATGTCGGCACCCTGCAGCGGTGAGCCCAACGTGACCAGGCGGCGGATGGCCGGCGCCGTCGTCCCGGTCTGCAGGTAGAGCCACGACGCGACCCCGCCTGCCGAGTACCCGATGAGGTCGACGCTGCGGGCGCCGTCGTGGCGGATGAGGTCGCGCACCGTGTCGTCGATGGCCGCGGCCTGACCGGAGAAGTCGCCGGTGCCGCCGTCGGGGAGGTCGACGACGACCGCGGGGCGCCCGACCACGCGCAGCCGCAGCGCGAGGGCCTGCATCGCGTCGGTGTTGCCCCCGAAGCCGGGCACCAGGACGACGGGGCCCATGACGGCCGGGTCCGCCTGCGGCGGGACGGCGTACTCGCGGCTCACCGACACCGCGACGAGGGCGCCGACCGCGAGCACGACGGCCGTCACGACCAGCACGAACAGTCGGCGTCGGGGGGCGAGGCCGCCGAGCGGGGCGCGGTCGGGCCAGCGGGTCACGGCCCCAGTGTGCCCGCGGCGACCTCGGGGAGGCGTTAGCGTGCGCCTCGTGGAGCCCGCCGACGTGACCCGCCTCGCCCGCCGCCTCGAACCGCTGCACTCGATGATCTACTTCGCGCCCGAGGTGGGTGAGGAGCTCTCGCCGCTCGGCATCACGCACCCCCGGGCGCAGTACTTCGCGCAGCGCTCGGCGGCGATGGGCGCCGTCGGGCCCGGGGTGGTCGCGGCGACGTACTACAACTTCAACCCGGCCCTGATCGCCCGCTTCGTGCCGGGCGTGTGGGCCACGGCGACCCCGGCCGACGTGCTCAACGCCCGGCTCCGCGCCGTCGACGGTGCCCTGCGGCGGCTGCTCGGCGACGCGGTGTCCTCGCGCGAGTGCGCCCGCGCGGCGCTGCTCGCCCGACGCGCCACCGAGGCCTGCCGGCCGGAGGACCGCGTGCTCTACGCCGCCCACGCCGACCTGCCGTGGCCCGACGACCAGCCGCACCTCGAGCTCTGGCACGCGGTCACGCTGCTGCGCGAGTACCGCGGCGACGGGCACCTGCACGCCCTCCTCGGCGCCGGCCTCTCGGGCCTCGAGGCGCTGGTCATGCACACCGCGACCGGCCGCGGGTTCCTCGTCGAGGTGGCGCAGGCGACGCGCGGGTGGTCGCCCGAGCAGTGGGGCGAGGCGTCGGCCGACCTGCGCGACCGGGGCCTGCTGACCGCCGAGGGCGGGCTCACCGAGGCCGGGGAGGCGTTCCGCGAGGGGATCGAGTCCGAGACGACCCGGCTCTCGACGGCGCCCTACTCCGTCCTGGGGGAGGACGCCGCCGAGCTCTCCGAGCTGGGCGGCGGGCTGACCCGCACGCTCCTCGCCGCCGGTGCGTTCCCGGACGGCGTGTTCGCGTCGGGATCGGACCGGGCCGCCTCGAACCGGTAGGGGCCGGCGGCTCCGGGGTCACGAGGTCGTCTCGGAGGTTCCGGACACCGCTCGAGAACCGGGTCGTCGGGACCCGGTTCTCGGAGTCGTCCCGAGGTCCGGGGTGCCCCGACGACGGACGCGGGCGCCGAGGGAGTCCCGCGAGCGGCCGAGTGGACCCTGACGGCTGCGGGATGCAGCCATGGGAGCCCACTCGCCGGTCGGGGGATGCGGGCGAACCGAGTCGTCGCGACTCGGTTGGACTGGTTCATCGAGCACCGCTCGGAACCCCAGCGCCGTCGCCCGGACCGGCCGGCCGGCCGATCAGGACAGCCGATGAACGTCCTGCGGTGCCTCCACCTCCCCGCGCGACCCGGCCCGCTTCGCGAGCCAGATGCCGCCGCCGATCACGAGCGCCCCCGCGATCAGCCAGCCGAGCGCGCCCAGCAGGAAGTGCACGAGCGGGATGACGACCCCGCCCAGCAGCACGAGCGCACCGATACCGACCAGGACCCACACCACGATCTTCATGACGTCGAGCGTGCTCGCGCTGCCGGCCCGCGGCATCGGGGTGCACCCTGAACTCCGACTCAGGGAGGGTCCATGAAGGTCACCGTCGTCGGCGCCGGGATCGTGGGGCTCGCGACGGCGGACGCGCTCGTCCGCCGCGGCCACGACGTCATGGTGCTGGAGGCCGACCGGCCGATGGGGGCGCGCAGCGCCGGGGCGTCCCGCGTCTTCCGGCTCGCGCACGGCGACCCCGCCCTGGTGCAGGCCGCCGCCCGGGCGACGACCCTCTGGGCGCAGTGGTCGGACCGTGCCGGGCGCCCGCTCGTCGGGCCCGAGGGCACCGTCGTCTCCGGGCCCCGCGCCGCCGCGTGGGCGCAGGCGATGGCCGACGCGGGCGCCGAGCACACCTTCGGCGATCCCCCGACCGCCCTCCTCGGGAAGACCGACGCCCCCGTCCTCACCGACCCCGCCGGCGGCGCGCTCGACCTCGCCGGCGCCGGCCGCATGCTCGTCGACACCCTGCGGCACCACCTGCGGCCCGGGCGGGTGGTCGACCTCGACGAGCTGGTGGGCGACGCGATCGTCGTGACGGCGGGCGCGGGCACGGCAGAGCTCGTGGCCCCCCTCGGGATCGACGTGCCGAACCGGTTCTGCCACCACGTCCGGTTCGCGTTCCGGCTGCGCACGCCCACCGCCGAGGTCCCGCCCGCCCACCTCGACGGCACCCCCGGTCCGGCGCTCGAGTCGACCTACCAGCACCGCACCCCGGAGGGACTCTGGGCGATCGGCGGCCATCTGCCCGACGAGCTCACGACCACCGACCTGCCGTTCGAGGAGGTCCGGCGCCGGTCCTACGAAGCCGTCACCGCCCACGTCGTCGAACGCCTCCCGGAGCTGGACCCCGAGCCGGTCGGGGAGCTGGCGTGCACCCCGACCGCGGGAGGCGCGAGCCAGGAAGGTGATCCAGGCAGCGTGCACACGGCCCGCGTCGGGAACGTGCACGCACTGTGGGGGGAGAACCTCGCGAAGCTCGCACCGCTGCTCGGGGAGGACCTCGCGGAGGCCGTGCACAGCGACGGGGTGGCGCACGCCATCGGGCCACCCGGGCCTGCCCCGGATCACAGTCGGTAACCTGGTGGGGACCAGTCCTCCGGCAGGAAGCACCCCCCACGTGACCACGACCGCACCCGAGCGGCCCGGGTCCGCCGATCAGACGCTGCGCAACGACCTGCGCAACATCGCGATCGTCGCCCACGTCGACCATGGCAAGACCACGCTCGTCGACGCCATGCTCCGTCAGTCCGGAGCCTTCTCCGCGCGCGCCGAACTCGTCGACCGGGTCATGGACTCCGGCGACCTGGAGCGCGAGAAGGGCATCACGATCCTCGCGAAGAACACGGCGGTGCGCCGCGGGGACGTCACCTTCAACATCATCGACACCCCCGGCCACGCCGACTTCGGTGGTGAGGTCGAGCGCGGCCTGTCGATGGTCGACGGCGTCGTGCTGCTCGTCGACGCCTCGGAGGGCCCGCTGCCGCAGACGCGGTTCGTCCTGCGCAAGGCGCTCGCGGCGCGGCTGCCGGTGATCCTCGCGGTCAACAAGACCGACCGGGCCGACGCGCGCTGCGCCGAGGTCGTCGACGAGTCGCTCGACCTGCTGCTCGAGCTCGCGACCGACCTCGAGATGGACGACGACGTCGTCACGCAGCTGCTCGACCTGCCGGTCGTCTACACCTCGGCGCGGGCCGGCAAGGCGTCGCTGGAGCGGCCGGACGACGGCACGGTGCCGGACTCCGAGAACCTCGACCCGCTGTTCGAGCTGCTCCTCTCCGAGGTCCCCGCCCCGGTCGACGACCCGAACGGGACGCTGCAGGCCCACGTCACCAACCTCGACGCGTCGGCCTACCTCGGCCGCATCGCGCTGTGCCGCGTGCGCTCCGGACGCATCCGCCGGGGCCAGCAGGTCGGCTGGTGCCGCGAGGACGGCAGCGTCACCCGCGTCAAGGTCACCGAGCTGCTGCGCACCGAGGGCCTGGAGCGGGTGTCGGCCGACCACGCCGACGCCGGCGACATCGTCGCGGTCGCGGGCATCGCCGAGGTCACCATCGGTGACACCCTCGCCGACCCGGACGACCCCCACCCCCTGCCGCGGATCACCGTCGACGAGCCGGCGATCTCGATGACGATCGGGATCAACACCTCGCCGCTCGCGGGACGCGACCCGAAGCCGGGCACCAAGCTCACCGCGCGGCTGCTGAAGAACCGGCTCGACGCCGAGCTCGTCGGCAACGTGTCGGTGCGTGTGCTGCCCACCGAGCGCCCCGACACCTGGGAGGTGCAGGGCCGCGGTGAGCTGGCGCTGGCCATCCTCGTCGAGACGATGCGCCGCGAGGGCTTCGAGCTGACCGTCGGCAAGCCCGAGGTCGTCACGAAGATCGTCGACGGCAAGGTCCACGAGCCGTTCGAGCGGCTCTCGGTGGACGTTCCCGACGAGCACCTGGGTGCGGTCACGCAGCTCCTCGCCTCCCGCAAGGGCGAGCTGCTCGAGATGACCCACTCGTCGTCGTCGACCCATGTCCGCATGGAGTACCGGGTGCCCTCGCGCGGGCTCATCGGCTTCCGCACCGAGTTCCTCACCGAGACCCGCGGCACGGGCATCGCGAACCAGCTCTTCGACGGCTACGGGCCGTGGGTCGGGGAACTGCGGGCGCGGCTGTCGGGCTCCCTGATCGCCGACCGCGGCGGCGCCGTGACCGGCCACGCCGTCGGGCTGCTGGCCGACCGTGGAGACCTGTTCGTCGGGCCGACCACGATCGTCTACACGGGCATGGTCGTCGGCGAGAACGCCCGTTCGGAGGACATGGAGGTCAACATCGTCCGCGAGAAGAAGCTGACCAACATGCGCCAGTCCAGCCAGGACGTCCTCGAGCGGCTCACGCCGCCGCGGATCCTGTCCCTCGAGCAGGCCCTGGAGTTCTGCTCCGAGGACGAGTGCGTCGAGGTCACGCCGGGCTCCGTGCGGATCCGCAAGGTCGAGCTCGACTCGCACCTGCGCAACCGGCAGCGGATCCGGGCCAAGCAGGGCCGCGCCTGACGTCGTCGTCGGGACACCTCAGGGGCGTGCCCGCACCTCGACCGGCATCGTCGCCAGCGCGTCCAGCGCCCGCATCTCCCGCTTGGCGGGGGAGCGGGCGAAGAACAGCAGGTCGAGCGGGTACCACAGGCCGATCCAGGCGATGACGGAGAAGACGCCGTTGCCGAGGAGGTCCTGGAGGTACTGCGGCACGTCGGGCTCGAGGAAGTCGGTCGAGAGCGCCAGGCCGACGACGAAGAGGACCAGACCGGTGCGCAGTGCCCACAGGCCCTGCCGCCACTGACCGCGGCTCTCCCGCTCGACACGCTCGGTGCGGGCCGCGCACCAGCGGCGCAGGGCCGTCTCCAGGCGCCCGGCGACCCCGTCGTCGGCGGCCATCGACGCGGGCAGGGTGAGCACCACCCGACGGGACCGCCGCAGTCCGGCGCGGCCGAGGAGCTCGGCGAGCAGCTCGTCCACGCCGGGCGCCGATCGCACCTTCTCGCCCGCGGGGGCGAGGAGCGGGGCGAGGGGGTCGACGGCGAGGAGTTCCTCCGGGCTCCCGAGGTGCACGACGATCTCCTCGCGCGCGCCCGTCGTTCTCGTCGCGGTGCTCACTGCGCCCACCTCCGGTCGGTCGTGAAGGCGACGACGACGGAGCGCTCGTGGCCCAGGGCGGCCAGGCGCTCGTGCAGGTCGCCGCGGACCTCGTCGCAGTCGGCGACGGTCCGTACCCGCGACCCGTCGTCGACGAGGAAGTCGATCTCGACGTCCACGCGGCCGCCGACCTGCGACGCCCGCACGAACGACTCCCGCATGCCGTAGGCGGTCCGGACCTCGTCGACGCAGGCCCGCAGGGCACTCATGGTGTCCTCGGGCGGCGCCATCGCGAGCAGCTCCCGCATCGCCCGCACGATCAGACCGGCCGGCACGCGCAGGAACAGCACCGAGACGAGGACGACCATCCCGGGGTCGACGTAGGCGGCGAGGTCGGGCCGCCCGGCGACGTCGAGGCCGACCGCGATCCCGAACCCCACGAGGACACCGACCGAGAGCAGCGTGTCGCCCTGCCACTCGGCGGCCTCCGCGCGCACCAGCCCGCCGTGGCCGCGGCGCAGCACGAGGGTGACGACGACGCCGCCCGCCGTGGCCAGCACGGCGTAGGCGAGGGCCCAGCCGGTGGAGACCTCCCGGCCGCCCGCCAGCAGGTCGGTGATCCCGCCGACGACGGCGTAGACCGACAGCGCCGCCAGCGCGAGCGCCTTCACCACGACGACGACGGGCTCCCACTCCTCGCGTCCCCACGGGTGGGTGGCGTCCGGGCCGCGTCGCGAGACCCGCAGCGCCGCGACCGCGAGCAGCGACAGCCCGATGGAGGCGAACGAGTACAGGCCGTCGAACACGATCATCGACGAGCCGGACAGCACGCCCCAGACGCACGAGACGACCGCGAACGCCGACGACCCCCACACCGACACGAGCAGCAGACGGTGATCACGCCTCGTGTCCTCGGTGCCCGGCACGCGTGTGATCGTGGTCGTTCGCCGCGCCGAGGTCGAGAGCGATCAATCCGTGACCTGCGCCGACCTCGCTTCCGGGCGCCCCGTCGGTCACCCTGGGTCGTCAGCAGTGGTGAAAGGACCCCGGATGGACCTCCAGCTCGACCTCCTGGACGAGACGCGGATCGTCGCCGCGTGGATGCTCGGGTCCTTCCTCGTGGTCTTCCTGGTGACGCGGGGGATCACCCGACTCATCCGCTCGGGCCGCGGACCCTTCCGTGACACCTCGATCGGCGGCGTGCACGTCCACCACCTGGTGCACGGCATCGTCCTGATGCTGGTCGCGGGCGCCGGCGAGTTCCTCTACCGCCCCGACGGCGCGTGGCAGATCGTGCTCGCCGTGGCGTTCGGTGCCGGGGCGGCGCTGACCCTCGACGAGTTCGCGCTGTGGCTGCACCTCGAGGACGTCTACTGGACCGACCGCGGCCGGCTCTCGGTCGACGCCGTGCTCGTGGTGGCCGCCGTCGGAGCGCTGCTCGTGCTGGGGGCGAACCCGTTCGGGGCCGCGAGCGAGGACAACGCCCCGACGGTGATCGCCGCGGCGGTGATCACCCTGGCCTTCGCCGCGGTGGCCGCGTTCAAGGGCAAGCCGGGGCTCGCGGTGCTCGGCGTGATCGTGGTGCCGTTCGCGATCGTCGGGGCGATCCGGCTGGCCAGACCCGGCTCGCCGTGGGCGAAGCGGCGGTACCGGGAGGGGTCGAGCAAGGACGTGCGTGCCCGCGCCCGGTTCCCCGAGGGCCGGCGGACCCGCTGGGACGCGGTCGTGGACGCGGTGGGTGGGGTGCCCCGGTAGGGGGCCTGCGGCCCCCGTGAGCACGTCACCCGTGTCGGGGCACGGATGACGTGCTCACGAGCGCGGAGCGCACCTACGCGTCCGACTCCGCCCGGTCGTCCGTCGCCCACGCGGTGTGGAAGGTCCCCTGCTTGTCGACCCGGCGGTAGGTGTGCGCGCCGAAGAAGTCACGCTGACCCTGGACGAGGGCCGCGGGCAGGCGCTCGGCGCGGATCCCGTCGTAGTAGGACAGCGCCGAGGAGAAGCCCGGCGTCGGGATCCCCAGCTGTGCCGACGACGCGACGACCCGCCGCCACGAGTCCTGCGCCCCGCCGATCGACTCGGTGAACGAGGGGTCGGTGAGCAGCGTGGTGAGGCCCGGCTCGCGCTCGTAGGCGGCAGTGATCTCGTTGAGGAACTTGGCGCGGATGATGCAGCCACCCCGCCAGATCTTCGCGACCTTCCCGAGGTCGATCGTCCAGCCGTACTCGCCCGCGCCGGCCTGGATCTCGTTGAAGCCCTGGGCGTAGGCCACGATCTTCGACGCGTAGAGCGCCTGCTCGATGTCCTCGACGAAGCCCTCGGCGGCCGCACCCTCGAGCTTGGCGCGGGAGACCCCCGGCAGGCCCCGCGCGGCGTCGCGCAGGGTGCGGTTGCCCGAGAGCGAGCGGGCGAAGGTCGCCTCGGCGATGCCCGTGACCGGGACCCCGAGGTCGAGCGCGGCCTGGACCGTCCAGCGCCCGGTCCCCTTCTGCTCGGCCTCGTCGGCGACGACGTCGACGAACGGCTTGCCGGTCGCCGCGTCGTTGTGCGCGAGCACCTGCGAGGTGATCTCGATGAGGTAGGAGTCCAGGCGGCCCCGGTTCCAGTCCGTGAACACGTCGGCGATCGCCGCCGGGTCCATGCCGAGGCCGGAGCGCAGCAGGTCGTAGGCCTCGGCGATGAGCTGCATGTCGGCGTACTCGATGCCGTTGTGGACCATCTTGACGAAGTGGCCCGCGCCGTCGGCACCGATGTGGGTGCAGCACGGGTCGCCGTCGACGTGCGCCGAGATGTCCTCGAGCAGCGGGCCGAGGGACTCGTAGGCCTCGTCGGGGCCGCCGGGCATGATCGAGGGGCCGTTGAGGGCGCCCTCCTCGCCGCCCGACACACCCATCCCGACGAAGTTCAGGCCCTGGTCGCGCAGGGCCTTCTCCCGACGGCGGGTGTCGGCGAAGTGCGCGTTGCCCGCGTCGATGATCACGTCGCCCTTCTCGAGGAGCGGCGTGAACTCGTCGATGACGGCGTCGGTCGCCTTCCCGGCCGGGACCAGCAGCACGATGCGACGCGGGCGTTCCAGCGAGCGCACGAAGTCCTCGGCGGAATAGGCGGGGACGAACGTGCCCTCGTCGGAGAAGTTGTCGACGAGGTCCTTCGTGCGCTTCTCGGTCCGGTTGTGCAGCGCCACGGCGTGCCCGTGGCGCGCCAGGTTGCGTGCGAGGTTCCGACCCATCGTGGCGAGGCCGCTGACGCCGATCTCCGCTGTCTGACTCACGCGGACAGCATGCCCGAGATCAGCGGTCTCACGCGCTCGACAGGGTGACTTTCCCCCGACCCCGGTAACAGTGCCGTGACCCGCCACGAGAACCGACCGAACCGCCGGGAGTTCCGTCCCGGCGCAGGTCACGGGGGGAACGAAGAGATCATGACGGACCAGACACGAGCTGTCGTCGGCGGCCGGGCCGCGGTGCGTCGGGCCGCCGCCCGGGCGACCCGCCGGACCCGCTACCTGCTCGCGGCCGGGCTCGCGGTGGCGGTGACACTGGGGACGGTGCTGGTCGGGAACGCGGTCTCCTCGGCGGCCCCCGCGCAGATTCTGCGACCAGTTCGGGTCGGCCTCCGTCGCCGGCGGCAAGTACCTCGTGCAGAACGACCGCTGGGGTGCCACGACCCCGCAGTGCATCACGCCGTTCGACACCGGCTTCTCGGTCGACATCGCACAGCACACCAACAACAAGGGCCCGGCGGCCTACCCGTCGATCCTGCGGGGCTGCAACTACGGCTACTGCACCGTCGCCTCGCCGTTCCCGGCGCAGGTCTCCAAGCTCGGCACCGTCCGCTCGTCCTGGTCGACGAAGGGCCCGACGGCGGGTGGGACGCAGCAGTACAACACCGCCTACGACATCTGGTTCGACCCGACGTCGACCAACGCGGGCCGCAACACCGGCGCCGAGATGATGATCTGGCTGAACCGGACCTCGTGGGTGCAGCCGATCGGCAAGCCGTACTACGACGTGAACATCGGCGGCACGATCTACACGGTCTGGTACGGCAAGACCGACCTGCCGGTCATCTCCTACGTCCGCAAGACCTCGACGACGTCGGTGACCAACCTGCCGATCGACCTCTTCGCCCGCGACGCGATGCTCCGCGGGGTCGTCAAGTCCTCCTGGTACCTGACGAGCGTCCAGGCCGGGTTCGAGCCGTGGACCGGCGGCACCGGGCTGCGCACCAACTCGTTCTCGGTGACGCGCAACGGGGCCTGACCGCCGAGCCCGACCCCAGATGTCAGAAAAAGTCCCGTTGCTGACGCCCAGCGTCGGCAACGGGACTTCTCTGACGAGCGGCGGTGACTCAGCGCGAGCCGCGCAGGCCCAGGATCCCGATCCACTCCGCGAGCCCGTCCAGCGCCGCCTTCGCGCCCGCCTCGGTCTCCGGGGCCGCGTCGAACACCCGCGCGTCGCCCTCGCCGGACACCCGCTGGCCCGCGAACGGGATCGGCACGGAACCGGCGACGACCATGCGCAGGCCCACCAGGACGGGGACGAGGGCCTCGGCCGCCCGGGCGCCGGCGGCCACGCCGCCGTACCCGATCAGGGTCACGGGCTTGCGGGCCCACTCCTGGTTGAGGTGGTCCAGGGCGTTCTTCACCGCGGCGTTGTAGCTGTGGTTGTACTCGGGGTGGACGATCGCGTAGGCGTCCGCCCGGGCGATCGTGGCGCTGAAGGCCTTCGTCGAGTCCAGCACGTACCGCCCGAAGCGCGGGTGCTCCGGCTCGGCGAACATCGGGAGGTCGACCTCGGCGAGGTCGACGATCTCGACGTCGAACGCCTCGTGGTCCCGGGCGTAGCCGGCGAACCAGCGCGCGATCGGGTCACCGACCCGCCCGGGCCGGGTGCTCCCGACGATGACCTGCAGCAGCGGGCGGCGATCGGCGTCCGTCATGGGGCTCCTCTGATCCGGAAGAAGGTTGTTGTCACAACCATCGTGCCCCCGGGAAGGCCTCTCCCGCTGTCGGGGGCCGCGTTTAGGCTGGTCCCCGTGGCCGAGACGACACCCCTGCTCACGCGATCCGACCTGCGCGGCGGCGTCCCCGGACCCGCGGCGCTGCGCGCGATGCTGCCGCGCGCGGAGGTGGACGTCGACGCGGTCGTCGAGAAGGTCCGCCCGATCCTCGACGCGGTGCGCGACCGCGGGGTCGAGGCCGTGCTGGAGTACGGCGAGAAGCTTCGACGGGGTGCGCTCGGAGTCCGTCCGGGTCCCGAGGGCGGCGCTGCGCGAGGCGCTCGACGCGGTCGACCCGCAGGTCCGCGAGGCTCTCGAGACCTCCATCGAGCGTGCCCGAGCCGTGCACGCCGACCAGCGGCGCACCGACACCACCACGCAGGTCGTCCCCGGCGGCACCGTCACCGAGCGGTGGGTCCCGGTCTCCCGCGTCGGGCTCTACGCGCCCGGCGGGCTGGCGGTCTACCCGTCCAGCGTGGTCATGAACGTCGTCCCGGCGCAGGCCGCCGGGGTCGAGGGCCTCGTCGTCTGCTCGCCCCCGCAGCGGGAGTTCGGCGGGCGGCCGCACCCGCTGATCCTCGCGGCGGCCGCGCTGCTGGACGTCGACGAGGTGTGGGCCGTCGGCGGCGCCCAGGCGGTGGCGCTGCTCGCCTACGGCGGGACCGACACCGACGGCGCCGAGCTCGAGCCCGTCGACATGGTCACCGGTCCCGGCAACGTCTACGTCACCGCCGCCAAGCGCACGCTGCGCGGGCGCATCGGGATCGACTCCGAGGCCGGCACCACCGAGATCGCCATCCTCGCCGACGCCACCGCCGACCCGGTGCACGTCGCGGCCGACCTCATCAGCCAGGCGGAACACGACCCGGCGGCCGCCTCGGTGCTGGTGACCACGAGCCCGGAGCTGGCCGACGCCGTCGACGCCGAGCTGGCCACCCAGGTCGGCACCACCAAGCACGACGAGCGCATCCGCACCGCGCTCGGCGGCCCGCAGTCCGGGACGATCCTCGTGGCCGACCTCGACGCCGGGGTGCGCGTGGTCGACGCCTACGCCGCCGAGCACCTGGAGATCCAGACGGCCGACGCGGCGCGGGTCGCGGCGAGCGTGCGCAACGCCGGCGCGATCTTCGTCGGCCCGCACAGCCCGGTGTCCCTCGGCGACTACTGCGCCGGGTCGAACCACGTGCTGCCCACCGGCGGGTGCGCGCGGCACTCCAGCGGGCTGTCCGTGCAGACCTTCCTGCGCGGCATCCACGTCGTCGACTACTCGGCGGACGCGCTGCGCGAGGTGGCCGACCGGGTCGTCGCGCTCGCCGAGGCCGAGGACCTGCCCGCCCACGGCCAGGCGGTCGCCGCCCGGTTCGGCACCCGGCGCACGTACCCGGGGAGCGGGGTATGAGCGACGCGAGCGGAGCGTCGGCGAAGGTGCCGGGCGCCGGCGTCGGGCTCGACGACCTGCCGCTGCGCGACGACCTGCGCGGGCGCAGCCCCTACGGCGCGCCACAGCTGCAGGTCCCCGTCGCGCTCAACACCAACGAGAACCCGTTCCCGCCGCCGCCCGCCCTGGTCGACGACGTCGCGGTGGCCACCCGCGAGGCCGCCGCGAGCCTGCACCGCTACCCGGACCGCGACCACGTGGCCCTGCGGACGGCGCTCGCCGAGTACCTGACCCGCGCGACCGGGGTCCCGCTCGCCACCGAGAACCTCTGGGCGGCGAACGGGTCGAACGAGGTCCTCCAGCAGCTCCTCCAGGCCTTCGGCGGCCCGGGGCGGCTCGCGCTGGGGTTCGAGCCGAGCTACTCGATGCACCCGATCCTCGCCGCGGGCACGCGCACCGACTGGCTGCCCGCCCCGCGGCGCGACGACTTCTCCCTCGACGCGGCCGCCGCCGTCGACGTCGTCCGGGAGCGGCGTCCGGACCTGCTCTTCGTCACCACGCCGAACAACCCGACGGGCCAGTCGATCGAGCTGGCCGAGCTCGCGGCGATCGCCGACGCCGCGCCGGGGATCGTCGTGGTCGACGAGGCCTACGTGGAGTTCTCGTCGGGCCCCAGCGCGTGCGAGCTCCTCGAGACCCACGGCCACAAGCTGGTGGTGAGCCGGACGATGTCGAAGGCGTTCGCGTTCGCCGGCGGCCGGCTGGGCTACCTCGCGGCCGCGCCCGCCGTCGTCGACGCCCTCATGCTCGTCCGGCTGCCCTACCACCTCTCGGCGCTCACCCAGGCGGCCGCGCTGGCCGCGCTGCGCCACGCCGACGAGACCCTCGCGCTGGTCGACACCCTGTCGAAGGAGCGCGACCGGATCGCCGCCGCACTCGCGGGGATGGGCTACCGCGTCGTCCCCTCGACGGCGAACTTCCTGCTCTACGGAGGATTCCCGGAGCACTTCGCCGACGCCCACGCCGCGTGGCAGGCCTACCTCGACGCCGGGGTGCTGATCCGCGACGTCGGGATCCCGAGGCACCTTCGGGTCACCGTCGGGACCCCCGAGGAGAACGACCGCTTCCTCGAGGTGTCGGCCGCGCTGCGCTGATCGGGCCCGCTCACCCCGACCTCGCCGGCCGGGCCCGCACGTGCGCCCGCTCGCCCTGCGGGCCGAAGAGGTTGAGGACCTCGGCGACGTCGGGGCCGGGGTTGGTCACCACGTGGGGCAGGTGGGTGTCGAACTCCACGACCTCCCCGGGCCCCAGCAGGATCTCCCTGGTCCCCGAGGAGCAGCCGGACCCGCCCGGACAGGACGTACATCCACTCGTAGCCCTCGTGGGTCTGCGGCTCGACGTCGCGGTTCGGGTAGCCGACCGGCAGGATCTGCTTGAACGCCTGCACCCCGCCCGGGCGGCGGGTGAGCGGGACGAACGTCGCGCCGTGACGGACGAACGCGGGCATCCGCACCCGGGGGTCGCCGGTCGCGGGGGCGTCGACCAGCTCGTCGAGGGCCACCTGGAACGCCCGGGCGAGCGGCAGCAGCAGCTCGAGGGTGGGCTTGCGCTGCCCCGATTCGAGCCGCGAGAGCGTCGACAGCGAGATGCCGGTCGACTCGGCCAGGTCGGTCAGGGTGATGGAGCGGGCGGTCCGGATCGCCCGCAGGCGCGGGCCCACGCCCTCGAGGACCTCGGCGAACTCACTCATGCCCGTCACCTTGCCATTCCGGCAAGCTTCTTTGCCAGATCGGCGAGGGCGGGAGCACGCTCGGCTCCATCCGAGGAACGCGGGAGGACAACGGGCGATGAGCGAGCACGGTGGGGATGTCGAGTCCCGGGATGTCGAGCGCTGGGACGTCGAGCGCTGGGACGTCGTGGTGGTCGGGGGCGGCGCCGCCGGGCTGGCCACGGCCCTGACGCTGGCGCGCTCCCGACGGCGGGTGCTGGTGGTCGACGCGGGCGAGCCGCGGAACGCCCCCGCCGAGGGGATCCACAACTACCTCGGGCGCGAGGGCGTCGCGCCGACCGAGCTGACCGCCGTCGGGCGGGCCGAGGTCGAGGGCTACGGCGGCGTCGTCCGCGCCGGGCGCGTGGTCTCGGCGTCGGCCGCCCCGGAGGGCGGGTTCGCTCTCGGGCTCGACGGGGGGAGCTCGCTGTGGGCCCGTCGGGTGGTCCTCGCGACCGGCGTCGTGGACGAGCTGCCCGAGGTCACGGGGCTGCGGGAGCGCTGGGGCCGCGACGTGCTGCACTGCCCGTACTGCCACGGGTGGGAGGTCCGCGACCGCCGCGTCGGGGTGCTCGCCACGAGCCCGATGGCGATGCACCACGTGGGGCTGATGCGTCAGCTCACCGACGACGTCGTGCTCCTGGTCGACGACGCGTTCGTCCCGGACCGCCACGCCGCCGACGAGCTGGACGCCCGGGGTGTCGAGGTCGTGACGGGTGCGGTGTCGGCCGTCGAGGTGACCGACGACGCGCTGCGCGGGGTCCGGCTCGCCGACGGCACCGTCGTGGGGCTCGACGCCCTGCTGGTGCCCACGGTGGCCCGGGCCCGCGCCGAGGTCGCCGGCCTGCTGGGCCTCACGCCGACCGAGCAGCGGATGGGGGAGGTCCTGCTGGGCTCGGTGATCGAGGTCGACGCGCGGGGCGAGACCGCGGTCCCGGGAGTCTGGGCGGTCGGGAACGTGGCCGACCTGCGCGCCACGGTGATCGTCTCGGCCGCGTCGGGCACCGCCGTCGCCGCCGCGCTCAACGCCGACCTCGTCGCCGAGGACGGCCGCCTCGCCGTGATGGCCCACCGAGACGGCCGTGATCTACCCGGCTCCGCAGGCTCCGCGGGTGGCAGAGCGTTCTGGGAGCGCTTCTACGCCGACCACGACCAGGTCTGGAGCGGACGGGTCAACCCGCTGCTCGGGGCGACCGCCGCGGACTTCGCCCCGGGGACGGCGCTCGACCTCGGCGCGGGGGAAGGCGGCGACGCGCTCTGGCTCGCGGGCCGGGGCTGGAAGGTGACCGCGGTCGACGTCGCGCAGACCGCCTGCGACCGGATCCTCGAGCGGGCCGGTGACCTGCCGGTGCGCACCGAGCGCCACGACCTCACCGAGACCTTCCCCGAGGGCACGTTCGACCTCGTGAACGCCCAGTACCTGCACTCGCCGTCGTCGGACTTCCCCCGCACCGCGATCCTGCGCCGCGCCGCGGAGGCCGTCGCACCCGGCGGGACCCTGCTCGTGGTGGGCCACGGCCGGCTGGCCCCGTGGTCGTGGGACCCGTCGCTGCGGATGGCCACCGCCGACGAGGTGCTGGCGTCGCTGGACCTCGACGATGCGGCCTGGGACGTCGTGCGCTGCGAGTCCCCGGAGCGCACCGCGACCGGCCCCGACGGGCAGGAGGCGACGATCACCGACGAGATCGTGCAGGTGCGCAAGCGCCCGTGAGCGGACCGTGCGTTCCTCCTCGTGCCGAGTGGACTCCCAAGGCCGGGATGGCGACCGTGGGGGTCCACTCGCCCTGGGAACGGCCAGATGGTGCGGTCGAGTGGACCTCGAGGGCTGCGTCGGGAGCCGTCGGGGTCCACTCGGTGCCCGCAGACCTGGGATGAATGCTCCCGAGCAGGCGGCACCTACGATGGTCCGGTGAGCCGGACCGGGCGTGTGGAGCGCGTGACCAAGGAGTCGAGCGTCCTCGTCGAGATCGACCTCGACGGGACGGGCCGCACCGAGGTCGCGACCGGGGTGCCGTTCTTCGACCACATGCTCGACGCGCTGGGCAAGCACGGGTCGCTCGACCTCGTCGTCCGGGCAACGGGGGACGTCGAGATCGACGCCCACCACACCGTCGAGGACGTCGCGATCGTGTTCGGGCAGGCCCTCAAGCAGGCCCTCGGCGACAAGTCCGGCATCCGCCGCTTCGGCGACGCCTGGATCCCGATGGACGAGGCCCTCGCGCAGGCCGTCGTCGACGTGTCCGGGCGGCCCTACTGCGTGCACACCGGGGAGCCCGAGGTGATGACGGGCTTCGTCGTCGGCGGGAACTACCCGACCGTGCTCAACCGGCACGTCTTCGAGTCGATCGCCTTCCACGCCGGCATCGCGCTGCACGTCCGGGTCACCGGCGGCCGGGACCCGCACCACATCACCGAGGCCGAGTACAAGGCGATCGCCCGGGCGCTGCGGGCCGCGACCGAGCCCGACGCCCGGCTGGCCGGCGGCACCGCGTCGACCAAGGGCGTCCTGGAGTCGTGACCCCGCAGGTGCGGCGGTGAGCGGCGCCGAGCTCCTGGCCCTCGGGCTGCTGCTGCTCGCCGGCTTCCTCATCGGCGGGGTCATCTCTCTCGCGCGAGCCCGCCGGTGGATCCCGACGGGGATCCTCGTGGTCCTCGCCGCCCTCGCGATCGCCGGCGCCGTCCTGCGGCTCCTGCCTGCCTGACCGATCAGGCCCGTCCGGTGGACGCGATTGAACCGCCACCGGCGGGGAACCACCGTGTCGGTGCGGGGGGTGGGAGGGATGGCGGTGCAGCGCGACGAGACGGCGACGTGGGCGGCGCGGGCCCGCGCCCTGTCCTCGCCCGCCGACGCCCGTGCGCTCTACGACGGCTGGGCCGCCACCTACGACGACGACCTCGCGGGACCGGCCGGAGACGACTACCCGCTGCCCGGCGTCGTCGCCGACGTCGTGACCCGCCTCGCGGACCGGGGCGACGACGTCCTCGACGCCGCCTGCGGCACCGGACTGGTGGGTGCGGAGCTCGCGCGCCGCGGCTTCACCTCGGTGGACGGCCTCGACCTCTCGCCCCGGATGCTGGCCCGCGCCCGCGGTCGGAGCGTCTACCACGACCTCGGCCCGGCCGACCTGACCCAGCGGCTACCCGGGGCCGGCGACAAGTTCGGCGTCGTGACCTGCGTCAACGCGTTCGAGCCCGGTCACCTGCCGCGCTCGGCCCTCGTCGAGTTCGCCCGGGTGGTGCACCGCGGCGGGCACATCGTGCTGACGGTGGGCGACGCGCGCCGCCCCGAGATCGAGAAGCACCTGGAGCAGCTGGCCCGGCGCGAGGTGGTGCGCGTCGTGCAGACCTCCGCGACCCCGCTGCACCCGTCGACGGGGGAGTGCCACGTCGTCGCCGTCCTCGAGGTCGTGGCGTCGACGGCGCAGTCGGGCCCGCAGTGGTGACGGGCGCCCGCCCCGCGGCGCCCGCTCGGTAGCGTGGGCGGTATGCCGGGAACTCCTTCGGTCGTGGTGCTCGACTACGGCTCGGGCAACCTGCGCTCCGCCGAGCGCGCCCTCGAGCGCGCCGGGGCGAAGGTCGAGGTCACCGCGGACTCCCGCGCCGCCCTCGAGGCCGACGGGCTGGTGGTGCCCGGTGTCGGCGCCTTCGCGGCGTGCGCGGCGGGCCTGCGGGAGGTGGGTGGCGAGCGGATCCTCGAGCAGCGCCTCGCCGGCGGGCGGCCGGTGCTGGGCATCTGCGTCGGGATGCAGGTGCTCTTCGAACGCGGGGTCGAGTTCGGCGAGGAGGCGGACGGCGCGGGCCAGTGGCCCGGCACCGTCGAGAAGCTGCAGGCCCCGGTGCTCCCGCACATGGGCTGGAACACCGTGCGGGCCCCGGCGGACTCGGTGCTCTTCGCCGACATGCCCGACGGCGAGCGCTTCTACTTCGTGCACTCGTTCGCGGCGAAGCGCTGGGAGGTCGAGCCGCTGGAGCCGTTCCTCCCCGCGAAGGTCACCTACGCCCACCACGGCGAGGACTTCGTCGCCGCGGTCGAGGACGGGCCGCTCATGGCCACCCAGTTCCACCCCGAGAAGTCCGGCGAGGCCGGGCGTCGCCTGCTCGTGAACTGGCTCGGGAGCCTCTGAGGAAGTTTCCCGACGACGGCTGTCGAAGGCCGCGTTCCCCGTTCGACGCGCTCGTGACGGCCGGGACGAGCCCCGGCCCACCAGGCCCCGGGAGGGACCCCATGCGCTACATGATGATCATGCAGGCTCCGGAGTCGATGGCCGTCGGCGCGGCCGACGCACCGCCGCCGGAGGAGATGTTCGAGGCGATGAACCGCTTCAACACCGAGCTCGTCGAGGCCGGCGTGCTGCTGGCCGCGGAGGGCCTCGCGCCCTCGGCCGAGGGGTTCGAGGTCACCCACGACGGCGAGACCCCGACCGTCACCGACGGCCCGTTCGCCGAGGCCCGCGAGCTGGTCGCCGGCTTCTGGATCCTCGACGTCGCGACGCGCGCCGAGGCCGAGCAGTGGGCACGCCGCTGCCCGATCGGGCCGGGCGTCCGGCTCGAGGTGCGTCGGATTCCCGACATGCGCGAGTTCGAGGGTGTCGCGCCCGCCGAGTTCCTCGACGCCGAGGCCGCGCTGCGGGCCCGGGTCGCGGAGCGCGCGGTCCAGTACGAGCAGTCCGGTTCCTGAGGGGAGATGGCGACATGGCGCGCTACATGCTGGTCCTGAAGTACGACGAGGCCGTCGCGATGGCCACGCCGCCCGACCCGGCCGTCTTCGAGGAGATGGGCCGCTTCAACACCGCGATGGTCGACGCCGGGGTGCTGCTCGCCGGTGAGGGCCTCGCCCCGAGCTCGCAGGGCTCGATCGTGACGTTCCCGGACGGGGACGGCGACGGCGACGGGCCCACGGTCAGCGACGGCCCCTTCAGCGAGGCCCGCGAGCTCATCGGCGGGTTCTGGATCCTGAAGGTCGACTCGCTGCCCGAGGCGGTCTCCTGGGCGCAGCGGGCGCCGTTCCGGACCGGGGAGCGCATCGAGGTCCGCCGGGTCACCGAGGCCGAGGACTTCGTGGACATCGCGCCGGAGGGGGTCCTCGAGCAGGAGAAGGAGCTGCGCGCGCGGACCGAGCAGCAGCACGGCGGCTGACCCGACGAGCGGAGAGACGGGAGGGGACGGTGGCGCGAGCCGAGCGGGGAGGCGACGGCGGGGCCGACGCCTTCACCGTCCTCGACGCGGTCTGGCGGGCGGAGTCCGCCCGGATCGTGGCCGGCGTCGCGCGCGTGGTGCGCGACGTCGGCCGCGCGGAGGAGCTCGCCCACGACGCGCTCGTCGCCGCCCTCGAGCAGTGGCCGGTCGAGGGGGTCCCCGACAACCCGGGCGCGTGGCTCGCGGCCACCGCCCGGCGCCGGGCGATCGACCTGATCCGGCGCGAGCAGACGTTCGCGCGCAAGGCCGAGCAGGTGGGGCACGAGGAGTCGGCACGGACGGCGCCGGACGCCGCGGAGGTGGTGGCCGACCCGGTGCGCGCCGTCGGCGACGACGTCCTCGCGCTGCTGTTCGCGACCTGCCACCCGCAGCTCGCGCGGGAGTCGCGGGTGGCGCTGACGCTGCGCCTCTTCGGCGGCCTCACCACCGACGAGATCGCGCGGGCGCTGCTCCTCGCGTCGACCACGGTCGGCCAACGGATCTCCCGGGCCAAGAAGCGGCTCTCCGCCTCGGGCGTGGACCTGGAGATCCCCGCGGGGGAGGAGCTCGAGGGCCGGCTCGGGGCGGTCCTCGAGGTCGTCTACCTGATCTTCAACGAGGGCTACGCCGCGACGACCGGCGCCGACTGGATGCGCGCCGACCTCTGCGACGAGGCGATGCGCCTGGGCCGGCGGCTGGTCGCGCTGCTGCCCGACCGCCCCGAGGTGCACGGGCTGCTCGCCCTGATGGAGCTGCAGGCGTCGCGGCTGCGGGCGCGCGTCGGGCCCGGGGGCGAGCCGGTCCTGCTCGCCGACCAGGACCGCGGGCGCTGGGACCACCTGTTGATCCGGCGCGGCCTGGCGGGCCTGGCGCGGGCGGAGGCGGGCGGTCGTCGTCGGGACCAGTACACGCTGCAGGCCGGGATCGCGGCCTGCCACGCGCGGGCCGGCTCCGTGGAGGACACCGACTGGGCGGCGATGGCCGCCCTCTACGCCGAGCTCGCCGTCGTCACCCCGTCGCCGGTCGTGGAGCTGAACCGCGCGGTCGTCGTCGGGAAGGCGCAGGGCCCGGCGGCCGCGCTCGAGGTGGTCGACGCATTGCGCGACGAGCCGGCGCTCGCCCGCTACCACCTGCTGCCCGCCGTGCGCGCCGACCTGCTCACCCGGCTCGGGCGTCGGGACGAGGCCGCGGCCGAGCTCGAGCGGGCCGCCGAGCTGGCGTCCAACGAGGCCGAGCGCGCCCTGCTGCGTCGCCGGCTGGAGGACCTGCGGGAGGCGGCGGTGGGTCGGAGCTGACTCTCCGGTGCCTCCTGGCAGCAATGGCGCGTTGCTGCCGTCTGACGGGAGAACGGGGCCGTTCGCCCCGGGCTCTAGGGTGCTCTCCGTGAGCTTCGACCTGCTGCCCGCCGTCGACGTCGTCGACGGCCAGGCCGTCCGCCTCGTCCAGGGCGAGGCCGGCACCGAGACCGGCTACGGCGACCCCCTCGACGCGGCCCGCGGCTGGGTCGACGACGGTGCCGAGTGGATCCACCTGGTCGACCTCGACGCGGCGTTCCGTCGCGGGTCGAACGCCGCCCTGCTCGCGTCGCTCGTCGAGCAGGTGCCGATCAAGGTCGAGCTCTCCGGCGGCATCCGCGACGACGATTCGCTGCGTCGCGCCCTGGACACCGGCTGCGCGCGGGTGAACATCGGGACCGCGGCGCTCGAGGACCCGGCGTGGTGCGCGAAGGCGATCGCGGAGTTCGGCGAGCGGGTCGCGGTCGGCCTCGACGTCAAGATCCGCGACGGCGAGCACCGGCTCGCGGCCCGCGGGTGGGTCTCGGACGGCGGCGACCTCTGGGACGTCCTCGCCCGCCTCGACGCCGAGGGATGCGCGCGCTACGTGGTCACCGACGTCGGCCGCGACGGCACCCTCACCGGCCCGAACACCGACCTGTTGTCCGCGGTGTGCGAGCGGACGGACGCGCCGGTCGTCGCGAGTGGCGGGGTCGCGACGCTGGACGACGTGCGGGCGCTCGCCGCGCTCGCCCCGGTGGGTGTGGAGGGCGCGATCATCGGCAAGGCGCTCTACGCGGGGGCGTTCACCCTGCCCGAGGCGCTGGCCGCAGCGTCGTAGGCTGATCACCATGGGTGTGGCCGTCCGCGTGATCCCCTGCCTGGACGTCGACGCCGGGCGGGTGGTCAAGGGCGTCAACTTCGTCGACCTGCGCGACGCGGGCGACCCGGTCGAGATGGCCCGGCTCTACGACGCCGAGGGCGCGGACGAGCTCACGTTCCTCGACGTCAGCGCGTCGTCCGGCGAGCGCGAGACCACCTATGACGTCGTGCGCCGCACCGCCGAGCAGGTCTTCATCCCGCTGACCGTCGGCGGCGGCGTGCGCACCAACGACGACATCAACCGCCTCCTGCGCGCCGGGGCGGACAAGGTCGGGATCAACACCGCCGCCATCGCCCGGCCCGAGTTCCTGGCCGAGTCCAGCCGCCGGTTCGGCTCGCAGTGCATCGTGCTCTCGGTCGACGCCCGGCGGGTGCCGCCGGACGGGCAGCCGACGCCGTCCGGGTTCGAGGTCACCACGCACGGCGGCCGCCGCGGCACCGGTATCGACGCCCTGGAGTGGGCCCAGAAGGGCGCGGAGCTCGGCGTCGGGGAGATCCTGCTCAACTCCATGGACGCCGACGGCACCAAGAACGGCTTCGACCTCGAGATGCTGCGCAAGGTCCGGGCCCTCGTCGACGTCCCCGTGATCGCGAGCGGCGGCGCCGGCGCCGTCGAGCACTTCGCCCCGGCCGTCGAGGCGGGGGCCGACGCGGTGCTCGCCGCGAGCGTGTTCCACTTCGGCCTCATGCGGATCGGCGAGGTCAAGGACGCGCTGCGCCACGAGGGAGTGGAGATCCGGTGACGGGGGGAGACGACGCGGAGCGGAGCTCGACCGCCACGACGGCGCCGGTGCTCGACCCGGAGCTCGCCGCCCGGCTCAAGCGGACCCCCGACGGCCTGGTCTGCGCCGTGGTGCAGCAGTACGACAGCCGCGAGGTCCTCATGGTCGCGTGGATGTCCGACGAGGCGCTGGCCCGCACGCTCGCCACCCGCGAGGCCACCTACTGGTCGCGCTCGCGCGGGGAGCTGTGGATCAAGGGCGCCACCAGCGGACATACGCAGGCCGTCCACGAGGTCCGGCTGGACTGCGACGGCGACACCCTGCTGGTCCTGGTCGACCAGCAGGGCGCCGCCTGCCACACCGGGGACCACACCTGCTTCGACGCCGACGTGCTCCTGGGCGCCTCCGGCTCCTGAGAACACCTCACGGCTCCGGCGCCGAGTGGACACCCATGGCCGTCACCGCAGCCCTCCGGGTCCACTCGGCGCACCGTCACGCCCTCCGCTCGGACGTCTCGGGACGCCAGTCCGGGTTCCGGGCGTCCGCGGTGGCCCGGAACGCCCGCACCGCCGCCCGGACCGCGGGCGTCTCCCGGTCGGTCCGCCACACCGCGTCGACGGTGCGGGAGAGCACCGGCGACGTCTCCACCATGCGCACCCCTTGCGGGATCGGCGGGCGCGCCAGCCGCGGCACCATCGCCGCGAGGCCCGCACCCGCCACCAGCTCCAGGTGGATCGCGAACCCGCACACCCGGCAGGTCACCCGGGGCTCCACGCCGGCGCGACGCAGCCGGTCGACCAGCCAGTCGTGGGCGCGGGTGCTGCGGGTGTCGGCGACCCACGTCAGGTCGGCGTCGGCGAGGTCGGACAGCTCGACCGACCCGCCCGCGGCCAGCGGGTGCTCCCGGGGGAGGGCGAGGTCCAGGACGTCCTCGCACAGCTGGGTGCGACTCGTCCGGGCCGGCACCGGCGCGGGCAGGCCCTCCCAGTTCTCGACGACGGCGAGCTCCAGGTCCCCGGCCACCAGGGCGGGCAGGGTCTCCTCGGCCTCGCCGTCCTCGAGCAGGACGACGAGGTCCGGGTGGGCCTGGCGCAGCCGGGCGAGGGCCGCGGGGGCGAGCGCGTGCACCGTCGTCGGGATCGCCCCGATGCGCAACGGGCCCACGACGTCGTCGTCGAGGCGGTCGAGGTCGCGGCGCGCGAGGGCGAGCCGGTCGAGCACCGTCGCGGCGTGGTCGGCGAGCACCAGCCCCGCGGGGGTCAGGCGGATCCCGCGCCCGGCGGGCTCGGTGAGCGCGGCCCCCGCCTCCCGCTCGAGGGCGGCGAGCTGCTGCGACACCGCCGACGGCGTGAGGTGCAGGCTCGCGGCCGCCTTCCCGACGGTGCCGTGGGTGGCGACGGCGTGCAGCGCCTGCAGGCGACCGGTCCCGAACACGTCAGCGATGCTAATCGTTCGTCGCCAGAACAAGTCGCTGGTCCTGAACGGTCGGCGGCCGCACGCTGGACGACGTGACGACGTCCGCTCCCACCGACACCGCGACCACCACCGCACGTCGCCCGGTCGACCCCCGGCTCCTCGCGGTCGGAGGGAGCCTCTGCATCGCGCTCTCGCCGATCCTCATCGCGCTCTCGGGCACCTCGCCCGGGACCGCGACGGTGTTCCGGTGCGTGCTCGCGCTCCCGGTGCTCGTGCCGCTGGGACTGCTGGAGCGCCGACGCCGCCGCCGGGCGCCTGCCGAGGTCGGCGGCGCGACGCACGGCCGACCGTGGTTCATCGTCATCGGCGGACTGCTGCTCGGGCTGGACATGACGCTGTGGACCGGCGCGATCCACGCCGTCGGCGCCGGGGTCTCGACGGTGCTGGTCAACGTCCAGGTGGTCATCCTGCCCCTGCTCGCGTTCCTCGTCATCGGCGAGCGGGTGCGGCCGTCGTTCCTGGTGGCGGTGCCGGTGATGCTCGCCGGGGTCGCCCTGGCGGGCGGGCTCGCCGACGGGGGAGCGGGCGCGGCCGACCCGGTCCTCGGCACGGTGCTCGCGCTGCTGGCGGCGTGCGCGTACGCGGGCTACCTCCTCTTCCTGCGGCTCGGGTCGGCGCCGGGGCAGAGGACCGGCCCGGTCGCGCTCGCGACGGGGGCCGCCGCGGTGAGCTCGTGCGTCCTCGGCACCCTCTGGGAGGGCATCGACGTGACCCCCGGGTGGGCGGCGCTCGGGTGGCTGGCGCTGCTCGCCCTGATCGGGCAGTGCCTGGGCTGGGTGCTGATCGCCGGCGGGATGGCCCGGCTGCCCTCGTCCACCGGCGCGTCGATCCTGCTCCTCCAGCCGGTCGGCGCGGTGCTGCTCGGGATGCTCGTGCTCGGGCAGTTCCCGACCGCGTGGCAGCTCGGCGGGTGCGCCGTGGTGATCGGGGCGGTGGCGTTCGCCGCGCGCACCCGGGCCGAGCCCGCGCCGGCGGAGGCCGTGGCGTCCTGACGGGCCGCCGGGCGAGAGTGTCGGTGGGAGCGTCCACAATGGGCGACGTGTCCGTGACCGACCAACAGATCAGCCTCGGGACGGTGGCGCCCGACCGTGGCCGCTTCCACGAGCTCGCCGCGCACCACCGCGTCATCCCGGTGGTGCGCCGTCTGCTGGCGGACGACGAGACGCCGTTGGGGATCTACCGCAAGCTCGCCGGACGGCGCACCGGGACGTTCCTGCTGGAGTCGGCGGCGCACGGCGAGTCCTGGTCGCGCTTCTCGTTCGTCGGGGCGCACAGCGCCGCGGCGCTCACCGAGCGGGGCGGCCGGGCGCACTGGACGGGCACCCCGCCGGTCGGCCTGCCGGGTACCGGGGACGACACGACGGACGATCCGCTCGTCGTGCTGCGCGAGACCCTCGAGCGGCTGCGCACCGAGCCGCTGCCGGGCATGCCGCCGCTCACCGGGGGGCTCGTCGGGTACGTGGGGTACGACGCGGTGCGGCGGCTCGAGCGCCTGCCCGAGCTCGCCGAGGACGACCTCGCGATCCCCGAGCTGGTCATGCTGCTGGCCACCGACCTCGCGGTGCTCGACCACCACGAGGGCACCGTCACCCTCATCGCCAACGCCGTGAACTGGGACGACAGCCCGGAGCGGGCGGACGCCGCGTACGACGACGCGCTCGCCCGGCTCGACCGGATGACCGACGAGCTCGGCGCTCCGGCCCCGTCCACCGTCGCGTCGTACGACCCGCTGGCCGGGCGCTCGCCGTCGGTCCGGCGCCGGTTCGACCGCGACCGCTACCTCGCGGCCGTCGAGACCGCCAAGGAGCGGATCCGGGCGGGCGACGCGTTCCAGATCGTCGTCAGCCAGCGCTTCGAGTCCGAGACCGCGGCCGACGCGCTCGACGTCTACCGCGTCCTGCGGGCCACCAACCCCAGCCCGTACATGTACCTGCTGCGCCTGACCGACGCCGAGGACCGGCCCTTCGAGATCGTCGGCTCCTCGCCCGAGGCCCTGGTGACGGTGCGGGACGGCGTCGCGACCACGCACCCGATCGCCGGGACGCGGTGGCGCGGCGTCGACGCCGAGGAGGACGTCCTGCTCGAGAAGGACCTCCTCGCCGACGAGAAGGAGCGCGCCGAGCACCTCATGCTCGTCGACCTCGGGCGCAACGACCTCGGGCGGGTCTGCGCCCCGGGGACGGTGAAGGTCCACCGCTTCTTCGACATCGAGCGCTACAGCCACGTCATGCACCTGGTCTCGACGGTGTCCGGGCGGCTGGCGGAGGGACGCACGGCCTTCGACGCGGTCACCGCCTGCTTCCCCGCGGGCACCCTGTCCGGTGCTCCGAAGCCGAAGGCCATGGAGATCATCGAGGAGCTGGAGCCGACCCGGCGAGGGCTCTACGGCGGGATCGTCGGGTACCTCGACTTCGCCGGCGACGCCGACACCGCCATCGCCATCCGCACCGGGCTGCTGCGCGACGGCATCGCGCACGTGCAGGCCGGTGGCGGGATCGTGGCCGACTCCGACCCGGTCGCGGAGGACACCGAGGCCACGAACAAGGCCCGGGCGGTGCTGGCCGCGGTCGCCACCGCGGGCACGCTCGCCCCACCCGGCCGGGTCTCCGACGAGGACGGGCGCGTCTCGTGACCGGCACCGCCGCGGCGAGGACCGCCGGGACCGCGCCGCGCCGGCCCGGGTCGCGGCTGCTGGGCCTCGCCGTCGTCGGGCTCCTGCTCGCCGCGGTCGCGCTCTGGGGCGCCTCGCGCGGTACCTGGCTCACGGCGACGTGGGACGTGCCGCTGCGCGGGCAGGTGATCGCCACCGCCGACGGGGCGGACACCGAGCCGGTGCTCGTGCCGTGGGCCCTGCTCTCCCTCGCGGCGATCGGCGGACTGCTGGCGACGTCGGGCTGGGGCAGGCGCGCCGTCGGGGTGATCGTGGGCGTGGCGGGGCTGTGGGCGCTGCTGCGGGCCGTGTCCGGGCTCGCCGCGCCCGCCCCGTCGCTGCTGCCCGCACCCGCGCAGCAGGCCGGGCGCGCGCTCGGCGTGCACGTCACGCTCGCCTGGCCACTGCTCGCCGCGCTGGGCGGCCTGCTCCTCGTCGTCGTCGGCGCCCTGGTGGCGGCCCGCGGCTCCGCCATGCCCCGGCTCGGCGCGCGCTACGACGCCCCCACCGGGCCGCCGCGCGCCCGGCAGCAGGACGACGAGCGCAGCCTCTGGGACGCGATGGACGCGGGCGAGGACCCGACCACCGGGCCACGCCCGACCGAGCCCCCGGTGTCCGGTTCCGACGGGGACGATCCGACGCCGTCCGGGCCCGCCCGCGGGAGGGCACCGGACCGGACCGAGGGGGGCCGGGGTTAACATGGAGCGAACTCGGCCGGCGGTTGCGGGCCGGAGGTCCGAAGGCCCGGTGAGCACGACCGACGATCGCCCGAGGAACGGGGGCAGCACCCGCGTGAGCGTCCTGGAGAAGATCCTCGAGGGGGTCCGAGCCGACCTCGCCGAGCGCGAGGCCGCCGTCCCGTTCGACCAGGTCAAGGCCGCCGCCGTCGCGGCGCCGGACCCGAAGGACGCGCTCGCCGCGCTGCAGGGTCAGGGCATCGGCGTCATCGCGGAGGTCAAGCGGGCCTCGCCCTCGCGGGGCCACATGGTCGACATCCCCGACCCGGCGAAGCTGGCCCGTCAGTACGTCGAGGGCGGCGCCCGCATCGTCAGCGTCCTCACCGAGCAGCGTCTCTTCGAGGGCTCGCTCGCCGACCTCGACGAGGTCCGCGCCGCGGTCGACGTCCCCGTCCTGCGCAAGGACTTCGTCGTCGGGACCTACCAGGTGCACGAGGCCCGGGCCCACGGCGCGGACCTGGTGCTGCTGATGTGCTCGGTGCTCGAGCAGAACGCGCTCGACGCGCTCGTCGACCGCGTGCACTCGCTGGGCATGACCGCCCTCGTCGAGATCCACGACGAGGAGGAGGCGGACATGGCGCTGCGCGCCGGCGCCAAGCTCATCGGGATCAACGCGCGGGACCTCACCACCCTCGACGTCGACCGCACCGTCTTCAGCCGGCTCGCTCCCGGTCTGCCCGGCGAGGTGCTGCGGGTGGCCGAGTCGGGCGTCCGCGGACCCGGGGACCTCATGACCTACGCGGGCCTGGGCGCCGACGCGGTGCTGGTCGGCGAGTCCATGGCCACCGCGGAGGACCCCCGCGCCGCGGTGCGCCAGCTGGTCACCGCCGGATCGCACCCGGCGTGCCCGAAGCCCAGTCGCTAGCGCGCCGATCACCCGCAGTCCGTCCGGCACCGACGAAGGACCCCGCATGACCACCAGCCCCGGCGGACTCCCCACCGCGAGCTCGGGCCTCGCCGAGCACGGCCACGACCCGGACGCCACCGGGCACTTCGGCCGCTTCGGCGGCCGGTTCATGCCCGAGGCCCTGATCGCCGCGGTCGACGAGGTCGCCGCGGAGTACGACAAGGCCCGCCACGACCCGGAGTTCCTCGCCGAGCTCGACCGGCTCCAGCGCGACTACGCGGGCCGTCCGAGCCCGGTCACCGACGCCCGGCGGCTCTCCGAGCACGCCGGGGGCGCCCGGATCCTGCTCAAGCGGGAGGACCTCAACCACACCGGCTCGCACAAGATCAACAACGTGCTGGGCCAGGCGCTGCTGACCAAGCGCATGGGTAAGACCCGGGTGATCGCCGAGACCGGCGCGGGCCAGCACGGCGTCGCCACCGCCACGGCCGCCGCGCTGCTCGGGCTCGAGTGCCTGGTCTACATGGGCGAGGTCGACACCGAGCGGCAGGCCCTCAACGTGGCGCGGATGCGCCTGCTCGGCGCCGAGGTCGTCCCGGTGACCACCGGTTCACGGACCCTCAAGGACGCGCTCAACGAGGCCTACCGCGACTGGGTCGCGAGCGTCGAGAACACCCACTACGTGCTGGGCACGGCCGCCGGGCCGCACCCCTTCCCGATGATGGTGCGCGACTTCCACCGGGTCATCGGGCTCGAGGCGCGCGCCCAGGTGCTCGAGCAGTACGGGCGGCTGCCCGACGCGATCCTCGCCTGCGTGGGCGGCGGGTCGAACGCCATCGGGATCTTCCACCCGTTCCTCGACGACGAGTCGGTGCGCCTGATCGGGTGCGAGGCCGCGGGCGACGGCGTCGACACCGGACGGCACGCGGCGTCGATCACGGGTGGGAGCGTCGGCGCCCTGCACGGGGCGCTCACCTACGTGCTGCAGGACGACGACGGCCAGACGATCGAGTCGCACTCGATCTCGGCGGGCCTCGACTACCCGGGCGTGGGACCCGAGCACTCCTTCCTCCGCGACATCGGGCGGGCCGAGTACATCCCGGTCACCGACACCGAGGCCATGGAGGCGTTCCGCCTGCTCTGTCGCACCGAGGGGATCATCCCGGCGATCGAGTCGGCGCACGCTGTCGCGGGCGCGGTGCGCCTGGGCCGCGAGCTCGGGCCCGAGGCGACGCTGCTGGTCAACCTCTCCGGCCGCGGCGACAAGGACGTCGACACCGCCGCGCGCTGGTTCGACGTGGTCGACCCGGCCGCGCTCCCGACGGAACAGCCGAGCTCGGACGACGCGGCGGCGGGGGAGCGGGAGCTGTGACGGTCAGCGACGCGCGGCGCAGCGGAGCCGGCGCGGGGGAACCCGTCGGCCGCACCGGGCTGACCGTGCTGGACGAGGTGTTCACGACCGCCCGCGCCGAGTCCCGGGCGGCGCTGATCGCCTACCTGCCGGCGGGCTACCCGACGGTGGCCGGCTCCACCGGCCTGCTCACCCAGGCCCTCGACGCCGGCGCGGACCTCGTCGAGGTCGGCCTGCCCTACTCCGACCCGGTGCTCGACGGCCCGGTGATCCAGCGCGCGGTGGACGCCGCGCTGCGGGGCGGGGTCCGGGTGCGCGACACCCTCTCGGTCGTCGAGACCCTCGCCGCGCGCGGGGGCCGTGCGGTCGTCATGACGTACTGGAACCCGGTGCTGCACTACGGCCCCGACGCCTTCGCCCGGGACCTCGCGTCCGCCGGCGGCCTCGGCGTCATCACCCCCGACCTCGTGCCCGACGAGGAGCACGGCTGGCTCGCCGCCGCCGACGCGCACGGGATCGCCCCGATCTTCCTCGTGGCCCCGTCCTCGACCGAGCAGCGCATCGCCAGCACCACCGCCGTGACCCGCGGGTTCGTCTACGCCGCCTCGACGATGGGCGTCACCGGGGCCCGGGACGCCGTCGCCGGGACCGCGACGACGCTGGTGGACCGGGTCCGGCGCCACACCGACCTGCCCGTGGGCGTCGGGCTGGGCGTGCGCTCGGGGGCGCAGGCGAGCGAGGTGGCCTCGTTCGCGGACGGGGTGATCGTGGGCTCGGCCCTGGTCTCGGCCGCCGAGCAGGGACGGGCCGCGGTCGCGCGCCTGACCAGCGAGCTCGCCGCCGGGGTGCGCGGCAACCACACCGGTCGCTGAGCCCCGACCCTCCCCGCCGGGCACCCGCTCCCATGATCAGGAGCACCTGGGACAGGCCCGCGGGCCCGCCAGGCTGCACCAGGTACCCCTCGCCCGGACCCGCCCGACCACCCCCGCCGAGCCCGACCCCTCCCCGCCTCACCGGAGGTGTCGGTGGTGACCGATAGCGTGGGCCCGTGCTCGCAGCGATGCTCCCGGCGACCATTCCCAGCCCACCCCAGGGCGTGTGGCACGTCGGACCGATCCCGCTGCGGGCGTACGCCCTCTGCATCATCGCCGGGATCGTCATCGCGGTCTGGCTGACCGACCGGCGGTTCGTCGCCCGCGGGGGTGCCCCGGGCTTCGTGGTCGACGTGGCCGTGTGGGCGGTGCCGTTCGGCCTCGTCGGCGGCCGGCTGTACCACCTCGCGACCGACTGGCGGACCTACTTCGGCCCCGGGGGAGACCCCGTCGCCGCGCTCTACGTCTGGAACGGCGGGCTCGGGATCTGGGGCGCGATCGCGCTCGGCGCCGTCGGCGCGTGGATCGCCTGCCGTCGCCGCGGGGTCCCGCTGACGGCCTTCGCCGACGCCGCCGCGCCCGGCATCGTGCTCGCCCAGGCCGTCGGGCGGCTCGGGAACTGGTTCAACCAGGAGCTCTACGGAGCGCCGACCGGGATGCCCTGGGGGCTGGAGATCTACCGGCGGGTGGATGTCCTCACCGGGGCACCCGACAACCTCGGCGGGGTCGCCCTGGACCGCACGCCCGTCGAGATCGTCCAGCCGACGTTCCTCTACGAGCTGGTCTGGGACATCATCGTGGCGATCATCGTCGTGGTGGCCGACCGGCGCTTCACCCTGGCCCGCGGCCGCGCCTTCGCGCTCTACGTGGCGGGCTACACCGCCGGCCGCTTCGTGATCGAACTGCTGCGCACCGACCCGGCGACCCGGGTCTTCGGGGACGTGCGGATCAACGTCGTCGTCGCGGGGGTGGTCTTCGTCGCGGCCGTGGTCTACCTGCTCGTGGTCCGGGGCCCGCGGGAGGACCTGTCGGCGTCGATGCCGGGTCCGGAACCCGGTTCGGGCTCCGGGGGGTCGGGTACGTCCGATGACGTGCACACCGACGAGGACCGCCCGGACGACGCCGCCGAGGCCCGGAAGAACCGCCAGGAGGCCGCCGCCCCGGACCGCGACACGCACCACGGCGCCGACGAGGTGTCGGGCGTGGACTCCGCGCCGGTCGACACCGCCGACCAGGAGGAGACCTCGGTCGAGCCGCCCTCGGCCGCCCGCGGGTAACCCTCGCCGCCCATCCGGACCGCGGATCACGTCACGCTCCGCATCCGGAACGAACACGGTCACGTCGGGCTAGACTCGACCTTCGGCGTGGGACGTCGGGGTCCCGCGCTCCGCCCCGCCGACCGTCGGGTCACCGTCCGACCCGTCCCGCCACGGCGCATCCTGGGCCATCGTCGTCCCCGGTCACCCGTCGAGACACCGAGCCGCGTGCTCGGCCGTTCTCCCACCACCGGCCCGCGACGACCGACGAGGTCGAGCTCCGCTCCCTCTCCCGCCGAGGAGGCGCCCACCGTGCTGTTCTCCACCAACCCCGGACCCCAGGGGATGTACGACCCGGCGTACGAGCACGACGCCTGTGGTGTCGGCGCGGTCGCGGACACCAAGGGCCGTCGCAGCCACGAGATCGTCTCGGACGCGCTGGTGGTCCTGCACAACCTCGACCACCGGGGAGCGGCGGGCAGCGAGCCCACCAGCGGTGACGGTGCCGGCATCCTGCTGCAGCTGCCCGACGAGCTGCTGCGCGCCACCGTGGACGTCACGCTGCCCGAGTCGCGGCCCAGCGTGGACGGCGGACAGCCCGAGCACGCCTACGCCTGCGGCATGGTGTTCCTGCCCGCGGACGGCGACGGGTACGACAAGGCGGTCTCCCTGCTCGAGCGCATCGTCGCCGAGGAGGGCCTCGAGGTCCTCTGCTGGCGCGACCTGCCGGTCGACCCGGACGGCGCCGACGTCGGGTCCGTGGCCCGCTCCGCGATGCCGCGGTTCGCCCAGGTGCTCGTCGCGCACCCGGACCGCTCCCTCGCCGGCCTCGAGCTGGACCGCATCGCCTACCTGGTGCGCAAGCGGGCCGAGCGGGAGTCGGCCGAGCAGGGCTGCGGGCTCTACGTCGCCTCGCTGTCGAGCCGCACCGTGACCTACAAGGGCATGCTGACCACCGACCAGCTGGCCCTGTTCTTCCCCGACCTGCGCGACGAGCGGCTGACCAGCGCGATCGCCGTGGTCCACAGCCGGTTCTCGACCAACACCTTCCCGAGCTGGCCGCTGGCACACCCGTACCGGGCGATGGCGCACAACGGCGAGATCAACACGATCCGCGGCAACCGGAACCGGATGCGGGCCCGCGAGGCGCTGCTCGGGACCGACCTGTTCCCGGGGGACATCCAGCGCGCGATGCCGGTGTGCCCCGAGGAGGTCTCGGACTCGGCGAGCTTCGACGAGGTGCTCGAGCTGCTCTCGTTGGGCGGCCGGTCGTTGCCCCACGCGGTCATGATGATGATGCCGGAGGCGTGGGAGAACCACGCCGAGATGCCCGCGGACCAGCACGACTTCTACCAGTTCCACGCGAGCCTCATGGAGCCGTGGGACGGGCCGGCGGCCGTCGTCTTCACCGACGGGACGCTCATCGGCGCCACCCTGGACCGCAACGGGCTGCGGCCCGCGCGCTGGTGGCACCTCGCGGACGACCGCGTGGTGCTCGCCAGCGAGTCCGGGGTCCTCGAGGTCGACCCGTCCGAGGTGATCGCCAAGGGCCGGCTGCGCCCGGGGCGGATGTTCCTCGTCGACACCCGCGTCGGCGGGATCGTCGACGACGATGCCTTCAAGTCCGAGCTCGCCGCCGCCGAGCCCTACGGCGAGTGGCTGCACGCCGGGCTGGTGCGCCTCGACGACCTGCCCGCCCGCGAGCACGTCGTGCACACCCACGAGTCGGTCGTGCGCCGCCAGCAGACCTTCGGCTACACCGAGGAGGAGCTGCGGATCCTGCTCGCCCCGATGGCGACGACGGGGGCCGAGCCGCTCGGCTCGATGGGCACCGACACCCCGACCGCGGCGCTCTCGCGACGGTCCCGGCTGCTCTACGACTACTTCGTGCAGCTGTTCGCCCAGGTCACCAACCCGCCGCTGGACTCCATCCGCGAGGAGCTCGTCACCTGCATGGAGCGCCCGATCGGGGCGGAGCAGAACCTGTTCCACCCGGGCCCGGCGTCGTGCCGGCAGGTCGTCCTGCCCTACCCGGTGATCGACAACGACGACCTCGCGAAGCTCATCCACATCAACGACGACGGCGACATGCCCGGCTTCGCCGCGAAGGTGATCTCCGGCCTCTACGAGGTCGACGGCGGGGAGCGGGCGCTCGACGAGGCCCTCGACCGGGTGCGCCGCGAGGCGAGCGAGGCCATCGCCGACGGCAAGCGCGTCCTGGTGCTCTCCGACCGCGACTCCGACCGCCACCACGCCCCGATCCCGGCGCTGCTGCTGGTCTCCGCGGCGCACCACCACCTCGTCGCCACCCGCGAGCGGACCCAGGTCGCCCTCGTCGTCGAGTCCGGCGACGCCCGCGAGGTCCACCACATGGCGCTGCTGCTCTCCTTCGGGGCGGCGGCGATCAACCCCTACCTCGCGTTCGAGTCGATCGAGGACATGATCACGTCGGGCCAGCTCGAGCACCTCGAGGTCGACCAGGCGATCCGCAACTACGTGAAGGCCTGCGTCAAGGGCGTGCTCAAGGTGATGTCCAAGATGGGCATCTCGACGGTGTCGGGCTACACCGCCGCACAGGTGTTCGAGGCCGTCGGGCTCTCCCAGGAGTTCGTCGACGAGTACTTCACCGGGACCGCGTCGAAGCTCGGGGGCGGCGGTCTCGACGTCGTCGCCGAGGAGGCGGCGATGCGCCACCGCACGGCGTACCCGCACAACCCGACCGAGCGGGCGCACCGCGGGCTCGACGTCGGCGGGGAGTACGCCTACCGCCGCGAGGGCGAGCAGCACCTCTTCACCCCGGAGACCGTGTTCCTGCTCCAGCACGCGACGCGGAACAAGCAGCGCGACGTGTTCCGCCGCTACACCGCGGAGTGCGACCGCATCGCGTCCGAGGGCGGCCAGCTGCGCGGCCTGCTGCGCTTCCGCTACGAGGACCGCACGCCGATCGACATCGACGAGGTCGAGCCGGTGGAGGAGATCGTCAAGCGGTTCGCCACCGGCGCGATGAGCTACGGCTCGATCTCCGCCGAGGCCCACACCGACCTCGCGATCGCCATGAACAACATCGGCGGGCGCTCCAACACCGGCGAGGGCGGTGAGGACCCGGTCCGGCTCTACGACGCCTCGAAGCGCTCCGCGATCAAGCAGGTCGCGTCCGGCCGGTTCGGCGTGACCAGCGAGTACCTCGTCAACGCCGAGGACCTGCAGATCAAGATGGCGCAGGGCGCGAAGCCCGGCGAGGGCGGCCAGCTCGCGGGCAAGAAGGTCTACCCCTGGATCGCCGAGGTCCGGTACTCCACGCCCGGCGTCGGGCTGATCTCACCCCCGCCGCACCACGACATCTACTCCATCGAGGACCTCAAGCAGCTCATCCACGACCTGAAGAACGCCAACGACCGGGCCCGGATCCACGTCAAGCTGGTCAGCTCGGTCGGGGTCGGGACGGTCGCGGCGGGCGTCAGCAAGGCCCACGCCGACGTCGTGCTCATCTCCGGGTGGGACGGCGGCACCGGGGCGGCGCCGCTGACGAGCCTCAAGCACGCCGGCGCGCCGTGGGAGCTCGGCCTGGCCGACACCCAGCAGACCCTCATGCTCAACGGCCTGCGCGACCGGATCTCCGTCCAGGTGGACGGCGGCATGAAGACCGGCCGCGACGTGATCGTCGGGATGCTGCTCGGCGCCGAGGAGTACGGCTTCTCGACGGCGCCGCTGGTGGTCAACGGCTGCATCATGATGCGGGTCTGTCACCTCGACACCTGTCCGGTCGGCGTCGCGACCCAGAACCCGGAACTGCGCAAGCGCTACACGGGCAAGCCGGAGTTCGTCGAGAACTTCTTCTGGTTCATCGCCGAGGAGGTCCGGGAGTACCTGGCCGAGCTCGGCTTCCGCACGATCGACGAGGCGATCGGGCGCACCGAGCTGATCGACGCCGGCCAGGCGATCGACAACTGGAAGGCGCAGGGCATCGACCTGGCGCCGCTGTTCACCGTGCCGGACGTCCCCGAGGGCGCGTCGACGGACCGCCGCCAGACGACGTCGCAGGACCACGGCCTGGACAAGGCGCTGGACCGCACCCTCATCCAGCTCGCCGAGGGCGCGCTCGACGACGCGATGCCGGTCCGGATCGAGATGCCGGTCCGCAACGTCAACCGCACCGTCGGGACCCTGCTCGGCGCGGAGGTGACGCGGCGCTACGGGCGCGACGGTCTCGCCGACGACACCATCCACGTCGAGCTCACCGGGTCGGCCGGCCAGTCGTTGGGGGCGTTCCTCCCGCCGGGGATCACCCTCGACCTCATCGGCGACGCGAACGACTACGTCGCCAAGGGCCTCTCCGGGGGCCGGGTGATCGTGCGGCCGCCGGAGGGCGCGCCGTTCACCGGCGGCCACGACGAGCTCGGGCACGACGAGGCCCACACCATCGCCGGCAACGTCATCGCCTACGGCGCCACCGGCGGCGAGGTCTACCTGCGCGGCCAGGTGGGGGAGCGGTTCTGCGTGCGGAACTCGGGCGCGCTCGCCGTCGTCGAGGGCGTCGGCGACCACGCCTGCGAGTACATGACCGGCGGACGGGTCGTGGTCCTCGGCTCGACCGGGCGCAACCTCGGCGCCGGCATGTCCGGCGGCATCGCGTTCGTCCACGACCTCCCCGAGATCCGGGTCAACCAGGAGATGGTGGACCTGCTCCCGCTCGACGGGGAGGACGGCGACGACGCCGTCTGGCTCCGGCACGTCGTCGAGTGCCACCTCGAGCTGACCGGCTCGCCGAAGGCGGCCCGGCTGCTCGACGACTGGGAGAACCAGGTCGGCCACTTCACGAAGGTGATGCCGACCGACTACCAGCGGGTCCTCGACGCGACCCAGCGCGCCCAGACCGAGGGGCGCGACCCCAACGAGGTGATCATGGAGGTGGCGGGTGGCTGACCCTCGCGGGTTCCTCACCTACTCCCGGGAGGACAACCCCAAGCGCCCCGTCGAGGTCCGTCGGACCGACTGGCAGGAGATCTACGCGCCGGTCACCGACCCGGACGTCGAGGCGGAGACCCGCCGGCAGGCGGCCCGGTGCATGGACTGCGGCATCCCCTTCTGCCACTCCGGCACGGCGGGCTGTCCGCTCGGGAACATCATCCCGGAGTGGAACGACTTCGTCCGCCTCGGCGAGTGGGGCCGCGCCTCGGAGCGCCTGCACTCGACGAACAACTTCCCGGAGTTCACCGGCGCGCTCTGCCCCGCGCCGTGCCAGGAGGCGTGCGTCCTCTCGATCACCAGCCAGCCCGGGTCGGTGGCGATCAAGCGCGTCGAGTGGTCGATCGCCGAGGTCGCCTGGCGTGACGGCCACGTCGCCCCGCAGCCGGCGACGGTGGCCTCCGGGCGCCGCGTCGCGGTCGTCGGCTCCGGCCCGGCCGGGCTCGCCGCCGCCCAGCAGCTGACCCGCGCCGGGCACGAGGTCACGGTGTACGAGCGCGACGACCGCCTCGGCGGCCTCATGCGCTACGGCATCCCCGAATTCAAGTTCGAGAAGTGGGAGCTCGACCGGCGCCTCGAGCAGATGCGCGCCGAGGGCACCCGGTTCGTCGTGAACTGCGAGGTCGGGGGCGACGACGGCGAGGCGCTGCCGGTCGAGCGGCTGCGGGCCGAGTACGACGCGGTGGTGCTCGCGGTCGGTGCCCTGGCCGGGCGCGACGACCGCTCCCTCGAGGGCCGCGACCTCGAGGGCATCCACCTCGCGATGGACTACCTGACCCCGGCCAACCGGGAGTGCGAGGGCGACGGGGCCTCGCCGATCAACGCCCGCGGCCAGAACGTCGTCATCATCGGCGGCGGCGACACCGGCGCGGACTGCTACGGGACCGCGACGCGGCAGGGGGCCATCGGGGTCCACCAGCTCGACCAGTACCCCGTCCCGCCGCTGACCCGCGACCCGGCGACCTCCCCGTGGCCCACGTGGCCGCTGACCTACCGGACCCCGCCGGCCCTCGAGGAGGGCGGCGAGCGCCTGTTCGCGACGGCGGTGCAACGCTTCATCGGCGACGAGCGCGGCCACGTCCGGTCCGTGGAGCTCTCGACGGTCGAGGTCCGCAAGGGCGCCGACGGTTCCCGGGAGGTCGTCCCGACCAGCGAGGAGATCCACGAGATCCCCGCCGACCTCGTGCTCTTCTCCATCGGGTTCACCGGGCCGGACGACATGGCGCTGATCCCCGAGCTCGGGATCGAGCGGACGAAGAAGGGCACCATCGGCTGCGGCTCGGACTGGCAGACCGACGCCCCCGGGGTGTTCGTCTGCGGCGACGCCCACCGCGGTGCCTCGCTGATCGTCTGGGCGATCGCCGAGGGCCGCTCCGCGGCGGCCGCCGTCGACACCTACCTCTCGCCCGACGGGCGCACCGACCTGCCCGCGCCGGTGCACCCGGGGGCGCTGCCGCTCGCTGCATGAGGTGCGCTCCGCGCTCGTGAGCACTCATCCGTGTCAGGGCACGGATTTCTGCTCACGAGGCCGGAGGCCACCTACCCGACCTGGGCCTGCGTGATCTGGACCGGGAGCTTCGGCTTGCCGTCGCCGTCGCCGTTCGAGTTGTCGCTGCCGGCCGCCGCGACCTTGTCCAGCACCGCGAGGCCGGCGTCGTTGATCCGCCCGACGACGGTGTACTGCGGCGGCAGCGCCGAGTCGGCGTAGACGAGGAAGAACTGGCTGCCGGTCGTGTCCGGGTCGGAGGTCTTGGCCATGGCGACCAGGCCCCGGCTGTAGTCCGACGCGCCCTGGCCCTGCGGGGAGGGCGGGAGGTTGGTCGGCGGCTCCTCGGCGTAACGGAAGCCGGGCCCGCCCGAGCCGGAGCCGGTCGGGTCGCCGCACTGCAGCACCTTGAGTCCCTCGCCCGTGGTGAGGCGGTGGCAGGGGGTGTCGTTGTAGAAGCCCTGCTGGGCCAGCGAGGTCACGGCGTTCACCGCGCACGGCGCCTGCGCCCGGTCCAGCGTCAGCGGGATCGCGCCCTGCGAGGTCTGGAGGGTGACGTTCACGGTGCCGGTGCGGGGCGGGTTCGCGTCCGGGTTCTGCACCGGCCTGGACGCCTGGCCGTCGGGGATGTACTGGCAGGCCCCGGCCGCCGCGGCCGGGGCGGCCTCCGGCGTCGACGGCCGCGTCGCCAGGTAGACCCCGACGGCGGCCGCGATCACGACGACGACCGCCACGACGGCGCCGATCGTGAGTCGCTGCCGACGACGGCGGCTGCGCTCCGCGCGGCGCTCGATCTGTCGCTCCAGCTTGCGCTTGGCGGCCTTCCGGCGCTGCTCGTTCGTCGGCACGGCGGCATCCTAGGAAGTCAACCCGGGGTGAGTTCGGGCAGGTCGCGGGCGCGCGACGTGGCCCCGGTCGTGACGGCGCCGACCACTAGGGTGGAGGAGTTGCCGTACCGAGGAGGACTGAGGACGTGCTGGTCGCCGGGTTCCCGGCCGGGAGCTTCCAGACGAACTGCTTCGTGGTGGCGCCCGAGGAGGGCGGCCCGTGCGTGGTCGTCGATCCCGGGCAGGACGCCGAGGAGCCGCTGCGCAAGGTCCTGGCCGAGCGGAAGCTCTCGCCCGTCGCGGTGCTGCTGACCCACGGCCACCTCGATCACATGTGGTCGGTGACCCCGGTGTGCGACGGCGACGACATCCCCGCCTGGATCCACCCCGAGGACCGGTTCATGCTCGCCGACCCGCTCAAGGGGGTCGGTGCGATGGGCGCCCAGCTCGCCGCGATGTACCCCGGGCTCGAGTTCCGGGAGCCGCGGCAGGTCGAGACGCTCGACGACGGCGCGACGCTGGAGCTCGCGGGCCTGAGCCTGACCGTCGACCACACCCCGGGGCACACGCGCGGCTCGGTCGTCTTCCGCGGCGCCACCGATGACGGGGCGCCGTTCGTGCTGGCCGGGGACACGCTGTTCCAGGGCAGCATCGGGCGGACCGACCTCCCCGGCGGCTCGCTCGAGGAGATGATGACGAGCCTGCGGACCAAGCTCCTCACGCTCCCCGACGAGACCGCGGTCCTGCCCGGGCACGGGCAGCCGACCACCGTCGGGGACGAGCGGCACACCAACCCGTTCCTGCAGGGCACGCAGAACGCCCCCGGCCGGAACCTCTGAGGAAGGTCCCAGATGGCCGAGATCCCGCAGGGCGGCTTCACCGCCCCGAAGGGCATCCCCGAGTACGTCGGACCCGACTTCGTCGCGGTGCGCGACACCCTGATCCGTGAGGCCGACCGCGCCGGCTACGCCCACCTCGAGCTGCCGGTCTTCGAGGACACCGCGCTCTACGCCCGCGGCGTCGGGGAGTCCACCGACGTCGTCTCCAAGGAGATGTACACCTTCGCCGACCGCGGCGGCCGGACCGTCACCCTGCGCCCGGAGGGGACCGCGGGCGTCGTCCGCAGCGTCATCGAGCACGGCATGGACCGCGGGACGCTGCCGGTCAAGCTCCGCTACGACGGGCCGTTCTTCCGCTACGAGCGCCCGCAGGCCGGGCGCTACCGCCAGCTCCAGCAGGTCGGCGTCGAGGCGATCGGGGTGGACGACCCGGCGCTGGACGCCGAGGTGCTCGCCGTCGCCGACGCCGGGTTCCGCTCCCTGGGCCTCACCGGCTACCGCCTGGAGATCACCAGCCTGGGCGACGCCTCGACCCGCCCGGCCTACCGCGCCGAGCTGCAGGCGTTCCTCGAGAAGCTCGACCTCGACGAGGCCACCCGCGAACGGGCCCGCATCAACCCGCTGCGCGTGCTCGACGACAAGCGGCCCGAGGTCCGCGCCCAGCTCGCCGACGCGCCGCTGATGATGGACCACCTCTCCGACTCCGCCGCTGCGCACCACCGCACGGTGCTGCGCTACCTCGACGACCTCGGCGTCGCCTACACCGAGAACCCGTGGATGGTCCGCGGCCTGGACTACTACACGAAGACGACGTTCGAGTTCGTCCACGACGGGCTCGGCTCGCAGTCCGGGATCGGTGGCGGCGGGAGGTACGACGGGCTCATGGCCGAGCTCGGCGGGCAGCCGCTGTCCGGGGTCGGCTTCGGGATCGGCGTCGACCGCACGCTGATGGCCTGCCACGCCGAGGGTCTCGAGGTCGCGCCGGCGCGGCGGGTCGAGGTCTTCGGGGTGCCGCTGGGCGAGGCGGCGCGCGACCGGCTCGTCGGGATCATCGGGGCGCTGCGCCGCGGCGGGATCCGGGCCGATCTCGCGTACGGCGGGCGGGGGCTCAAGGGCGCGATGAAGGCCGCCGACCGGTCCGGGGCGCGCTACGCGCTCGTGCTGGGGGACCGGGACCTCGAGGGCGGCGTGATCCAGCTCAAGGACCTCTCCGACGGCTCGCAGACGGAGGTCGCGCTCGACGGTGCCGTGGCAGCGGTGGACCGGGCGCTGGGCGCCTGACGCACCGACCTACCCACGGCGGTGATGGCCGCCGTGGGTGCCCACGGGGACGGAGCCGAGCTGGATCGGCGTGGTCCGGTCGTCGTCGGCGGGGGAGGACACCGTCGCGACGCGCATCGGCACCCGCGCCGGGGCGTTCGACCGCTCGACCGCCTCGCGCGCCGCCCGCTCCGTCGCCGCCTGCAGCGTGCGGGCCATGACCCGGCGCGCCAGCAGCACGCACAGGTGGCACAGCGCGACGTAGGCGAGGAACTTCACCACGTCCTCGGCGTGCCCGAGGAACGTCGCGAGCGGCGGGATGCGGGTCTCGAAGAAGTCCTCGGCCTCGTCGCCCACGAGGGAGCCACCGAGCAGCGCGAGCCCGGCGAGGAAGGTCAGCCCGAGCCGCTCGCGGCGCAGCGGCCGGAAGGCCCAGACCACGAGCACGATCCCGACCACGGCGTAGACCGCGAGCCCGGCCTCCTCCGGGATGCCCATCCCGGGCAGGACGGCGTCGTGGACCATCATCATGTCGTCGAAGCCGAGCCAGATGCACAGGATCGCGACGGCGAGGCCGGCGGTCTGCGCGGGCGAGGTCGCGCCCTCGTCGCCGGTCCACCGACCCCAGGCGCGGGACACCACGAGCGAGCCGAGCGCGATGCCGGCGCACACCATCAGCGCGCTCGAGAACATGATCGTGAAGAGGCCGGAGTACTCCGAGTCCTCGGGGAAGCGGTCCTGCAGGACGATCGTCAGGTCGTGCCCCGTCCCGCCGTAGACGGCGAGCGCGAGGCAGAGCAGCACCGCGGCGGGGAGCACCGAGCGCAGCAGCATCCGGCCGGCCTCGGCGAGGTCGGATCGCTCGATCGGCACCGGACCCGCCGGGTGGGCGCCCGGAGGGGGCGTGGGCGAGGGGGTCGTCACGGTCGAGCCTCCGCATCTCCGGTCGCGGCCCGTTCCTCACCGAACGGGTTCCGTCATCCCCGCAACGACGAGGTGAACGGGACAGTAATGAACAGCCCACGGATGAGCGATGTCCGAGCGCCCCCGGATGGTTCTCCGGCAAAGTCGCGTCGGTGGACGGCGGGCCGGCCACCCCGTACGGGACGGACGACCAGCCGTCCGCCCGACGTGCGACGACGACGAGGCGGCAGGCCCTACGATCACGCGATCCACGGCGGCGCCGCCGTCGGACGACGACCCGACCGGAGACCTCCCATGCGCGGACCCACGCCCGCGGTGCTCGCCGTCGTGGCCGTCGTCGCCGGGGTCCTGACCGGCTGCGCGACCACGCCGCCACCGTCCGCCGCCGGCTCGGTCGCGCCGATCCCCACGTCCGCGGCCCCGGCGGCCACCCCGACCACCACGACGGCAGCGCCGCGGCCGGCGCCGCTGCGCATCCTGCTGACCGACGACGACGGGTACGACGCGGGCGGCATCACGGCGACCCGGACCGCGCTGACGCGGGCCGGCTACGACGTCACCGAGGTGGCCCCGGACGGCAACCGCAGCGGCGCCGGTGCCGACACCTCCGACCAGCGGGAGCTGAAGGACACCGACGACCCGGGCGTCCGCACCGTCTCCGGCACCCCGGCGGACGCCGTGCTCGCGGGCCTCGCCGCGATGCGCGCCGCGGGACGCCCGCCGGACCTCGTGGTCTCGGGGACCAACCTGGGCCGCAACACCGGCTCCGGGATCACCGAGTCGGGCACCGTCGGGGCGGCCGTGACCGCGGCACACGCGGGCTTCCCCGCGATCGCGGTGTCGACCGACCGCGCGAAGGACGAGGAGGACTGCGCGCCGACCGCGGCCTTCGTCGTGAAGCTCGTCGGGGCGCTCGCGGCGTCCCGACCCCCGTTCGCGCCCGGGCTCGTGCTCAACGTCAACCACCCGGTGAAGAAGGCGTCCGGGCTCACCTGGCTGCCGTCCGAGGAGATCACCCTCGACGGCGACCGGATGGACCTCGAGGGCGGGGACGACGACGGGGGCTCCGACGGCGGGCTGGGCGACGGCCGGGCGACGATCGCCGAGATCGACGCGGCGGGCCGGCCGGGGACGCCCGCCTCGGTGCGGGACCGGCTCGCGGGTCTGCGCCCCTGACCGGAGGGCGGATCTCCGCCGAGCCGACCGTCACGGGCCGCGAGGTCCACCCGGTGACGGTCCGCCTCGACCTCCCGGGCGCCGGGGAACGGGGGGAGACTCGTCCCCGGTCGCGCACGGGAGAGGACGCCGATGGAACCGAGCCAGGTACTCAACGACCCCCTGCGCACCAAGGGGACCGCGTTCAGCGAGTCCGAGCGGCGTGAGCTCGGCCTGCTCGGCCTGCTGCCCCACGCGGTGACCTCGCTCGACGACCAGGTGCGCCGCTCCTGGGGCGAGGTCACGCGCCAGGCGACGGACCTCGACCGCTACGTCTACCTGCGCTCGCTGCAGGACCGCAACGAGCACCTCTTCTACTCGGTGCTCGCCGCGGACGTGCCGACCGCGCTGCCGCTCGTGTACACCCCGACCGTGGCCGAGGGCTGCCGGCGCTTCTCCGAGCTCTGGCGCCGCCCCCGGGGGCTCTACCTGTCCTGGCCCGACCGCGAGCACCTGCGCGAGATGCTGCGCAACCGCCCGCAGGCCGACGTCGACGTCATCGTCGTGACCGACGGCCAGCGGATCCTGGGCATCGGGGACCAGGGCGTCGGCGGCATGGGGATCCCCGTCGGGAAGCTCTCGCTCTACACCCTCATCGGCGGCATCGACCCCGCGCGCACCCTGCCGATCCTGCTCGACGTCGGGACCGACAACGCCGACCTGCTCGACGACCCGTTCTACCTGGGCTGGCGTCACCGGCGGATCGAGGACGAGGACTACTTCGCCTTCGTGGAGGACTTCGTCGCGGCCGTCGAGGCCGAGATGCCCGAGGTGCTGCTGCAGTGGGAGGACTTCGCCACCCCGCACGCCGCCCCGATCCTCGCCCGCTACCGCGACCGGCTGCTCACCTTCAACGACGACATCCAGGGCACCGCCGCGGTCGCCCTCGGCGCGCTGCAGGGCGCCACGGCCGTGGCCGGGACGCGGCTGCGCGACCAGCAGGTCGTCATGCTCGGCGCCGGCTCCGCGGGCATCGGGGTCATGGAGATGATCCGGCAGGAGATGGTCGACGAGGGCGCCTCCGACGACGAGGCCCGCGCGCACTGCTGGGTGGTCGACGTCCGGGGGCTGCTGACCGCCGACCGCGACGACCTCTCCGACGGCCAGCGGGCCTTCGCCCACGACGCGGGCGACGTGGCCGACTGGAAGGTCGACGGGTTGCCGGACCTCGCCGACGTCGTCGAGCACCTCGACGTCGGGGTCCTGCTCGGCCTGTCCACCGCGCAGGGCGCCTTCACCGAGGACATCGTGCGGACGATGGCGGCCAAGGTGGACCGGCCGATCGTCTTCCCGCTGTCCAACCCGACGTCGAACGCCGAGGCCCGCCCGGCCGACGTCGACGAGTGGACCGACGGCAGGGCCCTGATCGCGACCGGGTCGCCCTTCCCGCCGCTGCACCGCGAGTCCGGCCCGGACGTGCCCGTCGCCCAGTGCAACAACGTCTACATCTTCCCGGCGGTCGGGCTCGCCGTGACCGCTGCAGGCGCCACCCGCGTCACCGACGCGATGATGCGTGCGGCCGCCCGGGCCCTCGGCGACGCCTCGCCCGCACTGGCCGCCTCGCCCGGAGACGGAGCGCAGCGGAGCTCGACCGTCCGAGGAGGAGACGGAGCGCAGCGGAGCTCGACCGTCGGAGGAGACGGAGCCCAGCGGAGCTCGACCAGTGGCGCAGCGCCGCTGCTGCCCTCGTGGGCCGACGTCCGTGGCGTCGCCGACGACATCGCGCTCGCGGTCGCGCGGCAGGCCGTGGCCGACGGGGTCGCGCCGCAGGCCGACGACGACGCCCTGCGGGAGGCCATCCGGGGCACCCGCTGGGCGCCGGGCTACTGACGATCGGGTCCGGGCGTTGACCTCGCCGTCACCCGCGGCCGTTCCCGCCGCGTCAGGCTGGCCGCCATGAGCTGGACGGCGAGCGTCGGCGGGCACTCCTACCGCTTCACCGACCTGCGCGACGTGCTGGCCAAGGCGTCGCCGCCGCGCTCCGGGGACGTCCTGGCCGGGTGCGCGGCGGGCTCGGCCGCGGAGCGGGTCGCGGCCCGGACGGTCCTCGCGGACCTGCCGCTGACGCTGTTCCTCGACGAGGCCGTGGTCGCCTACGAGGACGACGACGTCACCCGGCTCATCGTCGACACCCACGACGCCGCCGCCTTCGCGCCGGTGCGCTCCCTGACCGTCGGCGGCCTGCGTGACTGGCTGCTCTCCTGGGAGGCCGACACCGCGGCGCTGTCCGCGCTCGCGCCGGGGCTGACCCCGGAGATGGTCGCGGCGGTCTCCAAGCTCTGCCGGGTCGCCGACCTGGTCGCGATCGCCGCCAAGACCCGCGTCGTCACCGGCTTCCGCACGACCCTCGGGCTCCCGGGGCGCCTCGCGACGCGGCTGCAGCCCAACCACCCGACCGACGACCCGGTGGGGATCACCGCGAGCATCGTCGACGGGCTCCTGCACGGGTCCGGGGACGCCGTCGTCGGGATCAACCCGGCGACCGACCGGCCGTCGACCGTGCGCGCGCTGCTGGAGCTGGTGGACGACGCGCGGCAGCGGATCGACGCCCCCGTCCAGTCGTGCGTGCTCACCCACGTGACGACGACGCTGGAGCTGCTCGAGCAGGGAGCGCCGGTGGACCTGGTGTTCCAGTCGGTGGCCGGGACCCAGGCGGCCAACCGGGGCTTCGGCGTCACCCTCGACCAGCTCGGCCAGGCCCGGGACGCCGCGCTGGCGCTGGGCCGCGGCACCGTCGGGAACCAGGTGACCTACTTCGAGACGGGGCAGGGGTCGGCGCTCTCGGCGGACGCGCACCACGGGGTGTCGGGCCCGGTCGACCAGCAGACCCTCGAGGCCCGCGCCTACGCGGTGTGCCGGGCGTTCGACCCGCTGCTGGTGAACACCGTCGTCGGGTTCATCGGGCCGGAGTACCTCTACGACGGCAAGCAGATCCTGCGCGCGGGGCTGGAGGACCACTTCTGCGGGAAGCTGCTCGGCGTCCCGATGGGGGTCGACGTCTGCTACACCAACCACGCCGAGGCCGACGCCGACGACACGGACACGCTGCTCACGATGCTCGCGGCCGCCGGCTGCTCGTTCGTCATCTGCGTGCCCGGCGGGGACGACGTCATGCTCGCCTACCAGTCGCTCTCGTTCACCGACGTGCTCGGCGTGCGGGGGGTCCTCGGTCTGCGCCCCGCACCGGAGTTCGAGGCGTGGCTCGCGTCGGTGGGTCTGCTCGACGACGCCGGGCGCGTCCCGCCGCTCGACCCGGCCGCGCTGCCGGCACTGACGAGCGGGCTGGGGACGTGAGCACCCGCGACGCCTGGCGGCTGCTGCGCGAGGCGACCCAGGCCCGCGTCGGGCTCGGCCGGGCCGGCGACGCCCTCCCGACCGCCGAGGTGCTGCGCCTCGACGCGGCGCACGCCCTGGCCCGCGACGCCGTCCACTCGCCGCTCGACGTCGACGCGCTGGTCACGGACCTGGGAGAGGCGACCGGGCTCGCCGTCGTCACCGTCGCGAGCGCGGCCGCCGACCGGGCCGAGTACCTGCAGCGCCCCGACCTCGGGCGGCGGCTCGCGGACGGGACCGACCTGGACGCCGGCGAACCCGGGGACGGCGAGCAGCCCGACCTCGCCGTCGTCGTCGCCGACGGCCTGTCCGCGCGCGCCGTGCAGGCGCACGCCGCCGGTCTGCTGGCCGCGCTGCTGCCGCGGCTGGAGGGCTGGTCGGTCGCCCCGCTGGTGGTCGCGACGCAGGCGCGGGTCGCGCTGGGGGACGACGTCGGGTCACGGCTCGGCGCCGCGATGGTGCTGGTGCTGATCGGCGAGCGCCCGGGGATGTCGGCGCCGGACTCGCTCGGGGCCTACCTGACCTGGGGGCCGTCGCGCGGGCGCGCCGACTCCGAGCGCAACTGCGTCTCGAACATCCGCCCGCCCCACGGGCTGACCTACGACCGCGCCGCCGAGGTCCTCGCGGCGTTGATGACCGAGTCGCGACGACTCGGTCTGTCCGGGGTCGAGCTCAAGGACACCGGGGCGGCGCTGCCACCCGGGTGAGCCTCAGCCCTCGACGGCCCGCTGGCGGGTGCGTCCCTGGGGCAGCCGGTCGACCAGCCGGCCCAGGCGCTCGGTCGTGCCCTGCAGCGGTGCGAGGGCGTCGGCGAGCACCTTGATCTGCCCGTCGAGCTCCTCGATGCGCCCGGCCACGGTGCGCAGGTCGGGCGTGACCTTGGTGAGCTCCGACGCCGCGAGCGAGAGCTGGTCGTCGAGGCTCGCCAGGCGCGGCGGCAGGTCCGGGAACGTCGTGTCGGCGTGCCGGGCGAGGACCTCGACGTGGCCGATCGCGCCGGTGAGCTTCTCGAGCTCGGGGATCGCCTCGGCCAGGTGCGCTGCGGTCGGGACCGCGTCCGCGATCCGCTCGACGACGGGGATCGCCGCCGCGATCCGCTCGATGGTCTCGAGGGCGCCGGTGATCGTGTGGACGTCCGCCGTGGCGTCGGCGAGCCGCTCCAGGTCGTCGACGGCGGTCGAGAGGCGGGTGAGCGGCTCGATGGCGCCGGTCAGCGCGTGGATGTCGGCCGTCGCCTCGCCGAGCTGCCGCAGGGCGGGCACGGCCGCGGTCAGGGCACGGATGTCCTCCGCGGCGCCGCCGAGCTGCTGGAGGGCCGGGACCGCCTCGCGGAGCGCGTGGATGTCCTCGGCCGCGCCGCCGAGCTGCTGCAGCGCGGGGACGGCCTCGGTGAGGGCACGGATGTCCTCCGCGGCGCCGCCGAGCTGCTGCAGCGCGGGGACCGCTTCGCGCAGCGCGTGGATGTCGTCGGCCGCCCCACCCAGCTGCTGCAGCGCGGGGACCGCCTCGGCCAGGGCATGCAGGTCGGGGGCCGCGGTGGCGAGGGCGTCGAGGGAACGCTGCAGGTCCTGGGCGAGCGGCAGCAGCGACTCGAGCACGACGGCGACGCGGGGGACCGCCCGGAGCGCGTCGACCACGAGCGGGCTGAGCTCGACGGTGGCGGTCTGGGCCGCGGAGGCGAGCCCGCGCACGATCTGGGGCCCCCGGAGCGTCAGCTCGACGGCGGTTCGCGCCGACGCGGCGGCCAGCGCGTACACCGTGTCGAGGACCCCGGAGGGCGCCGGCCCGGACCCGGACGCCGGGGCGGGCGACCTCGACGTCGAGGACTCCGTCATGACTGCTCCCTGACTGTGGGGGCGGCACCCTCGCTCGGACCCGCGGCTGGCTCGGGCCCCGACCCTAGAGGGTCGCGGGCCGTGCCGCGTCGGCGACGCGACCGGATGATCACCGTCCGGGCGAGGCGAGTCGCCCACCGAGCTCGAGCAGCGACTGCGGCGCGTTCTTCGCGAGCTTCATGAACGCCTCGCCCGCACGCGCCCGGGCCAGCGAACCGTGGCCGAAGCGCCGCGAGAGCCCGCCGTGGTCGCCGGGGAGCTGGTGGTGCTGCGGACCCTTGACGGCCTCGGTCGCGAGCGTGCGCCCGATGACCATCCGCTGGATCTCGCTCGTCCCCTCGAAGATCGTGTAGAGCTTCGCGTCGCGGTACCACTTCTCCACCGGCAGGTCGCTCACGTAGCCCCAGCCGCCGCAGACCTGGACCGCCTGCTCGGCGGCGCGCACCGCCACCTCGGAGGCCTTGAGCTTCGACATCGAACCCTCGCCGAGGTGGAACCGGACCCCGTTGGCGGCCATCCAGGAGGCGCGCCAGCACAGCAGGCGGGCCCCGTCGATGTCGGCGGCGAGGTCGGCGAGCGGGAACGAGACGCCCTGGTTCTCGATGATCGGGCCGCCGAAGGCCTCGCGGCGCGAGGCGTAGTCGCACGCGTACTCGAACGAGGCGCGGGCGACGCCGAGCGCCATCGCCGCGACCATCGGACGGGTCTGCTCGAAGGTGCCGAGCGCGGCCGACCGGCCCTCGCCGCGGCGGGCCTTCTCGAGCTTGTGGTTCAGCTTGTCCTCGCCGCCGAGCAGGTGGTCGGCGGGGATGCGGCACCCGGTGAACGAGAGCTCCGCGGTGTGCGAGGCGCGGTGGCCGAGCTTGTCGAGGCGGCGGACCTGCTCCATGCCCGGGGTGTCCTTCGGCACGACGAACATCGCCTGGCCCTTGGTACCCAGCTCGGGGTCGACGACGGCGTTGACGACCGTGACGTCGGCGATCCCGCCGTTGCCGATCCAGAATCTTGGTGCCGTCGAGCACCCACTCGTCGCCGTCCTTGACCGCCCGCGTCTGCAGGTGCGCGACGTCGCTGCCGCCCTGCGGTTCGGAGACGGCCAGCGCGGCGAGCTTGATGTCGCCGGGCTCGCCGAACATCTCCGGGGCCCAGCGGGCGATCTGCTCCGGGGAACCGGCCTGGTTGAGCGCGGAGAGCGCGAGGGCGGGCAGGACGATCGTCAGGCCGATGCCCGCGCACCCCCAGAAGATCTCCTCGAGGAACAGCGGCAGGGAGAGCCCGGTCGGGTCGGAGATCAGGTCGGCGTAGAAGAGGGCGTTGTAGAAGCCCTCGCGCGCCGCGGCGTCGACGATCTCCCAGGGGCACTCCTGGAGCTCGTCGTACTTCGGGGCGGCCGGGCGGATCACGTTCTCGCTGAACGCGTGGGCGCGCCGGACGAGCTCGTGGTGTGCGGGCGTCAGTTCCAGGGTGAAGCCGCTCATCGTGTCCACTGCCTCCTGCAGTCTCCGGATGACCTCAGGTACCGCGTACCGGCGGTACCGAAACCAGCCCGGTGCGGCGGCTTGCCCGCCATGCGAACACGTGTTCGAATGAGGTCATGCGATGGGCCGGGCAGCAGGTGACCGACGACGGGGCACTCCCCGGGATGCCCGCGCTCAAGGGGCTCGTGCGCAGCGTGCGGACGCCGGAGTTCGCGGACGTGACGTTCCACGAGGTGCGGGCCCGCTCGGTGCTCAACCGCGTGCCCGGCGCCTCGCCGATGCCGTTCTCCTGGACCGTGAACCCCTACCGGGGCTGCTCGCACGCCTGCACGTACTGCCTCGTCGGGTCGACGCCGGTCCTGCGCGCCGACGGTGGCTCGGTGCCGATCGCGGCGCTGCAGGTCGGCGACGCGGTGGTCGGGAGCGTCGCCGAGGAGGGCATGCGCCGGCTGGTGCGCACCGAGGTCCGCGACCACTGGACCCGCACCGTGCCGGTCACCCGGCTGCGCCTGGCCGACGGCACCGAGGTGCTCACGGGGCCCGAGCACCGGGTCCTGACGACGGTCGGCTGGCGCCATGTCGTGCGCGAGGGCTGCGCGGGGGACGACGGCGCGTGGCTCGTGCCCGGCGACGTCCTCGTCGGCGCGGAGACGCTGCCCGCGCCCGGACTCGTCGGGGTCAGCGACGTGCTCGCCGACGCGCGGGGAGCCGACCGCACCGTCGTCGCCGTCGAGCCCGCGGGGGAGGAGGAGGTGCACGACCTCACCACCGGGACCGGGGACTACGTGGCCGCCGGGCTCCTGCACCACAACTGCTTCGCCCGCAACACCCACACCTACCTCGACCTCGACGCCGGCGCGGACTTCGACCGCCAGGTCGTCGTCAAGCTCAACGCGCCCGAGGTGCTCGCCCGGGAGCTCCGCTCGCCGAAGTGGACCCGGGAGCACGTCGCGATGGGCACCAACACCGACCCCTACCAGCGGGCCGAGGGCCGGTACCGGCTGATGCCGGGGATCGTGCGGGCGCTGCGGGAGTCCGGGACGCCGTTCTCGATCCTCACCAAGGGCACGCTGCTCGCCCGCGACCTCCCCGAGATCGTCGCGGCCGGTGGCGACGTCCCGGTCGGCGTCGGGGTGTCCCTCGCCCTGCTCGACCCCGACCTGCACCGCTCCGTCGAGCCCGGCACCCCGACCCCGCGGGCTCGACTCGACCTGGTGCGTCGAATCGCCGACGCCGGCCTGCCCGTGGGCGTCTTCGTCGCGCCCGTCCTGCCGGGGCTCACCGACTCCGACGCCGCCCTCGACGCCCTGCTCGGCGAGATCGCGGCGGCCGGGGCGGCCGGCGTCTCGGTGCTGGCCCTGCACCTGCGGCCGGGCACCCGGGAGTGGTTCCACGGCTGGCTCTCCCGCGAGCACCCGGAGCTCCTCGAGCGCTACGCCGGGCTCTACCGGCGGGGGGCCTACGTGGCGAAGGCCTACCGGGAGGACCTGGCCGCGCGGGTGGCGCCGCTGCTGCGCCGGCACGGCCTCGACGGCGGCGGCCACCACATGGGCGGACGGTCCGGGGGACGGGCGACCGAAGCCGACAACCCGGAGCCCTGGCCGAAGGGCGCGATGCCCCAGCTGCCGGAGCGCGTGGTCACGGAGACACCCCCGGAGCAGCTCTCCCTGCTCTGAGCCGCGGCGCACCTATCGCGCGACCATCGACTCCATGATCACGAACTCTGTGGCGACGTGCTCGCTGAGCGATCACCTCGCCACCCGGGTCGTGATCTTGGACAGCGGCGGCGCCGGGAGCACGATGGCGACGTGGACCTCGACCAGGCTCGTGACTTCCTCCGCGCCCACCACCACGCCGTCCTCGCGACCACCCGCTCCGACGGTGCCCCGCAGCTCTCGCCCGTCGCCGTCGGGATCGACGAGGACGGCGCCGCCGTGATCAGCACCCGGGAGACCGCGGTGAAGACGAAGAACCTGCGCCGGACCCCGCGCGCGTGGCTCGCCGTGCTGAACGACGGGTTCTTCGGGGAGTGGGCGCAGGTCGAGGGCGACGTGGAGATCGTCGACCTGCCCGACGCGCTCGAGCACCTGCGCGCGCTGTACCGCCAGGTGGCGGGGGAGCACCCCGACTGGGCGGAGTTCGACGAGGCGATGCAGCGCGAGAAGCGGGTGGCGGTCCGCGTCCACCTCGACCGCGCGGGCCCCACGGTGAGCGGCTGAGAACCGGGTCGCGCTCAGCCGATAACCTGCGTGGTGTCTGGTGTCCACGCCAGACACCAGACGGCGACGACCTGGAGATTCACCCCTGATGATGCGCACGCACCCCGCCGGCACGCTGCGCGCCGAGCACGTCGGCGCCACCGTCACCCTCGCCGGGTGGGTGGCCCGCCGCCGGGATCACGGCGGTGTGGTGTTCATCGACCTGCGCGACGCGTCCGGCGTCGTGCAGGTGGTGTTCCGCTCCGGGGAGGTCGCCGAGGCCAGCCACCGGTTGCGCTCGGAGTACTGCGTGCAGCTCACCGGGACCGTGGAGGCCCGCCCGGGCGGCAGCGAGAACACCGAGCTCGCCACCGGTGCGGTCGAGATCAACGCGACCGGGCTGACCGTGCTCTCGGAGTCGGCGCCGCTGCCCTTCCAGATGGACGAGACCCCCGGCGAGGACGTCCGGCTGCGCTACCGCTACCTGGACCTGCGCCGCGAGGGCCCGGCCCGCGCGATCCGCCTGCGCAGCGACGCGAACAAGATCGCGCGCGACGTCCTGCACGACCGCGGGTTCCTCGAGATCGAGACCCCGACGCTGACCCGCTCCACCCCCGAGGGCGCCCGCGACTTCCTCGTCCCGGCGCGCCTGCGCCCGGGCAGCTGGTACGCGCTCCCGCAGTCGCCGCAGCTGTTCAAGCAGCTGCTGATGGTCGCGGGCATGGAGCGGTACTTCCAGATCGCCCGCTGCTACCGCGACGAGGACTTCCGCGCCGACCGTCAGCCGGAGTTCACCCAGCTCGACATCGAGGCGAGCTTCGTCGACCAGGACGACGTGATCGAGCTGGGGGAGGCGGTCGTCTCCGCGCTCTGGTCCCGGCTGGTCGGCTACGAGATCACCACGCCGATCGCGCGCATGACCTACGCGGACGCCATGGCGCGCTACGGCTCGGACAAGCCCGACCTGCGGTTCGGCATCGAGCTCACCGAGCTCACCGACTACTTCGCCGAGACCCCGTTCCGGGTCTTCCGCGCTCCGTACGTCGGCGCGATCGTCATGCCCGGCGGTGCCTCGCAGGCCCGCCGCACGTTCGACGGCTGGCAGGAGTGGGCCAAGCAGCGCGGGGCGCGCGGACTGGCCTACGTCCTCGTCGGCGACGACGGGGAGGTCGGCATGGGCGGCCCCGTCGCGAAGAACCTCTCCGACGCCGAGCGCGAGGGCCTCGCCAAGGCCGTCGGCGCCAACCCCGGCGACTGCATCTTCTTCGCCGCCGGCCCCCGCTCCGAGGCCCGCGCCCTGCTCGGCGCCGCCCGCAACGAGGTCGCCCGTCGGCTGGAGCTCATCGAGGACGGCACCTGGTCGTTCGTGTGGATCGTCGACGCACCGCTGTTCGAGGCGGCCGACGAGGCCACCGCCGCCGGGGACGTGGCGGTCGGGTCCGGGCAGTGGACCGCGGTCCACCACGCCTTCACCTCGCCCACCCCGGAGTGGGTCGACTCCTTCGAGTCCGACCCGGGCAACGCCCTGGCCTACGCCTACGACCTCGTCTGCAACGGCAACGAGATCGGCGGCGGGTCCATCCGTATCCACAGCCAGGCCGTGCAGGAGCGGGTGTTCGCGCTCATGGGCCTGTCCCCGGAGGAGCAGCGGGAGAAGTTCGGCTTCCTGCTCGACGCGTTCTCCTTCGGCCCGCCACCCCACGGCGGGATCGCCTTCGGGTGGGACCGCATCTGCGCCCTGCTCGCGGACATGGACTCCATCCGCGACGTCATCGCCTTCCCGAAGACCGGCGGCGGCTACGACCCGCTGACGGGCGCGCCCGCGCCGATCACCGCGCTGCAGCGCAAGGAGGCGGGGGTGGACATCCCGGCCGCGAAGCCCGGGGAGCCGGGAGCAGGAGGCAGGGCGCTCAAGCCCGCGAACCCGGTGAAGCCGCAGGACCGGCCCGTCGAGGACCGCGGCGACGAGGGCCCCGGGCAGGCCACGGGCAACTCGTCCGGGGACGCCTGAGACGGCACGCAGCGTCATCGCGCGCAACCGGAACGTGGTCGTCCGGAACGCGGTCGTGCATCGATTCCGACTCCGTCACGTTCCGGTTACTCGCGGGTAGCAGACGTACGGACCGGTAGGGTCCATCGTCTGATGACCCCGCTCACGGCCGATGACCCCGGTGTCCCGTCCTCGCTCGACCGTCCCGGGAACCCGTGTCCCGACCACGGGGTCGACCGGACGGTGGCGCTCGCCGAGGATCTCCTGACCCGTCGTGCCGGGGCCCGCGTCCGGCTCGCGGACGCCGAGGACCTGGGTGGCAGCACCCGGTCGCGGGTCATGCGCGTGCGCGTCGCGGAGAACCCGTTCTCCCTGCCGCGGACCCTCGTGGTGAAGCACTACCTCGACGCGCCCGACCCGCAGCGGGCCGACCGCGTCGACCCGTTCCCCTACGAGGCGGCGAGCTGCCAGCTCTTCACGGCGCTGCCGTCCGAGGACCGCGCGACCCCGACGCTGTACGCGAACGACCCGGAGCAGCGTCTGCTCGTCCTGGAGGACCTCGGACGCTGCTCGACCCTCGCGGACAAGCTCGACGGGGACGACCCGAAGGCCGCGGAGCGGGCCCTGCTCGGCGCCGCCCGCGCCCTCGGCAGCCTGCAGGCGGCCACCGCCGCGCGGGAGGGCGACTTCGGGGCGCTGCTGCGCCGCTCCGGGGTGCGTCACTGGCGCGATCCCCTCGCCGACGACGCCCGGTCGGCGCTCGCGGAGCTCCCCGACCTGCTCGCGCACCTGCTGCGGGTGGAGGCCGCCCCCGCGGCGGTGTCCCAGGCCCGCTCGGCGGCCGGCCTGCTCGGCGGGACCCGCTACCGCGCGTTCAGCCCCTCGGAGGTCTCGCCGGAGAACTGCCTGCTCACCGGGGCGGGCGCCCGGTTCCTGGACTTCGAGTGGGGCTGCTTCCGCGACGTCGCCCTGACCGCGGCGTCGGTCCGGCTCCCGTTCCCCGGGTGGGGACGGCCCGCCGTCCTCCCCTCGGGGATGGCCGAGGCGATGACCGCGGCCTGGCAGTCCGAGGTGGCCGGGGTCTGGCCCGATCTCGCCGACCTCACCGTCTCCGGGCCTCGCCACCTGGCCGCGACGACGCTGTGGGTCTGGGTCTGCACCCGCTCGCTCCTGCCCGGCGTCGTCGGCCGGGGCAGCGGACCGGAGCAGGTGGTCGTCGGGCGCCCGGCGGAGCACGCCGCGGCCGTGCTCGCGAGCTACTGGCGCCGGTTGCGCACCGACGCCGAGCGCCAGCGGGTCGAGGCGACGACCGAGCTCGCCGACGCCGTCGTCGCCGCCCTCGAGCCCTACGGCGGCGACGAGCCGCTGCCGCTCTTCCCGGCGTTCGCGAGGTGCTCTCCGCGCTCGTGAGGTGCGCTCCGCGCTGGTGAGCACAAGAAGCGGCTATGACGACGCTTTCTGCTCACGAGGCCGGAGGCCACCCAGGGAGCGGTCGGCCAGCGTCACGACGACGAAGAGCACGGCTGCGCCGAGCATGAACCAGGCCAGGTCGTGCAGGCCGGGGGTGTCGGCGCGCGGGGTCAGGTAGATCCCGCCCGCCGTCGACGCGACGATGGCGCCCAGGTAGTAGAAGGTCCGCAGCAGCCCCGCGGAGGAGCCGATCCGCTCCGGGGTGGCCTGGTGGTACACGGCGTTCTGGTTCGCGAGGTTGTTCAGCCCCTGCGGGACGCCGGCCACGAGGGCGACCACGACGATGACCCACAGCGCGCTCGACGATCCCAGGGTCAGCAGCAGTCCGGCCACCACGACCTGCGTCACCGCCCCGACCAGCAGCTTCCCGCGAATCTCGGGTCGGCGTCCGGTCAGCGTGGAGACGAGGATCCCGGTGCCGAACACCGGTAGGAGGACCAGGCCCGCGATCGACGGGTCCAGGCCCCGTCCCTCCTCGAGCCACTGCGTGTAGCCGTAGAGCAGCGAGTACGACGAGACGGCGGTGAGCAGCGAGCGGGCGTACGTCGCGAGCAGCGGGCCGTTGCCGCCGAGCAGGCGGAGGTCCAGGAACGGCGACGAGGCCCGCAGCTCCCACCACACCAGGCCCGCGCCCGCGAGGACCGCGAGCACCGGGAGGAACCACAGCCGCAGCTCGGGGTGGACCAGGAACAGCAGCAGGGTCACCAGGGTGGCGGTGAACAGGACGATCCCGGCGAGGTCGATCCGGGCCGCGAGCCCGGCGCGGGCGCTGCGCTCGGCCAGGGGCTCCCGCGGCAGGCGCCAGGCACCCAGCACCAGGCAGGCCAGGGCGAGCGGGATGTTGACCGCGAAGGTCGCGTGCCAGCCGCCGACGGCGATGAGGAGCCCGCCGAGTGTCGGCCCGACGACGGCGACGGTCTGGGTGGAGACCGCCAGGATCGTCAGGATGGTCTGCGGGCTGTCGCGCCCGGTGCGCTCCGACTCGGACCGGATCAGGTGCATCGCCGCGGGGTAGCCGGCGCACGTCCCGAACCCGATGAGCACCCGCGCGACGACGAGGACGCCGAGCGAGGGCGCGACCGTCCCGAGGACGCCCCCGACCCCGATGAGGACCGACCCCACGAGGTAGAGCCGCCGCGGACCGTAGAGGTCGATGAGCCGCCCGACCACGGGCTGGCCCACGGCGGTCGCGAGGTAGAGGCCGGTGACCAGCCACGCCGTCTGCGAGGCCGGGGCGCCGAACGCGATCCCGATCGGCACGAGGGCGACGGCCAGCATCGTGGAGTTGATCGGGTTGAGGATCGCGCCGAGGATCATCGGCAGGATCAGGCGACGGTCGAAGGCCTCGCCGTCGTGCCCGCCGTCGTGCCCGCCGTCGGGTGCGCCCTCGGGTCCGCTTCCGCCCCGACGCCGGCGCAGGAAGGCCGTCACCGGATCCCCGCCGGGGCCGTCTCGAACGCCGCCAGCCGCTCCAGGAGCTCACCGGCGCGCACCAGCAGGGCCTGCTCGTCGTCGTCGAGGCACGTCGCCACGGCCCGGCCGAGCCAGGTCTCGCGCTCGTCGAACAGCTCGGACACCACCCGCCGGCCCGCGTCCGTCGGCCTCAACAGCACGCGGCGCCCGTCGTCGGGATCCCGCCCGCGGTCGACGAACCCGGCGGCCTCCAGCTCCCGCAGGCACGCGGCCACGTTCGAGCTGGTCATGCGCAGCTCCTCGCCCACGTCGCGCGGGGTGAGCCCCGGACGGCGCACGGCCGCGGCGAGCACGGTGAGCGCCGGGCGGGGGAGCCCGTCCACCGTCGGCGCCTCGTCGCGGATCCGCCGCTGCAGCGCGGCCACCCGGGCCCGCAGCCGGTGCACGTCGTCGTCGTCCACGACAGCTATCCTAGATAGCTATCTCGCATAGCTCATTGTGGCGTCGGCGACGCCGAGCTCAGGAGACGAACCGGGCGATGCGCGCCAGCGCCTGCTCGAGCTGGGGGAGCGAGGTCGCGTAGGAGCAGCGGACGTGCCCCTCCCCGGACGGCCCGAAGACGTCCCCCGGGACCACCGCCACCTTCTCCTGCTCGAGCAGCCCCTCCGCGAACTCCTGCGAGCTCATCCCGGTGGAGCGGATCGACGGGAAGACGTAGAACGCCCCGCCCGGCTCCGGGCAGGTGAGCCCGAGCTCGTCGAGACCCTTGGCGAACAGGCGCCGGCGACGGTCGTAGTCGGCGACCATCTCCTCGACCTCGTCCTGGGCCGTACGCATCGCCTCGAGCGCCGCGATCTGGGACATGTGCGGCGCGCAGAGCATCGTGTACTGGTGGATGCGGTGCATCAGCGCCGCGAGGGGCTCGGGGGCGCAGACGTACCCCACCCGCCAGCCCGTCATCGCGTAGGACTTCGAGAACCCGCCGAGCACCACCGTCCGCTCCCACGCCCCCGCCGCCGCGGAGGCCGGGGTGTGGGTGCCGTAGTAGGTCAGCCGGTCGTAGATCTCGTCGGAGAGCAGCCACAGGTCGTGCTCGACGGCGAGCGCGGCCAGCGCCGCGAGGTCGGCGGCGCTCTGCGCGGAGCCGGTCGGGTTCGACGGCGAGCCGAACAGGACCGCCTTCGTCCTCTCCGTGACCGCCGCGCCGATGAGCTGGGGGTCGAGCCGGTAGGCGTCGGCCGGGTCGAGGGCGACCGGCACCGGGATCCCGCCCGCGAACGCCACGCACGGCGCGTAGGCCACGTAGCAGGGCTCCGGGACGATGACCTCGTCGCCGGGGTTGAGCAGCGCCCGCAGTGTGAGGTCGAGCCCCTCGGAGACCCCCGAGGTCACCAGGCACTCGTCCTCCGCGCGGTAGCGCACGCCGTAGCGGTCGGCGAGATCGGTGCACACCGCCTCGCGCAGCTCGAGGAGCCCGGAGTTGGACGTGTACGTCGTCGCGCCGTGCTCCAGGGCGTGGATGGCGGCCTCGCGCGCGCTCCACGGCGTCGGGAAGTCCGGCTCGCCGACGCCGAGCGAGATCACGCCCTGCATGCCCTGCGCGAGGTCGAAGAACTTCCGGATCCCCGACGGCGGGACCTGGCCGACGATCCGCGAGAACGGCTTGCGCGGCGGGCTCACGGGGTCACCGACAGCCGCTGGTCGGGCTCGGGGTCGATGAGCAGCTGCCCGTCGTCCTTGTAGCGCCGCAGCAGGAAGTGGGTGCTCGTCGCGGTGACCCGGTCGATCCCGGAGAGCTTCTGCGCCACGAAGTCGGCGACCTCCTTCATCGAGGCCCCCTCCACCTCGACCCGGAGGTCCTGGGCTCCGCTGACGAGGTGCACCGCCCGGATCTCGCGGAACCGTGCGATCCGCTCGGCGACGTCGTCGAACCCGCGCCCCCGTTCCGGCGCGACCGTCACGTCGACGAACGCGGTGACCCGCTCGTCGCCGTAGCGGTCCCAGTCGACGACGGTCTTGTACCGGCGGATCACCCCCGAGGCCTCCCACGCCGCGATCTGCTCGCGCACGCCGGCCTCGTCGAGCCCGGTCAGGGTCGCGATGCGCTCGACGCTGGCGTGCGCGTCGGACTCCAGCACCGTGAGGATCTCCCGCATGGTCACCGACCCTATCCGCCGGGCGAGCCCCGGTTCTGGGCGAAGGGCCCCTTCGGTCGGGTGGACGGGCGGAGGGCGCCCTCCGGGCGGAACGACGACCCCGCCACCACCGTGAGCGAGGGGCACCGTCGTGCACATAGATCGAGCGAAGGTGCCCCTCGCTCGGAACACCCGGCCGAAGGACCACGCCGGACGACCTCGGCCGACGCGGGGTGTCGGACCGGCCCAGTAGCGTCGACACCGTGAGCGAGGAAGGCGCGGACGGCGCTCTGTTCGACGTCGCGGCGCCCGAGCCGGAGCGGCGCCCGGCCGAGGAGGACCTGCGGCCCGTCACCCGCGGCGTCGTCGAGGACCGCCCGGCACCGACCGGCGAGGGGCCCCGCCCGCCCCTGGCCGTCCGGATGCGGCCGACGAGCATCGACGAGGTCGTCGGGCAGGACCACCTCCTGGGCCCCGGCGCCCCGCTGCGGCGCCTCGTCGAGGGAGCCGCCCCGGCGTCGGTGCTGCTCCACGGCCCGCCCGGCACGGGGAAGACCACCCTCGCGCGCCTCATCTCCCAGGCCACCGGCCGCTCGTTCGAGGCCCTCTCCGCGCTGAGCGCCGGGGTGAAGGAGGTCCGCGGGGTCATCGAGGTCGCCCGGCGGCGCCTCGCCGCGTCCGACCCACGGCGCACCGTCCTGTTCATCGACGAGATCCACCGGTTCAGTCGCACGCAGCAGGACGCGCTGCTCGGCGCCGTGGAGGACCGCGTCGTGCTGCTCGTCGGAGCCACCACCGAGAACCCCAGCTTCTCGGTCGTCGCCCCGTTGCTCTCGCGCAGCCTCGTGCTGGGCCTGCACGCCCTCGACGACGAGGCCGTCGGCACCTTGCTCGACCGCGCGGTCGCCGACGAGCGCGGCCTCGGCGGCACCGTGACCCTCACCCCCGAGGCCCGGGAGCACCTCGTGCGGCTCGCCGCCGGGGACGGCAGGCGCAGCCTCACCGCGCTCGAGGCGGCGGCCGACGCCGTGGGCGACGGCACCGGCGTCATCGACCTCGCCGTCGTGGAGCAGGTCGTCGACGAGGTCGCCGTGCGCTACGACCGGGCGGGCGACCAGCACTACGACGTCATCTCGGCGTTCATCAAGTCCATCCGCGGCTCGGACCCCGACGCCGCCCTGCACTACCTGGCCCGCATGATCGTCGCGGGGGAGGACCCGCGGTTCATCGCGCGGCGCCTCGTCGTGCACGCCAGCGAGGACGTCGGGCTGGCCGACCCCACCGCGCTGCAGGCCGCCACCGCCGCGGCGCAGGCGGTGCAGCTCATCGGCCTGCCCGAGTGCCGGATCGCGCTCGCCCAGGTCACCATCCACCTGGCCACGGCGCCGAAGTCGAACGCCGTCATCACCGCGATCGACGCGGCCATGTCCGACGTCCGCACCGGCGCCGCGGGGCCGGTCCCGCCGCACCTGCGCGACGGGCACTACGCCGGCGCGCAGAAGCTCGGCAACGCCGTCGGGTACCGCTACCCCCACGACGACCGCGCCGCCGTCGTCCCCCAGCAGTACCCGCCCGACGAGCTCGTCGGGCGCGACTACTACACGCCGTCGGGCCGCGGCGAGGAGCGGGCGATCGCGGAGCGCCTGGCGCGGCTGCGGGACGTCGTCCGCGGCTGACGCCGGGTCGCCGACCGGGCACCACCCGTGATCGACCGTCCGCCGACCGGACGAACCGGGCGCCGCGGGGCGGGCGGCGGCGATCATGGTCATCCGGGTAACCTTCCGCCACCGCGCGGCGCGCCCGGTTCGTCCGGGGCCTCGTCGGCGGGAGACCCTGGATCCCAGCCGGAGGGGAAGTGACCGTGTCGGTCGGGCAGATCGCGGCCATCATCGCCGCGGCGGCGTTCGTGATCCTGGTGCTGCTGCTGGCGGTACCGCTGATCAAGCTCGGGCGCACGCTCGACGAGGCGACCGTCGCCATCCGCAAGGCGCACGAGGGTTCGGCCCCGCTGCTGGACGACGCCCAGGTCACGCTGACCACGGTGAACACCCAGCTCGAGCGGGTCGACGGCGTGACCGCCAGCGCCCAGGCCGTCGCCGCGAACACCCGGGCGCTCAGCTCGCTGTTCACGGCCACCCTCGGCGGGCCGCTGGTGAAGGTCGCCGCCGTCTCCTACGGGCTGCGCAAGGCGAGCCAGGCGCGCAAGCTGAAGAACGCACCGCCCTCGAAGCGGTCCAACGGCAAGCGGAGTGGCCGGGGATGAAGCGACTGTTCTGGATGGGGGTCGGCGTCGCGGTCGGCGTCGGCGCGACCCGCAAGGTGTCCCAGGCCGCCCACCGCGCCAGCCCCGCGGGTGTCGGCGCCAGCCTCGGTGAGGGCCTGCGGGAGCTCGGCGCCGGCCTCGGTGCGTTCGGCGCCGAGGTGCGCGCCGGAATGTCCGAGCGCGAGGAGGAGCTGTACTCCCTCGTGGAGGACACCTCGGGGATCCCCGTGCGCCCGGCGCTGCCGGAGCAGTCGTCGGCCGTGCCCGCGCGTCACGCGCGAGCGCCCCGGCGGGGGGCCGCGGGCCGCTGAGCCCGGCTCGTCGATCGAGTACGGCGGCGCCCCCGCGCACCACGCCTCCGCCCCTTCGAGACCACGAGCAGGCCAGAAGTGCAGACCCACGAGATCCGACGACGTTTCCTCGCCCACTTCGAGAACGCCGGCCACACCCCCGTCCCCAGCGCCTCGCTGATCCTGGACGACCCGACGCTGCTGTTCGTCAACGCCGGGATGGTGCAGTTCAAGCCGTACTTCCTGGGGGAGGCCCCGCCGCCGTGGCCGACGGCCACGAGCGTGCAGAAGTGCGTGCGCACCGGGGACATCGAGAACGTCGGGCACACCACCCGCCACAACACGTTCTTCCAGATGGCGGGCAACTTCTCCTTCGGTGACTACTTCAAGGAAGGCGCGATCCGCCACGCCTGGGCGCTGGTCACCGGCTCCCAGGACGACGGCGGGTACGGCTTCGACCCCGAGCGCATCTGGGTCACGGTCTACGAGAACGACGACGACGCCGAGCGCATCTGGCACGAGGTCATCGGCCTGCCGCACGAGCGCATCCAGCGCCGCGACGGCCGCGACAACTACTGGGACATGGGCATCCCCGGTCCCGGCGGGCCCTGCTCGGAGATCTACTACGACCGCGGGCCCGAATACGGACGGCCCGGGCGGGCCGGTCGCCGACGAGGACCGCTACCTCGAGATCTGGAACCTCGTCTTCATGCAGGACGTCCGGGGGGAGCAGAGCCCGAAGTACGGGGCCGCCCCGATCGGCGAGCTGCCGCAGAAGAACATCGACACCGGGCTCGGCGTCGAGCGCGTCGCGTTCCTGCTCCAGGGCGTGGACAACGTCTACGAGACCGACCTCGTCCGCCCGGTGATCGACCGGGTCGTCGAGCTCTCGGGGCACTCCTACGACGACGGGACCGCGGAGGACGGGGTCCGCTTCCGCGTCATCGCCGACCACGTCCGCACCGGCGTGATGCTCATCGGTGACGGCGTGGTGCCCGGCAACGAGGGGCGCGGCTACGTCCTGCGCCGGTTGCTGCGCCGCGTCGTCCGCAACGCCCGCCTGCTGGGGATCACCGAGCCGGTGCTGGTCGACCTCGCCGGGATCGTGCGCGACGCCATGAGCCCGTCGTACCCGGAGATCGCGACGGGCTACGAGCGGATCTCCGCCGTCATGCGCCGCGAGGAGGAGGCCTTCCTCGCCACGCTGGCCACCGGCTCGCGCATCTTCGAGTCCGCCGTGGCCGAGACGCGGGCCAGCGGCTCGACGACCCTGCCCGGCTCGTCCGCATTCGCGCTGCACGACACCTACGGGTTCCCGATCGACCTGACCCTCGAGATGGCCTCGGAGGCCGGGCTCGCCGTCGACGAGGGCGCCTTCCGCACGCTCATGGACTCCCAGCGGGCCCGCGCCAAGGCCGACGCCGCCGCCCGCAAGCACGGCGGAGCCGACGCGAGCGCGTACCGCGAGATCCTCGAGCGGGCCGGCCTCACCGACTTCCTCGGCTACACCGACCAGCGGGCCGACGCCACGGTCGTCGGGCTCGTCGTCGGGGGCGTCGGCGTCCCGGCCGCCACCGAGGGCGACGACGTCGAGGTCATGCTCGACCGCACGCCGTTCTACGCCGAGGGTGGTGGCCAGCAGTCCGACACCGGCCGCCTCTTCGGCGACGGGTTCACCGTCGAGGTCACCGACGTGCAGACGCCGGTGCCCGGGCTGAGCGTGCACCGCGGCCACGTCATCCACGGCGAGATCACCCGCGACGCCCCCGTCTCGGCGCAGATCGACATGGAGCGGCGCGCCGCGATCTCGCGCTCGCACACCGCCACGCACCTCGTGCACGCCGGCATGCGCAAGGCCCTCGGCGACTCCGCGGCCCAGGCCGGGTCGCTCAACGCCCCCGGCCGGTTGCGGTTCGACTTCACCTCGCCCGAGGGCGCCGTCCCGACCAGCGTGCTCGCCGACGTCGAGGACGAGGTCAACTCGGTGCTGCTCGGCGACGACGAGGTCCGCGCCTTCGTCACGAGCATGGACGAGGCCCGCAAGCTCGGTGCCGTCGCGCTGTTCGGCGAGAAGTACGGCGACGCCGTCCGGATCGTCGAGGTCGGGGACTACTCCCGCGAGCTGTGCGGCGGCACCCACGTCGGGCGGTCCGGGCAGCTCGGGCTGGTGAAGCTGCTCTCGGAGGGCTCGGTGGGGTCGGGGGTGCGCCGCGTCGAGGCCCTCGTCGGGATCGACGCGTTCCGCTTCCTGGCCCGCGAGCACGTGCTGGTCAACCAGCTCTCCGAGCAGTTCCGCGCCCAGCCCGAGGAGCTCCCCGAGCGCATCTCCGGGATCGTCGACCGGCTGCGTGCCGCGGAGAAGGAGCTCGAGAACGTCCGGGCCCGCGAGGTCCTCGCCTCCGCCGGTGCCCTCGCCGACGGCGCCGACGACGTCGGCGGGATCGCGCTCGTCGCCTCCCGGACGCCCGACGGCGTCGGGGGCAGCGACCTGCGGGGCCTCGCCTCGGACGTGCGCGGGCGGCTCGGCGACCGGCCCGGCGTCGTCGCCCTCTTCGCCCCGGACGGGGACAAGGTGTCGTTCGTGGTGGCGACGACGGCCGCCGCGCGCGACCGCGGCCTGGCCGCCGGGGACCTGGTCAAGGGCTTCGCGCCGACCATCGGGGGCCGCGGCGGCGGCAAGGCCGATCTCGCCCAGGGCGGTGGCTCGCCCACCGGCGGCCCCTCCGGGATGGACGCCGGCATCGGAGCCGCCATCGACGCCCTGCGTCACCAGGTCGCCGGGACCGCGGGCGCCTAGCGCCATGGCATCGGGCGGGGTGCGGCCCGGCCGGATCCTGGGGGTCGACGTCGGCGCCGTCCGCGTCGGCGTCGCCCTCTCCGATCCCGCCGGGACCCTCGCGACCCCGCTCGTTACGCTCGATCGCGACGAGACGACGTGGTCCGACCTGGACCAGCTGGTGGAGCTCGTCACCGAGCACGAGGTGGTCGAGGTGGTCGTGGGCCTTCCACGCACGCTCGCCGGCCGTGAGGGCCCGGCGGCGCAGGCGGCGCGGGCCTACGTCCAGGACCTCCGCGAGGTGCTCGCCGAGCACTCGCGCTCCGACCTGCCGATCACCCTCGCCGACGAACGCCTCACCACCGTCTCGGCCACCCGGATGCTCTCCGACCGCGGCGTCAAGGGCCGTGCGCAGCGCCGCGTCATCGACCAGGCGGCCGCCGTCGGGATCCTGCAGACCTGGCTGGACGCGCGCCGTGGGCCCGATCCCGACGTGGCGGCCCCGTGACCGGCACGGACCGCCGCGACGGCGGACGCCGCCTGGTGCCGATGGCGACGGTCGCCGTGCGACCGGGGGCGTCGCGCTCGGGGGAGGGCGGTTCCCGGGACGGCGGTGCTGGTTCCCGGGACGGTGGCAGCGGGGCGAGCGTGCCGCGCCGGGCCCGCGGCCTGCGTCGGCCGGCGTCCGAGGGCGACCAGCCGACCACGGCACGGACCGCGCCCGCCGAGCACGAGGACGCGGTCACCGACACGCTGCACCGCGACGAGGCCGTCACGACCGCCCTGCACCGCGGCGCCGACACGGGCCTGCCCACCACCCCGTCGCGGATCCCCCTGCCCGAGGCCCCCGGCCGCTCGGCTGGCCGCGACCGTCGCACCGACGGGGAGGGGGACGGCCGGGCCGACACGGGCGACCGGCTCCGGCAGACCGCACGTCCCGCCGCGCGCACGGTCGGGGCGTCGGCGCCGACCGCGCCGGCCTCCGTCGCCGGACCCACCCTGGCGCCGCCGGCCGGGCCCACCACGGTGCTGCCCATCGGGCCGCCTCCGGCCGGACGCAGCGCCTCGCGGGCCGCCGGGAAGTCCGCGGCGGACCGGACGGCGCCGGATCGGACGGCCCAGGCGGATCGCACGGCCCCGGCGGCGCGCACCCCGGAGGCCGAGCGCAGTCCGTCGGCCTCCGCACCGACCGCCCCGGCTCCCGAGCCCGAGCCCGACGACGACGGCGCCCTCGGCGGCCTCGTCCCGCTCTCGCCCGGCGACGCGGAGCCCGCCGACGAGGACACCCGCCGTCGTCGGCGCCTGGTGTGGCCCCTCGTCGCGGGCGTGCTCGTGCTGGGCCTCGCCGGCGGGGCGTTCTTCGCCCGGGACCTCTGGGGCGTGTTCTTCCCGCCGGACTTCGCCGGGCCGGGCAGCGGCCACGTCGTCGTGCAGGTCGCCGATGGCGACTCGACGCGGGACATCGGCGAGACCCTCGTGGGCGACGGGGTCGTCGCCTCCGCCCGCGGGTTCGGCGACGCGGCCGAGGACGACCCCCGGGGTCGCGGCATCCAGCCCGGCTTCTACGACATGCAGCGCGGGATGACCGCCGCCACCGCCGTCGACCGGATGCTCGACCCGACGAGCCGGCTGGGGCGCCTCGACGTCCGCGGCGGCACCCAGCTCGACGACACCGCGGGCGCCGGCACCGCCCGGGTGCCCGGCGTCCTGACCCTCATCTCCCAGGCCACGTGCGTGGTCGAGGACTCCGGGACGCGGCGCTGCACCTCGGTCGACGACCTGCGCCGCGCCATGGCCACCACCGACCCCGCGCAGCTCGGCGTCCCGGACTGGGCCCTCGACGGCGTCCGGCGCGCGCTGCCCGAGCGGCGGCTCGAGGGCCTGATCGCGCCCGGTACGTACGACGTGACCCCGGGCACCGACGCCGCCACGGCCCTCACCACGGTGGTCCGCACCTCCGCGGGCCGCCTGGAGGCCGCCGGGATCGTCAGCAAGGCCTCCTCCGACGGCGTGACCCCCTACCAGGCGCTGGTCGTGGCCTCCCTCGCCGAGCGTGAGGGCGTCGAGCAGGACTTCGGCAAGATCGCCCGGGTCGTCTACAACCGGCTGCCGATCCCGATGCGCCTGCAGCTCGACTCGACGATCAACTACCCGCTCGACCGGCAGACGCTGCTCACGACGCCGGCCGACCGGGCCGCGCCGGGCCCGTACAACACCTACGTGAACTTCGGCCTCCCGCCGACGCCGATCGGGGCGGTGTCCACCCCGGCCCTGCAGGCGGCCCTGAGCCCCGACCCGGGTGGCTGGATCTACTTCGTCAAGTGCGAGCCCGACGGCGCGTCGTGCTTCGCGGTGACCCCGGCCGACCACGACGCGAACCGGCGGCTCGCCCAGGCCCGCGGGGTGTACTGAGGTGACCGGTCGTCGGGCCGCCGTGCTCGGCTCGCCGGTCGCGCACTCGCTCTCGCCCGTGCTGCACGGCGCCGCCTACTCCGCGCTCGGGCTGGCCGGCTGGACCTACGAGCGGGTCGAGTGCGACGCGGCTGCGCTGCCCGGGCTCGTCGGGGGGCTCGACGCGGCCTGGGTCGGGCTCTCGGTCACGATGCCGGGGAAGCGGGCGGCCCTCGACGTGGCCGCCGTCGCCACGGACCGGGCGCGGCGGCTCGGCGTCGCGAACACCCTGGTCCGCACCGACGGCGGATGGACCGCCGACTGCACCGACGTCGACGGCGTGGCCGGGGCCCTGCGGGCCGCCGGGGTGCGCAGCGTGCCGGCGGTCGCCGCCGGGGCGGTGGACGCCGTCCTGCTGGGCGCCGGCGGGACGGCCTCGGCCGCCGTCGGGGCGCTCTACGACCTGGGGAACGAGGCCGTCACCGTCGTCGTCCGCGACCCGGCCCGCGCGGCCGACACCCTCGAGGTGGCCCGCTCCTACGGGATGGACCGGCGCGCGATCCGGTTCGACGAGGTCCGCGACGACGACCTCGCCCGCGCGAAGGCCCTGGTCAACACCACCCCGGCGGGCGTGGTCGACGACGCGCTCGCCGCCCGCCTGGTCGGGGCGCTGCCGTCCTGGGCGGTGGTGCTCGACGCCGTCTACCACCCCTGGCCGACCCCGTTGGCCGAGGCGGCGACCCGCCGGGGGCTCGCCGTCGCGACCGGCCTGGACATGCTGCTCCACCAGGCGTTCGGGCAGGTCGAGCAGTTCACCGGCCGTCCGGCGCCACGGGCCGCGATGCACGGGGCGCTGGTCCGCGCGACGGGGTTCGAGGTCCGTTCGCCCTAGCGCTGCGTCCCCACCGGCAGCGGAGGTCCCGGCTGTCCCCAGGGCGGGCGTCTCGAGCAGACGGCGACGGACGCGGCGGCGCAGGCTCGTGTCGTGACCGGACACCTCCCGCTGGGCGTGCTGCTCGGCGTCGTGCTCCCGCTCGTCGGCGGCGCCCTCGCCGGGGCGGGCGTGCGGGCCGGACTGGCGCGCGTGCGGCGTCCGGTGCTCCTCCCGCGCGGCTGGTGCGTGCTCGGGACGGCGTTCGGGTGCGGGGTGGTCGCGACGGCGGCCGTGGTCGGGGTGGTGGCACCGGCGCGGGTCCCGGTGCTGCTGGTCGTGTCGGTGCTCGCGGTCGCGGGGTCGGCGACCGACGCGGTCGCGGGTCGCCTGCCCGACGTGCTCACCGTCCCCGCGCTCGTGCTCGGCCTGGTCGCGCTCCTGCCGTCGGGGGCGTGGCCGGTCGGACTCGTCGGGGCGGTGGTGCTCGGCGGCCTCCACGCGGTCGTGGCCCTCGTGGCCCCGGACGCGCTGGGCGGCGGGGACGTCAAGCTCGCGGCCGCGCTCGGGGGCCCGCTGGCGGCCGTCGGCTGGTGGGCCGTGGCCGCCGCTCCGGTCGGTGCCGCGCTGGCCCTCGTCGTCGTCGGATGGCTCCTCCGGCGCCGCTCGGTGCCCCTCGGACCGGCGCTGCTCGGCGTCAGCTGGCTGCTGCTCCTGGCCGGACCGTGAGGGCCGAGCGGGCGACGTGGAACGATGGCGGGGTGCTTCGGTGGTTGACGGCGGGTGAGTCGCACGGTCCGGCTCTCATGGCAGTGCTCGAGGGCATGGTCGCGGGCGTGTCCGTGTCCTCCAAGGAGGTGTCCGCGGAGCTTGCCCGCCGCCGCCTGGGCTACGGCCGGGGTGCGCGGATGAGCTTCGAGGCGGACGAGCTGGAGATCCTCGGCGGGGTCCGGCACGGCCTGACCCAGGGCGGCCCGGTGGCCATGCGGATCGGCAACTCCGAGTGGCCGAAGTGGGAGACCGTGATGGCGGCGGACCCGGTCGACCCGGAGCTCATCGAGGGCCGCGCCCGCAACGCGGCGCTGACCCGCCCGCGGCCCGGGCACGCCGACCTGGCGGGGATGACGAAGTACGGGTTCTCCGAGTCGCGCCCGGTGCTCGAGCGCGCCTCGGCGCGGGAGACCGCGGCGAAGGTGGCCCTCGGCGCCGTCGCCAAGGCGTTCCTGGCGCAGGCCCTCGGGGTCGAGGTGCTCTCGCACGTGGTGTCGCTGGGTACCGCGGACGCCACCGAGGACGCCATCCCGATGCCCGGCGACGGCGAGCGCATCGACGCCTCCCCGGTGCGCGCGGTGGACGAGACCTCGACCGCGGCGATGGTGGCCGAGGTCGACGCCGCGAAGGAGGACGGCGACACCCTCGGCGGCGTCGTGGAGGTCGTCGCCCACGGCCTGCCGGTGGGGCTGGGCTCCTACGTGCAGGCCGACCGGCGCCTCGACGCCCGCCTGGCCGGCGCGCTGATGGGCATCCAGGCCATGAAGGGCGTCGAGATCGGCGACGGCTTCACCACCGCCCGGCGGCGGGGGTCGGCCGCGCACGACGAGATCGACCCCGCCGAGGGCTCCGGGATCGATCGGGCGTCCAACCGGGCCGGCGGCATCGAGGGCGGCATGACCAACGGCGAGCCGCTGCGCGCCCGGGTCGCGATGAAGCCCATCTCGACGGTGCCCCGCGCGCTGCGCACCGTCGACCTGTCCACCGGCGAGGCCACGACCGCCCACCACCAGCGCTCGGACGTGTGCGCGGTGCCCGCGGCCGGGGTCGTGGCCGAGGCGCTGGTGGCCCTCGTGCTCGCCGACGCCGCGCTGGAGAAGTTCGGCGGGGACTCCCTCGCCGAGACCGCCCGCAACGCCGCCGCCTACCGCGACGCGATCGACCCGCTGCGCGCCGTCGGACGGGACCGGCGATGAGCCCGGCCGTCGTGCTCGTCGGCCCGCCCGGAGCGGGCAAGTCCACCGTCGGGCGGCTGCTCGCCGAGCGCTGGGGCGTGGAGTTCGCCGACACCGACGACCTCGTCGAGGCCCGCACCGGCCGGGTCATCGCCGACATCTTCACCAGCGACGGCGAGCCGGTCTTCCGCGCGCTCGAGCGCGAGGCGGTGACCGAGGCGCTCGCCTCCCACGCCGGGGTGCTCGCCCTCGGTGGGGGAGCGGTGCAGGCCGAGGCGACGCGGGAGGCCCTGGCCGGGCACCCCGTGGTGCTGCTCTCGGTCGGGCTCGCGGCCGGGGTGCGCCGTACCGGCCTGTCCACCGCGCGGCCGCTGCTGGCCGGGGTCAACCCGCGGGCCACGTTCGCGGCGCTGCTCGCCGAGCGGCTCCCGATCTACCGCTCGGTCGCCGTGCACGAGATCGGCACCGACTCCAGCACCCCCGAGGAGGTCGCCGAGGCCGTGCACGCCGCCCTCGCGGCGACCGGCTCCGCGTCGGCGGGTCACCGTGGCTGAGCCGACGACCGTCCGGGTCGCGTCCGGCAGCCCCTACGACGTCGTCGTCGGCCGGGGGATCACCGGCGCCGTCGCGGCGGCGCTCGACGACGGCGGCGCGCTCGCGGGAGCCGCCCGGATCGCGGTGCTGCACCAGCCGGCCGTGGAGTCGGTGGCGGTCGCCGTGGCCGACGGGCTCGAGGCCGCGGGTGCCGACGTCCACCGCGTCGAGCTGCCCGGCTCCGAGGACGGCAAGAACCTCGCCACGGCCGGCTTCTGCTGGGAGGTGTGCGGGCGGATCGGCCTGACCCGGTCCGACGCCGTCGTCACCGTCGGCGGGGGAGCGGCCACCGACCTCGGCGGCTTCGTCGCCGCGGGCTGGATGCGCGGTGTGCGGGTGGTGCACGTCCCGACGACGCTGCTCGCGATGGTCGACGCGGCGGTCGGCGGGAAGACCGGCATCAACACCGGCGCCGGGAAGAACCTCGTGGGCGCCTTCCACGAGCCGGCCGCGGTGATCGCCGACCTCGACACCCTCACCACGGTCGGCGCCGAGGAGATCGCGGCGGGCATGGCCGAGGTGATCAAGACCGGCTTCATCGCGGACCCGGAGATCCTCGCCCTCGTCGAGGCCGACCCGAAGGCCGCCCTCGACCCGACGGGCCCGGTGCTCTCCGAGCTCGTGGTGCGCTCGGTCCGGGTCAAGGCCGAGGTGGTGGCCGCCGACCTGCGCGAGTCCCACCTGCGCGAGATCCTCAACTACGGGCACACCCTCGGGCACGCCGTCGAGCGTCGTGAGGACTACCGGTGGCGCCACGGTGAGGCGGTCGCCGTCGGGCTCGTCTTCGCCGCCGAGCTCGCACGCCGCGCGGGACGCCTCGACGACGCCACCGCCGACCGCCACCGGGACGTCCTCGCCTCGGTCGGCCTGCCCACCCGGTACGAGCCGGGCGCGCTCCCCGAGCTGATCGAGCACATGCGGGTCGACAAGAAGAGCCGGGGCGCGATGCTGCGCTTCGTCGTCCTCGACGGGCTCGCCCGGCCCGGCCGCCTCGAGGGGCCGAGCGCCGACGACCTCGCCACCGCGTACGAGGCGCTCAGCGCCTGAGGGGCGCTCCGGCCCCAGGCCTCCTGGCAGCAATGGCGCGTTGCTGGCGTCCGACGGCAGCACGGCGCCGTTCGCTCACCCGGCACTCAGCGGCCTCGTGACAGCAATGGCGCGTTGCTGGCGTCCGACGGCAGCACGGCGCCGTTCGCTCACCCGGCGGGCCCCTGGCATTCTGCCGCCGTCGTCGGAGGGGAGTCCTCATGTGGGTGTCGGTGGTCTCGGTGCCGGTCAGCGACCAGGAGCGCGCCCGGGCGTTCTACGTCGACGTGCTCGGGTTCGAGACGGTCGCCGACGCGACGTTCGGTCCCGGGCAGCGGTGGGTGCAGGTCGCGCCCCCGGGGTCGACGACGACGTTCGCCCTGGTCACGTGGTTCGCCGAGATGCCGGCGGGCAGCCTGCGGGGGCTCGTCCTCGACACCGAGGACCTCGACGCCACCCACCGGGACCTCGTGGCCCGCGGCGCCGAGGTCTCCGAACCCTCGGAGCAGCCGGGCGGGCGGTTCTGCTTCCTCGCCGACCCCGACGGCAACGTCATCGGCCTCCACCAGGCGTAGGCGCTGCCGCCACCACGGCCTCCTCCGCCGGCGGGTCGCCACCGGGCTCGCGCGCCCCGGCCCGCGCCGCTCCGACGCCCGCCGTCACCACCAGCACGATCCCGACCACGCCCAGCGGCCGCGGGAGCTGACCGAGCACCACGGCGCCGACGACCAGCGCGATCGCCGGCTCCAGGGCCATGAGCGTGCCGAACGCGCCGGTGGTCAGCCGGCGCAGCGCCAGCATCTCGAGCGCGAACGGCACCACCGGCAGCAGCAGCCCCAGCCCGAGGCCGGCCACCAGGATCGGGACGGTGAGCGCCGGGAACAGGCCCGGCACCGTCCCGGCCGCCACCGCCGCGCTGACCACCCCGGCGACCGGCATCGAGACGGCGAGCCCCTGCAGCCCGGTGACCTGGTCGCCGACCCGCTGGGTGAGCAGGATGTAGGCCGCCCAGCACGCGGCGGCGGCGAGCGCGAAGCCCAGGCCGACCGGGTCGACCCCGCCCTGCCACGGCTCGGTCAGCAGGACCACCCCGGCCGCCGCGAGGACCGGCCACACGAGGCCCTTCCCGCGCCCGCGCAGCACCGCGACCCCGAGCGGACCCAGGAACTCGACGGCGCTCGCCGTGCCCAGCGGGATGCGCGCGACCGCCGCCATGAACAGCATCGTCAAACCCGCCGTCACGACGCCGAGCAGAGCGGCCGCGGCGAGGCTGGAGCGGGTGAACGACGAAGGCCGGGGTCGGACGATCACGAGCAGCAGGACCCCCGCCCACACGAGCCGCAGCGCCGCCACCCCCTCCGGCGGGACCCGGGTGAACAGGTCGACCGACGCGGCGAGACCGAGCTGGACGCAGGACATGGAGCCGAGGGCGAGCGCCGCACCGGTGCGGGCACGTGGGGGTGTCACGCGAGGCAGTCAACGCTGCCGAAACCGTCCGCGTCCACGTGAGAATCATGGACACACCGTTCAGGAAACACGGATGATGGCGCGGTGGACACCCGCCGCCTGCCCTACCTCGTCGAGCTCGCGCGGCTGGGCTCCATGCGGGCCGTCGCCGAGCGGCTGCAGACCTCGACGTCGTCGGTCTCCCAGCAGATCGCGGCCCTCGCCCGCGAGGCCGGGACGCCGCTGATCGAGCCCGACGGGCGCCGGGTCCGGCTGACCCCCGCCGGGCGGCGCCTCGCCGACCACGCCCGGGACATCCTCGCCGCCGTCGACGCCGCCCGGCACGACCTCGAGCCGCACGGCGAGCCGGTCGGCACCGTGCGGGTCGCCGGGTTCGCGACGGCGGTCCGGCGCTCGCTCATGCCGGTCGTCGCGACCTTCGCCGTCGAGCACCCGCGTGTCCGGCTCACCATCCGGGAGCACGAGCCGACCGAGGCGCTCGCCCTGCTCGACGACGACGCCGTCGACCTCGCGCTGATCTACGACTACGACCTCGCCCCCTCGGCCATCCCGGCCCCGACCGCCACGCTGACGGGGGCACCGCTCTGGGAGGCGCGCTGGGGTCTGGGGGTGCCCGACGACGACCGCGCCGACGACGTCGCCGGGTCCGGTCGCGCCCGGGACGTGGTCGCCGCGTACGCGGGCCACGACTGGATCGGGAACTCCCGCAACCGCGCCGACGAGGACGTCGTGCGCCTGTTGGCCTCGACGGCCGGGTTCGAGCCGCGGATGACCCACGAGGCCGACAGCCTCGACCTGGTGGAGGACCTGATCGTCGCGGGCCTCGGGGTCGGGCTGCTGCCGCGGGAACGCCCCGTCCGGGCCGGGGTGCGCGTGCTCGACCTGCGGGAACCGGCGGTGCGGCTGCGGTGCCGGTCGGTCACCCGCCGGGGCCGGGCCTCGTGGCCGCCGCTCGCCCTCGTGCTCGGCGCGCTGCGCTGAGGCGTGCCCGGCGCGTCGTGGTGAGGGTGCCCGTCGCGCTGTGGTGGACCTCAGGCGTCGTCGGCGTCGGACGCGGGGCGACGGAGACCGAACCGCCGCCTCGCACCGCCGGAGCGGCGGCCGTCGGACCCGTCGTCGTCACCTTCCTCGGGACCCGTCGCCTGGTCCGGCTGCGCGGGCAGCGGCGTCACCGGGGGAAGCACGGCGACGACGGGGGAGGCGTAGCCCCCCGAGGAGGCCGGGGCCGGCGACGACGCGGGGGTGGGAGCGGACGGCGGGTCGGCGAACGGGCCGGAGCCGAAGGGGACCCGGGTCGGGTCGTCGCCGCGCCCACCGGCCCGACGCGACCGGCCCGGCGACGACGAGGCGGCCGCCGCCGGGGCAGCTGCGGCCGGGGCGGGTGTCGGAGCGGGCACGGCGGGGTCGAGCCCGGCCTCGCGCCGCTCGCGTTCCTCGAGGCGGCGGGCGCGGCGAGCGGCGACCCGTTCGGCGGTCGACGCGGGCAGCACCGGCGCCGCGTCGGGCTCGCCCGACCTCGTCGAGGGGCCGGTGTAGTCCTCGCCGGGCTCGTCGGTGTCGGCGCTCGGGTCCTGCTCCGCGCGGGGGTCGCCCGAGCGGCGCAGGGAGATCCAGCCGAAGCGCGACCCCAGCGACACGGAGGCGAGCACGAGCAGCACGGTGAATGCGGCCCGCCCGACCAGCGCGGAGCTGAGGTCCTCGACCCCGACCGAGTCGACGAACGACATCAGCAGGATCCAGCTCAGCAGGCCTGCCGCGGGCCCCGTCACGAGGGAGGCCTTGAGCCAGGTCCACTCGGGCGGGATGCGGTCGGCGATCACCTCGGCGCCGCCCCACACGAGTCCCACGAGGAGCAGGACGCCGAGGAGCAGGATCGTCCACAGCAGCGTCTGGTCCACGAACCGCGAGGACAGCGCGACGAACGCCGTCTGCCCCACGCCGTAGAGCAGCGTCATGGCCAGAGCACGCAGCACCCAGGGACGCACGGGCCCACCGTACGGTGCGCCTCATCACGTCCCGGAGGCACCGTCGGTCCTACGCTCGCGGCGTGACCGCTGCGACCACGCTGACCCCCAGCCCCCGCCCGGCCGGGGCCCGGCGTCGGGAGGCCCTCCGCGTGGCCCTGCGCGGAGCCGACCTGGACGCGCTCCTCGTCACCGACCTCGTCAACGTGCGCTACCTGGCCGGCTTCACCGGGTCGAACGCGGCCCTGCTCGTGCACGCCGACGACGGGCCGGGCGACGAGGACCGCACGGTGCTCGCCACCGACGGCCGCTACACGACGCAGGCCGCGGCCGAGACCCCCGACCTGGCGGTGCTCGTCGACCGGGCCTGCGCACCGGCCCTGCTCGGGGCGACCGGTGCCGCGGCGATCGGGTTCGACAGCGCCCAGGTCACCGTCGACGCCTTCGACACCCTGGCCGCCGCCACCGACGCCGACCTGCGTCGTGCCCCGGGACTCGTGGAGCGGCTGCGGGCGGTCAAGGACGACGCCGAGGTCGACGCCCTGCGCCTGGCCTGCGCGGCGGCCGACGCGGCGCTGGCCGGGGCGATCGCCGACGGCGTCCTCGCGGCGGGGCGCATCGAGCGCGACGTCGCCCGCGAGCTCGAGGAGCGCATGGTCGCCCACGGCGCCTCGGGGCCGAGCTTCGAGACGATCGTGGCCGCGGGCGGCAACTCCGCGATCCCGCACCACCGGCCCTCCGACGCCCCGCTGGCGCCCGGGGACCTCGTCACGATGGACTTCGGCGCCCTGGTCGACGGCTACCACTCGGACATGACACGCACCGTCCTCGTCGGGCCCGCGAGCGCCGTCGCGGACTGGCAGCGCGAGATCTACGACCTGGTCGACGCGGCCGCGGCCGCCGGGCGCGCGGCCCTGCGGCCCGGGGTCGGCACCGCCGAGATCGACGCCGCCGCCCGGGACGTCATCACGGCCGCGGGCTACGGCGAGCAGTTCGTGCACCCCGTCGGGCACGGCGTCGGGCTCGTCATCCACGAGGCTCCGGCGATGGGTCAGACGGCGACCGCTACCCTGGAGGCAGGCATGACGGTCACCGTCGAGCCGGGCGTCTACCTCCCCGGCCGCGGCGGCGTGCGGATCGAGGACACCCTGGTCGTGACCGGGTCCGGGGCCGAACCGCTGACCGCGTCGACGCGGGATCTCCTGGTCCTGGGCTGACGCGGCCGGACCGGAGACCATCGGGGACCACGGCGTCCCGACGAGATCGAGCACAGGAGCGACGCGGCAGTGGCGACGACGAACGACCTGAAGAACGGCCTGGTGCTGCGGATCGACGGCAACCTCTGGTCCGTCACCGAGTTCCAGCACGTCAAGCCGGGCAAGGGCGGCGCCTTCGTCCGGACGACGCTGAAGAACGTGATGACCGGCAAGGTCGTCGACAAGACGTTCAACGCGGGCACGAAGGTGGAGACGGCCAACGTCGACCGCCGGGACATGACCTACCTGTACCGCGACGGCGACGACTTCGTGTTCATGGACTCGAACGACTACGAGCAGATCCCGGTGCCCGGCCAGACCGTGGGCGACCAGGCGCGCTTCCTCCTCGAGAACCAGGAGGTGCAGGTGTCCTTCAACGACGGTGTGCCGCTGTTCATCGAGATGCCGGCCTCCGTCGAGCTGGAGATCACCCACACCGACCCGGGCGTGCAGGGCGACCGCTCCACCGGTGGCACCAAGCCCGCCACCGTGTCGACCGGCGCCGAGATCCAGGTGCCGCTGTTCCTCGAGACCGGCACCACGGTCAAGGTGGACACCCGGGACGGGCGCTACCTCGGCCGCGTGTCGAGCTAGTGGGAGACGGAGCGGAGCGGAGCTCGACCCGGGCGGGAGACGGAGCGGAGCAGAGCTCGACCCGGGGGGCGGGAGACGGAGCGGAGCGCAGCTCGCCCCAGCACGTGGGGGACCGGGGACGGTCGGCCCACCAGGACGTCCCGCCCCGCAAGGGCTCGCGGTCGAAGGCCCGCAAGCGCGCCCTGGACATCCTCTTCGAGTCCGAGGCCCGCGCCGAGGACCCGCTCGACGTGCTCCGTCGCCGGATCTCGGGCGCGGACGCCCCGCCGGTCTCGGACTTCGCGCAGACCCTCGTCGAGGGCGTCGTCGCCCACCAGGACCACATCGACGCCTCGCTCGGTGAGCTGGCCCGGGGATGGTCGGTGGAGCGGATGGCGGCCGTCGACCGCGCCATCCTGCGCATCGGGGCCTTCGAGGTGCTCTTCACCGACGACGTCGACGACGCGGTGGCGATCGACGAGGCCATCCTGCTGGCGCGGGAGCTCTCGACGGACGACTCGCCGCGATTCGTGAACGGGGTGCTCGCCGGCCTGGCCTCCGGGCAGCGCGAGCCGGTGGCGGCGCCGGAGCGGGAACGCGTGGAGGTGCCGCCGGACGCGGAGATCGCGGAACCGGCGGCGGCCGAGGTCGACGACGCGACTGAGCCGGGCACAGACGACTGAGCGAGGGGCACCTTCGGTCGCATAGATCGACCGAAGGGCACCCTCGCTCAGAACACCGGCCCGGTCGGCGTTCCGGCGAAGGGCGCCCACGCCCCATCCAGCCGACCGATGGGGCCCTTCGCTCGGAACGGGCCGGTCAGTCCTCGCGGATGACCCGCGCCTCGGGCGGCAGCACGCCCCACTCGACGAGCTGCTCGGACAGGTCGCCCGGCGTCATGTCGTAGATGATCGCGAGCGAGCGGAGGTCCTCGTTGCGGATCGAGAGGACCTTGCCGTTGTAGTCGCCGCGCTGGCTCTGGATGGCCGCGGCGTAACGGGCCAGAGGGCCCGCCTTCTCGGCCGGGAGGGCCTGCAGCCGCTCCAGGTTGATGACGATCTTCGCGGCCGGCTCCGAGCCCGAGGGGATGCGACCCTCGGGCAGCAGCTCGGCCACCGGCACCCCGTAGAAGTCGGCCAGCTCGGCCAGCTTCTGCACGGTCACCGCGCGGTCGCCCCGCTCGTACGACCCGACGACGACCGCCTTCCAGCGTCCGCCCGACTTCTGCTCGACACCGTGCAGCGAGAGCCCCTGCTGCTGCCGGATCCCCCGAAGCTTGGCGCCCAGCGCCTTCGCATAGTCGCCCATGTGGCGGCACCCCGTTCCCGACGCGCCGGTCGGGGAAACCGCCGACGCTGCCCTGCTGAAATCGATACGGAGAGTGATGATGCGCCTTCGGCGATCACGGGGTCAAGCCGAGGTTCCACCGCTGGTCGCCCGGTGTGTCACGCGGCACGCCGATCCGGTCGAGTGGTTCGCGTCTCCGTTGCTCCGACGCCGACTGTGATCGTCCGCATGCAGAGCGCCCGCCGACGGGGGCCGACGGTGGCTCCGGCGGCCCGGACGATCGCAGACGGTGGCTGATAGTGTCACTCGTGAACCCATCGACATCCTTTAAGAGCCGTCCCGCGAGGCGGAGAAGGAGGTCCCCGAGTGCCCACGCGGCGCCGGGGTGGTCCTGGGCCGGAGGGTGCGACGACTGCCGAGGGTGAGCGAGAACTGCTCTCCTCGGCGGACATCACGCGCACCATCGCCCGGATCGCCCACGAGATCCTCGAGAAGACCGCGGACGCCGGAGCACGGGTCGTGCTCCTCGGACTCCCCACCCGCGGCGTCCACCTCGCCCACCGGCTCGCCGAGCGGGTCGAGGCCATCGGCCGGACCGACGGCACGGACACCACCGTCGCGGTCGGGACGCTCGACCCCACGCTCTACCGCGACGACCTCCGGCGCCAGCCCACCCGCGCCCTCGCCGAGACCGACATCCCGGCGGGCGGGATCGACGACGTGGTCGTGGTCCTCGTCGACGACGTCCTGATGTCCGGGCGCACCGTGCGCGCCGCGCTCGACGCCCTCCGCGACCACGGCCGCCCGCGCGCCGTCCAGCTGGCCGTCCTCGTCGACCGGGGACACCGCGAGCTGCCGATCCGCGCGGACTACGTCGGCAAGAACGTCCCGACCAACCGCGCCGAGGACGTCGCCGTCTCCCTGCGCGAGTCCGACGGGCACGACGGGGTGACGCTGCGGTGAGCGCCCCCGACCCCGGCCCCGCGGCGGTCGGCCTGCGCCACCTGCTCTCCACCGAGGGCCTGCGCCGCGAGCAGGCCGACGCCCTCCTGGCCACCGCCGAGAACATGGAGCAGGCGCTGACCGGGCGCGCGGTGCGCAAGCTGCCCACGCTGCGCGGGCGCACCGTCGTCACCCTGTTCTACGAGAACTCCACCCGCACCCGCGTCTCCTTCGAGGTCGCCGGCAAGTGGATGAGCGCGGACACGATCAACGTCAGCGCCTCCGGCTCGAGCGTCGGCAAGGGGGAGTCGCTGCGCGACACCGCCGCCACCCTCGCGGCCGCGGGGGCCGACGCGGTCGTCGTGCGCCACCCGGCGTCGGGGGCGCCGCACCGGATCGCCGGGTGGCTCGACCGGGTGGGCCACTCCCACACCGACGGCCACGTCGCCGTGGTGAACGCCGGCGACGGCACCCACGAGCACCCGACCCAGGCCCTCCTCGACGCGGCCACCCTGCGCAAGCGCCTGGGGCCCGACCTGGGTGGCCGCCGGGTCGCCATCGTCGGCGACGTCCTGCACAGCCGCGTCGCCCGGTCCAACGCGCACCTGCTCGACACCCTCGGCGCCGAGGTCACCCTCGTGGCCCCGCCGACCCTGCTGCCGACAGGGGTCGACGCCTGGCCGGTCACGGTCGTCCACGACCTCGACGCCCACCTGGCCACCGGCCCGGACGCGGTGATGATGCTGCGGGTGCAGGCGGAGCGGATGCACGGCGGCTTCTTCCCCTCCTCGCGGGAGTACGCGGTGCGCTTCGGGCTCTCGCAGCGTCGGGCGGACACGCTGCCCGACCACGCGGTCGTCCTGCACCCGGGTCCGGCCGTGCGCGGCATGGAGATCGCGAGCTCGGTGGCCGACTCCGACCGCGCCGCCATCGCCGAGCAGGTGACCGCCGGGGTGCACGTGCGGATGGCGGTCCTCTATCACCTGCTGGCCGGGGAGGACGTGGCATGACGACGACGAGGATCATCGGCGTCCGCCCCTACGGCGAGGACGTCACCGACCTGTACGTCCGCGACGGGGTGCTGGTCGACACACTGGACGACCCCGACGAGACGATCGACGCGGACGGCCTGATCGCCCTCCCGGGACTGGTCGACCTGCACACCCACCTGCGCGAACCGGGCGGGGAGGAGGCCGAGACCGTCGCCACCGGCTCGGCCGCGGCCGCGCTCGGCGGCTACACCGCGGTCTTCGCGATGCCGAACACGGACCCCGCGCAGGACTCGCCCGTCGTCGTCGAGCACGTCTGGCGGCGCGGGCGTGAGGTCGGCCTGGTCGACGTGCACCCGGTCGGCGCGGTCACGGTCGGGCTCGGCGGGGAGCGGCTCGCCGAGATGGGGATGATGGCCGCCTCCCCGGCCGGCGTCCGGGTCTTCTCCGACGACGGCCGCTGCGTGAACGACCCGCTGATCATGCGGCGCGCGCTGGAGTACGCGCGCTCGCTCGACGCGGTCGTCGCCCAGCACGCCGAGGACCACCGGCTGACGGTCGGGGCGCAGGCGCACGAGGGGCCGGTCGCGGCACGGTTGGGCCTGGCCGGCTGGCCGGCGACGGCCGAGGAGTCGATCGTGGCGCGGGACGCGATGCTCGCCGCCGCGGCGGGCGCGCGGCTGCACGTCTGCCACCTCTCGACGGCGCGCTCGGCGGCGATCCTGACGTGGGCCCGCGAGAGCCTGGGCGCGCAGGTCTCGGCCGAGGTCACGCCCCACCACCTGCTGCTGACCGACACCGCCGCCGAGGGCTACGACCCGGTGCACAAGGTCAACCCGCCGCTGCGCCCCGAGTCCGACACCCTCGCGCTGCGCCGGGCCCTGGCCGACGGCGTCGTCGACTGCGTCGCCACCGACCACGCCCCCCACGCCGTCGAGGCGAAGGACTGCGAGTGGGCGAGCGCACGTCCCGGCATGCTCGGTCTCCAGACCGCGTTGTCGGTGGTGTCGGCGACGATGGTCGAGAGCGGGCTGCTCGACTGGCGCGGCGTGGCGCGGGTGTGCAGCGAGGCGCCGGCGCGGATCGCGGGTCTGCCGGACCAGGGCCGGCCGATCGCGCCCGGGGAACCGGCGAACCTCACGCTGGTCGACCCGGGCGCGCGCTGGACGGTGCGCGGCGCGGAGCTGGCGAGCATCGCGGACAACACCCCGTACGAGGGGATGGAGCTGCCGGTGTCGGTGGTCCACACCATGCTGCGGGGACGATGGACGGTACGTGACGGAAAGGTAGGGACGTGACTGACGAGGCGTTGCTGGTGCTCGAGGACGGGACCGTCCATCGCGGCGAACCGTTCGGGGCGCGCGGGCGCACGCTCGGCGAGGCCGTGTTCACCACCGGGATGACCGGCTACCAGGAGACGCTGACCGACCCGAGCTACCACCGCCAGATCGTCGTCTCGACCGCGCCGCACATCGGCAACACCGGGTGGAACGACGAGGACGACGAGTCCGCGCGCATCCAGGTGGCCGGGTACGTCGTGCGGGACCCGGCCCGGGCGCCGTCGAACTGGCGCTCCCGGCGCGACCTCACCGACGAGCTGACGCGCCAGGGCATCGTCGGGCTGGCGGGCGTCGACACCCGCGCGGTGACGCGGCGGCTGCGCGAGTCGGGCTCGATGCGCGCCGGGCTGTTCTCCGGCGACGCGCTGGGCACCGAGGCCGAGATGCTCTCCGCGGTGCGCGAGAGCCCGGCCATGGCGGGCGCGGACCTGGCGGGGGAGGTCACCACGCGCTCGCCGTACGTGGTGTCCGCGGACGGCGAGCGCCGGTTCTCCGTCGCCGCGCTCGACCTCGGGATCAAGGCGAACACCCCGCGGATGCTCGCCGCGCGCGGCATCGAGACCCGGGTCGTGCCGAGCACCGCGACGATCGACGAGCTGCTCGACGGGTCCCCCGACGGGGTGTTCCTCTCCAACGGCCCCGGGGACCCGGCCACCGCCGACCACGCCGTCGCGCTCACCGCCGAGGTGCTGCGCCGCGGGGTGCCGCTGTTCGGCATCTGCTTCGGCAACCAGATCCTCGGGCGTGCCCTGGGGCTCGGTACCTTCAAGCTCCGATACGGACACCGGGGCATCAACGTCCCCGTCATCGACCACACCACCGGGACGGTCGCCATCACGAGCCAGAACCACGGATTCGCGGTGGCCGGGACGCCCGGCGAGCACGTCGACTCCCCGCACGGCGACGTCCACCTGTCCCACGGGTGCCCGAACGACGGGGTGGTCGAGGGACTGACCTGCACCGACGTGCCGGCGTTCTCGGTGCAGTACCACCCGGAGGCGGCCGCCGGGCCCCACGACGCCGCCGATCTGTTCGACCGCTTCGCAGGCCTGATGGGAGGGCGCTGAGCACATGCCGCGCCGCGACGACATCCACCACGTCCTGGTGATCGGCTCGGGTCCGATCGTCATCGGGCAGGCCTGCGAGTTCGACTACTCCGGCACCCAGGCCTGCCGGGTGCTGCGCGAGGAGGGCCTGCGCGTCTCGCTGGTCAACTCCAACCCGGCGACGATCATGACCGACCCGGAGTACGCCGACGCGACCTACGTCGAGCCGATCACCGTCGAGTACGTCACCAAGGTCATCGAGGCGGAGCGGCCGGACGCGCTGCTCGCCACGCTGGGCGGCCAGACCGCGCTGAACACCGCGATCGCCCTGCACGACGCCGGGGTGCTCGAGCGCTACGGCGTCGAGCTGATCGGCGCCGACGTCGACGCCATCCAGCGCGGCGAGGACCGGCTGAAGTTCAAGGAGATCGTCCGCTCCCTCGGCGGCGACGTCCCCCGGTCCGAGGTCTGCCACTCGATGGCCGAGGTCCGGGCCACGGTCGCCGACGTCGGGCTGCCCGTCGTGATCCGGCCCAGCTTCACCATGGGCGGGCTCGGCTCCGGCCTGGCCTACACCGACGAGGAGCTCGAGCGCCTGGCCGGCACCGGTCTCGCCGCCAGCCCGGTGCACGAGGTGCTCATCGAGGAGTCCGTGCTCGGCTGGAAGGAGTACGAGCTCGAGCTGATGCGCGACGCCAAGGACAACGTCGTCGTGGTCTGCTCCATCGAGAACATCGACCCGATGGGCGTGCACACGGGCGACTCGGTGACCGTCGCCCCGGCGATGACGCTGACCGACCGCGAGTACCAGGTCATGCGCGACACCGGGATCGCGGTGCTGCGGGCGGTCGGCGTGGAGACCGGCGGCTGCAACATCCAGTTCGCGGTCCACCCGGAGACCGGGCGCCTCGTCGTCATCGAGATGAACCCGCGCGTCTCGCGGTCCTCCGCGCTCGCGTCGAAGGCCACCGGGTTCCCGATCGCGAAGATCGCGGCCCGCCTCGCCGTCGGCTACACCCTCGACGAGATTCCCAACGACATCACCGGCGAGACCCCGGCCAGCTTCGAGCCGACGCTCGACTACGTCGTGGTCAAGGTGCCCCGGTTCGCGTTCGAGAAGTTCCCCGGCGCGGACCCCACGCTGACGACGACGATGAAGTCGGTCGGCGAGGCGATGGCGCTCGGCCGGTCGTTCCCGGAGGCGCTGAACAAGGCGCTGCGCTCGACCGAGACCGCCGACGCTGAGCTTCGGCACCCGACCCGACCCCGAGGGGATCACCCCGGAGGGCGCGCTGCACCAGGCCTCGCTGCCGCGCGACGGCCGGCTCTACGCCGTCGAGCGGGCGCTGCGGTTCGGCAACAGCGTCGCCGCGGTCTCCGAGGCCTCGGGGATCGACCCGTGGTTCGTCGAGCAGATCGAGGGCCTGGTCGAGCTGCGCCGCGAGATCGGCGACGCCCCGGTGCTCGACGCCGCCCTGCTGCGCCGGGCCAAGCGCGCGGGCCTGTCGGACCTGCAGATCGCCCGGGTGCGGCCCGAGCTCGCCGGCGAGGGCGGGGTCCGGGCGCTGCGCCACCGCCTCGGCGTGCGGCCGGTCTACAAGACCGTCGACACCTGCGCCGCGGAGTTCGCCGCCCGGACGCCGTACCACTACTCGGCCTACGAGTCCGACCCCGCCGCGGAGTCCGAGGTGACCCCGCAGACCGAGAAGCCCAAGGTGATCATCCTGGGCTCCGGGCCGAACCGCATCGGGCAGGGCATCGAGTTCGACTACTCCTGCGTGCACGCGGCGACCTCGCTGCGCGCGGCCGGGTTCGAGACCGTGATGCTCAACTGCAACCCCGAGACGGTCTCCACCGACTACGACACCGCCGACCGTCTCTACTTCGAGCCGCTCACCGAGGAGGACGTGCTCGAGGTCGTCCACGCCGAGCGCCTCTCCGGCGGCGGCGACAGCGTCCGGCACCCCGACGGCACCCGCACCCCGGGCCTGGCGGGGGTCGTCGTCCAGCTCGGCGGGCAGACCCCGCTCAAGCTGGCCGCGGTGCTCGAGGCCGCCGGGGTCCCGATCGTCGGCACCCCGCCCGCGGCGATCGACCTCGCCGAGGAGCGCGGCGCGTTCGGCCACGTCCTCGACGACGCCGGGCTGCCCGCCCCGCCCTACGGCACGGCGACGAGCTTCTCCGGTGCCCGCGAGATCGCCGCGACCATCGGCTACCCGGTGCTCGTGCGGCCCTCGTACGTGCTCGGCGGGCGCGGCATGGAGATCGTCTACGACGACGACACCCTCGGCGACTACATCGCCCGGGCCACCGAGGTCACCCCGGACCACCCGGTGCTCGTCGACCGGTTCCTCGACGACGCCATCGAGATCGACGTCGACGCGCTGTGCGACGTCACCGGCGAGGTCTACCTCGGCGGGGTCATGGAGCACATCGAGGAGGCCGGGGTCCACTCCGGCGACTCCTCGTGCACCCTGCCGCCGATCACCCTCGGGCTCTCCGAGATCGAGACGGTGCGGACCTCGACGGTCGCGCTCGCCCGCCGTCTCGGGGTGCTCGGCCTGATGAACGTGCAGTACGCCCTCAAGGACGAGGTGCTCTACGTCCTCGAGGCCAACCCGCGCGCCAGCCGCACGGTCCCGTTCGTCTCCAAGGCCACCGGCGTCCCGCTGGCCTCGGCCGCCGCGCGGGTGATGCTGGGCTCGACGATCGCGGGGCTGCGCCGCGAGGGCGTGCTGCCCGCGGCGGGCGACGGCGGGCACCTGCCCAAGGAGCACCCGGTCGCGGTCAAGGAGGCCGTGCTGCCCTTCCACCGCTTCCGGCGTCCCGACGGACGCGGGGTGGACTCGCTGCTCGGGCCGGAGATGAAGTCCACCGGCGAGGTGATGGGCATCGACGTCGCCTTCTCGACGGCGTTCGCGAAGGCCCAGGCCGCCGCGTCCGGACCCCTCCCGACGTCGGGCAAGGTGTTCGTCTCCGTGGCGAACCGGGACAAGCGGGCGCTGATCTTCCCGGTGAAGCGCCTCGCGGACCTCGGCTTCGAGATCCTCGCGACGGCGGGCACCGCGAGCGTGCTGGAGCGCAACGGCATCGAGTGCCAGGTGGTCCGCAAGCACTTCGAGGGTCCCGACAACATCGTCGAGGAGATCCAGGCCGGCGGGGTCGACCTGATCGTCAACACCCCGGTCGGGCACGCCGGACCACGGGTGGACGGCTACGAGATCCGCGCGGCGGCGCTCAACGTCGGCGTCCCGTGCGTGACGACGGTGCAGGGCGCGGCCGCGGCGGTGCAGGCCATCGAGGCGGTGATCCGCGGCGACATCAGCGTGACGCCGCTGCAGGTCCTGCACGAGCGGCTGGCCAAGGCCCGCAGCGAGACGGCGGGCGGCGAGCCGACCGGGGCGGGCCCGGCGTGACCCCGCGGTCGCGGGCCCCCTTCGTCGCGCGCCTCGCGGCGGCCGTGGCGGACCACGGTCCGCTGTGCGTCGGGATCGACCCGCACCCGGGCCTGCTGGCGCGGTGGGGCCACGAGGACGACGCCGCCGGGGTGGAGCGCTTCGGGCGCGACGCCGTGGCGGCGCTGGCCGGCCACGTGGCGGTGATCAAACCGCAGGTGGCGCTGTTCGAGGTGCACGGCAGCGGGGGAGTGCGGGCCCTCGAGCGGGTGCTCGCCGACGCCCGCGACGCGGGCCTGCTCACCATCGCCGACGCCAAGCGCGGCGACATCGGCTCCACGATGACCGCCTACGCCTCGGCGTGGCTCGCGGACACCTCCCCGCTCGCCGCGGACGCGGTCACCCTCTCGCCGTACCTGGGGGTCGGGTCGCTCACGCCGGCGATCGATCTGGCCGCCGCCACCGGCCGCGGGGTGTTCGTGCTGGCGCGCACGTCGAACCCCGAGGCCCCGTCGGTGCAGTCCGCCCAGGCGTGGACCCGCGACCCCTCGGCGGCGGCCCCCGGCGACGGGAGCGGCTACCGGGGCATGCGCGAGGTCGCCCAGAGCGTCGTCGACTCGTGCGCGGCGGTGAACGCACGCCACGGGGGCGTCGCCGGGGTCGTCGTCGGCGCCACGGCGGGGACGACCGGACGCGCCCACGGGCTCGACCTCTCGCGGCTCGCCGGGCCGGTCCTCGTGCCGGGGCTCGGGGCGCAGGGCGCCACCCCGGCCGATCTCGGCGAGGCCTTCGCGGCGGGCAGCGGGCCGGTGATCCCGTCCAGCTCCCGGGAGATCCTGGCCGTCGGCCCCGACCCGGAAGCGCTGCACGACGCCTGCGCGGCGCTGAACGGCTCGCTCGCGGACCTGCGGCTGCCCGCCGGACCGGTCGGCGCATGACACCCGACGCAAGGCGCACGGCCGCGTCCGGCGCGGCCCTGGGCGGGTCGGAGCAGCGCCGCGTCGTCGTCCCAGCGCACCGGACCGCCCGGCCGGGCGACGACGTTCACATGCCGGACACCCGCGGACTGTGCCGGGGCCGCGCAGACGGTACGTTCGCTGCGACGAGGTCCGGTCGACCTGCTGACGAGGCGGGCCGACATCGGATGTGCGACCTCATGATCGATCCGACACCACCCACCTGCTTGAACCGGAGGAGACCGTGGCACTTCCCGAGCTGACCGAGGAGCAGCGGGCGGCCGCGCTGGAGAAGGCAGCCGCCGCCCGTCGCGCCCGGGCCGAGCTCAAGGAGCGGCTCAAGCGCGGCGGCACCACCCTGCGGTGACGTCCTCGAGCAGGCCGACTCCGACGAGGTGCTGGGCAAGATGAAGGTCTCGGCGCTGCTCGAGGCACTGCCCGGCGTCGGCAAGGTCCGCGCCGGCCAGATCATGGAGCGCCTGGAGATCGCTCCCAGTCGCCGCCTGCGCGGCCTGGGGGAGCGCCAGCGCAAGGCCCTGCTCGCGGAGTTCGACGGCGAGTGACCTCCGCGTCCGCCTCCCCGTCGTCGGTCCGGGACAGCACCCGCGGCCGGCTCCTGGTGCTCGCGGGACCGTCCGGGGTCGGCAAGAGCACCGTCGTCGCCGAGCTGCGCGCGATGGACGCCCCGCTGTGGTTCAGCGTGTCGGCGACCACCCGGGCGGCCCGGCCGGGGGAGGTGGACGGACGCGAGTACCACTTCGTCACCGACGAGGAGTTCGACCGCATGGTGGCGGCCGGGGAGATGCTGGAGTGGGCCTCGATCCATCGGGGCCTGCACCGTTCCGGCACCCCCTCCGCCCCGGTCGAGGCGCACCTGGCGGCGGGCGAGCCGGTGCTGCTGGAGCTCGACCTCGCCGGGGCCCGGGCGGTGCACGAGCGCCGGCCCGACGCGCTGCTGGTGTTCCTCGAGCCCCCGTCGTGGGAGGAACTGGTGTCGCGGCTGACCGGCCGCGGCACCGAGCCCGCGGAGGTCGTCGAGCGGCGGCTGGCGACCGCGCGGGTGGAGCTGGCGGCCCGCCGCGAGTTCGACGTCGCCCTCGTGAACCACGACGTCCGGGAGACCGCGCGGCGATTGGTAGACTTGGCACACCCGACCGAGCGCCCGACCAGCCCGGATGCGCAGCGCGACGGCGTCGACCGCGACGGCGCGCCCGCCGGGGCCGTGGGTCACGGGGCCGCAGGTGCCCCAGAGAGCAGGAGTCACTGAATGAGCATTCCCGCCGGCCGCGTCACCGGTCGCTTCCACGACGTGCCCGAGGGCATCACCAACCCCCCGATCGACGAGCTGCTGGAGACCGTCAGCTCGAAGTACGCACTCGTGATCTACGCCGCCAAGCGGGCGCGTCAGATCAACGACTACTACGCCCAGCTCGGTGAGGGCCTCCTCGAGTACGTCGGCCCGCTCGTCGAGCCGGGCCCGCGCGAGAAGCCGCTCTCGATCGCGATGCGCGAGATCCACGCCCGGATGCTCGAGCACACCGAGGGCGAGTAGCGGGGGTGGCGGACGCCGCCGGGACCACCGCGAAGGAGATCGTCCTCGGGGTCTCCGGCGGCATCGCGGCCTACAAGGCCTGCGAGCTCCTCCGCCGCCTGCGCGAGGCCGGCCACCACGTCCAGGTCGTCGCCACGTCGAACGCCCTGACCTTCGTCGGGGCAGCCACCTTCGAGGCGCTCTCCGGCCGTGAGGTCCTCTCCGGGGTCTTCGAGCACGTCCCCGAGGTCACCCACGTCGCGCTCGGGCGCCGCGCGGACCTCGTCGTCTGCGCGCCGGCCACCGCCGATCTGCTCGCCCGGCTCGCGGTGGGCCGCGCGGACGACCTGCTCACCTCGACCTTGCTCACCGCGCGATGTCCGGTGCTCGCCGTCCCCGCGATGCACACCGAGATGTGGGACCACCCGGCGACGCGCGAGAACGTCGCCACCCTGCGCCACCGCGGCACCGTCGTCCTCGAGCCCGCCTCGGGACGCCTCACCGGCGCCGACTCCGGGCCGGGCCGACTGCCCGAGCCCGTCGAGATCGCCGAGTTCGCCCGCCTGCTCCTCGAGGAGCCGCAGGCCCTGCCCCGGGACCTCGAGGGCCGACACGTCGTCGTCTCCGCCGGGGGCACCGCCGAGCCGTTGGACCCGGTGCGCACCCTCGGCAACCGGTCGTCCGGGCGTCAGGGCTACGCCCTCGCCCGCGTCGCCGCCCAGCGCGGCGCGCACGTCACCCTCGTCGCGGGGACCACCGCCGACCTCGCGCCGCCGGCGTCCGTCGACGTCGTCGCGGTCCGGACCACCGAGGAGATGCGCCGGGCCGTCGTCGACGCCGCGAAGGACGCCGACGCGGTCGTCATGGCCGCCGCCGTCGCCGACTTCCGCCCGACCTCCGTCGCCGGATTCAAGATCAAGAAGGGCGACGACGAGCCGGACGCGATCCGTCTCACACGGAATCCCGACATCCTCGCCGAGCTCGTGGCCGAGCAGGTGCCCGGACGCCTCGTCGTCGGCTTCGCCGCCGAGACGGGTGACGAGACCCACGACGTCCTGTCGTTCGGCCGGGCGAAGCTCGCCCGCAAGGGCTGCGACATGCTCGTCGTCAACGCCGTCGGCGCAGGCGGGAGCGGGAGTCACTCCGCCTTCGAGGGGGCCGACAACGAGGGCTGGCTGCTGGGCTCCGACGGGTCCTCGACACCCCTGCCGATGGGGTCCAAGGCCGCGCTCGCGGCCCGCGTCTGGGACGCCATCTCGCCGCGCCTGACCTAGACGCTGCGTAGCCGGTCGGCCACGCGCAGTAGTGTGGCCGGGTCGAAACGCCTTTCCCACACTCCGTCGCCCAGCGCAACCGGTAAGTGACCGGCTGCGCAAACGGCCGAGCCAGGGCGGTGCCAGGCCCGGGGGAAGCCGTTAAAGTCAGGCCGTCCCATTGTCGAGGCAGGGAGAGATTGTGCCCGCTAGGCGTTTGTTCACCTCCGAGTCCGTCACCGAGGGCCACCCGGACAAGATCTGTGACGCCATCTCCGACGGAATTCTGGACGCCCTGCTGGCGCAGGACCCCAAGAGTCGCGTCGCCGTCGAGACGATGGTGACCACCGGCCAGGTGCACGTCGCCGGTGAGGTCACCACCAACGCGCAGGTCAACTACATCGACATCGTCCGCAAGACGATCCTGGACATCGGCTACGACTCGTCGGCCAAGGGCTTCGACGGCGAGAGCTGCGGCGTCTCGATCTCCATCGGGGCGCAGTCGAAGGACATCGCGCAGGGCGTCGACCAGGGCTACGAGTCCCGCGTCGAGGGCTCCGAGGACGAGATCGCGAAGCAGGGCGCCGGCGACCAGGGCCTGATGTTCGGCTACGCCGACGCCGACACCCCCGAGCTGATGCCGCTGCCGATCGGCCTCGCGCACCGGCTGGCGCGCAAGCTGACCGCGGTGCGCCGCGACGGCACGCTGCCCTACCTGCGCCCGGACGGGAAGACGCAGGTCACGATCGCGTACGAGGACGACAAGCCGGTCGCCGTCGACACCGTGGTCCTGTCCACCCAGCACGCGGCGGACATCGACCTGGACAACATGCTGGCCCCCGACATCCGGTCGAAGGTCATCGAGCCGGTCCTCGCCGGCATCGACCTCGACTCGTCGAACACCCGCATCCTGGTCAACCCGACCGGTCGCTTCGTCACCGGCGGCCCCATGGGTGACGCCGGCCTGACCGGTCGCAAGATCATCGTCGACACCTACGGCGGCTACGCCCGCCACGGCGGCGGCGCCTTCTCCGGCAAGGACCCGTCGAAGGTCGACCGCTCGGCCGCCTACGCCGGCCGCTGGGTGGCGAAGAACGTCGTCGCCGCGGGCCTCGCCAAGCGCGCCGAGGTCCAGCTCGCCTACGCGATCGGCAAGGCCGAGCCCGTGGGTGTCTTCCTGGAGACCTTCGGCACCGCGAACGTGGACCCGGCCAAGATCGAGAAGGCCATCCACGAGGTCTTCGACCTGCGCCCCGGCGCGATCGTGCGCGACCTCGAGCTGCTGCGCCCGATCTACCAGCCGACCGCGGCGTACGGCCACTTCGGCCGCGACGACCTCGACCTGCCCTGGGAGCGCACCGACCGCGCGGACCAGCTCAAGTCGATCGCGAGCTGACGCTCCTCGCTCGTCCCGACGTCGGCCCGGTCACCCCTTGCGTGGGGTGGCCGGGCCGTCGTCGTCTCGGCGGCCGGGCTCGGGCACGAGGGGCCTCGGGCAGGTCCGACCGGGCTGCGCGCTGCGGAGGTGCCCATGATCTTGCGGGCTCGAGTGGGGGCCCGGGTCGGCGGCCCCGCCCGAGCCCGGCCGAGGGGTACCTCAGCAGTCCGACCGCGCTCGCGCTGCCTGACGTGCCCGTGATCATGCGGGCCGAGCGAGGGCCCGCGGCTCGGCGCCCGCACGAGGGGCACCCAGGCAGGTCCGACCCGCTCCGCCTGCCCGACGTGCCCATGATCATGCGAGTCGCGGGGGATCCCGGGACGAGCCCCGGACCGACGGTGCCTCTGGTAGACCGGCGCGCATGAGCGGATCCCGGGCGGGCGACGAGGACGTCCTCGCGCTGCCCGGCATGCCCGCGGCGCCGCCGCCCCGCACCCAGGCCGCGAAGCCCACCCCGGTCACGCCGAAGCACAACGAGCGCCTCCCCGCCCCGGAGAGATCGGTCGCCAAGGTCGCGGTCGACGTCTCGCTGCCCCACCTCGACCGGCTGTTCGACTACCGCGTGCCGGTCCAGCTCCACGAGACCGCCGTCGAGGGCGCGCGCGTGCGGGTCCGTTTCGCCGGGCGGCTGGTCGACGGGTTCGTACTCGAGCGCGCCGACACCTCGGACCACGACGGCAGGCTCGGCTGGTTGGACAAGGTCGTCTCGCCCGAGCCGGTGCTCTCACCGGAGCTCGCGGCGCTCTGCCGCACGGTCGCCGACCGCTACGCGGGGACGTTCGCCGACGTGGTCCGGCTGGCCGTCCCCCCGCGGCACGCCCGCGTCGAGCAGGAGAGCCCGCCGGCTCACTCCGACAAGGCCGCAGGTCCCGACGACGAGTCAGCTCCCGACGACGAGTCGGCCCACGGGGACCACGACGGCACGGGCTGGAGCGCCTACCCCCGCGGGCCGGCCTTCCTCGACGCCCTCGCGCGCCGCCAGGGCGCCCACGCCGTCTGGCAGGCCCTGCCCGGCGAGGACTGGGCGCGGCGCCTCGCGGAGGCCGCCCGCGCCGCGATCGGGGCCGGGCACGGCGCGGTGATCGTCGTCCCCGACCGCCGCGACCTCGACCGGCTCCACGCCGCCTGCGTCGAGGTCCTCGGCGAGCACGAGGTGGCCGCGCTGGCCGCCGACCTCGGGCCCGCCGAGCGCTACCGCCGCTGGCTCGCCGTCTCCCGGGGACACAAGCGGCTCGCCATCGGCACCCGCGCCGCCGCGTTCGCCCCGGTGCACGACCCCGGCCTGCTCGCGATCTGGGACGACGGCGACGACAGCCACGCCGAGCCGCGCGCCCCCTACCCGCACGCCCGCGACGTCCTGCTCGCCCGCGCCCACGCCACGGGCGCCGCCCTCCTCGTGGCCGGCACCACGCGCACCGCCGAGGCCGAGGTGCTGGTCCGCAGCCGGTGGGCCCACGCGGTGGCCGCCGAGCGCGCCACCGTCCGGGCCCGCGCGCCCCGCGTCACCGCCATCGGCGAGGACGACCACCAGCTCCTGCGCGACCCGACCGCCCGCGCCGCCCGAGTCCCCGGCGTCGCGTTCGAGGCGGCCCGGGCCGCGCTGGCCGCCCACCGGCCGGTGCTCGTCCAGGTCCCGCGCCGGGGCTACCTGCCCGCCGTCGCCTGCGGGCGGTGCCGCGAGCCCGCCCGCTGCCGGCACTGCCACGGCCCGCTCGGCATCCCGGGAGGCACCCGCGACACCCCGAGCCCGCCGACCTGCCGCTGGTGCGGCCGCCCCGACACGAACTACCGCTGCCCGGCCTGCGCATCCCCGACGCTGCGCGCCACCGTCGTGGGCAGCGGCCGGACCTCGGAGGAGCTCGGGCGGGCCTTCCCGCAGACCGTGGTCCGGTCCTCCGGGGGCGGCGCCCCGATCCTGGACACCGTGCCCGCCGGCCCGGCCCTCGTCGTCGCGACCCCGGGCGCGGAACCGGTCGCCGACGGCGGGTACGGGGCCGCGCTCCTCCTCGACGGCGCGGCGCTGCTGGCCCGCCCCGAGCTGCGCGCGGCCGAGGAGACGGTGCGGCGGTGGTTCGCGGCGGCGTCGCTGGTGCGTCCGGGCCCCGACGGCGGGCGGGTGGTGGTCGTCGCGGAGTCGAGCGTCGCGGCGGTGCAGGCGCTCGTGCGCTGGGATCCGGCCGCCCACGCCGGCGCCGAGCTCGACGCCCGCGAGGAGCTGGGCCTGCCGCCCGCGGTGCGCATGGCCGCCCTCGACGGCGACCCGGAGGCGCTGCGCGGGCTGCTCGACGTGCTGCACCTGCCCGAGACCGGCGACGGCGAACCCGACGCCGAGGTCCTCGGCCCCGTCGAGCTGCCCCCGAGCACCCGCCTGCCCGGCGCCGACGAACGGACCGACCGCGCGGAGCGCTGCCTGGTGCGCGTGCCCCGCCGGGCCGGGCGGGCGCTCGCGACCGAGCTCGCGGCCGCCGTCGCCACCCGCTCCGCCCGCAAGGAGACCGACCCGGTCCGGGTCCTGCTCGACCCGCAGGATCCGCTCTAGCCCCGGCCGCTCGGGCGCCGGTCCGCCCGCCGGTCGTGCTCCGTCCGGTCCGACACCGATACGTAGACTCGACGCCCGTGACCGTCCAGCCCGTCCGCTTCTTCGGAGATCCCGTCCTGCGCGAGCGCGCCACCGAGGTGACGACCTTCGACAAGGAGCTCCGCACCCTCGTCGCCGACCTGCACGAGACGATGCTCGAGCAGGGTGGCGCCGGGCTCGCCGCCCCGCAGATCGGGGTCGGGCTGCGGGTGTTCGTCTTCCGCGCCGAGGGCGTCGAGGGGCACATGGTCAACCCGGAGTGGACCGTCCTCGACGAGACCGAGCAGGTCGGCCCCGAGGGCTGCCTGTCCATCCCCGGCTTCCGGTGGGACTGCCGCCGCTACGACCACGTCGTCGCCCGCGGCTGGGACCTGCACGGCGAGCCGCAGGAGATCGAGGGCACCGCGATGCTCGCCCGGGCGATCCAGCACGAGACCGACCACCTCGACGGGGTCCTGTTCCTCGACAAGCTCGACGCCGCGACCCGCAAGGAGGCGATGGCGGCCATCCGCCAGGCCGACTGGTTCGACCCGGCCGCGCCGCCGCGCGTGAAGGTCAGCCCCCACGCGTCCGACACGGCCCGGTGAACCCGTTGTTCGGGGGAGTCCGCCGATAGATGCGGCTGGTCTTCGCCGGGCACCCCGGAGCCCGCCGTCGCGTCCCTGCGGCGGCTGCTGGCGTCCGACGCGCACGAGGTCGTCGCCGTCGTGACCCGCCCCGACGCGCCCGCGGGCCGGCGCCGCACGCTGCAGCGCTCCCCGGTCGGCGCGCTCGCCGACGAGGCCGGGATCGAGGTGCTGACCCCGGCGAGGGCGTCCGACCCGGAGTTCCTCGACCGGCTGCGCGCGATCGGCCCGGACTGCTGCCCGGTCGTCGCGTACGGCAACCTGCTGCGGCCCGCGGCGCTGGCGATCCCGGAGCACGGCTGGGTGAACCTGCACTTCTCGCTGCTCCCCGCCTGGCGCGGGCGCCGCCCCGGTCCAGGCCGCGATCCGCGCCGGCGACGAGATCACCGGCGCGACCACGTTCCGGCTCGAGGAGGGCATGGACACCGGACCGGTGTTCGGCACCGTCACCGAGAAGATCGCCGACGACGACACCGCCGGCTCGCTGCTCGGGCGCCTCAGCTCCTCCGGGGCCGGCCTGCTCGCGGCCACCCTCGACGGGATCGCCGACGGGTCGCTCGAGGCCGTGCCCCAGCCGTCCGAGGGCGTCTCGGTCGCGCCGAAGGTCACCGTCGAGGACGCCCGGGTCCGCTGGACCGACCCGCCGCTCGCGATCGACCGCACCGTCCGCTCGGTCACGCCCGCGCCGGGGGCGTGGACGGAGTTCCGCGGCCAGCGCGTCAAGATCGGCCCCGTGACCACGACCGGGTTCGACGACCTCGCGCCCGGCGAGCTGCGCGTCGAGAAGCGCCGGGTGCTCGTCGGGACCGCGGGCGGCGCCCGTCGCCCTCGGCACCGTGCAGCCCGCAGGCAAGCCCGCGATGCCCGCCGTCGACTGGACGCGCGGCGCCCAGCCGGCACCGGGGGAGCGGTTCTCGTGACCGGGGCCGAGCGACGCGACGGGGGACGCATGACCGACAGCTCCGTCCCGCCCGGCGGGCACCGTTCCGGACGCGGCCCGCGCCGCAGCGCCCGACGAAGCCCCACCGCTCCGGCCCGCCCCGGGGACGCTCCGGCCCGAGCCGCCCACCGCAGGGCGACCCGGCCCGCGAGGCCGCGCTCGACACGCTGCGCGCCGTCCGCGAGGACGACGCCTACGCCAACCTGACGCTGCCGCAGCTGCTGCGCGAGCGCCGGATCTCCGGGCGCGACGCCGCCCTGGCCACCGACCTCGCCTACGGCGCCTGCCGGGCGCAGGGCCTGCTCGACGCCGTCCTCGGCGCCAGCGTCGACCGCCCGCTCGACCGGCTCGACGGCGTCGTCCTCGACGCGCTGCGCCTGGGCGCCCAGCAGCTGCTGCGGACCCGGATCCCGGCCCACGCCGCCGTCGGGGCCACCGTCGAGCTGGTCCGCTCGCGCGCCGGGTCGAAGCCGACGGGGTTCGTCAACGCCGTCCTGCGCCGCGTCGGCGAGCGCGACGAGGCCGCGTGGGTGGCCCAGCTCGCGCCGGACGCCGCCGAGGACCCGGTCGGGCACCTCGCCTTCGTCCACGCCCACCCGCGCTGGATCGCCGAGGTGTTCCGCGACGCGCTGGGGCCGGCCGCCGACGCCGAGCTCGGCGCGGCCCTCGAAGCCGACGACGCGCGCCCCGACGGTCCACCTCGCCGCACGCCCCGGCGAGATCACCGCCGAGGAGCTCGCCGCGATCACCGGGGGCGACGAGGCGCCGTACTCGCCCTACGGGGTGCACCTCACCGAGGGCGGTGACCCCGGCGACCTGGAGCCGGTCCGCGAGGGGCTGGCCGTGGTCCAGGACGAGGGCAGCCAGCTCGTCGCGCTCGCCGCCGCCCGCGCCGAGCTGCGCGGTCCCGACGGACCGGGCCGCGACGAGTTCTGGCTCGACCTCTGCGCCGGCCCCGGCGGGAAGGCCGTGATGCTCGGGGCGCTCGCCGCGATCGAGGGCGCGACGCTGGACGCCGTCGACCGGGCGCCGCACCGCGCGGCCCTCGTCGAGAAGGCCACCGCGGGGCTCCCGGTGCGCGTGCACGTCGGCGACGCCCGCGAGGTGGCGCTGCCCGAGGCCGCGTACGACCGGGTGCTCGTCGACGCGCCCTGCACCGGGTCTCGGGGCGCTGCGCCGCCGACCCGAGGCGCGGTGGCGGCGGCGGCCCGAGGACGTCGCCGAGCTCGCCGAGCTGCAGCGCAGCCTGCTCGCCCACGCGCTCGAGCGGGTGCGCCCGGGCGGCGTCGTCACCTACGCGACCTGCTCCCCGCACCCCGCCGAGACCGTCGAGGTGGTGCGCGCCGTGGTGGCGGAGACCGGCGCGGAGCTGCTCGACACGGCCGCGCTCCTGCCCGACGATCCCCGCCGCGACGCGTCCCCGACGGCCCGGGCGTCCAGCTCTGGCCGCACCGCCACGGCACCGACGCCATGTACTGCGCGACCCTGCGTCGTCCGCGCTGACGCACATCGGCGTGCTCTGGGCCACAATGACCGCCGTGCCCGCCCCCCTCATCGCGCCCAGCATCCTGTCCGCGGACTTCGCGCGCCTGGCCGACGAGGCCGCGGCCGTCGAGGGTATCGCGACTGGCTGCACGTCGACGTCATGGACGCGCACTTCGTGCCCAACCTGACCCTCGGCCTGCCCGTCGTCGAGAGCCTGCTCGCCGTCCACCGACATCCCGATCGACTGCCACCTCATGATCGACGACCCGGACCGCTGGGCCCCGCCCTACGCGGAGGCCGGCGCCCACAACGTCACCGTGCACGCCGAGGCCGCCCACGACCCGCGTCAGATCGCCAGGGACCTGCGCGCCGCCGGCGCCAAGGCCGGTCTCTCGGTCAAGCCGAACACCCCGCTCGAGGACTGGCTCGAGGTGCTGCGCGACTACGACACGCTGCTGATCATGAGCGTCGAGCCCGGGTTCGGCGGCCAGAGCTTCATGCCCGAGGTGCTGGACAAGGTGCGCACGGCCCGCCGGCTCGTCGACACCGGGCACCTGACGGTGCTGGTCGAGATCGACGGCGGGATCGGCGCGGACACCGTCGAGGCCGGCCGCCGAGGCCGGGGTGGACTGCTTCGTCGCGGGCAGCGCGGTCTACGGCGCCGACGATCCCGGGCGCGCGGTCCAGGCCCTGCGCGAGCAGGCCGCGCACGTCTCCCCGCACCGGACCGAGCACCACCCGCGGGTGATCCGGCGCGACACCTCGGCTCCACCCCGCCACGGGCACAGTGGTTCGAGTCACGGCACGCGCCGCCCCTCCTGACGGCGCGGGTCGGGCGAGCCGAGGATGATGCAGGCATCGGCCGTGGTTGAGCAATGAAGCAAGGGTGCCGGACGACAGGGGAAGTGCGTGTTCACCGGGATCGTGGAAGAGGTCGGCGAGATCGTCGACGTCACGCCGCTGGAGGACTCCGCGCGCCTGCGCATCCGGGGCCCGCTGGTCACCTCCGACGCCCGGCCGGGCGACTCGATCGCCGTCAACGGCGTGTGCCTGACGGTCGTGGACGCCGACGGACGGCACCTTCGCCGTCGACGTGATGGGCGAGACGCTCCGCCGCTCCAGCCTCGCCGGGGCCGCGTCCGGGACGACGGTCAACCTCGAGCGGGCCCTCGCCGCGAACGCGCGGCTGGGCGGGCACATCGTGCAGGGCCACGTCGACGGGACGGCCACCGTCGCCGCGCCTGGAGCCCTCCGAGCACTGGACGGCGGTGCGCTTCACGACGCCCCGCGAGGCCGACGGCGGCGTCGGGCTGGCGCGCTACATCGTGGAGAAGGGCTCGATCGCGGTGGACGGGGTCAGCCTCACCGTCACCGAGGTCGACGACGACGGGTTCTCGGTCGGGCTGATCCCCACGACCCTGGCCGAGACCACCCTGGGATCGCGGGAGGTCGGGTCGACGGTGAACCTCGAGGTGGATGTGCTCGCGAAGTACGTCGAGCGGCCTCGCTCGCGACGCTCAGCGGAGCGCGACGGCGCGGAGCGGTAGAGATGATGCACGTGGACGGCTTCGAGCACATCGAGCGCGCGATCGCCGACATCGCGGACGGCAAGGCCGTCGTCGTGGTCGACGACGAGGACCGCGAGAACGAGGGCGACCTGATCTTCGCCGCCGAGAAGGCGACGCCGGAGCTGGTCTCCTTCATGATCCGCTACACGTCGGGCTACATCTGCGTGCCGCTCACCGCCGAGACGTGCGACCGGCTCGACCTGCCGCCCGCGCACTCGATCAACCAGGACCGCCACGGCACCGCGTACACCGTCTCCGTGGACGCCCGCGAGGGCATCGGCACCGGGATCTCGGGCACCGACCGCGCCCGCACCATCCGCGTCCTCGCCGACGCGTCCTCGACCGCCACCGACCTGTCCCGCCCCGGCCACGTCGTCCCGCTGCGTGCCCGCGACGGCGGCGTCCTGCGCCGCCCGGGCCACACCGAGGCCGCGGTCGACCTCGCGCGGCTGGCCGGCCTCGAGCCCGCCGGCGCGATCTGCGAGATCGTCTCGCAGAAGGACGACGGCGAGATGGCCCGCTACGAGGAGCTCGCGGTCTTCGCCGACGAGCACGACCTCGCGATCATCACGATCAAGGACCTCATCGCCTACCGGCGGCGCTCCGAGAAGCAGGTCGCCCAGGTCGCGCACGCCAACATCCCCACCGACCACGGCGTCTTCACCGCCTACGGCTACGACTCGCTGCTCGACGGCATCGAGCACATCGCCATGGTCTACGGCGACATCGGCGACGGCGAGGACGTGCTGGTCCGGGTGCACTCCGAGTGCCTCACCGGCGACGTGCTGCGCTCCCGGCGCTGCGACTGCGGACCCCAGCTCGACGCCGCCATGGAGGCGGTCGCCCACGAGGGCCGCGGCGTGGTGCTCTACGTGCGCGGCCACGAGGGCCGGGGGATCGGCCTGATCCACAAGCTGCAGGCCTACCAGCTCCAGGACGCCGGGCGCGGACACCGTCGACGCCAACCTCGCGCTCGGCATGCCCGCCGACGCCCGCGACTACGGCACCGGCGCCCAGATCCTCGCCGACCTCGGGATCAAGTCGATGCGCCTGCTCACCAACAACCCGGAGAAGCGCGCCGGGCCTCGAGGGCTACGGCCTGGAGATCCTCGGCCGGGTGGCGCTCCCGGCGCGGGCCACCCCGGAGAACCTGCGCTACCTGCGGACCAAGCGCGACCGCATGGGCCACGACCTCGAGGGCCTCGACGCCTACGAGGACGGGCTGGTCAACAGCGAGGGGACGAGGTCCGGGACATGAGCACGCAGGGACGACCCGAGATCGAGGTCCCCGACGCCACCGGCCTGCGCCTCGGTATCGCCGCGACCCGCTGGAACGGCGAGATCGTCGAGACGATGCTCGAGCGCGCCCGGCTCGCCGCCGAGCGCGCCGGGGTCGACGAGCCGACCGTCGTGCGCGTCTCCGGGGCGATGGAGCTCCCCGTCGTCTGCCAGGGCCTGACGGCCGGGCACGACGCGGTCGTCGGGCTCGGTGTCGTCGTCCGCGGCGCCACCCCCCACTTCGACTACGTCTGCGAAGCGGTCACCGCGGGCCTGCTGCGCGTCGGGCTCGACGAGCGCACCCCGGTCGGCAACGGCGTGCTCACCGTGGAGACCGTCGAGCAGGCCTGGGAACGGGCCGGGACCCCGGAGTCCACCGAGGACAAGGGGTTCGAGGCCGTCGTCGCGGCGCTCGACGCCGCCCTCACCCTCGATGTCCTGCGGGAGGGCAGCCGCCGCGCCCCCGTCGGGTTCGCCCGATGAGCAGGCCGGGCGACGACGCCGAGCGCCGGGCGACCCTCGGCGGGTACAGCTCGCTGCGACCCGTCGTCGTCCCGCCCGAGGATCTCGACCTCGGGCCCGTCGAGCTGGAGCTCCACCCGCAGCGCATCCGGTGGGTCGCGTGGATCCTCGCGGTCCTGCTGTTCGCGTTCTTCGCGACCGGCGCGGCGCTGGTCTACGTCAAGTCGGCCGGCTTCAACTTCCGGCCCGCCGACCAGGTCGCGATGGTCGTCCTCGGGCTGCTCCTGGCGGGCGGGGCGCTGCTGTTCACCCGCCCCCGGCTGCGTGCCGGGCGCGGCGGGGTCGAGGTGCGCGCGACGATCCTGACCCGTCGCGTCGCGTGGGACGACGTCCTGGCGGTGAGCTTCCCCGACGGTGCCCAGTTCGCCCGGCTGGACCTCCCCGACGACGAGTACCTCGTGGTCTCCGCGATCCAGGCGGTCGACAAGGAGCACGCGGCCCGGGGGATCGGAGCGCTCCGGGAGCTGCACGCCCGCTACGGGACGCCGCTGTCGTGATCTCTTCGTCGCGGTGAGCTCCGGCCTCTACGGCACGCTGTTCCGCCACGTGGCCGTCCGGGTGCCCGCCGAGCGCACCCACCGCATCGGGCTGCGGGCCCTGCAGGCGGCGACGCCGGTCCTGCCGCACCGCGCCCCCGACCCCTCGCTGAGCGGTGTCCGCCATGGGCCTCGAGTTCGCCTCGCCGCTCGGGGTGGCCGCCGGGTACGACAAGGACGCCGAGGGGGTCCGGGGGCTCGCCCGCCTCGGGTTCGGCGCCGTCGAGATCGGCACCGTCACCGCCCGCGCCCAGCCCGGGAACCCGCGGCCCCGGCTCTTCCGCCTGCCCGCCGACCGGGCCCTGGTCAACCGCATGGGCTTCAACAACGCCGGCGCCGACGCGGTGGCCGGACGCCTCGCGACCCTGCGCGCCGGCGGTCCGCTCGGCACCGTGCTCGGGGTCAACATCGGCAAGTCGAAGGCCGCGACCGGCCCGGACGAGACCCTCGCCGACTACCGCTACTCGGCCCGCCGCCTCGGGCCCCACGCCGACTACGTCGTCGTCAACGTCTCCTCCCCGAACACCCCCGGCCTGCGCGACCTGCAGGGCGTGGACGCGCTGGAGCCGCTGCTCGCGGCGGTGCGCGAGGAGATCGGCCCGACCCCGCTGCTCGTCAAGATCACCGCGGACCTCGACGACGACGGCGTCGACGCGATCGCCGACCTCGCCGTCGCCTCCGGCCTCGACGGGATCGTCGCCACCAACACGACCGTCTCCCGCGCCGGGCTCACGACCCCGCGCCGAGGTCGTCGAGGCCGCCGGGACGGGCGGGCTCTCCGGGGAGCCGCTCGTGGCGCCGGCGCGGGCGGTCCTCGCGCGGCTGGCGGCGCGGGTCGGCGGGGCGGCTCTGCCTGGTCTCGGTCGGGGGCATCGCCGACGCGGCCGAGGCCCGGCGCCGGCTCGAGGCGGGCGCGACGCTCGTGCAGTCCTACACCGGGTTCGTCTACGGCGGGCCCGCGTGGCCGGGGCGGGTGAACGCGGAGCTCGCCCAGGGATGAGGGACCGCGGCGTGCCCGCCCGCGCTCGCCGCGCCCGTCCGCACCCGGCACGATGGGCAGCCGTGACCGCCCCGCAGATCGCCCCGGCTCGCCGCCCGGAGGTCGTGCTGTTCGACCTCTTCGAGACCTGCCTGCAGCTCGAGGGCCTGCGTCCCCGGTTCACCGCGCTCGGGCGGCCCGGGACCGACCTGGAGCTGTTCTTCGCCCGGCTGCTGCACCAGGGGATGGCGATGACGCTCGCGGGGGAGGCGCCGCCGTTCCGCACCGTCGCCGCCGACATGCTGCGTCGCACCAGCGGGCGCGACCTCACCGACTCCCAGGTCGCCTCGGTCCTCGACGGCTTCCGCGAGCTGCCCGTGCACGACGACGTCCGGGCCGCGCTCGCCCTGCTCCGGGACGCGGGGGTCCCGGCGTACGGGTTCACCCACGGGTCGGCGGCGACGGCGGAGGCGGCCCTGGCGAACGGTGGGCGTGCGGGACCTGCTCGTCGACGTCTTCTCCAGCGAGGAGATCTCCTCGTTCAAGCCGCCGCCGCGGGTGTACGACTTCGCGGTCCAGCGGGTCGCCGGGGCGAGCGGAGCGACGGGAACGGACGGCGCGGTGAGCCGGGACCGTGTCGCCCTGGTCGCGGTGCACTCCTGGGACGTGCACGGAGCGCTGTCGGCCGGCCTGCTCGGGGGCTTCTGCGAGCGGCTCGAGGGCCGCATCCCCGACGCCGTGCTCCGGCCGCACGTCGCGGCGGCGGCCCTCGACGACGTCGTCGCCGGACTGCTCGCCCTGCCGGAGTAGCGTCGGGGATCGCGCGGAACGGCGGGAGTCGATGATGCGGGGCGAGCGGAACGACGGAGGTCGATGATGCTCGCGCTGCACGCCGCCTGGTCCCCGGGCCGGGGTGTCTGCCTCTGGGCCGAGGACCCGGCCCGCACCGGCCGCGGGTCGAGCCGGGCGCGGGGCGCGCGCCCGCACCCGTTCGCGGCCGACCACGAGCAGCTGCGGGCGATCGCCGCGGCGCTCGGGACCACCGGCGCGGAGGGTCAGGCCGTGCTGCACCTGCCCTCGACCGGCGGACCCGACGCCGCCGACCGGGCGCCCTCGCCGTCGCCGCGCGCTCGTCGACGACGGGGCTTCCTGCCACCGGATGCAAGCAGAGCCCCGATGCTCGCACCGGGAACGGCGCTCGCCCCCTGGACCGTGCCCGTCCTCGAGCTCGACGCCGGCGCGCTCCTGCGCTCCGAGCCGCTGCCGGGGGAGGGCGCGGAGCTCGAGGTCCTGCGGGCCCTGGGCCGGTTCGCCGCCGACCTCGTCACCCGCGGCCGCGTCCTGCCCGCCCCCGACCCGGACCACCCCGACGACCCCCTCGGCTGGCGCCCCGTCCTGCAGGGCCCCGACCTCGTCGCCGCCGACGCGTTCGCCGCCGCGCTCCCGCCCGCGGTGCGCGCCGAGGCCCTCGACGACCGCCCGCTGCGCGAGGGCGCCGGACCCGACCCCGTCGACGTCGTCACCGAGGCCCTCGCCGCCCTCGTCGACGCCGAGGCCCGCCACCGCCTCGCCGACACCGACGTCCCCGCGGACCTGCGCGACGCTCGCGGCGAGCGGTGCCCTCGACGCCGGGCTCGCCCGCTGGGAGGTCGTCGGCGCCCCGCACGCCGGCCCGGCGCGGGGGACGTTCCGGCTCACCGAGATCGTCGTCGACCACCTGGGCCACGCGGTCGAGGGCGAGCCCCGGTTCTGGCTGGAGTTCTCGCTGCAGTCCGCCCAGGACCCGAGCCTGCGCGTGACCGCCGAGTCCATCTGGCGCGACGCCGGCGCGCTGCGTCGCTGGCTCGACGACCCCAGCGAGCTGCTGCTCGCCGAGCTCGGCCGCGCGGCGAGCCTGTACCCCGAGCTCACCGACGCGCTGCGCGTCCCGCGCCCGACCGGCATGGAGCTCGACCGCGAGGGCACCCACCACTTCCTGCTCGACGTCGCCGCGGAGCTCGACCGCGCCGGTTTCGGGGTCCTCCTGCCGAGCTGGTGGTCCCAGCCGGCCCGCCTGGGGCTCACCGCGAACGCGGAGGGCGGGGCGACACCGGAGGGCGTGGTCGCGGCGCCGGGCCGGCTGCGGCGCGAGGAGCTCGTCGAGTTCTCGTGGCGGCTCGCGGTGGACGGCGAGCCGCTCTCCGACGAGGAGATGCGCGCCCTGGTCCACGCCAAGGCGCCGTTGGTGCACCTGCGCGGACAGTGGGTGGCGCTCGACCGCGAACGGCTCCGCGCCGGGCTGGAGTTCCTCGACCGGGCGCCGGCCTCGTCCACCGTCGGCGACGTGCTCGCCCTCCACGCCACCTACCACGACGACCTGCCCCCCGAGTGGGCCGCGCCGCTGCCGGTCGAGGAGATCACCGCCGGGGGAACGCTGGGCGAGCTGCTGTCCGGCGCCGCCGAGTCCCACCTGGCGCTGCTCGACGACCCGCCCGCCCTCGAGGCGACGCTGCGTCCCTACCAGCGCCGCGGGGTCTCCTGGCTGGCGTTCCTGGCCGGGCTCCGGGTCGGCGGGGTGCTCGCCGACGACATGGGGCTCGGCAAGACGCTGCAGGTCCTCGCGCTCGAGGCCCACGAGCGTGGCGAGCCCTCCACCCGCCCCGACGAGGCCACCCCGCCCCCGGACCGGCCCACCCTGCTCGTCGCGCCCACCTCCGTCGTCGGGACCTGGCAGCGCGAGGCCGCACGGTTCACGCCCGGGCTGCGGGTCGCCGTCCACCACGGCGCCGGCCGCGACCGCGGCGACCTCGCCGCCCTGCTCGCCGCGCACGACCTCGTCGTCACCTCCTACGGCACGCTCACCCGCGACGTCACCGAGCTCTCCCGCCACCGCTGGCACCGCCTCGTGCTCGACGAGGCCCAGCTGGTCAAGAACAACCGCTCCCGCGCCGCCCGCGCCGTGCGCACCATCGACGCCGGGCACCGGCTCGCGCTGACCGGCACGCCCGTGGAGAACCGTCTGGCCGAGCTGTGGTCGATCATGGACGCGGTCAACCCGGGCCTGCTGGGCACCGTCACGGCGTTCCGCGACCGCTACGCCGTCCCCATCGAGCGCCACGGCCGTAGCGACATCGCGAAGCGCCTGCAGACCGCGGTCCGCCCGTTCCTCCTGCGCCGGGTCAAGACCGACCCCACCGTCGTCGACGACCTCCCGGACAAGATCGAGACCATCGAGCGCTGCCCGCTGTCCGCGGAGCAGGCGTCGCTGTACCAGGTCGTCGTCGACGAGATGACCGAGACGCTGCACGGGATGGAGACCGCGGGGAAGGAGGGCATCGAGCGGCGCGGCCGGGTCCTCGCGGCGCTGACGAAGCTCAAGCAGGTCTGCGACCACCCCGCGCTGCTGCTGCACGACGGGTCCCCGCTCGGGCGGCGCTCGGGGAAGCTCGCCCGCGTCGAGGAGATCGTCGCCGAGATCCTGGCGGCCGGTGAGAAGGCGCTGCTGTTCACCCAGTTCACCGAGTTCGGGGAGATGCTCGCGCCGCACCTGGCGGCCCGCTTCGGCGTCGAGGTGCTCTGGCTGCACGGCGGGACCTCCCGGCGCGCGCGGGACCGCATGGTCGAGACGTTCCAGGACCCCTCCGGCGACGGACCGCCGCTGTTCCTCCTCTCGCTCAAGGCCGGCGGCACCGGCCTGACGCTCACCGCCGCCCAGCACGTGGTCCACCTCGACCGCTGGTGGAACCCGGCGGTCGAGGACCAGGCCACCGACCGCGCCTTCCGGATCGGGCAGAAGCGCACCGTCAACGTCCGCAAGCTGATGTGCGGCGGCACCGTCGAGGAGCGCATCGACGACCTCATCGCCGGCAAGCGCGTCCTCGCCGGCCAGGTCATCGGCGATGGCGGCGACGACCCCGCCTGGCTCACCGGGCTGTCCACCGACGAGCTGCGCCGCCTGGTCGCGCTCGACGACCCGGCCGGGTCCGACCCCGACGAGGACACCGAGGATCCCGACGACGAGGACCGCCGCGACCCGACGGGGCCGACGGGACCGACGCGCCGGTCGACCTGGACGGGGACGCCGGTGCCGCGTGAACGCCCGCCGCGGACGCCGTTCCGGGAGAAGTTCCCGGACCCGCGCGACGCGGCCCCGCCCGACGACGGCCCGCGGGACTTCTCGGAGTACGGCCGCCGCATCCCCGTCGAGGGCGGGGTGGCCGCGAGGAGCAGGCGCGGGGCGATCGGCGAGTCGTGGTGGTCGGGGCGGTTCCTCGCCGTCCTCGAGAAGCTCGGCGTCGGGGGCCGGCTGACGCGCGGCAAGACCTACGCCCGCGCCGGGCAGGTCATCGACCTCGCGATCGACCCCGGCGAGGTCGTCGCGACCGTGCAGGGCAGCCGCGCCGACCCCTACCGCGCCCGGATCGGCCTCACCCCCTTCGCCGAGGAGGCCTGGGAGGCGGTCGAGGCCGCGTTCGCCCGCGACTCCTGGTACGCCGCGTCGCTGCTGGGTGGGTCGGTGCCGGACGACCTCGAGGACGTCTTCTCCTCGGTCGGCCTCTCGCTCTTCCCGACGGGGGCCCGGGAGATGCCGATGGACTGTTCCTGCCCGGACTGGTCCGTGCCGTGCAAGCACCTCGCCGCCGTCGCCTACCTGCTGGCCGAGCGCTTCGACGACGACCCGTTCCTCATCCTGCGCTGGCGGGGCCGGGACCGGGCGACCCTCCTGGCCGGCATCCGCTCCCACCGCGACGACGTCGAGCCGACGGTGACGGCGCTCGCCGACGTCGTCGACCGGTACTTCGTCGCGGGCGGTCCGCTGCCCGACGTCGTGGCCTCCCGGCCCGACCCCGGCCGCTCCGAGGCGCTCCTCGACGAGATGCCGCCCCTCGGCGTGCTCGTGGCGGACGGCTCGGCCGGCTCGGCGGTTGATGCCCGCGAAGCACTTCGTGCCCTCTACCGCCGGTTCGGCACGCGGAACGGGTAGAACGGTGCGGTGGCTCGCATCCTCATGATCGTCGCGCATCCGGACGACATCGACTTCGGCAGCGGCGGCTCGGTGGCGCGCTGGGTCGCCGAGGGGAACACCGTCGACTACTGCATCTGCACCGACGGCGACGCCGGCGGCTACGACGAGTCGGTCGGGCGCGCCGAGATGGCCCAGCTGCGCCGCCAGGAGCAGCGGGCCGCCGCGGACGTGTACGGGGTCCGCGAGATCGACTGGCTCGGTCACCCCGACGGCCGTCTCTACGTCACCCACGAGCTGCGCCGCGACATCTCCCGCTCGATCCGCCGCCACCGCCCCGACCGTGCCGTGGTGCCCTCACCGATCCGCAACCTGCGCAACACCTACGGCAGCCACCCCGACCACATCGCCGCGGGCGAGGCCGCGATGTGCGCGGTGTACCCCGACGCCCGCAACCCGTTCGCCCACCCCGAGCTCCTCGCCGAGGAGGGGCTCGAGGCCTGGACGGTGCCGGAGACCTGGATCTCGAACCCCGGCGAGGGCGCGGACGTCTACGTCGACATCACCGACCACCTCGAGGCCAAGATCGCCGCCCTGAAGGCCCACGTGAGCCAGACCGCCCACATGGACGACCTCGCCGAGCGGATGCAGATGTGGGGCTACGCCCAGGCGAAGGCCGCCGGGTGGTGCGAGGACGGCACCCCCGAGGACGAGCGCCGCTACGCCGAGGGCTACATCGTCCTCGACACGAAGTAGGCCCCCGCTCCGAGCCGGAGCGCCACGCGCAGCATCGGTTCACAGCGCCCAGGGTCCTGCTTCAACGACGCGTGCCGAACACACTCCGGCCGCGGCGGCCCGGGATTCCGTGGGAACCGACGCGCCGCACACACACTCCGGCCGTGGCGCGCCCAGGGTTCTGGGTGGACCGACGCGCCGCGCACACACTCCGGCCGTGGCGGCCCAGGGTTCAGCAGGAACCGACGCGCGGCGCATACCGCACCGGGTCGACCCGTCCGGCCGTCGCGCCGGATCCCACCGACGGGGCGCTCACGGCTGCCGCTACGACCCTGCACGTCCACTCGGCCACCGCCACCTCACCCGGTGCGCAGCCGAGTGGACGCCCACGGCTTCCCCCGTGACCGAGCAGGTCCACTCGGCGCAGCCTCCTCGCCCGGTGCGCAGCGAGTGGGCGCCCACGGCTGCTGCCGCGACCCTGCAGGTCCACTCGGCGCAGCCATCTCGCCCGGTGCGCAGCGAGTGGACGCCCACGGCTGCCGCCGCGACCCTGCACGTCCACTCGGCCACCGCCACCGCACCACGTGCAGGCGAGTGGACGCCCACGGCTGCCGCCGCGACCCTGCGGGTCCACTCGGCGCAGCCACCTCACCCGGTGCGCAGCGAGTGGACGCCCACGGCTGCTGCCGCGACCCTGCAGGTCCACTCGAGCGGGGTCCGGCGCGTTGATCCCTCCGTCGACCGGCGAGGTGTGTGCGCCACGCGTCGGTCCACCCAGAACCCTGAGCGACATCGCCGAGATTGTGCGCGCGGCGCGTCGGTTCCCACGGAACCCTGAGCGGTCCCGACCAGAGTGTGTGCGGGGCGCGCCGATCTACTCAGAACCCAGCGCGCCCACGCCCGGAGTGTGTGCGGCACGCGTCGACCCGAACCTCCGCCGTCCACTTCGTCCGAATCGCCCCCGGCTGACGCCAGCTCTCTCTACGGTCGTCACCCGTGAGCGATACCGAACCCGAGCCTCGGAGCACGCGCGACGACGTCGAGAACACGGAGCTCGCGAGCGTGGTGCTGGACCGGCTCCTGCCGGTCATCGGGGAGTTCCTGCGGGCCGACGCCCTGCGGCTCGGGTTGGACCACACGATGCTCGCCGTGGTGGGGGTGCTCGGCATCGTCTCGCCGCTCTCGGTCGCCTCCCTGGCGGGGCGGTGTGCCATGAGCCACGCGGCCACGGCGCGGGCGGTGGGGCGGCTCGTCGAGCGGGGGTACGCGGAGCGGGTCACCGACGAGGGCGACGGACGGAGCACCTGGTGGGTCGGGCGCACCGTCCAGGGTGACGAGACCCTGGAGGCGGCGCGGGCCGGTCTGCGCGCGGACCTGGTGCGCGTCGCGGCGGAACTGCCCCCGCAGGACCGGCTCGTGGTGCTCCGTGCGCTGCCGAGGATCGTGGAGACCCTGGCCCGGCACGCCTACGTCCGCCGGGAGAGCCAGTGGCGCGAGACGCAGTACCGACGGTGGCAGGAACGGCAGCGCCCTCGGTACTGACATGTCGAGCCGACACGCCGCGATGCAAGTGTTTCCGCACGAGACACGCCGACCGACACGCCGATACCACCCGCATGGGTGCACGCCGACACGCTGAGCGGACACGCCTACGCTGGAACCGCCATGGCCGATCCGAGCACCTACCGCCCCGCCCCGGGAACCATCCCGGAGGCGCCTGGCGTCTACCGGTTCTCCGACGCGAGCGGACGCGTGATCTACGTCGGCAAGGCCAAGAGCCTGCGCTCGCGGCTGAACTCCTACTTCGCCGACCTCTCGAGCCTGCACCCCCGCACGCGCCGCATGGTCACCAGCGCGGCGGCCGTGCAGTGGACCGTCGTGGGCACCGAGGTCGAGGCCCTCCAGCTCGAGTACAACTGGATCAAGGAGTACGACCCGCGGTTCAACGTCCGCTACCGCGACGACAAGACCTACCCGGTGCTCGCGGTGACCCTCAACGAGGAGTACCCGCAGCTCAAGGTCTACCGGGGTCCGCGCCGCAAGGGCGTCCGCTACTTCGGTCCCTACGCCCACGCCTGGGCGATCCGCGAGACGCTCAAGCTGCTCACCCGCGTGTTCCCCGCCCGGGTCTGCTCGCCGGGGGTGTTCAAGCGCCACGGCCAGATCGGCCGGCCGTGCATGTTCGGCTACATCGGCAAGTGCGCGGCCCCGTGCGTCGGACGCGTCAGCGCCGAGGAACACCGGGCGATCGTCAACGACTTCTGCGACTTCCTCGCCGGGCACACCGACCAGCTCATCGACCGCATCGAGAAAGAGATGCAGGCCGCGTCCGCCGACATGGACTTCGAGCGGGCCGCCCGGCTGCGTGACGACGCCGGGGCGCTCAAGCGGGTCGTGGAGAAGCAGGCGGTCGTGCTCGGCGACGGGACCGACGCCGACGTCGTCGCCTTCGCCCTGGACCCGCTCGAGGCCGCCGTCCAGGTCTTCCACGTGCGCGGCGGGCGGGTTCGCGGGCAGCGCGGCTGGGTCGTCGAGCGGGGCGAGGAGGACACCCTCGAGGTCCTCGTCGGGCAGTTCCTCGCCCAGTTCTACGGCGAGCAGGCGGCGTTGGCCGGGTCGGCCGACGACGCCGTGCAGCCGGTCCCGCGCGAGGTGCTCGTGCCCGCGATGCCCGAGGACCACGCGGTCCTGACGGAGTGGCTGTCGGGCCTGCGCGGCAGCCGGGTGAGCCTGCGGACCGCGCAACGCGGCGACAAGCGCGCCCTCGCCGAGACCGTCCAGCGCAACGCCGCCGAGGCCCTCACCCAGCACAAGCTCAAGCGCGCCGGCGACCTCACCGCCCGCAGCGCCGCGCTCGAGGAGATCCAGGAGTACCTGGAGCTGGACTCGGCGCCGCTGCGCATCGAGTGCACCGACGTCAGCCACGTCCAGGGCTCCGACGTCGTCGCGAGCCTCGTGGTGTTCGAGGACGGCCTGCCGAAGAAGTCGGACTACCGGCGCTTCGCCATCCGCGGCGGGGCCGAGGGCGGCGACGTGGCCGCGATCGCGGAGGTCGTGCGCCGCCGCTTCGCGCGCTTCCTGCGGGAGACCGCCGAGGACGCCACGCACGACCCGACGTCGACCTCCTGCTCGGGCGAGACCAGCGACGGAGCGCCGGCCAGCGGAGAGATCGACCCGGCGGCTGTGTCGTTCCCTCCGGCTGACGGGCCGCTGCCCGGGATCGACCCGACGACGGGCCGGCCGCGCAAGTTCTCGTACGCCCCGAACCTGCTGGTCGTCGACGGCGGCGCCCCGCAGGTCGCGGCCGCCCAGGAGGTGCTCTCCGAGCTGGGGATCACCGACGTCGCGGTGTGCGGGCTCGCGAAGCGGCTCGAGGAGGTGTGGTTGCCCGGCGAGGAGGCACCCGCGATCCTCCCGCGCGCCTCGGAGGCGCTCTACCTGCTGCAGCGGGTGCGCGACGAGGCCCACCGGTTCGCGATCACCTACCACCGCCAGAAGCGCTCGACGCGCATGACGAGCTCGGCCCTCGACGGGGTCCCCGGCCTCGGCGAGACCCGCCGGACGGCGCTGCTCAAGCACTTCGGGTCGGTCCGCAAGCTACGGGCGGCGACCGTCGAGCAGATCACCGAGGTGCCGGGCGTGGGGCGGCGGACCGCCGAGGCGGTGCTCGCCGCGCTGAACGACGGCGACACGACCGGAGAGGCCGGGCGACGGAGCACCGCCACGAGTCAGGGGGAGGCGTCGTGACGCGAGGGATGCGCGCGTGAGCGCGGCGGACACGTCCGAGGGGGGCGTCGAGGTCGCGATCGTGACCGGGGTGTCCGGGGCGGGCCGGAGCACGGCGGCCAAGGTCCTCGAGGACCTGGGCTGGTTCGTCGTGGACAACCTGCCGCCGGAGCTGCTGGAGACCGTCGTCGACCTGGGCGCCCGCTCGAAGGGGCAGGTCACGCGGATCGCGGTCGTCATGGACGTCCGCAGCCGGGCGTTCACCGCCGACCTCGGCGCGGCGCTCAAGGAGCTCGACACGCGGGGGGCGCGGCCGCGGGTGGTGTTCCTCGACGCCGACGACGCGGTGCTGATCCGCCGCTTCGAGGCCAACCGCCGGTCCCACCCGCTGCAGGGCGACGGGCGGCTCGTCGACGGCATCGACGCCGAGCGGGAGCTGCTGGCCCCGTTGCGCGACCTCGCCGACCTCGTCGTCGACACCTCGCACCGCTCGGTCCACGAGCTGCGCAAGGCGATCGAGGCGGCGTTCGCGGAGAGCGCCGCCGAGGTGGGCTCCAGCGTCACGGTGCTCTCGTTCGGCTACAAGCACGGGCTGCCCGCCGACGCCGACCTCGTCGTCGACGTGCGCTTCCTGCCCAACCCGCACTGGATCCCGGAGCTGCGCGAGCACGACGGACGCGAGGCCGTCGTCAGCGACTACGTGCTCTCCCAGGAGGGCGCCGAGGAGTTCCTGGAGGCCTACCTCGCGCTGCTGCGCCTGGTCGGGGTCGGGTACCGCCGCGAGGGCAAGCGCTACCTCACCGTCGCCGTCGGGTGCACCGGCGGCAAGCACCGCAGCGTCGCGATCGCCGAGGAGCTGGCCCGGCGGATGGCCGGCGAGGACGAGGTGCGGGTGACGGTCTCGCACCGGGACGTGGGGCGCGAATGACCACCAACGGCCACCCCGCCACCGCCCGCGAGACCCCCGACGCGCCCGGCGCACCGTTCAAGGCGACCGCGCTCGGCGGGGGGCACGGCCTGCACGCGACGCTGCGGGCGCTGCGTCGGCTGACCGACGACGTCACCGCCGTGGTGACCGTCGGCGACGACGGCGGGTCGTCCGGCCGGATCCGTCGCGAGCTGGACATCCTGCCGTGGGGCGACCTGCGGATGGCGCTCGACGCCCTCGCCGAGCGGGACCACACCGGGCCCACCGACCCCTCGACGTGGCGCCGGGTCTTCGAGCACCGCCTCGGCGGCACCGGCGCCCTCGCGGGCCACGCCGTCGGGAACCTCGTGCTGGCGGGCCTGCTCGACGTGCTGGACGACCCGGTGGCCGCCCTCGACGAGGCCTGCCGGCTGCTGGGGCTCCGCGGGCGCGTGCTGCCGATGAGCCCGGTGCCGGTCGACATCGAGGCCGACGTGACCGGCCTCGGGATCTCGGCGACGGCGGGTGGCGGGGGCGAGGCCGACGGCGACGTCGCGCACCGCATCCGCGGGCAGGTGGCGGTGGCGACGACGCCGGGCCGGGTGCGCCAGGTGCGCCTCGTGCCGCGGCGCCCGAAGGCGTGCGCCGAGGCGGTCGAGGCGATCCGCGCGGCCGACGTCGTGACCCTCGGGCCGGGGTCGTGGTTCACCAGCGTCATGCCGCACCTGCTGGTGCCGGAGCTGTTCACGGCGCTGTGCGAGACCGAGGCCCGGCGGGTGCTGGTGCTCAACCTCGCCCCGCAGCCGGGCGAGACGGCCGGCTTCTCGCCGGAGCAGCACCTCGACGCGCTGGCCGAGCACGCGCCCCGGCTGCGCCTCGACGTCGTCGTCGCCGACCCGGAGGCGACACCCGAACCGGACCGGCTGCGCCGGGGAGCCGAGGCGTTCGGCGCCGACACCCTGTTCACGGCCGTCGGCGAAGCCGGCGGCGCCCCGCGCCACGACCCCGTGGCCCTGGCCGGGGCACTACGCGAGGCGGCGGGCAGTGCCGCCTCGCGGGATCGCGTCCCACCGGACGAGTGGGACGCGCGTGTCGACACGTGGGGGAGCGGAGCTCGTCGCCGACTCGGGGCCGGAGACGTGTTCTTCACCCCGACCGGCGACGCGCGCCGCTACGAGGAGGAGGATTCTTCGGTGGCCATGACCGCTGCGGTGAAGGACGAGCTGAGTCGTCTCGCTGTCACCAAGACCTGTTGCCGTCGGGCGGAGGTGTCGGCCCTCCTGCGGTTCGGGGGTGGGCTGCACATCGTCAACGGTCGGGTCGTCGTCGAGGCCGAGCTCGACACCGGCAACGCGGCGCGCCGGCTCCGGCGCGAGATCCACGACCTGTACGGCCACCAGCCGGAGGTCCACGTGCTCTCGCAGGGCAACCTGCGCAAGGGCACGCGGTACGTGGTGCGCGTGGCCGCCGACGGCGACTCGCTCGCCCGCCAGACCGGGCTGCTCGACCCGCGCGGGCGCCCGGTGCGCGGGCTGCCGCCGCAGGTGGTCTCCGGCGGGGTGTGCGACGCCGAGGCCGCGTGGCGGGGGGCGTTCCTCGCGCACGGGTCGCTCACCGAGCCGGGCCGCTCGTCGGCGCTGGAGATCACGTGCCCCGGGATGGAGGCCGCGATGGCGCTGGTCGGCGCCGCGCGCCGGCTGGGCGTCGCGGCCAAGGCCCGCGAGGTGCGCGGGGCCGACCGGGTGGTGGTCCGCGACGGCGACGCGATCGGCGCGCTCCTGACCCGCATCGGCGCGCACTCGTCGGTGCTGCAGTGGGAGGAGCGCCGGATGCGGCGCGAGGTCCGCGCGACCGCGAACCGCCTGGCCAACTTCGACGACGCGAACCTGCGCCGCTCGGTGAAGGCCGCGGTGACCGCGTCCGCGCGGGTCAACCGGGCGCTGGAGCTGCTCGGCGACGAGGTCCCCGACCACCTGATCACCGCGGGCCGGCTGCGGGTCCAGCACGAGCAGGCCTCCCTCGAGGAGCTCGGCCAGCTCGCCGAGCCGCCGATGACCAAGGACGCGGTCGCCGGGCGCATCCGCCGCCTGCTGGCGATGGCGGACAAGAAGGCCAAGGACATGCGCGTCCCGGACACCTCCAGCGCCGTCTCCGAGGAGATGGACGACGAGGAGGAGCTGGTCGAGGTCCCCGCCGGTCGTCAGCACTGACGGCCGGGGCCCGGGCCGACGACGGGTGCGGCCCGGTCACCGGCGCGTTCCGGCTGACGGGACTGGTTGCGCACACCACCCGTCGTCGGGTCGGCGTGGGGCGTCCGCTTCGTTAGGGTCGCGCTGCCAGCGGGAACGTCGCCGCAGCACGGCCGCAGTGCCGCGGCGGCTCGCCGACCACGAGAGACAGGACAACGCCCTGTGACCATCAAGATCGGGATCAACGGCTTCGGGCGGATCGGCCGGAACGTGTTCCGCGCGCTGGAGAAGCAGCGCGCGGAGGGCACCGCCGACATCGAGGTGCTGGCCGTCAACGACATCACCGACAACGCGACCCTCGCGCACCTGCTGCGCTACGACTCGGTGCTGGGCCGCTTCGACGGCACCGTCGAGGTCGGCGAGGACGAGCTCATCGTCAACGGGAAGCACGTGAAGGCCCTCGAGGAGCGCGACCCGGCGAACCTGCCGTGGGGCGACCTCGGCGTCGACGTCGTCATCGAGTCGTCGGGCATCTTCACCGACGCCGACTCCGCCGGGAAGCACCTCAAGGCCGGCGCCAAGAAGGTCGTCATCTCCGCGCCCGCCAAGGGCGAGGACCTCACCGTCGTCATGGGCATCAACGACTCGAGCTACGACGGGTCGCAGAACATCCTGTCCAACGCCTCCTGCACCACCAACTGCGTCGCGCCGATGGCGAAGGTGCTCCACGACGCGTTCGGCCTGCAGACCGGGTTCATGACCACGGTGCACGCCTACACCGGCGACCAGCGCGTCCACGACGCGCCGCACAAGGACCTCCGCCGGGCCCGGGCGGCCGCGGTCAACATCATCCCGACGACGACGGGTGCGGCCCAGGCGACCGCGCTGGCGCTGCCCGCGCTGGAGGGCAAGCTCAACGGCGTCGCGATGCGTGTTCCGGTGCCGGACGGTTCGGTCACCGACCTCACCGCGACCCTCGACCAGGACGTCACCGTCGAGCAGGTCAACGAGGCGTTCAAGAAGGCCGCCGAGGGCGAGCTGAAGGACGTCCTCGTCTACACCGAGGACCCGATCGTCTCCTCCGACATCGTCGGCTCGCCCGCCTCCTGCACGTTCGACTCGGGCATGACGAAGGTCCTCAACGGCAACACCGTGAAGATCATCGGCTGGTACGACAACGAGTGGGGCTACTCGAACCGCGTCGTGGACCTGACCACGCTGGTGGGCTCGAAGCTCTCATGAGCCCGGGAGACGAAGCGGAGCGGAGCTCGACCAGATGAAGACGCTCGACGACCTGATCTCCGAGGGTGTGCAGGACCGGTTCGTCCTGCTGCGCGCGGACTTCAACGTCCCGCTCGACGGCTACACGATCACCGACGACGGCCGCATCCGCGCGGCCCTGCCGACGATCACGAAGCTCGTCGGCGCCGGGGCGAAGGTGCTGGTCATGGCCCACCTGGGCCGGCCGAAGGACCCGGAGCCGCTCGGCCGCGACCGGCGCTCGACGCTCGCTCCCGTCGGGGGGCGGCTCGGGCAGCTGCTCGACCAGCACGTCTCGCTCGCCCAGGACGTCGTCGGGCAGTCCGCCCGGGACGTGGCCGGCGCGCTGACCGCGGGCGGGGTCGCCCTGCTCGCGAACGTGCGGTGCGAACCGCGCGAGACCGGCACCCCGTCGGAGCGCGACGCGCTGGCGACGGAGCTCGCCGAGCTCGTGCCGGGCGGGGCGTTCGTGTCCGACGGCTTCGGCGTGGTGCACCGCGAGCAGGCCTCGGTCTACGAGATCGCGCGCAAGCTCCCGGCCTACGGCGGCGACCTCGTCGCCCGGGAGACCGAGGTGCTGCGCCGGCTGACCGGCGACCCGGCCCGGCCCTACGTCGTGATCCTCGGCGGCTCGAAGGTCTCCGACAAGCTCGCGGTGCTGACGAACCTGCTGCCGAAGGTCGACACGCTGCTCGTCGGCGGCGCGATGTGCTTCACCTTCCTCGCCGCGCAGGGGTACGACGTCGGCGGCTCCAAGCTGGAGTCCGAGCAGATCGACACGTGTCGCGACCTCCTGGCGAAGTACGCGGACACCCTCGTGCTGCCGAGCGACGTCGTCGTGGCCTCGGAGTTCTCGGCGGACGCGCAGACCCGGACGGTGCCGGTGACCGAGATCCCCGAGGGGTGGATGGGTCTCGACGTCGGGCCGGACACGGTCACGGCGTTCGGCTCGCGTCTCGCCGACGCGGCGACGGTGTTCTGGAACGGGCCGATGGGCGTGTTCGAGCTGGCGCCGTTCGCGGCGGGCACCACCGGTGTCGCGGAGGCGGTGGCCGACAGCCCGGCGTTCAGCGTCATCGGCGGGGGCGACTCGGCGTCGGCGATCCGGGCCGCGGGCCTCGACGAGGACCGCTTCGGCCACATCTCGACCGGCGGCGGCGCGTCGTTGGAGTTCCTGGAGGGCAAGGACCTCCCCGGCATCGCCGTACTCGAGGAAGGGGGCGTAGTGGCCCGCAAGCCGCTCATCGCCGGCAACTGGAAGATGAACCTGAACCACCTCGAGGCCATCGGGGTGATCCAGAAGCTCTACTTCGCGTTGCCGACCAAGTACTACGACCACGTCGACGTCGGCGTCTGCCCGCCGTTCACCGACCTGCGCAGCGTGCAGACGGTGATCGACGCGGACTCGATGCCGATCACCTACGGCGGCCAGGACCTCTCCCCGGAGGAGTCGGGCGCGTTCACCGGGGACGTCTCGGGTGCGATGCTCGCGAAGCTGGGCTGCACGTGGGTCATCGTCGGCCACTCGGAGCGCCGGACGATCCACTGCGAGGACGACGCCCTCGTCAACCGCAAGGTGTCCGCGGCGCTCGCCAACCGCCTCACGCCGATCCTCTGCCTCGGTGAGGGGGAGGACGTCCGCGAGTCCGGTGCCGCACGTCGCGCACTGCACCTCGCAGCTCGACGGCTCGCTCGCCGGGCTCTCGGCCGAGGAGGTCTCGCGGGTCGTCGTCGCCTACGAGCCGGTGTGGGCGATCGGGACGGGCAAGACCGCGACGACCCAGGACGCCCAGGAGGTCTGCCACGCCCTGCGCGAGCGCCTGCGGGAGGTCCACGGCGGCGAGGTGGCCGAGGCGGTGCGGATCCTCTACGGCGGCTCGGTCAAGTCCGACAACGTCAAGGACCTCGTCGGGCAGCCCGACATCGACGGGGCCCTCGTGGGCGGGGCGTCCCTCGACCCGGAGGGGTTCGCGGAGCTCTGTGCGCTCGCCGCGGGGGGCCCGCTGTAGGGCGGCACCGCCGGTTCTGACCGAAGGGCCCCCTCGCTCGATCTAGTCGAGCGAGGGGGCCCTTCGGTCATTCCGGGGCGGCGGGAACCGTTCGGGCGAAGGGGACCCCCGGCCTGTCTACCCGACCGGAGGTGCCCATCGCTCGGAACGGTCGTGAGCCACCCGTGAGCCGGGAGTGACCTGCGCCGCCACCGCTCGTTGAGCCCCACGAGGTCCGCATCCGAAGGGTGTGACCCGAGGCTCTCCGGCGGGAGGGGCCGGGTAGTGTGACCCATGAATGCCCGTCCCGCAGGCCGAGCCGCGGGACACGGAACTACGACGGAGGTCACGGAGCCCGAGATGCGACTGTTCCTCGACATCCTGCTCATCGTCTCCAGCGTCCTGCTGGTGCTGCTGGTGCTGTTGCACCGCGGACGGGGCGGTGGTCTCTCGTCGCTGTTCGGTGGCGGGATGCAGTCGAGCCTCGCGGGCTCCAGCGTGGTCGAGAAGAACCTCGACCGCCTCACCCTGTTCGTCGGAGCGATCTGGCTGATCGCGATCGTCGGGACGGGTCTGCTCATCAAGATCGAGGGTTGACGGCCGGCCCGGACCGCCGCGCCGGGCCTGACGATGCGGAGGTAGCACCGACATGGCCACTGGCAACGCGATCCGGGGAACCCGGGTCGGGTCCGGTCCGATGGGCGAGTCCGAGCGGGGTGAGAGCGCCGCACGGACCGTCGTGTCCTTCTGGTGCTCGAACGGCCACCAGACGACGCCGTCGTTCGCCCACGACGCGGAGCTCCCCAGTACGTGGGACTGCCCGCGCTGCGGCCTGCCGGCCAACACCGACGAGAAGAACCCGCCGCCGGCCCGGCGCACCGAGCCCTACAAGACGCACCTGGCGTACGTGAAGGAGCGGCGCTCCGACGCCGACGGCGAGGCCCTCCTCGAGGAGGCGCTGGCCAAGCTCCGCGCCCGTCGCGGAGAGAACTGACAACGGCTGCTCCGGTCCTGTCACAGTGGGCGCGTGGCCGCCCCCGCTGAGATCACCGACACCCGCTTCTCGCTGAGCCAGGCCGACATCCCGTCGGCCTGGTTCAACGTCGCCCCGCACCTCGCGAGCCCGCTCGACCCGCCGCTGCACCCGGCCACCCGGGAGCCCGTGGGTCCGGACGACCTCGCCCCGCTCTTCGCCGCCGAGCTCATCGGCCAGGAGATGTCGGCCGACCCGTGGGTCGACATCCCGGGTGAGGTCCTCGACGTGCTGCGGCTGTGGCGGCCCACGCCGCTGATCCGGGCGCGCCGGCTCGAGCGGGCGCTGGGCACCACGGCGCGGATCTACTTCAAGGACGAGTCGGTCTCGCCGGCCGGGTCGCACAAGCCGAACTCGGCGGTACCGCAGGCGTTCTACAACGCCCGCGAGGGCATCAAGCGGCTCTCGACGGAGACCGGGGCAGGCCAGTGGGGGACCGCGCTGTCGTTCGCGTGCGCGCAGTTCGACCTCGAGTGCGCGGTCTACATGGTGCGGAAGAGCTTCGAGCAGAAGCCGTACCGCAAGGTGATCATGGAGACGTGGGGCGGCACCGTCGTCCCGTCGCCGATCGACGACCCGGACAACGCCGGCTCGCTCGGGGCGGCGATCTCCGACGCGGTGCGCGACGCGGTCGGGCGCGAGGACACCCACTACGCCCTCGGCTCGGTGCTCAACCACGTCCTGCTGCACCAGACCGTCATCGGCCTCGAGGCCCAGCAGCAGCTGGCGATGGCGGGGGAGACCCGCCCCGACGTCGTGATCGCCCCCTGCGGCGGTGGCTCCAACCTGGGCGGGATCGCGCTGCCGTTCCTGCCCGACCCGGCGGTGCGGCTGCTCGCCGCCGAGCCCGCGTCGTGCCCCACCCTCACCCAGGGCACCTACGAGTACGACTTCGGCGACACCGCCGGGCTCACCCCGCTCATGAACATGTACACGCTGGGCCACGACTTCATGCCGCCCGGCATCCACGCCGGCGGGCTGCGCTACCACGGCGACTCGCCGATCATCTCCAAGCTGGTCCACGAGGGCCGGATGGAGGCGGTCGCGCACCGCCAGCGGACGGTGTTCGAGGCGAACGTGCTGTTCGCGCGCGTGGAGGGCAAGCTCCCCGGCGCCCGAGGCCGGGCACGGGATCGCCTCGGTGATCGCCGAGGCGAAGGACGCGACCGCGAAGAACGAGGAGCGCGTCATCCTCTTCAACTACTGCGGACACGGCCTGCTCGACCTCTCCGCCTACGAGGACCACCTCGCCGGCTCGCTCCCCGAGGAGCCCTAGCCGCGGGTCAGACGACCGGCGAGAGCATCGCGGGCGCCCCGGCCTCGACCGACTCCCACGCGGCGGCCAGCCGCGCCACGGCGTCGTCGAGCACGTCGACGGGGTGGGTGTACGGCACGCGGAGGAACCCCTCGAAGGCGCCGCCGGTGCCGAACCGCGGGCCCGCCGCGAGGTGCAGGCCGTGGCGGGCGGCGGCCTCCACCAGCACGCTGGAGCGGGGCGCGCCGAGGTCGACCCAGAGGCTCAGCCCGCCCGTCGGGCGGGACGCCGACCACTCCGGGAGCGCCCGGGCGAGCGCGCCGAGCAGGTGGTCGCGGCGCGCCGCCATCATCGTGCGACGCTCGGGCAGGACGGCGTCGAGGCGGCGGAGCAGGGCCACGGCGACGAGTTGTTCGAGCACCGGCGAGGCGATGTCGTCGGAGGCGCGGCTGGTCGCGACCCGGCGCAGCACCGCCCGCGGCCCGCGCAGCCAGCCGATCCGGACCCCGCCCCAGATCGTCTTGCTCAGCGAGCCGAGCGTCAGCACCGGGGCCTCGCCGGGCACCGTCGCCCACGCGCCCAGGGGCGGCGGGACGGGCTCGTCGAGCCAGAGGTCGCGCAGGCAGTCGTCGACGACCATGGGGACCGCGTGCCGGCGGGCCGCCGCGACCACGGCGCCGCGCGTCTCGGCGTCCATGACCCCGCCGGTCGGGTTGTGGTGGTCGGGCACGAGATAGGCGAGCGCGGGCGCGGACTCGCGCAGCGCGGCGGCGAACGCGGCGACGTCCCAGCGGGTCCGCCCGGCGGCGCCGGCATCCCCCGTCGCTCCGCTCGCCCCCTCGCGGTCGAGGGCCATCGGGACCGGACGCGCCGAGGCGTGGCGGACGAGGTCGATCGCGTTGGGGTAGGTGGGCTGCTCGAGCAGGATGCGGTCCCCTGGCCGCGCGAGCGCCCGCACGACGAGCGCGTGGGCGTGCTGCGAGCCGGCGGTCACCATGACCTCGTCCGGCGTGGTGTCCAGGCCCTGGGCGGTGAGCCGTTCGGCGACGGCGGTGCGCAGCGCGAGCAGCCCGAGCAGGTCGTACCCGGGCCCGACGAGGTGGTCCGGCAGCGCGGCGAGGGCCTCCTGGCCGGCGAGGGCCATCACGTCGGCCGGCGCTGCGGGTGCGGCGTGGGCGAGGTCGATGACGCCGGGTGTGGAGCCGGAGGGCCCGACCGCACCGATCGGCGCGAAGGGCGCCACCGGGGTCGGCGACGGGTCGGTGGGCAGCGCCGTCCACGTCCCGGAGCCACGACGGCGGGCCAGGTGCCCGCTCTCGCGGAGGTCCTCGTACGCCGCGGCGACGGTCCCCCGACCCACGCCCAGCGCCGCCGCCAGCTCCCGCTCGCTCGGCACGCGGGTGCCGACGGCGAGGCGACCGTCCGAGAGCAGCGTGCGGACCCGGTCGGCGAGCGCGGCATACCCGGCCCGACCCTCGCCGGTCACGGTCCCGAGGTGGCGCACGAACGCCGACCCGTTCAGCTGCTGCTCCACCACGCCACCCTGTCAATACTGCCAATCGACCTGCCACTCAGCGGTCATTGGCGGTCGTTGGCCTGCCACCTGTCGGCCACCCTAGACCCGGAACCTGCCACATCGAGGGAGACCATCGTGATCACCGTCCTCGGCGCCGTCATCGTCCTCGCGGTCCTCGCCGTCGCGCGCTACGGCGCCGACAGCCGCTTCGACAGCGGGGCCGATCCCCGGGATCCGGCCCGGCCGCGAGGCCCGCAGTACGCGCACACCCCGGCCGCCGACCTGGCCCTGCTGGCCGCCCTCGGGCGTCGCGTCGCCGCCCACGGGCGCGCCTGGCAGGCCTACGACCGCGCGCTGCGCCCCTGGGAGCAGGACCGGCGGTCGCGCGAGAGGGTCTGAGGAGCCCGCTCCCCGCCGCCGAATGGACCCGTAGGGCTGCGGGGCCGACCGTGGGAGCCCACTCGGCGCCGGTGATGACGCCCTCTAGATCTGCGCCGCGGCCTCCCGGTCCAGCAGCCACAGGGTGCGCTCGGTGCCGGCCAGCCCGGCGAGCGGGATCTCGACCTCGCTCGCCCCGCGCGCCGCGCGGCCCAGCACCTCGGCCTTGGCGGACCCGGTGGCGGCGAGCCAGACCTCGCGGGCGGCCCGGGACGCGGCGAGGGTCAGCGAGATGCGCGTGGGCGGTGGCTTGGGGCAGTCCCGGACGGCGACGACGCCGGGCGCCGTGGCGTGCACGGCGGGGGAGTCGGGGAACACCGAGAGCGTGTGGCCCTCGGGCCCGCACCCGGCGAGCAGCACGTCGAACGCCGGCACGCCGGGCACCCCGGCGGCCTCGCCGAGCCGTGCGGACGCGGCCGTCAGCTCCTGCGCGTACGCCTCGGCGCCCTGGTCGGGGTCGGCCGAGTCGGCCAGCTCGACCTCGCCCGCCTCGAGAGCCGCGTGCCCCGGCGTCGAGGACGCCATCGGGTGCACCCGCGCCGGGTCGAGCGGCACCGCGTCGAGCAGCGCCTCGCGGGCCTGGACGTCGTTGCGCTCGGGGTCGCCGGCCGGGACGAAGCGCTCGTCGCCCCAGAAGACCTCGACGGCCGACCAGTCGACGGTGTCGCGGTCCGGCGAGGCCGCGACCGAGCGCAGCATCGCGATGCCGACGCCGCCGCCGGTGAGGACGACCGAGGCCACGCCGCGCGCGGCCTGCGCCGCCGCGAGGGCCGCCAGGAGGCGGGCGGCCCCGTCGTCGGCCACCGCCTGCTCGTCGTCGTGGACGACGACCTCGCGGCCGGTCACGACACGGGTGTCGGGGCTCATGCCTTCACCTTCGCACGCGAGGAGCGGCGGCTCCCGCCCCGCGGGGTGTTCTCGAGCGCCGCGCGGAAGATCTCGTCCGGGTCGAGACGCCGCAGCTCCTCGGCCAGGCACTCCCGCACCGTGCGCCGCGGCAGCGCCACGCGCCGGGTCGGCTGGCCGGGCTGGGTGAGCCGGGCGGTCTTGCTGTCCAGGCGCCGCAGCTCCACCGCGCCCGAGGGCCGCTCGAGCCGGACCACACCGACGTGCCCGCCCGGCACCGCGGCGATGGTGCGCTCGACCGGCACCCCGAGGCGCGACGAGAGCCACCCGGCGAGCAGGTCCGCGGAGGCGGAGTCGGGCTCGCCGGAGACCTCGACGCGGGTGATGTCCTCGTAGGGCGGCTCGTCGAGCGCCGCGGTCAGCAGCCCCCGCCAGGAGGTGATGCGGCTCCAGGCGAGGTCGGTGTCGCCGGGGCGGTAGTTCCCGCCCAGCTTCGCGAGCGCCTTCGACGGCGAGCGCGTCGTGGAGACGTCGGTGATGCGGCGGCCCGCCACCGTCCCGACCGGGTCGTCCGCCGGGGCGCTCGGCGGCTCGCCGGGCCACCACGCCACGATCGGGGCGTCGGGGAGCAGCAGCGGGACGACGATGCTCCCGCCGTGGTCCGCGAGCGGGCCGTACATGCGCAGCACGATCACCTCGCTCGCGCCGGCGTCGCCGCCGATGCGGATCTGCGCGTCGAGCCGGGAGGCGGCCCGCCGGATGCCCCGGGCGAGCACCAGTACGCGGCACGGGTGCTCCCGCGAGGCGTCGTTGGCGGCCTGGATGGCGCTCTCGGCCTCCGGTCCGTCCTCGGTGGAGATCACGAGGGTGAGCACCCGGCCGAGGGCCACGGCGCCCGCGCTCTCGCGCAGCTCCACCATCTTGCGGTTGACCGCCGAGGTGTCGGTGGAGGGCAGGTCGACGATCACGGTGTACCTCCGGTCGAGCTCCGCTGCGCTGCCCTATCGGCGTGCTCCCCTTGATCCATCAGGGCCTCCGCCAGACGCGGCCGGTGCGCGAGAGGAGCTCGTCGGCCGACGGCGGGCCCCAGGTACCCGCGGGGTAGGCGTCGGGGAAGCCCTCGCGGTGCCACTTCTCGATGACCGGGTCGAGGATCCGCCAGGACAGCTCGACCTCGGTGTTGGTGGGGAACAGGGACGGCTCGCCGAGCAGGACGTCGAGCAGCAGGCGCTCATAGGCCTCGGGGGATGCCTCGGTGAACGCGGTGCCGTACCCGAAGTCCATCGTGACGTCGCGGACCTCCATGCCCGAGCCCGGCACCTTGGAGCCGAACCGCAGCGTCACGCCCTCGTCGGGCTGCACCCGCACGACCAGCGCGTTCTGACCCAGCTCCTCGGTCATCGTCTGGTCGAACGGCAGGTGCGGGGCGCGCTTGAACACCACGGCGATCTCGGTGACGCGGCGCCCGAGCCGCTTGCCGGTGCGCAGGTAGAACGGCACCCCGGCCCAGCGACGGGTGTCGACCTGGCAGGTGATCGCCGCGTACGTCTCGGTGACCGAGTCGGACGGGAACCCGTCCTCCTCCCGCAGGCCCTTCACGAAGATGGAGCCCTGCCACCCGGCGGCGTACTGGCCGCGGGCGGTGGTCTCGTCCATCGGCTCGGCGAGCGTCGTGGCCGAGAGGACCTTGATCTTCTCCTCGCGCAGGTCGTGCGGGGAGAACGACAGCGGCTCCTCCATCGCGGTGAGGGCGAGCAGCTGCAGCAGGTGGTTCTGGATGACGTCGCGCGCCGCCCCGATGCCGTCGTAGTAGCCGGCCCGGCCACCCACCCCGATGTCCTCCGCCATCGTGATCTGCACGTGGTCGACGTGGTGGGAGTTCCAGATCGGCTCGAACAGCTCGTTGGCGAACCGCAGCGCCAGCAGGTTCTGCACGGTCTCCTTGCCGAGGTAGTGGTCGATGCGGAACACCGACTCCTCGGGGAAGACGTCGTTGACGATGCCGTTGAGCTCGCGCGCCGAGGCGAGGTCGTGCCCGAAGGGCTTCTCGATGACGACGCGGCGCCAGGCGTCCTCCGACGAGTCCGCCAGTCCCGACCGCGAGAGCTGCTTGCACACCGTCGGGAACGCGTCCGGCGGGATCGAGAGGTAGAACGCGTGGTTGCCGTTCGTGCCCCGTTCGCGGTCCAGCTCGGCGACGGTCGCCGCGAGCCGGTCGAAGGCGTCGTCGTCGTCGAACGTGCCCTGGACGAAGCGCAGACCCTCCGCCAGTCGGTCCCACACCTCGGAGCGGAACGGCGTGCGGGCGTGCTCCCGCACCGCGTCGTGGACGACCTCGGCGAAGTCCTCGTCGGCCCAGTCGCGGCGCGCGAACCCGACCAGCGCGAAGCCCGGCGGCAGCAGCCCCCGGTTCGCGAGGTCGTAGATCGCCGGCATGAGCTTCTTGCGCGCGAGGTCGCCGGTCACCCCGAAGAGCACGAGCCCGCTCGGACCCGCGATCCGCGGCAGCCGCTTGTCCCGCGGGTCGCGCAGGGGATTGCTCCAGTCGTGCGTCGGGGAGCCGGGACGGCTCACCGCGTGACCTCCGTGACCGCGTTCGCGAGGGCCACCAGCCCGGCGGCCCGGTCGGCCAGGTGCACGCGCAGCACCGGGCGCCCGTGGTCGGCGAGCACCTTGGCGTCGCCGGCCGCCTGGGCGTGCTGGAGCTGACCGAACGTGAAGGGCTGGTCGGGGATGGCCAGGTCGTCGGCCACCGAGCCGGTGATCTGCAGGAACACGCCGTTCTGGTGGCCGCCCTTGTGGTACTGCCCCGTCGAGTGCAGGAAGCGGGGGCCCCAGCCGAAGGTGGTCTGCAGGTTCGTGCGGCCGGCGATCTCGGCGCGGAGCACGGAGGCCGACGCGTCGTCGAGCCGGTCGAGGTAGGCCTGCACGGCGATGTAGCCGTGGTCGGGCGCGGCGTTCACCAGCGCCTGGACCGCCTCGGCGAGGGTGCCGGGGGAGCCGAGCCACGGACCCCCGCGGACCTCGACGGACCCGTCGACGAGCACGGGCGCCTCGTCCGCGGCGGGCCCGGCTCCCGAGCCGGCCTCGGCCAGCAGGTCGCGGGTGGCCTGCTTCGCGGACTCGACGTCGGGCTGGTCGAACGGGTTGATCCCGATCAGCCGGCCCGCGAGCGCGACGGCGGTCTCCCAGAGCAGGAACTGGCCGCCGAGGGTGCCCTCGGTCGCGATCTGGGCGTTGCCCGCGCCGGGTCCGACGGTGACCACGGTGGCGTCGCTGCCGTGGTCGACGAACCCGGGGGCGTCGATCGACTCGACGACGACCGGCAGGAGGCCGACGCCCCGCTTGCCGGTGGACTCGGCGATGAGCTGCTCGGCCCAGTCACCGAACCCGACGAGCCCGGAACCGGAGTCGGCGAGGACGACCTTCTCGGCACCCGCGTTGTGCGCCGCGGCCAGGGCGGCGCCGAGCAGGATCGCCGGGTTGTCGGCGCTGTCGGCCTGGAGGGCCGGGGCGGCCGCGGCGGCCTCGTCGAGCAGCTGCCCGACGTCGACCCCGGCGAGCGCCGAGGGGACCAGGCCGAACGCGGTCAGCGCCGAGTAGCGCCCGCCCACCTCCGGGTCGGCCTCGACGGTCGTGCGGTAGCCCTCCCGGGCGGCCAGCTCGGCGAGCTTGGTGCCCGGGTCGGTCACGACGACCATCCGGCTCGCCGCGTCGATGCCGTTGGCCGCGAAGACCTCGGCGAACGTGCGGCGCTGGCTGTCGGTCTCGACGGTGCCGCCGGACTTCGAGCTCACGACGAGCACGGTGCGGGACAGGTCGCCCGCGAGCGCGTCGGAGACCTGGCCGGGGTCGGTGGTGTCGAGCACCGTGATCGGGTGCGCGCCGCCGACCGCCGATCCGGAGCGGGTGTGGCAGATGACCTCGGGGGCGAGCGACGAGCCGCCCATCCCGGCGAGGACGACGCGGTCGACGCCCTCGGCGTGCAGGTCACCGCGCAGCGCGGTGAGGCGCTCGACCAACGGGCGCGACGACTCGTGCAGCGTCACCCAGCTCAGGCGCTTGGACGCCTCGCTCTGGGCGTCGGGCCCCCACAGCGTGGGGTCCTTGCGCGCCAGGGCGGAGGCGACGCCGTCGCCGACGAGCTTCTCGACCAGGGCCGAGGCGGCGTCCGCCAGCTGCGGGTCGACCAGCGAGACCGAGATCCCGGCGTGTCCCGCGGCGCCGCGCTCACGACTGCTCCGGGCTGCGGCTGGTCAGCTGCTGGGACACGGTCTCCATGAGCTCGCTCCACGCGGTGTCGAACTTCTGGACGCCCTCGTCCTCGAGCACCTGGAAGACGTCGTCGAGGTCGATGCCGACCTCGGTGAGCGCCGCGAAGACCTCGGCCGCGGCGCCCGCCGTCCCCGACACCGCGTCCCCGTGCAGCTCGCCGTGGTCGGCGAACGCGTCGAGGGTGGCCTCGGGCATGGTGTTGACGGTGTTCGGGGCGACCAGCTCGGTCACGTACAGGGTGTCCGGGTAGGCCTTGTTCTTCACGCCGGTCGAGGCCCAGAGGGGGCGCTGCGCCTTCCCGCCGGCCCCCTGCAGGGTGGCCCAGCGCTCGGTGCCGAAGACGTCGAGGTAGGCCTGGTAGGCGAGACGGGCGTTCGCGACGGCGGCGGTGCCGCGCAGCGCGAGGGCCGCGTCCGTGCCGATCTTGTCCAGGCGCTTGTCGACCTCGGAGTCCACGCGGGAGACGAAGAACGAGGCGACCGAGGCCATCGCGGACAGGTCGTGCCCGTTGGCCCTGGCCTGCTCCATGCCCGCGAGGAAGGCGTCCATGACGGCGCGGTAGCGGTCGACCGAGAAGATCAGCGTGACGTTGACGCTGATGCCCTCGGCGAGGGTCCGCGTGATCGCCGGGATGCCCTCGGGCGTCGCCGGGATCTTGATCATCAGGTTGGGCCGGTCGACCGTCTTCCACAGGTCGACGGCCTCGTCGACGGTGGCGTCGGTCTTGTGGGCGTTGCGGGGGTCGACCTCGAGGGAGACCCGGCCGTCGGTGCCGCCGGTCTCGGTCCAGACCCCGCGGAAGATGTCGCAGGCGTGCCGGACGTCGTCGGTGGTGAGCTCGCGGACCGCGTCGTCGACCGAGGCGCCGCGCCGGGCGAGGTCGTCGAGCTGCTCGGCGTAGTAATCGGCGTCGGCGAGTGCCGCCTGGAAGATCGACGGGTTCGAGGTGACCCCGACGACGTGCTTGGACTCGATGAGCGCCTTGAGGTTGCCGCTCATGATGCGCTGGCGGGAGAGGTCGTCGAGCCAGATGGAGACGCCGGCCGCGGAGAGGTCGGCGAGGGGGTTGGAGCTCATGCTGTCCTCCGGATGGGACGTGGATGGCCGAACGGGCTACGACGTCGCGCGGGCGAGCGAGCGGCGCGCGGCGTCGACGACGGCCTCCGCGGTGAAGCCGAACTTCTCGAAGAGGGTCTTGTAGTCGGCACTCGCCCCGAAGTGCTCGATGGAGACGGGCTCGCCGAGGGTCCCGATGTGCCGGAACCAGGGCTGGGCCACGCCGGCCTCGACCGACACGCGGGCGGTGACCTCGGAGGGCAGCACGCTCTCGCGGTAGGCCTCGTCCTGGTTCTCGAACCAGTCGAGGCAGGTCATCGAGACCACGCGGGTGGGGACGCCGTCGTCCTCGAGGGTCTTCCGGGCCTCGACGGCCAGCTGGACCTCGGAGCCGGTCGCCATGATGATCACCTGCGGGGTGCCGCTGCTCGCGTCGGCGAGCACGTAGCCGCCCTTCGCGACGCCCTCGGCCGACGTGCCCTCCAGGACCGGGAGGTTCTGACGGGTCAGCGCGAGACCGGCCGGCCCGGTCGGGTTGTCGAGGACCGCCCTGAGCGCGTGGGCGGTCTCGTTCGGGTCGGCCGGGCGCAGCACCGACATCCGCGGGACCGCCCGCAGGCCGGCGAGCTGCTCGATCGGCTGGTGGGTCGGGCCGTCCTCGCCGAGCCCGATCGAGTCGTGGGTCCAGACGTAGATGGTGTTGAGGTTCATCAGCGCCGCCAGGCGGACCGGGGGCCGCATGTAGTCGGAGAAGATGAGGAAGGTGCCGCCGAACACGCGGGTGCCGCCGTGCAGGACGATGCCGTTGAGGATCGAGCCCATCGCGTGCTCGCGGACCCCGAAGTGCAGGACCCGGCCGTAGGGGCTCATCTGGCCCCAGTTCTCGGTCGTCACCGTCGACGGCCCGAAGGACGGCGAGTCCGGGATCGTCGTGTTGTTGCTCTCGGCGAGGTCGGCCGAGCCGCCCCAGAGCTCGGGCAGCTCCGGTCCGATGCTGCCGAGGATCTTCTGGAGCGCCTTGCGGGTGGCCAGCGGCTCGTCGTCGGTGCTCCAGGTCGGCAGCGACTCCTCCCAGCCGGCGGGCAGCTCCCGCTTGGCCATGCGGTCGAAGAGCTCACGACGCTCGGGGTTGGCGGACGCCCAGTCGTCGAACTTCTTGGACCAGGCCTCGTGGGCCTCCCGCCCGCGGTCCTTGACCTCACGGGCGTGCGCGAGGACCTCGTCCTCGATCTGGAACGACTTGTCGGGGTCGAACCCGAGGATCTTCTTGACCGCGGCGACCTCGTCGGCGCCGAGGGCGGCGCCGTGGGCCGCGCCGGTGTTCATCTTGTCCGGCGCCGGATAGCCGATGATGGTGCGCAGCGCGATGAAGCTGGGCCGGTCGGTGACGGCCTTGGCGTTCTCGATGGCCTCGCGGATGCCGACGACGTTCTCGCCGCCGCGCACGACCTGCGTGTGCCACCCGTAGGCCTCGTAGCGCCCGACCACGTCCTCGGAGAGCGCCACCGAGGTGTCGTCCTCGATCGAGATGTGGTTGTCGTCGTAGAAGACGACGAGGTTGCCGAGCTGCTGGCGGCCGGCGATCGAGCTGGCCTCCGCCGTCACGCCCTCCTCGATGTCTCCGTCCGAGGCGATGACGTAGATGAAGTGGTCGAAGGGGCTCTCGCCCGGCGCGGCGTCCGGGTCCCAGAGGCCGCGCTCGCGGCGGGCCGCCATCGCCATCCCGACCGAGGAGGCGAGTCCCTGGCCCAGCGGGCCGGTGGTGATCTCGACGCCGGTGGTGTAGCCGTGCTCGGGGTGGCCCGGGGTGTTGGAGCCCCACGTGCGCAGCTGCTCGAGGTCGCTCATCTCCAGGCCGTATCCGGACAGGAAGAGCTGGATGTAGAGCGTCAGGCTCGAGTGACCCGCGGAGAGGACGAACCGGTCACGGCCGGGCCAGTTGGCGTCGGACGGGTCGTGGCGCATGGTGTGCTGGAAGAGCGTGTACGCCAACGGCGCCAGCGCCATCGCGGTGCCGGGGTGGCCGTTGCCGACCTTCTGCACCGCGTCCGCCGCGAGCACGCGGATGGTGTCGACCGTGCGCTGGTCGAGATCCGACCAGTCGTCGGGGCGGTGGGCTGTGGTGAGGGCGGCGATCTCGTCGGGCGATTCACTCGCCGGGCGGGTGCTCTCCACGTCGGTCGTGGTCACGAACGTCGTCTCCCTGCTGTCGCGTCGTGAGCCGCGGCGCGACGCTCGCAGCTCCGTTCTCCCTGAGACCCATTCCGGCGGGTCCGTCGGGTGTGGCTGCCGGTTCCCGGCTGGATCGATCCCGAATGCCCGTCGGGTCCAATGTTGCCACGCCGAGGTGTCACCTGGGTGCACCGTCGGATGCCGGTGGGCGACTACCCGTTCCCGCGCGCGAGGACACCCGCGCCTAGGATCGACGGCTGCTCGTCCCGGGTCCGCGGGTGCGCCCGCGTGTGAACCGGCTCCCACGGATGCACGGAGACCCGGGGGCGGGCGAGCGGGACGGACGCCCGGGGTGCAGACTGCACCGACGACAGCGTGTAGGAGGCGGGCGGTCGGAGATCTCCCGACCCCCGCCGGACAGACGCGAGGAGAGGACCGGGTGATCGGGTGAGCACGGCGGTCGGTCCGGCGCCGATGGGGGACCGGACCAGGCTCGGCGGGCTGTGGGCCCGCTCGGTGGCCACCGTCCGCGCGTACCTGGCGCTGACGAAGGCCCGGATCATCGAGCAGCTGCTCGTGGTCACGGTCCCGGCGATGATGCTCGCCCAGCGCGCGGTGCCCTCCCTGTGGCTGGTGCTCGCCGTGCTGCTCGGCGGGGCGGCCGCCGCGGCCAGCGCGCACGCCCTCAACTGCGTCATCGATGCGGACATCGACGCCAAGATGGCCCGCACCCGCAAGCGCCCCCTGGCGCGGGACGCGGTGCCCCGTTCCCACGCGCTGGTGTTCGGGCTGGTGCTGGGCGCCGCCTCGGCGGTGTGGCTCGGGCTCACGGCGAACTGGGTCGCGGCCGGGTTGTCCGTCGCCGCGATCGCCTTCTACATCGTCGTCTACACCCTGGTGCTCAAGCGCCGGACCTCCCAGAACATCGTCTGGGGCGGTGCCGCGGGCTGCATGCCGGTGGTGATCGGCTGGGCGGCCGTCACGGGCGGCGTCGGCTGGCCCGCCCTGGTCCTGTTCGGGATCATCTTCTTCTGGACGCCGCCGCACTTCTGGGCGCTCGCGATGCGCTACCGCGACGAGTACGCCGCGGCCGGGGTGCCGATGCTCCCGGTGGTGGCCTCTCCGCAGCGGGTGAGCCGGCAGATCGTCTTCTACGCGTGGGCGATGGTCGTCTGGTCGGCCCTGCTCATCCCGGCGACGTCGTGGATCTACCTCGCGACGGCCGTCGTCGGCGGGGCATGGTTCCTGGTCGCCGCGCATCGGCTGGACCGGGCGGTGCACCGCGACGAGGTCGTCAACTCGATGCGCCTCTTCCACCTGTCGAACACCTACCTGACGGGGCTGTTCGTGGCGGTGGCGGTGGACTCGGCCTTCGGCTGGCCCGCGTTCGGCTGGCCCTTCTAGGTCTCGCCCGCTCGCTCGTCCCCGGGTCCCCGCGACGGGCACAGCACTCATCTGGCCGGTCCGCGCGGCCTGCGTGAGGTGCCCCTGATCATGGCGTTCGTGCCGACAGCGCCGCCAGCACGCGCGTGGCGAACGCTCGCGGCAGGCGCAGGTCGCGGGCGGTGCAGGGGAGGACGAGCCAGCCGGCCCCCGCGAGCTCGGCGAAGCGCGCCTGGTCGCGCATCCACTGCTCGCGGTCGGTCCGGTGGTGGTCGCCCTGGTACTCGGCGGCCACCTTCGCCTCCTCCCAGCCCAGGTCCACCCGGCCGACGAACCAGCCCTCGGCGTCGACCACCTCGAGCTGGGGGACCGGGGGCGGCACCCGGTGTGCCTCGAGCGCCAACCGCATCCGTGTCCCGGGAGGCGAGCCGGCCCGAGGGTCCGCGCGAGCCACTGCTTCCGGCACCTGACGCCAGCCGCGGGCTCCCGGCCGGGCCTCGCCGACGGTCAGCAGCTCCGACGGGTCGAACTTCCCGACGCGGGCGAGGGCGTCCAGCGCGACGACGCTCTCGACCGGGTCGAGCTCACGCACGAGGTCCCATGCGGTCCGGAGCTCGCTGGTGACGAGCAGGCCCTCCACGGGGACCACCTCGTCCGGCGCGAGCACGTCCTGCCGGATGCGGACACCGGGCCGCGGGCGCACGCGACGGCGCCCCACGACGAGGTCCACGGGTGCGGCCCGTGGTCCGCAGCTCGCCCCGAGCAGTTCCGCGGCCGCGTAGCCCCCGACGACCGCCGGCGCGCCACGGACGGAGAGCACCGCCTCGCGGGTTCGCCCCGCCAGGTCGTCCCGCGCGGCGACCTGGTCGGCGAGCGCATGGACGTCCGGGAACAGCCGCTGCACGTCCGGGCCCGCGATCCGGCCGCGTGTGATGCGGCCAGCGGCGATGGCCTCGCTCGCCCGGAAGGGGCCGCTGATGTCCTCCACGGGGCATCGACGGACGCCGGGCGATGCCGGTTCCACGCCGGCCATCGAGGGGCACCTGGAGCAGCCCGGACGCGCACCCAGGACGCCTCACGTGCTCATGATCAAGGGCGCGGGACGGGCCCGTGCCCTCACGGGATCAGCAGCAGCTTCCCCGTCGTCGTCCGGCCCTCCAGGTCGCGATGCGCCTGGGCCGCGTCGTCCAGCGCGTAGCGGGCACCGATACGGATCGGCAGCGAGCCGTCCGCGACCAGCGCGAACACCGCCGCGGCCCGCTCCCGCAGCGACGCCGTGGTCATCACGTGCCACCCCAGCGAGGGCCGCGTCAGGTAGAGCGAGCCACCCGAGTTCAGCCGCTGCGGGTCCACGGGCGGCACCGGCCCGGACGCCGCGCCGTAGAGCGCCATCACCCCGCGCACCCGCAGCGACGCGAGCGAGCCGTCGAACGTCGTGGCCCCCACGCCGTCGTAGACCACCGCCACCCCGCGGCCGTCGGTCAGCTCGCGCACCCGGTCCGCGAAACCTTCGTAGCGCAGCACGTGGTGCGCGCCGGCCGCGCGGGCCAGCTCGCCCTTGGCCTCGGTGGAGGTCGTGGTGATCACGGTGGCACCGAGGTCGGACGCCAGCCGGCAGAGCAGCAGCCCCATCCCGCCCGCGCCGGCGTGGACGAGGACGGCGTCCCCGGGCGCGACGGGGTGGGTGTCGTGCACCAGGAAGTGCGCGGTCATGCCCTGCAGGAGGGCCGCGGCGGCGACGTCGGTGGCCACCGCGTCGGGCACCGGCACCACCCGCGCCGCCGGGATCACCGCGCGCCCGGCGTACGCGCCGGGGCCGTCGCAGAACGCCACGCGCCCGCCCACGGCCACGTCGGAGACGCCCGGGCCGACCGCGAGCACCGTCCCGGCGCCCTCGAGGCCGGGGACGAGGGGGAGCGGCGTGGGGTAGATGCCGCCGCGCATGTAGGTGTCGATGAAGTTCACGCCCGCGGCGCCGACCTCGACGAGGACCTCGCCCTCGCCCGGCTCGGGGTCGGGCAGGTCCAGCGGCACCATCACCTCGGGTCCGCCGTGGACCTCGACCCGCACCGCTCGCATCGTCGCCCCTCTCCCCGTCCGGACCCCGGGGGAGGATGCCCTACGGGCGGGAGATCCCCGACGAGGCCGACAGGGCGGGCGCGCCCACCGGCTCGGCGGTGGCGGTCCCGACGCGCGACACGGGCTCCGTCGTCGCCGCCCACAGCCACGCCGCCGCCGCGGTGGTGAGCATCGCCCCGAGCACGTGGAAGGCCACGAGCACCTCCGGGACGCCGAGGGCGTACTGCGCCCCGCCGAGCGCACCCTGGGCGAGCGTCACGAGCACGAGCACCCGGAACCGAATCACCACTGGGCGCGGCGCCCCCACGGCGTGCAGCAGGAACCCGAGCCCGACGAGCAGGCCCAGGAAGGCGAAGAGCAGGTGCGCGTGCGCCGTCGCGAGCTCCGGGACCGAGAACGCGTCCAGCCGGGGGGTCGAGGCGTCGCCGGCGTGCGGCCCGGCGGCGGTCACGAGGGTGCCGGCCACCAGCAGCGCCCCCAGGACCACCGCGGTCACCGCGAGGAGCCCCCGGACCGCGCGCGGCACCGTCGTCTCCCGCGCCTCGGAGCCGCGCTCCAGCGCCGCCGCGTCGCGCGCCAGCAGCACGGCGAGCCACACGAGGGGCACGGAGACCAGGAAGTGGGGCGCGACGGTGTACCAGGCGAGCCCGGTGAGCACGGTGATCCCGCCGAGGACGGCCTGCGCCACGACCCCGAGCGGCATGGCACACGCGAGCCACAGCAGGCGGCGCCGGCGCGGCCGGACGAAGGCGGCCGCGATCACGCACAGCCCGCAGACGATCACCAGCCCGATGCCGAGCAGGCGGTTGGAGAACTCGACCCACTGGTGCAGCGCCGCGACGGCGGGGTTCGGGGTGGGCACGAGGCTCCCGGGGAAGCACTCCGGCCAGGTGGGGCAGCCCAACCCGGAGCCGGTCACGCGCACGACCGCGCCGGTGACGGCGATGCCGCCCTGCCCGATGACGGCGAGCACCGCGAGCACGCGCATCAGCGCCGGGGGCGTCGACCACCGTGTCGTCGCTGGGGTCACGTGGTCAGCCTACGACAGCTTGTCGGAGACGCAGCGGACGAGGGAGCACGCCGATAGGGGAGCTCGGCCACGAGGGGAACGGAGCACCGTTCAGTCCCAGCGCAGGGTGCGGGCCGCGGCGAACCCGGCGACCACGGTCCACACGAGGAGCACCACCACCTGCGAGACGGCGGGCGTGCCGCCGAGCAGCACCGTGCGCAGGCCCTCCGCGAGCGCTCCGCTGGGGAGCAGGGCGACGATCGCGCCCAGGGGACCCGGCAGCTGGGCCGCCGGCACGACGATCCCGCCGACGAAGAGCAGCACGAACCACACGACGTTCGCGATCACGAGCACGAGGTCGGCGCGCACCGAGCCGCCCAGCAGCAGCCCGCAGGCACCGAACGCCGCGGCCCCGAGCACCACGAACAGCAGGGCCCAGCCGACCGCGGCCGCCTCGGGCCGCCAGCCCAGCAGCAGCGCGACCCCGCCGAGCACGACGACCTGGATGACGACGACCGCGGCCATCCCGCCCAGGCGGCCGGTCACCACGAGCCAGCGGGGGATCGCGGTGGCGGCGAGGCGGCGCATGAGGCCGTAGCGGCGGTCGAACCCCAGCGCGATGGCCTGGCTGGTGAAGCCGGTCGACATCATCGCCAGGGCGAGGACGGTGCCCAGCGCGGCGTTCACGCGCGGGTCGGGGAGCGCGACGAGCCCGCGGAGCAGGGTCAGCCCGACGAGCAGGGCCAGCGGGATCACCAGGGTGAGCAGCAGCTGCTCGGAGTGGCGCAGCGCGAGCACCGTCTCGGTGCGGGTGTGCACGACGAGCATGCGGGCCCGCGAGCCGATGCCGGGGTCGGGCGCGAAGGTGCCGGCGGGGAACGGGGTGCCGGGCGGGACGTGGGTGGTCACGGGCGCAGCTCCCTCCCGGTCAGGTCGAGGAACACGTCCTCCAGACTGCGCCGTCCGACGCGCACGTCGTCGGCGAGGACGCCCTGGCGCGCGCACCACGCGGTGACCGCGGCGAGCACCTGCGGGTCGATCGCCCCCTCGACGGTGTAGTGCCCGGGCGGTCCCTCCGAGCTGGCGTGGCCCTCGGGCAGCACCTCGTCGAGCAGGCGCAGGTCCATGCCCGGGACGGCCCGGAAGCGCATCCGCTGCTCGGACCCGGTCGCGGTGAGCTCGTCGGGCGATCCGGCGGCGACGACCTTGCCGTGGTCGACGATGACGACGTCGTCGGCGAGCGCCTCGGCCTCCTGCATGAGGTGGGTGGTGAGCAGGACGGCGACGCCGTCGGTGCGCAGGGCGCGCACCAGCTCCCAGACGAGGTGGCGGCCCTGCGGGTCGAGGCTGGCGGTGGGCTCGTCGAGGAACACCAGCTCGGGGCGCCCGACGACGGCGCACGCGAGACTCAGCCGCTGCTGCTGCCCGCCCGAGAGCCGCTTGTAGGGCAGCCGCGCGCACGACTCGAGCCCGAGGGTGCGGACCAGCCAGCCGGTGTCCAGCGGCCGGGAGGAGCAGGCGGCGACGAGGTCGAGCATCTCGCGCACGCGCACCATCGGGTACGCGCCGCCACCCTGGGGCATGACGCCCATGCGGGCGCGCAGCGCCTCCGGGGCCCCGGTGGGGTCGACGCCGAGCACGCGGACCGAGCCCGAGGTGCGCGCCCGGAAGCCCTCGCACACCTCCACCGTCGTCGTCTTCCCCGCGCCGTTGGGGCCGAGCAGCGCCAGCACGCGACCGTGGTGGAGGTCGAGATCGAGACCGTCGACGGCGGTCGTCTCGCCGTAGCGCACGACGAGGTCGCGCACCTCGACGGCCACTTCGGTCCCCACGCTCTCCACCCTAGGTCGCGGCGAACCGGACAGGGGTGCACGGGTACCGCCGGACGGGGGCTCGCTCAGGAGACCTCCTCCGGCACCGGCTCCCGCTCGGGCGGGGCCGGGCGCCGGGGCGGAATCCGGGGGATGTTCCCGCGGGCGGCGAGCAGCGGGACGATCGCGACGGCGAGCGCGGCGAAGATGGCCATGGGGAGCTGGTAGGCGCGGAAGGTGAAGTCGTTGCCGGTGGGGGGCACCAGCAGCGCCACCGACGCACAGACCGCCACGGCGGCGCCCCGGATGCGGGGCGCGGTCACCGACGCGGCCAGCGGCACCATCAGCCACAGCAGGTACCAGGGGTGCAGCACCGGACCGGCGAGGAACACGGCGCCGAACCCGTAGGCCACGCCCGCCACCGGGTGCAGCCGTCCCCGCAGCACCGCGAGCACGAGCAGCGCGCAGACCAGCGCCGAGACCCCGAGGCCCGCCGAGCGGGTGAGCGAGAGCACGGCGTCCGTGTGGTCCCCGAGGCCGAGCGCGATGCCGATCTGCCCGCCGAGCACGCCCAGGTCGGTGGTGATCGAGAGCCAGCTGCGGAGGAGGTTCGGCACGGAGAGCGCGGTGATCCACCCGAAGCCGAGCCCGGAGAGCACCGAGACCAGGCCGACCACGGCGATCCCGGTCGCCGACACCGCGGCACCCCAGCCGACGAGGGCCTTGATCCCGTCCCGGCCCCGGGGGTCGCGCCCGGAGGCCAGGCAGCGCTCGCGGGCGACGTGCGCGCCCAGGAACGCCAGCGCCAGGATCGCGGGGATCTTCCCGGAGGCGCCGAGCCCGATGATCACCGCGCCGAGGAACCAGGAGCGGCGGAAGCCGATCTCGAGGCCGAAGAAGACGACGCCGAGCATGATCGCGTCGTTGTGGATGCCGGAGACCAGGTGGAAGAGCACCAGCGGGCTGATGGCCAGCCAGAGCGCCGCGATCGGCTCCACCCCGGCCCGCCGCGCGAGGTGCGGCGCCGCCCAGATCACCAGGCCGATGCCGACGAGCGCCAGGACGCGGTGCAGGTAGACGCCGAGCACGATGTCGTCGCCCGCGATCGCGGTGACCAGCCGCCCGAAGGTGAGGAAGCCGGGTCCGTACGGCGAGGGCGTGGTGCGCCAGATCGTCGGGATGCTGGCGACCAGCGGGTCGTTGAGCCCCAGCGCCTGCGCGGCCCCGTAGACGTACGGGTCGAACCCGCGCGAGACCACCTCGGACTGCGAGAGGTAGCCGTAGACGTCGGTGGAGAACAGGGGCGGTGCGACGGCGAGCGGCGCGGCCCACATGACGAGGATGCGGGTGAGCTGGCGGACGGTGAGCCGTACGCGCCCGGGCCAGGCCAGCCGGCCGAGCCACAGCCAGGCCAGCACGACCATGCCCATGCCGACGTAGGCGACCGTCAGCGAGAGCGTCGGCAGCCGGGCCGGCAGGCCGAGCACCCGGACGCCGAGCAGCGGGTTGTACGCCGAGGCCGGGGCGGCGCCGCAGCCGAGGGCGCCGATGGCCATGAGCAGGGAGCCGGTGAACCCGAAGCGGCGGCAGAACCGCAGCCGGCGGCGCTCGTCGGGGGTCGCGGGCGCCTCGACGCCCTCGACCTCGCCGGTCCCCGCGTCGGTGGACGAGGCGGCTCCCGACGGCGAGGGCTCCTCCGGGAGCGCCGTCGGTGCCGTGGCCGTCACCTCGGGAACGATACCGAGGGCCTCGTCAGGCCCGTGTCGACCCCGCCCGGGTGACCCGCGACACCCCGGTGGGCACCGCCTTTGCCGCCCGTCGACATATAGGCAAGACTGGTGTTGCGAAAAGATGCGCACCGGGTTCATGATCGGGTATACGACCCGGGAAGACCGGCAAGCAGCGGACGGAGGTGACGACGTGACCGACCCACGCGGGACCGACCACGCCGAGCACGCCGCGTCCGCGGCCGACGGCCGCACCAGGGACGCCGTCGTGCGCCTGCTCCTCGAGCAGGGTCCCACGACGGCGGGTGTGCTCGCGGAGACGCTGCGGCTCTCCGGGCCCGGCGTGCGCCGCCACCTCGACGCGCTCGTGGCCGAGGGCAGCGTCGTCACCCGGGACGCCGCGCAGGCGGGCGGTCGCAAGCGCGGCAGGCCCGCCCGGCAGTTCCTCCTCACCGCCAGCGGGCGCGCCCGCGCGGGGCGGGGGGAGGACGGACCGGCCGAGCTCGCCGTGGCTGCGCTGCGCCGGCTCGGCGAGGCGGCGGGCGAGGACGCGGTGAAGGCCTTCGCCCGTGACCGCGTGCTCGCGATGGTGGGGGCGCACCGGGAGCACGTCCTGGCCGGCGCCGACCGCGCCGAGCGGGCCTCCCGGCTCGCCGGGGCGCTCACCGCCGAGGGCTACGCCGCGACCACCCGCGGCGCCGGGGCGGACGACGGCCTCGACGCCCGCGTCACGGGAGAGCAGCTCTGCCAGCACCACTGCCCGGTCGCCGACGTCGCCGCGGAGTTCCCGGCGCTGTGCGAGGCCGAGGCCGAGGTGTTCGCCGAGCTGTTGGGCACCCACGTCCAGCGGCTCGCCACGATCGCGCGCGGCGACGCCGCGTGCACCACCCACGTCCCGGCGCAGCAGGCGCGCGGGGCGGACCAGCAGGACGAGCAGACGGGCACCACCCCCGCCGTCACCACCGGTGCGGGGCCCGATGTCAAGGGAAGGCAGGTCGTATGACCACCGCCGCGGAGCGGACCACGCCGCAGGAGCACCCCCAGAAGGAGGTGCTCAGCCAGGAGGAGACCCTCGCCTCCCTCGGCAGCTACCAGTTCGGGTGGCACGACAGCGACGTGGCGGGCGCGAGCGCCCAGCGTGGCCTCAACGAGGCCGTCGTGCGGGACATCTCCTCCAAGAAGGACGAGCCCGACTGGATGCTGTCGCTGCGTCTCAAGGCGCTGGGCATGTTCGACAAGAAGCCGATGCCGCAGTGGGGCTCGGACCTGTCGGGCATCGACTTCGACAACATCAAGTACTTCGTCCGGTCGACCGAGAAGCAGGCGGCGACCTGGGACGACCTGCCCGCCGACATCAAGGACACCTACGACAAGCTCGGCATCCCCGAGGCCGAGAAGAGCCGTCTGGTCTCCGGCGTGGCCGCCCAGTACGAGTCCGAGGTCGTCTACCACCAGATCCGCGAGGACCTCGAGGAGCAGGGTGTCATCTTCATGGACACCGACACCGGGCTGCGCGAGCACCCGGAGCTGTTCGAGGAGTACTTCGGGTCGGTGATCCCGGCCGGGGACAACAAGTTCTCCGCGCTGAACTCCGCGGTGTGGTCCGGGGGCTCGTTCATCTACGTGCCCAAGGGCGTCCACGTGGACATCCCGCTGCAGGCCTACTTCCGGATCAACACCGAGAACATGGGCCAGTTCGAGCGGACGCTGATCATCGTCGACGAGGACGCCTACGTCCACTACGTCGAGGGCTGCACGGCGCCGATCTACTCGTCCGACTCGCTGCACTCCGCGGTCGTCGAGATCGTCGTGAAGAAGGGCGGCCGCTGCCGCTACACGACCATCCAGAACTGGTCGAACAACGTCTACAACCTGGTCACCAAGCGCGCCAAGGCCGAAGAGGGCGCGACGATGGAGTGGGTCGACGGCAACATCGGCTCCAAGGTGACCATGAAGTACCCGGCCGTCTGGCTGATGGGCCCGCACGCCAAGGGCGAGGTGCTCTCGGTGGCGTTCTCCGGCGAGGGGCAGCACCAGGACGCCGGCGCCAAGATGGTGCACCTGGCACCGCACACGTCGTCGACGATCATCTCGAAGTCGGTGGCCCGCGGCGGCGGCCGGACCTCGTACCGCGGTCTGGTGCGGGTCAACAAGGGTGCGCACCACTCGCGGTCGACGGTGAAGTGCGACGCGCTGCTGGTCGACACGATCAGCCGCTCGGACACCTATCCCTACGTCGACGTCCGCGAGGACGACGTGACGATGGGCCACGAGGCGACCGTCTCGAAGGTCAGCGAGGACCAGCTCTTCTACCTGATGTCCCGCGGCCTCACCGAGGACGAGGCCATGGCGATGATCGTGCGCGGCTTCGTCGAGCCGATCGCGCGCGAGCTCCCCATGGAGTACGCGCTCGAGCTCAACCGCCTGATCGAGCTGCAGATGGAAGGAGCGGTGGGCTAGTGACCCCGCCCGACAACGGCGCCGCGGCCCAGGTCGGCGGAGGCGTCATCAGCGCCCCCGCCGACTCCGCGGAGGAGTACGACCCGGGCATCGCGGCCGCGTCGCCGCCGGCGTCGCGGCCCGGTTCGCCCGCGCTCGCGCCGTGGGAGGAGCGCCACCTCTCCTACGACGTGGAGTCCTTCGAGGTGCCCGGCGGCCGCGAGGAGCAGTGGCGGTTCACGCCGCTGCGGCGCCTCCGCGGGCTGCACGACGGATCGGCCACCGCGACCGCCTCGGCCTCGGTCGAGGTCGCGGAGGGCTTCGGCAGCGGAGCCGACCAGGACGCCGTGACCGAGGACCTCGGGGACGATGCCCGCGTGGAGACGGTGGGTCTCGACGACCCGCGCCTCGGCGAGGGCGGCATCCCCGCGGACCGCGTCGCCGCGCAGGCCTGGGCCTCGGCCACCGAGGCCACCGTCCTGACGGTGACCGGTGCCCGACCGTCCGATCGTCCCCTGACGGTCACCACCACCGGCCCCGGTGTGGGCAGCACGGCGTGGATGCACCTGCAGGTACGCCTCGAGCCCCAGACCGAGGCCGTCGTCGTCCTGGACCATCGCGGCTCCGGCACGATCGGGGCCAACGTCGAGATCGTGGTGGGCGACGCCGCGAAGCTCACTCTCGTCGAGGTCCACGACTGGGCCGACGACGCCGTGTTCGTCGGTGCCTCGCACCTCGGGATCGGCCGGGACGCGACCCTGCAGCACATCTCGGTGACCCTCGGCGGCGACCTCGTCCGGCTCTCGCCGACGGTCAACTACCGCGCCCCGGGCGGCGACGTCGAGCTCGACGGGCTCTACTTCGCCGACGCCGGCCAGCACTTCGAGCAGCGGCTGTTCGTGGACCACGCGATCCCGAACTGCCGCTCGCGGGTGGTCTACAAGGGCGCCCTGCAGGGCGTCGACGGCGGGCAGCCGGCACACACCGTGTGGATCGGCGACGTGCTGATCCGCAAGGCCGCGGAGGGCACCGACACCTACGAGCTCAACCGCAACCTGCTGCTCACCGACAACGCCCGGGCCGACTCGGTGCCGAACCTCGAGATCGAGACCGGCGAGATCGTCGGGGCCGGGCACGCGTCGCGCAACGGGACGATTCGACGACGAGCAGCTGTTCTACCTGATGTCGCGCGGCATCCCGGAGGCCCAGGCACGGCGGCTCGTCGTGCGCGGGTTCTTCGGCGAGGTCATCGCAGAAGGTCCGTGTTCCCGCGCTGCGCGACCGGCTCGAGGCGGCCATCGAGGCCGAGCTCGAGGTCGTCGGGGTCTAGTCCCGCATCCGGCGCAGTCGTCTCGAACGCGCACTCCACCACCACGTACCCGCAGTGAAAGAGGCTTGATGTCCACCCTCGAGATCCGCGACCTCCACGTCGAGGTCGAGACCGAGTCGGGCCCGAAGGAGATCCTGCGCGGCGTCGACCTGACGGTGAACTCGAACGAGACCCACGCGATCATGGGTCCGAACGGCTCCGGCAAGTCGACGCTCGCCTACTCGATCGCCGGCCACCCGAAGTACAAGGTCACCCAGGGCCAGGTACTCCTCGACGGGGAGGACGTCCTGGAGATGGCCGTCGACGAGCGCGCCCGCGCCGGTCTCTTCCTCGCGATGCAGTACCCGGTCGAGGTCCCCGGCGTCTCGATGTCGAACTTCCTGCGCTCCGCGGCCACGGCCACTCGTGGCGAGGCGCCGAAGGTGCGGCACTGGGTCAAGGAGGTCAAGACGGCGATGACCGACCTCGAGATCGACCCGGCGTTCGCCGAGCGCTCGGTCAACGAAGGCTTCTCCGGCGGTGAGAAGAAGCGCCACGAGGTGCTGCAGCTCTCGCTGCTCAAGCCCAAGTTCGCCGTGCTCGACGAGACCGACTCCGGCCTCGACGTCGATGCCCTGCGCGTCGTCTCGAAGGGCGTGAACGACTACAAGGCGCAGTCCGACGTCGGCGTCCTGCTGATCACGCACTACACCCGGATCCTGCGCTACATCGCGCCCGACCGCGTACACGTGTTCGTCAACGGCCGGGTGGCCCAGTCGGGCGGCCCCGAGCTCGCTGACGAGCTCGAGGAGAACGGCTACGAGCGGTTCGTCGGGGCCTTCTCCGACACCAGCCAGGAGGGACAGCCGGCATGACCACGTTCGCACCCACCACCACGGGTGCGACCCTGGATGTCGAGAAGATCCGCGCGGACTTCCCCATCCTGAGCCGCACCGTCCGGGACGGGAAGCCGCTGATCTACCTGGACTCGGGTGCCACCTCGCAGCGCCCGCGCCAGGTCCTCGACGCCGAGCGGACGTTCCTCGAGACGTCCAACGCCGCCGTCCACCGCGGGGCGCACGCCCTCTCGGAGGAGGCGACCGACGCCTACGAGTCGGCGCGCTCGCGGATCGCGACGTTCATCGGCGCCGAGCCCGGCATCGAGACCTCCGAGATCGTGTTCACCAAGAACGCGACCGAGGCGCTCAACCTGGTGGCGTACTCGATGTCGAACGCGACCTTCTCCGACGACCCGGCGGCCCAGCGCTTCCGGATCGGACCGGGCGACGAGGTCGTCGTCACCGAGATGGAGCACCACGCGAACCTGATTCCGTGGCAGGAGCTCTGCCGGCGCACCGGGGCGACGCTGCGCTGGTTCTCGGTGACCCGCGACGGTCGGCTGGACCTCGACTCGCCCGAGGCGCAGACCGTCATCAACGAGCGGACGAAGGTCGTCGCGTTCACCCACCAGTCCAACGTGCTGGGCACCGTCCCGCCCGTGGCCACGCTGGTGGAGCGCGCGAAGGCCGTCGGCGCGTACACCGTGCTCGACGCCTGCCAGTCGGTGCCGCACACCCCGGTCGACGTGCACGCGCTCGGCGTCGACTTCGCGGCGTTCTCCGGGCACAAGATGCTCGGCCCCTCGGGGATCGGGGTGCTCTACGGGCGGCGCGAGCTGCTCGAGGCGATGCCGCCGTTCCTCACCGGCGGGTCGATGATCGAGCTGGTCCGCATGGAGGGCTCGACGTACGCCGCGCCCCCGGCCCGGTTCGAGGCAGGCGTCCCGATGACCTCCCAGGCCGTCGGGCTCGGGGCGGCCGTGGACTACCTGACCGCGATCGGGATGGAGAACGTCCACGCGCACGAGACCGTGCTGACGGCCGCGGCCCTCGAGGGCCTGCAGGCCATCGACGGCGTCACCATCGTCGGGCCGCGCACCACCGAGGCCCGCGGGGGAGCGGTGTCGTTCGAGATCGACGGCGTGCACCCGCACGACGCCTCGCAGGTCCTCGACGACTCCGGCATCGCCGTCCGCGTCGGCCACCACTGCGCGTGGCCGCTGCACCGGGCGTTCGGCGTGCAGAGCTCGATCCGCGCGAGCTTCGCCGTCTACAACACCCTCGACGAGGTCCGGGCCCTGCTCGACGGTGTGCGGCGCGTGCAGGACTTTTTCGGCTCCGGTGGCGTTGTCCTGTGACGGAGGGGTGACGCCGTGAAGCTCGAGTCCATGTACCAGGAGATCATCCTGGACCACTACCGCAACCCGCACGGGCGCGGTCTCCGCGACCCGTACGACGCCGAGGTCCACCACGTGAACCCGACGTGCGGCGACGAGGTGACCCTGCGCGTGCACCTCGACGGCTCCGGCCGTGACGCCAAGGTCGTCGACGTCTCGTACGACTCCCTGGGCTGCTCGATCAGCCAGGCCGCCACGTCCGTGCTGAACGACCTCGTCGTCGGGCACACCGTCGGTGAGTCGTTCGAGGTCCTGGCCGCGTACCAGGAGATGGTGCAGAGTCGCGGCAAGATCGAGCCGGACGAGGACGTGCTGGACGACGCCGTCGCCTTCGCCGGCGTCGCCGCCTACCCGGCCCGCGTGAAGTGCGCGCTGCTGGGCTGGATGGCGTTCAAGGACGCGGTGGCGCAGGCTGACGCGAACGCCCCCGAATTGGAGGGTCACCCGTGACCGAGACCGACACCCCCCGCGGCGCCGAGGGCATGCCCCAGGCGCCCGCCCCGACCGCCGAGGTCCCGTCGATCGACGACCTCGAGGAGGCCATGCGCGACGTGGTCGACCCCGAGCTGGGGATCAACGTGGTCGACCTGGGCCTGCTCTACGGCATCGACGTGCACACCGAGGACGCCGGCACCGTCGCGACCCTCGACCTGACGCTGACCTCGGCGGCCTGCCCGCTGACCGACGTCATCGAGGACCAGTCCCGCGCGGCCCTCACACAGGGACCGGGCGGCGGCCTCGTCAACGACATCCGCATCAACTGGGTCTGGATGCCGCCGTGGGGCCCGGACAAGATCACCGACGACGGCCGCGAGCAGCTGCGGGCGCTCGGCTTCACGGTCTAGGTGGGCTGACCGGAGAACAACTGGAGAACCGGGTCCTCAGGACCCGGTTCTTCCGTCTGTCCGGGGCACCTGTCTGCGCCGCACCACGTGCGGCTTGAGGTGCTTGTAGCCCCGCACCGTGAGCGGCGGGACGGTGCGGAGCTCGACGTCGAGGGCGCGCTCGCGCACGGCATCGGTGAGCTCGTCGTCGAGCAGCGTGGTGCCGGGCCGGGCGTGCGAGGTCAGCCGGCTGGCGATGTTCACGACCGGCCCGTAGACGTCGCCGTAGCGGGGGAGGACCTCGCCGTAGGCCAGGCCGATCCGCAGCATCAGCCGGTCGTCGTCGTCGGGGACCTCGGCGTGCAGGTCGAAGGCGATCTCGAGCGCCGCCGCGACGTCGGTGCACACGAAGAGCACCTCGTCACCGAGGGTCTTCACGATCCGCCCGCCGTGCCGCGACACCACGTCGGTCGCGACGCCCTCGAAGCGCTCCAGCAGGGAGCGCAGCTCGTCGGCGTCGACGGCCCGCGAGAGGGCCGTGAAGCCGACCAGGTCCGCGAACCCGACCGTGGTCGCCGTCGCGCGCCCGCCCCCGTCGTCGTCGGGCTCCGCCCCGGCGATCGAGGACAGCATCCGCCCGGCGGTCACCGTCAGGTGCCGCCGCCACGTGTAGGCCTGCAGCCGCTCGAGCAGCGGGACGAGGCTGCGCACGGAGTCGACCACCGCGTCGGGGTCGTCCAGCGACCCGCGGTCGGCGATGGTGCGCCGCAGCAGGTTGGCCTGCCACTCCGCGAGCCGGGCCATGCTCTGACCCAGCGTGCGGGCGATGGCGAGCGCCTCCGCCTCGTCGAGCGACTCGTCGCCGAGGAGCTCCTGCACGAGGTCGAGGGCGTCGAGGTCGGTCTGGGCGAATGCCGTGACGTCGTCGCGGACCCGAGGGAACCCGAGCGCGCTCCAGAGGCGCGCGGTCTGCTCCGGACCGACGCCGGCACGCTCCGCGACGTCACCCCGCCGCAGGAAGCGCTCCCCGCCGAGCAGGAACTCCTCGACCTCGCGCTGCGCCTCGCCCCAGCGCGCCGTGGAGTCCGGCTCGCTCACGTGGTGTGGACGATGAGCACGTCCGTCGGCGCCTTCCGGGAGATGCCCTGCGGGACCGAGCCGAGCAGGCGGCCGGAGAGGCTGTTGAGGCCGCGGTTGCCGATGACGAGCAGGTCGGCCTTGCGGTCGTTGACGACGTGGGTGACGGCCTCGATCGGGTCGCCCTCCACGGCGATGGTCTCGACCTCGCCGGCGCCCTTCGACGACGCGCGCTCCTTGGCGTCGCGGAGGGTCTCCTCGGCGGGCGTGGACCCGACGACGTGGTAGGCGGCGTCCTCCCCGAGCTGCTGCTCGGCCTGCCCGGTGTTCTTCGCCGGGTGGTAGGCGCAGATGATGAGCAGGGTGGCCGAGGAGTCGGCCGCGACGGTGGCCGCGCGGTCGACGGCGCGGTAGGACGATTCCGAGCCGTCGGTGCCGACGGCGACGAGCTGGTAGGCGCCCATGGTGCGTGCTCCGATCTCGCAGAACTCTCCGGACGAGCGGGAACGAACGTGTACCGGAAGTGGCGCATCGTAGCGCGTTGGGCCGAACGGACGCGCTGCGGCCCGCGGTCAGCCCGGTCACGGCCGTTGCGCCTCACCCGGCCCGCACAGTGTCCCGACGACCAGGTGCGCCGCTCAGCCGCGGGGTCAGGCCGGCGAAGACCCACAGCATCGCCCGCATCGACTCGACGACGTCGTCGTCGGAGCGGTCGGAGCCCCCGGCGCCGTCGGAGCCCAGGTAGGCGCGTCGCGGGTGCGCGGGGAGCGAGAAGAAGCGCTCGAAGAACTCCGGGACCTCGTTCGCAGGCAGGCGCAGGAGGACGTCGAGCCCGCGGCGGCGCATCAGGTGCACGACGCGGGCCCGGCCACCCCCGACGGCCTGGCGTGCCGCCCGGGCCGCTCGACCGGCCCCGTCGACCCCGCCTGAACCGTCCGGTCGAGTGACGAGGGCGTCGGCCAGTCGGGTGGCCGCCCGCAGCGAGCGCGCCACGGAGAAGCCCGTCGCGGGGTGCACGAACGGCGCCGCGGCACCGAGCGCGACGACCCCGACGGGGGCGCGGTGGTCCGGGCTGTCGACCGGGAACCGCACGTGCTCGACGCGGGCCGGCTCGTCGAGCGGGATCTCGTCGTCGCGCAGCCCCGCGGCGCGCAGCCGCCGGCGCAGGCGCTCGGCGAGCTCGCGCAGCGGCAGGCCGGGTCTGCGGGCCAGGGAGGTCTCCTCGAGCAGCACGCGGCCGCCGCCGAGCGGCACGGCGTAGAGGAACGTCGGCCAGCCGGGGAGCCCGTGCAGCGGGCGCCAGTCCATGAAGATCAGGCGCCCGCCGGTCACCCGCGCCGCGGTGGCCTCGTCGACCACGACGCCGACCGCGGTCTGCTCCGCCCGCCTGCCCTCCCGACGTCGGGTGCTGAGCGCCTGCACGGCCCCGGTCGCGTCGGCGACCAGGGTCGCCGGGCACTCCGTCCCGTCGGCGAGCACCGCGCCCGCCGGCCCGGCCTCGACCACCCGCCCCCGCACGCACCCGCACCCCGTCGTCGTGCAGGGCCTCCTGCAGGACGGGGGTGTCGAGGACCGCGTACTCGTCGTCGAGCCGGTGGGTGCGCGTGGCGATGGCCCACCCGACGTCGTGCGCCGCCACGACGCCGGGCGGCAGCGAGTCCGGCCCGGGACGCGGCAGCTCGTGGCACCACGTCCCGTAGGTGTGGCGCCAGGGGCGGTCGGGCCGCGGCTCCACGAGCACGACGTCGAGGCCGCGCCGGGCGCACGCGCGCGCGGCGGACCAGCCGGCGGGGCCACCGCCGGCGACCAGCAGGTCAGCGCGGGTCAGTCCCCGCCGGTGCCCATCTCGCGGTCCCACGCGCGCAGCGTCTCGCGATCCCGCTTCGCCCGCGCGTTCCAGTCGCGCATCGTCTGGGGGTAGCCGGTGACGGTCACGTCGTAGATCGGCACGGCGCACTTGCGGGCCAGGCGCTGCGCGGCCCGCGGGGTCCCGACGCGACGCCGGGTCCACTCGCCGTCGACCGCGACGGCGACCACGGTGGTGTCGGTCGCGGTGGTCTCCGGTTCGACGAAGAACTCCACCCCGGTGCGGGTGCGCGCGAACTGGCGCAGGTGCTCGAGATCGGCCGGGCCGCCCTCGCGGTCCAGGACCTGACGGCGACCGTCGGCGCCGACCCCGGACGAGCCCGGGGCGCCGCTCCCGCGCAACCAGCTGAACAGGCCCATGGCGACCAGTGTCCCCGATCTCGGGCGGGAACAGTGTGAAACCGGGCGCGGTCGCAGTCGGGGCGGTCGGGGACGGCCCGGCCACCGGCGCGGTGACGCTCGCGACACGCGACCCCGGCCACGTCGCGGCCGCGGGCCGGGAGCCCGTCCGGGGCCTCACCTACACTGGAGGACGGGACAGCCGGTCGTCGCCCGACACGGGCGCGGGCCGTCTCCGTACGACGGCCCCGTCGCGGGCCGGGCAGCGCCCGCCACGACCGCCGAGCCCGTCGCCCCGCTGCGGTGCGACCACGACCCGGGATGAGGCCCCCTGTGATCACCGCGTCCGATCTCGAGCTGCGCGCCGGCTCCCGCGTCCTGCTCTCGGGGGTCACCCTGCGCGTGCAGCCGGGGGACCGCATCGGCCTCGTCGGACGCAACGGCGCGGGCAAGACGACCTCGCTGCGCGCCCTCGCCGGGGAGTCCGAGCCGTACGGCGGCACCATCCGCTCGACCGGCCCGGTCGGCTACCTCCCGCAGGACCCGCGCGAGGGCGACCTGTCGGTGCTCGCCAAGGACCGCGTGCTCTCCGCGCGGGGGCTCGACCAGATCCTGCGCGACATGGAGAAGGCCCAGACGGCGATGGCCGAGCTGGCCGACGACGCCGAGCGCGACAAGGCCGTCGCGCGCTACGGCCGCCTCGAGACGCGGTTCGCCGACCTCGGCGGGTACGCCGCCGAGAGCGAGGCCGGGCGGATCTGCTCCAACCTCGGCCTGCCCGACCGCGTGCTCGCCCAGCCGCTGGAGACCCTCTCCGGTGGGCAGCGGCGCCGCGTCGAGCTCGCCCGGATCCTCTTCGCCGCCTCCGGGGACGGGGGCAACGCCGGCACCACGCTGCTGCTCGACGAGCCGACCAACCACCTCGACGCCGACTCGATCACCTGGCTGCGCAGCTTCCTCAGGGGCCACGAGGGCGGGGTGGTGGTCATCAGCCACGACACCGACCTGCTCGCGGACGTCGTCAACAAGGTGTGGTTCCTCGACGCGACCCGCGGCGAGCTCGACACCTACAACATGACGTGGAAGAACTACCTGCGCGCCCGCTCCGACGACGAGGCACGGCGGCGCCGCGAGCGCACCAACGCCGAGAAGAAGGCGTCGGCGCTGCAGACCCAGGCCGCGAAGATGGGCGCCAAGGCGACGAAGGCCGTGGCGGCCAAGCAGATGCAGCGCCGGGCCACCGCGCTGCTCGAGGGCCTCGACGAGGAGCGGGTGTCCGACCGGGTCGCCGCGATCCGCTTCCCGACCCCGCAGCCGTGCGGGCGGACCCCGCTCACCGCGGCCGGGCTGTCGAAGGGCTACGGCTCGCTCGAGGTGTTCACCGGGGTCGACCTCGCGGTGGACCGTGGCTCGCGGGTGGTGATCCTCGGGCTCAACGGCGCAGGCAAGACGACGCTGCTGCGCATCCTCGCGGGGGTCGAGACCGCCGGACACCGGGGAGGTCGTCCCGGGCCACGGGCTGCGCACCGGCTACTTCGCCCAGGAGCACGACACCCTCGACATGGGGCGCACGGTCTGGCAGAACGCCCGCTCGGCCGCGCCGGACACCCCGGAGCAGCAGCTGCGGACCCTGCTCGGTGCCTTCCAGTTCTCCGGCGAGCAGCTGGAGCAGCCGGCGGGGACCCTCTCGGGCGGCGAGCGGACCCGGCTGGCCCTGGCGGGGCTGGTCTCGAGCGCCGCCAACGTGCTGCTGCTCGACGAGCCGACCAACAACCTCGACCCGGCCTCGCGGGAGAAGGTGCTCGACGCACTGCGCCACTACGAGGGCGCCGTGGTGCTGGTGACGCACGACCCGGGCGCCGTCGAGGCCCTCGAGCCGGAGCGCGTCATCCTCCTCCCGGACGGCACCGAGGACCTCTTCTCGGCCGACCACCTCGAGCTCGTCGAACTGGCCTGACGATCACGCTCCGAGATCCCGCCGGGCGGCGTAGGGCCTTCGTGAGCTGGAACGATCAGGCGATGGGCCGCGCGGGCGGTTCTCGATCCGTTCGGCGCAACCGCTCACCGATCATGTGAAATGTGCCGTGGCGCACACCGCCCATCCCGATCATCATGGGTCGACCGGGCACCGTCCGGGGGAGGGGTGGACCGAACCATGGCCGATCTGAAGAAGGGCGCCCGCATCACGGGCGACCAGCGGGACAAGCTCGCCACGGATCTCAAGAAGAAGTACGAGAAGGGCGCCAGCATCCGCTCGCTCGCCGAGTCCACGGGCCGGTCGTACGGCTTCGTGCACCGGGTGCTGTCCGAGTCGGGTGTCACGCTGCGCGGACGCGGCGGAGCCACGCGCACCAAGAAGTCCTGAGCTCACCGGACCCGGGCGCACCGCCACGCCGGCACCGGACCTCGACCACACGGGGTCCGGGCGGCGGCCTGCCCTGTCCCGCTGCGGGACGTGGGACACACCGACCACCGTGATCCTGCGCGCCCGGATGCGCCCAGGGCGAACAACTCGACCGCGCGCGAGCGTGATCCACCCCGTGCGCGGATACTCGACGCCCGGACCGGCGGACCACCACCCGCCGGACGCGACCCGCGCCTGCTCGTCCGCTTGACCTCAACGAACGTCGAGGTCGCACGCTCGGCGCCGGAGTCCGAGCGAACGGGGTGAGCGGCGTGGAGAACGCCTGGATGTTGATGATGTCCATGACGCGGGGCGACTCGCTGCCGCGGTCGGTCCCACGCGGCACGCTGGCCCGCATCTGGCGCTTCGCCGGCGCGCACCACCGGATGCTCTACGCGTTCCTCGCGCTGACGACCGTCTCGGCGGTCATCGCCGTGGGTGTCCCGGTGCTGGCCGGGCGGGTCGTCGACGCGATCGTGCACCGGACCGGCGTCGGCACCGTGATCACCATCGCGGTGGCGATCGCCGGGCTCGCCGTCGTCGACTCGCTCTCCGGACTGGCCGAGCGCTGGATGAGCTCGCGGATCGGCGAGGGCCTGATCTACGACCTGCGGCGCGCGGTCTTCTCCCACGTGCAGGCGCAGCCGGTCGCGTTCTTCACCCGTACCCGCACCGGGTCGCTCGTCAGCCGCCTGAACAACGACGTCATCGGGGCGCAGCGGGCGTTCACCTCGACCCTGTCCGGCCTGGTCACCAACGTCATCCAGCTCGTGCTGACCGTCGCGGTGATGATCACCCTCGCCTGGCAGGTGACGATCCTCGCCCTCGTCCTGCTGCCGATCTTCATCCTGCCCGCCCGGCGGATGGGCCGGACCATCGCGAGCCTGCAGCGCGAGTCGGCGAACCTGAACGCCGCCATGACCGGGCAGATGACCGAGCGCTTCTCCGCGGGCGGCGCGACGCTGGTCAAGCTCTTCGGGCGGCCGGAGGCCGAGGCCGACGAGTTCGGCGACCGGGCGGACCGGGTGCGGGCCATCGGGGTGCGGACCGCGATGGCCAACCGGGTCTTCATGACCAGCCTGACGCTGGTCAGCTCGCTGGCCCAGGCGATGGTCTACGGCGTCGGCGGCTGGCTCGCGATCACCGGCCGGATCGACGCCGGCACCGTCGTGAGCCTCGCCCTCCTGCTCACCCGGCTCTACGGGCCGCTGACCCAGCTCGCGAACGCCCGGGTGGACGTGATGAGCGCGCTGGTCAGCTTCGAGCGCGTCTTCGAGGTGCTCGACCTGCCGCCCACGATCGTCGAGCCCGCCGACCCGACCCCGCTGCCCGCCCACGAGCCGGTCGGGGTGCGCCTGCAGGGCGTGCGCTTCACCTACCCCAGTGCCGACGCGATCTCCCTGGCCAGCCTCGAGGAGGTCGCCACCCTCGACCACGTGGAGAACGCCGAGGTGCTGCACGGTGTCGACCTCGAGGTGCGGCCCGGGCAGATGCTCGCGCTCGTCGGCCCGTCGGGGGCGGGCAAGTCGACGATCGCCTCGCTGGTGCCGCGCCTCTACGACGTGGACTCCGGGGCCGTCGAGGTGGGTGGGCCGGGGGCGTGGACCGACGTCCGCGACCTGACCTTCGCCGACCTGCGCGGCGCCGTCGGGGTCGTCACCCAGGACGGCCACCTCTTCCACGACACCGTCGCCGGCAACCTGCGCTACGCGAAGCCCGACGCCACCGACGCCGAGCTGCTCACCGCCCTGGAGCGCGCCCGCCTCGGACCGCTGCTGCGTGCCCTGCCCGAGGGCCTCGACACCGTCATCGGCGAGCGCGGGTACCGCCTCTCCGGCGGGGAGCGCCAGCGGCTCACGATCGCGCGGCTGCTCCTCGCCGCGCCCCGCGTCGTGATCCTCGACGAGGCCACCGCGCACCTGGACTCGGAGTCGGAGGTGGCGGTGCAGGAGGCGCTCGCGGAGGCGCTGGTCGGGCGGACGGCGATCGTCATCGCCCACCGCCTCTCCACCATCCGCAGCGCCGACACGATCGCCGTCGTCGAGGACGGCCGGGTGGTCGAGCAGGGGCCGCACGAGCTCCTGCTGGCGCGCGGGGGCCGCTACTCGGACCTCCACCACACCCAGTTCGCTCCGGCGGCGTGACGGCGGGTTGATCACCGCGGGTCACGGTGTCGGTGGGTGGTGATACGACGAACACCGACGCGGTGAACGCCTGCAGGGCGCCACTGCGCCGTGTAGCGTCGATCGCCGTGCTTCCCGGGGCTCCTGGGGCGGACGGGGCGCACGCGCCCGGGCCCGCACCAGGTCCCGGGAGCGAGGACACGTTCGGTCGCCCGCGCCGTGCGGGTACCGAGTTCGGGACGAGGCCGGACGACGGGGTCCGCCGACGAGGAGGCTTGGGCATGGCTGCTCCCGTGATCGAGCTGGACCCGGCGGCGCCGATCCCCGACCGGGCCGCCGCCGCGGCCTACGTCGCGTCGATCTGCTTCAAGCACGGGCCGCCGCGCTACGTGGGCGCCGAGCTCGAATGGCTCGTCCGCCCGGCGACCCGCCCGGCCGACCGTCTCGACCCCGCAGCTCTCCTCCGTGCCCTCGGCCGCCACGCGCCGGGCACCCTCCGCTCCTCCATCCACGCCCCGAACGACGCGGGACCCGCCTCCCTCGTCCCCGATCCTCCGGACCCGCTCCCCGCCGGGAGCACGGTGACCGTCGAGCCGGGTGGGCAGGTGGAGATCGCCACCCCGCCCGTCGAGGGCCTCGGCACCCTCGTCGACGTGATCCGCGCCGACACGGCCGTGATCCGCTCGCTGCTCGCCTCCGAGGACCTCGTCCTCGTCGGCCGCGCCGGGGACCCGCTGCGCCCGCCCCGGCGGATCCTCCGCGTCCCGCGCTACGCGGCGATGGAGGCGGCGTTCGACCGCGTCGGCCCGCACGGCCGCACCATGATGTGCTCGACGTCGGCGGTGCAGGTCTGCCTCGACGCCGGTGACGGCGCGGCGGTCACCGACCGGTGGCAGGCCCTGCACGAGATCGGGCCCACCCTGGTCGCGACCTTCGCGAACTCGCCGGCCGTGCACGGCAGGCGCACCGGGTGGAAGTCCTCGCGCATGGCGAGCTGGCTGACGCTCGACCCGGAGCGCACCCGGCCGCCGGTCGACCTCGGGCCGGACCCGGCCGCCGAGTGGGCCGAACGCGCCCTCGACACCAGCCTGCTCTGCGTGCGCCGCGACGGGACGTGGAGCGCCCCGCCCGCGGTGACCTTCGGCGACTGGATCGACGGCCAGGGCGGGCTCGACGTCCGCCCGACCCGGGAGGACCTCGACTACCACCTGACCACGCTCTTCCCGCCGGTCCGTCCCCACGGCCACGTCGAGGTCCGCTACCTCGACGAGCAGCCCGGCGACGAGTGGGCCGTCCCGATCGCGGTGGTCAGCGCCCTGCTCTCCGATCCCGGCACCCTCGACCGCGCCCGCGACGCCGTCGCCCCCGCGGTCGACCGGTGGTCCGCCGCGGCGCACCACGGCCTGGCCGACGGGGTGCTCCGCCGCGCGGCCGGGCACCCTCGTCGAGCTCGCCCACCAACGCCTGCTCACCACCGACCCCGGCCTCGCGGGCCTCGTCGGGGACGTCGCCGAGCGCCGCGTCCTGCGCGGGCTGTGTCCGGCCGACACCGCGGTCGGCGAGCCCGGCGAGAGCGACCTGCCACCCGCCGACGAGAGCCCCTACCCGGACGACTTCCCACCCGGACGGCCCCAGCCCGGAGGTGACCACGGATGACCAGCGACCTCTCCACCCCCACCGCGCAGAGCCCGGCAGGCGAGACCCCGGCCGGCGCCCGCTACCCCGACGAGCTGCGCCGACGGCTCGCCGACGAGCTCCGCGCCGCCCGCCGGCGCACCCAGGCGCTCACCGACGCGGTCGACGACGCCGAGCTCACCCGCCAGCACTCCCCGTTGATGTCGCCCCTGCACTGGGACGTCGCGCACATCGCCAACATGGAGGACTTCTGGCTGGTGCGCCGCACCGCCCCCGGCGACGAGCCCTCTCCCGGGGTCCGCGAGGACATCGACCACCTCTACGACGCGTTCACCAACCCCCGGTCCGGGCGGCCCGAGCTCCCGCTGCTCGACCCCACGGAGGCGCGCGCCTACGGCGCCACGGTGCGCGAGCGCGCCCTGAGCATCCTCGAGCAGGCGGGCCCCGACGGCCGCCGGCTCATGGACGACGGCTTCGTGTTCGGCATGATCGCCCAGCACGAGCAGCAGCACGTGGAGACGATGCTCGCCACCCACCAGCTGCGGATCGGCCCGAAGGCCCTGCACGCCCCGCCGCCCCCGGCGTCGCCGCGGGCGCGCGAGCTGGTCGGCACCGAGGTGTTCCACCCCGGCGGCGAGTTCACGATGGGCACCGACGGCACGGGCCCCGACGTCTACTCGTTGGACAACGAGCGGCCCGCCCACCGGGTCGAGGTCGCCCCCTTCCACCTCGACGCCGTCCCGGTCACCAACGCCGAGTTCGCCCGCTTCGTCGACGACGCCGGGTACGCGCGGCGCGAGCTGTGGTCCGACGCCGGGTGGGAGCACATCCGCGAGGAGGGCTGGACCGCACCGATGACCTGGGAACAGGTCGACGGCGCGTGGCACCGCACCTCCTTCGGGGCCCGCGAGCCGATCGCCGAGGTCGCCGACCAGCCCGTGATGCACGTGTGCTTCCACGAGGCCCTCGCCTACGCCACCTGGGCCGGCAAGCGCCTGCCCACCGAGGTGGAGTGGGAGTACGCCGCGCGGTACGACCCGACCACGGGGCGGACCCGCCGCTGGCCCTGGGGCGACGACGACCCGACCCCGGAGCGCGCCAACCTCGACCAGCGCCACCTGCAGCCGGCCCCCGTCGGCGCCTACCCGGCCGGGGCCACCCCGCTCGGGGTGCACCAGCTCGTCGGCGACGTCTGGGAGTGGTGCGACTCGGGCTTCGAGGGTTACCCGGGCTTCTCGCCGTTCCCGTACAAGGAGTACTCCGAGGTGTTCTTCGGCGGCGACTTCCGGATGCTGCGGGGATCGTCGTTCGGGGTCGGCACCGTCAACGCGCGCACCACCTTCCGGAACTGGGACCTGCCGATCCGCCGGCAGATCTTCTCCGGGTTCCGCTGCGCACGCTCGGCCGAGCACGCGTGATCCGCTGATGTGCCGACACCTGGCCCACGTGGGCCCGCGGCCGGTGACGCTCGCCTCGCGGGTCACCGAGCCGTCGCACTCGCTGCTCGTGCAGGCCTACGCGCCCGCGGACATGCGCGGCGGCGGCACCGTGAACGCCGACGGCTTCGGGGTCGGCTGGGTCGGGGAGCACGACGGAGCGAGCCCCCCGGCCGCCCACCTCTACCGCCAGGCGGTCCCGATGTGGACCGACGCGTCGTTCCTGGACCTCGCGACCGGGGTGCGCAGCTCGTCGTTCGTCGCGGCGGTGCGCTCGGCCACCGTCGGGATGCCGGTCTCGGTGCAGGCCTGCGCGCCGTTCCGGGAGGGCGCCCGGATCTTCAGCCACAACGGCGTCGTGCGGGGGTTCCCCGGCAGCCTGGCCGACCTCGCCGTCCGACCTCGACACCCAGACCCTCATGACCCTCGAGGCACCCACCGACTCCGCGGTGCTGTGGGCCCTGGTCCGCCGGCACCTCGACGCGGGCAAGGACCCGGTCGACGCCGTCCTCGACGTCGTGACGCGCACCCTCGCCGTTGCCCCGGGCTCGCGTCTGAACCTCCTGCTGCTCACCGTCGACGAGCACGGCGAGGCCGACGCTCGTCGCGACCGCCGTGGACCACGCGCTCTCCTTCCGGGCCGGGCCCGACGGGGTCACGGTCGCCTCCGAGCCGCTCGACGACGCCCCCGGCTGGACGGCCGTGCCCGACCTGTCGGCCGTCGTCGTCCGCGGCGCCTGTGCCACCCCCGAGGTCATCTCCCTGACCTGACCCGCCGGACCTGACCCCATCCACCTGCGGCCGCCGCGCCGCCCTCCGACGCCGTTCCCGACGCCGTGAACCAGGCCTGCCCCTGCCCGGGGGAGGCCGCAACCCGATCGGACGTGACTCCCGACCGTGAACACGCCTGGCACCCTGCCGACCCTCGACGTCCACCTCACCGAGGCGGACGCGGACGCCGCGCTGCGTGAGGACGCGCGCCGCGGCCTGACGTCGACGCCGAAGGTGCTGCGCCCGCAGTGGCTCTACGACGCCCGCGGGTCGGAGCTGTTCGAGCAGATCACCGCCCTCCCGGAGTACTACCCCTTCACCGCCGAGCGGGAGGCGCTCGCCGCGGGCGCCGACGACGTCGCGCGGCTCTCCGGGGCCGACACCTTCGTCGAGCTCGGGTCGGGGTCCTCGACCAAGTCGACGCTGCTGCTCGACGCGCTGTCCCGGACCGGGACCCTGCGCCACTACATCCCCGTCGACGTGTCGGCGGCCGCGCTGGAGGAGGCGGTGCCCGCCCTCGTCGCGGGCTACCCGGACCTCGACGTGCACGGCGTCGTCGGGGACTTCATCGCCGACCTGCGCAGCGTGCCCAAGGTCGGCAGCCGGCTCGTCGTGCTGCTCGGCGGGACGATCGGCAACTTCGAGCCCGAGCAGCGGCGGGACTTCCTCGCCGCCCTCTCCGACACGCTCGACCCGGGCGAGCACTTCCTCGTGGGCACCGACCTGATCAAGGACGAGGAGACGCTGGTCCGGGCCTACGACGACTCCTCCGGGGTCACCGCGGAGTTCGAGCTGAACGCGCTGACCGTGCTCAACCGGGTCCTCGGGGCGGACTTCGACGTCGACGGCTTCTCCTACGCGGCGGTGTGGGTGCCGCAGGCGAGCCGGATCGAGATGCGGGTCCGCGCGCGGCGCGCGATGACGGTGGCCGTGCCCGCGCTCGACCTCACCATCTCCTTCGCCGAGGGCGAGGAGATGCGCACCGAGATCTCGACGAAGTTCACGCGCCAGGGGATCGCCGGCGAGCTCGACGCCGCGGGGTTCGACGTGGAGCACTGGCTCACCGACCCGGCCGGTCGCTTCGGGCTGACGCTGGCGCGGCGTCGCTGACGCCGCGGTGCACCGGCCTCGTGGTGCACTGAGCCGGTGAGCACGCAGGACCGGGAGCGCTGGGACCGGCGGTTCGCGACCGTCGGTCCCGGGCTGCCCGGGCCGCCGTCGGTGCTGGCCGGGCGGGAGTCGCTCGTCCCGGTGTCGGGCCGGGCGCTCGACGTCGCCTGTGGGCGCGGCACCGTCGCGGTGTGGCTCGCCGAGCGCGGGCTCACGACGACCGCCCTCGACGTCGCCCCCGAGGCGCTCCGGCTGACCGCGGAGCTCGCCGCCGCCCGCGCCGTGACGGTGACGACCCTGGGCGCCGACCTCGACGACGGGCTGCCGGCCGCGGTGATCGGCCCGTTCGACGTCGTGGTCTGCCAACGCTTCCGTGACCCCGCGCTCTATCCCGCGCTGCCGGAGCTGCTCGTTCCGGGCGGGCTGCTCGTCGTCTCCGTGCTCTCGACGGTCGGCGACGCCGGCGGGTCCTACCGCGCCGAGCCGGGGGAGCTGCGCGCGGCCTTCGGCCACCTCGACGTGCTGGTCGACGAGGAGGGAAACGGCGAAGCCCACCTCGTCGCCCGCCTGAGCTGACCACCCCGCCGCCCCGTCGGGACCACGCCCGAGGACGCAGGTCAGGGCCCGCCGGACGTCAGGGCGCGGCGCAGATCGCGTCCTGGCCCGGGACGGAGACCGTCTGCGACGCGACGACGCGGCCGTCGACCGCGATGCGGCAGGTGAGCCTCGAGTTCGGCGGGACGTCCACCAGCGACACCTGCATCTTCGGCTGCGGCGGGTAGCCGACCGGCAGGGTGAGGTCGAAGGGCACCCCGCTGAAGGTGGTCTCCTGGTTGGAGCCGAGCTGGCCGACCGTCACGTAGCGGCCGAAGGCGGTGCCCCCGGCCGAGGACGTGGCGGTGAACTGCAGCGTGTGCTGCGGGGCCGGGGGAGGCGGATCGCTGGAGCAGGCCCCGACCAGGAGGGCCGCGGCCACGCCGAGCACCGCACCCGCCGTCCGGACCCAGCGCCTGCGCCCCATGCGACCTCCCGGGTACGACGACCGGCGCACCTCGCCGGTCGAGCCGGATCGTAGGGCACACCGGTCCGCGTCCCGTCGGAGGTCACCGTCGTGCCGGGCGTCGCGTTCGGGGGCTTCCGTCCGGAGCCGGAGATGACATCATCCTGAGCTGGCGGCGCCCGATTTGGGGCATCCGGGTGACGACGGGCAGGAGACTCAGCGCGTGGGGCAGCTCTTCATCGACGGAGCGTGGACCGACGCCGCGGACGGTGGCCGGCGCGAGATCCGGTCCCCCGCGGACGGCCGGCTCGTGGCGGAGGTCAGCGAGGCGGGGCCTGCCGACACCGAGCGGGCGATCGGCGCGGCCCGGGCGGCCTTCGACGACGGGCGGTGGTCGGACGTCCCGGCGCCGGAGCGCGGGGCGCTCCTGCTGCGCGTCGCGGACCTGCTGCAGCGCGACCGCGACCGGCTGGCCCGCGCCGAGACCGACGACACCGGCAAGCGGGTCGTCGAGTCCGAGATCGACATCGACGACGTCACGAACTGCTTCCGCTGGTTCGGCCACCTCGCCGCCTCCGACGACGGCCGCCTCGTCGACACCGGCATCGCGGCCGCGCGCAGCAAGGTCGTCCACGAGCCGGTGGGGGTCTGCGGGCTCATCACGCCGTGGAACTACCCGCTGCTGCAGACCGCGTGGAAGGTCGCGCCCGCGCTGGGGGCCGGGTGCACGTTCGTGCTCAAGCCCAGCGAGCTGACGCCGCACACCTCGATCATCCTGCTCGAGCTGCTCACCGAGGCCGGCGTCCCCGACGGCGTCGCGAACCTCGTCCTGGGCGCCGGGGCCACCGCGGGCGGGCCGCTGTCCACCGATCCGCGCGTCGACATGGTCAGCTTCACCGGCGGCCTCGCCACCGGCAAGATCCTCATGGCGAACGCGGCGGCGACGGTGAAGAAGATCGCCCTCGAGCTGGGCGGCAAGAACCCGTTCGTGCTCTTCGCCGACGCCGACCACGAGACCGCGGTCGACAACGCCCTCACCGCGATCTTCCTGCACTCCGGGCAGGTGTGCTCCGCCGGCGCGCGGCTCGTCGTCGAGGAGTCCGCGCACGACCGCGTCGTCGACGACCTCGTCGAGCGCGCGCAGCGGATCGTCATGGGCGGTCCGGACGACCCGGCCACCGAGACCGGCCCGCTGATCTCCGCGGCGCACCGCGACAAGGTCGAGGCCTACGTCGCGAAGGGGATCGCCGAGGGCGCGGTGCTGCGCTGCGGTGGTGAGCGCCCGACGGACCCGCGCCTGGCCGACGGCTTCTTCTACCCCCCGACGATCCTCGACGGCTGCACCCAGGACATGGCCGTCGTGCACGAGGAGTCGTTCGGCCCGGTCCTCACCGTCGAGACCTTCACCGACCTCGACGACGCCGTCCGCATCGGCAACGACACCGAGTACGGGCTGGCGGGCGCGGTCTTCTCGGCCGACCACGGCACGTGCGAGGAGGTCGCCGCGCGCCTGCGCCACGGCACCATCTGGATCAACGACTTCGGCCCGTACGTGCCCGCCGCGGAGTGGGGCGGGTTCGGTCACTCCGGCTTCGGGCGGGAGCTCGGGCGCGCCGGCCTGGCCGAGTACCAGGAGGCCAAGCACATCTGGACCAACACCCGGCCGGGTCCGCCCGGGTGGTTCCCCTCTTCCAGCCAAGGGAGTGGTTCGTGAGTACGAGCAGCAGCGAGCCGGTCGCGTCCGGCACTTCCGACAGTTCCGACAGTTCCGACATCGACGAGTTCGGCTACAAGCCGAGCCTCGTCCGGTCCCTCGGCAGCTTCCACACCTTCGCCGCCGGGATCAGCTACATCTCGATCCTCACCGGCACGTTCCAGCTGTTCTACTTCGGCCTCGGCAGCGGGGGCCCGTCGTACTGGTGGTCGTGGCCGCTGGTGTTCCTCGGTCAGCTGATGGTCGCGCTGTGCTTCTGCGAGCTGGCGGCGCGCTTCCCGGTCGCCGGGTCGATCTACAACTGGACCAAGCGGCTCACGAGCCCGCACATCGCCTGGCTGGCCGGCTGGACGATGCTGACGGCCTCGATCGTGTCGATCGCCGCGGTCGCGCTGGCGCTGCAGGCGACGCTGCCGCAGCTGTGGTCGGGGTTCCAGTTCATCCCCATGGCGGGGCCCGACGACACCGGGGCCCAGGCCCTCAACGGCGTCATCCTCGCCGCGCTGCTCATCGTCTTCACCACGACGATCAACGCCTTCGGCACCAAGCTCATGGCGCAGATCAACTCCGCGGGCGTGTTCATCGAGCTCATCGCGGCCTGCGTGCTGATCATCCTGCTGGCCGTGAACATCGTGCGCGGGCCGCAGGTGGTGCTGCAGAGCGGCGGGATCGACACCAGCGGGCGGCCGCTCGGCTACGCGGGCGCCTTCCTCGTGGCGATGTTCGCCTCCCTCTACGTGATGTACGGGTTCGACACCGCGTCCTCGCTCGCGGAGGAGTCCCACGAGCCGCGCAAGAACGCCCCCAAGGCGATCCTGCGGGCGCTGTTCTTCTCGTTCCTGCTCGGCGGCCTGATCCTGCTGTTCGCGCTCATGTCCGCGCCGGACCTCTCCGACCCCGCGTTCAGCACCCTCGGCGGCCTGCAGGCGCTGATCCTGGCCGTCCTCGGCGGTCCGCTCGGGTCGGTGATCCTCGTGGCCGTCGTCGTCGCCGTCGTCGTCTGCGCCCTCGCCGTGCACGCCGCGGCGATCCGGCTGGCGTTCGCGATGAGCCGCGACAACAACCTGCCCGCCGGGGCCAAGCTGTGCACGATCAGCCCGCGCTTCGGCACGCCGATCGTCGCGTCGGTCGTCATCGGCGTCGTCGCGATCGTCCTGCTCTTCGTGACGTTCAGCCCGCAGATCTACACCGTGGTCACGTCGATCGCGATCATCATGATCTACACCGCCTACCTGCTGGTGACGGTGCCGATGCTGATCAAGCGGATCCGGGGGGAGTGGCAGCCCCGGGAGGGCGCCTTCTCGCTGGGCCGCTGGGGCATCCCGGTCAACATCCTCGCCGTGCTCTGGGGCGGGTTCATGACGGTCAACCTCGCCTGGCCGCGCGACGAGGTCTACAACGCGACCGAGCCGTTCCACTGGTATCTCCAGTACGGCGGCATCCTGCTGCCGGGGGTGATCCTCGGCGCCGGGTTCGCGTACTACTGGCTCGTGCAGCGGCACAAGACCGGGGTCATCGCCGCCCACGCGCGCGAGGAGACCGTCGCCGGGAGCACCGCGACCGACAGCACCGCCCTCGGGGAGGCCTGACATGCCGGAGATCTCGTTCCCTGCCGAGTTCGACTACGTCGTCGTCGGTGGCGGCACCGCGGGGTGCGCCGTCGCGTCCCGGCTCTCCGAGGACGCCGACGTCTCGGTGTGCCTCATCGAGGCCGGCCCCTCCGACGTCGGCGACGACGCGATCCTCGACCTCTCCCGCTGGATGGAGCTGCTCGAGTCGGGCTACGACTGGGACTACCCCATCGAGCCCCAGGAGTCCGGCAACTCCTGGATGCGCCACGCCCGCGCCAAGGTCCTGGGCGGCTGCTCCTCGCACAACTCGGCGATCGCGTTCTGGGCGCCGAAGGAGAACCTCGACGGCTGGGCGGCGTCCGGCGCGACCGGGTGGTCGGCCGAGGAGTGCTACCCCTTCTACCGCAAGCTCGAGACCGCACTGGACACCATCGACGAGGCGGAGGCGCCGGGGCGCGGCACCGACGGGCCGGTGACGATCCGGACGGTGGGGGACCAGGACCCGTGCGGCGTGGCGCTGCTCGAGGCCTGTGAGCAGGTCGGGCTCCCGACGACTCCGTTCAACACCGGGCGCACCGTCCTGCGCGGCGCCAACTGGTTCCAGGTCAACGCGAAGCCCGACGGCACCCGGTCCTCGGCGTCGACGGCCTACATCCACCCGAACCTGGACCGCCCCAACCTCACGGTGCTCACCGGCTACCGCGCCGAGAAGCTGACCTTCGACGTGAGCGGGGCCCGGCCACGCGCCACCGGGGCGCGGCTGCGCACCCCGGACACCCGCCACGCCGTCCAGGTGACCGCGCGCCGGGAGACGATCCTGTCCGCCGGCGCGATCGACGGACCCAAGCTGCTCATGCTCTCGGGCATCGGCCCGGCCGAGCACCTGCGCGAGGTCGGGGTCGACGTCCTCGTCGACTCCCCGGGGGTGGGGGAGAACCTGCAGGACCACCCCGAGGGCCTCGTCCAGTGGGACGCGCTGCAGCCGATGCCGACGGCGTCGACGCAGTGGTGGCAGATCGGGATCTTCGCCGGCTCCGAGGGCCGGACGACGCCCGACCTGATGTTCCACTACGGCTCGGTGCCGTTCGACCTCAACCTCACCCGCTACGGCTACCCGTCGTCGGAGAACGCGTTCTGCCTGACGCCGAACGTGACCGGGGCGCAGTCCAAGGGCACGGTGCGGCTGGCGACGCGCGGCTACCAGGACAAGCCGAAGGTCGATCCGCGGTACTTCACCCACGAGCACGACCGCGAGGTGATGATCCGCGGAATCCGGGTCGCGCGGGAGATCGCGGCGGCGCCCGCGCTGAAGGAGTGGGTGGGCAAGGAGCTCGCCCCCGGCGACGCGGCGTCGAGCGACGAGGAGCTCTTCGAGTACATCCGCACCACCCACAACACCGTCTACCACCCCTCGTGCACGGTGAAGATGGGTGCCGACGACGACCGCATGGCGCCGGTGTCGGCGACGCTGAGGCTCAAGGGCGTCGACGGCCTGCGGGTGGCCGACGGCTCCGTCATGCCCGACCTGATCACGGTGAACCCGTGCATCACGACGATGATGATCGGCGAGCGCTGCGCCGACTTCATCCGCCGCGGGGTCTGAGCAGGCCTGCGATCCTGGGCGAGGTGACACCGGCACGGGGTCCGGGCCGACCCGGGTGCGCAGTGCCGACGAGGCTCTGCCGCCCGGGTCCGCCGACCTGTTCGTGCAGCAGATCCGCGCTGGCTCGCCCTGACGCCGCCGCTGACGGCCATCCCTTCGACCTGCCCGTGGTGGGCGCGCTCCGCGAGGCGGGCGGCCTGTCGCTGGACCGGCCCGTGACGTTCCTGGTCGGCCACAACGGGTCGGGCAGGTCGACCCTCGTCGAGGCCTGGCGGTCGCGCTCGGGCTCAACCCCGAGGGCGGGTCGGCGACCTTCCGGTTCTCCACCGCCGACGCGCACTCGGCGCTGGGGGAGGCCCTGGTGGTCCGTCGTGGGCGCCGGAAGCCGCGCAGCGCCTTCTTCCTGCGCGCCGAGAGCTTCTTCAACGTCGCCTCGGAGATCGACCGCCTCGACCGCGAGGGCGCCGGTGGGCCACCGATCGTCAACGGGTACGGGGGCGTCTCGCTCCACGCACGCTCGCACGGGGAGTCGTTCCTCGACCTCCTCACCCACCGGCTCCGACCCGGCGGGCTCTACCTGCTCGACGAGCCCGAGGCGGCGCACTCCCCACAGGGCGCGATGGCTGCCCTGGCGCGCATCCACCAGCTCGCGCGGGCGGGTGCGCCGTTCGTGATCGCGACCCACTCGCCGATCCTGCTGGCGGTGCCCGACGCCCGGGTCCTGGAGATCGGCTGACGACGGACGCTGGGAGGCCGTCGACTACGACGACGCGATGCCCGTAGCGCTGACCCGCGCGTTCCTCGCCGATCCACCCCGCGTCCTCACGGAGCTGCTGGACGGCGACCCCGGGCCCGAGTGAGCCGTGCCCGGTACGGAGGCCGGCGCGAGCCTCGGTTGCTCGCACCGGTGGTGGGGACCTGGCTGCTGCCCTGGTCGGTCCCGGCCGGATCGTGGGGGTGGTCCGCGTCCGGAGGCGAGGCGCCGACTCCGGTGTCCGGTCTCCCCGGTGGCTGTGGTCCGGAGGCCGGACGCTCCACCACCATCGGACCGACCACGCAGCCCGGGAGCAGCCTCGACATCGGGCGAGCCCCGCAGCCGCGTCCGCGCAAGCCGGAGCGGCCCGTCCCGGCCCGATCCCACCGCCTCCATCGCCGTGGCTGCTCGTGGAGAAACCTCGGCGCGACGGTCCGGCAAGACCACGTCGGCCGCGACCAGGGCGGACGACAACGCGGCAGAGGCCCAGGCAGCCATATCAAACGCGTCGAGGCCCGAGGACACCGCGCCCGGGACCCGGACGGCCGGAGTCCGGTCAGCCAGAGTCCGGGTCAGCCAGAGTCGGGTCAGCCGGAACCACGCGGGCAGCCGAAGCCACTGAGACGGCCGGGCTCGCCTGGCCCGCCCCGCTCTCCTGGCCCGTCGGACCCACTGGAGCGGCCGGGCCCACCGGAGCGGTCGTCGACGCGGATGGCGCGACCCGGTCCAGCAGCGGTTCGCCACCGGCCGCGGCCACCTCGGTCATCTCCGCGGCCAGGCGCCACTGCTCCTCGAGGTCCTCCCGGGCGGGCGCCGACAGCGCGTCGGCCACGACCTCGGCGGCAGCGAGCAGCTCGTCGTCGGAGACCACGCGGGCGAGCTCGACCAACCGGTGCTCGGCCGCCGTCACCTCAGCGACGGTGCGGCCGTCGGCGGCGAGCGCCTCGAGCGTGGAGGAGACGAGGAAGAACCGGATGCCCTCGAGGGCACCGTCGAGCAGCGCCTCGGCCACCGCCGGGTACTGCTCCTCGATGATCTCCGCGAGCATCGCCCGCGGATCGAACACCTGTTCGATCTCCATGTCCGCACCATAACCCGACCCCCCGACAGTCACGCCCGGAAACGCGGGCTCCGCAGGGCGCCGGCTCCCGCGACCCCCGCGACCCCCGCGACCCCCGCGACCCCCGCGACCCCCGCGACCCCCGCGACCCCCGCGGCGAGCGTGCGACAGTCACGGATCACCGAGGGGTGCCGCGCCGCCTCCGGACGCCGGCGGCGCCCATCGACCACGAGAGGAGTCGCGCGCCCACCACCGACGGCCGACCGGGTCACCGGACCCCGCCGCACGGACGGGCCCCGCCGAGCGTGATCGGATTCCGGCCGGGCGCGGTCACGATTCCCGACGGTTCCCCCTAGGGTCGCCAGTGGCGGAAGGGGGCCCGCGTGGACTCGGACGTGATCGACGGCGTGGCGATCGACGAGGTGGTCGACACCGACCGCTATCCCCTCCACGAACCCGACGGCCCGGCCTGGAGCGCAGTCGTCGAGCAGGCCCGCGCCGAGCTGCGGGCCGACGGCGCCACGGTGCTGCGCCACGTCGTCCGACCCGCGCTGCACGACCGGCTCCGCGCCGAGGGCGACGCCGTGGCCCCGGAGGCCCACGCCGCCACGGCCGAGGTGAACGTCTACAACACCGCCCCCGACCCGACGCTCCCCGCGGACCACCCCGCCCGCGTCCGGTTCACCCGCCGCAACGCCTTCGTCGCGCGTGACCGCATCCCCGCCGGCCACCTCATCCAGCGGCTCTACGAGCACGCCGGCTTCCGGGCGCTGCTGGCCGCCTGCTTCGAGCTGCCCGAGGTCCATCCGCTGGCCGACCCGTACTCGGGCCTGACCCTCAACGTCGTCGCACCCGGCGACGACCACCCCTGGCACTTCGACACCAACGAGATCGCGGTCAGCCTGCTCACGCGGGCGCCGGAGTCGGGCGGGTCGTTCGAGTACTGCCCCGGGATCCGCGCGCCGGGCGCGGAGAACCTCGCCACGGTGCGTGCGGTCCTCGACGGCGACCGGCACCCCGTCCGCTCCCTCGAGCTGCGTCCCGGGGACCTGCAGCTCTTCCGTGGGCGGTTCGCGCTGCACCGGGTGACCCCGGTGTCGGGCGCGACCCCCCGCCACACGGCGATCCTGGCCTACAGCGACCGGCCCGGGGTCGTCGGTTCGCCGACCCGCACCCGCCAGCTGTTCGGCCGTGTCGACCCCGTCCACCTGGCGGGGGCGCCCGTCCGGTCCGACACCCTGCTCGACTGATCCGCCCACCGACCACCCGAGGACCTCCATGAGCGACGCCCCCGCCACCGTCGGCACCTTCGACGCCGAGGACGACCTGCCCCGCGTCCCCGTGCCCACCCTCGCCGACAGCGCCGCGCAGTTCCTCGAGTGGTGCTCCCCGCTGCTCGACGACGCGCAGGCGGCGGAGACCCGCGCCGCGGTCGACCAGCTCCTGCGGCCGGACGGACCCGGCCCGATCCTGCAGGCCGCCCTCGAGGAGTACGCCGCCGCGCCGGGCACCCACAGCTGGCTCGACGACTTCTGGGAGTCGCGCTACCTCGGCCGCCGCGACCGCATCGCCCTCAACGCCAACTTCTTCTTCCTGTTCGCCGACGCCACCGACCCGTCCGAGCAGGACCAGGCCGCACGGGCCGCCGCGCTGATCCTCGGCGCGCTCGACCACAAGCACCGCGTCGACACCGGCACGCTGCCCCCGGCCACCCGCAAGGGCTCGCCGACGACGATGGAGCAGCACAAGTTCCTCTTCTCGGCCACGCGCATCCCCGGCGAGGAGCAGGACACCGCCCGGACGCCCTACACGGAGCAGTGGCCCGGGCCCTCCCAGGAGCGCCACGTCGTCGTGTTCGTCCGCGGCCACGCGTTCCGCCTCGACGTGCTCGGGCCCGACGGCACCCCGCACACGGCCGAGGAGCTGGCCGATGCGCTGCGGACCCTGCGGTCGCGGGTCGACGAGCCGGGTCCGGGGGTCGGGGCGCTGACGACGAAGGCCCGCGCGGCGTGGGCCGCGAGCAGGCGCGCCCTGCGCGACGAGCACCCCGACAACGTCGCGGCGCTGGAGACCCTCGAGACCGCGCTGTTCTGCGTCGGCCTCGAGGACGACGCCCCGGGCGACGACCTGACGCGCGGCAAGGAACTGCTGGCCGGCACCACCGCGAACCGCTGGTTCGACAAGGCCGTCACCTTCGTCGTCTTCGCCGACGGCGTGGCCGGCATCAACACCGAGCACTGCCGCCTCGACGGGACGACGGTCCTCGCCCTGGTCGACGGGATCGCCGGCGAGACGACGGCCGGGCACGCGGAACGCGTGGGCGCCCGCCCCCAGGGCGAGCCGACGACGACCGAGGTGGCGTTCGTGCTCACCGACGAGCGGGCCGCCGACGTCCGGGACGCCGCCGCGGACTTCACCGCCTTCGCCGACTCGGTCGCCACCCAGCTCGTCGTCTTCGACCACGGCAGCGACCGCGCCAAGCAGCTCGGCGTCTCCCCGGACGCCTTCGCCCAGCTCTGCTACCAGGTCGCGCACCGGCGGGCGAAGGGCTTCGTCGGCGCGACCTACGAATCCATCGCGACCCTGCAGTTCCACCACGGGCGCACCGAGGCGATGCGGGTCGTCACCCCGGAGATCCTCGCGTTCACCGCCGCCATGGACGACCCGGACGCGGACGACGACGCCCGCCGCGCGGCCTTCGACGCCGCCGCGGCCGCCCACGGGGCGCGGGCCCGCGCCTGCCAGGCCGGGGAGGCCCCGGAGCAGCACCTGTGGGAGCTCTCGCTGATCCAGCAGCGCCGGGGCGCGGAGCTCGGGGCGGACGAGCCGCTGGCGGTGGTCGACTCGCCGGGCTGGCGGATCCTGCGCGACGACTACATGTCGACCAGCTCGGCGCCCTCGGTCAACGTCCAGGTCTTCGGCTTCGGCTCGACGAGCACCCAGTGCATCGGGGTCGCGTACGTGCTGCTGCCCGGCCGGTGGGTGGTGCACCTGAGCACCCCGAAGACGGTGGGCGAGCAGATGGAGCGCTTCGCGGACGAGCTGCGGACCGCGGTCGACGAGGTGGCGCAGCTGCTGTCCGGACGCTGAGCGTCCCCGCGCCGACCCCGCGCACGGGGACCGCCGCGAGGCGGTCGAACCGGACTTGCGATCCTTCAGGGCATGCGGGACCTGCTCTGGTCGACCTTCCTGCCCTGGGTTCGCGTGCCCGGCACGCCGACCTACCGCCGCCTGGCCGCCGCGACGGTCCCGACGGACCTGCCCGGCTACCGGCCCTACGACGCGAACCACGAGCCGCCGGGCGCCACCGCCGACGAGACCCGGGCCCGCTCGGTCTCGGCGCCGGATCCTCGCCGCCGAGGAGGCCCGGGTCCCCGAGATCACGGCACTGCTGGACCGGCTCGGGCTCGAGCACGGTCCCGACGCCGAGGCCTGGGACCGGGATCGGGTCGTGGCTCACCGCCCGGCCCGAGGACCACGCGACGCCGTCGCTGGTGCTCGACCTGGGGCTGCTCCTCGGCCGACGCATCCTCGACGCCCGGCCCGGCGTGCCGGCTGGGAGGCCGACGACGAGGGCGTGCACGCCTACCCGCGGATCGTCTTCGGCACCGCGGTGATCGCGGTGCCGCTGCAGGCCGTGGAGCGCACCGGTCCCGACCTCGGGATCGTCCTGCAGCACGCCCTCGACGCCGAGGAGTCCGACCCGGAGGCGGAGTTCGTCGCCTACCTGCGCGAGGTCCTCGCCGACGGCGGCGAGCTCAGCCGCGAGGACCTGGAGTGGATGCTCGCCGAGAGCGGGCTGGAGTCGATGCCGGAGCTCCCCGACGACGTCGGGCGCCTGCTGCCGACCGAACTGGCCCAGGACGACTGACGGGCACCGCCCGCCGCCCCGGAGGGTGGCCGACGGTGCCCGTGGTCAGGCGCCGGGGCTGATCAGTCCGACATCTGATCAGCCGGCATCTCGTCAGCCGAGCATCTTGCGGAGCACGAACGGCAGGATGCCGCCGTTGACGTAGTACTGCGCCTCACCGGGGGTGTCGATGCGCAGCCGCGCGTCGAACTCGACGGCGTCCCCGGACTCGGGCTGCGCGGTGACGTGCACGGTGTCCGGCACGCCGCCGTCGTTGAGGGCCGTGACCCCGGAGATCGAGAACGTCTCGGTCCCGGTCAGGCCGAGCGAGTCGGCGTCCTGACCGTCGGGGTACTGCAGCGGCAGGACGCCCATGCCGACGAGGTTCGAGCGGTGGATGCGCTCGTAGGACTCGGCGATCACGGCACGGACACCGAGCAGCGTGGTGCCCTTGGCCGCCCAGTCACGCGAGGACCCGGAGCCGTACTCCTTGCCCGCCAGCACGACCAGCGGGATGCCCTGCGCCGCGTAGTTCTGCGCCGCGTCGTACACCGCGGCCTGCTTGGCGCCGTCGGTGTAGTCCACGGTCCAGCCACCCTGGGGCAGCTCCTTGCCCTCGCCGTCGTGCAGCTCGTTGCGGAGCCGGATGTTGGCGAAGGTGCCGCGGATCATCACCTCGTGGTTGCCGCGTCGCGAGCCGTAGGAGTTGAAGTCCTTGCGGTCGACGCCGTGCTCCTTGAGGTACCGACCGGCCGGCGAGTCCTCCTTGATGGACCCGGCGGGGGAGATGTGGTCGGTGGTCACCGAGTCGCCCAGCTTGAGCAGCACCCGGGCTCCCTCGAGGTCCGAGACCGCCGACGGCTCGCGGTCCATGCCCTCGAAGTACGGGGGCTTCCGGACGTAGGTGGAGCCCTCGTCCCAGGTGAACGTCTCACCCTCGGGCGTCGGCAGCGAGGTCCAGCGCTCGTCACCGGCGAAGACGTCGGCGTAGCCGGAGGTGAACTGCTCCGGCGACAGCGCCGACGCGATGACGTCCTGGATCTCCTGCGGGGACGGCCAGATGTCCTCGAGGGTCACCGGGTTGCCCTCGCGCGTCGTGGCCGAGGGGCTCGGTGGCGAGGTCGAGGTCCATCGTCCCGGCGAGCGCGTAGGCCACCACCAGCGGCGGGCTGGCCAGGTAGTTCATCTTCACGTCGGGGTTGATGCGGCCCTCGAAGTTGCGGTTGCCCGAGAGCACCGCGGCGACGGCGAGGTCCTCGTCGTTGATCGCCTTCGAGATCTCCTCGGGCAGCGGGCCGGAGTTCCCGATGCAGGTGGTGCAGCCGTACCCGACGAGGTTGAACCCGAGCTTCTCGAGGTAGGGGAGCAGGCCCGAGCGCTCGTAGTAGTCCATGACGACCTTGGAGCCGGGCGCCAGCGAGGTCTTCACCCACGGCCGCCGCTCGAGGCCCTTCTCGACGGCGTTGCGGGCCAGCAGGGCCGCCCCGATCATCACCGACGGGTTCGACGTGTTGGTGCACGAGGTGATCGCGGCGATCGTGACGGCGCCGTGGTCGAGCTCGAGCTCGGTGCCGTCGTTCATGGTCACGTGCACCGGGTGCGACGAGCGGCCGCCCGGGTCCACGGGCTGGCGGTGCACCGACGGGCGGTCGGCGTCGCCGTTCGGGTGCTCCGCGGGCGGGTCGGAGGCCGGGAAGGACTCGCTGTCGGACTCCTCGGACTGCGAGTGCGCCGACCCGTCGTCGTCGACGTAGTCGGGCAGCGACGCCCGGAAGGACTCCTTGGCGGCGTCGAGCGCGATGCGGTCCTGCGGGCGCTTCGGGCCGGCGATGCTGGGCACCACGGTCGAGAGGTCCAGCGACAGCGTCTCGGAGTAGTCGGCCTCGTGCGCCGGGTCGTGCCAGAGGCCCTGTTCCTTGGTGTACGCCTCGACCAGCGCGACCTGCTCGTCGTCGCGGCCGGTGAAGCGCAGGTAGTTCAGCGTCTCGTCGTCGATCGGGAAGATCGCGCAGGTCGAGCCGAACTCGGGGCTCATGTTGCCGATCGTGGCGCGGTTGGCCAGCGGCACCGCGCCGACGCCCTCGCCGTAGAACTCGACGAACTTCCCGACGACGCCGTGCTCGCGCAGCATCTCGGTGATCGTCAGCACGAGGTCGGTCGCGGTGGCGCCCGCGGGCAGCTCCCCGGAGAGCTGGAAGCCGACGACCTTCGGGATGAGCATCGAGACCGGCTGGCCCAGCATGGCGGCCTCGGCCTCGATGCCGCCGACGCCCCAGCCCAGCACGCCGAGGCCGTTGACCATCGTGGTGTGCGAGTCCGTGCCGACCAGGGTGTCGGGGTAGGCCTGCAGCGTGCCGCCGACCTCGCGGCTCATCACGACGCGGGCCAGGTGCTCGATGTTGACCTGGTGCACGATCCCGGTGCCGGGCGGGACGACCTTGAACTCGTTGAACGCCGTCTGGCCCCAGCGCAGGAACTTGTAGCGCTCCTCGTTGCGCTGGTACTCCAGCTCCACGTTCTTCTCGAACGCGTCCGGGGTGCCGAACAGGTCCGCGACGACGGAGTGGTCGATGACCAGCTCGGCGGGCGCGAGCGGGTTGACGCTGGTGGCGTCACCGCCCAGCTCGGTGACGGCCTCGCGCATGGTCGCGAGGTCGACGATGCAGGGCACGCCGGTGAAGTCCTGCATCACGACGCGGCCGGGGACGTACTGGATCTCGGTGTCCGGCTCGGCGTCCGGGTCCCACTGCGCCAGGGCCTGGATCGAGTCCTTGGTCGTGACCAGGCCGTCCTCGGTGCGCAGGAGGTTCTCCAGCAGCACCTTGAGGCTGAACGGGAGGCGCTGCGAGCCCTCCACCGCGTTCAACCGGAAGATCTCGTAGGTGGTCCCGCCGACGTCGAGGGTCCCGCGGGCCCCGAAGCTGTCGACGCTGCTGGCCTCTTCGCTCACGCCTGTCCTCCCTGGAGGGTCGGACCCGTGGTGGGGGTCCGGCCCGGTGCCTGTGCTCGGCCCGTGGGCGAGCCGGTCGTCTGTGGGCCGACCGGGGGGTGGTGGTACGCCGACCGGTCGATCCGCGGATGCGGGACCGACACCGGGGTGGCTCGTCGAGCACCCTCGCGCGCCGGTTCGCAGCCTGGCCCACGGATGCGTCGCACCGCCGATCCGTGCGGAGACGATCCCGTCCTGGCGGGGAGTCTCGCGCACGGTCACCGGCAGCGCACTCGGACCCCCGGACCTGCGCCTTCCAGGTTACGACGATCACGCCGCCGCGCCGGGGTGCCGCGTCTCACCTCCCGAGGTGGGGACACGCCCACGGGGGAGTGGTGCCACCCCTCGCGCACGTCGGGGTGATCCACTCTCGTCCGCCGGGGTCGGCATCGAGGGGGAGGACGCCGTGGCGCGAGCGGTCGGGCGCGGCGGCGCCGCCGGCCTGGTGCTCGCGTGCGTCCTGGGGCTCGCCCTCACCGCCGCCCCCGCGAGCGCCCAGCCCACCCCACCGCCACCGCCCCCGCCGTCGGGGAGCACCGCCGCCGAGGGCGCGGAGGTCGGGCGCCTGGTCGCCCAGCTCTCGACGCTGCAGACCCAGCTCGACGACCTCGCCGACCAGGCCGGGCAGCGTCAGGAGCTCGCCAACCGCGCCCTCGCCGACGACACCGCCGCCCGGGCCCGCGTGGACCAGACCCGCCGGGACGCCGACGCCAGCCGCGCGGCCGCCGCCACCGTCGCCGCGAACGCCGAGGCCGCGCGGAAGCGGGTGGACGACTGGGTGGCCGCCCAGTACCAGCAGGCCGACGCCGCGAGCATCGCCGCCGCGCTGGCCGGCACCCACGGGCCGCAGGACGTGGCGGACCGGCTGCAGCTGCAGGGCCTCGTCTCCGCCGAGCAGTCGACCGACCTCGAGGGCTACGAGCGCGCCCGCGTCGACGCCGCCAACGCCGACTCCCGGGCCCGCGGAGCCGCCGCGCAGGCCGCGGACGCCGCCGCCCGCGCCGCGACCGCCCGCGCCGCCGCCACCCGCGAGCTCGCCACCGCCCAGGCCGCCGTCGCCGACCGGCAGCGGCGCATCGCCGCCGTCTCGTCCCAGCGCGACGCGGCCCAGGCCCGGCTCACGCAGCTGGAGGCCTCCGACGCCGCGCTCGCGGCCCAGCGCAAGCGGGCCGAGGCCGCCCAGGCCGCCCAGCAGCAGGCGATGGCCGCGTCCGACGCCGCGGCCCGGGACGCGGCCCGCGCCCGGCTCGCCCGCGGGCCCGCGCCCGCCGTCAGCACCCCCTCGCCGTCGCCGTCGTCACCGTCGTCGCCCTCGCCGTCGTCACCCGGCGGCACGTCCTCGTCGCCCCAGGACCGCGTGCAGGTGGTCATCGACCGGGCGCTGTCCGAGCTGGGCACGACCTACGCCTGGGGCGGCGGCGACGCGAACGGCCCCACCCAGGGCATCCACGACGGCGGGGTGGCCGACGCGTTCGGCGACTTCGACAAGGTGGGCTTCGACTGCTCGGGGCTGATGGTCTACGCGTTCGCGGGGGCCGGGATCACGCTGCCGCACTACAGCGGCTACCAGGCCGACGCCGGGCCCAAGTTCCCCCTCGACCAGCGCCAGGCCGGGGACCTGCTCTTCTGGGCCGACGACGACGGCATCCACCACGTCGCGCTCTACCTCGGCGACGACAAGATGGTGGAGGCCCCGGAGTCGGGCAAGGTCGTGCGGATCGCCCCGGTCCGCTTCGACGACGAGATCGTCCCGACGGTGACCCGACTGCTCGGGTGAGCCCCTCACCGGGGTCTCACGCCGCGCTGCCTCTCCTTGGTCCGACACCCTCGGGCGGGCCGAGGGTGTCGGACCGGGTGGGTACGGTCACGCCGGACAGCGCAACACGGGCGGGCGTCCCGAGGGATCGGGGCACCCGGATGCGGAGGGCACTCGGTGAGCGAGCAGACGGCGGCCCGGCAGCAGGGGCCGGACACCCCGGCGCACGACGCCGAGCAGCTCGAGCGGACGGTGCTCGAGGTCAAGCGGGTGATCGTCGGGCAGGACCGCCTGGTCGAGCGGATGCTGGTCGGCCTGCTCGCGCGGGGGCACCTGCTCCTCGAGGGCGTGCCGGGTGTGGCGAAGACCCTGGCCGTGGAGACGTTCGCGCGGGTGGTCGGCGGGTCGTTCGCCCGCATCCAGTTCACGCCGGACCTGGTGCCCTCCGACATTCTCGGCACCCGGATCTACCGACAGGGCCGTGAGGCGTTCGACGTCGAGCTCGGCCCGGTCGTCTCGAACTTCGTGCTGGCCGACGAGATCAACCGCGCGCCGGCGAAGGTGCAGTCGGCGATGCTCGAGGTGATGGCCGAGCGGCACGTGTCGATCGGCGGGGTCAGCCACCCGATGCCCGACCCGTTCCTCGTGCTCGCCACCCAGAACCCGATCGAGAACGAGGGCGTCTACCCGCTGCCCGAGGCCCAGCGCGACCGGTTCCTGTTCAAGATCCTCGTCGAGTACCCGACGGCCGACGAGGAGCGCGAGATCGTCTACCGCATGGGCGTGCACCCGCCGGAGCCGCACACGGTCCTCGACCCGGTGGAGCTGCGCCGCCTGCAGGAGGTCGCCGGGCAGGTGTTCGTGCACCACGCGCTCGTCGACTACGTGGTGCGCCTGGTCGTGGCCACCCGCTCGCCCGGGGACCACGGGATGTCCGACGTGGCCGGCTGGGTGGCCTACGGCGCCTCGCCGCGCGCCTCGCTCGGCATCATCGCCGCCTCGCGGGCCCTCGCGCTGGTGCGCGGGCGGGACTACGTGCTGCCCCAGGACGTCGTCGACATCGCCCCGGACGTCCTGCGCCACCGCCTGGTGCTGTCCTACGACGCGCTGGCCGACGGCATCCCGGTCGACCACGTGGTGACGCGGCTGCTGCAGACGGTGCCGCTACCGCAGGTCAGCGCCCGCCCCGTCGCCGTGAGCGGGCCCGCGGGCCAGGCCCCGCAGCACGCCGGTCCGGCGCCCGGCCGCCAGGCGGCGGCGGGCTCGTGAGCGACGACGAGGCCACCACGCGGATGGCGTGGTGGCCGCGGCTGCTCGGACGCCTCGGGGTGGCCCAGGAGCCGGGGGAGGACACCGACGACGGATCGGGTCCCGACGACGGGTTCCGCGGGGACGACGCCGTGGACTCCCGAGGTCCTGACGCCGGGTCGGGCGGCGCGAGCGGGGTCCCAGGCCGGCCGCCCCGCGAGGGCCGCGGGGCCGAGCCCCACCCGCCGAGCCTCGCGCCCGGCAGCGAGCACCTCGACGCGGCCCTGCGCACGCTGGAGCTGACCGTGCGGCGCCGCCTCGACGGGCTCCTGCAGGGCAACCACCTCGGGCTGGTGCCGGGGCCGGGCTCGGAGGCCGGCGACGCGCGGGTCTACCAGCCGGGCGACGACGTGCGGCGCATGGACTGGTCGGTCACCGCCCGGACCTCCGAGCCCCACATCCGCGAGACCATCGCCGATCGCGAGCTGGAGACCTGGCTCGTCGTCGACCTCTCGCCCAGCCTCGACTTCGGCACCGGCGGCTGCGAGAAGCGCGACCTCGCGGTGGCGGCGTGCGCGGCGGTCGTGCACCTCACGCGGGGCGGCGGGAACCGCGTCGGCGCGATCGTCGCGACCGGCCAGGACCTCGTCCGCCTGCCCGCGCGCGGCGGCACCGTGCACGCCCACGCCCTGATGCGCCGCATCGCCCGGACACCCCGCGCCCCCGAGGGCACCCGGGGCGACCTGCTCGGCGCCCTCGAGGCACTGCGGAACCCGCCGCGGCGGCGGGGCCTCGCCGTCGTGATCTCGGACTTCCTCGGCGACGTCGACTGGGACCGCGCGCTGCGCGGGCTCGCCATGCGCCACGAGGTCCTGGCGATCGAGGTGGGGGACGTCCGCGACGAGGAGCTGCCCGACGTCGGGACCGTCGTACTGGCCGATCCGGAGTCCGGACACACCCGCGAGGTGACCACCACCCCGACGCTGCGCCGGCGCTTCGCCGCCGAGGCCGCCGCCCACCGCGACCGCGTGGCGACGGCGCTGCGGGGCGCGGGCGCCGGGCACCTGCGGCTGCGCACCGACCGCGACTGGATCGCCGACGTGGTGCGCTTCGTGGTCGCCCGCAAGCGCGGCTGGTCCGGGCAGGGCACGACGTCCGTGAGCGGGTCCGGGGTGCTCTCCGGGCTCCGGGCGGGGAGGAGCTGAACCCGTGTTCTCGCACCCGTGGTGGCTGCTCGCCCTGCTGGTCGTGGTCGTGCTCGCCGCCGCCTACGTGTGGAACGAGCGCCGCCGGCGCCGCAACACCATGCGCTTCACCAACCTCGGCGTGCTGGAGAAGATCGCGCCGAAGCGGCCCGGCCGGCTGCGCCACGCCCCGGTCGCGCTGATCCTCGTGGCGCTGACGTGCCTCGTTATCGCGCTCGCCGGACCCCTGGCCACCGAGCAGGTCCCGCGCAACCGGGCCACCGTGATGCTCGCGATCGACGTGTCCCTCTCGATGCGGGCCACCGACGTCAGCCCCAGCCGGCTGCAGACCGCCCAGCAGGCCGCGACCGAGTTCGTCGACCAGCTGCCGCCCGGGATCAACCTGGGCCTCGTGTCGTTCGCCGGCACCGCGACGGTGCTCGTCTCCCCGACGCGCGACCGCGACACCGTCAAGCGCGCGATCGCGACCCTGCAGCTCGCCGAGTCCACCGCCACCGGCGAGGCGATCCAGGCCTGCCTGGCCTCCATCCGCTCCGTGGCGACCCAGATCCAGGGCCCGGAGCAGCCGCCACCCGGGCGGATCATCCTGCTCTCGGACGGCAAGCAGACGATCCCCTCGGACCTCGACGCCCCCCGCGGTGCGTTCACCGCGGCCGACCAGGCCAAGCAGCAGGGCGTGCCGATCTCCGCGATCTCGTTCGGCACCGACTACGGCGAGATCGAGATCGAGGGCCGGCCGGTGCCGGTGGCGGTCGCCGACTCCGACATGCAGGAGATCGCCCGGCGCTCCGGCGGCGACTTCTCCAAGGCCGCGAGCCAGCAGGACCTGACGGCCACCTACGACACGCTGCGCGAGCAGATCGGCTACGAGTCGCAGGAGGTCGACACCGGCGGGGACTGGCTCATGGCCGGCACGATCCTCGTGGTGATCGGTCTCGGGGCGGCGTTCGCGCTGGGAGCCCGCCTGCCCTGACCGGAGGCGTCCTCGGTGCGTCACGCCACTGGGTCGGCGCTACCCGGGGGTAGCCGCTAGCGTTCGCGCGGCCGAGGGTCGAGCTCCGCTGCGCTCCGTCTCCCGGCCACCGCCCCCGACGTTGGAGGACATGCGTGAGCCGGGTCGTGCTCGTGACCGGAGGCAACCGGGGCATCGGCCTCGCCGTCGCGCGGGAGCTCGCCGAGGCGGGCCACACCGTCGTCGTCACCCACCGCAGCGGCGAACCCCCGGAGGGCCTCCACGGGGTGCAGTGCGACGTCACCGACTCCGCCGCCGTCGACGCCGCGTTCAGCCAGGTGGAGAGCGAGCACGGGCCGGTCGAGGTCGTCGTCGCGAACGCCGGTGTCACCCAGGACGGCCTGCTGATGCGCATGCCCGAGGACGCCTTCACCAGCGTGCTCGACGCCAACCTCACCGGCGCGTTCCGGGTCACCCAGCGGGCGACGCGCGGGATGATGAAGTCGCGCTTCGGCCGGCTGATCTACATCTCCAGCGTCGTCGGCCTGATGGGCGCGCCCGGCCAGGCGAACTACGCGGCCTCGAAGGCCGGTCTGATCGGGCTGGCGCGCTCGGTCGCCCGGGAGCTCGGCGGCCGCGGGGTGACGGCCAACGTCATCGCCCCCGGCTACGTCGACACCGACATGACGGCGGACCTCACCGACAAGCGCCGCGAGGAGATGCTGGCGGCGATCCCGGTCGGGCGGACGGCGAAGCCCGAGGAGATCGCCAAGGCCGTCGCGTTCCTCGCCTCCGACGACGCCGCGTACATCACCGGCGCCGTGCTGCCCGTCGACGGTGGCGTCGGCATGGGCCACTAGGTGCGCTTCGCGCTCGTGAGCACGACGTGCGGCTATGGCGACCGTTGGTGCTCACGGGCCCGGAGGGCACCTTTCCGACACCGAGCAGGGAGTTTTCGTTGGGTCTCTTGGACGGCAAGCGCATCCTGGTCACCGGGGTCATCACCGACGCGTCGATCGCGTTCCACGTCGCGAAGGCGGCCCAGGAGGCAGGCGCGACGGTGGTGCTCACCGGCTTCGGCCGCGTCTCGCTGGTCAAGCGGATCGCGCAGCGGCTGCCCCAGGAGGCGCCGGTGATCGAGCTCGACGTGCAGAACCAGGAGCACCTCGACGGGCTGGCCGACAAGGTGCGTGAGCACGTCGACGGCCTCGACGGCGTACTGCACTCGATCGCGTTCGCCCCGGCCGCGGCGCTCGGGGAGGGTGCGTTCCTCAAGGCGGAGTGGGCGGACGTGGCCACCGCGATCGAGGTGTCGGCGTACTCGCTGAAGTCGCTCGCCGTGGCCTGCCGCCCGCTGCTCGCGCGCGGGTCGTCGATCGTCGGGATGGACTTCGACAACACCGTCGCGTGGCCCGCCTACGACTGGATGGGCGTGGCGAAGTCCGCGCTCGAGTCGACGACGCGCTACCTCGCCCGCGACCTGGGCCCGGACGGCATCCGCGTCAACCTCATCGCCGCGGGGCCGCTGCAGACGATGGCCGCGAAGTCGATCCCCGGCTTCCAGGCGTTCGAGCAGGCCTGGACCGACCGCGCGCCGCTGGGGTGGGACCTCACCGACCCGACGCCGGTCGCGAAGACGGCCTGCGCGCTGCTCTCGGACTACCTGCCGGCGACGACGGGCGAGATGCTGCACGCCGACGGCGGCTTCCACGCGGTCGGGGTCTGACGGCTCACCTCCGAAGGCCGGGCCCCGGCACGCCGACCACGTGGAGGCGCCGCTCGGTGCCGGACGGAGGAGAGACGCCATGGCCGACGACGAACAGATCGTCCGGGACCTGATCCACCGGTGGGCGACCGCCGTCCACACCGGCGACATGGCCGGGGTGCTCGCCGACCACGCCCAGGACATCGTCATGTTCGACGTCCCGCCCCCGGAGCAGGGCGTGCGCGGACTGGCCGACTACGAGCAGACCTGGCCGGGGTTCTTCGCCTGGCAGGACTCGGGTGCCTCCTTCGAGATCGAGTCGCTCGACGTGACGGCGGGCGCCGACGTGGCGTTCGCGTACGCACTGCTGCGGTGCGGCACGCCGGCCGAGTTCGAGCGGGCCCCGGACCACCGGCTGCGCCTCACGCTCGGGCTCCGGCGCGAGGACGGCCGGTGGGTCGTCGCCCACGAGCACCACTCGTTCGCCGACGACCGCCCGGCCGCGGACGACTGAGCTCAGGCGGGGACGTCCAAAGGCCACAGTCCAGCGGGCCAGGCTGTGCCGGTGAAGAGCAGGCGTCCGCCCACGTAGAGGGACACGAGAGAGGCTGTCACCCAGAACGCCTGCCAGAGGATCGCCGGGATCCAGGTACTTCGAGCCATGAGCGCGGCGTCGTTGCCACCGGTCCTGTCCATCTTCACCGAATCGATGACGCCACCGATCAGCAGCAGCCAGACGATCACCACGGCCACGGTGAGCTGGAGGTAGGGCGAGCCACGCCATAGCAGGAGCAGGACGCCACCGAACGCGGCGAACGTGACGACGTTCGCCAGCCCCTCTCGGGCATAGAGGAAGGCCCAGAACGTGAGGATGGCGGCGCCGATCAGGACTGCCCAGGCATTACCCGTCGCGAGGACGGCCGCTCCGCCGAGGCCCAGCAACGAAGGCGCCAGGTAACCAGCGAGGATCGTGATCATGGCGCCCGGGCCCCATGAGGCGTTGATGCCCTCCGTCACTGCGCTTCCGGTACCGATGATGCGGAACGACCGGAATCCCCGGAACGTCAGCACGGACAGGAACATGTGGCCGCCCTCGTGCACGACCGAGAGGATCAGGTCCGTCCACGCGCCGGCAAAGAGGATCAACAACAGGACGATGAACCCCGCCCCGGCTACGACGGGCGCACCGACCACGGGCACACCGATGAGTTCGTCCACCCTCGTCCCCCCAGATGCGCGAGCCCCCCTCGCAGCGTGTGGAGAAGGTAAAGCCGATCACTCGTCCGAGCGATAGGCCGTTCGGAGCAGTTCGGGGTCACAGGTGGCGGGTGGGTCGCAGCGGGGAACCATGGACGGGTGAGCACGAACCCGTTCGACGCCGTCCTCCTCCTCTCCTTCGGCGGCCCGGAGGCACCGGACGAGGTCCGGCCCTTCCTCGAGAACGTCACCCGGGGCCGGGGAGTCCCGCCGGAGCGGCTCGACGCCGTCGAGGAGCACTACCACCACTTCGGCGGCCGGTCGCCGATCAACGACCTCAACCGCGAGATCATCGCGGCGTTGCGCACCCAGCTCGACGAGGCCGGATACGACCTCCCGATCTACTTCGGCAACCGCAACTGGCACCCGTTCGCCGAGGACACCGTCACCGAGATGGCCCGCGACGGGATCCGCAACGCCCTGGTCTTCGCGACCAGCGCGTACGGCGGCTACTCGGCCTGCCGGCAGTACCACGAGGACATCGCCCGGGCCCGGGCCGCGGCGATCGAGCGGCTCGGCGACGAGGCCCTCGTGCCCGACCTCACCAAGCTGCGGCACTTCTACGACCACCCGCTGTTCGTCGAGTCGGTCGCCGACGGCGTGCGGGCCGCACAGGGGACCCTCGACGCCGGGGCCGACGCCCGCCTCGTCTTCACCGCCCACTCGATCCCCGTCTCGGCCGACGAGACCGCGGGCCCACCCGAGGAGGGCGGCCACCGCTACTCCCGGCAGATGGCCGAGGCGGCCCGGCTCGTCGCCGACGAGCTCGGCGTCGCGGATCACGACCAGGTCTGGCAGTCGCGCTCCGGGCCGCCGCAGGTCCCGTGGCTGGACCCCCAGATCGAGGACCACCTCGACGCGCTCGCCGAGAAGGGCGTCCGCGAGGTCGTCGTGAGCCCGATCGGCTTCGTCTCCGACCACATCGAGATCGTCTTCGACCTCGACACCGAGCTCGCCGAGCAGGCCGGGAAGCTCGGGGTCCACCTGGCCCGGGCGGCGAGTGCCGGGTCCGACCCACGCTTCATCCGCATGATCGTCGAGCTGATCGCGGAGCAGGTGGACGGCGCGCCACCCCGCGAGCTGGGCTCGGCGCCGCGGGGCGGGGTCGGCTGCAACGGCGCCCTCTGCTCGCCGGGCTGCTGCGAGCCCCCGGTCCGGCGCCGACCCACCCCCTGAGCGACATCGCGAGGGGAGGATCCGGCCGCTCTACCCGCACGAGGGGAGCCCTCGTGCGGATAGAAGGGCGCTCAGGCCGACGTCAGCGCCCGGACGGTCTCGGCCACGGCGGCGACGCGCGCGGCCCGGACCGCGGTGGCGAGGGGCCGCAGCGCGTCGGTGCGGGCCAGCGCGGTGGCCGAGGTCAGAGCGCCGCCGGGGTCGTCCCCGGAGGCCGCCACGAGGATCGCCTCGACCTCGTCGGCGTGCTGCAGCACCCGCAGCGGCCGCCCGGGGGTCCCGGCCGGCCACGTCGGCTGCGGGCGCCGGCGCAGCGAGGCGGCGATCTCCTCGCGCACCCCGGCGCGCGGTCGGGCGACGTCCATCTCCGCGAGGGTCGTGGCCGCGTCGCGGACGCCGGTGCGCAGGTCGTGCTCGGCGTCGACCAGGCTCGGGTGCGCCTGCGGCGGCACGTCCGCGACGACGTGGGCGGTCCAGCGCAGGACCCCGTCCGCGACGGTGGAGGGCACGACGGCGAGGCCGGCCCCCGGGAACACCGCGCACTCGCCGGCCGCCAGCGCGCCCGCCCGCAGCGCGTCCGGCCCCGGCATCCCGCGGACGTCCCCGGCCACGGGCAGGACCACCCGGGCGTCGAGGTCGGCCCCGCCGCACCGGCGCCGCAGCAGCACGAGCAGCGCGGCGAGCCCGGCCCCCGCGCGGTCCGGGGTGGGCAGATCCGTCTCCGCGGCGACGCCGGCGTCGACCGCCACGACGTCGTGCGCCTCGGACCACGGCGTGAGCGCGTCGAGGACGTCGTCGGCGGCGGCCGCGCCGGCGATCCACGCCGCGCTCCACACCGCCAGGGACGCGCTCGCAGTAGGCATGTGATCCAGCCTAGGCACGCCCGGTCGGCGACGACCAACGCGGGATCGGTGCGGACGACCGGTGGACGCGTGTCGCGCCCCGGTCCGGGGCCACCTCGGCACTAGCGTCGCCCGGCGTGGCGAGGACACAGGGCCGGGGCATGAACGGCTCCTCCGGGGACGCGGGTTTCCGGACGACGGGTGGCCTCGGCCGAGGCCCCGCCGGCCCGAAGAGCGGCGGGCCCTCCAGCGGTGCGGGCCGCTCCGGCGGGCTCCCCGGGCTGACGAGCCACCGGCCGAAGCAGGAGATCGTCACCGTCGAGGCCGAGCCCGGCCTCGTCGTCGAGGACGCCACCGGCAGCTTCTGCGGCGCGGTGATCCGGGCCGACGTCCGCGAGGTGGTCCTCGAGGACGCCGCCGGGCGACGGCGGCTGTTCCCGATGAAGCCCGCGTCGTTCCTCTACGAGGGCAGGCTCGCGACGCTGACCCCGCCGCGTCCCCGCCGGAGCCCGGAACAGCAGCGCTCGGCGTCGGGCTCCGTGCGCGGGGACGACCGCCGCGCCAAGGTCGCCCTGCCGCACCGCATCTGGGTCGAGGGACTGCACGACGCGGCGATCGTCGAGCGGGTGTGGGGCCACGACCTGCGCGTCGAGGGCGTCGTCGTCGAGCCGCTGCACGGTGCGGACGTGCTCGTCGAGGCCGCGCAGGAGTTCGGGCCCGGACCGGACCGCAAGCTCGGCGTGCTCGTCGACCACCTGGTGACCGGCTCGAAGGAGTCACGGATCGCGGACGGCCTGCGCCGCGACCTCGGGCCCGCCGCCGCGCACGTGCTGGTGCTCGGCCACCCGTACATCGACATCTGGGAGGCCGTGAAGCCGGCCGCCGTCGGGATCCGCGAGTGGCCGACCATCCCGCGCGGGATCGAGTGGAAGAAGGGCGTGTGCGCGGCCCTGGGCTGGGGCGACGAGCGCGACGGGGCACGGCGGGTGCTGGGCTCGGTCTCGACGTGGCACGACCTGCAGACGCCGCTGATCACGGCGATGGAGCAATTGATCGACTTCGTCACGACGTGACACCGGATGGGGCACACTGGGCCGTGTGATCCCGCTCATCTGGGCGATCGCGGGAGTGGTGCTCGTCGTCGCCGAGGTCCTCACCGGTGGCCTCGTCCTGCTCATGCTCGGCGCCGCCGCCCTCGGCACCGCGGCCGCCTCCGCGGCGGGGGTGCCCCTCGGGCCCGATCTCGCGGTCTTCGCGGTGCTCGCCGGCCTCTTCGTGCTCGTGGCGCGCCCCGCGGTGCGCCGGCGCATCCGGGTGCACGACCCGGTGAACACCGGGACCCGGGCCCTGCTCGGCGCCCGCGGCGAGGTCGTGGAGGCCGTCGCCCCGGGCGCGGGCACCGTGCTGCTCAACGGCTCGCTGTGGTCCGCACGCTCGCTGCACGACGACGACCTCCCGGCCGGGACCGCCGTCGTCGTCGTCGACATCTCCGGGGCGACGGCCGTCGTCACCGCCACCGAGTGAAACCCACCCGCACACCGGGGGAGGATCGATGGACGTGTCCGTCGTCGTGATCGTGCTCGTGGTGCTCGTGGTGATCCTCGTGATCACCACCATCGCCAAGAGCGTCACCGTCATCCGCCAGGCGGAGGCCGCCGTCATCGAGCGCCTCGGCCGCTACCAGCGCACCGCCGAGCCGGGCCTCGCCCTGCTCGTGCCGTTCATCGACAAGATCCGCGAGCGGGTCGCGCTGTGGGAGCAGGTCGTCTCGTTCCCGCCGCAGCCCGTGATCACCCAGGACAACCTGACGGTCTCCATCGACACGGTCGTCTACTACCAGGTCACCGAGCCCCGCAACGCCGTCTACGAGATCAACGACTACATCAACGGTGTCCAGCAGCTCACCACGACGACCCTGCGCGACGTCGTCGGCGGCATGAGCCTCGAGCAGGCCCTGACCTCCCGGGAGACGATCAACACCGGGCTGCGGCGCGCCCTCGACGACGCGACCGGCCCGTGGGGCCTGCGGGTGGTCCGCGTGGAGCTCAAGGCGATCGACCCGCCGCCCTCGATCCAGGACTCCATGGAGAAGCAGATGCGCGCCGACCGGGAGAAGCGCGCCACGATCCTCACCGCCGAGGGCCACCGGGAAGCCTCGGTCGCCGAGGCGCAGGGCAACAAGCAGGCCGCCATCCTCAACGCCGAGGGTGCCAAGCAGGCCGCGATCCTCGAGGCCGAGGCCGACCGGCAGTCCCGGATGCTGCGCGCCCAGGGCGAGCGGGCGGCGCGCTACTACCAGGCCCAGGGCCAGGCCAAGGCGATCGAGAAGGTCTTCGCCGCGATCAAGGCGGGCAAGCCGACCCCGGAGCTGCTGGCCTACCAGTACCTGCAGACGCTCCCGCAGATGGCGCAGGGCGACGCGAACAAGATGTGGGTGGTGCCGAGCGACTTCGGCAAGGCCCTCGAGGGCTTCACCCGCATGCTCGGCGCCCCCGGCGAGGACGGCGTCTTCCGGTTCCAGCCCTCGCCGGTCGACGAGGAGACCTCCGCGAAGCGCGCGGGCGACCCCGACGACGACGTCGCGGACTGGTTCGACACCCGGACCGACCCGGAGATCGCCGCGGCCGTGGCGAAGGCGGAGGCCATCGCCACCCAGGGCGTGCGCGACGCCGGGTCGAACGGGGGCGTGGCCACCGGCGACCACTAGCCTGGAGCCCATGCTCGATCGCGCGACCGTCGATTCCCTCTTCCCGGCCGACCTGCCCGAGACCGGGGAGTGGGAGGAGCGGTACCCGGCGCGCGACGTACCCGACGGCGCCTTCGTCACGCGGTTCGGGCCGAGCCCGACCGGCTTCGTCCACGTCGGCGGCATCTACACCGCGATGGTCTCGCGGGACCTCGCCCACTCCACCGACGGCGTGTACTTCCTGCGCATCGAGGACACCGACCAGGCCCGGGAGGTCGCCGGCGCCGACGCCCAGTTCGCCCGCGCGTTCGACGCCTTCGACCTGCGCCCCGACGAGGGCCCCACCTCCTCCACCGGCGACGACGGCCCGTACGCGCCGTACCGGCAGTCGCAGCGCGGGCCGGTCTACCTCTCGTTCGTCCGCGAGCTGATGCGCCAGGGCCGGGCCTACCCGTGCTTCGCCACCAAGGACGAGCTCGCCGAGATCTCCGAGGCGCAGCGGACCCTCAAGCTGCCGACCGGCTACTACGGCCGGTGGGCACCGTGGCGCGACGCCTCCGAGGAGGACGTGCTGGCCCGGCTCGAGGCGGGGGAGCCCTACGTGGTGCGGTTCCGCTCCGAGGGCGCGGTGGGGGAGCGGGTCGCGTTCACCGACCGGCTGCGCGGGCGCGTCGAGGCCGAGGACAACCACAACGACGTCGTCATCCTCAAGACCTCGGCCATCCTCGACACTCCGGGGGGCCTGCGGCTGCCGACCTACCACTTCGCGCACGCCGTCGACGACCACCTGATGCGGACCTCGCTCGTGGTGCGCGGCGACGAGTGGCTCTCCTCGGTGCCCACCCACCTGCAGCTCTTCGCCGCGCTCGGCTTCCCCCAGGTCGAGTACGCCCACCTCGCGCCGCTGATGAAGCAGGAGGGCAGCTCGCGCCGCAAGCTCTCCAAGCGCAAGGACGCCGAGGCCTCGGTCGACTTCTACCTCGAGGCCGGCTACCCCGCCGACGCCGTGCTGGCCTACCTGCGCGGCCTGGCGAACGCGCGGCTGGCGGAGCTGCCGGTGCCGGAGGCGCTGGCCACCCCGCTGCGCCTCGACGAGTTCCAGGCCGCCGGCCCGCTGGTGGACACGGTGAAGCTCGCGGACATCTGCGCCGACCACATCGCGACGCTCCCGGCACCCGAGGTGCTCGCGGGCGTGCGGGCCTGGGCCTCGACCTACGACCCCGAGCTCGTCGAGGTGCTCGACGAGCAGGAGGCGCTGGCGCTGGCGGCGATCGACGTCGAGCGGGTCGGGGTGGAGAACCCCCGCAAGGACCTGGCGCGCTGGTCGGACTTCCGCTCCGCCTACGGCTTCTTCTTCCCGGCGCTGTTCACCGACGTCACCGACCCCACCGACGAGCGCTTCAACGGCCTCCCGCCCGAGCTGGTGGTCGCGCTGTCCTCCGACCTCGTCGCGCACTACACCCACGAGGGCGACCAGCCGACCTGGTTCCAGCAGATCCGCGACCTCGCCGAGCGGCACGGGTTCGCCCCGAACCCCAAGGCCTACAAGAAGGACCCGGACGCCTACCCCGGGATGCTGCGCGACGCCGCGAACGTCGTCCGCGTGCTGGTCACCGGCGCCCAGCGCAGCCCCGACCTGTACGAGGTCACCCGTGTCCTCGGCGCCGACGAGGTCGTGCGGCGCATCCGCGCGGTGGCGGGGTAGGACCCCGGGGCCACCGCGCGATGTCCGTCGCCCTGCGCCCGCCGCGTGAGCCGCTCGACCCGCGGGTCCGGACCTGGTGGCGGGTGCACTGCGTGCTCGGCCCGGTGGTCGTCTCCGTGGTCCTGGTCGTGCTCGGCCTGCTGGTCCCGGCGGTGGCGTGGTTCCTGCCGGTGGCGGTCGTGCTCGTCGTCGTCGGCCTCGTCGTCGCCGCGGTCTTCCCCGCGTACTGGTACCGCGTGCACCGCTGGGAGGTCACCGACGACGCGGTGTACACCCGGGCGGGCTTCGTGTGGCAGGAGTGGCGGGCGGCCCCGCTGTCGCGGATCCAGACGGTGGACACCACCCGGGGCCCGCTGCAGCAGGCGTTCGGGCTCGCGGCGCTGGTGGTGACGACGGCGTCGTCGAAGGGGGCGGTGCGCATCGCCGGGCTCGACGGCGAGCGGGCCGGCGAGCTCGCGGAGCGCCTGACCCGCGCCACCCAGGCCGTCCCCGGCGACGCGACGTGAGCTCGCCCGACGACGGGACCTGGCGGCGGCTCGACGGGCGCACGATCCTCGCCGCCGGGGTGGTCGCGCTCGGCGCGTGCCTGGCGGGCGGGGCGTCGGCGCTGCTCGGGATGCGCTCGGCCGACTCGTTCGCGTTCGCCCTCGCCGCCGTGGCGGTGGCCGGCGGGACGGTGGTCCTCGTGGTGCTGGCCGCGTTCGTCGAGTGGGTGCGCCTGGAGCGCACCCGCTTTCGCGTCGGGCGGGACCGCGTCGAGCTGCACACCGGCGTCGTCGTGCGCAGCCGCAAGGGCCTGGCGCGCGAGCGGGTGCGGACCGTGGAGGTCACCGCCGACCCCGTGCTGCGCGTGCTCGGGCTCGCGACGGTACGCATCGGGACGGGGCAGCACGCGGCGGTGCGGGAGAAGCCGCTCGAGCTCCGTGCCCTGCGGCGCCGCGAGGCGGAGGAGCTGCGCGGCGAGCTGCTGGAACGGATCCCGGCGGGCCCGGCTGTCGCCGCGACCCCGCCCGACGAGGTCCTCGCCGTCCTCGACCCGGGCTGGGTGCGGTTCGCGCCGCTCTCGGTGCTCACCCCGACCGTCGGGATCGCGGCGTTCGGAGGGCTGCTGCAGGCCTCCGACTGGGTCGGGCTGCAGGGCACCGTGCTCGACGAGGTGGTCGTGCTCGCCGAGGCGCTGGGTCTGCTCGTGACGGTGGTGGTGGCCGTGGTGGCGGTCGGGGTCGTCGGGTCCCTCGGCGCGCTGGTGGTGTTCACCGAGTCCTGGTGGCGCTACCGGCTCACCCGCGAGCCCCGCACCGGCTCCCTGCACGTGCGGCGCGGCCTGCTCACGACCCGGTCGACGACGATCGAGGAGGAGCGCCTCCGGGGCGTCGCGGTGGTGGAGCCGCCGGGCGCGCGGGTGCTCGGCGCGGCGCGGGTGGACGCCATCGCCACCGGGCTCTCGCACGCCGACCGGGAGCGGTCCGACCCGCGGGGCCTGGTGCCGGTGGCCCCGGTCGCGGTGGCCGAGCGGGTGGTGGCCGCCGCGCTGCGCGAGCCCGCCGCCCCGACGTCGCAGGTCTCCCTGCGGACCCACCCGCGGGCCGCGCGGGGCCGCCGGATCCGGTGGGCGACCGCGGTGTGCCTGGTGCCCGCGGTGGGGTGCGCGGTGCCCGCGGTGCTGGTCGGCTCGACGGTGCTGGTCGTCCTCACCGCGGTGGTGGCGGCCCTCGGGGTCGGCGCCGGCGTCCGGCTGGGCACGATCGCCTACCGCAACCTGGGCCACGGGCTCGTCGGGCACTACGTCGTGACCCGCCACGGTGCGCCCGGGCGGCGCACGGTCGCACTGCGCCGCGACGGCATCCTCACGTGGACGGTCACGCAGTCGCCGTTCCAGCGGCGCGCCGGCCTCGCGACGCTGTGGTTCACGACGGCGGCCGGGGACGGGCGCTACGGGGTGCACGACCTGGCGGCGGACTCCGTGGCCGCTCTCGCCGCGGAGGTGCTGGGGGAGCAGGTGCACTTCGCGCTCGTGGGCAGTGATCCGTGTCCCGGCACGGAATGAGGGGACACGCCGACAGGGCTCACGGGCCGAAGGCACCGAGGCCCCGGGCGACCGTCGCGAGGGCGCCCGCCGTCGCGACCACGAGCACGAGCCGCCGGCCGGCGACCGGCCCGAGACGCCGGGAGACCGGTCCGCCGGCCGCCACACCGACGCCCAGGGCCACGGCGCCCGCCGCCCACACCCCGACGGGCAGACCGGGAACGCCCTTGATCAGCAGCGACGTCACGTTGATCGCGAGGAGCACCACCTGCGCGGTCGGGACGAAGCTCGCGCGGTCCCACCGCTGGGCCATCCCGTAGGCCGAGACGAGCGGCCCGCCGACCCCGGCCGCGGCGTTGACGAACCCGGCCGCGATCCCGGACCCCACGGCGCCGGGGAACCCCCGCAGCACGGACCCGGCCTGCGGCAGGGCCGCGAGCGCGATCCCCAGCAGCGCGAGCCCGCCGACGACGACCAGCAGCGGCCGCTCCGGGAGCCGCCCGACCAGCAGCGCGCCGGCCGGCACCCCCACGGCGGCCCCGAGCAGGAGCGCACCCGCCGCACCCCACCGCGTCGCCCGCCAGGTCCCGGCGAGCACCAGCAGACACAGGACGGTCTGCAGGGCGTTCCCGAACGACACCCCGTCCTGCGCGCCGAGCACGGCGACGAGGAACGGGGCACCGACCAGGGCGAGGCCCAGTCCCGTCGTGCGTTGCAGGGTCGCCCCGGCGGCGACGGGCACCGCGACGAGCAGGGCGGTCGCGACCGGATCCACGCCGGCCATGGTCCCGCGTCCGGCGCCGGACGACCGGCCCCGGGACGACGACGGTCCCCGGCCCCTCGCGGGCGCCGGGGACCGTCGGTCCTCATCGGTGCGGATCAGCCGGAGGTCGAGCTCCCGCTGCCGCCGCTCGAGCCGCTGCCGCTCGACCCGCTGCCGCTCGACCCGCTGCTCCCCGAGCCGCCGCTCGAACCGCTGCTGCCCGAGCCGCCGCTGGTGCCGGTGCCGGAGTCGGCACCGGTGCCGCTCGTCGAGGAACCGTCGGTCGAGGTGCCGGTCTTGGCCTTGTCCGGCGTCACCGGGCAGATTCCGGTCGCCGGGTCGGGCTTGCAGACCTGCACGTTCGGGGACGGCTTGCAGGCATTGTCGGCGACCGCGCCGGCGGGGATGGTGCAGTTGGGCTGGCCCGGCTGGCCCGGCTGAGCCGGTCCACCCGGTGCCGCCTGACCCGCACCGGGCTGGCCGGGCGTCCCGGCCTGGCCCTGCTGGCCCTGCTTGGCCTGCTGGTTCTCGGTCCCCAGCGTGCCGTCCGTGCCCTGCATGGTCTTGTCGACCTTGGCGTCGGGCGGCGGTGTGTTGCCACCCTGCGGGTCGAGGACCGTGCCGTCGGGCAGGGTCGACGACGTGCGCGGCGTACCGCCGGGATTCGTGATGGTCCCGTCCGGGTTCTTGATCGACCCGTCCGGCTGCACGACGCCGCCCGGGGGGACGGGAGTGTTCGACTTGAAGGTGCCGTCCGGGTTCAAGGTCGTCACCGCACCGACAGCGGAGCCCGTGCGGTAGATCGTGACGGTGCCGTCGTAGTTCCACGAGACGGTGAGGCCGGCGACGGGCGGCGTCGTCGTGCCGTCCGGATTGATCTTGAACGCGACCTGGCCGTTGTTGATGAGGAAGGGCACCGGCCGGCGCTCCGTACCGTCCCGGTTGAAGACGATCCCGTTGGGCTCCTGGACCGAGCCGTCGGGGAAGGTCTTGCTCCCCGCCGGGTGGGTGACGGCCACCTTCGGCGGCAGGACCTTGCCGTTGGCGTCCAGGATGCGGCCGTCGGAGAGCGTGACCGTGCCGTCGTAGTTGTGCGTCCCCGTGAGCAGCAGCTTGCCGCTCGGGTCGGTCGGCGCCCCCGGGTTCTTCTTGGGGTCGGGGTTCGGCGGCATCGGCTTCGAGCCGGGGGTGTTGGTGCCCGGGTTGACCACGACGATCTGGGTGATCGGCGCCGGAGCCGGCGTCACGACGATCGTGCGCTCCGCGGCCCAGCCGTTCCACGGGGCGCCGACGTAGGTGCCCGAGGTGTTCGACTGGGTCGGCGGCCCCAGCGGGTCGCCGTTGTAGCACTTGACCGTCGGCTCGCCGTAGCTGTTCACCAGCACGGCAGTGCCGGCCTGCAGCGTCGCCGGGTAGGGCTGGAACTGGCCGTCGCCGTAGCCGTAGGCCGTGACGTCGGTGTCGGCGCGGAGGGTGACGGGGCTGAGGGTGTCGGCGAACCCGCTGATCTGGTTCGCCTCGATCCCGAGCGACTTGGCCCAGGCCGCGCTCTTGGCGGGGTCGGAACCGAGCTGGCTGACCAGTGACGCGGTGTCACACGAGGCCTTCGCCGGGTCCTGCGCGTAGAGCCCACCGGTGTTGCCCGGCTGGGAGCCCTGCGCGTTGGCGGGCGCGACCACGCCGGTCGTGTCCTGGCCCACGGGCGCGGTGAACGGGGAGGGACCGGACGTCGACGTCGCCTCGAGCTGCACCTGGGCGGCCTCGGCACTCGAGGTCCCCGCGAACGCGAACCACGCGGCGCCGCCGATCACCAGCAGCGCCACCACACCGACGGCGATCCAGATGCGCGCCCGGGAGCGCCGGGCCTTGCCGCCACCGGTCGGCGGCGGGGCACCCGGCCCCGGCGGGAACCCGGGGGGACCACCCGGGCCGGGGAACCCGCCGCTCGGCGGACCCCACTGCTGGGGCACCGCGGGGTAGGTCGGCTGCGTCTGTGGCGTCACCGACGTCGGGGCGCCGTACGCCCCGTACGGGTCCTCCTTCGGTGCTCCCGCTCCCCCCAGCGGCGAGTACCTCGGCGTCCATCCCGACGGATCCAGTCCGCCCGGCGAGCCATCCTGACCCATCAGGGCCCTCCCCACAGTGCTCCGGCCTCGATGACACACGTCACCTGTCGTCGCGGAGGATGCCTGGGTGGGCCGCGCCCGTATGCCGTAGCGACTACTGCACTGCGGAGGGGGTCCGGATGATCACGCCGAGTGAGGAGCCCGGATCGTCTAGACGTTCATCGCGACGTACTTGATCTCGAGGTACTCGTCGATGCCGACGTCGCCACCCTCGCGCCCCAGGCCCGACTGCTTCCAGCCGCCGAACGGGGCGCCCGCGTTGGAGACCATGCCCTGGTTGAGCCCGACCATGCCCGCCTCGAGCCGCTCGGAGAGCCGGACCGCCCGCGCCAGGTCCTTCGTGTAGAGGTAGCTGACCAGGCCGAACTCGGTGTCGTTCGCCGCCCGGATCGCGTCGTCGTCCTGGGTGAAGGTGAACACCGGCGCCACCGGGCCGAAGATCTCCTCCTTGACCAGGCGGGCCGAGGTGGGCACGTCGGCGAGCACGGTCGGCGGGTAGAAGTAGCCGGCGCCGGCGGGCACCTCGCCGCCGGTGCGGACCTTGGCGCCCTTCTGCACCGCGTCGTCGACGAGCTCGGCGACCTTGTCCCGCTGGTCGGCCTCGACGAGCGGGCCGACCTCGACGCCCTCGTCGACCCCGCGCCCGATGGTCATCGACCCCATCCGGTCGGTCAGCTTCTTCGTGAACTCCTCGGCGATGTCCTCGTGCACGTAGAACCGGTTGGCCGCCGTGCACGCCTCGCCGATGTTGCGCATCTTCGCGAGCATCGCGCCCTCGACGGCGGCGTCGACGTCGGCGTCCGCGCACACGATGAACGGCGCGTTGCCGCCGAGCTCCATCGAGGTCTTCAGCACCTGCTGGGCGGACTGCTCGATCAGCTTCTGCCCGACCTCGGTGGAGCCGGTGAACGAGAGCTTGCGGATGCGCCCGTCCGCGATCAGCGGCCCCATGACCTTGCCCGTGGACTTCGTCGTCAGGACGTTGAGCACGCCCTCGGGCAACCCGGCCTTCGTGAGGATGTCGGCGAGCTTGAGGATCGTCAGCGGGGTGAGCGCGGCCGGCTTGATCACCATCGTGCAGCCGGCGGCGATCGCCGGGCCGATCTTGCGGGTGCCCATGGCCAGCGGGAAGTTCCACGGCGTGATGAGCAGGCACGGGCCGATCGGCTGACGCATCACGAGAACGCGGCCGTTGCCGTTCGCGTTCACCTTCCACTCGCCCGAGATCCGCACCGCCTCCTCGGAGAACCAGCGGAAGAACTCGGCGGCGTAGGTGATCTCGGCCTTCGACTCCGCGAGCGGTTTGCCCATCTCGAGGGTCATCAGCATCGCGATGTCGTCGGCCTGCTCGGTGATCATCTCGAAGGCCCGGCGGAGGATCTCGCCGCGCTCGCGGGGAGCGGTCGCGGCCCAGCCGGCCTGGGCCTTGTGGGCGGCGTCGAGGGCGGCCATCCCGTCGTCGGGCGAGGCGTCGGCCACGTCGCAGAGGATCTCGCCGGTGGACGGGTCCTCGACGCCGAACGTCCTGCCCTCCGCGGCGTCGCGCTCCCGGCCGCCGATCAGCAGCTTCTTCGGCACGTCCTCGATGATCCGGCGCTCCCGTGCGGCGTCAGCCATGACCTGCTCCTGCTCCCCTCGACGCGACGGCCCCGCTCGGCCCGGGGTCGCCCGTGGTGTGGCCGGTGAGGTGCCCCGTCGGCACGCCCCCCACACCGAGTCGACGGTCAACGGCACGCCGCGCCGAACGTCCACTTCCTGCCTACCCTCGGGAGCCGTGTTCTCCCCCCGCACAGCCTTCGCTCCCCGGGTGGCTGTCGCTCCCCGCCCCGACCTGCCGACGCAGGTCCCCGACGACTCCGGCGCCGCGGTCGTCGTCGGGGGCGGGATCGCCGGCGTCAGCGCCGCGCTCGTGCTCGCCGAGCGCGGTGTGCCGGTCGAGCTCCTGGAGGCCGCCCCGGCGCTCGGTGGGCGCCTGGGGACGTGGCGCCGGACGCTGCCGGACGGGACGCCGGTCACCGTCGAGCACGGCTACCACGGGTTCTTCCGGCAGTACTACACGCTGCGGGCGATCCTGCGCCGCCTCGACCCGGAGCTGGGCTTCCTGCGCGACGTCGGCGGCTACCCGATCGAGGGCCGCGACCCGGCGTGGGCGGCCGAGGACTTCACCGACCTGCCGCGGGTCCCGCTGGCGAACCTGGCCGCCCTGGTGTGGAAGTCGCCGAGCTTCCGGCTGCGGGACCTGCGCCACGTCGACGGGCGGGAGGCGCTGGAGATGCTGCGCTACGACCCGGTCGCCACGTTCGCCAAGCACGACCGGCGCACCACCGCCGAGCTCCTCGACGCCTTCGGGTTCTCCGAGCGCGGCCGGGCGATGCTCTTCGAGGTCTTCGCCCACTCCTTCTTCAACACCGAGCAGCGGTACTCGGCGGCCGAGTTCCTCGCGATGTGCCACTTCTACTTCACGGGCAACCCCGAGGGCCTCGGGATGGACGCCCCGCGCGACCAGTACGCGACGACGCTGTGGGAGCCGTTCACCCGCCTGCTCGAGAAGCACGGGGCGACGGTGACGACGGGGGCCCGCGCGACGGTGGTGGTCAACGGCCCGGCCGGGTGGTCGGTCGGGGTCGAGGACGGCCCGACGCGCACCGCCCGGCACCTCGTCGTCGCCACCGACGTCCCGGGCACGCGAGCGCTGTTCGACCGCTCGCCGGGGTTCGCGACGACGGCGCCCCGGCTCGCCGGGCAGGTGGCCGGGCTGCCCGGCGGCGAGCCCTACGTCGTCGCGCGGCTGTGGTGCCGCGGCGACGTCGACCCCGCCCACGCCCCGTTCACCGGGGTGACCCGGGAACGCGTGCTCGACTCGGTGACGCTCTTCCACCGTCTCGAGGCGGAGTCGGCGGCCTGGGCCCGCGGCGCCGGCGGCTCGGTGATCGAGCTGCACTCCTACGCCTGCCCGCACGACGCGTCGCTCTCCGACCTCGTCGCCGAGATGCGCGCCGAGCTGACCGCGCTGTGGCCGGAGTTCGCCCACGTCGAGGTGCTCGACGTCGACGCCCACCGCTACACCAACGCCCCCGGCTTCGACCCCGGGTACCACCCGCGCCGCCCCGGCGTCGTCACCGACGCCCGCGGGCTGCGGCTGGCGGGGGACTGGGTGGGCACCGACATCCCCTCGGCGCTCATGGAGCGGGCCGCCCTGACCGGGGTGCTCGCCGCGAACGACGTCCTGCGCGAGGAGGGCGCCGCCCCGGAGCCGGTGTCGTCGATCGCACCGCGCGGGGTCCTCGCGGGACGCACCCGGACGTGATCATCCCCAGGCGCTAGGGTGCTGGCGCTGGTACCGGCCGACGACGAGGAGAGAACTGGCGTGCGAACCCGACGGACGGCGTCCTGGCTCGTCGTGGCGGCAGCCGCGGCGGTCGTGCTCGCGGGCTGCACCTACTCCGCGGAGCCGGCCCCGGACCAGCCCACGAGCCCGAACGAGTACTCGACCGCGGGCTTCCCGGCCCCCGGCCCGCCCCCGGCGCCCGGGCAGTTCACCCCCGCACCGGTGGCGCCGCCGCAGCCGGCGGACCAGCCCCGCCCCCCGACCGGCCCGACGCCGACCCGCGGCCCGGCCGAGACCGGCACCCCGGCACCGTCGGGCGGCTGAGCACCCGCCTCACTCGGCGTCGCCGACGGGGGACCCCTCGTCCGGCGTGCCGCGGTCGCGTCGGCGCCCGCGGATCGACACGAGGATCCCGGCCGCGCCCAGCGTCCCCGAGACGGCGAGCATCGCGAGCATCGCCGGTGACGTGCCGCCGGTGACCGCGTCGCCGAGCAGCACCACCGCCGCGGTCCCGGGGATCAGCCCGACGACCGTGCCGACCAGGTACGCCCGCCACCCGACGCTGGTGACGCCGAGGGTGTAGTTCAGCGGCGCGAAGGGGATGCCGACCAGCCGCGAGGACGTCACCGTCAGCAGCTCGCGCTCGCAGAGCCGTTCCTCGAGCGCGCGCACGCGGTGGGGGCCGAGACGGGCGATCGCCCGCCCACCGAGCCGGCGCGCGATCGCGAACCCGAGCAGCGCCGACACCATCGACGCCCCCACCGCCAGGGCCAGACCCCACACCGGGCCGAACATCAGCCCCGCCGCGAGGGTGAACGCGGTGCGCGGGATCGGCGTCGTCGTGATGACGGCGTGGGCGAGGAAGAAGATCAGCGGCGCCGCCGGGCCGAGGCGGACCGCCCAGTCGCGCAGCTCGAGCGGCGAGGGCAGCGGGACGGTGAAGGCCAGCACCAGGGCGGCGACGAGCAGCCCGAGCAGGAGGAGGCCCCGCGTCCGGTTGCGCACCTCGACCCCCTCGTCGCGCCACGGTAGGCCGGCGCCGCCGGACCCAGGGTAGTCAGGCCACGCGGGCGAACAGGCCCTGGTACTCGCGGACGACGCCGAGTGCATCGACGGTGAACGAGAAGGATTCCGTACGTCGGGTCGGCGTAGACGTACTGTCCGCCCTGGGGTCCGTCGGGCTCGCGGCGGTAGGTCTGGGTGACCCGTGCGACGGCGAGCGAGGGCACGTCGAGCCACGCGACGTCGACGCTGCGCTCCTCGCCGACCGCGAGCTCGAGGCGGCGCACGACCAGGGTGTTCGTCAGCGGCGAGACGGAGACGTCGACGTCGTGGCATCCCTCGAGCTCGGCCCAGTCGCGCCCGTCGAGGGTCCAGTGCCCCAGTGCGTCGGCGCTGAGCGTGACCCGGTCGAGCCCGTCGCCGCCGAGGACCTCGACGAAGCACGACCGCGTCTGCCAGCGCGCGTCGACCACCACCGAGAAGCGGGTGGACCAGGGGCGGGGGGCGCGCTGCTCCCCGATCGGCCCGGTGTCGTCCGGGGAGTCCGCGCCGATCGCCGCGCCGTCGAGGAGGAAGGCACCGTCGGGGTGGTCCGGGGTGGGTTCCAGCTCGGAGATCGCGCCGTGCACGAGGCCGTGCGGCTCGTCGAGCCGGCGCCACAGTGCGGAGATCGGGGCCACGGCGTCATCGTGGCACGATCGGTCCCGACCAGGACGATCAGTCGGCGACCACCGGCGTGGGAGATGGGGTGTCGAGGTGAGCGAGCCGGAGGACCGTCGCCGTGAGGACGGGGCCGAGGACCGGGACCCCACCGCCGTGCCGCCCTGGGACCCCTCGCGGGCGTCCGGCGGGGGCACCACGGGGGAGCGGCCCGCGTCGGGCGGGTGGCAGAGCCCGGGCGGACCGCCGCCCGCGGGCCCCCCGGTCCCGCCGCCCGCCTCGCCGTCGGGACCCCCCTCGCCGTCGGGACCCGCCCGGCCGGGGCCCCGCCACACCGGTGACCCCTGGGGCTTCGGCGGTCCCGTCGCGGCACCGCGTCCCGGCATCGTGCCGCTGCGCCCCCTCGGGCTCGGCGAGCTGCTGGACGGCGCCTTCCAGTACATCCGCGCCCACCCGCGCGTCGTGCTCGGCATCGCCGCCGTGGTCGCCGTCGTCCGGGTGATCATCCAGGCGCCGTTCCAGTCCTCGTTCGGGGCCGACGTCGAGGCGTTCGTCGGCGACCCGAGCGGCACCAGGACGGTGTCGCTCGAGCAGGCGGGCGGGCTGCTCGGCACGACCGTGACCTTCGCCGGGGTCAGCCTGCTGATCAGCCTGCTGGCGAACACCGTGCTGACGGGTCTGCTGGTCGTGGTGCTCAGCCGCTCGGTGCTCGGCGCCCCGATCGTCACGCGCGACGCCTGGGAGGCCGCGCGCCCGCGGCTGCTCGGGCTGCTCGGCGTCGTCGTCCTGGTGGCCCTGGCGACGGTGCTCGCGTTCCTCGTGCCGCTGATCCCCGCCGGGCTGCTGGCGCTGTTCGGGGCGCCCGCCGGCGCGACGGCGGCGCTGACGGTCCTCGGGATGGTCGCCGGGCTGGTGCTGGCCGTGATCGTCGCGATCGTGCTGACCCTCGCGGCGCCCACGTACGTCCTCGAGGGGATCCCGGTGATCGCGGCGCTGCGCCGCTCCCGGGATCTCGTGCGGGGCCGGTTCTGGCCGATCCTGGGCACCCTCCTGCTCACCGTGGTCATCGTGACCGTCGTGTCCGGCATCATCGGGGTGCCGTTCAGCCTCGTCTCGGGCGCTGTCGCCGGCGCGATCGGGGATCCCAACCCGTTCGGCCCGCTGCCGCTGCTGATCACCTCGATCGGCACCGTGATCGCCGAGACGCTGACCGCGCCGTTCCAGGCGGGGGTCACGGGCCTGCTCTACATCGACCAGCGGATGCGCCGCGAGGGCTTCGACATCGAGCTGCAGCGGGCCGCCCGCGAGCAGGGCTGATGCCGTCCGCTCCGCCGCCCCCCGGGGTGCCGGTGAGGATCGGGGCCGACCAGGCCCGGGAGCTCGCCGCGCAGGAGCTCGCGAAGCCGGCCTACCGCGCGGCCGAGCCGGGGATCGTCGAGCGGGTCGGGCAGTGGCTCCTCGCGCGCCTCGCCGACCTCGTGGAGCTGCTCACCGGCACGCGGGCCGGGGGCGCGGGCGGGGTGCTCGTCGTCCTCCTCCTGATCGTCGTGCTGGTGATCGTCGTCCGGTGGCGGCTCGGGCGTGCGGCGGGCTCGGCCCGCCACCGCGCCACCGCGCTCGACCCGACGGGCGTCACGGCCGACGACCACCGACGGCGCGCCGCCGAGCACGCGGCCGCCGGCCGGCACGACGACGCCGTGCGGGAGTGGATGCGGGCGCTGGTGCGCGGCCTGGAGGAGCGTGACCTGCTCGTCGCCCGGGCCGGGCGCACCGCGGGGGAGACCGCCCGCGAGGTGGCGACGAGTCTGCCCGGTGCGGCGGCCGTGGTCGCCGACGCGGCGCGCCGCTTCGACGAGACCGTGTACGGAGGGCGCGCCGCCGACGCCGAGGCGGTCGCCCGGGTCCGCGCCGCCGACGAGGCCGCGCGGGCCACCCGGCCGGTCCTCGCGTGACCACCCCGGCGGCCGCCCGCCTGCGCCGGGCCCGGGGCCCGCTCGCCGTCGGGGCCCTCGTGCTGCTCGCCGCCGTCGTGCTCACCGCGGTCGGCACCCGCTCCGCGGGCGACGAGCTCGACCCCGGGTCCGTCGAGCCCGCCGGGGGCGCCGCGCTCGCGACCCTGCTGCGCGGGCAGGGCGTCATGGTCGTGCCCGCCGACCGCCCGGACGCGCTCGCGACCCTCGACCCCGGCACCACGGTCCTGGTGACGGCGCCGGAGCGGCTGCGCAGCGCCGACCTGGCCACGCTGGGCCGCTCCGACGCACGGGTCGTGCTCGTCGCGCCGGGGGAGCGGGCCCTGGAGGCGCTCGCCCCCGGGATTCCGGCCCGGCGAGGCACCGCCCGGCCTCCTCGACACCGACACGCCGCCGCCGTCCTGCGCGGTGCCCGCCGCCGTCGCCGCCGGGACCGTCGAGCTCGACGGCGAGGTCTACGCGGTGACCCCGCCCGCCGTCGGGTGCTACCCGCACGGCACGACGGCCGCCCTGGCCGTCAGCGGGGGGACCACCGTGGTCGGGTCCGCGACGCCGTTCCGCAACGACGCCCTCGACCACGACGGGGACGCGGCGCTGACGATGCAGCTGCTCGGCGGCACCGGCCGGCTGCTCTGGTACGTCCCGCCGGTGCTGCCCGAGTCCGGCGGCACCACCCCGCTCGTCCGGCTCGTCCCGCCCGGCTGGGTCTGGGGGACGGTGACCCTGCTGCTCGCCGGGGTCGTGACGGCCCTGTGGCGCGGGCGGCGGCTCGGCCCGCTGGTCCCCGAGCGGCTCCCGGTCCGGGTGCCGGCCGCGGAGACGACCCGCGGGCGCGCCGGGCTCTACCGCCGCCTGGGAGCCCGGGGGCGCGCCGCGGACGTGCTCCGCGAGGACGCCCGACGACGGCTCGCGGCACGCCTCGGGGCGGCGCCCGGCGCGCCCCGGGAGGCCCTGACCGAGGCCGTGGCGGGCGCCGCCCCCGGGTACGACACGGCCGGCGTCGCGGACCTGCTCTACGGTGCGGCGCCGGCCGACGACCACGCGCTCGTCGCGCTCGCCGACGCCCTCGACGAGCTGACGACGACCGTCGGGCGGGCCGGGGCAGCGTCAGGGGAGGACCGCGGGTGACGAGCGAGCAGGACGGCGGACACGGGGGAGACGGCGGGGGTGACGGGGCCGGGGCCGTGAACGCCGAGGAGGCCCGCGCGGCCCTGACCGCGTTGCGCGGCGAGGTGGCGAAGGCGGTCGTCGGGCACGACGCCGCCGTCACCGGCCTCGTCATCGCGCTCCTGTGCCGGCGTCACGTCCTGCTCGAGGGGGTGCCGGGTGTCGCGAAGACACTGCTCGTCCGGTCGGTGGCCGCGGCGTCCTCGCTGACCGAGCGGCGGGTGCAGTTCACCCCCGATCTCATGCCCGGCGACATCACCGGCTCCCTGGTCTACGACGCCCGGACCGCCGCGTTCGACTTCCGCCCCGGCCCGGTCTTCACCAACCTCCTGCTCGCCGACGAGATCAACCGGACCCCGCCGAAGACCCAGGCCTCGCTGCTCGAGGCGATGGAGGAGTTCCAGGTCTCGGTGGACGGGACGCCGCGCCCGCTGCCCGACCCCTTCGTCGTCGCCGCCACCCAGAACCCGGTCGAGTACGAGGGCACCTACCCGCTGCCCGAGGCGCAGCTCGACCGGTTCCTGCTCAAGCTCGTGCTGCCGCTGCCCCCGCGCGACGACGAGATCGCGATCCTGACCCGGCACGCGTCCGGCTTCGACCCCCGGGACCTCGCGGCCGCCGGGGTGCGACCGGTCGCCGGAGCGGCGCACCTCGCGGCCGGGCGCGCGGCGGTGGGCCGCGTCGCGGCGCGTCCCGATGTGCTCGCGTACGTCGTCGACGTGTGCCGCGCGACCCGGGCCTCGCCCTCGGTGTCCCTGGGCGCCTCACCGCGCGGCGCGACCGCGCTGCTGCTCGCCGCCCGCGCCTGGGCGTGGCTCTCCGGCCGGGACTACGTGACGCCCGACGACGTCAAGGCCCTCGCCCTGCCGGTGCTGCGCCACCGGCTGGCACTGCGCCCGGAGGCGGAGCTGGAGGGCGTCACGGCGGACGGTGTCGTGTCCGGCGTCCTGGACACGGTGCCGGTGCCGCGATGAGCCGCCCCGCCGTCAGCGGCCGGCTCGCGCTGCTGACGGTGCTGGGCGCGCTGGTGGTGGGCCTGCTGGTCCCGTCGGCACCCGGCGTCGCCGCGGTCGTCGTGGTGCTGCTGGCGGTGGTGCTGGCGGACCTCGTGCTCGCCGGTGCCCCGGGATCGCTGACCCTGGAGCGGGCCGAGGAGCTCGTGCAGGTCCGGCTCGGGGAATCCGTGGAGACCGTCGTCGTGGTGACCAACGGCGGCTCGCAGCGGGTGCGCGGGGTGCTGCGTGACGCGTGGCCGCCGTCGTGCGCGGCGACCCCCGGGTCCGCGGCGCTGGACGTGCCGCCGGGGGAGCGGAGGCGCGTGATCACGACGCTCACGCCGGGGCGCCGCGGGGAGCACGCCGCGGCGCGGGTGACGGTGCGGTCGTGGGGGCCGATGCGTCTCGCGGCCCGGCAGACCTCGACCGCGGCCGGGGGACGGGTCCGGGTGCTGCCGGCCTTCGCGTCGCGGCGGCACCTGCCGTCCCGGCTGGCGCGGCTGCGCGAGCTCGACGGCCGGCGGGCGGTGCAGGTGCGCGGCGCGGGGACGGAGTTCGACTCGCTGCGCGAGTACGTCGACGGCGACGACGTGCGCTCCATCGACTGGCGGGCCTCGGCGCGCTCGACCGGGGTCCGCTCCGGGGCTCCCTCCGGGGCGGCGGACCTGGTGGTCCGCACCTGGCGCCCCGAGCGCGACCGTCACGTCCTCGTCGTGCTCGACACCGGCCGCACCGCCGCCGGCCTCGTCGGGACCGGCGCCGCGGCGACCCCCCGCCTCGACGCGGCCCTCGACGCGGCCCTCCTGCTCGCCGCGCTGGCCTCGCGCGGCGGTGACCGCGTCGACCTCCTCGCCCACGACCGCGTCGCCCGCGCCTCGGTCTTCGGTGCCCGCGACCCGCTGCCCGCGATGACGACCGCCCTCTCCGGCGTCGAGGCCTCGCTCGTCGAGACCGACATGCGCGCCCTGGTGGCGACGGTGCTGCGGCGCGCGTCGCGGCGCTCCCTGGTCGTGCTGCTCACCGGGCTCGACGACGCCGGGCTCGCGGAGGGTCTCGAACCGGTCCTCGGACCGTTGCTGCACCGGCACACCGTGCTCGTCGCCGGGGTGACCGACCCGGTGGTGACGACGATGGCCGCGGGTCGCGGTGACGCGGCGGCGGTGTACGGCGCGGCGGCGGCGGGGGTCGCGCTCGCGGAGCGCCGGGACGTCGCGGGGCGGCTGGGCCGGCGCGGGGTCGAGGTGCTCGACGCGTCCCCCGACGACCTCGCTCCCGCCCTCGCCGACCGCTACCTCGCCCTCAAGGCCCGCGGGCGGCTCTGATCGGCGACCACCGTCACCTCGGTCGGCCCCTCGCGTTGAGCCGTGCGGCGGATACGGATCTTCTCGAGGCGGTGGGCATGGGCCAGGGTCATGTGGAGCTCGTGGTGGCGGTGGTCGGCCTGGTGGTCGCGGTCGTCCTCCTGGCGATCGCGCTGTTCCTCCTGGTGACCCACCGTCGGTCCCATCGGGCCTGGGGCGTCGCCTCCGTGGTCGCGATCGTCCTCACGGGCGGGGTCCTCAGCTTCATCTGACGGCGTCTCGTGCCCGGAGCACCCGCCGGCCGCGCAGCACGTACCCCACGAAGGCCAGCTCGGCGAGCACCCCGATCCCGATGCGGGCCCAGGTCGGCAGGCCCGAGGGCGTCACGAACGCCTCGATCAGCCCCGACACCAGCAGCACCCCGGTGAGGCCCAGCGCCATGCCCGCCGTCACCCGGCCCTGCCGGGCCAGCGCGGTCCGGCGCGCGTCGGGCCCCGGGTCGATCCACGTCCAGCCGAGCTCCAGCCCGGCACCGGCGGCGACGAACACCGCGGTCAGTTCCAGCAGACCGTGCGGGAGGATCAGCCCCAGGAAGAGGTCGAGCCGGCCGTGGGCGGCGAGCACCCCGCCGGACACCGCGACGTTCAGGACGTTCTGCAGCAGGACCCACAGCACCGGGAGCAGCAGCACCCCGGTGATCAGGCACGTCGCGGCGACGAGCGCGTTGTTCGTCCAGACCTGCGCCGCGAAGGACCCCGCCGGGTTCGACGAGTAGTACGACGCGAACTCCTGGTCGACCAGCTGGCGGGTCTGCTCCGGGCTGAGGATCGCGCCGGCCACCCCGGGCTCCGTCGCGACCCACCACCCGGCGAGCACCATGACGGCGACCGACACCAGCGCCGTCGTCACCCACCAGCGCGCGGACGCCGCGAGCGCGGCCGGGAACTCGTCGGTGACGAAGCGCAACGGGTCGCGCCAGGACCAGGTCGACGCGCCCGTGACCGCGGCCCGGCCGCGGGCGACCAGCGAGGACAGCCGGGACACCAGCGCCGGGTCGGGCGAGGAGGAGCGGACGACCGAGAGATCGGTGGCCGTGCGGCGGTAGAGCGCGACGGCCTCGTCGGCCTCCTCGACGTCCCAGCGCCGCCGACGCAGCAGCGTCTCGAGGCGGTCCCAATCGGCGTGGTGGGCGTCGGAGTAGGCGTCGACGTCCACGCGGGGTGCTCCTCTTCCTGGCAGCATGCCGGGCCGTGTCCCCCGCCGAGCGCGACCCGGTCGTCGTCGGCGAGGCGGTCGAGCTGGACCTCGTGCCCGCCAAGCTACCGACCCGTGGCCTGGCGTTCGCGCTGGACGCGGTGATCGTCGGGGTGCTGCTGACGGCGGTGGTCGTGGTGGTCGTCGTGGCCGGGGTCGACCTGGACTCGGCACTGGCGACGGCGGTGACGGTCGTGCTCGTCGTCCTCGGGCTGGTGGCCTGGCCGACCGCGTGGGAGACCCTCACCCGGGGACGCACGCCCGGGAAGGCCGCGTTCGGGCTGCGGGTGGTGCGCGACGACGGCGGGCCGATCCGGTTCCGGCACGCCCTGGTCCGGGCCCTGACGGGACTCGTCGTCGACTTCGGGCTGCTCAGCGGGGTGATCGCGATGGTCGTCTCGGCGTGCTCGCCGCGCGGGCAGCGCGTGGGCGACCTGCTGGCGGGGACGATCGTCCTGCGCGAGCGGGTGCCGCGCTCCACCCGCAGCCGCGACCTGCCGCCGCCCGACCCGGCGCTGGCCGGCTGGGCGTCCACGCTGCAGCTCGCCGCCCTGCCCGACGACCTCGCCCTCGCGGCCCGGCAGTTCCTCGGTCGCACCGGCGAGCTGGAGCCGACGGTCCGGCGGTCCCTGGGCGAACGGCTGGCCACGGACGTCGCGGCGCGGGTCGCCCCGGCCCCGCCACCGGGCATCCCGGCCGAGACCTACCTGGTGGCCGTGCTGGCGGAGCGCCGCCGGCGTGCGGGCTGACGCCGGTCAGCCCGAACGCAGCCGCACGCTCGACGACACCACGAGCACGCTGGACAACGCCATCGCCAGGCCGGAGATCAGCGGGCTGAGCAGGCCGAACGCCGCCAGCGGGATCGCGGCGACGTTGTAGCCGAACGCCCAGACGAGGTTCCGGCGGATCGTGGTCGAGGTCCGGCGGGCGAGCTCGAGCGCGTCCGGGACGGCGCCGAGGTCGTCGCGCACGAGGATGACGTCGGCGGCCTCGAGCGCGACGTCGGTGCCCGCGCCGACGGCCAGCCCCAGGTCGGCGGCCGCGAGTGCCGGGCCGTCGTTGATCCCGTCGCCGACCATCGCGACCCGCGCCCCGCCCCGTCGGCGCTCGGCGATGGCGGCGACCTTGTCCTGCGGCAGCACCTCGGCGACGACCTCGTCCACGCCGATCGCGGCGCCGACCGCCTCGGCCGCCCCGGCGCGGTCGCCGGAGAGCAGCACCGTGCGCAGGCCCGCGGCGCGCAGGCGGGCGACGGCGGGCGCGGCCGAGGGCTTGATCTCGTCGGCGAGCTCGACGAGGGCGACCGCCTCGAGGTCGTCGGACCCGGCTCCGCTGCCCTGTGCGGGTGGGCCGCACTCGACGAGGACGAGCGTGGAGTCCTCCGCCGGCTCCGGCGACCAGGCGGGCAGCCCACCGGCGAGGGACGGGCGACCGAGCCGCACCGCGGTCCCCTCGACGGTCCCGCGCGCGCCCAGCCCGGGCAGCGCCTCGAAGCCCTCGACGTCGGGAAGCTCCCCGACCTCCTCGCGGGCCCGGGTCACCACGGCGCGGGCGACGGCGTGCTCCGAGGAGTCCTCGACGGCGCCCGCGAGACGCAGCACCCGGGCCCGGTCGTGCCCGGGCGCGACGTGCATCGCGCGCACCGTCATGGCCCCCGTCGTCACCGTGCCGGTCTTGTCGAGGACGACGGTGTCGACGGTGCGGCTGGACTCCAGCGCCTGGTGGCTCTTGAGGAAGATCCCCTCGCGGGCGCCGCGCCCGGAGGCGACGAGCATCGCGGTCGGCGTCGCGAGCCCGAGGGCGCACGGACAGGCGATGACCAGGACGGACAGCGCCGACGAGAAGACCTCGCCCGCCGTCCCGCCCGCCAGCCACCACCCGAGCGCGGTGAGGACGGCGAGGCCGATCACCACCGGCACGAAGACCGACGAGATCCGGTCGACCAGCCGCTGCACCGACGCCTTCGACGCCTGCGCGGACTCGACCAGGCGGATCATCCCGGCGAGCTGGGTGGCGGAGCCGACCGCGTTCGCCGTCACCACCAGCCGCCCGCTCGTCGCGACGGTGCCGCCCGTGACGGCGTCCCCGGGCGCGACCTCGACGGGCACCGTCTCGCCGGTGAGCATCGACCGGTCCACCGCGGACGCGCCGGACTCGACGACGCCGTCGGTCGCCACCTTCTCGCCGGGCCGCACCACGAACCGGGTTCCGACGGCGAGGGCGGACGCCGCGACGCGGGTCTCGGTGCCGTCGGGGAGCAGGACGGCGACGTCACGGGCGGCCAGCGCCGCGAGGGCGGCGAGCGCGTCGCCCGCCGAGCGCTTGGCCCGGGCCTCGACGTAGCGCCCGGCCAGCACGAAGGTCGTGACCGCGGCGGCGACCTCGAGGTAGAGCGGGCCCACCGGGTCGAGGAACACCGAGAGCGCGCCGCCCGCGGCCGGATCGGGCAGGTCGCCCAGCAGGATCGAGCCGAGCGACCAGACCGTCGCGGCGATCACGCCCAGCGAGACGAGCGTGTCCATCGACGACGCGCCGTGGCGGGCGTTGACGAACGCCGCCCGGTGCAGCGGCCACGCCGACCACACCACCACCGGGGCCGCGAGCGCCACGACCACCCACTCCCACCCGGGGAAGCGCGCGGCGGGCAGCACCGAGAGCGCGAGCGGCAGGTCGACCAGCGGGATGAACAGCACGGCGGCGACGACGAGGCGGCGCCACAGGTCGGCGACCCGGTCGTCGCGGGCCGCGCCCACGGCGACGTCGTCGCTCCCGTCCTCCGGGGCCCGCAGGGGGGTCGCGCCGTAGCCGAGCCTCGCGACGACGTCGACGACCGTGCCGCGGTCGACCGCCGGGTCACGGACGACCGTCGCGCGCTCGGTGGCGTAGTTCACCGTCGCCGAGATCCCGTCGACCTTGTTCAGCCGCCGCTCGATCCGGGACGCGCACGCCGCGCAGGTCATGCCGGTCAGCAGGAAGTCCTCGGGCCGGTCCTCGCCCTCCGGGGGAGCCTGCGCGTCGACGGCGAGCGCCGTCGTGTCGGTCATGCTCCGATGGTGCGCCCCCGACGCGGGCGCGCGCACATCGGGTGTCACCATCGAGGCCGTGACCAGCACCAGCGCGTCGGAATCGGGGAGCGAGTCACCGCCCGAGCCGGGGCGGCCGGGCGACGAGGCGGGCGAGCGTCCCGGGGGTGCCACCGGCGCGGCGACGTTCGCGCTGGTCGTGGCCGCGATGGCCCTGGTCAGCTCGTGGACCGGCTGGGGCGGCATCGTCCTCGGCCTGGTCGCCCTCGTGGCCGCCGTCGTCGCCCTGATGCGGGTGCGCTCGGGCCGGGCCGTGGGGCGCGCGAAGCCGGTCGCGGCGCTCGTCGTCGGGCTCGTCGCGCTCGGGATCGGGACGGCGGTCGAGTGGCCGACGATCGAGAGCGCGGTGACCTACCTGCACGCCTCCCAGGCCCGGACGCTCGACGAGTGCATGCGCCAGGCGATCAACGAGAAGGAACAGCACGTCTGCAAGTCCCAGCACCTCGCCGAGTACCGGGCGCGGTACCCCGGACGCCTCGACCCGTGACGCGCCGGCTCGTCCCCGCCGCGGTCGCGGGTGCGGTGACGGTGCTCGTGGCGGCGCTCCTGCTGGGCCGCTCGGCCTACCCGGTGCTCGGGCTGGCGGACCCCGGCGAGCTGGTCCGGCTCGGCCTGCCCGTGGTGCGGGGGGCGGCGGACGCCGCGGCGGCGGTGGCCCTGGGGGCGCTGACGCGGGCGGTGGTGCTCTCCGACGGTGCCGGCGGCCCGTCGGCGGGGGAGCGGGCCACGGCGTCCGCGGCCGCGTGGACGTGGGCGGTGCTCGCCCTGCTGACGGCCGTGCTGACGGTGGCCGACGCCTCCGGCGGGTTCGTCGCCCCGGGGCCCGACCTGGTGGTGCAGCTGGTGGTGCGGGCGGCACCGGTGGGCTGGCTCGCCTCGGCGGCCGGTGCCGCGGTGGTCGCGGTCTGGGTGCGCGAGGCACGGACGTGGTCCTCGGCCCTCGGTGCTTCCGTGCTCGCCTGCGTCACGCTGCTCGGGCCGGTGGTGACCGGGCACGCGATCGACGGGGTCGGGAAGGACCTGGGCACGCCCGCCGTCGCGCTGCACGTGATCGCGGCGACGGTGTGGCTCGGCACGGTGGGGGCGCTGCTGGTCGCGGTCCCCGACGAGGAGGTAGCCCGGTCACGGTTCGTCGCGCGGGCCGGGGCGGTGTCGACGGTGTGCGCGGTGGTCACGGTGGCGGGCGGGGTGCTCGCCGCGGCCGTGCTCGTCCCGTCGGTGGGGGAGCTCGCGAGCGCCTACGGGGTGCTGGTGCTCCTCGCGGCGGCGGTGACGGTCGTGGTGCTCGGGGTCCTGGCGCGCCGCCGGCTGGTCGTGCGGGATCGGGCGCCGTCCGGGGAGCGACGTCAGCGATGGTCCGTTGCTGACATGCGGCACGCCGGGCTCGAGCTCGCGCTGCTCGCCGTGGTCACCGGGCTCTCGGTGGCCATGACGCGCGCGGTCCCGCCGGTGCAGGCGCCGTTCCACACCACGCCCACCGAGGCCGTCCTCGGGTTCGGCATCCCCGATCCGCCGTCGGTGGCGACCCTGCTCGGCGCCTGGCGACCCGACGTCGTCCTCGTGACCCTCGCCGTCGTCCTCGCCCTGGTCTACGGCCGCTGGCTGCGCCGCGTCGAGGGCTGGCCGGTCGGGCGCGCCGTGGCGTGGTTCGCGGGCTGCGCGGTGCTCGTGCTGGCGAGCTCCTCCGGGCTCGGGCGCTACGCCGACGCGCTGTTCAGCGCCCACGTCGCCGAGCACATGCTGATCAGCATCGTCGTGCCCGTCCTGCTCGTCCTCGGGGGCCCGGTGACGCTGGCGCGGCGGGCGCTGCCCGAGGAGTGCGATGCGCGGGACCGGCTCGAGGCCCTGCTCGACGCCCCGGCCCTGCGGCTGCTCGCGCACCCCGCGGTCGCCGCGGTGCTCGTGGTCGGCTCGCCGTTCCTGCTCTACCTGACGCCCGCGTTCTCGCTGCTGCAGCCGCTGGGCTGGCTCATGCCGGCGATCTCGCTGTGGTTCCTCGGCGCCGGCTACCTGTTCTTCTGGGTGCTCGTCGGGGTCGACCCGGCGCCCGGGGTCCGGCTGCCGCACGTGGCGCGTCTGGCGGTGCTCGTCGCCTCGATGCCCTTCCACGCCCTGTTCGGCGTGATCCTGCTCGCCGCCGACCGGCCGGTCGCCCAGAATCCCGTCGACCCTCGCGGCCGACGGCGGGGGCGGACAGGTGTTCGTCACCGACTTCTACTCCCACCTGCGCCTGCCCTGGGCGGTCGACCTGCTCGCCGACCAGCACGTCGCCGCCCTGCTCGCGTGGGGCATGGGCGACGTGCCGCTGCTCGTCGTCGTCGTGGTGCTCCTCGTCCAGTGGCACCGCGCGGGGAACGCCGAGGACGCCGCCGCCCGGGAACTGCTGATGCGACCCTGATCTCAGCATGTGGGACGCGTCTCGCATCTTGGTTGCTCGTGAGGCATGCTGACGACCCGTGAGCGCTGAACCCGGGACCGCCGTCGCCCCCCCACGGCCGCGACGGCGGTGGGCGATCCTCGTCGCCGGGGTGCTCGCCCAGACCGCGGCGTCGTCCTTCGTCTACGGCATCCCCTTCCTCGTCCCGACGCTGCGCGACGAGCGCGGGCTCTCCCTCGCGCAGGTCGGCGTGATGGTCGCGGCCCCGACGACGGGGCTGCTGCTCACGCTGGTCGCGTGGGGGTTCGTGGTGGACCGCGTGGGGGAGCGGTTCCCGATGGCCCTCGGGCTGGGCCTCGCCGGGGTGGTGGTCGGCGGGGTGGCGCTGTCGCCGCCGGCGTCGCTGGTCCCGATCGCGCTGCTGCTCGGCGTCGGCGGGATGGGCGCGGCGTCGGTGAACGCGGCGAGCGGGCGGCTGATCATGGGCTGGTTCAGCGTGGACGAGCGCGGCGTGGCGATGGGCATCCGCCAGACCGCCCAGCCGCTCGGGGTCGCCCTCGCCGCCCTGATCCTGCCGGTGCTCGCGACCACCGAGGGCCCGTTCGTCGCCCTGGGCTGGACGGGGCTCGCATGCCTGCTGGCAGCCGGGCTCGTCGTGATCGTCGCCCAGGACGCCCCGCGCCGGGCACCCGCGGCCCACGAGCCGACCGGCAACCCCTATCGGACACCGACCCTGTACCGGCTGCACGCGGCGTCGGCGCTGCTGGTGCTCCCGCAGTTCGCGATCTCGGCCTTCGCGCTGGAGTTCCTGGTGCGCGAGGAGCACTGGTCGGCCGGGGTGGCCGGTGTGTTCGTCGCGGTCGCGCAGATCCTCGGGGCGGCCGGGCGGATCGCCACCGGCTGGTGGTCGGACCGGGTCGGCTCCCGGCTGCGCCCGATGCGTCAACTGGCCGTCGGGTCGGTGCTGGTGATGCTCGCCTTCGCCCTCGGATCGGCCTGGGTGCCGTTCATCGCGGTGGCGGCGATCGTGGTCGGGGCGATCGTGACGGTGGCCGACAACGGGCTCGCGTTCACCTCCACGGCCGAGATGGCCGGCCAGGCGTGGTCCGGCCGGGCCCTGGGCGTGCAGAACACCACCCAGAACATCGTCGCCTCGGCCGCGCCGCCGGTCCTCGGCGCGCTGATCGGCGCGACCAGCTACGGGATCGGGTTCACGGCCGCGGCCCTCGCGCCGCTGGTCGCGATCGCGGTGACGCCGGTGAGCGCCGAGAAGCCGGCCCCGCCGCGGGAGCAGTGATGCCCGCCTCCGGACGCAGAAGTGCTCTCGCGCAACCGAGTCGCGGCGACTCGGTTGCGGAGTCACGGATCCGGCTGGACGGTTCGCCGCCCCGTGCCAGGGGGCGGATCACCGTCCACGGCGCCTACACGAGGAAGCGGAACGCCGGTGAGCCCGGCTCGAGGGCCTCGATCTGCAGCGGGGAGCGCGCCATGCGCTCCAGCAGCGGCTCGTAGTCCTCGCGGCGCCCGATCTCGACGCCGACGAGGGCCGGCCCCGACTCCCGGTTGTCGCGCTTGACGTACTCGAAGCGCGTGACGTCGTCGTCCGGGCCGAGCACCTCGTCGAGGAACCGCCGCAGCGCGCCGGGCTCCTGCGGGAACTCGACGAGGAAGTAGTGCTTGAGGCCCTGGAAGCGCAGCGAGCGCTCGATGACCTCGGCGTACCGGGAGACGTCGTTGTTGCCGCCGGAGAGGATGGCGACGACGGTCTCGCCGGGCGTGAGGTCGAGCTCCGGGCCGTCCGAACGCAGCGCGGCCCCGGCGAGGGCGCCCGCGGGCTCGGCGATGATCCCCTCGGTCTGGTAGAGCGCCAGCATCTCGGTGCAGACCAGGCCCTCGTCGACGGCGATGAGCTGGGCCCCGGAGCGGCGGATCAGCGGGAAGGTCACCGCGCCCGCCTTGCGCACGGCGGCGCCGTCGACGAAGCGGTCGAACCCCTCCTCGGGCAGGACCGTCGGCTTGCCCGCGTGCAGCGCCGCGGCGACGTTGCGGGCCCCGGCCGGCTCCACCCCGATCACCCGGGTCCGCGGGTAGGCCGACTGCAGCCACGTCGCCGTGCCCGCGAGGAGACCACCCCCGCCGACGGGGACGACGACGACGTCGGGTGCGAACCCGAGCTGCTCGACGACCTCCGCGATCACCGTCGCCTGCCCGGCGACCGTGCGGCTGTCGTCGAAGGCCGGGACGAGCGTCGCCCCGGTCTCCTCGGCGAACGCGGTGGCCGCCGCCGACGCCTCGTCGTAGGTGTCGCCCTGCACCACGAGGTCGACCATGTCACCGCCGAGCGCCGCGATCCGCTCGCGCTTCTGGCGGGGCGTCGTCGACGGGATCAGCACCCGGCCGCGGACCCGGTGGGCCTGGCAGGCGAAGGCGAAGCCCTGGGCGTGGTTGCCGGCGCTCGCACAGACGACGCCGGCCGCGCGGGCCTCGTCGTCCAGCTGGGAGATCAGGTTGTAGGCGCCGCGCAGCTTGTAGGAGCGCCCGACCTGCAGGTCCTCGCGCTTGAGCCACACGTTCGCACCGGAGTCGGCCGACAGCCGTGGGTTCTGCTGCAGCGGCGTCAGCTCGGCGATACCGGTGAGACGCTCCGCGGCCTCGAGCACCTGCTTCTCGAACGCCGTCCCGTCCCCGCCCGCCATCGCACTGCTCCCTGCTCCCGTGATCCGAACGGCCCATGGTAGGTCGGCGGACCCGTCGACCCGGTGAGCGACCCCTCGGCGGACGCGCCGTCGGTCGACGTCGCGGTGTCGGTCCACCCCGAACTGCCCGATATCGTGGTGATCGACCGACACCGCGAGCCCGGAAGGACGCAGTAGAGCGATGACCGAGACGATCGAGTTCCAGGCCGAGGCCCGTCAGCTGCTCCAGCTGATGATCCACTCGATCTACTCCGACAAGGACGTGTTCCTGCGGGAGCTGATCTCCAACGCCTCGGACGCGCTGGACAAGCTGCGGATGGAGTCCTACCGGGACAAGGACCTCGGGGTCGACACCTCGGATCTGCACGTCGAGCTGCGCACCGACGCCGCGAACCGCACGCTGACCGTCACCGACAACGGCATCGGGATGAGCCGCGACGACGTCGTGAGCCTGATCGGGACGATCGCGAAGTCGGGCACCGCCGAGACGCTGGCGAAGCTGCGCGAGGCGCAGGGCAGCGGCGAGGAGGTCACCGACGAGACCCGGGCCGAGCTGATCGGCCAGTTCGGGATCGGCTTCTACTCGAGCTTCATGGTGGCCGACCGGGTCGAGATGACCACCCGGCGCGCGGGCACCGACGGCGGCGTGCACTGGGAGTCGGCGGGGGAGGGCACCTACGAGCTCTCCGAGGTCCCCGACGCGCCCCAGGGCACCAGCATCACCGTGCACCTCAAGGCGGAGGACGCCGAGGACAGCCTGCACGACTACTCCGACCCGGCCGTGGTGCGGCGCATCGTCAAGCGCTACTCGGACTTCATCACCTGGCCGATCCTGCTGAACCCGCGCGGGGCGAGCGCAGCGACGGGGGAGGGAACCGACCCCAGCACGACGGTCGAGGGGGCCGAGGAGGACGAGGCCGGGGAGTCGACCAACGAGCCGATCAACTCCCGCAAGGCCCTGTGGGCGCGCCCCCGCTCCGAGGTCAGCGACGAGGAGTACGCCGAGTTCTACCGCCACGTCTCCCACGACTGGCAGTCCCCGCTCGAGACGATGCGGTTCACCGGCGAGGGCACCTTCGAGTACCAGGCGCTGCTCTTCCTCCCGAGCCACGCGCCGATGGACCTCTACATGCGCGACGCCAAGCGCGGCGTGCAGCTCTACGTCAAGCGCGTGTTCGTCATGGAGGACTGCGAGGCGCTCGTCCCCGAGTACCTGCGGTTCGTCAAGGGCGTGGTCGACGCCCAGGACCTCTCGCTCAACGTCTCCCGCGAGATCCTCCAGCAGGACCGCCAGATCCAGCTGATCCGCAAGCGCCTGGTCAAGCGCGTCCTGCAGACCGTCACGACGATGCGCTCGGAGAACCCCGAGAAGTACGCGACCTTCTGGACCGAGTGCGGCCGCGCGCTCAAGGAGGGTCTGCTCACCGACTCCGAGAACGCCCAGGCCGTGCTGGAGGCCTCGAGCTTCGCCTCGACTCACGACCCCGAGCAGCCCACGACGCTCGCCGACTACGTCGCGCGGATGCCCGAGGGCCAGGAGTCGATCTACTACGTGACGGGCGAGTCCCGCGCGAGCGTCGAGAACTCGCCGCACATCGAGGCGTTCCGCGCCAAGGGCTACGAGGTGCTGCTGCTCACCGACCAGGTCGACGAGGTCTGGGTGGGCGTGGTGCCCTCCTACGGCACGGGCGAGGACGCGAAGCCGTTCGCCTCCATCTCGCAGGGCGACGTCGACCTCGGCGACGACGCCGAGAAGCCCGAGGGCTTCGACGACCTGCTGTCCTGGATGACGACGACGCTCGCCGACGACGTCTCCGAGGTCCGGCTCTCCACGCGGCTGACCACGTCGCCGGCGTGCCTGGTCGGCGAGGTCGGGGCGCTCCCGCCGCAGCTCGAGCAGATGATGCGCTCCATGGGTCAGGAGGTCCCGGTGCAGAAGCGCGCCCTGGAGCTCAACCCCAAGCACCCGCTGGTGGAGAACCTCCGGACCGCCCACGAGGCGAAGCCCGACGACGCCGGCGTCGCCGAGACCGCCTCCCTGCTGCACGACATGGCGCTGCTCGCCGAGGGCGGCGAGCTCAAGGAGCCCTCGGCCTTCGTCGGGAAGCTCGCGCAGCGCCTGGCGGCGACCCTGTGACCGGGGCGGGCGCAGCGACGGGGAAAGTGTCGTGAAGGTCGGTGTCGACAGCTTCGTCGCGAAGGTCACCGACCCCGACACCGGACAGGTCGTCGGGCCCGTCGAGCGGTTCGCGCACCTCCTCGAGGAGATCGAGACGGCCGACCGTGCCGGGCTCTACTCCTACGGCATCGGCGAGCACCACCGCGCCGAGTACTACGACGCCGCTCCCGCGGTGATCCTGGCGGCCGCCGCGGCGCGGACCCAGCAGATCCGGCTCCGCTCGGCGGTGACGGTGCTGTCGGCCGCCGACCCGGTGCGGGTGTTCCAGGAGTACGCGACGGTCGACCTCATCAGCGGCGGCCGGGTGGAGCTCGTCGTCGGGCGCGGGTCGTTCATCGAGGCGTTCCCGCTGTTCGGGCTGGCCTTCGAGGACTACGACGAGCTGTTCACGGAGAAGCTCGACCTGCTGCTGCGGCTGCGCGACGACGCCGTCGTGACCTGGTCGGGCCGGCACCGGCCGCCGCTGCACGAGCAGCCGGTCTATCCCCGCCCGGCGCAGGACCCGCTCCCGATCTGGGTCGGCGTGGGAGGGACACCTGAGTCGTTCCTGCGGGCCGGCACGCTCGGCCTGCCGCTCATGGTGGCGATCATCGGCGGTGAGCCGCGCCAGTTCGCCCCGCTGATCGACCTCTACCGACGGGCGGGGGAGCAGGCCGGGCACGACCCGGAGCAGCTGAAGGTCGGGCTGCACTGCTTCGGATTCCTCGGCGACGACGTCGCGAAGGCGACCAACGCCTTCTACCCGGGCTGGGAGGCGATGTTCACGACGATCGCCCGCGAGCGCGGTGGCATGCCGCCCACGCGCCGGCAGTTCGACGCGACCCGGGGCCCGGACGGCGCCTACGTCATCGGGAGCCCCACCGAGGTGGCCGCGAAGCTGACGCGCATCTCCTCCCAGCTCGGCGGGGTCGACCGGATCAACCTGCAGATGACGAACCCGCGCCTGCGCCACGCCGACCTCCTGCACTCGATCGAGCTGCTCGGCGAGGTGGTCCCCCAGGTCGCCGACGTGTGACCGGGGTGGAGCTCCACGCCGTCGTCACCGCGCTCGTCGACGTCCCGGGGACGACGGGGCCGCTCGCCGGGTGGCGGATCGGGGTCAAGGACAACGTCGCCGTGGCCGGAGTGCGCTCCACCCGCGGCTCCGCGTTCTTCGCCGACCACGTGGCGACGGACGACGCCGAGGTCGTCACCCGCCTGCGCGCCACGGGTGCGGGGATCGTCGCGACGCTGAACATGGCCGAGTTCGCGCTGGGGGTGACCTCGCAGAACTCGGTGCACGGCGGCGTGGTCAACCCGTGGGACCCGGCGCGCATCCCGGGCGGGTCGAGCGGCGGGTCCGGCGCGGCGGTCGCGGCCGGGATCGTCGACGCCGCGCTCGGCACGGACACCGGCGGGTCGGTGCGCCTGCCCGCCGCCATGTGCGGCGTCACCGGGCTGCGCCCCACCTACGGCACGGTGCCCGAGGACGGCGTCTTCCCCTGCTGCCCCGAGACCGACGCGACCGGGCCCCTCACCCGCACCGCCCACGACGCCGCCCTGCTCGCGGCGGTGCTGACGGGGCGCGCGCCCGTCGCTCCCGAGCCGCGCCGACCCGACGTCGTCGGGATCGTGACTCTCCCCGGCGCCGTGGACCCCGGGGTCGCGACGCGGGTCGACGAGGCGAGCCGGGTCTTCGCCGACGGGGGCGCGACGCTGCGTCGCGTCTCGGTCCCGGCGTTCGACACCGTGCGCGACGACCTCTACGTCGTCGTCTACCACGACCTCGCCGCCCTGCACGCCGCGCGCCTACGGGACGCCCCGGAGCGGTTCCAGCCCGACACCCTGACCCGGCTGCGCCTCGGGCTCGAGCTCTCCGCCGCCGACCGCGAGCGCGCGATGACCCGCCTGGCGCAGTTCCGGGCCGGGGTCGAGGAGGTCCTCGCCGGCGTCGACGTCCTCGTGACCCCGACGGTGCCGGTCGACGTCCCGCGAGTGGGTGCCGAGCCGGACGTCGTCGCGCTCACGCAGCGGGTCGGCGAGCTCACCGCGCCCTGGGCGGTGCACCGCGGGCCGACGCTGTCGGTGCCGGTCGGCCCGCACCCGGCGTCCGGGATGCCGGTCGGGATGCAGCTGACCGGCCCCGTCGGCGCCGACGACGCGGTGTGCGCGGCGGGCGCGTGGTTCCAGGACCACACCCCCTGGCACGAGCACCGGCCACCGTCACGGCGGTGACACTCCGGGGTAACGAACACCCGTTGAGGTGAGGGCATGGATTTCGGCGTCTTCATCCCCATCGCCAACAACGGCTGGATCATCTCCGAGAACTCCCCGCAGTACATGCCGACCTTCGACCTCAACAAGCGGGTGGTGCAGGAGGCGGAGCGGCAGGGGTTCGCGTTCGCCCTGTCCATGGTCAAGCTGCGCGGGTTCGGCGGGAAGACCGAGTTCTGGGACCACGCGCTGGAGTCGTTCACGCTGATGGCTGGGCTCGCGGCGTGCACGGAGCGGATCAAGCTGTACGCGTCGACGGCGGTGCTGACCCTGCCGCCGGCGATGGTGGCGCGGATGGCGACGACGATCGACCAGATCGCGCCGGGCCGGTTCGGGATCAACATCGTGTCCGGCTGGGCCAGCGGCGAGTACACCCAGATGGGCCTCTGGCCGGGCGACGAGTACTTCGGCTACCGCTACGACTACTCCACCGAGTACGTCCAGGTGATGCGCGACCTCTGGGAGACCGGCCGCTCCGACCTCGACGGCCGGTTCTTCCACATGGACGACTGCGTGCTCTCGCCGCGCCCGTCATCGCACATCGACATCGTGTGCGCCGGCCAGTCCGAGCGCGGGATGCGCTTCTGTGCGGAGTACGGCGACTACAACTTCATCCTCAGCCCCGGGATCAACGACCCGGAGACCTACCGTGAGCCGACCGAGAAGCTCGCCGCCGCGGCGGCCGAGTCGGGCCGCGCCGTCGGGTCGCTCCCGTTGTTCATGGCGATCATGGCCGAGACCGACGAGGAGGCCCAGGCGACCTGGGCGTCGTACCACGCGGGCGCCGACCTGGGGGCCCTCGGCTACATGGCCGACGAGGGTTCGAAGGACACCAACGCCGCCGAGGGCGGGACCGCGCAGACGATCAACCTCCCCGACGGCGCGGTGAACCTCAACATGGCCACCCTGGTCGGGTCCTACGAGACGGTCGCCCGCCAGATCGACCAGGTCGCGGCCATGAAGGGCGTCGAGGGGATGATGTTCACCTTCGACGACTTCGAGCGCGGCACCCGTGACTTCGGCGAGAAGGTCATGCCGCTGCTGGGCTGACGTGATCAGATGAGGCCATGACGATGGACCCGACCCGCCTGCCCCCGGGCTTCGCCGACCAGCTCTCGGACTACTCCGCGCGGGCGGCGGCGCCGGTCGAGGCGAAGGTCGCGGCCTCGACGATCCTGCTGCGCGACGCCGCGGGCGGGGTCGAGGCCTTCCTGCTCCGCCGCCGCACCCAGATGGCCTTCGCGGGCGGGATGGTCGTCTTCCCCGGCGGCGGGGTCGACCCGCGGGACGCGACCGACGACGTCGGGTGGGCCGGGCCGCCGCCCTCGACGTGGGCCGAGCGGCTCGGCCTGGACGACGCGTCGGCCCGCGCGGTGGTGTGCGCGGCGATCCGGGAGACCTTCGAGGAGTCCGGCGTCCTGCTCGCCGGCCCGGACGCGGCCTCCGTCGTGGACGACACCTCGGGCCCGGAGTGGGCCGAGGCGCGGCGCGCCCTCGAGGCGCGGGAGACGGCGTTCACCGACGTGCTGCGCGAGCGGGGCCTCGTGCTGCGCACCGACCTGCTGCGGCCGTGGACCTGCTGGGTCACCCCGGAGTTCGAGCCGCGCCGCTACCGGACGTTCTTCTTCGTCACGGCGAGCCCGGTCGGGCAGCACGCCGCGGCCGGCTCCACCGAGTCCGACGCGGCCGGGTGGCTGGGGGTCGGCGAGGCGCTGGCCTCGGCGGGGGAGACCGTGGCGATGCTCCCGCCGCAGTACTGCACGTTCCTGGAGCTCTCGCAGTACGCCACGGTGGACGACGTCCTCGACGCCGCCGACCGGCCCATCCCGGAGCCGGTGATGCCCGGCCTCGACACCGCGGCCGACCCGGTCCGTCTCCTGCTGCCGGCGCGCTACTCCGAGCTCAACGTCTCCGGTCCTCGGCGGACTACAGCTCGCCGGTGAGGAACTGCGCGCGCCCGTGCCCGAAGGACCAGTCGTCCTTCGTGTTCTCGGTGACCGAGACGACGAGGTCGGTCGGGCGCACGAGTCCCTCCTCGTCGAGGCGCTTCGCGAGCGCGGCGTAGAGCGCCTCCTTCTGCTCGCGGCCCCGGCCCTGCTGGGTGACCTGGATGATCGTCACGCCGTCGGTGCGCTCGATCCCGAGGCCGGTGTCCTCGGCGAGGATCTCGTCGGGCTCGTGCTGGTGGATGACCTGGTAGCGGTCGCCGGGCGGGGCGGCGAAGACGTCGAGCATGACCTCCTGCACGGTGTCGGCGAGCCGGCGGACGTCCTCCGCGGAGCGTCCGCGGACCAGGTCGATCCTCACCAGTGGCACGTCGGGGTGTCCTCCCTGTCGGCGTCGGGTCGCCCACGGAGTGCCCGGCCGGGGCCCTCCCGAAAGCCCGTCACCACGTGACGGGCAGCGCCTCCACGCCGTGGATGAGGTTCTCGTGGCGGAACCGCAGCGCCGACGGCTCGACCGCGAGCGCGAGACCCGGCAGCCGCCGCAGGAGCGCCGTGAACGCGATCCGCAGCTCGATGCGCGCGAGCGGGGCCCCGAGGCAGTGGTGGATGCCGTAGCCGAAGGCGACGTGGGGCAGCGGGTCCCGCCCCAGGTCCAGGTGCTCGAGGTCGCCGGACGCCAGCGCCGGATCGCGGTTGGCCGCGCAGAGCGACGCGGTCACCAGGGTCCCGGCCGGCACGTCGTGGCTCCCGACGACGACGTCGCGGGTCGCGATCCGCGGGAAGCCGGCCGAGACGGGGGAGACGTGCCGGAGCATCTCCTCGACCGCGGCGCCCAGCGGGGCCGGGTCCTCGGCGTCGACGGCGGCCCGCAGCAGCGCCATCTGCCCCGGGTCGGTGAGGACCTCGAGCGTGCCGAGGGCGATGACGTTCGAGGTCGTCTCGTGTCCCGCGATCAGGAGCAGGTTGGCCAGGCCGGCGAGCTCGTCGTCGTCGATCCCGCCCTCGACCGCGGGTCGGTCGCCGTGCTCGCGGACGAGCATGCCGATGAGGTCGTCGCCGGGGTCCCGGCGGGCGCGCTCGACGAGGGTGCCCATGTAGGCCCGTGAGGCGATGATCACCTCGGACCGCTCGGCCGGGGACAGGTCGGACTCCAGGGTGCGGGCGGCCCGCGCCTGGAACTCGTCGCGGTCGGCGTACGGCACCCCGAGCAGCTCGCAGATCACCAGCGAGGGCACCGGGAGGGCGAAGTCGGTGACCAGGTCGGCCGGCGGGCCACCGGCGACCATGTGATCGAGGGCCTCGTCGACGATCGCGGTCACGCGCGGCTCGAGGGCCTTCATCGCGCGCACCGTGAACCGGCCGGTGAGCATCCGTCGCAGCCGGGTGTGGTGCGGCGGGTCGAGCGCGAGCAGCATCCCGGCGCGGCGCCGCAGCATCTCCTCGGCGTCCCCGCCGGGCATGCCGGGCGGCGGCGGGACCGCCTCGAAGCCGAACGCCGGGTCGCCGTGGACGATCCGGGCGTCCTGGTAACCGGCGACGAGCTCGGCCCGGTGGCCGGCCAGCGTCGTCACCGGGCACATGCCGTCGCGCTCCCGCAGCTCCGTGACCTGCGGGGCCGGGTCCAGGCCGTCGCGACGGAGGCCGAGCGCGGCCGGGCGGTCGTCGGTGGCGGGGTGATCGGTGCTCGTGCTCACGACCTCGACCCTGCTCCATGCGTCTGCGGAACGAAAGGGGACTCCCACCTTGCGGGGCAGTGACCTACGCGCCGCGGAACACCGGGCGGCGCTTCTCGAAGAAGGCGTCGTTGCCCTCGGCGAAGTCCGCGGACTCGAAGAGCTCCACCTGGGCGCACTCCTCGGCGTGCAGGGTCCCGGCGAGGGTCTCCGGCGGATCCGCCAGGAGGCGCTTCGTCGCGGCGAGGGCCAGGGGTGCCGCGAGGGCGAGCTCGGCGGCCACCGCGTGGGCCGCGGCGAGGGACCCGCCGTCGTCGACCAGCTCGTCGACGAGCCCGAGGGCGTGCGCCTCCTCGGCACCCACGATCTTCCCGCGCAGCAGCATCCGGCGGGCCGGTCCGGCCCCCACGCGGCGGGGCAGCGTCCAGTGCAGGCCGGAGTCCGCGACCAGCCCGACCTTGCCGAAGATCGCGCCGAACATGGCCGACCGTCCGGCGACCACGTAGTCGCACGCCGCCGCGAGCGAGGTCCCCGCGCCGACCGCGGCGCCCTCCACCGCCGCGACGACGGGCAGTGGGCCCTCGACCAGCAGCGAGATCACGTCGGCGACGAGGTGCAGGCGGTCGCGGGCGTCCGCGCGGTCGTTCCGCGGCATGGAGGCGAGGTCACCGCCCGAGCTGAAGGCGGTCCCGGCACCGGTCACCACCAGCGCGCGGCACCCGTCGTCGGCGTGCGCGGCCTCGAGGGCCGCCCGCAGCTCCCGGCGTAGCGGCACGCTGAGCGGGTTGCGCCGGGCCGGCTCGTTGAGGGTGAACGTCCGCACCGGGCCGTCGTCGGAGATCAGGACGAACGGTTCGGTCCGCTCGGCGTCGCTCATCGGTCTCCCTCCGGGCCCCGGGTCGGGCGACGCCCATCATGGCCCGGAGCCCGGCCCGGCCGCCGGTCAGCTGTCGGCGAGCCGTCGTTCCCGCAGGTGGTCCAGCGTCGTCCCGTAGCGCTCCAGGACGGCGGCCCGCACATCGGGATCGCTGCGCGGCACCGGCTCGATGAAGACCTGGTCGAGGTCGTGGAACTTGTCGTGCAGCTCGCCGTCGAGGCGGACACAGGCCCGCTCGAGGTCGCCCGCGGTCAGGTCGTCGACGAAGTCCACGCGGGCGCACAGCAGCACGCTGTCGGTGCCGGTGAGCATCGACTGGAGGTCCACGACGGTGACGACCTCCGGGGCGGCGTCGAGGTGGTCGAACACCGCCCGCATCACCCGCGGCTCGGCGGCGCGGCCGATGAGCAGCGCCTTGTTCGAGCTGCCCAGGGAGTACGCGACCCCGACCAGCGTCAGACCGATCATGATCGACGCGATCCCGTCCCACACCGAGGACCCGGTGGCGTGGTGCAGCGCCACCCCGACCGCGGCGAACGCCAGACCGATGAGGGCCGCGGTGTCCTCGAAGAGCACGCTCTTCACGGTCGGGTCGTCGGAGAGCTGGAGGTAGCGCCGCAGCGAGAGCCCGAGCTCCCGCTTCTCCCGCCACACCTGACGCACGGCCTGCTGCCAGGACGTGCCCTCGATGAGCGCCGAGAGCCCGAGGACGGCGAACGCCACCCAGGCGTACTGCTCCTCCGCGGGGTCGGGCGGGTTCTCCACGATCGTCGTGATGCCCTCGTAGATCGAGAACGTGGCGCCGGTGACGAACACCGAGACCGCCGCGATCATCGACCAGAAGAAGCGCTCCTTGCCGTAGCCGAAGGGGTGCGCGCTGTCGGGGCGGCGCACCGAGCGGCGGAGCGCGGTGAACAGCAGCACCTCGGTGGTGCAGTCCGCGACCGAGTGCGCGGCCTCGGCGAGCATGGCCGACGACCCGGTGAGCAGGCCGGCGACGAGCTTGAGCACCCCGACCAGGACGTTGGCGGCGAACGCGAGGACCACGGAGAGGGTGCTCTGGCCCGAGGACGACTCCTCGTCGTCGCGGCCTTCGTCGGTGGGGTCGGTCGGCTGGGGAGGCACGGCCCCCTTTACCCGCTCCTGACCCGGGCGACTCTTGACGCAATCGGTCGGTTGCCATACGTTTTATGGCAACCGAGCGGTTGCATCAGGAGGTCGTCATGGGGTTCCCCGACCGGATCGAGCGGACGATCGAGCTCGAGCACCCGCCGGCGCGGGTGTGGGCGGCGATCACCACCGCCGAGGGCCTCGCCGCCTGGTTCGGCGACCGCGCCGAGATCGACCTGCGCCCCGGCGGCGTCGGGCAGCTGGTGTGGACCGCCGAGGGGCATCGTCAGGACCTGCGGGTGGAGCGCCTCGAGGAGCCACGGGTCTTCGGCTTCACCTGGCGGATCGACGGCCTGCCGCAGGACGACCCGCGCCGCACCTACGTCGAGTTCACCCTCGAGCCGGTGCCGACCGGCACCCGGCTGCACCTCGTCGAGACCGGCTTCGCCCAGCTCGGGCCCGACGAGCACGGTGCCCACGGCGGCAACACCGCGGGCTGGGCCCACGAGCTGGGGGAGCTCGCCGCGTACCTCGACACCGTCCATGCCGCCTGAGGATCCCGACGCGCCCGAGGCCGCCGCCGAGGCCGTGTTCGTCGCGCTCGCCGACCCGACGCGGCGCGCGATCCTCGCCGACCTCGCGACCCACGGCCCCTCCACCGCGACCGACCTGGCGGGCCGGCTGCCGATCTCGCGCCAGGCCGTCACCAAGCACCTCGACCGGCTGGCCGAGGCGGGACTCGTCACCGCCGAGCCGGGGGAGCGGCGTCGCATCCGCCACCGCCTGCGCTCGGCCCCGATGCGCACCGCCCAGCGCTACCTCGCCGCCCTCGCCCGCGACTGGGACGGCCCGCTCGCCGCACTGTCCGACCACCTCGACTCCGACCACCCCGACTCCGACCACCCCGACAGGGAGACGCCATGAGCCTGCCCACGATCGTCGACGCCGCCGCCTGGGAGCGTGCCCGCGCCGACCTGCTCACCGCCGAGAAGGAGCTCACCCGGGCCCGTGACGCCGTCGCCGCGCGCCGTCGCCGGCTCCCGATGGCCCCGTTCCCCGCCGGCCACGTGTTCGCCACGCCGGACGGGCCGCGGACCCTGGTCGAGCTGTTCGCCGGGCGCGGGACGCTCGCGGTCTACCAGTTCATGGACCGCGGGCCGGACCAGTACTGCGGCGGCTGCACCTGGTTCACCGACAACGTCCCCGCGAGCGCGCCGCGCCTGCTCGCCGAGCACGACGTGACCTGGATGCACGTCTCGGACATGCCGCTCGAGCAGATCGAGCACTACTGGCGGGAGCGGGGCTGGACCGTGCCCGCGGTCTCGTCGCGGGGCACGTCGTTCTCCACGGACACCGGGGCCGGGGAGGGCTTCGGCTTCTCGGTGTTCGTGCGCGACGGCGACGCGGTCTTCCGCACCTACGCGACGACGGGCCGGGGCATCGAGCACCTCGCCTTCGTGACGAGCCTGCTCGACCTCACCCCGTCCGGCCGCGGGGAGGACTGGGAGGACTCCCCGGAGGGCGTGGAGCAGGTCCCGTCAGTGATGACGCCGAACCTGCTGACGACCGCCGACGTGGCCACCAGCTTCGGCCGGTTCCGGTCGGGCGCGTCCCCGTCGGCCCCGTCGGCCGCGTCCACGGGAGCGTGATCAGCGCCCACACCCCGACGACGAGGGCGGTCTCGACGAGCAGGTACCACGGCCACGGCCCGAGCACGTCCAGCAGCGACGCGGTCTCGGGCTTGCGGTCGAGGTAGCCGTAGTCCGCACCGGTCAGCGCGTTGACGACCTGCGCCGGCACCGCCCAGCACACCGTGGCGACCAGGGCGAACCGGTAGTCGCGCCACGTCGGGCGGTGCCGCAGGCCCCAGGTCAGCAGGACCGCGATCCACACGACGAGCACGTGGTCGGCGAAGAACACCAGGAACGACGGCGCCGGGAAGTCCCCGCCGCCGAGCGCCGGGGTGAGCAGCGCCTGGACCGACAGCGTGAGGCCCCAGTAGTAGGTCAGCGCGTAGGCCCACCGGTGCCCCGAGACGACCGCCCACGCCGCCGCGTAGGGCGCGAGGTCCGAGAGCTGCAGCGGGAGGGTGAGCCCCGGGTGCGCCGGGTCGAACGCGACGACCTGGTACCCGAGGGTCACGACGGCGAGGGCGCCCGCCAGCACGAGCCCGGTCACCCGGACCACCCGCGGGTCGCCCCGACGCCCGAGCTCGACCAGGCCGATGCCGCCCAGCACCGTCAGGGTCAGGACGGCGAGGTGGGACGGTCCCCAGGGCAGGAACACCGGGGACGCGGGGGCCGGGGGCACGACGACGTGCACCGGGGCGATCTTCCTCGCCCCGCCCGCACGAGGGGAACCCTCATGCGGCGAGAGCGACCGGATCCTCCCCTCGCGCGGCGCCCGCGGGACGCGGGTCCCGCACGGCCAGCGCCCACGCCGCGAACGGCACGGCCGACGCCCCGAGGGTGAGATCGGCCTGCCACACCCCGACGGTCTCGAGCAGCGAGCGGGCCATCGAGAGCACCGACGGCGCGAACAGCACGGCGGCGCAGCACCACCCGACGGCCACGTCCGACGTCGGCCGGACCCGCCACAGGACGCCGGCCAGCACGAGCGCCGCTGCGAGCGCGATCGCGACGATCCCGACCGAGAGCCCCCGCTGGTCGGTCACCTTCGCCGCGACGTGCAGCGGCGAGAACCGCGCGAGGCCGCCGAGCAGGAACGGCACGACGAGCACCGCCCACGCCAGGCCCGCGACGCCGCCGACCAGCAGGCCACGCCGGCGCCCGGCCCGGAGGCCGACCGCGACGGCGACGATCACGACGACGAGCGCCAGGTGGGGGCGCGTGCAGGTCGTCACGCCGAGGACGGCCGCCGCGACGACCAGGGTCCGCGCCGATCCGCAGTCGGCCGCGCGGAGCGTCCACACCAGGGCGGCGAGGGCGGGGACGACACCGGTGACGAGGTCGTCGCCGACCAGGAACTCCCGCCAGACCTCCAGCGTGCCGGCCACGGTGAGCAACCACAGCAGCGTCGGGCCCGCGCGCAGCCGCCACCCGCCGTTCAGCACCGGCAGCAGCAGCGCGGTCCACGCGACGTTCTGCCAGGCCGCCGTTCCCAGCAGGAACCGGAACGGCGCGGCCAGCAGCAGCGCGCCCGGCAGCGGCGTGATCGGGTTCTGCAGGTAGGTGGTCGCCGCGTAGGGATAGTGGCCGGCCGCCAGCTGCGACAAGGCCACGTCGAGGGCGTTCGCGCGGTCGCTGCCGACCCCCAGGAGCAGGTCGGCCGACGGCGGGACCCCGACGACGAACACCGTCACCAGGACCGCGGAGCACGCGACGACGAGGGCGGGCAGGACCCACGACGGTGCCCGCTGCAGGAAATCCGTCAGCACCGGGACCAGCAGCAGCGTCGTGAGGCCCATCGCGATCGCGTAGGCGACGACGCCGACCGGGCCGCCGAGGTTCATGGCGAGGTGGGTCGAGACCACGACGACGACCACGCCGAACGCCGCCAGACCCGCGACGGAGTCGGTATCGGCGAACCGTCGCACCGGGGTCATCACGGCGACTCCCGGAGCCGGGAACGGATTCGATCGACAAAGGGTGTCCGAGGGGGGACTTGAACCCCCACCCCCTACTCGGGGACTAGCACCTCAAGCTAGCGCGTCTGCCATTCCGCCACTCGGACCTGCGGGAACAGAGCTTACGCGACGACCCCGCCGTCGATCACACGGGGTGGCCCCCGAGCGCCGCTGCGGTTCCGCGGCCAGGTGGCAGGATGCGCCGCATGGGAGACGGAGCGCAGTCGAGCTCGACCCGGACACGCGGTGCCGCCGAGGACGAGGTCGTGCAGCTCACCAGCGAGCTGATCCAGATCGACAGCAGCAACACCGGCGAGCTCGAGACCACGACGGGGGAGGCCGAGGCCGCCGCGTACGTCGACGCGAAGCTCCGTGAGGTCGGCTACGAGACCGAGGTCGTCGAGTCCGGAGCACCGGGTCGCCACAACGTCTTCGCCCGACTGTCCGGCGCCGATCCGTCCCGGCCGCCGCTGCTGGTCCACGGTCACCTCGACGTCGTGCCGTTCACCGCCGAGGACTGGTCGGTGCACCCGCTCTCGGGGGCGGTGCAGGACGGCTACGTCTGGGGCCGCGGCGCGGTCGACATGAAGGACATGGACGCGATGATCCTGGCGCTCGCGCGCCAGTTCAAAGCCGAGGGCGTGGTTCCCCCGCGCGACCTCGTCTTCGCCTTCCTCGCCGACGAGGAGGCCGGCGGCGCCTACGGCTCGCACTGGCTGGCCGAGCACCGCCCGGACCTGTTCGAGGGGTGCACCGAGGCGCTCGGCGAGGTCGGCGGGTTCTCGGTGACCCTCGGCGAGGACGTGCGCGTCTACCCGGTCATGACCGCCGAGAAGTCGATCGCGTGGATGAAGCTGCGGGTGCGCTCCCGCCCCGGCCACGGCTCGATGATCCACGAGGAGAACGCGGTCACGATCCTCGCCGAGGCCGTCGCCCGCCTGGGCCGCCACCGCTTCCCGCTGGTGCTCACCGAGTCGGTCCAGGGCTTCTTCGACGAGATCACCGGGCTCACGGGGATCGAGTTCCCGACGGACTCCGCCGCCGCCCTCGACGGCGCCGTCCGCAAGCTGGGCGGCGTCGCGCGGGTCGTGGGCGCGACCACCCGCGACACCGCGAACCCGACGATGCTCTCCGCGGGCTACAAGGCCAACGTCATCCCGGCGGTCGCCGAGGCCACCGTCGACTGCCGCGTGCTGCCCGGGCGCCAGGAGGCGTTCGAGCGCGAGCTCGACGAGATCCTCGGTCCGGACGTCGAGCGCGAGTGGATCCGCAACCTGCCCGCCGTCGAGACCGAGTTCTCCGGCGACCTCGTCGACTGCATGACGGCCGCGGTCCAGGCCGAGGACCCGGGCTGCCACACGCTGCCCTACATGATGTCCGGCGGCACCGACGCCAAGGCGTTCGAGAAGCTCGGCATGCGCTGCTTCGGGTTCGCCCCGCTGCGCCTGCCGCCCGACCTGGACTTCACGGCGCTCTTCCACGGCACCGACGAGCGGGTGCCCGTCGACGCGCTGCACTTCGGCACCCGCGTGCTCGAGAGGATCCTGCGGACGTGCTGATCACCGAAGAGACCGTCGCGCTCGTCACCGGGGGCGCCTCCGGCATCGGCGAGGCGGTCGCCCGCCGGCTCGCCACCGCGGGCGCCAAGGTCGCGATCGTGGACCGGGACGCCGTGGCCGCGACGAGCGTCGCCGACGACATCGCGGGGCTCGCGGTCTCCTGCGACGTCACCTCCCCGAGCGCCATGGCCGCCGCCGTGGCCGAGGCCGAGGCGTGGGGCGGGCGCCTCGACGTCGTGCACCTCAACGCCGGATCGGTCGGCGGACAGTCCGGGATCACCGACCTCGACGTCGAGGCCTACCGCCGCGTCGTCGGGGTCAACGTCGACCACGTGGTCTTCGGCCTGACGGCGGCCGTGCCGGCCCTCCGGCGCACCGGCGGCGGGACGATCATCGCCACGTCGTCGCTGGCCGGCCTCGTGCCGTTGCCCGGCGACGCGATCTACACCCTCACCAAGCACGCCGTCGTCGGGTACGTCCGCTCGGCCGCGGCCACGCTCGCCCCCGAGGGCATCCGCGCGATGGTGCTGTGCCCCGGGTTCGCCGACACCGCACTGATCGCGCACCTGCGCGACCAGTTCAGCGGGTTCCCGCTGCTCTCCGCGGGCGACGTCGCCGACGCGGTGGAGCGGATGCTCGCCGACGGCGGCGCGGGGGAGTGCTGGTACGTCCAGCCCGGCCGGGAGCCCGGCCCCTACGGGTTCCGCGGCGTGCCGGGGCCGAAGGGCGGCGAGGCCCCGCCGGAGCTGGCCTGGGAGGGCTGAGGCGTGCGTGGCTGGACGGTGCCGCGGTTCGGTGAGCCGCGCGAGGTCCTCGAGCTGACCGACCTGCCGGACCCGGTCGCCGGTGAGGGCCGACGGGTGGTGACCGTCGAGGCCGCCTCGGTGAACTTCGCCGACATCCTCTACTGCCGCGGCACCTACCAGGACAAGCCGCCGCTGCCGTTCACCCCGGGCCTCGAGGTGGCCGGCGTGGACCGCTCCACGGGCGAGCGCGTCTTCGGGCCGGTCGTGATGCCGCACGGGGGCTACGCGGAGCAGGCGGTCCTGGGCTCGTCGCACCCGTGCCCGGAGGGGATGACGGGCGCGCAGGCCTCCGGCTTCTTCGTGGCCTACCAGACCGGCTGGTGCGCCCTGCACCACCGCACGTCGCTGCGGGCCGGGGAGACGCTGCTCGTGCACGCGGCCGCCGGCGGGGTCGGGGCCGCGGCGGTGCAGCTCGGTCTCGCGGCGGGTGCGCGGGTGATCGCGACGGTCGGGTCGGCGGACAAGGCCGAGGTGGCGAAGCGCCTCGGTGCGCACGACGTGATCGTGCTGGACGGGCCCGTCGGCGAGATCCTGATCCCGGCCGTGAAGGAGCTGACCGACGGCCGGGGCGCCGACGTCGTCTACGACCCGGTCGGCGGCGACACCTTCGACGCCTCCCGCCGCGTCACCGCCTGGGAGGGCCGGATCCTCGTCATCGGCTTCGCCGGGGGCCGGATCGCGGACGCCCCGACCAACCACGCGCTGGTGAAGAACTACGACGTCGTCGGCGTCCACTGGGCGGCCTACCAGAAGCGGGCGCCCGAGCTGGTCGAGGCGTGGCAGCGCGAGCTGGAGAAGCTGTGGGCGGCCCGGCTGATCGACCCGCTGGTCGGCGCCGAGTACGCCCTGGCGGACCTGCCCGACGCCCTGGACGCCATCGCCGCCCGCACGACGACCGGCCGCGTCGTCGTGGTTCCCTGACCCCGGGACCGTCCCCGGCCCGCCACCTCTGGCCGCCTCGTTCTCGCCACCCGGGTCGCCGCCTCGTCGCGGCTTTCCGCGGGCCTGCCTCCGCCTTGTCGTGGTGAATCAGAACGACAAGGCGGCCCGGTGAGCGCAGGAACCCACGACAGGTCGGCCGACCGAGCACCGGCCGAGCACCGAGTGGACTCCGACGGCTCCGGCGACAGCCCTCCGGGCCCACTCGGCGGAGGGGACCGACTCCCGGAGCCCTCAGACCCCGACGGCGCCCAGCGAGGCGCGGGAGAGCCTGCGCCGCAGCCACACCTTGCGGGTCCCGTCGGCGTACAACAGCGTCCGCGCGAGCTCCCAGCCACCGAACTGCGACCGCAGGCCCAGCTCCGCGGTGGCCGACATTCGCGACACGTCCGGCGGGAGGCGTACCGGCTGGTACTCCCAGTCACCCTCGACCACGGCGGGCTCGAGGGCCGCCTCGGTGGGGACGGGCCGCGTCGTGTCGCTCACGGGCAACCTCCTGGTCGCTGTCCGGTAACCACCGTACGTCGTCGGCGCCCGCGCGTCAGGTCTACGTCCAGGGGGCGTGGTCGTCGTCGACCATCACACCGTCCGGACCGGGAGCACCCGCGGGGACGGGCACCAGGGTGGCCGAGGAGACGTCGTCGAGGGCCCCGCGGATCGCCGGGGGGAGCGTCAGGTCCTCGGCCGCGAGGGACCCCAGGAGCTGGGCACCGTCGCGGGCCCCGACCACCGGGGCGACCACCCCGGGCCGGTCGCGCACCCACGCCAGCGCGACGGCGAGCGGGGAGGTCCCGAGCCCGTGCGCGGCGGTGACGACGGCCTGGACGATCCGGGCGGCCCGCTCGGTCCGGTGGCGACCGACGTAGCCGCCGAGGTGGGCCGAGGCGCCCCGGGAGTCGTGGGGCGTGCCGTCGCGGTACTTCCCGGTGAGCACCCCGCGCCCGAGCGGACCCCAGGGGAGCAGGCCCATCCCGTGGTACGAGGCGGCGGGGAGCACCTCGTCCTCCACGCCGCGGTCGAGCAGCGAGTACTCCGACTGCACGCTGACCAGCGGCAGACCCGCCGACCGGGCCGCGGCCGCGACCTGCCAGCCGGCGTAGTTGGCGACCCCGGCGTAGCGGACCCGCCCGGAGGAGACGGCGAGGTCGACCGCGGAGAGGGTCTCGTCGAGCGGGACCTCGGGGTCCCAGGCGTGGAGCTGCCAGAGGTCGACGTAGTCGGTGCCCATCCGCTCGAGCGAGGCGTCGAGCGAGGCGAGCAGCGACGAGCGGGACGCCCCACCCCCGAACGGGCCGTCCTCCCGGCGGGCCCCGGCCTTCGTGGCGAGCACGACCTCGGTGCGGGGGATCACGTCGGCGAACAGCCCGCCGAGGATCGCCTCCGCCTCGCCGTCGGCGTAGACGTCGGCGGTGTCGACGAGGGTGCCGCCGGCGTCGAGGAAGGCCAGGAGCGATGCGCCTGCCTCGTCGGCGTCGGTGTCGCGACCCCAGGTCATCGTGCCGAGCGCGAGCCGGGAGACCCGCAGCCCGCTGGCACCGAGGCGTCGCTGTTCCACGGCCCGTGAGGATAGGGGGCCCGCCCCCGGGCCCCGCGCCCGACGGGCCGGGACCCCGCCGGACGAGCGGGGCGTTCCGGTCATCCGATACCGTTCCGGACCCGTGCAGATGAGCTGGTTGGAAGCGGTCGTCCTCGGACTCGTCCAGGGGCTGACCGAGTTCCTGCCGATCTCCTCGTCGGCCCACCTCCGGATCGTCGCCGGGGTGTTCTTCGACAACGACGCGGGCGCCGCGTTCACCGCCGTCACCCAGCTCGGCACCGAGGCGGCCGTCCTCATCTACTTCTGGCCGGACATCTGGCGGCTGGTCACGGCCTGGGTGCGGGGGATCGGGAACCGGGAGGCGCGCGGTCTCGACTACCGGCTGGCCTGGTACGTGATCATCGGGACCCTGCCGATCAGCATCCTCGGCGTGCTGTTCAAGGACGCGATCGAGGGACCGGCCCGCAACCTGTGGCTCATCGGGACGTCGCTGGTGGTGTTCGGCGTGATCCTCGGCGCGGCCGAGAAGTACGGCAGGCAGCGACGGCCCGTGGAGGACCTGACGCTGCGCGACGGCGTCCTCATGGGCTGCGCCCAGGCGTTCGCGCTGCTGCCCGGGGTGTCGCGCTCGGGTGGCACGGTGTCCGCCGGGCTCTTCCTCGGCCTGCAGCGTCCCGCCGCGGTCCGGTTCAGCTTCCTGCTCGCCATCCCGGCGGTCACCGCGGCCGGGCTGTTCTCGCTGCCCGACATCGCCGACACCTCCGGTCCGGGCGCGCAGCCCTCGCCGGCCCAGATGGTGGTGGCCACGCTCGTCGCGTTCGCGGTCGGCTACGCCTCGATCGCCTGGCTGCTCCGCTATGTCGAGCAGCACACCGTGTACCTGTTCGTCTGGTACCGGGTGATCCTCGGCCTGCTCGTGCTGCTGGCCGTCTCGGGCGGGATGATCGCCGCCGTCTGACGAGGTTAGGGTGGGCGGACGTGACCACGGTGATCCTCCTGCGGCACGGTCGCTCGACCGCGAACGTGTCCGGCGTGCTGGCCGGCCGCTCCTCCGGCGTCGGCCTCGACGACCACGGCCGGAGCCAGGCGAAGGGCCTCGTCGACCGGCTGGCGGTGCTCCCGCTCGCCGCCGTCGTCCGCTCGCCGCTGCAGCGCTGCGAGGAGACCGTCGCCCCCCTGCTCGAGGCGCGCGGCCTGACCGCGGACGTCGAGCCCGACCTCTCCGAGGTCGACTACGGCGACTGGACCGGCCGCAAGCTCGGCGAGCTGGGCAAGGAGGACCTCTGGAAGGTCGTCCAGGCCCACCCCTCGGCGGCGGTGTTCCCCGGCGGTGAGGGCCTCGCGCACATGCAGCACCGCAGCGTCGCCGCCGTCCGCAGGCACGCCGCGCGGATCGCCGAGGAGCACGGCCCGAAGGCGCTGTGGGTGGTCTGCAGCCACGGCGACGTGATCAAGTCGGTGATCGCCGACGCGCTCGGGCTGCACCTCGACTCGTTCCAGCGCATCTCGGTCGACCCCTGCTCGATCAGTGTGATCAGCTATACCCCGACCCGCCCGTTCGTCGTCCGGGTCAACGACACCGGCGGGGACCTGTCGTCGCTGGTCCCGAAGCCGGACGAGGAGAAACCGGCGGACGACGGGGAGGCCGGCGAGGAGGTCACCGACGACGGCTCCGAGGCGGTGGTCGGTGGGTCCACCGGCGTAAACTGACCGCCAGTCCAGTCCCGTCGGGAGTCCTGCGCCTCCCGGCCCGACCAGCACGACACGATCGAGGGGCCATGCCCAGGGTGATCCACGTCTTCCGTCAGCCCGACCGGTTCATCGCCGGCACGGTCGGGGAGCCCGGCGACCGCTCGTTCTACCTGCAGGCGACCGAATCGGCCCGCCGCGTGTCCGTGCTGCTCGAGAAGCAGCAGGTCACGGTGCTCTCGGAGCGCATCGGCACCCTGCTCGAGGAGGTCTCGCGCCGCTTCGGCGCCGACGTCCCGCCCACCACCCCGGAGAACGACCTCGACACCTCGCCGCTCGAGGTCCCCGTCGAGGAGGAGTTCCGCGTCGGGACGATGGGGCTCGGCTGGGACGCCGAGTCGAAGAGCGTCGTCGTCGAACTGCTCGCGGTCACCGAGGAGGAGGTCGACGAGTCGGTCGTGCTCGACGACACCGACGAGGGCCCCGACGCCCTGCGTGTGTTCCTCTCCCCGGAGCGGGCCCGCGCGTTCGCCACCAGAGCCGAGCGGGTCGTCTCCGCCGGCCGCCGCCTGTGCCCCCTGTGCACCCAGCCCCTGGACGCCGCCGGGCACGTGTGCCCCCGGCAGAACGGGTTCCGCCGGGTCGCCGCGGAGCCGTGAGAAGGGTATCGACTCCACGCGTGACCAGTCCCGGGAAGCACGAGGACGCGGGTGACGACGGCGACGACGCCGTCGCCGACCTGACCGTCGACCAGGTCGAGGACCTGCTGCGGCGCGGCACGCTCGAGGTGCAGGGGCGCATCACCGAGGCGTCCAACACCACGCTGCTGTGCACGGTGACCCTGGACGCCGTCCAAGGGCTGTGCGTCTACAAGCCGGTGCGCGGCGAGCGCCCGTTGTGGGACTTCCCCGACGGCACGCTCGCCGGCCGTGAGGTGGCGACCTACCTGGTCAGCAAGGCGTCGGGGTTCGGCGTCGTGCCCGCGACCGTGCACCGTGAGGGCCCGTTCGGGCCGGGCATGGTCCAGCGCTGGATCGAGATCGACGAGGAGCGCGAGCTCGTCGACATCGTGGCGCCCCGCCGGGTCGCCCCCGGGTGGCGGACCGTGCTGCGGGCCCGCGGGAACGACGGCGAGCCCGCGCTGCTCGTGCACGCCGACGATCCCGCGCTCCGGTCGATGGCCGCCCTCGACGTCGTCGTCAACAACGCCGACCGCAAGGGCGGGCACGTGCTCGCCGGCGCGGACGGTCGCGTGTACGGCGTCGACCACGGCATCTGCCTGCACCAGGAGACCAAGCTGCGCACCGTGCTGTGGGGCTGGGTCGGGGAATCCCTCGATGACGAGGTGACGGACGGTCTGCAGCGGCTGCGCGCGGCCCTGTCGCCCGGCAACGCGGCGGCCCTCGGCGACGAGATCGGCGACCACGTGACCCGCGCCGAGGTGAAGGCACTGCGCTCCCGCGTCGACCGCCTCCTGCACGCCGGGGAGCTCCCGGCACCCTCGGGCGGCTGGCCCCCGATCCCGTGGCCGGCGTTCTGACCGGGCGTCGGGCCGACGAGCCCGCCCCCACGGACTTCCGGCACCGGCTCGACTCCCAGCTGCTCGGCCCGCTCGGGGCCCTGCGGCTGTGGTGGTCGTTCCCGCGCGACGAGGTCGCTCGCCGCGATGCCGTCGGGGTGCCGGTCACGACCGCCGCACCGCTGCCGGAGCCCGCGGCGGGCACGCTCGGGATCACCTGGCTCGGCCACGCGTCGGCGCTGCTCTGGGTCGACGGCGTGACCCTGCTGGTCGATCCGGTCCTCTCGCCCGGCATCCCCGGGGCCGCGCGGCGGCTGACCCCGCCCGGGCGCACCGTCGACGAACTGCCCCACCTCGACGCCGTGCTCCTCAGCCACGACCACTACGACCACCTCGACGTCCGCACCCTCGCGCGGCTGCCCCGCGAGACCCGGATGCTCGCCGGCCTGAACACCGGGCCGTTCCTGCGCGCCCGCGGGTTCCGCGACGTCACCGAGATGGACTGGTGGGAGTCGGTGACGCTGCCGGGGCGCTCCGGCCCGGTGTCGGTCGAGTTCGTCCCGGCCCGGCACTGGTCCCGGCGCACCGCGACCGACACCTGCCGCCGTCTCTGGGGCGGCTGGGTGGTGACCGCCGCCGACGGCCGCGCGGTCTACCACGCCGGGGACACCGCCTACGGGCCCTTCCTGCACCGGATCGCCGCGCGGCACCGGCGCCTCGAGATCGCCGCGCTCCCGGTCGGCGCCTACCACCCGCGGGCCCTGCTGCGCAGCGTGCACATGGACCCCACCGAGGCGGTGCGGGCGGCCGAGACCCTCCGGGCGCGCCGGATGGTGCCGGTGCACTGGGGCACCTTCGTGCTCTCCGGGGAACCGGTGCTCGAGCCGCTCGAGCAGACCCGCCGCGAGTGGCGGCGTACCGGGCGCGACCGCGCCGACCTCTGGGACCTCCCGATCGGGGCCTCGCGGGTCCTGGGGCCCTGAGCCGCCCGCTCCCCGCACGAGGGGAGCCCCCGTGCCGATGGAGCGACCGGATCCTCCCCTCGCGTACGGTGCCGGTACGTGATGCGGCTGCTCGTCTGGGGAACCGCGGTCGTCGCGTACGTGCTCGCGGTGGTGGGGCGATCGGCCCTCGCGGCGACGGGGGTGACGGCCGCCCAGCGCTTCGGCGCGTCGGCCGCGACGCTCTCGCTGCTCGCCGTCCTCTCGCTCGCGGTCTACGCGGCGCTGCAGATCCCCGCGGGCGTGCTCGTCGACCGCTTCGGGGCCCGCCGGCTCATCGCCGGGGGAGCGGTGCTCGTGGCGGTGGGGCAGGCGGTCCTCGCCCTGGCCCCGTCGCTCCCGGTGGCGGTGATCGGACGCGTCCTGGCGGGCGCGGGCGACGCGGTGACGTTCGTGAGCATCCTGCGCCTGGTCCCGACGTGGTTCGCCCCCCGACGCGTGCCGCTGGTCAACCAGCTCTCGGGGATCCTCGGCCAGCTCGGCCAGGCCGTCTCGGCGATCCCGCTCGCGGCCCTCGTCGTCTCCGACGGCTGGACGGCCGCCTACCTCTCCGCGGCCGGGGTGACCGGGCTGGTGGCGGCGACGGCGGCCCTGGTCCTGCGCGACGGACCGCTCACCCAGCCCGCGGCGGCTGGATCGGCGGCGGGCCTCGGCGAGGTGGTCCGCTCGCCCGGCACCCGGCTGGGATTCTGGTGCCACTTCGCCTCGCCGTTCTCGGGCAACGTGTTCGGGCTGCTGTGGGGCTTCCCGTTCCTCGTGGCGGGCGAGCACGTGCCCGGGGACCTGGCCCGGCTGCTGACCAGCGGCGTCGTCGTGGTCAACATCGTCAACGGGCCGCTGTTCGGGCTGCTGTCCGGGCGGTTCCCGCACCGGCGCGTCACCCTGATCGCGGGGTCGGTCATGGCGCAGGTCGTGGCGTGGACCGTCGTGCTGTCCTGGCCGGGCACGGTGCCGTGGCCGGTGCTCGTCGTGCTCGTGGTGATCCTGGGCAGCGGCGGGTCGGCGTCGCTGGTGGCGTTCGACGTGGCGCGCTCGGCGGTGGCGCCCTCGCAGGTCGGGCGGGCGTCCGGGGTGGTGAACGTCGGCGGCTTCGTGTCGTCGCTGCTCGTGGTGGCGCTGGTCGGGGTGCTGCTCGACCTGCAGGGCGCGGGCGCGCCGGCGGACTGGACGACGACGGCGTTCCGGGTGGCGATGGCGGTGCACGTCCCGGTCGCACTGATCGGGCTGGTGGGGATGGGGCTCGCGGTGCGGCGGGTCCGACGGGCGGCCGGTGCCGGAGCGGCCGGGCCGCGGCCGGCCGTCGTGAGGTCTTAGCAGCGGACGGGACCTGCGCGGCGCACTCGCGCCGGGCCCGACGCGGCACTCCACCCTGAGCGCACCTGCGCGCCGCGCGCACAGTCCGGCCGCAGGAGTGCTCGGTTCTGCACGGACCTGCGCGCCGCGCACACAAACCGACCGATGGCGCACTCGATCATGAACGAACCTGCGTGTCGCGCACACACATCGACCCAAGCCACGCTCGATGCTGCACGGACCTGCGCGCTGCGCACACAACCTCTGGGGCGCCGGTGCCGCCGAGTTCGCGGCGCACATGGTCGTCCGGCGGGCCGTCCTCCGAGCTGCACGCACCCGCGCGTCGCGTATCTGAGGCGCAGCGCTCGATGGTGAACGACCTCTGTGCGTCGGGCACAGTCGTCCCCGGACACGTGCCGGCCCGGAGCCGACGCCCGGAACTCGGGTACGCCGTGCGCGAGGTCTCCCGAGCCACCTCCGCGTCCCGACCCGGTCCGCCCCGACAGGAGTTGTGCGCGGCACGCGTCGATCTCCTCAGCACCCAGCGCAGTCCCGGCCGAAGTGTGTGCGGCACGCGTCGGTTCGCCGAGAACCCTTCTCCGATCCGACCAGAGTGTGTGTGTCGCGCGTCGATCTCCACGTCCTCGAGCGCCTGCCCGGCCGGACTGTGTGCGGCACGCGTCGATTCCCGGAGCTCGGGGCCGGGAGCGGTCCCGCGGACCCGCGTCCGCGGACCCTGGGACCGGCCGTCCCCCGCAACCAGGGAGCACGAGCGCCGATGCCGTCGTAGCGTGGCGGAGGTGAGCTCTCCTCGCCCCATCCAGGCAGCCGCTCAGACGTCGAGCACCACCCCGGCCCCGCCGGCGGGCCTCCCCACGACCCTCGGTGAGCTCCGCGCGAGCGATCACCCCGCGAAAACCCCGCGCAGCGTCCGTGACGAGCTGCGCGACAACCTCCTCGCCGCGCTCACCGCGGGCGAGAACCCCTGGCCCGGCATCGTCGGGTTCGAGCGCACCGTGCTGCCGCAGTTCGAGCGCGCGATCATCGCCGGGCACGACGTCGTGCTCCTCGGCGAGCGTGGTCAGGGCAAGACGCGCCTGCTGCGCAGCCTCGTCGCGCTGCTCGACGAGTGGACCCCCGTCATCGACGGCTCCGAGCTCGGCGAGCACCCCGAGCAGCCGATCATCCCCGCGAGCATCCGCCGCGCCGCCGTCGAGGGCGACGCCCTCCCGGTCGCCTGGCGGCACCGCTCGCACCGCTACGCCGAGAAGCTCGCGACGCCGGACACGAGCGTCGCGGACCTCATCGGCGACGTCGACCCCGTGAAGGTCGCCGAGGGCCGCAGCCTCGGGGACCCCGAGACGATCCACTACGGCCTCGTGCCGCGGACCCACCGCGGCATCGTCACGATCAACGAGCTGCCCGACCTCGCCGAGCGCATCCAGGTCGCGCTGCTCAACGTGATGGAGGAGCGGGACATCCAGGTCCGCGGCTACACGCTGCGCCTGCCGCTGGACATCCTGCTGGTGGCCAGCGCGAACCCCGAGGACTACACGAACCGTGGGCGGATCATCACCCCGCTCAAGGACCGCTTCGGCGCGGAGGTGCGCACGCACTACCCGCTGGAGGTCGCCGGCGAGGTGGCGCTGATCAAGCAGGAGGCGCGCAACGTCGCCGAGGTCCCCGACCACCTGCTCGAGGTCATCGCCCGCTTCACCCGCAACCTGCGCAACGCGAGCGCGATCGACCAGCGCTCCGGGGTCTCGGCGCGGTTCTCCGTCGCCGCCACCGAGACGGTGGCCGCCGCGGCCCTGCGCCGCGCCGCGGTGACCGGGGAGGACGCCGCCGTCGCGCGGCCGGTCGACCTCGAGGCGGTGCCGCCGGTGCTGCGCGGCAAGCTCGAGTTCGAGTCCGGCGAGGAGGGGCGCGAGGAGGAGCTGCTGACGCACCTGCTGCGCCGCGCGATCGCCGAGACCGCCCGCAAGCGCCTCGCCGGCGTCGACCTCGGACCGCTCGCCGAGGCGATCGCCGAGGGTCGCAAGGTGGTGACGGGGGAGCGGGTGCCGGCCCGCGAGGTCGTCGCGACGCTGCCCGCGGTGCCGGTGGTCCGCATCGTCGCCGAGCGCCTCGGCGCGGGCGACAGCGAGGCGCCGGGCCCCCTGGCCTCGGCCGTCGAGCTGGCGCTCGAGCACCTCTACCTCACCCGCAAACTCGCCAAGGACGACGACGAGGACACCGGGACGGTGGCCTATGGCGGCTGACCCGGCCTTCCCGGACGACGAGGGCCCCGAGGACCCGGGCGGGACCGGCACGGGTGACACCGGCACGGGCGCGTCCGGTCCGGTCGGGCCCCGCTCCGGGCGCTACACCTACGGCCGGTTCTACGACGGCCCCGACCCCCTCGCCCCGCCCTTCGACCTCCGCGAGGCGATGGACGCCCTCGGGCGCGACGTCATGGAGGGCACGAGCCCGCGGCAGGCCATGCGTGAGCTCATGCGCCGTGGGCTGCGCGACCAGCAGGGTCTCGACGACCTGCAGCGGCGCCTGCACGAGCAGCGGCGCCGGCTCCAGCGCGAGAACCGCATCGACGGCACCCTCCAGGAGATCCGGGAGCTGCTGAACCAGGCGCTCGAGGCGGAGCGGAACTCGCTGCAGGCCGAGGACTCCGACGACGCCCGGTTCCGGGAGATGTCGCTCGACGCGCTGCCGGACTCCCCGGCGGGCGCGGTGCGCGAGCTGGAGAACTACGACTGGCGCAACGCCGAGGCGCGCCAGGCCTACCAGCAGATCCAGGACCTGCTCGGCCGGGAGGCGCTCGACCAGCGCTTCCAGGGCATGAAGGAGGCGATGGAGAACGCGACCCAGGAGGACGTCGACGGGGTCCGGGAGATGCTCTCCGACCTCAACGAGCTCCTCGACGCCCACGGTCGCGGGGAGGACACCCAGCAGCAGTTCTCGGACTTCATGGAGAAGCACGGGCAGTACTTCCCCGAGAACCCGGGCAACGTCGAGGAGCTCGTCGACCTCCTCGCGCAACGGGCGGCAGCTGCCCAGCGGATGATGAACTCGCTGTCCCCCGAGCAGCGCGCGGAGCTCGAGGGCCTCATGCAGTCCGCCTTCGGCGACCCTCGCCTGGCCGAGCAGCTCTCCCGCCTGGACTCCCAGCTGCAGGCCATGCGGCCGGGCGAGGACTGGGACGGGCAGGGCCGGTTCCGCGGCGACAACCCGATGGGCATGGGTGAGGCGACGCGGGCCATGGAGCAGCTCGCGCAGCTGGACTCGCTCTCCGAGCAGCTCTCGCAGAGCTACCCGGGCGCGCGGATGGAGGACATCGACTTCGAGGCCCTCGAGGCGTCGCTGGGCCGCCAGGCCCGTGTGGACGCCCAGCGGCTGGCGGAGCTCGAGCGCGAGCTGGAGAACCAGGGCGTGTTCGAGCGGGGCGCCGACGGCTCGCTGACCCTCTCGCCGAAGGCGCTGCGCCAGCTCGGGTCCTCCGCGCTGCGCGACGTCGTCGGGTCGCTCTCGACGCGTCGGGGCGAGCGCGAGACGCAGCGCTCCGGGGCGGCGGGGGAGGCCAGCGGCGCGACGCGGCCGTGGGAGTTCGGGGACACCGAGCGCTGGGACGTGTCGCGGACGCTGCTCAACGCCGAGATGCGGCACGCGGGCGGCGATCCCCGTGCGCTCGACGTCACCGACGTGGAGATCGTCGAGACCGAGCAGCGGACGCGCGCGGCGGTGGCGCTGTGCGTGGACACGTCGTGGTCGATGGTGGCCGACGGCCGGTGGGTGCCGATGAAGCGCACCGCGCTCGCGCTGCACCACCTGGTCTCGACGCGGTTCCGCGGCGACGCGCTGCAGATCATCACCTTCGGCCGCCACGCGAAGACGGTGGACCTCGGGGAGCTCACCGGTCTGGAGGGGGCGTGGGAACAGGGCACGAACCTGCACCACGCCCTGCTGCTGGCCGGACGGCACCTGCGGAAGAACTCCGACGCCGCGCCCGTGGTCCTCGTCGTCACCGACGGCGAGCCGACCGCGCACCTCGAGCCGGACGGGCACGCCGTGTTCGACTACCCGCCGAGCCCGGAGACCCTCCGTGCGACGCTGAACGAGGTCGACGCGATCGCCAAGCTCAGGGCGGCGCTGACCGTCTTCATGCTCGGGGAGGACCCGCGCCTGGAGGAGTTCGTCGACATGGTGGCCCGGCGCAGCGGTGGCCGGGTGGTCGCACCGGACCTCGACGGGCTGGGCGCCGCGGTGGTGAGCGACTACCTCTCCAGCCGGCGGCGGTGAGACATCCGGGACCCTCGTGGCTCAGCGTGACGAGCGCAACCGGTTGAACCGTCACCCACCTGAGTGATCCACCCGAACGGCGCTAGCGGTGCGTTACCCTGGGAGTCGGCTGGGAGTCGAACCCCCCGCGACTCCTGCCGCCCCGGCCGGGCCCTTCCGCTACGAACGGGGCCGTCGTGCTCGCCCGCGACGGCTCCGTGGCAGGACCCGGCCGGGTCCCAACTCCTCCGTTCGTGCCCGACGCCGCAGCGGTTCGGTGCGCCACGGTTCGGCTCCGGCGAGGGGCCTCGGGGGCTTAGGGTCGGGACATGCGCTCGTGGTCTTCCGTCGAGGTCCCTCCGGTGCCCGGTACCCCGCCGCCCCTGCGGCTGTTCGACACCTCGACCGGTGGGATCCGGCCGACCGCGCCGGGCCCCGCGGGCGCCGGCATGTACGTCTGCGGCATCACCCCGTACGACGCCACGCACCTCGGCCACGCCGCGACCTACCTGGCGTTCGACCTCGTGAACCGCTGCTGGCGCGACGCCGGGCACGCTGTGCACTACGTCCAGAACGTCACCGACATCGACGACCCGCTGCTCGAGCGCGCCGAGCGCGACAACTTCGACTGGATGGTCCTCGGGATGCGCGAGACCGCGCTCTTCCGCGAGGACATGGAGTCGCTGCGCGTGCTGCCGCCGCAGGACTACATCGGCGCCGTCGAGGCCGTCGACGAGATCAGCGAGCTCGTCGGGAAGCTGCTCGCCTCGGGCGCGGCCTACCGGGCCGACGACGCCGAGTTCCCCGACGTCTACTTCGACCACACCGCGACGGCCGACTTCGGCTACGTCTCGCGCTACTCGCTCGAGCGCATGATGGAGGTCTTCCCGGAGCGCGGCGGCGACCCCGACCGGCCCGGCAAGCGGCACCCGCTCGACGCCCTGCTCTGGCGGACGGCGCGCGAGGGGGAGCCGTCGTGGCCCTCCGACCTCGGTGACGGGCGCCCTGGCTGGCACGTCGAGTGCACCGCCATCGCCCTGAACCGCCTCGGCGACACCTACGACCTCCAGGGCGGCGGCTCGGACCTGGCGTTCCCGCACCACGAGTTCGGTTCGGCGCACGGCGAGGCCCTCACCGGGATGCACCCCATGGCCCGCCACTACTGCCACGCCGGGATGATCGGGCTCGACGGCGAGAAGATGTCGAAGTCGAAGGGCAACCTCGTCTTCGTCTCCCGGCTGCGCGGTGACCGCGTCGACTCGATGGCCGTCCGGCTGGCCCTGCTCTCCGGGCACTGGCGCACCGACCGGTCGTGGACCGCGGAACTGCTCACCGACGGCCAGGCGCGGCTGCACCGGTGGCGCGAGGCGGTCTCCCTCGGTGCCGGGCCGGACCCGGCGGACCTCGTCGACCGGGTGCGGCTCCACCTCGCCGACGACCTCGACAGCCCCGGCGCCCTCGCCGCGGTCGACGCGTGGGCGAACGACGCGCTGCGGCGGCCGTCCACGGGGACGGTCGACGACGCGGGCCCGCAGGTCACGCGGGCGGTCGACGCGCTGCTCGGCGTGGCCCTGCGCTGAGCCCCGGCCGGTGGGGGAGGCGACCGGGATGGGCGCGGACGGCGGGCTCCGGGCCGCCCCGCCGACGCCCTCGCGGGTCCACGCCCAGCGGGTGGTCGCCCGACGGCTGGAGTCCGCGCTCGTCGGGCGGGACCCGCACGCCGACCCCTCGGGAGCCGATCCCGGCCGGACGCGGCGTCGGGCCCTCGTCGTCGGCGCCCTGCTCGGGGCGCTGGCCCTCGCCGTCGCCGGGGTGGTCGGCCTGGTCCGCGGGGACACCGACTGGCGGGCGGCCGCGATCGTGCGCGGGACGCCGTCGGGGACGCTCTACGTCGTCGCCCACGGGCCGGACCGCCTCGTCCCGACCACCGACCTCGCGTCGGCCCGCCTGCTCGCGGCGGGCGTCGACCCCACCCGCGCGGACCCGACGTCGGGCGGGGCAGGCGGGGAGGCGACCGACCCGACCCCGGTCCGCGACGACGCGCTCCTCACCGCGCCCCGGACCGCCCCCGCAGGCCTCGCCGGCGCCCCCGCGGAGCTGCCCGACACCGACGCGGCGCCCGTCGCGGACGTGTGGGCGGTGTGCGACGCGGTCCGCGGCCCGGGGGACCCGGACGCGGGTCGGCGCGCGACGGCGGTCCTCGGCGGCTTTCCCGCGCTCGGGCGCCCGCTCGGCGACGAGGAGGCGGTGCTGACGCGTGGCGACGACGGGGTCACCTGGCTCGTCACCGACGGGCGCCGGGCGGCGCTGGACCCGACCCAGGGAGCGGTGGTCCGCGCCCTGGGGATCGCCGGCGAGCCCGCGCGGTCGGCCGGGACCGCGCTGCTCGGGTCGCTGCCCGTCGGGGCCCCGCTCGTCCCGCCGCGGGTGGCGGGCGCCGGGCTGGTGCCGAGCGACCCGGCGACGCGGGCGCTCGGGCTGCCGGTCGGGTCGGTGGCCACGGCGGGTCCGGGTGCCGCGCCGCGGTTCGCCCTCGTGCTCGACCGCGGCGTGCAGGAGGTCCCCGCGGTCGTCGCGCAGCTCGTCCGGTTCGCGGACCCGGCGCCGGTCGCGGACCCGGGCATCGCGACGATCCCGGTGACGACCCTCGACCGGCTGCCGCGGGCGGTCGGGGTCGACCTCGGCGCCTACCCGCGCGCGTTCCCCCGGCTGCTGGCCGTGGACGCCGCGCCGGTCGTGTGCGCCCGGCCGGGCGACCCGACGGCGGTCACGGTCGCCGCCACGCTGCCGACCCCGGTGCCGCCGACGCCCGCCTCGGACCCGACGATCCCGGGCCCCCGCTCCGTCGACGCGGTGCGGATCGCCGGGTCCGGCGCCTACGTCGTCCCGGTGGGACCCGGCGAGACGCCGGACCCGTCCCGCGGGGTGGTCGTCGACCCCGTCGGCCGGGTCTACCCGGTCCCCGGGAGTGCGCGCGGCGGCCGCGCTCGGGCTGGGCGCACCCCGACCGGCACCGCGCAGCGTCGTCGGGCTGCTGCCGCACGGCCCGGCGCTCGACCTGGACGCGGCCCGCACCCTGCGCTGAGCTCAGCGCTCCCAGGGACCGCCGAGGTTGGGGCCGCCCGCCACGCCACCGGTCCCGCCGGGCCCGTTGCCCGGGTCGCGGCGGCGCAGGTAGCGCTCGAAGTCGGCGGCGATCTCCTCGCCGCTGGCCTCGGTGAGGTCGTTCTCGGCGTCGCCGGCCTCCTCGAGGGCCTTGACGTACTCGCGGACCTCGTCGTCCTCGTCGGCCATCTCGGAGACGGTGCGCTCCCACTTCTCCGCCTGGTCCGGCAGCCCGCCCAGGGGGACCTCGACGTCGAGGACCTCCTCGACGCGCTGCAGCAGCGCGATCGTGGCCTTCGGGGCAGGGGGCTGGGAGACGTAGTGCGGCACGGCGGCCCAGAACGAGATCGCCGGGATGCCCGCCTGCACGCACGCGTCCTGCAGCACCCCGGTGATCCCGGTCGGCCCCTGGTAGCGGGAGCTCGACAGGCCGTACCGCGCGGCGGAGGCCTTGTCGAACGACGAGCCGGTGACGGGGACCGGGCGCGTGTGCGGGGTGTCGGCGAGCAGCGCGCCGAGGGTGATCACCGTGGTGATGCCCAGTTCCTCGGCCTTCGCGATGATCTCGGCGACGAACGAGCGCCAGCGCATGTTGGGCTCGATGCCGCGCACGAGGACGAGGTCGCGCTCCGAGCCGGGGGGCCGGCACAGGGTGAAGCGGGTGGTCGGCCAGTCGATGGCCCGGCTGATGCCGTCGACGAGCCGCACCGTCGGGCGCGAGACCTGGAAATCGTAGTAGTCCTCGGGATCGATCGCCCCGAGCTCGCTCGCGTCCCAGTTCAGCGCCAGGTGCTCGACGGCCGTACTGGCCGCGTCACCTGCGTCGTTCCAGCCCTCGAACGCACAGAGCATGACCGGATCGGACAGCTCTCGCGGGGATTCGAGGTGATCGGAGTCGGACACCTGCGCCAGCTTACGGGTCGTGACGAGGCTCGCAGGAGAAGCGGTTGACCGCGCCGGTCACGTTACGATCGTGTGATGGCAACCGAGAGTGAGTCACCGTTCCTGACCGCACTCCACGAGCGTGTCCTCATCGGCGATGGTGCCATGGGCACCGCGTTGCAGGACCAGGACCTCTCCCTCGAGGACTTCCAGGATCTCGAGGGCTGCAACGAGATCCTGAACGTCTCCCGTCCGGACGCCGTGCTCTCCGTCCACCAGGGCCACCTCGAGGCCGGCTCGGACGTCATCGAGACGAACACCTTCGGCACCAACTGGCCGAACCTCAACGAGTACGACATCGCGGACCGCATCCGCGAGCTGTCCCTGGCCGGGACGAAGATCGCCCGTCAGGCCGCCGACGAGTACTCCACCCCGGAGCGTCCGCGCTTCGTCTTCGGGTCGAACGGACCGGGGACGAAGCTGCCGACCCTGGGGCACGCGCCGTTCGCGCAGTTGCGCGACGCCTACGTGGAGTCCGTGCTCGGCCAGCTCGAGGGCGGCGCCGACGCGATCCTCGTGGAGACCTGTCAGGACCTGCTGCAGGCCAAGTCCGCCATCCTCGGTGCCTACCGGGCGATGGAGCAGTACGGCCGCCGCGTCCCCGTCATCTGCCACGTCACGGTCGAGCTCACCGGCACCATGCTGGTCGGTTCCGAGATCACCGCGGCGCTGACGGCCCTCGAGCCGCTCGGGATCGACGGCATCGGCCTGAACTGCGCCACCGGCCCGGCCGAGATGAGCGAGCACCTGCGCGCGCTCTCGCGCCAGAGCCGCATCCCGGTCAGCGTCATGCCCAACGCCGGCCTGCCCGAGCTCGGCAAGAACGGGCCCGAGTACCCCCTGCAGCCGCACGAGCTGGCCGACTACTGCGCCTCGTTCATCACCGACTACGGCCTGCAGCTCGTCGGCGGGTGCTGCGGGACGACCAACGAGCACATCCGGGCCCTCGCCGAGAAGTGCAAGGACCTCACGCCCACCCCGCGTGACCCGAAGCCCGAGCCCGGCCTCGCCTCGATGTACCAGGCCGTGCCGTTCCGCCAGGACACCGGCCTGCTGATGATCGGCGAGCGCTCGAACGCCAACGGCTCCAAGGCGTTCCGCGAGGCGATGGTCGAGGAGGACTACGAGCAGTGCGTGGAGATCGCGAAGGCGCAGACCCGCGAGGGCGCGCACTTCATGGATCTCTGCATCGACTACGTCGGGCGTGACGGCGAGGCGGACATGGACCGCCTCTCCCACGACGTCTCGACGGCCTCGACGTTGCCGGTGGTGCTCGACTCCACCGAGCCCGACGTGCTGCGCGTCGGCCTCGAGCAGCTCGGCGGCCGGTCCGCGGTCAACTCGGTGAACTACGAGGACGGCGACGGCCCGGACTCGCGGTTCCAGAAGATCATGCGGATCGCCAAGGAGCACGGCGCCGCCGTGATCGGCCTCTGCATCGACGAGGAGGGCCAGGCCCGCACCGCGGAGTGGAAGACGCGGGTCGCCTTCCGGATCATCGAGGACCTCACCGAGAACTGGGGCATGAAGGTCGAGGACATCATCATCGACTGCCTCACCTTCCCGATCTCCACCGGTCAGGAGGAGGTCCGCAAGGACGGCATCGAGACGATCAACGCGATCAAGCAGCTCAAGGAGCGCTACCCGGAGGTCCAGACGACGCTGGGCCTGTCGAACATCTCGTTCGGTCTCAACCCGGCCGCGCGCCAGGTGCTCAACTCGGTGTTCCTGAACGAGTGCGTCGAGGCCGGCCTCGACACCGCGATCCTCAACGCCTCGAAGATCCTGCCGATGTCGCAGATCGACGACGACGCCCGCGACGCCGCCCTCGACCTGGTCTACGACCGGCGTCACGAGGAGCGCAACACCCCCGACCCGCTGCAGTACTTCATGGGCATCTTCGAGGGCGTCTCGGCGGCCTCCGCCAAGGACGCCCGGGCCGAGGAGCTCGCCGCGCTGCCGCTGTTCGAGCGCCTGGAGCGCCGCATCGTCGACGGCGACCGCAACGGCCTCGAGGCCGACCTCGACGCGGGCATGGAGGAGAAGGACCCGCTCGAGATCATCAACGAGACGCTGCTGGCCGGGATGAAGACCGTCGGCGAGCTGTTCGGCGCCGGCAAGATGCAGCTGCCGTTCGTGCTGGCCTCGGCCGAGGTCATGAAGGCCGCGGTGGCCTACCTCGAGCCGCACATGGAGTCCGACGACAACTCCGGCAAGGGCAAGATCCTGCTGGCCACCGTCAAGGGCGACGTCCACGACATCGGCAAGAACCTCGTGGACATCATCCTGAGCAACAACGGCTACGACGTGGTCAACATCGGCATCAAGCAGCCGATCAACGCCATCCTCGAGGCGGCCGAGGAGAACAAGGTCGACGCCATCGGGATGTCCGGGCTGCTGGTGAAGTCCACGGTGGTCATGAAGGACAACCTGCAGGAGATGAACGACCGCGGTGTCGCGCAGAAGTACCCGGTGCTGCTCGGCGGCGCGGCGCTGACCCGCTCCTACGTCGAGAACGACCTCGGCGAGATGTTCCAGGGCGACGTCCGCTACGCCAAGGACGCCTTCGAGGGCCTGCGCCTCATGGACACCGTGATGTCCGGCGACACCGAGCGCACCGAGGCCGAGGCGGCCAAGATGGCCGAGCGCAAGGAGCGTCGCGAGCGCTCCCAGCGCATCCAGGCCAAGCGCGAGGCCGAGGCCGGCGGGGAGCCCGACTCCTACGACCCCGACGCCATCTCCGACGTCGCGCGGCGCATCGAGGTCCCGCAGCCGCCGTTCTGGGGCACCCGCGTGGTCCGCGGTATCCGGCTGAAGGACTTCGCCGGGCTGCTCGACGAGCGCGCCACCTTCTTCGGGCAGTGGGGCCTGCGCGGCTCGAAGGGCGACGACGGGCCGTCCTACGAGGAGCTGGTGGAGACCGAGGGCCGTCCGCGCATGCGCTACTGGCTCGACCGGCTGCAGTCCGAGGGCATCCTCGCGCACGCCGCGGTCGTCGCCGGCTACTTCCCGGTGATCTCCGAGGGCCAGGACGTCGTCGTGCTCGACGAGGCCAAGCCGGACGCCAACGAGCTGTACCGCTTCTCGTTCCCGCGCCAGAAGCGCGACCGGCGCCTGTGCCTCGCGGACTTCTTCCGCACCCGCGACGAGGCTCGTGAGCTCGGGGCCGTCGACGTCATGCCGATGAACCTCGTGACCATGGGTCAGCCGATCGCGGACTTCGCCAACAAGCTGTTCGCGGAGAACTCCTACCGCGACTACCTCGAGGTCCACGGCCTCGGCGTGCAGCTCACCGAGGCGCTGGCCGAGTACTGGCACCGCCGCGTCCGCGAGGAGCTGACCTTCGCGGACGGGACGGCCATGGCCGACCAGGACCCGGCCGACGTGCACGAGTACTTCAAGCTCGGCTACCGCGGCGCCCGCTACTCGCTGGGCTACGGGGCGTGCCCCACCGTCGAGGACCGCGCGAAGATCGTCGCCCTGCTCGACCCGAGCCGCATCGGCGTCGAGCTCTCCGACGAGGACCAGCTCCACCCGGAGCAGTCGACCGACGCCATGGTCGTCCACCACCCGGAGGCGAAGTACTTCAACGCATGACGCCTCCTGAGTCCGGTCCGGGCCTGCAGGCGGTCCTGTGGGACATGGACGGCACGCTGGTCGACTCGGAGGGCCTCTGGTCGGTCACGATGGCCGAGCTCGCCGCCCATCTGGGCGGCGAGCTCTCCGCCGCGACCCGGGAGGAGCTCACCGGCTCCAGCCTGCGGCGCACCGTCACGACGGTGCGCCGCGAGGTCGGGATCGCCGACCCCGACGACGTCGAGGGGGTGGACCGCGACGGCCGGTGGTTGCTGGACCGGACGTTCGCGCTGTTCTCGGCGGGGCTCCCGTGGCGCCCCGGCGCCCAGGAGGCGCTCCAGGCGGTCCGGGCGGCCGGTCTGCGCACCGCGCTGGTGACCAGCACCTACCGGGAGCTCACCGAGGTCGCGCTGGACACCGTCGGGCGCGAGTTCTTCGACGTGACGGTGTGCGGGGACGAGGTGTCGGCCACCAAGCCGGACCCGGCCCCGTACCTCCGGGCCGCCGAGCTGCTCGACGTGGACCCGGCCCGGTGCGTCGTCGTGGAGGACTCCCCGTCCGGGACGGCCTCCGCGGTCGCGGCGGGTGCCTCCGTGCTCGTGGTGCCCGCCGGGGTCGAGGTCCCGACGGGGGAGCGGCGCACGTTTCGGGACAGCCTGGTGGGTCTCGGGGTCGACGATCTGCGGTCGTTGCTCACCGCCGAGGTGCATTAGTCCGTTCGGCCTAGCCGCGTGCCGCCGAGCGCGTCGCGCCTACCGACTGTCGCCGACCGCTGGTGGCGTCGAAACCGATTCGGTGGGCGGGCCCGTACCCCGTGGTGCGACCATCAACAGACGTGAAGACGTTCGAGGAGCTTTTCGAGGAGCTCAGCACGAAGGCACGCGACCGGCCGGCGGGATCGGGCACGGTCGCCGCGCTCGATGACGGCGTGCACGCGCAGGGCAAGAAGGTGCTCGAGGAGGCTGGTGAGGTGTGGCTGGCCGCCGAGCACGAGACCGACGACAAGCTGGCCGAGGAGATCTCCCAGCTCCTCTATCGCACCCAGGTGATCATGCTCGGCCGCGGCCTCACACTCGAGGACGTCTACCAGTACCTCTGATCCCTGCTCCCGACCCCCTTCCGTGACATACCCGGACGAGAGCCCGATCGCGTCCACCAGGAGAGAGCCATGCTCCGCGTCGCCGTCCCGAACAAGGGATCCCTCGCCGAGGAGGCGTCCCGCATGCTGCGCGACGCCGGCTACCGGCAGCGGTCGGACAACCGCGACCTGTCCCTGACCGACGAAGCGAACCGGGTGCAGTTCTTCTACCTGCGGCCCAAGGACATCGCGACCTACGTCTCCGAGGGCCAGCTGCACCTCGGGATCACGGGCCACGACCTCACCGAGGAGTCCTCGGCCTCGGTGAACGAGGTGCTCGAGCTGGGGTTCGGCGCGTCGCAGTTCCGCTACGCCGCGCCGATCGGCAACGACTGGACCGTCCAGGACCTCGCGGGCAAACGGATCGCCACGTCGTTCCCGCGGCTGGTGCGCGCCAACCTCGCCCAGCAGCGCATCGCCGCCAAGGACGTCATCCGGCTCGACGGCGCCGTGGAGGTGTCGATCGAGCTCGAGGTGGCCGACGCCATCGCCGACGTCGTCTCGACCGGGCGGACGCTGGCCCAGCACGGGCTCGCGACCATCGGCGACCCGATCCTCACCTCGCAGGCCGTGGTGGTCGACCGGAACGCCAAGTTCGACCAGCAACCCGACTCCGGCGACATCTCCAAGGCCAAGTACCGGTTCGTGGAGCGACTCCGCGGCGTGGTCTTCGCCCGTCAGTACGTGATGCTCGACTACGACTGCCCGCTCGAGGTCCAGGAGGACGCCGTCCGCGTGACGCCGGGGGTCCAGGCGCCCACGGTCGCCCCGCTGTCGCTCGCGGGCTGGGTCGCGGTGCGGGCCATGGTGCGCCGCACGCGGGTCAACGACGTGATGGACGAGCTGGCCGACCTCGGCTGCACCGGCATCGTCACCGCGTCGCTGCAGTCGTGCCGCGCGGTGCTGCCCGGCCACGGGGGCGTCAGCTCCATGCCGGGCGCGACGCCGCCGCCGGCCGAGTCGCCGTCGTCGGCCGACCCGCACACGACGCGGCTCGGGGTCGCCGGGCGCTGATCGCGGGGTTGCGGGGCCTCGGATCAATCCGGGCCTCGACGTCCGGGCCCTCAGCCTCGATGGCGGGTTCAGCGCGGGCGGACGGTGAGGGCCTGGGCGGCCCGCCCGACCGGGCCGGCCTCGTCGTGGACCACCGAGTACGCGGTCCCGGTGCCCTCCGGCCCGATCACGCTGTCGGCGTCCAGCCCCGTCCACTCGCCCTGCGGTGCGCGGTGCAGGTGCAGCGTGAGGTCGGTGTTGACGAAGAGCCAGGTGCGCAGGTCGAGGCGGGAGGCGCACCCGTTGGTCGAGTCGGCGACGGCGGCGAGCCGCTGGGCGGGCGACGGCTCCTCGCCGGCGACGATCTCCGTCAGCACGCGTCCCCACGCCCGGCCCGGCCCGGGCTCGTCGAGCCCACCCTCGATCCAGCGCCAGTCCACCGAGGTCAGGTAGCCGGGCAGCCAGCCGTCCGGGATCGCGCGCGCCACACCGGTCTCGCGCCCGGGCAGCGTCGGCATCGTGCTCCCGGGGACGGAGACGACGGAGGTCGTGTCGACGACGCCGTGGAACCAGCCCGCCGCCCGCGCCACCGCGCGCGCCTTCCCGGAGGCCGCGTCGTGGGACGTGAGCTCGGCGGTGACCAGCTCGATCGTGCGGCCGCGCCGGGCGACCCGCGAGTGCACCTCGAGCCTCCCGACCGGCACCTTCCCGAGCACCTCCACCGAGACCCGGGCGAGCCGGACGTCGTCCCGCGCGGACTCCGCCTCGAGCGCCCGGACGAGGAGGGCACTCGGCGGCCCCATGTGCTGCGCGTCGGGGAACCAGGGGCCCGCCGTGGACCCGGAGGCCTCGACGCGGGTCCTGGTGCCGGTGTCGTCACCGGTGCCGGCGTGGTCGGTCTGGTCGTCCACGTCGAGGATCCGGAAGTAGGGCTCGGGCGCGGGGGAGCTCATGGCGGCGCAGTCTCCTCCTGATCTTGTGGCCAGCCCGGGTAGGCCGGCGGGGTGCCGCCGAACGCGGGGCAGAACGCCTGGTGGGAGCACCAGCTGCACAGGCGGCCCGGGCTGGGGCGGAAGTCGCCGGTCGGGGCCGCGCGCAGCACCGCCTGCCACAGCGCGACGAGGGTCCGTTCGAAGCGCTCCAGCTCCTCGCGCCGGGGTCGGTGGCTGAGGCTCTCCCCGTCCCCGAGATACATCAGCCGCAGCTGGCGGGGCAGCACGCCGCGGCTGCGCAGGAGCACCAGCGCGTAGAACTTGAGCTGGAAGAGCGCCCGGGCCTCGAAGACCGCGCGCGGGGCGGAGCCGGTCTTGTAGTCGACGATCCGGACGTCGCCCGCCGCGTTGACGTCGAGCCGGTCGACGTAGCCGCGCAGCCCCACCCCGGACTCGAGCTCCGCCTCCAGGAACACCTCGCACGCCTCGGGCGACAGCCGCGTCGGGTCCTCCATCGCGAAGTAGGCGTCGACGAGACGACCCGCGTCGGCGGGCTCCAGGAGGGCGCGGTCCTCCGGGGTCAGCTCGGCCACGATCTCGGCGAGGAGCGCGTGCGCCCGCGCCGGGACCCGCTCCGGTGGGGCGAGCCCGAAGAGCCGCTCGAGCACGGCGTGCACCACGATGCCGCGCACCTGTGCCGGGGACCGTTGCTCGGGCAGCCGGTCGACCACCCGGAACCGGTAGAGCAGCGGGCACTGCTTGAAGTCCGCGGCGCGGGAGGGCGAGAGCGCGGGCCGGCGCCGCGGGCGCTCCTCGCCGAGGCGGCGCGGGGTGACCGGCCGGCACTCGTCCGGCGCGGGGCGGGGGAGGGGCACCGCGAGCTGCCGTTCCCCGGAGGCGCGGTCGGCGTCGATCATGTCCGGCACGCTACGACGACCCCCCGACAGCCACGCCCGGTTCCGCGCACCTCGTCCCGCGGACCCACCGGCCGCCCGGCCCGCCTGCTGGTGGGCCACCCAGCCCGTTCGCCCGTGCCCCGATCACCGCCCGTGAGTCGGCCAGCCCTCGAACCGGCCAGCCGCGCGGCTGGCCATGATCACGTTCTCGTGAGCGACACGCGCAAGCCTCGGTGCGACTCGCGACCGACGAAGTCCGGATCATCGCTCGGCAACCGGGATCCGATCGGGCCTCGGGCACCGTCAGAACCCGCGTGACGAACCGACGGCGCGAGGACCGGATACGCGCGCTCTATCCGGTCACGCAGGACGGTGTGCTCAGCGTCCGCTCAGGCGAAGGAGGCCGGGCTGTCGCGCGCCGCGATCACCGCCCGCGTGCGACAGCGGCGAGTGGGTGCGAGGCCCGTACGGCGTCCTCCGGGCCGACCGACCACCCCGTCACCCCGCGCTCGCGCATCCGCGCGGCGATGCTCTCCCTCGGCGACGACGCGACGCTCATCGGCCGCTCGGCGGCGTTCTGGTGGCACCTGACCGATCTCGCGCCCGCGGATATCGAGGTGGCGTCCCCCACGGGACCCGGCCCGCGGCCCCGGCCCGGCGTCCGGCTCATCCATCGCGCGGTCGTACCGCCGCAGCGATCGGGTCGTCGTCGACGGGATCGCCGTCACGAAGAAGCCGGCCACGGTGCTCGCAGCGGTCGCGACGCTGGGCCTGCTCGCCGGTGCGCGTCTCATGGACCGCGCGCTGCAGGCCGGCGTCGACCTCGCCGCGCTGCGACGAGGTCCACCTGCGCACTCGCCGGCCGCCACGGCGCGGCCTCGCCGCCGCGCTGCTGGCCCTCGCGGCAGTGGCGGAGCACGCTCGGAGGCCGAACGGATCGGCGCACTCGCGCCCTGCCGGCGCGCGGCATCAGCGGATGGACCGCCGACCATGGGCTCCACCTCCGCGGATACGGCCAGGCGTTCCTCGACCTGGCCTTCCTCGAGCATCGGGTCCTCGTGGAGGTCGACGGGTGGGCCTACCACCGCGATCTGCGCGCGTTCCTCCGCGACGCCGTCGTCAGAACGCGCTCGTGCTGACGGCTGGACGGTGATCCGGACGAACTGGTTCGAGCTCCGCGAGCACCCCGAGGAGTTCGTCCGCAACGTGCGTGACGCCCTCGCCGCGCACGGGTCCCAGACGGAGATCTGATCCTCGTGAGCGTGTCGCACTTGGTCTTGCGCATGTCGCGCACGAGGCAATGATCTTGCAGCACGGAGAGGAGAGCGGCCGGCGACGCGGGCGAACTCGGCGCCATGACGGGCGACGCTGGCGACGCCCTCGCCGGGGCGGTGCCGACGCGGGCGACGCTCGCGCAGGGGGCCGCGAGGAGGCGGCGTCCGGGATCGCTCGCCCCGAAACCGCCGAGCTGGGCGGCGATCTGATCCTCGTGCGCGTGTCGCACCTGGTCTTGCGCGTGTCGCGCACCGAACCTGATCATGGAACACGAGCCCGACGGGACCGGGCGCCGAGGGTGAAGGGTGACGGCGCCTAGGCTGGCGCGCCGTGCAGGACCAGGTGAGCGGACCCGAGGACACGGCCGACGTGACGGCCGGGGATCCCACCCGCGACGACCCCGCCGCCGAGCCCGCTCCCGCCGACCACACCCCCGCCGATCACACCCCCGCCGACGACTCCCTCGACGACGACGTCCCCCGTGGCCCCGCCCGCAGCGGGCCCTTCCTGCCCGGCGACCGGGTGCAGCTCACCGACCCCAAGGGCCGCCACTTCAGCCTCGTCCTGGAGCCCGGGCAGAGCTACCACACCCACCGCGGCGCGATCGCCCACGACAAGCTGATCGGGGCGCCCGAGGGCAGCGTCGTGCACTCCGCCGCGAACACGCCCTACCTGGCGCTGCGCCCGCTCCTGCCGGACTACGTGCTCGCCATGCCCCGCGGCGCGCAGGTGATCTACCCGAAGGACGCCGCACAGATCGTGACCTGGGGCGACGTGTTCCCGGGCGCCCGCGTCCTCGAGGCGGGCGCGGGGTCGGGGGCGCTGACCCTCAGCCTGCTGCGGGCCGTCGGCCCGGAGGGCACGGTCACCTCCTACGAGGTCCGCGACGACCACCTCGAGCACGCCGAGAAGAACGTCCACCGGTTCCTCGGCGAGCACCCGCCGAACTGGACGCTCCACCTCGGCGACGTCGTCGACGCCGAGGGCACCTACGACCGGGTCGTCCTCGACATGGCCACCCCGTGGGACGTGCTCGACACGGTGCGCCGCGTGCTCGTCCCGGGCGGGGTGCTCGTCGGCTACGTCGCCACCACCCCGCAGCTGTCGAACCTCACCGAGGCGCTGCGCGAGCAGGCGTCGTGGACCGAGCCGCAGGCCTGGGAGTCGCTGGTCAGGCCGTGGCACAGCGTCGGGCTGGCGGTCCGCCCGGAGCACCGGATGATCGCCCACACCGCCTTCCTGGTCACCGCGCGACGCCTCGCCGACGGTGTCGTCCCGCCCCGCCAACAGCGTCGTCCCAGTCGCGGATAGCGATCTGTCAAGTACTCTCAGTGATCAACTTGACAGGTAAGAACCACTGTCGGTGACCCGGCGCAAGAGCGCGACGCGAGAACTCCGTCACCGGCTCGCTACTCCACGGACACCCGCGTTCACGGGTACGGTTGCGGCACCGGAGTAGCGGGAGGAGGGCGCCGTGAGCATGAGCGACGACCCCAGGGGCCGATCCGACCAGAGCCGCGACCGAGGCGCGGCGGACATGGCAGCACAGGTGCGATTCCTCGAAGAAGAGGTCGCCCTACTGCGTCGGAAGCTGACCGAGTCACCGCGCCACACCCGAATCCTCGAGCAGCGGCTCGCGGACTCGGCGGCGCGGGTGTCCCAATTGACCGAGCGGAACGACAAGCTCACCGAGACCCTCAAGGAGGCACGGGCGCAGCTCGTGTCCCTCCGCGAGGAAGTGGACCGGCTCGCGCAGCCGCCGTCGAGCTACGGCGTCTTCCTGACCGTGCACGAGGACGAGACCGTCGACGTCTTCACGTCGGGCCGCAAGATGCGGGTCGCCGTGTCCCCGGCGGTCGAGGCCACGGAACTGACCCGGGGTCAGTCGGTGCGTCTCAACGAGGCCCTGACGGTGGTCGAGGCCGGCGACTACGAGCGCATCGGCGAGGTGTGCTCGCTGCGCGAGGTCCTCACCGAGGAGGACGGGTCCCGGACACGGGCGCTCATCATCGGCAACGCCGACGAGGAGCGGATCATCCACCTCGCGGACTCGCTGCTGTCCCCGGACTCCCCGGAGCTCAAGCCGGGCGACTCGCTGATGGTCGACACCAAGGTGGGCTACGCCTACGAGAAGGTGCCGAAGGCCGAGGTCGAGGAGCTCGTCCTCGAGGAGGTCCCCGACGTCGCGTACACCGACATCGGCGGCCTCTCGCGGCAGATCGACTCCATCCGCGACGCGGTGGAGCTGCCGTTCCTGCACGCGGACCTGTTCCGGACCTACCAGCTCCGCCCGCCCAAGGGCGTCCTGCTCTACGGCCCGCCCGGTTGCGGCAAGACGCTCATCGCCAAGGCGGTGGCGAACTCGCTGGCGAAGAAGGTCGCCGAGACGCGCGGTGAGGACAGCCGCGACGTCAAGGCGCACTTCCTCAACATCAAGGGCCCCGAGCTGCTCAACAAGTTCGTGGGCGAGACCGAGCGGCACATCCGGATGATCTTCCAGCGGGCGCGCGAGAAGGCGTCCGAGGGTACGCCGGTGATCGTGTTCTTCGACGAGATGGACTCGATCTTCCGGACCCGCGGGTCCGGCGTGTCCAGCGACGTCGAGACGACGATCGTGCCGCAGCTCCTCAGCGAGATCGACGGCGTGGAGGGGCTCGAGAACGTCATCGTCATCGGTGCGTCCAACCGCGAGGACATGATCGACCCCGCGATCCTGCGCCCGGGCCGTCTCGACGTGAAGATCAAGATCGAGCGCCCCGACGCCGAGGCGGCGATCGACATCTTCGGGAAGTACCTCATCGAGGGGCTGCCCGTGCACGAGGAGGACGTCGCCGAGTTCGGCGGCAACCGCCAGGCGTGCCTCGACGGCATGATCGAGCGGGTCGTCGAGCGGATGTACGCCGAGACCGACGACAACCGGTTCCTCGAGGTCACCTACGCCAACGGGGACAAGGAGGTCCTGTACTTCAAGGACTTCAACTCCGGCGCGGTGATCGAGAACATCGTGGGCCGGGCCAAGAAGTCGGCGATCAAGTCCCACCTGGAGACCAAGCAGTCCGGTCTCCGCGTCCAGCACCTGCTCGACGCCGTGGTGGACGAGTTCGCCGAGTCCGAGGACCTGCCGAACACGACCAACCCCGACGACTGGGCCCGCATCTCCGGCAAGAAGGGCGAGCGGATCGTCTACATCCGCACGCTCGTCACCGGCAAGGGCGCATCGCAGGGCAAGGAGATCGACACCGCCTCGAACACCGGGCAGTACCTGTAGTCCCCGAGTACCGGGTACCGTCGGTGGCATGACCGCCGACGAGCCCCGGGGCGACGGGCACGACGACGACCGCCGGCCGCTCCCCGCACCTCGCAACGAGGTCCGGGGAGCGGCCGGTGTCGCGTCCGAGACCGTCGACATCGTGTCCCGCCCGGTCGAGGGCACCCACCGCGCGATCTCCGACGCGGTGTTCGCCACCCTGCGCAAGGTGGGGCTGGGCCCGGCGTCGCGGCCCGTGCAGCTGGCCCACGACGGGATCGCCGGCGGCGTCTACACCGCGGTGCGCGGGATCGGGCACGCCGCGGGCACCGGGGTGGGCCTGGCCGCCGAGCTGTACCGGACCGCGTCCGGCCGCGACGACTGGACGCCGATCACCTCGCGGCCCGCGGGTGCCGTGGTCACCGGCGCCGTCAACGGCCTCGTCGGCGACCACATGGTGGCCCTGCACAACGACCTCGCGGTCCCCATGACGCTCTACACCTCGACGATCGGCGCCGACGGCGAGCCGCAGCACGCCGCGCTCCCGCTCACATCGACCGAGGCGATCCGCGCCGTCGTCAGCGACCACCCGGAGCGCGACCTCGGCCACGTCGTGCTCTTCGTCCACGGCCTCGGGGAGACCGAGCACGCCTGGCGGCTGGCCGACGAGGACAGCGCGGGGGAGGGCTACGCCGAGCGCATCGCCTCGAGCGTCGGCGCCGTCCCGCTCCTGCTGCGCTACAACACCGGGATGCGGATCGCCCACAACGGCGCCGCGCTCTCGGTCCTGCTCGCCGAGGTCTCCGAGCGGTGGCCGGTCCCGATCCGCCGGCTCGACCTCGTCGGGCACTCCATGGGCGGGCTGATGCTGCGCCACGCCTGCCACGCGGCGGTCGTCTCCGGCGAGCCCTGGGTCCGCTCGGTGCGCCGGATGGTCTACCTGGGCTCGCCCCACCGGGGTGCCCCCCTCGCCCACCAGGTCGACCGCCTCGCGAGCCGGCTCGCCCGGTACGCGCAGTCGCGCACGTGGGGGGAGTTCCTCGACCGGCGCTCGGTCGGGATCCGCGACCTCGTCGCCGGGGTCGCCGACACCGACGTCCCGCTGCTCGCGCACTCCACCCACCACGGTGTGGCCGCGTGCGTGACCGCCAACGAGCACCACCCGCTCGCCACCATCCTCGGCGACCTGCTGGTCCCGGTGGACTCGGCGCGCGGCGCGCTGACCGACGTCGAGACCCTCCCGTCGTCGCACCACTTCCACCTGCTCAACGACCCGCGCATCCACTCCCACCTGCTGCGCTGGCTGGCTCCCGACGACGAGGCTCCCGACGACGGGGCTCCCGACGACGGGGCGGGCACCGGCCGGGCCGTCGACGCCGGCGACGCCGGGTGAGCGCCCCGCCGCAGACCGGGCGTCTGCGGCGCGGGGCACGTCTGGCGGTCCTCGGCGGCCTGAGCGCTGCCGCCCCGCTCTCGACGGACACGTACCTGCCCGCTCTGCCCACCGTCACGACCGACCTGCAGGCCTCGGCGTCGCTCGTGGCGCTCACCCTGACCGCCTGCATCCTCGGCCTGGCGATCGGACAGCTGGTCGCGGGGCCGCTCTCCGACGTCCTCGGGCGCCGCTGGCCGCTCCTGGCGGGCGCCGTGGGGTTCGCGGTCTTCTCCGCGGCGTGCGCCGTGGCCCCCGACATCTGGACGCTCCTCGCGCTGCGGCTCGGCCAGGGGCTGCTCGGGGCGGTCGGGATCGTGCTGGCGCGGGCGGTCGTGCGGGACCTGTTCGACGGGCCCGCCGCCGCGCGCGGGTTCGCGGCGCTGATGCTCGTCTCGGGGGCCGCGCCCATCGTCGCCCCGGTCCTCGGTGGCCAGGTGCTGCGCGTCACCTCCTGGCGCGGGGTGTTCGTCGTGCTCGCCGTCCTGGGTCTCGTGCTCGCGATCGGCGTGCTCGTCGCGGTCCCCGAGACGCTGCCGCGGGCCGACCGGGCCGGCGGCGGGGGAGCGCTGGCCGGCCTGCGCACCACCGGTCGAGCCTTCCGCGACCTGCTCGCCGACCCCCGCGTGCTCGCCTGTGTGTGCGCCGCCGGGCTCGGGTTCGCGTCGATGTTCGCCTACATCTCCGGCTCGACGTTCGTGCTGCAGGGCCTCTACGGGCTCTCCCCGCAGGGGTTCAGCGGCGTGTTCGCGGTGAACTCGGTCGGGATCGTCACGGCCACCCAGGTCGCGGGGCGCCTCGTCGCGGCGGAGCGGCTCCGGCCGCAGCGGGCGGTGGCGATCGGGCTGGTCACGACGTTGACCGGGTCGGCGGCGGTCCTCGTCGGCGCGCTGACGCCCGCCGGGCCCTGGGCGCTGATCCCCGGGTTCTTCGTCACGGTCTGCGGCGTCGGGTTCGTCCTGCCCTCGGCGACCACCCTGGCGCTCGCCGGGCACCCGTCGCGGGCCGGGAGCGCCTCGGCCCTGCTCGGGACCGCCCAGTTCCTCGTCGGCGGGTTCGCGGCGCCGCTGGTGGGCATCGGCGGCGGGCGGACCGCGGTCCCGCTGGGCCTGACGATGGTCGTGGCCGCGCTGACGGGCCTCGTCGTCTTCGCCCTCGTGTGGCGACGCGCACCCGGCGTCGCACCCGATCCCGGCACGGCGCCCCACGCGACGGCGCTGCGACCCCCGGACAACTAGGGTCGGGGCATGACCGCGCGCCGCATCATGGGCACCGAGATCGAGTACGGGATCTCCGTTCCGGGCGACCCGACGGCGAACCCCGTCATCACCTCCACCCAGGTCGTCCTGGCCTACGCCGCGGCCGCCGAGGTCCCGCGCGCCCGCCGGGCTCGGTGGGACTACGAGGTGGAGTCCCCGCTGCGCGACGCGCGGGGCTTCGACCTGGGCCCGAGCGCCGGCCCGCCGCCGGACACCGGGGACCTGGACGACCTCGGGGCCGCCAACGTCATCCTCACCAACGGCGCGCGCCTCTACGTCGACCACGCGCACCCGGAGTTCTCGGCCCCCGAGGTCACCACCCCGCGCGGTGCGGTCATCTGGGACAAGGCGGGCGAGCGGGTGATGGAGGACGCCGCCGAGCGCGCCGCCACCGTCCCGGGCACCGGCCGCATCCAGCTGTACAAGAACAACATCGACGGCAAGGGCGCCTCGTACGGCTCGCACGAGAACTACCTGTGCAAGCGCCAGACGCCGTTCCCGTCGATCATCACCGGGCTCACGCCGTTCTTCGTGTCCCGCCAGGTCGTCACCGGCGCCGGGCGGGTGGGCCTCGGGTCCTCGGGGGACGAGGCCGGCTACCAGCTCTCCCAGCGGGCCGACTACATCGAGGTGGAGGTCGGCCTCGAGACCACGCTCAAGCGCGGGATCATCAACACCCGCGACGAGCCGCACGCCGACGCCGACAAGTACCGCCGCCTGCACGTGATCATCGGCGACGCGAACCTGTCCGAGTACTCGACGTTCCTCAAGGTCGGCACCGCGGCGCTGGTGCTCTCGATGATCGAGGACGGCATCCGCTTCGACGACCTGCGCCTGCTCGAGCCGGTCCGCTCGGTCCACCGGATCAGCCACGACCCGACGCTGCAGACCAAGGTCGAGCTCGCGAACGGCTCCACCATGACCGCCCTGGAGATCCAGCGGCAGTACTTCGAGCGGGCCTGGAAGCACGAGGAGGAGACCCAGGACGGCGAGGTCGACGAGATGACCCGGGAGGTCCTCGACATCTGGGGCCAGGTCCTCGACGACCTCGAGCGCGACCCGCTCTCCTGCGCCGACCGGCTGGACTGGGTGGCCAAGCTCAAGCTCCTCCAGAGCTACCGCGACCGGGACAACCTGCCGTGGGACTCCCCGAAGCTCTCGCTGATCGACCTGCAGTACTCCGACGTGCGCCAGGCCAAGGGGCTCTACAACCGCCTGGTCACCCGGGGGTCGATCAAGCGCCTGGTCAGCGAGGAGGACGTCCGCCGGGCCGTCACCGAGCCGCCCGAGGACACCCGCGCCTACTTCCGCGGCCGGTGCCTGGAGCGCTACCCGACGGAGGTGGCCGCGGCCTCGTGGGACTCGGTGATCTTCGACCTCGGCCGCGAGTCGCTGGTGCGCATCCCGACCCTCGAGCCGCTGCGCGGCACCCGCGGCCACGTCGGGGAGCTCATCGACAACTCCGCGAACGCCACCGCGCTCGTCGAGGCCCTGACCCGGGGCTGAGGACCGCGAGGTGATGTTCGTCCCGCTCTACCGGGCCCGCGCCAGGTAGGGTCAACTCTGCAACACCTTGCACACCGGGAGGCAGCCATGGCGCAGGAACAGACCCAGCGGCAGGGCGGTGGCGACGACGGCGAGGGCGGCGAGGACACCACCGCTGCCGGCCAGGAGCGCCGCGAGAAGCTCGGCGAGGACACGGACACCATCCTCGACGAGATCGACGACGTGCTCGAGGAGAACGCCGAGGACTTCGTGCGTGCCTACGTGCAGAAGGGTGGCCAGTAGACACCACTCCCCGCGCCCTCGAGCGGCGTGGTGAGTCGGCAGTGCAGGGACGGCGGGCCGGGACTAGGGTTCCGGCCCGCCGTGCCGTCTGGTGCGTGACCACGGCGGATCATCCGCCCGCGAGGAAGAGGAGCGACGACCGCCGATGGAGACTCCGTTCGGGATGTCGTCCCGGGTCAACCCGGGGCTGCCCGCCGCGTACTTCGACGCCGGTACGTCCTCCTTCGTCGACTTCCTCACCACCGCCCGCCCCGACCTGCTGCCCATGTCGCACGGGCGCGGGCTGACCCCGGAGGGCGTCGCGACGGTGCCGCACGGCACGACGATCGTCGCGGCCGTCTACGCCGGCGGCGTCGTCATCGCCGGTGACCGGCGCGCGACGATGGGGAACCTGATCTCCCAGCGCGACATGGAGAAGGTCTACGTCACCGACGACTACTCCGCGGCCGGGATCGCCGGCACCGCGGGTCTCGCCGTCGACGCGATCCGGCTCTTCACCGTCGAGCTGCAGCACTACGAGAAGCTCGAGGGCGTCCCGCTGACCTTCGACGGCAAGTCGAACAAGCTCGCGTCGATGATCCGCGGCAACCTCGGGGCCGCCATGCAGGGCCTGTCCTACGTGCCGCTGTTCGCCGGCTTCGACCCCGACGCGACCGACCCGGCCCGCGCGGGCCGCATCGTGTCCTTCGACGTCGTCGGGGGCCGCTACGAGGAGCACGCCGGGTACGCCGGGGTGGGTTCCGGGTCGCTGTTCGCGAAGTCCTCGCTGAAGAAGCTGCACGACCCCGACGGCGACCGCGACGCCTGCGTGCGCGCCACGGTCGAGGCCCTCTACGACGCCGCCGACGACGACTCGGCGACCGGCGGCCCGGACTCGGTCCGCCACATCTATCCGATCGTGGTCGCCATCGACGCCGAGGGCGCCGTGCGGCTGCCCCACGACGAGGTCCAGGCGGTCGCCGAGGCCGTCGTCGCCGCCCGCCGCGAGCGGCTCGGCGGCTAGCCCCGGACCGCCAGCCCGCACCCCCCGCCCGCACGACCTCGCCGAGGAGCCCGCCCGCCATGACGATGCCGTTCTACGCGTCGGTCGACCAGCTGATGCGCGACCGCTCGGAGCTCGCCCGCAAGGGCATCTCCCGCGGGCGCAGCGTGGTGGTGCTGACGTGCGCCGACGGCGTGCTGTTCGTCGCGGAGAACCGGTCGAAGTCGCTGCGCAAGGTCTCCGAGATCTACGACCAGCTCGGGTTCGCCGCGGTGGGCCGCTACAACGAGTTCGAGAACCTGCGCCGCGCGGGGATCCGCTACGCCGACGTGCAGGGCTACTCCTACGACCGTCGCGACGTCTCCGGGCGCGCCCTCGCGAACGCCTACGCCCAGATCCTCGGCGCGAGCTTCATCGAGCAGCAGAAGCCCTTCGAGGTCGAGCTGTGCGTCGCGTCGGTGGGGGAGACCGCGGACCGCGACCAGCTCTTCCGGATCACCTACGACGGCTCGATCTCCGACGAGCCGCAGTTCGTGGTCATGGGCGGGACGACCGAGCCGGTGTCCGCCGCGCTGCGCTCGTCCTACGAGGAGGGCCTGGACACCCGCGGGGCGCTGGCGATCGCGCTCGAGGCGCTGCACGCCCAGAACGGGTCCTCGTCGACGAGCTCGTCGTCCTCGGCCTCCGACCGAGGAGCGCAACCTCGGTGTCGACGCCCTCGAGGTCGCCCTGCTCGACCGGGCCCGCCGCGGCCGCCGGGCCTTCCGGCGGGTGTCCGGGGCGGCGCTGGCCGAGCTGCTGCCCGCGGGTGCCGCGGCCGCGGAGTCCGACGAGGCCCCGGGCGGTGACACCGGCGCCGGTGACGAGGTCTCCGGCGCGGGCGGCGCGGACGCCTGACCCCCGCGCCAGGCCCCCGTGCCGTGGCAGCAATGGCGCGTTGCTGCCGTCCGACGGCAGCACGGCGCCGTTCACCCACGACGCCGGGTGGACCTCACCAGGCCGAGGTGCGCTCCGTCCGCCAGCGGCTCTCGTCGCGGCGGTAGACCGGCACCTTGTGCGCGGCGATCGAGAAGCACAGCCGCTCGCCGGCGACCATGACCTCGCCGTCGGTGGCGACCTCGACCGGCCCGTCGAGCAGCTCGACGTCCAGCGTCGTCGCGGTGTGCTCGACGTAGGTCCGGGTGTGCCCGAGCGTCCCGAGCAGGAGCCCGACGATCGCGCGCGCCCGGGAGAACCGCCGGTCGGCGCGCAGGTAGCGGACCTCCAGCACCCCGGAGTCCAGGCGCGGGCGGTAGGACGGCGCCATGCCCGACGGGGCGTAGGGCCCGTTGCCGACGAACAGCATCCACACCGGGGTCTCGACCCCGTCGATGCGGCACCGCAGCGGCCGGGCACGCCACAGCGTGAGGATCAGCGCCGCGGAGGCCGCGGGGAACTTGCCCCAGCGGTCCTCCCACTTCTCGCGCAAGCGGACCATCTCGGGATAGCCCCCGAACGAGGCGGTGTTCACGAACACGACGCGCTCGCCGCCGTCGGGTCCGGTCGAGGCCGAGTAGGCGTACAGCTCGGCGATGTCGACCGCCACCGCCTCGCCCGCCCCGGTCGCGTCGACGACCTCCTGCAGGTCGTAGACCCCGACGTCGCGGCCGAAGTGGTTCAGCGTGCCGGCGGGCATGACCGCGAGCGGGAGGTCGAGGTCCTCGGCGATCCGCGCGGCGGCGGCCACCGATCCGTCGCCGCCGGCGATCCCGAGCGCGCGGGTGCCGGGGTGCGCGGCGGCCTCCTGGAGCAGGGCGATGAGGTCGTCGCCGGGGTCGAGCCGCACCAGGTTCGCCTTGGGCAGCCGTTCCGCGATCTCCTCGACGGGGTCGGTGCCGGGCCGCCCGGAGCCGGAGTTGACCACCATCGAGAGACCCTCGCCGTCGACGAGCTCCGGCGCGTCCGCCCAGGGCCGCGCGATCGCCTCGTCGATGGGACGCCGCGGCAGCCAGCGCTGGGTGAGCAGCGCGATGCCGGCGCCGACGGCGGACCCGACCGCGACGTCGCTGGTCCAGTGCACGCCCACGTGGACGCGCGAGTAGGCGACGGTGGCGGCGAGCGGCGCGAGGGCCAGCCCGGTGCGGGGGCTCTCGAGGGCCACCCCGACGGCGAAGGCCATCGCGGAGGCGGAGTGCCCGGACGGGAACGACGACGAGGTGGGCCGGTCGGGGAGGGCGCGCGCCGCGGGCAGCAGGTCCGCGGCGGGCCGGCGCCGGGGGACCAGCGGCTTGAGGACGCCGTTGGCCACGAGGCTGGCCAGGCCGATGGCCATGACGCCGCGGGTGGCCCCGCGCCGCGTGCGGCGGGTGCCCGCGGCCAGCAGGGAGCCCGTCGCGAACCACAGCCAGCTGTGGTTGGCCGAGCGGGTCAGGGCCAGCAGCGCGTCGTCCGCGGCGGTGGCGGGCAGCCTGCCGATCGCCGAGGTGATCCGCCGGTCCAGCCGGCCGACCGGCCGCAGCGTGCGGCGGCTGCGGCGCAGTCCGGCCCTGGCGCCCGAGGCGAGGGTCCGCGGGACGATCGCCTCCACCGCGACCTGCGCCGTTGCCTGTGCGGTCGCCTGCGCCCGACGCACGCGCCGCCCTCGAAGCATGTGACGGCACCCTAGACCCCGGTGTCCGGTTCGGGGACGCACCGTTCGTCACCGCCCCGCGAAGGGGCTCACGATGGCTCCGCGTCGCTTAGGCTGGAGGACATGCAGCGGCGGATCTACGGTGTCGAGACCGAGTTCGGCGTGACGTGCACCTTCCACGGTCAGCGTCGCCTCTCGCCGGACGAGGTGGCCCGCTACCTGTTCCGACGGGTCGTGTCCTGGGGTCGATCGTCGAACGTCTTCCTCCGCAACGGCTCGCGGCTCTACCTCGACGTCGGCTCCCACCCCGAGTACGCCACCGCGGAGTGCGATTCGCTCGAGCAGCTCGTGGCGCACGACAAGGCCGGCGAGCGGATCCTCGAGGACCTGCTCCTCGACGCCGAGCGCCGCCTGGCCGACGAGGGCATCGGCGGGGACATCTTCCTGTTCAAGAACAACACCGACTCGGCGGGCAACTCCTACGGCTGCCACGAGAACTACCTGGTCGGCCGGTCCGGCGAGTTCTCCCGGATCGCGGACGTGCTGCTGCCCTTCCTCGTGACCCGCCAGCTCATCGCCGGCGCCGGGAAGGTCCTGCAGACGCCGCGGGGCGCCGTGTACTGCCTGTCCCAGCGCGCCGAGCACATCTGGGAGGGCGTGTCCTCCGCGACCACCCGCAGCCGCCCGATCATCAACACGCGCGACGAGCCCCACGCCGACGCCGAGCGCTACCGCCGCCTGCACGTGATCGTCGGCGACTCGAACATGTCCGAGGTCACGACGCTGCTCAAGGTCGGCACCACCCACCTCGTGCTCGAGATGATCGAGCAGGGCATCCAGTTCCGGGACTTCACCCTGGACAACCCGATCCGCGCGATCCGCGAGATCAGCCACGACCTCACGGGGCGCCGTCCGGTCCGCCTGGCCGGGGGCCGGGAGGCCGGTGCCCTGGACATCCAGCGCGAGTACCACGCCCGCGCCGTCGAGCACGTCGCGCGCCGGGGGAGCGACCCGGTGACCGAGCGGGTGCTCGAGCTCTGGGGCCGCACCCTCGACGCCGTGGAGCGCCAGGACCTCTCGCTGATCGACCGCGAGATCGACTGGGCGATCAAGCACAAGCTCGTCGAGCGCTACCGCTCGCGGGGCGACCTGGGCCTGTCCAGCCCCCGGATCGCCCAGCTCGACCTCGCCTACCACGACATCCGTCGGGGCCGCGGCGTGTTCGACCTGCTGCAGCGCAAGGACCTCGTCGACCGCGTGACCGACGACGGCGAGATCGAGGCGGCCAAGGACACCCCGCCGCAGACCACGCGCGCGAAGCTGCGGGGCGACTTCATCGCCGCCGCCCAGAACGCCGGTCGCGATTTCACCGTGGATTGGGTCCACCTCAAACTCAACGACCAGGCCCAGCGAACCGTCTTGTGCAAGGACCCCTTCCGTGCGGTGGACGAACGGGTGGACCGGCTGATCGCCACGTTGTAGCGATCGTCACGCCGTCGGTGTGATCGGCCGGTCCGTCGGGGACCCGGTGTCGCGGCTCCGCGATGCCAGCCACTGCACGAACCGAGCACCGAGGACGGCACGACAGTCATGGACCACCAGGACCGGACGGCCCGGGTCACGCCGCCGGGACCGCCGAGCGGGCCGTCGAGCACGCTCCACGACCGCGAGCCCGCGGTCCCCGACCCGCGCGTCGAGGGCACGCTGCTCGGCGGGCGCTACCGGGTCCAGGAGTGCATCGGCGCGGGCGCCATGGGCGTGGTCTGGACGGCGTGGGACCGGCGGCTGGCCCGCACCGTCGCCCTCAAGCAGCTGACCCCGCCCCGCGACGGCGACAAGACCGAGATCCGGGTGGCGCGGGCGCGGGCCATGCGCGAGGGCCGGATCGCGGCCCGGGTCGTGCACCCGCGCGCGATCGCGGTGTTCGACGTCGTCACCCACGCTCCGCCGGGCCAGCCCGAGACGCCGTGGCTGGTCATGGAGTACCTGCCGTCGCGCTCGCTCGCGGCGGTGCTGGCCGAGCGCGGCCCGCTCCCGCCCGCCGAGGTGGCCCGCATCGGCGCGCAGATCGCCGACGCGCTCTCCGCGGTGCACGAGGCGGGCATCGTCCACGGCGACGTCAAGCCCGGGAACGTCCTGCTCACCGACGACGGCGTCGCCAAGCTCACCGACTTCGGGGTCTCGCGGGCCTCGTGGGACACCTCCGCGACCGGCGGCGGCATCGTGGCCGGCACCCCCGGCTACTTCGCGCCCGAGGTGGCCCGGGGCGGCGACCCGACACCCGCCTCCGACGTGTTCTCGCTCGGCGCCACGCTCTACGCGGCGGTCGAGAACGAGCTGGTCTGCGGCCGGATGGACAACACCCTCGCCGTCCTGCACGCCATGGCCGAGGGACGGCTGCGGCCGGCGACGCGCGCCGGGGTGCTGGGCCGGCCCCTCTCGGCGATGCTGCGCCTCGACCCGTCGCACCGGCCCGGCACCGTCCTGCTCCGGTCCGCCCTCGAGGCCCGCGCGGCCCGGGGCACCCCGGGTCTCCTCCCGACGGCGCCCGTGACCGCGATCGCCCCCGTCCCCCCGGCGCCCGACGACGTCCCAGCGGCCGACGACCCCTCCACCGCGGACGTCCGCGGCACCCCGGGGCCGGCGGGACCCCCGACGGCCCCGTCGATCGGGGCGGGCACCGTGGACCCAGCGGACGACGCGGCCGACACCGGCGGGGACGACGACGCCGACCTGGTCCCCGGCGGGCTCCGGTCCGGGACGGGCCCGTCCGTCACACCCGGCCACGACCGCCGTCCCTCGCGCCGCCGACGCCGGGTGCTCGCGGTGGCCGCCGCCTCGGCCATCGTCCTCGCCGCGGGTGTGGGGGCCGCCGTGGCCGCGGTGGACCCGCCGCACACGAACCACTCCGCCCTCAACGCCTCGGCGCCAGCGCCCGACGCAGCACCCGCGGTCTCGGCACCGGCCGCCACCGGGGCGCCCACCACCACGGACGCCCCGAGCCCCGCGCCCGAGACGGCCGACACCGTGCCCCCCGTCGCGGGAGCCCCGCTCTCGCCGGGCACCTCGAGCACCCCCGCGGCGTCCTCCCCGGACGGCCTCGACGGCAGCCCCGGTGACCCGATCAGCGAGGACGACGTGCGCCGCACCGTCTCGGCCTACTACGGGAGCCTGCCCGCCGACATCCCCGGCGCGTGGACGCTGCTCTCCGGCGACGCGCAGGACGCCTCCGGCGGGTACGACGGCTACCAGGAGTTCTGGAGCGGCATCACCTCGGTGACCGCAGACGACGTGCAGGTCGACGGCACCTCGGCGCGGGCGGACCTCGAATTCGTCACCTCGAGCGGGCGTACCTCGCACGAGACGTACAGCTTCCAGGTCGACCGCAACGCCCAGGGCCGGCTGGAGATCCGGACGGCGACCCGGGGAGGCGCCGAGTCGGCCTGATCCCCGGCGGCTCCGCCCCGCGCGGGGCGCGCCGGGACGGGATGTCGAACACGCGATCGATCGACCGGGCCCGATGTCCCCCGTCGCCGCGCCCGCCCCCAGTACCCTCGTCGTCGTGCCGCCCCCGACCGCGCGTGCCGAGCGCCTGGTGAACCTCGTGCTGGCGCTGCTCTCGACGCGGCAGTTCCTCACCGCCGAGCGCATCCGCACGACCGTCGCGGGCTACGAGGAGGCCAGCACCGACGAGGCCTTCTACCGGATGTTCGAGCGGGACAAGACCGAGCTGCGCGAGCTCGGCGTCCCCCTCGAGACCGGGAAGCAGTCGGTGTTCGACGTCGTCGACGGCTACCGGATCGCCCGCGGCGACTACGAGCTGGCCGCGATCGACCTCGCGCCCGACGAGGCCACCGCCGTCGCGCTCGCCGCCCGGCTCTGGGACTCCCCGCAGCTGGCCGGCGCCGCCCGCACGGCCATGACGAAGCTGCGCGCCGCCGGCGTGGAGGTCGACCCGGCGGCGGCGTCCGAGGTCCAGCCGCGGGTGCGCACCACCGAGCCCGCCTTCGCGCCGCTGCTCGCCGCCGCGCGGGCCGGCCGCGTGGTCACCTTCCGCCACCGCGGGCACCCGGCCGCCGAGGCGCGCACCCGCACCGTCGAGCCGTGGGGGGTCGTGTCCTACCGCGGCCGCTGGTACCTCGTGGGACACGACCGCGACCGCGACGACGTCCGCTGCTTCCGCCTCTCGCGTATCGAGGGCGACGTCACCGCGACCGGCGCACGGGGCGCGGTCACCCGGCCCGAGGGCGTGGACCTCGTCGAGCTCGTCGCCCGCTCCGCCGGGCCGCCGCCCGCCACCGGTACCGCCCGGATCCGCCTGGCGCCCGGCCGCGCCGCCGGGCTGCGTCGCGCGGGCCGGCCCGACCCGCAGGGCGACCCGGACGTCGTGGAGCTCGACCTCTCGCGGATCGACCAGCTCGCCCGCTGGGTCGCCGGGCACGGCCCGGACGCGGTGGTGCTCGAGCCGCCGGAGCTGCGCACCGCCGTGATCGCCATCCTGCGCGCGGCCCGCGACGCCGACGCCGGAGCCGCCACCCCGGCCGCGGGGCTGGCCCGATGACCGCCGAGGGCGTCGCCGACCGGCTGCCGCGGCTGCTCACGCTGGTGCCCTGGCTGCTCGCCCGCCCCGGGGTGCCGGCCGCCGAGGCGGCCGCGGAGTTCGGCATCACCGAGGCCCAGCTGCGCCGCGACCTCGAGCTGCTGTGGATGTGCGGGCTGCCCGGGTACGGCCCGGGGGACCTCGTCGACCTCTCCTTCGAGGGCGACACCGTCACCGTCGTCTACGACGCGGGCCTCTCGCGCCCGCTGCGCCTGTCCGGTCCCGAGGCCGCGACGCTGGCGGTGGCCCTGCGGGCCCTGGCCGACGCGCCAGGCGTCGCCGACACCGACGCCGTCCAGCGCGCTCTCGCCAAGATCGAGCAGGCCTCCGGGCAGGCTGCGCACGGCCCGGTGGAGGACGCGGTCGCGGTCGGGCTGGGGCGGACCCCACGGACCGGCACCGGAGACCCGCAGGCCGGCGCGACCATCGAGGTCGCCGTCCGGGACGCCGTCGCGCGCCACCGCGCGCTGCTCCTGACCTACTACTCGGCCTCCCGGGACGCCGTCGGGCGCCGCACCGTCGACCCGATGCGGCTGCTGCTCGTCGACGGCAGCACCTACCTCGAGGCGTGGTGCCGGCGCGCCGAGGGCGTCCGGATGTTCCGGCTCGACCGGGTCGACGACGCCCAGGTCCTCGACGAGCCGGCGGCACCCCCGCCGTCCGCGACCCCCCGGGACGTCCCGGCCGACGCGGCGGGCCTGCTCGCCCCCGACGCGGGCCAGCAGCTCGCGGCGCTGCGCCTCGCCCCGGCCGCGCGGTGGGTCGCCGAGTACTACCCGATGGAGGAGCTGGTCGCCGACGACGACGGCGGGGCGCGGGTGCAGATGCGCTACGGCGACCAGGCCTGGATGGTGCGCCTGCTGCTCGGGCTCGGGGAGGACGTCGAGGTGCTCTGGCCCGCCGAGCTCGCCGCCGCGCGGTCGGGCCGTGCCGCGGAGGCGCTCGCGGCCTACGGCCCGTAGGCCACCCCGTACGATCCGCGGCGTGTCGATCGGGCCCATCGTCTGGAGCATCGTCGCCGTCCTCGTGGCGCTGGTGGTGCTCGCGTTCCTCGTGCTCATCGCCCTGCGCGCCGTCGGGCGGACCACCACCGTCCTCGGCGCGTTCACCGCGCTGGTGTCCGACCGCGCCGGGATGCTGCGTGCCCGGGTCGCGGCGCTGCGGGTCCGTGCCAGCCGTCTGGGCGGTTCGTCGGCGGTTCGTCCCCCTCCGTCCCGGTAGAGTCGGACACGACGCTGCCGGTGCAGGTGGCTGGAGCTCCGCGCCGGGACGAGCGAAGCGACGGGAGAATTGCATGAGCGAATGGATCATCGTCGCCCTCGTCGGCGTCGTGCTGCTGTTCAGCGCGAAGAAGCTGCCCGACATGGCCCGCGGCCTCGGGCAGTCGATGCGCATCTTCAAGGCCGAGACCCGGGGTCTCAAGGAGGACGACGAGCGCGGCGCGCCGCGCCCCGTCGAGGGGCCGGCGCCCACCGCGGCCAGCCCCGCCGTCCCCTCGGACGAGACCCCCGCGCCCGTCCACGGCTCCACCCCGGACGGTTCCCGGCTCCGCGAGTGATGATGAGCCATCTCCTCCACAGGCGCGGTGACGCCCGGGTGTGACACGGTGGGGAGGTGGCCATGCGCTCTCCCGCCGAGGCCTATGCGCAGGCGCGCACCCGCGCCACGCACCCCGAGCTCGGCACCTTCGTCTCGACCCTGAGCTTCGAGCTCGACGACTTCCAGCGTCGTTCCTGCCTCGCCCTGGAGGAGGGGCACGGCGTGCTGGTGTGCGCCCCGACCGGCGCCGGCAAGACCGTCGTCGGCGAGTTCGCGGTGCACCTGGCCCTCGCGCGGGGCCAGAAGTGCTTCTACACGACGCCGATCAAGGCGCTCTCCAACCAGAAGTACGCCGACCTCGTCGCCCGTCACGGCGCCGCGGCCGTCGGCCTGCTCACCGGGGACTCCGCGATCAACGGCTCCGCACCGGTCGTCGTCATGACGACCGAGGTCCTGCGCAACATGCTCTACGCCGAGGCGCCCGCGCTCGACGGGCTGGCCTACGTGGTGATGGACGAGGTGCACTACCTCGCCGACCGGTTCCGCGGCGCCGTGTGGGAGGAGGTCATCCTCCACCTGCCCGACCACGTGCAGCTCGCCTCGCTCTCGGCCACCGTGAGCAACGCCGAGGAGTTCGGGGACTGGCTCGTCGAGGTCCGGGGCGACACCACGGTCGTCGTCGACGAGACGCGGCCGGTGCCGCTGTGGCAGCACATGGTCGTGGGCTCGCGCATGTTCGACCTCTTCGCCGAGGAGTCCCGGGCCGGGCGTGACGAGCACACCGTGAAGGTCGACCCGACGCTGGCGAAGGCCGTCGCCGAGGTCGACCGCGACGGCGGCCACCGCCGGGGCCGCTCCGGCCCACCGCCGCGCGGCGGCCGCGACGGGCGGCGGCGCGACGACCGCGGGCGTGGGGCCGGGGGACCGGGCCGCAACGGCCGCACCGGGTCGTCCTACCGGCCGCCGTCGCGGGTCGACGTGATCGAACGCCTCGACGCGGCCGGGCTGCTGCCGGCCATCACGTTCATCTTCAGCCGCGCCGGCTGCGACGCGGCGGTGACCCAGTGCGTGCGCTCCGGCCTCCGGCTCACCGCCGCCGCCGAGGTCGAGGAGATCCGCGCGATCGTCGAGCGCCGGACGTCGGGCCTGCCCGACGCCGACCTGGACGTCCTGGGCTACTGGGAGTGGCGCGAGGGCCTCGAGCGCGGGGTCGCGGCCCACCACGCCGGCATGCTCCCGGCGTTCAAGGAGACCGTCGAGGAGCTGTTCGTCCGGGGCCTCGTCCGCGCGGTCTTCGCCACCGAGACGCTGGCGCTCGGGATCAACATGCCCGCGCGGACCGTCGTGCTGGAGAAGCTCGTCAAGTACAACGGCGAGTCCCACGTCGAGCTGACCCCGGGGGAGTACACGCAGCTCACCGGGCGGGCGGGGCGACGCGGGATCGACGTCGAGGGCCACGCGGTGGTGCTCTGGGCCCCCGGGATGGACCCCGCGCAGGTCGCCGGGCTCGCCTCGACGCGGACCTACCCGCTGCGCTCGTCGTTCCGGCCCGGCTACAACATGGCCGTCAACCTCGTCGACCGGCTCGGGATCGCCCAGGCCCGCGAGCTGCTCGAGCAGTCGTTCGCGCAGTTCCAGGCGGACCGGTCGGTGGTGCACCTCGCCAAGCGGGTGGAGCGCAACCGCGAGGCCCTCGAGGGCTACGCGGAGGCCATGGCCGGCGAGGAGGGCACCGAGGAGTCGCTCGCCGGGTTCACCGAGTACATGGACCTGCGCCGGCGGCTGTCCGAGCGGGAGAAGCAGCTCGCGAAGCAGGGCCGTTCGCAGCAGAAGGCCGAGTCCTCGGCGTCGTTGGAGGCGTTGCGGACCGGGGACGTCATCGCCGTCCCCTCGGGGAAGCGCGCGGGCCTCGCCGTCGTGCTCGACCCCGGCGTCGACCGGTCCGGGCGCGGGATGGAGCCCCGGCCGCTCGTGCTGACCGAGGACCGGTGGGCCGGACGGCTCTCGATCGCCGACTTCCCCGACCCCGTGCACGCCCTCGGGACCATGAAGCTCCCGAAGCGGGTCGACCACAAGCTGCCGCGGGTGCGCCGCGACCTCGCGAACGCGCTGCGCGAGACCGGGATCGAGCCGCCGACCCGCCAGGGTTCGCGGCGGCGCCACGGCGCCGACACCGAGGACCACGAGCTGGCCTCGCTGCGGCGCGCCCTGCGCTCGCACCCGATGCACGGCCGCGCGGACCGCGACGACCGCGCCCGCTGGGCCGAGCGGCACGCCAAGCTGGCCCGGGAGAACGAGCAGCTCGAGCAGCGGGTCCGCTCGACGACGCACTCCCTCGCCCGGAACTTCGACCGCATCCGCGGCCTGCTCACCGAGCGGGAGTACCTCGTGGACCTCGCGGAGCACGGCCCGGACGACGAGGACCAGGAGGCCCTCACCGCCGACGGGCGCCGGCTCTCGCGGCTGTGGGGGGAGTCCGACCTCCTCGTCGCCGAGTGCCTGCGTCACAAGGTGTGGGTCGGGCTCGGCCCGGCCGAGCTGGCCGCGGTGGCGTCCTCGCTGGTCTACGACTCGCGGCGCGACGACGGCGGCATCCCGCGGATCCCCGACGCGGCGGAGGCCGCCGTGTCCGCGACCGTCCAGCTGTGGCAGGACCTCGTCGCCGACGAGCGCCGCCACCACCTCGACCGCACCCGCGAGCCCGACCTCGGGTTCGCCTGGCCGGTGCACCGGTGGGCGAAGGGGGAGGCCCTCTCGGCGGTGCTCTCGACCGCCCGCTCGCACGGCACCGAGCTCTCGGCGGGCGACTTCGTGCGCTGGTGCCGCCAGGTGCTCGACCTGCTCGACCAGATCCGCGGGGTGTGCGGCGGATCGGATCCGGTGGGACGGGCCGCGGCCGACGCCGGGCGCGCGATCCGTCGCGGGGTCGTCGCGGTGGGGGAGACCTGAGGGGCGGGCGCCGGGCCTGCATGATCAGGGGCACGTGAGCGCGCAGGCCGGCGGGCGGCGGGGAGAGCCGGCGTGGGGTGCCCCTCGACGTGTGGCCGCCGGAGTGCCTCGGGTCCGTGAGAGTGTGACGCGATGACGAGCCCGAGCGGGGAGCCCGGCGGCGAGGAGCCGCCCGGCGCCGACGCCCGGGACCCGTCCGAGCGGGACCACCCGGCCACCGGGGACCAGCCCACGACGGACCGGCCTCCCGAGGACCCCGCGACCGGTGCGCCGGCCGGCCGGACCGAGGTGCCCGGTCCCGCCGAGCCCGACGGGCATCCGGCCGACGCCCACCCGGCCGACGCGCACCCGGCCGACACCGCCCGCACCCGGCCGACACCCACCCGGCCGACGACGACGCGACCCCGCCGTCCGGGCTCCCCACCGGTGGAGCGGCCCGGAGCCAGGGGGCACCCGGTCCCGGCGACGTCGTCCCCGAGCGGACGACGGCCGCCGAGCCCACGCCCACCCCGGCGGCCGCCTGGGCCCACCCCGGCTACCGCCCCGGGGGCGTGCCCCCCGGGGGACCGCCGGGCTGGCAGCCGACCGCTCCCGGCTGGGCCCCACCCGCGTCGGCGCCGCCCCCGCCCGCCGCTGCCCCCCGGGACCCGGCGCGCCGCCGCCGGATCCGCCGCATCGTCCTCGTCGTCCTGCTCGCGGTCGTCGTGATCGCCGCGATCGTCGTCGCCCTGCTCGCGTTCCTCGTCGGCCCGCGATTCGCACGCTACGACGTGCTCGACCGCGCGGCCGTCGAGCGCGGGGTCACCGACGTCGTCAGCCGCGACTGGCACCGCCAGATCACCGGCACCGACCTGCCCCGATCGCGAGCGCGTCCGTCCCGGGGTCTCCTTCGTCTGCACCGCGACCGTCGACGGGCGACCCCAGCAGAATCCCCGTCGACGTCACCGACGAGAACGGTGCCTACGAGGTCGGCCAGCCGCGCTAGCGTTGCCCGTCATGGCGACCTGGGACGACGTGCGCCGGCACGCGACGGCGCTGCCCGGCGTCGAGGAGCGCCCCTCCTACGGCGGGACCGCGTCGTGGAAGGTGAAGGGCAAGGGGTTCGTCTGGGAGCGTCCGCTGCGGCCCCGCGACCTTGCTGACCTGGGCTGGGACGAACAGCCCGGCCCGATCCTCGGCGCCCGGGTGCCCGACCTCGGCGCCAAGGAGGCCCTCCTCGCCGAGGACGGCGGGGTCTACTTCACGACCCCGCACTTCGACGGCCACGCCAGCGTCCTCGCGCACCTCGAGCGGATCTCCGACGGCGAGCTCGGTGAGCTCGTCACCGAGGCCTGGTTCGCCCGGGCGCCGGCGACCCTGGCGCGCACCGTGCCGCGCCCGAGCTCGTCAGCCGGTTAGTCCCGACCGGCGAGGGCGCCCACCAGGCGGTCCACCGAGCCGGTGAGGCTCCACCGCTGCGCGAGCTCGGCGAGCCGGTCGGCGTCGACGGGCTCGTGGGGGAGGGGCCGCGTGGTGCCCGTCCAGTCGATCGGTGCGTCGGGCGCGACCCGCACCACGCCGGGCGCCACGGTCAGGTACGGGGCGGCCTTGACCAGCTTGGCGCGCACCGCCGCGGACAGCCGGGGGTCGCCGCCCTCGACGACGGCCCCGATGAGGTCGGCCCACGAGTCGAACTTCGACACCACCTGCGCGGCGGTCTTCTCCCCGACCCCGGGCACCCCGGGCAGCCCGTCGGAGGGGTCGCCGCGCAGCATCGCCATCTCGGCGTAGCCGTCGCCGGCCCGCGCGACCGGGACGCCGTAGCGCGCCGCGACCTCGTCGGGCCCGTAGACCTCGTACTTCGCCACGCCCCGCGCGATGTAGATGATCCGGGTGGGGCTCGGCTCGTCGCGGACGAGCTGGAGCAGGTCGCGGTCCCCGGAGACCACCTCGATCGGCTGCGACGACTCGGTGGCGCACAACGTGCCGATCACGTCGTCCGCCTCGTAGCCCTCCGCGCCCGCCGTCGGGATCCCCGCCGCGGCGAGGACGTCGAGGATGATCGGGACCTGGACCCCGAGCTCCGCCGGAGCGGCCTCGGCGTCGGGACCGCCGCCGGTGTTCGGGTCCGACGGGTCCACGCCGCTCGAGGTGTCCACGCGATGGGCCTTGTAGGACGGGATCGCCCGTACCCGGAAGGCCGGGCGCCAGTCGCGGTCCAGGCAGGCGACGACGGCCGAGGGCTGCCGGGCGCGCACGAGGCGCGCGACCATGTCGCAGAAGCCGCGCACCGCGTTGACGGGCGTCCCGTCGTCCGCGGTGAGCGAGGACGGGACGCCGTAGAACGCCCGGAACCACAGGCTCGCGGAGTCCAGCAGCATGACCGGGCCCGACCCCGCCGGATCACTCATGGTCGGCAAGCGTGCCAGGCCCCTCCGACAACGCCCCCTCGGCGTCCCCGGCCCCGGCCGTGACCCACCGCGCGTAGCGGGTGCCGGCGACCAGCAGCACGACGCCCGCCCCCAGGAACACCGCGACGCGCGCCAGCCCGTCCAGCGTGACCAGGTCGAAGAGGATCAGCTTGGCCACCGCCGCCACGACGAGGACCCCGCCGAGCACGCGCGGCAGGCTCACCGCCTCGCTCCGGGGGCCACGCACGAGCAGGACCAGGGCGAGCGCGGTCCAGGAGATGGTGACGAGCACGTGCCCGACGAGGAACCCCGAGCGCGTCGGTGAGATCGCCAGCGCCACGGTCACGACGAGCCCCGCGGCGCCGTAGAGGCCGACCAGGCCGAGCACCGCGGTCGCGGCGGCCGAGCGGTTCCGCGTCCCGAGGTGCCCGAGGCGGCCCAGGGCCGCCAGCAGCGTCGCGGCGGTGGCGATCACGAGGACCGCGACCACCGCCATGCCCAGCAGCGTCGCCCGGTCGGGGGCGAGCCCGTCGACGACGACGTCGAGGGGGAGGTCCCGCCCGAGGGCCTGGAGGAGGCCGATCGCACCGAACACCCCGGCGGCGAGGAGCACCCCGTGGCGGCGGGTGCCGCGGGCCAGGACGGCGAGCACCGTGGCGACGGCGAGGAACACCCCGCCCTGGGCGACGCCGGTCAGCGCCAGCGGGACCGCCTGGATGCCGACGACGGCGGCCGCGGCCGCGGCGCCCGTCGCGAGCGCCGGGGTCGCGGGCACCCGGCCTGGACCACGCTCGACCACCGCGCCGACGGCGAGCAGGACCACGACCGCGACGACGTCGACGACCGCCCCGACCGGGCGCGGCAGCAGGCCGGCGACCGCGAGCAGCGGCAGCACCGGCAGGGCGAGGACGACCCCGGCGACGACGACGGTGCCCGACGGCCGCTGCGGGCCGACGGGCGCCTCGTCCGGCGTCGCGGCTCGAGCGGCGGTGACCAGCACGAGCGCCGCCGCGGCGGCGACCAGCACGAGCGCCCCGACCGACACGGTCAGCCAGGCGGCGGGCCCTCCGCTGCCGCCGGACGCGGTGGCGACGGCGGCCGTGGCGGCGAGGCCGGCGAGCGATGCGGCGGCGACCGCGACGAGGACGAGCGAGGACCAGCCCCGTCGTGCCGCGATCGGGAGGGTCACGACGACGAGGACGACGAACAGGGCCACGAGCAACGCCCCGGCGGACTCGACGACGAGCGGGAGCAGCAGGCCCGCGCCGACGACGACACCGAGCGCGAGGCCGTGGCGGCGCCAGCGGTCGGCGAGCACCAGCCCGCCGCCGGCGACGAGCAGCGCGAGCACCAGGGCGACCGGGACGGGCAGGAAGGCGTAGAGCGAGGCCGCCGCCGCGACCGTGAGGTAGAGCGCCGTGATCCCGGTGGCCGCGAGCGTGATCGGTCCGGGGTCGGCGGCGGGGACCGTGCCGTCGGCTGCGGCGGCGGCCCGCCGGGCCTGGAGCCGGACGCCCGCGCCGACGAGGGCGAGCCCGACGACCGCGCCCAGCACGACCCGTGCTTCCGGGCCGAACCAGCCGCGCGAGGCCGCCAGCACCAGCAGCAGGACGACGCCGACGAGCGTCACGCCGCCGCCGGCGATCGCCAGGAGCCGGGCGCCGGTGAGGCGGGAGACCAGGAGTGCGGCGCGGGAGGGCCGGGGCGGTGACGGCGGCGCGGACGAGGGGCGCGACGGGGGCGTGGTGGCGCGCGGGGCCCAGGGTGAGCCCGGACCGACGGGCGACAGCGGACCGATGGGCGACCCGAACGACCCCGAGGGCTGGGCCCACGGCGACCAGGGGCCGAGCCCGGCCGGGGCCGCCCCGGGCGGAGGTGGAGCCGGGGGCGCGGGCGCGCGTTCGGCGCCCGTCGTCGGGCTCGACGCGGCCGGGGGCCGCAGGGCGCCGAGGTCGTCGCGGACCCGGGAGAGGCGCGCGCCGAGGTCGGCGAGCTCGCCGTCGAGGCGGTCGAGGAGGGCGGCGCGGTCGATGGGGCTGCTCATGGCGACAGCCTGTCGGGACGCGGCGCGGCGGGGGAGGGGAGTTCTACCTACTACCCTCGCGGGAACGAGGGCGCGGACCGAGGTGTCCCGCCGGCGCCGAGGAGGACCCGTGACCGCTGAGGCACCGCCGGCCGACGGCGGCGAGCTCGGCGCCCGGAGCCTGGTCGAGCTCGTCGTCGCCCGGGTCCGGGCCGACATCCTGCGCGGGGCCTTCGCGCCGGGGGAGCGGCTCGTCGAGGAGCAGCTGACCCGCCGCTTCGGGACCAGCCGGGCACCCCTGCGCGAGGCGCTGCGCCTGCTCGGGCAGCAGGGCCTCGTCGAGCACCTCCCGCGGCGCGGGGTCCGCGTCACCGAGCTCTCCGCCCGCGACATGGACGAGCTGTTCGGGCTGCGCGACGCCCTCGAGCGGTTCGCGCTGCAGACCGCGCTCTCCGCCGGCCCGCCGGAGCCGGACCTCCTGGCCGCCCTGGAGCGCGCCGTCGTCGGGATCGAGTGCTCGGGCGACTCGGACGAGGAGCGGGCGGTGGCCCACCGCGACTTCCACCTCGCGCTCGTGGGTCTCGCCGGCCACCGCCACCTGCTGCGGGTCTACGAGCCCGTGCTGCTCCAGCTCCAGCTCTACATGGCGACGAACATGCGCCGCGAGGCCCAGGTCCGGACCCCGGAGGAGGGGGCGAGGCGCCACCGCGACCTCTACGAGGCGATCGCGTCCGGCGACCCGGCCACCGCCCTCGCCGCGCTCGAGGGGCACGGCGCCCGGACCTATCTCGCTCCGGAGCTCGGCGACCCCGCCCGCTAGCCGCTTCACACACCCGTAACAGCCGGTGCCGGTCCCGGACATCAAACGGTCGACAATCGACCAAGTGCAGAACGCGACAGCCGGCCCGGTCCTCGGCGTCGAGAGCCTTCGGACGGGCTACGCGACCGGCACGCTGCGTGCCCGGGACGTGGTGGACGACGTCCTCGCGCGGATGGCGGAGCGCGGCGACGACGCGGTGTGGATCAGCACCACCCCCGCCGCGGACCTGCACGCCCGGGCCGCGGAGCTCGACGCGCTCGCCCCGGGGGAGCGGGGACCGCTGCACGGGGTGCCGGTGGCGGTCAAGGACAACATCGACGTCGCCGGGCTGCCCACCACGGCCGCGTGCCCGGCGTTCGCCTACCGCCCGCCGATGGACGCCGGGTCGGTCCGCCGCCTCCGGGCGGCGGGAGCCCTCGTCGTCGGGAAGACCAACCTCGACCAGTTCGCCACCGGCCTCAACGGGACCCGCTCGCCCTACGGCGCCCCGGAGAGCGTCTTCGGGGGCGACCTGATCTCCGGCGGTTCCAGCTCGGGGAGCGCGGTGGCGGTGGCGGCCGGGGTCGTCCCCCTGGCGCTCGGCACCGACACCGCGGGCTCCGGTCGGGTGCCCGCGGCGATGAACGGCATCGTCGGGCTCAAGCCGACCCGCGGCCTCGTCGGGACCTCCGGCGTCGTGCCCGCCTGCCGGTCCCTGGACTGCGTGAGCGTCTTCGCCCACGACACCGCCGACGCCGCGGTCGCCCTGGCCGTGCTCGCCGGCCCGGACGCCGACGACCCCTGGTCCCGCCCGGCCCGCGCCCTGCCCGTGCCGGCCGCGCCGACCGTCGCCCTCCCCGGCGACCTCGACCTCGACGCCTTCGCCGGCGACGAGGCCATGGCCGTGGCCTTCGCCGGGGTGGTCGAGCGGGTGGCGTCCCGGGCGGGGTCGACGACGACCACGACGACGGGGCCGCTGCGCGAGGCGGGCGACCTGCTCTACACCGGCCCGTGGGTGGCCGAACGGCTCGCCGGCCTCGAGGACTTCCTGCGCGAGCGCCCCGGCGACGTGCACCCCGCCGTGCGCGCGGTGGTCGAGCGCGGCTCGGAGGTCACCGGCGTCGAGACCTTCCGGGCGCGCCATCGCCTCCAGGAGCTGCGGGCCTGGGCCGCGCGGCTGTTCGCCCGCGCGGACGTCCTGCTGCTCCCGACGGTGCCGACCACGTTCACCCGCGCCGAGCTGGCCGCGGAGCCGCTGGCCCGCAACCTCGTGCTCGGCCGCTTCACCCAGGCCACCAACCTGCTCGACCTCGCCGCCCTCGCCCTGCCCGCCGGGACCACCCCCGACGGCCGACCCGTCGGCGTCACCCTCGTCGGCCCCGCCTTCTCCGAGGCCCGGCTCCTCGCCGCCGCCGCTGTGCTCTGCCCGCCCGACCGCCCGCTCGTCACCCCGTCCCGCCCCACCGAGGAGGTCCCGTGACCCTCGCCGAGTCCCGAGCCCAGGCACCCCCGACCCCGGCACCCCCGACGCCCGCGCCGCCGGCCCCCGCACCGCCGACGCCGGCGGTCGTCGGCCCCGTCGACGCGGTGCCGTACGCCTGGCCGTACGACGGCACCGTCCCGACGTCGCGCACCGCGCTGATCTGCATCGACTGGCAGGTCGACTTCTGCGGGCCCGGCGGCTACGTCGACCGGATGGGCTACGACATCGGCCTCACCCGGGCCGGGCTCGAACCCACCGCCCGGATGCTCGCCCTGGCGCGCGAGACCGGGATGCTCGTGGTCCACACCCGCGAGGGCCACGCCCCCGACCTCTCCGACCTGCCCGCGAACAAGCGCTGGCGCTCGGCGCAGATCGGCGCGGAGATCGGCAGCGAGGGACCGACCGGCCGGATCCTCGTCCGCGGCGAACCGGGCTGGGAGATCGTCCCCGAGGTGGCGCCGTGCCCCGGCGAGGTGCTGATCGACAAGCCCGGCAAGGGCGCGTTCTACGCCACGCAGCTCGACCTGGTGCTCCGCACGAACGGCATCACGCACATCGTGCTCACCGGCATCACCACCGACGTGTGCGTGCACACGACGATGCGCGAGGCCAACGACCGCGGCTACGAGTGCCTGATCCTCTCCGACGCCACCGGCGCCACCGACCCGTCGAACCACGACGCGGCGCTGCACATGGTGACGATGCAGGGCGGGGTCTTCGGCGCGGTCGCGACGTCGGATGCGGTGCTCGCGGCCACGGAGCGTGCGGCGTGAGCCCGGCAGCGCCCGCGCCCGGCGCGCTCACCGTCGACGCGGACCCGGGGGAGTTCACCTACGACGTCGCGACGACGGCGCTGGTCCTCATCGACATGCAGCGCGACTTCTGCGAGCCCGGTGGATTCGGCGAGACCCTCGGCAACGACGTCTCGCTGCTGCAGGCGGTCGATCCCGCCCCTGCAGCGGGTGCTCGCCACGGCCCGCGAGGCCGGGATGACGGTGATCCACACCCGGGAGGGCCACGTCCCGGACCTCTCGGACTGCCCGCCCGCGAAGCTGCACCGCGGCGTCGCCGTCGCTGCGCATCGGCGACCCCGGCCCGAAGGGACGCATCCTCGTGCGCGGCGAGTACGGCCACGACATCGTCGACGAGCTCGCGCCCGCGCCCGGCGAGCTGGTGATCGACAAGCCCGGCAAGGGCTCGTTCCACGGCACGTCCTTCGGGACCGAGCTGGCCGCCCGCGGGATCACCCGGCTCGTCGTCACCGGCGTGACCACCGAGGTGTGCGTGCACACCACCGTCCGCGAGGCCAACGACCGCGGCTACGAGTGCCTCGTCCTGTCCGACTGCGTCGGCTCCTACTTCCCCGAGTTCCAGCGGGTGGGCCTCGCCATGATCGCCGCGCAGGGCGGGATCTTCGGCTGGGTCGCGCCCTCGGGGGCCCTGCTGTCCAGCCTGTCGTCCGCCTCGTCCACCGCCCTCGAAGGGGTCCCGTCATGACGCACGCTTCGCCCCGGACCGAGGCCGGGCCCGCCAGGCTCCCGTGGTGGGTCGCCGGCGACACCAACGCCTTCTTCGGGCTCGGGTTCAACACCATCGTCAACGTGCTGGTGCTCTCCGGCCTGTGCCTCACCGTCGTCAAGATCCCCGGGACCGACGTCTTCGGCGTGATCCTGCCGGCGCTGGGCGTCCAGCTGCTGCTCGGCAACGTCTACTACACCTACCTGGCCCGGCGGCTGGCCCGGAAGGAAGGTCGCGACGACGTCTGCGCGATGCCGTACGGACCGTCGGTGCCGCACATGTTCATCGTCGTGTTCGTGATCATGCTGCCGATCTACCTGCAGACGCAGAACCCCCTCGTGGCGTGGGCGGCGGGTCTCGCCTGGAGCTTCATCATCGGGTTGATCGTGCTGGTGGGGGCCTTCGTCGGGCCGTACATCCGGCGCTTCACCCCGCAGGCGGCGATGCTCGGCACCCTGGCCGGCGTCTCGATCGCGTTCATCTCGATGCGCCCGGCGGCCCAGATGTTCGAGGCCCTCTGGATCGCGCTACCGGTCATGATGATCATCCTCATCGGCTTCTTCACCGACCTGAAGCTGCCCGGGAACATCCCGGTCGGGCTCGCGGCACTGCTCGTCGGCACGGCGATCGGCTGGATCGGCGGGTACATGTCGGTGCCCGACGTGGCCGCGGCGGCCCAGGACGTCGCGGTCTCGCTCCCGACGGCGGACTTCGGACGGCTCGGGGCGGGCCTCGCGGACGTCGCGCCGTTGCTCGCCACCGCGATCCCGCTCGGCATCTACAACTTCACCGAGGGCATGACCAACGTCGAATCGGCCTCCGTCGCGGGCGACTCCTACAACCTGCGGTCGGTGCTCCTGGCCGACGGCACCGGCGCCGTCGTCGGGTCGGTGCTCGGCTGCCCGTTCCCGCCGGCCGTGTACATCGGCCACCCCGGGTGGAAGTCCGCGGGCGGCCGGACGACCTACTCGCTGGCCTCGGGCGTCGTCGTCGCCCTGATGTGCTTCCTCGGCCTGTTCTCGCTGCTCGGGGCGCTGCTGCCGATGCCGGCCATCGTGCCGATCCTGCTCTACATCGGGCTGCTCATCGGCGCGCAGGCCTTCCGCGAGACGCCGGCCCGCCACGCCGTCGCGGTGGTCTTCGCGATCATCCCGAACATCGCCTCCTGGGCGTCGGGGCAGATCGACGACGCGCTCTCGGCGGCCGGCACGACCGCGGACAAGGTCGGCGAGGACGCCCTGACCAACGCGGGGCTGGTCTACCACGGGCTCGCGCTGCTCGGCGGCGGCGCGATCCTCGCGGGGCTCGTGCTCGGGTCGATCACGGCCTTCGTCATCGACAAGCGCTTCTTCGCCGCGGCGGGCTACAGCTTCGCCGGGGCGGTGCTCGGGTACATCGGGCTGATCCACGCGCAGTCGGTGGGCTGGGGCGTCGGCGGACAGATCGCCCTCGGCTACCTGTTCGCCGGGATCGTGCTGCTGGCGTTCGGGCTGGTGGAGCGCCGGCGGGGCAGCACCGCGGTCGGGGCCGCCGAGGGCGACGAGGCACCGGTCCCCGAGCCGCGCGAGGAGGAGGCCCCGGCGCCGGCGGGCGCCACGGCCACCAGCACGACGGCGGTCGCCACAGCCACCTCGGCCAGGCCTGCGACCACCGGCGGCACCGCCGCCCCCGAGCCCGCGTGACCGCCTCGGACATCCGGCCCACCGCCCCGTCGTCACCCGGCGACGGGGCGGTGGCCGACGAGGTGCGGGCGGTGTTCGGCCGCTACGAGCGCGCCCTGCGCGAGGCCGACGTCGCGGTGCTCACCGAGCTGTTCTGGGACGACCCCCGCTGCGTGCGGTACGGCGTCGCGGACCGGCAGCACGGCGCCGCCGAGATCGCGGCGTGGCGGCGCGAGCACCCCGGGGTGCCGCCCGGGCGCACGCTGCGTGACACGGTCGTGCTGGCGCTCGGCGCGGACGCAGCGGTCGTCAGCACCCTGTTCGGCTACCCCGGCCACGCCGCGGAGGGCAGGCAGACCCAGACCTGGGCACGGACCGCCGAGGGGTGGCGCATCGTGGCCGCCCACGTCAGCGAGGTGGGCGGGCCGTAGGCCGGAGGGCGGATGGGACCTCTCGCGCCGGCGCCACCTAGGCTCGCCGGTATGGGGTCCTCGCTCGCCGACCAGGTCACGTCCCGCCTCGACCGGGCCCGGCGGCTGGCCGCCCGGGCCGGCGTCGACGCCCTCGTCGTCACCCCCGGTCCGGATCTCCAGTACCTCGCCGGCGTCGTCAAGCACTCCCACGAGCGGCTCTCCGCCCTGGTGCTCCCGACCCAGGACGAGGCCGCCTTCGTGGTCCCCCGCCTGGAGCGGCCCGGCCTCGACGGCACCGGCGTCGACCAGGCGGGGATCCGGGTCCTGGACTGGGTGGACGGCGAGGACCCGCACGGGCTGGTCGCGGCGTGCCTCGACGGCGTGAAGCGGGTCGCGGTCGCCTCCGACATGCCCGCGCTGCACGTGCTCGGGCTGCGCGACGCGCTCCCGCTGGCCACCCAGGAGCTCGCCACCCCGGTGCTGCGCGAGCTGCGGATGCGCAAGGACCCCGCCGAGGTCGAGTACCTGCGCCGGGCGGGCGCGGCCATCGACGCCGTCCACGCGCAGGTCCCGGGCTGGCTGCGCCCCGGGCGCACCGAGGCCGAGGTCGGCGCGGACATCACCGCGGGCATCGTCGCGGCGGGGCACGCCGAGGCGGCGTTCGTCATCGTGGGATCCGGCCCGAACGGCGCGAGCCCCCACCACGAGGTGTCCGACCGCGTGATCGAGGCGGGCGACGTCGTCGTCGTCGACATCGGCGGACCGCTCCCGGAGGGCTACAACTCCGACTGCACCCGCACGTACGTCGTGGGCGCCCCGACCGACGAGGTCAGCGACGTCTACGCCGTGCTGCAGCGCGCCCAGGCGGCCGCGGTCGCCGCCGCCCGTCCCGGTGCGACGGCGGAGAGCGTCGACGAGGCGGCCCGCGCGATCATCCGCGAGGCCGGCTACGGCGAGAACTTCGTGCACCGCACCGGCCACGGCATCGGCCTCGAGGTGCACGAGGAGCCCTACATCGTCGCCGGGAACGCGCTGACCCTCGAGCCGGGCATGGCGTTCTCGATCGAGCCCGGCGTCTACTTCCCGGACCGCTGGGGTGCCCGGATCGAGGACATCGTCGTGGTCACCGACGACGGGTGCGAGGCGGTCAACACCCGCCCGCACGACCTCCTCTCGTGCTGAACGCGGCGACCCACACGCCGCGAGGGGAGGATCCGGTCGCTCTGTCCGACCGGAGGTTCCCCTCGCGCCGGGCGGTGACGGCGGGCCGCGTCGTCGGTGCCGTCGTCGCCGGGCTCGCGCTGTACGCGGCGTTCCCGCCGTTGGGCTGGTGGTGGGCGGCGCCGCTGGGGATCGCGCTGCTGCTCGCGGTCGTCGACGGGCGCCGGGTCCGCGCCGCGTTCGGTTGGGGCCTGCTCGCCGCGCTGGCCTACCAGTACCCGCTGCTGCACTGGACCGGGACCTACGTGGGCGCGGTGTGGCTCGGCGCGCTGGCGGTCGTCGTGCTCGCCGTGGCGATCCCGGTGGCCCTGGTCCCGGTGGTCCGCCGGCTGCCCGCGACGCCGCTGTGGATCGCCTGCCTCTGGGTGGCGGGGGAGGCCGGGATCGAGCGGGTGCCCTGGGGCGGGTTCCCGTGGGCCAAGCTCGCGTTCGGGCAGGCCGGCGGGGCGTACGCGCGGCTCGCCTCGCTCGGGGGAGCGCCGCTGGTCAGCTTCGGGGTGGTGCTCTCCGGGGCCGGTCTGTGGTCGTTGGTGTCGGCGGTGTCGCATCGCGGACACCCCACGTCCGGAGACGCCCACCGTCGCGGGGCACCGACCGTCGTCGGAGCGCTCGTCGCCGTGCTGCTCGGCCCGGTCGTCGGCCTCGCGACCCCGGCCCACGCCGCCGTCGAGCCGGGCGACCGGACGATCACCGTCGCGGCGGTGCAGGGCAACGTCCCCCGCGCCGGGCTGGACTTCGCGAGCCAGCGCCGCGCCGTGCTCGACAACCACGTCCGGGAGACCCAGCAGCTGGCCGCCCAGGTCGCGGCCGGGCAGCGCCCCCGTCCCGACCTGGTGATCTGGCCGGAGAACTCCTCGGACATCGACCCGTTCGCCAACGCCGACGCCCGCACCGAGATCCAGGCGGTGACCGACCGGATCGGGGTTCCGGTGGTCGTCGGTGCCGTGCTGCGGGGCGCGCTCAACGCCGACGGCACCGCCTACGTCGAGGGCCCGCGCAACGCCGCCGTCGTCTGGACCCCGCAGACGCCCACCAGCCCCGGGGGCCCCACCGACCAGTACGTCAAGCGCCACCTGCTGCCCTTCGGCGAGTACATCCCGCTGCGCGGGCTCGCCGCCTTCTTCTCCGACGACGTCGCCCGGGTGGTCGACTTCCAGCCGGGCACGGGTGATCCGCTCCTCGCCGCCGGACCGGCCCGCCTCGGCGTGGCCACCTGCTACGAGGTGGTCTTCGACGACGACGTCCGCGACGCCGTCACCGCGGGCGCCGACCTGCTCACCGTGCCGACGAACAACGCCACCTTCGGCTACACGAACATGACCTACCAGCAGCAGGGGATGAGCCGGCTGCGGGCGATCGAGCACGACCGGGCCGTCGTCATCGCCGCCACCAGCGGCCAGAGCGCGGTGATCGCCCCGGACGGCACCGTCGTCGACCGCACCGGCGCGCTCTACACCCCCGGCGTCCTGGTCGACCGCGTCCCGCTGCGCACCACGACGACCCTCGCCACCCGTCTCGGCGCCGGCCCGGAGTGGGTCCTCGCCGCCCTCGGCGTCGCGGCCGTCGCCACGGGTGCCGTCCTGGGCGCCCGCGCCCGACGCCGGGCAGGAGGACCGGGCACGACGCCGCCCGACACGACACCCCCGGTCGCGGGATGAGCGGGAGCGCCCCCGCGGCCGACGGCACCGGACTGATCGTCGTCGTCCCCACCTACGACGAGCGGGAGAACCTCCCCGGGCTCGTCGAGCGGGTCCTCGTGACGCTGCCCGGGGCCCGGCTGCTGGTGGTGGACGACGGGAGCCCCGACGGGACCGGTGAGCTGGCCGACGACCTCGCCCGCGACGACCCCCGCGTCTCGGTGCTGCACCACCAGCCCAAGCGCGGTCTCGGCGCCGCCTACGTCGACGCGTTCGCGCACGTCATGGCCACGCATCCCGCCACCGAGATCGGGTGGGTCGTGCAGATGGACGCGGACGGCTCGCACGCGCCCGAGGACCTCCCCGCGCTGCTCGCCGGGGCGCGGACGGCGTGCGCCGACCTCGTGCTCGGGTCCCGCTACGTGCCGGGCGGGCGGGTCGTGAACTGGCCCCGGCACCGCAACGCGCTGTCGCGCTCGGCCAACGTGTACTCCCGCCGTGCGCTCCGGCTGCCGGTGCGGGACGTGACGGGCGGGTTCCGCCTGTTCCGGCGCCCGGTGCTCGAGGCCATCACCCGCGCGCCGGTGTCCTCGCAGGGCTACTGCTTCCAGGTGGACCTGGCGTTCCGGGTGCACCGCGGGGGCTTCACCGTGCGCGAGGTGCCGATCACCTTCACCGAGCGCACCGCCGGGTCGTCGAAGATGAGCGGTGCGGTGGTCCGCGAGGCGCTGTGGCGGATCACGGTGTGGGCGATCCGCGACCGGGTCCGGACACGAAAGGACCCCGCCACCGGCGAACGGTGACGGGGTCGGATCGAGCGGGTCACGCGGACTCGGAGCGACGCTCCTTCAGCAGGCCGAGGCGCTCGTCGAGGAGCTCCTCGAGCTCGGGCACCGAACGGCGCTCGAGCAGCATGTCCCAGTGCGTGCGCGGGGGCTTGACCTTCTTCTGCTCCGGCTCGGTGCCATCGATGCGCTTGCCCTCCTCGCCGTGGAGGCGGCACTCCCAGGTCACCGGCGCCTCGGCGTCGTCCGAGAACGGCACCTCGAAGTCGTGGCCCTTCGGGCAGCGGTAGGCGAACGAGCGGCGGGGGGCGAGGTCGTGGTCGCGGTCGGTCTCGTAGCTGACGGCTCCGAGGCGACTCCCACGGAGGACGCGGTCGGCCATGAGTGCTGTCCTTTCCTCGACTGCATGCGCGCCGCGTCCGGGACAGACTCCCGGTCGGCGCTCCAGGTCCCAACGCCCGACGGTGCCGGTTCGTTCCCGCGACACCGTTCGGACACGTGGTCGTGACCCGGCTCACGCCCGGCAGGCGTGCTCCGACGGTCCCGACCCCTGGCTCACATCGATGTGTTCACGCATGTGTTACCCGCGCTCCGGGTAGGTCACACCGCCGGTGGAGCGCTCTGCCATGCCCCGCGCACCGCGAGCACGTCGCGCAGCACGTCGGGGCGGTCGGTCATGAGGCCGTCGACCCCCAGGTCGAGCAGGCGATGCATGTCCGAGGCCCGGTCGATCGTCCACACGTGCATCTCCAGCCCCGCCCCGTGGGCCGCGCGGAGGGTCGTGGCGTCGACGACGGGCAGACCGGCGAAGCGCACCGGCAGCTGCGCGAGGTCCCCACCCACCGGGACGTACCGGGACAGGGGTCCCGGCAGGACCGACCGGGTGCGCAACGAGAGCGCCGCCCGCGCGGAGACCCCGGTGACGACGCGGTCCCCGAAGCGCTGCCGCACCGCCCGCAGCCGTCCCTCGTCGGTGCTCGCGACGGCCACGCGCTCGGCGACGTCGTCGCGCTCGAGCAGCTCGAGCATGGGCCGCAGCGTCCCCGGCGACTTGAGGTCGACGTTGAACCGCATGCCGGGCAGCGCCTCGAGCGCCTCCTCCAGGCGGGGCAGCCTCTCCCGGCCGCGCACCCGCACCGGTGCGACGTCGGCCCAGTCCATCGCGCGGAGCACGCCGGGGTGGCCGGCCACGCGTCGCAGGGTCGCGTCGTGGTGCACGACGAGCACGCCGTCGCGCGTGGCGTGCACGTCGGTCTCGACGTAGGCGTAGCCCTCGTCGCGCGCCCGCGCGAAGGCCGCGAGCGTGTTCTCCAGCCCGGCGAGCTCGCCCACGTGCCAGCCCCGGTGTGCGAAGGCCCGTGGCCGGGAGGCGGCCAGATAGGGATGGGAGCGCGCGACCGGGATCACGAGCCGCAGTGTGCCCGACGTGGGCGTCGCACGGGTGGCCACGCAACGGCCGTCACGCGACGTCGGAGCCGCCGTCGTGTCGCCTGGTCGGACGCTCGTTGACCCGATCACCGGGATACGGTCACGACACGTCGTTGTCACGACTACGCCACGGTGATCAGCTGTCACCCGCTGGCCACCTTGGGGGGATACGTACACATGGAGTAGTGTTCCGATCGGTCACCAGGGGAAGACGGACACGGGGGACGGATGGCGCAGTCGCGGCACGGGCGCACGGGGGGTGGCCCGTCGTCGGCCGGCTCCGGGCTGCCCTCGTGGGCGCAGCGTCACCTCGACGAGGCCGGCGAGCCCGGGATCGCCGCCGCGGGTCCCGTCGCCGGGAGGCGCCGTCACGGTCACGCACCCGCCGAGCCGAGCCGGCTCCGGGGCTGGGGCGTCGCGGTCGTCGCCGTCGCCGCCGCGGTCGGCTCCGTGCCGCTCGCGATCTCGTCGCTGGCCAACGACCACTCCGGCGACCCGCTCCCCAAGGTCGACACCTACACCGCCGGGTCGCCCGGGCCGCTGCAGGCCGAGGGCGGCACCGGTCGCCACCGCGCCGGCACCCCGGACGTGGCCACCGCCCCCGGGAGCGACCCGGCCACCGGCGGAGTGCTCCAGGAGCCGTCCGCGGCCCCGGTCGTCCGCGCTCCGGCCGTGCCGGCGCGGGCCGTCGCCGGTCCGGTGCCCGCCGCCGTCGTCCGCACCACCCCGACGGTCACGCCGCCCCCCGTCACGACGCCGGTCACCCCGCGCTCGGCCACCCCGACGACCCCGACGTCGACCACCACCACCGGCGAGGGCCGCTCGGCCACGAAGACCCCGAAGCCGAAGTCCTCGGGCGTCCTCGGGCGGCGGCTCGGGCGGCGGCTCGGGCAACGGCTCGGGTGGCGGCGGCTCCAACGGCGGCGGTGGCGGGCTCGTCGGCGGCGTGGTCGGCGGCCTCACGAACACCGTCGGCGGCGTCACGAACGGCCTGCTCGGCGACTGACGGACCTCCCTCGGGCGCAGCCCGAGCGCGTCCCCGCGAGAGGTGTCGCCTCCGTACGGCCGCCCTCCGCACTCAGGGCAGCGGTGCCCCCTCGCCGAGGGCGGACGCGTAGAGGTCGCCGTGCTCGGCGATGCGCGCCAGGACGTCCTCCGGGGAGAACACCAGCGTCTCGGGGTCGGTGCACCCCTCGACCTCGGCCCAGGTCAGCGGCGTCGAGACCGTCGGGGCGCCGTGCGCGGCCCGCGCCCGCAGCGAGTACGGCGCGACCGTGGTCTTCGCGGTGTTGTTCTGGCTCCAGTCGACGAAGACCTTCCCGCCGCGGCGGTCCTTGGCCATCACCGCGGTGACGCTGTCCGGGGTCTCCCGCGCGAGGGCCTCGGCGACGCGCTTGGCGTACTCGGAGGTCTGCGTCGGGTCGGCGTCGGGGGCGAGCACCACCGGCGCCGTCATCTGCATGCCCTTCGAGCCGCTGGTCTTGACGCACGCGACGAGCCCGTCGTCGTCGAGCCGTTCCCGGATCCGGCACGCGACCGCGGCGCACTCGAGCAATCCCGTACCGGGCCCCGGGTCGAGGTCGAAGACGAGCTCGTCCGGGGGGAGCGGGTGGTCCTCGGCGTCCACGCGCCACTGGGGGACGTGCAGCTCGAGGACGGCGAGGTTGGCGAGGTACACCAGCGCGGCGAGCTCCTCGACGACGAGGAACGACGCGGTGGAGCTCCCGCGCGAGGACCCGGGGGTCGGGACGACGACGGTGCGCAGCCAGGAGGGGGCGTTGCGGCCCGCGTTCTTCTCGTAGAACGACTCCCCGTCGATCCCGTCCGGGAACCGCCGCAGCGTGACCGGTCGGCCGGCGAGGTGGGGGAGGAGCGTGTCGGCGACGCGGGCGTAGTAGTCGACGACGGCGTTCTTCGGCGTACCCGGGTAGAGCTCCTTGTCCAGGTTGGACAGCTTGAGCGCCCGGCCGCCGACGGAGACCCGCGGGGACTGCACGTCGGCAGGGGACCGGTCCTTCGTCGTCGCGCCCGCGTCGTCGGTCCGGCGTGTGACCAGCCAGTCCTTCGCATCGTGCCGGGCGTGATCGTCGTTCCGCCCCGGCCGGAAGAACACGAAGCGCCCGTCGACGCGCTCCCCGTGCAGGGTGACCGCGACCTCGTCGTCACTCCACTTCTCGGTCTCGTAGGTCCCGGAGTCCCAGACGGTCATGCTGCCGCCGCCGTACTCGCCCTTCGGGATCTCGCCGTGGAAGTCGAGGTACTCCAACGGGTGGTCCTCGGTGTGCACGGCGAGGCGCGGCGTGCCCGGCTTCTCGGGCAGCCCCTTCGGCACCGCCCAGCACACCAGGACACCGCCCCGCTCGAGGCGCACGTCGTAGTGCAGGCGGCGGGCGTGGTGCTCCTGGACCACGAAACGGCCCCCGGCGTCGGTGTTCGCGGCCGCGACGTCACCGAACGGCTCGGGCGTCCGTTCCGGATCCCGTTTCGCCCGATACGTCCCGAGCTCGCCCATTCCACGCCCTCCCGTCGCGCCCCGCGCGTGTCCTCGCGGTGAAGGATCCCACTGCGCAGCCCCGTGCCACTCGCCCGACACGGGCATACGCTGCGGTCCCGGACAGTGGATCAGCGCCGGGCAGGCCGGGACCCGACGCCGCGCGAACGAGGGTGGCGAGAGATGACGGTGGCTCGGAGCGTGGCCCACGAAGAGGCCGTGGCGGCCGCACGGGCACGGCTCGCGGCGCTCCCCGCGGACGCCCCGGTCCGGCTGAAGAAGCGCACGTCGAACCTGTTCCGGTTCCGGGACGGTCGGGGCGGGCTCGAGGTCGACGGCCTGGACCAGGTGCTGCACGTCGATCCCGAGGGGCGTACCGCCGACGTCGGCGGCATGACGACCTACGAGGACCTCGTCGCGGCCACGCTGCCGCACGGGCTCATGCCGCTGGTGGTCCCGCAGCTCAAGACCATCACGCTCGGCGGGGCCGTCGTCGGGCTGGGCATCGAGTCGACCTCGTTCCGGGACGGCCTGCCGCACGAGTCGGTGCTCTCGGCGGATGTGCTGACCGGGGGCGGGGAGATCGTCACCGCCGCCCCGGACAACGACGCGGCGGACCTCTGGGCCGGGCTCGCGAACTCCTACGGGACCCTCGGCTACGCGGTGGCCCTGCGCATCGAGCTGGCGCCGGTGCTGCCGTTCGTGCGGCTGCGCCACGTCCGGTTCGACGACGCCGACTCGCTCGCGAAGGCCGTCGAGGTCGTCGCCACGGAGCACGCCTACGACGGGGAGGCGGTCGACTTCGTCGACGGCACCGTCTTCGGGCCGGGGGAGACCAGGTCGGGCCGACCCGAGCAGTACCTGACCCTGGGCCGGATGGTCTCCGAGGCGCCGGAGCTCTCCGACTACACCGGCCAGCAGGTCTACTACCGCTCGATCGCGCGCCTCGCGGACGCCGCACCGGACGGCATCGGCGTCGATCACCTGAGCATCCACGACTACATCTGGCGCTGGGACACCGACTGGTTCTGGTGCTCCCGCGCGCTCGGGGTGCAGCACCCCGCGGTGCGGCGACTCTGGCCGGGCCGCTACCGCCGCTCCGACGTCTACCGGCGCCTGGTCGCCCTCGACCGGCGCTACGGGATCTCCGAGCGGATCCAGACCCGGGTGACCGGCGCCGCGGGCGTGGAACCGATCATCCAGGACGTCGAGGTCCCCGTGGAGCGCCTGGCGGAGTTCCTCGACTTCTTCCACACCGAGATCGGGATCTCGCCGGTGTGGGTCTGCCCGCTCCGGCTGCGCGGATCCCGGACGTGGCCGCTGTACCCCCTGGACACGGGCCGGACCTACGTCAACGTGGGTTTCTGGTCCGACGCGCTGCTGCAGCCCGGGATGGCGCGCGACCACCACAACCGGCTCATCGAGCGGAAGCTCATGGAGCTCGAGGGGCACAAGTCGCTCTACTCGACGTCGAGCTACACCCGCGGGGAGTTCGACGCGCTCTACGGCGGCGAGGCCTACCGGGGCCTGAAGTCGCGCTACGACCCGGCGGGCCGTCTGCCGGATCTCTACACGAAGTGCGTCACCGGCTGACGCCGCAGACAACTGATCGAGGAGGAGCCGTGGGAGTCGCCGAGCTGTTCCGGCCGGTGCTGGGGCCGGAGGCCCCGATCACCGTCCGGGCCTACGACGGGAGCGTCTCGGAGCCCGCGGGTGGCGGTGCCGTCGCCGGGGTCGAGATCCGGACGGAGACCGCGCTGGCCTACCTGGCGCAGTCGCCGAACACCCTGGGCCTGGCCCGGGCCTACGTCTCGGGTCACCTCGACGTCGACGGCGATCTCTACACCGCGCTGTCCGCGATGAGCGAGCTGACGATCTCCGACGTCTCGCCGGCGACGCTCGCGTCGACGGCGCTGCGCCTGGCGCCGGTCCGGTTCCGCCACCGCAACCTCGCGCCGCCGGCGCAGGAGCACCGCCAGCACGGCTGGATGCACTCGAAGTCCCGCGACGCCGAGGCCATCGCGCACCACTACGACGTCTCGAACCGCTTCTACGAGCTGGTCCTCGGGCCGTCGATGGCCTACACCTGCGCGGCCTACCCGAGCGAGACCTCCACGCTCGAGGAGGCGCAGTTCGCCAAGCACGCCCTCGTGGCGGACAAGCTCGCGCTGAAGCCGGGCATGCGCCTGCTCGACGTCGGCTGCGGCTGGGGCCAGATGTCGATGCACGCCGCCGAGCAGCACGGGGTGCAGGCCCTCGGCGTGACCCTCTCGCGCGACCAGGCGCTCTGGGCCCAGAAGGAGGTCGCCCGGCGGGGCCTGGGCGACCTCGTCGAGATCCGGCACGGCGACTACCGCGACGTGACCGAGACGGGCTTCGACGCCGTCAGCTCCATCGGGCTCACCGAGCACATCGGGCGCGCGCAACTCAAGTCGTACTTCTCGTTCCTGTACTCGAAGCTGCGCGAGGGCGGCCGGCTGCTCAACCACTGCATCACCCGGCCCGACGCGCACCACCGCGCCCACGCGGACCCGTTCATCGACCGCTACGTCTTCCCCGACGGCGAGCTCCTGCCCATCGGCCACCTCGTCTCGCGGATGAACGGCGCCGGCTTCGAGATCCGCCACGAGGAGAACCTGCGCGAGCACTACTCGAAGACCCTCAAGGCCTGGACGGCCAACCTCGAGGCCAACTGGGACGAGTGCGTCGCCGAGGCCGGGCAGGGCCGGGCGCGGGTGTGGAACCTCTACATGCCCGCGTGCGCGGTCGGGTTCGACCTCAACAACATCCAGCTGCACCAGGTCCTCGGGGTCAAGCTCGACGACCGCGGCACCTCGGGCTTCCCGCTGCGGCCGGCGTACTGACTGCTGCGGCGGGAGCCGCAGGCCCTAGCCGGGCTCGCCGCGGAAGCGCCGCCCGGCCACGGCCATGCGGGCGTCCTCCGCGTCGAGGCGGCGCTGCGCCCCGGCGCGGTCGGTGACCCCGACCGGCCCGGACCGCGGGTCGGTGTCCCCTCCGCGGGCGACGGTCTCGACGTGGGCGTCGGCGAGCGCGAGCAGGCCGTCGAGCACGACGTCGCCGGTGCGCGGGGCCGCCTGCCAGTCCGGGCCCACCACCGGGGCGGGCACGCCCTCGAGCCGCGTCGGTGCCTCGTCGTCGGGCTTGGCGTGCGCGGGCCGGCGCGGTCCGCGTGACCCGCCGCGGCGACGGGGAGCGTCCTCGTCCGGCGGCGGGGCCGGCGCACCACCGCGCTCGGTGATGAGCTGGCGCAGCCGGGTCAGCGCCCGGTGCTGGGCGACCCGGACCGCACCCGCCGTCGAGCCCACGGCCTCCGCGGTCTCCTCCGCCGAGAGCCCGACGACGACGCGCAGCCGCAGCACCTCCTGCTGCTTCTCGGGCAGCTCGGCCATCAGCGCGGCCATCTCGGTGGACTCGGCGAGGGCGAGCGCGTGCTGCTCCGGCCCCTCGCGGACGTCCTCGCTCTCGGGCAGCTCGTCGACGGGGTCCGAGCGGTCCCGGCCGGCGGCGCGGTGCGCGTCGACCACCTTGTGCTGGGCGATCCCGTAGACGAACGCGAGGAACGGCCGGCCCTGGTCCTGGTAGGTCGGCAGGGCGCGCAGGACGGCGACGCAGACCTCCTGGGCGACGTCGTCGGGGGAGGCGTTGACCCGCTCGTACCCGCCGAGGCGGCTGCGGCAGTAGCGCACGACCAGCGGCCGGAGGATGCGCAGCAGGGTGTCCATGGCGCCGCGCTCGCCGGCCAGGGCGGAGGCGACGAGCCGATCGAGGTCGCGGGGGTCGGCCCCGATCTCGCTCACCGGGAGCGTCTCCCACCGGGGGCGGGACCGGGGTCGGCGGCGGCCACGACGACCGCCCACTGCCGCATCGCGTCGTCGAGGCGTGCGGGCAGCTCGTCGGCCGACAGCCCCACCTCGGGGGCGATGAGCTCGTCGGCGACGCCGAGCCAGCGCAGCACGGCGAGGTCGCGCGAGAGCGGGTCGAGATGACCGAGGGCCCGCAGCGGGCGGGCCTCGTCGGCGGCGAGCAGGCGCCAGGGGTCGGGGTGACGCCAGCCGGGCTCGAAGCCGCGGGCGGCCAGCACCGAGCGCGCGGCGGGCGGGTGCGCCGGGCGGGGCCGGTGCCGGCGCGTGCCCTGATCCCCGACGGTGCGGGCGGTCCGGGTGACCTGGAGGGTCAGCTCGACGACGCGCACGTCCTCGCCCACCGCCCCGAGCGAGGACCAGCGGTCGTGCATCGCGGCCCGGGTGAGCAGGAAGACGTCGTGGGCCGGCGCGGCGTAGGCGTGCCCGAGGACCGTGACGAGGACCTGGAGGAAGCCGTCGTGACGCCGGAGGAAGTCGGGCAGGCCGGCATGGTCCTCGGGGTCGACGCGCTGCGAGGTCATGTCACCACCCGCCGCGTCCCCCGCGCTCCCGCGTCGTTCTCCACTGCGACCACCCGTGCCCCGGACCCCCCTGACGTGATCACCCGGTGCGGGCCCCTCGGCCCGTCCGACCCGGACGTGATCACCTGACGTCGCTGACGGACCCGATCGGACGTATCGAACCGGTCTCGCCGCCACGCCGTCGTGTGACTCCACCGTGACCGAGCCCGGCGCGGTCGGGAAGGCCCGCGTCGACCGGCGGCGCGTCGCGTCGCCTCAGTGGCACCCCGTACGGCCGGTCGGGTGGCGCCGCGGAGCGCTGCCGGTCACCGCGGCGCGACGAACGGTGGGCGGTCCCGCCGATCAGCGCGGTTGCGTACGGCCGGACAGTCCTACTCATTACGCCGATCGGTGCAGTGCTTTCCTGTCGTTCAGCCCCAAGATCGGCACATGCCGGACAGCGGGGGAGAAGCGTCCCCATGATCGGGGCTCCGGGAAGGGAGGGTCGAGTGGGTTCGCCGAACCGCGTGGGCAGGCGGGCGGCCCTGCTGCTGGCGGCGCTGCTGGGCGCGCTCGTGGTCGCGGGGATCGCGCTGGGGGTCGTGGACGGCCGCGCCTCGGGCCGGGACGGCGACGAGGCCGCCGCGCTGGCCGCCGTCCGCGCGCACCTCACCCAGCTCGTCGCCGCACCCTCCTCGCCGACGGCGCGCGCCCGAGCCCTCGACGGGGCGACCGGGACCTGGCGTGACCGTCTCGGGTCGGGGTCGGGGTCGGCGCCGGGGGCGGCGGGCACGGCGGTCGTCGTGCGGGCGGTCGGCCTCGACTCGCTCGACGGCGATTCGGCGCGGGTCCTCGCCGCGGCCCGCCTGGGCGACGGGAGCTCCCAGCGCGCGTGGCGGGTCGCCGCGACCCTGCGCCGCGAGGACGGCCGGTGGCTGGTCACCGACGTCGCGGAGGTCCCGTGACCGGGCCGGATCGTCGTCGGCGGCCGCTCCTCGTCGCCCTCGCGGTGCTCACGATCGCGGCCGCCGTCGTCGTCGCGCAGCTGGCGCACCGCGCGGTCGTGGCGGGGGAGACCGACGCGGCCGCCCGGGACGGCGCGCAGGCCGCCGCGACGCTCACCCCGCTCCTGCTCGGCTACGACTGGCGCACCGTCGACGCGGACGCCGACCGCATCGGCGGCGTCACCACCGGGCCCTTCGCCGAGCAGAACCGCGCCATCGTCGCCGGCCTCGTCGTGCCCGCGGCGGTCGAGGGGCACGCGTCGTCGTCGGCGACGGTGTCCGGCGTGGGCGTCGTGGCCGCGACCCCGGACCGCGTCGAGACCGTCGTGCTCTACACCCAGACCACGACGCGTGAGGGCGACCCGGCGCCGCGGCGCGACGCCCGCAGCGCCCGGGTCGTCCTCGAGCGCGCGCCCGACGACGGCCGGTGGCTCGTCGCCGGGTTCGACGCGCTCTAGACGCCCGGGGTCACTCCCGCCCGGAGGAAATCCAGTCGTCGGAGGAGAACGTGAAGTTGCGCCCGCCCTGGACGAGGTCGGCGGCGGCGTCCAGGCGGGCCTTCTGGTCGGTCGAGAGCGACAGCGCGACGGCCCCGGCGTTCTCGACCACACGCTGTGCGGAGCGGGTCCCGGGGATCGGCACGGTCGGGACGCCGAACGCCGCGCCCTGGGCGTAGACCCAGGCCAGGGCGACCTGCGCCGCCGTGGCGCCGAGCTCGTCGGCCACCTCGCGCACCACGTCGACGACCTTCTGGTTCGCGTCGAAGTGATCGGTGAAGCGCGGCTGGCGGCTCAGCGCCGTCGAGGCCACGCGCTCCGCGGTGACCGTCCCGGTGAGGAAGCCACGTCCGAGCGGGCTGTAGGGCACGAAGCCGACGCCGAGCTCGCGGGCCCGCGGCACGACGTTGCGCTCGACGTCGCGCGACCAGATGCTCCACTCGCTCTGCACGGCGGCGATCGGGTGCACCGCGGACGCCTCGGCGAGCTCGGGGGCGGTGACCTCGGAGAGCCCGAGGTGTCGGACCTTGCCCTCGGCGACCAGCTCGGCCATGGCCGCGACGGTCTCGGTGATCGGCAGGTCGAGCTGACGGCGGTGCATGTAGTAGAGGTCGATGGTCTCGACGCCGAGGCGGCGCAGCGAGTCCTCGCAGGCCTGGCGCACGTAGTCGCGGTCGCCGCGGGTGCCCGTGCCCCGGCCGACGACGCCGGTGATCCCGAACTTGGTGGCGAGCTGGACCTCGTCGCGGCGGTCGGCCAGGACGCGGGAGAGCAGCTCCTCGTTGGTGCCGGACGGGCCGCTCGTGCCCTCGCGGGGCGTGCCGTACACGTCGGCGGTGTCGAGGAACGTGACGCCTGCGTCGAGCGCGGCGTGCAGGGTGCGCACGGCCTCGTCGGGGTCGGTCGTGCCGTAGACGTCGGAGAGGGCCATCGAGCCGAAGCCGAGCGCGCTGACGGCGAGCCCGTCCCCGAGGGTGACGGTCGGAAGACTGGTCATGGCCGGAGACGCTAGGAATTCGAGCGCACTCGAACGCAAGCGCGCGGGCGTCGGGGTCGCCACACTCGTGCCATGGACACCCTGCACCACTGGGCCGCCGGCGCCGTGCTCAAGTCGACGGGGGACCGCCTCGGCGACGTCACCGATCCCGCGACGGGCGCCGTCCGGCGCCAGGTCGCCTTCGCGAGCGAGGCCGACGTCGAGGCGGTCGTCGGGGGCGCCCGGGATGCCTTCCCCGGCTGGCGGGACACCTCGCTGACCGCGCGCACGCAGATCCTGTTCCGGTTCCGCGAGCTCCTCAACGCCCGGGCCGGCGAGCTCGCCGAGATCATCACCGCCGAGCACGGCAAGGTCCTCGCCGACGCCGCGGGCGAGGTCGCCCGCGGCCAGGAGGTCGTCGAGTTCGCCTGCGGGATGCCGCACCTGCTCAAGGGCTCGGCGACCGAGAACGCCTCCAGCGGCATCGACGTCTCCTCGATCCGCCAGCCCCTCGGCGTCGTCGGGATCATCTCGCCGTTCAACTTCCCGGCGATGGTGCCGATGTGGTTCTTCCCGATCGCGATCGCGGCCGGCAACACGGTGGTGCTCAAGCCGAGCGAGAAGGTGCCCAGCGCCGCGCAGTGGCTCGCCGAGCTGTGGGCCGAGGCCGGGCTGCCCGACGGCGTGTTCAACGTCCTGCACGGCGACGAGGTCGCCGTGGACGGCCTGCTGACCCACCGCGACGTGCGCAGCATCAGCTTCGTGGGCTCCACCCCGGTCGCCCGCCACGTCTACGAGACCGGCACCGCGCACGGCAAGCGCGTCCAGGCCCTGGGCGGGGCGAAGAACCACATGGTCGTACTACCCGACGCCGACCTCGACCTCGCCGCCGACCAGGCCGTCAACGCCGGCTTCGGGTCCGCGGGGGAGCGGTGCATGTCGATCTCGGCGCTGGTCGCGGTCGGCTCGTGCGCCGACACCCTGGTCGACAAGATCGCCGAACGGGCCCGGGGCCTGCGCACCGGCGACGGACGCCGCGGCGCCGACATGGGCCCGCTGGTCACCGCGGCGGCCCGCGAGCGCGTCACCGGCTACGTCGATGCCGGGGAAGCCGCCGGGGCACGCGTCGTGGTCGACGGACGGACGGGGGAGTTCGACGCCGATCGCCGAGAAGACGGCGCGGGTGGGTTCTTCGTCGGCCCGACCCTGTTCGACCGGGTCACCACCGACATGTCGATCTACACCGACGAGATCTTCGGACCGGTGCTCTCGGTGCTGCGCGTCGAGAGCTACGACGAGGCCGTCGCGATGATCAACGCCAATCCCTACGGCAACGGCACCGCGCTGTTCACCAACGACGGCGGCGCCGCGCGGCGTTTCCAGCACGAGGTCGAGGTCGGCATGATCGGCATCAACGTCCCGGTCCCGGTGCCGATGGCCTACTACAGCTTCGGCGGCTGGAAGAACTCGCTGTTCGGCGACACCCACGCCCACGGCACCGAGGGCGTCCACTTCTTCACGCGCGGCAAGGTCGTCACCACCCGCTGGCTCGACCCGGCCCAGCGGGGCGGCGCCGGCGGGCTCGACCTGGGTTTCCCGCGCAACGTCTGAGGGCGCCGTCGATCCGGGGTTGGCTGGCGGGCGGAGATGTCGCCGAGTGGGCCTCGACGGTTCCCGACGCAGCCCTCGAGGCCCACTCGGACCACGCGAACCTGCCGTTCCCGGGCCGAGTGGACCCGGACGGTTGCCGTCCCAGCCCTCGGAGTCCACTCGGTGTCGGCGAACCAGGAGGCCCAGCTCAGCGCCCCTTCCCTGGTCCAGCCTCTGCTCTACCGATCCGATAATCGACATTATGTCAGATAGCCGGAAGAGACCCTCCCCGCTGCCGAGCCGCCTCGAGGTCTCGGTCGCCACCATCGCTGCCCACCGTGATCACCGAACCCGTACGGTCGTCGCGAACCGGCGTCCGAATCTCTTGATCAGGAGCACACCCGGCCGATGTCCGGACCACGGGAACTGACCGAGGTGCCCGTCGCCGACCTGGACGGACGACCGCGGACCCGGCGCGACTCCCCCGGGCCGGATCGGGGTGCTGTACTCGCTGGTGTGGCGCACGGAGGACCGCCGCGGACGGCGGCGGACGGACCGACCAGGGGCGGGATGTCGTGATCGACCCCGCGCTGGCCGACGCCGTCCTCGTCCTGCCCAGCGCCGGACCGGACCCCATCTCCTGCGAGGACGCCCTCGCGGCGATCGTCGGCTACGCGCGGGCCCGCCGGCCGCTGCGCTTCCGGTCCCCCGGGCTCCCCGAGGGTCGCTGGGTCCGGGTCCCGGCCTACGGGTGGGCCCGGTTCGACGCCGCGCCGCGGAGCGCCGGACACGACGCGGACGTCCTGCTCGGCGAGGGGCTGCACGGGCGGCTCGACCGCGACGGATGGCACGACGTGCACGACGCGCTCGCCCGCGTCCAGCCGCTCGTGGACCAGGCGGTCCACCACGCGGACGGGCGCCCGCTGTGGGCCCTGTCCGCCGGGGAGTTCTCGGTGCTCGAGGAGCCGGGCACCGTCGGGTCCCTGCTGCGCGGCGTCAGCACGACCGCCGGGACCCACCCCGGCCACGTGCTCGCCGCCCTGCACCACCGCCATCCCGCGCTCGTCCCGCACCTCACGCGGACGACCCGCCGCGCCCTGCTCCCGCACCTCGAGGAGGGTGACAGCGGGGTGGAGGCGGTCGTGCGGCGCGAGCTCGTGGCGAACGCCGCGGTCTTCGCCGCGCTGGAGTCCGCGACCGCCGAGGCGATCGGCGACGCCCGCCCGACCCGGCTGCGGCTGCACGACATCCTGCTCTGGCTCGCGACGACTCTGCGCTGGGCGCACGCGCTCCGCGAGGGGGCGCGCGTCCGGACGAGCTGAGTCCGTCACCCCGGCGTCCACCCCGGCGTCATCCCCGTCGGCCGAGCAGGGCGAGCGCACGGGTCCAGGGGTCGGTCGCGGACGGGACGGCCACCGACGGCGCGAATGCCGCGCCCGGCTGCTCCCGTGCGGGCCCGGCCGGCACCCGGGCCGCCTGCGCGGCCACGAGCTCGGCGAGGTCGTCGTCCGGACGGAACCGCCGACCGAGGGCGGTCACCACGTCCCAGGTGTGCACCACGGTGTCGAGCAGGTGGAAATCGATCACGGTCCCCACCGGGAACCGCAGCTCGGTGGAGATCTCGACAAGGAGGACCGCCCGCTCCCCCGCTGCTGCCGCGAACGCCGCCGCGACCCGGTCGGCGGAGGCCTCCCAGGCGCCGGCGACTCCGGCGTCGTCGAACGACCGGGGCGCGAACCCGGCGACCGGCACGTCCTCGACGCGCTCCACCGCGTCGGCGAAGCCGTGGTTCTGCCCGATCATGTGCTCGAGCAGCGCCCGCAGGTCCCACCCGGCGCACGGGGTCGGCCCGTCGAGCTGCTCGGGGCGCACGTCGCGGATCACCGCCGTCGCCGTGTCGAGCGCCAGCCGGTGCCGACGAGCCGGACCTCCGGGATCGGGAGCCACCGAGTCCATCTGCATGAGTAGATAATCTACACTAGTAGATGAATATGTCACGTCGCTAAGATCCGCGGCGTGCCCGACGACCGCCCCGACCTCGGCGTACTGGCCCATCGGCTCACCCGGGCGATCGCGACCGCCGAGGCCCCGATCCTCGCGAGCCACGAGCTCTCGATGTGGGAGTACGTCGTCCTGACGGCGCTGGGTTCCGGTCCCGCGCCGACGCAGGCCCAGCTCGCGGCGGCGACCGGCCGCGACCAGACCCGTCTCATCCCGGTCCTCGAGGGGCTCGAGGACCGGGGGCTGCTGGGGCGCGCCCCGGACCCGGACGACCGCCGTCGGCGCGTCGTCACCCTCAGCGCGTCCGGGCGATCCGTGCTCTCGGCGTGCCGCGCCGCGATCCGGGCGCTCGAGGTCCGGCTCCTCGACGACCTCGACACCGCCGACCGCGAGCCGTTCGTCCGGGCCCTGGAGCGCCTGGCCGACCGGGGAGTGTGACGCCGGGCCGCGACCGCCGCCCCCTCAGCGCCCTCGGCTGTTCCCGAGCTCGTCCATCCACACCGAGGTCTTCGTCCGGTACCCCGGGGCGAGGGCGACGTCCCGCTCGTCGAGCAGGCGCTCGAACGCCGTGGCGGTCGCGCTCACGTCCTGCGGCGAGCACCGGGTGGACAGCTCGACGAGCTCCCGGCCGCTCGGGAAGCGGAAGTGCTCGAGGTCCGCACGAGGCAGGCCCAACGCCGCCGCCGCCACCTTGACCCGGCGGACCACCAGCGGCCCGTGCACCTGCAGATCCCCCAGCCGGGCCACGTCCACGACGGCGTCCCCGCCGTGGCACGCCCACGCCCGCTGGGTCGTCGAGAGCGAGTCCCCCGGCTTGACCATCCCGGCGATCACCTCGGCAGCGGCCGCCGACTCGACGTCGCACCGGACCTCGACGTCCTGCCAGATCGCCCCGGGGACGACGTCGATCTCCACCCGCACGCCGCGCGGCGGGATGCGCTCGCACGCCGTGCCGACGCGGCGGGCCGACACCGAGAGGTCGAACCGGCCGCGTGCCCGGCGTCGCAGCCGGATCTGGACCCCGGCCCCGACCAGCTCCAGGGACGCGGTGTCGAGGAGATACACCTGCCGCACGCTCCAGGTCGGTGCGCGGCGCCCGGTCAGGGCCTCCGCTGCCCGCCCCGCCGGGGGCACGAGCAGCGCCTTCAGCTCGACGCTGTCGGCGTGCGCCCCGTCGGTACCGAGCCGAGCGAGCGCCTCGGGCGAACCGAACTCCCCCACGTCAGATCGGCCTCCCACCGGGCAGGACACCAGGCCCCGTCGACGGCGCCGCCCGCCGAGACCATAGCCGTCACCCCCCCGCCCGCACAGATCACGACCGGGATCCCGGACCTCGGGGACGCCGGACCCGGGCACACGGACGGAAAGCACTCCCCGGTCCCGCCGGCGGGAAAGATTCTCGAAAATCATCGTGGTCCACGTCTCACCTGCGTACAGCGGTGGAGGCCCCTTCTCGAACATGATCGAGAGCCCGGTGACGGAGCGAGACCCCTTGCCGACGAGGGGTTACCTCCCTATGGTCGACTGTGGCTCAGCACACACCGCTCGTCGGCCGGTCGCATCCGATCGTCGCGAGAAAGCGTGTGTCCTGCCGCCCGGCGGTCGACAAGATCAGCTCAACGGTCGAGAGACCAGTGGCGGCATCGTGCGCGTCGATCCGGGACTCCCCCGGGATCGCGCACGGCCTGGAGGAGCACATGGCAGTGCCCGAGCACGCGTCCTCGGACGCGCGGGGCCGACGGATGCAGCAGGTCAGGACGGGGCCCTCCGGGCTGCCCCGGCCGACCGGCGCGGCGTCGACGGCACTCGGCCGCTGCTCGTCTCCGTCGATGCCGCTCCCGCTCTCCCGTGGGCGATGGACCGCGATCACTCCGGTGATCGACGACTTCCGGCCGCCAGCGGCCCGGGGAACCGACGACGGAAGCGACGGGGAGGTTCGGGTGGTGGCGACGCCGCCGTCGGCTGCAATCGCATTCGAGACGAGGAGGTAGGGCCGATGACGGCCACGGACAATCGATCGGACGAGCTGCACGCAGCGGGCTTGGACGGGCAGAACAGGACGGCGCTGGGCCGGCTGCTCGGCACGGGGAGCATCGGGCACGCCGAGGAGGGCTCCGACGGGATCATGCGGGCGACGGTCCGCATCCCCGAGGACGAGCTCGTCTGGGAGCCCTCGATCCTCGTCTTCCCGCACGGCGGCGAGATCGAGCTGACGCTCATCAACGACGACAAGAACACCCACTGCGCGGTGCTGCCGCACAACGGTGACCCCAAGATCATCTGGCTGGTCAACCACTCCAAGGGCACGGCCCGCCTGTCCCTCGGCGGCCCGGGGACCTACTACTACGGCTCCACCACCGGCAACGACGAAGGCCGTGGGCTGACCGGAGCGCTCGTCTTCGGTGGGGAAGTACCGGACTCCGCCAAGATCGACCGTCCCCCGCAGCCGCGCCCGTAGAACCGTAGAGAGGAGCACACCGATGACCGACTACGTGGACGCCGGCGAGGCCGTCCCCCACAAGACCCTCAGTGCCACCAAGGGCGGCGCGCCCGGCACGGGCGACGTGAACTACGAGCGCATCCAGGGCGCGACGTCGGAGCCGGAGAACTGGCTCACCTACTACGGGACCTACGACGCCCAGCGCTACAGCCGCCTGGACCAGATCAACAAGGACACCGTCAAGAAGCTGACCCCGGCGTGGGTGTTCCAGGCCGGAACGGCGGGCCTGCAGGCGGGAGCCTCGACGTACTCGTTCGAGGCCTCCCCGCTGGTCGTCGAGGGCGTCATGTACACCTCCGGCCCGGACGGCAAGCTCTGGGCCATCGACGCCGCCACGGGCGAAGAGCTGTGGCGCTACAAGCACGCCTCCCCCTACGACGTCTCGCTGTGCTGCGGCAACGTCAACCGTGGCGTGGCCGTCGGGCACGGCAAGGTCTACCTCTACACGCTGAACGCGCACCTCATCGCGCTCGACGCCCAGACCGGCGACCTGGTGTTCGACACGGTCAACGGCGACGTGCGTGCAGGTGAGAGCGGCTCCGTGGCGCCGCTGATCGTCAAGGACAAGGTCATCGTCGGGAGCGCGGGCGGGGAGTTCGGCCTGCGGGGCCACCTCGACGCGTTCGACGCCGAGACCGGGGAGCGCCAGTGGCGCTGCTACACGGTCCCGAAGCCCGGCGAGCCCGGCTCGGAGACCTGGCCGGACGACGGCGAGGCGTGGCAGCGCGGCGGCGCGAACTGCTGGGTCACCCCCAGCTACGACCCGGAGCTGGAGCTGCTGTTCCAGGGAACGGGCAACCCGGCGCCCGACTTCGACGGTGGCGTCCGTGAGGGCGACAACCTCTACACCGACAGCACGATCGCGGTGGACGTGAACACCGGTGAGATCCGGTGGCACTACCAGTTCACCCCGCACGACCTCTGGGACTACGACTCCACGATGGAGAACGTCCTGTTCGACGCGCCGGACGGGCGGAAGCTCCTCGCGCACGCGGACAAGAACGGCTACTTCTTCGTCCTCGACCGCACCAACGGCGAGCTCGTGCGGGTCTTCCCGTTCGTCGACCGGATCACCTGGGGTGAGATCACCCCCGACGGCAAGGTGACGCCGAAGGTGTACCCGGACGAGGAGGGCGTCCCGGTGCACTTCTGGCCGGGGCCGGCCGGGGGCAAGGAATGGACGCACATGTCCTTCAGCCCCCAGACGGGGCTGATCTACGTCCCGGTCCAGGAGGTCGGGGCGACGGCCACCCGCCGTCGTCGCGAGTTCAAGGAGAGCATCCCGTACTGGGGCGCGGGCGTCGCTGTCGACCTCGACGACCACTACGGCTTCGTGGCCGCCATCGACCCGCTGACCGGCGAGGAGAAGTGGCGCTGGAACAACGAGTACCCGATGTGCGCCTCGACCCTGGCCACCGCGGGTGGGCTCGTCTTCCAGGGCACGCCGACGGGTGAGTTCGTGGCCCTCGACGCCGAGACCGGCGAGAAGCTGTGGTCGTTCCAGTGCGGTAGCGGGCACCACAGCAGCCCCTCGACCTACAGCGTCGACGGCCGCCAGTACGTCGCGGTCCCCACCGGATGGGGCGGCTGGGTCGAGGGCTTCCTGCCCGGGCTGCTCGGCGCCGCAGCGGGCAGCGCACTGTTCGTCTTCGCGCTTCCGGAGTGAATCGGGAGGGTTGAACAGACCCTTCCGCGTGAATCCCGATAGCGCACGACATCCACCCGCTCACGAGGAGGTGAAAGCCGTGGAGATCCAGATGTGGGAGACCCCGCAGTTCGAGGAGATCGGAGTCGCCCCCGAGGTGACGATGTACGTCGCCCAGATGGACGACTGACACTGAAATGCCCGGAGGGGCGCCGGACGAGTTCCGGCGCCCCTTCGCGGTGCTCGGCACCACACCGGTCGGCGATCTTTCAGGAGGCGGTATGAGCGTCGGTCAGACGGAGGCCCCGCCGGAGGCCGCACGCTGGCTCTGCGAGATGTGTGGATTCATCTACGATCCCGAGGAGGGTGACCCCGACAGCGGCATCCCACCAGGGACGGCTTTCGAGGACATCCCCGACGACTGGATGTGCCCGATCTGCGGCGCCGAGAAGTCGGATTTTCGCCTGCTGGAACCGGGAGAGTTCGGCCCGGAGACGTGAGGAACTGATACATGATCACCGGGTACGGACACTTCGTGCAACTCGCCGAGTCGCTGCAGTGGGACGAGACCACCATCGACCTCAGCGCCGACATCGAGGCCTGGCCCCAACTCGACGAAGCCGACCGCGACCGCATCCTCGGACTGATCGCCGGCTTCTGCATCGGCGAATCAGCCGTCGCCGTCCAACTCGGCTCCTTCCAGGCCGCCGCCACCGTCGACGACTCCATGGCCGGCTGCTTCGCCGCCCAGGCCCGCGACGAAGCCCGCCACGCCCGCTTCTTCGACCGCGTCGCCGTCGAGGTCATCGGCGTCCCCGGCTCCACCGTCGCCGACCGCCTCGACGTCCTACGCGACCACGTCAAACCCGACCTGGTCGACCTGTTCGAGAAACGCCTCCCGGCCATCGCCCAGGAACTCGCCGACAACCACGACAACCTGACCTCCGCGGTCGGGCTCTACCACATGATCCTCGAAGGCGTCGTCCTCACCGCAGGCCAGCACGCCCTGCTCGACACCCTCGGCAAACAATCCGTCGGCCTGACCGGCATCCACAAGGGCATGGAACTCGTCCTGCGCGACGAACGCTGGCACATCGGCTTCGGATCCCGAGTCATCCAGAGCGCCGACATCCTCGACGACGAGATGGAAGAGATCCTCAACGAAGGCGAGATCGCCTCCACCGCCTGGGGCGACCTCATCTCCACCGCCGCCATCGACAAGACCGCCCAACTCCACCGCCGCCGCCTCAAGGCCGTCGGCATCAAGTTCTGGTGATCGAGAAGTTCTGGTGACCGGGGCGAGCTCGCCCTGACCACCGCAGACACGACGATGCCGGGAAGCGGATCCTCCAGGACCCGCTTCCCGGCATCGGTCGGTCGGTGACTTCCTAGCCGCCCATCGCGTCCCGGAGGGCCTTGGCCGCGGCACCCGGGTCGTCGGCGTTGTAGATCGCCCCGCCGGCCACCGCGACCTCCGCACCGGCCTCCTTCACCGAGACGATGGTGTCGGCATCGATGCCCCCGGCGACCGAGAACGGGACCCCGGCCTCCCGGCCGTCGGCGAGGAGCGACTCGATCGAGTAGTCGGGCCGGGCCTGCTCGTCGAGCCCCGCGTGGATCTCGACGAAGTCCACGCCCAGCTCCGAGACCTCACGGATCCGCTGGACCCGGTTGTCCACCACCGTGATCATGTCGGCGACGACCTTCTTGCCTGCCTTGTGGCCTGCCTCCACCGCGCCCTTCACGGTGTCGTCGTCGGCCGCGCCCATCACCGTGACGAGGTCCGCGCCCTGCGCGAAGGCGAGGTCCGCCTCGAGCTCGCCGGCGTCAGCGGTCTTCAGGTCCGCGAACACGAGCTTGTCGGGGTGCGCGGACTTGATCGCGCCGATCGCGTCGACCCCCGCCGCCTTGATCAGCGGGGTGCCCAGCTCGAGGATGTCGACGTACTCGGCGACCTGACGTGCCAGTGTCAGCGCGTCGTCGAGCGTCGGGACGTCCATAGCAACCTGCAGCTTCACGGGCTTCTCCTGATTGGTGTCGGATGTCGTACGGGATCGAGCTGGTCGAGATCGCAGCACAATTGATGCTGAATCGGACTCCGTCACCCGAGGGTGGATCCGCGCGCCCGAGAGATCACCGCCTCCCGCTCGGACGCCGCACCCGGGTCCATTACTCGGGCACCCAACGCAGGCAGGTACTCGGACCAGGCGCCCAGCAGCGGGTGCGTGCACCGAGAAGAGTAGTCCGCGAAGCCGGTCGCCACCAGGTTTACGTCACCGCAATCGAGGGAAAATTGACCACCGCGAGGACTCTCGAGTAGCCCTCGAACCGTCTCCTCCCGCGTACGGAAATGATCAGCGCCTGCGGTCCGGTAACACACGGACTGGCTTTGCGTACGTGGTGGGCGGAAGAGTGTGGCGCGTCGGCGATCAGGCATGATCGCGATTTTTGGGCGCCTTCCGCCGCACCGGCCGAAGCGGTGACCGAACGACGCAGGCGAGGGAGCTCCTCGAATGGAGGAGCACGCGAGTACCCGAGAACACGAGGAGTGCGCGCCCATGACCGCGATGGAAGCGAGCCCGAGCCGACCGCTCAGCGAAGACCCCGACGAGATCGCCTCCCTGACCGCCGTGTCGATTCCCGAGGACTGGTCGGATCTCGACACCTGCGCCGTCGACACCGTCCGCGTCCTGGCTGCCGACGCCGTCCAGCGGTGCGGCAGCGGGCACCCGGGGACCGCGATGTCGCTGGCCCCGTTGGCCTACACGCTGTTCCAGCGCGTCATGCGCCACGACCCGAGCGACCCGGGCTGGCCGGGGCGCGACCGGTTCGTCCTGTCCTGCGGCCACTCCAGCCTGACGCTGTACCTGCAGCTGTTCCTGGCCGGCTACGGACTCGAGCTGGGTGACCTCGAGCAGCTGCGCACCTGGGGCTCGCAGACCCCGGGGCACCCCGAGTACAGCCACACGCCGGGCGTCGAGATCACCACGGGCCCGCTGGGTCAGGGTCTGGGCGCCGCCGTCGGGATGGCCATGGCCGCCCGCCGCGAGCGGGGTCTCCTCGATCCGGACGCGGCGCCCGGCGAGAGCCCGTTCGACCACACCATCTACGTGATCGCCTCCGACGGTGACATCGAGGAGGGCGTCACCTCCGAGGCCTCGTCGATCGCCGGGCGCCAACAGCTCGGCAACCTCGTCGTGATCTACGACGACAACCACATCTCGATCGAGGACGACACCACCATCGCCCTGTCCGAGGACGTGGCGAAGCGCTACGAGGCCTACGGGTGGCACGTCCAGACCGTGCGCGGGGGCGAGAACGTCACCGGCATCCGCGAGGCCCTCGACCGGGCGGCCGCCGAGTCGGACCGACCCTCGTTCATCGCGCTGCGGACCGTCATCGGCTATCCGGCGCCGGACAAGATGAACACCGGCGCCGCGCACGGCGCGGCGCTCGGCGAGGACGAGGTCGCGAAGGTCAAGGAGCTCCTCGGCTTCGACCCGGCGAAGAGCTTCGCCGTCGACGACGAGGTGCTCGCGCACACCCGCGCGGTCGGGGAACGGGCCCGGGAGGCGCGTCGAGCCTGGCAGGAGTCGTTCGACGCCTGGGCCCGGGAGAACCCGGAGCGCCACGCCCTCCTCGAGCGGATGACCCGCCGCGAGCTCCCGGCCGGGTGGACCGACCACCTCCCGGACTGGAGCCCCGACGACGACCCCGTCGCCACCCGGAAGGCGCTCGCCAAGGTCCTCGAGTCGATCGGCGACGTGCTGCCCGAGCTGTGGGGCGGGTCGGCCGACCTGGCCGAGAGCAACAACACGACGATCAAGGGCGCCGACTCGTTCGGCCCGAACACGGTCAAGACCGAGATGTGGGGTCAGGCCAGCCCGTACGGGCGCACCCTGCACTTCGGCGTCCGCGAGCACGCGATGGGCGCCATCCTCAACGGCATCGCGCTGCACGGCGGCACCCGCGTCTACGGCGGGACCTTCCTCATCTTCAGCGACTACATGCGCCCGGCGGTGCGCCTCGCCGCCCTGATGAAGCTGCCGACGATCTACGTCTGGACCCACGACTCCATCGGCCTGGGCGAGGACGGACCCACCCACCAGCCGGTCGAGCACCTCGCGGCCCTGCGCGCGATCCCCGGGCTCTCGGTCGTCCGGCCCGCCGACGCCCGTGAGACCTCCGCGGCCTTCCGGGGCATCCTCGAGAACCCCACCGGCCCCGCCGGCCTGGCCCTCACCCGGCAGAACGTGCCGGTCCTCGAGGGCGTCACCCCCGAGGGGGTCCTGCGTGGCGGCTACGTGATCGCCGAGGCGTCCTCGGGCGAGGACGACGGCCCGACGGACCCGAAGCTCCTCCTCATCGCCACCGGGTCCGAGGTCCAACTGGCCCTCGCGGCCCGCGACGTCCTCCAGGGTGAGGGCGTGCCGACCCGCGTCGTGTCCATGCCCTGCGTGGAGTGGTTCGACGAGCAGGACGAGTCCTACCGCCGCAGCGTCCTGCCGCCCGGGACCACCGCGCGGGTCGCCGTCGAGGCCGCGGTCGGACTGACCTGGCACCGCTTCGTCGGCGACGCCGGCGAGATCGTCTCGCTCGAGCACTACGGCGCCAGCGCCGACTACAAGACCCTCTACCAGCAGTTCGGGATCACCACCGAGGCCGTCGTCGAGGCCGCGTTCCGGTCCCTGTCGTACGCCGGCACCCGGTGACGGATCGACCGTCCGTCACCGGGTCGCGGTGACGGACGGTCAGTCCGAGGAGAGGGTCTCGGGCTGGTTGGTCGCCTCGAGGACGGACATCCACAGGTCGCCGTCGGGGTCGACCCGGTTGCGGTGGCTGGTGATCAGGGGCATGGGGATGTGCACGAACCGGCGTCGCCAGCGCACCACGACGGTCTCGGTGCGCCCGGCCATCGCGGCGTGGACCGCGGCGTGGGCCAGGCGCAGGCAGTAGACGGCGTCGTAGGCGTTGGCGGTCACGCTCCGGATGGAGTAGCTCGGATCGATGTACCGCAGGGTGGGGCTGAGGCCGACCGCGGAGAGGTGGTCCGAGATGCGTTCCTTGAGGAACTGCCCGATGTCGCCGAGCTTGGAGTTGCCCGAGGCGTCGGTGGCGTCGCCCTGGTCCAGCTGGCCGTCCGCCTCGAGGAGCTCCTGACCGGCGCCCTCGGCGACGACGATGACCATGTAACCGCGGGCCCGCACGTGCTGCTCGACCCGCGCCAGGAGACCTTCCGGTCCTTCGAGGGCGAAGTCGATCTCGGGGATGAGCACCATGTCGGCCCCGTTGTTCGCCAGCGCGGCGTAGCAGGCGATGAAGCCGGAGTGCCGGCCCATGAGCTTCACGATCCCCACGCCGTTCTCGTGGGCGGCCGCCTCGATGGCGACGGAGTCGATGAAGTCCGTCGCGCGCTCGAACGCGCTCTGGAAACCGAACGACTGATCGGTGTAGGGCAGGTCGTTGTCGATGGTCTTCGGTATCGCGACCACCGCGATGTCGAGCCCGCGCTCGGTGATGACCGAGACCAGGCGCATCGCGGCCCGGATGCTCCCGTCGCCACCGACCACGATCAGGATGTCGACCTCGCGCTCGACGAGCGTGTCCACCATCTCGTCGTCGTCCTGGTCGCCACGGGAGCTGCCCAGGATGGTTCCCCCGGTGCGGGTGATGTCGCGGAAACGGCTCTCCGTCAGGTCGATCGTGTCGTGGCGGTGCTCGGCGGTCAGTCCCTTGAGCCCGTTGCGGAAGCCCAGGATGCGCTCCACGTGATAGTGGACGACCAGTTCCTGGACGACGCCGCTGATGACGTTGTTGAGGCCGGGGCACAGCCCACCGCAGGTCACGATGCCGACGGTCGTCTCGGGTGGGTCGAAGTAGACCTTCCGACGGGGCCCGGCCGTCTCGAAGCTCGGGAACTCCTCGAGCGGGAGGTTCTTCGCGGCGATCACCGAGATCGTGTCGTCGAGCATGACCCGGTCGTCCTCGTGGACGTAGTGCGGCGTGGTCTGCTTGTCGGCGAGGCGCACGGAGAACGGTGAGGGATGACGGCACTCGCCGAGCGTTCGGACGCGGAGGTCCTCGAGGTGCACCGTCACCGATTCTCCCGGGGTGTTGTGGTGGACAGTCTCGATGGCGTCGGCCGGCCGGCGGTCACCGCCCGGGGATGGGCTCGAAGGTGGTGTGGCGGACGTGGCGCACCTGCCCGTCGGAGATCACCAGCGACTCGGCGAGGGTCGCGCCGTCGGAGCGTCGCGGTGCGGCCAGCAGGGGGCCCCCGCTGATGCCGGTGGCGACGAAGAGTGCGTCCCCTCCGACGAGGTCGTCGCGGCCGTAGATGCGATCGAGGTCCATGCCCGCGGCGCGGACCGCGTCGGCCTCCTCGTCGGTCTTGGGGGCGAGCCGACCCTGCATGCCGCCGCCGAGGGCACGGACCGCCGCGGCGGTCATGACCCCTTCCGGGGTGCCGCCGATGCCGAGGAGCAGGTCGACGTCGGCGGTCGGCAGGAGGACCTCGAGCGCTCCTCCGACGTCTCCCCCGGCCGGGGTGTGCACGGCGGCGCCGGTGGCGAGGACCCGGGCGATGAGCCCGTCCTCCCCCTGGTGGCGGGGCTTGTCCATGATGACGACGCGCAGCTGGTCCACCGGCTTGCCGAGTGCCTCGGCGACCTTGCGCACGGTGGTTTCCGGGCTGTCGGTGAGGTCGATGACGTCGCGAGCCGCCGGCGGGACCACGATCTTGTCCATGTAGAAGCCCGGCCCCGGCGACCAGAAGGAGCCCGAGGCGCCGAAGGCGATCGTGGCCAGCGCCCCGGGGAGCCCCTTCGCGCAGAAGGACGTGCCCTCGAGGGGGTCGACGGCGATGTCGAACTCGGGCCCGTCCCCGGTGCCGACGATCTCCCCGTTGAACAGCATCGGGGCGTTGTCCTTCTCGCCCTCCCCGATCACCACCGTTCCGTGGCCCGGGGCGTGCGCCAGCACCCGACGCATCGCCTCGGTCGCCGCGCCGTCGGCGGCGTCCTCGTCGTGCCGCCCGACCCACGCCCGGCAGGCCAGCGCCGCACCGTGGGTCGCGGCCAGGGCGACCGACTCCAGGGTGTCGATGCCGACGTCGGCTCCGGTGACAGCGGCCTGCGACATCATCGGTGATGCCCTCCCTGCTGAGTGAGGATCTCGACGGACGCGCGCGTCACTCGAGGTTCGCGTGGAGGCGCCACAGCTCTTGGGCCTGGGTCCCGCTGGTCTGCCACAGGGCGTGGAAGAGCGCGTCGGTGAGGATCACGACGGACTGCTCGAACAGGCTCCCGGCGTACTGCGCGGACGCGGTGCCCTCGAAGTCCTGCTTGTCGGCCGCGGGGACCACCAGGACCTCGGTCGCGAGGCCGGCGAGGTCGGACTCCGGGTTGGTGGTGATCGCCAGGACGTGGGCGCCCTCCTCGGAGGCCGTCCGCGCCGCGGTGACCACCCGCTTGGTGGACCCCGAGCCCGAGGCCGCGACGAGGACGTCGCCCGCGCCGATCGCGGGGGTGGTCGTCTCCCCGACCACGTAGGCGGACTTGCCCAGGTGCATGAACCGCATCGCGGCCATCTGCAGGGCGAGGCCGCTGCGCCCGGTGCCCACGGTGAACACCGCGGGCGCCTCGAGCACCAACGAGCCCGCCCGGGCCCAGGCGTCGGGGTCGACTCCCTCGAGGACCTGCGCGTGCTCGGAGGTGATCAAGCTGGTCGCGTCGCGAAAATGAGAGGAATCGGGCTTCTCACCGGTGCCCGTGCCCGGCGTGTCCGATGTCGACTCTGACAATGGGGGCCACCCTCCAGCAGTAGAGGCGGACTGACGTGCTCGCCGGGAGCATAGGTTCACGGAGGCCCGGGATGCACGAAGAACTTTCCCAGGGCGGCGCCGGGGCGGCGCCATGATCGAACGGTTCCGGCGTCACCGCTCACCGATGCGCGAAAAGATCATGCATCTCGAGGATTAAACCGTGGACTTCACCCGATTGCGACCCCGGGATAGGTTCACGACTACGCTACGCACTTGTGGGAAGAACAGCGCAGAGCTGGTACCGTGATCGGCGTCACGTAGATGCTGCAACCCGAGGAGTAGCGAGGGCCGAATGTCGACGTTGACCGAGGTTGCCCACACGCTCGTGTCGAATAGACGCGGAATCCTGGCCGTCGACGAAAGCGTCGGCACGATGTCGAAGCGACTGGAGAGCGTCGGGGTCGAACCGACGGAAGAGAACCGTCGCAGTTACCGCGAACTGCTCGTCACGACGCCCGAGCTCTCCGAGTCGATCAGCGGCGCGATCCTGGCCGACGAGACCTTCCACCAGAAGCTCTCCGACGGGAAGACCTTCCCCCAGGCGCTCGAGGCCCTCGGGGTGCTCACCGGGATCAAGGTGGACACCGGGGCGAAGCCGCTGGCCGGAGCTCCGGACGAGAAGGTCACGGAGGGCCTCGACGGGCTGCGCGAGCGTCTCGAGGAGTACGCGAGCCTCGGCGCGACCTTCAGCAAGTGGCGCGCCGCCCTGCCGATCGGTGACGGTCTCCCGACGGCCCGTGGCATCCGCGCGAACGCGCACGCCCTGGCCCGGTACGCCGGCCTCTGCCAGGAGGCGGGGCTCGTGCCGATCGTGGAGCCCGAGGTCGTCATGGACGGTGACCACTCGCAGGAGAAGTGCCGCCAGGTGACCAAGGTGGTGCTGCAGGCCGTGTTCCACGAGCTCGCCCTCATGGAGGTGCAGCTCGACGGCATCGTCCTCAAGCCGAACATGGTGGTGGCCGGGAGTGACTGCGCGGACCAGCCCGAGCCGGCCGAGGTCGCCCGACTCACGGTGGACACCATGAAGGAGACGGTGCCGCCCGCCGTGCCGGGCATCGCCTTCCTCTCCGGAGGACAGGACCCCGAAGAGGCGACCAAGAACCTCGCGGCCATGCAGGACCTCGGTCCGCTTCCCTGGGAGCTGACGTACTCCTTCGGACGCGCACTGGTCGGACCGGCCCTGGAGACGTGGCAGGGCAACTACGACCAGTGGGAGGCGGCCCAGAAGGCGCTCTCGGAGCGAGCCGTCGCCAACGCCTCCGCCCGCTGATCCCGCCGACCCGGCCGACCCTGGTCGCGTCGGTCCTCGGTGCCCACCACGCCCGACCCGGCGGTGAGGTCGCGGACCTCACCGCCGCGGGGTCGACCGCGCGCGGTGGACGTCGTGGACGGTGGCCGCACACCGATCGAGGAAAGGAAGTCGCACATGGTCGAGCAGCTGGGGAGTGAGGACGATCTGCTGCGCCAGGCGGTGGCGCTGCTGCAGTCGCGGCACGAGCGGCAGACCGCCTACACCGACCTGTCCCCGACCGCCGTGACCGAGCTGAGCGACCGGCTGGAAGCCGTCGCGGTGGGCGAGGGCGACGTCAAGGGAGTCGACCGCGAGGAGGCGGTCGCCCTGGCGCACCGTCTGATGGACGACGACCACCCGGAGCTCTCACCGTTGTGGCCCGAGCCGTCCCGGTAGGACCCGAGATCCATTCCGTGTGCGAATCGCGCTGGAGCGATCCCTGACGAGTACTCGCGCCCGCGGGTCGCGTTCCTCCGTTTTCTCCCGGACATTCCGTCAGCCCGACGAATCATCGTAGCGTGTCGGGAATGCCCTACGAAGCGATCCAGGTACGCAAGCTCCGCCCCGACGACTCGGTCACCGCCCGATCGCTTTCGGACGGACTCGAAGGCGACGCGCACGGAGAGTGGTTGACAATCGTCCTCATCACCCAGTCCCCGGCCAAGGTGATCCTCACCGTGTACGACCCCGACTCCCGACAGGAAATCCTCTGGACCGGCGACCCGCTGCACACGGTCGACCGTTCTGTCGAGTTCTGAGACGGCCGCCCCGCCCGAGAGCCCCGAGAGGGACCGACCATGACCTCAGGCGCAGACCCGCCCGACGGGCCGGGGGCGCTCGTCGACACGTCGACCGCGGCGGAGTCGCTCCGGACCAGCCGGCAGGCGCTCGACGACTGGGCCGACGCGAAGTTGATCACCCCGGACCGGGTCACCGAGGACGGCACGAGACGGTGGGACCTGCACCACCTGCGCCGTCAGATCGCCGCCCACCTCGACCCCGGCCCGCGGGGCTCGTGACGTTCGCCGAGGCCCCCGCCGTCGATTCCGACCGGCGAGCTCCCGGGACGCGGAATGAGCGTGGCGCCGACGGTGGCGTCGGCCCGGCGTCGGCGCTGCGAGATGCGCGGATTCATCTAGAATCGCGAGGAGGGTGACGACGACGCCGGTATCCCTCCCGGGGCGCGGACGTCGGACCTCCGCCTGCTGGAACCGGGAGAGTTCGGCCCGGAGACGTGAGGAACTGATACATGATCACCGGGTACGGACACTTCGTGCAACTCGCCGAGTCGCTGCAGTGGGACGAGACCACCATCGACCTCAGCGCCGACATCGAGGCCTGGCCCCAACTCGACGAAGCCGACCGCGACCGCATCCTCGGACTGATCGCCGGCTTCTGCATCGGCGAATCAGCCGTCGCCGTCCAACTCGGCTCCTTCCAGGCCGCCGCCACCGTCGACGACTCCATGGCCGGCTGCTTCGCCGCCCAGGCCCGCGACGAAGCCCGCCACGCCCGCTTCTTCGACCGCGTCGCCGTCGAGGTCATCGGCGTCCCCGGCTCCACCGTCGCCGACCGCCTCGACGTCCTACGCGACCACGTCAAACCCGACCTGGTCGACCTGTTCGAGAAACGCCTCCCGGCCATCGCCCAGGAACTCGCCGACAACCACGACAACCTGACCTCCGCGGTCGGGCTCTACCACATGATCCTCGAAGGCGTCGTCCTCACCGCAGGCCAGCACGCCCTGCTCGACACCCTCGGCAAACAATCCGTCGGCCTGACCGGCATCCACAAGGGCATGGAACTCGTCCTGCGCGACGAACGCTGGCACATCGGCTTCGGATCCCGAGTCATCCAGAGCGCCGACATCCTCGACGACGAGATGGAAGAGATCCTCAACGAAGGCGAGATCGCCTCCACCGCCTGGGGCGACCTCATCTCCACCGCCGCCATCGACAAGACCGCCCAACTCCACCGACGCCGCCTCAAAGCCGTCGGCATCAAGTTCTGGTAGCACCGCCCGATCGGACCCGGTGACCTCGGCGCGGTCCGGCCGTTGTCACCGGTATGACGACGGTGAGGTCCGAGGTCGCCGGGGCGACGGGCGCGGCCGAGCTGCGCGGCCCCGTCGAGATCGCCGCGATCGTGCGGCGACCCTCGGTACGGGTGCAGCGCTCCTGCGAGGACGGGTCGCTGCACGCGCACCGTGACCACGCGGGGCCGAAGGCCCGCTGGTCCGTCCCGCTGGTCTGCGCCCTGGCGTGGAACGCGGGGCACGGCGCGGCGAGCCAGCGGGTCCTGTGCCCGCTGTGCATGGTGCTGTCCCGCGTCGCACCCCGTCTCACCCCACGCGTGGGGCCGCTCCCCCGTCGGTGAGCGGCCCGCGCGTCGGGCGTCCGGTCAGGCGGCGGCGCCGAGGGCGGAGCCGACGCGGCGCACGGCACCCCGCAGCTGCTCCCCCGGACGCTGCTGCTCGCCGGCCTGGGCGCTGAGCACGAGCAGCGCGCCGGTCAGGGCCGGCACCGCGAGCTGGGCGTAGCGCAGCTGACGCTGCGCCCCGGCGGCCCCGACCGGGAGCGCCTCCGCGGCCTGGCTGACGGCCTGCCCGGCCTGCTTGTCGGCCTCCTGCACGGCGCCGGCCACGCCGCCCCCGCCCTGCTGGGTGGTGCCGCGGTCGAGCTGGGAGGTGGTGCTGGAGGACATCCCCGGCGAGTCGTGCACCACGGCGTCCTCGACCTTCTTGCCGAGCACGCGGGTGTAGGCGGTCGCGGCCAGGGCTGCGCCGGTGAGCACGAACTTGGCCACCGTGGTGCCGGTCGCGCCCTTCTGGGCCAGGGCGCGCTTGCGGTTGACCGCGAGCAGGCCCGCTCCCCCGACGAGGTGCGCCGCGACGGCCGCGGTGGCGACCGGGCTCCACTTGGCCCAGCCGACGCTGGTGATCCGCGCGGTGGTGCGCTGCTGGTCGGCCTCCTCGGCGGCGGCGTTCAGGCCGGCGACCCCGAACAGCGAGCCCCCGAACCAGGCGGCGAGGCCGACGTCGTGCAGGGTGCGTAGACCGGTGTTGCGAACGCTCATCGTGCTCCTTCGTGGAAGTGCGGTCAGCGCTGGTTCCCGGGCGGTCCGTGACCCGAACCGTCCGGCGGGGGCGGGGAAACACACGGGTCCGGGACCGCCGTCCGCGGGTACCAGTGACGCCGTGAAGCCCACCCAGCTGCTCTCCGCCGGTCTCGTCGCCCGTAGCGTCGCCCGCGGCGCGCGTCGTCGGGACGACCTCGACCGGCCGCAGCGGCGCGTCGGGAGCTCCCAGGAACCGGACGTTCCTCCGGGGTCCCGGGCGCAGAAGCCCACCGAGATCCCGCCCGCCGGGTGGTGGCAGATCGTGCGGCGGGCCTTCGCCGAGAGCAGCAAGGACAACGTCAGCATGCTCGCCGGCGGCGTCGCGTTCTTCGGCTTCCTCGCGATCTTCCCGGCGCTGATCGCGCTGGTGTCGCTCTACGGGCTCGTCGCCGACCCTGCGCAGGCCGCGCAGACCCTGGAGAGCGTCACGTCGGCGCTCCCCGCGACCGCCCGCCCCCTGGTCGTCGAACAACTGCAGTCGGTGGCCTCCGCCAGCAGCGGCGGCCTCACCACCGGCCTGGTCATCTCGGCGCTCGCGGCCCTGTTCAGCGCCTCCAGCGGGACCCAGAACCTCATGGCGGCGATCAACATCGCCTACGACGAGACCGAGTCCCGGGGCGCGGTGAAGCTGCGCCTGCTGGCCCTCGCGCTGACGCTGGGGGCCGTCGTCTTCGTCATCGTGGCCATCGCGCTGGTCGCCGTGGCCCCCCTGGTGCTCGACGCGCTCGGCCCCGCCGGGCGGCTGATCGGTCAGGTCATACGCTGGGTGCTGCTGGTGGTCCTCATGATCGTCGCGCTCGCGGTGCTGTACCGCGTGGCGCCGGATCGCGAGGCCCCGCGCTTCCGCTGGGTCACCCTCGGCTCGGTGGCCGCGACGGTGCTGTGGGTGATCGGCAGCGTCGTGTTCAGCCTCTACGTCGACAACTTCGGCAGCTACAACAAGACCTACGGGGCGCTCGCCGGGGTCGTCGTGCTCCTGCTGTGGATGTACCTGACCAGCTACATCGTGCTGCTCGGTGCCGAGATCAACTCCGAGGCGGAGCACCAGACCACCGCGGACACCACCCGGGGCGACCCCCGTCCGATGGGCGCGCGCGGCGCGGTCAAGGCCGACGACGTGGCCACGGGCGCCGGACGGTGAGCCGGTCCTGGAGGCCGAGTCAGTCCTGGAGGTCGTGCAGCGCCGCGGCGTAGGCGTCGGCCGCGGCGGTGCGGGTCGCCAGCACTCGGGAACCCGTCCCGGTGAGGCGGTAGGCCCGCGGGTCGTCGGCGGACGCGGCGCACGAGCCGGTTGCGGTGCAGCCGGTGCAGGGAGGCGAAGACCTGCCGCACGGAGGGCCGGCGGGTGCGCCACGCGGCCTCCTGGAGCCGCCGCAGCACCCCGTAGCCGTCACGGGCGGCGGTCGTCAGCGCGGCGAGCACGAGGGTGTCGGCACCGTTCGCGGTCGTGCAGCCCGACGGTGTGGGCGCTCGCGGCGGCACCCGGCGCCCCGCTGCTGGTGCCCGCGCTCTTCGTGGACGCGCTGCTGGTGCCCGCGCTCCTCGGGGCCGCGCGCTTCGTGGGCGCGCTCACGCCGCGTTCCTCCCCTGGTCGCGGAGCAGCTCGAGCAGCTCCGAGAGCGACTGCACGACGTGGCGTGCCCCCGCCTCGACCAGCTCGTCGTCGGAGAACCCGCCGGTGCGCACCGCGAGGAACGGCACCCCGGCGCGCACGCCGGCCTGGCCGTCCCACACCGAGTCCCCGACGAGGATCGCGTCCTCGGTGTCGGCCTTCTGCAGGGCGAGCTCGACGAGGTCGGGGGCGGGCTTGCTCGCCTCGACGTCGCCGGAGGTCACGACGGCGTGTGCGTAGGACCTCCCGTCGACCAGGCCGAGCAGGTGCTCGGCGGTCTCGCTCGACCCGGAGGTGGCGAGCACGAGCCGCAGGCCGTCCTCGCGCATCCCCGCCAGCAGCGCCTCGGCGTCGGAGAACGGCGCGACCTCGCCGATCAGGGCGTCGAACTCCTCGCCGTGGGCCGCGCGCACATTCGTCGCCGTAGTCCGACTCCGCCTGCTCCCCGGCCACGTGGGTGACGAGCTGGTCGCCGCCCATCCCCACGGCGCGGTGCAGGTGCCAGATCGGCAGCGTGGTGCCGATGCGCCGGAACGCCCGGTACCAGGCCAGGGCGTGCTGGTAGTTCGAGTCGACCAAGGTTCCGTCGACGTCGAGGATCGCGGTGTCGGGCATGGCGTCCCGGGTGCCCGGTGGGTCGCCGGTGCCAATCCCGGGTCCGGCATCCTTCTGCCGTGACCATTGTGTTCCCGGCCCGCGACCAGTAGCCCTGCACCGTGGACCTCGCCGTCGCCGCGATCGTGTTCGGGATCGTCGCCCTCGCGGAACTGCCCGACACCAGCTCCCTGGCAGCCGTCGTCCTCGGCAGTCGCTATCCGCCCCGACTGGTGCTGATCGGGGCGATCGCGGCCCACACCGTCCAGACCGTCCTCGCCGTGGCGGCCGGCAGCGTCGTGGCCCTGCTCCCCCGGCGCCCGCTCGAGGCCGCGCTGGTCGTGGTCTTCCTCGTCGCGGCGGTGCTGATCCTGCGCGAGGACGACGATGACGACGACGAGCCGGACCTCGACGCGGCGCCCCGGTCGCCCTGGCGGGTGATCGCCACGGCGTTCGGTGTCGTCCTGCTCGCCGAGCTCGGGGACCCGACGCAGATCGTCACCGCGACCCTCGCGGCCCGCTACGAGGACCCGCTCGCCGTCGGGATCGGCGCCGCGCTCGCGCTCTGGGTGGTGTCCGCGATCGCGGTCTACGGCGGCGACCGGCTGCGCCACGTGCTCCCCGAGAAGTGGCTGACGCGGATCGCCGCCGCGATCCTGGTGGTCCTCGCGGTGTTCACCGCCGTCGACGCGATCACGGGGTGACGACGCCGCCGGACAGCACCCCGCCCTCGTGACGGGGCGGCCTCCACCCCGTCTCCGCCCGGCGGTGGAGGCGGGCAGGCCGGGGACCGCCGCACCATGGACCGCAGTTCCCCCCACCCGAGCGAGGTCCGTCGTGCCCGACACCGCCACCGCCCTCCCCCACCTCCCCTTCCCCACCCCCGACCCGCTCGGCCTGGCGCCGGCGCTGGGCCCGCTGCGCGAGCACACCCCGGTGACGCGCGTCCGCACGCGCGTCGGCGACGAGGCCTGGCTGGTCACCGGGTACGCGCAGGTGCGCTCCCTGCTCGCCGACCCCCGCCTGGGCCGATCCCATCCCGAGCCCGAGAAGGCCGCGCGGCTGCACGACGGGGTCCTGCTCGGCGGGCCGATGGGCGACCACGACGAGGAGCGCGAGGGACACCAGCGGATGCGCCGCCTGCTCGCCCCCGCGTTCTCCGCCCGGCGGATGAAGGCCCTCGCCGACCACGTGGACGGTCTGGTCGACGGCATGATCGACGACCTGCTGGCCCGCGATCGCCCCGCCGACCTGCACGCCGCCCTCGCCGTCGCGCTGCCCGCCCTCGTCATCTGCGAACTGCTCGGCGTGCCGTACGCCGACCGGGACCGGTTCCGGGCCTTCTCCGCGCAGGTCGCGACGATGGACGACGCCGAGGCCAGCCGGGCGGGCATGACCGCGCTCGCGGAGTACATGGCCGGTCTCCTCGCCGCGAAGCGCGAGGCGCCCGGCGAGGACCTGCTCTCCGACCTGCTCGCGGCGCAGCGCGAGGACCCGTCCCTGACCGACCCGTCGCTCATCGGCCTCGCGGCCGCCCTGCTGTTCGCCGGCCACGAGACGACCGTGAACCGCATCGACGCCGGGGTGCTGCGCCTGTTCCCGCACGACGGTGCCGGGCCCGCGCTGCCGTCCGGGGACGACGAGGTGGCCCGGACGGTCGAGGAGCTCCTCCGGCTGCCGGTGCCGGGCGGCGGCCGGGGCGGCGGGCTGATCCGCTACGCGCGCAGCGAGGTCGTCGTCGGCGACGTCGTGATCGCGCCGGGCGACGCGGTGGTGCTCTCGATCGGCGCCGCGAACCAGGACCCGACGGTGTTCCCCGCGCCCACGGAGCTCGACCCGGGGCGGACGGAGAACCCGCACCTGGGGTTCGGGCACGGGGCGCACCACTGCGTGGGCGCGAGCCTCGCGCGCGTCGAGCTCCGGGCCGTCTTCGCCGCCCTCCCGCGGCGCGTCCCGACGCTGCGGGTGGCCGTACCGCTCGACGGTCTCCGGATCCGCGACGACAGCCTCACGGGCGGTCTCACCGAGCTGCCCGTCACCTGGTGACCGAGGACTGCTGGTCCGGGGGCTCCCAGAGCGGCGGCCGGCCGGCGGATCAGGCGTGGTGGACGGCGCGCACGCGGACCAGCGTCGGGTCGTAGCCCAGGGCCAGGCCTCCTGGCTGGCGCACTGCGCGTAGTTGATCACCCCGCCTCGGCGCTGCGCGCCCGGACGGACGAGGGACTGCACCCCACGGCCTGACCGTGCCGCAGTACGTCACGCTCGAGCTGCTCGAGGCGCAGCCAGGGCTGTCCAACGCCGAGCTCGCCCGCGCCACATTCGTGACCCAGCAGTCCATGAACGTCGTGCTGCGCGGGTTGCAGGACGGCGGCTTTCTCCGACGCGCCGCCGTCAGCGACCACGGCCGTTCCAGCTCGGCCCCCCGGATCCCCGGTCAGCCCCCCGGGCGCAGCGCGACGAGGTTCATCGCCGTGAGGCTCAGCGGGCAGCGGTCGTCCTCGGTGAGCAGCGCGACGTCGGTGCGGACGATCCCACGGTCGGGCTTCGACCGCGACGCCCGGGCCTCGACGACGCTCACGCGCAGCCGCACCGGGTCGCCCGGGCGCAGCGGGGTGGACCAGCGCAGCTCGTCGACGCCCGGCGAGCCGAGGCTCGCGACCGCGGAGATGTAGTGGTCGCAGTAGAGCCGCATCATCAGCCCCGCGGACTGCCAGCCGCTCGCGATCAGGCCCCCGAACGGCCCGGTCGCCGCCCAGGCCGGGTCGGTGTGGATGCGCTGCGGGTCGTACCGCGTCGCGTACTCGACGATCTCGTCGTCGGTCAGCGCCGTCCAGCCGTACTCGAAGGTCTCGCCCGGGCGGTAGTCCTCGAACCAGCGGTCGTCGATGGGGCTCGCGAAATCGCGCTCACCGAGCGCGCGCGTCGTCACGTGGGCGGACACCATGCGCCGATCCTGCCCGCGATGATCTCCGCCCGCCCGGGGGATCTCAGTCCGCGGATCCGAGGACGCCGCCGAAGCGCACGAGCGCCGCCGGGTAGACGCGGGGCAGGAGCCGGACGAACAGGTCGACCAGCTTGGCGTCCGTGCCCACCAGGACGCGCGGCTTCCCCGCCTCCACCCCGTCGACGATGATCGTCGCGGCCTCGTCGGCAGGGAGCTTGAGGAGCTTCTCGTTGTAGGTGCGTGTCCGGCTCTCCTCGGCCGCGGTGACCGCACGCTGACCCCGCCCACGCTCGAGGGCGGCGGTGGCGATGTTCGTCTTGACCCCGCCGGGGTGCACGACGGTGACCCGGACCGGGTGCCCACCCGAGAGCATCTCGGCCCGCAGGGTCTCGGTGAACCCGCGGACGCCGAACTTGCTCGCGCAGTAGGCGGACAGGCCGGGCTGGGCCATGATCCCGTTCAGGCTGGAGACGTTCACGACGTGCCCGTCGCCGGAGGCCACGAGGTGCGGCAGGAACGCCTTGGTGCCGTGGATGGCGCCGAAGAGGTTGATGCCGAGCACGTGGCCGTACTCGTCCCACTCGCCGTCGAGGACCGAGCCGGAGCTCGCGACGCCGGCGTTGTTGTAGACCTGGTGCACCACCCCGAAATGCTGCGCGACCGCCTCGGCGTGGTCACGAACCGCCGCTCGGTCGGCGACGTCCAGGCGGGCGGTGAACACCTCGGCGCCCAGGGCCTTGGCCTGGTCGGCGGTCTCCCCCAGCCCGGCCTCGTCCACGTCGGAGAGCGCCAGCCGCGCGCCCCGGCGGGCCAGCTCCAGGGCGAGCTGGCGCCCGATCCCGGACCCGGCTCCCGTCACCACGGCGACCTTGTCGCGGACGCTGCCCATGACTTCTCCATCCCTCGACGACGCCGTCACGGTACGGATGCGTACCGGCGAGCGGCAAGGGCGGGGCTCACCCCTGGTCGATGCGGACCATGTTGCCGGCGGGGTCGCGCACGGCGGCGTCGCGGACCCCCCACGGCTGACTCGTCGGCTCGGAGAGCACCTCGACGCCGGAGGCCGAGGCGATCGTGTCGAACGTGGCGTCGAGGTCGTCGGAGCGGAGGTGGACCATGCCGAGCGCGCCCTTGGCCAGCAGGGCCGCGAGCGCGTCCCCGTCCTCCTGGGAGCGTCCCGCATGCGGCGGCGAGAGCACGATGTTGATCTCGGGCTGGGTGTCCGTGACGAGCGAGACCCAGCGCTGGGTCCCCTGGCCGACGTCGTTGCGCACGGTCAGGCCGAGCGTGTCGCGGTAGAAGGAGAGCGCGGTGTCGACGTCGTCGACGACGACGTGCATGCCGGAGAGCGAGATGGTCATGGCGGGAACGCTAGGCCGCCGGGGACGGCCGGGGCTTCTCCGAAACTGCTCTCCTGCCCGACCTCCGGCCGCTCGCCCCGGCGCGGCCGCGAGACGGCCATCGTCTGGCAGGTCGGCAACGCGCGGAGCTCGACGTGGTCGCGGGCGCGGTAGGCCGACGGCGTCTCGCCGACCAGGTCCGTGAACCGGGTGGAGAAGGATCCGAGGCTGGTACAGCCGACCGCGAAGCACACCTCGGTGACGCTCAGGTCGCCCCGGCGCAGCAGCGCCTTGGCCCGCTCGATCCGCCGCGTCATGAGGTAGGAGTACGGCGTCTCGGAGTACGCCTCGCGGAACCGCCGACTGAAGTGCGCCGTCGACATCAGCGCCGTCCGGGCGAGGGCGGGCACGTCGAGCGGCTGGGCGTACTCACGGTCCATCCGGTCGCGGGCCCGGCGCAGGCGGCGTAGCTCGTCGAGGTCGGCGGCGGTCACCGGGCCATCCTCCCCGACGCGCACGCTGCCCGGGATCCAGCGTCACGGACCCACTCCCGGCTCCACGCGGCGAACCGTGGACCCACGCCGGCCGGGGGTCAGCCCTCGATCACCCGCGGTCCGTCCTCGGCGGCCGGCTTGCCGCGGCGCAGCGTGAGCGCGAGCGGGACGCCGAGGGCGGTGAGGACCGCGACGACCATGAGCAGGTCGTTGAGGCCGGTGATGAACACCTGGCTCTGCAGGTGCTCGTAGGTCTGGTACTGCTGCAGCATCTCCGCGGTCCCGGAGCCGCCGGACCCTCCCGCCGCGGAGGCGGCGGAGGACGCCCCGGACGCGGCGGACCCCGACGACGATCCGGACGACGCCCCGGACGTCCCCATGGAGCCCATGAGACCGGAGCGGTCCGCGAGCTCCTGGGCCTGCTGCACCGTCATCAGCGCGGTCATCGCGGCGAGCCCGATCGCCGACGAGGTCCGCTGCACGACGGTGTTGAAGGCGCTTCCCCCGGAGGTGAGCTCGGGGGGAAGCGACGAGAGCCCGCCGGTCATGATCGGCATCATCGCCAGGCCGATGCCCGCGGCGCGCACGGCAAGGATCATCTGCAGGTCGCCGTGCGGGGTGTCCGGCGTCAGGTCGGCCATGTCCCAGGTGGTCAGGGCGACGATCGCCAGCCCGATCGCGGCCGGCCACCGTGCTCCGAACCGGTCGTAGATCTGCCCGGCGATCGGCATGATCACGGCCATGACGAGCGCCTGCGGCAGCAGCAGGAGCCCGGTGTCGAAGGCCCCCATGTTCTGGAACTGCTGCAGGTAGACCGGGATGTAGAACAGCACACCGAACAGGCCCACCGACACGATCGCGATGAGGATCAGCGAGTTGCTGAACGCCCAGGTCCGGAAGACCCGCACGTTGAGCAGTGGCTGGTCGACCTCGAGCTCGACGATCACGAACAGCGCCAGCGAGAGGATGCCGACGACGATCAGGATCAGCGTCGGGTAGGACGTCCAGCCCCACGTGGGCGCCTCGGACAGGGCCAGGAGCAGCGAGAACGCGCCCACCGCGATGGCGAGGAAGCCGGGCAGGTCGAACTTCGTCCCCGGCTCGGGCCGGAAGCGCGGGAGCAGGAAGACCGCACCGAGGACGCCGAGCACGCCGACCGGGACGTTGATGAAGAAGATCAGGCGCCAGTTCACGTACTCGACGAGGTAGCCGCCGAACGTCGGGCCGATGGCCGGGGCGAAGACGATGCCCAGGCCGTAGATGCCCATCGCGGCGCCGATGCTCTTCTTCGGGACGATCCGGTAGAGCATCGAGAGCGCGACGACCGGGATGACGCCGCCCGGGATGGCCTGCAGGATGCGGAACACGACCATGCTGTTGACGTCCCAGGCGAGCCCGCAGAACGCCGAGAAGATCGCGAAGCCGATCATCGCGAAGGTGTACGTGCGGCTGAGCCCGAGCCGGGCCCCCAGCCACGCGCTCGCCGGGACGATCACGCCCTCCGCCAGCGAGTAGGACGTCGAGACCCACTGGATCTGGTCGGTGGTCGCGCCGAAGTCGTTCTGCATCGTCGAGATGGCGACGTTGACGATGCTGATGTCGAGGACCGACATGAACATGCCGACGACGAGCACGAGGAGCGGGACGAGCCAGTTCGACCGGGGCCCGGGCTGTGCCGGCTGCTGTGGGGCCGCCGGCGCCTTCGGGGCCGTCGGCGTCGGCGTCTCCGGCCGGCGTGCGGGTGCGGGCGGCGCCTCGGTGGTGTGGCCGTTCTGCGGCCGGGTCGATTCCCGGGTGTCCGGGAGCGTGGCGGCGGGGTGTCCGTCGTCGAGCGCGGTCAGGGAGGCCCCGACCTCGGTCTCGGTCGACATGCGCGGGGGTCTCCTCCTCGCCGACGGCGTCCCGCGGGGGTTCCCGGGGGCAACGGCGTCACGCGGCTACCCGAAGGCGTCACGTCACCCACGAAAACGGTAGGACGACGTCCCGCGGCCCGCCCGTCGATGTGGGAGAGGTCTCCCATATGTTTAGCGGGCGGGGAGGACGGCCCCGCGGATCACTTGCCCGGCTTGTGGATGTCGACCGTGACGTTCATGCCGGGGATCAGGTCGAGGCCCTGCATGTCGTCGATGCTGATCCGCACCGGGATGACCTGGGTGACCTTCTGGAAGTTGCCGCCGGAGTTGGACTGCGGGAACGGCGAGAACACCGCGGCGGCGCCGCCCTGGATCTCCTCGACGGTGCCGTGGAAGGTCCGGCCGGGGTAGGCGTCGACGGTGAAGTCGACGGGGCGGTTGACCTCGACCTCGTCGATGTCGGTCTCGTCGACGCGGGCGGTGACGTAGACGTTGGACGGGTCGTAGGCGATCGCCAGCTGGGCGCCCGCCGTCACGTAGGCGCCCTCGGTGGTGTCGGAGTTCGCGACGGTCCCCGCCGCCGGCGCCCGGATCGGGAGCTGCGGCTGGACGTACGCGCCCTGTACCTGGACCCGGCCCACGAGCTGCTCGCGCTGCAGGACGCTGCCGGTGGTGCCGGTCCACCCGACGAGCGTCCCGCTCGCCGGCGCCACGATCGGGATCTGCGTCCCGTCGACCTGGGCGTTGTCGGTGGAGACCACCTTGCTCGAGTTGATGAAGTAGTTCGCGGCGAAGGCCGCGGCCGCGAGCACCGCCAGGACGACGATGACGGTGATCCCGATCTTCGTGGACCGCTTGAGCCCGCGACGCTTCGTCTCGCCCTCGGCCGGCGTGCCGTCCGTGGGTGTCCCGTCGGCGGGGGCGTCGACCGAGGTGGCCGTGGTCCCCTCGGGACCCTCCGGGGCGCTCACGACGAGCCGCCCAGCAGGACCTGCTGGCCCTCGGAGAGCCCGCCGGTGATCTCGGTGCGGTCGGCGCCGACGAGGCCCGTCGTCACCGGGGTCGGTACCTGCCTGCCGTCGGGGGTCACGACCACGACAGTGGCCTTGTCTCCCTGCCGGTGCAACGCGGCGTTGGGCACGCTGATCTTCTGGTCGGACATCGCGGTGACCACCGAGGCCCGTGCCGACTGGCCGTCGTGTATCCGTGGATCGGGCTGCGGCAGCGCGATCGTCACGTAGTACTCGACGCTGCCGCCGATGGCGGTGGACGACGGGGCGACCGAGAGGACCGTGCCGTCGAAGGTGCGGTCCGGGACCGCGTCGAGGGAGACGATCGCGTGCTGCTGCGGCGCGATGTTGGCCGCGTCGACCTCCTGGAAGGGCGCGACGACGGCGAACTTGGCCAGGTTCTGCAGCACCATGAACTGGGTCCCGCCCGGGCGGGTCGGCGACGCCGCCCCCGCGGCCGCCGCGGCGCCCGCCGCCTGCGCGGCGCCCGGGATGGGCGCGTCCGAACCGGGCGCGAACGGGGTGGTCGACGACGACGGGGTCACGAACTCGCCCACCGCACCGTTGAGGGCAGAGATCGTGCCCGCCGCGGGAGCCCGCAACGTGGTGTTGTCGAGGGCTCGCTGCGCGTTGGCGACCCCGGCGCGGGCGCCGTCGACCGCGGCGGCGGCCGCGTCGAGGCTGTTGGGCCGGCTCGCGCTCGCGGAGTCGAGCCCGTTCTGGGCGCTGACCTGGCCCTGACGGGCGCTGGCCACCTGCAGGTTCCCGGCGGCGACGTCGACGTTCCGCTTCTGCTGGGCCTGGGACAGGCTCTGCTGCGCCATCTGCACGCCCTGCTGGGCCTGCGCGGCGTTGTACCGGTCGACGATGAGGGAGTTGCAGGCGTTGGCGTTCGCCGCCGGGTACGCGCCGGTGCAGGCGGCGCTGTCCGCCGCCGCCACCGCCGCGGCCTGCGCCGCGCCCGCCTGCGCCTGGCCGACCGCCGCCCGCGCGGCGCTGATCGCCGCGTCGTCGGCCGAGAGGGTCGCGTCCGCCTGGCGCCGGGTCGCCGAGACGACCGAGGCGGCGGCGTCCACCGAGTTCTGGGCCCCGCCGACCTGGGTGCCGTCCCTGACCTGGTCGTAGTTCGCCTCCTGCGCCGCGAGCTGCGACTGCGCCTGCCGCAGGGCCTGGCGGGCACTGAAGTCGTCGATCGTGGCGAGGACCTGCCCCGGCGTCACCTGGTCACCGACGGAGACCTTCACCGAGGTCAGCTGGCCCCCCGTGGAGAAGCCGAGGTTGGTGGCGCCGAGCGCGGAGACCGACCCGTTCGACTCCACGCCGGTACTGACGGCGGCGCGTTCGACGCGGGCGGTCTTGGGCGGGCCGGCGCTCTCCGAGCCTCCGCAGGCGCCCAAGGTGAGGGCAGCCACGACGGCCAATGCGGGGAGCGTCATCCGTCGTACGGAGCAACGGGTCACGATCGGAACAACGTGAGAACACGATCTGGGATACGACTCCCGCTCCGGAAATCACCTCTCCGGTGATATCGCGCTCGTCTCAGCGATACCCGCGCCGCACGACCCGCTCCAGGACACCGAGCGTGTTCCGCAGCGCCTCCTCCGGGATCACCGGGAAGATGTCGCGTTCGCGCCAGACGGGCTCGATGTCCGACCAGTCGTAGTACGACGTGACGAGGCTACCGCCGTCGACGGGCTCCAGCCGATAGCCGTAGACGTGCCCGATCGGGGGTTTCGAGACCCCGACGATCGTCCACGCGATCTCGCGGTCGGGCTCGAACACGGTGATCGAGACGGTGACGTCGTAGCGGCCCAGGGGCCGGTCGCCGAGCGCCTCGCGGTCCATGTGCACCACGAACTGGTCCCCGACCGCGGTCACCCGCTCGCCGGTCGCGTCCATGAGCATGCCGGCGCTGTCGATCGCCACGTGGCCGATCGGGTCGGTGAGCACGGCGAAGACGTCGTGCGGCTCGGCGGGGATGGTGCGCTGGACCTCGAGACGGTCGGCCATGGTCGGCATCGTCGCAGCCGGGCGGGCGCATCGTCGGGCCAGCCCGGCGCGTGATCGGCCCGGCGTGCTCAGGCCGTGGGGCGCCAGGCGTCGAGGACCTCGGCGGGCAGATCGCCCCGCCGGCCGGTCGCGTCGGCCAGGCCCACGCAGCGGTCCCCGAGGAACACGCCCAGGCCGTAGTGCACCGTCGGGTCCCCGTCGGCGTCGGCGCCCTGGCCGAGCACCGCCACCCCGATCTCGTACTCGGCGGGGTAGCCGACCTCCGCGACGTACTGGACCCGGAGCTCGCTCGGGGCGATCTCGGGCGGGGGTCCGCCCCAGCCGAGGGTCAGGATCTCGTCGTGCAGCGCGGCGACCCCGTCGGCGTACCAGGAGAGGAGCGCGACGTTGTTGACGTGGCGGTTGGTGTCGATGTCGCCGATGCGGGCGCGCAGCGAGACCGCGAACGGGTAGGTGGAGCGGTCGCGGCGCTCCGGGCCGGGCCGGTGGGCCGCCGGGGCGTCGGGCTCGTCGAGCACCAGGCCGCCGAGGTCCGAGCGCAGGGCGTCGGGCAGGTCGGCCGGGCCCGCGTCGGTGGCGAAGACGGTGACGGTGTCGCCGAGCGCGACGCAGCGGTCGTCGCAGAACACCCCGTAGCCGTAGGTGAACGACGAGTTCCCGACCCGCCGGACCCCGACGCCGATGCGGTACTTCCCGTCCCAGCGCATGGGGGCGAGCCGGTCGACGTGCTGGGCGGCGAGCAGCACCCGGAACGGCCCGAACTCGCCGTCCTCGACGAGCCGCCGGAAGCCCGGCAGCTCCACCGACACGCGCGCGTCCTCGAACCACCGGGCGAGGCCGGTCGCCGAGATCATCCCGTCCGGTCCGAGGTCGGAGTAGCGCGGGGCGACGTCGCGCAGGACCGGATACGCCCCGGGGTGGGTCAGCGCGCAGTGGGCGGGTGCGGTGTCCGGCATGCCCACATCGTGGCGAAGGCGGGGCGGACGGCGCCTCCGGGACGGGTCCGCGTCACAGGCGCGCCGCGTCACACGGCGGGCCGAGGGGCCGGAGCACAGCCTTGCCTTGCTGGCAGGGCGCTCGCGACGCTGCTTGACTCCCGGCGTGACCGACGACAGTGCGGTGCTGCCGACCCACGACCACGAGCCGCACGCCGAGGCCAGCGACGCCCGCCTCAACTGGCTGCGCGCGGGGGTGCTGGGCGCCAACGACGGGATCGTGTCGGTCGCGGGCATCGTCGTCGGCGTGGCCGCGGCGACCGCCGAGCGCGCCCCGATCCTCACCGCGGGCGTCGCGGGCCTCGTCGCGGGCGCGGTGTCGATGGCGCTCGGCGAGTACGTCTCGGTGTCCAGCCAGCGCGACTCGCAGCGCTCGATGCTCGCCCAGGAGCGCCGCGAGCTCGCCGAGGACCCGGAGGACGAGCTCTCCGAGCTGGCCGCGATCTACGAGGGCAAGGGCCTCTCCCGTGAGACCGCCGAGCAGGTCGCCCGTGAGCTCACCCGGCACGACGCGTTCGCCGCGCACGTCGACGCCGAGCTGGGCATCGACCCCGAGGAGCTCAGCAGCCCCTGGCAGGCCGCGGGCGCGTCGGCGCTGGCGTTCACCCTCGGCGGGCTCCTCCCCCTGCTCGCGATCCTGCTGCCGCCGCCGACCTGGCGGGTCCCCGTCGCGTTCGTCGCGGTGCTCATCGCCCTCGGCCTGGCCGGCTGGATCTCCGCGAACCTCGGCGGTAGCTCGGTGCCGAAGGCGGTGCTGCGCGTCGTCATCGGCGGTGCGCTCGGTCTCGCGGTCACCTACGGCATCGGCCACCTCGTCGGCACGGCCATCGGCTGAGCGTGACCGACCCCGCCACCGACCCGGAGGCCGTCGAGCTCGGTGTCGCCGTCGCCGCGCCGGTCGAGCAGGCGTGGGACGCCGTCGTCGGGCTCCCGGACGTCCGCGCCTGGCTCGACCCGGCCCACGTCGAGTCCCGTGCCGACGGCACGATCGCCGTCGCCACCGGCGCGGGGAACGCCGTCCGCGTCGTCGAGCGCGAGGCACCGCACCGGCTCGTCACCGAGGCCGACGTGCTCCTCGACGGCCGGCGGGCCGTGCTCACCACCACCTGGCAGGTCGAGCCGCACGGGGCGGGCGCGACGGCGGTCCGGGTCACGACGACGGGTCTGGGCGACGCGGCCGGGCGGGGACCCGGCACGGCCCTGCGCGAGCGGGCCGCGACGGCGCTGTCCGCGCTCGCCGTCCACCTGCAGCACTTCCCGGGCCGCACCGGGGTCGGCGTGCACGCGTGGGGCCCGTCCCGCGGACGCACCGCCGACAGCGGCCACGAGCGGGCGCACGCCCGGTTCCTCGCCCAGGTCGGGATCCTCGTCCCGCGGCAGCCGCTGACGATCTTCCGGGGAGTCCCGCAGCTGAGCGGGACGTGCCTCGAGCGCCGGGCCGGCCACCACCACAGCGCGGCGCTGCTCCTGCTCGACGGGCCCGCGCCCGGCGTCGCCACCCTCGCGACGACGGGCTCCGACCCGGTGCACGAGGTCCGGGCGGTGCTCTACGGCCGGGACGGGGACGACGGGGACGCGACGGCCGGCGAGATCGCCGAGCGGCTCTCGGCCCAGTGGTCGTCGTGGCTGGCCCAGCCCTGATCGGCCCAGCCCTGATCGGCACAGCCCTGATCGGCCCGGCCGGCCCGGCCGGGATTCAGCGCAGCGCCGGCCGCGGGAACCCGAACCGCACCGTCACGCCCGGGGAGAAGTGCACGAGGTCCGGCGGCCGCCCGGACAGGCCGGGGAACCCGGCGGCGGCCACGAGCTCGTCGTCGCAGACCGTGAGCTCGGCCCGGCGCAGCGGCCAGGGCCCGTGGACGTTCGGGACGTACCAGGTCACGCCGGCGTGGTCCTCGTGCAGACCCCAGCGGGCGGTGAGGAAGTCCGCGACCGGATCGTCCTCGACCGGCTCGCCCGGGCGCAGGCCCACGACGCTGCGGTGCCCGCCGGGGCGGGTCGCCGCCCGGTAGACCACCTCGCCGTCGGCGTAGCGGAACGCCATCCGGGCCCACCGGTAGGGCAGCCCGAACGCGGCCTGCGCGCCGGCGACCACCGCCAGGCGTGAGGCGTCGAGGCTGCGGAACACGATGCCGCGCCGACCGGTGTCGTCCACGGTGTAGAGCCGGACGTTGGTCTCCAGGAAGGTGCCGAACCACGGGACCGCCGGCCCGCGCAGGGCACCGGCGCCGACCATCCGGAACGGGACCAGCCCGACGTAGGTGACCCCGCCGATCACGTCGGGATGCACCCCCCGCGGCAGCATCGGCGCCACCTCGTCGGGGTCGACCGCCCAGTGCAGGAACCCGGCGTCCCGCCAGGACTGCGTCATCATCGTCGGCCCGGAGTACTCGGGCGCCCGCACGCTGACCGGTTCCGGGACGGCGGTCGCGGTGGCGGGGCGCGCGGTGCTCATCCCCCCGAGTGCCCGGAGCCACGGGCGGGAACCACGCCGGGGTGTCCGACTCCGCTGGCTCCCCCGCCCCCACACGCTTCCCGGTCGGCTTCTTCGACCGCACCGACGAGGACGACGACGCCGCCTTCTACGGCCCGCCGCGGCTGGTGAACCACATCGACGAGGCGGCCGTGGCGGCGGTGTCCGCGTACTACGACGAGATCGGCGTCGACGGCGACGTCCTCGACCTGATGTCGTCGTGGGTCTCGCACCTGTCCACCCCGCCGCGCCGGCTCACGCTGCTCGGCATGAACGCCGCCGAGATGCACGCGAACACCTGGGCCCACGAGCGCGTGGTGCACGACCTCAACGCCGACCCGCGCCTGCCCTTCGCCGACGCCTCCTTCGACACCGTGGTGTGCACGGTCTCCGTCGACTACCTGACCAGCCCGGTCGCGGTGTTCGCCGACGTGGCCCGGGTGCTGCGTCCGGGCGGCCGGTTCGCGCTGGCCTTCTCGAACCGCTGCTTCCCGACCAAGGCGATCCGCGGCTGGCTCGCGACCGACGACGCCGGGCACCTCGAGATCGTCGCGTCGTACTTCCGCGCCTCCGGGGCGTTCGGCGAGCCCGTCGCCGAGGCCCGCCCGTCGGCCGGGGACCCGGTGTTCGGGATCAGCGCCGCGCGCACGTGAACGATTTTCGTCGCCCCGACGACGGAATACGTTCACGTGCGCGGAGCGCTCTTCCGTCATGGCACTGACGCGTTTCGGCGGGCCGCTCTCCCGCTCGCTGCCCGAGACCCGGACGTTCACCGTGGAGGGCCCCGCGCACTCCCTGCTGCTCGAGCCGTTCCGGCGCCGGGTGCGGGCGATCGTCACCGACGACACCGGCGCCGAGGTCGTCGTGCTCGACACCGTGCGCGGCGCCCTGCTGCACGAGACCGGGCTCGGCCCGCAGCTCTACCTGCCCGCGGAGGACGTCCGCGCCGACCTCCTCTCCCCCAGCGACACGTCCACCCACTGCCCGTTCAAGGGGGACGCGAGCTACCAGCACCTGACGGTCGGCAACCGCACCGTCACCGACGCCGTCTGGTCCTACCCGGACCCCAAGCCGGACGCGTCGTGGCTGGCCGGGCTCGTCGCGCTGCCGATGAGCGCGGCCGACCGGTGGCTCGACGAGGACGAGGAGGTGCTCGGGCACCTCACCGACCCCTACCACCGCGTCGACCTGCGTCCGACCAGCCGCGAGGTCACCGTGACCGCGCCCGACGGGACCGAGGTCGCCCGCACGACCAGCGCGGTCCTGCTCGACGAGACCGGGCTGACCGTGCGCTTCTACATCGACCGCGCCGACGTCCACGCCACGCTGCGCCCCTCCGGGACGACCACGGTCTGCCCCTACAAGGGCGTCTCCAGCTACTGGACGGTGGAGGCCGACGGCGGCGACGAGGTCGTCGACGGCGCGTGGTCCTACGAGGCGCCGCGGGACGAGTCGCGGGGCATCGCCGGGAAGGTCTGCTTCTCCGACGACTTCACGGTGACCGTCTCGCCGAGCTGAGCCAGGAGCCGGGGCGTGACGTCCCGGTAGGCGGCCGGGTCGACGGGGTTCAGCCACTGCGCGGCGCGTACCCGGGCCGGAATCTGCAGCCCGACGTCGTCGAGCACCTCGTCGACGTTGTGCAACGAGAACGGGATGATCTTGGTGCCGTGCTGGTGGTGGCCGTCCACCGCCTCGTCCATGAACGCGAGCTGCTCGTCGACCCGGGCGCGCATGGCCGCCCGGTCGGGCAGCGCCACCCGGCCGGCGAGCCGCGCGGCCAGCCAGACCGCGGCCATCTCGGCGTTGAGCGGGCTGAAGAACGACGAGTTGTAGCCGGCGAAGGAGAGGTCGTCGACGGCCACCGGCTCGATCTGGCGGTAGAGCAGGTAGTTGCCCCGTTCGTCGAGCAGCCGCTCGCGTACCGCGGCGTCGAGGAACGGCACGTCCTGGCGGTACCCGGTGGCGCAGACGACGAGGTCGGCGGGCAGGACGGAGCCGTCGGACAGCTCGGCGTGCGGGGCGCCGTCCTTCTCCAGCAACCGGGCCACGGTGCGGTCGCGGTGCACCCGGATGGTCCCGTCCGCGACGCCCTCGAAGAACCCCTCGGTCGTCAGCCCGATGGCGTTCTTGACGATGTCGGAGAAGCGCCCGCGCGGCACGAGGTCGAGCTCGCGCAGCTTGAGCTGCCGGGTCGCGACGGCGCCGACGCCGGCCAGGAGCCCGCGCCGCAGCGGGTCCCCGGGTCCGTGGAGGAACTTCTCGAAGCCCCGCAGCCGGATGTAGCGGAACAGCGCCTCGCCCATGCGGGTCAGCAGCAGGTGCTTGAAGTTGAGTCGACCGCCGACGAAGCGCGGCATCTTCCACAGCAGCTGGCGCGCGATGACGTCGGTGCTCGCCGCGTCCCGCGAGACGGCCACGGCCACGTCGCAGGCGGTCTTGCCGTAGCCCACGACGACCGCGTGGGCGCCGCGGGCGTCGTGCTCGCGATAGGCGCCTGCGGTCGTGAGCACCCCGCCCGCGGCGGCGAAGTCGTCGGCGCCGGGGATCTCGGGCAGCAGCGGCTCGGAGAACACGCCGTTGGCGACGACGAGGTGGTCGTGGTCGGCGCTCACCTCCGCACCCCCGCCCCGCGGCCGGGTCCGCACCGTCCACCCGCCCCCGGGACGGGGCTCGGCGTGCACGACCTCGGTGCCCAGCCGCAGGAGCCCGGCGATCCCCGCGTGCTCGACGTAGCCCTCCAGGTAGGCCTGGACCTGTGCCCCGTCGGGCCACTCCGGGTAGTCCGACGGCATCGGGTGGTCGGAGAACGCGTACGTGTCCCGGGCGCTCTGGGTGCACAGCCCCGGGTAGCGGCGCTCCGCGCTCCAGACCCCGCCGACGTCGGCGGTGCGATCGAACACCACGACCTCGTGCCCGGCCTGGTGGAGCACCTTGGCGGTGCAGAGCCCGGCGACACCGGCCCCGACGACGGCGATCTTCACGGCTGTTCCCCTCAGGCCTGGGTCGCCGGGAGGCGCAGCTCGATGCCGAACCGCGACATCACCGCCTCCATCACCGAGATGTCCTTCGGACCGGGCGGCAGCTCGGCGAGCGCCTGGTAGTACGCCTCCAGCCCCGCCGGGGAGACCACGGAGATGACGCGGGCCTCCTCGTCGAACGGGTTGCGGAAGGTGTGCACCACGTCGCGCGGCAGCAGCAGGTAGTCGCCGTGCGCGAGCACGAACGTCTCGCCGCCGAGCATCACCTCGAGCCGGCCGTCGAGGCAGATGAACGACTCGTCCTCCCGGGTGTGCACGTGCGGCGGCGGACCGTTCACCCCGCCCGGCACGGCGTACTCGAACAGCGAGTAGGCGTCGCGGGTCGACTCCCCGGTCGCCTTGGCCGTGATGTTCAGCCCGATCGCCGGGATCTGCCTGCCCTCGCGCGAGGACAGCATGTAGCCGCCGCCCAGAGACATGAGCTCCTCCTCCGTCGTGCGCGGTCCGCACGCCCCGGACGGAGGTGCGCCACGTCACACAGTGCGAGGTGGGCGGACGGAGGCCAACGCTCCGTCCCGCTCAGTGGGACCGGCCTCGCGGTCCGGAGGGCTCAGCGTCGCGACGAGTACGCCCGCGACGCCGCGGCCGCCGCCATCCGCACCGCGGGCCCGGCCATCTCGGGGCGGATCGCGGCGCTCGGGCCGGTGATCGAGAGCGCCGCCACGATCTCCTGCAGCGGCCCGAAGATCGGGGCGGCGACGCAGGAGATCCCGGCGTTGCCCTCCTCGTGGTCGACCGCCCAGCCGCGCTCGGCCACGACGGCGAGCTCCCGGCGCACCGCGGTGGCGCTGGTGAGGGTGCGTGGCGTGCGCGGCGGCATCCCCGCGGCCAGCACCTCGTCGACGACGGCGGGCTCGGAGTGGGCGAGGATCGCGCGGCCGAGGCCGGAGCAGTAGGTCGGGATGCTGCCGCCGACGGCGGAGAGCATCGGCATCGGCCGGTGCCCGGTGATCTTCTCGACGATGAGGACCTCGGGACCACGCAGGACGCCGAGCTGCACCGCGACCTTCGTCGCCCCGTAGAGGTCCTGCAGGAACGGCAGCACGGCCTCGCGCAGCTCGTGGCGCACCGGGGCGAGGCCCGAGATCTCGAACAGCCGCTCCCCGATGCGGTAGCGCTCCCCCGGCTTGTCGAGCCAGCCCAGGCGCAGCATCCGGTCGGCGGTGCGGTGGGTCGTGGAGCGGGGCAGGCCGCACCGCGCGACGAGGCCCGCGAGGGTGAGCTCGCGGTGGGTGGCGTCGAAGGCGTCGAGGATCGCCGCGGCCCGGTCCAGCCCCGCCGCCGCGGAGCCGGCGGGACCGACCGGGCCGGTCGTGCCGGCGGTCGGTGTGGTGCCCACCCGCCGATCCTGCCCCGCCCGGCCCCTCCGGCGGGAGTCCCGCCCAGTGGGACTCGTGCTCGGTGTCCGGGCGCCGCCGCGCCCAGGCTTCCTCGCAGAGCGGTCCGGTCCGGACGGGCCGCTCCCTCGTCACCGGGAGGCCGCCATCAGCAGGGACCGGATGGGATCGGCGGTCGTGGGCGGGGCCGCGGGCGGCATCGGCAGCGCCGTCGTCCGGCGCCTCGCGCACGCCGGGCACGACGTCGTGCTCGTCGGGCGGACCGCGGACACGCTCGCCGCCACCGCGAAGGACGTGACCGCCGAGACCGGTCGCGACGCGTTCCCGCTGGTCGCCGACCTGGCCGATCCCGCGGTGGCCACGGCGCTGGCCGAACGCGCCGCCGAGCTCGCCGGGCCGCCCGACGTCGTGGTCCTCAACGCCGGCGGCCCGCCGCCCGGGCGCATCCTCGACGTCACCGACGACGGGTGGACGGCCGGGCTGGACCTGCTGCTGCGCGGGCCACTCGCCCTGGCCCGCGCGGTCCTGCCGGGCATGTGCGCCCGCGGCTACGGGCGCCTCGTCGTCGTCACCTCCACCGCGGTCCGCCAGCCGCAGCCCGACCTCGCCGTCTCGGTGGTGGCCCGGTCGGCGATGACCGCCGCGGCGAAGCTGCTCGCGAACGAGGTCGCGGGCCACGGCGTGACCGTCACCTGCGTGGCCCCGGGCGCGACCGCCACCCCCCGCCGTCAGGAGATCCTCACCCGCCGCGCGTCGGCGGCCGGCGCCGGGCTCGACGTCCTGGAGCGCGCCGACGTCGCCGCCGTCCCGACCGGGCGCACCGCGGCCCCGGAGGAGATCGCCGAGGCCGTCGCCTGGCTCGCCTCCCCCGCCTCGGGTTACGTGACCGGGACGGTCCTGACGGTCGACGGCGGACGAACGGAGACGATCTGGTGAGCGCTTTCGCGATGGACGAGTTCCTGGCCGGCCTGCACGAGACGGTGCCCCCGGGGGCCGGACGGCCGCTCGTGGTGCACGACGAGGACCTCCAGCCGCTGCCCGCGGGCGAGGTGCACAACCCGACGACGCTGCGGGTCGCCGGGGACCTGCCGACGCTGACCTTCGAGCTGTTCAAGCAGGTCTTCGCGCCCGGGTCGAGCTCGGACATGCAGCGCCACCACCACGAGACGATCCACTACGTCGTCTCCGGCGACGGCCACTCCGAGATCGAGGACGAGGTGGTCACCTGGACCACCGGCTCCTTCGTCTACACCCCGCCGTGGACCTGGCACCGGCACCACAACGACTCGGCCGACGCGCCGGTCGAGTTCCTGACCATCGAGAACTCCCGGCTGCTCGCCCTGCTGGGTGTGCCACGCCGGCAGAGCGCCGGCGAGGTCGGGATGGCCGAGGCCCGCGCCCGATACGACTCATCCCCCCGTCGCTCCGCTCGCCCGGATGGAGACCCCTCATGACCGCACCAGTCACGGCCCGGGCCCAGTCGTCCGGGCCGCCGATCCCGGCCCACGTCAGCATCTGGGGCGAGCTCGCCGACGTCGACCACGAGCTGCGCCACGTCGCCGTCGAGGTCGGCGGGGTCGGTGAGGTCCGCACCCGCGTGCTGCGCGCGGGCGCCGGGCCCGACCTCGTGCTCCTGCACGGCACCGGCGGGCACCTCGAGGCGTACGCCCGCGACATCGCCGGGCTCGCGGAGCACTTCCGCGTGACCGCCTACGACATGGTCGGCCACGGCTGGTCGGACCTGCCCGACGTGCCCTACACCGTCGACGTGCTCTCCGACCACCTCGTCGGGCTGCTCGACGTCCTCGGGATCACCCGGGCGCACCTGTCCGGCGAGTCGCTCGGGGGCTGGGTCGCCGCGTGGACGGCCGCGCACCACCCGCAGCGGGTGGCGCGGCTGGTGCTGAACACCCCGGGCAACATCGCGAACAAGCCGGAGGTGATGGCGCGGCTGCGGGCGAGCACGACGACCGCGGTGGAGGACCCCAGCGACGAGAACGTGCGACGCCGGGTCGCCTGGCTCTTCCACGACACCGGCCACGTCACCGACGAGCTCGTGGACCTGCGTCGCTCGGTCTACTCGCGGCCGGGGTTCCGGAACGCCATCGCCAACACCCTCGTGCTGCAGGACCCGGCGACGCGGGCGCGGTTCAGCTGGGACCCCTCCTGGGTCGGTCGGATCACCGCGCCGACGCTGCTGCTCTGGACCGACCACGACCCCACCGGCGGTCTCGACGAGGCCGAGATGCTGCGCGGCTGGCTGGGTGGCACCGGGACGGGCGGGGCCGAGCTGCACGTGATCACCGGGGCGGGGCACTGGCCGCAGTGGGAGGCCCCGGACGAGTTCGTCGCCGTCCACGAGCAGTTCCTGGGTGATGCCGGCCTCGGGGACCCGGCATGAGCGAGGTCGTCGGCTTCGTCGGGATGTCCCACTCGCCGTTCGCGAGCCTGCTGCCCCCCGGGCCCGACGGACCCGGGTCGGGGTTCCTGGCCGACGTCGCACGGACCCGGGACGCGGTCGCGGCCCTGGCGCCGGACGCCGTCGTCGTGGTCGGGCCCGACCACTTCCACGGCAACTTCTACGACGTCATGCCCCCGATCACCCTCGGCGTCGAGGAGGCCGTGGGCTTCGGGGACTTCGGGAGCCGCGCGGGCACGCTGCCGGTGGCGGGGCCGCTCGCGTGGTCGGTGTACGACGCGGTGGGTGCCGCCGGGTTCGACCTCGCGCTGTCCTACTCGCTGACCGTCGACCACGGGATCGTGCAGAGCTGGGAGATGCTCCTCGGCGAGCGGGCCGACACCCCGATCGTGCCGCTGGTGCTCAACACGGCCGCGCCCCCGCTGCCCACACCGGCGCGCTGCGTGGCCCTGGGGCGCGCCCTCGGCGAGGCGCTGCGGCGGGCGCCGCAGGACCTGCGGGTGCTCGTCGTCGCGAGCGGGGGGCTCTCGCACTGGCTGCCCTCCAACGACCCGCGGGACCCCGCCGTCGTCGGCGAGCGCCGGGCGGCGCTGATCCACGGGCGTCGCGACGCCGTCGGGTTCGCCGCCGCCCGGGAGCCGAAGGTGCGCGCGATGGGCGGGGACCCCGACGCGCCGGTCAACGCGGGGTGGGACCGCTGGTTCCTCGACCGGCTCGCCGTGGGCGACCTCGAGTCGGTCGCGGCCCTCGGTCACGAGGGGATCGAGGCCGCGGCGGGCAGCGGCGGGCAGGAGATCCGGACGTGGCTGGTGGGGCTCGCGGCGGTCGGCGGCGGGCTGGCGACGACCGCCTACGAGCCGGTGCCGGAGTGGATCACCGGGATGGGCCTCGGCGCGTCCTTCGCGGTGCCCGGCCTCAGCTCGCCGCGGACATCAGCACTTCCCGGAGCGCCTGCGCCTGACCCGCACGCCGTGCCGTCTCCGTGATCAGGTGCAGCAGGATCCAGCGCAGCTCGATGTGGCCGCGGCGGTCGTCGCGCACCGTGTCGTCGAGGGACTCCGCGCCGGCGAGGGCGTCGCGGCCCTTCTCGCAGACCTCCTGGTAGGCGCCCACCAGGACCTCGGGATCGTCGAGGTCGGTGATGCGGAAGGTCTCGTCGCCCTCGTCGACGTAGCTGAAGGAGTACGCGGCGCGCCCGCCGCGCTCGCCCCAGCGCTCGACGAGCCAGCGTCCGCTCCAGGTCGGTGAGGAGCTTGACGATGCCGGTGAGGCTGGGTCCGGACTCCGGCACCCGGCGGCGCAGCGCGGCGGCGGGCAGCCCGTCGAGCGCGAGGATCACCTGTGTGCGGAAGAAGTCGAGCCAGCCCTCGAGCGCCTCACGCTCGTCGGCGACCTCGGGGGGCTGGCGGCGCCGCACGGGGGCGCGGAAGGACAACGGTCCGGTCGGCGGGTCCAGGGCGTCCGTCTCGAGCCGGGCGTCCGCGGGGATCTGCTCGTCGAAGCTCACTCTCGTCCCGACGTCGGGCGATGCGGGGCACGGCGCCACTCCCGCGGGGCGCCTCCCCAGGGGGGCAACCGAGGAGCATGCCCGGCCGGACCGGCCACGACAACCCACGGCGGCACCCGCGGGCTCACTCGGAGGGCATCGCCACCAGCGCCTCGAGGGCGGGCACGGCCGCCGCGAGGGCCTCGCGGTGCTCGGGGGCGAGCCGTGCCAGGCGCTCGGCGAGCACCGCGGTCCGCTCGGTGCGCAGCTGCTCGATCATCGCCCGGCCCTCCGGGGACAGCTCCACGAGCGCCGACCGCGCGTCCTGCGGGTCCGGCGTGCGCACGAGCAGCCCGGCGTCGTCGAGCGCGGCCAGGACCCGGCTCATGGTCGGCGGCGTGACCGCCTCCCGGCGCGCCAGCTCGGAGAGGCGCAGGGGTTCGTGCTCCTCCAGGGTCACCAGCACCGAGGTCTGCAACGGGGGCAGCACCGCGGCGGAGTCGACACGGATGCGGCGGTTCAGCCGTCCGATCGCGAGCCGCAGACGAGCCGGGAGCATCGGGTCGTCGAGGTCGGGCGGCCCGGTCTCGGCCGGGGGCGCCGCGGAGGAGGTAGCACCAGCCATACCTCATCGTCGCACTACTTAGGCTGCGCACATACCACCGGGCAGGTGTTTCCCGTCGCTTTCGTCCCGATTCGGGACCCGGGGTACCGCCGTCCGGGGCCGCGTCAGACCTTGCGTAGCCGGATTCGTCGCACCGAGTGATCAGGACCCTTCGTGAGGACGAGCCCGGCCCGCGACCGGGTGGGGGCGATGTTCTCCCGCAGGTTCGGCCCGTTGATCTCGTCCCACAGCTGCGCGGCGCGGCCGCGGGCGGCCTCGGCGTCCATCTCGGCGTAGCGGCGGAAGTACGACGCCGGGTCGCGGAACGCGGTCTCGCGCAGCGCGAGGAACCGCTCGATGTACCAGCGGCGCACGTCGGCGGGGTGGGCGTCGACGTAGATCGAGAAGTCGATGAGGTCGCTGACCGCCAGCGCGCTCGCCCGCTCCCCCGTCTGGGGCGCCGGCTGGAGCACGTTGAGCCCCTCGAGCACGAGGATGTCGGGCCGGGCGACGGACCGCTGCTCGTCGAGCACGTCGTAGACCAGGTGGGAGTAGACCGGCGCCGGGACCTCGGGCTTGCCCGCCTTGATGTCCGAGACGAAGCGCAGCAGCGCCCGCCGGTCGTAGGACTCCGGGAACCCCTTGCGCGCCATGATCCCGCGGCGCTCGAGCTCGGCGTTCGGGTGCAGGAAGCCGTCGGTGGTCACCAGCGCGACGTTCGGGTGGTCGTCCCAGCGCGCGAGCAGGAGCCGCAGCAGCCGGGCGGTGGTCGACTTGCCCACCGAGACCGAGCCGGCGATCCCGATGACGAACGGGGTCGGCTCCTCGTCCTGGCGCAGGAAGGTCCGGTAGGCCTCCAGCAGCCCGGAGTTCGCCCGCACGTGCAGGTCGAGCAGCCGCGAGAGCGGCAGGTAGACGTCGCGGACCTCCTGGAGGTCCACGGGGTCGCCCAGGGAGCGCAGCTCCTCGAGCTCGCCCGCGGTCAGCGGGAGGTCACCGTGCTCGTCGCGCAGGGCGGACCAGGAGGCACGGTCGAAGTCGACGAACGGGGACCCGCTCATGGGCGCCCATTCTCGCCACGGGCACCCCGGCGTCCGCCAGCGGCTGTCTGCGGTCTCACGTTCAGCGGTACCCCAGCTGGCGTACCGACGACACGGCGTACTCGACGACCATGACGTGGGCCGGGAGGCCGAGCACGTGCACGACGCCCGCCGCAACGTCCTCCGGCGCGAGGCCCTGGTCGTGCATGCGCTCGGCGAACGCAGCGGTCCGGTCGTCGACGGCGGCCTCGTCGGCGACCAGGTCGGTCGCCACGAACCCGGGCGAGACGGTGGTGACCTTGATCCCCCGTGGCCCCGCCTCCAGGCGCAGCGTCTCGGCCGGGTCGGTGTCGGCCACCGACCCGAGGGACATGACGCCCGCCGCCTCCCGGGCGCACGCGGCACCGATCCCCGACGAGGCCCCGACGACGAGCACCGCCCGTCCGGCGAGCGGACCACCCGCTCCGTCGCTGGTCACACCCTCAGCCTAGTGATCACCGGTGGAGTGATCGGTGCGAGGACCCGCCGTGAGCGGCCCGTACCCTGGACGGCGTGGCGAAGACGGCGACGAACGACCGGGTCGGGCGCGAGGAGCTCACCGAGTTCCTGCGCGCACGGCACCACGCGATCGTGGTGACGCGACGCAAGGACGGGGGCGAGCAGACCTCGCCGGTGACGCTGGGCATCGACGCGCAGGGGCGGCTACTGGTGTCGACCTACCCGGAGCGCGCGAAGGTGCACAACATCCGCCGCGACCCGGCGGTCGCGCTGTGCGTGCTCTCGGACGACTTCGACGGACCCTGGGTCCACGTCGAGGGCACCGCCGAGGTCCTCGACCTCCCCGACGCGCTGGACCCGCTCTGCGAGTACTTCCGGTCCATCTCCGGCGAGCACCCCGACTGGGACGAGTACAAGGACGCGATGGCGAAGCAGGGCAAGTGCCTGATCCGGCTCACCGTCGAGCACTGGGGCCCGATCGCGACCGGCGGCTTCCCGGCGCGCCTGCAGCAGGACTGACGGGCTCGAGGGCCGACCGGTGGACGTCCTCCTCTCCGTGCTCGGCCTCGTCGGGGTCGTCGCGGTCACGCTCGGCACGGCCGTGTTCGTCGCGGCCGAGTTCTCGCTGACGACCCTCGAGCGCAGCCAGGTCGACCACCACGTCGCGGAGGTCGGCGACCGGCGGGCGAAGGCCGTCGCGAAGGCCCACCGCAACCTGTCCTTCGAGCTCTCCGGGGCCCAGCTCGGCATCACGATCACCACGCTGGTGACCGGCTACCTGGCCCAGCCGGCGATCGCGACGCTGATCTCGCCGGTGCTGCTCGATGTGGGCCTGCCCGACGGCGCCGCGACGGGGGCGGCGGCGGTGATCGCGCTGGTCCTCGCGACGGCGCTGTCGATGGTGTTCGGCGAGCTGGTGCCGCAGAACCTCGCGATCTCCGCGCCGCTGCGCACAGCGCGGAGGGTGGCCGGCATCCAGGCGGCGTTCTCCCGGGTGCTGTCGTGGTTCATCTCCGGGCTCAACGGCGCGGCGAACTGGGTCGTGCGCCGGCTCGGGGTGGAGCCCGCCGAGGAGCTGCGCTCGGCGCGGTCGCCCCGGGAGCTCGGGTCGCTGGTGGCCACCAGCGCGGAGCAGGGCACGATCGACGAGGGGACCGCGGCGGTGCTCACCCGGGCGCTGCGCGTCGGCGAGCGCACCGCCGACGAGCTGATGACCCCGCGGGTCCGGGTGGAGACCCTCGCGATCGACGACACCGTGGACGACCTGCTCGCCGCGGCGATCCGCACCGGGTTCTCCCGCTTCCCGGTGGTCGAGGGCGACCTCGACGACGTGCGCGGGGTGGTGCACGTCAAGCAGGCGTTCGCGGAGCCGCGGTCCCGGCGCGGCAGCACCCTGGTCCGCAACCTGATGCGCACCCCGACCACGGTCCCGGACTCCCTCGACGGCGACGAGCTGCTCGACCGGCTGCGCGGCGCGGGCTTCCAGCTGGCCGTCGTCGTCGACGAGTACGGCGGCACGGACGGGATCGTCACGCTGGAGGACCTCGTCGAGGAGATCGTCGGGGACGTCCGCGACGAGCACGACCGCGGCGAGGCCGAGCCCTTCCGCGACGCCGGGGCCGACAGCTGGGTGGTCTCGGGGACGCTGCGGCCCGACGAGCTCGCCGAGCTGGTGGGCTGGTCGTTCCCCGACTCCGAGATCTACGAGACGCTCGCCGGGTTCCTGCTGGCCGAGCTGGGCCGGATCCCCTCGGTCGGCGACCAGGTGAGCCACGACGGCCGCACGCTCGTCGTGACCCGGATGGACCGGCGCCGGATCGCCGACGTCCGGATCACCGCCCCGGCCCCGGCCGCGCTCGCCACCGGGGAGGTCGCACCGTGAACGACGGGCTCGCCCTCCTCGCGGTGTTCGGGCTGCTGCTGCTCAACGCCTTCTTCGTCGGCGCCGAGTTCGCGGTGATCTCCGCGCGTCGTGACCGGCTGGACACGATGGTCGAGGCCGGCACGTCCGGCGCGGCCACGGTGCTGCGGGCCAGCGAGCAGCTCTCGACGATGCTCGCCGCCGCCCAGCTCGGGATCACGATCTGCTCGCTGGCGCTCGGCGCGCTCGGCGAACCCGCCGTCGCCCACCTGCTCGAGCAGGTCGTCGGTCCCCTCGGGATCCCGGACGCGGTCGTGCACCCGATCGCGTTCGTGATCGCGCTGCTGCTCGTGACCGTCCTGCACATCGTGATCGGCGAGATGGTCCCGAAGAACATCGCGATCGCCGGGCCGGAGCGCACCGCGGTGTGGCTCGTGCCGCCCCTGGTCTGGTTCAGCAAGGTGGCGCGCCCGGTGATCGGGCTGTTCAGCTGGATGGCCGCCCAGGTCCTCAAGCTGCTGGGGGTGGAGCCGCGCGACGAGAAGGAGTCGGCCTACACGCCCTCCGAGCTCGCCGAGGCGGTCTCGGAGTCCCAGCGCGAGGGACTGCTCGACGCCTCCCAGACCCGCCGTCTCACCCAGGCGCTGCACACCGCCGAGCGCTCGGTGGCCGACGTGCTCATCCCCCGCGAGCGGCTCACCGTGCTGCCGGCGCACCCCACCGTCGGTGCGCTGGAGGAGGCGGTGGCCCGCACCGGGTTCTCCCGGTACCCGGTGCAGGCCCCCGAGGCCCCGGACGCCCATCCCCGCCTCGACACCGACCCGCTCGAGCCCGGCACGGACCCGCTGGGGCCCAGCCGGACCGGGGTGGCGCCGAGCGTGGAGCTCGCCGGCTACCTTCACATCAAGGACGTCCTCGACCTCGACGGCGACCTCGACGAGGTGGTGCCCGCCGACCGCGTGCGCGCCCTCCCCCGGCTCTCGGTGGACGCTCCGGTCGACGAGGCTCTCGCCACCATGCGCCGCGAGGGCTCGCACCTCGCGCGGGCCGAGGACGCCGACGGGATCACGGTCGGCGTCGTCGCCCTCGAGGACCTCGTCGAGGAGTACGTCGGCACGGTCCGGGACAGCACCCACGTGGCCCGCTCGGCCGCGCGGGGCGCGTCCTGATCCACTCCGGGTTGGAGCGGGGCGCCCGCGGGGACCTGTCCGGCATGGTCGCCGCCTCCGGGTCGTCCCCGTCCGATCCGCCCCGCCGCACCGACGTACTCGTCGTCGGCGCCGGCATCAGCGGGATCGCCTGCGCCCGGGTGCTGGCCGGGTCGGGCGTGGCCGTCCGGGTCCTCGAGCGGGCCCACCACGTGGGCGGCCGGCTCTCGAGCCCGGACCTGCCCCGCGGCGAGGGGGCCACGGGCGCGCGTCCGGTCGACCTCGGCGCCGCCTACTTCACGGTCTCGGGGTCCGACGAGCCCGGCGCGGCCGACTTCGCGGCGCTCGTCGCCGACTGGGACCACCGCGGTCTCGCGCGGCCCTGGACCGACACGCTCAGCGCCCGCGACGCCGACGGGACGTGGGAGTCCAAGCCCGGCCCCCAGCGCTGGGCCGCGCCGGGTGGGCTGCGCTCGCTCGTCGCCGACCTCGCGCAGGGGCTGCGCGTGGAGACCGGCCGCACCGTCGAGCAGGTGACCCCCGGGCCGGCGGTGGACGGCGAGCCGGTGCGCGCGGTGGTGCTCGCCATGCCCGACCCGCAGGCGGCCCGTCTGGTCGCCCCACCGCTGCGGGCGGCCGAGGTGCTGGCGGACCAGGAGTGGGAGCCGGTGATCGCGGTGGCGCTCGGCTACGACGAGCGGTGCTGGCCCGACCTCACCGCGGCCTTCGTGAACGGCCACCCCGACCTGTCGCTGATCGCCGACGACGGGGCCCGGCGCGGCGACGGCGCACCGGTCCTGGTCGCGCACACCACCGGCGAGCTCGCGCGACGGCACCTCGAGGATCCCGAGGCCGTGACGCTCACCGTCGTCGACGCGGTCACCACGCTGCTCGACCTGGACCGTGGGCCGACGTGGACCCACGCCCACCGCTGGACGTTCGCGAGCCCGGCGCACCCGCACGACGCGCCGTACCACCTCGACGACGACCTCCTCGCCGTCGTCGGCGACGGCTGGGGCAGCCCGAAGGTCGAGACGGCGTGGCGGTCCGGGACGCTGCTCGGGCGGGCACTCGCCGCCCGCGTCAACTCCTGAGAGCTGCTCCCCCGTTAGGGTTCGGCCGTGACCCTGCTCGTGGGCCTGTCCCCGGCTGCCCGGGACGACGCGGGCGGTGCCGTCGGGCTCGCCGCCCGCCTCGCCGTGGCCTGGGGCGAGGACGTGACCGTCGCGGTCGTCGTCACCCCCGGGTCGCGGGTGCCGGACGAGCCGGACCTGCCGTCGGGTCCGGTCGAGGGTGATCCCTCCGCGGCGGGACCGCGTGGGGACGACGAGGCCCGCTGGGCCGACGAGGCGCGCCGGGCCGTCGAGGGCGTCCTGGTCTCGGCCGGGCTGACGGCCCGGTGGGTGACCGTCCGGGGCCGGTCGGTCTCGGGGGCGCTGCTGGACGCGTCCGCGACGCCCGGGATCACCGCGATCGTGCTGGGCACCGACCCGGACCGGTCGGGACGGATCGCGGTGCGGGTGGCGCGCGACTCCCCCGTGCCCGTGGTCCTCGCACGCGGACCCGGCTCGATGCCCGGCCGGCCGATCGCCCGGGTGACCTGCGCCTTCGACGGGACGGCTGCCTCGCCGGGCGTGCTGGCCGCGGCCGCCGAGCTGGCGGACCGCTCCTCGGCGACGCTGCGGGTGGCCTCGTTCGTGGTGCGGCGGACCGGTTCCCGGCAGGCCGACGCCTCGCTGGTGGCGAGCTGGTCGGAGCAGATCGCGGCGGCGCAGGCCGAGGAGCTCGCCGCCCTCGGGCGGGACGCCGAGACCGGCGTCCACGCCGGTGCGACCTGGGACGAGGCGGTCCACGCGGCCGACTGGGGACCGGACGACCTGCTCGTCGTCGGCGGGACGCCGGGCGCCTCGACCCGCTTCTTCCTGGGCGACCGGATCGGCGCGATCCTCCAGGCCGCCCCGGTCCCGGCGGTGATCGTGCGTTCGGGCTGACGCCCTCCCGCGTGCGGCTCACGTGGTCTCGACGCGGACCGGCGGCGCCGTATCGGGTGTGGGCGGCCGGTTCTGAGCGAGGGGCACCTTCGCTCGAATAGACGGGCCAGGGGCGCCCACCGCCAGAACGTCCAGCCCCGACCCGGTTCCGGGCGAGGGCGCCCTTCGGCCACTAGATCGACCGAAGGGGCCCTTCGCTCAGAATGGTCGAGGTCCCCGCCCTCGCGACGAGCCCCTACGCGTCCGCCAGCTCCTCCAGGGGCGGGCAGGAGCAGACCAGGTGCCGGTCACCGTGCGCGGAGTCGATGCGCCGCACCGGCACCCAGATCTTGTCCGGACGCCCGGCCGCGGGGAAGGCCGCCTCCTCGCGGGTGTACGCGTGCTCCCACTCGGCGCCCATCACCGAGCGGGCCGTGAACGGGGCGTGCACCAGCGGGTTGTCGTCCGCGGGCCACTCCCCCGCCTCGACCTTGGCGGCCTCCGCGCGGATCGCGATCATCGCGTCGCAGAACCGGTCGATCTCGGCGAGGTCCTCCGACTCGGTCGGCTCGACCATGAGCGTCCCGGCCACCGGGAACGACATCGTCGGGGCGTGGAACCCGTAGTCGGCGAGCCGCTTGGCGACGTCGTCCACCGTGATGCCCGAGGACTTCGTCAGCGGGCGCAGGTCGAGGATGCACTCGTGGGCCACGAACCCACCGGCGCCGGTGTAGAGCACCGGGAACGACGCACGCAGCCGCGCGGCCACGTAGTTCGCCGCGGCCACCGCGGTGAGCGTGGCCCGACGCAGGCCGTCGACGCCCATGAGTCGCACGTACGCCCAGGAGATCGGCAGGATCGACGCCGAGCCCCACGGCGCGCCCGCCACCGGCCCGACACCGGTCGACGGGCCGGCCGAGGGCTGCGCGGGGTGGTTGGGCAGGAACGGCGCGAGGTGCTCGGCCACGCCGATCGGCCCGACGCCGGGCCCGCCGCCGCCGTGCGGGATGCAGAAGGTCTTGTGCAGGTTCAGGTGGCTGACGTCCGCGCCGAACCGGCCGGGGCGGGCGAGGCCCACCAGGGCGTTGAGGTTGGCGCCGTCGACGTAGACCTGGCCGCCGGCGTCGTGCACCGCCGCGAGCACCTTGCGCACGTTCGGCTCGTACACCCCGTGCGTGGACGGGTAGGTGATCATGATCGCGGAGAGCTGGTCGCCGACGTCCGAGATCACGCGATGCAGGTCGTCGATGTCGACATCGCCGCGCTCGGTGGTCCTGACGACCTTCACCCGCATCCCCGCCGAGATCGCCGACGCGGCGTTGGTGCCGTGCGCCGAGGACGGGATGACGCAGACGTCGCGGTGGGTGTCCCCGCGGGAGTGGTGGTAGGCGCGGATCGCGAGCAGGCCGGCGAGCTCGCCCTGCGAGCCGGCGTTGGGCTGCAGCGAGACCGCGTGGTAGCCGGTGAGGTGCACCAGCCACGCCTCGAGGTCGTGGATCACCCGCAGCATCCCCGGCGCGTCTGACTCCGGCGCGAACGGGTGCAGCTCGGCGAAGCCGGGGTAGGTGATCGGCTCCATCTCCGCGGTGGCGTTGAGCTTCATCGTGCAGGAGCCCAGCGGGATCATGCTGCGGTCGAGCGCGACGTCCTTGTCCGAGAGCGTGCGCAGGTAGCGCAGCAGCCCGGTCTCGCTGCGGTGACGGTGGAAGACCGGGTTGGTGAGGTACGACGACGACCGCGCCAGCGCGGCCGGGACGGCGTCCTCGGTGGCGGCGTCGAGGTCGGGGATGCCCGGGGCGTCCACCCCGAAGGCCCGCCACACGGCGGTGAGGTGCTCGCGGGTGGTGACCTCGGAGCAGGAGATCCCGACGTGGTCGGTGTCGACCTCGCGGACGAGCAGGCCCTCGTCGCGGCACCGCGCCGCGGCGTCGGCCGCGCCACCGGGGACGCGCACCAGCACGGTGTCGAAGAACGCGCGGTGGACGACCTCGACACCGCCCTTCACCAGGCCGGCGGCGAGCACCGCGGCCATGCGGTGGGTGCGCCGCGCGACGGCCTCGAGCCCCGCGGGGCCGTGGTAGACCGCGTACATCGACGCGATGACGGCGAGCAGCACCTGCGCGGTGCAGATGTTGCTGGTGGCCTTGTCGCGGCGGATGTGCTGCTCGCGGGTCTGCAGCGCGAGCCGGTGGGCCGGGTTGCCGTCGGCGTCGATGGAGGTCCCGACGAGGCGGCCCGGCAGCTGACGGGCGAGCGCCTGACGGACGGCGAGGAACCCGGCGTGCGGGCCGCCGAAGCCGAGCGGCACCCCGAAGCGCTGGGTGGACCCGACGGCGACGTCGGCGCCCTGCTCACCGGGCGGGGTGACCAGCGTGGCCGCGAGCAGGTCGCACGCCACGACGACCTGGGCGCCGCGCTCGTGGGCCGCCGCGATGAGCGCGGTGTGGTCGCGCAGCGCCCCGGAGGCACCGGGCGCGGCGAGCAGCAGGCCGAAGAACTCCTCGGCGGGCAGCTGGGCGGCGTCATCCCCCGTCGCTCCGCTCGCCCCGGCGAGGTCGACCAGCTCGATGCGGATGTTCAGCGAGTCCGCGCGGGTGCGCAGCACCGCGATCGTCTGCGGCAGCGTGTCCTCGTCGACGAGGAACAGGTCGGTCTTCGCCTTGTTCACCCGGCGCAGCAGCATCATCGCCTCGACGGCCGCGGTGGACTCGTCGAGCATGGAGGCGCCGGCGACGTCGAGGCCCGTGAGGTCGCAGACCACCGTCTGGAAGTTCAGCAGGGCCTCGAGCCGTCCCTGCGAGATCTCCGGCTGGTAGGGCGTGTACGCCGTGTACCAGGCCGGGTCCTCCAGGACGTTGCGGCGGATCACCGGCGGGGTGACGGTGCCGTGGTAGCCGAGCCCGAGCATCGGGGTGAGGACGGTGTTCGACGCGGCGAGGGCGCGCAGCTCCTCGAGGACCTGGGGCTCGGTGGCCGCGGGCGGCGGGGCCTGGTCCCGCTCGCCGCTGGTCCCCCAGTCGGCCGGATCGGAGCGGATGGACGTCGGCATCGCCCGGTCGGCGAGCTCCTCGAGGGAGCCGACGCCGATCGCCTCGAGCATCCGGGCGAGCTCGCCCGCGTCCGGTCCGATGTGGCGTTCGGTGAAGGGCGTGCCGTGCTCCAGCGCGGCGAGCGACAGACGGTCCAAAGAGCTCACGCGGGGCCTCCCGGTGGCTGCCGGTGCGGCCGGGGAGCCGGCCACGACCGGACTCGGTCAGGGTCACTCCGACGCGTGCCTCGACGGACGCGTCGGGTCCCTCCCCCTCTGCCACTGCCCGCCACCATCGCGGGCGCCTGAGAGCTTCACCGGACCTCACCCCGACGTGACTCGGGCCGGCTTGCACCATCGGCGGGCGCTCACCCGATCAGGGTTCGCACCGCTTTCCAGAGGTCGTCTCGCCCACGCGGTACTCGATGCCTGAGAGATTCCGGGGAGGAGTTGCTCCTTCGGCGCCTGCGTCCAGAGGCTTCTGACTGCAGAACTCTCCCGCGTGGATTCGTTGACCGACCCCGCGCATGCTACCGGTGCGCCCTACGGGTGTCAGCCCCGTGGGAGGGGCACGTCACCCTGCTGAGCGGGCCCCGCGGTTGCGACGGGAGGCGAGCTCGTCCTCGGGTGACTGGTCCACCACCGACGCGCCGGCCCCGGCCCGCTCGGCCGGGAAGTGCGCGATGGAGCCCGAGAGCTCCCGCATCGCCCCGCCGACCGCGATGCCGAAGACGCCCTGCCCGCCCTGGAGCAGGTCGACGACCTCCTCCGGCGAGGTGCACTCGTAGACCGTCACGCCGTCGGAGAACAGCGTGATCCTCGCGAGGTCCCGCACCCCGTGGCGGCGCAGCTGCTCCACCGCGGTGCGGATGTTGTTCAGCGAGACCCCGGTGTCGAGGAGGTTCTTGACCACCTTGAGCACGGCGAGGTCCTTGAAGGAGTACAGCCGCTGCGAGCCCGACCCCGTCGCGGTCCGGATGCTGGGCACGACGAGCTTGGTGCGCGCCCAGTAGTCCAGCTGCCGGTAGGTGATCCCGACGATCTGGCACGCGGCCGGACCGCGGTACCCGAGCACCTCGTCGTTGGGGCTGTCCCCGAACAGCTCGTCCGGGAACAGCGAGCCCTGCTCTCCCGCGGGACCGAGCGGCTGGAGCACCGGGGACGCCGACTGACCCGCCACCGTGGTGTCCGGGGTCGACGGGACCTCGGCACCGGGCGTCCTCCCGGCCCCGGGCCGTTCACCGGCTCCCGCCACACCTGCCTCCTCGCACCGTCTCCGACCCGTCCCGGGCCCTGGTCAGACGACCGTACGAGGGGTGTCGACGGGGGTCAACGCGACGCGCGGCCAACTCTTCACCTGAACTTCAGGGTTGACCGTACGGGACCCGGATCAGGTCCCCGCGAAGTCCTCCGGGGAGACCGTGTCGAGGAACTCGCGGAACTTCTCGACCTCGTCCTCCTGCTCGTCCGGGATGACCAGGCCCGCCTCGGAGAGCACGCCCTCCTCGGCATGGATGGGGACGCCGACGCGCAGGGCGAGCGCGACCGAGTCGCTGGGCCGGGCGGACACGCGGACGTCGCCGTCGAAGACGAGCTCCGCGTAGAACGTGCCCTCCTGCAGGTCGGTGATCCGGACCTGCTCGAGCCGTCGGTCGAGGGCGCCCAGGACGTCCTTGAGGAGGTCGTGGGTCAGCGGCCGCGCCGGCTTGACGCCCTGCTGCTCGAGGGCGATCGCCGTGGCCTCGACCGACCCGATCCAGATGGGCAGGTAGCGGTCGCCGTCGGACTCCCGCAGCAGGAGGATCGGCTGGTTCGCGGGCAGCTCGACCCGCACCCCCACGACACGCATCTCGCTCATGCGTCGCCTCCCTGTTTCCCACGTGGCGCGTGCTCGCGCCGTCGGATCCCGGTCGGACGACGGCCGCGCCCGGTGCTCCCACGAGGTGGGTGGGGCGACCCCGTCGACGTCGGGAACGCTACACGGTCGGAGGGGTCTAGGGGCGGTGAGACGCAGCCCGTCGGACCTTCACAGGAGAGTCCCCGCGAGGCCGGCCGGGCCGCTCGCTCAGCGGCGCAGGCCGTGCCGCAGCCCGGCCCCGACGAGCAGCGCGTGCAGGCGTCCGGAGAGGCTCGCGAGCTCCCCGGAGAGCTCGCGGGCGCGCCGCGAGGCCTCCGGCGCACGGCCCCGCGCCACCGGGGTGACGAGCTGGGTGAGCAGCCCGACCTCGCGGTCGGCACCGGCCCGCAGGCCCCGCAGCAGCCGGGGCTCGACGCCGAGCGCGGCCAGGCACGCCGCGGTGCGGGCGATCACCGGGGCCTCGGGCTCGTAGCGCCCGGTGACGTCGGGACGGAGGATCCCGTGGTGCTCGAGCGAGGTCAGCAGCGCCTCGTCGACGCCGTCCTCGGCGAGCACCGTCTCGCGGTCGACGCCCTCGACGTCGTCGGGACCCGCCCCCGCATCGGCGGGGACGGCGCGCTCCGGGTCGTCGTCGGCCGGGCCGGAGAGCGGCCCGACCGCCGTCAGGCCGCGCGGGCGGCCGGCCCGTGGGTCGGTGCCCCGCCGGGGCCCGTCGCCGCCTCCCGGACCACCGGGTCCGCCGCCACCGGGGACAGCGGCCGTGCCCCCGAAGCCGCCCGAGCCGCCGGTCTGCGTGGGCTCGCCCAGCGCGTCGGCCGGGCTGACCGTCTCCACCGACGCGGTGAGGACGGGCCCCTCCGGGGTGGGGTCCCGGTCGAACTCGTCGAGCTTCGCGCGGATGACCTTGAGCGGCAGGTAGTGGTCGCGCTGGGCGGAGAGCACGAACCGCAGCCGGCAGGATGTCGGCGTGCGCGAACTGCCGGTACCCCGACGGTGTGCGCGCCGGGGAGATCAGGCCCTCGGACTCGAGGAACCGGATCTTGGAGATCGTGATCTCGGGGAAGTCCTCGCGCAGCGCGTCGAGGACCGAGCCGATGGAGAGCGCTCCGCGGCCGGAACGGTCGCCCTGGGGCAGCCCGGCCGCCGTCACGAGAACTCCGGTCCGGCCCCCTGGCCGGCCGAGCCGGCGTCGCGCGGCCCGGTCAGGAAGACCAGGCGGAACTTGCCGATCTGCACCTCGTCGCCGTTGGCGAGCACGGCGGTGTCCACCGGCTCGCGGTTGACGTAGGTGCCGTTGAGGCTGCCGACGTCGACGACGACGAACTCCGCCCCGTCACGCCGGAACTCGGCGTGACGACGCGACACGGTCACGTCGTCGAGGAAGATGTCGCTGTCGGGGTGCCGGCCCGCGCTCGTGGTGTCGCGGTCGAGCAGGAAGCGCGATCCCGCGTTCGGACCACGCTTGACCACCAGCAGCGCGGACCCGGCGGGCAGCGAGTCGACGCCGGAGACGCCGCCACCACCGCGGGTGTCCGCGTCGGGCTCGGCGAGGAAGTCGGCCCGGAAGACCGACGTCGTCTCGCCCTGACGCTCGGGGGGGACCGGACCGCCTGTGCTCACCGTGCTCCTCCGTGGATGCTCGCCTGCTGCCACTGCCGTTTCGGGGCCTCACCGAGCCGAGCCCGGGGGTGGGTCCCACGTCCCGTGATACGCCCGGTCGGGGCCCCGCGACGAGGTGGTGGTCACGGTACCGTGCGTCACCGTCGCCCCGTGTCTCGGTCCCGCCTCACAGCTCCCGCCCAGGCCGGGGGCCTGGTCGACGCCCCGTGACCGGTTCGGTCACCGACCGTCGAGCGTGACTCACTCGCCGTCGATCACGGCCTGGTACGCCGACGCGTCGAGCAGCTCGGAGAGCGCGCCCGGGTCGGACAGCCGCAGCTCGAACATCCAGCCCGAGCCGTAGGGGTCGGAGTTGAGCTGCTCCGGGGTGTCGCCCAGGGAGTCGTTGATCCGCGTGATCTCCCCCGCCAGCGGGGCGTAGATCTCCGAGACCGACTTGGTGGACTCGACCTCGGCGATCGAGTCGCCCGCCGAGACGGTCTCCCCCGCCGTCGGCAGCTGGACGAAGACGACGTCGCCGAGCTGGTCCTGGGCGTAGTCGGTGATGCCGACCCGCACCGTGCCCTCGTCCTCCGCGGTCGCGACCCACTCGTGCTCGGCGGTGTAGTGCAGACCCTCGGGGACCACGCTCGACTCCCTCGTCCTCGGTGATGAAGGCCCTCGACGATGATCGTCGACGGCGGCGGCGAGCGTAGAGGGGACCGCTCAGGAGGGGCAATCGAGCGCCCGCGCCGGCGTGCGCACGAGCTGGGTGATGTACAGCGCCCCCGAGTAGAGGTGCAGCGCGATGCCCCAGACGGTGAAGGCGAGGGCGAACGGCCGGGTGGCGCCGGCGCCCGGCCAGTCCATCTGCGCGAGCAGCAGCAGCGGGAAGGCGTAGAGCAGGCACAGCGTGGCCGCCTTGCCGATGTAGAGCACCGGGAAGGCGAGGTAGCCCTTGCGGCGTAGCAGCGGCAGCGCGGCCGAGACCACCACGTCACGCCCGACGATGAGCACCACCACCCACCACGGCACGATGTCGCGCACGACGAACGCGACCAGCGCCGCGAGGGTGTAGGCGCGGTCGGCGAGCGGGTCGAGCGCCTCCCCCAGCCGGCTGTACTGGTCGAGCCAGCGGGCGAGCTTGCCGTCGAGCCAGTCGGTGATCCCGGAGATCACCAGCACGATCAGCGCCCAGCCGTCGGCGTGGGGCCCCAGCAGCAGCCACAGGAACACCGGAACGCCCGCGAGCCGGAGCACCGACAGCAGGTTGGGCACCGTCAGCCACCGCTCGGCGGCGATCTCGCGGATCGTCACGCCGCGCAGTCTGGCACCTCCGCCGTGGCAGCAATGGCGCGTTGCTGCCGTCCGGCGGCACAACGGCCCCGTTCGCTCAGCGGCTCACCCGGCCTGCGCGGCACCACGGCGCCGTCCGCCCGGGCTCAGCGCGCGGTCCACCCCATGTCCATGGTCACCGGGACGCCGGTGAACGTCCCGCCCGCCCGGGTGGTGAGGAACGCGACCACGTCGGCCACGTCGCTGGGCTCGATGAGCTGCTTGCGGGCGTGCGGGGTGAGGATGACCTCCTCGATCACCCGGTCCTCGCTGATGCCGTGCGCCTTGGCCTGGTCGGCGATCTGCTTCTCCACCAGCGGGGTGCGCACGTAGCCGGGGCAGACGGCCGCAGCGGTGACGCCGTAGGTCGCACCCTCCAGGGCGAGGGTCTTCACCAGGCCGAGCACGCCGTGCTTGGCGGAGACGTAGCCCGCCTTGAAGGGGCTGGCGGCGAGGGCGTGCGCCGACGCGATCGGGATGAAGCGGCCACCCTCGGGCGCCGCGCACAACGCCGACCAGGCGTACTTCGCGAGCAGGAACGGGCTGGTCAGCAGGATGGCCAGCAGCGCGTCCCACCGGTCCTCGGGGAACTCGTCGATGGGCGCGACGTGCTGGAACCCGGCGTTCGGGACCACCAGGTCGATCCGGCCGAAGCGCTCGAGGGCGGTGTCGACGGCGGCGCGGTTGCCCTCGCGGGTGGTGAGGTCCGCGCCGAGTCCCTCCGCACCCTTGAGGTCCGGTTCCTCGAGGTCCACCCCGAGCACCTGCCAGCCGTCGGCGACGAGTCGCTCGACGACGGCGTGGCCGATGCCGCTGGCAGAGCCGGTGACGATGGCTGCGCGTTCACTCACGGTCGCCGACCGTAGGTCGCCGCGGCGGTGGGCGGAAGAGCGCCGTCCGGCGCGGTCGTCGCAGAGCTGCCAGCATCACGCGACGTGAACGCCCCGACCGAGACCGCGTCCGGCACCCGGGGGCCGGCGCTCGGCGTGCCCGCCGACCCGGTGCCGCCGGTGCCCGACGTCGCACGGATCGCCGTGCTGCGGGCCAACGGCCTCGGCGACCTGGTGATCGCCGAACCGGCGCTCTCGAGCGGTGCGCGCCGCCTACCCCGACGCCGAGATCACCCTGCTCGGGGCGCCGCACCACGAGGCGCTGCTGACGGGCCGGCCGTTCCCGGTCGACCGGGTCGTCGTCGTGCCCCCGGTGCACGGGGTGCGGGCGTACGCCCACTCCGTCCCCGACGCGACCGAGGACGAGATCGCGGCGTGGGTCGCGCCGCTGCGTGCCCAGGAGTACGACCTCGCGATCCAGATGCACGGCGGCGGCGGCAACTCCAACCGCCTGCTCGACCGGCTCGGGGCCCGGGTGACGGCGGGCACGGCGGCCCCGGGCGCCCCCCGACCCGACCGGTGGGTGCCCTACACCCCCTACCAGCACGACACCCTGCGCTGGAACGAGCTCGCCGCCGCGGTGGGCGCCCCCGCCTCCCGGGTCGAGCCGCGGCTGGCCGTGACCGCCGACGACCTCGCCGCGTCGCTCGCCGTCGTCCCCGCCGGCGACGACCCCCTCGTCGTCGTGCACCCCGGTGCCACCGACGCCCGCCGTTGCTACCCGGAGGAGCGCCTCGGGGCCGTCGCCGCCGCGCTGCCCGGCGCCCGCGTCGTCGTGGTGGGCGGGCCGTCGGAGTCCGACCGCGTCGCGCGGGTCGTCGACGGCTTCCGCGCGGAGGGCGGGCGCGCGCCCGAGACGGTGGTCGGCACGCTGTCGCTGCCCGGGCTCGTGGGCCTGCTCGCGCGCGCCGACCTGGTGATCGGCAACGACTCCGGACCGCGGCACATCGCCGGCGCGGTCGGCACGCCGACCGTCGCGGTGTTCACCTACGCCAACCTCGCCGACGTCGCCCCGCTCACCCGGGTCTGGCACCGGGTGCTCGTGTCCTGGCACGGCGGCTGCCAGGTCTGCGGGATGCGGGTGCTGGAGGGCTGGTGCGGGCACGGGGCCTCGGCCACCCACGACGTGCCCGCCGACGAGGTCCGCGAGGCCGCGAGCGAACTGTGGGCCCAGGGCGGCTTCGCCATGTGAACGGAATTCGTCGTCAGGACGACGACGTCCGTTCACCTGAGGCGGAGCCTCACCCCGTCGTCGGGGATCAGCTCCCCGATCACCGGCGCCCCGGGGATCTCGCCGACGAGCAGCAGCCCACCGGAGGTCTGGGCGTCGGCCAGCAGCAGCCGGTCGTCCTCGCCCACCGAGCCGGGATCGGTCTCACCGGCGACCCAGTCCAGGTTCCGTCGCGTCCCGCCCGAGACGTAGCCCTCCCGGACCGCCTCACGGGCGCCGTCGAGGTAGGGCACGGCGGCGTGGTCGATCACCGCGGTCACGCCCGAGGCCCGCGCCAGCTTGAAGGCGTGCCCGAGGAGCCCGAACCCGGTGACGTCGGTGCCCGCGACGATCCCCGCCGCGACGGCGGCCGCCGAGGCCTCGGCGTTGAGCCCCGCCATGGTCTCGACGGCGTCGGCGAAGACCTCGCCGGTCTGCTTGTGCCGGTTGTTCAGGACGCCGAGGCCCAGCGGCTTGGTCAGCGAGAGCGGCAGCCCGGCCCGACCGGCGTCGTTGCGGATGAGCTTCGCCGGGTCAGCGGTCCCCGTCACCGCCATGCCGTACTTGGGCTCCGGGTCGTCGACGGAGTGCCCGCCCGCCACGTGGCAGCCTGCGAGGTCGGCGACGGCGAGCCCGCCGCGCAGCACCTCGGCGGCGAGCTCGTAGGGCAGCACGTCGCGCGGCCAGCAGAGCAGGTTGAGCGCGACGACGGGCTGCCCGCCCATGGCGTAGACGTCGGAGAGCGCGTTGGCGGCGGCGATGCGGCCCCAGTCGTACGGGTCGTCGACGACGGGGGTGAAGAAGTCCGTCGTCGCGATGAGCGCGAGCCCGTCGCGGATGGTCACCGCGGCCGCGTCGTCCCCGTCCTCCAGCCCGACGACGAGCTCGCCGACCCGCCGCGTCGACGGCGCGGGCGCCAGGCCGCGCACCACCGACTCCAGCTCGCCCGGAGGGATTCTGCAGGCGCACCCCCCGCCGTGCGCGTATCCGGTCAGGCGCGTCGGGGTGGCGGTGCTCATGCCCTCATCCTGCGCCGCTGCTACAGCCCCCGCAGCCCCCGCAGCACGCGCGCCATCACCGCACGGTCCGGGCCGGATCCGGGCCCGAGCCGGTCGAGCGTCCGGTGGACGGTCAGGGTGCCGTCGTCGGCCATGTCGCCGATGAGGACGCGCGCGACGCCGAGCGGCACCCGCATCAGGGCGGCCACCTCGGCGACCGACCGCGGCTCGTCACACAGGTCGCGGATCACCCGGTGCTCCGGGTCCTCGATCGACGGCCGCGGCGACGGGATCGACACGAGGGTCTCGACGCGCAGGTCGGGTCGCGCGTGGGTGCGTCCCCGGGTGCGCACGTACGGGCGCACGGAGACGCGGGGCTCGATGCCCTCCACGCGGTTGCGCAGCTCGGCGAGGTGCAGCGGGGCGGTCGGTGCGTCGTCGGCCCACGGGGTGGCGCCGGGCCTCCCCCGGTCGACCCGGGCGACCTCGCCGCGCCGGACGACCGGCGCCGCCTGCGCCGGGACCACCGCGTCCTCGGCAGCCTGCCGCTCGGCCTCCCGCCGTGCACGCCGGGCCCGGGAGTCGAAGCGCGCGCCGGTCCGTCCGAGGAGCGCATCGACGAGGTCCGGCGCAGGCCGGCTGTCGGGCAGGCCGCGGGGCGCGGGGATCGACGGCGTCGTCGCGGACGGACCGGGGGGCAGCGCCGGCGGCGCGGCGACACGGTCACGGCGCTCCCGGCGGGCGCGGGAGTCGAAGCGGGCACCGGTGCGCCCGACGAGCGGGTCCGCGGCGGTCCCCTCCGGGAGCTCCGGCTCGTCGGGGACGACGTCCTCCGGCGGCGGCGCCGCGTCGATCAGGGGCGGGAAGCGTGCACCCGTACGGCCGACACCCTGTCGGCGGCGCAGCCGGGAGCGACGCCCGCTCGCTGCGCTGTCGTCGGTCACGCGTTGTGCCCGCTCTCCGTACGCCGTGTGACACCCGCCGCCGAGACACGAACGGGTCACGCCACGGTACGTGCTCGACGGCGGCGAACATCACCCTCCGTGCAGTGGGTCACGTGAGGACGGCCCAGTGGGCGCCGAACGGGCGACGCCGCTGGTGCTCCTGGGGGTCCGGCATCCGGGGGCGGGGACAGAGTTCCGGCAGTGCGCCGTTCCGGTGACCCGGGGTGGCCCGGGCCACCTCCTGCGCCGGTCCGGGACTAGGCTGACCGTGGCCTTGCCTCTGACCTCTCGGCAGGGCTCATCTCGACGGAACCCGGGGTCGCCGTCGTTCCACCCGGTGCGCCGGGACGTCGACTCCGGGTTTCGTTGCCTCTGCTCACGACCGGCCGTCGACGAGCGCCCGATCACGCCCCCGCGACGCCCGGTTCCGCGCCCTCCGCGCCGTCCGCGACCACCCGGGCCCGCTCCCCGCCGAGCGCGACGACGTCGCCGTCCTCCAGTTGGCGTCCGCGACGCGTCTCCGCCCGGCCGTTGACGGTCACCTCTCCCCCGGCCACCACGTCCTTCGCGTCGGCGCCGTGCTCGACGAGTCCGGACAGCTTGAGGAACTGGCCGAGGCGGATCGTCCCCCGCACCTCGACGTCACGGACCGGTTCGCGAGCCATCACCGCATCCTCCCAGCGCGGGCCCGGTCCCCTCGGGCGCTCCTCCACCGGGGTCGGCGCCCGCGGGGTCGGCGCCCGCGGAGTCGCTCCCCCAGGGTCTGATCCGCTCGGGTCTGATCCACTGGGCGGCGTGCTCCCCGCCCCCGTCCTGCTCGTCCTCGCCGGGGTGGCCGCGGGGCTGTCGGGGTCGATGGCCGGCCTCGCGTCGCTGTTCTCCTACCCGGCGCTGCTGGCGGTGGGGCTTCCCCCGACCGTCGCGAACCAGGCGAACACCATCGCGCTCGCCGGCTCGTCCGTGAGCGCGATCGTCAGTTCCCGCCCGGAGCTGCGCGGCCAGCGCGCGCGGGTCCTGCGGCTGCTCCCCCTGACGATCATCGGCGGGGTGATCGGCGGCGCGCTGGTCCTGCTGACCCCGTCGGACACGTTCGCGCTGATCGTGCCGTTCCTCGTCGGCGGCGCCTCGCTGGTGCTGCTCCGCCCGCCCCGTCCCACGGCGCGGTCCGCTGGAGCCGCGTCCCCTGGCGCCGCGTCCCCTGATGTCCCGGCCTCTGATGTCCCGGCCCCCGACAGCCCGGCACCCGACGGCCCGGCCGACGACAGCCCGGCCCCCGACAGCCCGGCCCCCGACAGCCCGGCCGACGACACCGCCTCCGACGACCGGATCCTCGAGGCTCCCCGGCCCGGGCCGGCCACCGTGGTCGGCGCGATCGCGATCGGCGTCTACTCCGGCTACTTCGGCGCCGCGGCCGGGGTGCTCATGCTGGCGCTGCTCACCCGGCTGCTCGCGGACACGCTGGTGCGGGTCAACGCCGTCAAGAACGTGCTGCTCGGCGCGTCGAACGCGGTGGCCGCCATCGGGTTCATCGTCCTCGGTGACGTCGTGTGGAGCGCCGCGATCCCGCTGGCCGCCGGCCTCCTCGTCGGGAACTACACCGGGCCCGCGATCGCCCGGCGCCTCCCGCCGATGGTGCTGCGGGTCGGCATCGCCATCGCCGGGCTGGTCCTCGCGGTGGTGCTGTTCATCGACGCCGTCCGTGCCTCCGGCTCGTGAGCGCCTGGTACTGGCGTACGGGCGAGACGTCGCCGAGCGGCCGGACGTCGCCGAGTGGACCTCGGAGGCTGGCGGAGCAGCCGCCAGAGTCCACTCGCCGGTCGGGACCGGTCAGGTGCCGACCGAGTGGACGCCCAGGGCTGCCGCGGCGACCGTGCGGGTCCACTCGGCCCGCGGGTCACGCCGACGGCACGCGAGGCGACTGCTCGGCGCGCACTGTCCCGAGGTCCCGACCCACCCCCGAGAAACCGAGTCCTCGAGCTCGACTCGGTTTCCTGGTGGGGTTGCGGGGCCGAGGTCGCCGTCCGTGCTCGTGACCAGCACTCAGCAGGTGTCAGCCACTCAGCTGGCGCTTCACCTCGGTGGACACCCGCTTGCCATCGGCCCGCGAGCCGACCTGCGGCTGCACGACCTTCATCACCTGACCCATCTGACGGGGCCCCTCCGCGCCGGTCTCGGCGATCGCGGCGGACACCAGCGCGGTGAGCTCGTCATCGGTCAGCGGCTGCGGGAGGTACTCGGCGAGGACCTGCTCCTCCGCGCGCTCGCGCTCCGCGAGCTCGGCACGCCCGGCGCCGTCGAACGCCTCCGCGGACTCCCGGCGCTTCTTGGTCTCGCGGGTGAGCACCCCGAGGACGTCGTCGTCGGTGAGCTCGTGGTGCGCCTCGCCGGAGGTCTCCGCGGTGGTGACCGCGGTGAGCGCCATCCGCAGCGTCGCGACCCGCACCTGGTCGCGGGCCTTCATGGCGGTCGTCAGGTCGCTGCGCAGCCGGTCCTTGAGCACGGCGACCAGCCTAGTCCGGGCGGGCCACCCCGTTAGGTGAGCGCTCGGACCAGCGGCATCGGCATGAGCCGCAGCGCCGGGCCGAGCAGCGACCACGGCCAGCGGGGCACGTAGGCGTGGGCGGGCCGGCGCTCGATCGCCTCGACCAGGGCGCGGACCCCGGTGGGCCCGTCGACCGCGAACGGCACCGTCATCCCCGCGTTGAGGTCGGTGCGGATGAAGCCGGGGGCGATCGTCGTGACGTCGATGGCGGTGCCCGCGACGTCGGAGCGGATGCCCTCGGCGAGCGTCGACAGGCCGGCCTTCGCCGCGGCGTAGACCGTCTGGGCCCCGCGCAGCCCGCGGTCGGCGGCGACGGAGGTGATGACGACGAGGTGCCCGGAACCCTGCGCCCGGAAGACCTCCATGGCGGCCTCGCACTGGGCGATCGCGGCGACGAAGTTCGTGCGGGCCGTGCGCAGGTTGGCATCCGGCTTCCCGGACCCGACCGGGCGGCCGTCCCCGATCCCGGCGTTCACCACGACGCGGTCGAGCCCGCCCAGGTCCTCGCGCACCCGGGAGAACACGGCCACGACGGCGTCGTCGTCGGTGACGTCGAGGGTGTACGTGCGCACCGTCGGCGCCCCGGGCGGGGCGCTCAGCTCGGCGGCGAGCGCCTCGAGGCGGTCGGCCCGGCGGGCCGCCAGGGCGAGGTCGTGGCCCCGGGCGGCGAACGCGCGCGCCATCCCCTCGCCCAGCCCCGAGCTGGCCCCCGTGATCAACGTCCGCATGGCCCCATCAGATCACCGAGGCGACCGGACCATCGCAGGGACCGGGCCATCGCAGGGACCGGGCCATCGGGGACATGGGCTCACCGGTGGGCGAGGACGTTCACCACGACCCCGCCGGGCGTCCGCACGAAGAACCGGCGCACGCCCCACGGCTCGTCGGTCGGCGGGTGCTCGACGACCAGGCCCGAGTCGACCGCCCTGACGTGCAACGCGTCCACCGTGTCCGGGGAGTCGACCTCCACCGAGACCGCCGCGTCGACCGGCGCCGTGGCGTCGCGGGACACCAGCTGGACCTGCACCGGCATCGTCACGCCCGTCGCCTGGTGGTTCACGACCCACCCCTGGTCCATCACCGTCTCCAGACCGAGGAGCCCGGTCCAGAACGCGGTGTCCTCCCCGGGCTCGGCGACGGACAGGTTGGCGACGACGCGCCGGACCGGGCTGGTGCTCATGGCCGAGGAGCCTGCCCGGTGCCGGCGGCCGGGGTCTTGAACGGAACCGACACCCGCGCTCTCAGCGCACCCCGGCGAGGAGCGGCGCTCCCGGCAGCGTCCGCGCCCGCTGCATCGTCACCAGGCCCTGCACCCCGAGGCTCACCGCGATGAACAGCAGCACGCTCGACGTGTTCACCGCATTCGCCGTGGGGGCGATCGCGCCCGCCAGCAGGTCGAGCCCGATGTGGATCCCGATCCCGAGGATCCAGAGGGCCGCGGTCAGCGCGTGGCCCTGGGTCCAGACGGCGCCGTCGCGGACCCAGAGCTTCACGGTCGCGGCGCGCACGAGCCCCAGCGCCGCGCCGACCACCAGGCCGACGACCAGCAGCGTCCAGCCCACGACGGACACCGGGTGCGCCGCGGCGGCCGACGCCACCTCGACGACACCGACGACGCCCAGAATCCCGGCGATCCGCAGCCGACGCGCCGTGAACTGCCGGACGCGCAGCTGGTTGTAGAGGATCCAGCCCAGCACCGCGATCCCGATGATGATCTGCAGCGGCCCGCTCATCGTCGCTCTCCCCGTCCTCCGCGGACCCGTCCGGCCCGGATGTGATCAGGTTCGTCGCCGGGGGGACGCCGGGCGTCCACCCGCGGGTGGAGACGGGGTGGAGAACGGGTGTGCGACGGCGGCCCGGGGTCCAGACTCGTCTCCCGTGACGGTGCGCAGCGCAGGGACGGAGGTCCCGACGACGGGTGCCGGGACCGGCGCGTCCGGCCCCGGGCGGCCCGAGCCGGCCCCGCGACCCGCGCTCCAGACCGCCGGGGTGCCGGCCCACCGGACCACCTCGCGGGCCTCGCACCTCGCGCGGGCCGCCCGCCCGGTCCTCTGGCTGGCCGTGGCCGCGGGGACCGTCTGGCCGCTCACCCCTCTCTCCCTCGTGGCGGCCGTGATCGCCCTGGTCGGCGCGGGCTTCGCGGTCGTCGCCGTCCGGGATCCCCGGATCCCGTCGCGTGACCGGGGAGGGCGAGCGGTGGCGGGCCCTCATGCTCGCGCTGTGCGCCGCGATCGGGATGGTCTCGGAGGTCCTGGAGCCCCGGGGAGCCGGCTACGCCTGCGCCCTCGTGGGCGGGGCGCTCATCGGTCGGATCGTCATCGACCCCCGGCTGATCTGGGGGTACTCGGCGGCGGCCGGGCTCGCCCTCGGCGTGACGATGGCGCTGCGCCTCGACTCACCGTGGGCGCTGCTCATCGGCCTCTCCGTCCCCGCCCTCGCGTCGCGGTCGCTCGACCGCGCACGGCTGCACCGCGAGCACGCCCGCGTCCTCGGGCTGCTCGCCGAGCGGGACGCCCTGCGCGAGGTCGAGCTGGCCGCCGCGGCAGGCGAGGAACGGGCGCGCATCGCGCGCGACCTGCACGACGTGCTCGCCCACACGCTGTCCGGGCTGTCCCTGCACCTGCAGGGGATCCGGGCGGTCGTCGCCAAGCGGCTCGGGACCGACGACCCGGTGATCACCTCCGTCGACCGGGCCGCGGACCTCGCCCGCACCGGGCTCGCCGAGGCCAAGCAGGCGGTCGCCGCGCTGCGCGACGACGCCGCGGACGCGGCTCCCCGGCTCGAGGACCTGACCGCGCTCGCCGGGGAGCACGACGCCGAGCTCGCCGTCTCGGGCGACCTGGACGGACTCCCCGCGCGGATCCGCGAGACGGTGTTCGCGACGGTCCGCGAGGCCCTGACGAACGCCGGTCGTCACGCGCCCGGCGCGACGGTGACGGTGTCGCTGGTGGCGGTGGGCGATGCGGTCGAGGTCCGGGTGGGCGACGACGGTCCCGCGCCGGGCGCCGCGGCCCCCGCCGACGCGCGCGGCGACGTCGGCGGCGGGAGGGGGCTCGTCGGGCTGCGCGAACGCGCCGAGCTGGTGGGCGGCACCCTCGACTCCGGCCCGCAGGGGCGGGGCTGGCGGGTGACGCTGCACGTGCCCCTGCCGGTCACGGCGGACGCGTCCGGCAGGCTGGCGCGGTGACCCCTCCCCCCGCGACCCCTCCCCCGGTCCGGGCCCGTTGCGCGTCGTGCTCGCCGACGACCAGGCCGTGGTCCGCGACGGCCTCGCGATGCTGCTCTCCGCCGCCGACGACCTCGAGGTCGTCGCGACCGCCGCGGACGGGACGCAGGCGGTGGAGGTCGTGCTGGAGGTGCGGCCCGACGTCGCGCTGGTCGACCTGCGCATGCCCGGCCTGGACGGCGCGCAGGTGACCGCGACGGTGCGCCGCGAGGCCCCGGAGGTCCCCGTCCTGATCCTCACGACCTACGCCGACGACGACGCCGTGCTCCCCGCCCTGCGGGCGGGCGCGGCCGGCTACCTCACCAAGGACACCACCGGTGAGGCGCTGCTCTCGGCGATCCGGACGGTGGCCGCGGGCGGTTCGGTGCTCGACGCGGCCGTGCAGCGCCGGCTGGTCGACCTCGCCGGCGCGCCCGCGGCGCCGAAGCCCCCGCCACCCGAGCTGCCCGAGGGCCTCACCGCCCGCGAGGTCGACGTGCTGCGGCTGGTGGCCCAGGGGCTGTCGAACCACCAGACCGCGTCACGGCTCGTGGTGAGCGAGGCGACCGTGAAGACCCACGTCAACCACCTGATCTCCAAGCTCGGCGTCGACGGCCGCCCCGCCCTGGTGGCCTGGGCCTGGCGCAACGGGGTGGCCGAGGCGGGCTAGACCCTCTACAGACCCAGCGTCTTCCCGATGATGTCGCGCTGGATCTCGCTGGTCCCGCCGTACACCGTCGAGACGACCGACTGGCGCAGCAGCCGCTCCATGCCGTACTCGGTGGCGTAGCCGTAGCCGCCGAGCATCTGCATGCCCTCGAGCGAGAGGTGCTTGGCGAGCTCGGTGGCCTTGAGCTTCGCCATGGACGCCTCCTTCGGGAACAGCGCCGTCGGGTTCGCGTCGATGGTGCGGGCGGTGTCGTGCACGAGGAGCTTCGTCGCGGCGAGCTCGGTGGCGTTGTCGGCGATCCGGTGGCGCATGGCCTGGAAGCTGCCGACCGGCCGCCCGAACTGCTGGCGCTCCTTGACGTAGGCCAGCGTGTCGTCGAACGCGCGGCGCCCGAGGCCGAGCATGAGCCCCGCGAGGATCATCCGCTCCAGGTTCAGGCCGGCCATGAGCTGGCGCCAGCCCTGCCCCTCGGTCCCGACGACGGCGTCGAAGGGCAGGTGGCAGTTCGTGAAGTAGAGGTCGTTGACCTCCTTGCCGCCCATCGTCTCGATCCCGTGGATCTCGAGGCCCTCGGCGTCGGTGGGGACGACGAGCATCGTCAGCCCGTCGTGCTTGCCGCCCTCGGTGGAGGTGCGCGCCACGAGCAGGATGTGCGAGGCGATGTGGGCGTTCGAGCACCACGTCTTCTGGCCGTCGACGACCCAGCCGTCCTCGGTCTTGGTCGCCTTGCAGGTCAGACCGCCGACGTCGGACCCGGCGCCCGGCTCGGACATCGAGATCGCCAGGACGTCGCCGCGGGAGACCCCACCGAGCAGCTCCTGCTTCTGGGCCTCGGAGCCGAACTTCTTGATCGCCTCGGCGGTGATGATCGTCGTGCCGAAACCACCGATCGGCGCCTGCTGGTAGGCGGTCTCCTCGAGGAAGACGAGCAGGTCGGTCATCGAGCCGTCGGCGCCGCCGTAGGCCTCCGGCAGGGCGATCCCGAGCCAGCCGAGGTCGGCCATCTTCCGGTAGATCTCGTCGCTGTGGGGCCCGTCGGCGGTGAGCCGGTCGCGGGCGGCCTTGTCGGGGATCTCGCGGCGGGCGAACTCGCCGATCGCGGTGGCGAGGGCGTTCTGCTCCTCGGTGAGCGTGACGGGCATGTCGGACTCCTTTCCGGCGGACGGCTGTCGTCGTCTCCGACGACCACGTCCGTTCACGTGGGTTCGAAGAACCCCTGGGCGTCGAGGTGGGCGAGCAGGAGGTCGCGCCCGTCGAGGACGTGGCGGGCCATCGCGTCGCGGGCGGTGTCGGCATCGCCGCGCGCCAGCGCGTCGATCAGGTCGGTGTGGGAGCGCAGCGTGGCCGTCCGCCAGGCGGCGCTGGCGGTGTAGAAGCGCGGCGGCAGGTAGCGCTCGGCGCAGCCGGCGAGCCAGGCGAGCTTGCGGGAGGCGGCGGCGCGGTTCACCGCGGCGTGGAAATCGTGCTCGGCGTGCGCGAGCGCGAGCCCGACCTCGTCGGGGTCCCCGCCCGCCTCGCACGCCTCGACGAGGCGACCGACCTCGGCGTCGTGCTCACGGAGCGCCGTCAGGTCCTCCGGACCCGCCGCGGTCGCCGCGCGGGCGGCCAGCTCCCCGGTGAGGTGGGCCTGCGCGGCGAAGAGATCCCCGACGTCGCCCCGGGCCATCGGCGCGACCACGTACCCGCGGCGCGGCAGCGCCCGCACCATGTCGTCCGCGCGCAGCGACTGCAGCGCCTCGCGTACCGGGGTCTGGCTCACGCCGAACTCCTCGCCGAGGCGGTCCACCCGCAGGAAGGTCCCCGGCCGCAGCTCCCCGGAGAGGATCCGGTCTCGCAGCAGGAGGGCCACCCGGTCGGGCAGCGCCACCGACTCGCCGAGCCGCTGCCGCGACCCGCGCTCCGTCCCCGGCGACGCGACCATGGCGACACCGTATCCTAACGATCCTATCGAATATAGGATCAGCGCTCCTCGATGTGGACCCCGGGAGGACGGCATGCTGATCGACCCCGCCGACGAGGTGCGGCCCCGTCGCGCCGCCGACACCGTGAGCGGCGCCGTCGCCCTCGGCGCCACCGCGAACGTGATCATGCAGCTGGCCCGGCCCGGCGTCGGGTACGGCGTGGTGGAGAGCCGCGTGGACCGCGGCAACCTCATGCTCCATCCGCTGCACCGCCTGCGGACGACGAGCACGTACCTGTCGGTGACGATGCTCGGCGGCGAGGGCGACGTCCGGGCCTACCGCCGCGCGGTCGGCCGCTCGCACGCGCAGGTCCGCTCGACGGAGTCCAGCCCGGTCGCCTACGACGCGTTCGACCGCGAGCTGCAGATGTGGGTGGCCGGCTGCCTGGTGCGGGCGTTCGAGGACACCTGGGCGCTGCTGCACGGGCGCCCCGGCGCGTGGTTGCCCGACGACGTCTACCGCGAGTGCGCCCTGCTGGGCACCGGCCTGCAGGTCCGGCCCGAGCAGTGGCCCGCCGACCGCGCGGCGTTCGAACGCTGGTGGGACGGCCAGCTCGAGCACGTCCACCTCGACGAGACGGTGCGGACCTACCTGTGGGGCCTCGTCGACCAGGAGTTCCTCCCGGCGCCGCTGCGGCCCGTGCTCGCCCCGTCGAGCCGGTTCCTCACCGCCGGGTTCCTGCGCGAGCCGTTCCGTTCGTTGATGGGCTTCGACTGGTCGGAGGCCGACCAGGAGCGCTTCGAGACGACGATGCGACGGGTCGGCGCGGTCCTGCGCCGCGTGCCCGGGACGGTGCGGAAGTTCCCGTACAACGCATTCCTCGCGGACGTGCGCGCCCGGCGCCGTCTCGGGATGCCCCTGGTCTGAGGCGGGCCCACGCTGGGCGGGTGCGCATCATCGCGATCGAGGAGCACGCGCTCCCGAAGGACCTGAACCTGCCCGGCGGTATGGGCTCCGGCATGGCCGGGGTGCTCGACCAGCTCGACGACCTCGGGGAGGGCCGGCTGGCGGTGATGGACGCGGCCGGGGTCGACGTGCAGGTGCTGTCGATCCTCGGCCACGGCATCCAGGAGGCCGGTGTCGCGGGCGTCGAGCTCGCCCGCGCCGCGAACGACCGGCTCGCGGCCGCGGTCACCGAGCACCCCGACCGCTTCTCCGCCTTCGCGACCCTGCCCCTCGGCGACCCGGCGGCCGCCGCCGAGGAGCTGCGGCGCACGGTCGGCGACGCGGGCTTCGTCGGCGCCATGGTGTTCGGCCAGACCCACGGTCGCTTCCTCGACGACCCGGAGTTCGCCCCGGTGCTCGCCACCTGCGCCGAGCTCGGCGTGCCGCTCTACCTGCACCCCGCACCACCGCCGCCCGCCGTCGCCGACGTCTACTTCGCGCGCCTGCCCCAGGCTGCGGGCGCGACGCTGGCGACGGCGGGCTGGGGCTGGCACGCCGAGACGGGGATGCACGTGCTGCGCCTGGCCGTGGCCGGGACGTTCGACGCGCACCCCGACCTGCGGATCGTGATCGGGCACATGGGCGAGAACCTGCCGTTCTCCCTGGCCCGCGCCGACGAGCGGCTGAGCGCCTCGACCGCCGGCGGACGACCGGTGATGCAGACCGTCCTCGACCAGGTCCTCATCACGACGGCGGGCTACGTCACCGCGCCGCCGTTGGCCTGCGCCCTCGCGACCTTCGGCCCGGAGCGGATCCTCTTCTCGGTGGACCACCCCTTCGCCGACTCGCGGGAGGCCACGGCGTTCCTGGGCGACGCGGTGCTCGACGAGGCCGATCGGGAACGCATCGCCCACGGGAACGCCGAGGCCCTGCTCAGGCTGTAGGCGGCCCGGGTCAGCCGGCCGCCGCGGGAGCGCAGGCGCGGCACGCACGGGCCTGCTCGTCGACGCCGTGCCCGGCCACCCAGGCGCGGACGACCTCCACCCCGATCGCGGTCCAGCTCTCCGGGAGGCCGTTGCCGCGGTGCTGATGGACGGCGCCGGCCTCCATCGCGCGGCGCAGCGCGCCGACGGCACGGCCGACCCGCTTGGCGAGGTCGTCGGGCGCGCCGGCCGGGGTCGGGACGAGCGGGGCGGAGACGGCGGTCGGGAGTCCGTGGGCGGGAGTGGCCTGGGAGGGAGCGGCCTGGGCCGGGACGACGGCGACTGCGGCTGCGGCCGGTGTGCGGAAATCCTCGGAAACGGTCACGTGCACAGGAACGGCCGCACGACGCCCCACCTTGAGCGCGCCCCGGCCGTCGCGATGCGGCCGAGCGGGGCACCGCCCCTCGCCCGCTCGCCGATCTTGGTCCGGGCGCGTCACGCCGCGTCGTCGGCCCCGCGGACGCGTGCGGCGGGTCTGGTGGCGCCACTCCGTGCCGTCGCCTGTCCACGCCCCGATCGGTCGAGTCGTCGCCGTCGAGCCACCGCGCTGAGCGACGGCACCGTCCGGGCCCGACTCCACCCGAAAGCCTGACGGTCCGGACGCCCTACAGGGTCTGGCCGCCGTCGACCGTGATCGTCTGGCCGGTGATCGCGCGGGAGGTCACCAGCCCGAGGACGGCCGCCGCGACGTCGGAGACCGTCGTCTCCCGCCCGACGATGGCCTGCGCGGCGAGCGCCCGGCCCTGCTCCTCCTTGCCTGCCCACCAGCGGGTGAGCACGAGGCCCGGCCACACCTCGTTGACCCGCACCGGCGCGAGGGCGTTCGCGAGCGCCCGGGTGAGCCCGGACAGCGCCGCCTTGGACACCACGTAGGGCACCGACGAGCCCCGCCCGGATGCCACCGACGCGCTCCCGACGTTCACCACGGACCCGTCGGCGGCGGCCCGCAGGTCGGCCGCCGCCGCCCGCGCGCAGTGCCACGCCGAGAGCGTGTTCAGCCGGAACAGCCGCTCGAACACCTCGTCCCCGGCGGCCTCGAGGTCGTCCAGCGCGATGTGTTCGGTACCGCCCGCGTTGTTGACCAGCACCGACACCGGCCCGAGGGTCGACCGGACGTCCGCCATGAGGCCTCGCACGGCCGCGTCGTCGGTGACGTCGGCGCGGAAGGCCTCCGCCGTCCCGCCCGCGGCGCGGATCGCCTGCACGGTCGCGTCGGCGTCGTCGACGGAACGGCTGTACACCACCGCCACCGGGTGGCCCACCCCGTCCGGACCGTGCGGCGCCGCCAGCGCCTCGGCCACCGCCCGGCCGATGCCGGTTCCGCCGCCCGTCACCACGGCCGTCATGAGGGTCCTCCCGGGGATCGTCGATCGACGACGAGGATGGTCCCGTGTCCGCACGCCCCGATGCCACCGACGCCTCCGATGCCGACCGGGCTGCTGCCGGCCCTGCTGCCCCCGGTCCCGGTGCCGCCGGCCCTGCCGGCGCCCACCCCGTCGTCGTCGTCCGCGAGATCCGGCCCGACGACGTCCCCGCCGTCGTGCGCTTCGTCCACGAGCTCGCCGAGTACGAGCGCGAGCCGGAGTCGTGCCTGCTGACCGAGGAGCAGCTCCACCTCGCCCTGTTCGGGGATCGCCCGGCGGTGTTCGGCCACGTCGCGGAGGTCGACGGGGCCGTCGCCGCGACGGCCCTGTGGTTCGTCACGTTCTCGACGTGGACCGGGGTGCACGGCATGCACCTCGAGGACCTCTACGTCTCGCCGTCGCACCGCCGCCTCGGGCTCGCGCGGGCGCTGCTGGCCCGGCTCGCGACGGTCTGCCTCGAGCGCGGCTGGGCGCGCCTGGAGTGGGCGGTGCTCGACTGGAACACCCCGGCACTCGACTTCTACGCCACGCTCACCTCGACCCCGATGGGGGGCTGGACCACGCACCGGGTGGACGGCGCCGCGCTGGACGCCCTCGCGGCGCGCGACCGCCGGGCCGGGCGCGGCTAGGTCGGGGGGCCGCTCTCGCGGAGGAAGACGACGGTGTTGTCGCGATAGGACCGCACGCTCGCGTCGAACGAGCCGCTGCACGTGATCAGGCGCAGTTCGGGGCCCGCGGTGCCGGCGTAGACCTCGGCGGTCGGGAAGGAGTCCTTCGAGAACGAGCGCGTGGCGTAGACGGTGAACGGGACCGTACGGCCGTCGTCGCGGGTCACCGTGACGGCGTCGCCGGGCGCGAGCTCGCCGAGCCGGAAGAACACCGACGGCCCGTTCTCGGCCGAGTCGATGTGCCCGATGATCACCGAGGGTCCCTGCTGGCCCGGGGTGACCGAGTACCGGTACCAGGCGGCGAAGTCGTAGAGCGGGCCCTTCGCCGGGACCTCCATGGTGTGGTCGGGGTTCAGTCCGACCGAGGTCACCCGCGAGTCGACCCCGAGCTTCGTGATGACGATGCGGGCCGGTGGGGAGGGCGGGGGGCCGGCCGGTGTCGTCGGCCGTGGAGTGGCGCTCGTGACCGGCGGCGCGGGCAGGGACGGCGCGGTGAGGGAGCCGGCGTCGTGCTCGGCGGGCGCGTGCTGCTGGGTGAGCAGGGCCGCGGTGATCGCGCCGATCCCGACCAGGGCCAGGACGGCCGCGAGCACCAGGAGCGCCCGACCACGGCGGGCGGGCGGGCGCGGCTCGTCGGGTGGCGGGGCCTCGTCGGGTCGTTCGGGGGAGGATCGGACGGTGCCGACGCCTCGGCGTCGGCACCGTCCGGGGTCGTTCCCAGTCCTCAGTCCTGGGTGCGACGACGACGGGTGGCCACCATCGCGACGCCACCGGCCGCCACGAGCGCGGCGCCGCCCAGGCCGAGGAGCTCGCCGTGCTCGACGCCCGACGTGCTGCCGCCACCGGTCTGCACCCCGCCCGAGGGCGTCTGGCTGGGAGCGCCACCGGTGCCGCCCGTGCCGGACGTCGACCCGGTGCCGGAGGTCGAGCCACCAGCCGTGGAGCCACCGGCCGTCGAGCCGGTTCCGGCGGTCGAGCCACCGGCGGTCGCACCTCCGGCGGTGGCGCCGCCTGCCGTCGAGCCACCAGCCGTGGCACCGCCGGCGGTCGCAGCCACCAGCCGTCGCCCCCCGCCGTGACGCCACCGGCGGTCGCCCCGCCGGCGGTCGCACCACCGGCGGTCGCACCACCAGCGGTCGCACCACCAGCCGTCGCCCCACCGGCCGTCGAACCACCGGCCGTCGCGCCGCCGTCGGTCGACGACGCAGGCGGCGGGGGCGGCGGCGTCGTCCCGCTCGAGCACGCACCCAGTGCCCCGATCGCCAACGTGGCCGCCGCGACGGCCATCCCGGCGCGGGTGGCGTTCACTCGCGTCATGTGTCCTCCCCGTATCTCGATTCGATCACGAGTCCGAGGAGTTCATACCCGATACGGGAGGCCTCACACAGCACGCACCTGGGCGACGCGCAAGGGACGGCGGTGATCTCTCATCCGTCCCTCAGCGTGTGCGGGAGACGGTTCAGGAGGCGTCCGTGACCTGCTCACCGGCCTCCACGGCGACGTCGAGGGCGTTGTCGGCCGGAGGCAGCGGGCACGTCGCGTACGCCGTGAGAGCGCAGGGCAGGTTGACGGTGCGGTTGAGGTCGACGACGACCGCGCCGTCCTCGTCCGGGTCGGCCGTGCGCAGGATGCGCCCGCCGCCGTAGGTGCTCGTGCCGTTGGTGGCGTCGCGGAAGTGCAGAGTCAGGCCGTCGCCCTTCCCGGCGAGGGCCACCAGGCGCTGCTCCCGGCCGTCCAGGTCGAAGGTCACCGTCCCGATCGCCGTCGGGAAGTGCTGCAGCCCGTCGACCACGGCGCCGACGGTGATCCGCCGCGGCTCGTCGTAGCGCTCGAAGCGGCCGGTGCGTACCCACCGGGCATCGACGGGGAAGTGCGGGACCCCGCGGAAGGCGGCCCGGGTCGGGGCCTGCGGGTCGCGGACGCGCAGCGCGTAGGAGTCGGTGCGTCGGGCGAGCTCGACGACCCGCTCCCCCACGGTCACCAGGATCCCGGGAGCCCCGTCGACCGGGGTGACCACGCGGGTCCCGTCGACCGGCTCGCCGTCGACCTCCACGCCGTCCGCCGCCGACGCGGTGATCTCCACCGTGCCGTCGCCGGGCGCACGCCAGGTCCCGGGAAGGTCGGCGATCACCTGCGGGGTGGGGTCCAGCCACTCGAGGGCCGTGAGCGAGAGCCAGCCGTGCGGCTCGCGCAGCGTCTCCTCGCGCTCGTCGTGCCAGCGCTGCCAGTCCGCCTGCAGGGTCTGGTGGTCCACGGTCACGGTCATCGGAGGTCCTCCCGGGGTCGGTTTCCCTCTCCGGGCAACCTCCCGCGGCGCCGCGGGATTCCGACGCGGCGGGGATTCCGACGCGGCGGGGATTCCGACGCGGCGGGGATTCCGGCGCCGCGGGGATTCCGGCACCGCGAGATTCCGACGGGGGGTGGACCCGGCGGGCCGGGCGACCGGCCCGCCGGGTCTCCCGCGGGTCAGACCTCGACGACCGACGCGCCCTCGGCGGCCTTCTGGACCGACTCGCAGCCCTTCTTCGCCGCGGCCTTCGTCTCGTAGCCCTCACCCGACGCGACGATCTGCCCGTTGCTCGCCTTGAGACGGAAACGGAACTTGCCGGACCGGTCCTCGTAGACCTCGAACTTGCCGGACATCTGCGTTTCTCCCCGCTGTGTGGTCAACGTGCTGGTCAGGACGGACGCTAGCGCCGCTGGGCCATTCACCGGAACTCCTCACTCCTCGGCGCGTCGCGTGCGACACGCGAGGGGGGACGCAACGAGGAGAAACGTCGTCCGCCGGCCCCTTTTCCGGATGCCGGGCGCCGGCTAGAGAGCCGTCCGGACGGAGTAGAGCTCCGGGAAGAAGGTGAGCTCGAGGGCTCGGCGCAGGAACGCCGCACCGCTCGAGCCGCCCGTGCCGGTCCGGAACCCGATGGTCCGCTCGACGGTCTTGAGGTGCCGGAAGCGCCAGAGCTGCATGTTCTCCTCGAGGTCGACGAGCTCCTCGCAGGTCTCGTAGACGTCCCAGAACCGGTCGGGGTCGGCGTAGATCGTCCGGAAGACCCCGACCAGCTCGGGGTTCTCGACGTGGGCCGCCCGCACGTCGCGGTGGAGCAGCTCGTCGGGCACCGGATGCCCACGCCGGGCGAGGAGGCGGAGGAACTCGTCGTAGAGGCTCGGCCGGTCGAGCGCCTCGGTGAGGATCCGCTGGGCCGTCGCGTCGTCGGCGAACACCTCGAGCATGGCCTCGCTCTTGTTGCCGAGGACGAACTCGACGGCGCGGTACTGGTAGCTCTGGAACCCCGACGACGTCCCCAGGAACCCGCGGAACTGGCCGTACTCGCTGGGGGTCAGCGTCGCGAGCACCGACCACTGCTCGATGAGCTGGCGCTGCACGTGCTTGACGCGGGCGAGCCGCTTGAGCGCGCGGGCGAGGTCGTCGCGCGCGAAGTCGTCGCAGGCGGTGAAGAGCTCGTGGAGCACGAGCTTCAGCCAGAGCTCCGAGGTCTGGTGCTGGATGACGAAGAGCAGCTCGTCGTGGTGCTCCGGGCGCGAGAGCGGCTGCTGGGCGGCGAGCAGCTCGTCGAGGTGCAGGTAGCGGCCGTACGACAGGTTCTCGGTGAAGTCCCGCACGATGCCCGTCTCGAGCGGGCGGATGTTGCCCTCGGTGCTCATCGGTCCCGCTCCTCGCCGCAGCGCGGGCAGGTGCTCGACGCCGCCTCCTCCGGGTCCGGCATGGCCCCGCACGCCGGACAGAGCAGGTGCAGCCAGCAGACGGGGTCGCCGCCCTCGGGCTCGTCCACGGCACGGTCCAGGGTCACGACGACGATCCTGCGCGCTTCGCCGGTCCCGCGGCCACTGTTGCCGCTGCTGCCGCTGCTCCCGGCCCGGCCCGGTGCCAGACTCGCCCCGAGGAAGGTCGGCGCGTTCCGCTCGACGAGGAGGTCGGTCGCACGATGCGTCTCGAGACCCTGCTGCCGCTGGGGAAGGTCGACCCGGGGCTGCGCGCCCCGGACAAGCCCCTGGACCTCGGGAGCGTCGCCGCGACCGCCGCATTCCTCGAGGAGATCGGCTACGGCGGGCTCGCCGTCGAGGAGACCAAGGACGACCCGTTCGTCGTCCTCGCGCTGGCCGCCGCCGCGACGCAGCGCCTCCGGCTCACCACCGCCGTCGCGATCGCCTTCCCGCGCAGCCCCACGACGATGGCCCTGCACGCGTGGACCCAGCAGAAGCTCTCCGGCGGGCGCTTCACCCTGGGCCTCGGCACCCAGGTCCGCGGGCACATCCGCCGGCGCTACGGGCTGGAGTGGCACGCGCCCGCCCCGTGGATGCGCGACTACGTGCGGGCGATGCGTGCGGTCTGGCACACCTGGCAGACCGGCGAGAAGCTCGAGCACCACGGCGAGCACTACGACCTCGACCTCATGGTCCCGTTGTTCGACGCCGGACCGATCGAGCACCCGGACGTCCCGGTGCACCTCGCCGCGGTGAACACGAACATGTGCGGCGTGGCCGGCGAGGTCGCCGACGGCGTTCGTCCGCACCCGGTGTGCACCCCGAGCTACATCGCCGAGGTCATGCTCCCCGCGGTCCGGCGCGGCGCGGCCCGCTCCGGACGCTCGCTCGACGAGTTCCGTGTCGCCATGAAGCCCCTCGTCGCGTCCGCGCGCACCGAGGAGGAGCTGCAGGTGAAGATCCGGGACGCGCGCGCCCGGATCGCCTTCTACGCCTCCACGCCCGGCTACCGGGCCGCGTTCGACCACCTCGGCCTGCACGACCTCGCCTCCGACGCCAAGGAGCTCTCCAAGGCCCAGCGCTGGGAGGAGCTGCCGCACATGATCGACGACGAGACGCTGGACCGGTTCGCCGTCATCGGCACCTACGACGAGATCGGCGACCGGCTGCTGGAGCGGTACTCCGGCGTCGTCACCGACGTCGAGTTCTCGATCGCGGTGAGCCCCGACCCCGAGCACCACGAGGCCGACCGCGAGACGCTGCGCGACCTCGCCGCCGTGGTGCAGGGTGCCGACGACGCGGCCGCGCGCGCGGAGATCACCGGCGCCGGCGCGGTCTCCGGCTCCGGGGACGCAGCGACGCGGGGCTCGACCATCGACGAAGGGGAGATCGCAGGTGTCTGACGAGGAGCCGGTGCACGTCGCGACGAGCGACGGGATCACCGTCATCACCCTCGACCGTCCGAAGGCGCTCAACGCCCTGAACTCGGGCGTCGCCGCCGCACTCGGGGGTGCGCTCGAGGAGGCCGACCGGGACCCGGCCGTCCGCGCCATCGTCGTCACCGGTACCGGCCGGGCCTTCAGCGCGGGCGCCGACCTCAAGGCCGTCGCGCAGGGCGACACGCTCACCGACCCGGACCACCCGGAGTGGGGCTTCGGCGGGTTCACCCGCCACGAGGTGTCCACCCCGACCATCGCCGCCGTGAACGGCCTCGCCTTCGGCGGTGGGCTCGAGCTCATGCTGTTCTGCGACCTCGCGATCGTCGACGAGGAGGCCCGGCTCGGCCTCCCCGAGGTCACCCGGGGGCTCGCCGCCGGCGCCGGTGGGCTGGTGCGGCTGCCGCAGCTCATCCCGCGGGCCGTCGCCCTCGAGATCGCGATGACCGGGGCCCCGATCAGCGCCGCGCGGGCCTACGAGCTGGGTCTGGTGAACCGGGTCGCCCCCGCGGGGACGAGCCTGGAGGCCGCCCGCGCGATGGCGGCGACGATCGCCGCGAACGCACCGGTGGCGGTACGGGAGTCCCGCGGCATGATGCTGCGGGCCGTGCACGCCGACGAGACCGGCGACGCGATCTGGGACGACAATGCTGCCGTGATGGGCCGGGTCTTCTCCAGCGAGGACGCGAAGGAAGGCCCTCGGGCGTTCGCCGAGAAGCGCTCGCCCGTCTGGACCGGCCGCTGAGCCGGTGACGTCGTCGTCGTCCGGACGACACCGACCCGCAATGCGCGTGATCGAGGCTTCGGCGCCATGACCAGCACCGCGCCGGACCCCGTCGAGCTCACCGTCACCGACACCACCACCGCCGAGTGGCAGGACTTCCCCGTGCCGGCGATCGGGGCGGTGCTCGAGCACGTGCCGCTGCTCGACGACCCGGACACCGGCATGCAGGTGATCAAGATGGTCTACCGCGCCGGGTTCACCAATCCCTGGCACACACACCCCTGCGGGCACGGGATCTACGTGCTCTCCGGGACGTTGAACACCCATCAGGGCACCTACGGCCCGGGCAGCTTCGTGTGGTTCCCCGAGGGCGGGTCGATGGAGCACGGCGCCACCGACGACGCCGACTGCACGTTCCTCTTCATCACCAACAAGCCCTTCGACATCCATCACCTGCACCCCACGGCGTGAGGCGACGGCCTCTCCGGTGCCGGGGAGCCGGCTCGGTGCAGCGAGGAGCGACGCAGTACCCCGTGTCGGCGAGGCCTCGGCGTCGAGGAAGGGCCACCGCTCCTCGGCCTCGTCGCCCGTGTACTCGGGTCCGGGTCAGGCGGGTTGGTCGGTGAGCCAGGGTCGGTTGTGGCGGGGTTGTTGTTGGGGGTCGAGCCAGGCGGGTGGGGTGAACCAGGGCAGGCCGTTGATCATGTGGATGGTCCAGCTGCTGTGGTGGATCAGGTGGTGGTGATAGGAGCAGAGCAGGACACAGTTCTCGAGGCTGGTGTCGCCGCCGTCGGCCCAGTGTTGGATGTGGTGGGCCTGGCATGTGCGGGCTCGGCGGCGGCAGCCGGGGTGGGCGCAGTGGCGGTCGCGGGCGATGACGGCGCGGCGCAGGCCGGTGGTGACCAGGCGGTGTTTGCGGCCGAGGTCGAGGATGTCGCCGGTGCTGTTGAGGGCGACGGGGATGATTTCGGCGTCGCAGGCCAGGCGGCGGGCGGTGTCGGGGCGGATCCAGGTGTTCTCGCCGAGCAGGGCCAGTTGTGGGGGCAGTCCGGGGGTGGGTCCGGTCGGTCTGGGTCAGGGCGGCGCGCAGGGTGTCGTAGTTCAGGGTGACCGTGAGCGCGACCCGTTCCCCACCTTCGAGATCGGCGCGGGTCCACCCCGGCGGCCCCGGTGGTGGCGAGTCCGGCGGTGGAGACGCGGTCGGTGGAGACCCCGCGGGCGAGTCCGGCGGCGAACTGGGGTCCTCGGCCTCGCTGTTCTCCGCCTCGTCGCTGACCCCTGCCTCGTCGCTGTCCTCCGCCCTGCCATCGGCGGCCTCGCCTCGCCGCGGGCGGCGGCGCTCTCGTGGGTATCGGCGGTGTGGCTGGCGTCCGCTTCGCCGGTGTTGCCATCGGCGGAAGTGCCTTCGGCGTCTGCGTCGCGAAGGTCCCGATTGGTGGCGTCGGCCTGATCGGGGGTGTCGGTCTGGTCGGCCTGGTCGGCCTGGTCGGCCTCGTCGGCCTGGTCGGCCTGGTCGGTTTGGTCGTCGTTGGTGTCGAAGATGCCGGCGGAGGTGGTGTCCTCGGCGGCTCGCTCTGATGCTGCGGGCCGGGGATCGGTGGAAGTCGGGTGGTCGATGTCCAGGCCGCGGGTGAGGGCTTCGGCGGCGAGGTCGAGCAGGCCGTGGGCGCGGCGTTCGGGCAGGGTCGGCAACCCTTGGGCGTGGTAGCTCTCCCCCCGCGGGCCTTCGCCGTGTGGGGGTGGTTCGGGGGTCGGTTCCGGGGGCGGGGTCGCCGCGCAGAGCGCGGTGTGGAGGGCTTCGGCGGCGGCGGGGTCGCGGTAGGTGAATTTCCCGACCAGGGCGCCGTTGCGCCGCCGCAGGTAGTGCAGCTCGTTCGGTGGCGGTGGGGTGTCCTCGGGGGCGGTGCCGTCGGGGTCGAGCAACGCCAGGATCGCCGTGGCGGCCTCGGCCAGGGCGGCGGGGCTGTGGGTGGTGGCCAACTGCGCGAGTTGGGTCTCGGTGACGGCGAGGATGTCCGGGGCGATGGCGGGGATGACGGCGGCGAGGCGTCGCATGGTGGTGCGGATGACCTCGACGTGACCGGGGCCGATGGTGCCGGCCGTGACGACCGCTGCGGTGGCCGGCAGCTCCGGGTCGATAGCGACGCCGGTGGGAGACACCGGCGCGGCGAGGGAGCGGGCGTGGCGGGCCAGGCGGGTGGCTTCCTTGTCGTCGATGCGTACGTGGTCGTTGAGCAGTCGGGACAGGTTGCGGTACCCGGACTCGGCGACCGCGTCCCCGGCCTCCAGAGACGTGATGGCCCGGTAGCAGCGGGCCTGCGCCAGGCGCAGCGCGGTGAACGCCGCCGCGGTCTCGGCCAACGCCGCCCGCGACCCGGCCGAGAGGCGGCTGTCTCTCGGGCTCGTTCGAGGCTGCAACGCCGGGCACCGCCCACTCGGCCGCGGCCCGCGCGGCGTCCTCAGCGGTCGGGGTAGTCGTCGACCGCATCGGTGTCCTCGGTGTCGTCGTCGAGGAGCCACTCGGGGACGTCGTCGGGGATGGGTGCGAGTTCTTGGTCGTCGAACCAGGCGCAGACGTCGTCCCAGGTGGGTGGGGGGTCGTCCCAGGGTGGGGACGGTTCGACGGGCGTAGCCACCCACCAAGTGTCGAACATGTGTTCGAACAACGGAAGCGGTCAAACGGAGCAATTCCCCGGCCGGCACCGTCGCATCCTGCCCGGCCAGACCGTGTCCATCGGACACGGTCCACCCCGAACCAACCGAGTCGCGGCGACTCGGTCGCCCGAGGTCGCACCCGTGAGAGCCGTGCGCCGACGGCCTCCGGCCGGGCCCAGCGGCACGTGAGAGCGTCCAACCCGCTCGAGGCAGACCGAGTCCATCGGCATGGTCCACGCCGAACCAACCGCGTCGCGGCGACTCGGGTCGAACGACCTCCCTCGGGCCGAGGGAGACGCCTCTTACCGAGCGCGTCCCGACCAGACTCGGCGCCCGCGTGTCGACGGTCTCGCAAAGTCGACCCCCGACGGTTCTCCGAAGGCTGATCCCAGCTAGATCCGTAGGGCGAGCCGGCTATGGGTCTTGATGATGGTCTGACCGGTCGGTGCGTCGTGGTCGGCGGGGTGGACGGTGAGTTCGGGGTGAGCGAGGCGGTCGCTGCTCCAGGCCGTGATGTGCTCGACGATGCGTTCGGCGAGCTGTGCTCCGTGGGGTCCGTAGCCGACGGCGCCGAGCTCGAGAGTCTGGTGTCCCGGCGACGCGGCTCCGTGCGCGCGGACGGTCAGGTAGCTCAGCGAGGAGGCCTCGGCGAGCGCAGCGGCTCGGGCGGGCAGGACCGGAGCGGGCAGTCCGCCCCGGATGGCGGTGCTGGTGGCCGCGACCCGGCAGGTCGTGGGCTCGCTGGCGGTCAGGCGCAGCCAGATACGGTCGATCGGCTCCTGCCCGCTGATCATGACCTCTGACCAGCGGTGCTCCCGCCGGTGAGCGAGGACGTCGGTGAGGAGTTCGGGTCTGATGTCTTGATCGACGTCCCAGGTCAGTGAGACCTGCCCGTCGCGGTCGAGGTGAGTGGTGCGTTCTCCCGACGGTCCGACCATGGGGATGAACCCGCAGCAGCTCATCGCGGTCGCGCGCAGCATCAGCGCGCTGGACCCCGGTCGTTCGGGAGTGCTCGGCGCGTGCGGGGCGACGAGCGCGACGCTCTGGGTCTGGCCGCGCCAGCGCAGCGGGACGACCAGCCGCCCGCCTGGCCGCAACTGCCTGAACCAGGCCGGCGGGATGTCCCAGGCGCCGGCGGTCACGATGATCCGGTCGAACGGCTCCTGATCAGCGATCGGCACGGTGCCGTCGTGGGCGACCGTCGTGACCCCGCGGTACCCGGTCCGTGTCAGCGCCGCTCGGGCGCGCTCGACGACGTCGGGGTCGATGTCGACGCTGAGGACGTGGCCGTGCTGACCGGCGATCTCGGCGAGCAGCGCGGCGTTGTAGCCCGTGCCGGTGCCGATCTCCAGGACTCGGTGGCCCGGGGCGACCTCGGCCTGGTCGAGCATCACGGCGACGATGTTGGGCGCCGAGGCGGAGCTCACGGCGGCGCCGGTGTCATCTCGCTTGATCACCACCGCGTCGGTGGGCGCGTAGGCCTCGGACAGCGACACCTCGGGGACGAACTCGTGGCGCGCCACCCGGTCAAGGGCGCGCCGCACCGATGAGGCATGTACGTGCCCGGCCGCGATCAGCGACTCGAGCATGTCCGCGCGCCGTGCGTTCGCCTCGTCGGAACGCGCGCGGTGCGTGGGAGAGACCACGACCCAGAGGCTGCCACGCCCACCGACACGGTCGTTGCCCTGACCGGGGTCAGAGCTCATGAGCCGTCCACACACGCGGCAGCGTCCAGCCCGCCCGAGGCAGACCGTCTCCATCGGAGACGGTCCGCATCGTGGCGACCGTGCCGCGAGCCCACCCGACCCGAGTAGTTCCCCTCTCCCCGCCCCCGACCCGCCGGATCACGGTCTCCGAACATGACCACGGTCCTCACCTGGATCCACGTCGTCGCCCTGCTCGGGGTCGGCGGCCTGTTCACGCTGTACTCGCTCCTGCCCTTCGCGATGGCGAACGACAGTCCGCTCTGCGGGCCGCTGGTGCGCCACGGATTCCTGCAGCTCGCCGCGCTCGGCGGGCTGGCCGCGTCGGCCCTGCTCGGCGTCGGGGTCGCGGAGCAGGCGGGCGAGCACGAGGGATGGTCGGCGGTCGGGACGGGCGCGCTGGGATGGGGCGTGTGGATCGGCGGCGTGGTCGTCACGATGGGCCTCTTCTTCGGCATCGCCGCGCTCGACATGGCCGCGGCCGAGTTCTTCCGACGTCGTCAATCGCGGATTGACAGGCATCAGCCGTCAAGTCAGGATTGACGACCATGACCACCACCGTGAGCGTCGGCGAGCTCATCGCCGAGGTCGAGTCCCACACCCCCGACGCGAGCCCCGTCGAACGGGTCCGCGAGGCCCAGACGCGGGCGTACACGTTGGCCGAGGCGGGTGAGCAGCTCGTCGGCTACTTCGTCTCGCGAGCCAAGGAGGCCGGCGCGTCGTGGGCGTCGATCGGCGAGGCCCTCGGCGTCTCCAAGCAGGCCGCCCAGCAGAGCAGCCGGTCGCGCTTCGCGCGCTACACGCAGCGGGCGCGGGGGGTCGTCGTGGGCGCGCAGGAGGTCGCGCGACAGCGGGGCAACCACTTCGTCGGCACCGAGCACCTGCTGCTCGGCATCCTGGGCGAGTCCGAGGGACTCGGGGCGACGGTCCTCACCGAGCTGGCAGAAGCCGCCACCAGCGCCGGCACCCACACCGACGTCGAGACCGCCACCCGCGCGAAGCTGCACCCCGGGGAGGAGACGGCGCCGCCGGCGCGCATCCCGTTCACCCCGCGGGCCAGGCGGTCCCTGGATCGCGCCGCCGAGGTGAGCACGGAGCTCGGCCACGGCTTCGTCGGGACCGAGCACCTGCTGCTGGGGCTGTTCGGGACGGGCGGGATCGCCGACGACGTCCTCGCCGAGCTCGGGATCGCGGAGACGACGGTGCGCGAGCGGGTCCAGGCCGAGCTCGCCCGCCTCTTCGCCGAGCACACCGAGGGCCTCCCGACGATCGACTGATCGGTAGCGTCGGGCGGGTGCCGTCGTTCGCCGACGCCAGGGCGCTGGCCGAGCTGACCCTCGCGGAGCACCTGCCCGACCGTTGGCTCCACACCCAGGCCGTCGCCCGCGAGGCGATCCGGCTCGCGGCACTGCCGGACGTGGACCGCGAGCCGCTCCTGGCGGCGGCGGTCCTGCACGACGTCGGCTACTCCCCCGTCGTCGCCCGGACCGGCTTCCACCCGCTCGACGCCGCGCGCTTCCTCCCGACGCGCGGGTACGGCCGCCGGGTCGCCGCCCTCGTCGCCCATCACAGCGCCGCGGCCGTCGAGGCGCGGCTGCGCGGAATCCACGGGCTGGAGCGGTACGACGACGAGGCTTCCGCCACCCGCGATGCGCTCTGGTACTGCGACGCGGTGTGCGGCCCGGCCGGGGAGACCACGACCCCCGACGAGCGCTGGGCCGGGATCCGCCACCGCTACGGCCCCGGGGACGTGATGACCCGGTTCCTCGAGGAGGCCGGACCGGCACTGCGGGCCGCCGTCGACCGCACCCGGGCCCGCATGGACGCGGCCGACCTGCCGGTCACCGCCTCCTGAACCGGACCGGCGCGCTCAGACCTCGACGACGGCAGGCCCACCGCTCGCCGGCGCGCGGCCGTTGCGCAGGAAGAAGGCGAGCACGACCCCGATCGCCGTGAGCACCGAGGTGACGATCATGAGGTTGTCCAGGGCCGTGACGAACGAGCTCGCCTGCGCCTGCGTGTAGGACATGTACTCGCCGAACATGGGCGAGATCCCACCGCTCGACCCCACCGACGACGCGGCGGCCACGGCTCCCGCATCCGACGCGGACGACGCCGAGGATGCGGACGACGCCCCCGGCATCATGCCCATCATCCCGCCGGTGTCGGAGAGCTGTTGGGCCTCCTTGGCACCCAGCAGGGCGGTCAGCGCGGCGAGGCCCATCGCCGCGGCGGTCCGTTGGGTGACGTTGTTGAAGGCGCTCGCCCCGCTGACCTGGTCCGGTGGCACCGCGGAGATGCCACCGGTCATGATCGGCATCATCGCGAGCCCCATCCCGATCGCGCGGAACATCAGGATCCAGCGCAGATCCGTCCACGACGAGGTCACCGAGAGATCGCGGAGCATCCAGGTGCCGATGGCGAGGATGGACAGACCGATCACCGCGGGCCAGCGTGGACCGAACCGGTCGTAGAGCCGTCCGGCCACGGGCATGAGGATCCCCATGACGATGGCCTGCGGGAGCAGCAGGAGGCCGGTGTCGAACGCGCCGAGGCCCTGGGTCTGCTGCAGGAACAGCGGGATGAAGAACAGCACGCCGAAGAGGCCGACGGACAGCACCGCGATGAGGATCAGCGAGTTCGTGAACGCCCAGTACTTGAAGATCCGGACGTTCAGCATCGGCTGATCGACCTCGAGCTCGATCACGACGAAGAGCGCGAGGCACAGGGCGCCCACCGTGAACAGGATGAGGACCGGGTACGACGTCCACCCCCAGGACTCCCCCTCGGAGAGGGCCAGGAGCAGCGAGAACAGGCCGGTGGCGATCGAGGCGAAACCCAGGAAGTCGAACTTCTTCCCCTTGTACCCCTTCGGCAACGGCAACCAGATGAGGGCAGCGATCGCGCCCAGGATGCCGATCGGCACGTTGATGAAGAAGATCAGCCGCCAGTTGACGTACTCGACCAGGTAGCCGCCCAGGGTCGGCCCGACCGCCGGGGCGAACACGATCCCGAGCCCGTAGAGCCCCATGGCCGCGCCGATCTTCTCGCGCGGCACGAGCCGGTAGACCATCGAGAGGGCCACCACGGGGATGATCCCGCCGGGGATCGCCTGGATGATGCGGAACACGATCATCGAGTTGATGTCCCAGGCGAGCCCGCAGAGCGCGGACCCCGCCCCGAACGCGACGAGTGCGCCCACGTAGGCCCGGCCGAGGCCGAGCCGCTCCCCCAGCCAGGCACTCGCCGGCACGATCACGCCCAGGGCGAGCGAGTACGCCGTCGAGACCCACTGGATCTGGTCGGTCGTGGCCCCGAAGTCCTTCTGCATCGACGGGATCGCGACGTTGACGATGCTGACGTCCAGGACCGACATGAACATGCCGGTGACGAGGACGAGCAGGGAGAGCAACCAGGGGGTCGCCGAGCCGCGCGCCGGTGCGGGCGCGGTGCGGGTGCGGCGGCGGGCGGTGACGGCGGCGGCGCGGTGGTCGTCGTGTCACGGATGCCGTCCGCCTGCTCCCGCGGTGGCGCGGCGGTGGCCGTCGTCCCCGGAGCCGTCGGTGTGGTCGTCACCACGGCATTGTGACATCGTTTCGTTGCCCAAGAACCTTCTTCCTGGTCCGACCGGGCGTATCAGGCCCCTCGCATCGGTTCCGGCTCGTCCGGCAGCGCGAGGGTGCGGCGCGCCGTGGCGCGGTGGCCGAGGAAGACCGGCCGGTTCGCGTGGCCGAACAGCAGGGGCATCAGCTGCGCCGCGGTCACCGTCCCGTACCAGCCCGATGCGGCCGGGGCCTCGCCGAACGCGGTGACCGGGTCGGGCCGGACGGTGGGTCCGGCGACGACGAGCGGGGTCGGGTCCCCGGTGTGCAGCACGCCGCCGGTGGAGGGCGTGGCGTGGTCCCCGGTGACGGCGACGACGGCGTGCTCCGCGAGGTCGAGCAGGTCCGCCAGTCCGGGGTCGGCCGCCTCGAGGACCTCCAGCTTCGCGCGGGGCTCCTTGGTGTGCCCCGCGTCGTCGGTGGCCTTGGTGTGGACATGGACGAAGCGCGCCCCGGCGTCGATCAGCTCCCGCGCGCACGCGAGCCGCGCCGCCAGGTCCTCCCCCACGTCCGGGACGGGCGCGAGGTGGTGCGAGGACATCCCGAGCAGGCGGGCGATCCCGCGGTAGAGCCGGGTGCTGGTGACGGCGGCGCCCGCGACCCCGGTCTGCGCGACGAAGTCCGGGAGCGGGTCGCGCCGCCCGGACCACTTCGTCGTCAGGACGTCCAGCGGTGGGCGCGCCCAGCGGACGCGGTTGACCGGGTGGTCGACGAGCGCGGCGCGGGCGTCGAGGAGCAGGGCGTTCAGGGTGTCGGCCGTGGCGGCGGCGGTGCCGGCTGGGGCACCCGGCTCGCACGGCAGCACCCGCAGCCAGGGGTGGCGGTCCTCGAAGAACGGGTCGGAGTCGGTGACCGCACCGTCGCCGTGGCCGTGGAGCACGAGCAGCGCCTCGCCCCGTCCGCCGAGCGGGACCAGCTCGGCCCCGTGACGGGCCACGACCGGCGCGAGCACCTCGAGGAGCGCCGCGGCGTCGTGGGCGTCGTCCGGCGCGACCCGCCCGGTGATCCACACCCGCCCGTCGTCGTCGACCGCCGAGGTCCGCAGCGCCGCGTGGGTCACCGCCGTCCCGGCCGGCACGTCCACCCCGGCGCCCAGGGCCTCCAGCACCGCCCGGCCGGGGAAGGGCACGTCGGCGAACCCGAACATGGCCCAGTGGGCGAGCTCGGACGCCGGCGCACGGCCCCAGCCGAACGGCAGGTGCCAGCCCGAGCACCCGCGCGCCGCGAGCGCGTCCAGCACCGGGGTGCGCGCGGCCTCCGACGGCGTGCGGTCCCCGAGCTCGGGCACCGGCCGGTCCCCCAGGCCGTCGAGGACCACGAGCACGACCGGCAGCCGGTCGTCCACGAGGCGCGGCTGGGTCTCGCCCCACCCCGGAGGACTCGAGCCGGGCGCGCGTCGCGGGACGGGCCCCGTCACCGGGCCGCCAGCAGCGTGCGCAGCAGCGGCCGGGTCGCCGTCGGGACCATCGCGACCCAGGACCCGTCGTCGAACCCGGCCCGGATCGCGCTCGCGTCGAGCTTGGCCGACGGGTCGCCGTCGAGCACCGTGACCGCGTAGCCGCCCGCCTCGAGCTGGGCGGCCTTGTCCTTCTCCCACGCCGAGTAGGAGCGCACGTAGTGGTGCGCGTGCGGCGGGACGTACTGCGGCCAGAGGTCCGGGCGGGTGAGGTCGAAGGGCACGACGACGGTGCGGTCGGCCAGGCCGGCGTCCGCGAGCGCGACGGTGAGCAGCCGGACCCGCTCGTAGTAGGTGAACGGGTTCGCGGCGTCGGTGTGCCGGTGCGCGGACGTCGCCTCCTCCCGCCGGGCGCCGGTGTCGGGGTTGGTGACGGCGACGACGAGCTCGTCGTGCTCGCGCAGGGCGTGGGCGAAGAGCTCGAGGTGCTGGGCGTGGACGGGCTGGAAGCGTCCGGTGACGGCGGCCAGGCTCATCGGCCGGTCCTGCTCATCGCGCTGCGCGCTTGAGCAGCCCGCGCGCGATCGCGTTGCGCTGGATCTCGACGGTGCCCGCCGGGATCTTCAGGTTGCGGGCCAGCCGGAAGAGCTTCTCCTCGGGCGACCCGAGCCGCAGGCCGGTGCCGCCGTGGACCTGGACCGCGCGGTCGGCGACCCGGAAGAAGCCCTCGTCGTTGATCACCTTGATCAGGCTCATGAGGCGCGGCGCGTCGGGGTGCAGCGGCATGCCGTACGGACCGCCCGGCAGCTCGTCGAGCTCGTCCTGGATCTGCAGCGAGGCGGCGCGGGCGGCGTAGACGTCGGCGTCCATGTCGGCGAGCAGGTGCTGCACGGCCTGCAGCTCGCCGATGGGCTTCCCGCCGGAGGTCCGGGTGCGCGCCCGGTCGACGGCGCGCTCCAGCAGCCACGCGCCCCAGCCGGCGCACATCCCGCCGCGGCACATGCGCCGCCAGTTGATCCAGGCCATGGCCAGCGCGAACCCGTCGCCGGGCCCGGCGACGACGTCCTCGGCGGGGATCCGCACGTCGTCGAAGTGGAGCTCGCCCGTCAGGCCGTCGTCGAGCATCGTCGGGATGTCCCGGCCGCGGGTGACGCCGGGCGCGTTCGCGTCGACGAGGAACATCGTCAGCGACCGGGTGCCCGCGCCGGGCTCGGTGACGGCGGTGACCTGCAGGACGTCGGCGAAGTGGGCGTTGGTGATCCACGCCTTGTGGCCGTTCAGCACCCAGTCGGAACCGTCCCGGCGCGCGTGGGTCTCCATCGCGAGCACGTCCGTGCCGACCGAGATCTCGGTGTTCGCGAAGGCCGCGGTGATCTCGCCGGCCACGAGCGGGTCGAGCCAGTGCTCGCGGGCCGTCGGCGAGCAGTGCTCGATCGCCGCGTTGGCGCCCTCGGTCCACCCCAGCGCGGCGAGCCCCAGCCCGAGGCCGCTGCGGTGGTAGACGAACTCCTCGACGTGCTGCATCTCGGCCCGGGTGAAGCCGCCCCCGCCGGCGGCCTCGCCGACGTGCGGGGAGTACAGCCCCGCCTTCGCCGAACGCCGCTGGACCTCGCGACGCGCCTCCCACACGGCGGGGTGCATCCGCCCGGCGTCGTCGAGGTGCGGGTTGTACGGGGTGCCGACGTCGCGGCGCGCCAGCTCCTCCTCGGCCGGCCCGACCTCGACGGTGAGGAAGGTGGCGAACCGCTCCCGGTAGTGCTCGACGCGGGCGGTGAGCCCCGCTTGGGTGGTCATGGCCGATTGGCTTACGGGTCGTGCGGTCGCACCGCAACCGCGCCTAGGGTCACGTCGTGCCGTTGCTCTCCGCCGGGTCCTCGGTCCTGCTCGTCGTCGACGTGCAGGAGCGGCTCATGCCGGCGATCACCGGCGCGCCGCGGGTGCTGGAGAACGCCTCGCGCCTGGTGCGGGCGGCGACCCGACTCGACGTCGCCGTGACCACCACCGAGCAGGATCCGGACAAGCTCGGACCCACCGTCGAGCCGGTCGCCGCGTTGCTGCCCACACCCGCCGTCGCGAAGTCGACCTTCGCCGCGGACCTCTCGTTCCCGGGCTCGACGGTGGTCGTGTGCGGCTGCGAGGCCCACGTCTGCGTGCAGTCCACGGTGCTCGCGCTGCGGGCGTCGGGCCACGACGTGGCCGTGGTCGCCGACGCCGTCGGGAGCCGGTCGCCGGAGAACCGCGACGCCGCCCTGGCCCGGATGCGGGCGCACGGGGTCGACGTCGTGACCACCGAGATGGTCGTGTTCGAGTGGCTCGGATCGAGCCGGAACCCGGCCTTCCGCGAGGTGCAGAAGCTGATCAAGTGATCAGCCGCGCGGATCGGGCTCAGGGTTTCCAGGTGCGCAGCCACACCGTCTGCGGCGAGCGCCGCAGGTCGGAGAGCGACTCCTCGGGGATGGGCGCGTCGGTGTCGACGACGACGTAGCCGTGGTCGCCCCGGGTGGAGAGCGCCTGCCCGACGACGTTCACGCCGATCTCGTGGAGCAGCTGGTTGATCCCGGCGAGGACACCCGGCTGGTTGGTGTGCAGGTAGGCCAGCCGGTACGAGTCCGGCGCGAGCGGCGTCGCGACCTCGGGGAGGTTGACCGAGAGCGCGGTGCCGCCGGTGGCGACGAAGGAGAGGAGCTTCGTGGAGACGAAGCCGCCGATCTCCTCCTGGGCCTCCTGGGTGGAGCCGCCGACGTGCGGGGTGAGGATGACGTTGTCGAGGCCGCGCAGCGGGGACTCGAAGGTGTCGCCCTGGGCCTTCGGCTCGATCGGGAACACGTCGATGGCCGCCCCGGCGATGTGGCCGGAGAGGATGTTCTCCCGCAGCGCGTCGTCGTCGATGACCATCCCGCGCGAGGCGTTGATGAAGATCGACCGCGGCTTCATCTTCGCGAACTGTTCGGCGCCGAACAGTCCGGCGTTGCCGGGCCGGCCGTCCACGTGGAGGGTCACGACGTCGGCCTCGGCGAGCAGGTCGTCGAGCGAGTCGACCTTGCGGGCGTTGCCGTGGGCGAGGCGGTCCGCGGTGTCGTAGAAGATGACCCGCAGCCCGACCGCCTCGGCCATGTTCGACAGCTGCGTCCCGATGTTCCCGTAGCCGACGATGCCGAGCGTCCGGCCGCGGAACTCGTGGCTGCCGCGGGCCGACTTGTCCCAGATGCCGTCGTGCATCCGCTGGGTCTTCTCGACCAGCCGACGGGTCAGCGCGATGATCTCCCCGAGCACCAGCTCGACGACGCTGCGGGTGTTGGAGAACGGCGCGTTGAAGACGGCGATGCCGCGCTCGGCCGCGCCCACGAGGTCGACCTGGTTGGTGCCGATGCAGAAGCACCCGATCGCCAGGAGGTCCTTCCCGGCGTCGAGCACCTCGGAGGTGATCTTCGTGTTCGAGCGGATCCCGAGCAGGGACACCCCCGCCAGGGCGTCGGCGAGCTCGTCGCCGGAGAGCGACCCGGGCCGCTCCTCGACCTCGAGCCCCGCGCGGCGGAACGCGTCGGCGGCGACCGGGTGAATGCTCTCCAGCAGTAGGACCTTCACACGACGAGCGTACTGTCGCCGACCGGCACCCGTACCTCCCCCGGCAGCAGATCGGCGCCTTTTCGCTGGTCAGAACCGCTATGACCGGGACCACCCTCCGTCCGGGAGGACCTCGTGACGATGCCGGAGCCCGGCAGGCCCCCGCGCCTCGTGCTCGCCGTCGGCGCTCCCGCCGATGCCCGGGCCGCCGACCGGCGCCGGGACGGTGACCGCCGTCGCCGGCTGGACGACGCGCAGGAGGCGGGGGCGGTCCTCGACGCCGAGCTCCCCCGGCTGGCCACGGGGTGGCGGGTGCTCGTCGTCGGCACCGGCCGCGACGTCGCGACCGTGCGCGCCGCCGCGCTCGCCCGCGGGGCGCTCGACGAGGAGGTCGAGGGGTGCGTGCTCGAGGGCGGGGACCTCGAGCACGGGGACCTCGGGGGCGGGGAGGAGGTCCGCGTGCACTGCGGCGTCTGCCACCACCGCTTCGGCGCCCGCGTCGGCGACCTCCCCGATTGCCCCGGCTGCGGGGCCGCCCTCGTGGTCACCGATCACGACTCGCGCACCCACGGCGCCGTCCTGGGCGCGCCCCGGTGACGCTCGAGCTACGGGTGGCCGCGGTGGCGACGCCGTGCCCCGGGGTGCGGACGGTGACGCTCGCCGGCGAGGGCCCGCTCCCGTCGTACCCGCCGGGGGCGCACCTGGGGATCGAGTGGCGCCCGGGCCGGTGGAACCCGTACTCGCTGGTCCCGGAGCTCGGGCAGGCCGAGCCGGGGCGGGCGGAGCCGGGCGGGGCAGGACCGGGAGGGGCCGTGCCGGGCCTGGAGCCGGACGCCTACCGGATCAGCGTGGCGCTGCGCCCCGACGGTGCGGGCGGGTCCCGACGGATGCACGACCTCGCCCCCGGCGACCGGGTCCGGGCGATCGAGCCGCGGTCGTCGTTCCCGCCCGTCGAGACCGCCGCCCACCACGTGCTCGTCGCGGGCGGGATCGGGGTGACGCCGGTCCTCGCCCACGCGGCCTGGCACGCGTTCTGGGGGAACTCCTTCGCGGTGCTGCTGGTGCAGCGCGCCGGGGTCGTGCCCCACGCCGAGGACCTGCGCCGGATCGCGGGGCCCCGGCTCACGACCGCGACCGGCCGGGCGGAGCTCGCCGCGCTGCTCGGGCCGACGCTGCGGACGGCGCCGTGGAACAGCCACGTCTACACCTGCGGGCCGCCCGGGCTCATCGCCGACGTGGCCGGGACCGCCCGCGCCGCGCACTGGGTCGACGCCCGCATCCACGCCGAGCCGTTCGTCCACGCCCCCGAGCCGGGCGACCCCTTCACGGTCACGCTGCGCCGCGCGGGCCGACGGATCACGGTCGGGGCCGACGAGACGCTGCTCGACGCCCTCGGGCGCGCGGGGGTGGACGCGCCGCACCTGTGCCGCCAGGGCGTGTGCGGCGAGTGCGTGACACCGGTGCTCGGCGGGCGGGCCGAGCACCGGGACACCGTGCTCACCGACGAGGAACGACCGGAGCGGATCGCGCTGTGCGTCTCCCGCGCCGCGCCGGGTGAGCCGCTGGAGCTGGACCTGTGACTCCACGAAGCCACGATCGTCCGACGTCGGACTATCCCTTTCCGCTCCCCCACGACACCTACCGGATCAGCGCCAACGTCGAGGAGGCCGGCGTCGAGCGGACCACCGAGGCCGGCCGGTGGGGCGGGTCGATGCTGCACGTCGGGGACGACCACGAGACCGTCGTCGGGCAGCGCGCCGCGATCCTCGACCGGGAGCCGCGCCGGTTCGTCGCCGCACCGTACGCCCGGGCCGCGTCGTGGGACGCGATGCTCTGGCTGCTGGACCGGATGGCCCGCGAGCGTCCGGGCGAGGCGTCCCTCGAGCGGTCGGGGGCGCGCTGCCGGTGGCGCAACGACCGTCTCGGCGTCACCCGGGACTTCGTCGTCGGCGACGACGCCTCCCTGCCCGAGCACCCGCTGGCATTCGCCGGGCGACAGATCGAGGAGGACGTCGTCGTCCTCGGAGCACGCGACGACCGGCTGTGGCTCGACGCCGGGATGGTCGTGTTCGCCTCGGTGTGGTCGGTCGGGTTCGACGCCGGGATGAGCTTCGCCGAGCTGCACCGCCCGGTCCCCGGCGACGACGCCCGCCGGGTCTTCGCCCGGGCGGAGCGGTTCCTGCTGGGCCTGCACCCCGGGCAGGCCTACCGACGGCTGAACTGGGGCCTGCAGCTCGACGACCGCCCCGACCTCTCGCTCGACGCGTTCCCCGCGTGGGGCCCGCGCCGGGCCGCCCTCGACGTCGCCGACCCCGGCCGCGAGGTGCACCTGCGCACCGAGGTGCAGCACCTCGTCCGGCTCCCGCTGACCGGGGCCGTGCTCTTCCTGATCGGCGTCCGGCTGCTCCCGCTCGAGCAGGTCGCCCTCGTGCCCGCGTGGGCCGCGCGACTGCGGTCGGTGCTGGAGACGCTCACCCCGGAGACCTCGACGTACAAGGAGCTCGACGAGCTCGGTCCGCTCGCGGCCGGGTGGCTGCGCGACCGGGTTCCTCAGCCGCCGACCCGGGCGGCCCCCACGTAGGCGGCCAGGTGCTCGCCGGTGAGCGTGGAGCCGTCGGCGACGAGGTCGGCAGGCGTGCCCTCGAACACGACCCGCCCGCCGTCGTGCCCCGCGCCCGGGCCGAGGTCCACGATCCAGTCGGCGTGCGCCATGACCGCCTGGTGGTGCTCGATGACGATGACCGACTTCCCGGAGTCGACGAGCCGGTCGAGCAGCCCGAGGAGCGCCTCGACGTCGGCGAGGTGCAGCCCGGTGGTCGGCTCGTCGAGGACGTACACGCCGGCCTTCTCGGTGAGGTGGGTGGCGAGCTTGAGCCGCTGGCGCTCGCCGCCGGACAGCGTGGTCAGCGGCTGGCCGAGCCGGACGTAGCCCAGCCCGACGTCCGCGAGCCGACCCAGGATCGTGTGCGCCGCCGGCGTCCGCGCCTCACCTTCGCCGAAGAACTCCCGCGCCTCCGCGACCGACATCGCGAGCACCTCGCTGATGTCCTTGCCGCCGAAGGTGTACTCGAGCACCTCGGCCGAGAACCGCTTCCCGCCGCACACCTCGCAGGTCGTGGCGACCCCGGCCATGATCGCGAGGTCGGTGTAGATCACCCCTGCGCCGTTGCAGTTCGGGCAGGCGCCCTCGGAGTTGGCGCTGAACAGGGCCGGCTTGACGCCGTTGGCCTTGGCGAACGCCTTGCGGATCGGGTCGAGCAGCCCGGTGTAGGTCGCCGGGTTGCTGCGCCGCGAGCCGCGGATCGGGGTCTGGTCGACGGCCACCACGCCCTCGCGCCCGGCCACTGACCCGTGGATCAGGGAGCTCTTCCCCGAGCCCGCCACGCCGGTGACCACCGCGAGCACGCCGAGCGGGATGTCGACGTCGACGTCGCGCAGGTTGTGGGCGGTGGCGCCGCGGATCTCCAGCGCTCCCGACGGCGTCCGGACGGTCGGTTTGACCGACGTCCGGTCGTCGAGGTGGCGTCCGGTGATCGTGCCGCTGGCCCGCAGGCCCGCGACGGTGCCCTCGAACTGCACCGTGCCGCCCTCGGAGCCGGCGCCGGGGCCGAGGTCGACCACGTGGTCGGCGATCGCGATGGTCTCGGGCTTGTGCTCGACGACGAGGACCGTGTTGCCCTTGTCGCGCAGCCGCAGCAGCAGGCCGTTCATGCGCGCGATGTCGTGGGGGTGCAGACCGATGGTGGGCTCGTCGAAGACGTAGGTGACGTCGGTGAGCGAGGACCCGAGGTGACCGACCATCTTCACGCGCTGCGCCTCGCCGCCCGAGAGCGTCCCGGCCGGCCGCTCGAGCGACAGGTAGCCGAGGCCGATCTCGGCGAAGGAGTCGAGGGTGTCCTGCAGCGTCGCGAGCAGCGGTCCGACGCCGGCGAAGGTCGCCGCGTCGTCCCCGCCGTCCAGACCGCGCACCCAGTCGGCCAGGTCGCTGATCTGCATCGCGGATGCCTCGGCGATGTTGAGGCCCCGGATCCGCGACGACCGGGCCGCCTCGGTCAGGCGCGTCCCCCCGCACTCCGGGCAGGTGGCGAACACGACGGCGCGGTCGACGAACGCACGGATGTGCGGCTGCATGGAGTCGACGTCCTTGGAGAGCATCGACTTCTGGATCCGCGGGATCAGGCCCTCGTAGGTGAGGTTGATGCCCTCGACCTTGATCTTGGTCGGCTCCCGGTACAGGAGATCGTTCAGCTCACGCTTGGTGAACTCCTTGATCGGCTTGTCCGGGTCGAAGTAGCCGGAGCCCTTGAAGATGCGGCCGTACCAGCCGTCCATGCTGTAGCCCGGGATCGTGATGGCGCCCTCGGCGAGCGAGCGGTCCTCGTCGTACACGGCCGTCAGGTCGATGTCGGAGACCGAGCCGCGGCCCTCGCACCGCGGGCACATGCCGCCGGTGATGCTGAACTCGCGACGCTCCTTCACCTGCCGTCCGCCCTTGTCGAGGGTGACCGCGCCCGCGCCGCTGATCGAGGCGACGTTGAACGAGAACGCCTGGGGCGAGCCGATGTGCGGGTCCCCGAGCCGGCTGAAGAGGATCCGCAGCATCGCGCCCGCGTCGGTGGCGGTGCCGACGGTCGAGCGCGGGTCGCCGCCCATCCGCTCCTGACCGACGATGATCGCGGTGGTCAGGCCGTCGAGGACGTCGACGTCGGGCCGGGCCATGGTCGGCATGAAGCCCTGGACGAAGGTGCTGTAGGTCTCGTTGATCAGGCGCTGGGACTCCGCGGCGATGGTCGAGAAGACCAGGGAGCTCTTGCCCGAGCCGGAGACGCCGGTGAACACCGTCAGCCGGCGCTTGGGGAGCTCGACGCTGACGTCGCGCAGGTTGTTCTCCCGGGCGCCGAGCACGCGGATGAGGTCGTGCCCGTCGGCGGCGTGCCCGGTGGGCGCCACGGCGTCGTTCCTGGTGGCCGTGCTCATCGCGTCTCCCATGCCCTCCACGCTAGGAGTGCGGCGGTCGCCGGTGCTTCTCGATTCCTGACCGATCGCGCGAGGATGGCGCCTCCGGGACCCGATCGTGGAGGCGGCCGATGTCCGTGCGGCGCATCATCCCCAACCTGAACGTCGACGACGCGAGCACCGGCCACGAGTTCTACGAGGACTTCCTCGGGCTGGAGAAGGATCTCGATCTGGGATGGGTGGCCAGCTTCCGGTCGGCGACGGATCCGGCGGTACAGGTGAGCCTCGTCGCCGGCGACGCCAGCGCCCCCGAGCCGTCGGCGCTCTCGATCAAGGTCGACGACGTGGACGCCGCCTACGCCGAGGCGCAGCGGCGGGGCTACGAGATCGTCCACCCGCTGACCGACGAACCCTGGGGCCTGCGGCGCTTCTTCGTCCGCGACCCGCACGGTGTCGTCGTGAACATCCACCGTTACAGGGAGTAGGGCGGACGCCCGGACGATCACCTTGACGGAGCTCCGGTCACCCACCCAGGCTGTGGTCGGCATCACGCCGTAGGGCGGGCCGGCCACGCCAAGGGAGGCGACGTCGCGTTGTTGACGAAGAACCGGATCGGGAACGCCCTGGCGGTCCTGGCCGCCGCCGTGGGGCTCGTGCTGGTGTTCAGCGGCGCGGGGCACGGCGACTCCGACGACGCACCCGCCGCGCCGCCGCCGGCCAGCAGCCAGGTGGCTCCCGCCGTCCCGGGCCAGGTCCAGGCGCCGACACAGGGCACGGCGCCGGGATCGGGCCAGGGTCAGGCGCCGGCGGCCCCGCCGAAGAAGGACGGCGACTCCGACGACGACGGCTGAGGGTCGCGGTCCCGGGGCCTCATCGGCGGTCATGTCCGGTGGGCCCGGCCCGCGGGCCCGGCGGCCGCGGCCCGGAGATCGGTCCGCCGGCCGCTCGCCCGGCGTCCGTGAGGACCCAGCGGGCGACCTCGACGAGCTTGATGCCGGTGGCCTGGGACGCCGAGACGAGCATCCGGAACGCCTCGCCGTCCTCGATGCGGAACCGCTCCATGAGCACGCCCGTGGCCTGGCCCATGAGGTCACGGGTCTCCAGGGCCCGCCGCAGGTTCTCGGCCTCGCCCCGGCCGTGGAGCAGCATCGCGGCCTGGAAGCCGAACTGGGCGGCCGTCGCGCGGGCCTCCTCGTCGAAGGCGTCCGGCTCGTGGGCGTAGAGGGTCAGCGCCGAGCCGTGGCCCGGGACGTTCGAGAGCTGGAGCGACACCAACGACCGGTAGCCCAGGGACGCGGCCTGCGAGGCGAACGACGGCCACCGCTCGTCGCCGGACTCCGCCGAGGTCCCGGGCGTGGACGACCCCACTCACCGGTGGCCGGTCCACGACGGTGATGCACGGGCCCTGCGCCAGCTCGGACTGCAGGTGGTCCAAGCGGTGCACGTCCCCGTCGGTGGCGTAGACCGAGTGCACCGTGCCACCGGCTGTCTGCGAGATGCCGCCCCCGACCGCGGGCACGACGATGTCCACGGCGGCCTCGACGATCTGGCGGATCGCGGCGTCACGGTCCGACTCGAGGGCCGCGGACAACGACCCCGCCGCGGTCCGCAGGGCTCGCAGCAGACGGACGTCCTCGGTCCCGGCCATCACGGCCTCCTCACGAGGAGGGCGAACCGGAGCGCCGGCGCGGACCGGCGGCCGCGGGGGCCTGATCTCGGGGGGCACGGCACGCCGCCGGTTCGCAGCGGGCGACCGGACGGATCGCGGCCGGACGGCCCGGGATCGGTTCTGGGACCGAGGTCACGGACCGGGCAAGGACGGCCCGGCGTCATCGCCAGTGCGCGTCACGGCCGCCGCCGCCCCGACCGTCACCAGCCCAACCGTCACCAGCCCAGCCGTCACCACCCCTGCCCCCACCACCCCAGCCGTCACCAGCTCGCCCGACGCCGGCAGGGTCGATGGCAGATGCGTGGTGGACGTTCTCGGGAAGCACAGAGGTCCCCTCGCTGGTCAACACGGTGACGTCAGCGTGGCGGGGGCCGGGCCAGGCCCGCAGACCTTCCCTCACTCGGCGGAGGCTGTCCACCGTCCTCCGGAACACGGGCGCACCGGAGGTCACGCACCCGGAGGTTCTCCACCCGCACGGCCCAGTCGTCGTGGCAGCCCGCGTCGTCGTCGAAGACCCGCGCGTACCACCCGAGCACCGGCGTGACCCTAGGGCGAGTCCGGGGGCTCCACGACCTCCGACTCGGCGACCTCCGACTCCGCAGACGCCGACTCCGCGGACGCCGGCGTCGCGGCGCGTAGGCGCACGACGCCGCTCTCGAGGTCGAGCCCGACGATCCGGCCGCGCTGACCGCTCTCCTCGGACTCCTCGACACCCTCGAGCTTCTGGGCGCGGAACATGCCTCCGAAGGCGGTCATGACTCCCAGGATAGGACGGCCGCGGCCGGGATCAGCCGAGCCAGCGCTCGGCGATCGTGTCGAGGCGGTGCAGCACCTCGCGCTCGGGGCCCGGGTCGACCCAGAACGCGATCCGGTCCACCCCGACCTCGTCGAACCCGGTCGGGTCGAGGGTCTCCGGATCGGCGCCGAACACGGTGAACGGGACCTCGGGGCGACCCTCCTCGCGCAGCCACGACCGGACCCGGCGGAAGGTCTCGAGGTCGACCTGGTCGCGCAGCCACGCGTCCCCGTGGTCGCGGAGGCGACGCAGGGCGGCATCGCTCTCGCCGCCGACGTAGATCGGCGGGTGCGGGCTGCGGACCGGCTTGGGCCAGCAGTACAGGGGGTCGAAGTCGACGTACTCGCCGTGGAACTCGGCGAGGTCCTCGGTCCAATCCGGGTCATCGCCGCCAGCTTCTCGTCGAGCACCTTCCCACGCGTGCGGGGATCGACGCCGTGGTCGCGGGCCTCCTCGCGGTTCCACCCGACGCCGACGCCGAACACTGCGCGCCCCCCGGAGACGAGGTCGAGGCTCGCCACCTGCTTGGCGGTGTGGATCACGTCGCGCTCGGCGGGCAGCGCGACGCCGGTGCCGAGCAACAGGCGGGTGGTCGTGGCGGCGACCACCGAGAGCGTCACGAAGACGTCGATGGTCCGGTAGAAGTGCCGCGGCAGCTCCCCGCCGTCGGGAGCGGGGCTCTCCCGGCTCGCCGGGATGTGCGAGTGCTCGGGCACGAACAGCGAGTCGAACCCCCGCTCCTCGAGGGCCGGACCCAGCACGGCCGGGGCGATGGTCTCGTCGGTGGCGAACAGCACGACCCCGTACTTCACGGCGTGATCGTCGCGCAGGAGCCGCGGGTCCGCGCGGGGGCCGCCGTCACTGCGGATTGGCGATGCCCGCCCCGTCGTCGTCGGGACGGGACAGGAGGCCACGCGCGGAACGCCGGGCACCCGTCGCCTTGCTCCGCACGAGCGCCGCGTCGAGGCGGCGGTGGGTCGCCTGGGGGTCCGTGACGTCCACGACCAGCCGGTGGAACGGGCGTCCCGAGAGGTAGACGACCACGACGTAGGTGCCCCTGCGGACACTCCAGAGCTGCCGGCGCTCACCCATCCCCCAGGAGCCGGCCCGGAGCCGGCCCGGCCACCAGGAACCGGGGCACGGCAGGCGCGGGCTCGACGCGACGGCGTCCTCCCGGGTCATCACCCGCGACCCGACGATGCGTTCGAAGGGCACGTCGAGCCCCGGGGAGCACGCGGCGAGCCGGTCGGCGCCCGTGAACCGCACCCGGAGCCCGCTCGGTGTGACGACGAAGCTGGTCGCCATCGGTACCTCGACTCTGTGGGAGAGCAGCCGGATCGCCTGCCCCGGCAGCGTCAGCCCCCGGTGCTGGGAGGGTGAACGGGATCATCACCCTGTCGTCCTAGCGGGCCCGAGAGTTACCGGTTGCGGGCCGCTGATGGCCACATTCGTTCCCCCGGGGGTGTCAACGCGTCATCCGGACGCAGCAGTACACCCGGATGTCGAGACGACGCGCCGTGAATCGTCAGCGTCCGGGCGCGGGCTCCCAGCGCCGCAGCGCCTCGAAGGCCAGCCCGATCCCGAGGGCGACCGGCGGGTCGAGCACACCGGTCACGACCAGCGCCGTGCTCGCCAGGAACAGCGGCAGCCGGGAGGCGGGCAGCAGACCGCGCACGACCTGGACGGATCCGACGAGGGTCTCGCCGACGGGCTCGAGCCACCCGGCCGGACCCGACGTCCGGACCGGAGCGGCGTCCTGACGGGCGACGATCTCGACCGAGGACCCGACCGGGGTCGCGGGCGTGCGCGGCGGCCCGGCGCTGCCCGCCGCCGGCTCCACGACTCCGACGTGCTCGTTCTTCTGCTTCTTGGCCATGGATCGACGCTACGCGCGAACAGCGCGACGGCGTCCTGGGTCCCGCGGCGAGAGCCCATCGACGCGGTGCTCGCGCACCGTGCCCTCGTCCGGTTACCCGAGTTCGCCCGCGGTCGGGGCGAGGGCCCAGTCGAGGGCGAAGTCGGCGACCGTTTCCCAGCCGGGTTCGCCACACGTGAAGTGGTCCCGGCCGGGAAATTCCTTGTGGGCCGCGATCGCCGTCGAGTGCTTGGCGTTCTTCTCGTAGTTGTGGCGTTGGATGACGGGCGGAAGGATGTGGTCGCTGCCGCCGGAGATGAACAGCAGCGGGGCCCGATCGTCGTCGGCGAAGTCGAACGTCGTGGACGCGTGCGGCGTGACCGCGGCGAAGCCGCCCTGGAAGAGAACCTTGGCCGGCGTCGGCGCCTGGTAGCGGTCGTACGCCGCTCGGGCGGCCTCGTCGTCCAGTGTGTTGGTGAAGGCGTAGTGGAACTGCTCGGGGGTGAGCGTCGAGGCTCGGTTGATATTGGCCGGGTTGTCGAGGGCCGGTAGGACAGAACGGATCTCCGACAGCGGCATGGCGTTGATGCCCTTGACCGCGGCCCCGTCGATGGACACCCCCGCCCGGCCCAGTCCGTTTCCCACCAGGAGTTGGGCGAACGTTCCACCGAAGGAGTGGCCCATGATGATCGGGGCGCTGTCCAGCTTGCCGATGTAGTCGGTCAGGTGGTCCATGATCTCGCGGACGCCGACTCCGGCCACGGCGTCCGGGTCGTCACGCAGGGCCTGCAGACCGGCCTCTCCTTGTCCGATGCCGGGATAACCCGGAGTCAGCACGGTGAAGCCGCGGTCCTCGTAGCGCTCCACCCAGTGTTCCCAGGCGAGCGGGGTCATCCAGAGCCCGTGGATGAGCACGACGGTGTCGGCGGACGGGATCGTCACGAGTTCCCTCTTTCCTCGGGGCCGTTCGCCCGTGTGGCAGCCCCCTGCCGACGGACGCGTCGCGCCACTCCGGTTCATCCGTGCGCGGCGGTCACCTGGGGCGGCTCTCCGGCTGCGCTCGAGGTGCGACGATCAGGCGAGGCCGCCGCCCACCCGTAGAAGCACGGTAACAGGCTCTTTTCACGAAGCGTGAGAACGGGAGCGTGACATTCGAGTGAACGGAAGCGCATTAACAACGCGTCGATGACCCAGAGTAAGAAATCGGACGGAAGCGCTGCTCTGATGATCTATCGGGGCGACAGGGACGAAGAGCATCGCACCAGTTGCTCAGTAACCTCTGGGAGTACGTCACGCCCCAGCATCGCAAACGGACGACCCGGGCCGGGGTCGCCTGCGGCGAACGAGCTGAGCAAGCGCGCGATGAGGTGAGCGCAGACTGGGCCCGAGCACCGCGACGGGATGAGGAGCCGAGGATGAGCGCCAGTTCCGCCGACGCCGTCGTCGAGTTCGGGATCTTCGACTGGATCGACGTGCCGCCCGGCGGTGATCCCGCCGAGGTCTACGACGGCCGTCTCGCGCTGCTCGCGGAGGCCGACGCGGGCGACGAGTTCGCCGTCTACCACCTGGCCGAGCACCACGGCACCCCGCTCGGGCTCGCCCCGTCCCCCGGGCTCTTCCTCGCCGCCGCGGCCCGCGCGACCTCGCGGATCCGCCTCGCGCCGACCACCTTCATCGTGCCGCTCTACGACCCCCTGCGGCTCGCCCAGGAGATCGCGATGCTCGACCAGCTCAGCCACGGGCGGCTCGAGGTCGGCGTCGGCCGGGGCTCCTCCCCCCACGAGGCCGCCATGTACGGCCTGACCGCCGCGGACGCCGCCGGGCGGTTCGAGGAGTACCTGCCGGTGGTCCTCGAGGCGCTGCGCACCGGCGTCTTCCGCCGGTCCGGCGAGGCCACGGCGATCCCGCTGCACGTCCCGAGCCGCCAGCGCCCCCATCCGCCGCTGTGGTACCCGACCTCGAACCCCGCCTCGATCCCGCGGCTCGGGGAGCAGGGCTACCACGTGCTGTTCGGCTTCGGGTTCGTCTCCCCGCCGCTGGACGTGGTCCGCGAGCAGAGCAAGATCTTCTACGAGTCCTGGCGGCGCTCCCACGACGCCGACACCACGCCCGGGCGCCCGCCGCGTTTCGGGCTGATGCGCCACGTGTTCGTCGCCGACGACGACGAACAGGCGCGCGACCAGGTCCGCACCGCGTTCGCCGACCACTACGCCAACTTCACCCACCTCTGGCGCCGGCACGGCAGCGACCGCTTCGCCGGTCCCGCCGACCTCGACGGGCTCGTCGCGGCGGGCAAGCTGTTCATCGGCTCTCCCCGCACCGTCGCCGCCCAGGTGACCGAAGCCGTGACCGCGGGCGAGGTCAACTACGTCGCCGGCTCCTTCGCGTGGGGTTCCCTGGCGCCGGAGGCCGCCCGGCGGTCGCTGCGCCTCTTCCGCGACGAGGTCGTCCCGGCCGTCCGGCACGCCACGCGCCGGCGGTGAGAGCGGGCTCGAGTGGACGCCGGCCCGCGGGCCGGACAGCCTGGTCGCCCATGCGGACCCTGCGCACTGCTCCCCGCCGTGACGACCGGCCGTCCGTGCCCGCGGTGGCGCGACGCCGGCCGTGACGAACCCCGAGGTCGAGTACCGCGTCGAGATCGACACCGACATCCCCCAGCCCTCCGACGACGAGCTCGACGACCTCGTCGACGCGCTGCGCCCGGTCTCGGGGGTGCCGAGCGCCCCCGGCGGCACGTTGTCGGTCACGCTGAGCGTCGACGCCAGGGACGCGCCGGCCGCGGTCCACGCCGGGCTCGAGGCCCTGCTGGTCGCCCTGCGCCGGATTCCACCGGACCGCCAAGACGATGTCGATGTCGGCGGCCCCGCCGACCGACTGAGGCGAGGTCGGACCACGGCTCCCCGGTCGGCCACTCGTACCGCTAGGAAAGTCCCGTGACCGACACCCGATCCGCGGCCTTCGTCCTCGAGGGCGTGACGGTGCGCCGCCCCGGCCCCGACGGAGGAGCGGCCCGCGCCGTGCTCGACGGGGTGGACGCCGAGATCCCGACCCAGGGCACGACGGTCCTGTGGGGTCCCTCGGGCGCGGGGAAGACGACCCTGCTCCGGCTGCTCAACCGGCTCGACGTCCCCGACGCGGGCGTCGTGCGCTACCGGGGCACCCCGCTCGACGACCTCGACCCGCTCGCCCTGCGACGCGAGGTCGGCATGGTGTTCCAGCACCCGACGCCGTTCGCCGGGACGGTGCGGGACAACCTGCACGTGGCCGCGCCCGACGCCGACGACGACAGGCTCGGCCCGCTCCTCGAGCGGGTGTCGCTCCCCCAGGACCTGCTCGGGCGCGACGCCGACACCCTCTCCGGGGGCGAGCTGCAACGGATGTGCCTGGCGCGCAGCCTCGTCGTCGAACCCCGTGTGCTGCTGCTCGACGAACCGACGTCCGCCCTCGACGCCGAGCCCCGGCGCACGTTCGAGCGCACCGTCGCCGACCTGGCCCGGGACGGGCTCACCGTGGTCTGGGTCAGCCACGACGGCCCGCAGGTCGAGCGGGTCGCCGACCGGGTGCTCGAGGTCGCCGGCGGGCACGTGCACCCCCGCGACGTCGCCGACCTGCACCTCACCGACTCCGAGGAGGCCGGCCGATGACCGTCAACTGGGCCGGGACCGCCTTCTCGCTCATCCTCGTCGCCGTCGCCGCGGGGATCTCGCTGTACTGGGGCCTCGGCCTGGAGCGCAGCATCCTCTGGGCCGCGGTGCGGGCGGGCGTCCAGCTGCTGCTCGTCGGCGGCGTCCTGGTCCTGCTGCTGCGCCCGCAGACCTCGTTGTGGTGGTCGTGGCTGTGGGTCGTGGCGATGCTGGGCTACGCGGCCTGGACGGCGAAGCAACGGGCGCCCGGCGTGCCGCGGATCGTCCCGTTGGCGCTCACCGCGTTCGTGGTCGCGACAGCGCTCTCGCTGCTGGTCCTGTTCGGCCTCGGCGTGTTCCCGCTCGGCGCGCGCACGCTGGTCCCGATCGCGGGGCTGATCGTCGGCAACGCGATGACGGCCACGGTGCTCGCGGGTCGGCGGATGGTGGAGGAGTTCACCGACAAGCGCGACGAGATCGAGGCCCGGCTGGCGCTGGGCCAGCCCTCGCGGGACGCCGCCCGCCCCTACGTGCGCGGCGTGCTCCGCTCCGCGCTGTCCCCGCAGATCGAGACGACGAAGGCGACCGGACTGGTGTTCCTGCCCGGCGCGATGACCGGGCTGATCCTCGGTGGCGCGGACCCTGTCTCGGCGGTCCTCGTCCAGATCGTGGTCATGTTCCTGGTGCTGGCCGCGGCGTCCACGACCACCACGGTGATGGCGCTCGGGCTCTCCCGCCGGCTCTTCACCCCGGACCACCGTCTCGTCCGGCTCGCCCGCACCGCGGCCTGAGCCCCGGGTCGTCGTCGGGGCCCGACCTCACCGATCGGTGGGCGCCGCCGGCGGCCGCGGCAGTTGCGGCTCCACCAGTCCCCGCGCCGCGCTCGCGCCCGCGACCACGTGCTGGGTGACCGCGTGCAGCCGGTGCTCGGCGCTGGTGGCGGGCAGCGGGTCCAGGTCGACGGCTCTCAGCAGGTTCGTCAGGGCGTCGAGGACGTTGGCCACTTCCCGGGCCAGGTTCGGCTTGGCCTCCTCGGCGACCTTGCCGGCGGCGTCCGAGGACTCCTCGCCGATGCGCAAGGCGTTGGTGGCTTCCTGCAGGGCCGCGATGGCCGTGGTCTCGGCGTCGTTCACACCGCCCACGTTCCGGGGTTCGCGCTCCCGGGGCAAGCCGACCGGTCGCCCGGTCGGGAGCGCGACGCCGTCCGGAACGATCAGCTGTCGCGCCGGGCCACGACCACGACGCCCGGGCCCCGGAGCTGGTCCCCGTCGGGGTGCAGGCGCACCTCGGCCACCGGCCGCAGACCCGCCTGCTCGATCAGCGCCGTGAGCTGTTCGGGCTGCGAACGACGACAGGACCTGCGCAGCCCACGTCGAGGACCGGGCCCCGCCCGGCGACGTCGTCGGCGAAGACGTCCCTGGCGGCGCGCAGCCACGGCTGGGTCCGGACGTCCCCGACGCCGGCCGTGGTCACCAGGTGCGCGTAGCTGTCCGCCGCGCGGTCGTAGGAGTCGCGGACGACGTCCAGGTCCTCGGGCCGCCGCACCGACGGCGGTGGGGTCATCGGCCGGTGGGCCAACACATGCGGACCGCGGTGCCGTGCTCGGTGGTCTCGAGACTGCTGCGATCAGCGAGCTGTCCGATGAGGCTGACCCCGCGGCCGCGGAAGCCGGCGGCCGTGACCTCCTTCCAGCTGCCGTCGTCGGAGACGAGTACCCCCACCCCGCCTCCGCAGGCACGGGGGCCCGCCACGAGCTCGACGTGGCATTCCCAGTCGGGGCAGGCATGTTCGACGGCGTTGGTGACGGCCTCGTCGACGATCAGCACGATCGACTCGGCGAGCTCGTCGTCGAGGTCGTGGGCCTTGACCCAGGACCGCATCCTGCGGCGCAGCACACGCACCGCGTCCGGCTCGGCGACCAGCTTCACGTGGACCCAGCCCTCGGCCGACCGATCGGCCTCGGGCCAGCACACACACGCGGGTCCTGCTGTCGTCGGCACCGAGACGCTGCCGGGAGGCTCGGTCTCCGCGTCACCGGCCGAATCCGTCGCCGTCACCGTCGGTGGCTACCCGTCGGCCCCCTGGACCACTCCTGGCGGGCGCCACGGACGCGCGGCCGCCCGCGGCGTGATCCCGACCGCGACGACGGTGCCCGCTCCGACCGCGCTCGCGGTCGAGCGCCTCGGCCGGTACGAAGACCCCCATGAGTCCGGACCCGGCCCAGCTCGACGCCGTCGACGTCCACGTCCACGTCGAGGTCGACGCCGCCGGACGCCGCTCCCTGCCCGAGGCCTACCTCGAGGCCGCCGCCCGCTACTTCGGTGTCCATCCCGAAGCCCCGACCATCGACGAGATCGCCTCCTACTACCGCGAACGCCGCATGGCCGCGGTCGTGTTCACCGTCGACGCCGAGGCCTTCCTCGGCCACCCCGCGCTGTCCAACGACGAGATCGCCGAGGGCGCCGCCCGCCACCCCGACGTCCTGATCCCGTTCGCCGGGATCGACCCGGCCAAGGGCGACGACGGCGCCCGCACCTTCGAGCGGCTGATCACCCAGCAGGGTGTGCGCGGGCTCAAACTGCACCCCAGCCTGCAGAACTTCGCCCCCAACGACCGCAGCGCCTACCCGCTGCTCGAGGTCGCCCAGGCCCACCGGGTGCCGGTCGTGATCCACACCGGGCAGACCGGGATCGGATCGGGCATGCCCGGCGGCGGCGGAATCCGCCTACGGCTCTCCGACCCGATGCTCATCGACGACGTCGCCGTCGACTTCCCCGACCTCACGATCATCATGGCCCACCCGTCGGTGCCCTGGCAGGACGCCGCCATCGCCGTCGCCACCCACAAGCCCGGCGTCCACATCGACCTCTCCGGCTGGTCCCCGAAGTACTTCCCCCCGCAATTGGTCCAACAGGCCAACACCCTGCTGCAGGACAAGGTCCTCTTCGGCTCCGACCATCCGCTGCTCTCGCCGGACCGCTGGATGCGCGCCTTCGACCGGCTCGAGATCAAGCCCGAGGTCCGCCCGAAGATTCTCAAGGACAACGCGGTGCGGGTCCTCGGACTCTGAGGACGGACGTCCGCACGCGGACGCCCCGGGGCCGTCGGGCCCCGGGGCGTCCGTCGCACCTGCGCGCTACGAGACGGTGATGTCGGCCCGCCGGCTCGCCGAGGTGCTCCCGAGCGGGTTCGTGTCGGCTGCACCGCGGGCCTGCACCCGGTCCGCGGTCACACCGTCGGCCCCGAGACGCTGGACGACCGCGGCGGCTCGCTGGTCCGACAACGTCTGGGCGGCCGGGCCGATCCCCTGGTTGACCGGGGCGACGTATCCGGTCACCACGCGGCGGCACGTCGATGCGACCCGGTGACACGGCGGTCGTCCCTTCGTGGGTGCGGCCCGTGTGCAGCCTGTCAGCTACCGACCGCCCGACGCTCCCGCGCCGCCCGGCCCTGACGCAGCGCCGAGACCAGGAAGAACACCCCGCCGAGCAGCGCGTAGCCCGCGAGGGCGGTCAACGACGCTCCCGGGCCCGAGGCCATCACGACGAACGACACCCCGGCGAGCACGGAGATCGACCCGCTCGCGATCATCGCCCACTGCCCGCCCATCGTCCGCCGCCGGATCGCGACGACCAGCTGGACGAGCCCCGCGACGACGGCCCAGAGTCCCCACACGCCCAGGACCGCCGGGACGCCGGACATGGTGGCGACGACCAGCCCGATCGCGGCGACCGAACTGATCGCGATGTTCACCGACAGCGCCCGGACGGACCCGCGTGACCCGGACGAGCGGGCGTCGATCACGGCCGCCGCCACGTCGAACAGCGGATAGAGCACGAGCAGCGTCGCCGTCACGGGACCGAGGTGGGATGCGGCGACGAACAGCAGGGCGGCCCACACGAGCGCGAACCCGAAGCGGACCAGGTACAGCCTCCGGAGCGTTCCGGTGGTGCTGATGGTCGTCGGACTGGCCGTGGTCATGACGCGTGTCCTCTCGTTCGGACGAGTCGGGCCCGGCTCGGCGTCGGGACCTCGATGGGAGAAAGACCGTTCTCTCTCTCGTGGTGGAGCGTGGCAGCTCACCTCGACCGGCGCAAGACCGATCGTTCTTTCTGCTAGCGTGAGGCCATGGAGACCGCGAGCGTCGCCGCCCCCACCGACGGGTCGGCACGGGGCACCGGCCGGTCCGAGGCGCGCGAACGGCTGCTGGCCACGGCCAGCGGGCTGTTCTACCGGGAAGGCATCCGCGCGGTCGGCGTCGAACGGATCCTCGCCGAGGCGCCGACCACGCGGGCGACGTTCTACCGGCACTTCCCGTCCAAGGAGGACCTGGTCCTGGCCTATCTGGGCGGGGTCGACGCCCTCACCCGGGCCGACGTCCAGGCCGCCGTCGAGGCCGGCCCGTCACCGGCCGGGACGGTGCGCGCCGTCGCGGCGAAGCTGGCCGAGGACCTGACCACGCCCGGCTTCCGGGGCTGTGCGTTCCTCAAGGCCGCCACCGAGTTCCCCGATCCCGACGACCCCGTGCACCGGGCCGTCGTCATCCACCGCCGCTGGTACCTCGCCACCATCACCGACCTGTTCACGCAGGCGTTCGGGGACGACGCCGGACGACCCGATCCCACCGAGGCCGCCCAGCACTTCCTGATGCTGCGCGACGGCGCCATGACCGGGGCCCACCTCGACGGCGCGGCCGACGTCGCCTCGACCTTCCGACGCGGCGTGGAGGGGCTCCTCACGGTGGTCCACCCGGGACCCGACCCGGTCTTCGGCCCCACCGCCTGACCGGAACCACGTCGTGGCCGCGATCAGCGGACCGCCTCGGTCCTCGGCTGGGCGGGCGCCGTCGCCACCGGGGCGGCGGGCAGGAGGCGCCGGCGGGCGATCGCGACCACCGTGCGGACGGCGATCCCGCCGACGAGGAGCGTGACGGCGGCGAGCACGACGTACTGGTAGACGCGGTAGCCGGTGACCTGGCCGTCCTCCAGCCAGACGAGGGCCACGGCGGCGACGGCCGACCAGCTGAACGCGAAGGACCACGTGCTCGGCATGAACGGGAGCCGGAGGAAGGCGGGCAGCAACCGCAGCTGGGCGATCACCATGAGGACCCCGTAGCCGGCCAGGAAGGCGGTCACGGCGTCGATCCGCCCGCCGTGGAGCTGGAACCAGGCCAGGCTCGCCACCGCCGCCGGAGCGACCTCGATCGCCAGGGTCGGCTGCAGGGCGGGCGGGAGCATCGGCCGGAACAGCAGTCGTCCCATGATCACCGACCCGAGGACCATCCAGCAGACCGCGCCCAGCCCGAACATGACCTCGCCCAGCCGCTGCTGACCGACGGCCGCCGCCACCGCGGACCCGACGAACCCTCCGGCGACCGTGGGCAGGAAGTACCCGGGATGGAACGTGTCGAGCTCGAGGTGACCGTAAATCCACTGGCCGGTGAACCAGCCGCCGAGCACGACGGTGAGCGCCAGGAACACGTCGGTGAGGATCCGTCCGGCGGTCGGGGCGAGCGGGTGCAGGCCCAGACCGGCCACGAGCATCGGGGCGATCAGGGCCAGGGACGCGAACGGGGCGGCGATCGGGTCGAGCAGGTCCCGGGCCAGGACGCCGTGGTCACCGGCCAGGTGACGCAGGTACGCCCCGAGGACGGCGCACCAGGCCACGGCCGACAGCAGGAAGACGAGCTCCGCGACGAGGGCGGGGGCGTGGTGGTCGCCGGCCGCGGTCCGCCAGACCTCACCCAGCCCGGCCAGTCCGAACGGGATGGCGAAGAGGTTCAGCGGAATCTTCGGTGCGGTCATCGGATGCCTTGCGGCTGGATCCGCTCCCAGAGCTCGTTGAAGGAGATGCTGTCGTAGAAGGCGGTGCCGTCCACGACCTTGCCCTCGCGCAGCCGCATGATCCACGCATAGCTGTTGTCGTACGGGCGCCCGTCGTTGGCGATGCCGTGCCCGTCCCAGATGACCACCACGGTGTCGTCGTCGGCGAGCACCGAACGGATGTGGACCGGGCGGAACGGCTCCCCGTCAGCGAACCGGGCTCCGAAGGGGGTCAGGACCTCGTCGATGAACTGCTGCGCCGACGCATATCCGCGCGAGGCGGCCGAATGACCTTCGATCCGCCAGGTCATGTCGGGGTCGAACAGCTCGGTGATGCTGCCGGTGCCCTCCTGCCATGCGTCGAACGCCGCCGTCACGATGCGACGGTTGATGTCCCGGGACTCGGTCATGGGGTTGGCTCCGCAATGTCGTCCTCGTGCGATCCCGGCCATGGTCACCCGCCGTGAGCGTCAGCGGGTAGCGGTCCGCGGCCGTCCATCCCACAGATTCGGCCAGGCCCGTCGCATCAGGACGAGGGGGAGCGCGCGTAGACCGACGGACTGACCCCGACCTGGTTGACGAACACGCGGCGCATCGTCTCGGTGCTCCCGAACCCGATCAGCTGCGCCGCCCTCGCCACCGTCGTGCCCTGGAGCAGCAGACCTTTCGCGGCCTCGACACGGACCTGTTCGACGTAGCGGGACGGGGAGGTGCTCAGCTGGTCCCGGAACAGCCGCGTGAGAGTCCGCGTGCTGACCGTCGCGAGGCAGGCCAGCCGGCTCGTGGTCCAGTCGTCCCCCGGGTCGGCGGCCACCGCGTCGAGGACGGCGCGCAGCGGGCTGTCGGCCGGAGCCACGACCCGGGACCGGACCGAGTGTTGCGGGAGGTCACCGGGCCGCTGCATGAAGACGATCATCTGCCGGACCGTCCGGTTGGCGATCTCCGGACCGTAGTCCTGCTCCACCAGCGACAGGGCGAGGTCGACCCCTGAGGTGACGCCCGCGGAGGTGATCACCGGGTCGTCGCGGACGTACAGAGCGTCCTCGACCACCTCCACGGCGGGGTAGCGGCGGCGGAGCTGGCCCACACGGTTCCAGTGCGTCGTCGCGCGACGGCCATCCAGCGCCCCGACCTCGGCGAGCAGGAACGACCCGGTGCAGACCGAGGCCACCCGGGCCGACCGAGCCACCAGCGCCTTCACGGCCGTGAGGAGAACCGGATCGAACGGACGGTCGAGCAACCCGAGCGCACCCGGCACGATCGCGACGTCGACCGCCTCGAGCTCGTCGACCGTGCGCCCGGCGCGCAGTCCCAGTCCGTTCGAGGCCCACGCGTCACCGCCGTCGGGCGACACCGCAGTGATCGTGTACCGGGCGCCGAACAGGTTGGCGTGGGCGAACACGTCGGCCGGCCCGGCCACGTCCAGCATCGTCAGACCGTCGTAGACGAGCACCGCGACCTGCCGCGTCATCGACTTCGGGGGCACGGCCACCTCGTGAGCTCACCAGGACTCGGACACCGGCACGATCATGCATCACCGAGCTGGGAGAACGGACCACCATCCGGAGGGGTTCCCGGGCCGATGGGAGTCAGCTGGACCGTGCCACCGCGGCCGGATGCCGAAGCGATCAGGAATCCGCGACGAGCAGCGGGCGGAACGCGTCGAACGGGTCGTCCCCCTCGTCGAGGGAGCTGGCCGCCAGCGCGTAGTCCAGGGCGTCCGGGACGCGCAGGTGCGCTCCCTGGGCCCGGGCCTCGGCGAACGCGGGTTGCCCGAGCGCGGCGCCGACCGCCTCGACCAGCGCGTCCGTCGAGCCCTGCATGCCCGGCCAGACCTCCACCCCGACGACGTGCCGAGCGTGCTCCGACGCGCCGACGAGTCGGGCGGCGACCGTGGGCCGGGACCGGGCGAGGGCGACCCCCGCCAGTCCGGAGAGGCAGTAGGCCGCCCCCTCGTAGTCGAGGACGCTCGCGTGCAGCGCGGCGGCGGCCGCGTAGTGGTCCCGGGCGCCCGGGAGATCGCCGGCCGTGTAGGCGTCGAGCCCGAGCATGTCGAGCGCGTGCGCCCGGAGGTTGTCGTTGTCGATCGCCGACGCCGCCCGCAGGGCCTCGGTGTGGATGCGCAGCGCCGCGCCCGGGTCGCCGACCAGCAGCGCGTACTGCCCGCGCGTGGACAGCGCCACGGCCAGTCCCCACGAGTCGCCGAATCGCCGGAACTCCTCGGCCGCCTCGTCGAGCCGTCCGTTGGCCTCGGCGGCGTCGCGGCTCACCGCCGTCCATCCCAGCCCGAGCAGCGCGTAGGCACGGAGCCGCACGTTGCCCAGGGTCGTGGCCGTGTCGAGCGCCTCGCGCAGCAGCGGCTCGGCCTCGGCCGCCCGCCCCGTCATCACCATCGCCATGCCCCACACCCCGCGCAGGAGCGCGGCATCGTAGGGCTCGAGGTGACCTGCCGAGGGCAGCGCCGCCGCCTGTCCCGCGACCTCGCTCGTCATCGCGAGCTGGCCCCGACTCCACCAGTAGGTGAACAGGGGCCCGAGCAGTCGTCCGACCAGCCGTGCGTCGTCGTGGCGGAGGGCCCACCGGATGGCCGACAGGATCTCGTCGCGCTCGCGGTCGACCCGTTCGCCCGCGGCGCGGTGCCCGGGGCCCTGCAGGTCGTCCCGGACCTCCCCGACGACGGAGACCAGGTAGGACGCGAGCCGGGCGACGGTCGCGTCGTCCTCGCCACGCTCGAGCAGACGTTCGTGGCCGTAGGCACGGATGGTGTCGAGCATCCGGAACCGCACGATGTCGTCGGCGTCGGGCGGCTCGGTGTCGACCAGGCTCTGGGCGGCCAGGGACGACAACGTCGCCAGGGGGTCGAGGTCGCCGTCGACGGCGCCCACCGCTTCGCACGCCTCCACCGTCCACGCGCCGACGAACACCGAGAGCCGCGCCAGGAGCGTGCGTTCGTCGTCTCCCAGCAGGCCGTAGCTCCAGTCGATCGTGGCCCGCAGGGTCCGGTGTCGCACGGGTGCGTCCACCGCGCCGGCGGCCAGGTCCAGGGCGTCGCCGAGTCGCCGCAGCAGCGTGGCGGGCGTCAGCAACCGCAACTGGGCGGCGGCCAGCTCGACCGCGAGCGGGATGCCGTCCAGCCGTCGGCACAGCTCGGCCACCGCCCCGGCGTTGGCCGCGGTCAGGGCGAAGCTCGGGCGCACCCGCCGGGCGGCGTCGACGAGGAGCCGGACCGAGGCCGAGTCCCGGATCGCCGCGAGGGTGTCGCCGTCGTCGGCCCCCGGGGTCGAGAGGGGCGAGAGCGGGACCTCGCGCTCGCTCCGGAGGCGGACGGCGGCCCGGCTGGTGGCCAGCACGGCCAGCTCCGGGCAGGCCGCCAGCAGCTCACCGAGGTCCTCGGCGGCGGCGACCACCTGCTCGAAGTTGTCCAGCACGAGCAGCAGACGCCGGCCCTGGAGCCGCTCGATGAGCAGGGGCAGCACCGGGCGGGTGCCTTCCGGGCGGATGCCGTGTGCCTCCGCGACCGCAGCGGTCCACGTCGTCGGGTCACTGACCGGAGCGAGATCCACGAACGACACACCGGCCGGCGTGGTGGAGCCGACGACGCGGGCCACCTCGAGCGCCAGCCGGGTCTTGCCGACGCCGCCCGGGCCGGTCACCGTGACCAGTCGGACGTCGGGGTCACGGAGCAGGGCGAGGACCTCCGCGATGTCGTCCTCCCGGCCCACGATGCCGGTCGGGGGCACCGGAGGGGTCGCGATCCGCAGCTCCGGGGCGGAGTCCTCCGATCCGCCGAACCGCTCGCTCAGCAGGACGGCCAGGTCGTCGGCCAGCAGTTCGGCCAGCTCGTCGGCGTCCTCGAAGCGCTTGTACGACAGGCCGTCATCGGCCTTGACGTCCGCCAGCAGCTCCGTCAGCCGGGGCTCGCGATCCGTCGCGTCCTTGACGTAGACGAGCTTCGGCATGTCCCCCGAGAGCCGGTACTCGTCCTCGAGGCCGGACGACTCCTCGCCGGGAGCGACCCAGCCGTACTGCTGCCAGTAGATGCCGACGAAGACGTCGCTGCGGGCCAGGTAGGCGCGGTAGAGGTCGCGCGGTGGATGGGGCCGCGCCCCGGTCTCGAACATCACCGGGGTCAGGTGCATCCGCGCGATCGCCCGCCCGGCCGCCGCCCGTTCGGCCGCGAGCTCCCGGAGCGTGGACGAGACGAACACCCGCACCCGCTGGTCGGGGGTCCGGATCGGCGGCCCGCCTCCGGACGGATCGATCACGCGACTCCGATCGACCCGAGGGCTGGACCCGGTTGCCCGGGGCCTGTGGAGTCTACGTGCCGCTCCGCTTCCCGACGGGCCGGTTCAGCGGCGGTTCGACGACGAGCAGCAGCGTCCCGGCCGCCACGATCAGCGTCCCCAGCCCGACGACGCTCCAGCCGCTCTGGGCGTCCCCGACGAGGTTCGCGGCCCCGAACCCGATCAGCAGCAACCCGGCGAGAACGGCGACGGCGAGTGCGTAGGACAGTCGCCGGTCTCCCGGCCGGCGGCGCCGCCGCTTCCGAAGTGCACGCACGATGGCCCCCTCGTCGCCGTCGATCCCCGAGGTGAGAGTGCCCATCGGCTCTCATCAACCACAGGAGTCATGGCGACATCCACCCGAACGAGGTCTTGTCGGCCGGCCTCTCGGACATGCGCCCGACGCGGAGGACCGTGGCCCTGCGGCGCGACCTCACTGATCGGGCGCGTGGTGCGCACCGCCGCGCGGTCGCAGGGCGACGCCGGCGTCGAGCAGGCGGCGTCGGACGTAGCCGTAGCTGCGCCCCACCTGTCCGCTCAGCTCCGTGAGGCTGCTGCCGGCCCGGTAGCGCTCGACGAGATCGGCGACCAGGCGTTCCGTCGGGTCGATGTCGCCGCTGACGTCGGCACCGGTCACGGCGCCCTCCCCGGGGTCGTCTCACGCGTGCGGTGACCGGGTCCGGGGGCAACGCTGTCCTTCGACGCTACCCGGTCACCTCGGCCTCCGAACGCCGGTCAGGCGCGGACGTGCTGGCGCAGGAAGAGCGCGGCCCCGGTCGAGCAGGGGGTTCCGCCGCCGTCAGCCGCGCCGGTGGAGGACAATGCTGCGGGCCCGGCGGACGCCGAGATCAGCCCGCCTCCCCGGCGAGGGCGGTCAGCGCCTGCGGTCTCCCCACCACAGCCCCCGTCCTCGCCCCGCGACCCGGGTACCGCGGCACCCGTCGGACAAACGGTGTTCCACCCGACACCCGTCGGCGTGGCCGCGCCGCCGATCCCTCAGGTTCCCGACCCGAACCCCTGGCGCGCCCGGCCTCGGCGGGGGCACCGTGAGGTGTGCTCCTCCAGCCGCTGGCCTGCCTGACCGACCTCGTGCTGGGGCTGGTCAGTCTCTATCTCTGGCCCCGGTTGCCCCGGGACATCGAGGGGGCGAAGTACTGGCGCGCCGCGTTCGCGTGGGCAGCGGCGACGGCGTTGATCGGCGCGGTCTACCACGGCTTCCTCACCGGCCGTCCCACGATCGGCGAGGTCACGTGGGCGGTCATGAGCACGATGGTCGTCGTCGTCATGTCGTACCTGCTGGCGGCGGCCGTGGTGCAGGTCCTCGGCCGGCGCCGCGCCGTCGTGTTCTGGCCGCTGCGACTCATCGGGTTCGTCGCCTACGCGATCATCGCCGCCACCGGCCACCCCAGCATCATGGCGATCATGTACTGCGAGAGCGTCACGATGGCGTGCGTCATCGGGCTCTGGGTCTGGGCGTGGCTGCACGGGCACCCGTCGGGCCGGGCGATGCTGCTGGCCATCGGGGTCAGCATCGCGGGCGCGCTGTTCCGGCTGATCCCGGGCGCCTCGGACCTGCTCCGGATCGACCCCGACTCCGCGTACCACATCGGGCAGATCGTCGGGATGGTGCTGCTGGCCCGGGCCGTCGCGCGCAGCCCGCGTGCCGAGGCCCAGCACGACACCGCGCCCGCCGTGCAGGCCCGTGGCGGGCACCCGGTCGGCGGGGTCGACGGCGCCTGATCGTTCGCGTCACCGACGGCTGCCGCGCAGGACGGGCCGTCGGCGTCGGGTGGTCGTGGTGGCGTGGACCCCGTACGGTCCGCAGCGCGCGTCACCGTCCCTCCGCATCCCCGTCTCGGGCCTGCGGACGGGGTGCGCACTCTCGATCCGTCCCGGACCCGGCGGCAGTACGGACCTGTCGGACGCGTGGCCGCCTTCGTCGCTCCCCGCGTCCGTCGACGACACCTCGGCGATGCCGAGAACGGGAGCGGATCATGGACGACAGCGCGAAGCCCACCGCCGAGCAGGGCGGCGACACGAAGGGCAACGACCACCACAGCGGCGCCGACGGACACGGCTCCGACGTCCCGGAGGACTCCCCCGCCACGGAATCGGACGTCTCGTTGTCCCAGCAGGTCGCCGACCGTGAGCCCGAGGGCACGAACGACGAGAAGTAGGACGAGGGCTCAGGCCGGGGTCACCGCCTACGCAGGACGCCCGGGCTCGCGGCCACGTGTCACGAGCTCGGGAGCGGGGACCTGCTCGGCGAGGGTCACGGCGACGGCGAGCTGTTCGGGGTCGGGACGGCGGTCACGGGTGCTGGCCGTGAGCAGGAAGCGGCCGGCCGCCCCGCCGTGTCCCGCCGCGAGCTCGATGACGTCCATGCCCGGGAGGCCGTCGCGGCGGACGTCGACCGACCGGCCGGCCCACGTGATGCTGCCGTCGTGATGGAGCACCGGGCGGTCCGGGTCGGAAGGCGCGCCGGCCGGGAGCTCGAAGCGGCACGCGTCGAGGTCCAGGACCTCGCCGATCATCTCGGCGATGAGGTCGACCAGTTCCGGCGTCGCCGGTCCGTCGGACGCCAGGCGCGCGGCGCGGGCGACCCCGGCCAGATAGCCGCCCCGGCGACCGGCGGCGGCCTGCTGGCGGCGGCCCCACCCGACCACCTCGGCGACGGCGAGACCGATCACCAGCAGCAGGACCGCGATCTCCAGGTCGTCGCGGTCGACGATCGCGAACCGGTAGTAGGGCTCGGTCAGGAAGAAGTCGAACGACGCCGCCGCCGAGAGCGCGGCGAGCACCCCGGCGACGCGGTCGCCCACCACCGCGGCCGCGACCACGACCAGCACGAGCACCAGCGCCGCACCCGTGCTCCCCAGCAGCCCGCGAGCCGCGGCCGCCGCCGCGGCGACCGCGACGGGGACCACGAGGGCACCGACCCTGGCGGCGGAACGCGTTCGTCCACTCATGCCGTGAGGGAACGACGAGACGGCCCGGACGGCAAGGGGCGTTGACGCATCTTTGACGCCGCCGGGAGACCGCCCACCGCGGCCGTCCCACCGCCGCGGGGACCGTGGACCGGCCGGGGCGCTCGTTGGTGCGGTGCTCGCCGGACCCTGACCTCTTCTTGGGCAACCCCTGAATGGTCGTGGAGAAATGCCCACCGGTCATCGATTTGCGGCGCCCGTTCATCGGCCGGGTCAGTCGTCCTCGATTCCCGACAGCACGGCCGTGTCATTCCTGATCCGTCGACTCCACGAGGGCAACCGCGCGGCAGTGAAGGAGAGGATGACGATGAGCTCGGACGCCACGACTCGTCCGTCGCGCCGGGGCGGCGAGGTCCCGGACGTCGCGCCGTCGCCCGACGAGGTCGGGGACGCCTCGGGGGGCGGCCTCCGGGCCCGCCCGGCCGACGGCGCCACGTTCGCCGGCCGTGACCCCGCCGTCGCCGCCGGCCGGACCATCACCGAGCACAGCCCACCCCGGTGCCCGGCCCGGACCCGCGCCTACCGCGGCGGGCAGGTGATCGCCGAGGGCTTCCCGGTCGCCGAGCTCAGCGACCACCTCGACACCCACCCGGACACCTTCGTCTGGCTGGACCTGCACGACGCGGACAGCGCCGACCTCGCGGTCATCACCGAGGAGTTCGGGCTGCATCCCCTGGCGGTCGAGGACGCGGTCAACGAGCACCAGCGACCCAAGCTCGACCGCTACGAGGACCACCTGTTCCTGTCCGCCTACGCCGTCAAGCTCGATGCCGTCACCGGCCGGCTCGCCGCCAGCGAGATCTCGGCGTTCATCACCCCGCGGGCCCTGATCACGGTCCGCAAGGACGACGGCTTCGACCCGGGAACCCTCGTCGGCCGCTGGGACGCCAGCCCGGACCTCGCCGAGCCACGGGGTCGGCTTCCTGGTCCACGGGCTGCTCGACCAGATCGTCGACGGGCACTTCGTCGCCGTGCAGTCCTTGGACGACGAGATCGAGGAACTGCAGGACCAGCTCTTCGGCGAGTCCGACCCCGGCCAGGCCCTGCAGCAACGCAGCTTCGAGCTGCGGAAGTCGCTCGTGCTGCTGCGCCGGGTCGTCCTGCCGATGCGCGAGGTCGTCAACAGCATCATGCGCCGCGACCTGCACATCCTCGACGACGCCCTCACGCCCTATTACCAGGACGTCTACGACCACGTCCTGCGGGCCACCGAATGGACCGAATCGCTCCGCGACCTGGTCACCACCATTCTCGAGACACGCCTGACCATCCAGGGGAACCGTCTCAACGAGATCATGCGGAAACTGACCTGCTGGGCAGCGATCATCGCCGTCCCGACCGCGGTCACCGGTTTCTACGGCCAGAACGTCCCCTATCCCGGCTTCCAGCAGTCCTGGGGCTTCCTCACCAGCCTCGTCCTCATGCTCGTGATCGCCGGCGGGCTCTATCTCGGTTTCAAGCGCAAGAACTGGGTCTGACAGACGATCACCAGGCCTGCGACCGGACGGGTCGCGGCCGGAGGAGGAACCGATGGCCGACGAGGGTCTGGTCGCCCGGCTACGGGGAGTCGCCCGCGACCGGGTCGGCCCCACCGAACAGTCGCTCATCGTCGCGTGGGGCGGTTTCGGCGCGACGTTCGGCATCACCCGGGCGATCACCCACTGGATCCGCGCGGGGCACGGCCCGGCGGGCGGCGGGATGAGCGCGGGCGGGCGCCACCTGCACCACTACAACATCGGCATCCTGCTGCTGGCCGCCGTCGGAGGCGTCGCGCTCCGCGGCGAGGAACGCCACCGACGCCACCCGGTCACCGCGACCGCCTACGGCAGCGGAGCGGCACTGATCGTCGACGAGCTGGCGCTGCTGATCGACCTCGAGGACGTCTACTGGTCCCGGGAGGGACGCACGAGCGTCGACGCGGCGATCGGACTCATCGCCCTCGGAGGTGCCTACCTCGCCGCGGTGCCCTTCTGGCACGGAGCGGTACGGGAGGTCCTGGCGACCCGGAGGCGCGCCGTGGGGTGAGTCGCCCCAGGTACCGACGCGGCGGCGGGGCCGGGGCGGCAGCGCACCGGCGCCGCTCAACGGGGAGTCGAGCTCAGGTCGGGGTCCTCGTTCTCGGTGATGGGCGTGCCCTGCGTTCCCGACGAGCTCTCCACCGAGGAGATGGCGGAGTCGACCCCGTTCACCCCGGCGGCGTTGCCGGACCGGAGCTCGTCCACCGCGGAGGTCACGTCGTTGCCGATGGTCGCGAGCGGGGCCGCGATCGCCCGGCACAGCGTCGGGTCGGCCTTGGCGTCCTCGTCGGCCAGCCGGACCTCCCGCTTCACGAACAGCGCCGCCAGCCCGCCCTTGACGAACGCGGTCACCCGACCGGAAGCACCCCGACCGAAGGTCCCGGCCCGGTAGGGCTTCCACAGGTAGCGATGGAACGCACCGAACGCCAGGCCGGCGTGTCCGACGAACTTCGTCTTCGCGAACGCGGTCGTGCTCGTCGCCGGGCAGGTCGGGTCGATCGGGGCGTTGTCCGCCGTGCCCTGCGCCGCGGAGGTGGGCGTCGCGGTCGTGGGCGTCGCGGCGGCCGAGGGCGCGACGCTCCCGGTCGACGTCGGGCCGCAGCCGGCGATCACCAGGACCGGGAGGACCAGCGCCAGGACGACCCGGAGCGCTCGAGACATGTCCTCGCTCCTCCCGCCCGCGGCGCGGTGCTCATCGTTCGTGGAACGGCGTCCCCGAGGAGGAGATCATCCATGGTGGGGGCAGCAACGCTCGCAGGCCTCCCGCAGAACGGGCGACCCCTGGGGCCCGGCATGGAGGACACTCGGGACACCAGTCATTGAGAAGGGCAACCCACCGTGCACCCCCAACAAGACCACGTGCCGACCCCGGTCATGCCGGCGGCGTTCATCGGGCACGGCAACCCGATGAACGCCCTCGACGTCAACCGCTACACCACCGCCTGGCGGGCCTTCGGCGCAGGCCGTGCCGCGCCCGCGCGCGATCCTCGTGGTCAGCGCGCACTGGTACATCAATGCCACGGCCGTCACGGCGATGCCGAAACCGCGAACCATCCATGACTTCTACGGCTTCCCGCGAGCGTTGTTCGACGTGCAGTACCCCGCTCCCGGTCTCCCGGAACTGGCCGCCGAGATCAGCGACGTCGTCGCACCCCACCTGGGTCGGCGCGGACGTCGACAGCTGGGGCATCGACCACGGCACCTGGTCGGTCCTCGTGCACGCGTTCCCCGACGCCGATCCATCCCGGTGGTCCAGCTAGTCATCAACGCCGACAAGCCCCTCGACTACCACCTCGAGCTCGGCGCCAAGCTGGCGCCGCTGCGCGAACGCGGCGTGCTCATCATCGCCAGCGGCAACGTCGTCCACAACCTGCGCGGGGATGGACTGGAAGCTCTCCGACGACGGGTACGACTGGGCGCAGCGCTTCGACGAGGACGCCAAGACGCGCATGCTCACCGACCCGACCGAGTTCGCTGACGCTCGATGCCCACCGTGACTTCCAGCATGCGGTGCCGACGCCCGATCACTTCATCCCCGCGGTCTATCTCGCCGGCCTGGCCGGGGCCGGCAGCGCAGCCGCGACGGAGGTCCTCGTCGACGGCTACGCGTTCGGGTCGCTGTCGATGACGGCCTACACCCTCGATCTCTCCTGCCCCCACACCGCGGGGGACGGAGGATCACCCGTGCCGCCGGCCGACCTGCCCCCCGATGCGTCCAACATCTGAGACCCCGGGCCCGACCTGCCCCGATCCACCGATGCCGAGGGGTCCAGCGGGTCGGGTGGCGGATCGACCGCACCCGCAGGGCCGGCACCCGGAGCCCGACGTCGTCCGGGACCGGCGTCTCGACCCGCTCCCACGGGCCGGAGACCGCCGGCCCGGGCCCGACACGCGCACGGCGCGCATCGTGGTGATCACCGCACCCACGATCCCGCCGTGACGGTCCAGATCCCGGTGGGCCCGGTCCGGGCGGGCTGTGCCAGGGCCAGCGAGACCGCGCCCCCCGGCCCGTCGTCGACCAGCATCGCGTTCGGCGCGCTGCGCCACGCGAGCGGCGTCGTCCAACCGAGCCGGCTCCGCACGAACGCGAGCGCGGTCATCTGCGGGTCGAGCCGCCAGGGTTGTGCGCCCTGGTCGACGGCGCCCTGCAGCGCGGTGACGGCGGCGGAGTCGAGCCCCTCCCCCGCGACGGGGCCGGTGCGCAGCAGGGCCGAAGCCGCGGGCCCGCCCATCGTCCCGCCGGATCCTCCTCGGTACCCGTCGTCGGTGGCGCCGCCCCGTGACCCCGTCGAGGGACTGCTCATCGGGCCCGGTGACGAGGGCACCGGGGCGGGCGCGGCGCCGCACGCGCCCACGCCGAGCGCGAGCACGGCGACGGCGAGGCCCGCGCCGACCCGGGAGAGGTTGTTCATCGCCTGCGGGTCCGGTCCGGCGCGGTGTCGAGGGATCAGCGCGAATCGCGGCCCAGCAGGCGGTGCAGGAGGCCCGGCTTGCGCTTCTCGCTGCTGGACTCCTCCGATGTCTGCCGGTCCGGATAGGTCTGCCCGTAGTGCTCGTACAGCTGGCGCTCCTGCTCGCCCGAGAGGTCGTCGCCGTCCTGGGTGCTGGGCGCGTCGCGGACCGCGTCGCCGCTGACGGAGACCTGCAGGCCCTCGCCGTCCTCGGCGCGGTGGGCGCCGCGCATCGGGACGTACGAGCGTGTCGGGGGGTCCGCCGCGTTCACGGCGACGACCCAGGCGGGTGGGCCGTCGTCGGTCTCGACGTAGAACTCCTCGATGCTGCCGATGAGGTTCCCGTCCTCGTCGTAGAGAGGCGTGTCGCGGTACGCGACCCATTCCATTGCCTGTGTCATGCCGCTCCCCATGTGATCATTCCGCCGGCCCTGCGCTCGGCGGCCCGGGCGAAGCGGCAGCAGCAGCCCTCGGGCTCCGCCTCAGCAGGGCGCCGTCGCCACGGTGGTGTCGACCGATCCGGGACCGGACGCCCGGCCGACTGCGTGCTGCCGATCATCGTTCTTCGCCTCGGCCTCGACCCTGGCACCCGGCGGGGGCCGGCGGCGTCGGTCCGGTAGGCCAAAAACGCGGCCCGCCCCTCGTGCCGCAAGGGCGACACCCGGAGCGCGGGCCCTCGTCGACGATGTCCGGCGTCAGCGCCCGACCGGCGCGCTCCGCATCACGGCCCGGCCGAGGTGGTGCGGCAGGCTCGCGGCGTGCGCCACGATGGAGGGGACGGCGTCGGACCGCACGCCCGGATGGGACGAGAGGGGCCATGACCAGCGCTCGAGGAACGCGGCTCGTGGCGCCGCGCCTGCGGATACCGGTCGCGGGCCTCGCCGTGCTCGGCGCCGGCGTCGTCACGGTGCTGGGCCTGCGGTTCGCCGGCGACACCCACGCCGGTCACACCGACCGTGCGGTCGCCGGCCTCGTGACGGTGCACCACGGCGCCGCGCGGACCGTGGAGCACGGCTTCGCCGATCTCGGCGACCCGATCACCGTCGCGGTACTGCTGATCCTGCTGGCCGCGGCCGCCTTCGCCGCCCGCGGGACCCGCGGACTCGCGCTCGCGCTCGTCGGCCCGCTCCTGGCGATGGTCACGACGTCGCTGGTGCTCAAGCCCCTGATCGACCGCACCCGGAGCGGCGAACTCGCGTTCCCGAGCGGACACACGACAGCCGTCGCCTCGATGTCGATCGCCGCGGCGACGCTGTTGCTGGGCTGGGTGGTCGTCCCCTGGACGCTCCGGTGGGCAGGCGCCGTCGTCCTGGCCCTGCTCGCGGTCGCGGTGGGCGTCTCCATGGTCGGCCTGGGTGACCACTATCCGACCGACACGCTCGGTGGGAGCGGAGTCGCACTCGCCGTCGTGCTGCTCGTGGCCCTCGTCGTCGATGTGGCCGGCGACCGGGTCGCCGGTCGGCGGACGGGGATCCGGCCCGACGACAGAACGTCCCCCGTCACGACCTGGGAGCACCCGGGAGGGGCGCGCCCCTCGTCGTGATGGCCGCGCGGCAGCGGCGGCTACCGTTCCTCCGAGGCCGGGATCAGGACGGACCACGGGAGGTCGGGGTGGCGGACGGGTTCCCCGACGACGCCGTGGACCTCACCCGCGCCGACGCCGTGGACCCGACCCGACGATGAGGTGCCCGGGACCGCATCTCCCCCGACGACGGCTGCTCGGGCTCCTCGGCCTGGGCGCGGTCACCGTCGCGACCGGCATCGCGACCGGCGCGTCGAGCACCGGCTCCGGAGCCGCCCCCGTCGCCGCGGATCGCCCGACCCCACTCGTGCGACCCCCGCTCGCTGCCCCTCCCCCGCCACCGACTCCACCCGCGCCGGAGGCGCCGCTGCCCGACGGCCCGACCGTGTTCCGCGAGGGCTCGTCGGCCACGAACCAGATCGCCCTCACCGTCGACGACGGGTACTGCGTCGACTGCGTCGCCGCCTACACCGACTTCGTCGCGCGCACCGGGATCTGTCTGACCTTCAGCCCCAACGGCATCTACGGACCGGCGTGGGAACCCCAGGCCGCGACGCTGGCCCCGCTGGTGGAACGGGGACAGCTGCAGATCATCAACCACACCTTCACCCACCAGGGCCTGGTCGGCGCCGATCCCGCGGTGGTGCGCGAGGAGCTCGAACGCAACGAGGCGTGGATCGGTGCCACCTTCCGCACCACGTCCCGGCCGTGGTGGCGCCCGCCGTACGGCCAGTTCGACGACACCTTGCAGGACGCCGCCGCCGAGCTGGGATACGACCGGCTGGTGATGTGGAGCGGGTCGTACGCCGACGCCCAGGTGGTGACCCCGGAGTTCCTGCTCGCCCAGGCCTCCCTGGCGTTCCGACCGGGCGGGATCGTGCTCGGCCACGCCAACCACCCGACGGTGCTGAGCCTGTTCGGACCCCTGGTGGAGATGCTCCGTCAACGCGACCTGCAACCGGTGACCCTGCGCGCCCTGCTCAACGGCCCCGGCGGGCAACCCGATCCCCATTCCGGCGGGACGTGAGGCTGTTCGGGAGCCGGTCGGAGATCTCCTACTGTGGTCGACGCACGCGACGTCCTCGTCGACGCCGGGTGAGCAACGCCGGCGCAGCGGCCGTCGTCATCGGCCCGAGGAGGTCACGATGAAGGTGCTGCTCGTGGCCCTGGGCTCCCGAGGCGACGTCGAGCCGGCGGCGGCGCTCGCTCCGGCGCTGGCGGCCGCGGGACACCGGGTCGCGATCGCGGCGAACCCCGAGTTCGCCGCGGTGGTGTCCCGCGGCGGCGCCGACTTCGTGGCCCTGCCCGGCGACGCCCGCACCATCAGCGCGTTCGCCGGCGGGTGGCGTCGCTCGCCGCGGTTCCTGGCCGCCCAGGCCGCCGCGATGACCGACTACCTGCTCGGCGCGGTGGACCGCGTCCTCGAGGTCGCTCCCGCCTACGACGCGTTGCTCCCCAATCTCACCGCGCGGTTCGTCGACGACATCGCCGAGGGCGGCGGTGTCCCCTCGCTGGGGCTCTACACCCAGCCGGTGCACCCGACCGCGGAGTTCCCGCCCGTGCTGCTGCACACCGCCACGTCGCTCGGTCACCTCGGCAACCGGTGGGCGGCGCGAGCGGTCCTGGCGGCGGCCACACCGTTCCGCGCCGCGTCGCGGCGGGCCCGCGCCGGGGTGGGTCTCCCCGCGCGGCGTCGACGCCCCCGACGGACCACGGTGCTGCACGGCTTCAGCCCCCACGTGCTGGCCCGCCCGCGGGACTGGCCGCCGGAGCTGGAGGTGGTGGGCTACTGGCGGGCGAGCACGCCGCCGGACTGGGCGCCGCCGACCGAGCTGACCGACTTCCTCGCCGCCGGGCCCGCACCGCTGCTGATCGGGTTCGGGAGCATGGCCGCCGACCAGGACGGCCGACTCGGCGAGGTGGTGGCCCACGCGCTGCGGGGCAGACGGGCGATCGTCCAACGCGGCTGGGCCGGACTCGACGTCCACGACGACGACGTCCTCACCATCGGCGACATCCCGCACGACTGGCTGCTCCCCCGCGTCAGCGCCGTCGTCCACCACGGAGGCGCCGGCACCGCGGGCGCCGCCTTCTGCGCCGGCGTGCCCAGCCTCGCGATCCCGGTCTACGCCGACCAACCCCTGTGGGCCGAGCGGGCCCGACGCCTCGGGACCGGACCCGCACCACTGCCCTTCCGCCGCCTGACCGGCCCGGCCCTGGCCGAGCGCCTCGATGCCCTGGGCGACCCCCGCCACCGCCACGCCGCCCGGGCCCTCGCCGCCCGCATCGCTCACGACGACGGGATCGGCGCGGTCGTCGACCACCTCGAACGTGCCCGACGATGAGCGGACTGCCTCGTCGTCAACCCGGGATCACCGCCGACGTGTCGGGATCCGCCGTCGCCCTCGACGAGGGTGCGCGGTCGTCCTCGGACAGGTCACCGAAGCGGGTCAACAGCAGCGTGCCGGCCAGGGCCACCACGAAGCCCGTCACCGCCAGCGGCGCGAACCCGTCGCGGGTGTGGTCGCCGAGGGCGAACAGCCCCACCGCGGCCGGGAAGATCGTCTGACCGAGGATCGTGCCCGCCGAGGCCGCCACCACGGACTCACGCTGGAATGCCGTGTTGAGGAACAACAACGCGCACAGACCTGCGACGGGCATCGCCCACAACGTCGGCTGGGCGACGAGCACCGAGGGCGAGAAGTCCGGCAGCACCCGGCTGCACAGATTCACCAGGCCGAACGCGCACCCGGCGAGGAACCCCAGCGCGGCCGCGTTCCACCGGCCGGGCAACCGTGAGGCACCGACGCCGAGCAGCGCGATCGCCACCACCGCGCCCGCCAGCCCGAAGTGCAGCGCCGTACTGCCGTGCTCCGGGCTCTGCGTGGCCGCCGAGGCCCCCAACGCCCCCAACCCGAGGCACACCGCCAGGACCGCGCCGAGCTCGGTGCGGCGCAGGTGGGTCCCGAGGACGTACCACGCCACGAGGGCGGTCACGGCGAGGTTCGCGGCGACCACCGCCTGCACCAGGAACACCGGCAGCACGCGCAGCGCCAGGGTCGATGCGACGAACGAGCAGAGGTCCAGACGCGATGCCGGCGATGAAGCGCCACCGCCGGAAGAGGTCCAGCACCAGCCCGGCCCGCAGACCACGACCCTCGTCGGCGATGGAGCGGGCAGCGAGGGCCTGCAGCACGGCCGCGCAGCCGGAGCACACCGATCCCAGCAGGACGATCAACAGGCCCCACCACATGCGGCACCACGTCCCCGGGCGCGTGCCGCGCGCCCCGAGGCTCGCCCATCGAGGCTGGTACGCCGCTCGCCAGGACGACCACGCTACGACCTCGGGGCGAGGATGTCGCGGGTTGCGGAGCTCTCGTTCTGCGAGTACTGCGGAACGATTCGGCGGAATTCCCCGACCGGCTCCGCCTGTCGGTCAGGATCGCCCCCGCGACCTCGGCGCACGCGGGAGGAACATCGCCGGCGGTACGATCCGGAAGTGCCGCATGACCTGGTCCTGAAAGCGATGAACGGTGTACACCGGACGCTCCTCCGCGCCACCGGCGGCAGGGTCGGCTGGGAGTTCGGCGGAATGCCCGCACTCGAGCTGACGACCGTCGGACGAAAGTCGGGGCAGAAGCGCTCGGTGATGCTCACCGCGCCGTTGGTCGAGGGCGAGACGTACGTGGTCGTCGCCTCGCGCGGCGGCGACGACGTCCATCCGGCCTGGTTCCTCAACCTGCGCGCGAACCCCGAGGTCGAGGTGTCGCTCCAGGGTGGGCCCACCGAGAAGTGGCGGGCCGCCGTCGCGACGCCGGAGGAGCGCGCACGGATGTGGCCCCTGATCGCGGACAAGTACGCCAACTACCGCGGCTACCAGGAGCGCACCCGGCGCGAGATTCCGTTGGTGTCGTTGACGCGCGGCTGACGGGTCCGGGGTCAGGCCCCGACCTCCAGCCGGGCGAAGGTGCCCTCCGCGGTGGTCCACAGGTGCAGGACGTCGGAGAGCTGACGGGCGATCCAGACCCCCCGCCCGCGCACCGAGCGCGCATCGGGTCGACGCAGCCCGGGCGTGGTCGTGCCCATGCGGCCGGGGTCGTGGACCTGGGCCACCACCCGTCCCGGCCGGATCCACCACGAGAGCGTCCCGTACCCGGCTCCGTGCTCGATGCTGTTGCTGACCAATTCGCAGACGGCGAGGACGAGCCCGTCGATGCGCGCCAGGTCGAGACCCGCCTCGAGACCGTGGCGCCTGGTCCAGGCACGGATGCCGCGCAGCGCGGTCGTGCCGTTCGCGAACGGCTGCTCCCGGCTCGGCTCGCCGAGGGCCGGAGCCGGCGGCGCCGGGGTGTCGGCGAGCACCTCGGCGGGTGACCGGTAGCGGGGGTTGGCGCTCACCTCGGGGCCCAGGACGAGCTCGGGGTGGTTCCAGTAGAGGCACCGTTCGGCCTGCTCGGAGATCCGTCCGGCATCGCAGAGGCAGACCAGCGTGATCGGCAGGCCGCTCAGGGCGAGGTTGCTGCTGGCGTCGACGACGCTCCAGAAGTCCGGGGCGGACGAGTCCGGGTCGGGACCGCCCACGATCGCGGCGTCGCTGAGGATCAGCGCTGCCCGGCCGGAGCCGATCTCGTCGCGCAGCCGGTCCGCCCGGCGCGCGGCCGTCGTCTGCCCGCTGTAGCTGTAGGGCTGACCCGGCTCGCCGAAGACGAGGCGCCGAGCGGTGACGCCGAGCCGACGCTCGAGGGCCTCGCGGGTGGCGTCGTCGACGGCGGCCCAGACGAGGTCACCGCGGGCCACGGCGGCGAGCAGCAGCGGGGCGAGGGTGTCGAGCAGCGCCTCGGGGCCGTGGTGGACCACGGCGAGGTGGCGGAAGGGGTCGGCGCCCGCCACCGTCACCGGGGGACGGTCAGGAGCTCTGGTCACGGCGACGAGGCCCCCCGTCGTCGAGGACCTCGAGGCGCTCGGTGATCCCGAGCATGTCGAAGACGCGTCGGGTCGGACCTCGTCCGAGGCGCACGGCGAGGCGACGGTCCGCGTCGTCGGCGGCCTGTTGGGCGAGCAGCACCAGCCGGACCCCGGAGGAATCGACGTACCCGAGCTGCGACAGGTCGAGGACGAGGGTCGGCGGCGCCTGGCCCTCGGCGGCGGCCACCTCGCGCTGGGCGGCAGGCAGCGTGTCCATGTCGAGGTCACCGTGCAGGACGAGGACGAGGTGGTCGCACTCCCACGAGCGGACCCCCCGGAGCCGGCCGGCTCCCTCCGCCGCGGTGCTGTCGGGCGGCTCGATCATCGCTGGACCCCCACCGCGAGGAGGGCCACGTCGTCGCGGAGGCGACCGTTCTGGAAGTCCGAGACCTCGGCGAGGATGCCGTCGACGATGACGTCGGGCGACTGCCCGGCGAAGGAGGCCAGCAGGGCCTCCAGCCGCTCGGCCCCGTAGAAGTCGTCCGGACCACGAGCCTCGGTGACGCCGTCGGTGTAGAGCACCAGGGTGTCGCCCGGCGCGAGGGGGACCCGGACCTCGGTGAGGTTCAGGTCGGGATAGACCCCGAGCAGGGTGCCGGGTACGGGGATCGACTCGACCCGCCCGCCCCGCAGCACGAGCCCCGGCGGATGCCCACCGTTGACCAGGGCGACCACGACGCCGGTCGGCTCCACCGTCAGCGACGCATGGACCATCGTGGCGAAGCGGCCCCGTCCGCCGTGGTTGCGCAACATCGCGGCGTTGACGCGGCGCAGGACCTCCGCCGGCCCGAAGCCGTGCCCGACCTCGGCGTGGACCGTGTGCCTGATCAGGGCGGTCAGGGCGGCGGCCTGGGGGCCCTTGCCGCAGACGTCGGCCACCGTCAGCGCCCACCGTCCGCGTTCGGGGTCCTCGTGCACGTCGTAGAGGTCGCCGCCGACGTAGACGTCGGTGAGGTCGGGGCTCGGCGGACGATAACGACCGGCGCACCGCACGCCGGGCACATCGGGGAGCTCGGCGGGCAGGAGGGCGGTCTGCAGGGTGCGGGCCACCATCCGCTGCTTCTCGTAGAGGGCCGCGTTGTCCAGCGCGAGCGCGGCGGTCGTGGCGAGCTGACCGACGAACGTCAGGTCGTCGGCGGTGAAGCGTTCGCCCGACTCGGCGTGCACCAACGTCAACGCCCCGAGGCTGCGCCCGCGGACCATCAGCGGCATGACGATCGCCGAGCGCAACCCGATCGCCCGGATCAGCTCGAGGTGGGTCTCGTCCTGCGCGGACGCGGCGAGCAGCTCGTCGGGCACGTCCTCCATGACGACGGGCACCCCGGAACGGGCCACCTCGATGGCGCCGTCGGGGGCGTCCGGGTCCGGCGGATACCGACGCTCGAGCTCCTCGACGAACGCGACCTTGGCCGGGTCGAGGTGGGCGACCGCGACCCTCTCGACGTGGGTGCCGCGCACGAGGTGCACCGCGGACCAGTCGGCGACCCCCTTCACCGTGAGGTCGGCGAGCTGGCGGAGCCGCTCCTCCACCGACAGCGGGGCCTCCATCAGCTGGCTCGCCTGGGCCAGGAAGGACATGCGGTCCCGTTCGCGCTCGGCCGCGGCGCGCGCGACGAGCTCGGCGGCGTAGAGCCGGGCGCGGTCGAGCGCCTGGGCGCACAGGGCGGCGACGGCGAGCAGGAACTCCCGCTCGGCGAGGTCGAAGGTCCGGGCCTCGAAGAAGCTGAACACGGCCGCGCCGAGGTCCCGGTCCTCCACCCGCAACGGGAGGCACGCGGTGGCCTGGTGACCCTCGCCGACGCCCGCCGGGGCCATCTCCGGATAACGGGTGCGCCACTGCTCGACGTCCTCGATCCACACCGGGCGACCGTCGAGCACCGCGTCCGACAACGGGCGCCCCCGCTGCAGCGGCAGCCGTCGGAATTGCTGGACCGTCTCCCCGGGCCAGCCCGCGTGGTAGAGCGACTCCACCACGTCCGCGCCCTCGACCCGGGCGTAGACCGCACAGGCGTCGGCGCCGATCAACGCGGCCGCGACGGTGGCCGTGAGCCGGCCGATGTCCGTCGGGGTCGGGGCGCTGGAGAGCTGCTCGGTCAACCGCTGGAACTCCCGCGCCCGGGACCGGGGCAGGTCGTCCTCCGAGGAGCCGTCGGGCAGGACGCGCAGCAGGAGCCCGGTGACCCTCCGGGATTCGTCGTGCACGGGCGAGGCGCTGATCCCGAACTCGATCCCCCTCGGCTCCTCCCCCGCCACGAACGACATCCCTCCACGGGGCACGACGGTCGTCTCGCCGCTGCGGTAGGCGGCGTCGAGAGCAGCCACGAGCTCGCCTGCCGGCAGGGTCTCGCCGACCGGGTGGCCCGGGCGGACCGCGGTCCCGAGCAGCTGCCCGCCGCGCCGGCTCAGCACCTCCACGACGTGGTCGGCGCCCGACGTGACAGCGAGGGCGTCAGGCAGCACGGAGAGTAAGTCCGCTGCCGTCATCGCCACCCGCGAAGGCTAGCGGTCGGGCGATTCCGCCCACAACGCGTCCGTCGGGGCACCCGATCTCACCCATCGTGATCACGTCGTCGACGGGAGTGAGCGCGGGCTGAGGGCACCGCGACACCACCACCTCGCTACCGCGGGCCCGACCACGCCGCGGGTGCCCGGGAGACCAGATGCGTGCCGACGCCGACGGCCAGGATGATCACCAGGCCGAACAGCAGGGCGGCGCCGACCGAGACCAGCCGGATGAGCAGGCCTCCGGCCACGACGCCGACCGCGAAGGCCACCAGCGCGAGCGCGCGGCGCAACACCGCCGGATCGCGGTGGCCCCGCCCCCGCTCGGTCAACATCCCGGTCATCGTCAGGGTCAGCACGACGGTGAGCAGGTCGGGCACCTTGAGGTGACGGATCAGGGCGAGCTGCCCGCCCATCGACATCGCGAGCAGGACGGTGATGACGGTCCGGACGGCGGGGTGGAGGTCGTCCCCGACGGCGAGGGCCGTGACCGTGACCGGCACGGCGAGCAGGGCCTTGAACGCCGTCGTGTTGCGCATCGCCCGGCCCCGGTGACCGCCCGCCCCGCGGCAGATGCGGCCGCCGATCAGCACCCCGACGAGGAAGCCCGCCAGAGCCAGGAGCGAGGAGCTGACCGAGAACCCGGTGGCCCCGGAGAGCCCGAGGCCGAGGATCACGAGGTTGCCGGTCATCGCCGCGACGAACACGTGGTCGAGGGCGAGGATGCTGGTCGCGTCGACCACGCCGGCCAGGACGGTCAGCGCCAGGAGCATCGCCGGCAGCGGGCCGTCACGCTCGTCGACGAACGCCGCGCGCAGCGCCCGGCCGACGCTCGACCCGTCGTCGTCCGCGTCCTGTGCCACGTCGGGGAGTACAGCAGGTTCGACGAGGCCGGCGGCCCGCGTCGCGTGGGGCGCCGAAGACGGACCTGTTCCGGGCGGACGACCGGCGGGAGACTGACCGGCATGGTCGAGCAGGCCCGGCGGGTCTACGAGGAGCTCCGGGCCGGTCACCTGGCCGAGGTCCGCGCGGCGCTGATGGACCACGTCGCACGGCTCGACTGGCCCGGCGAGCGGATCGCGCACTACCGGACCGAGCGGTTGCGGGCGCTGCTCGTGCTCGCCCGCGCCCGCTCGCCCTTCCACGCCGAGCGGATGCGCGGGCTGGAGCCGGCCACGGCGACCGTCGACGACCTCGCCCGACTCCCGCCGATGACCAAGCAGGACACGCAGCAGGCGTGGGACTCGATCATCACCGCACCCGGACTGGACCACGTCGGGGCCGAGCGGGTGCTCGCCGAGGAGCGCTGGTTCTCCTACACCCCCGGCGGGCTGCAGGTCTTCAGCTCGGGCGGGTCGAGCGGAGTGCGCGGGGTCTACGTCTGGGACCGGGCGCAGTTCGTCACCCTGGCGTGCCTCGCGTGGCGCTGGCAGGTCCGCGCCGAGCGGGCGGCCGGGACCGAGTCGGATCCCGCCCTGCTCGCCGTCCTCGAGTCCGGCGAGCCGCCGCACGCCAGCACCCCGCTCTTCGACGTCGCGACCGGGCCGGCCGTGCGGACCGTCGTGATCCCCGCCGCGGCGCCGTTCGCGCAGGTGCGCGCGGCCGTCGCCGACGCCCGGCCCACCCACCTCGTCGGCTACGCGTCCGTGGTGGGGCGGCTCGCGCGCGCCTCGATCGCGGGCGAGCTCGACGTGCGGCCGGTGCGGGTCAGCACCAACTCCGAGCCGCTCAGCGAGGAGGACCACGACGCGATCGAGGTGGCCTGGGGCGCCCCGGTGCACAACCTGTGGGGCTCGACGGAGATCGGGGTCCAGGCCGTCGGTTGTGGTCGGGGCGAGGGCCTGCACGTGTGCGAGGACGAGGTGATCCTCGAGCGGGTCGACGCGGACGGGCACCCCGTGGCCCCCACCGAGCCCGCGGTCCGCACGCTCGCGACCGGGCTCGCCGGGCACGCCTTCCCCTTCATCCGCTACGACCTCGGCGACGAGGTGACCCTGCTGCCGGAGCCCTGCCCGTGCGGCAGCGCGATGCCACGGGTCGCGGCCATCGCCGGACGCCGCGACGACGACTTCCGCTACGGCACGCTGGCCGTTCCGGCGAGCGCCTTCCGGCACGTCCTGGGCACCGACCCGCGCATCGTCGAGTACCAGGTCCACCAGACCCCCCGCGGCGCCGAGGTCCTCGTCGTCGGCTCACCCGACACCGCGGCCGTGGCGAACGCCCTCGTCGCGTCGCTGCGGCCCTACGGGCTGCCCGACGCCGAGATCGACGTCCGGACCGTCGACCAGATCCCCCGCCACGCCACGACCGGCAAGCTCACGCGCTTCGTCGCCCTGGGTCGTTGAGGCTCACCGTGCTGGACTGTGCCGGTGGCCGCGCCGAGCATCGACGACCTCGAGGTGCTGCGCATCCCGCTGCGGGCGTACTGCTACCGCATGCTCGGCTCCGCGGCGGACACCGAGGACGCGGTGCAGGAGGCCATCGTCCGCGCGTACCGCCACCTCGAGCGGTACGACGCGGCCCGGGGCGCGCTGCGTCCGTGGGTCTTCCGGATCGCGACGACGGTGTGCCTGGACCTGCTCCGCGGCGCGCGCCGTCGGGCCCTGTGCGTCGACCTCGGACCCGCGTCCGTCTCCGGCGGCGACCTCGGGCCCCCGCTGCCGCCGGAGCGCTTCGTCGAGCCGATGCCGGACGCCGGCCTGGTCGTCGCCGGCGACCCGGGTGACGTGGCCGCGCAACGCGAGACCGTGCGCCTCGCCTTCGTCGCCGCCCTCCAGCACCTCCCGCCGCGCCAGCGCGCGACCCTGCTGCTGCGGGACGTCCTGTGCTTCTCCGCGGCCGAGACGGCGGAGATGCTCGGGACGACGCCGGCCGGGGTCAACAGCGCGCTCCAGCGCGCCCGCGACACGCTCGCCCGGCGTCCTCCCTCGCCGAGCGACACCCTCGACGCTGCCGAACCCGGCCGGCGCGCGCTGCTCGAGCGGTACGTGGCCGCGTTCGAGGCGCACGACGTGGCACGCCTGACCGAGCTGCTGTGCGAGGACGCCCGCGCCTCGATGCCGCCGTTCGCCTGGTGGATCGAGGGGGGTCGGACCATCGCGACGCTCGTCGGTGGGGGCGGCTGCGAGGGCGCGCGCCTCGCCCCCACCGCGATCAGCGGGCACCCCGGCTTCGGGCAGTACCGCCCGGACGACCGCGGCGTGCTGCGTCCCTTCGCGCTCGTCGTCGTCGAGACCCGCGGGGAGCGCATCGCGCACCTGACGACGTTCCTCGGCACGGCGGGCCGATTCGGGGAGTTCGGCCTGCCCGCCGTCCTCGATCCGGACCTCGTCACCGCCGGGACCGATGAATCCGGGGCGGCGGGAACGTAGGAGCAGGGTCACCGACCGCGATCCCGAGGGAGTCCCCCGTGACCCGCCAGCTCGACCTGTCCGACCCGTCGGCCCGTGAGACCGCCGCGGAACGCCGTCGGCTCGCCGACCTCTACGCGGACCTGCGGCCCGACCAGTGGTCGGCGCCGTCGCTCTGCGCGGGCTGGCGCGCCCGCGAGGTCGTCGCCCACGTGACGATGCCCTACCGGCACTCCGCCCTGCGGGTGCTGCGCGGGATCGCGGCCGCACGCGGCCGGTTCGACCGCTTCGCCGACCGCATCGCGCACGAGGACACCGCCCGTCTCGCCGACGCCGAGCTGCTCGCCGCCCTGCGGGACAACGCCACGCACCCGTGGCGGCCGCCGGGCGGTGGCCAGGCCGGCGCGCTGTCCCACGACGTCATCCACGGCCTCGACGTCACCGAGGCCCTCGGCCTCCCGCGCCCACCCGTCGACCGGGTACGCATGGTCCTCGCCGCTACCGGTCCCCGCGGGCTCGCCCACTTCGGGACCGACCTCACCGGGGTACGCCTCGTCGCCACGGACGCGGACATCTCACTGGGCGAGGGACCGACGGTCGTGGAGCTGCCCGCGGTCGAGCTGCTGCTCCGCGTCACCGGCCGGATCACCCCGGGCCGGGCCTGACGCGCGCCGGGGGGATCCTCGGCCAGCCGGGCCATGGTGACTCCGACGCCGGGGCCGCCCGTTGTCCTCGGGAATAGGCGAGGCTAACCTCTCGGCCGATGACCGTGCCCGAGATCGACACCACTCCGGAGTGCTCGCTGGTCGACCGACCGGTGGGTTCCTCGTCGGTGCTCAGCCGCGTCGACGCGGGGCGGGTACGGCGCCGGCGGCTCGCGGAGCTGGGGTTCGTCCCGGGCGCGGTGATCGAGGTGATCGGACGCGGAGGGGTGGGAGGTCTGGTGCTCGCGGTCAACGCCGACACCCGCGTCGCGGTCGACGCCGCGGGCGCTCGCGAGCTGTGGGTCCGCGAGGGTGACCGACGTGGCTAAGGGGCTCCTCACCCGGCCGCGGGTCGGCCCGGTCCTGCTCGAGAAGCCCTGCTGCACCGACGGCTCCGACACGGGCCCTGCCGACGCCGGGGCCGCACGGGTCGTCCTGGTCGGGAACCCGAACGTCGGGAAGTCGACGCTGTTCAACGCCTTGACCGGCGGGCGCCAGCACGTGGGCAACTGGCCGGGCAAGACGGTGTCGGTCGCGCGGGGGACCTGGCGCCCGGCGGGCCACGCCGAGATCGGCGTCGTGGATCTGCCCGGGACCTACAGCCTCGTCCCGGACTCGCCCGACGAGGAACTCACCCGAGAGCTCCTGGTCGACGCCGGCCCGGACGAGCGGCCGGACCTGGTCGTCGCCACCCTCGACGCCTCCAACCTCACCCGGAACCTCTACCTGGCCGCGCAGATCGCCGACACCGGTATCCCGATGGTCGTCGCCCTGACGATGGTCGACGTGGCCCGGTCACGCGGTCTCGACGTCGACGCCGCGGCCCTGGGGCGCTCCCTCGGTGTGCCGGTGGTGCCGGTGGTGCCCCGCACGGGCGACGGCGTGGACGCGCTCGCCACCGCCGCGATCCGCGCCCTGGCCGACCGGGGGCCGGCGACCCCGGCACACCTCGACCCCGACCTCGAGGACGCGGTCGCCACGGTGTCCTCGGCGCTCGCGAGCGCCGGCGAGGGTGGTCCGGCCGTGCGGTGGCGGGCGCTCGCGCTCCTCGAGGGGCGGGGCGACGCGCCGGAGCCCGTCCGCCGGGCCGCCCTCGACGCGGCCACCGACCTGCTGAGCGCGACCGACGAGCCCGACGACCTCGACGACCCGGGCGAGGAGGTCGAGCTGCGGGTCGCCGAGGCGCGGTACGCCTGGGCCCACGAGATTCTCGGCTCCGCCGTCGGGCGGGGTGGGCCGCGGATCACGTGGTCGGACCGCGCCGACCGGATCCTGACGTCGCGCTGGTTCGGTCTCCCGATCTTCCTCGCGGTGATGTGGGGCGTCTTCGAGGCGACCACCGCGGTCGCCGCACCCTTGCAGGGCGCCGTGCAGGACCTCTTCGACGGGCCGGTCTCCGACGCGTTCGGCTGGGTGCTCGGAGTGGTCCACGCCCCCGAGTGGCTGAGCGGGCTCGTGCAGGACGGCCTCATCTCCGGCGTCGGTCAGCTGCTGAGCTTCGCGCCCCTCATGGCGATCATGTTCGTGCTGCTCGCGCTGCTGGAGGACTCCGGCTACATGGCCCGGGCGGCGTTCGTCGTCGACCGCCTCATGCGTGTCATCGGGTTGCCCGGGAAGGCCTTCCTGCCGATCATCGTCGGGTTCGGCTGCAACGTGCCCGCGCTCGCCGGCACCCGCATCCTGCGCAACCCGCGCCAGCGGTTGCTGCTCGGGCTGCTGATCCCCTTCGTGTCCTGCAGCGCCCGCCTGACGGTCTACGTGCTGCTGGCCGGCATCTTCTTCGGCAGCCAGGCCGGGACGATGGTCTTCGTCATGTACGTGCTGTCGATCGTGCTGGTCGTCGGCATGGGGTGGCTGCTGCGACGCGTCGCCTTCCGCGACCTCGTCGACGAGCCGCTGCTGCTCGAGCTCCCGCCCTACCGCCGGCCCACGCTGCGCGTCATGGGCGTCCAGACCTGGCAGAAGCTGCGCGCGTTCCTGCGCACCGCGAGCGGCATCATCGTCGCCACGGTCACCGCGGTGTGGCTGCTGTCCTCGATCCCGATGCCCGGTGCGCAGGCCACCGCCGCGGGCGAACCGGCGTCCTTCGGACACGTGGCGCCGGCGGAGAGCGTGTTCGGCGGCGTCTCCCGCGGGATCGCCCCCGTCTTCGCCCCGGCCGGGTTCGACGACTGGCACGCGTCCGCGGCACTCGTCACCGGTTTCGTCGCCAAGGAGGCCGTGGTCGCGACGACCGCGCAGACCTACTCGGCCGAGGAGCCCCAGGACGTCCACCAGGCCGGTGCCCTCGGGGCCGGGCTGCGCGACACCTTCGACCGCACCTCCCACGGCCACACCATCGCGGCCGTGCTCGCGTTCATGATCTTCCTGCTGGCCTACACACCGTGCATGACCACGGTGGCGGCGCAGCGGGCGGAGATCGGCACCCGAGCCACCCTGATCGGGATCGGGATGCAACTGGTCGTCGCGTGGCTGCTCGCGGTCGTGGTCTTCCAGGTCGGGGTGCTGATCACGTGACGACGACGACGGGCGGGAGTCCGCTGCGCCAGGTGCTCGCCGAGGTGCGGGCCGGGACCGCCACGAGCCTCACCGAGCTCGCCTCCCGGGTGGGCGTCTCGCGCGACGAGGTGTCGGCCATGGTGGACCACTGGGTGCGCAAGGGGCGCCTCAGCGCGGACGACCTCGGCGCCGCGTGCCCGAGCGGTGGGTGCGGCTCCTGTTCCTCCGGGCACGGCGACGAGCCCGGGTGCGGGGCCGCGTCGCCGTCGGACCGTCCGACGCTGCTCGCGATCAGCTTCCGGCGCCCGGACTGACAGGAGCGGGGTTCAGAGGACGATCGGGCGGCGTGTCGCTCATGGCCCTTCTCCTCGGGGACGGGATCAGGTGGCGTGGCTCTCGTGCTCGTCGGCCTCGGCAGCGTGGTCGAGCGGCGTCCGGACGACGAGGACGCTGCAGCGGGCGTGGACGACGGTGCTCAGGCCGACCGAGCCGATGAGCCGGCCGGCGATCACGCCGCGCCCGCGGTGGCCGACGACGACCATGGTGGCGTCGGCGGAGGCCCGTTCCAGGACGACCGCGGCCGGTCCGGCAGCGGCCATCAGCTCCACCGTGGGCGTCGAGGCGCCACGCGCGGCGCGAGCGACGAGCACGGCGTGGATCTCGCGACGGCCCAGTGCGAGGGCGGCGGCGTGCATGTCCCGCGCGGCGGGGACGAGGGGGTAGGGGGTGACCCACACCTCGGGCGGGGTCCAGGCCACCACGGCGGCGATGGGCAGGCCTCGCATCGCTGCCTCGTCGCAGGCGACCTCGAAGGCCGCCCGGCTGCCCCCGGAGCCGTCGAGTCCGACGACGACGGCGCCCTTCGTGGGCTGGCGGACCATCTGCGGCGCCGGGGTGGATCGGGTCGGGGCGCTGACGGTGTCGGAACTCATGGGATGGCTCCTCGGTGCGGAATCTGCCCGTCGAGCGTCTCCCGAGGACGCCTCGGCACCCCAGGGCCGCTGGGCCCGGTCCGGCCCGTCCCTCGTCCCGACCGGGTGGTCCTGCCGGCCTCGGGCGACGGCGCCGATCGGCAACCGCATCGGCGCCGGTCCCGCCGGCGCGACGGGCGCGACAGGCGCTGCGCTCACGACTCGACGGGGGTGCCGACGCGGATCCCGGCGAAGTCGACGACGACGTCCTTGCCGCTGAGCACGCCGAAGCGCACCCCGGCGAAGTCGCTGACCCAGCCGTCGTCGTCGACGGTCCCGATCGCCACGCCGGCGAAGTCGATCACCCTGCGCATGCCGTTCATGGCCCTGCTCCTCTCGTCGTGATGCCGCCCGAGCGTGGCGGCGAGGTGCGTCCGGGCGCCCGGGTCCTTCGGGCCCCGATCGGCGGCCGATGGTCGGCGACCGGCGGGCTCGACGACCAGCCGGACGTCGCGGCGGCGCAGGCGGGCGCGTGGGGGCCTCGGACCGGGTGGGCTCACAGCCCCGTGGGGCTGGTGGTGGACGGTCCGCTGCTGGTGAGCGACAGCGGACCACGGCCGCGGTGGATCATGCCGAGCAGCACCGAGCCGATCACGAGCAGGACCAGTCCCAGGACCAGGTGACCCAGGACGAGGCCGGTGAGAGCAGCCGCGAAGACGAATTCCACCACCAGGTCGCGGAGGAGGCGCATCTCGACCGCCCTCCTTCCACCCGCCCTCGTACCGGGCGACGGTCTGAGCCCGACCCCCCAGCATGGCTCCGGCGCGCGAGCTTTCCCAGGGCCGAACGACCCGTCCTCCGGCCGGTCGTGGCCGGTCTCGTGCGCCGGCAGGGCCGATCGGCCCTGGTGGTGGGCGGGCAGGAGAGGGAGGCTGGGGCGCTGGCTGCGGCTCGGGCGGACCGGGTCGCTCGTGCCGCTGCGGCGAGGACCGAGGAGACGAACATGGCTGCCGAGATCGCCTCACGGGTGGTGGTCGGGGTCGACGGCTCCGAGCACGGCGACGTCGCACTGCGGTACGCGTTGCAGGAGGCCACCCGACGTGGCGCACAGGTCCTGGTCCTCTCGGTGTGGGACCCGCCGATCCAGAGCCTGTCCGAGTACTACGGGATCGAGCACTACGACAAGACGAAATGGGACGCCGTCCACGAGCGCACGATCCGCGAGCACGTCGACGAGATCGTCGCCCAGGAGCCGGGCGCGACGTCCCTCGTGATCGAGGTGCGCGCCCGGACCGGCCGGCCTGCCGCCGTCCTCGTCGAAGCCGCCCGGGGCGCGGACCTGCTCGTGCTGGGGCACCGCGGTCACGGGGGGCTGCCCGGTGCGGCCCTCGGCTCGGTCGGGCTGAGCTGCGTGCAGCACGCTCCCTGCCCGGTACTCGTCGTCCCGTCGTCGGCGGCCCATTGACCGAGACCGGGCGATCCGCCGCGGTGACGCGGCGCCATCCCCGTTTCTCGGCGGCCGCGACGATCTCGAGCCGGCCTCCGGAGGGCGGCTCGGCGGACATCCGCCGTCCGAGCACGTCACGGGAAGAGGTGCAGCAGGGCCTGGACGTGGCCGGCGCGTGGGTCGAGGCGTCGCCCCCATGCCTCCCGCTGCGCGGTGTCGTCGAGGGCGTCGGTGTGCACCTCGGCCCGCAGCCCCCGTAGCCCGGCCGTCACCACGGCGCGGTGGGCCGCGATGCCGGCTGCGACCTGGTCGGGCGTGGTGTCGCCGTGCGTGCACACCGCGAGGACCGGGTCCCGGGTCCACGGCAGGTCGATCCCGGCGGCCTCCGGGACCCGGGTCCCCGGGTAGTGCCACGCCGGGGCGCCGTCGTGCGTGGGGCCGTTGGCCAGCACGCACCAGGCGCGGGTCGTCGAGGCTCCCCGGGCGACGTCGACGACCTGGGAGAGCTCGGGGCGGCCGGTGCCCCGCGGAAGGCCCTCGCGCAGCCGCCGGTCGATCCGGTGCCGGGCGAGTGCCGCGGGGATGGCCGGACGTCGGCGCCTGGCGACGAGCGTCACCAGGGGCTCGTCGGCCGCGTCGTCGGCCGTGCCGCATCGGGGCTCCCAGCCCTGGCTGCGGATCGCGATCTCGAGGCCCGCCACGAGCCGACCGGCCGCCACGAGAGCCGAGTACCCCGGCCGCCCGGTGCCGTCGGCCAGCGGGACCACGTCGACGGACCGGTCGTGGACGGTGACCGACCCCGCGGGTGGGGTCGGTCCGACCACGGGCTCCACGGCCTGCAGCAGGACGCCGAGCTCGGCCGGCGTCCACGAGTCCGCGCGCACGCGGATCGCGCCTGTGGTGCCCACGGTGCCTCCCGCACCCGCGCAGGTCCCGACGACCCACCACGGGTGTGGTGGCAGCGTCGGTGGGCAGTGGTGCGGGCGGCAGGGGCGAGGGGCACGAGCGGGGTGAGCCGTTGGGCCCGGCGGGGGCACGTCCCGTCCGGAGGGCCCGGCCGACCGGGCCCTGCGGCTCTGGGTGCCGGCCGTCACATCGCGGACGGTGGGCCGTGGAACGAGGAGGAGGCACCCCATGAGCACCACCGGTCACACCCTGGAAGGCGGGCGCGGCCCGGTCGACGTGGGCGCGCTGCTGGGCGCCGGCGCCCTCGCCCCGTCGAGCCACAACGCCCAGCCGTGGGACCTGCACTGGCGCGACGGCGCGGTCGAGGTCCACGGCGACCTCGACCGCGCACTGCCGGTGTGCGATCCCGAGCACCGGGAGCTCCGCATCGCGTGCGGCGCCGCGATCGCCAACGTCCGGCTGGCGGTGCGGGCGCAGGGCCGGAGGGCCCACGTCCAGCTCCTCCCGGAGCCCGAGGACCCCTGGCTCCTCGGCCGGGTCGCGGTCGGGGCCCCCCTCACCGCGACCTTGATGGAGAAGACCCTGGCCGGCGCGATCCCGCGGCGCCGGACGGACCGCTCGTCGTTGTCGGGGCAGGGAGTGACGCCCCAGGTCCGGGAGGAGATCCGGCGGACCGCACAGCGCGAGCACTCGTGGGCGGTCTTCGTCGACGCGGCTCGCGAGGGGCGGGAGCTGCACGAGCTCACGGCCCGGGCGCACGCCGCCCAGCAGGCGGACGCCGCCTTCCGCGCCGAGTGGGCCACCTGGGTCGGGACCGAGGACGGCAGCGGGCGCGGCCTACCCCGTGAGGTCCTGCGGCGGGCGGCCCGACCGGACGGCCGGTGGCGGCTGCGTGACTTCGGGTTCGTCGCCGACCCCGACGACGATCGCCCGCCCTCCGTGCCCGACGATCCGGCCCTGCTCGTCCTGGGCACCACACTCGACCAACCGCTCGCGCACCTGTACGCCGGTCAGGCGCTGCAGCACGTCCTGCTGCTCGCCACCGTGCGGGGTCTGGCCGCGTCGTTCGTGGCTCCACCCCTGGAGGTCGCCGAGACCCGCAGCGAGATGCGGTGCCTGCTGGGGGGCGCCCTGTGGCCCCAGGCGATGCTGCGCCTCGGTGTCCGGGGCCGGGCGGTGCCCCGTCCACCGCGCCGGGAGCCGCTCGACAGGGACTGAGCGAGGGGCGACGGGCCTTGACACCCTGGGGGGCCGGGCCACGATGACCCCGATGGAGGACGCCACGGACACGTCGCCTCCCGGCCCGCCCGAGGTTCCCGCCGGGCTGGCCTTCCCCGGGGCGGTGCGCCTGGAGCTCGACGAGCTTCTCGATCAGGTCATCGAGCGAGCCGGCGAGCTCAAGACCGTCCAGGGCCGGCTGCGCAAGCTGCTGGCCGCCACCCACCACATCGTCCAGCGCCCGGAGACCGACGAGCTGCTCCAGCGGGTGGTCGACAGCGCCCGCAGCCTCGTCGACGCCCGGGCCGCGGCCCTGGATGTCCTCGACGGCGACCGCCCGTCCGTCATCGTGCACACCGGCATGGGCGCCGGCGAGCTCGCCGCACTGGACCGCCTCGTCAGGGGTGACGGTGCCCTGCGGCCCCTGCTCGCGGAGTCCCGGCCGCTGCGGCTCCCCGAGCTCGGCGCCCCGTCCCCCGGGCAGGCCCTGGGCGCCTTCCTCGGTGTCCCGCTCCGCGTCGGCGGCCTCGTCTACGGCCACCTCCACCTCCTCGGCAAGCAGGCGGCGTCCGAGTTCAGCCGGGACGACGAGGAGCTCGTCACCACGCTGGCCGCCGCGGCCGGGGTCGCGATCGAGAACGCGATGCTGCTCGCCGACACCCGGCGCCACGTCCGGTGGCAGGCCGCGGCGGCCGACCTGAGCCGGCGCCTGCTCGCGGGCTCCCTCGATCCGAGCACCGGGCTGCGTCACCTGCTCGACGAGGCGCTCGTGCTCAGCGCCGCCCAGGGGGCGGTCCTGACCACCGTCGAGGACCGCGAGCCGTCCGAGGTCGCGATCCCGTGCGCTACCGGGGTCCTGGCCGCCCTCGAGGGGCGGCGGTTCCCCGACGATGACTCGATCACCGGCGCCGCGCTCGCCTCGGAGCGGGCGATCGTGCTCGGGTCGGTCGGCGAGGACCCCCGGGGCGCGCAGCTGGTGAGCGTGTCCCCCTCGGTCGGGAGCGCACTCGCGACGCGTCTCGCGGACGGCATCGCGGGCGACGGGACCCGCTCGGTGCTGATGCTGGTCCGGGACGCCGACCAGCCGCCGTTCGATCACGGGGACGTCGACCTGGTCGAGGGGCTCGCGGCGCAGGCGTCGGCCACCCTGGCCGTCGCCCGCAGCCGCGAGGACCGGGAGGCGCTGCGTCGGGTGGAGGACCGCGAGCTGCTCGTCGCGGATCTCAACACCCGGGTGCTGCAGCGGCTCCTGCGCGTGGGCACCGCCCTGTCGGGTGCCGCGTCGGTCGCGGACCCGGCGACCCGGGACCGGGTGCTCGCCCAGGTCGACGAGCTCGACGACCTCGTCCGGGAGCTGCGCCGGGCGATCTGGGCGGGCCCGGAGGAGGACGACGGGACGGCCCCCGTCGCCGAGGTGCCCTCCGGGGAGGTCCCTCCGGCCCGGCCACCGTGACCGTTCGCCCCTGACCGCACCCTGCTCCGCCGGGCCACGCTCCCTCGTGGACGACGTCGAGGGAGGACACCGACGGTGCGGGACGTGCGCCGTCGGACCCGGGTCCGCCCGGATGCGGCGAGACGGCAGGAGGACGCTCCGATGAACGACGACGGCGCCACGAGCGGAGGCGACCCGGCCGGCCGCGAGGCGTTACGCGGCGCCGTGGACCACGCCCGGCTGGCCCCCTCCGAGCACAACACCCAGCCCTGGCGGTGGCGGCTGCACGGGGACGTCCTCGATCTGCGGGCGGACCGCACCCGGCGCCTGCCGTCGACCGACGAGGGTGCCCGTAGCGTGCTGCTCGGCTGCGGCTGCGCGCTGCACCATCTGGAGGTCGCGCTCGCCGCGGCCGGGTACCGGGCAGAGGTCCGTCGCGGGAGCGACGACGACCCCGAGCACCCCCTGGCCCGCATCCGGGTCGGTCCGGCGGGCGAACTCGACGCCACGACCGCCCGGTGGTTCGCCGCGATCCCCTCGCGCCGCACGGACCGCAGGCGGTTCTCCGGGCGGGGCGTCGGTCCGGAGGTCATCGAGCGACTCGCCGACGCGGCCCGGGGCCCCGGAGGCACCGTCCACCTGGCCACGGGCGCGGCGCGGCAGGCCGTCCTCGACGCCACCCGCGAGGCCGACCGCGCCCAGCGCGAGCGGGAGGACTACGCCGCCGAGCTCCAGCACTGGACCCATCGGCTCGCGGGAGCCCACGACGGCATCCCGGCGAGCTCCCGTCCGGGAACACCCGCGGTGGCGTACGGCGACATCGACATGCGATGGATGCCCTCGGGCACGCTGGACCGACCCCGGGTCGGTCTCGACGTGCGCGACTCGTCGCAGCTGCTGCTGATCGCCGCGCCCTCTGACGACACGGTCTCGCTGGTACGGGCCGGGGAGTCGCTGAGCGCGGTCCTGCTCGAGGCCGAGGCGCTCGGGCTCGGCGTCACCCCCTTCGCGCAGCCCTTCGAGGTCCCGGAGATCCGCACGCGGGTCTGCCATCTCGCGCTCGGATCGCATCGCGTCCCCGCCATCGCGTTGCGCATCGGCTGGCCCCTGCCCGGCGCCGCGACGATCCCCCCGACCCCGCGCCGCCCGGTCCACGAGGTGCTCACCGAGCAGCCGTCGCCGCGGGCGCGGTGAGCTCCACCTCCGAGATCGGCGACTCCGGGGCACGGGCCGCGTGGACCGGCGAGTTCAGCCCGGCCCCGCTCCCCCGTCCGCCGCGGCCGGCCGGGAACGGCTGACCGGGGAGGGGTCCCGGCCGCACGCCGACCCTCGGCCCGGGACCTCGGGGCTTTCGGCCGTGCCGCCGGAGCGCCGACCACGGTGCACTGGCCACGTGATCGAACGCGACCTCGACGACGCCGTCCGGTGGGCGGCCGCCCCGGTCCGGGTGGGCTGAGCGGTGGCCATGCCCGTCCGTACCGCGCCGGTCCTGCTGCGCGCGATCACCATCGGGGTCGAGATCGTCCTCGGTCTGAGCGCCGTCTACGGCGGCATCGGCCTGCTCACCGGCACGATCGGGGTGCCCGACACGTGGCTCGAGGGCTCGGTGTTCGGGTCCTGGCTCGTCCCGGGCACCGCGCTGCTGGTCGTGGTGGCGGTGCCGATGCTCACGGCGGCATTCCTCGAGCTGCGCCAGCACCTCCGGGCGGAGGCCGCGTCGGCCGGGGCCGGCCTCCTCCAGGTCGTCTGGATCGCCGCCGAGCTCCTGCTCATGCACCGCTTCGACCCCCTGCAGCCGCCGGTCCTCGGACTCGCCGTCGTCCTGCTCGTGGCCACCGCCCTCCGTCTCCGATCCTGAGGAGCACCCGTTCGAGGTCGCGACCCCGATCCCCTGATCCGGGCCGGGACCTTCGCCTCTTCCCGACGGCCGTCCCGCGGACGACCCTCGTCCGCCGAGCCGCCCGTCCGCGACCTCCTGATGGGAATCCATGCCTTCTCCGACCCGGTCCGACCTCTCCGACGACGAGTCCGTGGTGGCCGCCGTGGCCCGACTGCGCATCGAGTTCACGAGCCGCCCGATCGCGACGATCGAGCCCGTGGTCACCGCCTGCCGGCGGGACCTGGCCGGCGCGCCACCGGGCGCGATCCCCGAGCTCCTCGAGCGGCTCGCCCGGCAGCGCCTCCTCCAGCGGGACGCCGAGGTCGACGCCCGCTGAGGTTCCACCGGGGCGCGCCTCGGCGGTCCGGGCTCGTCACGGCCGACGGGCTCGGCGGTCCGGGACCAACGGCCCTGCCCCGGACACACACAGGTCACCAGGCTGCCACGCGGAGATGACGATGCGAGGAGCCGACCATGGATGCGTTCGGGACGCGGGCGGGCTTCGTCGGCTCGGTGCTCGACGGCGACGAAGGACTACTGGTGCTGCGCGGACCGCAGGCGCCCGACGCGGCGTGGCGGGTGGGCGAGCATCTGCATGCCCTGTACGTGGCGGGAGCCCGCCACGTCCGGGTGGACGCGCACGGCGCCTCCGGGCTGGAGGCCGACCTCCTCCCGGTGCTCCTCCACGCGCAGCACCTGCTCAGCCGGAAGCGAGGGATGCTCTCGGTCACCGGGCTGGGCCTCGCGTCCGGAGCGCGTGCCGTCGCAGCGTGAGCGGCGCGCGGCGGCCCGGAGAGGGACCTTCGGACGCCACCGGGGGGAGCATCGACCCTGACGATGCCCACCACCCCACTCCTAACGTCCCCGCTGCCTACAGCGGCCACGTGGCGAAGGGGTCAGGGTGGGGGACATCGGGATCGATCTGGGAACCGGGACGACCGTGGTCTGCCACCCGCGCGACGGCGTGGTGCACGACGAACCGTCGCTCCTGGTGGAGTGGCCGGCGCGCCGCGGCTGCGAACTGCTCGTCGGGGACGCGGCCGCGGCACTGGACGGGCGGACGCCCCCGGGGGCCCGCGTCGGGCACCCCCTGCGCGGAGGCGCGGTCACCGACCTGACCCTCGTCCGCACCTATCTCCACGAGCTCCTCCGACGGACCTCCTCCGGCCGGTGGCGCGTCCGCCGCCCGCACGCCGTCCTGAGCTGCTCGGTCGACGCGACCCCGTTGGAACGCCGTGCGCTCCTGGAGTCGGCCGAGGAGGCCGGGCTCGGGCACGTCGAGCTGCTCGCGGCACCCCTCGCGGGCGCCCTCGGCTGCGGCCTCGACCTCGCAGACCCCCGTGTCCAGGCGGTGGCCGACGTCGGAGCAGGGACCGCGGAGCTCGCGGTGTTCTGCCGCGGCCGCGTCCTGACCCGGCGCTCCTGCCGGCACGCGGGCGACGAGATGACCGCCGCCCTCCGCGGCCACCTGCGCGAGCAGCACGGCCTGCATCTCTCCGAGTCGGCCGCCGATGCGCTGAAGGTCCGCGCGTCCTCGACCCACGAGCCGGTCACGGCCGAGGGTCAGGAGGTCGCGACGGGACGCCCGCGCGTGCTCACCGTGCGGCCGGAGGAGGTGGAAGCGGCCGTCGCCCCGGTGGTGCGGCGTGCGGTGACCTCCCTGCGCGACTGCCTCACCGACCTCCCGGTCGACGGCGTCCCGGACCTGCTCGCCGGTGGAGTCGTGCTCGTCGGTGGCGGGTCGCTCGCGCCCCACCTGCGCGACGATCTCGAGACCGCGCTCGGCTTCCCCGTCAAGGTGCCCGACCGGCCGCGGACCTGCGTCGCCGAAGGCCTCGCCCTGGCCGGCGGCCGCGCCGACCTGCGCGCCGCCACCGCCTGACGTCCACCCGCCGCCCGACCCGCCCTCCGGGAATCCACGATGACGCGCGCGCCCAGCCGACCGGTCCCACCGGTCGACGCCGACCGGCTCCTCCCCACCCCACCGTTCCCACCGCCCCGCCGCCCCGGCGACGTCCGAGCCGCCGCGGCCCGGACGTGGGGCCGGAGCTGGCCCTGGCTCCTCGCGCTCGCCGCGGTCGTCCTCGTGGTGCTCGGCGAGCTGGGCCTGCTCCACGGGCGGATCCAGGCCGACCTGTCGCGCCTGCGCGACGCCGCCGGGGTGCCGTCGGCCTCCGCGGCCGCCCCGGCACGCTCGCTCGCACCGATCCCCGTGGTCGCGCCCGCCGGCGCCGGCGACGTCGTCGGCGTGCGCGTCCGGCTCCTCGATCCTCCGTGCGAGCCGGGCTCCTCCTGCGCCGTGGCGGTCGGGGTCGACCGCCGGCCCGGAACCGCCGTGACGCCGACGGCGTGGACCGTCATGGCCGCGGACCGCTGCCGAGGGACCGAGGTGCCCCTCGGCGGAGGCGTCACGCCGGGGGCGGCCGGCGCGTACGGCGTCGTGAGGATCGCGCTGCCGCCCGGCCGCGCGCTCGCCGTCCTCGCCGTCACCACAGCTCCCTCGCGCGCGGCGTCCACCGCTCTCGCCGTCGGAGCGGGACCGTGCTGAGCGCAGACACGACGGGCAGCTGGGACGAGCCCCCGGAACGGCTCGCGGAGCCCGGGGACGGGTGGGGCACGGGGCGGCGACACCTCGCCGACCGGCTCCGGCGGGCCCTGCGCCTCCGCCCCCTCCCGGTCGGCCGTCGCGGCGACGAGGACCGGGCGGCACGACGGCGGGAGCAGGCGCGAGCCCGGGAGGAGCGCGGGATCGAGGCGCGACGCGAGCGGCTGGCGGACGCGGCCGCGGTCATCGCCGCCGTCGTGCTCGTGGGCCTGGGCGCGGCGAACCTGGCGGCCGCCGGCGAGACGGGAGCGGCGGTGACGAAGCTCGTCACCGGGGGCCTGGGACTGGTGCTGCTCCTCGTGCTCGCCGCGCGACGCAGACCGGTCACCCCTGCCCTGGCCTGGGCGGTGTACGGCACCACGGTGGCCCTGCTGCTCCTCGTGCTCGCCGCGGGTCTCGAGGTGAACGGTGCGCGGCGCTGGCTGGGCGGCGGAGCGCTCACGCTCCAGCCCTCCGAGCTGGCCAAGCTCGCCGTCCCGCTCGTGCTCGCCGTCGTGCTCGGGAGCGGGCGGCCCACCTGGCGGCGGTTCGCGGTCGCGCTCCCGCTCGCGGCCGTGCCGATCGTGCTCGTCGCCGGTCAGCCGGATTTGTCCACGGCGACCCTGCTCACCGTCACGGCGGTGGCGGTCCTCGTGATCGCACGGGTTCCGGCGCGACACCTGGTCCCGGTGCTCGCGGGCGCCGCCGTGGCGGCCCCGCTCGCCCTCGGCCTCCTGCACGACTACCAGCTCGCGCGGCTCGGCACCTTCCTCACCGGCTCGCAGTCGGCCGCCGGGCCGGGCTGGGCCGTGCGCCAGGCGCGCCTGGCGATCGCGTGGGGCGGTTGGTGGGGCGACCGGACCGACCCGGTGCACACCCTGGCCGCCGGCTACCTGCCCGAGCGGGAGACCGACCTCGCGCTCGCCTCGCTCGCCTCGGGCTGGGGCGCGGTCGCGGCCGGGCTGGCCGTGGTCGCCGGCCTCGTGATCGTCTGGCGGTGCGTCGTCGGGTCCCGCTCGCCGCGAAGCGCCACCGGGCGGCTTCTCTGCGCCGGATTCGCCGTCCTCCTCGGCGTCGAGCTCGTGGTGTCCACCGGCGGGAACCTCGGCCTCCTCCCTGTCGCGGGCGTCCCCTTCCCGGTCCTCTCCGCCGGGGGCACCGCCACCGTGGTGCACCTCGCCGCGCTCGGACTCGCGCTCGGCGGGCGTCGCGACGGGGCCCGCCGTCCGCTGTGGGCACCCGCGGCGCGCAACCGCCCCCGCCTGGCCCGCACCGCCATGGCCACCGTGACCCTCGTGCTCGCCGTGTTCGCCGGCTACGGCGTGGGACTGGTGCGCGACCCGGCAGCGCTCGCGGCGGGCGTCGACCAGATGACCCGGTGCGTGACGATCCCCGCGCCTCGGGGTGCGATCGTCGACCGGCACGGCGCCGTCCTCGCCACCGACGCGGGTGACCGGGACGTGCAGCTCGTCCCGGCCCTGCTGCGCGCGACCCCCGGTGCCGTCGACCGCCTCGCGGCGCTCCTGGGACGCCCGCCCGCGGCGATCCACGCGCTGGTCGACCCGCTGCCCACCACGACGATCGGCGCCGACGCCGGGGTGGTCCCCGGCCCGACCGGTGATGCGGTGACCCGGGCCGCGCTGCCCGGCGTCGTGGTCGTTCCCGCGCCCCGGCGGAGCTACCCGACGGGTCCGGTGCTCGCGCCCGTCCTCGGCTGGGTCGGGGCCGCGACCCCGACCGAGACCGCACGGCAGGCCGATCTCGACCCGCGGGGCACCACCGGGCGCGCAGGTCTCGAGGAGACCTACGACGGCGTCCTGCGCGGTGTGCCGGGTGAGCAGTGCTTCTGGGTCGATCCCACCGGTCGCCCGGTGGCCGCCGCGGCCCGGCGTGACCCGGTCCCCGGCGCGACGCTCGCCTCGACGATCGACCTCGGCATGCAACAGCGGCTCGTGACCGACGTCGCCGCGTCGCTCGACGGGAGTCCCCGCGGCGCGGTCGGCGCCGCCGTCGCGATGGATCCCCGCAGCGGCGCCGTGCTGGCCCTGGCCAGTTGGCCCAGCCACGACGACGCTCTCTACGGACCGCCCCTGGACGCGGCAGCGCTCGAGGCCGCCTCGTCCGGGCCCGGCAGCCCGACGCTCGACCACGCCATCGCGTCCGCGGTCCCGCCCGGGTCGACCTACAAGCTGGTCAACGCCGCGGCGGACATGGTCCACCCCGCCATCCCACCGGACCGGGTCATCCCCACCGGCGGCAGCTTCACCTACGGCGACCACACGTTCGACAACTGGCGGGTGCTGCCTCCGCAGGACCTGGTCGACGCGATCGCCTGGTCGAACGACGTGTACTTCTACCAGCTCGCGGTCGCCCTCGGTCCCGAGACGATGATCGACACCGCCCACGCACTCGGCGTCGGGAGCCCCACCGGCATCGACCTCCCCGGCGAGAGCAGCGGTTACCTCGGCACCCCCGCGAGCGTCGCGGCGGCCGGCGGCACCTGGTATCCGGGGTCCACGGTCATCCTCGGCATCGGGCAGGGGCCGATCCAGGTCACGCCCCTGCAGGACGCCCGCTGGACGGCCGCGGTCGCCACCGGCGCCCTCGCCACGCCCTACCTCGGGATGACCGTCGGCACCGGCGCGGGAGCCACCGTCCTCCCCCACCCGGCGCCGTCCCCACTGCCGTTCGCCGACCTTCTCGGGCCGGTGCGGGCGGGGATGCAGGCCATGGTCACCTCCGGGACCGGGACCGCGTTGGCGAACCTCGGCGTCCCGGTCGAGGCGAAGTCGGGCACCGCCGAGGACCCCTCGGTCCCGGGTGGCGGGGTGGACGACTGGATGACCGCCGCAGCGCCGGCCGCCGCGCCCGGTCTCGTCGTCACCGCGCTCGCGCAGCGCCCCGATTCCGGTGAGTCACGGACCGCCCAGGTGGCGGCGGACATGATGCGGACCTACGGCTCGGCCGCCCCGTGACCCCGATCGTGGCCGCCTCACGACCCAGTGGTCCTCGGCGCCCAGGTCGGGCGTGCGGGTCCCGGGGCCGGCACGACCAGCACGGGGCACTCCGCCGTGCGCAGCAGCTCCGAGGTGGGTGAGGGCATGACCAGCTCGCGGACGCGTCCCCGCGCGGCCCGACCCACGACGACCAGCTGGGCCTCCCGCGCGCGGCGGTGCAGTACCGCGACGGGGCTCGCGAGGACGGCGTGGGCGAGGTAGGCCGACAGGTCGGTCGGAGGTCCCGAGGAGTCAGCGCCCGGAGGGCTGGTCCTTCATCTGGTTGGCCAGCACGGCGGCCTGCACCCGGCGCTGCATCCCGAGCTTGGCGAGGAGCGCGGAGACGTAGTTCTTCACCGTCTTCTCGGCGAGGAACATCTGCGCGCCGATCTCCCGGTTGGTCAGGCCCTGCCCGATGTGGCTCAGCACCTCACGTTCCTTGTCCGTCAGCTCGGCCAGCGGGTCGAACGCCTCGCTGCGATCCCGGAGCCGGCCCATCAGCGCGGTCGCGGCGCGCCCGTCGAGCAGCGAGCGACCCGCACCGACCTCGCGCACGGCGTTGACGATGTCGTTGCCGCGGACGTCCTTGATCACGAAGCCGCTGGCCCCGGCGAGCACGGCGTCGAACATCGCCTGCTCGTCGGTGTAGGACGTCAGCATCAGGCAGCGCAGTTCCGGCATCCGGGAGCGCAGGTCACGACACAGCTCCACCCCGCTTCCGTCGGGGAGCCGCACGTCGAGGACCGCCACCGCGGGGTTCAGCGCGGGGATGCGCACCAAGGCCTCGGCCACGCTGCCGGCGTCCCCGATGACGTCGAGGTCATCGTGCGCGCCGAGCAGGTCGGCCACCCCGCGCCGGACCACCTCGTGGTCGTCGACCAGGAACACCGTCGTCATCGTGCGCTCTTTCCGTATCCGAGGGCCGGCGGTCGCCCGCCCTGCTCGTCGGGGTCGGTGTGGTCGAGGGGCACCCACCACGTCAGTCGGGTCCCGCGGCCCACGGGTCGGCGGGCGACGCGGGCGTCCCCGCCGACGGCCCGGGCACGGGCCACGAGATTGGCCAGACCGCTGCGCGCGACGGCCTCCGGGATGCCGAGCCCGTCGTCGACGACCTCGACCGCGAGGGTCGAGTCCGCCGAGACGGTCACGGTGATCTGGGTCGGGGCTGCGTGGCGTACCGCGTTGCTGACGCCCTCGCGCACCACCGCCTCGACCGCGACCGCCAGGTCCTCGGGGACGTCGTCGACGTCCCCGGACACCCGCACCACAGGGTCGATGCCGGTGTCGACGGTCATCCCGGCGGCGGCGGCCCGGACGCGTTCCGCCGGCGCAGTTCCACCCCGGGCGGTGTGCAGGTCGAAGATCGAGGTGCGGATGTCGCGGATGATCGCGTCGATCTCGTCGACCGCGTCGTCGACGCGACGGGCGCCCGCCGAGGCCGGCAACCGGGCGTGCGCGGCCTGCAGGCCCAGGCCGAGGGCGAACAGCCGTTGCAACACGTGATCGTGCAGATCGGCCGCGATGCGCTCGCGATCGGTGACGACGTCCAGCTGGCGACGCGCCCGCTGGGACTCCGCATGACGCAGCACCAGGGCGGCCTGGTCGGCGAAGGAGGCCAGGATCGACAGACCGTCGTCGTCGACGGGACCCGCGTGCTCCACGCCGGCCACGACCAGGACACCGCTGATCTCCTCTCCGCCGCGCATCGGCACGGCGAAGCCCCGACCCTCCCCGGGGGCGCCGGGACCCAGCACCAGGTCCTCGACGGCCTGGGGGGTACCGGTGTGCGCGACCGCGCCCAGCACGGTGTCCCGCATCGGGAGCCGGGCCCCCGCCGGGTAGCGGCCGTCGAGGCCGACCGCCACGGTCACCCCCACCGGCTGGTCGTCCCCGGCGTCGGACGGGCGGGGCGACGTGGTGATCAGCGCCCCCGCCGCACCCACGAGCTCGGCGGCGCGCTGCGCGACCAGCGCGAGCGCCTCCCCCGGGTCCCCGCCGGCGAGCAACATCGTCGTGATCTCGCCGGAGGCCTCCAACCAGCGCTGCCGCAACCGGCTCTCGGCCACCAGTCGCCGCGTCCGGTCGTGCAGCCGGGCGTTCTCGACCGCGATCCCGGCGGCGGCCGCGAGCGCGGTCGTCACCTCCTCGTCGTCCGCGGTGAACGACCCGTCGCGCTTGTCGGTCAGGTAGAGGTTGCCGACGACCCGGTCCCGGACGCGGACGGGGACGCCGAGGAACGTGCCCATCGGCGGGTGGCCGGGCGGGACCCCGACGGAGGCCGGGTGCTGACGGAGGTCGTCCAGGCGCAGCGCGACGGGGTGGCGGATCAGCTCACCGAGCAGTCCCCGCCCGGTCGGCAGCGCACCCAGCCGCGATCGGGTCGCCTCGTCGAGTCCGACGGTGACGAAGCGGGCCAGCCCGGTACGCCCGTCGTCGAGCAGGCCGAGGGCGCCGTAGCGGGCGTCGACGAGCTCGACCGCCTCGCGGACGATGCGCGCCAGGGTCTCCTCGAGGTCGAGCCCGTCGGCGACGGCGATCATCGATCGCAGGAGCCGGTCGGCACGCAGCGCCCAGGTCGGACGGGCGGTCACCGCGTCGTCGCCCGGCCGCTCGAGCCGGAGCTCGCGTGTCGTGTGCCGGATGGTCGCCCCCCGCGTCGTCGGACGGGCGGGTGCGGACACCCGCCGCCCCCATGGTCGGTGAGGGCGAGGGAGGACACCAGGGCCGAAGGTCCCCGGATGGTCGTCGTCCGGGCCCGGGGTGACGTGGTCGTGCGCCCGGCCGGGGCACCCCAGCAGGCACAATGCCGCTGCCGAGGTGAGGCAGGCCCGTCCTGCTACTACAATGTCGTCGTCGATGGAGGCAGAACCGTGGCGAGCCGACGAGCCCGAGGGCGGGGGGAGCTCGAGAGTGCCGTGCTCGACGCACTGTTCGCCTCGTCGTCGGCCATGACCGCCGGCGAGGTCCAACAGGTCCTCGCCGGCGACCTGGCCTACACCACCGTCCTGACGATCCTCGTGCGACTGCACGAGAAGGGAGCGTTGCAGCGGGAGCGACGCGGCCGGGCGTACGCCTACCGCCCGGTGAGCGACGAGCCCGGTCTCGCCGCGATGCGGATGCGCCGGGTACTGGACGAACGTCCCGATCGGGACGCCGTGCTCGCCCGCTTCGTGGACGACCTGTCCGACGACGACGAGCAGGCACTGCGGCGCCTGCTCGGGGAGTGACATGCGGATCGCGGTCTATGCACCCCTGGCGTTCTCGATACTGCTCGCCCTGCCTCCGCTGACGACCGCCCTGCGGCCACTGCCCGACCGCGTGAACCCCCGCGCGGTCCTGGTGCTGCTCACGACGATCCTCGCCACCACCGCCGCCGCGACGACCGTCTCGCTCGGGCTGATCGTCGCGGGCGGGGTGGCTCACCTCGGGGCCGTCCACCCCCTGGTCGCGCCCGACGGTCACGACGATCCCGCGGCGGTGCCGGCCGGCATCGTCGGGGCCGTGGTGCTCGGCACCGTGCTGATCCGGACCGCGTGCGCCGCCACACGCCGCGTGCGCCGGCGCCGCCTGGTGCACGCGGAACTGGCCACCGACGACCGGCACGTGATCGTCGTCGACGACGACGGGGTGTTCGCTGCCGCGACCCCACCCTCCCGCGGTCGGCCCGGGCGGGTGATCGCGAGCCGAGGACTCCTCGCGAACCTCGACGACCGGGAACGGGCCGCCGTCCTGGCCCACGAGCAGGCACACCTCGACCTGGGCCATCACCGCCACCTGACGGTGGGCGCGCTCGCCGTCGCCCTCAACCCGCTGCTCGCCACCTGGTGGCCGCACCTGGCCTACAGCGCGGAGCGCTGTGCGGACGAGCGTGCGGCCCGCTCGCTCGACGACCGCCGGATCGTCGCCCACGCGGTCGGGCACGCCGCACTCGCCGCGCGCACCGCCGAGCCCCGTCCGGAGCGGCACCAGGTCCTGGCCGACCCGGTGCTGAGCCCGGGCGTGACCGGTGGCGCGGTCCCACGGCGAGTGGCCGCCCTGCTCGCTCCCGACCCGCGCCGTGAGGTCGGGAGCCGCGGGCTCGCCGTCGACGGGTTCGCCGTCCCGCTGCTCGCGGCCGCCATGCTGCTGACCCTCGCCGCCCTCGCCGGCGCCGGTGCGGCCCACGCCGCGTGGGACCTCCGGGAGATCCTCGCACCGCTCATGACGGGCTGACGCCACTGGGCCGTGGATCGGCCCACCCGGCGCGTCCGACGATCTCGCTACTACAGTGACGTAGTAGCAACGGATCGGAGGATCTCGCCGATGACCACGGTGAACGGGCTCCCTGCCCACGTCCTGCTCGTGCACGCCGTCGTCGTGCTCGTCCCGCTCACGTCCCTGGTCCTGCTGCTGGTCGCGTTCTGGCCCGCTGCGCGCCGTCGCCTCGCCGTGGCGGGCGCGGTCCTGGCCGTGGTGACGCTCGTGACGGTTCCGCTGACCACCGACGCCGGGGAGTGGCTCGAGCACCGGCTGCCCTCCACCCCGCTGCTGCGCGCCCACACCGAGCTGGGCGACTCACTGCTCCCCTGGGCGATCGGCCTGGCGATCGTCGGCATCGCCCTCGGGGGCCGCGAACTGCTCCTCTCCCGCCGGGACCCGGCCGGGCCGCCGACCGAGGGCCCGGGGGCGGCCCGCCGCACGCACGCGCAACCGTCGAGGTCGGGATCCCGGGACGTCGCCGTGACGATCATCCTCGCGATCCTCACCGTCGTGGTCTCGGTGGGCGCTGTCGGCACGACGTACCAGATCGGGGACTCGGGTGCCCGGGCCGCGTGGACGGGCAAGGTCAGTCCGACACCTCTCCCCCGCCCGGGACTGCCCGCTCCGCCCGACGGCGACGGCTGAGCCACCCGACGACCCGACCCGGTCGCCGGCTCCGGCCGCGAGAATCCCTCGTCGGGCGGCGGCGGTCCCGGACAACTACGATGCCGTAGTAATCGGCGGCCGCGTCGACGGTACGGGGGCTCTCGACCTCATGGGGAAGGACCGCTCACGGGCGCTCCTGGTCGCCTGCCTGGCCCTCATGCTCGGCAGCCTCGCGCTCGGCGTCGTGCTGGTCCTCACCATGGCGATCCCGCTGCGCGACGTCGATCCCCTCGCGGCCGCGGTCGCCTTCCTGCTCGCCGCCTTCGCCTTCACGCTGGCCGGGGTCGGCGTCTCCCTCGCCGTGCTCAGCCGACGGAAGTAGCCGTCGAGACGTGACCGGGCCGTCCACCCGCGTCGATCAGGCTCGGGTCCAGCACATCCGCACGGTGGTGCCGGCGGCTTCGGTGGTGATGGTGGAGCGGTCGGCCAGGCGGCCCATCAGCTGGATTCCGCGTCCACGGTGGCCGGGATCAGCAGGCGCCGGTCGCCACGTGCCGCGATCGGTGATCGAGACCGCGACACCGTCGCCGCACGGGGTGCTCGCGGCGTGGAGCCGGATGCCCGCCGTGTCCGCCGGGACTCCGGGACCTGCGGCCTCCGGACCGTCGGATGCGGGCCTCCGGCCGTGCTCGACGGCGTTGGTGACCGCCTCGTCGACCGCGAGGACGATGGCGTCGACGGTGTCCAGGTCGAGCTCGGCCGAGCTCGCCCAGTCCCGCAGCGCACGGCGCAGAATCCGGACCGACGCCGGGACCGCCGCCCGGTCGAGCGCCAGCTCGCCCACCGCTGACCCCGCGCCGGCCGGGGTCGGCCAGCACTCGCAGCGTGTCGCCCCGAGCGGCAGACCCTCGTGCTCGCTCACCCCGTCGGGCTCCATCACGTCACCGCCTCTGCGCGGCCACCGCGGAGGGAGACCCTCCCGCGGTCGACCTGACGCGTCGCACCGGGATACCCACTCGGTGCCGGTTCGCCCAGGTCTCGCCCGGGCCACACCCGGGGCCGGCCCCGGCCGGCTCCCTGCGGACCCCTCGAGGGAGGCGGCGGCAGGGTCGTCGGCCAGCCCGCCATGGCCTCGTGACCTACTCTCGGGATCTCAGCCAGCGGTGAACATCGGGCTCCCGGCGTTGCACCGCGAAACCCCGGCGACCACCAGCGAGCGACGCCGGGCCTCGTGCCCCCAGGGGACCCACCGTGACCGCGCCCGACTTCTCCCCACCGGTGATCGTCGAGCGCAGCCTGGTGCGCGACGGCTCGCTCAGCGGACTGGTGTTGCGCTGCGCCGGAGAGATCGACTCCTTCAACGCCGGCCAGCTCCAGACCGCGGTCCGCGACGAGCTGGCCCGGCTCGCGGCCGCCACGGCCCCGCGCCACGTCCTCGTGGTCGATCTCCGCGACGTGAGCTTCCTCGGCGCATCCGCGATCACCGCCCTGGTCACCGGCGCCGAGCACACCCCGAGCCACGTCACCGGCCCGCTCCTGGTCGTGGGCGACACCCGACCGGTGCTGCTCGTCGTGAAGGCCCTCGACCTGTACAGCACCTTCTCGATCCACCACGACGTCACCGACGCCCTCCACGGACGCGCCCACCCGGCCGCCGGCTGACCGCCGCCGCCGGGACGCAGGTCGCGGCTCGTGGATCAGACGAATCGACGGGGCGAGCCCGTCTCGTCGTCGGGCGCCCATCCGGGGTCTCCGCTGCGGGCGAAGGCCGTCCACGCGGCCAGGAGCTCGGCGGCGAGCTCGGCAGGCGGGTCCTCGCCGAGAAGCGTGTCGGGCCCGGACGCGGTGTCGAGGGTGCCGAAGACGAACGGGAGCTCCAGGCCGTGACAGGCGCCCAGCCGCCCGCCGAAACTGGGGGATCTCCACCCGAACTCGTAGCGGTGGCCGCGGCCGCGGTGGGCAGCGACGATCCGGCGAGCCGGGCCGCGGAAGAGCAGCTCGGTGACGACGCTCGCGTAGCGCTCGCCGGGCGACCCGTTCGCCTGCGCCAGCAGCCGGTCGGCGTCCGGGTGAGCGGCGGCGAGCGCGGCCCGCGCCTGGTCCTCGCTCATCGCGTCCAGCGCGCCGGTCGGGACGACGTAGAGGTTCATCTCCTCGTCGTTGGCGCCGGCGAGCAGATCGACGCCCGCGCCGGCACCGGCCTCGATCGCCTCGAGCGGCGCCACGGGGAGGACGTCGTCACCGACGACCGGCGCGAGCACGCCCACCCCGAAGCCCGGGTCCACCCCGTCGGGCTCGCGCAGGTCTCCCCGCCGCGTCGGAGCGCCCACGGCCTCGAGGGCGGTGAGCGCATCGGCGACCGGACGCTCCCGCACGGCGGCGGCATCGTTGCCGACCCCCAGTTCCGCGGTGAAACGGGCCGCGAACGCCGCCATCACCTCCGGGCCGCGCACCACCTCCGCTCCCCCGCTCTGGACGATCGCGCGGTCGAACAGCCCCGCGGCCAGCGGAGAGCCCAGCAGCGCGCCGACCGACATGGCACCCGCCGACTCCCCGAACACCGTCACGGCATCCGGATCGCCACCGAAGGCGGCCGCGTTCTCCCGTACCCACGCCAGGGCCGCGAGCTGGTCACGCAGGCCGATGTTGGTCACGCCGCCCGGCAGCGGGAGGAATCCCTCGACACCCAGCCGGTAGGTCACCGACACCAGCACCACACCCGCACGGGCGAGAGCGGTCCCGTCGTAGGCCGGCGCGCCGGGCTCGCCGGCGATGAACGCGCCGCCGTGCAGGAAGACCATGACCGGCAGGCCCGCCCCACCCGGGGTCCAGACGTCGACGGTCAGGTAGTCCTCGCCCGGCCGCCAGCCGTGGCCGAGGATCGGGCCGAGATCGAATCCCGGGATGCCGCGCTCGGCCTGCGGCGCGTTGGGCCCGGGCTTGGTGGCGTCCCGCACGCCGTCCCACCGAGGGGCCGGTGCCGGTGCGGCGAACCGCACCGGAGGGGCGGCGTAGGGCACCCCGAGGAAGCGGTGCACCCCGTCCCGCTCCAGCCCGCGAACCCTGCCCGCCGTCGTCCGAGGCTCCATACCTACTACCTACCCCACCCGCCGGACCGCGCGCTCGACGGACGCCCGAACGCCCACTCCACCATCAGCGGGAACTCCCGTCGCCAGAAGGCACCCCCGTGCGATCCGGCCCGCTCGTACATGACGACGTCCGCTCCGGCGTCGCGCAGGGCGGTCGCCCACCTGGTCGCGTTCTCGAGGAAGAACGGCTCCTGGGTACCGGCCAGCAGGTAGGTGCGCGGCAGCGGGTCGGGCAGGACCGAGGGCGGTCGGTACCCCGCGCCGGGTGAGGCACAGCAGACCGCGCCGTAGACCTCGGGATGGCGCAGCCCCATCGCCAGGGCCAGCTCCCCACCGGCCGAGACCCCGAGCACCGCTGTGCGGCCGGCGGGCAGCGCGACCCCGAACCGTGACCTCGTCCATCGCCGCACGTCCTCGACGAGGAACCGCTCGAGTGCCGCGAACCGGTGCGGGTCGAGCGCTGGTGAGTACTCGTGCAACCGCAGCGTCTCGTCGTCGGGACGATGAACCCCGACGATCATCGTGGACCGGTGGCCGGCGCCCTCGAGGACCTCGCCCCACCGCGAGATCACCTGACCGTCACCGCCGAACACCACGGCCTCGGGCGGCTCCGGCGGGACGTACGCCGTGACCCGCCGCCCTCCGCCCTCGTCGAGCGTCTCGGTCACCAGCTCCCCGGCCATCGCACCCGGCACGCCGGGATCAGCCATCGCTGCCACCCTCCCCCGGCCGACGTCGCCACCGACGGAACGTAGAGGGTCGGTCCCGGGCACACCGCCGACGGCCCGGCGTGTGACACGCTCCGATCATGAGTGCGGTCTACGCCCTGAACCTGTTCGACCTCGCGCCGAACGACGACTACAAGGCGTACTCGAAGCGGTCGGTGGCGGCGGTGGGCAAGCACGGCGGCCGGGTCGTCGCCCTCGGTCGACTGAGCGAGGACTGCGAATCGTCGGGGGGCACGCCTCGCCAGGTGATGGTGCTGGTGGAGTGGCCGTCGGCGGCCGCGTTCCAGGCGTTCAAGGACGACCCCGAGCACACCGATCTCCATCCGCTGCGCGAGGGCGGGACCGAGAACTACCTGTGGTGGGCCTACGACCGGCTCGAGGACCTGCGCCCGGTGCTCAACGACCGATGAGGGATCGGCACGGGCCACGACGACCGTGCAGCAGTCATTCCGGCAGTCATTCCGGCGGTCCGCCGGGAGGGACGAGCTCGGAGCGGGTGCGACGAAGGGTGTCGCCGTCGACCTCGTAGTACGACATCGTCGAGAGCGGCGGCGAGTACGCGTGGACACTGACCGCGGATTCTCCGGCGCGATTGGAGACGTCGTGGACGTGGCCCAGGGAGAACGCGGCGCCCTGCCCGGCCCGCAGCAACCGTCGACGTAGACCCGGGCCGCTCCCGCCGTCGGCCTCCGGGGAATCGGGAGCGACGAGGACCGTCCCGGCCGCTTCGGTGTCGCCGGTGTCGCCGGTGCGGTCCGCCCGGGTGCCGCTCCACCGCCACTCGGTGAGCTCACCCCGGACCACGGTGAGGGCACCGAGGGAACCGCCGTGATCGTGCAGCTCGGCCGCCTGCGTGGGGGCCCAACCGATCAGCCAGACGTCGAGGTAGGCGTCGGCGTGGAGGCGCTGCGACCAGCGTGATGTCGCGTCGACGGTGGCGGTGTACCGGCCGTCGCGGACCTCCTCGGCGATGGCGCGGGTCAGGGCGGTGAGGTCGGCGAGGCTGACCGGCGTGGGCCCGTCGCGCCAGCGGCGGTCGTCCGGGCGGGCGGGACGCCCGGACGAGGACAGGGTGTGGAGGGGACGGGGCAGGGCGAGCGACACGGTGGCTCCGGACGATCCGGCCGTCTGCCCTGAGGGGTGGACAGCGGCCGAGGACACGCCGCCGGGCGTGGAGCCGCGGACGGCGAGAGAGGTCGGGTGCGCAGTCAGTCCCCGTCGTAGACGTGCGCCCGCCGATGCGCCCAGAACGGGTCCAGGGCGTAGGCGATCGGCACTCCCGCATCTCATCACGGCCCGTCGGCCACGTCACCTCTCCACCCGTACGGCGTCTCGCCCCCGGCCGCTGCCGCGTCGACCGCCCTCGTCGTCCCCTCTCGGACGCCGTGCCGGTCGTTCAGGGCCGGCGGGCCCGCACGAGCCACGTCGCGGAGTCGAACAGGACCCCGTCGTCGGTGTGGTGGGCCTCGAACAGCGCGCGGAGCCGGTCGAGCGCACGACGCCGGGTGGCCTCGTCGTACCCATCGAGCACGGCCGCGTGCTGGGTGGCCGTGAAGCGCATGGCATCGTCCGGGTCGGCCCCCGACCAGTGCGGCGCGCGGAGGCCCTCGAGGTCGACGTCGACGAAGCCGGCGGCACCCAGCACGGTCCGGACCCGGGCCGGGTCGCTGAGCCCGAAAGGGCTCGGCCCGTCGGTCGGGGGGATCGGCGCCTCCCGGTCGGGGTGCAGGGCACGCAGCACCTCGACCTGCCAGGGATTGCGCTCCGGGCCCTGCCAGGTGAGCAGCACGAGCCGCCCCCGGGGGCGCAGCACTCGGTACAGCGCGGTGAACGCGGCCACGGGGTCGTCGAAGAACATCGACCCGAAGTGGCTCACGACGACGTCGAAGGCGTCCTCGTCCGGCAGCGGGCCGACCTGCGCGTCGGCCACCACGAAGTCCACGTCGTCGCGGCCCGCTGCCTGCGCGCGACGCCGCGCGAGGTCGACCAGCGGGGCCGACACGTCGACGCCGACCACGCGGCGCGCCGTCGCCGCGATCTGGAGGGCCAGGGCTCCGGGTCCGCTGCCGACGTCGAGCACCAGGTCGTCCGGCTGCGCGGCCACGGCGGCCAGGTAGGCCGCGTCGAAGTCGGCGTACCCGCGTTCGAAGTGCTCGGCGTTCTCGCTCCAGGCGCTCCCCGAGGGACCGTTCCACCGGGCGCGCTGCTCGGAGTTGGGCACGGTGGTCACGGCGACATCGTGCCGGACGTCCTCACGGACATGACGGGCGAAGCCCGCACCGTCAGCCCGGATGCGGGTAGGTGAATCGGGTCAGGAGGTCCACGAGCTGGTCGAACTCCCCGGACGCGAGGTGGTGGGTGAGGCTCTCGGCGATGGGCGTGCCGTTGTCGTGGGCCTGGTCGAACACCTCGAGCCCGCGGTCGGTGATCCCGCCTTCCCGGATCCGCCGGTCACCGGGGACGGGCTTGCGCACGGCGAGCTCGGCCTTCTCGAGGTCGTCGACGACGCGCACGATCATCGCTTTGTCCATCCCCACCGCATGGCCGAGGTCTCGTTGATTCATCGGCCCGCGTTGGTGGAGTTCGATCATGACCGCGAAATGACGGAGCCCGAGCCCGAGCGGGCGCAGCGCCGCGGCGTACTGTCGGACGCAGACGTCGTGCCCCGGTCCCGGTGCCGCGCCGACCACCATGTCGTGCAGCGCACCGAGGAGAACCCATGACGACGTCATCGTCCGACCCCGGAGCACCTGTCATCGTGGTGGGGGTGGACGGCTCGTCCGGTTCGCAGGTCGCCCTGGACTTCGCCCTCGCCGAGGCCGTGCTCCGCGGAGCCGAGGTCCGCGCGGTCAGCACCTGGGACTACCCGGCCACCTACAACGCCGGCTTCGTGGTGCCGTTCGAGGGCCTCGAGGACGGGGCCGCGGCGATCCTGGCCGACGCCGTCGCCCTGGCCACCAAGAACCGCACGGAGACGACGCCGCCGGTGACCTCCGTGGTCCGTGAGGGGCACGCCTCCGAGGCGCTGGTCGAGGAGGCGAAGAACGCGACGATGCTGGTCGTGGGCTCGCGCGGTCACGGCGGGTTCGTCGGGATGCTCATCGGGTCGATCAGCCAGGGGTGCGTCACCCACGCCCCCTGCCCCGTCGTCGTCGTTCCCGAATCAGCCCACTGAGGTCACGGCGCGAGCCTCGGAGTCACGCACTCCTGGCCGCGGCGGATAGATGACGTTGTCGGCATCCCGGTCCCCGGTGCCTGCGCCAGTCAGAGCGCACGGAAGCGGGAGCGGGTGGTCACGTGGTGATGCAGGGCCTCGAGCGGACGACGGGTTCGGAGCGGACCCTCCGGCCCTCCGACGGAGGTGGGCCGCTGGACGACGTCGAGCTGGCGTTGCTCGACGCGTACTGGCGGGCGGCGAACTACCTGTCGGTCGGCCAGATCTATCTCATGGACAACCCGATGCTCGCCGAACCGCTCCGCGCTGAACACGTCAAGCCGCGGCTGCTCGGCCACTGGGGGACCACTCCCGGGCTGAACCTGCTCTACGCGCACCTGAACCGGGTGATCCGGGCGCGGGACCTCGACGCTCTGTTCGTGACCGGGCCCGGGCACGGCGGCCCGGGCGTGGTGGCCAACACCTACCTGGAGGGCACCTACAGCGAGGTCTACCCCGAGATCGGGCCGGACGTCGACGGGATGCGCCGGCTGTTCCGGCAGTTCTCCTTCCCGGGCGGGATCCCCAGCCACGTGGCGCCCGAGACGCCCGGCTCCATCCACGAGGGCGGCGAGCTGGGCTACGCCCTGGTGCACGCCTACGGCGCCGCCTTCGACAATCCCGACCTCGTCGTCGCGTGCGTGATCGGGGACGGCGAGGCCGAGACCGGGCCGCTGGCCGCGAGCTGGCACTCGAACAAGTTCGTGGACCCGGTCCGCGACGGCACGGTGCTCCCGATCCTGCATCTCAACGGCTACAAGATCGCCAACCCGACGGTGCTGGCCCGTATCCCGGAATCCGAGCTGGTGGCGCTGCTGCGCGGCTTCGGCCACCGCCCCGTCCTGGTGACCGGTGACGATCCGGCGCGGGTGCACCAGGAGCTCGCCGCCGCGTTGGACGACGCTCTCGACGACATCGCGGCGATCCGGGCGCGGGCGCGGGCGGGGCAGCAGGTCGGGCGCCCGACCTGGCCGATGATCGTGCTGCGGACCCCGAAGGGGTGGACGGGGCCCGCGATGGTGGACGGGCTGCCGGTCGAGGGCACCTGGCGCGCCCACCAGGTGCCGCTCGCGGCGGTCCGCACGAACCCGGAGCACCTCGCGCAGCTCGAGACGTGGATGCGCAGCTACCGCCCCGAGGAGTTGTTCACCGCCGACGGGGCGCTGCGCCCCGACCTCGCCGAGCTCGCGCCCCGGGGCTCCCGGCGGATGAGTGCGAGTCCGCACGCCAACGGCGGAGCGCTGCTGGAAGACCTGCGGCTCCCCGCCTTCCGCGACTACGGCGTCGACGTCGGCGCGCCCGGATCGACGATCGGTGAGGCGACCCGCACGGCCGGGGAGTTCCTGCGCGACGTGGTCCGGGCGAACCCGCACACGTTCCGGGTGATGGGCCCCGACGAGACCGCGTCCAATCGGCTCGGCGCGCTGTTCGAGGCCACCGACCGGGCGTGGGACGCCGAGACGGTGCCCGGCGACGATCACCTCGCCCCCGACGGCCGGGTCATGGAGGTCCTCTCCGAGCACCTGTGTCAGGGCTGGCTGGAGGGTTACCTGCTCACCGGCCGGCACGGGCTGTTCAACTGCTACGAGGCGTTCGTCCACATCGTGGACTCGATGCTCAACCAGCACGCGAAATGGCTGAAGGTCAGCCGCGACATCCCGTGGCGGCGGCCGATCGCCTCGCTGAACTACCTGCTCTCCAGTCACGTGTGGCGCCAGGACAACAACGGGTTCTCCCACCAGGATCCCGGCTTCATCGACCACGTGGTCAACAAGAAGGCGGACATCGCCCGGATCTACCTGCCGCCGGACGCCAACACCCTGCTCTCCACCCTCGACCACTGCCTGCGCAGCCGCGACTACGTCAACGTCGTCGTCGCGGGCAAGCAACCCGCGCTGCAGTACCTCGCCATCGACGAGGCCGTCCTGCACTGCGCGCGAGGGCTGGGGATCTGGGGCTGGGCCAGCAACGACTCCGGGGAACTGCCCGACGTGGTCATGGCGTGTGCCGGCGACGTCCCCACCTTGGAGTCCCTGGCCGCGACGGCGATCCTCCGCGAGCGGCTGCCGGCACTGCGGGTGCGCGTGGTGAACGTCGTCGACCTGATGCGTCTCGAGCCCGAGACCGAGCACCCGCACGGACTTCCCGACGCCCAGTTCGACGCCCTGTTCACGGCCGATCGTCCCGTCGTGTTCGCCTATCACGGCTACCCGTCGCTGATCCACCGGCTGACCTACCGGCGCGCGAACCACGGCAACATCCACGTCCGCGGCTACCAGGAGGAGGGCACCACGACGACGCCGTTCGACCTGGTCATGATGAACGATCTGGACCGGTTCCACCTGGTCATGGACGTCATCGACCGCGTGCCGGGCCTGCGCGGACGAGAAGCACATCTGCGCCAGGAGATGGTCGACGCCCGCAGCCGGGCCCGGGCCTACACCCGCGAGCACGGCGAGGACCCGCCGGAGATCGCCGGTTGGACCTGGCCGGCCTGACGTGCGCCTCCTGGTGGTCAACGCGGGCTCGAGCTCGCTGAAGGTCGACCTCGTCGCCGACGGCTCGGTGGTGAGCTCCGACGACGCATTGCCCGAAGTCCCACCCGAGGTGGACGCGGTCGGGCACCGGATCGTGCACGGCGGTCCGGACCTCGTGGATCCGGTGGTGATCGACGCCGACGTCGAACGCCGGCTGCACGACCTCGTGGAGCTCGCACCCCTGCACCAGCCCCCGTCGTTGCGTGCCCTCGACGCCGCACGGGCCCTGCTGCCCGACGTCCCGCACGTGGCGTGCTTCGACACCGCGTTCCACGCGACGCTGCCGCCGGCGGCACAGACCTACGCGCTGCCGCGCCGCTGGCGGGAGCGCTGGGGGGTACGTCGCTACGGGTTCCACGGCCTGTCCCACGCCTGGGCCACGCGGCGGGCCGGGGAGATGGTCCCGGGGGCCCGCCGGGTCGTGACGTGCCACCTCGGCGCCGGGGCGTCGCTGGCCGCGGTGCTCGACGGGGCGAGCGTGGACACCACGATGGGCTTCACCCCCCTCGACGGGCTGGTCATGGCCACCCGGAGCGGCGCGGTCGACCCCGGCCTGCTCCTGTGGCTCGAGCAGCAGGAGAACCTCGCTCCGGCCGAGGTGGCGCACGCCCTCGAACACGACTCCGGCCTGCTCGCCCTCGCCGGCACCGCCGACATGGGCGAGGTGATCGCCCGGGCCCGGTCCGCGGACCCCGACGCCGAGCTGGCCCTCGACGTCTACCTGCGCTCCCTCACCGGCGGGATCGCCACGATGGCCGCGGCTCTGGGTGGCCTCGACGTGCTCGTGTTCACCGGAGGGGTCGGCGAGAACGCCACCGAGGTCCGCGAACGCGCGGCGGAGCGCCTGGTCCACCTCGGGGTCGGCCTCGACGCCCGCCGCAACGCCGCCGTCGGAACCGGAACCGCCCGGCCCGACACCGAGATCGGCTCGTCCGGGGCCCTCGTGCGCACCCTGGTGGTCCGCGCCCGGGAGGCCCTCGAGATCGCCACCGGCGTCGAGCAGGCCCTCGGCGCCCGGCCGCACGGATCCCTCTCCGACCGACCGGTGACAGGGAGCCGGACATGACGTCGTCCGCGACCCTGCCACCGCCGGCGGAGACCGCCCTCGCAGGAGCCCCACCCGATCCCCGCGAACCGATCACCCGGCTGCTGCGCGACCTCGGTTCCCGCGCCGAGGGGCTCTCGGCGCGGGAGGCCGCTCGTCGTCTGGAGCGTTACGGCCCGAACACGCTGACGGCGGGGACGAGCCGGACGTGGCCCCGCGCCCTGGGCCGCCAGTTCACCCAGCCGCTGGCTGTCCTGCTCCTGCTCGCCGCGGTGCTCGCGGTCGTGGCCGGCACCCCGGCGCTGGCCTGGGCCATCGTCGCGGTGGTGCTGCTCAATGCGCTGTTCGCCTTCGTCCAGGAGCGACAGGCCGGGCGCGCCGTCGAGGCCCTCGGACGCTACCTACCCCCGCACGCCCAGGTCCGTCGCGGCGGAGTGGTCGGCCCGGTGCCGGCCACCGACGTCGTACCGGGCGATGTCATGGTGCTGGCCGAGGGCGACCGGCTCTGCGCCGACGCCCGCCTCCTGTCGGGGGGCCTCGAGATCGACGCCTCGGCGCTGACCGGCGAGTCCGCACCGGTCGAGCGCGTCGCCGACGCCGTGGACGACGCCACCCGCCCCCTCGACTCCCCCGTGCTGGTGTTCAGCGGGACTGGATGCGTCGGCGGTTCCGCGGAGGCGGTCGTGCACGCCACCGGCGCGCACACCGAGATCGGGCGGATCGCCGCCCTGTCCGGGCCGCGGCGCGCCGGCGACAGCCCGCTGGAGCGCCAGGTGCGCCGCGTGACCTACCTGATCGCCGTCGTCGCCGTCGGCGTCGGGATCGCGTTCCTGCCGCTCGGGGTCTATGCGGGCCTGAGCTGGCCCGAGGCCCTGGTGTTCGCCGTCGGGCTGCTCGTGGCGAACGTGCCCGAGGGGCTGCTGCCCACCATCACCCTCGCCCTGGCCGCCGGGGTGCGATCGATGGCCGGACGGGGAGCACTGGTCAAGCAGCTCGCCGCCGTCGAGACCCTCGGCTCGATCACCGTCATCTGCACCGACAAGACCGGCACCCTGACCGCGAACTCGATGCACGTCACGCAGGTCCGCGCCGCCGACGGAACCGTCGTCACGGCCCCCGGCCCCGATCTCGCCGAAGCGGCCGCGCGCTGCTCCACCGCCGACGCCGCCACCCGCACCGGCGACCCCACCGAGCTCGCGCTGCTCGACATGGCCGTCGCCGCCGGTGTCGGGCTCCAGGCGACCGACCGCGACGCCGCGCGAGAGGCGTTGTTCGCGTTCGACCCACGGCGCAGATCGATGGCCACCCTCGACCACGTCGGTGCCGGGCTGCGGGTGCACGTCAAAGGAGCCCCCGAGGCACTGCTCCCGTTGTGTGCACTCGACGACGCGCGCTCCCGGGCGCTCACCGACGCCGTCGCCTCGATGACCAGCCAGGGACTGCGGGTCCTGGCGGTCGCTCGCCGCGACTGGACCGCGACGGCCCCACCGGACCGCGACGAGGCCGAAGGCCCTGGGCTGACCCTGCTCGGGCTGGTCGGGCTGCTCGACCCGCCCCGGCCCGAGGTCGCCGACGCGGTCGCGGCCTGCCACAGGTCAGGCATCAGGATCCACGTCGTCACGGGAGACAACGGCCGCACCGCCACCGAGATCGCCCGCCGCGTCGGCATCCACGCCGACCGGGTCGTGGACGGCGAGGCCCTCGACGCCCTCTCCGACACCGACCTCGACCAGCTGCTCGCCGGCCACGAGGAGTTCGTCTTCTCCCGCGCCGCCCCCGAGGCCAAGCTGCGTATCGCCGACGCGCTGCACCAGGGCGGCGAGGTCGTCGCCATGACCGGCGACGGCGTCAACGACGCCCCCGCGCTGCACCACGCCGACGTCGGGGTCGCGATGGGTCGTAGCGGCACCGAGGTCGCCCGGGAAGCCGCCGCCGTCGTCCTCACCGACGACAACTTCGCCACCGTCGTGGCGGGCGTCGAGGAAGGCCGGCGGGTCTACGACAACGTCCGGAAGTTCGTCCTCTACATCTTCGCGCACGCCGTTCCCGAGGTCGTGCCGTTCCTCATCTTCGCTCTGTCCGGGGGCCTGATCCCGCTCCCGCTGACCGTCCTCGCGATCCTCGCGATCGACCTGGGCACCGAGACCCTCCCCGCCCTGGCCCTCGGTCGCGAACCCGCCGAACCCGGCCTCATGGCCCGCCCACCCCGCAAACAGGGTCAGAACGTCATCGACGGCTCCATGCTGCTTCGGGCCTGGGGCGTGATGGGGCTGGCCTCGGCCGCCCTGACGATGAGCCTGTTCCTGCTCGTACTGGGCCGAGCCGGATGGACACCCGGGACACCCACCGGCATCGGCGCGCCCCTGCACCACGCCTACTTGCAGGCCACCACCGCCAGCTTCGCCGCGATCGTCGCCTGCCAGATCGGCACCGCGTTCGCCGCGCGGACCCAGCACAGCTCGCTCCGCAAGATCGGTCTGACGACCAACCCGCTGCTCCTCGGCGGGATAGCTTTCGAACTGCTCTTCGCCGCCGCCGTGATCTACCTGCCGCCGTTCCAGGTCGTCTTCGCCACCGCCGCCCTTCCCCTCTGGGTGCTCGCACTGCTCATTCCGATGCCCGTCCTGGTCTGGGGACTCGACGAGATCTATCGAGCGCTGCGGCGATGGAGTTCTCCGGCACCGGGTCCAGCCCCCGTAGACGCCGCCCGAACAGCTTCTCCGCCTGGGCCGCGGCTCCGGGCACGGCATCTGTGACGTCGTGGCGCCGCACTCAGCTGGTCCATCGAGCCCGCCGAGGACCATGGCCGGGTTCGAGCGATGAACGCGAGGGCGCCGTTCGGGAACTAGGGCGAAGCATCCCCGGCTGACCTGATCACGCCGGCCACGACGATCGTGACGCTGGAGGCGCCATCGTCGAGCGCTGTTCGGAGCCGCTCGAGCGCTTCGTGCCGATCCGAGAAGTCGCCGAGTATCAGCACGTCGTGCCCGTCATCAGTCGGAGCCCAGACCTCCCAATGATCGGGGATCATGCCGTCGTCTCCTCGGTCCCCCTGGCCGGGAAGCGGACAGGAACCCGGCGCCCGCGGACCTGGCCTCCATCCGACGTCAGCAAGGGGCCTCCGCTCGGGGTGCCGATGATGCCCGTCGAGGCCGGGCTCGAGACGGTGTCGGAGACCGTCGGCACCGCGAGGGCAAAGAGGATGACTGCGAGGACGATGAGCAGCCAGCCGACCGGGCCCGCCCAGCTCAGCTGAGTCGACTGACTCGCAGTTCGGTCGGTCAGTCCGCCGACGAGCCACAGCCCGACCCCTAGCCCCAGGACAGCCACCGTCGCAGTCCCGCCGGGGCTCACCCGACACCGCGTCGCGTCGCGTCGCGTGCGATACGAGTGAGCGAGCTCCGGTCGGTCGACCGTTCGATCCCCTGCATATCGCGACATACTAGAAAAACCGCATACGACAACGGTGAGGAAGTCACTCCGAGCAAGACCGAGACCTCCTCACCTCTGACCCGAGCAGCGTGGCCGCCTCGCGTTCAGGCCCACGGCGCCGGGATGACCCCATCGCGCCGTGGGCCGAGCTCGGCGCTCCCCGCCGCAATCCGCGGGCGGCTCGAAAGCCGTGTAGAACACCAGACGGAGAGGAAAGGCCCAGAGTCGCCCCGGGTGGACGTTCGGCGAAGCAGTGGCATCCGGGAACAAGGTGCCCGGGCTGTCGCATTGCTTGTTCAACGGTCAGACGACGCGCACCGTGGTGAACCAGGAGGAATTGCCGGTCCGAGGACGTTCGCCTTACATGATGGAAACCTCTCTTAACGCAGTCGCAATCCGACGCGCTCACCATTTTCGCACTCGGGGGCGCTCGAGAGATGGCTGTGTGATCCTTTTCATGCCTGCCGCCCCGGGGATGTCGTCCTGCCTGCAGCGAAGGTGGTGCGTGAGATGGTGCCCTATCCTGACTGGCTGAACGCCGGAGACAATTCCTGGCAGCTCGTCGCGGCGACCCTGGTGGGCCTGATGAGCATCCCGGGCCTGGCGATACTGTATGGCGGGATCGTCCAGCGGAAATGGGCCGTCAACACGATGATGATGGCCTTCACCGGTTTCGCCGCGGTGCTCGTCATCTGGTTCCTGTGGGCCTTCAAGATGGGGTTCGGGGAGCCCCTCGATCTCGGCCCCGGGATCCTGTCCGAGATCGTCGGCAAGCCCGCACCCACGCTGGGCGTGGGCGCGGCGGCCCAGGCCGACATCCCGATGCTGGACTCGTTGATGCCGAAACTGCACTTCCCCGAATCGACCCTCGCGTACTTCCAGTTCGTCTTCGCCGGCATCACTCCTCTGCTGTTCCTCGGCAGCGTGATCGGGCGGATCAACTTCAAGGTCTGGCTGATCTTCGTCCCGTTGTGGTCCACCTTCGCCTACGGCGTGAACGCCTTCCTCATCTGGGGTGGCGGGTTCTGGGGACAGCAGGGGGCCCTCGACTTCTCCGGTGGTTACGTCATCCACCTCGCCGCAGGGACCTCGGGCTTCGTGGCCGCCGCGGTCATCGGCCCCCGCCTGGCGCGCGACCGGGCTCGTCCGCTCCCGAACAACCTCCCCATGGCCGCGGCGGGTGCCGGACTGCTGTGGCTGGGCTGGAACGGATTCAACGGCGGCGACCCCTACTTCGCGGGCACCGACGCCGCGACCGCCGTGGTCAACACGAACGTCGCCTGTGCGGTCGCGGTGCTGGTCTGGGTCGCGATGGACATGATGTTCGGGGTGGACCGCAAGCCGACCTTCCTGGGCGCGGTCAACGGGATGATCGTCGGGCTCGTCGCCATCACGCCGGCCGCCGGCTACGTCGACGGCTTCGGCGCTCTGCTCATCGGGCTGATCCCGTCGGTGCTGGTGTGGCTGTCGTGGAACCGGCTGTCCCGCCTGCGCCCGTTCTCCAAGGTCGACGACGCGCTCGGGGTCGTCCACACCCACGGGATCGCAGGGCTGCTCGGCGGGATCATGGTCGGTCTGCTCGCCGACCCGAACGTGGTCGAGTACATCGGACAGGGCAGCACCTCGAGCGTGTCGGGGACCGGCCTGTTCTTCGGCAACCCGAAACAGCTGCTGATCCAGCTCGGTGCCGCCCTCACGGTCATCGTGTGGGACGCGCTCGTGACCTTCGTCCTGCTCAAGCTGATCGGGCTGGTCCTTCCCCTGCGCATGCCCGACAGCGACCTCGAGGCGGGCGATCTGGCCGCCCACGACGAGGAGGCCTACCCGCAGGAGGGGCTGCTCGTCGGTGCGGTCGCCGGATCGGCGGCCACTCGCGCCGGGGCGCCCGCCGCGGAGGCCGACCAGGCAGGACGACATCGGGGCGGCGTTCTCGCGCACGACGGGGTCGACCACGACGAGGCACCGTCGACCGCGGGCGCCGCCCCGGAGGCCGAACCCGGTTCGTCCCCGCCGGGATGAGCCCGTGCCGGTCCCCCTCGGGCCCGGGCACCGAGCGGGTCGTCGCCGTCCCACAGAAGGAGGGCGCGTGATGAAGCTGATCACGGCGGTGCTCGCGGAGGACCACGTGAACCCCGTGGCGCACGCCCTGAACGCCTTCGACGTGCCCGCCGTGGCCGTCTTCTCGGTGCTCACGCCGACCACGGTCCGCCGGTGGGAGATCTATCGTGGCCGCCCCAACCCCGTCCACGTCGTCGAGAGCGTCCGGGTGGAGATCGTGGCGGACGATGCCGACACCGCCGACATCGTCCGCGCCATCCACAGTGCCGCCGACCCCGGACCGGGCTGGCTGTGGGTCACCGCGGTCGACTCCGTGTCGCGGCTCGACGCGGCCAGCTGCCGGGCGCGAGCGCCGGTCCCTCCTCCCGACCGTGGTCGCGGACCGGGCGACCAGGAGCACTGACGGGAATGGGAACCGGAACTCCCGGGGTCTCCCCGTGGTCGACGGACGCGCCGGGCTCCCCCGGCCCGGCCTCACACCGGGTGCGGGTCCTGGTCGTGTCGAGCATCGGCCTGGCGCTCGTCGTCCTGCTCGCGGTGACCGCCTGGGTGCTCGCGGACCCCGGCGGCTTCCGCTCGGGGAACGGGTGCATCGACGTCACCTACCCCAGCTCCACCGGTGGGGCACTGATCCACCGATGCGGTGACGCTGCACGGGACATGTGCCTCACAGCAGGGGGAACACCGGGCAGGCTCGGTGAGCTGACCCGCCGCGAATGCCTCGCCGCGGGCCTTTCCCTCGGGTAGCCGGCCAGAGATCGGATGCGTTTGTCGTGACGGGCCGTGGCACACCGCCGACGACCTCGAGCTGGCCACGCTGTCCTGGGTGCATGGGTTCAACCACCAGCGTCTGCACTCGATGATCGGCTACGTCACCCCGTGGAACACGAACAGGCCACTACCGTCGACAAGCCACCCAAGAGCACCCGCTCTCGGGAGAACCCGGCCGCCACTGATCCGGGCGCTTCAGGCTGCTCCAGGCCGGGACGAACGAGCCCTTGACGACCTCCCGGCATACTCGGCGTGACTCGGCCGGAACACCCTGCTCTCTGGCCCGGAATGTTTGGGGCCGCTCACTCGGCCGGTCGTGTTGCGCGGTGTTGGTCGTTCGTCATGCGGTGAAGTGCGCCGGCCCGAACCGGCCCCACGCAATGAAGAGGGCCAGGGCGAGGTAAACCACGTTCAGCATCACGAGCTCGTATTGACCGAGGCGTCCATGAGTGATCATCGCCCCGACCATGAGTACCATCCAGCAGACGGCCGTTACCGGCACCATGACCGGTATGAGGCCGGCGGCGGCAGGCAGGATCAGCCCGACCGCGGCCAGGACCTCAAGGCCTCCGAGGGTCTTGACGAGGACGCAGCTGACGTCCCGGGTCCACTCCCCGCCGTGGGTCCCTGACAGCTTCGTCTTGGATACGAAGGTCTTGCTGATTCCACCAGTAAGGGCGACCACGGCGAGGAGTCCGGCCGCGCCCCAGAGTGCGAGATTCATGATCTCTCCTGGTCCTCGATGGTTGGCTTCAAGGCATGACGCGCTCGGGCCTCGCGACAACGCGTTGGCACCGTCAGGCGTGCGCCGCGCATCGCTCGAACACAGTCGGGCGGCACCGCGGCTGTTGCCCCGCCACATGCCGGAGCACGGCCCCTTCGCTGAATTGCCAAGAGCTCAACCATGGCAAGGTCCTCGCTCGTGCTGTCGCGCGCTGACTCGAACAAACACGAGATGCCGCCGACACGACTTCTGTGACACCACGCGTGTGTGATGCGGGCCACCACCCGTCGAGGGCAGAGGAGCCGAGGCCCGCGGCCTCGGGAGGCGATGCAGTCCAGCGGAGAAACGTCGTCAGACGACGAGTCCGTCAAGCGTCGTGTCTCGACCTCTCCGCCGAGGCCCTCGTCGCTCACGACGCGGTGTGCGCTTCCAAGAGTTGTACAGCTGGAGAGCGAGGCCGCCCTGGCGTGCTCCGTCCGCACCGAGATGACCACCGGCATCACGCGCGGAGGCGATGATGAGCGGTCGCCAGGCCCACGCCGCCCGACGGTGGCCGGATGTCACAGCGATCGACCTCGCGGTGTCTCGAGACCGAACCCTCATACGAAGGACGGCTCCATGAGCGAGAACACCGATGTGGTCGTGCTCGGCGGCGGATACGCGGGCGTCATGGCCGCCAACCGCCTGACGCAGCGCGACGACGTGACAGTGAGTCTGATCAACCCGCGCCCGAACTTCGTCGAACGGATCCGTCTGCACCAACTGGTCGGCGGCTCGGACGACGCGGTCGCCGACTACGGCGAAGTCCTGAGCGCGGGAGCCCGGTTGGTCGTCGACACCGTCACGCGGATCGATCCGAGCGAGCGCACGGTGGCGTTGGCCGGCGGCGGCACGGTCGGTTACGACTTCCTGATCTATGCGGTGGGCAGTGGCAGTGCCGTGTCGCGCGTGCCCGGAGCGGCCGAGTTCGCGTTCCCCATCACCAGCTTGGAGGAGGCCGCGCGACTGCGGCAGGTCCTCGATGCTGCTCCTGGTACGGCCGCGGTGACGGTGGTCGGAGCAGGGCCGACCGGCATCGAGACCGCCGCCGAGCTGGCGGAGGAGGGTCGGATCGTCACCCTGGTCTGTGGCGGGCGGTTGGGTCCCTATCTGCATCCCCGGGGTCGACGTTCGGTCGCCAAGCGACTGATCAAGCTCGGTGTCACCGTGCTCGACAGCCCTGACGCGAAGGTGGCCGCTGTGACGCGCGATCTCGTGCGGCTCGGTGACGGCCGCACCCTGCCGAGCGAGGTGACGATCTGGACCACCGGTTTCGGAGTGCCGCAGCTTGCGGGCCGCAGCGGATTCAGCACCGACGCCCTGGGTCGCATGCGCACCGACGAGACCTTGACGAGCCTGGACGACGTGCGTGTCGTCGCGGCCGGAGACTCGGCGGCACCATCAGATCTGCCGTTCCGGATGAGCTGCCAGGCGGCCGGCCCGCTCGGCGCGCACGCGGCCGACACGGTGCTCAGTCGGATCTCGGGTGAGCAGCCGTCACAGATCAACCTGGGATTCGCCGGGCAGTGCATCAGCCTCGGCCGCCGAGCCGGCCTCTTCCAGTTCGCCCACAAGAACGACATCGCAACGGGACTCGACCTCGGAGGTCGCCTTGGTGCGAAGCTGAAGGAATTCGTGTGCTCCGGCACCGTGAAGCAGCTGGCCCTCGAGGCACACCAGCCCGGCTCGTTCACGTGGGCCAAGGACGACCAACGCCTTCAGCGGTTGCAGCCACGCACGACAGACGCCGGGAGACGACCGCCCGGAAAGGCTCGGATCGAGACGGCTACCGCGAGAAGGAGCAGGGCCGAGCTGTGAACGATCACGCTCTCGACCGGGCGACCGCGACCTTCGTCGCTCACCGCAACCTGCTCTTCACCGTCGCATACGAGATGCTCGGGTCGGCTGCCGACGCCGAAGACGTCCTTCAAGAGGCGTGGATGCGGTGGGTCAAGGTCGACGTGGGGACGGTGCACGACCAGCGCGCCTACCTGGTCAGGATCACCACCCGGCAGTCGCTCAACCGGCTGCGCACGATGGGGCGCCGCAGGGAGGACTATGTCGGCCCATGGCTGCCCGAACCGCTCCTCACCGCGCCGGATGTGGCCGAGGACGCCGAGCTCGCCGAGAGCGTGTCGATAGCAATCATGCTCGTCCTCGAAACGCTTTCTCCCACGGAGCGTGCCGTGTTCGTGTTGCGGGAGGCCTTCGGCGTCAATTACGACGAGATCGCGGCCGCCGTCGACAAGAGCCCGACGGCCGTGCGCCAGATCGCGCACCGGGCCCGCCAGCACGTCGAGGCCCGCCGCCCTCGCGAGGTGGTCTCCGCTGACGAGACCCGGGCGGCGCTCGAGTCGTTTCGACGCGCCTTCGATACCGGGGACCTTCAGGGGCTCCTCGAGGTGCTCGCTCCTGGGGTGGTCCTGGTCAGCGACGGCGGCGGCGTCAAACGGGCAGCGCTGCGCCCGATCCTCGGCGCCGAGAAGGTGGTCCGCTTCATCGTCGGTGGCGCCAGCAAGACCGAGGCTGCCGTCTCCAGTGAGCCGACCGTCGTCAACGGCGGCCCGGCGCTCATCCTGCGTCTCGACGGCGAGATCGACGGTGTCATGGTCTTCCGTGTCGAAGGTGCTCGCATCACCGGCCTCTACTACGTCCGCAATCCGGAGAAGCTGTCCCACGTCGAAGCCGAGACCCCACTGACCCTGCGATGAACCCTCACGAACAGCCGCTCCGCCGCTCGGGGTCTCCCGCGCAGGTGCGTCACGGACCCTCAGCGGTGACACGGCGGCGGCGTGCTCGCCTGACCGAGATGGTGTCCTACGCCCGCGCCCACTCGCCGTTCCACCGACCAGGTGAGGAGACGCCACGTGGCTTGACCGCCCAAGGTCCGCCGAATGACAGACAAGTCATGGGAACCCCGCTCCCGGTGCTCACGCCGGTGGAACAGAGCCTGTTCATCACGCTCTACGGCCGCGCACTCGACGGTCGCGGCCCGGACACCCTGCTCGGCGACACCACGGCCGAGGAGATCGCCAGGAAGCTCGGTCGGAATCCTGAGGACTTCCCGATGGCGCGCAGCAAGATCTTCGACATCGCCGTGCGGGCCAAAAGGCTCGACGAGATAGTGAGCCGGTTCGTCGCCCGCCATCCGGACGCGGTCGTCGTGGAACTCGGCGCCGGCCTGGACAGCCGCATGTTCCGCGTCGACCCGCCGCCCACCGTGGATTGGTACGACGTGGACCTTCCCGGTGTCGCCGCCACCCGCGAGCAGATGCTCTCGTTGCCGGCAAACGCGCACCAGATCGCCGCGGATGTCTGCGACACGCAGTGGCTGACCGAGCTGCCCCACGACCGACCCGCCGTGATCGTCGCCGACGGACTCGTCGCCTTCCTCGCGACACCGGACTTCTGGTCCCTGCTCAACCGGCTGACCGATCACTTCCCCGACGGGACGATCGCCTTCAACGGCTATACCCGGTTCCACGTATGGGCGATCAAGCACTACCGCGGCACCGGCTCGATCGCCGACATCGCCCGCAACGACGGGTTCGACGATCCCAGGGAACCGGAACGGTGGGACCCGGCACTGAGGCTGGACCACGAGATCCTCCTGACCCGCACACCCGAAGTTGCCCACGCATCACCAGGCATGCGGTTGATCATGCGTCTGTTCGGCCTGAGCGCCTACCTGTCGCGACGCGGCACCGCGGTGCTGGTCTACCGCTTCTGACCGCGTCCACGACGTCGGGCAGCGCATCCGGAGACGCGCGGGCACCGTCGACCTGGCGTCCGACGTGGGTCGAGACCAGCACCCCGTCGACCCCGGCGTCCACGGCCCGGAGTACATCGTCGCGGCGATCGGTAACCGGGTGCGTGCCCGAGGGACCGACGCCTCCGCTCCCGGAGCGATCGTCAGGGAAATTGATGCCTTTAGTCAACAGGACTGACTAAATTCAGGCAGAGCCGAAGCCCGCAGGCGCCCCCGGCGGCTCGAGGCGACCGGACATCGGGGGCTGACGGCTCGGCGCGACCGGTGTCTATCGCGCGTAGGGGTCGGTGATCTCGCGGAGTTGATCCAGGATCTGGTGCAACAACGTGAAGTTGCGGGTGCCGAGATAGGCCTTCCACTCCGAGAGGATCTCGTCGAGCGTCGCCGAGGCCACCTCGACCGCTCGCCGGCCCCGTTCCTCGATCACGATCAACCGCGCGCGGCCGTCCGTAGGGTCGGGGACCCGGCGGACATAGCCCAGGCGTTCCAGTTGGTCGACCAGCACGCCGGCGCCCTGGGGACGAGCGGTGCGACCCCAGGACTGTTCACATCCTGGGAAGACATGGAGAGCGCAGGTAGCGCGATGAGATCGACATCAAGCCTGGCCGGCAAGCGGGTCCTGGTCACCGGCCGACGTCGCCTACCGCTGGCGCGACCACCACCAGGTCGCGAGTGCTCGACTGGTCGCCGCGTTCGCCGCCCTCCTCGCGGTCCCACTCGCCACGACCGCGCCCGCCTTGACCGCACTCATCGCCCTGACCCTCATCGGCGCCCTACGAATCGGCTGGGAACTGTGGCGACACCCCACCATCGGTCCGGCAACCATGTGACGAAGAGGCTCCGTCATCAGCCCTGCAGCTACCGGTGGTCGTCGTGGCGACCCGGGCGCGAGCGCGCGTCACGGTGTCGGCCACACGCACCGCGCTCCGACCCAGGTGGACAGCACCGCGGTCTCCGCGATCGTCGCCGGGTCGACGGAGAGGATGTCGCGGTCGAGGACGGTGAAGTCCGCGAGCAGGCCGGGCACCAGCCGTCCCTTCAGAGTGGCCTCGCCGGTCGCGTGGGCGGACCCGACCGTGTAGACGGCGAGGGCCGCCCGGGCGTCGAGCCGTTCGTCGGCACCGAGCAGCTGACCGGACGCGGTCGTGCGGGTGGTCAGCGACTGCAGGGCCAGCAGCGGGTCCAGGGGGCCGGCGGGGTGGTCCGAGGAGCCGGCGACGGTCACGCCCGCCTCCAGCAGCGAGCGGTGGGCGAGCAGGCGGGCGGCCCGCTCGCGTCCGTAGATCTCGATCAGCCGGTCGCCGTGGTGCGCGATGAACTGGCCGAAGGGCACGGCCACGACCCGGGCGGCCGCGAGACGCCGGACGGTGGCCGGGTCGGTCATGGAGCAGTGCTCGATGCGGTGGCGGACCGAGGTCGGGCTCGGCGTCTCGGCCTGGGCCGCCTCGATCGCGTCGAGCACGGCCGTGATGGCGGCGTCCCCGTTGGCGTGCACGCAGACCCGACCGCCCGCGGTGTGGACCGCGCGGACGAGCTCGCGGAAGGCGTCCGGGTCGGCGAGCCGCATGCCGTGCTCGTCGCCGTCGGGCGCCGCGTAGGGCAGCGTGCAGAAGCAGGTGCCGCCGGAGAGGGCCCCGTCGTACATCATCTTGATCCCGACGTGGCGCAGGCGCTGGTCCCCGAGCCCGGCGGTGACGCCGAGATCGCGCGCGAGCTCCGCGTAGCGCGACCACAGCAGCGTCCCGACCCGCGGCGTGAGCTGGTCGCGGGCCTGCGCGAGTTGGTAGAGCCGCCAGGACGAGGGGCTGACGATCGCATCGCAGTACGAGGTCAGCCCCAGCGAGTGCAGGCGCTGGTTCTCGGCGGCCAACGCGCCCAGGGCCGCCTCGGTGTCGGGTTCCTCGATCCACGGCGGTCGGGCGAAGTAGCGGTCGAGGAACGCGAGCTCGTACAGCCAGCCGTCGAGCCGGCCGGCGGCGTCGCGGCCGAGCCGGCCCCCGACCGGGTCGTCGGTGTCCTCGCCGACCCCGGCCCGGGTCAGCGCCGGGGTGTTCGCCACCGCCGTGTGCAGGTGGGTGAGCACGACCGCCACGGGGTGCTCGGTCGAGACCGCGTCGAGGACCGCGCGGTCGACCCGGGGTCCGGTCCCGGGTGGGACGTAGCCGGCGCCCACGACCCAGGTCCCCGGCGGCGTCGTGCGGGCCCGCTCGGCCAGTACCCGTCGGAGGTCGTCGGTGTCGCCGACCGCGCCCGGTGAGACGTCGACGTGCAGGCGACCCGCGGCGGTCACCGACGGATGGCAGTGGGCGTCGTTCAGTCCCGGCACGACCAGGGCCCCGCCCAGGTCGACGACCTCCGCCGTCGGGAAACGGTCACGGAGATCGGCGAGGTCGCCGACGTCGACCACGTGCTCGCCGGCGGTGGCCATCGCCCGGACCTCGGGGCTCGTCCGGTCGTCCGAGCCGGCGAGGGTGACGATCCGCGCGGCGCGGAAGATCGTGATCGGTGTGGTCCCCGTCCCACTGCCTGCCACCACGCGCCCCAGGATCGCCGGTGTCCGGCCCTCGACACCACCCCGCCACGCCGCGTTCGTGTCCGACACGTCCGTGCCGGGACATCGCGTGAGGGTGAACGTCCGGTGGCGCACGGAGCAGCCCGCGTCGGGGAGGTGGCGGATGCACCGGCCAGGTCGGGCGGAGGAGCCTGGGACCGGCGGCCCGGACCAGGGTCGCCGGACAACGTCGGACCAGCCATGTTCCAGATCCGTCTCCTCGGCGAGCAGGTGCTCAGCGACGCGACCGGGGCGCCGCTGGCCCTCTCGCCGCGCACGGTCGCCCTCCTCGGCTACCTGGTCCTGCACGCCGGGGTGCCGCAGCACCGCGGTCGGATCGCCACCCTCTTCTGGCCCGACTCCACCGACGACCAGGCGCTGACGAACCTCCGGCGCGAGCTGCACCATCTACGGGGCGTCCTGGCCGACGAGCCCGCGCTCAGCGCCACCAGCCGGGAGCTGTGCTGGCACGACACCCACACCTGCGTCGTCGACGTGCGGGAGTTCGCCGTCGCGGCGGACGCCGCCGTGGCCGCGGGACGCGCAGGGAACCACGACGAGGCCCTCGAGCACGCCACCGCGGCGCTCACCGCCTACCGCGGCGATTTCCTGCCCGGGGGCTACGACGCCTGGCTGCTCGACGCCCGGGCCGAGCTCGAGACCCGGTGCGTGGCGATGTGCGAGCTGGCCTGCGACGCGCTGGAGCGCGCCGGCGAGCTGTCCGGCGCGATCGAGGTCGCCCGACGCCGGGTCCGCCTGCGCCCGCTCGACGAGACCGGTTACCGCCGGCTGATCGAACTGCAGGGTGAGCTCGGCGACCGGGCCGGCGCCGTGAACACCTACCACCACTGTGTCGCCACGCTGGAACGCGAGCTCGGCCTCGCCCCGGACCCCGCGACGCGCGGTGCGCTCGACCGGCTGGTCGCGCGCGCCGACCCGTCCGAGGGACCACGGTCCGCGGGGCCCGCGCCGTCGTCCGGCGCGCGCTCCGGCGGCGCCGCGACGACGCTCGTCGGGCGCGCCGCGGAGCTGGCGGCGCTCCGCGGGCGGTGGCGCACGGCCGCGGCCGGACGGGCCGCGCTGGTCGTCGTCCGGGGGGACCCCGGGGTCGGCAAGACACGGCTGGTCACCGAGCTCGCGGAGTCCGCCCGTCTCGAGGGCGCCGTCGTCGCGTGCGCCCAGTGCTTCGCGAGCGCCGGACACCTGGCGCTCGCCCCGGTCGCCGAGTGGCTGCGCACGCCGGCCGTCCGCGCGGACCGGGACGAGCTCGACCCGGTCTGGCGGGTCGAGGTCGAACGGTTGGTGCCGGCGAGCCGGGCACCGGCGCCGGCCGCCCGCCCGGACGCCGGGAGCATCGGCGAGGCATGGCAGCGCCACCGGTTCTTCGAGGGCCTGGCCCGGGCCGTCGTCGGGACCGGGCGACCGGTCCTGCTCGTGCTGGACAACCTGCACTGGTGCGACGCCGAGACCCTGGCATTCGTCTCGTTCTGCCTGGGCCGGCAACCGGACGCCCGACTGATGGTGGTGGCGACGGCGCGGACCGGGGACACCGACCACCGTCCCGAGGTCGTCGGCTGGACGCGACGGATGCACGCGACCGGCCTGCTGAGCGAGCTGACGCTGGGCCCCCTCGACGGCGAGGGCTCTGCCCGGCTCGCCGCGGCCGTGTCGGGCCGCGCCCTGAGCACCGCGGAGGCGGAGCTCGTCCAGGTGAGCACGGGCGGCTTCCCGCTCTACGTCGTGGAGGCGGCCCGCAGTGCCCTCGAGGGCGGCGCCACGACGTCCGTCGGTGACCTCTCGACGGTGCTGGCCGAGCGGCTCGCCCAGGTGAGCCCGGAGGCCCGCGGCGTCGCCGCGCTCGCCGCCGCCATCGGCCGGGACTTCACCCTGGACCTGGTGACCGAGGCGAGCGACCTCGACGCCACCACCGTGGTCCGTGCGGTGGACGAGCTGTGGCGCCGCCGCATCCTCACCGAGGAGGGCGACGGGTACGACTTCTCCCACGACCTCGTCCGCGACAGCGCGTACGCGCTCGTCGGCGCGCCGGAACGCTGGCTGCTCCACCGTCGCGTCGCCCAGGGCCTGGAACTGCTGCACGCCGAGGACACCGACAGCGTGGCCGCCCAGCTCGCCGAGCAGTACGCCCGCGGCGGTCGTCCGGAGCGCGCCGTGCGCTACTACCGCCGGGCGGCCGATCTGGCCGCCGCGATGTTCGCGCCCACCGAGGCGATCCGCCTGCACGACGAGGCGCTGGCGATCGTGCGCCGGCTGCCCGACGGTCGGGTCCGGGCGCGGGAGGAGCTCGCCGGTCTCGAGGCCCTCGCGGCCCCGCTCAACGCGCGCGACGGGTACGCCTCGCCGCGCCTGCGGGAGATCCACGACCGCACGATCAGCCTCGCCGAGGACCTGGGACGGCATGAATCGTTGCTCACCGGCGTGGTCGGGCTGTGGAGCTCGCTGTTCGTGCAGGGCGACGTCACCGCGTCGTACCGCACCGCCTCCCGCGCCCTCACGATGGTGACGCCGGGCTCCGGGCACGTCGCCGCGGCCCACTTCGCGGTCGGCACGTCGGCCGTCGTCCTCGGTCGTCCGGCCGAGGCGGTGGTGCACCTCGACCACGTCGTCGAGCACGGCGGCGACCACCGACTCAGCGTGGGCACCAGGCCGGACGTCCACGGCCGGGCGTCCGCGACGCACGCCCACTGGCTCCTGGGCGACGACGCGCGGGCGGAGGCCGAGGGCCGCGCGGCGGTCGCGGTGGCCCGGATGTCGGGCGGCCCCTACAACCTCGCGGTGGCCCTGGGGTACGCCGCCGTCGTCCACCAGATACGGGGAGCGGCGGACGAGCTGTCGGCGGCGGTCGCGGAACTGCGGGAGCTGTGCGACCGCTACCGGTTCGCGTACTACCGCAACTGGGCGCTGGTGCTCGAGGGGTGGTCCCGCGGGGACGGGGCGGGGCTCGAGCTCGCCCGTCGCGGGGTGGCGAACCTCGACGCGGAGGGCTCGCGGGTCCGGATGCCGTACTGGCAGTCGATCGTGGCGGTCCTCTGCACCGCGACGGGCCGGCACGACGAGGCGCGGGCCCGGCTGGACGCCGCGATCGTCGATGGTCGAGCCCGCGAGGACCTGTGGTGGTTGCCGGAGGTCCTGCGCCTGCGAGCCGCCCACGACGACGAGCCGCAGCGGATCGTGCGGTTGCACGAGGCCGCCGCGCTCGCGACCCGGCAGCAGAGCGTGGCGCTCCTGCGACGCTGCGAGGCGGATCTGGGCGGGGCGGCGTCGGCCCTGTCCGGCGTTCGCGAGTCGGTCGGGGTGGGCGGTCGTGACGCGAACGCTGGGCGAACGCCCCGTTCCTAACGTCGGCGGCAGCCGCGTGACGCGGCCCGAGTCCCGACGCGAAGGAACCGCACATGACCACCACCGTGATCTCCGGCGCTCCCTACACCGACCTCGACGCCGCCCTGCGGGGCGACCTGATCACGCCCGACACGGCGGGGTACGACGAGGCCCGGGCCGTGTACAACGGCATGATCGACAAGCGGCCCGCCGCGATCGCCCGCTGCCGCGACGTGGCCGACGTGATCACCGCCGTCCGTTTCGCCCGCGAGCACGGCGTCCGGCTCGCCGTCCGCGGCGGCGGCCACCACGCGGCGGGATTCGGCGTGTGGGACGACGCCCTCGTCGTCGACCTCTCCCAGCTGCGCAGCACCACCGTCGACCCCGAGGGACACACCGTGCGCGCCGACGCCGGCTGCACCTGGGGCGACGTCGACCACGCGACCGTGGCGTTCGGCATGGCCACACCCTCGGGCTTCCTGGCCTCCACCGGGGTGGCCGGCCTGACCCTCGGCGGCGGCATCGGCTACCTCTCCCGACGCTTCGGGCTCACCGTCGACAACCTGCTCTCCGCCGACGTCGTCCTCGCCGACGGGAGCTTCGTCACGGCGAGCGAGACCTCGCACCCCGACCTGTTCTGGGCGCTGCGCGGCGGCGGCGGGAACTTCGGCATCGTCACCTCCTTCACCTACCGCTGCCACGACATCGGCGAGCAGGGCATGATCATCGGCGGGCCGGTGCTCTACGACATCGCCGACACCCGCGAGGTGATGCGGTGGTACCGGTCGCTGATCCCCGCCCTGCCCGAGGAGCTCAGCGGGTGGCTCGGGCTGATGACCATCCCCCCGGCCCCGCCGTTCCCCGAGGAGCTGTGGGGACGCAAGGCCTGCGGCATCGTCTGGTGCTACACCGGGCCGCACGACCGGGCCGAGGAGATCCTCGAGCCGATCAGGGACTTCGGGTCGCCGCTGATCGTCGGGCTGATGCCCATGCCGTTCACGGCCCTGCAGAGCGCGTTCGACCCGCTCTTCCCACCCGGCCTGCAGTGGTACTGGCGCACCGACTTCTTCCGCGAGATCACCGACGCCGCCATCGACGCCCATGTGGAGTTCGGCAACCGGCTCCCCACGCCCATGTCCACCATGCACCTCTACCCGATCGACGGGGCCGCCGCCCGCGTGCCCGCCGACGCCACCGCGTTCCCCTACCGCGACGGCGGCTGGGCCGGGGTGATCGTGGGCGTCGACCCCGACCCGGCCAACGCTGACCTCATCGCCCGATGGGCCCGCGACTACTGGGAGGCGCTGCACCCGACCGCCGCCGGCGGGGCGTACGTCAACTTCATGATGGCGGAGGGTCAGGACCGGGTCGCCGCCTCCTACGGCGACAACTACGAGCGCCTGGCCCGGATCAAGGCCCGGTACGACCCGGAGAACCTGTTCTCGGTCAACCAGAACATCCCGCCGCTCCGGGACTGACGCCGGACGGAAGGCCCCCGGTGGGACCGGGGGCCACCGGGGCCGGTCATCCGAGAGGCCGCTGGAACTCCCAGACGAGGACGCCGGGCAGGCCCACGTAGGCGGCGCGGTTCGCGTCCGGGATGCGCTCGGCCGCGGGTGTGGCGACGGCGTCGGCGGTCAGGCGCGGTTCCTCGCAGCGGTGGACGGTGAGTCCCGCGTTCAGCGCCGCCGTGGCGTAGTCGGAGGGCAGATGCGCGTGGAGGCGCATGTAGGCCCGTCCCTGGTCGGTCGGGAACTGCGCCTGCCAACCGAGCATCACCAGGAACGGGTGCACGTCGCTGACGATGACGCGGCCGCCGGGGCGGACGACGCGGGCGAGCTCGCCGATCGCCGTGGTCAGGTCGGCGACGTGCACGAGGGCGAGTGCGCAGACGGCCGCGTCGACGGAGGCGTCGTCGAGGGGCAGCCGGGTCAGCTCGCCCTCCAGGAAGCGCGCGTCCGGGAGCTTGGCGCGGGCCAGGTCGAGCATCGCGCGGGACTGGTCGACGCCGGTGACGACGTGGCCGCGCGCGGCGAGGTAGGAGGCCCATCGGCCGGTCCCGCACGCGGCGTCGAGGACCTCCCCGGGCGGCAGCGCGTCGAGCGCGCGACGCAGCGGTGGCTCCTCGATGCCGAACAGCCGCAGGGGACGGTCGTAGGTGGGAGCCCAGCGGACGTAGCCCTCGGTGAGGTCGAGCTCGTCGCCGAGGCGTTCGGCCGCGGGAGGGCCGGCCAGGAGGGCCCGCGTCTCGGACAGGCGCGCCACCCGGTCCTCGGCCGCCCCGTCGTAGAGCGTCCGGAGCAGGGCCAGGCCCTCGACGCCGACCAGCAGCTCGTCGAGCGTGGGGCCCGGATCGGTCACCGGGAGGACGCTACCGCTGCTCCGCCGTCTCCTCGGCGATGTCTCTCACGGCTTGTGGCCGACACCGCCGGCGATGCACCGCTGTGCGGGCGCGAGCGGCTTGAACAGGGGCCCGTCCGGCCACCACGTCGCGCACACCGCGACACCCGGCTCGACCATGTCCAGGCCGGGGAAGAGCCCCTCGATCTCCGACCTCGTCCGGAAGACACCGCTGCCCATGGGGCTGTGCACGAACACCTCCTCCATGCGCCGGGCGAGCTCGCTGTCGTCGTCCTCGGGGTCGAAGAAGTGCGCCACCACGACGAAGGAACCCGAGGGCAGGGCCTCGACGTATTCCTGCATGACGCTCTGGGGCGATCGGTCCGCGTCGAGATAGTGGTGCAGCGTGCCGTTCTGGATCAGCACGATCGGCTGATCGAAATCCAGGAACTCCCGGACCGACGGGTCGTCGAGGACCTTGCCGGGATCGAAGATGTCCGCGGGCACGAAGATCGTCTGCTCGTTGTCCTCGAGCAGGGCGCGGCCGTGGGCGACGACGGACGGGTCGTTGTCGATGTACGCCACGCGCGCTTCGCGCCGGAGCCGCTGCACCACCTGGTGAGTGTTGTCCGACGTCGGGAGCCCGGATCCGCAGTCGAGGAACTGGGTGACCTCGGTCTGGGTGGCCAGGAACCGGAGGGCCCGGACCAGGAACGCCCGGTTGTCGACGGCCAGCAGCTCGACCTCCGGGGCAACCTTCCGGACCTGCTCGATGGTCTGGCGGTCGACCTCGTAGTTGTCCTTGCCGCCCAACGCGTAGTCGTAGACCCGGGCGATGCTCGCCTTCGTCTTGTCGATGCTGGCGGGGGCGCGGTCGGCGCCGGTCCGTGAGGCGGGCATGGTGGGAAGGTCCCTCACATCGGGTCGGCTGTCGTGACTCCCGGTCACACTACTGGTGAGAGCGGGATCGCCCCTCGAGGCGCGACCCGGCCCGCGCGGGTGCTCCACAACTCCTCCTCCGCTCCCCCGCGGAGGACCCGAGGCCACCATCCGCGCTCTCCCGGACTCGCTGCCGCACTTGTCGCTGGGGTTCGAGCTCGGCCCAGCCCGTCCAGAGCCTGATGAACGTCGGTCGGACCTGGACGAAGACGTGGTCCCGGAGACCGGCGGTGTCATTGTTCTGCCCACGGATCATCGCCCCCGACCGCTTCGTGTCAACAGCTCGGGACGTAGGTGGGGGATCAAGAGGGCGCGCCCGATCATGAGGTGCGCCCGGAGACCCGCAGGCGAGGCCTCGTTACTCCCACGGCGCAGCCGTTGATCCGGATCGGCGAATGGTCAGGTGTTGCCGAGGGCGGCTGGACCGCGACCGTCGCGCTCGGTAGACCTCTTGTTGTTCATCGAGCACCCAGGAAGGGAGCCCGTTTCTCCGCAGGTCTCGACGGAGTGAGAGCCAGCCATGAGCATCGACGACGACATGACCGTCCCCGGTGACGCCCTCTCGACGTCATCTCCGCGCCGTGGCCATCCATCTCGAACACGTCCATCACCTGGTGGGCGTCTCATTGTCGAGGCGGGGCTCTTACAGGCCGCACGCGGTTGTCCGCCGTCACTGACCGGGCCCGGACCGGGCACGAGTGCCTATGCGTGGGCACGGCAATCGTCCACGGGAAGGTCGGCCCGCACTCCGGGTCCGAGCGGCGAGCAACTTCCATGCGGTCCGGTCCTCACGTGGAGAACGCTCTCGGCGAATTCGTCGCGCGCTGTCACATTTCGGTCACGTGAAAGGTTGGTGGCTGGCGGTGGGCGCGGAATCCACTGACGAGAGGGGTGCCGACGGGGGAGGTCGCGGGCCGGACGAGGCTGGGTCCGCGGCTGCTCAGGTCCTCGGCGACGTGGGCAGCGCCGGCCATCCCGCGTGGTGCGACTTCGACCGGCCCGGGGCTCTCGGAGGCGTCGAGCACCTCTCCGGGCTCTTCGAGTGGCGCCCGACCTACATGTCCGAGGTCGCGGTGACCGGATGGTTGCGCGGTGTGTGCTACTCGGACAGCACCGAGGAGACCCCGGTCGTCGTCCTGCAGGTCGACAACGCCGAGCAGCCGGGCGAGATCGGGATGAACGCGGAGGACCTCGCGTCCCTGGCCGAGCGTCTTCTCGTGCTGCGTCGCACCCTGCTCGACTGATAGCTCGGGTGGCACGTCCCGGGCCAGGCGGGCTGCTACGGCAGGGGCTCGATCTCGAGCGGGATGTCGAGAGCTGCGTAGGCCTCCGGCTCGCCGGTCACCAGAGGCCAGCTCCGGTGCCGCGAGCAGAGCGCAGCGTGTGCCACGTCGATCCGCGCGTCGCGGACCCGCAGGAGCTGCCCGATCTCGCGGGCGTGCCGCACGTCGAGATCGTGCGGCAACGCGCGGCCGAATCTGCGTGCCTCTCGGGCACGTCGCCGGACTGCGGCGGCTTCCGTTGGACGGCCCGACCTGAGCCCGAGATCAGGCCACCGCAGCGTGGGGGCCGAACTCCCGCCACGACCATTGCTCGTACTCGGCTTCCGACGTCTCCCAGCGCATCCGCATGCGCTCGGTCTGGTCGGCGCCCACGACCCAACGCAAGCGCCCGGTGTCGTCCGTCGCCGACTCCAGGACCGCCTCCGCGACGTCCTCCGGCGTCGCCAACGTCATCGTCGGCGACGAGAACTGGTCCATCCGCTCCTGCACGAAGGACTGGTACTCGGGCGGGATCACGAGATCCGGCGCCGCGGCCCACGCCTTCTCGACGAGTCGGGTGGTTGGTACGAGGCCGGGCTCGACCAGCGTGAGGACGATGTCCTGCGGGCCCAGCTCCAGCCGGAGCGCCTCGGTGAGATTGTCCAGGGCAGCCTTGCTCGCGTTGTACACGGTCATGAGCGGCTCCGGCACGATCGACGACGCGGACGTCAGATTCACGATCCGCCCACCTCCGTGCTCGCGCAGGTGCGGGATCGCCACGCGCATGACCTCGATCGGGCCGAACAGGTTGACCTCGAAGACCTCACGCGCGGCCTTGTCGGTCGTCGTCTCGAACACGGAGAACAGACCGACGCCGGCGATGTTGGCTACCACCTCGACGCTGCCGAAGTGTGTGACGGCGGCGTCGAAGGCGGTTCTGATCGACGCGGGATCGACGACGTCGAGCGCGTGTACGAGCAGGCGCTCGGAGGTCGGTCCATCCCAGTCGGCTGGGTCGCGCATCGTCGCCACCACGTTCCAGCCTGCCTCGTGAAAACGGACTGCTGTGGCCTTGCCGAAGCCGGACGAGCAGCCGGTCAAGAATGCGGTCCTGGTCATCTGGAACCTCCATGGGATGTCGGGCACCCCTCACGTTAGGAGCAGACACCTGGGACGTTCTATAGTCGAGACACCCGTCTTCTTCATAGATCGTCCAGAGGTGCCCCGTGTCGGTGGACCCCCTGACGCAGCTGGTCGAGCTCCTGCGTCCGCGCACGCTGCTGTGGAAACACATGGTGTGGCGCGGCGACTGGGGGTTGCGGATGCCCGCCGACCAAGGGGTGGTCTTCGGACAGGTGGTCAGCGGGAGCTGCCGCTACCAACTGCCCGACACCAAGGAGGCAACACTCGATGCCGGTGACTACCTGCTGCTGACCAAGCCGAGTCCCTGGATGTTGCGCGGCGGGAGCGGCCGCGGCGAGGTGGTCGACTTCGACCCGGCCCGGCACGAGGCCACCGCGACGAGCGCGGAAACCGAGGACCCGTTGCCCGACGAGGTGCGGATCGTCGGTGGACATTTCGAGTTCGACCCGACGAGTGCCGAGCTCCTCACCTCGTTCATGGCCCCGGTCGTCCACCTGCGCACCCACGCCTCCGGAGAGGAGGACGACCGACTGGCCCGGGTCCTGGCGATGATCGACGCCGAGGCGTCGGGCACCCAGCCGGGGAGGGACGCCGTGCTCTCCCGACTCATCGAGATCGTCCTCATCGAGGTGCTCCGAGCGCCGGCGCTCCTCTCGGACCACCGGCGCGGGATGCTGACCGGCCTCTCGAATCCACCGGTCGCTACGTCGTTGCGCGCGTTCCATGCGGACGTCGCCCGGAACTGGTCGGTGGCGTCGTTGGCAGCCGAAGCGACGATGTCCCGCTCGGCCTACTCCCAGCGGTTCACCTCGCTGGTCGGGCAGCCTCCGATGACCTACGCCCTGCAATGGCGGATGGCGGTCGCCCGCGACGCTCTGCGGTCGGGCGGACGGTCGCTCGACGACGTCGCGTCCGCCACCGGCTACGCCTCCGTGAGCGCGTTCACCACCGCCTTCACGAGAACGGTCGGGGTGCCGCCCGCTCGCTACGCCCGTGGAGAGCTGACCTCGAACGGCGGAGGACGACGTGGCAGTACGCCGGTATCTCACCGAGGAGACAAGGCTCAGGACGGTGAGTCCATGGCGACTTCGCCGCTGCCATAGCTCTGCGACCCCACGGCGTTACCGCTGGGCACGGCCGCCCTGCGCTTTGACGTCGACGCCACGTCGGCGAGTTGCGAGCTACTCGCCCTCGTGGTCGCGCGCCTAGGAGTGCTCGCCTGCTTCGTCGAGGCCGTGCTCATGACACGTCGAGAGCATTTCCCGACCGTCGTCTCCGGCCGTCGGTGGCTCGCCGTCCGGACCGGTCGCGGACTGGCGGTCCCTGAACCTCGAGACGGTGGCCGAAGCTGGTGTGAATGGCGACGTCGTCTGGCTATCCGATAGCAACCAGCACGTGTGCGCCTGAACAGACCGGGGCCAATCCAGCGGCCGTGAACCCATCGCTCTCGCGGCCGTGAGAGGGCGCGCACGATGCGACCCTGCATCAGACGGCACAGTCCCGCAGCGCCCCCAGGGTCACCGGGTCAGACCTGATGACGGTCCGGACGCCGCAGCCATCGTGATGCGACGCGCGCGCCCACGTGATGCGGTAGCTGTGCCGGTAGAGCATCCAGCCTGGAGTCAGCCGTGGACCACTCGGTGGGCGGCCCCGATCGCGGCGCGGTAGCCCGCGCCGAACAGCCCGTTGCGGGCCAGTGCGGCACGCGCCGCGTTGGACCCCGGCCCGCCGTGCACGGCACCGCCGGGGTGCGCCGAGGCGCCCGAGAGGAAGAGCCGGTCGATGGGGGTGTCGGGCCGTCCGAGACCCGGGGTCGGTCGCAGGAACAGCTGCTGATGGATGGCCGAGGTGCCACCCATGATCGCGCCGTCGACGAGGCTGGGAATTCGTGCTTGCAGGTCGCCGGGTCGGGAGACGGTGCGGGCCACGACGAGGTCGCCGAATCCGGGAGCGTGACGCTCGAGCACCGCCGTCATCCGCTCGACGTGCTCGGCGAGCCCCGCGTCGGTGCGGACCTGCCCGTGCGGGAGGTGCGTGTAGGCCCAGAGTGATTCGGTCCCGGAGGGCGAGCGCGACGCATCGGCGAGGGTCATCTGCCCGACCAGCAGGAACGGGTTGCGCGGGTAGCGGCCCGCCGCGATGTCGGCGCCGAAGTCGATGAGGCCCCGGGAATCCCCGCCCACGTGCACGGTGCCGGCCCGGCGGGCCTCCGGAGCGGTCCAGGGCACGGGGCCCGACAACGCCCAGTCGACCTTGAGGACCGCGTCGTCCCAGGTGAAACGGTCGAGGTCGGCCACCATCCGCGCCGGGAGATGCTCGGTGCCCACCATGTCGCGGTAGAGAAGAGGCGCCGGGATGTCGGCGAGCACAGCGCGGCGGGCCCGGACCAGCCCGCCCTCGGCGTCGATCGCCCCGACCGCTCGCCCGCCCTCCACGAGGATGCGACGCACGGGGCGGTGGCACTGCACCACCCCTCCCCGGGCTTCCAACCGACGGACGAGCGCTTCGGTCAACGCCCCGGCTCCGCCCTCGGGGACGGGGAACCCGACGTCCTGGGCGAGCATCGCCAACAGCCAGCCGAACACGGCGCTGCCCGCCTGACCACTGGCGAGGTCGGTGTGCAGCGCATTGCCCTCCACCAGGAGCCGGGCGCCCTCCCCGGCGAACTCCTCCTCGGCGAAGCGAGCCGCCGGCATCACCAGCCGCCGCGCCAACCGAAGCAGGGCCGGGGTGCCGAGCGTGCGGACCAGCCGGGTCGCGCCCCGCACCGGCGGGAACGGGCCGAGCATCGCGTCCAACAACGGTTCCCGGAGTCGCTCCCACTCGGCGGCGAGCCGTCGCCAGGCGTCGCCGTCGCCCTGCGCGAAGCCCTCGACGGAAGCGGCGGTGACCTCCAGATCCCGGGAGAGCAGCACCGCTCGGTCATCCGGCAGCACGTGGGCCAGTGGCTCGGGCGGATGGCACCACCGCAGCCCGTGCGCCCCGAGGTCGAGCCCCCCGAGGACGGGAGACGCGCTCCCGAGGGGATAGAAGGCGCTGCCGAGATCGTTGCGCCAACCAGGCGCGGTGATCTCCGCGGTCCGGACAGCACCGCCCGGAGGCGTCGGAAGCCTCGAGGACCAGCACCGACCATCCCGCATCGGCGAGCAGGTTCGCCGCGACGAGCCCGTTGTGGCCCGCCCCCACGACGACGGCGTCGACGCTGTCCTCAGCCATCGTGGCGCGACTCGGCACGATGCACGGCGATGTCGGCGAGACGATGGAGGCTCTCGGTGTTCCGAGCCCGGATCAACGGGGCCTGCAGGGCGGTCGGAACCAGCCGTCCGGGCCCACTATCGGCGTACTCGAGGAAACTGACCCGGCACCTGTCCGCACCGAGCGGCGTCAGCTCCAGCACCACGCGAGCGGTGCCCACCGGGAAGGCGCGGGCCTCGAGCTCCAGACGCTGCCCCTCCTCGACCGCGCGCACGACAGTGCTGTCACGCAGCTGAACCGGCCAGACGCCGACGCTGTGGTGCAGCCGGGCGCCGACCGCAGGCCAGGTCTCGTCGACGTCGCGCATGTGCGTCGCGCCGACCACCCACAGCGGATACAGCCACCCGTCACCCAGCACCGACCAGACTGCTCCGGCGCTCGCGGACACCTCCAGATCGACTTCGGGACGCGAGAGATCCCGTAGGTCTGTGCCCATGTCGTCTCCTCCTCGAGGTCCGCTGTCCGGGCAACGGCTCGCACGTCGTCGCGCACCCCGATGCCCGATCTCGAGGTCCCGGCAACCACTCGCTGCCCGACCCGCGCATCATGACCTGTCCCGCAACGGACGCGGGACACCCTCTGCAGATCTCCCCTGCGCCCGAAGTGGCAGTCACGGGAGGGCTGCGTCCGACCGGTCGCCGGTACGTCGCGTGGGATCGGGTGATGAGCGACGACTCCCGCAAGCACCCCGCCGGATCGGGTACCGCCGGCCCGGTGATGGTGTCAAACTCGTCCTACCTCGGCGGCAGTTGCCCCGGCCGACCACGGCGCCGCCGGGCACTGCCGTTGGCCAGGGCGGGTCGGACGCGCCGCGACAGCGGGAGGCCGCCGGCGGTCGCCGCGACACCGTGCCCCCCGCGGTGCCCGCCCCGAACCGTCCGGCGGCCTCACACCGCCGCCCTCCGCATCAATACCGACAAGTGCCGTTACAGATCAGGCGCGGCGAGGAGAGCGCGCGAGGTTTCGCGGGCGAAGCCCAGGACGGTGGTGCGCTCCGTGCTGCTGCAGCCCTGGGCCCACGCTCCCAGACCGGCGGCGAAACCCTCGAGGATCTCGTCGATCTCGACGATCCCGTCTTCGGTGAGCTCGACGATCAGCTTGCGGCGGTCGCTGGGGTGGGCGCCTCGCCGAGCCCGACCGCCTCGTTCGAGCCGGTCGAGGAGCTCGGTCGCCGACGCGGTGGTCATGTTCAGACGCCGCGCGAGCTGACCGGGAGTCTGGGGCCCGTCGACCCGAAGGTGGGCCATCGCGGTGACCGCGCTGGGACTGAGCCCGCGCCGCTGGCCGACCCGGACTCGGTAGCCGTCCACGGCGAGGACGAGGTCGCGGATCGCGAAGGTCAGCTCCGAGTGCTCCGTCATATTCATAAGGTTACCTAGTAGCTCGACAGCCTAGCTCTTGGTAGGCTCTTGTGATCCACAACACTTTCGCGGAGGTGTGCCGTGCCTCGCAAGATCGTCGACTGTCGTGACGTGCCGAGTGAGAACGGGTGCACCCTGGCCCTGACGGGCGAGGAGCACGAGCTCGTGGAAGCGGCGGCGCAGCACGCGGTTGCCATGCACGGGCACACCGACGATGCCGAGCTGCGCGAGGGGATTCGCGCCGAGCTACGCGATGCGCCGCTGGAGACCGCCCCCGGGGCCTTCGTCCAGCTCCTCGAGTTCCGCATGAACGGGCTGGACGGGTTCGACCAGGCCGCCGCGGACTGGTTGCGCGACATCGGCTCCGAGCGCACAGCGCGATGGTTCGTCCTGGGCGCGGACCGCGACCGACCGGGCACCTACGTCGAGCTCGTCGAGTTCCCCAGCCACGAGGACGCGATGACCAACTCCAAGCACCCTGCCACGGCGGCGATCGCCGAGCGGATGAACTCCCTGTCCGACGGGGAGGTGGCGTTCCGCAACCTCGACATCGTGCGCGCCCAGATGTCGTGACCAGCACCCCGCACCGCCCGACATTCCCGCCGAGGACGCGATGAGCACCATCGACAGCAAGAACATGGACACACCCGACGAGACCAGGACACCCGAGAAGACGACCCTCGCGGTCGTCCAGCTCGGGGCGGCCACGATCGCGCGGATGACCCTGCAGCCGGGCTGGCGCTGGTCGGAGTGCATCAAGCCGGTCGCCGGCACCGCGAGCTGCCAGGCCGCCCACCTGGGCTACCTCGTCGCCGGACGACTCCACGTCGCCGCCGACGACGGGACCGAGGTCGACCTCTCCCCCGGTGACACCTACCGCATCGCCCCCGGCCACGACGCTTGGGTCGTCGGCGACGAGCCCGTGATCGGACTCGAGTTCGAGTCCAAGACCGCCGAAACCTACGCCCGCCCCTGAAGCCCGAGGTCGCCATGAGCGTGATCGTCACCATCAAGTTCTCGGTCTCCGCCCACACCGTGGAGAAGGTCGTCAACGACCACGCCGACACCATGGCCGCCGTCAGCGAGGACGGTCGACGCCACGGTGCGCTGCACCACCAGTTCACCGAAGACACCGACGGAAACGCCCTCGTGATCGACGAATGGCCCGACGCCGAGTCCTTCCACCAATTCTTCGCCGGCCAACAGGACATCCCCAAGATCATGGCCGAAGCCGGCGTGACCGAGCAGCCCGTCGTGACCACCTACCGGGTCCTCGACACACCAGACCGCTTCTGACCGACACCAACGGGCCGGCCATCGTCGAGATCCTCGAGTAGGCGCCGGCCCGCCGGGAGCGTCCTCCGCACGGGTCCCGACCGTCCCTGGCCTGCGGCCCCGACGTGCCGCCGTCAGGTCCGGTCGAGCCGGGGGAACCCGATCTCCTGCAGCAGCAGGTGCACCGTCGCCGCGATCGGGATCGCGATGAGGACGCCGACCACTCCGTAGAGGGCTGCGCCCAGCAGCACCGCGACCAGCGTGAGCAGCGCGGGGACCTTCACCACCCGCCCGACGACCGCCGGGAAGATCAGATAGTCCTCGAGGAACCGATAGAGGACGAAGAAGCCGACCACGGCCCACCCCGTCGACGTGGACACGGTGAACGCGACCAGGCTGACGAGGATGCCGGCGGTGATGGATCCGACGACCGGGATGAGGTCGAGCAGGGCGACGACGGTGGCCAGCAGGAAGGGATAGGGCACCCGCAGGAGGAGCAGCACGACGAGGCTGAGGAGACCGGCGATGACCGACACCAGCACGTTGCCCAGGACGTAGCCCCCGACCCGCCGCGCGATCGTGTCGCCGAGGAGGATCGCCCGGGGTCGGCGGGAGGCCGGGACGAACCTGTACACGGTGCGCCGGACGCGGGGGGCGTCCGCCACGAAGTACAGCGCGAGCACGAAGACGACCACCGCGGAGCCGAGCGCGCCGAACACGGCGCGGCCCGCCGTGAGCAGCACATGACCATCGAGGTACTGCTGGAGCCCGACGCGCGCGTTCAGCCGGCCGATGAGGGTGTGCTGGTTCTGGACGGCCTCCAGGTACGCCGGCGCCTGGGCTGTCTGCGCGGCGAGCACCGGTCCGACCAGGTCCGCGAAGGCCGCGACCGCGGCGATCCCCAGGGCCGTGACCGCGGTGATCCCGAGCCAGCGCGGCCACCGGTGCACCACCAGCCACGACACCACCGGTTCGATCCCGAGGGCGATGAACAGGGCCAGCCCCATGAGGACGATCTCGTCGCGCGCGAGGTAGATCAGTTCGGCGAGCGCCAGGATCACGACCACGCCCGCGGTGGCGGCGGCACCCCGCACGAACGCCGACCGTCGATCCAGTGGCGCACCGAGTGGGCCCAGAGGGTGGTCCGGCGAGGTCAGGCCGTCCGCCGTCGCCTCCGCCGCGGCGATCGGCCCTTCGCTCTTCGAGTGCGGCGCCGCGATCAGGTGGTGATGCACGCGGCGGGCTGCTCGGTCGGCAGCGTCGTCGTCGGACATCAGAGGCGGACGGAGGTGATCGTCCACGGGTCAGCTCCTGCTCTGTCGAGGGGGCTTCGAGATCGAGGGCGGAGTGCCGGTGCGAGGCACCGATACCGCCCGTTCTCGAGGCCGTACGACGGCAGGACGAGTCAACCGTGGCGCTGGACGGTACAGCGCGCGTCCGGCACGCGATACCGGTTCCCGGACGCCCGCTCGTCGTGCCACCACGCGCCCGCGCTCGGCGCGGCTGTGGACGTCGGGCCCGCTCCGACCGTCGAGGCGTCGGTCGCCGTGACGGCGCCACTACGGCCGGTGAACCGGGTGGCGGCCTTCGCCGAAGGGACAGGTGTTGCCGTGAGCGGATAGACCGTCGCACGCGCGCCCGGTAGATACCTCGTCGTTCACCCAGCACACGGTGCGGGAGCCCGATTGCCGACGTGAGAGCGAGCCATGGCCACCGACCCCGACAGGACCGTCCCCGACGGCGGCTCACGGTGTCGATCGTCGACACCGCCTGCGGCACCGTCGAGCGGACCCGGGACATCCACGTCGCGGCAGCGGGCGTCGTGGGCCGACTGCGGGCGCAAGCTTCACGGCCGGTCTACCGGAGGGCAGAGTGTTCGACCCCGACGATGACCACGTCGACCCTCACGTGGGCGGTGGCCTCGACCCGGGGCCCGACCGGCCGAGGTTGTCGGTCACCGACTCGCCGACCGGCGCCCGGGTGATCAGGGTCGGCGCCACCCTCGATACGACCGCAGCGGCTGCGCTTCGCCGCGAGATCAGAGCCCTGCTGGCCCGCTCCCTCGACCCGCTGGTGGTCGACCTCACGGCCGTCCGCGACGCCGAACCCGCCAGTGCCAGCGCTGTGCTCCGCGAGATGGCCTACGAGGCAGGCGTCGCTGACGTGGACCTTCGCGTCGTCCGTGACCCTGACGGATCCGAGGTGGCCCGGGCCGTTCTCCACGACGAGGCCCTGTTCGAGGTCTATCCCACCCTCGACGCAGCGCTGCAGCGCCCGCCCGACGCGCCCCCGCCACGGCCAGGCCCCCACCACCCTGGTCCTCCTTTCCCCGGCGGGTCGGGATCGTGCTCGTCGTCGGGCTCATCTTGACCCCGCTTGGCGCGCTGGGCCGCGGCATCGGCGGCCAACTCGAGCGTCACGGTCGGCCCGCCGGTCACTGCGCGCCCACACCCCGAACGAACCAGCCGATGCGCCGTCCGCTCGATCAGGCCACACCTCACGAACACCTCACGTCGTTGTCTTCACGCAGGGGGACACGAGTCCCTCAGCCGTCTCGACGTCTGGGGAGTCATGAACGCTCGTCGCATTTTCGTAGGGGTCATGGCCGGGTCGGCGCTGCTGGGCGCGCCGGTGCTGACCGCCGGTGTCGCCTCGGCCAACGAGGCACCGAGTCACGGCCACACGGCCTCCGCGCCGACGTGCACCACCGAGGGCACCGCCACGAACAGCCCGGGTGCTTCGAGTGGGAACGTCACCCAGGTGCCTGTCCTGAACTGCAGCCAGGTCTTCGGTGCTCCCGCTGTGGCGGTCTCCGGCCCGTTCGTAGCAGCGCCCGCCGGCGGAGCCTGAGCACCGGACCTGCCGGGACCGCGCCAGGGCATCCGAAGGCCGGCGCCTCGCCCGCCGGGCGGTCGAGCTCGTCGAGCCGGGACCGGAAGGCGCTCCGGTGTCCTGGACGGCATCCCGGGCGGCTGGAAGCCGCAGAGGCGGTCGGCCATGGCGGGTCACGGAACCACCGCGTCGGCGACGAGGTCGACTTCGCCGTCGGGGGGAAGGTGGGGGAACCGGGTGAGGAACGCGCGGACGGTTCAGGCGTAGGTCTCGTCGGGCTCGACGACGTGCGACGTGATCGAGAAGCCGGTGGCGAACATTCGCGGCTCGAAGAGAGTGACCGGCGCTCCCGTGGGCTCCAGCTCGGTAATCACGCGGGATGCTGTGCGGCATGACCGACGAAGAGTCTCGACGCGTTGACCGGCCTCTGACGGCCGATGGCTACCGCACCCTGATCAAGGCTGCTGTCGAGAAGGACCGGCGTACCCGGCAACACGCACTCGACCAGCTCTCACGCCACGAGATCGAGGTCGTTGCGTGGACCCTGGCCCGCATGCTCGTGGAGATTTACCGCTCCACCGGTAGCGACAACGAGCAGATCATTACCGGTGCTGAAGGGGGGCTGGCGAGAATTCTGCAACTCGAAATTCGGCGAGGACTCGACGAGTTCGAACGCGGGGTCGGCGAGTGACGACTGGCGTTGACCTGTACGTCGCCCAGCTGCCGTGACCCAAGACGTCGTCAGCAGGCGAGTCGGGTGATGCGTGGCTGGCCGCCGAGGGCGGAGTGGGCTCGGCGAGTGTTGTCGTCGGTGACCCAGCAGTCCAGAGGGGCGCGGGGTACGCGGACGTTATCAGGATCGAGTCCGAAACCAATGGACGCGGTGGTTCACGGGTAGGAGCAGCGGGCCCGCTCGAGTCGCGCACCTTCCCGCGTTGAGTTCCAAGATTCTTCGAGGCTGCGTGGGGGGAACGTGGTGGTCAATGCTCGGAGCTCAGCACCGTAGGTACCAAGGCGTGCGCGGGGCCCCGTAGCCCCGCATCGGCACGGAACCGGCGTCGAGCGTCGAGGGACCAGGCCGCGCTCGCGGCGACCGCCGCGCGGCACTGACGGCGATGGCCGCCGCGGCGCTGCTGGTTGCCGTGGGCCACCCGGCCTCAGCGACCGCGGTTCGGTGTGCTCACCCGACCACGGTCGAAGCCGACCGCCAGCGGCACCGTCCGCAGGTCCGGATGCCACCCGAGCGGAGCGTCGTCCACGGCCGGGATGCGGACGGTCGCCGTGGTCGCCGTGGTCGCCGTGGAATCCGACCTCGGGCGGGCCGCAGCGTCGTCCGCGCGCCCCGCGGAACCCGGCCCGGTGCCGGCCCCGGAGGCGCGCGGCCAGCGGCCGAACCTGCCGGGCGACGGGGAGATGCCGGAAGCTGCGCCACATGGAGATGTCGTAGGCGATTGCCAGACCACCCCCGAGCAGCAACGGCGCGCCGAACGCGATGAGGGACCCGGTGAGCAGCAGGCTCGAGGTCATCGGGCTCGCCGAGACCGCGACGCTGCGCGCCACCGAGGTCATGCTCGCAGCCGCGGTGCGGTCCTCCGGCTCGACGATCGCGGCGGTGAACGCCTGCCGGGCGGGCACGTCGACCTTGGACAGGGCCTGGCGGGCCAGCAGGATGCCTGCCGCGAGCCCGAACGAGGGGGCGAAGGGGACGCACAGCAGCAGGAGGTTGGAGAAGAAATGGGGGAGGAGCATCGCGGTCAGCAGCCCCTGCCGGGCGGCGAGTGCCGGGGCGAAGGCCTGGCTGAGGGCGGGCAGCAGATTGGTGGCGAAGAAGAGGAGCCCGAGCTCCGAGGTCGACACTCCGTAGCGCTGCTGGAACCAGAGCGCCAGGATCGCCTGCACGGCCAGCCCGCCGGCGAAGGCGTCCACGGCGAAGAGCCCGGACAGGCGGATCACCGGTCCGGAGGGGAGCCGCCGCCGCGGGGGTTCCGCCTCGACGGCACCGTCGGCTGCCGTGGAGGCGGCTGGACGCGCGCGGCACTCGGCGCGCGGCGGCGCCTCGGCAGCCGGGCTCAGGCCGAGGAACATCACCGCCGTCACCACGGCGATCACGGCGTACACGCCGAACGCGAGGTCTCCCGCCTCGACGCCGGGAACCAGGCCCATGCCGGCGACGGCGAGGCCACCCAGCGCACCGGCGCAGAGAGCGGTCATGTTGTAGCCGGCGAACAGTGCGGTGTGGCGTTCCTCCGGGCACGTCTGGGCGAGGATCGCCTGCTCCACCCCGCTGAACGGGGTGTTGTCGTTCGTCGACGGCGAGATGGTTCCGATGAACGCGCCGACGATCAACATGGGGTAGGACTCGCAGAACGCGAAGGCGAGTCCGGCGCACGCCATGAGCCCGGCCGTGACGAGCAGGGACGAGCGTCGACCGAAACGGTCCGCGAACAGGCCCATGAGAATGCTGGCGAGGACCGACCCGATCGCCGCGACAGCCAGAAGCAGGCCGATCTGGGCGGGCGAGTCGCCGTCCTCGGTCAGCATGGCGGCGAGGACGACGCTCGTGGAGCCGTAACCGAAGGTCCGCAGGGCTCGCGTCGTGATGACGATGCGCGCGTCCGGGGTCAGCCATGCGGGCCCGAATGCGATCGACAACGGCATCTCCTCTGGTCCCCCGACCCCTGATCGACGGCGGGCCACGGCGCCTCGGTCGACCGGTCCATTCCGGATGCGCGGAGGACGCTGTTCCGCCTGCACGATCTGCAGGGCGGGCTGCGGAGATCCCCCGGTGTCCGGGCGGGACACTAGCGACAGGACGGCCGCTGCTGTTCACCAGGTGTTGTCTTCCGGTTCCGCTGCGTGACATCTCCGGTCGGTGACCGCGACCGGAGCCGACGCAGCGCCAGTCGCATCGGTCTGGGCGGCTCCGGCGGTGGCCGGCGGGGTCGCGAGCCCGGAAGGACCCGAGGTGCTGGCGCCTGCCGCGGGCACCGTGGCCGGACTGGCTGCGGTTCGGTTCGAGATGTGCCACCACCACAGCCCCGGCGAGCAGAACCACCGCGACCAGCAGCATCAGCCAGCGCCGCCGTGAGCGGCCACGGTTGCCGGCCCGGCCCTGGAGCCTGCCCCCGCTGGTGCGGTGCGCAAGGCCGCCCGGGATGCCATTCCGGCAGGCAGCGCCCCCGCCGGGTGCCCGAACGCCGGGCGGTGCTGGCGGGGGCTGTAGCGGGATCGTCAAGGGGCGTCGCCGCCATGTTCGTCGCGAGGTTGGCCGTGCTGTTGCTCTGCTGCCACGGCGCTGACGCCGCCGTGGCGGGTCGCGCTGACCCAGCCACACCGACCTGGATGCCCACGCACTCAAGGAGCTCGTGCTGCGGCTCTACGCCGAGGCTCTCAACCAGGCCCGCTACGAGCAGGTCGTCGACGACGTCGTCGCCCCCCGGGGCGGTGACCCACGACCCTGATCTGGACGACGGCTTCGATCTCCACGGCGATTCCGATGGCTAGCTCAGCCATGCCGACCGCGGAGCGCGCTCCCCGGCCTCGGTCTCCCAGGACCTCGACGAGTACGGCCGAGCACCCGTCGATGACCTGTGGAGTCAGATCGAACCCATGTGCGCAGTTGACCATGCCGAACAGCTTCACTACGCGCTCGATCCGCTTGAGGTCGCCGAGCTCCGCCTGCATCGTGGCGAGCAGTTGGAGCCCGGTCACGTCAAGCCCTGAGCAAGAGCGTCCAGCAACATCTGCAGCTCGGGGCCCACCAGCCGGCCGAAGCTGTCGTCGCGGCCCTCGAACGACCGACCCTCGGACTGCAGGGCGCGCGCCATTCCCTGCTTGGTGGCGAGGAACCGGTTACCGCTCACGCCGCGCGACCAGGGCAGCCGTCAACTCCTGCCCCGGCCCGGCCCGCATCGCCGCGCGGGCGCCCGCGTCGATCTCGCGATGCACACGGGCGGTGCTCAGGTCCGAACCCCGCGGAGATGCCGAGAGAGCGTCCCGCCCCCCACACCGGCCAGACCGGTGATCTCCTTCGCTGGCGCGTCCACACCCGAGACCTCGAAGACCGCTGAGCCGTTGGCGAACTGCTGACCGCCCCGAGGCCCGGCGTTCGTCCGACTGTCCGGACGGATCACGCTCTACAACCTGACTGACGTCATCGTTGCCTGACCCGTACTTGGCCGGATCGACGGCCCACCTCTCCGCTCCGCGGTCCCCGACTGCGGGGGCTCCCGTCTGCATCCGACCGAGACCCCGACATGAAGAAGGCCCGCTGACCTGGTGTTTCCCATGATCAGCGGGCCTTGCTTGCTGGTCGGGACGACAGGATTCGAACCTGCGACCCCTTGACCCCCAGTCAAGTGCGCTACCAAGCTGCGCCACGTCCCGAACCGCTGCCCGACCGCTGCAGCGCCCGGAAGACTACCCCACGCCGCCCTCCCACCCGATCGCCGGGTCGCGCCCGGTGAGCCTCAGCAAGCGGTTCAGGCCCTCGGCCTCCTGGGCCCCCGGCAGCGGTGCCCCGAAGGGTCCACCGGCCATGCCGGAGAACTGCTCGGCGAAGGGCAGGCAGACCTGGACGTCGTCGGAGGCGACCGCGAACGGCGCCCCGATGGCCGTCGCGAGGTCCCAGCCGTGCAGCACGACCTCGTCGAGCGCGACGACGCCCAGCGCCGCCCGCGGCATCGCCTGGCCCCCGGCCTCGTCGTTGCCCTCCCACGCCTCGGGCTTGCCCCAGGCGTTCGAGAGGTCCGCGAACGCGTCGGCGAGCAGCTCGCGCCAGCCCTCCGGCAGACCGGACGCCGGCGGGTCCCCCGTCACCTCCTGACCGCGCGCGATCGCCGCGAAGGCCGCCGTGAAGCCCGCCATGTGCTCGAGCAGGGACCGGACCGGCCAGGCCTCGCAGGGGCTCGGCAGGTCGAGCTGCTCGTCGGTCACCAGAGCGACCACGCGCGCGGCCGCGGCGGTCGCCGGGAAGAAGTCGTGCATGCGGTCCTCCTGTGGTGCGGGACACGTTCGCCGTGCAGTCTCCCGGCTCCACGCCGCTCCTGCCCGCACGAGCCTCCGGCCATCGCGTGCGTTCCCGGACGCCGTGGCGCGACCTGTCGGAGTTACCTCGAAGTAACATCGGTCCCCGGGGATTGACCCGTCACCCGGTTGAGGAACACTGGGCCGTCCGTTACCCGAACCGGAGGTCCGCCATGACCTATTCGGCCGGGGTGTGGCCGTTCTCGGGTCGTGACTCGGAACTCGACGAGGTCACGCGCGCACTGCGCCGGCAGGGCGTCGTCGTGATCGCGGGACGGGCGGGGGTCGGGAAGAGCAGGCTCGCCCGCGAGCTCGTGAAACGGGCCGCCGGCGCCGCGGGTTCCGGGGTCGCCGTCGGGACCGAATCGGCACGCGACATCCCCCTGGGTGCCTTCGCGCCGTGGCTGGAGGGGTCACAACCACCCGACGTCTCCGGCATGCAGCGGGCGACCGACGCCCTCGAGGCCCACGGGACGTCGTACGTCCTCTGCGTCGACGACGCGCACCTGCTCGACGGGGTGTCGGCCACCGTCCTGCACCAACTGGCCCTGCGGCGCGCCGTCCGCCTGGTCGTCACCGTCCGCACCGGCGAGCCCGCACCGGACGCCGTCACCGCGCTCTGGAAGGACGACCTGGCCGAGCGGATCGAGCTCGACCCGCTCGACGAGCGCCAGACCCAGGCGCTCGTGCGCACCGTCCTCGGCGGCCCGGTCGAGGCGGCCACCGAGCACCGTCTCTACGCCAGCAGCGGCGGCAACGTCCTGTGGCTGCGCCACCTCGTCGAGGCGGAGCGGTCGTCGGGCCGGCTCGTCCGCCACGTCGACACCTGGAAGCTCGACCGGCAACCGTCGATCTCCCCCGCGCTCGACGAGCTGGTCGCCGCGCGCCTCGGCCGCCTCTCCGACGACGAGCGGCGCGGGCTCGAGCTCCTCGCGCTCAGCGAGCCGCTCGGGCTGTCGCTGGTGGAGCGCTTCACCACCCCCGAGGCCGTCGAGGAGCTCGCCGAGCGATCGCTCATCACCCTGGAGCGGGACGGGGCACGCAGCGAGCTGCGGCTCGCGCACCCCCTCTACGGCGAGGTGCTGCGGACCCGGATGAGCCCGCTGCGCTCCCGGCGGTTGCGCAGCGAGCTGTCCGAGGCCCTCAAGGCCACCGGCGGACGCCGCTCGGGGGACGAACTGCGTCGGGCCGTGCTCGCCCTGGGCGGCGACGCCGCGCCCGAGCCGGAGATGCTCCTGACGGCGGCCTCCCAGGCCGCGTCGCTCACCGACGTCGAGCTCGCCGAGCGCCTGTTCCGGGCCGCGCGCGACGTGGGTGCGGGGTTCGAGGCGCACATCGGCCTCGCGCAGATCCTCACGTGGCTGATGCGTCCCGACGAGGCCGAGGCCGAGCTGGCGGCCGCCACCTCGGCCGCGGCGGACGACCTGCAGCGCGCGCAGGCGGCCGCCACGCGGTTCTCCCTCCTGCACTTCATCCTGGGCCGTCCCGACGAGGCCGAGAAGGTCCTGGAGCAGGCCGAGGCGAGCACCGTCGCCGCGGCGGCCCGCGCGACCCTCTCCGCGGCCCGTGCGACCCAGGCCATGGCCGAGAACCGGCTGGAGGAGGCCCGCGGGGCGGCGGCGGAGGCGCTCGGCGCGCCCGACACCCCGCCCCTGGCCCTGATCTGGGCGTGCTGGGCCGAAGGGCTGCGGCGTGCCGTGAGCGGGCTCGGGCAGCCCCTCGGGCCCCTCGTCCGCGCGGGCATCGAGGCGGCCCGCCACACCGCGGACGCCGCCACGTGGCAGATGAACCTGGGCTACGCCGAGGTACTCGACGGGTCGCTGTGCGCCGAGTTCGACCGGGCCCGCAACCGGGTCGAGTGGCTGCGCGAACAGCCCGGGCCGTTCGCAGCCCCCTTCGTCGCGCTCTACGAGGGCCGGATCGCGCTGGAGAGCGGACGGCCCGCGACCGCCGTGCAGCAGATGGAGAGCGTCCTGCCGTACTTCCCGGGCACGGGCGGCGGCTGGACGCGGATGCTCCACACGATCGTCGCCGAGGGGCGCGCGATGCTCGGCGACGCCGAGGGCGCGCGGACGGCCATCGCGCGCGCCGACGAGGCGGCCCACCCGGGTGTGCGCATCTTCGACGTGGAGCTCGAGCTCGCCCGCGGCCTGCTCTGCGCCGCGGACGGCCGGCTCGCCGAGGCGATCGCGCGGGCGAACGGCGCCGCGGCGCAGGCCCGCAGCGCCGGCCAGTTCGCCGTCGAGGTGCTGGCCCGACACACCGCGGTGAGCTTCGGGGACCGCACCCAGCCCGCCCGCCTCGCCGAGCTCGCCCGCATCGTCGACGGCAGGCGCGCCGGGGTCGCCCACGCACACGCCCTCGCGCTCTCCCGACGCGACGTCGACGGCCTGCTCGCGGCGTCCCGCCGGCTCGAGGAGGCCGAGCTGCTGATGTTCGCCGCGGAGGCCGCGGCGCAGGCCGCCGTCATCGCGCGGGAGGCCGGCCGCACCACCGACGCGAGCAGTGCCGCCGGCCGGGCCGCCGACCTCGCGGAGCGCTGCGAGAACGCCCGCACACCGGCCCTGGTCGCGTCGGTGTCCCCGCTGCGGGTCAGCGACCGGGAGCGCGAGGTGATCCACCAGGCCGCACGGGGGCTGACCAACCGGCAGATCGCCGATCAGCTGCACGTCTCGGTGCGCACCGTCGAGAGCCACATCTACCGGGCGTGCAGCCGGCTGGGACTGAACGACCGGGCCGCCCTCATCGACGCGCTCGTCCCGCCACGCCTGCGCGACCGCTCTCCCGAATTGCAGTAGTCGGTTACTGCAGCCCTGACGGGTGCTTTCTTCCCAGGATGTTCCCGTCGAGGCAGCGGGCCGGGGGTGGGCGATGGAGCAGCATCACCGGGGTTCGCGGCCGCCCGGCCACCTCGTCCCGCTCCCCCGTCCCGCCGACGGCGTCACGTCGGTCACCGAGACCGCGGACGGGCACGTCATCGAACGCACGCTCGGCACGGACGGCAGCGCCACCCACCGCGACGCCGCCCCCGACGGCAGCTGGACGTTGACCACCGACGACGGCCGCGGGACGACGACCGACGGCTACGGCGCCGCGGACGGCTCGCACTCGGTCACGACCAACCACGCCGACGGGACCTACGACTACGTCCACGACGACGGGTCCGGCGCGACGGTGCTCGTCCACCGGGCTCCCGACGGCACGTTCACGCAGTCCTACCGCCGCGCGGACGGCTCCTGGTACTCGATCGCCGACCACCCGGACGGCAGCGTCACCGAGTCCGACACCGACACCGTCGTGACGCCGGTCGTCGTGGACCTCGCGCCCGATCTCCCGGCCCGGCACGTCGTCACCGCCGACGGCCAGGAGAAGACCTACGACTGAGCCGCGGCCGCGTCAGCGCTTGCGGTCCCGCTTCTCCCGCACGCGCACGTTGATCTGCACCGGGGTGCCGGTCAGCGGGAACGTCTCGCGCAGCTTGCGCTCGAGGAACCGGCGGTAGCCCGCCTCGAGGAACCCCGAGGTGAACAGCACGAACGTCGGCGGACGGTTCTGCGCCTGGGTCGCGTACAGGATCTTCGGCTGCTTGCCGCCGCGCACCGGGGGCGGGGTGGCCGCGACGACGTCGGAGAGCCACTGGTTGAGCTGCCCGGTGGGCACCCGGCGGTCCCAGTTGTCCAGGGCGGTGCGCATCGCCGGGGCCAGCTTCTGCACGGCCCGGCCGGTGCGGGCCGAGATGTTGACGCGCTCGACCCACGGGAACCGCACCAGGGCCCGCTCGAGCTCGCGCTTCATCGCCTGGCGGCGGTCGTCGTCGACGAGGTCCCACTTGTTCATCGCGAGCACCAGCGCACGGCCGGACTCGACGACCTGCGAGGCCACCCGCAGGTCCTGCTCGGCGATCGGCTCGGAGGCGTCGAGCAGCACCACCGTCACCTCGGCCGCCTCGATCGCGCCCTTGGTCCGCAGGCTGGCGTAGTACTCCATGCCGGACGCCTGGTTGACCTTGCGCCGCAGGCCCGCCGTGTCGACGAGCTGCCAGATCTCGCCGTCGATCTCGACGAGCGAGTCGACCGGGTCCGTCGTCGTGCCCGCCGTGGCGTCCACGACGGCGCGGTTCTCGCCGGTGAGCTGGTTGAGCAGGCTGGACTTGCCGACGTTGGGCTTGCCGACGAGCGCCACGCGCCGCGGCCCGCCCTCGAGGTCGACGTCGTCGCGCGGGGAGGTGGGGAGCACGTCGAGCACCGCGTCGAGCAGGTCGCCGGAGCCGCGGCCGTGCAGCCCGGAGACCGGGTAGGGCTCGCCGAGCCCGAGCCGCCACAGCGCGGGGATCTCGCTCATCCCGCGCTCGTCGTCGACCTTCGTCGCGCACAGCAGGACGGGGAGCTGGCTGCGCCGCAGCGTGCGGGCCACGGCCTCGTCGACCGTCGTCGCGCCGACCTGGCCGTCGACGACGAGCAGGATCGCGTCGGCCGTGCGCATCGCGATCTCCGCCTGGGCGGAGATGGCGGCCTGCATGCCCTTGGCGTCCGGCACCCAGCCGCCGGTGTCCATCAGCGTGAACCGCCGGCCGTTCCACAGCGCGTCGTAGGCCACGCGGTCACGGGTCACGCCGGGCACGTCCTGCACGACCGCCTCGCGGCGGCCGAGGATGCGGTTCACCAGCGTCGACTTGCCGACGTTCGGTCGTCCGACGACGGCGAGCACCGGCTGCGCCGGGCGTGCCTGGTCGCCGCCGAGATCGTCCAGCACTGCCTCCTCCGCGCTCAGGTCGGCGGGGAGTTCCTGCGTCACGTCATCCTCCGTTCGGGACCCCGCCGCCGACGGGGGCCAGCGCGGGGGTGAGCATGCCGCGCTCTGCGGCGAGGTCCTCGAGACGGTCCAGCACGGCGTCGACGTCGAGCACCGACGTGTCCACCTCGACCGCGTCGGGCGCCGCGCGCAGCGGCGAGGACGCGCGCGAGGAGTCGAGGCGGTCACGGCGGGCGAGGTCGGCGCCGGTCGACGCGGCGTCCGCCGAGCGACCGGCCGAGGTGTCCTCGGCGGTGCGGCGGTCGGCGCGGACGTGGTCCGAGGCGATCAGGTAGATCTTGAGGGGGGCGTCGGGGACGACGACGGTGCCGATGTCACGGCCCTCGACGACGATCCCGGCGCCGTCGGCGAGGGTCTCGCCGACGATGCGGCGCTGCTCGGCCACCAGGTGCTCGCGCACCTTCGACAGGGCGGAGACCGCGGAGACGTTGCGGGTCACGTCGGTGCCGCGGATCTCGGCGCCGACGTCCTCCCCGGCGAGCAGCACCCGCGGCTCGGCCGGATCGGTGGACATCACCAGGTCGGCGGTGGTGGCGACGAGGACGGCGTCGTCGTGCCCGTCGGCGTCCGTGCGGGCCGCGTCGAGCGGGATCCCGGCACGCATGACGGCGAGGGTCGCGGCGCGGTACATCGCGCCGGTGTCGAGGTAGCGGGCGCCGAGACGGAGCGCGATGCCGCGTGCGGTGGTGGACTTGCCGGTGCCCGAGGGTCCGTCGACCGCCACGACACCCTGCAGCACCATCTCCGGCCGGTCCACGGCACGCCTCCCAGCGATATCGACATCCCTGCCGGAACTCCATTGTGCCAGGTGGGTGCCTGCGGCTCGTGAGCAGGAAGTGTCGTCATGGCCGCAGTTCGCGCTCAGGAGCGCGGAGCGCCCCTACAGACCGACGGCCTGGTAGAGCGACCCCACCTCGTCGCGCCCCAGCTTGCGCAGGGTGCCGGTGCGCTGGTTGCCCAGGTGCACGTCGCCGACGGCCGTGCGGACCAGGCGTTCGACCGGCTTGTCGATCGCCTCGAAGATCCGGCGCACGATCCGGTTGCGGCCCTCGTGGAGCACCACCTCGACCATGACCCGCGACCCGGAGCGGTCGATCACGCGGAAGCTGTCGACCGCGGCCGGGCCGTCGTCGAGCTCGACCCCGGCACGCAGCTGCTTGCCGAGGTCCTTCGCGATCGGGGTGCGGATCTCCGCGAGGTAGGTCTTGGGGACCTCGTAGGACGGGTGCATGAGCCGGTTGGCCAGCTCGCCGTCGTTGGTGAGCAGCAGCAGCCCCTCGGTGGCGGCGTCGAGACGCCCGACGTGGAAGAGGCCCTTCGTGCTCGACGCCTTCTCGAGCACGACGTCCCCGACGCAGCGGCGCCCGTGCTCGTCCCACATCGTCGAGAGCATCCCCTCGGGCTTGTTCAGCGCGAGGTGGACGGTCTCGGTGTCGGTGACGACGCGGCTGCCGTCGACGTGGATGACGCTGGAGTCCGGGTCGACGCGCCGGCCCATCTCCTTGACGACCTGGCCGTCGACCTCCACGCGGCCCTGGCGCATCAGGATCTCGGCCTGCCGCCGCGAGGCCACGCCGGCCTCCGCGAGCACCTTCTGCAGGCGGATTCCCTGCTCACCCTCGGTCACGAGGCTCCAGAGTAGTCGCCGCTCCTCACAGCTCGTCGATGTCGTCCACCTCGGGCAGCAGCGGCGCGATCGGGGGCAGCTCGTCGAGGGATCCAAGACCCAGGCGCTCGAGGAAGAGCTCGGTGGTCCGGTAGAGCGTGCCGCCGGTGGCCGCGTCGAGGCCGGCCTCGACGATGAGGCCCCGCGCGGTGAGGGTCCGCATGACGCCGTCGACGTTGACCCCGCGCACCGCGGCGACCCGCGAGCGCGTCACCGGCTGCCGGTAGGCGACGACGGCGAGGGTCTCCAGCGCCGCCCGCGTCAGCCGGGACCGCTGCCCGTCGAGGACGAAGCGCTCCACGTAGGGCGCGAACCGGCCGCGCGAGGCGTAGCGCCAGCCCTCGTCCGTGGTCCGCAGCTCGAAGCCGCGTTCGGCATACGACGCGGCCAGCCGCGCCAGCGCCTCCCCCACCCGCGAGACCGGCTGCTCCAGCACCTCGGCGAGCTGCCCCGCGGGCACCGGGGCGTCGACGACCATGAGCACGGCCTCGATCGCGGCGTCCAGCTCGGCGTCGGACGAGAGCGCGGGGAGATCCTCCTCCGGCGAGCTCATCGAGGACCGGGACCCTCGGACGCCCCGACCCCCACCGGCGCCCCGACCTCCACCGGCGCCTCCGGGTCGAGCGCGGCGCTCCCCCGGTCGTCGGACCCCGGCGCCCAGCGAACGGCGAGCTCCGCGAACGCCTCGTCCTGGTCGAGGGCGACCTGGCGCGAGCGGTACATCTCCAGCACCCCGAGGAAGCGCCCGACGACCTCGGCGCCGCGCGTCGCGTCCTCGCACAGCTGCGCGAACGTCAGACGCCCGGCGTCGCGCAGGCGCACCGTCATGATCTCCACCTGCTCGGGCACCGAGACCGACGGCGCGTGCAGGTGGTCCAGCCCGACCGTCGGGGGCGGCGCCGGCCGGAAGACCGCCGCCGCGACCTCGGCGAACCCGGCGGCGTCGACCCCGAGCTCGACCGGAGGCAGCAGGGCGGCGAGCTCCGGCGGCAGCGAGACCGCACGCGGCCAGCGCCGCCGCGCCGCCCCCTCGAGCTCCCGGAACAGCGCCGCGACCTGCTGGTAGGCCCGGTACTGCAGCAGCCGGGCGAAGAGCACGTCGCGGGCCTCGAGCAGCGCGAGGTCGTCCTCGTCCTCCACCTCGGCGGCGGGGAGCAGCCGCGCCGCCTTGAGGTCGAGCAGCGTCGCGGCGACGACGAGGAAGCCGGTCGTCTCCTCGAGGTCGGCCGACCCGCCGAGCGACGCGGTGTAGGCGATGAAATCGTCGGTCACCCGGTGCAGCGCGACCTCGGTGACGTCGAGCTCGTGGCGGCCGATGAGCTGCAGGAGCAGGTCGAACGGGCCGGTGAAGTTCTCCAGGGTGACCTGGAACCCGACGCGCTCGGGGGCCTCGGCGCTCACCGGGAGATGACCTCGCGGGCGAGAGCGCGGTAGGCCTCGGCACCGGCCGACTTCGAGGCCCACCGGGTGATCGGCTCGCCGGCGACCGTGGTCTCCGGGAAGCGGACGGTCCGGTTGATGACGGTGTCGAACACCAGCTCGCCGAAGGCCTCCACGACGCGGGCCATCACCTCGCGGGTGTGCAGGGTGCGCGGGTCGTACATGGTGGCCAGGATGCCGGTGATCTCCAGGTCGGGGTTCAGCCGGTCCTGCACCTTCTCGATCGTGTCCATGAGCAGGGCCACGCCGCGCAGCGAGAAGTACTCGCACTCCAGCGGGATCAGCACGCCGTGCGCGCAGGCCAGGGCGTTGACGGTGAGCAGGCCGAGCGAGGGCTGGCAGTCGACGAGCACGTAGTCGTAGTCCGGGAGCGCGGGCGCGAGGACGCGGCCCAGCGTCTGCTCGCGGCCCACCTCGCTGACCAGCTGCACCTCGGCGGCGGACAGGTCGATGTTCGACGGCAGCAGGTCGAGGCCCTCGACGGTGGTCGGCCGGACGACGTCATCGAGGGTGACCCGGCGTTCCATGATCAGGTTGTAGATCGTCGTGTCGAGCTCGTGCGGCTGCACGCCGAGGCCGACCGACAGGGCTCCCTGCGGGTCGAAGTCGACGAGCAGCACCCGCCGGCCGTACTCGGCGAGGGCCGCACCGAGGTTGATCGTCGAGGTGGTCTTCCCGACGCCGCCCTTCTGGTTGCACATCGCGAGCACGGTGGCCGGGCCGTGGGTCTCCAGGGGCGTCGGGTGCGGGACCGCGCGGCGGGGCCGGACGGCGGGATCCGGGTCGGTGGAGGCGCCTCCGGTCGGCGTCTCGGGGCGGCCGGGGTCGGGCGGACCCATGTGCAGGGACTCGGCGTCGAACAGCGGAGCCGACATGCCGAGCATCCCTCCCGTCCCGACGGGGGCCGACCACCGCTGCGTGAAGCTGCCGCAGCCCTCGTCGTCGGCCCAGGCTAGGAGGCGGGTCCGGTCGGAGTCATCGCGACTCGCCGGGTGTGGCGAGATCGCCATCGGGGCATCCCGGGCAATGACCCAGGCCACAGACGCCGACGCGGGCCATGCTCCGCGCTCCGTGCTGGGTCGTGCACTCGGCGTGCTGGCCGCGTTCTCCGACGCCTCCCCCGAGCTCGCCCTCGCCGACATCGTGGCCGCGACCTCCCTCCCCCCGGCGACGGCTCACCGCATCGTCGCCGAACTCGTCGCCTGGGGAGCTCTGGAGCGCGTCGGGCGCGGGCGCTACCGGATCGGGCTGCGCCTGTGGCGCGTCGGCGCTCTCGCTCCGTCCGCCCGCACCCTGCGCGAGGCCGCGCTGCCCCCGATGCAGGACCTCGTCACGGCCACCGGCAACGTCGTGCACCTCGTCGTCCTCGACCGGCTGCGGGCGGTCATCGTCGAACGCCTCGCGGGCCCGGAGGACGTCACCGTCCGCTCCCGGGTGGGCCGCGACGTCCCGCTGCACGCCACCGGCCCGGGCAGGGTGCTCCTGGCCCACGCCCCGACGGCGGTGGTCGACGAGGTCCTCGCCCGGGACCTCCCCCGGCCGGCCCCCGGCACCGTCACCGACCCCGGCGCGCTGCGGGCGACCCTCGACGACGTCCGCCGCACCGGCTGGACCGTGTCCCGCGAGGAGACCACTCCGGGGGCCGTCTCGGTGGCCGCCCCGGTGATCGGCGCCGCGGGCGGGGTCGTGGCCGCGCTCGCGGCCGTGGTCCCGGTGTCCGCCGCCCTGCCGCCGCTCGTACCCGCCGTCCGGATGGCCGCCGCCGCGACCTCCCGCCGGCTCGGGCACCGGGCCGACCCGGCCCCCAACGGCCACCCGGTGGCCGTGAGCGCCGGCTGACCGAGCGCGTGTCACCACCGTGTGACAGCGGTGGGTCGGCGTCGGCGCCCGCCGTCACCGTCTCGTGAACGTCCGGGAACACCCCTTCTGCCTGCTCGGCGCGCGTGGCTGACTCGGTTCCCGATTGGTCGGACCACCTGACCACTCGGACCACGCCGGCCGCGCCATGGCCCGCACCGGCGCCGCTGACCCGACCCCCACCAGGGATCCCTCATGCGACTGCGACTCCCGAACGAGATCGTCTCCTCCGTCCTCGCCGCGACCACCGCCTTCATCGGCGGCAACGCCCTGAACCTCCCGGTGTGGGGGATCTTCATCGGTTGGGCCGCGACCTTCCTCGCGGGCGGACCGAACCGCGCGACCTTGCTGAAGCTCTGGCCGACCATGGCTGCCGGATCGACGTTCGCGCTGGTCATCGTCCTGCTCGACACCGCCCTGAAGCCGGCCTCCGGCCAGCTCGCGCAGGACGCGGTCCTCGCCGTGATCATCCTCGTGGTGAACACCGCGCTGATGTACGCGGGCCGGACCCGGGCGCTCGCGCTGATCCCCGGGATGTTCCTCGGGTTCGCGTCCTACTTCGCGACGGTGTTCGGCGGGTTCGGCTTCGCGCCGCAGAACCCGTGGGCGGCCTGGGTGTCGGTGCTGGCCATGAACGCCCTCGGCCCGGTCTTCGCCCTCGTCGCCCACGCCGTGGCCACCCGCGGGGCCGCTTCCCGCGAGGACGAGGCTGCGGCATCGTCGACCACCCCGGCCCCGCAGCACTGACGCCCCGCCGCCCACCCGCCGTCGTCGTCCTGCCCGCCCGGGAGGCCGTGTGACCGTCCCCCCGCTCCCCCACCGCCGCACCCACGGCGTCGGGGTCGAGATCGCCGCGCACCTCGAGCGCCTCATCGCCACCGGCGAGCTGACGCCCGGGGCGCGGCTCCCGGCCGAACGGGAGCTGGCCGGGTCGCTCGCCGTGTCGCGCAGCTCGGTGCGCGAGGCCCTCGGGCACCTGGAGTCGAAGAGCCTCGTGGAGCGGGTGCAGGGGCGCGGGACGGTGGTGTGCCTGCCGCCGTCGCAGGTCGGCGAGCTCCACGCCGGGCTGGACGAGACCGAGAAGGAGCTCGCCGACGTGGCCGAGCTCCGCGCGGTCGTCGAGCCGCGGATCGCCGAGTTCGCCGCGCTGCGGGCGACCCCCTCGGACCTGCTCCAGCTCGAGGACCTGCTGGCGCGCTCGCACGACGGGCTCGTCACCGCAGAGTCCGTGCGCCTGGACGTGGAGTTCCACTCCGCGCTGGCCCGGGCGAGCCAGAACCCGCTGCTCGCCACCGTCAACACGCTCGCCTGCTCGTGGACCCCGGACGTGCGGCGCCGTTCGCACCTCACCCGCCGCGCCCGGCGCATCTCCGTCGACGGCCACCGGGCGATCTTCGCCGCGGTCCGCGCCCGCGACGGCGAGGCCGCGCGGCGGGCGATGGCGGAGCACCTCGACGCGGTCGCCGCCCTGACCCGCCTCGCCACCGACAGCCCGGGCACCGACAGCCCTGGCGAACGCACCGACAGCCCTCGCACAGACGAAGGAGCACCCCGCCCATGACCCCGGAGCCGCCGACCAGCCCGGACCGCATCGCCAAGGCCCTCGCCGCCGTCCCGCCGCTCGACGGCGGCGACGTCCCCGGCCACCACGTCCCCTCGACGACGGCCACGGTGACCTGGGGCTGGATGCCCTCGGGCACCGACCCGGCGGTGCTCGAGGTGGCCCCGGGCGACGTCGTCTCGATCGACACCGTGAGCCACGAGGGCATCCTCGGCGACCAGGGCCGCGACCCGGTCCGCTTCTTCGGCGGCTTCGGTGTCCCCGCCGACGCGGTGCTCTCCGACGCCGCGTCCATCGCCGCCTCGGGCGTCGGCCACGATCCCCGCATCGACGGGCCCGCACGTCGTGACCGGACCGATCGCGGTCACCGGTGCGCAGCCGGGCGACGTCGTCTCGATCACGGTGCTCGACCTCGTCCCCCGGGTGCCCTACGGCATCGTCTCCACCCGGCACGGCCTCGGGGCGCTGCCCGGCGAGGTCATCGGCGACGACCCCGTGTTCAGCGCGTTCTGCCTGGTCGAGGACGGGGCCGGGTCCATCGCGCTGCGCGCCCGGGGACCCGGAGCGGCGCGCCCGCTTCCCGCTCGCCCCGTTCCTCGGGTTCATGGGCGTCGCGGGGCCCGAACGGATCCACTCGGTGGCACCTGGTGCGCACGGCGGCAACATCGACGTCAACCTGCTCGGGGTCGGGGCGACGCTGCACCTGCCCGTCGCGGTCCCGGGCGCGCTGGTCGGGGTCGGTGACCCGCACTTCGCGCAGGGCGACGGCGAGGTCGCCCTCACCGCGTTCGAGGCGCCGCTGCGCGCCACCCTGCGCCTCGACCTCGTGCCCGCCGAGGAGGTCCCGGAGCGGTTCGGGACGCTCTCCGGCCCGCTCGGCGAGACACCCGACCTCTGGATCCCGATCGGCCTGGACCCCGACCTCGACGAGGCCATGCGCGACGCCGTCCGGGGCTCGCTGGACCTGCTCGCCCACCGCTACGGCATGGACCGCCGGCAGGCCTACGCCTACCTCTCGGTCGCCACCGACTACGCCGTCTCGCAGGTCGTCGACGGCACCAAGGGCGTGCACGGCAGCATCCGCAAGGCGGACTTCGGGTGAGCGACCCACCCACGCCGGCCGTCGACGGGACGATCTGGCGCGAGCTCGGCGCGCCCCTGGTGGCCGGCGCGACATCCGGCCCGTTGACGGGCTCCACCGTCGCGGTGAAGGACATGTTCGCGGTGGGCGGGCACCGGATCGGAGCGGGCAACCCGGCCTGGCTCGCCGAGGCCGCCCCGGCGACCGAGCACGCCGCTGCCGTCGCCGCTCTGCTCGACGCGGGGGCCGACGTCGCCGGGATCGCCCGCACCGACGAGTTCGCCTACAGCCTCGCGGGGACCAACGCCCACTACGGCACCCCGCCCAACCCCGCCGCCCCGGGCCGGATCCCCGGCGGCTCCAGCAGCGGGCCGGCCGCCGCGGTGGCGACGGGGCAGGTCGACGTCGGGCTCGGCACCGACACCGCGGGCTCGATCCGGGTCCCCGCCTCCTACCAGGGGCTCTTCGGGCTGCGCACCACCCACGGCGCCGTGCCCCGCACCGGGATGCTGCCGCTCGCGCCGTCCTTCGACACGGCCGGCTGGCTGACGCGCGACGCCGCGACGCTGCTCCGGGTCACGACGGCGCTGCTCCCGGCGGCGTCGGTCGCACCCCTGACCCGCGGCGTCGTCGTGCCTGCCGTCCTCGACCTGGTCGGACCCGGCGTCCGGTCCGCGTTCGACGGAGCCGTCGCCGGGCTCGGCCTGCCGGTGGGCGCCGTCGACCTCGCCCCGGACACCCTGGCCGCGTGGTGCGCGGCGTTCCGCACCGTGCAGGGCCACGAGGCGTGGGCCGCGCACGGCGCCTGGGTCACCGCCCACCCCGGCGCGCTCGGCCCCGATGTCGCCGCCCGGTTCGCCACGGCGTCCGGGGTCTCCGACGACGAGGCCGCCGCGGCCCGTGCGGTGCTCGGCGAGGCGCGGGCGACGCTGCGGGCCCTCCTCGGCGTAGGTGAGACGTTGCTGCTTCCGGCCACCTCCTCCCCGGCACCGACCCGGGTTGCGGCTCCGGGCGACCCCGCGATCGAGGCCGCCCGCGCCGCGACGCTGGGGCTGACCTGCCTGGCGAGCCTCGCCGGAACCCCGGCGGTGTCGATGCCGCTCACGACCGTCGACGGCGCCCCGGTCGGGCTGTCCGCGGTGGCGGCGCCGGGCGCGGATCTCGACCTGGTGCGCTTCGCGCTCGTGAGCAGTAATCCGTGCCCTGGCACGGATTAGTGCTCACGAGCCGAAGGCACCTCTGGCACGCGGGTGCGACGTCGCGAACACCTCGCGCAGCCTGTCCACCGTGACCAGCGTGTAGATCTGCGTCGTCGTCACCGACGCGTGCCCGAGCAGCTCCTGCACGACGCGCAGGTCCGCGCCGCCGTCGAGCAGGTGCGTCGCGAACGAGTGCCGCAGGGTGTGCGGGGAGATGGTCTGGGTCAGCCCGGCCCGGTCCGCCGCCTCGCGCAGCACGTTCCACGCGCTCTGGCGGGACAGGCGGGCGCCGCGGGCGTTGAGGAAGAGCGCCGGCGTGCCTCGGCCGCGGACCGCGAACCCCGGGCGGGCCCGCACCCGGTAGGCCTCCAGCGCAGCGAGCGCCGGGCGCCCGACCGGGACCATGCGCTGCTTGCCGCCCTTGCCGGTGAGCACGACGGTGCGCTGCTCGGTGTCCACGTCGTCGACGTCGAGGTCGGTGACCTCGGTGATCCGCGCGCCCGTCGAGTACAGCAGCTCCAGCAGCGCCCGGTCCCGGACGCCGCGCGGGTCGTCCGCGGGGGGCGCCTCCAGCAGGCGCACCACCGAGGCCACGTCGAGCGCCTTCGGCAGGCGCTTCGCCGGTGCCGGCGGGTGGACGTCGGCGGCGACGTCGCGCGCGACGATGCCCTCGGCCAGCGCGAACCGGTGCAGCCCGCGCACCGCGACCACGGCGCGCGAGGCCGAGGACGTCGCCAGCGGCGGGTGGTCCTCGTCGCCGCGGCGCAGCGCGACGAGGAAGGCCCCCACGTCGGACTCCCCGACCTCGGCGAGCTCGGCGCGCCCGGCCCGCGTCAGGTGCTCGAGGTAGCGGCGCAGGTCGCGGCGGTAGTTCGAGAGCGTGTGCGGGGACATGCCGCGCTCGACGTCGAGGTGGTCGAGGTAGGTCGCGACGGCGTCCGCCAGTTCCGGGGAGGACTCGGCCTCCGGACGCGTCGCCGTCATGTCGCCACCTCCGGCGTCGACGCTAACCCCCGCGAGCGCCTCGTCCCGGGACCGACGCGACCCGTTCGCGTTGATCACGAGCACCTCAGGCTCCCCCGAGGGCCGCCCGACCTGCCCCACGTGCCCCTCGCGACCGGGGCGGTCGCCCCGAGCCTCAGCCCCGACGACGCTCGGCGTAGTCCGTCGGCCGGTCGATCCACGGGGCGTCGACCGGGCGCGGGGTGAACCGGCCGGCCACGACCTCGGCGGCCGCGAACACCCCGGCGATGCACGGGCCGTTGACGAGGTCCCCGGACATCGCGCCGGTCACCAGGTCGGCCAGCGGGACGCGCCGGATCACCAGGTCGGCCTCCTCGTCGTCGCCGGCGGCGGGCCGGTCGACGTCGTGCAGCCCGCGCGCCAGGTAGACCCGCACCGACTCGTCGGCGAACCCGGGGCAGCCGACGACGTCGACGAGCGTGGACCAGTCGTCCGCGGTGACCCCGACCTCCTCGACGAGCTCGCGCTTCGCCGCCTCCACGGGCTCCTCGTCGGGGCCCCCGTCGAGCAGCCCGGCCGGCATCTCCCAGATCCGCCGCCCGATCGCGGGCCGGTACTGGTAGATCATGACGAGCCGCTCCTCGTCGTCGAGCGCGGCGATCGCCACCGCGCCGAAGTGCTCGACCTTCTCCCGCGTCGCGACGCGACCGCCGGGCATGCGGACCTTGTCGCCGCGCAGCGCGAAGATCGCGCCCTCGTAGAGGATCTCGGACGAGACGACGTCGAACGAGTGCGGCGGGTGCCCGTGGTGCGGGTCGGCCAGCGTCGGCGGGGTCGTCGCCACCGGTGGGGCCGTCCGCGTCGGGTCCCCGCTCACCGCGAGGCCGTCTGCCGCACGCGGACCCCGTCGCCGTCGGCGCCCTCGACGACGTCGCCGTCCGTGGGCACCTCCGGCACCGCGACGTCGGCCTCGGACACCGGACCCTCCTGCTCCGGGCCGAACAGCCGCGACGACGCGTCGTGGCGCAGCGCGGCCGCGACGAAGGCCGCGAACAGCGGGTGGGCCCGCGTCGGGCGCGACTTGAGCTCCGGGTGGGCCTGGGTGCCGACGAAGAACGGGTGCACCGCGCGCGGCAGCTCGACGAACTCGACGAGGGTCCCCTCGGGCGAGGTCCCCGAGAACACCAGCCCGGCCTCGGCGAGCCGGTCGCGGTAGGCGTTGTTGACCTCGTAGCGGTGCCGGTGCCGCTCGGAGACCCGTCCGGTGCCGTAGGCGGCGCGGGTGACGGTGTCCGGCGCGAGGACCGCCGGGTAGGCGCCGAGCCGCATGGTGCCGCCCATGTCCCGCTCGCCGGCGACGACGTCGGTCTGGTCGGCCATCGTCGTGATCACCGGGTGCGGGGTGGTCGGGTCGAACTCCGCGGAGTTCGCGTCGGTCAGACCCGGCGAGCGCGCGGGCGGCGTGGATGACCATGCACTGCAGGCCCAGGCAGAGGCCCAGCGTCGGGATGCCGTAGCGGCGGGCGTGGTCGAGCGCGCCGACCTTGCCCTCGATGCCGCGGATCCCGAACCCGCCGGGCACCAGCACGCCGTGGACGCCGGCGAGGGCGGCGGCCGCACCGGCCGGGGTCTGGCACTCGTCGGAGGGCACCCACCGGATCTCGATCTTGGCGCGGTGCGCGAACCCGCCGGCCCGCAGCGCCTCGCTGACCGAGAGGTACGCGTCGGGCAGGTCCACGTACTTGCCGACGACGGCGATGGTCACCGTCTCGGTCGGCTGGTGCACCCGCTCGAGCAGGTCGCCCCACACCGTCCAGTCGACGTCGCGGAACGGCAGGCCGAGCCGGCGCACGACGTAGGCGTCGAGGCCCTCGGTGTGCAGCACCTTGGGGATGTCGTAGATCGACGGGGCGTCGGGGCACGCGACGACGCCGTCGTCCTCGACGTCGCACATCAGGGAGATCTTGCGGGTCATCTCCTCGGGGATGTGCCGGTCGGCGCGCAGCACGAGCCCGTCGGGCTGGATACCGATGTTGCGCAGCGCCGCCACGGAGTGCTGGGTCGGCTTGGTCTTCAGCTCGCCCGACGGGGCCAGGAAGGGCACCAGCGACACGTGCAGGAAGAAGCAGTTGTCGCGGCCGACCTCGTGCCGGAGCTGGCGCGCGGCCTCGAGGAAGGGCAGCGACTCGATGTCGCCGACGGTGCCGCCGACCTCGGTGATCACGACGTCGGGTGCGGGATCGCCGTCGCGCATCGCCAGCACCCGCGACTTGATCTCGTCGGTGATGTGCGGGATGACCTGCACGGTGTCGCCGAGGTACTCGCCGCGGCGCTCCTTGGCGATCACCTCGGAGTACACCTGGCCGGTGGTGACGTTGGCGCGCGCGTTGAGGTCACGGTCGAGGAACCGCTCGTAGTGACCGATGTCGAGGTCGGTCTCGGCGCCGTCCTCGGTCACGAAGACCTCGCCGTGCTGGAACGGGTTCATCGTCCCGGGATCGACGTTGAGGTAGGGGTCGAGCTTCTGCATCGTCACCCGCAGCCCGCGGCTGGTGAGCAGCTGGCCGAGGCTCGAGGCGGTCAGCCCCTTGCCCAGCGACGAGGCCACCCCACCGGTGACGAAGACGTGCTTGGTGGTGCGGGAGTGCTGCATGGTCACTTCCCTCCGCGTCGCAGGCGCGGGTGACGCGCGCTGAGGAGGGGATCGATCCGGGAGTATCGGGCGTTCGGGCACCGGTCCACGGGACCCCACCGTAACACCGCGCGCGCCGTGACCAGGTCGGACTCCCCCGACGGCGTGCTGGTCGGGATTCCTGTCCTTGATCGACGACGCTTTCCGGCCACCCGGTGTCTGGAACGCGACTTCTCTGACGCTCAGGCCGGGGCCGCCCCCGCGGTCGGGAAGGCTGCCGCCCCCGGCGCGGTGCCGTAGCTGCCGGAGCGGCCCTGGGCCTGCTCACCCGCGGCCAGCACCGTCGCGATCCGGCCGGCCGGCGTGCCGACGCCGTCCACGGTCGACACCCCGGCCAGACCGTGGTCGGCACGGACCGCCGAGACCTCACCGGAGACCGCCCGGGAGGCGACGACGGTGCCCGCCCCGCCCGCATGCACGGCGCCGGCGAGGTGGGCGAGCGTGGCGGCCCGCCCGGCGGCGTCCGGGGTGGCGGCGGGGCCGTCGCCGGTGACGACGAGCGCGACCTGGGCGGGGGCGGGCGCGGCGCCGGGGGCGAGGAAGCCGCCGTCGGCGAGCGCGGTGAACGCGGTGCCGACCTCGGCGGGGCTGCTCGTCGGACCGCGGCCGGTCGTGACCAGCGAGCCCAGCAGGGCCCCGGTCAGGGTGCCGGCGTCGGTGGTCGGGGGGAGCTGGACGCCGGCGGGCAGGACGCGGGTGACCAGGGTGCGCAGCGCGTCGGCCCGGTCGGGGGCGAGCGTGGCGTCGGTGAGGCCGAGGCGGCCGGTCGACCCGCCCACCGGCCTGGCCCACCAGGCCGGAGACGGCGTCGAGGTCGGCGGGCGCCGCGTCCGGGGCCGCCAGCAGGACGACGCTGCGGCCGGTGAGACGGCCCCCGAGCAGCGCGGGCGCTGCGGCGGCCAGCACCCGGTCGGATTGGGCCTGCTGGGCGCGGGCGGCGTCGCGGTCGGCGGAGAGGGTGCCGACCTGCCCGGAGAGGTCGGCCCGGTCGGAGCGCACGGCGCCGAGCACCGGCTGCGACAGCGACGACGCCCCGAGCACGACGCCGAGCGCGAGCGCGAGCAGGACCGCGCAGACCGACACGACGTGGTAGCGGAAGGATCTCACCCGACGACGCTCCGGTAGACGTCGGCGAACCAGGCCCCCACGGCCCGGACGATGCTGTCGAGCATCATCAGGAGCGAGGGGCCGGCGCCGAGCGCCACCGCCGCGACCACGGCCGCGGCGAGCACCGACGCCAGCAGCAGGGCGAGCATCGTCGCGGAGCCCCGGGTCCGGTGCAGCGCGCGCACGGCGGGCGCGTCGACGAGCGTCGTGCCCAGCCGCAGCCGGGTGAGGAACGTCGAGGGGATCGAGCCGGAGCGCCCGCGGTCGAGGAAGCCCCCGAGGCTCGCGTCGAACCCGACGGCCACGACGAGGGAAGCGCCGTGGGCGTGCGCGAGCAGCAGCGCCATGTCCTCGGGGTTCGCCGAGGAGGCGAATGCGACCGGGTCGACCCCGAGGTCCTGCAGCCGTGCGAGGCCCGCGATGTGGCCGTCGCTGTCCGCGGGGACGACGACGTCGGCCGCGCGGCGCGCGAGGCCCGGGTCCAGCTCGGCGACGGTGCCGAGGACGACCGTCGGGGTGTGGCCGGCGTCGCGGAGCGCGAGGGCGCCCTCGCCGACCCCGACGAGCACCGGCTTGTACTCGCGCAGGTAGCCCGCGATCGACCGGAGCTCGGCGAGGGTGCCGGAGCCGCCGGCCACGACGACGACGTGGCGCTCGCGCATGGTGGTGGCGACGGCCGGGACGCCGAGCCCGTCGACGAGCAGCGCCCGCTCGCGGCCGAGGAACTCGCTGGTGTTCGCGGAGAACGCCTCGAGCTGGGCCGACATCCCGCCGCGGGCCTCGTCGAGCAGGTCGGCGACGGTGTCGCGGTCCTGGGCGAAGCCCCGCAGCACCTCGCGGTCCCCGACGTGCACCGCCGCGTCGTGCAGCCGGATCGTCGCGCCGTCGGCGAGGTCGGAGAACACGGCGGGCCCGCAGTCGTCGATCAGCACGATCCCGGCCTCGACGAGGATCTCCGGTCCGAGGTTCGGGTAGCGCCCCGAGATCGACGGGGCGGCGTTGACGACACCGACCACCCCGGCGTCGAGCAGCGCGGTGGCCGTCGCGCGGTCGAGGTCGACCTGGTCGATCACGGCGACGTCGCCCGGGCCCAGCCGGCGGAGGTAGGCGGCGTTCGCGCTCCCCGCCCCGGCACGGCCCAACCGGGCCGTGCCGCTGACGCCGGGAGGCGTCTCCGTGGTCCGCACTCCCCGAGCTGGCCATCGCATGGGCCCGATGGTCGCCGCCGAGCGGGCCGACGCGGCGCCGCCACGCCGACGGGACACCCCTGCCTCACCCGGCTCGGGTACCTCATCCGTCACACGGACCCCGGGAGTAGCCCGTGGGTCGAGACAGGCCGAGGTGGTCCGTCTCAGCCGGCGCGGCGTCCGGTCCGCCGGTCCCCGCGCTGCCGGACCTTGGTGACCCCCTTCGTGATCGGGGTGGGCGGCGGGCCGCCCTGCTTGTCCTGGGCGGCCGCGGCCAGCAGCTCCTCGGCGTGCGCCCGCCCGGTCTCGGTCTCCTCGGTCCCGGCGAGCATCCGGGCGAGCTCGACGACCCGCTCCGCGTCGTCCAGGCTGCGCACCGAGCTGCGGGTCACGCCCTCGGTGGCCGCGCCCTTGTCGACCATCAGCTGCCGGTCCGCGTACGCCGCGACCTGGGCGAGGTGCGTGACGACCACGACCTGGTGGGTCTCGGCGAGCCGGGCGAGACGCCGGCCGATCTCCACCGCCGCGTGCCCGCCGACCCCCGCGTCGACCTCGTCGAACACCAGGGTCGGCACGGTGTCCGCGCCGGCGAGGACGACCTCGACGGCCAGCATCACCCGCGAGAGCTCGCCGCCCGACGCGCCCTTGGCGATCGGCAGCGGCGGCGCGCCCGCGTGGGGGGCGAGGAGCAGCTCCACCTCGTCCACCCCGTCCGGTCCCGCGACGACCCGTCCGGCGCCGGGCACATCGAGGCCGGCGGGGTCGGTGGCGGTGGCCTCCTTGCGCCCGACCACCACCGTGACGTCCGCGGCGGCCATCGCGAGCCCGTCCAGCTCGGCGGTGACCGCGGTGGCGAGGCGCTCGGCGGCCTCGGTACGCACGGCGGTGAGGGCGGCGGCCTGCTCGGCGAGCTCGCCCGCGAGCCGGTCGGCCTCGGCGGCGAGCGCGGCCAGCGCCTCGTCGGACACGTCGAGGGAATCGAGCCGCTCGTGGGCGGTCCGGGCCCAGGCGAGCACGCCGTCCACGTCGGCGGCGTACTTGCGGGTGAGGCCCTTGAGGGCGGCCTGGCGCTCGAGCACCTGCGCGAGGCGTGCCGGGTCGGCCTCCAGACCCTCGAGGTAGCCCGACAGCTCGGCGGCGACATCGGTGAGCAGCGTCGAGACCTCGGCGAGCCGCGGCTCGAGGGCCGTCAGGCGGGGGTCCTCGACGCCGGCGAGCCCGCGCCGGGCCTCCCCGACGAGGGCCGTGGCGTCGGGCTCGTCGCCGGTGCCGTCCGGGGGCCCCGCGACGGCGGCGAGCGCGGTGAGGGCGGCCGAGCGCAGGTCGTCCACGTCGGCCAGCCGCCGGGCCTCGGCGACGAGGTCGGCGTCCTCGCCCGGCCGCGGGTCGAGCGACTCGATCTCGGTGAGCCCGTGGCGCAGGAGGTCGGCCTCGCGGGCCATCTCCCGGGTGTGCTCGCGGCGCTCGACCAGCTCCGCGACGGCGGTCCGCCACCGCGCGCGGGTGTCCCGGTACCGGGCGAGGGCCTCGACGGCGGGCGCGCCGGCGAAGCGGTCGAGCACCGCGCGCTGCTCGGCGGGGCGCAGCAGCCGCAGCGCCTCGTGCTGGCCGTGAACCGCGAGCGAGGCGTCGGCCACGTCGGTGAGCACCCCGAGGGGCACCGACCGGCCCCCGAGGTGCGCCCGCGAGCGCCCGTCGGCGGAGACGGTGCGGGCCGCGATGAGCGACCCGTCGTCGTCGAGCGCCGCACCGGCGTCCCGCGCGATGCCGGCCGCGTCACGCGGCCCGGCGTCGTCAGCGACGTCGTCGGGAGCACCCTCGGCCTGGTCGGCCCCGTCGTCGGCGGGGGGCGCGGCGTCCGGATCCGCGTCGGGCAGCACGTAGCGCCCTTCGACGACCGCGCGCGACGCCCCGCGGCGTACCCGCGACGAGTCCGCGCGGCCGCCACCCAGGAGGTGCAGCCCGGTGATCACCATGGTCTTGCCGGCGCCGGTCTCGCCGGTCACCGCGGTGAGGCCCGGGTGCAGCTCCAGGGTCGCGTCCTCGATCACGCCGAGGCCCTGGATTCTCAGCTCGGAGAGCACGGGCGCCACGATAACGACGAGGTCCGACACCCGGGGCCGAACACGCCGATCCGACTCGAACACATGGTCGAACGGTGGGTGGACCTCGGTGAGCGGAGCGGGCGGCCGGGCCCGGGGGCTCAGTCCCCGCGCCGCCCCCGCCAGCCCTGGACGGGGAGCTCGAACTTGCGCACCAGCCGGTCGGTGAAGGGCTGGCTGCGCAGCCGGACGAGCAGCACCGGCGTCGTGCCGCGCACGATCTCCACCCGTGATCCCGGCGGCAGGTCCATGGTCCGGCGCCCGTCGCACACCAGCACCCCGGAGTCGCCCCGCTGGGACACCTCGAGGGCCACCCGCGACTCCGGGGAGATCACGAGCGGGCGGGCGAACAGGGCGTGCGCGTTCGACGGGACGAGCAGCATGGCCTGGACCTCCGGCCACACCACCGGCCCGCCCGCGGAGTAGGCGTAGGCGGTGGACCCGGTCGGCGTCGCGCACAGCACGCCGTCGCACGCGAACTCCGACACCGGCCGGTGGTCGACCTCGAGGACGACGTCGAGCAGCTTCGCCCAGTTCGTCTTCTCGACGATCGCCTCGTTGAGCGCCCAGGTCCGCCCCAGCACCTGGCCGTCCGCGATGGCGGTGACGTCCACCGTCATGCGCTCCTCGACGCGGTAGGTCTGGGCGACGACGGCGTCGAGGACCTCGTCGACGTCGTCCAGGTCGGCCTCGGCGAGGAACCCGACCCGCCCGAGGTTGATCCCGAGCAGCGGTACCCGCGCCGCGCGGGCGAGCTCGGCCGCCCGCAGCAGCGTGCCGTCACCGCCGAGCACGATGACGATCTCGGCGCCGTTGGCCGCGTCGTCGTCGGGGTCGATGCGCTGGGGACGCTCCTCGGGCTCGAGGTCGTCGAAGAGGTGGGCGTCGGTGGAGTACTCGTCCGGCATCACCCGCAGCGTGAAGCCCGCGGCGTGCAGCCGGGACGCGACGGTCGAGGCCACCTTCCGCGTGGCCTCCCGGCCGGTGTGGACGACGATGAGCGCGTCCCGCGCCACGGTGTCTCCCGTCATGTGGGGCCTTCCTGCACCGCGCGGCGTACCCGTTCCGCATCGCGGACCAAGCGCTCGGACGTCGTCGAGGTTCCGCGCCGCAGCCGCAGGAAGTACTCGACGTTGCCGGAGGGCCCGGGCAGTGGGCTGGCGGTCACGTCGACCAGTCCGAGACCGCGCTCGCGGGCGGCGGCGACCACCGTGTCGACGGCCTCGGCGCGCAGCGCCGGATCCCGCACGACGCCGCCCTGCCCGAGACGCTCCTTGCCCACCTCGAACTGCGGTTTCACCATCGGCAGCAGCTCGCCGCCCGGGCGCAGGCACGAGGCGAGCGCGTCGAGGACGAGCCGCAGCGAGATGAAGGACAGGTCGGCGACGACGAGGTCGACCGGACCGCCGATCGCGTCCGGGGTCAGGGAGCGGACGTTCGTGCGGTCGAGCACCGTCACGCGGTCGTCGGTGCGCAGCGACCACACCAACTGGCCGTACCCGACGTCGGCGGCCACCACCTCCCGCGCACCCCGGCGCAGCAGGACGTCGGTGAAGCCGCCGGTCGAGGCGCCGGCGTCGAGGCAGCGTCGGCCCTCGACGACCACGTCGCCGAACGCCTCCAGCGCCCCGAGCAGCTTGTGCGCGCCGCGGCTGGCCCAGTCGTCGACCGTGCCGTCGGGCTCCGGGGCGACGACGACGGCGGCCGCGGTCTCGACCGCGGTCGCGGGCTTGTGCGCCACGGACCCCCCGACCGTCACGCGGCCCTCGGCGATCAGGGCGGCGGCCTGCTCGCGCGAGCGGGCCAGACCTCGGCGCACCAGCTCGGCGTCCAGGCGCAGTCGGCGGCTCGTCGTGCGGGCCACCGGGTCAGCCCCGGTCGACGTCGGCGAGCACGGTCACCAGGGCGTCGTGGAGCTCGGAGAACCGGTCGGCGTGCGCCGTGGCGTCGAAGCCCGCCTGCTCGTCGTGCCCGGCGTCGTCGTCGGACGCGTCGAGGTCCGTGACGGCGGCCGCGGCCGCGCGCAGGCGCGTCAACGGGTCCGGCCCGGGCAGGTCCTGCTGGTCCACGCCCGCCACGCTAGCCGGTCGCGGCGCGGGGCAACGCGAGCGCGGTCACGACAGCGTCCACGGTCTCGTCACCCGCGCGCACCGCGGGCTCGCCGTCGGAGCCCGAGGACCACCAGGCGCCGCACAGCGCCCGCAACGCCGCGACCTCCGCGGACCGGTCCGGGGTGGCGCCGTCGGGGGCGGTGAGCTCGAGCGCACCGTCGACGACGGCGGCCTCCCACCCGTCGGTGACTTCGAGTCGGACCGCGTCGAGGTCGGCCAGCGCGCCGAGGTCGGCAGCGATGTGCGAGGGACGCTGGTCCTCCGGCGCCGCGAGGACGTCGGCCGGGGTCGAGATGCCGGTGAGCACCAGCAAGGTGTCCGCCTCGACGGCGTGGCCACCGGCGATGTCGGTGTCGAGCCGGTCCCCGACGACCAGCGGCGTCGAGGACCCCGCCCGCTCGATGGCCTGTCGCAGCAGCGGGGCCGCCGGCTTGCCCGCGACCTGCGGGTCGAGCCGGGTGGCCGTACGCAGCGCCGCGACCATGGAGCCGTTCCCGAGCAGGATCCCGCGGTCGCTGGGCAGGGTCGGGTCGACGTTGCAGGCGACCCAGGTCGCGCCGCGCCCGAGGGCGAGGGTGGCCTCGGCGAGCTGGCGCCAGCCGGTGTCCGGGTTGTGGCCCTGCACGACGGCGACCGGCTCGTCGTCGGCGGAGCGCACCGGCTCCAGCCCGACGGCGCGGATCTCGTCGGCGAGCGCCTCCGTGCCCAGGATCAGCACCTTCGCGCCCGGGTCGAGCTGCTCGGCGAGGACGGACGCCCCGGCCTGCGCGCTGGTGACGACGTCCTCGGTCGTGAGGGTGAGGCCCAGCCGCGTGAGGTGCTCGCTGACCTCGGCCGGGCTCCGCGACGCGTTGTTCGTGACGTAGGAGACGGACTGTCCCCGCTCCCGGGCGGCCTCGAGGGCCTCGACGGCGCCGGGGATGGCGTCAGGACCCGCGTAGACGGTGCCGTCGAGGTCCACCAGGAGCGCGTCGTACCGCGTCACGGTGCGGACTCCTCCGCCGCCGGGTCCTCCGCCGCCGGGTCCTTCGAGGTCGCCTCGTCGGCCTCGGCCGAGGTCGTCGAGAGCGGTTCGGCGTCGCCGTCCTCGTTGTCGGTGTCGGTGTCGTTCGGTGTCGGTGTCGGTGTCGGTGACCTCACTCGCGTCGACCCCGTCGACCTCGTCCGCGTCGACCTCGTCACTGATCGCGTCGGCGTCCTCGAGGGCGTTGGTCTCCCCAGCCCGGCGTCGTCGACCTCGTCGGCGTCGACCTCGTCGGCGTCGTCGGTGATCGCGTCGGCGTCCTCGAGGGCGTCGGTCTCCCCCGGGCCGGTGTGCTCGTCGCCGGTGTGCGCGGTCGTCGCCCCGCCCACGGCCGCGTCGGAGGCGTCGTCCGGGACGACCTCGTCCTCGAGGTCCCCGGGCAGGGTGTCGACCCCCGCCGCGACGAGCGCCGCCCGCTCCTCCGCGTCGGTCTCCCCGTCCGCGTCGGTCTGGGCCGCGTCGAGGAAGGCGCGCACGGCGTCCTCGCGACGGTCGGCCGCGAGCAGCGCCTCGCCGTACGCGTAGAAGAGGCGAGGCGTCCACGGGTCCTCGCGGCGCACGTCGAGGTCCGGGACCTGGAGCCCCACGACCGCGGCCGCGTACTCGCCGAGATCCCGGCGTGCCCCCGAGGTGACGATGAGGAGCTCCATCGCCTCGTCGCGCGGCAGGTCCGCCGACTCGGGGCTTCGTGCGATCTCGAGGGCCCGCTCCGGGCGACCGAGCGCCCGCTCCGCGTCGGCCATCACGGGCACGTGCGGCGCGCCGCCCATGCGCCGGCTCGCCCGCAGTTCGGCGAGGGCCTCGGCCCACTCGCCGGCGTGGTACGCCGCGAGGCCGCACGCCTCGCGCACGACCGCCACCCGCGAGGCCCGATGCCGCGCGAACCGGGCGTGGGCGAGCGCCGCCTCCGGGTCGTCGTCGAGCAGCTCCCCGGCCGCGACGAGGTGGCGGGCCACGATGTCCGCGAGGTCCTTGGGCAGGCCCCGCAGGTCACGCCTGACCTCCTGGTCGAGGAGCTCGGGGGTGATCTCCTCGGGGAGCGTGGGCTCGACGGGGCGGGGTTGGGCGTCCTGGTGACGCCGGATCGGGCGGTCCTCGGCCCGTGTCCGCCCGCCCGGCTCGGCTCCCGAGACCCGACGATCGCGTCGGTCGTCGGCTCCGCGCGGGCCGCGCTGATCGGCACCGCGAGAGCGGTCGTCGCGGCGAGGACCGGAGCGGTCGTCGCGACGGCCACCCGAGCTCCCGGCGCGATCGTCGCGCCGATCCGAGGGACGGCGCGGGCCACGGTCCTGCCCACCTCCGGCGGCGGGACGGTCGTTCTGACGGTCGCCGCGGTAGCCGCCCCGACGGTCGTCGCGACCCTGGCTCGGACGGTCACCCGAGGACGTCGGCCGCCCGCCACCACGGGGGCCGTCGCCGCGCGAGCCCCGCGCGTCGTCGTCCCGTCGGGGAGGACGCTGGCCGCGGTCGTCGTCGCGGACCCGACCACGGTCCTCACGGGGCCGGTCCTCACGAGGCCGATCGTCGCGAGGCCGGTCGCCGCGCGGTCGATCGTCACGCGGTCGATCGTCACGCGGTCCGCCACGCGGTCGGTCGTCGCCGCTCCGGGTGTCCCGGCTCTGAGGGCCGCCCGACGTGCCACGACGATCCTGGTCACGGCTCCCGCCACGGAAGCCCTGGTCACGAGCACCGCCCTCGCGGCGATCGCCACCGCGGGCACCACCATCACGGCCGGCGCCGTCACGGGAAGCACCCGTCGGACGGCCGCCCTGGCGGTCACCGCGGGGCCGGTCGCCGCCCGTCCGGTCGGGACGCCCGCTGTCCTGTCCGTACCCACCACGGCGATCACCGCGGTCGTCGTCGCGGCGCGGAGGGCGCCCGGACGACGGAGCGCCGCCGGACGCGCGATCCCGCCCGCCGGGCCCGTCGCGACGGTCGCGGCCGCGGTCGTCGGCGCCCGTCCGCGGACGACCACCGCGGTCGTCCCTCGAGCCACCCCGGCCCTCGGTGCCCCGCCGAGGGCCGCCGTTGCCGGGAGCCCCCTGCGGGCGTCCGCGGGACTCGCCACCGCGGGACCCGCCCTCGGGGCGGGAGTCGTTGCGCGTCGGGGACGAGCGGTCGGGCCGGCCATCCTGTGGGTCCACGGTCACCGGTCGTCCTCCTGACACGACGAAACGGGGCAGGACGCAAGGGTCCTGCCCCGAAGTGTCGCGCGGTCAGTGACCGCGCAATTCGCTCTATAGATGTTTCACGCACACAATGCGAGTGGGGGTGGTTGGGAGTTCCGGCGGTGTCCTACTCTCCCACGACCTGGCGGTCGCAGTACCATCGGCGCTGGAGGGCTTAGCTTCCGGGTTCGGGATGGGACCGGGCGTTTCCCCTCCGCTGTGGCCACCGGAACACCGAACCACCCCCACCCGGGCAGGGTGTGCGGGGGTGTGGGTTGTGGTGTGCAGTGTGTGGACGCGAGCAGTCTTGTTTCTCGATGCGCGGTTTGCCGTGGATACCGTCCACTGCTGTGTGGCTAGTGGTGGTGTGTTGGGCAAGTCCTCGGCCTATTAGTACCAGTCCACTGAACACCTTGCGGTGATTACATGTCTGGCCTATCAACCCACTGGTCTGGTGGGGGCCTTAACCCTCGAGGGGGTGGGAGACCTCATCTTGGAACGGGCTTCCCGCTTAGATGCCTTCAGCGGTTATCCCTTCCGAACGTAGCCAACCAGCCGTGCCCCTGGCGGGACAACTGGCACACCAGAGGTTCGTCCGTCCCGGTCCTCTCGTACTAGGGACAGCCTTCCTCAAGTCTCCTGCGCGCGCGGCGGATAGGGACCGAACTGTCTCACGACGTTCTAAACCCAGCTCGCGTACCGCTTTAATGGGCGAACAGCCCAACCCTTGGGACCTACTCCAGCCCCAGGATGCGACGAGCCGACATCGAGGTGCCAAACCATGCCGTCGATATGGACTCTTGGGCAAGATCAGCCTGTTATCCCCGGGGTACCTTTTATCCGTTGAGCGACACCCCTTCCACCAGGAGGTGCCGGATCACTAGTCCCGACTTTCGTCCCTGCTCGACCCGTCGGTCTCACAGTCAAGCTCCCTTGTGCACTTGCACTCAACACCTGGTTGCCGACCAGGCTGAGGGAACCTTTGGGCGCCTCCGTTACTCTTTGGGAGGCAACCGCCCCAGTTAAACTACCCACCAGGCACTGTCCCTGGACCAGATCATGGCCCGAGGTTAGATGCCCAATTCGACCAGAGTGGTATTTCAACGTTGACTCCACCCGCACTGGCGTGCGGGCTTCACAGTCTCCCACCTATCCTACACAAGCCGAACCGAGCACCAATACCAAGCTGTAGTGAAGGTCCCGGGGTCTTTCCGTCCTGCCGCGCGTAACGAGCATCTTTACTCGTAGTGCAATTTCGCCGAGTCTGTGGTCGAGACAGCGGGGAAGTCGTTACTCCATTCGTGCAGGTCGGAACTTACCCGACAAGGAATTTCGCTACCTTAGGATGGTTATAGTTACCACCGCCGTTTACTGGCGCTTAAGTTCTCAGCTTCGGCCCGAAGGCCTAACCGGTCCCCTTAACGTTCCAGCACCGGGCAGGAGTCAGTCCGTATACATCGTCTTGCGACTTCGCACGGACCTGTGTTTTTAGTAAACAGTCGCTTCCCCCTGGTCTCTGCGGCCCCAACCAGCTAACCCGCAAGGGGTTTCACCAACCGGGGCCCCCCTTCTCCCGAAGTTACGGGGGCATTTTGCCGAATTCCTTGACCACAGTTCGCTCGAACGCCTCGGTATTCTCTACCTGACCACCTGTGTTGGTTTGGGGTACGGGTCGCGTAGGAACTCGCTAGAGGCTTTTCTCGGCAGCATGGGATCACTCTGCTTCGCCTCAACGGCTATGCGTCACGTCTCAACCGTATGACGTACGGATTTGCCTATACGTCGGTCTACACGCTTGCACCAGTACAACCACTCACTGGCGGAGCTGCCCTCCTGCGTCACCCCATCGCTTGGCTACTACCAGGCAGGGTCCCGCGCTCCACCCAAGGTGCTCCCGAAGGAGACACCCGGGCTTCGGGCGGTTAGCACACCTGGATTCGCCAGGGACGCGCCTACACGAGCACGGGAATATCAACCCGTTGTCCATCGACTACGCCTGTCGGCCTCGCCTTAGGTCCCGGCTCACCCTGGGCGGAAAAGCCTGGCCCAGGAACCCTTGGTCATCCGGCGGCAGAGTTTCTCACTCTGCTATCGCTACTCATGCCTGCATTCTCACTCACACGGGTTCCACGGCTGGATCACTCCGCCGCTTCACCACCCGCATGACGCTCCCCTACCCAACACCACCATCGTTGGATGTCCGTGGTGTTGCCGCGGCTTCGGCGGTGCGCTTGAGCCCCGCTACATTGTCGGCGCAGGACCACTTGACCAGTGAGCTATTACGCACTCTTTCAAGGGTGGCTGCTTCTAAGCCAACCTCCTGGTTGTCTGGGCGATCCCACATCCTTTCCCACTTAGCGCACGCTTAGGGGCCTTAGCCGGCGATCTGGGCTGTTTCCCTCTCGACTACGAACCTTATCGCCCGCAGTCTCACTGCCGCGCTCACGCTCACCGGCATTCGGAGTTTGGCTGACTTCAGTAAGCTTGTCGGCCCCCTAGGCCAACCAGTGCTCTACCTCCGGTGAGTACCACGCGACGCTGCACCTAAATGCATTTCGGGGAGAACCAGCTATCACGGAGTTTGATTGGCCTTTCACCCCTACCCACAGCTCATCCCCCAGGTTTTCAACCCTGGTGGGTTCGGGCCTCCACACCGTCTTACCGGCGCTTCACCCTGGCCATGGGTAGATCACCCCGCTTCGGGTCTAGAGCACGCGACTACGGACGCCCTGTTCGGACTCGCTTTCGCTACGGCTACCCCTCGAACGGGTTAACCTCGCCACGTACCGCTAACTCGCAGGCTCATTCTTCAAAAGGCACGCCATCACCCGTACTAGTACGAGCTCTGACGGCTTGTAGGCACACGGTTTCAGGTACTATTTCACTCCCCTCCCGGGGTACTTTTCACCTTTCCCTCACGGTACTTGTCCGCTATCGGTCATCAGGAAGTATTTAGGCTTACCGGGTGGTCCCGGCAGATTCACAGCGAATTCCACGGGCTCGCTGCTACTCGGGCACGTCACCACGCGACCATGAACGGTTTTCGCCTACGGGGGTCTCACCCTCTACGCCGACGCGTCCCAACGCCTTCGACTAACCATCCATGACCACGCCCAGGGTCAACAGCCCCCGGACATGACGCCCCACAACACCCCACCAGCAACACCTGTCAGCTCTCACACTGCCGGGGTTTAGCCTCTTCCGCTTTCGCTCGCCACTACTCACGGAATCACTTTTGTTTTCTTTTCCTGCGGGTACTGAGATGTTTCACTTCCCCGCGTTCCCTCCACCCGCCCTATACATTCAGGCGGGGGTGACAGCCCATGACGGCTGCCGGGTTACCCCATTCGGACACCCTCGGATCACAGCTCGGTTGACAGCTCCCCGAGGCCTATCGCGGCCTCCCACGTCCTTCATCGGCTCCTGATGCCCAGGCATCCACCGTGCGCCCTTGACAACTTGACCAACACACCAACACCAGTCACACAGTCATCAAGCAAACCAAAAACCACACACACCCACACCGCACCCGAAGGCACAGCACAACACGGGCGTGCATGGTTGAGATCAAGAAAAAAGATGCTCGCGTCCACTCTGCACTTGACAACCACACCCGCAGACCACCACCGGACAACCCCCCAACCGGGAAGAAGCAGATGATGACTGCCCAGAGAAACACGATCATCCCCCACACCCCTCCACCAACAAGAGGCATGAGGGACGCGTCGTCCTCTCAGGACCCAACAGTGTGCCGACGTCTAGCTGTATCAGTGCCTTGGAATTCTTTGTTCCACATCAATCAAGTAAGCAACCACCACCCGAACCAGCCCCGCGAACGAGACAGGCCCGAGACGCTGTGGTCCTCCCGCCGGGACCGTCCCCAGCCGGCCACCAAGACGGTGACCTGTCACCCATGGACAGAACATCCCGACGATCCGAGGTGAAGCTCCTTAGAAAGGAGGTGATCCAGCCGCACCTTCCGGTACGGCTACCTTGTTACGACTTCGTCCCAATCGCCAGTCCCACCTTCGACCGCTCCCCCCCTCACGGGTTGGGCCACGGGCTTCGGGTGTTACCGACTTTCGTGACGTGACGGGCGGTGTGTACAAGGCCCGGGAACGTATTCACCGCAGCGTTGCTGATCTGCGATTACTAGCGACTCCGACTTCACGGGGTCGAGTTGCAGACCCCGATCCGAACTGAGACCGGCTTTAAGAGATTCGCTCCACCTCACGGCTTCGCAGCCCTCTGTACCGGCCATTGTAGCATGTGTGAAGCCCTGGACATAAGGGGCATGATGACTTGACGTCATCCCCACCTTCCTCCGAGTTGACCCCGGCAGTCTCCCATGAGTCCCCGGCATAACCCGCTGGCAACATGGGACAAGGGTTGCGCTCGTTGCGGGACTTAACCCAACATCTCACGACACGAGCTGACGACAGCCATGCACCACCTGCACACCAACCACAAGGGAGGACGTATCTCTACGCCTGTCTGGTGCATGTCAAACCCAGGTAAGGTTCTTCGCGTTGCATCGAATTAATCCACATGCTCCGCCGCTTGTGCGGGCCCCCGTCAATTCCTTTGAGTTTTAGCCTTGCGGCCGTACTCCCCAGGCGGGGCGCTTAATGCGTTAGCTGCGGCACGGAACCCGTGGAATGGACCCCACACCTAGCGCCCAACGTTTACGGCATGGACTACCAGGGTATCTAATCCTGTTCGCTACCCATGCTTTCGCTCCTCAGCGTCAGTATCGGCCCAGAGACCCGCCTTCGCCACCGGTGTTCCTCCTGATATCTGCGCATTTCACCGCTACACCAGGAATTCCAGTCTCCCCTGCCGAACTCAAGTGATGCCCGTATCGACCGCACGCCCAGAGTTGAGCCCCAGGTTTTCACGGCCGACGCGACACACCGCCTACGAGCTCTTTACGCCCAATAATTCCGGACAACGCTCGCACCCTACGTATTACCGCGGCTGCTGGCACGTAGTTGGCCGGTGCTTCTTCTCGACCTACCGTCAGCCCACCAAAAAGTGGACCTTCGTCGATCGCGAAAGAGGTTTACAACCCGAAGGCCGTCATCCCCCACGCGGCGTTGCTGCGTCAGGCTTCCGCCCATTGCGCAAGATTCCCCACTGCTGCCTCCCGTAGGAGTCTGGGCCGTGTCTCAGTCCCAGTGTGGCCGATCACCCTCTCAGGCCGGCTATCCGTCGTCGCCTTGGTAGGCCATCACCCCACCAACAAGCTGATAGACCGCGGGCCCATCCCCCACCGAAAAAACTTTCCACCACAGAACATGCATCCCATGGTCCTATCCGGTATTAGACCCAGTTTCCCAGGCTTATCCCGAAGTGGAGGGCAGGTCACCCACGTGTTACTCACCCGTTCGCCGCTCGTGTACCCCGAAGGGCCTTACCGCTCGACTTGCATGTGTTAAGCACGCCGCCAGCGTTCGTCCTGAGCCAGGATCAAACTCTCCAACAAAAACCGTTAGAAGAGAACAAACCCTCTCCTGACAAAACTAGCAAAAAACAAACTCAAAGAAACCCCAACCCAAAAAAGGGTATAGGGCCAAAGCACACCAAACGTCAGCACACTGTTGAGTTCTCAAAGGACGACCACACGAACTGCCAACCACCCACACGGGCAGCCACACCATCCGGTGCCATCAGACGACCACCCTACCAGAACTACCGCAGGGCAACCGTTCCAACCTATCCCGCCACCCGGCCCGGGAGCAACCCCTCTGCCCTGGCGACGTGGAGAACTCTACAGGGTGGGATTCGGGGGCGTTCGAGGGGGGTAGCGATCACGCGTCGGCCCAGGTCGTGGGCCGTTTTCCGCCCGACGCGCGCCCGACATCAGCCCGACACGAGCTCGACCCCCGCCGTCGTCCGCTTCCCGCGGCGCACCACGAGCCAGCGTCCGTGCAGGAGGTCGGCGTCGGCCGGCGTCCAGTCCTCGGCCTCGACCTTGGCGTTGTTCACGTAGGCCCCGCCCTCGGCGACGGTCCGCCGCGCGGCACCCCGGCTGGACGCCAGGCCGGTGCCGACGAGGAGGTCGACCACCGTGGGGTTATCGCTCCGGGCGAGGGAGGTCGACGGCACCTCCGCGAGCGCGGCGGCGAGGGTGCCCGCGTCGAGATCGCGCAGCTCGCCACGGCCGAACAGCGCCTGGCTGGCGGCCTCGACCCGGCGCACCTCCTCCTGGCCGTGCACCAGCGCGGTCACCGACTGCGCGAGCGCCCGCTGGGCCGCCCGGGCCTGCGGGCGGTCGGCGGTGGCCTTCTCCAGGTCCTCGATCTCCTCGCGCGACAGCCAGGTGAACGCCCGCAGGTACTCCCCCACCTTGGCGTCCTCGGCGTTGATCCAGAACTGGTAGAAGGCGTACGGGCTCGTCAGCGACGCGTCCAGCCAGACCGTCCCGCCCTCGGTCTTGCCGAACTTCGACCCGTCGGCCTTGGTGATCAGGGGGGTGCCGAGGGCGTGGACGGTGCGGCCCTCCACCCGGTGGATCAGGTCGATGCCCGCGGTGAGGTTGCCCCACTGGTCGCTGCCCCCGGTCTGGAGCGTGCACCCGTACCGGCGGTAGAGCTCGAGGAAGTCGAGGGACTGCAGGATCTGGTAGGAGAACTCGGCGTAGCTGATGCCTTCGTCGGACTCCATCCGCCGGCTCACGGCCTCCTTGGCGAGCATGCGCCCGACGCGGAAGTGCTTGCCGTACTCGCGGAGGAAGTCCAGGGCGGAGATGTCCTCGGTCCAGTCCAGGTTGTTCACCAGCAGCGCCGCGTGCTCCCCGGTGAAGTCGAGGAACGGCCGCAGCTGCTCCCCGATCTTCCCGACCCACTCGGCGACCACCTCTCGGTCGTTGAGCGTGCGCTCCGAGGTCGGCTTCGGGTCGCCGATGAGGCCGGTGGCGCCGCCGACGAGGGCGACCGGCCGGTGCCCCGCCTGCTGGAACCGGGCGAGGGTGAGCCACTGCAACAGGTGCCCGATGTGCGCGCTGGGGGCCGTCGGGTCGATGCCGGAATAGAGGGTGACCGGGCCGGCGTCGAGGTCACGGCGCAGCGCGTCGAGGTCGGTGCTCTGGGCGACGAGGCCCCGCCAGGCGAGGTCGTCGAGGATGTGCGGTGCGGTCACCGGTCCATTGTGTCGTGCACCGTGGACGACGGCTCCGCAGCTACCAGTCGGGCCCGTCGGACCTGGTCCGTCCCGCCTTGTACGGCGTCACGGCGGGCGACCCGGCCACCCACAGCCGCCACGGGCGCTGCTGGCCCGCCGCGACCCCGACGCGCGGGCCGCTGCGCACGGCGTCGTCGGGGACGCGCTGACCCGGCTCGAGCCGCACCGGGGACGCCGCGTCGAGGACGTCGACGCCGTTGTGCTCCCGCCCGAGCCCCAGCAGCGTGCAGAGCCGGGCGGGCCCGCGCGCGAGCTCCGCGTCCTTGCCGCGCGCGGTCGGCCGGCGCACGTGGGCGACGCCCGGGTCGGAGAGCACCTCGCCCGCCCGGAGCAGCACGGCACCGGGGCGCCCGTCGTCGAGGGCGACGATGTTCGCGCAGAAGTGCATGCCGTAGACGAAGTACACGTAGAGGTGCCCGGCCTCCCCCCACATCACGGCGTTGCGGGGGGTGCGGCCGCGGTAGCAGTGCGACCCGGGGTCGTCCTCGCCGCGGTAGGCCTCCACCTCGACGAGGCGGACCCGGACCTCGCCGTCGTCGGTGTCGGCGACCAGTTCGCACCCGAGCAGGGCCCGGGCCGCGTCGAGCGGGTCCACGGCCAGCTCGCCGCGATCCACCAGCGTCGGGGAGGTCACCGGCGGCGGATGGGGACCGTCCACCCACGGGCCTCGATGGTGGCGCCGAGGATGCGGTCGTACTGCTCGGCCACCCGCTTCGGCGCCGTCCCGCCGTAGGCGTCCCGCGAGGCGATCGAGCCCTCGACGGTGAGCACGGACCGGACGTCGGGGGTGAGGGCGGGATCGCAGGTGCGCAGTTCGTCGTCCGTGAGCTCGTCCAGCCCCACACCGCGCGCCTCGGCCGCCCGCACGCACGCGCCGGCCGCCTCGTGGGCCCGGCGGAACGGCACGCCCTGGCGGACCAGCCACTCGGCGACGTCGGTCGCGAGGGTGAACCCGGCGGGGGCCAGCTCGGCGAGCCGGTCGGTGTGGATCGTCAGCGTTCTGATCATCCCGGCCATCGCCGGCAGGACCATCGAGAGCTGGGCCACCGAGTCGAACAGCGGCTCCTTGTCCTCCTGCAGGTCCCGGTTGTAGGCGAGCGGCAGCGCCTTGAGCGTCGTCATGAGCCCGGCGAGGTTCCCGACGAGACGGCCGGCCTTGCCCCGGGCCAGCTCGGCGACGTCGGGGTTCTTCTTCTGCGGCATGATCGACGACCCGGTGGACCACGAGTCGTGCAGCGTCACGTACCCGAACTCCGCGGTCGCCCAGAGGATCAGCTCCTCGGCGATGCGTGACAGGTCGACCGCGACCATCGCGAGGACGAACGCCCCCTCGGCGGCGACGTCCCGGGAGGCCGTGCCGTCGATGGAGTTGTCGACGGCGTCGCGGAACCCGAGGTCGCGGGCGACGGCCGCCGGGTCGAGGCCGAGCGAGGTGCCCGCGAGCGCACCGGAGCCGTAGGGCGAGAGGTCCAGCCGCCGGTCGAGATCCCGGAAGCGCTCCAGGTCGCGCAGCAGCGCCTGGGCGTGCGCGCCGAGGTGGTGGGCGAGCAGGACCGGCTGGGCGTGCTGCAGGTGGGTGCGCCCCGGCATGGCGGCGTCCGGGTGCGCGCGTCCCTGGGCCACGAGCGCGTCGACGACGTCGCAGACACCGCGCGTGAGATCGCGGAGCCGGTCGCGCAGCCACATCCGCAGCTGGGTGGCGATCTGGTCGTTGCGCGAGCGCCCGGCCCGCAGCTTCCCGCCCAGGTCCGGCCCGACCCGCTCGATGAGGCCGCGCTCCAGGGCGGTGTGGACGTCCTCGTCGTCCTCGGCCGCCACGAAGGTGCCCGAGGCGACGTCGGCGGCGAGCCGGGCGAGGCCGTCGAGCATCCCGGCGAGCTCGGCGTCGTCGAGCAGACCCGCACCGTGCAGCACGCGGGCGTGTGCCCGCGAGCCGGCGATGTCGTAGGGCGCGAGGACCCAGTCGAACTGGGTGGACTTCGAGAGGGCCGCCATCACCGCGTCGGGGCCGGACGCGAAGCGCCCGCCCCACAGCGCCGCGGTGCCGGCGTGGCCGGGCTGGTCGGTCTCGCTCACGGGTGCTCGTCCTCCTGTGCCGTCCCCGTCGGGGACTGCTCCGTCGGCTCGCCCGGGGGGCGGCCCGTCGACCTCGTGGCCAGTGCCTGCAGCAGCGCGGCGAGTCCCGCGCCGTCGAGTGGTTCGCGGGCGACGACGAACACGGTGTCGTCGCCGGCGATGGTGCCCACCACCTCGGCGAGCGCGGCCCGGTCGAGCGCGCTGCCCAGGTAGTGCGCCGCGCCCGGCGGGGTCCGCAGCACGGCCAGGTTGGCGGAGTGGTCCGCCGACACGAGCAGCTCGCCGAGCAGCCGCGTCAGTCTGTCGGTCCCGCCGGTGACCCCGCGCACCGGGCTCCCGTCGTCGGGGACGACGTAGCGCCCCGCGCCGCCGTCGGCGCCGCGCAGCTTGACCGCGCCCAGCTCGTCGAGATCCCGGGAGAGGGTCGCCTGGGTGACCTCGACGCCTTCCCGGGCGAGCATCCCGGCCAGCTCGCCCTGGCTGTGCACCTCGTGGGTGCTGATCAGCGTCACGATGCGCGCGTGGCGGGAGGCGCGGCTGGGCGCCGGCCGCAGGCGTTCGAGACGTTCCCGGACGGCCCGGCGGTCCTCGGGGCGGAGCTCCTCCTCGAGCTCGTCCTCACCCAGCGCCCCGGGCGCCGACCCGTCGAGCCGGCTCATCGCCCGAGGAGCCAGGTGAGGACGGCCTTCTGGGCGTGCAGGCGGTTCTCGGCCTCGTCCCAGACCGCCGAGGCCGGGCCGTCGATCACCTCGTCGGTGATCTCCTCGCCGCGGTGCGCGGGCAGGCAGTGCAGCACCGTCGCGCCCGGCACCGCGCGGGCGACGAGCGCCGCGTCGATGCCGAACGGCCGGAACGGCGCGACGCGGTCGAGCCCGTCGTCCTCCTGGCCCATCGACGTCCACGTGTCGGTCACGAGCACGTCGGCGCCCTCGACGGCGGCCTCGGCCACGGCGCGACCGTCCCCGTCGAGCACGGTGGCCGAGCCCCCGGTCTCGGCGGCGCGCCGGGTCGCGGCGTCGAGCACCGCGGGGTCGGGGCGGAACCCCTCGGGCGCGGCGACCCGCACGTGCATGCCCGCGGTCACCCCGCCGAGCAGCAGCGAGTGCGCCATGTTGTTCGCGCCGTCGCCCAGGAAGGTCATCGTGAGCCCGGCCGTGCGCCCGTGGCGCTCGGTGATGGTCTGGAGGTCGGCGAGGACCTGGCAGGGGTGGAACCCGTCGGTGAGCGCGTTGATCACCGGTACCGACGCGTACTCGGCCATCTCCTCCAGCCGGGCGTCGGCCCCGGTCCGCCAGACGATGGCGTCCACGTAGCGGGAGAGCACCCGCGCGGTGTCGGCGATCGTCTCGCCGCGCCCGAGCTGGGCGGCCCGCCCGTCGACGATCACCGGCGTGCCGCCGAGCGCCCCGATGCCGACCTCGAACGACACCCGCGTGCGCGTGGACGGCTTGTCGAAGATGACCGCGACCGCGCGGGGACCCGCGAGGGGGCGCAGCGCGAACGGGTCCGCCTTCATCGCCGCCGCGAGCTCGAGGACCTCGGCCTGCTCGGCGGGGGTCAGGTCGTCGTCGCGGAGCAGGTGCCGCGGGGGTCGCGTGCCGCCGGCGGCGCCCGAGGCCGTCGCGGGGGCCGCGGCGGTCACGAGCCGCTCCCGGCCTCGGCGGCACCGCGGGAGAGCACGGCGGGCAGGTCGGTCAGGAAGGCGTCGACCTGGGTGTCGGTGACGACCGCGGGCGGGGCCAGCCGCAGCCGACCGGGCACCGGCCCGTTGATCAGGTAGCCGGCGTCCCGCGCACCGTTCGTCACCGGCCCCGACGCGTCCGCGGTGAGCGCGACGCCGACGAGCAGACCGGCCGCGTCGACGTGGTCGACCAGGGGGTGCCCGAGTCCCTCGATGCGGGTGGTGAGGTCCTTGCCGAGGGCGTCGGCCCGGTCGAGGAGACCGTCGTGGTCGATCGTGTCGAGCACCGCGAGCGCGGCCGCGCAGCACACCGGGTTGCCCCCGAACGTCGTGCCGTGCGATCCGGCCCCGAGCAGCTCGGCGGCGGGGCCGATGCCGATGCACGCGCCCAGCGGCAGGCCGCCGCCGAGGCCCTTGGCGAGGGTGACGACGTCGGGGACGATGCCCGCCCGCTGATGGGCGAACCACACCCCGGTGCGCCCGATCCCGGTCTGCACCTCGTCGACCACGAGCAGCGCGCCCTGGCGTGCGGTGATCTCGCGCGCGGCCTGGAGGTAGCCCTCCGGCGGGATGATCACCCCCGACTCGCCCTGGATCGGCTCGAGGATCACGGCGGCCGTGTCGGTGTCGACGGCGGCGCGCAGCGCCTCGGCGTCGCCGTAGGGGACGAACTCCACCCCGGGCGGCATCGGCTCGAAGGGCTCCCGCTTGGCCGGCTGGCCGGTCATCGCGAGGGCGCCCATGGTGCGGCCGTGGAACGCCCCGACCGTCGAGATGATCTTCGGGCGGCCGGTGCGGCGGGCGATCTTGAACGCGGCCTCGTTGGCCTCGGCGCCGGAGTTGCACATCAGCACCCGGCCGTCGCCCGCGCCGAGCAGGGAGAGCAGCCGCTCCCCCAGCTCGACGGTGAGCGGGTTGATCACGAGGTTCGAGGTGTGCCCGAGGGTCGCGACCTGCCGCGACACGGCCTCGACGACGGCCGGGTGGGCGTGGCCGAGGAGGTTGACGGCGATCCCGCCGAGCAGGTCGAGGTACTCGTGTCCGTCGGCGTCCCAGACCCGGGCGCCCTCGCCGCGCACGAGGGTGACCGGCGGCGTGCCGTAGTTCCCCATCATCGTGGCGGACCAGCGGCGGCGGAGGTCCTCTCCGGTCGGCGTCGCAGTGGTCATGCGGGGGGACCTCCTTCGCGGGGGGACGAGGCGGGGACGACCATCGTCCCGACGCCGTGGGTGGTGAAGACCTCGAGCAGCACCGAGTGGGCCACCCGGCCGTCGATGACGTGGGCGCGGGGGACCCCGCCCTCGACCGCCCGCAGGCAGGCCTCCATCTTGGGGATCATGCCGGTGGACAGGCTCGGCAGGAGCGTGGCGAGCTCGTCCGCGTCGATCTCGCTGCGCAGGCTGGAGCGGTCCGGCCAGTCGGTGTAGAGCCCCTCGACGTCGGTGAGGACGACGAGCTTGCGGGCCCCGAGGGCGACCGCGAGCGCGCCCGCGGCGGTGTCGGCGTTGACGTTGTGCACCACGCCGTCGGCGTCCGGGGCCACGGTGGAGATCACCGGGATGCGGCCGCCGGCGACGAGGTCGAGCACCGCGGCCGGGTTGACGTCGACGACGTCGCCCACGAGGCCGACGTCGACGTCCTCGCCGTCGACGCGGGCGGTCCGGCGGGCGGCGGTGAACAGCCGGGCGTCCTCGCCGGACATCCCGACCGCGAGCGGCCCGTGCGCGTTCACCAGCCCGACCAGCTCGCGGCCGACCTGCCCCACCAGCACCATGCGGACGACGTCCATGGTCTCGGGCGTCGTGACGCGCAGGCCGCCCCGGAACTCCCCGGGGATGTCCAGCCGGTCGAGCATCGAGGTGATCTGCGGGCCGCCGCCGTGGACGACGACGGGGCGGATGCCGGCGAGGCGCAGGAACACCATGTCCTCGGCGAAGGCGCGGCGCAGCTCGTCGTCCACCATCGCGTTGCCGCCGTACTTGACGACCACGACGGCGTCCTGGAACTCGCGCAGCCACGGCAGGGCCTCGGCGAGCACCGCGGCCTTGGCCTGCGCCTCCTCCGGAGAGGTCGTGGGCGCGCCGGTCGACGTGGCGGTCATGTCGAGTACGCGCTGTTCTCTTCGACGTAGGCGTGCGAGAGGTCGGTGGTCAGCACCGTCGCGGTGCCCGCCGCCAGCCCGAGGTCGACCTCGACGGTGATCTCGGGACCGGACAGGTCGGCCTTCGAACGGTCCCCCACCGCGGCGGCCGCGGCGCAGAGCAGGACCCCGTTCACCGTCACCGACAACGACGCCGGGTCGACGCGGGCCTCGCTCGCCCCGATGGCGGCGGCGATGCGGCCCCAGTTGGGGTCCGAGCCGAACAGCGCGGTCTTGACGAGGCTGTCGCGGGCCACGGCCCGGGCCCCGAGCAGGGCGTCGGCGTCGGAGTCCGCGCCGGTGACGGTGATCGTGATGCGCTTGGTGACGCCCTCGGCGTCGGCCTGCAGGCCACGGGCGAGGTCGGCGCACACCGCGCGGAGCGCCTCGCTGAACTCGCCCTCGGCCGGCGCCGTCCCGGAGGCGCCGGAGGCCAGGAGCAGCACCGTGTCGTTGGTGCTGGTGGAGCCGTCGATGTCGAGGCGGTCGAAGGTCACCGCGGTGGCGGCGCGCAGCGCGCGGTCGGCGGTGTCGGCATCGAGGACCGCGTCGGTGGTGACGACGACGAGCATCGTGGCGAGGCTGGGCGCCATCATCCCGGCGCCCTTGGCGAAGCCGCCGACGGTCCAGGAGCCGCACGGACCGGCTCGCCTGCTTGTCGACCGTGTCGGTGGTGAGCACCGCCGTGGCCGCGGCGGTCCCGGCGGCCGCGCCGGTGTCGAGCGTCCCGGCGGCGGCGTCGACGCCGGCGAGCAGTCGCTCGATCGGCAGCCGCTCGCCGATGAGCCCGGTGGAGCACACCGCGACGTCGATGGCTCCGCACGCCGAGCACGTCGGCGACCTTCTCGGCGGTGTGGTGGGTGTCGGCGAACCCGTCGGGGCCGGTGCAGGCGTTGGCGCCGCCGGAGTTGAGCACGACCGCGCGCAGCGACGCGCTCCCGCAGCACCTGCGCCGACCACAGCACGGGTGCGGCCTTGACCTGGTTGCGGGTGAAGACCCCGGCGGCCGTCGTCGAGGGCCCGTCGTTGACGACGAGCGCGAGGTCGGGCCGGTCGCCGTGGGCCCGCAGGCCTGCCCGGACGCCGGCGGCGCGGAAGCCGGCGGCGGCGGTGACGCTCACGGCGCGAGCCCCGCGGTGCGGCAGGCCGAGGGTCTCGTCGAGGCCGAGGGCGAGGTTGACGGACTGGAAGGCGCCGCCCGCGGTGCCCTTCGTCAGGTTGTCGATGACCGCGGTGGCGACGAGGCGCCCGCGTCGACGTCGACCTCGACCTGCACCTGGACGGTGTTCGCGCCGACGACGTTCTTCGTCGGCCGGCTGGACGCCCTCGGGCAGGAGGTGCACGAACGGCTCGGCGGCGTAGAACTTCGCGTACGCCTGGCGTGACCTCGGCCGCGTCGACGTCCGGGTCGGCCAGCGGGGCGCTGACGACCGCGAGGATGCCGCGCGGCATGGGCGCGAGCACCGGGGTGAACGACACCGTGACCGGGCCCGCCCCCAGCGCCGGAGAGGTTCTGGATGATCTCGGGGGTGTGCCGGTGCGCGCCGCCGACGCCGTAGGCCGTGGCCGAGCCCATGACCTCCGAGCCCAGCAGGTGCGCCTTGGCCGCCGCGACCGGCCCCCGACGTGCCGGAGAAGGCGACGACGCTGACCTCCGGGCCGACGAGGCCCGACGCGACGGCGGGGATCGCCGCGAGGGTCGCCGTGGTCGGGTAGCAGCCGGGCACCGCGATCCGGCGCGACCCGCGCAGCGCGTCACGCGCGCCGGGCAGCTCGGGGAGCCCGTAGGGCCAGGCCCCGGCGTGGGCCGCCGCCGTACCAGCGTTCCCATGCCGCCGGGTCCCGCAGCCGGTGGTCCGCGCCGCAGTCGACCACCAGGACGTCCTCCGGGAGCTGCGCGGCGAGCTCGGCGGAGCGCCCGTGCGGCAGCGCGAGGAAGACGACGTCGTGCCCCGCGAGCGCCTCGACCGAGGTCGGCCTCGATCGGGCGGTCGGCCAGCGCCGTGAGGTGGGGCTGGTGGGCGCCCAGCAGACTGCCCGCGGAGTCCCCCGCCGTCAGCGCGCCGATCTCCACCTCGGGATGGCCGAGCGCCAGCCGCAGGAGCTCCCCTCCGACGTAGCCGCTGGCTCCGGCCACCGCGATCCGCATGCGCATGACTATGCACGATCACGGAAGACCATGCAACGCAGTTCGGCTCAGCGCTCGAGGAACTCGTGCCGTCCCGGACGGATCCACGTGAGGGCGGGCTGCTCGCCGGTCACCGAGCGGTCCGGACGCGCCGCCGTCGTCCACGCGCCCGGCGTGGGCAGCGAGGGGTGCGGCTCGCGCAGGGTCGGCTGGTCGAACGCGGCGGACTCCGCCGCGACGACCGGCGGGGCGGCGATCGGGGCCAGGGGCCGGGGCGGGCACCGGGACCTCCGGCGCCTGCGGGGCGACCGCGCCGGCCACCTCGGCCTCCTCGTCGCCCCGCCGCGGGGCGGGCACCACCGCGCCCGCCGCCACCGGGTCGCGCCCGAGCAGGGCGGACCCCACCCAGTCCAGGACGATGCGGGCCTTGCGCTCCGCGGTCGGCATGGCCCAGAGGTGGTACGCGCGGTGCAGCGCGTAGGCGGGCCAGCCCATCAGGCGCATGCCGCGGATCTCGGCCACGCCGCGTCGGCGACCGAGCCCGGCGACGACGCCCGACGACGAGTGCCGGTACGGCTGGAGCGGGCGGCCGCCGAGGTGGGCGACGACGTTGTCGGCGAGCACCCGGGCCTGCCGGACCGCGTGCTGCGCGGTCGGCGCGGTGAGCAGCTTCGGGTCCTCGTCGGCGAGGGTGGCGCCGCGGGCGAGGTCGGGGACCGCCGCGCCGTCCCCGGCCGCGAAGACGTGGGGCGGCCGATGACCTGCAGCATCGGGGTGCAGCGGACCTTGCCGGTGCGCTCCAGCGGCAGGTCGGTGCGCTCGAGGAGCGGGTGCGGGCGGGTCCCGGCGGCCAGGACGATCGTGTCCGTCGGGATGACGGTGCCGTCGGCGAGGCGGACCTGGCCGTCGAGGGCGGAGGTCAGCCCCGCCCCGACCCGCACCTCGATGCCGCGTCGGGCGAGCTTGCCGTGCACGCGCGCGGCGGTCGGCTCGCTGACCTCGGGCATGATCCGCCGGGCCGCCTCGACGAGCACCCAGCGCAGCTCGGCCGGGTCCACCCCGACCTGCCGGCCGGCGCGCCGGGAGAGGTCCTCCAGCTCGCCGAGCGCCTCCACGCCCGGCGAACCCGCCGCCGACGACGACGAAGGTCAGGAGCCGCTCGCGTCGCGCCACCTCGGCCGGCGTCGTCGGCACGACCGAGGCGGCGGCGTCGAGGCGGGAGAGCACGTGGTCGCGCAGCGCGGCGGCGTCGCCGACGGTCCGGAAGGTCAGCGCCCGCTCGGCCGAGCCCCGGGACGGGCAGCTCGCGGGCGATGGCGCCGGGGGCGATCACGAGGACGTCGTAGGCGACCTCCCGCGTGGTCCCGTCGGGCAGGGTCACCACGGCGCGGCGGCGGGCGTCGTCGACGGCGACGACGGATCCGGTCACGACGTCGCACCGGTCGAGCACGCGGCGCAGCGACACCGTGAGGTGCCGCGGGGCGATCGAGCCGCCGGCCGCCTCGGGCAGGAACGGCTGGTAGGTCATGTGCGGCTGCGGGTCGACGACGGTCACCGAGCCGATCGGCACCGTCGCGCGGGAGCGGCCGGGCCGCCCGCCGCGGTGGCGGCCGTCGCCCGCCATGCCGAGCCGGGCCTGCAGCGCGCGGGCCGCGACGAGCCCGACGTAGCCGCCGCCGACGACGAGGACCCGCGCACCGGGCACGAAGTCGCCGGTGTCGGGGGCCACCGGGGCCTCCTGCCGTGTGAACAGCGGGCGGCCCGCGAGCAGGGCGGTGCCGACGCCGAGGGTGACCGCGGCACCGCCGAGGGACGGCCAGAGTCCGAGGACCCCGGCCGCGTGGAGGCCGAGCGCGAGGGCGGGGAGGGCGAGGACACCGAGCACGGCGAGCAGCCGTGCGGACGTGCGGGGAGGACGGCCGGTCGGTGACCACTGGTACTGCTCGTCGGGGAGACGCATGACGGGGAAGGGGCTCCCTTGTCGAGATCCGGCTTGTCGAGAATCCGGGGTGCTGGGTCCGCCCCGCCGCCGGGTCGGGGGCTCCGGCGGCGGGGTCGGATGGCCACGCTAGGCAGCGGGGCCCTCGCGGAGCGCGAACATGAGAGCCCCCGGACCCGACGCCGCCCGGCGCCGCGATCACGGCGCCCAGCAGCGCCCGGATGGGCCGTTCGGAGCAGTCGCGCTCCGGTGCGCGCGGCACCCGGCTCTCAGGAAGCGCCGTCGGTCCAGGCCGGCCCGCCCTGCGCCGCGAGCAACGTCTCGCGGAGGTCACCCTTGAGGACCTTGCCCGCGGCCGACACGGGCAGTGCGTCGACCGTGTAGATCCGCCGCAACCGCTCGTAGGGTCGGACGGCACCGTTCACCGCAGCGGCCAGGTCCGCCACTCCCTCGGCCCCCGGGGCGAGGACGACGGCCGCCGTCGGGAGCTCACCCACCGCGTCGTCCGGGAGGCCGACGACGGCGGCCGTCCGGACCTCCGGGCGCGCGGCGAGCAGTTCCTCGAGCTCGCGCGGGAACACGTTGTAGCCCTTGTAGAGCAGCATGTCCTTGGCCCGGTCGACCACCGCGAGGTAGCCGTCCTCGCCGAGGATCCCGATGTCGCCGGTGCGCAGCCAGCCGTCGACGAGGCTCTCCGCGGTCTCGTCCGGACGGTGGTGGTAGCGCTGCATGACCTGCGGACCGCGGGCCCAGATCTCGCCGCGCTCGCCGAGCGCCACCGGGTCGTCGCCGGGCCGTCCGGTCTCGACGGGCAGCAGCACGAGCTCGGTGTTGGCCACCGGGAGCCCGACCGTCCCGACGCGGCGGGTCACCGAGCGCTCCGAGGGCGAGATGCAGAGCCCCATGGTCGCCTCGGTGAGCCCGTACCCCTCGACGACGACCGCCTCCGGCATGAGCGCCGCGATCCGCTCGGCCTGCGCGACGGCCATCGGGCTCGCCCCCGAGGTCACGGTGCGCACCGAGCCCAGGTCACGGGTCGACGCGTCCGGGTGGGCGAGCAGCGCGTGGTACATCGCGGGCGCCCCGGTGAGCGTCGTGGCGCGGTGGCGCTCGGCGTCGGCGAGGTAGGTGGCGGGGTCGAACCGGTCCTGGATCACCGCGGTCGTCCCGGTGACCATGCCGATCGTCAGCCCGTTGGTGCCCATCGCGTGGAACCAGGGGGCGACGGCGAGCGACACCGCCTCGCCGAGCCGGACGGGGTGCTCCTCGGGCGGGGAGGTCTGCTCGACGGTGATGCCCGCCGTGCACGTCGGGCGCGGGCACGGCACCGGCGGAGGTGACGACGTACTGCAGGACGTTGGCCACCACGTTCGTGTGGGTCAGCTCGACGCCCTTCGAGCGCCCGGTGGTCCCGCCGGTGTAGGCGAGGTGGGCGAGGGCGACGGTCGGGTCGAGGTCGACCGACGGGGGCGAGTCGTGCTGCTCGACGGGGAGGTCGAGGCGGCGCCCGTCGGTCGTGATCACGTTCTCCAGCGACGGGTCGAGGCTGACGACGGCGACCGCGCCCGCGTCGGCGAGCTGCGCGTCGAGCAGGTCCCGCGGCAGGGCCGGGCTCGCGAGCGCGACGGTCGCCCCGGCCAGCAGGATCCCGTGGTAGGCGACGGGCCACGCGAGGCGGTTCGGCAGGTGCAGCGCGACGACGTCGCCCGGCCCGATCCCGCGGGCGACGAGCGCGTGGGCGACCCCGCACGCCTCCTCCCACAGTCCCCGGTAGGTGATGACGTCGTCGTGGTGCACGAGGGCGGGCCGGTCGCCGAAGCGGCGGGCCGCGCCGTCGAGCAGGGCGCCGATCGGGACCACCGGGATCTCGATGGTCCGGGGCGACGTCACCGCGGAGGAGCCCGGTCGGGCAGTCGTCGTCATGACCCGGGAGTCTGCTCCCTGATCGGCCCCGCCGTACATGATCACCCGGCGTGACCCCCGTGGCAGCAATGGCGCGTTGCTGCCGTCGGACGGCAGGACGGCGCCGCTCACCCGGGCGCGAAGAGCTCCCGTTCGATCCGCCGGTTGCGCCCGCTGCCCACCCACTTCCAGGTCCCGACGACGCGGCCGTCGCGCACGACCGTCGGGCGGAACATGCCGTTGCCGCCGGGCACGATCCGGTCGGCGTGCTCGGGGTCGAGGACGTCGGCGCGCTCGCCGTAGCCGAGGACGAACTCGTCGAAGCCCGGCAGGAGCAGCTCGGCGCCGGGGTCGGCCACGGTGGCGAGCCGCTCGGGCGTGGCCGGGTCGAGCAGCAGGCCGTCGTCGTCGACGACGAGGTGCTCGCGCGCGCCCTCGACGGCGGTCCGCACGTCGGCCGCGGGCAGGCCCGTCCAGCGGGCGAAGTCCTGCGGGCGGGCGGGGCCGTGGCCGGCGAAGTAGACGCGGGCCCACGCGGCGAGCGCCTCGTCGCGGCCGGGCCGGCGGGGCGCGGGCACCCACTCGTCGAGCAGCACCAGGGCCTGCTCCGCCTTGGATGGTCGAGCTCCGCTGCGCTCCGTCTCCTCCGGCGTCGCGAACGGCCCGTAGGTGAGCAGCCCGCGCATCGCGAGCACCGTGATCGTGTGGGCGACGTGGCCGGCCCCGTCGACCAGGCCCGCGTCCTTCCAGCGCGCCGCCAGCTCGGCGCGCGTCGCCCGACCGCCCCCGGCGAGGGCCTCCCGCGCCACCTCCCCGGCGCGCTCCACGGTCTCGTCGGTGAGGCCCAGGCCGCCGCGGCGCTGGGCGGCGGCGGCGAGCGGGCGGGGCGTCCCCAGCGGCAGCATCCACGCGAGGTCCTCGGCCGCGACCACGTGCAGGGTCCCGCGCATCGGCCACGACCGGACGATCTCGCCGTCGTCGAACGCCCGGCGCACCTCCTCGACGTCGCCCGACGCCGTCCGCAGCGCGATGGAGGCCAGCACCCCCGGGAGGTCCTGGCCCTGCACGGCGCCCAGTACCGCGACCGCCTCGGCGGGCGTGGCGCAGCGCGGCCCCAGGAGGCGCAGGGCGGCGAGGCGACGCAGTCCGACGGAGTTCACGCGCGAATCGTCGCAGGCCGTCGGGGGGAGCTGGCAGCATCGCGGCCATGACCTACTGCGTCGCCGACCACCTCGCCGACCGGCTCGCCGAGGTGGGGGTCGAGCACGTCTTCGGCGTGCCGGGTGACTACAACCTCGCGATGCTCGACCACGTCGTCGGTCACGAGCGCCTCACCTGGGTGGGCTGCGCGAACGAGCTCGACGCCGGGTACGCGGCCGACGGCTACGGCCGGCTGCGCGGCATCGCGGCCCTCGCGACGGCGTTCGGCGTCGGCGAGCTGTCCGCGATCAACGCGATGGCGGGGAGCTTCGCCGAGCACGTGCCGGTGGTGCACGTCGTGGGCGCCCCGTCCACCGACCACCAGGCCGGGCACCGCGTGGTCCACCACTCGCTCGGCGACGGCGTCTTCACCCACTTCATGACGATGCACGAGGGCATCACCTGCGCCCGCGCCGCCCTCACGGTCGAGAACGCGGCCGACGAGATCGACCGGGTGATCACCGAGGTCCGCGACCGCCACCTCCCGGGCTACCTGCTCATCCCGACCGACGTCTCGGCCGCCGCGATCGACCCGTCGTCGGACCCCCTGCCGTCGCCGGTCGAGCACACCGATCCCGAGGCCCTGGCCGGTTTCGTCGACTCCGCGCGCACGCTGCTCGAGCGGGCGGGCTCGGTCGACCGGATCGCGCTGCTCGCCGGGCTGCTCACCCACCGCGTCGGCGGCCGGGAGGTGCTCCGCGAGCTGCTCGACGCCGGACCGGTCCCGCACGCGACCACGGTGTGGGCGAAGAGCCTGGTCGACGAGAGCGTGGACCACTTCGTGGGCACCTACGCCGGCGCGGCGAGCCCCGAGGACGTCCGCGCCACCGTGGAGGACGCCGCCGCGCTGATCATCGCCGGTGTGCAGTTCACCGACCTCACCAGCGGGTTCTTCACCCAGCGCATCACCCGCTCCCGCACGATCGAGCTCGGCCCGCGCACCGCGAGCGTCGGTGCCGCGACCTTCGCCCCCGTCGAGCTGCCGAGCGCCCTCGGCGCCCTGGTCCCGCTGGTGCGCGAGCTGGCCGCGCAGGGCGGGGTGACGCCCCGGCACCGCGTCGCGTCGGAACCGGCCCCGGCGCACGACGCCGCGGAGCCGCTCTCGCAGGACGCGCTGTGGGTCGAGGTCGCCGGGTTCCTGCAGGAGGGCGACGTGGTCCTGGCCGACCAGGGCACCTCGTTCTACGGCGTCTCCACCCACCGCCTCCCGAGCGGGGTGACCTTCATCGGGCAGCCGCTGTGGGCCTCGATCGGCTACACGCTCCCGGCGACGCTCGGCGCGTGCCTGGCCCAGCCCGACTCGCGCGGGATCCTGCTCATCGGCGACGGCGCCGCGCAGCTGACCGTCGCCGAGCTCGGCACGATGGTGCGCGAGGGGCTGGCCCCGCTCGTGGTGGTCGTCGACAACGACGGCTACACGGTCGAGCGCGCCATCCACGGTCCCGCCGAGCCGTACAACGACATCACGCGCTGGGACTGGACGGCCGCGCCCGCGATGTTCGCCCCGGGCGGCGGGGCCGCGGCGTGCCGCGCGGAGACGGTGGGCGAGCTGCGGTCGGCGCTCACCGCGGCCCGGGAGGACCCGACGACGTTGGCCGTGGTCCAGGCCGTGGTCCCCCGCGACGACGTCCCGCAGCTGCTCGCCGACCTGACCAAGGCCCTGGGTCAGGCCAATTCGAAGGCCTGAGCCAGCCAGGCCACGGCCAGGGCGTCGACCTGGGCCGCCTGCGCGGTCTGTGGCGCCGGCTCGAGGCCGGGCTCCTCGGCGAGCGCGTGCCCCATGTCGTTGATGACGTGGAGGTCGGCGCGCACCCCGCGCTCGAGCAGCAGGTCACGCAGCCGGCCCGCCGGGTAGAGGAACGCCTCGGCGTCGTCGTCCGCCCCGGCGATGCAGCGGACCGGCAGGTCGCCGAGCTCGTCGGACCGGGCCACGAGGTCCATCCGGTCGCCCACCACCTCGGACTCGGGCGTCCAGCGATAGTCCATCCCGAAGAAGCCCGCGAGCTGCGCCACGACCGGTCGCAGCTGCAGGAGCGGGCTGATCAGGACCGCGGCGCGGGCCTCGACGACCTTCTCGACGACGGCCGCCCCGGCGATCCCCGCCCCCGCCGACCCGCCGACCACGGCGACGGGCCCGCCGCCGATCCCGTGCTCCGCGCGCACGGCGTCGAGGAGTGCGGGCAGCTCGGCGACGGCCTGGGCGTTCACGGCCCCGTGCAGGTTGAGGACCGGCTCCTCCTGACCGAGCCGCATGATCTCCTCGAACCCGGGCGAGCGCGATCCGCACAGCGGCAGGCCGGGGTAGAGCCGCCAGGCGTCGAGGCCCTCGAGCGGGAGCGCCGCGGCGAACGCACGCTCGGTCCGCGGGGCGTCCATGAGGTGCCAGGCCAGGACGACCGGGGCGTCGGCGCGCGGCGTGGTGGGGGGACGCAGCACGTAGGGCACGCCGGCGGCGGTGCCGGTGACGGCGTCGGGTGCGAGGGTCATCGCGACCTCCAGTGCGAATTGGACGCTGTCCAGCCTAGCTGAACGATGTACAGTTGGCCACCGTGCGGAGACCGGGACAACGGGCGGGCCTGAGCCGGGAGGCCGTGGTGGACGCGGCGCGGGCGGTCCTCGACGAGTCCGCGGCGCTCTCGATGCGAGCCGTGGCGACCCGGCTCGGCGTCGCGCCGAACGCCCTCTACAGCCACGTCGAGGGCCGGGAGGGCCTGCTCGACGCCGTGCTCGACGACCTGCTCCGCGCGCTCCCGCTCCCCGACCCGGCCGTCGATCCCGAGGCCGGCCTCGTCGCCCTCATGACGGCCAGCCACGAGCTGCTGCTCTCCCACCCGGACCTGCTGCCGCACTTCGTGGCCCGTCAGGGGGCGCGCGGGGAGAACGCGCAGCGGCTCGGCGAGGCGATGCGCGTCCTGCTCGCCCGCGCCGGGGTGGCGGACCGGGCCTCCCAGGACACCGCGATCCGGGTGCTCGTGGTGCATGCGATCGGCGACGCGGCCGTGGCCGGCTCGGCCGGGAGTGGCCCGGTGGCCGTGGACGACCTGCGCGCGTCCTACGCGACGGGGCTGAGGTGGTTGCTGCACGGTGCGCTGAGGCGCTCCTAGGACCGTAGGACCGCCCCGTGCCTCTCCCCCGCCAGGGCCACCGCGCGGTCGCGGGCCGCCCCGGCCTCCTCGAGCGTGAGCGTCCGGTCGGGGGCGCGGAAGCGCAGGGCGAACGCGAGCGAACGCCGGCCCTCGCCGACCTGCGCACCGCTGTAGACGTCGAAGAGGCGCACGTCCTCGAGCAGCTCCCCGCCGCCCTCGGTCAGGGTCGCCTGGACCGCGGCCACCGGCACCTCGACCGGGGTCACCAGCGCCACGTCGAGCAGCACCGGCGGGAACGGCGACACCTCGGGGCGGGCGAGCACCTCGGTCACGGGCAGCCGGTCGAGCTCGAGTTCCATCGCGCACGTACGCGGCGGTAGGCCGAGGACCTCGAGGACCTTCGGGTGCAGCTCCCCCGCGTGGCCGACGAGGACGTCGCCGACGTGCAGCGCGGCACACCGGCCGGGGTGCCAGGGCGCGTGCCGGTCGGCGCTCACCACGAGGTCGGCGCCGTAGACCGCGGCCACCGTCCTCGCCGCGGACACCGCGTCGGCCCACGTCGCGGGCCGGCCCTCGCCCCACCAGCCCGGGCGCTCCCAGGCCCCGGTGAGCACCGCGCCGACGCGCACCGGCTGGGCCGGGAGCGCATCCTCCAGCGCCGCGATCTGCTCGTCGGTGGGCCGCGTGTCCACGCCGACCTCCGGCGCGGGGGCGGGCGTGCCGGTGGGCCGGGCCACCTGGCCCACGTGGAAGAGCGCGAGGTCGCGCAGGCCCCGGGACACGTTGCGGACGACGGCGTCGAGCAGCCCCGGCAGCAGCGTCGTCGCCACCAGGGAGCGGTCGGCGTCGAGCGGGTTGGCGAGCTGCACGGCGGACCGGCGCGGGTCCTCGTCGTCGAGGCCGAACGCGTCGAGCACGGTCGGCGACATGAACGGCGAGGGCAGGACCTCCTGGTAGCCGGCGTCGGCGAGCGCCCGCGAGACCTGGCGGCGGCGGCGCTGGGCCAGGGTCAGTCCGGTGCCCGGCGCGGCCGCGGGGAGCTGCGACGGGATGGCCTCGTAGCCCTCGAGGCGCAGCACCTCCTCGACCAGGTCGGCGGGGCGCGTGAGGTCGGGGCGCCAGGTCGGGGGCACGACGGAGACGCCCTCGGACTCGACGTCGAGGGCGCAGCCCACCTGCACGAGGCGGCGCACGCTGGCGCCACGGGCGTAGGTCACGCCGGCGACGCGGTCGGGCAGGTCCAGCGCCATCCGGATCGGTGCCACGGCGGGCTCCCCGCCCTCCGGGAACGGGCCGACGTCGGTGACGCCTGCCTCGACCGTCGCGGCGCCGTAGCGCTCGAGCAGCGCCGCGGCCAGGTCCGTCGCGGCGCGCGCCACGGCCGGGTCCACGGAGCGCTCGAACCGGCGGGCGGCCTCGCTGGGCAGCTTGTGCCGGCGGGCCGCGCGGGCGACCGCGGCGGGGTCCCAGGTGGCGGCCTCGAGCAGGACGTCGGTGGTCGTGGCGGTGACCTCGGTGGCCGCCCCGCCCATGATCCCGGCCAGCCCGATGGGGCCGGACTCGTCGCAGACCACGACGTCGTCGGGGTCGAGCGCGCGGCTCACGTCGTCGAGCGTCGTCAGCTTCTCGTCGGTGCGGGCCCGCCGCACCACGACGTCGCCGGCGACCCGGGCCGCGTCGTAGGCGTGCATCGGCTGGCCGAGCTCGAGCATCACGTAGTTGGTGACGTCGACGGCGAGGGAGATCGGGCGGATGCCGGAGAGCAGCAGGCGCCGGCGCATCCACCACGGGGTCGGCGCCGTCGGGTCGAGCCCGGTGACCCGCCGCGCCGCGAACCGGCGGCACCCGGAGTCGGGCTCGACGCGGACCGGCCACGCGGCCCCGCTCGGGGCGGGCAGGCCCTGGTCGACCGCCGCCGGGTCGCCGAACCCGGCGTCGTAGGCGCAGGCGAGCTCGCGGCCCATCCCCCGGATCGACAGCGCGTAGCCGCGGTCCGGGTTGACGGCGATGTCGAGGACCGCGTCGGGGGCCTCCGGGTCGAGACCGAGCAGCCCGGCGGCGGCGTCGCCCGGGTCGGCGGTGCCCGGCGGCAGCACGAGGATGCCGCTGTGGTCCTCGCCGAGGCCCAGCTCGTCGAGCGCGCAGAGCATCCCGTCGGAGACGCGGCCGTAGGTCTTGCGCGCGGCGATCTCGAACCCGCCGGGCAGCGTGGTGCCGGGGAGGGCGGCGACGACGAGGTCCCCGACGGCGAAGTTGGTCGCGCCGCAGACGATCCCCTGCGGTTCCCCGGCATCGGAGCCCGTCGACGGGTCGAGCTCCGCTTCGCTTCGTCTCCCGCGAGACCCGACGTCGACCCGGCAGAACCGGATCGGCTTCTTGAACTCGGCGAGCTCCTCGATCTCCAGCACCCGGCCCACGACCAGCGGCCCGGTCACCGGCTCGAGCGGCTCGACGCCCTCGACCTCGAACCCGACGCGGATCAGCGCCTCGGCGAGGTCGTCCGCGGGCGGGGTCGCGGCGCTGTCGACGAGGGCGACGGGCTCGAGGAGCCAGGAGACGGGGACGCGCACGATCGGGCCTTTCGGAGGGGTCGTCCGGACGAAGGAGTCGGGAGCCGGGAGGTCAGGGCTCGACGGCGAACGCGCTGGTGAAGCGGATGTCGCCCTCGACCATGTCGCGCATGTCGGGCAGGCCGTTGCGGAACATCAGCGTGCGCTCGAGGCCCATGCCGAAGGCGAAGCCGGAGTAGACCTCGGGGTCCACGCCGCAGGCCCGCAGGACGTTCGGGTCGACCATCCCGCAGCCGCCCCATTCGACCCAGCCGGCGCCGCCCTTCTTCTGCGGGAACCACACGTCGGGCTCCGCGGACGGCTCGGTGAACGGGAAGTACGAGGGCCGCATCCGGATCCGCGAGTCGGGACCGAACATGGCGCGGGCGAACGCGTCGAGCGTGCCCTTGAGGTGGGCCATGGTGAGGCCCTTGTCGACGGCGAGCCCCTCGACCTGGTGGAAGACCGGGGTGTGGGTGGCATCGAGCTCGTCGGTGCGGAACGTGCGGCCCGGGCAGACCACGTACACCGGCAGGTCACGCTCGAGGAGCGTCCGGATCTGCACCGGCGAGGTGTGGGTCCGGAGGACCTGCTTCGCCTCGGGCGGCTGCACGTGGAAGGTGTCCTGCATGGTGCGGGCCGGGTGGTCCGGCAGGAAGTTCAGCGCGTCGAAGTTGAACCACTCCGACTCGACCTCCGGGCCCTCGGCCACCTCGTAGCCCATGGCGACGAAGACGTCGGCGATGCGCTCCGAGGTCTGCGTGAGCGGGTGGCGGCTGCCGCGCGGGTGCCGCTCGGTGGGCAGCGTGACGTCGACGGCCTCCTCGCCCAGCACCCGCTCGTCGCGCTCGGTGAGCAGCGTCGCGTGGCGCTCGTCGTAGGCGGCCTGGACCGACTGCCGCGCCTCGTTGACCCGCTTACCCGCGTCGGCCTTGGCCTGCGGGGGGAGCGACCCGATCTCGCGGCGGGCGAGCAGGACCGGCGAGCGGTCCCCGAGGTGGACCGGCTTCAGCGCCGTCAGGGCCTCGAGCGTGGAGGCGCCGGCGAAGGCACTCGTCGCCTCGTCACGCGCCGCGTCGAGAGTCTCGGGCGAGAGCGCGGAGACCTGCTTCGGGTCGAACGAGTCGTTGGTTCCGGACATCGCGGGTGGCTGCTGCTCCTGTTCAGGGACGGGTGGGAGACGAGTCTATCGAGGCTCGTCGACGCGCTGGTGCGCCCGCACCGAGGCGTAGAGGCACACCGCCGCGGCCGTCGCGAGGTTGAGACTCTCGGCCCGCCCGCGGATCGGGATCCGCACCCGGGCGTCGGCGGCCGCCGCGAGCTCCTCGGGCACTCCGTGCGCCTCGCTGCCGAGCACCCACGCGGTGGGGCCGGCGAGCAGGTCGTCGGTGGCGGGGCCGAGCTCGGTCTCGCCGTGGCCGTCGGCGGCCACGACGCCGAGGCCGGCCGCCCGCAGTGCGGTGAGGGCCGCGTCCGTCGAACGCTCGGTGAGGACCGGCAGGTGGAACAGGCTCCCCATGCTCGCCCGGACGCACTTGGGGTTGTACGGGTCCACGGCGTCGCCGGCGAGCAGCACGGCGTCGGCGCCGGCGGCGTCCGCGGTGCGGATGACGGTGCCGGCATTGCCCGGGTCGGCGACCCCGACGAGGACGGCGACGAGGTGAGCCCCCCGGAGCACCTGCCCCGTGTCGGGGGCGTCGCGGCGGCAGACGAGCACCAGGCCCTGCGGGTGCACGGTGTCGGTGAGGCTCGCGACCGCCTTGTCGGTGACGAGGGCGGTGCGGATGCCCGCGGCCCGGGCGCGGATCAGCAGATCGCGCTCACGGTCGGCCACGGCGTCGGTGACGAAGAGGTCGACGACGGCGCCCGGGTCGGCTTCCGCCCGGGCGACCGCGTCGTGGGCCGGCCGCACGCCCTCGAGGAGGAAGCGGCCGGTGTCCTCGCGCGCCGCACGTCGCAGCAGCTTGCGGGCCGCCGCGACGCGCGGGGTGCGCTCGGTGAGGACCTCGCTCAGGCGGCGTCCTCGGAGGAGGCGCCCTTCGGGACGTCCGCGACGGCCGCGCGGGCCGTCTCGACGAGCGCGGTGAAGGCCGCGGCGTCGGACACCGCGATCTCCGCGAGGTTCTTGCGGTCGATCTCGATGCCGGCGAGCTTGAGGCCCTGCATGAACCGGTTGTAGGTCATGTCGTTGGCCCGGGCCGCCGCGTTGATGCGGGTGATCCAGAGCTGCCGGAAATCGCCCTTGCGCTGCTTGCGGTCGCGGAAGGCGTAGGTCAGCGAGTGGAGCTGCTGCTCCTTGGCCTTGCGGTAGAGCCGCGAGCGCTGCCCGCGGTAACCACTGGCCGCCTCGAGGACCGTACGGCGCTTCTTCTGGGCGTTGACTGCGCGCTTGACGCGTGCCACGTCGTCCTGCCTTCGGTCAAATCGGGAACGGTCGCCGGGTACGGCGGGACCGGTCCGGGTGGGTGGGGACTGCTCAGATGCCGAGCATGCGGCGCAGGCGCTTGTCGTCCTGCGGGGCGACCTGGACCTCGCCGGCGAGCCGGCGGGTCTTCTCGCTGGACTTCTTCTCCAGCAGGTGGCGCTTGCCGGCCTTCTCGCGCATCAGCTTGCCGGTGCCCGTCACCTTGATGCGCTTCTTGGTCCCGGAGTGGGTCTTGTTCTTCATCCGTCCTCGTCCTGGTCGTCCTGCCGGCCCGGGTGGTCGTGCGACCCGGGCGGGGGCGGTTCCTGCGATCCCGTGCAGCGGCGGGCCGTCGTCGTCTCGACGACGGTACGGCCCGCCGCCCCCGGGCTCAGGAAGCGGGCTCGGGCTGGGCGGACTGCTCCGCCTGGGCCTCCTGCGCCGCCTGCTGCTTGGGCGTCTTCGCGATCTTCTTGTTCGGCGCCAGCACCATGGTCATGTTGCGGCCGTCCTGCTTCGGTGAAGCCTCGACGAAGGCGAGGTCCCCGACGTCCTCGGCGAGCCGCTGGAGCAGCCGGAAGCCCAGCTCGGGACGGGACTGCTCGCGACCACGGAACATGATCGTGACCTTGACCTTGTGACCCTGACCGAGGAAGCGGGTGACGTGACCCTTCTTCGTCTCGTAGTCGTGCGGGTCGATCTTCGGCCGGAGCTTCTGCTCCTTGATCACGGTCTGCTGCTGGTTACGACGCGACTCGCGGGCCTTCTGCGCACTCTCGTACTTGAACTTGCCGTAGTCCATGAGCTTGCAGACCGGCGGACGCGCCTGGGCCGCGACCTCCACGAGGTCGAGGTCGGCCTCGCGGGCGAGCCGCAGGGCGTCCTCGATGCGGACGATCCCCACCTGCTCGCCGTTCGGGCCGACCAGGCGGACCTCCGGCACGCGGATGCGCTCGTTGATGCGCGTCTCTGCGCTGATGAGTTCTCCTCGGGTTCGACAGTGTTTCCGGTCGCAACCCGGCGAGGGGGTCCGGTGTTCCCACGACGTCGGGCCCCGCGCCGTCGTGCTCGTGGCGGGGGCCCTGACTCGTACCGATCCGGCGGCGCCGCCGGGATCTTCCCCGACGACGAGCCGTCGTCACCGACCCACCTGCGGGCCGGCTGACCGGAACCCGGCCACCTGAGGCGGCAGACCGGGTGGGAGACGGGGCTCCACTTGCCGCTCGCCGGGCACAACAGCACCCACCGAGCTGGTCGCTCACACGAATCGTACCACTCGGCGTGTCCGCCGGTCGCCGGGCGTGTCCGGGCCCGGCGACGGACCCGTCCTCAGCCCGCCTTGGCCCGGGAGCGCTTGGCGCGCGCCGGCTCCGGGGTGACCAGGCCGGCGAGGTACTGGCCGGTGTAGCTCCCCGGCGCCGCCGCGATCTGCTCCGGGGTGCCCTCGGCGACCACCGTGCCGCCGCCGTTGCCGCCCTCGGGGCCCATGTCCACGACCCAGTCCGACACCTTGATGACGTCGAGGTTGTGCTCGATGACGAGCACGGTGTTCCCCTTGTCGACCAGGCCGTTGATCACGCCGAGCAGCTTGCGGATGTCCTCGAAGTGCAGGCCGGTGGTCGGCTCGTCGAGGATGTAGATCGTCCGGCCCATCGAGCGCTTCTGCAGCTCCGAGGCCAGCTTCACGCGCTGCGCCTCGCCGCCGGAGAGCGTCGGCGCGGGCTGGCCGAGCCGCACGTAGCCCAGCCCGACCTCGGTGAGGGTCTTGAGGTGGCGGTGGATCGCGGTGATCGGCTCGAAGAACTCGGCGGCCTCCTCGATCGGCATGTCGAGGACCTCGGCCACCGTCTTGCCCTTGTAGTGCACCTCGAGCGTCTCGCGGTTGTACCGGGCGCCCTTGCACACCTCGCAGGGGACGTAGACGTCCGGCAGGAAGTTCATCTCGATCTTGATCGTGCCGTCGCCCGCGCACGCCTCGCAGCGCCCGCCCTTGACGTTGAACGAGAAGCGGCCCGGCCCGTACCCACGCACCTTCGCCTCGTTCGTCGAGGCGAACAGCTTGCGCATGTGGTCCCACACGCCGGTGTAGGTGGCCGGGTTCGACCGCGGCGTCCGCCCGATCGGCGACTGGTCGACCCGCACCAGCTTGTCGAGGTGCTCCAGCCCCGTGACGCGGGTGTGCCGGCCCGGCACCTGCCGCGCGCCGTTGAGCTTGTTCGCCAGCACCGTCGCGAGGATGTCGTTGACCAGCGTCGACTTGCCCGACCCGGACACCCCGGTGATCGACACCAGGCAGCCGAGCGGGAAGGAGACGTCGACGTCGTGGAGGTTGTGCTCCCGGGCGCCGACCACGCTGACCTGGCGCTTGGGGTCCCGCGGGCGCCGGATGTCGGGGACCGGGATGCTGCGCCGGCCGGCGAGGTAGTCCCCGGTCATGGAGTCGGTGTTCGCCTCGAGCTCCTCGACCGAGCCGGAGTGCACGACCTGGCCGCCGTGCTCCCCCGCGCCCGGACCGATGTCGACGACCCAGTCCGACGCCCGCACCGTGTCCTCGTCGTGCTCGACGACGATGAGGGTGTTCCCGAGGTCGCGCAGCCGGGTCAGCGTCTCGATCAGCCGGCGGTTGTCGCGCTGGTGCAGGCCGATGGAGGGCTCGTCGAGCACGTAGAGCACCCCGACCAGGCCCGACCCGATCTGCGTCGCGAGGCGGATGCGCTGCGCCTCGCCGCCGGACAGGGTGCCTGCCGCGCGCGAGAGCGAGAGGTAGTCGAGCCCCACGTCGAGCAGGAAGCCCAGGCGCGCCTGGACCTCCTTGAGCACCGCCCCCGCGATCACCTGCTCGCGCGACCCGAGCACCAGCCCGGTGAGGAACTCCGCGCAGTCGGCGACCGAGAGCGCGCAGACCTCGGCGATCGAGGCGTCGCCCCGCGTCTCGTGGCGCAGCGTCACCGCGAGGATCTCCGGCTTGAGGCGCGTGCCGCCGCAGACCGGGCAGGGCACCTCGCGCATGTAGCCCTCGTAGCGCTCGCGGGCGCTGTCGGACTCGGCCTGGTCGAGGCGGCGCTCCAGGAAGGGCACGACCCCCTCGAACGCGGCGTAGTACGACCGCTCGCGCCCGTAGCGGTTGCGGTACCGGACGTGCACCTGGTCGGTGGAGCCGTGGAGCACGGCCTTCTTGACGCGCCGCCGGCAGCTTCCGCCACGGCGTGTCCATCCGGAAGCCGACCGACTCGGACAGCGCCGTCAGCAGCCGCTGGAAGTACTCGGCGGTCTGGCCCATGTTCCACGGCGCGATGGCCCCCTCCCCGAGGGACAGCTCGTCGTCGGGGACCAGCAGCTCCGGGTCGACCTCCATCTTGGTGCCGAGGCCGGCACAGGTGGGGCACGCGCCGTAGGGCGAGTTGAACGAGAAGGCGCGGGGCTCGAGGTCGTCCACCGCGAGCTGGTGGCCGTTCGGGCAGGCCATCTTCTCGGAGAAGCGCCGCTCGCGGTCCGGGTCGTCCTCGTCGAGATCCACGAAGTCGAGCACGAGGACGCCCTCGGCCAGCCGCAGCGCCGTCTCCACCGAGTCGGTCAGCCGCTGCTTGGCGCTCGCCTTGACCGAGAGCCGGTCGACGACGACCGCGATGTCGTGCTTCTCCTGCTTCTTCAGCGTCGGCGGCTCGGACAGCGGATACACCGTGCCGTCGACGAGGACGCGGGAGTAGCCCTGGCCCTGGAGCTGGGAGAACAGGTCGACGTACTCGCCCTTGCGGCCGCGGACCACCGGCGCGAGCACCTGGAAGCGCCGCCCGGACTCCATCTCGAGGACCTGGTCGACGATCTGCTGCGGGGTCTGCTTCGAGATGACCTCACCGCAGGTCGGGCAGTGCGGCGTCCCCGCGCGGGCGTAGAGCAGCCGCAGGTAGTCGTAGACCTCGGTGATGGTCCCGACGGTGGACCGCGGGTTGCGGCTCGTGGACTTCTGGTCGATCGACACCGCCGGGGACAGGCCCTCGATGAAGTCGACGTCGGGCTTGTCCATCTGCCCGAGGAACTGACGGGCGTACGCGGAGAGCGACTCGACGTACCGGCGCTGGCCCTCGGCGAAGATGGTGTCGAAGGCCAGGCTGGACTTGCCCGAGCCGGACAGCCCGGTGAAGACGACGAGGCTGTCACGCGGCAGGTCGATGTCGACGCCGGTGAGGTTGTGCTCACGAGCGCCCTTGACGACGAGGCGGTCGGCCACGGATGAGCCTCCTGGGGCGCGTACACGGGTGCGGGCGGGGTGCGGCCCTGCATACCCCCGGGCACCGACAACGACGGACGCCGCGAGGGCCGTCGGGGGCTCCTCCTCATGCTAGGCGTGACCCTCAACGACCGATCGGCGCCCCGCATTCCGGACCGAACGGCCGCCGCGGACCGCCCGCTCGGCTCGGTCGACCGGCTCCGCCGGCGGGCCCACGAGGAGCGCCGGCGCCACCCGACCCGCCGCCGACGGGCACGCCACGCACGCCCGGAACGCCTCCGGGATGCCGGACGTCCTGATGATCAGTGGAGGCGAGGGGTCGGCGAGCCCCGGGAGCGGGCAGACTGTCCGACGTGGAGCTCCTCGACGACTACACCGGACACGTCGACCCGGAAGGCCCGGCCGCGCAGCGCGATCTCGGCGCCGTGACGATCACCAAGGTCTCGGTCGGGCCGATGGACAACAACGCCTACGTGCTGGTCGACAAGGCCACCGGACGGACGCTGCTCATCGACGCGGCGAACGAGGCGGAGCGCCTGCTCGACACCGTCGACACCGTCGGCTCGCGTGACCAGCTCAAGGACCTCGTCACCACCCACCAGCACTGGGACCACGTCCAGGCGCTGGAGGCGGTGACGAAGGAGGTCGGACCGACCACCTACGCCCACCCGCTCGACGCACCCGAGCTCCCGGTGACGCCGGACGAGACCGTGGGCGACGACGACCAGGTCCGCTTCGGGGACTCGTTCGTCGAGGTCATCCACCTCGACGGGCACACCCCGGGCTCGATCGCGCTGTACTACAAGGACCCGGACGGCACCGGTCACATCTTCACCGGGGACAGCCTCTTCCCCGGCGGCCACGGCAAGACGGCCACGCGCGAGCACCACGACGCGCTGATGAACGACCTCGAGCACAAGGTGTTCAGCCGGTTCGAGGACGACACCTGGGTCTACCCGGGCCACGGCGACGACACCACGCTCGGCACCGAGCGCCCGAGCCTGCCGGAGTGGCGCGAGCGCGGCTGGTAGCCGGGCCCGTCAGGCGCCCGGCATCGCCGCGCCGGGCGCCGGCACGGTGCGGCTCATCAGCGAGCGCGCCACCTCCAGCACGAGGTCCCGGTCGTGCACGACGGCGTACTCCATCTCGCCGAGGCCGACCGGCCGGGCCACCAGGGCGGCGGCCACGTGCGGCCCGACGACGGCGACGTCCCACTCGCTGCGCAGCGGGTCGTCCTCGGCGAGGGCCGCGCCGCGGACGCCGCGCGGGAGGACGGTGCCCACGCCGAACAGGGTGACGAGGCTGGAGTGCTCGGCCACCGCGGCGTACCGGTGGGCGTGCTCCCCGCTCGGGATCCCGTCGGGGCCGACGGAGCCGAGCAGCACCGTCGGGCCCTCCGCGGTCAGAGCCCGCTGCTCGAGCAGCGTCGCGGCGATGCGCACCTCCTCGAGGGAGCCGCGACGCAGCGGGCGGACGCGCGCGACCGCGGCGAGCGGGCTGAGCCGGGTCGGACCCTCGGGTGGCCGGGCGACCGGGGCACCCGTGCCGGCGGGCGGGGGCGTGCCGGGCACCACCGGCAGCGTGGCGGGCCGGCCGAACAGGTAGCCCTGCCCGAGGGTCGCCCCCAGGGCTCGGGCCCGGTGCTCGTGCTCCGGGGTCTCGATGCCCTCGGCGAGCACGACGGCGTCGTTGCGCTCGGCGTAGGCGCCGACGGCGGCCGCGACGCGGGCGGCGTCCTCGTCGAGCGGTCCCTGCACGAGGCGCTGGTCGAGCTTGACGACCTCGGGACGCAGGAAGGGCATGAGGGCGAGCGAGGCCGGGTGGCTGCCGACGTCGTCGAGGGCCACGGCGATCCCCACGTGGCGCAGGCGGGTCGCGAACCACTGCAGTCGGGCCGGATCGCTGGTCAGGGCGCGCTCGGTGAACTCCAGCACGAGTCGGCCGCCGCGCTCCAGGAACGTCATCGCCCCGGCCGGGGGCGGACCGAGGGGGATGCCGTCCGGCTCGATGTTGAGGAACAGCGCCGACGGGCCCGCCGCGCCCGCCGCGAGGGCCGTCTCGAGTGCGAGCTGACGACAGTGCTCGTCGAACTCGGCGAGGTAGCCCTCGGCACGGGCCCGGGCGAACAACCGCTCGGGGCAGCGCCACGCCCCCGAGGGGCCCCGGGTGAGGCCCTCGTGGGCGACCACGGCACCCGTCGTGAGGTCGACGATCGGCTGGAAGACGGTGCTGAGCCCGACGAGGTCGGGCTGCACGTCGACCACGCGCAGCGCGTCGGCCACGAACCACCTCGCTCCGCTCCGGTGCGCCCCGCGCACACCGCATCTGCGCGCGCCGCACGGTCCGGCACCCCCAGCATCAGTGCACGGAGCGTACCTACGTGGACCGAACGAGCTAGCGATCGGGCCCCGAAGCCACCCCCACGGACGACACCAATGGTCCGCCAGTGACATCGGCCGCGTGCGGCACGGTCCGGGAGAGCAGGGAGCGCGCGACGTCGAGGACCAGCGGACGGTCGTGGGTGAGGACGTAGTCGAAGGTGCGGTCGAGATCCGGGCCGCCGGGTCCCGGGGTGTCGTCGAGGTCGCGGGCGACGAGGGCGGCCGCGAAGTGCGGGCCGACGACCGCAACGTCCCACTCGCGGCACACCGGGTCGTCGGGCGCGAGGTCGGCCCCGCGCACCCCGGGTTCGGGCTCGGCGGTCATCCCGGTGCCGAGGACGCCGACGAACGCGGCCGTGCGCGCGAGGTCCCGGTAGCGGCGCCGGGTTGCCCGCGTGAAGTGGGGAGCGCGCTCGAAGGCGGCGACGACGACGGCGAGCTCCCCCATCTCCGTGGCCTGGCGCTCGAGGAAGCGGCTCACCGAGAGCAGCAGCGGAGCGGTCGCGCGGCGGGGCGTGCGTTCGCGGGCGACCGTGGCGTAGGGGCTGACGCGGGCGATCGGCGCGGCGGGCTGCGGCCACTCCGGCACGATCCGGGGCGGTTCGAGCCGCGGCAGGATGGCGGACGCCGGCTCCCCCGGCCCGAACCACCAGCCCTGGCCGAGCGTCGCGCCGAGGCTGCGGGCGGTGGCGAGGTGCTCGGCGTTCTCCACGCCCTCCGCGAGCACGAGCGCGCCGCTGTACTCGGCGTACGCCGCGATCGCGGACATGATCTCGGCGACCTCGGGCCCCGGCCGGGCCTGCACGAGGCGGAGGTCGAGCTTGACGACCTCGGGGCGCAGGAACGGCATGAGGGCCAGCGAGGCCGGGTGGGCCCCGACGTCGTCGAGGGCGATGTGGAAGCCGAGGGCGCGCACCTGGTCGGCGAAGGCGAACAGGCGCGCCGGGTCGGCGGTGAGGTCGCGCTCGGTGAACTCGGCGACGACGTGGACGCCGCGGGCCGCGAGGTCCCCGGACGCCGCGTAGGGCGTGAGGCGGGTGGCGACGGTCAGCGGCTCGACGTTGACGAAGAGGGCGAAGGGCCCGGAGAACCCCGCCGCGTAGGCGTCCTGGACGGCACGGCCCCGGCACAGCGAGTCCAGCTCGGCGAGCCGCCCGGTCCGCCGGGCCGCCGCGAAGAGCTCGTCGGGGCGTTCGAGGGGACCACCAGCGGGTCCCCGCGCCAGGGCCTCGACGCCGATGACGTCGCCCGAGGCGAGGTCCACGATCGGTTGGTAGATCGGCTCGACCGCTCGTGCGGCGAGCAGCGCATCGAGCGCCGCGTCCTCGTCACCGTCCGGCACGGACGCTCCTTCCACCGGTGCGTCACCACCGAGCGTCCTCTCGCTCCCCCGAGAGGAGGGCAACGGCCGCCATACGGGAGTGCCCGCATCACTAAGTGTCACCGCGCGACGGGTGCTCCGCAAGCGGGCGCGAGCGGGTGCAGACTGGCCGCGATGGACTCCACGCGCGTCGATCGCTGGCTGTGGGCGGTGCGCCTGTCGAAGACCCGGGCGGACGCCGCGACCGCGTGCCGGGGCGGGCACGTGCGGGTCAACGACAAGCCGGCGAAGCCGTCCACGGCGGTGCGTCCCGGGGACACCGTGCGCACCCGGCTCTACGACATCCCGCGCATCGTCGAGGTCGGCCGGGTCATCGAGAAGCGGGTCGGCGCCCCCGAGGCCGTCACCTGCTACGTCGACCACACCCCGCCGCCGCCCCCGAGGGAGACGGTGGCCGCGGTGGCGCAGCGCGAGCGTGGGGCCGGTCGCCCGACCAAGCGCGACCGGCGCCGCATGGAGGCGTTCGAGCAGGCCTCGCTGGTCCACACCGTCGAGCACGACCTCGAGGACTGACCGCCGATCAGCCGACCGGGGACGCCGCCCGTCCCTCGGCGGCCCACTCCCGGAACAGGTCGGCCCGGCGCCGCCGGTCGGACCACGTCGGCGCGGCACCCTCGCGCCGCGCCGTGCGCATCGCGGCGAGGTCGAGCCGGGCGCCGATGACGTCGGGCGCGTTCTCCGCCGCCTCGGCCAGGACGCCGTCGGGCGGGAACCCGACATCGCAGGGCGCGAGCACCGAGGAGCGGGCGAACGCCGTGGTGGCCGGCTCCAGCCCGCTCGCCCACGTCGAGGCGTGGACGGCGAACACCTGGTTCTCCACGCACCGGGCGGCGGCGCAGTGGCGGACCCGGTGGAAGCCCGCCGCGGTGAAGGTGAAGCTCGGGGCGAGGAGCACGTCGGCGCCCCGCGCCACGAGCTCGGTGGTGACCTCGGGGATCTCCGCCTCGTAGCAGGTGGCGAACCCGACGGTCACACCGTCGACGACCGCCGTCGTCAGCCGGTCGCCCTCCACGGTCCGCCACGTCCGCTCGGCCGGGAAGAGGAGCGTCTTCTCGTGGCGGACGACCTCGCCGTCGGGCCGGAAGAGGTGCGCGACGTTGAGGAGCCCGCCGGGTCCGGGCAGGAGGTGGCTGCCCCCGAGCACCGTCTGCCCGCGCTGCCGGGCCGCCGACCCGAAGACGTCGAGGTAGAGATCGGTGTGCCGGGGGACCTCGGCGAAGTAGTCGACCGGGCCGCGCCCGCGCCAGTCGGGCGCGAGGGTGCCGAACCCCGTCGTCATCAGCTCCCCGAAGACGACGAGCTGTGCCCCGCGGGTCCGGTCGAGGGCGGCCTCGACCTGGGCGCGGAAGTCGTCCTCGCCGGAGAGCGGCCGGACCTCGAACTGCACCGCGGCGACGTCGAGGGTGTCGGGCACGGGAGCCTCCCTGGGTTCCGTGGGCGGTCAGTCCTGCAGCAGCGGCATGACCTGCTTGCCGAAGCGGTCGATGTCGGTCAGGTAGTCCTGGAAGGTGAACATGACGCCGCTGACGCCGTCCACCTCGTCGATGGCCCGGAGCTGCTCGGCGACGCTCTTCGGGTCGCCCTTGATGATCTCCCAGAGCATGAAGTTGTCGTTGCCCATGAGGGTGGCGTGCAGCGAGTTCTCGTCGGCCTCGGAGTTCATCGACGCGTGCCCGGTCATCGTCTTGACGACCTCGAGCTCCTGGGTCTCGCGCCAGCGACCGATCACGTCGTCGCACTCGTCGAGGCTGTCGCGCACGACGCACTGGTAGAGCGGGAACGCCTCCATCGGGCGGCCCGCCTTCTGGGACGCGGCACGGACCCGGCCCATCTGCTCGGTGAGCTCGGCGATGTCGAGCTTGCCGCCCATGAACTGGTAGTCGGCGTGCTCGGCGGTGAACTGCATGCCGCGGTCGGACTGGCCCGCGCAGATGACCTTCGGCATGTTCCCGTCGTCGAACCACGGCTCGAGCCGGGCGTCGCGCATGTGGAAGAACTGGCCGTCGAAGTCGCTCTGCCCGGTCTCCCAGAGCTCACGCATGACCGTCATGTACTCGGCGGCGTAGTCGTAGCGGTAGCCGAAGTACTCGTCGCCGGGCCACAGCCCCATGGACTCCCACTCCGGCTTCTCCCAGCCGCTGATGATGTTGACCCCGAAGCGGCCCGGCCCGGCGATGTCGGCGATGGTCTTGCACTGCTTGGCGGCGTAGACCGGCGGCACCGACAGCAGCGAGATCGACGGGATCAGCATGACCTTGCGGGTGACCGCCGCGAGGGCCGCCATCGTCGTGAAGGAGTCGAGCGCGTAGTTCCAGAAGTGGATCTCGCCGTCCATGCCCTTGTACTTGTTCGGGGCGAGCAGGAAGTCGAAGCCGTAGTTCTCGGCCTTGAGGGCGGTCTCCTGCATGAGGAACCAGTCGGGCTTCCACCACGGGGCGGACGTGGAGATGACCCAGCCGCCGGAGAGGGTGGGAGCGAAGATGCCGAGACGCACGGGGACCTCCATCAGGGACCGGGTCGGACGTGGTCGGCGACGCTAGGGCGCCCGGTGCGCCCACGAATCGGTAGAACGACGGACTCCGTGTTTCCGCCGCGCTGCGATCCTGTGAGCACGTCCGATCCCGCCCCTCGGCGGACGTAGGGTCGCCGGACCCGCTCGGGCGGGGCGCGGCGGAAGGCGGACGGTCATGGGCGCGACGGCGTCTCGTGGACCGGGACCGGGACCGGGACCGGGACCGGCCCCGGGCGGCGCGGTGCTGCGGGTGGGCGCCGACGGCGAGGTCGCCCTGGTGGAGGCGGGCGACCCGCGCGACGTGCCCGCCGCCCTGCGCCTCCTGGCGGCCGGGTCGCTGGTCGCGTCGGCGGGGGAGCTGCGGGTGCTCGCCGCGGGGCCGCCGGCGCTGCGCGTGCTCGTCCGCCCCGACGAGGCCACCGCGCTGCTCGCCACCGAACCCGTCGAGGTGCTCCCCCACGGCCTGTCCCGGCGCGAGCTCGACGTCCTCACCCTGCTGGTCGCGGGCCTGGCGAACGCGGCGATCGCGCGGCGGCTGGCCATCGGCGCCCGGACCGTCGGCACCCACGTCGACCGCGTGCTGCGCAAGCTCGTCGTCGAGACCCGCGCCGCCGCGGCGACGCGGGCCCTGGACGAGGGCCTCGTCGTCGTCCCGCTGCCCGGGGGCGCCGAGGGGTTCGAGCACCTGCGCCTCGGGCGGGCGCTCGCGGCGGACGTCGGGTGCGCGACCCCGGCGAGGCGCCCGCGGGTCGTCCGGCGCCGGCCGTTGCGGCTGGGAGCGGCGGTGCCGCTGACCGGGATCGCCGCGGGCGACGGCCAGGAGATGGTGCGGGGCGCCCGCCTCGCCGTCGAGGAGATCAACGCGGTCGGGGGCGTCGGGGGCCGCTCGGTGGACCTGCGGGTCGTCGACGTCGACCCGCAGGACGCCGACGCGGTGCGTCTCGGCTTCGGGGCCCTGCTCGACGCCGACGTCGACGTGCTGACCTCGGGCTACCTCGCCCGGCAGGACGTCGCCCACGACGTCGCCGCCGCGTCCGGGCTGCCCTATCTGCACGCCGCGACGTCGGGGGTGATGGAGGACCGCGTCAGCGAGGATCCCGGCCGCTTCTCCCACGTCTTCCAGGTCTGCCCGAGCGACGTGCACTACGGGCCGCGGTTCGTCGCGTTCGTCTCGGCGCTTCGCGACCGCGGGTCGTGGCGGCCGTCGTCGAACCGGCTCCTGGTGCTGGCGCAGGACTCGTGGGAGCTCATCGACTTCGGGCTCGAGCGCGCCGCGGACGTCGCGGCCGCCGCCGGCTGGGAGCTGACCGTCCGGACCCCGGCCGGTGGGCACTGGGCGGCCGCCGGCGTCGGGGCGGCGGCCGAGGAGCCCGCCGCGGTGATGGTCGGCAGCTACCTCGTCGACGACCACGTCGCCTTCGTCGAGGGGTTCCGCGCCACCCCGTCGCCCTCGTTGCTCTACGCGATCTACGCGCCGTCGGTCCCCGAGTACCGGGCCCGGCTCGGCCGCCGCGCCGACGGCGTCCTCTGGGCCACGACGACCGGCACCTACCCGGACCGCCTCGGCCACGCCTTCGCCGCGCGCTACGCGGCCCGGTTCGGGGTGCTGCCCGGCCGGTCCCACGCGGGCATCGCGTACGACCGGACCCGGCTGGTCGCCGAGGCCTGGGCCGGCGCCGACTTCCGGGACTTCGGGGCCGTCGCCGACCGTCTCCGCGCCACGGTCCACCGGGGCGTGAACGGTTCGTACGCCCTGGACGGCCCCGGCCAGACCGCGCAGGGCTGGGAGGGCGACGTGGACGTCGACCCCTCCCTGGCCCAGGCCCACCTGGTCCACCAGATCCAGGACGGCAGGCACCGGGTGGTGAGCCCGCGGCCCTACGCCGACGGCACCTTCCGCCTGCCGCCCTGGATCACCCGGTGACGGCTCGCCCGGGGTCTACTGCCCGTTCCGCGTCACCGAGAAGTTCGTCGTGGCCAGCCCGGTGCCGCCGATCCACGGCTCGAACCCGGCCTGCACGCTCGTCATGTACCAGCCCGGCTTCGCCACGCCCCGCTTCGTCGCGTCGGTGACGAAGGTCGGGATGGACAGGTTGGTGACGCTGTTGGTGGCCTGCGTGCGGACGTAGGAGATCGTCGTGACGTCGGCCTTGCCCTGCCAGACCTCGTAGGGCACGCCGTCGAGGGTGGTCTCGCCGACCTTCTTGCCGATGGGGTTCACGCGGTCGGTGTGCTTGAGCCAGATCATCAGCTCGAGCCCGGTGGGACGGCCGGTCTTGCGGGCGGTCGGGTCGAGCCAGATGTCGTAGGAGACGTTGTAGTCGCCCTTGGCCGGGGTGGTCGTCGTCCACGAGGTGCGCAGGTCCCCGAGGTCGGAGATCGGCCGCGGGAAGGGGGTGCCCTTGGTGCAGTTGCCGTAGTTGCAACCGAAGACGATCGACGGGTACGACGCCGGGCCGCTGTCCTTGTTGTGGTTCGCCTCCACCCGGAAGCCGGTGTCGAACGCGTAGACGCACTGCGAGGTGCTGGCGCCCCAGAGGTCGTTCTGGACCGTGTACCGGCCGTTGTCGACGTCGGTCGAGCCGAACTTGTCGCAGACCTTCTTCTCGTTCGGCTCCCGCGGGCTCGCCGTCGTGGACGCGGTGGTCACGAGGGCCGCGCTCGTCGGCGTCGCGTTCCCCTGCGGGACGACGGTGGTGAGCACGACGAGCACGACGAGCCCGAGCCCGCCGACGAGGGCCCGCAGTGCCTCCGCCCGGCGCCAGGGCACGGTGTCGCAGCGGCGGTGCCGACCACGGCGTCGCCGCCCCGCCCAGCCACCCGCATCATCGTTCGTCCTCGGCCACCGACCGTTCATCCTGCGCGCCCTCCCCGTTGGACCGTTCAGCGCAGCGGAACGTACGTTCGGCGCAGTGCGGCTCGCCAGGCGGCGTCAGTCGTTCGGGCACCCGGACGCCCGGATGCCACCCACACGGGTGGCCACTTCGGACCCGGTCGGGTCTCAGACGCCGTTGCGGGTGGCGTTGAAGGCGTCGGTGGACAGACCGTTGCCGCCCACCCAGGGCTCGAAGCCCGCCTGGAGGTTGGTGAGGAACCACTGGGGCTGGACGACGCCCTGGCGGGTCGCGTCGCGCACGAAGTCGGTGATCGGGAGGTCGAGGACCTGCCGCACGGACTGCTGGCGCACGTAGGAGATGACCGGGACGCCGTTGTTCTCGCCCTCGAAGACGTCCCACGTGGTGCCGGCGAGGTTCGCCGTCCCGGCCTTCGAGCCGATCGGGTCGATGCCGCCGGCGCGGACCATCCAGATCATCAGCTCGGCGCCGGTGTTGTCACCGTCGCGACGCGGGGTGGGGTCGAGCCAGATGTCGTACGAGGCGTTGTACCGGCCGTTGTCCGGCACCGTGACCGACCAGCTGGACCGCACGTCGCCGAGGTCGGAGAGCGGCCGCGGGAACGGGGTGCCCTTCGTGCAGTTGCCGTGGTTGCAGCCCCAGACGATCGACGGGTAGGCGGCCGGGCCGTCGTCCTTGTCGTGGGAGGCCGCGACGCTGAACCCGGTGTTGAACGCCGTCGTGCACTGCGGGGTGGACGCACCCCAGGCGTCGTTCTGGACCTCGAAGCGGCCGCCGTCGACGGGCACCGACCCGAACTTGGCGCACACCTGGGGTCCGACGCGGCTCGCGATCGCCGAGAGGGGCGCGAGGAGCTTGGGGACGAGGGGCAGCGCGGGCGCGGCGGCCGGGGGCGCCGGCGGAGCGAGGGGTGCCTGGCCTGCGGCGTTCTGCTCGGCGGCCGGGTGGTCCACCGTGATCGGGGGGACCGTCGCCTCCTGCTGCCCGCACGCCGCGGCGAGCAGGGCCACGACGACGGCGACGGTCGCGAGAATGGCGCGTGGAGCACGCGTCGGTTCGCCCACGCGGGTGAGGCTAGAGGACGCGCCGGATGGCGTAGTGGGCGGCCCGGACCCCGTGTCGCCGCAGGTCGGCGGGGATCTCCTCACCGAGGACGGTCGCGGCGGCCAGGGCGGCCGCCGCGGGCGCGGTCTCGATGCCCGAACCGCCCTGACCGGCGAACACGTGCAGGCCAGGCTGGTCGGGCCGGTCGCCGACGACGAGGGCGCGGTCCGGCGCGAAGGTCCGTTGGCCGGCCCAGGTGGTCACCACGGAGCGGAGCCCGAGCGTGGTCACCTCGTTCACCCGCTCGAGGGCGAGGGCGACGTCGAGCTCGTCGGGACGGGCGTCGCCGGGCTCCTGCGGGGTCTCCTCCGACGGGGAGACGAGCAGGTGCCGGCCCTCGGGCTTGGCGTACCAGGTCTCCCCGACCGCGCAGACGAACGGATCCTCGGGCCGCACGGGCGCCCCGGGCGGGATCCGCACGATCGCGATGGTGCGCCGGTAGGCGGTGAGCCCGATCGGCGGCGCGCCGGCCAGGGCGAGGACCCGGTCGGTCCAGGCGCCGGCCGCGACGACGACGAGGTCGGTGTCGAGGGGCCCGGTGTCGAGAGCCTGCGTGGTGACCCGCCAGCCCGTACCGCGGCGCCGGAGGCCGACGACGGGCGCCCCGGTGCGGATCTCGCCGCCGAGCGCCCGGAAGCGTTGCCGGTAGTGCTGGTGCAGCCCGATCGGGTCGGCGTCCATGGCGTCCTCGACGACCGCGGCGGCCCGCACCGCGTCGGGGCGCAGCGCGGGCCAGCGCCGCACCGCCTCCTCCGGGGTCAGCGCGGTGACCGGCCCGAGCGGGAGGATCTCCTCACGCAGCAGGCGCTCCTCCTCGGCGGTCGAGGCGACGTGCAGCACCGGCCGCGGGCGCAGGAACCCGTGGCCCGCCTCCTGCGCGAGTGCGTCGAACCGGTCCCGCGACGCCGCGGTGAGGGCCTGCGTCGGGGCCGGGCCGTGGCCGGGGATGTAGCTCGCGGCCGAGCGCCCCGTGGTGTGCCGGGCCAGTTCCGGCTCCGCCTCGAGCAGCACGGGGCGCTCGACCCCCGCGGCGGCGAGCTCGGCCGCCACCGACGTCCCCGCGATGCCCCCGCCGATGACGACGACGCCGTGGGTGGTCGTCACGAGGCCCGCAGGTCCAGCCCCAGGTCCAGCGCGGGCGAGGAGTGGGTGAGCCCTCCGACGGCGAGGAAGTCCACGCCGCTGGCCCCGTACGCGGCCGCGGTGTCGACCGTCAGGCCGCCGGACGCCTCCAGGCCCGTGCCCGGGGCCCGGCCGTCCCGCCGTCGGACCGCCTCGGCGCACTCGTCGGCCGAGAAGTTGTCCAGCAGCACCAGCTCGAGGCCCAGCCCGAGGGCCTCGTCGAGCTGCGCGAACGAGTCGACCTCGAGCTCGCAGGGCAGGTCGGGCGCCGCCTCGCGGGCCGCCCGCACCGCCGCCGTCACCGACCCGGCCGCGTGGACGTGGTTGTCCTTGATCAGCAGCGCGTCGCCCAGCGACATCCGGTGGTTCACCCCGCCACCGCAGCGCACCGCGTACTTCTGCAGCGCCCGCAGGCCCGGGACGGTCTTGCGGGTGTCGCGGATGCGGGCCGGCGTGCCCGCGACCGCGTCGACCCACGCGCTCGTCGCGGTGGCCACCCCGGAGAGCTGGCAGAGCAGGTTGAGGGCGGTGCGCTCGGCGGTGAGCAGGGTCGCGAGCGGGGCCCGGACGGCCAGCGCGACGTCGCCGGGGCGCAGCCGGTCGCCGTCGGCGCGGGCGTCGAGGATCTCGAGGTCGTCGCCGCACACCCGCTCGAGCACCCGCACGGCGACCCCGACGCCCGCCAGCGTGCCGGCGGGCCGGGTCCGGAACTCCCCCACGGCGACCGACCCGGCGGGCACGCACGCCGCCGTCGTCCGGTCGGGTCCGTCGCGGAGGTCCTCGTCGAGCGCGGTGCCGACGACACGGTCGACCTCCGCGGCGTCGAGGCCCAGCGGCAGGGACACGGCGGTCATGCGACACCTCCGAGAACACGGTCCATCGAGGTCAGGGTGAGCCGGTCGTCGACCAGCGCGACGGCGGCCGAGGCCCCCTGCCAGCGGTCGTCACGGCGGGGGTGGTCGCGGCGGACGTGGCAGCCGCGCGACTCGGTGCGCGATCCCGCGGCCGTGAGCAGCGCCCCGGCCGCCAGGGTGAGGGCGGCGTCCTCGACGGCGGCGCGGTCGGTGAGCGGACGCTCGACCGTCACCGACTCCAGCGCATCGGAGACTGCCGCCAGCCCTGCCGCGTCCCGCCCGATCGCCGCCCCCCGGCTCATCGCCGCCTGGAGCACGCCGCGGTCGGCGGCCCCGGCGACGAGCCGGGACGGCTCCCCCGGGCGGATCACCGGACGGGGGCCGGCGAGGGCGGACGCGACGTCGACACCGGCCCGGCCGCCGACGACGAGGCCCTCGAGCAGGCTGTTCGACGCGAGCCGGTTGGCGCCGTGGAGCCCGGTGCGGGCGACCTCGCCGACGGCCCAGAGCCCGGGGACGCCGGTGCGGCCGCGGGTGTCGGTGACGACCCCGCCGCACGCGTAGTGGGCCGCGGGCCGGACCGGGATCGGGTCGCGGGCCGGGTCGACCCCGATCGCGTCGCACGATGCGGTCACCGTCGGGAAACGGCGACGGACGTCGTCGACACCCGTCGCGTCGAGCAGGACGTGGTCGGCGCCGGTCGTGGCGAGCACCGTCGTGATGGCGCCGGCGACGACGTCGCGGGGCGCGAGATCGCCGCGCGGGTCGACGCCGTCCATGACGGGGCGGCCCGCGAGGTCGACGAGGCGCGCGCCCTCCCCGCGTAGCGCCTCGGTGACCAGCGGCGCGCGGCCGCGGAGGCCGGGGACGCGCAGGGCCGTGGGGTGGAACTGCACGAACTCGACGTCGGCCAGCGCCGCTCCCGCGCGCAGGGCGAGCGCCCAGCCGTCGGCGGTGGCGACCGCGGGGTTCGTCGTCGTCTCGTAGAGCCCACCGACCCCGCCGGTGGCCAGCAGCACGGCCGGGGCGGCGATCACGCCGTGCCTCCGGGTGTCATCCGCTTCCCCCGTCGCTCCGGTCGCCCCGGCCACGACGTCGAGGCCGGTGACGCGGCCGTCCGGGTGCTGCCGGACGACGACCGCGGTGTGCCCGGCGAGCACCGTCACCTCGCCCGGCAGCGCGGCGAGCAGGGCGCGCTCGACCTCGGCGCCGGTGGCGTCGCCGCCCGCGTGGATGACGCGGGTGGTGCCGTGGCCGCCCTCGCGGGTGCGGGCGAGGCGGGTGCCGGTCATGAGGTCGGCACCCCGGGCGGGATCGAACACGGCGCCGCGGGAGCGCAGCTCGGCCACCGCGCCGGGACCGCCGCCCAGGATCTCCCGGGTGGCCTCCTCGTCGACGAGCCCGCCGCCCGCGGCCAGGGTGTCGGCCACGTGCGCGTCGACGCTGTCGCCCGCGACGTCCCCGAGCACGACGGCGATGCCGCCCTGGGCCCAGCGGGTGGAGCCCTCGTCGGGGGCGTCCTTGGTGACGACGACGACCCGCAGTCCCCGGCGCGAGGCCTCCGCGGCCGCCGAGAGGCCGGCGACCCCCGAGCCGACGACGACGAGGTCGGCCGTCGCCGTCCAGTCGCCGCTCACTCCCCGCCCCCGGGCCGCCCGATCTCGATCATCCGCTGCACCGACGCGCGAGCCTTCTCGGCGGTCACGTCGTCGACGAGGACCTCGTCGCGGCCCTCGCGCAGCGCCCGCGTGAGCGCCCCGGGGGTGATCGTCTTCATGTAGCCGCAGGACGCGCGCTCGTTGACCGCGCGGAAGTCGACGGCCGGGTTGGCGCGGCGTAGCTGGTGGAGCATGCCGACCTCGGTGGCGACGAGGACGCTCGCCTTCGTCGTGTTCTTCGCGGCGTCGAGCATCCCGCCGGTCGAGAGGATGTGGACCTGCTCGGCCGGCACCGCGCCGGCGCCCGCGAGGTAGAGGGCGCTGGTGGCGCAGCCGCACTCGGGGTGGACGAACAGGTCCGCCTCGGGGTCGGCCTGGGCCTGCGCGGTGAGCTCGGCGCCGTTGATCCCGGCGTGCACGTGGCACTCGCCCGCCCACACGTGGAGGTTCTCCCGGCCGGTCTCGCGCCGGACGTGGGCGCCGAGGAACTGGTCGGGCAGGAAGAGCACCTCGCGGTCGGGGTCGATGCTCGCCACGACCTCGACGGCGTTCGACGACGTGCAGCACACGTCGGTCTCGGCCTTCACCGCCGCCGTCGTGTTGACGTAGCTGACGACGACGGCGCCCGGGTGCTCGCTCTTCCACTCCCGCAGCTCGTCGGCGGAGATGGAGTCGGCGAGGGAGCAGCCGGCGCGCGCGTCGGGGATGAGCACCGTCTTCCCCGGCGCGAGGATCTTCGCGGTCTCGGCCATGAAGTGGACGCCGCAGAACACGATCGTCGAGGCCTCGCTGGCGGCCGCGATCCGCGAGAGGGCCAGGGAGTCTCCGGTGTGGTCGGCGACGTCCTGGATCTCCGGACGCTGGTAGTTGTGCGCCAGCACGACCGCGTCCCGCTCCCGCGCGAGGCTGCGGATCTCGGCCGCCCACTCCTCGACGACGTCGTCCGGGGCACCGGTCAGCGAGCGGGGCTCGACGAGGTCGGTCGGTGGCTGATGGGCCTGCACGTCCACGGTGACGGTCATGCGCTGTCCTCCCCCGGGTTGGCGCGCTCGTGGTCGGAACGCGGGGCCCGGTGCGGCGGGTCGAGGGTTTTCGCCTTTTGGTCGAAAACGTGGCCGACAGTACGCCGGGACCACGGGCGGTGCCACCCGTCCGGTCGGCCGGTATGACCGAACACACCCCCGGCCGCGTGGGCGTCCCGACCCGGACACGGAGCGCTACCGTGGCGTCGATGGAGGTGGCCGGGTGGAGGCCGAGGGTCTGATCGCGCACGACGTGCTGGCCGTCGTCCTGCGCATCACCGGACCCGTCCCCTCGGTGCTGCTCTGGCAGCGGGCCCGCGAGCCCCAGTCCGGGCGCTGGGCGCTCCCCGGCGGACGGCTCGGGGCGGGCGAGGACGTCGAGGCCTCGGTGCGCCGCCAGCTCGCCGAGAAGGTCGACCTCGCCGAGGTCGCCCACGTCGAGCAGCTCTCGGTCTTCTCCGACCCGGACCGCGGGCCCGCGCCGCGCCGGGTGGCGACGGCCTTCCTCGGGCTCGTGCCCTCGGACGCCGACCCGGCGATCCCCGACGACACCGCGTGGCACCCGGTGAACGCCCTGCCGCCGATGGCGTTCGACCACGGCGAGATCACCCGCGCCGGCCTCGACCGGCTGCGCGCGAAGCTCTCCTACACCAACATCGGGTTCGCGCTGGCCCCCGACGTCTTCTCGATCTCCGAGCTGCGCCGCCTCTACGCCGCCGCGCTCGGGCACCACGTCTCCGCGACCAACCTCCAGCGGGTGCTCACCCGGCGCGGGGTCCTGGTCCCGACCGGCACCACGGCCGCGCCCGGGCCCGCGGGTGGGCGGCCGGCGGCGCTCTTCCGGTTCTCCGAGCACGCGCTGCGGGTGACCGATCCCTTCGCCGCGCTGCGCCCGCCGTCGGGGGCCGGGGCGGTCTGAGCAGCGCACGCGCTTGCGCAGGGCACCCTTCTCGTCCATCCGGCGATCGAGGGCCGGGCACCGTAGCGTGGCCTCCGTGGTCGAGACGCTGCCCCTCTTCCCGCTGGGCACGGTGCTGTTGCCCGGGGCACCGCTCCCGCTGCACGTGTTCGAGCCGCGCTACCGGCAGCTGACGATCGACCTGGTCACCGGCGCCGTCCCCGGCAAGCAGTTCGGGGTGGTCGCGGTCCGTGAGGGATGGGGTCCCGACGACGGCCCGGAGGGGCTGCACGAGATCGGGTGCACCGCGGCGCTGCGCGAGGTCCGGCGCCTGCCCGACGGCCGGTTCGACATCCTCACCGTCGGTGACCGGCGCTTCCGGCTGCTCGACGTCGACGACTCCACCGCGCCCTACCTCGTCGCGAACGTGGAGTGGATCCCCGACCTCGAGGGCGACGACCCCGCCGCGCTCGAGCCCCTCGAGCGGGCCGCCCGCGCCGCGCACCGCCGGTACTGCACCACGGCGCGCACCTACCGTCGCCGGATCGACTCGGAGACCGGGGAGCCGGCCGAGGCCGACGCCTCGGAGTCCGCCTCGGAGGGGGAGGCGCCGCCCATGGGTGGGGCCGAGGACGAGCCCGTGGAGTCGGCCGTGCTGGCCCACCTCCTCGCGGCCGACTGCCTGCTGCCCCTCGGGGACCGTCAGGAGATCCTCGAGCAGACGTGCCCGAAGAAGCGGCTGGAGCTCGTCTCGCACTCGATGGCCCGCGAGGCGGAGCTGCTCGGGCGCCTGCACGCCGTGTGGGCACCGACGGCGAAGTTCGCGGTGCCCTCGAGCGACAACTGAGCTACTCCTCGGGCCGCCCGAGGTCGTCGACGCCGAGCGCGATCGCGCAGAGCAGGTAGGCGAGCACTGCGCCGATGCCCGCGCCCAGGACCGTCCAGAACGAGCCGATCTCGGCAGGCACCGTCGCGAGCGTCGCGGGGATCGGTGGGCCGGGGGTGCCGCTCGAGCTGGCCTCGGCGCGGTCGAGCAGGACCCCCACCGCGTTGCGGTCGGTGAGCGGGCCGGCGAGCCACGTCCCCACCCGCGCGGCCAGCCAGGCGCCCGCCGTCGTCGCGACCGTGATCCCGAACAGCATCACCGGCCCGCGTCGGGCCCGGGAGCGCCAGGCCAGTGCGCCGACGACGACGCCGTAGGCCGTCGCGAGGAGGAAGAACACCGCGGTCGCGTCGAAGACGTGGTCGGACTCGGCGGCGAGGCCCGCGCTGGCGCCGGTCGCCGTCGTCACCGTGGCCTGCCCCGGGGCGACGAGCGCCCACAGGACCCCGAGCAGGAGCCCGCCGACGAGGACCACGAGCACGATCCGCACCACCGGGCGCACGTCGCCGAGGAGCTCGCGGCGGGTCAGCAGGCCGCTCGGCGTCTCGACGACGAACTCGTCGGCCGGGAACTGCTCGGCGCCCACGGTCACCGCTGCGCCCGGCCGGCGCTCGTCGTCTCCCCGTGGCGGCTGCAGCGCGCCGTCCAGCCCATGGGGTCGACCTGGACGACCATCCGCCGGCCGCACTGCGGGCAGTAGCGCGGCGGGTCGACGAGGGCGAGCCGGCCGCGGCACTTCTCGTGCTCGGGGTCCGTGCCGGTCGTCTCGCCCCCGCACCAGGAGCAGAAGGTGCCCACCGTCGCCGTCACAGGATTGGTCGTCACGAGTTCATCGTCACAGGGTGTCGTTCAGGGCCTTGATCGGCATCTTGAGGGTCTCGAGCATCTCGAGGTCCTGCTCGGCCGGGCGCCCGAGGTTGGTCAGGTAGTTGCCGACGATGATCGCGTTGACGCCGCCGAGCATGCCCTGCTCCGCGCCGAGGTCCCCGAGGGTGAGCTCCCGGCCCCCGGCGAAGCGGAGCACGGTCTTCGGCATCGCGAGCCGGAAGGCGGCGATCGTCATGAGCGCGTCCGGGCCCTGCGGCACGTCGAGGTGCGCGAACGGGGTGCCCGGGTTGGGGATGAGGAAGTTCATCGGCACCTCGTCGGGCTCGAGCTCCGCGAGCTGCACCGCGAACTCGGCGCGCTGCTCGAGGGTCTCCCCCATCCCGACGATGCCGCCGCAGCAGACCTCCATGCCCGCGGCGCGGACCATCTGCAGCGTCTCCCAGCGCTCCTCCCAGGTGTGGGTGGTGACGACCTCCGGGAAGTGGCTGCGCGCCGTCTCGAGGTTGTGGTTGTAGCGGTGCACGCCCATGGCGGCGAGCTGGTCGACCTGGTCCTGGGTGAGCATGCCCAGCGAGCAGGCGACGTTGATGTCGACCTCGGCGCGGATCGCGGCGACGCCGGCCCGGATCTGCTCCATGAGCTTCTCGTCGGGCCCGCGGACGGCGGCGACGATGCAGAACTCGGTCGCCCCGGTCTTGGCGGTCTGCTTGGCGGCCTCGACGAGGCGGTCCTTGTCCAGCCAGGCGGCGCGCACCGGGGAGTCGAACAGGCCCGACTGCGAGCAGAAGTGGCAGTCCTCGGGGCAGCCGCCGGTCTTGAGGCTGACGATGCCCTCGACCTCGACGTCGGGGCCGCACCAGCGCATCCGCACCTCGTGGGCCAGCGCGAGGGCCTCGCTCAGTCGCTCGCCGGGCAGCCGCAGCACCTCGAGCACCTGCGCCTCGGTCAGCCCCTCGCCGCGCTCCAGGACCTGCTCGCGGGCCACGGCGAGGATGCCGCCGTCGGTGCCCTGGCTGGTCGGACTGGCGGTGCCGGTGCTCGCCGTCACGCGTCGCTCCTCGTCGTCGGGGATGGGCCGTCGGGGATCGGATCGTCGGAAAGCCGCGTCCGTCGCGGAACCCGTCGGTCCGGACTGATCGTCGGCGAGTCTGCCCCACCGGCCCCGGTCACGGGAGGGGCGGGACCCACTGCCCGCCCAGGACGGGATGCAGGCCACACCTGGCCGTCGTCAGGAAGCGCTCGGGGTCGGCCTCCCCGAGGCCCGCGGGCAGGACGCCGAGCAGGGGCGCCCCGGTGACCGCCGGGAGGTCGGCGAGGTTGGTCCGCTCGGCGAGGTCGGGCTCGTCGGGGTAGGCGCCGACGACGGTGCCGGTGCAGGTCAGGCCGCGTCGGGCGAGGGCCTCGGCGGTCAGGGCCGCGGTGTTGAGCACCCCGAGTCCCGCGGAGGCGACGACGAGGACGGGGGCGTCCAGGGCGGCGGCGACGTCGGCCAGGGTCTCGCCCTCGTCGTTGAGCCGGACGAGCAGACCGCCGGCGCCCTCGATGAGCAGGAGGTCCGCCGTCGTCTCCGCGACCGCCGTCGAGATGTCGCCGACCCGTAGCGGCGGGAGGCCGCTGCGGCGTGCCGCGGTGGCCGGGGCGAGCGGCTCGGGGTAGCGCGCGAGCTCGCGGGTCGTGACGGTGTCCCCGGTCAGCCGCGTGACGTCGGCGAGGTCGCCGGGCTCCCCGGGGTCGATCCCGGTCTGGGCGGGCTTGAGGACGACGACGCGGTGTCCGGCGGCAGCGGCGAGGGCGGCCACGGCCGCGGTCACCACCGTCTTCCCGACCCCGGTCCCGGTGCCCGTGACGATCATCGTCCGCACGCCGAGCGACCTTAGGCGCTCATCTCGATGACCGGGCCGGCCGGCGTCAGAAGTCGGGGTCGTGGTCGTAGCGGCTGGGGGCTTGTCCTCGGAGTTGTCGTTCGCGTCGGGCGAGGTGGGCGGCGGTGTCGTGGGCTTGGGGGGTGATGCGTCCGTCGGGGGTGCGTCGGGGTGTCCAGTCCTGGCGTGGGGGTGGGGGCGCGGTGTCGGGGGTGATGCCGTGGCCGGGGGTCAGTGGGGCGGGGCGGGGGTGGGCGACGCGGCTCTCGGTGTGGTGGCGGGTGCCGGTGGGGTCGGTGATGACGAAGTAGCCGGGTGCGGGTTGCTGGTAGGTCCAGCCGCCTTGGTGTTTGGCGCGGTGGTCGTGGCGGCACAGCGCTTCGAGGTCGGCGGCTTCGGTGCGCCCGCCGTGGAGCCAGTCGAGGGTGTGGTCGAGGTCGCAGGCGGGGGCGGGGCGGGTGCAGCGCGGGGCGGTGCAGGTCTGGTCGCGGGCGGTGATCCAGGCGGCGAGGCGGCGGCCGGGGAAGCGGCGGTCGCGGTCGCGGGTGGTGGTGGCGGGGTGCTCGTCGGGGTCGGCGTGCTCGGAGCGCAGCAGTGCGGTGTGGGCGTGGCCGAGCCAGGTGGTGGTGGCGGCGTCGAGCAGCCGACACCGCACCCCGGCCAGCACGCCCGTGTCGGCGTCGTCGGTGCCGGCGGCGTCGCTGCTGTCGGGGTCGCCGGCGGCCTCGTCGCTCGGGACGAGGGCGTGCAGCAGTGCGGCGGGGGCGGTGAGCTGCACGGTTTGGCGGTGGTGTCGGCGGTGGTGGTGGGCGTGGGGTGGGGCTCGCAGGGTGAGCAGATGCTGGAGGTGGCCGTGTTCGTCGTGGACGAGGACCTGCCAGGTGGCGGTGCCGTGGTCGAGGGCGGTGGTGCGGGCGGTGTCGGCGGGGACGGGTCCGATTCCGGGCAGGGTGCCGGGGTGCTCGTCGAGGCCGAGCAGGGTGGAGAGCTCGAGGCGGACCGCGGTCTCGGGGGCGAACACCACCGACCCGTCCCCAGCACACCGCTGGGGTGAACTGTCTGGCGGCGGTACCGGCTGAGTCACCGGCACCGGGGCCACTGTCGCCAGGACCGACCGTCGCCGAGACCACCGTCGCCGAGACCGCCGTCATCGGGACCGCCGTCGCCAGACCCGCGTCGCCGGACCGCCGTCGTCGGGTCCCTCGTCGAGGCCCGCGGCGAGGTCCGTCGTCGGGCCCGTGGTCGTCGGGGCCGCGTCCGTCGTGGCCTCGTCGCCGGGCTCGTCGCCGGGCCTCGTCGTCGGGTCTCGTCGCCGGGCTCCTCGTCGCCAGGCTCGTCGTCGCCGGGGCCGCTGGCGTCAGGGCCGTCGGAGCCGCCGCCGTCAGGACCGTCAGGGCTGTCGGGTCCGGGGTCGTCGGGGCCAGGACCGTCAGGCCCCTCGCCGTCGGGGCCGCCGTCGTCGGGGTCGTCGGGGTCGTCGGGGGTGGGCTGGGTGGGGTTGAGGAGTTCGGTGGTGACGGCGTCGATCACCTGGGTGTCGTCGGCGCCGGCGTGGGTGCCGTCCATGAGCCGGACGAACAGTCGGGCTTCGATGAACCCGAGCGCGACCCGGCGCCCGGCGGCCCGCAACCTGGCCCGCACCGCCAGCGCCAGCGCGCGCAGCCGGTGTTTGGCCTGCAGAGCGAGCTCGGGTGGCAGGTCGCGGCCGCAGATGTTGACCGCTCCGGAGGGGGCGGTCTCGGTGGCGACCCGGGCGCGGGCGGTGGCGGCGGCGAGCCGGTTGGCGGCCCAGACGTGGTCGATGGCGTAGGCGGTGTCGAGGATCCGCTCGCGCAGCTGGGCCAGGGTCAGCTCGGGGGCCTGGTCGAGCAGGGCGGCGACCACGGCGCGGCACTGGGGGTCGGTGAGCCCGTCGAGGCCGGTGACGAACGCGGCGGCCTTGGCGTGTTCGAGGCGCCCGACGCGCATCGCTTCGCCGAGGGCGGGCATCCGCTCGAGGACCCCGACGGCCAGCTCGAGGCGGGTGGCGGCCATGGTCGCCGACCAGCCCAGGGACGCGGCGGCGATCTTGGGGGCGAATTCGTCGAGGTCGACGCGGGCGGTGGTGTCGGCGCGGGCGGAGCAGGCCTCGCGGATGGAGCGCAGCAGCAGCCAGTCGGCGTGGTTGCGGACCCGGAACGCGGCGCGCATCCACGCGGCGGTGTCCTGACCGTCGAGGGTGGTGGGGTCGAGGGTTTCCAGGACGGCGGCGAGCGGGGGCCCGGTCGGCAGGCCGGAGAACCTGTCGAGGGTCGCTTCGTCGTACACCGCTCTCATGACTCGAACACTAGTTCGACCCCCCGACAGTCACGGCCGGAATCGGACACCCCGGACTACGCCGGGCGAGTGAACTTCCCCGAGCAGCAGAGCATCGGAGAGCAACCGGCGACACCGGCCCCGTTCCGGGTCGACGAGCGGCGCGCAGCAAGTCGCCGCAGCTCAGCGAGGATCAGCGATCAGCGATCAGCGATCAGCGATCAGCGATCAGCGATCAGCGACAGGGCCACGGGCACGGTTGCTGCGCACGCCGAAACCGCCGGCCGCGTTGAACTCGCAGGGTTCCGGCCCGCCGAGACAAGGCGATCCGGCCTCACGGCACGACGTCGTGAGCGACGATCAGAGCCAATTGCGAACGCGCACCGCGTTGGGGTCGGGCGCCGGGCGCTCAGCGGCCTCGACGTCGGGTCGCGGGGTGCCGTCGACGTCGTGGACCGCGCCGCAGCACCCGCACCGCAGGTAGTCCGAGCCCTCCGCCAGCGGGCGGCGGCAACGGCCGCAGTGCCAGAGCCGGAAGGCCGACCGACTGTCCAGGACGGTCACGCCGTCCTCCTTTCGGGATCGATTCCGTGAACCATGCTCCAGGATGCCACCACGGGCGGCGGGATGCTGCGGCAGCCCCGCGGACGACTCACCCCGTCAGGGCGCTCCCGCGCACGGCCGGGAGGACCTCCGTGAGGACCCGATCGACCAGCGCCAGGTCGTCGGCCGTGAGGTCCGCCCGCGCCGTCAGCCGCAACCGCGACGTGCCCTCGGGCACCGACGGCGGACGGAAGCAGCCGGCCCGCAGGCCCGCCACCGCGCACGCGTCCCGGGCCGCCGTCGCCAGCTCGGGCTCGCCGAGGACCACCGGCACCATCGCCGCCGTCGGGTCCGCGACCCCCGCCCACGGCGCCGCCGACCGCGCCGAGCCGGCGACGGCCCCGGCCGCCCGGTGCAGTGCCGCGACGCGCTCCGGCTCGTCGCGCAGCACCCCGAGCGCCGCCAGCGCCGCGCCGGCCGCAGCGGGCGCGAGCCCGGTGTCGAAGATGAACGATCGGGCGGCGTCGACGAGGTGGTCGATGACGTCGGCGTCGCCGAGGACCACGCCGCCCTGGGAACCCAGCGACTTGGACAGCGTCGCCGTCACGACGACGCCCCGCTCCCCCGCCAGCCCCGCCTCGGCGACCAGTCCCGCCCCGGGCACCGACGCCGGACCGCGCACCCCGAGCCCGTGCGCGTCGTCGACGAGCAGCACCGCCCCCCGGGCCCGGCAGACCTCAACGAGCTCGCGCAGCGGCGCCAGGCCGCCGTCGACGGAGTCGACGCCGTCGGTGACCACCAGCCGACGGGTCTCCGGGGCGGCGGCGAGGACGGCGTCGACGTCGGCGGGCACCGAGCAGCGGGACACCACGACGCGGGCCCGTGACAGCCGCGCCGCGTCCACCAGCGAGGCGTGCGCCGCGACGTCCGACACGACGAGGGCCCCCCGTCCCGACAGCGCGGTGACCGCCCCGAGGTTCGCGGTGTAGCCGGAGGAGAAGACCAGCGCGGCCTCGGTGCCGCAGAACGCGGCGAGGGACTCCTCGAGCTCGGCGTGCAGCCGCGTCGACCCCGTGACCAGGCGGGACCCCGTCGAGCCGGCTCCCCACGTCCGCGCCGCGGCCACGGCACCCTCGACGACGCGGGGGTCGCGGGCCAGGCCGAGGTAGTCGTTCGAGGCCAGGTCGACCAGCGGCTCGACGACCTCCCGCGGCGACAACGCCCGGCGCAGCCCCGCCGTCCGACGGGCCCGCGCCGTCTCGTCCAGCCACGCCAGGGGGTCGCTCACGCCGACACCCTAGGCACGGATCAGGTCCCGACGACGACGGTGGGGGCGGGTGCGCTGCCGGTCGTCCCGGCCGGCTCCGCTCCCGACGAGCCCTGGCACGCCAGCACCGCCTGCCGCCCGGTCTCAGCCCTTCCCGGCCGCCGCCACCACTCCCCGGGCGATCCTGGCCACGTCGTCGGGCGCGGTGACGTAGGGCGGCATCGTGTAGACGAGGTCACGGAACGGCCGCAGCCACACCCCCTGCTCCTCCGCCGCGGCCTGCGCGGCCGGGACGTCGACGGGGTGGTCGAGCTGGACGACGCCGATCGCGCCGAGCACCCGCACGTCGCGCACGCCGGGCAGCCCGCGGGCCGGGGCGAGGCCCTCCCGGAGACCCGCGTGGACGCCGGCCACCTCCGCGCGCCAGTCGCGGCGCGCCAGCTCGTCGATGCTGGCCAGCGCGACCCGCGCGGCGAGGGGATTCCCCATGAACGTCGGACCGTGCATGAGCCCGCCGCCGCCGCGCTCGTCGCTCACCGCCGCCGCGACCGCCGCGCTGCACAACGCCGCGGCCAGCGTGAGGTAGCCGCCGGTCAGCGCCTTCCCGACGCACAGGACGTCCGGGGCCACCCCCGCGTGGTCGGCGGCGAAGAGCTCCCCGGTGCGCCCGAAGCCGGTGGCGATCTCGTCGAACACGAGCACGAGGTCGTGGCGGTCGGCGATCTCGCGCAGCGCCGCGAGGTGCCGCGGGTCGTGGAAGCGCATCCCCCCGGCGCCCTGCACGACGGGCTCGACGATGATCCCCGCCAGCTCGTCGGCGTGGGCCGCGGCGACGGCGGCGAGGTGGTCGTCGTACTCGGGCAGGTACGACGGCGGCGGCACGTCGGCGAACACCTGCTCGGGCAGGAAACCCGTCCAGAGCGCGTGCATCCCGCCGTCGGGATCGCAGACGCTCATCGCCGCGAACGTGTCGCCGTGGTAGCCGCCGCGCCAGGTCATCATCCGCGTGCGTCCCGGCCGGCCCCGCGCCCGCTGGTACTGCAGGCACATCTTCACGGCCACCTCGACCGAGACCGATCCGGAGTCGGCGAGGAAGACGTGGCGCAGCGGCTCGGGGGTGATCTCGACGAGGCGGGTCGCGAGCGCGACGGCCGGGTGGTGGGTGAGGCCCCCGAACATCACGTGGCTCATCTCGTCGGTGGCCGCGCGCAGCGCCGCGTCGAGGGCGGGGTGGCGGTAGCCGTGCACCGCGGCCCACCAGGAGCTCATGCCGTCGACGAGCTCGCGGCCGTCGTCGAGGGTCAGCCGCACCCCCGACGCCGAGGTGACCACCAGCGGGTCGGTGCGTCCCGGCATCGGCCCGTAGGGGTGCCAGACGTGCTCGCGGTCCAGGGCGTGGAGATCCGGGGCCTGGGGATCCGGACTCTGGGGATCCGGGGCCGCGGGTCGGGACGGGCCGGGAGGAGAGGACACGCCTACGATCGTCGGCCATGGCGGCGGGGGGTGTGGCGCACGGGTCGGTCCCGCCCGGGCCCGGGTCGTCGGGCTCGGGGTCGGCCGGCTCCGCGGAGGACGCCTTCACCCGCCGTCGGGAGGTCGCCGCGACGAGCGCCCGCTCGTTGCTGCTCACGGTGCTCGGGGAGTACGTCCTCCCCGCCGACGACCCCGTCTGGACCCAGACGCTGCTCGACGCGCTCGGCGCCGTCGGGGTCGAGGAGAAGTCCGCCCGTCAGGCGCTCGCCCGGACCGCCGCCGACGACGTCGTCGTCTCCGAACGGGCGGGACGACGGGTGCGCTGGTCGCTGACGACGTCCGGGCGCCAGCTGCTCACCGAGGGTGCGGAACGGATCTACGCCCACGGCACGCCGCGCCCGCCCTGGGACGGCCGTTGGCTCGTGCTCGTCGTCAGCGTGCCCGAGGCCCAGCGGGCACTGCGCCACCAGCTGCGCACCCAGCTCGCGTGGGCGGGTCTGGGTTCCCCGGCGCCGGGGGTGTGGGTGTGTCCCGACGCCGGCCGGGTCGACGAGGCCCACCGGGCCCTCGACGACGTCGGGCTCGACGAGGCCGCCCTCGTCGTCGTCGGGGGCACCCACGGCGGCCTCTCCGACGCCGAGCTGGTCGCCCAGGCGTGGGACCTGCGCGACCTCGAGGCCCGCTACGCGGAGTTCGTCGCGCGCTTCGCCGGCCTCGAGCCCGACCCCGCCGACCCGACCGCGGTGCTCGCCGCCCAGGTCCGCCTCGTCGACGCATGGCGCCGCTTCCCCTTCCTCGACCCCCAGCTCCCCGCCGAGCTGCTGCCGCCCGGGTGGGTCGGGGCGCGGGCCGCCGAGGTGTTCCACCGGCGCCACGAGCAGTGGGCCCCCGCCGCGCGGGCGGCGTTCGGAGCCGTCTGAGCGCCTCGACTTGCCTTCGAGCGCGCTCGAAGGGCGACGATGACGGGACACATCCGCTATGCGAGGGAGACCTCATGGAGCTCGGCTTCCACATCCCGATCTTCGACATCGACGGCGGCGACGGCGCCATCGCGGGCGAGCTGGCCCGGGTGGGTCAGGCCGCCGAGGCATCGGGGGCGAGCTGGCTCTCGTTCATGGACCACTTCTTCCAGATCCAGCCCACCGGACTGCCCGCCGAGTCGAACATGCTCGAGGGCTACACCGCCCTCGGCTACCTGGCCGCCCACACCACGACCATCGACCTGGGCCTGCTCGTCACCGGCGTGACCTACCGCCACCCCGGGCTGCTCGCCAAGACCGTCACCACCCTCGACGTCCTGTCGGGCGGCCGCGCGGTGCTCGGCATCGGGGCGGCGTGGTACGAGCGCGAGCACCGCGGCCTCGGGGTCCCGTTCCCGCCGCTGGCCGAGCGGTTCGAGCGCCTCGAGGAGGCGCTGCAGATCTGCGGGCAGATGTGGGACCCCGCGAACAACGGGCCCTACGACGGCAAGCACTACCAGCTCGCGGAGACCCTCTGCTCGCCCCAGCCCCTCCATCGTCCGCGGGTGCTCATCGGCGGCGGCGGGGAGCGCAAGACCCTGCGGCTCGTGGCGCAGTACGGCGACGCCTGCAACCTGTTCGCGTCCTCGCCCGACGACATCGCGCACAAGCTGGACGTGCTGCGCCGGCACTGCGACGACGTCGGGCGGGACTTCGACGACATCCGCGTCACGATCATGGCCAACAACCCCCGCCCGGGGCCCGACACGGTCGACGAGTTCGTCAGCGCCATGGCCGACTACGCGAAGCTCGGGGCGCACACCGTGATGGTCACCCCGACCACCGGGTCGCCTGCCGCGTGGATCGACGGGATGGCGCCGGCCGTGCCGAAGCTGGCCGATCTCGGGTAGGGGTCACGTCGTCGGGAGCCAGACCTCCCAGGCGATGCCATCGGGGTCACCGAACGACACGAACTCGGCGTAGCCCGCGTCGCGGACCGGCGAGTGCTCGACCCCCTCGGCGTCGAGGTGGGCGATCCACGCCTCGAGCGCCTCGCGGTCGGCCACGGTCACCGCGAGGTGGTCGAGGCCGGTCCGCTGCGGGTCGAAGAGGTCGTTCGAGCGCTCGTACGGCTCGTGGATCCCGAGCACGAGACCCGAGTCGGGGTGGCGGATCAGCTGGCGCGGGTGCCGGGCCTCCGGCGGACCCTCCCGGCGTTCGCTCGCCTGCTCGAAGCCCATCACCCGCTCGTAGAACGCCACGCTGGCCGCCATGTCGCGCACGACGAGCGCGACATGGGCGGCCTGCGTGAAGGTGGGTGGGGCCACTACTGGATCCACACCGTCTTCGCATTCGTGAACGTCTGCGTGCCGAAGCTGGCGAGCTCGCGGCCGTAGCCGGAGTTCTTGGTCCCGCCGAAGGGGACCTCCGGCGTCGACGCCGTGACCTTGTTGATGTACATCATCCCGGTCTCGACCTCGTTGGCGAGCCGCTCCGCCTCCGCCGCGTCCTGGGTCCAGGAGCTGCCGCCCAGGCCGAAGCTCGAGTCGTTGGCGATCGCGATGGCCTCGTCGATGTCCTTCGCCCGGAAGAACAGCGCGACCGGGCCGAAGAGCTCCTCGTAGTACGCCGGAGCGCTCTTCGGGATCTCGGCGAGCACCGACGGCGGGTAGAAGTTGCCCGGCCCGCCCAGCGGCTTGCCCCCGGTGAGGAGCTTGGCGCCGGCGGCCACGGAGTCCTGCACCTGCTTGTCGAGCTCCTCGAGGCCCTGCGGTCCCGACATCGGCCCGAGGTCGGTGTCGTCCGCCATCGGGTCGCCGACCTTGAGCGCCTCCATCTTCTCCACGAGGAGCCGCTGGAACTCGTCGGCCACCTGCTCGTGGACGATGATCCGCTTGGCGTTGATGCACGACTGGCCGTTGTTCAGCGTGCGGGACGCGACGGCCGCGTCGGCGGTGGCGTCCAGGTCGGCCGAGGGCATGACGATGAACGCGTCGCTGCCGCCCAGCTCGAGGACGCTGGTCTTGACGTTCTTCCCGGCGCGGGCGCCGACCTCACGCCCGGCGGGCTCGCTGCCGGTGAGCGTGACCGCGCGCACGCGGTCGTCGTCGACCATCGCCTCGATCATCGAGGAGCCGATGAGCAGCGTCTGGAACACGTCCTGCGGGAAGCCGGCGCGCACCAGCACGTCCTCGATCGCCAGCGCGACCTGCGGCACGTTCGAGGCGTGCTTGAGGAGGCCGACGTTGCCGGCCATGAGCGCCGGGCAGAGGAAGCGGAAGACCTGCCAGTACGGGAAGTTCCACGGCATGATCGCCAGGACCGGGCCCAGGGGCTGGTAGCGGGTGAAGACCCGGGCGTTGTCCGGGGCGTCCTGCGGGTCCCACGGGTGGTCGGCGAGGTGCTCGGCGGCGTGGTCGGCGTACCAGCGGCAGCCCAGCGCGCACTTGCCGACCTCGGCCTTCGCCGCGGCGAAGGTCTTGCCCATCTCGAGCGTCGCGAGCTCGGCCAGGTGGTCGACCTCGGCGTCGAGGATGTCGGCGGCGGCGCGCATCCACCCGGCGCGCTGGGAGAAGGTCGTGTCGCGGTAGCTCTGGAAGGCGTCCCAGGACCGCTGGATCTTGTCCTCGAGCTGCTGCTGGGTGAGGGAGTCGAACTCCCGGACCGTCTCCCCGGTGGCGGGATTCGTCGTCGCGATGGCCATACCCCTGGTCTACCCCGTTACCGGCGCTCCTGCACACGCCGGACCGTTCAAGCGTCAACCGTCACGCGAGCCCGGGGAACACCCGCGCCGCGTTGCCGCCGAGCACCGCGTCGGTGAGCTCCTCGGAGAGCCCCAGGTCGCGGATCGCGGCGATGTTGCGGGCCGGGGTCGCCGCCGGGGAGTCGGTACCGAAGATCGACCGGGAGGCGACCCGGTCCAGCCCGAAGCTCGCGTAGTAGGTGGGGAGGCGCTTCGGGGGCAGCCCGGCGAGGTCGAGCCACACGTTGGGCCGGGTCAGCGCGAGGGAGGCGGCGGCGTCGTAGCTCCAGCCGCGGCCGCCGTGGGCGAGGACGACGGTGAGGTCTCCGAAGTCGCGCAGGACGTCGTCGATGAGCACCGGGTCGCCGTTCCGCGACGTGGCCCCGGGGAAGAACGACGGCCCGGTGTGGACGATCACGGGGATGCCCCGCTCCACGCACCGCGCGTAGGCGGGGTAGAGCTCGCGGTCGTTCGGGGCGATCCCCGCGTGCACCGGGTGGATCTTCAGCGCGACCGCGCCCAGGTCGAGCTGACGGTCGAGCTCCCGGGCCACCGGGTGGTGCACGTGCGGGTTGACGTTGGCCACGATGCGGAAGCGCTCCGGGTCGTGCTCGACGATCGGCAGCACGTCCTCGACGGTCTGCCAGCCCGTGGCCTTCGGGCTGTACTCGCAGAAGAGCAGCGCCCGGTCGACGCCCTCGTCGGCGAAGTACCGGCTGACCGCGGCCGGGATCGGCGCGCCGTCGTCGTCGTAGAGCGCTCTCCAGCCCGCGTCGTCGCCGGCCGGCCCGATCCACGTCTCCCACGGCACCTTGAGGCGTGCCAGGTGGGCGACGTGGACGTGGGCGTCGACGATCACGCGGGGCGACGCTAGTCGAACAGGTCGGGATCCGTGCGCACGACCTCGTCCCACAGCGGCTGGAACGAGAACCAGCCGGCGTAGGCGGTGCCGGTCTGCTCGGCCGAGAACTTCGCGTTCTGGTGGTCGATCTGGGTCGGCGTGCCCGCCGCCTCGGCCAGCAGTTGGGCCTGGCAGTTGCGCTCGGTGTTGATGAACCACCACGCGGCCTCGGCGACGGTCTGGCCGACCGAGAAGATGCCGTGGTTCTGGTGGAACACCATCTTGCGGCCCGTCAGCCCGGCGGCCAGCGCGCGGCCGACCTCCGGGTCGAGCACCACCGCGCCGCGGCCCTCGCTGACGACGCCGTGGTTCTCGTAGAGCGTGCAGGCGTCCTGGGTGATCGGGTCGAGCGGGCGACCCAGCGAGGACCACGCCTTGCCGTACACCGAGTGTGCGTGGGCGGCGGCCACGACGTCCGGGTGGGCGGCGTGCACCGCGGAGTGGATCACGAAGCCGGCCTGGTTCACCGGCTTGTTCCCGTACACGACGTCGCCCTCGTGGTTCACGGCGATCAGGTCCGAGACCCGGATGTGCCGGAAGCTCATCCCGAACGGGTTGACCCAGAACATGTGCGGGTCCTCGGGGTCGCGGACCGTGATGTGGCCGGCGATCCCCTCGCCGAAGCCGAACCTGCCGAAGATCCGGAAAGCGCCGGCGAGCTGCTGCTTGCGGTGCAGCCGCTCCTCGGCGCTCGTCGCGAACGTGGGCGGCTGCGGCATCGTGATGCCCTCCTGGGAGGGCCGGAAGCCGGACATCGCGTCGGACTGCGGTTCCTGCGTGGGTGCGGCCATGTCCTCGACGGTGCGCCGCGTCACGCGAGCAGGTCAAGGGCTCGGCGGCGTCCCGGTGTCCGGGGGATGATCCGTGCCATGCCCGCACCCGGCGTCGCGCTCGAGAAGCTCGGTTTCCTGACCATCGGGACGTTCGACGGGAACGACCCCGCGCCCGGCCACGAGCACCTGCTCGCCGAGATCGAGCTGGCCGAGCAGCTCGGGTTCGACAGCGTCTGGCTGCGGCACCGCCACCTGCAGTACGGCGTGTCCTCGCCGGTGACGGTGCTGGCGGCGGCCTCGCAGCGGACCTCGCGCATCGAGTTCGGCACCGCGGTCACCCCGCTGGGCTGGGAGAACCCGCTGCGCTACGCCGAGGACCTCGGCACCCTCGACGTCCTCTCCGGCGGCCGGATGAACCCGGGGATCAGCGTCGGGCCGCCCATGCACTGGGACGACGTGAAGGAGGCCCTCTACCCCGACACCGCCGAGGCCGAGGACTTCACCTACGAGCGCGTGGCCCGCCTCCACCGGCTCCTGCGCGGCGAGCCGGCCAGCACCTTCTCCGGCACCGAGGGCATCGAGTCGTTCTCCGACCACGTCCAGCCGCACTCCCCCGGGCTCGCCGACCGGCTCTGGTACGGCGCGGCCAGCGAGGGCTCCGCGCGCCGGGCCGGGGAGCAGGGGCTGAACCTGCTCACCTCCAGCGTCGTGCGCGTCGCCCCCGACGAGGAGCCGGACTTCGCCGCCATCCAGGCCCACTCGATCCGGGCGTTCCGGGCCGCGCATCCGGCCGGGGACGCGGCGCGGGTCTCGCAGGGCCTCGTCGTCGTCCCGACCGACTCCGCCACCGCCGAGCAGCGCGCGAAGTACCAGGCCTACGTCGACGCCCGCACGCCGCGCACGGCCACACCGCAGGGCCCGGGGCGGCTGCTCTTCGCCCGGGACATCCTCGGGACCTCGGAGGAGATCGCCGAGGCGCTCTTCGCCCACGCCGGCTTCCGGGAGTCCCGCGAGGTCGTGTTCGCGCTGCCGTTCTCCTTCGCCCACGAGGACTACGTGCAGATCCTCACCGACATGGCGACGAAGCTCGGGCCTGCCCTGGGGTGGTCCGGCGCGGCATGATCGGGGCATGCCGATCCCCGGTGTCCCCCTGGAGAAGCTCGGGTTCCTGACCCTCGGGACCTACGACGCCGGCGATCCCGGGCCGGGTCACGAGTACCTGCTGGAGGAGATCGTCCTGGGCGAGCAGCTCGGGTTCGACTCCGTGTGGCTGCGCCACCGTCACTTCCAGTCCGGCATCTCCTCGCCCGTGACGATGCTCGCGGCCGCCTCGCAACGGACCTCGCGCATCGAGTTCGGCACCGCCGTGACGCCGCTGGGCTGGGAGAACCCGCTGCGCTACGCCGAGGACCTCGGCACCCTCGACATCCTCTCGGGCGGCCGGATGAACCCGGGGATCAGCGTCGGGCCGCCCATCCACTGGGAGGACGTCAAGGGCGGGCTCTACCCCGACACCGCCGACGTCGAGGACCTCTCCTACACCCGGGTCGAGCGCCTCCTGCGGATCCTGCGCGGCGAGCCCGCGAGCACCTTCTCCGGCGTCGACGGCATCGAGTCGTTCTCCGACTACGTCCAGCCCCACTCCCCCGGGCTCGCCGACCGGGTCTGGTACGGCGGCGGCAGCCGGCGCTCGGTGCGCTGGGCCGGTGAGCAGGGCCTCGCGATGCTCACCAGCAACGTCATCCAGTCCGAGGGCCACGACCTCGGTGACGACGCCTCCCCCGTCTTCGCGCAGATCCAGCGCGAGCAGATCGAGCTGTTCCGGTCGGTGCACCCCCTCGGTGACGCGGCGCGGGTCTCGCAGGGCCTCGTCGTCATCCCCACCGACTCCGCCACCGCGGACCAGAAGGCGCGCTACGCCGCGTACGTGGAGCACCGGACCCCGCGGACCGCCGTCGCCCACGGGCCCCGCCAGATGCTCTACGCCCGCGACCTGGTCGGCTCCTCCGACGAGATCGCGGAGGCGCTGTACGCCAACGCGGCGTTCCGGGAGGTGCGCGAGGTGGTGTGGGCACTTCCGTTCACCTTCGAGCACGCCGACTACGTCCAGATACTCACCGACATGGCGACGAAGCTCGGGCCGGCGCTGGGCTGGTCGGCGGGAGGGACCCGATGACGGTCCACGTCGAGCACGACGGGCCCGTCACGACGGTGACCCTCGACCGGCCCGAGCGCCGCAACGCCGTCGACGGCCCCACGGCGCGGGCACTCGCCGACGCGTTCCGTGCCTTCGAGGAGGACGACGAGGTCGCGGTCGCCGTCCTGCACGGAGCGGGCGGCACGTTCTGTGCGGGCGCCGACCTCACCGCGATCGCCGGCCCGGACCGCAACCGCACCGAGCCCGACGGCGACGGTCCGATGGGGCCGACCCGGCTGCGGCTCTCGAAGCCGGTGATCGCCGCCGTCGCGGGGCACGCGGTGGCGGGCGGGCTCGAGCTCGCGCTGTGGTGCGACCTGCGGGTGGCCGACGAGACCGCGGTGTTCGGGGTGTTCTGCCGACGCTGGGGCGTACCGCTGATCGACGGCGGGACGGTGCGGCTGCCGCGGCTGATCGGGACGAGCCGCGCGATGGACCTCGTGCTCACCGGGCGTCCGGTGGATGCCGCCGAAGCGCTCGGGATGGGGTTGGCCAACCGGGTGGTGCCCGCCGGGGAGGCGCTGGCCGCGGCGCAGGCCCTCGCCCGCGACCTCGCGGCGTTCCCCCAGGTCTGCCTGCGCTCCGACCGGGCCTCGGTGCTCGACCAGGAGGGCCTCGACGAGCCCGACGCGCTGGCGTCCGAGTTCGCCCACGGCCGCGCTGCGCTGGACGCCGAGACCGCGGCCGGCGCCGCCCGGTTCGCGGCGGGCGCCGGTCGGCACGGCCGCTTCGGCGACCCCGGGACGTAGCGCTCCCCGGACGACCCTGCCTCGGGGCACCGTGCCTGGGGGCGACCCTGCCTCGGGGCGACCCTGCCTCTGGCCGACCCTGCCTAGGGACGACCCGCGGGGACCATCCGTGTGCTGACCGCGAACCGGTTCCACGCGTTGATCGCCGTGATCGCCGCGACCAGCTGGGCGAGCTCGGTCTCGTCGAACGCCGCGGCCGCCACGGACCAGACCTCGTCGGGCACGAAGCCGTCGGTGAGCACCGTGACCGCCTCGGTGAGCTCGAGCGCGGCCTGCTCCCGCTCGGTGTAGAAGTGCCGGGACTCCCGCCACGCGGAGAGCTGGACGACCCGGGAGGTGCTCTCGCCCGCCTCGAGCGCCTCGCGGCTGTGCATGTCGACGCAGAACGCGCAGTGGTTGATCTGCGAGGCCCGGATCTTCACCAGCTCGACCATCGGCCGCTCCAGCCCCGCGCCCGCGAGGGAGGAGAACCGCGCCATCGCCCGGTAGACGTCCGGGGCCCGCTCGCTCAGGGAGAGGCGGGCGGGGTGGACGGGGCTGCGCGTCTCGAGGCTGCGGGTCTCGGGGCGGCGGGTGTCGGGGCCGGTCGTCGTCGTCACGGCCTCGACGGTAGGCCCGACCGGTCGGCGTTCGTGGTCCACTTGTCGCGTGGTGTCGCAGACCAGTTCGGGGTCCCGACGGCGGGTCGGGGCGGATCTGCACCTCGACCTCGCGGTGGTCTCCGGGCGCGGCGTGCGGGCGGCGCTGACCGAGGCGCTCCGGGTCGCGGTGCGCACCGGCCGGCTCGCCCCCGGCACGGCACTCCCCTCCTCCCGCGCCCTCGCGGACGACCTCGGCCTGGCCCGGGCCACCGTCGTCGACGCCTACGCCGAGCTCGTCGCGGAGGGCTGGCTCACCGCACGGCAGGGGGCCGCGACGCGTGTCGCGGCGAGCGTCCCGGCGCCCACGGTCCCACCGCGGGGGCATGCTCCGGACGCCGTCGGACCCGGCCTCGTGCACGACCTGCGCCCCGGCCGCCCGGACGGGTCGCTCTTCCCCCGGGCCGCGTGGTGGCAGGCCGTCCGCCGGGCGCTCGTCGCGGTCCCCGACGCCGCGCTCGACTACGGCGACCCCGCCGGCCGGCCCGAGCTGCGCGCCGCCCTCGCGACCTACCTCGCCCGGGTGCGCGGTGTCCGGGCGCGGCCCGAGCAGGTCGTGGTGACCAGCGGCGCGACCGACGGGCTGCGCCTGCTCGCCGGGGTGCTCACCACGCGCACCGGGACCGGCCTGGCGGTCGAGGAGCTCGGCCTGCACACCCACCGCCGCCTGCTCGACACCCTCGGCCCGACGTCGGTCGCGCTCGCCGTGGACGCCGAGGGCGCGCGGACCGAGGCGCTGCGGGGTCTCACCGCGGCGTCGGGGGTCCGCGCGGCGCTGCTGACGCCCGCGCACCAGTTCCCGACCGGCGTGCCGCTCGCCCCGGACCGCCGGACGGCCGCGGTGGCGTGGGCGCGGGAGGTCGACGGGATCGTCGTGGAGGACGACTACGACGGCGAGTTCCGCTACGACCGCCGACCCGTAGGCGCGCTGCAGGGGCTCGACCCGGAGCGGGTGGTCTACCTCGGCACCGCGAGCAAGGCTCTCGCCCCCGCGCTGCGCCTCGGGTGGATGGTGCTCCCCGAGCGGCTCGTCCGTCCGGTGGCCGACGGTGTCGCGGGCGGCGTCGGGGTGGTCGACCAGCTCGCGCTCGCCGACCTCCTCGACTCCGGTGGGTTCGACCGCCAGGTGCGCACCGCCCGACGCCACTACCGCCGGCGGCGCGAGGAGCTCGCGGACCTGCTCGCGTCACGGGCGCCCGGGCTGCCGATCGTGGGCCACCCGGCGGGGCTGCACGCCCTGGTGGAGCTGCCCGTCGGCGCCGAGGCCGGGGTGCTCGCCGAGGCCCGGCGTCGCGGGATCGCTGTCGAGGGTCTGGGTACGTTCCGGCACCCCGGCGCGGTCGCACCCCGCGACGGCCTCGTCGTAGGGTTCGCGGCCGCGTCGGCGAGTGCGTGGTCGGGTGCCCTCGCCGCGCTCGGCGACCTGCTCGCGAAGGTCGGCTGACGAGCGTCAGCCCAGGCAGCGGGGCCCGAGCAGCGCCTTGAGGTCGCCCATCAGCGCGCCCGAGTTCGTGACCTTGAGCCCGTCGTCGAGGCGCAGCACGTGGCTCGCCCCGTTCGCGGCGAGCAGCGTCAGGTGCACCTCGCTCGGCCCCGGGTGCGCGACGAGGACCTCTTTGAACTTGCCGACCCGCTCCGGGGTGCACCGTGCGCTCTCGATCTGCACGCGGACCGGAGGTGCGGCGCCCGCACCCGTCGAGAGGTCGGGCACGGCGAGGTCCTCCACGAACAGGCTCACGCGGTCGTCCCGCTTGTTGACCTTGCCCTTGAGCAGCACGATCGCGTCCTCGGACACGTCGATCGACACCGCCGCGTACGTGCGCGGGAAGAACAGCACCTCGATGCCGGCCGCGAGGTCCTCGATCTGCGCGGACGCCCAGGGCTCGCCCTTCTTGTTCACCCGGCGCGTGACGCTCGCGAGGATGCCGCCGACGGTCACCTGGGCGCCCTCGGGGACGTCCCCCTCGAGGATCTTCGTGATGGGGGTGTCGGCGCGGCTGGCGAGGACGTGCTCGATGCCGTTGAGCGGGTGCCCCGAGACATAGAGGCCCAGCATCTCGCGCTCGAGGGCGAGGCGGTGCTTGGGCTCCCACTCCCCGTCGGGCACCTTGATGTCGAACATGCCCGTGGTGTCGGCGTCGTCCTCGGCCGGTCCGTCGAACGAGCCGAAGAGGTCGAACTGGCCGTCGGCCTCGGCCCGCTTGGTGGTCATCACCGAGTCGATGGCCTCGGCGTGCACCAGGGCGAGGCCCTTGCGGGGGTGGCCCAGCGAGTCGAACGCGCCGGCCTTGATCAGCGACTCGACCGTCTTCTTGTTGCAGACCTGCTGCTCGACCTTGCGCAGGAAGTCCGAGAAGTCGGCGAAGTTCCCCTTCTCACGACGGCTGGTGACGATCGAGTCGACGACGTTCGCGCCGACGTTGCGGATCGCGCCGAGGCCGAACCGGATGTCGCTGCCGACCGGGGCGAAGTCGCGCACCGAGTCGTTGACGTCGGGCGGCAGCACCGTGATGCCCATCCGGCGGCACTCGGCGAGGTAGATCGCGGCCTTGTCCTTGTCGTCGCGGACGCTCGTGAGCACCGCGGCCATGTACTCGGCCGGGTAGTTCGCCTTGAGGTAGGCGGTCCAGTACGAGACCACGCCGTAGGCCGCGGAGTGCGCGCGGTTGAACGCGTAGTCGGAGAACGGCAGCAGGATGTCCCAGAGCGTCTTGATCGCCCCGGCCGAGTAGCCGTTGTCCTTCATGCCCTGGGCGAAACCCTCGTACTCCTTGTCGAGGATCTCCTTCTTCTTCTTGCCCATGGCGCGGCGGAGCAGGTCGGCCTTGCCCAGCGAGTAGCCCGCGAGCACCTGGGCGATCGCCATGACCTGTTCCTGGTAGACGATCAGGCCGTAGGTCTCGCCGAGGACCTCCTTGAGCGGCTCGGCAAGCTCCGGGTGGATCGGCGTGACCTCTTGCCGCTTGTTCTTGCGGTCGGCGTAGTCGTTGTGGGCGTTGGCGCCCATCGGGCCCGGCCGGTACAGCGCGCCGACGGCGGAGATGTCGTCGAACTCGGTGGGGGCCATGCGGCGCAGCAGGTCACGCATCGGGCCGCCGTCGAGCTGGAACACCCCGAGCGTCTCGCCGCGGGACAGGAGCTCGTAGGTGGCCTTGTCGTCGAGCCCGAGGGCGTCGAGGTCGAGCGGCTCCTTGCCGTTCAGCGTGATGTTGTTCAGCGCGTCGTCGATGATCGTGAGGTTGCGCAGGCCCAGGAAGTCCATCTTCAGCAGGCCGAGGGTCTCGCAGACCCCCATGTCGAACTGCGTGATGATGGCGCCGTCGGCCTCGCGCCGCTGGATCGGGATGACGTCGATCAGCGGTTCCTTGGACATGATCACGCCGGCGGCGTGCACGCCCCACTGCCGCTTGAGGCCCTCGAGGTCCTTCGCGGTGTCGACGATCTCCTTGACCTGCGGGTCCGACTCGTAGAGGGCCCGCATCTCGGCGGCCTCGGAGTAGCGCTTGTGGCTGGGGTCGAACACCCCGGAGAGCGGGATGTCCTTGCCCATGACCGCGGGCGGCATCGACTTGGTGATGCGGTCGGCCACCGCGTAGCCGGGCTGGCCGTAGAGCACCCGCGCGGAGTCCTTGATCGCGGCCTTCGCCTTGATCGTGGAGTACGTGATGATCTGGGCGATCTTCTCCTCGCCGTACTTCTCGGTGACGTAGCGGATCATCTCGCCGCGCCGGCGCTCGTCGAAGTCCATGTCGATGTCGGGCATGGAGACGCGCTCGGGGTTGAGGAACCGCTCGAAGATCAGCTTGTGGTGGATCGGGTCGAGGTCGGTGATGCCCAGGACGTAGGCGACCAGCGAGCCCGCCGCGCTGCCGCGACCCGGGCCGACGCGCAGGTTGACCGAGCGGGCGTAGTTCAGCAGGTCGGCCGTCACCAGGAAGTAGCCCGGGTAGCCCATCTGCATGATGACCGAGACCTCGTACTCGGCCTGCTTGCGGTAGTTGTCCGGGACGCCGTTCGGGAACCGCCAGTGCAGGCCCCGCTCGACCTCCTTGACCAGCCAGCTGCCCTCGGTCTCGCCCTCGGGGACCGGCGCCACCGGCTGCAGGTCACGGCCCTCGGTGAAGCCGACGTCGACCCGCTCGGCGATCGCGAGGGTGTTGTCGCAGGCCTCGGGGAAGATCGGGTCCCACTGGTCGCGCATCTCGCGCGCGCTCTTGAGGTAGAAGTCCTGCGCGTCGAACCGGAAACGGTTCGGGTCGTTCATCGTCTTGCCGGTCTGGACGCAGAGCAGCACCTCGTGCGGCTTGGCGTCCTTCGCGTAGGTGTAGTGCAGGTCGTTCGTCGCCAGGCCCGGCAGGTCGAGCTTCTTCTTGAGGTCGTAGAGGTCGTCCCGGACCCGGCGCTCGATCTCGATGCCGTGGTCCATCAGCTCGCAGAAGAAGTTGTCCTTGCCGAAGATGTCGCGGTAGTCGCTCGCGGCCTGCATCGCGCCGTCGCGGTCGCCCTGCTGGAGCAGGCGGGCCACCTCGCCCGAGGGGCAGCCGGTGGTCGCGATGATCCCCTTGCCGTAGGTCTCCAGCAGCTCGCGGTCCATGCGCGGCTTGTAGTAGTACCCCTCGAGGCTGGCGAGGCTGGAGAGCCGGAAGAGGTTGTGCATCCCCTCCGTGTTCTCCGCCAGCAGCGTCATGTGGGTGTACATGAGGTCGGGGTTGTCGCTGCCGTTCGCGTTCTGGCCGATGGAGACGCGCTTGCGCTCGTGGCGCGAGCCGGGCGCGATGTAGCCCTCCATGCCGATGATCGGCTTGACCCCGTGCGCCTTGGACTTCTTCCAGAACTCGTAGGCGCCGTAGGTGTTGCCGTGGTCGGTCATGGCGAGGGCGGGCATGCCCATGCGCGCGGCCTCGGAGAAGAGGTCGTCCAGCCGGGCGGCTCCGTCCAGCATGGAGAACTCGGTGTGGGTGTGGAGGTGGACGAACGAGTCGTCGGACACGCGAGAGACCTCCCCGGGACGGCTACCTCTGGCACCCCGACCCCGGTCGACCCAGCACTGCCGATCCAGCACTGCGGAGCGATCTCGGGGGCGGAGGACTGCGGTCACGCTACCTCTCGGGTCCGACAGTCTCGGCGCTCACTCGGGCGGTGGCGGAGTCCCCGCTGCTCACCGCGCCGCCGCGGCGTGTCGGCGCGGGAGTGACCGCGTGTCCGCCCCGGGGGAGGTCGGCGAGGGCGGCCGGACCACCGCTCCCCGTCACCGCGACGAGGCCGGCGACGAGCCACACCCGGACGGCGACGACGTCCTCGTGGAGGCACTGGCGGACGTCGAGCGGCCGCGGTGCGCCGGGTCCGCCGAGCAGGATCGCATGCTGGTCGAGCGCCGGTCCGGACCGTCCGAGCCGCTCCTCGACCCACCGGAGCACCTGCTCCGCCACCGCGGCCGCATCCTCGTGTCGGCGCGCTGTCCTCAACCACTCCCCGAGGACCTCCCAGGCCCTCGGGCTCCACCCCTCGAACATCGGATCCGTCGACGTGAGCTCGCCCAGGAGGCCGAGGAACTCGAGGTCCTCCACGGCGTCGTCGTACTCCGCGTCGAGCTCGCCGATCCGGAGGGCGACCTCGTCGCCGATGTCGGGGGACTCGGTGTCGATCGTCCGCAGCACGGCGAGCCCGAGCGCGGCCAGCAGGACGTCGTCGTCGGGCGCGAGGGGATCAGCGCCGTCGAGGACCTCCAGCGGGTGGGGCAGCGCCGGGCGCTGGTGCCCGACGGGCCCGCCCCGCTCCCGGAGGCCGCGAGCCCTCTCCGGCGCCCGCACCCGGCCTCGCCGGGCCCGTACCTTCGCCGCCCGCCGCTGCCCTGCCGACATCCGTGCGCCCATGGCCGTTCCCCCACCTCGTGATCCAGTGGGTGGACGGTGACACGGACCCCCGACAGTCACGGCCGCTCAGCAGTGGGCGAGGCCGTCGCACCCGCCGCACGGGCAGCACACCGACCCGTCGCACGGGATCGGCGGGAGGTCCTCGTCGTCCTCGTCGTCGATGTCGTCGTCGAGCACGGCGTCGAGGTCGTCGACCCCGCTCGCGAACCGGCGCCACTCGTCCGGTTCGACGGCCCCACCACGCCGGACCCGCTCCACCAGCGCGAGAATCCCACGCCGTCAATCCCTCGACCCGCCTCATGGCGACCCTCCTCACCCTCGTCGGTGAGCGGAGGGTGACAGGGGGGTCCGACGGTCTCGGGCCTACAGCACCCCGGCGCCCTCGAGGGCGGCACGGACGACGGCGCGCTCGGCGTCGTCGGCCTCGACCAGGGGCAGGCGCAGCCCGCCGACCGGGCGCCCCACCAGGGCCAGCGCGGCCTTGACCGGGATCGGGTTGGTCGTGACCCCGAGGGCGTCGAACACCGGCTTCAGCGAGGCCTCGATCTCGGCGCGGTTCTCCGGCTCGTCGACCATCCGGCGCATCTGCGGGCCCACCACGTGGCTCGCGACGAGGATCCCGCCGCAGCCACCCATGTCGAGCACGGCGGCGAAGAGGTCGTCGTTGCCCGCGTAGATCCCCAGCCCGTCGACCGGCGCGAGGTTCGCGTTGTTGGCCTGCTTGACGTACTCGACGTGCTCGATCTGCGCGAGCTCGGCCAGCTGGTCGTTGGGCAGGTCCAGCGACACCCGCGAGGGGATGTTGTAGAGCACGATCGGCTTGTCCGTGGCGCGGCTGACCTCGGAGTAGTGGGCGTGCACGCCACGGCGGTTCGGCCGGTTGTAGTACGGCGTCACCGACAGGATCGCGTCGGCGCCCGCCTCGGTCGCCCGCTCGGTCATCTCGACGGCGTGGCGGGTGTCGTTCGAGCCGGTGGAGGCGACGATCGTCGTGCCCGCCGGCCGCTCCGAGCACGCCAGCTCGACGAGGCGCAGGTGCTCCTCGGTGGACAGCGTCGGGGACTCGCCCGTGGTCCCGCACACGACGATGCCGTCGGTCCCGTGGGTGCACAGGTGTCCCATCAGGTCGACGAACGCCTTCTCGTCGACGGCCCCGCGGTCGTCGAAGGGGGTGACGATGGCGGTGAGGACGGTTCCGAGCGACACCCGGACAGGTTGCCCTGTCGGAGGGCGGCGCGTCGAGGCCACCCCCGGCCACGAAGCGCGTGTCGTCGGCCGGGGGCGGCGCGCCTCGTCGGCCGGGGGCGGCGCGCCTCGTCGGCCGGGTGCGCCTGGGAGGTCCTCCCCGCGCGCAGCGGACGTAGATCTTCTCTTCGTGAGCGCGTCGCACCGGTTCTTGCGCGTGTCGCTCCCGAGACCGCGATCATCGACCTCGGGGGCAGCCCACCGGCCGGCCAACCGCTCCAGGGCCGGGCAGCGGACGGTCCCAGCTCGCGATGGGCACCTCAGGCAGGGCGTCGGGCCGTGCGACCTGCCTCAGGTACCGATGATCACTCGAGCAGGGCAGCCCAGGCCGCGCCCCGCCCCGCCGACTGGCGAGGGGCACGTGGAGCAGGCGGAACGGCGACGAGACCTGCCCCAGGTGCTCATGATCATGGCCGAGCGAGGGCCGAGCCCTGGGGTCGGAGCTCAGCGCGCCTCGGCGTCGGGACCGTCGACGTTGATGGTGGGCGGGCCGTCGCCGGCGCGGGCGATGACGGCGGTGGAGCGGTCGCCGCCCGGGTTCGACTCCCGGTGCACCGTGTGCGCCGGCACGTGGATGAACTCGCCCGCCCCGGCGTCGGCCTGCTCGGTCCCGCCGGCACCGAACTCGAGGCGCATGGTGCCCGCGACCACGTACAGGCTGGTCTCGTGATCACCGTGGTGGTGCCAGCCCGACGTGGCCCCGGGGTCGGTGTGCACGAGGCCCGCCCACAGGGACGGGGCCTCGAAGGCGACCTGGCGGTGCATGCCCGGGGTGGGGTCGCCGTCGACCAGGTCGTCCTCCCGGACGACGCGCACGGGTTCGCTCATGCGGACATCCTCGCGCGCCGTCCGGGCGGGCCGGAAGAGACGATCAGACCCGGAGGATCAGACCAGGCCGAGCTTCTTGACGGCCTCGCGCTCCTCGGCGAGCTCGCCGGTGGAGGCGTCGATCCGCTCGCGGGAGAAGTCGCTGATGTCGAGGCCCTGGACGATCTCCCACTTCCCGCCGGAGGCGGTGACCGGGAAGGAGGACACGAGGCCCTCCGGGACGCCGTAGGAGCCGTCGGAGACGATCGCGGCGGAGGTCCAGTCGCCCTCGCGGGTGCCGTTGACCCACGTGTGGACGTGGTCGATCGCGGCCGCGGCCGCCGACGCCGCCGAGGAGGCGCCGCGGACGTCGATGATCTCGGCGCCGCGCTTGGCCACGCGCGGGATGAACTCGTCGGTGAGCCAGGTCTGGTCGATCTGGTCGGCCACCGGCTTGCCGTCGATGAGGACGTTCGAGACGTCCGGGTACTGCGAGGCGGAGTGGTTGCCCCAGATCGTCATCTTCGAGATCTGGCCGACGCCGACCCCGAACTTGTTGGCGAGCTGGGCCAGCGCACGGTTGTGGTCCAGGCGCGTCATGGCGGTGAAGCGGTCCTTCGGCACGTCCGAGTTCGACGCGGCGATGAGCGCGTTGGTGTTGGCCGGGTTCCCGACGACGAGGACCTTCACGTCGTCCGCCGCGCCGTTGAGGGCCTCGCCCTGCGGCTTGAAGATCCCGCCGTTGGCCTCGAGCAGGTCGGCGCGCTCCATGCCCTTGGTGCGGGGGCGGGCGCCGACGAGCAGGCCGACGTTGGCACCGTCGAAGGCCTTCGCGGCGTCGTCGAACACGTCGACGCCGTCGAGGAGCTCGAACGCACCGTCCTCGAGCTCGAGGGCCGTGCCCTCGGCGGCCTTGACGGCCTGCGGGATCTCGAGCAGGCGCAGGCGGACCGGGGTGCCCTCCCCCAGCAGCTGGCCCGAGGCGATGCGGAAGAGCAGCGCGTAGCCGATCTGTCCGGCGGCTCCGGTGACGACGACGTTGACGGGCGAGGCCATTGCTTCTCCAAGCTGCGAGCTGATCGTTCTCTCTCCCCCGCGAGCCTCCCACGTCCCACCGACCGCGACGCAGCGAGGCGGGTCACGTCCGCCGTGTGGTCACGAGTCCGGCCTCGTAGGCCAGGACGACGGCCTGGACCCGGTCCCGGAGCCCGAGCTTGGCCAGGATGCGCCCGACGTGGGTCTTCACCGTCTCCTCGGCCAGCACGAGCCCGGCCGCGATCTCGGTGTTGGAGAGGCCCCGCGCGATCTCCACGAGCACCTCCCGCTCCCGCGGGGTCAGCACCTCGAACCGCGACGGCGCCGCCCGGGCCGCCACCGGGCGCCCGGCCACGTCGGCGATGAGCCGTCGCGTCACCGTCGGCGCCAGCAGCGCCTCCCCGGCGGCCACCACCTCGACGGCGCGCACCAGGTCGGCCGCCGGGGCGTCCTTGAGCACGAACCCGCTCGCGCCCGCGCGGAGTGCTTCGTAGACGTAGTCGTCGACGTCGAAGGTCGTGAGCACCACGACGCGGCACGCGGGCGCCGCCGCGAGGATGCGTCGCGTCGCCTCGAGCCCGTCCATGCGCGGCATCCGGATGTCCATGAGCACGACGTCGGGCGTGGTCGCCGCCGCGACGGCGACGGCCTCGACCCCGTCGCCCGCCTGCCCGACGACACGGAGGCCCGGCTGGGCGTCGAGCAGCGCGGAGAAGCCCTGGCGGACCATCGCCTGGTCGTCGACGACGAGCACGCCGATCGAGCCGTCTGCGATCCCGGTCACCCGTCCTCCCCCACCCCGGACCCGACAGCCCCGGACCCGACAGCCCCGGACCCGACAGCCCCGGGTCCGATCGACACCGCCGTCCCGACCTCGCGCGGCAGCACCGCCCGCACCCGCCACCCGCCGTCGGGACCCGGTCCGGCCTCGAGCTCCCCGCCCACGACGGCGGCGCGGTCCCGCATCCCGGGCAGGCCCAGCCCGGACCCCGGCCCCGTGTCCTGGCCGGGCCCGTGGCGGACCTCGAGGCCGACCGTCGTCGCGGTGTCCTCGAGCACGACGGTGACGGGCGCGCCCGACGCGTGCCGGGCCGCGTTCGCCAGCGCCTCGGCGAGGATCCGGTACAGCGACAGCCCGCACGCCGCCCCGACCGGGCCCGGCTCGCCGGAGCGCACCACCTCGATCGCCATGCCGGCGCGGCGGCTCGCGTCGAGCAGGTCGTCGACGTCGCCCGCGCCCGGCTGGGGCGCCCGCGGCGGTGCGTCCCCCTCCGCCTCGGTGCGCAGCACCCCGAGCAGCCCGCGCACCTCGGCCAGCGACGACCGCGCCGCGGCGCCGATCTCGGCGAGCTCGGCGCGGACGTCGTCGGGGAGGTCCGGCAGCCGGTAGGGCGCGGTCTCGGTCCGCACGACGATCATCGACATCGCGTGGGCGACGACGTCGTGCAGGTCACGGGCGATGCGGGCGCGCTCCTCGAGCACCGCGCGGCGGGCGCGCTCCCGCTCGGAGGTCTCCTCGGACACCGCGAGGCGGCGCCGCGAGACGACGAGGGCCCGGGCGAGCCAGGCCAGGCCCGCCATTCCGGGCACGATCACCAGCGCCCACAGCAGCCCGTTCGCCGAGTGCATGCCGACGCCGAACACCAGCGCGGTCACCACCGTCGCGACGGCGGCCTCCCAGCGGCGACCCGCGAGCACCACGGCCACGAGCAGCCCCAGCAGGGCGATCCCGTGCACCACCGCGAACGGCCAGGGATGCCCGGGGGACGGCCCGATCGTCGCCGCCACGATCGCCGCACCGAAGGCCGAGAGCGCCCACGCCGGGGCCGGGAGCACGACGATCCCGACCACGGGCAGCGCCGCGGCCAGTCCGAGAGCCGGCGCGAGCCCGGCCCCGACGCCCAGCTCGGGGATCGCGGTCGGCCACGCGACGGCCAGGGTGACCAGCGCCGCCAGGACCGGGAGGGCCCACGTCAGGACCCACCGGGCGCGGGAGGGCGCGATCGTGGGCACGAGGCCGAGCGTAGGCACCGGGCCCGGCGGTGACGTCCCCCGCGGGAGCCGGGTCCGGGGTCCCTCCCGGGAGCCACGCGGACGGGTCCGCACCCCGGTCGGGGGCAGGTGCAGGAGCGCTCCGGCGCGGGACGACCGGTGCTCGTCCCGGGACGTTCTGTCCGTGACCGCTCGCCCCGTGACTGCCCGACGGGCCCCGACCCTGCTCCTCGCACTGCTCGCCCTCGGTGTCGCGAGCGGCTGCGGCACCCCGACGGTCGCGCAGTGCGGCCCGGAGGATCCCGGGGTCGCGCGCGGTCGTCGCGCTCACGGGTGCCGGAGGCGGGCTCCCGGGCCTCGGCGGGTGGGCGCGTGAGGCGCCGGTCGGCGGCTCAGTCGCCGACGACGAGGACGCTGCGCCGCTGCCCGAGGTACCGGAACATCAGCGCGAGCGACACCATGATCCGGTTGCGGTTCCCCAGCAGCGCGAAGACGTGCACGAACATCCAGGCGAGCCAGGCGATCGTGCCGTGCAGCTTGGGCCCGTGGGCGATCTCGGCGACGGCGGACCGGCGCCCGATGGTGGCCATCGTCCCCTTGTCGAAGTACTTGAAGGACGTCGTCGGACGCCCCTCGAGGACGGCGAGGAGGTTCTTCCCGGCCTGCGCCCCGGTCTGGATCGCGGGCTGCGCGAGCTGGGGCAGCGGGTTGTCCTCGATGATGCCGATGTCGCCGGCGACGAACACGTCCGGGTGCTCGGGCACCCGCAGGTCGTTCCCGACGATGATCCGGCCGCCGCGGCCCTGGGTGAGGCCCCACTTCTTGACGGTGTCGTGCGCCGCGACGCCGGTGGCCCAGATGGTCATCTGCGCGGGCAGCTCGGAACCGTCCTTGAGGACGACCCGGTCCTCCTTCACCTCGGCGACGGCCGCACCGAGGCGCAGCTCGACGCCGCGCGCCCGGAGCTGCTCGGCGGCGTAGGTGCGCAGCTTGGGGGCGAAGGGCCCGAGGACCTTGTCGGTCATCTCGAGCAGGATGACCTTGACGTGGTCGGGGTCGAGCTCGGGGTAGCGCGTCGGCAGCATCGAGTTGCGCAGCTCCGCGAGGGTGCCGGCCATCTCGACGCCGGTGGCGCCCCCACCGACGACCACCACGGAGGCCCCGTCGGCCTCCTTCGTCGCGGAGATGTGGTCGAGGTAGCCCATCATCCGGTCGCGCACCGAGAGGGCCTCGGCGCGGGTGTAGATGGGGTACGCGTGCTCCACGGCCCCGGGGACCCCGAAGTAGTTCGTGGTCACCCCGTTGGCGAGCACGAGGTAGTCGTAGGACAGCGTCGGGCCGACGTCGAGGGTGAGGACCTTCGCGTCGGGGTCGATCTCGGTGACGACGCCCTTGCGGAAGGTCGCCCAGGTCCGGCCCTTGTCCGAGACGGAGGCCACGAACGATCGGGCGCCGTAGGTGATGTCGCCGGGGTTCAGCGCCCCGGTCGCGACCTGGTAGAGCAGCGGCTGGAACGTGCTGTAGCTGTGGCGGTCGATCAGGGTGACCCGGACCGGCGCCTTGCGCAGCGACCGGACCGCGGACAGCCCCGCGAACCCCGCTCCCACGACGACGACGTGGGGACGCGTGTCCGTCTCCGCCCCCGCGGCTACCGCGGCACTCATCCGGCTGCTCCTCTCGTGGGCACGGCGGCCGGTGGCTCCACCGACTCCTCCACGGAATCGATCGAGTAGGGCCACGCGTGGTTCCTCGTCGCTTACCCCTGATGGTCCTCCGTCACGCCCACCCATGGGGTGTCCGGTCTGTGCCGTCCATGTCACGTCGTGTGACCCGTCACGCGGGGGCCACCGACGTGGATCACCCCGGAACGGGCCCGTCGTCGGGCACCGGACCGACGGTCGGACCGTCGGGCCGCCCCGGTCCCTGCTCGGGGAGCAGCGGCGCCACCGCGAGGTGGTTGCGGCCGGCGCCGGGGGGCGCGACCTGGACCGCGCGCACGCCGGGCGCGGCCCGAACTGCCGGCACGTCCGCCGGGGCGACCTGCACGACGGCCCCGATCAGGCACGCGCAGCCGGGCCTCCCCAGGGCCGCCGCCTCGGCGCGCGCGACCGCGATGCGGCGGGCGTCGGCGGGCGAGGTCGGGGCGCCCGCGGTGTCGGCGGTGGCCGTGGCCTCCCCGCCGGCGGTGGTCAGGGCGGCGGCCAGCGCCGCGGCGGGGGGTGCGGGCGGGGTGTCGACCTGGTGCAGCGCGGTCTGGACCCGGGGGAAGGGCACGCGCACCACGGCCTGCACCGGCGTCGTCCGCGCCAGCGCCGCGGCGGCCGCGTCGGGGGTCAGGGTGGCGTCGAACTCGACGAGGGCGAGACGGGGCGAGGGGTCGGAAGGGTTCGGGATCCCGAGGGTCCCGGCGAGGTAGGTGCCGACGTCCTCGCCCGCCGCCGGACCGAGCCGGACGGCGTCGGTGGAGCCGCCGTCGGGCGAGGGTGGGGAGAGCTGGTTGCCCGCGGCCCAGGCCGTGACGAGCACGACGACGAGCAGGACGGCCGCCCCGATCGCGTACCGCGGCCAGCGCAACGGTGCCTCGTCGTCCTCCGGGGCCTCGTCGCGCGCCTCGTGCGGGTCCACCGGGGCGGTCAGGCCGCCGCCCGGAGGACGTCGAGGGCGTGCGCGAGGTCGGCGGGGGGCTCGCTGGTGAACTCCACCCAGCGGCCGTCCGCGGGGTGGTGGAAGCCCAGGCGGTGGGCGTGCAGCCACTGGCGGGTCAGGCCGAGCCGCTTCGAGAGCGTGGGGTCGGCGCCGTAGCCGGTGTCGCCGACGCACGGATGGCGCAGGGCGGAGAAGTGCACCCGGATCTGGTGGGTGCGCCCCGTCTCGAGCTCGACCTCGAGCAGCGACGCCGCCGGGAACGCCTCGAGCGTGCGGTAGTGGGTCACGGAGGGCTTGCCGTCGGTCATCACCGCGAAGCGCCAGTCGTGCTTGGGGTGGCGGTCGATCGGTGCGTCGATGGTGCCGTCGCTGGGATCGGGGTGGCCCTGCACGACGGCGAGGTAGGTCTTGGCGACGGTGCGCTCCCGGAACGCCTGCTTGAGCACCGCGTACGCCCGCTCGGACTTCGCGACGACCATGACGCCGGTGGTGCCCGCGTCGAGCCGGTGGACGATGCCCTGCCGCTCGGCGGCGCCGCTGGTGGCGATCGAGATGCCCAGCGCGGCGAGCCCGGCGACGACGGTCGGGCCGCTCCACCCGGGGCTGGGGTGCACGGCGACCCCGACCGGCTTGTCGACGACGACGACCTCGTCGTCCTCGTACAGCACGACGAGGCCCTCGACGGCCTCGGCGGTGACGACGTGCCCGGACGCCTCGCGCTCGGGGTCGGGCAGGTCGACCTCGAGCCAGGCGCCGGCGACGAGCCGGTCGGACTTGCCGGCCGCGGCCCCGTCGAGCCGGACCGCGCCGTCCTCGGCGAGCGTCGCCACCACCGTCCGCGAGAGCCCGAGCATCCGCGAGAGCCCGGCGTCGAGCCGCATGCCGTCGAGCCCGTCGGGCACGGGCAGCGTGCGCAGGCTGCTCATCGGGCGTCCCCGATCCGGGGCGAGCGGCCGCCGTCGATCTCGATGCCCCAGAGGGCGAGGATCACGAGCAGGGCGCCGCCGCAGCAGATCGCGGAGTCGGCGGCGTTGAACACCGGCCACCACCCGACCGAGACGAAGTCGACGACGTGGCCCTCCAGCGGACCGGGGCCGCGGAAGAAGCGGTCCGCGAGGTTCCCCAGCGCGCCCCCGAGCACCAGGCCCAGCGCGATCGCCCAGCCCCGCGAGCGGAGTCGGCGGGAGAACCGCACGATGCCGACCACCACGGCGATCGCGACCAGGGTGAGCACCCAGGTCATCCCGGTGGCCAGCGAGAACGCGGCCCCGGAGTTGCGGATGAGGTACAGGCTGACGGTGTCCCCGAGCAGCGGGATGCGCTGGCCGTCGGTCATGGTCGCGACGACGAGCGCCTTGGTCGCCACGTCGAGGGCCAGCACCGCGACCGCCGTGACGACGAGCATCGCCAGACGCCGCCGCGGCGCCGGGAGGGACACGGCCGGTGCGGGCGGGGCGGCCGGCTCGCCCTCCGGGGTTGCGCTCTGCACGTGCCCATCCTCCCCCGAGTGCCCGGTGGTGCGGAGCACGGGGAGCGCGGCCCGCTCACGGACCTGCGGGCGTCCCGCCGTCGTCGCCGCGCCAGCGGGCCAGGCGCCCGGAGCGGTCGACCGCGCGCAGCCGTCGTTCCGCCGCGTCGCGGGCGGTGGTGGTGGCGACGACGAGGAGCTGGTCGCCCTCCTGGAGGCGGGTCTCGTGCTGGGGGGTGAAGCTCGCCCCGGCCCGGACGACCAGCGAGAGGCCCGCGCCCTCGGGGAGCCGCAGCTCCCGGACGTAGACCCCGTGCATCCGGGAGCCCTCGGGCACCGTCATCGCCAGCAGGTCGGCCCGCACCGACTCCAGTGGCGCGGCGTCGACCTCGATCTCGCGCACCGTGGGGGCGGCGAGGCCCAGCAGCCGGGCCACGGCGGGCAGCGTCGTGCCCTGCACGAGCGTGAGCACCACGACGAGCACGAACACGGCGTCGACGAGCTCCCGCGCACCCCCGACGCCGGTGGTCAGCGGGACGAGCGCGAGCACGATGGGCACCGCCCCCCGCAACCCCGCCCACGACAGGAACGCCTGTTCCCGCCAGGGGATCCGGAACCAGGTCGCGGCCGCGACCACCGAGAGCGGACGGGCGACGACGAGCAGGACGGCGGCCGCGATGACGGCGGGCACCACGGCGGCGAGCAGGCGGTCCGGGGAGACGTAGAGCCCGAGGAGCACGAACAGCCCGATCTGGGCGAGCCACCCCAGGCCCTCGGCGAACGAGCGGGTGCCCTCGCGGTGCGGGAGGGCCGCGTTGCCGAGGACGAGCGCCGCGACGTAGCAGGCGAGCAGGCCGGAGGCGTGCAGCGACTGCACGAGGGCGTACGCCCCGACGCAGACGGCGAGGGTCGCGAGGGGATACAGCCCGGTGGCGGGGAGCGCGGCCCGGGAGAGCCCGGCGGCGCCGATCCGCCCGAGCGCCAGGCCGAGCACGGTCCCGACGGCGAGCTCGTAGACGACGAGCAGCGGGTCGGTCCACGAGAGGTCCGCGGTCGAGGCGAGCAGGACGACGGCGAGGAAGACCGGGGCGTCGTTGAGCCCGGACTCCAGTTCCAGCGCCCCGACGAGACGCCCGCGCAGCCCCAGCCCGCGCAGCACGCTGAACACCGCGGCCGCATCGGTGGAGGACAGCACCGCACCCCAGAGGAAGCCCACGCGCAGGTCCAGCCCGAGCAGCCAGTGCAGGGCGAACCCGGTGGTGACGACGGAGACCGCCACCGACACCGTCGAGAGGGCGACCCCGAGCCCGAGGGCCGGGCGCACGGTGGACCACCGGGTGGAGAGGCCACCGTCGGCGAGGATCAGCACCAGCGCGGCGAGGCCGAGCATCTGGGTGAGGGCGGCGTCGTCGAACCGGATCCCCAGCCCCGACTCGCCGATGAGCAGCCCGATGGCGAGGTAGAGCAGCAGCGACGGCAGCCCGACGCGCGTCGAGAGGCGGACCGCGACCACCGCGAGCAGTACGACCCCGGAGCCGATCCCGAGCAGCAGCGGAAGCCGGTCCACGCGCTCGCGACCCTCCTGCCCCTCGCCCCGGACGGAACGACGATCCTACCGGCGCACCGGCCGGTCTCCGGTGCCTTCGACCTGCCTTCGACGCCGACTCCGACGCTGCCTCCGACCCTGTTCAGGGCCGCCAGGTGACGGTGACGCGCTCGCGGGGCGACCCGGCGAGCGTCGGGTCGTCGGCCAGGACCCCGGCGACCTCGGGCACGCGCTCGGGCGGCAGGCACAGCCGGCGGGCGACCCGCACCGCGCGCGCCTCCGGGTCCTCGACGGGACGCGGCCCCGCCGTCCAGCGCTCCACCTCCGGGTCGATCCCGAGCTCGGACAGCACGGCGAGGGCGTCGTCGGCGGTCGGCGGATTCGGCCGGACGAGGCCGTGGAAACGACCCCAGAGCGGGTCGAGCCAGGCCTGCGGGTGCTCGGCGTGGAGCTCCAGCACCACCCCGGTGCGCGCGGCGGCGGTCAGTCCCGCCGCGAAGCCCGCGAGGTCGGAGGTGTCGTAGCCGACGTGGTGACAGAGGACGAGCGCGGCGTCCCCGGCATCCTCCGCCGCGTCCGGCCAGCGACCGAGGACCGCCTGGTAGGGCACGCCCCGGTCGAGGCAGGCCGCGACGAACGCGGCGAGCATGTCCGACGCCGGGTCGACCCCGACCACGTGCGCGATCTCGCCCGCCAGGGCCAACGACGCGGCGCCCGCCCCGCAGCCGACGTCGAGCACGGTGCGGCCGCCGGCGTCGGGCACCTCGGCGAGCAGCGCCAGCGCCCGGCGCCGCGACGGCGTGTCCGGCGGCTCCGTGGCCGCCCGGAACCGCTCGGGGTCCTGGCGGTACGGGCTCGCCGGGGCGTGGGCGAGGATCTCCTCCGGGACGCGGCGGGCGTCCATCATGGCCGTCCAGCGCGCGGCCGCGGTCTCCGTTCCGGTCGGCGTCTCCACACCGACCATCTGATCACGCGCCGGGGCGGTGGTCAGCGTCGGCTGTCGGCGTGCTGCTCGGCGAGCGTCCGGACGGGGGCGCACCAGGAGCAGCCGCCGAACCCGAGCTCGAGGGCCTCGGAGACCGGGAGCGGGATCACCTCGCGGCCGAAGAGGTAGCCGCAGCGGCCGAGGTGGAAATGGGGCTCCTCGTCGATGACGAGGACCTCGTCCACCCGGATCGCGACGATCTCGAGGCTGGCGGCGTCCGGGTTCTCGTCCTCGGGCTCCGGGGCACGGGCCGGGGGTCCGCCGCGCGGGGGCGCACCGCCGTTGCCGGCCGGGACACCGTTGCCGGGACCACCGGGACCACCGGAGCGGCCCGCCGGTGCCGACGGGGCCACCGTTGCCGGCCGGGCCGTTGCCTCCGGCGAAGGCGTTCCCGGGGTGACCACCGTTCGCGGGCACGCCGGCCTGCTCGGGCTGACCGCCCGCGGGACCACGCGCGTCTCCGTCGGGGGCGTGCGACGGCGGGACGGGCTCGGACGCCGGGGACTCCTGCGGGTCGGCCGCGGGGGTCCCGCCCGTGCCCTCCGGACCGACGCCCGCGTCGCGACGCATGCGGTCGAGGCTCTCGGCGGGCAGGCGCGACGTCGAGTCCTCCTCCTCGCCGGCGTGCCCGGCCGCGGCGGCGGCACCGGCCGCGCCCAGGCCTGCGGCGGCGACACCGGCGCCGGCGGCGATCCCGGGACCACGGCCGTCGTGCTCCTGGGGCGGGCGGCCGGCGGGCGGACCCTGCGGCGTTCCCTGAGGCGTCTGGGTCGTCTGCCCGGCCTGGCTGGTCTGGGCGGTGCGGTCCGGCTGCTGACCCTGCGGGCCGAGCGGCTGCTGGCCAGGGCCCTGGGGCGACTGGCCGGGGCCCTGCGGTCCTTGCGGGCCGCGAGCACCCGGGGGCGGGCCGTACGGACGCCCGGGCGGGGGCACCGGCCCCGCCGCGGGGGTGTTCGGGAGCGGCACCAGGCCGAGGAAACGGGAGCCGTCGGGAGCGTTCGGGACACGGGACGGGTCGGTGCCGAGGCGGCCCGACGTCGTCGCGCGCAGGCCCGGCGGGATGCCGCGCGGGCGCATCGGCGGCGGACCCATCGGCGGCCGACCGCCGGGGCCGTTCTGCGCGGCGGGGCCGCCAGGACCTGCGGGCGCGCCCTGCCCGTTGGGCCCGCCCTGGCCGGTGGGGGCGCCCTGGCTGCCTTGGCCGTTCGGCCCACCCTGACCGGTGGGACCGGCCGGACCGTTCGGGGCGGCGGGACCGCCCTGTCCGCCCTGTCCCTGGCCACCTTGCGCCTGGGTCGGGCCACCCTGACCGGGAGGGCCACCGGGACCCGCCGGGCCGCCGGGTGCGCCGGAGCCACCCGGCGAACCGGAACCGCCGGCGAACGCCCGGGGGGCGCTCGCGGCGGTCAGCGGCTCCGAGCCGGGCGCACCCGGACCGGCCTGCACGGGCTGCGGCTGGGACGTGGCGGGCTCGCCGCGCCAGGTGTCGTCGCCACCGGCCGGGGTGGACGCCCCGGACGTGGCGGCCGCGGCCCTGCGGCGGCGCATGAAGTCCGCCGCCAGCAGGATCGCGGCGACCGCACTGGCCACCACCGAACCCCAGGCCCACGCGGCCGTCGTCGTGACGACGGCGACGACGAGCAGCCCGAAGGCGATGACGACGCAGAGCAGGACGAGCAGAAGCACGGTCGACCCCTCACGTACCGCGCCGGGTCACCGGTTCGGAGGCCTTCCCCTGCCCCGACCGGATCGCCCGACTCAGCTGCCGGCTTCGGCCCGGGAGCCGTAACCGCTGGTCGCGTAACCGCCGGAGCCGTTGCGGCTGCCACCATCGGCAGGCGCGGCCGACCCTCGGCCCTCGAGATCCCGCAGCTGCGACTCGAGGTAGGTCTTGAGCCGGGTCCGGTACTCGCGCTCGAAGGTGCGCAACTCGTCGATCTTCTTCTCGAGGCCGGTCTTCTGCTGCTCGATGAGGGTGATCGTCTCGTTGTGCTTGCGCTGCGCGTCGCGCTCGAGGGTGGAGGCCTTGTCGCGGGCCTGCCGCTCGAGCGTCTCCGCGCGGGTACGCGCGTCGTTCAGCATCGTCTCGGCCCGGCTGCGGGCCTCGTTGACCATGCTGTCGGCCTTCGTGCGGGCCTCGGAGAGGAGCTGCTCCGACTTGGTGCGGGCGTCGGAGAGCATCCCGTCCGCCTCGGACTTGGCCTCGGCCGTGAGCCGGTCGGCCATCTCCTGCGCGAGCCCGAGGACCTTGGCGGCCTGGACGTGGTGGTCGCCGCCGCCGTTCATCGACGAGTCCCCGCCGAAGGGCGGCGGCACGATCCCGGACGCCTGGGGCGGCTGGGGCGGCTGCTGCGGGACGGGCATCGGCTGCTGCACGGTGCGCGGCGCGTCCTCGACGGGCCGCTGCTGGGGCGGCGCGACCATCGTGGTCTGCGCGGCCGACGGCGGCGGGGCCGGTGGACCGGCGGACTGGGCCTGGGCGGCCTTCGTCCGGGCGTCGTCCAGGTCGGAATGCGCGCTCGAGAGCTGCTGCTCGAGCTGTTCGACCTGCTCGCGGAGATCGTTGTTCTCCTCGAGAAGACGCCCGAGCTCGGCCTCCACGAGGTCGAGGAAGGCGTCGACCTCGTCCTCGTTGTAGCCCCGTTTGCCGATGGGCGGCTTGCTGAACGCGACGTTGTGTACGTCGGCGGGGGTCAGCGGCATCGGATCTCCTCAAGCACTCCTCGGCTGCGGAACCCCAGGTACCTCGGGCTCTTCGAGCTCCGCGACACGCAGAGTATGACCTCTGCGAGCAGGTGAACCATAGTGGACGGGTCCAGTGGTGCGCTGCGTACGACGCCCGATCGGTGACACAGCGCCACGAGGGGCGGGTCGTCCACCCACACGCGTACCTCGCGACACGCCGGAGAGCGATCGGCCGGACGGGGTGGAACCGCTCGCCGATGCCCACGGGTGGTGACCTCGTCTCGCGCCCTGCTCCAGCGCGCGTCCACGGCGCCGGCGGACGCTCACCGACGCTGCGTGACCACCCACCGCAATCATCCGGCGAGGCCTTGCCTGCTCTCAGATTCGGCTCAGGTTGCGGTGGAGAAGGACTTCTCCGCCAGCTTGCGTCGATCGGCCGCCGAGACCTCGACGTTGGGCGGTGAGAGAAGGAACACGCGGTTGGTGACCTTCTCGATCGACCCCCGCAGCGCGAAGGCGAGGCCGGCCGCGAAGTCCACGAGACGCTTGGCCGCGGCGTCGTCCATCTCGGTGAGGTTCATGATCACCGGAATGCCGTCGCGGTAGCGCTCGCCGATCACCCGCGCCTCGTTGTAGCTGGTGGGCTGCAGCGTCGTGATCTCCGGGACGGCCGGCGGGTCGGGCACCGCGGCGACCTCGCGCTCGGCCGGACGCCGCACCGGCTCGTCGAGCGCCAGGGCGGCCGCGCCCGAGGCGCTCAGCGAGCCCGACAGCGAGGACGCGGCCCCGGTCGAGCCGCTGCCGACGGACGCGAGCGTGCCGGTCCGGCCGCTGCGCGAGGTGTGGTTCGGACCCGTGTTGTGCTCCCAGCTGCGACCCCGGGTGCTCGTGCGGACGGACACGTCGGTCTCCTCCTCGCGGTCGCCGGACGGGGTCCGGTCGTGGTCGGTACCCGGGCGCGACGCCTCGGCGCGCACCTCGGGCTCCGGGTCGCGGGGCCGCGGGGTGCGGGCCCGGTCCTCGGTGCGGGCGCCGTCGCCGCGCCCCGGTCGCTCGTACCGCTCGGAGCCGGGACGGTCGGCGTCGAAGCGCTCCGCGTCGGTGCGGTCGTGCCGCGAGGCCTCGTAGCGGTCCTCGTAGTGCTCGTCGTAGCGGTCCGCCCCGGACCGGTCGGAGCCCAGCCGCCCGACGCCGTAGCGGTCCGAGCCGTACCGGTCGGACCCGTAGCGGTCCGCGCCGTGACGCGCCTCGTCGTACCGCGCGCCGGTGTAGCCCTCGTCGGCGGCGCCGTAGCGGTCCCGCGGGCGCCGCGCGAAGCGGTCGCCCTCGCGGCGGTCGTCGTCGTACCGTTCGGCGTCGGCGTAGTCCCCGTACCCGTCGTAGGAGTCCAGCTCGTCCGCGGGCACCATGCCGAAGTACGCCTTCATGCGGTGCAGTGCGGTCATGGCAGCCCTCTCCCCGTTCACACGTCGACCAGCCGGGAGGGAGGCGCGAGACCCCGGAGCGGCGGTGGACTACATCCGTGTCATTCACTCACACGGAACGCTAGCTACCGGGCGCCGAGGAGGGCCGTACCGACACGCACACACGTGGATCCGTGCTCGATCGCGGCCTCGAGATCCCCCGACATGCCTGCTGAGAGCGTCGTGGCCTCCGGATGGTCGGCGACCACCCGCCGCGCGAGCTCGGCAAACGTGGCGAACGCCTCGGCGGGGTCGGCGTGCTGCGGGGCCACGGCCATCACTCCGTCGAGTGAGAGGTGCTCGCTCTGCGCGACCCGGTCGGCCAGGGCCGGGACGTCCGGGATCGAGGCGCCGCCGCGGTCGGGGGCGTCGTCGAGGCTCACCTGCACCAGGACCGAGAGCGGCCCGGTCCGCTCCCCCGCCTCCCGGGCGTTCCCGGCCGCGCGGTCGAGGGCGTCGGCCAGGCGCGCCGAGTCGACCGAGTCCACGGCGTGGGCCCACCGCGCGAGGTTGCGGGCCTTGTTGCGCTGCAGCCGGCCGACCACCCGCCAGCGCACCGCCGCGTCCGGGCGCAGCGTCGCGAGCTCCGCGGCCTTCGCCGCACCCTCCTGCTCCTTGTTCTCCCCGAACTCCGCGAGGCCGAGGTCGACGAGGAGAGCGACGTCGGACGCGGGCCACGTCTTGGTCACCGCGAGCAGCGACACCTCGCCCGGGTCCCGGCCCGCCGCGCGGGCGGCGGCGTCGATGCGGGCGCGCACCTCGGCGAGCGAGCACGCCAGCGCGTCGCGGCGCGCGTCGGGTGCGGTCACGGCCGGTCGTACTCCCACCACGTCACCCCGGCGAACCGGCCGGTGGGACGGGCCCGGCGGTGGCTGAAGAGCTGGTCGTCCTCGAGGGTGCAGCGCCCGTCGGCGTCGATCCTCCGGATTCCCAGACCCTCGAGCTGGCGCACGAGCCCGGCGTGCAGGTCCAGCGACGGCGTGCCGACGCGGGTCGTGCCCGCGCTGCCGGGCAGCACCGTGTCGACCTCCTCGCGCATCTGTTCGGGGACCTCGTAGCACCGCCCGCACACGCTCGGGCCGAGCAGCACCTCCACCCGGTCCCGCTCCGCACCGAGCCCCTCCATGACGCCGAGGGTGCGGGGCAGGACGCCGGCGGCCGCCCCGGTGCGTCCCGCGTGCGCGGCGGCGACCACGCCGGCCTCGGGGTCGGCGAGCAGCACCGGCACGCAGTCGGCGACCACGACGGCGAGCGCCTGGCGCGGCCGGTCGGTCACCAGCGCGTCGGCCGTCGGGACCTCCTGCTGGGGGCCCTCGACGACGGCGACGTCGGTCCCGTGGACCTGGTTCATCCAGGCGACCCGGGGCGGGTCGAGGCCGATGCCGCGGGCGAGGCGGTCGCGGTTGGCGGCGACCGCCGTGGGCTCGTCGCCCACGTGGTCACCCAGGTTGAACGAGTCGTACGGGGGCCGCGACCGGCCGCCCGCACGAGTGGTCAGTACACGACGGACCCGCACCCCACCATCATCCCGCGCGGTGTCCGCCTCCCGGTGACCCCGGGCCGCCACGTCCGCGTCAGCGCATGAAGGAGGGCACGTCGACGTCGTCCTCGTCGCCCCGGGTCTTCGCGGGCGCCGACGACGAGCCGGTGCCCTCGGACGCGGAGGCCGCTGGGGCGGGCTCCCCGTCGGCGGCCGTCTCGGACGACGCCGAGGCCGACGCACCGGCCTGCTCGCGGGAGACCGCGGGCGTCGTCGGCATGGTCGGGGCCGCCGCCACCGCCGCCGGGATGGCCGGCTCGGGCTGGCGCGGCGGCTGCCGGACCTGGCCCGCCTGCCCGGTCGCGGTGGCGGACGACGGACGCCCGGGGCCACCGGCCTGGCCGCCGCCGAGCATCTCGCCGGGCAGCTTCTTGTGGGTCGGCGCGCCGGAGTCGAAGCCGGCCGCTATCACCGTCACGCGGACCTCGTCACCGAGCGAGTCGTCGATCACCGTCCCGAAGATGATGTTCGCGTCGGGGTGCGCGGCCTCCTGGACCAGCGAGGCGGCCTCGTTGATCTCGAAGAGGCCGAGGTCGGAGCCGCCCGCGATGGAGAGCAGCACGCCGTAGGCACCGTCCATCGACGCCTCGAGCAGCGGCGAGTTGATCGCCTTGCCCGCCGCCTCCACGCTGCGCCCGTCGCCGCGGGCCGAGCCGATGCCCATGAGGGCGCTGCCCGCCCCGGACATGACGCTCTTGACGTCGGCGAAGTCCAGGTTGATCAGACCGGGGGTCGTGATCAGGTCGGTGATCCCCTGGACACCGGAGAGGAGGACCTCGTCGGCGGAGCGGAAGGCGTCCATGAGGCTCAGCGACACGTCGCCGAGCTGGAGGAGGCGGTCGTTCGGGATGACGATGAGCGTGTCGCACTCGTTGCGCAGCTCCTGTATCCCGTTCTCGGCCTGCGTCGCGCGGCGCTTGCCCTCGAAGGAGAACGGCCGGGTGACGACGCCGATCGTCAGGGCGCCGAGCTTGCGGGCGATGCCGGCGACGACGGGGGCGCCGCCGGTGCCGGTGCCGCCGCCCTCGCCCGCGGTCACGAAGACCATGTCGGCCCCCTTGAGGACCTCCTCGATCTCCTCGGCGTGGTCCTCGGCGGCGCGCCGGCCCACGTCGGGTGCGGCGCCGGCGCCCAGCCCGCGGGTGAGCTCGCGGCCCACGTCGAGCTTGACGTCGGCGTCGGACATCAGGAGGGCCTGGGCGTCGGTGTTCACCGCGATGAACTCGACCCCCTTGAGGCCGACCTCGATCATGCGGTTGACGGCGTTGACGCCGCCGCCACCGATGCCGACGACCTTGATCACGGCCAGGTAGTTGTGCGGGGGCGTCATGGGACCGCCTTTCACTGCGGATCTCGGGGTGACGCCGGCCCGACACGCGGACGAACCCTCAACTCTCGACCTCAGGGTGAGGTCTATGCTTCGAGGCCGCCCCGCTGGCGTCGGGCGCGACCGTAGGCAGCCCGTACACGCCTTTGCCAGCAGGCGCGCCGGGCGTGTCACGGTCGGTGTCACCCGTTCGCCGAACTCTCGATCACAGGTCCAGAGTTCGGGGCCCCCGATCCGAGCGAAGGGGCCCTTCGGTCGTATCCATCGAGCGACGGTGCCCCTCGGTCGGGACGCCGCGCTGTGAGCGGGTTCCGGCGAAGGGCGCCCCTCGCCCGTCGATGCGAGCGAGGGGGCCCTTCGGTCGGAACCGGGGGTCAGCCGGCCACGGAGGCGTACGAGTCGCCGAGGCGGGCGTCGGAGAGCTCGTAGGTCGCCGTCTGGTCGATGCCGGTGTCGCGGTAGAGGCCGAGCTTCCAGTAGCTGTAGTCGCCGGAGTAGAGCGTGCCGGCCGGCGGGTGGAAGCCGGTGACCTTCTGCTGGCCGTCGACCCAGACGTCCACGAGCCCGGTCGCGCTCTTGCTGGAGAACTTGACGTGCAGCACGAGCGTCGTGACCTTCCCGACGACGGCCGGGGCGATCGTCTTGTCGAAGTTCTTCGATCCGCCCGGGGCGTCGGCGCCACCGGAGAGGATGAAGTTCCCCTTGCCGATCCGCAGCTCCAGCGGCGGGCTGCCCTCGCCCTCGTTCTTGAACTGCGTGATCAGCTGCCAGGTAGTGGTGTCCGTCGGGAACCCGGGCGCCAGGCGCACGGTCAGCCGGATGTAGCGGTCCTGGCCCTCGGTGAAGTTGTCGACGTTCGGCTCGATCTCGGCGCGCTTGGCCCCGCCCGGCATCGTGAACTTCAGCGCCTTCTGGCCGGGGAGGTCGGTGGCCGGCACGACGGTCGGCTCCTTCGCGCCGACGAAGTTCCAGGGGGTGTCCTTGAACATCCCCAGCGACTGCGCGGTGATGTTCGAGTCCCACATCGCCTTCGGGGCGGTGGCCGCCGGGGCGGCCGTCGTCGTCGGGGCCGGGGACGAGGTGGCGGAGGACGACGCGGCACCGGACGACGACGTGGTGGCGCCGGAGGTCGGGGCGGAGGGTTCCGGCGACTTCGTCGGGACGGTGGTGCTGACCCGTCGAGGGCCCGTCGAGGGCGCCGCGGTCGACGGAGTGCCGGTCGGCTCCGGGGCCGAGAGGATCGACAGCCCGCCCACGCCCGGGACCGCCACCTGTGCGGCCGGGGTGTGCGTCGGCTTCGCGGGCGTGCTCGGTGTGGACTGCGGCGGCTTCGGTGCCGCCGGCGCGGCGGCCGTGGTGCTCGGGGCGATCGGGGCCGTCGCGGGCGAGGCCGCGGAGGTCGTCGTCGACGTCGTCAGCCAGAGGCGCTCCACCGCCGGACTCACCGCGCCGGTCCCGCCGAGCAGCACGATCCGGGCCTGGACCTGGGTGGTGGCCGACGGCAGGACGGCGCGGACGCCGTCGTGGGTCGGGATCCACCGGCTCCACGCGCCGGTGGGCAGGACGCCGCGCACGTCGACACGGGCCGAGGTGCCGGGCGGGAGGTCGGCCGTCAGGTCCGCGGTGATGGCGTTGGCCGGAGCGGCGGGCCGGCGCGGGGCCAGGACCATGACGCCCTCGGAGCGGGTGCGGCCGGTGGACGGGGTCACCAGGCGCACGGCGCCGTCGGCGAGCCGGACGTTGACGTCGTCGCCGCCGGAGACGGCGAGCTCCGCGCCCCAGCTCTCCCCGGCGGGCACGGCCGTGGCGGAGGCGGCGAACCCGACGACCGCGACGAGCAGCGCCCCGGCGCCAGCGGCCAGCACGGCCCGGCGCCGGCGGCGTCCGCGGCGCGGGTCGGGCTCGGCGGGCGGGCGGGCACCCTGCCCGGCGTGCGGGGACAGCGGGCGCGGGGCGAGCGGCTCGTGGCGGACCGGGCCGTCCCGGCGGGCACGGACCGGCGCGGGCCGCGTGGCGGTCACCTCGACGGTCGGGGTCTCGGTGAACAGGTCGTCGACGAGATCAGCAGGACGCGACACGGGGGGCCTCCACACCGGCGGCGGGGACGTACTGGTTCGGGCCGATGCGCAGCCAGCTGCTGCTCGTGCCCTGGGCGCCGGAGCGCAGCTGGCCCGCGGCGGTGCACTGGACGGCCATGCGGGCGCCGCCGGCGACCGAGCCCACGGCCGACGAGGTGTCGGTCGGGGCGGAGCGGACGACGAGGGTGGGCGCGCCGGTGGGCTTCGCCAGCCCCGAGGGGCCGGTCCCGGTCCAGAGGTAGGTGACGGTGACCCAGCCGTTGTCGCGCAGGCCCAGGTCGTCGTAGAAGGTGCCGTCGGCGAGGTCGATGCCCGCCGGGTTGGCCACCTTGCGCCCGAAGCCGTCCTTGCCGCCGTTGTAGCCGTTCGTGTTCGCCGCCTGGGACTCCGGGGTGCCCTGCGGGAGGTCCTTCCAGGACTGCCGGGTGGCCGCGGGGTTCCAGTAGTCGTCGGTGGTGTTCCACGGGCCGACGTCCCAGACCGGCGACCAGGCGCAGCGGCCGTTCGCGGCGCAGACCTTCACCGTGTAGTCCCCCGTGTTGCGGGGCGAGAGCCCCCGGCGTGAGGGCAGGGCCACGAAGTGGTCGCGCGGGGCGATGACGTGGCCGTTGGCGGTCGTGCCGCCGACCAGGCCCTCCCGCGTCGCGAACACCCGGCTGGTCACCGCGGGGCTCGCCAGCGGCGCGGGCGCGGGCGCCCCGGGCTTCGGCGGGACGATCGGGACGGTGCCGGTCGGGCTCTGCGCCCGGGTGCGGTCGGCGGAGAGGTAGAGGCGCTGGAGGGCCGGTCCGGCACCGTGGTCGCCGGCGACGAGGGTCGCGCGGACCTGCACCTCCGCGGACGCCTCGGGCAGCATCGCCGGGCCGCCGGGGCTCGCGGGCTCCCACTGGCTCCACGTGGCGTCGGCCCGCAGGCCGCGGACGTCGACGAGGACCTGCGCCCCGGGCGGGACGTCGGCCGTGACGTCGGCGGAGACCCGGTCGACCGGGGTCGGCATCCGGCGCGGGGCCAGCAGCAGCTCGCCCTCGGCCAACGGCGAGCGGGCGCTCTGGGCGCGGACGGTGTCGCCGGCGAGGCGGACGGCCCCGGCCGACGCGACGACGTTGGTGTCGTCCCCGCCCTCGACGGCGAGCTCGGCGATCCAGGTGTCCCCCGGCGACGGTGCCGCACGCGCGACGGGCGCCTCCGCGAGCCCCGCCCCGAGGAGCGCGACCACCGTGAGCCCCGCCGCGAGCAGCGGGCCGAGAGCGGCCCGTGCCGATCCCCCGGCCCGTGGCACCCGCTCCCCGGGTCCACGGTCGCGGCCCGCCCGCGCGGTCGTCATGGTCATCGCGTCCTCTCCTCCGCCGTCCCCGGGATGCGGCGCGGCCCCGAACGCCGCACGACCCGCATCCGGGACGGCGCAGAGTTGACGCTCCGTGATGCGGATGGGTCAAGAGCGACAGGTGGTGTGCACGTGAGTGATGACCGACCAGGTGACAGCCGTCGGCGCAGGTCAAGGAGGTGTCGACGTCATGCGTCCGGGGCTCAGGAGGGTCCCGGACGGGTGAGCGGAGGCCGTTCGCGCACGCTCGGCGACCATCGCGACCCCCGGACACGGTGACCGAGCGTCACCGGTTCGAGACGGGGGTCCGGGACCGGTCGCACGGCGCGCACGGTCCCGGCGCGCACGTGTCCTTCACCTCGATCAGACCCCGGCGGCTCCCGACCGGACCTCCGGCGTCAGGAGACGACGGGCAGATCCGGGCTGCTGACGTCGTAGGTCGAGCCGGGCCGGCCGAGCAGCGGGCCGAGCACGGCCGCCTTGCGGGCGTCGTCGGCGTCCGCCCCCCAGCGCACGGTGCGGCCGCCGTCGAGGGTGAAGGACACGTCGTAGGGGCTGACCGCGCGCAGCTCGGTGATCCGCCCCCGAAGGTCGGCGGGCAGGGCCGCCAGCACGCGGACGGCGGCCACCGTGGTGGGGTCCGACGGGGACGCGGCGATGCCCAGGCCGAGGACCAGCCGCGGGATCCCGGGCGGCGGGGCGGGCATCGTCCGGTAGGCGAACCCGGTGCCGTCGACGAGCGCGACCCCCTGCCCGGCCCCGTCGAGCGGCACCGCGGCGACCGGCTCCCGCTCGGTCACGGTCACCGTCACGGTGTGCGGGAGCGAGCGGCGCACGTCGACCGTCGCGACCCGCGGGATCGTCTGCACCCGTGCGTCGAGGGCCGAGGTGTCGAGCCAGAGCAGTGAGGTGCCCGGGGCCACCTGGGCGGCCGTCCGGACGGCGGGCAGCGTCTCGGCCGTCGCGCCGCCGACCTCGACGTCGGTCACGTCGAACACCGAGGAGAAGCCCAGCAGCCACACCAGCGCGGCGACCACGGCGGCGACGACCACGCCGACGATCCCGCGCCGCAGGAGCGTCCGGCGCCGCGCCGCGCGGGCCTCGAGGGCGGCGTGGTCGCGCGGACCGCGGTCGCGTGGGGGGCGGCTCGACGGGCGTCGCCGGCCCCGGTCGGCGCCCGTGCGGCGCTCCGGGGTGCCGCGCTGCCCGCCCCGTGACCCGCCTCGGGACGCTCCACCGCGGGAGGTCCCGCCCGGGGCCGCGGCGCGCCGGGGCGTGGGCTGTCCCGACCGGCCCCCGCGCGCGCCCGCCCGCTCCCCGGCGTCGGCGTCGCCGCTGCGCGGGGAGCGCCGGCGCGGGGAGGAGGGCAGGGGATCAGCTCCCGACGCGGTCGGCGCCCGCGCCGACGGGGGCGTCCGGCCGGAGCTCGCGGCGCTCCAGCTCGGCGAGCACCTCGGGGCCGAGCACGGTGACGTCACCGGCGCCCATGGTGATCACGAGGTCACCGGGGCGGGCGAGGTCGGCGAGCAGGGCCGGGACCGAGGCCCACGACGGTTCGTAGTGCACGTGGTCGGGCGGCAGGTCGATCCGCGCGGCGATGAGCTCGCCGCTGACGCCGGGCTCGGGCTGCTCGCGGGCGCCGTACACGTCCAGCACGACGACCTCGTCGGCGAGCGAGAGCGCCTCGCCGAACTGGACGGCGAAGTCCCGGGTCCGCGAGTAGAGGTGTGGCTGGAACGCCACCAGCAGGCGGCCCCGCTCCCCCAGCACCGGCCGCGCCGCCCGCAGCTGTGCCGCGACCTTCGTCGGCGCGTGCGCGTAGTCGTCGTAGACCCGCACGCCCGCGGCCTGGCCCCGGAGCTCGAACCGGCGCCGGACCCCGGTGAACGACGACAGCCCGGCGAGCAGCCGCGCGAGCGGCGCCCCGAGGTCGAGCCCGGCGAGCAGCGCGGCGCACGCGTTGAGCGCCTGGTGCTCCCCCGCCACCCCCAGGCGGAGGTGGTGCTCGGTCTCGATGGTCGAGCTCCCCTCCGCCGCGTCTCCGGTACGCCCCACCCTCAGGTGCAGCAACCCCGTCGCGGCCTCCGGGCGGTAGTCCAGCACCGTGACGTCGTCGGGGCCGGTCGCGGCCCGGCCGTAGCGGCGGACCCGGATGCCCGCGGCCTCCGCCCGGTCGCCGAGCGCGGCGGCGCCGGGGTCGTCGGCGCACACCACGAGGCAGCCGCCGGGCTCGATGCGCGAGGCGAAGGCGTCGAACACGGCCACGTAGGCCTCGGCGGTGCCGTGGTGGTCGAGGTGGTCGGGCTCGACGTTGGTCACGATCGCGACGGCGGGCGAGTAGGCGAGGAACGAGCCGTCGCTCTCGTCGGCCTCCGCGACGAACACGTCGCCGTGGCCGTGGTGGGCGCTCGAGCCCGACGCGAGCAGGTCCCCGCCGATCATGAACGACGGGTCCGCGCCGCAGGCCTGCAGCGCGACGACCAGCATCGAGGTCGTCGAGGTCTTGCCCGCGCTGCCCGAGACGCAGGCGGCGCGGTGGTCGGCCATCAGCTCGGCGAGCACGGCCGAGCGGTGCAGCACCGGGATGCCGCGCGCGGCGGCCTCCAGCAGCTCCGGGTTGTCCGGGTCGGCCTGGTGGACGGCCTTGGTGGTGACGAGCGCGGAGGGACCGCCCGGGAGCAGGTCGAGGTTCGACGCGTCGTGCCCGACGGCGACCTCCGCCCCGAGCGTGCGCAGGGCCAGCACCGCGCGCGAGTCCTTGGCGTCGGAGCCGGACACCATCGCGCCGCGGGCGAGCAGGATGCGCGCGATGCCGCTCATCGCCGCCCCGCCGGCGCCGATGAAGTGCACCCGCGACAGCAGCGGCGGCAGCTCCGGGATCACCGACTGTTCGCCGGGGTCCATGGTCGAGCTCCGCTCCGCTGCGTCTCCGGACTCGAGGTCGAGCTCCGCTCCGCTGCGTCTCCGGACTCGATGGTCGAGCTCCGCTCCGCTGCGTCTCCGGACTCGATCATCGGACCCCGTCCCTCGGCCGCCTCGTCGTGTGCCTGCCCGCTCACCGCTCGTTCCCCTCGTGCCTCACCACGCCCCCCATGGTGCCCGCCCCCTCGTCGGCGCCCGCAGCGCCCTCCGCCCCTTCCACGACGTCGAGCACCATCCGCGCCAGCGTCTCGTCCGCGTCGGCGTGGCCGGTCCGTCGGGCGCCCGCGCTCATCGCGGACAGCCGCTCCCCGCTGGTCAGCATGGGCACCACGAGCTCGACGACGCGCTCCGGGGTGAGGTCGGCGTCCTCGACGAGCTCCCCGCCGCCGTTCTCGACCACCGGCAGCGCGTTGAGCCGCTGCTCGCCGTTGCCGTGCGGGAGCGGGACGTAGATCGCGGGCAGGCCGACCGCGGACACCTCGGCGACCGTCATCGCCCCGGCACGGCAGATCGCGACGTCCGCGGCGGCGTAGGCGAGATCCATCCGCTCCAGGTAGGGCACCGTCACGTACGGCGGCGCCCCCGGCACCTGGGCGACGTCGACGGTGTTCTTCGGCCCGTGCGCGTGCAGCACCCCGATCCCGGCCCGCCCGAGCCCCGCGGCCGCCCCGGCGACCGCCTCGTTCAGCGAGCGCGCCCCCTGCGAGCCGCCGAACACCAGGACCGTGGGGGCGTCGGGGTCGAGCCCGAAGTGTGCGCGGGCCTTCGCGCGCAGCGCGCCGCGGTCCAGCGTCGTGATCGCCCGGCGCAGCGGCATCCCGATCACCGGCCCGTCGAGCCCGCTGCCGGGCACCGCCGCGGCCACGGCGGCCGCGTGCCGGGCCCCGACCTTGTTCGCGATCCCGGCGCTGGCGTTGGCCTCGTGGACCACCACCGGCACCCGCGAGCCGGGCAGGCGCGCCGCGAGGTAGGCCGGCAGCGCCACGTACCCGCCGAAGCCGACGACGACGTCCGCGTCGACGTCCCGCAGCACCTGCCGGGTCCGCCGGACCGAGCGCAGCACCCGCCACGGCAGCGCCAGGAGGTCCTTCGACGGCTTGCGGGGCAGCGGGACCGGCGGCACCAGCTCCAGCGCGTACCCCCGCTTCGGGACGAGCGTCGTCTCCAGCCCGCGCGCGGTGCCCAGCGCGGTCACCGTGGCGTTCGGGCGCAGCCGCCGGACCGCGTCGGCCAGCGCGAGCGCCGGCTCGATGTGGCCCGCCGTGCCGCCCCCGGCGACGACGACGGAGAGCGGGCGGGAGGTGGAGCGGGGCCGGTCGGGCACGAGGTGCCTCCTCGGTCGGATCAGCCCGTGCGGGCGCGGGCCCGCACGGGTTCGGGTGGTGGCAGGCGCAGGACCCGCGCGAGGCGGCCCTGCCCCTGGGTGCGCAGCACCGCTGCCGCGTCGGCCTCGTGGCGGGCGAAGTTCGCGAGCAGGCCGCCGGCGAACAGCGCGAGCGCGAGGGACGTGCCGCCCGAGGACACCAGCGGCAGCGGGATGCCGGTCACGGGCAGCAGCCCGACGACGTAGCCGATGTTGATCGCCGCCTGCACGACGAGCCAGACGGTGAGCGTGCCCGCGACGACGCGGACCCACGGGTCGACCGACCGCGCGGCGATGCGCAGCCCGGTGTAGGCGAGCGTGACGAACAGCGCGATCACGGCGAAGGCGCCGAGGAAGCCCAGCTCCTCGCCGATGATCGCGAAGATGAAGTCGTTGTCGGCGTTGGGCAGGTAGCTCCACTTCGCCCGGCCCTGCCCGAGGCCCTGGCCGAACATGCCCCCGTCGGCGAGCGAGTACAGCGCCTGCCGCGCCTGGTAGGCGGGGCCGAGCGGGTCGCTGCCCGACGGGTCGAGGAACGCGGCGATGCGGCTCTGCCGGTAGGACGCGACGACGCCGAGCACCACGGCGCCGATGACGCCGCCGGTGCCCAGCAGCGCGAGCAGGCCCATGGGGGCGCACGCGAACCACAGCAGGGCCGCGACGACGACGGCGAGCGAGATCGTCGTGCCGAGGTCGGGCTGGGCGACGACGAGGGTGAGGATCACCAGCGCCACGGGCAGCAGCGGCATGAGCGCCTGCCGCCAGCGCCGCGGCGCGGGCCGGTGGCGGACGAGCACGTGCGCGCCCCACAGCGCCAGGGCCACCTTCGTGACCTCCGAGGGCTGCAGCGACACCCCGCCGACGCGGAACCACGACCGCGAGCCGTTGACCGTCGCCCCCAGCCCCGGCACGAGCACCAGCACGAGCAGCACCAGGCACGCCGCGAGCAGCCACGGGCTCGCCGCCCGCCACCGCCGCGGCGGGACCCGCAGGCCGACCCAGAACAGCACCGCGCCGACGACGGCGAACGCGAGCTGGCGGAAGAACACGCCGTAGGACGAGCCACCCGCGGCGTAGGCGTTCACCGACGACGCCGAGAGGACCATCACCAGGCCCAGCGCGGTGAGCAGGCCGAACACCGCGAGGACCAGGTGCAGTGAGGTCAGCGGCCGGCCGAGCCACTGCGCCAGCGTGGCGCCGAGCGCCCGGACCCGCGGCGGGGCCTCCCGCCGACCCCCACGCTGCGCCGACCGGGGCGCGGCCGTCACGACGGGGCGCCGGGGTCGGACGCGGGCTCGGCGACCCCCGCGACCCGCTGCGCGGCGACGGCGAACGCGTCGCCGCGGGCCGCGTAGTCGCGGAACATGTCCATCGAGGCCGCCGCCGGTGCGAGCAGCACGACGTCGCCCGGGTGGGCCATGGAAGCTGCTGCCGCCACGGCCACCTGCATGGGATCGGACTCTCCGGGATCCATCGGACCATCGTCGCCCCCGCCGACGTCCACGACGGGCACCTCGGGCGCGTGTCGGGCGAGGGCGTCGAGGATCGCCCCCCGGTCGGCGCCGAGCACCACCACGCCCGCGAGCCGGCCGCGGTGGGCGAGCACGAGGTCGTCGACCTGCGCGCCCTTGAGCATCCCGCCCGCGAGCCACACCACGCGGTCGTGCGCGGCCAGCGACGCGGCCGCGGCGTGGGGGTTGGTGGCCTTCGAGTCGTCCAGCCAGCGCACCCCGTTCGCCTCGGCGACCACCGCGCCGCGGTGCGCCCCGGGCGCGTAGGCCCGCAGCCCGGCCGCGACGGCCTCGGCGGGGACGCCGTGCGCGCGGGCGAGCGCGGCCGCCGCGAGGGCGTTGGCCTCCCCCGGCGGGCCGGGCGGGGCGATGTCGGCCAGGGCGGCGAGCACCGTGCCGAGCCGGGCCCCGTCGTCGGCGAACGCACGGTCGAGCAGCAGCCCCTCGCCCCGCTCGGTGACCAGGCCGATCTCCCCCGGGCCCGGCTCGCCGCGGGTGAACCCGACGTGGCGGGCGGCGGGCGCCGCGCGCAGCAGCCCGGCGGCGCGCTCGTCGTCGAGACCCGCGATCGCGACCTCGCCGCGCAGCACCCGCGCCTTCGCGCCCGCGTAGGCGGCCATGGAGCCGTGCCAGTCGAGGTGGTCGTCGGCGACGTTGAGGACCGCCCCGGCGTAGGGCGCCACCGACGGGGACCACTCGAGCTGGAAGCTGGAGAGCTCGACGGCGAGCACCCGGTGGCCGGCGCGCAGCGCGTCCACGATCGGGAGCCCGATGTTCCCGCAGGCCACGGCGTCCTCACCGGCGGCGAGCAGGATCGCCTCGAGCATCCCCGTCGTCGTGGTCTTGCCGTTCGTCCCGGTGATCGCGAGCCAGCGGGGCGGGCCGTCGGGGCACACCGTCGGGTCGCTCCCGAGCCGCCAGGCCAGCTCCGGCTCGCCGATCATCTCCACGCCCGCGACCTGTGCGGCGCGGGCGAGCGGCGAGTCGGGGCGGAAGCCGGGGCTGGTGACGACGAGGTCGCACCCCTCGGGCACCGTCGTGAGGTCGGTGGTGAAGGCGGCCTTGCGGTCCTCGAGGGTGGCCAGCTGCGTGGGGTCGGCGTCGGCGACCGTCACGATCGCGCCGACGTCGACCAGGACGTCGACCACCGACGCCCCGGTGCGCCGCGCGCCGGCCACCAGCACGTGCGCGCCCGCGAGACCCCGACTCCCGGTCATGTGCCCTACCCGCCCGACGCGGCGAGCCACTCGCTGTAGAACAGGCCCAGTCCCAGCGCGCAGCAGATGGCCGCGAGCAGCCAGAAGCGGATGATCACGGTGGTCTCCGCCCACCCGGCCAGCTCGAAGTGGTGGTGGAACGGCGCCATCCGGAACAGCCGGCGTCGGGTCGTGCGGAACACCGCGACCTGCAGCACCACCGAGAGCGCCTCGACCACGAACACGCCGCCGAGCACCACGAGCAGCAGCTCGGTGCGGGTGACCATCGCGAGCCCGGCGAACAGGCCGCCGAGGGCCAGCGAGCCGGTGTCGCCCATGAAGATCCGGGCGGGCGCCGCGTTCCACCACAGGAACCCGATGCACGCCCCCATGCCGGCGGCCGCGACGAGCGTGATGTCCAGCGGGTCGCGGACCTGGTAGCAGCCGGCCTCGATGGCGGTCCCGCACGCGTTGCGGAACTGCCAGAAGGAGACGATCAGGTAGGTCGCGAGCACCATCGCCGAGATGCCCGCGGCGAGCCCGTCGAGCCCGTCGGTGAGGTTCACCGCGTTCGAGGCCGCCGTGACGATCAGGTAGCAGAACAGGATGAACCCGACGCTGCCGAACCCGACGACGGCGATGTCGCGGACGAACGACAGATTCGTCGAGGCCGGGGTGAGCCCCTGCTCGTCGGCGAACTGCAGCGCGAGCGTCCCGAAGATCACCGCGGTGACGAGCTGCCCGACCAGCTTCGCGGTCTTGTTGAGGCCGAGGTTGCGCTGACGCCGGATCTTGATGAAGTCGTCCAGGAAGCCGACGACCCCCAGCGACGTCATCAGCATCAGCACCAGCAGGCCGGACGCCGAGATCGACACGTCGGCCGCGAGGTGGGAGACGAGGTAGCCGACCCAGATCGCGGCGAGGATCGCGACCCCGCCCATCGTCGGGGTGCCGCGCTTGCCCTGGTGGCTCTGCGGACCCTCCTCGCGGATCTCCTGCCCGAAGCCCTGCTTGATGAACAGCCGGATCACGTACGGCGTGAGCAGGATCGACACCGCGAGGGCGATCCCGGCCGCGACGAGCACACCCTTCATCGGGTCGCACCCCCAGCGCTCGCCCCGGCCCCGTCCAGCAGCGCCTGGGCCACCGACTCCAGCCCGGCCGACCGACTGGCCTTGACCAGCACGACGTCGCCCGGGCCGGCGTGCACGGCCTCGACGGCGGACGCGGCGTCCGGCACGAGGTCGGAGGTCAGCCCGGCGTCGCGCGCGGCCTCGTGCACCCCGCGGGCGGCCTCGCCGACGACGACGAGCCGGTGCAGGCCGGTGCGCGCGGCGAGCCGGCCCAGTTCGGCGTGCGCCGCCTCGGCGTCGGGTCCCAGCTCGGCCATCGCGCCGAGGACGGCCGTATGGCGCCCCCGCATCGCGGCGAGGGTCGTCAGCGCGGCGCGCATCGACTCCGGGTTCGCGTTGTAGGCGTCGTTGAGGACGGTGAGGCCGTCCGCGCGCTCGCCGACCTCCATGCGCCAGCGGCTGCGCGGCTCGGCCTCGCCGAGCGCGTCCGCGACCCGGGCGACGGCCAGGCCGGTGGTCTCCAGCGCGATCGCGGCCGCGACCAGCGCGTTGTCGACCTGGTGGGCGCCGCGCAGCCGCAGCGCCACGTCGGCCTCGCCGGAGGCGGTCACCAGGCGGAAGCGGGCGCGCCCGTCGTCGCCGAGGGACTCGTCGACGGCCCGGACGTGGGCCTGCGGGGAGCGTCCGGCGTGCACGACGCGGGCCGCGGTCCGGTCGGCCATCGCGGCCACCACGGGGTCGTCGGCGCCCAGGACCGCGACGCCGCCCCGCTCCGCCGACGGCAGCGCCTCGACCAGCTCGCCCTTCGCGGCGGCGATCGCCTCGCGGGAGCCGAACTCCCCGAGGTGCGCGGACCCGACGTTGAGCACTGCCCCCACCCGCGGCGGCGCCACCCGGCAGAGCGCGGCGATGTGCCCGGGTCCGCGGGCGGAGAGCTCGCAGACCAGGTGGCGGGTGCCCGCGTCGGCGCGCAGCACCGTCCACGGGTGGCCGAGCTCGTTGTTGAAGCTGCCGGGCGGCGCGACCGTGGGCCCGTCGCGCTCGAGCAGGGCCGCGACCAGGTCCTTCGTCGAGGTCTTGCCCGACGAGCCGGTGATCCCGACGACGGAGAGCCCGGTCTGCGCGACCAGGGTGTCCACCACGTGGCGGGCGAGGGTCTGCAGCGCGGCCAGGACCGCGGCGCCCGACCCGTCGTGGTCGGCCTCGAGGACGTAGCTGCCGTGCGTACCCGGCGTCGGGTCGACGATCACCGCGGGGGCGTCGACCTCACGGGCCGCCAGCACACCCACGGCGCCCTGGCGCACGGCCGTCGTCGCGAAGGCGTGGCCGTCGACCCGCTCGCCCGGCAGAGCGACGAACAGGCCCCCGGGGCCCACCGCCCGGCTGTCGAACTCGACCGTGCCGGTGATGCGCTCGTCCCCGGTCGCGCGGTGCAGCCGTCCGCCGACGAGGCGGGCGAGCTCGGCGAGGGTCTGATCGATCACGCAGGGTCCTCCGGGGTGGACGGGTCGGTCACGGTGGCGCGCAGGGCGTCGCCGAGCACCTCGACGTCGGAGAAGGGCAGCACCTGGGCACCGACCTTCTGGCCCGGCTCGTGCCCCTTGCCGGCGACCACGACGACGTCCCCCGGTCGCGCCGCGGCCACGGCGGCCCGGATCGCAGCGCGCCGGTCGCCCTCCTCGGCCACCTTCGCACGCGCCCGTGACGAGGTCCGCGCCCCGTCCAGCATCGCGGCGCGGATGGCGGCCGGGTCCTCGGTGCGCGGGTTGTCGTCGGTGATCCACACCAGGTCGGAGAGCTCCGCGGCGAGGGCGCCCATGACGGGTCGCTTCTCGCGGTCGCGGTCGCCGCCGCACCCGAGGACGGTCAGCACCCGGCCCCCGCCGTCCGGTCCGCCGGGGAGCTGGGCCCGCAGCGTCGTCAGCAGCGCCTCGACGGCAGCCGGCTTGTGCGCGTAGTCGACGACGGCGAGGAAGGGCTGCCCGGCGTCCACGCGCTGCATCCGCCCGGGCACCTGGACGTGCGCCAGGCCGGCCGCGAGCCGCGCCGGGTCGAGTCCCGCGGCGTGGCCGCAGGCGAGCGCGACGAGGGCGTTGGCGACGTTGAACGCGCCCGGCAGCCGCAGCGTCACCGGCAGGTCGAGACCGTCCGGGCCGTGGGCGTGGAAGGTCTGGGTGCCGTCGGCGTGGGCGTGGGCCCCGGCGGCGGTCCAGTCGGCGTCGGAGCCGGTGGCGTCGGTGGCGGCGCTGACCGTGATCGCGCCGAGATCGGCCGCGAGGCGTGCGCCCCAGGCGTCGTCGACGCAGACGACGTGGGCCGCGGCCCGGCCCTCCTCGAAGAGGCGCCGCTTGGCCGCGAAGTAGTCCTCCATCGTCGGGTGGAAGTCCAGGTGCTCGGCCGAGAGGTTGGTGAAGGCGCCCACGGCGTACGTCGTCCCGTCGACCCGGCCCTGCGCGAGCGCGTGGCTCGAGACCTCCATCGCGGCGTGCGTGACGCCCTCCTCGACCATGGCCGCGAGCAGGGCCTGCAGGTCGGGGGCCTCCGGGGTGGTGAAGGCGCTCGGCACGTGGCGCCCGCGCATCCGGGTCTCGACGGTGCCGATGAGCCCGGTCGTCGCGCCTGCCGCGGCCAGGGCCGCCTCGAGCAGGTAGACCGTGGTCGTCTTGCCGCTGGTGCCGGTGACGCCGAGCAGCGCGAGGCGACGCGAGGGGTCGCCGAAGATCAGCGACGAGGCGGGTCCGAGGGCCTGGCGCGGGTGTGGGTGGACCAGGACCGGGACGCCCGCGGCGGCCAGCGCGGGCCGGGCGGCGCCCTCGGGGTCGGTCAGCACGGCGGCGGCGCCGCGCTCGAGGGCCTGGGCGGCGAAGTCGGCGCCGTGGGCGCGCGCCCCGCCGAGGGCGGCGAAGAGCTCCCCCGCCGCGACCTCGTGGGCACGCAGGCCGGCACCGGTGACGCTGACCGACGGGTCCCCGCGCAGCTCCGGCGCGGTTCCGGTGGCCTCGGTGATCCGTGCGGCGAGGGCCGCGACGGAGGTCGGGACGACCTGGCGCGGGCGGATCACATCGGGGCCCGGCGGGACGGTGTCCGCCGAGGACTCCGCGGGCTCCACGACGGTCCGGCTGGGCGCGGGCACGGGCGAAAGGCTACTCACCGTCCCCACGGGTCCCGCCCGCGCCCTCCGTGGCGCGGGGCGCCCCGGAGAGGGCCCGCACATGGGTCGCGACGGCGGCCCCGGTCCGCTCGGCGTCGCCGGTCGCGAGCAGGTCGAGCAGGGCCCCGCGCAGCACCGCGAGCACCAGCGCCCGTTCGGCCGCACCCTCGGGCGTGCCGATCACCGCCGAGGGCTGGTGCGCCGCGAGCAGGAGGTCCCAGTCGCTCACCGTCTCCAGGGCGAACCCCTCCCAGGGCCCTGGCTCCCCGACCACCGACCGGCTGTAGGCCTCGAGCCACAGCCGCAGCAGCGGTCGGTGCTCGGCGGCCGACAGCCACCGCCACAGCTGCTCGGCGGCCGAGGCGAGCCCGGCGTCGTCGGGCAGTGCCTCGAGCACGCGCAGCTGGTCGGCCCGGGACCGCCCGAGCAGTGCCCGCACGAGGCCGTCCTTGCTGCCGAACAGGTAGAGCAGCACCCGGGGGCTCGAGCCGATCGCCTCGGCCAGCGGGCGCAGCGACATGTCGGCCAGCCCGTGGGTGAGCACCCACTCGTAGGCGGCGTCGAGCAGCTCCCGCCGTCGGGCCGAGCCCTCGTCGATCGACGTCGTGGAATCGGTCGCGGTCACGCCGGACAGTGTGCTTCACTGAAACAGTCGTTTCAGTGAAGGGGGCGTGTTCGCGTGGGTGACGTCGTGCTCCGGGAGGCCGATCGGCCCGGTGACCTCGGGTGGGTGCTCATGGCCCACGGCGAGCGGTACGCCGCCGAGTACGGGTGGTCGGTCGAGGCCGTGACGGCGCGGATCGTGGCCCAGTACGCCGAGGGCGCGGTGCCGGGCCGGGACGCGGCGTGGGTGGCCGACCTCGACGGCCGCCGCGTCGGGTCCGTCCTGTGCCTGCGGGAGGACCCGACGACGGCGCGGCTGCGGCTGCTGCTCGTCGAGCCGGACGCCCGGGGGCTCGGCGTCGGGCGGGCCCTCGTCGAGCGCTGCGTCACCTTCGCGCGCGACGCCGGGTACGCGCGGCTCGTGCTGTGGACCAACGAGCCGCTCGCCGCGGCGCGGGGCCTCTACCTCGCGGCGGGCTTCACGCTCGTCGGCGAGGAGACCCACACCGAGTTCGGCGGGGAACTGCTCGGCCAGTCCTACGAACTGCGCTGGTGAGCACCGTCCGGGCCCCGCGGGGTGCCCC